>NZ_CABPSJ010000001.1 GCF_902459745.1 Pandoraea communis
CCCGAGAGAATCTGCGGCAGACTTGCGGGCAGAATGACCTCGCGCATCACCTGCGCGTTACTCGCGCCGAGGTTCTTCGCGGCGCGAATGAGCAACGGGTCGACATTGCGTGTGGCTTCGATCACATAGACCAGCGCCGGAGCGAACGTGCCCATGAACACGATGCTGTACTTCTGCGTCTCAGAGATACCGAACCACAGCAGCGAGAGCGGAATCCAGCTCATCGACGGCAGCGGGCGCAGGAACGACAGGATCGGATCGAAGGCCGCGCGGGCGTAGCTCGACGTGCCGAGCACGATGCCCAGGGGAATGGCCACGACCGTTGCAGCGATGAAGCCGGTCATCACGCGGCGCGTAGAGGCGAGCACATTGGCGAGCAGCGAGCCGTCGGCCAGCATCGAGACGATGCGTTCCCCGACAGCCGACGGCGGCGGCAAGAACAGGGGATCGACGATCCCCGAGCGGCAGGCCATCTCCCACGCGAGCAGGAACACGACCACGGACGCAAATCCCACGCCGAGCAACGTGGCGCGGGACGGTTGACGATGATTCACTATCAGACTCCTTTTGCGAACACCGGTACCCGTCGGGTGGGTACCGGCGCGCGACAGCTTACAGATACGACGTATTGACCCACTGACGCACGGCGGGCGCTTTATCGATCTGCTTGTACGTCACGAGCATTTCGGCAAGACGTTGCAGGCCGTCGACATAGTTACCCGGCGACTTGAGCAATTGAGTTTGCTGCTCGAGTGAGTACCACTCGGCGTCCTTGATGGCTTCAATCTGATCAAGCGCCGACATACCGGTCAGGGCGATCAGCGAGCGCGCTGCCTCCTCGGGCTTCGTTCGCAACATCTGACTGGCTTCGAAGTACGCGCTCAGATACTTGCGCACGGTGTCGACGTTCTTCTCGGCCCACGCGTTGCGCACGATCAGCACGTCGGGGCCCGGCGTTACGCCGTACTTCTTATGGAGCGAAAACTGTGTGTCGTCGGCGAACACCTTCATGCCAGACATGGCGCGGATGCGATTGAACTGCGGCGCCCAGACTGCGGCGGCGTCGATCTGGCCCGACTGAATCGCGCCAGGCAGCTCGGGCGCAGGGACATTCAGGAGGGTCACATCGTTCGACAGACCGGCGCTACCCAGCAGATCCAGCACCAGCAGGTGCGAGCTGGAGGCAAACGTCACCCCCACCTTCTTGCCCTTGAGATCCTGTATCGAACGCACGCTGTCGCGCACAAGTAGCCCTTCGACACGTGAGAAGCTATCCGGGATCGCCACGATGGAGAAGTGTTTGGAGCCGCGCGCCATCAGCGCGAGTGCCGACACGATGCCGGTGCAGGCGATGTCGATGCCACCTGAGAGCACGGCGCTCATGCGGGCAGATGACGTGCCGAACGATTGCCATTGCTGATTGATGCCGGCGGCCGCGAATGCACCGGTCTTCATGGCGAGATAGGCCGGATAGTGACCGAGCCACGCCGAGCCACCGTACTGAACCGTGATGGCGTCTGCGGCGCGGGCCGTGCCGGTCAGTGACAGACCGCCGACGGCGCTAACGGCGGACAGGGCTGACATGGTGGCGCTGGTGCGAAGGAACTGACGTCGTGAAAAGTTCATGCATTTCTCCTGGGAGGCTTCGTGAAACTCGCGTCGAACGTAGGGTGCGCCTCAGATTGGGGCTGCCCGCCTTGGCACGCCTCGTGCCGGAGGTGGTGCACCCCGGCAACGGCAGGCAGCCCAATTGTTGCGCCACAATGAATTTGCACTCGAATTTCCGGCGATTGTAGGGATGCGAGGAGAGGAAAAAAATAAGTGAAGTAAAACTAATACGGCTTATTAGGGGCTGTCGCCATGCTCCCCCCGGCATCCTTCCGTTCAGGGAATGGGTGGTTGGGGTGATTGGGGGGGTTGGCCCCGGCGAGCATTTGCCCGATGACCCGACGTAGTCGTTCAGAAACTGAAATCTTCAGTATTAGATCGTCTTATCCGGATTCATGTTTGGTCCCTCGAGTGGCATCTTTGTCATTTCTTATTCCCATGGACATCTTCTGTCGATGGGACAAGCTCGATCGACAGATCAATGAGTTGAGGAATCCGATGGGACCTGAAGTACAAAACGTTGCGCTGGACCCTGTCTTGCCGGAAAAGGTGGACGTCGTCGTCGTCGGTGGAGGAATTGTCGGCCTCTGTACCGCGCTGCATCTGTCCGAAAAGGGGTTGAGTGTTGCTGTCTGCGAGAAGGGACGTATTGCCGGAGAGCAGTCGAGTCGAAATTGGGGATGGGTTCGCGTCATGCGCCGCGACCTCCGCGAACTCCGCCTGAGCATCGAAAGCTCGAAAATGTGGAGACAGTTCGACCAGATGTTAGGTGGGAACACCGGCTATCAGCAATGTGGGTTGCTGTATATGACGTCGGATGAAAAGACGCTGGACACCTATGTGAGCTGGCTCAGACGCGCGAAAGATCTGGTGGGCGACGCACTTCACACGGAGTTGGTCGGCACCGAACAGATCGCCCGGCTGTTGCCACAGTCGGCAGTGCGATTCAAGGGCGGTTTGTATACGCCGACTGACGGCCGTGCCGAACCTCAGCAAGCGGCGCCCGCCGTTGCCGCTGCCCTACGTGCGCGAGGGGTCAGCGTGGTGGCGCCTTGCGCAGTTCGGGGCGTTGAGACGAGCGCTGGAGCGGTGAGCGGCGTTGTGACGGAATGGGGTGAAATCAAGTGTAAAGGCGTCGTGATTGCAGGCGGCGCCTGGTCGCGGCTGTTATGCCGCAGCCTGGGCGTTGAGCTTCCTCAGCTTCTGGCCAAAGGCTCGGTTCTACGGACCACCGCCGTCAAGGACGGTCCGGCAATAGGGGCGAGCAACAAGCACTTCGCGTTCCGGAAAAGAGCCGACGGCGGGTACACGATCGCGAGCGGTTTCCGGACGTATGCCGACCTTACCCCGGACGCATTTCGCTTGTTCTTCAAGTACATAGAAGCATTGAAAAGTCAGGGCTCGGCCTTGCGCCTGAGTGTGGGTTCGCGATTCTTCTCGGAACTCATGCGCCCCAGCCACTGGCCGTTGGACAAGAAATCGCCCTTCGAAGATGTGCGCGAGCTGGATCCGTCTCCGGTCTTGCAAAGTACGGAATACGCGCTGCGCGGATTTCTCGAGGCATTTCCGCAGCTTCGCGGCATCCAGGTTGCGCAACGCTGGGCCGGGTACATGGACGTTACCCCCGATGCCATTCCGGTCATATCCGGCGTCGCCTCGCATCCCGGCTTGTACGTGTCGACCGGTTATTCGGGGCACGGGTTCGGGATCGCGCCGGCAGCCGGCCGATTGATGGCTGACATCGTCTGCAACGACGACCCAATCGTCGACGCCAGAGACTTTCGTCTGGAGAGATTCAGTGACGGGTCTCCCACTATCGTGGACGCGGGATTCTAACGGCGGGCCGTCATCGACGGGTACCGCAATTCGACAGCATTCTTTTTGACCAGGAATTCACTATGAAGAAAAATCAATTTCTCCATGCCCTTCGCTTTGCGAACGGTACCGCGGCGTTCGGCGAAGACTGGGGAGGCGCCCCCGTCCTTGGTGATCCCAAAGCATTCGTTGTCAACCGATACGAGTCTCAGGACAAACAGTACCAAGTCGGTACCTGGGAGTCGTCAGTGGGCACATGGGCGCTCGACTACAGCGATTGGGAATATTGCTTTGTCCTTGAAGGACGTTTTTATATCCAGCCCGAGGGCGGCGAGCGCGTGGAGTTTAGCGCGGGAGACACCTTCGTGCTCGAGCCCGGATTTAAAGGGACGCTAGAAGTCGTGGAGCGTACACGGAAGTGGTACGTGTTCCACAACCGTTAATCCGGAACCCCTTGCGACGCGCCCACCAAGGTTAATTGAATAGTTCGAGCGGCAGAGCCGGCATCGCTTTGCGAAGCGTCGGCTCGACTTCATTGCGCAGTGTCCGGATGGCACAGTCGGCGAGTAATTTTGCGATGTCGTCCCATTCCCCGTTGCGCCTCAGCAGGAAAAAATGGCGCTTTGCCAGAGGACTTTCGGGTAATGGCGCCAGCGCAACGTTGGGCAGGTGGTGGCGCGCCTGAAGCAAACAGAGTGGCGTTGTCAACGCGCAGCCGCGGCCGGAGGCAACCAGACTAAGCAATGGGTCCGTCGCGTCGAACTCATACATGGGGGGGGCGTCAATTCCGATATGGCGGATGAATCGTTCCGCTTGCTGCGCAGTCATTTGACGCCGGGAGTAACGAATCAAAGGAATGCTGCGCGCAACTTCGACAAATGGCGCACCCGCATGTGACAGCGGAACGACGGCGATGAATCTCTCGGAGAAAAGCAGTTGCTGAGTGACACGTTCGGGGTCGACTGTCGACTCGGTACAAATGGCGAGATCCAGCTCGCGATTTACCAACTGCTCACTGACCATCGGCGTCAGGCCGGACCACATTCGAAGATTCTCTGCCGTACCCACCAGTTGTTCTACCAGGGCCGGCCCGATCGTTGCGGCGAACGAGTCGACACAGCCTATGCGCAACAGCGACAAGCTCGTTTTGGTGGCCGCGCGAACACTGAGGGCAACGTCCCGGGCATGAGCGAGCAATGGACGCGCCCTGTCGAGCAGAACGCGGCCAGCGGCGTTAGGTCTCAACGGCCGCATCTGCCGGTCGAATAAAACATCGCCGTGCTCGCGCTCAAGTACCTTGATACATTGACTAATCGCACTCTGCGATATGCCGAGTACACGAGCGGCTTCAGTCATCGAGGCGGTTTCGCAGACGGTGACAAACACCTGCAATGCGCGAAGGTCGATCGGCGGTGCGATGGAATTCATGAAGGCGCATCTCCAATCAAACAAAAAACGCCATGTAGGGGAAGCACAAAGCTCATTGCGGCCTAAGCGCGCAGCAAGAATCTTCAGCGTACTTGCTGCGGCATTATAGCGTTGGCGGGAAACGATCCTTGATCGTTGCGACGTCGCCCTGATTCCAATGGCACCTGGCCTTGGCATCCGGGGGCCGCGGCGTTGAAAACCCGGCTTCGCGCCGGCTAACCGGGCTTGCCTGCCAAGATGGCGACGATCGATCGGAAGGGTCAGCGACAATACCGGCCGTTTCAGGCATCGTCAAACACCGGGTTTACGTGTCCAGATGTTTGCGCATCAGGTCTTCGAACCAATCCAGAAAGACGGTCAATCGCCGCGAACGCTGGCGGCGGTGCGGGTACAGCAGCGAGATGGGCATCGGCGCTGCACGGTACGCCGGCATCACCTCGACCAGTTCGCCGGCATCGAGCAGGTACTGCACGTCGAAGCGGGGGATCTGGATGAGTCCCAGGCCGGCGCGGCAACACGCGATATATCCCTCGGCGTTGTTCGTCACGACCTGGCTGGGCACATCGAGCAAGCGCTCGACACCATCGACGCCCAATGACGCCCAAGGCAACGCTTGCCCCGTCGTGGGCGAAGCGTAACCCACCATCCAATGCCCCGACAGCAGATCGTCCGGTCGCTCAGGTGTCCCCTGTTCCTTGAGATAGTCGGGACTCGCGCAGTTGATCAATGTGATCGCCCCCAGCGAGCGCACGACCAGACTGCTGTCCTGCAACGTGCCGACACGTACCGCGCAATCCACGCCCTCCTGTACGAGATCGACCGTGCGGTCGCTTGATCGCAATATCAGGCGTAGCCGTGGATGGCGGCGTAGCAGCGCCGGCAGCGCCGGTACGATCAGCCGGCGTGCGATGCGGCTGGGTACATCGATCTGAAGCTGGCCGGACACTTGACGCTGACTGGCATGGAACAGCAGGTCGATCTCTTCCACGTCCGCCAGCAGCGCACGTACGCGATCGAGCAGCAGCGCCCCGTCGCCGGTCAGTCGCACCTGACGCGTGGTTCGGTGCAGCAAACGCGTGCCGACCTGAGCCTCCAACTGCTGAATGGCCGCTGACACGGACGCGCGAGGCACGTCCAGCGCGTGTGCGGCCTTGATGAAGCTTCCCATCTCCGCGACCTGCGCGAAGATTCGGTACTGGTCGAATCTGTCCATGGGCGTCTTTTGCACCGCGCCTGTCGGGCGACCGGCACTCTCCTTCGGCTTGATCCAGAGAAGCCGTCATTGTCGCCCATGACGAAGAGCCGCCAATACGTTTTACTTGGTCGTGTATCCGCCGTTGATCAAGATGGTCTGGCCAGTAATCCACCAGCCGTCGCTGACAAGATGACGAATAAACGGCACGACGTCCTCGATGTCGGTAAGACCTGTTTTGCTGAACGGCGACAACGCAGCCGCCGTCTTGTGATACGCCACCGCATCGGCCCCTTCTGCGGGGTAGAAGAACGGCGTATCCATGGGCCCCGGCCCGACCGCCGTGACTGAAATGCCACGTGCGCCGAACTCCTTGGCTGCCGCGCGGGTGAAGTGCTCCACCGGCGCCTTGGTGCCGGCGTACGACGCGTAGAACGGCGTGAACGCGCCCAGCAGCGACGTCACCAGGGTGAGCACCTTGCCGTTATCGTTGACGTGCCTGCCGGCCTCGCGCAGAAAGAAAAAGGCGGTCTTCGAATTGACTGCGCTCATTTCGTCATATTCAGCTTCGCTGATCTCGACGAAAGGCTTTTTCAGTACTTTGCCCACGGTGTTGATCGCGATATCCGGGCGCCCGATGGCGTCGATCGTATCGGCGAAGAGCTTTTCGACGGCCCCTGCGGTACTCAGATCAGCTTGAAAGGCCACCGCTTTGGCCCCCAAAGCTTCGATGGCGGCCACGGTGGCATCGGCGTGCGCCTTACTCGGGGCACTGTTGTAATGGATGGCAATGGCCTTGGCACCCTGCTGCGCCAAATCGCGAGCGATCAACCCGCCCAGGTTTTTGGCGCCGCCCGCGATCAGAACGGTCTTGCCCTTGATGGAATGGTCTGCCACGGAAATCTCCCTGCCTGAACGATGGAGCTTCCAATGTAGACGCGCCACGCTGTCGCATAAATACCCGGAATCTGGATAGAGAATCCAGGAAATCGTGCTAATCGATTCCCCCGCCCTGCCTTAGCCGTGCGATGACTCCCTCGGACTGCGCTGCGACGCTGAACATCGCGCGAAGGCTCTCGACGTGCAGGACATCAAGACCAAGATTGCGACAACGGTCGTTGGCTGAACGGTATGCGCATCTGGCGCGCTAGCCGGCCTCGTGCTGACTCATTCACGCGGCGCAATGGCCGTGGGCACATCGGAGGTAATGCCGCAGCCAGCCGGCCCGGCCAACCCCAAGCTACGAAGTTCGTCTTGAATATGATCGATCAGCACCATCAGCAGCCGGCGCTGCCGCTGTGAACGAGCAAATTGGGCTCGAAACCAGAACTCGGGTAACGCGAAGTTCTCCAGTACTTGAACGAGCGTCCCGCTGTCGATCGCCTCCTGAGCGACATAGTTCGGCAGGATACCGATGCCCAGGCCGTCGACCACCGCCTGGTACATCACCTTGATGTCGTTGGTCTGAAACGTACTGTTGACGTGCACGTCCACTTGCCCGCGAATGCCCTTGAGCGTCCACGTGACGCCGGGACTCAGATATGAGTATTGCAGGCAGCGATGATTCGCGAGGTCCTCGGCCTGTAACGGTGTGCCCTTCTGCGCCAGGTATGAGGGCGATGCGAAGAGCATTCGCTGAATCGGGAAAAGGGCGATTTCCTCGATTTGATCATAGGATGGCGGCAACCCGGTGATGACGAGATCGAACCCCTCGGTGACCGGATTGACTGGCCGGTCGATCAGCAGCAACTCCAGAATCACTTTGGGATGCTGGACCAGGAAGCGGTTGATGATCTTCGAAAAGTGCAGGTAGGTCAGTGCCGAAGGCGCCTTCACACGCAGCCGGCCGGACAACTCGGCAACGTCGTTAGAGATGTCTCCCATCATGCGATCGTGAGCCTGGACGAGGTCGCGCGCGTGGGATAGCACGGCCTTGCCGGTCGCTGTCAACTCGACTCGCCGCGTGGTGCGCACGAACAGTTGCCGGCCGATCTGCGCCTCGAGTTGACTCACGCGCTTGGTGATCACCGACGGCACCACCTGAAGGTGCTTTGCCGCCGCCGAGAAGCCTCCCGTCTCGGCCACTACCAGGAACGCACGAGCCTGGTCGATCGCATCCATTGTCATCCTCGCAGACCCGGCCGTCAGGTCGGGCATTATCCGGTCGCCGAATCGAGCGACCGAAGGGCCGCTAGCCGCCTAGCGGCCAGACGTCAGACGATGGCGTTCTGTTCGAGCAGCGCGTGACGCAGCGCAGCACTCGACACCAGCTTGCTTCCGGCCACGCTCAGCGCCGCCGATACCCCCGCCGCATGCCCGGTGGCGAACGCCGTGCCCATCACCCGGATCGAGCCGTACGCTTGACGATCGCTACCGATCGCGCGGCCGGCCAGTCGCAGATTGGTCACACCCTTCGGCAGCAGCGCCTGATGCGGAATATCGAAAAAGCCTTCGCCGCCAATGGGTGAATACTTGATCTTCCCTGGACTGGCATGCACTTCCATCGGCCAGCACCCTCGTCCAATGCCGTCTGGCGAGCGCAACCCCTCAACGGCATCCGTCACGCTGACATCGCGCACGGATTTCGGATGACGCGTCTCGCGAATGCCCAGTTGCGGTCCGGTCGTCACGATATACGCCCGCTCGAAGCCTGGCTGCTGGCGCAGCACGTCGAGATACGACCAGGCCAGCTCGCGCGCGGCAGTTTCGGCACGCCCCACGTCGTCGCCCGACAGGCCGCCAGTCTGCAAATCGACGGCCATCCACAATACGTCGCCCGATAACGGCAGGTCAAGCATGATGCCGCCATCGGCACGCGGAATCGGATATGGGGCCGCGCGATTGTACTGCTCGATGCTCTGGCGAAGCAGCGCACGATCGATCCGGGTGGCTTTTGCCACGCCACCGATGCGCACCGGCAAGGTCGCAGGTTGCAGTGGCGCGTCGCCGGCTGCGCCGGTCTGCAGGTCGACGCCGGAGAAAGCCGACAGGCTTGCCTCACCGCTGGCGTCAACGAAGGCACCTGCCTCGATCTCATGCATTCCTTCGTGATCGGCCACGACCACCGACGCAATAGTGTCACCGGCACGCTTAACATCCACCAGACGGCTATGCAGCTTGAGCTCGACCGCGGCAGACAGCAGCAGGCGGTCGAAAGCGAACTTGGTCGCTTCCGCGTCCAGCGAGATGATCCAGTTTCCGGTCCTGGTGAACACCGGGGTCGTGTCGATGCCCAGGCTGCGCATTTCGCGCAACACGTCCTCGCCGACGCCAGCCACCTGCTGCACCGGCGCCTGCCCCTGCCCATAGAAGCCGCAGTACGCGAGCACCTGTGCGTTGGTCGCCGCACCACCGAGAAAACCGTAGCGCTCGACCAGCGCAGTGCGAGCACCGGTACGTGCCGCGCCCACTGCTGCCGCCGCGCCGGCAGCCCCTCCGCCGACGACCACCACGTCGTACTGAGTTTTCGTCATCGCCGCCATCATTTGCCTTGTTCCGCGCTAATGTCGGCGGCGTCCGAAGTCATCACGTTCATGAACGCCCCCATCAGCGGCATTTGCGCGTGCGCCATCTCCGCGCCCGTCTGTATCTTGCAGCCACGTTGCACCGCCAGCGCTAGCCACTGGGTCAGTTCTGGCGAAGTCACCACATCGGCGACCAACGCGCCCGGTGCATTTGCCTCGATGACCCACGCGGGCAGCGGCAGCGACATATCGTCAGCCATCCCCGCAGGCGTGGCGTTCACGAGCAGATCGGCGTGCACGTCGACAAGTGCCTTCGGCGGCCCCCCTGTGCCGACGTCGACCCACGGGAAGTCATCCAGCAGCCGTGCCGCGAGCGATTCGGCGCGAGCGTCGTCACGATCCAGCACGATCAAGCGGGCGATACCCGCCTCGCACAGGGCGTGAGCAATGGCGCTGCCAGCGCCTCCGGCGCCGGCGATCATCGCAGTGCGCCCCCGCGCTGCGAAACCATGGCGCTGCGCAGCACGCAGGAAACCCAGTCCGTCGGTCATATCGCCGACCAGCCGACCGTCCGGCTCACGCCGAACGACATTGATCGCGCCCAGTGCTGCCGCGCGATCACTCAGACAATCGACACGCCCGGCGAGCTGCTGCTTGTAGGGCACGGTCACGACGCAACCGGCAAGGTTCTCCCAGCCGCGCAGCAACGCAACAAAACCGTCCAGCGCGGCGGGTAGCACGTTCATGGGAATCATGGCGATGTCGGCACCGACACATGCGAAATGCGCATTGAAGTTCGCGGGCGACTTCACTTGCGCCACCGGCGATCCGACGATTGCCACCAATCTAGTATGTCCAGTGATCAAACCAACCTCTTGCATGAGCTAAAAGGAAAAACCTGTCGCCGCGTTGCCGGGCAACGTCAGAACGAATGCCGGATGCCTATACGCGTGGCCAGTTGCGTCTGGGTGCTTGACGCACTCAGGGTCGCAATATTGGCGACGGCTTCCCCGCCCAGCGAGCTTTCGCCCGAGGCGTGCTGCCAGGCCACAATCGCGTACAGGTAGGTGAGTTTGGAGAGGTTGTACTGAGCGCCAAAGTTCACCTGGCTGTAATGCGCCTTCGGCGCCTTGGTGTAGTCGTAGCCGACACCGGCATCAACTGATGGCGAGAACTGGTAGGTGTAGCTGACCTCGACGTTCGAGAACTGCGCACTGCCCCTGTTCGGCGTGGAAGCGGTATGCACCATGTCGTCGAAGAGCGTGAGCGAATACTGGGCGCCAACGGTCGAAGCGCCGAACGAATACAGCCCCCCCACTGACGTCACCTGCAGACGGTTGGCCGAGATATAGCCGTTGAAGATGGGGTTCGTGATCGGATTGGCATAGCCGGCGCCTGCCACCGGCGCCGCACCGCCGTACAACGACACGGCCGGATTGCGCAGATTCAGATATGTCGCCCCAAACCTGAGGTTGCTGCCGGCATAGCCGGCGCCGAATTCATAGGCGCTGTTACGCGATCCGTCACCGGCCACGCCCCCGAGACTGACCATTGTCGCCGCCGAGAACCCTCCGAAGCTGGGGGTCACGTACTTGATGTCATTGTCGAGTTCGTAAGTGCCCCACAGGTTGTCGACGTCGCCCGCGTGCGTGGCTAGCGCACCGGCAAAGCGCAATGCGCCGGTCAGGCCCTGCGCATAGTCGATGGCCAGGTCGTACTGCCGGCCGACCGTCACCGTACCAAACGGGCCGGTGATGCCGACGTCAGCATAGCGTCCGAATTCGCGATTGCCGAGGTAAGTCCCGCTGATCGAACTGATCGCCCCTTCGAGATTGAAGATCGCCGCGTAGCCGTCGCCAAGATCTTCGCGCCCCTTGAGGCCCCACTTGCTGGCGCCCCGCGACCCACTGTTCTCTTGCCAACTCGCCGCACCGCTCTGGTTGTTCGTATACGTGATGCCGGTGTCGAGCGTGCCGTAAAGGGTAACCGCGCTTTGCGCAAGCACCGGCAGACTGGCACAGGCGAGCAGGGACGCAACGACGAATCGCTTTTGCATAGAAGTCTCCTTAATGTTGTAGTTTTGGGTACTGCGTGTTTCCACTGTCAACGGGCAGCGATGCCCGAATCGTTCGACGGCGCAGGCGCGCTCGCCTCGGCGTGCGTGACGGGCATCCGCAGGCCGGCGACGCAGATGGCTGCGACCAGCGCGGGGATCGACACCACCGTGAAGATCGTGCCGATGCTCCAGCCGCCGCCTAGCAGCAAGCCGCCCAGCAGCGAGCCCGCGATCGATCCCAGGCGACCAATGCCGGACGCCCATGCCACCCCTGTCGCGCGCATGGTGGTCGGATAGCACAACGTCGCCAGGCCATTGACACCGACCTGCGAGCCGCTGATGCAGAAGCCCCCGAGAAAGATTGCCAACGCGAGCACGACCGGCAAATCGACCAGGTGACTGATCGAGAAGATCACCGCGGCGGCGACGGTGTAAGCGCATGCCAGCACGACCTGCGGCATGGCGCGGTCCATCACGCGACCGAGCACCACGGCACCGCACGTGCCGCCGATCGACCACGTCGCCATCAGCAGCGACGCCGCACGTACCGAACCGCCGGCATTGGCGACGATCGTCGGCAACCAGCTGGAAAACAGATACAGGACAAGCAGCCCCGCGAAGAAGGTGATCCACAGCAGCACGGTGGCTTTCAGATGTGCGGCCGTGAGCAGGTCGCGCACGGGAGAGCGGCGTGTGACGACTTCCGCGGCAAACAATTGCGAAGCGTCTACCGTCGAGCCAGACGACATGCGCGCGACCATCTTCTGTAGTTGCGCCTTGCGCGCGTTCCCACGCAATCCCACGAAGCGGATCGATTCCGGCAACAGGACGTATAGCAACGGCCACAGCACCAGCGGCGTAACGCCGCCGAACACCAGCATTGCCCGCCAACCGGCATGGCCGATCAAGAACGACGCCACCAAGCCGCCGAAAGCCGAACCCAACGACAAGCCGCAGAACATCATCGTGACCAGCGAGAGCCGACGCTTCCTGGGAGAAAACTCGGCGGTCAGGGTCACGGCATTGGGCGCTGCCCCGCCCAGCCCGATGCCGCTGAGCAGGCGCAGCACCGTCAGGTCCGTCACGTCATGGGCCGACAGCGTCAGCAGGGTCGCGACGCCGAACACGAACACCGAGCACAGAATGACCGGCCGACGGCCGAAGCGATCCGCCATGGGTCCGAAGAGCAACGCCCCCAGGGTCAGGCCGATCAGGCCCGAAACGAAGATCGGCGACAGTTGCGCGGCCGTGAGATGCCACTCATGCCGGACCGACGGCGCGACATAGGCCGCCAGCCCCAAGTCGATGCCGTCGATGGCGACGATGAGAAAACACAGGAAGATAGTACGGATCTGAAAGCCTGAGAGCGGTACCGAATCGATGAAGTCCTGAATCTCCATGGGGCGGGGTGCCGTCATGGTGTCTCCTTTAATTATTTGTTGTACGCCTGGCGACGCTTGTTCGATGTTGGAGTGTAGCCACGACGATATCGGCAGAGAACGCATCGCCGGAGAAAACGACGATTTGCGATTCGCGAATGATGACTGTGCGTTTCAATAGACAACCCGGCGCTTACGCGCGCAGTGCCGAGCCCACGTGAACCATGACGCGTGTGTCATGGTGTCGTTGGTCATGAAGTCAAACGTTCAGTCTGGGGGGCGAGGTCGTTACCCAGCAGCGGATCGCCGAACCAGCAATCCACCAGTTGGCGAAACTTCAGCTCGAAGGTCATCGTCAGCGGGGTGCTGACGGCATCGCGCCGTCGCGAAATCACGAGTGGCGCCGCCATCGGCGGTGCAATTGGCAGCGTATGCAGACCACGCATGCCAGCCGACCTGGCGGTCAGGCCATCAACAATTGCCACCGCCGATTGTTGCTCGATCACACTGCACGCTGTCGCGCCGTTTCGCACGAGCACTGTCGGATCCGGTTCGAGCCCGCCAAGCCCGAACCAGCGCCGCACCGCCATGTCGCCGTACGAGCCCGGCAAATAGGAAACCAAGGCATGTCCTGCGAGATCCTTGGGGCCAACCCACAGCTTCTCGCTGAGTGCCGGCAGGTTTCTGAACACCGCAACCAATGGCACGTCGCCCATCGGATATACGCCGAAATCGTCATCCGGGAGGCCAAACAAGGTCACCGCGAGATCTGCCCGCCCTTGCTCAACGTAGGTGGCGAGCATTTCCTTTGGCAGACACTCGAACGTCAGTTGCGCCGCGGGAAATCGACGGCAAATGTCGGCGATAACGATGGGAATCAGTTCGATACCGGATTCCCGCGTCGAGACGATGCGCAATCGGCCTGCGGTCGTGCCACGAAGCGATTCTGCAAACGCGTTCAGGGAGTTGACCCATTGGCTGATCGGCTTGGCGTGTTCGTGAAGCGACAGTGCTGCCTGCGTCGGCCGAATGCCGCGGGGAGTGCGATGAAACAGACTGATACCGAGCCGGTATTCCAACAACGATATCGTTTTACTGACATTCGGGGTCGAAACGTGCAATTGCTGAGCAGCCGCCGTAAATCCACCATGGCGCATGACTGCATCAAATATCTCGATCTGCCGCATATTGATCTGCATGTTGGCCCTCATATCGAAGCATGTTGAGAATGCTGTCGGCGTCGCGTTGTTTTCTGTGAGTTTCGTTTTCACAACAGCGACATCGGGACTTCGCGGCACCAACTCTAATCCAAGAAATGAGCGCAAAAAACGTGCAACCGGGAAATCGATTTTTTCTCCGGCGAGAATAATTTCGGAATATTACAGATCGACATTCCCCGGACGATGCTTCCCCTCGGGAGAGGGACTGTTCGTCCGGAAGCGGGAGAAATGATGGCTTCCGGCGCGGGACGGCGCACCGCACCGGGCCGTTCTGCACGGGCGGCGCAGAGCCCGGCGCCCGTGTTAGCCGGCGAAAGCCTTTTCCACTACGTAATGACCCGGCGCGCTATTGTTACCCTCCTTGAAGCCCAGATCGTCGAGCAGATAACGGGTATCACGCAGCATCTCGGGACTGCCGCACAGCATCACGCGGTCGGCGTCCGGCGAGAAACTCGGCACGCCAAGGTCGCTGAAGAGCTTCCCGGTCTTGATCAGTTCCGTAATGCGGCCCCGATTCTTGAAAGTCTCACGTGTCACACTAGGGAAGTACAGCAGCTTCTCCCTGACGACCTCGCCCAAATGCTCGTGTGCGGGCAAATGATCCGTGATGAATTCCCTGTAAGCCAATTCGTCGACGAAGCGGCACGTATGCGTAAGCACGATGCGCTCGTACCGGTCGTAGGTCTGCGGATCCTTGATGATCGAAATGAAGGGTGCGAGACCGGTGCCCGTGGAAATCAGCCACAAGGTCCTGGCGGGCAAAAGACTGTCGGCCACCAGCGTACCGACGGGCCTTTTGCCGATCAACACCTGGTCGCCGACCCTCAGATGCTTCAAGCGCGACGTCAGCGGACCGTCCTTCACCTTGATGCTGAGGAACTCCAGACAGGCTTCGTAATGCGCACTCACAAGACTGTAGGCGCGGATCAGCGGTTTTCCGTCGACTTCGAGGCCCACCATGGTGAACTGCCCGCTCTCGAAGCGGAATGCCGGATCGCGCGTACACGTAAAGCTGAATAATGTGCTTGTCCAGTGATGCACGCTCAGGACCGTTTGTGAGGTCAGATTGGACATGGGCGTTCGATCATCATGCGAGCGGTGGGGTAGATCATTGCGTGCCGCCGCTTATATCCACACGTTGCGCGGCCACGACTTCCTGTTCCAACTGACATGCGCCGACATGGATCGCCTGGTAAATGGCTTCGACCATGCCTGCGTCAATCCCGTGGCTTGTCGCGGCAGCACGGAGCCTTGCCTTGATCTGCTGGAATCTGGCATCCGCCAGGACTGGCGCGCGAAGTCTGGCCTTCACTTTCGCCACTTCCCGTACATGCACGAACCGTTCTGCCAGCAATGCAATGATCCTGTCGTCGAGCACATCGATTGCATCTCGCAGAGGTTTAAGTTCGACATCCAGTCCGTGGTTCGATTGCGTGGTCATGTAGTAACTTCCATCCTTTGTAAATCGGCTTTCCCGTTTTCCAGTAAATCCCGGCCCTGATCGACGAGCGCATCGGAAACAAAGC
The DNA here is from genome assembly GCF_902459745.1 of Pandoraea communis. Taxonomy (GTDB): domain Bacteria; phylum Pseudomonadota; class Gammaproteobacteria; order Burkholderiales; family Burkholderiaceae; genus Pandoraea; species Pandoraea communis. The sequence goes on from NZ_CABPSJ010000001.1 coordinate 15,689, forward strand.
CCCTGCCGCGGGACACGAGGTGGATCGTGGTTGCAGAGGTCGAACGCCGCGCGTTCAGGTACGTTCCAAAGGTCGTCGGAGCATCTTACGGTGCACCTCGCTCGCGACACACGATCTGAAGTGGAAAATCACTTTTCCTGAAACGCGAATAGTGGTGGGACGGGCACTATCCCGCGCCTTTCGCCGCGAGCGTTGGCTTCGAGTACAGCACCTGTCGAGAAAGCGCCGTGCGCGCAACCGAGGCCGCCCACGAGATCAGGCGAAGCTCGCGTCGTAATGAAGATGAACTCTCTCGACCAGATCGGAACGTCCTATGGCCGCCTGCGGCCAGCCCCCCGAGGCTACGTCGTGACACGCAAACGCGCACGCGAGACTGATCTCCAGCAAGGGATTGACGCCATCGGTGCGCTTCCAGACAGTTGTCAGCGCGTCGGCCCACGCCAAGGTTCCGGCTTCGGGGTCTGATCCGAATGCAAAATCGAAGAGGCCTGACGTATTGATTTCCTTCAAATTCCGGCCCCCCATCGCGCTTTCGGCAGGACCGCTGTTTCGGGAATCAACAGTCACCGCCTCCCATTCAATGGCGCGCGTTGCGGCGGCTCGGCGCGCAACCGCGTCATTGACGAGTGCTGCGCCAACGATACAGTTGACCAGCGCTACCCCCGGAAATCGGACCTTGTGTCCGCACCAGTAGCCGGTGCCGGCGGCATCGCCGACGGCAAACAGGTTGCGCATGCCCGCGACCGTGAAGCCGTCATGTGTCTCGATCCCCATGTGGCTGTAGTGATGCGACACACGACCCAGCTTCTCTGTCTGATCGGGGAACACAATCCGCACCACCCCGCCATGCCGGATAAATCGCTTCGATATCTCGGCAAACTGATAGTGCGCCTGATGTTGTGCCAGCAGATGTGTGGTTTCCTCGTCGAGGACATCGAAGTGTCCGCTCGCACTGCGAAGATAAATCGTGGCCTGATCGAGCACGTCGGTCTCGAAGCATCCGACGCGTGCAGCACCGGCGCGATCGCAGTTTCCCAGGATGTGGAACATCGTGAGGTCAAGGTCCGTGAGCGAAAGGCCGGCCTCCCAAGCAAGTTCATGCGGACTGTGCCGGATCTCGACGTTCGTCGATTGAAACAGGGCGCCCCCCGGATTCCCCCCGGCCAGGACATAGGTATCGGCACGCAGCAGGTTTCGCCCAATGGAACCATCCGGCTGTTTCGTCTGCACCGTGACATGCTCGATGATATCTGCCTGGCGGGACAGTCGCGTCACGGTCCCTTGCACCGTGCGTACGCCGAGTCCCTTCGCAAGCTCGGAAAGCCATTGCATCAACGCGAATCCGCGGGCGTTCCCCCATTCATTCGGCCGTCCCAGCTGCGGCCCGAACCACGTGGGTTCGTCATCGAAGTCGAGCGGCGGCAGGTCAATGCCATGATCGGCAGGGTTAAGCGACAGCCATCGTGACAGTTCCGAGACAGACAATAGGGCGAAGCGCTTCATGGCATCTGTCACGACACCGCCGTTTCGGTCTGCAAACAATTTCTCGAGTTGCTCTACCCGATCACCCGTCTGATGGGCAACGCGATTCCGAAACCGTTGGCCAGCCACTCGCGTATTGCTTGGCCTGGCATCGGTGACCAGAACAACCTCCTCGTCCAGGTCTGACATCTTCAGATTGATGGATAGCGCTATCCCAGCCAAACCGCCGCCAATAATGCATACCGACATGTCGACCTCTCCTGAAGCGTGGATTTTCAGTGCATTCCGGCGCGAAACACGAACCGTCGAACGCAATGCGTGCAGGGCGGAGTATCGAGGGGAGAATCACGGTCGGCAACCAGTTAACCGATAGTCAACGGCAAAGCAAATATGTTCGCTTGATAGACAACATCGGATAGCTAAACTTCTTCCCATTGCCAATCCGGTTTTTTCATTCCCCGACACACTCACTTTCCGGAGAAAGTCAATGACGCACGTGGTCACGGAGGCATGTATCAAATGCCGTTATGCGGACTGTGTGGCAGCTTGCCCGGTCGAGTGTTTTCATGAAGGTCCGAACTTCATGTGTATCGATCCCCGATCCTGCATCGACTGCGGCGTATGTGTCAGCGTGTGCCCCGTCGACGCAATCCGGCAGGCCGACAGCCTGGCCGAACACGAGAGAGTTTTCCTAACGATCAATGCTGAATTGGCGCAATCCTGGCCGGTCGCCTCACACCCCATCGAGGCGTTGCCCGAGGCCTCCGCCTGGCGAGCCAGCACCGGCAAGCTGCCATTTCTTGAGCGCTGACCGAACATCGTGCCGCAACGATGTCGAGACGCAAGCGTGTCTCGTACCAGAGTATTTGTGTGTCACAACACTTCGCAACCCGTGCATCGAGAAGACGAAGCCAGTCGCCCAACTCCTGAGAGAAATCGATCATGACGCAACAGCACGATCCTTACAACGCATTGCCCGCGCGGGGATATGCCGTGTTTAATGGCGTTCGCAATCGGGCCGAATATCTGAACCTTATTCAACGTCTTGGCCGCCCTACCCCTCAATACGACGGGAATATCATGTTCGACGTTGCCAGGGACGACTCAAGAATGCAGACGTACTACTCCAAAGGATCGGCCTCCATAGGGCCACATACCGACGGGCACGATCTGGAGGCGCCGCCGAAATACCTTTTCCTTTACTGTATCCGGGCGTCCCAGAATAATGACGGCGCTACTGAAGTGTCCGATTTTCGTCAGATTCATGACAACGTCGATACCGACGTCCGTCAGTTGCTGGAGACTCGCCCCTACGTGTTCAAGTCAAAGCCGAAACATCAGGAGGAGGCCACGCGCGAGGTCATGCCCATCCAATGCCCCATATACGACGCCGCACGTTCAATCTATCGATACAGCACCAACTACATCTCCCGGCAGAGCGACGACGCCCACACGAAAAAACTCGTCGCTGACATTGCGACCCGCCATGCGCAATCGAAAACATCCATCCTTCTGAAGCCTGGGGACGTTCTCGTCGTAGCCAATCACCATATGTTGCACTCGCGGACCGAATTCTCCGACCCAAATCGCCTCTTGGTTCGTGCGTGGGCGTCGGTGGATTGAGCGATCTTGGGGCAGGGTCAATCGCCTGCGGAATTTCCTCGAATGAGCCTTTTCCTGACGCGGCACAACCTCACACCCGCGCTTGATCTCAACGGTATTGGCGTTACCGCACGCCACCACGAGCGATTGGACCGGGCATTCTGTTCGGAATCCCGGGCCATTCCAGGGGTAACTTAGCCGACAGTTCTACTAAAAATCGCCCGCACTTATATTGAAGGTATGTCTTTTCGGCTGTACGAGACTTCGACTATCCATTCGTAAACCTCGCATTCGGAAAGGCAGAACCGTGAATACATACGATGTCGTTGTCATCGGCGCTGGCGTGATCGGTAGCTCAGTGGCATTTCACCTCGCCAAGTTCGGCGCAAAAAACGTGCTCGTGCTCGATCGCGGCACCATTGGCGCCGGCACGACGTCTCAGTCCTCGGGAATTCTGCGCACGCATTACTCCGTCAAGGAGAACGTCGAGCTTGCGCGTCACTCCTGGCAAGTCTTCAACAACTTCGCCGAGTATCTCGGCGACGACGAAGCCTCGTGCGGCATGGTCAAGTGCGGCTACATGATCGTCGCGCCTGAAGGTGACAAGCTCGAACCGCTGCGCGCCTCACTCGACCAACAGCGCGAACAAGGCATCCCGCTGGAGACCCTGTCTCAGGCTCAGGCACGCGAACTGCTACCCATCGCACAGTTCGACGACGCCGCACTGATCGGCTACGAGCCGGAAGCCGGTTTTGCCGACGCCTATCTTGTGGCGACCAGCTTCGCCCGTGCAGCACGCCGCGGCGGCGTGACAATTCGCGAGAATGCCGAGGTCAATCGCGTGCTGATCGAGAACGGCAAGGTCGTTGGCGTTTCCACGTCGATCGGCGACTTCAAGACGTCGATGGTCATCAGCGCGCAGAACATCTGGACGCCGGAACTCGCCGGCTGGACCGGACGCGAACTGCCGGTGACACCGGAGCGCCACGCGGTGCTCGCGCTCGAATGCGACGTCGCCAAGTACACCTTCTCGATGCCGGTGTTCAAGGATCTGGCGTCGCCGGGCATGCTCTACTGCCGTAGCTACGGTGGCAGTCAGATGCTCGTGAGCGAGGGTGTCGTGGGCGAAAGCCTTGCCGCCGCTCAGGTCGAACAGGGCGACATCCCGATGGACTATGTCGTCGAAGTGGGCGCCCAGGTCGCAGAGCGTTTCCCGGCCTACGAAGCGTCGGGCATTGCGTCGTCGTGGACCGGCGTCTATGACGTCACGCCGGACTGGAATCCGGTACTGGGCAAACTCCCGGGAATCGAGGGACTTGTCGTCGGTTACGGCTTCTCGGGCCACGGCTTTAAGCTCTCGCCGACGGTTGGCCGCATCCTCGCGCAGGAAGCGCTCGGCATGCCGACCGACGTGTCGCTTGCGCCGTACTCGATCGAACGCTTCCACACCGGCAAGCTGCTGACCGGCAAGTACGGCCTCGGCGCGGTGTCCTGATCGGATAGCGCACGCCATGATCGCGTCGCACAACGTCATCGCGCTCGATCGGGTGAGCGCGGAACCCTGGAAGAATGGCGGGGGGGTGACCCGGACACTCGCCGCGCACGACGGCTTGCGTTGCCAGTGGCGGGTGAGCCTTGCCGAGATTACCCAGGATGGTCCCTATTCGCGTTTTGACGGTGTAGTCCGTCATTCGTTGATCGTCGCGGGTCGTGGCATCGTGCTTCGCAATGGCAGCGATACGGTCGTGCTCGCCCCCGGTGCGCCCGCGCAGTATGACGGCGAGCCGGTATGGGAAGCCTCGCTCGTCGACGGCGCTTGCCAGGCCTTGAATGTCATGGTCGATCGCACCCGTTGGCTGGCGCGCGTCGAGACATTGGCCCCCGAAACCCTTGCCGAGTTTGTGCCGCGCATCGGTAGCGTCCTGGTCGTGTTCTCCGGCGACGGCAAATGCGAGATTCGTCGCGCAGGCGAGCGTTGCATGATGCCTCCCCGTACGTTCGTAACGCTCGACGCCGATGCATCGCCCCTCACATGCACGGTGACGTCGAGCGCGCTTGAAGACGCCATGCCGTGTGCGGTGGTCGTGATCGAGCCATTAGCTTGAGCGGTGAAACGCCAGGCCACGCCGACGAACCGCAAAATCCCCATGAATTCGGAAACGGCGCTGTGGCGCCGTCCGTGGAAGACTTTGTAATGAGGAATCTCTGATGAAAATAATTACGGCAGTCAAGCGCGTGGTTGACTACAACGTCAAAGTCCGCGTGAAGTCCGACCAGAGCGGGGTCGATATCGGCAACGTGAAGATGTCGATGAACCCGTTTGACGAGATCGCCGTGGAAGCGGCCACGCGTCTGAAGGAAGCTAACGTGGCGACCGAAGTCGTCGCGGTGTCTTGCGGTACGGCGCAGAGCCAGGAGACGCTACGCACCGCGCTGGCGATCGGTGCTGATCGCGCGGTGCTGGTCGACACCGATGCTGAGCTGCAACCGCTCGCGGTCGCCAAGTTGCTCAAGGCCGTCGTCGAGAAAGAACAGCCGCAACTCGTGATTCTCGGCAAACAGGCCATTGATGACGATGCGGGGCAGACCGGGCAATTGCTCGCCGCCCTGCTCGATTGGCCACAGGCCACGTTCGCCAGCGATATCCAGATCGAAGGCGGCTGGGCGACGGTTACGCGTGAGGTCGACGGTGGTCTGGAAGTTATCTCGCTGAAGTTGCCGGCGATCATCACGACGGATTTACGTCTGAATGAGCCACGCTATGTGACGTTGCCCAACATCATGAAGGCAAAGAAGAAGCCGCTCGACGTGGTGACGGCTGACGCGCTGGGTGTCGATCCGTCGCCTCGACTGAAGACGTTGCGCGTTGAAGAACCGGCGGGGCGAAAAGCCGGGGTGATGGTGCCCGATGTGGCGACGTTGATCGATAAACTGCAGAACGAAGCGAAGGTGATCTGAATGACAACGCTGGTAATAGCTGAACACGACAACACGCAACTCAAGGGCGCGACGCTGCATACCGTCGGCGCTGCGCGCAAGATCGGCGGGCCGGTGCATGTACTCGTCGCGGGCTTGGACACACAGGCTGTGACCGACGCGGTGGCACGCATCGAGGGTGTCGAGAAGGTGCTGGTCGCCGATGCGCCGCAGCTCGCCGAAGGCTTGGCCGAAAACGTGGCCGCGCAGGTGATCGCATTGGCGAGGGGGTATTCGCACATCTTGTTTTCCGCCACGGCGGCAGGCAAGAATGTGGCGCCGCGTGTGGCCGCGAAGCTCGATGCTTCGCAGATTTCCGAGATCGTTGCGGTCGAGGCACCGGACACGTTCAAACGTCCTATTTATGCAGGCAATGCGATGGCGACAGTGCAGTCGTCCGACGCCGTGATCGTGGCGACGGTGCGAACGACGGCTTTCGATGCCGCTCGCCCGGAGGGGGGGACGGCCACGATCGAGACGGTGGTGGCAGTACCTGACGCGGGTACCTCGCGTTTTGTGAAGCGCGAGGTGGTAAAAAGCGACCGTCCGGAACTGACAGCGGCACGCGTTGTGGTGTCGGGGGGGCGTGGGCTGGGTAGTGCGGAGAACTTCGCGATACTTGATCCGCTGGCGGAAAAACTTGGTGCGGCGATTGGTGCGTCACGCGCTGCGGTGGATTCTGGGTTTGCGCCGAATGATTATCAGGTGGGTCAGACAGGCAAGATCGTCGCACCGGAGTTGTACATCGCCGTGGGCATTTCGGGCGCAATACAACATCTGGCGGGGATGAAAGACTCCAAGGTGATCGTGGCCGTGAACAAAGATGCCGACGCACCGATTTTCAGCGTGGCCGACTACGGGCTTGTCGGCGATCTGTTTGAGGTCGTGCCGGCGCTGACGCAGTCGGTGTGAGGTTCATCGGGATGCGATGCCAACAAAAACGCCGAGGCTAGCGCGTCGGCGTTAATGAGATGGCCCCTCACCCTGTACGCGGTAACGCGGCAGGGTGTATTTCATTTGAAGAGGCCATCATGCGGAACGTGGCGCTCAAGGGAAGCACCCGGACACGACCGCTCACACCGCCTTGAGCGCATCCAACGCAGCCTGCATCATGCGTTCGACCACCGGACGCACGCCGTCCGCGAGGTCGGGACGATAGGCGAACGGTGAGCTTTCGTTCATATACGTCGACTGGCACATCTCCAGTTGAATCGCATGCACGCCCTGCTCCGGCCGGCCAAAGCTGCGCGTGATGTAGCCCCCCTTGAAGCGGCCATTGGCCACCCAGGTGTAAGGCTGCTCGCCCAACGTCGCGGTCACCGCATCGAGCACTCTCGCGTCGCAGCTCGCGCCGGAATTGGTCCCCAGGTTCAGGTCCGGCAACTTGCCCTCGAACAGGCGCGGCAGCACACTTGCAATCGAGTGCGCCTCCCACAGCAATACCGATCCAAATTCCGACTTCAGCCGCGCGATCTCTGCTTCCAGTTTTGCGTGATACGGCTGCCAATACGTCTGGAGTCGCATGGCTTGTTCGGCAGTGTCCGGTTCCGAGCCATTTCGGTAGAGCGGCTCACCACGGAACGTCTCCATCGGGTACAGGCCAGTCGTCGTCTGGCCCGGATAAAGACTCTCCCCCGTCGACGGACGGTTCAGATCGACGACATAGCGCGAGTATTTCGCGCCGAGTACCGACGCGCCCATGCGTTGGGCGAAATCGTACAGACGGTCGAGGTGCCAATCGGTGTCGGCCACCTCCAGCGCGTGCGGCTGCAACTGCGCGGCGATCGCAGCAGGAATTTCAGTGCCGAGGTGAGGTATCGAAATCAGCAGCGGCACGGTGCCCTGCTGGAAGTGGAATACGGATTCAGACATGATTTCAGCCATCCGGTAAAGTTTGCGATCTACGTTGATAACAGTCGTTACGCCACGCTCAGTCAAGCGACGATACACGTGGCTCGGGAGACGATGGCGAGGTCGAGCCGTACCTGCCCGCCGCATCGTGTCTTGCGCAATGCGCCGGTCGTTTGATCTGACGCGTGATGTCGACCTTGAGCGCCCCCCTTGTACTTGAGCGTCTCGTCGAAGTGCAATGAGCCGAAGCCGCGCTCCGAGCTGAAGGTGCCATAAAGCTCAACCGCAATGTCACACCACATGGCCGCCTTGTAGGCATTGATCCACGCTGACTCCACATTGAAACCAAGGGAAACCCTGAAGCAATGGGCGATTCAGGGATTGGTGTGCGATGGCGTCAAGCGTAAGCCGCACAAAAAAAGAGGCGCCTTACTTAAGGCGCGCTTATGTTCTAGGTCGGGCTTCGGTTATATCAGTCGCTCGCCAGTCCGAACGAGAACACATGGTCTGGGTTGAGCGAAAGCGCCTGCGCGATATCCTTCGCCACCTGCTTCTCATAGGCGCGGCATAGCAAGTCGTGCATTTCATTCGGCATGTTGCCGAGTTCGTTCTCGCGGGAACTTAGATAGAACGTGCGCGACAACGGCTCGTACGGACGGCCGTGGCGCGAGAAGTCCGACAGCGGCACTACCCGGAGTTCGGGCACGAAATGGCGCGACTGCCAAATGCACAGCGGCGTGGTGATTGCAAAGCCAAGACCCGCTGCTACGAGACTCAGCATCGGGTCAGTGGCGTCGAACTCGCACGTCCGCTCGATGTTGTCGGTGTGGGCCATCAGATAGGCGTCGACATGCTGCCCGATCACCGAGCGTGCGCTGTAGCGAATGAAGCGCAGATGGCGGCTGAGTTCGGTCAGCGAGGTGAAACGATCGAGCGCTGCCTCCTTGGGCAGCACCACATAGTAGGGCTCGGAGAACAGTTTCTGTCGACGCACGCCGGGCGTGCTGCTCACCCCCGTCGTGGTGACGGCCATGTCGAGTTGGCGCGCGTCGAGCAAGGCGTCGAGCGTCGGCGTGATGCCGGACCAAAGCCTGATCTGCTGCGACGTTCCGGTGAGCGCCTTGATGATGATGGGCCCCACGGTGGCAGCGAATGAATCGACGGCGCCAAGTCGCACGACGACCCGTTTGGCGCGCGTGACATTACGCACGCTTTCCACCATCTGGTCGGCGCTTTGCAAGATGGCGGTCGCATGTTCGAAGAGGCGCTGCCCCGCAGCGTTAGGACGCGCCGGACGTGTCGAGCGGTCAAGCAACACCGTATCGAGCATCGACTCGATGGCCTTCACGCGCTGCGACACGCCTGCCTGCGAAATGCGCAGGCGCTTGGCGGCGTCGGAGATAGACCCGGCTTCGACAACGGCCACCCAACTTTCGAGCAACTCCCAGTCAGGGTACCGTCCACTGACCACATCATTCATAGCCGTATAAATTGCATGCGAGAGCGACGACTTTAGCATAGCGAGTCACATGCACAAGGAAGCGACTCAAATTGTTGGGATAACGCGGTTGCCGAGTCGTTCTTCAGCAGTTTGAAAAAGTAGAGCATGCGCAAACGCCTTGGATTTTCCCCCGTCGCCACAATCTGCGCCAGTGCTTGATCGATATCCGCGTCGCCGGTCGGATGGGAATTCGGGGTTGTCAGAATTTCCGTGTTCAAGGCGGGTTGAGAGTCACACGGACGGTCGAACGAATCGATCCGCGTAAAGGATAGCGAGTTGTTTCATTGCTGTCTTCCAGTCCTTGGCTGCGCGGTCCCAATCAGCCGCGATGCTGCGTAGCGCCAGATAAACCGCCTTGTTGCGTACAACGGCATCCTCGCGAATCTTCACACGCATCGCGTCGAAGAACACGACCGGGTACATCGGTTCGAGCGGCCGGGACTACCGGGCGGTGACTTCACTCATCACCTCATCGGTGACCGAACTGATGAATTCGGGCGAGACTTCCATGCCGTACTGCTCCAGTACGAAACCCTGAATTTCACGTACGGTCATGCCACGGGCATACATGGCGATGATCTTGTCGTCAAAGCCCGTGAAGCGTCGCTCGTGTTTGGGAATCAACAGCGACTCGAAGCTGCCGTCGCGGTCGCGCGGCACCTCGATGCGGATCGGTCCGTCCTCTGTCAGGACCGTCTTGGCGCCACGGCCGTTGCGCTGGTTCGTCACGCTGGCCGGTTTGGCCTTGCCCGATGGGTAGCCGAGATGGTGGTTCATCTCGCCGCCCAGCGCTCGCTCGATCAACGCTTTCCTGGAGGCCAACGATGCGGCATTGATGGCGTCGCGGGCCGTTGCCGAACTGCTCAAGCAGCTCGGCGGGGATCGTCGGCGGCTCTGCCGGTGGGGGTTTCGGTTTGCGAGGCATAGTCACTCCTTAGCGACATGTTATGCCTTAAACACGAAATTAATGACAGGCCCAAGCGAGGTGGACGAACTGCAGGCTGGTGTTGAGCTTTCGACCAAACGCCCTCTCGCCGAAGCTTGCGGTGCTGCTCGAAAAGATCGCGGGAGGCGCGTCTGGGCCGGCGCCTCGCTGTCGGAGCGGTGGAAGCCAACCAAGTTTGTGCATGAAATCTCCAGCGACAGGTCGCCATGCACTGCTGTGGGGCCTCGAAGCGCTCCCGTTGGCACCGGCGTCACTTCTTCGGCTGCTCGGACGGCAAGCCGAAAATTGTGCGCAAATCTGCCTTTGAGCCAATTTTGACGCTCAAATCCAGGCTGGCTTCCAGGTCGTCCAGATGCTGGCGCATGGTGTCGATGGCACGCTTCGTGCGACGGGCCCTGAGGTGTCCGATCAGCTTGCCGTGATCGTCATGCCAGCAACTCATGCCGCTGGCGTTGTCGTACAGGCTCGTGACCAGCGACGTGCGCGCGACCAATTGCTTGACCAGGTCCGCGAGGATCGCGTTGCCGGCGATATCGGCCAGCAACAGGTGAAAGCGGCCCGACTCCTTGATCGCCTCGCGCATCCGCCCCGCACGGCGCAATGCGTCCTCGTCGGCAATGGATTTTTCCAGAACCTTGAAGTCGGCGCCAGAGGCTCGAGTGGCCGCCAGTTCGACGATGCCGGCCTCGATTGATTTGCGCGCTCCGAAGATGGCGCGCGCCTCCTGCGCGTCTGGCGACGCCACGAAAGCCCCTCGGTTCTGAATCGGCACCACGAGCCCCTCACACTCGAGTCGCGTAAACAAGTGCCCCATCTCCCGACGTGATACATCGAACAGCTTGCTCATTGCCAACTCATTTAGCCGGGTGCCGGGAAGCAAGCGCTGGTCGACGATCGCATCGATAAAAGTCCGATACAACGATTTGGCATCCGTTGCGCCTGGCGTCAATTTGTCCTGCGCATTTTCAATCGATTTCCCCGTACCTTTTCGTGCCATTTCCGTCTCTTTGATTAGCCGCTGCAATTGTGCGCAATTTTAATAAAAAATTGACCCAAAAAAAATATCAAAATAGCGAGCAACAATTGGCACATTAATTGCGTTGCTGGGGCTGTCAGCCGATATCCAAAGGAGAGCCCGCATGCGCACCATCCTGAAACACGGAAAAAACCACTACCTCAATCGGGGTCTGCACCCGCGTCGAATCGACGTACTCCCATCTTTGATTTCCAAGGTAATCGCTGCAATCTTCACAGCGATGCTTATTTACTTCGGATTGCTAGGTCAGGCGGCCGGGCAACCCGCCACCACAGTCAAGCTATCGCTCAACGCTCCCTTCGACGGTAGCAACGCGGCCTTCTTTTTGGCCCAGGAAAAAGGCTACTTTGCGGCAGAGGGACTTACCGTCGTCATGGACCCGTCGGGTGGATCGGGGGAGGCCGTGACGCGCATCGGGTCCGGTGCCTACGATTTCGGCTTCGCGGACGTCAACGTCCTGCTCGATTTCGCCGCGCGCAACCCGGCCAGCGCCGGCAAGGCGGTCTACATGCTGTACTACCGCTCGCCGTTGGCGATCGCGAGCTTCGCCAAGACCGGGGTCAACAAGCCCGGCGATCTCGCAGGCAAGAAGATTGGTGGCGCGCTGACGGACGGCGCCTACAAGTTGTTTCCCGCCTACGCCCAGGTAACGGGCGTGCCCGTGGGCTCGGTCAAATGGGAGTACGGCGACCTGCGCCTGCGCGAAGCCATGCTGCTCAAGGGTGATGTCGATGCGATCCTCGGCTTCGACTCGACCATGTATTTCAATCTCACCCGACAAGGCATCAAGCCCACCGATATCAAGCTGCTCTACTACTCGGACGCCGGCCTCGACCTTTACGGCAACGCCATTCTTGCGTCGAAAAAGATGCTGGATACACAACCGGATGTCGTCAGGCATTTCGTTGCAGCATCGGCCAAGGGCTGGCGCGACGCCATCGCCGATCCGGCCGCCGCCATTGCCGCGCTCAAGAAATATGCGCCGATGACTGACGAGACTCTCGAACTGGCCAAGTTGCGCTGGATCATCTCCCACCAGATGGAAACCGCCGAGTCGAAGGCCGACGGCCTGGGCGGTGTGCGCGCACCACGCTTTCAGAAGTCGGTCGTCTTGCTGACCAAGGCGTTCGAGCTGCCCGCGGAAGTGCCACCTGGCAACGTCTTCACCGACACGTTCCTGCCTGCCGCCGCTGTGCGCCGTCTGCCATGAACGCCCGTGCTCGCATGCTCGAAGGCGCCATGCCGTGGTGTTTCGTAACCGGCATCCTGGTTATCTGGGAAATCACCTGCCGCCTGTTCTCGATCCCGACATTTCTGCTGCCCAGTCCGTCGGCCGTGGCCGCATCGATCGCCAAATGGTCGGGGCCGATCCTGGAAAACGCAGGCTTCACCCTGCTCTCCACGCTGATCGGCTTCGCTCTGGCGGTGGCCGCCGGGCTCGTCATCGGGGTGGCCATCGGCTCGTCGCGTCTGATCTACCGCGGTCTTTTTCCGGTACTGGTAGCGTTCAATAGCGTGCCCAAGGTAGCCGTCGTGCCGGTCTTCGTGATCTGGTTTGGCGCGGGCACGATTCCGGCTGTGCTCACGGCGTTCATGGTGTCGTTCTTTCCGATCGCCGTGAACATGGCCACCGGCCTCGCCACCGTCGAACCGGAGCTGCTCGACGTGCTGCGTGCGCTGGGCGCGACGCGACGCGACATTCTTGCGAAGGTGGGCATGCCTCGATCGATGCCGTACTTCTTTGCATCGCTCAAGGTGGCCATCACGCTCGCTTTCGTCGGCACGATCATCTCCGAGACGGTCGCGTCCCGCCATGGCATCGGCTTCCTCATGATGTCGGCCACATCGAACTTCGACACGCCGCTTGTCTTCGGCGGTCTGGCTGTCACTTCCGTCATGGGTGTGGTGCTCTACGCCCTGTTTGCGCTGATCGAACGGCGCACCACCTTCTGGTCGCAGCGAGACGGCGGCCTGCTCTCGGCCACATGATGTCAGCACACTCCATCGACTTGTTCGATACCGTCATCCATGGCGGCACGGTCGCCACGGCCAGCGACACCGCGCTTTGCGACGTCGGCATCCGGAACGGCAAGATCGCCGCGCTAGGCCAGGACCTGCGGGGACGACAAATGCTCGATGCCCGTGACCGGCTTGTTCTGCCCGGAGGTATCGACGCCCATTGCCATCTGGATCAGCCGCGTGCGCAGGGTCTGGCGTCCGGCGGCGCACTGATGGCGGACGACTTTCACTCCGGCAGCCTGTCGGCCGCATTTGGCGGCAATACGACGATCATCCCCTTCGCCGTCCAGCATCGCGGACAATCGCTCGTGGCCGCAGTGGCCGATTATCACCAACGCGCCAATGCCCGGGCGTTCATCGACTACGGGTTCCACCTGATCGTCTCCGACCCGCGCCCGGAAGTCCTCTCCGACGAGCTTCCGATGTTGATCGCTCGCGGGCACGCGTCAGTCAAGGTCTATATGACCTATGAAGCGATGCGCCTGTCGGACCGGCAGATTCTCGACGTTCTCGACTGCAATCGACGGGCCGGGGCCCTGACGATGATTCACGCGGAGAACTACGAATGCATTTCGTGGCTCACCGATCGTCTGGAAGCGGAGGGAAAGCTCGCTCCGAAATTCCATGAAGACTCGCGCCCCATGGCCATCGAACGCGAAGCGACCCATCGGGCCATCACACTCTCCGAAGTCGCGCAGGCCGAGATGCTCATCGTCCATGTTTCCGGGCGAGAGGCCATCGAAGAAATCCGGCGTGCACGCGCGAGAGGCATCCGGATCTACGCCGAGACGTGTCCTCAATACCTGTTCCTGAGTACGGACGACCTCGATCAGCCCGACTTTCGCGGCGCGATGTGCATGTGCAGCCCTCCGCCGCGCGACCCCGTCAATCAGACGCATGTCTGGCAGGGAATCGAGGACGGTTTATTCGACATTTTTTCGTCGGACCACGCGCCGTATCGCTTCGATCCGTCGGGCAAGCTGATGTACGGACCGAAAGTCTCGTTCCGGCGAGTCGCTAACGGCATTCCGGGCCTGGAAACGCGCGGGCCACTGCTTTTCTCGGAAGGCGTGATGACCGGCCGCATCGACCTGAATCGCTTCGTCGCGCTCAACTCGACCAATTCCGCGAAGTTGTACGGCCTGCACCCCCGCAAGGGCACGATCGCCGTGGGTTCGGATGCCGATATCGCCATCTGGGACCCGGCGCGGCGCGTGACGATTACCAACGACATGCTGCATCACAACGTCGACTACACCCCTTACGAAGGTCGCGAGATTTGCGGCTGGCCGGTCACTGTCATCTCGCGCGGCGAAGTCGTCGTGCACGAGGGCGAGCTGCTCGGCCACGCAGGCCACGGTCACTTCCTCGAACGCTATCGTCCCGCGAAAGGAGCTGCATCATGGAACTAGGCATTATCGGCAAACGTGCCCTCGTACTCGGCGGCAACCGAGGCATCGGCCTCGGTATTGCGCGCGCACTCGTGGCGGAAGGCGCGAGCGTCGTCGTCACCGGACGCGATGCTACGCGACTGGGCGAGGCCGTTGACGAACTGAGGGCGATTGCATTCGACCGTGGCGGCAACAGCCAGCAACGCGTTGAAGGCCGCACCGTCGACCTCACGCGCGTCTCAACACTACCCGCCTTCGCGGCTGAGATCGTCGAGACGTTCGGCGACATCGACATCCTCGTCAACAACACGGGCGGCCCGGGATACGGCGGTGCCTCGGGGCGCAGCGCCAGCGATTGGAACGACAGCTTCCAGGAGATGGTGCTCTCGGTGATCACCGTGACGGACGCCCTCCTCCCCGCCATGCGAAAACGCGGCTGGGGACGGGTCATGACGGTTGTCTCGAGTGGTGTCGTGCAACCGATTCCGATCCTCGGTATTTCGAACGCGTTGCGCAATGCGCTCGTGACCTGGTCGAAGACGTTGTCGCAGGAAGTGGCACGCGAGGGCGTCACCGTCAACGTACTGGTGCCGGGTCGCATCGATACGGAGCGGGTGCGACTGACGGATGCGGCCGTGGCCGACAAGGAGAGGATCACGGCGGAGGAAGCCCGGGCCCGTTCCACCGCGACGATACCCATGGGACGGTACGGTACGACGGCCGAATTTGGGGCATTGGCAGCGTTTGTAGCAAGCGAGCCGGCCAGCTATATCACGGGCAGCCTGATGCGCTGTGACGGCGGCAATATCCGCTCTGTTTGAGGACCAGATCATGTCGAATTTCGTTGAGCGACTCAAGCTCACCCACGCCGGCGCCCAAGCGATCGTTACCGCCGCAGTCGCGCATGCACAGGCCATGGGGCAACCGCAGTGCATCGCCGTGGTGGACGATGGGTGCCGTCTGATGGCGTTCCTGCGCATGGATGGCGCGAAGGTGCTTTCGGAGCAGTCGGCCATCCGCAAGGCGATGACCGCTGCCTCGAACCGGGCACCGACCGGCAACGCGACACCAGGACTGGACATCAAGCTTGCGCTTGCGACCGACGGCTGTGTGACTCATCTGCTCGGTGGCTTGCCAATCGTGGTGTTCGGCCATGTCATTGGCGGCATCGGCGTGGGCTCAGGTACGGGCGAGCAGGACGTCGAGGTCGCAAAACACGCCCTGAAGTGCCTTGACGGCACGCCGTCGTTTGAATGAAGGAGTCCCCATCGATCATGAATACGCTGAAAAACGCCGTCCCGCTGGATCGAGTCGCCTCGCCGGCGCTTGCCGAAGCGCCTGAACATGAGCATTTCATCGACTTTCGCAACGTATGGCTGGCCTACGACGAGCGCCTGATGCGCCAGCGAAAATTCGCCGTCGAAGGCATCGATCTGAAGATCGCACGGGGCGAATTCGTCGCTATCGTTGGGCCTTCGGGTTGCGGCAAGTCCACGTTCATGAAGCTCGCCACCGGCTTGCGCTCGCCGTCGTTGGGCGAGATCCATATCGACGGCCGCCGACTCGACGGTCCGCTAAAAATTTCGGGCATGGCATTTCAGTCGCCGTCGTTGCTGCCGTGGCGCACGACGCTCGAAAACGTTTTGCTACCGCTTGAGATCGTGGCGCCATATCGCCATGACTTTCGCAAACGCCGCGACGAATACGCTGCGCGCGCGCAGCGATTGCTGGCCGACGTGGGGCTTGCCGGCTACGAGGACAAATATCCGTGGCAGCTATCGGGAGGTATGCAGCAGCGCGTCAGTATCTGCCGTGCGCTGATTCACGAACCGTCGTTGCTGCTGCTCGACGAGCCCTTCGGTGCGCTCGACGCATTCACGCGTGAGGAGCTGTGGTGCATCCTGCGCGACCTATGGCAGAAGCGGCGCTTCAACGTGATTCTGGTGACGCACGATCTTCGCGAGTCGGTGTTTCTGGCCGACACCGTCTACGTCATGAGCGCCAGCCCTGGGCGCTTCCTGCTACGCCAGCAGGTCGACTTGCCGCGCCCACGCCCGATCGATGTGACCTACACGTCTGACTTCGCCCAGATCGTGATGACGCTGCGCGGTCATATCGGGCACGCCCGTGCGACATCCGCAACCGTCGACGAGCCGCCGTCTGCGCGACACGTCGACGCTATTCCTTCGCTGATAGGAGACACACGCCACCTTCCGACCTGAACGCTTCACTACACAGCGGCATCCCGGGCACCCCGCGTCGACGGCGTAGCCCTCACATTACCGATAGAAAAAGGAAATAAGAAATGGCACTTGATCCGGCAAATGGCTACCCGACGACCGATCCGGCGATTGGCGCCTGGGCAGGCGACCTCAAGCAGCAATCCATGCAGTTCGTGCTCGATATCGATACGGCTATGCGTGCAAATTACGCGACCAACATCGAGATCATCGGACAACGAATCTTCCCGATGATGTACGTGGAATCGACCTTCGACGGCGGCCGCTACACGCTTCTCGTTGACGAGGACACGCGTTACGTGAAGCAGAACGTCGGCCCGGTGTATGACATCTGTAAAGCGATCGCACATATCCCGCTGGGTATCTATTCGATCATCGGCGGTTATATCGACGATCCCCGCCAAGGGCAGTGGATCCCGGCATTGACCAGCTATTTGGAGCAGGTGATGCTTGTTCGCAGCAACTATTTCGAGCTCGACATTGCGGGTACCGAAGCAGAGGAGGCGGGAATCACGATCGTTTTGTACATGTCGGACTGGATGAAAAAGGTGATTCAGCAGAAGACATTTACCCTGGACGATTACCTCAAGTATTGCCGATTTGTTACCGGGTCAATCGTCGTGTGCCAACAATTTGCGGCAAAGATCCAGGTCGACGAGATGACCGCCACACTCAAAGCGTGGAAAGCCGAAATCGGTGAAGCTCAGTGGAAAAAGCTCTATGTGGTGATCTCCGCGCTGTGGACCTTGTCGCAGGAAAACGCCCACGAAATGATCATTAAGTCGACCATGAGTCCGGACCAGCAGGAAACGAACGTCATCGTCTCAGAAGCGCCGCAGACATTGCAGGACGCACAAACGCTGCTCGGCCGCATTCTAGGCGATCGCGTGATGGCGGGATACGTGTTCAACAATAAGGGAACGCTCGACGAGAAGGAAAATATCTACTCTTTGTCGACAAAGCGCGACCTCCTGTCGCAGGCCGTGGAGCAGGTGTTAGCCAGCGAAGGCGCGGCCAAGGCAAGCGTCGCCATCGCGTGTCCGCACATGGTGGGCTGACCCTGCGGCAGTCCATGCCCGACACGCGACGGCGCTCGGGCACCCCCTAGCGGCACGGCGTCTGATCGCGAGCAGACGCCTCTGCCCCCCCCTTCAGGCACTGAACTATCCACGTCGGTTGGAGGGAAACGCACGTCCGAACGACGACTGATCACGACCGCAACGGCGCCTTCCGAGGCAAGCCCGCGCCAACGCGACAATGCAATGACGGGAAACGAGAACATGAAACTACGACCACTAGTCCTGTGGGCGGGATTACTCGCCGCAGGTGCAGCCCATGCGCAGTCTGGCGTCACGATATACGGGATTCTTGACGAGTATGTCGGCTACATCCGCAGCGGCACCGGCACCAACGTGACTTCGATCAATGACGGCGGCTTGTTTAAGAGTCGCTTCGGCTTCAAGGGTATCGAGGATCTCGGCGGTGGTTACAAGACCACATTCCAGTTGGAAAGCGGATTCAACGGCAACAACGGTGCGTCGACACAAAGCAACCGAATCTTCGATCGGCAGGCCTGGGTCGGCATGCAGACACCGGCGGGAGAATTTCGCGTCGGCCGGCAAGCCACGGCCATCTTCTTCACTGGTCTGATGAATGACTACACAGGCCGAACGACGTATGGGTCGGTGATGAACGACATCGGCAACCCGACGCAGTACGACAACGATATCTCGTGGCGCTCCCCTCGCTTGTCGGACCTTCAACTGGAGCTGCATTACGCAGTCCCCGGGATTGCTGGCGGGTCGGCAGCGCGCGGTATCTACCAGGCGGCGCTGGATTACAGCCATGGGCCGTGGCGTGGCGGCTATGCAGGCCTCGTCGCGCTGCCCGACGAGAAAACCGCGATCTACCGCAATGCGATTCAGTATCACAACGTGTACCTGAACTACAACTATGGTTCGGGCACGATCTATTTAGGCTACGTGCGTACCAACAACGTCACGTCCAGCGCCAACGGTAATACCGCAACCACAATCCTGAGCAATATCAGCAATCCGAACAATTCGTTCGCAGGCACCGACCCGAACGTGAAGCGTTTCTACAATATCTATCAGATATCGGTCGACTACGTGATTTCGGCCGCGTGGCGGGTCGGGGCGCTGTACGGCGAGTTGCGCGACACCTCCGGCGGAAGCGCGGGGGCGCGTGGCGGCAGCGTAGGGGCGTTCTACTCGTTATCGGTCCGGACTCAGATTTATAGCGTGGCTAGCTATCTCAAGAATGACAAGAACGCGGGCTTTCGTTTCAGTGGCTCAGGCGCCCCCAGCGGTAACCTGGCCGGAAGCGATGTCAACGGCAAGTCGCAACTCGGCTTGCAGTTGGGCGTTTTGACCAAGTTCTAGCCTACATAAAACCAATCACGCGGAGCTCGCCACGGTCCACTCCCGTAAAAGGCGATCGGAATGGCTCGATCAATTGGAAGCGGTAGGCGTGCCGTGCGGGCCCGTCAATAACCTTGAGGGGGTGTACAACGAACCTCACATGAAAGCGCGAGGGGCCGCGATGGACATTCCCTGCAAACGGGCACTGGGCGGGAGCGTCAAGCTGCTGGAAACACCGTCACCTGTGCCCGTCCCTCCCCGCCCTTGGCCGAATTCGTAAGCTCGTCGATGAGCAACCGTGCTGCAGCGCTCAATGAAGTGCCCCGTCTCGTGACGATTCCATAGGGCTCCGTGCGCGACTGGACATCGATGTCCAGTCGAATCGACAGTCCATGCTCGATCAGAAAGTCGGACATGTCGCGCGGCATGAGGGTCACCAAATTGGGGTCTGTTTGCAGGAGTAACATCGTGGCCGTCATCGATGCTGTCTCAATCGGGTGCGCGGGAAACGGGAGCCCCGCCTCCTTGAACTCTCGCTCGAGGAGACTGCGCAGCGGCATGACGCTTGGATAGACGATCCACCCACAGTCAGCAAGATCGGTGAGCGCGAGGCTTGGCGTGCGGGCCAGTGGATGCGTGGGACCCGCGATTATCGCCAGCGGTTCGTCGCGCAAGGGGATATAGACAAAATTCTCCGGCTGGCGCGCGACACTCAACCGGCAAAGTGCTAACTCGAGCCTTCCGCTTTCTACCAGCGCCAAAAGACGGACACTGGTGTCTTCCGTGATTTCCGTTCTGAGCGACGGTTGCTTCCGGCGAAGTCGCATCACTGCATCGACCAGCACGCCAGATACGGCGCCCATGATGGCTCCCACCGCGAGCCGCCCGCCAATACCGGTAAGCACGCCTTCCATCTCTTCGACAAGGTGGGTCACATCGGTCTGTATCAACTTGGCATAACGAATGACACATCGGCCCAGCTCGTTCGGCACCATGCCCTGAGACGTCCTGACGAAAAGCTCATTGCCGAAGGTGGACTCGATCTCCCGCAACGCCTTGGTCGCCCCAGGTTGCGTCAAAGCCAGTTCGTCGGCAGCTCGATGGAGCGATCCGAAATCGTCTATCGCCACAAGTAACCTCAGTTGCTTGAGCTTGAGGCGAGTGGAAAGCACGTCGGGACTTGGAAGCATGTCGTTGTCTCTAGGGGAAAGACCCGATGAGGGAAAGTTATCGCCTGCTCGCAATCTATCATTATTCAAAACATCTGCACTCTTCTACATTTCGGATCACGCCTCGCCGGCAAGGTAGTGCCGGCAGAACGAGAAAAATGCATAGGAGAGAGTTGAAATGAAGTTGCTCAGATTTGGCGAGCGTGGTCAGGAGAAGCCCGGTGTACTCGACGCACAAGGGGACATTCGCGATTTGTCTTCCATCGTTAGCGATATCGGAGGAGAGGCATTGCTGCCGGAGGGGCTTGAACGGTTAAGAGGTATGGATCTGTCGGCGCTTCCGCGAGTGGACCAAGCGACCCGCCTTGGCCCCTGCGTTGGCGGTATCGGGAAGTTCATTTGTATCGGGTTGAACTACGTAGACCACGCGGAAGAATCCGGAATGCCCATTCCGTCCGAACCCGTCGTGTTCAACAAGTGGCTTTCTGCGGTTTGCGGCCCCAACGACGACGTGATCATTCCGCGCGGTTCGAAGCGGACCGACTGGGAAGTCGAACTGGGTGTGGTGATCGGGAAGGCAGGGAGCTACATCGACGAAGCGCACGCCCTCAGTCACGTCGCGGGTTATTGCCTGATCAACGATGTGTCGGAGCGGGAGTACCAACTGGAGCGGGGTGGCACATGGGACAAGGGCAAAGGTTGCGATACGTTCGGACCGCTCGGCCCTTGGCTTGTCACTTCCGATGAGGTTCCCGACCCTCAAAAGCTGGAGATGTGGCTGGACGTCGACGGGACCCGCTACCAGTCTGGCAATACCAGCCGGATGATTTTCTCTGTCGCGCAGATCGTTTCCTATCTGAGCCGGTTCATGAGCCTTCATCCTGGCGACGTCATCTCGACGGGAACGCCTCCGGGGGTGGGTATGGGACAGAAGCCCCCCGTCTATCTGCGTGCAGGTCAGGTGATGAGCCTCGGTATCGAAGGCCTCGGTCAACAGCGCCAACATCTCGTGCAGGGTTGAGGGGCTTCGATGAACCAATACGACTATTTGGGGCGATCCGCCGTTGTCACCGGTGGCGCGCACGGTATCGGATTTGCCGTGGCAGAACGACTGCTGACCAGTGGCGCACGCGTGACGCTGTGGGATCGGGACGAAGCCGCGCTTGCCGCTGCGCGCGCCGAGCTTGGACGCTTCGGCGAGGTCAGTACCGTTACGGTGGATGTCACAAATTCGCAGGCGGTGAGCGAGGCTGTAACCGTAACGATTGGCGCCTTTGGCAAAATCGACGCATTGGTGCACAGCGCTGGCATTGCCGGTCCCAATGCGCCGCTGGCTGAGTACCCGGATGACGAATGGCGGCGTGTTATCGACGTGGACCTGGACGCAACCTTCCATGTCAACAAAGCCGTGATTCGGACCATGATCGAGCGAGGTTACGGCCGCGTTGTCAACGTCGCATCGATTGCAGGAAAGGAGGGCAATCCGAACGCGTCTGCCTATAGCGCCGCAAAGGCGGGGGTCATTGCGTTGACGAAGAGCTTGGGCAAAGAGACGGCGAAGCTCAACGTGTCGGTCAACTGCGTAACACCCGCCGCCGCGCGCACGCGCATCTTCGAGCAAATGGCGGCGGAGCACATCGACTACATGCTCTCGAAAATCCCGCGTGGCCGTTTTGTCGAGGTGAGCGAAATTGCGTCGCTGATTGCCTGGCTGGCCTCAGACGAAAACTCGTTCACTACCGGCGCCGTATTCGATCTTTCCGGTGGCCGGGCAACTTACTAAAACGCAAAAAAAATAATCAACAATGGAGACAACAATGGAGACTGCTCGCCCTATTGGGCCGCTGGATGTCGACGCAGACGTGGACGCGCAAAATGCTACGCGAAAAGTGTTCTGGCGATTTATCCCGCTGTTCGTGATGTGCTTTGTCTGTTCCTATCTCGATCGGATCAATATTAGCTTCGCAAAGCTTCAGATGCAGAGCGAGCTTGGTTTGAGTGATGCAATCTACGGTACCGGGGCAAGCGTCTTCTTCATAGGCTACTTTCTGCTCGAGGTTCCGAGCAACATCATCCTGCACCGCGTGGGGGCCAGAAAGTGGATCGCACGCATCATGGTGACGTGGGGGATTGCGTCGGCAGCCATGATGTTTGTGCGCGACGAGACATGGTTCTACGTACTTCGATTTGCTATCGGTGCGCTGGAAGCCGGGTTCGTTCCGGGGGTCCTCTATTTCTTTACAACATGGTTCCCCTCGGAGCGACGCGGTCGATGCAATTCGATTTTCATGGCGTCGATTCCGCTTTGCGGCATTATCGGCGGCCCTATCTCAGGGGCGATTCTCAAATACTTCGACGGCATGCACGGGCTGGCGGGGTGGCAATGGCTGTTTCTTCTGGAGGGCATTCCGTCGATCTTACTCGGGGTCGTCGTTTTCTTTTTCGTCGACGACTCCATCAGTTCGGCACGTTGGTTGACCGCACAGGAGAAGCGGGTGCTTCAGACGCAGATTGCCAATGACCCCAAGGCTCGGGAAGTCCATTCGCTGGGGGCGTCGCTGCGAGATCCCGTCACGATCATGCTGGCGTTCATCTACGTGTTTCTTGCGATGGGCATCTATGGCCTGGTTTTCTGGATGCCGCAGTTGATCAAGAGCGCAGGAACATCGGATGCATTACAAATTGGCATCATTTCCATGCTTCCATATGCAGTGGCTGGCGTTGTAATGGTTCTCGCCGGCAGGAGTTCGGACCGGACGGGTGAGCGCAGGTGGCACCTCGGAATGAGCGCGCTTGCCGGGGCAGTGGGATATCTGGTTTGCGGGCTGTTTCCGTCCAACACGCTGATACTTGTGATTGGCCTGACTGTTGCAGCGACCGGGATCATCACGTCGCTGGGGCTGTTCTGGATTCTGCCTTCCCGATTTCTCACTGGTATTGCCGCGGCAGGAGGCATTGCTCTGATCAACGGATTTGGCCAACTTGGGGGAATCATCAGCCCGTACATGGTCGGCAAAGTCACGACGGTGTCAGGGAGCCCCGCCCTTGGTCTGTACGCAATTGCCGGCGCGTGCCTTGTTGCGACGTTGCTAATACTCTGGGGTGTGCCTCGCCATCTGTACCTGAAGGAGCGGGGTCAAATCTGAGATGCGCGGTGGCGTATATGGCTGCCGCAAGGTCACGGCAGATCGTTGCGATCTTGTGTCGTCGCCACCTCCAATTGCCTTTGGCACGATCTTAATCAGCTCAGTTCGAGCGGGACGGGTTCGATGTTGCGATTCGGGTGGGGATCCCGCCGGCGCAAAGGGGCGCCCCGCGTTGATCCGGTCATGACGGTCGAGTGGAAAGGGGCAGCAAGGGCCGGCGAGCGTGATCTGCGCTTCGGACACTTTTTCATGTCGGTACGCGCAGACGAACCCGCGATCGCCGCATTCCGGGAGTGGATTGCCGCGGAAAGAGCGGCGGTGGCCACCGGGCAGAAGTTGAGGGGAGGTTGAATTCAAGGGCGCATCAACCGCCCATTCAATTGCCGCCAACACTGGAGCGAAGTGTTTCAGCGAATGCTTGCGCCGGTGTGGGCATCTCCCTGCCCTTTCGCGTAATCAGTTGAAACTCGGCATGGTGCGTGAGGCGCTCCGGACAGATTGACCGCATCGTGCCCTGCGACACCCAAAGCCCGGCATAGTGCGAAGGCAAGTAGCCGATGAATCGCCCCGACAGAATCAGCATTGCGACGGCTTCCATGTGAAAGACCGTCGCCGTATGTTTGAAGCTCGCGATACTTCCGGACTCCTTTGTTTCACGCAAATATCCGCGTGCAACATAGTCGAAACTTGCCAAGGTCTCTACATCGATATCATCTGGCGACGCATCGAATAGCGGATGCCCCGATCCGCAATAGAGCTGCAACTCCTCGCGATAAAGCGGCTCATAATTCAGCCCCGGCTGGGCGTTGCGAACAGGGCCGATGCCCAGGTGCAGTTTCCCCTGCGACACCCCATCCTCGATCTCGGAGGGGGATTTGATTTCCAGCCTTATCTCCAGATCACGACTCTGACGCTTCAGCACATCGATCGCGCGGGCGACTTGCGACTGCGTGTCGGTAATCGTGTTGTCGACGATACCAATCAGCAATTCCCCGCTGATCTGACGATGTAGCGCCCCCACATCCATCCGAAAGGCCTCGACCGAATCGAGCAACCGCTGCGCTGACAGGTAAAACGCGCGACCCTCATCGGTCAGCCGAAAGCCGCGACGCCCGCGGTCGCACAACCGAATTCCCAGACGCGCTTCCAGATCCGCCATGTGCGTGCTGATCGTCGACAGATTCATATTCAGCGCAGCCTCTGCAGCCGAGAATCCACCGCAATCCGACACCGTTTTGAATATGCGTAGCAAACGCAGGTCGAAGTCCGTGACTTTGATCATGACAAGGTAACCGTGAATACCGCGGGTTGCATTGCGCCGCAACGCCTTGCCGCGCAGATTGTTTGGAAAGTGCCGAAGTTCAGTTTGATTGTTCGGGATTCCATGAGCACTGTGGAACGGGACACACTCGCTTCACGCCGCCAATTGCGTCGTGTGGCGGTGGGAGTCAGCTAGCCCTGCAAATTCACGACGCGTTCCCGGGAATTGTCCATGAGAGAAAATAAATTTGCACCCATCACCGGAACCGTCATGCCCCGCTTCTCGGGGCTCGCAACCCTCATGAGGCTGCCCTATCTCAGCCTGGCGGATGAGACTATCGGTGAAGTGGACATCGGCCTGATCGGGGTGCCATGGGACGGCGGCACCACGAATCGACCGGGTGCGCGTCACGGCCCGCGTCAGGTGCGCGATCTTTCCACGATGGTGCGCAACGTCAACAGAGCCAGTGGCATTAACCCGTTTTCGTTATGCAACTGCGCCGATCTTGGCGATACCCCTGTGAATCCGGTCGATCTGATGGACTCGCTGGCGCGCATCGCTTCGTTTTATGACGAGGTCTGCAACGCGGGCATTACGCCTCTGTCGGTCGGTGGGGATCATTTGGTGACGCTCCCGATTTTGCGGGCCATCGCCAGGGATCGTCCTGTCGGCATGGTGCACTTCGATGCACACACGGATACCTGGAACCGGTATTTCGGTGATAACCCTTACACACACGGCACCCCATTTCGACGTGCCATCGAAGAAGGCTTGCTCGACCCGAAGCGCACGGTACAAATCGGCATTCGGGGCGCTTTATATAACGATAGCGAAAACGATTGGGGAGAGCGCCAGGGCATTCGCGTCATCGACATTGAGGAATGCCGTGCGTTGGGAAGCGAGGCAGTCATTGCCGAAGCGCGGCGGGTGGTTGGCGATGGCCCTACTTATGTGACATTCGATGTCGATGCGCTTGACCCGGTCTATGCGCCCGGCACAGGAACACCGGAGATTGGCGGACTGACGACCCTCGAAGCGCAGCGCATGATTCGGGGTCTGCAGGGACTGAATCTGGTAGGCGGTGACGTTGTGGAAGTCTCACCGCCGTTCGACACAAGTGGCAATACCGCACTGGTGGGTGCAACACTCATGTTCGAGATTCTTTGTGTGCTGGCAGATAGCCTTCGGCGCCGGAAACCGCGTTGACTGCGGCAACCTGAATACCGTGGGGGCGAGACCTGACCGCTCCTCGTGAACAGTTACTTTGGAGAAACGGATGAATCAAATCGGGAGAATCGCCAGGTCACTCATATGTGGTCTGGGCCTTGTAGCCGGCAGCCTGCTTACGCCGCTTCACGCAGCCGAAAGAGTTGTCAACATCGCGTACCAAACCACGTACAGCCCCTGGATTGCGGCGATGGTCACCGGTGCGTTCGAAAAGACGACCGGTTATCGAATCAATTGGAAGAAATTCGATTCCGGTGCTGCGGTCATGAGCGCGATGGCGTCGGGCAGCATCGACATCGGCGTACTCGGATCGAGCCCGATCGCAGCGGCAGCCAGCCGGGGGATGGACATTCAATTGTTCTGGATTCTTGAGGACATCGCCAATGCCGAAGCACTCATGGTGCGCAACGCAGCGAATATCAATTCGCCACAGGATTTGAAAGGCAAAACGATCGCTGTGCCCGTCGCGAGTACGAGCCATTATCAACTAATGTACATGCTCGGCAAATGGGGCATCACCTCCCAGGTGAAGCTGGTCAACATGACACCTACACAGGCTGCGGCAGCGTGGGAGCGAGGCGACGTCGATGGCGCGTTCATTTGGGGACCCGCGCTGGGGCGAATAAGGCCGACGGGGAAACCGTTGATCACGGCTGGGCAAATCTGCGAACAAGGACGATGCACGTTTGAGGGCATGGCAGTTACCCGATCCTTCGGATCGGCCAATCCGGAGTTCATGACCAAGTTCATCGAAGTCCTCGACTCGACCAATCGCGACTTCGTCGCGCACCCGCAAGCGTGGGCTGTCGGTTCGGCCAATCTCGCGGCTGTGATCAAGGGACTCGGGGGCAAAGCCGAAGACGCGGCAGAAGAAATGGCCCTTTACAAATACCCGACGCTGGAAGCTCAGGTGTCATGCCAATGGCTAGGCTGTGGCGCGAAGAGCGGCGCTGCGCAGACGCTCATGTCAACCGCAGAATTCCTTTTGCAGCAAAAGAAGATCGACGCGGTCAAGCCGGACTATGGCGACGCCGTTGCCGCCGGCTATGCGGAAGCCGCAAGGAAGACGACGCGGAAGTGACGAACCTGCGTGCCGAGATCCGGCACGCAGATCAAGTCCATCCTGGGTGAGGGCAGCTTCCGGCGCCCTCACCGGCGGACTTCGCCGTCACACTTGCGCGTCGAACACCTCCCGGGCTGCCCGGAAACTATCGATGGTGGCAGGCACACCGGCTAGTGGTCTTGTGCGCATAGGCTGGTCTGGCTCCGCAGGCGCTCAAGCGGCTTGGCGTCAAGACATACCCAAGCAGATTCGCGGCCCATAACGCTGGCAGCACCATGCAGTTGCCCGCGAACATTGTCATCAATACCGGGCGCCGTGTTACCCACAAGCTGGGGTTTGGCCGGCAATTCACCCGGTATGAGAACGATTTCGAAAGAACCCTTTGAACTTATCGACGCGTCTGTCGCTAGAGAATATCTCAGCACCTTCCATCACACCAAATGCGGATGCTCTGCAATGAACTGCCGCAACGCCGCATCGATTCTCGTCTGCCAACCGCTCCCCGACGCCTTGAAGTAATCGACAACCTCCGGCGACAGCCGAATGTTGATTCGCTCCTTCGTCACTTCGGCCCTGGGCCGACCACGAGGCTTGAGCAGTTTCTCAGCAGCCTCCTCGCCAACAATCCCCGACAACATTTCACTCGCAGGTCGCGCCTTAGCGAACTCCGTCTTCGTCCATTCCGGATTCTGAGAATCCTGGCCCATCTGCTTCTTGATCTTGGCGTCCTCAGCCGGCATAGGGAGGACGGTTCCCGGCTTAAGTTTCGGCATAGCGTTTCACCTCTCGCTAATTCGCCTTGCGCAAGCTGATGACATGTATTTTTTACATGTGGGTTTCCGGCTTTTCACGCCCTCCCGCTTTCGAAGCAACGCCTCCCTAACCCCTTCCCCCACAACGATTTCCCAGCAGGACTTGAAAACCAGCAAAGAGGTAATCAGGGGGACGTCACTGCTCTGGCAGCCGACAGCGGTCATCCGTCGCGTTCCCTGATTGAGGTGACGTCCAACGTTCGCGTTTTCGCAACGATGGTTTCGCCCTTGCCTGCTTCTTTGTCCGGTCTGCGCCGGGCACTATGCGGTCCATGCCTCGATACCTCTTCGGGGCGCCTTTCACAGGACGGCCCCAAATGGACACGATTCACAGTTATCAGATCGGGAACGCGACGGTCACTCGCGTGACCGAACTCATCCTGCCAGAGATTCCCGCGGATTATCTTTTCCCTGACCGCGACCGATCCGTTCTGACCGACGCCCGGCCGCACTGGATTGGCTCGGAAAACACCTCTGATGACGGCCAGAACGTCGCGCTGAGCGTACACAGCTGGATCGTTCAGATTGGTGGCAAGACCCTCCTTATCGACACCGGCGCAGGTAACGGCAAAAACCGCCCGCTGAATCCGGTATTCAATCAGTTGAAAACGCCGTATCTGAGCCGGCTTGCGGCCGCGGGCGTGCGACCAGCCGACATCGACCTCGTTCTCATCACGCACCTGCACGTCGATCATGTTGGCTGGAATACGGTGCTCGCCGGTGATCGCTGGATACCGACCTTCCCGAACGCGCAATACGTGTTTTCTGCGCCCGAGTACCAGTTCTATGCGAACGAAAAGCATGTGCAAACCCCGAGCGCCGGCATCTTCGCTGACAGCGTGCAGCCGATCGTGGACGCGGGTCAGGCTGTATTGATCGATGCCTCGCATCAGCAGCCTGTCGAGGGCTTCACCTTCCACCAGACCAAAGGACATAGCTTCGATCATCTGTCGATCAGCCTTGAATCGGCGGGCGAACTGGCCTTGTTCTCAGGTGATGTCATGCATCACCCAGTGCAGGTCGCCAAACCTGACTGGAACTCAGTCTTTTGTGAGTTCCAGGACGACGCGCGACGCTCACGCGACTGGGCGCTGAATTTCGCAGCGGACAATCACGCCACGTTTTTCAGCAGTCATTTCCCAGGCACCTCGGTTGGCGTTGTTGAGCGCGACGGCACCGGATTCAACTGGATTCCGCGCTAATCAATCCCATTCTTTCCCGAGAGAAGATCATGACCAAGAAAACCGAAGTTCACGTCCGCGACTTCATGATTCCAAGCGACACGCCAGACATCGAGCTCCATATCCGCAACAAGCGTCCCGTCGGTCAGGAGGAGTTCGACGATGCCCACACCGTGATGATGATGCACGGCGCAACGTACGGATCGGGGAGCCTTTACGATACGTCCCTCGAAGGGTACTCGTTCATGGACTATCTGGCGCAGGCAGGCTTCGACGTGTACGCCGTCGATGTCCGTGGCTACGGCGACTCCACCCGCCCGCAGGAAATGGACCTCCCGGCATCGCAAAATAAGCCGCTCGGTCGAACTGAGTCCGGCATTCGCGACTTCACGACAGCAGTCAACTTCGTGTTGCGCACGTCGGGCATTGCGCGATTGAATGTGATTGGCATGTCGTGGGGCGGCAGCGTCACAGGTACTTTTACAGCGCGTAACGGACACAAGGTTCGCAAGCTGGGACTTATCGCGCCTCAGTGGGTCAGCGACAAGCCGATTCCGCTGGATGCAGGCGGCCCGCTTGGCGGCTACCGTGTGGTGCGCGCCGCTGACGCACGTGAGCGTTGGGTGGGCGCAGCACCGCAATGGAAGCGCGATACCCTGATTCCCGCCGGTGGCTTCGAAGCCTGGCTCGACAACACGGTTCGGTCTGAACCGGATGCGGAACTTCGTGCGAATCAATCGGTGCGCGCTGTTAACGGACCGGTACAGGATATTCGCGAGTTCTGGTCCAAGGGGAAGCCGTTTTATGACCCGGCCCAGATCGAAGTGCCCGTTCTCCTGATCCACGGCGAATGGGATGTTGACGTGCCGATTGCGCTGGCTCAAGACTATTTCCTCCATCTCACCGGCACCACCGACAAGCGCTGGCTTGAACTCGGGGAAGCAACTCATATGCTGGTGCTCGAGAAGAATCGCCGGGAAGCCTTCGAGGCGCTTGTCCGGTTCATGGGCGAGGCGTAAGCCATCCGGGTCGTGCGCGGGAACAACACGCAAGCGGCGTCCCGCGGACGCGACTATCCGCCGTTGACACATTGGGTGTGCGAGAATTCAGCGCGCACGCGTTGCTGCCGAACCGACCTTCGTCATAGCTCTGCGTCTGGCCCATCGTAATGGCTCAATGAATGGATAAACTCTCTGCGATGCAAGCATTTGTTCGGGTCGTCGACTCCGGGACATTTACTCGGGCGGCTGATCTGATGAATGTGCCGAAGTCAACTGTGACACGTTTGGTCCAGGAACTCGAAAAGGAATTGGGTGTGCGCCTTCTGCATCGAACCAGCAGACAACTCACCTTGACCCAGGAAGGTCAGGTTTATTACGAAGGTTCAATACGCGTACTCGACGAAGTTGGCTCATTGGACGGCAGCGTGCTCAGTGCGACTCGCTCTCCGAAGGGGAAGATCAAGATCGAGCTACCCAGTTCGCTGGCCCAGCACGTCGTCATACCGGCAATGCCTGATTTTTTTGCGCGCTACCCGGATGTACAGGTCGACATGAATGTGGGAAATCGGCCGGTGGACCTGATTGCCGAAAACCTCGACTGTGTGCTGCGGCTGGGACCGTTGCTCAACGACTCGCTGATTGCGAGGCCCGCAGGTACGCTGACGCTTGTGACCTGTGCGGCGCCGGCATACCTTTCCCGACAGGGCACACCGCAAGCCCCTTCCGACCTCGGTCAGGGCCATACGATCGTGCGAATGGCTTCACCGCGCACCGGTCGTGACCTTGTGTTCCGGCTCGCAATGGGCGACGCTGTAGCTGACGTACACGGTGCCTATCAGATCACGGTCAACGACTCCGGCGCGGCGCTCGCCGCGGGTATTGCTGGTCTCGGCGTGCTCACCACTTACGAGTTCCTGGTGAGTCCCCATCTGCAATCTGGCGCTTTGCAACGACTCTTTCCAGAATGGCACGGCGCCCAGATTCCGGTCCACGTGGCTTACCCCGCCAACCGGCATCTGGCGTCGAAGGTCCGTGTATTTGTCGATTGGGCGATTGAGATTTTGCGCAAGGCCTAGCCTTCCTGGGCGCGGGGTCCGGCCGACTCTGTCGAGCGCTACCGGTTTCGCGTCGCTTCTGGCCCACGCGAGGACGCCTGATCCCAGTATGGAGGGGTCCCGACATGGTCGCGCATATGTTCAAGAAAGAGACGGGCCTTCTTCACATGTGATCGACCGGGAAGACGGACTGCATGGATTGCTGGGGCATCCTTCGCGGCGCTCCCGTCCTCCGACGGAAACAGTGAGACAAGTTCGCCACGTCGCAAACGCTCATCGACCAGCCACGTAGCCGGATGCACAATGCCGAACCCCGCGACCGCGGCGTCGGGCAACGTCTCGGTGTCGTCGCATTGCAGTCGCCCTTTAATGGGCAACGGGGCACCGCGGTTCAGACCGGGAAAAGTCCACCACCCACGTGGCGTCGGCTTCGACGACACCGTGAGGCATTCGTGATCGAGCAGATCTTTCAGCGTCTCCGGGCGCCCGTCCTTTTCAAGGTATCCCCGGGGACACACAAAGCAGCCGCTGTCCACGCGACGTCAATTCCGCGGAGAACATGCGCAGTGCTTCGATTATCGAACTATCGACATCCGGCGTTTCCTCGAGGCTCAGTATCACCGTCTGCACCAGGGTTGACTGGAGTTCCCATGATTTCGTGGAGACTCTATAACCAACTGACAGAAGATCCTGGCCTGAGCGATTTGGCCGCTCACTGGAACGGCCATCGCCACTGTCGACCGATGACTTTCAGAAGAGTTTGACGAGCGCAGGCACACTCAATACCGCGACGTAATAGCCCATGAACTGCACACCGGTATTGAAAGCAAACATGCGCGACAGCAGCCCGCCGAATAACCCCACTGTCAGGATGACCGCCAGCCCGAGAAGCTGCCCCTCCCACACGCTGATGACGACGATGAGTCCGGCGAACGTCGCGATGATGGCTTCGTGACTCAACTTTCGGGCCACGATCGATGCGGCACGGTGCGCGTAGTTCATGGCGAGCGGATACGCGATTAACGCGGCAAGCAGCACCGATAGCAATCCGTAGCCGAGGAATTCCCCGCTCGACATCAGCGTATGCAGGTTGTTGACATGCCCCGTCGATGCATCGACAAAGAAGCGCGGCGGCGCGTTGAAGAGCGGCGCGGCCGGTCCCGCAGCGACCGGACTCAATGGCAGGCCGAACGCGATGAGCGGAATCAGCGCCTCAGCGATATACGTTGCCTCCGTCACACCATTTCTCGCCGCGATGACCGTGGTCAGCCGTTGATACGCGTGCTTGATGCGCGCGCCGACGACCTCCCCCATCACGACCGTCATGGCGACCGGACTGAATACGAACGTCGCACTTGAAACAGCAGCGGTCGCCATTGTCCATCCCGCCTGCTGGCGATCCAGAACCCGAAACGGATTGGGAAAATAACCCTTCCATCCCTTCACATCCGGCGCCAGCGAAAACGTCGAACGGTGTTCGCGACGCATGCGACGGCGCTCGACCGGAGACAGCACGGCAAACAGGTCAGCGATCAATGGGCCAATGGCAATGCCGAGAAAATAGCTCACGCTCAGCTTTACGCTGTACGTGCTCGTCAACGCCTGCAGACCCACGATCAGCAACACGAACGGAATCAACAGCAGCACGGACGCCAAGCGGCCCGCCGAGAAGTAGGCGATGCCGATCGCAGCGGCAAGAAACACCCACGGCGCTGCCTTGGCGATGGCGCCGCCGAACGGTGCAAGCAGCACCGCAAACAAGACCGCCAGCGGAACCGCGACAAAAGCCGCGATAATCGCACCGGACGTCATCTTGCGCAGCGCGATATGTGGCACGCCGAGTGCGCGCAGCATTGTCGCCTGCTGAAGCAGTGGCGCCGCCATCGTGTCGCCGGGAATGCCTAGCAATGCCGTAGGAATCGAGTGCGTCATATGCTTGGCAACTGCCCCGGCCATGAAGAACGTGAACACGCCCGCCGGCGGCACCCCGAGCAAGGCGACCAGCAAGGTGAGCGGCGCAATGGTCGTAGTTTCGTCGGTGCCGGAGATCAGACCGATGCCTGAAAAAACGATCGCGCCGATCAGTCCCATGCCGAGCGCGACGACGATTTGATGGACGAGCGGACTCATTGACGTTCTCCATGAATCGCAGCATCGTCACCGCGGCGCTTTTCCGCCGACGCAAACAGTTCGAGCAGACCGAGCTCCTCCATCTCGGCTCGAGCCGACGGCGAAAGATCGTCGATGGATCCCAGACCGCCAGATTCCGCGGCGAGTAATTGCAGCACGCGCATGCGCTCGGACTCGTCGGTCGTGTGCTCAACGACCAGCCGCTTCGGTTTGAACAGGTATGCGCAAATAGCGCCGGCCATCAGACAGCCGGCAAGTCCCACGAGCATCGCGTAAGCGCGCGCGATGGCCGCGTCGGCAACGAACGCCGACAGCACATGCTTACCCGCAAAAAACGCCCCGACGCTGATGCCTATGCCAAGCGCGACCGACCCTCCGAGATGACGGAGATCGACCGTGTCACCCCACACCTCGGCATAGCGCGCAGAGGTCTCCTCGGCGCGGATTGCCGATGCCGATTGCACCATAGCGGTTGTCGCGGAATGTCCGCGGTACTGTTCCATCTGTCTCCTCCGTTCTGAAGCATTTGTTATGGGATTCGCGTGTTTCCCGCCATCCCTTTCAAACCGACGCAAGCCTGACTTCACGCGCGCGGCTCGCGCGTGCAACGCTCGACGATGTCGTCCTGCTCAACGCATTCGAAATGAAGCTGCCTGCGTCGATGAGTGCTGCAAGATCGATTCCCGTCGCAATACCGAGTTCGTGGCACAGATAGACCACGTCTTCTGTCGCCACATTGCCCGTCGCGCCCGGCGAATACGGACATCCGCCGATTCCCGACACCGAACTGTCGAACGTCGAGATACCCGTCTGCAACGCAGCGTAGACGTTGGCCGTCGCCATGCCCCACGTGTCGTGGAAGTGTCCGGCGAGCGCTGCGACCGGCACATCCTTCGCGCACGCATCGATCATGCGCCGCGTCTTCACTGGTGTGCCGGTGCCGATAGTGTCGCCCAGACTGATCTCATAACAGCCCATCCGGTACAGCCGCGCTGCCACCGCGGCAACGTGGTCCGGATCGACGTCGCCTTCGAACGGACAGCCCAGCACGCAGGAAACGTAACCGCGCACGCGAACGTCCGCTGCCAGGGCCTTCTCCACGACGGGGGCAAAGCGATCGATGCTCTCCGCGATCGAGCAATTGATGTTCTTCCGAGAGAAAGTCTCCGATGCCGCAGCGAAGACGGCGACTTCGTCGCATCTCGCCGCCAGCGCGGCATCGAGTCCCTTGAGGTTCGGCACCAGCGCCGAGAACACGACGCCTTCCTTGCGTTCGATGTCGCGCAGCACCTGCGCGCCGTCCGCCATCTGCGGCACCCATTTCGGCGAGACGAACGATGCCGCCTCGATCCATCTCACCCCCGCAGCGACCAGCCGGCGGACCAGCTCAACCTTCGTCGCACTCGGCACGATCGACGACTCGTTCTGCAACCCGTCGCGTGGACCGACCTCGACGATCTTCACGCCCTGCGGTAGCACCTGCTCACGCATGACGAGGCCCTGCCAGCAATTCGATAGCGAAATCGGTGCGTACATCCTTCGCGGCGACCATCTTTTTCACGACCCAGTCGATCTCGTCACCTTTCGCGCCCGCCGACATTGCAATGTTGCGGGCATGCAGCGCCATGTGTCCGCGCTGAATCCCCTCGGTCGCGAGTGCGCGCAATGCGCCCAGATTCTGCGCGAGACCCACCGCAACCGCGATCTCGCCCAGTTCCTGTGCCGATTTCACATCCATGATCTTCAGCGCCAGGCGTGCCAGCGGGTGCGTCTTGGTCGCGCCGCCGACCAGACCGACCGGCATCGGCAACTCGATTGTCCCGACGAGGTCGCCGTTCTTCGCTTTCTCCCACGTCGTCAGCGATGTATAGCGCCCGCTGCGGCTCGCGTAGGCGTGCGCGCCCGCTTCGACCGCGCGCCAGTCGTTGCCGGTCGCAACGATCACCGGATCGATGCCGTTCATGATCCCCTTGTTATGCGTCGCCGCGCGGTACGGATCGATGGACGCGAACAGATAGGCGTCGATCACGCCATTGATGACGTCTTCGCCCGAATACGCCTTGGTTGCGAGCGTCTCGGCGGAATAACGGACCTGCGCACGCGCGAGCCGCAGATCGGCGAGGTTGGAGAGAATGCGCAGACGCACCTTGCCTCCCGTCAGCGTCTCGATGCGGCCCGCAACGGATTCGGCCATCGTGTTGACGGTGTTTGCGCCCATCGCATCGCGCACGTCGACGATCAGGTGCGCGACCACCATCGCGCCGCGTGGCGTGTCGGGAAACACATGCACTTCGATGTCCCGGCATCCTCCGCCGAGACCGATCAGAACCTTGTCACGGCCGTTCGCGAGTTCGATCAGCTCGTCCTTGTGCTTCAGGATCGACAGTCGCGCGCCATACGGATCGGACACGTCGACGATCTGTACCTGCGCGCGCATCAGGGGCCCCGTGCTCGACGTTCGAAAACCGCCCGACTCTCGCGAGAGTTTGGCCATGAACGATGCGGCCGCCACGATCGAGGGTTCCTCGACCGCCATCGGCACGATCACGTCCTTTCCGTTGATCTGGAAGTAGCCGGCGACAGCCATTGGCAACTCAAACGTGCCGATGACGTTTTCGATCATTCCATTCGCGATGTCGAGCGGTAGTGCGCCGGGTTTGGCCAACTGCGCGTGCGCCGCATCGTCAAGACCAACGGCCTTGCTGAGATGTGCGAGACGCTGTGCTGGTGACAGCGCACGATAGTTGGGAAGCGTCGAATCGATGGTCATTCATTTGTCCTTTGTGTCGAATGCCGCAGGGGCGCTATTGCTTGCGGTGGCCAGTCAGTGGACGAATAATAGGCTCCGTGTACCCATTTTGAAGATACAGTTATCCACGACAGTCGAATGACTGTACCCATTACGGTCGGCTTATTTTGCGGAGCAACAATGAGGAATCGGCATGAGAGGGGCACCCTATCAAGCTCGATGGCAGACAATTTGGCCAGACAGATCGAGGACGGCTTACTGCCCGCCGGCGCCAAGCTCCCCTCAATTAGGGAATACGCTGAGGCGGCCGGTTGCTCGAAGAACACGGTCATCAGCGCGTTCGACAATCTGACGGCGAAAGGGCTGATCGAGCCGCGGCGCGGCTCCGGCTTCTTCGTGGCACGGCGCGTGAAAGCCACCGACGAGATCGATGAACCATCGACGCTCGATCGCGCAATGGATATCGTTTGGCTGATGCGCGAGCAGTTGCAGGTCAAACCCGACGTGCTCAATCTCGGTGAGGGGTTCCCGCCGGTCGAATGGCTCGAAGAGACGCGCCTCGATCAGTACCATCAACGCGTCGTGCGCACCGGCGTGGCGTCGCTGTTCCGTTATGGAAGCCGCTACGGCTATCTGCCTCTGAGGCAGTCGCTGCAGCAAAAACTGGCAGGCTACGAGATCGACGCGAGTCCGTCGCAAATCGTGCTCGCGCACGGCGCCAATCAGGCAATGGACCTGGTGCTGCGTTACTTCGTACGGCCCGGCGACACGGTTCTGGTCGACGATCCCGGGTATTACCCGCTGTTCGGAAAGCTCAGGCTGAGTGGGGCGAACATCGTCGGCGTGCCGCGCGCCGTCGATGGGCCAGACATCGGCAAGCTCGAAGCGCATCTCGTCGCGTATCGGCCGAAGCTTTTTTTCACACAGTCGGTGGGCCATAATCCGACGGCGACCGATACCAGTGCGGCGAAAGCCCATCGCATTCTGCAGCTGGCCGAACGACACGATCTGACGATCGTCGAGGACGACGCGCTTGCCGATCTGAGACCACGCTCGTTGACACGCATCGCGACCCTGGACCAACTGCGGCGCACGATCTACATCGGAAGCTTCGCCAAGTCCGTTTCCGCAGCATTACGCGTCGGATTCCTTGCGTGCAATCCAGCGCTTGCCAGCGATCTGGCCGACGTGAAGATGCTCACTCACGTAAGCAGCTCCGAATACTGCGAACGCACACTCGATGCGATCATCAGCGACGGTCACTTCCTGCGGCACACAAATCGTCTCCAGGAGAAGCTACGACGCGCTACAGGCACGGCTATCACCGCGCTGACCCGTTTGAATGCGGAAATCTATCGGCCTTGCGACCAGAGTCTGTATTTGTGGGCATCGTTGCCGGGCTGGTCCGATTCGATGAAACTGGCCGCGGCGCTCATCGAACATGGCGTCATCCTCGCGCCGGGCGCGGTGTTCTCGCCGACGGGGGAGCAAGTGTCGGCTTACTGCCGGTTCAACGTTGCGTACCTCGCGGACAAGCGCTTTGCGGCTGCGTTGAACGCCTGCGCGTAACCGAGCCTCACCGCCGTAGTCCTGCGAGGCTCTCCATCCCGCCGAATGGTCGAGATCGAAAATTGGCACTTCTGTAATGACCCAGCGAAACCTGCTCAGATTAAGCGGCTAATGCAAATACCTCAGCCGGGGTTTTCATGTTCAGCGCCTGATGGGGCCGTCGATGGTTGTAGAACTGAATCCAGTCGGCGATCACACGGCTGGCGTGCTGCAGCGTTTCGAAGCGGTGACGATGTACGCCTTGCTCCTTGAGCGTGCGAATCACGCGCTCGACCAAACCGTTCTGTTGCGGGCAGTGTGGCGTGACGAACTCCTGACGCAGTCCGTAACCGCGCACCAGGGCCGTGTAGGCACGACTAGTGAAGACCAACCCGTTGTCGCTTCTCAGCAGGAACGGCTTCGGCACCCGTCCGAGCGTACCAAAGCGAGCAATCAACGCATGCTCCAACGCGCTCGAAGCCGTGCTGGCGCGGCCACTGCGTGACAGATGCCAGCCCAGTAGCTCGCGCGTATGACAGTCGATCACCCGTGCCAGTGTCGCCCTGCCGTCCCGGCGTCCCGCCCAGACCACACGCGACACAAATCTGTTGACCAACGTTCATTGGGCATCGTCGCCACCGATGGCAACGCCTGAATCCTCGGTCTGAAGCCGATTGGCCGCTTGCGAACCTGCCAGCCCATCAACTGGAACACCCGCTGCACGGTGTTCTTGTTGAACCCCAACAGGTACGCGACCGTCCGATAGCCAAACGACGGCGACTCCTCGATCAACGCCTTGATCAGCGCGGCGAACTTCGCATCGACCTTGCGCGCCGATTTCACGGGCTTGTAGTACACGGTGCGACGCGGTACACCGAACCCGCGGCACAGCTTGGCAATCGAGACGGTGATGCCGTCGGCTTGAAGTCCCTGGCGGATCGTCTCGATCACTTCTCGTCCTCGCCCAGCAGGGACTGCAATTTTTTTCTGGCACGCAACTCCAGCATCGCCTCGCCGTAGGCCTCCTGGAGGTCCTTGATCTGGTGTTCATACTGTTCCCGCACGTCTTGTGGGTTGGCTCTCAAGGCATTCTCCATGCCCCGCCTGCCGTCATCGACCCACGGCTCGACCTCCGAAGGGTGACAGATCGTACTGGCGGCTCGCCTCCGCCACTGTGGTCTTGCCCTGAATGATGTCCAGCACCAGGGCGCTCTTGCGCTTCGCTGTCCACCTTTTGATGTCGTCCTCCATCACCTTGCTCATCGTCTTTTCCTCGATTATGACGTGAGCAGGTTTTCACTGGGTCATTACACCCCCTCGACCAACGAGTCTACGTTTGATGTCTATTTGATAGTCGAAAAACAAAAACCCCATAAAACACTTGATTTTATGGGGTTTTTTGATGCTTTTGGCGGAGAGAGGGGGATTCGCCCCCCCCGATAGGCTATTAACCTTGGCTAGGGGTGGCTGGGGGGCTTATCTGGCAAGGGATTGCGAGTGGGGCGTTTACTATTTTGGGGTGTTACGCGAAGAGGGTAAGTGTTTGATTTTTATAGTGGGGGGATTGGGGTGATAGTAGGGGGTGTGGCGGGAAACTAAGCCCAAAAGGACGGCATTAAGATGGCAATTTTTTCGACCCATAACTGCTCGGCTAACTCGTGGATCGATGAGGGTCGCTTTCAAGGTGCGACCACCATTCGACCAGGAGTCCGCTGCCAATGCGATCGATAATGGATAAGATGTCATAAGACCGCAAACTGATCCGCACCTCTCCGGTGAATCATTCCGGGGGTGCCGAAAATTGACCGCTAGCTTGCGTCCAAATTGCAGACAAGCCTCCGCAAATCACAATTATGTCGAAGATCAATCAGATGGATCGCGCTCGCCTAGCTTGGCCGGTGCTAGCGGCAATAGCAGAACAGAGAAAAACCATTACATACAAGCAGCTAGGCGACCAGATTGGAGTACATCACCGCGCTATTCGCTTTGTGTTGGGACGCATACAGGATTACTGCATGGAGTCTCGACTCCCTCCGCTGACGATTCTGGTCAGAAATGGATCCGGCCTCCCGGGATCCGGCTTCATTGCACATGATCGAAATGACCTCGATGCTGGGCTCAAACACGTCTGCTCGTATCGTTGGCGGCGGGAGGGAAACCCTTTCGATTTCGCGGCGAAGGGACTCTCGTACGACTCGTTGCTCGCAACTCTTACGGAAGCTCCCGATGAATCGGAGCAAGTCTACACGCAGGTCAAATCCCGCGGTATCCAACAGATCCTATTTCGTGATGCGGTCAACAAGGCCTACTCTAAGCAGTGCGCGTTCACTGGGATGGAGTTCCATGACACACTGGAAGCTTGCCACATTGTCCCTTGGTCGGAGGGGACGCGGCAACAGCGCCTTGACGTGCGCAACGGCATTTTGCTCAATCCCTTACATCACAAGCTGTTTGACAAAGCCTATATAACGCTCCGGTCAGACTACACGATCGCCTATCGGGATCCGAGAGCATCCTCGCGAAAGCACTCGAAACTGGAGGCAAGTCTGACGACAAAGCTTCACGGCCATCAGATGAGACTGCCGCGCCTACCTAAACATTGGCCGCTAGCCGACTATATTGAGCAGCACAATGATACTTTGCGCTCAAAATTAAAATTCGATGACTGGAAAGATTTCGATCTTTAGAGGGATATGAGCAAAGCTACGCGCTTGCCGTCCCTCTGATTTAATAGAGGAAAGATTCACTCCTTATTTTTTTAAAAAATTACTTATTAACTGTGTCAAATCGGAATAGGACATCCTTCTTGCAAAGCGTATCGCCGACTCCAATCTGAGCAGAGAATTTTGTGGAAGACCGTACATCGTGCGGCTCTATAATGACTACGGCCCCCTCACCAACATCCATACATTCTACATACTTGCAGCCTGACGGGCATGGAGTATTATGTGGTACGTATTGAGATGAAAATGATTTTATTTAGGGGGCGAGGTGGCAGTCTATGTCG
This sequence comes from Pandoraea communis, assembly GCF_902459745.1. Classification (GTDB taxonomy): domain Bacteria; phylum Pseudomonadota; class Gammaproteobacteria; order Burkholderiales; family Burkholderiaceae; genus Pandoraea; species Pandoraea communis. The sequence continues at coordinate 56,463 of NZ_CABPSJ010000001.1, forward strand.
ATAATGCTCGAATTAGGTGGCGAGGACGACAATGGTGCCATCTGGTAGCCGACTCGCTTGACGAACTGCATTTTTTTGCCACTGCTCTCGGGTTGAAACGCGGCTGGTTTCAAGCCGAGGCGTCACTCCCGCACTACGATGTGACGACGGAAGTTCGGGACCTGGCGATAAGTCGGGGAGCTCAAGTGGCAGACCGACGGACGTTGGTTATGCGTGGTCGAAAATTGAAACTCGAATTACAAGCACTTCGGGCCAGTCAGACAAGCCAACTTAAGCTGTTTGACTGAATCCGCGTAACTCCGAAGCGGAGATGCGCGCGCACGTCGATGAACCAGCGTCGACGATAAGAACAATGCTATGTATCTCAGTGCCGATACGCTAGATGACCTACTCATCAGGGTCTACAAGCGACTGCTGCGACGACGGGGCGCAGCAGAAATTAATCCAAGCAAAGGTCAGGCAACCGAACTCAACGGTGTGCTCCTCCATATCCGGCAACCTCGTGCTCGGCTAAGTCGCACGGAGCGAAAAGGGACGTTTTTCAGCTGCTTGGGGGAGTTCCTTTGGTATCTATCAGGCACTGATGAGGTCGCTTTCATTGAGTACTATATTCGTGGCTACGACAAATTCTCTGACGACGGCAAGACCATTTTTGGTGCATATGGTCCGAGGTTGTTCGGGCAGAACGGTACGAATCAAGTAGAGAATGTCATCACGACGCTAAAGGCACGCCCGGATTCTCGGCGCGCAGTCATACAACTCTTTCATGGAGAAGACTTGGCCGCAGATATTGCAGCGAGGCGAAAGGACATTCCTTGCACCTGCACGCTACAGTTTTCAATTCGAAGCGGCCGACTTCATCTCTTGGTCATGATGCGTTCGAACGACGCATACATGGGGCTACCACATGATGTGTTCGCGTTCACAATGCTTCAAGAAATCGTCGCTAGGTCGCTGAAGGTGGAGTTGGGCTCGTATAAGCACGCGGTCGGCAGTCTTCATCTTTACGCGACCAATACGCGAGACGCAGAGGCCTACATCGAAGAAGGCGTGCAGGCGCGAGTGGAGATGCCACCAATGCCATACGGAGACCCCACCCCGTCGATCCGTAAGCTACTCAAAGCAGAGCAAAGCATCAGGGCCGGAAGATTTCCAGCTCTCGGTGCGTTAGATCCATACTGGGCGGACCTCGCTCGCCTGCTTCAAGTCTTTCGTATTTCTAAAAGGCGACCGACGCTTGAGAACCGAAAGCGGGTCGTCAGGATTAAGAAAGAGATGCATTCTGACATCTACGAGACGTACATCCTAAAGCGCGAGCTTCGAATGGCTCGACACGCCGAATCGCTAGAGCCACTTCTTTTTGATAAGGCTGAACTGGACGCTCAGCAAGCGCCACCTTCTGTTTGAATTTTTCGTTGCAGTAGCCATATCTACATCATCGGCAGACATGAAGAATCCGCAACTGACCAGACACCTCGAAGAAAATTTAAGGGAATATGGAGCTAAAGTGCGACAGCTCCCCGGACTAACAAGTCGAGCGGCCATTTCCGCATTGGCCGCACAGATGGTAGAAAGCATCCATCGGGTCAAATATGTGTCAGCAATTGGTAAGCGACCGATTTCGCCGAGACGCCTGGATCCAAAGGACGTTGAGATGTTCGATCCACTACGCGCCGCGATAGTCCATATGCGCGAGGGGAACGTCGACGAAGCTTACTGGCTCGTGTATCTTTTTGTGCACTGCGGAAAACATGCGAGCAAAGGCTACGCACTGCTCCGCATGGTTTACGGCGCTTACACCGATGATTTCGTGTGGACTTGGGAACGGTTTTCGAGTTCGCCGGTAGATTTCTATATTTGGTTCAACCAGCACATCGATAACATCAAACGGGAGCGCAAGAATTTCCCGTTCGGAAATCATCGAAAGTATGAAAGTCTAGAAGACCTAGCCAATGTCCTGAACAGCTACGTGGAGTGGGTAGGTCCCGGTCGCTCGCATGTTGCAATGCTTTCAGCAGCGCAGGAGGTGGTTGGTGATGATCCTAAGGAGCTCTTTGACTATCTGTATAAGAGCATGGATGCTGTCCATCGATTCGGACGAACTGGAAAGTTTGACTACTTGACCATGTTGGGCAAGATCGGACTCGCCAACATCGCCCCACCTTCGGCATACATGATTCACGCTACCGGGCCAGTTCGAGGTGCACGCCTACTTTTTGGCGGGAGCGTCGAGGCCGGAATCTCAAAATCCGAACTTGATTCACTAAGCATAGAGTTAGACCAAGTATTAAATGTTGGCATGCAAGTAATTGAAGACTCCCTCTGCAATTGGCAGAAAAGTCCTGAGAAGTTCGTCCCATTTCGTGGCTAGTTCTACGCCCATTTGTATCGAACTTTTAGCTTATTAAAGTGCTCACGTCGCACTAATCCTTGATGCTGAAGCTGCCCCACAACAATACCATTGGATATACCAGCATCTCGTGCAAGGCGCACAATTCCGCGGACACTCTTCGCAGCCTCAGGCATTCGCGCCTGCAAATGCTTGGGCACCAAAAAATCTGAGGCGAACAGGTTTGCCTCCTCCTCCTTGGGAGATGTCGGCCCGCCTGTTGAAATCTCAAGAATTAGCGCCTTTTCATCGTAGTGAAGTACGAGATGCCCTGCCTCGTGGAAAAACGAAAACCAGAACTGATCGTCACTCAAATAGCGAGCCGACAATAGAAGGACTGCCTTGTTTGGGGTCGCAAAGAACGTCGCTCCGCTCGCCCGACACCCCGTAGGTGCTTTGGCAATCACGACGGCAACGCCAACCTCCGCACAGAGCTTCTGTAGCAGGGGGACGAATTCGGCCGGATTCGAAAGCCGCGTGAGCGCTCGGACTTTGGTGAGTTGCTTTTTGAACGACTCAGGATTCCAATCATTGCAAACCATTGCATCGGCGACTACCTCACCACGTCGGAGCCACGCGATAGTTGACGGTGCATTCTCTGGATGCGCTTCCGTAGTCCGAAACACGGCAGCTTCTTTGTAATCTCCATAGGTTCTCCGCCAAGCGGCAACGCTCGGAACACCGAAAAATTCGAGACACTTACGAATTTTTCCTGCCTTATCTACCGGCAAATCAATCCAACCAAACTCCACCATTTGTCGCAAGGGCAAAGCGCGCAACAAGTCAGCATACTGGGCATCATTGGCGTCCACATCCATGTCTAACCTAGCAGCTTGCTCGCGATACTGCCCCTCTCGCCGAAGCCAAAAATCTGCGGAAGCACCAATAGTCTTCGCAAGGCCATCGGCAATCGCGTCAGTAAGAAAGGCACGCCCCTGAAGCAGCTCCTGAAGCTCTCCCTTTGTTAGATTAATTGACAGAGCTAGAGTCTCAAGCGAAATGCCTTTTGACTCCATCAGGTCCGATACTGTTCGACCAGGAGGGATCGCCCATGCGGGAAGGAAATCGGCTTCAGCTCTCATCAGCACACCCAATGGAAAGAATTTTGAGGCGGGAAACCTGGCCCCAGTTTACTTGGCCATTCGCAAATCGTGGCACGGGTCTATGGCCAATCGTAGTGACCACCACGTTGTTCTCGCCAATAGGTATGACCATTTGAACATCCGAATTTTGGTCGAATTTGGCGAGCCCCATGCGAACGAACTCGCTCGGTGAGCCGATCGCCCGAAGATCGGCCAGTCTCGCGCGCAAGGTTCTAGCAATCTCGTCCCCCAATTTACGCTTCGACGAGACAGGACTTTCGCATATCGTGCGAAGTTTCTCATCCTTGAAGGAAAGTTCTATCGACATGGACGCGAAGTCAAGCATACGTTCTGCTTCGCGACACCGCTCAGTACTCGCATATCAAGTGCATCGTGAAATTTTCAAAAAAGGCAAATATCCATTGCGGCATGCCTACGCTAGCATCTCTACGACGCGCGCCCCCATATGAAATCAATGAATAAAATTCATTCTTTTACTAAGCAATAGATTTTAAACACCACACCTCTTTTTAAAAAATCAATCTTATATTATCGCCCCCGACTAGTCGAGCATCTTCGTGATTGTCGGTCGAAGCTATAGTTGAGTGATAAGAAAAGGCGAGAAAATCGTCTGCATCACCCATACAAACGTGCGCGGCGCTTACGCATCTCGAATGATTACCTCCCCACCGCAGCTAGCGACTGGACCGGCCAGAGTTTCGCAGACACGCATGAGCCGTTTAGCGCGTAGCGCCGCTCAAACTCTACAGGTGACATGTCGCCGGCGGAACCATGTCGGCGAATCGTGTTGTAGAACATCTCAATGTAATCGAATACGTCCGTGGCAGCAGCAGCCCTGTTCGGGTAAATGCGCCGCTTGATTCGCTCCTTCTTCAATGCGCTGAAGAAGCTTTCGGCAACGGCGTTATCGTGGCAATTGCCACGGCGACTCATGCTCGGCACCATATGGTGCGCCCTCAGGAATGGCTGCCAGTCATCGCTGGTGAACTGGCTGCCCTGATCCGGATGCGCCATCACGCCGGGTCTCGGTTTGCGTTTCCATACTGCGGCGAGCAAAGCCCGCAATACCAGATCGCTGGTCATCGTTGAGCGCGTGGCCCAGCCGACGATCTGACGCGAGTACAGATCCATGACTGCTGCCAGACACAGCCAGCCTTCGTAGGTTCGGATGTACGTGATGTCGGTGACCCGAGCCTTGTTCGGCGCGTCGGGGGGCGAACTCCCGATTCAAGACATTGGCCACCACGCCGACCGGACCGCCACGATAACGAGGCTTGCTACCGTAGCCGACCTCCGCACGCAGACCTTCGCCTTTCATCAGTCGATGCACGCGGTGGCGGCGGAAAAGATATCGGCCCCGAAAGCCTGCCACGTCAGCTTAGTCTCTAGTTTCGCAAAAAACTTTTAGATTTCCTGTCTCAGCAATGAGAATTATCTCCAATCAATCATACAAAAACAATCTATAAAATTCGCTATCCAAATCACCTATAAGAGGCTATCGACCTACTAATCTTCACATCCTGTATGTAGTTTGTTTCGAGAAACGCGGCTACACTAACTTCAAGCGATGAGTTTTTTGGTCCGAGAATCACCTCGACAATGGCTCCATTGACGTTTTTTCTGGAAAAATCGATATCCAAATGCGGGACTGGCGCGCTCTCTTTCAAATGAAATTCAACTTTCGCTCGATACCAATCCGGATCATCTGCGGGACCGAAATCATCACTCAATCGAAACATCCGGTCCCCATTCGTTAGATTAGCAAGTCGCATTAGGCGAACCTCCCTCTCCTCCGAAAAAGCCGGACTCTTAAATGCGGCCATATCGAACGCCAAACCAGTACATAGGTGAAGAAATCCCTGTGGATCGCGAGGCTCTCCATTCTTCTCAACCTCGTACATCGCATTAACGAGACCGCGGATTTCCGCCTGCTGCTCTTCCTTATCGTATGTCACGCGAAGCGCCCGAGCACCGAGATTTACAAGGCGTTTAGCGTCAAAACCAATCGCATAGCCGCGCCCATCTTGAGCATAAGCACGCCATTGGCTCAAGACATCCCCCTGAGTTGATAGACATGTTGCGAGTGGATACCCTGCGATCCACGCAGCTTGCATACATTCACCAATGTCGTGAACCAACGGCTCTCCACACGTCTCTATCAGATCTGTCTTGCTCTCCCGCCACACTTGGCGCCCCCACTCCAACTCCATGAAATCGTTCATGGAATACAAGTCTGAGAACCGCAACTTTTTATTAGAGATGATCGCTAGAAATGTTTCTGGCTTGCAATAGTGATAGAGAACGTCCCCATCATTAGGTTCGTATGAACGATTTTTCAACATATTTTTGATCGCATGAGATTGCTACTTGACATTTCATTTATGAATATCAATATTAAACCATGACATTCCAACCAAGCTAGCCAAGAAGGCCATTCGGCTCTGCAATCTGTTCCAGAGAATCGACCTATTTGATCCGTTGGAAGGAATTCTTCGGCGCTGGACGAGAGCGAACGGTAGGCCCGGTTCCGGCCAGTATGCGACAACCGCACTGGCCACTGGAGGAGCGATGCCGTCTTCGGCCACGTCGTTGCTATGCCCGCTCCCCGCTTCGAGCCCCGAGCGCAGCGCCAAGTACGCGGCGCTCATTTCAATCTCGATGGACAAGCGAGCGCTCAGGTGTATCGCTCAGCTATCTCCATCTCCAGCAGTTCGTCGCCACTAGGATGACCGTCTCTTCCAATCAATGCGCTCTGAGTGCCTCATTGATCAATGCCTTCGCGAATTGGAGGCCTGCAAGCGCCTTTGCCTTCGCCAGTAGTTCGTAGTCAAGCGTGAGGGATGTGAGCATTCGATACATCCAGTAACGTGGCTGGAGCAGCTGTTCAGGATTCTGGCGGCTGAGGGGAGTTGTAGCACCGCCCACAAAACCCTACATTGAACCCTACATTTATCTGCACACAAAATCAAAAAAAATCTATAATTCACAAACACTTAGACATCCTACAACCCTCCAAACAACCCTACATTCGTCCCTCCAAAAAGCTATACAAACCCGGGAGAATAGGCGAGTTCACGAGGAAAAATCTACGCAAAGAAGGTCCCATGGTTACTGTCGTCTCGATCCAGCCCCTCTTCCCGGAAGACCGCGTGCTCGACGGTTCACTCGAACTGGCGGCCACTCTGTCTGAGAAAGCCCGCGAGTTGCAGGCCGACGGGAAAGGCCCGGTCGCTGAGGCACTCATTCCGCTCCTTCGTAATATGAACTCGTATTACACGAACAAGATCGAGGGGCAACACACCACTCCGGCGCAGATTCAGCAGGCTCTTGAGCAACACTATTCGTCGGACACGGAAGAGCACAAGAAGCAGCTGATGGCCACAGCGCATATTCACGCTGAGGAGCAGCTAGAAAGGCAATGGGGAGATACAACGGTTGGCAAGATGTTCGATGCGGAGCGCGTGTGCACCATACACCGACTGTTCTTCGAAGCGCTGCCGGAAAAATTCCGACTTACGAACGAAGGCGACCTTATCCGACCTGGCGAATTTAGGGAGAAGGATGTCACCGTTGGCAAGCACATGGCGCCCCCCGCAGATCTCATACCCCAGCTAATGGAGGAATGGGGGAAGCGCTACTCCCGCATCAAGGCCTCTGAGTACCAACTGATAGCGACAGCTTGCTCACATCATCGCCTCGCGTGGATACACCCGTTCATCGACGGCAATGGTCGCGTCTGCCGCTTGCATTCGCATTTGACGCTACACGCATCTAGATTGACCGACGGCCTTTGGTCCCCGTTACGCGGATTCGCTCGTACCCACGATGAGTACTACGCTCGCCTCGCCGCAGCGGATATGTCTCGACGCAACGACTTGGACGGACGAGGCAACCTGTCGCAGGAGGAGCTAGCCAAGTTCATCAATTACTTCCTCGACTGCTGCCTGGATCAAGTCACCTTCATGTTGAAGATGATGGAGTTCGGAGGCTTCACAGCACGGTTGCGCGACTTGCTCTACTACCTTGACGCGAACCCGTGGCAGATAGGTTCCGACAAATCGGTTATCAGGCCGGAGAAGTCGGCCCTAGCCCTCGAATTCATCGCTCGCACCCGACCGCTTTCGCGGGCGGAATTCGCACAGATTCTCGGAGAGAGCGATGCAACTGCGAGACGTATTACCCGGAGCCTTTTGGATTTCGGGATTCTTCGTTCTGACTCACATCGGGATAATCTTGCCTTCGCTCTGTCGCTAAAGAGCTTGAGATTCCTGTTTCCGAAGCTCTGGCCCGAAGTAGATTCCGAGTAAACACCGCCGTCATTCGATAGATACCGTTCCCGTGCGGGAACGAAATGCCGAAATTGCACCGCTTTAACGGCTTTCGTTCCCGAGCGGATACGAAACAGTGTCCTTAGACGCGGTTGAACCAATCGCCCGCTTACACGTGAGTGGAGCCCAAGGCTCCGTTTTCATGCAACACATTGTTCAGACCGCCCACATCAACCAAGAAGAGTCCCTATTGAGGCATCGGAATGTTCCGAATCGCAACGAGTGACCTAGAATGGGACTCGGAACGCGTGGTGCCGATATTGTCGGATCGCTAATCTTGTCCCCGTCGCGCCACAAACGCGACCGGGTTTAGCGACCCGAACGGTCATATCTCCGGCACACGGCCGCGAAATTTGCGGCTTTCGTGTGCGTAGTGCCGCGCATCCGTGTCAACGGGCGGGCCTGGATTGGGACACCTTCGGGTGTGCCGCCTATCGGAGTGACCAGCGGTTCGCTAACCTAGTCCAGTGCCCGCCCACCTCTGCGCAATGCGGTGGGTGGCGGGGCTCTCGAAAGTTGGCTAGAACGAGGCACTCGCATGACTTCCTATTTCCCTGCAGGTCCCTTAGTCCACGCTTCCGTGGATAGACTCAACACCCTCTCAGAACGCATCCTCGCTCTCGCGATGTGCTCGACCACAGACGCAGGCAAAGAGATCCCTCACAGATTTCTACTCGCGATCTTCGAAGAACTCGGCGAAATGGCCGGGGAACTTGTCAGCGAATGCCATAGGCTGAAAACCAACCTTCTGGCGGCATAGCCTCAACCTCAGCGTCTAACTCTGCCCCCGGCATGGCCCCCCGCATGTTTCGGCTGCTCTCATAGCATCGCGCTGCGCACGACGCGGCGCGCTGCTTCAATCTCAAGCCACGCCACTCGCCATGCAAGCCATCACCCTCCCCACTTCCGCGCCAATCGGAATTTCCCTATATACGCTGATTTCGCGCGCTGCTTTAATACCCAGACATTCCCGCCGCGTATACATGCGCGGCCTACGTTTGTACCGTTGTATTCAGTGCATAGAAGCATGGGTTCGCACTGGCCCATATTATTTCCGGCGACAAATGCCGGATTTACATCGGCGCTCAGATGCGTACGCTGGGGCAGTTTTACGAGAGCTCGGCCAATCCCTAATGCGGGCAGTAACCTTCGTCGTGCTGCGGCCATCATCCAAAAAATTTCCTATCTCACCCGGCAGGTAACACAGTCGTAACCCAACCTCACCGTTGGTTCGTGCATTGACGTTTTTACTTCCGCTAACCGGTCGTCTTTCAGGACGTCTAGCGTCGGGAGTGTCAGCGCCGTACCCGGAGAGAGGGTTGCGTGTGCGTGCCTGCGGAGTCCGGGCGGTTATCGCGCGGCTCAGCGCGGCTCGCGTGACCGAGCAGCGGGTCTCTCCTCGTGCGCTTGCCACAACCTCATACCTATGCATTCCGGCTTTGATGCCGAACCTTTCTGCGATCGATGCAGCGATATCGCTTGTCTTGAACGTGAAGGGTTACGGAAAAAAGTTGGGAAGCGCTGCGAGCGCCCGCCGCCCGCAGGGGCGAGGACGGCGGGCGCGCGAAGCGCGCCCTTAGACTTGTATCTACAACACTTAACGTACAAGTCATCGGAATCGCCGGCCAGATCAGGCACGACAAGAACACTTACCCCCAAGCGATCAATGCGAGGGGCATCCTGATCAGAGAGATAGAGGTTTGCGATGAATGACACCCCCTTGATGGATTACTCGCCGTTCCGCCGTGAATGGATCGTCCGCCGACGTGTGTTTGAGGATGGACAAGTTGAAGCCTTTGCAATCCGCTTTGATCGGTACATGAAAGCTCAAGATCTTCATCTCATGCCTAGGGCAAAGCGTGGCGAGTCGAAGGACGAGGAGAAGAGCATGCTGAGCGCCGCAAAACGCGCCAAACAACAAGTGCGGTTGCGCTGCAAAGCAATTGGCGCCGACCGCATGATCACGCTTACGTATCGAGAAAACGTGCTCGACAAAGAGCGAATCAAGCGCGATTTCGACGCGCTGCGGCGCCTCTTGGGTCGAGTTCAGAACTTTCAATACGTCGCTGTCCCCGAGCGACAAAAGCGGGGTGCGTGGCATCTGCACATCGCGGTCAAAGGGCGGCAGAACTATCGCGTCCTGCGAGCGATGTGGCTCCGTGTCGTCGGCGAGGGTAACGGCAACGTTGATGTGCGCAACCCGAATCGCGAGGTCGGTCTTCGTCACAAGATCGCGACTTACATTGGGAAGTACATCGTCAAGAATTTCGACGAGCACAATCTCAATGAAAAGCGGTACTGGGCAAGTCGGGGGATCAAGGTTCCGGAAGCGGAGACTATTGTTCATTTTCTCGAAGACGAAGCTCACGATGCCATTGTTGCCGCGTACAACTCCGCAACTGAGACCGGCGTATCGCTCGAAGGTCACCAGTTTTACTGGAACGAGGACGCGGGATATTTCTGGCTCGCAACACGAGAGCGACGTGACTCCGACGGCAAGGCGTAAGGAGGTACATCGATGAGAAATCTGACCTCGATGTTTCTCGAACCGGATGAGTTAGTGACACTGACTGGACGCACTCAGAACCGTGCTCAGGCACGCGCATTGCGCATGATGGGCATTGAGCACCGTGTGCGGCCAAACGGCACGATTGTGGTGTTGAGCGAACATGTTGCCGTGGTGCTTGGCGCGCAAACGGCCATAGCCGCCCGTGACGCCTCCATCGAACCAGACTGGAGGGCGATGAATGCCGCGAAAGCGTGATCCCCGCAATAAGGGCTTACCAACGCGCTGGCGGCATATCAGCGGCGCGTACTACTACCAAGTACCTCCGGGCCTCGAATCGATGTGGGATGACAAACAAACGTTCCGTCTCGGATCGTCGCTTCCCGAGGCATATCGAGTCTGGTCGGATCGGCTTGCCGATCTGGAAAACGTGCGAACCATCGACAAGTTGCTTGAACGCTATGCCCGGGAGGTCTTGCCGACCAAGGCGGTAACAACACAAGCGCAGAACACGTCTGCGTTGAAGTCGCTTAAGCCGGTTTTCGGACGCATGCCTCTCAATGGTATTAAGCCTCGTCACGTCTATCAGTACATCGACAAGCGCGAAGCAAAGGTGGCTGCACGTCGCGAAGTCGAAGTGCTATCGCACGCGCTGACGAAGGCTGTCGAGTGGGGGTACATCGACCGGCATCCGTTTAAAGGCGAGTTGCGCTTGGCGAGCATTCCACCGAGGACGCGGTATGTAGAAGACTGGGAGATCTTGGAATGCTTCTCGCTAACGTCGAAGCGGAAGACCGGCAGCATCCTCGCTGTGCATGCCTATATCCGCGTAAAGCTACTCACGGGATTGCGTCGTGGGGATCTATTAAGGCTTCGTCTCGATGAACTGAAGGAGGACGGAATACACGTCATGCCAGCAAAAACGGTGAACACCACCCGCAAGCGGTTGATCATCGAGTGGACGGATGCGTTGCGGGAGGCTGTGGAGGAGGCTAAGGCCGTGAGGCCGTCTCAAAGGTCCGAGTGGTTATTTTGCACTCAACAAGGGGAGTGCTTCCTCAGCGAGAAGACAGGTAGGGCTGGCTCATGGGACTCGATGTGGCAAGGATTTATGCGACGGGTGCTAGCCGAAACAAAGGTCGAAGCTCGGTTCACGGAGCATGATCTTCGTGCCAAGTGCGCCAGCGATGCTGAGACGCTTGAGCATGCCCAAACACTTCTCGCGCATGCCGATAGCCGCCTAACCGCGAGGGTCTATCGACGCAAACCGGAGCGTGTCAAACCGCTCCGCTAAGCATCTGAAGGTTACGCATGTCGCATGGGAATGTGCGAAGGGCTTCCTGCGCGGAAGCCCTTCGGTTCATCTCTGGTTTTGAGTCTCGCTCCAAGACGAGGAATTCAGGCCAGCACTTCCAATCCATGCTTCTCTATGACTTGAAGGAGTTTCGCGGCCGCCCCGCTGGGCTTCTTTGTGCCCGCCTCCCACTTTTGAACTGTCGACGGACTGGTGTTGAGATATGCGGCAAGCACGCCTTGGCTCACGTGAACGCTCTTGCGAATCTTAATGATCGCAGTCTTCGTGTACTCAGGCACCGGGGGCACGCACAATTCGTCGTACTCGCGCATCGTCCGCTTACTGATACCGCCAGCGGCATGCATATCTTTAGCAATCTCATGAATCGCCGCTAACGGATCAGACTCATCGATGGCAGCACGGCGTTTCGATCTTTCCTCTGAGGCTGTATACATCGCGGTTCTCACCTTAACGGCCATTTTTCGGCTTGGCTTGGTCACAGCATTGGATGCAACAGTAGATTTAGTCATTTTTGCAAATCTCCACTAACGCGCCCGACCTAAGCATTTCCTCAAATGCCTTTGCAGGCAAGTTTTTGAAGTCTTTCGCAAGCTTCTTAAAGCCCGTCAAAGTCTTCGGCCCAACATTCTTTTCGTCTTGCTTGTCGAACAGGTAGGCAAAAATTATCCATATCTCCTCTTTCTCCAAGAAGAGCGCTCGGAAGTCTCCATTGCGAAGTCGCGCCTTTACAACTCCCGCGCCCAATGGATTACCACCCACTCCCCTGCTGGCCCATTCCCTTGCCACTTTGTATAGCTGGTCGTTCGCTATTCCGGCATTCCTCGCGTCTCCCGCAAACTTCCGTGTTACGAAGATCCGGATCCTCTCTTGACCGGTCTCGGTCGCTCGATTTCTCGCTACAGGCATCTGGTCAGGTTGTGTGTATTATGACCGAAAACTGTAGCACCCAGTGCTATAGATCTCAATTTAGCACCAATCTGCGGACACCGCTGGACGACGCGTTGATCGCTGCAATTGCATATCAAATCGCCTATCGGGAGACAGTATGCGGCTGTCCGAGGCGAACTCAGGTGTTATCGAGCGGCGCTGACGCCGTTCAAGGGCGCCTAGGAGAATTTCCGAGGGTGTGGCTGGGGAGCAAAGTGGAATGTCAGCACCTCGAATCGAGGCACTTAGTCAAACTGCTGGCGTGACTTTCGCGCACACATGCGCGAGCAAGGCGGAGATGCTACCGAGCGCTCCGACACCTCATCTCTCGGGAGCCGGAGTACGTCGAACCGCCCCCGCCAGCCCCCGGAATAGTAAACATCCGCCCTATAGTAAAACGCGAAAGGGCTCCCTTGCGGGGAGCCCTTTAAACATCTGTGGCGGAGAGAGGGGGATTCGAACCCCCGATAGGCTATTAACCTATACACGCTTTCCAGGCGTGCGACTTAAACCGCTCATCCATCTCTCCTGAAGGTCGCGCATTATAGCAGATCGTCGGCAACATCCCATACCCTTTCGTGCGGACCCCGCAAAATTTCTTCGCGATCTCCTCGTTACGGACGGCGCAAATGGTCCACCAGATGCCTGTCCCGCGCGCTCGGACGTCCGCCCAGCAAGCTGAACACAATCGCCACCGCAAACCCCACCGGCACCCCGAACGCCCCCGCCGAAATCGGATCCACTCCCCACCAGCGCGCCCCAGCAAATCCCGTCAACCGCGTAAAGAACGGATACGTCGTCGTGATGTAGTACACGCACACCAATAACCCGCTCACCATCCCCGCCGTCGCTCCCAATCGCGTCGTACGCTTCCAAAACACCCCCAGCACCAATGCCGGGAACAAACACGACGCCGCCAACGAAAATGCCGCACCCACCAGAAACAAGATATTCCCAAGCTTCAGCGACGTGACATATGACGCAAACATCGCCACGCACAGTAACAAGATCTTCGACGTCGTTACCCGCTTCTGGCTCGACGCATTCCTGTCCACCATGTGGAAATAGACGTCGTGCGACAACGCATTCGCAATCGTCAGCAGCAACCCGTCCGCCGTCGACAACACCGCCGCCAACGCCCCCGCCGCCACTAACCCCGAAATGACATACGGCAACCCCGCGATCTCCGGTCCGGCCAACACCAGCATGTCCGGCTGCATCCAGATCTCACCCCACTGCACCACCCCGTCGCGATATACGTCCGAGATGTCCAACTGCACCGGCGTCGCATGACGCCATTGCGTCACCCACCCCGGCAGATTCTCATATCGCGCACCCACCAGATGCAGCAGCATGTCGTACTTGAGCATCACCGCCAATGCCGGCGCACTCACATACAACAACGCCACAAAGAACAACGTCCACCCCACCGAACTGCGCGCGCCCTGCACCGTCGCTGTTGTGCCATAGCGCGTCAAAATATGCGGCAAGCTCGCCGTGCCTATCATCAGGCACACCATCAGCAACAAGAAGTTCAAACGCTGCGAACTGCGTGTCGTGTCGTCTCGCGCCGGAAACGGCTCCGTCATCGCATGCGGCGGCTCGCTGCGCTCAACATACTGATTACGCATCTCCAGCCACTGGTTTTGCGCCTCACCCACGTCGCGCGGGAAAGCATCAAGCTTCGTTTCAAGCACCTTCACGTCACGCAACGGCCCATTTCGACGCTTGGTATCCAGCAACTGCCGCTCCAGTTCCGCACGCTCGCTATAGAAGCTGTCCGGCAAGCCATCCAGACAACGCTGCATCTGCTCCGCCTGCTCGCGGTAATAATCCCGCACCTCGCGCTCCGGCACCGATTGCTGGATCTCTCGCTCCAACGCCTCAACCTTCGCCAACGCCTCGCCATAAGCGAACTGCGGAAACCAGCCATTGCCCGTCTGATGACCAATCATGGCCGTCGGCACCAGGAACGCGGTAATCATGATGATGTACTGCGCGACCTGCGTCCAAGTCACAGCGCGCATGCCGCCCAGGAACGAGCAAACCAGAATGCCCGCCAACCCGAAAAAGATGCCGATAGTGAACTCGACACCAATGAATCGCGACGCAATCAGGCCCACGCCCTGAATCTGCGCCACGAGATAAACGAACGAACACAGAATCGTCGAGAACACGCCCAGCGCCCGCACCAGATTGCTGTCGTATCGCGTGCCAAGAAAATCCGGCACCGTGTAACGCCCCATCTTGCGCAAATACGGCGCCAGCAGGAACGCCACCAGGCAATACCCCCCCGTCCATCCCATGACGTACGCAAGGCCGTCGTAACCCGACACGTACAGCGATCCCGCCAGCCCCATGAACGACGCCGCACTCATCCAGTCCGCCGCACACGCCATGCCATTGAACATCGGCGGCACACGTCGACCCGCAACGTAGTACTCCGTCGCGTCAGAGGTCCGGGAGATCAAGCCGATCACCGCGTAGACGGCAATCGTTACGAACAGAAAGGCATAGCCGATCCACACGCCCGGACCATTGACCCGCTCAAGCAAGCCAATCATCAGCACGAACGCAAGAAAGCCCGCCGTGTAATACAGATAGTAGCGCAGCAGTCTGCGCGTGAAACTCATCGGTGAGTCGGCGCCGAAACGGCGCGAGAGGAAGCACTTCTCGATGTTGCGGGTGCCGCCGACTGGCCCAGCCCGGCACCGTCAGGCCCCAGACTGTCGCGATGGGCATCGCGCAATGCGTGCAACTCACGGTGGTAGCGGGCGTCATTGCGACGCTGCCGCCACGCATAAACGACGATCAGTCCGATGTCGATCAGGATCGAACCCTGCGCGCCCATGTAGAACGGCAGCGGCCACCCGGCCACCCGCAGCGACGCCCACTCGCGCGCCCAGAACTGCGGCACGAACGTCGTCACGAAGCCGATCACCATGAGGACCGCCACCAGCCGCAACGTGCGCCACCAGTGACGCGACGCAATGCCAGCCGCGGCCCCATGCCAATCGACATCGGGCCGCGGACCGCCGGAAGCAGCGCCCGGCAGCGACCCGCCGACGCGCATCGTGTCAGCCGTGCCGGCCGCGCCGGTCGGCGAGCGATTTGCCATAGCAGGCCGGGTACCGCGCGCTTACTGCGCCTGCTTGAGTTGCTCCAGAATGGCCGGATTCTCAAGCGTAGACGTGTCCTGCGTGATTTCCTCGCCCTTCGCAATCACACGCAGCAAACGGCGCATGATCTTGCCCGAGCGGGTCTTCGGCAAGTTGTCCCCGAAACGGATGTCCTTCGGCTTGGCGATCGGCCCGATCTCCTTGCCCACCCAGTTACGCAGTTCAAGCGCCAGTTGCTTGGCCTCGTCACCCGTCGGCCGCGAACGCTTGAGCACCACGAACGCGACGATGGCCTCGCCCGTCGTGTCGTCCGGACGCCCCACCACCGCAGCCTCCGCCACGATCGGGTTCGCCACCAGCGCCGACTCGATCTCCATCGTGCCCATGCGGTGCCCCGAGACGTTCAGCACGTCGTCGATACGGCCCATGATCGTGAAGTAACCGGTCTTGGCATCGCGAATCGAACCATCGCCCGCAAGATAGATCTTGCCGCCCAGCTCCGACGGGAAGTAGCTCGACTTGTAACGCTCCGGGTCCCCCCAGATCGTCCGGATCATCGCCGGCCACGCACGCTTGATCACCAGCATGCCGCCCTGACCGTTCGGCACGTCCTGCCCGGTTTCGTCGACAATCGCCACCGCAATGCCCGGCAGACCCAGCGTGCACGAACCCGGCACCAACGGCGTCGCGCCCGGCAGCGGCGTGATGATGTGACCGCCCGTCTCCGTCTGCCACCACGTGTCGACGATGGGGCAACGCCCTCCACCCACGTTCTCGTAGTACCACATCCACGCTTCCGGGTTGATCGGCTCACCGACCGACCCGAGAATGCGCAGCGACGACAGGTCGTATTTGTTCGGATGCACCTCAGGCGTCTGCTCAGCCGCCTTGATCAGCGACCGGATCGCCGTCGGCGCGGTGTAGAACACCGTCACCTTGTGACGGCCGATCATCTCCCAGAAACGGCCAGCGTTCGGGTACGTCGGCACGCCTTCGAACACGACTTGCGTCGCACCCACGGCCAACGGGCCATAAGCGATGTACGTGTGACCGGTAATCCAGCCGATGTCGGCCGTACACCAGAAAACGTCGTCCGGCTTGATATCGAACGTCCACTGCATGGTGAGCGACGCCCACAGCAGGTAGCCGCCGGTGCTGTGCTGCACCCCCTTCGGCTTGCCCGTCGAGCCCGACGTATAAAGGATGAACAGCGGATGCTCCGCACCAACCCACTCGGGTTCGCACTGGTCCGACTGGCCCGCGACGAGGTCCTGCAGCACTTCGTCTCGACCGGCCTGCATCTTGACGTTACCGCCGGTGCGGCGGTAGACGATCACAGACTTCACATGGTCGCAGCCGCCCATCTCGAGCGCTTCGTCGACGATGGCCTTCAGCGGCAATGCCTTGCCGCCGCGCATCTGCTCGTCAGCCGTGACGATGGCCACCGCGCCGGCGTCGATCACGCGCTCGTTGAGCGACTTGGCCGAGAAGCCGCCGAACACCACCGAGTGCGTCGCGCCGATACGCGCACACGCCTGCATGGCGACCACGCCTTCGACCGACATCGGCATGTAAATGACCACGCGGTCACCCTTCTTCACCCCCTTGGCCTTGAGCGCATTGGCGAAACGGCTCACGCGCGCCAGCAGGTCGCGATAGGTGACGGGCGTCACCGTGCCGTCATCGGATTCGAAAAGAATGGCGTTCTTGTCGCCCAAACCCGCCGCGATCTGACGATCCAGGCAGTTGTACGAAGCGTTGATCTGACCATCTTCGAACCACGTATAGAACGGGGCGTTGGTCTCGTCGAGGACTTTGGTGAACGGCTTGTGCCAGGCCAGATTCTCGCGCGCCTGACGCGCCCAGAATCCCTCGTAATCTTTCTCGGCCTCGGCGCACAGCGCCTCATAGGCCGGCATGCCGGAGATGTTCGCTTTGGCGACCAGCGCCTGCGGTGGCGCGAAGACGCGCTGCTCCTGCAATACCGATTCAATTGCTGCCATGAGTTGTCCCCTCTTATGGATATGCAAAAACGATTGCAATCAAGCCTAAACAAATCGCTAACGTCACATTAAGACGAGCGACTTACTAACGCCTTACACTGCTGCATCCGAGTTCCGCGCCCCCCGTGCGGGACTCACGCGAACGCATTACCGCATGGCAACAGACTGTGGCGTATTCGCTACAATCCTACCCGTATCAACCCCGTCTCGCCACCCCGGACTCGCCCGGAGCCCCCGTGAATTCGACATCTCCGCCTCAACCGTCCGCCGACATTCCCTCAGCGCCCTCGGCCACCGAGCGTGTCTTTGCCCGTTTTCCGAGCTTCGCGCTCGCCCTCGCGATGACCTTCGTGGGTATCAACGTCGGCATCGGCAAAACAATGGTCGCCGTCATGCCCGTGGCCGCCTTCGCCCTGTGGCGCTTCGTGATCGCCGTCATCGCCCTCGCCCCCCGCTACCGGCCAGCCGCCATGCGACGCGTGACGCGCGGCCAATGGGGACACCTCTTCGTGCAAACGTTCTTCGGCACGTTCCTCTTCACCCTGCTCATGCTCTCGGGCGTGCGGATGACGACGGCCACCGCCGCCGGCGTCATCACCGCCACGTTGCCCGCCTGCGTGGCGCTACTGTCGTGGGCGGTGCTGCGCGAACACCCGTCGCGGCGCACGTTGGTGAGCGTTGCGCTCGCGATTGCCGGTGTGGCGCTGCTGAACCTCTCTCGCGACGACGCGCACAGCGCCGGCGCCTCCGAGGCAGGCAACGCATGGCTCGGCAACGCCCTCGTGCTGGGCGCCGTCGTTTGCGAAGCCATTTACGTGATCGTCTCGAAGCGGCTCGCCGCAGAATTGTCCGCCATCGATATCTGCGCCTATACGCATCTGATAGGCGGCGTGCTGATGCTGCCGCTCGGCGTGGTCGGGCTGATGGCTGTGGATTACGCGTCGCTCACCCCCGGCCATTGGGCTCTCATCGTCTGGTACGGCCTCGCCGCCAGCGTGTTCTCGTTCTTCCTGTGGATGCGCGGCATTCGACACGTCAGTGCACAACTGGCAGGGGTCTTCACCGCCATGGTGCCCGTGGCCGCCACGGCGTACGGCGTGATCTTTCTGAGCGAGCGGCTGACGGTGGCGCAGGGCGCTGCACTGGCCCTGACGGTGGCCGGGATCGTGCTCGCCGCGTTGCCGTCCGCCGGGACGCGCAAAACGCTATTGCCGGCCCGGGACTGAATCGGACACGGCGTCCCCGGCAAGACGTTGTAAAATGCCCGCCATGCCGATTTTTGCGACGCGCCATCCGTGACGTTTCAGCGGTAAGCGCGTTGCCCGGTGGTTTCGCATTTGCTTTGCGTATTTGATAACTACAGCCTGCGGCCGTCATCGCAGGCTTATGCCTCCACTCCGTCAAAATAGCCATGTCGACTCCCGGCCGCCCGTCCGACGCGCCGATGCGCCCCTTGCCCCGCGTCATTTTCTTCAGCCGCTGGCGCCAACTGCCGCTGTACCTGGGCCTGATCGACGTGGTGATGATCTCGAACCTGCTCGTCATGGTGATCATTCACCGTGCCTTCCTGCTTTCCGCCGTCGTCGTGGCGTTCGTCAACAAGATGACGAACGACAGCCACGCCCCGGTGTACGCGACCCCGCAAGTCCTCACCCATACCAGTCCCCACTAAGTCGAGAGCCGTTTCATGTCTACCGTCATTAAAGAAGACGACGTCATTCAGAGCGTCGCCGGTGCCCTGCAGTACATCAGCTACTACCATCCGGAAGATTACATCCAGGCGCTGGGCCGCGCCTTTGATGCTGAACAAAGCCCCGCCGCGAAGGACGCCATCGCGCAAATCCTGACCAACAGCCGCATGTGTGCCGAAGGCCGCCGCCCGCTGTGCCAGGACACCGGCATCGTGACGGTGTTCGTGAAGGTCGGCATGAACGTGCGCTGGGATGCCAAGCGCAGCCTCACCGACATGATCAACGAAGGCGTGCGTCAGGCTTACCTGCACCCGGACAACGTGCTGCGCGCCTCGATCGTGGCGCCGCCCGAAGCCGGCCGCAAGAACACGAAGGACAACACGCCCGCCGTCATCCATTACGAAATCGTGGAAGGCGACAAGGTCGACATTACGGTCGCGGCCAAGGGCGGCGGCTCGGAGAACAAGTCGAAGTTCGTGATGCTCAATCCGTCCGACTCGATCGTCGACTGGGTCGTGAAGACCGTGCCGACGATGGGCGCCGGCTGGTGCCCGCCGGGCATGCTCGGCATCGGTATCGGCGGCACGGCGGAAAAAGCCATGGTGCTCGCCAAGGAATCGCTCATGGACCCGATCGATATCCATGACGTAATCAAGCGCGGCCCGCAGAACTGGAACGAAGAACTGCGTATCGAGCTGTTCGAGAAGGTCAACGCCCTCGGTATCGGCGCACAAGGCCTGGGCGGTCTGGCCACCGTGCTTGACGTGAAGATCCTCGACTATCCGACGCACGCCGCGTCCAAGCCGGTCGCCATGATCCCGAACTGTGCGGCCACGCGCCACGCACACTTCACGCTGGACGGCTCGGGCCCGTCGTTCCTTGCCGCACCGTCGCTCGACGCCTGGCCGAACGTTCACTGGGCACCGAACACCGAGACGAGCAAGCGCGTCGATCTGGACACGCTCACGCCGGAAGAAGTCGCAAGCTGGAAGCCGGGCCAGACCCTGCTGCTCTCGGGCAAGATGCTCACGGGCCGCGACGCCGCCCACAAGCGCATCGCCGACATGATCGCCCGCGGCGAACCGCTGCCGGTCGACTTCAAGGGCCGCGCCATTTACTACGTCGGCCCGGTCGATCCGGTGCGCGACGAAGTCGTCGGCCCGGCAGGTCCGACCACGTCCACGCGTATGGACAAGTTCACCGACATGATGCTGTCGAAGACGGGGCTCACCGTCATGATCGGCAAGTCGGAACGTGGCCCGGCCGCCATCGAAGCCATCAAGAAGCACAAGGCTGCGTACCTGATGGCGGTCGGCGGTGCCGCTTACCTCGTCTCCAAGGCGATTCGTGCCGCGCGCGTGCTGGCCTTCGAAGACCTCGGTATGGAAGCGATCTACGAGTTCGACGTCAAGGACATGCCGGTGACCGTGGCCGTCGATTCGACCGGCGTGTCGGTGCACCAGACGGGCCCGAAGGAATGGCAAGCCAAGATCGGCAAGATTCCGGTCGCGGCCGAGTAATTCAGGCCAGCAGAACAGCAACACAGGCTGCACGAGACCCGCAAAGGGCCTCGTCGGCCCGCAGGACCCAGCCCGGCATCGACCGGGCTTTTTTGTGCACCGGCGCCGCCTTGCGCCACGTCGATGTCGCGTCGATGGGCGCGAATGGATCGTATTTCCATTCGCACCTCGGTTCACGAAAAGCCTTGCGAAGCTTGGCTTCCCGGCCTTTTCAGGCTACGCTTCAACCGCTCGCAAATTGCATGAAAAACAGGGATCCGAAATGAAAGGCGACAAGAAAGTCCTCGAACTCCTCAACGCACAGCTCACGAACGAACTGACGGCGATCAACCAGTACTTTCTGCACGCCCGGATGTACAACCACTGGGGTCTCAACAAACTCGGCAAGCACGAATATGACGAGTCCATCGGCGAAATGAAGCACGCCGACAAGCTGATCGAACGCATCTTCATGCTCGACGGCCTGCCCAACCTGCAAGACCTGCACAAGCTGCTCATCGGCGAGGACACGCTGGAAATCCTGAAGTGCGATCTGAAGCTCGAATGCCTCTCGCAGAAGACCTGCAAGGAAGGTGTCGCGCATTGCGAAAGCGTGAAGGACTTCGTCTCGCGTGAAATCTTCAACGAGATCCTGCACGACACCGAAGAACACATCGACTGGCTCGAAACGCAGATCGAACTGGTCGGCAAGGTCGGTCTTCAGAACTACCAGCAGTCGGGCATGGCGTCGTTCGAAGAATAAGCCCGTCACTCCCCACAAGACACATAACAGGCGCATCGCCGGGTCAGTATCGGCCGGCAAGGTTTGCGCTAGAATTTCGGGGCCGGCATTTGCCGGCCCTTTTTCATTTGCCATGCCCTCCAACGCGCCGATTGGCGTCTTCGATTCCGGCCTCGGTGGCCTGTCGGTCCTTCAGGCCGTACGCGCCCTGCTCCCCCATGAGTCGCTGCTCTACGTGGCCGACTCGCGCTTCGCCCCCTACGGCGAACGCCCCGATTCGTTCATCGAACAACGCAGCCTCGCGATCGGCCGGTGGCTGCGAGAGCGCGGCGCCAAGGCGCTCGTCGTTGCCTGCAACACGGCAACGGCGCATGGGGTGGCAGCGCTGCGCGCCGACGCGTCGTGGCCGGTCGTCGGCGTCGAACCCGGCATCAAGCCTGCCGCAGCGGCATCGCGCAGTGGTGTCATCGGTGTGCTCGCCACAGCCGCTACGCTGCGTAGCGCCCGGTTCGCGGATCTGCTCGCGCGTCACACTGCGCAGGGGCAACGCTTCCTTTGCCAGCCGGGCCACGGGCTTGTCGAGCGCATCGAAGCCGGCGACGTCGACTCCCCAACGGTCATGGCGCTTCTCGACCGCTTCATCGAGCCGATGGTGGCGCAAGGCGCCGACACGCTCGTACTCGGCTGCACCCACTACCCGTTCCTGATCCCCGCCATCCAGCGACGCTTCGGCACGGCCCTCACCCTCGTCGACACAGGCGCCGCCATTGCCCGCCAGCTTCAGCGACGTCTTGAAACCAATGGGCTGAACGCTTCCCAACCGTCAGACGGACACGGCAGTCTGCAACTGATGACGACCGCCAACGCGGAAGCGCTGCAAACCATGGCAGATCGGCTGCTGCCCAACGCCCCCCGCGTACAAACGGTTGACATTGCCGGGATCGCGCCGCACGGCCCGGCCTGTCTGGATCGGCCGCCGAACCTTCCCATCATTCCCGCTTAAAACCGCCGACGTATATCCCTGCGCGGACTATGGGATAGGTCGATGGGGCTTGCAAAACACTAGGTCTTGAATAATAATTATTCTCATTAGTGTTACATTTTGACGTTTTCACCATGATCGTCTGTGTCTGCAAATCCGTTTCCGAGCGCCAGATCAAGGCTTGTCTCGACGCTGGCGCCTCCACGATGGAAGATCTCCAGATCGACCTCGGCGTTGCGCTATGCTGCGGCAAGTGCGGGCCGTACGTTCAGGAGATGGTGTCGGGTGCCACGCCGTGCTGCGGCCGCTCGTGCGGGGGCTGCTGTCAATCCGCGCAGGTTGAAACCTCGACCGAAGCCGTGGTCGTGACACGAGAATTCGCACTGGCGGCATAATCGCTGCCAGCACGTTCGGTGAAGGCGAAACTTCGCCCATATCATCCATGTCGATATCACCGTCATGACCGGAGTGCGTCCGGATCACGACGGCTACGGAGCCAGCCAGGCGTCTCGCAGACGTCATGCGCCAGCCAGCGATTCGTCACCCTGGAGGTGTCCGATGGAACTCCTGATTGGCTTTGTCTCGACGCTATGCTTGTCTTTTTTTCTGTTTAGAAGGTGAGTGCAAGCCCGGTGCTTTTACTCACTGCGTTCGCCGACCGCGCCCCTTGGCGCGGTTTTCCTTTGATCGTACGTCCGGCCCTCCCGAACTCCGAGGCTTCGCACACCGCGCTTGCCTCATCGTTCACCGCCGCAATTTAGCGTACCCTAGCCGTTATCATGTCGACCGCCGTGCCCCCATCTGGCCTTGCGCTCACGCAGATCCGAGATCCGCTGACGTCGCCGCACGCCATCGCGATCGCGGCTGCGATCGTCGTCCTTCACATTGCCACCTTGGTCGGTCTGTCGCACCTGCGCAGCGACCCCGAGAAGGCAACGATCGAACCGACGACATTTACCGCCACGATTATTCCGCTCACGCCCGCGCCAACGCCACCGCAACCCGCGCCGCCCAAACCACAGCCGGAACCGCCGAAACCGAAGGTCGCACAGCCGCTGCCCAAGCCGCGCGAGCAACCGAAGAACGCCATCACCCAGAAGGCCGAACCGGTCGCACCGCCGCAGCAGCAAGTCGAACCGGTACAAAACGCCGCGCCGACGCCCCCCGCCCCGCCCGCACCGGCCCCGGCACCCGCGCCGTCGGGTCCGATCGAAGGGCTCGCCGTCAAATGCGAAGAACCGCGTACGGTCTATCCTACGCAGTCACGTCGCGTTGGCGAGGAAGGCACCGTCACATTGCGTCTTGTGATCGACACCCGCGGTGTGGTCTCGAGCGCCAATGTCGTCAAATCGAGCGGCTTCCCCCGTCTCGATCAGGCCGCCCGCACCGCTGCACTGGCGATGCGCTGCGCGCCCCCGATACAAAACGGCCGAGCGGTGGAAGCCGCGGCGACCAAACCATTTAATTTCAATCTGAACGATTAACGTCACGATTTACGAACTGGATCTCCCGAGGAACGCAAAATGCAAGAGTATGGTTTGAGTCACGTCTGGGCGCAGGGCGATTTCGTCACCCGCGCGATCGCGATCGTGCTGTTGGTGATGTCGGTGCTGTCCTGGACTGTCATCATCATCAGGGGCACGCAAGTCTTCCGCCTGAGCCGCCTGACGCGCACCGCCGAGCCGGACTTCTGGCACTCGGAGAACTTCTCCGCCGGTTTGCAGAAGCTGGGCGAATCCGGTCAGAACAACCCGTTCCTCGCCCTCGCCCTCGCTGGTCAGGACGCCGCTGAACATCACCGCCAAAGCCAGCCGCATCTGCACGACAAGATGGACGTGAGCGACTGGATCACGCGCGCACTGAAGAACTCGGTGGACGACACGGTTTCGCGTCTGCAAAGCGGTCTGGCCATGCTGGCATCGATCGGCTCGACCTCGCCGTTCGTTGGCCTGTTCGGTACGGTGTGGGGTATCTATCACGCCCTGCTGGCCATCGGCGCATCGGGTCAGACGACCATCGACAAAGTGGCTGGCCCTGTGGGTGAGGCGCTTATCATGACCGCCTTCGGTCTGTTCGTCGCGATTCCCGCAGTGCTGGGCTTCAACGCACTGACACGCGCCAACAAGGGCATCGTCTCGAAGCTCAACCGCTTCGCCCACAGCCTGCACGGTTACTTCCTGACCGGCGCCAGCCTGCACTCGACGCAGTTCGCGACCAACATCACGCCGGTGCGTAAGTCCACGCCGGCCAGCGCCAGCTAAGCGGCAGCGCAAAGGAAGGAGTTCGCTATGGCTATGGGTTCATACAGCAGCGACGACGGTGCCGATGACGCCATGATGAGCGAGATCAACATGACGCCGCTCGTCGACGTCATGCTGGTGTTGCTGATCATCTTCATCGTGACGCTGCCGGTGCTCAATCACGCGGTCAAGCTCGACTTGCCGCAGGCGAGCAGCCAGCCCGAAGACACCAAACCAGCCAAGGTCGACCTGTCGATCCAGGCCGACGGCACCGTCTTCTGGGACAAGCAGGCCATCGACGACGCCACGCTCAAGGCGCGTCTGGCGCAGGCCGCCGCAGCGCAGCCGCAACCGGAACTGCATCTGTTCGCCGATAAGAACGTGCGTTACGAAAGTGTCGCGAAGTTGCTCTCGGAAGCCCAGACGGCAGGGGTGACCAAACTCGGTTTCGTGACCGAGCCGGCGGCCAAGTAAGTCCGGCCGATCCACGAATCGCAGAAGGAAAGCGCGGTGCTCGCCACCGCGCTTTTTTTCGTCCCTGAGATTCTCGATTCGCGCAACGCACCATCGTTTTCCCGATATTGTTCCAATCGGGTAACAATCCTTCCTGTGTTGCGGGCTACTCCCGATGGCATTTACCCCGATATAGTTTGGGCATGACATTGGACGCAAGACGCCATCTCGGCGCCCGTCCCCACAGGAGATTTCCCCCATGAGCACTCCCTACGCCCGCCCGGTCGCCCGCGTCTTCACGGCAGCGCAAACGCAGGAAGGCGCCGGTTTCCACGTCAATCGTCCGTTCCCGACCCGCATGCTGGCGGACTTCGATCCGTTCCTGCTGCTCGACGAGATGGGCCCGATGCAAGTCGCCCCCGGTGATGCCAAGGGTGCGCCCGACCACCCGCACCGCGGCTTCGAGACCGTGACGTACCTGCTTGCCGGCGAGATGGAGCATCGTGACTCGCAAGGTCACGCAGGCAAGCTCACGCCCGGCGACGTGCAGTGGATGACGGCAGGCGCCGGCGTCATTCACTCGGAGATGCCCTCGCAAGCCTTCCAGCAGCGTGGCGGCGAGATGCATGGCTTTCAGCTCTGGGTGAACCTGCCGCGCACCGACAAGATGATGACGCCGCGCTATCAGGAACTGCCTGCGGCGGGCATCCCGAGCGCGACGAGCGACAACGGCAAGGTCTCGGTGCGTGTGATCGCAGGCGAAGCGTTGGGCACGCGTGCCGCCATCGAGACACGCACCCCGATCCTGTATCAGCACTTCACGCTGCAACCGCAGGCCTTGCTCGATCACCCGGTGCCCGCGGACTTCAACGTGTTCGCCTACGTGATTGATGGTGAGGGGCATTTCGGTGCCGATGCCTCGCTCGCAAAGACCCATCAAATGGTCGTCTTCGGCAACGAGGGGGAAGGCGTCACGGTGCGCAACGATAGCGACAAGCCGCTGTCGTTCCTGCTGATCGGCGGCAAGCCGCTGGGCGAGCCGGTCGCACGTTACGGCCCGTTCGTCATGAACACGGAAGGCGAAATCCGTCAGGCCATTCTCGACTTCCAGGCGGGCCGGATGGGACGCATTCCCGCCTCGGGTTCCGCCACCTGAATCTGGGCCGGCGGGAAGGCCCCGCCGTTCACACCTGCTCGGCCAAATTGGGTCACAATGGCACGCAGAGTGCGTTGTGGCCCGATGGCTTTGCCGGGCCGTGTTTGTCATCTCTCGACACGTTTCATGACGTGCATCGAGCCCCTACAGGAGTTGCCATGGCCGCAGACGCGATTGTCACCGCCCATTTGGGCGCCGCAGGTTTCACCACTCATCTCACGGACGGCAAGCACGAATGGAGCGCCGACGAGCCTGCAACGCTCGGCGGTGCCGATCTGGGCCCTGTCCCGGCGGCGTTGCTGTTGTCCAGTCTCGGTGCTTGCACGTCGATTACGTTGCAGATGTATGCACGTCGCAAGGAGTGGCCGCTCAAGGACGTGAAGGTGACGCTCGCGATGAACCCTGACGGCAAACCGCCCGCCGGGACAACGCAGATCACCCGCAAGATCGAACTGGCAGGTGATTTGTCGGAAGAGCAACGTCAGCGCCTCTTGGAAATTGCCAACGCGTGCCCAATTCACAAGGTGTTGTCGGGCACCATCGCCATCGACAGTACATTGGTCGAGTAATAGCATCCGGCGCATTGCCGGCATGTCGTCACGACACGCCAGCCGTCATCGATTGAAGGGGAAATTTTCTTGCAGTACGAACACCTGATCGAGGTCAACGACCTCCTGAATCCGCTGGCCTTCGCGCTCACGCGCGACCAACTCTGGCGTGGCCTCGTGCTGCGCGCCGAGCAGCCGGAATCTTTCGTGCTGGGACTCGACGAGTGCATCGTGCACGAACGCACCGACGACACGCTCACCCGAGAGCTGCGCTTTGGGCAAGCCGTGGTGCACGACCGGGTCGTCTTCGACGCCCTGCAGTCCGTGCGCTATGAAACGGCAGCCACCGAGCAGCACGCCGGCGGCACCCTCACGATGCGTATCGAAGAGCCGACACCGACGCACTACTTCGTGCGCTTCACCTACAGCACGACGCTGCCGGAAGACGCCGCCACCGCCGACACGCGTTACAGCGAGTTCGTGAAATCCGCTTACCGCGAGGCCGACATCGACACGATTGGGCAGATCCGCGCGCTCGCCGAGCAGGGCGCACTGGGCTGAACGGCCGGGAGCCGCCTCAGGCAGACCATTTGCCGGATGGTGACATCCACCGTCCGGCAAAGCGGCGTTTAGCCAAAATCTATGCGAAAAAAACAGCAATAACCAAATTTAAATATAAATGGGAATGATTCTCATTTAATATTCATCTCACAGTCAGCCACACGGATGAGCGAGATGACCGCAAGCCCCCCCACTGCCCGCCAGACCCAGCCCGCTACGGCGCCGCGCCGCACCACCTTGTCGGTGTCGCGCACGCAAGTGGCTAGCCCGGCGGCAGAAAAGCCGGCCAGCCACGCCACGGGCCGAGTGCTGACCAGCGATCACCTGCTGCAAGGCACGCAATGTGTGAATATCCTGCACAACGGACAGACATATCAGTTGCGCGCCACGCGTTATGGCAAGTTGATTCTGACGAAGTAAGACGCCGGAGTTGTGACGAATTTTGGCGGCGGCATGACCACGACCGTGCCGTCGCCTTCACCGAGTTTTGTGGGGACCACCTCGCCTAAGAGGTGTTTGGCAGTAGCCAGCGAACGCAACGCGATCCCATGTAGTTACGGCAAGCCCCTCTCTACCTGCGTTGCACGCCAGCCAAGCCGCTTTTTTTGTCCATCCACTCGGGTTTCATTGATGTTCTCCTCGTGGCCCAGCCTGCCAAGCCTCAGGCGAGGCCATCCGGCCTGACAAGCCTTTGCCCCGTCCTCCCGGACGGGGTTTTCTTTTGATATGCGAAAAAAATCGCCGACTTACGTCAGCGATTTTTTATCCTTCCGGTGCCGAACAAAGCCCCGGACGCACCACCGCGCCGATCAGGCGCCGGTCACGGCCGCAATGCCCGCGCGGGCGATCTGCGCGTCTTGCGCCGACTTCACGCCCGACACCCCGACCGCACCAATGACGTTGCCATCGACGATGATCGGCACACCGCCCTCGAGCATCGCGGTGTTCGGCGCGCTCAGGAACGCAAAGCGCCCGCCATTGATCATTTCCTCGAACGCACCGCTTTCACGACGGCCGACCGCCGAGGTCTGCGCTTTGCCCAGCGACATCATGGCGGTACTGGGGGCTGCGCCATCCATACGATGCAACGACAGGGCATGGCCACCGTCATCGACGATCGTGATGCATACGTTCCAGCCATTGGCGGTAGCTTCGGCCACGGCAGCGGCGTTGATCTTCTGCACGTCTTCAACGCTCAGAACTGCTTTCGTCTTCATACGTCTCTCTCGTTTAAGGTTGGCAATTCAGGAAGCCTCGCCAACGCGGGGCTCCGGACAATTCATCTTCGTGCCTAGGATGCCGGTGCTTCGTGACATTGTGCGGATACCGCGCGGGTCAGTGTCCCACCGCCAGGCCCATCCATTCGCGCAACGCCTGATGCGTGGTGCGCAGGCCGCCAACGGTCGGCCACCAGCCTGGGACGATATCCGGCTCGAACGCGTTCGCATTGCAGCACGGTGCCGGTACCACCGTGAGTCCGGCACGTTCGAACTGGTCGCGGGCACGGCGCATATGCCATGTGTTCGTGACCAGATAGATGCGCGATACGCCAGCGTTAGTCAGCATACTCGCGCTAAAAGCGGCGTTTTGCGCCGTATTCAATGATTGCGCTTCTATCCAGCGCACGGGTACACCGAACTCTTCCGTCGCAATCTGCGCCATAACGCGCGCCTCGACAGCTTCGCCCGTCGGACTGCCCCCCGAGACAAGCACCGGCAACTGCGCCCGGCGTGCGAGAAACGCACCGTAACGCACGCGGCCCAGGGTGGCATCGCTGGCGTCAGCGCCGTTTGCACGGCCGAATTCCGGCGCGTGAAGGCTCGACCCACCGCCGAGGATCACCACGGCTTGCGGCAGCTTCGCGGTAGCGTCAGGCGCCTGACGCGCAGCGTCGAGCGCCTTGAGATCGATCGCAGTCCCGACCTCTAGCGGATAGGCCAGTTGCCGGCCGAACCAAGGCATCCCCTGCACCCAAAGCGCCAGCACGGCAGCGACTGCCAACGTCTTGCCGACGCGCGGCCAGCGCCGCCAGACGACGAGCGCAAGCCCTGCAAGCACCAACACATTGACCGGTGGCAGGAACAGACTGACGAGAAGGTTGCGGGCGAGCCAATCGAAGGGCATCCGGCGAGTGTACTGGACTGCACTACGAAGTGCACCTTTTCTCTATGACATTTCTCGCCTGATAGGGGCTAGGTATGCGTACGTGGAAAAGCAAGCGCGCCGCCTCCGTACTTTCCTCGAGACGTTCGCCTCGGCATTCCGGTTACACTGCGCGCATACCTGCCGCTACCGCGGATTCAGCAGATTCCGCCTACCGCCTGTCGATGCCCACTCATCCCGCCGGAATGTCACGCGCGAGCGCCGTTGCGAACGACGCCTCATCCCCCGCTCAGATTCCCCTGCCCCGCCAGCTTCTGGTGACGCCCGATATCGCATCGCGCACACAGATCGCCACGTTTGCGTCGCAGCTCGCGCAAGCGCTCGCGCGCGGCACGCGTCTGGTGCAGCTTCGCAATCGGTCGCTCGATGCAGACGGCTATCGTGCCCTGGCTGAGAGTGCGTTGGCGTTGACGCATGCGGCTGGCGCGCAACTCATCCTCAATCCGCCGCACGACGTCGCGGATCTCTGGCTGGACGCCACGAACGGCGTGCATGCCGGCACTGTACCGCTGGCGGACGGCTGGCACCTGACCAGCGCGCGGCTCATGGCCTGCCACGAGCGGCCGGCGGGCTGGAAGGTCGTGAGCGCCGCCTGCCACGACGCCGCACAACTCGCGCACGCCACGCGTCTGGGACTCGACTTGGTAACGCTGTCGCCGGTGCTCGCCACTGCGACGCATCCCGACGCCACACCGCTCGGCTGGCCCGCGTTCACAGCACTCGCCGCACAGACGTCGCTGCCAGTGTTCGCCCTCGGCGGCATGCGCGCCGACATGTTGACGAGCGCTCGCCATGCCGGGGCCTACGGCATCGCGGCGATACGTGCCTTCTGGCCGTCTGCCTGACGCCTCCCACGAACCACGGTCCACAAGCCACCGCCGCCAGCAGTCGCGGCAGCACGGGGACGGTGCCACCCGCCCCCGCCGACTGACTGAGCGTCTTGCTTCGGCGCGATTGCGCCGTCGCACGACGCCTTTGCGTTACTTCTCCAACGCCTCACGTGCGGCGATCACCCCTTGCGCGTACGCCGGATCGATCTTGGCAAAGTGACCGATCTGACGCTCGGCCACATCGTCCGGCACGCCCTGCATGGCGGCGGCAATATTGCCGAACAGGCGCGACTTCTGCGCATCGTCGAACAGATTGAACAACGCGCGCGGCTGCGAGTAGTAATCGTCGTCCTCGCGATGGTCGAAGCGATCGGCCACGGTGCCCACGGCCTGCGGGGGCTCGCGGAACGCCGGCTGCTCGGCAAACGCGCCGTAGCGATTCGGCTCGTAGTTCGGTGTGCTGCCCAGATTGCCGTCCACACGCATCGCGCCATCGCGATGGAAGCTGTTGTGGAACGGGCACTTCGGCGCGTTGACCGGGATCGCGCTGTGATTCACGCCCAGGCGATAACGCTGCGTGTCGCCATACGAGAACAGACGCCCCTGCAACATGCGATCCGGCGAGAAGCCGATGCCTGGCACGACGTTGGCCGGATTGAACGCCGCTTGCTCGACGTCGGCAAAGTAGTTCTCCGGGTTGCGATTGAGTTCCAGCACACCGACGTCGATGAGCGGGTAATCCGCATGCGGCCACACCTTCGTCAGATCGAACGGGTTGATACGATAGGTCGCGGCGTCTGCCTCGGGCATCACCTGCAC
Source organism: Pandoraea communis (assembly GCF_902459745.1). Classification (GTDB taxonomy): domain Bacteria; phylum Pseudomonadota; class Gammaproteobacteria; order Burkholderiales; family Burkholderiaceae; genus Pandoraea; species Pandoraea communis. The sequence continues at coordinate 87,837 of NZ_CABPSJ010000001.1, forward strand.
CTGCATGCGCCAGCGCGGGAAGTTGCCGGCCTCGATCGAGGCGAACAGATCACGCTGCGCGCTCTCGCGATCGCCTGCCACCACTTCCGCCGCCTGCGCGTTCGTCAGGTTCTCGACACCTTGCATCGACTTGAAATGGAACTTCACCCAGAAGCGCTCGTTCGCGGCGTTGATGAAGCTGAACGTATGCGAGCCGAAGCCGTGCTGCTGGCGATAGTTCGCCGGCAAGCCGCGATCGCTCATGAGAATCGTCACCTGATGGAGCGACTCGGGATGACGCGACCAGAAGTCCCAGGCGGCCGTCGGGTTGCGCAGGTTGGTCTTCGGATCGCGCTTCTGCGTATGGATGAAGTCGGGGAACTTGAGCGGATCGCGCACGAAGAACACGGGCGTGTTGTTGCCTACGAGATCCCAGTTGCCCTCGTCGGTATAGAACTTCATGGCGAAGCCGCGCACATCGCGCTCGGCGTCGGCCGCACCGCGCTCGCCCGCCACCGTCGAGAAACGCAGGAAGACCGGCGTTTCCTTGCCAATCGCCTCGAACACACGAGCGCGGCTGAACTTCGTGATGTCATGCGTGATGGTGAGCTTGCCGAATGCACCCGAGCCCTTCGCGTGAACACGACGCTCGGGAATCACCTCGCGGTCGAAGTGCGCGAGCTTCTCGAGGAACCACACGTCTTGCAGCAATGCCGGACCGCGGGGTCCGGCCGTCATCGTGTTCTGATTGTCGGGCACCGGTGCACCAGCGGCGGTGGTGAGTTTTTTCGTATCTGACATGTGACGCTCTCCTGTTTCCTGATCGTGCAATCTCGCGAGACTCAAGCGCTCATGAGCGCGAAGTCGGCGAGTATTCGTTCCAGCGTGGTTTCGATGTCGTGCAAATAGGCCTTCAGTTGGGTCATCGTCGGCACCTCGAATGCGTCGTGCTGCGGGGGCAGCGATCGGCGTCTGGCAGCCCGGCATCTCGGGTGGCACCGGTTTCAAACGCGCGACACCAGATTAATTATTTTTATTAAAACCGTCGAATTAATCGTTTTTATATATGCAATAGGCAAAAGCAATACGCCGCGGCACGAGGCAGCGGCGTATGGCGGTTTTGGGGGTGTCGGGGCGAGTGCGCCCCGGTGTGTCAGTGCGACATCAGTTCGATGTTGCAGGGAGGTCGAGAGGAATCACGCCCGGCAGATGGCACCGGGCAATGGCCTGCGCCACGGCGTCGATGGCCGGCAGACGCGTGAAACTCTTGCGCCACGCCAGCACGACACGACGGTCGGGCACCGGCGCCGAGAACGGCACATAGCGCAGCAAGCTGTCGGGCGCTTGCATATCGGGTACCGATGTTTTCGGCAGCACGGTGATGCCGACGCCGCTCGCGACCATATGACGAATCGTCTCAAGCGAGGAGCCCTCGAACGTCTTCTGGATGCCGTCGGCATTCTGCGAGAAGCGCATCAGTTCCGGGCACACACCCAGCACGTGATCGCGGAAGCAATGCCCGCTGCCCAGCAGCAGCATCGTCTCCTGCTTGAGATCGCCGGCGTCGATCTGCGAACGGTCGGCCCACGGATGCGAGCGCGGCAGCGCCACCACGAACGGCTCGTCGTATAGCGGACGCACCATCAGGCCGCTCTCCGGGAACGGCAGCGCCATGATCGCCGCATCGATTTCGCCCTGCTTGAGCAATTCGATGAGCTTGAGCGTGTAGTTCTCTTGCAGCATGAGCGGCATCTGCGCCGTGGTCTCGATCATCTCCTTGACGAGCGCCGGCAGCAGATACGGCCCGATCGTGTAGATCACGCCAAGACGCAGCGGCCCGGCGAGCGGATCGCGGCCCTGCTTGGCAATTTCCTTGATGGCAATGGTCTGCTCGAGCACGCGCTGGGCTTGTGCCACGATCTGCTCGCCGAGCGGCGTCACGCTCACTTCCGCCGCACCACGCTCGAAAATCTGTACGTTCAGCTCGTCTTCGAGCTTCTTGATGGCCACCGAGAGCGTCGGCTGGCTGACGAAACAGGCTTCCGCCGCGCGACCGAAATGGCGTTCACGCGCCACCGCCACGATGTACTTGAGTTCCGTGAGGGTCATGTCGTCCTAACCTGTGTAAATTAATCGAAATACCGCAATCGATAGATTTTCTTTTTTATAGCACAATCGGGCGGCAATTGCCCGTTTTCGGGCGACGCGCTTACCGTCATCCTCCGGCCCCGCCGCCGTACAGACGCCGGGGGTCACGCTTTCAGATAGTCTTCCCGCGCCCCGAGCCAACGCTCCAGATGCGCCGCCACCGCGCCAGGATGGGACTTCAGCAGCACATCGGCCGCTTCCTGCGCCCCTGGGATCAACCAGGCGTCTTCGTTCAGATCGACAAAGCGCAGCATGGCCGCGCCCGACTGCCGCGCACCGAGAAACTCGCCCGGGCCGCGGATCTCCAGATCGCGCCGGGCAATAACGAAACCGTCGGTGGTCTCGCGCATCGTCTGCAAGCGCGCTTTCGCGCCCATCGACAGCGGCGATGCATACATCAGCAGACAGACCGATTCTGCGGAGCCCCGCCCGACACGTCCCCTCAACTGGTGCAATTGCGCGAGTCCGAAGCGCTCGGCGTGCTCGATCACCATCAGAGACGCGTTGGGCACGTCCACCCCCACTTCGATGACCGTGGTCGCCACCAGCAGATGCGTGTCGCCCCGCGTGAAGTCGTCCATCACGGCGGCCTTTTCCGCAGGAGAGAGTCGCCCGTGAACGAGCCCCACGCGCAGTTCGGGCAGCGCCGCCACCAATTGCGCGTGGGTGTCGACGGCCGTCTGCAATTGCAGCGCTTCGCTCTCCTCGATCAGCGGGCAAACCCAGTACACCTGACGCCCGGCAAGCGCCGCCGCGCGAACGCGGTCGATCACTTCGGGCCTGCGCGTGTCGCTGATCAATTTCGTGACGACCGGGCTACGGCCCGGCGGTAACTCGTCGATCACCGAGACGTCGAGATCGGCGTAGTACGTCATGGCGAGCGTACGCGGAATGGGCGTCGCGCTCATCATCAACTGATGCGGCATCGCACTCTCGCCGATGCCTGCCGTCTGCATCTTGCTGCGCAGGGCCAGACGTTGCGCGACCCCGAACCGGTGTTGTTCGTCGACGACCGCCATGCCCAGCCGCGCGAACGTGACCGTGTCCTGAATGATGGCGTGCGTGCCGATGACGAGTTGCGCTTCACCGCTCGCCACACGGGCAAGGGCTTCGCGCTTTTCCTTCGCCTTCATGCTGCCCGCCAGCCACGCGACGTCGACGCCCAGCGGCACGAGCCACGCCGAGAGCTTGCGCAGATGCTGTTCCGCGAGAATTTCGGTCGGCGCCATGATGGCCGCCTGGAAACCGGCGTCGATGGCCTGCGCGGCCGCCAGCGCGGCAATGATCGTTTTGCCGCTGCCCACGTCTCCCTGCAACAGACGCTGCATCGGATGCGGTTCGGCCAGATCGGCCTGAATCTCCGCCCACACTCGCTGCTGCGCGCCCGTCAGCCGGAACGGCAGCGCCGCTTCGAAGCGCGCGAGCAAACCGCCCGGCACGGGTTTGCCAAAGGACGGCGCCGCCAGACGCCGGCGCGCCGCCTGCGCCCGCTTGAGCGAGAGTTGCTGCGCGAGCAGTTCCTCGCACTTGATGCGCAACCACGCCGGATGCGAACGCTCGATGAGCGCCGTCTCCGACACCTTGGGCGGGGGCGCGTGCAGCAAACGCACGGCGTCGGCCAGTGCCGGGAGCGGGTGATCGGGACCGATAGCGTGCTGAAGCAGCCCCTGAGGCAGCAACTCCGGCAGCGGGGTACGCTCCATGGCGTTGTGAATCGCTTTGCGCAGATAGGCTTGCGAGAGTCCCGCCGCGCTCGGGTACACCGGTGTGAGGGCCTCCGGCAACGGTGCTGCGGCGTCCTGCACGACGCGATACGCGGGATGCACCATCTCCAATCCGAAAAAGCCGCCACGCACTTCGCCGCGCACTCGCACGCGGGTGCCGATGGCGAGCTGTTTCTGCTGGCTGCCGTAGAAATTCAGAAAACGCAGCACGAGTTCGTGGCCTTCGTCAGCGATGCGTACCACCCACTGACGGCGCGGCCGGTAGGCCACTTCGCTCGATGTGACAACGCCTTCGACCTGCGCCAGTTCGCTGGGCAGCACGTCGCCGATCTTACGTAGCGTGGTTTCGTCCTCGTAGCGCATCGGCAGATGCAGTATCAGGTCGATATCGCGCTTCAGGCCGAGCTTGGCGAGCTTGTCGGCGGTGCCGGAGCCCGCCGTCTTTCGTACGGCCGGCTTGACCGCTTTCGAGGCCTTGGCGGATTTGGAAGGCTTCCCCGATTTGGCGGGAACCGGCGTGTCGATGTCAGTCTGCGCGTCGGCTGGCGAGGACGTGCGCCGCGCGCGTTTCGCAGCGGGGCGTGGCGCGGGGTCTGCCTGAGCGCCTGCGGCACCGGCAAGATCCACAAGGTCGGCAGGGGCGTCGTCAGGCGCGGTGGCGGGCATTCTGCGTTCGGTCATGCAGTCGCGAGTCGGGGGCGTTCGCCCGTGCGGCGCACACCGTGCCGGCAGGCCTTCGGACGAACCAAGTAAAATGTCGGTTGCTACGCATTGTAAACGCTGATGTATACCCTTTCCGATTTCGATTTCGACCTGCCGCCCGATCTGATCGCGCAGACCGCGCTTACCGAGCGCACGGCCAGCCGCCTGCTGGAGGTCGACGGCAGCGTCGCGCCCCCCCATCTGTACGACCGGCACTTTGCCGATCTGCCCAACCTGCTCGCGCCGGGCGACCTGCTCGTGTTCAACGACACGCGTGTCATCAAGGCCCGCTTGTTCGGCCAGAAGGCGAGCGGCGGCAAGATCGAAGTGCTCGTCGAGCGCGTGATCGACCGCCACACGGCCCTCGCCCAGATTCGCGCAAGCAAGAGCCCGGCGCCCGGCACCGTGCTGCGTCTGGCCGATGCCTTCGAGGTGACGGTCGGCGAGCGCGTCGAGCCGTTCTACACCCTGCATTTCCCTGACGACTGCTACACGCTGCTCGAGACCTACGGCCGCTTGCCGCTGCCGCCGTACATCGAGCACGACGCCGACGCAGCCGACGAAACGCGCTACCAGACTGTCTACGCCCGCAATCCGGGCGCTGTGGCCGCGCCGACGGCCGGCCTTCACTTCGACGACGCCCTTTTCGCCCGCCTCGACGCGCTGGGCGTCCAGCGCGCCGCGCTCACGCTGCATGTCGGCGCGGGCACGTTCCAGCCGGTACGCGTGGAGAACATCGCCGAGCACAAGATGCATTCGGAATGGTACGAGATCACGCCCTCGCTGGTAGACGCCGTGGCCGCCACACGGGCGCGCGGCGCTCGCGTGATCGCGGTGGGCACGACGTCGATGCGGGCGCTGGAATCTGCGGCACAGGCCACGCTGGCAGCCGGCGGCACACCGGGCACCCTGCGCGCCGGGAGCGCCGAGACGAACATCTTCATCACGCCGGGCTACCGTTTCCAGTTGGTTGACCGTCTCGTCACCAACTTCCATTTGCCCAAATCGACGCTGCTCATGCTCGTGTCGGCATTCTCGGGCGTTGAGACGATCCGCGCGGCCTACCGGCACGCCATCGAGCAGCGTTACCGCTTCTTCAGCTACGGCGACGCCATGATCCTCTCGCGCGTGGCGCTGCACGACGCACCGAAAGCCGCCGCCTGAAGTCGCATGGCCGTCTGATCCGCGTCCGACGGCGGTCCGACCCGGTACAATGGCGCCTTGGCCGCGCATGGGGCGCTGGCCGCTTTTTTGACGTCCCGCGCGGGCGCCGGCTTGTGTTGCCGGTGGTGCCGGGGCGCACGACACATGCTCAAGTTCGAACTCATCACCACCGACGGGCAGGCCCGCCGGGGGCGCGTCACGCTCAACCACGGCGTGGTCGAGACGCCCATCTTCATGCCGGTCGGCACCTACGGTTCGGTCAAGGCGATGTCGCCGGCCGAACTCGTCGAAAACAACGCTCAGATCATCCTCGGCAACACCTTCCACCTCTGGCTGCGCCCGGGGTTGGAGACGATCGCCGCTCATGGCGGCCTGCACCGCTTCATGGGCTGGGACCGTCCGATTCTCACGGATTCCGGCGGTTTTCAGGTGTTCAGCCTCGGTGAACTGCGCAAGATCAGCGAAGAAGGCGTGAAATTTGCCTCGCCGGTGAATGGCGACCGCCTCTTCCTCTCGCCGGAAATCTCGATGCAGATCCAGCGCGTGCTCAATTCGGACATCGTCATGCAGTTCGACGAGTGCACGCCGTACGAGATCGACGGCCGTCCCGCCACAGAGGCCGAAGCCGGCCAGTCGATGCGCATGTCGCTGCGCTGGGCCAAACGCTCGATCGACGAATTCAACCGTCTCGAGAACCCGAATGCGCTGTTCGGGATCGTGCAAGGCGGCATGTACGAACATTTGCGCGACGAGTCGCTTGCCGGGCTGTCCGAGCTGGACTTCCACGGATATGCGATCGGCGGGCTGTCGGTCGGCGAGCCGAAGGAAGACATGATGCGCGTGCTCGAGCACGTGGCGCCGCGTCTGCCGGCGAACAAACCGCACTACCTGATGGGCGTGGGCACGCCGGAAGACCTCGTGGCCGGTGTGGCGGCGGGCGTGGACATGTTCGACTGCGTGATGCCCACGCGCAACGCCCGCAATGGCTGGCTCTTCACGCGGTTTGGCGATCTGAAGATCCGCAACGCCTCGCACAAGAGCGACACACGCCCGCTGGACGAAACTTGCGGCTGTTACACCTGTCGAAACTTCTCGCGCGCCTATCTGCACCACTTGCAGCGAGCCGGGGAGATTCTTGGCGCGCGGCTCAACACCATCCACAACCTGCATTACTATCTCACGCTGATGCAGGAAATCCGGGATGCCATTGAAGCCCACGCCTTCGACGCATTCGTCGCCCGGTTCCGGGCCGATCGCGCACGCGGCGTGCAGTAAGTGGCCGGAGCCCGGCAGCGGGCACCGAATCCCCCGGGGGAACGGGGTCGGGCAGTGGTAAAATGCCGGGCTTGGATCATGCGTCCTCGTACCGAAACACACGCCGCGCGTGTCCGGAGACCCGGCCACACGCGGCTTTTACACGTCTTACATAAGGAGAACCGAACGTGCTGATTTCCGAAGCCTTCGCTCAGACGGCTGGCGCTGCCAGTCCGACCAGCAACCTGATGAGCTTCCTGCCGCTCGTGCTGATGTTCGTGGTGTTGTACTTCATCATGATCCGTCCGCAAATGAAGCGCCAGAAAGAGACCCGCAACATGCTGGCGGCCCTCACCAAGGGCGACGAAGTCGTGACCTCGGGCGGTCTGGCCGGACGCATCTCGAAGGTCGGCGAGACCTTCGTGACCGTGGAGATCGCCGAGAACGTCGAGATCAACGTGCAGAAGGGCGCTATCACCACCCTGCTGCCGAAGGGCACCATCAAGGCGCTCTGATCCTTCGCGCATCCGCACGCGGCCGCCACGACTGGCGGCCGCAGTGCATGGCGACGCCGGTCGTGGCGACCTACGTCGCCATGCCGGCCGGTCCGAAGCACGGTTTGCCACGAGGCATCACCCTAGCCCGCTGCTATGAATCGCTATCCTCTCTGGAAATACATCGTCATTCTGGTGGCACTTGCCATCGGGGTGCTCTATACACTGCCGAACCTGTTCGGTGAAACGCCGGCAGTACAGATTTCCAGCGTCAAGGCGACCGTCAAGGTCGATCCCTCGACGCTTTCACGCGCCGAAGACGCGCTCAAGGCACAGAACATTGTCTATAACGGCGCCGTGTTCGATAACACGGGCGCCAACCCGAGCGTACGCATTCGCTTCGCCGATACCGACACGCAGCTTCGCGCCAAGGATCTGCTTCAGTCGTCGCTGAACACCGATCCGACCGATCCGACCTATGTCGTCGCGCTCAACCTGCTCTCGGCCTCGCCGGCATGGCTCTCCCGAATCCACGCGCTGCCGATGTACCTCGGCCTCGACCTGCGCGGCGGGGTCCACTTCCTGCTGCAAGTCGACATGGCAGGCGCCATCACCAAGCGTCTGGATGCTGCCGCAGCCGATGCCCGGACGCTGCTGCGCGACAAGAACATCCGCCATAACGGCGTGACGCGCACGGATACCGGTATCGAAGCCGTCTTCAGCAGCCAGGACGACGCGGACCGTGCCCGCACCGCCCTCACCGATGGTCTGTCCGATCTCACCTACACCACGCAAGCCGGCCCGAACGGTACGTTCAAGGTGGTGGGTGCGTTCACGGAAGCGGCACGGCGCGCCGTGCAGGACAACGCCGTCAAGCAGAACATCGTCACGCTGCATAACCGGGTGAACGAACTCGGTGTGTCCGAACCGGTGATTCAGCAGGAAGGCCCGGATCGCATCGTGGTGCAGTTGCCCGGCGTGCAAGACACCGCCAAGGCGAAGGACATCATCGGCCGTACGGCGACGCTCGAAGCCCGTCTGGCCGATCCGGATGCGCCGCGTCTGGTGTCGGCCGACACGCCGGTGCCGCCGCAGGACGAACTGTTCCTGCACGGCAATGGCGCACCGGTGATGCTCAAGCGTCAGGTGATCTTCAGCGGCGATCGCATCACGAGCGCTTCGGCTGGCTTCGACGATCACCAACAGCCGTCGGTCAACATCAAGCTCGACGCCGCAGGCGGCCGTGTGTTGCGCGATGTCTCGCGCGACAACATCGGCAAGCCGATGGCCATCGTGCTGTTCGAGAAGGGCAAGGGCGAAGTGCTGACGGTGGCGAACATCCGCAGCGAACTGGGCCAGAGCTTCCAGATCACCGGCATGGGCTCGGCGCAAGGCGCCAACGATCTGGCGCTGCTGTTGCGCGCCGGTTCGCTCGCCGCCCCGATGGAAATCATCGAAGAACGTACGATCGGCCCGAGCCTCGGTGCAGATAACGTGCAAAAGGGTGTCGACTCGGTGATGTACGGCCTGATCGCCATCGCGGTGTTCATGATGCTGTACTACATGCTGTTCGGCGTGTTCTCGGTGATCGCCCTGCTGTTCAACCTGTTGCTGCTCGTGGCCGTGCTCTCGATGATGCAGGCCACGCTCACGCTGCCGGGCATTGCCGCTATCGCGCTTACGCTCGGTATGGCCATCGACGCCAACGTGCTGATCAACGAACGTATCCGTGAAGAACTGCGCGCGGGAGCGTCGGCCCAGAAGGCGATTTCGCTGGGCTTCGAGCATGCCTGGGCAACGATTCTGGACTCGAACGTGACGACCCTCATCGCCGGTCTGGCGTTGCTGGCGTTCGGTTCGGGCCCGGTGCGCGCGTTCGCCGTGGTGCACTGCCTGGGTATCCTGACCTCGATGTTCTCGGCCGTGTTCTTCTCGCGCGGTCTGGTCAACCTGTGGTACGGCGGCCGTCGCAAGCTCAAGACGCTGGCGATCGGTCAGGTGTGGCGCCCGGATGGTGCGACGAACGCACCCGACGCAGGCGAGCAATAACCGCAGGCGCGAGAGGAAACAGTCATGGAATTTTTCCGCATCAAGAAAGACGTGCCGTTCATGCGGCACGCCCTGATCTTCAACATCATCTCGGCACTCACGTTCGTGGCGGCGGTGTTCTTCCTGCTCACGCGGGGCCTGCACCTGTCGATCGAGTTCACCGGCGGTACGGTCATGGAAGTGGCCTACACGCAGGCGGCCGATCTCGAGAAGATCCGTAGCGAAGTCGGCAAGCTCGGCTATCGCGACGTGCAGGTGCAGAGCTTCGGCACCTCGCGCGACGTGATGGTCCGTCTGCCGATTCAGACCGGTTCGGACGGCAAGCAGGTCACCAGCGCGCAGCAAAGCGACGCGGTGATGACCGCGCTGAAGGCCGACGCCCCCGACGTGCAGTTGCGTCGCGTGGAATTTGTCGGTCCGCAGATCGGCCACGAGTTGTTCACGGACGGTTTGCTGGCCCTGACCTTTGTGGTCGTCGGCATCATCATCTACCTGTCGTTCCGCTTCGAATGGAAATTCGCCGTGGCCGGCGTGATCGCCAACTTGCACGACGTGGTGATCATTCTGGGCTTCTTCGCGTACTTCCAGTGGGAGTTCTCGCTGGCGGTGCTCGCGGGGGTGCTCGCCGTGCTCGGTTACTCGGTGAACGAGTCGGTCGTTATCTTCGACCGGATTCGCGAGACGTTCCGCAAGATGCGCAAGGCGACCGTGCAGGAAGTGATCGACCACGCCATCACGACGACCATGTCGCGTACGATCATCACGCACGCGAGCACGGAAATGATGGTGCTGTCGATGTTCTTCTTCGGCGGCCAGACGCTGCACTACTTCGCACTTGCCCTGACCGTGGGTATTCTGTTCGGTATCTACTCGTCGGTGTTCGTGGCCGCGGCACTCGCGATGTGGCTCGGCGTGAAGCGTGAAGACCTTATCAAGCACAGCAACAAGGACGAGGAAGAAGGCGCCGATCGCAACGACCCGAACTTCGGCGCACGCGTCTGACCGGCTCGCAACGCATCGTCAGTCAGAAAAGCCGCCGGCATGTCCGGCGGTTTTTTTTCACCCGTGATTCGTCCGATGCGCCGTTGTGGGGACGCGTTGGGTTCGGCTCGCGGCTTACCTCCGAACGTGCAGGCGTAGCGGGCTTACGGTAATCTCGCGGAATTCGTCAATTACCAAACGTCACATCAATGAAGCCGATCCGCATCTGGGACCTGCCCACACGTCTGTTCCACTGGTCATTCGTCGTGCTCGCCGTCGCCGCTTACGTCACCGCCAAGACCGGCGGCAACGCGATGGTCTACCACTTCTGGTGCGGCTACGCGGTCCTCGCGTTGTTGCTCTTCCGGCTGGTGTGGGGCATCACGGGGCCGCGCTATGCGCGCTTCAGCGCGTTCATGACCGGGCCGCGAGCGTTCGTCCGGTCGTTACGCAGCGCCCCGGACACCGACGCGCGCTTCGCAGGCCACACACCGCTGGGCGGCCTGTCGGTCATCGCCATGCTGCTGTTCTTCGGCATTCAGGTCGTGCTCGGCCTGTTCTCGAACGACGACATCTTCAACGACGGCCCGCTCGTCAAATTCATCGACAAGGACACGAGCGACATGCTCACCGGCTGGCACCTGCGCAACCAATGGGTGCTGGTGGCGCTGGTGGCGCTGCATGTGCTTGCGATTCTCTACTATCGCATCGCGCGCAAGAAAGATCTGATCAAGCCGATGCTCGTGGGCGACAAGCGGCTCGCCGCACCGGTGCGCCCGGCGCGTGACGACTGGCGAGTGCGCGCGGGGGCGCTGGTGCTGATCGTGCTGGCCTCGGCGCTGGTGTACCGGATCGTGCACCTGACACCGGCCGTGGCGGCGCTGCCGTCGTATTGAAGGGGCCGCTTGAAGGTACGTCGCCGGCGAGAAACGTCGCTGTCCAGTCCTAAGCAAGTACGCATGCAGTCCCTATTTGCTCAACACCCTGTGGAGCTTCTCGGCGCGCCGTGTGCCGGGTTGCAGCGACTGGAGCGGCAACTGACTGACCTTGCCACTGTCCTCGTACCGGCGCCGCAAGAGGTAGACAGGCCGACCCTTCGCCTCATCGTAGATGCGTCCGACATATTCGCCGACCACGCCGATACCGATGAGCTGAAGGCCGCCCAGGAAGAGCAGCGCGCTCAGCAGCGAGGCGTAGCCGGGCACGTCGATGCCGAGCACGAGCGTGCGCCCGACGATGAACGAGCCATAGAAGAAGGCAGCGAAGGCGATTGACAGTCCGATGTAGGTCCAGCAGCGCAACGGCAGCGAGCTGAAGCTCGTGATGCCTTCGAGCGCGAAATTCCACAGGCGCCAGCCAGAGAACTTGGATTGCCCCGCGCAGCGCGGCTGCCGCTCGTAGCGCAGCACGGCGGTGCGGTAGCCGACCCACGCGAACAACCCCTTCATGAATCGGTGCCGCTCGGGCAGACGCTTGAGCGCCTCGACCACGCGCCGGTCCATGAGGCGGTAGTCGCCCACGTTCTCCGGCAACTTCACGTCAGAGAGCCGATTGTGCACACGATAGTAAAGGCCCGCCGTGACGCGCTTGGCCCACGAGTCGCAGACGCGGCTGCTGCGCTGCGCGAGCACGACTTCGGCGCCGTCACGCCATAGCTCGACCATCCTCGGAATCAACTGCGGCGGATCCTGCAGGTCGACGTCCATGGGGATCACGGCGTCGCCGCGCGCTTCGTCGATGCCGGCCGTGAGCGCGGCTTCCTTGCCGAAATTGCGCGTGAGGTCGAGCACCCGGATGCGCGCGTCGCGGCGGCGGTGCGCGATGAGGCGCCCGAGCGTGTCGTCGGTACTGCCGTCGTTCACGCACACGATCTCAAAGCGCGTGTCGGGCACCGCCTCGAGAATCGGCACGACGGTGCCGAAGAAGGCGTCGAGCGACTCGCTTTCGTTGAAGCACGGCACCACGAGAGACAAGCGCTTGATGTGGATGGGTTTGCTCATGATGTTTCCCCGGAAACTTGGCGCGTGGCTGCAAGCCCCCGCTCATGCACGGGCTCGGACGCGAGCGCCGGTGTGGGCAGCGAGGGGGTCTTCAAAGGGACGCCATGCCGGCGCGCGAGTTTGATGGCAACGATAGCCAGGGCGATGCCGGCAAGCACGTCGACGAGGTAGTGGCCGCCTTCGCTGAGCGTCGAGAGCAGTACCAGCGCGTTGAGCGGTGCAAGCACAGCGAACGCCGCCCGGCAGCGGCGCACCGCGTAGGCGAGCAGCACAGCCATGACGGCATGGAACGACGGCATCGAGATCAGGCCCTGCAAGGCCGACAGGTCGACTACGGTCAGGGTGTGGGCACGTAGCGGCGCAAAATGCGACAGCGTGGCCAGCTCGCCCGGCGAGCCCCCGAAATGGACGAAGGCGCCGGCCGCAGGGATGAGTCCCGAGATGGCGATGGTCGCCAGGCACGCGCCGGTCATTGCGTTGGCGAACTGGCGCAGCTCGGCGAAGCGTCCGGTGAACGACAGCAGCAGGACCACCAGCGCGATCTGTGGCATGCCGCTGTCATAGGCGAGCGGCAACACGAGCGAGAGCATGCGCGAGCCGCGCACGGTGGCGTGCCACGCCGTCCAGTCGAAGCCGAGACGCCCGTCCAGGGTGGCCAGCACCTGATCGACGAGCGGTGCGCCGGTGGCGACCACGGCGTAGTCGAGCGCGGCGGCCGCGTGCGTGAAGACGATGAGGCCGATGACGTGGCCTGCCGCGGCACCGATGCGTGCATCGGGCCGGCACCACGTGTAGACGGCCCAAAGGCACGCCAGCGCCAGGCAAGCGAGTCCCGGCATGGCGAGGCTCGCCAGCTCGACGCCCATGCCGAGCCAGCCGAGCGCCAGGGCGGCGAGTGCCACCGTAGTCAGGTTGATCTGCAGCCAGTTCATGGCGACACCGCGTACATGTTGTCACCGCCACCATCGCCACCGTTGCCATGCGCCTGGCCGTGCGCGCACAGCCAGGCGATCAGGATTCCGAACCATGCCACATCGTAGTCATGGACATAGGGACTCATCAGCGACGCGGCCGAGAGCAGGGCCCAAGCGAGCCACAGCGGCGCATGCGCCATGATGAAAACGGATGGTATGCGAAAGCGATGGGCCTGCCCCGCGCTCGCGGCAGCCTGCGCACTCTGTACGCCGTGCAGGAAGCCCGTGATCGTCTCGGGGCCAAACACCACCACGCTGGCGGCCACGCTGAGCACGAGTGTCGCCAGACGACGCGGCTCGTTCCCCGACGGTTGGCGCGCGTGCACGACGTCGCCCGTGTCGCTCGTCTTCATGTCCCGGTCCCCGAATCATTGTTGTGGCTGCCGCCTCGACGTTCCATCGCGATCGGGCGCGATTCCCCAGGGCGGTCTTGGCGCACCGACGGCATAGACGCGTTGCGTGGCGGCACCTCATGCAGAGCATTGTTGGCACACCTTTTTAAAAATACAACTAGGTGTTTATCCGAAATTAATCGACTAGGTGTTTATCCGAGATCAATCAACTAGGTGTTTATCCTCAATCAACTGACTAGGTGTTTATCCGAAATTAATCGACTAGGTGTTTATCCGAAATCAATTGAATTTTCCACCCTAGAATTTTCCTTAGTTTCAGAAATGTTACGGATTACTTCATTTGCCGACGCAACGCTTTTCTACGTTTGCATGCCGTAGCTGGTCATTGCGACCCTGAAGATTTCGGCAAAGCGGCAGCGACTCTCCATCAATATCCTTTGCACACCTGAAGTCGTTATCTGGCGGTGGCTCCGGCGAACCTATGCAGCGCGATGGGCGAAGGAAGCGAAGGCAATCTCAGCGCAGACCCTGTCAGCGAAAACCCCCGGCGGCACGCATGCCAATCAAGGGTAATCCTTTAAATCTCAGGTACGGCTTTTCCCTGATTAAATCAGACATCCAGAATTAATTTTTAAATCAAATCGATTTACCGGATGCCTGCGGCGATACGCGGACCGATTGAAATTACCTGGCGCGCGGCCTGATGTTTCATTTTTGAAACGTTTTTCCGCACCCGGCCGGATTTGCCGTTGCCGGCGGGGATGGCTGGCACGTCCAAACCCGCATGCCCACGGCTTTTCACGTGAAGCTGGCCCGCCTCTTGCTCGATCCGGGGCGTGCCGCCAAGTCACGGGGCGGACGGGTCGAGAACAACACTGCGTCACGCGCATCTGATCCGTCCGAGCGAAACGAGGGTTTCGCATGATCGAACGGCCACACGGCTTAGCCGCTGCATCCGACAGGAGCACGGCAGGCCGACCGGGGGAATGAAATGTCGACACCAAGACATTCGCAGACCAGATACGCTGGGCACGCACGACGCTGTGTAGCAGCCAGACGTGCGTTCCGAGCGCAACCTCTCCATGGCATTGCCGGTGCCGCGCGCCATCGCGCCGCGAGAGCCGGTGCCATCCCCTTTCGCTTCACGCCGCTGCGCACGCTGCGGCCAGCCCATCTTTGCGTCGCGGCACGCCAACGGCGCCGCCACGTCGCATCCCGAATCTGCCGCCTCCTGCGGCAGATAGCCCCTGCAATCTCATGAAGGAGTCTGTCATGCAAGCCATTCTGACTTTCAGCAAGCGTTTTTTTCGGGACGAAAGCGGTGTCACCGCAGTCGAGTACGGCCTGATCGCGGCACTGATCGCCGTGGTGATCATCACCGCCGTGACCACGGTCGGCACGCAGTTGAACGCCACGTTCAGCAAGATCGGGTCGGCGTTGACTTCGGCCAACGCCTGAGCGTGCGGTCGGCTTCACCTGGTGATGGCGGGCCGGCCCGGCCGGTTCGCTGTCGACAGGCGATGCCTGGGGCAGCGCAGTCGCGTCGCCCCGGCAAAGATTCGAGGGGCCGCTGCCCTTTTTAGACAGTAGCCACGCGAAATGAACGGACACGAAGGAGACACAGCGATGAATGCAAGCACAGTCGCCGCACCGAATTACATCGCCATCGGCGCCGTAACGCTGGTCATCGCTGCGGCCGTGTGCGACGTGCGCGCGCGCCGCATCCCGAACCGCCTGGTGCTGGCCGGCTGGCTCGCGGCATTGCCCGCGCAGTGTGCCGCGCATGGCCTGGCGGCCGGGGCACTGGCCTGGCTGGCCGGGTGGCTGACTGGATTCGCGATGCTGCTTCCGTTCTATCTGCTGCGCGGCATGGCCGCCGGCGACGTCAAGCTAATGGCCGGCGCGGGCGCCTGGCTCGGCACATCGCTGGCGTTCGACGCGGGGCTTGCGACGTTCGTGCTTGGCGGCATCGGCAGCGTGGCCCTTGCCATGTACCGGGGCCGGACACGCGACCTGCTGGCGGGCGCCTGCGCCGTCTTGCGCGGTCAGGCATGGCAGGTCCCGCATGCCGGCGGCGCCGACGGGGCGAGTTCATCGGCCGCTGAGTCGAGTGCTACAGCGCTCAACACTGCGGCCGTCCGCAGCCCGATCGGTGCCCTGCCGTACGGCGTGGCCATCGCGCTCGGCACGATCGGCGTGCTGTTCGCGCAGGCCTGACTTCGGACGCTCATTCTCATACGCATTCACACCATTGCGCTCACACGGGGAACGGACCATGACAAGTATGCAAACGGACTCGGCAAGCGTGGCGGCCACCACGCCGTGGAACCACGGTGCCAGCCACGTGGGTGATGGTGCCGGCGTGCAGTCGATTCGCTCGGTCGCCGACACCGGGATCCCGCTGGCGCTGCTCGTCGACCTGGTCGGCAAAGTGGGCCTTCAGCGCGGCTCGATCTGCATGCTCGACCTGATGGCGGTGCTCAAGCTGCCGCTTAGCGTGCTCGACGAGGTCGTAGCGTTCGCGGTGCGCGAGCGCCTGATGGAAATCACGCATCGCGGCGCGCTCGACGCCGACGTGTCTCTGCGCCTGACCGACGCCGGCACCGCCCGTGCGCGCGAGTCTATGGCGCGCTGCAGCTACGCGGGGCCCGCCCCGGTCACGCTTGAAGATTACATACAGGCCGTGCACGCGGTGTCCGTGCGGCACCAACATGTCAACCACGCGTTCGTGAAGGACATTTTTCGCGACACCACACTCGACGCCCGCCTGCTCGACGAGGTCGCCTCGTCGCTCAACGCCGGGCGTCCGCTCATGCTGTTCGGCCCGGCAGGCAGCGGCAAAACCTATCTGGCCGAGCGCCTCGGACTGCTGCTCGAAGGGCTCGTGCCAGTGCCGTTCGCGGTCTGCGTCGACAGCGAGATCATCCAGGTGTTCGACCCGCTGATCCACGAGGCGCTCGAGGGCGAGACACTGGCCGCCGTGTGCGCCAGGATCGATGCGGCGGGGGCCCCCAGCGTGCGCGACCGCCGCTGGCAGTGGTGCAAGCGCCCAGTCGTGGTCTCCGGCGGCGAACTCACGCTCGACATGCTCGAAGTGTCCTTCGACGCGGCCGCCGGTTTCTATCAGGCGCCGCCGCACCTGAAGGCCAACGGTGGCATCTACATCATCGACGACTTCGGCCGCCAGTTGGCATCGCCGCAGGCGCTGGCCAACCGCTGGATCATGCCGCTCGATCGCAACGTCGACGTCTACACGCTGCATACCGGACGGCGCTTTACCGTGCCGTTCGACGTCTGGACCGTGTTCTCGTCGAATCTCAATCCCTGGGAAGCCTGCGACGAAGCGTTCCTGCGCCGCCTGGGCTGCAAGCTCTTCGTCGGCCCGGTGGACGTTGCCGCATACCGCCGCATCTTCGACGCGGAATGCCATCGCTTCGGGATGTCGGCCGAAGCGGGTGCCTTCGCCTACCTGGCGTCCACGCTGCACGGCCGGTCGGCCACGCCGCTCATGGCGTGCTATCCGCGCGACCTGCTGGCGCTCGTCGATGCCGAGTGCCGCTACAAGGAATATCCGAAAGTCGTCACGGCCGACCGGCTCGACGAGGCGTGGCGGCGCTATTTCGACATGACTCACCGCCCGCGCCGGCACTCCGCCGGAACCGGCCCTGCGCACGGGCACCGAAGACGCAGCCCACGCCAAACCATTCGATCGTCACTGAGGAGCACATCATGAAAAACCCGAAGGCAATCTCGATGCTGCTGGTGGCCGTGTTGGCCGGGCTGGCGTCGGTGGTCTTTGCCGCGCAATGGCTCTCGCGTCAATCCTCGGCCTCGGTGACTACCGTGGCCGTGGCCGCCAACGACGTCAACCTGGGCCAGCCGCTGACCGCCGAGTTCGTGAAGGTGGTCAACTGGCCGGCCGACAGCATTCCTCCCGGCGCGTTTGCCGACGCGCAGCTCCTCCAGGGCCGCGTGGCGCGCGTGGGGCTGCAGCGCGGCGAGCCGATCCTCGAGTCGAAGCTCGCGCCGCAAGGCACCAAGGGTGGGCTGTCGGCCGTCATCGGCGAAGGCAAGCGCGCGATCACGGTACGCGTGAACGACGTCGTCGGCGTGGCGGGCTTTGCCCTGCCGGGCAACTACGTCGACGTGATCGTCAATACAACAGATGCCGAGAAGAAGAGCGCGGAGCAGAGCATCTCGAAGATCGTGCTCGAGAAGATTCTCGTGCTCGCCGTGGCCCAACAGGTCAGTCGTGACGACACTCAGCCGAAGGTCGTCAACGCGGTGACGCTCGAGGTCACACCCGAGCAGGCCGAGAAACTGGACCTCGCACGCAGTGTGGGCACGCTCTCGCTCGTGCTGCGCAACCAGGTCGACGGCGCACAGTTCGCCACGCTCGGCGCCACCAAGAACACGCTGCTCAACGTGCCGGCGGCCCCGGAACCGGTCAAGCCGGCCGTCAAGACCATTGTGGTGCGCAAGCCCGCGCCGCACGTGGCGGCACGCCAGGGGGATTGCGTTGGCGTGTTGACCGGCGCGCACGGCGGCGTCGAGTGCTTCTAAGCACGTCGCACGAAGTGAACAACAACAAGGACACGACAGCCAGTCGTCAATGAGACGCCGCGAGGGGGTTGCGCAGCAGCCAGGCCTCGCGGCCGGAACGAACAGGATCAGCCGGGGAAATGCCATGAACAGGACACGTCAATCGAGTAGAACTCACGCCTTCACGCGGGCCGCGCTGGCCGTGGCCGCCTGCGGCATGCTGGCTGCGACGGCGCCGGCCGGGGCGCAGACCGCCGTCGAATATGGTGCTGTCGCCAATGGCGCACCGGGCAAGACGGGCGCTTCGGCCGCAAAGGGCAGCGCACCGATGCAGATGACCATCAGCATGACGCCATCCGCGCCGCCAGCCAACGCCGCTGCGGCGTCCGCGCCGGGCAGCACGCGCGGACCGAACTGCACGGGCGAGTTGCGCAACGAGCGCACGGTCGTCGTGCCGATCGGCAAGTCCACCGTGCTGCAGCTTGAAGAGCCCGTGCGCAACCGTACGCTGGGCGATCCGTCGGTGGCGCAGGCCGCCATGGTCTCGCCACGCGCCATGTACCTGCTCGGTCTGTCGGTGGGCACCACCAATATGATCGTGCAGGGCCGCAGCGGCGCTTGCGAGATCGTGAACGTGGTGGTCAACGGCGACGCCGGCGGCGTGCAGACCTCCCTTGCGCAACTCATGCCCGAGGAGCACGGTATTCGCGTGACGAGTGCGGGCGCCAACCTCGTTCTGGCCGGGCGGGTATCGAGCGCGATAGCCGCGCAGCAGGCCGTGGAGATCGCCAAAGCGTACGCCAAGCGCGGCAACGCCGACGGCACGGTGCTCAACATGATGTCGGTCGACACCCCGCAGCAGGTCATGCTCGAGGTCAAGGTCGCCGAAGTGTCCAAGACACTCATCAACCAGCTCGGCTCGGCCCTGAACCTGCAGGGCGGCTTCGGCACATGGACCGGCGCACTGGTCAGCAACCTGCTCTCGGGCGCGGCCACGGCGCTAACGGCATCCAAGGCGAACCGGCTGCCGCTGCAGCTCTCGCTCGACGCGCAGAAGACCGACAACCTCGTGAAAATCCTCGCCGAGCCGAACCTCGTCACGCTCTCGGGGCAGGAAGCGAGCTTCCTGTCGGGCGGCAAGATCTTCATCCCGGTGCCGCAATCCAATGGCTCGACCACGGTCATCACGCTGCAGCAGGAGGAGTTCGGCGTTGCGCTCAAGTTCCTGCCAACCGTGCTCGACGGTGGACGCATCAATCTGCGCGTCGCGCCCGAGGTCTCGGAACTCTCGCCCACCGGTGTCACGCTCACGGCGACCAACATCAACGGCGTGAACATCCTGCCGCTGATCACCACGCGGCGCGCCTCGACCACGGTGCAGATGCGCGACGGCGAGACGTTTGCCATCGGCGGCCTGGTCAAGAACAACATCTCCGGCGCGCTCAAGGCGTTCCCGGGCCTGGGCGAAGTGCCGGTGCTCGGCACACTCATGCGCAGCACGTCGTTCCAGAACGACCTGACGGAGCTTGTGTTCATCATCACCCCGCACCTTGTCAAGCCGCTGCAAACGGCCGCCGCGGAGCTGCCGATGCCGACCGACAGCTTCACCACGCCCAGCGCCATCGACATCTACGCCACGGGCAACATGGAAGGCCGCGGCCAGAAGTCTGCACCGTCGGCCCCCAACGCACCTGCGCCGCAGCCCGCCGCAGCACCCGGCCCGCAACCGGCGCGTCCCTCGTCGTCGGCGCCGTCGAGCACGCCCAACCCGGCCAACGCGCCAACGTCATCGACCGGTGCTGCGCCAGGGACGCCTGCTGCGACGGCAGCGGCACCCGGGGCGGCACCGGCATCGGTGCCGGCACCGGCAGCACTTCGCGCGGTGCGTACTGAAGCGCACACCCAAGCGCCGTCCTTGCCCGCGTTCGCCGATGCGGGCTCGCCCTATCTCCATTGACTCTCGTGTTTCGGGGGAACTGCCATGAAAACGCTTACCGCTATCCTGTCCCGCGCCGGTGCCCTTGCGTCGCTGTGCGCAGCCTGCCTGCCGCTGGCGGCCTGCATGAGTTCGTCGCCGATCTGGGACGCCCACATGGGCGAGGCCATGCACAAGGTCATGAAGGCACAGATCATTCATCCCGGCCCGCCGGACGACGCCGGGCCCATGAGCACCGACGGCAAGGCGGCCGTCTCGGCGCTGAACAGCTACGACAAGGCGATGCGCTCGCCCGCGCCGAATTCCAACCCGTACGTGATCGGTGTCAGTCAGGGCGGTGCGCCGCTTGCGCCGAGCGGCGGCTCGGGCATGAATCAGTAGTGCATTGACAGACTCCGACCCAAGGAGGCAAACCGCAATGCGTAACTCTGTGAATCCCCAACGCTCGCGCGCCGCCAAACCACGGCGCGAAGACGGCGCGATCACCATCGTGGTGGCGCTTGTGCTGGCGGTGCTGATCGGCTTCGCCGGTCTGGCACTCGACCTGGGCAAGCTCTACGTCGCGCGCAGCGAACTGCAGAACAGTGCCGACGCCTGTGCACTGTCCGCCGCACGCGACCTCACGGGCGCCACGGCGCTGACGGTCTCCGAGGCCGCCGGCATCGCTGCGGGCTATGCCAACCGCGCCCTGTTCCAGTCGGCCAACGTCAGCATGAACGTCAACAGCAGTGTCACCTACAGCGCCTCGTCGAGCGGCCCGTTTCTGACCAAGGACAACGTGACCGGCAACATCAATACGATCAAGTACGTACAGTGCACCACCTCGATAAGTGGCATCGTGCCATGGCTCATCAGCGTGCTCAACGTCTTGCCGGGCATCAACATCGGCCCGAGTTCGGTCTCGGCGCGGGCGGTGGCGAGCACCACCTCCGCGCAGACCTCCTGCGCCATTCCCGTGTTCATCTGCGACCCGTCGAAGTTCTCGCCGGCGGCCAGTTACCTCCAGGGCCAGTGGCTGCAGGGTAAGGGCGACAGCCGCACCGGCACCTACAACCAGGGCGACTTCGGCTGGGCCAACCTGAACGGCACCGGCAACAGCGGCACACCGAACCTGGCCGGGCAATTGACCGGCAGCGGCCAGTGCAATCTGCCTGCCATCGGCACCAACATCGGCACGCCCGGCAACAAGTCGTCGCTCGACGATGCGTACAACACGCGCTTCGGCATCTACAAGAACGGCACGCCACCCGGCGACGGCAGCTCGGTGACCGATTTCACGGGCTACGCGTACACGGGTTCGACCTGGGCGGCGGGCGCCAACGCCTACAGCGATTTCGTCAACCAGCGCAAGAGCTACACGCCGTACCAGAACATCCCCGGCATGAAGCTCAGCGGTACTGCAGCGGCCGGCGCAGTCTACAGGAGCGGCGCCGACCGCCGCTTGCCGATCGCGCCGATGGTCGACTGCAGCAAAGTCGCATCGTCCACCGGGGCGCCTGTCACCAAGTGGGCCTGCGTGCTGATGCTCGACCCGATGCAGCAGGGCGGCGACATCAACGCGGTCCATCTCGAGTACCGCGGCCTGGCCAGCGACCCGGACAGTCCCTGCGCGACGCAGGGTACGCCGGGGCCGTCGACGTCGGTCGGGCCGCTCGTGCCGGTGCTCGTGCAATAGGACCGGAGACCATCATGACCCATCCCGCGCAAGCGCGCCGCACCTCCCGCCGCCCCCTTCACCACCAGACCGGTGCCGTGGCAGTCGAGTTCGGACTGCTGCTGCCGGTGCTCCTGATCCTGTTCGGCGGCATGGTCGAGATGGGGCATGCGCTCTACGAATACGACACGCTAACCAAGGCCTCGCGCAATGCCGCGCGCTACCTGTCGGAGTATTCGCCGTCGGATCCGACCTATCCGATCGGCGCCGCCAAGTGCCTGACAGTGTATGGCACCACGGATTGTTCGGGCACGGTCCTGGCACCGAACCTGAGTACCGCCAACGTCGTGATCTGCGACCGCAGCAACCCGACGGACGCCAACTGCCAGGACCTCGTGTATGGCAACTACACGGTATACGACACCACCGACAACAACGGGGCCACCGGCAGCTCGGTCGGCACCATCAACCTCGTCGCGGTGAAGATCGTCAACTACCAGTACACGCCGATCCAGGCGATCCTGGACGTCACAGGTCTGGTGTTCGGCAACATCGCGACCGTCATGAGGCAAGTGCTATGAAACCCGCCCATTTCCATTGCACCTGTGCCGGACGCCGTCGCCAGCGCGGTGCGGCCATGGTCGAGTTCGCGCTGGTGGCGGCGCTGTTCTTCACGCTGCTGATCGGCATCATGGAGTTCGCGCGCATCCTGTTCTATTGGAATACGGCCGTCGAGGCGGCACGCCTCGGTGCACGCGTGGCGGTCGTGTGCGACGTGAATGCCGCGGCGGTCAAGAACCGCATGACGAGCCTCATGCCGCAGCTCGCCGACGCGAACATCCAGATCAGCTACGTGCCGGCCGGCTGCGACGCCACGTCATGCACGCTGGTGACCGTGAGCTACACGGGACTGACCTTCAAGACCTTCATTCCCTTCGTGCCCCTGAGCCTGCCGCTGCCGGCGTTCGCCACGACGCTGCCGCGCGAGAGCCTCTCCAGCGCGACGGGCAACAACGTTTGCAGCTAAGCGGCCATATCCACAACCCAATCGACAACGAACCCAGAGGCCATCATGTTGAAAGTCCTGCTTGCATCACATGCCCCCGAGCGCCTCGCATTGCTCGCCAGGCTCGTGCGCGATCATCCCGAATACGATGTCGCAACGCTGGCCGCGACACCCGCGCAACTGCTCAACGCCGACGTTCGGCTGGAAGACTTCGACGCTGCCGTGGTCGACCTGCCAGGCACCCAGCAAGGCGAACTGTGCGATGTGCAGGTCATGTGCCAGCAATGGCCGAAGCTCGTATGCATCCTGGTGATGCACGAGGCCACGCCGGCACTGCTCATCGCCGCGATGCGCGCTGGCGCGCGCGACGTGCTGCCCTGGCCGCTCGAGCAGCACGGCCTTGACGATGCGCTTGCCCGCGTGCAGTCGCAGCATGGGCAGGATGCCCCCCGCCCGCTGCCGTCGATCGCGTTCATGTCGTGCAAGGGCGGGGCCGGCACGAGTTTTCTCGCCGCCAACTTCGCGCGCGGGCACGCCGCACAAACCGGCGAGCGCGTACTGCTCGTCGACCTCGATCCCGATTTCGGCGACGCCGCGTTCCTCGTCACCGACAAGGCACCGCCGGCCACGCTGCCCCAAGTCTGCGCGCAAGCCGAGCGCATTGATGCCTCGTTCCTCGATAGCTGCGTCACCCGCGTCGAAGACGGCTTCGACGCCCTGGCCGGCGCGGGCGACCCCGTGGCCAGTCTCGACGTGACCGAGGAGAGCCTCAAGCGCATTCTTGCTGCCGCTGCGCAACGCTACGACCTCGTCGTGTTCGACGCGGGCCGCACCGTCAACGTAAGCGTGACCTGGGCTTTGCAACGCAGTGAGCGCGTGTACGTGGTGCTGCGCGCGAGCATGCCGTTCCTGCGCGCCGCCTGCCGCCTGTTCGATCTGCTGCGCAGGCTCGGCGTACCGATGGACAAGGTCGGCTACCTCGTCAACCGGTCGAACCGGCACGACAGCGTGACGCACAAGGAACTCGAGCGTGCGCTTGGCATGCCAGCACTGGCGGTTCTGCCTGAGGACGGCGCTGCCGTGGCGGCCGCCATGAGCCAGGGCGTGCCCATCGCACGGGTGGCCAGGCGCAGCGCGATCGCCCGGGCGCTTGCAGCGCTCGTCGTGCGCCATGCCGCACACGCCGACACGCCACGCACGCCCCCGCCCGGCGGCGAATCGCTGTTCGGGCGGTTGTGGAGCAAAACCCACACGACTGAACGTGCGACGCCGCCGACGTTGATTTGAGTCGCATTAACGGACCGACAGGTCAACAAACCGCCCAACGGATTGATAGACAGATCGAATCACCCGATTAACGCATCGAATTCAGCCTCACCCGGGAGCCCCTCATGTCAGCCACCACACAATCCCTGCTGCTGTCGCCCGCCGTCGCCACGCCTGAGCGGACGACGGCACGCGCGAGCAACCTGAGCCCAGGCGTCGGCCCGCACTACGCCGAGCTCAAGCGCCGCATGCACGAGATGGTGCTCGAGCGCGTCGAGCTCGAGAAACTAGCGCGTCTGACCGAACTCCAGGTCAAGACCGAACTCGCGCTGCTCATCGACCGTGTCGTGGGTGAGCAGAACGTGCTCGTCAACGAAGCCGAACGGCGCCAGCTCGGCAGTGACATCTACGACGAGATGTTCGGCCTGGGGCCGCTCGAACCGCTACTGCGCGATGCGACCATCTCCGATATCCTCGTCAACACCCATCGGCGCACCTTCGTCGAGCGCTTCGGCCGCCTCGAGGCGACCGACATCACGTTCTACGACGACGCGCATCTGATGAAGATCATCGAGAAGATCGTCTCGCGCGTGGGCCGCCGCATCGACGAATCGAGCCCCATGGTCGACGCACGCCTGCCCGACGGCTCGCGCGTGAACGCCATCATCCCGCCCTCGGCGATCGACGGCCCGCTCCTGTCGATCCGCCGCTTCGGCTCCACGCCGCTGCAGATGGCCGATATCCTGCGCCTGGGCACCCTGATCGAGCCGATGGCGCAGGTACTGACCGCGCTCGTCGCGGCCAAGGTCAACATCCTTGTTTCGGGCGGCACCGGCAGCGGCAAGACCACACTGCTCAACATCCTGTCGGCCTCGATTCCGGATACCGAGCGCGTCGTCACCATCGAGGACGCCGCCGAACTGCAGCTCGACCAGCAACACGTGCTGCGGCTCGAGACGCGCCCGCCCAACATCGAAGGCAAGGGCGAGATCACCCAACGCACCCTCGTACGCAACGCCCTGCGTATGCGCCCGGACCGCATCATCCTTGGCGAAGTGCGCGGCGCCGAGGCGCTCGACATGCTCAACGCCATGAACACCGGCCACGAGGGGTCGCTCGCCACGGTCCACGCCAACTCCCCGCGCGACGCGCTCACGCGGCTTGAAAACATGGTGAGCATGTCGGGCGTACCGCTGCCGTCGCGCGCGATGCGCCAACAGATTGCCTCAGCGATCACCGTGATCGTGCAGACCGCGCGCCTGACCGATGGGCGGCGGCGCCTGACGAGCCTTCAGGAGATCACCGGCATGGAGGGCGAGATCATCACAATGCAGGAGCTCTTCACCTTCAAGCGCACCGGCGTGGAGCGCGACGGGACGGTACGCGGCTACTTCTGCGCAAGCGGCGTGCGGCCCAGGTTTGCCGAACGGCTGCAGACCTACGGTATGGCCTTGCCCGATGCCATCTACGATCCGTCGCGCCGTTACGAGGTGTGACGACGCAGGCTCGGCGAGCGCAGCGGATTCCGGCAGTTACGGGGAATATTCGGGGAATATGCGGGGGAAATAGCCATGGGTAATACGCCTTTCTACATCTTTGCCGTACTGTTGTTCCTGGCAGTGGTGCTTGCCGTCGAGGGCATCTACTACTGGTGGAGCAGCCAGCACAGCGCTGCGGCCAAGCGCGTCAAGGCACGCATTCGTGCCCTGTCGGCGGGCGGCAACGTCGACCGCGAGCACATCTCGATCCTCAAGTCGCGCCTGCTCAGCGGCTCGCCGGGCGTCGAGCGCATGCTCCTGCGCATGCCTCGCGTGCACGCGCTCGACCTGCTCATCCAGCAATCGGGCCTGTCGTGGTCCGTGGCACACCTGCTCATGTGGATGCTGGTGCATGGACTGGGGCTCGCCATGCTCGTCCTGCTGCTGCCGCTGACCTGGCGCCTGGCCGTGCCGGCGGGACTCATCGGCGCGAGCTTGCCAGCGCTATACGTCAGTCGCCGGCGCGGCAAGCGGCTCGAACGACTTGAGCGGCAGTTGCCGGAGACGGCCGACACCATCGCGCGCGCCTTGCGTGCCGGCCATGCTTTCCCCGCGGCCATCGAAATGATCGGCAACGAAATGGCCGAGCCCATCGGCGGGGAGTTCCGCATCATGTTCGACGAGATCAACTACGGTGTGGGCATCAACGACGCCTTGCGCAACCTCGCCACGCGTGTGCCGATCGACGACCTGCGTTATTTCATCACCGCCGTGATGATCCAGCGCGAGAGCGGCGGCAATCTCGCCGAAATCATGACGAATATTGCCGAGCTCACGCGCGAACGGCTCAAGCTGCTCCAGAAGGTGAGAGTGCTTTCGGCCGAGGGCCGGCTCTCGGCGATCATCCTCGAGGTCCTGCCGTTTGGTGCGGCGGGGCTACTGATGATCGTCAACCCGACCTTCCTCGAGGTGCTGTGGAAAGACCCGGCCGGCATCAAGATCAGCGTGACGGCGCTGGGATTGATGGCACTTGGGATGCTCTGGATGCGCCGGATCGTGCGCATCCACGTGTGAGCCCGCGCGCGGGCGATTGAACCAGATAGACCATTCGGGGAGTGTGCCATGTTGCATTGGAACGAAGGACATATCGCGTTGCTGGCGGGGGTATTCCTGATGACGTTCAGTGTCGTGCTCGGACTCGTGCTGCTGCTCGCGCCGGGGCGCACGCGCGGGCGCGTCGAGAGCATCGAGGGTTTTGCGGGAAGCGGGGGCCGCGGTTCGTCGAGCGCTCCCGTCGATGCGGGTGACAGCCCCTGGGTCGAGCGTCTCGCGAAGTGGTCGAAGCCCGTTTCTAAACTGTCCCTGCCCAAAGAGGGCAGAGAGTCATCGACGCTGCGCACCCGGTTCATCAACGCCGGCTGGCGCGACGCCTCCGCCCCGGCGTTGTATTTCTCGGCCAAGACATTATTGGCGCTGGCCCTGCCGTTCATCGGCTTCGAGGTCGCGAGTCCGCATTACGCAGCCACGCATCGCGACTTGCTGATGGGGCTGCTGCTGGTGCTCGGCGCCGTCGGCTACTACCTGCCGAACATGGTCCTGTCGCGCCGCATCGCGTGGCGCCAGGGTGTGATCTTCGAGGACTTTCCCGACGCGCTCGACCTCATGACCGTGTGTGTCGAAGCGGGCCTGAGCCTCGACGCCGCGCTCATGCGTGTGACTGGCGATATCCACGTACGCAGCCCCGTATTGTCCGACGAGTTCGAACTGCTTCTGCTGGAGTTTCGTTCAGGCTTCTCCAAGGAGCAAGCGCTGCGCAACCTGAGCCTGCGCACCGGCGTCGAGGACATCGACACCTTTGTCTCGATGTTGATCCAGGCGGAGCGTTTTGGCACCAGCGTTGGCGCGTCGTTGCGGGTGCTGTCCGAGATGCTGCGGACCAAGCGGCGCATGCGGGCCGAGGAGCGCGCGGCCAAGATCGCGCTCAAGCTGTTGTTTCCGCTGGTGTTCTTCATCTTCCCGACGCTGTTGCTAGTGCTGCTCGGACCGGCATTTATCCAGATTTACCGTGTACTGCTGCCAACGTTGTCGGGCGCGCTCTAGCCTCATAAGGACCGTGATCATGCATAGCGAAAAAGAGTTTGACGTATCGTCGATCGAAGACTGGCGCGCCAACCCTTATGCCGTCGCGCCGATGATTCCGCCCTTGGCGGTCCCTTCGTTACCCAATCGCCGCAGTCTGCGAGAGATGGCCGTGGAAGTCTCCGTGCGCTTGATGGGCAGCCTCGTGCTGGGTGCGTTTGCTTTCGTCGCGTGGCTTCAGTGGAGCGCGGCGCCGGAGCGCATCACCTTGCTGCTTCTGGTCGCCACATCGTCGCTCACTGTCGGACTGGCACTCTTCACACGCGTACCGGCCAAGCGCGATTGGCGGCTGGTGCCGGTCATCGTATCCGTGTGCGGCACGTTCTACTTCCTCGCCGTGCGGCTCGATCCCGGCATACGACTGATTCCGGAGAGCTCCGGTGCGTTCCTGTGCGGCGCGGGAATACTGTGGCAGTTGTACGCCAAGGCATCGTTAAGGCGCTCGTTCGGCATCGTTCCGGCCAATCGCGGCATCGTTTCCAGTGGTGCCTATCGATGGGTTCGCCATCCGATCTATCTTGGGTACGTGATTGCGGACATGGGGTTCCTGCTGACCAACTTCGGCGCGTGGAACGTCATGGTGTACGGAGGACTGTTCACGCTACAGGTCACGCGCATTATCCAGGAGGAACGTTTCCTGGCCTCCGATCCGGCTTATGCCGAGTACCGCTCGAAGATCCGCTACCGAGTACTGCCCGGGCTGTTCTGACCCGTCGCCTTTCGGATAACACTCCCGTTCCTTACCCCCGGACGGGACGATGCTTCGAAAAAGTGCCGGACTGTTTCAGGACGTGTCAGGGTCAAAAAAAGCCGGTCGCTGAACACGACCGGCTTTTTTATCGGGAAGCGGACGACGCTTACTTCGCGCGGAAGCCGTCGTGGCAGCTCTTGCAAGTCTGCGCAGCTTCGCCGAATGCCGTCTTGATCGACGCGAGGTCGCCGCCCTTGGCCACGGTATTGAGCTTTGCGACGGCCGTCTCCATCTTCTCGGCGGCTTGCTGGAACTTCACCTTGTCGGAGAAGACTTCCGGCTTCGCCTTGCTCTTCGCGGTGGTCTGGCCGCCTTCGAACGCCGGCCACGGCAGCTTCGACAGGCTGGCGACGAGTTCGGCGTTCTTTGCCACGTCGTCCTTGTTGAACGGCACGTCGCCCTTGACGACGGCACCGATGCGGCCGAAGTGATTGCCGAGCAGGAAGAGCGACGACTGACGATACTCCACGGCGTCGTCGGGCTTGGCGAACTGGGCTTGGGCGAGGGCCGGAACAACGGCGGCGGCGAGTGCTGCAACTGCAAAAGTGAACTTCATCTGCGGGGTTCTCCTTATGGGTTATGCAGCTATGATACACAGCAACCCGGCAGCATGTATGACAGCCAGCCACCTGAATCCTCGCTGCCGGATAGCCGCTTTCCCGTGTCGTTTTTCACTTCGGTATCGCGTAAGGGGTGTGCAACGCACCATGCAAAACGGGCCGCAATGCGGCCCGTTTCGGTCAAGCGCAGAAGACTTAAACGCGCTTCGCGAGCGACTCGGCGATACCGATGTAGTTCGCCGGCGTCATTTCCAGCAGGCGGGCCTTCGCGTCTGCCGGAATATCCAGCTTCTCGATGAAAGCTTGCAGCGCTTCACGCGTGATGCCCTTGCCGCGCGTGAGTTCCTTGAGTTGCTCGTACGGGTTGGGGATACCGAAGCGGCGCATCACGGTCTGCACCGGCTCGGCCAGCACTTCCCACGTGTTGTCGAGGTCTTCGTCCAGACGCTGCGGGTTGACTTCGAGCTTGCCCAGACCGCGCAGGCACGAGTCGTAGGCGAGCAGGCTGTAACCGAACGCCACGCCGATGTTACGCAGCACGGTCGAGTCCGTCAGGTCACGCTGCCAGCGCGAGACCGGCAGCTTGTCGGCCAGATGGCGCAGCACCGCGTTGGCCAGCCCGAGGTTACCTTCCGAATTCTCGAAGTCGATCGGGTTCACCTTGTGCGGCATGGTCGACGAACCGATCTCGCCGGCCTTCGTCTTCTGCTTGAAGTAGCCGACCGAGATGTAACCCCAGATGTCGCGGTTCAGATCGAGCAGGATGGTGTTGGCACGCGCCACGGCGTCGAACAGCTCGGCCATGTAGTCGTGCGGTTCGATCTGGATCGTGTACGGGTTGAACGTCAGACCCAGACGTTGCTCGATGACTGCCTTCGAGAACGCCTCCCAGTCATATTCCGGGTAAGCCGAAAGGTGTGCGTTGTAGTTACCGACCGCACCGTTCATCTTGGCGAGCAGTTCTACACGGCGAACGCGCTCCAGCGCACGCGCCAGACGCACGGCCACGTTGGCCAGTTCCTTGCCGAGCGTGGTCGGCGATGCAGGCTGACCATGCGTGCGCGAGAGCATCGGCTGCGACGCGTGTTCGCGTGCCAGTTCGCCGAGCTTCGTGACCAGCGATTCGAGCGCGGGCACGATCACCGTGTCGCGTGCGCCCTTGATCATCAGGCCGTGCGAAGTGTTGTTGATGTCTTCCGACGTGCAGGCGAAATGGATGAATTCGCTGGCCTTTTCAAGTTCTGCCTGCCCCTGCACCTTCTCCTTGAGCCAGTACTCGACCGCTTTCACGTCGTGATTGGTGACTTTCTCGATGTCCTTGATGCGCTGCGCGTCGGCGTTCGAGAAGTTCGTGACCAGATTCAGCAGGAACGTCTCCGCACCGGCCGAGAACGGGGCGATCTCGGCGAAACCGGCCTTGGACAGGGCGATCAGCCAATGGATTTCGACCGTCACGCGGTGACGCATGAACGCCGCTTCGGACAGCCACGGACGCAGGGCGTCGGTCTTGCTGGCATAACGGCCGTCGAGCGGGGAAAGCGCGGTCAATGGGGAGAATTCGTCGGACATGGCACTGGGCACCGAAAAGGAAAACCGGGGAGCCGGCGAGGCGCCAACTCGGAAAGGCCAGTATTTTACCATTCCCTGCGCCGATCCTCCCGGGGCCGCTCGCAACCGGCTCCGGCCCGCCCCGGCCGGCCCCGACTGCACGTTATACTCTCCCCCGCGCTACAGCGATTTTTCAAGGATCCACATGAAGTTGATCGGTGCCCTCGCCAGTCCCTACGTTCGCAAAGTCCGCATTGTGCTGGCTGAAAAGAAGCTCGATTACAAGCTCGAGCTGGAGAATGTGTGGGCCGACGACACCTGTATCCAGCAGTCCAACCCGCTCGGCAAAGTACCGTGTCTGGTCATGGAAGACGGCGAAGCCGTATTCGATTCGCGAGTGATCTGCGAGTACATCGACACGCTTTCGCCGGTCGGCAAGCTCATTCCCCCTTCCGGGCGCGAGCGCACCGAAGTGCGCTGCTGGGAGGCGCTCGCCGACGGCCTGACGGACGCCGCCGTGCAGATCCGCGTCGAGACGATGTTCCATGACGAAGCCTCGCGCTCGCCGGCGCTCATCGCGCGGCAGCTCAGCAAGATCGAAGAAGGCTTGCGGGCCATGGAGCATGGGCTCAACGAACGCCAGTGGTGCGCGAGCAACCGCCTCACGCTGGCCGACGTGGCTGTCATCTGCGCCCTCGGCTATCTCGACTTCCGCAACCCCGAGATCCTCTGGCGCGACGCGCATCCGAACCTCGCCAAACACTTCGAGCGCATGTCCGTCCGCGCCTCGGTCGCCGATACCGTCCCCGTATAACAAGCCACGCTGACTGCCCGCCCGCCGGGCCGGCGCTCACGGCATGAGCACTGCCGGACGGTCGCGTCCGTGCCCGCCTGCGGCCTCGACCGACGGGCTGCGCGTCAGCAACGTTCCCAAGCCTCGCAGCAGATGCCAGGTCCGATCCGCCGCGACCTCGCCGGTCCCGGCCGTCCGGGCCGGCGGTTCCGCCCGGACGGCCTTCGGGTGGGGGGCGCCTTGCGCAACGGTGGTCGCGATCTCCCGGACGGCCGGGCGAGGTGTCGATCTGCGCGGTGGCACTGGCTCGCGCCGCGGTGCGACGGTTTGCGGCACATTCGTGGCCCGCAAACGCGAGTATCCCGTCATCACCTTGCGAACGTAGTTCTGCGTCTCGGGAAACGGTGGGATCTGACGCCCATAACGCAGCACAGCGCCTTCTCCCGCGTTGTAAGCAGCCAACACTAGCGACAGGTCGCCGTCGAAACGCGATAGCAACCAGCGGATGTAGGCCGCCCCGGCGCGCACGTTCTCTGCGGGATCTTCGAGACGCCTAACGCCAAAGCGCGCTCCCGTGCCCGGCAGCACCTGCATCAACCCGATCGCGCCTCGCCCGGACAACGCCTGCGGATCGTATCCCGACTCGACGTCGATAATCGCATGCAGCAACGCTGCGTCGACCGACGCCACCTCGGCCGCGCGTCGCACCAGCGAATCGAACGGTAACGCTCGCGTGGCCGGTACGGGGGGTTGCGCGGGCGGCAAGGCCGAGGCGGGTGCCGATGCCTGGGCCGGTACGAAGGCCGAGGCCATCGCCGTCGCCGAAGCGGGTGCCGCCGGGGCGGATTCGCGCACTGCATCGGGTGCTTCCGGCACATCGGCGAGCCGGACATCGGGGGCAACACCTGCGTCTACAGGCGGCCGGGCCGGGCTCGCTGCGGCGCGCGGTTCGGGCACCAGAAGCTGAGCATCGGCCACGCGCGGGTGAAGCGGCAGCAATGCCCGGTTGACGGCCAATGCGGGCATCGACAAACCCAGCAGGCTCAACACGATCAAGACACGTCGTAACGCCTCGCGCCCGGGTGAGCGCAGGTGCGAAATCGGGCCAAGAGAAACGCTCATGCCCGCCTCCCATCGCCGGCACGCCCCGATGGGTCGCCGCCATCCCCTTCGTGAGGAGCTTCCGCTGGCTTCGCGTCGACGGTCTGCCCTTCCTGCTCGTCCTGCGCCGTTTGCACCTCGTACGGCAAATCGAGAGCGAGCCGCAGAATGGCCGCGACGGCATCGAACAGATCGGCGGGAATCGGTGCATCGATCTCGACATCGCTCATCAGACGGCGCGCGACGGGCACATGCTCGACCACCGGCACGCCTTCGCGTTCGGCGAGCCGGACAATCGTCCTGGCGCGCGCGTTACGGCCCTTCTCGATCACCAGCGGCACCGGTGTCTCGCCGGGCACATAGCGCAGGCAGATGGCAATGTGCGCCGGGTTGCGCACAACGGCGGTCGAGCGCTTCACGTTGTTCGACAGACTGCCGCTTTCAATCGTCTCCCGGTGAATGTCGCGCCGCTTGTTCTTGAGATCCCGGTTGCCTTCGACCTCCTTCGACTCGCGCTTGATCTCGTCGTGAGACATCCTCAACTGCTTGTGCAACTGGTATTTCTGATACGCGAAGTCGAGTCCTCCGAACACCACGTAGGCAACGACAAGCACAGACATCAGCCAGAACAGCAGCTTGGCCGTCAGGGCAATGCCACAGGCGGGGCCGCATTGCGGCAGCGCCGCGAGCGACGGCGTGTATTGGCGAATGAGGTAGAAGAAGACCATCCCCAGCACCCCGACCTTGACGAGCGACTTGCCGAACTCGAAGAGCGACTGCATCGAGAACAACTGCTTGGCCTTGGCGATCGGGTCGATGCGTTCGTACTTGGGACGAATGACCTCCGGGGCGACGAGCGCGCCCACTTGCAACACCATCGCAAGCCACGTCGTCACGATCAGCAGCAGCGCGAGCCCGCCGCCGAAACGCACCAGGAGCAGCAACGATGGCCCCAGCATGCCGCGCACAGCATCATCCACCGGATCGTTCAGCACGAGCAGCATGCGCGACACGAGCCCCTCCATCGCGTGGTAAAGCGCGGGGCCTTCGAACGTCAGCCATGCGAGCACCACACCGAGCTGCATGCACACGGCAAGGTCGGCGCTTTTCGCGACACGCCCTTTCGCGCGTTCGTCCTTGATCTTCTTGGGGGTAGGCGGCTGACTCTTCTCGCTCATGCAGACCTCACGATGCGGGCAGCGTCAGCGCGGTCCAGGCGCGGAACACATCGGGTAAGCGATACCAGCCCGCGAGCGGCACCGCGACGGCAAACGGCAGGCTCGCCACGGTCACCAGCAGCGCCATCGCGCTTTTCACAGGCATGGCGAGGAAGAACACGTTGAGCTGTTGCGCCGCGCGGTTGACGAAACCCATCGACATGTCGACCAGCACCATCACGACCATCGCGGGCAACGCGACGGCCACGCACATGACCTGCATCGCCTGCCAGAGCGCGAGCAGCCACGCCACGCTGTCGTCGTGCCATTGCCATGGCTGTCCCACCGGCAACGCGACGTAAGAGGTGTACAGCGCGGTGAGCAGCGCATGCGCCGCCGGGGTGACGAAGAACAGCACGCAGAGCATCTGCGTGAGGGCGATACCGAAGATAGACGACTGCGCTCCCATCAACGGATTGAGCACGCTCGCCATGGAGGCGCCTCGCATCGTGTCGATCACGTATCCCGTCATGTCGACGGCCCAGAACGGCAGCGCAGCGGCGAACCCCAGCAGCCCGCCGATGCACAGTTCGCGCAGAATCAGCACGCCCCAGGCCCCCCAGTGCGCGGGCATTTCCGGCGTGGCGTGCACCAGCGGCACGACCGGCAATGCGAGCGCGAGCACCAGCGCATTGCGCAACATACCGGCCCCGAGCATGCCGACGGAGAACACCGGCAGCAGCATCGCAATGCCCAGCGGGCGCAGCATGGCCACGCCCCACGCAACCAGCCAGCCATAGAGGTCGACCCACAACGGCGAGAGCAACGTGTCGACGGCGGGGTCCATGCCCGGCACGAGAGAAGTCGCCATGCCGCTCACCGCATCCGGCTGATCTGCTCGAACGCGTTGCCCGCGTAATGCAGCAGTACGTGGCCCATCCACGCATAAGTGGCGGCGAGCGTGACCGACACGGCGATGAGCTTGATGAGGAACTGCACGGTCTGGTCCTGCACCTGCGTGAGCGCCTGCACCAGCGAGACGAACACGCCGACCACCGCCGCCACGACCACGGTCGGCAGCGACATGAGCAAGGTGAGCCACAACATCTCGCTCGTCAGATTGACGACGATGGCTTCACTCATCGGCGTGCTCCGGGGGCCGTCATGCGTACGAGAGCATCAACTGACGCACCAACTGCTCCCACCCGTTCATCATCACGAAGATCAGCAGCTTGAACGGCAGCGCGATAGTCATCGGCGAGACCATCATCATCCCCATCGCGAGAAGAATGTTCGAGATCACCAGATCGATCACGACGAACGGCAGATACAGCAGCAGGCCGATCTTGAACGCCTCGGCCAGTTGGCTCAGTGCGAAGGCCGGCATCAGCACGAGCAGGGAATCCGGCCCCAGACGATCGCGATGCGCTTCCGGCCACGTCTCGCCCGCGATGTTCGCGAAGAAGTCGCGTTGTCTCGCGTCGGTGTGACGCGTGAGAAACGCGCGGTACGGCGACAGGATGCTTGCGTCGACATCGGCCACGAAGGTCTTGGACGACAGCGCCACAGGACGCGCCTCGAGATTCGCCTCGATGTCGAACGCCACCGGGGCCATGATGAAGCAGGTAAGCACGAGCGATAAGCCGTAAATGGCGATG
Source organism: Pandoraea communis (assembly GCF_902459745.1). Taxonomy (GTDB): domain Bacteria; phylum Pseudomonadota; class Gammaproteobacteria; order Burkholderiales; family Burkholderiaceae; genus Pandoraea; species Pandoraea communis. The sequence goes on from NZ_CABPSJ010000001.1 coordinate 123,248, forward strand.
TTGGGCGGAATCTGCTGCGTCCCCAGCGCATTGCGCAGCAGCGCGAACACGACGGCCAGTTTCAGAAATGCAGTCCCCAACACCACCAGCAGCGGCATGATCGATAGCAGCGACAGCAACACGATGAGCTGCACCGGGTGGTCGAGCAGGGACATGCAGACTCCAATGAGCGTTGTTGGCCGCCCGATCTGCATGCCTGTCGGCGTCGATAACGCGGGAGGACGCAGAACGAAGCAGGACAAATCGGCTGGAAGAGGTCACCGCGCGAACGCGCGACGATGCGCCAGGCAGACAGACGATCGCGCATGGCGGCGACAGCACGAGCGATGTTAGGTCGCCACCGGATGCACGCCCATCGGGTCACGACCCGAAATCTCGCCGGGCGGATCGTCGCAGGCCGGCAGGCCATGCCCACGCTATGCGCCGTTTTTTTCGTCGATATGCACTGCGAGCCGCCCGTCTTCGAATCGCAGCAAACGCCCGCTGGCCCACGGCAAGCGGGCGTGCCAGAGCGCGATTCGTCCGGCATGCAGCGCGCATGTCGTCGTCTCCCGATGCGACGCCACGGGCACGCCCGAGCGCCAGGCCATCAACAACGGAATGGGAAATCGCCTCTCGGCAACGACGGCGAACCACCGGGCGGTGTCCGTGTGATCGAACTGCACGACATGGCGATCGGATGGCTGGCCATCGCACATGGCGACAGCGTAGTCGCCATCCACCAGCCAGTACTCGCCCCGCTCGATATCGGCCGCCACGTCGAGGAGGACGGCATCGCCCGCATGCAGGTCGTCGCATTGCGTTGCAGGCAACGCCACCCATCCCGCCACGAGCACGCACTGGCGCTCAGGCCAGCCCGCCGGGTCCAACGGCACATCGCAAGGCGTCGCCCGTCGGCAGCGCTCGCGCAGCCACGCGTGCGCCCCATCGAGGTAGGTCAGCGCCAACTGACGCCCCTCGCGCTGCAACACCATGCCGACGCGCCATGTCGTCTCGACACATTCACGCGACAGGGCCGTCGCACTTGGCCACGTTGATGTCTCGCAAGCGTCGAGCCGCGTCTCGCGAGCGGCATCGTTCGACGTGCCGCCGTTCAGATCCATCAAATCGCGCCTCTCACCGGCGCCCCCCGCCGCCAGCGTAAGCGACGCGGCGCTCGCGTGCCAGGCTGGCGGAAGGTCGTCCCATGACGGCACCGGCAAGCTCGCAGCAAGCCAGTCGCACCACTGCTGCGCATCGCACCAGAAGCGCGTCTGGCCGATCACACCTTCGTCGACGCGCGCGGTCACGACAAGGCCGTCGCCCCCGGCACGAAGCCACCCGACGCGTACTTGCGTATCGCTTTCGACGAAGGTCAGACTGCCCTCGCTTGTGAGCAGATCGTCCAACGGCCCCGGGGAGACCGTCGGCTCGGTGGTCGACTCATGGCGCATATCGCGCCTCGACCTCGACGGTGACGGAGAGCCCGAGGCGCGACGTCAGGGCGCGAGACAGTCGACCGCGATGGGCCAGCAATCGCCGGTACATCGCGAGCCGGACGCACAGCAGACTCACCGTGACGCCCTGCCGCCCTCGCCGTGCCTCGACGACCAACGTGTCGAGCGCGCCCCCATGCACGATGACGCGCAGCGAACTGCCGCCGTCCCAGTTAGCGTCCTGACGAGCGTGCCAGACACGCAACCAGCGCAGCACATCGGCGGGGCCCGTCACGCGTGCAGCGGTTTCGGATGCCAGCGAGAACGCCGGGTCCCCATTGTCTTCGTGGCGCTTGCCATGGCTCGTTGCGATGTCACGCCGATGCGAAGCCGATTTATCCGACAGGCCGAGGAAAGCATCGGCCGACAGGGCACTTCGGTGAATGGTGGTCATCGTGAAGTCCTCGTGATGGCGAAGGTTATGAACGCATTTCGATTGATGTGCGGGTTCGAGCTTCTCGACGTCGCGCGACACGGCGGCATGTGCCCCGTGGTCTCGCTGCCGATTCAACTGCGGTAAAGCGCCAGCAACTCCCTCAGTTTTTCCTGCTTGCGCGCGTTGGTCTGCAAACGTTCGCGCTGTTGCCGCAACGCGGCTTCGGCCTGTTGCACCTGTTCGAGCGCTGCGCCGTGCCGGGCCTTGGCCTCGCCCAGCGCCATGCGCTCCGCTTCCACCGAACGCGTCGCGCCGGCGGCCTCGCGTTGCCCATAGACGCCGCCGCGCGACAAGGCTTCCTGCCACACCCGACGCTGCGTGTCGCAAGCGCGCTCGCGCTCGGCAACCGCTTCACCGGCGTCGCGTGCTGCGGCCGTCATGCGAGCCATTGCGGCGCGCAGGGCGGCTTCGCGGCGCTTCGCGAGCGCGGCGAGCGCGTCAATGCTTTCATGCGCTTTCACGTCACCAGATGATCGAGCCATGTGCGGGTATCGTCGAAGGGCGCCACGTCGTGCTGCGACTGGCAAAGGAATGCGCGAATATCCGGGGCGCGTGTGAGCGCATCGTCCGTCTCGGGATCGTTGCCCACCTGGTATTCGCCCACACGCACCAGCAGTTCGACTTCCGCCGCCAGCGCCATGGCACGCCGGACACGGGCAGCGGCTTCGACATGCTTCGCATCGGTCACCTGCGGCATCACCCGCGAGAGGCTTTTCGCGACGTCGATGGCGGGATAGTGGTTCTCCTGCGCGAGACGCCGCGACAGCACGATATGACCATCGACAATCGAGCGCACCTCGTCGGCCAGCGGCTCGTCGAGGTTGTCGCCTTCGACAAGCACGGTGTAGAACGCGGTGATGCTGCCGTGCGCCGCAGTGCCGGCGCGCTCCAGCAGCCGTGGCAGACGCGCATAGAAGCTCGGCGGCAAACCGCTCGTCGCGCCGAGCGGTTCACCTGCGGCCATGCCGATATCGCGCACCGCACGCCCGAACCGCGTCAGGGAGTCCATGAGCAGCAGAACGTCCTTGCCCTCATCGCGGAACGCTTCGGCAATCGCCGTCGCGGTGTAGGCGGCCTTCATGCGCTCGAGCGCGGGGCGGTCGGACGTCGCCACCACACACACCGTGCGCGCGCGCGCCTGCGGTGTGAGCGCCAGTTCCAGAAACTCTCGTACCTCGCGGCCCCGTTCGCCAATCAGCGCAAGCACGATGACATCGGCTTGCGCGCCTTGACACATCATCGACAGCAGCGTGCTCTTGCCGCCGCCCGCCGCCGCGAAAATACCGAGCCGCTGGCCGCGGCCGCAGGTAAGCATGCCGTCGATGGCACGAATGCCGATGGGCAGGCATCGGGACACCAGCGCACGCGTCATGGCGGGCGGCGGCTCCGCGTCCAGCGCCCGCCACGCAACACCGGCGACGTCGGACGACGGCGCCTCATCGGGCGAAGCCAACGGAACCAGAAGCCGCCCCAGCCCGTCCAGCACTTCACCGATCATGTAATCGCCCACAGCGACGCGCGACGATGTTCCCAACGCCTGCACCAGCGCGCCGTTCGCCACGCCGTTCGGCTCGGCATACGGCGCCAGCCACACGTGCCGCCCCTCCACCGCGATCACCTCGGCGTCCAGTTCCGGCGACACGACGCGGCACTGCTCGCCGAGCGCCGCGCCCGGCAAGCGGGCGCGCATCGCATTCGGGGTGATCTTGTCGATACGTCCATAGCGGACCTCCTGACCCGGTACCCGGCGCCAGTCGTCGCAGGCTTTGCGCTGCGCGTCGAGCGTCCGGCGCAGTCCATTGGCGATGCGGGCGGCGTCCGGGCGGCGCATCTCAGAACGCGCCTTGCACATCGATGGTGCCCAACACGCGAACGTGCGGCTCGTCAGCCACTTCCTGGAATGACAAAACCGGCAGATCCGCGCGGTCGCGCTCGATCAGCTTGCGCAGAAAGCGACGCACGTCCATCGCCGTGAAGAGGACGACGGGCGTGCCATCGTGGGCGTTCAGCACGTCGTCGATCGCGCCCATGATGGCGTCGGTCTGCGTGGGATTCAGATCGGCGTAAGACCCCGACGATGTCTGCCGCACAGCAGCGCGCACGGCGTCTTCGATGCCGCGCCCCACGTTCCATCCCGTGATGTGCTCGGTGCCCCGGCGAAAGCGTCGCGTGATGTGACGCCGCAGACTCAGCCGCACATACTCCGTCAGCATGATCTGATCGCGCTCGCGCGGCGCCCATTCGATCAGCGCTTCGAAGACCCGCCGCAGGTCGCGGATCGACACCCCTTCGGCCACCAGCCGTTGCAGCACTTCCGCCGTGCGGCTAATCGGTAGTTGCCGTTGCAGCTCCTTGACGAGTTCGCCGTAGCGATCCTCCATGGCGTCCATCAGGAACCGCGCCTCCTGAACACCGAGGAAATCCGCAGCGTGGGCGTCGATGACAAGCGACACGCAATGCGCCACGCGGTCGGCACCGTCGATGACAGCGCCCCCCTGCGCCAGCCACGCCTCGCGCTGGGCGGTATCTAGCCAGAACAGAATCTGTCCGCCGAACGGCAGAGGCGTTTCTCGCGGTGCCCCGGCGTCGAGACCTCGCAATCTGCGTATCGGATGGGTGGCGTCGTGATGGGCCAGCGCAACGTCGGGAGCGACGTCGATGGTCATCACGCTCTCGTGATAAAGCTGAATGTCCAGCGTGCCGGAGGGCAATGTCTTGTCGACGTCGACCTTCACTTCCGGCATCGGCACGCCGAACTGCTCGAACTTCTTCTCGCGCAGCGCATCGATGCACGCGGCAAGCGCGGTCGTATTGCCATCGGCCTCGGCCAGCGTGGGGCTTACGCGCACCAGCAGCGGCTGTGCGCCTGGCCGGCCGCCCTTCGTCTTCTTGGCATCGTCGGTGTCCGCACCCGCGGCGTCCTTCGCGCCTTTACCCTCGCGTGCGAGACGCCCCGCCCACCAAGAGGCGACACCTGCCAACGCAGCCAGCAGCAGGAAGTAGTGCATCGGAAAGCCGGGAATCAGACCGAACAGGACGAGCACCACGGCCGCCAGCGTCAGCGAGCGAGGCTGTGCTGCGAGTTGATCGGTAAGCTCACGCGCCAGATTGCGACGCTGGTCGCCGGGCACCCGCGTGACGATGATCCCCGCCGTGACCGAAATGAGTAGCGCGGGAATCTGCGACACGAGGCCGTCGCCGATGGAGAGAATCGCGTAAATCGCTGCCGCATCGCCCGCACTCATGCCGCGCATGAAAACGCCCACGCCTATGCCGCCGAGCAGATTCACGACGATGATGACGAGCCCGGCGATGGCGTCGCCCTTGACGAACTTCATCGCCCCATCCATCGCCCCGTAGAACTGACTTTCCTTTTGCACCGTGCGCCGCAGCCGCTTGGCCTCGGCGGCATCGATAGTGCCCGCGCGCAGATCGCCGTCGATGCTCATCTGCTTGCCCGGCATGCCGTCGAGCGAGAAGCGCGCACCGACTTCCGCCACCCGCTCGGAGCCCTTCGTGATCACGATGAAATTCACGACAGTGATGATCAGGAAGACGATCATGCCGACGACGATGTTTCCTCCGGCCGCGAAATCGCCGAATGTGTAGACGATGTCTCCCGCGTCGGCGTGCAGCAGAATCAAACGGCTCGTGCTGATCGTCAGTCCCAGCCTGAACAGCGTGGTCATCAGCAATACGGAAGGAAACGCCGAGAAGTCGAGTGGCTCGTTGATGTAGAGCGCCACCATCAGGAGCAGCAGCGACACGCCGAGATTGAGTGCGATGAGCAGATCCATCACCGATGGCGGCATCGGGATGATGATCATCAGAACGGTGACCAGCAACAGCGCGGCCAGCACAATGTCCTGCCGTCCGGCCGCAAGGCGAAGCCACGTCAGCAGACGCGTCATGGACGGGTCTCCCGTTGCTGCTGAGCGTCGATTCGCTCAAGCAGCCGGCGCATCCGGGTAACGCACGACAGCCATTCGACCGCCTGAAAATTCGCGCTTGCCGGCGGACTGGCGATCAGCATCGGACGTCCCTGCGCCACGCAGGCCCGCACGGGGATACCGAGACTCCATTCCGGGGCACAGGTCTGCATCAGCGAGGGCAACCAGCGCTGGGCGCGCTCAGTGCGATGGGCCAGCGTCAACACCAGCGTCACACCGTGGGCATCGACCTCCGTCATCAGCACGCAGGGAGCCAGCGCAATCCGCATGCGCGGCGCGACACGTTGCGGCGGCAGCGCCAGCAATTCGAAGAGCAACTCGAGCTTGCGTTGGGTCTGGGTGTCCATCGGCGGTCTGGCATTGGCATCTTGCTGGCTGGGATGGCCGGGCTGGGAGAACATTCGGAAAGCGGCAGCGGGCATGGTCGCCCACCCAGGGAGGCTGCGGCTATCCGGCGCAGACCTGATTTTCGCGGCGAGCCTCTCTGCGAAAAGGGCAGCGAGCCTCACAACATCATGCGCAGGCGATGCGCCCAGTTCACGATATCGGCTACGTTGTGTGCGTCGAGCTTGCGCATCATGTTCAGCCGGTGTGTCTCGACCGTCTTCACACTGATCGACAACAGTTGCGCGATGTCGCGGTTGCGTTGCCCTTCCGCCACCAGCTTGAGTACCTGCCGCTCGCGCAGCGTCAGCAACCGCTCGGGCATCTCGACGGCGCACGGACGCGGCGCATATGACAGGCCCGCCGGATCGTGCGCGCCACCGAACACGGCAGGATCGACAAAGCGCTCGCCGCGTATCACCCGACACGCCGCGTGGATCAACGTCTCCCGCGCGCTGCTTTTGAGCACGAACGCCACCGCACCGGCCTCCAGCGACTGGCGCGCCCGCTCGCTGTCGTCGCTCGCGGAATTGACCACGATGCGCAAGTCCGGCCAACGCTGCGCGCATTGCCGGATCACATCCACCCCATCCATGCCGGGCAGCCCCAGATCCAACACCATCACGGCCGGTCGATGCACTACGCAGGCCCGGTACACGTCAAGCCCGTTGACAACCCTTGCCAGCACACACCACCCGAGATCCTGCTCGATCAGATGGCAAAGACCGTCGGCCAGCAATTCGTGATCCTCCACAACGACGACACCGATACACCCCGTCATTCGTAGCTCCTCGATTGTTAGTCATTAGCGTTCATGCAGATTTTTGTTCACTTTCTTTGGATTCCGAGTCAGTCGCTCGAAACTTGTGTCATCGCCAGACAAGACACGTGGGAAAACGTCGCAAACCAAGGTCTCCGGCGTCGACTTCAGGTCTGTGCCGGATGGCGGCACCAACGCTACGCTTGATAATGACGATCCTTGAACGGCGCCATATCGATCGGCGGCGCCAAGCGATGACGCGCGTCGTCGAGACTTCATCGACGCCGTGCGCGCCTCGTTCCCCGTGCCCTTGCATTGCCTCCTTCAGATACCTATGCGTTTGCCATTTGCGCTTGCCGCGCTCGACTGGATTGCCCCGCGCGACGTACAAGGTGCGCGCATTGCGCTCGATCTCGACGGCCAACGCGGCTGGACCTGCCCTGCCAGCGGCGGATACTGCGTGGCGACGGCGTTAGCCTTGCCGCACGATCCGCAAGCGCGGCACGCCCAGTCGCTCACGACAGCGCTCGACGGCGACACCGCGCTCTCACGCTGGCTCATGCGTCTCTCGCTCGTGATCGCGGGTCAACCGGAGTTGCGCGACGACAGTCTGTGCATCGCGAACGACGTCCTCTGGTGGGTTCACCGCTTCGACGGCGACGAAGCGGTAGCACGCGTGGAAGCGCAACTTCGACGCCAGCTCCTGGCGTGCACGATGGTGACCTCGCAAGGCGTGTGGACTCAGGCGGCATCGTCCGTATCGCCCGTATCGCCCGTATCGTCCGTATCGCCCGTATCGTCCGTATCGCCGGCGCCCCACGCCACCGGCGCCGCAGACGCCAGCCGGCGCCTTCACGCGCTGCGCCGTTGCTGACCATGCGGTCTCATCTCACGCGCTTTGCGCTATGCATCGTCGCCCCGCTTGCCGGGCTGCTGCCTGCCTCGTCGGCCATCGCGTCATCGCCCGCGTCGTTCCCGGAACACTCCCCCTTGACGTCGCCTGTCACGCCCGAGTGGCGTGGCGGCGCGTTCGTCTTTCAGAGCGCCGGCACGCCGCTTGCGGAGTTGTTACGCGACTTTGGCGCGCATCACGGCATTCCGACGGCGGTGAGCGCACAGGTCGACGACCGCTTCATCGGCACGCTGCCTGCGGGCACCGCCCAAGCGACGCTCGACGCGCTATCGGAACGTTATCGGCTTTCGTGGTACTTCAACGGCCAGACGCTGAACATCTATAAGTCCAGCGAGGCGACACGACGCGTCATGTCGCTGCGTCACGCGCCGCCCGGCGACTTGCTCAGACACCTTCGCGATGCCGGTGTGCTGCACCCGCGGCACTGCGTCGCACGGGCGATTCCGGCGACACACGCCCTCGAGATCGCCGGTGTTCCGGCCTGTATAGAAACCGTGTCGATGCTCGCCGAATACGTCGAACGCGGCGCCCGGGATCAGCAGGAAAGCGAGGAGACCATCAAGATATTTCCCCTGAAATTCGCTACGGCGGACGACACAAGGTACTTTTATCGCGGCCAGGAAGTGGTCGTGCCGGGCGTCGTCAGCGTACTGAAGGATCTGATTCTCGGCGCCGGCCCGCTCGTTGCCACAGCGGCCACGCCCGCAACATCCGGGGCACCGATCTCGGCCGTGCCGGCCACGAGAACCGGCACGCCGCGCTTCTCGGCCGATCCGCGCCGCAACGCGGTCATCGTGCGCGAGCGCCGGCAGAATATGCCCATTTATGGCGACCTGATCGCTCAGCTCGACATCCGGCCCCGGCTGGTCGACATCTCCGTGGCAATCATCGACGTCAACGCCAGCGACATTGCCGAGCTTGGCGTCGACTTCTCCGGCAGCGCGCGTCTTGGCGGGTTCGGCGCCGTGTCGCTCAACGGCCAGTTGAACGACGGCGACAGCGGCACGTTCACGACCGTGGTCGGCGACACCAACAAGTTCATGGTCAATCTGAGCGCGCTGGAGCGAAACTCCAAGGCGCGCGTGCTGTCACGGCCGTCCATCGTCACGCTCGACAATATGCAGGCTGTGCTCGATCGCAGCGTGACGTTCTACACGAAGGTCTCCGGCGAGAAAGTCGCCAAACTGGAAAGCGTGACGGCGGGCTCGCTGCTGCGCGTCACTCCACGCCTCGTTCCCAACGAAGGGAACGATGTCGGTCGCGAGCAAGTGATGCTCACGCTCAATATCGAAGACGGCGGCGAAGTGCGAAGCGAGCGCAATTCCCGCAACGAGGTTCCGTCCATTCGCAACTCGTCGATTTCGACGCATGCCACGCTACAGGCGGGGCAAAGCCTGCTGCTGGGCGGCTTCGTGCAGGACACGCAACACGAGCAGGAGCGCAAGATTCCGTTGTTGGGCGATCTGCCGCTGATCGGCCGCCTGTTCAGTTCGACGAGCAACCGGAATGACAGTGTCATGCGCCTGTTCCTGATCAAGGCCGAGCCGGCGGCCGACATGCCGAGCGCATGACGATGCTGACGCTGACGCTGCTAGACGGCCCGCTCGCCGGACGTCCCATGCCGTTACCGCCGGGCACGCTGACCATCGGGCACGGCGATTCCGACATCGCCATGGCGCTCGAGCATGACGCCCGGATCGAGCTTCACGTCGACGACGACGGCGTCCGCCTCGCTACCCCGGCGCCAGTCTGGGTGGACGGCACACCACTCTTGCCACTCGCGTCCATCGGCGACGACGCGCTCGCCCTCCCCGTGCTTCCGCTACATGCGGTGATCGATCTTGCGGGGTTGGGCATCTGGCTCGCGAACGGCACACAAAGCCCGCCGACACCCACGCCGAAGCGTCCCGAGCGCCGTGCGGCGCAAATGCCCTCGTCTCACGCGCCGACAGTTGCCTCATCGCGCACACGCGCACCGGCGGCGTGGATCGCCGTCACGGGAATATCGCTGCTGATGGTGGCGGCCGGCGTGGCGATCTGGCGCACAGGGACTGCCAACGTCATCTCTTCCCCCCCTCCGCCCGATGCCTTGAAAACCCTCGCGGCGCGCATTGCCCCCCAGGTGGAATTGAATACGGTGGGTGATGCCGTGCGCTTGTCGGGGGGCTGCATCGACGAAGGCGCACGGGCGCGTTTGCGGGCTGAAGCGCGTTGGCAGGGAAAGGCGCTGAGTGACGAGACGTGGTGTCCGGAAGACTCGATGCAGACGGTGAGCACGCTGCTGCGCCTGCATGGTTTTGGCACCGCGCAGGTGAATGTGGCAACCGGCGGTGAAATCGTCATCAACGGGCCCTTTGTCGCCGGCGCCCGCTGGCGTGCAGCGTCCGACGCGCTCGACGCCCTGTCCTTGCCTCACGGCTGGCGGGTCGCGCACGGCACCGCGCAGAGCTTCGAGCAACTGGTGAAGATACTGCGGGACGCCGGCCAGTTGCGCGGCATCGACATCTCCCGCGATCGCGCCGGGTGGCGGCTCACGGGAGCGCTGACGCCGGGACGGCAGGCGTCGTTGAAAGGTGTCGTCGACGCATGGAATACGACGGCTGACGCAATGCCCGTGCGCATCGAACCGCTGCCTGCACCGACACCGACCCTGGGCGACACGGGATTCTCAGCGCCGCTCGTGAGCATCGGCGGGTCGCCCGATGCGCCTCAGCTCACGCTCGCCGACGGCACGCGTCTTGCACAGGGCGTGCGCTTGCCCGGCGGCACACGCGTGCTCGCCATCCATCCCGACGGGGTGTCGATCCGCGCGCACGACCGGCTCTTCTACTTACCTCTGACTTCGGGGAATCAACATGGCGATTCGTCTGACCCAGCTTGAAGACCAACTCGCGGCGTCCCCCGGGCCTGTCGCCCGCGAGGTCAGCACGCAACTCGACGCCGCGCGTCGATCGCTGCAGCAGGCGCTGCGCCGGCCGCTCACGCCCGCACAGCACACACTGGCGCAAACGCAGATGCAGGCCGTTCATGCCGCCGCAGCGATTCTCGACAGCATGGCGCGGCGGTACGACACGTCATACGGACGGTCGTGATAGCCAGGATGACCGCCGATAAACGGATCAGGCGTGCGCAGAAGCCACAACCTGGCCCGCGCGACCAAAGTCTGCGGCGTCGGCTCGTGAGAGCCTTCGGCATCGCGCGCGCCCGCGCGAACGGGTCGCATTCCGGCCACGCCGGATAACGCTCGCTCGGGCACATGTCGATTTTTTTAACTCTCCACGTAAATCATGCCAAGTTACGACCTAGCGCAAACTCTCGTCGAAGCTCTGAAGTTGATCGGCTGCGACCCCGGCAAGATCGATACCGTCGACAATCACTCACCTATCGAGCTGACGTTCAACGCCTCGCCCAACATCATTGTGGAAACGCTGGAAGGCAACGCGTGCAGTATTCACGCCGTGGTGGCCACCGACGAAGCTGCGCGGCTGCATCGCGCGAACAGCGAGCGCCTTCTGCAGTTCCTCATCGAACCCGCCGAATGGGCCGTCACCGGTCATGTGCAGTTGAGCGAGCGCGACAACCGTCTCATTCTTCACGCGCAGGTCAAAGAGGAAACCGCGGCCGAACCCGAACCGTTTGCGCAGGCACTCACCGATTTCTACGACCGTATCAAACTCTGCCGGGAGCATTTGCGCGCCTGAGCGCGATCTCCGGCAAGTCTTGGCGCATTCGATGTGCGCCAATCCCCCCGTTTCTCTCTATCCCCCTCTTTTCACCGTCAGGGCGCGTCGCCTTCCTGAGCGATCTCCGTGCGCCAGACATCGAGCGCCTCTCCGAGCGTCTCGCGTTGCGTCTCGTCGCGAAAGCAGCCTTCGTGTGCCGCCTTGACCAGCCGCGTGAGTTCACGCGCGAGCGCGTAGCGGGCGTCGACCGTCACCATGCCCAGATACGCCGCGCGTTGCGCCAGCCACTCTGCGCCAGCCCAGGGTTGATCCAGCAGCGTCAGGACTTCCGCGATCATCGTGTCCGTCTCGAAGGCACGACATCCGGCCGAGCGCATGGCCTGCGCCGATTGCTCGCACGCCGACTCCAGCGTGAGGAACAACACCACCCGGCGCAGATCATCGACGACGGCGGCTAGGTGTTGCGTGTCCGCATCGGCCTGTTGGGCGCCCAACTCCAGACCCAGCGCTTGCATGAGCGCACGCAACCGCGCGCGGCGCTGCGCAAAGCGCCGGCATTCGTCGAACCATTGTGTGAGCGAGCGCTGTGTGCCCTGAGACTGGCGGAAAAGCGACTTGAGTTGTTGCAGCAACGCCATGCCCGGGCTTTGGCCGCCGCCACACTCCAGCGCCGCGAAGGCTTCGATGGCCCATGTCTCGGATGACGTCAGTTCGTCCAGCGTTTTTCGCAGGCGCTTGCGAGTCCCCGCATCGAGCCCGCCGTCGGCGAGCCATGCGGCGACGACCAGCGCAGCGTGCCCTGCCGACATCTGCGTCTGCCGAATCAGCAAGTGAGGATCGGGCACAAAGGGTAGATCGCGTAACTGCCCCCGCAGCGTCTCGAACTGTGCGCCGCTCACGCGCGCGAGGCGGTGCATCTGCTGCTCGAACAAGGCGCGTGCGCGCTGCTTGTCGTCACGCACGTCACGTTCGCCCGTGCGGCGGAATCGCACCCCCAGTGCGAAGCTGAGATTCTCCTGCGACTCTGCGAAGGCCGCCTCTTCGTTCTGCGCAACGGCTGCTTCGATCAGCGCGATATGTCCCGGCACCTCGGTGGCGCCTGCGCGCGACGGCCGCCCGTCGCCTTCGAGCATTTGCCACTCGTCGGCAAGCATGCGCTCGAGCGGTCGATTCTCTCGCGGCGTCTGGATGAGGGTGCCGCCGGACGACGGCAGACGTTCAACCATAAGCGACCTCCAGACCGGGACTCACGTGCAAGCGCTCGATCACCGCCGCCAGATCGGCTTCGAGATCCAGACATACGGTGACCCACTCGCTCTCGAGGCGGGCCTGCTGTGTGCCGAGCGTTGGGTCCGGCGTGCAGGCAAGTACGATATCGGCCTTGTGCAAGGCGAGGGCCACGGCGTCGAGATGCGCGGGCGGCACGCGCAACACGAGCGCCCCCTCACGGACCAATCCCGGTAATGCGCGCCCGACTCGCAGCGCGAAGCGCTCGCCGACGTCCAGTGTGCCGACAAAGTTCGACAGTGCACCGCTCAGGGCGTCTGCGACACGGCGCTCCAGTGAGCGAATGATCTCTCGCTCCAGCGCAGCCTCGTCAATCAGCCATTCCACGGTCTTGGCGACTGCCTCGCGATGTGCCGCGCCGGCCAGCGCCGCCGCCTCCTGCTGCGCACGCTCATGTGCGGCTTCCTGCCACGCGTCGCGCAGACGCTGCGCGTCGGCGCTCGCCTGCTCACGCTCGGCCAGTGCCGCTGCGCGTTCGGCCCGCGCCTGCGCCATCCACCGAGCACGTGCGCCCGCCTGCTCGCGAAGGCGATCGAGCGCCTCGCCGGAAATCACCGGCCCCACAGGCGCAGGGCCATCGATCGTTTCAATAGATGTCAATGCAAAGTCGATGACATACATAGCATCTTCTCCAACGCGACGAGCCGCGACCAGATGTCGTCCATCGCCGGCATGCCGCTTGGCAGCCCGGCATCTGCTGGTGGCGGCAACAAGATCCGTGCGGCTTTGCCCACCGTCGCCATATCCACCGCCAGCGGCACCGGCGCCCCATCCAGACATGCGACGGTAGTCGCCAGCGCCGCCTCGACGATCTCGCCGGGCGAAAACACGGAACGCGCCGGCCACTCACGTCGCGTGAGCAGCAGGCGGTCGCACTGCCAGGCATCGAGCCATGACGACAGTGCGCGACGGTAGGTTCCCAGCAACAGATAGTCCGGGCACCCCAGCGCGCGCAAGCCGTAGGCCAGCGAGACGCGTCGCAGGCTCGGCATCAGCCGCAACACGGCATGCGCGCCATCGCTCTCGGGCGGCGCGCAGTCGTGCGTCGTCATGCCGGGCCATCCCCGGCGCGCAATCAACAAGCGGTCGATGTGCGCGCGGCAGGCGGCGTGCTGCCGATAGGTTTCGCGCCACGACATCATGTCGAACTCGCGCCACCAGCCATCGTCCATGTGCAGCCCGGGCTGCCAGATCAGACGGGCAAGGTGCGCAACGGTACCGTCGTGCGCACGGATCACGAGGCCCTCGCTACCCTGGCACGCAAGCGCTCAACCCACCCGGAGCGCCGTCGCCATGCCATGGCCCCGGCAGCGATCAGGCCGATGCTCGCCGCCGCCAACAGGCCCCATCCCAGCGCGGCGCGCCACCGTCCGCCCTGCGCCGATACGGCGGCTTGCGCCTCCGGCGAGGCATGGATAGCCGCACGCGGCAGACGATAGTCCGAAGGCTGCAATACGATGCTGATGCGCTCCGGCGACACGCCCGGCACGCTGTCATGCACCAGGCTGCGAATATCGGTCATGCGCTGCGTCATGTTGACCTCGGGGCTGTACTTCACGAAGACAGCGACGCCTGGCGGCAAGGTCGAACGCCCTGCCGAGTCCACCGGCACCTGCGCGATGGACACCTCGGCCGCCATCACACCATCGAGCGCGGCCAGCATGCGCTCAAGCCGTTGTTCCTTGAGATAGGTGAGTTTCGCCTGCTCCTGCACAGGTGAGCTGACCAGTTGTCCCGGCGGGAAAACGTCCTCGATCGAGGCTCGCTTCTGACGCGGCAACCCGTTCTGACGGAGCACTTCGACACCGCGCACGAAATCGCCGCGCTCGATACGAACCGTCATGCCATTGGCGTCGGCACGCTTGTCTGCCTGCAATCCGGAGACGAGCAACAACGCCAGCATCTGGTTGGCCTCCGTCTCGCTCAACGCGCGATGCAATTCGACCTTGCACCCCGCCAGCACGAACACGAGCGCGCAACCGAGCCACCACCGGCCAAGGAGACGTCTCGTTGCCACGGCCCTCGCGAGCGCCACCAGCATCGTCGGCACGTCAGCGATGCGAATGCCGTGCGTCATTGCATGTGAACCAGCTTGTTCACGCCCTGCGTCAGCGCGCCCGCCGTCTTCGCGACGAATTCCAGCGCCAACACGCGCTCGGTCAACACGCGCTGCGCTGCAAGCATGTGGCTCGGATCGTCCAGCACGCGCTCGTCCAGCGCGACGCGCTCAACGAGACGCTCCGTGTTGCCGGCCAGCTTGCCCGCCGCACTGAGCAGGTGATGTTCCGGCAGCGACGGCGCGCTCACCAGCGCCTGACCAAAACGCACGGCGTCACTGTCGCCGGCAGTGGGAACCGAGGGGGCAGCCTTCGCAGGCGCCGTTACCGTAGCGACGTGAGCCGCGATTTCGGAGATCGAGGGTGTCGTCATGACAGGGAAGTCGGAGAAGGGGAGGAAGACGCGTTCCCGCACGAGACGGCCTGACGCGTATCCATCGCCTCGAGCCAACGGGTGAGCACGTCGAGCGCCGCGTCGTCGTCACGCATCGTGGCAGCGGCGTCCGCCAGATAGGCACGCGCGGCGCAGGTATCGTCAAGCGCGATGAGAAGCGCCACATGCAGCCATTCACGCGTCTCGCGATCCGTCACGAGCGACGGCAAGGCGCGCAGGATGGTGCGCGCCTGCGTCCGCATGCCGTGATGCGCGCCCGCGATGGCCAACTCGACGATGCGTTGCCTGACCGGCGCCTCCAGCCATTGGCCGACAGCGTCGCACGGCGTCTGCGTCTGTTCGGCGTGCGTCATGCGATTTTGGCGATGATGCCCATCAACGTGTCCTTGATGAGCTTGATGGCCGAGCTATGCAGGCCGACCATCGTCGAGAATTGCTGCAACTTGAACTGCACGTCGAGCATGTGCCGGGGGTCGTTGACCTCCCGTGCGCGGACTGCCTGCGTGGCTTCGTCAGACATGCGCCGCACGCCCTCGGACATGCCGCGATGGACCTCTTCGACGTTCATTGCACGCCTCCTCCGTCGGTCGCGGCCCCGTGACCTGCCACCAGATCGGCGCGCATGGCCGCATAGGCGTCGGCGCGCGGCATGGCAACGCGACGCCCCCCCCGCTGCGGCGGCGTGCCCAGACGAATCTCGGTCGGGGCGCAGTCGAAACGTTTGCGGAAGGTGTCGGTGAAATGTGCGTGGTTGGTGAAGCCGCACTCGAGCGCGATGTCGAGCACCTTATGACGGGTGGACAGCAGCAGGTCGCGCGCCAGTCGAAGGCGCCGCTCGAGCAGCCACTGCTTCGCGGGCATGCCGTATGTCTGCTGGAACAGGTAGCGGAACTTGCGCAGCGGCATGCCGAATTCTTCGGCGAGCCGCCCGACCGGCCACGGCCGGTGGAAATTCGCTTCGACGAAATCGAACAGCGAATGGCTGCCCGCAATCGTCTGGCGCAGCATCGCAGAGAAGTAACGCTGGTCTCGACAAAGGCAATACACGTAGAAGAAGCGCAGCATCGCCATGCGGTCGATGTTCTGCAGCGTCATCGCCACGTCCACCATGCTGGGCTCGAGGATCAGCGTGCGTGCCGCCTGCCGATGGAAGACGCCAAGGGGGCGGCGATCGAGCAGATCGACGACATCCGGGTACAGCGCCTGCAGGTCGCAGGCATGAAAGTCGTGTGACATCACAGGCCCTGGGGCATCCATCGTCGCATCCGAACTGGTCGCGGTCATGCTGCCTGCCGGCAGCGCGTGCACGAGACCGCTCACATTCAGTTTGACGTCGTGGCGGCTGATCAGAAATCGCACCGTACTCATAGGCTCCTCCTCTGACGATAATTCGTCGGCGGGATGACAAAGTCGAAGGTCACACCATAGGCGAGTACGCGCGCGAGCATCATCCGGTGGACACCTTAATGTGAGCCGCCATGCACAGGAGTTTCTGCTTTTAGGAAGATAACTGTCGGGAAGCGAAAAAAAACCCGACGCAACATCGCGTCGGGTTTTTGGGGAGGTGCTTCCTGCCGCCGTTCGCTCAGATCGCCTGAGCCGGGGAGAAGCTGTCGGCGCGCGCCATCGGCCAGAATTTCTCGTAGAGCTGATAGCGGAACTGTCCGCGCAGCAGATCGCCGGGCTCGAGATACTTCAGCGACTCCGACATGAGACGGATCTCATTGGACGACACCCGCCTGACGATGTGATGCGCCCGCAGGTCCGACGGATGCGACAACCCCGCCGCCTGAATCAACTCTTGCAGGGCATGCAGCGTATGCGAGTGGAACTGGTGCACACGTTGCGCCTTGTCCGGCACCACAAGTGCGCGTTGGCGCAACGCGTCTTGCGTTGCCACGCCCGTCGGGCAGCGGTCGGTGTGGCATTTCTGCGATTGAATGCAGCCGATCGCAAACATGAAGCCACGTGCCGAGTTACACCAGTCGGCGCCGATCGCGAGCGTGCGTGCGATATCGAATGCCGTGACGATCTTACCCGATGCGCCGATGCGGATCTTGTCGCGCAACCCGGCGCCCACGAGCGTGTTGTGCACGAGCAATAGCCCTTCCTGCAACGGCGCACCCACGTGATCGGTGAACTCCAGCGGCGCGGCGCCAGTGCCGCCTTCCGAGCCATCCACGACGATGAAGTCGGGCAGGATGCCGCTTTCCAGCATCGCTTTCACAATGCCGAAGAATTCCCACGGATGGCCGATGCACAGCTTGAAGCCGGTCGGTTTGCCTCCGGAGAGCGTGCGCAGACGGTCGACGAACTGCAACAGGCCGAGCGGCGTCGAAAACTCGCTGTGGCGCGCCGGCGAAATGCAGTCCTGCCCCATCGGCACCCCACGCGTGGCGGAGATTTCCGGCGTGATCTTCGCGGCGGGCAGCACACCGCCGTGCCCCGGCTTCGCGCCTTGCGAGAGCTTCACCTCGATCATCTTCACCTGAGGCGTTGTCGCCTGGGCCGCGAACTTTTCGGCACTGAATGTGCCGTCGTCGTTACGGCAGCCGAAGTAGCCCGAAGCGACTTCCCAGATCAGATCGCCGCCCTGCTCGCGGTGATGCGGCGAGATCGAACCCTCGCCGGTATCGTGAATGAAGTTACCGAGCTTCGCCCCGCGGTTGAGGGCGCGAATCGCGTTGGCCGACAACGCGCCGAAACTCATGGCGGAGACGTTGAAGATCGACGCCGAATAGGGTTGCGCGCGATCCGGGCCGATGGTGATGCGAAAGTCGTGATCCTTCAGAACGGTCGGCGCAAGCGAATGCGCAATCCATTCGTAGCCGGTCGCCTTGACATCGACCTCGGTGCCGAACGGCCGGCTGTCGACATCCCCCTTGGCACGTTGGTAGACGATGCTGCGCTGGGCACGCGAGAACGGCGTCTCGGACGTGTCGTCTTCCACGAAATACTGGCGAATCTCCGGCCGGATGGATTCGAAAAGAAACCGGAGATGTCCCCACAACGGGTAGTTGCGCAGCACGGCGTGGCGCTGCTGAACGACGTCCCAGACCCCAAGTACGACCAGCGCCGCAAACGGCAACGGCCAGAACGGATGCCAGCCGTCGAAGAGTACCAGCGCGAGCGCTGCCACGAGCAACACAACAACGAGCCAGAGAGCCAGGAATCGGCGCGAAAACATGTAACCTCCTTGCTGGGGGGGGACACCCGCCGATCACGCTGCCGGGTGTGCCCCCGGCGAGCGCTGGCGGCTTCAGTGCGTGTTGAGGATGGTGTGTTTGGCTGCCGCCACGGCCTGCGTATTGACCTGGATATCGGCCTGCCCTGGCACGGCGGGCGTCGTAGCGGCGATGATGCCGCCGCCCAGACAGATTTCGCCGTCATACAGTACGGCCGACTGGCCCGGCGTGACGGCCCACTGCGGCTCGGAGAACGAGAGCGTCAGCGCACCCGCGCCGGCGCGCACGACTTCGCATGCGGCGTCGGCCTGACGATAGCGCGTCTTCGCACCGCAGCGCGTGCCTTCGGCCGGCGGCTCGCCCGCGACCCACGACAGGTCTTCGGCATCGAGCGTGCTCGAGAGCAGCCACGGATGGTCGTGCCCTTGAACCACGTACAGCGTATTGCTCGCCATGTCCTTGCGCGCGACGAACCACGGCTCGCCCGAGCCGTCGCGGCTGCCACCCAGCCCGATGCCCTTGCGTTGCCCCAGCGTGTAGAAGGCCAGCCCCACGTGCTCGCCCACGATCGTGCCGTCCGGCGTCTTCATCGGCCCCGGCTTGGTCGGCAGATAGCGATTGAGGAAGTCGCGAAACGGGCGTTCGCCGATAAAGCAGATACCCGTCGAGTCCTTCTTCTTCGCGTTGGGCAGGCCGATCTGCGCAGCGATCTCGCGAACCTTGGTCTTCGGCATTTCGCCGAGCGGGAACATCGTGCGCGAGAGTTGCTTCTGGTTCAGCCGGTGCAGAAAGTAGCTCTGATCCTTGGTGTGATCGAACGCCTTGAGCAGCTCGAAGCGCCCTTCGCGCTCGCGCACACGGGCGTAGTGGCCGGTGGCGATGGTTTCACCGCCCAGCGCCACCGCGTGGTCCAGAAATGCCTTGAACTTGATCTCGGCGTTGCACAGCACGTCCGGATTCGGCGTGCGGCCGGCCGAATACTCCCGCAGGAATTCCGCGAACACGCGGTCCTTGTACTCGGCGGCGAAGTTCACGGCTTCGACGTCGATGCCGATCAGATCGGCGACCGACACCACGTCGATCCAGTCCTGCCGGGTCGAACAGTACTCGCTGTCGTCATCGTCTTCCCAGTTCTTCATGAACAGACCGACGACGTCGTAGCCTTGTTGTTTGAGCAGCCATGCCGTGACCGACGAATCGACGCCGCCCGACATGCCCACCACTACGCGTTTTTGACTCATGTATTGCCTTGCCCGCCGGCAACGGCCGGATGGGTCTGAAGTATCGCGAGGTCGTAACGTACCCCCCGCAGGTAATCGTCCATGCATCGCTCGAGAATGGGTGAGCGGTGCCGCGCGCGCTGCGCACGCACTTCATCCGGCGTAAGCCAGAGCGTGCCAACGATCCCGTCGTCGAGCGTGCGCGACGCATCGAACGCCCCCAGCGTACCGGTGAAGGCGAAGCGCAGATAGGCGATATCGTCCGGGCCAGGGGCCAGATAGATGCCCAGCAGATGCTGCGGCTCGAACGGATGCGCCGTCTCTTCGAGAACCTCACGACGCACCGCGTCAAGGATCGACTCGCCCGGTTCCAGATGGCCGGCCGGTTGATTGATCAACAGGCCCGCACGCTTTTGCTCCTCGACAAACAGAAAACGGCCGTCGCGCTCGACGACCGCGGCAACCGTCACATTGGGCTTCCAGCGTGCATTCATGGCACATCCTTGCGGAACGCGACCTCTGGCGGACATTGATAGCCAGGACGTTACCCCGGTAAAACCGACATTTTACCGTCTGACGGTGTTTGGCGCAGGAGACCGGCCGCGCAGAGAACCGACCGGTCGGTTGGCTCACGCGGCCGCGCTGCGATCTCACCGGCATAACCCTATGTCGTTTGGTGCAATAGGCGGGTTTGTAATCTTCGGGTAAGCTTCGAGCTCCAGCAATGTGCAGCACGCAGTGGCAGTACCGCATCACCGGTTTGTGCAGTAGTTCGTTTGCAGTGGTTTGTGCAGGACTAATGTCATCAGCGGCGAAACAGGTAATGCGTCTGCCCCGGCAGCGCACGTGCTGCGGCTCCTTGGCCGTTGATGAGATCAGTTCACAAACCCAAGGAGAGACGCAATGAGAATCGGCATCCCCGCCGAGACGCTTGCCGGTGAATCCCGTGTCGCGGCCACGCCCGAGACGGTAAAAAAGCTGGTCGCGTCGGGACATCAGGTCGTTATCGGACGCGGCGCAGGAGACACCGCCAGTGTTCCCGACAGTGCCTTCGAGGCCGCTGGCGCCACGCTGGGCAGCCCCGCCGATGCGCTGGGCGCGGAACTCGTGCTCAAGGTACGGGCGCCGTCGCCGGACGAACTGGCGCAAATCCCGCGCGGCAGTGTGGTCGTCGGCATGCTCAATCCGTTCGACGCCGAGAACAACGCTCGCATGGCGGCAGCCGGCGTCACGGCCTTCGCTTTGGAAGCCGCGCCGCGGACCACGCGTGCGCAAAGCATGGACGTGCTGTCCTCACAGGCCAACATCGCCGGCTACAAAGCCGTGATGCTCGCCGCCAATCTCTATCAACGCTTCATGCCCATGCTCATGACGGCGGCCGGCACAGTCAAAGCCGCACGGCTGGTCGTGCTGGGTGCGGGCGTTGCGGGCTTGCAGGCCATTGCCACGGCCAAGCGTCTGGGTGCGGTGATCGAAGCGTCGGACGTGCGTCCCGCCGTGCGCGAGCAGATCGAATCGCTCGGCGCCAAGTTCATCGACGTCCCCTTTGAAACCGACGAAGAACGCGAGATCGCCAAGGGCGTGGGCGGCTATGCCCGCCCGATGCCCGCCGCGTGGCTCGCGCGTCAGGCGCAACTGGTGCACACCCGTCTCACGCAGGCCGACATCGTGATCTCCACCGCGCTGATTCCGGGACGCGCCGCGCCAACGCTCATCAGTGAAGACACCGTCAAGGCGATGAAGCCGGGCTCGGTCATCATCGATCTGGCGGCCGGACGCGGCGCGAACGGGGGCGGCAACTGCCCGCTGTCGGTCGCCGACGAGGTCGTCAAAGTCCACGGCGTGACGATTGCCGGGTACACCAACCTCGCTGGCATGGTCGCGGCAGACGCCTCGGCACTGTACGCACGTAACGTGCTCGACTTCCTGAAGCTCATCGTCGACAAGGAAGGCAAGCTCGTCATCGATACCAACGACGACATCGTTGCCGCGTGCCTGATGTGCCGCGACGGTGAAGTGCTGCGTGCAGCTTAAGGGGGGAGTCACAACCATGGAAATGATCAATCACACGGTGATCAATCTGATCATCTTCGTGCTGGCGGTGTACGTCGGCTATCACGTGGTGTGGAACGTCACGCCTGCGCTGCACACGCCGCTCATGGCAGTGACGAACGCGATCTCGGCCATCGTGATCGTGGGGGCGATGCTCGCGGCAGGTCTCACGGAAGGCAGTCTCGGCAAGACGATGGGCGTGGTTGCGGTGGCACTTGCTGCGGTGAACGTGTTCGGGGGCTTCCTCGTCACGCAGCGCATGCTCGAAATGTTCAAGAAGAAAGACAAGCCGGCGAAGGCTGAAGGGGACAAGCAATGAGCATGAATCTCGTCACGCTGCTATATCTGGTCGCGTCGATCTGTTTCATTCAGGCGCTCAAGGGCTTGTCGAACCCGAAGATGGCGCGTCGCGGCAACGCGTTCGGCATGATCGGCATGGCCATTGCGGCGCTCACCACGCTTGCGCTGATCTACGAGTTGCGACGGCTGATGGGCGGCGGCTATTCGGGCCTCGGCCTGATCCTCGCGGGCCTCGTTGTCGGTGGCGGCATCGGTGCGTTCGTTGCGCGCAAGGTCGAGATGACCAAGATGCCGGAGTTGGTCGCGGCGATGCACTCGCTGATCGGTCTGGCCGCCGTGTGTATCGCGGTGGCCGCCGTCGCAGAACCAGCCGCGTTCGGTATCGTGCCTGCCGGGGAAACGGTATTGCCGCCGGGTAACCGCATCGAGCTGTTCATCGGTACGTTCGTCGGCGCGATCACGTTCTCGGGCTCGGTCATCGCCTTCGGCAAGCTCTCGGGCAAGTACAAGTTCCGCCTGTTCCAGGGCGCACCGGTCCAGTTCACCGGTCAACATACGATCAACCTGCTGCTCGCCATCGCGATGCTCGGTTTCGGTGTGATCTTCTTCCTGTCGCAAAGCTGGCTGCCGTTCATTCTGATGACGGCCATTGCTTTCGTGCTGGGTGTGCTCATCATCATCCCGATTGGCGGGGCCGACATGCCGGTCGTGGTGTCGATGCTGAACTCGTACTCCGGCTGGGCCGCCGCAGGCATCGGCTTCTCGCTGAACAACCCGATGCTCATCATCGCGGGTTCGCTGGTTGGCTCGTCAGGCGCGATTCTCTCCTACATCATGTGCCGCGCCATGAATCGCTCGTTCTTCAACGTGATTCTCGGCGGCTTCGGGGCAACGCCCGGCGCAAGCGCAGCGGGCGGCGAGCAACAGCAACGCCCGGTGAAATCGGGCTCGCCGGATGACGCCGCGTTCCTCATGAGCAACGCCGAATCGCTGGTGATCGTGCCGGGTTACGGTCTGGCCGTGGCCCGCGCACAGCACGCGCTCAAGGAACTGACCGACAAGCTCACGGAGAAGGGCGTGAACGTGCGCTACGCCATTCACCCGGTGGCGGGCCGTATGCCGGGCCACATGAACGTGCTGCTCGCCGAAGCCGAAGTGCCATACGATCAAGTGCTGGAAATGGACGAGATCAACGGCGAATTCGGCCAGACGGACGTGGTGCTGGTGCTCGGCGCGAACGACGTGGTGAACCCGGCGGCAAAGAACGATCCGCAATCGCCGATTGCCGGGATGCCGATTCTTGAGGCGTACAAAGCCAAGACGATCATCGTCAACAAGCGTTCGATGGCGGCGGGTTACGCCGGTCTCGATAACGAACTGTTCTATCTCGACAAGACCATGATGGTCTTCGGCGATGCGAAGAAGGTTGTCGAAGAGATGGTCAAAGCGGTGGATTAACGCGACGAACCGGCATCGGCGGAGACGCGGGGCGGCAAGGCGCAGCCCCGCGCTACAATGCGCGCTTCTCGTTGCCCGCTGGAATCGCGTCATGACGCTCGGTATTGTCGCTGCCCTTCATGAAGAAATTGCCGATCTGCTCGCCGAAATGGCCCCTGGGGCGCACGTCGAGCACATCGGCATGCGCGACTATCATGTAGGCAAATTGCACGGACACGACTGTGTCATCGTGCTCGCGCGTATCGGCAAAGTCGCGGCAGCGGCCACCACGACCGCATTGATTCACCGGTTCGATGTCGACGAAATCGTCTTCACCGGCCTGGCGGGCGGGCTCGCTCATGGATTGTCGGTCGGCGATGTCGTGGTAGCAGACACGTTCGTGCAACACGACATGGACGCCAGCCCTCTCTTCCCCCGCTTCGAAATCCCCCTGCTCGGACGTGCCGCCTTCGACACCGCCCCGGCACTGCGCGACGCGCTCGCACAAGCCGCCCGCGACTGGCTCGCCGACGAGATGCCGGCACAGGTTTGCGCTGCGTTGCGCGCCGAATTGCAGATGACCGCGCCGCGTGTGCACATCGGAAAGATTGCGAGTGGCGACCGGTTCGTCTCCAGCGCGCAAGAAGTCGATCGTCTGCGCAACGCGCTGCCCGAGGCACTCGCCGTGGAGATGGAAGGCGCGGCCGTGGCCCAGGTGTGTCACGAATACGGCATCCCGTTCGCCGTGATGCGCACGCTCTCCGATGCCGCCGACGATGACGCGCACGTCGACTTCGCACGCTTCCTGCGCGAGGTGGCCAGCCATTACTCGCACGGCATCCTGCGTCGTTTCCTGACGGCAAGGCAAGCGTAGACTGACGAGCACGGCGCCGCCGGACATCTGCGTCCGGCGCCGTGCGTGCATCACCCTCCCCGTTTGGACAATCCGCCGCACGATATCGACATCGCGCGCCGAATTCCCTCCCGACAATGCCCCTTTCACATTGTCCGAAGGAAATTGTCGATGAACGTTGGAGACTCTCATGTCGCGGCAGGCGCGCAGGCGCACCTGGGTACGACGGCACTGGCGCCGATTTACCGATCGCTCAGTTGGAGCGACGTTGTCCAGATCCGGGCCCTCAATCCGAAATGCAATCCGACGAAAGCCGCAGTGGCGCTCGCCGCCGCACACCCTGACAGCGTATTCGGACAAGAAATCGAGGCTTACGTCGGCAAGACGCCCATCGGGGAGTCTGCCCGTAACGCGCAACAGCACCTCACGCTGCGTCACCTCGCTGTGCTGGAAGATCATGAGGTGACGGTGGATTTGCTCAGAGATGCCGGTCTGCCCAACGCCATTGCCGTCGACCTCGTGCATCGGCTGATCGCGCTCCCGACAGGCTGGTCAATCTTCGAGCGGCTCGTGCTCACGCCGAACCTGAACGCCTGGGCGCGCTCGGTGCTGGAGCGAGACGAGGCGGTCCATGTCGCCGACGATGTTCTGACACTGCGTATCTTGCAGGCCTTCGGCCACGACGTCGCCGTGCCCTGGTCGTTCGATGTCACCAACAAATGGGTGCATTTCTACAGCGCCTCCACGAGCGAGACAGGAAGTCTCAGACAACTGCTCGATATGGCGACCATGGATCGACTGGACGACGACTGCGTACGCGACGCCTGCCGCAGGGCCTATCAGGCGTTGGCGCATACGCACCATGGCGCAGGCGGACAAGTCTGGCCGCATTGGGAGGTGAGAAACGGGCTCTGGGAGATTTATCCGGACCCGCGTGGGGCAACATTTCGGGACGACATCGTGTCCCACAATGCGGTGACCTGCGAGACAGAGCGGTGGCTCAGGAACGTCACGGTCGTGGGATGCGTCGACATCCCGGGTCACTCGCCACGCACCGGCCCCGACTACGACAGCGATCTCTCCGACCCGGACAACCTGACGGGCGATCCCGCCCTGCCCCCCATCAGGCCAAGCGAACTGTGGGACCGCCGCGCGGCATCGCCCACCGGGCGACGGGCGGTACGGGCAACCTCGGCGCCCCCCTTCGTTTCGCCTTCGCACGGCGTGAATATGTCCCCCTCCGATGAGAGCCGATAGCCTCGTGTAATCGGTGCCCTCCACAATGCAAAAGACCGGCAATCGCCGGTCTTCTTCGCAACGTCGGGCGACGGCTCGCTTACGCTTGCGGCGCGCCGTCATCTCCCTTGTCTTCGCTCTCGCCACGCTTGCGCACCGAACCGGCAATCAGATCGAAGCGGAACAGGCGGCATTCCAGCGCGCCATTGTACAGCGGCGTGCGGCGCGATTCGCGCAGACGCATCTGGCCCGGCAGGCTCATGTCGGCCGTCAGCAGATACGCGCTCCAGCCGGTAAAGCGTTGCTTGAGGGCATCGCCAAAGGCGCGGAAGAACTCGGCGTCCACGCCATCCGGCTGGTTACGCTGAAACGCGCCGCGATTGCCCTGCACATCGGGAGAATGGCGCTCGTCGTCGTCCCGGTTGTCACGTCCATCGCGCGAAGCACGGCGTCCGCGCACTTCGATACGCTCGCCGTACGGCGGATTCGCGACGATGATCCCCGGACGATCCACCGGCGGCGACATATCGCGCGCATCCACCTGCTTGAGCCCGATGTCGCCCACCCCCGCACGCTCCAGATTGGCACGCGCCTTGACCAGCATGTCGCCCGAAATATCGCTGCCGAAAATCGTCGACGGCACGCCGCGCACGCGCGCGTCGCGCTGTGCGTCCGACGCCTGCACCTTCAGCGCTTGCCACGCCGTGATGTCGTAGCCCTTGAGCTTCTCGAAACCGAAGCGGCGGCCGGCGCCCGCAGGCACGCCCAGTGCGATCTGCGCGGCTTCCGCGAGGAACGTGCCGCTGCCGCACATCGGGTCGTACAGCACCATGTCGGCGGCCGTATCGGTGCGCCAGCCGGCCAGTCGCAAGATGCCGGCGGCCAGATTCTCACGCAGCGGGGCCGCGCCCTTGTCCAGACGCCAGCCGCGCTTGAACAGCGCTTCGCCGGAGGTGTCGAGATAGAGCGTGGCGTCGGTCGCGGTCAGGAACGCGAACACACGAACGTCAGGCTCCGACGTATCGATGTTCGGCCGCGCGCCGGTCTTCTCGCGCAGACGGTCGCACACGGCGTCCTTGATGCGTAGCGTGACGAATTCGAGACTGCGCACCGGCGCCTTGATGCCGGTGACGTCCACACGCAACGTCTGCTGATAGGAGAACCATTCTTCCCAGCGTTGCGAGAGCGCGAAGGCGTAGATGTCCTGCTCGGTGCGATAAGCCTGCTGGGCCACGCGCAGCAACACACGGCTCGCGATACGCGAATGCAGGTTGGCGGCCATGCCGGCCGCCCACGGACCGGCGAAATGCACGCCACCCGGCACCTGTTTGCCCACCGATACCGGCGCCAGACGGCCCAGCTCTGCCAGTTCGGCGGCAAGCGCCTCTTCCAGTCCGCGAGGACAGGGCGCGAAGAATTCGAAGGAAGCCATTTCGATACGTACGACCGGCACGCGAAGTGCCGGCGGAGGGAATAAACCGCTATTGTACGCGCGCCGCCCCGACGGACGTCAGCGGCACACCACCAGGGCAGGCGGCGAGTTTGTGCAGCAGGGTCTCGACGATGGCGTCGGGCGACTCGCGGATATCGATCACCAGCGCGTCGCGCGGCTCTTCGAGCGTGTCGAACTGGCTTTGCAGCAGCGCCGGATCGAAGAAATGCCCCGAGCGCGACGCCAACCGCTCGCCAATCACCTCCGGGGCGCCTTTCAGATACACGAACACGACGTCGCCGTCGTGCTCGCCCAGAACATCGCGATAGCGCGAGCGCAACGCCGAGCACGCGAACACGTGATGACGCCCCGACAACCGGCGCGCGACGATGGCTTCACGGATCGCGGCAAGCCACGGGGCGCGGTCGTCATCGCCCAGCGCCTCGCCGCGACGCATCTTCTCGATGTTCGCGGGACTGTGAAACGAATCTGCGTCGGAAAACCCACAGCCCAGACGGTCGGCGAGCTGCTGCCCGACCGTGCTCTTGCCGCTGCCCGATACGCCCATTACCACGACGATCATGGCTCGCCTCCTTATCACTTAGCCACCTGCCGACTCGCGTCGGCGTGTTGCCGGCGTTGCGTTTTCTGCATCGTGACCTCAGACCACCGTCGCCAGGCCGAGCGTGAGCAACAACGCCACGACTGAAATGATCGTCTCGCAAACCGTCCAGGTCTTGAAGGTCTGCGGCACGGTCATGTTGAAGTACTCCTTGACCAGCCAGAAGCCGCCGTCGTTCACGTGCGACAGGATCAGCGACCCCGCCCCCGTGGCCAGCACCATCAGCTCAGGCTTCACCACGGTGCCTGCGGCCGCCGCGATCGGCGCGACAATGCCGCACGCGGTGGTCATCGCCACTGTGGCCGAACCCGTCGCGATACGGATCAGCACTGCCACCAGCCAGCCCAGCAACAGCGGCGAGAGGTTCGCGTGCGTCGCCACATCGACGATCGCCTTCGACACGCCGCTGTCCATCAGAATACGCCCGAAACCGCCGCCCGCACCCACTACCAGCGTGATCGTGGCAATCGGCGCCAGACACTCGTTGGTGAACTTCAGGATCTGGTCGCGATTGAAGCCGCGCCGCTTGCCGAACGTGAAGAAACTCACGAGCGTGGCGATGAGCAGCGCCATCACCGAGTTGCCGATGAGGCGCAGGAAATCGTTGGCGAAAGTCTTCGGCGCGAAGAACAGGTCGGCCCAGCTACCGATGAGCATCAGGATCACCGGCAGCAGAATCGTGAACAGCGTGACGCCGAAGCCCGGCAGTTCGCTCATGGCACGATCTTTTTCGACGAACTGCGCGAGCAGGGGATTGTCCGGGTTCGGCACGACGTAGCGCGACATCAGCTTCGCGAAGAGCGGACCGGCAATTGCCGCCGTCGGAATGCCGACGATCAGCGCGTACATGATGGTGTGGCCGATGTCCGCGTTGTAAGCGGTCACGGCCAGCAACGCCGCCGGGTGCGGCGGAATCAGGCCGTGTACGACCGACAGCCCCGCGACCATCGGAATACCGACGAGCACCATCGACGTACCGGTACGCTTGGCAACGTTAAAGGCAATCGGAATCAGCAGCACGAAGCCGACTTCGAAGAACACCGGCAGACCGACGATAAACGCGATCACGACCATCGCCCAGTGCACGTTCTTCTCGCCGAAGAAGCCGATGAGCGTGCGCGCGATGCGCTCCGCGCCGCCCGACTCGGCCATCATCTTGCCGAGCATCGTGCCAAGCCCCACCACGAGCGCGATGTGCCCCAGCGTGTTGCCCACGCCCGTCTCGAATGCCTTGACGATGCCGCCCATGGGCATGCCCACCGCCAGCCCGAGCACGAGCGAAACGACGATCAGCGTGATGAACGGACTCAGTTTGAAGCGCGCGATCAGCACAATCAGCGCGATTACCGCGACAAGCGCGTACACCAGCAACAAGTTGCCTTGCACCGCGACCATGGGGGTCTCCTCGTTTGGCTAGTTGGGCGGATGCCCGATGGGCTTGCGCCCGATTATTGAAATCTTGTTATGGGTAACACCGGCATTGCCGCGCTCAGCCGCGCGGCAATGCCGCGGCGGCGCGGGCCAGACGCGTGATGCCGCCCCAATCGCCGGCGTCGACGAGCGCCTTGGGCGTCAGCCACGAGCCGCCCACACACACCACGTTCGGTTGCGCCAGATACGACGGCGCCGACTCTGCGCTGATGCCGCCCGTCGGGCAAAAACGCACCTGGCGGAACGGGCCGTACAGTGCCCGCAGCATGGGAACGCCACCCGAGGGCTCGGCCGGGAAGAACTTCACCGTCTCGTAGCCGTCGGCGAGCGCCGTCAGAATGTCGGACGGCGTAACCACGCCCGGCAGCAGCGGCAGACCCGCCGCCTTGGCCGCAGCGCCCAGCGCGCTCGTGTAGCCCGGCGAGACACCGAAGCGCGCCCCGGCAGCCACGGCCTGCGCCATTTCGTCCGCACGTGTGAGCGTGCCCACACCAACGATCAGGTCGTCGGACAGCCCTGCGACGTGGCGAATGACGTCCATTGCAGCCGGCGTACGCAGCGTGATTTCGAGTACCCGCACCCCGCCCGCGAGCAGCGCGCGCGAGACATGCTCGCCCTGCTCGACGCTGTCGAACTGGAGCACCGGAACCACGGGGCCGGCACGAACGATGTCATTGATGTCCATTACGTTTTCCTTGAATGCCATGACGTGGACTGCACGTCACTCAGTACCGAAGAACACGGAAGCGCCGGTTTCTGCCGCGCCCACTGCCGCGCGCATATGACTGAAGAGCACACGCCCGGTGTCGTCGCCCGAGACCGGAACCTGCGCGATCTCGCGCGCCGCCCATTCCTGCGGCGCCACCTCGACGTGCAACATGCCGACGTTCGCATCGAGCACGATCAGATCGCCGTCGCGCACGCGGGCGATCGGGCCGCCGCCGGCGGCTTCGGGCGACACGTGAATCACGGCAGGCACCTTGCCCGATGCGCCGGACATCCGGCCGTCGGTCACGAGTGCCACTGCGAACCCTTCGTCCTGCAAGACACCGAGCAGCGGGGTGAGGCGATGCAGCTCGGGCATGCCGTTGGCGCGCGGCCCCTGGCCACGCAGCACCACAACCACGTCGCGATGCAACTCGCCGGCATCGAACGCGGCCTGAACCGCTTCCTGAGAAGTAAATACGCGTGCCGTTGCGCTCACGCGCCGATGTTCCGGCTTGACC
Organism: Pandoraea communis; assembly: GCF_902459745.1. Lineage (GTDB taxonomy): Bacteria > Pseudomonadota > Gammaproteobacteria > Burkholderiales > Burkholderiaceae > Pandoraea > Pandoraea communis. The sequence goes on from NZ_CABPSJ010000001.1 coordinate 153,581, forward strand.
GCCGACACCTTGATGACGCCACGCCCTACATTGCCGTGCATGAGCCGCAGTCCGCCATCGGGGGCGAACGGCTCGGCATGGCCGCGCAAAACGTCACGATCACCACTGTAGGCGCTCCCGGCGCGCCATGCCAGCCCTTCGGGCGAGAGCCAGGGCTCCGTGCGGTAACGGGCCAGCCCGGGGCCGGCCACCGTCTTCACGTCGTTGTGCAACAGCCCCGCGTCGAGCAGTTCGCCGATCAGGAAGCCCATGCCGCCGGCCGCGTGAAAATGATTCACGTCGGCTTTGCCATTCGGGTAGACGCGCGCCATGAGCGGCACCACGGCCGACAAGGCGTCGAAGTCGTCCCAATCGATCACGACGCCCGCCGCACGGGCCATCGCCACGAGGTGCAGCGTGTGATTGGTCGAGCCGCCCGTGGCCAGCAGGCCGACGATGCCGTTGACCACGGCACGCTCGTCGACCACATGGCCGATTGGGGTGTATTCGGGGGTATCCGCGCCGATGGCCAGCACGCGCGCGAGGGCGGCGTCGGTCAGCGCGTCGCGCAACGGCAGTTGCGGATGCACGAACGCCGCACCCGGCAGGTGCAGACCCATGATTTCCATCAGGAGCTGGTTGCTGTTGGCCGTGCCGTAAAAGGTGCACGTGCCCGCGCCGTGGTAAGCCTGTGACTCGGATTCGAGAAGCGCGTCGCGGCCGACTTTACCGGTCGCGTACCCCTGGCGGATCTTGGCCTTTTCGTCGTTCGACAAGCCGCTCGCCATCGGGCCGGCCGGCACAAAGACTGTCGGCAGATGGCCGAACTGCAACGCCCCGATGACAAGGCCCGGCACAATCTTGTCGCACACGCCGAGCATCAGCGCAGCGTCGAACATGTTGTGCGAGAGCGCAACGGCCGTGCTCATCGCGATGATTTCACGCGAGAACAGTGACAGTTCCATGCCTGCGTTGCCCTGCGTGACACCGTCGCACATGGCCGGCACGCCGCCGGCGACCTGTGCCGTCGCGCCGAGCTTGCGTGCCGCCTCGCGCAGGCGCGCCGGGTACTGCTCGTAGGGTTGGTGCGCCGAGAGCATGTCATTGTAAGCGGTGACGATGCCCACGTTCGGACGGCGCTGCTCGCGCAGGATGAGCTTGTCGTTGGCCGGCATGGCGGCGAAACCGTGCGCCAGATTGGCACAAGACAGCGCACCGCGCTGTGGGAAGCGGCCGGCGCTCGCATCAATGCGAGCCAGATACGCCGCACGCGTGTCGCGGCTGCGCGCGGCAATGCGCGCAGTGACCGCCATTACGGTCGGGTGCAGGGGCTTCGTTTGCTCTGACGTCATGCCGGGGAACGGGATTGCGACGCACCCAGGGGCAGGCGCGATTGGGAGCGGAGTTTAGTAGAAATTCTACATCTCATCAATCAAAAGCCATCGGCATCCGGGGTTTTACTTAGCATTCTCCATGAATTACATGAATTATTGTCATATAGAGAAATGACAATCCATAATATGAAACGAAGAATTTTTGTAGTTTTTGTACATTTCTGCCGCAATCACCCGGCCGAAACACCCGGCGCTGCGCGACGGCGCCACGCGTTGCGGGTGCTATAGTGGGCGCCTGCCCCGCCGGACCCGGCGCACGCCTGCATCACAGGGCGTATGCGATCGAGGCGTTACGGAAAACAGGGGAATTAGGGGAATGACGGCGCGTGGCGATGTCCGCTGCGCGCTCTGCTTTTGTGGGTGCCTGCCTGCCATGCTCAACCGAATCGAAGCCACGCTGACCCAATTGCGCCCGTCCGAGCGCAAGCTCGCGACCTATGTGCTGGACGCCCCGCGCGAAGTCGTCGATCTGTCGATGAACGAACTTGCCGAGCGCGCCAGCGTCAGCCAGCCCACGATCGCGCGATTCTGTCAGGCGGTCGGATGCAGCGGCTATCGTGAATTCAAGATCCGGCTGGCACAGGGCATCGCGCAGGGTGTGCCGTTCGTGCATCGCGATGTGCGGCCCGACGAACCGGTACCCGGCATCGCGAGCAAGGTGCTCGACCGCACCATCGGCAGCCTCATGCAGGTTCGCAACAACCTGTCGCCCGATAGCATCGGACAAGCCATCGACCTGCTCGCGGGGGCGCGGCGCATCGAGTTCTACGGTGCAGGGGCGTCGGGGATTGCGGCGCTCGACATGCAGCACAAGTTCTTCCGGCTCGGTGTGCCGGCCGTGGCGTATAACGATCCGCACGTCTACGGCATGTCGGCCGCGTTGCTGCGCGAGGGGGATGTGGTGGTGGCGATCTCCAACACCGGCCGCACGCAGGATCTGCTCGAAGCGGCGCAACTGGCACGCACGGCAGGCGCCAGCGTGATCGCGATTACGCACAGCAACTCGCCGCTGTCGCGGCTGGCCAGCGTGGCGCTCTTTGCCGACGTCGACGAAGACACCGACGTCTACTCGCCGCTGACGTCACGCATCGCGCATCTGGCCATTGGCGACGTGCTCGCCGTGGGCATGGCGCTGCGTCTGGGTGAGCGCTTGCCCGCACAACTGGCCCGCGCGAAGGAAGTCATCAATCGCCGCAGAACGACCAACGACGGCCGATAGCGGCGACGGCGGCATTCTCTGCCGCCGTCTCTCGCCGCCTGAGTGCCGCTGGCGTTATCCGCGCTGCTGCGCTCGCGGATTCACGGCGTTTTGCAGCGGCTTGCCGGTAAGCGCGGCAATCAGGTTGTCCGCCGCGCACGATGCCATCGCGTGACGCGTCTCGTGCGTTGCCGAGCCGATATGCGGCAGCGCCACCACGTTCTTCATTTTCAGCAACGGCGAATCCACCGGCACCGGCTCGCGCTCAAACACGTCCAGACCGGCCGCGCGCAGATGGCCGGACGCCAGCGCGTCGACCAGCGCTGCCTCGTCGATCACCATGCCGCGCGCCGCGTTGACGAAGATCGCACCGCGCTTCATCTGCGCGAATTCGCGTGCGCCGATCAAACGCTCGGTGGCCGGCGACAACGGTACCAGCGTCACGACGAAATCGGATTGTGCGAGCAATTCCGGCAACGTCCGGTATTGAGCGCCATACGCCTGCTCCGCTGCGTCGTTGCGCGAACGATTGCTGTACAGCACCTTCATGCCGAATCCGAGCGCCGCACGACGTGCGACGGCCCCGCCAATGCGTCCCATGCCGACGATGCCCAGCGTCTTGCCTTGCACGTCGGTGCCGAAATACTCCTCGCCGAGACTAGACTTCCAGCCGCCAGCCTTCACCAGTTCGGCAAGCTCGACCACCCGCCGGGCACTCGCCAAAATCAGTGAGAAGACGGTATCCGCCGTAGTCTCGGTGAGCACGTCGGGCGTATTCATCAACACAATGCCCCGGCGCGTGAGATCGGGCACATCGAACGGGTCGTAACCCACCGAAATGGTGGCCCATGCCTTGAGCTTCGGGGCCGCGTCGAGCAACGCCGGCGTCACGTTCATGCCCACGCCGATGGCGCCGTCGGCACGATGCAGCGCCGCCGCGAATTCCGCCCGGTTGCCGTCGTTCACTCCCTTGAATTCGCTGAGCGTGAATGCCTCGGCCAATCGCGCACGCACGTCTGGCGGCACGCTCTTGTACAACACAACTTCCGGACGACTCATCCTGTTCACTCCTGGGGGGTTGCCGCCGCTAGCACCCGCAGGCGGCAGACGAAATGATCGGCTTGCCGGTTCAGCGCTTTGCGCCGCGCGCTTCAGCAAAAGCCCGTTCGAGAAAATCGAGGCGGTCCTGCCCCCAATAGGGCTGGCCCTCGAAGACGAACCACGGCGCACCGAATACGCCCGCCTTCGCGGCTTCGTCGGTATTGGCGTCGTAGGCCGCCTGTACGCTCGCGCCGTTCGACGCCGCGAGCAGCGCCTTGCCGTCGAGCGACAGGCTCTCGGCAATGGCTTGCAGCGTGGCGTCGTCGGCGATGTTGCGCTCCTCGGTCCAGAGCGCCTTCGAGATGGCGGCCGACAGGTCGAGTGCCTTGTCCGTTCCGTGCGCGAGTTGCGTGGCGATCAGCAAACGCGCGGCCGGATCGCCCGCCACCGGGAAGAACTTCGGTTGCAGGTTGAGCGGCACGCCGAGGTACTTCGACCAGCGCGCGAGTTCGACCAGACGATACGCCTGCCGTTGTGGGGTGCGCTTGGCCAGCGGCAGCCCACCCGAGCCCGCGAAGATTCGTCCGAGATCGATCGGCTTGAACTGAATCTGTACGCCATGGCGACGTGCCAGTTCGACAAAGCGTGCGTGCCCCATGTACACAAAGGGCGACGGCGGCGCCACAAAATATTCGCAGGTCAGACTCACGGCAGACTCCTCTCAACTATCGGTGGTTGGCGCTCATACGTAGCGCTCGAATTGCATAACGACGTGCGCGGGATGGAACAAGGGGCACGTCAGAACGGTTTGACGACCGCGAGGATCACCGCGGCCAGCAATCCGAGCACCGGGAATTCGTTGAAATAGCGATACCAGCGATGCGAATGCGTGTTGCGGCCGCTCTCGAACTTGCGCAGCAGACGGCCGCACGCATGGTGATAGCCCAACAGCAACACCACGATCAGCAACTTGGCGTGCAACCAGCCGCCGTAGCGGCCGATGCCGTAATACAGCCAGAGGATCAGTCCGAAAGCGAGGGCAGGCACCGCGAGTATCGTCATGAAGCGATACAGCTTGCGCGCCATGAGCAGCAGACGTTGCGTTGCGGCGGCGTCGCTCTCCATCGCGAGGTTGACGAAGATGCGCGGCAGATAGAACAGACCGGCGAACCACGAGGCGACGAAAACGATGTGAAACGCTTTGATCCAGAGCATCGGGGACAGCGGCCTGCACGCAGGCCGTCGGATATTTTGAACAGCAAACAATGTACAACAATCTGCCATGCCGCGATGCCCAGCGCCCAGCGCCTTCGCGCATGGAACCTGCGGCATATCGACGCGACCGGGCGAGCACGCCAATCCGGCTTGGCAAGGCAGCGCACCGACGCAGGACATTGGCGCGTCTCACCCGACGAAACACGACTTCGGCGACGCCTGCGCCCGGCTGTGCCAGAATACGGGCCATATTGGCTTCTTTGCCCGAATCGGTCTGTACGCCGATCATTGGCCCCCGCATGAGAATTCTTGGCATCGACCCCGGGCTGCGTGTCACCGGCTTTGGCGTGCTCGAAAAGCACGGCAGCCGTCTGCAGTATGTGACCAGTGGCGTCATCCGCACCGGCGAAGGCACGCTGCCCGCGCGGCTGCGCATCATCTTCGAAGGCGTGGCGGAACTGGTCGACACTTACCGGCCCGATCAGGCCGCTGTCGAGAAAGTGTTCGTCAACGTCAACCCGCAATCCACGCTGCTGCTCGGGCAGGCGCGCGGTGCGGCCATTACCGCGCTATCGGTCGGCGGGCTCGAAGTCTTCGAATACACGCCGATGCAGCTCAAGCAGGCTGTGGTCGGCTACGGACGCGCCCGCAAGGAACAGGTGCAGGAGATGGTTACACGCCTGCTCACGCTCACCGGCACGCCGGGCAAGGACGCGTCCGATGCGTTGGGTGTGGCCATCTGTCACGCGCACAGCGGCGAGACGTACGCGGCGCTGGCCGAAGTCTCCCCCGCCCTCGCGGCAAAGGGCTTGCGCGTGCGGCGCGGACGCCTGATCGGCTAAACACCGCCCCTGTCGGGCATCGTAGGAAATCCCGTCGCCCGGCCCCGGCAAGCGACGTCCGAAGCGCTACAATGCAGCCATGATCGAAACCGACAAACTCGCCGCCGAGCGCATCATTGCGCCCACTCCGGTCTCGCCCAACGAAGAAGCCTTCGAGCGCGCACTGCGCCCCAAGCTGCTCGACGAATACGTCGGTCAGCGCAAGGTGCGCGAGCAGCTGGAAATCTTCATCGAGGCGGCTCGGAACCGCTCGGAACCGCTCGACCATGTGCTGCTGTTCGGGCCGCCTGGCCTGGGCAAGACGACGCTCGCCCACATCATCGCCCGCGAAATGGGCGTGCACCTGCGCCAGACGTCCGGCCCCGTGCTCGAGCGCCCGGGCGACCTCGCTGCGCTGCTGACCAATCTCGAAGCCAACGACGTGCTGTTCATCGACGAAATTCACCGGCTCTCGCCGGTCGTCGAGGAAATTCTTTATCCGGCGCTCGAAGACTATCAGATCGACATCATGATCGGCGAAGGACCGGCCGCGCGCAGCGTCAAGCTCGATCTGCAACCGTTCACCCTGGTCGGCGCCACCACGCGCGCCGGCATGTTGACGAATCCGCTGCGCGACCGCTTCGGGATCGTAGCGCGTCTGGAGTTCTATTCGGCCGAAGAACTGGCGGGTATCGTGCGCCGTTCCGCCAGCCTGCTCGGCGCGGTCATTGCCGACGACGGCGCCTTTGAGATCGCCCGCCGTGCGCGCGGCACGCCGCGTATCGCCAATCGCTTGCTGCGGCGCGTGCGCGATTTCGCCGAAGTGAAGGCCGACGGCCGCATTACCGCTGCCGTCGCCGACGCCGCCCTGATGATGCTCGACGTCGACCCGGTCGGCTTCGACGTGATGGACCGCAAACTGCTCGAAGCCGTGCTCCACAAGTTCGACGGTGGACCGGTCGGCGTGGACAACCTCGCCGCCGCCATCGGAGAAGAGCGCGACACCATCGAAGACGTGATCGAGCCGTACCTGATTCAGCAGGGCTTCCTGCAACGCACGCCCCGCGGACGCGTCGCCACCCTCGCGGCGTTCCGTCACTTTGGCCTGAGCGCTCCCGGCAGCGCGCCGGAAAGCGGCTCGCTCTGGTCCCCGGACGCCACCGGCAAGTGACGGTGACGTCCGCCGTCACGTCACGCTAAACGACGTATGTCCTCGCACGACGACCTCCCGACGCCACCTCCGGCAACGCCTCTGCGGCCTGCCGGACCGGTGACGGGCGTGTCGGGGCGCGTGCGGCACGCCATCGCCATGCGGCTGGTGAGCCTGACGTCAGGTCCCGGCGCACCGCGTCTGAACTACGACACCCCGGCCGGCGATCCCGGCCTGTTCGGCCCCGACGCCGCCTGCTGGCATGTGCACGGCGACTTCACCTCGATGATGATCGGCGGGATCAGCGCACTGCTGATGCAATCGCTGCATCCGCTTGCGATGGCCGGTGTCTGGGATCATTCGACCTTCCGGCAGGACGTGATCGGCCGTCTGCGCCGCACGGCGACCTTCATTGGCGGCACCACGTTCGGCAACACGGCCGACGCCGAAGCATTGCTCGAACGTGTGCGGCGCATCCACTTGAAGGTCACAGGCACCGCGCCCGATGGCCGCCCCTATGCCGCTTACGATCCCGGGTTGCTGACGTGGGTCCACGTGGCGGAGACGTCGAGCTTTCTGCGCAGCTATCTCGTCTACAAGAATCCGGGGTTCTCGCGCAGCGAGCAGGACCGTTACTACGCGGAAGTCTCACGCATTGCCGTGGCGCTCGGCGCACGTGATGTGCCGATGAGTGTGTCGCAGATCGACGAATATCTCGCCATGATGCGTCCGGCGTTGTGCGCGAGCGAGCGCACCGAAGAAGTCGTGCGCGTATTGCGCAACTTGCCTGCGCCGTTCGCGGGTGCGCGCATGTTCAGCGGGTTGTTGTTCCGCGCAGGTATCGATCTATTGCCGGACTGGTCGCAGGTAATGCTCGGACTCGAAGCGCAGTCGATGGTGCGCCGTCTCACGGTGCGGCCTGCCGTGCGTCACATGGCGCAGGTCGCGCGCTGGTCGATGCGAAACAGCGTCGCTCACCGGGCACGACGCCGTGCGCTGGCCACCCCCGATGTCGCCGCCGTCGTGCAGCCGTCGCTGGAGCGCTAAGCGCGCGTCGGAAGGCCATTGCGCCGTTATGCCGGAAAAACGTCGCGCGGATGCCCTACACCACGCGCGGATCCACGCGATCCGTCGCGCGGCCATGAACGTCGACCGGCTTGTCATTGCTTTCGTCGCGCACCGCGTCGTCCAGATGCGTGACATCCCCCCAGCTCAACACCTGCCAACGCGCCCCGTCGTATGCCAGACGATTCACGCTTGCATTGAGCAACGGATAGGAGCGCGGCTCGGACAACGCGAGCCCCGTCGCGAGCCGATAACAGCAGTCGAGCACGCCGCCGTGGGCTACCAGCGCCAGATGCTGGCCCTCATACTCGCGCACGAGTTGCACGACGAAATCCGTGATGCGCGTGTAGAAACCCCGCGTCGACTCGCCACCGGGAATCACGAAATCCGGATCGCGGCTCTGCCAGCGCGAATACTCCTGCGGAAATGCCGCCTGAATCTCATCGGGCATGCGGGTTTCGAAGGTGCCGTAGTGACGCTCCCTCAGACTCGCCGTACGCACGAGCGGCAAACCGCAAGCATGGGCGACGGGCGCCGCCGTCTGCACCGCGCGCTGCAAATCGCTCGTGAGCACATGGTCGAACACACGCCCGTGCGCCGCAACCTCGCGTGCGATACGCTCGCCCAGCAAGACCGCCTGGCGCTCGCCCTCCGTCGACAGCGCAATGTCGGTGTGCCCCTGAATCCGTTTGACGCGGTTCCAGTCGGTCTCGCCGTGGCGAATCAAGGTGAGGGTAGTGGTCGTGCCGGTCATCGTTACGAATGCGGTTTGCGTGAGTCCAGAGGAAACGGGAGGCAGGCGGTGCGCCGTCAGGCTACCTTCGGGTTGAGCGTGTAGGTGCCGGTCACGGTGCCACTGCCGAGCACATGCGGCTTGATCGCCGCGAGCACGTCGTCGCCACCGAAGCGGCCTTCGAGCGGTACGCGAGCGATGTCCAGCGCATACACGGTGAAGTGGTAGTGGTGCATGAGCGTGTCGTTCCACGGCGGGCACGGGCCGTCGTAGCCGTAGTAATCGCCCTTCATGCTCTCGTCGCCCGCAAACCATGCCGTGTAGTCGTTCACACCATGGCGCATGCCGTCGAGCGCGTCCGGACCAAACTTGCCGCGCGGCGTGACGTGATTGCTGTGGCTTGCCGCCGGGATCTCGGAGACCGATGCCGGCACGTCGACGAGTACCCAGTGATAGAAGTTGGCGCGCGGCAGATCTGCCGGCACTTCGCGGCCTTCCTTGTTGACGTCGTCGCCCTGACTCGGCACGTCGCTGTCGGTGCAGATCACGACAAACGAACGCGTACCGGCGGGCACGTCGGACCAGGTCAGATGGGGATTCTTGTTCTGCGACAGCGCGACATGCGACTGCGCATCCGGTTTGCCGAAGGCGAACTGTGCATCCATCGCCGCATTGTCGGCGAACGAGTCACTCCAGACTTTCATCAGATTCTCCCAAGCATTGATATTTCGGAACCCAACGACGGTATCACACCGATGCGAATCGCGTGCAATAGGTCCTGCACATCAGGACGATTCCGAGCGATTTTCGGGATAAGACCGGAGGCATGGGCGGCGCCATGCCACCGCAAGACTCAAACGGCGTCGGGACGCGTCTGAAGCCAGAACGTGACCGGCCCGTCGTTCACGAGCGAGACACGCATGTATGCGCCGAACTCGCCCGTTTCCACGATGGGATGGCGCACGCGCGCCTGCGTCACGAAATGATCGAAGAGCCGCTTGCCGTCGGCCGGACTCGCCGCCGGGGTGAAACTCGGGCGGGTGCCGCTGTTGGTGTCGGCGGCCAGCGTGAACTGCGAGACGAGCAGCAAACCACCCGCCGCCCCGTTTCCGTCGAGACTCGACACGCTGCGGTTCATCTTGCCCGCCTCGTCCGGGAACACGCGATAGCCGAGCAGTTTCGCCAGTAACTTGTCAGCACTCGCCTCGGTGTCACCGCGTTCGGCGCAAACCAACGCGAGCAGGCCCGGGCCGATGGCACCGACCGTGCGGCCATCGACCGTTACCGAGGCTTCGAGCACACGTTGGATGAGCGCGATCATCGCGAGCGATATCTCATGTACGGCAGCGGGAACACCGAGCCGACGACGCTCAGGCGAGCGTCACGCGCGCGAAGCGGCGCTTGCCGACTTGCACGACGTAGGTGCCGGCGTCGATCTTCACGCCCTTGTCGGACACTGCCTCGCCGTCGATGCGCACGCCGCCCTGCTCGATGTTGCGGTTGGCTTCCGACGTCGACGGCACCAGACCCGCCTGCTTGAGCAATTGTGCGATGCCCAGCGGCGCACCGTCGAGCGAGACTTCCGGAATATCGTCCGGCACGCCGCCCCTGGCGCGAGCGTTGAAATCCTCGAGTGCGTGCTCGGCGTCGGCCTGCGAGTGGAAACGCGCCACGATCTCCTGCGCGAGCAGCACCTTCACGTCGCGAGGATTGCGCCCGCCTTCGACGTCCTTGCGCAGTTGGGCAATCTCTTCGAGCGAACGGAACGAGAGCAACTCGTAGTAGCGCCACATCAGATCGTCCGAGATGCTCATGAGCTTGCCGAACATTTCGCTCGGCTTCTCGCTGATGCCCACGTAGTTGCCCTTGGACTTCGACATCTTCTCGACACCGTCCAGCCCTTCGAGCAGCGGCATCGTCAGAATGCACTGCGGCTCCTGACCGTACTGCTTTTGCAGTTCGCGGCCCACGAGCAGGTTGAACTTCTGGTCCGTGCCGCCCAACTCCAGATCCGACTCCAGTGCCACCGAGTCGTAGCCCTGCATGAGCGGGTAGAGAAATTCGTGGATGGCGATGGGCACGCCGCTCTGGAAGCGCCGCGTGAAATCCTCACGCTCGAGCATGCGCGCCATGGTGTAGCGCGACGCGAGCTTGATCATGCCGTCGGCACCCAGCTTCATCGACCATTCGCTGTTGTAGCGGATTTCAGTCTTGTTGCGGTCGAGTACGAGTGCGGCCTGCTCGAAATAGGTCTTGGCGTTCGACTCGATCTGCTCGCGGGTGAGCGGCGGGCGCGTGCTGTTGCGGCCCGACGGGTCGCCGATCAGCGAAGTGAAATCGCCGATCAGGAAAATGACCGTGTGCCCCAGATCCTGCAACTGGCGCATCTTGTTGAGCACCACGGTATGACCGATGTGGATGTCGGGTGCCGTCGGGTCGAGCCCCAGCTTGATGCGCAGCGGCTTGCCGGTGGCTTCGCTGCGCGCCAGCTTCTGCAGGAACTCATCTTCCACGAGAAGCTCGTCGCAACCGCGCTTGGCGATCGCCAGAGCGGCCCGCGTGGCGTCGGTCACGGGGTACTTCTTTTCCGAGGTGAGTGCGTGTTCACTTGTCATAACATCATTGTCCAGACTGGTTCAGGGTTTCCCTTAGCCAGCCAGTAAAGGCGGAGGCAGCGGCGGGTCTGCTATAATTGCCGCTCAATTCTCGGCTCGGGCCGAAGCGACGCCGGGTTGCCCCGGAATTCCGGCAGGCAATCTCGAAGCATGTCGCTCCGCCCGGGCTTTTTTCGTAAGTTGCGCAGAATTTTACGTGATGTGGCCAAAACTCCGTGATTTTTTTGCGCGTGAACTGCTGACCCTGATCGATCCCACGCAGCCGAAGCACCGTCGCAGAAAGGTGCAAATCGTGGCAACGGTCGGTTCGGCCCTGACGTTGGGAATGGTGACCGCTTTCGGCGTGGCGCCCATGGTGCCCGAAGCGGCGCGCAACGGTGCGAGCGTGACTTTACCGCTCACCTTCCCCGACCTGGCCAAACAGATCCAGCAGCTCGACGCGCAATCCCAGACCTTTGTCCATCAGGTGGCGCTGCGACGTGGCGAAACCCTTGGCGATATGCTCTCGCGCCTGTCGATCCAGGACCCCACCGCAGAACGCTTCATTCGTGAGAACGCCGTCGCCCGGCGCCTGATCGGCGTGCCCGCCGGGCAAGTCGTTCAGGCCGAAACGGACGACGACGGCAAGCTCGTCTCGCTATCCACCGTCCTGTCGACCGGCAGCACCGGCGCTCAGCAGCTGGTGATCGAGCGCAACGACGACGACCGTCTGCGCGCGCGCATGGAACAGCTCACGAACGACACCGAATGGGCCATGCGCTCCGGCGCCATTGCGGATAACTTTTTCACCGCGATGGACGATGCGGGCGTACCCGACGCCGTCGTCGCGCAGATGGTGAACATCTTCTCCGGCGTGATCAACTTCCAGCGCGACGTGCGCCGCGGTGACCGCTTCCGCCTTGTGTACGAAGTCGTCAAGCAGCAGGACCGTACGGTTCGCACCGGGCGCGTGCTCGCCGTCGAGTTCATCAATCAGGGCAAGACGCATCAGGCCATCTGGTACGCCGAGCCGCAGGGGGCGCCCGAGGGCGCTTACTACGGCTTTGACGGCCGCAACCTGAAGCAGGCATTCCTGCGCACGCCGGTCGAGTTTTCGCGAATTTCGTCGGCGTTCGGTGGCCGCGAGCATCCGTTCCAGCACCAGTGGAAGAAGCACGAGGGCGTGGATCTGGCAGCCCCCATCGGCACGCGCGTGTTCGCGGCGGGTGACGGCGTCGTCACGTTCGTCGGCTCGCAGAACGGTTACGGCAATCTGGTGACGATCGATCACGCGGGCAACTACCAGACACGCTACGCTCACTTGTCCGGCTTCGGTCAGGGCATGAAAGCCGGCACGCGGGTCACGCAGGGCCAAGTCATTGGCTTCGTCGGTCAGACAGGCTGGGCGACAGGTCCGCATCTGCATTACGAACTGCGCTACAACGGCGTTCCGCGCAATCCGTTCTCGACGGATGTCGCGGCCGTCGCACCGCTCTCAGGCGCCCGCCTGAAGGTGTTCGACATGTACGCCGAGAACCTGCTCAAGCGCATCGATCTGATGCGCACGGTACAAGTCGCCGAGCGCGATTAAGGTATGCTGGAAGCCGCGCTGCGCGAGCAACATGTGTTCGACATGCTTGCCCTGCCGGCGCGGACTTGATTTCTTCGGCTCCCCGCGCGCTCGCGCTACGCTCATGACCGACATCGCTCATCACTCCGGCTCTCCGGATTCCGCCTCCCATTTCATCGGCCTGATGTCCGGCACGAGCCTCGACGGCGTTGACGGCGTGCTGGTAGCGTCGGCAGATGGCCGGGTGCTCGCAGAAGCCTATCTTCCGTTCCCGAGCGATTTGCGCGAGACACTGATGGTGCTGCAAGCGCCTTCGGAAAACGAACTGCACCGCGAAGCGCTAGCGGCAAACGCCCTGGTGCGCGTCTATGCGGATTGCGTGCGTGACTTGCTGGCGACTGCCGGGCTGCCCGCATCGGCGATCGCCGCCATCGGTGCGCACGGGCAGACGATCCGCCATCGCCCGGGTGAATTCGACGGTGTTGGCTACACGCGCCAGCTCAATGCTCCCGCGCTGCTCGCCGAACTGACCGGCATCGACGTCGTCGCGGACATTCGCAGCCGGGACGTCGCAGCCGGCGGCCAGGGTGCGCCGCTCGTGCCGGCCTATCATCAGGCGGTGTTCTCTGACCCAGGACAAACGCGCGTCGTCTGTAATCTTGGCGGCATCAGCAACGTGACGATTCTGCCTTCAGCCGCGTCAGGCAAACCGGTCTGCGGCTTCGATTGCGGCCCCGGCAACGCGCTACTCGATGGCTGGGCCGCACGCCACCTCGGCAAAACCTACGACGACGGTGGCGCGTGGGCGGCGAGTGGAAGCGTTGACGACACCCTGCTGGCTGCGCTGCTGAGCGAACCCTATTTCTCCCAAACGCCCCCCAAGAGCACCGGACGCGATTTGTTCCACGCCAAATGGCTCGACACACGGTTGGGGGCATTCCCACGAGTCACGCCCGTAGACGTTCAGGCAACGCTCGTCGCCCTCACCGCCCAGTGCGTCGCCGACGACGTGCTTCGCTATGCCCCCGGCTGTCAGGGCTTTTATGCCTGCGGCGGGGGCGCTCGCAATCAAGCGCTCATGCAAGCCATCGCGGCCCGTCTGCCGGGCGTGACCGTTGCGACGACGCAGGCGCTCGGTGTGCCACCTCATCAAGTCGAAGCACTCGCTTTTGCATGGCTGGCCGAACGGTGTCTGGCGCGACAACCGGGCAGTCTGCCCACCGTGACCGGCGCGAATGGCCCGCGCATTCTGGGCGCAATCTATCCCCGCTGAAGGCAGGCACGCCGGGGGAAACGATTTGCGGTCTGCCATATGGCGATCGCAGCGGATTGCCGACAACCCTCCCACGCCGCACTTCGCGCGTCATGCGCGGAATATTCCGATGACGATGTCCGGCGCCCGGCATTGATCCGCGCCTACGCTCCGCTTCCCCTCGCTTTACACCACGAATCCGGCTGCCGATAGCACTCGGCGCAGTGATTTCGCGGCCCTCTTCGACCGGCAAATTCCGCGTGCCCCCCCTCCCCTCACCGGTCTTCCAAAATCCCAAATTTAGGATTCACCCCAAAAAATCAGCGGATTCCCTCGTTCTCCACCCGCAACATGCAACGCTTAAGGCGTCGTCACGACATCATCCGGAAGTACAGGAAGTCCAATCCCTCTCATCATTCCTTTGCCATGACAGAAAAGAAATTTCTCTATCCAATCGAATGGCTTGACGAAGAGCGCTCCACATCGAATGACAGATTCGAAGTGGCCCTGAACTCGGAAGGGCAAGGGTATGGCGTCCGAACACTTGTACCGTTTTCACGGGGAGAACTTGTCAGTCGAATGACCGGGCTGATTTCCAACAGCCGCAGACTGCATACATTGCAGGTGACTGAGACGATCCACTTGTACGACCCCTACTTTTCCGGACTGTTGCTTCACTCATGCTCGCCATCTGTCGGTCTTGATATGCAGCGTCTGGAAGTCTGGGCGCTGCGGGATATTGAGGCGAATGAGTTTCTGACGATGGACTATGCGTCCACGGAAGATGTTCTGTTCAGGCAGTTCGAGTGCCAGTGCGGGGCGCCCAATTGCAGAAAATGGATCACTGGATTCAAAGAACTGCCCAATAACGAGGGCAAAGCCTATCTGGCGAAAATCCGCCCCTCAAAAATAGCAGCAGAGTCCTCGACGGAGGCGTGATATGTCACGCGTCGAAACCACCTCGATCATTGGCGACCGGGAAATTACGGGCGAAAAAGGCGTTGCGCCGGCAATTCATTACTCTGCGGTTTTTGCAGCATCCGATAGCGAAGAATTCGCAGAGATGTCGAGCGTGCCGCAGCATGCCCGGAACTACACTCGCTATGGCAACCCGGTTCACGAAAGAGTCAAGTCGATCATGGCCGCACTTGAAGGCACCGAAACCGCCTTGGTGATGAGTTCCGGCATGGGCGCAATGGCCACCACGCTGCTTGCACTGCTCAGTGCGGGCGATCACGTCATCGCGCAGACCCACCATTACATGAGCACGACGAACCTATTCGATAAAATGCTGAGTCGATTAGGAGTCGAAGTCTCGTTGGTCGACCAGACGGAACCGTCCGCATTTATGTCGGCGATTCGGGAGAATACAAAACTCACTTTGCTGGAATCTCCCGCCAATCCATTGCTCGATTTGACGGATATCGAGGGTGTTGCCAAGATCGCGCGTGCGCGCGGCATCCTCACTGTTGCAGACAATACGTTTGCGTCTCCAATAAATCAGCAGCCTCATGCGCTTGGCGTCGACATTATTGTCCATAGCGCAACCAAGTATCTCGGCGGACATCACGACCTGACCGGCGGCGTGGTTTGCACAAGCCGTTCCCTTGCCGAACAGATCTGGCGCACACACGTTACCCTTGGATCGGTGCTGTCTCCTATGGATGCGTGGCTATTGCTGCGCGGATTACGTACGCTGCCGATACGGATGGAACGAATCAATGCAAACGCATTGGCGCTGGCAAGATTTCTTTCTCAACACCCGCGCATCGAACGCGTTATCTACCCGGGACTGGAAACGCACCCTCAGTTCGATTTGGCGCATCGACAAATGAAGGGATTTGGCGGCGTGTTTGTCTTTGGATTACACGAAGGCTCCGACGCGGCAAAGCGTGTCGTTTCTGCGCTTCGCATCCCTTTCAATGCCGGTAGCTTGGGCGGGGTCGATTCACTTGTGATTCATGTCGCCACGATGTGGTCGGGAACACGACCGGCAAGCGCACCGATTCCGGCCAATCTGATTCGTTACTCGGTCGGCATTGAGCATATTGACGACCTCAAGGCAGATCTCATTCAGGCGCTGGATAACGCTTAACCATCGACGTATGGCCCTTCGACTTTGCGTCGTACGGGACACCCCATCGCGTCATTCGCGGCACAAAAAAACACCCCTCTCGCGGAGGGGTGCAGAATGCCTGAATCCTGGCGATCCTTCGAGCTGCGCTCAAAGGAACAACCAACGGCGTCGCTCAGACCGAGAACGAAGAACCGCAGCCACAGGTCGTGGTTGCGTTCGGGTTCTTGATCACAAACTGTGCGCCGTTGATGTCTTCCTTGTAGTCAATCTCGGCGCCGACGAGGTATTGATAGCTCATCGAGTCGATCAGCAGCGACACGCCGTTCTTGTCGAGCACGGTATCGTCTTCGTTGACATCTTCATCGAAGGTGAAACCATACTGAAAGCCGGAGCAACCGCCACCCTGCACGAAAACGCGCAGTTTCAGCTCGGCATTGCCTTCTTCGTCGATCAGTTGCTTGACCTTGTCCGCAGCGCTGTCAGTAAAGACCAGGAATGCGGGCATTTCCGTGACGGCAGCCTCAAGCGGTGCGTTCATCGCAAATCTCCAAAAATCGGTTCGGTATCATTCTAGTCCCTAATCCAAAATTGTGCCGATAGTCGGAAAATCAATGGCTTAGAGACGATAAATACCGTTACGGCAGTACGGGAATATGGGTCAGCCCCATGTTCTCCGGCAAGCCGAACATCAGGTTCATACACTGCACGCCCTGACCGGACGCGCCCTTGACCAGATTGTCCTCGACCACGAGGATCACCAGCGTATCTTCATTGCCCGGGCGATGCACCGCCATACGGACATAATTCGACGCGCGCACCCAGCGCGTTTCCGGCATCGAGCCGGCCGGCAGCACGTCCACAAACGGCTCGCCCGCGTAGTACGTCTCGAACAGCGCCTGGAAGTCGGTGTCGCGCGCTTCGGGCAAAATCGTCGCGTACAGCGTCGAGTGAATGCCACGGATCGTCGGCAGCAAGTGCGGCACGAACGTCAGCCCCACCGGGTAACCGGCAATCGCCTCGAGGCCCTGCTTGATTTCCGGGTGATGGCGATGGCCCTTCACGCCATACGCCTTGAAGTTGTCGGCCGTCTCCGCGAGGATCAGCGACGTCTCGCCCTTCCGGCCGGCACCGCTCGCACCCGACTTGGCGTCTGCGATCAGATGCTTCGGATCGACCAGCTTGCGGCCACCGGCGAACAACGGCGCATAGCCCAGTTGCACGGACGTCGGATAGCAGCCCGGCAGACCGATCACGCGGGCGCTCTTGATTCGCTCGCGGTTGATCTCGGGCAGGCCGTACACGGCTTCCTCGAGAATGTCCGGGCAGGCATGGGGCATGCCGTACCACTTCTCGAACGTGGCGATGTCCTTCAGCCGGAAGTCTGCCGCCAGATCGATCACGCGCACACCGGCAGCAAGCAGCTCGCGCGCCTGCGCCATGGCAACCCCGTGCGGCGTAGCGAAGAACACCACGTCGCAATCGGTCAGACGGGCGTCGTCAGGCGTGCAAAACGCCAGGTCGACACGGCCTCGCAGGTTCGGATACATATCGGCGACCGGCGTGCCCGCTTCCTTACGCGAAGTGATCGCCGTCAACTGCGCTTCCGGGTGCTGCGCCAGCAAACGGAGCAGTTCCACACCGGTATAGCCGGTGCCGCCTACGATACCTACCTTGACCATGCCCTACCCCCTCTCAATCGGAAATGCGATTCTATCAAGCTTCCACGACACGCGTGAGACGGTGCCCCAACGGACGCCTCTCTTTTACACGCGGACAGAACACGGCGAAAAAAGAAAAAAGGCCGCGCGAGGCGGCCTTTCTCTGCACCTGCCAGAGGCAGATGCCCACAAACACCCGGGCGATTAACGCTTCGAGAATTGCTTGCGACGGCGGGCCTTGTGCAGACCAACCTTCTTACGTTCGACTTCACGGGCGTCGCGAGTGACGAAGCCTGCGGTCGACAGCGTCGGCTTGAGCGTCGCGTCGTAGTCGATCAGTGCGCGGGTGATACCGTGACGAACCGCACCGGCCTGACCCGTTTCACCGCCGCCCGAAACGTTGACCTTGATGTCGAACGTTTCAGCGTGGTTGGTCAGCTCGAGCGGCTGACGAACGATCATCAGCGACGTTTCACGAGCGAAGTACTCTTTGATCGGCTTGCCATTGACGACGATGTCGCCCTTGCCAGCCTTGATGAACACACGAGCAACAGCGCTCTTGCGACGGCCGGTGCCGTAATTCCAATCGTTTTTGAACATGGCTGGCCCTTAGATCTCGAGCGACTTCGGTTGCTGCGCTTCGTGCGGATGATTACCGTCGGCGTAAACCTTCAGCTTCTTGATCATCGCGTAGCCCAGCGGACCCTTCGGCAGCATGCCCTTCACGGCTTTCTCGAGCGCGCGGCCCGGGAAACGCTCTTGCATCTTGCCAAACGTGGTTTCGTAGATACCGCCCGGGTAACCCGTGTGGCGGTAGTACTTCTTGTCGGTTTGCTTTGCGCCCGTAACTTTCAGCTTGGCAGCATTGACGATGATGATGTAATCACCCGTGTCAACGTGCGGCGTGAATTCCGGTTTGTGTTTGCCGCGCAGACGGCGTGCCACTTCGCTGGCGACACGGCCGAGGACTTTGTCCGTCGCGTCAATCACAAACCATTCGCGCGTCACCTCTGCCGGCTTAGCGGAAAACGTCTTCATGATCGATCCAAATAAAATGCATTTGCCCCATTAACACCAACTTCCTGCTTGTCTGCCGGCCGCGTCCTTGCGATTTGGTCGCATGGCGCAGTCCTGTGCTTGCAGGCTCTCCCTGATGCTTTTTCCGTGGGCATTTCCGGAAAAGTCGTTGATTATACAGAAAAAACCACCCACCGGTAAAGCGCAGCAGGTAAACCGCGTTTCCGGCGCACAAAAAAAAAACCCGAACCTCATGGGTCCGGGTTAAATCCACCAAAGGAGGAGGGTGGAGGAGACACTTGCAGGATTGCTGTGAAGCACAACAACCAATGACTGCAGTCTAGCAAATCGAATTGTGCGATGCAAGAAAATTTATAGTACGAAATTAGATACCATAATATGAAATTTCCGAGGGATTGAGCACCTCAGAACATAATCTGAAAAATCAATAAGTTACCAATAAAAATCGCACACCGCACCCCGACCAGTCACACCCGACATTTGAATTTAGGGTTTATCCCTCTGAAAACCCGATCAAAAAAGCGCCAATATTGCGACGCAGCAACCAAGGCCGGAAGGGATGGCTTTCAGGGTTTGCGGGCGGCGTCGTACGCGGGTTTGCGGAAGCCGCTACAATTTTCGCTTGAACGGGATATCGGGGTTTCGAAATATGGAATGCAAGGTGAGTTGGATGGGCCAGGAGGGTATGGCCTTCGTCGCTCAGACGGGTAGCGGCCACATCGTCGCGATGGATGGCGCGCCGGAAGGCGGCGGCCACAATCAGGCACCGCGCCCGATGGAAATGCTGCTGGTCGGCACCGGCGGCTGCACCGCCTACGATGTGGTGCTGATTCTCAAGAAGAGCCGTGCCGAAGTGAAGGACTGCAGCGTCACGCTCAAGGCCGAACGCGCAAGCGAAGACCCGAAAGTCTTCACCAAGATTCACTTCCACTTCACCGTCACGGGCCGTAACCTGAACCCTGCCACCGTGGAGCGGGCCGTGACGCTCTCCCACGACAAGTACTGCTCGGCGTCGATCATGCTCGCCAAGACCGCCGAGCTGACACACAGCGTCGAGATTGTCGAAGGCTAAGATTCGTACGCACTGGCGATAGAAACACAAAAGGCTCCCACCGGGAGCCTTTTGTGTTTTGTTGGGATGCAGAGCCGGCCGATAAGCCGGATTCTGTGAACGCGACTCGCGCCGCGCCTGACAATCATTCCTCTAGGCGACGCATCACTACGCCGCTCAAGCTTCCTACCCGCAGGCTCCCGGGGGCCCCGTTGCCGGCACCCGCACGAGGCGAATGCCGCTCACCTGCCTATTTGGAATTGCTCCGGGTGGAGGTTACCGTGCCGTGTGCGTTGCCGCACGCCGCGGTGCGCTCTTACCGCACCGTTTCACCCTTACCTGATCCACCTGGCTTGCGCCAGGGGCCATCGGCGGTCTGTTCTCTGTTGCCCTGTTCCGCGTCTCACGACGGATGGCCGTTAGCCATCACCCTGCCCTGTGGAGTCCGGACTTTCCTCCCCCTCCCAAAGGGAGGCGGCGATTGTCTGGCCGACTCTGCGGGCCGAAGTGTAGCACGCGGACTGCCGTCATTGCCCGTCGGTCCTGCGCGCCGAGACCGCGCCCAGCCGATGTCATCCGCCCTTTTGCCGCCGCCCCGGCCGAAAGACCGACAGATCCTGATAGTAGGAAGGGTCATCGTTAGCAGGCCACCAGCCGGGAATGCCAAGCACCGGCAACGGCGCGAAGTCGCGTGTGGTCCACGCGGCGCTGGCGAGCGCTGGCGCGATCCGGCCGTCGAGCCAGGCGCGACGCTCAGACGGTGTCCAGCCAAAATAGTCACGGGGAACGTCCACGATCCAGGCATGCGCCGTCACCGATTTGTAAGGTGCAACAAGCTTTTCCAGCAAGGCATGCCCAAAGGGCTGGACTTCGCAGGCGCGTCCCCAGTCGGCGCGGCGCGCCACGAACAGCGTGTGCCAGTCGAATGCACGCAGCGCAGCGCCGAGGGCCGCGTCGCTGCATGCGAAGAGGACGGCGTTCTCATCGAAGACAGTCGCGGCGTCGCGCGTAGCGCCGCGCGTGGCCTGCACACCTTCGGTCGCGATCGCCACGGCCTGACGCGCGTTGAGCGCTGCCTTGCCGCGCGGATAGGTCAGCCAGATCAGCGCGTTGAAGAAGTCATGCAGGTTCCGGCGCGTCGGCACGCCGCCGGTGGCGGCGATGAACGCCTCGTAAGCCGTGGCGGCGGGCAGGTCTTCCTGCGCGACGAAGCGAAGCGCCCGTCCCTGACCGCTCACCAGCCCGGCGGCGGCGGCGTAGGCCGAAAGCGCCTCGCGCCAATTGCCGTCGGCCAATGCGGCCTGGCCGCGTTCCGATACGGCGTCGAACCACGGTGAGCGCCAGTCGATCTCCGGCAGGCCGGAAGGCGCACACCCCGCAGGCGCCACGGCGCCGCCCACACTCACCCCTTGAGCTTCCAGCCGATCACTTCGCCGGCGCGCAGGGGCACGACGGTCTCGTCGCCCATCGGCAGTTCGGCCGGCAGTTCCCAATCTTCGCGCACCAGCGTGATCTTGCCGGCGTTACGCGGCAGTTCGTAGAAATCCGGGCCGTGGAAGCTGGCGAACCCTTCGAACTTGTCGAGCGCGCCGGCCTTGTCGAACGCCTCGGCATACAACTCCACCGCATGCAGTGCCGTGTAGCAGCCCGCGCAACCGCAGGCGGCTTCCTTCACGCCGCGCGCGTGCGGCGCGCTGTCGGTGCCCAGGAAGAAGCGTGCGCTGCCCGAGGTTGCCGCTTTCACCAGCGCCTCGCGATGGGTCTCGCGCTTGAGCACCGGCAGGCAGTAGTAATGCGGACGAATGCCGCCCGTGAAGATGGCGTTGCGGTTGTACAGCAGGTGATGCGCGGTAATCGTCGCGGCGATGGGGCCTTCGGCCTGAGCGACATACTCTGCGGCGTCCTTCGTCGTGATGTGCTCGAACACCACCTTGAGGCCCGGAAAATCGCGGCGCAGCGGCGACATGACCTTGTCGATGAAGACCTTTTCACGGTCAAAGATATCGATGTCGGCACTGGTTACCTCACCGTGCACGAGCAGCGGCATACCGACGTCCTGCATGGCCTCGAGCGCGCTGCGGCACTTGGCCAGATCGGTCACACCGGCGTCAGAGTTTGTCGTTGCGCCCGCCGGATACAGCTTCACGGCGTGCACAAAGCCCGACGCCTTCGCGCGACGGATCTCGTCGGCAGGCGTGTTGTCGGTGAGATACAGGGTCATCAGCGGCTCGAACGTGTTGCCCGCCGGACGCGCCGCGAGAATGCGCTCGCGATACGCCGCCGCATGTTCGGTCGTGGTGACCGGCGGCTTGAGGTTCGGCATGATGATCGCGCGGCCGAACTGGCGGGCGCTGTCGGGCAGCACGCTCTTGAGCACGGCGCCGTCGCGCACGTGCAAGTGCCAGTCATCGGGACGAGTGATTGTCAGTTCTGTGGTCATGGCGTTTTCCGGGGGCTGGGAAGGCTGCTCTGGCCCATGAAACCGCGGCTGCGTGGTGACGCGTCGGCGCGACGGACTTCTTGGGCGGGAATGTACGTGCACAGGGGCCGGTGCTATGCTTGTGCAACCCCATATTGTAACGGCAGCGGCGCTCAGACACGACGTGCGCAGCCAACCTTCGATTAGCCTGTCCCATGTGCCAACTGCTCGCAATGAATTGCGCGGAACCGACCGATATCACGTTCTCATTTACCGGTTTCGCAGCGCGTGGGGGGGGTACGGATCACCATGCCGACGGCTGGGGCATCGCGTTTTTCGAAGACAAGGCCTGCCGTCTCTTCATCGATCATCAGGCGGCGGCGAATTCGCCCATCGCCGAACTGGTGAAGAAATACCCGATCAAGTCGAAAAACGTCATCGCGCATATCCGCAAAGCGACGCAAGGCATCGTTGAGCTGGAGAACTGCCATCCGTTCCAGCGCGAACTGTGGGGACGCCACTGGATCTTCGCGCATAACGGCGATCTGCACGACTACGACCCGTTTCTTTCGGGCGTCTATCAACCTGTGGGGACGACCGACAGCGAGCGCGCCTTCTGCGACATCATGCAGGGCTTGCGCAAGCGCTTCCCCGGCTCGCAACCACCGCTCGACGAGCTGTTCCATGCCGTCGAGGACATTACGCGCACGATCACCCGGCACGGCGTATTCAACTTCGTGCTTTCAAACGGCCAGGCACTTATCGCCCACTGCTCGACGCGGCTGCACTTCATCGCCCGCCAATGGCCGTTCGCGAAGGCGCATCTGATCGACGCCGACTGGGAAATCGATTTCGCCAAGTTCACCACGCCGGCCGATCGCGTCGCGGTGATCGCCACCGCGCCGCTCACGGACAACGAAGTCTGGACGACCTTCGAGCCGGGCGAATTGATTCTGTTCGAAAAGGGCGCGCCGTCGCTGCGCGCGGTGGTGCCGATTCCGGAAGCGGTGCGTCTGCGCAACGCGCAAAACACGGCCTGCCAGTAAGGCAGACAGCACCGGGCGAACATCCGTCTGCCCGCGACGCCCATAAAAAAAGCGTGCCCGAAGGCACGCTTTTTTCCAGCGGCTGACCGGAATCAGTGCAGGATCTTGGCCAGGAAGTCCTTGGCGCGGTCAGACTTCGGATTCGCGAAGAACTCGTCCTTCTTGTCGTCTTCGACGATGATGCCCTGATCCATGAAGATCACACGGTTCGCGACCTTCTTGGCGAAGCCCATTTCGTGCGTGACCACCATCATGGTCATGCCTTCCTGAGCGAGTTCGACCATCACGTCGAGCACTTCGTTAATCATTTCCGGGTCGAGTGCCGAGGTCGGCTCGTCGAACAGCATGGCGATCGGGTCCATGCACAGGGCACGGGCGATGGCCACACGCTGTTGCTGACCGCCCGAAAGCTGGCCCGGGAACTTGTGGGCATGCGCCTTCAGACCTACACGCTCAAGCAGCTTCAGGCCCTTGTCGCGAGCGGCGTCCTTGCTGCGGCCGAGCACCTTGATCTGCGCGAGCGTCAGGTTTTCGGTGATCGACAGGTGCGGGAACAGTTCGAAGTGCTGGAACACCATGCCGACGCGCGAGCGCAGCTTGGCCAGATTCGTCTTCGGGTCGGCGACCGACGTGCCGTCGACAATGATCTCGCCTTGCTGGATTGGCTCCAGACCGTTGACGGTCTTGATGAGCGTGGACTTGCCCGACCCCGACGGGCCGCACACCACCACGACTTCACCCTTCTTGACTTCAGTGGAGCAGTCCGTAAGCACCTGGAACTGGCCATACCACTTGGAGACTTTTTTAAGGGTAATCATTTCGCCAACCTCTTTTGAAGACGTTTAACCAACATCGAAACCGAGAAGCAGATCACGAAGTAGACCGTTCCGGCAAACACAATCATCGCAGGCAGCGTGCCGTCACGCTGGCCCACCTGATACGCCATGCCGAAGAAATCGGACAAAGCGATCGCATATACAAGCGACGTATCCTGAAACAGAATAATGCCCTGCGTGAGCAGCAAAGGCACCATGTTGCGGAACGCCTGCGGCAGCACCACGAGACCCATCGCCTGCCAGTACGACATGCCCAGCGCGAAGGCGGCGGACAACTGCCCGCGCGACACGCTCTGGATACCCGCGCGGATAATTTCCGAATAATACGCCGCTTCGAACAGCGAAAAAGCGACGAGCGCGGAGACCATCCGGATGTCCCACGTGGGCGGCACGTCGAGCAACGTCCGCAGCACCTGCGGCACGATCAGGAAGAACCACAGCAGCACCATCAGCAGCGGGATCGAGCGGAACACGTTTACATACAGATCCGCAAACCACTTCAGCGCCGTCACGCCGGACAGGCGCATCATCGCGAGCAGTGTGCCCCAGACGATACCCACGAACACCGCAAGACCCGTGACCTGCAGCGTGGTGATCATGCCCTTGACGAGCAGCGGCATCGCATCGACGGCGCCGCCCCAAGCGAAGATTTCACCCATTATTTGCCCCCGATGTAGCCCGGCAGGCGGGTCTTCGATTCGAGCCAACGCATGAACGTGAGCACGACGATGTTGATAAGCATGTACGCGAGCGTCACCGCGATGAACGACTCGTAGCTATGCGCCGTGTAATCGATGAGCTGTTTGCCCTGACCTGTCAGTTCGAGCAGGTTCACGGTCGAGATCACGGCCGAGTTCTTGAAGATGTTGACGAATTCCGAGGTAATTGGCGGAATCACCACACGGAAGGCCACCGGCAGCAGCACGAAGCGGTACGTCTGCGGCAGCGTGAGCCCCATGGCCAGACCGGCATTTTTCTGGCCCTTGGGCAGCGAATTGATACCTGAGCGCACCTGTTCACATACCCGGGCCGCCGTAAAGAGCCCCAGGCCGATCACCCCGGTGAGCAGCGAGACATTCGCCGGATTGAGCGAGAACAGCCATTGGCGAACGCCTTCGGGCAGGAAGTCGGGCGCTACGTAATACCAGAAGAACAACTGCACGAGCAGCGGGATATTCCGGAATAGCTCCACGTAACCTGCCGCGAAGCCGGAAATCCATTTGTTGGGAATGGTACGCATCACGCCGAGCACGGAGCCCACGATTAGCGCAATGATCCAGCCGCCAAGGCCGACCGCAAGCGTGAGCTTGAAGCCCGAGAGCAACCACCCGAAGTAGGTCGTGCCCTCACCGGTAGCTACCGGCTGGAAGAAAAAACTGAAATCGAGACCGAGAGCCATGATCTCCCCTTTTCTACTTGTCTTGCTTAAAAAGAAGCGGAAGGATTGACTCCTTCCGCTTCGGGCTTACGCACTGACGGTGCTCAGCGTTCCATCAAGCCGGCGAGGCTTACTTGGCACCTTGAACGTCAGCATTGTCGTTCGGCGCTTTCCACAGGGTGGCCATTTCAGCCGACGGCGGGAAGTCCATGTTCACGCCACCCAGTGCCGGAATCGGTTGCTGGAACCACTTGGCGTAGTCCTTTTGCGCCTGGCCCGACTTCTGGTAGTCACCGACAGCCTTGTCCACCAGCTTCTTGAAGGCCGGATCGTCCTTGCGCATCATGCAGCCGTAGGCTTCGTACGATTGCGGCTTGCCGACAATGCTGTAGTCCTTGGCGTCCTTGAACTTGGCACGCTCACCGGCGAGCAGGGCGTCATCCATCATGAATGCGACGGCACGGCCCGAATGCAGCGTGATTGCTGCTTCGCCATGGTCCTTCGCGCTGATGATGTTCATGCCCATGTTTTCTTTCTGATTCATCTCGCGCAGCAGACGCTCGGAGGTCGTACCCGCCGTGGTCACGACGTTCTTGCCCTTGAGGTCGGCGAAGTCCTTGATGCCCGAGCTGTTCTTCGCCAGCAGACGCGTGCCGATGATGAAGAACGTGTTCGAGAACGCAGCCTGCTTCTGACGATCAGCGTTGTTCGTGGTCGAACCGCACTCGATGTCGATCGTGCCATTTTGAACCAGCGGAATGCGGTTCTGCGACGTGATCGGGGTCTGCTTGGCTTCCAGCTTCGGCAACTTCAGTTCTTTCTTGACTTCGGCGACGATCGCCATGGCCACATCGTTGGCATAGCCGACGACGTTGTGGTTGTTGTCATAGAACGAGAACGGGATCGACGACTCGCGGTTCCCCAGCGAGATAATGCCTGTGTCCTTGATTTTTTTGAGGGTACCGCTTTCCTGCGCCTGAGCAGCACCTGCCATCAGGCCCACGCAGCACATCGCCAACGCAATTTTCGAGAGGGTCATTCCTTGGTCTCCTTGGCACAAAACGAATGCATTTTAGCACTGCAATTGCCCATTTTTTTATTCTCGAATGTTCGGAACGGACGTCTTTTTTGACGTAAATCGCCCCGAACATTCTGTTTTCACGCATTAATGCGTATTACTACTTAGCTCGACAGCCCCCTCGTATCAGGGGTACAGGCCGCGCATCTCACGGGCTTGCAGAATACGGGTACACGCGACGATGAATGCGGCGGTACGCAGCGAAACCTTATGTTCCTGCGCCACGTTCCACACCCCATCGAACGCTTCGCGCATGATGCGCTCCAGACGGTGGTTGATCTCTTCCTCGGTCCAGAAGAAGCTCGAGAAGTCCTGCACCCACTCGAAGTACGAGACCGTCACGCCGCCGGCGTTGGCTACGACGTCCGGCACGACAAGAATGTTCTTGCTGCGCAGAATGTCGTCGGCTGCCGTCGTCGTCGGGCCGTTGGCGCCTTCGACCACGACCTTCGCGCGGATCTTGTCGGCGTTTTTCTCGGTAATCTGGTTTTCCAGCGCCGCCGGGATCAGGAATTCACAGTCGAGCGACCAGAATTCGTCGTCCTTGATGGTCTCGGCTGCCGGGAAACCGCCCACGCCGCCGGTCTCGGCCACATGCTTGAGCAGATTCGTCACATCGAGGCCGTCCGACTTGTAGATCGTGCCGGTGTGATCTTGCACGCCGATGACATGGGCGCCAGCTTCGTGGAACAGGCGGGCGGCGATACCGCCCACATTGCCGAAGCCCTGCACGATCACGCGCGCACCGCGCACGTCCATGCCCAGACGGCGGGCCGCTTCGCAGCTCACCACGAACACGCCGCGGCCGGTCGCTTCGCGACGGCCCAGCGAGCCGCCCAGCGAAATCGGCTTGCCGGTCACAACCCCCGTGGCCGTGGAACCCTCGTTCATCGAGTAGGTGTCCATCATCCACGCCATGATCTGCTCATTGGTGTTGACGTCCGGCGCCGGAATGTCCTTCGTCGGCCCGATGATGATGTTGATTTCGCTGGTGTAACGACGCGTCAGGCGCTCAAGTTCGCCGCGCGAGAGCTGGCGCGGATCGACACGGATACCGCCCTTGGCGCCGCCGTACGGCACGTTCACGGCGGCGTTCTTGACCGACATCCAGGCCGACAGGGCCATGACTTCGGAGAGGGTGACGTCCTGGTGAAAGCGCACGCCGCCCTTGCCGGGACCGCGCGAGGTGTTGTGCTGGACACGATAGCCCTCGAAATGGGCGATGGTGCCGTTATCGAGTTCGATCGGGCAATCGACGATCAGGATACGTTTCGGACGCTTGAGGGTTTCGACCCAGCGCGAGAGCGGGCCCAGATAGGGCGTAACGCGATCCACCTGTTGGAGGTAGTTACCCCACGGACCGAGGTGCTCGGCGTCGAGGTAAGAGGGCAAGACATGTGACGTTTGCGACATCGTTGGATTCTCCGGCTTGATCATTCAGTGCCGCACGCACGGCACGAATGGCTGGCACTTTACAAAGAACCGCGAAGAACAATCCAATGCCGAATAAACATGTATCTATGCGTTTTGTGCATAGTTTCGACTTAGTGGCGACTTGATGGCTATTTCGCCGTTATGCCACGCGAAAGCCTGCGAAAACCCTCGAACACCCACGCGCCGGCGAGCCCCGATTTTGGGACGGGTCTCTCCCCGGCAAGGAGGGGAAATGTCCTCTGCGCGGAGAATGCCGCGCCGACGCGGCGTCAGCCTTTGACCTGATCGCGCACGGCCTGCCAGAACGCCTCCACCACATCGCGCTTGGCGCGCTCGCGCCGGTTGCTGGCGTCGGTATAGGCGAGGCGGTCGCGATACAGGCGAATCTCCATATCCAGGTGCCACGGCGCGGCCGCCTTGCCTGGGGGCGCGAGATCGATCAGTTCGTCACGTGCGACCGAATCGATCACCGCGCTTTCCGGAAGAAAGGCCACACCGTGCCCGGCCAGCACCATCGCCTTGAGCGCCTCTGCCATATCCGTCTCATACACCTTGTCCAGATATGGCTGACTCGATGCATCCCCGGCAAGCAGATCGGCCATTCGTCCGAGGTAGGCATTCGACGTGTAGGCCAGATAAGGCACCGGAGCGTCCGGTGTGCCGGGCAGCCTGAACCGTGCGCGCTTTTGCGCCGTCGGCGCACTGTAGGGGCTGAAGCGTTCGCTGCCGAGCACGATCATCTCGTAGCGTGCCGCGTCGAGTTGCAGCGGCTGGCTCGGGTGGTAGTAGCACATGAGCAGATCGCAGCCGCCGTCGGTGAGCGACATGGCGGCGTCGTGCACATTGAGCGCGCGCAGACGGCTGCGCAGCAGGCCCATGCGCTTTTCCAGCGCCTTGAGCCAGCGCGGGAAGAACGTCATCGACAGCGTATGCGGCACGGCGAAATCGAGCACCGAATGATCGGCCGAGCGCTGTTCGCGCAGCAGGGCGCGGGCTTCCTGTGCCTGAGAGAGCAGCGCAAGCGCCTGCTCGTAGAACACCTCGCCGGCCGGAGTGAGCCGCGTCGGGTAGCTGGAACGGTCGATGAGTTCGCTGCCGAGCCACGCCTCGAGCGACTGAATGCGGCGCGAGAACGCCGGCTGCGTCACATGGCGCAACTCGGCCGAACGGCTGAAACTGTTCGTCTTGGCGAGCGACACGAAGTCCTCGAGCCATTTGATTTCCATGCGGTGCTCCCGCGTCGGCAATGTCAGCGCGCTAGTCTACTCAATCGCCCGCCCGGATGACAGGCCTGCGCCCATCATCACGCGTCATGCCATCGTCCCGCTCGCCCTCGCTTGCCCCGCCAGGGTTCAGGACACCACCGTCGCGAAGTGCGACGCCTCGGCATCCCCTTCCCCGCCGCGACGTTGCTGCTGCAACGCCCACATCTGCGCGTAGAGCCCTTCGGCACGCAGCAACTCGTCGTGCGTACCGCGCTCGACGATGCGCCCCTTGTCGAGCACGATGATCTGCGCCGCATGCACGACCGTCGAGAGCCGGTGCGCGACGACGAGCGTTGTGCGCTCGCGGGCGATGTTGCGCAACTCCGACTGAATCGCCTGCTCCGAGCGCGAATCCAGCGCCGAGGTCGCTTCGTCGAAAATCAGGATGTGCGGGTTCTTGAGGATGGTGCGGGCAATCGCCACACGTTGCTTCTCGCCCCCGGAGAGCTTGAGGCCGCGCTCACCGACCATCGACTCGTAACCGGCCGGCAGGCTCTCGATAAAGTCGTGGATGTGCGCCGCACGGGCCGCCGCGATAACCTGTTCGCGCGATGCCGACGGATTGCCGTAGGCGATGTTGTAGTAGATGGTGTCGTTGAACAACACCGTATCCTGCGGCACGATACCAATGGCCGCGCGCAACGAATCCTGCGTCACGTCGCGAATATCCTGGGCGTCGATAGTGATGCGTCCCGCCGGCACGCCGGGGAAGCCAACGTCATAGAAGCGGAACAACAGCCGGGAGAGCGTCGATTTGCCCGAGCCACTGTGTCCGACAACCGCCGTGGTCGTCCCTGCCGCCACCGTGAAATCGACGTCGTGCAGAATCTGACGCGACGGTTCATAGCCGAAATTCACGTGCTCGAAACGCACCGTGCTGCCACGGCAGACGAGCGGCTGTGCCCCCGGCGGATCGGCCACTTCACGATTGACATCGAGCAGCGTAAACATGCGATCCATGTCCGTCATCGCCTGCTTGAGTTCGCGATAGATGACGCCGAGAAAGTTCAGCGGAATGTAGAGCTGCAACATGAACGTGTTGACGAGCACCAGATCGCCAAGCGTCATGCGTCCGCTCATCACACCCTGCGTGGCGTGCCAGAGAATCAGGATAAGCCCGCCCGCGATGATGACCTGCTGCCCGAAATTCAACACCGACAGCGAGTTCTGCGATCGAATCGCCGCGGCACGATAGCGCTTGAGGTTCTCGTCGTAACGCTGCGTCTCGAACGCTTCGTTACCGAAATACTTCACCGTCTCGTAGTTGATCAGCGAATCGATGGCACGGGCATTGGCCTTCGAGTCGAGTTCGTTCATCGTGCGGCGAAAGTGCGTGCGCCACTCCGTGACCTTCACCGTGAACACGATGTAGAACGCGAGCGCGATGAGCGTGACGATGGCGTAGAAGGCGTCGTAGCGCACCACGAAGAAGCCCAGCACGAGCGCCACTTCGATGAGCGTCGGCAGAATGCTGTAGAGCGAATACGAGATCATCGACTGGATGCCTCGCGTGCCGCGCTCGATATCGCGGCTCATGCCGCCCGTCTGACGCTCCAGGTGAAAGCGCAGCGACAGCGCATGCAGGTGCCGGAACACCTTGAGCGCGATTTGCCGCACCGCGCTCTCGGTCACCTTCGAGAACAGCATTTCCCGCAACTCGGTGAAGAGCGACGTAGACAGACGCACGATCCCGTACGCGATGACCAGCAGCCCAAGGCTGCCCACGACGATCAGACTCGCGTCGCCCGTCGCGCGGGCCGTGGCCGAGAGCGCCGTCACCGGGCCGAGCGCGTCGACGATGTGCTTCATGATGATGGGCACACCGAGGTTCGCCACCTTGGCCAGAACGAGGCACGACAGGGCCAGCGTAACGCGCCCACGGAATTCGAGCAGATAGGGAAACAGCGACTTGATGACTTGCCAGTCGCCGCGAGAAGGCTTGGGAGCGCCGGAGGCCGCCGGCGCAGGCTCGGCCGGAGTGAAACGTCTCATGATGGGGTTGGGGCGGCGTCCGGCTCGCGAGAGGGCTTTCCGCTAAAATCGTCAATGGCGTATTTTCGCAGAACCCGGCGTCTCATGCTGAGCCGACGCCGGGCGGCCCTCCCGCCAGTCAAGGGCCACGGAATGACCGGTGGCGCCTGCCAATGCCCGTCGTCCCCGCGGTTTCCGGCTTTTCCGGCTCAAGCAAGGAATCTCATGAGCACCCCAACCCCTGCCCTCACGGCCCTGCCTGAAGAAAAAGAACTGGCGCTACGCGTGCTGCCGATGCCCGCCGACGCCAATGCCCATGGCGACGTGTTCGGCGGCTGGATCATGTCGCAGGTCGACATTGCCGGCTCGATCCCCGCCGCGCAGCGTGCCAACGGCCGCGTGGCGACCATCGCCGTCAACTCGTTCCTGTTCAAGGAGCCGGTGTTCGTCGGAGATCTGCTGAGCTTCTACGCCACGATCGTGAAGACAGGCCACACGTCGATTACCGTCTACGTCGAGGCGTATGCGCAGCGTATGCGCCTGTCGCACGAGATCGTCAAAGTCACCGAAGCGATGGTGACCTACGTGGCGACTGACGAAAACCGCCGCCCGCGGCCGTTGCCCGAACTCGAAACGCTGATCTGAGCGACCCTCGAACGACAAACGCCGCCGCCTCGCGAACCGGGGCATGCGGCGTTCGTGTTTCTGCCCGCCCGCCGGGACGTCCGGCGACGGTGGTCTGTATTACGAGAACTGGCCGAAATCCGGCTTACGTTTCTCGAAAAATGCGGTGAAGGCTTCGCGCGCTTCGGGCGACACCAGCCGCTTGCCGAACTCCAGCGCTTCGTCGCGAATACGCTCCTGCACGTCGTGTGCGCTGTCGCCCTTCATCAACTGCTTGGTCGCGCGCAGCGATCCCGCAGGCATGGCAGCCAGTTGCGCTGCGCGCTTCGCGGCGTACTCCGCCAGTTCGGCCGCCGGCACGATGCGATTGACGAACCCCATCGCCACCGCCTCGTTCACGTCGAACGGCTCACCGAAGAGCAACTTCTCGGCCGCACGCTGGTAACCCGCCACGCGCGGCAGCAGCCAGCTCGACGCCGCCTCCGGGCACAGTGCCAGTTGCGCGAATGGCAGCGAGAAGCGCGCCGTATCGGCCGCATACACCACGTCGCAGTGCAGCAGCAGTGTCGTGCCGACGCCGACCGCGTTGCCCGACACGGCCGCGACGATCGGCTTGGTCGCCTGACTGATCGCGCGCAGGAACTGGAACACCGGTGCATCGTCGTCCTTCGGCGGATGCTTCAGGAAATCCTCGAGATCGTTGCCCGCCGAAAAGGCCTCCGGCTGCCCCTGAATCAGGATCACGCGCAGCGAGGGGTCGGCCTCCGCTTCGGCAATACCCTCGGCGATGGCCTGATACATCTCGGCGGTAATCGCGTTCTTCTTGTGTACGCGGTTGAAAGTCAGCACCTGCACGGCGCCCTGACGCTGCACCAATACGTCTTCCATCTCTTGTGTCTCCTCGGGTTTTCCGCGAATCCGGGGGCACCGGATCATCGCCCGCTGTAGATGACAACGCCGGGGGCGGCCCCGCATTCGCGAACCCGCACCCCGGCGCCCTGCACCGTCGCCGGCCAATCTACCGGACGTCTGTCGACGTCCGGCCGACGGCCGGCGCCGTCTGCGCTTACCTATTTACATACGCTCCAGAATCCCCGCAGCGCCCATGCCGGTACCCACGCACATCGTCACCATGCCGTACTTCAGGTTGTGACGGCGCAGCGCGTGCACCACGGTTGCCGCACGAATCGCACCGGTCGCGCCCAGCGGGTGACCCAGCGCAATCGCGCCACCCATCGGGTTGACCTTGCTGGTATCGAGATCCAGATCCTTGATGACGGCCAGAGCTTGCGCCGCGAACGCCTCGTTCAGTTCGATCCAGTCCATCTGGTCTTGCGTGAGCCCTGCGGCACGCAGCGCGGCCGGGATGGCTTCCTTCGGACCGATGCCCATGATCTCCGGCGGCACACCGCGCACGGCGAACGAGACAAAACGGGCGAGCGGCGTGAGGTTGAACTGCTTGAGAATCTTCTCGCTCACGACGAGCAGCGCACCGGCACCGTCCGACGTCTGCGAGCTATTGCCGGCCGTGACCGAGCCCTTGTTCGCGAACACCGGACGCAGCTTGCCCAGCCCTTCGATCGACGTATCCGGACGCGGACCTTCATCGAGCGAGAGCGTGCGCGTCTTGATGGACAATTCGCCCGTTGCCAGGTTCGGGAATCGTTCGACGATCTCGATCGGTGTGATCTCGTTGGTGAACTCACCGGCCTGTTGCGCCTTGATCGCCTTCTGATGCGAGGCCAGCGCGAAGGCGTCCTGCGCATCGCGCGTCACACCCCACTGCTGCGCTACCTTCTCGGCCGTCAGCCCCATGCCGTAGGCAATGCCCACGTTCTCGTCGCGCTCGAAGATCGACGGCGAAAGCGACGGCGTGTTGCCCATCATCGGCACCATGCTCATGCTTTCCACGCCGCCGGCGAACATCGCGTCGGCTTCGCCCACACGGATGCGGTCGGCGGCCATGGCGAGCGCTGTCAGGCCCGAGGCGCAGAAGCGGTTGACGGTCACGCCGCCCACCGTGTTCGGCAGGCCCGAGAGCAGCGCGCCGATGCGTGCCACGTTCAGACCTTGCTGGGCTTCGGGAATGGCGCAGCCGATGATCGCGTCTTCGATCACCTTCGGATCGAGATCCGGCACCTGCGCGAGCGTGCTCTTGAGGATGGTCGCGAGCAGATCGTCGGGACGGGTGTTCTTGTAGCTGCCCTTGGGTGCCTTGCCGATCGGCGCACGCGTGGCGGCAACGATGTAGGCGTCTTGCAGTTGTTTGCTCATGTCAGTCTCCGATCGGCTTAGTTGCGCACCGGCTTGCCGGATTGCAGCATGCCCATGATGCGTTCCTGGGTCTTCGACGTGCCCAGCAGTTCGATGAAGGCGCGACGCTCGAGCGTCAACAGCCATTCTTCGTTCACGAGGCTGCCGGCTTCCACGTCGCCGCCGCACACGGCTTCGGCAATGCGCGAGGCGATCAGGAAGTCGTGT
This sequence comes from Pandoraea communis, assembly GCF_902459745.1. Lineage (GTDB taxonomy): Bacteria > Pseudomonadota > Gammaproteobacteria > Burkholderiales > Burkholderiaceae > Pandoraea > Pandoraea communis. Next base: position 187,949 of record NZ_CABPSJ010000001.1, read on the forward strand.
GCCGAAATGAAGTTGCCGTCACGCATGTTCACGAGTTGCGCCTTGATCGTCGAGACACCCGAGCGGCCTGCCACCGGGATGCCGGCCGGCTTGAGCGGCGGACGATACCCGGCCACCGCCAGCGCGCGCGCCTCATTGCGGGCGACCGACAGCAGTTCGTGCACGTTGTAGACGATGGTGTCCGTCGGCTTCAGGTAGCCCATGTCGCGGGCATCGAGCGCCGAGCCCGAGACCTTCGCCATGGCCGCGTTGGTGAACGATTTCGTCACGAACTGGAGATACTGCACGCTGCTCGCGGCGTTCGCGGCGTCGGCCGCGCGAATCGCGGCTTCCTTCAGGCCGCCGCCGGCCGGCACGAGGCCCACGCCGACTTCCACGAGACCGATGTAGCTCTCGAGTGCCGCCACGCGCTTGGCGCTATGCAGCAGCAGTTCGCATCCGCCGCCCAGCGCAATGCCGGAGACCGCCGAGACGACCGGCACCTGCGCATATTTCACGCGCATCATGCCGTCCTGGAATTTCTTGATGAAGGGTTCGATCCCCTTCGCACCGCCCATCATGAAGGCCGGCATGGCGGCCGCCAGATCGGCACCGGCCGAGAACGGACCGCCCGGCGCGCCGAGTTGCAGCGACGTCGGCTGCCACACGACCACGGCGCGATATTGCTGCTCGGCCAGATCGATGGCGCGGATCAGGCCGTCAATGACGTCCGGCCCGATGGTATTCATCTTCGACTTGAACGAGACGATGAGCACGTCGTCCTGACCAGGGGTCTCGTCGACCCACAGGCGCACGGCGTCGTTCTCTTCGATGGTCTTGCCGAACTTGCGCGGGTCGGCGCTGGCGTCGCCCACGAGCGATGCCGGAAACACCTGACGCCGATACACCGGCAGCGTGCTGCGCGGCACGAAGGCGTCCTTGGCCGGCGCATACGAGCCGTCAGCGGTGTGCACACCGCCCGCCTCGGCGACCTTGCCGCTCGTCACCCACTTGGGCAGCGGTGCACTCGACAGCGCGCGGCCTGCGTCGATGTCTTCCTGCACCCACTGCGCGATATCCTTCCACCCTGCGGCCTGCCAGTCCTCGAACGGACCGGTGCTCCAGCCGAAGCCCCAACGAATCGCGAAGTCCACTTCACGTGCGTTGTCGGCAATCTGCTCAAGATACACGCCGATGTAGTGGAACACGTCGCGGAACACGGCCCACAGGAACTGGGCTTGCGGGTTGGTCGACTCGCGCAGCAGACGCAGACGCTCGGCCGGGGCCTTCTTCAGAATGCGCACGACCATCTCGTCGGCCTTCTTGCCCGACTCGACGTACTCACCCGATTGCGGGTCGAGCACCTTGATGACCTTGCCTTCCTTCTTGTAGAAACCGGCGCCCGTCTTCTGACCCAGTGCCCCCTTCTCCACGAGTGCCCTGAGCACGGGCGGCGTGGCGTACGTCGGGGCGAACGGGTCGTCCTTCAGGCCGTCCTGCATCGTCTTGATGACGTGCGCCATCGTGTCCAGACCGACCACATCGGCCGTGCGGAACGTGGCCGACTTGGCGCGGCCGAGCTTGCTGCCGGTCAGGTCGTCGACGACGTCGAACGGAATGCCATACTTCTGCGCTTCGGCGAACACCGCCAGAATCGAGAACACCCCCACGCGGTTGGCGATGAAGTTCGGCGTGTCCTTCGCGCGCACCACGCCCTTGCCGAGCGTGGACGTGAGGAACGTTTCGAGTTGATCGAGAATTACCGGCTCGGTGGTCGCGGTCGGAATCAACTCGACCAGATGCATATAGCGCGGCGGGTTGAAAAAGTGCACGCCGCAGAAGCGCGACTTCAGGTCGGCGTCGAAGCCCTCGGAGAGTTCGGTGATCGACAGGCCCGACGTGTTCGACGCGAAGATCGCATGCTTGGCCAGATGCGGCGAGACCTTCTTGTACAGGTCGTGCTTCCAGTCCATGCGCTCGGCGATCGCTTCGATCACGACGTCGCAGCCGGCGAGCTTCTCGAGGTCGTCCTCGTAGTTCGCCGTTTCGATGTATTGCGCGTCGGCCTTGTCGGCAAACGGCGCGGGGCTCAGCTTCTTCAGACCGTCGATGGCGCGCGTGACAATGCCGTTCTTCGGGCCTTCCTTGGCCGGCAGATCGAACAGGACAACGGGCACTTTCGCGTTGACGAGGTGCGCGGCGATCTGCGCGCCCATCACGCCGGCGCCGAGCACGGCGACCTTGCGTACGATCAGGGGTTTGTTGGTTTGACTCACGGTAATCTCCTCCGCTCTCAGAACAGGTCGACGTCGACTTCCATTTGCGTCTTCGCGCCAGCGCGAGCTACGCGGATGTGATACGCGGTCTCCGGCAGCAGCTTGGCGAAGTAGAACCGCGCGGTGGCGAGCTTCGACTCGTAGAACTTGTCGCCGCTGCCTTGCTTGTCGAGCGCGATACGTGCCATGCGCGCCCAGAAGTAGGCGAACACGAGATGACCGACCACGCGTTGATACGGCACGGCTGCCGCACCGACTTCGTCCGGGTTGGCCATCGCCTTCATGCCGATTTCCATCGTCAGCTTCTGGACCTTGTCGCCGATGTCCGCGAGCGGGTTGACGAACTCCTGCATCTCTTCCTTCACGCCTTCGGCTTCCACGAAGTCCTGCACGAGCTTGCCGAACTTCTTGAGCTTCGCGCCCATGTCGCCAAGCACCTTGCGGCCCAGCAAATCGAGCGCCTGAATCGAGTTGGTGCCTTCGTAGATCATGTTGATACGCGCGTCGCGCACGTACTGTTCCATGCCCCACTCGGCGATATAGCCGTGGCCGCCGTAGATCTGCAACGCATGGTTCGTGCACTCGAACGCGTTGTCGGTCAGGAACGCCTTGATGATGGGCGTGAGCAGCGCGACCAGATCGGCGGCCTCGCGACGCTCGGCTTCGTCGCCGTGCGACAGTTCCTTGTCGATGTGCAGCGCGGTCCAGTACGAGAACGCGCGGCCACCTTCCACATAGGCCTTCTGCGTGAGGAGCATGCGGCGCACGTCCGGATGCACGATGATCGGATCGGCCGGCTTGTCCGGTGCCTTCGGGCCGGTGAGCGAGCGCATCTGGATGCGTTCCTTCGCATACGCCAGCGAGTTCTGATAAGCGACTTCCGTCAGCCCCAGACCCTGCATGCCAACGCCCTGACGCGCAGCGTTCATCATCACGAACATGGCGTTCAGGCCCTTGTTCGGCTCGCCGACGAGCCAGCCACGGGCGCCATCGAGGTTCATCACGCAGGTGGCGTTGCCGTGAATGCCCATCTTGTGCTCGATGGAGCCGCACTTGATACCGTTGCGCTCGCCCGGTGCGCCATTCGCGTCGGGGATGAACTTCGGCACGACGAACAGCGAAATGCCCTTCGTTCCCGGCGGCGCATCCGGCAGACGTGCCAGCACAAGGTGAATGATGTTGGCGGCCATGTCATGCTCGCCGGCAGAGATGAAGATCTTCGTGCCGGAAATGGCATACGAGCCGTCGCCGTTGGGCTCGGCCTTCGTGCGCAGCATGCCCAGATCGGTGCCGCAGTGCGGCTCGGTCAGGCACATCGTGCCGGTCCACTCACCGGAGACGATCTTGGGCAGATAGGTGGCTTGCTGTTCGGGAGTGCCATGGGCGTGCAGGCACTCGTAGGCGCCATGCGACAGGCCGGGATACATCGTCCACGCCTGGTTGGCCGAGTTGAGCATTTCATACAGGGCATTGTTGATGACCTGCGGCAGGCCTTGCCCGCCAAACTCGGGATCGCACGCCAGTGCCGGCCAGCCGGCATCGATGTATTGGCGATAGGCCTGCTTGAAACCGGTGGGCGTGGTGACGACACCGTCGCCCGCGTACTTGCAGCCCTCGCGATCGCCCACTTGATTCAGCGGGAAGACCACTTCGCTACAGAACTTGCCGGCTTCTTCCAGCACCTGATTGATGGTGTCGGCATCGATGTCCGCGTGCTTCGGCAATGCCTTCAATTCGTTTTCCACGCCCAGCAGTTCGTGCATGACGAATTGCATGTCGCGCAGGGGCGCGTTGTACTGTCCCATGACCTACTCCTCCGAACAAATCGAATTGAATCGCGGACGGCTCGCGCCTCACCCGCGCTGATATGACGAAATCAGTTTTTCCAGTGCCACCCGGGTCATGTCGACGGCGCCGGGCTCCCGAAGGAAACGCGCGTCGTGATGCAGGCCGAGTGTCAGGCTGTACATTTCAAAAAGCATCAGGCGCGGATCGGTGTCCGCACGCAGATGTCCCTCCTCCTTCGCTTGCGTGATAGCGCGCAGCAGGGCAGATCGCCACAACCGCACGCTCTTCACCAAGGCTTCTCGCACCGGGCTGGCCGCGCGATCGTCGTACTCGACGGCACCGCTGATATAAATGCAGCCCGTCGTCACTTCCCGAATGCGCTTGTCTATCCAGCGATCCATGAGCACTCTGAGTCGCGGCAGGCCGCGCGGCGCTTCCATGCTGGGAGCGAACACCTCTTCCTCGAAGCGCCTGTGGTATTCCATCAGCACTTCGATCTGCAAGTCTTCGCGTGAACCGAAGTGCGCGAAGACGCCGCTCTTGCTCATTTGCATACGATCGGCCAGCAAGCCGATCGTCAGTCCCTCGAGTCCGTCCCGCCCCGCCAGCTCCAGCGCGGCATTCAGGATTGCGGCACGTGTCTGTTCACCCTTTCGCATGTGTATGGCATCGCTATCGTTATCCGTTCCCCGATGCTAACCAAAAAATCGAACGGCCGTCCTATTATTGGGGGACGCTCATGGGCGAACAAGGAATTTATTAGATCGGAATACCTAATCGGTTTCGTTGCCGGGAGGGGCTTCGGCCTTGACTGCACAAGGGCCGGCAGGCATGGCAGGCAGGCGGAAAGCCGCCGGCTGCGGGTTGGTCGTCAGTCGTGGGTCAGTCGTACCTGCCGCGCGTGAGAACCTTCATCACGAGACGGTAGAGGCGGTAGGCCGCCCATTGGCGCAAGCGCCGCCAGCGGGAGCGGCCGCCATAGCGGTGGGGGTCGATGAGACGCGCCTCGGCGAAGGCCTGGCGGATATGGTCGCGCAGCTCGATGACCACCGGGTCGTCGAGCACGACCACATTGGCTTCGTGATTCACGAACAGGGACAAGGCGTCCAGATTCGACGAGCCGACCGTTGCCCAGACATCGTCGACCACGGCCACCTTGCCATGCAGTTGGCGCATGTCGTACTCGCCGATGCGAACGCCGGCGTCGAGCAACTTGGCGTAAAGCCATGGCACCGCCGTGTCGAGCAGACGGAACTCCTTGCGACCAATCAGCAGATGCACCGCCACACCTCGCCTGGCCGCCTGTGTCAGTGCGCGCCGCAGCCGCCGGCCGGGCACGAAGTAGGGATTCGCAAGCCAGACTTCATGACGAGCGTGCCCCAGTGCCATCAGATAGGCCCTTTCGACCGCGCGGCGATTGTGCAGATTGTCACGCGCTACGAAGGCGGCCTGACCGGCATACGGCGCATGCAGTCGTCCGCGTTGCCCGCGGCGCCGGTGACGAAACGGCGTGCCCAGATACCCTGGGGCGAGACGCTGCCACTGAATATGAAATGCAATGGCGATCTCGGCAACGATGGGTCCCCGGCATTGCACGGCGAAGTCCCAACGCGGATCGCTCATGCGTGTGCCGCCCCCGCCGTTGAAGTCGTCGATGATGTTGATGCCACCGACGAAAGCCACCTCGTGATCGATGATGGCGAGTTTGCGGTGCGTACGCGAGAAACCGAACTTGCCGAACAGACGCGGATTGTAGATGCGATGCGCCATCCCGCTCTCACGCCAGTCGGCGAATAATGCCAGGCGCTGGCTGGTACCGAGGCCATCGGTGATAACGCGCACCTCGACCCCACGTTGTGCCGCCCGTTGCAGTGCAGCCGAGACGTTCGCCCCGGCCTCGTCCGCCTCGAAGATGTAAGTCTCGAGGGCGACTTCGCGAGTGGCGCCGTCGATCGCCGCGACAAGCGCCGTGAAGTAGTTCTGGCCGAGGTAGAGCAGCGTCAGATCATTGTTGTGAGAGAACGGAAGATACTTGCTCATCGGTGCGCGACGCTGCGGCTAGCGCACGCGCAACGGCAACTGCCGGATGGCATCGCCGTTCGAGGGTGAAAAACAGCGTGCGGCAGCCTCTTCCCATGGCAACCAGGCGTAGGCGACGTGCTCGCGCGGCGCGAGCGTCACGGCCGTGTTCTCCGGCACGCACAAACCGAACCAGTGCTCGGTGTTGCGCGTGACACCCGGCGCGTAGCGATGCGCCCAGCGCGGATAGATGTTGTACTGAATCTCGTGCTGCCAGTCGGTCAGGGCAGTCGTGGGTACTGTCGTCCCGTCTGCCACGCGGATGCCGGTCTCTTCGAACACCTCGCGCGCAGCCGTCTCGACCAGCGGCTCATCAAGCCGATCCTTGCTGCCGGTGACGGACTGCCAGAAATTTTCGGCGTCGGCACGCTCGATGAGCAGGACGTCGAGCGCCGGCGTATAAATCACGACAAGCACGGATTCGGGAATCTTGAAGGGCTTCATGCAGGCGGCGGTAGCGTGAAATCGACTCATGAACGACGGAAAACCAGCGACGGAAGACCGGCTTGAGCGCCTCATTGTAATGGGCAATGGCACTGTCTCGCTGCTGCAATGCCGCGTATTAGTCCGAAATAGGCCGCTGCACGGCGTAAGACAAAAACCCCCTCGCCTTTCGGTCGAGGGGGTTCGAGTTCAGCACACCGGCGTTTGCCGGTGCCGTCAGGCCTTCGGCGCTTCCGGCTGACGCAGACGGATGTGCAGTTCGCGCAGTTGACGCTCGTCGACCGGCGACGGCGCCTGCGTGAGCAGATCCTGTGCACGCTGCGTCTTCGGGAACGCGATCACGTCCCGGATCGAATCGGCGCCCGCCATCATCGTGATGATGCGGTCGAGGCCGAAGGCGATACCGCCGTGCGGGGGCGCGCCGTACTGGAGCGCGTCGAGCAGGAAGCCGAACTTCGCACGGGCCTCTTCCTCACCCAGCTTGAGCGCGCGGAACACTTTGCTCTGCACGTCTTCCTGGAAGATACGGACCGAACCGCCACCGATTTCCCAGCCGTTCAGCACCATGTCGTAGGCCTTCGCCAGGCACTTGCCCGGATCGGTCTCGAGATAGTCGATGTGCTCGTCCTTCGGGCTCGTGAACGGGTGATGGCAAGCGACCCAGCGGGCATCTTCTTCGTCGTACTCGAACATCGGGAAGTCGACGACCCACAGCGGACGCCAGCCGGCTTCGAACAGGCCGTGACTCTTGCCGAATTCCGAGTGACCGATCTTCAGACGCAGCGCGCCGATGCCGTCGTTGACAACCTTTTCCTTGTCGGCACCGAAGAAGATGATGTCGCCGTCTTGCGCGCCGGTGCGCTCGAGAATCGAGGCGAGCGCGGCGTCGTGCAGGTTCTTCACGATCGGGCTTTGCAGACCGTCGCGGCCCTTGGCCACTTCGTTGACCTTGATCCACGCCAGACCCTTCGCGCCGTAGATCTTCACGAACTCGGTGTAAGCGTCGATTTCGCTACGCGAGATCTCCGCACCGCCCGGCACGCGCAGCGCGACCACACGGCCGCCTTCGGTCGTGGCCGGCACCGAGAAGACCTTGAAGTCCACATCGGCCATCACGTCGGTCAGTTCGGTGAACTCGAGCTTCACGCGCAGATCGGGCTTGTCGGAGCCGAAGCGACGCATCGCTTCCGAGTACTCCATGACCGGCACCTTGGCGTCCAGATCCACGTTGATCGCTTCCTTGAACACGTGGCGGATCATGTTCTCGAACAGATCGCGGATTTCCTGCTCCGAGAGGAACGAGGTTTCGCAGTCGATCTGCGTGAATTCCGGCTGACGGTCGGCGCGCAGGTCTTCGTCGCGGAAGCACTTGGTAATCTGGTAGTAGCGGTCGAAGCCGGCCACCATCAGCAACTGCTTGAAGAGCTGCGGCGACTGCGGCAGCGCGAAGAACATGCCGGCGTTCACACGCGACGGCACCAGATAGTCGCGCGCGCCTTCCGGCGTGCTCTTCGTGAGCATCGGGGTTTCGATGTCGATGAAGCCTTGCGCGTCCAGATACTTGCGCACTTCCATCGCCACCTTGTAGCGCAGGCGCAGGTTGTATTGCATCTGCGGACGACGCAGGTCCAGCACACGATGCGTGAGGCGCGTGGTTTCCGACAGGTTTTCGTCGTCGAGCTGGAACGGGGGCGTCACCGACGGGTTGAGCACTTCCAGCGCGTGGCACAGCACTTCAATCTTGCCGCTCGTCAGGTTGGCGTTCTCGGTGCCGGCCGGACGGCTGCGCACCAGGCCCGTGATCTGCACGCAGAACTCATTGCGCAGGCCTTCAGCGGCCTTGAACATCTCCGCGCGGTCCGGATCGCACACGACCTGCACCAGACCCTCGCGATCACGCAGGTCGATGAAGATGACCCCGCCGTGATCACGGCGGCGATTGACCCAGCCACAAAGCTTGACCGTTTGGCCCAGTTGTTGCTCGGTCACCAGACCGCAGTAGGAGGTACGCATGGACATTTTGCTGTTCCGATTTTCAAAAAATGGCGCCGGCGATTCCCGGTGGCTCAAAGGAGCGGGCCGGGACGTTGCTGGCGCGGGTTGTGGGCGGGCGCCACCACGCCCATCGATACGATGTACTTGAGGGCCGCGTCGACCGACATGTCGAGTTCAACGACGTCGCTCGCCCGCATCATCAGGAAGAAGCCTGACGTCGGGTTCGGTGTCGTCGGGACATAGACGCTCACGTAGTCGCCCTGCAAGTGATTGACCACATCGCCGCCCGGCGCGCCGGTCAGGAAGGCGATGGTCCAGGAATCCGAATGCGGATAACGCACGAGCAACGCCTTGCGAAACGCGTTGCCGTTGCTCGAGAGCAATGTGTCGGATACCTGCTTGACGCTGCCGTACAACGGTCCAACGATGGGAATGCGCGTCAGAACGGCCTCCCACCAGCCGACCAGCTTCTGGCCGATGAAATTATGCGCCAGAAGACCGACGACGAAAACGAACGCCAGCGTGACCACCACGCCGAAGCCCGGCACGCGCATGCCGATGAGGCGCGACGGCTGCCATTCGTCCGGCAGCAGCAGCAAGGTCTGATCCATCGTACCGATGATCAGACCCAGTACCCACAGCGTGATGGCGAGAGGCACCAGCACCAGCAGGCCGGTGAGGAAAATCGTCTTCAGCGCGGGTTTCTTAACGCTCATGGCAGGACTCGCGAATATTGGCGGCTACGGGGTATCAGCAGGGTTTCACAGCGCCAGACGCCAGAGGCGCCCGGGGCGGCTTCGGTACTATTGCACGCCAGGCCGCCAGGCTCGGCGTGCAGTGTCTTGTCTCGTTTGTCTCGTTCAGTGGCAGGCGCAACCGCCGCCACAGCTTGCCGACGGGGTGCCGGACGACTCGCCGCCGGACGACGATGCCGACGACGCGCTCTCGCCCGACGATGCTGCCGGTGCCGCTGCGGACGACGATGCCCCGGCAGCCGGGGCACTCGTGCCGCCCGAACCACCGCGGAAGTCAGTCACATACCATCCCGACCCCTTGAGCTGGAACCCGGCCGCAGTCACCTGCTTGCGAAACGTGTCCTTGCCGCATTCCGGGCATTGGGAGAGCGGTTCATCGCTCATTTTTTGCAGCACATCCTTGGCGAAACCGCATGTTTCGCAACGATAAGCGTAGATAGGCATGATTCTTCCGACGGAAAAAGGCGCGCAAAGCCTTGAATTATAACCGCTTCACAAGGCTTTCGGGATTTGTCGGAGATATATGGGGCCACAGCCGCGCAAGATCAAGACGGCAGCGTGCCCGCACTTGGCGTAGCGGGCACACCACCTGCCGTCGCACGCCGTCAGATCGTCGAAATCTGCTGCTCCGGCGGCTGATCGCGCGCCGACGCGGGTTGCAGGAGCGAACCGAGCACCATACCGGTGATCGACGCCAGCAAACCGGCCAGTTGCGGCGGCACCAGCGCGTCGGGCGCCATCGCTTCGCAGGCGATCCACACGATCAGCCCGAAGAAGACGGCCAGCGTGCCGCCCAGCGAACTCGAACGCTTCCAGTACAGACCGAAGGCCAGGGGCACGAAGCAGCACACGAGCGTGACCTTGTACGCGCTTTCGACCATCTGGAAGATCGATGCCTTCGAATTCAGCGCATACACCAGCACGAGCGCCGTGAAGCACAGCACGACGATACGCATGAGGCGCAGCAAGTGCCTGTCGTCGATACGGCCCTTGAGCATCGGGCGAACGACGTTCTCGGCAAACGTCACCGACGGCGCCAGCAGCGTGGCCGACGCGCAGCTCTTGATCGCCGAGAGCAGTGCACCGAAGAACATCACCTGGGCGACGATCGGCACACTAGTAAGCACCAACTGCGGCAAAATCTGTTGCGGATCGGTACCGATGTATTTCTGCACCATCGACGGGGCAATCAGCAGCGCCGAGTAGGCGAGGAAGATCGGGATGAAGGTGAAGAAGAAATACAGCACGCCGCCCGTCACCGAGCCGGACACCGCGATGTTCTCCGACTTGGACGACATGACACGCTGGAACACGTCCTGCTGCGGAATCGATCCGAACATCATGGTCACACCGGCCGCAATGAACGCCAATACGTCCGCAGGATTCATCTCAGGCAGAAACACGAACTTGCCGGCCTCCGAGGCGTGCGCGATCACGGCGCTCGCCCCGCCCGGCACCATACCCGAGACGACCACGGCGATGTACATGAGGCCGACGACGATGATGATCATCTGGATGAAGTCGGTCACCGCCACCGAGATCATGCCGCCGAGCAGCGTGTAGGCCAGCACCGAGATCGCGCCGATGATCATGCCCGTCGGCTCCGACATCGCACCGCCCGACACGGTATGGAACACGAGGCCCAACGCCTTGATCTGCGCACCGACCCAGCCGAGGTACGAGATCACGATGGCGATGCTGGTCACGAGTTCGACCGTGCGGTTGTACTTGAGCTTGTAGAAGTCGCCGATCGTCATCAGGTTCATGCGATACAGCTTGCGGGCAAAGAACATGCCCACGAGAACCAGACACATCGACGACCCGAACGGATCGGAGACCACGCCGCGCAGGCCTTCTCCGAGGAAGGTGGCGGGGATGCCGAGCACCGCTTCCGAGCCGAACCACGTGGCGAACACGACGGCAACGACCATGCCGTAGGGCAGACGGCGGCCGGCGACGGTGAAATCCTTGGTATTGCGGACCTTGAGGGCGGCCAACAGCCCGATGGCCACCGAAATGACCCAATACAGAATGACAAACCAGATCAGCATAACGCGGCCCCAGCCAAGCCCCAGGGCGACGGTCTTGGCAGAGCGGCGTCAGCTGCGGGCATGATCCGGCCGCATGAAGCCGCCGCGCGAGCTAACGATACCGAGCCTTGGGCCGCAGCCTTCCGGGCAACAGAAAATCAGGTCGAGCATGACGGGGCTGATGCGATTCAGCACTCGGGGGCGCCCGTTTTGCCACCTGGCGAAAAAATTTCCGGCCGATTATAGCGGCGCGAAAGACGTGCGGGGAAAAAATCACAATTCCCCCCGCGGATCATGGCAAATATCGGGAAATGCCCAATGTCTGGGGCGACTTACCGGCAGTTGGCATCAACGCTTGGCTGCGGTCAGTTCGCCGCAACAGCAGGTTGCGGCTCAGCGGCGGCGCCAGACCATCCAGTGCTCGGCCCCGGCGAAGACCGGCACCGAGTCGTCGACCTGCCGATTCGTCTCGCAGACGAAGTCCTGGGCCAGCAGGGTGTCAAGCGCGTCGGGCGCGATGCCGAACGGCGGGCCTTTTACCGTCTCTTTGAGGAAAAAGAATCCGGCCAGACGCGCCCCTTGCGGCAGCAGTTGCGCCATGCGGCGGGCATAGTCCTGCCAAAGTGTGCGAGGCAAGGCGCAGAGAAACGCCCGCTCGTAGATCAGGTCGAGCGCGAACGGTGGGGTGTAGGTGAAGAAATCGGCCTGCTCGACAAGCGATGCACGCGGCCCCAGTTGGGCTTGCGCCGATTCGACGGCGACCGGAGAGAAATCGATGGCCCGCACAGGCCAGCCTTGTGCGTCGAGCCACGCCGCTTCGTACGCCGCGCCGCAGCCTGGAATCAGCGTGGCGCGCGGTGCGCTCTCTGCCGCCACGAAATCGCGCAGCGCCTGCGGCACACCGGCGGCATCCCACGGCATGAACGCGTTTGCGAAGCGTTCATCCCAGAATTCCGCACGCGACGGATCGCGGTGGGAAAAAGAGGGTGCGGATGGCACGGATGCCGTCGACGGCGCCGTTGATGGCACGGGTGCCCCGCCCGCTTCCGGGCGGTCATCGCCGCGAGGTGCGGCGGGCATGGCAGATATCTTCCGAGCGAAGGGCACCGTCGGCTCCTGTTCGAGAATCAGCTATAGAGCCAGGCGAAGGCCGCCAACACGCCGATGGCGAGCCCGCCCACCAGACAGAACGCGCCCGTCAGCAGCCGGTTGGTGCGGCGTTGCTCCTGCAGCAGCGCAAGCAGCAGCGTGTCGTCTTGCGGACGTGCATGGGCCGCCAGCGCCTGATGAATGAGACGCGGCAGTTGCGGCATCGTCTTGCTCCACTGCGGCACCTCGGTCTTCAGGCGTTCGAGCCAGCCGCGCGGGCCGATCTGCTCGGCCATCCAGCGCTCGAGGAACGGCTTGGCCGTCTTCCACAGATCCAGATCCGGATCGAGCTGACGACCGAGTCCTTCGATATTGAGCAGCGTCTTTTGCAGCAGCACGAGTTGCGGCTGAATCTCGACATTGAACCGGCGCGACGTCTGGAACAGACGCATGAGCACCAGCCCCAGCGAAATTTCCTTGAGCGGCCGGTCGAAGTACGGTTCGCAGACTGCGCGAATGGCCCCTTCCAGCTCTTCGACGCGCGTATCCTGCGGCACCCAGCCCGACTCGAGGTGCAGCGAAGCCACCCGGTGGTAGTCGCGACGGAAGAACGCGAGGAAGTTCTGGGCCAGATAATTCTTGTCGAATTCGGACAGCGCGCCGACGATGCCGCAATCAAGCGCGATGTAACGGCCGAACGTTGCGGGGTCGAGGCTGACAAGAATGTTGCCTGGGTGCATATCGGCGTGGAAAAAGCCGTCGCGCAGGAACTGCGTAAAGAAAATCTCGACGCCCTCGCGTGCGAGCTTCTTCAGATCGACACCCGCCTCGCGCAGCACTTCGATCTGGCTAATCGGCACCCCGTGCATCCGTTCCATCACGAGAACGAAGCTGGAGCTGAACTCCCAGTAGATCTCGGGCACCATCAACATGCCCGAGTCGAGGAAATTGCGGCGAAGCTGCGCTGCGTTGGCGGCTTCGCGCATCAGATCGAGTTCGTCATGCAAATATTTGTCGAATTCGGCGACCACCTCGCGCGGCTTCAGACGCTTGCCATCCGGCCACAGGCGCTCCACCCAGCCCGCCAGATCGCGCATGAGGGCCAGATCGCTGTCGATCACGCCGAGCATGTTCGGGCGCAGCACCTTGACGGCGACTTCCTTGCCCGCATGTTCGCCGTGACGAATGCGTGCGAAGTGCACCTGCGCAATCGACGCGCTCGCAACCGGCGTGCGCTCGAACTCCACGAACACCTCTTCGAGCGGGTGCCCCAGCGACTTCTCGATGGCGGCGCGCGCCACCTCGGGATCGAACGGCGGCACCTGATCCTGCAGTCGGGCCAGCTCCTGCGCAATGTCGGGCGGCATCAGATCGCGACGCGTCGAGAGCACCTGTCCGAACTTCACGAAGATCGGGCCCAGCGATTCGAGGGCGAGGCGCAGGCGTTCGCCGCGCGGGGCTTTCAGCCCGCTGCGTCCGAACGACAGCACGCGCAACACCCCGCGCGCGAAGGGATGGGGAATGCTCGAGAGCACCAGCTCATCGAGCCCGTATCGATAGCAGACGAAAAAGATCTTGATCAGGCGCAGAAGACGCATCGGTCAGCGGCCTCCCTGAGTGCGGGATGCCGGGGCGGGCGCGTTGTTGCGCACGCCCTTCTGGCGTTCGAGCTTTTCGATGCGTTTCTCCAGACGCGCGAGGTCGTCGCGCAATGTGCCGATATCGTTGCGTATCGCGTCGAGGCGCCCACGCGCCACGAGCAACGGATTCTCTTCCACGAGGTAATCCGCGAGCGATCGTGCCAGCGTGTCGCCGGTGCGGCGCGCGGTGGCCACGGCGGCCTTGCCGGTCTGCGTCACCCGATGGGCGGCAGCGTCGCCGATGACCTTGCTCAAGTCTTCCGCCACCTCCCAGCGCAGGTGCTGGGCAAGATACGACACGGTGTTGGCAAACTCGGCATCGCCTTCGATCTTGACGTGACGCATGACGGCGGCCTGACCGCCCCCCGCGAAATCGGCGAGCGCCGACGGTGGCACCGAGATGCTGACGTCGCAGGGCAGGTCGGCCTCGGCGGCGGCGAGGTAGCCGTCGTCACCCACACGAAGACGCAGGTCGATAGCCGACATCGCGAGCCGGGCAGACGCGCCGATATGATGGCGCAAGCGCTCGCGCGCCCACGGTTCGCGGGCAAGCAGGTGGTTCACGGTGGCGGCAAAGGCTTTGGCGGCGACGGTCATGAGCTTGGCGGCCGGCCGGACTGAACACCGGTCGTACCGAAAGACGCCGCCCGACGATGCATTGCGGACGGCAAAAACAAAAGAGCCCGCGCTTCAAACGCGGGCTCTCATTGTAAGGCAGGTTACGGCAAAAACGGCGCGAGGCTTAGAGCTGCTGAATTCCGGCGAGCACCCAGCCACCGCTGCCGGCGACCGGCTTGGTCAGGTTCCACACCTCGTTGAACGGCTCGGCCGCTGCGCCTTCGGCTTCGCGGATCAGGCCCGAGAAGCGGACGCTTGCCATGTACTCGGCGGCCGTTTGCTCGATGCCGAGCAGTTCGGCGTCGAGTTGCACGACGTCCGTACGGTTGGTCGACTTGCCGCGCTCTTCGAGGTCCATCTTGATTTCCGCGAACATCTGCGGCGTGGTGAACTCGTTGATATCGGCCTGATCGCCCTTGTCCCATGCGGCTTGCAGACGATTGAAGTACACCTTGGCACTACGCAGGAAGCCCTCAACGTCGAAGCCTGCCGGCACCCCGAACGGGGCAGCGGCGGCAGCAGTGGCAGCACCGGCAGCCGGCACAGCCGACAGCGACGGCTGAGCCAACGGCGCCGGTTGCGACGACGGTTGCTGCTGGCTGTCCCACGACTGACGCAGGGAGTTGTTCGACGCATCGTTGCCTGCGCCGGCATAGGCCGGCGTCTGCGACTGCGACTTATTGCCGCGGAAACGACGGATCAGCCACATGGCGGCGAAAGCGATCAGCGCAATGATGATGACGTTGGCCATCATGCTCGCGAAGGCCCCGCCCATACCGAAGTGCGACAGCAGCGCCGCGATACCGAGGCCAGCGGCCAGACCGGCGATCGGGCCGAGCCAGCGATTGGCCGGCTTGGCGGCGGCTGCCCCTGCGGCCCCCGCACCTGCGGCAGCCGGCGCGGCTTGCTGCGGCGCTGTGCCCGGCGCGGCTTGCGTCGGTTGTTGCGGCGTTTGCTGGCGTTGCGTCACGGTGTTGGACTGCTTGCCGATGCTCCGGCCGCCGCCAACGCGTTTGGCATCGGCATCCGCGATCGTCATGCCGACCGCCAATACGCCGGCCACTACGCCCAACAACAGCTTGTTTTTCAGGAACTGGAACATCGTTCTGGTCTCTCCGTGGAGTTTATAGGTTGCTGTCTACAGACATGCGTCGCCCCGAATGGTTCAGTACTTTTTTTACGTATTGAAACCAGACTAGGCGACGACCGATTCTGCCACAGCAAAATTAGCTTGTACTTAGAGAAGCGCCCCGGCGCGGAATTTTTCCGCAAACCGAGGCGCTGAGTCGAATCAGGTGAGTGAGTACTTAGTTTTCCGACGCGTCAGAACTTGCGTCCGATATGCAGCGCGACCACGCCGGCGCTCAGGTTGTGGTACTCCACGCGCTCCAGACCGACCTCTTCCATCATCGTCTTGAGCGTTTCCTGATCGGGGTGCATGCGGATCGACTCGGCCAGATAGCGGTAGCTCTCGGCGTCGCCTGCAATGCGCGAACCCAGCCACGGCAACACCTTGAAGGAATAGGCGTCGTACGCCTTTTCCAGCGGTTGCCAGACTTTCGAGAACTCCAGCACCATCACCTTGCCGCCCGGCTTGATGACACGGCGCATTTCGGCGAGGGCGGCGTCCTTGTGGGTCATGTTGCGCAGGCCGAACGCCACGGTCACCACATCGAAATAATTCGACGGGAACGGTAGTTTCTCGGCGTCGCACAGCAGCGTCGGGGTGACGATGCCCGCGTCGAGCAGGCGATCGCGGCCCACGCGCAGCATGGATTCATTGATGTCGGTGAGCCAGACCTCGCCGGTCGGGCCCGCGGCACGGGCGAACGCCTTCGACAGGTCGCCGGTGCCACCCGCGATGTCGAGCACCTTGAAGCCGGGGCGCACGGCAGCGCGCCCGATCGTGAAGGCCTTCCAGATCCGGTGCAGACCGCCCGACATCAGGTCGTTCATGATGTCGTACTTGCTCGCCACCGAATGGAACACCTCGGCAACCTTGCCGGCCTTTTCCTTCTCGTCGACGGTTTCATAACCGAAGTGGGTCTGTTGGCCCATTGCAATCTCCAAAATCATGTAAGCGGGTGCCCACTCTGTGGGCGCCCCGCCGGGGCCTCAATGGTGGTGGCAGCCGCCGGCAGCCGGCGACGGCATCGGCGTGTCGCGGTCGACGCCCGCCGCCGCGAGCTTGTCCAGATATTCCTGCCACAGGGCGTCCTGACGCACGCACAGCTCGTAGAGGTAATCCCACGAATAGATGCCGGTGTCGTGACCGTCCGAAAAGACCGGCCGCACCGCGTAGTTGCCGATGGGCTCGAGACCGTTCAGCGTAACGTCACGCTTGCCGGTTTGCAGCGTCTCCTGCCCCGGCCCGTGACCGCGCACTTCCGCCGACGGCGAGAGCACGCGCAGCAATTCGAACGGCAGGCGGTAGTGTGTGCCGTCCTCGTAACCAAGTTCCAGCACCTTTGATGCGCGATGCAGCGTCAGGGAAACGGGAATCGGCGTGTCTTTCTCCAGCCCAGCCATTGTCTTGCTCCAGAAGAATCAGTCGGTGTGCCGACAGGCGGCACATCGGCCGGCAGTATAGCTGCTCAGGTTCCAACGGTCATGCCGGCCACGCCGGAACACGGCCCAATTCTGCCACGATAGCCCCGCGCAGCGCGGGCATCCAGGCCGCGCGTTCGGCCAGCACTGGCTGCGGCACCTCGCGTTGCGGCGCACTCCAGACCGAGTCGGGGAAATGGACATCGTCCCGATATCGCGGAATCACATGCCAATGCACATGCGGCACCCTATTGCCCAGACTGGCCACATTGACCTTATCGGGCGACATCACCGTGCGCAGGGCGGTCTCGACGCCAAACACCACACGCATCACGTGTTCGCGCGCGGCTTCGGGCAAATCGCTCATTTCAGCGACATGGGCATGCCAGATCACCCGCGCGAAGCCGGGATAGCCGGGTTCGTTCGCGAGCACCACGCGCAGCACCGGATCGCGCCACACGACTTCCCCGCCATCCCCCGTGCAAAACGGACACTCCATGATTGTTCTCCCTTTGTTAGCCTGCCATGCGCCGACGCCGGCACCGCCACCGGAAGCGGCTCGCGTCAGCGTTTTCTGCTCTTCTTGCGCTTGCCAGTGGCTGGGTCAACCGATCCGAGCGCGAGTTCGGCGAAATCGATTTCGCTGAGCAACTCGCGCAACGTCTCGTCGTTGATTCGATGGGTAATGCGCAAACGCGACAGCTCCACGCGCTCGGCTTGCAGCGACGCCGCCCGCAACCGGCGCTCGACTTCGACCTCGCGCACCGCACGCGCGCGCATTTCGTCGGTGGCGCTCGACACGTTGAGCGTGCGGCGATAGCGTCCCATGACCCGCGCGGCGGCTTCGGCACAAACGGCGGTATCGAGTTCGTCGCCCGACTTGGCGATCACTTTCTGCAACGATTCGATGGCCCGGATGGCGGCCTCCGAGGCCGCGAGTCGCGCTTCGCT
Organism: Pandoraea communis; assembly: GCF_902459745.1. Taxonomy (GTDB): domain Bacteria; phylum Pseudomonadota; class Gammaproteobacteria; order Burkholderiales; family Burkholderiaceae; genus Pandoraea; species Pandoraea communis. The sequence goes on from NZ_CABPSJ010000001.1 coordinate 206,140, forward strand.
CAACTCGCGATTACGCATGTCTTCCGCAGGCCAGCGCACGCCCCGCAGCAAGATCGGCAAACCGACACTGCCCCCGATCAGCGAAAGCAGGATCACGCCGGCGGCCAGAAAGATCAGCAGATCGCGTCCTGGGAACGGCGCCCCGCCGGGCAATGCCAGCGGCACCGAGAGTGCACCGGCCAACGTCACCGCGCCGCGCACGCCCGAGAGGGCCGTCACGCTGGTAAAGCGCATGCCGGGCTTCATCGTGATTTCACCGCGCCGCATGCCGAGGAAATACATCGCCCGCCACGCCACCCACACCCAGCAGAAGCGCAGCACGATGAGAACCGCCGAAATCGCGCCGACGTAGAACATCAGTTCGCCCAGATTCGTGAGCGTACCCCACAGAGGCTCGCCTGGGCGCAGCGCAGCGCGCACGATATCCGGCAATTGCAGCCCGAGCAGCACGAACACGGCGCCGTTGAACACGAACTCGAGCATCGACCACACGCCGTTACCGAGAATGCGCGTCGCTGTGCGAGAGTTGAGCAGGTCGGTCGAGCTGACCGCCATGCCGGCGGCCACGGCCGCGAGAATGCCGGAAAAACCGAAGTGTTCGGCCAGCAAATAGGCGGCGAACGGTAGCAGCAGCAGAAGCAGCACGACAGTGGCGGGCTCCTCCGTGGACGCGTGCATCACCCGGCGGTGGAACTGCGTGAAGAGCCACGTCACGGCCCAGCCGGCGAGCAGTCCGCCCAGCGCGATGACGAAAAAAGAGAACGTCGCGCTGCCGATGGAGAAGAGTCCCGTGGTAGCGGCAACGAGTGCGAACTTGAAGACGACGAGGCCCGACGCGTCGTTCATCATCGCCTCGCCTTCGAGCACGTGCATCAGCCGCGTGGGCATGCGCATGCGTCCGGTGAGCGCGGAGACAGCCACGGCGTCGGTCGGCGAGAGCACGCCGCCGAGCGCGAACGCCACGGCGAGCGGAATCGACGGAATCATCCAGTGGATGAAATAACCCACACCGAGCACGGTGAAGATCACCAGGCCCAGCGCCATGGCGACGATCGGCACGCGCAGATGCCAGAACTCGCGTTTGGGCATGCGCCAGCCGTCGGCGAAGAGCAACGGCGGGATGAACAGCAGGAAGAAAATCTCGGGGTCCAGATCGATGTGCAGCCCCGCGCCCGGATAGGCGAGCGCGGCGCCCACGGCGATCTGCACGAGCGGTACCGGCAGGAATCGCATGAAGCTGACCAGCACGCCGGTCAGCGCCACCACGAACAGCAGGACGAGTGCTGTATAGACTACTTCCATGCCACCTCCGTGGCCCGTCGGTCAAGCATCGGCCGCGTCCCCAGGAGGTGCATCAGACCAGCACGCGTTCGATACCGCCGTTGTTTGCATCCTTGACGTAATCCACCAGCCATTCTTCGCCCAGTACATGCTTGGCGATCTCGACGACGATGTAGTCGGCCGTGACGTTAGCGTCTTCGTTATAGCGCGACAGACCTTGCAGGCACGACGGACAGCTCGTGAGGATCTTGACATCGCCGACCTTGCCATCTGCACGCAGCTTCGCGGCCCCCTTGCGCATTTCCTCTTCCTTGCGGAAGCGGATCTGCGTCGAGATGTCGGGGCGCGTGACCGCCAGCGTACCCGATTCGCCGCAGCAGCGATCGTTCTTCTCGATCTTGTAGCCGTCGTTCTCGCTGCCCATCAACTGGTTCACGAGCTTGACCGGGTCCATCGTCTTGATCGGCGTGTGGCAGGGGTCGTGATACATGTAGCGCGTGCCGTTCACGCCTGCGAGCTTCACGTCCTTCTCGAGCAGGTATTCATGGATATCGATGATGCGGCAGCCCGGGAAGATCTTCTCGAATTCATAGCCCGCGAGTTGATCGTAGCAAGTGCCGCACGACACGACCACCGTCTTGATGTCGAGGTAGTTCAGCGTGTTCGCCATACGGTGGAACAACACGCGATTGTCCGTCACGATCTTCTCGGCCTTATCGCCCTGCCCCGAGCCGCGCTGCGGATAACCGCAGCACAGATAGCCCGGCGGCAGCACCGTCTGCACGCCCACATGCCAGAGCATGGCTTGCGTGGCCAGTCCGACCTGCGAGAACAGACGCTCCGAGCCGCAACCGGGGAAGTAGAACACCGCTTCCGAATCCACCGTGGTGGTCTTCGGATTGCGGATGATCGGCACCACCTTGTTGTCTTCGATGTCGAGCAGTGCGCGCGCCGTCTTCTTCGGCAGATTGCCTGGCATCTTCTTGTTCACGAAGTGGATCACCTCCTCGCGCAGGGGCGGCTTGCCGACCGTCGCAGGCGGGTGCGCCGTCTGCTTCTTCGCGATTTTCTTGAAGATGTCCGCGCCGAAACGCTGGGCTTTGTAACCCCAGTCGATCATCACCTTTCGGGTGATGTTGATCGTTTCCGGACGGGTGGCGTTCAGGAAGAACATACCGGCGGCAGCGCCCGGATTGAACTTCTTCTTGCCCATCTTGCGCAGCAGGTTGCGCATGTTCATCGTCACGTCGCCGAAGTCGATCTTCACCGGGCAGGGCGTGACGCACTTGTGGCAAACCGTGCAGTGATCGGCCACATCGTTGAACTCGTCCCAGTGCTTGATCGACACACCGCGGCGCGTCTGTTCCTCGTACAGGAACGCCTCGATGAGCAGCGAAGTTGCGAGAATCTTGTTGCGCGGGCTGTACAGCAGATTCGCGCGCGGCACGTGCGTGGCACACACCGGCTTGCACTTGCCGCAGCGCAGGCAGTCCTTCACGCTGTCGGCAATCGCCCCGATGTCCGACTGCTGCATGATGAGCGACTCGTAGCCCATCAGCCCGAAGCTGGGCGTATAGGCATTGCGCAGATCGGCGGGCAGGTCGGGCAGGTCGAGCAGCTTGCCCTTGTTGAAGCGCCCTTCCGGGTCCACGCGTTGCTTGTACGCGCGGAATTCGCCGATCTCTTCTTGCGTCAGGAACTCCAGCTTGGTGATGCCGATGCCGTGTTCGCCCGAGATCACACCGTCGAGCGAGCGCGCGATGCCCATGATGCGAGCCACCGCCTTGTGCGCGTCCTGGAGCATCTCGTAGTTATCCGAGTTCACCGGGATATTCGTGTGCACATTGCCGTCGCCCGCGTGCATATGCAGCGCGACGAACACACGGCCATGCAGCACGCGCTTGTGAATGGCTTGCGCTTCGTCGAGGATCGGCTTGAACTCGCCGCCCGTGAAAATCTGGCGCAGTTCGGCGCGAATTTCCTGCTTCCACGACACGCGGATCGTACGATCTTGCAGCAGATCGATCAGACGTGTTTGCGGCTGCTTGTTCAGCCGGTCGTTCAGCGCCACGTTCATGTCGCGGATGCCGTGACGATTGAGCAGCGGAATCGCCTCGGCCAGCGGCAGTTCGAAGTGATCGCGCAGAAACACCCAACGTGCGCGCACGTCGCGCAGCAGCGTAAGCGCCGTCTGCACGCGATCTTCGAGCAGTTCGGCCGACGGAATTTCGTTCGCGTCGTCGGTCTTGCCCAGCGGCAGATTGCCGGCTTCGAAGAACGTTTCGAGCGCATCGACCAGTTGCAGCTTGTTCTTGAGCGACAGTTCGATGTTGATGCGTTCGATGTGATCCGTGTACTCGCCCATGCGCGGCAGCGGGATCACCACGTCTTCGTTGATCTTGAAGGCGTTGGTGTGGCGCGCGATGGCGGCGGTACGCGAGCGGTCGAGCCAGAACTTCTTGCGGGCTTCGGCCGACACGGCGACGAAGCCTTCGCCGCTCTTGCCGTTGGCCATGCGAATGACTTCCGACGTCGCCTGTGCGACCGCGTTGTCGTCGTCACCGACGATATCGCCGATCAGCACCATCTTCGGGAACGCGTTGCGCTTCGACTTCGTGGCATAGTCCACGGCGCGCAGATAACGTTCGTCCAGATGTTCGAGGCCGGCCAGAATCGCACCGCCCGAGGCCGTCTGGGCGAACATGTAGTCCTTGATTTCGACGATGCTCGGAATGGCTTCCTTCGCCTGGCCGAAGAACTCCAGACAGACCGTGCGCGTGTGCGCTGGCATCTTGTGCAGAATCCAGCGTGCGCTCGTGATCAGCCCGTCGCAGCCTTCCTTCTGAATGCCGGGCAGACCGGCGAGGAACTTGTCCGTGACGTCCTTGCCGAGGCCTTCCTTGCGGAAGCGCTTGCCCTCGATCTCCAGCATTTCCGTCTTGAGCAGCACAGCGCCGGGCGCCTGATTGCCATCGAACCACTTCAATTCGAAGCGAGCGACCGGAATGTCGTGAATCTTGCCGAGATTGTGATCGTGGCGGGTGACTTCAAGCCAGTTGCCTTGCGGGTCGACCATACGCCACCACGCGAGGTTATCGAGCGCCGTGCCCCACAGCACGGCCTTCTTGCCACCGGCGTTCATCGCCACGTTGCCGCCGATGCACGACGCGTCGATCGACGTCGGGTCAACCGCGAACACCAGACCGGCGCGTTCGGCGGCTTCGGCGACACGGCGCGTTACCACACCTGCGCCCGAGAAAATCGTCGGCACCGGCTTGTCGACGCCCGGCAGGACCGAATATTCGACCTCGTCGAGCTGCTCGAGTTTTTCCGTATTGATGACGGCCGAGAACGGCGTGAGCGGAATCGCGCCGCCCGTATAGCCGGTGCCGCCTCCGCGCGGAATAACCGTCAGTCCGAGTTCGAAGCAGCCCTTCACCAGCGCCGCCATCTCGGCCTCGCTATCCGGTGTGAGCACGACGAACGGGTACTCCACGCGCCAGTCGGTGGCGTCCGTCACATGCGAGACACGCGACAGTCCGTCGAACTTGATGTTGTCGTGAGCGGTCGTGCGGCCGAGCACCTTCTTTGCGCGGCGGCGCAGATCGGCCATCTTGCCAAACTCGGCGGCGAAATCCGCTACGGCGCGGCGAGCGGCCGCTTCCAGTTGCTCCACGCGGGCGGCGCGCTCGCGGCCAGTTGCATCGGCGTGCTCGGCCACATCGGCACGACGACGCTTGTCGATCTCGTTGAGCCGGTGATCGAGGGCGTCGATCAGCAGCTTGCGACGCTTCGGATTGTCGAGCAGGTCGTCTTGCAGATAGGGATTGCGGCGAACCACCCAGATGTCGCCGAGGACTTCATACAGCATGCGGGCCGAGCGGCCGGTACGGCGCTCTGCGCGGAGTTCGTCGAGGATGGCCCAGGCGTCGGCGCCCAGCAGGCGCATGACGATTTCGCGATCCGAAAACGACGTGTAGTTATAGGGAATCTCGCGCAGCCGCGCGGGTTGTGCGGCTACGGCATGCTTTGCGTCGTGCGGCTCGAAGGCAGGCAAGGGTGCGTTCATCTTGTCGGGCTCGTCAGGTGCGGCGGTGCATCCGCCGTCGGCGTTCGTCTCGCGAGACGCGCCGAAAGTCAAAATCGGGTATGCGCTAGGAATGCCGGCGGCAGACGCGACGGATGCGCGCGCGCCGGCAACAGACGATCTGCGGTCAGCGAGATCGACGACTGCCGTGCGAAAACGTCGATGACGAATCGTGTCCGGTCATCGAGCAGAAGCACAGAGGGGTGAGGCAGTTGGTGCGCATGCCCAGATCTTTCTTCCGGCTTGGAAAGTGTTGGTAGGGGAATGTAGTCAGAATTGTACTTCATTGCACCGCAACACGTCGGGGCCGCAGCGAATTCCCCCTTGGTGGCGCGCGATTCCCCTCCGCCCCCCTCCTCCGCCGCGCCCCGGCAGATTCATTGCAGCGTTGATGGTGCGTCCACAACCGCTCGCTCCACGAATCCACCAAGGCGATCGCGCAATCCCCGTATAGCGCTATATCCATTTAAACACAACGACTTACACCACATTTCTGGGCTGAAATTTCCAACGAATGGGAGTATGTTTGGGCGGTCCCCCGATCCATCCACCCGTCAAGAGGTGTCTCTATGGTTACGTTTCAACTGAACGGCCGTCCCGTGCAGGTCGATGTCGACCCTGCCACGCCCTTGCTCTGGACCTTGCGCGATGCGCTCAATATGACCGGCACCAAGTTCGGTTGTGGCATGGCGCTGTGTGGTGCGTGCACCGTGCATCTGGACGGTGCGCCCATCCGGAGCTGCATCACCCCGATTTCCGCCGTCGCGGGCAAAAAAGTCACCACCATTGAAAACGTTGGTGCAGATCCTGTCGGACGCGCCGTGCAGGATGCCTGGGTCAAGCACGACGTGCCCCAGTGCGGTTACTGCCAGAGCGGCCAGATCATGTCTGCCGCTGCGTTGCTGCGCGAGAACAAGCAGCCGAACGACGAGCAGATCGACGCAGCCATGGCTGGCAATATTTGCCGCTGCGGCACCTACGCCCGCATTCGGGCGGCCATCAAAGACGCTGCGGCGTCGCTGGCCTGAGGCGAGGAGAAAATCACCATGCGTGAACTTCGTTTTTCCCAGCGCCCCGGCGTGGCTGTGGGCGACTTCACCGGCCTGACGCGCCGTGCGTTTCTCAAGACGTCGGCGATTGCTGCCGGCGGCCTGATGCTCGAGATGTCGCTGCCCGGCGCGGTGCGCACTGCCAGTGCGCAGGGGGCGGCGGCCACGCCCGTCGTACCGTCGGCGTTCGTACATATTGGCACGGACAATACCGTCACCATCCAGGTCAACCGCCTCGATTTCGGACAGGGGGTGCAGACAGCGCTGCCCATGCTCGTCGCGGAAGAACTCGATTGCGACTGGTCCAAGGTGCGAAGCGAACTGGCGCCTGCGGCCGATGTCTACAAAGACCCGCTGTTCGGCATCCAGATGACGGGCGGCTCCGGTTCCGTTGCCCACTCGTGGCTTCAGTACCGGCGCATCGGGGCATCTGCGCGCGCCATGCTCATCGCGGCTGCCGCGCAGCAATGGAAAGTTCCGGCGGCGCAGTTGCGCACCGAAAACGGCGTCGTGCTGGGTCCGAACGGCCAGCGCGCCACGTACGGCAGCCTCGCCGCGCGTGCGCAGGCACTGCCGGTGCCGGCTGACGTTGCCCTCAAAGATCCGTCGGCGTTCCGATTGCTCGGCAAGCCGACGGGCCGGCTCGATGCGCGTGCCAAATCTACCGGCGTGCCGATGTACGGCATGGACTTCAAGCTGCCGAACCTGAAAGTGGCCGTCGTTGCGCGTCCGCCCGTCTTCGGTGCGAAAGTCAAGCGCTTCGACGCCAAAGCGGCGCGTGCGGTCAAGGGTGTGCGCGACGTGCTGGAGATCCCGGACGATCGAGGCGGCACTGCGGTGGCCGTGATAGCCGATGGTTACTGGCAGGCCAAGACTGGCCGTGACGCGCTCAATGCCACATGGGACACCGGTAGCGTAGAGCACGTAGACACCACAGCGCAGTTGGCCAAATTCAGAGAGATGGCCAAGACGCCGGGCACGGTCGCCATCGATGGGGACATTTCCAAACTCAAGGGTGCTCCCAAAACGCTCGTGGCGGAGTACAGCTTCCCGTATCTGGCGCATGCGCCGATGGAGCCTTTGAACTGCACCGTGCAGCTCTCCGACAGGGGGGCTGAAGTGTGGACAGGCACGCAATTCCAGACCGTCGATCAGGCGGCCATTGCGCGCACCCTCGACCTGAAGCCTGAGCAGGTCAAGCTGCACACCTTGATGGCGGGTGGTGGATTTGGCCGCCGGGCGGTGCCGACGTCGGACTATGGTGTTGAGGCGGCACAGGTGGCGAAGGCGTGGCGGCGCGCGGGGCATCGTGAGCCGGTCAAAGTGATCTGGAGCCGCGAGGACGACATTCGCGGGGGCTACTATCGCCCGATGTACGTGCATCGAGCCGAGATCGGGCTTGACGCCAAGGGCAACGTACTGGCGTGGAATCACACCATCGTGGGCCAATCGATTTTGCAGGGCACGCCGTTTGAAAAGATGATGGTCAAGAACGGGATCGACGGCACCAGTGTGGAGGGTGTGTTGGGAACCCCGTACGCCGTGCCATTGCGCCTGACGTTACACAGTCCGCAGGTCAACGTCCCGGTGTTGTGGTGGCGGTCGGTGGGCAACACACACACGGCGTTCGTCATGGAGACGCTGATAGACGAGTTGGCGAAGAATGCTGGGCAGGATCCGGTGGCGTATCGATATGCGTTGATGGGGGACAAGCATCCGCGTCACCGTGAGGCGTTGGCGTTGGCGGTGGAGCGTTCGGGTTATGGAAAGGCCAAGTTGCCGGCGGGACAAGCGTGGGGCGTGGCGGTCCATGAGTCCTTTGATTCCGTGGTGGCGTACGTGGTGGTGGCTGAGATGCGAAATGGGTCGCCGCGATTGATAAGTGCGACGGCGGGGGTACATTGCAATTTCGCGGTCAATCCGTTGACGGTGGCGGCACAGGTAGAGGGTGCGGCGCTGATGGGATTGGGCACGACGTTACCGGGTGCGGCCATCACGTTAAAGGATGGGGAAGTGGAGCAGAGCAACTTCCATCAGTACATGGTGGCGCGGTTGACGGACATGCCCGCGATCAGTGTGCACGTGGTCAGCTCGGGGGATGCACCGACGGGCATGGGCGAGCCGGGTTTACCGCCGTTAGCGCCGGCGTATGCGAATGCGCTCTTTGGGTTGACGGGTAAGCGGCAGCGAGCGTTGCCGTTCGAAGTAACGCAGGCGTAAGGATGAGAGGGAGGGGGGGGCAAAGAAAGAGAGATGAAAAGCGGGACTGGGGCCCCTTTCTGCAGCGAGTTGGGTTTATGTCTGAGAGGCGGAAAGGGGCCCCAGTCCCGCTCCCCGGACTTCGGACAGAACTCTGGGGGGGGGGGGGGGGGGGGGGGGGGGGGGGTGCGTGGCAGGACGAGGCGGAGGGATACCAATCGTCCTTACCCGACCAGCAAATGCTTGAACGGCGCAAAAAACCCCTGCCAAAAGGACTCGGGCACACGAAGCATGAGGTAAGTAATAGCGATATACCGGAGTGTCTTCCCGATGGCGATATAGAAGAGACAGGTGCGCCAGGGGAGTCGAAGCCATCCTGCGAGGGAGCAGAAGGGGTCGCCGACGATGGGGAGCCAGGAGAGGAGGAGAAGGGGTGGGCCGAAGCGGCGCATCCAGCGGTGATAGCGTTCATTCATTGGCGCTTTGCTGTCGGCGCGTTTGCCGTCGTCGTCAACGCCTACGGTGATGGCAGTCGCAGCTCCCCCACTGGCGAGCACGGCAGCGCGAGCATGCGCCCGCCGGCGGGCCTTGAGGCGTACAAAGCCGCGTCGTGCGGCGAAGCCCATCCACCAGTCGAGCATGCCACCGGCGGTGTTGCCCACGCTTGCCACGGCGATGGCGGGCCAGAACATGTGGGGATTGAGGGCCACATACCCGAATAGCGCGGGTTCCGAGCCCATGGGCAGCAGTGTGGCGGACAGAAACGACACCAGAAAAATGGCTGGCAGTCCGATGCCGGGCAGTGCGAGCGCGCCTAGCAGCCAGGTGATGAACGACTCCATGCAACTCCGGAAAAAGCAAAACCGATAGAGAAATAAGGCGAATCCCGCCCCGTGACCGACCGGGCGGTGGGCACATGCGCAATGCGGCGCAAGCACGCGTCGTTTGGCAGAATCAAAAAGTCTGGCGCATAATGCGAGACCATGACCCGACTCCTGACGCCGCCCGTGGCCATTCTACTGGCTGGCGGACTCGGTACCCGCTTCGATGCGGCTGGGCGCCGGAACAAGCTGCTCGCGCCGCTGCCCGGAGATCCCCTGAACCGATCCGTTGCCCTTGCCAGCGCCCATGCGCTGCTGGCGGTATTGCCGCGCGTCATTGCGGTGGTGCGTCCGGATTCGGCCGAGTTGGAGAACGTGCTGTTGCAGGCGGGTTGCGAAGTCGTGATGAGCCGCGCGACCAAGCGCGGCATGGGTGCGACGCTCGCTGCCGGCATCCAGTCCGGCGTCGACGAAGATCCGCCCCCTGGGCTTGAGCATCTCGATGGCTGGCTCGTTGCGCTGGCCGACATGCCGTACATCCACCCGAATACCGTGCGTGCGATCGCCAGCGGGCTCACCTCGCCCGAAGCCGTCGTCGCGCCGAGCTACCAGGGACAACGTGGCCATCCCGTCGCGTTCGGTTCTGCCTTTACCTCGCGTCTGGCCGCCCTTGATGGCGACATTGGCGCGCGCGACCTGTTGATTAGCGAGCACATTACGATCGTCGATGTCGACGACGCCGGAATCGTGCGCGACATCGACACCCCAGACGACCTTCGCTAGGGCGCGCACTCCCCTTTCCCGTTTTTTCCCGAGAGACAAGCGCGACCGCCCCAGCGGACGTGCTGGTCTATCATTGTCCTTTTGTTCCTTGATGTGCCTAACCTGAAGAAGCCTTAAATCATGTCCGACGCAGCTCCCGACTACCTGAAGAAGATCCTGACCGCAAAAGTCTACGACGTCGCTAAAGAAAGCGAACTCGAATTGGCGCGCACGCTATCCATGCGGCTGCACAATCGAATTTATCTCAAGCGCGAAGACAACCAGACGGTGTTCTCCTTCAAGATTCGGGGCGCGTACAACAAGATGGCCAACCTGAGCGAAGCCGAGCGCGAGCGCGGTGTGCTCACCGCGTCGGCCGGCAACCATGCACAGGGTGTGGCGTACTCGGCGGCACGTCTGGGCTGCAAAGCCGTCATCGTCATGCCGATCACCACGCCGCAACTGAAAATCGACGCTGTGAAAACCCACGGCGGGCGCGCCGTCGAAGTCGTGCTTGCGGGCGACTCGTATAGCGACGCGTACGCTCACGCCATGACGTTGCAGGAAGAACGCGGCCTCACCTTCGTGCCGCCGTTCGACGATCCCGACGTCATCGCCGGCCAGGGCACCATCGCCATGGAAATATTGCGCCAGCATCAGGGGCCGCTGCATGCCATCTTCGTGCCCATCGGCGGTGGCGGTCTCGCAGCCGGTATCGCCGCCTATGTCAAAGCGGTGCGCCCCGAGATCAAGATCATCGGTGTGCAATCGGTCGACTCCGATGCCATGGCCCAATCCATCCATGCAGGCGAGCGCGTGTTGCTGGGCGACGTTGGCCTCTTCGCCGACGGCACGGCCGTGAAATACGTCGGCGCGGAAACCTTCCGCCTGTGCCAGGCCTACCTCGATGAAGTCGTGCGCGTGGATACCGACCAGCTCTGCGCCGCGATCAAAGATGTCTTCCAGGACACCCGCAGCGTGCTCGAACCGTCCGGCGCGCTGTCCGTAGCGGGCGCAAAGCTGTACAGCGAGCGCGAAAAGCTCAAAGGCGAAACGCTCGTGGCCGTCACCTCCGGTGCGAACATGAACTTCGACCGCCTGCGCTTCGTAGCAGAGCGTGCCGAAGTCGGCGAGGCGCGTGAAGCCGTGTTCGCCGTCACCATTCCCGAGGCGCGCGGCAGCTTCAAGCGCTTTACCGAAGTGGTGGGCAGCCGCAATGTGACCGAGTTCAACTACCGAATTAGCGAAGCGTCGAGCGCCCACATCTTCGTGGGTATCCAGATGCACAATCGCGACGAAGGCGACCGCATCAAAGCGGGTTTCGAGCGCCACGGCTTCCCCACGCTCGACCTGTCCAACGACGAGTTGTCCAAACAGCACATCCGCTACATGGTCGGTGGCCGCTCGGCGCTCGCCAGCCACGAAGTGCTGTACCGCTTCGAGTTCCCCGAGCGCCCCGGTGCGTTGATGAAATTCCTCTCGGCCATGAGCCCGAACTGGAACATCAGCCTGTTCCATTACCGGAATCAGGGGGCCGACTACAGCAACATCCTCGTGGGTATTCAGGTGCCGGACAACGAGAAAGCCGCGTTCCGCGACTTCCTTGCCACGCTCGGCTATCCTTACTGGGACGAAAGCGATAACCCCGTCTACAAACTGTTCCTCGCGTAAGCCGGAACCGCGTAGACGCCTCCCGCCACCCGATCACGACAGGACCACGCCGCCACCATGCCGATCTCGCTCGAAAACAAACTCGTCGTCGCGATATCCTCGCGCGCGCTGTTCGACTTCGAAGAAGAGAACCGCGTGTACGAGACCGGTGTGGCGCACGGCGACGACAAGTCCTACATGCGCTATCAGCTCGAACGCCTCGACGTGCCCGCGCGGGTCGGTGTGGCGTTCCCGCTTGTGAAAAAGCTGCTCGCGTTCAACGAAGGCAACGAGATCGACAAGCATCGCGTCGAAGTCGTCGTGCTCTCGCGTAACGACCCCGTGAGCGGCATGCGCGTGTTTCGTTCCGCGCGTCAGGTCGACCTCAAGATCGAGCGCGGCGTGTTCACGCGCGGACGCGATCCGTTCGGGTATCTCAACGCGCTGGGCGCACACCTGTTCCTGTCGGCCAACGAGCGCGACGTGCGCAGTGCACTGGCAGCCGGCTTTCCGGCAGCGCGCGTGTATCCCGATTCAGCCAAGAAAGCGGAGCTTCATCCCGGCGAAATCCGCATCGCCTTCGACGGCGATGCGGTGCTCTTCTCCGACGAAGCCGAGCGGATCTTCCAGAGCAACGGCCTCGACGCGTTCCAGCAACACGAAATCGAACGCGCCGCCACCCCGCTGCCGCCGGGTCCGTTCAAACCGTTGTTGCTGGCACTGCACCGCTTGCAGACGCTTGCGGGTCACGAAGTCCCGGTCAAAATCCGTACCGCACTCGTGACGGCGCGCTCCGCCCCGGCGCACGAACGCGCCATTCGCACGCTGATGGACTGGCAAATCGACATCGATGAGGCGATGTTCCTGGGCGGGCTGGACAAAGGCACATTCCTGCGCGAGTTCGAGCCCGATTTCTTCTTCGACGATCAGACACGCCACTGCGAGTCGGCCGCGCGGGTCAGCCCGACCGGACACGTCATCAGTGGCATTGCAAATCATGACAACGCCTGACCAATCTCCGCTCGGCAAAGAAGTTGCCTACACCGAGCAATACGCGCCGTCCCTGCTCTTTCCGATCGCCCGCGCTCCGGCGCGCGCAGCCATCGGGGTGCCCGATGTCCTGCCGTTTTTCGGCGCGGACATCTGGAACGGATACGAACTCTCATGGCTCAACGAAAAGGGCAAACCGCAGATTGCGCTGCTGACCGCCATCGTACCGGCCGACTCGCCCAACATCGTCGAATCGAAGTCGTTCAAGCTGTATCTCGGCTCGTTCGCACAAACCAAGCTGGCGAGTGTCGATGCCGCACGCGCGCTGATTCAGCAAGACCTGTCGGAAGCGGCGGGCGCGGCCGTACAAGTACGCCTCGTCGAGCCGGCCGCCTTCGTCAAACTCGAACTCGATGAACTCGACGGCCTGCTCGTCGACCGTCTCGACATCGAGACCGACGTCTACGCGCCCGATGCCACGTTGCTCAAGGCCGCGCAGGGCGAGCCGCACGTGGACGAAACGCTCGTGTCGAACCTGCTCAAGTCCAACTGCCCGGTGACCGGACAACCCGACTGGGGCAGCCTGCAAATTCGCTACGTCGGGCCGCCGATCGATCAGGAAGGCCTGCTCAAGTACGTGATTTCGTACCGGCGCCATACCGGCTTTCACGAGCAATGCGTGGAAGGCATCTTCATGGACATCCTGCGTCAGTGCAAACCGAGCCAGTTGGCCGTCTACGCCCGCTACACGCGACGCGGCGGACTGGACATCAACCCGTTTCGCACCAACTTCACGCTGCCGATGCCGGACAACGCGCGCACTGCGCGTCAATGACGCGGCCTGAACGCGACGTAAAAAATGGCGACGGGTGAGTGAGTCCCGTCGCCCAATCCACCGACTCAGGAGTCCTTGCGTAGCGCTCAGTTCAGATAGCTGACCCTGGCCATCATCCTGCGCGCGGCATTGCCTACGTTCACATACTTCGGCTGACCGGCGCATCGATGCAGCGTCTCCTTCATGGCCCGGTACGCCGCTTCGAAATGCTGTAGCTCGATCAGACACTCGCCAACGCGATACATCGGACCGGGCGCCTCCTCGTCCATCAACGCCGCGGCCATGAACAGCGGCAGCGCCGCCCGGGGCTCGCCGTGCCGTTGCACCGAAAGCGCCAGGGCCACCGCATAGTCGGCATCGAGCGGACACGCCGATAGCAGCGGCGCGAAACATTCGATGGCCTGCGCATAGTCGCCGCGCTCGAACGCGCCGTAGCCGCAGCGATAGGCGGTATCGCACTGCATCGCGTCCCACGCACCGGGGCGTGGCATTCCCATCGCCTCGCGCTGCTTTTCGGCGTCGCGCACCGCAGCGAGCGCCACGTCTATCTCATCGGCGATGTCCTGCGAGGATGGCATCTTACTTTGGGGAATTTCAAACGGGCTCACGCCGGGAGTCCTCCGCATAAGTATTCGCGAATTGCACACGCGTGCTCAGCGTAGCGATTTCCTGCGCCGCCGCGCGACGCTTTTGCAACGACTGACACACCTGAGTGAGACCGAACGTCACCGCTACCGACGACACGAATCCCATGCCCCCGCCAAAGCCGTATCCCAACCACCGGCGGTTGTGCGCGGCGATCGAGTTATCGGGCTCCGCATTGGCCTCGAGGCAGATGTACGCGGCACCCGCGAGCCCCGCCAATCCCAGGACGGTACTCGCCAGGCCCACCAGTCCGGAGGCGCACCCCGCAGCGGCGAGACGGTCTATCGCCCGAAATCGAAAACGCACCTCGTCGGGCGTTAGCGGAAAATCGATGTTGACCTGCCCCTGCTCGGCAGATTCGACTGGCGCGTGGTGCTGCGGCGCTTGCAGACCCGCTCCCGAAATTGACCCTTGGCTCACAGTCCGTCTCCTTTCTGATCGGAAAATTGAAGACTGCGCTCAATCGATGTCGCCGGCCATCGAAGGCAAACCGCAAACTTTGCGAAACGGTTACCAAGGTGCCCGTCAATGTGAAAGCGTGGTGTAAAAACGAAAACGGGCGACGATGCCGCCATCGCGATCTGGAGACGCTCAAAAAAAATGGCGACGGGTGAGTGAGTCCCGTCGCCATTTCATCTCAGGAGTGCTTGCTTACCGGTTAGCGCCGGGAACTGACCTTGACCATCAATTTGCGCGCGGCATTGCCTACGTCCGCGTACTTCGGCTGACCGGCGCATCGATGCAGCGTCTCCTTCATGGCGCGATACGCCGCCTCGAAGTGCTGTAGCTCGATCAGACATTCACCAATGCGATACGTCGGCCCCGGCGCCTCCTCGTCCATCAATGCCGCCGCCATGAACAAAGACAACGCCACCTCGGGCTTACCATGCCGCTGGACCGAAAGCGCCAGCGCAACTGCGTAGTCGGCCTCGAGCGGACATGCCGATAGCAGGGGAGCGAAACACTCGATGGCCTGCGCATAATCGCCACGCTCAAATGCGCCGTAACCGCGGCGGTAGGCAGTGTCGCACTGTGTCGCATCCCACTCACCGGGTTGCGGCAAACCCAATGCCTCATATTTTTTGCCGGTATCGCGCACCAGATTGAGCGCCGAATCGATCGTGATGGCGATGTCTTTCGACGAAGGGTTATCCCCGATCGGGATCTCAAGCGTATTCACGTGCCGCCCCTCCATTCATTTCGTACTGTGGCCCTACGCGCATTTCCTGCATTTCGGCCGCCGACGCGCGACGTTCCTCCCACCCCGCGCAAAGCCGGCTGAGACCGATCGTGACAGCCAACACCCCGAGCCCGAGAAGTGACCCGCCTGCGGTGTATTCAGACCTCTGATTGCTTCGCGCCAGCGACGAATCGTCAACCGTCGCCGCAGCGTCGACAACAAAATACGCGCCACTCACTACGCCCGCCAAGCCGAGAACCGTCACAGCCAGCCCCGTCAACAATGACGAACATCCCTCCTGACATACTCGGCCTCCCATTTGCCGATGAAGTCGTACATCGTCAGGCGCAGGCGGGAAGTCGATGTGGATGGCAGAATCGCTCTGGGTCAGGCCCTCCGAATGCTGCGGTATCGCGGCGCGCTGTACAGCCGGTACCGAATTTGAGTCCAGTCTCACGGTTCGTCTCCTCACAGGTTAGGAAACGCAAGCCTGCACGCCCTTCTCCTCCTGTGCCATCGAAGCCAAACCGTAGACTTTGTGAAACAGGTACCCGGGGGGCCGCCAATGAGGAAATTGGCTTAGGCGGCAGGCTTCTTGTATGCCACGCAATCCACCTCCACCTTGCAGTCGATCACCATGCTCGACACCACGCAAGCGCGCGCGGGCGGGTGTTCACCGAAGTACTCCTTGAATACCTTGTTGAACGACGCGAAGTCGCGCGGATCGTCCAGCCATACGCCGCAGCGCATCACGTGCTCGGTGCCGTAACCGGCCTCGGCAAGTATCGCCAGCATGTTCTGAATGGCCTGATGCGTCTGGGCGACGATGCCCCCATCAATCACTTCGCCGTCTTTCATCGGGGTCTGCCCCGAGACGAACAGGAAGCCATCGGCTTCGGTGGCGCGTGCAAATGGCATGCGCTGGCCACCTGTGCCCTGCCCGCCTTCCACGCCATATCGTTTGATACTCATCATCGCTCCTTTCGACAAAACGGCTTCAACAACACTGATTCAAAACACCGGTTGGGGCGCGCCGCGACGCACGAAACGGCCTGCACGCGCATTCTGCGTAGGCGCACGGTCCTGCCACGACAACACCCCGTTGACCCATACGGCGGCGATACCATACGCCGGCTGCATCGGATCGGTGAAGGTGGCGGCATCGGCCACCGTGGCCGGATCGAACAACACCAGATCGGCCCAGTAGCCTTCGCGCACGAAACCGCGCTGCGTCAATCCGAAACGCTCGGCAGAAAGGCCCGTCATCTTGTGCACGGCCTCGGCGAGCGGAAACAATTGCTGCTCGCGGCTATAGCGGCCGAGCACGCGCGGGAACGCGCCCCACAGACGCGGATGCGGCAACGGATCGTTCGGCAGCCCGTCCGAGCCGACGACAGTCGCCGGATGACGCAGGATGCGGCGCACATCGTCCTCTTCCATGCAGTGATACACGGCGCCCGCCGGTTGCAGACGCTTCGCCGCTTCCATCAGATCGACGCCCCACTCGCCGGCAATCGTCGCCAGCAGCTTGCCGCCTTGCGCCGGGTACGGTTGCGACCACGTCACGAGAATGTCGAAGTCGTCCGTCACCTGTTTGAGATCGAGCGTCGACGAACTCGCCGTATACGGATAACAGTCGCAGCCGACCGGCTGGAAGCGTTGCGCGTTGTCGAGCGCCTCGAGAATCTCTGTACTGCGTCCCCAGTTATCCACGCCCGCACACTTCAGGTGCGAGACAACGACCGGCACACGCGCATGGCGTCCGATGCGGAAGGCTTCATCGAGCGCTTCGAGAATCTCGGCGAATTCGGTGCGCAGGTGCGTCGCATAGAGACCGCCCGCCTCGGCGATCGGCTCGGCCAGCGCGAGCACTTCCTCGGTCGGCGCGGCATTCGCGTTTGCGTAGGCAAGACCGGTCGACAGTCCCAACGCGCCGTGTTCGAGCGCTTCGCGCAATTGCGCGCGCATGCCCTCGATTTCCGCTTCGGTCGCGGGCCTGTCTAGCCGATCCATATGGTTATTGCGCAACGCGGTATGGCCGATCAGCGCGGCCACATTGATCGCCGGCTGCGCTTTCTCGAGCGCGTCGACATAGGCGGCGAAGGTCGGATACCGGAACGCGCCGGCGTCTCCCAGCAGGTTCATCGGGTCGGGCGGATCTCCTTTGAGTACCACCGGCGACGCGCTGATGCCGCAGTTGCCGACAACGACCGTCGTCACGCCCTGCGAGAGCTTGGGCGTCATTTCCGGTGTACGTACAACGTTTGTGTCGTCGTGGGTATGTACGTCGATGAACCCCGGGCTCAGTACGTAGCCGTCCCCGTGAATCTGTTGCACGGCATGCCAGCCGGACAGTGCACCTGCCTGCGCGATCGTGTGAATACGACCGTCGCGCAGCGCGACGTCGAAACGCTCGTCGGTCATCGGCGCGCCGGAGCCGTCCGCCAGACATACGTTAGTGATGAGGGTGTCCACCGTCCGGTTCGCAAGTCTGTCAGTCATATCAATCTCCCAGAGGCTGGCGATCGCCGCCGCCCCGATGCGTGTCGAGCACGTACTTGATCCGCCGCAACAGCGCCTGGCTCTGCGGCTTGGCGAGCAACGCCAGTTCCGTGGCCAGCACATCCATCGCCAGCAGCATCGCGTAACGCGAAGACGACGGTTTGAAAATGAAATCCGTTTCCAGCGCACGGATCGGCAACACCTCGTCGGCCAACGCCGCGAGCGGCGAGCCTGTCGCGGTGATCGCCACCACCTGTGCGCCGTACTCCCGCGCGATCTCGCATGCGGAGACCAGTTCGGGCGTGTGGCCGCTCACCGAGAAGGCCAGCACGACGTCGTCGCGGCCGAGCGTGCCGGCGACCATGCGGGCCATCACGGCGTCCTGATAGCTCGCCACGGGCCGCCCCAGACGCACGAGCCGGTAGCGCGCTTCGTCAGCCATTAGCGACGAACCCCCGCCCATGCCGAAGGCGTACACCATGCGCGCCGATAACAACCGGTCCGCCGCACGCCGCACCACTTCCGGTTTGATGAGGCCGCGATGCACCTGCAACGTGGTTTGAATATCGTCGGCGATCCGGTCGATGGTCTCGCCCGCGCCGTCTTGCCCGTTCGCCGCGTTCGCGCCGAAAAAGCGCTGACCGACCACGGCCGCCTGGGCCAGACGCAGCTTGAGATCGCGCACGTCGCGGCAGCCCATCGCCTTGGCAAAGCGCGTCACGCTCGCCTCGCTTACCCCCGCGCGTTCGGCCAGCACATTGATCGATGCCGCCGCCGCGCCCGCCACATCTTCCAGCACCACCTGCGCGACTTTGCGCTCTGCCTGACTCAACGCGTCGCTGCGTTCGGCAACGCGCGTCACGATATCGAAGGTTTCGGCCATATCTCTGATCTGTGTGGCACCCGCGGCAATTCGCCGGGATGCCTTTTTGAAAGATTCGCTAATTTTTTGGTACTTTATAACAAATCGATCAAAAACTGATAATTAAAAGCTATTATAGGAGCCATCCGGCGGTTGTCGGCGCATTGTCACGTGGAGGATTCTCAATGAATGATACAAACTATCAGCATGGCATGATCGATACCCTCAACAAGGGCTTGGGTGCGTTGAATGCCCCGCTTGCACCGTCTGCAACGACCGGATTGGGCTGGAATTTGCTCAACGAAGACCTGAGCCTGCCGACCGCCGTGCTCTATGAAGACAAGATTCGTCACAACCTGGCGTGGATGCAGCGGTTCGTTCATGAGTACGGTGTGAAGCTCGCGCCGCACGGCAAGACGACGATGGCGCCGAAGCTGTTCCGCCGTCAGCTCGAGGGCGGTGCGTGGGGCATCACGTTGGCCACGGCGCAGCAGACCAACGCGGCGTATCACCATGGCGTGCGACGCATCCTCATGGCGAACCAGCTCGTCGGCAAACGCAACATGGCGGTGATCGCCGATCTGCTGAAAGACCCCGATTTCGAATTCTTCTGCCTGGTGGACTCTGCCGCTGCGGTGGCGCATCTGGGCGAGTTCTTCCGCGCGCGCGGTCAATCGATTCAAGTCCTGATCGAACTGGGCGTGACGGGCGGACGTACCGGCGTGCGCGACGCCACGCAGCACCAAGCCGTGCTCGACGCGCTGACGCAGTACCACGACGCCGTGAAGCTGGCCGGCGTGGAAGTCTATGAAGGCGTGCTCAGCACCGAGGCGGACATCCGCGCGTTCCTGCAACGTGCGGTGAGCATGACGCGCGAGCTGGTCGCGGCGGGTCGCATCGAGCGCAGCCCGGCGGTGCTCTCCGGCGCGGGTTCTGCGTGGTACGACGTGGTCGCAGATGAGTTTGCACACAAGGACGTGGGCACGGTGCTCGACGTGGTTCTGCGCCCCGGCTGCTACCTCACGCACGACGTGGGTATCTACAAGGCCGCGCAGGCGCAGATCGCCACGCGTAACCCGATCGCGAAACAAATGCGTTCGCAACTGCAGCCGGCACTGCAACTGTGGGCGTACGTACAGTCGATCCCCGAGCCGGAGCGCGCCATCATCGCCCTCGGCAAGCGCGATGCGGCGTTCGATGCGGGCATGCCGGAGCCGGCGCAGCAGTTTCGCCCGGGGCAGAGCAAGACACCGAAGGCGACGCCCGCGCACTGGGAAATCACCGGCATGATGGATCAGCATGCGTACCTGCGCATTGCGCCGGGCGACGACGTCCGCGTCGGCGACATGATCGCGTTCGACATTTCGCATCCGTGCCTCACGTTCGACAAATGGCGTCATCTGCCGGTCGTCGACAGTGACTACAACGTCATCGAGATCGTACAGACGTTCTTCTGAATGCCGGCGCGTTTGGCACGCGAAATACGCGGACTCAGCCGCAAGAAAAAAAGGAGAAAAGCCGCCCGATGGGCGGCTTTTTTCGTCTCACGACATCGTCGCACGCACACGCTTACGACTGTCTTCGTGACGCGCGTTTTCGCGGTGCGGCGACGGGCACGGGCGAGGCCGGTTCGGCTGGGGCGGCAGCAGTTCGTCGTTTGGTCTCACCACTGGCCTTCTCGACCGGCTCGGCCTCTTTCGCCCGAGTCGCCACCGCCTTGAACTGCGCCTCGAGATGACCCAGCGCACTTTCCAGCGTTGCGATCTCTGCAGGTGTCATGCCTGCGAGCGCGTCGTCGAAGAAGGCTTGACGGCGTGGCGTCGCCTCGTCGTACACGGTCATGCCTGTTGCGGTAAGCGTGACATTCGTGAGGCGATTGTCTTGCGGATCGGTCGCGCGCGAGAGCCAGCCGAGCGCTTCCATCGACTGCAACTGACGCGTGAGCGACGCGGGATCGAGCCGGCAGTGTTCCGCGAGAAACTTCTGCGAACAGGTGCCACGTTCCGCCAGCGCGAGAATGATTCGCCAACGCGGCAGGGGATGGCCGACCTGCGCGTCGAACGCAAGCATCATCGCCCGATACGTCAGGCTGAGTTGCTGGACGACGTTACGTTTCAGTGGCATGGGCATCGCGTCACTCCCCGGCGGGCGCCTGCGGCTTCGCGCCGCGCGTCAGACGAATGAGCGGCACGCGCCGCACGAACCACAGACCGGCAAGCGCCGCCGCGAGCGAGACCATCTGTCCGTTGTGAATAGCCGCAACGAGCGACGTGCGCGCCGACTCGATAAACAGTGCGCCGTTCTGGCCCATGTGCGCGAGTGTCATCATGAAGTCGTTTTGCGCCTGAGTGTTCACGAGAATCTGCGGGTCGGAGAGTTGAGCGGTCCACTGCGTGCCCTCGCTGACGGCGAGGGCCTCCTTCACGCGCGCGGTGTAGCTGTGATTCACGAGCGTGCCGACGATGGCCGTGCCGAGCATCCCGCCGATCATCCGCAGCGATTGCATGAGTGCGGTCGCAATGCCGAGATGCGCGCGCCCGGCGACTTCCTGCGCGAAGACCGTAAGGTTCGGCATGACGAAGCCAAGGCCGAGACCGGCAAGCAGCATATAGGTCGCGATCAGACCGTGAGGTGTGCCGCGATGCGTGGTGACGACGCCTGCGCAAGCGAGCGCGAGCAGGAAAAAGCCGCCGTAGAGCATGACGTTCGGGTTCCGCAAACGGGTGATGAGCCGGCCGTTTACGATGCTGCCCACGGTGATGCACACCACCATCGGCGTAATGAGCAAACCGGTTTCACGCGGCGAGAGTCCGAAACCGCCTTGCAGCATCAGCGGCGCGTAGAAGAGCACGCCGAACATAGCGAAGCCTGCGAACACGGACAGCACGAAGAGCGGCGCCAGACTCTTGTCGCGGAACATCTCGAAGGGGAGGATCGGATGCGATGTGCGCTTCTCCCACCAGTAAAGTGCATACGACGAGACGACCAAGACAACGAGCAACGTCACCACGCCGCGAGAGAGACCGTCGGCGGGCAGCCATTCGACGAGCATCTGCAAACTGCCGAGGGCAGCGGTGATGAGCAGCGCGCCGAGCCAGTCGAGGCTCGCCTTGCCATGGCCTTCGGCGCGCATATGCGGCAGGTGGCGTGCGACGAACCAGAGGCCGAGCAGACCGACCGGCACGTTGACGTAGAAGACCGAACGCCAGCCGTAGCCTTCAGTGAGGAAGCCGCCGAGTGAGGGGCCGATGGCGTTGGCGATGCCGAACGCGGAACTGAGCATGACCTGCCAGCGCAGACGCACGTGCGAATCGGGAAACAGTTCCGGGATGCAGGCGAACGCGGTACCGACGAGCATGCCGCCGCCGATGCCTTGCAGGGCCCGCGCGATGACGAGGAACGGCATGCTGGTGGCGGCACCACACAGGACGGAGGCCGCGGTGAAGACGATGATGGCGGCGACGACGAACGGTTTGCGTCCGTAGAAGTCCCCGAGCCGGCCGAAGATCGGCACGGTAATGACAGAGGTCAGGAGATATGACGTTGCGACCCAGGCGTAGTACTCGAACCCCTTGAGTTCCGCAACGATGGTTGGCAACGCGGTGCCAACGACGGTCTGATCGAGCGCCACCATCATCGTGCAGAAACAAAGGCCGAGCATCGCCACGAGCGACTGCCGGAAGGGCAATACCTGCCCCGCCGAATGCGGGGTACTGGGACTGGGAGCCATTTTTTGGACGGATCAATGTTTGATCAGTCAAAGATTCTAGCACGTTAAGTGCGGAGGGCTTCCAAGCCGGGTTGTCAGTTGGGGGGCAAGGCGGGGGCGGGGCATCCCTCGGCGTCAGGGGGACGGGCCGAATTGAATTCCGAGCAAGTGCATACCGCGCGCGGGTCAAGGTGACGACGGCTTTCGGCCAGCTTGGGACATTCGACGTACTGGCGTAAATCGTCGACAATCCCCGCGCACAAACGCATACATTGAGAGGGGCCATGAGACAGGAAATCACCCTTAACGTTCGATCCGATATTTCGGAGCAAGAGTGGGCCAAAGTTGGGGCCGTCTACAGGTCGATGGACGGTTGGATAGAGGATGAGCACGGGCCGGCTTGGTATGGGCGAGAGGGCGACGCTAGATTCATTTGGGCCTCAGTCGAGCCTGGTGGTATCCAGTTCTGCGGCGAACTCGAAACGCCAATATGGATTGGGTGGCTTACCGTCTTGTGCGCCAAGTTGAGTCTCGCTCTCGGGCGTGAGGTTCGTGACGCCGAAATGTAGATCGGCCGTTCAATTGGCAAGTATTGAAATTGAATGACGAGATTTCGTCGTAGCATCGCATCGGCCGGTGGCAAACTGAGAATATTGACCTCACCATTCTTTCGGACATGGATATGTCGAAAAAGCCAGTATGGGCAGCGTTTCCACTCATCCCGTGGGGTAGCATTGGTTGGAGAATGGGGCACGGAGAGGTTTATTGGGATCAGTGGGTCAAGTGGTTCCGAGCCATATCGCCTGCGGAGCAGGAGGCATATCAGCGCGAATGGCCAGAGCCCAGCAATTGGGCGGGCTTTTACGCACTAGTCCTGCACGGCGTTCCACCCCCACATATCCTGGAGCAGCGCGCAAGAGATCAGAAGCAACAACCACCCACTTCCAGCGAATTGCGCGTGGATGCACCCGACAGAGTGCGATGGTTGGTTCGCTGTTACCTAGAGCGAACAAACGGACGCGATCCAGACTCAACCGCTCCTATTTTTGTCGCACCGAATGGCGAGTTCTGGAAATTCTGTGAGGCCCCTCCAGATTCGCGCATTGCCCCATTCGCTTGGTTCGAGCGCTTTAGCGGTCAAGTGATAGGTCCTGACAACACCTACGACAGCGTGCGCACGGTGCGAGGGAGGCGACCGCCTGTACTTGACAGATAAGTGAAGGCTTCCTGAGTGTCCGCCGCGGGGAAAGATGAAAGACCGCCCCGGGTCGGAATCTGCCGGTAACGACCGGTCGAATCCAAGGTCAGAAGCCGCTGCTAGTCAGCGGAAGTTTCCGGTCAGGCACGGCCGGTCGCGTTTGAACCTTTGGCGTGCGCGAGTGGATCGCGACAGGGCGTTAGGAACAAAGTATCTACGCCGCCCCTTTCGACGACAGGTCTCCCCACTGCAATCAGCGCGGTAACGGCTAGAATTGCGGTTTTAGCCCCGAATACGTCCATGTCTTTCACCTCGCTTGGCCTGATCGACCCGTTGCTGCGCAATCTGCAGGAACGCAATTACCAGACACCTACACCGGTGCAGGCCAAGGCGATTCCTGCTGTGCTCAGTGGCAAGGACGTCATGGCTGAGGCACAGACCGGCACGGGCAAGACGGCGGCTTTTGCACTGCCGCTGTTGCAGCGGCTGGTGCAACACGGCCCGGCGGTGTCGAGCAACCGTGCGCGTGTTCTGGTGCTGCTGCCCACGCGTGAACTGGCTGAGCAAGTGCTGCAAAGCTTCGTCGCTTACGGCAAAGGCCTCGACTTGCGATTTCTGGCCGCCTACGGCGGGGTGAGTCTCAACCCGCAGATGATGAAGTTGCGCAAAGGCGTGGATGTGCTCGTTGCCACGCCGGGCCGTTTGCTCGATCTCAACCGCCAGAACGCCGTGCAGTTCGATCAAGTGCAAACGCTGGTGCTGGACGAAGCCGACCGCATGCTGGATCTGGGCTTTTCACGCGAACTCAACGCCGTCTTCGCCGCCTTGCCCGCTCAGCGCCAGACCCTGCTGTTCTCTGCCACGTTTACCGACGACATCCGCACCATGGCGTCGAGCATTCTGCGCAGCCCGGTCAATGTCAGCGTCAACCCGCCCAATACCACGGTCAGCAAGATCAAGCAGTGGGTGGTGACGGTGGATAAGAAAAACAAGCCCGACCTCTTCATGCACCTTGTGGCCGAGAACCACTGGCAACACGCGCTGGTGTTCGTCAAAACCCGCAACGGCGTGGATTACCTGGCGGCCATACTGGACGAAGCAGGCTACGCGGTCGACACCATCCATGGCGACAAACCGCAACCCGCGCGTTTGCGTGCGCTGGAGCGCTTCAAGACGGGTGAAGTCCAGATGCTGGTCGCCACCGATGTGGCCGCGCGCGGACTGGATATCGACGACCTGCCACTAGTGATCAACGTCGATCTGCCGATCGTGGCGCAAGACTATGTGCACCGTATTGGCCGCACCGGCCGCGCGGGCGCCAGCGGCGTGGCGGTGTCTCTCGTGTGTGCCGACGAAGCGCCGCAACTCGCCGCGATCGAAGCGCTGATCCGGCAAACGCTGCCCCGCGAAGAAGTGCCGGGTTTCGAAGCCGAACACCGCGTGCCGCAGACGAGCGCGACCGGCCAGATCATCAAGAAACCCAAGAAGCCTAAGAAGCCCAAAGTGCCGCTGGCTACGCCGGGCGGCCTGCCGGCGCCAAGCAAAAAACCGCGTAGCCAACCTGCCGGCAAGCCGGCTACGGGTTCACGCAAGCCCGCAGGCAGACCCGCAGGTGGTCACGGCAAACGCCGCCCCTGATCCGTGGGGCTGCGTCGCGCCAGCCGTGAGAATGCGTCCCCGCACCACTACTGTGTCGCCAGTTGAAGTGCCAGTTCGCGATAGATGTCGCAAGCGCCTTCAAGTTGATCGAGGGCGATCGATTCATCTATCGTGTGCGCGTCCTCCTCGTTACCCGGCCCTAGCCCAATCGTCGGAATGCCGCGGCGGCCCGCAGACTCCGATCCATTGGTGCAGAAACGCCATGTACCGAGGCTGGCGACACGACCCGCCGCCCGGACTGCGCGCCCCGCCGCCGACACCAGCGCGTGATCGTCCGCCATCTGCCATGCGGGCAGCCATCGGAATGGCCGTGCACAGCATCCGGTGAATGTCCTCACCTTGTCGCCTGTCACCGCGAGCGTGAAGCGCTCCAGTCCTGCCGCATGCAGTCGCGATTCGATCGCGGAGAGTACGTCCTGCGATGTTTCGCCCGGCAACGTGCGCCGGTCGAAACGGATCGTCACCGCCGTCGGAATCATCGAGATCGACGGGTACGGTGTCGATACGATGTCCGTCGGCACCAGCAACGCTTCTCCCAGCGACGAATGCGTCGGCAATTGCAGATCCTGCAAGGCGATCAGGGCCTGCGCAGCCGCGTGCAACGGATTCACGCCGCACTCGGGCGACGCCGCGTGCGCAGGGGTGCCTTCGAACGTCAGCAGAATCTCCATGCGCCCCTTCTGCCCCGACTTGATCTGCAACTTCGACGGCTCGCAGATGATGACGGCCGCAGGCGAACACCGATCAAGGACCGGTGCCAGCGCAAAGCCTTCGATCACCTCCTCCATCACACTGGCCGATACCGCGACGCGCTGCGTGAGGCGCGCCGTGGCCGCCGCCTGCGCGACTCCGCACATGGCCGCCGCGATGCCGCCCTTCATATCGGTGCTGCCGCGCCCGTAGAGCCGGCCATCGCGAATCTCGCCCCCGAAAGGCTCGACACGCCACTGGCCGACCACCGGCACGACATCCATGTGGCCGTCGAACAGTACGGCAACATCGGTGCCTGCCGGGCCGATGAGGCCCAGCACCGAGCCGTTCTCGTCGCGATGGATCTCGTCGAAACCGAGGTCCCGCATGCGCCGCTCCACCAGCGCCGCCATGCTCCCCTCGTCGCCCGAGAGGCTCGGCGTGCGCACCATTTCCTGCGTCAGAGCAATGACGTCGATCGTCATGTCGTTCCGGCTCCCCATGCTTAGCGATTGACGAGCCGCGCCGGCACTCGCAGCACCAGGAAGGCACCGATGAACGCGAAGCTCGCGAGGAAGTACATGCCCCAGTCGGTCGATCCGGTGGTGTCCTTGATCCAGCCGATCGCATACGGGCTGACGAACGCGGCCAAACCGGCGAAGGCGTTGATGCCCGCGATGCCCGCAGCGGCACTGCGCCCTTCGAGGAAGGCCGTCGGCAAACTCCAGAAGAGCGGCGAGCAGACCATGCAGCCGGCGGCAGCCACCGAGAGCATCGCAACGGCGACCGGCGGGTTATGACCGAACAACGTCGACAGGATCAGACCCGCGCCCCCAACGACGAACGGAATCACCATGTGCCAGCGGCGCTCGCGCGTCTTGTCGGAATGACGGCACACCAGCACCATCGACACCACCGCACAGGCGTTGGGCACGGCGGTCAGCAAGCCGATCTCCAGCAGCGACTTCACACCAGTCGACTTGATGACAGAGGGAATCCAGAACGCAAGGCCCGAAAGGCTCGACACCGTGCAATAGCAAATCAGCGCCATGTGCAGCACGCGTCGATCCTGCAGCAGCTTCCACAGCGAAACGTGCTCGACCTTCTCGCGCGTTTCCGCGGCGACATTGTGGGCGAGACGTGCCTTCTCCGCGTCGTTGAGCCAGCTAGCGTCGGTGATACGGTCGTCGAGGTAGGCCAGCACCGCGACACCCAGCACCAGCGACGGCACGGCTTCGATGACGAACATCCATTGCCAGCCGGCCATGCCATGCCCCATGTGGAACGTCTGCATGATCCAGCCCGAGAACGGGCCGCCGAGAATGCCGGCGAAAGGCACGGCCGTCATGAAGATGGCGATGATCTGGCCGCGACGCGCCGACGGGAACCAGTACGTCAGATACAGGATGATGCCCGGATAGAAGCCGGCTTCGGCTGCACCGAGCAGGAAGCGCAGCACGTAGAACTGGGTAGGCGTTTGCGTGAAGGCCATGGCGGCAGAGATCACGCCCCACAGAACCATGATGCGCGCCAGTGTCTTCCGGGCGCCGATGCGATGCATCAGCACGTTGCTGGGCACTTCGAAAAGGAAGTAACCAATGAAGAAGATGCCTGCACCCAGGCCGTACACGGTCTCGGAAAAGCCCAGATCGTCGAGCATCTGCAGCTTCGCGAAACCGACGTTCACGCGATCGAGGAACGCGGCCACGTAGCAAAGCATCAGGAACGGGACCAGCCGCCATGCCACGCGGCGATACAGCGTATTGTCGTCGGCGTCGCTCAGGACGCGAGGGTCGGCATGCATGCGTTGCTCGGGCGAGCTGCCCGCTAGGGATACAGGGGACGGTGCGTTTTTCATCATAGGCTCCAGCGCGAAAATAATCGTGACGAACTGTTGGCCAGGCGTGATGCACACGAAGACTTCGGCATAAGCTTCGGGCAACACGTTCCCCTGCGGGCCTCGCGGCCTGCATGCCTGTTATGGGGGGTTGGAAAATCTGGAGGCGTCGCGTTGCCTGCCGCGCGCCCCCTCGTCAGACGCTTTCGCGTCTCACGCCCTGCATGCCGGCGGCATCAAGCCTCCGGCGCTACGGCTCCGCGCCGCTCGACGATCATGCGATACGCCTCCGGACGGCGGTGCTTTGCGAAATTGAACGTAGTGCTCTTGTACGAATTACACAGATCGAGATCGCAACGTGCGATGGCGAGTTCGTCGCCCTTGGTCGAGCACGCCGCCACCACTTCCCCCGACGGGGCGATGATGCAGCTCCCGCCGATCATCTCGCAGCCCTCTTCCTTGCCCGCCTTTGCGACGCCGACCACCCACGTACCGTTCTGGTACGCCCCGGCCTGCATCACCAACTGATTGTGGAACATCGACAGGTCGTCGTGCTCCGGCGCCGGCGGATTGTGCACGGGCGTGTTGTAGCCGAGCAGGATCATCTCGACCCCCTGCAACCCCATCACGCGGTAGGTCTCCGACCAGCGACGGTCGTTGCACAGCGCCATGCCCATCACGCCGCCGAAGCCACGCCAGACGTCGAACGAGTCGCCCGGCTCGAAGTAGTGCTTTTCCAGATGCTGGAACGCGCGCCACGGCTCGTTCTCGGCGTGGCCCGGCAGATGCACCTTGCGGTACTTGCCGATGATGTTGCCGTCGGCGCCCACCAGAATCGATGTATTGAAGCGCCGCGCACGACCAGCGTCGTCGAGCGTAATCTCGGCATACCCGAGGTAGAAGCCGATACCCAGACGTTTGGCCGTGTCGAACAGCACCTGCGTCTGCGGGCCGGGCATCTCGCGCTCGTAGAATGCGTCGATCTCGACCGGGTCTTCCATGTACCAGCGCGGGAAGAACGTCGTGAGCGCCAACTCGGGGAAGACCACGAGGTGGCAGCCCATCGCATGCGCGTTGTGCAGATGAGCGAGCAGACGCTCCATCACGTCGGCTCGGGAATCGGCGCGCTGGATCGGTCCGAGCTGCGCGGCGGCGACGTTGACGATACGGGACATTTCGTTATCTCCTTGATGAATCTCGAACCCCTGAGCGGCCGGCATTCCGGGCGCCTCCTTCAGGGGGACAGTCAGACAATTGCATGAACTACGCTGCAAGCTCGGTCATGATCGCGAGCAGCAGATTGGCCCCGGCGCCGATATCGGTGTCGTGGGTGAATTCGGCCACGTTGTGCGAGAGGCCCTTTACGCTCGGCACGAAAATCATGCCGGCCGGGCAAACGCGGGCAAGCATCTGCGCGTCGTGGCCCGCGCCACTCGGCATGCGCCGCACCGAATGCCCCCGCGCCCGCGCCAGCGATTCGACACGCGCGACGATGCGCTCGTCGAACTGCACCGGCGCGAAGTCCGCCAGCGAGCGATGCGTGATGCGTACGCCCTCGGCCTCGGCCACCGCGTCGGCCTTCGCAAAGACGCGACGCACGGCTTCGGCGAGCACCTCGGCATCGGTATTGCGCAGGTCGACGGTGAAGACCGCGCGGTTCGGAATCACGTTGATGAGGTTCGGCGAGACGGACACATGTCCCACGGTCGCCAACTGTGCGCCGCCCAACTCACGCGCCACTTCGCGAGCGAAGCTGGCAATGGTGCAGGCCGCGTAGCCGGCATCGTGACGCATGCGCATCGGCGTGGTACCCGCGTGGTTCGACACCCCCTCGACCGTGAATTCGGTCCAGTGAATGCCCTGCACTCCCGTCACGGCGCCAATCGTGATGCCCTCGTGCTCCAGCACCGGCCCTTGTTCGACGTGCAATTCGACGAACGCGTGCACATCGGGTTTGCCGACCGGACGCTGGCCGGCGAAGCCGATGCGGGTGAGGTTCTCGCTCACGGTGGTGCCATCGATTCCCACGGTGCCGAGCGCGTCGTCCAACGGCATGCCCCCCACATAAACCAGGCTGCCCATCATGTCGGGCGAGAAGCGCGCGCCTTCCTCGTTCGTAAAGAAGCCCACTGCGAGCGGACGGCGCGTGACTACGCCCGCGTCATTGAGTGCAGCGATGACCTCCAGTCCGGCAAGCACGCCCAGGTTGCCGTCGTAACGACCGCCCGTGCGTACGGTATCGATGTGCGAGCCCGTCATCACCGGCGGGCCGTCTTCACGACCGGCACGTACGCCCACGACGTTGCCGATGGCGTCCACACTCACCGTCAGCCCTAGGTCGCGCATCCAGCCGACGACGCGCTTGCGGCCCTCGCCATCGTCGTCGGTGAGCGCCAGACGGCTGCAACCGCCGCCATCGATCGCGCCGACTTCCGCCAGCGCAGCGATGCGGGCAAGCAGGCGCGGCAAATCGATGCGCAGATCCGACATTGCGCCGTCCGGGGAAGTGGCAGGGAAAAGCATGCTCATGGTGCGTTCCGGCTCCGGTAGTCAGGCGGCTTGTTTGACGGCGGCGGCTGTCACGGCTTCGGCGGATTTGCCGACGATTGTCTCGAACAGCACCGGGTCGGTCGCGCCTTCGCTGCCGAAGACCAGCACTCGGCTTGAGGCGTCGAGACCGAGTTCGGCCCGCGACTGCGCGTCGGCGGCGGCGCCAAGACAACCCGCGAGACCCGCCACGGCAGACTCGCCCGCCACCATCGGCGCGTCGCCGAAGCGGCCTTGCGCGAGGATGCGCATGGTCTCCAATGCCGACTCGTCATCGATGGTCAGAAAGGCGTGCGCACCGGGGCGCAGAATTTCCCAGGCGAGCAACGACACTTCGCCGCACGCCAGCCCGGCCATCACGGTATCGAGATCGCCATGGACGGCCACCGGCTTGCCGGCGCGTGCGCTCTCGAAGAGGCACGCCGCCTTTTCCGGCTCGACCACGATGAAGCGCGGACGCGATTCGCCGCGAGCCTCGAGCGTTTCCCAGAAATGCGCCAGCACGGCAGCCGCCAAGCCGCCCACGCCCCCTTGCAGGAAGACGTGCGTCGGCAGTTGTCCCGTTTCGTCGCGAAACTGACGCAACGCTTCGTCGGCCATCACGGCGTAGCCCTGCATCACGTCCTTGGGCACGTCCATGTAGCCGGGGTACGACGTATCGGACACCACGAAGCGGCCCAGACGCGCCGCATCTTCCGCCGCCTGACGCACGGCATCGTCATAGTTGCCCGCCGTGCGCACAACCTCGGCGCCGTAGTGCGCAATGGCGTCGACACGTCCTTGACTGACCGTCGCGTGAACATAGATCACGCACTGGCAACCGAAGCGTTGTGCCCCCCAGGCCACCGAGCGGCCGTGATTGCCATCGGTGGCGCAAGTGACGCACAGCGTGCGGGTCAGGTCGGCAAAGCGTCCCGACAACAGGTCTGCCACGGTGATGCCCGTCTCCCCGGTGCGCGCCTCGATCTCGCGGATCAGCAGGCGGCTCACGGCGTATGCGCCCCCCAGCGCCTTGAAGCTTCCCAGCCCGAACCGGCCGGCCTCGTCCTTGTATCGGATCTGTGCAACGCCTGCGGTACGTGCCAACCCGTCGAGCGCCACGAGCGGCGTCTCGGCGTAGCCGGGCCAGCGCGTGATTTCACGCGATGCCGTGGCAAACGCGTCGCCGCCCAGAATCGCGCGGCGCGCTTCGCCATAGCGTGCGCCGGGCTCGATGGCCGGGTTCACGAAGCGCTGCAGGCGCAGATTGGGAAGGGGGTGGGTCATACAATCTCCTCGTTTCTCTGGATGGATCTGTCGGTGAACTACCGGCTAACGGCGCAAGTCGCCGTAGTCGTCGTGCAGACGCTCGATGTGAGCGAGGCGCTCGCGCGCCGCGTCGCCCAGGGCGATGCCCAGACGCGTGCAAAAGTGGTTGATCAGGCTCATGACGGCGACATACGAATCGAACATGCCGGTCGTGCGATTCACACAGCGCAGCACGACGTCGCTGCGCGCCGGCAGTTCGGTCGCGGTCGGATCGGTCAGAATCACGACGTGCGCGCCCACGCGGTTGGCGTGCTCGACCATCGGACGCAGCAGCGTCACGCGGCGGCGGAAGTCCATCACGACGAGCATGTCGCCGGCGCCCATGTCGGCCAGGTCTTCCGCCAGGTTCAGACCCGCGCCCGGCACAAGCAACACGCCGTCGCGCACCTGAGTGAGCAATGCCCACATGTATTGCGCGAGCACCCGGCCGTTGCGGAACCCCGCGATGAAGACACGCCGCGCGCGTGCGCCGATTTCCACAGCTCGCTCGAGATCGGCTGCGTCAATACGCTCGAAGGTGTGTGCCAGATTCTGCAGATCGGTCGCCAGATGCGCGCCAAGCGCGCCTTCCGGGGCGTCGCCCTCGGCCTGCGGTGCCGCAATGCCCGCCAGGGCGAAGAGGGGCGAGCCGTGATCGGCGTCGTCGCGCATGCGGGTGCGCAGATCGTTGAACGTCTCATAGCCAAGACGCTTGAAAAAGCGTGCCGCCGATGCCTTCGACACCTCGGCCATCTCGGCCAGCTCGGTGGCGGAATACGAGGCCAACTGCGGCAAGTGGGCCAGGGTCACATCCGCCAGACGTTTCTCGCTGGGCGTGAAATCGTCTTGCAGTTGCAGAATCCGGTCTTGAAGCGTGCCGTTCATGGTGTTTTCCAATCGCCCGTCCGTTGCCGGCGGGCGCAAAGTTGCGGGTTCCAGCATGCTGCCACCGACCGCGCCGTTTGCATCGCGCGTTTCAACAGCATGGCATTTTTGGAACTTATATTTCAGTAAACTATGTAAACGAAAATAAAGTGTCAAAGAGAAAAAAAATAGTATTTCGCGGGCGATCGATCGTCCGCGGTGGGATTGGCATGGAGATGGATTGACGCAGTGGCGCATCAAGGAGGACCTGCCCCTGCAAAAATGGCTACGTCGATGGACCGGGCGAGCAGGAGTGATTCAAAGACGTGGGGGCGATCAGCGTCTGGAAGGTGAGCTGAGCAAAGGCAAACGTGCCAGCGCCGGCGGCAATGCCGCGGGCACTGGATGCGCGCCAACCGCGACATTCCCAAGAAAAAAGCGGTGCAACGGGATAACCCGTTGCACCGCCCAGGAACGGCAATCCGGCGCTGTCCCTACGATTTACTTTGCCGTCGGCATCGCAAACTCGGCGCCCTTTTCGGTGCTCTCCGGCCAGCGCTGCATGATCGACTTCTGCTTGGTGTAGAAGCGCACGCCTTCTTCGCCGTAGGCATGCATGTCGCCGAACAAGCTGCGCTTCCAGCCACCGAAGCCATGCCATGCCATCGGCACGGGAATGGGCACATTGATGCCGACCATACCCACTTCGATACGGCGGCCGAACTCACGCGCGACGTGGCCGTCTCGGGTATAGCACGCCACACCGTTGCCGAACTCGTGTGCGTTGATCAGATCGACCGCTTCGGTGAAGTCCTTCACGCGCACGCATGCGAGCACCGGGCCGAAGATCTCTTCTTTGTAGATGCGCATTTCCGGTGTGACATGATCGAACAACGTGCCGCCGGTGAAGAAGCCCGCTTCATGGCCCGGCACTTTCAGCCCGCGGCCGTCGACCACCAGCTTGGCGCCCTCTTCCACCCCCAGGGCAATATAGCTCTCGATACGCTCAAGCGATTGCCGGGTCACGATCGGCCCCATCTCGGCGTCCGGCTCCATGCCGTTCTTGATGACCAGCGTGCGGGCGCGCTCGGCCAGACGATCCATGATCTTGTCGGCAACGTCGCCGACCAGCACCGCCACCGAAATGGCCATGCAGCGCTCGCCCGCCGAACCGTAGCCCGCGCCGACCAGCGCGTCGATGGCCTGATCGAGATCCGCGTCGGGCATCACGACCATGTGGTTCTTCGCGCCGCCCAGTGCCTGCACGCGCTTGCCGTGCTTCGCGCCGGTCTCGTAGATGTAGTTCGCAATCGGGGTCGAGCCGACGAAGCTGACCGCCTTGACGTCCGGATGCGTGAGCAACGCGTCGACAACCACCTTGTCGCCCTGCACCACGTTGAAAATGCCGTCCGGCAGGCCCGCTTGCTTGAGCAGATCGGCCATGAACAGCGACGCCGACGGATCGCGCTCGCTCGGCTTCAGGACGAAGGCGTTGCCCGCGGCGATGGCCACCGGGAACATCCAGCACGGGACCATGCACGGGAAGTTGAAGGGCGTAATGCCGGCAACAACGCCAAGCGCCTGACGCGTCGTCCAGTTATCGATACCGGTCGACACCTGCTCGGTGTAGTCGCCCTTGAGCAACTGCGGAATGCCACAGGCGAATTCGATCACGTCGATACCGCGGGAGACTTCGCCCTGCGCGTCCGAAAACACCTTGCCGTGCTCGGCGGTGATGATCGCGGCGAGTTCGTCGCGATGCTTGTTCATCAATTCGAGGAACTTCAGCATGACGCGAGCACGGCGAATGGGCGGTGTGTCGCTCCATGCCGGGAACGCCGCCTTGGCGCTGGCCACGGCCGCATCGACGTCAGACGTCTCCCCCAGCACCAATCGACGCGCGCTGGCACCCGTCGCCGGGTTGAAAACCGGCTGAGTCCGCTCGCTGTTCCCCTTCACGCGTTGGCCCTGGATGTAATGAACCACGTCGGCGGTATCGTTGAACGCTTGCATTTCGACTCCTCATGAATGGATGAACGATGCCAGCAGTGTATGAATCGCCGGGGGCGACGCATAGGCGGTATCATTGAATTCATTGTTTACATTGACGAACAATCGATCGATGGATCCGGAAAAAATTGAAGGCCTCTGGACGCACCTTCACTGGCTGACGGTGCTCGCCGAACAGGGCAGCTTTACCGCCGCCGCAGCCCGTCTGGGCGTGAGCAAAGCGGCGATGAGTCAGCGCATTGCGGAACTGGAGCGCGCGGCAGGGGTGTCGCTTGTGCAGCGCACCACGCGCAGTGTTCGTTTTACGGAGGCGGGACAACAACTCGTCGACGACACGCGAGGTCAGTACGAACACATCGCGACCAGCTTTTCGAACGTGAGGGATCAGGCCGGCGTGGCGAGAGGATTGATTCGCGTCACGATACCGGTGGCGCTCGGGCGGCAGCAAGTGATTCCGAGACTGTCGCAATTCCTGCGCGCGCACCCCGAGGTTCGCGTGCAGCTCGACCTGTCGGACAGACTGAGTTCGATCGCCACGGAGGGCTTCGATCTCGCCATCCGGCACAGCACGAACGCACCCGAGACGCATGTGGCCTGGAAGCTATGCGACACGCGTTCGCTCATCGTCGCCACGCGCGCGTATCTGAAGCGTCGTGGCACGCCCGCTTCGCCCTGGGATCTGACGGCGCACGATTGTCTCTCCTATCCGCGAGCGCAATCGGCGAACACCTGGTCGTTTGAACCGAATACGAACCGCAAATCGGCCGCGAGCCCTGTCACGGTAAATATCAGTGGCCCGGTGGCGGCGAACAACAGCGAAGCACTGCGCGATGCCGCGCTGGACGATCTGGGAATCGCACTGCTGCCCGATTTCACGGCACAGGCCGCCGTTCGCGCCGGCAAACTGGTCGTGCTGTTGCCCGAATGGCGTCCGGTCGGCGCATTCGCCGAGCGAATCTACGTGGTGCGCCCCTATGCCTCCCATGTGCCACGCGCCGTCAAACTTTTCGTCGATTATCTGCGCGGCGCGTTTACCGACGGATTTCCCTGCTAGCCATCACGATACGGCGCGACGCAGGCGTTAGCGGCGCCGAACGATTCGAGGGAGCCTTCGGTGGCATACTGACGGCTAAGTTCGGCGTCCATCCACCTATCCAGTCAAGCCCAGCAAGATTAGGGTGTCCCCATGAATCTCACCCCTCACGATCTCGAGCAAATCAGTACCGGGACGTTGCAGCACTACAATGCCAATGCCGACGACTTCCGGGAAGGCACGCGCGATCACGACGTCACGCAGAACATTGCGGCGCTGTTGCGTCATATCGACGTAGCGCCGCCTTTCACGATCCTCGATTTTGGGTGTGGCCCCGGCAGAGATCTCAAGGCATTCACAGCACTGGGGCATCACGCAATCGGTCTCGATGGCGCCGAACGCTTCGTTGCGATGGCGCGCAACGACACCGGTTGCGAGGTCTGGCAGCAGGACTTTCTGCACCTCGATTTACCGGGCGCACGCTTTGACGGCATTTTCGCCAACGCCGTCCTGTTTCATATCCCGAGTCAGGATCTGCCGCGTGTGCTGCAGCAATTGCATGCAGCGCTCAAGCCAGGCGGGGTGCTATTCAGTTCCAACCCGCGCGGCACAAATCAGGAAGGCTGGCATCACGGCCGCTACGGCACGTTCCATGATCTGGCGTCGTGGCGTCGATATATGACGACTGCCGGCTTCGTCGAACTCGAACACTATTACCGCCCCGACGGCTTGCCGCGGGAGCAGCAGCCCTGGCTCGCGAGCGTGTGGCGCAAACCGGCCGTCTGAACCGCCGGCGGGTTTCGTCGCCACGCCCCCCCCCCGAACAAGTGACCGGTCGACACGATACCGGGCACCTTGGAGATTTGCATGGCTACTCACGACACGCTGCATCCGCTACGTCCGTTCCTGAAAAACTGGGTTTGGGAGCATGGCCGAATCGGCACTCGCTATCTGGACTGCGTCGATGGCGAAATCAAGTTCGACGAAGGCAAGAAGTCGCACTTTGCGGCGGAAGATTATGTGTACGTGCCCCTGGGCGAGAACGCTGTCGACGATCCGTCCGTGGATGGCCCCGCGATTCAGGAAGCGGGGCTTGCCCGTTTTCTGAAAGCCGCGCAGTTGGGCAAGCCGGAGGAAGCGGGATCGGTCGCCGAGGTTCAGCGGGCTGTTGCCGATTGCCTGGAACTAGGACTGTTCAGCGCTTATCAGGGCGCCGCCCGCGAGGCCCTTGCCCGCTACGCACAAGAGCCGATGTTCGAGGATGAAATCCGCGCGGCGGTTGTGGACGATATCCGGCGCGTCTATGTGGGCATGCGCGCGCAACTGGCGCTGTACGATTTCAGTGTGCTCTACGGCCTGCCCGCACCGTTGCTCATTGGCGATGCGCCCTTCATCGATTGGCGCGCCCTCCCTAGCCCGGCACTTCCCCTCGTATCGCTTCCGCTCGGCCCGCACTCCCTGCTCGTGGGCACACCCTCGGGCAGAAAAAGCCGAATCGGTCCTGTGGTCTGGAAGGCGGCTGCCGCAATGGGCCCGCTGAAGGATCACAACCGCCATATCGCGGAACAGGCGCGTTTGTGGCTGGTCGCCACTACCGATGACCAACTCGTTGCCGTACAAAGCCGCTTCGCCGTGGCGCAAAACGGCAAAGCAGCGGATGCGAAGCCCTGACTGGCATCGCGGACATCGGTTTTGCGATGACGCCCGGTTACGTGATCGCTGACACCGATGGTCAGGCGCTGCCGGACCATGACGGGACGTGAGGCTGCGAACGTCCGCTACGGCGCGTCTTGCCTTGGCGTGGCCCGAAGCGACGAGGTCGTGTTTATCCGGATCACGGCGAACATCACTCGCACTACGCGCGATGCAGTTGCCAGCCGCGCCAACGCTCGCTCTGCCCGATATCGAACGTCTCGCCGAACTCATGCGCGGGCATCGGCACACCAAAGAGATAGCCTTGCCCTTCGTCGCACCCGAGCTGACGCAGGTTATCGCGCTGCTGCAATGTCTCGACGCCCTCGGCAACCGATCGCAAATCGAAGCTGCGCGTCATGTCCACCAGCGCACGCACGACAGACGCGTCGCGTGCCGACTCCATCATTCCCTGCACAAACGAACGGTCGATCTTGATGCGGCTCAGCGGATACCGCCTGAGCAGGCTGATCGATGCATAGCCGGTGCCAAAATCGTCGAACGCGATCCCGACGCCGTAGTCGCGCAACCGTTGTAGCGCGTCGAGAACAACGTCGTCGTCGAGCACGATGCTTTCGGTCACTTCAAGCTCAAGCGCCTCGGGCGGCAAGCCGTGCCGTTCAAGCACCGCGATCACCTCGTCCACAATGCTGCCGATACGGAACTGCAAGCCGAACAGGTTGACGCCGATGCGAAACGCCGGTGCGCCGTTGCGACGCCAGAACGCCGCTTGGCCGCAGGACTCATCAAGTACCCAGGCGCCCACGGTCGCCGCCAGCGGCCCACGTTCGAGCGCGGGCAGAAATGCCGCCGGAGACAACAGTCCGCGTTGCGGATGCCGCCAGCGAATCAACGCCTCTGCGCCCGTCAGCGAGCCATCCGTGAAATCCACCTGCGGCTGGTAGAACATCACGAACTCCCCGTCGCTGACGGCGCGATGCAGCTCGATGTTGTACACACGACGCGTCACCGCCTCCATGCGCAATGCATCGACAAATGCGAACGCCTGACCTGGCCCGTGATGCTTGGCCTGCGACAGTGCGAGATCGGCGTCGCTGATGAGGCTCAGCGCTTCCTGGGCATGCTGCGGCGTGACCGCGATGCCGGCGCATGCGGTCACGCGCACATCGAAGCCATCAATGACCATCGGCTCGGCGATGGCTGCCGCTGCGATGTCGGCGAGGCGGCGAGCGTCCACAGTATTCGTCACGCCCGGCAGCAGCAACGCAAATTCGTCGGCACCAATGCGGGCGATCGTATCGCCAGGCCCCGCGAGTGCTCCGAGGCGTCGGGCGACTTCGCAAAGAATGCCATCGCCGACGACGTGCCCAAGCGTGTCGTTGACATCCTTGAAGCCGTCGAGATCGAGGATCACGACGGCACCGCCCGTCAAATTGACCGAAGCGACTTCTGCGTTCCGGTAAAAGCGTGCGCGATTCGCCACGCCCGTGAGCGGATCGGTATTGGCAAGCCGTTTCAGCGTGTCCTTTTCGATGTTCAGCCCGCTCAGATCGTGCGCATGTGCGCTGAACGTCAATGCGCCGTTTTCGCGCCAGCAAAACAGCGAGAGGCTCAACAGAAATTCCGTACCGTCTTTGCGTTGCCCATACACCTCGGACGGCATGGTCACGCCGTCGACGGAACCGATCGACACAGCTTGCGCGATCTGATCGCGTAGCGCAGACCGGCCGCGCTCAGGGACGAGCGTCTCCATCTCCCTGCCCGGCCCCTCGGCGACTTCGTACCCATAGAGCATGGCGGCCGCGAGATTCCAGTCGAGGATCTTGCCGAACTCGTCGAAGCGAATCATCGCGGTCGGCGAACGACGCTCAGGTTCTGCAAACGTTCGCCGGTCGCGCTCGACGAACAGCTCGACGCGGCGCAGCTCCAGGCGGTCCGATGCCATCCTCGCCAGTTCGAGCAGGCGTTCGCGGTCAACGTCGGAGAAGTTGTGGTTTGGCTTGTTGTCGATCACGCACAGCGCGCCGAGCGCATGTCCTCCCGCGGACAGGAGGGGCACGCCGGCATAGAAGCGCACCTGGCTGTCGCCCGTGACGAGCGGGTTATCGTGAAAGCGCTCATCGCAAGCCGCGTCAGGCACGACCATCACGCGATCCTGCAGGATCGCGTGGGCGCAGAACGACGCATCGCGGCTCATATCCACATCACCGCTGGCGAAACCGGTAGCGGCGGCGAAGAATACGTGATCGTCCCCGACCATGTTGACCGCAGCAACCGGCACGTCGAACATGTGGGCTGCGATTCGTACCACGGTATCAAGACTCGGCAGCGGCCGGTCACTGCCCAGCCCGTATTCGGCCAACGCTGCCAGTCGTTCGGTTTCCATCGGCATTACAGGGGGGCACTTCATCAGTGATCTCCTCGCCTGAAAGCGGTTTATGGACAAACTTCGAGAAGCAAATACCTTGTGATTCGATGCGGGAACGGTTTGATGTAGCGCTTTCGGTATGTCATTGAAAAATCGCCCCGCCTGATTCTCCATGCACGGTGTGAATACGGCCGGGATCAACGTCCCGCCCGGTCCGTATTGCCTGTCCGATTTTGCGGATTATAAGCGGAAGATGGTGTTTTTTGCTTTCTGACGATTCGTCATACGAACCATATGGATAGGCGCGCGAATTCAACAAGGAATTCATCGCATTCGCCATTGATTCATACCAACGTTTGAAACACTTTTTTAGTTGTACGTTTCAGGACAAACAAGGACGACAGGGGTATCGGCCGGCAATCCGGGATACATCGGCGCGGAGGCTCGTCCAACCGTGCGTCTCCCGGCGTCATGCCATATCGTTGGCGGGAAGCCTTTCCAAAGGCCGCCTGACCGGTGAAGCCGCCTTCGTAAGCGATGGCCCCTCACCGCCATCGCGCCGTCTGCTCTGCCCGGCAAGTCGCGAATCTGTATCTGTTATCGCCTTGCCGCCGCGCCTAGAATAGCGTCGCTCCCTCCAACGACCTAAGCTCAACATGCTCAGCATTCTCGGCAGACCGACATCCATCAACGTGCGCAAGGTGTTGTGGCTTAGCCACGAACTCGATGAGCCTTTCGTCAATGAACCCTGGGGAGACGGCGATGCATCGCGCAAGCTCGACACCCCGGCGTTCGTCGCCTTCAATCCGAACAAGATGGTGCCGGTGATCGACGACGACGGCTTCGTCCTGTGGGAATCCAACAGCATCCTGCGTTACCTCGCCGCCACGCGCGAACGCGCCGATCTTTACCCGATTGCGCCGCGTGAGCGCGCGCGGGTCGATCAGTGGATCGACTGGCAAGCCTCGGACCTGAACCCGGCATGGGTGTACCCGTTCAAGGCGCTCGTTCGCCAGGCCCCCGGCTACGACGACGACGGCATGATTGCCGCTGGCGTGGCGCGATGGAGCGAACTCATGCGAGTGCTCGATCAGCAATTGCAGTCCACACAGGCGTTCGTCTGCGGCGACCGGTTCACGCTCGCTGACATCCCCATCGGTCTGGCCGTGCATCGCTGGTTCGCCACGCCCATCGGGCATCCCCCGCTCGACGCGGTCGCGGCCTATTACGAACGGCTGTCGTCCAACGAAGGCTTTCGTCGCTATGGCCGCAACGGAACGCCCTGACGGAACCTGCGGCGGGCTCTGCTTTTAGCCCGCCGCCAACGTCTCGCGCAACACCTCGGCCAGCGCAATGATGCCCGCCTCGATATGCTCGAGCCGTATCGAGGAGAAGCCGAGCCGGAACATGTTGCGTGGCGGCGCATCGCCCATGAAGAACACGTCGCCCGGCTCGATCAGAATGCCGCGCGACTTCGCCCGCGCCGCCAGCACATTCGCGTTCAGCGTCTGCGGCCCCCGCACCCAGCAAGACGCCCCGCCCTTCACCTGCACGAACGACACCTCCGGCATATGCGTGGCGAGCGCCGCGCTCAGCACTTCGGCGCGATGGGCGTAGGTGTCCGCCAGCCGGCGCAGCAACGCGTCGTGGTGGCCCAGCGCGAGGAACATCGAGAACGAGCGCTGAATGAACGCCGAAGGATGTCGAATCATCAGACGCCGCAGCGCACGCAACTCGGCCACCAACGCCGCAGGCGCGACGATGTATCCCAGCCGTAAGCCGGGCGCAAACGATTTGGACAAACTTCCGATATAGATCACCCGGTCGCTGCGATCCAGGCTCTTGAGCGCCGGGATCGGGATGTCCGAATAGCTGTTCTCACTCTCGTAATCGTCTTCGATGAGCACGAAGTCCTCGGCTTCCGCGCGACGCAGCAACGCTTCGCGATGGGCGAGCGGCATCGTGGTGGTCGTCGGGCACTGATGCGAGGGCGTGACGTACACGTAGTCGCATTGCGACAGCCGGTCGTCGACGGGCACCCCATATTCGTTGACAGGCAGGCCGACCAGCTTTGGCGTTCGTATCGCGAAGATGTTGCGCGCATCCGGATAGCCGGGATCTTCGATCCCCACCGTCGTGCGCGCCCCGACGAGCAAATCCGCCAGCAGATAGAGCGCCTGTTGCGCGCCGTTGGTGAGTACGATCTCGTCGGCGTCGGCCCACACGCCACGTCGTGGCAGCACGCGAGTGCGAATCTGCTGAATGAGCGTCTCGTCGTCGCGGGCGATCATGTCCGGTGCCCAGTCACGAATCTCCATGACGGTGAGCGCCTTATGACAGCACTCGCGCCAGTCGGCCGTCGGGAACATCGTCGGATCGAACTGTCCGTAGATGAACGGGTACTGGTACTGCTGCCAGTCGATGGGCTTCACGATGTTGCGCTGCCCCGACGGACGCACCACATAGCGGCCTTCCCAGTCGGGGGTCGACGGGGCTAGTGGCGCGATGGTGCCAGCCGCCGGCGCCGGTGCGGCCTGCGCGGGCGCGCTCTGCGACCCGACGCGCGGTGCGAGGATGTCGCCGTTGACAAAGTATCCGCGCCGCTCGCGGGCGATCAGATATCCCTCGTCGACCAGTTGCTGATAGGCCAGCACCACGGTGTTGCGCGCCACGCCAAGCCCTTCGGCCAACTCGCGCGACGACGGCACGGCAGCACCGCGCATCAGCCGCTCGTCCAGAATCGCCGACACCAGCATCTGGCGAATCTGGCTCTGCAGCCCCATGCCAGCGCGCGCCGACATCAGAAACAACTGGTTCCACATCGCCGCAGAAATCCGGCTCGACATCGCGCCCTCTCTTCGTGTCACTTCCAGAACGTCAATTATTACTCATGAGAAGGTGACGTTAATTCCGAATTGGGGTTTATCCGCAGTCGCGCTGAATCCGGTCGAATTCCAGCATCCATGCGGCTTACGAGCCGATCTCTCGCCATCTGGACCAGTTGGC
Source organism: Pandoraea communis (assembly GCF_902459745.1). Classification (GTDB taxonomy): domain Bacteria; phylum Pseudomonadota; class Gammaproteobacteria; order Burkholderiales; family Burkholderiaceae; genus Pandoraea; species Pandoraea communis. The sequence goes on from NZ_CABPSJ010000001.1 coordinate 248,864, forward strand.
ATCATCAAATGCGGCCAACTGGCTCTAACGAACAAAAATACGGACAGCAATGATGCAGTCACTTGACGCCGATTCGTCACCACCGTTGCGTCAACCGAGTGTTCCACCGATAACTTCCCGATCAGAGGTGAACCATGAATGGACTTCCGAACCGGCTGCGACGGGTGTTCGCTACCACCGCGCTGGCCGCCGCCGCGCTACCCGCCGCCCTCACGCTCGGACTGACGCAGCCGGCCACGGCACAGGCTCAGGAAAAAGAGGTGACGATTGCGTACCAGCAGATCGTCGATCCTTGGCTGGTCGCGATTGCCGGCGGCGAGTTCGAGAAAGCCACCGGTTACAAGATTCACTGGCGTCAGTTCGAATCCGGCGCCAAGGTCGCCACGGCCCTGGCTTCGGGTGACATCAAGATCGGCGTGCTCGGCTCCAGCCCCATGGCGGCGGCCGTCTCGCAAGGGCTGGACTTGCAACTGTTCTGGATTCTCGACGACATCAACCAGGCCGAAGCGATGGTGGTGCGCAACGCATCGAACATCAAGACGCCCGGCGACCTGAAGGGCAAGAAGATCGGCGTGCCTTTCGTCTCGACCACGCACTACCACACGATGTTTGCGCTGCAACAGTGGAACATCAAGCCGAACGAGGTGACGGTGCTCAACATGCAGCCGAACCAGATCGTGGCGGCATGGGAGCGCGGCGACATCGATGCGGCCTATGTGTGGGACCCGGCGCTCGCGCAAATCAAGCAAAGCGGCCATGTACTGATCACGTCCGGCGAACTGTCGAAGCAGGGCAAACCGACGTTTGACGGTATCGCCGTCGACCGCAAATGGGGCGAGGCCAACGCCGACTTCATGGCGAAGTTCGTCAAGGTGATTGCCGACGCGGACGCCGCGTATCGCCAGAATCAGGCCGCATGGTCCGCCGGTTCGCCGCAGGTCAAAGCGATTGTGAAAACGATCGGCGGCAAGCCGGAAGACGTTCCCGGCGCGCTCTCGCTCTACGCCTATCCGTCGGCGCAGCAACAGGCCTCCGGCGATTGGCTGGGCGGCGGCAGGGACAGCCGCGCAGCCAAGGCCCTCAAGGACACGGCCGAGTTCCTCAAGAGCCAGCAGAAGATCAACGCCGTCAAGACCGACTACGCACCCTATGTCACGTCGCGCTACGTCGACGCCGCACTCAAACTGAAGTAAGCCGTGCCGGGGCGGCCACGCCGGATCTCGCCGGTGCGACCGCCCCTCCCCGATCGCTGGATCGACAGGAGAAGGGCTTCATGGAACAACTCATCGTCAACGACGTCAGCGTCGTCTATCCCGGCCGGCGTCCCGGCGAGCAGGTGCAGGCGCTCGCTCACGTCGATCTGAGCATCGCCCCCGGCGATTTCGTGGTGGCGCTGGGCGCCTCGGGTTGCGGCAAGACCACGCTGCTCAGTCTGATGGCCGGCTTCATCGCGCCCACTTCCGGCGAATTGCTACTGGGCGACGCCCCCATCGAAGGCCCCGGCGCCGACCGTGGCGTGGTGTTCCAGAAGCATGCGCTGCTGCCGTGGCTCAACGTGATGGAGAACACCGAATTCGGGTTGAAGCTGCAAGGCATCCCCAAGACGGAACGGCGCGCCCGCGCGGCACGCAATCTCGCGCTCGTCGGCCTGCAGGATTTTCACAACCACATGATCTACCAGCTCTCGGGCGGCATGCAGCAGCGGGTGGGCATTGCGCGCGCGCTCACCTGCAACCCGTCGATGTTGCTCATGGACGAGCCGATGGCCGCCCTGGATGCACTCACGCGGGAGACCATTCAGGAACTGCTGCTCGACGTATGGCGCGAGACCGGCAAGATGATTTTCTTCATCACCCATAGCGTAGAAGAAGCGCTGTTTCTCGCGAGCCGCCTGATCGTGATGTCACCGCGTCCCGGCCGTATCACGCACACCTACGAACTCGACTTCAATCAGCGCTATCTCGAATGCCGCGATGCGCGCGCCATCAAGTCGAGCCCCGATTTCATCGCCATGCGAGAGACCGTGCTCAGCATCATCTATGGTGACGAACGTGCAGGCCAGACGGCGACGTCCGGCACCAGCGCGGTCGCCGCCTGATCGACGCAGGAGACGTTGCCATCATGATGACCAAACCCGTCACCACTCCCCACGCACCATCCGCCAGCGCGGCGCCCGGCAGCGGCGCGCAACGCCCCGCCATGCCGCCGAGTACGCCCAGTACGTCCCGCACACCGCGTCGGCGCGGCTGGTTCGCCCGCATGTTCGCGCCACGCCCCGTCAAGGCAGGAGAATCGTTCGGTGCCCCTGGCCAGGGTCCCAGTCTCGCAATCAGCATCGTGACCGTGATCGTGCTGTTGCTGCTGTGGGTTGCCATTACCTCGTCGGGCATGATCAAGCCGCTGTTCCTGCCGGGACCGCGCGCCATTGTCGAGAAATTCACGCAGGTCATGACCGAGGGCTTCGCAGGCTCGACGCTGTGGCAACACACGCTCGCGAGTCTGTATCGCGTGTTCGGGGCCTTCGCACTGGCGTGCGTCACGGCCATCCCGGTCGGCATTCTGATGGGGGTGTCGCGCGTGGCGCGCGGCGTGTTCGATCCACCCATCGAGTTCTACCGTCCTCTGCCCCCGCTGGCCTATTTGCCGCTCGTCATCATCTGGTTCGGCATCGGCGAGTTCTCGAAAGTGTTCCTGATTTATCTGGCGATCTTCGCCCCGCTCGCCATCGCCGCGCGCGCGGGTGTGCGCTCGGTCTCGATGGAACAGATTCACGCGGCGTATTCGATGGGCGCCTCGCCGCGCCAGATCGTCATGCACGTGATCGTGAAGTCGGCGCTGCCGGAGATCTTCACCGGCATGCGTATCGGCATCGGGGTGGGCTGGACTACGCTGGTCGCCGCCGAAATGGTCGCGGCATCGAGCGGGCTCGGTTTCATGGTGCTCAACGCGGCGGAGTTCCTCGCGTCGGACATCGTGATTATGGGGATCATCGTGATCGGCTTCTTCGCCTTCGGCTTCGATCTGATCATGCGCTATCTGGAGCGTGTGCTCGTGCCCTGGAAAGGCAAGGTCTGACAAGGCAGGCCCAGCAGGTCCGTTGGTCAAAGAAAAATGACGCAGGGCGGCTCCCCCGCCGCACCTGCCGTCAAACAAGGCATTCAGGAGGTTGTGTGGCAGTCGAGACATTGCAGAGCGGGCGTCTTGCCCGCGAGCGGCATTTTGTTGCTGTTGTCGCTGTAGTCCTTCCCCCCCGGTTCGTTCTTTCTCCCCGTTCCCCTCGTCTCTCCCCTAACGCCGTGCCGATTGCGTGCCATCTCACGGGAGGTCTTCATGGCCAATCGTGACAGCGGCGCGCATCTGCAATCGAGCCTCAAACAACGGCACATGAGCATGATTGCGCTGGGTGGCGTGATCGGCGCCGGACTCTTCGTCGGCAGCGGCGTAGTCGTGCACGCCGCTGGCCCGGCGGCAGTGCTGTCGTTCCTCATCACCGGTGCGCTCGTGGTGCTCGTCATGCGCATGCTCGGCGAGATGGCGTGCGCGCTGCCCGCCGTCGGATCGTTCTATGAGTACGCGCGGCTCGCGTGGAACGACAAACCGGTCGGCGGTGAGCTAGCCGGCTTTCTGACGGGCTGGATGTACTGGTACTTCTGGGTCATCGTGGTCGCGGTGGAAGCCGTGGCGGGCGCCAACCTGATTCAGTTCTGGCTGCCGGGCATTCCCGCGTGGGCCATCAGCCTCGCGTTGCTTGTCGTGCTCACACTAACCAATCTGGTGTCGGTAGCGTCGTATGGCGAGTTCGAATTCTGGTTTGCGTCGATCAAGGTCGCGGCCATCGTCGTGTTCCTGTTCCTCGGTGCACTCTTCGTGTCCGGTCTGTGGCCGGGCGCGGTGGCAAGTACCGGCAATCTGCTCTCGCATGGCGGCTTCATGCCCAACGGCATCGGCCCCGTGATGGCCGGCGCCGTCGCGGCCACCGGCTTTTACTTCGGGGCGGAGATCGTAACGATTGCCGCCGCCGAAGCCGCCGAGCCTCAGCAAGCCGTGGCGCGCGCGACCAATTCCGTCATCGGACGGGTGCTGTTCTTCTACATCGGCTCGATCTTGCTGGTGGTGATGCTCGTGCCCTGGAACTCGGCCGGGATGGCAACACCCTATGTGAGCGCGCTCGAAGCCATGCGCATCCCGGCGGCCGCGCACATCATGAATGCGGTCGTGCTTACAGCGGTGCTGTCGGCGCTCAACTCGGGCCTGTACGCCTCGTCGCGCATGCTCTTCGCACTCACGCGCCGTGGCGATGCGCCACGCTCGCTTGCCAGGCTCAACGCGCGAGGCGTGCCGGTTCGTGCGATTCTCGTCGGTACGGTGTTCGGTTATGTCGCCGTGGTGATGTCCTACGTCTCGCCCGACACGGTGTTTGCCTTCCTCGTGAACTCTTACGGCACGGTGGCGATCTTCGTGTACGTGCTGATTGCTTTCTCGCAACTGAAGTTGCGCAAACGGCTGGAACGCGATGCGCCGGGCAAGCTCAAAGTTCGGATGTGGGGGTATCCGTACCTCACCTGGGTCGCGATTACCGGCATGTTGTCCATTGTCACAGCAATGGCCTTCATTCCGGACCAGCGCACACCGCTCGCGCTGGGTATCGCCAGCCTGACGGTGCTGCTCGTGGCCTTCACCGTGCGTTCGATCTGGCGCAAACTGCGCTCGCCCGATCCGGGCTTCGAAATCTGACAAAAGCGTCCGGAAAATGGCCGGCGGCAGACACTCTGCCGCCGGCCATTTTCTTTTGGGGCATTTGGCACCACCCGCCATAAAAATGTGGTGCCAGCGAGCCGTGCCGAACGGCGCGAAAACGCTGCGGCGGTGCCGCTTTTCGCTGGCACCATCACAAAGCGGCGGTGGTACTAATCCCCGGAAAATGTTCTTGGCAGTATGGGCTCATTTCCGTCAGGAGCCTAACGTGGGTACGATTGAATCCTTCGCGCTGGATCGTCGCTCCGAAGCTGCACCATACGATCCGCTTTACGACCCGTTGGTCTCGCCCGGCCCCGGCCTGGGCATGGACTACGCACCAACCTATTGGGTCGCAACGGCCGGCGAACCTCCCGGAGACGACGGCCCGCTGCCCGGCGATGCCGATGTCGACGTGGTCATTGTCGGGGCCGGTTTCACCGGTCTGTCCACCGCGCTTTTCCTCGCGCGCGAACACGGCATCCGCGCCATGGTGCTCGAAGCAAACCGCACCTGCTGGGGCTGCACCAGCCGCAACGGCGGGCAGGGGCAGAACGCGAGCGGACGACTCTATCGCTCGCAATGGATTGCGCGCTGGGGCAAAGACACCGCGCTGCGGCTGGACGCCGAAATCCGCGAAGGCTTCAACACGTTCAAGTCGCTCGTGGCCGAAGTGCCCGAGTGCGACCCGCAACCGGGTGGCCATCTCTACATCGCCCACCGCGATCGCAAGATGGAATTCCTGCGCAACGAAGCCAAGGTCATGCACGACGTGTTCGGCTACGACACACGCATCCTCTCGCGTGCCGAGGTCAGCGAGCAGTACGTCGACGATCAGGAAAACTGCGGTGCCTTGCATGAACCCGACGGCATCGGTGTACACCCGCTCAAGCTCGCTTTCGGCTATTTGCGCATGGCGCGCGCGCTCGGCGCGCGCGTGCATCCGTCCACCCCGGTCCTGAGTGTCGAGACGATCAACGGCGTGCATCACGTGCGCACACCGCGCGGTGTCGTGCGCGCCAGGGCCGTCGCCTTCGCGACAGGCGGCTACACGCGCAACGACGTGACCAAGGCCCTGCGCGCGAAGATCATGCCGATCCTGTCGAACTCGCTCGTCACGCGCGTGCTCACGCCCGACGAAATCGCGGCGACGAATTTCCGCACCCATGAGGTCATCACCGATACGCGCACGCTGCGCTACTACTACCGTCTGCTGCCGGATAACCGCTTGCAGATCGGCAGCCGTAGCTCGATCACCGGCGCGGATGCGAAAAATCCGAAACACATGGCGGTGCTCGTCGAAGGACTGCATCGCAAATTTCCGGCACTGCGGGGCATTCATATCGACTACTCGTGGTGGGGCTGGGTCGACGTGAGCCACGACATGATGCCGCGCGTCACCCAACCCGATCCGCGCCAGAACCTCTTCTACGCCGTGGGCTACGGTGGCAACGGCGTGTCGTTCTCCGCACACGCAGGACGCCGCCTCGCCCAACGTATCGCCGGTCAGCGCGACCCGTCGTGGGATTTGCCGATCTACGACTCGGCGCTGCAATACCCGAACGTGTTCGGCGCCGTGCAGTGGCAAGGTTTCGCGCCGTTCCGCCGCATCGGCCAGCGCTTTCTCTATCAGCGGTATCACGCGCAAGACGAAGCGCGTTGATCCGTCCACAACCTCATTTATTTTGGACTCCGCAATGACGACTCAGAACGAATCTGCCGACATCCAGTTGCTCAAGACCTTCAACGATGCCTGGAATCACCATGACATCGACACCCTCATGGCCTGCATGACGGACACCTGTGTGTTTCACGCCGTGGCCGGCCCCGACATGCTGGGCCGCACCTTCGAAGGACACGACGCCGTGCGCGCTGCGTTTGCGTCCGCGTGGGAGAACTTCCCCGATGCGTCGTGGACCGAGGGCGTGCACTTCGTCACCGGGAATCGCGGCGTGTCCGAATCGACATTCCGCGGCACGAAGGCCGACGGCAGTCGCGTCGAGGCGCGCATGGTCGACGTCTTCACCCTGCGCGACGGCAAGATCGACGTGAAGAACGCCTTCCGTAAAGACCGCCCCGCGTTCTGACGCGCATTCGTCACCTTCGCAGTGCCCATGGCATGGTCACAATCGATTTCGTTTTTCAATACAAAACGTACCAAATAATAAAAATACAGATTGACCATGGCAAACATATCACCTAGATTTCCACTTACACAATGAAATCGGAATTATTTGTTCCGTTTATTTTTCACCGGAGACACCCATGAATGCCAAATATCCAGCGACGGCCCCCCAGCAACCGGCGGCCGCCGGCGACGGCCCGCAGGCCATGACGCCGTCTGAAGCCTTCGTCGAAACGATGGTCGCCAATGGCGTGAGCGAGATGTTCGGCATCATGGGCTCGGCCTTCATGGACGCGATGGACATCTTTGCGCCGGCCGGCATTCGCCTGATCCCGGTGGTGCACGAGCAAGGCGCCGGTCACATGGCCGACGGTTACGCTCGCGTGTCGGGCCGTCACGGTGTCGTGATCGGCCAGAACGGCCCCGGCATCAGCAATTGCGTGACGGCCATTGCCGCCGCCTACTGGGCCCATAGCCCGGTCGTCATCGTCACGCCGGAGGCCGGCACGATGGGCATCGGTCTCGGTGGCTTCCAGGAAGCGAAGCAATTGCCGATGTTCCAGGAGTTCACGAAGTATCAGGGTCACGTGACGCACCCGGCCCGCATGGCCGAATTCACCGGCCGTTGCTTCGATCGCGCAATGGCCGAAATGGGCCCGACGCAGCTCAACATCCCGCGCGACTACTTCTACGGTCAGATCAAGACCGAGATTCCGCGCCCGCAACGTCTCGACCGTGGCGCAGGCGGTGACGAACGCCTCAACGAAGCGGCCGAACTGCTCGCCCAAGCCAGATTCCCGGTCATCATCTCGGGGGGCGGCGTGGTCATGGCCGACGCCATCGAGGCGTGCAAGGCGCTCGCCGAACGTCTGGGTGCACCGGTGGTAAACAGCTATCTGCACAACGACTCGTTCCCGGCCAACCACCCGCTGTGGTGCGGCCCGCTCGGCTATCAAGGCTCGAAGGCCGCGATGAAGCTGCTCGCTCAGGCCGACGTGGTCGTCGCACTCGGCTCGCGTCTCGGACCGTTCGGCACGCTGCCGCAACACGGTCTGGACTACTGGCCGAAGCACGCCAAGATCATCCAGATCGATGCCGATCACAAGATGCTCGGCCTCGTGAAGAAGATCTCGGTCGGTATCTGCGGCGACGCGAAGGCGGCTGCCGTGGCACTGTCGCAGCGTCTGGCCGAACGCACGCTCGTGTGCGATGCCACGCGCGCCGCCCGCGCCGACCAGATCGCTACCGAAAAGGCGGCGTGGGAGAAGGAACTCGACGAATGGACGCACGAGCGCGATCCGTACAGCCTCGACATGATCGAAGAACAAAAGCGCGAGCGCACTTTCAACGGCGGTGAGTATCTGCATCCGCGTCAGGTGTTGCGCGAGTTGGAGAAGGCCATGCCGGAAGACGTCATGGTCTCGACCGACATCGGCAACATCAACTCGGTGGCCAACAGCTATCTGCGCTTCAACAAGCCGCGCAGCTTCTTCGCGGCCATGAGCTGGGGCAACTGCGGCTACGCGTTCCCGACGATCATCGGCGCCAAGGTCGCCGCGCCGCACCGGCCGGCGATCTCGTATGCGGGCGATGGGGCGTGGGGCATGAGCCTGATGGAAACGCTCACCTGCGTGCGTCACAACATTCCCGTCACGGCCGTGGTCTTCCATAACCGACAGTGGGGCGCCGAGAAGAAGAATCAGGTGGACTTCTACAACCGGCGCTTCGTGGCAGGCGAACTCGAGAGCCCGAGCTTTGCCAACATCGCGCGGGCGATGGGTGCCGAGGGCATCGTGGTCGATCGTCTGGAAGACGTAGGCCCGGCACTCAAGAAAGCCATCGATCTGCAGATGAATCACGGCAAGACGACGATCATCGAAATCATGTGTACCCGCGAGCTGGGCGATCCGTTCCGCCGCGACGCGCTGTCGAAGCCCGTGCGCATGCTCGACAAGTACAAGGACTACGTCTGACGCGGTTGAGGTCATTCGTGTGACAGCGCTCCCGGCTCTGTGGGTGCCGGGGGCGCTTTTTATTTTCTCGACATCATGAAAGCCATCAATCGCATCATCGATACCGCGCGCCGCGCACCGATGCGCATCGTGCTGTGCGAATCGGAAGACGAGCGGATGCTCACCGCCACCGCCCGCGCCACACGCGAGGGTATCGCACGCATCGTACTCGTCGGCGATATCGGCAAGACCCGGCGCGCGGCCGAGGCGGCACACATCGATCTGGCCGGCATGGAGCTGATCGATCCTGCGACGTCGGCGATGACGGACGCGTTCGCGCAAACGTGGCACGACATGCGCGCAAACAAGGGAATGACGCGCGCGCGCGCCACCGAGGAGATGCGCTCGCCGCTGGGTTTCGCCAACATGATGGTGCGACTCGGCCACGCCGACGGCGCCGTTGCCGGCGCCGTGAACACGACCGCCGATGTGGTGCGCATGGCCATACAGATCATTGGCGTGCAACCGTCGTTTCAACTCGTATCGAGCTTCTTTCTGATGATGCTCTGCGAGCCGTTCCACACGATGAAGGGCGGTCTGATCTTTTCCGACTGCGCCCTTGTCGTCGATCCCGATGCTGCCCAGCTCGCGCAAATCGCCCTTGCCGCGGCCGACAGTGCCAGCGCCCTGCTCATGGAGCCGCCGCGCGTCGCCATGCTGTCGTTTTCGACGAGCGGCAGCGCGAAACATGCGGCCGTGGACAAAGTCGTGGAAGCGACGCGTCTCGTCAAGGAGGCCCGGCCGGCGTTGGCCATCGACGGCGACGTCCAGCTCGATGCTGCCATCGTCTCCGAAATCGCTCAGCGCAAGGTTGCGCACTCGCAAGTCGAGGGGCATGCCAACACGCTCATCTTCCCCAATCTCGACGCCGGCAATATCGGCTACAAGCTGGCCGAACGCATCGGCGGCGCAAAGGCAATCGGCCCCTTGCTGCAAGGGCTGAACCGTCCGGCAAACGACCTGTCGCGCGGTTGCAGCGCCGACGACATCTACTACGTGATCGGCGTGACCTGCGTGCAAGCGCAGGCTGCCCGCGCGAAACTCACCGGAACGTCGCCGCTCGCCACCCGGCGGTGATGCGTCACTCGGGCGGGATGTTATCCGTGCGCGCGACGGCCGCCGGTGCCGATCCAGTCGACAAGTCTCGAGAGCGTCGTCATGTCGGGAAGTGCGCTCAGATCCAACGCAAGCGAGTTCCGGTAATACGGGCTGAGATCCAGGCCGACGCCGAGGCCCAGCACCTCCACGTCGCCGAGGACGCGCTGCTGCGCCACGACCTCACGCAAATGATGATCGAGATAGTGCTCGTCGTTGACCTGGTTGGTGGCCGCGTCCATTGGGCTACCGTCCGAAATCACGATCAGCAGACGCCGGTTCGCGCTGCGTGAGCGCAACCGCTCGCAAGCCCATTCCACCGCCTCGCCGTCCACCCCCTCGCGAAACAGATCGGCCTTGAACAACGACGCAATGCCGGTTCGCGCGCGCCGCCAACTCGTGACGGCGTCTTTGAAGATCAGATGCGAGACTTCGTTCAGACGCCCCGGGAATCGGGGTTTGCCATGCGCGAGCCAATCGGCGCGGGCGCGTCCGCCGTTCCACGCGCCGGTCGTGAAACCCAGGATTTCGTTGGTGACACCCGCCGCGTCGAGTGCGCGGGACAAAACGTCGACAATCATCGCCACAGCTTCGATGTGCGCTTTCATCGACCCTGAGCAATCGATCAGGAAGCTCACCATCGATTCGGCAATCAACGTGTGCTTCTCGAGCCGGAACAGCCGCCGCTCGGCAGGCGAACTGACCAGTTGCGCAAGGCGTCGTCCGTCGATGCGTCCGTGCTCTTCGCCGAACGACCAGCCGTCGCGTTGCGGCACCGCCAGCGCCGCCTTGAGGGCACGCGCGAGCCTTGGCACGTTGATCGCTTGCGCAACGATTCGCTCGTCGAGGCGCTCGCGGAATTCGGTCAGCAGCGCGTGACGCACGAGCGTGCCGGCATACAGTTCGCGGTCGTAGCGATTCGTGAAGACGCGATAGCCTTGCGCCGACGCCTTAAGCACGCGGCTATCGCCCGAGTGCGCGAGCGTGATGCCGTCGTCTTCCCGTTCGTCGAAATCGAGAAAAAGCGAGAAGGCATTGCGCGCGCCTTTTTCCTGCTCGTCGTCCTTATCCGTGCCTTCCGCTTGCTCGCCGCCCGACGCACGAATCAGTCCCGCGATGTCGGCGGCCAGCGCCCGCGCACACACGGCGAAGGCCGCCTGATCGGCCCGCGTTCGGCGCATGCCCGCGAGCGCGCCGCCGATACGCGGCGCGATGGCCATGCGCGTGGCTTCGATCAGTCCTTCCGTGTCCTCGACGACGGGATAACCCGTCAATCTCGACCAGGCCATTTGCGCGACGGTGTACAGCAACAACCCGACGTGACTGTCGGCCACGCCGGTCACATGCATCGCGCGCGACCACGCTTCGAACCGGTCGCGCAAGTTCTTCGCCACGCCGGGCATGCCCGCCGGGACGAACGTCTCGCAACGCAATTGCTCCATCAGATCGAAGAGCAGTCGCTCGAGCGGTGCTTCGGGTTGCAGGCGGCGGTGCAACGCAGCGTCGCTGTGCCGCAGCCGTAGCGCCGCACCGTCGGCAGCACCGCGCAACGTGTCCGACGCGGCGGCAGATCCCGGCAGCGTTTGCAGATGCGGCGCATGCAGCGGCAGCGGGCGCATGTTCCGGCACAGGCGCGTGCCGCTGTAATGCAGCGCAGCGTCGCCGGTCAACGCGCGCACCGTCGCGGCACACAGGGCCTCACCGCGCGCCGCGCGCCGTGCCGCCTCGCGCTCGGAGATCGTCACGATGCACCGGCCAGCAGCGAGCGGCCACCCTCGTTGGCGGGTAACTCATGGCCGAAAGCGCGCTGGTAAAACTCGGCCACCACGGCGCGCTCGGCCTCGTCGCACTTGTTCAGGAACGTGAGGCGAAACGCCAGTCCGGCGTCGCGGAAAATGCCGACGTTCTCCGCCCAGTTGATTACCGTGCGCGGCGACATGAGCGTCGACAGATCACCGGTGGCGAACCCCCTGCGCGTGAGTTCCGCCACGCTCACCATCGAGTCGATGAGCGTACGTCCGGCATCGTTGTCGAGTTCGGGCACACGCGCCAGCACGATGCCCGCTTCATCCTCGCGCGACAGATAGTTGAGCGTTGCGACGACGTTCCAGCGGTCGATCTGCGCGTGATTGAGTACCTGCGTGCCGTGATACAGACCGTTGAGATTGCCCAGGCCGACGGTGTTCGTCGTGGCAAACATGCGGAAGGCCGGATGCGGATGTATCACGCGATTCTGGTCGAGTAGCGTGAGCTTGCCGTCGCGCTCCAGAATGCGCTGGATCACGAACATCACGTCAGGACGGCCGGCGTCGTACTCGTCGAAAATCAGCGCCACCGGGCGTTGCAGCGCCCACGGCACAATACCTTCCTGAAACTCGGTGATCTGATGCCCGTCGCGCACGACGATGGCGTCTTTGCCCACCAGATCGAGACGGCTGATATGTCCGTCGAGATTCACCCGGACGCACGGCCAGTTCAGCCGCGCCGCCACCTGTTCGACATGCGTGGATTTGCCGGTGCCGTGCATGCCCTGCACCATCACGCGCCGGTTGCACATGAAGCCGGCGAGAATCGCCAGCGTAACGTCGGGGTTGAAGCGGTACGCCGTGTCGATTTCGGGTACGTGATCGTCGCGCTCGCTGAACGCCGGCACCTGCAGATCCGTATCGATGCCGAATACGGTGCGGGCGTCGACCAGGCGATCCGGTTGCTGGGTTGCGGTCTCCATCACGTTCCTCTCCTGTTCTGCTGTTTCACTGTGCCGAGGCAATGTCAGGGCATCATATCGTTAACCATTTTTAGAAACAATTCGTTCCGATTAATAAAATATTCGATTGACACTATCCCGTTGGCTCATCGACATTCGAACGAACTGAAACGCATCGAGAACCGGCCAATGGCGTTCAATCCGCTCGATAGTTCGTTTGGGTACAATACCGCTGATCCATTTTCCGGAACGGCGCATATGAACGACGCAGCGACCCAGCACGACACCCCGTCGGAGAACAAGGCGGATACCCCGACCCTGCGGGCGTTTGCGCTGCTCGAATATCTCGTTGCCGCCGACGCACCGGTGTCGCTCGCCGACATGGCGCATGACATCCAGATGCCGAAGGCTTCGCTGCACCGCATGCTCGGCTCGCTCGAGGCGGGCGGGCTCGTGATTCGCGAACCGGGGCAGAAGAACGCCTACGTGATCGGCCCGCGTCTCGCGCAACTGAGTCTGGGTGTGATGATGCAGGCGGGCGCACGGCGCATGCGTCATGCGATTCTCGGCCGCCTCGTGGCCGATCTCGGCGAGACGTGCAACCTCACGATGCTGCACGAAACCGAAGTGCTCTATCTCGATCGCATGGAGGCGCCGTGGCCGCTGCGTCTCGATCTCAAACCGGGGTCGCATGTGCCCGCACACAGCAGTGCGAGCGGCAAGTTGCTGCTCGCCATGATGCCGCGCGAGCAACGTGCCGCCCTGCTGCGTGCGATGAAGCTGCAACGCTTCACGCCGAATACGCTGACCGATCCCGAATTGCTGGAGAGCGAACTCGACCGCATTGCGCATAAGGGCATCGCCGTCGATAACGAAGAATTCGTGCTGGGCATTGCATGCGTCGCCGCGCCCGTACTCAAGGAAGACGGCTCATGCATCGCCGCGGTGGCTGTGCACGCCCCCGTCTCGCGCACGTCGTTGTCGAAGGCGATGGAGTTCGTGCCGCGTCTGCGAGAAGCCGCAAAGGAACTCGCCAAGACGTTCTGACGCGTCAGAACGCTTTCGACTTTTCTTCCGCGTCCGCTTTTTTCGCCAACGCCTGCGTCTTGCCGGTCCGCTGCCAGTCGAGCAGCGGCGCGAGCGCCGTCGCGGTGTCACGCAGCGTCGGCACCAGTCCCAACAGTTGCTCCAGCGTCACGCGCGCCGTCGGACCATGCACGGCGAGCACCGCGCGCACGTGTCCGTCCTCGATCGCGCGCACCGGCACGCCTACCGCGACCATGCCACGCACAAACTCTTCGTTGTCGATGCCGATGCCGCGCGCGGCCAGCCGGTCCAGCTCCGCGTCAAGCAGGCTGACGTCCGTGATCGTGCGTGGCGTCATGCGTTTGAGCGACAAGCGCGAGAGCACCGCCCGACGCTCGGCCGCCGCCATCTGGGACAGGAACAACTTGCCGCTCGCCGTGCAATGCAACGGCACGCGCATGCCGGGATGCATCTGCATGCGCAGCGGTTCGTTCGTCTCCACTCGCTCGATGTAGAGCACCTCATCGCCGTCGAGCGCCGTCAGATTCACGGTCTCGCCCACGCGATCGACCAGCGTGCGCAGCAGCGAACGCGCGGCGCGCGTGAAGTTGTTGTTCGCCAGCGTGACCAGCGCCAGTCGCGCGGACCGAGGCCCCAACGACAGGCCTCGCTCCGAGCCGCGCGAATCGGGCACATGCGCAACGTAGCCGCACAACTCGAGCGCCTCGATCAGGCGCATGAGTGTGGCCTTCGGAATCGACAGACGCGTCGCGAGTTGCGACAACGTGTAGGGCTGTCCGGCCATCGCCAATCGCTCGATGACGGCCAGCGCCCGCAAGTTCCGCGCCTCGTCGCTCGCGCGCAAGTCCCCATCGTCCAGCGTGCCCGTCTCGCGCATCGCGCCTCCTCGCTCGTCGCTCATACGCAATAAAGGAAACAAAATATACCAATTAATCGAATGGCATCTGCCTCGGGATAACCCCGGTGCAAGGCTGCTCACGCACCGAATACGCCGTTGATCGATGCGCCGCGCCCGCACCTCCCCCTCCCTAGTAAAACCCCGCAGATGCGCCGCAACAATTGTCGCGTTCTGAGACGGCAAGCGCGAAATCCGTTTCAGTTTTCCGTTGCGCACCGCTTTTCGCTTGGCATTTGCGTACCGCTCGCCGACATTGGATCGAAACAATCCGAAACGAATCGTTTCATCCCATCGAAGCAGACGCGAGGCAGGAGACAGGCGGTATGGAACATGAGGTCGACTATCTGATCGTCGGTGCGGGCTCCGCCGGGTGCGTGCTCGCCAATCGTCTGAGCGCAGATCCCGCGTGCCGGGTGTTGCTGCTCGAGGCCGGCGGCCCCGATAGCAATCCATGGATTCACATCCCGGTCGGCTATTTCAAGACGATGCACGACCCGGAACTCGACTGGTGCTATCGCACCGAGGCCGACGCCAATGTCGCCGGCCGCCGGATCGACTGGCCGCGCGGCAAGGTGCTCGGCGGCTCAAGCTCGCTCAACGGCCTGCTCTACGTGCGAGGTCAGCGCGAAGACTACGACCACTGGGCCGCACTGGGCAATCGCGGCTGGCGCTACGCCGACGTGCTGCCGTACTTCCGCAAATCGGAGGATCAGGAGCACGGCGCGAACGAGTATCACGGCGTTGGCGGCCCGCTGAAGGTGTCCGACCTGCGCCTGCGCCGTCCCATCGCAGAACACTTCATCGCCGCCGCGAAAGATACCGGCATCCCCTTCAACGAGGACTATAACGGCGCGACACAGGAAGGCGTCGGCTACTTCCAGCAGACGGCCTTCAAAGGGCTTCGCTGGAGCACGGCCAAGGGCTTTCTCAAGCCGATTCGCGAACGCCGAAACCTGATCGTGGAGACGCGGGCGCAGACGTGCCGTGTCCTGTTTGAAGGCAAGCGCGCCATCGGCGTGGAATATCTGCAAAACGGCGAGCGCAAGAAGGCGCGCGCGGGCGTGGAGGTCATTCTTGCGGCCGGGGCCATCGGCTCGCCGCAGATACTGCAAAACTCGGGGGTAGGTCCGACAACGGTGCTCGCCAAGGCGGGCGTTGCGTTGCGGCATGCGTTGCCCGGTGTCGGCCAGAATCTGCAAGATCACCTGCAAGTGCGTCTGGTCTTCAAAACCCGCGAGCGCACGCTCAACGACGAAGTGAACAACCCGCTGCGCAAGGCGCTCATCGGCCTGCAATACGCGATGTTCCGTACCGGGCCGCTCACGCTCGCCGCCAGTCAGGTGACGATCTTCACGCGCTCGCGCCCGGACTGTCCCGACATTACGCGCCCCGACATTCAGTTCCACATGCAGCCGCTGTCCGCCGACAAGCCGGGCACGGGGGCGCACCGGTTCTCGGCATTCACGTCGTCCGTCTGCCAGTTGCGTCCGTTCAGCCGGGGCAGTGTCGAGATCCGGTCCAACGACCCGCTGCAATACCCGGTCATTCAGGCCAACTATCTGTCGGACGAGCGCGACCATCGCGTTGTGATTGACGGCATCAAGGTGGCGCGCCGCATTGCCGCAGCACCTTCGCTCGCACCGCACATCATCAGCGAGTTCGTTCCCGGGGCGCAGTACCGGAGCGACGACGAGTTGCTACAGGCCGCACGCCAGTTCAGTCAGTCGATCTATCACCCGGCAGGCACCTGCAAGATGGGGCACGACGCCATGGCGGTCGTCGACGACCGTCTGCGCGTGCACGGTCTCGCGGCGCTGCGCGTCGTGGACGCGTCGATCATGCCCGAGTTGGTCTCGGGCAACACGAATGCACCGACCATCATGATCGCCGAGAAGGCGGCCGACATGATTCTCGAAGACAGGGAGCCGGCGTCGGGCATGCAGGAGATTCGCGGCAGCACGCAGGCACCAGAGGAAGCGGCAAGCGTTGCCGTCGCGATTTAGCCAATCACGTCAGCCCCCAACCATTACAAGATCCGGAGACAACCATGAATGCATCGACCCAGACCGACGCCCGGCAGATGCGCCGTGTCGTCGTCGCCAGCCTCATCGGCGCCACGATCGAGTGGTACGACTTTTTCCTCTACGGCGTGGTCGCCGGCATTGTGTTCAACAAGCTGTATTTCCCCGGCAGCGATCCGCTCGTCTCGACGATGCTCGCCTACGGCACGTTCGCCGTGGGTTTCCTCAGCCGGCCGTTGGGCGGCGTGATCTTCGGACATTTCGGCGACAAGCTCGGCCGCAAGAGCATGCTCGTGATGACCCTCACCATCATGGGGGTCGCCACCCTGCTCATCGGGATGGTGCCGACCTACGCGCAGATCGGCCTGTGGGCGCCGGTGCTCCTGCTCGTGCTGCGAGTGCTGCAAGGCATCGGGCTGGGCGGCGAATGGGGCGGCGCGGTACTCATGGCGTTCGAATACGCGCCAAAGGAAAAGCGCGGCTATTACGCCAGTATTCCGCAGGTGGGCCTCGCGCTCGGTCTGTGTCTGGCCTCCGGCGTAGTCGCGTTGCTGTCGTACACCCTCACCGCTGCGCAGTTCCTCACATGGGGCTGGCGGCTGGCGTTCTTCCTGTCGGTCGGCCTCGTCGCCATCGGCATGTATATCCGCCTGAACGTGATGGAAACGCCCGAGTTCACGAAGATCAAGAAGGCCGGGACCGAGATCAGGATTCCGATTGCCGAAGTGCTCACGCGCAACCCCGGCAACGTGCTGGCGGGCATGGGCGCACGCTTCATCGACGGCGTGTTCTTCAACATCTTCGGTGTGTTCTCGATTGCCTATCTGACGCAGACGCTCAAGCTCTCGCAGACCGAGGCACTCACCGGAGTGATGGCGGCCGCGTTCGTCATGATTTTCACCATCCCGTTCTTCGGCAAGCTGTCCGATCGCATCGGCCGCACGCGCATCTACTTCTGGGGCTCGCTCGCGACGGGTCTCTCGTCATTCGCGGGGTTCTGGCTGATGAGGGCGAGCGGCGGCAACGTGATGCTCGTCTGGCTGTCTATCGTGATTCCGCTGGGCGTCATCTACGCATCGGTCTACGGGCCGGAAGCGGCGCTCTTCTCGGAGCTGTTCGACGCCAGGGTGCGCTACACCGGCATCTCCTTCGTCTACCAGTTCTCGGGCATCTTCGCGAGCGGACTGAGCCCGATCATCGCCACGTACCTGTTGCAGAAGAACGGCGGCGAGCCGTGGATGATTTGCATCTACGTGCTGTGCGCGGGCCTTGTCAGCGCGCTGTCCGCCGCCTGGATCGGCAGCCGCAAGCGCCGCCAGCACGTATGGCACGGGGCAGGGGTAACCGAGCACTGACGGCAGGCGTTGTCCCACCGATACGCCGATCCGGCGCTGGTGCGCAGCGAGCCGCAAACAGGGCGAGTCCTTCACCGGGATGCGCCCTGTTCCCTTACGTATTTCGCATCCGGCATGACCCGGATCCGTCCGTGAAGGGTCGATCTCGTGCGATGATTCAGGGTATGGCTCACGTGCCTCGCGCGCCCCTCCGGCAACGCCCTTTCACGCTGTCTGCACATTTTCTTGCAGTGCAAAGGATTGTCTGCGACGGGCACGACGAACGCCCGTTGCCCCCAATTCTCTGGCCCGCGAGACATAATGCAGCGAGATCCGTCGCTAGATGCCGCTATTCCCGAAGACGAACCCGATCGTCCGGGGCCCCTCTCGGAAGCGTCCCTGCTCGGTGCGCCGTCGACGCCCCCCGGCCCAGCCTCGGCAGACGCCGTGCCGCTGCCCATCAGTGTCTATCCGGCGCTCATGGGCATTCTGCTGGCGTATGGCGTGCTGGTTGTCGGCAACGGGCTCTTCGCCACCGCCATCCCCTTTCATGCACTGAAGTACGGCGCATCGACGTTCACGATCGGTGTGATCCAGTCGTGCTACTACGGCGGCTTCCTGCTCGGCGCGTTCTACAACCGCTCGCTCATCGAGCGCATCGGGCAACATCGCGCGTTCGTGGCCTTCACCGCGCTGGCCGCCCTGTTCGTGATGGGCTTCGCGGTGAGCGAAACCACGCTCACGCTCTGCGTGCTGCGGCTCGGTACCGGCTTTGCGCTGATGGGCATGTACACCACGGTCGAGAGCTGGCTCAACGGCTCGGTGCCGAATACGATGCGCGGGCGCGTATTCGGCTCCTATCTCACGATCAACTACCTCGCCGTCAGTACCGGACAATTCCTGCTCAATATCGGAGACGCCGGGAGCGAGGGGCAGCTTCTGCTCGTCGCGGGACTCTTCGTCGCGGCGATTCTGCCGATCACGCTCATGCAGGGATGGCCGACGCGTGTCGCCGACGAACGGCTCGTCAAACAACCGGCAATCGGCCTCTTCGACAGCGTCGCCGAAATGGCACGCGCCACGCCGATCGCCATTCCGGGCTGCATCCTCGCCGGGTTTCTGTACAGCGCGTTCTACGCCATCATGCCGATCTACCTCACGCGCATCGGCCTGTCGATCGGCAGCCTGTCGACGTTGATGGGGGTGGCGCTCTTCGGCGCGCTACTCATGCAATGGCCGGTGGGCCGGCTGTCGGATCGCATGGACCGGCGCACGCTGTCGCGGCGTCTCGCGTTTGCATCGGCCGCGTTCTGCGCACCGTTGATCGTCTTCCAGACACACTGGCTGGTGTTCGTGCTGATGTTCCTGTTCTCTGCGGTCAACTTCACTCAGTACGGGCTGATCGTCTCGCATGTGAACGACCGTACGGTGCCCGAACGGCGTGTGGCGGTGAGCGCCACGCTGCTCATCCTCTTCTCGGTCGGGGGCATTCTCGGGCCGATGATCGCCTCGATGGTCGTAACGCTGCTCGGCCCGGGTGGCTTGCACGTCTTCAACGTCGTCTGCGCACTATCGCTCGCCCGGGTTGCCCGGCGAGCCCAATTGCTGGCGCCCTGACGGATGGCGTCATGAGCGCGGTCATCATTAAGTACGCAGCAAACGGAACGCAATGCCGCACTCGCAAGCCCTGCCGAATCTCGCGGAGAAGCCCCATTCTGGTGCAATCATGCCGCTCACTGGTGCGATGCGTCACAACGCCGGGGGAAAATCGCGGACAATATTGCCGGCGCCGCCGGGCGCCTTTGAGCACGCTTCTTGCTCATCTATTCTGTACATACCACTGCTGCCCCCGCGCCTGCCTCTACCATGACCATGATCGATCTCGACGCCCCCGGTTTGCTGCCGCCCCGTCTGACAGCGGCCGAGGACGGCCGACGCATCGTCATTTACGGCGACTTCACGATTTGCAGCGTCTTCCAACCGGTGTTCTCGGTCTCGCACCGCCGCGCCATCGGCTATCACGCGTCCTTGCGCGCGCATGACGCCGAAGGCCGTCACGTTCCATCGCATGAAGTCTTCACGCTCGCGGCACGTCACGGCGACATGCTCGAACTCGGCCGGCTGGCCGAATCGCTGCATCTGGGCAACTTCTGCGAGTTCGATGGCCGCGACGCGTGGCTCTTCCTGAGCCTGCACCCTGCGGCATTGATGGACACGATCTACGGCGAGGCGCTCATCGCCACGCTCAAGGCCACCGGCCTGTCGCCGCAGCGCGTGGTGCTCGAAGTCCCGGAGCAGGCGGGCGGCGACACGCCGCGCTTCGGCGCCATTGTCGGCAGCCTGCGCAAGGCGGGTTTCCTCATTGCGCTGGGCGGCTTCGGCGCCAAGCACTCGAACATCGACCGGGTATGGGATCTGCGCCCCGATATCGTGGCGCTCGATCGCGGCATTCTCGCGCAGGCGACCGAGCAATCGCACTTGGCGCACGTGCTGCCCGGCCTCGTGTCGCTGCTGCACGAATCGGGGCAGTTGGTCATGATGTGCGGACTTACGACGGATCGCGAAGCGCTGCTCGCCCTGGAGTGCAACGTGGACTTCGTGCAAGGGCAGCACTTTGCGGCGCCCGACGTCGATCCCGTACCGCCGAAGGTTGCCGCAGAGCGCATGGACGTGCTCTCGGCGGGACTGCGCACGCTACTGGTCGAGCGCGAGCGCGCCGAGCATGCGCGGCTTGCACCCTACGTGGCGGGCATCGAATCGGCGGCGGCGCGCATCGCACAGGGGCAGGACATCAAACAGGCCACGCACGACTTGCTCGCGCTGCCCGATGCGGCACGCTGCTTTCTGCTCGACCCTCTCGGACGCCAGATCGGCGACAACGTGCTGCCGCACAGCCATTCCTCGCAACGCGCCAAACGTTTCCGTCCGCTGTTGCATTCGGAGGGTGCGAACTGGGCGCGGCGGCCTTACTTCATCGAAGCCATGCGCGCGCCCGGCGAGGTGCATTTCACCCCGCCTTATCTCTCGATCAACGAGGCGCACCTTTGTGTGACGGCCTCGATTGCCACGCCCACCCAACAGGGGCTGCACGTGCTCTGCGTCGATATCAACTGGTAACTCAGGTGGTCGCGCGTTGCACGCGATAGCGTTCGAGCCAGTGAGCATACGGCGCGGGAAGCACCCACGACGCACGGGCCACGTCAAGCTCGCGTGCCGCGTAGTACGGCCAGTGCGGGTTGGCCAGCAACGCGCGGCCGATCATCACGAGATCCATCTGACCGTCGGCCACCACGCGGTTGGCCGCGTGGGGGTCGTCAATGCCCCACGACGACGCCACGGCAATGCCGGCTTCCTTCTTGACGCGCTCGGCAATCGGCGCGAGGAACGCTGACCCCCAGGGGATATTCGCGGTGGGCGTCGAGAAACCAACGCTCACGTTCAACAGATCGAGACCGCCTTCGCGCATCTGACGCGTGAGCGCGATCGATTCCGCCAACGTCTGTTCATCGCGGCCGTCGTACTCGATCACGCCGAAACGGGCCGTGAGGGGCAGATGGTCAGGCCACACTTCGCGCACGGCGGCGAGCGTCTCGAGCAGGAAGCGGCTGCGCCCGGCGAGGTCACCGCCGTAGGCGTCGTCGCGATGGTTCGCGTGGAGCGAGAAGAAGCTCTGCGCCAGATAGCCGTGGGCAAAGTGCAGTTCCAGCCACTCGAAGCCTGCGGCCAGCGCGCGGCGCGCTGCCGCCACGAAGTCGGCCTTCACGCGCGCGATGTCGTCGAGGGTCATCGCCTTCGGTACCTTGCCGAGATGCGCCCCGAACGGGACTGCGGACGGCGAGATCGTCGGCCAGCCGCGCGGATCGTCTTCCCCGATATGGTCGTCGCCTTCCCACGGGCGGTTGGCACTCGCCTTGCGACCGGCGTGCGCGATCTGAATGCCGGGCACCGCGCCGTGCGCCTTGATGGCCGAGGCGATGCGGGCCATGCCTTGCGCCTGCTCGTCGTTCCACAGCCCCGTACATCCGGGGGAAATACGGCCTTCGGGCGAGACAGCGGTCGCCTCGACAATCACCAGACCGGCACCCCCACGCGCAAGACCGGCGTAATGGGCAAGGTGCCAATCGTTGGTGACACCGTCGACGGCGCTGTACTGACACATCGGCGGAATCGCAACGCGGTTGCGCAACTTGACGCTTTTCAGCGCAAACGGGGAAAACAGGGCGGACATGAGGGGTTCTCTAGGGAGTCAGGGAAAGCGGCGCCGGCTGGCGGAGCGCTGGGCGCCTGGCAGCGATTCGTGGCACCTCGACCGGTTGCGGCCGACACCAGCAATACTAGCCGCACACCACTATAATGAAAACCATCTGTCCATTATCAAATCGATAACAGTTCATTATGGTCAATCCTCAGTGGCTCAAATCGTTCGCCACGCTCGCCGAGCTAGGTAACTTCACGCGCACCGCCGACCGGCTGGGCCTCACGCAGGCCGCCGTGAGCCAGCATGTGAAGCATCTCGAGGAGGCGTTCGGGCCGTTGCTCGTGCGGCGTCCACGCGCCGTGGAACTCACGCCCGCCGGGCAGGCGTTGCTGACCTACTGTCTTGAGGTCGAATGTGCGGCCCGGCACCTGCGCTCGCGTCTGGACGATGCGAACGAGGAATGCGGCGTCATTACGCTCATCACGCCGGGCAGCATCGGGCTGTACCTGTGTCCGATCCTGCTCGATATGCAGAAGGCCAACCCCGCGATGGCCGTACGGCATCGCTTCGCTCCCGACCGCGAAGTGCTCGAAGGCGTATTACAGAATCACTTTGAGCTGGGACTGGTAACGTTGCGACCGGAAGACCCGCGTCTCGCCGCCACGCCATTCACGCAGGAACCGCTCGAACTGGTGGTCCCGGCGGGGGAAGACGTGCACACGTGGGAAGACCTGAAGCGCATCGGGTACATCGATCATCCGGACGGCGAAGCGATGTCGACACGTTTGCTCAGCCGCCGCTTCCCGGGCAATCCGGGCGTGCAGAGCCTGCCGTGCAAGGGATGCACGAACCAGGTCAGTCTGATTCTCGAATATGTCGCTCGCGGTCTGGGATTCACCATCATTCCGCAGTACGCGCGACAGGCGTTTGCCTTGCAGGACGCCATTCGGGTGGTGGACTGCGGCCCGCCGGTGGTCGACACGCTGTGGCTCATCCATCGGGCCGAATGGCCGCTCTCAGCGCGCGCGCAACGCGCCGTGGCGCTGCTGCGCGAACGCGTCGATGCGCCGCGCCCGCATGCGTTCGGTGGCAAACGCGTCTTGCAGCCAACGAGCGCCTGACCTGAGCGCAAGACCTCTCTCGGCTTATCGCGCCGCCTGCGTGAACTTGTTGAACGACGTATCGAAGAGTCCGCGCACGTCGAAGCCCTTGGTCAGCGTGCCGGTCTTCACGAAATCGTCCACGCTCTTCTGCGCTTCGGCGATGGCGCTGTCCGTCAGCGGTTCATAGCGAATGCGTGACGTACTGAACCACTGATGCGCCAGCTTGGGATCGACGCGCGACTTGGCTGACCAGACATCCGCGCAGCGTTCGACATGTCGTGCGTCCGCCAGCGACCACTCGCGCGCACGCTGATAACGCTGAACGAAATCCCCCAACAATTCACGCTTGCTATCGATCACCTTCTGCGTCGTGGACAGATAACTCTGCGCCGCAATCAGGCCCCGAGCCGTCACCACCGTACGTGCGCCGGCCTGACGCAAGCGCGAGACGTACGGTTCCCACGTCGCCGTCGCATCCACCTTGCCCGCCTGTAACGCCGCCGCCGAATCGACAGACGCGAGATACGAGTATTTCACCGCGTCGAGCGGCAAGCCAGCCGACGTCAACGCCGCTTGCACCAGTTGCTGTGACCAGCCGCCGCGCGTGATGGCCACCGTCTTGCCCTTCAGGTCGGCCACCGTCTTGATTTGCGTGTGTGGCCCCGCGAGCAACACCACGCTGTCGGGACTGTCGCGGTAAATGCCGATGACTTTGACGGGCGCACCCTGCGCGGCGAGGAACAGCACCGGACCGTCGCCTTGCAAACCAATGTCGAGCGCGCCCGCATTGACCGCTTCGATCACGGGGGTGCCCGCCGGAAACTGCTTCCATGCAACGGTGTAGGGAGCATCCTGCAACACCCCCGACGCTTCAAAGAGACTCTGCGCGTTGTACGCCTGATCGCCGACGACAAGGACCGGTTTATCGGCCGCTTTGCTCGCGAACGGCAGAATCGCGGCGACGCTCAGCGCGGCGGCAGCGCCGCGACGCAGGCGAACACGCCACGCCGGCCAACGCTCACGCAGACGGCTGCGCAGATCGCGCTTCGCCGAGCGCGTCAGCGTCGCCCGTAACAGCGCTGCGCGCGACGGTGCTGAGATATAGAGACCCAAAGCAATCGCGGAGGCGGCGATGAATGCATCGATCACCGGGTTCACCGCCGGTGTGTTGGAGGAAGCGGATGTCTTCATGTCATGACGCCACACCGAAGCGCGGCTGCGGAAGTAATCGGACGTGTCAGTCTAGGCAAGCCCGCCCGCGCCCCCAACCATCGATTGATGCGATCCATAGCGCGCGCCGCGCCGGTTTGCATATTCGGGTTTGCTTATCGAATTTCGTTGTTTGTCTCGGCATGCGGCGCTCTCGTATCGTGATCGTCTATCGAAATCGAAATGAGAGTCACGTCATGAGCCAACCTGCCCGCAAGCTCCGGCTGGGCGCCTACATGTCGGGGTCCGGCGTGCAAGGCGATAGCTGGCGCCATCCCGACACGGACACCGACGCCTATTCGCAATTCGCGCGCTATCGTCATTACGCACAAACGTTGGAGCGCGGTTGCTTCGACGCCCTGTTTTTCTTCGACAACCTCTTCATGTCGACCGACCCGGTGTCGCTCGCCCATAGCCCCGGTGCACCGCGCTGGGACCCGGTCGTGCTGCTCGCCGGTCTGGCCGGAGCAACGAAGCACATCGGTCTGGTGGCATCGGTAAGCACCACGTACAGCGAGCCCTACAACGTGGCGCGCGCCTTCGCCTCGCTCGACCATCTCTCGGGCGGCCGCGCGGGCTGGAATATGGTGACGTCCACGGGCGGGGGCGAGAACTTCAATCGCGACGATCACGTCGATCATGCCGTGCGATACGAGCGCGCCAACGAGTTTTACGACGTGGTGACCGGTCTCTGGGACAGCCACGCCGACGACGCCTTCCCGCGCAACAAAGCCACGGGCCAATGGGCCGATCCAGCGCGTATTCGCAAACTCGATCATCGGGGCAAGCACTTCCGCGTGCGCGGTCCACTCAGCGCACCACGCCCGGTACAGGGATGGCCGGTGATCGCGCAGGCAGGTTCGAGCGAAGCCGGGCGCGAGTTGGCCGCGCGTGCGGGTGAATTGCTCTACACCGCTGCGCAGGACATCGAAGACGCACGCGCGTTCTATACCGATGTGAAAACACGGGCGTTGAAGTATGGCCGTCGCCCGGAGCACATCTTCATTCTGCCGGGCGTGTCGCCCATTGTCGGCCGCACGCAAGCCGAGGCGCAGGACATCTACGACACCTTGCTGGCGCATCGCGATCCCGCCGTCGTACTGCACTCACTCACGAACTATGCGAGTCTGGGCATCGACCTCGGCAGCCTGCCGCTCGACGCGAAGGTACCGCTGCCCGAACAGGTGCCGGAGACGAACTCGCACAAGAGCCGTCAGAAGCTGCTGGTGGACTGGATTCGGCGTGAACGGCCGACAGTGCGTCAGCTCTATACGCGATTCACCGGGGGCGGTCATCGCGTGCTGGTCGGCACACCGGAATCGATCGCCGACGATTTTCAGCACTGGTTCGAGACAGGCGCAGCCGACGGCTTCAACATCATGTTCCCGAGCGCGCCGAGCGGCATCGAGGATTTCGTCGATCTGGTCGTGCCGGAATTGCAGCGGCGCGGGTTGTTCCGCACACGTTATGAAGGCCACACGTTCCGCGAGAATCTGGGCGTGCCGGCGGTGCCGAATCGACACTTCAATGATGCGGCAACCGCCGTGGCGTCGGTCGCATAAGCGAGGTAACGCATCGAGGCTGACACAGATAGCGAGTGCTGCACTGCGCCGGTGATGGGCGTCACCGGCGCGGTGTATGCCGGCGTACGACTCAGAAAATCACGTACACCTTGCGAATGGTCTCGTCGATCTGCCAGAGACCTTCGGTATTGGCTTCGAAGAACAGCGTGTCGCCCGGTGCGATCTCCAGCGGCGCCTCGCCATCGGGCGTAAACGTCGCGCGCCCCGCCAGAAAATGCATCACTTCGGCCTGCTTGACCGAGCGTCGATAGGTGCCCGGTGTGCATTCGAACACTCCGGTATCGATCGCCTCGTTGCCCGGAATCACCTTCTGCACGCCGCTGACCTGCGCCGGCGTGGTTCCCGGCAGGCCCGCGGTGCCCCAATCTTCCAGGCCGCGCAACTGGGCGCTCTGCCTGATCTGCTGCACTTTCATGAATGACTCCTGTCGCGCGTGCCGTCAGGCGAGATTGCCCTGGCACAGATACTTGATGGCGAGATAATCGTCGAGGCCGTACTTCGACCCCTCGCGCCCATAGCCCGACTCTTTGACGCCGCCGAACGGCGCAGCTTCGCTGGCGAGCGCGCCTTCGTTGATGCCCACGATGCCGGCCTCGAGCGCACCGGCCACCCGCTCGATGCGGCGCAGGTTTTCACTGTAGAAATAGGCCGCGAGCCCGAACGGCGTGTCGTTGGCCCGCTGGACAACTTCGTCTTCCGTCTCGAAGCGGAACAGCGGTGCGACGGGACCGAACGTCTCTTCGCATGTCAGCGCCATGCTTTCGTCGGCGTTGATGAGCACCGTAGGCGCGTAGTAGTTGGGCCCCAGCACATCGAGCCGCTTGCCGCCTGTCGTCACGTGCGCGCCCCTTGCGACGGCATCGTCGACATGGCGGGCGATTTTCTCGACCGCCCGTGCATTGATCATCGGGCCGATCTGCGCCTGATCGTCGGTCGCGGGCGCCACCTTGAGTGCCGCAACGGCTTCGGTCAGCATGCCCGCGAAACGCTCGTACACACCGGCCTGCACGTAGATGCGATTCGGGCACACGCACGTCTGTCCGCCGTTGCGGAACTTGGCCGCCATCAGGCCCGCCACGGCAGCCGGCAGATCCGCATCGTCGAACACGATGAACGGCGCGTTGCCGCCAAGCTCCAGCGACAGTTTCTTGAGCGTGCCGGCGGACTCGCGCGCGAGATGCTTGCCGACCGGCGTCGAGCCGGTGAACGTGATCTTGCGCACGCGCGCGTCGGCCAGCCATTCGGCGACAGCGCTCACGCCCTGCTCTCGCGACGCGGCAATCATGTTGAGCACCCCGGCTGGCAGACCGGCATCTTCTGCCAGATACGCCAGCGCAAGCGCCGTCAATGGTGTGTCTTCGGCAGGTTTGGCCACGACCGTGCAACCGACAGCCAGCGCCGGTGCGATCTTGCGCGCGATCATCGCCAGCGGGAAGTTCCACGGCGTCACCGCCGCCACGATCCCGATCGGCTCCTTGACTGCCATCATGCGCTTGCCGCGCGTCTGCGTCGGGATGATGTCGCCGTACACGCGCGTCGCCTCATCGGCGAACCACGCCACATACGACGCGCCGTAATTGACCTCGCCACGCGCCTCGGCGAGCGGCTTGCCCTGCTCCATCGAAATCAGCCGCGCAAGATCCTCGCGATGCCCGATGATCGCGGCATGCCAGCGGCGCAAGAACGCGGCACGCTCGGCCGGCAACGTGGCGCGCCACGCCGGCAATGCGCGCTCGGCAGCGTCGACCGCAGCGCGGGCATCGGCCGGCGCGGCGTCGGCCACTTGCGCAATGGTCTCGCCCGTGGCGGGATTGGTCACGACGAAGCGTCGCCCGGTGACGGCATCCTGCCATTCGCCATCGACTATCTGTTGCGTGCGCAGCAGTTCGGTGCGCGTGAGTTCCAGCGTCATATTGCATTCTCCGGTTGCTTCATCGATACCGCCGCACGAAAACGCACAGCGGTATCGGTATCAAGGTCATCGTTGCAAAAGGGGCCGATGACTCGCCTGACGAACAAGACAGGGACGTAGAGGGCCTGAGAAATATCGGTGCGTGTCAGGCGCTCAGCACGGCGGCGATCGCCTCGCCGACTTCGGTCGTGCTGGCGGTACCGCCCATGTCGCCCGTGCGCGGGCCGTCCTTGATGACGGCGCCAATTGCCGCGACGATCGCGTCGTGCGCTTCGCGCGCGCGGCCCTGACCCTTGCCCAGAAAGTCGAGCATCATCGCTGCGGTCCAGATCATGCCGATCGGGTTGGCGATATTCTTGCCGGCGATGTCCGGCGCCGAACCGTGTACCGGCTCGAACAGCGACGGGAAGTTGCCTTCCGGGTTGAGGTTGCCCGACGGGGCGATGCCGATCGTGCCCGTGCAGGCAGGGCCCAGGTCCGACAGGATGTCGCCGAACAGGTTGCTCGCCACCACCACGTCGAAGCGATCCGGATTCAGCACGAAGCGTGCACACAGAATGTCGATGTGCTGCTTGTCCCACTTCACGTCCGGATACTTGGCAGCCGTCTCGGCGGCGCGCTGATCCCACCACGGCATCGAGATCGAGATGCCGTTGCTCTTGGTCGCCACGGTGATCTTCTTGGCCGCGCGTTGCTGCGCCAGTTCGAATGCGAACTTCATCACGCGCTCGGTGCCACGGCGCGTGAACACCGATTCCTGCACGACGAACTCGCGGTCGGTGCCCTCGAACATCACGCCGCCGATCGACGAGTACTCACCTTCGGTGTTCTCGCGCACGATCATGAAGTCGATGTCGCCCACTTTGCGGTTGGCGAGCGGCGACGGTACGCCGTCGAACAGGCGGGCCGGGCGCAGGTTGATGTACTGGTCGAATTCACGACGGAACTTGAGCAGCGAGCCCCACAGCGAGATGTGATCGGGCACCGTGTCGGGCCAGCCCACCGCGCCGAACAGGATCGCGTCGACGCCTTCGAGCTGCTGCTTCCAGTCGTCCGGCATCATCTGGCCGTGCAGCGCGTAGTAGTCGCAGCTAGCCCATTCAATGTGCTGGTACTCGAGCGGGATGCCGAAGCGGCGGCTAACCGCGTCAAGCGCGCGCAGGCCTTCGGGCATCACTTCCTTGCCGATGCCATCGCCCGGAATGACGGCGATACGGAACGGGCGAGAAACAGTGGCAGTCATGGTTGTCTCCTGAAATGTCCAAAACGATCGATGGGCTGAGCATCGGGTATGTGTGAAGTTTATTTCACCAAAAACCGAATAGAATCCACCTAACTGTTGACCAACTATCCACGAAGTGTGAATAAAGCATGGCACTGACCTCTCCCGCCCTGTCCGCCTCGCCGAATCTCGACGACCTGCGCGTGTTTTGCCTCGTGGCGCGCAAGGCCAGCTTCTCTGCCGCCGCAGACACATTGAACGCGTCGCCGGCCTATGTGAGCAAACGCGTCGGCATACTCGAAGCGTCGCTGGGCACCAAGCTGCTGCACCGCTCCACACGCCGCGTCACCATCACCGATGCCGGCGAACGTGTCTATGCCTGGGCCGAGAAGATTCTCGACGACGTGCATCATCTGATCGAGGACGTCTCGACCACCCGCCAGGTGCCGCGCGGCATGTTGCGTGTATCGAGCAGTTTCGGCTTCGGGCGGCACATGGTGGCGCCTGCCATGTCGCGCCTGCGCGAGCTGCATCCGCAACTGAACGTGCGGCTCGATCTGTTCGATCGCATCGTGGACGTCGCGGCCGAAGGATACGACCTCGACGTGCGCATCGGCGACGACATCGCACCGCATCTGATTGCCAAGCGACTGGCGGCCAATCACCGTGTGCTGTGTGCCTCGCCCGCCTATCTCGCCGAGCACGGTACGCCGCGACAGATCGACGATCTGGCCGGGCACGCCTGTATCGCCATCAAGGAGCGCGATCACCCGTTCGGCGTGTGGCGCTTGTCGCATCGCGGCGAGACGGTGTCGCTCAAGGTCACCGGCCCACTGTCGACCAATCACGGCGAAGTGGCCGTGCAATGGGCGCTTGATGGGCAGGGCATTCTGCTACGTTCGATCTGGCAGGTGCAGCCGCTGCTCGAGGACGGCACGCTGGTGCAGGTACTGCCCGATGTGACGCAGCCCGCTAACGTGTGGGCGGTCTATCCGACACGACTTGCCGGGTCGGCGAAAGTCCGCGCGTGCGTGAACTTCCTGTCCGAGGAATTCAGTCATTGGGAAGGCGGCATGGGCGTGCCCGCGTCGACACGCTGAGATGCGGGTGAGTCGGCTGCCCCCCGATGTGCTCAGCCTCGCGGAGCGAACAGGGATTCGAGCGGATACTGCGTCTTGACGAACGGCGACTTGATGATGACGTAGCTGAAGTACTTCTCGATGCCAATGTCGCGCTCCAGCAGCCCTTCGATGATGCTTTGATAGTGACTGACGCTGCGCGTGACGAACTTGAGCAGGTAGTCGTAACCGCCGCTGGCGAGATGGCACTCGACGATTTCGTCGACATCGCGAATGGCGTCGACAAAGCGGATGAAGTCCTCGCGGCGATGATCCGCCAGGGTCACTTCGGTGAAGACCAACTGAACGTCGCCGAGCTTTTCAAGCTGAATCTGCGCACCGTAGCCGGCGATGTAACCGGCTTTTTCAAGGCGCTTGACGCGTATCAGGCACGGGCTCGGCGAGAGGCCGACGGCGTCGGCCAGTTCCAGGTTGGTAATGCGGCCTCGCTTTTGCAACTGCGAGAGAATGCGCAAGTCGATACGGTCAAGTTTGCAGTCCGTGCCCATCGTCGTGTCTTCGCGCCCGCAGGGGCTTGGTCAATCGTAGATCGTCAACGATCTTAACACAGCGCTAACGCGCCACAAGCCCCCGCACGAGGCCGCCCATCATGCCGTCGAGCCCCTGCTCATGCGGCTTTCCGGGCCCCCTGCGCGGCGCTCACCGCCGCCTTCACGGCGTCGTCCTGCAGCACTTCGTCGAGCGTGGCGCGCACGCGATCGACCATCAGCGAAACGTCCTGCGCGGTGAAACACAACGCCGGTGCGAAGCCCAGGATGTTGTCGGCGAACGCACGGAAAATCACACCGTGCCGATACGCCGCCGAAGCGATCTTGTCCGACAGTTTCACCGCCGGATCGAAGCGCGCCTTGGTGGCCTTGTCGGCCACGAGCTCTACCGCACCGAGCAGACCGAGATGGCGCGAGTCGCCGACCATCGGGTGATCGAGCAGCGAGTCGAGCCCCGCACCGAACACCGGCGCCACCGCCTGAGCGTTGGCCAGCAAGCCGCCTTCGTACAGTCGGATGACTTCGAGCGCCACGGCGGCACTCACCGGATGCGCAGAGTACGTCTGCCCATGCCCGACAACGGCGCCGTGCTCGCCCTCGGCGATGGCCTGATAAATCGCGTCGCTCATGAGCACGGCCCCCATCGGCGCATAGCCTGAGGTCAGGCCCTTGGCCACGGTCATCATGTCCGGCTCGACCTGTTCGATCTCGCACGCGAACATCGGACCCGTGCGGCCGAAGCCCGTGATGACCTCGTCGGCCACGAACAGGATATCGAGGCGTTTGCACGCGTCGCGCATGGCCCGCAGCCAGCCCTTCGGCGGCACGATCACGCCGCCCGAGCCCTGTACCGGCTCGCAGAAGAACGCCGCCACATAATCGCTGCCGCCGAGCGCCGCCACTTTCGCTTCGAGCGCCGCCACACTGGCATCGATCAGCGCCTGGCCGTCACGCCCCAGCGGATCGCGATAGGCGTACGGCGACGGCAGATAGTGCTGCGTCGCCAGCGGCACGTCGAAGCCGCGGTGGAACGACGCCAGTGCCGTGAGCCCCGCGCCCACCGACGAAGCGCCGTGATAGCCACGCTCCAGCGAGATGAAATGCTTCTTCTGCGCACGGCCTGTGACGTTGTAGTAATGCGTGATGAAGCGCAACGCAGCGTCGACCGCGTCCGAGCCACCGAGCGAGAAGTAGACGTGCTGCAGCGAGCGCGGCGCGATCGAGACCAACTTCTCGGCCAGTTGTGCGGCCGGTGCGCTGCCGAAGTGGAAATAGCCGGTGGCGTACGGCAGCTTCGTCATCTGTTCGGCCGCCGCCGCAACGACGCTCTGCTGCCCGTAGCCGACGTTCACACACCACAGCCCCGCGAAAGCATCGAGCAATTCGTTGCCGTCGATGTCGCGCAGGTAAGCGCCGTGACCGGATTCGAGCAACGTCGCACCGCGCTGTTCGTGGGCGCGATAGCTGACGACGGGATGGATCAGATGCCGGCGGTCGGCATCGAGAAGCGCTTGCTTGGCCATTGGATTCTCTCGGCTTGTCGATGGAAGGGGGTGAACACGCCTTCCATACTAGAGAGTCGCCGGCACGCACGCGCCGCCAAATAATGCCGAAAAAAGAATGTGCGCCGCGTATTTTCGGCGCACGCAGCATTTTCTGCTGTGCGGGGTCCGCCCAGATGTCAGTAGCCCTGGCTGCGATCGATCTGACCGATCATCGGCAGCCCGTCGCGATGCCGGCGCAGGTTGTCGAGCACCACTTCCACGGCCGTCTCCGGACGCGTGGCGCTGGCGATATGCGGCGTGATGCGCACGTTCGGGTGAGCCCACAGCGGATGCGACGCCGGCAGCGGCTCCGGATCGGTCACATCGAGAATGGCATTTGCCAGATGACCGCTGTCGAGCAGCGCCAGCAGATCGTACTGATTGAGATGGCCGCCGCGACCGACATTGATCAACGATGCCCCGCGCGGCAGCCCCGAGAGCAGACGTTTGTCCAGAATGCCGCGCGTTGTTGCGGTGAGCGGCAGCAGGCAGATGAGATAGTCGGTGCGCGCAAGAAAGGCGTTCAGCGACGCGTAGCCGGCATAGCAATTCACGCCCTCGACCTCGCGCGGCGTACGGCTCCAGCCGGCGCAATCGAAGCCGAAGCGACGCAGTTCCCCCAACACGGCCTGCCCAAGCATGCCCAGGCCGAGTACACCGACACGGCGCTCGCCGGCGGGCACCACCGTCAATTCCGTCCACTCGCGTGCCGCCTGCTGGCGGGCATACGCAAAGATGTCGCGATGCAACGTCAGCACGGCTTGCGTGACGTACTCCACCATGCCCTCGATGATGCCGGGCTCGACCATGCGCACCACCGGCACATGCGCCGGTATCAGCGACAGGTCGAACTGGTCGATGCCGGCCCCGGTCGAGAACACCACTTCGACGTTAGGCAGCAGCGAATGCAAGTCTTCGGGTGGCTTCCAGGCGGCGAGGTATCTCACATCGCGGGCATCGCCCACGTCGGGCCACATGCGAAAGCCCGCCTCGGGGGCACGCTCGGCGAACAGACGCGCCCAGACGGCGCCGCGCGCCGGATCGGCCTTGTACAAAAACGACATTGCCCGCCCCCCCCTGTCAGCCGATGGCCTGATTGATGATGGCGAACTGGCGGAATTCGTCGTCGCTGCGCGGCACACCGTTACGGGCCATCTTCACGACGGTATCGACACGCGCCAGCCCAAGCGACGCAAGCCAGTCGGTCAGCCCGCTGTCTGCCGGTGTATCAATCCGCACGAAGCGGCCTTCGTGCAGCGTCAGCCAGTGCGCGATCATCGCCTCGGCGCGCTGCTGCGCCAGTGCGTCGCCACCCTTGCGGCTCACCACCACCGGGCCGATCACGAAGCCGCGGCCGAAACGGCGGAACAGCGAGAAGCCGAGCAGTTCGCCATCGTGCTCCAGCGCGATGCCATCGGCGATATCGAGCAATGCCGGCAGAATGCGACGGCGATCGAGATCGCTGGCACGGCTGGCGAGCACGATCAGGCGCTCCGGATCGTTGGCGCCGAGCGGGCGCAGCCGCTCGCCGGGCGGCAGCTCCATCAACGGCGGGCGACGGGCGGTGCCCTGGTGCTGATCGATCTTGCCGATGGCGGTGAAGCCAAGTTTTTCATAGAGCGGCTGACCGGCCGGCGTGGCGTGCAGCACGGTCGTGCGCGAGCCGAGCGCGTCGAGCATGCGCTCCATCAGTTCGCGGCCGATGCCTCGGCCCTGCCGGTCTGGCGAGACGATGACCATGCCGAGCGAGCCACCTGACTCGCCGTACTGCCAGTACAGTGCGGTGCCAACGACCTCGTCGCCGTCGAGCGCGACGAAACCCTGCCCCTGACGCAACAGAAAGCGCCAGTCGTCGGGTTTGTGCGGCCAGCGCGCGGCGCTGGAAAGTCGATGGCCAGCCGACACATCGGCCGCCGTGAAGGGCCGGTAGACGAGCCGGGATGATGCTGGGAATTCGGACACGCCGAGCCTCCTTGGAGCATTGCCGGATACAGGGTGAGCATGGCTCACGACGCCTTCACTATGGCGACCCGCCCGATCATTGCATAGGACGATCCTGTTATTCGGCGCCACAATCCCGCGCGACGAAAAGAACGCGACAAAACGTGTCGCGCATGCACCGAAAACCATTGCCTCATGCGGTCTGCGCATTTGTTTCGGCGCAATCTGCCACGCGCCTCTGACTACCATGACACAGGGCAGCACCGCACGGCCCTACCCCACATCGCTCCCGTTCCCAACCAGATCGCCTGTCGGCCCGGACCGTGCGCCGAGGCGGCCCCGGAGAATCAGTATGGACAGTTTCGATCCCGCCCAGGTCAGCATCCGCAGCGGACATTTCATCGACGGCAGTCTCGTCGACGCCGGTAACACTTATGCCGACGTAATCTGCCCGTCCAGCGGGCGCCCCTACGCTGCGCTAGCGATGGCCGACGCCGACATGGTCGATCATGCGGCCAGTCGCGCGTGGCACGCCTTCCGTCACAGTGGTTGGGCCACCTGCGCGCCGCGCGAGCGTGCCCGCGTGCTGCGCCGTCTGGCCGATCTGGTCGAAGGCGATGTCGCCACGCTCGCGCCGCTCGAAGCCATCGGCTCGACCCGCCCGGTGCGCGACGCCGCAGCCTGGGATGTGCCGTACACCGCCGAATGTCTGCGTTTCTACGCCGAGCATGCCGACAAACATGGCGGCGAGGTGGCGGCGACAGACCCGTCGCTGCTCGGCATGACCATCACCGAACCGATCGGCGTGGTGGGGGCGATCGCGCCATGGAATTTTCCGTTGGTCATGGCGATCTGGAAGGCGGCGCCCGCGCTCGCCGCCGGCAACGCCATCGTCATCAAGCCATCCGAAATGACGCCCTTTTCCGTGCTTCGACTCGCCGAACTCGCGATCCAGGCGGGTGTGCCTGCCGGCATCTTCAACGTGATACAAGGCGACGGACGTGTGACCGGCGATGCCTTGGTGCGTCATCCCCGCGTGGGCAAGGTCACGTTCACCGGTTCGACCCGCACAGGGGCGGCCATCATGACGGCCTGCGCACAAACCGGCACCAAGCCGGTGACGCTGGAGCTTGGCGGCAAGAGTCCGCAGGTCGTGTTCGCCGACGTGCCCGATCTCGACGCCGTCGCACGACGCATCGCCATGGGCATCACAGGCAATGCCGGACAAGTCTGCAACGCCGGCTCGCGGCTGCTCGTCGAGGCTGGCATCGCCGACGCGTTGATCGAGCGCCTTGCCCCCATCTTCGGTGCGTTGCGCCCGGGGGCAACGTGGGCGGCCGGCACGACGCTCTCTCCCATCATCAGCGCAGCGCAGGCGCAACGTATCGGCGGACTCGTCGACCGGGCGGGCAGCGCCGGCGCCGACGTGGTATGCGGCGGCAAGCCGATCGACGGCGGCACCGGTGGCGCCTGGTATGCCCCCACCATCCTGCGCAGCGTCGACGCGCACGCCGAGATCGTGCGTGAGGAAGTCTTCGGGCCGGTGCTGACCGTGCAGACCTTCACGACCGAAGAAGAAGCGCTGCAACTGGCACAGCATGAGGACTACGGCCTGGCCGCAGGTGTGCACACGGCCAACCTTGGCCGCGCCATGCGCATGGTGCGCGGCATCGATGCGGGCAATGTCTGGGTCAACCGCTACGGCCGGTCGTCGGACTTCGTGCTGCCCACCGGTGGTTTCAAGCGCTCGGGGCTCGGCAAGGACCTCGGCCGTCAGGCATTCGAAGCCAACCTGCGCAGCAAGGCCGTGCTGATCGATCTGAACGGCTGAGCGAATGAACAGACGCGGCGCAGCGGGTGCGTGAACGTTCACCGTTCGCTATTGACGGGCTCGCGCACCGCAGCCGGACAAACGATGAAACAGCGCACGACGCTTCCCGGCAATCAGGTATCCGGGTTACTACCGAGCTAAAAAAGCGCGAAGCATATCGTGCTGTTCATGCCCCCTAAAACGCATGGAATTCTATGTTTGCACCGGGCATTTCAACGCGAAGCCAAAATTTTGATTTGGTTTAATTTTTCACATGGATGTCGCAAAACGCGCATCCCGACACGGGCGACTTCGACGCAGCCCCCTTTCTTTCGCCCGGGAACCCCCAAGGGTTCGCCCTTCACTGAGGACAGAGATCATGATCGACTTCGAGCCGAAATTCATCACCTTCGATTGCTACGGCACACTGGTTAAATTCCGCATGGCCGACATGGCCCGCGAAATTTACGGCGACCGCCTGCAAGGCGAGGCGATGGATAACTTCGTGAAGCTGTTTGCCGCCTATCGCCGCGACGAAGTGCTCGGTGCCTGGAAGCCCTATCGCGACGTGGTGGTCGACTCGGTGCGCCGCACCTGCGAGCGCACCGGCGTGACCTTCAAGGTCGAGGAAGCCGAACGGTTCTACCTGGCCGTGCCGACCTGGGGTCCGCACCCGGACGTGCCGGAAGGTCTGTCGCGCCTTGCCAAGAAGTACAAGCTGGTCGGCCTGACCAACGCCGCCAACGAGCAGATCATGAGCAACATCGAGAAACTCGGTGCGCCGTTTCACGCCGTGATCACCGCGGAAGAAGTCGGTGCCTACAAGCCGCGCATGCAGGGCTTCGAATACATGTTCAAGAAGCTCAATGTGCAGCCGCACGAAATCCTGCACGTGTCCTCGAGCCCGCGCTACGACCTGATGACCGCACATGACCTGGGCATCAAGCACAAGGCGATGGTGCTGCGCGGCCACGAACCGGAAGCGCCGTTCTACGAATACACGCCGGTCAAGGACATCGTCGACCTAGCCGTGCAGCTCGGCTTGTAAGCCGCCGTTCGCTCCCCCCGTTTGTCTCGTCCCCAGACTCTCACCACGCCAATGAAACTCGAATCGTACTGGCTCGAT
The DNA here is from genome assembly GCF_902459745.1 of Pandoraea communis. Lineage (GTDB taxonomy): Bacteria > Pseudomonadota > Gammaproteobacteria > Burkholderiales > Burkholderiaceae > Pandoraea > Pandoraea communis. The sequence goes on from NZ_CABPSJ010000001.1 coordinate 286,112, forward strand.
ACCGCACCACGCTTCCTCGGCGCCCAGGAAGGTCCTGTCGAGGGGCGGACCGACGTCGCCGTGATCGGCGCGGGCTTCACCGGCCTGTCGGCCGCGCTGGCGCTCGGCAAGCGTGGCGCGTCGGTGACGGTGCTCGATGCCGGTCCGATCGGCGGTGGGGCCTCGGGACGCAACGGCGGGCATTGCAATACAGGCGTGGCGCAAGACTACGCGGCACTGAGCGCACAGCTCGGCGCCGAGCGCGCCCGGGACTGCTATCGCGCGTACGCCTCGGCCGTCGATACGGTCGAGCGCGTCATTCGCGAGGAAGAGATCGACTGCGACTACAGCCGCCGCGGCAAGCTCAAGCTGGCCGCCAAGCCTCATCATCTGGCGCATCTGGAAGCTACGGCGGCACTGATCGCGCGCGACGTCGATCCCGACGTGCAGTTGATCGGCCGCGCCGACATCGGTGACGAAATCGGCTCGGACGCCTTCTACGGTGGCCTGCTGCAACGTCACGGCGGCCAGATGCATATGGGCAAGTTCGCGGTCGGGCTCGCCAACGCCGCCGTCCGTCAGGGCGCGCGCATTCACGAACACGCACCGGTCTCCCAGATCGTCAAGCAGGGAGACGGCACGTACCGCGTCGTCTCCGGGCGCGGCGACGTGATCGCCGCTCAGGTGCTGGTGGCCACCGGCCCGTCGCGCCACGGACCGTTTGGCTGGTACCGGCGCCGCATGGCGCCGGTCGGCTCGTTCATCATCGTGACCGAACCGCTCGGCAGCGACATGCTCGACCGGCTGCTGCCCAAGCGTCGCGCTTACGTCACCAGCCGCCTGATGCACAACTATTTTCGGACCACGCCCGATCATCGGCTGGTGCTCGGCGGGCGGGCTCGCTTCACGGCGTCCGAACAGCCGTCGGATGTGCGCAGCGGTCGCATCCTGCGAGCCAACCTCGTTCAACTGTTTCCCTCGCTCGCCCAGGCCCGCATCGACTACTGCTGGGGTGGCCTGGTCGACATCACCGCCGACCGGCTGCCGCGCGCAGGCCAGCACGACGGCATCTACTTCTCGATGGGCTATAGCGGGCACGGCACACAGATGGCGACGCATATGGGCCAGATCATGGCCGACGTGATGAACGGCGACACCGCAGCCAATCCGTGGCGCGACTTCGACTGGCCGGCGATTCCGGGACACACGGGCAAGCCGTGGTTCCTGCCGCTGGTCGGCGCGTATTTCCGCATCAAGGATGTTTTCTATTGATTCAACCGGCGCTGCGGCGTCGCGAAAAACTGGCAACCCCGATCCTTCGGCAACCCCTACGTGGAGATGTGCAATGAAATCAGAAAAATCGGTCAACGGTGTCGACGCGCTCTGTACACCGGATGAGAGCCTGAGCCAGCGAGGCACCCAACGCCGCGATCTGCTTCGCGCGATGGCTGCCGGCGGTCTGCTGACAATGGCGGGCACGGGATTGCTGACGGCCAGCGGCCAGGCTTTCGCCCAGACGCCCAAGCGCGGCGGCAAGATTCGCGTGGCGACGCAATCGGCGTCGGCGGCCGACACGCTCGACCCCGCCAAGGGCGCACTGGCCACCGACTATGTGCGCGCCAACATGTTCTACAACGGCCTGACCGAACTCGACTCGAAACTCGGTGCCAAGCTCGCATTGGCCGAATCGATCGACACCAAGGACGCCAAGGTCTGGGTCATCAAGCTGCGCAGCGGCGTGCAGTTCCACGACGGCAAGACCCTCACGCCGAACGACGTCGCTTACTCGATTCTGCGGCACAAGGACCCTGCCACGGCCTCGAAAGCGAAGACCCTGGCCGATCAGATCAAGGACGTGAAAGCCACCGGCCCGAACGAAGTCACCATTACGCTCGAAGGCCCGAACGCCGACCTGCCGGTGATTCTCGCCACGTCGCATTTCCTCATCATTCAGGACGGCACCAAAGACTTCAAGAGCGCCGTGGGCACCGGCCCGTTCAAGGTCAAGGAGTTCTCGCCAGGGGTGCGCACAGTAGGCGTGCGTAACGAGAAGTACTGGAAGTCGGGCCTGCCGCATCTCGACGAAATCGAACTGATCGGCATCGGCGAGGAATCGGCGCGTGTGAATGCATTGCTGTCCGGCGACGTGCAGCTCATCAATTCCGTAAGCGCACGCTCGACCGAACGCATCAAGAACACCCCGGGCTTCGCCGTGCTGGAAACCAAGACCGGTCAGTACACCGACCTGATCATGCGCGACGAAGGCGGCATCACGGGCAACGCCGATTTCCGCCTCGGCATGATGCATCTGTTCGACCGCGAACAGATTCGCAAGACGGTGTTCCGAGGCTTCGGCGCCATCGGTAACGATCAGCCGATCGATCCGAGCAACCGCTACTACATGCCCGGCTTGCCGCAACGTCCGTTCGATCCGGAGAAGGCCGCGTTCCACTTCAAGAAGGCAGGCCTGACAAGCTCGCCGTTGCAGGTCTACGCGACCCCCGCCGCCGAAGGCTCGGTCGAGATGGCCATGCTGCTGCAACAGGCCGCGCCGAAGGCCGGCCTGAACCTGCAGATCACCCGCGTGCCGGCCGACGGTTACTGGGCCAACCACTGGATGAAGCACCCGCTCACGTTCGGCTCGGTCAACGCCCGCCCCAGCGCCGACGTGCTGCTCACGCAGTTCTTCCGCTCCGACGCGCCGTGGAACGAAGCCAACTGGAAGAACCCGAAGTTCGACCAATTGCTGGTGGCCGCACGCGGCGAGCCGGACGACGCCAAGCGCAAGGCGCTGTACGGTGACATTCAGACGCTCATCCATCAGAACGGCGGCATCGGCATCCCGATGTTCCTGTCGTCGCTCGACGGGCACACCACCAAGCTCAAGGGCCTGGGCTCGATCCCGCTGGCCGGGTTGATGGGCTTCGCGTTCTCCGAGCACGTCTGGCTCGACGCGTGATGCCGGCAGCGGCCGCGCCTCCGGGTGCCGGCCGCTGATGATCCTCTGGGCTCGCGCTTGCGCGCAGCCGATGCAGGTGAAGTTGCAGTAGGAAGTGTGCGGTGCGCGCGGCCTCATTCGGCGCGCACCGGTTGGGCACCGACGTTCCCCCACGCGCGGTGTCGTATCTACCGGAGACGTTTCCGATGAAAGCCCAGGTGCAACGACTTGTCGCAGCACGCTTCGGCCTGGCCCTGCTGACACTACTCATCGTGTCGGCGATCGTGTTCACGATCACGGCCCTGCTGCCCGGCGACGCCGCTCAGATGGCGCTCGGCCAGGCCGCCACTCCCGAAGCGGTCACTGCGTTGCGTCATCAACTCGGTCTTGACCAACCGGCCATCACGCGCTACTTCCAGTGGCTGGCCCACATGTTCGCCGGCAATTTCGGCGATTCGATGTCGAACAACCTGCCGGTCGCGCAACTCATCGCCACGCGCCTGCCCAACTCGCTCGTGCTCGCCGGCCTCACCACACTGGTGTCGGTGCCGCTCGCGCTCGGTATCGGTGTGGCCGCCGCCATGTGGCGCGGCTCGCTGCTCGACCGCGCGCTCAATGTGCTGACGCTGGCGGTGGTGGCCGTGCCCGAATTCCTCGTAGCCACCGTCGCCGTGCTGATCTTCGCCGTGAAGCTGCGCTGGCTGCCCGCGCTGTCGTACCTGTCGTCGGTCAACTCGTTCGACGATCTGCTGCGCATCTACGCGATGCCGGTGATGACGCTGTGCTGCGTGATCGTCGCGCAGATGGCCCGCATGACGCGCGCGGCCGTGATCGACCAGCTGAGTTCGTCTTATGTGGAAATGGCCGTGCTCAAGGGCGCATCGCCGATCCGCATCGTCTGGCGTCACGTGCTGCCGAACGCCGTCGGGCCGATCGCCAATGCCGTGGCGCTGAGCCTGTCGTACCTGTTCGGCGGCGTGGTCATCGTCGAATCGATCTTCAACTATCCGGGCCTCGCGAGCCTGCTCGTCGACGCCGTCACCAACCGCGATTTGCCCCTGGTGCAAGGCTGCGTGATGGTGTTTTGCACCGCCTACCTCGCGCTCGTGCTGATCGCCGATCTGTGCGCTGTCGTCTCCAACCCGAGGCTCCGTCAACGATGAACATCCGACACCGCTCCCCCGCGACCGCAGCCAAGGCTATCGTTCCCGCCATGTCCGTACCCTCGACTTCCGACGCCGTCACGGCGCCCGCTCCCACTCGTCCCGGCCTGCTTGCCCGTCTGCGCGAGCGCGTGTCGTGGCTCGGCATGATCGGCGGCACGCTGGTGCTGTTCTGGTTGCTGATCGCCTGTATCGGGCCGTCGATCGCCCCGCACCAGAGCGGCACCATCACCTCCGGCGATGTGTTCAGCGCCTACAGCGCCGCATTCCCGCTCGGCACCGACTATCTCGGCCGCGACATGCTCAGCCGCATCCTGATCGGCACGCGCTTCACCGTCGGCATTGCGCTGGCCGCCGCCGTACTGGCCAGCGTGATCGGCACCAGCTTCGGCCTGCTCGCCGCAGTCTCGCCGCGCTGGGTGGACGAAGTGCTCTCGCGCATCTTCGACGCCCTGGTGTCGATCCCGAGCAAGGTACTGGCGCTGGTGGTCATCGCCGCGTTTGGCTCGGGCAATGCGCTGCTGATCGGCGTCGCCGCCTTCGCCTACATTCCCGGCGCGTTCCGCATTTCGCGCGCACTGGCCGTCAACCTGATGACGCTGGAATACGTGCAGGTCGCCCGCGCCCGTGGCGAGAAGCTCTTCTATATCGCCCGCGTGGAAGTGCTGCCTAACATGATCCATCCGATGCTTGCCGACTTCGGCCTGCGCTTCGTGTTCATCGTGCTGCTGCTCTCCGGCCTGTCGTTCCTGGGCCTCGGCGTGCAACCGCCCAACGCCGACTGGGGTTCGCTGGTGCGCGAGAACATCGGCGGTCTCTCGGAAGGCGCCCCCGCCGTGCTGATGCCGGCCATCGCCATCGCCTCGCTGACCATCGGCGTGAACCTGCTGATCGACAACCTGCGCCGGCGTGGCGCCTTCGGCCCGGGAGGTGCGAAATGACCGCCACCAAGACTCACGTCGATTCGTCTGCCCCCATGATCGACGTGCGTGGCTTGCGTGTGATTGCGCGCAGCCACGGCACTACCACCGAAATCGTGCGCGGCGTCGACTTCTCGGTTCGTCGCGGCGAAGTGCTCGCGCTGATCGGCGAGTCGGGCTCCGGCAAGACCACCATTGCACTGTCGCTGCTCGGCTATGCCCGCAGCGGCTGCGAAATCGCCGGCGGACAGATCCGCATCGGCGACATCGACGTGCTCTCGCTCGACGATCGCGCCCGCCGTTCGCTGCGCGCCCGTACCGTCGCGTACGTCGCACAGAGTGCGTCGGCCGGCTTCAACCCGGCGCGCACGATCATGGATCAGGTCATCGAGCCCGCCCTGCTGCACAAGACCGCCAGCGCCGCCCAGGCGCGTGCCAAGGCCATCGAGCTGTTCCGTGCGCTGGCTTTGCCGTCGCCGGAGACCATCGGCGCACGTTATCCGCATCAGGTCTCGGGCGGGCAGTTGCAGCGGCTCATGGCGGCCATGGCGCTGATCACCGATCCGGCAGTCGTGGTATTCGACGAACCGACCACCGCGCTCGACGTGACCACGCAGATCGAGGTGCTCGCCGCCTTCAAGAAGGTGGTGCGCGAGCTTGGCACCACGGCCGTGTACGTGTCGCACGATCTCGCTGTCGTGGCACAGATGGCCGATCAGGTCGTCGTGCTCAATGGCGGCACCGTGCGCGAGACCGGCACCACCGCCAAGGTGCTGCACAGCCCCGACGACGCCTACACCCGCGAGTTGCTGGCCGCACGCCGGCATGACGGCACACCACCGGCCCCGGCAAGTTCGTCCAAGGGAACCGTGCCGCTGCTGGAAATTCGCGGGCTGCATGCCGGCTACGGCAATCGCGACCGTCATGGCCTGCCCGCCGTGCGCGTGCTCGACGACGTCAGTCTGCGCATCGAAAAAGGGAGTGCCGTCGGTGTGATCGGCGAATCGGGCTCGGGCAAGACCACGCTCGCACGCGTGGTCGCCGGGCTCGTACCGCGCGCACGCGGCGAAGTGCTGTTCGACGGCCGCGCGCTGCCCGACACCTTGAGCGAACGCACGGCCGAACACTATCGCCGCATCCAGATCGTTTTCCAGAACGCCGACACCGCACTCAATCCGAGTCATTCGATCGCCGACATCCTCGCCCGTCCGCTCAAGCTCTATCACGGACTCAAGGGCGATGCCGCGAAGAAGCGTACGCTCGCCCTGCTCGACCGCGTACGCTTGCCGGCCACGCTGCTCGATCGCACGCCCGGTGGCCTGTCCGGCGGTCAGAAGCAGCGTGTGAACCTGGCGCGCGCGCTGGCCGCCGAGCCGTCGTTGATCCTATGCGACGAAGTGACGTCGGCACTCGATACCGTCGTGGGTGCCGCCATCATCGATCTGCTCGCCGAGCTGCGTCGCGAGCTTGGCCTGTCGTATCTGTTCATCAGTCACGATATTTCGACCGTGCGCGCGATTTGCGACGAAGTCGTGGTGCTGTACGCCGGTCAACGCGTGGAATCCGGTGCACGTGAGGTGCTGAGTTCGCCGCCGTGGCATCCGTACACTCGCCTGCTCATCGATTCGGTGCCTGCGCTGCGCCAGGGGTGGCTCGACGAACGCCGCGCGTGCCTCTCGGGCGCGCTGCCGCCGCTCGGCACCGCTGCCGATGTTGCCGAGCTGTGCGCGTTCCGCTCGCGCTGTCCGGTGCGCATCGACGGCAAATGCAACGTCACGCCGCCATCGCTCAAAGTGCTTCAGAACGGCGCTGCCATCCTCTGTCATCACGCGGCCGACGATCTCGATACGTTGCAGAGCGCAACGCTGGCGTCGCGCGAGCCGGAGATGAGCGCATGAGCCCACTGCCCGCCCCGGCACGCTTCGTGCGGCTAGCCGAAACGGACCGGCCCGCCGTGATGCTTCGCGTCGACGCGAAGCCCGTTCAAGCGTATGAAGGCGACACGCTGATGGTCGCCATCCTGAGCTTGCAAGGCGCGCTGCGCGATGCCGAGTTCGGGCCCGAGCGGCGCGCCGGCTTCTGCGTCATGGGCGCCTGCCAGGATTGCTGGGTGTGGACGCGCGACGGCGGACGGTTGCGCGCCTGCACAACGCCAGTGGCCGCCGGCATGGATATCGTCACGCGACTGGTTCGCCGTGGTGACGACGAGACCGCGCCGATGCGCGCGGCATCGGAAACCGGAGGGGATCTATGGCCGCTCGCGTAGTGGTGATCGGCGCGGGCCCGGCCGGCGTGCGCGCCGCTGCCGCGCTCGTCGAGGCGGGCGTGCGTCCGGTGGTGATCGACGAAGGCCGGCGCGACGGCGGGCAGATCTACCGCCGTCAGCCCGAAGGCTTCCGGCGCAGTTATACCGCGCTGTATGGCACCGAGGCAGACCGCGCTCGCCACCTTCACGAAACCTTCGACGGGCTGCGCCCGCATATCGACTACCTGCCGGAAACGCTCGTATGGAATATCCGCGATGGCGCCGTCCATCTGGCCAATGCGCAAGGCGCGTCCAGCGTGGCATTCGACGCGCTGCTGGTGTGCACCGGTGCGACCGATCGGCTCATGCCGGTGCCTGGGTGGCAGCATGCCGGCACGTACAGTCTGGGCGGCGCGCAGGTCGCGCTGAAATCGCAGGGCTGCGCCGTGGGCGCACGTACCGTGATGCTCGGCACCGGGCCATTGCTCTATCTGCTCGCCGCGCAATATGTGAAGGCGGGGGCCACCGTTGCGGCCGTGCTCGACACCTCACCCGCCAGTGCTCGCCTGCGCGCGCTGCCACAATTGCTCGCCAAGCCGGGCGTGCTGCTCAAGGGCGCCGCGCTGCTGCGTTCGTTGCGCGCGGCCGGCGTGCCCTTGCATCGCGGCGTGACGCCCGTGCGCATCGACGGTGACGCCGAACTCGGCGTGCGAGGTGTGCACGTGAACCTTGCGGACGGCACCGCACTGCACGTCGAGACCGACGCCGTGGCGATGGGCTTTCATCTGCGCCCCGAAACACAAGTGGCCGATCTCGCGGGATGTGCCTTCGATTTCGACGATGCGCTCGGTCAGTGGGTGCCGCGCATCGACACCGACGGGCGCAGCAGCGTGCCCGGCGTTTATCTGGCCGGCGACGGGGCCCGCGTGCGCGGCGCCGACGCCGCCGAGTCTGCGGGACGGCTCGCTGCGTTGGCGGCCATGCGCGATCTGGGGGTTGCCCCGAAGTTCGACGATTCCGCGAAACTGCGTGACGCACTTGCCCGTTTCACACGCTTTGCAGCAGGGCTGCGCACGGCCTTCCCGTGGCCGGCACAACACGCCAGACAACTACCCGACGACACCGTGGTCTGCCGTTGCGAAGGCATTACGGCCGGGCAACTGCGGCAGGTGACGCTGCAAGCCGGTGCCACGGAAGCCAATCGTGCCAAAGCGTTCTCTCGTGTGGGCATGGGCCGCTGTCAGGGGCGCTTCTGCGCGCATGCCGGCGCCGAAGTGATGGCAGGTGCGCTGGGCGTGCCCGTGTCGGCGGTCGGCCGGCTGCGCGGACAAGCGCCGGTCAAACCGCTGCCGGTCGCGCTCGCACCAGCACCCGCTTGCGCGGAGCACGCATCGACAGGTGCCGCCGACGCGGTACATACGACCTCCACGGAGACCGCATGACGACGTCCGCCTCGCCCACCGCCCAGGCAGACGTCCTGCTGATCGGCGGCGGCATCATGGGTTGCAGTACGGCATTCTTCCTGCGCCGGCACGGGTTGTCGGTCATCCTGCTCGAACGGCAGATGACCGGGCAACAGGCCAGCGGCACCAACTTCGGTGGCGTGCGGCGGCAAGGCCGCGCCTTGCCGCAACTGGCGATGTCCAATCGTGCACTGCGCATCTGGTATGCCGCACGCGATCTGCTCGGCAGCGACGTCGAATTCCTGCCGTCGGGACATACGCGCGTGGCCTATCACGCGCACGACGCCGACTATTTCGACAACTACGCCACTGCCGCGCGCGAGTACGGGCTCGACCTCGAAGTGCTGCACGGTACAGCGATGCGCAAGCGCTTTCCGTTCCTCGGTCCCGAAGTGTTGGCGGCATCGATTTCGCCGCTCGACGGGCATGCCAACCCGCGTCTGGCCGCGCCCGCCTTTGCGCGAGCGGCCGCTGCGCTCGGCGCCGATATTCGGGAGAACGTGTCGGTCCGGCATGTCGAGAAGACCCCGACGGGCTTTCGCGTCGAGACGACCGACGCTCAGGTGTTCCATGCGGGGCGCCTCGTCATCTGTGCCGGTGCGTGGAGCAATGCGCTCGCGACCCAGTTCGGCGAATCGGCCCCCCTGAGCGTGCACGGTCCGCAAATGGCCGTCACCGAACCGGTGCCCTACGTGTTCCGCTCGTCGATGGGCGTCTATACGTCGATCAAGGAAGAGAGCATCTATTTCCGGCAGATTCCGCGCGGCAACATCATCCTCGGCGGCGGCCCGCCCGGACCTGCCGATGTGGACACGTCGCGCGCCGCGGTGCTGCCCGAGAACACGTTGGGGCAACTGCACCAGTTCCGCCGGCTCGTACCGGCGGTCGCCCCGCTGCACATCATCCGTGTGTGGAGCGGTGTCGAGAGCTATCTGCCCGATAGCGAACCCGTGATCGGCGAGAGCGGCACCACCGACGGGCTCTACTACGCGTTCGGTTTCTGCGGCTCAGGCTTCCAGATCGGTCCCGGTGTCGGCGAAACGCTCGCGGAGCTGATCGCTACCGGCCGCACTGAAATCGATCTGCAACCGTTCGCGATCCGGCGCTTCGCCCGTCGTCAGGACGACGATACGCCCGGTGCCACGCCCGCCCCCAACCCCAACGCTACCCCCGCGCCCTCGGCGACTTCATCATGAATCCGCGCTCACCGGTCTGCCTCTCCGCCCGCATGGCAACGGACCCTCGCGCGTCGCGCGGACGGCTCGTCGAACGGTCGGTACACGGCACGCTCGACGACGCACGTGCCTACATCGACGCGTATTTCTACGAGCCGCTCACTGTCGCGCAACTCGCCGACCTCTGCTCGCTCTCGGTATCGCGCTTCGCCACGGCCTTTCGCGAGCGCTTCGAAGATGCGCCGTACCGCTACCTGTGCCGGGTACGTGTGGCCGCCGCACAGCGTCTGCTGCTTGCCGGCGTACCCGGCTCGCTGGTCGCCACCGAAGTCGGCTTCTTCGATCAGAGCCATCTGGCACGGCACTTCAAACGCATCTGCGGCATGACGCCCAGCGCCTTCGTACAGCATCATTTGCATGACGGATGCCATACCGGACACATGACGGCCACGCGCCTCACGCTCGGTCCGCGACTGGGGTAGGCATCGATGCGGGATGGATGGCCCCGCGTCGCGGCTTCCTGAGCGCGCACGACACGGGGCTGGGCAAACATGGGCTTACTGAAGCACGAAGCCCTGTTGCTGGACGTGCTCGGAATCAAGGCCGATCTGCACGTTGAAGTCGCCCGGTTCTGCGACATATTTCAGTTGGGCGTTGTAGAACCTGAGCATGTCTTCGTCGATTGCGAAGCGCACTTCACGCGACTCCCCTGCCTTGAGCAGGATCTTGCGGAAGCCCTTGAGTTCCTTGACCGGACGCACGACCGATGCCGCAACGTCCTGCAGATACAACTGCACGACCGTCTCGCCATCGCGCTTGCCCGTGTTGCGCACCGTCACGCTCGCCTCGAGCGTGCCACCCCTGGCCATCGTGCGCGACGAGAGCGTAACGTCGGACACGCTGAATGTCGTGTAGCTCAAGCCATAGCCGAAGGGGTACAGCGGGCCGTACTGCGCGTCGAAATATTGCGACGTGTAGTTGGCCGGCTTGCCCGGCGTGAACGGCCGGCCGATGCGCAACTGGTTGTAGTACGCCGGAATCTGGCCGATCGAGCGAGGGAACGTAATCGGCAGCTTGCCCGACGGGTTGTAGTCGCCGAACAACACGTCCGCGATCGCGTGACCGCCTTCTGTGCCCGCGTACCACGTCTCGAGCATGGCGTCTGCGTTGGTCTTCGGCCAGTTCAGATCGAGCGGACGGCCATTCATCAGCACCACGACCAGCGGCTTGCCCGTTGCCTTGAGGGCCTGCAGCAGCGCGAGTTGACTGCCCGGCAGCGACAGGCTCGTGCGGCTCGACGCCTCATGCGACATGCCGCGCGATTCGCCAACCGCCACAATCAACGTGTCGGCATGGCGTGCGACCTGCACGGCTTCGTCGATCATCTGTTGCGGGGTACGCTTGTCCTGCACGACTTCCGGATTGTCCCAGTCGAGGAAGTTGAGATACTCCACCACGCGCGGGTCGTCGGTAATGTTCGCACCGCGCGCATAGCTCACCTGCGCCTGCTTGCCGAGGGCATCTCGCACGCCCTGGAGCAGCGTGACAGCCTGCGACGCCTTGCCCGCTGCCGACCAGCTTCCCATGACGTCGATCTTCGCGTCGGCGAGCGGCCCGATCACCGCGATTCTGCCCGCCTTGCGAAGCGGCAGCGTGTCGTGCCGATTCTCCAGCAGGACGAGCGACTTGCGAGCCGCGTCGCGGGCGGCGTCACGATGCAGGCGGCTTTCGGCATTCACGTCCTTCGGGTCCTGCGCGGCGTTCCCGATACGGCGATACGGGTCGGCAAACAACCCCATGTCGTACTTCGCGCCAAGCACTTCGCGCACGGCGCTGTCGATGTCACGCATCGGCACGGCGCCGGATTTCACGAGATCGGGCAACTGCTTGAGGTACTGCACGTCGGCCATGCTCATGTCGACGCCCGCCTCGATGGCCAGTTTCGCCGCCTCGCGGCCGTCCTTCGCCACGCCGTGACGCATCAGTTCCTCGATGGCCCCGTGGTCGCTCACGGTCACGCCTTTGAAACCCCATTCATCGCGCAGCAGGTCACGCAGCAACCACTTGTTCGACGTGGCCGGGGTTCCGTTGATGGAGTTCAGTGCAATCATCACACCGCCGGCGCCTGCGTCGAGGCCCGCGCGATACGGCGGCAGATAGTCCTGATACATACGCATCAGGCTCATGTCGACGACGTTGTAATCGCGCCCGCCCTCCACCGCGCCATACAGCGCGAAGTGCTTCACGAAAGCCATCAGGCTGTCGGGGTTCGCGGGCGAGGCGCCCTGAAACCCCTGCACGCTGGCACGCGCGCTCTGCGAGACCAGATAGGGGTCTTCGCCGAAGCCTTCCGACGTGCGCCCCCAGCGCGGATCGCGCGAGATATCGACCATCGGTGCGAAAGTCGCGTCCAATCCGTCGGCACTCGCTTCGATGGCGGCCACGCGCGCCGCTTGCTTCACCACCGACATATCCCAGCTCGACGCCAGCCCGAGGCTGATCGGGAACACGGTACGATGCCCATGCACAATGTCGTAGGCGAAGAAGATGGGAATCTTCAGGCGGCTTTGCTTGGCGGCGGCGTCCTGCAACGGACGGTTATCCTCGCGTGTGACCGAGTTGAACGTGCCACCCACGCGACCGGCGGCAATCTCCTTGATGAGCATGGGTTGCGGCATATCCGCCCCGATGCTGATCAGGCGCAACTGACCGATCTTCTCGTCGAGCGTCATGCGCGCGATGAGATCGTCGATGAACGCCTGTTTGGCGGCAGGAGACGGCATGGCAACCGGGGCATTGCCCGGCGCACCGTTATTCGGGCCGGAAGGCGCGTCGGCAAAGGCCGGCGCCACTACGAGGCTGGCGGCAAGAGCCAGCGCACAGAACATTCTCATCTGATAGCGATCCAATGTGGCGCGACGCGAGGATGCCGGTAAGGTTGTCTGCGGCAGCCCCCGTCGTATCAACTGGCGTTACCCGGTCCGGAGAAACGCGCCGGACACGTAACGGCGAAGTGCGATACTTTGCCACAATCGGTATCTTCGAAGCGATTCCGCCCCGTTTTTTGCGCAGATCCGTGTGTAATGAGACGCTTATGAGACTTGGTACCTCCCCCCAACTTCTGGAGAGATTCGTGGTTCTGTTTTCCCCCGCCATGTCTTGGCATCGGCACATGCGTTCGTTCTTGCCGGCACTTGTGGCAGGCGCCGCCTTGTTGAGCGCGGCGCATGCCCATGCGTTCTCCCTCGACGATGTGACTGCCCGCGCGAAGGGGCTTGCCGACAAGCCCTACACCGCACCGGTGAGCAACCTCACGCCCGCGTTTGCGAACATGCAGTTCGGCGACTACATCAAGATCCAGCCCCGGCGCGAGACGTTCGAATGGAACGATCAGGCCACGCCGTTCCGGCTGGGTTTCTATCACCAGGGCATGCAGTTCAGCACGCCGGTGAAGATCAACGAGATCGTCGGCAGCGGCAGCAACGCAAAGATCGACGAGATCAGGTACGACACCCGCCGCTTCGACTTCGGCGACCTCAAGCTCGAGCGCAGCGCCACGCAAAACCTCGGCTACGCGGGCTTTCGCGTGCTGTACCCGATCAACGAACCCGGCAAGCTCGACGAGGTCATGAGCGTGCTGGGCGCGAGTTATTTCCGCGTGATCGGCAAAGGACAGATCTACGGCCTGTCGGCACGCGGTCTGGCCATCGACACGGGCCTGCCGATTGCCGAGGAATTTCCGGCCTTCCGCGAGTTCTGGATCGAACGCCCGAAGCCGGGCGAGAAGCATCTGGTCTTCTACGCACTGCTCGACTCGAAGCGTGCCACCGGCGCTTATCGTTTCGATCTGGCACCGGGCGAAGACTCCGTGTTGAAGGTGCAGGCGCGGGTGTTCATGCGCGGACCGGTGACCAAGCTCGGCATCGCGCCACTTACGAGCATGTTCCTGTTCGGACCGAACCAGCAGCGCGACCCGTACAACTTCCGCCCGGCATTGCACGACTCGAACGGGCTTGCGATTCACGCCGGCAACGGCGAATGGATCTGGCGTCCGCTGAACAATCCGCGCAATCTCGCCATCAGCCAGTTTCAGGTCACGAATCCGCGCGGCTTCGGACTGCTCCAGCGCGGACGCGATTTCGCTCAGTACGAAGACCTGAAGGATCGCTACGATCTGCGCCCGAGCGCCTGGATCGAACCGCAAGGCGATTGGGGCAAGGGACATATCGAACTGGTGGAGATTCCGTCGCCGGACGAAACCAACGACAACATCGGCGCGTTCTGGACGCCTGACCAGTTGCCGCCCAAGGGCCAGCCGTTGCAGGCCGATTACACGATCCACTGGACGATGAACGAGCGCAGTATCATCGACCGCAATCTGGCCTGGGTGAAGCAGACGCTTCGCACCGCCGGCGAGATCACGCAAGCCAATCTGATTCGTCACTTCGACGGCAGCACCGGACTCATCGTGGACTTCGACGGCGGCCCGCTCGCCTCTCTGCCCGCAGGCTCGGTCACGCCGCAGGTCAGCGTGAGCGATAACGCCACCCTCATCGAGCAGACGCTGCAACCGAATCCGGTTACGCGTGGCATGCGCCTGAATCTGCGCGTGATGGTCAAAGACCCGGCCAAGGTCGTGGAGCTGCGTGCTGCCCTCGTCGCGGGCGGCAAGGCTGTGAGCGAGACCTGGAGCTATCAGCTCCCCCCGTTCTCGGTCGCCAAGCAATAAGTTGCATCCCGCCGCTACGTGCGGCGGCATCTTGCCGCTGCACACCCCTCCCTCTGCGCAACACCACCCACCGCAATTAAACAGGCACTTACGTGCCGTGTTTTCTCATGTAAAACCCTGAAACGGGCAAATTACCCTTGCAGTTGGCGATCAATTCGCGTTTACTGCATGCACAATATTGCATAAAAACCACCCTTCGCTGTTCACAGAGGTGGTTTGCTGCATTGGCAACGGCCGCAGGCCGTGCCGGTGTGGCTCGGCCTGGTGCCGCTTGCGTCGGTCAAGACATCCCCAAGACTCTCCGCGTTTCGACGGAGGGCGGATTCGTTATGGAGACACCCGCATGCGACACATCGACGTACACCATCTGGCCGACGAAGCGCGCTTTAACGGCTATCACGGCCGCATTCTGCTTTGGTGCGCGCTCATCATCATCTTCGACGGTTACGACCTCGCGGTCGCAGGCATTGCGCTGCCGTCGATCATGAAGGCGATGAACGTGGACGCCACCAGCGCCGGCTTCATGGTCAGCGCCGCGCTCTTCGGCATGATGTTCGGCGCTATCGTGATGGGCATGGTGGCCGACAGCATCGGCCGCCGCAAAGCCATCGCCATTTGCGTGCTGATGTTCTCGCTCTTCACCGCCGCTGCGGGTTTCACACACGAGCCGATCAGCTTCTCCGTCACGCGCTTTTTCGCGGGGGTCGGGATCGGCGGCGTGATGCCGATCGTCGTCGCCCAGATGACGGAGTACTCACCTCGCAGACTGCGTGGCACACTCGTCACCCTCATGTTTTCGGGCTACTCGGTCGGGGGCATGCTCGCCGCCCTGCTTGGCAAAGGCCTGATCGAATCGTATGGATGGCAGTCCGTCTTTCTGGCGGCAGGTCTGCCCGCGCTGCTCGTGCCCTTCGCGATGAAAGCGCTGCCGGAGTCGATGCCCTTCCTGATCCGCACGGGCCGCCTCGATGCGCTCAAGCAAGTGCTCTCCCGGCTTGCGCCGCACTATGCCGCGCAGCCGGGCGATCAGTTCGCGCTGCCCACGACGGATCGCAAGCAGGCCGCGCCGCTGTCGCGCCTGTTTCAGGACGGCCGCGGATTCAGCACCGTCATGCTGTGGGTGGCGTTCTTCATGTGCCTGTTCATGGTGTACGCGCTCAGCTCGTGGCTCGCGAAGCTCATGGCCAGTGCCGGCTACAGCCTCGGCTCGGCGCTCACGTTCGTGCTGGTGCTGAACTTCGGGGCGATGCTCGGCGCCATCGGCGGCGGCTGGCTCGCGGATCGCTTCAACATCAAGTACGTGCTCGTCGGCATGTATGCGCTCGCCGCCGTATCGATCACGTTGCTGGGTGTGAAGGTGCCGACGCCGGTGCTGTTCGTGCTCGTGGGGTTGGCTGGCGCGTCGACCATCGGCACGCAGATCGTCACCTATGCCTATGCGGGCCAGTTCTACCCGATGGCCGCGCGCGGCACGGGCATCGGCTGGGCCTCGGGGGTGGGACGCAGCGGCGCCATTCTCGCGCCCATCGTGATCGGCGTGCTCGTGAGCATGTCGCTGCCGTTGCAGCAGAACTTCATCGCGATCGCGATTCCCGCCGTCGTCGCAGTCGTGGCCGTGTTGCTGATCGACCACAAGAAATCGGCGTCGGTGCAACAGCAAGCTGCAACGCAATCGCACAGCAACGCGGCAGGACTCGCGAACGGCGCGGGAGAACCGGCGTAATCTCGCGCGTCAAGGCAGACTCGGGTGTCGATGTCTGACGTCAACGCACGGCGGCGCAGTCTGGTGCCGCCGTGCGAAAATGCGTGCCGCAGCGGTCATGGGAATGACGGCGGCTTTCAGTGACGCGACGCGTCGGTGCAGGGGCAAACCATTCATTGCCCGGCGCATGCGCGGCACATGAAAAATCATTCAACCCGAGCACCACAGGTGCCGATATCCAGATATCCGTCCCAACGGACGATCTGGGGAAGATCAACATGACGCGTCTCGCTTTGCTGAGTGTTTTCGCATTGGCCGTCGCCCACGCGTCGGCCTTCGCTGCCCCCCCTGACGACGCTACCGTCGCCCAGCTTTCCACCCGACAAGCCATCACCGGCAATGCTGTCTTTGGCGGCAGCCAGGCCGCCACGCTCGGCACCGACGCCCTGCGCGACGCGCACGGTAACTTCGGCGTGAACGTTGCCGCCGGCGCCCTCAACGCGCAGTCGAACCAGCTCGTGCTGGCGAGGGCTTCACACGTTGCGATCGATACCCGTCAGACGCTTCGCGATGCCGCGACCGTCACTGGCGCGATGAACGCGTCGCTCGGGGACCGCGCGCTGATGGGCGCATCGGGCAATATCGGCGTGAATGTGGTGGCAGGTGTCGCCAACGCACAAGCCAACGCGCTGACGATTCATTGACGGCGCAGTGAGGCGTCGCCCGGCCGGATTACGTCTCGGCCGGGAACCGGCGCTGCAGATTGCCTAGCCAGCGTGCAACGACGTCGAGTTCCGCCTCGGTGAAATCATCGTGCAGCAGCGCATTGAGGTCCGCAAGGATGTCGCGGGCACGGGCCATCGCCTTGTGTCCGGCCGCGGTGATACGCAATCGCGTGGCGCGCCCGTCGTCGGCGTCGGCGCGGCGGGTGAGCAGGCCTGCGGTGACCATACGGTTCGCCAGTCCCGTCATCGACGAGGGCGAGAGCTGCAACGCCGCGCCAACTTCGCCCACGAGCGCATCTTCGTGGTGTAGCAGATAGAAGAGCACACCGGCCTGCGCAGCGCTCACGCTGGCGCTATCGCCAGCCCGCGCATCGATCCATCGCTGGACACGCCGCTGACCGACGTTGAGCAGGAAGTACAGTCTGCGCTCGGCAGCCTCGCCTTTTCCCGGTTTCTTGATGGCCGCAGCGGTCTCGGCGGCAGCGGGGGGTCGGCGTTTTGGCATTCGGTCTGATGGAATCGTAGTTACGTCGTTGTCACGTCGGTGCAATCGGAGACGGTATCGTCGTCACAGGCATCGACACGCCCTGCCGCGCGGGTCCCGCCACGCCATGATCGTTCGATCCTGCTGCGACGCTCGTCGATCCCGCCGACAGTAGCCAGTCTACGGTTTCCGGCCAAAGAAACGCACCGGAACGTTGGCGGAAGTATCCCATATGCCCGATCGATCCGGCATCCGAACGAATGGCGGGAATTTCTCGACGCGTCACCGGGGCGTTCCGAAGCCGGGAGACCAACATGTCGATGCCCATCGGCGTGGCCCAGAGGTCGTCGTCGAACCCCAACGACAGGATCGGTGTGCGCACATGCGCGAAGCGCGCTTCGGCGTCGAGCGTCGGGTCGTCGAAGAAGTAGTTCGGCAACCGGGTCCATCCACGCCATTCAAGCAGCACACCTGCGGGCAAGTCCTCGCCAAAGCCCAACTTTCTGCCTGGCAGATACCCGGCAAGACGCGCCAGCACCGGCGCCACCCAGTGCATCAGCACGGTGATGCGCGCGCGCTCTCGCCGGTGGCTCACCACACGCATTGACCCGGCATGCGAAGCCACCTGCACGGCGGCGACCAGTCGATTCGAACTTTCGCACAACCCGATGGCATGGCCGCCGAAACTGTGTCCCACGGCATAGACCGGCAGCGACGGATACCTCTCGAACGCCCAACGGGTGACACCTTCGACATCCAGATCGGCCCAGTCGCGCATGCGCGCCGGGAAACCACGTAGCGCCGGCGGGCGAGATCCGTCGATGCCGCGATAGCTGTAAGTGACGGCGATCAGACCGCGCTGCGCGACGTATTGCGCGAAGGCGAAATAGAGACGTTCCGGCACAGCCGTCGCTGGATGAATCAGCACGACACCTCGCGCAGGCAACGCGTCGGGATACCAGGCATGTGCGCCCAGCGGATAGGCGTCAACGGCAGGAATTTCGACGGCAAGCGATGGCATGACACAACTCCCCGGCGCTCGCAGACTCCGGGGGGATTGCGTAGCGTCTGTCAGTGGAAGGGACGAATATGGAATTTATTTCGCACACGAAGTATATGCGCGATTTTATTTCGCTAGCGAAATAAATTAGAAGGAAGGTGTAACGCGTGTGGCATTCGACAACAACGCGCCGAGACATCGCCCCATGGAAAACGGGGACCGAAATCCCCGTCTGCGCATTGGTTTGTCGGTCTTGCTTACGCCATCAATGCACGCCGTCCAGACACGCAGGCGATAGCGCCGCCTTCGCACGCTGGGCGAACGCCGGCCAGCGGCAGCTTTTCCCATCCGGGCCGTCGCTGCAATCGGGCAAGGCGAGTGTCACACGTTTTGCCGGTTCGTCGAGCGAGAGTGCGGTGAGGTGCCGCATCTGATGCATCGATTGATACACCATCTCCACGCGCACGAACGCATCGCCCGCCGGATCGCGCCACAGCGTGAACACCAATGCGCCATCGGGCGGTGTGTTGTCGGGCTGGTCGGGGAGTTGCCAATCGAGCCCGAGCATGCCCGCGACATTGGCCACGTTCGTGTCGTGGCCAATCAGGACATAGACGCGATTGCCCACCGGCAGAACAGGTCCACGCACCGGCGCGAGAGCCGGTGCGCCACTCTGCGCCGCCGAACGCGTCAGCGCATCGAGGGCCACGGCCAGCAGCGGCGTGCCGTTGGCCGACGCGAGATAAGGCGTGCGGTTGAGCAGATCGCGCTGCGCGTTATGCGCTTCGAGCAGGCGAGCCCAATCCTGCTCGTCGCGGATTCTGCCCCAGGCCACGTCGCTGTCGGGCAGGCCTTCGCCATATTGCAGCAGGAAGACCTCCGACGCCGTCGCCGCACTGCCGAGCGCCCCGCGCAACGCCACGCCGCTGCCATCGCCTTCGACGCGCAATCGCGTGGGCACGTCCTCGAGCTTGCAGCCGCCTTGTGCGCCGCATGCCGGACTGTGCGCATAGTCGAGCACTTCGCTCATGCGGGCAATCGTCGCGGCGTAGCGTTTGTTCAGGCCCGCGACGCCGTCCGGCGCCAGACGCGCCTCGATTGCGCCGCGCGCCACGCCCGGGTCGAGCGGGCAATCCCCCGCAGCCACAGGCTGGAATACCGCGTCGTAAGTCGTGAGATCCGCCTGATGCGACGCACGCATGTCGCACCCCGGCGCCATGCCTTGCAGCAGCGCGTTGCCGGTCTCGCGTGTGCGTTGATCGATGTCGGCCCATCCATAGACCGTAGCGGGTGCCGGGCACACGTTATCGGGCAGCACACGCCGCGCGCGCAGCCAGTCGCCGTAATAGCGGCCCATGCGTTCGGCCAGCGAGCCGCCTCGTGCCGTCAGATAACCGGCGGGCACCGGCCAGCCGGGCCAGGCGTCCGGACTCAGCTTGTCGAGTGGGGGCTGGGCATGGGTCGGCGATCGCACGCCATGACGGCTCACGATCACCGTGGAGATCAGTGTCCAGTCGGCGGGCATGCCATCGATGCGGGCGGCCGATTCAGGTGGTCTGGCCTGCCCCGGTGTCGGCGGCGGCGAGGGGGTGCTGCAAGCGCTCAGCGCACCTGCGACGGCGAACGCCGCGATGCACGCCGGCCACAGCATACCGCTGCGCCTTTGCCTGCGGCGAACCGGAACGTCGGGACAAACATCTCGGGATCGAACGGGTTCACGAGTCATCACGCGGATCATGGCGGCAGTCATGGCAACAAGTCGGGGTGACGGGGGACGGCGTTGACGCTCATCTTACCGTGCGCCGTTAGCGTCGCCTCAACCAACGTGAAAGCGTGGCGCAAATGCATCGGCTGCCAACGTCACGACGCTGCGCAACCCGACGAACACGCAACTATCCGATGACCCCGTCCGCACGCCCCACGGCACCGAAACGCCATGACAACCGGTGCGCCGCCGCAATCAGCGCCTGTGCCGGTGGTGCGTCGAGCGCCGTCTCGAAACTGCCCGCCGACCCCATCAACGCGAGCACCAGGGTGACTTCCCCGGTGTGATCGAACACCGGAACCGCTACGGTATCGATGCCGGGAACCGGGTTGCTTAGCGCCGTATCGAATTGCTGCTCCCGGATCGACGTCAGCCGCGCAGCATAGTCTGGCATCGGCGTCAGCGGGCGCCCTTCCGCGCCTAGCCCCGCCATGCGCACGGACTCCTGCGCGAGCAGACCGTCGAGCACCGCTGGCGGCAGGAAGGCGGCGAACGTGCGTCCGATGGCAGTGTTCACCAGCGAGAGCACCGTGCCGATGCGCAGGCTCACGTGCTGCGGGCGCATCGCTTCTTCCAGACGAACCACCGTCGGCCCGACCGGCCCCAGCACCGCCATCGCCGCCGACAACCCGGTGGCTTGCGCAAGCGCGAGAATCTCCGGCTCGGCTTCGCCGGTCGGCGAGAGACGTTGCAGCGCCATCAATCCGAGTTCGAGACTTAACGCCCCCGCTTCGAAGTTGCCGTGCTCATCGCGCGTGAGCAAGCCCGCACGTTGCAGGCTCACCAGATGCGGATGCGCCTTCGCGGCGGCCATGCCCGCGTCGCGCGCTAGCGCACCCAGCGCTAGCGGGCGTCCCGCCGCGACCAACGCTTCGAGCAACGCGCCGGTGCTTTCAAGCGCCTGAATGCCGCGCTGCGGCTTCGCCGGGGTCATCGTCACGTCGTCCGTCGTCTCATTTGTTCCTGCCCGGCTTCGCGTTGCACTCATGCGCTCACCCCGCCGGCTTCCCGATCCGCATCGACCTGCGCGGCGATCGCTCTCGCCGCCGCACGCAATGCGCTTGCCGCCGCACCGTCCCACGCCACATCGAGCGCCGCCGTCGGCCCGATGGCGGTGAGCCCCAGACGCAGGCGTCCGCTCGCATCGAACACCGGTGCACACAAACTGCTCACCGACGGACTCGGCGTGTTCACGCTGCGCGACATGCCGTGTGCACGCGTCTCGTCCAGCAGGGCGTTGAACCGTTCGCGCTCAGCCGGCGTCGCCGGCATCTGCTCATGCCACGCTTGCGGCCATTGCGCCTGCGGTGTAAAGGCGCAGAACGTGCGGCCGGTCGACGTCGCCGTCAGCGACATCACCGAACCGACATGCAGGTTCACATGCAGCGGAAACGCCGCGCGCTCGAAATGCACGACGAGCGGACCTTGCGGCGCGCGAGTGCAGATCGCTACACAGAAGCCGGTCTCACGGGCCAGCGCGATCACACGAGGCACGGCAGCGCGATAGGCCGGATCGTTTTCAAGATGCAACAACGCGAGACGCAACGTCATGGGACCCGGCGCGTAATCACCCGACATCGGGTCGCGCTTGAGCAAACCCAATCGGGTGAGGCTCACCAGATACGGATGTGCCTGTGCGGGTGGCAGCCCGGCGAGCGCGGCAAGATCGCCCGGCCCCAGCGGGCGGCGGGCTTGCGCCAGCGCCTGAAGCACGCGCGCGGCCACGTCCACGCTTTGTACGCCGCGCGAGGCTCGGCCGGGCCGGCCGTGCACATCGGCGGCACCGTCCATCGGAATTCGGTTCATGCGGTCATGAGAGCCAGGGCTCCCCAAGGAAAATGGCCTAGATTCTAAACAAGTCGGCGTCCGTTGCTTCCCTCTCTCCCTGCCATGCCACAGGGTTAACCCGGAACGTAAACGCCTTCAAATCGCCAACGTCGCAACATTAGCAAATAACAATCATCTTTGTCATTGACAAATATTCTGAGCGTTTCGTAAGATGCCCTCATCATCCGCACCATCCCCGCAGACGAGATAAGAGAGAGACAAGCATGGCCAAAGCATTCGCCTCGCAAGCCGACCTGGAAGCCAAGAAGGTCACATTCACCCAACTGTCGGAGAACACCTGGGCCTATACGGCGGAAGGGGACCCGAACTCCGGCGTCATCATCGGCGACGACGGCGTGATGATCGTCGACACGACAGCCACGCCCGCCATGGCGCAGGATCTGATCGCGAAGATCCGCACGGTCACCGACAAGCCGATCAAGTACGTGGTGCTCTCGCACTACCACGCCGTGCGCGTGCTTGGCGCATCGGCCTACTTCGCCGAAGGTGCTCAGCAGATCATCGCGAGCCGCGGCACCTACGAAATGATCGTCGAACGTGGCGAAGCCGACATGAAGTCGGAGATCGAGCGCTTTCCGCGCCTGTTCGCCGGTGTCGAGACGGTGCCCGGCCTCACGTGGCCGACGCTCGTCTTCGAGAAGGAAATCACGCTCTTCCTCGGCAAGCTCGAAGTGAAGATCGCGCACCTCGGCTCGGGTCATACGAAGGGCGACACCGTCGTGTGGCTGCCGTCGCAGAAAGTGCTGTTCTCGGGCGACCTGGTCGAGTACGACGCCGCCTGCTACACCGGCGACGCGCAACTCGCCGAATGGCCGGCCACACTCGATGCGCTGGCCGCGCTCGGTGCCGAGAAACTCGTGCCGGGCCGTGGTCCCGCGCTGACCACGCCCGAGGAAGTCGCCAAGGGTCTCGCCTACACGAAAGATTTCGTGACGACGCTGTTCGAAGCGGGCAAGCAAGCGGTCGAGCAGAAGCTCGACCTCAAGGGTGCGATGGCGCTCACGCGCAGCCAGATGGACCCGAAGTTCGGCCATGTGTTCATCTACGAACACTGCCTGCCGTTCGACGTGACCCGCGCGTTTGACGAAGCGAGCGGCATCACGCATCCGCGTATCTGGACGGCGCAGCGCGACAAGGAAATGTGGACCGCATTGCAAAACTGAGTTCGATCCCGGCGCGGCCTCGGTAAGCGCGCCGGCAGCAAAAGCGAAAAGTAAAAACGGGACCCGCCGGCGCATGTGCGCCGGTGCGGTGCCGACGATGGAGACATTGCATGAGCAGCATCGATTACCAGCGACTGACGTTCGAATACCAGCCGTGTGCGGAACAATCCGGCAACGTCGCGGCCGAGACGCATCCGGTCATCGTGGTCGGCGCAGGTCCGGTGGGACTCGCAACCGCCATCGATCTCGCGCAGCAAGGCGTATCCGTGATTGTCCTCGATGACGACTGCACGCTCTCGGCCGGCTCGCGCGCCATCTGCTTTGCCAAGCGCACGCTCGATATCTTCGACCGTCTCGGCTGCGGCGAGCGCATGGTGCAAAAGGGCGTGTGCTGGAACGTCGGTCGCGTGTTCCTGCGCGATCAGGAGGTCTACAACTTCGACTTGCTGCCCGAGGCAGGACACCATCGTCCGGCGTTCATCAATCTGCAGCAGTATTACGTCGAAGGCTATCTGTTCGAGCGCGCACGCGAACTGCCGAACATCGACATCCGTTGGAAGAGCAAGGTGGTCGGACTCACGCAGCAGGGCACGCCAGGCACGCCCGACGCGAGCGTCACACTCACGGTCGAGACCCCCGACGGGGAGTATCAAACGCGCGCCCGCTATGTCGTGGCCGCCGATGGGGCTCGCAGTCCCCTGCGCAAGTTGATCGGTGTGGACAGCCACGGCCGCACGTTCAAGGATCGCTTCCTGATCGCCGACGTCAAGATGAGCGCGGACTTCCCTGCGGAGCGCTGGTTCTGGTTCGACCCGCCCTTCCACCCGAATCAGTCCGTTCTGCTGCATCGCCAACCCGACGACGTGTGGCGCATCGACTTCCAATTGGGATGGGACGCCGATCCGGCGCTCGAGAAGACCCCCGAGCGAGTGATCCCGCGGGTGCAGGCCCTGCTTGGCCCGGACGCGAAGTTCACGCTGGAGTGGGTCAGCGTCTATACCTTCTCCTGCTTGCGCATGGACGACTTCCGTCATGGTCACGTGCTGTTCGCCGGCGACGCGGCACACGGGGTGTCGCCATTCGGTGCGCGCGGCGCGAATAGCGGCGTGCAGGATGCCGAGAACCTCGCGTGGAAACTCGCACTGGTGCTCGCCGGTCATGCCCCCGATACGCTGCTCGATACCTATGCGCGCGAGCGCGAATTCGCCGCCGACGAGAACATCCGCAATTCCACTCGCTCGACGGATTTCATCACGCCCAAGAGCCCTGTCTCGCGCGTGTTCCGCGATGCTGTGCTGACCCTGGCCCGCGACCATGCGTTTGCGCGGCAGTTGGTCAACAGCGGACGGCTGTCGGTGCCCGCGGTACTTCACGAGTCGACACTCAACACGACCGGACAAGATACGTTCGCCGGACGCATGGTGCCGGGGGCGGCTTGCGTCGATGCACCGCTCACTCGTCAAGGACAGGATGGTTGGCTGCTGCCGCGTCTGGGTGGACGTTTCGTCGCGCTCGTGTTCGGGGCGCCGGGCTCACTCGACACCGCAGCGCTCACGGCCCTCGATGCCCTTGCGAACGACAGCGTGCCGGTCGTGCCGGTGTTCGTGACGCCCGATGCTGAAGTCGCACAGGATGCGCACCACGGACACAGCGTCTGGCACGACGTGCAAGGTCTTGCCGCCCAACGGTACGACGCCGCACCTGGCACGGTGTATCTGATTCGTCCGGATCAGCATGTGTGCGCACGCTGGCGCACCATCGACGCCACGGCGATTGCCGCCGCGCGCGAGCGCGCGCTCGGCCGAACGGCACCGGAAGTCGCGCCGATGCAATGTGCGGCCTGACGCCGCCCCGGCCGATCCCGCCGATCGACGCTCAGCGCCCACCGATTTCGCAGGAAGGAGACACTTCATGGCACTCGATACACAACCGCGTCTGACACGTCCGGACGATTTCTACGAAGCCTTGATCGATATGCATCGCGACCTCGACGAGACACAGAGTCAGGCCGCCAACGCGCAACTGATCCTGTTGCTCGCCAACCAGATCGGCGATCACGACACGCTGCTCTCGGCGCTTCGTCTCGCACGCGCGGGCGCACTGGGCAACGCGGCGCGCTGATCGCCGGGCAACCTTCCCTGTATCACGCTCCCTGACGAAAGCGGGGCGCCCGATCACCGGGCGCCCCGCTTTTTTTTGGTGCGACGAGTTCTTGTCTTGTATCGCGTGCCGTCGCTCTGCCGGCGTTACACCACCACCATCTGTGAAATCTTCTGCGCCGCCTGCTGAAGGGGCGCGAGGAACTTCGCTTCCATCTCGGCAGCCGACGTCCGGTTGGCCTGACCGCTGACGTTCATCGCCGCAATCACCTGCCCCGCGCGATTACGGATCGGGGCAGCAATCGAAATCAACCCCTCTTCCAGTTCCTGATCGACCAGCGCCCATCCCTTGGCGCGCACGTCGAGAATCCGTTCGCGCAGCGCGTCGATGTCCGTCACCGTGCGGCGAGTGTGCTGGCGGATGTCGGCGCGGCGCAATGCGGCGTCGAGTTCGTCGTCGGGCAACGCCGAGAGCATGACGCGCCCCATTGACGTGCACCACGCCGGCAGGCGGCTGCCGATCGACAGGTTGATCGACATGACCTTGCGCACCGGCACGCGCAGCACGTAGACAATGTCGTCACCGTCGAGCACCGAGGCGGAACTGCTCTCCTGTACCTGCTGCACGAGCGCCTCCATGAACGGCTCGGCAAGATTCCACAACGGCATCGACGTGAGATAGGAAAAACCGAGGTCGAGAATTCTCGGGGTGAGCCGGAACAGCCGCCCCTCGCTTCGTACGTAGCCCAGCGCCTCGAGCGTGAGCAGAATGCGGCGGGCCCCGGCGCGTGTCAGCCCGGAGGCGTGCGCCACTTCCGAGAGCGTCTGCGCGGGGCGCGCGGCGTTGAACGCCTTGACGACCGCCAGCCCGCGCGCGAACGACTGCACATAGGAGTCGCCCGGCTTCTTGCCGGTCGGTTCGGTTGCGTCGTTCGGCACAGGTGTCATGTAGGGGGAGATCGAGTGTCTTCGCGTGAACGGCAAGCGTAATGGATTTGCGTCGCGTGTTCCACCGCGCGACACACGCCACTTCATGGCCGGTGTCACGACGGCATGGCCCGCGTCTCAGGCGGGCACTCGCTTGACGCCCGACACGGG
Source organism: Pandoraea communis (assembly GCF_902459745.1). Lineage (GTDB taxonomy): Bacteria > Pseudomonadota > Gammaproteobacteria > Burkholderiales > Burkholderiaceae > Pandoraea > Pandoraea communis. The sequence continues at coordinate 312,608 of NZ_CABPSJ010000001.1, forward strand.
AAGGCTTAGGCTGTTCTTATAGCGAATATTTGTTCGCTATAAGAACATTGTGAACCAGACGAGGCCATTGGACAAGAGGCCATCGCCGGGAGACACCGAACCGGGGCGAGGGGCGCGAGCCCGTCAGCCCGATGGAACTGCCCAGGAGGCACGTGTGATCAACAAGATTTACGACTCGCTCGCCAGCGCGGTCGCCGGCGTTCACGACGGCGCGACCATCATGATTGGCGGCTTCGGCAACGCCGGGATGCCCTCGGCGCTCATCGACGCCCTGATCGATCAGGGCGCGCGCGATCTCACCATCGTCAACAACAATGCCGGCAACGGCGAGACGGGCCTCGCTGCCCTGCTTAAAGCCGGGCGCGTACGCAAGATCATTTGCTCGTTCCCGCGTCAGACCGACTCGCAGGTGTTCGACGCGCTCTATCGCGCAGGCAAGATCGAACTGGAACTGGTGCCGCAGGGTAATCTCGCCGAGCGCATTCGTGCCGCTGGGGCGGGCATCGGCGGCTTCTTCACGCCCACCGGCTACGGCACGCTGCTCGCCGAAGGCAAGGAAACGCGCGTGATCGACGGCAAGCCGTACGTATTCGAACTGCCAATCCATGCCGACTTCGCCCTCATCAAGGCACTCAAGGGCGACCGCTGGGGCAACCTCGTGTATCGCAAGACCGCCCGCAACTTCGGCCCGATCATGGCCACGGCGGCGAAATGCGCCATCGTTCAGGTGAACGAAATCGTCGAACTGGGCGACCTCGATCCGGAAGCCGTGGTCACGCCCGGCATTTTCGTTCAACGCATCGTCGCGGTGCCAAGCGCCGCACGCGCCTGATCCCCATCTGAACCCGGAGCACGACATGAACCGACTGACCCGCGACCAGATGGCCGCCCGCGTCGCCCAGGATATTCCCGACGGCGCTTATGTGAACCTCGGCATCGGTCTGCCGACGGCCGTGGCCAATCACTTGCCTGCCGAAAAGGAGATCATTCTCCAGAGCGAAAACGGCGTGATCGGCATGGGCCCGGCCCCCGCAAAGGGCGAAGAGGACGAAGACCTCATCAACGCCGGCAAGCAACCCGTCACGCTCAAGCCGGGCGGCGCCTTCTTCCATCACGCCGATTCGTTCGCGATGATGCGCGGCGGCCACCTGGACTTCTGTGTGCTGGGCGCCTTCCAGGTCTCGATCACGGGCGACCTCGCCAACTGGCACACCGGCGCCCCCGACGCCATCCCGGCCGTAGGCGGCGCGATGGATCTCGCAAGCGGCGCCAAACAAGTGTTCGTGATGATGGAACACCAGACCAAGCAGGGCGAGAGCAAGATCGTCGAGCAGTGCACGTATCCGCTCACCGGGGTGGGCTGCGTCACGCGCATCTACACCGATCTGGCGGTGCTCGATGTCACGCCCGAAGGTCTGCGCGTGATCGACATGGTCGACGGCCTCTCGTTCGACGAACTACAACGCCTGACCGGTGTGGCGCTGCTGCCGTCGCCGGCCGTGGCCTAACCCGTCGTACGACACCATCGCACGCCACCATCGCCGGGACATCATCGAATGTGGCCCGGCGATTTTCATTGTGAGGTAGACAAATGAGTGAAGTCTTCATCTGCGACGCAATTCGCACCCCGATCGGCCGCTACGGCGGCGCGCTGTCTTCCGTGCGTGCCGACGACCTCGGCACCATTCCCCTCAAGGCGCTCATGGCGCGCAACGGCGGTGTCGACTGGACGCAGGTCGACGACGTGATCTTCGGCTGCGCCAACCAGGCCGGGGAAGACAATCGCAACGTGGCGCGCATGTCGGCGCTGCTGGCCGGCCTGCCGCAAGACGTGCCGGGCGCCACGCTCAACCGTCTGTGCGGCTCGGGCATGGATGCCATCGGCACGGCAGCACGGGCCATCAAGGCAGGCGAAGCCGGTCTGATGATTGCGGGGGGCGTGGAGAGCATGAGCCGTGCGCCGTTCGTGATGGGCAAGGCGGCCAGTGCGTTTTCGCGTCAGGCGGAGATTTTCGATACGACCATCGGCTGGCGCTTCGTCAATCCGTTGATGAAAGCGCAGTACGGCGTGGATTCGATGCCCGAGACGGGCGAGAACGTCGCGACCGAGTTCGGCATCAGCCGCGAAGATCAGGATCGCTTTGCGGTGCATTCGCAGGAGAAGGCAGCGCGCGCTCAGGCGAACGGCACGCTTGCCGAGGAAATCACGCCGGTGTCGATCGCCCAGAAGAAAGGCGAAGCAATCGTCGTCGATCGCGACGAACACCCGCGTGCGACGAGCATGGAAGCGCTCGCCAGACTCAAGGGCGTGGTACGCCCGGATGGCACCGTGACCGCCGGTAACGCTTCTGGCGTCAACGACGGCGCCTGCGCACTGCTATTGGCAGACGAGGCGAATGCGGCGCGCTTTGGCCTGACGCCGCGAGCCCGGATCCTGGGCATGGCGACGGCAGGGGTGGCACCGCGCATCATGGGCATCGGTCCGGCTCCCGCAACAAAAAAACTGCTCGCGCGGCTCGGTATGTCGCTCGATCAGTTCGATGTCATCGAACTCAACGAAGCGTTTGCGAGCCAGGGCCTTGCCGTGCTGCGTCAGCTCGGCGTGGCCGACAACGACCTGCGCGTCAATCCGAACGGCGGCGCCATTGCGCTGGGCCATCCGCTCGGCATGAGCGGCGCACGTCTGGTGACGACGGCGATGTATCAACTGAAGCGTTCCGGTGGTCGCTTTGCGCTGTGTACGATGTGCATTGGGGTCGGCCAAGGCATCGCTATCGCCATCGAAGCGGTGTAATCCCACTACCCCGCCGGTGTTTTCAGGCCGGCGGCGGTCGTGCGGGACTGGGTAAGTTCCGCTACGCCGCACCGGGGTCCCGCGGGCACGATCAGTGCCGGGCGGGACCCGTCTGCCCCTTGTCTCCTTCCGTCCTTCTGTCCTTCCTGCTGTTCCGCTAGTGCCGCCGGCCGTTCAGACAGCCTTGGCGACGTCACGCATCACGGCGTCGAAGAAGGTGGCCTGCGCATCCACATCGCTGCGAGCGTAAGCACGGTTGATCCCGCTGATGACCGCCCGAATCGATGCCGTCGTCAGATTCGCATCGATGCCCACACCGAACGCGCTGCCCACGATGGTCTCGCCCGCCATTTCTGCGATGGCAATCGCCCGTGCGTCGGCCCCCTGCGTGAGGGCGCGTTCCTCGTAGTGCTGCACACGCACAGGCGTACGCATGGCGTGCATCAGCGCATCGAGCGGGCCGTTACCGGCGCCCGACACGGTGGTGCGCTGACCGTGAATGTCGATGGTCACGGCAATGTGCTGACGGCCGTCGCGCTCCGAGAGCGTGTGACCGATGTAGGCGACCGGCGCATCGGACGCCACGTATTCCTTCTGGAACAGTTGCCAGATCTGCGAGGCGGTGACTTCGGCCCCCGTCTCGTCGGTGTGGCGCTGCACGGCCGAGCTGAAATCGACTTGCAGACGACGCGGCATTTGCACGCCGTAGGCCTGCTCGAGCAGGTAGGCGATGCCGCCCTTACCCGATTGGCTGTTCACGCGAATGATCGAGTCGTACGTGCGGCCGAGATCGCTCGGGTCGATGGGCAGGTACGGCACTTCCCAGATCGCATCCGGCTTTTGTACGGCGAGGCCCTTCTTGATGGCGTCCTGGTGCGAGCCCGAAAACGCGGTGAAGACCAGATCGCCGACATACGGATGACGCGGATGCACGGGCAACTGCGTGCACTCTTCGGACGTGCGGGCGATTTCGTTGATGTTCGAGAAGTCGAGGCCCGGGTCCACCCCTTGCGTGTACAGGTTCAGACCGAGTGTGACGAGATCGACGTTACCGGTGCGCTCGCCGTTACCGAAGAGGCAACCTTCGATGCGATCGGCACCGGCCATCACGGCCAGCTCGGCGGCGGCCACCGCCGTGCCGCGATCGTTGTGCGGGTGAACCGAGAGGATCAGCGAATCGCGGCGCGCGAGGTTGCGGTGCATCCATTCGATCTGGTCGGCGTAGTAGTTCGGTGTGCCGATTTCCACCGTCGCCGGCAAATTCACGATGCACTTGCGCTCGGGCGTCGGCTGCCATACGTCGAATACGGCATCGCATACGTCCTTCGCGAATGCGAGTTCGGTACCGGTGAACGTTTCGGGGCTGTATTGCAGCGTCCATTGCGTATCGGGCGCGGCGTCGGCACAACGCTTGATCGTCTTGGCAGCAGCAACGGCGAGCGCTTTCACGCCCGGCTGATCGAGGTTGAAGACGATGCGGCGGAATTCGGGCGCCGTGGCGTTGTAGAGGTGAACGATGGCACGCGGTGCGCCCTTAAGCGCGGCGAACGTACGCTCGATGAGGTCGTCGCGGGCTTGCGTGAGCACTTCGATGGTGACGTCATCGGGGACGTGACCGCCTTCGATCAATTCGCGCACGAAGTTGAAATCGGTGTCGGATGCCGACGGAAACGCCACTTCGATTTCCTTGAAGCCGATGGCGACGAGCGTCTTGAACATGCGCATCTTGCGCTGGGCATCCATCGGCTCGAACAGCGCCTGGTTGCCGTCACGCAAATCGGTACTCATCCAGATCGGTGCGCGCGTGATGGTGCGGCTCGGCCACTGTCGGTCCGGAATATTGACCGGCGTGAACGGGCGGTATTTCGTGGCGGGGTTCTTCAGCATGGCGTTGTCTCGATTGTCGGCAAAAGTGTCAACCGGACGACGCATGAACGCAAAGAAGCTACGACCGCCGGTTGGAGGAACCGGGGCTTAGGTCGGCGTAACTGGGGAAAATCAGCGGTGCTTCAGTGAGGAATTCAGACGATGCACGCGCGCAGCAACGGACCAAGCCCGGTGGAGCGGGCTAGTAGTCGTAGCGAGAGGGAGAATTGCGCGGTGATCATGTGACGCATGAGATCACAGATTTTCCAACGCTGTCAACCATGATGTGTTGCCTCGCAAGATTCCCATAATGGGTAGCATGGGTTGTCGAACGGCGGGGTCTCCCCCTCCCTCTGGGACTCAGGCCGAGAGCGGAACGGCCGAGGTGCACTTGATCTCGTCGAGACAAACGCTCGACTTGACGGCGCTCACCCCCGGAATGCGCATCAGCGTATCGAGCAGAAAGTCGGACAACGCCTTCAGGTCGCGGGCGACGACCTTGAGCACATAGTCGATATCCCCCGTCACGGAGAAGCACTCCTGAATCTGCGCCAGCTCCGCGACCAGTCCCTTGAAGTTCGACAGGTCGCGGATATGCCCGCGCTCCATCGTGACGTGGACGAACGCGACTACGCCGAATCCGAGCCGTTGCGCGTCGAGCCGGGTGTCGTACCCCTTGATCACCCCCATCTCTTCGAGCCGCCGGTGACGACGCAGTGTCTGCGCCGGCGATAGCTTGATGGCTTCGGCCAGTTCCAGATTCGAAATTCGCCCGTTCGACTGCAAAATCCCCAGCAGCCGGACGTCGATTCGGTCGATCTCGATGTGATGCACTTTTATTTCCCCTCACAGTTCCCTGGCGAAATATTAATTCATAACCTAGGGTTTCCCTACCTCAGTTACGAAATCCTATTTTGCGGCACCCCACTTACACTGAGCGCCGTAAAACGTCGAAATGCACGCAAGATCCTTGTCATTTCAAGGGTTCCGGCGAATGGAACGGACGGGGCACCCTATCCCGACCGCACGGTCAACAAATCACAATTTTGTTGCATCTTCCCGCACCGCCGATATGGGTAACGGATGACAACCACCGGGCAGTGCACACGTCCAACGAATCAGTCACCTCACAAATCACCTCACCAAGCCGAGACGATCATGGCCGACCTCTTTGACAACCCGATGCAATTGATGGGCTTCGAATTCGTGGAATTCGCGTCGCCCACACCGAACGTCCTCGAACCGATTTTCGAACAGATGGGCTTCACGCTCGTGGCACGTCACCGCTCGAAAGACGTGGTGCTGTACCGCCAGGGCGACATCAACTTCGTCGTGAATCGCGAGCCGAACAGCGAGGCCGCCTACTTCGCCGCCGAACATGGCCCGAGCGCCTGCGGCATGGCATTCCGGGTGAAAGACTCGCACAAGGCTTACGCCCGCGCGCTGGAACTCGGCGCCCAGCCGGTCGAGATCTCGACTGGCCCGATGGAGCTGCGTCTGCCGGCGATCAAGGGCATCGGCGGCGCGCCGCTGTATCTCATCGACCGTTTCGAAGAAGGCAAGTCGATATATGACATCGACTTCGAATACATCGAAGGCGTCGACCGTCATCCGGTGGGCCACGGCCTGCGTCTGATCGATCACCTGACGCACAACGTATATCGCGGTCGCATGGCGTACTGGGCCAACTTCTACGAGAAACTGTTCAACTTCCGCGAGATCCGCTACTTCGACATCTCGGGCGAATACACGGGCCTGACGTCCAAGGCCATGACGGCCCCCGATGGTAAAATCCGCATTCCCCTGAACGAGGAATCGGCCAAGGGTAGCGGCCAGATCGAAGAATTCCTGATGGCCTTCAACGGCGAGGGCATTCAGCACATTGCGTTCCTCACCGACAACCTGATCGACGTCATCGACCGCCTGCAAATGGCGGGTGTCGACCTGATGACCGCGCCTAACGACTTCTACTACGATGCGCTCGAAACCCGTCTGCCGGGTCACGGTCAGCCGGTTGGCGAACTGAAGTCGCGGGGCATCCTGCTCGACGGCACGACCGAAGGCGGCAAGCCGCGACTGCTGTTGCAGATCTTCTCGAAGACCCTGCTCGGCCCGGTGTTCTTCGAGTTCATCCAGCGTCAGGGCGACGACGGCTTCGGCGAAGGCAACTTCAAGGCGCTGTTCGAATCGCTCGAGCGCGACCAGATCGAGCGGGGCACGCTCAAGGTCTGAGTCCAGGGGAGACACCCGGCGGTATATGCCCCGGGCTCGCGATCATCGTTCGCCACGATGATCCCAAAGGACACGGCGACGGTGCCATAAGCGCCGCGCCGTGGCGGCTCAACGGTTCCGGTTCGTTCCCACAGAACGAAAACAGAGAAGCGCGCCGCTTGGTAACGAAGGTAGGGTAAGGAACAGACATGTCCGGCAACGCAGCAAATGAAGGCTCGCTCCACCGCGGCCTGAAGAATCGTCACATCCAATTGATCGCGCTGGGTGGCGCGATCGGCACCGGCCTCTTTCTGGGCATCGCACAAACCATCAAGACCGCGGGCCCATCCGTTCTGCTGGGCTACGCCATCGCGGGCGTCGTCGCGTTTTTCATCATGCGACAGCTCGGTGAAATGGTCGTCGACGAGCCCGTCGCCGGCTCGTTCAGCTACTTCGCCAACAAGTATTGCGGCCAGTTCGCCGGCTTCGTCTCGGGCTGGAACTACTGGGTGCTCTACGTGCTGGTCTCGATGGCCGAACTCTCGGCCGTCGGCATCTACGTGCAGTACTGGTGGCCCGCCATTCCCACCTGGGTCTCGGCCCTCGTGTGCTTTGGCATCATCAACGCCGTCAATCTCTCCAGCGTGAAGTCGTACGGCGAGACGGAGTTCTGGTTCGCCATCATCAAGGTCGCCGCCATCGTCGGCATGATCGGGTTCGGCGCCTACCTGCTCTTCTCCGGCAACGCGGGCCCCGACGCCAGCGTGACCAACCTGTGGCGGCACGGCGGCTTCTTCCCGAACGGCGTGTCGGGCCTCGTCATGGCGATGGCCGTCATCATGTTCTCGTTCGGCGGACTGGAGCTGGTCGGCATCACCGCGGCCGAAGCCGACAATCCTTCGCGCACCATCCCGCGCGCGACCAATCAGGTCATCTACCGCATTCTGATTTTCTACGTCGGCGCCCTCGGTGTGCTGCTCTCGCTGTACCCGTGGGAAAAGGTCGTGACCGGCGGCAGCCCGTTCGTGCTGATCTTCCACGAGTTGAACAGCGACGTCGTTGCCCATGTGCTCAATGCCGTGGTGCTCACGGCTGCGCTGTCGGTCTACAACAGTTGCGTGTACTGCAACAGCCGCATGCTGTACGGTCTGGCCGGTCAGGGCAACGCGCCGCGCGCCCTGCTCAAGGTGAACGCCCGCGGTATCCCGCTCGCAGCGCTCGGCGTCTCGGCAGCCGCAACCGCCGTGTGTGTGGTGATCAACTACTTCATGCCGGGCAAGGCGTTCCAACTGTTGATGGGGCTGGTCGTGTCGGCACTCATCATCAACTGGGCGATGATCAGCGTGATTCATCTGGCCTTCCGCCGTGCCAAGGCGCGTGCAGGCGAAACCACGTTGTTCAAGAGCCTCGGCTATCCGCTCACCAATTATGTGTGCCTCGTGTTCCTCGGCGGCATTCTGGTCGTGATGTACCTGATCCCGGATCTGCGCATTTCGGTCTACCTGATCCCGGTGTGGCTGGTCGTGCTCGGCATCGGCTATCGCTTGCGTCAGAAGAACAGCGCCGCCCCGGTTCCCGTCAACACAACGCGCTAAACCGCACTGCGCCGGGCCGATCTGCCCCGGCAGCCGCCGGTCTCAAGAAAACGCCGTATGCCCCGGGCGCCAGCCGCCCCGGGGGCATACCCGGCGACACCTCACTAGCGGTATCATCGGTGGTTTGCGTCGCCGGGGCCGCCAGAGCCGCCCGGCCGGCCCGGCGCTCTCTCAGCGCGCGTTACCGACTTTCTTTCGTTTTCCAGGAACTGCCATGTTCGAACATATCGATGCCTACCCCGGTGACCCGATCCTGTCGCTCAATGAGAATTTCGCGAAAGATCCCCGTACCGACAAGGTCAACCTGAGCATCGGCATCTATTACGACGACGATGGCCGTCTGCCGGTTATGCAGGCCGTGCGTCAGGCTGAAGCGCTGCTGCTCGCCGAAGTCGGTCCGAAGCCGTACCTGCCGATGGCGGGCTTCGCCGGCTATCGCGACGTCGTGCAAGCCCTCGTGTTCGGTGAAGACTCGCCAGCCCGCAAGGCCGGCAGCATCGCCACGGTGCAGACGCTGGGCGGCTCGGGCGCACTCAAAGTCGGCGCAGACTTCATCAAGCGCTACTTCCCCAGCTCGCAGGTATGGGTGAGCGATCCGACGTGGGACAACCATCGCTTCATCTTCGAGCGCGCCGGTTTCACCGTGAATACGTATCCGTATTACGACGAAGCCACCGGCGGCCTGCAATTCGAAGCGATGGTCGATGCCATCGACAAACTGCCTGCGCGCAGCGTGGTGCTGCTGCACGCGTGCTGTCACAACCCGACCGGCGTCGATCTGAACGACGCACAGTGGGTGCAACTGATCGACGTGCTCAAGAAGCGCGAACTGCTGCCCTTCGTGGACATGGCGTATCAGGGCTTCGGCTCGGGCATCGACGCCGACGCCTTTGTGATCCGCGAGCTGGCCCGTCAGAGCGTGCCGGCCTTCGTCGCCAATTCGTTCTCGAAGAACTTCTCGCTGTACGGCGAGCGCTGCGGCGGGCTGTCGGTCATTTGCGAGTCGGCGGAAGCGGCCGATCGCGTGCTGGGGCAACTGACGAGCGCGGTGCGCTCGAACTACAGCAACCCGCCGACACACGGCGCGAAGATCGTTGCCAAGGTGCTGAGCACGCCGGAACTGCGCAAGTCGTGGGAAGCCGAACTCGCCGAGATGTGCCAGCGCATCACGCGCATGCGCGGTGCGATTCACGAAGGCCTGCGCGGCCACGTGCCCGACAACATGCTCTCGCGCTATCTCGAGCAGCGCGGCATGTTCACGTACACGGGACTGTCGGCGGCACAAGTCGACGTGCTGCGTGATCAGTATGGCGTCTATCTGATTCGCTCGGGCCGCATGTGCGTGGCCGGCCTGAACGAGAAGAACGTCGGTGTGGTAGCCGACAGCATTGCCAAGGTGCTGAACAACGGCTGAGCGTCGGTCGACACATGAAGCAGGTAAGGGACGGCACATGCCGTCCCTTTTTTCATGTCTCGCAACGCCTCAGGACGCCTTGCGCAGGAACTCGAGCAAATCGGCGTTCACCTTGTCGGCCTCGACGACGCACATGCCGTGCGCACCGCCCGGATAGACCTTCAGCGTCGCGTGCTTGACGATCTGCGCGGTGAGTTTGCCCGAGTCGTCGATGGGCACGATCTGATCGTCGTCGCCATGCAGCACAAGCGTTGGCACGTCGATCTTCTTCAGATCTGCGGTGTAGTCCACTTCCGAGAATTCCTTGATGCAAAGGTACTGGCCCAGATGCGAGCCCCACATCCCTTGCAGCCAGAAGGCATCGATCACCCCCTGCGACGCCTTGGCATTCGGCCGGTTGTACCCGAAAAACGGCACGGCCAGATCCCGATAGAACTGTGAGCGATTGCCCACCACATTCGCGCGAATTTCGTCGAACACGCCGATGGGCAGACCGTTCGGATTCTTGTCCGACTTGACCATGATGGGCGGCACCGCACCGATCAGCACCGCCTGCGCAGCGCGGCGCGTGCCATGACGGCCGAGATAGTGCGCCACTTCGCCGCCTCCCGTGGAGTGCCCCACGAACGTGGCATCGTGCAGATCGAGCGATTCGACCAACGCCGCCAGATCGTCGGCGTAAGTGTCCATGTCGTTACCGGTGCCGGGCTGATCCGAGCGCCCATGCCCGCGACGGTCATGGGCGATAACGCGAAACCCGTGCTGCACGAGAAACAGCATCTGGGCGTCCCACGCGTCGGCGCTCAGCGGCCACCCGTGCGAGAACACCACTGGGCGGCCCTTGCCCCAGTCTTTGTAGAAAATCGAGGTGCCATCCTTCGTCTTGAAAGTGCTCATGATGCGATCCTTGCGCAATGCGCGATATGAACGACAACGAGGAGGTGCCGGCCGGGGCGTCTGTAGAGACGAGATGCCACGTCGCGACACGGAAGGCAGCGCGGCAGGGTTTGCCGGCCATCGAGACAGGACTTCACGTGTCGGAGTGCCATGCAACCGTCGTGAAGGTCTTCAATTTAAGACCGCGATGAGCCTGCATGCAAGGTGAAAATGCTTGACGATTTCGTGAGCGAGATTCACGAAACCTGCCGCATGAGTGTCATGAACGGCAAACCGGCAACACGATGCCCATTGCTGGTGCACACATGGCGCCGCCGTGCATCCGTCGTCAGCACATCTGCGCGCTTGGCGTTATATTGGCTGTCCCGCGGCTCTGCTGGCCGCTTATCACGAATGCGCCGATCCCCATGTCCGATCAGTCCGCCGATTTGTCCCAGTTTCCCATCACGCGCAAGTGGCCTGCTGCGCACCCCGACCGTCTGCAACTGTATTCGCTGCCCACGCCCAACGGCGTGAAAGTGTCGATCATGCTTGAGGAGATCGGGCTGCCGTACGAAGTGCATCTGGTGAACTTCCAGACCGACGACCAGCTCTCGCCCGAGTTTCTCTCGCTCAACCCCAACAACAAGATTCCCGCGATCCTCGATCCGAACGGTCCCGGCGGTAAGCCGCTGCCGCTGTTCGAGTCGGGCGCGATCCTCTGGTACCTCGCCGAGAAGACCGGCAAGTTGCTACCCGCCGACCCGGCCGCACGCTATGAAACGCTGCAATGGGTGATGTTCCAGATGGGCGGTGTCGGGCCGATGTTCGGTCAGGTGGGCTTCTTCCACAAATTCGCGGGCAAAGACTTCGAAGACAAGCGTCCGCGCGAGCGCTATGTGAACGAATCGAAGCGTTTGCTCGGCGTGCTCGATGCGCGTCTGGCGAATCGCCGGTGGATCATGGGCGACGACTACACGATTGCCGACATTGCGACGTTCCCGTGGATCAGAAATCTGGTCGGCTTCTACGAGGCAGGCGAGCTGGTCGATTTCGCCCAGTTCAAGAACGTGCAACGTGCACTCGCGGCATTCGTCGAGCGCCCCGCCGTCGTTCGCGGACTCGACATCCCGAAGCGCCCTGCATAAGCGCGGATGAGCGCAAACGAGCGCAAAAAAACCGGCGCATCGATGAGATGGCCGGCTGAGAACGTGACGAGGCACGAGGAGGTTGTGCCTCGCCACACGTTGGGCCGTCAGGCCGACTTCCTGAAGCGAGCCGCCTCTTCCGAGCCGCCCGTGGCGTTACCGGCGCTGTACGAGTGAGCGCCCACCCCGGCGAGCTTGCCGTCCTGCACGATGAGGTACTCGTTGCGAATCGGACGATTCTCGAAGTAGCACTCCAGAATCTCGCGCGTGCCTGCGGCGTAACGTGTCTGTGCCGAGAGGCTCGTCCCGGAGATATGCGGCGTCATGCCGTGGTGCGGCATGCTGCGCCACGGATGATCGGCCGGTGCCGGTTGCGGGAACCACACGTCGCCGCCATAGCCGGCCAGCTGACCGCTCTCTAGGGCGGCCGCCACCGCGTCGCGGTCGCACAACTTGCCGCGCGCCGTGTTGATCAGATACGCACCGCGCTTGAAGTGCTTCAGGCTGTCGGCGTTGATCATGTGCTCCGTTTCCGGGTGCAGCGGGCAGTTCAGCGTAACCACGTCGCAAACCTTCGCCAGACTCTCAAGACTTGTGTGGTGCGTGAGGTTCAGTTCCTTCTCGACAGACGCCGGCAGACGGTGGCGATCGAGATAGTGCAGATGCGTGCCGAACGGCTTCATCAGGCGCAGCACGCGCAGACCGATCCGCCCCGCGGCGACCGTGCCGACATGCATACCTTCCAGATCGTACGAACGCTCAACGCAATCGGCAATGTTCCAGCCGCCCTTGAGTACCCAGTTGTACGACGGCAGATAGTTACGCACGAGCGCGAGCGTGGTCATCATCACGTGTTCGGCAACGCTGTTGCTGTTGCAGTACGTCACTTCCGCGACCGTGATGCCGTGCTCCATCGCAGCTTGCAGATCGGTGTGATCCGAGCCGATGCCCGCGGTCACGATCATCTTCAGTCGCTTCGCGCGCCTGATGCGCTCGGCCGTCATGTAGGCGGGCCAGAACGGTTGCGAGATCACGATTTCGGCGTCGGCCAGTTCGCGGTCGAGCACGCTGTCGTCGCCATCCTTGCTCGACGTCACCACGAGTTGGTGACCGTTCGATTCGAGGTACTTGCGCAGGCCCAGTTCACCCGACACGCTGCCGAGCAGTGCCCCCGGCTGGAAGTCAATGGCACGCGGCGTCGGCAGCGACTGACCGTCGGGATACGATTCGATCTTGGGCAGATCGTCGCGGGCGTAGGTCTTCGGGTATCCGGTGACGGGGTCGTCGTACAGCACACATACAATCTTTGCCATGGTGTCTCGCTCCTGAAATGATGATCTACACGATGTCTGCGTTGGCGACGCATCACAGCGTCGCTGCATTGCGACCAATGATCGATGCCACAGACGCGCTTGGAAAATCGTTCCGGCCGATCGATTGATCGGTGAGACCTATCAACTCGCAGGGCGATGGCTCAGACCCCGGCCGATCCCCGTGATGTCCTGCGATCCCCCGGGCTTGGCACATGTCATGAAGTGTGCCAACTCAAGTCGACTCCAGGTCAAGGGATTGGCTGCGGGAATGGAGGGCGATCCCGGCCAGTGACGTCAAGCAGTAGCGTCGAAGAGAACGATCCGGATTACGCTGGCAAGAGCGCGTCCAGCCGTGTCTGCAAATCGACCGAGCGAAACGAAGCCACTGCCGCGTCGAGCAACGGCGGGCGTGGTTGCCGCTCACGCAAAATCAGACCGATCTCGCGGTGCAGCGCGGGTTGTAACGGCACGGCATGCAATTCGTCGCGCATCTCTGCGAGACACAGCACGCTGTGCGGCACGATGCTGAAGAGCCCGGCGCACCGCACATGCGCATACAGCGCCATGAGCGAATCCGTCTCCACGCGCGGCAACGCCGACGTGCCCGCCCGCGCCAGCGCCGCATCGATCCCCTGACGGCATTGCATGTTGCTCGTGAGCAGGCACAGCGGCAGCCTCGCCGCCTCATGCCACGACAACGACGTGCGTCCGGCCAGTGCGGTTTCGTCGCGCGCAATCAGCACATATCGTTCACGGAACAGCGAGATCGTTTCGAATTCGCGTAGACGCGGATCGTCGAGATAGCTCAAACCGACATCCAGATCGAGTTCGGAAAGCTGACGCAGCGCCTGCGTCGCGGAAAGCGTATAGACCTCGTGACGCATACCGGGGAACTCGCGCAGACAGGCGTCGGTAAGCAGCGGTACGAGCGGCAGTGCGGTGGGGATCGCGCCGATGCGCAGGCAACCGGTGACTTCTCGACGGCTCGCGCTCGCCTCCTGTCGCAAGCCCTCGCAATCGGCCAGCACCTGTCGCGCCCACGCCAGCACGCGCTCGCCTTCCGGAGTGAAGCCTTCGAAGCGGCGTCCGCGACGCACGATCGGCAGGCCGAACTCTTCTTCGATACTACGGATCGCACCGGACAGCGTCGGCTGCGACACGTTGCACAGTTCCGCCGCGCGGCGAAAGTGCTGCGCCTGCGAAAGCGCCACGAGATAACTCAACTGCCGAATGAACATGGCCTGGGCCCTCCCCGGTGTCGCGGCAGACGCCTCCGCGCTACGTTATATCCTTTCAAATATAGCGCAAGGCATGACGGGCCAGTCATGAGAATACTGCATAACTGTGATGGCAAACCCGCCCGGCGGGCGCCGGGCGGTCGGCTTGCCCGATGGCCGCCGCTTATTGCGCGGGAACGGGCGAGGCGGGATTGGTTGTCGCGGGTGACGGGGAGACAGGCATCACGGGCGGCGCCGACGATGCGCCGCTTCCCGCTGGGGACGACGGCGATCCGCCGTTCGGCGACGAAGCACCCGGCCCGTTCCACTCGCCCGGTACCCCCGGAATCGTGTTGCCGCGCGGCGCGCTTGCGGGCAACGCGGCATCTGGCTGCGTCAGCACGGCCGACGCGACCGGCACGGGCAACGGCCCACCGTCGCTGGCCGCATCGGGCGTCGGGACGGGCGGAGCCGGTACCGGTGCCGCCGGGCGCGTCACCGGTGCCTTCGGTTTGGTTTCCGGCGATGTCTTCGTGAAAAGGCCCGTCACCCAATCGGAGGCGCGTGTCCACCAGTCGCTGTACCAATGATGGTTGTCCGGGGCTTCGAACTTCGCATTCGCATCGATCACCTTCGCACGCAACGCCCGCGAGAATACGTCGCCGACGATCGGCAGCGCGCTATGAGCGCCCTGCCCCCAGTAATCGCTGCGCAGCGTGATACGGCTGTCGTTGAAGCCGACCCACGCGCCCGCCACCAACTGCGGTTGCATGAGGATGAACCAGCCGTCGGCGTTGTCCTGTGTCGTGCCCGTCTTGCCCGCCACGTCGGCGCGAATGCCGAAGCGCGTACGAATCGCATTTCCCGTACCGCGATTGATGACGCCGCGCATGGTGTCGAGCAGCGTGTAATCGTCGTTCACGGAGAGCGCCCGCTCGGGACGCGCCGGCGAGAACGTCGCCAGCACATCGCCTTCGCCGTTCGTGATCTCGGTGACCATTGTCGGCTCGCGATACTCGCCACCGTCCGCGATGGTGCCGTATGCGACGACCATTTCCTTGAGCGAAACAGGGCTCGTGCCCAGCGCCAGCGACGGCACCGGGTCGAGCTTGCTTTCGCGCACGCCCATCGCCCGCGCCAGCCCGGCCACGCGCGATGGCCCGACGTCCTGCATGAGTTGTGCCGTGACGGTGTTGCGCGACTGCGCCAGCGCGTCGCGCAACGTCATGGGTTTGTTGGTCGGCGCGCTGTCGTCGCTGGGCCGCCAGATCTCGCCGCCCGCGAGCGGGATCTCGACAATCTGGTCGACGATGGTGTCGTCCGGCGTTCTGCCTTTGACGAAGGCCGCGCCGTAGACGAACGGCTTGAAGGTCGAGCCCGGCTGACGGCGTGCCTGCTGCACGTGATCGAACGGGTCGATCGTGAAATCGCGGCTGCCGACCCACGCGCGGATTTCCCCCGTGCGCGGATCGATGGCCAGAAAACCCGCCTGCACGCGAGTCTTCGTCGTGCGCAGATTCTGCATGAACGTCTTGTCCGCGAGCAGACGCTTCATCGCCGCCTCAGGCGCTTCGCCCCCCGCTACCGCATTGCGATACTCCGCCGATTCGCGCACGAACGACTGCACCAGCGCCGTACTGTCGCGCCAGCCTCCGCGTGCCGACCAGTTGGCGTCGGCAATGCCTTGCAACTGATTGGCCTGACGCGCCAGCGCCTGCGTCGCCATCGTCTGCAAACGCGAGTCGATGGTGGTGTGCACGACGAGGCCGTCGGAATAGATGTTGTAGCCGTTCCGGTCTGCCCAACCGATCAGCCACTTGCGCAATTGCTGCGCGAAGTGCGGCGCGGGCCCCGGCGCTTCGGTCTGCCGCTCGAAGTCGATGCGCAACGGCCGCTTCTGCAGCGCGGCGAGCTTCGACGCGTCGAGGTCGCCGAACTTGACCATCTGGGCGAGCACGGTGTTGCGACGCTGCAATGCTCGCTCGGGGTTGATCACAGGGTTGTAATAGCTGTTGCCCTTGAGCATGCCGACGAGCGTGGCGGCTTCAACGACGTCGAGCTGATCGGCCGACTTGTCGAAGTACGTGCGCGCGGCCATCTCGATGCCGTACGCGTTGTACAGGAACGGCACAGTGTTCAGATACGTCTCGAGAATCTCGGGCTTCGTGTAAAGCGCTTCGATCTTGAGTGCGGTGATCGCTTCCTTGAGCTTGCGTGTGAGCGTGGGCGCGCGGCCGATCTCGTCGGGATACAGATTGCGCGCGAGCTGCTGCGTGATGGTCGAGCCGCCTTGCCGGTCGCCGGAGAACGTGTGCAGCGCCGCCGATGCCGTGCGCTTCAGGTCGATGCCGTGGTGCTCGTAGAAGCGGTGGTCTTCCGTCGCGATCAGCGCCTTGACGACATTCGGCGACACGTCCTTGAGCGCCACCCATTCCCGGTTCGAGGGCCGGAATTCGGCCAGCAGCTTGCCGTCCACCGACAACACTTGTGCCGGCTGGTCGATCTTCGCCCGCCGGATGTCGCGAATGCCCGGCGTGAACGGAATCAGGATCAGCGTGTAGGCGACGAGCAGGCATGGCACGGCCGCGATGGCGACGAGCACGCTGCGGCGCGTTGGATGGCGCAGGTGATACCACGCACGGGCCGCATATGGCTGCAAGGGTTGCACAAGGCGGAGACCATGCCGGCCAGCTTGGGCGGCGGCATGCAACAGCGACGAAATCGGGCGCTTCACGATAGGGGAAAGCGTAGCAAAGTCCGCATCCTACCAAAACCGGCAGGCGAACCCTGCAAGCTCAGGGCACGATAGGTGCCGGCGAGTCGGGCTCGAGCTTGCGCCAAACGAAGCCAATGTGCTCGCGCATGATGCGGCGCGCCTCCTCCGGCTGACGTGTGCGAATCGCCTCCCAAAGCGCGAGATGCTGCGCGAGGATGATCTCCGACGCCTGTTCGCGCAACTCGAACAGCCCCGCGTTGTTCAGCGAGATGTGCTCGTAGAGCATCTTGACCACGCTGCCTTGCAGGTGACGGAGCATGGCGTTGTGAGACGCGTTGGCGAGCGCTGTGTGAAAGTCGCCGTCCAGCCGCGATTCGAGCACGGTGTCGCCTTGCTCGTGTGCGGCTACCAGCCCGTCGACCAGTTCCGCCATGCGGGCGAGATCCTCGTCGGTCGCCCGCACGGCAGCCAGATATGCCGTGGTGCCCTCCAGCATCAGACGGAATTCCAGCATGTCAGGACGCAGTTCCGGATGGTCGCCCACCAATTGTCGCCACGGTGAAATCAGCCCTGTCTGCAAACGATCCGAAACATAGACGCCCGAGGCGGCGCGCGTCTTGAGCAGCCCGCGAGCCACGAGGCGCTGAAGCGCCGCGCGAACCGTCGAGCGCGCCACCCCCAGCGACGCAGCCAACGCACGCTCGGACGGAATGCGCTCGCCTGGCGACCACACGCCTTCGATCAGTCGGGTTTCGAGTTCGCGCGTGATGCGCTCGGTCAGATTGGGACCGCTCACGGTGATGTCTCCTGCCGCATGCCGGATGCGTTCGGTTGAATGCGTGCGATGGTGGCCACGCGGCGATCGAATTGCACCGCGCGAGCCTCGCATGCTCTGCGCGTGCACCATTGACGCATGTTCTCAGTTTGCCGCGATTCTGCGCCACTCACCGCCGATCACGGCAACTGGTACGACCAGTTTGCCCGAACGCTTCTCGGGTGTCGATCATCGCGGCAGCCGGACGCTACGTCCGCGCGAACCGTCGTGCCATCCGCATCAAACGCGGCCGCACGCACGGCAATACGGCCAGAAACAGGCCTTAAAGCAATCGATCACCAAATCGAGGAGACGTAAGTGGAAGTGTGGGTACAGAACTACGTGCCGGGTGGCACGCTATGGATGGCGGCACTCATGGCCGCGTTACCGATTGTCGTATTCTTCGTAGCCTTGGCCGGACTGCGCATGAAGGCGCATACCGCCGGCGCATTGACCGTCGCGCTTTCCCTCGTCATTGCGGTCACCTACTTCGGCATGCCCGCCAGGATGGCAGCCATGTCGGCGGTTTACGGCTTTGCTTATGGCCTGTGGCCCATCGCGTGGATCATCATCACGGCGGTGTTTCTCTATCGCGTGGTGGTCGAGACCGGGCAGTTCGACATCATTCGCAGCTCGGTGGTGTCGCTGACCGACGATCAGCGTCTGCAAATGCTGCTGATCGGCTTCTCGTTCGGCGCATTTCTTGAAGGCGCTGCGGGCTTCGGTGCGCCGGTCGCCATCACTGCCGCGCTGCTTGTGGGACTCGGCTTCGAGCCGCTCCGCGCAGCGGGGCTTTGCCTGATCGCCAACACCGCGCCTGTCGCGTTTGGCGCGATGGGCATTCCGATTATCGTGGCGGGTCAGGTGAGCGGCATCGATCCGTTCCATATCGGTGCGATGGCGGGGCGTCAGTTGCCGCTGCTCTCCGCTTTCGTGCCGTTCTGGCTGGTGTTCATCATGGACGGCAAGCGTGGCGTCAAAGAGACGTGGCCTGCCGCGCTGGTCGCCGGTGGCAGCTTCGCCGTCGCGCAGTACTTCTCGTCGAACCACATCGGGCCGGAACTGCCCGACATCATCTCGTCTCTGTTCTCGCTCGTGTGTCTGGCCGGCTTCCTGAAGGTTTGGCAGCCGAAGACGTCGGCCGCGCGCGGCCATGCAGGCGTGAGTGCCTCGGGCGGCGCCGCCGCGCTGGGCGGGTTCGGCGGCCTCAATGGCGGATCGGCGCGCAGCACCAAGCCGTCGCCTTATACGGCCGGCCAGATCCTGCGCGCCTGGGCGCCGTTCCTGATCCTCACCGGCATGGTCACGATCTGGAGCCTGCCGGGCTTCAAGGCGCTGTTCGCGAAGACCGGCCCGCTCGCGTGGACCGTACCGTCGCTGCATGTGCCGGGACTGGATCGTCTCGTGGCAAAAGCCGCCCCGATCGTGGCCACGCCCACGCCGATGGACGCCATCTTCAAGTGGGACGCCCTCTCGGCTACCGGCACGGCGATCTTCATCGCGGCACTGCTCTCGATGGCATTGCTTCGCATGAAGCCGGCCGCCGGCGCGACGAACTTCTTCAAGACCGTTGCGGAACTGCGAAAGCCGGTGCTGGCCATCGGCCTCGTGCTGGCGTTCGCCTTCGTCATGAACTACTCGGGCATGTCGACGACGCTGGCGTTGCTGCTCGCCCACACCGGCGCGGCATTCCCGTTCTTCTCGCCGCTGCTCGGCTGGCTGGGCGTGTTCCTGACCGGTTCGGACACGTCGTCCAACGCCCTCTTCTCCGGTTTGCAGAGCACCACGGCGCAGCAGATCGGCGTGTCGAACACGTTGCTCGTCGCCGCGAACACGACTGGCGGCGTGACCGGAAAGATGATTTCCCCGCAGTCGATCGCCGTGGCGTGCGCGGCCACCGGCCTGATCGGCAAGGAAGCCGATCTGTTCCGCTTCACCGTGTGGCACAGCCTGATGTTCGTCGTGCTCGCCGGTCTGATCACTCTGATTCAGGCGTACTGGCTCACGGGGATGCTGGTGCATTGAGTCTGTCTTCGTTATCGACACTCGCCGCCGCGCTGCCGATGCGCGGCGGCGAGTGTGTCGTCCCCTGCCGGAGAACCCCATGAAAGTGGCCCTGTTCGTCCCCTGTTTCATCGATGCACTGTTTCCCGAAGTGGCCATCGCCACCCTGGAGCTGCTGGAGAAACTCGGTGTGACGGTCGATTACCCGCGTCGTCAGACCTGTTGCGGGCAACCGCTGGCCAACAATGGTTGCGAGGCCGACGCCACCGGCACCGAAACGCTCTTCGTCGAGAATTTCGCCGGTTACGACTACATCGTCTCGCCCTCGTCGAGTTGCGTGCATCATGTGCGCAAGCATCTGACGGCCGCAGGCGAGTCGGAACGCGTGGCCGCCGTTCGCGCCAATACGTACGAACTCACCGAATTCCTTCACGACGTGCTGAAGGTTCGCGATTTTCCGTGGGCAGCGTTTTCGCATACCGTCGGCCTGCACAACAGTTGCAGCGCCATCCGTCATCTGCATGCGGCGTCGGCCAGCGAGATTCCCGGAGAACCGTGGTCGAAAGCCCGCACGCTGCTCGAGGGGGTGCGCGGCATCCGCTTCGCCGCCCCTCGCCGTCCCGACGAATGCTGCGGCTTCGGGGGCACCTTTTCGGTGTCTGAACAGGCGGTGTCCGTGAAGATGGGACAGGACAAGGTGCGCGACCATCTCGACGCTGGCGCGCAGTTCATCGTCTCGGCCGACATGTCATGCCTGATGCACCAGAAAGGATGTGCGGCACGCACGCAAACCCCGATGCGGTTCCTTCACATTGCGCAGGTACTCAATGGCGTGGACGTCGGCGCACCGGCGGCCGCGACGCCCAACGAGGTGACGGCATGAGCACGGGGCAGCGCGTCGATCACGCGAAGAACGCCGAGGCGTTTCTCGCGAAAACGGAACACGTGGCGTTTCACGACAAACGCCTCTGGGACCTGCGGATGAAACGCGATGCGCAAGCGGCGTCCATCGGCGAATGGGAGACCCTGCGCACGCTCGCGTCGCAAATCAAGGAACACACCCTGTCGCGGCTCGGCGACTATCTCGACCAGTTCGCCACGCAAGCCGAAGCGAACGGCGTGAAAGTGCACTGGGCGCTCGACGCTGCTGCGCACAATGCCATCGTTCACGGCATTCTCGCGGCGCACGGCGTCAGAACACTCGTCAAGAGCAAGTCGATGCTGACAGACGAATGCGAGTTACGCGAGTATCTCGAACCGCGCGGCATCCATGTCATGGAGACCGATCTCGGCGAGCGCATTCAGCAACTCGACAAGCAGCCGCCGTCGCACGTGGTCGTGCCCGCCGTGCACAAACTGCGGGGAGATGTCGCACAGTTGTTCGGCCGCACGCTCGGCACCGATCCGGCTAACGACGACGTTCGCTATCTGGCCGAGAGTCAGCGGCAGACCACGCGCCCGGCATTTCTCGAAGCGGGGGCGGGCATGACCGGGTGCAACTTTGCCGTCGCGGAAACGGGCACGGTCGTGGTCTGCACCAACGAAGGCAATGCCGATTTGTCCGCCAACGTGCCGCCGGTGCACATCGTGTCCATCGGCATCGAGAAGCTGATTCCGCGCATAGCCGATCTCGGCGTATTCGTGCGCTTGTTATCACGTAGCGCACTCGGGTCGCCGATCACGCAATACACCTCGCATTTTCGCGTGCCGCGCCCGGGCACGGAGATGCACTTCGTCATCGTAGACAACGGCCGTTCGGCGCGGCTGGCGATGGACGACTTCTGGTACTCGCTCAAGTGCATCCGCTGCGGCGCTTGCATGAACACCTGTCCGGTCTACCGGCGCAGCAGCGGCCTGTCGTATGGCAGCACCTACGCGGGGCCCATCGGCGCGATCCTCAATCCGGCCTACGATCTCAAACGCTACAGCGCGCTGCCGTTCGCCTCGACAATGAACGGCAGTTGCACCAACGTCTGCCCCGTGCGCATCAACATTCACGAGCAGTTGTACAAGTGGCGCCAGATCGTGGCCGAGGAAGGCGAACTGCCGCGCGTCAAGCGCAGCCTGATCAAAGTCGCTGGCAAACTGCTCGCCAATCCGGTGCTGTATCGCACATCGGTCAAGTCGATGAACACCGCGCTGCATCGGCTGCCCAATATGGTGCTCTACAACCCGCTCAACACGTGGGGCAAAGGCCGCGATCTGCCCGACGCGCCCAAGCAGACATTCCGTGACTGGTATGACGCCAACCGGAAGTCGCCCGACACCGGACGCAAGGACCCATCATGAGCACTTCCCGCGAAGCATTTCTCGTGCGCGTGCGCGCCGCACAACGCGTGGCGCTGCGCGACGACGATCATCCGGCCGAAGGCGCGCGTGAGCCGTTTCCCTTGCCTGCGCTGCCTGTCTTCGAGACACCGGGCGGCGATCGGTGCGAGCGGTTTGGCAACAACCTCGTCACCATGGGCGGCAAGCTCGCAACGCTCGACAATGCGCAGGCGCTGGCTGCCTGGCTCGCCGAACGCTTCCCCGGCGTTACGCCAGTGACAGCAACATCGGAAGCCGTGTCGGCGCAACCGCTCGATGTCTTGCGCGCACCTGCGTCGCTGCATGACGTCGACGTCGGTATCGTGCGCGCCCGCTTCGGCGTTGCGGAGACGGGGTCCGTCTGGCTCTCCGAACGGGAGTACGGCGTCAACGCACTCGGCTATCTGGTACAGCATCTCGTGGTATTGCTCGATCCGCGCGATATCGTCGACGGCTTGCAAGACATATACCGTCGGCCCGACTTCGCGCTGGCGCGCTATGCGGTGCTCGTTACGGGCCCATCGGCGACAGCCGATATCGAAGGCGTGCTGATTCAAGGCGCCCAGGGCGTGCGCTCGCTGACCGTCGTGTTGCTCCCTCGCGACTGACCGTCGCGAAAACAACACGAACGCGCGACAGTTTGTCGCACAACGCCCCCACGTTTCCCCGCGCTTGACGCGCGTCAAGTTCGCCGAAGGAACCTGCTTCTACCATCGATCGTGCTCACTCACGACTTTGGACATCATCATGAAGCACTCCCTCGGCGCTGCGGCCATCGCAGCCGCGCTCGTTACCGGTGCCGCCTTCTTCAGCGCATCCGCCTCGGCACAAGCCAATTCGCAAGCCCCGTCACAGGCCGCAGACAACGCGGCCCCCGCGCCGGAGAAGACCTTCGGCTTCATCAAGGACAGTTCGCAAGGCATCTACGCCGGCGACATCCTCGCGCGCGTGCGCGCCATCGGCATCTTGCCCGACTCGCATGCGAGCGGCAGCGTGCTGCCGACGCTGGGCGTGACCGTGAATAACGCGATCGTGCCGGAACTCGACTTCACGTACATGATTCTCGATAACGTCGGCGTCGAACTCATTCTCGGGATGTCGCGTCATCAACTCACGTCGAACATCGGCCATCTGGGCGGTGTGAACGTGCTGCCGCCGACGCTGCTGCTGCAATACCACTTTAACCATGCGGGCAAGGTGCGTCCGTATGTCGGTGCGGGTATCAACTACACGCGCTTCTGGAACAGCAGCCTGAACGCGGGTGGCACCCCGATCTCGATCAAGAACCACAGCGTCGGTCCGGCACTGCAAGCCGGGGTGGACATTCAGATGACGAAGAATCTGTTCTTCAACATCGACATCAAGAAAGTCTGGATGAAGACCGACACTTCGCTCGCAGGCACCGACCTCGGCACACTGCACATCGATCCGCTCATCGTCGGCGTCGGTGTCGGCCTGAAGTTCTGATATCCGGTGTGGAGCGCCATACGCCTGGGGGGGCGGTGGCGCTCCTTTTTTTACCCGGACGCCCGATGCGGCAAATTGTCGCGCACTCCCTACATGAGAACGCAAGGCATTTACGCCGCTCGGCGACAGCACCTACAATGCTTGGTTCCCTGATTTTTTCCCATTTCTTCATCCGGCCCGGGCATGCGCAAGCTTCGTCAGCATCGCGTCGCAATCGGGATCGCCTTGCTGGCGATCCTGCTGGCAGCGCTCATGCCGGCGATTGCGCAATGGCGCGCCGCAACGCAGCAAGACCCATTCGCGGTCTATTGCACGGTGCAGGGCACGCAGGCCGCACTGGGCACGAACACCACGGAGCGCGCCAACGCCCAGCGTGAAGCGGCCCACGACGGACACACCGGTCACGACGACGCGCAAGCACCGCCCGCACAGCCGCAGGCCACGAGCCTGCACAGCAGCCACGGCGGCACGGATCACTCGCTCGCCTCGGCAGACCATTGGGAAAAGTGCGGCTACTGCACGCTCTGGGCCCATCAACCCCTTGTCACCACCCACCTTCTCTCCCTCCCGCCTGCCGCACCGGCAGGGGTCGCCACCGCCCCCCGGGTGCTGGTGCCGTACTACCCGCGCGCCCGTTTCTCCGCCGCCCTCGCGCGCGCACCGCCCGTCCCCGCCGCCTGATTCTTCCGACTTCCGGCCAATACCGGAATGCCCTGCCGAACGCGTCGAGCCTCGTTAGCGCGTCTTGCCGTGATCTGCACTCGCTGTGAACACACCGTTCGCGCAGCGCGTTTGATCCGTGTCGTGCGCACCGCCCGCTTTGGAGAACACCGCGCGGCCGCACGCGTCATCGCGCACGTATGCGAAACGACATCGAGTTGTCACCACGACGCGCGGGGCATTGTCATTCCCGTGTGTCGCAGCAAGGCACGGCACACGTTCGGCACCCACACGATCATCAGGCGACCGCGACGCGGTCGCGAGAGAGACTCTCATGTCACGTCCCATGACACAGAAGCCGCTGCAAACGGCCATCGCACTTGCCCTTGCCTCGCTGGGCAGCACGGCACACGCACTCACTAACGACCCCGAGACGACTGGCCTGAGCGTTGCGATCGACGCGACACACGCGGCAACGCGCACGGGCCACCACCCTGACACCCTCGTTGCTTCGTCAACGCCCAGCACGCAGTCCCCGGCACACGCACCCGCGATGTCTCTCGCGCAGGCGGTTGTGCCTTCGACGGCGTCCGCAGCGCCGGTTCCCACGGCCACGCTGCCGCTCACGACCGTGACCGCACCGGCAGAGTCGCTCACCTCGCCGAGCGTCGACGACCAGAAGGCCAACCTGTTCCAGACAGCAGGGTCTGTCGCCTTCGTCGACGCCGATTCATACCAGAACACCTATGCCTTCAACCTGCGCGATATCCTCAAGGACACCCCCGGTGTATACGTGCAGAACCGGTACGGTCAGGAACTGCGCGTGTCGATTCGCGGCTCAGGCATCGCACGCGGCTATCACGTTCGCGGGCTCGACATCCTTCAGGACGGCATTCCGACCAACTCGGCCGATGGCAGCGGAGACTACTACCAGATCGACCCGATGGGCTTGCGTTCGACCGAGATCTACAAGGGCGGCAATGGCCTCACATACGGCTCGACCACGCTTGGCGGGGCCCTGAACTTCGTCACCCCGACAGCCTATACGGCTGACGCGCCCAACCAGTTCCGTCTCGAGGGCGGCAGTTTAGGCACCGTGCGCGCCAGTGCTCAGATGTCGCGCATCTTCGGCCCATTGGATGCACTCGCGACCGTCACCCTGAATCGCGCCGACGGTTATCGCGACCACGACAAGGGCAATTACGCGCAGATCAACGCCAACATCGGCTACAAGTTCTCGCCGAACTTGGAGACCCGGTTCTTCTTCGGCGCCTATATCGTCGACCAGAAGCTACCCGGCACGCTGTCGCTGTTCGACGCGCTCAACAATCCGACGAAAGCCTCTGCGTCCGCCGTCTCCGGCGATCAGGCACGCAACACACGTACCGAGCGACTGGGCAACCTGACGACGATTCGCTTCGCCACCGGCCAGCTCGACATCGCGTCGTGGGTCATCCACAAGAGCCTTTATCACCCGATCTTTCAGGTCATCGATCAGGACGGCTGGACCTACGGCGTGGCGCCGCGCTACACGGCCAACCTGACGCTCGCCGGCATGCGCAACGACCTGATCGTCGGTGCACGCTTCTTTGGTGGCAACACGCAGGCCGACCAGTACGTCAACGTGAACGGCAATCGCGGCGCGCGAACGCTCGACGCCCGCCAAAGCGCCTACAACTACGAGGCGTACTTCGAGAACCGTCTGTTTTTCCTGCCCACGGTCGGCCTGATGATCGGCGCAAAAGCGTACCGCGACGTTCGTCAATACATCGATTACGGCGGCCTGCCGGGCGACCCGAGCTACCGCTCGACAAGCGCCGCCTACTCGGGCGTCAATCCGAAGATCGGGCTGTTGTGGGAGCCTCGCAAGGACATGCAGGCCTTCATCGACGTCACGCGCAGCGCCGACGTGCCCGACTTCACCGATCTGTCGCAGACCTTCGGCGCCACGTCCCGCTTCGTTCCGCTGGCATCGCAACACGCCTGGACGATTGAAGCCGGTACGCGTGGCAAACTCGAGCGCGTGGCGTGGGACGTGACTGCGTATCGTTCGCTGGTGCGCGATCAGTTGCTTCAGTACACAACATCGCCCGACATTCCCGCCGCGACCTTCAACGCGAACAAGACGGTGCTGCAAGGTCTGGAAGTGGGCGCTGCGGTGGACGTGTTCAAGAATGTGGTGGCGACCGGGGATCGAATCACACTGTCGCAAATCTGGAACTACAGCGATTTCCGTTTCCGCGACGACCCGCAGTACGGCAATAACCGCATCGCCGGTGTGCCGACGAATGTGCTGCGCACGACGCTCGGCTACGCGTTGTCGAACCGCTTCCAGATCTCGGCGTCGCTCGACTGGGTGCCGACCGGCGCCTGGGTCGACTATGCCAACACAATGCGCGTGCCCGGCTACACGCTGCTCGGCGTACAGGCGTCGTACCTGATTCAGCGCGGCGTGACGTTCTATGTCGACGCCCGCAACCTGACCGACAAGCGCTACGTCACCGACTTCAGCACAGTGACCGATGCCCGCATGACCAATACCGCCGTGTTCTATCCGGGCGATGGAAGAAGCGTGTTCGCCGGCGTGCGCTTCGCGTTCTGAGTCTCAACGGATTGCACCACCCGGCGTGCGCGGCGCAGGAAAGATGCCGCGCACCGCCCGGCAGCAGGTCGTGTGGCGAACCTCGTTCACAGCATGCGCCGCAACGTATCGTCCCGACGGAAGTAGTGATGCCACAGCGCCGCCAGTGCGTGCACGCCAATCACCCAATAGAACGCGCTGCCGATCGTCTCGTGAATGTCCTTGATCGACCGGCCCACTTCAGCGTCTTTCCCGATGAATTGCGGCAGCGCGGCATCCAGCCCTGGAATCGTGAGCACATGTCCCCCGGCATTGAGCGTGAGGTATCCCAGCACCGGCTGCGCAAACAGGAACAGATAGAGCAACAGATGCACCACGGCGGACGATGCCCGCACCAGCCCCCCCTGGCCGGGTAACGGCGCCGGCGCCCCCTTGATCATTCGCCAGAGCAAACGCGGCACTGCCAGTACCAGCACCACAACCCCGGCCCACTCGTGAATCGTCATGGACAACGCACGCGGCGCGCTGCCTTTCGGCAAATACCCTTTCGCGATGACAGCCGCATAGGCAATCACGACCAGCAACGCGATTGCCCAATGAAAGAAGATGGCGGCCGGCGCGTAGCGCTCGGCCAAGGAGAGCCGCGAGCCGCTCGGGCGGAACTTAATTGCGTTACCCATCTGGGGGAGTCCTTTTCTGTCTTGCAAGTGACGTCATTATGACGTCGGTTCCGTTACGCGAAAAGGTCTCGAATCGTCGCAGTTGTTACTTCAAGTTTCCTCTTGGTATTCGGATTCCTCCTCCCCACGGACGCTCTTGCTATGCCGACAATACGTCTCAAGCGCGCACGGCCCCATAGATGCGCCCCCGACGAACCTCCTTGGCCGACCGTTGCTTGGTCGGCCTTTCAGCCCCGCTCGCGGGGCTTTTTTTTGGTTCATCGTGGAAAATCGTGGGGGTTTTCGACAGGAAATGCGGTATGGCGCCCGGTGTCAGGCGCCTCGCTACGTTCGAGCGACGGCTTCCGCCGGAACGACGTGCCGCGCGAGACCGAGCGCCGCCGCATCGATGCCCAGCGCCAAACCAACGAGCTGAGGCAAATGCAGCACGGGGAGATCCAGCGTAGTACCGAGATCGCGTGCCATGTCGTCCTGATACGTGTCGAGCACTGTATGGCACAAGGGGCACGGCGTCACCATGGCGTGCGCACCGGCCGCTTTCGCCGACGCGACGTGCCGACCACTGAGTTTGATGGGAATGACATCACTTTGCGCGGAACAATGAAAACCGCAACACGATGTCCGGCCGGAATATTCCACGGTCGTGCAGCCCAGAATCTGCGCCAGCGTCTCGATCGACCGGACGCTCTGCGCGTCCGTGCCCCCGAAGGTGGAGGGTGGCCGAACGATGTGACAGCCGTAGAACGCCGCGATCCGGTGCGACGACAGCGGCACCTTCACCAGCGAACGCAACCGCACCTCCCCCACCTCCTCAAGCAGATACCACAATAGGTGCGTCACGCGCGACGTCCCACTGTAGACAAGGCCTTCCTCGGCCAACTGGCTATTCACGCGAGCACGCAAGTCCGAATCGCTTTCCACACGTTGCTTGGCCTCGATCAGGTTCAACGTACAGGTATTGCAGATCGTCATGAGATCGAGGCCTTTCGCCTCAGCCAACGCAATGATGCGAATGTTCAGCGCAACGAAGCGCGCTGCATCGGCCGCACGAATCTCACGACTCCCGGTGCAAGTCGCAGAACTCAGCGTCTCCAGTTCGACGCCCAGCCGATCTGCCACGGCGTGCGTGGCCACCAACAACTCGCTACACGTCGTGCGTGCGCTGCACCCGGGGTAGAAAGCAATCCGCATGCTCATGCCTCCTCGAAAGACATCTATCGGAAGAAAATACGTCGGATCGTCTTGATGCCGGGCACCGGTCGACGCAACAACGCGGCCAACGGCTTGACCTTGCCCCGCAGCATCAGCTTGAGCGTGCGCCCGGGTCGTTGTAGCACCGCGCGCCATCCGCGCGTACCCAGAACGAGCAACATGGGTTCGATCCGCCCTCGCCGCGCCACGATATCCATGAACGTGCGCGCATGCGGCGACGCCTCGCGTGCCTGCGCATAGGCGAGTTGCTTGAGCGGTTCGATGGCGGCACTCACGATCGGAATGCCCGCAGGGCAGACGGCTTCGCACTGGTAACAAGACACGCAATGGTGAACTTGCGCTTCGTCCAGAATGGCCTGCAGACGCGCTCCATCGTCGCGCGCATCCAGCGCAACGCGAGCCAGATGCACGAGTGGCGCTGGCCCGGCGAACGCGATATCGTCGGGAAAATCGAGCACAGGGCATGCCGAGTAGCAGGCGAGGCAACTCAGGCAGTCCATCGTCGCGCGTAACGACGCGGCGTTTGCCGCATCGATCGCTTCCGGGAACCCACCGTAAGGACGTGAGCGCTGAAGCCAGGTTTGCAGCGACACCAGCTTCGCTTCGACGGGCGAGCGATCGACCGCGAGATCGCGGATTCGCGGCAGGTGGCGCAGCGGCTCGATATGCATCTCCGCTTCGGCCGCCTCCCAGCACATTAGCACCTCCCGTCCATTGACCCGCGCGGCGCAGGTGCCACATTTTTTCGTGCCGCAGTACCACCGGTAACCGATGTCCACAGCGAGCGTTTCCTGCACGTAGTTCAGCGCATCGATGATGCGCATGTGCCGCACGTGCGGCACCACGTAGGTCTCCACGTATGGCGCCGCGTCCGTTTCCGGATCGAAACGCGAGATGTGCAAGGTCACCGCCGCCAACTCACTGGCCGCGTCCTCCCGAAATTGCCCGACGTCCGAATGCATGTGTCCCCTCAGCGCAAATGGTCTTTTTGACGACGGATCCTTAGCGTCGAGATGCCCCGGATCACCACGGCACACTGAAATACGCTTGCCGATCGAATCCCGGAGCGATGGCGCCCTCCGGATATCGCTCTTGCCTGAACCGGTAGCCGCTGCCATCGCGCGCGATGATGTTCTTGCATTGCCATACGGTGTTGTCGACGTAGGGAAAGTCAGTGCGATAGAAGCTGCCCCGGCTCTCTTCACGCCGCAATGCACTTTGCAATGTGGCTTCGCACACATCGACCAGGTTATGAACATCGAGAGCGTCGAGCCATGCCGTGTTGAAGCGCCGCGACGCACTCGGCGGTTTCATACGCGGCAGTTCGCGCGCGCGCAGTCCGGCAAGCCGTGTCAGACCGTCGCGCATCGCCTTCCCGTGCTTGATGATTCCGTAGGCCTCGTCCATCACATCCCAAATGCCGGTCTTGATGTGCATGGGTGCGAGACACTGTCGACCGGCACCGCTGTCCGTCAGGCCGCCTCCGACACGAAGCGCCTCCACCCGTTGCGCCTCCTCCCGAATCTGCTGCGCCGTGTGATCGTCGTGGCGATGGCGCTCGGACAAACTCCCGGCGACTGACTCTGCCGCAAGCCCCCCGTCATAAATCGCGACCGCCAGACTTCCCGTCACGTGAGCCCCGACCCCGCCGGCCACCCACAATCCGGCCACACTGGTGCGCATCGAGTGCGGGTCCGACTCGATGCCGCCCTGCCGGTAATGCATCGTGGTGCGCGCTTCGACCTTGTCCCGCGTGATGTCGAGCCCCAGCTTCTCGAACGCCGAAGCGGCGTACTGGTAGCGACGCAGCACCTCCGCGTCGACATGGCGGTAAGACGTGTAGTAGCCGCCGCTGAAGCGCGCCTTTCCCGCAAGCACTTGTTGCGTGAGCCGCTTGACCTGAAGCGAATAGGGCGCGAGCGCGGCAGGTGCGTCGCGCGACTGCTCGAAGAAACACTCGCCCTGCGCGTTGTACACACGTGAGCTCTGGTCGGTGCCCACCAGCGGATTCGGATAGATATGCAGACGCTGCCATGTCGGCGGATTCGCAAAATCGCTGATGTGCCAGAACTGCATTTCCAGATTGGTCATCTCGGCGCCGGCGCGTAGGGCCAGCGCAATGCCGTCGCCGGTTTGTTCACGCGTGCCCGTGGAGCGACGCACCAGCCGGTCGGCGTGTCCCGTCGCCATGACGACTGCCTTCGCATACACCGCAAACATCTCGCCGCGCACATAGTCCAGCGCGGTCAGGCCGCAGACTTCACCGTTCGCGTTGCGCAAGAGTGCGGTCACGACACACTCCTCATGCATCGGAATGCCCCCGGCTTGCAGTTGCTTGCGCCGAATGTCCATCAGGAGGATGCCGGTCTGCCCCTGCATGGGAGCGACCGCCCAGCGCACGGGAGAATGGCTCATCGCGATGCCGCCGTCGGCGTCGCGCGTGAACAGCAATCCCAGCGATTCCATCTCCGGATAAAAAATGTTCTCGATCCAGTTTCCGGCAGCCGCCAGATACGACTGATCCACCAGGAAATGGCTGTAGTACTTAGCGAAGAACTCCAGCGAACTGGCAGCGTTCTGCTCGGTGCCGCCGAGCATCTTCGAGCCGACGATCACGGCGCCCGCCATGATCGATGCGCCGCTCTTGCCGACCAATCCCTTGGAGATCAGCATCGGCTTCAGGCCCAGATGGTGCAGACGCAAGGCGGCGTAGGTGCCCGCGCCGCCTCCGCCGACGACCACGACATCGCAATGGATCACCCTCATCGCAGCAGTGCCCTCCTCGGGTCAGTTGTGGGTCTGTGAGACCGCGGAATGCCATGGGTTCATTGTGGGCAGCGCGCCGGGCGCCGATGCAGCGATCGCGACACGCCATCCAGCAAAGCAGCCAAAGTGGTGGGCGGGCTGCGCGGTCAAGCCGGGCGAGCAGCGAAGACCGGCAAATGGATCGGAAGCCGCACGCGCCACCCGAGTGAAATTTTGTCCGCTTTGCGATATGTGTTGTCCCTTGCGCGGTGTGCGCAAGGGGAAGAGAGGCGCTAAGGTGAGTTGGGCCGTCAATCAAACAACAACGACCATCAGCTATCAGGAGACACACCATGGATGCGACCCTGCAAGCCGTCGCCCGCAACGAGCGCGGTTCGCCCGCAAAGTCGGTCATCTTGGGCGCGGGTATCGGCAACGCGCTGGAGTGGTACGACTTTGCCTCGTTCGTGCTCTTTTCCCGCTACTTCTCGACTCAGTTCTTCCACGCCGAAGATCCGACCGCCGCCTTTCTGTCGACGCTTGCCGTCTTTGCCGTCGGCTTTTTGTTGCGCCCCATCGGCGGGGTCTATTTCGGTTGGCTTTCCGATCGCCGAGGCCGCCGCAGTGCGATGGTGACCTCGATGGCTGTCACGGCAGCGGGTTGCCTCGTCATTGCGGTGTCGCCCACGTATGCGTCAATCGGGTTGATGGCCCCGGTGCTGCTCGTGTTCGGACGCTTGTTGCAGGGCTTCGGTCTGGGCGGCGAGATCGGTGCGTCGTTCACCTTCCTCGTGGAAAGCGCCCCTGTCCATCGCCGCGGCCTGTGGTCGAGTAGCATGTTCATCGCCATTACAGGTGGCTCGCTGCTCGCCACGGCCGTCGGATTGGTATTGACGCAAGTATTCTCGACCGAAGAGATGACACGCTACGGCTGGCGCATCCCGTTCTTCTTCGGCACCGCCCTTGGCGTGTACGCGCTGTTTCTGCGCGGCAGGCTCAAAGAAACGTCGGCATTCGAACAGGAACAAAGCGAAGCGCGCACCAGTGTGTCCCCACAACCGATGGCCCGGGCCATCTGGGAGCACCGCGCCTCGGTGCTGCGCATCATCGCGCTCACGGCCGGGCCGACTCTGACGTTCAACACCTGGATGTCCGGCGCGATCACGTTCGCCACGCACTTCAAAGGCGTCGATGCGCGAGACGGGCTTCTGGCGCTATGCATCGGCTGTCTGGTGTACATGGCGATACAGCCGGTCTGGGGCGCGCTCTCGGACCGCATCGGCCGCAAGCCCAACCTACTGATGGGAGCGGGTGGATCGGCGCTGGTCATCGTGCCGTTGCTCATGATCATCGATGCGTCCTTCGTGCGGCTAACGCTGGCGATCTGTCTCGGTCTGGCGGTCCTTGCCGCCTGGACTGCCATCGCGCCAGCGGTTTACGCTGAGTTGTTCCCCACACGCATTCGCGCCAGCGGCGTCGCCATTCCCTACTCGCTGACGGTGGCGATTTTCGGCGGCACGGCCCCCTACTTGCAGAACTGGCTGGCCGATCACGGGCATCTCGGGTGGTTCGCTGCCTATCTGATTGCGCTGAATCTGTTGACGGTTCTCGCTGTCATCTGGATGCCCGAAACGCGCGGTCGTGCGCTGGAATGAGACGCCTGAATGAGAACCCGGCGCCGGGGCGAGGCAACACAAATCGCCCCGAGCGTCGCCCTCTGGCCATCACAGGGCATTTTGTCCTGCCATACCCGAGTTAACCCCCATGTCGTGCATCTGAGGTTGAGGAAAGAATGAAACGGGCATTTCTTTCCCTTAGCGCCAAGGGGCACGTCATGCAGACACGGATCATCACCGCTCAGGATGTCGCGTTTTTCGAGTCGCGAATCTCGCCGGCCCCCATGGTCGGGCTAGCCTTCGCGTTTCCATCGGGCGGCGGTGTCGAACCCCATGTCCATCCCTATGGGCAGGTGTTGTTCGGTGGCGAAGGCATCATGTGCGTCGACACACCGCGCGGCACCTGGGTCGTGCCTCCACAGCGCGCCGTCTGGATTCCGCCAATGACACTGCATGCGGTGCGGCTGCGAGCCTCGTTTGGCATGCACAACCTGCTGATTTCGCCGCACGCCGTGGCGAACCTGCCCAAGACCTGCGAGCCGCTCGTCGTCTCCAATCTCATGCGCGAACTGATTCTGCGTGCGGCAAGCACCGAAGAGCCGCTGCAGCGCAAGCGTCACGTCGACAAGTTCTTCGAGATCATTCTCGACGAGCTCGAATTCAGCGACGAGATGCCGGTTAAGCTCGAAATCCCGCGTGAGCGACGCCTCGCGCGTCTATGTACCGAGTTTTCGCGCGAACCGTCCGATAACCGGACGCTGCAGGAATGGGGCGAACACGTCGGAGCCAGTGCGCGCACCCTGTCGCGACTCTTCACCCGCGAACTGAATCTCACCTTCGACGAATGGCGGCGCCATGTGCGCCTGCAAGAGGCGCTCTACCGCCTCGCGGAAGGCAGGGCTGTCTCCGCAGTGGCCAACGAACTGGGCTACGAAAGCACGACGGGCTTCATCGAAATGTTCCGTAAATCCCTGGGACGCACGCCCGGTCAGTATTTCGCCTAAGCCTAAGCCTGAGCCCGGTATTCCCCAATGAACTTTTCGTGCGCGCCACAACAAACCCTCCCGTTACCGATCTCCACGGGCCCGATACACACGGCCTGAGCCATCACCGAGCCGTCTCGCTGCGGAGCAACATTCGCCGTGTGCATCGGTGAGGCCAGCTTATCGCGGCAGTGCGGCAAAAGGTCTGTGAACTATCCGAGAGAATCGAGGCACGAATGCAATAGCGGGCACGTCCGAGCCATGCTTAAGACGAATACGATGCAAAAGATAGGACGACACCGTGAAATGTTGCGCGAAGCCCTCACAGCGCTGGTCACAGCTCGGCGTGCGGGCCGATAATGGTCACCAAATACATGGAGGACAAACTATGCGAGACATCACATTTCCCGGAGGCGAGGCCGTACCGGTGCTGGGTCAGGGCACATGGATGATGGGCGAGAAGCCGGAGCGGCGGCGCGAGGAAATCGATGCGTTGCGCCTGGGTGTCTCGCTGGGCATGACGCTTGTCGATACGGCCGAAATGTACGGCGAGGGCGCTACCGAACGTCTCGTGGGCGAAGCACTGGACGGGTTGCGCGACGAGGTGTTTCTCGTGAGCAAGGTCTACCCGCACAACGCCTCGCAACGTGGTGTGATCGCGGCTTGCGAGCGCAGCCTGGAACGCCTGGGCACCGATCGTCTCGATCTTTACCTGCTGCACTGGCGTGGCGAAGTACCACTCAGGGAAACGATTGCGGGCTTCGAAACCTTACGCCAGGCAGGCAAGATCCGGCATTGGGGCGTCAGCAACTTCGATACGGACGACATGGAAGAGTTGTTCGACACACCGGGTGGCAACGCATGTGCAACCGATCAGGTGTTGTACAACCTTTCGCGCCGCGGCCCCGAATATGACCTCGCGCCGTGGCTCGCCGAGCGCGGCATGCCGATGATGGCATATTCCCCCATCGAACAGGGACGGCTTCGGACCACGGGTGTACTGGCCGATATTGCGCGTGCACGTCACGTCGAGCCATTGCAGATTGCGCTTGCCTGGGTGCTGCACCGACCGGGCGTCATCGCGATTCCCAAGGCAAGCTCGCAAGCGCACGTGCGCGCCAACTATGCAGCGCACGACATCGATCTGACCGGAGAGGAACTCACGCAGCTCGATCACCACTTCGAAGCGCCCTGGCGAAAACGTCCGCTAGAGATGATCTAAGAACGTTCGCGAATTTTGAAGGTGCCCGGTCCCGCGCCTCCAACAAAGTACACTAGGCGCTTTCGCGCTTTTGCAGGACGGATTCATGAACGATTCACGTCCCGTCGTCGTTATCGGGGGCGGTTTGGTCGGCGTATGTACCGCCGCATATCTTCAACGTGCCGGGCATTCGGTAGTGATCGTCGACCGGCAGTCGGCGCGTCAGGCGGCATCGCTTGGCAATGCGGGCTGCATCAATGGCTCGTCGGTCGTCCCGATTGCGATGCCCGGCGTGCTCTGGCAAGTCCCCGGCTGGCTGATGCAACCGGATGGCCCGCTAGTGTTGCGATGGCGCTATCTCCCGCGCATGGTGCCATGGCTCATGCGCTTCGTCGCGGCGAGCCAACCCGCTCGGGTTGCCGCACAAGCCCACGCGTTGCGCGCGCTGCTCGGCCCCGCGCTCGACGCCTATCAGCCCCTGCTTGACGATGCGGGAGCGAACGATCTGGTCAAGCGCCGCGGTTATCTCATCGCGTACTCCAGCCCGAACGGCATGGCGGGCGACGAAGGCGGCATGGCGCTTCGCCGTGACAACGGCGTGCATATCGAGACGCTCGATGCGGCTGCGCTTCGTGAGTTCGAGCCGACGCTATCGCATGACTTCATCGGCGCACGATACATCAGCGAGACGGGGCATACCGGCGATCCGGGCGCACTTCTGGCGCGTCTGACCGCACAGGTGGTCGCACGAGGGGGGCGTGTCGTCGATGCGGCAGCCACGGCCATCGAGACCAATGGCGCACAGGCCGTCGCCGTGCACACCGACAAAGGACGTGAAGCTGCCAGTGCCGTGGTTATTGCGGCGGGGGCGTGGTCGGCACCCTTCGTGCGCCAGTTGGGAGACCGCATCGTCTTCGACACCGAACGCGGCTATCACGTGGAGATTCCGGCACCGGAAGAAATGCCGTCACGCCCCGTCATGTGGGCTGAGGGCAAGCTGTTCGCCACACCGATGAACGGCCGCCTTCGCGGCGCGGGTACGGTGGAATTGGCGGGGCTGCAAGCGCCGCCGAACTGGCGGCGTGCCGATCTGCTATTGGGTCAACTGCACAAGATGTTTCCGCGCGCCATGCAAGGCACGAAGCCGACGCGATCGGTCGACGGTGCGCGCTGGCAGGGCTTTCGCCCCAGCACCCCCGACTCGCTACCGGTGCTGGGCGCGGCGTCGAAAGTGCCGAATGCGTTTTATGCGTTCGGCCACGGTCACGTCGGCCTGACCGCCGCAGCGTCGACAGGTCGTACGATTGCCGGGCTGGTGGCTGGCGAACGGCCTGCTATCGACCTTTCGCCATTCTCGATCGGACGCTTTCGCTGAAGCACGCGAATGCGGCACGGCGCGCGCGGCGAGGAGTTGTCCGAGCGCGCCGTCATGCCGCCTCGCAAGCGCAACGCCCCTCAAGCCGTCAGGACCTGGCGACCGATGCAACGATGTCGCACGAGCGCAGTCGCAACGCGGGATCGTAGACATCGGTCACGAGCATCAACTCATCGGCCTGCGTGCGTTCGACCAGATCGGACAACCCTGCTTTCACTCGCTCAGGGCCACCCACGACGGACACGCCGAGGAAGGCTTCCACCGAATGCTGTTCGGCCGGGTCCCAACGCTCGTCCATATCGTTCACGGGGGGTTGCAGCTTCAGGCTTTGTCCGCGCATGAGCGCCAGAATCTTCTGTTGCGCCGACGTCGCGAGGAATGCCGCTTCCTCATCGGTCGGTGCGGCCACGACCGGCACACCGACCATCACGTAAGGCTTATCCAATACCGCAGACGGACGGAACAGCTCGCGGTACAGGCGTAGCGCATCGAACAGGAATCGCGGCGCGAAGTGCGACGCAAACGCGTACGGCAGCCCCAGATGCGCCGCGAGTTGCGCCGAAAACAGCGACGACCCCAACAACCACACGGGAATATCGCTGCCCGCACCGGGCGTGGCGACAAGCCGCTGCCCCGGCTGCGCCGGGGCGAGCAATGCGCGCAATTCGGCGACCTGCTCCGGGAAATCGTCGCCATTGGACAACCGATCGCGGCGCAGGGCGCGCATCGTCGCCTGATCGGCGCCGGGAGCACGTCCCAACCCCAGATCGATGCGTCCCGGATACAGCGCGGCAAGCGTACCGAAGTTCTCGGCAACGACCAGCGGCGGATGGTTCGGCAGCATCACACCGCCCGATCCCACGCGAATACGCGAGGTCTTGTCCGCAATGTGACCGATCAGCAGGGCAGTCGCCGAACTCGCGATGCCATCCATGTTGTGGTGTTCCGCCAGCCAGAAACGCTCGAAGCCTAGGCGCTCGACGTGCTGGGCCAGTTCCGTGGACTGTTTCAGGGCTTCGGCCACCGTGCCGCCGGCGCGTATCGGCACCAGATCCAGCATCGAGAGGGCCGTCTTCGACAAACTGCTCATGGGATTCTCCATTGTCCTGCGCGCACCTTTCCGGCTGTCGGGACCGCAAGGCCCTCTCACATCGGATGACGCGCACTACCGGCACAAAGTATAGTGACGAAGGGAAAAAATCCCCAGTAGGCACTCTTTAGTTGAATAGTTACCAATTGGTTACCATGAGCAAACCCGAACCGTTCGTTTTCGAAGAAACCTGCGTGCCGCGTCGCGTACTGGAACTCTTCAGCGTGAAGTGGACGAGCATGGTGCTGTACGCGTTGCAGTGTGGCACCACGCGCACGGGGGAGTTGCAGCGCCGCTTGCCGGGAATCTCCAAGAAGATGCTCACGCAGACGTTGCGCGAACTCGAGCGCGACGGACTGATTCATCGCGAGGTCTACGCCGTCGTACCGCCCAAGGTGGAGTATTCGCTCACGCCGCTCGGCGAGTTGTTCATCGAGCCCATCGAAATGCTTTACCGCTGGGGCAATCAACACGCTGATGTGCTTGCTCAACTGAGTCTTCGCCGCGGCAAACCCGTGCAGGTTGACTACGCCGACGCCGACATCGACATGACGCACGCCCCGGCCCCCGCAGGCACAACGCGCGCTGTCTGAACCGGCACGAACGTTCGCCCCGTCGGCTCGCCGGCCGACACGTTCTGACGGCCGCGACGCAGACCACCCGCAAACGAAACGGGCCGGCAAATTGCCGGCCCGCTGCCTAACCTCGGTGTCCCCGACGCTATCGTTGCGTCATCAGCGATCGAGCAAACGTCCCAGACGCATCATCGTGACGTTCACACCGAGATGGCGCATCGACGGCTGCACGATCACGCAGTTGTCGTAGGGCGTGACAATGACTTCGTCGCCATCGCGGGCAATCTCCGTCCCGGCCTTCTCGATCACTTCCAGGCCGGTGAACGGCTGTGAGAAGCGGAAGTCCATCGAGCGCGCCACGACCGGCTGCGTGATCTCCACAAACTTCTGACGTGCGGGCAACGCTTGCGTGAGGAACGGCGCCACATCGGCCTCGGCCACGACACCCGCGTGCAACAGGAACCGAGCGGCACTGTCGAGCGCCACGTCGCGCGCGCTCTTGGCGAAGTGCTGACCGGTTTCGATGAGCAGAGCGTTCTTCGGGCTGGCCGGATCGCCGAAGCCGCCGTAGTCGCGCATACGTGTGCCGTTCGCATGGCCCTTGTCGATGATGACGTGCTCCGGCGTGCCGAGTTCGGCGGCCAGTGCAATCGCCTTCTCGAGTGGCCCGGTCATCATCAACGGCGCGGAGGCTTCGTGCATCGAGTGGATGTCGAGCAGCAGATCGACCGTATCGATGAACGGGCGCATGGCGCGCGCACGCGACAACTCGCGGCTCTGGCGCTCGCCGTCGAGCGTCGACGGCGTCCAGACGCGGTTCATATCTTCGTCGAGGAAGCGAGTGGCATCGGCATTCTCGGCGCTGAATTGCTCGTACGCACCGATATTGCCGAAGCCCAGCGACAGGCGTCCTGCCGTGGGGCGCACACCGGCGGCGAGCAGCGCGTCGACGGCGATGGCGCCGCTCACTTCGTTGCCGTGCGTGAGTGCAAGAATCATCACATGTTTGCCGGGCTTGCCGCTATCGAACGAGTGCAGAAAGTCGATGCCGGTATTGCCTTCGCGCCAGCGGTTGATGTCGGGAAACGAGACTTCGATGGGGTACGCCGGCAGGGCGGCGCGAATCGCTTCGAGCGTGGTCATGAAAAATGCTCCGCAAGGGATGCCGAAAAAAGTGACGACGCCGCTGTAGGGGACAGCAGACGTCGTCGTTACGGCGAAAATCAGGTCATCGGATGAGGATGAGGTGCATTGTTGGCGGTTCGCCGTCGGCGCCGCTCAGGCGTTCGATGCGTGGGTCGAGCCATGCGCGATACCGGCAATCTTGCCGGCGCGCACACGGCGGCCCAGCGAAATCACGGCGGAAACACTGAGCACGGCGGTCGCCATCACGTAGAAGCTCGGTGCGAGCTTGTTTTGCGTGGCGTCGATGAGCCAGGTCACGATAAGCGGCGCGAACCCGCCGAAGACCGTCACCGAGAAGTTGTACGACAGTGCCAGCCCCGTGCCACGGGTGCTCGTCGGGAAAATGTCCGCCAGCAGGGCAGGCAGCGGCGCAAGGCTCACGGCGATGAGCAGCCCCACGAGCGCTTGCACCATGAGCAGCGTCTGGAAGGTCGGATAGCGGTTGAGCAGCACGAACAGCGGGTAGGTTGTCACGCCCACGAGAATCAGCGCCCAGAGCATCACGCGAATACGGCCGAACTTGTCTGAGAGATGGCCGACGACAGGCGCGGCGATCATCAGCATCACGCCGGTGACAACAGCGCCGATGAACGACGACGTCGCCGGAATATGCAGTTGCTTGACGGCATACGTCGGCATGTACAGCTTGTGAACGTAGTTGAATGCGGTCGCTGCGGCAACGACGCCGGCACCGAGCAGCATATTGGCGCGATCGCGGCCGAAGACTTCGCGCAGCGGCGACTTTTCGCGTTGCTTTTCGCCGAGCTTCTTGAAGTCGGCCGTTTCGTCGATGTTGCGGCGAATGTAAAGACCGACCGGGCCGATGAGCAGCCCCACGGCGAACGCGACACGCCATCCCCATGCGCTCAGTTGATCGGCCGTGAGCAGCATGCTCAGCAAGGCGGAAACGCCGGCGGCGAGCACCGTGGCGAGGCCTTGCGTGGACATTTGCCAGCTTGCGAAAAACCCGCGGCGCTTGGCATCGGCGTGCTCGACCATGAAGGCCGTGGCGGCACCGAACTCGCCGCCCGTCGAGAAGCCTTGCAGCATACGCGCGACGATGATGATGAGCGGCGAGGCAATGCCGATCTGTGCATAGGTCGGGGCGAACGCGATCATGGCGGTGCCGAGCATCATCAGGGCGATGGACACCGTGAGCGACGCTTTGCGGCCCGCGCGGTCGGCGTAGCTGCCGAGGACGATCGAGCCCAGCGGGCGCGTAACGAACGAGATACCGAAGGTGCCGACGGAGAGCAGCAGCGACGTGGTCGCGTCATGCGACGGGAAGAACAACTGGCCGATCACGATGGCGAAGTAGCCATAGATCAGCAGATCGTAGAACTCGAGTGCGTTGCCGATACTCGCGGCGCAGATTTCGCGCCACGGGTTGTGGGGTTTGGTGTTACTGGTCATGCCCTGCTCCTCTGGATCGCTGGCGTTGGGGATCAATGTGTGGCGGCCACGCGATACGCGCCCAAAGCGCGCCGAGGCCACCGGCCAGTCTCAGGAAGCGGAGTGTAGGCGGGAGAAAATCGAGCTTCGTGCCGATTCGGCACGCAAAGGTGCTGATTGAGGGAGGGGTGTCGCAAACGGTGATGCAAAACAATGAACTCCGTCACGGAACAATTAACTTCGTAACGGGAAGCCCGCTACGGCGTTCGCGGCCCGATTCATTGCAACGATATCGTCATGGCTGGGGTTCGGGCCGAGCTTCGCGAAAAGCTCGGGCATCCGATCTCGTTTCACGGAGGCCTCGCCCTTGATCGCAGCAGCGAGGCCTTTGCGCATCATCTCCGCACCGTAATCGCAGCAGTAGGCAGGTGTCGACGGCTCTTGTCTCCACGAATCTTCCAGCGAACCACCATTGACGGGATCGAAGCCGATTTGATTGACCAATTCCATGACGGTTTGCTTGCCATCGTCGTCATCGCCCGCAACAGCAACTGCCAAACGGTCGGGCGATCCTTCGGGCAGACCGAGATGCGCGAGTGAATACGCGAGAAGATTGTTGAAGGCCTTGATAACTGACCGGTCGAGTTGTCGGGATACCCACACACTCTCAGGCATCCCTTCGTCGATTTCGGGGATGCGCGAGTCACGCAGGCCGGGATAGTAGTTGCTGGTATCGATTACCGGAACATGTGAAGGAATCGAGTCGAACATGCCGGCCGGCAGTTTCGCCATTCCCGGTAGCGGGATCGCCAGGACGATCACGTCCGCGCCGGAAATCGCGCCCTTAACATCGGCCGCCGTCGCGCCGATTTCGTCCGCAAAATTCTCGACCGCTGCCAGCCCCTTCGAATTCGCGACGCGGATGCTGTGACCCGCGGCCTTCAGACGACGCGCAAGCGTGCCGCCGATATTGCCGGTGCCGATGATGCCGACTTCCATGATGTTGACCTCGTTTGTGAACTGGCTGTGCTTTCGAGTTTTATACTAAGGATTACCCCCCACATTGACAAGAACCTACCGAAAAGTGGGTAACACACCAAAAGGTATGTATGGGAAAAGTCCGGCAATGGAACTGCGACGATCCACAGCAACGCCTCGTATGGGCGAACGCGACCACGGAGGCGTTACAAGTGCTCGATGGGAAGTGGAAGATAATCATCCTCTGCCAGCTTTTTGCAGCCAAGGGCCCGATCCGCTTTTCCGAGCTGGAGCGGCTGATTGAGGGAGTCAATCAAAAGATGCTGATTCAACAGCTTCGCCAGCTAGAGAGAGACGGTATCGTCGAACGTACCGTCTATCCTCAGGTGCCCCCGAAGGTTGAATATGCGCTGAGCGAGATGGGGGTTGCGCTCGGACCATCAATGGAGGCGCTCATCGACTGGGCCGAGCTGAGGCGACAACGCTTGAGGAACGCTGGGACAAGGTAATGACGCGCCCGGGACCCCGATCACTCCGTACGGAGCCGCGCAGAAGCGCCTACCCGAGCCGGAATTTTTTCTGAGGCTTGCATCGGCCGCCCGCGATGCAGACACTGTCGAAAATGAGGCGGTAGATCGATTCGCTCACGTAGCGACCTCAGATCGAGGCAACGGACAGAACGTCCGAAATTGGCCGTTTGCTGTCGCTCATTACAGTCGACTTCCAACCCAAAGGGGCCGTTCTTTAGCAATAGATGGCAAGCGCATTCTTTCAACAAGTCTGGTCACCCCGCAGGATTGTCGCCATCATGCGCCTCACCTTGAACGGCTATGTACATGCACTTGAACAGCGCTCGTTCTGCGTTGCAGAGTCCGTCTTGCACCGGTGGGTCGACCACGACATCTTGACCTGATAGTCGAGTAGCGCGCGTGATGCCGAGCAGACCCGCAGGCTGGTCAAGGCGTTCCAGGATCGGTCGACGGTGCAGGCGGTGGCGTATCCGGTGACGGCGACAGCGAGGAGGATGCTTTCGTCGATATCGCCGCCGCGATTTGCGCGGCCGCGTCTTGCAGGGGCGGCACGAAGCGTCGCACGGCCTCTGCGGGACTCACGGCCTGATCGAGATAGATCACGTTCAGACTGGCGAGCACACGGCCTTCGGATGGGATAGCGACTGCCACGGCGCCGATCTTGCGCTGGTCGAGCCAGTCGCCGTGATTCGAGCCAAAGCCGTTGTCGCGCGTTTGTCGTACGAGGTTGCGGATAAAGGCGTCGTCGCAGGCGAAGCGCTGCTGCAACTCGCCACCAGCGCCTGTGCGCAGCAAGTCGAGAATGTCTTCGCGTTCCGTGTCGGGACACATGCCGAAGTATGCGCGTCCGGCGGCAGTGAACAGCATCGGCAGGCGACGGCCGACCATCGCACGATGAAACGACAGCGGGCTGAAGCGATGTGTTGTCTCGCGAATGATCATGGCGTCGCCATCGGGTGTGGTCAGGTCCGATGGCCATACGACGCGCTGCATTAACTGCCCCATGATCGGGGGAGCGACGGTCGCGACACGCTCGTCGTCGGTGAAGCCTTCGCTGAGTGAGCGCACGGCGAGTGCCAGCCGAAAGGTGTCGTCCGACGTGCTGCGTCTCACGAACCCGTCCTCCAGCAGGGTCTCGAGCAAACGCCGCACGGTCGTGCGATGCAGGCCGGTGGCTTCGCTCAGTTGCGCAGGCGTTGCGCGCCCCCGTTCCATGACGTTCATTGCTCGCAACACCAATAACCCGCGCGACAGTCCCCGCACATTCGAATACTTGTTCATCGAAAAATCCAATTAAATCAATGTTGTGCATTCTATGCACATTTTGGTGAAATTGTTGAGCGCATTTCGTGACCTGCCTAGACTCCACAGAAAATCAGAGCGCTAACGGAGACACCGTCCCAATCCGTCCGAACGACATTTGCCGAAGGCAAGTCGTTTGACAGCGGATCCCGCGGCCCGACCCGAGCCAACGAAGCGAAGACAAGCGGACACCACGATCCGCCGTCGATTGACCTACAGCAGCACGCCATCAGAACGCGCGAGACAGGCGCGGGGGCGCGCTTGTGCCCAAGAAAAGTAAAGGAGCGAGACACATGACTGTATCCGCCAATGCGTCCAATGCCGTGGCCGACATCACGACCGACGTCGCCATCGTTGGCGCCGGCCCCGTCGGGCTGATGATCGCCAACATCCTCGGCCTGCAAGGCGTGCGCGTCACAATCATCGAGAAGCTCGATCAGCTCATCGACTATCCGCGCGCTATCGGTCTCGACGACGAAGCGCTGCGCGTGTTTCAGGCGGTGGGCCTCACCGATGCCTTGCTCCCGCACACCACACCCGATCACTGGATGCGCTTTCTCACGCGCGACGGCCATTGCTTTGCGTCGATCGAGCCTCGCACCGACGAGTTCGGCTGGTCGCGTCGCAATGCGTTCATCCAGCCGCTGGCCGACCGCGTACTGTTCGACGGCCTGGCGCGCTTCGCGCACGTCCAGGTGCTGTTCGGTCATGGCGTGGAGGCCTGCACACAGGACGAGCGCGGCGTCACGCTGACCACGCGCATCAGTGATGGCGAAACGCGCACGGTTCGCGCGGCTTACGTCGTGGGCGCAGACGGCGGTAACAGCCTGATTCGCCGCCTGCTGCAAGTGCCGTTCGAAGGGCGC
Organism: Pandoraea communis; assembly: GCF_902459745.1. GTDB lineage: Bacteria > Pseudomonadota > Gammaproteobacteria > Burkholderiales > Burkholderiaceae > Pandoraea > Pandoraea communis. The sequence goes on from NZ_CABPSJ010000001.1 coordinate 357,321, forward strand.
ACCAAGCCGAACCAGTGGATCGTAGTCGACGTGCGTAACGACCCGGTTGGCTCGCCACACATATACATGCATTGCGACCACGAGCGCCCGTATGTATCGGCCGCGCTGCCGCACGGCATTCGTCGGTTCGAATTCATGGTGATGCCGGGTGAGACGGAAGAGGAATTGTCGAAGCCGGAAAATCTGGCGGCGCTGATCCGCAAGGTAGTCGCGTATCCCGACAAGGTCGACTACATCCGCAAACGGGTCTACACGCACAACGCGCGGCTGGCCGGAACGTTCCGTGTCGAGCGGGTGCTGCTCGCGGGCGACGCCGCGCACATCATGCCGGTGTGGCAGGGGCAGGGCTACAACAGTGGCATTCGCGATGCCAACAATCTCGGATGGAAGTTGGCGATGGTCGTGAAGGGCCAGTGCCACGGAGCGTTGCTCGACACCTACACGGCCGAGCGTCGTGCGCATGCCCGCGCCATGATCCATCTGTCCGAAGTGGCGGGAGACATCTTCGCACCGACCACGCGCTTCGGCGTGCGCTTTCGCGACGCCTTCGTACACAGCTTCAATTGGTTTCCGTCCGTCAAACGTTACTTCGTTGAGATGCGCTTCAAGCCGATGCCGCGCTACGAAGAGGGCGTGGTCCTGCTCCCGCCACCCACGAGCACCGGCGGATGGCTCGCGAGGCGGCTTGAGCGTTCGGGCAATTCTGCGCCGGGCCGCCTGCTCGGCCTGATGAGCCAGAAGCGCGAGTCCTGGCTCGGCAGGTGGGTGTACGGCCGAGATCCATCTGCCAACTCCCCGGCGGGGCGTCTCTTCATTCAGCCGCGAGTGCGAACCATCGACGGGGAAACTCAGCGACTCGACGACGTGATCGGCAATCACTTCGCCGTGATCGGCTGGGGGACCGATCCCACATTCGGTCTGACGCCGGAAGCACGCGCCGTCGCACAGAAGCTCGGCGTTCGTTTCGTGCTCGCCAAGCCGGACACCCAGCTCGGCTATATGGACGACGTGCCGGAAGGTGTCATCACGATCGGTGACGCGCAGGGTCGTCTCAAGGAATGGTTCAGTGCGCGCGCCCAGTCGGTGGTGTTGATGCGCCCGGACCGGTTCATTGCGGGGGTATGCGCGCCGCAGGAAGTCTCCGACTCGCTTGTGCAACTCGCCCGCAAGGCGGCGCTCGTCGACGACCCGATCCGTCTCGTGACGAGCGGACTCTCGCCGATGCCCCAGCGCGTCCAAAACGACATTGCCTTCGCCAAAGTTGCCGGAGCCTGAGAATGCCGATTCATCTCGAATGCCTGTCCCACACGCCGCTGCATGGCTATTTCGACCCTGCCGATGACGTGGTGTCGGAAGTGGGTCGCGTACAGGCGGCTGCGCGAGAGCGTGTGCGCCAGTTCGACCCGGAGCTCGTCGTCGTGTTCGCGCCCGACCACTTCAACGGCTTTTTCTATGATGTCATGCCGCCGTTCTGTATTGGCGCGCAGGCCACTGCTATTGGTGACTTCAAGAGCCTCGCAGGCACACTGCCCGTGCCGTCGAACACCGCGCACGCACTCACGGAGCACGTGTTGTCGGGCGATATCGACATTGCGCTGTCGTACCGCATGCAGGTCGACCACGGTTTCGCCTATGCACTGGAAGTCCTAACCGGCGGTCTCGATACCTATCCCGTCGTGCCGGTATTCATCAACTCGGTGGCGCCCCCGATGGCAACGCTTCGCCGCTCGCGGTTGCTTGGCGATGCGATCGGCCGCTTCTTCGCGCAAACGGACAAGCGCGTGCTCGTGGTCGGCTCGGGCGGCATTTCGCATGAGCCTCCCGTGCCCGAGCTCATCGGCGCAACCGAAGAAGTCGCCGAGCGTCTGATTGCCGGACGCAATCCGTCGGCCGAATTTCGTGCAGCGCGTCAGGCGCGCACCGTTGCCGCGGCGAAGGCCTTCACGGCGGGAGACAGCCATATGCACCCGCTCAATCCGCAATGGGACCGCGATTTCCTGCAAACCCTGACAGACGGCGACTGGCGCGCCGTCGACGCGATGAGCAACGACACCATTACGCGAGACGGCGGCAAGTCCGCGCACGAGATCCGCACGTGGGTTGCTGCATTCGCGATGCTCGCGGCCTACGGCGAGTACCGCGCGAGCGTCGACTACTACCGTCCGATTCCCGAATGGATCGCGGGTTTTGCTGCCATGCACGCGGTGCCGAAACCTGCGTTGGCCGCAGCGGCCTGATCACGAGAAACGGGACCAAACAAGAGGATTTCCCCGATGTCGAATGCCCAACTGATTCAAACGCTTGCTGACCGTCTTCGTCAGGCGGAAGCCTCACGTCAAGCCATTGCGCCCGTGCGCGGCGAGATCGCACTCGACGACATGGCCACCGCCTATGCGGTGCAGCAGCGCAATGTCGACGCACGAGTGGCCAATGGCGAGCGCATTGTCGGTCGCAAGATCGGCCTGACGTCGCTGGCCGTGCAAAAGCAACTTGGCGTGGACCAGCCCGACTTCGGCGCGCTGTTCGCGAGCATGGCATACGGCGATGCGCAGCCGATGCCGCTTACCAGCCTTATCCAGCCGAAGGTCGAAGCTGAAATCGCGCTTGTCCTTGAGCGTGACCTGACGTACGAGAAGCACACATTCGCTGACATTCTTCGCGCGAGCGCCTACGCCGTGGCGGCCGTGGAAGTCGTCGACAGTCGCATCGAGCAGTGGAATATCCGCTTCGTCGATACCGTGGCCGACAACGCGTCGAGCGCGCTGTTCGTACTCGGCAGCCGCCCCGTGAAGCTCTCGGACGTAGATCTCACGGCCTGCGCGATGACCGTGTCGCGCGACGGCGAGGTGTTCTCGCGCGGCAACGGCGCGGCGTGCCTCGGCAATCCGCTCAATGCCGCCGTCTGGCTCGCGGATCGCATGGCACAGCTCGGCACGCCACTGCGTGCGGGCGAAGTCGTGCTCACCGGTGCGCTTGGGCCGATGGTCCCCGTCACGGAAGCCGGCACGTTCGTCGCCGAGATCGAGGGACTGGGCAGCGTGCGTGCCGTCTTTGCGTGAGGCAGGTCGCGTCAGATATCCGATCCATCAGCGTTACAGGGCAACACCGGCATCACCCGCAATCAGGGTGATGTCGCCATCGACACCACGACCGCCATCAAGAGCGGACTTTGTGAATCTGGAGACTTAGCAATGAACGCATCATCCCAAGGCGTCGCGGCCTCGAAAGGAAGCCTCGCGACGATCGGTTTGTGTCTGGCCATCGCATTGCTCGAAGGCCTCGATCTGCAATCGGCCGGCGTGGCAGCACCGCGCATCGCAAAGGAGTTCGGTCTGAGCGTGGCGCAGATGGGGTGGGCGTTCAGCGCCGGCGCCATCGGACTGCTGCCGGGCGCGGCGCTAGGCGGACGGCTGGCCGATCGCTGGGGCCGCAAACGCGTGCTGATGTTGTCTGTCGCGTTGTTCGGCATCTTTTCGCTCCTCACGGCACACGTGTGGAATTTCGAATCGCTGCTGACAGCGCGCTTTCTCACCGGTCTGGGCCTTGGCGCTGCCATGCCCAACCTCATCGCGCTGTGTGCCGAAGCGGCGCCGCAGGGGCATCGCAACAGCGCCGTGGGCGCGATGTATTGCGGTATGCCGTTCGGTGCGGCACTCGCGGCCGTCATCGGCATCGTCAGCCCGAGCGAGGAGGGATGGCGTCATGTGTTCTACGTCGGCGGCTTCGGTCCGTTGCTGATGGTGCCGCTGCTCGGCCTGTGCCTGCGCGAGTCCGCGCAATTCGTCGAAACGCGACTCACACGGACATCGAGCGCCACACCCGGTGTAACGCACGCGCTGTGGAAGGAAGGCCGCATGCGCAGGACCATCGCGCTGTGGGTCAGCTATCTCGGCACGCTGATCGTGCTGTATTTCCTGATGAACTGGCTGCCGTCGATGGTCGTGGCCAACGGGTTGTCCCGCGAACAAGCGGGCGTGGCGATCATGATGTTCAACATCGGTGGCGGCCTCGGTGCCATCGGCATTTCGAACGTGATGGACCGCTTTTCGCCGCGCTTGACGGTGATCGGCATGTATCTCGGCATTGCGTTGTCGCTGGCTGGCCTGTCGAGCGCCATCGGTGCGTTGACGATGGCTTGCGGTGCGTTCTTCTGCGGCCTGTTTCTCGTGGGCGGACAGTCGGTGCTGTACTCGATGGCGGGACAGGCGTATCCCACAGAAGTTCGCGGAACGGGTGTCGGCGCAGCCGTTGCGATCGGCCGGCTCGGCTCGATTCTCGGGCCGCTGATCGCGGGGCAATTGTTTGCGTTGGGGCAGAGTGCGTCGATGCTCGTGTCGTCGAGCATTCCACTGATCGTGATCGCCGCCATCTCCGCGTTGACCGTCGTGGGCACGTTCGAGCCGCGCATCGTGGCGGGCGCAGTTCAGCCGGGACGTTAAATACGCGTTCCCGAAGTTTGCAATTTACAGGTTTTGAATTCTTGAATTTCTGAGTCTCGGATTCTCAGATTCTGATAAGGAAAGGTCATCATGACGGCAATCACTGAAGCGTCGACGAGTCGCTTCGTCACCATTCGCGACGCGGACACCGTGTTTCGCATTCATTACAACGACGCCGGCAGCGGTACGGAGACGGTCGTGATGCTGCACGGCTCGGGGCCCGGTGCCACGGGCTGGGCCAATTTCAACCGCAACGTCGAACCGTTGGTCGACGCCGGTTATCGCGTGCTGCTCGTCGACTGCCCTGGCTGGGGCAAGAGCGATCCCGTGGTCAACAGCGGATCGCGTTCGGAGCTCAATGCCCGTGTGCTTAAGGCCGTGCTCGACGAGTTGGACATCCAGCGAGTGCACATCATCGGCAATTCGATGGGCGGTCACAGCACGGTGGCATTTGCGTTGTCGAACCCGGCGCGCGTCGGCAAGCTGATTCTGATGGGCGGCGGCACTGGCGGTCCGAGCCAGTTCGTGGCAATGCCGACCGAAGGCATCAAGCTGCTCAACGGCTTGTACAAGGAGCCGACCATTGAGAATCTGAAGCGCATGATGAATGTGTTCGTCTTCGATGCCAGCGCGATCACCGACGATCTGATGCAGGCGCGGCTAGACAACATGCTCGCGTCTCGCGAACATCTCGAGAACTTCGTGAAGAGCCTCGCGGCGAACCCGAAGCAGTTCACGGACTACGGCGCACGTCTTGGCGAAATCGCTGCGCCGACGTTGATCGTCTGGGGACGCGAAGACCGCTTCGTTCCGATGGACGTCGGTCTGCGCCTGCTGGCGGGGCTGCCCAACGCCCAGTTGCACGTGTTCAATCGCTGCGGTCACTGGGTGCAGTGGGAGCACGCCGACGCGTTCAATCGCATGGTCCTCGATTTCCTGACGCATTGAAGTTGAGACGGTCAGCGCGGGCGCGATGCCCGCTTTTCGTCTCATATAACGCCGTGAAATTTCTGTGCCGCGACGCGCGACGGATCGTTACCGGAGTTCATTGGCAGCAGGGAGGACACTGGCAATGACATCCCCGGTGGGGACGAAAAATTGGCGATTCTGAAATGGCTCGCGACACCGGCCACGCATCTGTCGAAGATTCATGTGCGGATCGCGTCCAGGGACGACGGTACGTATGCAGGCCATATTCGCACGCTTAAGCCGAAATGGTGACCCTGCCACTCCGCTACCTGCCATTGAACCCGCGACAGCCGATCGGCGGCAATGGGTCGGGGCGGACGCTAGTGATCGACCGCAATCGGCCAGTTTGAGACGTTCGACGGTCGCGGCCAGACTGACAAGAGTCGTGGCATACGCAACCGCGAACCGGTCGATTGGACTGACAGCCGGAAGCACGCCTATTCGCCGACTGGCGGTTCTGACGAAGCGTTCCACTTCGCGCGTTATCTTGAAAATTTCCGATTCCTTTCCGAACGAACCGCTGGCTCGGATGCCAGTACTGGCCATACCAGTATCGGCCGTTGCCTTGTTCGCCGAGGTAAGCGTTGCGACAATCCTGATTCAATTCAAATATCAATGTTGCTCGCTATCCTTATTCTGAAAGGCATCCTCGATGAAAATTGGTAAATTCATCTTCACGTTTTTTGCCGGGCTGTTTGTCGTGAGCAATGCGATAGCAGGCGGTTTTGCAATCCAGAGCGATGACATTGCTGGCGGACACTTTGATAATGCTCAGATATCCGATGGCTTTGGGTGCCACGGCGGGAATATTTCGCCGGCTATCAGTTGGTCCGGTGAGCCGGCAGGAACCCAGAGCTTTCTTGTTACGATGTACGACCCCGATGCGCCTACCGGCTCGGGGTTCTGGCACTGGGTCGTAGCAAATTTGCCTGCGAGTGTCCACACTCTCGACCTTGGTGCCGGGAGCGAGGTCGGCAGACTTCCCAAAGGGGCAATGGCGGTCCGAAACGATACCGGCAAGGCAGCGTACCTGGGTCCCTGTCCTCCTGAAGGCGAGAGTCATCGCTACATCATCACGGTCGCGGCGCTCAAAGTTCCCAGTTTGCCCGTTGATAGCACTGCGACGCCGGCAGTGGTCGGCTTTGTCGCTCACTACCAGGAACTGGCAAAAGCGACAATTACGATCCAATACGCTCGCTAGCTCTCAGTCTGGAATGGCCGCTTCCGAGAGGAGCGAGGGGCCGGTTTGGGTTGTGGCTTCAACCGGTCGAAAGCTCAGCGGCGTTCACGGCGAACTTTTCGTTCGACATCCAAACTCACGCATCACCTCCACCACGGAAGCAAGTCGCGCACGTCAACAGTGACGGAGTTCATTGCTCCGTATCACACGAATGCGAGGCAGTCAGGTGCCGTCGCCAGCATCGACCAAGAGGCCTGCGCTGCCGCCAGCCGCCGCTTGGGTACCGGTTCGCCCTCCCATTCGTGGCCTTGCGCATGGTTGTCCGCAAAGCACCCGCGCCGTTTCGCATCGAGTTCGTGTGCGGCGCTCCCCGTTCAGTCGTTGACAGAGGGTCAAAACGAAAACGCTGCGGTGACGCTCACCGTCCTCGGCAAAGCCGGGATGACCTGGCCTCCCAGGAAGTAGGTGGAGGGCACGAAGGACTTCTTGTTTGTCAGATTGAAAATGTTCAGCCCGTAGCGCGCCCTTCCAATGGTGTAGGACGCCTGCGCGTCCCACACGGTGGTTGCCGGTGTAAAGAACGTGTTGGTCGAGTTGCCAGGAAGCTCCGAGTTGAACGTCATGCCGAGCCCCAGACCGAGACCAGCGAGCCACCCCGAGCGAAACTCGTAACGCGTTGCCAGTCGCGCCGTTTGCTTCGGCACATTGAACAACTGCTTGTCGACCAGTGCCGCAATGCCGTCGTCAACGATCTTCGCGGTTTGCTGGGAATACGCGGCAATCCACGTCCACGACGGCGTGGCTTGCCATCTCACGTCGATATCGATGCCTCGCGAGCGCTGCTTGCCTGCCTGGATGTAATAGCCTGCGTTGGCTGGATCGGCCACGGCAACGTTCTTGCGATTCAGGTCGAAGAGGGCCACTGTTGCGGTAATCCCGGCAAGATCCTTAAGACGCAGCCCAATTTCCTTCTGGTTGTACTCTTCGGGCTTCGGTGGCGACGCGAATAGATAGAACGCCGGCACTCTGATGCCTTCGCCGTAGCCTGCGAACGCCGATATCTTCGGTGTGATTTCGTAGACGGCGCCAACGCGCGGTGAGACCTTCGAATTGCGGCTCACGTTGTAGATCCCGTAAGCATAGTTGTTGTCGGTAATTCTGATGTCGGAATAGCGAACGCTACCCAGGAAGTGCCAGCGGCCTACGTCGATCTGGTCCTGCAGGTAGGCGACCGTCGAGATGTAACGGTTTTGCTGATCCGGTGTTAAAGGCGCAATGGGCTCGGACCAGGCCGGGTATACCGGATTGGTGAGATTTACGTTGTCGATCGACACAGGGCCGAGCCCGTTCGAATACGCCATGAATTCATCGTCGCGCGTGTACTCGTAATCCACCCCGAGATTCAACGTGTGCTTCAACGCGCCTGTCGCGAACTTGCCCGTGAGGCTTGGCGAGAGTGTGGTTGTCTTCAGATTTGCCCACATTCGCACGCCGCACATTGTGTTGTTGTACGGTGTCGCACTTCCGAAGGCGCCACAGCCCATCGGACTTCCCGAGTCCACCAGCCAAGTCCCTCGCTGATCGAGCCGCACTTCGTTATAAGCGCTCAACAGCGAGAAGCTCCAGACATCGGTCAGTCGCTGGGTCCATTGCAAATTGAGCCCCTTCGACATGCTGGTCGTATCCGGCTGCCCGGCGGCCGCAATATTGGTCTGCCTTGGCAGCGTGAAGATCGACGTATTCAGCGTGCCGTTCACCGGCAGCCCGCTATAGTCGAGCGTGCTGACATCGAGATAGCGGGCCCTGAGTACGACTTTGGTGTCGGCGCTCGGCGTCCACGACAGACTTGGGAATAGCGCTCGCTTCCTGAAGAAGACTCGGTCCGTCTCGCTGTCGCTGTTCGACGCCTCCCCCGTAATCCGAAGCGCCCAGACGGAATTCAGTGCCTGATTGATGTCGAAATCGATGGCCTTCTCGCCGTAAGAACCCGCTTTGAAGCCGACCTTTCGCACCGTCTCCAGCGTCGTCGGCTCGAGCGTGGTGATGGCGATGGTTCCTCCAGCGGTGTCGAACGCCCCCACCCCCTGCGCACCGAAGAGCGCGCCCGCCGGGCCTTTGACGACATCGATCCGGTCGACATTGACCAGACTTTCCTGATCCGTGAAATTCCCCTTCATCGCGACACCGTCAACGACCGTTCCCGAATGAAAGCCACGAATATTGAAGACCGTATTGTTGGCGTCGCGCGAGTCGATCGCATTCACGTTGCTGACGTTGCGCAGGGCATCGGAAAGCGTTCTCGCCCCCTGATCTTCGATCATCGTGCGAGGCACGGTCACAATTGACTGCGGAATATTCTCGATCGGCGTATCCGTGCGCGTCGCCGCGTTGCTCGACTCCACGTTGTAGCCATCGTCTCGCGCAGCGCTGACTTCGGTCGGCGCCAGTTGGACAACCTCTTCTGCTGACGCAATCGCAGAACATCCTGCCATCAGGGCGACGGCCAGCGTTGATTGCATCGCGATTCGAAACGCCGATGGATTGCTTCTTGCTCTTTCCACAGTATTCCCCGGTAGTTGACATTGAGCGCCACAACCAATTTCTATTAGGCTGACTTCCTATCTGGCCGCCGCTTGCGTCTCACCGGCTCCCTTGGCGCAGGCCGGTATAGCGCGTCGAACGCGTTGCGCAACCGGTGCATCTGACGTTCGTTTTTTCCGCTGTCGACGATCTCCCGGCAGGACAGAAGAGAAAGATAGGCAGCCACGCGAACGAGTTTTGCGATGTTCGGCAGCAAATGCGCGCCATCGAGCCGATCGGCCTTGATGCGCGCGAGTACCTCCTGGCGCCCGCCGTGACTGACATCGCACAGACCCGCCTGAAACGACGTGATCGCAGACTTTGCTGCCTTGCCGCCCCACACGCCGCTGCCGCCCAGATCACGGGAGATGACTGTGAACGCAGGCGGGCGCTGCTCGGCGCGCAGAAATCCGAGAACCTGCGCATCCGTGGCACAGCGCCGATACCACGCGCCCCGAGTGAAGGCGTCGAACTGCGCCTTGTAGATTGAGCATGCCGGGGCATAAGCCGCGTCCGATACCAGAGCCAGCAATCCCGAGAAGTGCTCAAGCGAAAGCCGCTGAAACGTTCCGAAGACACGTTTGCGCGCTGTGGCCCGCAGGTCGATATCCTGCAGCACCCCCTCACGTTGGGCGGTCCAGCGCAGGGCGAGCAACAACTCGTCATGCAGCGGCTGTGGGATCAATAACTGCGCGCCTGTGGCGTCGGCGCAAGCCGGCGTGGGCCGATGGCTTCGCACGTTCATCGCCATGCTCCGCCGCGCACGCCAGGGTGCATGCGGCGTCGCAAAAGGAAGCCTGTTGTCGAGTTCATGAGCGTTTCGATAAACAACCATGACGCCCGGCGCCAAACGCTGGGCCGGGAGTGAAAGCGGTCGATCAATCGAAACGCGGGGGCGCCCTGGGAAGCGGCGATGGCGGAAGGGCTTCGGCCAGTAATGTCGCCGGTGCTACGGAGAGCGAGCGTCGAAGCAAAAACCGCGCGGGTGAAATCGGGTCCGTGGTGCCCGGGACCGGCGAGAGATGGGTGGCAACCCAGCAATATCCGCAAGCCGGCGAAAGCAACCCATGATCTTGCGAACGACTATGTGCAGGCGAGAGCGAAACGTCCGCAACGCAAATCGCCGACGCCAATGCGTCGTCGAGCCCCGTTCGCTGCGCCTGACGCCATTGGCTAATACTTGGCGCAATCAGCACCAAAGCCATGGCGAACAACCCAAGCCAAGCGAGAAGACGGCGATGCCGCGAGCGGAGCATGCGAGACAGAGGAAATTAAGGGATGACCTGCTTACGGCCCGATGCAAATGGCAATTGCGACTGGGAAAACGCAAATTTACGGGCTATCCGGCAATGTTTGCATACTGATAAGTGCGGCATTTGGACGCAGGGTCTGGCACGCGTCAAAGCGTGAACGCCCCGGCGCGATTGAGATCCCGAGATACCCGAGCCCCAAATCCTCCAGGAATTGCAGGCCCGCCCCCTGGGGAGATATTCCCCGCCCACGTATAATGAAACTCATTATCGTTACCGTCATTGATCTCCATGCAATTGTCGGAATTGAAGAAGGGCGGCACCGCGACAGTCGTCGCTGTCGTCGACCGCGCGCCACCCGATGCTGTCGCTCGTCGTCTGCGCGAATTAGGTTTCGTGGCTGGCGAGCCGGTTCGTGTAGTCGCTCTCGCCCCGTGGGGAGGGAATCCGATGGTCGTGCAGATTGGCGCCACCCGCTTTGCGCTCCGACGCGACGAAGCCGCGCGTGTTCAGGTGCAACAGGGGTGAATCGAATGGCATCCACGTCGATGAGAATTGCGCTGATCGGCAACCCGAACTGCGGCAAAACGGCACTTTTCAATCAATTGACCGGTGCTCGTCAAAAAGTGGCGAACTATGCGGGGGTGACGGTCGAGCGCAAAGAAGGCGCCTTTGTCACCCCGGCCGGCAAGACGATCCGTGTGCTTGACCTGCCCGGCACCTATAGCCTTGCCCCGACCAGCCTGGACGAGAAGGTCACGCATGACGTGCTCCATGGCATCTACTCCGGGGAGTTGGCGCCCGAGTTGATTGTCTGCGTGGTGGACGCAACCAATCTGCGTCTGCATTTGCGTTTCGTACTCGAGATTCTTGCGCTGGGACGCCCAACGGTGCTCGCGCTGAACATGATGGATTCGGCTCGTCGCCGGGGCATCGAAGTCGATGTTCCCGCACTGGCGCGCGAGTTGGGCGTCCCCGTAGTCGAGACGGTGGCCATCGCGCGCCCGGGCGTGCGAGCGCTGACCGACACACTTGATGCCATTGCACAGGCTCGCGGCAGCTCGGATCATGCCGCCGTCCATAACACGACGCCTGACACACACGATCTGCATGCCGAAGTGCGACGCATCATGGGGATTGCGGTGCGGGTGCCCGACATGACCAACGGGCTCGACGAGCGGCTCGACAGAGTGGCTCTGCATCCAGTGATCGGGACGGTGCTGCTCGCCATCGTGATGTTCCTGATCTTTCAGGCCGTATATTTCATTGGCAAGCCAATGACCGACGCCATCGGTGACGGTTTCGGCTGGCTCGGCGAGCAAGCCGGTATTTATCTGCCCGATGGCCCCCTGCGCAGTCTGGTCGTCGACGGCATCTTCGGCGGTCTGGGCACGGTGCTTGGTTTCCTGCCGGAAATTCTGGTGTTGTTCTTCTTCATCCTCGTGTTGGAAGAGTCCGGCTATTTGCCGCGAGCCGCATTTCTGCTCGACCGAATGATGGTCGAAGTTGGTCTCACCGGGCGCTCCTTCATTCCCCTGCTTTCGAGCTTTGCGTGCGCGATTCCGGGCATTATGGGCACGCGCAGCATCGCCGACCCGCGACAGCGTCTCACCACGATCCTCGTCGCCCCCCTCATGACTTGCTCGGCACGTCTGCCAGTCTATGCACTGCTTATCGGTGCCTTCATTCCAAGTCGCCCGGTGCTCGGTGTCTTCAAGCTTCCCGGTCTGGTTCTCTTTGCGATGTACATCGCCGGCATTGCGGGGGCGATGGCGGTCGGCTGGGTCTCGAAGCGCCTGCGCGGCGCACGCTCGCAACCGCCGCTGCTTATGGAGCTGCCGTCCTACCGCATGCCGAAGGTGCGCAACCTGGCACTCGGCCTCTGGGAGCGGGGCTGGATGTTCGTGCGGCGACTCACGGGCGTCATTCTCGCGCTCACGGTCATCATGTGGTTTATCTCGACATTCCCATCTGCGCCCCCAGGGGCGACCGGCCCCGCGATCGACTATTCGTTCGCTGGTTACATCGGTCGCGCATTGCAAGTGATCTTCGGCACGCTTGGCTTCAACTGGCAAATCAGTATTTCGCTGGTACCCGCATTTGCCGCACGCGAAACGGCGGTCACCGCGCTTGCGACGGTCTATGCGGTGGCAGGCGGTGCCGACGACACAGCAGGACTGGCAGCGGCGTTGTCGTCGAACTTCTCCGTTGCAACGGCCCTCTCACTGCTGGCATGGTTTGCCTTCGCCCCGCAATGCATGTCGACGCTTGCCGTCATTCGGCGCGAAACGCGCTCCTGGCGCTACGTTCTGATCTCGTTCAGTTACATGTTTGGCTTGGCCTACTTCGTATCTTTCGTGACTTACCGTCTGGCGTCGTGGCTTCTATAGCGCCATGAGATGAATGCAATGTCACACGTCATTCAAAACGTTGTCATCGGTGCAATCGTCGCGGCGAGCGCGCTCAGCATCGTCAAACACCTGTTACCGAGACAGACGCGCCTGGTCACACAACGATCTTGGGACTGGCTCGCGCGGCGAGGCGTCGCACCTGCGCGTCGGATGCGCGACATCGCACCGCGCGCATCCGGTTGTGAAACCGGATGCGGATCGTGCGCATCGTCGCGCTGTGAAAGTCCAGCACGGGAGTCGCCTATCAGCATTCACAGACGAAATGCGAGCAAATCTCCTCGATGAGATCGGAAACGTTGCATCCATGCGTGCCTGAATGAGCGCCGGGAACACACCGAGCCATGGCTCGCCTCGCGGCATCAATGCGACGAAACATAGGTGGCACCGGCAAATGCCTCCGGAATGGCGAAGCTCTCGCGCATGCGCTTCGTCTCGGCACCAGGCGTCGAGCCGAAAAGGCGCTTGAACTCTCTGCTGGGCAGCGACGCGCTCAAACTCGTGCGGGAAAAGTGGTCGTTCATGGACGGAGATGTTGCACCGCGACTCAGTCGGACTTCTCGTGATCGGCCGCCTCGAACCCGGTCAAGTCTCGCGCGGCCCACTCCTGGGCCCATCCCTGTAGCGGCTGCAACGCGGTCCTCAGCCGTTTGCCCTCGGCACTCAGGCGATAACCGCCTTCGCCATGCTCGACCAGCCCCGACGCCTTAAGCTCAGTCAGTCGTGTATTGAGCAAGCGCGCATTCGTCTCGCATACGTCTTGCAGCGCCCGAAACGTCATCGGCGCACCGCGCAACTCCCACAGGATTCGCAACGCCGTGCGCCGCCCAAGCAAATCCAGCACGACCATGATAGGTCGTCCGGTCTTCGATCCGCGTACGGGCTTTCCGATTTTTGGCGTCGTCATGCTTTACAAAGTAAAGCGCTTTGCCTAAGCTGTCAATCGTTGGCACTCGCCAGTCCCCGTGCCGCTTCGTTCTGAAACAACGAAATTCATGCGCATCACTCATCGACGCCCAACGGCGGCACTTCAGCCGACCATCGACGGCATCCCGTTCGATACCGGGTGCCCTCTTCCCACAAACGAAGTTCGACGATGAACGCCACGCCGCTCACTGCCAGCCAAACCGCCGACAAAACCGCCGCACCGGTCGAATGCGCTTTGCCGCCCGCCAGCGAGCGCCTTGCGTATCGTTGTGCACAAATCGGCGAGCGCGCCTTTACCGCGGGAGACTACGGTGCCACCCCCATACGGCACATTGTGCTGCTGCGTTTTTCGAACGACGTGTCAATCGCTGCGCGGGAGCATATGATTGAGCGCTTTCTTCGCTTGAAGGACGAGTGCCTGCGCGATGGACGACCGTATATTCGCAGCGTCGAGCATGGCCGGCAGGAGAGCGGAGAAGGCAATGGGCTCGGTTTCGAACATGCGTTCCTCATGACGTTCGAATCCGAAGGGGATCGCAACTTCTATGTCGGCGAGCCGATCGTGCGCGACGCCACCTGCTTTGACCCCGTCCATCACGCCTTCAAGGCGGAGATTGGCCCGATGCTTGCGCCGCAGGGCGCACTCGTTTTCGACTTTTTTCCCGGCGTGCGGTGATGCGCCGGCTTGCCCGACCCGGAGTGGATGATGATCAGGCTGTTCCAACTCGCTCACTTGTTCGCACTGGCGAGCGCCCTTTTTCTGTCGACGGCGAGGGTCGCACACGCCGAAGAGATTTCCGTCACCCAATGGGGCAGCAGCCTATACGGACTGCCCTATGCGGTGGCCATGGACAAGGGCCTGTTCAAGAAGGCAGGCGTCGACATCACGGGCATCCTCAGCTCCGGCGGCGGCGGCACCACCGTGCGCAACATCCTGGCGAGCAAGACACCCTACGGTGAAGTTGCCGTCTCTGCTGCGTTGGCGGCCGCACGGCAGGGGCTGGACATCGTCATCGTGAACGTAGGCACGCGCAGCGTTGCCGAAGCGTCGATGGTCACGATGCCCGGCAGCGCCGTGCGCACACTCGACGATCTCGTTGGCAAGAAGGTCGCCATCACCTCGCCGAAGAGCGTGTCGGAAATGCTCTTTCTGATGGTCTTGCGCGAGAAGGGTATCGACGCATCGAAGGTCACGCGCGTGGCCTCCGGCGGCTATGTCAACGGCATGACCATGCTCGAACAAGGCGCGGTCGCCGGTGCGGTCGCCATCGAACCGCTGTCGATTCTGCGCAGGTCGCGATATCACACGCTCTATCGTGCCGGCGACGTACTCAAGCCGATGACCACGTCGGTCGGCATTACCACGCGTGCGTTCGCTCAATCGCATCCCGATACCCTGCGCGCGATCATTGCCGGGCGCCGCGCAGGCGTCGACGCCACCTACGCCGATCCGGCCGGGGCGGCCAAACGGCTTGCCGCACAGTTCAAACTCTCGCCGGAAGTCGCCACGGAAGCGGTCGACAACATGGTGCGCGCCCACATGTGGAGCCCCGGACAATTCGACCGCGCTGAACTGGACCGCGTCGCGAGCGGACTCAAACTGATCGGTGAACTCAAGGACGATGTCGACTGGGCGAAGCTGATCGATTCGCGTTTCCTGCCTGCCGACATTCGTGCGAAGGGTCAGCTATGACCTCCCATTGCCCGAGCCCGCATCTGCACCTGGTCGATGGCACCGAGACACCGCCTGCCGGTCGTGAGCCGCACGTCGTGCTCACAGGCGTGACGAAGGATTTCGACACGCCTGACGAAAAGACGACCGGAAAGACACGATTGCAGGCGCTCGGGCCCGTCGATCTGACGCTGCGCAAGGGTGAATTCTTCTCGGTGGTGGGGCCGTCCGGCTGTGGCAAATCGACGTTGCTCGAGCTGATCGCGGGACTCAGCGCACCGACTGCGGGGAACGTCAGTTTTGAAGGGCGAGCGGTCAGCGGCGTGCCCGAGGGCGTCGGCGTGGTCTTTCAGGAAGACGCCTCGTTCCCGTGGCTCACCGTGCGCGAGAATATCGGCTTCGGTCTTCGGATGGCGGGCGTCGACGGCGCAGAGATCGC
This sequence comes from Pandoraea communis, assembly GCF_902459745.1. Taxonomy (GTDB): domain Bacteria; phylum Pseudomonadota; class Gammaproteobacteria; order Burkholderiales; family Burkholderiaceae; genus Pandoraea; species Pandoraea communis. The sequence goes on from NZ_CABPSJ010000001.1 coordinate 373,185, forward strand.
ACGCCGCGTCGGTTATGCCCTCGGCTTCATGGGGCTGCGCGATTTTGCCAATGCGCGTCCGGCACAACTCTCCGGGGGCATGCGCCAGCGCATGTGTATCGCACGCACACTGGTCATTGCGCCGCGTCTGATCCTGCTCGACGAGCCGTTCGGTGCGCTTGACCAGCAAACCCGCCTGCTGATGGGCGACGAGTTGCTGCGGCTTTGGCGAGAAACGTCCGCGACCGTGCTGCTGATTACCCACGCGCTCGACGAGGCGGCCGTACTGTCGGATCGCGTGGGCGTGATGTCGTCGCGTCCGGGCCGCTTCATCGACGTCATCGAGACGGGCTGGGAGCGTGAGCGTAACAGCCAGAGCGTTACCACACCCCGCTTCGGTGAAATCACCGCTCGCCTATGGGAGACGTTGCGTGCCGAGTCGCTCAAGGCCATGCAGGCCGACGAACGGCCCGGCGACCGTGACGACACGCGTTACCCGCGCGCTCGCGGCCGCTGATCGGGTGGTGAAAGACATCGTGATGATTCGCACCGAACGCTATCTGCGCCTGGCCATTGTCGCTGGCCTCGTGCTGCTCGTCGAAGGGCTGTGCCGGGCCGGCACGATTCCCGCTTCGGTCATGATGGCGCCCAGCGCGATGGCCGTCCACGCCATCGAAATCCTGCGGGAAGGGCGCTTCACAAACGATCTCGTCACGAGCTTCTCCAGCATCGTTATCGCCGCTGTGGGCGCCGTGGGACTGGGTTTCGCCGCCGGACTCGCGATACACGCCATGCCAGGGGTGCGCCGGGCGCTGGAGCCGCTCATTGCCAGCTACTACGCCGTGCCGACATTCGCGTTCTACCCCGTCTTCATCGTGTTATTCGGTGTCGGCTCGCTGCCGATCATCGCCATTGCCACCCTGCTTGCGATCGTCTCGATGATCACGGCGACAATGACCGGACTCGATCGGATTCCGCGCGCGTTCTCGAAAACCGCCCGGGTGATGCACCTGGATCGATGGCAAACCGTGTGGCACGTCAAACTGCCTGCCGCCTTGCCGCATCTCTTCAGCGGCGTGCGGCTCGCGGTGTCGCATGCATTCATCGGCGTCATTGCGTCCGAGTTCATTCTGTCTGGCTCAGGGATCGGTTATGCCATCAGCTACGCTTACAACAATTTCGAGAACGCCGACATGTACGCGCTGATGCTCCTGGTGCTGGTCACGGTGACGCTGGTCAACAGCGTGCTGAACCACGTCGATGCGCGCTTCCAGGCGCGCAGTCGCCGCTGACCGGATTCACGTCTCATGGAAACGAAGCAACCCAATCCGCTCGGCACGTTTGCCGTCCTGCTGGTGTTGATCGGGATCTGGCAGGCGGTGCACTTGCTCAACAGCGCCGCGCTCGGGTCGCCCGTGGCAACCGTGCAGGGGCTTTGGCAGATGATGGGCACGGCATCGTTCTGGGTCGACGCCACCGAGACCGGCCAGGCACTCGTCTACTCGCTGGTGATTGCGGTTGCCGGGGGTATTGCGCTGGGACTCGGACTGGGTGCGAATCAGCTCGCGGCGAAGGTTGCCGAGCCGATTCTCGTCAATCTGTATTCGTTGCCTAAGGTGACGCTGTATCCATTGGTCCTGTTGATCTTCGGGTTGGGACTCGCCTCCAAGGTGGCCTTCGGCGTCATGCACGGTTTGATCCCGATTCTGATCTTCACGATGAATGGTGTCCTGCAGATCAAGCCTGTTTATTTCCGTGCGGCGCAAGCGATGCATCTGTCCCGTCGACAGATCGCGTTGCGCGTTGTGCTGCCGGCGGTGCTGCCCGAGGTGCTATCGGGTGTCCGGCTGGGATTCTCGCTATCGCTGCTCGGCGTATTGATCGGCGAGATGTTCGCATCGCAGAAGGGTTTGGGACATCAGCTTTCCAACGCGATGAACCTGGGCAATATCGACACGCTCATGTCCATCGCACTCTTTCTCATGCTCTTCGCGTTGCTTGGCAATGCACTGCTATCGACGTTCAGCCGGCGCTATCGTACCGCTGGAGCATGAAGGGCTGGATGCTTTCCTGAAGCTATCGAAAGCACTCAGCTCACGCGCGAACTCCAGCGGATCATTCACTCGATTTTCCACGCCTATCGATGCGTCAAGCGTGACCCGATAGCCTCATTCAAGCCTCGTCAGCCGGCACTCGCCTCACCCGCCCTTGCGATCACCTTGATCTCGAACTGGAATCCGTAAAGCCACGTGACACCGACCGCCGTCAACGTCGGATGAGGCGCGCCGCCCCAATACTCCGGCACGACCTCCCAGATCCTCTCGAACGTCGCGGCCGGATCGACCATGAAAATGGTGACGTCGATCACGTCGTCGAACGAGCTGCCCGCCGCCGTCAGAATCGCGTTCAGATTGTCGAACGCGCGCCGGACCTGCGCCTTCAGGTCGGACTCAGGCGAACCATCGTCCCGGCTGCCGACTTGCCCGGAAACGAAAAGAAAGCCGTTGGACCGAATCGCCGGCGAATAGCGATTGCGCTCATAGAGCGCCTGACGCCCAGCCGGGAAGACAACATCTCGTTTTTCCATCGCAAAAACCTCTCAGTAAGCCGCCAAGCCGACATGGTGCTGGCGATGGAAACACTCTAAAGACACCTGGATTGCGAATAAACGCTCACATCTACCCTTCACTATTTGTAAAATCCAAACAATCCAAAGCCTATCCGGAGCCCCCATGGACCGTTTCGACGCAATGCAGGCCTTTGCCAGAGTGGTGGAGGCCGGCAGCTTCACCAAGGCGGCCGAGACCCTGCACATGAGCAAGACCACCGTCACGCAACTGGTCCAGCAGTTGGAGGCGAGGCTGCGAGTGAAGCTGCTGAACCGCACCACGCGCAAAGTCAACGTCACGGCCGACGGCGCGGTCTACTACGAGCGCGTCATCCGGTTGCTCGCCGACATGGACGACGCGGAGACCCACTTGCCCGGTGCGTCGGGGCTACCGAAGGGGCGTTTGCGCATAGACGTTCCCAGCCCGCTGGCCCGCATGATTCTGGTGCCCGCGCTACCGGCGTTCCATGCGAAGTATCCGGACATTCAATTCGATATGGGCGTGAGCGATCGCATCGTGGACCTGATCGATGAGAACGTGGACTGTGTCGTGCGCGGGGGCGAGCCAATCGATCAGTCGCTCGCGGCACGACATGTCGGCGACCTGCGGCTTGCGGTTTATGCTGCACCGAGCTACCTGAAACAGGCTGGCACGCCTACGCATCCGAAGGCATTGGAAGACGCGCGGCACCACGTCGTCGGTTTTCGCTGGGCGCGCACCGGCAAGCTCTTCCCGTACACCATGCATCGGGCGGACGAGCGCGTTGACGTGCAGGGCCACTACATCCTGGCGGTGGACGACGGGAACGCCTACCTCGCCGCCGGACTCGCCGGTCTCGGGGCACTCTGGCTACCGGACTACATGGCCAAGCCACACGTGTCGAGTGGCGAACTGGTACCCCTGTTTGAGGACTGGCAACTCCACCCGCTGCCGATGTACGTCGCGTATCCGCCGAACCGATACGTCAGCGCCCGCCTGCGCGTGTTCATCGACTGGGTGGTCGAACTCATGGCACGGCATGCACCGATCGCAGAACGGATCAAGGCTCGCGATGCGAAGGCGACCGATCGCGATAGCGTCGGGACAAACCCGAGGCCGCGCTGAGGACGCGCATGCCAACGTCACGCCGGACGGGCTTAAGCAGGCGCCGCAGTGCTAACCCCGATCGACCTCGGTGCAAATTGGGGTAGCGCGTTGCAAATGACTGACTACACTTCCTAAGTGCAGACGACGCGCTGAAACCGCGAAAGACGGTTCGTTATGCGAAGGTCGTGTGCGAAGGTCAAATGGGGCTGATGACGTAGCGTTTCCATTCCTTCACGGGAGGCATGTCCATGACGTGCCTAGGCAAATGGATGATCGGCGCATGTGTCCTCACGCTGAGCGGCGTGGCGATCGCTGATGGCGCCAATTCGAACTCATCCGAACAGATGATACTGGCCAATATTGGCCCAGCACCGCTCCCCATCAACGTACCGCCCCCCACCCCGCCGGTGTCTGTCGCTGTGGTTCCTGCCGTTCCCGTCACGTTGTATCCGTTCGGCCGCGAAGGTCTTGACACGACCGCCCGGCCCGACGACAACGCGCTTCTCTACACCCGCATCGAAGCGATCAACAGCGCCACGCTGATCGGCGAGAACCAGCATATGGGCTGGGTCGACACGTCGACCGAAAAGCCAGCGGTGCAACCTGCGCGAAGCTATCTGACCATCGGTCCATCCGTGACGCCGCGACTGTCTCTCGTGCAATGGGACAACGCCAACGACAAGCTCGGCTCCGATCCCAAACGCGGCCTATCGTTGAAGACCGACAACTGGTCCGTTTCGGCAACCGCCCGCGTACCGCTGCTGGGACAGCACAACATTGGTGCGACCGTGTACGTCAAACGCCGCTTCTGAACCCGCCTCCCGGCTCGGCTCGGGAGAGATGTGTGACCGGCGATAACGTGGCCACCCGGCCACGCATCGTGGTCGCACGGCTTATGCCGAACGGGTTACGCCGCCGGCTTCACCGCCGTGACGTCGATCTCGACGAGCCACTCCGGACGCGCCAGCGCCTGCACCACAATGCCCGTCGACACCGGGAACACCCCCTTGAGCCAGCGGCCCATCACGTTGTAGACGGTCTCGCGATAGCGCGGATCGACGATATACACCGTGACCTTGCAGATGTCCTCGAGTTGGCTGCCGCACTCGTCGAGCAGCATCGCCACATTTGCCATCGCCTTTTCGGTTTGCGCTGCAACATCGCCAATGCCCACGGACTCGCGCGTGTCGAGGTCCTGACCGATCTGTCCGCGCAAATAGATGGTATTGCCGGCGATCACCGCCTGACACAGGTCGTTGTCGAGCTTCTGTTCCGGATAGGTCTCGCGGGTGTTGAACTTTCGGATTCGGGTATGCGTCATGATGTTTCGGTATTAGCGTTGTGATGCGGGCGAAGCGCGCATTCAATGGGTCAGGATCTTCGAAAGAAAGCGTTTGGCGGCGGCACTGGCGGCGTCGTTGAAGAACGCATCGGTCGGACCGTCTTCGACGATGGCGCCGTCCTCCATGAACACCACGCGGTGGGCCACACGTCGCGCGAAACCCATCTCGTGCGTGACCACCATCATGGTCATGCCTTCCCGGGCGAGTTCCACCATCACGTCGAGCACTTCGTTGACCATCTCCGGGTCAAGCGCCGATGTCGGTTCGTCGAACAACATCGCCATCGGGTCCATCGACAATGCGCGGGCGATGGCGACGCGTTGCTGCTGGCCGCCCGAAAGCTGGCCCGGATACTTGTGCGCATGCGCCGACAGGCCGACACGATCGAGCAGCGCGCGCGCCTTGACGCGCGCCGCGTCGGCGTTCCTGCCCAACACGATCTGCTGGGCCAGCGTGAGGTTGCGCGTGATATCCAGATGCGGGAACAACTCGAAATGCTGAAAGACCATGCCGACCTTGCTGCGCAGCTTCGGCAGATTCGTCGTTGTGGCCGTGAGCGACGTCCCTGCCACGATGACGTCGCCCTTCTGAAACGGCTCCAATGCATTAACGGTCTTGATCAGCGTCGACTTGCCCGAGCCGGACGGTCCGCAGACCACCACGATCTCCCCCTTGCCGACATGCGTCGAACACTGCTTGAGCACGTGGTGTGTGCCGTACCACTTATCGACATCGCGGATTTCGATAATGGGTTGTGCGGTGCTCATTTGTCGAAGTACCCCGCACGAATCGACGCGCCGATCAGATTGAGAATGAGACGGCCGGCGGTCACGCACGAGATCAGGTTGGCGTCGTCCTTCTCGGGCTGAATCTCCACGATATCCATACCGACCACGCGCCCCTTGCGCACCAGCCCGTGAATCAGCTTGCGCGCCTGCACGAAGGTCACACCGCCCGGCGCCGGACCCGCCACGGCGGGCATCGTCGACGGATCGAGTCCGTCCGCATCGATAGTGAGGTAGTAGTTGCCGCCATCCGGGATGCGCGCAAGTACGGCGTCCATGCCGATGTCGTGCAGCTCGTACGCCGTCACCAGATCGGCGCCATAGGCACGCGCCGCGACGAGTTCTTCGTAACGGCCGCTGCCCTGCGCGCGCAGGCCGATCTGCACAATGCGATCGACGTGCGCCATCTCCGAGGCGCGGCGAATCGGGCTCGACAGCCCTTCGCGAACGCCGTTCACTTCGTCGCGCCAATCCAGGTGCGCATCGATATGCACGAGCGTAATCGGCCCCTTCTGATCCAGGCCTCGCAACACCGGCGTGGTGATGCCGTGATCGCCGCCAAGCACGATGGGCATTGCGCCACCGGCCACAATGCGCCGTACCGCCGCTTCGGCGCGGGCGTAATGCTCGCCCGGCCGGGTCAGGTCCGGGATGATGTCGCCGCAGTCGACAAAGCGAATATCCGTACGCCCCTGAAGCAGTGGGCCGTCGATGTCGAAGTCGTAATGGTCCGGACGGCGCGCCACGCGGTCCGTGGCCTGACGAATCGCGGACGGCGCGTTCGTCTGGTCGTTGCTGAAGTCCGACGGGGCGTAGGGCGCGCCATAAGGCATGCCCAGCACGGCGATGTCGGCCTTGAGATTGTCGATGTCGAGATCCAGCGCCGAGTACAGCAGGGTCGGATGCCCGATACGCGGTGCAACGGTATAAGTCGTCATGAGAGGGTCCTTTGGTGGGAGTCAGGGGGTCGTCAGGCGTGCCGGGTACGTCGCCCGACAACGGTTTCCAGACGTCGCCCCACGCCGGCCAGCAAAACGCTGCTGACCCAGTAGATCAATGCCGTCGTGCCGAGCACTTCGACGTATGCGAAGGTATTGGCTGTGAGCAGATTGCTCTGATAGGTCATCTCAGGCAGGCTCATCACCGAGAAGATGGCGGAGTCCTTGAACATCATGATCACGAGGCTGGTCGTCGGCGGAATCAGAAAGCCGAACAACTGCGGCGCGACGATGTGACGCTGGGTCTGCCAGTAAGTCATACCGAGCGAGAGTGCGGCGTGCGTCTGCCCGCGCGCCACGCTGCGCAGCGCCGCCCGCAGAATTTCGCAGAAATAACCGCCTGTGTAGAACGCCGTGCAGCCCACCGCGACCGCCATGGCCGACGCACTCACGCCGAGCTTGGGGAGTCCGAAGAACGATAGATAAACGAGGATCAGGTACGGGATGTTGCGCACCAACTCGACGTAACCCAGCGCGATAGGCCGCAAGACCGAGCGCGACTGCGCCGAATAGGCGGCGGCGACACCGATCGCGATACCGAGCGGAATGCCGATCACGCTCACGAGTGCCGTGACACGCAGGCCTTCGAGCAAGACGGGAATCGCTTCCCGGACGATGGAGACATCAATGGCCATGGGGCAGCATCCTCGAGACCCGGCGCTCGCACACACGCGATGCGGCCGAGATGCAGAACAGCAGGACGAAATACACGGCGGCGGTAATGGCGAACACTTGCAACGGCAGGTCGGTCTGCAACGTAGCATTGCGTGCGACGGTCGCCAACTCCGGTACGGCGATGATCGACATCAGCGACGACGCCTTGAGCAAGATCGTGAACTCGCTGGTGAGCGGCGGAATCGCCCGGTAGATGACCTGCGGCAACAACACGTGCCTCCAGACCTGCGAGGTTCGCATGCCCATCGCGTAAGCCGCCGCCCGTTGTCCGGACGAGATCGTGCCGAGTGCGCCGCGCAGAATCTCGACAATGTAGGCGCTGGTGTTGCACGCAAGCGCCGCGACCCCGGCCGTGATGGGCGAGATCGAAATGTCGAGCAGTGCCGGCACCATGTAGTACGCGATCAGCATGTGAATCAGTGCCGGCGTACCCCGGATCAGGCTCACCCACAACACGACGAGCGCGCGCAACGGCGCAAACGGCGAAATGCGTGCGAGCAGCAGCACGATGCCCAGCGCCAGACCAATGACAAAGGCGCCAGCCGAAGCGGCCAGCGTGATCGCCGTTCCGGACACCACACCTTCGAGAAACGGCGCGATCACGCCGCCCATACCGAGCCGGTCGAACATGGCGCCGGCCGTCAAATGGCGCCTTGCGGGAGATAGTTCTCGCGCGGCGTCTCCATCGGGCCGCCGAACCACTTCTTCTGCAGCGCCGCCAGCTTGCCGCTGGCACGGAATTCATCCAGCGAATCGTTGATGAATTTGCGGATCTCGAGATCGTTGGGATTGGCAACCCACGCCAGCAACTTCGGCTGTCCGATGGTGCTGGCGATGCGGAACACGTTAGGCTGCTTGCGCATCTGAACGGCCGCGATGTTCGACGGCATCAACGCCACATCGATGGTCTTGTTGGCCAGGGCGTTCGAAACGTCGGGATACGCCTGGAACAATCGCGTGCCCGCATAGCCTTTGCCCGTCTTTTCCTTCAATTCCTTCTCGAATTCATCTGCCACCGGCTGCGACGACGAGCCCATCTGCGTGCCGATGGTCTTGCCCGCAATGTCCATGTCCTGCTTGATCGCAACGTCGTCGGCGCGCACCATCAGGACTGAGCGCACGACACCCACCGGCTGGCTGAAGGCGAATCGCTTGGCGCGCTCCGGCGTAATGCCGACGCTCGTCGCAACGAAGTCGAACTTGTGCGACATCAAGCCGGGCAGCAGCCCCTGGAACGGCAGGTTCATCTGCTCGAGCTTCACGCCGAGCTTCGCCGCCATCAATTCCAGCACGTCGTGTCCATACCCGACCACCTGACCGTTCTCCACGAACTCGAACGGCTCGTAGGCCGCTTCCGTACCGACCGTCAGCTTGCCCCGCTTCTTGATGTCGGCGAGGGTACCGCCTTCGGCGTAGGCGAGCGTCGGCAGTGCCGGAAGCGCCAATGCGGCGCCGGATGCAAGCGTCGCCTTCACAAAGGATCGTCTGGACCAGGTCTTCATAGCTTGCCTCTCGCGTCGTGTGGGTGTCGAATGGGTCTGGTGCATCGGTGTGATGCGCCTGTGCAACCCAATGTATGCGGGCAAAAAGATCATGAAAAATGATTTTTTTATTGGTATGGTTTCAAAAAACGAAACCTTTTGAGACGAGCCATCCGCAACGGTTTGGGCGGTTCGTGTGGGAGTTAACCCTTGGCGAATCGTGACTTCAGCGAACGCGACCTGCGCTCGTTACGCATCTTCTGCGCGGTGGCGCAGGCCAGCGGCTTTGCGGCGGCAGAGAAGCAGTTGAACATGTCGAAGGCCTCAATCAGCCGGCACATCCGGGAGGTCGAGGAGACGTTGGGCACACGCCTTTGCGAACGCGGGCCGTCCGGATTCGTGCTGACACATGCGGGCAAGGTCGCGCTGGAGCTGGCGCGCGACGCACTGAAATCTCTGGAGCGAATTCGTCCCGAAATCGACGCGGTGCGAGGGGTACTGTCGGGCACACTGTCCATCGGTATGGTGGAGAACATCGTGTCCGACGTGGGCTGCCATATTCCCGAGGCGCTGGCAGCGCTCAAGGCGCGGGCCCCCGACGTGAAGGTCGAGCTGACCGTCATGACGTTCAACGAACTCGACCTCGCCTTGCGCGAGCGCCGGGTACAGATCGCGATTCGCGGCATGTACCGGCGCGAAGCCGGGTTTCACTACCAGCCGCTGTTCATCGAGCGTCATCAGTTGTACGTCGCGCGGCATCGGATCAAGGATGCGTCGACGTTACCGCTCGTGTATCGCACCCAGCCGTTCGTCCATGAAGCGCTGCACTCGCTGGGGTTGACGCGCGGGCCAACGGCGTCGGGACTGGAAGCGGTGGCCATGCTGGTGCTGTCCGGGCATTACGTCGGCCTGCTGCCGCAGTACTACGCGGCGTCGTTTCCGAAGCGCTACGCGCTCGCCCGGGTGCCGTCAGGCCCCGAGTATGAGAACTCGATCAGCGCCATCACCGAAGCCTCGCGCCCGAGAACGCGTGCGCTTGAGTTGTTTCTCGATCTACTCGCCCAGTTTCATACGAAGGTCTGACGGCCCCATCTGGCACGCGCCGGGCCTCGTGAGGACCTCACGACCACAAGGCCCGGCACTAAGCAAAGCAAAATCCATCGTTTGGGCCGACACCCCCAAGGCTTCTAGAATGGACGCGTCGTTCTTTCTCTGTTGGGAGCTGTCGTGTCTAGTCGTTCTGCCTCAGGCGCGCTAATCGCCGCCATTGTCGCCACCGCCGCCTTCCCCTGCCCTGCCTCCATCGCGCTGCCCCGTCGTCGGCGCACGGGAGGTCGGGCATGAGCCAGCTTCCCGCACCGGTGCTCGATCACGTTGTCATCAACGTCAAAGGCGAACTCGACGCCTCGGTGGACATCTACCGCCGTCTGGGCTTCGCCCTGACCGAGCGAGGCCACCATTCGCTCGGCACCAGCAATCATCTGGCGATCTTCGGGGAAAACTACCTCGAACTCCTCGGCTACGAGGCGGGCAAGTCGACGGCACGCCCAGACGTCACCCAAGCCCCTCTAGGTCTGACCGGGCTTGTGTTCAAGACGCAAGACTCGCACGGGCTGTTCGCCGGATTGCAGGCGCGCGGCGTCGGCGTAGAAACGCCCGCCGAATTCTTCCGCCCGGTGCGGTTGCCGGACGGCACCACGCAAGACGCCCGATTCCGGACGGTGCGTCTGGCCAGCGAACTCGTTCGCAACGGCCGCACCTTCTTCTGCCATCACTTCACCCCCGAGCACGTCTGGCGCGACGAATGGCGCGACCATCCGAACGGCGTGACCGACATCGTCGGCTTCGTGATCGCATCGCCGAACCCGGCGGTCACCGCCGCGCTTTACGACCGTGTCTTCGGCCCCGGCGTACTCTCGGCCACCGGTACGCTGGGCTATTCGTTCACGGCCGGCCGCGCACGTGTGCACTTCGTTACGCCCGCCGAGGCCGAGCAACGCTTCGGTAAGGTCGAGACGACCGACGACGGCAGCGAGCGCAACGTCGCCCTTATCCTGCGCACCCGTTCCCTCGCCCAGACCCAAGCCACGCTGCGAGAAAACGGCGTGCCGTGGACCATACTTCAGGACGGCGCCATCCTCGTGGCCGCTGCGGACGGCTTTCACGTGGCGCTCCAATTTGTCGAAGGGGATGACGCATGAGCGGACAACCGACCTGGTGGCAGGCGTTCGGCGTCGACTATGCTGATGCCCGCCAGCGCTTTCGTGCTGCTGCCGACCACGCAGGGGCCAGCCTGAGCACTTATGTTCACCCCGACGCCAAAGCCCCTGACGGCAGCGAACTGAGTATCGACGTCGCCCGGCTCGGTCCGGCTCACGCACCGCATCAACTGCTCGCCATCAGCGGCACGCACGGCCTCGAAGGCGGGGCTGGTTCTGCCGTGCAGACTGCATGGCTGGCACACGCCGCCAAGACCTTGCCCGCCGATGTCGCCGTGACCTTCGTGCATGCGCTCAATCCCTACGGTTTCGCGCACGCCACGCGCACCACCGAGCACAACGTCGATCTGAACCGCAACTTCATCGACCACGACCGGGCGCATCCGGCCAACGTTCACTACGCGTCGCTGCACGATCATCTGATCCCGGCCGAATGGACGACCGACGGTCTTGCCCAAAGCGCACTCGCCATCGACGCGTTCCGCAGCGAACACGGACCGGATGCGCTGTTCAATACGTTGGCAAGCGGCCAGTACACGCACGCCGATGGCCTCATCTACGGTGGACGCGCACGCGAATGGTCGAACGTCACGTTGCAGACCATCGTCGAGCGCGACCTGTCGCAAGCACAGCGTATCGGCCTGATCGACTGGCATACGGGCATCGGCGAGTACGGCGAACCGTTCTTCCTGTGTTTCAACGCCGAGGCCAGCTACGCGCAGCGCGAAGCCGCACGCTGGTGGGGCGCGCAGCGGGTGCTCGATCAACGGCCGCACGGCCTGCGCCGTCCCGACTACCAGGGGCTGGTGTTCCGTGGCGTCGAGCAGTTCGCGCAGGGGCGGCCGGTCATCGGCGCCGTGGTGGAATTCGGCACGCGAGGGTCGAACGCCAGCATTGCGAACCGTCTCGACCAATGGCTGCGCTCGCGCGCCAAGGCGCATCCCGACGCCGTGCGTGACCGCCAGTTGCGCGCCGACGTGCTCGATGCCTTCGTGCCCATCTCGTCCGTCTGGCGCAACAGCGTGCTCACGCACGGCTTGCAGATCACGGCGCAAGCATTGCAAGGACTTGCCACGGCGGCGTGAGCCGCATGAACGGCGTTAGCAGCGTTAGCGGCTAGCCGCACAACGCCCCAACCCACCCGTTTTTCAACTTGGATCGGCGACTGCCCGAGGGCGTCGCTCACCCTGAATTCGACTCTCGACTCAACATGAAAGCCATCGTATTGCGTGAACACGGCGACAACGACCGTCTGAAACTGGAAACCGACTTTCCCGATCCCGTTGCGGGCGAAGGCGAAGTGGTGCTGCGCGTGCGCGCGTCCTCGCTGAACTATCACGACGTGTTTACCCGCCGCGGCATGCCCGGCATCAAGCTGCCGTTCCCGGTCATCATCGGGCTGGACGTCGCGGGTGAAATCGCGAGCATCGGTCCCGGCGTGCAGGGCTGGTCGGTCGGCGATCGGGTGTTGGTCGATCCGATCAATCGTGTGACGGGTGGCCTCGTTGGCGAGACGACCCACGGCGGTCTGGCCGAACGGTGCCGCGTGCCCGAGCATCAACTCGTTCGTTTGCCCGACGGCGTATCGTTCGACGACGCCGCCGCGCTGCCTGTCGCCTACGGCACGGCGCTGCGCATGATGCATCGCATCGGTCAGGTCAAAGCCGGCGAGCGCGTGCTGATTCTCGGCGCGAGCGGCGGTGTGGGCGTATGCGCGGTGCAGCTCGCGAAGCTTGCAGGTGCCGAAGTCATCGCCTGTGCCGGGTCGCGCGAGAAGGGCGAACGCCTGCGCGAACTGGGCGCCGACGACATCATCTACTACACCGAGGAAGACTTCGTCGAGGTGGTGCGGGCGCGCTACGGCAAAGCGGCGCGCCGACGCGGGGCAGCAGTCAATGGCGGCGTCGACGTCGTTGTGAACTTCACCGGCGGCGACACCTGGACACGCTCGCTGCGCACGCTGCGTCAGGGCGGCCGCGTGCTGACCTGCGGCGCCACCGCGGGCTTCGATCCGAAGGAAGACCTGCGCTTCATCTGGACGTTCGAGTTGCAGATTCGCGGCTCGAACGGCTGGGAACGCGAAGACCTCCACGAACTGCTCGAACTGGTCGCCAGCGGCAAGCTGCGCGTGCTGATCGACAAGAAGTGGCCGCTGGAAGCAGGTGCGCAAGCCCTCGCCTCGCTGGAAAACCGCCAGATCGTCGGCAAGGTACTGGTGGGCGCATGAGCACGGCGACGACGACCCTGTCCGTCGAACAGGTACAGCAAGCCTTCGACAACTCGACCTTCATCGCCTGGCTCGGCATGCGCGTCACGGCGCTCGATCACGATGCCCAGACCATCGACGTCCATATCCCGTTTCAGGCCGCGTTCGAGCGCGGCGCCGGCACGCGTCAATGGCACGGTGGACCGCTCGCGGCCGTCATCGACACGGTCGGCGACTTCGCCGTGGGCATGCTCGTCGGACGCGGTCTGCCGACGGTCAATTTCCGCGTCGACTACCTGCGCCCGGCCATCGACACCGATCTGCGCGCCGTGGCCCGAGTGCGCCGTCTCGGCAAGAGCATCGGTGTAGCTGACGTCGACCTGTTCAACGCACAGGGCGCGCTGGTCGCCATCGGCCGCGCGAGCTACGCCACGTTGCCGCCCGCCTGAGACACGCGCGCGCGGCAACGATCACCGCTTTGAGTATCGAAGGCGCCGGCGGGAACGCACGGGCGCCGCGTTTTCCGGAGTTCATCATGCGTAATCCCCGGGGCCTTTCCCGACGTCAGTTCCTTTATCGCAGCGCCAGCGGTGCGCTGGCAGCCACCTCAGCCACCTTTGCGGGCACCGCGGGTTGGCTCGTCTCGCCTACCCAGGCGATAGCTGCGGATGCCGCGCCGCGTCGCGGCGGCACGCTCGTGGCGAGTTGGGGCGGACTGGAACCGCAGGCGCTCTTCGTGCCGGGCGGTGGCGGCTCCAGCCCGTTCATGACATCGACGAAGATTCTCGAGCGGCTGCTGAAGATCGACGAGAAGCTCGCGTTCCAGCCGGTGCTTGCCACGGACGTGCGGGCGTCGAGCGACTTCAAAACGTACACCGTCACGCTGCGCAAGAACGTGCAGTGGCACGACGGCAAGCCCTTCACGGCCGACGACGTCGTCTACAACGTGCAGGAGCACTGGAAGCCGATTGCCGCAGGTGTTGCACTCAAAGCGCTCAAGCGCGTGAGCGCGCCGGACGCGCACACCGTCAAGCTGGAATTCTCCACGCCGGTGCCGGAGTTCTTCTTCAAGTCGATTCTCGCCGGGCAGTATCAGGTGTTGGTGCCGAAGCATCTGTATGCCGGCAAAGACATCATTACGAACCCCCTGAACAACGCGCCCATCGGCACGGGCCCCTGGAAGTATGGCCAGTGGGTGCGGGGCAGCCACGTCGCGTACGCGCGCAACGAACAATACTGGAACGCCGCACAACCGTACCCCGACAAACTCATCATTCGCTGGTGGAGCGATCCGGCATCGCGCTCGGCCGCGCTCGAGACCGGTGAGCTGGGTGTCGCGTTTTCCAATCCGGTGCCAGCGCGCGACATCGACCGGCTCGTGAAGACGGGCAAGATCGCGGTGGAAACGAAGGGCTACGAGAATGCCGCGTGGACAGTGACGGTCGAGTTCAATCAGCGACGCGAACACGTCAAGCGGCGCGAAGTGCGTCAGGCGATTCTGCACGCCATCGACCGCAAGTTCATCATCGACACGATCTACTTCGGTCGCGGCAAGCCGGCCGTCTCGCCCATTTTCCGCAGCAACCCGCTGTTCTTCACCGACGACGTGCCTAAGTACCCGTTCGACCCCGCGAAGGCCAACGCACTGCTCGACGCCGCCGGTCTGCCACGCAAGAACGGCTCGCGCTTCTCGATCAATCTGGTGGCCGCCGCGTGGTTCGAAGAGAACGCCAAGCTCGGCCAGTATCTGAAGCAGGCGCTACAGGACGTCGGCATTACCGTGAAACTCGACTCGCTCGACCGCGCTACGTCGCTCAAGCGCATCTACAGCGATTACGACTACGACATCGCCGTGTCGAACTTCACCGCACCGCTTGAGCTGGTGCCGGTAGTCACGCAGCTTTATACGACGGACGGCATCGTCAAGGGCGCCGCTTTCCGCAATGCCACCGGGTATTCGAATCCGGCGATGGATACGCTCGTCGACCGTCTTACCGTCGAGACCGACAACACGAAGCGGCAGAAGCTCGCGCACGACTTTGCGCGTCTGGCCGCGACCGATGTGCCACTCGTGCCGCTGGTCGAGATGGAATCGTTCACGCTCTCGCGCACCAACGTGCGGCGTGCGACGACCAGCGCCAACGTGCAGGGCGACGCGCTGGCCGACGTCTGGCTCGCCTCGTGAGGAGACCGCTGTCATGGTGACGCGCTTGCTCTTGCGCCGAGTCGTGCAGGCGATTCCGCTGCTGCTCGGTGTGATCGTCATGAACTTCTGCCTGATCCAGTCGGTGCCGGGCACGCTGCTCGACGTCATGACCGCCGAACAGCAGGTCACGGACCCCGCGCTGATCGAACGTCTGCGCGTGACCTACGGCATGGACAAGCCGCTGTGGCAGCAACTGCTCCACTACATCGATGCGGTGGCGCATCTCGATCTCGGCTACTCGTATCGCCACAACCTGCCGGTGTTCGACGTCATCATGGCGCATCTTCCCGCCACGCTGGTGTTGATGTTGGCGAGCCTCGCCATCGCCGTGATCGTCGGCGTGACGGCTGGCGTCGTCGCTGCCGTCAACGTGAACACGTGGCGCGACACACTCGTGTCGGTCGCCGCCGTCGTGTGTTTCGCGGCCCCCAGCTTCTGGCTGGGGATCATGCTCATCATCCTGTTCTCGGTAAAGCTCGGCTGGTTTCCCGTAGGCGGCATGACGACCATCGGCATGGACTACGGCACGGGGGCCGCCGGCGCGTGGCACGCCTCGCTCGACGTGCTGCATCACCTTGCGCTGCCCGCGCTGACCCTCGGCCTGTTCTATGCCGCCACGTATGCACGCGTCATGCGCGCGTCGATGCTCGAAGTCGCTCGCCAGGATCACGTGCGCACCGCGCAGGCGAAAGGTCTCACGCGCCGCGCCGTGATTACCCGGCACATGGTGCGCAACGCGATGCTGCCGGTCATTACTCTGCTGGGGCTGCAACTGGGCACCGTGCTGGGGGGCAGCATCGTCGTGGAGGCCGTGTTCAGTTGGCCCGGCATCGGCGGGGTGCTCTTCGACAGCGTGATGAGCCGCAACTATCCCGTGGTGCTGGGACTGCTCGTGCTCAGCTCGGCGCTGGTCATCGTCGCGAACATCGCGGTGGATCTCGTCTACACACGGCTCGATCCTCGCATTCGCACGCACGCCTCTTGAATTTCCGCAGTGCTTTACCGTAACGAACCGGGCTGTCCCATGACGTCTTCCGCCGAACCCGCACACGACACACGCACTACGGGCGCATCGTCCGCCACGCTCGCCCTGCATCGTCCGTCACGGCGAAGGGCCGGCTTCTGGCGGCAATTCGCCCGCCACGGCGGCGCACTCGCGGGGGCGTTGTTGCTCGCCGTCGTTGTCTTCGTCGCGCTGTGCGCCGGATGGTGGTATCCGGGCGATCCGCTGCGCATCGTCGCTGCGCCCGAAATCTGGCCTTTCGAGCAATGGCAATACCCGCTCGGCACCGACGCGCTCGGCCGCGACATCGCTGCCATGCTCGTGCACGGTGCGCGCGCCACACTCGCCATCGGCCTCGTCGCGAGCGTGGCCGCTACCGTCATCGGTGTGTCCATCGGCGCCATCGCAGCCTGGTGGGGTGGCTGGATCGACGAAGTGCTCATGCGTCTGACCGAGTTGTTCCAGATCGTGCCGAATGTTGTCTTCGTATTGACGGTGGTCGCCATTCTCGGCCCGCACATCGAGAACACGATCATCGCCGTGGCGCTGGTGTCGTGGCCCGCCATCGCCCGCCTCACGCGCGCCGAATGTTTGTCGTTCAAGTCGCGCGAGTTCGCGCAGGCATGCCGCACCGTCGGACTCTCGCCGTGGCGCATCGCGCTGCGGGAGGTGTTGCCGAATGCGCTGCCGCCGGTACTGGTGATGGGCACGCTCGTGGTCGCAGGCGCGATTCTCTACGAATCGGTGGTGTCGTTTCTCGGACTAGGCGACCCGAACGTGGCGAGCTGGGGCCGGCAGATCGGCGAAGGCCGTACGCTGATCCGCTCGTCCTGGTACCTGTGTGCCGAACCGGGCCTCGCCATCATGCTCGCCGTTCTCGCGCTCAATCTCGTGGGCGACGGCCTGAACGACGCTCTGAACCCCGCGCTGCGAAAGCGCTGATTGCGCCTCCCGCGCCGGCCCCCATGTCCCTTTTTTTGCGCTTCCGATTCCTATGACTCACCGCTGGCATAACCTCGGCGATCTCGTCGACCGAACCCTCAACCTCGACTCGACGGCGATCATCGACCTTCGGGACGATCGTCAACCGCGTCACTACACGCACGCCGAGATCGATCGGCTGGCAGGCGGCGTCGCCACTGCGCTGCGCGCGCGCGGCCTGCCCGACGGCGCGCATGTGGCCATCGCATCGCTTAACCGCGCCGAATATCTGATCGCCTATTTCGGCATCATGCGGGCCGGGTACGTGGCCGTGCCGGTCAATATCAAACAATCGCGCGAGATTCTCGACTACGTGATCGACGATGCCGGTATCTCGCTCGCCTTTGTCGACGGTGCACGTCACGATGCGCTTGCCTCGCGCGTGCCGGTCATCGACTTCGACGACGACGGCCCCGAGGGCTTCGCTGCGCAGATTCCGCCGGCCGGCTTCGACTCGGTACGTCCCTCGCACGACGACGTCGCCCAAATGCTCTACACGTCCGGCTCGACCGGCAAGCCTAAGGGTGTGCCGCTCACGCATGCGGGGCAACTCTGGGCACTGGGCGCCACTTACATGCGCCCCGAAAACGCGGTGGATGAGCGCTATCTGCTTGCGCAACCGCTGTTTCATATGAATGGCCTTTTCATGGCGAAGCGCGCGTTTGCGGCGAACGGCACGCTCGTCATCCTGCCGTCGTTTGACGTGGCGTCGTATGTCGACGCGCTGGAACGCTATCGGATCACGGTGCTGACCGCCGTGCCGACGATGTTCGCCCGCCTCGTCAAAGATCCCCAGACGCTCGCCGGACGCGACGTGTCCGCTCTCAAACGCGTGATGCTCGGCTCCGCGCCGATGAGCGCTGCGTTGCTCGACCGGATTCAGGCCGCGTTCCCACATACGCACATCCACCATGGTTACGGCACGACGGAAGCCGGGCCGAGCATCTTCGGCCCGCACCCTGACGGCATTGCGCTGCCGCCGCTCGCGCTCGGCTACCCGCTCTCGCCAGACGCCGTGAAGCTCGTCGACGGCCCCGATGCGACTCAGGGCGTGCTGTGCATGCGCAACCCGGCGGTCATGCGCGGTTATCACCGTCTGCCGGAGAAATCGGCGCAGGTGCTCGACGACGGCTGGTACTACAGCGGCGACGTGATGCGGCGCGACGCCAACGGCTTCTTCTATTTCGTCGGGCGCGCCGACGACATGTTTGTTTGCGCGGGCGAGAACATCTATCCGGTGGAAGTCGAAAAGTTGCTCGAAGCGCACCCGGAAGTGCGGCAGGCCAGCGTCGTGCCGCTACCCGACGAGGAGCGCGCCGCCGTGCCCGTCGCCTTCGTGGTGCGTCAGTCGGGCAGCACGCTGAGCGTGGAAGCTCTCAGGCAACACGCGCTCGCCAACGGCCCCGCGTATCAGCACCCGCGCCGCGTGGCCTTCGTGGCCGAACTGCCGTGGGCGGGCACCAACAAGGTCGATCGCCACGCCCTGCTGCAACAGGCCCGCACGCTCGAAGCCTCTCGTGGATGGAGTGACGACCGTGACAACAACCTCGCACTTTCCGGAGCCCTCGCGTCATGAGTCTTCTGCCCGATACCACCGATCCGATCCGTCTCGACGGCAAGGTCGCGCTTGTGAGCGGCGCGAGCCGCGGCATCGGACGCGCCATCGCCACGGCACTCGCCGCTCGCGGTGCGACCGTCGGCGTGCATTACAACGCGGCGGCGAGCGACGCCGAGACACTCGTCGCACAACTGCGCGCGAGCGGTGCCCGTGCGTTTGCCGTACAAGCGGACCTGGCGTCTGTCGGCGGCGCGCTCGCACTGGTGGAGCGTTTCGCCGATACGCTGGCCGCCCATGACCTGCCCCCGCAGTTCGACATCCTCGTGAACAACGCCGGTGTGGGATTGCGCTCGCGCATCGATGGCGTGACGCCTGACGTCTTCGACCGCGTGCTGCAAGTCAACCTCAAGTCGCCCTTCTTTCTGATCCAGCACGCGCTGCGTCATCTGCGCGACGGCGGTCGCATCATCAACATTTCCTCGATGGGGACTCGCGCGGCTTACCCGGAGATGAGCGTCTATGCGCCTGCGAAAGCCGGCCTTGAAGCCCTCACGCTGCTGCTCGCCGCCGATCTCGGTGCACGAGGCATCACAGTCAATGCGGTGCTGCCGGGCGCCACGGCCACCGATCTGAACAAGCGCGCGAGCGATCCCGTCGCGCGCGAGGCCATTGCGCAGACCGTCGCATTGGGACGCGTTGGCGAGCCGCGCGACATCGCCGACATCGTGGCATTTCTCGCCAGCGATGCCGGCCGCTGGATCACCGGTCAATCCCTCGACGCGAGCGGCGGTCAGCGCCTCTGAGCGCCACGCTGCTTCGCTACCCGTTGCGAACCTTACGGACAGCCCACCATGACCACTCTGCTCGACGTCGAACATCTCACCCTCGACCTGCCGCCCAATGCAGATCGCCCGCAGGCACTGCGCGACGTCTCGTTCTCGCTCGCGCGCGGGGAGATTCTGTGTATGGTCGGGGAAAGCGGTTCGGGGAAATCGATGACCGCCAGCGCCTTGCTCGGCTTGCTGCCTTCAGGTGTGCAAGTCAGCGCGGGGCGGATCGCATGGGAGGGCGAAGGCAATCTTCTGACACTGGCCGAAGCCGAGCGCCGCCGCTGGCGCGGCGCGCGCATCGGCATGATCTTTCAGGAGCCGATGACCGCGCTCAATCCGCTGCGCACCATCGGCGACCAGATCGCCGAGGTGTATCGCACGCACACTCGCCTGCCGGGCAGCGCCATTCGCGCCCGCACGCTGGCGTGGCTCGACGCCGTGCACATTGCGTCGCCCTCGGAAGCCGCGAAGCGCTATCCGCACGAACTCTCCGGCGGTCAGCGTCAGCGCGCCATGATCGCGATGGCCCTCGCACTGGAACCCGAACTCCTGATCGCAGACGAGCCGACCACAGCGCTCGACGTCACCACGCAGGCGCAGATTCTCACCCTCATCCGCGAGCTTCAGCAACGCAAGGGCACCGGCGTACTATTCATTACGCACGACTTCGGTGTGGTGGCGGAAATCGCCGATCGCGTCGCGGTCATGCGGCATGGCGAGATCGTCGAGCAAGGTGCCGCAGATGCCGTCCTCACGCACCCCTCCCATGCCTACACACGTGCCTTGATCGCGGCGGTGCCTGCGTTGCCTTCCCCCTCGGGGCCGGTGAGTGCCACCACGACCCAACGGGACGACGGCACGCCACCCGTATTGCGCATCGAGCAGGTGCATAAGACTTACGCAAAGCATGGCTGGCTCGGCAAGAGGAAGCAGGCAGAGGCAGCGGCGTTGCGCGATGTCAGTCTCGAAGTGGGCAATGGCAAGACATTGGGGATCGTCGGCGAAAGCGGTTCGGGCAAATCGACGCTGGCACGCTCGATTCTCCGGTTGATGACGCCCGACGCGGGTCGCATCCTCTATCGCGACACCGATCTGGCCTCGACTGCGCTCGACGCCGGCGCGCGTCGTACGGCGCTCGATATCCAGATGGTGTTTCAGGACCCGTTCAGTTCGCTCAATCCGCGTCGCCGGGTCGGAGACATCGTCACGCAGGGACCGATTGCGCGCGGCGAACCGGCGCGCGTGGCGCACGAGCATGCGCTCGAACTGTTCGAACTCGTGGGCTTGAGCGCCGACGCGCTCGATCGCTTCCCCCATGAATTCTCGGGCGGCCAACGGCAGCGCATCGGGCTGGCACGTGCGCTGGCGATGCGTCCGAGAGTGCTGGTGGCGGATGAGCCGGTCTCTGCGCTCGACGTCTCGGTTCAGGCGCAGGTGCTGCGGCTGCTCGCCCGTCTGAAGGCAGAGCTGGGGTTGTCGATGATCTTCATCACGCACGACTTGCGCATCGCAGCGCAACTGTGCGACTCGCTCGCCGTCATGAAGTCGGGCAGCGTGGTCGAGTATGGCGACACTGCGGCGATTTTCCGCGCGCCGTCGCATCCTTATACGCGCACCCTGCTCGACGCCATTCCGGGCCGACGGCGGGAGCAAAGCGTACCGGCCGGCACGCGCTCCGCCGCATAAGGCGAATAGGGTGGGCGTACGGCCTGCCTATCGGCGAAGATCGGCAATCGAAAAGTACGGCAGCCAGGTGCCCGATGTCGAGAGACTGGCGAAAACCTGATCCTTGGTCTGCTGAAGAAAGGTCTCGATATGCTGCCGTGCGAGCGCTTCCGCGCGAGCGGCGTCACCCGTCACGAAGGCCGAGATGATGGCCCGGTGATCGTGCTCGATACGCGGGCGGATGCCCTGCACGCCGAAGCCGAGCGAGACAAGGCGCGCCATGTCGTCCATCAGCGCGGCCAGCGTGCGATAGAGCCGCGCATTTCCGCTCGCGGCGGCAATCGTCAGATGAAACTTCCGGTTGGTGTGCAGAAACCACTCGATCTGATGACCGATGGGTTCGTGGACGTGAGGCGCCTCGCAGGCGTCGTCCAGACGCTGGAGCAATTCGGTGTCCACGTTGCCGCAGGCGAGTCTTGCCGCCATCGGTTCGAGCTGTGCGCGCAAGGTGAAGATTTCCTCGACATCGGCCAGCGTGATCGGCGAGATGCGATACCCCTGTCGCGGAATTGCGCGCGCAAACCCCTCATGAACAAGCCTCACGAGCGCCACGCGGCAACTCGTGCGCGCGATGTCATAACGACGCATCAACTCGGCCTCGCTCACGATAGCGCCCGGCATGATGACGCAGGTCAGCACGTCATGCCGAATGCGTTCGTAAGCGTCGTCGCCGCGCGCTATCGCTGCGGTGTCATCGGTGTCGCGTGAGGCAGAGGGCATGGTGTCAGTACCCTCGCAGAGCGTCGTAGACGAATGGCAGCGGTGCGCCGCGCAGATGTGCACCCAGCACGTCGGCCACCTGACGTGCCCGCGCCGCATACGACACACTCGACGCGACGTGAGGGGTCACGAGAATTTTCGGGTGACGCCGCAACGCGTCGTCGGGCGGCAACGGCTCGATGTCGAACACGTCGACGACGGCCGAGCGCAGACGGCCGCTGTCGAGCGCGTCGATCAGCGCCTGCCGGTCGAGATGGGCCCCGCGCCCCACCTGAATCAGGCTGGCGCCAGCCGGCAGACGTGCAAACAGCTTGCGCCCGAGAATGCCTCGCGTCGCGAGCGTGTCGGGCAGCAGATTGACGAGAATATCGGTCTCGGCGAGCAAGGCGTCGAGTTGCGCCTGCCCGGCGAACACCCGCACATCGGCAAGCGCCTTCGGCGCACGCGCCCAGCCGCTGACCCGAAAACCATTGGCATGCAGACGGGTGGCGACGGCACGCCCCAGCTCCCCCAGACCGAGCACGCTCACACGCGTATCGCGGGCGAGGCGTCCGGTCAGCTCGTTGGCCCATCGGCCGTCTCGCTGCGCGGCAACGATGGCCGGCATGTCCCGCACGGCGGCCAGCGCGGCGAACGTCACGAAGTCGCTCATGCGCTCGCGTGTCTCCTGCGTCACCATCCGGACGATAGGGACGTCCGCCGGTAGCGCCGGGTCAGCAAGAATATGGTCGACGCCGGCGGCAGCGCTCAGGATCAGGCGCAGACGCGGATAGTGCGCAAGACGGCCATGCTCGGGCTGATAGACCAGCGCATACTTCACGCAGCGCGCATCGACGAACGGATCGTCCCATCCATATACGCGCAGGCCGGGCATCAGCCGCGCGAAATGGTGCTGCCACTCGGTCAGTGCGGCAGCGCCGCCCGACTTGATCAATAACGTATCGCCTTGCATGACTTCGGGAGGGGCGCCTCACGAAAAGGCGCGAGGCTTTGAGATATGCGGCCCCCGATCGTACCGGCCACGTGGTTCGCGTCTAAGCATTTCTTATCGAAATGCTTATGAATGCACCACAGAAATGCACACGACGTTCGCGCATAAGCCCACCGGCCCGCATGCGCCGTCGTGCATCCAAAAATATTTTTGCGGCTTTCAGAGGTCTTGGCCCGGCTATTGAAACGCCCCGGATGTTCGCGCAACCCGCCGTCCGGCGGGCACCATCACCATGCTGCGACGCAACAATCGACGCGATTATTTCAATATTCACAACAATCAATCCGGCATGCGGGCATTGTCGGCCCCCGCCGACACCCGCTATAGTGGCCCCGCCCCCGCGACGCGATAGTGGTTTGGTCATTCATATATGAAGTGCATATGAGGCAAACGCGACTCCGCGTCATGTTGCAAACGTAGTTATCAATGCGATACCCCATCGCCAGTAGAAATGAGAGACACAGCTACAGCCGAAGCCGCCATGGCCACCCAACCGCCCTCCCCGGAAGAAGTCCGCAAACGCGTGTTCGCGATTGTCGCGGCGTCGTCGGGCAATCTGGTCGAGTGGTTCGACTTTTACATCTATGCGTTCTGCGCGATCTACTTCGCCCCGGCGTTCTTCCCGAGTTCCGATCCCACCGCGCAGTTGCTCAATACGGCGGGGATTTTTGCGGCCGGCTTCCTGATGCGGCCTATCGGCGGCTGGATCTTCGGCCGGATCGCCGACCGCAACGGCCGCAAGAACTCAATGGTCATCTCGGTGACGATGATGTGCTTCGGCTCGCTGCTGATCGCGTCGCTTCCGACGTACGCCAGCATCGGCAACTGGGCTCCGGCGCTGCTGCTGCTCGCGCGTCTGCTGCAAGGCCTGTCGGTCGGTGGCGAGTACGGCACCACGGCGACGTACATGAGTGAAGTGGCGCTCAAGGGCCGTCGCGGCTTCTTCTCGTCGTTCCAGTACGTGACGCTCATCGGCGGTCAGCTCCTCGCCGTGCTCGTGGTCGTGATTCTCCAGCAACTGCTCGATGAGGCCGAACTCAAGGCCTGGGGCTGGCGCATTCCGTTCGTGGTCGGTGCGATCACGGCGGTCGTGGCCCTGATGCTGCGTCGTACGCTGCACGAGACGTCGACGAGTGCGAGCCGCAACAATCGCGACGCGGGCTCGATTGCCGGGCTGTTCCGCCATCACAAGGCGGCGTTCTTCACGGTGCTGGGCTACACCGCCGGCGGTTCGCTGATTTTCTACACTTTCACCACCTACATGCAGAAGTATCTGGTGAACACGGCCGGCATGCCGATCAAAACGGCCAGCTACATCATGACGGGCTGCCTGTTCGTCTACATGTGCATGCAGCCGATCTTCGGCATGCTGTCCGACAAGATTGGCCGCCGCAACAACATGCTGCTCTTCGGCGCACTCGGCGCGATTGCCACGGTGCCTATCCTCACGGCGCTCAAGACGGTGCAGAGCCCGACTGCGGCGTTTCTTCTGATCTGTCTGGCGCTCGCCATCGTGAGCTTCTATACGTCGATCAGCGGCATCGTGAAGGCGGAGATGTTCCCGATCGAAGTGCGGGCGCTGGGTGTTGGTCTGGCCTACGCGGTAGCCAACGCCATCTTCGGCGGTTCGGCCGAATATGTGGCGCTCGGCCTCAAGAAGGCCGGCATGGAGCCGACGTTCTACTGGTACGTGACCGGCATGATGATCGTGGCGTTCCTCGTGAGCCTGCGACTGCCGCGTCAGGCGAAGTACCTGCATCACGAGCATTGATCCCGATGGCCGGGGCGAGCGCCGCAGCGTCTCGCCTTCGCCATCTTCGCTTCACCTCGCGCGGGCACGCCCCACCGCCCGCGCGACGGCCCTGCGCTACCTCCCCCTCACCGTCTCACCGGCGCAAGCGCCGTTGCGCGAACTCAGGCGTCGTCGCCCGACGCCTGACGCGCACTCTGCCAGATGGCGTCGAGCACAGGGTGCGGCTGATGCCGGCGCCGGTAGAGCGCGATATCGAAGCCGATCTGCCAGTCCTTGCCGCCCACGATAGCAAGCGTGCCGCGGGCCACATCGTCTGCCACGAGCCGTTGCGGCAGCCACGCGATACCGGCGCCGCGTCGCGCCATCGCCAGAATGGCTTCGTAGGAGTCGGCCTGATAGACGGGCTTGAGCGTGGGCCGGTTCTGCATCTCGGCCAGATGACGGGCGAGCACCGCGCGCAACGTCAATGTGCGGGTGAACGCCAACCAGGGAATCGGTGACGGCCCGGCCGCCAGCCGATACTTCGCGCGGCCTTTGGCGTCGAGCGCACTCACCGGCACCAGGACCTCGCGCGCGACGCTCAGCCAGTCGTAGCGCTCCTGATCGATAAGCAACCGCGTGTGCGCGCTCGAATACACGATGAGCAGATCGGCCTCGCCGGCAGCGAGCCGCAGGATGGCCTCTTCCGCGCCGCTCGTGGAAAGCGTGGCCGTGAAGAAGCCGATGCGCGAAACCGTCTCGTCATACCAGTCGGGAAAGAACGTGGCCGCCAGCGTGCGGCCGGTCGCGATCTTCAGATTGTTTTCGAGCGTGGGCGCGGCGTCCTGCAATTGCGTGCGAGCGCTGTGAAGAATGTCGAGCGCGTTGGTGGCGGCGTCGAGAAACACCGTGCCGGCGGCGGTGAGTTCCAGCGGCTTGCTGCGCTCGACCAGTCGCGTGCCCACCCACGTCTCCAACGCTCGGATGCGTCGGCCGAACGCCGGGTGCGTGACGAAACGGTTCTCCGCCGCGCGCGTAAAACTGCGCGTGCGTGCGAGTTCGACAAAGTCTTCAAGCCATCGCAGTTGCATGCCGTTTCCTCACTGCCTGTTCGCGCCCACTTCCCGTGCGCGTCGCGTCGTCTTCACGTCCCGGCCGGACAGGCCGGCGCCTGTTGTGCTCAGGCCTTCGAGAGCGACTTGAGTGCGTGCTTGATACCGTCAGACACGCTCGTGCCGTCGGGCACGGACTTGACGGCGGCAAGCGCCTCCTTGTCGGAGTAACCCAACGCGAGCAACGCATTGACGACGTCGCTCTTGTGATCGTGCGGCGTCGCCGTGCCGGGCACCGTGCCGAGTTGCGCGCCCAGCTTGCCCTTGAGTTCGAGAAGCAGCCGTTCGGCCGTCTTCTTGCCGATGCCGGGAATCTTGGTCAGACGCCCCGACTCCTGCAACGTGACCGCCTGCGCGATGTCCGCCACGCTCATGCCCGAGAGAATGGCAAGCGCCGTCCGTGCGCCGACGCCGGAAATCTTGAGCAGTTCGCGGAAGGTATTGCGCTCGTCCGGCGAGCCGAAGCCGAAGAGCAGTTGCGCGTCTTCGCGCACGATGAATTGCGTGAGCAGCGTCACGCGCTCCCCCAGGTTCGGCAGGTTGAAGAACGTGCTCATCGGCACCGAGATTTCATAGCCCACGCCCTGGCAGTCGACCAGAATATGCGGCGGATTTTTTTCCAGCAAGGTGCCTGAGATGCGGCCGATCATTGATGCCCCGAGAGAGTGACTTCGACAGGCGGCAAGTGTAGCAAACGGCAGCCCGGCACTGGCGCCGGAGAATTCACCCTTCGCCGACGACGCCCGCAATCGCGTCGCCGGTCGAGCGCGTCGCCGCGCTGCGCAGGCATTCGAGTGCTGCCGCCACCGCCGCACGATTCGCGCCGTCGTCACGCCAGTACATCGAGATCGCGCCGAATCCGGCAAGTCGCAACGGCACGATGCGCAACGCGCCGAGCGCCTGCAAGCGGCTCGCCGTACGATGCGACGCCAGACCGATCATGTCGCTGTTGTTGAGCAACGTAAGGTTGAGAATCGTGGAGTTCGATTCGACGGTGTCGTTCGGCAGCGGATACCCGGCCTCCGCAAGCGCCGTCTCCAGCGCGTTGCGAATCGGTGTGCCGCGCGGCCAGACCACCCAGCGATAACGCTGCATGTCGGGCCAGTCCACCCGATCGAGCGTAAAGACAGGGTGGCGTGCCCGCGCGACGAAATGCAGCGGCTCGAGATACAGCGCCTCGGCGCGGACATTGCGGTCCTGTAATTCCGGGGCAGAGCGCCCGACGACAATGTCGATCTCGCTATGCGCGAGCTGATTCATCAGCCGGTCCATCGTGTTTTCGATCACCCGCGCCTGCACGCGCGGCATGCGTTGCAGGAGCAGCAACACCGCCAGCGGCACCGTGTCCGCCGACGATGCCCCCGACGTGCCGATCGCCACCAGCCCGCTGCCACCCTCGCGCATGGCGTCGAGATCGTCGCGCGCTGTGTCGAGTTGCGCTTCGATCCGCCGGGCATGTTCGATCAGGGCTTCCCCGTAGGCCGTCGGACGCAAACCGCGCGCCTGACGCTCGAACAACGGCAGGCCGATATCGTCCTCCAGATCCCTGAGCCACTTCGACAAACCGGGCTGCGTCGTATTGAGCAATGCCGCGGACTGGCTCATGTTGCCGGTCTCCGCGAGGGTCAGCAGCATCTGCAAATTGCGCAGACGCAGACGATGGGTCCAATCCATGCGCAGTCTCCGGGCACCCCTCAGGCACCCTCAAAATCGCCCTAGCCATACGTTTTTTCGTATGGATCCGATGATTTATTCATTTCAAAGAATATGTCTCGCCGAGTATAACGCTATCCATAGACCCGCAAGCCCCTGCTGGCTGAGCTTGTCCGACAAGCTGACCGGGCTCCCTACCGACACGGAGACACGCATGACCGAACGCGCCCCCAGCGCCGAGCGCGCTGCCTATTACGAGCACATCGGCCGCAATCACATGGCCCCGTTGTGGGAATCGCTGCACAGCCTCGTGCCGCCGCAGCCGCGCCCGCGCGTGGTACCCGCCATCTGGAAATACGACGAGGTGCGTCCGCTGGTGATGGAAGCGGGAAGCGTCATCAGTGCCGAAGAGGCCGTGCGCCGCGTGCTGATTCTGCAGAACCCGGGCACGCCGGGCTCGTCGAGCATCACCGGCTCGCTCTATGCCGGACTGCAACTGATTCTGCCGGGCGAGATCGCGCCGAGCCATCGTCACACCCAATCGGCCCTGCGTTTCATCGTGGAAGGCCGCGGCGCGTGGACGGCGGTGAACGGCGAGCGCACCACCATGCATCCGGGCGACTTCATCATCACGCCGTCATGGACGTGGCACGACCACGGCAACCCGGCGGACGGCGAGCCGGTCGTCTGGCTCGACGGCCTCGACATCCCGCTCGTGCAGTACTTTGATGCGGGCTTTGCCGAAAACTACCCCGAAGCGCAGCAGCCGGTGCAGCGCCCCGAGGGCGACAGCTTTGCGCGCTACGGATTCAACATGCTGCCGGTGCACCACAAGGTGAGCGATCCGACCTCACCGATCTTCAGCTATCCGTACGCCCGCTCGCGCGAAGCGCTCGACACGCTATATCGCAACGGCGAACTCGATCCGTGGGACGGCATCAAGCTGCGCTACGTCAACCCGGCGACCGGCGGCTGGCCGATGCCGACGATGGCGACGTTCATGCAATACCTGCCCGCCGGCTTCCAGGGCAAGACCTATCGCAGCACCGATGCGACGGTCTTCTCGGTGGTCGAAGGTCGCGGCACCGTGCGCATTGGCGACGAGGTGTTCCAGTTCGAGCCGCGCGATCATTTCGTCGTGCCGTCATGGGCGCCGGTGCAACTCGCCGCGCTCGAAGACGCCGTGCTGTTCAGCTACTCGGATCGCCCGGTACTCGCCGCCCTGAACCTGCTGCGCGAATCGCGCACCTGAGCCGGGCACGAACGCCCCCCTATACCGGCTGCGTGCCTCCGGCGTCTGACTGACCCGCGCACGTTGCCACCGTCTTTACCTTAATTCGTCGAGTCAAACACCATGTCCTTCGTCTTCGCTCCGCCCGCCACCGTCGCCATTCCCGTCGTCGGCAGCAACGATCAGTTCGCCGTGCGACGTGTGTACTGCGTTGGCCGCAACTACGCCGCCCACGCCCGTGAAATGGGCTTCGATCCCGACCGCGAACCGCCGTTCTTCTTCTGCAAGCCGGCCGATGCCGTGCTGCCGGTGGCCTACGGCGAAACGCTCGAGCTGAAGTACCCGTCCCAGACGTCGAACTATCACTACGAAGCCGAACTGGTCGCCGTCATCGGCAAGGCTGGCTCGGACATTCCGCTCGATCAGGCACTCGAACACGTATGGGGCTACGCCGTGGGTCTCGACATGACGCGTCGCGATCTGCAAATGAAGATGCGTGAAATGGGACGTCCGTGGGAAATCGGCAAGGCGTTCGACGCCTCGGCCCCCATCGGCCCGATCCATCCGGTGTCGAGCGTCGGTCACATCGAGAAGGCCGGCATCTCGCTCACGGTCGACGGCGTGCAGAAGCAGAAGAGCGACATCACGCATCTGATCTGGTCGGTGGCCGAGACGGTCTCGTATCTGTCGCAGTTCTTCCGTCTCGAGCCGGGCGATCTCATCTACACCGGCACGCCCGAAGGCGTGGGCCCGGTCAAGGCGGGCGAGACGATGGTCACTGCCGTCGAGGGGCTCGGCGCGATCACGGTGCGCGTGGTCTGAGGCATCGTCATGCAGCTCTATAGTTTTTTCAATAGCTCGACGTCGTACCGCGTGCGCATCGCGCTCGCCCTCAAGGGGCTGGCGTTCGACACGATTCCCGTGAACATCCGCGCCGGCGAGCATCGCGCCGGCGCGTATGTCGACGAGGTCAATCCGTCGGCCGCCGTGCCTGCCATCGTGGATGGCGGCGTTACGCTGGGCCAGTCCATCGCCATCATCGACTATCTCGATGCGAAGTATCCCGAGCCGCGCCTGGTGCCGCAGGACTTGGAAGCCCGCGCCCGCGTGCTCGAACTGTCGATGCTCATCAGTTGCGACATCCACCCGGTGAACAACCTGCGTGTCCTGAAGTATCTGCAAGGTGCGTTGGGCCTTAATGCAAAACAGAAAGATGCGTGGTACCGCCACTGGATCGACGAAGGCATGGCCGGTGTAGAGCGGTTGCTCGCCAAACATGGTCACGGCAGCTGGTGCTTCGGCGATGCGCCGACGCTTGCCGACATCTGTCTGATTCCGCAGATCGCCAATGCCCAACGCATGGGGTGCGACATGTCGGCATATCCGCGCGCGATGGCGGTGTTCGCACTGGCGAAAGCGCATCCGGCATTCCTCGCAGCAGCCCCCAACCGACAGCCGGATTACACGGCGTAATTGATATCCGGAACGGCTGGAAGGGCCGCAGGAGACAACCATGAGTCAAACCTCTCAACCCAAAGCCCTCGTCGTTGGCGGCGGCATCGGCGGTCTGGCCGCAGCGCTTGCGCTCGCCAACCGGGGCGTGCGCATCGAACTGCTGGAGCAGGCCGAGACCATCGGCGAGATCGGTGCGGGCATTCAGCTCGCCGCCAACGCGTTTGCGGCGCTCGATGCCCTCGGCGTCGGCGAAGCGGCGCGCGGCCGCTCGGTCTTCACCGACCACATCACGCTGCGCGACGCCATCGACCGCAGCATCATTGCGGAAGTCGACGTCGGTGCGCCGTATCGCGAGCGCTTCGGCAATCCGTATGCCGTGATCCATCGCGCCGATATTCATCTCTCGATTCTCGAAGCAGTACAGCGCAATCCGCTGATCCAGTTCCGAACCGCGACGCGTGTCGTGTCGCTGGAGCAAGACGACAACGGTGTGACCGTCGTCGACCAGCATGGCGAGCGCCACACGGCCGACGCAGTGATCGGCTGCGACGGCGTGAAGTCTGCCGTGCGTGCCGCCCTGATCGGCGACGAACCGCGCGTGACCGGACACGTGGTGTATCGCGCCGTGGTCGACGTCGAGAACATGCCGACGGACTTGCAGGTCAACGCGCCGGTCGTCTGGGCGGGACCGAACTGCCACCTCGTGCATTACCCGTTGCGCGGCGGCAAGCAGTACAACCTCGTGGTGACGTTCCACAGCCGCGAGCAGGAAGTCTGGGGCGTGCGTGACGGCAGCAAAGAGGAAGTGCTGTCGTACTTCGAAGGTATCGATGCGCTGCCGCACCAGATGCTCGACCGTCCGACATCGTGGCGACGCTGGGCCACCGCCGACCGCGACCCGGTCGCGCAGTGGAGCTTCGGTCGTGCCACGATCCTTGGCGACGCCGCGCATCCGATGACGCAATACATCGCGCAAGGGGCGTGTCAGGCGCTGGAAGATGCGGTCACGCTCGGTGCCGCGTACGCAGCCGCAAACGGCGATTTCATCGATGCCTTCCGCCGCTACGAATACGCGCGCATTCCCCGTACTGCCCGTGTGCTGTACGGCGCGCGCGACATGGGTCGCGTGTATCACGCGAAGGGCGTGGATCGCTGGGTGCGCAACTCGCTGTGGAAAGGCCGCACGCAACCGCAGTTCTACGACGCCTTGCAGTGGTTGCACGGCTGGCGCGCGGAGAACTGCCTGTCGCAAACCCCTTGGCTTGCCGGCGAATAAGCCCCAACGACACCGCGCGGCATCGCAATATCCGCTGTCCACTGTCATGAGTGGGGCCATTCCGCAGCGCAACGGCAGCACGCCGTCGCGCTGCGCACCGTCGCGTCGCATATGACGAACGACGGATTTTGACAACACGCATAACAACAATCACCGCAATGCGCTCTGGCGACGCGGGGCCTGCCCGCAACGCCGCTTCTGGCACCTTAGAGGAGACAACCTATGCCAGCCACCCCCATCAACGTAACGGCGTTCATCGACCGGCATCGCATCTCGCCGTTTCAAGTGATGATCGTCGTTCTGTGCTTTCTGATCGTCGCGATCGACGGCTTCGACACGGCCGCCATCGGCTTCATCGCGCCAGCGATTCGGGCCGAATGGTCGCTGACGCCGGCGCATCTCGCACCGCTCTTCGGTGCGGGACTGGCGGGCCTGATGGCCGGTGCCTTCCTGTTCGGACCGCTCGCCGACAAGTTCGGCCGCAAGACGATCCTGATCTTCTCCGTGCTGTTCTTCGGCGTGGCGAGTCTGGCGTCGGCGTGGTCGATGGAGTTGTGGCAACTGATCGCCCTGCGCTTTTTGACCGGCCTCGGTCTGGGCGGCGCGATGCCAAACGCCATCACGCTGACGTCGGAATATTGCCCCGACGCGCGCCGCTCGTTCCTCGTGACGACCATGTTCTGCGGCTTCACGCTCGGCTCGGCGCTGGGCGGTCTCGCGTCGGCCGGGTTGATCGAAGCCTTCGGCTGGCGCTCCGTGCTGGTCGTGGGCGGGGTGATGCCGCTCGTGCTCGGCGTGATCCTGATTCGTGCGTTGCCCGAATCGGTGCGCTACCTCGTGATGGCGGGCAAATCGCCGGAGCGTGTGGCGGCGTCGCTGCAACGCATTGCGCCGCAT
The DNA here is from genome assembly GCF_902459745.1 of Pandoraea communis. GTDB lineage: Bacteria > Pseudomonadota > Gammaproteobacteria > Burkholderiales > Burkholderiaceae > Pandoraea > Pandoraea communis. The sequence continues at coordinate 405,936 of NZ_CABPSJ010000001.1, forward strand.
GAGGACCTGCGCGGCGCCACATTCAATATCGCCACGAAGGCGTCGTCCACGTCGCCCGTGGGGCATCTCTTCAAGCCGGAATTGCTGCGCGGCACGCTGCTCTTCTGGATCACGTTCTTCATGAGTCTGCTCGTGATCTATCTGCTCTCGAGCTGGCTGCCGACGCTGCTTCGCACCAACGGCCTGACGCTGCGCAACGCCGCCGTCGTCACGGCCATGTTCCAGGTGGGCGGCACGCTGGGCGCCATCGTGCTGGGCTGGCTGATGGATCGCTTCAATCCGCATTACGTGCTCGCAGCCGCTTATGTGCTGGCCGGCGTTTGCGTGGCGGCCGTCGGACCGCTTGCCAGTTCACCGGTACTCGCCTCCGTGGCGGTGTTCTGGGCGGGCTTCTGCGTGTCGGGTGGTCAGGTCGGTGCGAATGCGCTGTCCGCCGAGTTCTACCCGACGGACTGCCGCGCGACGGGCGTGAGCTGGGCTAACGGTGTCGGCCGCCTCGGTTCGGTCGTCGGCTCGGTCGGCGGGGCATCGATGCTCGCTATGGGCTGGTCGATGCCCGCCCTGTTCGCCACCATCGGCGTGCCCGCCGTGCTCGCCGGTCTGACGATGCTCACGCTCGGCCGTCTGCGTCATCGGCAGGCGGCGATGGCGGTGCGTGCCACGGCCTGAGTGTTTCGCCACTCGTAACGACCGCTCCAGGTCGAACGGGCGCCATCCGCGTTGCGCGATGGCGCCCGTTCGCTTTTGGGGCGAGGGTTTGGCGCCGAAAGCGCACGGCCGCGTGTTGCACCGCGCAAAGCGTCGCGGATAGGAATAAAGTGTCGGCTGACGGCGAAGTCGAAGTGCCTTCAGGGCACCCGCGTCATCCCGACGCCACGCCGCGAATCCAACTTCCCCTCCGGAGATTGAAGGTGTCGCTGCCCCCACTGCTGGTCGTTATCCCGATGCATCCCGAGCAGTTGTCCGAACTGCAAGCGCAGTTCGACGTGATCTACCGTCCGAGCCATCACCCTGTGCCGGAAGGCTGGGGCCCCGAAGGCGAGCAAGCGCGCTTCGTCCTCACGAATGGCGGGCGAGGTCTGAATGCTGCCGAACTGGCGCATTTGCCCAAGGTTGAACTGGTCAGTGCGCTGGGCGCCGGCTACGAGAATCTGGATCTCGCCACGATCCGTTCGCGCAACATCGCGGCCGTGAACGGCGCCGGTGCCAATGCGCCGACGGTCGCCGATCAGGGCTTCGCGCTGCTGCTCGCCGCTGTGCGTCGCATTCCGGAGTATGACGCGGCTTGCCGCAAAGGCGTGTGGCGCGACGCGCTGCCCATGCAGCCCGGCGTATCGAGCAAGAAGCTGGGGATCGTGGGGCTGGGCGCCGTCGGCCGTCAGTTCGCCAAGCGCGGTGAGGGCTTCGACATGCAGATCGGCTACCGGAATCGCCATCGTCGCGACGATTTGCCTGCGCACTATCAATTCTTCGACAGCGTGCTGGCGCTGGCCGAGTGGGCCGACTATCTCGTCGTCACGGCGCCGGGCGGCGCAGAGTCGTATCACCTCGTGAATGCCGACGTGCTGCGCGCGCTCGGCAAGCACGGCTTTCTCGTCAACATGGGACGCGGCAGTATCGTCGACACCGCCGCGCTGGCCGATGCGTTGCGCAACGGCACCATCGCCGGTGCCGGGCTTGACGTGTACGAGGGCGAACCGTCACCGCCTGCGGCACTGATCGACTTGCAGAACGTGGTGCTGAGCCCGCACGTCGCAGGGCGCTCGCCCGAGGCCGAAGCCGCCACGCTCGCCATGTTCCTCGAAAATACGCGTCGCTATCAGGCAGGGGAACCGTTGCTCACGCCGTTGTGATTGGCGAGACGCCTCAGTGATTGTCCAGCCCGTCGATGCTGCGCTCGGGCGACGACGTCAGCGTGACGCCGTCATTGACGGGCTCGAACTCGATGCTGCTCTTGGCGCTAGCCGTAGTGAAGGCTGTCTCGCATGTCGGACACCTGACTTCGGCATCCGAATGAAGATAGTCATAGAGCGCCTGAACGGTCGGCTGGCTCGCCGCGACGGCGAAGCGGGCTTTGCAGGTAGGGCAAACGACGAAACCAGTGTGGATCGACAGCATGGTGAGCCTCCCGTCGGCAATGTGATCGATTCTACAGCCTGTCGGTTCGTCTCGGGCCAGCGCGCGCGGCATCGCCTCCAGGGCAACGATCCGGCGCCTGTGCCGGCGATGACCGGTCGGCCGCAGCCGCCGCGTCGTTCCATCAAGGAAACCTTACGGAAGCGGGCAGTGCATTGAGAAAATCAATGCGGGGGAACCGGCCGGCGGTTCGATCGATCGCACCGACATGCGCAGTAACCGGGGCGGCAACGTGCGGCCCAGGCCACCTATACTGACAATTCGGCCCACGTCGTTTGCATCACCGGCGAATCCTGCACTGGGAGCACATATGGCTCGCGCGATCTGGAAGGGCGCTATCAGTTTCGGACTGGTCAACGTGCCCGTCTCGCTGTTTCCCGCATCGAGCACACACACGCTCGATCTCGACTGGCTCGACAAACGCACGATGTCGCCGGTCGGCTACAAGCGCGTCAACAAGGAAAACGGCAAGGAAGTGCCGCGCGAGCAGATCGTGCACGGCTACGAGTACGAGAAAGGGAATTACGTCGTGCTGAGTGACGACGAGATTCGTTCGGCAAATCCGGTGGCAACGCAGACCGTCGACATTCTGGCGTTCGTCGACGCGACGGACGTCTCGTTCATGTATCTGGAGACACCCTACTACCTCGTCCCGGAGCGAGGCGGTGCAAAGGCGTACGCGTTGCTGCACGCTGCACTCATCAAGGCGGGCAAACTCGGTATCGCGCGCGTAGTGATGCATACGCGCGCGCACCTGGCGGTGCTGGCACCGTCGGGCGATGCACTCGTGCTCGACACGTTACGCTGGCAGGAGGACATGCGTGACCCGGCCGAGGTCGGGCTGACGAAGGAGAAGCTCGGCAAGCTCGCCGCGCCGGGCGATCGCGAGCTGGACATGGCGATCCGGTTGATCGGCGAAATGTCCGGCCCCTGGCGCCCCGGCGACTATCACGACACGTTTCAGGACGACCTCAAGGCGCTCATCGATCGGAAGGTCGCCTCGGGACAGACCCGTGAAGTCGCGCAAATCGAAGCGAGCGCACCCAGGTTATCGAGCAACGGCAACGTCACGGACCTGATGGCGCTGCTCAGGCAAAGTCTCGGCACGAAGGGCAAACCCGGACAGAAGACGACAGCGAAGAAGACATCGGCCGGCAAGGCATCGGCCAAACGCGCCAAATCCGGATAACGGCGATCATGCCCAAGCGCGACTTGACTGCTACGAAAGCCACGCGACGCCGGGAATCCCGCGACTCGTTGGCCACCTACGACGCCAAACGCAACTTCACATCGACGCCCGAGCCGCGCGGCGAACCCGCGTCGCAAGGCAACGCGTTGCGATACGTCATCCAACGCCACGACGCGAGTCACCTTCACTACGACTTCCGCCTCGAACTCGACGGCACGTTGAAATCGTGGGCATTGCCGAAGCAGCCGAGTCCCGACGTCAGCCATCCTCGCCTTGCCGTTCAGGTCGAAGACCACCCGCTGGCCTATGCCGATTTCGAAGGCGACATCCCGGCCGGCAATTACGGCGCAGGTCACGTCGACATCTGGGACAGCGGTTCGTGGGAACCGGATGGCAACGCGCAACGCGACTATGCAAACGGCAAATTGTCGTTCACCTTGCATGGCGAGCGGCTGAACGGACATTGGACACTCGTTCGCACCGATAAACCTGCTCGCCAGCCCCAGTGGCTGCTGATTCATCGGCACGACGATAACGTGGCCGAAAACGTGGCGTCGAACGCTGCCGGGAAATCGACGGCCGCGCCGGTCGCCTTGCGAAGATCGCCGGCGAAACCGCCAGCCGACATGCAACCGATGCTCGCGACCCTTGTCGATGCCGCGCCCGCTTCCGAGGGCTGGCATGCCGAGATCAAGCTCGATGGCTATCGCGTGCTCATTCGTATTGCCGGCGACGACATTCGCGTCTTCACCCGTTCCGGGCAGGATTGGACGCATCGCTTTGGACCTGCCGTCGATGCGTTGCGCAAGCGAGGCTTGCCAAACGCATGGCTCGACGGCGAGGCCGTCGTGACCAACGAGCATGGTCTGCCCGACTTCCAAGCGTTGCAGCGCGCGTTCGACGAGAACGCGCAGGACGCCATCCTCATCTACGTTTTCGACTTGCCGTGGTGCAACGGCCGCGATCTGCGCGACTTGCCGCTGCGAGAGCGTCAAGCGACACTCGCCAGCCTTTTCAAAGGGCGCGAGACGGATGCCGTGCGGGTTCTCCAGCCGGTCAGCGGCGATCTCGAGTCGCTCTGGCACGGAGCCTGCGAGGCGGGTCTCGAAGGCATCATGATCAAGCGCGACGACTCGCCGTATATCGCAGGGCGCAGCGACGCATGGCGCAAGCTCAAGTGCTCGCAGCGTCAGGAATTCGTCGTGCTGGGGTTCACCGAGCCGGCCGGCTCACGACAGGGTTTCGGAGCGCTGTTGCTCGGGTACTACGATGACGACGGCAAGACGTTGCGCTACGCGGGGAAGGTCGGTACGGGTTTCGATGCGGATGCACTACGACGTATGAGAAAGCAATTCGATGCGCTCGAGACGGCGAAGCCGCCGCTCTCGCCCACACCTCGACCGGGAGGCCGGGCACTCGTGCACTGGCTTCGCCCCACACTCGTCGCCGAAGTGCGTTTCGCGGAGTGGACACGCGACGGCAACGTCCGCCAAGCCTCATTTCTCGCGATGCGACAAGACAAGGCCGCCAAGGACATTCGGCGCGAAGTCCGTCGTACCGGGCCCGCCATCGTCAATGCCCACAAGGAGACGCCACCCATGCAACGCACCGCTCAATCGAATGATGGAACATCCGTGCCGCCGGTGAAGATCAGCCACGGCGAGCGCGTCATGGACACGCATTCCGGCGTGACGAAAGCCGAACTGGCCGCGTATTACCACGCCGTGAGCCCGTGGATGCTCCCGCACCTCGCCGGACGACCGGTCGCGGTGTTGCGCGCCCCCGAAGGCATCGGTGGCGAGATGTTCTTTCAAAAGCATGCGGCGAAGACGATACAGGGCGTGCGCGCGCTCGATCCGTCACTCGATCCGGATCATGAACCGCTCATGCAGATCGACGACGCGCGGGGCCTCGCCGGTGCCGTGCAGATGGGGGTGGTGGAGTTCCACACATGGAACGCACGCAGCGATCTGATTGAACGCCCCGACCGGGTGATCTTCGATCTCGATCCCGGCAAGGGCGTGACGTTCACGCGCATCGTCGAGGACGCGCGACTGATTCGCGGCTTGCTGGAGGAACTTGGGCTGACGGCGTTCGTGAAGACGAGCGGCGGCAAGGGGCTGCATGTCGTGACCCCCTTGGCGCGGCGTCACGAATGGGACGTCGCCAAGGGATTTGCAGAAGGGGTGGCCAAGCACATGGCGCGCGTGTTTCCCGATCGCTTCACGGCGACGATGGGGGCGAAGCATCGCATCGGGAAGTGTTTCGTCGACTATCTGCGCAATTACCGGGGGGCGACGACGGTCTGCGCATACTCCGCCCGAGCCCGTGAAGGCATGGCCGTGTCGATGCCGGTGCGCTGGGAGGAACTGTCCGATTTACCCGGTGCCGACGCGTGGAATGTGCGCAACGCCGTCGAACGGCTCAATACCCTGAAACAAGACCCTTGGGCCGGCTACGAGAATGCCTCGCAGCAGCAGGTAACGAAGACGGTGCTGGAGCGGTTGGGGGATTGAGGTATCCGAAGTCCCTCACCCGCGAGTCGCGCCTCCTCCATCCCCATCCTGCAACCAACGGCGCTTGTCGCGCAGCGGGGCTTCGCCAAACACGCGCGCATATTCGCGGCTGAACTGCGACGCGCTTTCGTACCCGACAGCCTGCGCCGCAGCCGCGACGGCGATGTCTGCCCCGAAGATCAGCCGGCGGGCTTCCTGCAAACGCAATTGCTTTTGATACTGCACCGGGCTCATCGCCGTCACCAGCTTGAAATGGTGATGCAGCGACGACACGCTCATGTGCACCTCCTGCGCCAACGCCTCCACTCGCAACGGCTGCGCATAGTGCTCGCGTAACCAACGCACCGCGCGCGCGATGCGATTCATCTGGCTATCCTGCAATGCCATCTGGCGCAACAACACGCCCTGCCCGTTCATCAGCAAGCGGTACACGATCTCGCGCCTGATCATCGGCGCAAGAATCGGGATGTCGCGCGGTGTTTCCAGCAGGCGCAGCAGACGCAACACGGCATCGAGCAGCGCCGCGTCCAGCCGGTTTACGTACAGGCCCCGGCCGCTCGCCGATGGGGCGGGCGGCGGCAGATGTTCGTCACCGATGAGCGACGTCACGTCCTCAGCCGCCAGATTGAGCCGCAGCCCGAGATACGGCGATTGCTCGCTCGCCCCCGACACCTGCGCCACCACCGGCAAATGCACCGACGTCACCATGTAGTGCATCGGATCGTAGGCGTAATGTTCTTCGCCGATCTGCAAGCGCTTTTCGCCTTGCGCGATGACGGCAAACGCCGGCTGCTGCAACGCTGGCTTCGGGCCGCCCGGATGCAGGATGCGATGCACGAAGAGGCCATCCACTGCCGTCGGCGTGGTGCCCTCCAATGCGCGCGTGGCCCGCTCAAGCAGACCGACCAGCTCGTTGCGCGCGGTGAGCGACGGGTCGTCGGCGAACTCGCTCTGCGCCGCCTCACGTGGCGGATTCTTGACCAGATGCATGAAAGTGCCCTCAATTCGGATCAGCCGGTATGCGCATCATGTGCGTTATGCGCGGCGATGTTGCACAGCATACGCCTGCGACGGGAACTTGCCTGATCCTCCAGCTCAGAACAGGTACGATCAGGCAAAAATTCCAGAGAATCCGGCAAAATCCGGATGTCCTCACCGGTCGATCGCGCCGCCACGCCAAGTGGAGCCGCCATCTTCCTGCCATGTTCGGCAACGCTTTCCAGCCGCCGATCGCCGCTTTCAAGCGCATGACGCCGGCCGCGTGCAGAATCAGGCAGGAAATGTGCAGGAACAGGTACTGCTTGCCTGATGCCCCGCGACGCATAATGCATCCCATCCCGTGCACACCGTCTGCCCCCTGACGGTCACTTGCGACGGGCGGCAATTTCAACGGAGCGACGCAATGCGACAAAGGAAACTTGGCAACACCGGCCTTTTCGTCTCGGAACTATGCCTCGGCACAATGACCTTCGGCGGACAGGGCGACATGTGGAGCAAGATCGGCCAATTGCAGCAACACGATGTCGACACGCTCGTGGGCCGCGCACTCGACGCAGGCATCAACTTCATCGATACCGCCGACGTTTATTCGGAAGGTCAATCGGAAGTGCTCACCGGTCAGGCACTGCGCAATCTCAAAGTGCCGCGCGATAACGTCGTGGTCGCCACCAAGGTCTTCGGTGTGACGGGCGCACAAGGCACTAACTCACGCGGTCTGTCGCGCTATCACATCATGGATGGCATCAAGGCCAGCCTCAAGCGCCTGCAACTCGATCACATCGACCTGTATCAGGTGCACGGCTTCGATCCGGCCACGCCCATCGACGAAACCCTCAGCGCGCTCGACACACTGGTGCGTCAAGGGCACGTACGCTACATCGGTGTCTCGAACTGGGCTGCGTGGCAGATCGCCAAGGCGCTTGGCATTTCGGCGCGTCTGAATCTCGCGAGCTTCGCCTCGCTCCAGGCGTACTACACGGTTGCCGGCCGCGATCTCGAACGCGAAATCGTGCCGATGCTGCGCAGCGAAAACGTCGGCCTGATGGTGTGGAGCCCGCTCGCCGGCGGCCTGCTCTCGGGCAAGTACACGCGCGACGGTCAGACCGAAGCCGGCAGCCGCCGCCAGAGCTTCGACTTTCCGCCGGTCAACGTGGCGCGCGCTTACGACGTCATCGACGTCATGCGTGGCATCGCCGCCGAGAAGGGCGTGTCGGTGGCGCAGATCGCGCTTGCCTGGTTGCTCGCCCAGCCGGTTGTCTCGGCCGTCATCATCGGTGCCAAGCGCACCGACCAGCTCGACGACAACATCGCAGCCACGCGCGTCACGCTGAACGCGCGCGAGTTGTCGGCCATCGATGCCGCCAGCGCACTGCCGAGCGAATATCCGGGCTGGATGCTCTCGCGTCAGGGCGACCCGCGCCGCGCGCAACTCGCCGAAGCCGGCTTGCTTTGATGCCCTGTCGCTGTAGGTAGCGCTCAACCGCAGTCACGAAACACGGCGCATCGCGAAAGCGGTGCGCCGTGTTTGCATTGTCGACGGCCCTATCGCGTGCGGGGCACGCCGCGTCAGAAGGTGTGACGCATGCCGACGTTCACCCCCAATTGGCTCGTCCCCGCCGTCGGCGCGCCACCCGCCCCGCCCGAACTCACCGAATACGCCGCGTGCTCGCTATTCCCCAGCCACGCCACCTGCGTGTACACGGCCGTTCGCTTCGACAGGAAGTACGTACCTCGCAGCGTCGCCATGGTCGCCCGTGTGTTCTGACGAGCGTTGAGCATGCGGAAGACTTCGCCATCCACGGCAAATGCTGGCGTGAATTGATACATGGCGCCAACGTAGAACATGTCGGAGTTCACATCGGCCACCGCTGCGGACGCCGTTTGCACGCGACGGCCGAGCCATCCCGCCCCCGTCTTCCAGTTGCCCCCCTTGACATAGCCGTTCATCTGCCAGCGCGTGTCCTTGTCCGACGAACTCGTGAGCGGCACGGCCGCTGCGCCGTTGAAGAAGTTCGCGGCAGCACCGGCGCCGCCACGCTGTTCGTCCCACGCGAGCGCCACGCCGAACCATGCCGTGTCGTACTTGAGCATCGTCGAGATCTGGCGGCAGGACGTCATCTGTCCAGGCGTTTGTCCGGCGCATGTGCCCTGCCCCGGCGAGTTGCCGGTGCCGCCGCCGTCGCGTCCGAACGAATAGGTGGCGCCCACCGTCAGGCCCTGAAACACGCCCTTGTAGGCGACGGTGTTATCGCTGCGCGCGTTCGGGATGTAGCTGTCGAGCGATCCGCTGCCGAAGAGATCCGGGCCGAGAATGTCGGCGTCGTTCATGACCCAGAACGTCATCGAATACTGGCGGCCGAACGACAGCGTGCCGTAGGGATTCGACAGCCCCACCCACGCCTGACGGCCAAACAGCCGCCCGCCCTGATTGAGATCGCCCGCGCGAACATTGAATCCGCTCTCGAGCGCGAACACCGCGTGCAAACCACCGCCGAGATCCTCATCGCCACGCAGGCCCCAACGCGACGGCAGCGACCCGGTGTTGGCCGGCACGCGCACGAGCGAGCTGTTGTTGGCGCCGGCGTGCGAGAGGTATTCGATACCGGTGTCGAGAATGCCGTAGAGCGTCACGCTCTGGGCCGAGGCGGAAGTGTGGGCCAATGCGAGGCCGGCAGCCAGCGCGAGCGCGGGCAGTCCCTTGAGGGTCACGATGATGTCTCCATTGATTCATGTGGTAGTCCGGCCTGTGTCGACCGGTAGCTGGCAAATGCCTGCGGGGGCAGGCGCCGCGGCTTGCGCGTCGGGGAACGTTCAAGCCGCGGGGACAGCAAGGGCGAGCGTGTCTGGGCGCTCGCCCCGGGCACCGCTCAGACCGCCCCCGTGGCAGGCTGGGTGGCGGCTGCGGCAAGAGACCCCGTGCGTCCCACGCGACGGCGCATGACGAGCATCAGCGCCGCCGCAAGAAACGCAGGAATCGCGACGATCTGAAAGGCCTGCGCCGTGCTCGACGCAGTGGCGATCAGCACGCCGCCAAGGCTGGAGCCCAGGATCGAACCGAGACGTCCGACACCCAGCGCCCATGCCACGCCGGTCGCGCGCGACGCCGTCGGGTAGTACGCCGCTGTCAGCGCATTGGCCCCGGTTTGCGATCCGGCGACACCGAAGCCCGCGAGGAAGACAACCGTCATCAGCCAGCCAGCCTGATGCGTGACCGCTCCAAGCACACACAGTGCGATGCCGGCCATGACATACGACGCGGCCAGCACCCGATACGGACTCGTGCGATCCATCGCGAAGCCGATCAGCACCGCGCCGACGGTGCCGCCGAGCGGCAACATCGCGCCGATGCGAGCCGCTTCCGCCAACGTGTAACCCGAATCCTTGACGACCAACGGCAGCCAGCTCGTGAGCAGATAGAACGCGCACAGCGTGCAGAAGTACGTCGCCCAAAGCAGCAGCGTGCCCACGACGTACCGGCGCGCGAATAACCCGCCCACCGCAGAACTCGCAGCGCCGGCCGGCACCACTTCCGGATCGATGCGCGTGACCTGCGGATCGATGTGCCGTGCGATGGCCAGCAACCTGTCGGCACTGTCCGCGCGTGTGGCGAGGTAGCGCATCGACTCCGGCAACCAGCGCATGAGCACCGGCACGACGGCGAGCGGCACAACGCCACCGGCGATCAACACGCCGCGCCAGCCAATGTGCGGGAGCGTCTGCGCGACGATCTCGCCGCCGATGGCGAAGCCCAGCGTGAAGCCGCAGAACGTGGCCGTCACAAGCAGCGAACGCATGCGCTCGGCGCAATATTCCGAACTGAGGGTGATGGCGTTGGGCATGGCGCCGCCCAGGCCGATGCCGGTAAGGAAGCGCATGACGGCAAGCTCGGTCGGGCTGTGAACGAACGCCGACGCAATGCTGCCCAGAGAGAACAGGATGACCGAGAGAATCAGCACGCGTTTGCGGCCGATGCGATCGGCCAGCGGGCCGAAGATGAAGCAGCCGAGCATCAGGCCGCCAAGCCCCGCACCGAAGACCGTGCCGAGGCTGGTCGTCGCCATCGTCCATTCGCTACGGATGGCCGGTGCGAGGTAGCCGATGGCGGCAGTATCGAAGCCGTCCAATGTGACGATCAGGAAGCACAGGGCAATCACGCGCCATTGAAATGGCGTGATGCCCCTGCGGTTCATCAAGGCGGAAATTTCCATGTCTGTCTCCTGTGCGGTGGTGTCCGCTGACTGAGCGGCGGGCCGTGGCGTCTGTCGACGACGCTCTGCGAAGGCCGCACCGCCGGTTGGGGGCGATTACGTCAAAAAATCGGGCATGACGCTCCGGATCGCCGAGTCGCGATCACGCGGCAGGCGATGCGCTTGCGTCCGGCAATTCCGGATCTCCCGCCGAGAGGTATTCCCACATGCGCTCGATGATCCGGCCCGAGCGGGTGGCGCGCGCGCGGCAGGCGTCGGGATCGAGTACGGCTGCGGGATAAGCGGCTTCGAGCGCGAGCACGTCGAGGTCGACGCGGGCCGCGTCTTCGAGGTACCACGTAAGCGCCACCATCGCTTCGAGCGTGTCGGCGGCGACAACCGCGCCGTTGCCACGCATTACCACAGCGGCGTTCTCGCCCATCCCGGCGATGACCGCCTCGGCTTGCGCGTCGGAGCGAATCAGTTGCGGGTCGTCCCACAGCGGCACGCCGGGAGCGAAGTAAGTGCCCGGGCCGTGCAACGCGCGTGGCGTTCTGCGCAGTGTCGAGAGCGACATGGTCTTGGGCGGCATCGAGCGCGCTACAGCGCCAATATCGGAACGTGAGCGATAGATCTTCTGATGCAGACGGACTTCGCCGAGCACGCCGTCGGGCAGCGGGCCATCGACGGGCACCACCGTGCCCGCTTCGCCCACGCCGATGAGTCCCATCGGGCGGGCCGCGCATACGAGGAAGTGATCGGCGTCGAGACGCGCGCTGCAATGACCGTACGCGTGGGCCAGCCCTGCGCGGGCCAGCGTGCGCGCCGCTACGCGCACCGCGCGATCCAGCTCGGCGATGCGCCCGGCATCGAACGTGTGTTGTCTCATGGGGAATCCAGCGCTATTCAGTGTTATTCGGCGTTATCAGGCGTCATGACCGCAAGCCAATCGATGCATCGCGTCAGGCCGAAAACTCGGGGATCTCGGGTTTCGCGCCCCACATGCAGAACCCCGTCGGATCGAAGGGGAACTGACGCGGCACGTAGGTCGCTTCGTCTTCGGGCGCGATCTTGCGCACGCCCGTGGAGTACTCGTAGACCATGCCGTCCGGCCCCGCGAAGTACAGAAACATCGCGTGCGACGTGGGGTGACGTCCCGGACCGAAGCGAATCGGCACGCCTTGCTCGCGCAGGAAGTACCAGGAGCGCATGAGGTCGTCGATGCCGTTCACCTGAAAATTCACATGCTGGATGCCCGCGCGCTTGGCCGGGAACAGTGCGATCTTGTGATGCACGTCGTCGATGCGCAGCAGCGGTGCGTCGCCGATGCGATCCGACACACGGGCGTTGCACACGCTCGTCCAGAAGGCTTCGTCGCGGCGCGCGTCGGTCGTGCACAACCCAACGTGGCTGAACGAATCGATGCCCGCATCGCGCTCGCCGTGATACCGGCGGCCGGTCTGCGCGGCGCGCAACACCAGCTCGATCCGATTGCCGCTCGGATCGAGAAACGTCAGAAAATCGCCCACGCGACGCATGTCGGCTTCGTCGCGTGTGCCCCGCCGAAACTCGATGCGCATGCTTTCGAGCTGCGCGGCGGCGACATCGAAATGCGCGTCGCTCGCGACATCGAACGCGACCGTATGGTCGGCGGGATCGCCTTCGAAGTAGCACACCGAATGGTCGCGGCTGTCGCTGCGAAGGAATACGTAACCGGCCTCCCGGCGCACTTCCTGCAACCCGAGAATGGTGCGCGCATAGCGCGTGGCACCCTCGAGGTCGCGTGTGCCCAGCCGCACGTAACGAATGTCGTGCAGATTGATCACCGCTTGTCTCCTGCGGATATTGTTCGTGTTCCGGGCGAACGCCCGATGACTGCAATGTCGTGGGGATACGATAAGGACCGGCGCCGCATGACGCCAACAAATTGCGTAAATGCGCGGTATTTACGACGTGAATTGGGTGTGCAGCATGCGAGCGGCGACGTGTCACACGAACGAGGAAGAATGGCGGATCAGTCTTCGCCGTGGAACAGGCGAAAGAGGGTGCTGCGCAACCAGCGATGGCCGGCGTCGGTGTGAAAGCGCTCGTGCCAGAGTTGCGAGATATCGAACTCGGGGCCATCGAACGGCAACGCGTAGGTGCGTAGATCGGCGGCGGCCTTGAGCGCGCGTCCGAGCCGCGTCGGCACACAGACCACGAGGTCGCTCGCGGCAATGAGCGCCGAGAGTCCCATCGAATGCGCCATGCGCAACGCGACGTGGCGCTGGCGCCCCGCCTGTGCAAACCAATGCTCGACGGCCGTCTCGAAGACATCGTGATGACCGGCTGTCGGTCGATACACTGCGTGCGCCGCGCTCAGAAATGCTTCGCCGGTCAGTTGTTCGCGAATCGTGGGATGCCCGTCGCGCACGAGTGCGACGTAGTGCTCGCGAAACAAACGCTGCTGGTGGAAGCCCGACGAGAAGCGGGTGAAGAGTCCCAGCGTGAGATCGATATCGCCCATCGCCATGGCGTTCTGTGCCTCACGCGGCGTGGTGTCGACGGTGACAATGCGCACGCCCGGCGCCTCGGCCGCGAGCGTGGCCATCAGCTTCGGCATGAAGATCAACTGACCGATGTCGCTCAGGTAAAGACGGAACGTGCGTTGCGCGTTTGCCGGCACGAAGTCCTGCGGCGCCTCCACTGCACCACGGATCAGACCGAGACCTTCGGTGACCGGCGGCGCGAGCGCGAGGGCGAGATCGGTCGGCCACATGCCTTGCGGCGTCTTGACGAACAACGGGTCGCCAAACGCGAGACGCAGACGTTTGAGCGCGTTGCTCACGGCCGATTGCGTGAGGTTCAGTTCCTCTGCGGTGACGGTCGTGCTGCGCGTGCGCAGCATCGACTCGAACACGAGCAATAGATTCAGGTCGAGCGAGCGTAAGTTCATGCCCAGCCGTGCAGTCCTGCAAGAAGCATTTAGAGCGTCAGGGTCGAGGCCCCACAGGCGGGGCGGTCCCGCATTTTAGGCAACGTCCGGCAACATGGGCAGTGCGGGAAACCCCGCCCATTCGCCCTGTCGCGATCATGATATTTACGTGCGCGTGCTCGCACGCGCCGCTTCATGCAGACGCGCCATAACTTCCAGCACTTCGGGACGCTTCTCTCGCTTGGCCGTCACGATGTGGTACTTCAGCGGGCACGCCACTTCGACGCTCGACAAGCGCTTGAGACGGCTGCGGGCGATCCAGTCGTCGGCCAGCGGCGCACGGGCCATTGCAATGCCGAGTCCCGCTTCTGCGGCCGCAAGCACGACGGTGTAATCCTCGAAGCGCCGGTCCCGGGCTCGCGGGCGCAGCGAAACGCCTTGCGCGCTGCACCACGCGCGCCAGCCCGTCAGGTCGGAGTCGTGCAGCAACGGCATCGCGAGCATGTCGGCCGCGCTCGCGCCCTCGAGACGCTGCGCAATGTCCGGTGAGGCGATCGGGTACAGTGTCTCGTCCATCAACGGTTCGGCATCGACACTGGTCCAGCCGCCACGGCCATAGCGCAGCGCGATGTCGACTTCTCCCGCGCCCACATCTGCATTGCGATGTTCTGTGGTGACGTGAATGTCGATGAACGGCTGCCCCGCTTCGAGCGAACGCAACCTTTCGAGCAGCCAGAGTTTAGCGAAGGACGGCACCACGCTCAGACGCACGGCCGGCGCCTTGCGTGCCTGATGCCACTGGTCGGCAGCCGCATCGATCACGTCGAACGCATGCTCGATACGCCCCAGGAATCGCTGGCCGTCGCAGGTCAGGCTGACACCCCGGCCGTGCCGCTCAAACAGCGCGCATCCGAGCCAGTTTTCCACTGCCCCGACGCGGCGGCTGATCGCACCATGCGTGAGGCCGCTCGCGTCGGCCGCCGCCGTGAACGAGCCGTGACGAGCGACGAGGCAGACAGTCTCCAAATTGGCCAGCGGCGGGCGGGCGCGGTGCGAAGTGTTCATGAGACGGGGGGGGGGGCGAAGAAATCGGCGCAGAGAAAACCGGCGAGGTGTGAATCCAGATCACACCTCACTGGCGATTTTTGCAGTAGCTTATCACCGCGCGCTTGCGGCAAGATTGACGCTTGCGGGCCGTTGCGCCACAACATCGCATGCCGCTGCGGCGTGCGTCGCCGTTGCCCGCGCGTCCCCTTACAGGAGTCCGTCGTGTCAGCCGCTGCCCCCGCCTCGTTCACGCTCTATGTGGACGCTAAGTTCACGAGTCCCTACGCGCTTTCGGCTTTCGTCACGCTGCGCGAGAAAGGTCTGCCGTTCGATCTGCGCACCGTCGATCTCGAGCAAGGCGCGCATCACGACATCGGCTTCGCGGATCTGTCGCTCACGCGCCGCGTTCCCACGCTCGTACACGGCGAGTTCGCGCTATCCGAATCGTCGGCCATTACCGAGTATCTCGAGACGATTTCGCCCGAAGTGCCGGTCTATCCGCCGGATGTGCGCGAGCGTGCCCGGGCGCGTCAGGTGCAGGCCTGGTTGCGCAGCGATCTGGGGGCCTTGCGTGAGGAGCGCTCGACGGAAGTGATCTTCTATGGTCCGGCGGACAAGCCGCTCTCCGACGCGGGCTATGCCGCCGCAAGCAAACTGATCGCCATTGCTCAGAGCCTGCTGCCCGATGGCCGCATGTCGCTGTTCGACAAGTGGTGCATCGCGGACGTCGATCTCGCGCTGATGCTCAACCGCCTCGTGTACAACGACGACGTGGTGCCGCCCGCGCTGGCCGACTACGCCCGCCGTCAATTCACGCGACCGGCGATACAGGAATGGGCGGCGATGACGCGCCCGCCGCGTCCCGGCGATGTGGTCGACGACAAGGCCGCCTGAGCGGTCTTCCCTGTCAGGCCGCCACCAGCGCCAGGCGCTGACGGTGAATGCGGATGTAAAGCAAGACAAGCAGACGGTTCGGGCAGTCGTTGCGCAATGCGACGCTGGCCCGGCCGCGCGCGCCATGCTCGATGGCGTGACGGGACACGAGCGCCGCCTGATACGCCGATGCGGCGAGCGTGCGTGCCGCGAATACCAGCAGGAACAATGAGGCAGCCATCGCGATCTGGAAGTCGGCCGAGGTGAAGATTCGCTCGGGCACGTCGAACACCAGCATGGCCATCACGACGCAGGCATCAATGCAGGCGGCCCCCAACGAGGCCACTATCAGATACGCGCGCAACATCCGAATCGTTGACGATTTCATCTGCCTCCTCTCCCTTTGCTTTTATTGCGCAGGTACGTCCCCAGTATGTGGGCACCCACCGAAAGCATGGCCGTCGACAACGCTGCGGCGTTCCCGACATCATCCGCTTTTGATCTTAAATGTCGAGCACCTTCGGCCAGGTGTGCTGAAACGCTTTTTTACACACGGTTACCTCTGCGTACGATGGACTGGCTGCACGAATCGGTAAGCCGCACTTTTGCGAAATCTCGCACTTTTCTTCCAAAAACAGGCCAAATTCCGATGTTTTTTGGCGTGATTCCCGCGAAACCCCCGGCGTGACGGCTTGGACGGTGAATTCAGTCGACAGGCAGGGGCCGAAAGGAGGAAAATATCGCCACCTTGCCGTTTACGTTAACGACACTGACGACTGAAGCCACCTCTGCCGAGACATTGAAGAAACATGAGCGCCGATAATCAATTGCGTTTTGTCGTGGAGCCGCACGCCAACCCCACGCCCGCCGACCAGATCGCCGCCAAGCTGGCGAACCCGGTGTTCGGCCGCGTATTCACCGACCATATGGTCACGATCCGCTGGACCGAGGGCACGGGCTGGCACGATGCGAAGGTAGAGGCCCGCCGTCCGTTCGAGATCGATCCGGCATGCGCCGTGCTGCACTACGCGCAGGAGATCTTCGAAGGCATGAAGGCCTACCGCAGCGAAGACGGCAAGATTTCGCTGTTCCGCCCGCAAGCCAATGCCAAGCGCTTCCGTGAATCCGCCAAGCGCATGTCGATGGCCGAACTGCCGGAAGCCGTGTTCCTCGAAGCCGTGGAAAAGCTCGTCGACATCGACCGCGCATGGATCCCGGGCACCGAGGGCAGCAGCCTCTACCTCCGTCCGTTCATGTTCGCCTCGGAGAGCTTCCTGGGCGTGCGTGCCGCACATGAGTACATCTTCTGCGTGATCGCCTGTCCGGTCGGCCCGTACTTCAAACCGGGCAAGGCAGCCGTAACCGTGTGGGTGTCTGACCAGTACACGCGCGCGGCACCCGGTGGCACCGGTGCGGCCAAGTGCGGCGGCAACTACGCCGCAAGCCTGATTGCGCAGACCGAAGCCAGCGCGAAGGGCTGCGATCAGGTCGTGTTCCTCGACGCCGCACAGCATCGCTGGATCGAAGAACTCGGCGGCATGAACGTGTTCTTCGTGATGGACGACGGCTCGCTCCAGACGCCGCCGCTGTCCGGCACGATTCTGCCGGGCATCACGCGCGCCTCGATCATCGAACTGGCCAAGCGCGAAGGCCTGAGCGTCAACGAAACGCCTTACGAGTTTGCCCAATGGCAAGCCGACGCCGCCAGCGGCCGCGTGAAGGAAACATTCGCTTGCGGTACGGCGGCGGTCGTCACGGCCATCGGTCAGGTGCGTCACGCCAAGGGCGAATTCAACATCGCCGACGGCGGCGAAGGCCCGGTCACGAAGCGCATCCGCGATCAACTCACGGGCATTCAACGTGGCAAGGTTGCCGATCCGTTCGGCTGGGTGCACCACGTCGCGTAATCGCACGTTGTAACGCCTGGTTTTTCGACATAACAAGCTGTGAAGCTGCGCGTCGCCCGAGACAGCGACGCGGGAAATCGCCGGCGGCGCGCTACGACATCAGGAGAGTCGGGCGCGCCGTCTTGTTGTCCTTGACTTACAGATCATGAAACACGATTCGGGCGCCGTATCCGGCGCCATTGCGGCAACCGACACAATCGGCGTTCCGCACTCCGTGCTCGAAGACATCTACGCGATGGTCATCGGCATGGCATTTGTGGTGGTCGGTCTGGTGCTGCTCAAGGCTGCCGGGTTGGTCACCGGCGGCGTGGCCGGCATTGCACTGCTCGCCTCCTACGTCTTTCCCCTACCGGTGGGCACCATCTTCACGTTGGTGAACATTCCGTTCTTCCTGTTCGCGTACTTCACGATGGGTTTGCGCTTCGCGCTCAAGTCCACCGTCGCGAGCTTCGGCATCACCTTCGCCCTCGCGGCCATGCCGCAGACGTTCAACGTCGCCTTCGTCAATCCGCTGTTCGCGGCGTTCGTCGGCGGCACGCTGTGCGGCATGGGCATTCTGGCCCTCGCCCGTCACGGCGCCGGCGTGGGCGGCACCGGTATCGTCACGCTCTGGCTGCAACGCGAGCGCGGTATCAATGCCGGCATCTCTCAGGTGTGTATCGACGCGACAATCCTGCTCGTCTCGCTCACCACCATACCGGCAGGGCGCGTCGCCTGGTCCGCACTGTCCGCCGTGGCCATGAGCGCCATGGTCGTGGCGTGGCACCGGCCGGGGCGCTACACCGGACGTTAGGCCACGGTTAAGCCGCATCAAGCCGCGCCGGGCGCCCCGGCGCGTCCTTCCGGTTCTTCAGGCCGGTACGCGCTCGCCTGAGTCAGCAGCCACTCGCGGAACACGCTCAGTGGCTGCCCGTGCGTGAGTTCCGTCGGGTAGACGAGGTAGTAGGCCGACCCGGCCACGCTCTTCACGTCGAACGGAATCGTCAGGCCGAGGCTCGCCAATTGCCCTTCGACGAAGAACTTCGGTACCAGCGCGATGCCGAGCCCCGCGGCCGCCCCGGCGATCAGCATCGTGTGGAGCTCGTAGCGCACGCCTTGCAATGTCCGGTTGTCCTCGATGCGCTGCTCCGCAAACCATTGCGTCCAGGCGCTGGGACGGGTCGTCGAATGCAGCAGCGCATAGGTGAGCAGATCCGCCGCGTTGCGCACCGGCCCTTTCAGCAGCGACGGGTGGCACACCGGCACCACTTCCTCACCGAAGAGATAGTCCGACGAGGTGCCCGGCCACGTCGGTTGTCCGAAGTGAATGGCCGCTTCGAAGTGCGTCTCGTCAAACGTGAAGAGATCGGTGTGCACGCCCATGTTCACGCGAACGTCCGGGTGCCGGTCGTCGAAGTCTTTCATTCTCGGAATCAACCACTCGGACGCAAACGTCGGCAGCACCGCCAGCTCGAGATAGCCGCCACCGCTGCCGTGAGCCATGATCGCGAGCGTGTCACGGTCCAGTTGCTCCAGCGTGCGGCGCACTTGCGTGCCGTACAGGCGTCCGGCGCGCGTGAGCACGACCCGCTGTTTCGCCCGAACGAACAAGCGCACGCCAAGCTGCGTCTCAAGCGTGGCGATCTGGCGCGACACCGCGCTTTCCGTCAGGAACAGCTCGCGCGCCGCGTGGGTAAAGCTCTCATGGCGGGCGGCCGCCTCGAAGGCCAGCAGCGCCGCCGTGCCGGGGGTCTTGAATTTGCGCATATTGATTCCCAAAACGCATCAAGTGGCAATTTTATCTCGCTTTACGGGCGTAGCATCCGTTCCAATAATGCTGATACTGCAAGATGGCATGGGGTTACGCGCTTCATGCCATGCCCTGACACCCCTGCGGCGCCCTGAGACGGCGCCCCTCCCCTGCGAGACAATCCGATGCGCAATGCCAATGTGCAGTCCTTGCTGGTTTCCCTGATTGGGGAAGCGCGAACCGACGCGCTCTTTGCCACGCTCAATTCGCCGTCGATTCTGGCCGATTGCGAGCCGGGCCGCGTGACCCGCGCCGAACTGGCGCAGGCTATGAACATGGCGCTGTTCGAAGGGCTGCTGGCGCGTTCGCCGAACGGCCGCACCTATACCGAAGAAGCGATTGCCGGTGGTGGCAGCGTCTACTTCGATCACGGCGCGCTGCGCACGGTGCGCTGGGCGCAGAACGGTGCCCTGCCGCCGGGCGAAGCCGCCTTCACGCGCATTCTGCGTCCGCTGGGCTTCCGTCTGAACGGTCGCTATCCGCTCGATCGTCTCGGCATGACCGGCCGCGCCTATGCCCATGAAGACGCCCCCGAAGAGATTTCGCAATTCTTCGTGAGCGAGTTGCATCCGGAGCGATTCTCCGAGACGTTTCAGCAAGCCGTGTCGCGTGTCGTCGGTACGTCGAAAGACCCGCTCACGCCGGCGGCCGTCAGTCAGCTCTGGGAACTGGAACGCGACGGCACCCTGCCGCTCGACAGCGCACAGGCGCTGCTGCCGGTGATCGTCGGTGCGTTCGCCCGTCAGCACGACGTGCCGGGCGAAGCCGACTACGAACTGCTGCTGGCCGAATCCGCCGAAATGGCCTGGATTGCGACCGAAGGCAACGCGTTCAACCATGCGACCGACCGCGTCGAAGACGTGTTCGCGCTGTCCGACGCCGAGAAGGCCAAGGGCCGCCCGATGAAGCCCGAGGTCGAGCGCTCACGCTCCGGCCGCGTGTTCCAGACGGCTTATCGTGCCGACACCGTGCGTCGCGAGTTCCGCGGCAAGGACGGCGAGATCGTCGCACGCGAGGTGCCGGGTTCGTTCTACGAGTTCATCACGCGTCATCGCGAGTACGACACCGCCAAGCGTTGCTGGAAGATCGACCTGCGGTTCGACGCCGGCAATGCGCAAGGTATCTTCAAGATGACGGCCAACGCCAAGTAACCGAGCCGGGTGGCCTTCGGCGCACAATACGTCTTGTGCGCCTGTGCCGCCTCCTCACCTGCCGGCGCCGGTGAACGGCACCGGCGGCCAACACTGAATTCCATAGGGGTATCAACGTGAACGCGACTTCCATCCTCAACGAGTTGGGCATTGCCAAACTGGCCGAAGCCGGCGACATCGCCGTGCACTCGCCGATCGACGGCGCATTGATCGGCCGCGTGGCCAGCGCCTCGGTAGTCGACGCGCAAGCCGCGCTCGCCCGCGCGCACACCGCGTTCACCGCATGGCGCAATGTGCCGGCGCCGCGTCGCGGCGAACTGGTGCGCCTGCTCGGCGAAAAGCTGCGTGAGCGCAAGCAGGCGCTGGGCGCGCTCGTCACGCTCGAAGCCGGCAAGATCCTGCAAGAAGGTCTGGGCGAAGTGCAGGAAATGATCGACATTTGCGACTTCGCCGTCGGCCTGTCGCGTCAACTGTACGGCCTGACCATCGCGTCGGAGCGTCCCGGCCACCGCATGGCCGAAACGTGGCATCCGATGGGCGTGTGCACCGTCATCTCCGCCTTCAACTTCCCGGTCGCTGTGTGGTCGTGGAACGCGGCGCTCGCGCTCGTCTGCGGCAACGCCGTCGTGTGGAAGCCCTCGGAGAAGACCCCGTTGACCGCCTTGGCCGTCAACAAGCTGATGGAAGAGGTCATCGCCGAATTCGGCGACGCACCGGAAGGCCTGACCGCCCTCATCATCGGCGGTCGCGACGTGGGCGAAGCACTGGTTGCCGACCCGCGTTCGGCTATCGTGAGCGCCACGGGCAGCACGGAAATGGGTCGCAAGGTCGGCGTGGAAGTCGCCCGCCGCTTTGGCCGTTCGATTCTGGAACTGGGCGGCAACAACGCCGGTATCGTGACCGCCAGTGCCGACATGGAACTGGCCCCGCGCGGCATTCTGTTCTCGGCCGTCGGCACGGCCGGTCAGCGTTGCACCACGCTGCGCCGCCTGTTCGTGCACGAAAGCGTGTACGACAAGACCGTCGACCGTCTGAAAACGCTGTACGGCAAGGTCTCCATCGGCAATCCGCTCGAGCGCGGCACCCTGATGGGCCCGCTGATCGACGAAGGCGCGTTCAAGCGCATGCAGGGCGCACTCGATCAGGCACGCGCACAAGGCGGCAAGGTCACGGGTGGCGAGCGTCACACGGTCGCCGGCGCAGAGAACGGCTTCTACGTGAAGCCGGCCATCGTCGAAATGCCGTCGCAAACGGAAGTGGTGTTGACCGAAACGTTCGCCCCGATTCTGTACGTGCTCAAGTACAGCGACTTCTCGGAAGCCATCGACGGCAACAATGCCGCATCGCACGGTCTGTCGTCGTGCGTGTTCACGACCGATCTGCGCGAGGCCGAGCGCTTCACGTCGTCGGCCGGTAGCGACTGCGGTATCGCCAACGTCAACATCGGCCCGAGCGGCGCGGAAATCGGCGGCGCATTCGGCGGCGAGAAGGAAACCGGCGGCGGCCGCGAGTCGGGTTCCGACGCGTGGAAGGGCTACATGCGTCGTGCCACCAACACCGTCAACTACTCTTCCGCCCTGCCGCTCGCGCAAGGCATCGACTTCTCGATCGAGTGAAGTCGCGCTAGCTGCCGCCGGCGTCGCCCATCCCAATGGGCCACGCCGTGGGCGCTACCGCAAGTTCTGTCAGCGCCGGACGCCTCTTGCCAACATGGCGGATGCCTCCGGCGCCCTTCCCCAAGCCGCCGAATTCCGTCACGCTTTTTGCAGCGAGGCCCCCATGTACGCATTCACTTCTCCGTTCGCCAATCCGGCGGGCTCGCCGATTCGAGAACTGTTCAAATACCTGTCCGAGCCGGGCATGATCTCGTTCGCGGGCGGGTATCCGGCAAGCGATCTGTTCGACGTCGACGGTCTCGCAGCCGCGCAGACCCGCGCCTTCACCCAACCCACACGCTGCCTCCAGTACGGCCCAACCGACGGGCTCGCCGAACTCAAGGCCCAGCTCATCTCGCTGATGACCTCGCGCGGCGCGCCGTGCGCTGCCGAAGAACTGCTGGTGACGACAGGGTCGCAGCAAGGGCTCGACCTGCTGTTGCGTGTGATGGCCGCGCCGGGCGATGTCGTTGTGACCGAGCAGCCGGCGTATCCGGCGACGTTGCAGGCGTTGCGACTGCAACAGGCCAAGATCGTCACGGTGCCCGTGGACGCCGACGGCCTGAACGTCGACCACCTGAGCGCACTGCTGCGCGAGGGCAAGATTGCCGTGCCGAAGCTGCTGTACACCGTGCCGACATTTGCCAATCCGACGGGGGCGACGCTCTCGCGCGAGCGGCGCATCGCCCTGCTGAAGCTGGCGGTGGAGTACCGTTTCGTGATCGTGGAAGACGATCCGTATGGCGACCTGCGATTCGCGGGCGAGGCGGTGCCGACGTTGTTGGGTCTGACGGCCGAGGTGCCGGGATCGCGCGATTGGGTGGTGCACTTCTCGAGCCTGTCGAAGGTCGTCGCGCCGGGGTTGCGGGTGGGCTGGACGGTTGCGCCGCCGGAGATTGCGCGTCGCTGCGTGGTTGCCAAGCAGACCGTCGATCTGTGCAGCGTGCCGTGGACGCAAGCCATCGCGGCCGAGTATCTGGCAGACGGCGCGTTGACACGGCATCTGCCCAAGATCACCGAGGCTTATCGACGCAAATGCGACGCCATGTGCGGCGCGTTGCGCGACAAGCTGGGCGATGCCATCCAGTTCCACGCGCCGCAGGGCGGGATGTTCGTGTGGGCGCGTCTGGCAGCAGTGAAGACGAGCGACTTGCTGCCGCATGCGATTGCGCAGAAGGTGCTGTTCGTGCCGGGAACCGCGTTCTTCGCCGAGCACGCCGATGAGGCATCGCTGCGGTTGTCGTTCGCCGCACCTGCGGTCACGGCGATTGAGGACGGCGTTGCGCGATTGGCGCTCGCGATGGATGCGACGGGCAAGACGGCGGGGTAAAGACGCGCGCGTCCGGTCAACACCTGACGCTCAGGATGCCAATGCAACGACGAGGGCCTCGCTGGCCGCCCGAGAAGGGCGGGTCAGCGAGGCCCTTGGCGTTTACGCTCAGAGCTTCACGCAAACGTTGCGCAGTTCCGTATAGAACTCGAGCGAGTGCACGCCGCCTTCGCGGCCGATGCCCGATTGCTTTGCACCACCGAACGCCGTGCGCAGATCGCGCAGGAACCATGCGTTGATCCAGCAGACACCGACTTCAAGCGCCGCGCCCATGCGATGGGCACGGCTGACATCCGACGTCCAGACGGTCGCGGCAAGGCCGTAAGGCGTGGCGTTCGCCATCGCGATGACTTCCGCTTCCGTATCGAACGGCGCGATATGGCAGCACGGCCCGAAGATCTCCTCGCGGATGACCGAAGCCGTCTCCGGCAAACCGGTCCAGATGGTCGGCTGCACCCAGGCACCGTCTTTCATCGACGCAGGCATATCGGGCACGCCACCGCCCGTAACGACCGTCGCCCCCTCCTCGCGCGCCTTGGCGTAGTACGACAGCACCTTCTCGCGATGCACCTGCGAGACGAGCGGGCCGAAGTTCGTACCCTCGGCATACGGATCGCCCAGCTTCAGCGATTCGGCGCGCTCCTTGAGCGCCGCCACGAAGCGCTCGAAGATCGGCCGTTGCACGTACACGCGCTCCGTGCCCAGACACACCTGACCGCTGTTGTCGAAGCTCGAACGCGTAATGCCTGCCACCGCCTTGTCGAAATCCGCATCCGCAAACACGATGCCGGGATTCTTGCCGCCCAGCTCGAACGACACCGGACGCACACCGTTCGCAGCCGCCTTCATGATCGCTTCGCCGGTGCGCGTCTCGCCCGTGAACGTGATGCCGTTCACCCCCGGATGCTCGGTCAGGAACGCGCCCGCCGATGCCGGACCGAAGCCGTGCACCACGTTGTAGACGCCCGGCGGCACGCCGACTTCGTTCATCACCTCGCCAAGCAACGTGGCCGTGGCGGGGGTCTCTTCCGACGGCTTCACCACCACCGTGTTGCCGAACGCCAGCGCCGGGCCAACCTTCCACGTCATCAGTAGCAGCGGCAGGTTCCACGGGCACACCACGGCAATCACGCCACGCGGGGTGCGCACACCGTAGTTCAACGCGTTGCCGCCGTCGGGTGTCGTCATCGCGAACGACTCCGTGGGCACGTTCTTGATCATGTCCGCGAACACCTTGAAGTTCGCCGCGCCGCGCGGAATGTCCAGATGGCTCGCCAGACCATGCGGCTTGCCGGTATCCGCAATCTCTGCGGCAAGGAAGTCGTCGAAG
This sequence comes from Pandoraea communis, assembly GCF_902459745.1. Lineage (GTDB taxonomy): Bacteria > Pseudomonadota > Gammaproteobacteria > Burkholderiales > Burkholderiaceae > Pandoraea > Pandoraea communis. Next base: position 430,959 of record NZ_CABPSJ010000001.1, read on the forward strand.
CGGCGATTGATGCCGTCGGCCACGGCGTGCAGCAGCGCCACGCGTTGCGCGACCGTCATCGTGCCCCACGGGCCTTGCAGCGCGGCGCGTGCGGCGCGAACGGCAGCATCCACCTCGGTGCGCCCGGCTTCGTGCACGTGGCCGATCACGCTGTTGTCGACCGGATTGCGGTTCTCGAAGGTGCGGGGGCTCGACACCCACTCACCATTGATGAAGTTCTGGAAATCCTTCATGTCTCACTCTCGTTGTGTCGGTTGCTTCGGAACGGATCGCCCTGCCGGAACGCGCAAGGCGTCTCCTGGCACGCCCTCGATGCCGGGGGCGGCGGTATGCAGCACACGATAAATCCGCCGCCGGGTCCGCGTCAATATTTTCTCGAGAATTTTTATTTATCTCGATTTTTTGTCAATTTTGCGAAAATCACTGCGAAGCTGCTTATAATCTCGGCACCTTCACCCGAGCCACCGCGCGCATGCATAGCCCGACCCCGTCTTCCGCCCAGACTGCCGACACCACGCTGGCGCAAAGCGCGTACATGCGCCTGCGCAGCGACATCGTCGAGGGACGGCTCGCGCCGGGCGAGAAGCTGCGCGTCGAGCATTTGAAGGATCGTTACGAGGTTGGTGCGGGAACGCTGCGTGAAGCGCTGGCACTGTTGGTGGCCGACGCTCTCGTCGTCCAGCATGGTCACCGGGGATTTCGGGTCACACCCATCTCGCTGGCCGACTTCATCGACATTACCGAGACGCGCGTGCAGTTGGAGACCGAAGCGTTACGTCAGTCCATTGCGTTGGGGGACGACACCTGGGAAGCCGATCTCACGAGCGCATTTCACCTGCTCTCGCTCGCCGAAGAACGGCTAGGGAACGGGCAGGGGCAGCGCGGCGACGGCAGCCAGTTCGCCCAATGGGAAGCGCGCAATCGCACATTTCATGAAGTACTGATCCGGGCCTGCCCCTCGCGCTGGTTGCATCACTTTCTGGCGATTCTCTATCGTCAGTCCGAACGCTACCGGCGTTTGTCGATCACGCACCAGCCGGTGCCGCGCGACGTACACGAAGAACATCAGGCCATCTTCGACGCCTGCCTCGCCCGCGATGCCGACAAGGCGTCGGCACTGCTCGCGGCGCACATTCGCAAGACGCTCGAAGCCGTGCGCGAACTGCCCGACACTATCGTCAACGCCGGAACCGTACCGCTCGCGCCGGTTCGGTGAGCGACCGGCGCGACGATCAACGTGGCAAACTGTCGCGCACGATCTGCGCGAAGTAACGTGCGCCGAGCGGCAGAATCGCGTCGTTGAAGTCGTAGCTGGCGTTGTGCAACGGGATAGCACCGGGCTCGTCGCCGCTGCCGTTGCCGATGAACGCGAAGTTGCCCGGCACGTGCTGAAGAAAAACGCCGAAGTCCTCCGACGCCATCACCGGCGCTACCTCCGCATCGACCATCGCTTCACCGGCAACCGTCTGCGCTGCACGAACCGCGAGCGCCGTGTTGTCTGCCCGGTTCACCGTGGGCGCGAATTCATGCGTGTACTCGAATTCGCAATGCGCGCCGTGCATCGCGCACAGGCCCATGCAGATGTCTCGCATGCGCGTCTCGAGCAGTTGCTGAACGTCCCGTGTATAGCTGCGCGTGTCGCCCTTGATGACAACGTTCGTCGGAATGGCGTTGCGAATCCCGTCCGTGATGAATTCCGTGCACGACACGACCGCCGACAGCCCCGGATCGACGTTACGCGACACCACCGTCTGAAGTGCTACTACGATTTGTGCGCCGATCACCAGCGGATCGATCCCCATCTGCGGACGCGCCGCATGCGTGCCCTTGCCGCGAATGCGGACGACGAAGTTGTCCTCGCTCGCCATGATGCTGCCGGGGCGTGTTGCAATGCGCCCCACTGGAATGCCCGGCATATTGTGAGCGCCATAAATCGCATCGATGGGGAAACGCTCCAGCAGCCCGTCGGCAATCATCGCCTTCGCGCCGCGCCCATGCTCCTCGGCGGGCTGGAAGATGAAGCGAACCGTGCCGTTGAAGTCGCACGACTCGGCGAGCAACTTCGCCGCGCCAAGCACCATCGACATATGGCCGTCGTGCCCGCACGCATGCATCTTGCCCGGCACCTGCGATGCATGGTCGCGTCCCGGCGCTTGTTCGGCGATCATCAACGCGTCCATGTCGGCCCGAATGCCGATAGCGCCGCCGCCATCTCCGACACGCAGGTTCGCAACAAGCCCTGTGCCGCCGATGCCCCGATGCACGTCCAGTCCGAGGCTCTCCAGAATCGTCGCAACCGTTTGCGACGTGCCGACTTCCTCGAAGCCGGTCTCCGGTTGACGGTGGAACGCGTGCCGCCAGCCCGTCAGCGCCTTGGCGAAATAGATGTCCTGTGTCATGCAAAGCCCCCTGTCGGTTGTGTGTTCGATGCTCCCTCCTAACGGTTGAATTGCGCCGCTCCGACGAATGACTCGCGAACGCTGGGAGATATTTCGTCTCGCAGCAGATCAAGGTACGCGCGCATCGTCGCGATGCGTTGCTCACCGATGCGTTGGGCCTTCGGTGTCGTCAGGCCGGCGGTCAAACGAAGCAGTTTGGTTTCGAAATGGTCGAGCGCGAAGCGACGGTCGTCGAGGCCGCGGCTTGCCGCAAACGGATCGAGCGGATCGTATAGACGCGAGCCAGTGCGACCGGCTACATAGAACGTCCGCGCGATGCCGATGGCGCCGATCGCGTCGAGGCGATCCGCGTCGCGCAGCACACAGGCCTCGCGCGATTGAGGCGCAACACCCGCCGAAAAGCTATGCGCCTCGATGACGTGCGCCGTGGCAGCGATCCGCTCGGCAGTCCATCCGAGCGTGCGCAGAATACCGCTCGCCCTCTCGGCCGAGAGCCGCGATGCCTGAGCACGGCGCGGGTCCGTCTTTTCGATCTGAACGCAATCGTGCAGCAGCGTCGCTATGGCCAGCATCTCCAGATCGACAAAAGACTCGTCGGCCGCGATCTCCGTCACAAGCCGCCACACACGAATCAAATGCGACCCGTCATGCGAACCGTCTTCACGAGCGTCGTTACCCTCACGCTCATCCGCCTTTGCCGATGACGCGCCCAATGTCTCGAGCACGGCGGCAACGACCTCGCCATAGGGGGAGAAGGTTTGCGCCAGTTGCGTGGTCGATAAATTCATGACAATCAAATTTCCATTGTGCCTGTCTGGTCTTTGGCGATCGCCTCACCTCACTGCGGCAAAGGCGGCCGGCGCGATTTTACGAACGGACTTCCCGGATGCCTGCGGGCCTCATTCTGAACGAATAGACAGGATTCGTCAGAACGGGACCGCGGCTACCCTAGACGCAAGACTCGCAAGGAGCCTGGTATTCCATCCACGGTCGTGGTACTGGCGATGCTGATGATCCATCCGCCGGCAGTAGAATGTCGCAGCGTCATGGAGGCGGATTCCGACGCCCGAGACTCAACGCGGATTTAGCAGGAAATTCGCGAGGAATTGGACGGGCGATGGAGAAGGCGCTCGACAGCGCAAAGTTAACCGAATCGTGACCCCCACATTACATTTTTGAAAGGTTAGTACGCGAGCCTTGGGGGACGCCACACAACCGTCCGGGTAGCGCATACAATCCGGACAAACCGACAGGGGATCGACGACAATGCGTGTGCTCGTAATCGATGACGAACCGAAAACCGGTGCGTACGTCAAGAAGGGGCTGGAAGAGTCCGGCTTCGTCGTTGATGTCGCCAGCGACGGCGCCGAGGGCCTGATTCTCGCCAACGACGTGACGTACGATGTGATCGTGCTTGACGTCATGCTGCCTGCGATGGATGGCTGGTCAGTCCTCAAAACCCTGCGCAAAACCCACAGCACCCCGGTATTGTTCCTGACGGCTCGCGACGACATCACCGATCGGGTCAAGGGGCTGGAGTTGGGCGGCGACGATTATCTGGTGAAGCCGTTCGCCTTTGTCGAATTGCTCGCGCGCGTGCGGACGCTGGCACGTCGCGGCCCGCCTCGCGACAGCGACATCATTACGCTTGGCGACCTCGAGATCGACGTCACACGTCGGCGAGTACGTCGCGGTGCGACACGCATCGACCTCACACCGCGCGAGTTCTCCTTGCTGCAACTTCTCCTGCGTCGTCAGGGCGAAGTGCTCACCCGAACGCAAATCGCTTCCTACGTGTGGGACATGAACTTCGACAGCGATACGAACGTGGTGGAAGTTGCCATCCGACGCCTGCGTGCCAAGGTGGACGACGAATTCCCCGTCAAGATCATTCACACCGTGCGCGGCGTCGGCTATGTCGCCGAGATCAAAACGTCCAACTGATGGCTACTCGCCCGCTCTCCACAACACTGGCACTCTGCTTTGCAGGCACCACGCTGGCCGTGTTCGCCCTGGTGGGCACGACGCTCTACTTCACGCTGGGGCGTGAGATCCGTCAGCAGGACGATCTCGACATCGTGCTGAATGCCCGCCACACGCGTCGCCTCGCCGAAGAACTGCGCAACGGCGACGACCTTCGTGACCATTCCGTACGCCTCAAGAGTCAGGTGCTCGGAAATCCATCGTTCGCAATGGAGATACGTGGGCAAGACGGCGTCACGCTGGTCGAACACAATACGGACCGGGTCATCGATACGTCGTTTTCGTCGCGAGCAATCTCCTCAAGGCTTGGTGCGGCGCAACGCATCACCCAAGGCGACGTATTGGAGTGGCGCAGCCCGCAGGGTTTGCCGGTGCGCGGGCTGGCCACTGACGCCAGACTGGCTGACGGTTCGCTGGTCACGGTGGTGATTGCCCGGGACATGACAGACCGGTGGCGCGTGCTCGATCATTACCGGGAGCGGCTCTACGCGTACGGACTCTCCGGCATGCTGCTCTCGTTTCTGATCAGTTGGCTGTTGGTACGCGCAGCACTGCAACCTTTGCGCGACCTGGATTCGCAAGTGGAAGCGGTCACTGTCGACAAGCTCGATACGCAGATCAAAATCGAAGGCGCCTCGAGCGAGGTCGAGGTCGTTGCGACGTCTTTGAATTCGATGATACGGCGTCTGCATGACGGCTTCGAGCGCATGTCGCAATACACGGCTGATCTCGCCCACGACATGCGAACGCCTCTGGGCAATCTGCGCGGCGCCACGGAGGTCGCGCTGGCGCGACCGCGAAGTGTGCCCGAGTATGAGGCGCTGCTCGAATCAAATCTGGAGGAATGTGCCAGGCTCTCGCAGATGATCGAAAACGTCATTTTTCTTTCACGTGCGGAACATCCACAGTTCATGACGGCAATGGTGGAGTTCGATGTCGCCCACGCCCTCGCTCAAATCGCCGATTACTTCGAGGGGCTGTCCGACGAAGCCGGCGTCACCCTTCGCGTGACGGGCGAAGGTCGCGTCCGCGCAGACAAGGAGTTGTTCCGCCGCGCGGTGAGCAACCTGCTCGCGAACGCACTGCGCTACACGCCCCGTGGCGGCGAAATCACGCTGCATGTCGAATCCACCGCAACGTCGCTCGATGTCAGCGTGCGCAACCCGGGGCCTCAAATTGACGCTGCCCTGCTGGAACGGATTTTCGACCGGTTTTATCGTGCGGACGCTTCACGCCACAATACGCCCCAGGCCAGCGGGGCGGCCGGACTGGGGCTTGCGATCGTGCGCACCATCATGACCCTGCACGGTGGGACCGCGCGTGCCGAGAGCGATGCCGCCGGCACGCGATTCATCCTTTCCTTCGCACGTCACTGAGCAGCGATCGTCTCGCTGGCCGGCGAGGCATCGTCTTGCAGTGCCTTGCGGTCCCAGCCGCCGCCGAGCGCCTGAAGCAATCGGACGCTCGCGTCGAGTTGCCGCTGTCTGATCTGCTCAAGCGTGCGCTCGTTCTGCAGGGCGATGGATTGCGTTGCGACGACGTCGAGATAGCTCACGGCCCCTGCCTCGTAACGATGGTTCGCGAACGTGAGCGCCAGTTCGGCACCGGCCGCCGCGCGTTGCTGACTTCGTGCCTGCTCAGCGAGCGAGTTGAGTTCGCTCAGATCGTCCTCTGTCTGTTGGAACGCCATGAGCACTGTCTGCCGGTAGCCAGCGACAGCTTCGTCGTACCGCGCACTGGCGCCTTTGAGGGTTGCGTCTCGCCGACCGCCATCGAACAGCACGCTCGCAACTTGTGCCCCAAGGGACCAGAAGAGACTCGGCGCAGACAACCAGGGGGCGAAGAATGTGCTTTCCAGCCCGGTCGACGCCGAGAGGACAAGCGACGGGAAATACGCAGCGCGCGCCTGTCCGATTTCAGCATTGGCGGCGGCCACGCGTCGCTCCGCAGCCGCAATGTCCGGACGGCGTTGAAGCAGGGCAGAAGGCACGCCGGCAGGGATCGACGGCAACACGACCGCGGTCGCGTCCTGGGGCAGCGAGAACGACGATGCCGGCGTGCCGATGAGTGTTGCGATGGCATGCTGAAGTTGCGCGCGCTGCGCCTCGATTTCCTGATTCGCCGTTCGTGCACTCTCGAGCTGCGTTCGCGCCTGGGAGAGCGCGGAGGCGTCGATAGCGCCATCGGCGAGCTGTTGCTCGACGATGCGCAGACCGGCCTCGTAGGTCGTCACCGTGCGCCCGAGAAGCTGTTGTTGGCGATCCAGCGAGCGCAAGTCAAGGTATGCAGAGGCGAGTTGGCTCGCGACCGACAGGCGCACCGACTCCAGATCGGCCTGACTCACCTGAACGTTGTCACGTGCGGCCGTGGTGGCGTTCCTCACCCGTCCGAACAGGTCCGGCTCCCAACTCACTCCCGCCCCGACCGAATAGTCAGGGATGGTCTTTCCAGCAAGCGCACGGTCCACGAGGCTCTGAGACGTTCGATAACGCTGTGCCCCCGCGCCGGCGGTGACGGTCGGCGCCAAGGCGCTCTGTTGATACCCGAGCGCGGCCCGTGCCGCTTCCAACCGCGCCACGGCCTGGCTCACCGTCTGATTGGAGACGGCGACGCGTGCCTCCAACCGATTCAACGTTTCGTCATTGAAGACGCTCCACCACGGCCCTCTGGACTTGCCGTCGGCGGGCGCGGCGGTGGCCCAGCCGGCGCCGAGATGGGGGGCGCTTGCGTAGTGGGCGGGTACGGCGACATCGGGGGCATGGTAGGCAGGAATTGTCGAGCAGGCGCTCAGCGCCGTTCCGACGCAAACGAGCGTACTGGTGCGTGCCAGGATGGCTTTCATATCGATCATGGCGAGCCTCACTTATAACTTGCCCGCAGTCGCGGCAGGCGTGGAGGTCACCGGTGCGGCCGGGCCGGGATTGACGTTCTTGCCGGTCATGCCGGCCTCACGGCTCTCGCCTGCATTGTTTGCGGCATACGTCGGGGCGATGCTCGACCGAACGCGCTGGCCGTCGGAGATGGCATCGCCGGGATTGGCGATCACGCGATCGCTTTGCGAGAGTCCCGTGGCAATTTCCACGTAGGTGCCGAAATCCCGGCCGATGCTGACGCGTCGAAGCGCCACCTTGTCGTGCGCATCCACGGTCGCGATGCTCACACCGTCAGGGCGAAACAGCAGCGCGCTCACGGGAAGTTCGAGTCCGGGCGTGTCGGATTTCAGCGTGAGGTGTACCTGCGTGTAAGCCCCCGGCAACAAGGCGCCGTCACGGTTATCGACATCGATCTCCACGCGCAACGTCCGGCTCACCGGATCGATCGCGTTGGCATCGCGGGCGATGGTCCCGGTGAAGCGCCGGCCGGGAAACTGCTCCGTCGCGATCCACGCCTGTGTGTCGGGCGTCATCCGATTGGCGTCGTCTTGCGGAACATCGACATATACGCGCAGACGGTCGGTCTGCTCGATGTGGAAGAGTTCGCCGGACATCGACGGTAGCCCTGGTGCTCCCCCCGCCGTGACCAGCGCGCCCACTTGCACGTTGCGTGCGCTCACCACGCCATCGAACGGTGCCGTCACACTCTGATATGCCACCAGTTCGGCCAGTCGGGACACGTTGGCCTGCGCCGCCTGCAATGCAGCCAGCTTGGCGGCGGCGTCGCTGGTCTTTGCATCGGCATCCTGCGGGGAAACCGACTGGGTTTGCAGCATGGTCTGCCATCGTTGTGCTGTGCTGCTGGCAAAGCGGTAATTGGCCAGTGCCGTGGCTTCGTCAGCGCGAGCCTGACGCAATTGCGCATCGAGTTCCGGGGTATCGAGTCGTGCCAGCACCTGAGTGGCCTTCACATGCGCGCCGATATCGGCGAACCACTGCTTGACATAGCCGCTGGTACGCGCGTAGATCGCCACGTCGGCCCACGGCATGACGGCGCCGGGCAGCAACAGCTCCTGCGTTGCCGGGGCCGGCGTCGGCGTAATCGTCGAGACGCTCAGTTCACGCTGCGCCTCCACTTGCGCGGCCTGTGCCTGTCTCGCCACAATGCGCGGCACAATGCCGGCACACAGCAGCAACAGAGCCAAGGCACCGAGGCCAAGTCCCCACGAGCGCCGCGCGCGCGAGGAAATCTGCGCCGCATCGGGCGCGGCGTGAAGCGGCAACGGGGCGGACACCGGCTTTGCCGTGGGCTCGGGAGTTCCGACGCGGTCGTCGGGCGGTGTGTGCATGCTCATTGGAAATCCTTGTTGACGTTGGAGAGCGTGGCGGCTTGCTCATCGTTCGGGCGTGTCGGGCGTCGTTTGGCGAGCCAGCCATGTACCGTTGCAAATACGACAGGAACGAACACGAGCGTCGATAACGTGCCGAGTGCGAGTCCACCGATGACGGCCCGCCCGAGCGGTGCGTTTTGCTCCCCGCCGTCACCGAGTCCGAGCGCCATGGGCAACATGCCGATCAGCATCGCGAGCGCGGTCATCACTACCGGGCGAAAGCGGTTGAAACCGGCATCGAGCGCTGCGTCAATGGGTGCCATGCCGCCCGCCAGCGACTCGCGTGCCGAATTGACGACAAGGATGCTGTTGGCCGTGGCGATGCCGATGCACAGGATCGTGCCGGTCAGTGCGGGTACGGACAGCGTCGTCTGCGTGACAAACAGCATCCATGCGATGCCGGCCATCGATGCGGGAATGCCGCAAATGATGATGAACGGGTCGACCCACGATTGAAAATTCACGACCATCAGCAGATACACCAGCACGATCGCAAAGACGATACCGAGCGCCAATCCGCTGAATGAGGCATTCATCGACTGCACCTGTCCCCGGATCGCGATCGACGATCCGGAGGGCAAATGGGCGCGGGCCGCATCGACCAGACGGGCAACGTCCGATGCCACGTCGCCGAGATCTCGACCTTGTGTAGACGCGAAGATGTCGAGTACGGGCTGCACGTTGTAGTGAGAGACGACAGCTTGTTGCTCGCTGCGCGCAAGTGTGCCCAAAGAACCGATCTGATTTTGCGGATCAACGGCGATCGAGGGCGTGCTCACCGGCACGTTGGCCAGCTTCTGCAGGGAGTCGATGTTGTACTGGGGCACCATGGTGGTGAGCGGGTAGCTCACACCGTTTTTGGGGTCGAGCCAGAAGTTCGGGGTGGTCTGGGAGCTGCCGGATAGCGCAATGAGCAAGTTCTGGGAGATATCGCGCTGCGTGAGTCCGGCCTGAATGGCCTTGGTGCGATCCACGTTCACGTTGATCGTGGGTTCGTCGCCGGGTTGCTGGATATGGGCGTCGACAAGCCCCCGAACGCTGCGCAACTGATCGAGAAGTTGATTAGCCACCGCCCGGTTCTGTGCCAGATGGTTGCCCACGATCTGGACGTCGATGGGGGCCGGCAGGCCGAAATTGAGGATCTGGCTTACGATGTCGGCCGGAAGGAACGAGAATGTGACCCCCGGGAATGATGCGTTAAGCACATCGCGCAGTTTCGCGACATATCCGGCGGTGGATGAGTGATTGGGCTTGAGGGTGACCAGAATATCGGCATCCTCCGGGCCGATCGGGTCCGACGAGTCGTAAGTGAGGTTGATGCCACTCACCGGCAGGCCGATGTTGTCGAGCACCAGGCTTACTTCCGCCGGAGGAATGACCGTCTTTATTTTCGTTTCCACTTCGTCCGTGATGCGGGCGGTCTCTTCGATGCGCGTGCCGGTCGGCGCACGCAAATGCAGACGTATTTCACCGGCATCCACAGACGGGAAGAAATCGCGCCCGACGAACGGTGTCAAAGCAAGGGAGCCGAGGCAAATGGCAAGCCAGACTGCCACGAAGCGCGATCGCTGGCCAACAGCCACCCGAAGCGCCGAAGCGTAGCGGCGACGCAAGGATTCGAAACCCGCCTCGAAGCGAGCCTGAAAGCGCGAGAATCGCACGGACCATCCGCCGGCAGGCTGCGCATTTTCGGATTTGGCTCGCAGCAAATACATCGCGAGCGTGGGAATCAGCGTGCGCGAGAACAGGTATGAGGCGCACATCGCAAATACGACAGCTTCAGCCATCGGCACGAACAGGTACCGTGCGACGCCGGAGAGCAGGAACATCGGCACGAACACGATGCAGATGGAGAGGGTCGAGACGAAGGTTGGCACCGCAATCTCGCCCGCGCCATTGAGAATCGCGTCGTGCAACGGCGCTCCGCGCTCCAGGTGATGTGTAATGTTCTCGATCGCGACGGTCGCATCGTCTACGAGTATGCCCACGGCCAGTGCCAGCCCGCCGAGCGTCATGATATTGATGGTCTGACCCAGCGCCGAGAGGGCAATGAGCGAGGTGAGCGCCGAGAGCGGAATCGTGATGGCGATAATGAGCGTGGCGCGCCAACTGCCGAGAAAAAGCAGGATCATCGCTGCGGTGAGGCATGCGGCAATGAGCGCCTCGCGCACGACGCCGGAAATCGCCGACTTGACGAATAGCGATTGGTCCGAGAGAGGTGTGATCTTGAGCGCGCTCGGCAGACCTGCCGTGATCTTCGGTAACAGATGCTTCACTTGATCGATGATCGTGAGGGTGGATGCGCTACCCGTCTTCTCCACAGTCAACAGTGCGCCGCGCTGACCGTCCGCCCGCACGATGTTGGTCTGTGGCGCGTAACCGTCGATCACATGCGCGACGTCGCGCACATACACGACCCCACCTTTCTCCGTCTTGATAGGCAAATCGTTGAGCGCGTCGACACTTTGTGTGCTTCCATTCATCCGGACGTTGTATTCCCGCGCACCGATCTTGGCCGTGCCTCCGGGCAGGATCAGGTTCTGCGCATTGACGGCGTTGACCACGTCAATCGGGGCAAGTCCCTTGGCCTGAAGCGCCCGGGTGTCGAGTTGCACCATGATCTGACGGACTTTGCCGCCATAGGGGAGCGGCACTGCGGCGCCCTGCACCGTGGCCAGTTGTGTCCGGATGAAGCTGTTGCCCAGGTCATACAAGGACTGCTCCGGCAGCGTCTTGCTTGAGAGCCCGAGTTGCAGCACCGGGACCGTCGAGGCGCTGTAGGTGATGATGTTCGGCGGCAGTGTGCCGGGCGGCATGACACGCAGGATGGATGCGGAGTTTGCCGCGGCTTCGGCAATCGCCCGATTGATGTCGGCGCCCGGATGGAAGAAGACCTTCACTACCGACACGCCATTGAGCGATTGGGATTCGATGTGATCGATGTCGTCGACATCGGTCGTTAATGCGCGCTCGTAGTTCGACGTAATCCGATGCGCCATGTCCTCGGCCGAAAAGCCGTTGTATGACCAGACGATACTGACGACAGGAATGTCGATGTTCGGAAAAATATCCGTCGGCGTGCGCATGATGGCAAGGGGGCCGAGGATAAAGATCAGCACGGCGAGCACGATGAACGTGTAGGGGCGTCTGAGCGCCAATCTGACGATCCACATGAAAATATCCGGAAATGAGGTGACCACGGCAGGGGGAGAACCCGCTGCGCCCGGACAGTGGAATTCCGGCGAACGCGGGCGTCCGAGATGCAGGCAAGTATGTGGATGGGCCGTTTACCTTGTGCTGACCGTTGCATTACGGATTTGTCATCTGTACGGATAACAAAATCGTAATCGGGAGGTCACCTTCAGGTCAGCCGCGAAAGACCAGAATGCATTCAACCTTCGCGACATTGTCGAAGGCTGGCTGAACTGCCCCAGTTCCGGGAGCAGATGCCACTTATGCAAAGGTGAATATCATGAAAGCAATTGTCTCCGCCCTTCTCGTTTCCTGCGCCCTGGCCGCGCCGTTCTCCGCATTCGCCCAGTCGACCGGCAACAACGACGCGTCGCTCTCGCGTGCCCAGGTCCAGGCCGATCTCGTTCGTGTTGAACAGGCAGGCTACCAACCGTCCGGCTCGCAGGCCAACTACCCGGCCAACCTCGAACGGGCCGAGGCTATCGTTGCAAAACAGGACGGCAGTGCGAGCCTGATCAACACCTCCGGCACGGTCGCGATGACGGGGGTAAGCACAGGCAACCAGCCCGTAAGCCACGCCAGTCGCCAATCGGTTTATTTTGGCGATTGAGTCTGGCGATTGCCCCGCCAACTCGCATGCCGAGGCAAATTTGGCGTATCCGAGAAAGTGCGAGGGCAGCCTGCCAAGCTCACCGAGCTTGCTCAGGTTGCTCTCCGCTCGAGATGACGCAGCAGGCGTTCCTAGGACGCTGCGAGCTCATTCACGGGCTTCGGCAAAGCTGCCCAATGGCTTTTTGAAGCCGGTCTTGCCATCGGCAGGGATACCTAGAGACAAGATTCGTGGCCGTGCGAGCTTAAGACGGCGACAACCGCGGCTAAATGCTCTTGAGCGCGTGGATGCTGATGAGGACGCAGTTGATGCCTTAGTCAGCGAACAAGAGCCCCCGGATTAGCATTGCGCTTCATAGCGAACGATCTTCGAATTGCCGACGCCCACGACTCCATTGGCGGGTCGCTCCAGAGGTGGCAAAAAAGCAAGGGGGTGATACCGGTACATTTGTCGGAGATCGCCGTCAGGATCAAATCTCGCTTGCCGAGATACAAAGGCAATCTTTTGGCGCAGATCGAGCTGTACCGCAGCGGCGCGATGACAAGCACGCCAAATACATCCGCACATATCGTAATCTCGTGGCGGCAACATTTGGCGCGGCCACAGCAACGCCGGACCTTATCAAACCCCGTCTGGCTTTCTCGAGACTCAGTATCTTGACGACTTTTGGATCATCTCCGTACTCGCTCGGAAATGGCTCCGTAAGCTCCCATGGACAAAACCGAGCAAGGTCTCCGACCTCTCCCGAAGTCAATAACCTCCCGCCGAGCCATTCGTCGTTTGATGTCGATACTTCGACTATCCAGGATAAGCAAGAGCACCGGCAAACGTTCTCCGGTGCTCATAAAGCGTGTCTTGACGCGGTAGCCATTGATCGTCGTTGACACTATTTTCTTGTCCGCAATAGTGAGCACCATGGGTAAACGTTGGAAAAACCGTCAACAAGAAAAAACCCGGCAAAGCACAAGGCTTGCCGGGTTTGGTTGACAACGCTGTGTCAGGTGCTTTCTAGAACGGAATATCGTCGTCCATGTCGTCGAAGCCGCCGCCCGACTGCTTGGCCGGGGCTTGCTGACGAGCGCCGCCGCCACCAGCGCCACCGCCGCGCGAATAACCGCCACCACCGCCTGCGCCGCCACCCTCATCACCACCACCGCGCGAGTAGCCACCGCCACCGCCGCCGCCCTCACCGCCACGGCCACCCAGCATTTGCATCTGGTCAGCCACGATTTCCGTGCTGTAACGGTCCGTGCCGTCCTGCGCCTGATACTTGCGCGTGCGGATGCGGCCTTCGATATACACCGACGAGCCCTTCTTCAGGTACTCGTTGACGATCTCGGCGAGACGGCCGAAGAACGACACGCGGTGCCATTCCGTCATCTCCTTGAACTCGCCGGATTGTTTGTCCTTGTAACGGTCGGTCGTCGCCAGACGAATGTTCGCGACCGCATCGCCGCTCGGCAAGTAGCGGACTTCGGGGTCGGCGCCAAGGTTACCGACCAGGATCACTTTGTTGACTGATGCCATAAAACTTTCTCCGGTATTGCTGAAATCCGATCAGGATTGACGAGGCGCTGGCGTCCTCATCGGTGCGGCGATTATAAGCCACACGAAAGCCCCGGCTGCGCATGTGAGGAATATTGCGTTTTGACCGTAGTGGGTCATAAGAAAACCCCCTAGTGCCCCGCCGCAGAACAACCCAAGTGCCTGTGTCGTATTGTAGACACCCACCGCCGCGCCCTTGCGATGCCCCGGCGCAAGCTTCGATACCAGCGACGGCTGCGAGGCTTCCAGCACGTTGAAGCCCAGGAAGTACACGAACAGCACCGTCGTGATCACAGCCACCGTCGGCGGCAAGCCGCCCAGCGCCGCCTGCGCTATCGCCACCAGCGCAATCGCCGAGAGCAGCACGATCTTCATCTTCCCGCGCTTCTCGGCCGCAATGATCGCCGGCACCATCGCCACAAACGACAAGCCCATCACCGGCAGATAGATCTCCCAGTGCTGCGCCACCGGCAGCCCTGCGGCGACCAGCATGCGCGGCATTGCCACGAAAAGCGCCGTCTGCGTGGCGTGCAACACGAATACCCCGAAATTCAGACGCAACAGTTCCGGGTTGTGCAGCACCTCGGAAAACGGCGCCGGGCCAGCCTTCGGATGCACGGGCGGCGTCGGCACGACCCACAACACCACGAAAATCGCCAGCACCGCCAGAATGCCGATGGCCGAGAACAGGCCACTCATGCCCAGCCAGTGATACAGGAACGGCGCACACACGATCGCCACGGCGAACGACACGCCAATGCTGCCGCCAATCATCGCCATCGCCTTCGTGCGATTCTCGTCGCTCGTCAGGTCGGCCACGCAGGCCATGACCGCCGAAGAAATTGCCCCGGCGCCCTGAATCGCCCGGCCAACGATGATCCACGTCAGATCGTGCGCCAGCGCCGCCACGAGCGAGCCGATCGCGAACACGATCAGACCAAAGATGATGACCGGCTTGCGCCCCAGCCGGTCGGACGCCCAGCCGTAGGGGATATAGAGCAGCGACTGCGTGAGGCCGTAAATGCCGATCGCCAGTCCGACGAGAAAGGTATTGTTGCCGCCCGGAATCGTCTGAGCGAACACCGAGAACACCGGCATGATCAGGAACAGGCCAAGCATGCGCAGCGCAAAAATGCCCGCGAGCGACGCACTCGCGCGCACTTCTAGCGGGGTCATGCGGCCACCGCGGCCGCGTGTCGTGGCAGGGGAAGCGGAAGTCACGGAATCAGTCGACATTACGTCCTGGGAGATGAAAAAAACGCGTGCTGTCTCGGGGTTTTCTGATGATTGCCGCCCGGCCCTGCGGCATGCCTGCCACCCGGCGGGCGCGTCGATGGCGGGTCTCGCCGACGCTCGGACGCCAGCCTCTGGAAATCGGGCGGTTCGTCCCCATCTGTACACTCGTGCCGGTGTGCCGCCCGAGACCGCCAGTCAGCAGGTTCAGCCCCGGCAATCAAACTTAGGTATATTAGCAGGTTTAGCCGCCCGGATTTCCCCCCCAGCGGCCCGTCCCGACCGCTCCCGCCGCCATTCGCGTCGACGCCGGCCAACGCCGTGCCGACTCGGTCCGACGTCCCGGGAAACTCGGACACTCTTGGGGGCCGGAACCCGCCCCGCGACAATTCGCCGCGCGGATTCCTCGGCGACGACCCGGAACCGTCAATGGAAACCATTCGTATTCGTGGGGCTCGTACCCACAACCTCAAGAACGTCAATCTCGACTTGCCGCGTCACCAGCTTGTGGTGATCACCGGCCTGTCCGGCTCCGGCAAATCGTCGCTCGCCTTCGACACGCTTTACGCGGAAGGTCAGCGGCGCTACGTCGAGAGTCTGTCGGCGTATGCTCGTCAGTTCCTGCAATTGATGGAGAAGCCTGACGTCGATCTGATCGAAGGTCTCTCGCCCGCGATCTCCATCGAACAGAAGGCCACGTCGCATAACCCGCGTTCGACGGTCGGCACGGTCACGGAAATTCACGATTACCTGCGTCTGCTCTACGCCCGCGTCGGCACACCTTACTGCCCCGACCACGGGCTGCCGCTCGAATCGCAAAGCGTCTCGCAAATGGTCGACGCGGCGCTTGCGCTGCCGGAAGACACCAAGCTCATGATCCTCGCGCCGATCGTCGTCGATCGCAAAGGGGAGCACGCCGATCTGTTCGAGTCGATGCAGGCCCAGGGTTTCGTGCGCTTTCGCATCCGCTCCGGGGGCGGCGCCGCCAATGAAGGCCGCGCGCGCGTGTACGACATCGACGCCCTGCCCAAGCTCAAGAAGACGGAGAAGCATTCGGTCGACGTGGTGATCGACCGCGTGAAGGTGCGTGCCGATCTGAAGCAGCGTCTGGCGGAATCGTTCGAAACGGCGCTGCGTCTGGCCGATGGCCGCGCCATTGCGCTGGAAATGGATACCGACAAGGAACACGTCTTCAGTTCGAAGTTCGCGTGCCCCGTGTGCTCGTATTCGTTGCAGGAACTCGAGCCGCGCCTGTTCTCGTTCAACAATCCGATGGGCGCCTGCCCGACCTGCGACGGTCTGGGCCAGATGACATTCTTCGATCCGAAGCGCGTCGTCGCCTTCCCGGCGCTCTCGCTCGCGTCCGGCGCGATCAAGGGTTGGGATCGTCGCAATCAGTTTTACTTCCAGATGCTGCAAAGCCTCGCGGCGTTCTACGACTTCGATGTCGATACCGCTTTCGAGGACCTGCCGGAAGACACGCAGAAGATCGTGCTCTACGGCTCCGGCGAGCAGAGCATTCCCTTCACCTACGTGAACGAGAAAGGCCGTACGTCGGTACGCGAGCATGCATTCGAGGGCATCATTCCGAATCTGGAGCGGCGTTATCGCGAAACCGATTCCGTCGCGGTGCGCGAAGAACTCGCCAAGTATCAGAACAATCGCGCCTGCCCCGATTGCGAGGGCAGCCGCCTGCGCCGCGAAGCCCGTTTCGTGAAGGTGGGCGAAGGTCCGCAAGCGCGCGCGATCTACGAGATCGGCAATCTGCCGCTGCGCGAAGCGCTCGGCTACTTCCACGAATTGGTGTTGCACGGCGCCAAGCGCGAAATCGCCGACAAGATCGTGAAGGAAATCGTCGCGCGTCTCACGTTCCTGAATAACGTCGGTCTCGACTATCTTTCGCTGGAGCGCAGCGCCGATACGCTCTCGGGCGGCGAAGCACAACGTATCCGTCTGGCGTCGCAAATCGGCTCGGGTCTGACCGGCGTGATGTACGTGCTCGACGAGCCGTCCATCGGGCTGCATCAGCGCGACAACGATCGTCTGATCGGCACGCTCAAGCATCTGCGCGATCTCGGCAACTCGGTGATCGTGGTCGAGCACGACGAGGACATGATTCTCGCGAGCGACTACGTCGTCGACATGGGGCTCGGCGCGGGCATTCACGGCGGGACGGTGATTGCCCAGGGCAGCCCTGAGCAGATCGAGCAAGCGCCGGAGTCGCTGACCGGGCAGTACCTGTCGGGGGCGCGGCGCATCGAAGTGCCGACGCAGCGCCACGCGCCGCGCGAGGAACGTCTGCGGATTTTCGACGCGACGGGCAACAACCTCAAGAGCGTCAATCTGGATCTGCCGGTCGGCTTGCTGACCTGCGTGACGGGCGTGTCCGGCTCGGGCAAGTCGACGCTGATCAACGACACGCTGTATCACGCCATCGCACGCCACCTCTATGGGTCGTCGGCCGAGCCCGCACCGTATGACCAGATCGAAGGGCTGGAACACTTCGACAAGGTCATCAACGTCGACCAGTCTCCCATCGGACGCACGCCGCGCTCGAACCCCGCCACTTACACGGGCGTGTTCACGCCGATTCGCGAACTCTTCGCCGGCGTGCCCGCAGCCAAGGAACGTGGCTACGACCCGGGCCGCTTCTCGTTCAACGTGAAGGGCGGACGCTGCGAAGCCTGTCAGGGAGACGGCGTCATCAAGGTTGAAATGCACTTTCTGCCGGACGTGTACGTGCCTTGCGACGTCTGTCACGGCAAGCGCTACAACCGCGAAACGCTCGAAGTGCAGTACAAGGGCCGCAATATCTCGGAAGTGCTCGACATGACGGTCGAGCAGGCGCATGAGTTCTTCAAGCCTGTTCCTGTGGTGGCGCGCAAGCTCAAGACGCTGCTCGACGTGGGCCTGGGCTACATCCGCCTCGGCCAGTCGGCCACCACACTCTCGGGCGGCGAAGCGCAGCGGGTAAAACTCTCGCTCGAACTGTCCAAGCGCGACACCGGCCGAACGCTGTACATCCTTGATGAGCCGACAACCGGGCTGCACTTTCACGATATCGAGCTGCTGCTGACGGTGATTCACAGGCTGCGCGATCAGGGCAATACTGTCGTCATCATCGAGCACAATCTGGACGTGATCAAAACAGCGGATTGGGTGATCGATCTCGGGCCGGAAGGCGGCGCGGGCGGCGGACAGATCATTGCACAGGGTACGCCCGAGCAAGTGGCGGCGAACAAGGCCAGCTTCACCGGCAAGTACCTCGCCCCGCTGCTCAAGCACGAGAAGTAAGACGCACTGCCCAAGCCGTCACGGCATCGTTTTTTTTGAAGGACGTCATTGCATGGAACCGCGCTCTGGCTGGAATCCGGATCGGAATTTCTGGATCGAACTGGCGAGTTATGTCTTCGCCGCCGTGGCCCTCTGGCTGATTCTGAGCATCCACCTGCTTTCGGTGGTGCTCTCGGGAATGGTCGTCTATCAACTCGTGCATGTGCTCGGGCCACGCTTGCAACTGCGGATCTCCAGCGAGCGCGCACGGCTGGTTGCGGTTGCGCTGCTGTCGGCGGTGATCGTCGCGCTGATGACGGCACTCATTTTCGGCATCATCACGTTCTTCCGCAGCGATGCGGGTCACTTGCAGCACATCAACGGAAGGATGATGGAAGTCGTCGAGCAAGCGCGTGCGCAATTGCCGGCATGGATCACGGCACGGCTGCCGGCCGACATTGACGACATTCACCAGTCGATCACCGGCTACCTGAAAGACCACACGCAAGAGATGTCGCTGGTCGGCAAGGAAGCGCTCAACGCGATGGTGCACATCGTGGTGGGGCTTGTGCTCGGTGCCCTCGTGGCGCTCTCCACCATTCGGCCCGTGCACAGCATGCGGCCGCTCGCGGCCGCGCTCACGCGCCGTGTCACGCTGTTTGGCGATGCCTTTCGCCGCATCGTGTTCGCGCAGGTGAAGATTTCGGCGATCAATACCGTCTTTACCGCGATCTTTCTGATCGGCGTGCTGCCGCTGTTCGACGTTCACCTTCCGCTACGCAAGACGATGATCGTGGTGACGTTCGTCGTCGGGCTGCTGCCGGTCGTGGGCAATCTGATCTCGAACACGTTCATCGTGGTGCTGGGTCTGTCGGTGTCGCTGTCTGTGGCCATCACGGCGCTGGTCTTCCTGATCGTGATTCACAAGCTCGAATACTTCCTCAACGCCCGTATCGTTGGCACGCAGATCCAGTCCCGCGCCTGGGAACTGCTGCTGGCCATGATCGCGATGGAAGCGGCATTCGGGCTGCCAGGGCTTGTCGCCGCACCGATCTATTACGGATACATCAAGAGCGAACTGGCGGAAAAAGAACTCGTCTGAGCGCACCCCGGTCGCCCGCTGTCCGCTGCCTCCCCCTTGGCAGACGGGCACCGGGCGATGTTTTTGGCCGAAATTTGACATTTCGTCATTGATCGACATAATGTCAACTCATGAAATCTACCAAATCTCCCGCCACGGGCAAGCTCGACGAGAACACGCTGTTGTTGCGCGAAGGGCGCAAGATCGTCGAGGCGCTCGGCCAGACGTTCGCGCCGCTGGTCGAAGTGGTGCTGCACGACCTGACCGATCCCGACCACTCCATCGTGGCAATCTCCAACAATTTGTCGGGGCGTGGGCCGGGTGACGCCGCCACGGAGATGGGGCTTGCGCGCATCGCCGATCCGGCGTTTCCCGAGGTCATCGCCAACTATGCGAACCGGTTTCCGGACGGACGACCGGTCAAGAGCACGTCCATCGGGCTGAAGAACAGCAGCGGCGAGTACGTCGCGGCCATCTGCCTGAACATGGACATCTCGATGCTCACCGCAGCGGCGGCCAGCATGCAGCAATTGGTGAACGTACCGAATCGCGCCCCGGCGCCGGTTCGCGAGACGCTGTCCAACCGGCGGCTCGACGACATCTCCCCGCTCATCACCGACTTTGCCGCGCAGCGCAACACGACCCCGCAGGGCCTGACGCTCGCGCAACGCCGCGAGGCCATCCGTCTCATCGAAGGCCGCGGCCTGCTCGACCTGCGTCACGCTCACGCCGAAGTCGCGCGTGCGTTGGGTATCGCTCGCTCAACCGTCTACACCTACCTCTCCGACCCGAAAGACGCATCATGACCGTTCCTCCTCTCGCAATTACGTATGGCGACGTCGTCGCCGCCCACGACCGGATTCGCGAAGCGGCACATCGCACGCCGGTGCTCACGTCGCGCACCGCCGACGCCATGACCGGCGCCAGCCTGTTCTTCAAGGCAGAGAATTTCCAGCGCATGGGCGCCTTCAAGTTTCGTGGCGCGTTCAACGCGATCTCGCAGTTCACGGCCGAACAGAAGCGTGGCGGGGTGCTGGCATTCTCGTCGGGCAACCATGCGCAGGCGATTGCCCTCTCGGCGCGCGAGCTGGGCGTGCCCGCAGTGATCCTGATGCCGCAGGATGCCCCGCAGATGAAGATCGACGCGACACGTGGCTATGGCGCGGAGGTCATTCTTTTCGATCGCTACAAGGAAGATCGCGAAGCGCTTTCCAGGCAACTGGCGCAGGAGCGCGGCATGACGTTGATTCC
This sequence comes from Pandoraea communis, assembly GCF_902459745.1. Taxonomy (GTDB): domain Bacteria; phylum Pseudomonadota; class Gammaproteobacteria; order Burkholderiales; family Burkholderiaceae; genus Pandoraea; species Pandoraea communis. Next base: position 451,790 of record NZ_CABPSJ010000001.1, read on the forward strand.
GCCATACGACCATCCACATGTCATGGCGGGACAAGGCACGGCGACCAAGGAATTGATCGAGGACGTGGGCGAGCTAGACACCCTCGTGGTGTGCCTCGGCGGCGGCGGACTGCTCTCGGGCAGTGCCGTTGCAGCGCGCGCGCTGCATCCCGAGATCGAGATTTTTGGTGTCGAGCCGGAAGCGGCCAACGATGCTCAGCAGAGTTTTCGAACGGGCAAGATCGTGCACATCGAGACGCCGCGCACGATTGCAGACGGCGCGCAAACCCAGCATCTGGGTGAGCTCACGTTCCCGGTGATTCGTTCGCTCGTGGACGACATCCTGACCGTCACCGACGACGAACTGGTGCAAACGATGAAGTTCTTCGCCAGCCGCATGAAGATCGTGGTCGAACCGACGGGCTGTCTGGCTGCGGCGGCGGTCCTGCAAGGCAAGTTGGATGTACGAGGCAAGCGCGTGGGCGTCATCGTGTCGGGCGGCAACATCGATATGGAACGCTTCGCCAAACTCACGCTCGGAGAAGCCGTATGAGTGCACAGGAACGTGGTATCGAAGCGGTCAACGTACCGGCGCTGCAACCGCCGCGCGGTCACTATTCGCATGGCGTGTGCGCGGGCGGTTTCGTGTTCGTGTCCGGCCAGTTGCCGGTCACACCGGACGGCGAACGCCTCGTCGGCGCGCCGTTCGCGGTGCAGGCGAAGCAGGCACTGGATAACGTTGCCGCGATTCTTACCGCTTGCGGCACGCGCATCGACCGGCTGGTGCAGGTGCGCGTGTACATCACGAACGTCGACGATTGGGGGCCGTTCAACGAGGTCTACGCCGCCTGGGCAGGCGACGCGAAACCCGCTCGCGCCGTCGTGCCGGTGCCCGCGCTCAGCCACGGCGTCGCCGTGGAGATCGAGGCGACCGCGTTGGCGGGGTGACGCAAAAAAAGGCGCATATCGCGGCAATTGGCGAGGCGGCTTCCCAAAAGATTACACGCGGAAGCCAAAGAATCCCCCCGCACATAGCCATTTACGAAAAACCCCGCTACGCTAGGGGCTTTTGAGAGACTGGCGTCTGCGCTTAGTCGCGGCACGATACAAAGTCGCGGTCGTCGACGTTGGTCAATTCTGATTGCCCATGACGACTCCGCCCATCTCCCAGCACGATTCTGCCGACCCCACGCCCGCCCCGGACGTGTCGACATCGCCGGAAAGCGCCCAAGCAACGCCGCGGCCGATGGCCGACGACGAACCCATGCAGTTGATCACGAGCTTCAACGACGTATTCGTTGTGGTGGCGTCGGCGCTGCTCGTGTTCGGCACGGTGTGGCTGACGAACACGCTGCCGCCATGGCTCATCGCCCTGATTTGTGCAGCACTGTTCTGGGGACTGTCGGAGGTCTTCGTGCGGCGCCGGCGCATGGCATTGCCTGCACTTTTCTATAGCTTCGGGTTCATTGCCGCGCTCGCCTGCGCCGGGTTTGCAGCAATCCCCTCGATGCATGGGTACAGCGGCGCTTCCGACGTACACATCGAAGCCAGAGGGCTCGCGTGGTACCTTCCGCAACTGCTCGCGAGCTACGCCGGCATCGCCATCGGCTCCGTAACTTTTTGGCGACGCTTTCGGGTGCCGGCCACCATCGCATTGGGGGTTGGCGGTGCGGTCTGCCTGACGTGGTTCCTCGTGCTCGTTGCCGGCCAGGACTATATCGGCCCGATGCGGGTGGCGAACATCGTCGCCGGTCTCGCCATCTTCGTCTGGGCACTGCGCTGGGATGCGCAAGATCCGCAGCGTAAGACCCTCCGCTCGGACGTCGCCTTCTGGCTACACCTACTCGCCGCCTGTATGGTCACGCACCCGATCTTCTGGGCGCTCATGCCCGGCTATCCGATCGCGGTCATCGCCGTCTTTGTCCTGCTGACCGGCATATCGCTCGCCATCGATCGCCGCGCGCTGATGATGTCGTCGTTGCTGTATGTGATCAGTGCGATTCTGAGCGTTGTCGTGACTTCGGCAGCCACCCATGCACTGGCGGTGGTCGCCGTCGTTGTGGGGGGCGCGTTGTTGCTGTTGTCCGCACTCTGGCGTCCTGCACGCGCCGTCGTGCTGAAGTTGCTTCCTGCTGGCTGGCGTGCGCGTTTGCCTCAGTAGTTCCCAGGCAAACGCACTCAGTCCCCACGCTGGGGAGGGCCACGCCCTCCCCGGTCGATGAATCGGCGCACTGCGGCGCACTTACCGCACGTCAGTGCGGTTCCGCCCTTACTGCCGCGCCCCCCGTTCCAACACCTTCATGTAGTGATCGAGCGACGGCGTCGCCATGCCGGCAACCTTTGCCCGATCGTCCCAGCGACGCAACCGCAGCGCCGCCCCGGCATGCTCGCGAGCGAGGAACGTCTTCGCTTCGTCATCACTGAATACCCCGCCCTGTAATGCCAGACTGCGCACCGAATCGGCCGAGAGCTTGGCGTAGTACTCGGGATCAATAGCGCACAGGCAACGCTTGGCGTCTACGTGCAGACGAATCGGATCGAGCACCGCGTCGCTGAACAACGGACGCAGGAAAGGCAGCGCGAAATACTGGTGCAGATCGTCGATGCCGCGCTCGGTGGGCGTCTCGCCCTGAAGATTGAGCAGATGGCCGAGATCGTGGAGGAAACTGGCCGCGACGAGCGCCTCGTCGGCGCCTTCGCTCTCGGCGAGCGCGCCGCTTTGCAGCGCGTGCTCCAGTTGGGTGACAGGCTCGCCGCTGTAGGCAAGCGAGCCGAATTTATCGAACAGGGTGCGGATGTCCGGCAGGCTCAGGGCCATCGTGTGAACTCTCGTTATCGTCGCGAGAACTTGGGGCAGCGGCCGCCGCGACATCGGCAAGCGCCGCCAGCTTCGACACCTTCGTTTCCTTCAGTGTCTTGGTGTCCTTCATCTCCTTGCCGTCCTTCGGCTTGTCTCGCATGCGGCTCTTGCGCAATGCGCCGGCGTCGTCGAGCACCGGGTACGCCGTCGAGCAGAACAGCGAATTAAGACGCTTCATGTCGCTGATGATGTCCAGATGCAGCGAACTCGTCTCGATACTCTGCACCGACTGGCCCGCCAAACGGTTCAGGTGCGTGTACGAATAGGCGCGCTCCAGATCGCGGAAGCTCTCCTTCTCGGCCATGAGCCGCTGCGCACTCTTGAGGTCCGTGTTCAGAAACACCGACAACCCGAGTTGCAGGTTCGTCACCAGGCGCGCGTGCATGTCGCAGATTTCCTGCAACCCCGCCTCGGAGAACGACAGCTTGTGCGAGATCTTCTTCTCCTCGACCTCCGTCACCATGCGCTCGATGATATCGCCCGCATGCTCCAGATTGATCGTGAGCGAGATGATGTCCGTCCAGCGCCGGCTGTCCTGCTCGCTCAGGTTCTCGCGCGACACGCGCGTGAGGTACATCTTCACCGCGGTATAGAGATGATCGACGTCGTCGTCCATCCGGCGCGTCTCGCGTGCCCGCGCCACGTCGTTGCTGCGAATGACATCGAGCAAACCATTGAGCATCTGCTCGACGATATCGCCCATACGCAACGTTTCGCGCGTGGCATTGGCCAGCGCCACCGACGGCATCTCCAACGCGCTCTCATCCAGGTGGCGCGCACGTGTCACACCGTCTGCCTCCGGCTTGTCGGCAAGCAGTCGAACGCACAGGCGCGCCATCGGCTCGGTGAACGCGAGGAACACCACGCAGCGCGCCAGGTTGTAGAGCACATGGAAGTTGACGACGGCTTGTGCGGGGGCGTCCGAGAGCCAGTTCACGAGCATCGGCGCATAGTCGACGAACGGCAGCACAAGCAGGCAGCCGATCAACTTGAAGAGCAGGCTGCCGAAGACCACCCGACGCCCCGCCGCGTTCTGTCCGGCAGAGGTCAGCATGGCGAGCATGCCACTGCCCAGATTCGCGCCGATCACCAGGCACAGGGCCACCTTGAGCGAAATCACGCCCGACGATGCCAGCGTCGCCGTGAGCAGCACCGCTGCCAGACTCGAATACGACACCATGGCAAAAAGCGCGCCGATCAGCGTGTCGAGCATCACGTCGCCCGTTAGCGAGCGGAACAACACCTTCACGCCCGCCGCTTCGGTCATTGGCGTGGTGGCGCCCACGATCAGTTGCAACGCCAGAATGATCAGGCCCAGTCCGATCGACACGCGGCCGAGTTGACCGGCGCGGGTCTGTTTGCGCGACAGAAAGAAGATGACGCCGAAGAAGATCAGCAGCGGCGAGAGCCAATGCAGATCGAACGTCAGGATCCGCGCCATGAGCGCCGTGCCGACGTCTGCACCGAGCATGATCGACAGTGCGGGGGCCAGCGCGATCAAACCCTGCGCGCCGAACGAGGAGACGATAAGTGCCGTCGCGTTACTGCTCTGCACGAGGCCCGTCACGAGCACTCCCGCGGCGAACGCGAGGAAGCGATTCGAGATGCTGTGCGACAGAATGCGCCGCAGGTCGGCGCCGTAGACGCGCAGGACCCCGGTACGCACGATGTGCGTACCCCAGATCAGCATCGCCACGCCGGAGAGAAGGTTGAGCAGTGTCAGCATGCCAGTGTTCCGTGATCTTATTGTCGACGGGACAGGCAGCGCTTCGCGCCGCCGACATGACGCACCCACTGGTTTGCCAAACCGGCATCCCGCGTCAGTCCAACACTGGCGTCGGGATGCGTATGAAGTTCACGCGTCATGCGTATCCCCAATCGACACACCGTACACCAAAACGACCATTGCAACAATCGTGTCATGAATTTGTCACAATTTTTTCTCTGATTCTGCTAAGCCTTGTTGCGTAAGGGGGACAGACCGAGGCAACCGGCCGTGCAGCGCCTCCTTCCAGCCCATTTCATCGTCCCCGGCCGCCGCTGTCGCAGCCTGAATCCGGCCTCAGATTCCCCACGGCAGCGTAAAGGTTTTGGTGTTGGTGAAGCTCTTCATCGCTTCCTGCACGCCTTCCTTGTAGCCCAGACCGGAATCCTTGATACCGCCAAAAGGCGTCAGTTCGATGCGATACCCCGGCACCTCCCAGACATTGACCGTGCCCACCTGAAGCTCGTTGGTGAAACGCGTGACATAGTCGAGGCGGTTCGTACACACCCCCGACGACAGACCGAATGCCGTGCCGTTCGACATGGCGATGGCTTCGTCGATGCTGCCGAACGTGAGGATCGGCGACACCGGCCCGAACGTTTCTTCACGCACGACGGTCATCGACGGATCGACACGATCGATGACGGTGGGCGAGTACAGCGCGCCGTCGCGCTTGTTGCCCACGAGCAAACGCGCCCCCTGCGAAACCGCCTCATTCACGCGCGCCTCGAACAGACGGGCAGCCGCTTCGTCGATGACCGTGCCCATGTCGTTCGCCCCATCGGCCGGATCACCGTATTTCCAGGCACGGGTCTTCTCCACGACCAGTTCGGTGAAGCGTGTCGCAACGTCACGGTGCACGAGCATCCGCTTGACCGCCGTGCAGCGCTGCCCCGAGTTCTTGTACGAGCCCTGTACCGCGAGATCGGTGGCGCGCTCGAGGTCTGCATCTTCCATCACGATCAGCGGGTCGTTGCCCCCCAGCTCCAGCACGATGCGACGATAACCCGCCTTCGACGCGATGTATTTGCCGATCGACACGCCGCCCGTGAACGTGATCATGTCGACGTTCTCGTTCGTGATCATCTCGTCGGCAATCTCGACCGGATCCCCCGTGATGACCTGAAGCATCTCTGGCGGCAGACCGGCTTCGTAAAGCGTATCGGCCAGATAAAACGCCGAGAGCGGCACTTTCTCCGACGGCTTGAGCACCATCCGGTTGTTGGTCGCGATCGACGGCGCCACCTTGTGCGCGACCTGATTCATCGGATGATTGAACGGTGTGATGGCCGAAATCGCTCCCAACAGCGGCTCGCGCTGCGTGACCACGCGACGCTTCTTGCCATGCGGCGTGAGGTCGCAAGAAAAAGCCTGACCGTCGTCCTTGAGCGCCTCGCCGGCGGCAAAGCCGAGGACATCGGCTACGCGCCCGATCTCATAAACGGCATCTTTCTTGCACAGCCCCGACTCCATCGTGATGATCGCGGCCGCCTCGGCTGCACGCTCACGCAGCAGCACCGCAGCCTTATCGAGGACGTTGGCGCGCTCGAAGCGAGTGAGTGTCGAGCGGTACTGTTTGGCAATCGAGAACGCGCGGCGCACGTCGTCGAGCGAGGCCTTCGGCACCGTGCCGACCAAATCGCCCGAGTATGGGTTGAAGACTTCGATGATGCGTTCGCGGGTCACTTTCTCGCCACCGATGCGAAGCGCTTCGGCGCGGAACTCGGGAGACAGCTTGTGCGGCACGTTCATGGGGTTCTCCACAGCATATCCAACGAGACAGGGGCCCGGCGACACCAATGTTCCGAGTGGGTTCTCATTGGCAGATCCTCGCGGTGCGGCCTCAAACGTGATTGAGCGCGACGTCGAGAATGTCGAAGTTGCGCAGCCGCGCCTTGCCCGGAATACCGTCCGTCTTCCGGTTGAAGAGCAGCGGCACCGCCTGTTCCGAGATCCCGCCGTGCGAGCGCAGCGGCACCGTGAGACCGGTCAGATCGTGCCGGCTCGCACTGGTGCCCAGTGCCACCGATTGACCGCTCACGACGACGAGATCGCCCACGCGGTCGGGCGGCAGCTCGAAGCGCGCGCATGCCTGCGCATTGGCGAGCACGACCTCGATGCCGGGCAGCGCGGCAATGCGCTGGCGAACGGCGTCGCGATCCGCGTCGCGCGGCAGATAGATCGTGGCGAACGATCCCAACGCGCCGTGATGCACCACATACGGATCGGTAATTGGCAGAATCACGCGCGCACCACCGGCTTCGACGCCCTTGCCAAGCCAGTCGTCGAGCAGGTCCTGCAAATAGATGACGTTGGGCTGACCGGTCTTGGGATCGTGCTTGGCGTTCATGCCGTGATCGGCCGTCAGACCGATGACCGCGCCCAGTTCGTCCATGCGGCGCAGGTACTTGTCCATCATCGCGTAGAAGTCGTTCGCACCCTGCGTGCCCGGCGCCCACTTGTGCTGAACGTAATCTGTCGTCGAGAGATACATCAGGTCGATCTGACGCGTATCGAGCAGGCGAACGCCCGCAGCGAACACGAACTCGGAGAGTGCCGCGCTGTAGACGTCGGGCACCGGCATGCCGACGAGACCCAGCACGTCTTCGATACCGTTCTCGGCGAGGGTGACCTGATCGGATTTCTCCGACGAGAAGCAGATGCCCTTCATGCGATGGCCGAGCAATTTGCGCAGCTTGTCCTTGGCGGTCACGACCGCGACACTCGCGCCCGCATCGGCGGCGGCCGCCAGCACGGTGCCGGCACGCAAATAGGCCGGGTCGTTCATCATGACTTCCGCGCCGCGACCACCGTCGGCGGCCGGGTCGAAGAAGTAATTACCGCAGATGCCATGCACGGCAGGGGGCACACCGGTCACGATCGATAGATTGTTCGGGTTGGTGAACGTTGGCACGACACAGTCGCCCTGGAAGACCGAACCTTCGGTCAGCACATGCTTCAGATACGGTGCAACACCCGCCGACGCAGCGGCTTCGAGATACTCGAACTGACAGCCGTCGACACACACGATGACGGTCGGCTGTTGCGGCAGCCGGTACTGGCGGCCGTTCACCTGGATCTGCAAGGGCTGGTTCACGTCGGGCCTCCTCAAGCGCAACTGGGTTGACCGCCGCTGACATCGGCTTCGATGCAATGCCCGCGCGGCGGCCGGATATTCAACAAGACAACCATTTCATCAACCCTCAGGCGACACTCAGCCGGCCTTCGTCTGCGCCGGGGCACCCGGTGCCCGCGACAGTGTTTCGCGGATGCGGGCCCGGCCTCGCGCCAGATGCTCGCGCGTGACCTGCGCCGCCCGCTCGGGATCGCGCGAGGCAATCGCGCTCACAATGTCGCGATGCTCGCGCGCCGACTTCGGCGGCGCAGTCGTATCGCCCGTCAAGGCTTCGTGACGGAACAAGCTCAACTCCTTGACCAGCCGCCGGTAGGTTTCCAGCAACTTGCGGCTGCCGACCATCTCGACAAGCGAATCGTGAAACGACACGTTCAATTGGTAGTAGGCCTCGCTGTCGCCCGACACCACCGCGCGGTGCATCGCTTCGACCGATTCGCGCAACCGGGTGAGTTGCTCTGACGTGATCGTCTCGGCCAGCGTGCGGCCCACGTATTCGTCGAGCACACCACGCAACGTGTAAATCTCTTCCGCCTCTTCCAGCGAGATGACTCGCACGAACACGCCGCGATTCTTCTCGGTGCGCAACAGCCCCGCCTCTTCCAGCGCGCGAAACGCCTCGCGCACCGGGCCGCGCGACACTCCCAGACGGCCGGCTACCTCGATCTCGTTGAGCTTGGTGCCGGGCGTGAGCGTGCCCGCGACGATCTGACGCTCGATCTCATGCTGGACGAGCGTGGTGAGCGACTGACTCTGCAACAACTCGATTGCCGTGGGCGACGTGGGCTTGTGGGTCATACCGGCCTTCCTTATCTCTGAACGCTGACGCTATCGCGTACTGCCAGCCACCCCCAAAACGCCAAATTGCTTCGATCCGCGGACTTGGCGATTTGTGGCATTACGTGACTATTTTTGCTGCTCAACATTCAAGCACGATCATTTGTAGACTGTCAACAAAATATGTCTTGCTTGAGCGGCTGATTTTTAGACGCACTGGAACGAACCATCGAAGGAAGCGACGAAACCCTATCCCAATCAATACTTTCCATACTATTAAAGGTGTTTGACGAACCGATGACAAAGATCGATACCTTCAATAAAAAGACATAAATTGCCAATAATATGCAACACGCCGCCTCACAAAAATACGTTTGCCGCACTCACCACGCTTGTTTCCCGCTTGATAGGAGGCACTCATGATTCTCGGTCAGGAACCGATTCTGCTCACCCCCGGCCCGCTCACCACGTCGCCGGCGACCCGGCAGGCCATGCTGCGCGATTGGGGCTCGTGGGATGCCCAATTCAACCGCATCACGGCCTCGCTGTGCCGCAATCTGGTAGACGTCGTGCATGGCGGCGACGACTATGTCTGCGTGCCGCTGCAAGGTTCGGGCACGTTCTCCGTCGAAGCCGCAATCGGTACGCTCACGCCGCACGGCGCGCGCATTCTCGTGCCGGACAACGGCGCGTACTGCCAACGCATTCTGAAAATCTGCCGCTATCTGGGACGCGACGCTGTCGCACTGCCCATCCCCGAAGATCAGGCGGCCGGCGCCGCAGCCATCGACGATGCGCTCACGCGGGACCCGTCTATCACGCACGTTGCGCAGGTGCATCTGGAAACCGGTGCAGGGGTGCTCAATCCGCTCGCCGACATCGCTCGGGTCTGCCGGAAGCATGGCAAGGGGCTCATCGTCGACGCCATGAGTTCGTTTGGCGCCGTCGAGATCGACGTGCGGTCGATGCCGTTCGATGCCCTCATCGCCGCGAGCGGCAAGTGCCTCGAAGGCGTGCCGGGTATGGGCTTCGTGATCGCGAAGAAGTCGGTGCTGGAGGCCAGTGCCGGTAACAGCCATTCGCTGGCGATGGATCTGCACGACCAGTACATCTATATGCAGAAGACCATGCAATGGCGCTTCACACCGCCCACGCATGTCGTCGCTGCATTGCGCGCGGCAGTCGATCAGTTCCTGACCGAAGGGGGACAAGCGGTACGTGGCGAGCGTTATCGGAAAAACTGTCGCACGTTGATCGACGGGATGGCCTCGTTGGGCTTTCGTCCGTTCCTTGCGCCGGACGTCCAGGCGCCCGTCATCGTGACGTTTCACGCACCTGCCGACAGCAAGTACGACTTCAACGCGTTTTACGCGGCCGTGCGCGAGCGCGGCTACATCCTCTATCCGGGCAAGCTCACACAGATCGAGACGTTCCGTGTCGGCTGTATCGGCGCCATCGACGACAACGAGATGCGCAACGTCGTGACGGCGATTGCGCAGTCGCTGGCGTCGCTCGGCATTCGGCAAGTGACGCCGCTCACACGCGCCGCGTAAGCGTTCCGCCAACGAACAACGGGTGCCCCCCGCGGTCGCCCGTCGTCAACGATCGCCGCTAACGTAGGGAATCGTCCGAAACTCTGCATTTCCCCCGACGCTTCGACCGCGTCGCCGCCTCGTCGCACGGCCTTGATTCCCTGCCGAATTCGGCATCGCAGCCGAGTCGGTGCCTGCGCTCGCCAGCTGCGCACAACGGGCACTTTCCCATCGCGCTTCCTAGAATGTCCCGCACATCACCCGCGCATTAGCGCTTCATCCGGCAAGACACGCCACGGTTCGCTGCGCGCATTGACCGTTCGTCCGCCGCTGTCGTCGCCTCCCCCCGAATGTCGGCTGTCGCAGGCACGCACTTGTCTCGCGTGCTGCCTTCCAGCACTCCACGTCATTGGGGAATCCGAGCACGATGAACAAGCACCTCTATCGGTTGGTCTGGCGGCATTGCCGCTTTGATGTCGTCCCCGCACCGGAGACGGCGCAGCAAAGTGCGGGCGCCCCGGCATCGCGCATGCGCCGTGCGCGCAGCAGTGCGCGCTCGTTATTCCTCTCGCTTTCGCTCAGCCGCGTTTGCCTCGCGTGCATCGTGTTGCTCGGGACCGCAGCGCCCGGGTCGGTGTGGGCAGCCTGCACGGCGGCGGGCAGCGTGGTGACGTGCAGCGGCGCCGCGAACCCGCTGGCCCCGTCGTATGCGAATGCAGGGAACAACCTCCAGGTGAACGTCAACAGCGGTGCGGGCGTTGGTGTCCTCCTTGGCATTGGCGGTACTGCGCTGTCGCTGACGGGCAGCAACGTGACGCTCGTGAATGGCGGCAGCATCGACCCCTCGCTGCTCGGCACCATCAGCATCCTTTCCAGCGGCACGGTCATCGGCAATGCCAACGCTGGCGGCAGTACGCAAACGGTGACGAACAACGCCGTCATGCGCGGCACAGTGGGCACGCTCGGCGCGAGCCTGCCGGGTCTTACCGGCCTTGCGCTGACCGTGCAGAACGCCACCAGCGGCACCGCAGTCATCAACAATACCGGCACGCTCGGGGCGACGCCGCTGCTCGGCGTCTCGCTCACCGGCACCGGCGGCGCCCCCGTGGCGGCGGCGTACGGAGGCGGAGTCGTCAACTTCAGCAACTCGGGTACCGTGCAGGGGCGCATCGCGTTTGAGACGAGCGGAACACCGGGGGTCGGCAATACGTTCACCAACAGGGGCGCGTTAAGCGGCAGCGTCTCGCTTGGCGCCAACAGCACAAACACGTTCACGGCAGTTACCGGCTCGACGCTCGACGATGGCGGCAGCACCGGCATAGCCGCATTGCCCGTCACTGGTTTCAATCTCGGTTTCGCGGCCGCCGGTGTCATCGACGGCGGCTCGGGCGGCGCCAACTCGCTCGCCCTGATCAACTCGGCAAACGACAATACGACAACCGGCGCCGGCACGCTCAACGGTGCAAGCTATCTGAACTTCTCGCAAGCCACGTTGAACGGAGGCACCTGGACGCTTCACGGACCGCTGGCCGTCACTTCGACGGCGCTCAACGGCGGCCTCGCCATCTTCGACAACCCCGGCAGCTTCGGCACCGGCTCGCTCTCGGCCAGTGGCGGCGAGGTGCAGGCCGCCAGCGCGGGGTTGACCATTGCGCTCCCGGTCACACTCGGAACCAACGGTCTTACGGTCACCGGTGCAAATCCGCTCACCCTCAGCAACGCGGTCAGCGGTAGCGGCAACGTGTCACTGACAGGCACAGGCAACCTGACGCTCTCGGGAAACAACACCTATTCCGGCGGCACCGCACTCATTAGCGGCACGCTCATCGCCGGAAGCAACACGGCGTTCGGGAGCGGGGCAATACAGGTTTCCGGCACGGGCAACGTGCTGGATGCCAACGCCCCGCTTACCATCTCGAACCCGGTTGCGGTCGGCAGCGGCAGCACCTTGACGTTGGGTGGAAGCGCACCGCTCACGATAGCCGCACCGATCTCCTCCAGCAATGGCAGTGTCACCAAACAAGGCTCGCAAACGGTCACGCTCACCGCCAATAACACGTTCGGCGGCGGGATCAATATCGCAGCAGGAACACTGGTGCTATCGGGCGGCGGCAGATTGTTGATCGGGGGCACGCCGTTCGCGCTCACAGGCGCCGGGGCCGTCTTCGACATGTCGAACGCAGACGGCGACCGGACAGTTACCACGTTCTCGGGCGTGGCGAACACGCAGGTCCTCCTCGGCAGCCACCACCTCACGCTCGGCAGCAGTGCAGGTAGCACGTTTGCGGGCACAATCAGCGGCACGGGCGGTATCGTCAAGATGAGCAGCGGCACGCAAACGCTCTCAGGTGCGAATGCGTTCACTGGCGGCACAACGATCAACGCGGGTGGCATCGCGCTCGGCGCGGGCGGCTCGCTGGCCAGCACAGGCGCGGTGTCGCTGCTCGGCAACGGCACCACGTTCGACATCTCTCAGGCGGCAGCGCAAACCATCGCCGCATTGACGGGCATCGGGAGTGCGTCGATTGTTCTGGGCGGCAACACCCTGACATTCGGCGATGCGACCAATCAGACATTCGCAGGGGCGTTTACCGGCAGTGGCGGCAGCATCGTCAAACAAGGTTCCGGCACGGTGACGCTGACCGGCGCAAGTTCGGCCGATGGCGGCATCAACGTTCAGACGGGAACGCTTCAGCTTCAAGGCGCCACGTTTGCCGACACCACGCCGCTTTCGCTGACGGGCAGCGGCGCGACGCTGGATCTCTCCTCTGCTGCGGGCATGACATTCGGTGCGCTCTCCGGAGTGACCGGATCGAGTGTGTTGATCGGCAGTCAGACACTGACCGTCGGTAACGCCGGAAACTCGACATTCGGCGGAACGATCTCGGGCTCGGGCGGGATCGTCAAGCAAGGCACGGGCTCGCTCCTGCTCACCGGAGCGCAAGCCTTCACCGGTGGCATAAACGTCACGGCGGGGCAACTCACCCTGCAGGGTAACAACGTGCTGGCTAACCGCAACGTCGTAACGCTCGCGAATGGCACCGCGTTCGATGTCAGCGGCGCCGGGGCGGAGAGTATCGGTTCACTGATCGGCGCGTCCAACAGTCAGGTCACGTTGGGCAACAACACGCTCACGCTCGGCGACAGCGCCAGCAACACCTTCGCGGGCAGCATCAGTGGCACAGGGGGTATCGTCAAACGTGGCGCGGGCACGCAAACACTGACCGGACAGAATGCCTTCACGGGACAGATCAGCATCGCGGACGGAACGCTGGCCCTCGGCGGCACAGGAACGCTTTCCGGCAACGCCGTCACCCTGGCCAGCGGTGCTGCACTCGACATCAGCCAAGGCGCGAACCAGGCCATCGGCGCGCTGTCCGGGGCCGCGTTCAGCACGATTATCCTTGGCAGCAACACGCTCACCTTTGGCGACAGCAGCAATCAAACCTTCGCGGGCAGACTGACCGGTAACGGGGGGGGTATCGTCAAGCTCGGCACGGGCACGCAGACAATTACCGCACAGCAGGCGTTTACGGGAGGCATTGTGATCGGCGGCGGGGCCCTCGTCATCAGCGCGGGCGGAGGCTTGTCTGCGCAGAACGCCGTAACACTGGGCAACACGACAACGCTTGATATCGGCGCTGCAGGCGCGCAAACCATCGGTTCACTCAGTGGCGGCACGGGGCAAGTCTTGATCGGCGCGAACACGCTAACGTTCGGCGACAACACCAATGAGACATTCAACGGCAGCATTCACGGCACCGGGTCACTGATCAAACAAGGCGGCGGCGTGCAGACGCTTACCGGTGTCAGCGACTTCACCGGCGGAATCCATGTCACCGACGGCGGCCTTCAGTTGAGCAACGCGAATGCGATCGGCACCGGCGCGCTAACGATGGACGACCAGACGACGCTCAACAATACCCAAGTAATGACGCTCGGCAACGACATCAGGCTGGGCGGAACAGCGACCATCGGCGGGGATCAAAATCTGACGTTGACGGGGGGCGTGTCGGGGAACGGTGCGCTGCTAAAAGTTGGCCCCGCGACGTTGACGCTGGACGGCTTAGGCACATGGACGCGGGGTACGACCATCACCGATGGCACACTCGCGCTCGGTGCCAGTGGCTCGCTCTCCACGCCGGGCGGGCTTGTATTGATCGGTCCAGCGGCAACGTTCGATATTAGCGGCGGTGCCGGCGTGCAGACCGTCGGCGCACTCTCAGGCACCGGAGGCACGATTGCCCTGGGCGCCAACACGCTGATCTTTGGCGATACGAGCAATCAGTTATTTGCGGCGACGCTGACCGGCACGGGCGGCATCGTCAAGCAGAACTCGGGCACGCAGACATTTACGGCGCCTCAGCGCTTTACCGGCAGCATCAATATCGCCAATGGGACGATTGCACTTAGCGGTAGCGGATCGCTTCAGGGGAGCAACGCGCTGACACTGAGCGGTTCGAACAGCGGGTTCGATATCAGCGGGAGCGGCGCCACGATCATTGGCGCGTTGAACGGCGTGTCCGGCAGTGCCATCTTGCTCGGGTCCCATAATTTGACGTTCGGCAGCAACGCCGCCGCGTCGTTTGACGGTGAGATTCACGGGACCGGCTCGCTCATCAAGACAGGCGATGGCGTGCAGAGCTTCCTGAGCGCCAGCGACTTCTCGGGGGGATTGTCCGCGAATGGAGGGGGGCTCATCGCCGGCAACGATAGCGCCTTCGGCACGGGAGCCCTGACCCTCAACGGCAACATCAGCCTCGACAGCACGCAAGCGGTCACGCTTGGCAACAACTTCGGCCTGACCGGCACGTTGACGGTGCTCGGCAGCAACAATCTCACGCTCAACGGTGTGCTCTCCGGCACCGGCGGCCTGACCAAGACCGGCGCCGCAACGCTGACACTGGGCGGCAGCAATACCTACACAGGGCCGACGGCAATCGACGCGGGCACCCTGGCGCTGGGCGCGGGAGCATCGCTTGACGCATTAGGCTCGGTCAATGTCGCCGCTGGCGCGACGCTCGACCTCTCTGCGGGCAACGGGACGCAGATCATCGGCCCCATCGATGGCGCGGGAACCGTCAACATCGGTAACCTTCTGACGGAGATCGGCAGTGCCGGCAACGGCATCTTTAGCGGCAACATCGCCGGCACGGGGTCGGTCGTCAAGATTGGCACCGGCACGGAAACGCTCGAAGGGCAGAGCACCTACACGGGCGGTACCGTCGTGCAGGCGGGCACGCTGGCATTGAGCGGCGCGGGCGCCCTCGCAACGAACGGTGCGCTCACCCTGAACAACGCCGGCTCGATATTCGACATCTCCGGCGCCAACGGGCCGAGAGCGGTCGGCGCGCTCACCGCCGATGCCGGCACCCTGATTCAACTCGGCAGCAACACGTTGACCTTCGGTGACGCGACCAGCCATACCGTCGCGGGCATCATCAGTGGCAGCGGCGGCATCGTCAAACAAGGCAGCGGAACCACGACGGTACTCGGACTGCAGCAGTACACCGGGACCACCACGATAGCCAACGGCAGGCTCGCCATCGGCGCGACCGGCAGTCTTGGCGCCAGCGCGTCGGTGGCATTGACGGCCCCGGGAGCGGTGTTCGACATCAGTGCGGCGGGTAATCAGTCGCTGGCCCATCTCTCGGGGAGTGGCGGCAGTGTCGTGCTCGGAGGCGGCAGTCCCTTGCGGGTGGGCAACAACGACAACGCCACGCTGGCGAGCGCCATCTCGGGGACTGGCGCGCTGATCATGGACGGCAGCGGCGCATTGACGCTGACCGGACGGAACACCTTTGCCGGCAACATCGGTGTGGACAGCGGTACGCTCGCGCTGGGCGCCGGTGGCACGTTGTCCAATACAAACAACGTGGCGCTCGCTTCCGGCGGGACATTCGACGTGAGCGCGGCTATCGCGCCCGTCATCGGATCGCTCGACGGCGCGGCAGGCAGCACGGTCAACACGGGCACCCAGGTGCTCACGCTGGGCAGTGCAACCGATGCGACGTTCAGCGGCACACTCAATGGCACCGGCAGCCTCGTCAAACAAAGCAGCGGCACGCAAACCTTCAATGGCGGCGCCGCACTGACCGTCGACGTGCATATCGACGCCGGCACCGTCGCCCTGCGCAACGGCACACAACTCGGTGGCAAGACCGTTAGCCTCGACGGCGCAACCGGGGTACTCGACATCTCGACGGGCCCCAATCAAGCCGTCGCTTCGATCACGGGTGTCGCAGGCAGCGCCCTCAACCTCGGCAACACGGCACTGACGCTTGAGAACGCTGGCAGCGGGTCACTGGCGTCGAACATTCACGGTGCCGGCGGCAGCCTCGTCAAACTCGGCAACGGCGTGCAGACACTGGCGGGCAACAACGATTTCACGGGCGGGATCAATGTTCAGGCCGGTGGTATCTCGGTCGGCAGCAACACCGCATTGGGGACGGGAACCGCAACTTTTGCCGACGGAACCTCGCTCGACTCGACGCAGGACAGTACGTTGGGAAATCAGATCGCGCTCGATGGCAATCTCGATGTCGTGGGCTCCAACCATCTCACGCTCAACGGGTCGCTCAGCGGTGCAGGCGGCATTACGAAAAACGGTGGTGCGACGCTGACGCTTAACGGTCAGAACACTTACGCAGGCGCGACGACCATCAACGACGGCACAGTGGCGCTCGGAGCCGGTGCGAGCCTCGACTCCAATGGTGTCGTCGACGTGGCGACAGGGGCGACCTTCGATCTGTCGGCGGGCAATGGCACGCAAACGTTCGGTGCGCTCACGGGGGGCGGTTCCATCAACATGGGCAGCAATGCCCTCGATATCGGCACGAACGGCATCGACGAAGTCTTCAGCGGCGGCGTGATCGGCACCGGCAGCGTCGTTAAGGTCGGCGCAGGAACCGAGACGATGACCGGCACGAATACGTACACCGGCGGGACGGTCGTGCAAGGCGGTACGCTCGCGTTGGGCGGCGCCGGAACGTTGTCGGCGTCGGGCGCGCTCACCTTGCAGAACCCGGGGACAACGTTCGACATTTCCGGAGCCAACGGCAACCGTGCTGTCGGCGCGCTCACGACACAGACGGGCACGAACGTCGCGCTTGGCAACAACACGCTGACGTTCGGCGATGCGTCGAGCCATACCGTGAGCGGCACGATCACCGGCACGGGCGGCATCGTCAAACAAGGCAGCGGCACGCAAACGCTCGTGGGCCAACAACAGTTCACGGGCACGACCACCATTGCAGGTGGCACGCTCGCCCTCGGCGCGACGGGCCAACTGGCGAACGGTGCGAACGTGGCCCTGGCCGGCAGCCACGCAACGTTCGATATTTCCGCGGCGGGGAATCAGACACTCGGGACGCTGGCGGGCACCGGCGCCAGTGTGAACCTTGGCGGCAATACCCTGACGTTCGGCAATGGCACGAACCAGTCGCTGGCTGCGTCTATCGCCGGGGCGGGCAGCGTCGTCAAGACCGGGTCGGGCACGCAAACGCTGACCGGCCAAAACACCTTCACCGGCGCTATCGACGTGGCAAACGGTACCGTCGCCCTCGCCGCGGGCGGCACGCTCTCCGGGGCCAACAATGTCTCGTTGGTCGCCGGGACCACGCTGAACATCACGCAGGCCTCGGCCCCCGTCGTCATTGCGGGTCTGAACGGCGCCGCTGGCGCCACCGTGGCGCTCGGCCCCCAATCGCTCACGTTCGGGGGGGCGGCGAGCAGCACGTTCAATGGTGTCATCTCCGGCACGGGCGGCATCACCAAACAAGGCACCGCCACCGTGACGCTCGGGGGTAACAACACATTCTCCGGCACAACGTCTGTCACGGCCGGCATGTTGGCGCTCGGCGCTTCGGGACAAGTGACAAGCAGTGGGGGCCTGGCATTGCGCAATGCGGGTTCGACGTTCAACGCGTCCGCTTCGTCAGTACCGCTGGCATTCGCCTCCCTCGCCGCAGACGTTGGCACGCAACTGGTCCTCGGCAGCGGCGGGCTGATCACCGGCGACAGCGGGAATCACATTTTCAACGGCACGCTCTCGGGCGCGGGCGGTCTGGTCAAGAACGGCAGCGGCGCACTCTCGTTGGGTGCGGCGAACACGTTCTCCGGCGGCACAACGTTGAATGCAGGGACGCTCGCCGTCGGCAGTAGTACGGCACTCGGGACTGGCCCGCTCACCGTGACCGGCAGCGCCACGCTCACTGCGGGTTCCCTGGTCAGCGCGCCGGTCCCCGTGAGGAAGGGCCTGATGAACGGGGGCGGCATCACATTGGCGAACAACGTGACACTGAGTAACGGCGTAACACTCGGCCTCTCCGGCGCTACGCCGCTCGCCCTCACCGGCGACGTTTCGGGCAACGGCAGGCTCGCACTGAACGACTCGCAAGGCGTCACGCTGGCCGGCAATAACAGCTACACGGGCGGCACGGCAGTCAACGGCGGGACCGTGGCTGTCACCTCCGCGACCGGCCTCGGCACCGGCGCGCTTACGATCTCGCAAGGCACCGTGACAACGCAGGGTGTCGACGTCGTGCTGCCGTCACTGAGCGGCACGGCACAAGGGGGGCTCGACATCAACGGTGGTGCAGTCACCCTCGCGGCCGGCAACTTCCCCGGCAGCATCTCGGGCAGTGGCGGGCTGACGAAGACCGGCAGCGGCACGCTCACGCTCGGCATGGCAAACCCGCTCACCGGCCCGACCACGGTCGCGGGCGGCACACTCAATATCGGCAACCTCCCCAACTCGCCGGTGTCGGTGCTGGCGGGCGCCACGCTGATGACACCCGCTTCGCCGTCGCCATTGCAAGCAGGCGTCGGGCTGATGGCCCCCGTTAGCAGCACAGGCGCGCAAACCGGGTCGCTGACCGCAGCGAGCGGCAGCCAGATCATTGTCAGCTCGCCCGGTGCGATATTGGCTGTCAACGGCAATCTCACGCTTGAGCCGGGTTCGACGCTGCAAGTGAGCGTAACGCCCGGTACCCCGCCCGGTCAGGTGGATGCGACCGGCAGTGCATCGATCGGCGGCGCCAATCTCGTCGTCAACGCGACACCGGGTACGCAACCGGCCGACGTCTCAGGGGACGTGGTCGTCTCGGCGCCTGGCGGTGTCTCGGGGACGTTCGCATCGGCATCGACCAACCTGCTCTATCTCACCCCGCTGGTCACCTACACGGCGACCACTGCACTGTTGTCATTCGAGTCCAACGCCACGCCTTTCCCGACTGGCGCAGCCACGCCGAATCAGAAGGCGGCAGCGGGCGCGGTCGAGGCACTCGGCGCGGGCAGCGCGCTCTACCAGGCGGCGCTTGGCCTCACCGCCGACACGGCGCCGGCCGCTTTCGAGAGTCTTGACGGCAGCATGTACGCATCGATCAAATCGATGCTGCTGAGCCAAAGTCAGGTGGCGCGCGACGCCGTCTCACAACGACTGCGCGAAAGTCTCTCGCTTGGGCAGGATTGTGACGGCGCTTGGTCGGACGACAAGTCTTCGCTCACTGACCAGACACCGGCCAAGCGCAATAGCGACTGCCGCGCACAGCATCGGGTAACACAAGCATGGGCGTCGGTCTACGGCAACAACGGTCAGTTGCGCGCCAAGCCGGTCGCTGACGGTGGCTCCGGCGCCTCGACATTACATCGCCGAGGCATGGGAGTGCTGGCCGGTGTCGACGTGCCGCTGGGCGACGCGTGGCGTGCCGGCGGGTTCGGCGGCCTCGGACATAGCACCTTCGACACTGGGCCGGGGGCTTCCGGAAAGAGCAACGACGCGCAGATCGGTGCCTACATTAACCGTCGTTTCGGACGCCTGGGCGCCACGATCGGCGGTGCATACGCATGGCAGCAGATCAGTTCGCAGCGCGGCATCTCCATCGGCCCTATCGTGCAGACGGTACGGGGAAGCTACGACGCGTCCGTATGGCAGATCTTCGGTGAAGCCGCATGGCGATTGGACGCCGGCCCCGCCAGCATTGAGCCGTTCGCCAACATGGCGTACGCCCGTGTAAGCTCCGGCGCCTTCGACGAAACGGGCAGCATCGCTGCGCTTCACGCCGACGAGCAATCGCAAGGCATCGCGTTCTCGACAGCCGGTCTGCGTGGCGAGATGGCTTTCGGCACCGGTTCGGCTGCCATGGGACGCGTGCGTTTGTCGGCAGGCTGGCGTCACGCCTACGGCGCGAACACGCCGGACATGCGATTGGCATTCTCCGGCGCCTCGTCAGCCTTCACGGTGGCGGGGGTTCCCATCGCACGCGATGCTGCGGTGGTCAGCGCTGGCGTGGACGCCTTCATCGGCGCCGCACTGACCGTTGGCGTGAGCTATTCGGGCCAGTTCAGCAGCAAGCTCAGCGATAACGCGGTATACGGCAACCTCAACTGGCGTTTCTGACACGCACCTCGCGGACAGGCGCAGGCCGAATGCAGAGGAGAAGCCTTGAGCCGGCGGCGCGATCTGGCGTCGCCGGCCGAGGGCGAGACTCGCCGGCATCGATCGCCTCCGGTAAGCTCTTGGGTGTCGCGCGCTTGCGCGTCCACCCCGGAGGTTGTCCCCCATGTCGTCATCGAAAGCCACCGACGTTGCGCCACCGGCCAAGGCCAGCGCGGCTCGCAAGCGCGGCGCCAAGCACCCCGAGATTCTCTTCAAGCGCGTCTATGACGCCCCCGATCCCGCCGACGGACAACGCATCCTCGCCGACCGTCTCTGGCCGCGCGGTCTCGCCAAGCTCAAGGCGCAGATCGACTTCTGGGCCAAGGACGTCACGCCGAGCACACCGCTTCGCCAGTGGTTTCACCAGCATCCCGAGCAGTTCGACGAATTCCGCCAACGCTTTCTTGACGAACTCGCCGCGCTCGATGCCGAGCGCAACGCCATGCTCGCCGAACTTCGAACACGATTGACCGAAGGCCGGGTCACGTTGCTCACCGCCGCCCATCAACTCGAAGACGACGAAGCGCACACGCACCTTCATGTGCTGCGCGACTTCCTCGTTTCGCGTTAGACCGATTTTGCCCATCGCGGTGAGCTGATGGCATCGACGAAGGCCGGAGCGGCGGCGTAGTTCGCCAGACACATACTTCGACACGGCATTCCGCCCTTTAAAACGATGCAGCAAGACGTCGATGCCGTGGAAACCCACATAACATCTGGCGTCGCACGCGAACGCGACGGGCCGCGGCGAAGTTTGCTATAACGCACACAGCGCAGCCCTCATGTCTGCCTTGTGCGGCGCAGCCTGCCTATCGTCCGCTGCATCCGCTGTCCCCGGCGACGCACGAGATGACGTGCGCCGTCTCGAATTTCCAATGCTGACTCTCGTTGCCGCCACGGCAACACCACGCCTCATGCTCGTTCCACTGATCGTTGCCTGCGCGCTGTTCATGGAGAACATGGACTCCACCGTGTTATCCACCTCGTTGCCGTTGATCGCGAAAGATCTCGGCGAGAGCCCCATCACGCTCAAGCTTGCGCTCACCACTTACCTCATCAGCCTCGCGGTCTTCATTCCGGTCAGCGGCTGGATTGCCGACCGCTTCGGCACGCGCAATGTCTTTCGCACCGCCATCGGTGTGTTCGTCCTCAGTTCGATTTTCTGCGGCATTTCGACCAATCTGCCGGAACTGGTCATCGCACGCTTTGTGCAAGGCATGGGCGGCGCGATGATGGTGCCGGTCGGACGCCTCGCGTTGCTCAAGTCCGTGGAGAAGCGCGACATGGTGCGCGCGCTCAACTACCTGACCATCCCCGCGCTGGTCGGCCCGGTACTCGGCCCGCCGCTCGGCGGCTTCATCACGACGTATTGGCACTGGCGCTGGATCTTCTTCATCAACATCCCGATCGGCGTGCTCGGCTTCATTCTTGCCACGAAGTACATTCCCGATCTGTATGAGGACGACGTGCCGCCGCTCGACATCCGGGGCTTCATCCTGTCCGGCCTTGGGCTATCGATCCTGATGCTCGGTCTGTCCACCATTGGCCGCCATCTGATTCCCACGCCGCTCGCGTTGGGGCTCGTCGCTATCGGCGTCGCGCTGCTGGCCTCGTATCTGCGTCACGCGAAGGGGCTCACGCACCCGCTGCTGCGACTCGACCTCTTCCGTATTCCGACGTTCCGCGCCGGTGTCGCGGGTGGCTCGCTGTTCCGCATCGGTGTGGGCGCAACGCCGTTCCTCCTGCCATTGATGCTGCAACTCGGCTTCGGCATGACACCGATGGAATCGGGTGCACTCACGTTCGTTTCAGCGGCAGGCGCGATGTTCATGAAGACGCTCTCGCTGCGCATTTTGCAGCGCTGGGGCTTCCGCCGGGTGCTAATGACCAATGCGCTCATCGCCTCGGCAACCATTGGGAGCTATGGGCTGTTCACCGACCAGACATCACATCTGGCGATCCTTGGCACGCTGCTGCTCGGCGGATGCTTCCGCTCGCTGCAATTCACCAGCCTGAACGCAATCTCTTACGCCGACGTGCCCTCGCATCGCATGAGTCAGGCGACCAGTCTGGCCAGCGTCGCACAACAAGTGTCGCTTACGCTGGGCATCACCATCGGGGCGGCCGTGTTGCAAACGTCGTCCTGGCTGCACGGCCGCGATCATGTGACCGACGTCGACTTCCCGTGGGCGTTCCTGATCGTGGGGCTGGTCGCCGTGAGTTCGACGATTTCGATTGCGCGTCTCGCACGCGATGCCGGCAGCGAATTGGCGCGGCGTAGTTAGCGCCCCACCGAGAATACGCCGCCAGAAACGACAACGCCCGAGACGTGATGTCCCGGGCGTTTTTCTCTTCCTCGGCGCACGGCGGTGCTTAGCGGAAGATCACCGTCTTGTGGCCGTTGAGCAGAATGCGATGCTCGGCGTGATAGCGCACGGCGCGCGCAAGCGCCACGCATTCCACATCGCGGCCGATGGCGGTCAGTTGCTCGGGGTCCATCGTATGGTCCACGCGCTCGACTTCCTGTTCGATGATCGGACCTTCGTCGAGATCGGACGTCACGTAGTGCGCCGTCGCCCCGATCAGTTTCACGCCACGGTCGAACGCCTGATAGTACGGCTTCGCGCCCTTGAAGCTCGGCAGAAACGAGTGATGGATGTTGATCGCACGGCCCGCGAGCTTCTTGCAAAGATCGCGGGAGAGCACTTGCATATAGCGCGCGAGCACCACCAGATCGATATTGTTGTCCTGCACCAGCTCATACACCTTCGCTTCCTGTGCGGCCTTCGACTCCGGCGTCGAATTCAGGAGCGGCAGATGATGGAACGGAATGTTGTAGCTCGCCGCCAGCTGGTAGAAATCCTTGTGGTTCGAGACGATCACGGGGATTTCGATGTTCAGTTGGCCAGTCTTGTAGCGGAACAGCAGATCGTTCAGGCAGTGGCCGATCTTCGAGACCATGATCATGACGCGCGGCTTGATCGAGGCGTCGACCAGTTCCCACTGCATCTCGAACTGTTCGGCGAGCGGGGCGAAGTCACGCTGCAACGTGGCCAGATCGCTCTGCCCCGCCAGTTGCTGGAAATGCACGCGCATGAAGAAGCCGCCCGTGAAGCGATCGTTGAACTGGGCCGAGTCGAGAATGTTGCCGCCGCGCTCGACCAGGAAACCGGCCACCGTGTGGACGATGCCGGGACGGTCCGGGCAGGACAACTTCAGAATGTAGCTATTTTCGATCGGTGCCATGATTGCTCCTGGGCAAAGGCTTGCAATGTCGTTGCAGTGTTGAAATTCTTGTCGGTGGCCGTGCGGCCGGTTGCCGGATTACTCGTCGGCCGGCTTGAACAGCGCGTCGATACCGGTGCAGTCCTTTGCGCGGACGGCGCCTTCGCGCAGCAGGAAATCCAGGCTCGCCAGGCTCGCGTCAACGGTCATCTTGCCGCGCGCGATCACGTCGCGCACATCGCCGGCAGAGCACAGCCAGTGTGCGCTCGCCTCGCCGTCCTGATTCTTGGGCGCGAACCCGCGCGGCAGGGCGAGATCGTAGACGAATATCTGCTCGGACTGCACGCCCTCCGGAATCTCTGCGAGGATGTGCAGCGTGCGGCCGGGCCGTGCTTCGTTGGTCAGATAGGCCGGAATTCCCGCTTCTTCCCAGCATTCCTTGACGAGCGTATCGCCCACGCCGATGCCGTTACCGATGCCGCCGGCCGCCGCGTTGTCGAGAAAACCGGGATCGGTGGCCTTGAGCACACTGCGTCGTGCGATCCACATCTTCGGCGCTTCTCCGACGAAGCGGGCCGGCACGTAGCCATTCACATGCACGGCGAACGTACGCGTGCCGAAGAAGCGGGAGGCCGCGCGTTCGATCCACGCAAGCGGCGCGTCGTAGAGCCGTTGACGGATCGCGTAACGCTCGTTTCGCCAGCCGGTAATGCGCCCTTGCGCCGCCAGCGTCTCGATCACCGGCGCAAGCGCCTGCGTGCGCGCTTCGCACGTGTCGTGACGTGGATGAATACGGACCGCCAGCGAACTGATCTCGAACACGTCGGGCCAACGGCTCAGCGATTCGACGTCGCGACGGCGAATCCATCCATAACGCTGCGAACCGATCACGAGCGGCAGATGCGCCGTGTCGTCGAAGCGGCGCGCCGCCGCAATACAAGCAAAAGACATACGTCGAAGACCTGACGCGCCCCATGGGAAGCGCGCGAAAGCGAGGCAAAACCGGCATTTTACAGAAGCGGCGGCGAGTCCGCCCGTGTCCGGTGTCGCGGCCCGCCCCCCCCAAGGACTCAGCCCGGCTTCGTCAGCAAATCAAGGAGACGATCCCCCGCCTGCGCCAACGCGCCGTCGTTGGCAATCGCCGTGAGGGGAATGCCTTCGGGGGGTGTCCATTGCACCTGATGCGCGACGCGCTTGTCGAGGGCGTCGCCGGTTTCGCGGCCGCGGCTGGCGAGGCGCTGGGCACGCACGGCCGGATCGACGCGGACTTCCACCAGATGCAGGCGCTCACCGTAACGATGGACCGCTTGCTCGAGAAACGCCCGCGACCCGTTGATGACGACATTTGCCCCGGCCGCCAGCCAGGCATCGATCTCGATGCCGATGCCATACCGGCAGTCATGGCTCGTCCAGTCGAGCGCGAAGCAACCCAGCGAGTGCCGCACCGCGAATTCGGCGTGCGACAACGCGACGTGGTTTTCCCCCTCGGATGGCGCCCGCGTGATGTAGCGATGCGCGAAAAGCACCGGCGTGCCGCCGGGCGACGCTGCACCGATCCGTTCGCGTGCGTATGCCAGCAACGAGTCCTTGCCCGCGCCCGAGGGTCCCATCACGTAAAAGAGGCGTGCGTGATTCATGCGCCCTCCCCGAAGACGAAGCGCTCGTGCAGCAGGAACGGCTCGCCGGGCGACGGTTGCACGAAGAGTGCCAGACTGTCGACGTGCATGACCCCAAGCGCCTGCACGCGCGGTTGCCACCAGCCGGCAATCGCGGCCGCATCGTTCGCGTCCACACGATCGGACAGGGTCACATGAAATCGGAATTCGTCGAACACGTACGGGTATCCCCACTGTGCGAGCAATTCGCGTTGACGCGACGATAACGATTGCGCGTGACGTTTGGCCAATTCGGCGTCCGTCGGCGGCGCACGCAGATCGTCGAACGCCTGCACGCAGTCGGCAGCGAGGACATCGACCGCCTTCGCCCCCGCAGACCCGACGGTGGGACGCAACGCGACAAAGCCCGGCCGCTTGCCGTTGTCGGTATCGACGACACTGGTGCGCACTGCGAGATCGAATGGTGCATGACGCGCGGCCACGGCGGCGGCGATACCGGATAAACGCGCAAGCGCGTCCTGAGACGCGAGCCTCATCGGCGCCTTGAGCGTCGCGTGCAATCCATAACGTCGTGGATCGGCCGTCACGTCATGCAACGGGCGTGACAGGCCCGGCACTTGCGGCGCATTGAGCAGGCGCCCGGTGATCGCGTCACGTCCCAGCCACCGGCTGCCTTCGTTCCACCAGCACGAGCCTGCGGATGGCGCGTAGTAGATCGCGAAGCGTGCCACGGACAAATCGAGCATCGGTTGCGGCGCCTCGCTCATGCCATCTCTCCCTGCACCACAAGTTGCATGCGATCCGCCGGGAAATAGGCGATGCCGTACTTAACGGGCTTGCCCGCTTCGTCAATGTCGGTGCTCTCTACACTCAGCACCGGCTGCTGACGATTGATGCCGAGATGCCGTGCGATCTCGCCGTCCGGAAGCCGCGCCCCGATTCGGCTCTCGCGCCGCGTATAGTCCGTGACGCCGAAGCTCGCAAGCGTTGCACTGATCGATGTGTGCTGCGCGAAGACGTCCGGGAAGTCGGGAAAGCGCGACGCCGGAAACCAGTTCTCGCTGTACGCGAGCGGCAGCTCGATACCCTGCGCGTCGAGACTGCGGCGCGTGAGTTCGACACGATACACCGGCGCCCCCACGCGAATCTCGAGCGCATGCGCCACGGTGGCCTCGGCCTTCACCTTCTGCGCCGAGAGAATCTGTTGCGCCGTCTTGAGATTGTGCTGAGAGAGATTTTCGGTAAAGCGCGTGCGACGCCCGATCACGTAACCGATAGCTCCCGCCTGCACGAAAGTGCCGCGACCGTGCTCGACGTTCACGAGCCCTTGCTCCGAGAGCCCGAGAATGGCGCGGCGCACCGTGTGACGGTTCACGCCAAAGCGCTGTGCGAGTTCGGTCTCGCTCGGCAGACGGTCGTCGGGCAGACCTTCGCCATAGCGGCGCTCACCGATTTCCGTGGCGAGAATCTGCGCAATCTGCCGCCAGACGGCGACGCCGCCGCCACGTTCGAGTTGTGCTGTCATCAAATTGACACCCGGCAAAGTTGTAATGGGTTCGCGTGCGTTACCCCATCCGAAGTTATTGCGATCATACACACGTCTATACGACTAGACAATCATGCCAAACACATCTTCCCACACGGCGTGCGACGAGGGCGAGGGCAACACCACCCCACCTGCCCGCGCGCAATGGCTCGCGCTGCTCGCCCGCGCCACGCGCGACGAGCTTGACGACGCCATCGCCCGCTGTCCGGACGCCCCCGAATTCGTCTGGCTGCGGGCACCGCAGACCGGACTGGTGATGGTGCAAGGCCGCGTCGGCGGCTGCGGCGATCGCTTCAACCTCGGCGAGACAACCGTCACGCGCTGCACGTTGCGTCAGCACGACGGTGTCGTCGGCACCGGTTATGTGCTGGGCCGCGACGCCGAGCGCGCCGCGCGCGTGGCGCGTGTCGATGCGCTCATGCAGATGCCGCATCACCGCAACATACTCGCCGCCGGCCCGCTCGCCACGATTGCCGGACGGCTGGCGGCCGCCGCGGCCCGGAACGACGCCGACACGGCCGCAAGCCGCGTCGAGTTCTTCACCATGGTCCGGGAGGCCTGAATGTTGATGGCATCGATACCTGACTGGTCGCAGTTGCAACCCGGCTTCGCCGATCCCGTTCATGACGCACAGGGGGTATTCCGCGCGGTGCTCGACGCGCTGGCGCGCCCCGGCGTGCTGCGCAGTGTCGGCAGCCGGCTCGCGCTGAGCAAGGAAGCGAGCATCGCCGCGCGCGCCACGCTGCTCGCCCTGGCCGACGCGACGACCTCCGTCTGGCTGCAATTTCCGCTGCCCGAAGTGGCGAGCGCACTGCGCTTTCACACGGGTGCCCCGTTGCTGAGTGGCGAAGCGGATCTGGCGACGGCGCAATTCGCGCTGCTCACCGACCCCGCACGCTGCCCCGCACTCGAGCGCTTCGCGTTCGGTACGGCAGAGTCGCCCGAACACAGCGCCACGCTGATCGTCGATGTGCCGGCGCTCGCCGCCGGTCACACCGGCACGGACGGTCTGCATTTGCGGCTGCGCGGCCCCGGCATTGCCGCGCATGCCGACGTGACGGTCGGCGGGCTCGACACGGGTTTCTGGCAAGCGCGCGCCGCGCTCGCCCCGCGCTTTCCCGCCGGGCTCGATCTGTTGATCGCCTCAGGCGACACGGTGCTCGGCCTGCCGCGCACCACGCATGTGGAGGTTTGCTGATGTACGTCGCAGTCAAAGGTGGCGAGCGCGCCATCGAACAATCGTGGGATCTGCTCGCCCGGGCGCGACGCGGCAATCCCGAGGTGCCCGCGCTTAGCGTTACGCAAATCCGCGAGCAGATGCGTCTGGCCGTCGCACGCGTGATGAGCGAAGGCGCGCTGTATGACGAAACGCTCGCGGCACTGGCGATCAAACAGGCGGCAGGCGATCTCGTCGAAGCGATCTTCCTGCTGCGTGCCTATCGCACGACGCTGCCGCGTCTGGGCACGACAACGCCCATCGACACTGCCGCGATGCGCTTGTCGCGCCGCATCTCCGCCACGTTCAAGGACGTGCCGGGCGGTCAGGTGCTGGGCGCCACGTACGACTACACACAACGGCTGCTCGACTTCGCGCTACTCGCGCAAGACGAGGCACATGAGCATGGCAGCCGTGAGCCATTGCCTGGCGAAGTCGGTGCCGACACCGCGCACGACGCCGCCGGCGTCGAATCGCGCAACGCCGTTGCACAGGGCGATGTCGCCATCCCCGGCGTGCCGCCCATCGGCGTCACGCCGCGTGTGACCGATATTCTGGGGCGCGACGGCCTGCTCGAAGCGCTGCGTGCCGATGGCACCGACCCCGAGCCGCATGACCTCGTGCACGCCCCGCTATTCACGCCCGCATCGCGCACGGCACGGTTGCAGAATCTCGCCCGCGGCGACGAGGGCTTCCTGCTTGCCCTCGGCTACTCCACGCAGCGCGGCTATGGCAACGATCATCCGTTCGCGGGCGAAATCCGCATCGGGCATGTCGCCGTGGAGATCGTGCCGGAAGAGCTCGGCTTTGCCATCGACATTGGCGAGATCGCGGTCACCGAGTGCCAGATGGTCACGCAGTTCGGCGGTAATCAGGACGTGCCGCCGCAGTTCACGCAAGGTTACGGTCTCGCGTTCGGCCACAACGAGCGCAAGGCGCTGGCCATGTCGCTGGTCGACCGCGCACTGCGCACGCAGGAATTGGGCGACGCCGTCACCTCGCCCGCGCAACAGCAGGAATTCGTGCTCTATCACAGCGACAACGTCGAAGCCTCCGGCTTCGTGCAGCACCTGAAGCTGCCGCATTACGTCGACTTTCAGGCCGAGCTGGAACTGGTGCGCCGTCTGCGCGCCGAGCACGCCGCGAAATACGGAACACAGGACGCTGGCGACGACACCGGCGCCACCGTTCAGAACTCTCAGGAGGCCGCATGAGCGACGCCGCGCAAACGTCTTCGCCAACGGCCGGTGCCGCGACGGTGGAGGGCTACAACTTCGCGTTCCTCGACGAACAGACCAAACGCATGATTCGCCGCAGCCTGCTCAAGGCGGTGGCGATTCCGGGCTATCAGGTGCCGTTCGGCAGCCGTGAGATGCCGCTGCCCTATGGATGGGGTACGGGGGGCATTCAGGTGAGCGCTGCCGTGATCGGCGCGGACGACACGCTCAAGGTCATCGACCAGGGCGCGGACGACACGACCAACGCCGTGAACATCCGTCGCTTCTTCGCGCGCACGGCCGGTGTGGCCACAACGACGAAAACGTCGGAGGCCACGGTCATCCAGACCCGTCACCGCATTCCCGAGGCGGCACTGCACGAAGGCCAGATCATGGTCTATCAGGTGCCGATGCCGGAGCCGCTCTTCCGTCTGGAGCCGCGCATCGCCGAGTCGCGCAAGCTGCATGCGCTGGGCGAGTACGGCCTCATGCGCGTGCGTCTGTACGAGGACATTGTGCGGCACGGCGCCATTGCAACGACTTACGACTATCCGGTCATCGTGAACGGGCGCTACCTCACGTCACCGTCCCCGATTCCGAAATTCGACAACCCCAAGCTGCATATGAACCCGGCGCTGCAACTCTTCGGTGCGGGACGCGAGCGGCGTCTGTATGCGATTCCGCCGTACACGCCGGTCGAGAGCCTCGACTTCGACGACCACCCGTTCCAGATCCAGAAGTGGGATGCGCATTGCGCCTTGTGCAGCGCGACGGACAGCTTCCTCGACGAAGTCATCACGGACGACGCGGGCACCCGCATGTATGTGTGTTCGGACAGCGACTACTGCGGCAGCCGCACGGCAACGAAGGAGGCCGCATGAACGCGCTCTCGAATGCGGCCCTGCGCGCCGTACGGCCGATGGACGAACCGCTGCTGCGTGTCGCGGGTCTGGGCAAACACTACGGCGAGCGCATCGGTTGCACGGATGTGACGTTCGATCTCTGGCCCGGTGAAGTGGTTTGCGTCGTGGGCGAATCGGGATCGGGCAAGTCGACGCTGCTCAACGCGCTGGCGCTGCGTCACGAGATCGACGCCGGCACGCTGCACTATCGCGGCACCGACGGCACGTTACACGACCTGAGCACGCTGGACGAGGCACACAAGCGTCGTCTGCTACGTACCGAGTGGGGCTTCGTGGAACAGAATCCGCGCGACGGCTTGCGCATGAATGTCTCGGCCGGCGGCAACATCGGCGATCGCCTGATGGCCGTCGGTGCACGCCACTTCGGCGACATCCGCTCCAAGGCCCGCCATTGGATGGCACAGGTCGAGCTCGATCCGGCCCGCGTCGACGAGATGCCCGGCGCGTTCTCGGGCGGGATGCAGCAACGTCTGCAAATTGCCCGCAATCTGGTGACTGAACCGCGCCTCGTGTTCATGGATGAGCCGACCGCCGGTCTCGACGTATCGGTGCAGGCGCGTTTGCTCGATCTGTTGCGCTCGCTCGTCGAGCGCCTTCATCTTGCCGCCATCATCGTCACGCACGATATCGGCGTGGCGCGACTCATCGCGCATCGCCTGATCGTGATGCAGGCCGGCCGTGTGGTCGAGGCCGGGCTGACCGATCAGGTGCTCGACGATCCCCAACATCCCTACACGCAATTGCTGGTTTCCTCGGTGCTGCCCGTATGAACTCCGGAACGAACTTTCTCACGGCTGCCTCGTCCCCCAACGGGGCAGCGCTCCGGCAGGAGTCCGTCACCCTCGCCACGCGCGAGCACGACGTCATGCTGCGCGCTCAGGGTCTGCACAAAACGTTCCGGCTGCACGCCCAGGGCGGCGCGGCCATTCCCGCGCTCGACGGCGTGGATCTAAGCGTGCGGCGCGGCGAATGTGTGGCGCTCGTCGGTCCATCGGGAGCGGGCAAGAGCACACTGCTGCGCTGTCTCTACGGCAACTATCTCGTAGGCGAAGGCCGCATCGAGATCCGTCACGACGACGGCCACACGCGGCGTTGGGTCGACCTGAGCACCGCCACCGCCCGCGAGGTGCTCTCGGTACGCCGCACCACGCTCGGCTATGTCAGCCAGTTCCTGCGCGTGATCCCGCGCGTGAGCACGCTCGATATCGTGGCGGAGCCATTGCGCCGTCTTGGGCATAGCGACGGCGACGCCGCAGGCCGTGCCCGCGATCTGCTCGCCCGTCTGAATATTCCCGAACGGCTGTGGTCACTCGCCCCCGCGACGTTCTCGGGCGGCGAGCAGCAGCGTATCAATATTGCACGCGGCCTGATTGCCGCCGCGCCAGTGCTGCTACTCGACGAACCGACCGCATCGCTCGACGCCCAGAACCGAGCCGTGGTCGCGCAACTGATTGGCGAGGCACGTGCCGCCGGCAGCGCGATCGTCGGCATTTTCCACGACGAAGCCACCCGCGATGAGGTTGCCTCCCGCACGCTCGCCATGCGCCCCGTGCTTCGTCCCGCTCATTGATCCACCGGAGTTTGTCATGCTCATCAAGAACGCCCGCATCGTCACGCCCGAAACCACCTTCACCGGGGTCGTCGAAGTGCGCGAGGGCCGCATTCATTCCGTGGAAGAAGGCACGACGCAGGTGCCAGAGGCCATCGACTGGGAGGGCGATCATCTATTGCCCGGTCTGGTGGAGTTGCATACCGACAATCTGGAAAAGCACCTCGCGCCGCGCCCCGGCGTACTCTGGAATACGCACGCCGCATTCGCAATTCACGACGCACAAGTCGCCGCCGCCGGCATCACCACGGTCTTCGACTCGCTGGTGATCGGCGAGCGCGACGCGTTCGGCCTGCGCAGCCGCAAAGTGCAGAACGAGTGCGGTCAGGCACTGCTCGACACCGCCGCCGCCGGTCTGTTCCGTGCCGATCACTTCCTGCACCTGCGCTGCGAGGTCGCCACGCACGACGCGGCAGACGCGTTCGCCGAAATGAGCGACCACCCGCTGCTGCGGCTCGTGTCGGTCATGGATCACACGCCCGGTCAGCGCCAGTGGCACGACCCAGTGCAGTATCGCCAGTATCACGAGCGCAACGGCAAGGTGTCGGACGAGACGTGGCAGGCAATGCTGACCGATCTGAAAGCGCTGCAAGAGGCTTTCGCCTTGCCGCATCGCCGCGCCATCGTGGCGATGAGCCGCGAGCGCGGTCTGCCGCTGGCGAGTCACGACGACACGTCGATTGAACACGTGGACGAAGCCGTCCGCGACGGTGTGGCACTCTCGGAATTCCCAACGACGCTCACCGCAGCCCGCGCCGCACGCGAGAAGTCGATTGGCGTAATCATGGGCGCACCTAACATCGTGCGCGGCGGGTCGCATTCAGGTAATGTCGCAGCAGCCGATCTCGCTCGCGAAGACATGCTCGATATCCTCTCGTCAGACTACGTGCCGTCGAGCCTGCTGCAAGCCGCCTTCCAACTCCATAGCGATATCGGCTGGTCGCTCTCGAAAGCAATGCGCACCGTGTCGTGGACGCCCGCACAGTCGGTCGGCCTCACGGACCGTGGCGGCATCGTGCCAGGCTTGCGGGCAGACATGGTGCGCGTCGCCATCCGCCCCAGCATGCCGCCAGTGCCGCGTGCCACGTATCTGGAAGGACTGCGCGTCGCCTGAACCCTCCGCGAGCCGACCCCCCCCCAACCCCAACACCTCCCTCCCGACGGACCGGGGCCCCTTTCCGCCTCTCAGACATAAACCCAACTCGCTGCAGAAAGGGGCCCCGGTCCATCCCCCTCCTCGCCCCTGGTACTTCTATCAACACCCTTCCCCGCTTTATCCCCCCCCCCGCGTAAACGCGAAACGCCGATCTCCAAGGATCGGCGTTCTGCTTGCTGGCGACTGAGCCTCTGTTCAGCGTCAGATCACCTGCTTGCGCACTCGCGCCGAGAAGACGTCAATGCACGTCACCACAACGATCATGATCAACATCACAGCACACGTCTGCGCATACTGGAAACTGCGGATCACTTCATACAGCACCACGCCGATTCCGCCCGCTCCCACCATCCCGACCACCGAGGCCGAACGCACGTTCGACTCGAAACGGTACAGCGTGTACG
Organism: Pandoraea communis; assembly: GCF_902459745.1. Lineage (GTDB taxonomy): Bacteria > Pseudomonadota > Gammaproteobacteria > Burkholderiales > Burkholderiaceae > Pandoraea > Pandoraea communis. Next base: position 485,186 of record NZ_CABPSJ010000001.1, read on the forward strand.
AAATCCACAAGGGCATGACCTGCGGCAGCACGCCGTACAGGATTTCGTCGATGGCACGCGCCCCCGTTGCACGCACGCCCTCCACCGGACGCGGATCAATCGCTTCGACCGCTTCAGCAAACAACTTCGAGAGCGTGCCCGTCGTATGCACCCACAATGCAAGTACCCCCGCAAATGGGCCGAGACCCACCGCGACGATGAAGAGCATCGCGAAAACCATTTCGTTGATCGCGCGGCACGAATCCATCACGCGACGCACCGGCTGATACACCCACGCCGGCACCATGTTCGACGCCGAAAGCAACCCCATCGGGATCGAACACACAACCGCTAACACCGTGCCCCACACCGCGATATGAATGGTCACCAGCATCTCGTGGACATACACGCGCCAGTCATGGAAATCGGGCGGGAAGAAATCGTGCGCGAACTGACTCATGTTGCCCGAATCGCGTATCAGATCGAGCGGACGCATGTCGGCACCGCCCCACGACCACACCAGGATCAGGAAGAACGCTCCCCAACCGATCAGGGACAGCCACGAACGCTTGGGCGGCTCGCCCGGCAGGCGGCCATTTGCAGTGAGGGATACGCTGGGGTTCATGTCGAGTACCACAAGTCATACCGGCATAACATCGGCCGGAGAAAAATCGGACCGCAAAGGACTCGGCAGGTATTAGGGTCCGGCTCGCGGGTATTCGCCACAGAACAACACGCGCGTGCCGCCCTGTGACGTCGCTTGAATCAATGACTGACTTCTTTTGCGGTGAAACGCTTACTTCGCCTTGTTCAGCGCCTGATCGAGCGCGGCGAGCTTGCTGTCGATTTCTGCCAGTTGCGATTTCTTCTTGGCAGCGTCGATGTTGGCATCCGACTCAAGTTGCACCTTCTGCTTGAACAGTTCAAGCTGACGGATCGGCAGCAGTTGAGCATCGGTCGACGCACGGAAACCACCGTAGTTGTAGATGTTCTTCAACACTTCCTTCTCATGCGCGTCCTTGCCGTAGGTCAGGAAGAAGTCGCGGATCTTCTTCTTCGTTGCATCCGGCAAGTCCTTGCGCCACAGCATCGGGTCCGACGGGATCAGCGGCGACTTCCAGATCACATGAACCTGCTTGGCCTTCTCCGGCTGCGTTGCCTCAAGCTTGCTCAGCTCTTCAGTGTTGTTCGTCGCCACGTCAACCTGGTTGTTGAGCACGGCCATCAGGTTCGCACCATGGTTCGAGCTGCGCGCAGTCTTGAAGTACGTGCGCGGATCGATGTTGTTCTTCGCGAACACGTAGTAACCCGGCACCAGCGTGCCCGACGTCGAGGTCGGATCGCCCAGGCCGAAGTTGATCTTCTTGCCGTTCTTGATCACGTCGTCGAGCGTCTTGTACGGGCTCGACTTGTTCGAGATCAGCAACGAGTAGTAACCTTCCGTGCCGTCGGCGTACACGATCTTCGCGAAAACTTCGCCTTGCGAACGGTCCACGGCTTCCATCGCGCCCTTGTTACCCATCCAGGCGAGTTGCACCTTGTTGAAGCGCATGCCTTCGATCACACCGGCATAGTCGGTGGCGAAGAACGGGGTCACCTTCAGGCCCGTTTGCTTCTCCATGTCATCGATCAGCGGCTGCCAACGTTGGCGCAGAGCCGCGCTCGAGTCGGTCGAGATAATGCCGAAATTGATTTCCTGCGCGTGCGCTGCCGCCACCGAGGCGATCATGGCCGCGCCGGCCAGCAGGGTTTTCCACAGTTTCATGAGAGCAAGCTCCAGGTCAGGTCAGACTTAGGGACATCGAGGTAAGAAATGGCGCTTCGGCATCGGCCGGCTTCGTGCCCGTCACGTTCTCCGGGGCATCGGCGTCTTCGTTGAGCAACTCGCTCGCCTGCACGCCATAAAGACGGCGCAGCAGGTCTGGCGTGAGCGCCGCAGACGGGCCGTCGTAGACCACGCGCCCCTGATGCAGCGCCACGGTGCGCACGCAATAGCGCATCGCTACGTCCACCTGGTGCAGCGAGACGACTACCGTCAGCTTGTGATCGCGGTTCATGCGCGCGAGCATGTCCATCACCTTGCGGGCCGACTCCGGATCGAGCGACGCAATCGGTTCGTCCGCGAGAATGATCTTCGCGCCCTGCACCAGCGTGCGCGCCAGTGCCGCACGCTGTTGCTGACCACCCGAGAGCGTGCTGGCGCGCTGGAAGGCCAGATCGGCAATGCCCACTTCGGCCAGCGCCGCGAGCGCCGCCTGGCGCTCTTCAGCAGTGAAGCGGAACATCAGACTGCGCCACACCGGCACGCGCGCGAGCAGGCCCGTCAGCACGTTGGTAATGACCGGCAGGCGCCCCACCAGATTGAACTGCTGGAAGACGAAGCCGATGTCGCGGCGAATCTGGCGCACTTCGCGCACGATACGGCCGTCGCGCTGAATCGGACGGCCCAGAATTTCAATGCTGCCGGGCTGCTGATCAGCAGCCACGAAGCCCGCAATGTGACGCATCAACGTCGACTTGCCCGAACCCGACGCCCCGATGAGCGCGACCATTTCGCCCGGCATGACTTTGAGCGCCACTTCGTCGAGCGCACGACGCCCGCTTCCGAAAGTCTTGGTCAGTCGCTCGATTCGAATCGCTTCGTCCACGCTTCACCTGTCAGTCGAATCGCCGGTCGGACCCGATGCACCCGTGTCGACGGCACCCTGAAAATGGAGTGCTTCGCTCGCATCGCTCGACTAGCTGTTTTGTGGCAATTTGTGCCAAAAGTGAACGCAGTCTAAAAAGCCTCAGTGACAACACAGTGACAATCGATCAGCTTTTTCAGCGCCTGTGGGAACCCTTATCCGGTCAGTACTTTGGGAGTGTTTTTGGGACTTCGGCGGGTGTCGCCGCACGGACGTCACCGTCGGGGCCAGGCGGCACGAGATAACGTCGCCCTCGGCACATGTACCGATTTTGTCTACACATTTTCGAGAGACTGGCGAGGCGCGCTGGCGATGCAAGAAGCGCCGCAAGGCCGCGCCACCGGCAACTCCGCAAAGGTGTAGAGATGAGACCGCCGGCCGAATACCTGCCCGTCGTGGCGACGTGTGGCGTGCTGTGGCGAACCGTGGTCGCGTTTGCGTGGATCGCGGCATCGCCGAACGGAGATGCCTGACGCTCTGCGGAAGATGGGCTGTCGGGCCGCCCGCTCGCCCCCGCTTGCGTGCTTACATACTTACGTGTTTAAGCGATGAGGAGTTCCGGGCCGCGTGCGCGCAGTTGCGCCAGCATGCTCTTGTGCGGTGCTGCATCGCTGATGAGGTAACGGGCGGCTTCGAAATGGCGAATGCGCACGGGCGTCACACGACCGAATTTGGTGTGGTCCGCCACGACGGCCGATACGTTGGCACACAGCAACATGCGCGCACGCAACTCGGCCGCCGCGCGATTGAAGTCGGTAATGCCACCGTCTTCCGTCACGCCGCCCACGCCAATGAAAGCGAAGTCGGCGTGATATTGGGATATCTGGTTGATGGCGTCCCAGCCTTGTACGGCGTCTTCGTTATCCTGCAATTCTCCGCCGAGCAGCGTCACCCGGTTGTCGTGGTGACGGCCCAACAAACGCGCAATCTGCCAGTCGTTCGTATAGATGCGAAGACGATGCTTGGAGAGCAGCGCCTGCGCCACCGCGCGCGTGGTCGTGCCGTAGTCGATGATGACCGACGCGCCGTCGGGCACGAGTTCCGCCGCCCGTACGCCGATGGCGCGCTTGCCCACGGCGTTGAGGTTCTCGCGCAGCGTCCAGTCGGGCTCGCTGCGGTCGGCGGCCAGCGCGCCGCCGTGCGTCATGAGCAACAGGCCGCGCGCGGCCAGTGTGTTCAGGTCTCGACGCACGGTCTCTCGCGAGACACCCAACTCACGCACCAGATCGCTGATCGCGAGGGCCCCGGTCTTGGCAAGTTGTTCGAGCACGTATTGTTGGCGTTGTTCGGCAAGCATGATCGGACAATGTCGGTTGGACTACGAAATCTCTGGCGGCATCGACAAAACCGATGCCGGTCATGCACAAGCGCGGGTGCCCCCCGCCGGTGTCGTCGTTACCCCTGCAACGCGACACGCAGACCCAAACCGATGAAGATCGCACCGGCCACGCGGTCAAGCCAACGCCCCGCGTCCGGACGGCGCTTGAGCCACGTCCCCAGCACGCCCGCGAACCAGCCGTACGCGCTGAACACGACGATGGTCTGCCCCATGAACACAAGGCCGAGCAGCAGCATCTGCCAGCCCGGATGGGCCGCGTCGGCACGCACGAACTGCGGCAGGAACACAAGGAAGAAAAGGGTGACTTTCGGATTGAGCATGTTCGCGAACACGCTCTGACGAAAGACCGCCGAGAGCGGTTGCGGTGTGGCGTCGTTGGCCAGCGCCATGGCGCCACGCGCGCGCAGCGCCTTGATGCCGATCCAGATGAGATAGGCCGCGCCCGCCAGTTTGATCGCCTCGAACGCCCACGGCGACGAACGCAGCACGGCGGCTAGACCGACGGCCGCGACGGTCGTGTGGAAAAGGCAGCCGAACGTGAAGCCGGCCGCAGCAGCCAGCCCGGCACGGCGCCCCTGCGCAATGCCGCGCGCGATGACCTGCATGTTGTCCGGGCCCGGTGCGAGTGTGATCGCGACCGAGGTCAGCAGGAACAGCCAGAGATTGGGCATCGACGCGGTCCAGGTCAGGGAAAGGGCATGGGGGGATCGAGGCGGGCCGGGCGCGTGCTCAGTGGCCTTCGAACGAACACAGCAGGAACAGTGGCAATCCGGCATCGCGAATCAGACGCGAGCCGCCCAGTTCCGGCAAGTCGACGATGGCCGCGCCTTCGATGACGGTGGCACCCAGACGCTCAAGCAGCTTTTTGCCCGCCAGCATGGTGCCGCCGGTGGCGACGAGATCGTCGATCAGCAGCACGCGATCCCCCGGACCGCAGGCGTCGGCGTGAATCTCGACGGTCGCGCTGCCGTATTCCAGCTCGTACTCTTCCGCAACCGTCTGATACGGCAGCTTCCCCTTCTTCCGAATGGGGATGAAGCCGATGTTCAACTCGTACGCCAGAATCGAACCGAGGATGAAGCCGCGCGCGTCGAGCCCGGCAATGTAATCGGGTCGGTGCTCCATGTAGCGATGCACGAACACATCGATCAACACCCGCAAGGTGCGCGGGTTCTTGAGCAACGGGGTGATATCGCGAAACTGCACGCCGGGCGAGGGCCAGTCCGGCACGGTGCGGATCTGGCTTTTGATATAAGCGGCAGGAGACTCATCGATCTGCACGGGGATCCTTCTTGGGGTACTGATAGGTAACACGCCACATTATGCCAAAAAGGCCCGGCGCCCCGTCGTCATTTGGCGAAGACGCCCCTGAGCAGGTGCCTTGCCCGCCCTGCACACGTCCGGACGTCTCCGAACGTCTTCTGATGCCTGCTATTCGCGCCCCAGCAGACGGTGTTCGGCCGCCGTCAGTTTTTCGGGCAGACCGCGCAGCACCACGATGTCTTCGGCCATCAGACGCGTTTCCGACACCGGCTCGACGCCGCGAATACCGTGCCGGCGGATGGCCGTGACGGTCACGCCGAGCTTGTCGAGCCGAAGTTCGCCGAGTGTGCGCCCGACCGCATCGGCGTTCAGCGACAGTGGCACCGATTGCAGGCGGACCTGCTCGCGCTCGCCGCCTTCGTCCTCGTCGTCAAGGCCGTGGAAATAGCCGCGCAGCAGGCTGTAGCGCTCGTTACGCGCCTGCGCCACCCGGCGCAGCACGCGGCGCATCGGCACGCCCATGAGCACCAGCGCGTGCGACGCCAGCATCAGGCTGCCCTCCACGATCTCGGGCACGACTTCGGTCGCGCCTGCGGCGATCAGGTCGTCGATATGCGTGTCGTCGACCGTGCGCACGACAACCGGCAAGGTCGGCTCCAGCGCCTGAACCTGCGCCAACACTTTTAGCGCGGCCGGAGTACTGTCGTACGTCACCACGATACCGGCGGCGCGGTGAATCCCTGCGGCGATGAGCGCTTCACGCCGGGCCGCATCGCCGAACACGACGGTCTCGCCGGAACTGGCCGCTTCCATCACGCGGTCGGGGTCGAGGTCGAGCGCCACGTACCCGATGCCTTCCTGCTCGAGCATGCGCGCGAGGTTCTGGCCACATCGCCCATACCCGCAGATGATGACGTGCCCCGAAGTCTTGATGCTCTGTGTGGCGATCTTGGTCATCTGCAACGACTGCATCATCCATTCGTTGGCGACGAAACGCAGCGCGATCCGGTCGGCGTTGATGATGAGAAACGGCGCGCACAGCATCGAGAGCAGCATGCCGGCCAGCACAGCCTGCGACAGCGAGGGGTCGAGCAGCTGCCGGTCGATCACCAGATTGAGCAGCACGAAGCCAAACTCGCCGGCCTGCGCCAAGCCAAGACCAGTGCGGATCGCCGTGCCGGGCGAGCTGCCGAATAAACGCGCGAGACCGGCGATCAGCGTGAATTTGACGATCAGCGGGCCGACGAAGAACAACAGCACGAGCAGCGGCTGCTTCATGACGATGGCCGGGTCGAGCAACATGCCGGTCGTAATGAAGAACAGCCCCAGCAGTACGTCGCGGAACGGCTTGATGTCGTCTTCCACCTGATGGCGGAACGGCGTCTCTGCAATCAACATGCCCGCGATGAACGCCCCCAGGGCCATCGACAGGCCAAGATGCTCGGTGATATACGCAAGGCCCAGCGTGAGCAGCAGCAGGTTGAGCATGAACAGCTCTTGCGAGCGCCGCGCCGCCACGATGTGAAACCAGCGGCCGACCAGCTTTTGACCCACCCACAGCAACAACGCCAGCGCGCCGGTAATCTTGAGCGCGGCCAGCGTCAGCGCCAGCACCAGCGCTTTCGAATTACCGCCAAGGGCGGAGATCACGATCAGCAGCGGCACGACGGCCAGATCCTGGAACAACAGCACGCCCATGATGTTGCGGCCGTGCTCGGTCTCCAGTTCCAGACGCTCCGCCAGCATCTTGGTGACGATGGCCGTCGACGACATGGCAAGCGCACCACCGAGTGCTACCGATGCCTGCCACGAGAACGACCAGAACAGATTGACGGCCGCCCCCAGCCCGACCGCCACGATCAACGTTCCCAAGACCTGAGAAACACCAAGCCCCAACACCACGCGGCGCATGCTCTTGAGCTTGGGTAGCGAAAACTCGATGCCGATGGAGAACATCAGGAAGACGACACCGAACTCCGCGAGGTATTGCACGCGCTGCGAATCGGCGGCCAGCCCCAGCGCGTGCGGGCCGATCACGATGCCTACGCTCAGATAGCCAAGCATCGGCGGCAAATGGAGCATGCGGAACAGCACCACCCCAACACAGGCGGCAAACAACAGGACGAGAGTGAGTTCGAGCGGCGATGCCATCAGCTAAGGTGGGTTTCCTGGGTGAATCCGAATACGCACGGCACGGATGATGCAAGTGCCGTGCCAGATTGCGTCCGCGCGGCGGCATCCGAGGGGGACCGGGCCGCGCCGCGAAACGGCGCGAACGCCGCGGGGCCAAGCCTGGCGCGGCTGTCCTCGGCGCCGCGTCCGTTTTGATATACTCCGCGCATGATAGCGAAAATCAATCCAGGCCGGGCACTCGAGGTCGCCCGGGAGGTGTTGCGCACGGAAGCCGACGCCATCGAACGCGTCTCCGCGCACCTCGACGACAGCTTCTTCGAAGCGGTCTCGCTGCTGCTCGATTGCCGCGGGCGTGTGGTCGTCACCGGGATGGGAAAATCCGGTCACATCGGCCGCAAACTGGCCGCCACGTTCGCCAGCACCGGCACCCCCGCATTCTTCGTTCACCCCGCCGAAGCCAGCCACGGCGACCTGGGCATGATCACGGCCGGCGACGTCGTCGTCGCCTTGTCCAACTCGGGCGAGACGGGCGAACTCGTCAGCATCCTGCCGATGATAAAGCGCATCGGCGCGAAGCTCATCGCCATGACGGGCAACGCCAGCTCCAGCCTCGGACGCCTGTCGAATGTGCATCTCGACGCGCACGTCGACCGGGAAGCCTGCCCTCTGGGGCTCGCCCCCACGGCCAGCACCACGGCCGCCCTCGCCCTCGGCGATGCGCTGGCCGTCGCGCTGCTCGACGCCCGCGGGTTCGGCGCAGAGGACTTTGCCCGCTCGCATCCGGGCGGTGCCCTCGGCCGGCGTCTGCTCACCTTCGTGCGCGATGTCATGCGTACCGGTGAACGCATTCCGCGGGTGCGCACCGATGCCAGCCTGTCCGATGCCCTGCTCGAAATGACGGCCAAGGGTCTGGGTATGACCGCGATTGTCGATGCCGACGATCGCGTGGTGGGTATCTTTACCGACGGCGATCTGCGCAGATTGTTCAAACGTACGCTCGACTTCACCACGCTCACGCTGGCCGACGTCATGAAGGCCGGCCCGCGCACCATCGGCCCCGATCAACTCGCCGCCGAAGCCGCCGAGCTGATGGAGCGTTTCGGCATCACGCAACTGCTCGTGACCGAGAACGACCGCCTCGTCGGTGCGCTGAACGTCCACGACCTGTTCGCCGCCAAGGTCGTGTGAGTCTCCAGCCCATGAGTCAATCCAGCATCGCCCAATCCACTTCGTCCAACGTGGCCCATGCCGACGCCAACGCGCGCGCGGCTCGCCTGCGTGTCATGGTGTTCGACGTCGACGGTGTACTCACCGATGGCGGCCTGCGCTACGGCCCGGCCGGCGAGGTCATCAAAACGTTCGATTCACTCGACGGGCACGGCCTGAAGCTGCTCGCCGACGCCGGCATCGTCACCGCCATCATCTCCGGCCGCCACTCCGACATCGTCGCCAAGCGCGCGGCGGATCTTCGCGTCGCCCACGTCTATCAGGGCGTGCACGACAAACGTGCCGCGTTCGAGGATCTGTGCGCCAAGGTGTCGGTGACGGCCGATGTTTGCGGGCATATCGGCGACGACTGGCCCGATCTGCCCGTACTCACACGCGTCGGCTTCGCCGCCTGCCCGGCCAATGCCCACGCCGAAGTGCGGGCGCGTTGCCACTGGATTGCCGACACGCGTGGCGGCGAAGGCGCCGCGCGCGAGCTGTGCGACTTCATCCTGCGCGCTCAGGGACGTTACGACGCCCTGCTCGCCGAAGCCCTGGCCTGACGCGCAGAGGAAGCCGATCACTCATGGCCATTCAACGCGTCTCATCTGCCTCCCTGATCGCCGTCGTCGCGCTGGCCAGCCTGGCGGCCGGCACGTACTGGCTCGTGCAACGCACGCTGCCTTCCGACGCCGATCGCGCGCCGTACGTGAAGCGGCACGTTCCCGATTACTATGCCGACGACATGGCCATCTCCACGCTGTCGGCGAGCGGGCTCACGCAATACCGCATCAATGCGGTCCACATGACGCATTTCGAGGACGACCAGACCACGGCGCTCACGATGCCCGCCGTGCGTGCGTTCACGCCGGATCAACCGGAAGTGACGGCCACGAGCAAGCGCGGCACGCTCAACGCCGACATGTCGATCGTCGATATGTACGACGATGCCGTGGTCGTTCGTCAGGCCGGACCGCGCGATCCGGAAATGCGCGCGCTGTCCGAACACTTCCAGGTGCTGGTGAACGAAGACATCGTACGCACGGAACTTCCCGTCCAGCTCTTCCGAGGGTCTTCCGTGATGTACGGCGACGGCATGATTTTCAATAACATCTCGCGCGCCGTACAATTGCTCGGCAATGTTCACGGCACGATCCAGCCGGCGGAAATGGGCAGTAAACCCCCGGCCCCGCCCGCCGCAACCAACGCGCCTCCCCAGACCAAACAGGGCTCCAAGACCCCATGACCGATCGCCGCAACCCGCGACCCGTTTTCCTGTCGATGCGTACCCTGCGCGCGCTGGCCACCGCCTTCGCCGTGCTCGGCGCACTGGTGTCGCCGCTCGCCCACGCCGAGCGTGCCGACCGCGACAAGCCGCTCAATATCGAGTCGGATCACATGAGCTATGACGACCTCAAGCAGGTCAACATCTTCACCGGCAACGTGACGATGACCAAGGGGACGATTCTCCTGAAGGCCGATCGCGTCGAAGTGACTCAGGACCCGGAGGGCTATCAGTACGCTACGGCCTACTACAAGCCGGGCGGCCCGCTCGCCTATATGCGCCAGAAGCGCGACGGCCTCGACGAGTACATCGACGGCTGGGGTCAGACGATTTACTACAACGGCAAGACCGAAGTCGCCACGCTCACCACGCAAGCCACGCTCAAGCGCCTGGCCGGCGGCACGAAGGTGCTCGATGAGATCCACGGCAGCGTGATCACGTACGACACGTATAACGAGGTCTATACCGCGAACAGCGGCGCAGATCAGGTCAACGCCAACAATCCGAACGGCCGCGTGCGCGCCACGCTCGCCCCGCGCAATGCAACGGGCGCGAATCAGGCGCAGCCCGGCGGCGCGAGCAAGCCGGGGGCAGCCGCCAAGGGCGATCTGCCGCCGCTGTCTCCCTCAAAAAGTATCGGGAATCCGCGTGAGTAATTCTGCCAACAGCAACGCCTCGAACATCAATCCCGGCCTCGGCCCGGCGGGCAAGCCGAGCGCGCTCGTCGTACGCTCGCTCAAGAAGCAGTACGGCGCCCGTACCGTCGTCAAGGATGTCTCGCTGGACGTGAAAAGCGGCGAAGTGGTGGGTCTGCTGGGCCCGAACGGCGCAGGCAAGACAACGTCGTTCTATATGATCGTGGGCCTCGTGCCGGCCGACGACGGTGAAATTCAGCTCGACGGCAATCTGATCAGCGAACTGCCGATTCACGAACGTGCCCGCATGGGGGTCTCGTATCTGCCGCAGGAAGCGTCGGTATTTCGCAAGCTAACGGTCGAGGACAACATCCGCGCCGTGCTCGAATTGCAACTCGATGCACAGGGCAAACCGCTCAAGCGCGACGAGATCGAACGCCGCATCGAAGCGCTGCTCGATGAATTGCAGGTGAGCCATCTGCGCGAGAATCCGGCGATGTCGCTCTCGGGCGGCGAGCGCCGCCGTGTGGAAATCGCCCGCGCACTGGCTACGCAGCCGCGCTTTATTTTGCTTGACGAACCATTTGCAGGTGTCGATCCGATTGCCGTGCTGGAAATCCAGCGCATCGTGCGCTTCCTGAAGGACCGCGGCATCGGTGTCCTGATTACCGATCACAACGTACGCGAGACGCTCGGCATCTGCGATCACGCCTACATTATCAGCGAAGGCTCGGTGCTCGCTGCCGGCACACCCGACCAGATCGTGGCCGACGAAAGCGTCCGCCGCGTCTATCTGGGCGAGAATTTCCGGATGTAAAGCAAATTTTTCGCATGTAAACCCTGCCCCCGATAGGGAACAGGGCCGGTTCCGCTGGCGTGACAAAGCCTCTACAATGAAGGCGAGATACGCTATGAAACCGACTCTTCAACTCCGCACCTCCCAGCACCTGACCCTCACGCCGCAGTTGCAGCAATCGATCCGGTTGTTGCAACTGTCGACGCTCGAACTTCAGCAAGAAGTCGAGCACGCCCTCACCCAGAACCCGATGCTCGAACGCGAGGACGATTGGCTCGCGGGCTCGGTACGTGTGGGCACGGACGGGTCGCTGCGCAACGAGCGGAGCACGTCGGGCAGCAGCACGAACGACAGCTCCGAACCCGCCAACGGCCGCGACGAAGCCCGCGAACTCGACGGCGAGACGCGCTTCGACGACAACGCCCAGGACAGCGGCAGCGACTGGAGCCTGAACGACTTCGCACGCTCGGGTAGCGCATCGGACGACGACGACAACGCCCGTCCGCAACTTCATGTCGATCACCCCAATCTTCGCGAACACCTGTTGGCCCAGTTGCGCCTGACCAAAGCCAGTCCGCGCGACCGGGCGCTGGTGGAATTCCTGATCGAATCGCTCGACGAAGATGGCTACCTCGGCACCATGCTCGATGAAATTCAGGCAGAAATGCCCGAAGAGCTGGCGCTCGAGACCGAAGAAATCAACGCCGCACTCGCACTGCTGCAGAGCTTCGACCCGGCGGGCGTGGGCGCCCGCACCCCGGCTGAGTGCCTGCGGCTGCAACTCCAGCGTCTGCCCGCGAGCAACGTTCGCACACTGTCGCTACGAATCGTCAGCGATCACCTGGAATTGCTGGCCGCGCGCGATTACACCCGTCTGCGCCGCCAGCTGGGCGTGAGCGAAGACAGCTTGCGCGCCGCCCATCAACTGATTCGTTCGCTCGACCCGTTCCCCGGCGCCGCCTATGGCTCGCCCCAGGCCGATTACGTCGTGCCCGACGTGCTTGTGCGCAAACAGGGCAGCGGCTGGACTGCGGAACTCAATCCCGATGTCATGCCGCGCCTGCGCATCAATGAGATGTATGCGCGCATACTGCGTAATAACCGCAACGATCCGGGCACCGGCAACTTACAGCAGCAGCTTCAGGAAGCCCGCTGGCTGATCAAGAACATCCAGCAACGTTTCGATACGATCCTGCGCGTGGCGCAGGCGATTGTCGAGCGTCAAAAGAACTTCTTCACGCATGGCGAAATCGGCATGCGGCCCTTGGTTTTACGCGAGATTGCTGATACGCTGGGCTTACACGAATCCACGATTTCACGCGTGACTACCAGTAAGTACATGCTCACTCCATTTGGAACCTTTGAGCTGAAGTACTTCTTTGGTTCACATGTGGCAACGGAAGCCGGTGGCGCAGCGTCATCGACCGCCATCCGCGCACTCATCAAGCAACTCATAGGAGCAGAAGACCCGCAGACCCCCCTTTCCGACAGCCGTATCGCGGAACTGCTGGCAGAGCAAGGGTTCGTGGTAGCGCGGCGCACCGTCGCGAAATACCGTGAGGCCATGCGAATCCCCGCAGTGAACTTGCGCAAATCTTTGTAGGACGGTCCTCGTGTGCCATGTTGGCTCGCTGGGGCATAACGCCGCAGTGCGACATTGCGTCACGTCAATGGCTCGCACTCCCGCTAGCCAGCGTCGTTGATGACGCGGCCTGCACTTCGGCATTTCAGCAAGGAGAGCAGCTATGAATCTGAAGATCAGTGGACATCACCTCGAACTCACGCCGTCACTGCGCGAATTTGTCGTCAACAAGCTCGAACGCGTGTTGAGGCATTTCGACCAGCTCATTGGTGCCGAGGTGATCCTATCTGTCGACAAGACCAAGGAGAAGGCCGGACGCCAGATTGCTAGCGTCACCGTGTATCTCAAGGGCAAGGAAATTTTCGTCGAGAAGTGTGACGAGAATATGTATGCCGCCATCGACAAGCTGATCGACATGCTCGACCGCAAGGTAATGCAATACAAGGACAAGGTTCAGGATCACGGTCGCGAGGCCCTCAAGCACCAGCAACCTCCCGAGGCAGAGCCGCCGCAATGAGCCTGTCCGGGCGAGGTAGTCGCATCGACTGACAGGCATGTGAGTTCGCACGGCGCCACCCAAGCGCATGCACGTCTGTCATAAGTCTGGCATCACCCACCGCGGGGCCGTTGAACGGCCCCTTTTATATGGTTCCGCCAAGTTCCATGGATTGCCGCGGGCACCGTAGCGGGTGGTCTATAATGCGAGGTCAATCGGGGGTTGGAGGGCGACTAAGCGTTCGCCCGCATTACAAGATGAACCGTTTAGTCAAACTCTTACCTGCGTCCAACATCCTGCTTGGACTGTCCGTCACCAGCAAGAAGCGCGTCTTCGAGCAAGCCGGGCTTCTTTTCGAGAACAATGCCGGCCTGTCGCGCGCGCTTGTGACCGACAATCTGTTCGCACGCGAGCGTCTGGGCTCGACCGGACTGGGTGAAGGCGTGGCCATTCCGCATGGGCGTATCAAGGGCCTCAAGCATCCGATGGCAGCATTTGTGCGTCTCGAAGACCCGATTCCCTTCGAAGCGCCCGACAGTCAGCCGGTCTCCCTGCTGTTTTTTCTATTGGTGCCTGAGCAGGCAACGCAGCAACATCTCGAGATTCTTTCCGAAATTGCCCAGTTGCTCTCCGATCGCGCGATGCGCGAGACGTTGAGCCGCGCGCCGAGTGCCGACGAGATCCACGCCGCACTCGCCAACTGGCAGCCCTGAACCGGCGTATGCGCCGGTATCCGCCGCGAAATTCAGAGAATTCGTAGCTCCCACACCCAACCGAACGAGGCGACGCGGTGGAACTGACCGGCATCAACGCGCAAAGCATTTTCGACGACAACGCCGCCACGCTGCGGTTGTCGTGGCTGACCGGCCATGAGGGATGGGAGCGCGGTTTCACGCCCGAGAGCGTGGCCACCGCCACCTCCAGCGCCGACCTCGTGGGTCACTTGAACCTCATCCACCCGAACCGGATTCAGGTGCTGGGTGAGGCTGAGTTGCGCTACTACCAGCGCCTCACGGACGAAAACCGCAAGCGTCATATGGGCGAAGTGATTGCGCTCGAACCGCCGTTCCTCGTGGTCGCCGACGGCCTCGAAGCCCCGCCCGATCTGGTGTTGCGCTGTACCCGCTCGTCCACACCGCTGTTCACCACACCGATGTCGACGGCAGCAGTCATCGACAGCCTGCGTTTGTACATTTCGCGTGTGTTCGCCCCGCGATGCACGATGCATGGCGTGTTTCTCGACATTTTGGGCATGGGTGTGCTGCTCACCGGCGATTCCGGTCTCGGTAAGAGCGAACTCGGCCTGGAACTGATCAGCCGGGGGCACGGACTGGTCGCAGACGATGCCGTCGATTTCGTGCGACTCGGGCCGGATTTCGTCGAAGGCCGCTGCCCGCCGCTGCTGCAAAACCTGCTGGAAGTGCGCGGTCTGGGCCTGCTCGACATCAAGACGATCTTCGGTGAAACGGCAGTGCGCCGGAAGATGAAGCTCAAGCTGATCGTCCAGTTGGTGCGCCGCCCCGACGGCGAATTCCAACGCCTGCCGCTCGAAGCGCAGACAGTGGACGTGCTTGGCCTGCCCATCAACAAGGTCATCCTGCAAGTGGCGGCCGGGCGAAACCTCGCCGTGCTGGTCGAAGCCGCTGTGCGGAATACGATCCTGCAACTTCGCGGCATCGATACCCTCAAGGACTTCATGGAGCGCCAGCGGCAAGCCATGCAGGACCCGGACGGCATGCAGGGCAAGCTGCTCTGAATCCCCCACGGGTGGCGCCCGCCGTCGCCCGAAACGCCGGGGTTTACCGTAATTTCTGCTTTTTTCTGTCAACGCCGCGCGATTGCGGCGCGTTTTCTTTCATGTTGTAATCGCCACGCGGTCCCTTCCCGTGCGTGTCGACCTTATGGAGAGACGATCATGAAAAAAGCACTCGCTGCATTGCTTCTGGCATCCCCGCTGCTCGCATCGCCCGTATTTGCCCAGACGGCCGCCCCGGCGCCAGCTGCCAAGACAGCCAACGCCCAACAGAACAAGATGAGCACCTGCAACACGCAAGCCGCCGACAAGAAGGGTGACGACCGCAAGGCGTTCATGAAGGAATGCCTGTCGAACAAGCCCGCCGCCGCAGCCAAGCCGACCCAGCAAGAAAAGATGAAGACCTGTAACGCACAGGCTGGCGACAAGAAGGGCGATGATCGCAAAGCGTTCATGAAGTCGTGCCTGTCGAACAAGCCGGCAGCCTGACGCCTTTCCCCGCCAACGCATACCCAGCGGCGCCCTACGGGCGCCGCTGTCGCATGTGCAACGCTCTTTTCTCGTGAAACGAGAGAAATCCTCGGGAACGTTCTTGTTTCTGTCGGCTCGACACCCGTAAGACACAATCGCTTACCATCATGGTTGTATTCGGGGAATGTCATGAAGATCGTACTGATTACCGGTGTTTCGGGTTCCGGCAAATCGCTGGCCTTGAACGTCCTCGAGGATGCGGGTTACTACTGCGTCGACAATTTGCCGTCGCGCTTCCTGCCTGAACTCGCCGAATATCTCGAAACGCAGAACTACACACGTCTCGCGGTCGCCATCGATGCGCGCAGCGGCGGCTCGCTCGCCGATCTGCCACCGATCATCGGCGGACTGCGCCGCTTCGGCCACGACGTGCGGGTGTTGTTCCTCAACGCCACCACGCAAACGCTCGTGCAGCGTTTTTCCGAGACGCGCCGCCGTCATCCGCTCTCTGTCCTGGGCGACGATACGGTGTCGGCCACTGGCTCGCTCGTCGAAGCGATCGAGAAAGAGCGCGAAATGCTCAATAGCGTGACCGAACTCGGTCACCAGATCGACACCAGCAATTTGCGCGCGAGTGCGCTGCGCCGCTGGATCCGTGAATTCGTCCAGCACGATCACGCCGGACTCACGCTGATGTTCGAGTCTTTCGGATTCAAGCACGGTGTGCCGCTGGACGCCGATCTCGTGTTCGATGTCCGCTCTCTGCCCAACCCCTATTACGACGCGCAGCTTCGTCCGCTAACCGGCCGCGATCAGCCGGTGATCGACTTCCTCTCGGCCATTCCGGAAGTCGACGAGATGACCAACGATATCGGCGCGTATCTGCAGAAGTGGCTGCCAAGCTACATGCGCGACAACCGCAGCTATCTGACGGTGGCGATCGGCTGCACGGGCGGCCAGCACCGCTCTGTCTTCATCGCCGAAACGCTAGGCGAGCGCTTCCGCGCGGAAGCCAGCGTGCTCGTGCGGCATCGCGAACTCGCTCCCCTCGAGCCCGCAGCCTGATTCAGGCCGGCAGGCAGAGTTGGCCGTCGCCCGGCGAAACAATGCGCAGGGCGTCGGCAATCTTGCGGATCGGCGACGGCAATCCGGCCGCGGCGATGCCTGCCGAGTCGAGCCACGCATGGGGGGCGTCGCCCGAACGGGCAGCAAACGCCCCCTGCGCCGAAGCCCCGGATAGCGTTACCAGCCACGGGCGCAAGTGCAGCCGGAAATGCGTGAAGACGTGTGTGAGCCCCTGCAGCGGCACAAGCGACTGCACGGTGCCCTGCGCGGCGCCAAGGGCGGCGGCATGGGCGCTCAGACGCTCACGCAGCGACGCATCGTCCGCCTCGCGCTCCCCGGTGGGCGGTGTCAGTTCCGGCAAGCTCCATAGCCCGCCCCAGATGCCACTGTCGGGGCGCCGCTCGAACAGGATGCGCTCGCCCGAGCCAATCACCAGCACGTCGACGTAACGCTCAGGCTGAACCTTCTTCGGCTTGGACGTCGGCAATATCCGCTCGCGTCCCGTCGCATGCGCAACGCAATCGCTGTCGAACGGGCACTCGCCGCAACGCGGCTTGCCGCGCCCGCATAGCGTCGCGCCGAGATCCATCATCCCCTGCGTGTAGGCGGGCAAATTGCTTCCGGGCAGCAACGATTCGGCCAACGCCCACATTTCCCGCTCGATTTTCGGCGTGCCCGGAAATCCCTCGATACCGAACACACGCGCGAGCACCCGCTTGACGTTGCCGTCGAGAATCGCGGCGTGCGCATCGTAAGCAAACGCGGCAATCGCGGCGGCCGTCGAGCGGCCGATACCCGGGAGCGTGGCGAGCGTCTCTGGGTCCGTCGGGAAACGTCCGCCATGCTCGGCGAGCACGACCTGCGCGCAACGATGCAGGTTGCGCGCCCGCGAGTAGTAGCCGAGGCCGCTCCAGAGCGCCATCACATCGTCCTGCGGCGCGTTCGCCAGCGCGGCGACATCGGGGAATCGCTCAAGAAATCGCGCGTAATACGGGATCACCGTGGCAACCTGCGTCTGCTGCAACATGATCTCGGACAGCCAGATGCGATAGGCATCGCGCGTGTTCTGCCACGGCAGATCGTGGCGGCCATGCTCGGCCTGCCAAGCGATCAGACGCTCGGCAAAAGTGCCCGCAAGCGAGTTGGCAGGAAGGTCGCTGGACGATTCGTTCATATCGGTTTTTGGGGGCATCTTGTACGGCGATGGGCGGCGGCCGGGCCGGACTTTCCGGTCATCCCGTTTGCCGCCGCTGCTGCGTCATTTCTGACAGTGCGGGCAGAAGAACGTGGAGCGCTGGCCCTGCACGATCTGCCGGATTGGCGTGCCGCACACGCGACATGGCTGTCCGGCACGGTCGTAGACAAAATACTCCTGCTGAAAATAGCCGCTCTTGCCGTCGCTACCCACGAAGTCGCGCAACGTGCTGCCACCTTTCTCAATGGCTGCGGCGAGCACATCCTTGATCGCTTTTGCGAGCTTTTCCGCGCGCGGCCGGGAAAGTTTGCCTGCCTGCATGCGCGGGTGGATGCCAGCACGGAACAGGCTCTCCGACGCATAGATGTTGCCCACGCCCACGACGATGTTGCCTGCGAGCAATGCCTGCTTGATGGCAACCGTACGCCCGCGTGTGCCGGCATACAACCGCTGACCGTCGAAGTCGTCTGTCAGCGGTTCTACCCCGAGACTGGCGAGCAGCGGATGCATGAGCACGTCGCCGGCCGAGCGCGGGTGGAACAGCACCGCGCCGAAGCGGCGAGGATCGCGATAGCGCAGCGCGCACCGCTCGAACACGAGGTCGATGTGGTCATGCACGCCGGCGGCGGGCAACGCGTGCGGCTCGGACATGACGCGCAACGTGCCGGTCATGCCCAGATGCACGAGCAGCCAGCCGGGGGCATATTCGAGCAGCAGGTACTTGCCGCGACGGGTTACGCCGACGAGCGTTTCGCCACGCAGGAGCGTGTCGAGGCCGTCGGGCACCGGCCAGCGCAGCGAGGCGTTGCGCACGTCGATACGCGCGACACGCGTGCCCGCCACGTGCGGCGCAATACCGCGGCGGGTGACTTCGACTTCCGGGAGTTCAGGCATGCCTGCGAACGTTTGCTGAGGATTTAGACTCTATTGTATCGGGCGCGCTACAATCGCTCGATACTTGCCGTGGATCCCTATGCCGAACACCCGATTCCAGTCCATTCCCGCCGCCGAGAACACGGCGCTCACCGTGGCACCCGTGGTCTTGCGCCTGCGAGGCGCCCTGGCACGCGTGGCGTGGGCCGGCGCAACGGCGCTCGGCGTCACCTGCGCCAGCGCAATCATGGCATTCCTGCCATCTTCGAGCGCGTTCGCGCAAACCGCACCGAAAGCGCCGGCGGCCCCCGCCAGCGCCCCGGCGGCTGCGCCGTCCAAGGCAAGCGCCCCGCGCGCGGCTGGCGAGGCGGACACCGATAGCGACGACGTCAAGTCGAATGCGAACGCCCCTCGCGAAAATCTCCCGAACGTCGCGCTCTCCAGCGAGATCGTCTTCGAAGTGATGGCCGCCGAACTGAGCCTGCAACAAGGCAACCTGGCGCCGGCGTTCAACACATACATCGCGCTGGCGAATCGGACGAAGGACCCGCGCATGGCGCGCCGCGCCGTCGAAATCGCGCTGGGTGCGCGCCAGCTCGGCGACGCGCTGGTCGCCGCGCGGTTGTGGCATCAACTCGATCCCGCCTGGCGTCCGGCCTCGCAATTGCTCGCAAGCCTTCAAGTCGGCACCGGCCATCTGGCGGAAGCCGAACCGCTTCTCGTCGACGAACTGAACAAGGTGCCGGAAGCGCGTCGCGGTCAGGCCATTCTCGAACTGCAGCAGATGATTGCGCGTAGCCCGGAGCGCGCCACGGGCATCGACTCGCTCAAGCGCATGCTGGCCAACGACATGCAACGCCCCGAGGCGCAACTGGCCATCGCCCGCTCGCAACTCGATGCTGGCGACACGGCCGGTGCGCGCACGTCGCTCGAAACGGCGCTCAAGCTTAAGCCCGACTACGAAGCCGCCGCCCTGCTTTACGGGCAGATGGGCCCGGAAGAGCGCACCAGCGCCATCGCCGGATTGAAGACATTCCTCGATCGCAATCCGAATGCCAAGGAAGCCCGCTTCGCCTACGCCAAGCTGCTGCTCGCGGACAATCAGCTCGACGCCGCGCAGAAGCAGTTCGAGACGCTGGAGAAGCGTTTTCCGCATGAACTCTCGACGCTGATGGCGCTCGCATTGCTCAACCTGCACGCCAAGCATCCGGAGCAAGCCGAGCAGTATTTGCAGAAATACGCGGCAGAGGCGGAGCAACAGAACACCGACGGCGCGCAAGCGTACGTCTATCTCGCGCAGATCGCGCAGGATCGCAAGGATTACCCGGCCGCCGACAAGTGGCTCTCGAAGATTCGCGAAGACAGCAACGCGTATCTGCCCGCACAGATCGGGCGCGCGCAATTGCTCGCCGATCAGGGCAAGGTCGAGGAAGGCCGTGCGCTGCTGCACGGCATCAAGTCGAGCGACCCGCGTGAGCAACTCGCGCTCAAGCGTGCCGAGTCCGATTTGCTCGTCAAGGCAAAGCGCTACGAAGACGCGGAAAAGCTGCTTGCCGTCGAGGTCAAGAACAATCCCGACGATCCGGATCTGCTCTATCAGTACGGTATGGTGGCCGAACTGAGCAAGCACTACGATGTGATGGAAAAAGCGATGCGTCGCGTGATGACGTCGCAGCCCGAGAACGCGCAGGCCTACAACGCCCTCGGCTATTCGCTGACCGAGCGCAACACGCGTTTGCCTGAAGCGCTCAAGCTGCTGCAGAAGGCGGCGTCGCTCGCACCGGAAGATCCGTACATCATGGACAGCCTCGGCTGGGTGAAATACCGCCTCGGCGACAAGCAACAAGCGCTCGATCTGCTGCGCCGCGCCTACGGCATTCAGGCGCAGGCGGAAATCGGCGCGCATCTGGGTGAAGTGCTGTGGGAGTCGGGCCAGCAGGACGAAGCGCGCAAGACCTGGCGCGAAGCCTTGAAGCTCGACGGCGACGACGACACGCTGCGCTCGACCATGAAACGCTACAACGTCGCGCCGTAATGCAGAAGATGTCGACGTTTTCGTTTCGTGCCGCATCGCTCTCGCTGGTTGTGTCTCGCTCGCTTCGCGCCATAACGCTGGCGCTGGCTTGCACGAGCGCCGTGTTGGCGACGGGCTGCGCGAGTCTCGCGCCGCCCACGCCTGTCACGCCGCCGGACGGCGCCAGTGTCGAGCACTATCGCGGTCGCTTTGCGGTGCGTTACGAGCAAAACGGCGAGGCGCGCAATAGCTACGGCAATTTCGATTGGCAGCAAAGCGGCGAGAACGCGACTGTCCAACTGCTCGACCCGCTTGGGCAGACGCAGGCGATCGTGCGCGAGAATCCGCGAACGGCATCGCTGGAATTGCCCGGCAAGGCACCGTTGACGGGGCCGCGTCTCGAAGACGTCATGCACGATGCATTGGGCTTTGCACTGCCGGTAGGCGGTCTGCGCTATTGGCTGCGCATGCAGGGTGCACCGGGTTCACACGCGAGCATCGAGCGCGATCCGCAGACGCAACGCCCGACCCATTTGAAGCAGGACGGCTGGACGATCGATTACCAGGCCTATTTCGACGGCTCGCCGCTGCGGGTCAAACGCATTGATCTCTCGCGCGACCTCGACGGCTCTCCGCTCGCCGTCCGGCTAGTGATCGACGAGTAAGTCCCAGGCGTCTTGCCTGATTCGCTTTCGCTATGGTGAGGTCGATACCCGCACGGGCATCGTCACCACGACGGTGCTATCCTTGGCGCCGCCCCGTCAGGCATATGTCGGCATCGTGAGCGCTCCTGAGCGTGCGACTTCTTTGTCGATCGAACTGCATCGGGACCGTCTTCCCCTTTTCCGGCTACCCGCGTCGCGACATCGCGCTGCGGGTAGCCGATAGCCATCGTTTCGCATTGCCATGTACGAAATCCTGCGTGACTGCCCGGCTCCGGCCAAGCTGAACCTGTTCCTGCACATCGTGGGACGCCGGCCCAATGGTTATCACGAGCTGCAAACCGTCTTCCAACTGATCGACTGGGCCGATACGCTGCATTTCGAGCGCCGGAGCGATGCCCGGATTGTGCACACGAACCCGCTGCCGGGCGTGCCGCCGGAGACCGATCTGACCGTCCGGGCAGCCCGTTTGCTTCAGGCACATTGCGGCGTGCACTTCGGCGTGGACATCGCCATCGAGAAGCGACTGCCAGCCGGCGGTGGTATCGGCGGCGGCAGCTCCGATGCCGCGACGACATTGCTCGCACTCAATCGCATGTGGCAACTCGATCTGCCGCGCGCAGAACTCCAGACGCTCGCGTTGAAACTCGGTGCCGATGTGCCGTTTTTTGTTTTCGGCCGCAATGCCTTTGCCGAGGGGCTGGGCGAGGAGTTGTACGCGGTGGATTTGCCGCAGCGACACTTCCTCGTTGTGAACCCGCGCGTACACGTCGCGACAGACAAAATATTTCGTGATCCCCTGTTGACAAGGGATACGAAGATCGTCACAATGGCGTTCTTTCTTGAGCACGCCAGCGAAAACATGCTCGAAACGGACGAAATTTTCCGTAACGACATGCAGGCGGCAGTGACTCGAGAATACGCGGAAGTCGCTGCGGTGATTGACTGGTTCAGAACCTTCACCACGGCACGCATGACGGGATCTGGCGCCAGTGTGTTTGCGGTATTCGACACGAAGGCAGACGCAGAAGCCGCATGCAAGCGATTGCCGGAACGCTGGCTCGGTCAAGTGACTACCAGCCTGGCCGAACATCCGATGTTCGGATTCGCGTGAAATGGTTTTACTTTGTTGCGTTTCCTACGACGCAGCAAGGGCATCGGTTAGTGTAGGGGAGTCGCCAAGTTGGTTAAGGCACCGGATTTTGATTCCGGCATACGAGGGTTCGAGTCCTTCCTCCCCTGCCAATTTCTCTGTCGCGCAGTGTCAGCATTCAAACGTTCCGCAGGTAGCCAGATGAGTAGTGATAACCTAATGGTATTCACCGGGAACGCCAATCCCGCCCTGGCCCAAGCGGTCGTCGACACTCTCGGTATTCCGCTCGGCAAGGCAATGGCGAGCCGGTTCTCCGACGGTGAAATCCAAGTCGAAATCCAGGAAAACGTGCGTGGCAAGGACGTCTTTGTCCTCCAGTCGACGTGCGCTCCGACCAACGACAATCTGATGGAACTGATGATCATGGTCGACGCGCTCAAGCGCGCTTCTGCCGGCCGGATCACCGCTGCCATCCCGTATTTCGGCTATGCCCGTCAGGATCGCCGCCCCCGTTCGGCGCGTGTGGCGATCTCGGCGAAGGTCGTCGCCAACATGCTGCAAATCGCAGGCGTCGAGCGCATCATCACGATGGATCTGCACGCCGACCAGATTCAGGGTTTCTTCGATATCCCGGTCGACAACATTTATGCGTCGCCGCTGCTGCTCGCAGATGTGCGCGGACAGAACCACGAAAACCTGCTGGTGGTGTCGCCGGACGTTGGCGGTGTGGTGCGTGCCCGGGCGCTCGCAAAGCAACTGCACTGCGATCTGGCCATCATCGACAAGCGTCGTCCGAAGGCCAACGTGGCCGAAGTGATGAACGTCATCGGGGAAGTCGAAGGCCGTACCTGCGTCATCATGGATGACATGGTCGACACCGCCGGCACGCTCTGCAAGGCTGCGCAAGTGCTGAAGGCGCGTGGCGCACAGAAGGTTTATGCGTACTGCACGCACCCGGTGCTTTCCGGTGGTGCTGCGGCGCGTATCAATGCCTCGGAGCTGGACGAAGTGGTCGTGACGGATACGATTCCGCTGCGCGAGGACTCAAAGGGCGGCAAGATTCGCCAGTTGAGCTGCGCCAATCTGCTCGCCGAAACGTTCTCGCGTATTCGTCGCGGCGACTCGGTGATGTCGCTGTTCGCGGAATAAGCGTTCGGTAGAATTTTGCGGCGGCGCCTGTGTGGCGCCGTTGTTATGTCGGCGGGGAGCACCTCCCCGCCTTTGTCGTTCCTGAAGCCTGCGTTTTTGGGCATGGTATTCGGGAAGAAATCGCTGCCTGGTCGCGGGCAGTACAAGGAGTTGTTATGAAAGTCGTCGCTTTTGAGCGTAATCTGCAAGGTACGGGTGCGAGCCGCCGCCTGCGCAATGCCGGTAAGACCGCGGGCATCGTGTACGGTGGTAATGTCGATCCGAAGCTGATCGAACTCGATCACAATGCCCTGTGGCACGCTCTCCGCAAGGAAGCCTTCCACTCGTCGATTCTCGAGCTGGAAATCGCTGGCAAGATCGAACAAGTGCTGCTGCGCGATGTGCAGTACCACCCGTTCAAGCAACTGGTTCTGCACGTGGATTTCCAACGTGTCGACCCGAACAAGCCGATCCACATGAAGGTGCCCCTGCACTTCCTGGGTGCTGAGAACGCCCCGGCTGTGAAGCTGGCGTCGAACGTGATCAGCCACACCATGAACGAACTGGACATCAACTGCCTGCCGGGCAAGCTGCCGGAATTCCTGGAAGTTGACCTGTCGAAGCTGGAAGCCGGTCAATCGGTGCACGCCAAGGACGTCAAGCTGCCCGCCGGCGTGACGCTGACGCTGCACGTCGAGCAAGAAAACCCGGCAGTGGCGCAAGCCGTTCAACCGGCTGGTGTTGCTGCTGACGAAGCGGCTGCCCCGGCGGCTGCCGAAGGCGAAACGCCGGCTGCCTAAGCCTCGTGCGTTAGCTTTCAGCGGCGACGCTGGACGCAAGACCCGCCGCGACATCATGTCCGGCGGGTTTTTTTATTGGCGGCGCGTAGACCTGACGGCGAACGCGCCAAGATCCTGATACCGAAATGATCAAGCTGATCGTAGGGCTCGGCAATCCGGGCGCCGAATATACAGCGACGCGTCACAATGCCGGCTTCTGGTTCGTCGACGCGCTGGCGCAGCAATGCGGCGCATCGCTCACGAACCAGAAGAACTTCCACGGCTTCGCTGCGCGTGCGCGCATCGCCGGCCAGGAAGTGTGGCTGCTCGAGCCGCAGACTTTCATGAACCGTTCGGGACAGTCTGTCGTCGCGCTCGCGCGCTTCTACAAGATTCTGCCGGACGAGATTCTCGTCGTGCACGACGAACTGGATCTGCTGCCCGGTAGCGTGAAACTCAAGCGGGGCGGCGGCAGCGGCGGTCACAACGGCCTGAAGGACATTGCGGCACACCTGACGACGCCCGAATTCTGGCGCCTGCGCCTGGGCATCGGCCATCCGCGCACGCTGCAACCGGCGGGCAGCCAGCAGCAGGTGGTGGACTTCGTGCTCAAGCCGCCGCGCAAGGAAGAGCAAGCGCAGATCGACGACGCGATGTCGCGCTCGCTCGACATCGTCGATCTGGTCGTCAAAGGCGACATGGAAAAGGCGATGATGCGTCTGCACGCCACGCCGGGGAAGTAAGACGAAGCAGAAAAACGAGCGGCGGTTCGCCGCTCAGGCAGTCTTGTTGGCTTGCAGGTGGGTGTACTTCTCGAGCAGTTGCTCGGGCGTCTCGACGTGTTCGGGGTTGATGGGAATGCACTCCACCGGACACACTTGCACACACTGCGGTTCATCGAAGTGACCGACACACTCGGTGCACTTGTTCGGATCGATCTCGTAGATCTCGACCCCCATCGAAATTGCGTCGTTCGGGCACTCTGGCTCGCACACGTCGCAATTGATGCATTCATCGGTAATCATCAAGGCCATACGGCACCTCCAGTCGTATCGCAACGCCGGCCAGCCCACAGGCGCCGGCCGGCGCGCACGATACTCATTCCTTCGCCGACAGGTCGCCGACTTTCGTCACCAGCCATTTTTCGACGGAAGGAAACACAAACTTGCTGACGTCGCCGCCCAATTGCGCGATCTCGCGCACGATCGTGCCCGAGATGAACTGGTATTGGTCGGACGGCGTCATGAACATCGTTTCCACGTCGGGCAACAGATAGCGGTTCATGCCTGCCATCTGAAACTCGTACTCGAAGTCGGACACGGCACGCAAACCGCGCACGATGACGCGGGCCTGGTGCTTACGCACGAAATCCTTGAGCAGCCCGGAAAACCCTTCCACGCTGACGTTCGGATAGTGACCCAGCACCTCACGCGCAATGTCGATGCGCTCGTCGAGCGAGAAGAACGGCTTCTTGTTTCGGCTATCCGCCACACCGACAACGAGCTTGTCGAAGATGCCCGCCGCACGGCGAACCAGATCTTCGTGTCCTCGGGTAAGCGGGTCGAACGTCCCCGGATAGATCGCCACTACCATGCCAACGTCTCCTCGCGGCTGGGGACCAGTGCTACGTACTTATTCATTGTGGTCTCTAGGTTTTCGGAATCGATTCAAGCAGATGATAATGCACCGCTCCGG
This sequence comes from Pandoraea communis, assembly GCF_902459745.1. GTDB lineage: Bacteria > Pseudomonadota > Gammaproteobacteria > Burkholderiales > Burkholderiaceae > Pandoraea > Pandoraea communis. Next base: position 511,315 of record NZ_CABPSJ010000001.1, read on the forward strand.
CTTTCGCCCGGCGCAGGCACACGAGGTCGAGTGCTGCGAGCGCGTCGTCGTCCAGCGGGCGGTCGGATTCGGCGTAAATCACACCGTTCGGGGCCAGCAGGCGGGCTGCGGGCGCCAGCAGGTCGTCCAGCCAGCCGCTCGCAAACGGGGGATCGAGAAACACCACGTCGAAAGCCCCAGGTGCGAGTGTGGTTATCAGGCGCCTCGCGTCGGCCTGCACGATCTCGATCTGGCTCGCACCGAGCTTCGCCTGATTGGCGCGAAGCTGCCGTACGGCCGGCGCGGCGTGTTCGATCATCAGCACCCGTGCAGCACCCCGCGACGCCGCCTCGAACCCGAGCGCACCGCTTCCGGCGAACGCGTCGAGACACTGCATGCCGCTCAGATCCTGGCCGAGCCAGTTGAACAGCGTTTCGCGCACGCGATCGGGGGTAGGTCGCAGACCGTCGCCCGAGGGCACCGGCAACGGCGTACGCTTCCACTGGCCGCCGATGATGCGCACCTGCTGTGGCGCGCCGCGTGCCACGTTACCTGCACCGGACTTCATACCGTCCTCCGCGACACAGCCCTGCCGATTGCACCGCCACCCGGGCAAAAATGAGTTCGCGTGCACCGCTGCGCACGCCAGAAATCCAAAATCATGACATTTCACGCTACATTGTTGAGGCGAAACATACCACATCGCCCGCAATGGCCGCCTCACAAGGGCACGCAACCCGTCAGGCGATGCGTCAGCCCCGGCGGGCCGGTGTCGGACAATGCCCGATGCCGCACGAGGAACTCGCCTACCCGCTCAACAGGAAACCGCCCGACTTGCCATGACCGATGCCGCTATCGAGGTAACCGAACTATGCAAGGCCTACGACGGCCGCCCCGTCGTCGATCACCTGTCGCTGCGCGTGGCACCGGGCGAATGCTTCGGTCTGCTGGGACCTAACGGTGCCGGCAAGACCACCACCCTGCGTATGCTGCTGGGTCTGGTCACCCCCGACGCCGGTGAAATCCGCCTCGGCGGCATGCCCATCCCGCGACTGGCGCCGCAGGCGCGACGCCGCGTCGGTGTCGTGCCGCAATTCGATAATCTGGACCCCGACTTCACCGTGCGCGAAAACCTCGCCGTTTTCGGCCGCTACTTTGGGCTCTCTTCGGCTGACCTTCGCGAACGTGTGCCCGCTCTGCTCGCGTTTGCGCGTCTCGAATCGAAAGCGAATGCCCGCGTCAGCCAGCTCTCGGGCGGCATGAAACGACGTCTCACCCTTGCCCGTGCCCTCGTCAACAATCCCGATCTGCTGATACTCGACGAGCCGACCACCGGTCTCGACCCGCAAGCCCGGCACCTGATCTGGGAGCGGCTCAAATCGCTGATGAACGAGGGCAAGACAATTCTGCTCACGACCCACTTCATGGAAGAAGCCGAGCGCTTGTGCCATCGCCTCTGCGTGATCGATAACGGTCGCAAGATCGCCGAGGGCACGCCACCTGACCTCGTCGCCCGGGAGATCGGCTGCGACGTCGTGGAGGTGTTCGGCGACGTGCCGCAGGCGTTGCTCGCCCGGCTCGCTCCGCTCACCGAACGCCTCGAAACCAGCGGCGAGACCCACTTCTGCTATGTGCGCGACGCCGCCCCGGTCGTGAACGCGCTGCAAGATCAGCCCGGCGTGCGCTATCTGCATCGGCGCGCCAATCTGGAGGACGTTTTCCTCAAACTCACGGGCCGGGAGATGCGCGATGACTGAGCACGATCGACACGGCCCCGGTAGTTCTGCCCACGCGGAAGGCGCCGCTGCCGCCACGGCGAGTGCACCTCGCACCACCTCACCGAAGGGACATCCTCCCGACGCGCCCCGCTATCTCCCAGGGATCACGCCGTGGACGGGCGTCTGGCGGCGTAACTTCCTCGTATGGCGCAAGCTCGCCATTGCGTCGATGTTCGGTAATCTGGCCGACCCGATGATCTACCTCTTCGGGCTGGGATTCGGCCTCGGGATGATGGTCGGCGACGTCGACGGCACCTCGTACATCGCATTTCTCGCCGCCGGCACTGTGGGGTCGAGCGTGATGTTCTCCGCGAGCTTCGAGTCGATGTACTCGGCCTTCTCACGCATGCACGTTCAGCGCACATGGGAAGCGCTGATGCACACACCGCTCACATTGGGCGATGTGGTGCTTGGCGAAGTCGTATGGGCGGCCAGCAAGGCAGTGCTCTCGGGCCTCGCCATTCTGGTGGTGGCGTGCGTACTCGGCTATGCACGCATCGACAGCCTGCCCGTGGTGTTGCCTGCGGTTCTGCTCGCGGGTCTGGCGTTCGCGAGTCTGGCGATGGTAATGACGGCGCTCGCGCCGAGCTACGACTTCTTCATGTTCTATCAAACGCTCGTGATGACGCCGATGTTGCTGCTCTCCGGCGTGTTCTTCCCGCTGTCGCAACTCCCGGCAGCGGCACGTCACGTGACGGAGTGGTTGCCGCTCGCCCATGCCGTCGCGCTGATCCGTCCGGCCATGCTCGGACGCACCATCGATCTGCCGTGGCTGCATGCCGGCGCACTCGCCCTATACGCCGTCGTCGGATTCGCCGTCGCACTGGTGTTGCTGCGCCGGCGGATTCTCCGGTAGCACTCATGGCGTGTGCACCAACGCTCATTGTCACCAACAAAAAAACGGCACCGGGAATCTCCGGTGCCGTTTTTCGTTCATCGTGCCAATCATGCGACGTGTGCCGCGATACTGCGATTACTTCGCCTTCACGGCCGCAACAGGCTTGCCGCTCGGCGCAGCGGCGCCAGCGCTGGCCGCACCGAAGACGTCGTTCGGGCCCACGACCACGGTGACAAGCCGCTCCGGCTGCACGTGACGCACGAAGGCATCCCGTACCTGCGCTGCGGTGACGGCTTGAACCTTGTTGGTCCACGTGTCCAGATAGTCCAGCGGCAGGTTATAGAAGCCGATGGCGGCAACGTTCGCCAACAGTTTGCGATTGCTGTCGAGGCGCAGCGGGAAGCCATTGATCAGGTTGTCCTTTGCGGCCTGCATCTCCTCATCGGTCGGCCCGTCCAGCACAAATCTGTCGAGCGTTTCACGCACGACCTTGAGCGCTTCGGGCGCTTGCTCACGTCGCGTCTGCAAGCTGATCTCGAAGGGCCCCTCCTGCAACTGCGGGACGAAGCCGCTCGACACGCCATACGTCAGACCGCGCTTCTCGCGCACTTCTGCCGTCAGACGCGAGACAAACCCGCCGCCGCCCAGCACGTAGTTCCCCACGAGCAACGGGAAGTAGTCGGAATCACTCCGGGCCACCGATGCCTGTCCGGTCACGATGTGTGCCTGCTCGGCCGGATGCGGCAGATCGATTTGCACCGCGCTGCGCAGCGCCGCCACAGGCGGCATGGCCGGCGGCGTCACCCCTGCCGGCATCGCATCGATCAGCGTGGCGACGAGCTTCTCCGCCTGCGGACGATCGATGTCGCCGACGATCGTGACAACTGCCCGCTTCGGGCTGTACATATCCCGGTAGAAGCGCACCACATCTTCGCGCTTCACGGCCTTGACGCTGGCCACCGTCGGACTCACGCCATAAGGATGGCTCCCGTAGATCGCGCTGCGAAACGCCTTCTCGGCAATCGCCTCGGGCTTCGTGTCGGCTTCGGCAATTGCCGCAGCCAGGCGCGCGGCTTCACGCTTGAGCACCAGGTCGGGGAAGGTCGGATGTTGCAGGAACTGCGCCATCGTGCTCACCGCGGCATCGCGCTCGGTCGCTGAAGATAGCGTGCGCATGGTGACGGTCGCCGCATCGCGTCCGGCACTCGTCGATTCCATCGCGCCCACGTCGGCAAAGCGGTCGGCAATCTGCGCTTCGCTCAACGCCGGGCGCCCCCCTGCAGCGAACGCCCCGGAATCGAGCAGACCTGCCGTGAACAACGCCAGTCCGGACTTGCCCGGCGGATCGTAGCGGCTGCCCGCGTCGAAATCGATATTCACATCGATCATCGGGATCGAACGGCTTTCCACGAGCAGGACCTTGGCGCCCGACGGCGAGACCCAGCGTTGAATCGGCAGCGCCGCCTGGGCGCCGAGGGGCATCACCGCCACCAACACGCCTGCAGCAACAGAAGCCAGAAGGCCCGTACGCGCAGGCACCGAGAACGCACGCAATAGTGCGGAAATTTTCATCATCGTGTGGCCTCTCTCAGCGCATGTTCTTCAGGTCTTCCGCCCCTTGGGCGCGGCGCTTGCGTGTCGCTTCGTCGATCGGCTGCGGCACGAGCGTCGCCACCGTCAGCGACTCGTCGCCGAAATACTTGCCGGCCACCGCCTGCACCTGCGCGGGCGTCACCGCCTTCACCTTCTCGAGCATGCGATCGATCTTCCGCCACGAGATCCCCGACATTTCGTTCAGACCGATTTCCATCGCCTGACCGAAGACAGAGTCCCGCTTGTAGATCTGCGAAGCCACGACTTGCGCCTTCACGCGCCCCAGCTCTGCCTCAGTCACGCCGTGTGCCGCGATGTCGGCCACCTGCGCACGCAACGCCTTCTCGATCTGCTCGGGCGTCTTGCCCTGTGCAGGCGTGCCATCCAGGATAAAGAACTGCGGACCACGGCCCACGCCGTCGTAACCGGCGCCGACATCGTTGGCGATGCGTTGTTCGCGCACGAGACGGCTCGTCAGACGCGCATTGCCATAGCCGTCGAGCACGGCGGCGAGCACTTGCAGCGCATAGACATCGTCATCCTTCTCGATGTCGGTCAGGCGCGGCGCCCGCCACGCGAGCATCACGTGCGGATTCTCGGCAGGCGCTTTTACGAATATCCGGCGCACGCCAAGTTGTGCCGGTTCGTTCTGCGCACGGCGTTCCGGCAACGCACGCTGCTTGAGCGGACCATAGTACTTCTCGGCGAGTTGCTTGACCTGCGCCGGGTCCACATCGCCGCTCACCACCACCACGGCATTGTTCGGTGTGTACCAACGCTCGTACCAATCGCGCGCGTCCTGCACGGTCATGTGCTGCAAGTCGTCCATCCAGCCGACGATCGGGCGGCGATAAGGGTTGGCGATGAGCGCCGTGGCCATCAACTGCTCGTAGAGCAACGCGCGCGGCTGGTCGTCCGTACGAAGACGGCGCTCCTCCATGACCACTTGAATCTCTTTGGCGAACTCGTCGGCCGTGAGCGTGAGATTGGCCATGCGATCGGCCTCGAGACGCATCATCTCCGGCAAGCGCGACTTCTCCGTCTGCTCGAAGTACCCCGTGTAGTCCTTGCTGGTGAACGCATTCTCCCGGCCCCCGAGGGCGGCGACCTGACGCGAGAACTGGCCCGGCCCGACCTCCTTGGTGCCCTTGAACATCATGTGTTCTAGCGCATGGGCCACCCCTGTCGTGCCATTGAACTCGTCGAGCGAGCCAGCGCGGTACCAGACCACATGGGCGACCGTCGGTGCCCGATGATCTTCGCGCACGATCAGCCGCAGGCCGTTCGATAGCGTGAATTCCGAAGTGTTATCCGTCGTTTTGCTGCCCGCGGTGTCCGCAGCATGGCTCAGGCTCATTACACCGGCCAAGGTCAGTCCGACCAAGGCATGTCGCCAGCGCATGGTTCCCGTCATGGATCCCCTTTCGCCCGTCATGGACGTCGATACGCGTCTGATAAAATACGTCGCATTTCCCGCGTCGGAAATCACGACTCGCCCATTGTAGGGCGTTTTGTGCGGCGCGAATGGCAAGACAAATCACAGACGCACGCCGACCGCGCGCGCCCACGTCGAGTTCTTCACCCCATGTTCAGCTTCTTCAAGCGCTTCAAGTCAGGCGGCAACAAGGCCGCCGAGACGAGCCCCGCATCGGCCGAATCGCCAGAATCCGTCGAATCGGCAACATTGCCGGAAACGCCCGCACCCTCGGGCACTGCGGTTGAACGCAGTGCCGCGCCGGCCGAGGTTGCGCAGGCCCAGCCCGCCACGCCTGCGCCGCTCACCCCGCCGCCGCCTGTCGTGCCGGCCGCTGCACCCGCTGCCCCCCCTGCCCCGGCAGCCGCTACACCACAGGCACCAGCCGCGCCGGTGGACACGCCGCGTGCGCCCGTCAGCCCTATCGAAAATACGGCACATTCCGAGCCGTCGCCGGCGAATGTCCCAGCATTCGACACGCCAACGCAGCCCACGCTCACGCCTGCCCCGCAAATTGCGGTAGAACCCGTCGCGCCGGCCCCGGCACCGGTCGTCGTGAAGGATTCGCACGGCGAAGCCATCGGCGAGATCGTAGCCGCCCCCGCGCCGGCGCCGGCTGCCAAACGCTCCTGGCTCACGCGCCTGAAGGCCGGCCTGTCGAAGACGAGCGCTGGCCTCACCGGCATCTTCGTCGGCGTGAAGGTCGACGAAAACCTGTTCGAAGAACTCGAAGGCGCTTTGCTGATGAGCGACGCGGGGGTCGAAGCCACCACGTTCCTGATCGAAGCGCTGCGCAAGAAGGTCAAGGCCGAACGGCTGACCGAAGGCGAGCAGGTCAAGCGTGCCCTGCACGATCTGCTGGTCGATCTGTTGCAGCCGCTGGAGCAAAGTCTCGTACTCGGCCGCGAAGCGCCGATGGTCGTGATGATCGCGGGTGTGAACGGCGCAGGCAAGACGACGAGTATCGGCAAGCTCGCCAAACACTTCCAGCACTATGACCAGTCGGTGCTGCTCGCCGCCGGCGACACCTTCCGTGCAGCGGCACGCGAGCAACTGACGATCTGGGGCGAGCGCAACAACGTCGCCGTCGTCTCGCAGGAGAGCGGAGACCCCGCCGCCGTCGTGTTCGATGCCGTGAATGCCGCTCGCGCCCGCAAGATCGACATCGTGATGGCCGACACGGCCGGCCGCCTGCCGACGCAGTTGCATCTGATGGAAGAACTCAAGAAGATCAAGCGCGTGCTCGCCAAGGCCGCCGACGGCGCACCGCACGAAGTGCTGCTCGTGATCGACGCCAATACAGGCCAGAACGCGCTCGCACAGGTCAAGGCATTCGACGACGCGCTGCAACTCACCGGCCTCATCGTCACCAAGCTCGACGGCACGGCCAAGGGCGGCATTCTCGCCGCGATTGCGCGTCAACGTCCGGTGCCGGTGTACTTCATCGGCGTGGGCGAAAAGGTCGAAGACCTGCAACCGTTCTCGGCGCGCGAATTCGCCGACGCGCTGCTGGGATAAACGCTTCCCGCAGCACGCGTCCCAAGACAAACGGCCCGCCATTTCACATGAGCGGGCCGTTTGCATTGTCGGACGACACGGAACGGCTGCACAACGCTGCCGCCGAACGATACGTTACAACTGCTGGGCGACGAGTCCTGCGCACAACCCCCACATCATCATGCCGACGATGCCGTCAAGGATCTGCCATGCCCGCGCGCGCGAGAACAGCGGCGCAAGCAAGCGAGCGCCGTAGCCAAGGACGGTGAACCACAGCGCGGAGGCCGTCATCGCGCCTGCGGCGAACCAGACATTGCCGGGCGACGGCTCACGCGCCCCGATGCCGCCGAGCAGAATCACCGTATCGAGATAGACGTGAGGATTGAGCAGCGAGAGCATCAGCACGAGTACGAACGCGCGTTGCCACGTCATGCGCTGCGTGGCCGCGCGGCTGCCGTCGGCCTGCAACGCGCCCGCTCCGCGAAACGCCGCGCGCCACGCGCGCAGGCCGTACCAGAACAGAAATGCCGCACCGCCCCACGTCACGGCCGTGAGAAAGCGCGGATACGCGGCGATGAGCCCGCCCATGCCGGCCACGCCCGCCGCGATCAACACCATATCGCTGATGGCGCACACGGCCACAACCACGCCCACGTGACGCTTCAGAATGCCCTGCCGCAGCACAAATGCGTTCTGCGCCCCGATCGCCATGATGAGGCTGGCGCCCAGCGCCAGGCCCCGCCAGAAAGCCGGATCGACCATCGCGGGACTTACTCGGCGTCGGGTTGCGCTTCGGGCGCAGCACGCCGGAAGGCGTCGAGCGTTTGGCAGTGGGCGTCGATGGCGGCAATTCGCGGGAACGACGTCATGTCGACCTTGAAGCGGTTCGCGTTGTAGACCTGCGGCACAAGACAGCAGTCCGCAAGCGTCGGCGTGTCGCCGAATACGAACTTGCCCTGCGACGATTGCGCTGCCAGCCGGGCTTCCAGCGCCGTGAAACCCTCCAAGATCCAGTGAACGTACCAGGCGTTCTTCTGCGCTTCGCTCACGCCCAGTTCGTGCTTGAGGTACCGCAGCACGCGCAGGTTGTCGATCGGGTGGATGTCGGCGGCGATGTCCAGCGCCAGTGCGCGCACCTGGGCGCGCGCCAGCGGGCCGGCCGGCAGGAGTGCAGGTGTCGGATGCACCTCTTCCAGATACTCGATGATGGCGAGCGACTGATGGATGTTCACTTCGCCATCGAGGAACGTCGGCACCAGGCCGTTGACGTTGAGCGCGCGGTACGCCGGTTTGAGCTGTTCGCCACCGTCACGCACCAGATGTACGGGTACGGTGTCGTAATCGAGCCCCTTCAGATTCAGGGCGATCCGGACACGATACGCGGCGGAACTGCGGAAATAGCTGTACAGCGTGGACATGGCAGACCTCGAAAGCGGAATGTGGGAAGACGCGGCAGGTGCGAGAAATCTCGGGGCACGCGCGTCTGAACACGAGATGGTACTTCAAGCGCCGCCCCCGAGGACACCCGATTGCGTATGATGAACGGATACGAATTCAGATGCCCCGTGTCATGACCTCTGCCGCCCCTTTCGCCTGTGCGCCGCTGCTCAAAATCATCGCCCGAGGCGCGAAAGGCGCGCGCCCGCTCGACGCCGGCGAGACACGCACCCTGTTCGACGCCATCCTCGCCGAGCGCGTGGCACCGGCGGAACTGGGTGGGGTTCTGATCGCCTATCGCATCAAGGGCGAGACGCCCATAGAACTGCGCGCGATGCTCGATGCCGCACACGCAACGTTCACACCGCTCACCTCACCGGCCGATGCACCGCCGCCAGTCTTGTTACCCAGCTACAACGGCGCACGCAAACAACCGAATCTCACGGCACTGCTCGCCTTGCTGCTCGCCCGCGAGGGCATTCCGGTGCTCGTTCATGGCCAGCATCACAGCGGCGCGAATCGTGTCGGCACGCAAGCAATCTTCGCAGAACTAGGCCACGCCGCCTGTGGGTCGGCCGCCGAGGCCGAGGCAGCGCTGCGTACGCGCCGTGTGGCCTATCTGCCGATTGCCGCGCTCTCGCCCGCGTTGGAGCGACTGCTGGAGATGCGCGCAGCGCTTGGCGTACGGAACTCCGGTCATACGGTGGTGAAGTTGTTGCAGCCGTTTGCCGGGCCCGCGCTGCGGCTCGTGAACTACACGCATCCCGAATACCGGGAAACGCTCAGCGAGATGTTCGCCGACGCTGCCAACAGTCCGGCGCCGGGCGTGCTGCTCGCGCGCGGCACGGAAGGCGAACCGGTCGCCGACGCCCGTCGCCAAGCCGCCATCGACGGCTTTTCGGACGGCGTGTATCACGTATGGCAAACGGCAGAGGAAGGTGCCACCGGAATACCGCCGACGCTTCCTGCCGCCGACGCCCCATCCACAGCCAAGTGGATTGAAGCCGTACTGGCCGGTGAGATCGCAGTGCCCGCCCCGATCGCCCGGCAGGTCGAAGTGATTCGTCAGGCACTGGGGATGGCCGGTTAATTGCGACGGGCGTTTCTGCCGCGCATCTGGCCGCTTATTTGGACGCTCATTCAGACGTTATCCGGGCGAAATACCAAAAAATTTGCCCGAAATTCATCGCAAATCGCCGAAAATCGATAAATTCAATATTTTTCGGAACATTTCATCCCGAAACCCATCAAATCTTATGATCGGAGATGACGTCCGATGAGTACCGGACGAGGCAGCCGTCGAATCGGCCAAATCCGCCGGCAGACGGCCAGTGATTCATTCGGCCGATGCCATGCGGGTCGCCTGCCAGGAGATGAGGTGCCATTCGTCGGCCTCGAGCACATGGACGGCCGTATAGGCCATTTGCGATTCGAGCGAACCGGTCGCGGTTTCCAGTTCGACCTTGAGCTTGCCGGTGACGACGACAGTGTCGCCAAACTGGCGCAGTTCCTGTGCCCGGATATCGATATCCAGATATCGACGGCGGCCCGAGGTCAGGGCGTCGAGAAATTCGCGCTTGGTTTCGCGTTTGCCGTTTGAATGCACGTAGTGAAGGCCGTCTGCCAGGAGAGCGTCGAGTTGTTCGACGTCACCCTCGACCATTGCGTCGAAGCGCGCCGATTCGCGCTCTCGCACTACGTCAATGTGCTTTCCTGCCATGTTGACCTCCCGTCTTCGCCGACCTCAAACGCTCGCGACGTGGGTTGCAATTTACACCATCCACGCGACGTTTGCGCCAGTGACTTATCTGGTTTTTCGGGGGGTGCTGGAAAACCCCGAGGCGCCGGAAACTTCCCGCCCGGTAAGGGTTCTAACGTCTTTAGCACTCATCCGAAGAGAGTGCTAAAATGTTTTCCCAGAGGCTAACCAGGAGTCCACCACTTGAGTACTGCCGCCACTTTGCATCCGACGACGCCGGCCACCGGCACGGCGCCGAATTCTCGTGCCCTTGCTCTCGCCCCGTCGGCATTGATGCTGCCGGGCAGTCTGGGCAATATCGACAGCTATATTCAGGCTGTCCACCGCATTCCGCTGCTCACCGCCGAGGAAGAGCAGTCGCTCGCCAAGCGCCTGCGTGAGAACGACGACCTCGACGCCGCCCGTCAGCTTGTGCTGTCGCACCTGCGTCTGGTGGTGTCGATCGCGCGCAACTACCTCGGCTATGGTCTGCCGCACGCCGACCTGATTCAGGAAGGCAATATCGGCCTGATGAAGGCCGTCAAGCGCTTCGATCCAACTCAGGGGGTACGACTTGTGTCGTACGCCATGCATTGGATCAAGGCTGAGATTCACGAGTACGTTCTGCGCAACTGGCGCACGGTCAAGGTCGCCACGACCAAGGCCCAGCGCAAGCTCTTCTTCAATCTGCGTAGCCAGAAGCAAGGCTTGCAGGCGTTCACGCCGGAAGAGATCGATCAGGTCGCCCGCGATCTGAACGTGAAGCGCGAAGACGTCATCGAGATGGAAACGCGCATGTCGGGTGGCGATATTGCCCTCGAAGGTCACAGCGACGATAGCGACAGCCCAAGCTTCGCTCCCATCGCGTACCTCGCCGATACGCATCAGGAGCCGACCGCCGTGATCGCCGCGCGCGAGCGCGACCATCTGCAAAGCGACGGTCTGCAAACGGCACTCGGCCGCCTCGACTCGCGCAGCCGCCGCATCATCGAAGCGCGCTGGCTGTCGGTTGCCGATGACGGTAGCGGCGGCGCCACGCTGCACGAACTGGCAGATGAATTCGGCGTGTCTGCCGAGCGCATCCGTCAGATCGAAGTTGCCGCAATGAAGAAGATGAAAGGCGCGCTGCAAGCCTTCGCGTAATGCGTTGATCCGGTGGGCCGTGGCAGCGCGGCAAATTGCCACACGCCCCACCAGATCGCCGCCGGTCATTCATGACCGGCCCGCAAGCCCCGTGAGACTCACGGGGCTTTTTTCTTGACCTTCGAAAGTTCACGGGGCATTTGCTTCGGACTTGATGCATCGCAAGGTCGCCCGGACGACCGGTCGCTAGAATCGACTCGTACGTGGCCATGCTACGTGCGAAGGACGGCCCGGGGGCCGTTCGCCGCGCCGGACCCTTGTCTCGAACTCGTTTCTCGTCGGCCATCTCCGAGGGTGGCGGATTCGCATCGAACCAGCGTCATCCGCGTGTCATCGGTCCCCCGTGCTCCGCGGTTTGACATTTTCATGCGATAAGGCAAAATGCGCCGAGAGTCGCCGCTGTTTCCAACACAACGACTTTCGACGCCAGGAGCCGTCACGGATGGACACCCACTCTCCTAGCAGTCTGAAGCCTCCCGCGCCAGCCGCGCCCGTCGCGGGGTCGCACTCCGCCGTCGTCGCCTGGCTGATCAAGCGCTGGCGCACCCGCCCTTCCCGTTTCATGGTCGAAATCCTGATCGTCCTTGCGATCAAGGTAGTACTCCTGTTCATTCTGAAACACGCGTTCTTCGACGCTCCCATGGCCAAGCATATGCAATTGCCGCCAGACGTCGTGGCTCGTGCCCTGATCGGGCCGCAAGCCGTCGAAGCGCAGTCCACCACCACAAGTCAAGGTGTCCGCCATGATCAGTAGCGAAGTCGTTGACCTCTCGCGCTTGCAGTTCGCCATAACGGCGCTGTATCACTTCCTGTTCGTCCCGCTCACGCTCGGCCTGTCCTGGCTGCTTGTCGTCATGGAGTCGGTCTACGTAATGACCGGCAAGCAGATCTACAAGGACATGACCCAGTTCTGGGGCAAACTCTTCCTGATCAACTTCGCGATGGGCGTGACCACGGGTCTCACGCTCGAGTTCCAGTTCGGCACCAACTGGGCTTACTACTCGCACTACGTCGGTGACATCTTCGGTGTGCCGCTGGCCATCGAAGGTCTGATGGCGTTCTTCCTCGAAGCCACGTTCGTCGGCCTGTTCTTCTTCGGCTGGAACAAGCTCTCGCGCATTGGCCACCTTGCGACCACGTTCGCGGTGGCGCTGGGCTCGAACCTCTCGGCGTTGTGGATTCTCGTAGCCAACGGCTGGATGAACAATCCGGTCGGCGCGCATTTCAACTACGAGACCATGCGCATGGAGTTGAACAGCATCTGGGATGTGATCTTCAACCCGGTGGCGCAGGTGAAGTTCGTGCACACGCTCTCGGCCGGTTATGTGACAGCCGCCATGTTCGTGCTCGGCATCTCGGCGTGGTATCTGCTCAAGCGCCGCGACGTACCGTTCGCCCTGCGCTCCTTCGCGGTTGCCGCCGGCTTCGGTCTGGCCTCGACGCTGTCGGTCATCGTGCTGGGTGACGAATCGGGCTACACCACGGGCGAAGTGCAGAAGGTCAAGCTCGCCGCCATCGAAGCGGAATGGGAGACGGCCAAGCCGCCCGCATCGTTCACGCTGTTCGGCTTCCCGAACCAGAAGGAAGAGCGCACCGACTACGCCGTGAAGATTCCCTGGGCAATGGGCCTGATCGCCACGCGCTCGGTCGACACGCCGGTGATCGGTCTCACGCAGTTGCGCGACGAACACAAGGAGAACATTCAACGCGGCATGATCGCCTTCGCGGCGCTCGAGAAGCTGCGTAGCGGCGACAAGTCGCCGGCCGTACGCGCCGAGTTCGACAAGTACAAGGACGACCTCGGCTACGGCCTGCTGCTCAAGAAGTACACGGCCAATGTTGTCGACGCCACACCGGAACAGATCCACATGGCGGCCAACGACACGATCCCGCCGGTGGCCCCTGTGTTCTGGTCGTTCCGCATCATGGTCGGCCTGGGCTTCCTGTTCCTCTTCACCTTCCTGTGGGCGTTCTGGCTGTGCGCGCGCCGCCGTCTGCTCAAGCCGCGTTCGGCCTGGTTCCTGCGCTGGACTGTGTGGGCGATTCCGCTGCCGTGGCTCGCCGCCGAGTTCGGCTGGATCGTCGCCGAGATGGGCCGTCAGCCGTGGACCATCGCCGGCATTCTGCCGACGCATCTCTCGACGTCGTCGCTCTCGGCTGGCGACCTGTATCTGAGCCTCGCGGGTTTCATCATCTTCTATACCGCGCTGCTCATCATTGAAATGTTCCTGATGGTGAAGTACGTCAAGCTCGGCCCGTCGTCGCTGCACACCGGCCGCTACCACTTCGAGAACGAAGCCACGAACGGTACAGCCATCGCTGGCGACCGTCCGGCGACCTCGGTCTGATCGTCAGGGAGACAAGACATCATGATGATCGATTACACCGTACTCAAGCTGATCTGGTGGGTGCTCGTCGGCGTGCTGCTGATCGGCTTCGCCTTCTTCGACGGCTTCGACATGGGCACGGCCACGCTGCTGCCCTTCCTCGGCAAGACCGACGCGGAACGCCGCGTCATCATCAACACCGTGGCTCCCACGTGGGAAGGCAATCAGGTGTGGTTCGTGACGGCAGGCGGAGCAATGTTTGCCGCATGGCCGCTCGTCTACGCCGCAGCGTTCTCGGGCTTGTATTGGGCGCTGTTGCTGGTGCTTTTCGCGCTGTTCCTGCGTCCGGTCGGCTTCGACTACCGCAACAAGCTGCCGAGCCCGCGCTGGCGCAATTCGTGGGACTGGGCGCTGTTCGTGGGTAGCGTGGTGCCGTCGCTCGTGTTCGGCGTGGCCTTCGGCAATTTGCTGCTGGGTCTGCCGTTCTCGTTCGACAACACCATGCGCTCGACGTACACCGGCTCGTTCTGGGCGCTGCTCAATCCGTTCGCGCTGCTGTGCGGCCTGGTGAGTGTGCTGATGCTGGTTACGCACGGCGCGGCCCACCTGCGCATGAAGGCCGATCCGGTCGTGGCCGAACGCGCGGGACGCATCATGCGCCTCACCGCGCTGGGCACGCTGTTGCTGTTCCTCTTGGCAGGTGTGTTCGTCGCCACGCACGTCGACGGCTTCGCCATCACGCAGATGGGCCCGACCGACTCGCCGGCCAACCCGCTGCTCAAGCAAGTCACGACCGGCCCCGGCCTGTGGCTCACGAACTATCACACCTATCCGTGGATGATCGCGGCGCCGGTCGTTGCCTGCCTGTGCGCCCTGCTCGCGGCACTGCTCGCAACCAGCCGGTCGTACGCCTGGACGTTCGTCGTCACCGGGCTGATGATGGCTGGCATCATCCTCACGGCCGGCTTCTCGATGTTCCCGTTCGTGATGCCCTCGGCCACGGCGCCGGGTAGCAGCCTCACGGTCTGGGACGCCACGTCGAGCCAGCTCACGCTGCAAATCATGCTGATCGCCGTGGTCATCTTCCTGCCCATCGTCCTGCTCTACACCGGCTGGGTGTATCGCGTGATCCGCGGCCGCGTGACGATCGAGACGGTCAACGACAACCCGCACACGATGTATTGATCAAGGAGTTGCGACATGTGGTACTTCTCTTGGACTCTCGGCCTCGGCCTCGCACTCGCGTTCGGTATCATCAACGTGATGTGGTTCGAAGCGCACGACGACCTCGAACGCCGCAGTCAGGAAGGTAACTGACCCTGACTGACGGGAAGCAGAAATGAAAATCGCGCCCCGAGGGGCGCGATTTTTTTATCCTTCAGCGTCTTGTCCGTCCGCGTGTCGGCCGTGCGGCATCGACGCGCTTCGCGCACTCGGCTCGCTCAGCGCAGTTCAGCTCAACAACGTCTTCAGATCCTTGGCCATCGCATCGACCGGCTCGTCCGGACGCATGAACAGGCGCAACTGACCGTTCGGGTCGAAGACATAGATGCCGGCGGTGTGATCGATGGTGTAGTTGTTCGGCGTCGAGCCTTCCACCTTGTTGACCACCACGCGGAACGACTTCGTGACTTCCTTGAGCGCGGCGTCGTCTGCCGGGCGCAGGCCCACGAACGCCGGGTTGAACGCCGGCACGTACTGGCCCATCAGTTCCGGCGTATCGCGCTGCGGGTCGACGGTCACGAAGAGCACCTGCACGCGCTGCGCGTCGGCACCGAGTTTCTGCATGACCTGATTGAGTTCGGCCATCGTGGTCGGGCAGACGTCGGGGCAATGCGTGTAGCCAAAGAACATCACCACCGCTTTACCCTTGTAATCGGCGAGCGTGCGCGTCTTGCCTTGCGGGTCCTGCAACGAGAAGTCCTGCGCGAACTCCTTGTTTCCGGTGATATCGAGACTCTGAAACGTCGGACCGTCTTTGCCGCATGCGGCGAGCAGCACGGTGAGTCCCATCAGCAACATCGCACGACGCAACCAGATGACAGCAAGATTCATGAACGAATGACCCCAGGATGTATGGAAAAAACACCTTCCGAAAATACAACAGGCGCGCCGGTCGGGAATACCGTAACGCGCCTGTCATCGTGACTCACACCACGGCGGGAAACGCTCGCTATGCCCGCCGACCACCCAGCGTCAGCCGAGCAGGAATATCTGGACGTAATGATCGACCAGCAGCGCCGCAAAGAGCAGCGACAGGTAGACGATCGAGTAGCGGAACATCGAACGCGAGAGCGCATCGGAATAGTTGCGCCACAGCTTGATCGCGTACCCGAGGAAGATGCCCGAGAGCACGACCGCCGAGACCAGATACAGATAGCCGCTCATGCGATGCGCGAACGGCAGCAACGACACCGCGAACAGCACCACGCTGTAGAGCAGGATCTGCAGGCGCGTGTACTTCTCGCCATGCGTGATCGGCAACATCGGCAGGCCCGAATTCACGTAATCCTGACGGCGATAGAGCGCGAGCGCCCAGAAGTGCGGCGGCGTCCAGACGAAGATGATGAGCACCAGAATCCACGCGTCGGCCGGCACGGCGCCGGTGGCGGCGGCCCAGCCGAGCGCCGGTGGCATCGCGCCCGACGCGCCGCCGATCACGATGTTCTGCGGCGTGGAAGGCTTGAGGATGATGGTGTAGATCAGCGCGTAGCCGACGAACGTGGCGAGCGTGAGCCACATCGTGAGCGCGTTGGTGAACGTGTAGAGCACCACCATGCCGGCCGCGCCGAGGATCGTCGAGAAGACGATGATCTGCCAGGGGGCGATCTCACCGCGCGCGGACGGACGCCACGCCGTACGGCGCATGAGCGCGTCGACGCGTTGTTCGATCAGGCAGTTCACGGCGAAGGCGGACCCGGCCAGCAGCCAGATACCGATGGTGCCGCCGATCAGCACCTGCCACGGCACCATGCCGCGCGTGGACAGGAACATGCCGATGACGGCGCAGAAGACGGCGAGCTGCGTCACACGGGGCTTGGTCAACGCCCAGTACTGTGCGATACGGCTAGACGGCGGATGGGGAAGGGTCGTGCTTTTCATACACTCAGAGGCAATGCGCTACGCCGAGCCAGTCGGGGCGCCAGCGAGCGGTGCAGCCGGCTCCGCTGACGGGAGGGGCTTCTGGCGGGCCGGAAGGTCTGCCTGATCTGTCAGGCCGGCCGCAATGGACGCCGCCGTTCTGGCGGCGCGAATGCGGTAGTTTAACATAACGAGCAATAGCAGCAGGACGGCCGCCCCGCCGTTATGGGCGATGGCGTTGAGCAGCGGCCATTGGAAAACGATGTTCGACAACCCCGTCGCGAATTGCACGAACACCAGCATCAATACCAGCATGGACGGCTTTCTGAGTGCGGCATGACGCCGCAGCCGGGTCGCCAGCCACGCCAGATACAGCACGACCACCACCGCGAACGTCCGGTGCACCCAGTGAATCGCCACGAGCGCGTCCATCGGAATCACCTCGCCACCGGCTGTTTTGCCCAACTCACGCCAGAGCTTGAAGCCGTTGTGGAAATCCATCGGCGGTACCCACTGCCCCTGGCACGTCGGGAAATCGGTACAGGCCAGCACGGCGTAGTTGGTACTCACCCACCCGCCAAGCGCGATCTGGAACACCAGCAGCGCCAATCCGATCAAAGCCGCCCAGCGCCAGCGCAACGCGCCCGGATCGGCCGCCACGCTCGCCTGCGACATTTGACGCGACGCCAGCCACACAAGCGATCCGAGCAAAGTCAGCGCTAACATCAGGTGCGTGGTGACGATCACCGGCTGGAGCTTCATCGTGACGGTCCACGCGCCGAACGCGCCCTGCACGCACACGAGGATGAATAGCCACGTGGCGAACCAGGGTGATTGCTTGAGTTCGCGCCGCTTCACCCATGCCATCACCATCAGCACGATGATGAGCACACCCACCGACATGGCGAAGTAACGATGGATCATCTCGATCCACGCCTTCAGGAACGTTACCGGCCCGGTGGGCAGCAGCGACTGCGCGGCGTGAATGTCCGCATGCGCGGCGAACGGCGACGACGTGCCGTAGCAACCCGGCCAGTCGGGGCACCCAAGCCCCGAATCCGTGAGCCGCGTGAAGCCGCCGAACATGATCAGGTCGAGCGTGAGAAAGGTCGTCACCCAGGCCAGCTTGCGGTACTTGTTCGCATCGCGGCGCAACAGCACCCAGCCGAGCGGCAGTACGGCAATACACAGGCCGATGAAGCCCAGTTCCAGAAGGTAAAGCATCGGTTTTACGTCAGTTCCTCGTCATCTTCCGTGCGCCGTTGCGCCCGGTCTCATTCGCATTGCGGGGCGTGCCCCTCAACCCGTTCCCGACCATTTGAGCAATCGGGACAGATCGCTCTTGATCTTGCCCGGATCGGCGTTTTTCGGGAACGCCATCATCAGGTTGCCCAGCGGGTCGACCAGATAGATATGGTCGCGCAGCCCCGTACCGTCCTGCGTCGGCAGCCACGACGCCAACGCGACCGGGTCGGTCCGCAGGCGGCGCGTATCTTCATATGCCGCGTCGAGTTTGCCGGACACCGGGGCGTCATCCGTGACCAGCCACAGCGTTTCCACGCGCGTACGCTCATTGCCCTGCAACACGCGAATCTGCCGCATGTAGAAGAGCTTGCTCACGCAATTCTCGTCACACGCGGCGGTGTCTGCGCTGATCATCAGCCACTTGCCCTTGAGCGACGACAACGGCAGCGTCTCGCCCGTCTCGTCGTCGCGCACCAGCAGCGCAGGCAGCGGCCGCTGCGGTTCGATCAACTTCCCGTAGGCCGACGTGCCACCCTGCGGTTTGAACACGTAATACATCAGATAGGCCGCCACCGCAGGCGCTGCACACACCACGAACAGCAGCACCAGCATGCGCCGCGCACGGCGTCGTTGCATCGGATCGATGGCGGGGCTACCCGTGCCTCCGGGACTCACGTCTGTATTCATGCTCGCCTCATGCCCGCTTTAAGGGGTGGGTGGCTGTCGCCAGCTGGCGTCCGCGCCGATAAGCCAGACGAAGTCCCAGCAGCGCAAGAATCAGCGACATGCCGAACCATTGCGCCATGTATCCATAATTGCGATCCGCGCCGCTCGCCGGCGCAGGCCAGTCGCGCAGCAGATGATCGCCCGTGTCGTTGGTCTGCATGACGACGAACGGTTGCAGCGGCAGCGACGTCTCACGCGCGTAATCCGCCACGTCGAGATTCTGGCGAATGACCAGTCCCGCCGCCGAACCGCCCCGGCCCAATTCGAAGGCGCGCGACGCGTCAGGCTGCGCAATGCCCTCGATGGTGATATCGCCTGCGGGGGTCGCATACGGCATGATCGCCGCGCGATCGCGCAAGTCGCGCGGCAGCCATCCGCGATTGACGAGCACCACATGGTCCGGCGCCGTCTGCAACGCCATCACCACGTAAAAGCCGGGCAGTTCGTTGCGCGGACGATTGTCCAGATACACCACCCGGTTCTGCAGGAAGCGCCCCGTGACACGCACGCGCCGGTTCGCCACGTCGCTCAGCGAATAGGTCTGCGCACCCAGCACGATGACTGGCGCATGTTCGGCCTGCGCTATCAGTGCCTGACGTGCCAGACGCATCTGCGCGCGCTGATACTGCCACGCGCCGAGCGCCGCGGTAAGCATCACGCCCAGCAAAATCAGCAGCGCCGGTACCGGGCGCATGCCACGCAAGAGAGTTTTCAACACGTACATTCCTTGTCTGGCAGCGCAATGAACGCCGGCGCAATACACTGCATTGCAGCATGCCAGCGCGTGCCCGTTGCCCGATAATGACGAATTCCCGTCATCGGACAAATCATGCGCATCATCGTTGCCATCGCCTTCGTCCTGATTCTTGGCAGTCTGGCGTCCGCATTGTTTTTCATGATGCGAGACAAGGGCCGATCGAGTCGCACCGTGCATTCGCTCAT
This sequence comes from Pandoraea communis, assembly GCF_902459745.1. GTDB lineage: Bacteria > Pseudomonadota > Gammaproteobacteria > Burkholderiales > Burkholderiaceae > Pandoraea > Pandoraea communis. The sequence goes on from NZ_CABPSJ010000001.1 coordinate 531,113, forward strand.
GGTGCGTGTCGGCCTGTCGGTGACGCTGTTCCTGCTCATCCTGTTCGCCAACTGGATGGGCTGGATTCACAGCACGGGCATACGATACTGAGTCCCACGCCGCACGCCTGCGGCAAATCGCCGCACCCCATCCCCACTGCCCGTCTTTGCTCCACGTAACGCTTGCGGCCATCGCGCGGTGCCGTGACTTCGGACACCTCGCCAGCTGTGCGACATAAGGCCGCATTTGGCCGCCCTCCCGTCGCTGTCGTGCGCAAAGCCCCCACTGCCCTATCGGGTGACGACGGCGCCTGCAAATGGAAACGCCGCCGGAATCCGGCGGCGTCCCGATCGTCGTGCCGGTCTCGACGTCAGAGCCAGTAGACCACGACGTACAGGCCCAGCCAGACCACGTCGACAAAGTGCCAATACCAGGCAGCGCCCTCGAAACCGAAGTGATGCTCCGGCGTGAAATGCCCCTTCATCAGACGAATCAGCATGACGCTGAGCATGATCGCCCCCAGCATCACATGGAAACCGTGGAAGCCGGTGAGCAGGAAGAAGGTCGAGCCGTACACGCCCGAGGTGAGCTTCAGGTTCAGTTCGGTGTAGGCGTGGTGATATTCGTACGCCTGGAAGCCCAGGAACACGAAGCCCAGTACAACGGTGGCGAACAGCCAAAAGATCGCAGTGCCGCGATGGTTCGCGCGCAAAGCGTGGTGCGAGATCGTGAGCGTAACGCCCGACGTCAGCAGCAGTGCCGTGTTGAGTGTCGGGATCGGCCACGGCCCCATCGTCTCGAAGGCATCGACGACACCGGCCGGGCCGGTGTTCGGCCACACGGCGCTGAAGTCGGGCCACAACAGCTTGTTGTCGAGATCGCCGAGCCACGGCATCGCCAGCGTGCGTGCGTAGAACAGCGCGCCGAAGAACGCCGCAAAGAACATCACCTCGGAGAAGATGAACCAGCTCATGCCCCAGCGATAGGACGCATCGATGCGCTTGCCATACAGCCCGCCTTCGGACTCGGCAATCGAATCGCCGAACCAACTGCGCAGCACCCACAGCACCCACAGCAGGCCGGCCAGCGCCGTCCACGGTGCCCACGATTGACCGTTGACCCACGCGGCGGCCGAGCCCAGCACCACCAGCAAGCCGACACTGCAGCTCACCGGGTGACGCGAGGGGGCCGGCACGAAGTAGTAAGGCGCCGTTTGGTGTTGACCGCTCATGCTTATCTCTCCAGGCTGGGTTCTCTTTTATTTATGCCATTCACGTCGCGAGCCGAATGGCGAGCTTCGCCAACAGCACCAGCGCCACGACAAACAGGATGCCCCCGATCAGTCCCGCCAGGATCAGATGCACAGGGTTGAGCTGCGCCATGTCGCGGTCGTGATCACGCCCCTTGCGCACGCCAAAAAACGACCAGAACACCGCCTTGATGGTCTGGACGAATGACAGCTTGCGCTGAGTCGCCTCCTTCAGGTCATCCATTGCTGCCCTTGCCTCCTCCTGTCGCTCCTGCGCTCAACTTGCCGCTTTGCGCGTCCACCGTGGCGTCCGCGCGCTGATTGGCGTCATTCTTGCCGAGATCGAAAAAAGTATAGGACAGCGTGATCGTATTCACATCCTTGGGCAGCTTCGTGTCCACCACGAACACCACCGGGAATTCCTTGGCCTCTCCGGCCTTGAGTGTCTGTTGCGTGAAGCAGAAGCACTCGATCTTCTTGAAGTAGCTCGCCGCCTGCGCCGGAGCGTAGCTCGGAATCGCCTGCGCACGGACTTCATGCGGCTGCTGGTTCGCCACTTCGTACTCGATGGTCGCCATCTGTCCGGGGTGCACCGTCAGACTGCTCTTCGCCGGCTTGAAGCGTAGCGGTCCCTGCGCGTTGGCATCGAATTCGACAGTGATCGTGCGGCTTTCGTCGATCTGCGAATTGCGCGCCGCAATCTCAGTCGTGCGATCGCCCAACTGGTTGATGCCCACGAGATCGCAGAATGCGCGGTAGAACGGCACCATCGCGTAGCCGAAACCGAACATCACCGCGACCAGCAGCAGCAACTTGCTGAAAGTGCGCACGTTGATTCGTCGCAAGCCGCCCATATTCGCCTTGATGGCTCCCCGTTCAATGGTGTCCATGCCGTGCGGCACGCTGGCCTCATGGCATCACCGGGCACCCCGCTGCATTGGCGAGGCGTCCGATTCAAATACCGCCCGTCAGCTTGGTCTTGATCATCACCCCAACGAAGAAAACCACCACGACCGAGGCGAGAATCAGCCCCGTGCGCAGGTTCTTCGCTCGCTGTTCGCGACTGGCTGCCATGGTCAATGCACCTTCGGCGGCGTTTCGAAGGTGTGGAACGGCGCCGGGCTCGGCACGGTCCACTCCAGGCCTTCCGCACCATCCCACGGCTTGGCTTCGGCGGCCGGGCCGCCGCGCCACGTCGGCAGCGCCACGAAGAACAGGAAGTACACCTGCATCAGGCCGAAACCGAAAGCACCGATCGTCGCGAGCTGGTTGAAGTCCGTGAACTGTGCCGGGTAGTCGGCATAGCGGCGCGGCATACCGGCCAGCCCCAGGAAGTGCATCGGGAAGAACGTCACGTTGAACGTGATGAGCGAGCCCCAGAAGTGGAACTTGCCGCGCCACTCGTTGTACATGTGGCCTGTCCACTTCGGCACCCAGTAATAGAACCCGGAGAAGAGCGCGAATAATGAACCGGCCACGAGCACGTAGTGGAAGTGCGCCACCACGTAGTAAGTGCCGTGCATCTGAATGTCGAGCGGCGCGAGCGAGAGCATCAGGCCGGTGAAGCCGCCCATCGTGAACACGAAGAGGAAGCCGACGGCGAAGAGCATCGGCGACTCGAACGAGAGCGAGCCCTTCCACATCGTGGCAACCCAGTTGAAGACCTTCACGCCGGTCGGCACCGAGATCAGCATCGTGGCGTACATGAAGAAGAGCTGGCCCGTGACCGGCATGCCCGTCACGAACATGTGGTGCGCCCACACCATGAACGACAGAATCGCGATCGACGCCGTGGCGTACACCATCGAGCTATAGCCGAACAACCGCTTGCGCGAGAACGCCGGAATCACCTGCGAGACGATCCCGAACGCCGGCAGAATCATGATGTACACCTCCGGGTGTCCGAAGAACCAGAAGATGTGCTGATACATGACCGGATCGCCGCCGCCCGCCGCGTTGAAGAACGACGTGCCGAAGTGCCGATCCGTGAGCAGCATCGTGATCGCGCCGGCGAGCACCGGCATCACGGCGATGAGCAGATAGGCGGTGATCAGCCACGTCCACACGAACATCGGCATCTTCATGAGCGTCATGCCCGGCGCGCGCATGTTCAGGATGGTCACGATGATGTTGATCGCGCCCATGATCGACGACGCCCCCAGAATGTGCGCACCGAAAATCGCCAGATCCTGGCCGGGGCCCATCTGCACCGACAGCGGCGCGTACATCGTCCAGCCGGCTGCCGTGGCACCGCCCGGCACGAGAAACGACGAGATCAGCAACAGACCGCCAACGGGCAGCAGCCAGAAGCTGAAGTTGTTCATCCGCGCGAAGGCCATGTCCGACGCGCCGATCTGCAACGGGATCATCCAGTTCGCGAACCCCACGAACGCCGGCATGATCGCGCCGAAAATCATCACCAGCCCGTGCATGGTGGTGAGCTGGTTGAAGAACTCCGGACGAATGAACTGCAAGCCCGGTTCGAACAATTCCGCACGGATCATCAACGCCATCACGCCGCCCGAGAGCAGCATGACGAACGAGAAGATCATGTACATCGTGCCGATGTCCTTGTGATTCGTCGCGAACAGCCAGCGTCGCCATCCGTGCGGATGGTCGTGCGCGTGATCGTCGTGACCCGCCACGTGATCGTGAGCGATGGAACTCATACCCAATCTCCTTCCTCGAACTGGTCGAACGGCACTTAACTGTTCTTCGCTGCGCCAGCGTCGGCAGCCCCTGCGGCATTCGCCGACTTGTTGCCACGCGCTTCACGCACCTGCGCCGGCTGAACGACGTCACCGGTCTTGTTGCTCCACGAATTGCGCTCGAACGTGATGACGGCCGCAAGCTCCACATCGTTCAGATGCGACCAGTTAGGCATCGCATTCTTGCCGTGCAGCACGATGCTGATGTGATCTGCCACCGGGCCGTTCACGATCTTGCCGCCATCGAGCGCCGGGAAGGCACCGCCGCCCTTGCCGTTCGGCTGATGGCACACCGCACAATTCGACGCGTAGACCTTCTGGCCGCGCTCCATCAGTTCCTGCACGGTGTACGTCTTGTTCGGATCGTCGGCCGACGCCGCCATCTGCTTCTTCTGCGTATCGACCCACTTGTTGTAATCGTCTTCGGAGACCACCTTCACCACGACCGGCATGAACGCGTGCTCCTTTCCGCACAGCTCGGTACAGAAGCCGCGATACTCGCCGACCTTCTCCGCCTTGAACCACGTATCGCGTACGAAGCCCGGAATCGCATCCTGCTTGATACCGAACGCGGGCACGTAGAACGAGTGGATCACGTCGTTGGCCGTCGTGATGAGACGCACCTTCTTGTTGACCGGCACGACCATCGGGTTGTCGACTTCCTGCAAATAGGTGTTGCTCTTCGGTGCCTGGCCGTCGATCTGGCTGCGCGGCGTGGTGAGTGTGGAGAGGAACCTAATGCCCTCGCCTTCGCCCTTCAGGTAGTCGTAGCCCCACTTCCACTGATAGCCGGTCACCTTGATCGTGATGTCGGCGTTGGTCGTGTCCTTCATGGCGACCACGGTTTTCGTGGCGGGCAGCGCCATCAGAATCACGATGATGAACGGCACGACCGTCCAGATCACCTCGACCGTGGTGCTCTCGTGAAAATTCGCGGGTTGATGGCCCTTGGATTTGCGGTGTTTGAAGATCGAATAGAACATCACACCGAACACCGCGAGGAAGATCACCAGACAGATGATCAGCATCATGGTGTGAAGGCTGTGAAGCTCTTGCGCGAGTTTCGTGACCGGCGGCTGGAAGTTGAGTTCGTTGACGGCAGGCCCCCCCGGCATATCGGTGACCGCCGCCAGTGCCGGAGCGCCGGCGAACAGTGAGGCGCCCGCAAGGAAAGCCGCCAAGGCGTGTTTCGTTTTTTTCATAGCTTCCTTACCCAAAATTACCATCCAAATCCTCCCTGGCGGTCGCCCGAGATCGTCTCCATCTCTCAGGCCTGTTGGGCAAGACAACGGCGCAGCTCGCGCGCAAACGTTTCGCGGCGATGCGGCGCAAGATAGGCACCGACAGTGACCGAGCGGCTACCCGAGCGCAAGACAACGCGCGTACGTGGCGGCTTCTCGATGTCGATGCGCACCCAGCGGGGATTGAACTCGTACTGCGTCAACCTCTGTGCTGAACGTTGCTCGACCACAAGGCTCACAGGCGACAACCGAATGACCTCGTAATCTGTGGCATGCCGGGCATGAATGACAAACGCAACGCCCACCACGAGCAAGTCCAGGCCTGTGAACGGCAAGACCAACCACCCACCGCGCCACGCCGCAATCAAGGCAACACCCAGAGAAACGGCGGCCAACGACAGGTAGAACAGGACAAACTGGCGCGGCGATATCGCGCAGTTGCGCTTGTGCGTCCATTCCTTCGTCACCGATTCAACGTCGGAGGAAGAGGCTGCGAGCATCGCCGTCACCCGTGGGGCATCTTGGGTCTTTCATGTCCGACGGCCGGGAACCAGTGGCGTCCGGGCCGCGACAAACTGCCGCATTATAGAACGCGCATTCTCGAAGCGACAACATTGATACCGAGTATTTGGCGAACCATAGCATCCTCCTGAACTCATTGATGCAAAAGGGAAATCCGGTTATTCCCCTAGCTGAAAATCTTGGCGGCCGGGCGACTACGGGATACTCCCTATGCGCCGCCGGTTTGACACGTTGCAACACGACACGACTCGTTGCGGTGTCCTGAATACCCGAACCGCACGCGTTCGTGAACGATGCTCCCCCCGTCGTCAAACGCCCGTCACGCGAATCGCGCGACGCGCTCCGCCCATCATCGCCTTCGCTGCGATGCGGGATTCGTCCGATATCCATCAACACTAGACGCTGCGCCGGATTTCGCATGCGACGTTATGTCGCGCCCGGTGCACCGTGCGTGACACACGCTCGCGCGCCAAACCCTCACACCCCGCGTAGCGCCCCTCGATGCGCGCGTCCATATCACGCATGCTACAAGCGAAACATGTTCCCTACATCGATATGTCATGCGTGCCACGCGTTGCATTACTCCCCGCTCGTTTGCCGACGGTCTGAGCGCCTTGCACTCCGTCACTGACTTCGATGCCTTGTGCACGCTGTTGCAGTCGTTATGCCGTGCGCTCAGACATTGCTATTTCAGCTATCGCGGGCATTTCCCGTTGCCGGGCGGCAAGCTGGCGACACCGCAACTCGGCAACCTGCCCGAAGCATGGCAAAAGCACTACGACGCTCAACAGTACGCGAACATCGACCCGGTGCTGTCTCGTGCGCGCAGACAACTCACGCCCGTCGAATGGATGCCTGCGCTCTACACATCGCCCGAGGCCCTGCAACTGCTTCACGACCAGCGTGCCGCAGGTCTGCGCTCCGGCATCACCTATCCGGTATTCACCCCTTCCGGGGCATCGGGAACATTGAGCCTGTCCTCGTCGCGTCGTCCGCCCCGCCATCCGCGCGCACCCGGTGCGCACGCCTGGATACAGCATGGAGGCGCCGTGCTGGCGATGCATGTGCACGAGGCTGCATGGCGCATCGTGCAACGCGACGCCGTGCGCCACCATGCCCCCGTACTAACGCCGCGCGAACGCGAGTGCCTGCGTTGGGTGGCATGCGGCAAGACTTCGTGGGAGATCGGGCGCATCCTCACGATCTCGGAACACGGCGTCGTCTTCCATTTGCGCAGCGTCATGCGCAAGTTCGACGTATCGAGCCGTCACCGAGCGGCGAAACTCGCCAGCGATTACGGGCTGCTCGACGACTTCACCTCTACGGGGCCACAAGCCGTCACTTCCGCGCCGCAAGGTCGGCGAGCGTCTTGTAACGCGTCAACGTGAAAGTATCGCTGGCGGCATTCACAAACGATCCGCCCCCCAGCCGTCCTACCGGACGCAATCCTTGCAAATCCACCTGATGGGTGACCGGGTCGAGCAACGCGTCGTCCACATGCGCCGCCAGCACCGTGCCGAGTACGACCCATCCTCCCCCCGGGGCGGCACTGATCTCGATGATGTCGCGCACTCGGCACTCGTACGCCACAGCGGCCTCAAGCACGCGCGGTGGCCGCACGCGTGACGAAGGCACCGGGGTCACGCCCGTCAGATCGAATTCCGACTCGCCGGCGGGCAGCGGTGCTGCCGAGAGATTCACGGCGTCGATACACGACGCACTTGCCACGTTCACGACGAACTCGGGCACAGCCTCGACATTGCGAAGGGTGTCCTTCTTTCGCTTCGGCGCGGGGGGCACCACCGGACAGAACAACACCGTCATCGGCACGCAACATACCCCCATGAAGTAGGCATACGGTGCGAGATTCGGCCGCCCCTGCCTATCCACCGTGCTGACCCACGCGATAGGACGCGGCAGGATCGTGCTCATCATGAAGTTGTAGATGCTCGCTTCGTCGAGCGTCGCCGGATCGAGTTCCATGTCACTTCCCAGAGTTGTGGTGTCTGCCCGGCCGTTTGCGGGCACACGTTAATTTGCCGTCGCCAGCCCCGCCAAACGCAGAACATCGTTCGCACAGCCCCACGACAACGTGAAGCCACCGCCGCCGTGACCATAGTTGTGAAGCAACCGAGAGTGACGCTCGTCGACCGCCACTCTTGCAACACGTCGCATCGGCCGGAATCCGGTGCGAGCCTCGATAACGCGCAACACGGCGACCCCCTCGCACAGTTGAGTGCAACGGCGCACGATGTCGGCGATCTGCCGGTCGCCAATAACGGTCGACGTCAGTTCCGGGTCGGCCGTGCCGCCGAGAACGATGTCGTCATCTCGCTCCACGATGTACGTCGGCGCTGCCGGATCGGAGTCGTCGATGAAGCAACCACGCACCGCAGCGTCGCGCCGGGCGCGCAACACAATGGCGCGAGAGAGCGACAACGCGTTGTCGCCGAACTGCCGGCTGCCATAGCCACAGCAATTCACCACATAGTCGGCGTCGTCGAGCAGCGGTGCCGGATCGTCGACACGTTGCTGCTCGAAACGACCACCGAGTTCGAGAAACATATTCATCAGGTAACGAAGATAGATCCCCGTGTCGGCGACGGGCACGGCCATACGATAAGCACATGCGAAACGTGATGGCACGTCGGTCTCCGGCAGCCGCTTGAGGTCGCGGGCGCACTCGGCCCACCATGGCACACCGGCGTCTCGACGGAAATATTCGGTGAGCGTTCGCATGAGCACGCCAGAGGATGTGTCGGCAGACAAGCGAGCCATCGTCGCGTACGTCCGACGAGCCCGTTCGAGATAGACGAAATCGGGCGCCTGATAGAACGGATGCCAGATCGCGGCGGCGAGTGCAGATGTTGTCTGCCCCGGCCCTTCCGCGGCGTGAATAGCGACGTCGCATCCCGCCAATGCCATCGTCACGGCTGTCGTCAGGCCACTGACACCGGCGCCGAGGACGATGATGCGTTGCCGCGTCACGTCTGCCCCTCCCCGCGAAAATGCCGGCGCTCTTCGGGGACGCCGCGAGGCACGGCCTTGGCATAGTCTTGTAAGTGCCCGGGCGCCACGCTATCGAAGTCCTGCGGGGCCTTCAGCCCCGTTCCTGTGCCAAGCAGCACTACCCGCGACCCGGTCTGGATTCGGCCCGTGGCGAGACATTCATGTAGCGCCGCATATCCGGCGGCCGTCGACGGTTCGAACCATAGGCCGAAACGCTGCGCCAGCGTTTGCGACGCGGCGAGAATGCGGGCATCGTCCAGCGCGACACATGCACCGCGCGTTACGCGCAATGCGTGCAGCGCCGCGAAATGATCGCGAGGACGGCTGACCGACAGACTGTCGGCGACCGTTTCCGGATTGACGACGGTGGGAGACTGCGGCAAAGCCGAGCCTTCATCGTCGTCCTGCCAATCGCGCGTGATGCTGTTCGAACTGTCGGCCTGTGCCGCCAGCAAGCGAGGCACCGCAGGCGTAATGCCCAGTGCATAGAGTTCGAGGAACCCCGCCGCGATTCCGGAAAGAATGTTGCCGTCGCCCGTCGGCACGACCACCCAATCCGGCACACACCAATCGAATGCCTCCGCCATCTCGAACGCGCAAGTTTTCTTGCCTTCGCGCGTGAAGGGATTGATGCCCGTATTGCGGCAGCACACACCGGCATCGTCGGCCATCCGTTCGGCAATCTCGAACGCATCGTCGTAAGTTCCGTCGACCTCACAGACCTTTGCGCCATAGGCGCGGATCTGCGCGAGTTTGACGAAAGGCGTGCTGGCCGGCACGACAACAGTCGCCTGCATCCCCTGCGACGCGGCGATGCACGCCAACGACGCACCGGCATTGCCTGTCGACGCCGCTACCGTATGCGTGCATCCCGCGCGCTTCGCGACGGCCAACACCACTTCGGTGGCGCGATCCTTCAGCGATCCGCTGGGATTGCGAGCCTCGTCTTTCACCCAGAGATCGACACCCCCATCGTCGCCACAGTCGATCAGCGGCGTTTCCCCGACAACCAATCGACTGCCCCATCGGGCCTCGACGGGCAGGAGCGCACGGTATCGCCACATCCCTCGGCCGCGAAACGTGCTCACGATGTCCCGCGCGGACGGCGCCTCACCGTTAACCTTGCGTTGGATGCGCAGATTTTGTCCGCACAGGTGGCAGCGATAACGGATCGCGCCCCAGGACTGCGGCGCCGCGCATCTCACACACGCATAACGATACGAGAAGCATGACGTCACTCAAGGCACCCCGGATTCAGTAAATGCGCCATCACGGCGTTCTGCGCATGAAGCCGGTTCCCGGCTTGCTGAAAGACCCACGACGACGGGCCGTCGATCACCTCGTCCGTCACCTCTTGTCCTCGGTCTGCGGGCAAGCAATGCAGATACCCGGCGCCTGGTGCGGCGAGTCGCATCACGTCGGCGTCGACACGCCAGTCTCGATGACGCTCGAAGGACTCCCGCATCGCCGTCTCGTCGACTGCATCACCGTGGCGCAGTGGCAAATGCGCGAGGCTGCACCATGATTTCGCATAGACGGCGTGCGCATCGGTCACCCCGTCGCGCAGGTCGTGAGTGACGCGAATGCTTGCGCCCGTCTGCTCGGCAAACTGCGTGGCCGCTTGCATGACTTGCGGATCGAGACCGAACGATGCCGGATGGGCAAGCGTGACATCCATCCCCGCTTTCACGGCGGCGAGCAGCAGACTCTGCGGCACCGCCACGGGCTTGTGCCAGCTTCCGGAGTAGGCCCAACTGATGCAAAGCCGCCGCCCGGCGAGTCCTCCCAATTGCTCGCGCATCGTCATCACGTCGGCGAGCGCCTGACACGGATGAAAGCGATCGCACTCCATGTTGATGATGGGCGCCCGGCTCCATTGCGAAAATGCTTCGAGATGACGATGCGCCGCGCCGTACACCCAACCGGCCGGTGCACCGTACATGCGGATGGCGATCGCATCACCATAGGACGAAAGCACCCTCGCCACATCGGCGACACGCTCTGTCGAATAGGGAATCTCGGCCTCAGGCAGCGCTGGCGTATAAATCCCGTGATGGGGATCGAGCACGATGGCATGCCCGCCCATGCGAGACAAACCAGTCTGGAAGCTGCTGCGCGTGCGGAGTGAAGCGTTATAGAAGAGAAAGTAGATCGTCCGGCCGCGCAACGCGTCTTCGGTGGACCGCGGATATCGACGCTTGAAGGAAAGTGCCGCGTCAAGCAGCGCACGATAGTCCGGTGCGCTCATGGTCAGATCGGGGGCAAGCCAGTTGCGAGTCACATATCTCTCCTGATCGTCTTTCGGTGATGCTCCCGAGACAGCACCACGCTGCCTGTCGTGTTTGACGTTATCTGGCGGATATGCGCTCGCTGACCGCGGTACCCACCGCACCCGATGGGTTATCCCGTCAAGGAGGGCGCCAGCGGCTCACCCTCTGTGCAAAGTGCTCGGCACAGGACAGGCCCAACCGTTCGAAAAGACGTCGTGGCACGAGCGCTGCCTCCATCATCTGCACGCCCACTTCCAACGGATCGGTGCTTTCCCGGATCACGAGATCGGCTTGCGCAGCATCCAGCCCGATAGCGCGCAAGTGATCTCGCCACGCGGGAAGCTCGGGAGCGAGAAACGCCATCATCAGATCAGGTAGAAGCGCATCGAGAAACCTGCGCTCGTCAGCCGACAGCGACGGCACCCACTCACTCGCAAAGCGGACGAACGCGGCCTGATGCCGCATCTCGTCCGATGCGTGATCGCTCAGCAACGCGCGCACGGGTGGATAAACGTCGTCGCATGCCCCGGCTTGACGCAGCGTGCCGGTAATCAACGTCTCAGTGACCGATGCCGCCGCTACGATGGACATTGCGCGATGCGTCTCGGGGGTCGTCTCGCACAACGCCAGCACGCGAACGACACTCGACGACGGCCCTTGCCCAAGCACGTATCCCGTATGGCGCTGCAGATGCCTGCGAAATCGCTCCATCATCCACGTGTGAAACCCCTCGTCCGTGTAAATCGCCAGCAGGTCGTCCCGGCTAACCGATGCAATGCCAGGCACGTCGAGCATCTGTTCGATAGCCCGATTGACGATATGCAGCTCGACCCGCTCCGTCTTGTTCAGGTAGTCCGCCAACCGTAGCGCGCTCAATTGCTGCCGGGCTGCCTGTCCGCGTTCGCAAACCATCGGATGCATGGCGTAAGGCATCAACGCCACGTTGAAGAACACCTGATCGGGTCGCAACGGCGGGAACGGCGCCTGCGTCGCACGACGAGTGACGGCCGCCACTTCCCGCCACGGCCGTTGCCCGTGATCGCACCCGCTGCCAACGCCGGGCACGAGTTTGGCGCCGTCCGGCAAACGGGGATCAGACATGGGGGAAGGCGGACGCGGCTGGCGCCGGACCATGCTCGGTCAGCGAAATCAAACTGGCCCGTTCCGGCCCGAGTCCAATCCCGGCCAGCGGCGCACCGATGTGCCGCTCGACGAAATCGACGAAGCCGTGCATCGCGGCGTCGAGTGTTCCCTCACGTCCAAGCGTAAGCGAACGCTCGTTCAGCCCGGGATAAATCAGCACATCCGGCATGACCTCGCTCGACAACACGTCAGGATGCACGCGCATCGGTATGCCCTGATACGCCGAATGAAAATAATGCGCCAGACAATCGACCTTATTGAGATACACGCAGTCCACCGCGTGCGCCTTGACGACCTCTCGCAACTGCGCGAGGTCAAGCATGCCGATCCGGCGCGGCCGCCCGGTGCCTGTGCCGTACTCGCCCGTCAGCATTCGAAGTGCGGTGCCGACATCGAACGGATCGTTGGAGCGCAGTAGCTCATCCGGCGAATAGCGCACTTGTTCTTCCGCTGCACCAACGTGTGACTGCGACGCCCCGTGGCAGTATTGTGCCGAGCGCTCACCGCCCAGCTCCGAAGGAAACGGGCCTCGCCCGACGCGCGACATGATGGCTTTCGCCACGCCTATCGTTCGACGGTGATACTTCGGCGACAGATCCCCCCCTACATAGGCGTAGGCCGGCACGGTGTGGCTCGACGTAACGTATGGCTGGCTGCCGTCAACGACGTCGAGCAACACCGACTGCGCGCCTTCGAACAACACGTTGGCACCGTCCTTCACGCGATCCGTGAGCCATCCGCGATCCGGCTCGATGTACCCCCGCAAGGTCTGCGTGACCTTCGGCAGGCCCAACAACATGTCCGACATTTCAGCGATCCACGGCGACGTACCGCCTTCCGCATTGATCATGCGCGTGAACACGTCCCGCATCGAGGTGATGGTGTCCGCTTCGTTCTTCAGCAGATCTCCGAGCATCAGATTGACGCGTGTGTCGTGGCGCACACGCATGGCACGATCCGCGTAGCATGGCCCGATGCCGTTGCCCGTGGTGCCGATCGTGCCACTTCCGCGCCGATCCATCGCGATGTGGTGCGGCTGCACAAGTGCTGCGCGCGCGCTGATGTGCAGCCGGCCTTCGAGCGAGATACCCATCTCGCGCAACTGTTCAATCTCGTCGGCCAGTTTCCAGGGGTTGATGGCGCACCCCGACCCGATATAGAGCGTCGCGTGCGGATGAAATACGCCGGATGGCAATTGCTTGAGCGCGATACGTCCGGAGGGCGTGTCGATGGTGTGCCCCGCGTTGGCACCGCCGTTGAAACGGGCGATCACGTCGTACCTCGGCGCGAGGGCGTCGATGATCTTCGCCTTGCCTTCGTCGCCATATTGCAAGCCGACGAGTACATCGGCGAAGCCTTCGGCGGACTGCGAGGCGAGGGGGGAGGTGTGAAGCGAGGGGCTGGAGGATACAGAGGTCATGCGCGTTGCATATCGTAGAAAAATCGGGGAACCGGTGCTTGCTGCGCCGCCAGCCGGTCGTAGACCCAACGGCCGACGGCAATATCGAGAATGCCCAGGCCGAAGGGGGAAAACACGATTGGCCGGTCACGCGCCGGAGGCTCGCCACCACAAAGCAAATGCGGCAACGATGTGGTGACGAAGCGCCGGTGGCCAGCTTCGACTTCCGTGAGATGAAGCGAGGTCATCGCGCGCAGGCAATGATCGATGTCGTCGACCACGTTGTAAGACTCGAGAATAATCGCGGGCGCGAGGTCGCGCAGAGAGAGATGCAGCACGATTGGGCAATGCGAGAACCAATCGGGGTTCTCGAGATAGGGCGACGCCGCCGTTGTGGTGAACACGATGACATCGGCCGCGCGAATGGTGTCTTCCAGCGACGCCTCCGGGCGAGCTTCGTAACCGAGGTGCTGCCCAATTCGGGTGGCAAGCGACACCGCATAATCGTTGTTCAGATCGTGCACCGTCACCTCGCCGATCGGCAGCGTCGCGAGCGGCAAACACTCGGCCACATGACGCGCGATAACGCCCGCACCGATAAACGCCACGCGCAGGTTTTTCGACGATGCCTGCCTCATGGCAGGCACGTTGTTCGCGAGGCAGCGTAGCGCACTCATTGCACTGGCCGCCGTGCGCGCCGCGCTGATGATGCTCGCTTCCATGCACGCCATCGGATAACCGGTCGTAGCGTCGTTCAGAATGAGAACGGCCGATGCGCGTGGCATTCCACGCTCGACGTTTTCAGGAAAACTCGATATCCATTTGATGCCGGTGACGCCATCGCCATCACCGTCGCGATCACGAATGTGCGCTGGCAGCGCGATGATGCGATTTCGTTGCTCGTCGGGGAAACGGAGAAACTGACTTTCCGGATTCACGGTGTGTCCGGCGTTGTGGGCTCGATATGCCGCTTCGACCGTATCGAGAATGGCAGACTTGTTCTCACCAATGGCAGCATCGATCTGCTCCCCGGTGAACACGCGGAATTGCGGTATCGGCAGGGCGTTCATGACAATGAAGGGCTCACGATGTCGAGGGTGTGGGATGCCCCGCGAGGCGCACCGGAAAGATCGTCAACGCTGGCAGCGGCCCAGTCCGGGTCGTAGAGGGTGTCCAGATACTTGTCGCCCATGTCCGGCGCAATGGCGACGACCGTGTCGTTGGCCGCGATGTCCCCCGACGACATTTGCACGGCGCGCAGCACGCTGCCCGTCGACCCGCCTGCCAGCAAACCGCGTGCGGCCAGCATGTGACACATGCGCAGTGTGTCCGCTTCGGGGATGTGGACGATGGCGTCCGGGGGCTCCGCCTCTAGCGGTTCGCACAGCGGCGGGCGGCAGCTTGTCCCCAGTCCGGGAATGCGTCTCGGTCCCGGCGGCCCACCGAACGTGACGGAGCCGGCGGCATCGACCGCGATGACGCGCGTCGGCAGTCGATGCGCTCGCACGTACCGCAAGCACCCGATCAACGTGCCGGTCGTGCCCGCGCCGATGAACAGATGGCCGAGGTCGGGATAGGTTGCGAAGATTTCGGGCGCCGTCCAACGGTAGTGCGCCCGCCAATTGGCGGGATTGGCATATTGATTGACCCACACCCATCGCGCATCGCGCGCCACTTGTTCCCGGATCCACGCGATGCGTGTACCGAGATAGCCGCCCTGCGCATCACGACGCTCGACGCACACGACGCGGGCGCCTGCCGCTTGCATGGCACGGATGGCCTGACGCGAGGTATTGGGATCGGTCACACAGGTGAATCGGTAGCCGCGATTCGCACACACCATCGCCAACGCCACCCCGAGATTTCCGGACGACGACTCGACGATCTGCGTGTTCGCACAAATGCGCCCCGTCGCTTCCAGATCTTCGATCAGGTGAAGCGCAGTCTTGAGCTTGATGGAACCGGCGGGATTCAGTCCCTCCAGCTTGAGGTGAACCGTGGCGAGACACAAACCGTCAATCGCCGTGAAGACAGGAGCCGTCGGTTGCAGGAATGCGCCACCGACGCGCAACAGCAGGTCGTCGCGTGTTTTGTTGCTTGCTTCGGGCCCGACCTGCGGCGGCACCGCCAACGTTTCGTGCTGATACCCCACCCCTACCTCCCGAAGTCCCGCCCGAAGGCGACGCAATGGCGTGGCGGAGGGATTGCGGTTCGCAAAGTCCTTCGTTCATGCACGCCGTGAAGCGTCATTTAAGCGAACGGGACGAGCGCGGAACACCTGCATAGTCGTGTAGGACGCAGGATGCGGCGGGGTATTTGGGAACCTGCGAAACGCTCTACGCTAGCAACTGCAGCTTGGGGAATCGGGAAATCGGCGGAATATCGCCGTGAACCCGTCGAACGCGCAGGCATATGCCGAAACGCGTTCGCGGATGACGCTCAGCGAGGCCGGCCGCCGCGCCCAATGTCCTGAATACGAACGACGGCGTTGCCTGCTGCATCGGTCTTTTCGGGAATTTTCCAGGCGTGACCGTAGACAAGCTCGAAAGTCAGCGCAATCGTGCCATCCGGCCCGCGCTGACGCTCCAACGCCGCGCGCAAGGCCGCAAGGCGCGCCCTCCCTGTGAGCCCGCTACGACGCTCCGGCAACGGATTTACGCCAAGCAGACGGACGTCGCGCAACAACGTATCCGGAGATTCGAACGTGAGCGTGAGGCGCTCCATGTCCGTGACAGGCGTATCGAAGCCGCTTGCGACCATCATGTCTCCCAGATCGTGCATGTCCGTCGGCTCGAGCACGTGCGCAACGTCATCGACTTCCGCCCATGCCGCGCGCAGTTCGCGCAGCGTGTCGGGGCCATAGGCCGAGAACATCAGCAATCCATCCGTACTCAGCACGCGATGCCACTCGGGAATGACGCGATGCGGCTCGCGATACCAGTGAAGTGCGAGATTCGACCACACCAGATCGAATGTGCGCGAGGCGAACGGAAGGGCCGAGAAATCGCCCTGCACCACACCGTACGGCGGCGCAGTGCGCAGCAGCCGGCGCCAGCCAGTCGTCGCCCCTGCCGCAGCGGCCGCTTTGGCCATCGCGAACGAGGCATCCAGGCCTACGCGATAGGCGTCGGGATAGCGTTCGCCGAAGTTCAGCAAGTCGCCGCCCGTGCCACATCCGACATCCAGCACGCGTTTGGGCTTGAGCTTGATGTAATCGAGCCGGCTCGCGAGCCGCGACGCCACCTCCCGCATCAGGAAATCGGCCTCGTGCCAGTTCGGCGCGCGGCGGTCGAACGCGGTGCGCAAAAAGCGGGCGGAGAACGCTGAGGACGGGGTTTGGGGAGCGGCTGAAGGCTTCATGGGACGGGCAAAAAGGCGAGTCGGCAGTATACTCGTTGCTGTCCGAATGCATCGGGCACCGCCAAGCGGCCCGGCCCAGACCGATCTCCGCACCTGACGGCGCAGGCAGTTCCGCCCGCCACATCACTTTGTCCCTACTATCGCCTTGCCCATCCCTCACGCCACTTTCCCCATGCTCGCCAGGTTTGCCGGTGGACTGCTGCGCGTGGCGTTGCCGGACCACTGCGCGGTCTGCCGCCGGCGCGCTGCGCGACAAATCTGCTCGGATTGCGCACGGGCATTCGACGCCGCCCGGTCCGACGCGCCGCTGCGTTGCCAGCAATGTGCCGCCGCATTGCCATCGCTGGCGTCACCGATGGAGGACGCAAGGACACCCCATGCCGAAGGTGCGACAATTTGCCGCACTCAATCACCCATCGTCTGCGGACAATGCCTGCGGCACCGCCCCGCATTCGACGCCACATTGACGCTCGCAGACTACGTGGCGCCACTCGATATGCTGATGATTCGTCTGAAATACCATAACGCCCTGCCGTTCGCTCGCGAATTCGGCGAACGCCTGGGCGACGCGTTGACGGCGCGTGGTGACGCGACACCGCTGCTGGTGCCCGTACCGCTTGCCCCCTCACGACTCGCGTCGCGTGGTTTCAATCAGGCTTGGGAACTGGCGCGGGTGGCATCCCGTCGTGCGAATCTGCCCGCCAGCGCCCATGTGCTGCGACGTGAGCGATCGACTGCCACACAGCAGCGCCTGTCCCGCGAAGCGCGCAGGTGCAATTTGCGCGGCGCTTTCGTCGCAAACGACCACGCCCGCGGACGCCGCATCGTGCTAGTCGACGACGTCATGACCACCGGCGCGACCTGCGATGCTGCAGCCGCCGCGCTCAAGCATGCCGGCGCAACGCACGTCCTTGCGGCTGTCGTATTGCGTACCCCGTCTTCTCTGTAACTCTGCCCCCCAACGCTCATGTTCAACGTCGTTCTCGTCTCCCCTGAAATTCCGCCGAACACGGGTAACGTGATTCGCCTGTGTGCCAACACCGGCGCACGGCTGCATCTGATCGAACCGCTCGGCTTTCCACTGGACGACGCGCGTATGCGCCGCGCGGGGCTTGACTATCACGAGTACGCAGAGATGAAGGTCCACCCGGACTGGCGTGCGTTTCTGGCTGCCGAGACACCCGACCCGGCGCGGATGTTCGCGCTGACGACACGCGGTTCGCGCCCCTTTGGCGAGTTGTCCTTCGCACCAGGCGATTGGTTCATCTTCGGCTCGGAAACGCGTGGCCTCGCGCCGGAATTGCTCGACACGTTCACCACCACGCAACGCGTGCGCCTGCCGATGCGCCCCGGCAACCGGAGCCTCAATCTGTCGAATACGGTCGCCGTAGTGGTCTTCGAAGCATGGCGCCAGCAGGGTTACGCCGAGGGGGCCTGACTGGCGAGTTCCGCTTGATAGCGTGCCAGCATCGGGGCGTCGAAGCAGACGAACTCCACACGTTCGATGTTCGGGAAGTGAGGCAGCGCATCGAGCACGGTGAACACGGCCAACGGCACGGCGAGTTCGGCCGGATAGCCAAAGATGCCGCAACTGATCGCCGGAAAGGCCACACTCCGGCAGTCATGTTCCGATGCCAGACGCAGGCTTTCCCGGTAGCAACTTGCCAGCAGGGCGGGTTCGCCGTCAGCGCCGCCGCTCCAGACCGGGCCGACCGCATGGATCACGAACCTCGCCTTGAGGCGAAATCCTGGGGTGAGCTTTGCCTGCCCGGTGGGACAGCCGTGAAGTTTGCGGCAGGCTTCGAGCAGTTCTGGGCCGGCCGCGCGATGGATCGCTCCATTGACGCCACCACCACCGAGCAACAGCTCGTTCGCGGCATTCACGATGGCATCGACGGGGGATTGGGTGATGTCGCCTTGGGAGGCGTGCAGACGGGAAACTTGCGACATGGGCTCGACTCCCTTGTTGCGAGTGCCGGCGACGGGATTGCGCCACCGGGGAAACGGCTCACCGGCAATCCCGCAGCGGATCATCGGCAAGCCACGCGAAACCTGACGCCGTCGCGTTGACGGCGCAACATGCGGTGACGCGTTTAGCCCACGTCGCCCTCGCGCTCAGCGCGGGCATCGCGCCGCAGCAGGGCTTCCACCGCCGCGCGGGCAGGCAAACCCTCGAACAATGTGGCGCATACCGCGTCGGTAATCGGCATTTCGACGCCGTGCGCACGGGCCAGATCACGCACCGCACGTGCACATCGTACGCCTTCGGCGACATGTCCCAACGACGCCAGCACGTCGTCGAGCGATTTTCCTGTCGCCAGTTGCAATCCCACCGTGCGGTTGCGCGACAAATCGCCGGTTGCCGTCAGGATCAGATCGCCCATGCCCGTCAGCCCCATGAACGTCTCGGGCTTACCGCCCAGCGCAACGCCCAAGCGGGTCATTTCGGCCAGACCGCGCGTCACCAGCGCTGCGCGGGCGTTAAGCCCCAAACCCAGACCGTCGCTCACACCCGTGGCAATCGCGAGCACGTTCTTTACGGCGCCCCCTACTTCGACACCGACGAGATCGTCACTCGAATAGATGCGCAGGGCGTCGAAATGGCAGGCAGCGATCGTCAGCTCGCACAGCGACGGCACCGCGCTGGCAATGGTCAGCGCTGCCGGGAGGCCCTGCGCGACTTCGCGCGCAAAGCTCGGCCCCGAGAGCGAACCACCCGCAACCTGCGGGAAAACCTCGGCAACGATCTGATGCGGCAGCAGCCCGGTGTCCGCCTCAAAGCCCTTGCAGAGCCAGATCAGGTTCTGCGGCGGATGGGCGGCGAGCGCCATATGGCCAGCCAATGCGCGCAAGCCTGCGACGGGCACGGCTGCGACGCACAAGGCGTGTTCCCCCGTGCCATGCGCCAGCGCCGTCGCGAAATCGGCTTCGAATCGCAAACGGGGAGACAGCGTGGAACCGGGGAGGTAGGCGGAATTCTCGTGGGAGGCGGCCAGTTGCTTCACGAGCGCAACGTCGCGCGCCCAAAGGACAACGTCATGGCGTACTGCCATGTGACTCGCCATTGCGGTGCCCCAGGCACCTGCACCGAATACGGCAATCTTCATGAAGGGGGCCTCGACGCGAAAGCCGGCACGGGGCCGGCCATCGCGCCGATCAAGCGCAAAGCGCTTAGTGAGTCTGAGCGGACGAGCCGTCGGGCATGACGATGCCCGGTGCCGGCGTCTCGCCGTTGGCCGCTTGTTGCTCGGCCAGTTGTGCCAGACGTTGCTCGTACAGCGCCTGGAAGTTCACTTCGGCCAGGTGGATCGGCTGGAAGCCGGCACGGCTGATGGCGTCGGCCACGTTGGCACGCAGGTACGGATAGACGATCGTCGGGCAAGCGATGCCGATGAGCGGATCGAGCTGTTCGACCGGCACATTGCGGATTTCGAAAATACCGGCTTGTTTGCCTTCGACCAGGAACGCGACCTTGTCCTTGATCTTGGCCGTCACGGTGGCGATCACGGCGACTTCGAAGATTTCCTCGGCCAGACGCTCAGCGGCGACGTCCAGTTGCACTTCGACGGTCGGCATCTCCTGCTCGAGGAAGATCGCGGGCGAGTTCGGCTGCTCGAGCGACAGATCTTTCAGGTAAGCGCGCTGGATGCTGAAAAACGGCTGATTCTGGTCGGACATTTCGTTTCCTTGGTATGAGACAGCCACGTAGGCACGCGGCTGGGCGCACTATTTTCAGGCGGTATCAGGCCGCTTGCAAGAGCGGCAGGAGGCCACCGGCACGATCCAGTGCCGACAGATCGTCGTAACCGCCAATGTGACGCTCATCGATGTAGATCTGCGGCACCGTACGGCGGCCCGTGCGCGTCATCATTTCCTCGCGGCGGACGGGTTCCTTGTCGATCAGGATCTTCTCGATGTCCTGAACGCCGCGCTGGCGCAGCAGACGTTCCGCCATCTGGCAATACGGGCACACTTGCGTGCTGTACATCACGATCTTCGGCATGACTTGCAACTCCTCGATTACTTGACGACCGGCAAACCGGCTTCCTGCCAGGCGGCGATGCCACCCTGGAGGCTGAACGCCTCAGCATAGCCAAGATTGCGCAACAGCGTCTGAGCGCGCGCCGAGCGCTGACCGCTCTTGCACACGATAAGTACCGGTGCCGCCTTGTTTTTGATGACCTGAGCGATTTTTTGCTCCACGTCGTCGAGCGGCACGTTTCGCGCGGACGGCAGGTGGCCGGCGGCGAATTCCTCTCCCGAGCGCACGTCGAGCACCACAGCGCCCTTACGGTTAATGAGCTGGGTCGCTTCGATGGTCGACAGTCCGCGACCGCCGCGCTTGAAGACCGGCCAGGCCAGCATGCCTCCCGAAACGAGGGCAATCGCGATCAGCGCGAGGTTGGTGTAATCGGAAAAGAACTTCACAAACCACCTGAAAAAGATCAAAAGAATCCGAT
The DNA here is from genome assembly GCF_902459745.1 of Pandoraea communis. Lineage (GTDB taxonomy): Bacteria > Pseudomonadota > Gammaproteobacteria > Burkholderiales > Burkholderiaceae > Pandoraea > Pandoraea communis. Next base: position 552,454 of record NZ_CABPSJ010000001.1, read on the forward strand.
CATTATAAAATAATCCGTGATTGCGCCGACGGATCGCGTTGCCAATCGCTGCGCCGGACATCGGTGGCCCCTTCACCGCTACCCCGAATGTCCCTGAATTGCTGCCGCAAAGCCCTTGCCGGGCGTTGTCGCGCAAGGCGCTGCGAACTGCCTCCGTGCCATCGGCCGCCCCCGCTTTCCAACTCTGACTGAAGTTTGCTCATCATGTACAAGCTCGTTCTCATCCGCCACGGCGAATCGACGTGGAACAAGGAAAATCGCTTCACCGGCTGGATCGACGTCGACCTGACCGAAAAGGGCGTCGCCGAAGCCAGCCAGGCCGGCAATCTGCTCGCCGAAGCCGGCTTCAAATTCGATCTCGCCTACACGTCGGTCCTCAAGCGCGCGATCCGCACCCTATGGCACGTGCAGGACGTCATGGACCAGATGTGGATTCCCGTGGTGCATAGCTGGCGTCTGAATGAGCGTCACTATGGCGCGCTGGCCGGTCTGAACAAAGCCGAGACCGCCGCCAAGTACGGCGACGAGCAGGTTCACGTCTGGCGCCGCAGCTACGACACCCCGCCGCCCCCGCTGGCAGCGGACGACGAGCGCAGTTCCTACAACGATCCGCGTTACGCCAAGCTCAAGCGCGAAGAGATTCCGCTCACCGAGTGCCTGAAGGACACCGTGGCTCGCGTGCTGCCGCTGTGGAACGAATCGATTGCGCCGGCCGTGCGTTCCGGCAAGCAAGTGCTCGTTGCCGCCCACGGCAATTCGCTGCGCGCGCTCATCAAGCACCTCGACAACATTTCGGACGACGACATCGCCGGCCTGAACATCCCGAACGGCACGCCGCTCGTGTACGAGTTGGACGCCGACCTCAAGCCGATCCGCCATTACTATCTCGGCGATCAGGCAAAGATCGCCGGCGCGCTGGCTGCCGTCGCCGCGCAAGGGAAGTCGAAGTAATCCCCGACTATCGCCCGACGCGATAGCCGGAACCGGGCGCACCGCCACCGCGGTGCGCCCCCCACGCCTCCCGCCCCGCCCGTAATACCCGGTAACACGATTTCGGCGGCTTTGGCGGTATCTCATTTTCGCCTCGCGTCGCCTGCCGAAGCGCATTCTGCCTGCCAACGCCACGCGCTATCGGAGGGCGACCGCCCAAAAACCCGTCACAACGGCAGGTCGAACGGAACTTTTTGTCGAACCACTCAGGAAAAGCTCCTGTCGAATGGGCAATGTCCGCCCTGCGGGCAAACGGTTATACTTCGCCAAAGTGCGCGCGCCCATTGGCGGGCGCCCCGAAAAATCCGGAATTTCCACGCCTATATGCGCCAAACCCTCAAACACATCGGCCTGATCGTGCTGGGCCTCGCGACCGGTGCGGCTGCCACCCTCGCGTTTTCGCAGGCATCCGCACAAAGCGCTACCACGCCATTGCCGCTCGAGCAGCTTCGTCTGCTGGCCGAAGTGTTCGGTCAGATCAAGCGTGAGTACGTACAGCCGGTGGACGACAAGAAGCTGCTGACCGCAGCGATCAAGGGCATGGTGTCGAGCCTCGATCCGCACTCGTCGTACCTCGACAAGGACGAATACAAGGAACTGCAAGAGCAGACGCGTGGCCGCTTCGCCGGTCTCGGCATCGAGATTTCGCAAGAAGACGGCCTCGTGAAGGTGATCTCCCCGATCGAAGACAGTCCGGCCTTCAAGGCAGGTCTGAAGCCCGGCGACCTGATCACCCGTATCGACGACAAGCCCGTGCGCGGCATGACCCTCGACCAGGCAGTCAAGCGCATGCGCGGCGCCCCCGGCAGCAAGGTCACGCTGACGATCTTCCGCAAGGCGGAAGAGCGTACCTTCCCGGTGTCGATCGTACGTGCGGAAATTCGTGTGCAGAGCGTGAAGGGCAAGATGCTCGAACCGGGTATCGGTTACGTCCGCATCACGAGCTTCCAGGAACGCACCGTGCCGGATCTGGCCAAGAAACTCCAGGAACTGGCCAAGGACCAACCGCTCAAGGGTCTGGTGCTCGATCTGCGTAACAACGGCGGCGGCATTCTCCAGTCCGCAGTCGGCGTGTCCGCAGCCTTCCTGAAGGAAGGTGCCACGGTCGTGACGACCAACGGTCAGATCGAAGACGCCAAGCAGAAGTACACGGCCACGTTCGACAACTACCGTCTGTCGGCAAGCCCGGACGATCCGCTCAAGGGCGAAGCTGCCATCTGGAAGACGGTGCCGATGGTGGTGCTCGTGAACGCCTACTCCGCGTCGGCTTCGGAAATCGTGGCAGGTGCGCTGCAGGATTCGAAGCGCGCGCTGATCATGGGCAAGACGACCTTCGGCAAGGGCTCGGTGCAGACCGTGCGCCAGTTGTCGCCGGACACCGCCCTGCGTCTGACCACGGCGTACTACTACACGCCGAGCGGCCGCTCGATCCAGTCCATCGGTATCAAGCCGGACGTGCCGGTCGACCAGAATCCGAAGGGCGATCCGGACGATGTGCTGGTCACGCGCGAAATCGATTACCAGAACCATCTGCACAACACGCAAACGCCTGACGAGCAGAAGGAAATCGACGCCCGCGAAGCCCGCCGCCTGGAAGAACTGCGCCGCCTCGAGGAAGAGAACGCGAAGAAGACGCCGGAAGAGCGCAAGAAGGAACGTGAAGAACGCCTGCCGGATCTGGGCAGCACCGACGACTTCATGCTCCAGCAGGCCATCCATCAGCTCAAGGGCGAGCCGGTCCAGCGCACGAAGTCGCGCCTGGAGGCCAACGCCGGCCCGATGCCGAAGGACGCTTCGAAGGCTGCGGCGCCCGCAGCCGGTGCCAAGACGGACCCGAAGACCGACACCGTCGTACCGGCCAAGCCGGCGGACAAGAAGTAAGCATCCGCTTTACACTACAAACCGTGCCCGCGAAAGCCGGCACGGTTTTTTTATTCCACTCCGGTTTGCGATGAACGACGACCAGTTGCTGCGTTACTCCCGCCACATCCTGCTCGACGAACTCGGTATCGAGGGCCAGGCGCGTCTGCTCGCGGCCCATGCCGTGATCGTGGGGGCGGGCGGCCTGGGCTCGCCCGCAGCCCTCTATCTGGCGGCATCGGGCGTCGGACGCATCACGCTGATCGACGACGACGATGTCGATCTCACCAATCTGCAACGCCAGATCCTCCACGACACACGGAGTGTGGGCCGTCCCAAGGTCATCTCCGGACGCGAGCGCATCGCGCAAATCAATCCGGACGTGATCGTCGACGTCGTCAACGAACGTGTGGACGAAGCACGGCTCACAGCACTGGCGCGCGACGCCACCGTGGTGCTCGACGGCTCGGACAACTTCGCCACGCGTCACGCGGTCAATCGCGCCTGCGTGGCGGCGGGCGTCCCGCTCGTGTCCGGCGCGGCCTTGCGCTTTGACGGCCAGATCAGCGTCTTCGACGTGCGCGATGACGCCTCGCCCTGCTATGAGTGCATCTTCCCCGCGGACGAGCCCTTCCCCGAACAGGCCTGCGCGACGATGGGGGTGCTGGCCCCGCTGGTGGGCATCATCGGCAGCATGCAGGCGGCCGAGGCCATCAAGCTCATCACGGGCGTAGGTGTGCCGCTGGTCGGCCGTCTGCAAATGCTCGATGGGCGCAAGATGAGTTGGCACACCATGCACTGCGCGCGCAATCCCGAGTGCAAGGTTTGCGGTCAGCGGCACGGAACACCGCGAACCGAATCGCCGTAAAAAAAAGCGGGCGCCCCGTTATCGGAGCGCCCGCTTCTCATTTCAGGGACGTTCAGGCCCCGGCCCGGCGGTCAGTGCGTTACGCGACTGCCAGACGCGCCAGCGCCGCCTGCATCTCTTCCGGCTCGGTCGCCGCCAGCAGTTCCTGAACCGGCCGCTCCAGGTCCGGCAGGTGCGCTCGCAGGATCTCCTGCTTGACCTGCAGCAGTTGGCTCGGATGCATCGAAAACTCCCGCAGCCCCATGCCGAGCAGCAACCGCGTCGCCGTCGGATCGCCCGCCATTTCGCCGCATACCGCCACCGGCACGCCGAACGCATGTGCCTCGCGGATAGTCATGGCGATCAGACGCAGCACAGCCGGATGCAGCGGGTCGTACAAATGGGCGACGGCATTGTCCGCGCGATCGATCGCCAGCGTGTACTGAATCAGATCGTTCGTGCCGATGGACAGGAAATCGAGCCGCTTCAGGAACATCGAGACCGTGAGCGCGGCGGCCGGCACCTCGATCATCGCCCCCAGCTTCACGCCCGGATCGTAGAGCAGCCCGGCCGCATCGAGCTGCGACTTCGCTTCTCGCACGAGTTCCAGCGTCTGATCGATCTCCTGCGCATGCGCGAGCATGGGGAACAGGATTTGCACCTTACCGAATGCCGAAGCGCGCAGAATCGCCCGCAACTGCGTCAGGAACATGCGCGGCTCCGACAGGCTCCAGCGAATGGCCCGCAAGCCCAGCGCGGGATTCGGCGCAGTCTCATACGTCTCATGACTGTCGAGCGGCTTGTCGGCGCCCACGTCAATGGTCCGGATCGTGAGCGGCAGCCCCTTCATCGCCTCGACGGCACGCTTGTACGCCTCGAACTGCGCCTCTTCCTCCGGGGCTTCCTTCTCGTTCATGAAAAGGAATTCCGTGCGGAACAGTCCCACGCCGACGGCACCGGCCGCCACGGCGGTCTTCGCATCCTCCGGCAACTCGATGTTGGCAAACAGTTCGATGGGTGTGCCGTCGATGGTCTGTGCGGGCGAGTGCTTGAGACGCTGCAAGCGACGCTCTTCCAGCGCACGCTCGCTTTGCCGGTAGCTGTACTCTTCGAGCACGATCGGCGCCGGATCCACGATGACGATGCCGCTGTCCCCGTCGATGATGATGACGTCGTCCTGCTTGATGAGCAGGCTGGCTTGCGCCACGCCGACAGCCGCCGGAATCCCCAGACTGCGGGCCACGATGGCCGTATGCGACGTCTTGCCGCCCAGATCCGTGACGAACCCTTTGAACGTCTGCGACTTGAATTGCAGCATGTCGGCCGGCGCAATGTCGCGGGCCACGACGATCATGTCGTCACGCGGCGTCTCGGCCACCACATGGCGGATGCCGGGCGCGCCGGCAAGCGCCTTGAGCACGCGCTCGGCCACCTGTTCGATGTCTGCGCGGCGCTCGCGCAGATACTCGTCGTCGATGTCTTCGAAGCGGGCGACGAGCACCTCAAGCTGAGTGGTCAGCGCCCATTCCGCGTTATAGCGGCGTTCGCGAATCAGCTTGAGGACGGCATCGGCCAGCAGCGTGTCGTTGAGGATCAGCGAGTGAACGTCGAGGAACGCCCCCATCTCACCGGGCGCGTCGTCCGGTAGTTCTGCCTTGAGGGTATCAAGTTCGTGCTGGACGCTCGCCTGAGCGCCGCGAAAGCGCGCAATTTCGTCGTCGATCTGAGACGGATCGAGCAAATAGTGCGGCACATCGAGCGTGGCGGGCGCGAGCAAATAGGCGCGTCCGATCGCGATGCCGCGGGAAACGGGAATGCCGTGCAGGGTGAAAGACAAGGAAGTCCCCCCAGTTCAGAGGCGAATGATTCGATCGTAATCTATGTTTTTTCGCTGCGTTCGGGATGGCGTTCGAAGCGGTGGGCAGCGCTCCGGCGCAGGCACGGTCCGCGCTCGGCGGTGCGCCTGCGATGCGCCGCACTCCACCGCATTTCGCCGCAGCGCCGCCTTATTCCCCTTCGCCGAACTTGTTCGCAATGAGGGCCAGGATTTCATCCATGGCTTGTTGTTCGTCAGCGCCTTCGGTCTCCACTTCGACCGTCGAGCCGATCCCGGCAGCCAGCATCATGACCCCCATGATGCTCTTCGCATTGATGCGCCGACCATTCCGGGTCAGCCAGACCTCACTCTGAAATTTCGCCGCCAGTTGCGTCAGCTTTGCAGATGCCCGGGCATGCAGGCCCAATTTATTTACGATCGTCGTTTCTTGTCGAAGCATGTTTCAGTGTGACGTAGTGTGTATGGCCGGCGCACCCGCGCCGACTTCGAGAATACCTTTAGATCCGCCCGAAAGCACCTTCTCCGTCAGTGTGTCGAGCGGCACGGAGCGATAGCACACCGCCTTGATGAGCATCGACAGGTTCACCCCGGCGAGCACACGCACTTTCGGTCCGACGAGTTGCGCCGCGACATTCGACGGCGTGGCGCCGAACAAGTCGGTGAGGACCAGCACGCCATTTTCTTCCTGCAACTGTGCAAGGCGTTCACGGGCGACGTCGACAAGCGCCGCCGTGTCCTGGTCGGGAACGACGTCGATCGCGCCGATGTTCGACGGACAACCGCCGTAGATGTGCGAAACACACTCGCGAAGTGCCGAGGCGAGCGGTGCGTGGGCAATAATCAGAATTCCAGCCATGATGCTAGGCACGCCGGGCGCCGCGGGTGTTCGGGATACAAACACAACGACGAACGCGCACCTGTCGATTTTGGGATTCTCATTTTAGCAGGCGCGCAAAAACCCCGAATTTTCATCAAGTTAGGGGCCGCTCCAAGCGATTTGCCGGACAACGGCCCCGCGTTTCCTCAGACCGCCAGTTCCAGCGCGTCGATGAACATCTTCGGCACGTCGAAACCGGTCTGCGCCGTGATTTCCTGGAAACACGTCGGACTCGTGACGTTCACTTCCGTGAGGTAATCGCCGATGATGTCGAGCCCCACGAGCAGCAGGCCACGTTGCCAGAGAATCGGGGCAAGTGTTTCGGCAATCTGCCGATCGCGTGCAGACAGATCGCGCGCTTCGCCCACCCCGCCGGCCGCGAGGTTGCCGCGCACTTCGTTGCCTTGCGGGATGCGCGCCAGCGAATGCGGCACAACCTTGCCGCCGATCACGAGCACTCGCTTATCACCCGCCTTGATTTCAGGGATGAAGCGCTGCGCCATCACCGAGCATGCCCCGTATTCGCCAAGCATCTCGACCACCGAGCCGAGGTTGCGGCCGTCCGGGCCAATGCGGAACACGCCCGTGCCCCCCATGCCGTCGAGCGGCTTGTAGATCACGTCGTCATGTTCGGCGTGAAAGGCGCGCAGTCGCGCCGCGTCACGCGTCACCAGCGTCGGCACCACGAACTGGGGAAACTCGGCAATGGCGAGCTTTTCGGAGTGATCTCGAATCGCGCTCGGCTTATTGAATACGCGAGCCCCGGCCCGCTCGGCAACTTCCAGCAGCCATGTGGCGTTGATGTACTCCATGTCGAATGGCGGGTCCTTTCGCATGAGCACGGCGTCGAATTCGGTGAGCGCCGCCACACGAATGTCGGCGACCTCGTACCAGGCATCCGCATCGCCCGTCAGGCGAATTTCCTTCACGCGCGCATCGACCTTTGCGCCATACCACGCCATCTCGTGCAACTCGCACGCGAAGATGCGGTGCCCGCGGCGCGCAGCCTCGCGCATCATCGAGAACGTGGTGTCCTTGTAGGTTTTGAACTGGTCAAGCGGGTCGGCGATAAAGAGAATCTGCATCGATCGGCGGAGGTCTTGGGGGGTTCGGATGCAAACACCGCAGGCTGCGGCGACAGACGTCTATTCTAGCCGAGGCGCCGTTTTGCCGCTGCGTGCCGGCAAGCCGTCCGGCGCGCGCACGGCCTGCGCAAACCTCACATCCGCTCGGCGTTTGCGCTCGCCCCCGAACCGCCGAGACCCAGGAGTAGCGACGCGTCTCGCACAGGGTCGAGACGCGAGCGCATGAGGGATAGATGTGTCTTGAGCGTCTGCACGCCGATTGCACAAGCCTCGCGCGTCTGTGAGCGCGACTGTCCGGCCAGCAGACGCATCGCAATCTCCCGCTGGACGGGCGTGAGCGCTGTCCCCCAGAGCCGTTGCAACAGGCGAATGGCGGGCGGCACGGCAAGATGCAGGGCGATGCGCACGCGGTCGGTCGCCCTGCCACCCATGCCGCACAAATGCGTGGCGTGCAGATGCAACGTGCCGCCGGGCACCACCACCGCCTTGCAGACCTGCACGCCGGACATGCCCGGCGAAGAGGCGTCCGACGGGTGAAGCGTCAGCTCGTCGGCCAGCGACTGACACGCTTGCACCACCACACACGCATCGGGCCACGCGCGCCCCGTCATGGGCCGCCAGACCCGGTGCATGAGCGCCAGTGCGGCGGGATCGGCCCACTCCGGCTGCCGCCGATGCCAGACGAGCGTACCGGCCACGTCGTCGCCGATAGCGCCGCACGCCTCCGGCCACAAATTGGGCACGGGTGGCGCCATGGCCGTCAGCGGCGGGAACGTGGGACGCTCGGGCGCCGTAGTGAACTCTGCGGCAGCCGTCTCGAACGCGGTGACTTCACGCGCACTGAAACGCGGACGCGATCTGCGGCGCGACACTAGCAATCGCAAGGCGCCGATGGGCACGGCAGCGGACGAATCGGCGCGCGCCTGTCCCTCACCGGCCGCCCCCGCTGCCCTGGGCATCGGCAACAGGCAGACGTCGAGCAAGTCGCCGTCGGGAAGACAGCGGTCCAGTTCGAGGGGACGACGAAACGTCGTGGGCAACGCCCCTGGACAGCCTCTCGATCGCCGCGCGTGGCCACGCAGCAGTTCACCGTGCGAGAGCGAGCGTTGCAACTCCGCCACCGACGGCATCGCCCAGCCGGTGGCCGCGAGCCGTTCGCAGGCCGACATGGGAGCTTGCGGCGCGTACCAGCAGGTGGCGTCCGATATGCTCGACATGCTCGATATGCTCGGTATGTCCGATACATCGACCGATTCGCCGGACGCGTGACACCAGAACGCCGCTACCCCGTCTGCCGCCAGCCATATGCGCAGCGTCTCCAGCCATAGCGGTAGATAGCCGAGCATCGGCACCGGCAATTGATGGATTTGACGAAGGCATGTACGTACATCCCCTTGCATTCCGGTATTCCTCCCAGCGCAGACAATTCCGAGGAAATTTCCTATTCCACCCGATCACGTACGGACATCCCCCATTCGGGGGATGTTGGACGCGTCAAACGGTCGCATCATCAGGTCATTACTGATGAAAACCGGACGACGGATCGGCACAGTACACCGATCCGAAAACCGAAAGGAACGCACAGGAACCAGTTTGCGGGGGGGCCCGCTCAGGGAAGCCCCGATTTCCGGCCGTTGCATGAGGCGGCCGGTAAATGTGACGCCCGGCTAGTCGGGGGGCCAGCCGGGCGTCTTTTTCTTTTCGTCTCTCAGCACGAGGGACGACAAAGGCCGCCGTACAAGCGCGACCTCACATCAAATTCAGAAATTTCTCAAATAGACGACAAGACCGAAAGGCGGCAAGCGAACGTCACTCGCAGCCGCATCGGTCCTGCGTCGTCAATAGGTTTCCGGATCCGGATCGGTACGCTCGAGTTCGACCGACGCCGCAAGCAGCGCGAGACGCGCCACCACACCATACATATAGAACCGGTTGGGCGGCGCCGCGCCCGGCTTCGCATGGACGTCGGGCAGCGCCGTGTGCTCGAAGGCGAGCGGCACGAAGTGCATGCCGGGGGCGTTGAGGTTCTCGTCGGTGCCGCGCCCGGTGTGCACCCGGTAGAAGCCGCCAACCACATAGCGGTCGATCATGTACACGACCGGCTCGGCCACGGCTTCGTTGATGCGCTCGAACGTGTAAACACCTTCCTGCACGATCACGTCGTGCACTTCGAGGCCCTCCTTCACCACGCTCATCTTGGTGCGCTCGCGCCGGTTCAGGTTTTTGATCTCGGCGGCGTCGTGCACCATCATCACGCCCATGCCGTAGGTACCGGCATCGGCCTTGATCACGACGAACGGCTTCTCGGTGATGCCGTACTCCCGGTACTTCTTGTTGATCTTCTTGAGTACCGCGTCGACCGTATCGGCAAGTTTCTCTTCGCCGACGCGCTCATCGAAATCGATGCCCTCGCACTTCGCGAAGTACGGGTTGAGCATCCATGGGTCGACGTCGATCATCTTGGCGAATTTCTTGACGATGTCGTCGTACGCCGCGAAATGCTGACTCTTGCGGCGCACAGCCCATCCCGCGTGCAGCGGCGGCAGGAGGTACTGCTCGTGCAAGCCCTCGAGAATCGGCGGGATACCGGCCGACAGATCGTTGTTGAGCAGGATCGAGCACGGATCGAAATTCTTGAGCCCCAGCCGGCGCGGCGAACGCTCGAGCGGCTCGATCACAACGTGCTGGCCGTCGGGCAGCTCGATGGTCGTGGGCTCGGTGATGTCGTCCGACAGGCTGCCCAGGCGCACATTCAACCCGGCGTGGCGCATGATCGTCGACAGACGGGCAAGGTTCTGCAAATAGAACGAATTGCGCGTGTGCCGTTCGGGAATCAGCAGCAGGTTCTTGGCGTCGGGGCAGATCTTCTCGATCGCGGCCATGGCGGCCTGCACGGCAAGCGGCAGCACTTCGGGTGCCAGATTATTGAAGCCGCCGGGGAAGAGATTGGTGTCGACAGGCGCGAGCTTGAAGCCCGCGTTTCGCAAGTCGACCGAACAGTAGAACGGCGGCGTATGTTCCTGCCACTCGAGCCGGAACCAGCGCTCGATGCCGGGCGTCGCATCGAGAATCTTCTTTTCCAGGTCGAGCAGGGGGCCTTTCAGGGCCGTGACGAGATGCGGAACCATGCTTCGCTCATATCCAGATGGAATATCGATTGTAGAGCATACGCCCGGCGCCCCCGCCGTTCGCCATGCCCCCGGAAGGGGCACCAGGCCATGTCGTCTGTGCGGGCTCGGCGCCGGCCGGGCAACCGCAGGAGAAAACACGCGCTCAGGCGGGATCGGGGAGGTGCAGTGCCATGCTGCGATGGGAGGAGATGGGGGCGAAGCCGGCAATCGCAAGCGAAAAAAACGGGCCCTCTCGGGGCCCGTGCAAGGCTGGAACCGGCTGTCCGACCGGCCCCAGCAACTCCTCTCGCTTGCCCCCAGACGGGGCTCGATAACGAATTGGCGAATCATTGCCGATTCGTGCTGCTCGTTGACGTCAGGCCCGGCCGAAGCCGAGCCTAAACGGTGCGATGAGATAGATTGAGACGAATCGGCCGAAATCAGTTGTGATAGGCCGATTCACCGTGCGAGGTGATGTCCAGACCCTCGCGCTCTTCGTCTTCCGGCACGCGCAGACCCAGCACGATGTCGGCAATCTTGAAGGCGATGAACGCCACCACACCCGACCACACGAGCGTGGTCAGCACGCCTTGGAACTGAATCCAGACCTGACCGGCGATCGAGTAATCCGGGGCGACCTTGTTGGCCACGTAGTCGTAGATGCCCGTGCCACCCAGTGACGGGGCAGCGAACACCCCCGTCAGAATCGCGCCGAGCATACCGCCCACGCCGTGCACGCCGAACACGTCGAGTGCATCGTCGGCCTTGAGCAGACGCTTCAGACCGTTCACGCCCCACAGGCAGATGACGCCGGCCAGCAGGCCCAGCACGATCGAGCCCATCGGACCGACGAAGCCGGCAGCCGGGGTCACGGCCACCAGACCGGCCACGGCACCCGACGCGCCACCGAGCATCGACGGCTTGCCCTTGCCGATCCACTCACCGGTCGTCCACGACAGCGTGGCAGCCGCAGTGGCGAGCAACGTGTTGACGAATGCGAGCGCAGCGCCACCGTTGGCTTCCAGACCCGAGCCGGCGTTGAAGCCGAACCAGCCGAACCAGAGCAGCGAGGCACCGATCATCGTCATCGTGAGCGAGTGCGGCTTGAACGCTTCCTTACCGAAGCCCACACGCTTGCCCACCATGTACGAGCCGACCAGACCCGCGATAGCGGCGTTGATGTGCACCACAGTACCGCCGGCGTAGTCGAGCGCGCCCTTCTGGAAGAGCCAGCCGGCGTGTGCATTGGCGGCGTCGGCGGCAGCCGCGTCGGTGTAGGCATCCGGGCCCGGCCAGAACCAGACCATGTGGGCCATCGGCAGGTACGAGAACGTGAACCAGATCACGGTGAAGAGCAGCACGGCCGAGAACTTGGTGCGTTCGGCGAAGGCACCCACGATCAGCGCGCAGGTGATGGCCGCGAAGGCTGCCTGGAACGCCATGTACGCGTATTCCGGCACATTCACGCCCTTACTGAAGGTAGCGGCGACCGAGTCCGGCGTCATGCCCTTCAGGAACAGGCGATCGAAGCCGCCGAAGAACGCCCCGCCCTCGGTGAACGCGATGCTGTAACCGTAGATCGCCCAAAGCACGACCACCAGCGAGAAGATGATGAAACACTGCATCAGCACCGAGAGCATGTTCTTCGAGCGGACGAGACCGCCGTAGAACAGGCCCAGACCGGGCAGCGTCATGAGAATTACGAATGCGGTGCAGGTCAGCAGCCAGGCCGTGTCACCCTTGTTCGGCGGCACGGGGGCAGGCGCGGCGGCAGCGGGTGCTGGCGCTGCTGCTGCGGCTGCCGGTGCAGCAGCTGGCGTCGCGGCAGAAGCGGCAGGTGCTGGCGACGCGGCTTCGGAAGCGGCGGCGGGCGCCGAGGCGTCCTGGGCTAGCGCGGCGGTGGAGCCGAGGCTCACGGTGCCGGCAACGCCGAGAAAAGCGGCGGCAAGCAGGAGTTTGGCAAGCAGTTTTTTCATGATTGTTGTCTCTTTTATGTAGGACCTTTACAGCGCGTCTTCGCCGGTCTCTCCCGTACGGATGCGGACCACGTGCTCGACGTTTGACACGAAAATCTTGCCGTCGCCGATCTTGCCGGTGCGGGCCGCCTGCTCGATGGCGTCGATCGCCTGGTCGAGCAAGGCGTCGCCGATTACCGCCTCGATCTTCACCTTCGGCAGAAAGTCGACGACATATTCTGCGCCACGATACAGCTCGGTATGGCCCTTCTGACGGCCGAAGCCCTTGACTTCGGTCACCGTAATGCCTGCCACGCCAATGTTCGAGAGGGCTTCACGCACCTCGTCGAGCTTGAAGGGTTTCACAATTGCGGTAATCAGCTTCATGATGAGTCGCTCCTTAGAATGTCTTCGACAACCCTACGACGACCGTTGCCTTGGAAAGCACTTTGCCGGAATTCGCGGCGGTGTAGTACTTCTCGTTGGCATTCGTATCGACGTAAGAGACCGACACGGAGAAGTTCTTGCCCAGGTCTTTCGACAGGCCGATCTTCCAGTCGGTATAGCTCGCCGCGCCGAAGTTGTGCACCCACTGGTGACCCACGTGGCCCACGGCGGAAATGCCCCAGAAGCCCAGATCGTAGGTGCCCGTCAGGTCGAGGTAGCCGCTGTTCGACGTATCCTGGCCATCAGGGCTCACCAGACCGAACAGACGGGTCAACGAGTGCGAGTACTTCAGCGTCACGGTTTTCCAGCCCACGGCGGCATACAGCTCGAACGTATGCGGACGCGGGAAATATGCCCCGGACGGGTAAGTGCCCGGGTAGTAATACTGCAAACCGCCGAAATCGATGGTCCAGTCAGGAATGATTTCCTTCTTCCAGCCACCGTAAAAATCCATCTCGATGGGGGCGCTTACCGCCGAATTCCCATCCGAAATCCAACTGATGTTCGATGCCCACACGCCGGCATACAGACCGGATTCATGCGCGAGATCGAAACCACCCTGCACCGCCGGACGCTTGCCCGTTTGCGAAATACCGCGGAAGCGGTAGTCCGAGAACAGACCGATGTTGGCGGTAATCGTCAGCGGTTCGGCCGCGGCGGCTGCGGCATCGGCCGGTGCCGCAGCCGGTGCTGCGGCAGGTGCGGCAGCGCCATCGGCGCTCGCCTGCGCAAAAGCGCCGGCGGAAATTGCCATCGCACCAGAAAACACAACGCCAGCCATCGCAGTTGACACTTTTTTCATCACTTTCCCCTAAGTTGATATTCAACGTCTTGGTACAGCGTGCGGCAGGTTGCGGACTGGGTAGAGCAACTCCCGTGCCAGCCTCGGAATCTGCGTGCGCTGCGACGCGCAAGATACGAATTTCGAGATAAAAAATTGGCAAAATTGCGGTGACGATGCGGCCTGCCAACAACGCGAGAAATAGCAACCATGCCCCGTGACTCGTGTCAGATCCTTACCGGGTAACGGTTAGGCGGCTTCCTGCGCTGGCTGGGCGCCGGAAACGGTGATAGAGTTGCGCCAACATTGATGTCCGCACCCGATGCACCACCTTGCACCGGTCAGACCGGCCCGGCGAAGCACACAGACGGTGCAAGCACCAAATTGGTGCAAGGAAACGAAGAGAGGAAGGCTTATGAAACCGAACGAGATCCTGCAAGACATGCAAGCCAAGGTGAGCGAGATGCTCAAGCAATCGCCCGCCAAGGATATCGAGCGCAACGTCAAGAGCCTGCTCAATCAAGGCTTCACCCGGCTCGATCTGGTGACTCGCGAAGAGTTCGACGTGCAAGCGCAGGTGCTCGCACGTACGCGCGAGCGGCTCGAAGCACTGGAAAAGCGCGTGGCTGAACTCGAAAACCTGCGCAGCGAAGCACAAGACTGACGAATCGCGGGGGCGCCACGGCGCCCCCTGTCGTTTTCGGGGCCTGCGCGCCTGCGCAAGCCCCTGATGGGCGGTTTCTCTCGCCCGCCGCTTGAAATCTCCCCCGAAATCCCGTTTCGCTATCGGAATACTCCTGAGTTCCGGCGGGTATTTCCTGCCTATCGCTGCCGCGATTCCGAAAACGCCCCCACTCCCCGTATTTCGTCCGATAAGACGTTGCGCCGCACGCCGTCTGGCGACGAACATCGACGCATGCGATGCATATCGCGATGTTCGGGGAACGAGGAGGAATCATGTCATTGGCAGTTGTCAGCAGCCGGGCGATCACCGGAATGGCGGCACGCGCCGTCACCGTAGAGGTGCATCTGGCCAACGGGCTGCCGGGTCTGTCGCTGGTCGGCCTGCCCGACACCGAGGTCAAGGAAAGCCGTGAGCGTGTGCGCTCGGCATTGCAGAACTGCCGGTTCGAATTCCCCGCGCGACGCATTACCATCAATCTGGCGCCGGCGGATTTGCCGAAGGCGTCCGGCTGCTTCGATCTGCCCATTGCGCTCGGCATTCTGGCGGCCAGCGGTCAGTTGCCCGAGGCTGGGCTGCGCACGCACGAGTTCGCGGGGGAGTTGTCACTCACGGGCGAGTTGCGCGCCGTACGTGGCGGCCTGGCCATGGCCAGCGCCATTGCGGCCGAGCCTTCGGCGCGCGCGCTGGTACTGCCCGCAGGCAGCGCGCAGGAAGCGGCGCTGGTCGAAGACGCCACGGTCTACGGCGCGCGTACGTTGCTCGACGTTTGCGCGCATCTCGCGGCGCCTGAGGTGGCGACACCGCTACCGCGAGCCGTTGTCCCGAGCGGGCTCGCAGTGCCGGCAATCTGCGGCAGCGCCGCCGCAGGCCTCGCCGACACCCCCGACATGGGGGATGTCAAAGGACAGGCGCACGCCAAACGCGCACTGGAAGTCGCGGCAGCAGGCGGGCATCACATTCTGTTCTACGGACCACCGGGTACGGGCAAGTCGATGCTGGCGACACGGCTGGCAGGGCTGCTCCCGGCGTTGAGCAAGGCGCAAGCCGTGGAGGCTGCTACGCTGGCCAGTCTGAGTGCGCAGGGCTTCGACATGCGGCACTGGGGACGACGGCCGTTTCGCGCGCCGCATCACACAGCGTCGTCAGCAGCGCTGGTGGGCGGCGGCAGCGCCCCGCGCCCCGGCGAAATCAGTCTCGCGCATCGGGGGGTGCTCTTCCTTGACGAATTGCCCGAATTCCAGCGGCGCGTGCTCGAAGTTCTGCGCGAACCGCTGGAACTGGGCCATGTGACGATCTCACGCGCGGGCGGCCATGCCACCTTCCCCGCCGCCTTTCAACTTGTGGCCGCCATGAACCCGTGCCCATGCGGCGATATGGGGCATCCGTCGCGAAGTTGCCGTTGTACCAGTGAAGCCGTTGCGCGATATCGCGGCCGTCTCTCGGGTCCGCTGCTCGACCGCATCGACCTGCATGTGGAAGTGCCTGCGCTGAGCGCCGAGACATTCGCCGCACCGGCCAGCGGCGAGCGCAGTGAGATCGTGGCGGAACGCGTCAGGCAGGCGCAGGCGTGTCAGCTATCGCGTCAGGGGCAGTTGAATTGCCGCTTGTCGGGCCGCGCGCTGGAAATGCAATGCGCACTGCGCCCAGATGCTCAGGACGTTCTGCACCGGGCGGTGACGCAACACCATTGGTCGGCACGCACCTATCATCGTGTGCTGCGCGTAGCGCGCACGGTTGCCGATCTCGCAGGCAGTGAAGGAATTGACGCTCACCACGTCGGGGAGGCGGCGCAGTATCGCGAAGCACCGTCATCGTAACGGCATTACTCCAGCGTGAAGGAGTCCAGAAACTGATCGACTTGTTCCTGCGTGGGCGCTTTGGTCGAGAGCACGACGACCTGATAGACGTGGTTACCGCGTCCGACGAATCGGGCCGCGACGTAACGCTCGGTCTTGTCGCTGGCCAAGCCTCGTGCGGAGACAGCCAGCCCCGGAATCGCAGGCGCGTCGCCCGCTTGACGCACCATCACCTGCACAGGCGCGGCGGCACCCTCGTTCACGTTGGCGAGCAACCCATGCTGCAACTCGGCCAGGACAGTCTGACGCAGTGTCGCATCGTCGCTCGGAAGGGTCACAACGCCAACGGCAAAAAGAGCGGCATCGACCCGCGCGGCTTGCATGCGCATCGGCAGCGGCCCCGAAGCGAACTTCACTTCGCGGGCATCCTGAGTCGGTTTCGTGGGATAGGTCACCGCATACGCGCCGCCCTTGTCGTGCACCTCACGCCAATCGTAGCGAGGGGAACAAGCGACCAGTACCATCGTCGCAGCAAGCATGATGCAAACATGGACAGCACGATTCATAGGCGAGAGAGGAAGTTGGAGGAGAAGAAAACGCCCGAACGCGCATTATCCGCCATGTGTTGCGACACGAAAAACGCGTCGTCACGGTTCCCGGTATCATCGGCGGCATGAAACGCGTCATTGCCCACCTGCCCCGCGAGTTGTTCACCGGAGTCTTCAAGACTCCGTACAAACGCGTGCCTGTGCGCCGGCCAGCAGAACTGCTGCGAATCGCCATCCGGCTGGCGGCATCGCTGGCCGTGCTGACGGCGGGGCCGGCCATTGGCGCGGCGGCCGCCGCACCGGCCGGCGTCGCAGGCCCAGCCACGCCGAAACGCGAATCGGCGCAGGCAACGGGCGTCACCTATCCGCGCGAGGGTGCCGTGGCTACGGCGCCGGTCGACGGCAAGACGGCCGCAAAACAGCAGGCTGCCGTACCGGTGGCGACGGACTTCGCGACCCACGCCCGCCGCGCGGCGTCGCTCGACGTGCCGCTGGTCGCACTGGTGTCGCTGCGCGACTGCGTCTATTGCGGCCCGATCCGTCAGCGCGAACTCGCGCCGCTCGTGCGCAGCGGAAAATATGAGGTGCGCGAGATCGGTCTGGACAGCAGCGCTACCGTGCGCGACTTCGACGGCTCGACGACAACCGGTGTCGCGTGGGCACGCGCGCATGGCGTCAAGGTGTCGCCGACGGTTTTGTTCCTCGATACACGCGGACGCCCCGTGGCCGACCCTTTGATTGGCGCTGGGCTGCCTGACTTTTACGGTGCGTATCTCGACGACGCCATCGCCCGCGGACGCGAGCGTATGCACACCGGGGGCGACATCACGACGCGCTGAGATTCAGAGTAGAATCGACGTCACCCTACAAACCCATCACTCACACGGCTGTGTCATGAGCGCGACGACCTCCCGCAAATCTCCCCTGAGCAAGATTCTCGCCGTGGCGATCATCGCCGTCGTGGCGATTGCCGCGTACTTTACGTTCGCTGGACAGAAGCGCGCGCCCGAAGCGACGTTCACGCTACTCTCCGGGCAGAAAGTCGGCACCGAACAACTCAAGGGCAAGGTCTATCTCGTCAACTTCTGGGCGACGAGCTGCACGACGTGCATGAAAGAAATGCCGACGATGGTGCAGACGTACGAGAAGTACAAGGGCCGGGGTCTGGAATTCGTCGCGGTCGCCATGAGCTACGACCCGCCGATGTACGTGATGAACTACGCGCAGTCGCGTCAGTTGCCGTTCAAGGTGGCAATGGATTCCGACGGCAGCGTGGCCAAGCAGTACGGCAACGTGCAACTCACGCCGACGACCTTCGTCGTGGATCGTGACGGCAAGGTGCTCAAGCAGTACGTTGGCGAGCCGGAATACGCCGAACTCGACAAGCTCATCGAAAAGGCGCTGGCCAAGCAAGCCTGACGCCGCTTCACCTCGCTTCACCGCATTGCATCGCAGGCGCCCTTCGGGGCGCTTTTGTTTTTTTCGGCGCCGCCTCGGACACATGCAACGCTTCAGCGCCCGCCGTCGCCCCCTTCGCCGTGACCGCGTGTGTGCAAGCCGTAACGCTTGAGTTTTTCGTACAGCGTTGCCTTGGGCACGTGCAACGCCTCGGCAGTCGCGGCTACGTTGCCTTTGCTGTGTTCGAGGGCTTCTTGCAGCACGGCGCGCTCGAAGCGCTCCACCTGCTCCTTGAGTGGCAACGGCGCGAGCGAATCGCCCTCGGGCGCACTCGCCACGCCCAGCACCAGGCGGTCTGCCGCGTTGCGAAGCTCGCGCACGTTGCCCGGCCAGTCGGCTTGCATCAACTCCTGGCGCATCCGGTCTGAGACCACCGGCGCCGGACGTCCATAACGCACGGCGGAATCGAGCATGAAGTGTTCGAACAGCGGCAGGATATCTTCGCGCCGCTCGCGCAGCGGCGGCAACGCCAGCGTCACCACGTTCAGCCGGTAGTAAAGATCGCGACGGAACGTCCCTTCGCGCACGAGCGCTTCCATGTCCCCCTTCGCCGCCGCGACGACACGGCAGTCGACGCGAATCGACTGGTTCGACCCCAATCGCTCAAGCACGCCGTCCTGCAACACGCGTAGCAGTTTGACCTGCAACGCCGCCGGCATGCTCTCGATCTCGTCGAGAAACAACGTGCCACCCGACGCGTGCTCCAGCTTGCCGATACGACGCTTCGCCGCCCCGGTAAATGCCCCGACCTCGTGCCCGAACATCTCGCTTTCGAAGATCGCTTCGGGCAGCGCGCCGCAGTTCAGCGCGACGAACGGTGCATCGCGGCGACGCGACAACTCATGCAGGCTGCGCGCCACCAGTTCCTTGCCGGTACCGGTGTCGCCGTTGATGAGCACCGGGGCGTCGGTCATGGCCACGTTGGCGATGAGCGTGCGCAGCGTCTCCATCGACGGGCTGCGGCCGATGATGCGTGAAGCGCGTCCGCCCTGCTCCGCCAGTTCGCGCCGCAACGCCTGGTTTTCCAGCATGAGCTTGCGTGTCTCGAGCGCGCGCTTGGCCGACTCGATCAGACGATCCGGTGCGAAGGGCTTCTCGATGAAGTCGTAGGCGCCGTCGCGAATCGCCTGCACGGCCATCGAAATATCGCCGTGACCGGTCACGAGAATCACCGGCACTTCCGGCGCGTGCTGACGCAGATGCGCGAGCAATTCGAGCCCGCTCATGCCAATCAGACGAATGTCCGACACGACGATGCCGGCGAAATCCGGCGTAATACGCTCGCGTGCCGCCTCGGCGGAGGCAAGCCCGAAGGCATCGAGTCCGGCAAGTTGCAGGCTCTGCAGCGTGGCGCGCCGCACGAGTTCGTCGTCTTCGACGAAAAGGATCTGAAGGTTCTTGTACATCATGCGATTGTCGTGCCAGTGCGCTGCACACGGCGCAGCGTCACGAGAAATTCTGCGCCACCGCCAGGAACGTTGCGCGCAACCAACTGGCCGCCGTTCTCCTGCGCGATGGACGATGAGATGGCGAGCCCGAGTCCCATGCCCTGACCGCCTTCCTTGGTACTGAAAAATGGCTCGAACAAACGCGGCATATGCGCCTCCGAAATGCCCGGCCCGTTGTCGCGCACATAGATGCGCACCCACAGGTCGTTGGCGTCCACATCGATCCAGATCGACGGCGGGGCATGCTCACTCGCAGCACTCACTACGGCGTCGATGGCGTTCCCCACGAGGTTGATCAACACCTGTTCGAGGCGCAATCCTTCGCAGGCCACTTGCACGGCTTCCAGACCATCGGCGAACGTCGTTGTCACATGAATGCCCGCGAGACGTCCGCGCAGCAGCATCAACGTATTGTCGAGCGCCCGATGCACGAGCGCTTCCATGTCGCCGTGCCGCGCCCGGCCCGCAAAGAGCCGCAGTTGCCCCGTGATCTTGCCCATGCGATCGGTGAGCGATGCGATGGCTTCCAGATTCTCCTGCGCCGCCGCGTACTCACCTCGCTCGAGCAGCACGCGCGTATTGTCGGAGAAGCTGCGCAGCGCGGAGAGCGGTTGATTGAGTTCATGCGTGATACCGGCGGCCATTTGCCCCAACGTCACGAGTTTCGAGGCCTGCACAAGTTCGCTCTGCGCCTCGCGTAACTCGTGCTCGGTACGCGAGCGCTCCTGCACTTCCGTCTGCAACCGCTCGTTCGCCGATTGCAGGTCGGCCGTACGCTCCGCCACCCGCTCGCCCAATTCCGCGTAAGCCGACTGCAATAGCTCACGGCTCTTGAGCATGTCGCGAACACGCTGACGGCGCTGGTTCCATGCCACCCCCAGCAAGCAGGTGAACGCGGCCAGACAGGCTGCGGCCACCGCCGCGATCCGTGCATTCGCGATCACCTGATCGAGTGGCGCGAAGTACATCAGCGTCCAGTCCGGCTCGCCCAGCTTGCGCTGCACCGCCAGAAAACGCCGCGTCCTGCCCGCACCGCGACCGTCGCGCACGGTCACCACTTCGCCGTCGGCGTCGAGCCGTTCGTCCTTGGTCCAGGTGAGCGGCGTGATGTTCTGGTTGTAGTACTGACGTGTGCTGTCGAGCGCCGCCTTCACATCGGGACTCAGCGGGGTGAGCGCACGATACTGCCAGCGCGGCTCGGACGACAGGAACACCACGCCGTGATCGTCGGCGACGACAACCGGCTCGGCGGCGTCGGCACCGGCGCGCTGAAACCACTCCAGATTCAGCTTGACCACGACCACGCCGCGAATCTGGCCGTCCACGACAATCGGTTGAGAGACGAAGTACCCCGGCTCGCCAGAGGTCGTCCCTACGCCATAAAAGCGGCCCAGCGCGCCTTTGATCGCGTCGATGAAATACGGGCGGAAGCGGTACTCCTGTCCCACGAACGTGGCCGTCTCGCGCCAGTTGCTGGCCGCCAGCGCCAATCCGTTGGCGTCGATCACATAGGCCGCCGACGCCTTGGCGCGCTGATTCACGTCGAACAGGTAATCGTTGGCACGCTGCACGACCGCGCGATCTTCCGGGTGGAGCAGCAGATCGTGCACATACGGATGCAGCGAGAGCAGATATGGCAGGAATTCGTAACGGTCGACGGTGCTGCGCAGGCTGCCCGCGTAGCGCTCCACGCGCGCACCGGCATTCACCCGCAGGTCGGCCACGCCGCGCTGCCAGCTCAGGGCATACGTCAACCAGCAAAACAGGACGCTCGCCAACAGCATGACGACGATCCATGACCAACGGCGCATCGGCACAGTCCTCTCGAGATCGATGGGGACTTCGTCGCGCCGGGGGCCCGCGGGCGGGGCAGCGTCACCAAGCGGTGCGCGGATCGTGTTGTCGTACAGGGTGGCCATTGGGCACAGCGTGCGTGAACCAAAGGACCACCGGGCGGCGAAGCTCAGGCGCTATTGTGCCTGTGCCGCGCCGCCCGGTGGCGAACGTTGCGTGGACAGAGGGCCGGCGCACTCACGCGAGACAACTCACGCGCAGCACCGGGCGCCCCTGCCGCCGGCCGTCAGGCCAGCTCCGGCTCTCGCTTGCCGGACATGGCTTGCGCCAGCTTCTTGCGATCCAGCTCTTTTTCCCAGGCCGACACGACGATCGTGGCAACACCGTTGCCGCAGATGTTCGTCAGCGCACGGCATTCGCTCATGAAGCGGTCGATACCGAGGATCAGCACCATCCCGGCGACCGGGATCGTCGGAATCACGGCGAGCGTTGCGGCCAGCGTGATGAAGCCGGCGCCGGTCACGCCCGAGGCACCCTTCGAGGTCAGCATCGCCACGGCGAGCAGCGTGAGCTGTTGGCCCCAGGTCAGGTCGATGTTGGTCGCCTGCGCAATGAACAACACGGCCATCGTCATGTAGATGTTCGTGCCGTCGAGGTTGAACGAGTAACCGGTCGGGATCACCAGACCCACCACCGACTTCGAGCAACCGGCCTTCTCCATCTTTTCCATCAGGTGCGGCAAGGCGGCTTCCGACGAGCTGGTACCCAGCACGATCAGCAGCTCTTCCTTGATGTAGGCGAGGAAACGGAAGATCGAGAAGCCCGTGAACTTGGCGATCAAACCCAACACGACGATCACGAACAGGAACGACGTCAGGTAGAACGTACCCATGAGCTTGGCGAGCGGCACCAGCGAGGCGATACCGTACTTGCCGATCGTGAAGGCCATCGCACCGAAGGCGCCCAGCGGGGCGACCTTGGTGATGATGTGCACCACGCGGAACAGCACGCCCGAGACGCTGTCGATCCAACTCGTCACCACGCGGCCGCGCTCACCGATGGCGCCCAGTGCGGCGCCGAACAGGATGGCGATCACGAGGATCTGCAGAATCTCACCCTTGGCGAACGCATCGGTAATCGTGTTCGGAATCAGGTGCATCAGGAAGTCGACGAACGTGTCGCCGTGGGCGGCCTTCTCAGCATAGCCCGCGATCGCCTTCGGATCGAGCGCGTTGATGTCGACGTTGAACCCGGCGCCCGGCTTCAGGATGTGGGTCGCGAACAGGCCGATGATCAGCGCGAACGTCGAGACGACTTCGAAGTAGATGAGGGCCTTGCCGCCAACGCGGCCAACCTTCTTCATATCTTCCATGCCGGCGATACCGGTCACGACCGTACAGAAGATCACCGGGCCGATGATCATTTTGATCAGCTTGATGAACGCATCGCCGAACGGCTTCATCTGAACGGCGAGTTCGGGCTTGAAATGCCCGAGCAGTACGCCGATAACGATGGCGAACAGCACCTGCACGTACAGGATGCGGTAAAAGGGTTTTTTGGTCTGGGTTTGCATGTTGTTTCCTCTCCAGGCGGCGGGGCAAGCCACCGCCCTTGTCATCAATCCGCGGTGACCCCGCGGATCTCGCTTTGCGCGAAGCGCATTTGCTCCTCCATCACCATCTGGGCCAGCGCCTTCTTCAATTCATTGAATTCGCTGCCTGCCGTGTCACGCGGACGGGGTAGTTCGATAACCATGTCCCGCTTGACCGTGCCCGGCCGGTACGTCATGACGACGACCCGGTCGGCCAGATAGATCGACTCCTCGATGCTGTGTGTGACGAAAACGATCGTCTTTTTGAATTCCTCCCAAATGCGCAGCAACTCGTCCTGCAACGTACGGCGCGTGAGCGCATCGAGCGCACCGAACGGCTCGTCCATGAGCAGGATCGGACTGTCGAGCGCGAGCACGCGGGCAATCGCCACACGCTGACGCATACCGCCCGACAGGTCGCGCGGAAACCGGTCGCGAAACTCGCGCAGGTTCAGCTTGCCGAGCAGCAAGTCCACGCGCTCGTTGATCTCGGCGCGGCGCATTCCCTTGATTTCCAGTCCGAAGGCGATGTTCTGCGCAACCGTCATCCACGGAAACAGCGCGTACTCCTGGAACACCATGCCGCGATCCGGGCCCGGCTCGGCCGCCGCATCCGAACGGCCGTCGATACGGATGACACCCGAGGTCGGTTGCACGAAGCCGGCGAGCGCATTGAGCAGCGTCGACTTGCCGCAACCCGACGGACCCAGCAAACAGACGAACTCCCCGGCACCGATGTTCAGATCGATGTTCTTGAGGGCTTCGACGGTGCCCCCCGGAACGGGGAACTGCTTAGTGACGTTGTCGATTTCGATCAGCATGTCGTTCGCCTCACTTGGTTTCGAGACCACGATGCCACTTGAGCAGGTGGTTGTTGAGGCGATCCATGCCCAGATCGATCACCAGACCGAGCAGGCCGATGGTCAGCATGCCGGCGATGATCTTGTCCGACCACATATACTCACGCGCTTCCAGAATGCGGTAGCCGAGGCCGTTGTTCACGGCAATCATCTCGGCCACGATCACGACAATGAACGCCGTGCCGATACCGATGCGAATGCCCGACAGGATGTACGGTGTGGCCGCCGGCATGATGACGCGGCGAAAGATCGTGAACTGGCTCGCACCGAGGTTGCGGGCCGCACGCAGGTAGATGCCGTCGACGTGCCGCACGCCTGCGATCGTGTTCATCAGCACGGGGAAGAACGCCCCGAGTGCGATAAGGAAGAACGCCGGCGGGTTGCCCAGGCCGAACCAGAGAATCGCCAGCGGGATGTAAGCGATCGGGGGAATCGGGCGCACAACTTGCACCAGCGGATTGAACAGCCCGTAGACGCGGGTGCTCGTGCCCATCAGCAGGCCGAGCGGCAGCGCGATCACGGTGCCCACGAAAAAGCCCATGACCACGCGGTACAGGCTGTTGGCGGCGTCGGTGAGCAGTTCGCTCGAATGCAGCCACGCGCCGAAGCCGTCGGCCATCGCGGCGGTCGGTTTGAGGTATTGCCACCACTTGGCCACGACAGCGACCGGCGACGGGAGAATGATCGGGTTGATCCACTCGAGGCCCGTGACGATCTGCCAGATCACCACGACCGCGAGCGGAATCAACACACCACGCAGCAAACGCGCGGTGCGCGAGGCGCCCGGAGAAGCAAGCACAGCGGCCATCCGTTCGCCTCGCCTTACTTGATGTTCAGCTTGGTTTTCGCCTTGGCGAGCAGGTCGAGCTTGACCCAGTCTTCCGCCTTCGGCACCGGATCTTGCAGCTTGCCCACGCCGTACTTCTTCATGAGGTCGGTCGTGAGTTGCACATGCGCAATGCTCAAGTCGTAGCTATACGGCGAGTTGCCGATGGCGTCCGTAAAGTCCTGAGTCGTGATCTGGTTCTTGAACATATCCTCGCGCACGTACTTCTCAGCCGCTTGCGGGTTCTTGATGAAGTAGTCGGTCGCTTCGACGAACGCGTACATCAGGCGTTGCGCCACGTCCGGCTTTTCCTTGTAGAGCTTCTCGGTGATCACGAGCGCACGCACTGGCTCGCCGATGGGCGTGTCGTACGGCTTGAGCACTTCCACGCCAAAGCCCTTGTTGATGGCTTGCGACGCCTGCGGCTCCGACTGGCACATCGCATCGATGCTGCCGGCGGCGAGCGCCTGGTTCAGATCGGCGAAAGCCATGAACATGATCTGCACGTCCTTGCCCGGTTGATCCGACCACGTCAGACCGGCCTTGGCCAGTTCCGCGTACAGAATCAGTTCCTGAGCGCCGCCACGGGCGACACCCACTTTCTTGCCCTTGAGATCGGCTACCTTGGTGATCGGCAGACCCTTCTTCGCGACGAGGCGCACACCGCCCTTCGCGAAACCGGCCACGGCATAGATCGGCGCCCCCTGCGCACGACCTGCGATGGCGGCGTCAAGCGCGCTTGCCGACACGTCGATCTGCCCCGCCACGATCGCCGGCATGATGTCCACGCCCTTAGCGAACATACGCTCCTCGATCTTCAGGCCGTACTTGGGTCCGATGACCTTCATGTACGACACCGCGCCGTAGTGGGCGAACTTCAGGTTGCCCAGACGCACCAGATCGTCGGCAAAAGCGTGTAGCGAAGCCGCGCACAGCGCTGCGGCGGCAAGACATTGCTTGAACATAAGGTCTCCTCTCTTATTGGATCGGCTTGCTCTGCGTTTCCGGATTCCCGTCGGGTTTCCAGACATCGCGGCAGCACGCGCGTTAGAAAGCAATACTTATGCCAGATACGTAAGTGTCTGATTTTATTGAGTGAAACTGTGGAAAACCCGATGGTCGGTTATACGGAAAGCTGGAAAACTTGTGCAGAGACTTTCTGGATTTCCAGAAAATCGGGTGAAATCGGGAAATTTCACGCGAGGCATCGGGACAAATCCCGAGACCGGCCGCATACAACGGGCCGTTGAATCATTCAGTGCCGATCATTCGCTACCGCTCTTGAATGCGTTCGCCGAAGCGGCGGATGGCGCATTCAAGAGACGACGACCGGCGACGCGTCAGGCAGACAGCGCTTCCGGCACAGGGATCTGATAGCCAAGGGCCGCAGAGATCTCGGCAGCGCAGGCCGACAGGCGCGACGAAATGTCGGGCAGCAGCGCACGTGTCATGCGCGACGACGGGCCGGACGCGGACAGCGACGCAATCACTTCGCCAGACGCATCGCGCACCGGCACGGCCACCGACACGGCTTCCGGGGCGAGTTCGCCAAAGCTCACGGCACAATCCTGACGACGCACGTTGAGCAACTCGGCCGCAAGTTCGTCGCGCTCGATGAGTGTGCCCGCCGTGAAGCGCTTGCGCGGACGGCCCAGCACTTGTGCGCGAACGTCGTCGGACGCGAACGCCAGCAGCACGCGGCCCGACGCCCCCACATACAGCGGACGGCGATTGCCGACCACGCCATGCACTCGCAACTCGTGCGTCGACTCGACGCGCGCCACGCATAGCGACTCGAGGCCGTCACGCACGCGAAGCTGGATATTCTCATTGAGCGCGCGATTGAGCGCCTGAAGATGACGATGCGCCACCTTCACGAGATTGACCTGTTCGTGCCCCGCCACACCGAGCACCAGCGCCTGTGCGCCAAGCACGTAGGTGACCGGGCTGCCCTCGCGCACGACCCAGCGGTGCTGCTCGAGCGTCGCCAACAGACGAAACGCTCGCGACTTGTTCAGGCCGGCGCGCTGCGCCAGTTCCGTCACACCCAGGCCGGGGCACTCCCCGACCAGCGACAGCAGCGTAAGCGCCGTGTCGACCGAAGCGACTGTGTAGTCCATCAAACTTCCTCGCTATGTTGTTCGGCATAAGCGGCGAGCGCCGCCGCGAATTGGCCAAGTTGCGATTGCAGCGTCGCGAAGCCTTCATGCTTCTCGCCGCGCGATTCGTTCAGGTAAAGCGCCTGATTCAGTTCGATCTGCACACTGTGGCGACGCTGCGCCGGGTGTCCGAAATGGCGCACCAGATCGTCGCAGCCGTCGTGATGACCCGGCGTGTTGTAAGCCACGCGATAGCCCAGTCGCGTGAACTCGGCAATGATCCAGCGCGAGAATGCCGGGTCGGCCGTAGTGCCCTCACCGTCGCTCACGCGCACATCCGCGCGCAAGATGCCCGCATCGGGGTCGAGCGCGCTGCCGCGCTCACGCATCGAATGACAATCCAGATGCCAGACCACACCGTGCCGGTGCCAGGCGTCGTCGAGTGCATCGCGCAGGGCGTGACGGTACGGCAGGTAATAGTCGTGAATGCGTCGCTCGACCTCGGCCACGGACAGACGCCGGTCGTAGAGCGGCACATTCGGCGCGGCGAAGCGGTGGAGCAACCCGACACCGCGCTCGCTACAGGCTTGCGGACGCGCATCGTGCGGCCACAGGCTCGCAAGCAGTTCGGGGTCGATATCGTGCTCGGCGCGGTTCGGATCAATATAGGCACGCGGGAAGAGCGCAGCCACGAGCGTTGCGCCGTGATGCGTGGCCACCGACCACAACTCGTCGACATAGGCATCGCCGCACGCGAGAATTGCCGCCGTCGGGGCAATGGTGTCGAAGTCCGCCGGAAACACATGACCGCTGTGCGGCGCGTCGATCACGAGAGGCAAACGTCTCCCTTGGCCCCCTTGTGGCGCTTCCACAAAATATCGGCCTTCGGTGACCTGACGGGACATGCCTTCTCCTTGCACGCATCCGGAACTGCGCTCCGCCAATACCCATGACAGGCACATTGTTTTGTCAAGCAAAACAAGGTTTCAATATTCTGAGACAACGAGGGGACGGCGACAAGCTAAGGGTTGTTACAACATATTTCGCAGCGAGATGGCAGGTGGCTGGAGGGCGAGGCAGTCAGTTCAGCGACGTTCCTCACAGATGACAGCGTGTTTATGACGAGTTACCGGCGCACACCCGTCCGGGTTGGCCGTATTGCGTATTGAACCGGGCGCCGGTTGTGACGCGGCGTAATCCGCGCGTCACTGCCCGCTCGATCCGGGGCATGCCGGTGGAGGCGACGCGCCCCGTGCACGCCCCAAAAAAACGCGGACCGTCTTTCGACGGTCCGCGTTCTGTGTCTGACGACGATGCGAAGTTTTCGCGGATCAGATAGCGTCGGCGACACCGGCCTCATGCGCCTGCACGTCGGCGTGATAGCTCGAGCGCACCATTGCGCCTACGGCGGCATGCGTGAAGCCCATCTTGATGGCTTCCGCCTCGAACATCTTAAACGTGTCCGGCGTCACATAGCGACGCACTGGCAGGTGGTGCTCCGAGGGCTGGAGGTACTGTCCGATCGTGAGCATGTCGACGTTGTGTGCCCGCAAATCGCGCATCACTTCGAGAATTTCTTCGTCCGTTTCGCCCAGACCGACCATCAGACCCGACTTGGTCGCCACGTCGGGATGCTTCGCCTTGAACTCCTTGAGGAGGGTCAGCGAGTGCTGGTAGTCCGAACCGGGACGCGCCTCTTTGTACAGGCGCGGCACGGTCTCGAGGTTGTGATTCATCACATCGGGCGGGGCGGCGTTGAGAATACCCAGCGCGCGATCGAGACGCGCGCGGAAGTCCGGCGTCAGGATTTCGATGCGGGTTTGCGGCGACAACTCGCGCACATGACGGATGCAATCGACGAAGTGCTGGGCACCGCCGTCGCGCAGATCGTCGCGATCCACACTCGTGATCACGACGTACTTCAGGCGCATCGCCGCAATGGTCTTCGCGAGGTTGAGCGGCTCATCGGCGTCGAGCGGGTCCGGACGGCCGTGGCCAACGTCGCAGAACGGGCAACGGCGCGTGCACTTGTCGCCCATGATCATGAACGTGGCCGTGCCCTTGCCGAAGCACTCGCCGATGTTCGGGCAGCTTGCCTCTTCACACACCGTGTGCAGATTGTGCTCGCGCAGAATCTGCTTGATCTCGTAGAAACGAGACGTGTGCGTCGCCGCCTTCACGCGAATCCAGTCCGGCTTCTTCAGACGCTCGATCGGTACGATCTTGATCGGAATGCGCGCCGTCTTAGCTTGCGACTTTTGCTTGGCGGTGGCGTCGTAATCGCCGTCGATCGTGCGAACTTCCTTGTTCGCGGTGTCGTTCTGAGTCACGGTGGTGGTCATGATGGGGGCTTTCCAGGCGTCCAATCAGGCGGCGGCGTTTGCGCTTGCGGCCGGGTCGGCCTGCGGCGCGGCTTCGGCCGTCGCGGGGTGCTGTTCGAGATGATGACCGAGTTGCTGCGCCAGTCGCGCGGCCACTTCGTCCCAGCGGGGGGCCACGCCGAGCGTGGCCATGTCTACGGTTTGCAGGCCGGCGTAACCGCACGGATTGATCCAGTCGAACGGCCGCAGATCCATCGCGACGTTCAGCGACACGCCGTGATAACTGCATCCGTTGCGGATTTTCAACCCGAGTGCGGCGATTTTCGCGCCGGCATGCGCAGCGGCACCGTCGCCCGGACTCACATAGATTCCCGGCGCGCCGGCCCGGCGCTCAACGTCGAGATTATACGCGCCAAGGGTATCGATCACCGCCTGCTCGATCAAACGCACCATTTCGCGCACGCCCAGCTTGCGCCGGCGCAAGTCCACGAGCAGGTAAATCACCACCTGTCCAGGACCGTGATAGGTAATCTGGCCACCGCGGTCGACCTTGACGAGCGGGATACCGGTATCGGCAACAAGCAGGTGGGCGGGGTCTCCAGCCAGTCCAAGCGTATAGACGGGCGGATGCTGGACGATCCAGAGCTGGTCGGGGCCGTGCGCGCCGCGCGTGTCGGTGTACGCACGCATGGCGTCGAACGATGTGGCGTAGTCTTCGGTGCCGCGCCAGCACACTTCGATCGGGGAGGTCATGGACGCAATTTTAGCGAAACCGGGGCAGTCTTGCTCGACGCGGCGGCTCTCGCCAGGCCACCCCCGCCCCCCCGGGCTTCAGGCCACCTTCTTCGCCGGCGCCGCACCGAGACCCCGAGCGTAAAAGCCGGCGGCCAGCAGAATCATCACGCCGCCGAGCCACTGCGTCGGATGCAGCACGATGCCGAACGCCAGAAAGTCGACTGCGACCGCAACCACCGGATAGACGAAGCCGAACACGGCGAGGCTCGACGTCGACGCCTTCTGGAAAGCGCCGTAGAGCAACAGGTACATGAACGTCGTGTGGAACAGCCCCAGCGTCACGACGGCACCGATTTCGCGCGGTGCCGAGGGCAGATGATGGAAATCGGCCATCCATACGAAGACCACAGCACCGATCGCCATATGCAACGCCGCAATGATCTCGGGGCGAATCGTGCCGGCCAGCTTCTTCGTGAAGAGCGTGGTCGCGGCATAAAGCGATGCGGCGGCGAGTGCACTCGCCACGCCGATCAGATACCCCGCGCCATGCACACCCCCCGGTTCCGCCAGAATCACCAGCCCGGCGAACGCCACACCGAGGCAGCCGAGTGTGGCCAGCGACGGCCGCTCACGCGTGACGATCACGCCCGCCAGCACAAGCAGGAACGGTTGTACGTTGTAGACAACTGTCGTGATGCCCACGGACGTCAATCGGTAGGCGGTAAACAGGAAATACCAGTTCGACACAAGCGTGATGGCGCCGAGGGTCACATTCACGACCTGCCAGCGGGCCATGCGCAACCCGCGCCAGTAACCCCGATACGCACACCACGCACACAGACTGACGGCACCGATCAGACAGCGGAAGAAAACGACGTTGAGCGCCGGTTGCCCCGACATCAGCACGAACCAGCCGATCGTGCCCGAGATCACCATCGCGGCGATCATCAACAAGCGACCGAGACGTTCGTCGGCCTGCGGATGGCGAAGTGTGGCGTGGGCCGACTGTGAGGATGGCAAGGGGGCCGTGCGGGGGGTTTCAGTCATCAGGAAACGACTTCTCTTGCTTTGACGCATTATCGACGTGTTTCGAGGTCGATTGTTGCGCGTCTCGTTGTGAAATCCGGTAACGCATTGACGGTGTGGGCATCCGCCCCTGAAACGAAACACGCGCCCTTTGGCGTTCGCTGCCAGAGAGCGCGTGCTATCGATGGTCCCACGATCAACGGCCTATCAGGCTGCGGCCGTGCAGGAGTTCGCTTCGCGGGCCGCCCGGCGCCCGGCAAGCCACTTGCCCAGCACTCGGGTCAACGTGAATCGACGGCTGACTTCGCGCTCCAGTTCGGCTTCCGCCTCGTTGTCGGACGACACCCAGTGACGGCGTCC
The DNA here is from genome assembly GCF_902459745.1 of Pandoraea communis. Classification (GTDB taxonomy): domain Bacteria; phylum Pseudomonadota; class Gammaproteobacteria; order Burkholderiales; family Burkholderiaceae; genus Pandoraea; species Pandoraea communis. The sequence goes on from NZ_CABPSJ010000001.1 coordinate 583,790, forward strand.
CGGCTCAACGGCAAGTCGCTGGCCCGGCATCAGCCAGTAATCACGCGGATCGCCTGCGCGCGTCACCCAGACTGCCGAGCCTCGGGCAACAAGCGTATGCTCGTGGTGCAAGTCGAGGGTGATCACTTCGCCCGGACGGATACCATAGAAGTATTGCACCTTTGTTAAATTTTTTTGCATTTTACGACCCCCACTCAGTGCGAGACAATGACTGAATCATAGGGACTGGCAAGCGCTACACCAAACGACATATTTTCACGGCCTTGCGAATAAAGCTCACATGGATCTTCGGAGACTTCCCAACCTGAGCGCCTTGCGCGCCTTCGAGGCGGCTGCCCGCCTGGAGAGCTTCTCGCGGGCGGCGGAGGAGTTGTTCGTCACGCACGGCGCCATCAGCCATCAGATCCGCGCCCTGGAGCAAGAGCTGGGCACGACGCTCTTCGCCCGCAACGGTAAGCGCATCAGCATTACGCCGGCGGGGCGCCAGTACGCCGCATCGATCCGCACCGCCCTCAGCGACATCGCCCAGGCGACGCGCAAGTTGCAAGCCGGCACGCGCAGCGAACGGCGTCTGGTACTGACCACCATGCCATCGTTTGCGAGCCGGTGGCTCACACCCCGCATCGGTCGCTTCATCGACCGGCATCCTGAACTGGAAGTGGAATTGCGGTGCAGCGCCCAGCTCATCGACTTCGAACGCGACGATGTGGACATTGCCCTTCGCATGGGCAAAGGCAACTGGCCCGGACTACACATCGAGAAAGTGCTCGACGACGTGTTCTTTCCCGCGTGCAGCCCATCTTACAGTCATGGGAACCTTCCACAGACGGCGGAGGAATTCCGCCGAAGCACGTTGCTACGCTCCGAGGGTGAGCCGTGGGCGCCGTGGTTTGCGGCGGCAGGCTTCGATCTGCCCGAGCCGACGCAGGGCATGCTGTACGAAGATTCGGGAATGCTGTCGCAGGCGGCCATCGTCGGCCAGGGCGTGGCACTTGTGCGACGCTCGCTGGCCGTGGGCGACATCATGGCCGGGCGCCTCGTCCGGCTGTCCGATGTCGATACGCCATGCGAATGGGATTACTACTTCGTATGTCCGCCCGCAGTGCTGGAAACGCAGCGCGTTCAGGCGTTCAGAACGTGGTTTCTGGAGGAATTGACGGCGTTCGAGTCGGTGAAGCACATGCAGCGCCGTCCGGCACAGCCAAGTCCCGCAGCGCTGGCGGCCGGTATGGCCGACACGGCGGGCGAAATGACGACGGACGCACAGTTGGGACTGAGCCCTGCGCTGCCGGCGGACGACGGCGCGCCGACGCGTGCGTGATGCGTGAAGCGAGTGCGTTCGCACCCGCCCCACTTGCCGGACACCCGGCTTACAGCACGACCTTGACCATCGGGTGGCCGGTCAACGCACGATAGATATCGTCAAGGTGCGCCTTCGAGTGAGCGCGCACCGTGACGGTCAGCCCGAGATACTTGCCCGAGCTGGACGGCCGCATTTCCACCGTCGCCGCGTCGAACTGCGCGTCGAACTCCTGCAGCAGCGCCACGATGGCGTCGGCAAATCCGTCCTGCGTGGCCCCCATCACCTTGATGGGGAAATCGCACGGAAACTCGAGCAGGCTTTCCTTCTTTTCCGTCGTCATAGTGCCTCCTTGGCACGTTGATAGGCCGCGTACAGCGCGCGGAAGACGGGGCCCGGCTTGCCATCGCCCACCGGCTTGCCGTCGAGCGTGACGACCGCCAGCACTTCCTTCGTGGCCGACGTGATGAGCAGTTCGTCGGCATTGCGGACTTCCGCTTCGCTCACCACGCGCTCATGGAACGTAATGCCGCATTCCTGCGCGAGACTTTCGAGCACACCGTAACGAATGCCTTCCAGAATTCGATTATCGCGCGGCGGTGCGAACATTTCACCGCCCTTGATGACCCACACATTGCTCGACGACGCCTCGGTCAGATTGCCGTCGCGGAACTGGATAGTCTCCTGAACGTCGTGATCGGCGGCGTATTGCGCCATCAGCACGTTGCCCAGCAGCGACGTCGACTTGATGTGGCAGTTCAGCCAGCGGCGATCTTCATGCGTGACCGCCCCCACCCCGTGCTCCACCTTCTCGCGGTTCGGCAGTGTGAGCGGCGTCGCGATACCGAACACCGTGGGCGTAATGCCCTTCGGGAAGGTGTGCTGGCGCGGCGCCACGCCACGCGTGACCTGCACGTAGATGCTGTGCGGGTCGGCCGGACAGGTAGCCGACAGGCGTGCGAAGAGCGCTTTCCATTCGGCGCGCGTGTACGGATTCTCGATGCGAATCTCGGCGAGACTGCGCTCGAGGCGGTCCAGATGCTGCGCGAGACGGAACGGCTTGCCGTGATAGACGGGCACGACTTCGTAAATGCCGTCGCCGAAGAGGAAACCGCGATCGAGTACGGAGATTTTCGCGTCGCTGAGCGGAATCAGGTCGCCATTGAGCCAGACGGTGGGGTTATCCATGTTTGCAAGGTGCGCGCCAGACGCGCGACAAAAGGAAAAAACGCGCCCACCGGGCGCGCCTTTATGTTGCAGCGGACCCGCAACGCGGGCCTGCCGACCGGACGCCGGATCGACGCCGAGCCAATACCTACCGCAATCCTACGCGTATTACCGGCGAACGTCCCGCGAGCGGGACGTCGCAGCCGTTCGTTACTTCTTCACGAACATCAGGCGCAGGGCGTCCCATGCGCGGCCGATGAAGCTGGCCTGCGGCACGTCGGCGAGCGCGACAACCGGGAATTCGGCCAGTTGCTTGCCGTCGGCCATAACCTTGACCGTGCCGACCGGCGCACCGTTGGCCAGCGGGGCGATCAGCGGCTCGCGCAGTTCGAGCTGCGGCTTGATCTTGTCGGCCATGCCCTTCGGCACGGTGATGAAGGTGTCCTTCTTCACGCCGATCTTCAGCTCGCTTTCCTTGCCCTTCCACACCTTGGGCGTGGCCACGACCTGATTCGCCCCGTACACGCGCAGCGTGTCGAAGTTCTGGTAACCGTAGTTCAGGGCCGAGAGGCTGTCCTGCACGCGGGCGCGCTCGGTCGGCTCGCCCACGACCACCGACAGCACACGGCGGTTCACGCCCGGCGCGCCCGGCAGCGGACGCGACGCCGTCGACACGAGGCAATAACCCGCCTCCTTCGTATGGCCGGTCTTCAGGCCGTCGACGGTCGGATCGAGATACAGCAGACGATTACGGTTCGGCTGACGGATGTTGTTGTACGTGAAGCTCTTCTCCGAGTAGATCTTGTAGTACTCGGGGAAGTCTTGAATCATGTGCGTCGACAGCGCGGCGATGTCGGCCACTGTCGTGTAGTGTTGCGGGTCGGTCAGACCGTCGACGTTCGTGTAATGGGTGTTCTTCAGGCCCATACGCTGCGCCGCGCGGTTCATCAGTTCGACGAAGCCCTGCTGCGAGCCGCCCACGAGTTCGGCCAGAGCGATGGAGGCATCGTTACCCGACTGGATGATCATGCCGTAGACGAGATCGTGCACCGAGACCGGCTTGCCGGCTTCGATGAACGTGCGCGATTCGTCACGACCCACCTTGCGAACCGACTCGCCCGGAATGACGGTCTGATCCATCGAAATGCGCTTGTCGCGCAGGGCTTCGAAGATCAGGTACGACGTCATGATCTTCGTGAGTGAAGCCGGCTCCACGCGCGCATCGGGGTCACCGGCGGCGAGCACCTGACCGCTGGTGACGTCGACGATGGTCCACGCCTTGGCCGTCATCGGCGGGGGCGGAATCTGTTGAGCACGGGCGGGAAGTGCAGCAAGCGAGCCGCAAACGACGAGCGCCGCAGCAGCGGCGGCACGGGACAGCGAAGCGTTGAATGTCATGGGCGAAGAGGAAAACGATGTGAGACTCAGGGGCATCTGCGCTTGAAGAAGCACCGTGCAACCGACGCTTCGACAAACGCGCGGCACGGCGAAGAAGACAGCGGCACCGTAGCGCCGGTGCCATGCCTGTCCGGGACATAGACCCGGCACGGCACGACATGGTTCAGAGGCGAATTATACCCGCCGCGATTTCATGCCCCCGCCGCGGCGGCCCGGCGCGGCCGAAATCAGGAGAAATCGGCCGAAATTCGCGCCGGGTGTATCAATACCGCCACGCGTCGACCACGATCTGTTTCAGCAGGGGTAACAGGCCGTGAAAGAAGTGCTCGCCACCGGGAATGACAACCACCGGCAGCGTCTGCGGACGCGCCCAGTCCAGCACCGATTGCAACGGCACGGTGTCGTCCATTTCGCCGTGAATGACGAGCGTGTCGGCCGGCACTGTTGCCACGTCCCAGTTACTCGCCGCCGTGCCCACGAACACCAGGCGCTGCGCAGGCGTACCCGCCGCCGCCAGTGTCTTTGCCACATGCGAGACGACGAACGTGCCGAACGAGAACCCCGCGAGCGCGAGCGGCAACGTTTCCCAGCCCGGTTGCCTGCGCATCCAATCGATCACGGCGAGCAGGTCGTCGCGCTCGCCAATGCCCTTGTCGTGCTCGCCTGCCGACTTACCGACGCCACGGAAGTTCGGACGCACCACGGCGTAGCCGAGCTGGACGAATGCACGGGCAAGCGTTTGCGCGACCTTGTTGTCGAGCGTGCCGCCGAAGAGCGGGTGCGGATGCGCCACGAGCGTGATACCGCGCGGCGCGCCGGCCGGGCGATCGATGGCGATTTCGATGGCGCCGACCGGGCCGTCGATGGTGAAGCGTTCAGTCTGAGCGTTCATGAGCGATGTTGGGCTGAGGTACGGCAGCGCAAGAAAGCGCAGCCCGCAGGGCAGCGAAACGGCAAATCAGTGAATCGGTGAATCGACGAGGCGGCTGGCGCAATCAATCGATCAGCAGACGCTCGACGATCTCGCCTTGCGCCAGATGCTTCTCGACGATCTCGTCGATATCGGTTTCGTCGATATACGTGTACCAGGTCCCTTCGGGATAGATCACCACGACAGGCCCCTGTTCGCAGCGATCGAGGCACCCGGCCTTGTTCACCCGTACTTTGCCGGGACCTGCGAGGCCAAGCTGCTTGACCTTCTGCTTCGCGTACTCCTGCATCGCCTGCGCGTTGCAGTTGGCGCAGCAAGGGCGGTCCGCGCCGGGTTCGCGCTGATTCAGGCAGAAAAACACGTGATGCTGGTAGTACTGCGATTGGGTGGCCATATCGGTGTTTTGGGGGAGTGGCAACGTGTTGCGGGCCATTCTAACCGACCTGTCCGGCAGTTGCGGGCGCGCGAACCGTGCGGGCCCAACGCGCCGCACGACGGGCATGAGGAAATGTGGAATCCGGGACAGCGAGGTGCGTCAGATGGAATCGGCCGCCCCTCCCCCCTCCTCCCTGAAGACCGATCAGCGCAGACGCCGCTGCAACGCCATGAAGGCGGCACAGAATGCGGCCATACAGGCGAAGCCGAAGAACACGTTCACGCACGCCAGCACGAGCGCCTGCTGCGACGCCATACTGCCGACCCATGCCGACGCCATATGCGATGCGGTCGTCGCATCGACGCTCGCCCCGAACACCTGCTGCGCCTGCGACACCGCCGCGTTGTAAGCCGGATTGAGCGGCGTCATCGACGGCGTGAGCTGATGCATGAAGACCGCTTGCCGATCCTGCATCAGCACCGCCATGACCGACACCGACATGGAACTCACCAACTGACGCACGATGTTCTTCGACTGATAGCCGTGCTGGAAGACATACTCGTCCATGCCCCGGAACGTCAGTTCGGCAATCGGCACCATGGCGAACACACCGCCCAGCCCGCTCAGCACCATCGGCAAGATCAGCCACTGGCTCGACACCCCCGGATAGGTTTGCGAGAGCAGAACGGCGTAGCCAAGCAGACACAGATAGCCCAGCAGCACGAAGGGTTTGAGCCGCACGAACTTCGGACGCGCCATCGTGTACATCACGGCCACGACAAGACTCGTCACCGACGCCACCGCTTGCAGATAGCCCGTGTGTTCGACACTCCAGTTCAGCCCCTGTTGCATGTAGATCGGGAACAGATACGACGTCGAATAGGAGAAGAAGTAATACACGGCGTAACCGCCCAGCCCGAGCACATAGACAGGATTACGCACCAGCACGCGAAAATCGATCAGCGGTTTGTGGTGCGAATATTGATGCCACATGTAGCCGATGGCGCAGATCGCGCCGACCAGACACAGTTCGAGCAGATGCAGCGGGTTGGAGAAGAAGTCGAAACGTGAGCGCTGCATCATCACCTCGACGAACAGCACGCCAGCGGCAAAGAACACGATGCCGCGCATCTCGAACTCGCCCTCGTCGCGCAAACGACCCCGAAAGTCGGGGATCACGAGCCACGCGGCAAGTGCGCCGCCGAGCGCGATCGGCACGATAGAGAAGAACACGGACGACCACAGAAAATGGTCGACGAGATAGCTTGCGAGCAACGGTGCGGAGATCTGTCCGCCGAAAAATCCGTAGGTGAAGAAGAGCAATGCCCGCAGCCGCAATTCGGGCGCGAAGCACAGATTGATAAGAATCCGGCTGGCGGTGAACAGCGACCCGGCACCCAGACCGAGCACGAAGCGCGCGACGGCAAGTTCGGCCGGCGTGCGGGCCATACCGCACAACCATGCCCCGAACGCCATGAGCGTGAGCGCGCCCGTGAGGAAAGTACGATACCCAAGACGCGCGGCCAGCCAGCGCTGCTTCAGAATGACGAGAATCCCGGCCACGGCGTAGAGCGTAGAGACGAATGCGTACTCCTCGGGTGCGGCACCGACGCCGCCCGCGATATGAGACGACGCGAACACGAACATGCCGTTCTCCAGCATTTCGATGCCCGTGATAGCGGAGATCACAGCCATCAGCACTCGCTGTCGTGTCTTGTGCGCAAACATCAATCCCCAGGTACTCATCGCCGCCTCGCCAATAAAAAACGCCCGGGATCTGCCTGAAGATGCCGGGCGGTCGAGACACACCGAGTGTCAGCATGCCTTACACGAGAGTTTAGGGTTGACGGGCCGCCTCACCAATGGGTTGGCGGCCAATACGCTATTGCCGATTTGGAAACAATCCACCGCCCTATCCCGCCGCACATCCAGGCGGGACGGGGCTCAGCGCTGATTTCCGACGCTGCGGGCGGGGCCGCGATGACTCGGATCGAACATCGCGAGCAGATAGATCAGCACGAGGTACGGCCACGTCCAGGCAAGCCAGCGCGCCAGTACGTTGAAGTGCACATAGCGGCCTTGACGCCACGACTGAAGCGCCGCTTCGTAGTACGGGTTCGCGGGCAGCAAATTGACGAAGACGAGCAGCACGACAAGCGCCGCCAGTGCGACGGCACCGCGCAGCGCGCGCGGCCCGCGTCCGGCGACGACCAGGACAAGGGCGCCGACGGTCACGCCGTAGATGGCGCCGGCCGTCACCCAGTCGAACGCCTGCGCCGGCGAGAACTGCCACGCCGATGCGATGGCCTTGATTGCAAACGCACTGACGAACATCGCGCACAACAACGGCACGCGCGGCGCCGAGCGACGCATCGCGAGCGTGGCGAGCAGTCCGGCCAGAATGGTGCCGCTGGCGCTCACGACCGTCTCCCACAAGGCATGACTGGCGACGGCATCGAGTTCGGAAAGGTAGTCTTGCAACTGTCCGAGTCGCGGCACCCAGTCGAGCACCAGATCGGTCACGTCCGGGTCCTGCCAGAGCCAGATTTGCCGGACGAGATCGCCGTCACCGAAGAGAAACTGCTGCGGATAGGCCTGCGCCCACGGCCATAACGCCAGCAACACGAGCAGCACACTTGCGTGCCGTTCGAACCACGCGAAACGCAGATGCCGCAGCCATCCGCGATCGAGCAGCGGACTCGTGAGCGGCACGGCAATGGCGGCGCCGATGAGGGCACCGAGGGCGTTCGTTGCCAGATCGACGTTCGACGCCACACGTGTGGGCAAATACGTCTGCAAAGCTTCCATGCCACACGAGAGCATCATGCCGAGCAGGAATGCCGCGAGCACGGCGCGCGTACCGCGCCACGCGGGGTGCAGCGCCAGTACCGTCAACATGCCGAGCGGGATATAGCCCAGCACGTTGGTGACGACATCGAACGTCGTCATCCAGCGGGGTAACGGCGCGAACAGATAGTCGAACGGTCCCACGGCCGCGCGCTGGAACTCAAACGGGTACAGGCTCGCGTAAGCGATCAGCAGGATCAGGCAAATCAGCGCCTGACGCGTGAGCGGCGAGGCGCGTCGTTGCCAGGGTTTGACGTCCGGCTCAGGCATCGGCAGTGCGCGCTATCGCGCCGGGGTGGTGGCACCCGATGCCGACGGGGCGGGCACGCGTCCGGCAAGCCACTGGATCAGTTGGGTTTGCACGGCGTCGCTGGCGACGGCGAGCGCACGCGCGCCGCCTGCGGCGTCCGCACTCGCGGCCGGGGCCTGTGCACGGAGCGTCGTTTGGGCGAGCAGTTTCGGTCCGTCGAACAGTGTGGCGCGCACTTGCACCACACCGTGACTCACCGACGTGCTGTCGAAGTATTGCGCGAACTCTTCGAGTTCCACGCGCAGGGCGGGCGCGGCGGTCGGGTCGCCGGCCGCCAGTACCGGCCGGTCGACCGACAAGGCTGCGCGCAGACGATCGCCGAAGAGCCGCGAGGGCGGCGCCAGCCATCGGCTGTTCGCATATACGCGAGCCTGATCGCCATCGCTTGCGGGCAGACGGTAATAGATCACGTCGGCGTCGAGCCAGCTCGGCGCGTTGACCACCACTTTCAGCGGCGACATGCGCGATGCCCCCGAAGCCACGACGTCCGATGCGGGTGCTGTGACGTTGGTCGCATTGGCGGCATTGGCGGCCGACATGGCGGGCGTCGGCGGCGGGCCGAGATCGAAGCGCGCCAGCGAGCCCGGCGGCGTCGAGGTGGCACATCCGGCCATCAACGCGGCCGTCCCGGCATAAAGCAGCCAGGTGGTCAGCGTGCGCAGCCGGCGGGCGCCACGTCTGCCCGGTCCCGCTGCGGCGGGCGCCTCGGTTGCCCGGATCGCGCCGATTGGCTCAGTCATCTCGATATCCCCCTGCATGACGGTGTTGCGCATCATTGACCTGCCTTGCCCGGCCACGAAAAGCCAGCCTCGCCCGGACCGGGCGTCGGCGGCGACGTACCGAACAGCAGTGCGCGCGGATTGCGATTGATTGTCTCGGCAGCCTGCCCGACGGCCTGCGTCGTTGAGCGAAGATCGTCCGACAGCGTGTTCAGACGCGGCAGCGCCTCCTGTTGCAGCGAACCCTCGAACGTCTGCATCGTTGCCTGGAACGCCGCCAGACTCGACGTGGCCTGATCGGCCGCACGTCCCACGCTATCCAGATTGCGGATCAGCGGCCCTTGCGGATCGGACAGTTGATTCGTCAGACGATGCGTGCCGGCGAGCGTGCCGTTGAGTTCGCGCACGGTGTCGGGCAGTTCCTTTGTCACCGGTTCGAGTTGCTGCGCCACACGATTCACGCTTTGCGCCGCGGTCTTCACGCTGTTGATCGAATCCAGAACGGCATGCCGATTGTCGGGCGAGAGCAGCGCGTTGACCGACGATGCCGCCTCCTCCAACTGCTGCGCCAGATTGTTGCCGCGCCGTTGCAGTTCATCGATGAAGCTCGGACGCAACTGCAATTGCGCAACATGCGCCGCAGACGACGGCAATAGCGTGCGGTCGTCTCCATCGTCGTCCAGTTGTACGAAGGCCAGCCCCGTCACGCCCTGATAGTTCAGCGTGCCGAACGTCGACTTGGTCATCGGCGTGCCTTGATTCACGAGAATGCGAATCAGAATCTGGCCGGGCGTGCGCGGATCGAACTTGATCGAGTCCACCTTGCCCACGCCGAGTCCGCGATACCGCACGGCGGATTCGGGATTCAGCCCGGTCACATTGGTGCGCGAGACCAGATCGTAGGGCACGCGCACGCGATTGTCGCGATTGAACCAGTACACCGCAGCGGCAATGGCAGCGAGCAACGCCAGTGTGAAGAGGCCCGCCATGAAGGCGTGCGATTTATTTTCCATCGTCGAGTAACTCCGAAATCTTGATACGCCGCGCCGCGGGCAGGGCCAGCAACGCGCGTCTGCCGCGCTCACCGAGGAAGAAGCTGTGGATAAACGGATGATCGACACATACCGCATCTTCCACCGGTGCGTTGACCAACACCTTGCGGTCGGCCAGCACGGCCACACGCGTGGCGAGCATCATCACCGTATCCAGATCGTGCGTGACCATCACGACGGTCAGGCCGAGCGAGCGGTGCAGGCCGCGCATCATGTCCACGAATTCGTCCGACGCCTGCGGGTCGAGCCCGGCCGTGGGCTCATCGAGAAAGAGGAGTTCCGGCTCCAACGCGATCGCCCGCGCAATCCCCACACGCTTGATCATGCCGCCCGATAGCTCAGACGGCATGCGATTCGCCATGCGTCCCGACAGACCGACCATGTCGAGCTTGTACATCACGACATCGCGAATCAGATCTTCCGAGAGCGTATGCAGCTCACGCAGCGGCTGCGCAATGTTGTCGAACACCGTCAGCGCAGAGAACAGCGCGCCGCGCTGAAACAGCATGCCCGAGCGGCGACGCAACAAGTGCGCGGTGTTCCGGTCGATCATCGTGATGTCGTGACCGAAGACGCTGATGTGGCCGCTCGTGGGTGCCTCCAGCCCGATGATCTGCCGGATGAGTGTCGTCTTGCCCGAACCGGAACCGCCGACGAGCGCAATGATCTCGCTTTGCCGCACGGTGAGATCCAGATGCTCGTGAATCGTGTGACTACCGTACCGCTTGGTGAGATCGCGCACTTCGATGACCGGCTCGGCGTCACCGGGGAGCGTCGACGATATCGGCGGACAGCCGGCGGCGGCGCCTGATCGCACGTCGCTGCCGAACGCTGGCGACGCCGGGGTCGCCGGGGTAGTGGACGGATGGGGGGCCGTAGATTCGCGCATTAGCCGATCCCCACGTTACGGAACAGAATCGCAAAGACGGCGTCCGCGAGAATCACGATGGTGATCGATGTCACGACCGATTGTGTCGTGCCCTCGCCGAGACTCTGCGTGTTGGGCTTGACGCGCATGCCGAAGTGACAGGCCACGAGAGCAATCAGCATGCCGAAGACAACACCTTTTCCCAGCCCGATCCACAGGTTGGCAATGTTCACCGCGTTAGGCAGCGTTGTGAAGAAGTAATGCAGGCCGATGCCCAGTTCGTACTTCGCAGCGAGCGCGCCGCCGAGCAATGCGACGATATTCGTCCACATGACGAGCAGCGGCATGGCGACGGCCAGCGCGATAACCTTCGGCAGCACGAGCCGCAGCCCGTGTGGAATATCCATCACGCGCAGCGCGTCGAGTTCTTCGTTCACACGCATCACGCCCAACTGGGCGGTAATGGCCGATCCCGAGCGCCCCGCCACGAGAATCGCGGAAAGCACCGGCCCGAGTTCGCGTATCACCGCGAGACCGAGGATGTTCACGATAAACGTGCTCGCCCCGTACAGCTTCAACTGCTGGGCAGACAGGTAGGACAGGACAATGCCGATCAGGAACGCGACCAGCGCCGTGATGCCGAGCGCCTTGGTCCCCGCGCTGTATATATTGGCGGACATCTCCAGCCACGGCGCACGCACCGGATGGCGAATGACACGGCCGAGGTCGATCACGAAGCGGCCGAACATCGTGATGCCGTCGCGCAAATGCTCGCCCAGCGTGAACAGCGAGTACCCCAGACGGCTGATCGGATCGACCCGGCGCGTGGGCACCGGGCTTTGTCGCGAACGGTCGAATTCGGCGAGGTGATCGAACAGCGCGCGTTGCGGCGGCGTCAGCGCGATATGTTCGGGGTACCGACGTTGCCAGTAGCGCCACAGGGCTTGCGCGCCAACGTGATCGAGCCGCTCGACACTGGTCAGGTCCCACGCCAGTTCACCCTGAGGCAACGCTCGCACGAGACCTAGCAGCGTCTTCTTGCGCTGCGAAATCGCCAGCGCTGTCCACAGGCCGCGCAGCATAACCACCGGTCCTTGCGACGAGGTGGTCAGCTCCAGAGTGGGCACGGCATCGAGCTTCAAAACAGACGATCTCCTGACAAAACAAACCGCCGGAATCCGGCAAAGCGGGGTCATTGTACGGTACAGGCGTGACCGGTCGATAGCAACCCGCCACAGGCTGAAAACGCGCCGGAATCGGCTGACTTACGTCTCGGATGATGCCGAAAAGCAAGGATCGATGCCGCCCAGACCGGCGCAGCACTGGCCTCGCCGCTACAATAGCAGCCATGAATAACGCCGCATCTTCCTCGCCCAAGACCGCCCTTACCGCCACGGCTGCGGGCTCGCCCGAATACCCGTCCGGCTCGGGTGGCGAGTCATTGTGCGACACCGCGCCGCACTCGCTCGATGGCGACCGGATTCGCTTGCGTCTGGCTGCCACTTGCCGCCACTGGCAGGTCGAAGTCGTTGACGCCACCGGCTCCACGAATCTCGACCTTCTCGCACGACTTCGTGAAAATGCCTCATGCGCGCCCGTGGTACGCGCCGCGATGCAACAGACGGCAGGACGCGGACAGCGCGGCCGCGCCTGGCAAAGCGTGCCGGGCGACAGTCTCACGTTCTCGCTGGCGTACGTGATGCCGGGGGGCCCGGCCGAGTTGGCCGGACTGTCGCTTGCCACGGGGGTGGCAGTCGTGGAGGGCCTATCGGATCTGCCACTGTCGGCGCCCCACGCCCTTGGCCTCAAGTGGCCCAACGACGTGCTGCTGCGGGGCGGCAAGCTCGCGGGCATTCTGATCGAGACGGTTCCGGCAGGTCCGGGACGCATCGGCGTGGTGATCGGCGTCGGGGTCAATCTCCGGCAGGCCGGGGATGTTGCCACGCGCATCGACAACGCGGCCGCCGCCGGCGCTGCAACGTCCGGCATCCCGGCCACGCCGCCGGCCGCGCTCGAATCGGTGCTGCCGGCGCCGGACATGTCGTCGGTCTTCATTGCATTGGTGCAGCGTCTCGCCGCCATGCTGGACCGTTTTGCCGAGCATCGATTCAGTGCATTCCGCGACGATTGGGAGGCCATGCACGCCTACGGCGGGGCATCGATTCGCGTCATCGAGCACGGCCGCGATTTACTGCACGGTGTAGCGCTCGGTGTCGATTCGCAAGGCTGCCTGCGCGTGGCAACGGACGCCGGCGAGCGCGTCATCGCCAGCGGCGAAGTCTCGGTGCGATTGCTCGATACGTCCACGGCGCCCGGCGCCCAAGGAGGCCGCTGATGGCCGCCTCCCGGCACACGTCCCCGCCACAAGCGACCGGCACGACAAAAGCTGCGGCAGTGGCAACGCAGAGCCACGCCACGAATGGCACCGGGCACACAGGGGGCGCCCACGGCGCGCCGTGGCTACTGGTCGATGCCGGAAATAGCCGAATCAAGTGGGCATTGGCGCCAGCCGTGCGTCCTGCCGAATGGCGCGCCACGTCGCCGTCGTTTCTGGCCAGCGGCGCGGTGGACCACGCCGAATGGCGCACGCTCGCGGCACAAATCCGTGCAGGCTGGGCAGCGCTGGTCTCCGGGAACGGTGGCGAGGCCCACTTCGCCCCGAACATGGCCCCGCTCGCGATGGGTCAGGGCGGACAGGACGAGGGATTCATTTGCCCCGCACCCGCCGGTGTCTGGCTCGCGAATGTCGCGGGTGACGCCGCGGAGCAAGCCGTTCGCATGACGCTCCAAACACTGTGGGGCATGGCATCTGCCGATTGGCTGCAAGTCCTTCGCGCCAGTGAGTCGCGCGCGGGGGTTCGCAATGGTTATCGCACGCCCACGCAACTTGGCAGTGATCGATGGGCGAGCCTGATCGGTGCGCATGCCGCGTGGCCCGGCGAGCATCTGCTCATCGTGACGTTGGGTACCGCAACGACCGTTGAAGCCCTGTGTGCCGACGGCACCTATCTCGGCGGGTTGATCGCACCGGGCCCCGCATTGATGCTTCAGTCCCTTGCACAAGGCACGGCCCAGTTGCCAACGCTCGACGCCACCATGCCCGCCGGCGGACAAGACTTCGCTCGCAGCACGGACGAAGCCATTCTGCGTGGCTGCGCCGCCGCGCAGGCCGGTCTCGTCGAGCGCAGCCACGCGCAACTGCAAGTGCAACTGGGCGCCCCGGTACGTTGCGTACTCTCGGGCGGAGCCCGTCAGGCGCTTGCGCAAACGCTCACGCTGCCCGTTACCGAGCACGACCAATTGGTGCTGGCCGGCTTGTACGAGGTGGCGTTGTGCACGGCTGGCACCGATTCGACCGAGGCCAGGGTAACGCACGCGGCCACGACCGATTTACCGGCCCCCGCACCGCGAGATGCCGGACATGCACGAGGAGGTGTCTGAGATGTTGCGTGCGCTGTTGCTTGTCATGTTCCTGGCGGCGAACGCGGCGCTCGCCGCAGTGCAATTAGGCTGGTTGAAATGGCGTGACGTACTCCCCGCCACCGGCCGCGAACCCGCACGCATAGAAACGCAACTCGAGCCCGGTAATATCCGCCTCACAGAGGTTGAGATCAGCGCGAATGCGCCGGGCGATGTGGCGGGGCCGAACAAGGTCAGCGGCACCGGCTCGGCGAATCATGACGAGCACCTCGACACAAGCGCCCAGCCTGCCTCGGCATCGTCCGTGTCTGCATCGACGGCAACGGCCGCCAGTCAGGCCCTCGCCGCCACGGCACCCGCCGCGGTATCGAGCGACGCGGCGGCAGCATCGCAAGCGACGACCGCCGTTGCAGCGACCGCCTGCCTCGACATCGGGCCGTTCGCATCCAACGATGCGCAGCAAGCACGTGGCCTGTTGCTCGCGGCATTGCCGTCAGGACAGGGCGACCTGCAGTCCATCCCGCTCGACAAACGATACTGGGTGCATCTCAGCCCGGTGCCTAACAAGGCAGCGGCCGACAAGCAGGTGGCACAACTGCGCTCGGCTGGCGTCACGGAGTACTTCCTGCTCAACGACGACGGATCGAATCTCGTCGTCTCGCTCGGACTTTTTAACGACCGGGAACGTGCGGTGCGGTTGATGGCTGCGGCACAAAAGAAAGGCATCACGCCGCAATTGAGCGAGCGGGCAAACGCGAAGAGCCGGATTATCTACCGGATCGCCGGGATCAATGCGAACGCCGCTACGCAAGTGCGCAGCGTCGTGACGCAACAATGGTCGGCACAGTTGGTACGGGCCTGCCCGGCGCCGGCCGGCAGCCCGCCCGAAGGTGCTCACTGACCGAGCCGGGCACCTTGGGCCGAACCATCGAATGAAGCGCGGCGACCCAAGCGAACGGAGCGGCCGGGGCGGGCCACGCCCCGTGAGACAGACTTACCCGACGCGCCTCAATTCGACAACGGAACGCACAACCCCGGTCTGGGTACCGCGCGCGTTCTTGATGACCGGCGACACCCACGGTGCCAGCCCTGTCGTCTCGGGCGATTCGACAAGCCCGAGTGCCTTGAGCACGGCAACCGCTGCCGTATAAAGCGCGCGCATATTGCCGTCGACCACCTTGATTGCGATGCCGAGTCCTGCGGAGCGCACACCGATCGTCTGGACACCGTCTGCCCCGATCTTCGCCACCCAGTCGCCGGGCGCCATGCGCATGAAGGCGAGATCGTTGCGTGCCGTGCCGGACACCATCTCCGGCTGCTGCGTCATGGCAGCGAAAAGCGTCGACAGGCCGGCATCGTCGCTCGCCGCCAGCCGGGCATAGGCCGCCGCTAGCTTGTCGAGCGGCAACGCGTAGTTCGGTGCGGAACATCCGTCGATGCCCAGCGGCAGCGTATCGCCCTTCACACCGACGACATCTCCGACACGCACACGAATCGTCTGTTGCAGCGGATGTGCCGGGTCCAGATAGGTGTCGAGCGGCAACCCGTGCTGCGCGCAATACGCGAGGAAGCCCGCATGCTTGCCCGAACAGTTGTGGTGCAGCGGCGTCGGCTTCAGATCGGCCGGCGGGCGCTTGCCCGTCGCGGAGTAAAACGTCGGCGTGTGGCAACCGCACTGCAAATGATGCTCGTCGCATCCCGCCTTGCTCAACAGGCTTTTCACGCCATCGACGTGGAAGGTCTCACCCGAGTGGCTCGCACAAAGCAGTGCGAGCTCGGATTGCGTCAGTCCGAAGTGCCCAACGCCGTCGCCCTCTACGAACGGCAGCGCCTGGAACGGCTTGAGCGTGGAGCGCGAGAACGTCAGGAACGACGGATCGCCTGCGGCGTATCGCAAGCGCCCTTGCGCGTCGACAACCGCGACGCTGCCGTAATGCACGCACTCGACCGTGTCGATGCCATTGGCGCCACGGGTGACTTCTACGAGCGGCGCAAGGCTCATGATTGGGCTCGCACTTTCTTGAGCAGCGCCGTGGTCGAGCGTTGATGCTCGAACGCAATGGCCACCGCCTTGCCGCCCCAGCCGCGAACGAGCGCAGACTCCGGCAGCTTGTCCATGTCGTAGTCGCCGCCTTTGACAAGAATGTCGGGGCGCAGGGCGGCAATCAGTGACTCCGGCGTAGTCTCGCCGAACGTCACAACGTAATCGACGCTTTGCAGCGCCGCGAGCAATGCCGCGCGGTCGTTTTCGTTGTTGATCGGGCGGTCGTCGCCCTTGCCCAACGTGCGCACCGACGCATCGGTATTCACGCCGACGATCAGGCATGCGCCGAGCGCGCGTGCCTGCGCGAGGTACGTCACGTGACCGCGATGCAGGATGTCGAATACACCGTTGGTAAACACAAGCGGCCGCGGCAGCGTCGGCGCCAGCGCCACGAGGGCTTCACGCGAGAGAATCTTGGCCTCGAAATCGGCCGGAGAAGTGACTTGGGAAGATGACATGACAATCGATCGAAGTGGACGCGCTATTCTCCCACGCCATGTGCGGGGCCAACAAAAAAGGGGCCGAAGCCCCTTTTCTGCTGATGCGCGATGCGGCCCGCGGATTACGACGAGGTCGCCACGGCCGGTGCCGGTGCGGTCACCGCAGCCAGGCGGCTGGTGATTTCCTTGCGGTAGCGGTTCAGGTCTTGCGCCGTCGCGAACGTGCGCTCGAACAGCAGCGACATGTTGTGCAGAATGCGCTCGACAACCTTCTTCTCCCAGCTATCGTCGAACTTGATCTGTTCGTCGAGCCAGTGCTCGAGCCATTCCGGCTCCGGCAAACGCGACTGCACCGTGTCATTCGGGAACAGATCCTTGTTCACGTGCAGGTTGGTCGGGTGCAGCGGCTTTTCGGTGCGACGCGCCGAGGCCATGAGCACGCCGATCTTGGCGAACGCGGCACGCGCGTTATCGCCAAAGCTCGTCAGCGCCTTCTTCATGTAGCGCAGGTAAGCGCCGCCATGACGGGCTTCGTCACGCGAAATGATTTCGTAGATAGCCTTGATTACCGGCTCGGTGTGCCATTCGGCCGCACGGCGATACCAGTGGTTCAGGCGGATTTCGCCGCAGAAGTGCAGCATGAGCGTCTCGAGCGGCGGGGCCGGATCGAACGGAAAACGCACGGCATGCAGTTCGGCCTCGGTCGGCACGAGGTCCGGGCGGAAGCGGCGCAGGTATTCCATGAGCACCAGCGAATGCTTCTGCTCTTCGAAGAACCACACGCTCATGAACGCGGAGAAATCGCTGTCGTCACGGTTATCGCGCAGGAACATCTCGGTGGCCGGCAGTGCCGCCCATTCCGTGATGGCGTTCATCTTGATGGTGCGCGCCTGATCGTCGGTGAGTTGGCTGGCGTCGAACTTGTCCCACGGAATGTCCTTCTCCATGTTCCAACGCACTGCCTCCAGCGACTTGTACAGCTCGGGATACAGCATTTCGTTCATTTCAATTACCCCCAAGGTCGCGAGACCTTACACCAGGACTCAAGATAGTATTGTGAAAGTTTACGCCGAATTTCGACAGACAAAACGGTGAGCGTGTCGCGGGCGGCCCCCGCCGTCCGGCTTCACGTCTTGAACCCTGCCGCCGCAGAAGGACGGCGATTTAACGCCTGTTATCTGGCCGCACATTGGCGATATGGCTTAGAGCGACCCTACTAAAATATGGGCAAACTCTTGAATCATAACATAAAAGCCTTTCAAAACCGCCCTCGCTGACAGCCACATGACGGTAATGCGTCGTAATTTTGACGTCCGTCAAATTGTCACGCAAAGCGCCTAAGCTCAGGGGGCGACAGGCTTCCCGGCAATCATTCGGCGACCCAAAGGCCCTGCGCACCACTCATCGCGCCAGCGGCAACAGGCCTGGCACGAACGTGATGGCGGCGCGTCAGGGTATGTCCTTGTGCCACGGACCTGCGCGAGCAGCGTCCGATGGTCTACGCTAAAAGCAATCGTTCCGTACTTGCGGCCTGAATCGTGAAAGCACGCCTGCCGACGCGCTGTATTGCCGATGGCGGCACCTCACTTTGAGGATAGTTCTCAGTCGCAATTACGCAACAAGTTGTACCGGCCGGCGCGTGGGCAGAACGACGTGCGCGCCGCCAACGGGCCTTCCTACTCGACTGGATCCTTGACCGATAAGGAGCCGAGCATGGCAACTCGTCCCGCATTTGCCGCATGGCTGCGCACCGCCTGTTTTCTTGCGGCCGTGGCGACCGCCCCCAGTGCTTTGGCGTTCGACGCCGGGCAATTGGCCTCCCAGGAGATCCCGGCCGCGCATCTGGTCGGACACGGCTCGTTCACGCGCCTGGGCTTCCATCTCTACGACGCAGAACTCTTCTCCGGCGCAGATCGCCTCAACGCGAATTGGGGTATGCATCCGCTAGTACTGGATCTGCGTTACGCGCGCAGCTTCAAGTCCCATACGCTCGTGCAGCGAAGTCTGATCGAGATGACCAAACTGCAAGTGGCGACCGATGCGGAACGACAGCGTTGGGCCGACGAACTCGCACGCATCCTGCCTGACGTATCGGCCGGACAGCATTTGACGGGCGTCTTCCGGCCCGGTGACGGCACACGCTTTTTCTCTGACGGCAAGCTCATCGGTCAGATCGCGGGCGACGCCTTCGGGCGTGCTTTCTTCGCCATCTGGCTCGACCCGCGCACGAGCGCTCCCGACCTTCGCGCGGAGTTGATCAGCGACGCGCGCTGAGCGCTGTGCTGCGAACGCCCTCGGGTGTCTCATCGGCGCCACGCGCGCCGCGAGGCCGCCATGCAGGTGTAACTTACACAAAGCCGGTTCCAGCGCCGCACACCCGGGACGGATGGGAGCGCTCCCCCGAACCGGCCACGGATTGTCCATCGAATCGCGCTGTTACAGCGCCCACGCGAGCGTGCCTATGGATATCGATCATGCTGCGGCACTCACGCGCCTGACGCGCTACTTCGAGACCCTCACCCGCCTGAGCGTCGGGAATTTGGGCGAGTTTTACACGCCCAACGTCTATCTCAAGACGCCGCTGCACGAGGTCCGCAGTGCTGCGGAGGTCGCCATGCTGCTCACCCAACTGTTCGAACGCGTCGACTCGCCGCACATCGAAGTCACCGCCACACTGTTGCAACACAATCAGGCGCTGCTCGTCTGGAATCTGCATTTCCACACCAAACGATGGCTCGACGACGAACAGATCATCCACGGCGCATCGCACCTGCGCCTTGCCGTCGACGGGCGCGTTACGTATCAGCGTGACTATTGGGACGCGACTGAAGACCTCTACGCCAAGCTCCCCTTCGTTGGACGCTTATTACGTTGGTTACAACAGCGCCTGTTTCGCTAAGGCACGGGCATCGGGCGAATCGCCAAAGGGCAGTTTTCTTCAATACGCGGCGCGCGCCCCAGCCTACATTCGGAACCTCGTTTCACACGCTTGTCCAGCATTGAGGTTTCCGATGACAATTTTCTACTCGATGGCCGCGTTCGCGCTGGCTGCGTCGATCACCCCCGGACCGGTCAACGTCGTGGCGCTGGGCGCGGGCGCACGCTACGGACTCGTGCCAAGCCTGCGTCACGTCACGGGGGCGACGGTCGGGTTCGTGGTCCTGCTTATCGCTGTTGGCTTCGGGGTATACGAGTTGCTGCAACGCATGCCCGTTCTACTGCACGCGATTCAGTGGTTCGGCGTGGCGTTCCTGCTTTACATGGCGTACAAGCTGGCGATCGACAACGGCGAACTGGGCGACGCCGACGCCCAACGCGGCCCGACAATGTCGCACGGGGCCGTCATGCAGTGGCTCAACCCGAAGGCATGGCTCGCCGCATTGGCCGGGATGGGCGCATACACGGCAGGCGATCCCGCCCGCATCTGGCAATTCGCGGCGATCTACTTCGTGGTCTGCTGGTTATCGGTCGGGTGCTGGGCTGCCGCCGGTGCGATGCTGCGGCATCACATGCGTGACGCGCGGCGCGTACGGCGACTCAATCGAGTGATGGCAGCATTGCTGGCGGGCAGCGCGGTGTATCTGGTCGCGGCGACGTAGCGCGGCGATGCGGCGATGCCGCGCCGCCTCACGCCACGCGCGGCTCCCGGTAGTGTCCGGGCGTGGCGGCGAGTAACTGCTTGAATGTGCGCTGAAAATGCGCCTGATCGGCGAAGCCGGCATCGAGCGCCACCTCGGCGATGGCGTGTCCGCGACGCAATCGCCCGCGCGCGTATTGAATCCGCTGATTCATCAGGAAGGCGTGCGGCGTCAACCCGTACTGCACGCGAAAGGCCCGTGTCAGATATGACGCCGACAGGCCCGCTGCCGCACAAATCTGCGCCAGCGTCAGCGCCTCGCGGCAATGTGCGCGGATGAAGTCGGCGGCATCGCGCAGCTTGTGTGAGTCGTCGTGCATCGGCTGTGGTGCGGGGTTCAGACGCTCATGCGCATCGATGAAGAACTGCTGCACAACGCTCTCGCGCTCGAGCCGGTCACGTGTCGTGTCGGTACCAACGTCATAGAGCCGATTCAATCCCGCATACAACACCGGATCGGTCGACGACATCGGATCGAACAGGTGCAGATCGTGTCCGTGCCCGAATCCCAACTCGCGCTGCAAATCACGTAACCACGCCGTGTCGACGAACAGCATGCGATAGGCCCACGCCTCGTCGCCGATGGGATTGCAGGCATGCACGGCATCGGGGTTCATCACCACGACGCTGCCACGACCTACGGTCTCGCGTGCCCGCCCGTTCAGATAGGTGCTCCGCCCGCCCGTGACGGCACCGATAGAGAATGTCTCGTGGCTGTGCAATGCGTAACAGACGCGACGACCGTCGAGCACTTCGCGCGCCTCGAGAAATGGCAGCGCCGGATCGCGCCAGAACGTGGAGGGGTAAGGACAAGCGACGGTGGATTTCGACATAAGCGTGTGATTTCGTGAGGACAGCCGGCTCATGCCGCGGGCTTGCCGGTATCCGCGACGGCAGCATCGGACGGCTCGACGGAAAGCGGTGAATTCGCCGGCAGTTCGACGCTGCCCACCGCACCGGCTTCGACATTGTCGAACGGGCTGGTGCCGTCAGCCTCGGCCACGAGCCATGCGGCAATCGCGTCGCGTTGCGCGTAGGCGTCGGCTTCCCCCAGCGCAATGAGTTCCTGAGTGTACGACGATTCGAACAGCAGATAGCTGGCGAACGCCGCGCCGCGCGCTTCGTCGGCACCGATCGCGCCGAGTATCGTACGCACGGCACGCGGCAACTGCTGCAAGTGGCGCGCCGCAATCGGTTCGATGCGTTGACTTGGCGAGATCACCAGCGTTTCGATGGGCCGCCAGCCGCTCGACTCGCGCTGCGCTTCCGGCACGTGCCGCAGCACGTTGTTAATGTGCTGAAGACGCTCCAGATCTGCGGACAGTCCGTCGATGAATACGCTCGCGAGCGCTTGTCCGCCGATCTGCGCCAGGCTCGGATAGCCGCCGATGCGCTCGCCGCTGCTATCGAGCCCGTATTGTCCGTGCGCGGCGCCAATGATCAGGATGCGGGTCGCACCCAAATGAATCGGCGGACTCAGCGGCGCGATCTGGCGCATCGATCCGTCACCGAAATACTCAGCTTGGCCGTCGAGATCGAGTTCGATGGCCGGAAAGAGAAACGGGATCGCACTGGACGCCAGCAGGTGTTCGACCGTCAACGGCACCGCGCGCGCCAGACGCAGCGAACGCTTCCACGCCTGAATCGGCTCCGCGCTTTGATAAAAGGTGACGTGTTGACCCGACGAGTACGACAGCGCCGTGACCGACAGCGCCTGGAGCGCGCCCGATGCGAACACTTCCGGCAACCGGTCGAGACGGATCGCGTTGCGCAGCATGTCGGCAAGCGGCGACCAGTCGAACAACGAACGCGGAGAACGGCGCAGTGCCCAGCCCAGCGAGAGCGCCGCCAGCCAGCGCGCCCCGGTGCCTGCGATGCCGAGTGAGTCGGCGCGGAACACCTGACCGGCGTGAAACTGACGCCACACGGCATCGAGCTTCATGACACTGTGTTGGAAATCGTCGGCGTGCGAGGCAAGTGACGCAGCGTTGATCGCGCCCGCCGACGTGCCACAGACAATCGGAAACGGAATCGCGCGCCGCGACGGCAGAACTTCACGCTGAATCGCCGCAATCGCCGCGAGCACGCCAACCTGATAGGCGGCACGTGCACCACCGCCCATCAGGACGAGGCCGGTACGTTCGCCTGAAATCATGGGAGGCCTCCTCCTGCCTTGACTGTCGTTGCGCTCGTTGTCTCCATCGCCGCAGCTTTCATGGCTTTCGCCGCTGTTCACTCCGGCGCGTGTCGCCGGCCCGACGGCGTTACCACTTCCACGCGGCTTGTTTGCCCGGCGTCTTGCCTGCGGCGGGGGCCGGTTTTTCGGTTGCCTTCTCGGCCGCCTTCGACGGTGTCTTTGCCGATGTCTTTGCAGACGTCTTTGCCGCTGCCGATTTCGCCGGGGTCTTCTTGCTGGCCGGCGCACGCTTGGCGGCCGTCTTGCCAGCCGTCTTCGCCGCGCCCGTGGCTCGCTTGGCAGCTGTGCCCGCCTTGCCCGGCGCTTTGCCTGACGGTTTCGGTTCACCCGATCCCGCTGGCTTGGCCTGCGGGGCGTGCGTCGCCTTGGCCGCTGCCTCTGACATTTGCGCCGCTGCCGCTTCCGTCATCTGCGCCGCCGACATGCCGGCCGCCTGTGCGGCTGCGGCAATCTGATCGAACTGGGCGCGCATGGCGTTGAACCACAGCGACGGGTCCAGCGCGCCATATGCATTGCCTGCCTGGGCGAATGGCGATTGGGCCTCACCACCCCCCGGCGGTGTTTCCTCGGCGGCAGCCGCAGCTTCCGGCTCGGGTTCAGGCTCAGGCTCGGGCGCGCGGGCCTGCGATTCGACGTCTTGCGCCGGTTCGGTCGATGCGAACGGCGAGCGCCAGAGGTTGGCCGCGCCTGCCTGTCCGAACGGCGGGGTAAATGGGGGTGTAAACGCCCCGCCACTCTCCGGCGCACTCGTCGCGCCCGCTTCGGCACCGCTCGACGCGCCGAAGTTGCCGGTGCCGAACGCACGCAGCGTCGCATAGGTAGCGCGTTGCACCTCGAACGCCTGAATGGTCGAGCGCAGCACGTTCAGATTGAGCGTGAGCCATTGCTCGACGGCACGCATCTCGGCGATGCGGTTTTCGATTTCGTCGGGATCGAGCAACGGCGCGGCACTCTGCATCAACTGCGTGAGCGGCGAGGTGAATGTCGCTGGGGGGCTGAACGCCTCCCACATTTTCTTGAGAATGTCGAAACCGTTAGGCATGGCACTCGTCGAATCGCTCATTACAGTCTCCAGTCACGGTCAGGGGACGGATGGCCTGCGGGCCAGTCCCGGCAAAGCCACGCGCATCAAGCGCTAAGCCGCAGCGGGCGTATGGGTATCGATCATACGCCGAGCGTGCACCAATGGTGTTTCAGAACGGCGCGTCGCCGCCGTAGTCCGGCGCCCGGCGCTCACGCAGCGACGCGATGCCCTCGCGCACGTCCGGGCCGGCGAAGCCCATGAATTCGAGCGCGAGCGACGCGTCGAACGACGGTCCCGCGCTGCGCAGCCAGTTGTTGAGTGCGTACTTGGTCCAGCGAATGGCCGTGGTCGAACCGCGTGCAAGCTTGTCCGCGACTTCGAACGCCTTGGGCAGCAGGTCTGCCTCGTCGACGGTAAGCGACACGAGTCCGATACGCTCGGCCTCCTCTCCCGACACCGGTTCGCACAGCAGCAGGTAGTACTTCGCTTTGGCCATGCCGCACAACAACGGCCACACGATGGCGGCATGATCACCCGCCGCCACGCCCAGGCGCGTATGACCGTCGATGATGCGCGCGCTCTTCGCGGCAATGGAGATGTCGGCGAGCAAACCCGCGACCAGTCCGGCACCGACGGCCGGGCCATGCATCGCGGAAACGATGGGCTTGCTGCAATTGATCACGTTGTAGACGAGGTCGCGCGCTTCGCGCCACACCCGCGCACGCACCGCGAAATCGTCGGCCATGTCCTCGACGAGCGACAGGTCGCCACCGCCGGAAAAGCCTTTACCCTCCCCACGAATGACGACGGCGCGTGTCTCGGTGTCGCGGTCGATATCGCGCCACACGTCGGCCAGTTCCCGATGCATCTGGTGGTCGGCAGTCGACAAGCCGCTCTTGTTCGCTCCGGCGCCCATGATGAGTTCGAGCACGCCGTTGGGATGCCGCTTGAATTGCAGCGACCGATAGTGTTGATACAGGTCTTGCGACATAGCTTACCGCTCCAAAAAAATATCCCCGCACGGGCGGGGATCGGAAAGCAGCGGCGTCGGCCGAAGCCAGCGCCGCCAACGGTCAACACGGCGATGTGAGCGACGTTGGGCGCGCCACATCCGTCATTTCAGTTGCAGGCAATGGTCATCGCGTTCGCATCGCACTCACGGTGCGAGCAGCCACTTGCCATTGTCGATCTTGACCATTACGCGCGCACGCTGATCCAGGCCAAGGTGATCGGTCGGACTCATGTTGATCACGCCGTTCGACACGTGCACTTCCTTGCTGGTCTCCAGCGCGTCGCGCAGCGCCTTGCGGAATTCCGGCGTGCCCGGTTTGGCCGTCTTCAGTGCAATCGGAATGGCGCGTTGCAGCAGAATACCCGCGTCCCACGCATACGAACCGAAGGCCGCCACCGTGCCGGCGCCGTATTTGGCTTCGTACTTCTTGATGTAGTCGAGCGCAACCGCCTTGGCCGGATGATCGTTCGGCAGTTGCGACGCCACGAGCACCGGGCTCGCCGGCAGGTACGTGTTGTTGCAGTCTTTGCCGCACACACGCAGGAAGTCGTTATTCCCCACGCCGTGGTTGTGATACACGATGCCCTTGAAGCCACGCTCGGCCAACGCCTTCGGCGGCAGCGCGGCAGGCGTGCCGGCCGCACCCACAACGACGGCATCCGGGTTAGCCGCCATGATCTTCAGGATCTGACCCGTCACGCTCGGATCGGTACGTGCGAAACGCTCGTTGGCAACTATCTTGATCTTGTGCAGGCCGGCGAACTTGGCGACTTCTTCGTAAAAGGCTTCGCCCAAAGCGTCACCCTGACCGATGAACGCGATCGTCTTCACACCGTGGCGGCTCGCATGCTCGGCAATCGCCGAAGCCATCTGCGCATCGGTCTGCGGAGTCTTGAACATCCAGTGGCGCTTGGCGTCAACCGGCTCGATGATGCGCGCCGACGAAGCCAGCGAGATCGTCGGCGTAGTACCGCTCGCAATCACGTCAAGCATCGCCAACGTATTCGGCGTGATCGACGAACCGATGATGGCGTCTACGTGGTTCTCGGAGATGA
Source organism: Pandoraea communis (assembly GCF_902459745.1). Taxonomy (GTDB): domain Bacteria; phylum Pseudomonadota; class Gammaproteobacteria; order Burkholderiales; family Burkholderiaceae; genus Pandoraea; species Pandoraea communis. The sequence continues at coordinate 609,587 of NZ_CABPSJ010000001.1, forward strand.
GCTTTTTGGTGTTCTGAACAGCGGTCGTGGTATCCGACGCATCGTCGAGCACGATGTAGTCAACCTTCTGCCCACCAATTTCGGTCGGCAGCATGGTGACCGTGTTGCGCGCGGGAATGCCAAGCGAGGCAGCCGGGCCTGTGAGCGAAATGCTCACGCCAATCTTGACCTGAGCGGCAGCGCCACCAGCCAACGCCAGCAACATCGCACCCAGCAGGGCAGTGCGCACGGGGTTTCGCATGGAAAATCTCCTGGTCTGGCCTGCGCTGGTTATTTTAACGCCAGCGCCCCCGAAGGACACCTCGCGCCGCGCCGGCAAAAGTTAGGGCCAACTCGCTCACCCGATAGGGGTGCGAACCGACTCAAGGAGACAAAGAATAGCGGAGCCGGAATTCTTCTCCATATACGGGTTCACCCTATGCGCGTGTCCACACGCCCTCCCCCCCCCCCCGCGTAAAGGGTCGCTTTTTTTTGGGCGCTGTTGTCCTTCCCCCCCCCTTTCAACACCTCCCCCCAGATGGACCGGGGCCCCTTTCCGCCTCTCAGACATAAACCCAACTCGCTGCAGAAAGGGGCCCCGGTCCATCCCCCTCTTCGCCCCTGGTACTTCTATTGACACCGCTCCGCCTGCGGCAACTCGCGTCTTACTCGTCCAGCGGAGAGACCGCCTGATCAATGGCGCCGAAGATCGTTTTGCCCTGCGCATCGAACATTTCAATCCGCACACGATCGCCATAACGCATGAACGCCGTCTCCGGTGCCCCCCTCTCAATCGTCTCCAACATGCGCCTCTCTGCTATACACGCACTGCCCCGACTTCGATCTTTGTTGGAAATCGTCCCCGAACCAACGATGGTGCCAGCCCTCACATTGCGCGTCTTGCATACGTGCGCCACAAGCTGGCCAAAGTCGAACACCATGTCTTCCCCACACTCAGGCACACCGAACTTCTTGTCGTTCCACTTCACCGTTAACGGTCGGTGCACCCGGCCACCATGCCAAGCCTCACCCAACTCGTCCGGCGTGATGGCCACCGGCGAGAAACTGCTCGCAGGCTTGCTCTGGAAGAAACCGAAACCCTTGGCCAACTCAGCCGGAATCAGGTTGCGCAAACTCACGTCGTTAACCAACATCAGCAAACGAACACCCTCGAGCGCCCGCGCCGGACTCGCCCCCATCGGCACATCTGACGTCACCACCGCAACCTCCGCCTCGAAGTCGATGCCGTAGTCCTCCGACGCACACACGATGTCGTCCGTCGGCCCGATGAAGTCGTCGCTGCCCCCCTGATACATCAGCGGATCAGTCCAGAATTCCGGCGGCATCTCCGCCCCACGTGCCTTGCGCACCAACTCGACGTGATTCACATACGCCGAGCCGTCGGCCCATTGGTACGCCCGCGGCAACGGCGCCATGCACTCGGCCGGGTCGAACGCGAAGGTGTTGCGCGCACGATGGTGATTGAGTTCTGTGTAAAGCGTCTGAAGCTGCGGAGCATAGAACGTCCAGTCGTCAAGCACACGCTGCAGCGTGGGAGCAATGGCGTCAGCAATGCAGGCGATGGACAAGTCGCGCGACACGACGATCAACTGGCCGTCGCGGGTGCCGTCCTTGCGGGTAGCGAGTTTCATGTGATGGAGTCTGCGGACCTTCTCAAGCCCGATAGAATGGCGCGTGAAGCCGAAGATTCTACCTGAGGGCATCGGCCCGCTACCGGTCCGCATTGCCCGCCGATTGCCCGGAAGCACCGGCGGCCCACGCACCGAAGACGACTTGCGCCGCCGCGACGACGAAGACGGAGACACATGACAGCGCCTGAGAATAACAACAATGCCGAGAACGACGACAACACGGCCACCCCCGACGAGGAGAAAACCCGCTCGGGCATCCAATCCATCGAAGTCGGCTTCCGGCTCATCGAGGTGCTGACCGAAGCATCGAACGCCATGATGCTGCGCGACCTCGCACACGCAGCCGGCATGAACCCCGCCAAAGCACACCGGTATCTCGTGAGCTTTCAGCGGCTCGGCCTCATCGTGCAGGACCCGGTGAGCGGGCGTTACGACCTCGGCCCCTTCACGCTGCGCATGGGACTCGCCCACCTCGCCCGTATCGACGCCTTCAAGGCCGCCCGCTTCGCACTGTCCGAGTTGCGCGATGCCATCGACCAGACGGTGGGCCTTGCCGTCTGGGGCAACCAAGGGCCGACCGTCGTGCATTGGCTCGACTCGACCTTCCCAATGCGCGTGCCGCTGCGTCTGGGCGATGTCATGCCCATGCTCGAATCAGCCGCCGGCCGCCTGTTCGCCGCTTACCTGCCCGAGCGCCAGACGGCACCGCTCATCAACGCCGCTCTCGCAGGCTTGCAACACGCGTCGCGACATCATCTGCCCGCCACCCGCGCGCAGTACGATGCCGTGCTCGACGACGTGCGCGCACACCGCGCCTCACGCGTCGAGGGCACCGTGCTGCCGTCGGTCAACGCGTTCTGCATGCCGGTGTTCGATGCAACCGGGCAACTCGTGATGGGCCTCATGGCACTAGGCCCAGAAAGCCGTTTCGACGCCAGTTGGGGGGGCCCGATCGACACCGCCCTGCGCACGCTCGCTCAGAAACTCTCGGCCGACCTCGGTCACGCCCACGCACCGGGCGCCAAGCCTTGAGTGGCAGAGCTGACTGGACGGTCGCGACACGGCGATCCGAAGGTATTGCCGCGCAATGAACGGCCCTTCGCCCGGTCTGTCGAACCGACATGCTCCGCAATGTGCGATCCTGATGCCCTGACGTTCCAGCCTATCGATTCTCGTGTTATCGCGCGCCCCTCGCCCCTCTCGATCACCTCGCCAAACAACGCCTAACGTGCCCCCGGCTTCCGACGATTCCAGCAACGCCGTCTCGACGCCCTCCGGCCCGACGCCGCCGGGCTCGCGCGGTGGCTGGATCGTCTGGGCAAGCGTGCTCGCAGCAGTGTTCGTCGCGCACGTGCTTATCGCGTTGTGGGTGGCCGGTCATCGGACTGCGCTCGACGACACGCCGATTCCCGAAATTCCGATCACGCTGATCCCCCTCAAACCCGTCGCGCCGCCCGCGCCCCCGGCACCGCCGGCGCGCAAGCCGAAGCCGGTGGTGAAGCCGAGTCGGCCGAAACCCGCTCCGCCCGACACGCTTGCCGCCCCAACAATGACCGACACACCAGGGCCGCAGTCAGCCTCGGAGACGGTTGCGGGCGAGGGGAATACGCCAGGCGCCCCGGCCAGCAATGCGCAAGCCGAATCGCCGGCAGGGCCGCCGCTGACGGCGGCAGCCGCCAACGGCGATAAGTTTGACCCGCCGCCGTCCGTCACGCTGACGTACGACGCGCTGATGAATGGCGTGCGCAACCAGACGGGTGAATTGCATTGGGTGAACGAGAACGGACACTACCTCCTGCGAGTGGCCGTGCCGATCATCTTCTTCGGCACTTTTGAGTTCGTCAGCGAAGGCGGCTTCGACGTGAACGGCATCGCGCCATCCCGCTATGTGGAAAAACGCGGTCGCCGCACCGAGTACACCACCGACTTTCATCGGGACGGCGCACCCACGCTGAGCTTCACACGCTCGGGCCAGTCGCTCCCGCTGGCGCCAGGGGCGCAAGACCGCTTCAGCGTGATGATGCAACTGGCGGGCTATGCGAGAGGCAATCCGGAACGCTATACCCAGGTGGGAGTGACGCACGAGTTCACGGTGGCCGACACGGACAGCAGCGAGATCTGGCCGGTGCAATACGTCGGCAGCGAGATCTTGAGCACGCCGCAGGGCTACCTCGAAACCCGCCATTTCACCCGTTTGCCGCGCAAATCGGGCGACGAACGACGTGTCGATATCTGGCTCGCACCCTCGCTGGACTGGCTGCCCGTGCGCGTGAAACAGACTGAACCCTCCGGCAATGAATTCGAGCTGATCTTCACGCAGAAGGCGGCCCGCTAAGCCCGCCCAGGACGAGACTCCGGCAACGTGGCTCAAATCGTTAGAAATTCGAGTGATTCAGGCATCATGCGGCCCTGCGGAAAAGTGTTGCCTCACTACTACGAAACGCTCTGCACAAGTTGGATGTTCCTGACATAATCAGAAACATCCCACTGCATCGACGCCACATCGTTAGCAGACGCATCGACGAGATCAGGGAGGGCCGCTCACCATGAAAGTCAGTGCTAACGGTGCATCGATTCATTACGCGGTGGACGGCCACGGCCCGTGGCTGACGCTGGCGCACCCGTTGGGTGCGGATCTTACGGTCTGGGACGATCTGGTGCCCGACCTCGCAGCCCATTTCCGGGTGCTCCGTTACGACAGTCGCGGCCATGGCGGCAGCGATGTACCGCGTGGCCCATACACCATCAAGCAACTGGCGGCTGACGCGACTGCGCTGCTCAGTTCGCTGGAAATCCCGAGAACGCATTTCGTCGGCATTTCAATGGGGGGCGCTGTCGCTCAGCAAGTGGCGCTCGACGCCCCCGAGCGCATCGCCAGCCTTGCGCTGATCGACACCACCGCCGGCTACGACGACGCCGATGCGAAGGTATTTCTCGAACGCGCCGCCAAGGCCCGCGAGCGGGGAATGAAGGCACTTGCCGACGGCACGCTGGAACGCTGGCTCGGTGAACGCTTCCGCAAGCGCCATCCCGGGCAGGCCGAGCGCATTCGGGCGCTCGTGGCCCGCGCACACCCGGAGGGCTTCGCCGCCTCATGCGAAGCGCTGGCGGCGTTCGATGTGCGAACACGATTGGCAGAGATCGAAGTGCCGACGCTCGTGCTCGTCGGGGAAAACGACCTGTCGACCCCGCCAGCCGTGGCTCGGCGCCTGGCCGACGGCATTGCGGATGCCCAGTTGGAAATCGTGCCGGACGCAGCGCATCTGTCGATCGTCGAGCAGAAACAGTTCGTAACCAACGCCCTTGCAACATTTCTACAGGGAGCCGCCTCTAACGTCTGACACCTGCAATCTGCGGGACCTGAAACGGGACCTTTGACAAGGAGGGCAAAAAACCATTGAATTCGTCAGCCGGTGTGCCGATAAGCGAATCATGGGGCACTGCCTCTTGAAATCGCGCCGCGTCGCCCCTATGTGGGTTATCAAGGACCATGCAGGAACACCAGGAGAGTTGCCATGCTCATGATTTACAACAGCCCGAACTACTGTGTCGTTGAGTTTTCCGCCGATAACGGCAATCACGCGCTGTCTGCCGGTGGCTATGAAATCGTGGACAAAACCGCTGGCCGTGAGATTTTCCTCGACGGCACGCTTGCCCGGCAATTCCGTGAAGAAGTACAGAAGCTGATCGCTTCCGAACCGTCCGAGGACGAAGTCGATGAATTCCTCGGTCAGTTCGATACCTTCATGACGAACCCGGTCGTGCTCCATTGATGCAAACACCGTACGCGGTGCCGCCACACGAAAAACCCTCGCACAGCGAGGGTTTTTTCATGGGGCGGGCGCCTGACGCAACGTCAGGCGCCCGCCCCCCTCAGATCCGCGTACCATCCGCCGCCCTCAGCACTGCTCCCACGGTAACCCTTCGAAACGCCAGCCGTTGACCGCATTGCGGTGGTGCGTCGCGTCCAGATCGCCCTCGAAGCCATGCTGCACGCCGTAGACATTGAGGAAACCCGCCGCCTCGAGCGCTTCACCCGCCGCCGTACTGCGGTTGCCGCTGCGGCAGATCAGCAGCACGGGGCGGTCGCCCCCCGCACCCGCGAGCTTGCGCACGCTCGGTACGAAGTGGGGATTGATTTCCCAGTCCGGGCCGTCGTTCCAGGCCACATGGATCGCCCCGGCCGGGTGCCCCACGAACAGGTATTCCATCTCGCTTCGGCAGTCGACAAACAGCGCGTTGGCGTTGGTTTGCAGAAACTTGTGGGCCGCGCCCGGAAGTAGAAATTCCATATCGTTGGCAAAAGAGGTTGAAAACGGTGTGCCGGGGGCGTCGTGCCCAAGCACGACCGTCCCTGTGCCGACACCGCCCGGCAACGCAGCGGTACGCGGGCGGCGGGCGCGAAAGCCATTACAATTATAGGTTTCCCGGCTACTCCAAGGCGACGTCCGTCATGACCACCGCAACCCCATCCGCCGCCAACGCCCATACGGGGACCGCACCGGCGGCTGCCCAGGCCCCTGCGCAGACCCGCTACACGCGCGGTCAGGCGCTGCCTGCGCTGCTTGAATCGCGCATCCTGATTCTGGACGGCGCCATGGGGACGATGATCCAGCGGTACAAGCTGGACGAAGCGCAGTATCGGGGCACGCGCTTCGCGGACTTCGCACACGACGTCAAGGGCAACAACGAGTTGCTCTCGCTCACGCGCCCCGACGTCATCAGCGAGATCCACCGCAAATACCTCGCGGCCGGCGCCGATATCATTGAGACGAATACGTTCGGGGCGACGACGATCGCGCAGGGCGACTACCACATGGAAGCCCTGGCCGACGAGATGAACCGCGAGTCGGCGCGTCTGGCGCGCGAGGCCTGCGAAGCGTTCAGCACGCCCGAGAAGCCGCGCTTCGCCGCCGGCGCCATCGGCCCGACGCCCAAGACCGCGAGCATCAGCCCCGACGTGAACGACCCGGGCGCACGCAACGTCGACTTCGATCAACTGCGCGACGCTTACTACGCGCAGGCCAAGTCGCTGCTCGAAGGCGGGGTCGACCTGTTCCTCGTCGAGACGATCTTCGACACGCTCAACGCCAAGGCCGCGCTCTTCGCCATCGACGAGCTGTTCGAAGACACGGGCGAAGTGCTGCCGATCATGATTTCGGGCACCGTCACCGACGCCTCCGGACGCATTCTGTCCGGCCAGACGGTCGAGGCCTTCTGGAATTCGCTGCGTCACGCACGCCCGCTCACGTTCGGTCTGAACTGCGCACTTGGCGCGACGCTCATGCGTCCGTATATCGCCGAACTGGCCAAGCTGTGTAACACGTACGTATCGGTTTACCCGAACGCCGGCCTGCCCAACCCGATGAGCGATACCGGCTTCGACGAGACCCCGGACGTGACCTCGGGCCTGCTCAGAGAATTCGCCCAGGCCGGACTCGTGAATCTGGCAGGCGGCTGCTGTGGCACCACCCCGGAGCACATTGCCGAGATCGCGAAGGCGCTGGCCGACGTGAAGCCGCGCCGGTGGCCGTCACAGTACCGCAGTGCCGGCGGCGACGCTGCCTAAACCCTGCCGTCCGCCCGAAGCCAACACCATCGATTGCAGAAGCCCGGCGCACCGCCATCGCCCCCGCGCGATCGCCATGACTGGCGCGCCAACCACTGAACGGATTGCCCCATGAGCCAAACGCCCTTCCTGAAGCCTGTTGAACCAGTGCAGCCGATGCGCCTGTCCGGCCTCGAGCCCTTCAACATTGGTGAGGGCACGCTTTTCGTGAACGTCGGCGAGCGTACCAACGTCACGGGTTCGAAAGCGTTCGCGCGCATGATCCTGAACGGCCAGTTCGACGAAGCGCTTGCGGTCGCCCGCCAGCAGGTCGAGAACGGCGCGCAGGTCATCGACATCAATATGGACGAGGCCATGCTCGACTCCAAGGCGGCGATGGTGCGCTTCATGAACCTGATCGCCTCCGAGCCGGACATCGCGCGCGTGCCGATCATGATCGACTCGTCGAAGTGGGAGGTGATCGAGGCGGGGCTGAAGTGCGTGCAGGGCAAGGCCATCGTCAACTCGATCTCGCTCAAGGAAGGCCGCGAAGCGTTCGTGCATCACGCCAAACGCATCCGCCGCTACGGGGCCGCCGCCGTGGTCATGGCCTTCGACGAACAAGGTCAGGCCGACACCTACGCGCGCAAGACCGAGATCTGCGAGCGCAGCTATCGCGTGCTGGTCGACGAGGTGGGTTTCCCGCCCGAGGACATCATCTTCGATCCGAACATCTTCGCGGTGGCCACGGGCATCGAAGAGCACAACAATTACGCGGTCGACTTCATCAACGCCACGCGCTGGATCAAGCAACACCTGCCCGGTGCGAAGATCAGCGGCGGCGTGTCGAACGTCTCGTTCTCGTTCCGTGGCAACGACCTCGTGCGCGAGGCGATTCACACCGTGTTCCTGTACCACGCGATTCAGGCGGGCATGGACATGGGTATCGTCAACGCCGGCCAGCTCGGTGTGTACGAGAACCTCGATCCCGAACTGCGTGAGCGTGTGGAAGACGTGGTGCTCAACCGCCGCGAGGACGGCACGGAGCGGCTGCTGGAAATCGCCGACCGCTTCAAGGGCGGCGCGCAAAAGCGCGAAGAAAATCTGGAATGGCGCAACCAGCCTGTTGAAGCGCGTCTCGCCCACGCGCTGGTGCACGGCATCACGACGTTCATCGTCGAAGACACCGAGGAAGTGCGCCAGAAGATCGAGACCGCCGGCGGGCGGCCGATTCAGGTGATCGAAGGCCCGCTCATGGACGGCATGAACGTCGTGGGCGACCTGTTCGGCGCGGGCAAGATGTTCCTGCCGCAGGTCGTGAAAAGCGCGCGCGTGATGAAGCAGGCCGTCGCGCATCTGGTGCCCTTCATCGAGGAAGAAAAGGCGCGCATGGCCGCCGCCGGCGAAGACGTTCGCTCGAAGGGCAAGATTGTGATGGCCACGGTCAAGGGCGACGTGCACGACATCGGCAAGAACATCGTGACCGTGGTGCTCCAGTGCAATAACTTCGAAGTCGTCAACATGGGCGTGATGGTGCCGTGCGCCGATATCCTCGCCAAGGCGAAGGAGGAAGGCGCGGACATCATCGGCTTGTCGGGCCTCATTACACCGAGTCTCGAAGAGATGGCATATGTCGCCTCGGAAATGCAGCGCGACGAGTACTTCCGCCTGCGCAACATTCCGCTGCTGATCGGCGGCGCAACGACCTCGCGCGTGCATACCGCCGTGAAGATCGCGCCGCACTACGATGGCCCCGTGATCTACGTGCCGGATGCGTCGCGCTCGGTGTCGGTCGCCTCGAACCTGTTGTCGGACGAGTCAGCCGAGCGCTACCTTGCCGAGGTCAAGACGGACTACGAGCGCGTGCGTCAGCAGCACGCGAACCGCAAGGCCACTCCGATGGTCTCGCTCGCGACCGCCCGTGAGAACAAGTTCAAAGTCGACTGGTCGACCTACGTTCCGCCCAAGCCGAAATTCATCGGCCGGCGCGTGTTCAAGAATTACGATCTGGCCGAGTTGGCGGAATTCATCGACTGGGCGCCGTTCTTCCAGACGTGGGACCTCGCAGGCCCCTACCCGGCGATTCTGACCGACGAGATCGTCGGCGAGTCGGCCCGGCGTGTCTTCGCCGACGGCAAGGCCATGCTCGATCGCCTGATCAAGGGCCGCTGGCTGACGGCCAACGGCGTGATCGCGATGCTGCCCGCCAACGTGGTCGGCGACGACGACATCGAAATCTATACGGACGAATCGCGCTCGGAAGTGGCCTTCACATGGCATAACCTGCGCCAGCAGAGCGAGCGCCCGGTCGTGGACGGCGTGCGCCGCCCGAACCGCTCGCTGGCCGACTTCATCGCCCCCAAGGACAGCGGCGTGGCCGACTACATCGGCGTGTTCGCAGTCACGGCAGGTCTTGGCGTCGACGCCAAGGAAGCCGGTTTCCTCGCGACTCACGACGATTACAGCGCGATCATGCTCAAGGCGCTGGCAGACCGTCTGGCCGAAGCGTTCGCCGAGTGCATGCACGCCCGCGTGCGCCGTGACTTCTGGGGCTACGCAAGCACCGAGCAGCTCGATAACGACGCCCTCATCAAGGAGGCGTATGTCGGCATTCGCCCGGCGCCGGGCTATCCGGCGTGCCCGGAACACTCCGTCAAGGGCCCGATGTTCCACTACCTGCAAGCCCACGAGATCAACATGAGCGTGACGGAATCACTCGCCATGCTGCCCGCAGCGAGCGTCTCGGGCTTCTATCTGTCGCATCCGGACAGCACGTACTTCAGCGTCGGCAAGATCGGCCCCGATCAGGTCGAAGACTTCATGGAACGCGCGAATGTGGACGAGGCGACCGCCCGGCGTCTGCTCGCACCGCAACTGTCGTAGGAACATCCTGTAAATGCGATCCGGCGCGCGGTGAAGCTACCGCGCGCCGGATCGGGATGCCATAATCGCGGCGGCGCACCGGCGCGGCATTCGCAGCCATTCGACCGGCAGCCGGGCAGACCCGCCGTCCGTCTTCCCTGGTGTCACGTGTCTGTCGCAACCGAAGCGTAATGTCCCGCCCGTTCGGGCTGATCCAGACGATCGGATCCCCGGCCTCCGGCCCCCTGCCATATGCCGGCTGGCTCACTTCGAGACGTTTCATGCACGCACTGCAAAGCATCCAGAATTTCCAACTTCTCCCGCTGCTCAACACGGCAGTCGCGCTATTCGTCGCGTTCGTGCTCGGCACGATCATCGGCGTGGAGCGGCAAGTCCGCCAACGCACGGCCGGCCTGCGAACCAACGTCCTCGTGGCCGTGGGCTCGGCCGCATTCGTCGATTTATCGATGCGGCTCATGCCCGGCGACACCCGCGTGATTGCCTATGTGGTCTCGGGTGTCGGCTTCCTCGGCGCGGGTGCGATCATGAAGGACGGTGCCTCGGTGCGCGGCCTGAATACCGCTGCCACGTTGTGGGGCTCGGCCGCTGTAGGCGCCGCCGCCGGGGCGGGCCTGATCGTCGAAGCCTGCGTAGTGGCCGCGTTCGTGCTGGCCGCCAACACGCTGTTGCGTCCTGTCGTGAACAGCATCAACCGTACCCCGATCAACGAGGCAACGTCCGAAGCGACTTACGCGCTGTCCGTCATCTGCGCACGCACAACGCAGCGCGAAGTGCTCGACAAGGTGGAGGCCTGGCTCGAAGCGTCGAACTATCCGGTGCGGGCGCTGGACATCCATCCGTTCGGCGAAACGGAAGTCGAGATCGAGGCGCTGCTGCTGCCCACGGCAGTCAAGGCAGGCGAACTCGACGCACTCACCGATCATCTCGAAACGCTGCCCGGCGTCAATCAGGTGTTCTGGTCAAGCCGTTCGGATGACTAATCAAAAAAGTCAAATTACAATCGATTACAAAGCCTTACAGCACCGCACGCTGTGTCTTCTTAGACTGGAATCTCACTCACGCAAGTGATGCCTGCACCAAAGACGTTCCTTCGATGTGCAGCGCAAAGTAAAGGAGTCCATCTGATGAAGAAGCTGATTATTTCGGTTGCTGCCCTGACCCTCGCCGGTGCCTCGGCACTGAGTTTTGCGCAAGGTTCCGCCGGCGGCGGTGCGGCAAGCCCCGGCGGCAGTACGGCGACAGAGCCGTCGACCCCGATGCCAATGCCGATGCCGGGCCAGGCTTCGCCGAACGCGCGTCAGACCCCGGCGCCGGGCGCACAAACCATGATGCCCTCGGACCCGCATCCCGGCTCGCATGCGCAGAAGCCGCGTCACACCAAGAAGGCGCCAGCCAAAGGCAGCGCAGGTAACGACGCCGCCAATGCTGCGGATAACGCACCGGGCAAGGCGGAGTAACGTCAGCCAGCGGTCACACGTCAGGGAATCGGCGCCGCCACGGTTCGCGGCCTTTCACGGCATGCAGGATCTTCACGTCCGGTAAAGCGCGTTAAGGCCGACACCCTCCTCGCCTGGAGGTGGCCCGTTTCCATATGCCACAGGACACAAAAAAAGCAGGTCCGCGATTTGCGGCCTGCTTTTTTTCATTCCACGCGCTCAGTTCCCTTATCGGACGAGCGGTGTCGAGTGTTCAACGATTACCGACTTCCCACATCACGGCCACGTTTTCCTTGCGGGACTCACGCAGCATATCGAGCAGCGGGTAGGCACGTTGCGCCAGACGCAGGCGATCGGCCTCATCGCGCTCTTCGGATTTCTTGCCCTCGCTTTCCTTCTTCGCGGCAGCACTGTCTTCCGCGATGGCAGCCTCCAGCTTGGCGATGGCCTCGCCCATTTCGTCTTCGCCGATCGCACCGCGCTCCCCAAGCTTCTTGCCCACCAGCCCGAGCAGAAACTGCGCGAGATTCTCCAGCATGGTGATCGTGGGCGAGGCGTGCGATTTGAACGTTACCAGCATGATCCGTCTCCCTATTCGAGTTATCACCACCGCCGCCCCGAGCTTGTCACGCAACGGAGGGGGAACCGGCGGGTACCGTGACTTCATCATACACCTGTTAAAATCCGTTGCTGACGATTCAACTGCCTGTCCGGACGTGTCCGGACGCACCCGAAACACCCGCCAATGCTACCCGCCCAAAAGAATGCTCTCGTCGCGCTGATCGGCGATGTCGTCGCCGGTTTGATACCCGCAGACGGTACCGCGCCCGTCATCTTGCTCGAACGCCCGAAAGTCGCCGCGCACGGCGACCTGGCCTGTAACGTGGCGATGCAACTCGCCAAGCCGCTGCGCGCCAACCCGCGCGAGCTGGCGCAAAAGATTGCCGACGCCATCCTCGCCGACGCCCGCGCGAAGGGGCTCGTCGATGCCGTCGAGATCGCTGGTCCGGGCTTCATCAACCTGCGACTGGCCAACGCCGCGAAGCAGTCGGTCGCCCGCGCGATCCTGACCGAAGGCGCCGCCTTCGGCCGCAATGCCGCCAGCAACGACGCCGCGCCGGTGCTCGTCGAATTCGTTTCGGCCAACCCGACCGGTCCGCTGCACGTGGGCCACGGCCGTCAAGCCGCGCTCGGCGACACGATCTCGGCATTGCTCGGCACGCAGGGCCGTCCGGTCCACCGCGAGTTCTACTACAACGACGCCGGCGTGCAGATCCAGACGCTCTCGACTTCGGTGCAGGCACGTGCGCGCGGCTTCAAGCCGGGTGACGCCGAGTGGCCGGAATCGGCTTACAACGGCGACTATATCGGCGACATCGCACAAGATTTCCTCGCAGGCAAAACCGTGCAGGCATCCGACGGCGCGCCCGTCACCGGTAGCGGCAACATCGATGACATCGACTCGATCCGTGCGTTTGCCGTGGCCTATCTGCGCCGCGAACAGGACATCGATCTGCAAACGTTCGGCGTCATCTTCGATCAGTACTACCTCGAGTCGTCGCTGTACGCCGACGGCAGTGTCGAGCGTACGGTGAAGGCACTTATCGACGCAGGCGTCACGTACGAACAGGAAGGCGCGCTGTGGCTGCGCACGACCGATTACGGCGACGACAAGGACCGCGTGATGCGCAAGTCCGACGGCACGTACACCTACTTCGTGCCGGATGTCGCCTATCACGCACGCAAGTGGGATCGCGGCTTCCATCAGGTCATCAACGTGCAAGGTTCGGACCACCACGGCACCATCGCCCGCGTGCGCGCCGGGCTGCAGGCACTGGGCATCGGCATTCCGAAGGGCTATCCCGACTACGTGCTGCACAAGATGGTCACGGTCATGCGTAACGGCGAAGAGGTGAAGATCTCCAAGCGCGCAGGCAGCTACGTGACTGTGCGCGACCTGATCGAATGGTCGGGCGGGATTACCGCGGAAACGCCAATCGCGGACCCCACCGAGCGTGAAGCCGCACTGCGCCGTGGCCGCGACGCTGTGCGTTTCTTCTTAATTTCGCGCAAAGCCGACACCGAATTCGTGTTCGACGTGGATCTCGCGCTCAAGCAAAACGACGAGAACCCGGTGTATTACGTGCAGTATGCGCACGCGCGCATCTGCTCGATCCTGACGCAGTGGGGCGGCGACGAAACCCAACTGGTCAACGCCGACCTCGCGCCGCTCGACAGCGAACGCGCACTCGCGTTGCTGCAGTTGCTCGCCGAGTACCCGGACATGCTCACGCGCGCCGCCGAGGAATTGGCACCGCACGCGGTGGCGTTCTATCTGCGGGATCTGGCGGGGGCGTTCCACTCGTTCTACAACGCCGATCGCGTGCTGGTCGACGACGAAATCGTCAAGCACGCGCGTCTGGCGCTGCTGGCGGCAACGCGTCAGGTGTTGCGCAATGGCCTTGCCGTGCTGGGTGTGTCCGCCCCGGCCAAGATGTAAGCCCCGGCAAGGTCTGTTCACGCCAATTACCCAACCATTCCGAACAGCAAACGCATCGGAACTCTGTAAGGACGGAATCGACTCGATGGCAAACACACGTCGACCACCCCGCCAGCGGGGCGGTACTTTCCTGGGCATCGTGCTCGGCCTGATCGTTGGGCTGGCCGTTGCCGTCGTCGTTGCGCTGTACATCACGAAAACGCCGACACCATTCGTCGAGAAGACGCCGCCGCGTCCCTCCGATAACTCGCCGGCCGCTCAGGCGCCCGATCCGAACAAGTCGTTGCAGCCCCGTACGCCGCTGCCTGGCGCGGCATCGGCGCCTGCCGCACCGGAAACGGCTTCGCAGGCCGTGACGTCGCCACTCGTGCCGGGCACGCCGGTCGAGCCGACCACCCCGCCGACGGCCTCCGCCCCAACCGCACCGGCCACGCCGCCCGCCCATACCAAGCCGTCGCCGGCCGACATCCTCAATGGAAAGTCGACGGTCCCGGTGGCACCGCCGACCACACCGCCCGCCAGCGCAACGGATAACGCCAACACGGGTTACTACCTGCAGGTAGGCGCGTTCAAGTCGCAGACCGACGCCGAACAACTGCGCGCCAAGCTGACCCTCTCGGGTTTCGAGGCGAAGGTCACGCAGCGCGATGCGAACGGTCTGACGCTGTACCGCGTGCGCCTTGGCCCGTATGGCAAGCTCGACGAGATGAACCACGTGCGTCAACGCCTGCAGGATGGCGGTTACGACACGGCAGTCATCCGTTTCACGAAGCAATAAACACAAAAGGCGTTGCACCCTGTGTGCAGCGCCTTTTGTGTCTCCCTCCCGAAACCGCCACGCCCGTCAGCAGAAACGCAGAAAAAAACGCATCATTCGGGAGGTTCCGGCATCGCCGGACCGTTGAACCCGGCGGCACATCGCCGGTCATACGCACTGTCTTATTTGCCTGAATCCGGGATATGGTTTCGCAGAAACGCCGCTCAACCGATTGCTGGCGCGTCTGCCTCACTCCTAAACAACGATCATGAAAAAACTTCTTGGTGCCGTACTGATTTCTTTCGGTTTCCTCTCCGGCGCGGCCTCGGCCTCGCCTGAAGCCCCTGTCGCGGGGACCGACTACCTGGTGTTGCCGCAGGCACAGCCCACGTCGGCCGGCGCGGGAAAAATCGAAGTGACCGAGTTCTTCTGGTACGGTTGCCCGCACTGCAGCGCGCTTGAGCCGTCGCTCGAAGCCTGGGTGAAGAAGCAGGGCAAGGACGTCGTGTTCAAGCGCGTGCCGGTTGCATTTCAGGACCGTTTCGAGCCGCACACCCGCATGTTCTACGCACTGACCGCGCTGGGCCGCGAAGGCGAACTCACGCCGAAGGTCTTCAACGAGATCCACGTCAAGCACAACTACTTGCTGACGGCGCAGACGCAAGCCGACTTCCTCACGCAGTTCGGCATCGAAAAGCAGAAGTACATGGATGCCTATAACGGCTTCTCGACCCAGGCCAGCGTGAAGACGGCCAACAAGACATGGCAGGATTACAAGATCGACGGCGTGCCGACGATCGCGATCCAGGGCAAGTATCTGGTCTCGCCCGCCACTTCGGGCGATGCGCTGCAAAAGGCCGGCAAGCCGGCCACAACCGAGCAGCAGACGTTCGATGCCGCGCTCAAGACGGCCGACTCGATCATCAACCAGATCCGCGCGAAGAAGCTGTAAGCTTCGCCTGTCACAAAGCCCGGCCCCGGCCGGGCTTTTGCGTTATATGGCCACACACACGACATCACCGAAAGTCTTCATCACGGGCGCCTCGAGCGGGTTAGGCGAGGCCCTCGCGCGTCACTATGCCGCCGAGGGCGCAATCCTCGGGCTGGTGGGCCGTCGCGGCGATAAGCTCGCCGATCTTGCCGCCACGCTCCCCCATCCGCATGCCGTGCATTGCTATGCGCTCGACGTGCGTGACGCGCTCGCCCTGCACGCCGCCGCCGAAGACTTCATGTCGCGCCATGGTGTGCCCGACATCGTGATCGCCAACGCGGGCATCAGCCATGGTGTGAATACGGAAGACGCGGCCGATCTGCCGCACTTCGCCTCGGTGATGGATACCAACTGGATGGCGATGGTCGCCACCTTCTGCCCCTTCGTCGCGCCGATGCGCGAGCGCAAGCGCGGCACGCTCGTGGGCATCGGCAGCGTGGCCGGTGTGCGCGGGCTGCCGGGGCACGGGGCCTACAGCGCGTCGAAGGCGGCGGCGATGACGTATCTGGAAAGCCTTCGGGTGGAACTGCGTGCCGACAAGGTGGCCGTCGTGACGATCGCGCCGGGCTACATCCGCACGCCGATGACCGACGGCAACCCGTTCCCGATGCCGTTCCTGATGGACGCGGACAAGTTCGCGCGCAAGGCGGCCGCAGCGATTGCGCGCCGCAAGCGCTTCGTGGTGCTGCCGTGGCCGATGGGCGTCGTGGCTTGCGCCATGCGATGCCTGCCGCGCTGGCTCTACGACATGCTCTTCGCCCGCGCACCGCGCAAGCCGCGCCTGTCGGAGCGCAAAGCGAAAGACAACGCACCGGCAACCCCGGGCGAGCCGCCAGACACGCCATCGAATGGCACCGCATAGCCGATCTTGCAGGGACATCCCCCAAAGTACTGAGTGAACCGGGGAAACGCGGTGAGAGGCACGTTACAGTGCCCCAAACTTTTCACACGCGACGTCCCCATGAACGCCATGTCAACGCAAGACGCGTCAAGCGCTTGCCTCAATCGCGGCGTTGCTCCCCTGCGGCGCATCGCTCTCATTTTCCTCGTACCGCTCGCCTTCGTCGTTTCCGGATGTGCGGTGATGGACCCAGATAACTGGCAGGTCTTCGGCCCGCCGCAATCCTACGTTCGGCCTGCGCCGGTCATCGTGGCACCTGCACCGATGATCATTGCACCGCAACCGCCCGTGTACATCGGTCCGGCACAACCTTACATCGTTATGCCGCAGCCCCGGCCGCGCTCCTCTCGCGATACGGCCCACTTTCTGAGAGAGCGATGCTATCTCGAGAAGGGCGGTTGCTACACCACCGAGTATCAGCAGCGCTACGAGTACGACCCCTACAGCGGCACGTGGGGATGGGTCGGACAGCGCGACTACCGCTGGAAGGGCAGCCGCGGCAATCGCTAAGCCCCGCCGCGCCTCTGCCCCCCCGCCTGAAATTCACTTCCCTGTGACGGTTGTCCGGAATTTTGACCCGTTGTGGTGCATTACCAACCTGCGCTAGAGTGCCTGTGTAACTTGAATAGAGGTACACACGACTTTAAACCGGTCTTGCCGCCATAGAGCGGACGTATGCCGACGCGCGTGACATCGCATACCGATCCGACTGCGGCATCCGCAACCAAGCAGGAGAGGTATATGCAGGCAACCCCCACCGGCGCACCGGTTATCGATCCGGCATTGCGACGCAAAGCCGTGATCGGTTCCACGCTGGGCAATGCATTCGAGTGGTTCGACTTCACCGTCTACGGCCTTTTCGCAGTCGTCATCGCAAAACTCTTTTTCCCCGCAGCCAACGATACGAACTCGCTGCTCGCGAGTGTGGCCTCGCTTGGCGTGGCGTTCTTCTTCCGTCCCATCGGCGGGCTCGCGTTCGGTTTATACGCCGATCATGCCGGCCGCAAGTCGGCGCTCTCGGTCATGGTGCTGCTCATGGCGCTTGGCACGGGTCTGATCGGCCTGGCACCGACGTACGCGACCATCGGCTTCGCCGCGCCTCTGCTGATCCTGCTCGCGCGGGTGATTCAGGGCTTCTCGGCAGGCGGCGAATTCGGCGGCTCGACGGCCATGCTCATCGAGTTCTCGCCGGCGCATCTGCGCGGCTTCTACGGCAGCTTCCAGATGTGCTCGCAGGCCTTGGCCGTGGCACTCGCCGGGCTTTGCGCCTATCTGCTCAACACCGGGCTGACGAAGGAAGCCCTCGAATCGTGGGGCTGGCGTCTGCCGTTCCTGTTCGGGATTCTGATCGGGCCGGTCGGCTTTTACATTCGACGCCGCATGACGGAGTCGCCCGAGTTTCTGGCCTACGCCGCCGCGCGTGAACCGACGCGCCGCACGCCGCTCGCCGACGTCTTTTCGAAACACTACCGTTCGCTCATCGCGGGCTTCGGCCTGACGGTGGCAGCAACGACGTCGTTCTACGTGACACTGATCTACACGCCGATCTACGCGGTCAAGCAGTTGGGCCTGACGCAGGGTTCTGCAAGTCTCTCGACGTTCATTGCCGCCATCCTGATCGCGGTAATGTGCCCGCTCACGGGGTGGATGTCGGATCGCGTCGGCCGCAAGCCGCTGATTCTGTTGTTCGTGCTGCTCTACGGCCTGGTGTCGTTCTGGATGTTTACGCGTTTGCACGGCTCGCCGTCGATGGGCAACCTGCTGCTCGCACAGATTCTCCCGGCCGTCTGCATGGGCTTCGTGTGGGGGGCGTTCCCGACTGCGGTCACGGAAGTGTTCCCGGTCGGCGTTCGCTCGACGGGTGTGTCGATTCTCTACAACCTCTCCGTGATGCTGTTCGGCGGTCTCGCGCCGTTCTGGATCACGTATCTGATCAAGGCGACGCAAAATCCGCTCGCGCCAGCGTATTACATTCTGCTGACGGTGGCGATCAGTCTGCTGACGTACGGTCTGCTGGGCCGCGAAGGCCGGGAGGTGCCGGCGTCGGCGCAGCACGCCTGAAACGCCGCACTCGCGACACGATGAGAAATGCCCCGGTGACGACATGCTCACCGGGGCATTTTTTTCATGACTGCCGAATCAGACGTGAGATCCGGCCGGAGATCAGACCGGAGAGAAGCGCCAGACGCCCTTCGCGTCGCGCTCGCGCTTAAGCTCACCTGCCCGCCAGAGCATATGCAGATGCGCCAGCGCTTCGCCCATGGCGAAGGTCGTCTGGTGCGCGTCGAGCTTGCGATGGAACATGATGGGCACGATGTCGCCCGCGCTCTGCGGCGATCTTGCGCACGCTTCGCGCACCTCCTGCAATCGCGCCGCATGGTGATCACGCAGTTGACGAATGCGCGTGTGCAATCCGGTGAACGGCCGGCCGTGCGACGGCAGCACGAGGCAATCGGCCGGCAGATCGAGGTACACGCCCAGCGAATCGAGGAACAGTTGCAGCGAGTTGGCTTCCGGCTCGATGTCGAACACGCTGACGTTGGTCGAGATGCGCGGCAGCACCATGTCGCCCGAGATCAGCACGTTATGCTGCTCGGAGTACAGCGCCATATGTTCCGGCGAATGGCCGTAGCCCGCAATCAAATGCCAGTCGCTACCGCCGATGCGCAGCGTATCGCCATCGCGCAAGCGGAAGTAACGCGAAGGCACTTCGGGGACGAGATCGCTGAAGTAGGTCTTCCGGTTGCGAATCTGATCGATCATCGCTTCGTCGGCCAGCCCGTGCGAGATGAAGTGCGTCACCGCGAAGTCGCCACCGGCATTGGCCGCATTGTTGTTGTCGCCCTCCGACATGAGACGGCCCCACGCGTAGTCGCCCAGCGACATGGCGAGCCGCGCTTCCCAACGTTGCTTGTCGCCGCCCTTGCAGATCCAGTGCGCAAGGCCGAGGTGATCGGGGTGGCAGTGCGTGACGACAACGCGCAACACCGGCTCGCCGCCCAGGGCGCTGTCGAACACCTGCTCCCAGTACGCCTTGATCTGCGCATGCGTGATGCCGCAATCGACAACCGTCCAGCCTTTGACGCCATCCACCTCGTCGCGTAGCAGCCACAAATTGATGTGGTCGAGCACGAACGGCAGCGGCATGCGTACCCAGAAGACGCCGGGCAACACTTCGTGCACCGTACCGCCGTCCGGCAGGAAATCGCCAAGGGGATAGTTCAGTTGTTGTTCGAGGGCATTCACGGGGGGACCACGCTCCAGATGGACTTGTTCTCTTATTGTCAGGTTAACGCCGTCACCGATTGCATACGATGCAAGTTGACGCTAACGTAAACGGCAATTCTATCTGCAATGGTAAGCACTTGCTTAACCCGATGCTCACATACACGATCACCGACCTCGCCCGCGAGTTCGACATCACACCCCGTGCGATCCGCTTCTATGAGGATCAGGGTTTGCTCACGCCGGCCCGCGAAGGCCCCGGTGGACGCCATCGCGTCTACACCGGCCAGGATCGCACGCGCCTGAAGCTTACGCTGCGTGGCAAGCGTCTCGGGCTCACGCTCTCGGAGATCAAGACCATTCTCGATCTCTACGAGTCGCCCAAGGATACGGTGCCCCAGCTCAAGGTGTTCCTCGAGACCCTCTCGCAACACCGGCAAGTGCTCGAGCAACAACTTGAAGACCTGCACGCCACGCTGGACGAAGTCTCGCAGCACGAAGCCCAGTGCCTCGCGTTGCTCGAAGCGGCGGGTGAAGCCACACCCGCCCCCGTCATCCGGCGGACGAAAACGGCAGCCACGTCACACTGATTCGCAACGCTCCGGCGTCCGATACCCGCTGACCGGCCTGCGCCCAGCCCAGCGGGATTCCCCTCCCTCCTGAAGATGGCCTTTCGCGACTCAGGAAACCCCTTACTTTACGTTTACGTAAACGTAAAGTAGTATCTCCGAACTCAGCCTTGCCGGCGCTTTTGCTTCCCTCATCATGGTCAACATGCCTGCCTCTCACGCCGCACCGCTCGACGATAACGTCGCCGCGAGAATTCGCGGCAGTTTCGACCAACAAGGCGTGATGACCCATTGGGGCGCGCAACTCACGCACCTCGCCGACGGTTACTGCGAAATCTCGCTGCCGTTCTCGGAGAAGGTCAACCAGCAGCACGGCTTCTTTCATGGCGGCGTAATCGGCGCCATTGCCGACTCGGCGGGCGGCTACGCGGGCTACACGCGCATTACGCCGGATCAGGAACTGGTCACGGCGGAATACAAACTGAACATTCTGGCGCCCGGCAAGGGCGATACACTGGTCGGACGCGGCCAGGTCGTGAAATCCGGACGCACGCTCATCGTCGCCACCGCCGAATTGTTCGCCATCGACGACGGCAAATGGACGCTGTGCGCGCTCATGCAGCAAACGCTGTTCGTGCTGGCGGGCACGCCCCCGGCTGCCTCGGCATCCGTCTCACGCTGAGCGCCGCCGCACCGGATTCACCGAATCAACGCCTCTCGAAGCACCCTCGAACATCAGCGCAGGCAAGCCGCCATGCGCCACCCTCTGGAGACTGTGTCATGACTACGTTGCCCGGCCTCAATTTCATGCTCGGCGAAGACCTCGACATGCTGCGCGAATCGGTCGCGAATTTCGCGTCCAAGGAAATCGCACCGCGCGCGGGCGAAGTCGACCGCACCGACCAGTTCCCGATGGATCTCTGGCGCAAGATGGGCGACCTCGGCGTGCTCGGCATGACGGTCTCGGAAGAGTACGGCGGCGCGAACATGGGCTATCTCGCCCATATGATCGCGATGGAGGAAATCTCGCGCGCCTCGGCGTCGATCGGTCTGTCGTATGGCGCGCACTCGAACCTCTGCGTCAATCAGATTCACCGTAACGGCACCGCCGCGCAGAAGGCGAAATATCTGCCGAAGCTGGTATCGGGCGAACACATCGGTGCGCTCGCGATGAGCGAGCCGAACGCGGGATCGGACGTCGTCAGCATGAAGCTGCGCGCCGAGAAGCGCGGCGACCGCTTCGTGCTCAACGGCACGAAGATGTGGATCACGAACGGCCCGGATTGCGACACGCTGGTGGTCTACGGCAAGACGGATCCGGAAGCCGGCGCACGCGGCATGACGGCGTTCCTCGTCGAAAAGGGCATGAAGGGCTTTTCGGTCGCGCAAAAGCTCGACAAGCTCGGCATGCGAGGCTCGCACACGGGTGAGTTGGTATTCGAGAACGTGGAAGTCCCGGAAGAGAACGTGCTCGGCCAGGTCGGCGGCGGCGTGAAGGTGCTCATGAGCGGTCTGGACTACGAGCGCGCCGTGCTCGCGGGCGGCCCGCTGGGCATCATGCAAGCCGCCATGGATGTGGTCGTGCCGTACATCCACGACCGCAAGCAGTTCGGCCAGTCGATCGGCGAATTCCAGCTCATCCAGGGCAAGGTTGCCGACATGTACACGATCCTGCAGGCAAGCCGTGCGTATCTGTACGCGGTGGGCCGTCAGCTCGATTCGCTCGGCAGCGATCACGTGCGTCAGGTACGCAAGGACTGCGCAGGCGTGATTCTCTACACTGCCGAAAAAGCGACGTGGATGGCCGGGGAAGCGATCCAGATTCTGGGCGGCAACGGCTATATCAACGAGTACCCGGTCGGCCGCCTGTGGCGCGACGCGAAGCTCTATGAAATCGGCGCAGGCACGTCGGAAATCCGCCGCATGCTGATCGGCCGCGAACTGTTCGCGCAAACCCTGTAACCGACATCGATCCACGACGGACATTCAGGCGCAGGCAGCGGCGCTACAATCCACCAGACCCGCCTCTGCGCCTGTTCCGACCGGTATGAATCACTTCCCGAAACTCCTGTCGTCGCAGTTTGCTTTCGACGTCGCCCGCACGATGCTGGACGGCTTCGACAAGCATTACCGCATCTTCCGCGAGGTGTGCGTCGCGGCGCAGGCGTGTTTCGAGGCGGGCGACTTCACGGGCATCCAGAAACTTCAGCGCGAGCGCATCGCCTATTACGACCAACGCGTGCGCGAATGTACCGTCACGCTCGAAGACGAGTTCGACGCGCAGTCGCTCGACGACGATGTCTGGCAGCAAGTGAAACTGCACTACATCGGCCTGCTCACGGACCATCGTCAGCCCGAACTGGCCGAGACGTTCTTCAACTCGGTGTGCTGCAAGATCCTTCACCGCTCGTACTTCAACAATCGCTTCATCTTCGTGCGCCCCGCCGTGGCGACGGAGTACATCGAGAACGACGCGCCCGCCGCCAAGCCCACCTATCGCGTCTATTACCCGGCGCAAGACGGCATGGCCGCCACGCTCACGCGCATCGTCACGAATTTTCAGCTCACCCGTCCGTTTGCCGATCTGTCGCGTGACGTCGGCTATGTGATGCGCGCCATCGACGAAGTGTTCGGCGAGTTCAAACCGGCGCCGAATTTCCAGATTCATGTGCTCGCGTCGCTATTCTTCCGAAACAAGGCGGCCTATATCGTGGGCCGTATCGTGAACGGCGACGTGACCACGCCGTTCGCCGTGCCGATCATGCACGACGCGAACGGCAAACTCGCGCTCGACACCGCCCTGCTGCGCCGTGACGACCTGCGCGTGGTGTTCGGCTTCACGCACGCCTATTTCATGGTCGACATGGAAGTGCCGTCGGCTTACGTGCAGTTCCTGCGCACCATCATGCCGAGCAAGCCCAAGGCCGAGATATACACGTCGCTCGGGCTGCAAAAGCACGGCAAGAACCTGTTCTATCGCGATTTCCTGCATCACCTGAAACATTCGAGCGACAAGTTCGTGAGCGCGCCGGGTATTCCCGGACTGGTCATGCTGGTGTTCACGCTGCCCTCGTATCCGTATGTCTTCAAGCTGATTCGCGAGCGCTTCGCGCCGCCCAAGGAGACCACGCGCGAGCAGGTGAAAGCGAAGTATCTGATGGTCAAGCAGCACGATCGCGTCGGCCGGATGGCCGATACGCTGGAGTTCTCGAGCGTAGCGTTCCCGCTCTCGCGCTTCGACGACGCCCTGCTCGCCGAGCTTCGGCGCGAAGTGCCGTCGCTGCTCGAAGTCGACGGCGACGCGCTCGTCATCCGCCATTGCTATATCGAGCGCCGCATGACGCCGCTCAATCTGTGGCTCCAGGGGGCGTCCGACGCGCAGGTGGAGCACGCCATGCGCGAGTACGGCAATGCCGTGAAGGAATTGATGGCGGCGAACATTTTCCCGGGCGACATGCTGTACAAAAATTTCGGTGTGACGCGTCACGGCCGGGTGGTCTTCTACGATTACGACGAACTGGAATATCTGACGGATTGCCACATCCGTCGCGTGCCGGAACCGCGTAACGAAGAAGAGGCGATGTCGGGGGAAGTCTGGTACCGTGTAGGCCCGCACGATGTGTTTCCGCAGACGTTTGAAACGTTTCTGACGGGCGACACGCGCGTGCGGCACTATCTGAGCCAGCATCATCCGGATTTCTTCGACCCCGGCCTGTGGCAGGACTATCAGGACAGGGTGCGAGCCGGACAGATGCACGACTTCTATCCGTACGATGTCGCACTGCGTTTCGTCAATCGCTACGGCACCGGCAGCGGTGCCACAAACGCCCCGCCCCGCGCGGCGGCCGCTTGAGCGTGCGACGTCTCCCAGCCCACGACATGCCCGCCGGATGACACGATCATGACCGAAGACAAAGACCAACCTCTTATCCATCTGCTCGACAACAATCGCGCCTGGGTTGCCAGCGTGAACGCGGAGGACCCCGCGTTTTTCGAGCGGCTGTCGAAGCTGCAAGCGCCGGAGTATCTCTGGATCGGCTGTTCCGACTCACGTGTGCCTGCCAACCAGATTACCGGCCTTGCGCCGGGCGAAGTGTTCGTCCACCGCAATATTGCGAACGTGGTCGTGCACAGCGATCTGAACTGCCTGTCGGTATTGCAGTTCGCCGTCGAAGTGCTGAAGGTTCGCCACATCATGGTGGTCGGCCATTACGGCTGCGGCGGCGTGGGGGCAGCACTCGACGGCGAGAAGATGGGCCTTGTGGATAACTGGCTGCGCCATGTGCGCGACGTCTACGAGCAGCACGTCGAGCAGATCGACGCGCTGCCCTCGCGCGACGCGCGTCACGACCGCCTTTGCGAGCTCAATGCCATTGAACAGGTCGTGAATATCTGCCACACGACGGTATTGCGCGACGCCTGGGCCCGCAATCAACCCGTGACGGTGCATGGCTGGGTGTACGGCCTGCGCGACGGGCTGGTGCGCGACCTGCGCATGTCCGTCAACAGCCTCGAAGCCCTGCCGCGCATCTACGACCGCTGTGTCGCGGCGATGGACGAATTACGCAACCCACGCGCCTGAGCGATCGGCGCCGTCCGGCTGCGCCGGACACTCCCTCATCCGAATGGGCGCGTGGACGATGGAAGGACTGAAGCATTGGATATTCGGGGGCTGACGAGCCCGTCTGCGAAGGCGAATCGCCAGCCCCGCCACCGATTACAGGAGACTGCCATGCAACAAGACCCGATCGTTATCGTTTCCGCCGCCCGCACGCCGATGGGCGGCCTGCAAGGGGTATTCGGCGACGTCGCGGCACCGCAACTGGGTGCTGCCGCCATTCGTGCCGCTGTCGAGCGCGCCGGTCTGAAGCCGGAACAGGTCGACGAAGTGGTGATGGGCTGCGTGCTGCCCGCCGGTCAGGGCCAGGCCCCGGCGCGTCAGGCCACGCTCGGCGCCGGGCTGCCGCTCGCCGCAGGCGCCACCACCGTCAACAAGATGTGCGGCTCCGGCATGCGCGCCGCGATGTTCGCGCACGACATGCTCGTCGCCGGCAGTGCCGACGTCATTGTCGCGGGCGGCATGGAGAGCATGAGCAACGCGCCTTATCTGCTGCCCAAGGCGCGCGTCGGCATGCGCATGGGACACGGCCAGGTCCTCGATCACATGTTCCTCGACGGTCTGGAAGACGCCTACGACAAAGGTCGCCTGATGGGCACCTTTGCCGAGGAATGCGCAGACCGTTACGCGTTCACCCGCGAAGCGCAGGACGCCTTCGCCATCACCTCGCTCGAACGCGCCCAAAGCGCCATCAAGGACGGGTCGTTCGCGTGGGAAATCACGCCGGTGACGGTGGCTGGCCGCAAGGGCGACACGGTCGTGGATCAGGACGAACAGCCGCTCAAGGCCAATCCCGAGAAGATCCCGACCCTCAAGGCCGCTTTTCGCAAAGACGGTACGGTGACGGCTGCCAATTCGTCGTCGATCTCGGACGGCGCCGCCGCGCTCGTGCTCATGCGCGAATCGACGGCCACGCGCCTCGGGCTCACGCCGCTGGCCCGCATCGCCGGTCACAGCACCTTCGCTCAGGAGCCGGGCCTGTTCACGACCGCACCGGTCGGCGCCATGCGCAAGCTGTTCGACAAAACCGGCTGGTCGACCAAGGACGTGGATCTTTACGAAATCAACGAAGCCTTCGCGGTCGTCGCGATGGCGGCGATGCAGGAGTTCGACCTGCCGCACGAGAAGGTCAACATTCACGGCGGCGCCTGCGCGCTCGGCCACCCGATCGGCGCATCCGGCGCGCGTATTCTGGTCACGTTGATCGGTGCGCTGCGCAAGACCGGCGGCAAGCGCGGCGTCGCCAGCCTGTGTATCGGCGGCGGCGAAGCCACGGCCATGGCTATCGAACTCGTCTGACTCTCCTCTGACTTCGGCGCTGACCGACAGGACAAACCCGTCATGAAAACTGCGCTCATCATCGGTGCTTCGCGCGGCATCGGCATGGAATTCGCACGGCAGTATCGCGAGGACGGCTGGCGAGTGTTTGCCACGGCGCGCGACGACAATGGACTGGCGGCCCTGCGCGAACTCGGCGCCGAACCGCTCAAGCTCGACGTCACGCGCGTCGAGTCGCTCTCCGGCCTGTCGTGGCAGCTCGACGGCGTGGAACTGGACGTCGCCGTCTACAACGCAGGCGTGAACTCGGACCGCACAGCGGGCCTTGCGCCGATCACGAAGGAAGCCTTCGACCGCGTGTTCCACACGAACGTGCTCGGCGCCATGCAAACCGCACCGCTCGTCTTGCCGTTCGTCGAAGCCGCTGGCGGCACGTTCGGCTTTCTCTCGAGCCGCATGGGCAGCGTTGCGCTGATGGAGTCGAACGGAAGTTGGCTCTACCGCGCGAGCAAGGCTGCCGTGAATTCGGTGGTCAAGGCCGTATCGCTCGAAGCGCAGCGCGCCACATGCGTCGCCATGCATCCTGGCTGGGTGCGCACGGACATGGGCGGCGAGGACGCCGACATCGACGTGCAGACAAGCGTAGCCGGCATGCGCCGTGTGTTCGCCCGAGCGCCGCGCGAGCGCGCAACGCACAACGGCGGGTTCTTCAATTACGACGGCAACGCGCTCACGTGGTAGCCACGGGGTCATGCGGGCCGCAGGCGTGAGCCATCCCCTCAGGAACGGCGCACGAGACGAGACAAGTGGCGACGGGGCAGAAATCGCCCGGCGTCAGACGGAATAACAAGCAGTCGCACAAGCTGTTGCCACGCCGCCGTATCTTTTGATTCGCGGGCCAGACACGTCACTCGGAAACGGAGCCAACATGACGTCCGCCATCGATTTTTATTTCGACTTCGCATCCCCTTATGGGTATTTTGCGAGTACCCGCATCGACGACATCGCCGCGAAAAACGGACGCGGTGTCGCGTGGCACCCGATCCTGCTCGACATCGTCTACAAGGTGAACGGCACGGGAGCGCCGGTGCAGCATCCCATCAAGACCGAGTACCTGCGACACGACGTGGAGCGCACCGCGCGCTTTCACGGCATTGCATACAAGCGCCCGACGCACTTCCCGATCCCAACGCAAGCCGCCGAGCGCGCCGTGCTGTGGGTACAGGATCATCGCGGCGGCGACCTGTCTGCGGAGTTCGCGAAATCGATCTTCCAGGCGCTCTACGTCGACGACGTGAACATCGGCGACCCGGGCGAACTCGTGCGTCTGGGCGAGGCGCTGGGCATCGACGGTGCGGCGCTCGATGCCGGTATGCACTCCCCCGCCGCCAAGGATCACCTCAAGGCCGAAATCGATCTGGCCATGGCGCGTGGCGTCTTCGGTTCGCCCTTCGTGATCGTGGACGGCGAACCGTTCTGGGGCTTCGATCGCTTCTCGCAGGTCGAGGCCTGTCTGAAGCAAGGCAAAATCTGACAACAAGGCAAGACACACGATGGCAAGACCCCAACCGTCGCGCAGCACCCCGACGCCGGCCCCCGATCGCGAAGCCTGCCCTTGCGGCGGACTCGCGTTCGACGACTGCTGCGGGCGCTATCTGGAGCGCGGTGACATTCCCCCCACGGCCGAAGCGCTGATGCGCTCGCGCTACACGGCGTTCGTGCGTCACAACGCGCCGTACCTGCTCGACACGTGGGCGGCACGCACACGTCCCGCCATGCTCGACTTCGACGACGCACCGCAGTGGCTCGACCTTCAGGTCAAGACGCATCGGCAAAGCGACGACACCCACGCCGAAGTCGAATTCGTCGCCCGCTACAAGGTCGGCGGACGCGCCCACCGCTTGCACGAGCGCAGCCGCTTCGAGCGCTCCGGCGACGGCCGCTGGCGCTATATCGACGGCGACCTGTTCGACTGAAATCGCACCAGCGCTCGTACAGAAAACGAATTCAACGACAACTCACTCTCCACCGGATTTCGTCACATGCCGATTCTCGAAAGCAAACTCAACCCGCGCGGCGAAGATTTTGCACGCAACGCGGCCACGATGCAGACCCTGGTCGACGACCTGCGCGAACGAGTCGCGCAACTGGCCGGTGGCGGCGGTGAGGCCGCACGTAAGAAGCACGTAGGGCGCGGCAAGCTGCTGCCGCGCGAGCGTGTGCAGCAGTTGCTCGATCCGGGCTCGCCGTTTCTCGAACTCTCGCAACTCGCCGCCATCGGCATGTATCACGACGATGCGCCGGGTGCGGGCATCATCACCGGTATCGGACGCGTCTCGGGTCAGGAATGCGTCATCGTCTGCAACGACGCCACGGTCAAAGGCGGCACCTACTACCCGATGACGGTCAAGAAGCATCTGCGCGCGCAAGAGATCGCCGAGCAGAACCATCTGCCGTGCATCTACCTCGTCGACTCGGGCGGCGCCAATCTGCCGAATCAGGACGACGTCTTCCCCGACCGCGATCACTTCGGCCGCATCTTCTACAACCAGGCGCAGATGTCCGCGCAGGGCATTCCGCAGATCGCCGTGGTGATGGGCTCGTGCACGGCCGGTGGCGCCTACGTGCCCGCGATGAGCGACGAGTCGATCATCGTCAAGGAACAGGGCACGATCTTTCTCGGCGGTCCTCCGCTTGTCAAAGCGGCGACGGGCGAGGTCGTCAGCGCCGAAGACCTCGGCGGGGCCGACGTCCATACCCGGCTGTCGGGCGTGGTGGATCACTTCGCGCAGAACGACGCGCACGCGCTCGCCATCGCCCGCAGCATCGCCGCCAACCTCAATCGTCAGAAGCCGGCGACGGTCACGGTCAAGCCGCCTGTCGAGCCGAAGTACGACGCCCGCGAACTGTATGGCGTGATTCCGTCCGACACGAAGAAGCCGTTCGACGTACGCGAAGTGATCGCACGTCTGGTCGACGGCTCCGAATTCGACGAGTTCAAGGCGCGTTACGGCACCACCCTCGTGTGCGGCTTCGCGCATCTGTGGGGCTATCCGGTCGGCATCGTGGCGAACAACGGCATTCTGTTCTCGGAATCGGCGCAAAAGGGGGCGCACTTCATCGAGTTGTGCTGCCAGCGCAAGATCCCGCTGATCTTCCTGCAGAACATCACGGGCTTCATGGTCGGCCGCAAGTACGAAAACGAAGGCATTGCGAAGCACGGCGCCAAGATGGTGACGGCTGTCGCCACCGCGAACGTGCCGAAGTTCACCGTCATCATCGGCGGCTCGTTCGGCGCCGGTAACTACGGCATGTGCGGTCGCGCGTACTCGCCGCGTTTCCTGTGGATGTGGCCCAACGCCCGCATCTCGGTGATGGGCGGCGAGCAAGCCGCGTCGGTGCTGGCCACGGTCAAGCGCGACGGCATCGAAGCCAAGGCCGGTCAGTGGAGCGCGGAGGAAGAAGATGCCTTCAAGCAACCGATCCGCGATCAGTACGAACGTCAGGGACATCCGTACTACGCGAGCGCTCGCCTGTGGGACGACGGCGTGATCGATCCGGCGGATACGCGCACCGTGCTCGGACTGGGACTGTCGGCGGCATTGAATGCACCGATTCCCGAAACGCGCTTCGGCCTGTTCCGCATGTAACCGCCCGCACCGGTCCTTCGAGGAATTCCCAATCATGAATCTCGCCACGCTAAAACTCAGCGTCGATGCCCACGTCGCCACGATCACGCTCAATCGACCGGACGTGCGTAACGCCTTCAACGAAACGGTCATCGAGGAATTGACGGGGGCGTTTCGCGCGCTCGCCACGAACGACGATGTGCGCGTCGTCGTGCTCGCGGCGGAAGGTGTCGCGTTCTGCGCTGGCGCCGACCTGAACTGGATGAAGAAGATGGCCGGTTACTCGGACGCCGAGAACCGCGCCGACGCGATGACGCTCGCCGTCATGCTGAACACCATCTACCGCTGCCCGAAGCCGGTGATCGCCCGCGTGCAGGGCGACACTTACGCCGGTGGCGTGGGTCTCGCGGCCGTGGCCGATATCGTCGTCGCCGTCGACACCGCGCACTTCTGCCTGTCGGAAGCGAAGCTGGGTTTGATGCCGGCCACGATCGGCCCCTATGTCATTCGCGCGCTCGGCGAGGCTGCCTCGCGCCGCTACTTCCTCACCGCCGAGCGCTTCACTGCGTCCACGGCGCAACGGCACGGCCTCGTGCACGAAGTCGTTACCGCAGACGCGCTCGACAGCACCGTGCAGGCACTCGCCAAGGCGCTGGCCGATAACAGCCCGAACGCCGTGAAGGAGTGCAAACGCCTGGTGCAGGACTTCGCGGGCCGCGCCATCGACGACCACGCCATCGCCGAGACGGCAGACCGTATCGCGACGATCCGCGCATCGGACGAAGGCCGCGAAGGGGTGCGGTCGTTCCTTGAAAAGCGTTCGCCGTCGTGGCGCGAGGTGTCCTGAGCCCTGCGCATGCGCCAACACGCATCATCGGTTACAAATTTTTTTGAGGAGGGCTGACGGCGGAGATACCGCAACGTTATCGGCGGGTTTTACGAATTTATCGATAACGTCTTGCTACAGCACGCAAACCAGCGATTTTTTGCGCCAATTCCGCCTATTGCCCTGCCAAAACGCTTTGCCTACCATGCGCCCATCCCCCACCTCCGGCCCCGTGCGGAAGCGCCCAGTGCGACGCCCGCCACCGGCCAGCCGGACGAACGACGCACGCCGCCGTGCGAGTGTCGTTCGTCGCGGCCAACCAAGGAGTCAATGATGGACGCCTTCACGCGCCCCCCCGCCGGTCCCAGCGATCTCGCCGCGCGCAGTCTGCGACAGGTCTGGCACCCCTGCACGCAGATGAAGCAACAGGCAAAGCTGCCCCTCGTCGCGCTGTCTCACGGCGCAGGCCCCTGGCTCGTCGATACCGACGGCGAGCGCTATCTCGACGCCATCAGTTCCTGGTGGGTCAACCTCTTCGGTCACGCGAATCCGCGCATCAACGCGGCGCTCGTCGATCAACTCGGCCGCCTCGAGCACGCCATGCTCGCAGGCTTCACGCACGAGCCGGTCGTCGCGCTGGCCGAACGCCTGTCTGCGCTCACAGGCGGCGTGCTGGGCCATGCCTTCTTCGCCTCCGATGGCGCGTCTGCCGTCGAGATCGCCCTCAAGATGAGCTTTCACGCGTGGCGCAATCAAGGCCACAGCGACAAGCGCGAATTCGTGTGCGTGCGCAACGGCTATCACGGCGAAACGCTGGGTGCGCTCGCCGTCACCGACGTCGCGCTGTTCCGCGATGCCTACGACCCGCTGCTGCGTCACGCCCATGTGGTGGCCTCGCCCGATGCGCGTCTCGCGCGCGATGGCGAAACGCCGGTCGACGTAGCACGCCGTGCTGCGGCCGAACTCGACACGTTGCTCACCCAGCGCGAGGGGCGCGTCGCCGCCGTCATCGTCGAGCCGCTCGTGCAATGCGCGGCCGGCATGGCGATGCACGATCCCGAGTACCTGCGGCTCGTGCGTGCGCTGTGCGACCGGCATGGCGCGCATCTGATCGCCGACGAAATCGCCGTCGGATGCGGACGCACCGGCACCTTCTT
The DNA here is from genome assembly GCF_902459745.1 of Pandoraea communis. Lineage (GTDB taxonomy): Bacteria > Pseudomonadota > Gammaproteobacteria > Burkholderiales > Burkholderiaceae > Pandoraea > Pandoraea communis. The sequence continues at coordinate 641,536 of NZ_CABPSJ010000001.1, forward strand.
CGCGAGCGAGCAGGCAGGTGTCTGGCCCGACCTGCTTACGCTGTCCAAAGGGATCAGCGGCGGCTATCTGCCCCTCTCGCTCGTGCTCTCGCGCGATGAGATCTACAACGCCTTCTACGACGACGACACCGCGCGCGGCTTCCTGCACTCGCACTCGTACACCGGCAATCCGCTGGCGTGCCGCGCCGCGCTCGCTACGCTCGACATCTTTGCCGACGACGACGTCCTCGCGCGCAACGCCGCTCGCGCCGCCCGTCTCACAAAGGCGCTCGCGCCATTGGCGGACGATCCGCGCGCGCGGCATTTCCGCCATCGCGGCATGATCTGGGCGTTCGACGCGGTGTTGCCGAAGGCATCTGACGCCGCTGGCGCCTTCGCTAAGCGCTTCTACACCGAAGCCCGCGCACGCGGTGTGCTGCTGCGCCCCATCGGCGCCACGGTCTATCTGATGCCCCCGTATGTGCTGGACGACGGCATCGTCGACTGGCTCGCGCAACAAACGCTCGCGGCGTTCGACGCCACGATGACGCACAGCGTGGAGGTGTCGGCATGACGTCCCATCCCTTGCTCGCCCGCCTCGACGCCGAACTCGCGGAGATCGACCGCGCGCACTTGCGCCGCCGTCACCGCGTGGTCTCCACGCCATGCCAGCCGCACGTGCGGGCCGATGGCCGCGATGTCCTCGCGTTCGCCAGCAACGACTATCTCGGTCTGGCTGCCCACCCGAAGGTTGTGGAGGCGCTCATCGAAGGCGCTCGCCGCTATGGGGCTGGCAGCGGCGCCTCGCACCTCATCAGCGGTCATTCGCAGGCCCACGCCGAACTCGAAGACGCGCTCACCGAGTTCATGTCGCCGCATCTGGTCGACGGCCGCGCGCTGTACTTCTGCACCGGCTACATGGCCAATCTGGCGGCGATCTCGGCGCTCGCCGGTAAAGATGCCGAAATCTTCTCCGAGGCCCTGAACCACGCGTCGCTGATCGATGGCGCCCGTCTGTCCCGCGCACGCACGCATGTCTATCCGCACGGTGACGTCGATGCGCTGGCTGCGCTGCTCGCTGCCAGCACGGCCGGGACGAAGGTGATCGTCACCGACGGCGTGTTCTCGATGGACGGCGACATCGCGCCGCTGCCGCAACTGCTCGCGCTTGCCGAACAGCACAACGCGTGGCTCGTTGTGGACGACGCGCACGGCTTCGGCGTCGTGGGGGAAAACGGCCGTGGCGTGTTCGAGCATTTCGATCTGCGCTCGCCCAACCTCGTCATCATCGGCACGCTCGGCAAAGCCGCAGGTGTCGGCGGGGCGTTTGTCGCGGCAAACCATCGTGTCATCGACTGGCTTATCAATCGTGCGCGGCCGTACATCTTCACGACGGCAGCCGCCCCCTCGCAAGCGCACGCACTGCTCACGAGCGTTGCCCTGATTGCCGGCGAGGAAGGCCGCGAGCGCCGCGCCGCGTTGCAGGCCCGTATTGCCCAACTGCGCGATTCGCTCACGCTGCGGCATTGGCGGCATATCGTCTCGCCGACGGCCGTGCAGCCAATCATCCTCGGTGAAAACGCCGCAGCGCTGCACGCGCAGGCGGGCCTTGCCGAGGCCGGGTTGTGGGTGCCTGCCATTCGTCCGCCGACGGTGGCGCCGGGCACGTCGCGCCTGCGTGTGACGCTCAGCGCCGCGCACACCGCGCACGACGTCGCACGGCTGGCCACCGCCATCAACCAACTCGACCGAGACTGGACGGAGCACGCGCATGGATGATCGAACCCCTAGTGCTTGTAATGCTTGCGTCGAGACGCCGGCCGAACGCGCGACGCCTGCCCGCCATGCGTTTTTCGTCACCGGCACCGACACCGAAATCGGCAAGACGCTCGTTTCGTCGGCACTGCTGCACGCAGCGGCGCGTCGCGGACTGGTGTGCGCCGGACTGAAGTCGGTGGCGGCGGGCGCCTTCGAGCACAACGGGCGCTTCGTCAACGACGACGTCGAGCAGTTGCATCGGGCAAGCACGCTGAAGCTGCCGGACGACTGGTACTGCCCGTACGTTCTCAAGGACGCCACTGCGCCTCACATCGCGGCCGCCGCCGAAGGTATTGCGCTCGATTGCAGTGTGATCCGGGCAGGCTACGCGCGTGTGGCCGCGCGCGCCGATCTGGTGATCGTCGAGGGTGTGGGCGGTTTTCGCGTGCCGCTCGGCCCCGACGCCAGTGCACCGGACACGGCCGATCTGGCGCGGCAACTCGGCCTGCCGGTGATCCTCGTCGTCGGCCTGCGGCTGGGCTGTATCAGCCACGCGCTGCTCACCGCCGAAGCCATTGCCTCGCGCGGTCTGACGCTCGCGGGCTGGGTCGCCAATCACGTCGATCCCGATATGCGCCATGCGGAGGCGAACGTCGATGCGATTGCCACGCGCCTGAGCGCGCCGCTGCTCGGACGCGTGCCGCATCTGCCACACCCCGATGCCGCGACGGCGTCCGGCTATCTGGACATTGCCCCGCTGGTCGACTCGACATTGCCGCGTGCGGTTGAGGCGTCGCTAACGACGCGCCCGCACACGGCCCCCTGAGCGCGCGGCCACCCATCGCGCGACACCCCTCACACAGAATTCAAGGAATCACACTATGCAAGTTCACACCCACACCGCCGCTCACGGACACGACGAAGCGCTGCGCCGCAACGACAAGCTCTGGACCGTCGCCGAGATCGAAGCGCTCTTCGCGCTGCCGTTCAACGATCTGATCTTCCGTGCGCAGCAGGTGCATCGCGACCATTTCGACGCCAACGCCGTGCAGCTCTCGACGCTGCTCTCGATCAAGACCGGCGGCTGCCCGGAAGACTGCTCCTATTGCCCGCAATCGGCCCGTTACGACACGGGCGTGGAGGCTGAGAAGCTCATGCCGGTGGAGGAAGTCGTCGCCGCCGCGCAGCGCGCCAAGGACGCGGGCGCGACGCGCTTCTGCATGGGCGCCGCATGGCGCAGCCCGAAACCGCATCAGGTCGACGCCGTGGGCGAGATGGTGCGCAGCGTCAAGGCGCTGGGTCTCGAGACGTGCGTCACGCTCGGCATGCTGCGTGACGGGCAGGCCGAACAGTTGCGCGAGGCCGGTCTCGATTACTACAACCACAATCTCGATACGTCGCCCGAGTTCTACGGTCAGATCATCACCACGCGCACCTATCAGGATCGTCTGGACACGCTCGCCCGCGTACGCGACGCCGGGCTGAAAGTCTGCTGCGGCGGCATCGTCGGTCTGGGTGAGACGCGCCGCGAGCGCGCCGGTCTCATCGCGCAGCTGGCCAACATGTCGCCGTATCCCGAGTCAGTGCCCATCAACAACCTGATGAAGGTCGAGGGCACGCCGCTCGAACACAACGAGAATGTCGATCCGTTCGATTTCGTGCGCATGATCGCCGTGGCGCGCATCACGATGCCGCGCGCGATGGTGCGTCTGTCGGCTGGCCGCGAAATGATGGACGACGCACTGCAATCGCTGTGCTTCCTCGCCGGCGCCAACTCGATGTTCTACGGCGAGAAACTGCTCGTGACGCAGAACCCGCAGGCCGAGCATGACCGTGCGTTGCTCGCGCGCCTCGGCATGCGCACGTCGACCGAGGAAAAGCTTGGCGCCGGGAACGCGGGCGAATGCGATGGCCTTACGGCCTGCGCGACTCACTGAGCCCGTTCGGCAGGCGGCGAGACTGACGACTGGCGTGAAAGGATGTGTTGACGAGTTGAGCGACGCGACGGCTGAGAGATCGCAAGAGACGATCCGCCGTCGCGGCGAAGTTGGATAGCAAAGAGAATGGTGCAAGTGCAGTGGCCCGTCGTCACAAGCGAAGGTGCCATGCGCCACGCGCCACCCAAATCGATCGTTTTCCGGAGGCAATATGTTCGACAAGATCCTCATCGCCAACCGCGGCGAAATCGCCTGTCGCGTCGCGGCAACGGCTGCACGGCTGGGCATTCGCACGGTAGCCGTCTATTCCGACGCCGACGCCCACGCCAAGCACGTTGCCGTGTGCGACGAAGCGGTGCACGTCGGCGGGGCCGCCGCGCGCGACAGCTACCTGCGCATCGACGCCATCATCGACGCCGCCAAAGCCACCGGCGCACAGGCCATCCACCCCGGCTACGGCTTCCTGTCGGAGAACGAGGCGTTCGCCGCCGCGTGCCACGAGGCCGGCATCGTCTTCATCGGCCCGCCGGTCGGCGCCATCCGCGCCATGGGCAGCAAGAGCGCCGCCAAGACGCTCATGGAAGGCGCCGCCGTGCCGCTGGTGCCCGGCTATCACGGCGACAATCAGGACGCCGCCTTCCTGCACGCACGCGCCGACGACATCGGCTACCCCGTGCTGCTCAAGGCCAGCGCGGGCGGCGGCGGCAAGGGCATGCGTGTCGTGGAGCGCAGCGAGGATTTCCGCGCCGCACTGGCGTCGTGCCAGCGCGAAGCGGCGAGCAGCTTCGGCGACGAGCGCGTGCTCGTGGAGAAGTATCTGACGCGTCCGCGTCACATCGAGATTCAGGTGTTCGCCGACACGCACGGCAATTGCGTCTATCTGTTCGAGCGCGACTGCTCGGTACAACGCCGTCATCAGAAAGTGCTGGAGGAGGCGCCCGCACCGGGCATGACCGGTGAGCGCCGCCGCTCGATGGGCGAAGCCGCTTGCAACGCCGCGCGCGCCGTGGGCTATGTCGGCGCAGGTACGGTCGAGTTCATCGCCAATCAGGACGGCTCGTTCTACTTCATGGAGATGAACACGCGTCTGCAAGTCGAGCACCCGGTCACGGAAATGATCACCGGCCTCGATCTGGTGGAATGGCAATTGCGCGTCGCCGCAGGCGAAGTGTTGCCGCGCAAGCAGGACGAGTTGCGCATTCACGGCCATGCGCTCGAAGCGCGCATCTACGCCGAGAATCCGGACAACAACTTCCTGCCGTCGACGGGCACACTGTCCACGCTGCGTCCGCCCGCTGCGGTCCAGTTCGAGATCGGCGGAGCGGCGACACCGGCCGCCGTGCGCATCGACTCGGGCGTGCGCGAAGGCGACACCATCTCGCCGTTCTACGATCCGATGATCGCCAAGCTGATCGTGTGGGGACAAGACCGCGAAGAAGCCCTCGCGCGCATGCGCCGTGCGCTGGGTCAGTACCGCGTCGTCGGCGTGCAGACGAACATCGCGTTCCTCTCCCGCCTGGTCGCCAGCGAGCCGTTCGCCGGCGCCGATCTCGACACCGGGCTGATCGAGCGCCACCGCGACACGTTGTTCCCGGCCGCCGCCCCGGTGCCGGCAACCACGCTGGCGCTGGCCGTTGCCGCACAGCTCAGCCGCGAAACCGTGATCGGACGCCGCAAGTATCAAGACAGCATCGATCATCACTCGCCGTGGCAACTCGCCACGGGCTGGCGTCTGAACGCCGACTACCGGCGCACGCTATCGTTCGATCACGGCGAGACACGTCTCGACGTTGTGCTCACGAGCGGCCCGCAGGCCAGCACCCTGACAGTCGACGGGCAGACCTATCCGTATCGGTACGCCCACGACGGCGGCGTGTACCGCGTGACGCTCGGCGAGCGGCGCGTGCAGGGTCACGTCGACTTCGAGCAGCAAACCGCGCACGTCTTCGCCGATGGTCTGTCATGGACCCTGCGTTGGCATGATCCGCTCGCGCAGGCCGGAGCCCACGAAGGAGGCGAAGGCCGGTTGACGGCACCGATGCCGGGCAAGGTCATCGCGGTGCTCGCGCAGGCCGGCACCAAGGTCGAGAAGGGGGCGCCGCTGCTCGTGATGGAGGCGATGAAGATGGAACACACCATCAGCGCGCCGGCGGACGGGGAGATCGAAGAAGTGCTTTACGTGGTCGGCGATCAGGTGCCGGAAGGCGCGCAGTTGCTGGCGTTCAAGCGGTAGGCGGCAGGCGGTCTGCTGGTGGACTTCAGCCGCAGACCGCACGCGCATCGCACTACGTCAGTCATCGATCGGCGCGAAGCCGGTGGTGCGTGTTCGCGCGTCAGGGTTGTCAGTCAAGGAGTGCCATCCTGAGGGCGCCTCATTGCGCGTCGCTGACGGGTTCGAAATGCACCACCGCGAGCTTGTTGCCATCGAGATCGCGGAAATAGGCGACATACATGCGCGGGTGGTAATCCGGACGCGGCCCGGGAGCGCCTTCGCATTGGCCGCCTTGCGCGATTGCCGCGTCATACGCGGCGTCGACCTGCTGCTTCGATTCCGCATGCAGCGCGATCATGCTGCCGTTGCCGCGTGTGGCCGGTGCGCCGTCGAAGGGCAACGTGACCGTCAACACCACCTCTTCGCTGGGGGCATCTTTACGCCCGTAGAAGGTTTCGTGCGAGAACGGGGTGGGATGCAAATCGAGGGTGGCCAGCACACGGTTGTAGAAAGCCGTCGCGTTTTCCAGATTGTTGGTACCGAGCGTTGCGTAGCGGATCATGGCGGTTCCTCCAAAAAGGGTGAGCAAGTGGGGGAGTCTATAGCACGAGAACCGCCGTTCGAGGGTGCGCGCCCAAACCACGGGGGAACGCCGCGTTGGCACGATCCTCAGGCGCAGGCCGGTTGACTGCACGGATGCCGGAAGCGGTAACGGCCAGTGAGGCTGCGCGCCGGCATCACGCCGGATCTTGCTCGGCCGCGCCCAGAATCGTCTGACGCCGGAACTGTTCCGGCGTCAGACCCGACTGGCGCGTGAACATCTCGATAAAAGCGGAGGGCGTGGCGTAGCCCAGATCGAACGCAATCGACTTGACGGTACGCCCCGCCTCCAACCCCTCGATGGCACGCAGAAAACGCATGCGCTGCCGCCACTGCCCCAGCGTCATCCCCAACTCCGCGCAGCAATGGCGCGCCAGCGTGCGCGGCGTCATGGAGACGGTCTCGGCCCACGCGTCGAGCGTGCGGTTATCGCCGGGCTCGCGTTGCAATGCGTCCAGTACACGGACCAGCGACAGTGACCTCGCCTGCGGCAGGAAACGCGGTTCGGCCGGAGCGAGCGCCAACTGATCGATGAGCACGCGCGCGAGACGGCGGTCGGCCTCGGTGCGCGGACACGCCACACCACGCTCGGCGAAATCGGACAGGATGGCCCGTAGCAGGCCGCTGATACGCAGTGTCGCTGCGCTCGACGGAAGCCCTCCGGCGAGTGAGGCGTCGATATACACCGACCGGTAGATCACGGCGTTCGCGTTGAAGCTCGCGTGCGCGGCTTTCGGCGGAATCCACACGGCATATTGCGGCGGCGACAAGAACCGGGCGCCTTCGATCTCCAACTGCATCACGCCGTTCGCCACATAGTTGAGCGTGCCCCAGTCGTGACGATGCGGCACCCACGCCGTCTGCGCGTCGAACTCGTCGTACCGGAAGTACACCGGGTATGGCAGCTTCTTGAAACTCGGCCAGTTGTTGCGGAAGGTCATGGCGATGGCGGGAACGGGCGCGCCCGGCGACGGATGGCATCACGTGCATCTTACCTGTGCCAATCCGTGCACCGCTCGGGACGCATTTGCTGCATTTGCTGCGGCAGCTCGGCGGCATGTCTCCTATGCGTCAACTCGCATTCGGTGTCATGCTTTCGGACAACGCGGTCGGCACCGGCACGTGGCGCACTTATCTGGCGGCCCTCGTCCTTTGCCCGCTTCCTCCGCGCTGTACCTACATTCCTGGCATCGGGAGACCACATGAATATCGGATTTCTCGGACTCGGCACGATGGGCGCGCCCATGGCCCGCAATCTACTCAAGGCGGGATTCGCACTCCGTGTGTGGAACCGCTCGCGCGGCCCCGTCGACGCACTGACCTCCGCCGGCGCCACGCCTGGCACCACCCCGGCCGATGCCGCTCGCGGGGCGGACGTCCTCATCGCCATGCTGGCCGACGACGACACGTCGCGCGCCGTGCTGTGCGAAGGTGCCGACGGCGGTGCGCTTGCCGCGCTGCCGCGTGGCGCCATCGTCGTGAACATGGCGACCGTCTCGCTCGCTTTCGCCCGGGAGATGGTGGCGCGATGCGAGTCGCTCGGCCTGCGCTATCTCGCAGCCCCGGTGCTGGGGCGTGTGACTGTCGCAGAGGCAGGCAAGCTCAACATCCTGGTGGCGGGCGACACGAGCGTCATCGACACCGTTCAACCGGTCTTCGACGTGCTCGGCCAACGCACCTGGCGCTTCGGCGATTCGCCCGAGCGGGCCAACGTCGTGAAGCTCGCCGCGAATTTCATGATCGCCAGCGCCATCGAATCGATGAGTGAAGCGGCTGCGCTCGCGCAAGGGCACGGCGTGACCAGTGCCGACTTCCTCGACATGGTGACCACCACGATCTTCGCCACGCCGGCTTATACGGGTTACGGTGCAGCGATTGCGAAGGAGGTCTTCGAGCCGGCCGGCTTCAAGCTCGCGCTCGGTGCCAAGGATGTTCGCCTTGCATTGCTTGCGGGCGAGGCTGCGAACGTGCCGATGCCGTTCGGCACCGTGCTGCGCGACAACCATCTGGACAGTCTCGCCCACGACGAAGGCCAGCTCGATTGGGCCGCGCTGTCGCGCGTGGCGCTGCGTCGCGCCGGCCTGCCGAAGGCCAAATCCTGATACCCGTAGCGGGGAGGTTTTCGCGCTACCGCTTACTGCGTTATTCAGCGGCAAATGTTGAGGAGGGTTCCTAGAAACTTCGGCAGCGGCCCAGAGAAGCGGCCGCTGCCATGGGGATTTTCGTTCATTCGGAATTTTCATAAGGAATCCGAACAGGTGTTAGGAAATATTCTCGGTGTCGATTTCAACCATGCGCAGCAAGGCGCTCGACACCATGACTCAACACCCACATACGCCCACTGGTCTGCGCGCCCTCGCGCTGGCTGCAACCCTTACGCTGCTGTCGCTGCCCGCCAGTGTCAGCGCACAGAGCAACGTCACACTCTACGGCACGATCGATTCTGGCTTCGTGCACGCGAACCACACGAACACTGTCAGCGGTCCGCAATCCCGCTCGATGATCACGAGCAACATTCTCTCCGGCAGCCGCTGGGGGTTGCGCGGCACGGAGCCGCTGGGTCAGGGGCTTTCCGCACTGTTCCAGTTGGAGAGTGGATTCAACGCGGTCAATGGCGAGATGGGCAACGGCGGCCGCGCGTTCGGACGCAAGGCCATCGTCGGTCTGACGAGCACCCAATGGGGTGAAGTCACCATCGGCCGCCAGTACGACCCGGTGGTCAACCTCGTGCAGGGCACGACTGCCGACGGTTACTTCGGCGGCTTCTTCGCCACGCCTGGCGACGTCGACAATTACGACAACGGCGCACGCGTCAACAATTCGATCCGCTACGCCACGCCGAACTTCGGCGGCCTGCAATTCGAAGGCATGTACGCCACGGGCAACGTGGCCGGCAAGGAAGGCGCGGGTCGCACGTATGGCTTCGCGGGTGCCTACAGCAATGGTCCGCTATCGCTCGGCGCAGGCTACTTCTTCGCAGATGGTGGAAGCCGGCAAGTGAGCAACTTCACGCGTTCCGACTTTGGTTATCGCGACTGGACCAGCAGCGCAGGCTCGCTGTTCAACTCACCGATCAACAGCGGCTTCCGTACGGCGAGCAAAGTGCGCATTGCACGCGTCGGCGCGAAATACGCCATCGGCCCGGCGATTCTGGGACTGTCATTCTCGAACGCACAGTACGCGAGCGATGGGCTGTCGAATTTCACCGGCACGGCGAAATTCGACACGGTGAACGCCTTCGCAACTTACGCGCTCACGCCGGCGATCAACACGGGTATCGGCTACAGCTATACCCGCTTGCGCGGCGGTCGCAATGTCGGCGCCCATTACAACCAGTTCAACGCCGGCGTGACATATGCGCTGTCCAAACGCACCTCGACCTACGTGATCGGTGGCTACCAGCAAGCCGTCGGCAAGACACTGGATCACGGCCGCGTTGTGGAAGCCAACGCCTCGGTCGGTTCGTACGGCCTGGACGCAGGTGCACGCACGCAATTGCTGGTCGGCATGGGCCTGAAGCACAGCTTCTGATCCATCGCGTCGCCATCGGCCCGAGCACGTTGACGCCTGCGGGTTTGGGCCGATCTTTCCAATGAATTCAGCGATCTTAAATTCAAACGAATGTTTGGACTTTTTTGACTTATTCGTCCAAAAAAATACATTATTTATATTTTAAGGGTTTACCCTATTCGGGAAACTATTTAGAATTCGTCCTCATTGAAGTTCGTTGCGATCGCAACCAGTGATAACCCGCTCTTTGGATTTCCCTTTGAATTCGACGCGCGCCGGTTTTTCAGAGGCTGCAGTCACCAGGGAGAAGTGTCGTGGTTTTCGTCAGTTGGTTGATGTTTGCAACCCTCGCCGTGACGGTCTCGGCAGCGCGTGTGATGCAGTTGTATCGTCGCGCGGCACGCACGGCAGCCGCGACTCACGTCGAGCGCGTGTTGCGATTCCGCCGTAGCCATCGCCATACGCCCTGCCCACGCATTCAGTTCAAGGACGCCGCGTAAATCGGCGTCGCCCGCAGTCCTGCAGTACAGAAAGTCTCGCATCACCGCACCACCCGTTGCCGACATCCGGCAACAGCAGTGCTCGTCGTGAATTCAAGCCGTACCCGCAGTTGCAGTTCGCAGTACTCATGCTGTTTCCGGCGCCTATGCCGTGGCCGGATGGAGAGTCATCCCTCCCTGCTGTTACGAGGCATCGCTCCCACGCGTCAGAGCCTTATCGCCGCCCGCGCTCCAGGCGGCGAGTTGCTCGCCCACAGCCTCGTATTGCCCAGACGTTGTACAAGACAACCCGACGCCCCGGTCAGGTATCGCAGACACCGCCAGAACGGACATCGGCGCCACGATGGCGTCTTTCCGTCCGTTTGACGCGCTCGTCACATTGACCCGATCACAAATCGTCGGATCGCGATCGCCCGCACTATCGCGCGGGCGATCGGCATACGCGCTATCCGCGCGACATGCCCTATGTTTTAAAAATGAGAAGATTGACAGACATGAACACCGACCCAGAGCGCATCACCCTGACGATCACCCTGCACCCGAACGATCTGAAACAGCTTGATAAAGCGTGTCAACGCGTGGGGATGAATCGGGAAGATTTCTGCTTGCTGTCCACGCATCTGGAAGGCGCCCGCGTGCTCAACGGCGAGGGACTGGCTACGCTGGCACGTCCGTTCGGCTTCGCCGCCGCGCTGCCCGCCGCCCTGCGCGGGGCGCTTAACCGCCTTTGCAGGCGCTGATTAGCGTGAGTCGGCGGTGGCGCCCGTGCCGGTGTCATCGCCACACCCGACTTCGCGCGCCGTCCTGACTGCGCCCTCCGCATCGAGGACAACCATGCCGTCGCGTCCCCCGCGTTTCGCCCGATACAGCGCGCGATCGGCGTGCTGAAGCCAGGATTGCGGCGTATCGAAGGTCGTGGAAAACGGCACCAGCCCAATACTCACCGTGCACTCGGCCAACGATAAAGCCTGCGTAGTCTGCATCTGGATCTGCGCCTCGGCCTGTGCGACCCGGGCACGCAGATCGGCAAGCAGGCGGTACATCAGATCCTGCCCCGACACGTCACCGGTGTTCACTAACACCGCGCCGAACTCCTCTCCGCCGTAGCGGCCAACGGCATCGATCTCACGCAGACGTTGACGCAGCAGTCCGGCAAAGCGCCGCAACGCCATGTCGCCCGCGGCATGGCCCAACGTATCGTTGATTCGCTTGAAGTGGTCCAGATCCATCAGCACCAGACATGCCGGTTCTCCCGTGAGCACGCAGTGGGCGTGAATCTCGGCCAGCCGTTGCTCCCACGCGCGGCGGTTAAGCAACCCTGTCAGTCCGTCGTGCCGTGACAGGTACTCCATCTCGCGCGAGCGCTGTGCCAGCTTCTGCGCGAGGTCGTACGTCACCTTCCCCAAGGCAATGGGATACAGAATCAACATCGGCAAGCTGGTGACGACATTGAACGTGTCGGACGCCGGGGCCCATACGAAGCCGAGCGCGGCGATGCCGATCAGCAACCCGGCCACATTCGCGAGCACCCCCTGAAGAAACAGCCGGATGCCTCCGGCACCGATGTTGTCCATCGACATCATCGTCAGTATCACCACGCTCGGTAACAAATTGAATTGCATCGCGGCAACCCAAAAGCCCCCGAATGCGGCATCGATCAACAGATTGGCACGCTCGGCGCGATACGGAACCGGTCGCGACAGCGCCAGCACACAAGCCAGATGCGGCCAGATAAACCCGTTGAAGATCAGCAACGCCCATAGCCAGAGCGGGGTGGACGGCTCGTGCCGATAGAAGACGCCGGCAACGCAGAAAAATCCGATGCCCAGGCCAATCGTTCGCAGACGATAGATACGTCGCACGAAGCGCTTGCCCTTCCCCGCGACGGCCGAGCCGTTAGCGGAGAGGGACGACGCAGTGCGCCGTTGCTCCGAATCGTCGGCGCGCGCCGAGCGGTCTTGCTGACTCACTCTCACCATGCAGCTCCGATCACGTATCACGAAACGCGCACGATGCCTGCGCATCGTGGGCCGGGCACGGCGTGTCGCGTACGCGACCTACGTCTCGCCCCCCCGGAATGGCTTCATTCTACCCGCGGCTTAGGACAGCTAGCCAATATTGGTCGAACCGGTCTAACCAGCGAGCATCGCCAGGCAGCGACGTCGCGTCCGAAATGCCTTATCGTTTGTCTTAAATTCACTATGTCACTCGCCGCTTTCGGGCGGACAATTCGCAACGTCGTGTGCGTCGACGCGACGCCCCGTGAGCGGTATCGCCCGGCCCCGCGCCTGGATTCCCGCACCGCTTTTTCCGATTGGCCGGCCCGCCGGCACCTGACTCAGACACATGGTCAATTTCATCCTGCCGCTGGCTGCCGTACTGATCTGGTCAGCCAACGTGATCGTCAACAAGCTCGCTGTCGGTCACATCTTCCCCGCCGAGATCGCCTTCCTGCGCTGGTTCGCCGCGTGGCTGCTGCTCACGCCGTTCGCCTTGCCGGCACTGTGGCGCGAACGCCGGGCGTTTCTGCCGCATCTGCCGCAGTACGCAACGCTCGGTGTGCTCGGCATGGCGATCTATCAAGGACTCGCCTACTCGGCGGCACACTATACGAGTGCCACGAACATGGGGATCATTCTCGCGTTGCTGCCCCTTGCCACGCTGACACTCGCCGTCATTGTGCTGGGCGACGCGCTTACTGCGGGTGCGCTGGCCGGTGGCTTGCTGTCGATCGGCGGCGTGCTGTTGGTGGTCGGGCACGGTTCCTTGCTGCATCTGGCGGATCATGGCATCGGCATCGGCGACGCGATGATGTTTGCCGCCATGCTCGCCTATGCGATCTATTGTGTACTGCTACGCAAGTGGCAATTGCCGCTCGCACCACTACCATCGCTTTACGCACAGATCCTGTGTGCCGTTGTCGTCCTGCTGCCCTTCTATCTGTTCTCGCAGAAGGCGGGCGTGTCGATGGACAACCTGCCCCAACTGGCCTTCGCCACCCTTCTGGTCTCGATCGCCGCGCCGTTCATCTGGATGATCGGCGTTGCACGTATCGGCCCGCGACGCGCCACGGTCGTCATCAACCTGGTACCGATCTTCGCTGCGCTGATCGCGGCGTTCGGGCTCGGCGAACATCTCGCGGCCTATCACCTCGTGGGCGGCGCACTGATTCTGGCGGGCGTCGCACTGGGTGAGCACTGGCATTTGCCGATCCGTAAAGCGCGTGAACCGATTCCGGCGTTGTCCGATGAATTGGGAAGCGTCCGATAAATTTTGCGCTATTAGCGTCGCCGACTCTTTATAGAGGCCCGGCTGTAACGCATGGGGAGGAGAGCGATATAACGTCGCAGGGCGCGGGGGGATTGATTACGCTGTGTGACTCGTCAACGGAGTTCCGCCATGCAAACGAATCCACTCGCGCTGTTCGGAGACCATCTGGCCCGCCTGCGAAAGGCGCGCGGCTGGTCGCAGGAGAAACTTGCTCTCGAGAGCGGTCTGGCACGCTCGTATGTCAGCGGCATCGAGCGCGGCAGGCGCAACGTCGCCCTCGTCAACATCTGTGTGCTCGCCGATACGCTCGGCGTGCCAACGTCGGAGATGCTGCGCTTCGCTCAGGCAGCGTCCGGCGCCGAGGACGGTACCGCGCCGTCCGATCACACACCGGTGCCTCAGATTAGCCGCTTTCTGTGCCGGCTCGAAAACCGCGATCAGGTATGGCTCGCCGAAATCATCCGAAGTCTCAGCGCCCGTCTGAGCCATGCTGCCTCGCCCGGTGGGGCGCGCGCCGGTTCTAACACCCCCGCAGCCTCGCCCGCCGCGCGCGACGATCTGGCCGGCGAGGACGAAGACCTCGAGGAGGCCGACGATGCCGACGTGGGAAGCCCCGCCTTCAGCAGAGTCTCCGAGCGCACCGTCATCGATCGCGGCTTTCCCGCACATCACCACTTCGCCGCACCGAGCGAAGACAGCTACCGTGTCGACGACGACGAGGGTGAGCCTGCCGATACCGCCACGCACATCCGCGAGCCGGAGCGCGCGTCGTTCGGCGACACAGACGCCTCAGGTGAATCCACTGGCGCACACCGATCCGATGCCATCGCGCGTGAGGAATCGCGGCGTTTCCCCAACGACGATGAAGAGTGAGCGATAGCCGGGCAATTGATTCTTAGGACATAGCGCAAAGTCCCCCGAGTATCGCGGGGGGCATTGCGCGATTGTTCGTCCAGTAAGAGTTACCAAGACCCCTATCGAAAGCGATCACTTCAGCGAGCGTCGGGCATTGCACCGAACAACGTCTCACGGCTTCGTGCCGAACGCCCATACGCCAGTCACCACGGGCATGACAGCAAGTTGATGCCCGCCGCAAACTCGTGCGCAACACCGCGGCATAACACTCGCCGCGTCGACATCGAGTGACATCCCAACGCGGAACCTTTCAGAATCCCCTCATGGCGTGGTTTCGCATGTCCGGTGTCACACTGCGCGGCTCGTGTTGACGGGAGTGCGACAAGATGTATGGCAATGCCTTCACAGCGATACGCAGACTGGCGCCGTCGCTACCCTCGGAAAGCTCTCGCGTTTTGTGCCTTCTCCGAAAGTTCACAAAAACTCCGCATCGCAGACTAGGTAGTTCGTGCCTCGCAAACGGGGGATACCCGAGGCACCGCCCTCAATACCGGATTTTTGTTTCAATCTTCTCGTCCCTAACAAGGAAAACATTCTTATGGACACCAACTTATTTCGATTCGGCAGACACCTCGCCGGCTTGCGCAAGAAGTACAACTGGGCGCAAGACAAGCTGGCGCTGGAAAGCGGACTGGCGCGCTCTTATCTGAGCGGTGTCGAGCGTGGCAAACGCAATATCTCGCTGCGCAATATCTGCATTCTGGCGGACACGCTGGGGCTGCCCCCGCATGAGCTGCTGGCGTTCGATTCGTCACACGGCATGGCAACGGATACCGGGCCGAGTGCGGCCGCGCCCTGCGATCCGTATCCGTCGCTCAATCGCGCCATGCAGAAATTGTCGGACCGCGATCAGGCATGGATGGCCGATCTGGTCCGTACGCTGAGCTTGCGTCTGGGTCACGGCGTGTTGCGCGACGAATGAGAGTGAAACGCGAAGTCGAGACGACTGGCTCGCGTCAGGTGTCGGGCGACACCTCTGTCCGGGCGTTTAGCGTCTGCGGACGTTAGTCGTTCCCGAGGAAGGCGTCCACCGCGCGGTGAAATGCAATCGGATTGGCGAGGTTCATGCCATGCGACGCGTCCTGAATCACCATGCGGCGGGCTTCCGGCATGGCGTGCGCGAGCGCGTTCAACACCTCCGGATAGGGCGCGGGGCTCTCCGCGCCGCCCATCAGCAACACCGGCGCATGCAACGCGCCAAGTGCATCTATCGGCAACGGCGTGCGCGGCTCTGCCACCTGACCGATCAAGGTAAGCGCGTTGTCGCGCACCATCCGCTTGAACCAGGGCACCATGCGACGCCAGGTGTCCGGCCCGCTCACCGCGTCGATGAAGATCGCCAGACCGCCGTCGATATCGCCCGCCTCGATGGCAGCGAGCGCCGCCTGGCGGAAGTTGCCCCGCTCGCTGTCGAGCGACACCTGAACAGGACCACCGCTGATTTCCACGCCCGGATCGGCAAGGATGAGCGAGCGCACCGTGTCCGGCGCCAGAAGTGCCGTGCGCAGCGCGACATAACCGCCGCGCGAATGGCCGAGCACATGAACCGGCCCCACGCCGAGCGCCGTAATGAACGCGGCCAGATCCTCGGCGTGCTGTTCACCGGAGAACGTGCCGTCGCGGCCGTTCCAGGCTTCCGGCCAGTAGTGGCGCAGGCTCACCGCGATGACTCGCCGCCGCTGCCCCAGCGGCTCCATGTTCGGCTTGAAATAGCGACAATCGCAAAGCGAGCCGTGAACCAGCACGAGCGGTGCGCCGGCGGCGTCGGCAGGTGCGGGAGTTTCGACGTACGCCATCGGATAGCCGTTGACGTCGATCGTTTGCGGTGCAGGAACCGGCATGGGGACACATCAGGTAAGACGGGCAGCCAGTATACCGAGCTTGCGGCCCCCTTGCTGCGGCGCGTCATCGGCGTAGCAAGCCGGCCCAGACAAATGAGCGGGTGTCGGGGCCTGGTGTATGCTTGCGACTTTCTTCATTCCTGCGGTTTCCCGGCATGGCACTCAAAGCCACGATCTACAAGGCCGAGGTGCAAATCACCGACCTCGACCGCCACTATTACGCGTCCCATAGCCTGACGCTGGCCCGGCATCCGTCGGAAACCGACGAACGCATGATGGTGCGCCTGCTTGCCTTCATGTTGTACGCGAGCGAGCGCCTCTCGTTCGGCAAGGGCATCTCGACGGCCGACGAGCCCGACCTGTGGGAACACGACTTCGGCGGCGACATCGTCCGGTGGATCGACGTCGGTCAGCCCGACGCGCGCCGCCTCGTCAAGGCCGCCGGCCGCGCAGAGCACGTGGATGTTCTGGCGTACGGCGGCAAGCCGGCCGCCATCTGGTGGCAAGCCACCGAATCGCAGATCACCCGCCTGTCGAACCTCACCGTGCGCATGCTCGATGAGGTGTCCGCCGAGGCGCTGACGGCACTGGCCTCGCGTACGATGCGCCTGCAATGCACGATTCAGGATGGCGACGTCTGGGTCGCGGACGACCACCACAACCTGCCGATCAACCTCGTCACGCTACGCGCCGCCGCCACCGACTGACCGGTTCCGGGTCAAGCCATCCACTGGCGCGGATCTCTCAGCCGCTCCGCGCCCTCTTCCGCCTTTCCCCCACCTCCGGCCTCGCCCCAATACGCGGCGCGCCACAAGCTGCGTTACACTTGACGTTAACGTCAATCGAGTCACCGCGACCGCGCCGCTGGCGCGCACCGGAAGGATCGGCTTATCGTGTCGAGCGCACACCCCGGCGACCTTTGGGGCGCGCACATGTCGCACGCTCGCTGTCCCCTGTCGCCATGCCTCATTCCTTATAAGCGTCTGCCCTCGCACCTCATGGACATCCTGATCTTTTCCCCGGACGGCAAGACCGCCCCGTACGAAACCGGCCTTGCCGAGCATTTGCCACAGGCTCGCATCCGCGGTTGGCAGCCCGGCGATACGGCCCCGGCCGACTATCTGGTGCTCTGGAAGCCGAGTGCGGAAGTGCTGCAACCTCGCGAACGCCTGAAGGCCATCTTCAACATGGGGGCCGGGGTCGACGGCGTGCTCGGCACGCGCGGCGAAGGCGCCCAACGCCTGCCGGCGGGCGTGCCGCTCGTGCGTCTGGAAGACGCCGGCATGGCCGACCAAATGGCGCAATACGTCAGCGCCGCCGCGTTGCGCTACTTCCGCCGCCTCGATGTATTCGACGATCAGCAGACACAAGGGCAATGGAAGTTTCAGAAGCCGAACCGTCTCGCTGACTTTCCCGTCACCGTGCTCGGCTACGGCACGCTCGGCGCACACGTCGCCAGGATGTTGAAGGCGTTCGGCTTTCCGGTTCGCGCGTGGAGCCGCGGCCAGCGCAGCGAGGACGCGTCTGGCAGCGGCGTCGAGTTGCACCACGGCAGTGCCGGCTTCGACGCCTGCGTGTCCGGTGCGCGCATTCTCGTGAACTTGCTGCCGCTCACACCGGAAACGGTCGATGTCCTTAACGCGGATCTATTCGCGAAACTGGCGCAGGGCGCGTATCTGATCAACGTGGCACGCGGCGCCCATCTGGTTGAAGGCGACCTGCTGGCCGCGCTCGAAAGCGGTCAGATCGCGGGCGCCACGCTCGACGTGTTCCGCACGGAACCGCTGCCCGCCGACCACCCGTTCTGGCGTGCGCCGCGCGTCACCGTCACACCGCATATTTCGGCCCTGACGCTGCGCGACGAGACGGTCGCGCAGATCGCGGGCAAGATCGCCGCCCTCGAGCGCGGCGAAGCCATTACCGGCATCGTCGATCTGGCGCGCGGATACTGAACCGCCGCCCGTCAGATCCCGCGCCTGCACCCCTAAGAGGAGACAACTCATGGTGACGCCCCAACTGCCGCAACACGTGAAAGTCGTCGAAGTCGGCCCGCGCGACGGCCTTCAGAATGAGAAGCAGCCGGTACCGACCGACATCAAGATTGCGCTGGTCGATCGTCTGTCGGCCGCCGGTTTCGCCAATGTCGAGACGGCGTCGTTCGTCTCCCCCAAGTGGGTGCCGCAGATGGCCGACGGCGCCGAGGTCATGGCCGGCATTACGCGCCGCCCCGGCACGATCTACTCGGTGCTCACACCGAACATGCGCGGCTTCGAGGCCGCAGTGGCCGCCAAGGCGGATGAAGTCGTGATCTTCGGCGCCGCGAGCGAAGCGTTCTCGCAGCGCAATATCAACTGCTCCATCGAAGAGAGCATCACGCGCTTCGAACCCGTGGCACGCGCGGCGAAAGACGCCGGTCTGCGCCTGCGAGGCAGCATCTCGTGCGCCCTCGGTTGCCCGTATCAGGGCGACGTCCCGGTCGCCAGCGTGGTCGACGTCGTGCAGCGGCTCGCCGCCCTCGGTTGCGACGAGATCGACATCGCCGACACCATCGGAGTGGGCACGCCCTCGCGCACCCGCGACGTCATGGAAGCCTGCGCAAAGGTGTTCCCGATCGAGCGCCTGTCCGGTCACTTCCACGATACCTATGGACAGGCGACGGCCAACATCTACGCGGCGTTGCTTTCGGGCATCACGATTTTCCATTCGTCTGTCGCCGGTCTGGGCGGTTGTCCATACGCCAAGGGAGCGACCGGCAACGTGGCGACGGAAGACGTGCTGTACCTGTTGCAGGGCCTCGGTATCGAGACCGGCGTCGATCTCGAGGCCGTGGTGCGCACCGGCGACTTCATTTCGCAGGCCATCGGCCGCCCGAACGCGTCGCGCGTGGGACGCGCCATGCTCGCGAAGCTGCAAGACGCCGCGCCCGCCTGCGCCTGACACCGCGCAGGACAACGCCTGCGCCCCCATGTGAATCGAGGACATCGGCCCGACCATGAGTGAGACACCCCAGACACCCGAACCCGCGAACGCGCAGGATCTTCCCGAAGGCGCGCGGCACGTTGCACGGCTGCTCTCCGGCATGGGCCACGATCAGCCGATCGTGTTGCTGCCGGCCACCGGCAAAACGTCGGCCGAGGCCGCCGCCGGACTCGGTTGCGAAGTGGCGCAGATTGCGAAATCGATCATCTTCCGCCGTGTGGCCGACGACGCACCGGTGCTCATCATTGCGAGCGGCGTCAATCGCGTCGACGAGAAAAAGGTTGCCGCGCAAGTCGGTGAACTTGCCCGCGCCGATGCTCGCTTCGTCAAGGAAAAGACGGGCTATTCGATTGGGGGCGTGAGCCCGATCGGGCATGTCGTCTCGCCGGTCACGCTGATCGACGAAGACCTGCTCAAGCTCGCGAGCCTGTGGGCGGCTGCCGGGCACCCGCATGCCGTGTTCAACCTCACACCGCAGCAACTCGTTGCCATGACGGGCGCGCCCGTCGTCGATGTGGCGCTGCGTGGCTGAAGCACCGCCAGCGTGACTGCGTCGGCAAGGTTGACCGTCGTACCCAAGAACAACCTCAAGGAGGCGTGCCATGCCGAGCCCCGAACTTGTGCCGGGCCTGACGTTCGAGTGGACTTATCGCGTGCCGAAAAAGGCCGTGGTCCCCGAGCTGTACGACGATGTCGAACTGTGCCGCGATATGCCCGCCGTGCTGGCCACCGGCTATCTCGCGGGCATTCTCGAATGCGCCTGTCTGCAAGCGATTCGCCCCTATCTGGACTGGCCGCGCGAGCAGTCGCTCGGCACGCTCGTTTCTTTCTCGCATCTGGCTGCCACGCCGGCGGGCGACACGCTGCGCATTCAGGGCAAGCTCGTGGACGTCTCGGGCCGCACGCTGCGCTTCGAGGTCGTTGCCTGGGACGGTCTGGACAAAGTGAGCGCCGGCACGCACGAGCGCGTCATCGTCGATCAGGAACGTTTCCACGGCAAGCTGCAAGAGAAGGCTGCCAAGTTGGGCCTGTCCATTTGAACTACACGCCGCCCTGCGCCGCCCGATGGCTATCATGACGACACACGCGTCCCCCGTTCCGTCTCCCTGCACCAACATCTGCCGCATGAATCCGGCGACCGGCTGGTGCTCGGGCTGCTGGCGCACGCTCAGCGAAATCGCCGCCTGGTCGACCATGGCCGACGACGACAAGCGCCGCATCTGGTCGTTGCTGCCCGCCCGGCGCGCCGAGCACGAGGAGCCGCCAGTACAGTACCGCCGCATCGTCATTCGCGACCCTGACACGGGCAACGCCTGAAGTGCCTCCGCCCCCTACTCTTTCGTGACCGCATATGGGAAAAATCGTTGAAGTCGGCGAGACGTTCGCCGCCACCCATCACTTCTCACCTGACTCGATCCGCGAATTCTCCACGCTGGCGCACGACTTCAATCCGCTGCACCACGACGCCGACTACGCCACTGCCGATCCGCGTTTCGGCGGCTTGATTTCGTCCGGCACGCAGCAGATGTCGTATCTGGCCGCGCTGCTCGCCACGCACTACGCGAAGACGGCCCAGCCGCTCGGGCTCGAATTCGACATGAAGCTGCGCCGCGCCGTGCACGCGGGCGACGACATCACCGTGCGCTGGACGGTCACGGACAGTCTGTGGAAAGAGAAGCTCGCGGGCGACATCGTTTCGCTCGACGGCGAGGCCGTCAACCAACACGGCGAGACAGTGATTGCGGCCACGGCCAAGATCCTCGTGTGCGCCAAACCGGCCTGAAACGCCGCGCATTGCCCGTGCCCCCCCCCTTCACGAGATACGCCCATGACCTCGCTTGCCCTTCCTGCCGGGCTGCGCGTGTTCGAGCGCGGCTGGCTCTCATCGAACAATGTCCTGTTCCTCGGCGACGAACCCACACTGATCGACAGCGGCTACGTTTCGCACTCGGAACAAACGCTGGCGCTCGTCGCGCAAGCGCTGCCGGACGGTCAGCCGCTCGCGCGGCTCGTCAACACGC
Organism: Pandoraea communis; assembly: GCF_902459745.1. GTDB lineage: Bacteria > Pseudomonadota > Gammaproteobacteria > Burkholderiales > Burkholderiaceae > Pandoraea > Pandoraea communis. Next base: position 663,058 of record NZ_CABPSJ010000001.1, read on the forward strand.
ATCTGCACTCCGATCATTGCGGCGGCAACGCCGCACTACAGGCCCGCTATGGCTGCCGTACATGGGTGCCGGCCGCAGAAGCCGACCCGGTCCGCCATTGGGACGAGCGACGTCTGTCGTTCGAGGCGACGGGGCAGCAATGCGCGCGCTTCTCCTTCGACGACACGCTCTCGCCCGGCGATACCATGACGCTGGGTGAGCACGAATGGCTGGTGCTCGGCGCCCCGGGTCACGACCCGCACGCATTGATGCTCTATAACGCCACCGACGGCATCCTGATCTCCGGCGACGCGCTGTGGGAACGCGGTTTCGGTGTGATCTTCCCCGAACTCGACGGCGAATCGGGATTCGCCGAGCAAGCCGCCGTGCTCGATCTCATCGGGCAACTCGATGTCTCGCGGGTCATTCCCGGACACGGCAGGCCGTTCGACGATATCGACAGCGCACTGGCGGCCGCACGTGCGCGCCTCGACTATCTGCAAAGCGACCCCGCACGTAACGCCCGCAACGCGCTCAAGGTGCTGATCGTCTTTCGTCTGATGGCCGAGACTGAGATGGCAGGCGCTACGCTCAAGGCCACGCTCGACACCGCGCGCGCGTGGCGCAGTGCGGCAGCGATGCTCACGCCGCCGTCGGGCTGGCCCGATCTGCTAGACACGCTCGTCGCGGAGCTGGCAAAGGCTGGCGCGCTGCGCCACGACAGCGCGACGGATACGTTGTACGCCGCGTGAGCGTCACCGCGTCGTCCAAAAAAACAACGCCACTTGCCAGTCACGGCAAGCGGCGTTTGAGGACGTGACGTGCCGGACGAGCGCCGCGGTCGCTAACGCTGCGCTCGTCCTGCGCCATCGTGAAACTGACGTCGCCTGGCACGCGCTTTCATCCTAGACGCCGTCTGCACGCCCCCCAAGGGGACTTTCCCTGATACGGGGACATTCGGTGCGTCGGAACCGAAGACTTCTTCAAGTGCCCGCTCACCGGGCGACGGGCGAATCCCCCTATAATCGAACGATCGTTCGCGAAAATGGACCACGATAAATTGCGCGCCGACGCAATGCGTGCCGGGCGCCGAACGTCCTGCTCAAGGAGACTTCATGGCACTTCCCAAGATTCTGCAAAACCTGGCGCTGCCCGTGGTGGCGTCGCCGATGTTCATCGTGAGCTACCCGGAACTGGTACTCGCGCAGTGCAAGGCCGGTATCGTCGGCTCGTTCCCCGCGCTCAACGCGCGCGAGCCGAAGATTCTCGAGGACTGGCTCTCTCGCATGACCGAGGAACTCGCGTCGTACAAGGCGGCGAATCCGGACGCGGTCGTCGGCCCGCTCGCCGTCAATCAGATCGTGCATCAGTCGAATCAACGGCTCGAACACGATGTGCGCGTGTGCGTGGAGCATCGCGTGCCGATCTTCATCACCAGCCTGCGTGCCCCCCCCAAAGAAGTACTCGACGCGGTGCACAGCTACGGCGGCATCGTGCTGCATGACGTGATCAATCTGCGTCACGCGAACAAGGCGCTCGAAGCCGGGGTGGACGGACTGATTCTCGTCGCGGCCGGCGCAGGCGGACACGCGGGCACGCTCTCGCCGTTCGCGCTGGTCGGCGAGGTGCGCAAGATTTTCGACGGTCCCCTCGTGCTCTCCGGCGCAATTGCCAACGGCGGCTCGATTCTCGCAGCCCAGGCGATGGGCGCCGATCTCGCCTATATCGGCACGCGCTTCATCGCCTCCACCGAAGCGAATGCGAGCGACGACTACAAGCAGGCCATCGTTGACGCGAGTGCCAACGACATCGTCTATACGAACCTGTTCACCGGCGTGTCGGGCAACTACATCCGCCAAAGCATCCTGAACGCCGGTCTCGATCCGGACGACCTGCCCACGGCCGACAAGACCGCCATGAACTTCTCGAAGGCGAAGGCGTGGAAGGACATCTGGGGCGCCGGTCAGGGTGTGGGCCTGATGGACGACGTTCGCCCGGTGGCCGGCATCGTCACGCAATTGAAGCAGGAATACGACGACACCCGCCGCCGGCTTGCCGGCTGAACGCGTCCCCCTCACCGCACTCCCGCACGCGCAAGCGTGCGCGGTGCCGGCCTGGCAGCCGGGCACCACAAAACCGACAACGCGCTCCGTCGAAGCACAAGCCCGGCGGGCGCACGATATGCCATCGTCTCTCCCGGACTGCCGATAGCGCACGCGTCGCTAACGACACGTACTACGGCAGCCCTTCCAGGAGAGGAGTTGCCATGTCATCGGTTTCGAATCAACGCGCTATCCTTATCACGCCTCACTACGACCTCCCCCCCGCGGCCCGGCGCACTCGTCACTGCGCATCAGACCGTCTCGAAGCATCACGTCGCCGTCATTCACCTTCGGCTCGCGAGCATTTCACCACCACGTTTCTCGGGGCACGATGCACACGGGCATCTGCAGGTCTGCGTGAAACGACATCACGTTGTTGCGACGATGCGCCGCAACAACCCGCCGCCGTCTGGCGCGCGGCTCTTGCGATGATGCTGATAACCCATCTCGCAACGCCTGCAGCCTCAGCGCTCCCGAATCGCCCCATCGGCGGCACCCCGCCCGATACCGAGCCCCCTGCCGATGGCTATCTCGCCCGCCATCCGTCGGATCATGCGCCCGACGGCGGCGTCGCAATCGACCCCTCCGTTGTGGTACGCCGCATGGAACACTCGGTATTCAAATCCGAATACACGTTTCCCGAGATACTGCGCTCAGTGAGTTCGGCACGCGAGCCGTTTCGCCGTCTGGGCGAGTCGGTCGGCGACGCCATCGAGATCCTTCGCGAGCACGAGATGGCAACGAGTGTCCGTCAAGGACTCACGGTAAGCGGCGAGGTCGTTGATATCGCTACGGGGTTCATCCCCGAAGTGCAACTCGCGCGACTGCCCGGCGAACTTGCCGGCGTGGTCGCGGACGGCCTCGACGGCAAGTTGCCAACCAGTGAGACGATTTCCGGCCTGATGCAAAACGGGGACCCACGCGCATTCGGCTCGCACATGCCCCCGCACGCGAGACGCCGGGTACAGCACCCGATGCGAAGCGAATTACCCGTCGAGCCAGTTGGCCCCCTCAATCGCGGACTTCATCCGATACCTCGCGCACACATGGCCGCTCGACGAAAGCTCTCCCCCGAGAACGAGGCCGAACCGAGCAGAGATGAGGTCGATGCGATCGATGCGATCGATGCGATCGATGCCGACCATTTCTTCCTTGCCTCCGAGCAAACGGACAACGCCCCTCCTGCGCCCGCAACGCCATTGCACATCGAGGGCGAGGCTGAGCACCTGCGCGGTTATGAAGAAGTGTTCACCGATGAGCAATTGCCCTCAGGCGAGCGCCCGCGCCTGCTGTTGATAAAAGGCGAACGCTACATCGGCGGCGACGCTGGCTACTACCACGCGGTGCGCGGGCGCAGCGACGATCATTGGTTGATCGACGCGCCGAGACGCGACAAGGCGCAGGTTCCCGTGACATTCGACAGGGCAAGCGGACAATGGCAGGCGCACGCCCCCCTTCGCCTGTGCGGAGGAGGTTGCGGCCAGAGCAAAGGCCTGTCGACGGATAGCATCGACGGGCGATATTCGGAAATCGAAGCGGCAGTCAGCCACCTTCACGACGAGAAAATGCAGTTGGCGATTCTGCATGGCATGGAGGAACTGGCTCATATGCATCTACTCCGAACGAACCGTCCCGACACGAGGGGTACCGGGGACAATTCGATCATGACCCACCGCGCGGCGTTGCGCAAAGCGATGGAACATATTGATCGTTACGCACCGCTGGTGACGCAACAACGGCAAGCGGCAGAAGTCACGACCGGGTACTACTACTGGAACCACCACGCAGAGGCTTTTTGCCACGAGAACGCGGAAATCCTCTTCCATCAGTTGTTGCAGAATGGGGTATCGGAAGACCGGATTCGCATCATCAACATCACCCCGCAGCGCCGCTCGCCACACGTGCTCGTGCTCTATAGCGAGACGCACGATCTCACCACACTGCTCGATCTTGCGACGCCTCAGCCCCCCGTCTTCAATCACCGCGACGGCATCAGCGGCGCGACGTTCAGCGGCTTCATCTACATGAACAGGGGAACGACGATTCTGCTCGACCCATGGAGTACGACTAAAGCCATCGAATTCTCCCGTGCGCGCGACGAAAGCGACGTCATGCGAACGCTGGACGAGGCCTTCGCGGACATCGGGCACCAAAGCGGTCAGCCCTTCACGGTGTCGGTCACCCGGCCATTCGGCTCTCGCATCTTCGGCGCTCGCCAGCGCAGCATATCCAGCCTAAGCACTTACGGCAGCCCGGCAAGGCTCGGAAATACGTTTGGCGGCGAGGGCTCGGCCCCCTCACATCCCGAGCCGTTGCCTCCCCCCGAATCCGAGTCGAGCGACAGAGCCGATTCGGTGCCGAACAACGATGCCGCCCCTCCCACCTGATATGGCGTGGATTCCGTCGCCACCTTGCTGCGATGCGACGGAATCGATAACGCACGCAGCCGAAGCGCAAACACGCCATGTCAACCGATGGCAGTCTTCTCCATGGCAGGATCGGCATTGGGCCAGTCCAGCCACACTCACATTCAGCCTATCCTCGGGAGGTCATTTCATGCGGTATTCGTCGCATTGTCGTGCGATCAATGCTCCCCCTTGTTACCAAGCCGACCGTCACCCGCCGTCTCGTGAAACACAGGCGTTCGCCACACCCGCCTTCCCTCACGCGTTGCAACGCACACGCAATGCGCGGAAATTCCCCGGCAGCACCCCATCGCACTGCACCTCCCCTGCAAGGGCCGGTGCAGCATCGCCCGGTCCCTGGTCGATCGCGTTTACCGTGATGCTGGTCGCCAATCTCATGGCACCCCCAGCCCTGGCAACCCCTATGCTTCCGCGTCAGCCAAATCGATGGCGGGAGGGAGATAGCCCTCACGACTTCACCACAACACTCCCGCCCGGGGAGCCGACGCAAGCCCAGCACGAAATCCAGAGACATCCCCTCGATCACCCACGGATCAAATCCAACTACACCTTTCAGGAGTTTCTCAGAGCCGTCGCCGCAGCCAGTGCGCCGTTCCGCAATCTTGGCAGAATGGTGGGTGACGCTTACGAGGCAATGAGTGGCGACGAAGCGGACCCGTCGGCGATCGCGACGGCGCAGCGTGTCGGCAGCGTTGTCGATGCCGCGACCGGGCTGATTCCGAACGTTCAGATCACCCGGCTACCCGGACGTGTCGCCGATGCCGGCGCCGATGCCCTCGATGGCAAGCCGCCCCAATCGTCGAAGATCACCGACCTCCTGCAGTTTGGCGACCCTCGATCGTTCGGGGGCCAGGCGCCTGCGCCGCAGGACGCGCCGCCAGGTCAACCCGTGCTGCTCCGGCGTGTGCCTGTACCCGAGGCGGCCCCTGCTGACGGCATCGACGCCGGCCAGGTACCGGTGGACGGAAATCCGCCGGCGATACCGCCGGAAGCGGCCTCGCCGAACGACGTCGATTCCCTCAGTTCGCGCGTGTCCGCCGTTGACACTGCCGGCGTCAATCGCATCGATGCGCCGGATGCTCCCGATGACGCCGATAGCACGTTGCGCATCGAAGGCGAGCGCGAATACCTTCAGGGGTACGAACAAACGCTTCCGTCAGCGCAAGTTTCCACCGGATCGCGGCGGCAGTTGGTGGCGATTGAGGGCCGTCACTATCTCGTCGGAAAATCCGGCTACTACCACGTGACACCTGGGCAGAGTGCCAACCAGTGGCTGATCAACGCGCCGCGCGGCACACGCGCGCAAATACCGGTGACATACGACACGCAGACGGATGCATGGCGCGCAGACCCGCCGTTGCGTCTGTGCGGCGGCGGATGCGGCCCGAGCAGGGCGTCCTCACCGGACAGCGTCGACATAAGCAAGAACGGCGTCACCGAGGCGATTCGCCATCTTGCCAACCGCGACGTGCACGACGCGATACTGCAGGCATACGGCGATCTGGCGCACTTGCACCTGATGCGCACCAACCGAGAAGACCTGCGGTCATTGCGCGACAACTCGATTGTCGAGCACCGCCGTATTCTGGTGCCGCAGTTGATGCGAATCGATCCGCATTCCACCTTGTTCGAACAGCAACGCGAGGCGGCTCTCATTACCGCGATCCACTATGACAACTACGTGGATAACAGTCTCCTTGACCTCAGCCCCGAGGCCTTCTGTCAGGAGAACGCGGAAATCCTCTTTCACTATCTGCTCGCGCGCGGGATTCCCGGCAACAACATCCGGATGCTTACCGTAAGGTCGCAAGGCCGGCCGCCCCACGTCATGGTGCTTTATACGGAGTCGGACCCGTTTATCGATCTGCTCGATCTGACGACGCCGCAGCCGCCCATCCTTGGCCAGGATGACGGCGTTTCGGGCGACGTGTTTGCGAGTGCCCTCTTCCTGTCTCGCGACTCCACCGTGCTGCTCGACCCTTGGAGCCGAATCAAGGCATCGTCGTTTCCATGGACCAACGACGTCGACGAAGTGAGACATGTGCTCGACATCGCACTGGCAGATACCGCGCGCATTCCCGGCAGCCCCTATACGGTATCTCTGACCCGGCCATACCCCGCGCCTCGGGAGCGCTCCGTATCCTTAAGCGGAAGTTCCACCAGCACGCGAAGCCGGAGTAGTTCGGCGGGCGACTCGGTACGCTCCGGCCCATCTCACCAAGACCCGCCAGGCGCATCACAGAAAGGCGACTACGGCACGCCGCTTTGACCCCGGCTTGACCATCGCCCCCGGAGCACTTGCGCACAGGCGGCGTCGATGCCGTCCGTGAGCCGCCGGGGGGCGTCCCTCTCGCCGTGTCGCACACCCTACGGAGATGTGGTCGTGCCATATCTGTCCTGTCATCGCCTCACCAACACAGCACGGGCGGCCGCGGCAATGAGATGCACCTGGGAAGCGCCGGAGACTCAGACCCGGACGGCTCGGGCCGCACATCGTCCGCATCCGGCACGAATGGCGGCGTCGCCGTATAGCGGCCCGACGATCTACGACTCGCCTCATCTCCGGCCTTCCGCACGTCAGCGCTTCGGCGCTTCAGCCATTTGGAGGGGTTCATGCCCATTGCTTCGCACCACCACGTCACGCGTCATTCTCCGTGTTACGGCCTCCCTCATCCCCTTCGGCACCAAGAGAGCGCGACCAATGCCACGGCGGGGTTTCCTCGCACCTTCCGCAACGCGCGCTGTGTGCCTTCCGAGATCGGGTCGCGCACGCTACTGCATCCCCGGCACATGGACACCGGCCGAGCGCCGCGCAACACGATCTGGCCCGCTGCGCTCGCCATCATGCTGGTCTCCAATCTTGCCGCCTCTGCGTCCAGCGACGTGTCACGAAGCGCATTTCACGGGGACGACAACAACGAAGCGACGGGGCCTCACTCCCGTGCGTTCAACCCCGGCCCGCAACTCGCCGTCGAGGTGCCTTTATCCTCAATGCCCGACGACGTGATCGTCAGGCCCGTGCAACGTGCTTCGCCGATCAAATCCGAGTACACCTTTCAGGAGTTCCTCAAGGCGGTGTCCAAGACAAGCGCCCCATTCCAGCACCTCGGGGAAGCGATGGGTGATGCCTATGAAATACTCAGCGGGCAGACCGTCGGCCCGGACGTGCGCGACGGCGTTCAAAATGGCGCAGATGCGCTGGACGTCGCGACCGGACTACTGCCACAGGTCCGTCTAGCGCGCCTGCCCGGCGATCTTGCAGGCATCGTCAGCGATGAACTGGAAGGCAAGGGCTTCGATTCTGAAAAGCTCGTTGGTATTCTGCAATTCGCCGATCCGCGCACGCTGGGATCGGATCCCCTGCATCCCGCCGGCTCGCGTGTGCCGATTCACTCGCCGCCAGTGCCTCTGCCTGAGGAAAGTACTCAGACGGCGCATCATTCCGACCCGTTACGCCCTGAACCGAGTCGCGTCCGATCCGGCGCACACGAGAGCATTGATGCGGCTAACGCTCAAGACGTGCCACCGCCGGCTTCCGGCCGCGTAGGCGGCCCCGCGTGGGCGTCCCCCCCGCGCATCGTGGGTGAGCAGGAACATTTGCAAGGCTATGCACAAATATTGTCGGCGGATCGGCTTCCTGCTGCCGAGCCGTCGCGTGTCGTGCTGGTGGATGGACACCACTACCTGAGGGGCGAAGCTGGCTACTACCAGGCACAGCCCGGCCTCAGCGCCGATCATTGGCTTGTCGAAGCGCCCAAGGGCAGCGACAGGCGGGCGCAAGTGCCGGTAACGTATGACGAAAGCACTGGAGAGTGGCACGCGCACGCGCCTCTGCGACTGTGCGGTGGCGGGTGTGCTTCGAGCAAGGTCGATCATCCGTATGACAGCGTGGTCGATAGCGTTGAAGATGTGGCCAGCACTATTCAACATATCCCCGACCAAACTACGCGACAAGCCATTCCAGAAGCACTTTTCGCCTTGGGGGAACTGAGTCTGCGGCGATCGAATCGCGCCGATCTGCGAGCGCTTCGCGACAATTCGATCATCAATCACCGTGCCGCCCTGCGCGCTAGCATGAGGGAAAACATTGATCCGAACTTGCCTTTGATAAAACAGCAATGCATCGCGTCCGAGATCACGGCAATGTATTACTCGTGGAACCCTGCGGCCGAGGCATTTTGTCAAGAGAACTCTGAAATTCTCTTTTTTAACCTGCGCCGGAACGGCCTATCGAGAAGTCAACTTCGTATGATCACGATCAAGCCGAAAAACCGACCACCCCACGTCATGGTAATTTACTCGGACTCCAAACAATTTATCGAACTGATGGACCGTTCCACACCGCAGCCACCGAACGTGAGGCACCCGGATGGCCTCAGCCACGAACTTTTCCGGGAGGCTGTCTACCTGACACGTCAATCGACAGTACTTCTCGATCCGTGGAGCACCACAAAGGCAATCTCGTTCGCCAGCGCAACGAGTCCGATCGATGCAGGACGCCTCATCAACCAGGCACTGATCGACATCGGACATACACCAGGGCATCCGTACACGGTTTCCGTCACGCGTCCGCTGGGCATTCACAGGGTCACGGTGAGAGACCGGGGAAATTCGTTGAACTCCGACAGCGCGTCGAGTCAATCGGCGGCGAGCACCACAAGCCAGGGCGGCAGCCCGACGCCCGGAGATGCATTGCCATCGCTCCTGGAAGACGCCGAGTCTTCGGATTAACACTCGGCCAATGCCCGTCGCCGGCGCGATGCCCGCGCCGGTGCGTCCCGCCCCTTCACATCGTCGTCAATACGTGTACACGCCACGCCCGGTCTTGCGGCCGAGGTACCCGGCGGCGACCATCTCCTTGAGCAACGGACACGGACGATACTTCGAGTCCGCGAATTCTTCGTAGTAGACGTTCATCACGGACAGGCACACGTCCAGACCGATCATGTCGGCGAGCGCGAGCGGTCCGATCGGATGGTTGCAGCCGAGCTTCATGCCTTCGTCGATCTCTTCGGGCGACGCGAGATGTTCTGCCAGCACGAAGAACGCCTCGTTGATCATCGGCACCAGAATGCGATTGACGACGAAGCCTGGTGCGTTCTTCACCGTAATCGGCGACTTGCCGAGCTGGCGCGCGAGCGCGTCGACACGGGCGTGCGTCTCGTCGCTCGTCTGCAAACCACGAATGATCTCCACGAGCGCCATGAGCGGCACCGGATTGAAGAAGTGCATGCCGATGAACTGGTCCGGCTTGGCGACCACTGCCGCGAGTTTGGTAATCGAGATCGACGACGTGTTCGACGCGAGAATCGCATCGGCCTTCGTCACGCCCTCGAGCTGCTTGAGGATCTTGATCTTCAGATCGAAGTTCTCGGTGGCCGCCTCGATCACGATGTCGGCGTTGGCAAGCGCCGCGTGGTCGGTTGCCGTCGAAACTCTTGCGAGCGCCGCCGCTTTGTCGGCCGCAGTGAGCTTGTCTTTCTTGATGAGGCGGTCGAGACTGCCGGATATCGTCGCCACACCCTTTTGCACGGCCGCATCGCTGATGTCGACCATCGTCACCGGCAAGCCGGCCACCGCACAGGCCTGTGCGATGCCGTTACCCATCGTGCCTGCGCCAATGATGCCTACGTGTTGAATCGTCATGTCGTCTCTGCTCCGTTTGTGCTGAAAGGTGGCGGGAATACCGTCTTGCGCGGTGCACAAATCATAGCGCGGGCGCGTCGGATCGGTGACACATGAAACCGCTGTGCGAAACGCTCTGGCGCCGATGCGCGGTATGCCGGGCGCACCGGCATCGGTCAACGAACGAAGGGGGCAGACGCGCCCAAACGGCGTCAGCCCCCTTCGATGATCTTCCCCGGCACGCGTCTCGCTCACGCGTGCGCCGGAACATCAGAACTTCATGCGAACGCCGCCGCCGAAGGTGTCGCCGCCCGAGAGCGAACTCACCTTATCGTTCATGTAGGCAGCGTAAATGTCGGTGCGCTTCGACAGGTTGTAGTCGTAGCCGAGCGCCCACGTCTTGCGATTGACGTTGCTCGCGCCCGAACTCTTCATGTATGCGTACGAAGCCAGCACGCTGCCACCGCCCACCGGCACGGACACGCCGAGCTGACCGCCGTTCTCCGACACACCGCCGCCGGTGACGTTGTTGCGGATGTACTGATACTGGCCGAAGAGCTTCACGACCTGGAAGTCATACGTCGCGCCCAGTTGCACGGCCTGCTGGCTGCGAAAGCCTGCCATGCCGGCGAGGTCGTCGGGCTGCGAGTCGAACTTCACCTGCTGATAGGCGACGGTCGCGGCAAACGGACCGTTGAAGTACAGCGCCGACGCGCTCCACTTGTTCTGCCCGGTTTCACCGGCCTTGTTGCCGAACGCGTACGACGCGCTTCCCGACAGCCCCTTGAAGTTCGGCGTCGTGTACATCACGGCGTTGCTCCAGCCGGAGTCGCCCACAATGCCCTGACCGGCCTGGCCGATATACGTGTGGAACACCATCGGGCTGAAGGTGTACGAATCGACGAACGGGTTGAACAGAATCGTCGAGACAAAGTACGACGTGGTGAGACGGCCCATCGTGACCGTGCCTGCGGTGTCCGACGACAGACCGACGTACGCGTTGCGCGAGAACATCGTGTCACCCTGGAAACGGCCGTACTGACCGTTCTGCGGACGGAAGAAGTCTTCGAGCACGAACACGGCCTTCAGGCCACCGCCAAGATCTTCGCTACCCTTCATGCCCCAGTAAGACGTCGACATGCCGCCGCCGCCCTGCGTCCAGGCGCGATTGCCCCCCGGATTCTTGACCGCACCCACCCAGGCGTCGACCTGACCGTACAGCGTGACGTTCGATTGTGCGAATGCCGGTGCGCTCACACACGCCCCCAGAACGAGTGCCCCGCCGATGCCCTTGGCCATGCTTCGCTTCATTGACTTCTCCTTGGTTTATGTATTTTGTGTGCCTGTTCCCGCGTTGCGCGGGACCTGCTGGCGCCCGCTGAAGAAGCGCCTCCCTGTGAAACGGCCGTGATTCTCGCACAGCCCCACCATGCGCAGATAGGCCGGAACCGTGCGAAAAATGCACCACACGAAGTGGCCAGGAAATGGTGGGGAGACAAAAATCGGACGGCCACCCGCGCCGCTATTAATCTCGGTATAACAAAATCGATATATTCCTTACATCGGCAGGTTGGCGATTACTCACATACGCCACGATGTTCGGGAACAATAGGGAGTGGGCAAGCACGACCGGCGGACGCCGTTGGAAAGGGTCAGCCAGATCCAACGTTGCGCATGTGCAACATCAGGTGCATACGGAAACGCGGGGGAGAAAAAAATAGGAGTCCGGACCGGGCGCGTTGCCGGGTGCCATGAAGCATGGATGAGGGGGGAGCGACGTCGCAGCATGCCGGGAGGGAAGTCCCATCGGCAGCGGCGAACGTCGGGATGCTGTGACGGCGGCTAGCGGTTGGCGGCTAAGCGTTAGCTGTTAGCGATTGCGACGGTTGCCCCCGCCGTCGCGCGAGCCACGCGGTTCGCCTTGCGGCGTGTACTGGCGCTCACGCGGTTCCGCCGGTGCCGCCCAGTTCGGATAGGCCGACTGTCCACGGCCGCGATCGGCATTGAAACGGCTGATATCTTCCCGAAGCGACGCCTTGTTCACGTCCAGCATATCGCGCCCTCGCCCGCCTCCGGCCCAGGCAGGGTAGGCACACACAAGCAGCAACAGGAAACAGTAATGAAGTCGGGCACGCATTTGGGTTCAACCACGGCACCCGGCCCTGAGTGGGGCCGGTTGGCACGGGACGCATCGGCACCTGCGGGTTGCATGTGCGCCATACGCCTCAAGGATGACTGTACCGGGTCAGCCGAACGAGCGTCGACCGAAAAAATGTTAATGCCTGACGGGGTCTGCAACCGTTTGTAACTGCCGCAACACGGCCACGCGAGAAGGCCCGGGAAGCCTTGCCCGGTACCGCTTGGCAACCGAGTGACAGGCGGGCGCCGAGGGGGCGATCGACCGCTGCGAGTCCGGCACCCGCCTTACTTCTCGACTTGTTTCTCGACGGACAGCGAGATTTCGCGCAGACGCTCGCCGCGCTGCGTCACCAGATCCTGCGCCGTGACGGTGAAGTTGACGACACGCGCGTACTTCTTGCTCGCGCTCTGCCATTCGGCGGGCAGGCCGGCCGGGTTCGTCGTCGTGGTGCGCAGGGTGGTCACACCCCGGGTGCAGCGCGAAACCTGCGTAGCGAACGCTTGCGCCTGATTGCGCAGATCCATCGGTGTGATCTTCTGGTAATCCCAGATGCACTCGTAGGTCGGCGCGAGGCCCGTGGCCCGGAACACCTTGCAGTCGCCGCCGGGCACCGAATAGGTAGCCTGATAGCTCTCGCCGCGGTCGTTCTTGGCCGCGAGCGGGCCGGTGACATCTTCAAAACCATTCTGTGCGCTCTTGGCCAGCATGAGGATGCCCTCGCACTGGTCTGCGGCGTAGGCCGACTGTGCTGCGCAAAGGCAAGCCAGCAGGGCCCATCGTTGTCGTGAGTTCGTTGCCATCGTTGGAATGTTGTAACGGGGTGCGGTGGCGTGCGGTGTGGCTGCCGTATGGGGCTGCGCCACTTGCGATATCCGCCATGAATGGTGCCATTAGAACGCAAAGTCTGCGCGGACGAAACCACGGTCACAGGGGAAATCGTGCGCCAATTCGAGTGCGGGCAGGTCTGATAGTTCGCGCACTGCGTGCTCTCATCCAAAAGACCGATTCACGAGCGCCGTTGGCGACCTATACTTAAATCGCAGTGAGACTGCATGGGCAAGGCCGGGAACCGATGGTGGTTCAGTGCATGACGGCAATACCCTCAGGTGCCAAGTCTTCTTGGCCCTTACCATGCCGCGCCGGTACACGCGGCTGGCGACGCCCCGATGGGGCCTCAACCGGCGGCTCAGTCCGCCGGTTTTCATTGGTATCGCTCGCACTGAAACGCATCCCCTCGCGCGCAGGCGGACTTGTGCCACACCTCATGCCGACGGATTAAGCGAAAGTGCGGATTTCGCGCGTGGCATCGCTCTGTAACTATCAACACACAAGATCAATATTCGCCGGGGCACTCACTTTCGGGAAGTCAACGGAGTGTTTGTGGATACGTGGACGTCATCAGCGGTGCATGGCATGCAATGCGCTCGCGTCGTTGTGCGTTACGCGGGGTGAACCATGGGACACCTCGCCCTTCGTGGCGGTCTTCGCCCCCATAGACCGGTTGCTGGCGCGGCACGCCATACGGCGCACGCGATGCGGCACGTTCGCGGCCACGGCGGCACGCTCGCCCACGTGCTCGGCGCCGCCGGCAAGTTCCGGTTCCGCCATGGTCACTGGCCCCAACGGTTGTATCTATACCCCGAGACGCTCGCCGCGCTCGTGCAGGATCTCACGCCACTGGGCTTCTACCGATTCCAGCAGCGGCTCGATATCGTTGCCGATCTCGAGCGCGACCTGTTCTGTGCCGACGACAACGGCAACGTGTCGATTTACCGCATTCAGATGGCATCCGATCCCGCAAGCATTGAGGCGGCGGCAATCTGGCTGGGCCTGTTATCAATAGGTGGAGAGAAGTCATGAGCCGACTCGCGATCGTTCTGGATGGTCTGATGCTGCTCTACCTCGCCGCAGCCATCGTCGCCGGCGTGCAATCGAGCGCTGCCGATGGGCACGAGTTACTCGCAAGCGTGCTCGGCGTGTTGCTCGCGCTTTGCGCGCTGGCGCTGCTAGCCGCGCCGTTCTATGTTTCGCTCGTGGTGCTGATTGCGCAATCCGAACGGCATCTTCGTCTGGCTGCGTGGCTGCACCGGGCGATGCTGACACTCATGATCGGGCTGACACTCATCTCGTTTCTTGCCCGCGACACTATCGAAGTCTCGGCACCCCTCTTCGTGCTGGTCGCCGTGGTGTGTGTTGTCAATCTCGTTGCGCTCTCGCGGCGGCGCACGCACTTCGAAGCATTTCATTTGTTCGAACATTGACGAACGCGCCACCCTCGCGCCGATTTGCGAGTATGGCGCGGGCGATGCTAGACTGCGCGGCATGAATCGCTGGCGCAAACTTCTCGTGTTGTGGCTGTTGTGCGTAACCATGCCGTTACAGGCCATGGCCGCACTGCGCACGCATTGCACGCCGGAAACTTCGGCATCGGCAATGCAGAGCGCCACCACTGCGGCTGAGAATGACGCCACCGCCTCGATGGCCATGCTTCACGCCATGACGATGTCCGCACAGGGCGACGCCATGCCGGGCATGCATCGCCACGACAGTGCGGCCCCGGACGACGCGCCGTCGCATCCGATGGCGCACCAGGATACATCGCGGGACCACGCATCGTCAGACAGCAATACGCACGGCCATTACACCAGTTGCTCGGCGTGTGCCGCCTGCGTTGTCTGCACGGCGCTGCCGCCAAGTGTCGTCATTCGCATGCCGGACGCACAGCCGTCCACCGCCATTCCCTTCCTGCGCACGTCGGCCGCCAGCGCCGTGGTCGCCGTGCTTGAGCGCCCTCCCAAAGACCTCGCCGCCTGACGGTCGCGCGTCGGGCCGAAGGTCACAGCGGCATCGCCTGATGCCGTACCCTCCCCGGCCTGCCGCCCGCCGTCTCTGTTCCCCGTCGGACTGACTTTCCGCACTATTTCGTGACTGGCCTGCGTTCGCCCGTCATTTGTGCCCTGAGTCCGTCCGCCCGACGAACGTGCGACGCCGGACTACCCCGCCGCTTTACGGCGCGGCCACGGCATCGCCAGCTTGACGAGCGTATCAATGATGCTTCCTTCCCTACGACGGCACGCGTGGATCGTGCCGGTCGCGCTATCGCTGTTGGGCGCATGGTCTGCGCCGGCCGCCAACGCGTCGAGCGCCACGGCGCCGCCGGCGCTCGACGACCATACCGGCATGACCGGTGCCAATGATCCCGCTGCACCGGAGGCCCCCGCCGGGCCGCCGCCGGTCGGCGTTCTCCATGACTTCTCACGGCCTGCGTTGTCCGTTCCAACGGGCGATTGGCGCAAAGTGAATGCCAGCGTCGCCGCGATGCCGGGCATGACGGGTATGCCCGGCGGTAGCCCCGACATGACCGGAGGGTCCACCGGCAACATGGACACGCCGCCATCGAACGGACATACCGGACATACCGGAAATGCGGGACACAACGTGCAGGGAGACTCGCGATGACGGTCTCACATCCCTTCCCCGGCTTGCCGCTGTCGTGCGTCGATAGACGCGCCACGCCGGTCGTATCGCGACCGCGCCACCCCCATCACCGCCGGGCGCCATGGGCCGCCGCAGTACTTGCCACGCTGGCCCTGTCGGGTTGCGCGACGTTCAGCAGCGACGGCGGCTTCGGTGCGGTCGCCGACGCGACGCAGCAACATCTCGGCCAACCTGTGACCTGGGCACGCGACGATGCGGCGGCGCAAGACCTTGCGAAGGCGCGCGACGATCTGCTCTCTCGTCCGCTCGACATCGACGCCGCCGTACGGCTGACCTTGTTCAATCATCGTGGCTTGCAAGCCACGTACGAGGAACTCGGCATCGCCGAAGCCTCGCTCGTGCAAGCGGGCCGGCTGCCGAATCCGCGCTTCTCGTTTCAACGGCTGCAAGGCGGCGGCGATATCAGCATCGAGCGCACGTGGGGGCTCGACTTCGTTCGCGTGCTCACGATGCCACTCGCCTCGCGGATTGAGGCGCGCCGCTTTGCGCAGGTGCAGGCGCAAGTGGCGCAAGCGATCATCGAACAGGCAACGCTTACACGCCGCGCCTGGATCGAGGCCGTTGCGGCGCAGGAGCGTGTGCAGATTCTCGAACAGACGAGTCTCGCCACGCAGGCTGCCAGCGAACTCGCCGACGGCATGGCCCGTGCGGGCAACTTCAGCGCAATGCGCCGCACGCAGGAGAATCTCGTCTACGCCGACACGGCAGCGCGTCTCGCGCGAGCCCGGGAGCAGGCGGGCACGGCGCGAGAGCAACTCGCCCGGCAAATGGGCCTGTGGGGCCAGCAATTGCCATTCACGCTACCGGCACGTCTGCCCGCGCTTCCGCGCACGCGTCCGGTGTGGCCTGACGCAGAAGCACAGGCGTTACGCGATCGCGCCGACATTCGGGCCGCTCGCGCCGCGCTCGACAGCACGGCGAGCGATCTGGGGCTCACGCGCATTACGCGTTTCGTGAACGTGCTCGATACCGCCTATCGCAACAACAGTGCGACAGGCTCGCCCAGCGAGCGCGGCTATGAAATCTCGCTGGAGGTGCCGCTCTTCGACTGGGGCACCGCTCGCGTGGCCGGTGCGCAAGCCCGCTATCGCCAGAGCGTCGATCGCCTCGCGGACACGGCGGTCGCAGCACGCGCCGACGTTCGCACGCGTCGCGCCCAGACGCTCGCCGCGTGGGACATCGCCGAGCACTACCGCGTCACGATTCTGCCGATGCGTCAGCGCGTCTCCGACGAATGGCTGCTGCGCTACAACGGCATGCTCGCCAGCGTCTTCGACCTGTTGACCGACGCTCGCGAGCAGCGCGATACGGTGCTCGCCTACATCGACGCAACGGCCGGCTTCTGGCTGGCCGAAGCGTCGTTTCGCGAGAGCCTGGGCGGCGGTGAGGCCGGCAACCACGACACCGCCGGTACGGCTTCCGCGCCGGCGGCCCCACAAGGCACGGCCTCACCGCCCACCCGTGCCGTATCGCCCTCACAACCGTCTTCCGCTCACCAACATGGAGGTGGCGCATGACTTCGCGCCGACGATTCCTACGTAATGCGAGCCTCGCCGTGATGGGCGCGACCGCCGTCGAACGCACCGCCCTGGCCGCCCTGCCCGACGCCGCCACGCGCAGCGACGCCAGCACTGCCAAACCGCACTCGCCGCCCAACGGCCGCCCGTATCGTCCGGTCGTGACGCTCAACGGCTGGACGTTACCGTGGCGCATGCGCCATGGCGTCAAGGAGTTTCACCTGATCGCCGAGCCCGTCGTGCGCGAAATCGCACCGGGCATGCAGGCGAACCTGTGGGGCTACAACGGGCAGAGCCCCGGGCCGACCATCGAAGTCGTCGAAGGCGATCGCGTGCGCCTGTACGTGACGAACCGTCTGCCCGAGGCGACGAGCGTGCACTGGCACGGCCAGCGTCTGCCGAACGGCATGGATGGCGTGGCGGGCCTGAACCAGCGTGCCATCGCACCGGGACAGACCTACGTCTACGAGTTCGAAGCAAAGCGTGCCGGCACCTTCATGTATCACCCGCACGCCGACGAAATGATGCAAATGGCCATGGGCCTGATGGGCTTCTGGGTCACGCATCCGAAAGACCCGTCGTTCATGCCGGTCGAGCGCGACTATGTGTTCCTCATCAACGCCTACGCCATCGACCCTGGCAGCCGCACGCCGCGCGTGAACGAGATGACGGACTTCAATCTCTGGACATGGAACAGCCGCGCGTTTCCGGGCATCGATCCGCTGGTGGCGCGTCAGGGCGACCGGGTGCGCATTCGTATCGGCAACCTCACGATGACGAATCACCCGATCCATCTGCACGGTCACGAGTTCAAGGTGACCGGCACCGACGGGGGTTGGGTACCACCCACGGCGCAGTGGCCGGAAGTCACAACCGACGTTGCCGTGGGCCAGATGCGCACCATCGAGTTCGACGCCACCGAGCCCGGCGACTGGGCCTTCCATTGCCACAAGTCGCACCACACGATGAACCCGATGGGTCACGACGTGCCGACCATGCTGGGCGTGAACCAGCGCGAGATCGCCACCAAGATCGCCCGCATCATTCCCGACTATATGGCGATGGGCGAAACCGGCGCCTCGATGAACGGTATGGAAATGCCGTTACCGGAAAACACGTTGCCGATGATGACCGGCACCGGCCCGTACGGCCCCATCGAAATGGGCGGCATGTTCACCACATTGAAAGTGCGGCAGGACCTGCCGCGCGACAGTTATCGCGATCCCGGCTGGTATCGCGCGCCGCGAGGCTCGGTTGCGAGCCCGTGGCAAGGCAGCACTTCAGCGTTACCCTCTACCCATCGTCAGCCTGCCAACGCGGGCAAAACCGGAGTCAAATCATGATTCGTTCACGTGTCTCGTCGCGCTTCACCCGTGCTTTCGCGGTTCCCTTCGTGTTCGGCGCCGCCTCGCTGGCGTTCACCCTTCCCGCATTGGCCGAAGATCCGCACGCCATGCACATGCAGCACGGTCACGGCGGCGCGGCGGCGGCCATCGGGGAACCCGGTGACGACGCCCAGGCCACGCGTACCGTGGACGTCGACATGCGCGACACCATGCGCTTCTCGCCTGCCACGCTCACCGTGCGCCGTGGCGACACAGTGCGCTTCGTCGTCACCAATAACGGCAAGATCCGTCACGAAATGACGCTTGGCACGGCAGCGTCGCTCGCTGAGCACGCCAAAATGATGCAGCAGATGCCCGGCATGACTCACGCCGAGCCCAATGCCATGACGGTGGAACCCGGCGAGCGCAAGACGCTCGTGTGGCACTTCACCCAACCGGGGACGGTGGAATTCGCCTGCCTCGAACCGGGGCACTTCGAAGCCGGCATGCGCGGCGTGGTCAACGTACGCTGATCGCAGCGCGGAGGTGCCGTAACCGGCACGCCGGGGACGCGTCGGCTTCGGCGCCGTCCCCACGCGAGGCCGGTACATGTCCAGTGCATCTCCGGTGCGGCTGCCGCCTTTCAGGCGGTCAGTCGCACCGCGCCAGACCACCGCTGAGCGCTTCGGTTGCGTCGGCTTCGAATGCCGCCACGTCACGCACCTTCAGCCGTAACCGGAGCGTGACGGCATCGTCGTAGGCGGCGTCGAGCACCTCGGCCGAGTGACGCTCCGCCAGCCGGCGCAGCGTCGCTTCGTGCGCAAACGTGCAGCGGTAACGCGGCTCCGTCGTCGGTTCGACGGCAGTGAGCGTCGCAAGCTTCAGCGCTTCGCTCACCGCCTGTCCGTAAGCCCGGGTCAACCCGCCTGCGCCGAGCTTGATACCGCCGTAGTACCGCACGACAACCGCCAGCACATTCGCCAGCCCCTTGTGCATGAGCACGTTGTACATCGGCTTGGCCGCCGTGCCTCCCGGCTCACCGTCGTCGTCGAAACCCGACGCACCTTCACACAACAACACCCAGCAGTAATGCGTGGCGTTGGGGTAACGCCCACGCAGCGCGTCGAGTTCGCGCATCGCGGCCTCTCGCGAGGTCACGGGCATGACGATGCCGATAAACCGGCTTTTCCTGATGTCCAGCTCGGTCTCGACCGGTGCTGCCAATGCATACATACGACACTCTTCCCCCGCGCCTTACAGGCGCACCTCGCCGCGCGCAAGTTCGATGACGTTGCCGCCGACGCGAATCTCCCGATTTGCCGTCACTTCAAGCGTCAGTCGGCACGGACGCTCGATGGCATCGCCCTGCGTCACGCGTGCGCGCACCGGCAGCGGATAGCCCTGACCGATGAACCAGCCGCCGAGGTTGGCGCAAGCCGAACCGGTGCCCGGATCTTCGTTCACCCCGCCACCCTGTGTCGTGAAGAAATAGCGTGCGCTCACCTGCAACTCGCCGTCCTTCTCGCCATCGATCGAAAACACGTAACCGGTCTTGCGCTCAAGGCTCGAGAGTGGCCACCGCTCCATACGCGCGCTGTCGGGCTGCGCCCGCGCGACGGCGTTGGCGTCGCGCAGCGGAATCAGCAGTTGATCGGCACCAGTATCGACCCATTGCGGCGATTGCGCGAGATCGTCGCGGCTCAGTTGCACCAGCGCCGCGATGTCGGCATCCGCTTCACTTGCCTTCTTGATTTTCGGCTCACCCGACGAGGGCGCCGTCAGCGTCCAGTGATCGCCGTCGGCCTTGACCGGCACGAGTCCGGCGGCGAATTGCAGCGTCACGTCGTCGCCCAGCTCACGCATGGCGCGCAATACGTGTGCCGTACCCAGCGTCGGATGCCCGGCGAAACGCATCTCGTAGCCGGGCGTGAAGATGCGCACATGCGCGTCGGCCGTCTCCGAGGGAAAAATGAATGTCGTCTCCGACAGATTGAACTGCCGTGCCAGCAATCGCATTTCCTCATCGCTCAGGCCGCGCCCGTCTTCGAACACGCACAGCGGATTGCCGCCGAAGGTGGTTTCGGCGAACACATTGACGATACGAAATGCATAGGTGCGGCTCATGACAAATCTCCAGTTGGGGGCGGCGGACAACGGCACGGCCCTCGGGCCTTGTCAGCCGGAGGTGCCGATATCTGCCGGCCGCGCCAGTTTGTGCTGCGGTGGCCGGCCGGCTGGCCTTGCGAAAGAAGGTTCGTAGTCTCGCACATCGAGCGGCGGCACGCGCACCGATGCTGACGCTTTCGGCCTTTTGTACCCTGGCCGATAGGAATCGTCTGTCTCCCCGCCGGACGGCGAGCGTTCGCCAACCGCCGCCAATTGTCACCAACCAGTTGACAATAATTCGCCATTCAAGTGGATTGTAGTTCTCCGTCAGGACTCTAAAATGACATTCATCGAGGCCAATCAAGCCTCTTAACGAAACGATGAAGACACAGGAGCCCATCATGCTGGACATCAGAAAAGCTGCAGACCGAGGCGTTGCCGATCACGGCTGGCTCAGTTCGCGCCACACGTTCTCGTTTGCCAATTATTACGATCCGAAGCAAGTCGGCTTTTCCGATCTGCTGGTGATCAACGACGACCGCGTGGCCCCGGCACAGGGCTTCGGCAAGCACCCGCACCGCGACATGGAGATCTTTTCGTACGTGCTCGAAGGCGCGCTCGAACACAAGGACACCATGGGTACGGGGTCGGTGATCGAACCGGGTGACGTGCAATTGATGAGCGCCGGGCGCGGTGTTGCGCACAGCGAGTTCAATCACTCGCCCACGTCGCCGGTGCACTTCATGCAAATCTGGATCGTGCCGAATCAGACGGGTATTGCACCGGAGTATCAGCAACGACGCTTCACGCCCGAAGAAAAGCGCGGCCGTCTGCGCATGATCATCTCGCCGGACGGCAGCGACGACTCGCTGCGTATCCATCAGGATGCGCGGGTGTATGCCGGCCTGTTCGACGGTGATGAGTCGGCCACGCTGACGCTCGCGCCGAACCGCTATGCCTATGTGCATGTGGCGCGCGGCAGCGTGAGCCTTAATGGGGTGGCGTTGGGTGAAGGGGATGGGGTGCGGGTGCGCGACGAAACCGCGCTCACGCTCTCGAACGGCACCGACGCCGAAGTGCTCGTGTTCGACCTGCGGCCGGAGGAAACGCCCAACTTCTAAGGCGAGGCAGGTAGACGCTGCGTACGGTCTGCGTCTCTACGCACGTGGCGTCTTGGACGCGACTCTCCACGCGCCCGCGCGGCCGGTACCTCACGGTGCCGGCCGCGTTTTCTTATGGCGGCGCCCGCGATTCCTCGGGTAATTCAGGCGTCGCGCATCGTAAGCGAGCAGGCGTCGCCACGTGCGTCGCGGCTGACCGTGACCCGCGAGAGCCCGGCCAGATGCGGCGCCAGCGCGCGCCAGATAAACGCGCAGAGATTCTCCAGTGTCGCCGGGCCGAGACCGGCGACATCGTCGAGCAGCCGGTGATCGAGCCGCTCGCTCACCCGGCGCAATTGCGCATCGAGGCAAGCGAGGTCGAGCACCATGCCGCTCTCCCCTTGCGGACTGCCCGTCACTTCCACCGTCGCACGGTAGCTATGGCCGTGGATGCGGCGGCTCGCGTCGATGCTCGGCGAATCGATGTCGTGCCGAATCAGCGTGTGCGCCGCTTCGAACACGAAGCTGCGCGAGAGTGTGAACTGCGCCCGCTTTTGTGTGACGGCGAGACTGCGGGGGCTGCGTTCCACCGTTCGCTTCAGCGGACGCTCGCGCTCGCCACGCGACTTGGGCGATCCCTCACGGCTCATGCGTTCTCGCTTGCCACCTCGCTTTCCATCTCGATCGGCAGCGCATGCTCGGCATCGCGCCATGCGCGATCGCCCTGCGACAGCTCGACAGCACTCAGACAACACGCGTGGAACGCCCGTTCGACGGCATCGCGATCCATGTCACGTCCGATGAAGACCACTTCGTTGATGCGATCGCCCCACGGCGCTTCCCAATTCGCCTCGATGACGGCACGCTGCGGGTCACCTTCCGGCGGCCATTGATCCTCGTCTGCGGCGGCCCACCAATGACCCACGGGCTCCAGCGTCGCAGTGTTGCCCGCGCGCGAGTAGGCCAGCGCCCACGCCGGCCGGTTCGCGGCCCAAACATACCCCTTGGCACGAATCAGCCCATCGAACGGCATCGACATGAACGATGCGAAGCGCGCCGGATGCAGCGGCTCACGCTGGCGCAGCACGAAGCTCGTCACGCCGTAAGTGTCGTCTTCCGAGTCGTGCTCGCCCGCGAGCGCTTGCGCCCATCCGGCCATCTGTTGCGCGCGCTGTGCATCGAACAGCCCCGTGCCCAGCACTTCGGGCAACGGCACCTGTCCGCGCCCGCCCAACACGATGCGAGCCGACGGATTGAGACCGGTAATCAGCGCCTTGACGGCGTCGAGCCGCGTTGCATCGACGCAATCCACCTTGCTCACCACCACCACGTCCGCGAACTCGATCTGCTCGGTCAGCAGTTCGGCAAGACGCCGCTCGTCTTCCTCCCCTGCCACTTCGCCTCGCTGCGCAAGCGTGTCGAGGCTGTGGAAGTCTTCGAGCACATGCAAGGCGTCGACGACCGTCACCATCGTATCCAGACGCGCAATGTCGGCGAGCGACTGGCCGGCCTCGTCGCGAAACTCGAACGTCGCGGCCACCGGCATCGGCTCGGCAATGCCCGTCGACTCGATGAGCAGGTAATCGAAGCGGCCGTCCAACGCAAGCTCACGCACGGCGATGAGTAAATCCTCGCGCAGCGTGCAGCAGATGCAACCGTTGCTCATCTCGACGAGTCGCTCTTCCGTGCGCGACAGCGCCGCACCCGCGTTGGCCGCGCCGCGCTCCACGAAAGAGGCGTCGATGTTCACCTCGCTCATGTCGTTGACGAGCACGGCCACTCGCAAGCCGTCGCGATTGCACAGCACATGATTGAGCAGCGTGGTTTTGCCCGCGCCGAGAAAGCCGGAAAGCACGGTGACAGGCAGGCGGCGATCGGCGCCGCCGGATTTCGCGAGAGGGAGGGTCATGACAACAAAGTCCTGTGATCTTGTGGGGCGGGCAAGGCGCGCTCAGCACACGCGATCCCCTGAAGGATGCGCGCCGGCGACACCCGCCCGGGATATCTCGCCGCACCGGCGTCATCGCCCGTCGCCGCGCCGTCCGCAGGCAAATTAATGCAACAGAGTTGCAATATGCCGCGATGATACGGCGGCCATCCCATTTTTGCAACTCAGTTGCACATTCCCGGCGGGCAACACAACGGCTGACGCAACACATCGCCGCACGAAGCCTGTCGCCGGAACCCACGGGCGGCTGCACGGGTCAGCAAGGTCTGCGATACTGCGCGAGCGGCGCGGGTCGCGTATCCATGCGGGCCAGATCGGCCACCGGCGACCCCGGCATCGGGTGCACGATGCGTTGTTCACAGGTCGCCGGTTCGCCCGCGAACGCCGCTTTTCAGACCTTCCCGATCTTTCCGTCTTTTTTTGCCGAACTCGATATGCGTCCTTCCAAGATCGCTTCCCGCGCGCCTCGCGCCACCGCCTTGTTGCGTCGCGCGACGCAGGGCCTCGCGCTTGCGACAGTTCTGGGGCTAGCCGGGCTCTCTCAGGGGGCATGGGCACATGCGCACGCCGTATCGAGCGAACCCGCCGCGCAGGCCACCGTCGAAGCGCCGAAGTCGGTGCGTGTCACGTTCGACTCGGCGCTTGAAGGCGCCTTCTCGAAGCTGAGTGTCGTCGACGCCCAGGGCAAGCCGGTCACGCAGACGAAGCCCGAACTCGACACCGCGCGCAAAACACTCACGCTATCGCTTCCCACGCTGCCTGCCGGCATCTATCAGACGAACTGGACCGCCGTGGCGAGCGACGGCCATCGCACGCAGGGCCACTTCAAGTTCACTGTGAAGTGATGTCGAGCGATCTGGCCGCCGGGACGTGGCAACCCGCCACGGCGGGACTGCTGAACCTCGCGCTGGCGCTCGCGCTCGGCGTATTGCTGTTGCGCAGTCCGCACGCCGTGCGGCGCAGTCTCACGGTGCGCGTGCTGCCCGCGTTTGCCGCCGGGCTTGCCATGCTCGCGTGGATTGCCTACGTCGTCGCAAGTACCGAGGCGATGACCGGCGGCGACTGGGAAAACACGTCTGCCATGCTCGGCGACGTGTGGCGGGTGCTCACGCAATCGCACTTCGGCCGAATGCAGTGGGTCGCGGCGCTCGGCGTAGCGTTACTGTGTGCGGGGGCATGGGCCTGGTACGACGCTCGCCGCCGTCTGCGCGCCGTGTTGCCTATCGCCGACGATCCCCGCGACCGGCATCATCGGCGCGAGCATCGTCAGGAGCGTTACGCTCGCACGATCTACGCGGCCGGGGCTGTCGTGCTGGCGCTCGCTCGCGCTGGCACGGGGCACGCGGCCGATGCGTCGACGCCGTGGCTCGCCATCGGCGTTCATGCGCTGCATGTCGGAGCCGCCGCGTCGTGGGCGGGCGCGTTGCTCGTGGCCGGATGTGCGATCCCGAGTTGGCGTCATTGGCCCGTCGGGGCGCGCGCCGCCTACGGTGAACGGCTGTCGTCGGTCGCCGCGCTGGCGATGTTCGTCGCACTCGTGACGGGGGCGTTCAACGCCTGGCGCGTGCTCGGTGAGACACCCTCGCTGTGGGTCGCCGATCAGAATGCGCCGTATCTGGCGTGGCTGATGACGAAGCTCGTGCTTGTGGCCTGTGCCGCGTTGCTCGGGGCCTGGAATCGTTGGCGTTTCCTGCCTCGCCTTGCGCTCGATACGGGTGAGACGCCGCTCGATACGACGGCCTTCGCGCGCGTCGTCGCTATCGAAGCCCTCGTGCTGGTAATGGTAATGAGTCTGGCCGCGAAGCTTGGCACCACGATGCCCCCGGGCATCTGATCGAATTCGATAGCAAGAAACGGAGCGCAGCGTCGCGCCCCGCTCCCTACACTGAAGGCAACACTTCAGTCATCGGGAGAACACCGTGATGCGTACCGACCAAATGACCGCCAAACGTCCGCTTCGCCCCGGCTCCGCCACCTCTGGCTCGCGCGATGCGCAGGCCCCGGCAGCGCCTGCCCCGGCCTCGCCGCGCTATGCGACCGACGACGCCAAGTGGGCAGCGGTCGTTGCCCGCAGCAAGCAGGCAGATGGGGAATTTTTCTACTCCGTGCGCACAACCGGCGTGTATTGCCGCCCATCGTGCGGGGCGCGGCTCGCACGGCGCGAGAACGTGGCGTTCCATACGGATAGGGCAGCGGCCGAACGGGCGGGCTTTCGTCCGTGCAAGCGCTGCAAGCCGGATCAGGACGCACTCGACGCGCGGCACGCTGCACTGGTGAGCGCCGCGTGCCGGCGTATCGACACGGCCGAGGCGCCTCCACGTCTGGAAGTCCTCGCCGCCGAAGCAGGCCTGAGTCCGCATTATTTCCACCGGCTCTTTCGCGCCGTCACGGGTGTGACCCCTCGCGCCTATGCCAACGCCCGCCGTGCCGAACGTGTGCGCGACGCGTTGCCTTCGGCCGAGAGCGTCACGTCGGCGTTCTACGATGCCGGGTTCAATTCCAACGGCCGCTTCTACGCGAAGGCCGATGCGCTGCTCGGCATGAAGCCGGCCGCGTTCCGCGCAGGGGGCAAGGCCGAGTCGATTCGCTTCGCCGTGGCGCAGTGCTCGCTCGGCGCGCTACTGGTTGCCGCCACCTCGCGCGGCCTGTGCGACATCTCTTTGGGCGACGAACCCGAGCCGCTCGTGCGGAATTTGCAGGACCGTTTCCCGAAGGCGGAACTGGTGGGCGCGGACGCGGAGTTCGAGCGCTGGGTCGCGCAAGTCGTGGGGTTTGTGGAGTCACCGCGCATCGGTCTGTCGTTACCGCTCGATGTGCGTGGCACCGCATTTCAGCAACGTGTCTGGCAGGCGCTTCGGGAAGTCCCCGCAGGGGAGACGGCCAGCTACGCGCAAATCGCCGAGCGCATCGGTTCACCTCGTGCGGTGCGTGCGGTGGCGCAAGCGTGCGCGTCGAACAAGCTGGCCGTGGCGATTCCGTGTCACCGGATCGTGCGCAACGACGGCGCACTGTCGGGCTATCGCTGGGGGGTCGAGCGCAAGCGTGCACTGCTCGCTCACGAGCGCGGGGAAAGCAGCGAAGCGTCGAATCCGGATAAGGGGGAACTGTGAACGCTCGCCCTTCGTCGCTCACGCCCCCCAAGTCAGTCAAATCCCTCGATTGGGCCGCACTGGAAGACGAACTCGATTGCTTCGGTGCAGCGCGCATTCCCCATCTGCTGAACGGCAACGAATGCCACGATCTCTGCGCGATGTACGGCGAGACGAACGGGAGAATGAGCACCATGCCGACATCGCCCTGCTTTCGCAGCCGTGTTGTGATGGCGCGTCATGGTTTCGGACAAGGGGAATATCAATACTTCGCCTACCCGCTGCCGCCGCTCGTCGCCGAACTACGCGAAGCGTTCTACGCGCCGCTGCGTGAGATCGCGCACCGCTGGCACGCGGCGATGGGCATCGATGTCCGCTACCCGCCCACGCACAGCGCCTACCTCGCGCAATGCCATGCGGCCGGGCAGCGCCGCCCCACGCCGTTGCTGCTGCGCTACGAGGCGGGCGACTACAATTGCCTGCATCAAGACCTCTATGGGGAACACGTCTTCCCGTTGCAGGTGGCCATTTTGCTGTCGCAGCCCGGCGAGGATTTCACGGGCGGCGAATTCGTCCTCACCGAGCAGCGCCCGCGCATGCAGTCGCGTGCCGAAGTGGTGCCGCTCACGCGCGGCGACGCCGTCGTGTTCGCCGTGCACCACCGTCCGGTGAACGGCACGCGCGGGGTGTATCGCGTGAACATGCGGCACGGCGTGAGCCGCGTGCACAGCGGCCATCGGCATACGCTCGGCGTGATCCTGCACGACGCCACATGACGCTCGATCTCTTCGGCAGCGCAAACGACGACGCCCGCCACGACAGCCCGCCGGCCGACGAACTCGGTCCGGGGGCCTTCGTGCTGCGGGGGTTTGCGCAGTCGCAACTGGCGACCTTGCAGGCGGACATCGATGCGGTCGTTGCCCGGGCGCCGTTGCGTCACTGGCTGACGCCGGGTGGCAAGCGCATGTCGGTCGCCATGACGAATTGCGGGGAAGTGGGATGGATCAGCGACCGGCAGGGATATCGCTACGGCACGCACGATCCGCTCTCGAAGCAACTGTGGCCACCGATGCCCGCCTCGTTCGTTGCGCTCGCCCGTCACGCTGCCGAGGCAGCCGGTTATCCCGACTTCAGACCCGACGCCTGCCTCATCAATCGCTATGCGCTGGATGCGCGACTCACGCTGCATCAGGATCGTGACGAACGTGAATTGGACGCGCCCATTGTGTCGGTCTCGCTCGGACTGCCCGCGACCTTCCTGTGGGGCGGTCTCCAGCGCGGTGATCGCACACGTCGCGTGCGTCTTGCGCCGGGCGACGTGGTCGTGTGGGGCGGGCCGTCGCGGCTCGTCTATCACGGTATTGCGAGCGTCGAAGGCAGCTTCGACGCTCAGGCTGTGCGTTACAACCTCACGTTCCGGCTGGCGCGCTGATCGTTCTCGCGAGCGGCGCGCACCGCCGTCGTACTGCGCTCAATACCCGACCGTGAAACGCGCGCGCGGGTGCTGGTTCTTCTCGAGTTCGTCGACCAGCGCAATGGCGTAGTCTTCCATCGAAATCCAGCTCTTGCCGTTGGCGTCGACCAGCAGGCCGTCGCCACCCACGCGGAATTTGCCCGTGCGCTCCCCCGGCTCGAACAACGCCGACGGCGACAGGAACGTCCAGTTCAGCGGCGAGTCTTTCGGCTCGGCGCGCAGCACTTGCAGGAAGACGCGCCCGGCACTGGCCTCCGGCTTGTAGGCGTCCGGAAATTCCGGCGTGTCGATGAGCGCCTTGCCCGGCGCGATTTCCAGACTGCCAGCACCGCCCACTACGAGCAAACGCGGCACGCTCGCGCGCGTCACCGCGTCGAGGAGCTTGCCCGCATCCATCGACGCGAAACGACCGGCGCTGATCACGGCGTCGTGACCGGCGAGCAGCGGCGCGAGCGCCGCCGGGTTCACCGCATCACCCTTGACGACGGTAAGACCCGCCTCGGCTTCGACGCGCTCGGGATTCCGGGCGATCCCCGTGACGGTGTGACCACGTTGCAGCAACTCGGCGGCAACGCGCGTACCCACGCGGCCGGTAATACCAATCAAGGCGACTTTCATCAGGAATCTCCTGGAGGTGAGGGGGAATTCGGAATAAGGGGGGGAATGCTCAGTGCGCGCAGCCGTCGGGACCGCATTGCGGCAACACGCCAGCGTCACCCTCGGCAGATGCCTTCGTCTGCGCCGCCAGCAAACGCTCGCGCAGCGCATCGCGCCAGGCATCGGGTTGCGCCAGATAGCGGCCCGGTTCGAGCCGTTCTATCTGAGCGCCGATCTCCAGCGCGAAGGTCGGGAAGCCACTGCCGCCCACCCGGGTGAGCCACGCACGGCTCTCGCGGAAATGCCGCATGAGCGCGGCCGCATCCTGTGCGTCGAAGGCGTTGGCGAAGGCGTCCCGGTCAAGGCCGAGATCTGCCGCGATACCGGCGAGCACGTCGCGCTCGGCAATACGTTTGCCGTCGACGTAATGGGCGCGCTGCAACGCGGCGAACATGTCGAGGCCGCGCCCGGCCAGCGCCTGGGCGGCCAGCACGGCGGCCGTGGGCGGTGCGGAGTCGAACACGGCGGTGCCGTCGCGCAGCAGCCCTTCGAAATAGGCGTCGCCAAACGGCTGACCGGTGAGCGCCGCAATGCGATGGTCGTGCGGCATGACGTAGTTGCGAAGCTGCGGTGTGACGGGTTGCGCGTTCGGGCCGGCCATCATGCCGCCGCCGTGAAACACGACGTCGAGGCCCGCCACGTCGCGTGCCGCACGCACCAGCGGCGCGGCAGCGTAGCACCAGCCGCACAGCGGATCGGCGATGTAATGCAACGTTGCCTGAGTCATTTCGGTATGTCCTGTGTCGTGCAGTGCCGTCGCTCGACGGCGTCTCATGAATGCCATCGTAGTCGCGTCAATCGTTCAAAAAAAGCCCATAATGACGATCACTTTGTTGCATCGATCGAGCAAATCATGGACCGTCTGACGGCAATGCGTGTCTTTACCGAAGTGGCCGAACGCGGCTCGCTCACGGCAGCGGCGCAGCGGCTGGACATGTCGCGGGCGATGGTCTCGCGGTATCTGGCGGAACTCGAAGCGTGGCTCGGCACGCGGCTGCTGCACCGGACCACGCGCGCGGTGAGCCTCACCGACGCCGGTAACGACGCGCTGCCGCGCTGCCGGGAAATGCTCGGGATCGCCGACGATCTGGCGGGCGCCTCGCACACCGACAGCACGCCGCGCGGCCTGCTGCGGGTGGCTTGCAGCACGTCGCTCGGTCAGGCGTTTCTCGCCGCAGCCGTCACGCGCTTCATCGTTCGGCACCCAGGGGTGGCCATCGACCTCGTGGTGGCAGACCGCACCGTCGATCTGGTGGACGAGCGCATCGATCTGGCGATTCGCGTGACCAACGAACCTTCGCCCGGTCTCATCGCGCGGCGCCTCGCCACATGCCACTCCGTGATCTGCGCCGCACCGTCGTATCTCCAGCGCCATGGCACGCCGGAGCGCGCCGAAGACCTCGCGCTGCACAACTGTCTGACGTACACCTACTTCGGCAAGAGCCTCTGGCAGTTCACGCACAACGGCACGCCGCTCGGCGTGCCCGTCGGCGGCAATCTGTCGGCCAATGAAGTGAACGTGGTCTTCGCCGCCACGCTGGCAGGCGCGGGCATCTCCATGCAGCCCGTCTATGCGGTGCTGCCGCATCTGCGCGACGGCACCCTGCGAGCCCTGCTGCCCGACTACGTGCCGCGCGAGATGACCGTCTACGGCGTGTACATGTCGCGCAAGCAGATGCCGAGCGCCCTGCGCGCGTTGCTCGACGATCTGGTCGAACAGTTCCGCACGGGGCTGTTCGAAGACACCGGCTACCCCGGACACCAAGCCACGCCATCCGCCTGAAGCGCCCCGCAGCGTTTCGCCTGTCGTGACGCCATGGCGGCGTCACCGAATTGACACAATCCCCGCGTAAAAACGTCGTCTGCCTCGCCCGCCCGGGTCAGCCGGCGACGCCGTTCCCGTACGTCGACGTCTGCCCCTGCCAACCGGTTGCGGATGTTCGCGCGCGCCTGGCCGAGCGCCGCTGCCCGATACGCCAATCAAGGACATCATGACGAACGACGCCACGCCCCACCCCCACGACCCCGCTCTGGATGCCGATCTCGCGCACGACGACAATCCGTCGGACCCGTCGCGTCGCCGCCTGCTTCAGGGCCTGGCCGCCATCGGTGCCGCCGGTGCGGCAGGCGCTACCACGGCATTGACCGGCTGTGCCGCCGAAGGCGGCGCCGGTGCGCCGACGGCGGTGGCCGCAGGCGGCACATTCGACGCGCAGCTCAAGGCCAACATCAAGACGGTCGTCGTGATCTATCTCGAGAACCGCAGCTTCAACAATCTGTTCGCCGATTTCCCCGGCCTGGAGAAGCCGCTCTCGAAGGTCGCCGCAGCGGCCTACACGCAGCTCGATCGCGACGGCAAGACGCCGATGCCGATGCTGCCGCCGTTCTTCGACGGCGTGGTGCCGCGCGCGCAGACCCTTGGCGGCAAGAAGTACCACATCACCGAGAAGGACATCGCGCGTCAGCCGAACGCACCGTTCATGCTCAAGGACGCCGAGGGTCAGTTGCTGCCGACATCGGTCATCACGCGCGACCTGTGGCACCTGTTCTGGCAGAACCAGATGCAGATCAACGACGGCGCGAACAACCAGTTCGCCGCATGGGCCGATTCGGGTGGTCTGGTCATGGGTTACTACGGCGAGACCGCCAAGACGCTCGACATGTACAAGATCGCGCAGCAGTACACGATGTGCGACAACTTCTTCATGGGGGCATTCGGCGGCTCGTTCCTGAATCACCAGTTCCTGATTTCGGGCCGCCCGCCCGTGTATCCGAACGCGGCCCAAAGCCCCGCCAAGGACAAGATCGCCGTGCTGGCCGACGGGCCGCAAGGTGTGCGTCTCGCAGTGGCCCCGGAATCGCCCGCATCGGCCGCCGACGGCAAGCCGAAGTTCGTGCGCGACGGCGCCATCACGCCCGACAACTTCGCGGTGAACACGATGATGCCGGCTTACCAGCCGTCGCCGATCAAGCCGGCAGCGTCGGGCGACAAGCGTCTGGCCGATCCGTCGAACCCCGCTACGCTGCCGCCGCAAACGTTCGCCACCATCGGCGACCTGCTCTCGACGAAGGGAGTGTCGTGGGCATGGTATGCGGGCGCATGGCAATCGGCGCTCGATCACAAGGGCGGCGCAGACAGGCCGAACTTCCAGTACCACCATCAGCCGTTCAACTACTTCGCACAGTTCGCACCGGGCACGGCCGCTCGCGAAGCGCATCTGCGCGATGGCGGCGAGGGCGATAGCCCGATCGCAAACAAATTCATCGCCGACGCCATCGCCGGCAAGCTGCCGGCCGTCACGTTCTACAAGCCGCAAGGCAACCTGAACCAGCACGCCGGTTATTCGGATGTGGAGTCGGGCGACCAGCACGTGGCGAACGTGCTCGCGCACCTGATGAAAGCACCGCAGTGGCAGAACATGCTGGTCGTGATTACGTACGACGAGAACGGCGGCTGGTGGGATCACGTCGCGCCGCCGAAGGGAGATCGCTGGGGTCCGGGCTCGCGTGTGCCGGCGCTCGTGGTCTCGCCGTTCGCCAAGCGCGGCAATGTCGATCACACGTTCTACGACACCACGTCGATCCTGCGTTTTGTCACGCGCTTGCACGATCTGCCGACGCTCGAAGGCATCGCCCATCGCAACGCGGCTTTCGCCGAACGCGGCGCGATGCCGCCGGGCGATCTGACGAAGACGCTGACGTTCGCGTGAGCAGACGATCGGCTTAGGCGAGAACGCATAAAAAAGGGCACTTTCGGGTGCCCTTGCTTTTTGTGGTGACGCAGCGCGTGAAGCGAGCGTCACTCAAGCGCGTCGAGTTCGTCCGAGCGCAACAACAGTTTGTCGAGCAAGCGCTCGTACACGCGCATTTCGTCGTCCGTCAGCGCTTCGAACAACCGGTCGTAGTGCGCCCGCGCCGCGTCGATCACCACGCGCCACACACGCTCGCCTTCCGGTGTGAGCGCCACCTTGACCGCGCGACCGTCGTGTTCGTCCGGCCCGCGACGCACCAGCCCGCGCGAGACCAGACCATCCGCCCCCCGGCTAGCCTGACTCTTGTCGAGATTCGCGCGACGCGCCAGCTCGGAGTTCGACAACGCCCCCGCCGTGCCCACGGCGGCGAGCACGCGCGACTCGGCCAGACTCAACTGCGCCGCGTCGGCATACGACTGCGCAACACGCTTGTCGTGCTGCTTCATCAGACGGTGCATCTTGTACGTCAGGAACTGATCGAGCGATTTGTGGGCTGGCCGCATTTCAGTGTTTTCCCCTAGACGAAATGGGTCGATATTTGGTTGCGAACGCAACCTTAGCACACTAGAATTGTTGCGTTAGCAACCAAATGCTCGGTGGCGTTTTTCGTCATTCGCGCGATGTGCAACCGTTGTCTCGCCGCTGACACGAGACCCGTCGCGCACGTGCCGAGCGGCTTATTGAGTGCCGCATCATGCATCGACCAGAGACCACCCCGCGCGCGTCGCTTTATCACACGTATCGCGTCCATCCTCACTTTGCGCCGCAGGGTGACACCCCGGAGGTGCCCGTCACCGTCGCCGGCGGCGGCCCCATCGGCATGGTCACGGCGCTCGCGCTGGCGCGCCACGGTGTGCGTTGCGTCGTGCTGCAAGCCGAACAACAAGTCTCGGAAGGCAGCCGTGCCATCGTCTTCACGCGTCGCTCGCAGGAGATTCTGCAAGCCGTGGGCGTGGCCGGCGCCGTCGTCGCCAAAGGCCTGCCCTGGACCAGCGGAAATTCCTACTATCGCGGCCAGCGCGTCTTCCGCATGGAATCGCCGGTGGACGAGGACGACCGCTTCGCGCCGCTCATCAACCTGCAACAGAACGTGCTCGAGAGTTATCTGGTGGACGCCGTCGAGCGTGAGCCGCTCATCGACATGCGCTGGGGCAACAAACTCGTCGCACTCGCCCAGGATGCGCATGGCGTTGCCCTGCAAATCGACACACCCGACGGCGAGTACACCCAACGTACCGGCTGGCTCGTCGCCGCCGATGGGGCGCGCTCGACCGTGCGCACCGCGCTGGGCCTGCGCTTCGAAGGCGCGAGCTACGAGGGCCGCTTCGTCATCGCCGACATTCGTATCGATCTCGATCTGCCGACCGAGCGTCTGGCCTACTTCGCCCCCGACTGGAATCCGGGCAACACCGTGCTCATGCACCGTGAGCCGGACGGCATCTGGCGCGTGGATTATCAATTGCCTGCATCCGAGACCTCCGAGCACGCGCTCCAACCCGAGACGATTCGCGAGCGCATCGACGCGCAACTCGACATGATGGGCCTCGGCGGCAAGCCGTGGGAACTCGACTGGTGCTCGGTGTATTCGGCACGCGCGCTCACGCTGCCCGACTACGTGCAGGGCCGTGTGCTCTTCGCAGGAGACGCCGCGCATCTGCTGCCGATCTTCGGTGTGCGCGGCGCCAACACCGGCTTTCAGGACGCCATCGATCTGTCGTGGAAACTCGCGGCCGTCGCGAAAGGCGCAGCGCCCGCGCCACTGCTTGCCTCGTACACGCACGACCGCGTGGGCGCCGCACGCGAGATCATTGCCGAAGCCGGCAAGAGCACGCGCTTCATGACGCCGCCATCGCACGGCTTTCGTGTATTGCGCGACGCCGTGCTGGATCTCTCGCTCGATCACGAATTCGTGCGGCCGCTGTTTCACTGGCGCACGTCGCGGGCGCACGATTACCGCGACTCGCCGCTGAACTGCCCCAACGACGACAACGCGCAGATGACGACAGGCCCCGCCGTCGGTGCCCCGGCACCGAACGTGAAGCTCGGCGATAACCACTATCTCTACGACCATCTCGGCGCTGCATTTCATTTGGTGACGTTTGGCGATGCACCGCTCGGCGAGGGCTTGCGTCACGAAATCGCGACGTGGCGTGAAAACGGTGTGCCGGTGAAGGTGATCGCGTTTGCGGCGTCGCAACGCACCGTCGCAGGCGCTGACATCACGCTGCCTGATCCGAATGGCCGCGCCGCCGCGAAATATGGTGCGGCCGGCGGCACGGCGTATCTCGTGCGTCCCGACCATCATGTCTGCGCACGTTGGCAGCAGCTTGACGCAACGCGTCTTGCCAGCGCGCTCGCGCAGGCAACGGCTCGCGCCTCAGTCGTCGCGCCCCTCAAGGAAACACTGTCATGACTACAGAACAAACCGCCATCGCCGGACTCGAGGAAATTTACGACACCCTCGCACTGGCCATCGACGCCGCACCGGAAGACAAACGCGAGTTGCTGCTCGCCAAGGTCGCCCTGCTGCTGGCCCATGAGATCCGCGATCCGCAACGGGTGATCGATCTCATCGGACGTGCGGCGAGCAGCACGCAGAACGCATTGACCCAAGCGAACTGACTCGCCGTTCAACACCCTTCCCTTTGGCGTCCGCCCTCGATGGCGGCGCCGATTTCATTACACCGCCACGTACAAACCAAGGCGGGGAGCGTTGGAGAAGACACCCATCATGAGTCGCATCACGTCTGCCGCCGGCCTCGCCGGTGGCGTTGCCGCATCCGCATCCGCCTTGGATGACGCACACACGAAACAGGAGGCTCCGAACGACGCGATGGCGCGCGCCGTCGTCCGCAAGGTTTCCCGCCGTTTGCTCGGCTTCCTGTTCGTGCTGTTCCTGTTCTCGTTTCTCGACCGCATCAACGTCGGCTTCGCCGCGCTCACGATGAGCCAGGACCTGGGGCTCACGAGCACGATGTTCGGCATGGCCTCGACCGTGTTCTACCTGACCTATGTGCTGTGCGGCGTGCCGAGCAATCTAATGCTCGTGAAGTTCGGCGCGCGCCGCTGGATCGGCACGATTCTGATGGCATGGGGACTCGCCTCGAGCGCCACCATGTTCGCGCACGACACCACGAGCCTCTACCTGATTCGTGCCATCGTCGGTGTCACCGAAGCGGGCTTCCTGCCGGGCATGCTGCTCTACATGGGCGACTGGTTTCCGTCGGCCGCCCGTGCCCGAGCTAACGCCTGGTTCATGATCGCGATGCCGGTCACGTCAGCGCTGGGTGCCGCTGCATCGGGTTATCTTCTGCGGCTCGACGGTGTCGCCGGGCTCGCGGGCTGGCAATGGCTGTTCGTGCTGGAGGGACTGCCCACGGTGCTGCTCGGTCTCGTCACATGGTGGTATCTCGACGACAAGCCGGCCGACGCGCGCTGGTTGAGCCCCGCCGAGAAGCAGACGCTCGACACGATGATCGCCCGCGACCGCGCTGCGGCCAGCGCGCAGCAAGCAGGTACGGCGTCGAGCGAGGGCGGCAGCGTGTGGCGCGCCATCCTCACGCCGAGCGTGGCGAAGTTCGCGCTCGGGTACTTCTGCCTCGTCAACACGCTCTCGCTCGCGTCGCTGTGGATTCCGCAGATCGTGAAGAGCTTCGGCACAACGAGCAGCAACGTCACCATCGGCCTGCTCGCGGCCATTCCGTCGGTGTGCACGATTGCCGGCATGATCTGGTGGGGACGCCGCTCCGACCGGTTGCAAGAGCGTCGCTGGCATCTGGTGCTGCCAATGCTCTTCTCCGCCGCAGGCTGGGTCGTGACGTGTTTCGCACCCGACCCATCGCTGCGACTGGCGGGGGTGGCCATGGCCTCGACCGGCGCCTATACCGCGATGGCGATCTTCTGGACGGTGCCCGATCGCAGTCTGGCGCCGCACACGCGCGCACTCGGATTGGCGGTCATCAATGCTGTCGGCAATCTCGGGTCGGCGCTGAGCCCGATCGTCGTCGGCGTGCTCAAGGACTGGACGCACGCCTTCACCTCTGGCCTGATGTTCGCGGCGGCGAGCCTGCTCGTCGGCATTGCGGTGCTGTGGTTCGCGCCATTGGGGCAGCGGGCGCGGCAAGGTCGGCATCGCGGCGCATACTGACTCGCATCGAAGCATGGCGGACACGGTTCCGGGCCATAATGCGAAACGTCTTCGCGATCAAGGAATCTCGCCATGCCTGAAAAAACACCGGTGGCCGCCCAGGGCCCCACACTCGTCGTTCTCATCGATGCCGATAACGCCGCCCCCGCTATCGTCGAAGGCCTGCTCACCGAAGTGGCCAAGTACGGCGTGGCGAGCGTGAAGCGCATCTACGGCGATTGGACGAAGCCGAATCTCGACGGCTGGAAGAAGTGCCTGCTCGAATACTCGATCCAGCCAATCCAGCAATTCCGCTACACCGTCGGCAAGAACGCCACCGACAGCGCCATGATCATCGACGCGATGGATCTGCTCTACACGGGGCGATTCGATGGCTTCTGCCTCGTCTCCAGCGACAGCGATTTCACGCGCCTCGCCTCGCGCATCCGTGAGCAAGGCCTGATCGTGTACGGCTTCGGTGAGCGCAAGACCCCGCAGCCGTTCGTAACCGCCTGCGACAAATTCATCTACACGGAATTGCTGCGCCAGGACGACGAGCCCGACGGCGACGAGGCGCCCGCGCCGCGCAAGCGCCGCACCGCGTCGGATCTGAAGCGCGACACACGCCTCGTGCGGCTGCTGCGCAATGCGGTGACCGGTGTCTCGGACGAAGACGGCTGGGCCAGCCTGGGCCCCATCGGCAGTCACATCGCCAAGCAGGCACCCGACTTCGACGCGCGCAACTATGGCTTCGGCAAGCTGAGCGACCTCGTGACGACTATCGGCCTGTTCGACGTCGAGCAGCGTGCAGGCAGCGGGGGCAATAAAGGACTCTGGGTGCGCATCAAGCCGAAGCGCGGGCCGGTGAAGCGCGGCGAATGAGCACGCCGGCGACTTTTTCCGGCTATTTCGCGCGAAACACTTGCCAGGTTTAGAAATTGACCCTATACTCGCGGTCTTTCTAGGCTCGTAGCTCAGCTGGTTAGAGCACCACCTTGACATGGTGGGGGTCGTTGGTTCGAGTCCAATCGAGCCTACCAACGAATCAAAGCACAAGGCGTTGCGCGTTTTCGCGTGACGCCTTTTGTTTTTTCCGCGACCGATTTTTCCGGCCTGCTTCTCTCGTCGACTCGTCTGGCTCTGCACGCTGGCGAAGCCCGTCCAGTCGCGTTACAAAACGACACATCCCAGACAAACTCGTAGCACCTGCTACGCAGCCTCGTCGCTACACTTGCCTCAACGGTTCGACGACAGGCATCGCTCCCCCAACGCTTCACCCGCCTTCGCGAATCGATCCGACTCACTGGCTACATTGCCTACGCGCGCGCAGCATCCTCGCCCTTTGCGTTAACCTGCGAGCGCTCCTGGAGGTCATCATGAAACGCATGCTTGTCATCGCTGCCCTC
Organism: Pandoraea communis; assembly: GCF_902459745.1. GTDB lineage: Bacteria > Pseudomonadota > Gammaproteobacteria > Burkholderiales > Burkholderiaceae > Pandoraea > Pandoraea communis. The sequence continues at coordinate 701,328 of NZ_CABPSJ010000001.1, forward strand.
GGCGCCGCCGCCGCTGTCGCTTCGACCGCCGCATCGGCCCACGTAGACGTTGGCGTATATCTGGGCATGCCCGGGCCGGTCGTCGCAGCCCCGCCCGTCTACGTCGCACCGCAGCCGGTCTATGTGCAGCCGGGTCCGGTGTACGAAGCCCCGCAGCCGGTCGTCTACTACGGCCGCGATCGCTGGCACGATTGGCGCGAGCGCCGCTGGGACGAGCGCCGCGATCGCGGCTGGCACCATGGCTGGCGCCGCGGCGACGACGACTGACCCCATCAAGTACGAAGCGGCCCGCCGGTTGGCGTCGGCGGGCTTTTTAAGCGGGAAGCGGCACTGCCGCTTTCCGCGTTCTTTTATCTGACGCTCGCGTCTTCCCTGTCGCACGCCCGCGCTCACACCATCGGCACGTCGCGCAACTCGCGCTTCATCCACTCAACAAATGCCCGCGTACGCGACGGCAGCAGCCGGGCATGCGGATACACGATATTGACGGGACGTGCCGGCCCCTCGTAGTCCTTGAGTACGCGCACCAGGCGTCCGTCCGCCATCGGCGCGGCCACCTGATACGAGAGGAAGCAGCCGTAGCCCATCCCGCCGATGCACGCCTCCACCGCAGTGAAGCCGTGACTGATTTCGAGATTGCCGTCGACCGGCACGACGAACTCTCGCCCCCCCTCCCAGAACCGCCACTGTCCATAGCCGCCGCCATGCGAGCGGATGCAGTTCTTGCCGGCAAGCTCGCGCGGATGCGCAACCTCGCCCTGCTCGGCCAGACATTCGGGACTCGCCACCACGACACGACGAATCGCCCCAATGCTCTGCGCGACCAGGCTGGAGTCCTCCAATGGCGAGATGCGAATGCCGACGTCGATGCCCTCCTCCCAGAGATTCACCACGCGGTCGTTGAGCAACAGACGGCACTTGACGGCCGGATAGGCGCGCAGAAAGCGATACAGCGCAGGCGCGACATGCAGTTGGCCAAAGAGCACCGGCGCCGTGACCACGAGCGTACCCGTGGGCGCTTCGTGCCGTGCCGCCAGCCGTGCTTCGGCCTCTTGTAGCGCGCTGAGTATCTGGCGGCATGTGTCGAGATACGTCCGCCCCTCTTCGGTCAGCGCGATGCGGCGTGTCGTGCGGTTGAGCAAGCGCACGTCGAGCGAAGTCTCGAGCGCCGCCAGAGTGCGCACCACTGCCGGAAGCGATGAATCGAGCGCGCGCGCCGCAGCGCTCAGGCTGCCCCGATCGACGATGGCGACGAACGTCTGCATGGCACGAAGTTTATCCATGCCGCGCATCATTGCTCCGATTTTCGGAGTAGTCAAATCAACTTCGGAGCATTTATCCGGAAATCGGCAGGATGGACAATGCGCTCATGGTGTGACGGCTCCGGCAACAGGGCCGGCACCCGCCCGTCATTACCCGGAGACGTTTCATGACTCATCCTGCCGAAGCTCAAGCGCAACATCCCGCTCGCCCTGCCCGCCCGATCCGCCTTTATCGGCACGTGCTCTCGGGGCATTGCCATCGCGTCGAACTGATGCTGCACTTGCTGGATCTGCCCTACGAGACCATCGATATCGACCTCCTCGCTGGAGAACACAAGCAGCCCGCGTTTCTCGCCATGAATCACTTCGGTCAGATCCCCGTGATCGATGACGACGGGCGGGTGATTGCCGATTCGAATGCCATCCTCACGTATCTGGCGACGCGCTACGACACCCGTGGCACATGGTTGCCGCGCGATGCCGTCGCCGCCGCGAAGGTGCAACGCTGGCTGTCGGTGGCAGCGGGCGATCTGGCATTCGGGCCGGCGGCGGCACGTGTCGTCGTGGTGTTCCAGCGTCCCGTCGACGCGAGCGCGATGATCGAGCGCGCTACGCTTTTGCTCTCGCGCACCGAGGCCTATCTCACCGCACCGCAAGCCACGCCGTTCCTCGCTGGCGACACGCCGACGATTGCCGACGTTGCCTGCTACGCCTATCTCGCCCATGCCCCCGAGGGCAACGTCTCGCTCGCCCCCTATCCCGCCGTGCGTGCATGGCTGGCTCGTGTGGCCGCGCTACCGCGCTTCGTGCCGATGGTATCGACGGCATGCGGCCTGAACGCCGCCTGAACGTCGGGAGGAAATCATGACCGCGCCCGTAGAAACCTCGTTCGCTGCCTCGCCGTTCCATGCGGGTGAGATCGCCGTTCAGACACTCGCCGGTTCCCGCGAAGCCATGGCGGCAATCGGGGCGCGCGTCATTCGTACCGCAATGCCGGATCAGCATCGCCAGTTCTTTGCCCAGTTGCCGTTTCTCGTCGTGGGCGCACTGGACGCGCGCGGGCAGCCCTGGGCAACGCTGCTCAGCGGCACGCCCGGCTTCGCACACTCCCCCGACGCAACGCGGCTGCGCATCGACACGTTGCCGCCCTCGACCGATCCGCTGCATGGCGCAATGACGTTGGGCGCGCCGATCGGCATATTGGGGCTGGAGCCATCGACGCGTCGCAGGAATCGCGTGAACGGGCCGGTCGTCGAAGCCGATACGCGGGGCTTCGCGATTCGCGTCGCGCAGAGCTTCGGCAACTGCCCGCAGTACATCCGCAAACGAGACATTTCGCCGGACGGTCACGACAAAGCGCCCCGGGCAGAACCGGCGCAAACGTCGCTCGACGACGATGCGCAATGGCAGATCGCCAGTGCCGATACGTTCTTCGTCGCCACGCATTACGCCAGCGACGGTGCGGCGCAACACAGTGCCGGGGCCGACGTGTCGCACCGTGGCGGCAAGCCGGGCTTCGTGCGTGTCGAGGATGCACACACGCTGACGTGGCCCGATTTTCGTGGCAATGCGTTCTACAACACCCTCGGCAATTTGCACGCCAATCCGCGCGCGGGACTGGTGTTCGTCGACTTCGCGTCCGGCGACTTTCTTCACGTGGCAGGCAGCGCCGAAATTCTTTGGCATGACGAAGCACAGAGCGGCTTCGAAGGCGCGCAACGACTCGTGCGCTTACGCGTGCATGAAGTCCGTCGCGTGCGCGGCGCGCTGCCCGCACGGTGGCGTGACGGCGAGACGTCGCCCAGCGTCGAACGCACGGGTGCGTGGCCGGCGGCTTGATCCCTCGTCGACGTTGGGGCTTGCCGCGTGCAGCCGCGGCGTGTACATTGTGACCACGCCCGTCGAGTGACGGGCATCGTTTTTTTCCTCATTGATCCATGACTGCTCGCGCGTCTCTCCGACTTGCCAAGTCCGATGTCGCACCGCTGCAATGCGGTGCCGGCTCGCGTCTGCGCGCACGCTTCACAGCAGTCGTAGCGCCTCTGCCGGCGCCGCCGGCCGGTGTGGCACCGCCCGCCGTGGTGGTTGCCGACGTCAGCGTCGTGGCCTGACGCCACGTCTGGCGCGCTGGGTGCCCAACACCCGGCACAACACCTTTTCATCCGAATTTCAGTACTGATCCGCCTGCCGGCGCGTCGCCTGTCGTCCGTCGTACGCGACGACACGTCTTCACGCTGCGTATGCGCCTTGTGTCGCGTCACGGGAAATGGCGTTCTCCAGCCATTTTTATAGACGCGACGCCCGGCAGGCCGGACATCCTGCTCAGGAGAAGATCGATGCAAGTGGAAAGTCTCGCGTGGCGCCGGCATGGCGCCACGCTCTTGTTTGTTCTGTTGTGGAGCGGCGGCGCACTGGCCGCCAAATGGGGGCTGACGCATGCGTCGGCGTTTGCGTTTCTCGTGGTGCGGCTTGGCGTGGCGCTCGCTGCGCTTACACTCATTGCGTTCACGCGCCGTCAATGGTGGCCGGCCGCGGGCACCCGATGGCAAGTCGCGGGCACCGGGGTATTACTCATCGGCGGTTATCAGGCGGCGTATCTGCTGGCGCTCGCGAACGGCATCACGCCCGGCGCACTCGCAACGGTGCTGGGCGTGCAGCCGATTCTCACGCTCGTGGCGCTTGAGCGGACGCACAGCGCACGGCGTCTTGCCGGGCTTGCCGTTGCTCTCGCAGGACTGGCGCTCGTCGTCGCGCAGAGTCTGATGTCGGCGCGATTGTCGGCGGCAGGCTCGGTGTGGGCGCTCGGCGCGCTCGCATGCATGACACTCGGCACGCTCGCGCAGAAAGGCTCGCGCCAGACGCCGCTCGACGTACTGCCGCTGCAATACGCGGTTGGGCTCGCGTTGGCGTTGCTTGTCGCGCCCACGCAGCCGTGGCACCTCGACGCGTCGTGGGGCTTCTGGCTGCCACTGTTGTATATGGGCCTCGTGATTTCGGTCGGCGCCACGCTGCTGCTCTACCGCATGATCGCAACGGGCAACCTCGTCACCGTCACTAGTCTGTTCTATCTGGTACCCGTGGTGACGGCATTGCTCGACTGGGGCATCTTCGGCCATCGCCCGACCGCGCTCGCCGTGGCGGGCACCGCCGCGATCTTGTTGGGACTGCGGTTGGCGCTTCGATAGCGAGGCACAAGCGAGGCAACGCCCGCGTCGGCTAAGATTGTCAGCTACCGGGTGACAATCACGGGACAAATCCCGTCGTTGTCACCCGAATTCTCTTACGACTGGAATCTTGCCGATGGATTTGCTCGACGATATGCGCATCTTCGTCACCGCCGTGGACGCGGTGAGCTTTACGGGGGCAGCGGCGAAGCTCGGGCTCTCGAAGCAATTCGTGAGCCGCCGCATCTCGTCGCTGGAGCAAGCGCTGGGCGTGCGGCTATTGCTGCGCACGACGCGGCGGCTGGCGGTCACGGACCTCGGCCGGATCTATTACGAGCGCGCCCGGCGCATTCTCGATGACGTAGAGGCGGCCAACCTCGCCGTGAGCAGTCAGGGCGAGCGTCCGCGCGGCAATCTACGTGTCTCGGCACCCATGTCGTTCGGGACGATGTTCCTCGGCTCGGTCATTCCGTCGTTCCTCACGACATATCCCGACGTCACGATCGAGCTTGAACTGAACGACCGCACCGTCGACATCATTGCCGAAGGCTACGACGTGGCGGTCCGCATCGGCGAGTTGGCCGATTCGTCGCTGATCGCCCGAACCGTTGCCCCCATGCGGATGGTCACGTGCGCCAGCCCTCGCTATCTCGAAGCCCGCGATGCGCCGCAAACCCCGGAAGACCTGCGCGAGCACGCCTTGCTGCCCTACGGCCACACCCAGCGCGTGAGCTGGACCTACGCACGGGACGGGCATCCAGTCGACATACCGGTGGTTGGACGCTTGCGCGTGAACAACGGTGAACTGGCGCGCGACGCTGCCGTGGCGGGGCTCGGCCTGACATGGCTGCCGGTGTTCATCGTCGCGCCGGCCCTGCTGAGCGGGCGGCTGGTCACGGTACTCGACGACTTCGCGCCCGCGCCGACGGCAATTCACGTGGTCTATCCGCAGCATCGTCAGGCATCGCTCGTGATCCGGGCGTTTTCGGATTTTCTGGCCTCAGCGTGCAGCGTGGCGGGTACGCAATGGTGAGAATTCGGGAGGTCGCAGCCGTCCTGGCACACGGGAATCGGCCGTCAGACTTGACCATCCATAGCCCGGACGGGGATACTTGACAGGTTAAAAACCCAGCTTTTTCACGCCGATGACCACGATTCTGCAACACATTCCCACGGGACAACGGGTCGGCATCGCCTTTTCGGGCGGTCTCGACACCAGCGCTGCGCTGCTTTGGATGCGCCAAAAAGGCGCGATTCCGTACGCCTACACGGCCAATCTGGGTCAGCCGGACGAACCGGACTACGACGAAATCCCGCGCCGCGCCATGGGGTACGGCGCCGAGAATGCCCGCCTGATCGACTGCCGCACGCAACTCGTGGCCGAAGGCATCGCCGCCCTGCAATCGGGCGCATTCCACATCTCGACCGCCGGTGTCACCTACTTCAACACCACGCCGATCGGCCGCGCCGTCACGGGCACGATGCTCGTCGCCGCGATGAAGGAAGATGGCGTCAATATCTGGGGCGATGGCAGCACGTACAAGGGCAATGACATCGAGCGCTTCTACCGCTACGGTCTCTTGACCAACCCGGGCCTGCAAATCTACAAGCCGTGGCTGGACCAGACGTTCATCGACGAACTCGGCGGCCGCAAGGAAATGTCGGAATTCCTGATCGCCAACGGCTTCGATTACAAGATGTCGGTCGAGAAGGCCTATTCGACGGACTCGAACATGCTGGGCGCGACGCACGAAGCCAAGGATCTCGAGCACCTGAATTCGGGCATCAAGATCGTGCAGCCGATCATGGGCGTGCCGTTCTGGCGCGACGATTGCGCGATCAAGGCGGAAGAAGTCACCGTGCGCTTCGAAGAGGGTCAACCGGTGGCGCTGAACGGCAAGACGTTCGCCAACGCCGTTGAACTGTTCGAAGAAGCCAACCGCATCGGCGGCCGTCACGGTCTGGGCATGAGCGATCAGATCGAGAACCGCATCATCGAAGCGAAGAGCCGCGGCATCTACGAAGCCCCGGGCCTCGCGCTGCTGTTCATCGCTTACGAGCGGCTCGTGACCGGCATTCACAACGAAGACACCATCGAGCAGTACCGCGAGAACGGCCGCCGGCTGGGCCGGTTGCTATACCAGGGCCGCTGGTTCGACCCGCAAGCCATCATGCTGCGCGAGACGGCGCAACGCTGGGTGGCGCGCGCCGTGACCGGCGAAGTGACCATCGAACTGCGTCGCGGCAACGATTACTCGCTGCTCAACACGACCTCGCCGAACCTTACCTACAAGCCCGAGCGCCTGACGATGGAAAAGGGCGACTCGGTCTTCACGCCGCTCGACCGCATCGGTCAACTCACGATGCGCACGCTCGACATCGTCGACACGCGCGAGAAGCTGATGACCTACGCCAAGGCCGGTCTGCTCACCGCATCGAGCGACGACGCCCTGCCGCAGCTCGAAGGCAAGAAGAAGTAAGTCAGCCGGCTAACGCATCGCCCCACGGGGCGCTGCGTCTGTGTTGTCTGTCACAACAGGCGGCGCGCCCCGAAAGGAGCGCGCCGCCTTTGTTTTTTGGCCTGTCACGGTTCACGCGCTAAGATAGCGTCAAATAAGCTAACTCCCAATTCCTCCCGCATTCGGGGCGCGCGCTTTCCCCGTGATCGGCGGGGTGGACGCATGCGATGGAGACCTAACGTTGGTACGTCTGATACTGCTGTTGCTTGGCGTTGATTACCTGCGCCGCCGGGCGCGCGCACTGATCTGGATCGGTGCGATCTTCTTCGCCTTCGGGCTGGCGCTCATCTTCGACGCACTCGACGGTGTGGTGCACTTCCCGCTCAAGGTGTTCGCCTGGCTGCTCCTGCTCGAAGGGTTGGCAACGCTCGCCATCGTTACCATTGGCGTAGGTGGCCAGCGCATCGTGCGCGGGCTCAAAGGAGGCGCGTTCACGGTGGCCGCGTTGCTCGTGCTGTTCTTCGACCAACGATCCGGCAACTTCTGGCTGTCGATGCTGTTCGGCACCCTGTTCCTCGCCGACGGCCTGCTGCAATGCGTGGCCGCGTATGTCGTGCGCTATCCGCGCTGGGCGTGGGCCATGGCGGGTGGGTTGCTTGAGATCGCCGTCGCGATCTTCTTCTACCAACCGTATCCGACGCATTACAAAGGCACGCTGCCGTATGCGATCGGGCTGGGACTCGCATTCACCGGCTGGAACGTGTTGGTGCTCGCGATGCGAGCGCGACGCATGCGCCGCGACTTCCGCGTCGAGCAGATTCTCGGCAGCCCGGAGGACAAGCGGCACTTGTGGGAAGAGCGTCCGCGTGCACCGCGCTGGGAAGGCCCACCGGCCGATTCCGAGCCGGCGTTGACCGTCCATGTCTGGACACCCTCGGGCTCGGCCAAGGCGCCGGCACGCCGCCACCCGGTAATCGATCGCTACATCGCCGCCGTCGACAAGAACGGCGTGATCTCGACGGGTCACGCGGCGCTGGAAAGCCATGAGGGTATATACGTGAGTCTTTACCCGGCCAAGGAAATCGACCGCTCGCCGGACCAGTTCGGGCAATTGCTGCGCGCCACGCGCGAAAACGATGTGCCGGGCGTGTTCCAGCCGGACTACGCGACGGAATCGAAGGCTTGGTGTCCGTCGACAGTCAAAGTCCGCATTCGCAACTACAGCCCCCGGCAACTGAACGCCTTTTGGCAGACGTACCAACAGAACGCCACGTATAACCTCACGCACCGCAACTGCTCGAGCAGCGTCGCCAAGGCACTCGAAGCCGCCATCGAAGGCCGGGTCGGGCGACTGCAAGACGGTGCGGACGCCGGCTGGTGGACATTCGTACGCTTGTGGCTCACGCCAGAACTATGGGTCGCGGCCCAACTGCGCAAGCGAGCCAAGACCATGGCCTGGACGCCGGGTCTGGTGCTCGATTACGCCCGCGCGGTGAGCATGCTCGTCGATCCGCGTCCGTTCGGCTGGATCACGATGTCGTCGCTCGCGCTGCGTCGCATGCGCCGGTCGCGTCGCGCGTGGCGTGAGGCCGCAGAGCAAGCCGCCGTCGCGCAAACGCAGGGCAATCAGGCGTCGCACGGCTGACGACGGGTTGAGGCCAGGTTGAGACGGGATCGTCGAGACATTCGGCAGGGGACGGTGTAACGTCACCTGTACTGGCCAGGGCAATGGCTGCCGACATGCGGACAACGCATATTCGCCGCCCGTGAGAGCTTCAGAAGCACAACCCAAGACGAGGACAGCTCAACATGTTCAACCGCCTTTGGCGCTTCGCGAGCGCCGCCCTGTTCGCCAGTCTGGTCATCGGCCGCGCCGCCCACGCGATCACGCCCGACGCCGCTCCCGCCACCATTCCTCACGGTGCCATCGTCGACCGGCAGCCACTCGAAGCGGACCATGGCTTACCCGAAGCCGGCGAACAATTCCGCATTCGTTACAGTTCCATCGACGGCGTTGGCGGCATCGAGGCCCGCGAGGACACGGGCGCAGTCTTCCTGCCCAAGGGGCCGGCACCGCGCGGCGGCTGGCCCGTGGTGGTGTGGGCGCATGGCACCGTGGGTATCGCCAGCGCGTGTGCGCCGTCGCTCAACGTGCGCAGCCAACGCGACATTCAGTACCTTGGCACCTGGCTCTCGCTCGGCTTCGCGATTGTGGCACCCGACTACGCGGGCCTCGGCTCGCAAGGGCTGCATCACTACCTGAATGCGCGCGCGGAAGCCTATAGCGTGCTCGACAGTCTGCTCGCCGCACGCAGCGTGTTCCCGTTGCAGAATCGCGTGGTCATCGTCGGGCAGTCGCAGGGGGCGCATGCGGCGTTCTCGGCGGCAGGCTATCAACCGTTGTACGCGCCGGACGTCAAAGTGATCGCGACGGTGCTCACGGGCACGCCGTACTTCAATGCCCAGACGTCCGCCGCCATGCTGTTCGCGGGCCCACCCGATCCGGGCGCGCCGGACCCGAAGATTCCCTACGCGATGTACCTGTTCCTGTCGGCGGCCGACCGTGATCCGACGTTGCAGGCAGCGCGGTACTTCTCACCGCAGGCGCTACCTGTGCTCGACGAGGCCCGCACGCTTTGCATTGACGAGTTGACCAGTCATTCCACCGCCGCAGGCCTGAACGCCGGCAACAGCCTTCAGCCGATGATCCAGACGCTGCTGAACCACCAAACGCCGTCGCTGCGCTACCCGACACTTCACATCAAGCACCCGGTGTTCATCGGTATTGGCAGCAAAGACATCGACGTGCCGGTCATCATGCAGCAAGCATTTGCGCACGACGTCGCCAAAGCGGGCACCACGACGCGCGTGTACCTATACGATGGACTCGACCACGACGCGACGCTCAATCCGTCCCTGCGCGATTCGGTGCCGTTCATCATCGAGCAAATGTCGACGAAAAGACGTGCGCACGCACAATAACTAGAGGAAGAAATCGAAATTCAGGAAGCCGGACAGACCGGGACATACGTTGCAATGGAAATAAATCATTGATTTCATGAGATTTATTTGTCGTTGCAAGTACGCAACATGTGGGGACTTACGTAAAAATACATATGGTGCATTGCAGCACGTCGTCCTATACTGAACTCGTCTCCTCCATGTCTCCTCCTGATATGGATTTAGCCCGCAGCTTGCGGGCTTTCTTTTTTTCTATGTCCGGAAACTGGCTGCCGTCCGGCCGCTTGTCACGCGGGACGATCAGTCGATGGCCGCTGCGCAAGCGTCCGTCGGCGCGGCCAGCACGCCCCCGACGCCCGGAATGATCTTCAGCCCCGCCGACGTCACCCGGCATGGCGCGGCCATCAATCCACACCCCGACACCGAAGTCACAAACGGAAGAATCGCGAACAAGGCCCACCAACGGCGCAGGTTGCGCGGCGCGGGCTTCGACGCCGATGTCGCGTCATTCGTCTCGGCGATGCGGGGATCGTGCTCGTCGGCCGCTACGGGGTACGCGCGGGAAGCGGCAATGGCCTGATGGCGCATCGGGAGGAGTGAGGTCACGGGAGCGAGATCCTGAAAATGGCGAGGTGAGGTGAATCGTGCAGTTCGGGCGGCGCCGATACCGAGCGCGCAGGCGCGCAAACACGATGGCTCACGCGGCGGGGGTGGTGTGGCCGATGTACGTGAAGCGCGGCACCGGCCCGCTCTGGGTCATCACCGGCTCGTTCCAAATGCGCAGCAGGCGGGTGCTCATGGGCAACCCTTCACGTGGATAGAGTCGCGTATAGACGACTACCGGTTCATTGGTCTCGTCGGCGCGGGCGATGCCCAGCGCGAGGTAGCAATTGCCTTTGTAGTGACGGTAGACACCTGGGCGGAACGCCTCGATTTCCGGTGTCGATTCCGCCGACGGCGCTGGCATATTCGAATACATCGTTCTCCTCTCCTGCTTACGACAACCGGAACCAATCCGGGACAAGAAACGCTCGCGAAACGCCCACGTCAGCGGGTCACCGCGATACCCACCGATTTCGCCAGTGGCGCAGGCGAGATGGCCGACACACCACGGAACGGCTCATCCAGATTGATGATCAGGGCAACCACCATCCCGATGGCACCCATATGGATCGCAATGATGAAATTTCCTTTCCACGAGCCGGGATACCGCCCATTCATCGCCATTCCCGCCAGCATGAAGAGCGAAATGACCCACCAGAACACGCCGGGTACTGTCTTCGTCGAGTTCTCGAAGCGTCCCTGCCGCGACTCCTCCAGCCGGTCGAGCAGCGTGCGGATCGAACTGGCGCTGTCTTCGTGCTTCGCGATCACGCGGCGCGTGACACCGACGAACGCCGTCAGCGCTTGCTCCGTCACCGGCGACAGGTCGGGATCGGCCGCGCCCAACGTCGCCCATTCGTCGGTGACCGCAGACTTCACGTAACTGCGCAGCAGCACGCGCGCGGCCTGCGCATCGGCATCTCCTACCGCCTTGAGTTCCCGATCCAGACGCCTCACCACTGACGCCTCGTGCAACGCCTGATCGTCGGCGCGGCCAAGGTTGCCGCGCACGTCGGTCAACACATGAGCAAGCACGAAGACGATGAACGCCAGCAGGCTGCCATGGACCACGTCGGCCACCGTGCCGCGCACTTCGGACGGGTCGGCCAGCCGATCGAACAACCAGATACGCGCAAGCCAGGCGACGACGACGGCAACCACCGCCGTGCCGAGCGCCATACAGACAAGCAACACTCCCGTCGGCAGCAACGTCAATTGGTCAACCAGCCATTGCATTTGCATCCCCTCGCATGCGTCTTTTGAAGTTTCTATGGAAACGGCATGGCGGCGATGCGCAACGCCCCGCCGCCGATGCGGCGACTATACCTGATGCGCAAAAGAGGGCAACTTCGGAAAATTTCCGTATCTGACAACGAAAAACGTGGCGAGCGTTTTCGCGGCTCAGAGGGCCTTGGCCGGCAAACACGGTCGTGAAGCCGCTACCCCATTCCTCGCCGGGATACATCGCGACCTCGGCGTAACCGCATCTGGCGTAGAACGATGTCAGGACCACGCACTGCGGAGCTTCCTTGCGACATCGATGTGGACGGTCACGTCGCCCACCGGCCCACGCGGCACATCGCCTTCGCGCGGCTTCGGTAACATTTCGTACAGCGGCAGCATCTTGTCGGAGACGAAACGGCTGCGCGTGCCATACACGTGACGATCTCCCAGACCGGTTTGCTGATGCACGTAAAACCGCTGCGGCACCACCAGTTGCAGCGATGCTTTCGCCCGCGTCATCGCCACATACAACAGCCGCCGCTCTTCCTCGATGTCCGCGTCGTCACCCGTACTCATGTCGGACGGAATGCATCCGTCGATCACGTTGAGCACATAGACCGAGTGCCACTCCTGCCCCTTCGCACTGTGGATGGTCGACAGAATCAGGTAGTCCTCATCGAGCAACGGCACGCCGGACTGCGCGCTCGTCGCGTCCGGGGGGTCGAGCGTCAATTCGGTCAGGAATGTCTCGCGAGAGCCGTACGTGCCCGCAATGCGGGCGAGCTGTTCGAGATCGGCCTGACGCACGGCGGCATCGTCGAAGCGTTGCGTGAGCATCGGCGCATACCAGCGCAACGCGAGATCGACATCGGCGGGCCAGGCAACACGTGTGTCGTGCAACGCCATGAAGACTTCCACGAACGCCTGCCAATCGGCGGCTGCCGCCGACGGCGGTTTGAAGTCCGCGAGCACCTGAGCGGGTGTGGCCGATTGCGCCATGGCGTCGAGCAGACGTGTCGCGCTCACCGGACCGATGCCCGGGATGAGTTGCGCCACCCGAAACCCCGACAGGCGGCTGGCCGGGTTGTGCGCCCAGCGCAGGATCGACAGCATGTCCTTCACATGCGCCGCCTCAAGAAACTTCAGCCCCCCGAACTTCACGAATGGGATGTTGCGGCGTGTCAGCTCCAACTCCAGCGCGGCGCTATGGCTGCCGGTACGAAACAACACCGCCTGCTGCTTCAATGGCGTGCCGGTCTCGCGCTGCGCCAGCACCTGATCGGCGACCCAGCGCGCCTGCCCCGATTCGTCGCTCACGTTGACGAGCTGCGGCAAATGCGTCGAGTGGCGATCGGTCCACAGCGCCTTCGCATAGCGCTCGCTCGACTCGGCGATCACGGCATTGGATGCATCCAGAATCGGTTGTGTCGACCGATAGTTACGCTCGAGCGTGACCACATGCGCGGGCTCGGCGAACTGTGCCGGGAAATCGAGGATATTGCGGATCGTGGCCGCGCGAAAAGCATAGATGGACTGCGCATCGTCCCCGACAACGGTCAGGCCGCGCCCATCGGGCTTCATCGCGAGCAGAATCTGCGCCTGCAAGCGGTTGGTATCCTGATACTCGTCGACGAGGACATGATCGAAGCGCTCGCCCAACTCGCGTGCGAGTTCCGGTGCACCCATCGTTTCAGCCCAGTACAGCAGCAAGTCGTCGTAGTCGAGAACGTGCTGTGCCTGCTTCGCGTCGACATAGGCGCCAAAGAGCGTTTTGAGCTGCGCCTCCCATTGCGCGCACCACGGGAAATGCTTCGCGAGTACCTCCGCGAGCGGTGCCTGACTGTTCACCACCCGCGAATAGATCGACAGGCAGGTGCCCTTGAGCGGAAAGCGCGACTGCGTGTTGGAAAAACCGAGTTCGTGACGCGCGATGCCAAGCAGATCCTCGGCATCGCTGCGGTCGTGAATAGTGAACGCTTCCGACAGACCGATGCGCGAAGCAAAGTCACGCAGCAGGCGCGCGCCGATGGCGTGAAACGTTCCGGCCCACGGCAGCGACGGCGGTTGCGACGACGCCAGCCCCAACACCTTCTGAAGCACGGCCCCCACACGCCGCTCCATTTCGCCCGCCGCGCGGCGCGAAAACGTGAGCAGCAAGATGCGATTGGGATCCGCCCCGCGCACGATCAGGTTGGCCACGCGATGGGCAAGGGTGCTGGTTTTGCCCGAACCCGCCCCGGCAATGACGAGCAACGGGCCGCCGGGCTCGCCACCGTCACCCACACCGTGGTCGACGGCCTCGCGCTGGCGTTCGTTGAGTTCGGCCCACGGATTGCGGGCGGCGGCAGTCGGCTGTTCTGACATGCGAGATCTGGGAAAACCACGGGAATGCGGACGATTGCCCGGGGTTACGCTCAAAGAGTACTGTATATTTGTACATTATAACGGCGTCGCCAATGCCCATCGAGTCCCTTTCGAATTCGAGACAATTCGAGACAATTCGCGGCTGCCTCCCCGCCAGCGCCCTATTGAAGCCCCACCGACCTGCCTCATGACGATTCGCACCGGCACCTCGTCATGGACCGATCCGACACTCATTGCTTGCGGACGGTTCTACCCGCCGGGCGTTGCTACGCCCGAGGCACGGTTGCGTCACTACGCGTCGAAGTTCGATCTGGTGGAAGTCGACAGCAGCTATTACCGTTTGCCCGATGCCGCCGTGGCATGGCGATGGACGCAACGTACGCCGCCCTCATTTCGCTTCCACATCAAGGCGTTTCGCGCGTTCACCGGCCATACGACCCCCCTCGCGGCCTTGCCCCCCGACATCGCCGACGCACTTGGCGCGAGCGGTGGGGCGAGACCAGGGCTTGTAGGCGACGTCACGCCGCACGACATCCCCACCGAACTGCGCGACGAACTCTGGCGACGCTATCTCGAAGCCGTCGAGCCGCTGCGTCAGAGCGAACAACTGACGGCGATTCACTTCCAGTTCTCGCCGCGCGTGCGCAACGACAAGGCAGGCCGGGCGCTCGTCTTCGAGACGGCACGGCGGCTGGAGGGCGAGCGGCACGCCATCGAATTCCGGCACCGCAGCTGGTTCGACACGCCATCGCGCGAAGCCGCCACGCTGGCCATGTTGCGCGAGACGGGCGCGGCGCACACCATCGTCGACAGTCCGGGAGGATTCGACAATACGGTGCCCGCCGTGTGGGCGACGACGCGCGACGATCTGTGTGTCGTGCGTTTGCATGGCCGGAATGCGGACGCGTGGAACCGGCAGGGCGTTATCGCCTCGTCCGGGCGATTCGTCTACGAATACAGCGCGAGCGAATTGATCGACATTTCGGCTCGCGTCCAACGCATTGCGGCGCTGGCCGACGACACACATGTCCTCTTCAACACGAATCACGAGGATCAGGGCATGAAAAACGCGGCGGCATTTCAGCGAACGCTGAGGGATCTGGCGCGCGGCACCGTTTAGCGGCGGCGCGTTTCCTGCGCGTCCTCCGCAGCACGGCGACCGGCCCCGAGCGACTTGCGCCATGCCGGCAGGTCGGCAAGCCGCATGCCTTCCGGCACGGCGCCATGCTTGCCGTGCCCGACGCGCTGTGCACGATAGATCCCCGTATGCCCGGAACACAGATACGCCAGCACGCACGCGATCGCCGCGTAGCCTCCGATCTGCGGGCCGAAGATCTCGATGGCCATCAACGTCGACGCAATGGGCGTGTTGGCAGCCCCGGCGAATACCGCGACAAAGCCGATGCCCGCGAGCACGGCTGCGGGCAACGTCAGCACATGCGAGAGTGCGTTGCCCAGCGTCGCGCCGATGTAGAACAACGGCGTCACCTCCCCGCCCTTGAACCCCGAGCCCAGTGTGACCACCGTGAAGAGCGCCTTGCCGAGGAAGTCGTACCAGGGCAGCGTGGTATGAAACGCGTCGACGATGGTCGGAATACCGAGACCGAGGTACTGCGGCGTGCCCAACGCCGTGGCGGCGGCCGCAACCAGCACGCCCCCGGCTACGGGCCGCAGCGGGGCATAGGCGATGCGCCGTTTCATGAAGGCAGACGTCGCGTGCGTCGCCTGCGCGAAGGCCATGCCTGTCAGTCCGCAAAGCACCCCGGCGACGGCGGCACTGAACGCGCCCGAGAGCGACATCGACGCGGTAAATAAGCCAGGTGCGATCGTGTACGCGGTGTGATGCACTCCCCAGGCACGCGTAACGGCGTCGCCAACCAGCGCCGCAACGAGACACGGCAACAGGGCGTCATAGCGCAAGCGCCCGATGGCGAGCACTTCCAGACCGAAGACAGCCCCCGCGAGCGGCGTGCCGAACACCGATGCGAACCCTGCCGCGATACCCGACATCAGCAGCACACGACGCTGTTCGCCGGACAGCCGGAAGACGTGGGTGAGTTGATCGGCCAGGGCGCCGCCCATCTGCACGGCGGTGCCTTCCCGCCCGGCGGACCCGCCAAACAGATGCGTGACGACGGTGCCAACGAGCACGAGCGGCGCCATGCGTAACGGCACGACGCGTTGCGGATCGTGAATCTCGTCGATCAGCAGATTGTTACCGGCTTCCACACTGGCACCGAGGCGCAGGTAGATCCAGCCGACCGCGAAGCCGGCCACCGGGAGCAGCCACAGCAGCCACGGGTGAATCAGCCGGGTATCGGTCGCGAGATCGAGCGCAACAAGAAATAGCGCCGAGGCGCTGCCGGCCATCACACCGACGAGCGCGGCGAGCGCACTGACATGGGCGGCACGCGGCAGTACACCGAACAGGTCACGCAACGGGGAATCGTGAAACATCTTCATGGACTCAAACATCGGGACGAACGACGTCGTCGACAAATTGCCTGAACACTGCCGGAAGGGAATCGGGATTCGAAGGGAACGAGAGAAACGCTCGTACGCATAGCCCGCAACCTCCCGGCAAGCCAGGATCTTGCAGGCATCATCAGCCCCGGGGAGGGGCGGTTTGCGAAACGAACGCCGGAGGTATGCCATCTCCGTGAAGCAGCCCTCATGCTATCAGGAAGCACGCGCACTCACAATGCGTGACATTTTTACGCCGGAATACCGAACCGGATCGGCGCGTCGTCAAGCGCAACACCGGACTCGGCGTCGACCCCGAAACCAAACCCTCTCCATACGAAAAACGGCGGGCGCGATGCCATGCATCGCGACCCGCCGCAGTCGATACCGTGGCGAAAAAAGCCTACTTCCTGGCGCGCTTCACCGCCTGCTCGATGCGCGCACCGACGTCCTTGTCGATCTGCTTCCAGTAGTCGAAGGCCCGCTCGAGCACCGGGCTACGCACCCCGGCCAGCAACGCGCCCGACACGGTCTCGACCAGACGCGTGCGCGCCGCATCGTCGAATACGTGACGTACCAGATTTCCCGGTTGCGAGAAGTCGTCGTCCTCCTTGTGCAGCGTGTAGGCACTGCGCACCATGGCGCCGTCCGACTCCCAGCCGTCCTCCGCCGGGCCAGTCTGATCGGCATACGGACGGCCGCCGCTGTTCGGCACGTAAGTCGGTGCATTGCCGCTGTGCTCGAACGCCATGTGACCATCGAACATATACGACTGCACCGGCACCTTCGGGCGATTGACCGGCAGTTGATGGAAGTTTGTCCCGATGCGATTGCGCTGCGCGTCGTTGTACGCGAAGGCGCGTCCGAGCAGCATCTTGTCGGGCGACAGGCCGATGCCCGGCACGGTATTGCCCGGCGAGAACGCTGCCTGCTCGATCTGCGCGAAGAAGTTCTCCGGATTGCGGTTGAGCGTCATCTTGCCCACCTTGATCAGCGGATAGTCCTTGTGCGACCACGTCTTCGTCAGGTCGAACGGATTGAAGCGATACTGCTTCGCGTCGGCATACGGCATGACCTGCACCCGCAAAATCCAGCTAGGATGCTCACCGCGCACGATGGCGTCGAACAGATCCCGGCGATGGAAGTCGGCGTCCTGACCGGACATCGTTGCCGCTTCGGCGTTCGAGAAGAACTCCATGCCCTGCTCGGTATGGAAGTGATACTTCACCCAGAATTTCTCGCCGCTCGCATTGATCCACAGATAAGTATGCGAACCATAGCCGTTCATATGACGCCAGGTACGCGGCAAGCCACGGTCGCCCATCAGATACGTCACCTGATGCGCCGACTCCGGATTGTTCGTCCAGAAGTCCCATTGCATGTGGTTGTCGCGCAGCCCCGAGTCCGGCAAACGTTTTTGACTGCGGATGAAGTGCGGAAACTTCATCGGGTCGCGCACGAAGAAAACCGGTGTGTTGTTGCCGACGAGATCGTAATTGCCTTCGTCGGTATAGAACTTGAGGGAGAAGCCGCGCACGTCGCGCCAGGTATCGGGGCTGCCGGATTCGCCCGCGACCGTGGAAAAGCGCGCGAGCATTTCCACCTTGGCGCCCTTCCTGAATAGCGAGGCCTTGGTATATCGGCTGACATCTTCGGTGGTTTCGAATACGCCGAAAGCGCCAGCGCCTTTCGCATGGGGCTGACGCTCGGGCACCTTCTCCCGATTGAAGTGCGCCATTTGCTCGATGAAGTGAACGTCGTGAAGCAGCAGCGGGCCGTCCGCCCCGACCGATAATGTATTTCGGTCGCTTGCCGCCGGCGCACCGGCGCCTGTCGTTGATCCGGTGTCCGAACTATCTTTCTCTTTGCTCATACTTACCTCCGATGTGAAGGTGGGTGGGGGGAGGGAGAGAATTCAAGTCAGTAATGTCGCAAGTCGCTCAAAGCATAATACAAGACTGCGACACACACCCTTCGACGTTCGGCGCGTTGAAGCGCCGAAGCAGGCGGCAAACATGATCTCAGGCGGCTAATGCCCGGCACTGACAGACAGCGCGTTCGAAGCAGGCAATCGCGAAGTCGACGCAAGCCTCGTCGGTAAAGCGACCGAGGCTCACGCGCACGGTGCGGCTCGCCGCTTCACCGTCGAGTCCGATGGCACTCAGCACATGCGAAGGCTGCCCCGAGGCCGAGTTGCAAGCCGATGTCGACGACACGGCGAGATTGCCGTTGAGCATGAACGTGTAGAAGCCGGGATGCCGGACGGTCAGGCTCAGCGTATGCGGAATGCGTTGCGCATCGGCCGCATTGTGCACCACACCGTCGAGTGCCAGCACGCCGTCGAGCAGGCGGCGGCTCAGTTGGGCAATGCGGGCGTTATCGGTCGTCATGGCCTGCATGGCCAACTCGCATGCCGTCCCCATGCCAACGATCTGATGCGTTGCCAGCGTGCCGGAGCGCAAGCCGCGTTCATGACCGCCGCCGTGCATTTGAGGCGCGATGCGCGGCATGACGTCCTTGCTCACGTACAGCGCGCCGATCCCCTTCGGCCCGTACACCTTGTGTGCCGACATCGAGAGCAGATCGATGCCCATGGCCTTCACGTCAATGGGCGTCTTGCCCAGCGCCTGTGCGGCATCGACATGCAGCAGCGCCCCTGCCGCGTGCACGACCCTGGAAATGGCCGCGACGTCGGTCAGCGTGCCGAGTTCGTTATTGACCAGCATGAGCGACACCAGTCCCGTATCGGGACGCAAGGCCGCCGCCACCGCGTTGGCCGTGATCTCGCCGGTGATCGAGGGCGTCACATACGTGACCGGCACGCCGCGCTTTTCCAGATACGCCATCGTATCGAGAATCGCCTTGTGCTCGAGCACGCTCGTCATCATGTGCGCACGCGCCTGCCCCATCTCTGCATAGCCCTTGAGCGCCAGATTGTTCGATTCAGTGGCGCCGGACGTCCACACGATCTCCGCCGCGTCGGCACCGATGAGGGCCGCGACCTGCGCGCGCGAGCGCTCCACGAGACGGCGCGCGCTCACGCCCGCCGCATGCGAACTCGACGCGGGATTGCCAAAGACGCCATCCACGCCGAGACAGTCGGACATCGCAGCAATCACAGCGGCGTCGGCGGGCGTGGTGGCTGCATAGTCGAAGTAATGGAGTGTTTCTCTCTCGCGCATGATCGGCCCCGGATAAATAAGTGCGTCGATCCTACGCGGCAGAAGTGAGAAAAGGCTTGCCGAATCACCCGCCCATGGCGGGTTTTATGGAAAATTCATCCCAACATTCGAAATAATCGGGAAATTTTTTCCATGTGTAATCAAACACCCTCACCGGCCGGGAATCGCACGGTGACTTCGCGCCCGCCGCCGGTCGCGCCGGCAAGCGACACGGCGGCGCGCTTCTTGCCTCAGGAGAGGGATTCGATACGCGTCGAATGGGCGTAGGCCTGACCGAATCGATTGGCCAGGAAGTCCGGCAAGGCAATCTGCTCCTGCCGTATGAAGCCGCGTTGCGGTAATTGGCCCGCGAAGAACATATCGACCGCCGCACAGATCGCCGATGCCGTGGTGATCTGAATCGCGCTGGCGCTGTGCCCGTTATTGCGCTCCGCGAAGATCTTCCGCGCGAAGACTTCCTGCGTGAGCACCCCGCTGCGCAGACCGCTCACGACCACGAAGATGAGCACCACGTCCTGCAAGGTGCTCGGTACGGCGCGCTTGAGCATCGTCTTGAGCGTCTCCTGATCGTCTTTCAAACGCAGTTCGTTCAACAACACCTTCATCAACGCCCCATGGCCCGGATAGCGCACCGACTTGTAGTCGAGATCGCGCACGTGCCCACTGAGGGTTTCGCACAGCGTGCCCAGCCCGCCTGAGGTGTTGAACGCTTCGTACTCCACGCCATCGAGCGAGAAGTGTTCCAGATCCTCCAGCGGCTGTACGGTCAGCCTGACGCCGTCGCGAATCGCCTCGCACGGCTGGCAATACTCGTTGATCAGCCCGTCGACGCTCCACGTCAGGTTGTATTTCAGCGAGTTGGTGGGAAACGCCGGCAACGCGCCGACGCGCATCTTCACGGAGTCGACCTGATCGAACGCTGCCGCCAGGTGATGCGCCGCGATAGCGATGAAACCCGGCGCCAGACCGCACTGAGGCATCAGTGCGGTCGATGCCCCTTCGGCGAGTTGCTGGATGGCATGGGTCGCGGCTACGTCTTCGGTCAGGTCGAAGTAGTGACAGCCAGCCGCCACAGCGGCCGTCGCAGCACTCGTCGCCATCGTGTAGGGCAGCGCATTGACGACGGCGTCGTGGCCCGATATGGCCTTCCGTAACGAGCCCGTATCGCTGCCGGTCAGTTCGACAAACGCATCCGCATATTCATGGACCACCGCAGACGCCAGCGGGTTGCGGTCGAAAACCGTCACCCGGTAGTCGCCGCTGTCATGCAGCAGGCGCGCAATGGTCTGGCCGATATGTCCTGCGCCAAGTAAAGCGATCTTTTTCATGTTTTTTCCCCGGATCAAGACGTCGAACAAGAGGGCTCGCATCACGCCGGCGTCATTCTCCCGGCATATTCGTGCAAGCACCACGACATCAATTCTAGGGAGGGTTCCCGATGAAATGTAGCGTCAATTCGTCGTAAAAACGTATTCTTTCGTCGAAATGACGATTTCCATGACGAATCATATGAACAGCGGCATGACTCGGCCAAGTACAGGAGCGCCAACGATGGGTGAGGGCTCACCGGCAGGGACACTCCCCAAAGCTGTCGTCAATGAGGAACGTTCGCCAGCGTCGAAGGCACTAACGCGCTCCGCCCGGCACGAGATTCGGTGCTGGTCTCATGAAGGAGCCCCGGTGCAACTCTCCGAATACTTCCCCGTCCTGCTGTTTCTGGTTGTCGCTCTGCTCATCGGCGCGGGCCTTCTGGTGGTCGCAAAGCCGATTCGGCCACATCGTCCGGACGCGGAGAAAAATTCCCCGTACGAGTGCGGATTCAACGCTTTCGGCGACGCCCGCAAACAGTTCGACGTGCGCTACTACCGCGTCGCTATCTTTTTCATCGTGTTCGATATCGAATTGGCGTTCACCATTCCGTGGGCCGTAGCGATTCGAGACGTGGGCTGGCCCGGCTTCCTCGCCATGATGTTCTTCCTGTTCCTTCTCGCGGTCGGCTTCGCCTACGAATGGGGCAAGAAAGCGCTGGAGTGGGAGTAGGGGTGAGGGCAGAAGTCAAAACTGAACGCGAATATCCTCTCGTCCTACTCCTGAAGCAAGCGGTGCCGCTCGATATCGAAACGATGGCACTCCCGCTTGATCCAATCGGAAAAAATCGCGGTTCGGCGGTCGTGAGGGTCACGTGAAAGCAGCACGTATCTCGCAGGCGCTTTCACCGGCTTGCCCATGATCGCGACCAGACGGCCGCTTCGAATGTCGTCGTAGACAAGCGCCGTCCGTCCCATGGCAACGCCCTGGTGACTGAGTGCCGCCGCCAGCGCAAGGCTCGACAAGTTGAACTGGGGGCCGTCGATATGGTGCGGCCCGTCGGGGCGATTCACCTGCATCCACGTTCGCCACTCGACGAATTCGGCCGCGCCGACCCACGGCGATGCGTCGTGCAGGAACACCACGCCGTCCAGCGAGGTGCCGTCCGCGAGCCCCGGATGGGCCGCCAGATACTCCGGCGTGGCGACCGCCACCAGATATTCGTCGAGCAGCACGTCGGCCCGGACTTCCGAGTATGTCGTGGGGTCGTAGCGCACGGCCACATCGATGTCTTCCACTCGCATGGACTGCCGGTCCACGCTCTGAAATTCGGCCCGCAATCGCACGGAAACGTCCGGCTCCCGCCGGTGGAACTCCGTCAGGCGCGGCATCAGCCATTGCAGCGCAAAAGACGGCAGGCAACTCACCTGAAGCGGCGCATTCGATAGCCCAAGCCTCTGCAATGTCGCCTGTATGTCACCCAACGCGCGCGTGGTGACCTCGAACAGCACCTCACCCTTGTCGGTGAGTTTCAGACTCCGCGCTTGCCGCACGAACAACCGATACCCAAGCCGCTCCTCCAAATGCCGAATCTGTTGGCTGACGGCACTTTGCGTGAGATTCAGCGACCGCGACGCCTGCGTGAAACTCAGTAATCGCGCCGCCGCTTCGAAGCACCGCAGTGCCCCGAGCATGGATGAATCCAGTTGCATATGAATTAGCCCAGCTAATGCGTTCATTAGAATCCAGCGCTATTTTTACCCGAAACCAGACGCTAGCATCGTGTCGAGTATCAGCAAATTGTGAGCAAAATGCCAATCATGTCTGCCCCCATCCAGTTCGGAACCCTATTAGCCAAGCTTCAAGCAAGGATTCCTTCACTCTGGTTGAACGACCGGCTCGGACAGCCGCTGCCCCCGACCGCCCCGTCGACGGCGCTGATCGAAGACGCTCACGCGCGCATGGCCCGCTGCGCGCCGCTTCTCGCCGAGCTTTTCCCCGAACTGAGCGACACCGGCGGACACATCGAGTCGGCGTTGATGCCCGCCGACAAACTGAAAGCCTCGCTGTCGTGCGGCAGTGCCGCCAGCGCGGGTGCATGGTTCCTCAAGCGGGACGATGCCTTGCCCGTGGCAGGTTCGATCAAGGCGCGTGGCGGGTTCCACGAAGTGCTGGCGGTCGCCGAGGAAATTGCGTTGACGCGCGGATTGATGTCGCCGGACGACGACCGCCGCCGTCTCAACACGCCGGAAGTGCGAGCCGTCTTCGCCGAATACACCGTTGCCGTGGGCAGCACGGGCAATCTCGGCCTGAGCATTGGCGTGATGGCGGCCGCGCTGGGATTCGACACTGTGGTCCACATGTCCGCCGATGCGAAAGCCTGGAAGAAAGACCGGCTGCGCAAACGGGGGGTCCGCGTGGTCGAGCACATCGGCGACTATGCGGAAGCCGTCGCCAGCGGTCGCGCTCAGGCGTTGGCACTACCGCACAGCCACTTCGTCGACGACGAGCGCTCGGACCTGCTCTTCTTCGGCTACGCCGCGAGCGCACGCTACCTCGCCGCTCAATTGCAAGACGCGGGCAGGCCAGTCGATGCGCAGCACCCGCTGTTCGTCTACCTGCCGTGCGGTGTGGGCGGTGCGCCCGGCGGCATCACCTATGGGCTGAAGGCCCTGTTCGGCCCGCACGTTCACTGCTTCTTCGTCGAACCGATCGCGTCCCCCTGCATGCTGGTGCAACTGGCCTCGCACAGCGATACACCTGTCTCCGTCTACGACATCGGCCTCGACAACAAGACCGACGCCGATGGCTTGGCCGTGGGCGAAGCCTCCCATCTGGTGGCGCCGCTCATGGCATCGCAGCTCTCCGGCGTGTTCACCGTCTCGGATGTCGCGCTTTTCCTGAACCTTCGCGTACTGAAGTCCGGTCTGGGGGTGTTGGTCGAACCGTCTGCTGCGGCAGGTGTTAGCGGCCCGCAGTGGATTAGCGATTCGCCAGAGGGCCAGGCCTACGTTCGACAGCACGGCCTGGACATGACTCGGGCGACCCACGTGATCTGGTCGACCGGTGGCTCGCTCGTGCCCCCCGAAGAACTCAAAGCATTTCACGACCATGCAGATGAACTGGCACGACGCGGGGAATCCGCCTTGCAGACCAGTTGATTCCACGAACGTCCATACCCGCCGCGGGAGTTAGGCTCATGAAACAACAGGCAACGATTACACCGGACATCGGCGCAGGCATCGAGCGCACGACATTCGAAGACGCGACTTATCGGAAGGTCGCCATGCGGTTCATCCCCTTCCTGATGCTGTGCTACGTGGTCGCCTATCTCGACCGCGTGAACATCGGCATCGCGAAGCTCAACATGCTTGCCGATCTGCAATTCAGCGAAGCGGCGTACGGGTTGGGCGCCGGGCTGTTCTTCGTCGGCTACATGCTTTTCGAAGTGCCGAGCAATCTGATCATGCATCGCGTCGGCGCACGTCTGTGGATCGCACGCATCATGATTTCCTGGGGCTTGCTCTCCGGGATCATGGCTTTCGTCAGCGCGCCGTGGCAGTTCTATGTGGTGCGCTTTCTGCTCGGCGTGGCGGAAGCCGGGTTCTACCCGGGCGTCATTCTCTTTCTGACGTACTGGTTCCCCAATCGCCGCCGCGCGAAGATGACGGCCATCTTTCAGGCAGGCATCCCGGTCGCGGGTCTTATCGGGGGCCCGCTCTCCGGCTGGATTCTCGACACCTTCCATCAAGTCGGCGGACATGCCGGCTGGCAGTGGGTGTTCGTGCTTGAAGCGCTGCCTACGATCCCGCTGGCCATCGGCGTGCTTCTGATCCTGACGGATCGCGTCAAAGACGCCAAATGGCTCACGCAAGCACAACGCGAATTGATCGCACACGATATTGCGCAGGATGACCAAGGGCGTCCGCACATGCCCATGTCGCAGATCGTGCGTGACGTGCGCATCGGCAAGATCATCCTGATGACGTTTCCCGCGATGATGGCGCTCTACACGCTGGGCTTCTACCTGCCCACGCTCATCAAGGACGCCGGTGCCGTGGGTGGTCTTCAGGTCGGGCTGCTCAGCGCCATCCCCTACTGCGTCGCTGCGATCGCGATGGTCGCCGTCGGCAGAAGCTCGGATCACCGGCGCGAACGCCGCTGGCATCTGGCCGGCATCATGCTGCTCGGCTCTGCCGGACTCGTCGCCAGTGTGTTCGCCGCACAAAATCTGACGCTCGCGATTATTTCGCTTTCGGTGGCCGCCGCTGGCATCATCAGCTTCTCGCCCATCATGTGGACGCTGCCGACGGCATTCCTCGGCGGCGCCACGGCAGCGGCATCGATCGGCGCCATCAACAGTCTGGCCAACCTGGGAGGCTTCGTCAGCCCGTACCTGATCGGCTGGATTCGCGACACCTATCACAGCACCGCCCCCGCGATCTTCATCATTGCAGGCTCGCTCGTCATCAGCGCGCTCATCGCGCTGAGCTTCGACCCGAAGACGGTGAACCGATAAGCCTAGTCAGAATGACTCAGGAGAACATGACCTTGACCATGGAACGAGCCCCTGTCCGGTTTGCCGTTGCCGGCATCATTCACGAGACCAACACCTACGCGGCCGAATTCTCCGGCATGACGCCGTTACGCGCGTTCGAGCAGTACTGGCACGACGCGATTCCCGCCGCCTTCGAGGCGTCCAACCATCAGGTTGGCGGCTTCATCGAAGGCGCGCGCCAGGCGGGTGTCACGCTCGAATACACGTTTGTGGGACAAGCCACGCCGTCGGGCACGATCGAGGCGAGCGCCTACGCGTCAATGAAGCACGAGATCCTCGAAGGCATCCGTGCGACGCTGCCAGTCGACGGCGTATTGCTGGCGCTGCATGGCGCAGGGGTTGCCCACGGCACGGAAGACGTCGAAGGCGATCTCGCCACGGCCGTCAGAGCACTCGTCGGCCCCGGCGTGCCCATCGCAGCGGTCTATGACCTGCATGGCAACTTCACGGAGGAAATGCGCAGTGCTTGCGACATCACGTTGCCCTGCAAGCTATACCCGCACACGGACTTTTTCGACCGTGGCGTAGAGGCCGTCGAGTTGTTGATACAGATCCTCGACGCACGTCTGAAACCCGTCGTTGCGATGCGACGCCTGCCGATGCTGCCCTACATCGTCACCACGCAAGACGGCTTCACGCCGGCGCTCGTCAACGACCTTTGCGCACGGCTCGCGCAGCAGGAAGGTGTGGTGGATTGCTCATGGTTCCATGGGTTCCCGTATGCGGATATTGCCGCGCCGTGCCCCACGGTCGTGTGCACGACCAACGCAGACGCGCAAAAGGCTCAGGCCCTGGCGGACGAAGTCGCCGACTGGATATGGAACCATCGTGAAGCGTTTCGCCCGTCGTTCCCGTCGCCCGCCGAAGGCGTCGCCACGGCGCTCGCTGCCGCAGTCGGCCCCATCGTCGTGAACGAATATGCCGATAACCCCGGCGGCGGCACGCCCGGCGACGGCACGCATCTCTTGCGCGCGCTGCTGTCGGCCCGTCCGGCGCCGGGAACCGCCTGCTTCGCTTCCATCAACGACGCTGCGGTGGTCGCACAAGCGCAGGCAGCGGGCGTCGGCGCCACGATTCGCGTGTCGCTGGGCGGCAAGCTGGGGCGCTATCAAGGTCAGCCCATTGAAGCCGACGCCTACGTGAAGTCGATCACCGACGGAAAGTTCGTGAACCGGCCCGGTGCCATGTTCGCGGGCGTGCGATTCGATCTGGGAACGATGTGCCGGCTCGTTATCGATGGCGTCGATGTCATCGTGGCCTCGCGCTCGGAGCAGATCTACGACATCGAGCCGTTCGCGCTTCACGGTCTCGACGTCAGCGAGCACCGGATCATTGCGTTGAAGGGGGCGAACCACTTTCGGGCCTACTACCAGCATCTGGCGAAGCAGATCATCTCGGTGGACAGCGTGGGCTTGAGTACCGCAGACATTACGTCGTTCGCACGGGAGCGTCTGCAAGGTCAATATTGGCCGCTCTCGGACGCGGCGCAGTTTCAAAGAAGCTGACGGCGAAGAGACAAGGGACGTCGATCAAATAGCGGCGTCCCGCCGGAAAATCGTCTGCCAACGAAAAAGGCCGGCTCGCGGGTAGCGAAGCCGGCCTTGTCTTGCGCAGACGCGACATGCGCCCGGGCGACTTACTCCACCGTCACCGATTTAGCGAGGTTGCGGGGCTTGTCGACATCGGTGCCGCGCGCGCACGCGGTGTGATAGGCGAGCAGTTGCAGCGGCACGACGTGCAGAATCGGCGAAAGCTGGCCGTAATACTCCGGCATGTGGATCACATGAATGCCATCGGCATTTGCAATCTCCGTGTCGGCGTCGGCAAACACGTACAACTGGCCGCCGCGCGCACGCACTTCCTGCATGTTCGATTTCAGCTTCTCGACCAGCGCGTCGCGCGGCGCGACCGTCACCACCGGCATCTCTTCCGTCACCAGCGCAAGCGGGCCGTGCTTCAATTCGCCCGCCGGATAGGCCTCGGCGTGGATGTACGAAATTTCCTTGAGCTTGAGCGCGCCTTCGAGCGCGATCGGATAGTGCAGACCGCGTCCCAGGAACAGCGCATTCTCGCGACGGGCAAACTCCTCCGCCCACGCGATGATCTGCGGCTCCAGCGCCAACACGCTGTGCAGCGCCGCGGGGAGGTGGCGCAATTGCGTCAGATAGTCGGCTTCCTGCGCCACCGTCAAACGTCCGCGCAGTTTCGCCATGGTCAGCGTCAGCAGAAACAACGCCGTCAACTGCGTCGTGAACGCCTTCGTCGACGCCACGCCGATTTCCGTGCCGGCGCGCGTCAGGTAATGCAACGCCGTCTGACGCACCATCGCACTGGTGCCCACGTTGCAGATCGCGAGCGTGTTTGTCATGCCCAGCGATTGGGCGTGCTGTAGCGCCGCCATCGTATCGGCCGTCTCGCCCGACTGCGAAATCGTGACCACCAACGTTCTCGGATTCGGCACGCTGTCGCGATAGCGGTACTCGCTTGCCACTTCCACTTGCGTGGGGATCTGCGCCAGCGATTCCAGCCAATACTTGGCCGTCATGCCCGAGTAGTAGCTCGTGCCGCACGCCAGAATCAGGATCGAGTCGACGTTGCTCAGCACCGCTTCCGCCGTCTCGCCGAAAAGCGTCGGGGAAATGCCTTCCACGCCTTCCATCGTGTCGCCGATCGCTCGCGGCTGCTCGAAGATTTCCTTCTGCATGTAGTGACGATACGGACCCAGTTCCACCGCGCCCGTGTACGCCTGCACCGTGCGAACCTCGCGCTCGACGATCTCATGGTTGCGATCCATGATCGTCACGCCCTCCAGCGTGAGTTCGACGACGTCGCCCTCCTCCAGATAGATGAACTGATCCGTCGTGCCCGCGAGCGCCAGTGCATCGGAGGCGAGGAAGTTCTCGCCCTCACCCACGCCCACGACCAGCGGCGACCCCGCACGCGCGCCAATCACCCGGTGCGGCTCCTGCTTACGGAAGACGGCGATGGCGTAGGCACCATGCAGACGGCGCGTTGCCAGACGCACAGCGTGATACAGATCGCTCGCTGCACCGTTCGTCAGAATGTGATGAATCAGGTGTGCGATAACTTCGGTGTCTGTCTGCGACACGAAGTCGTAGCCCAGGCCACGAAGCTCCTCACGCAGGCTTTCATGATTCTCGATGATGCCGTTGTGGACCAGCGCCACTTCGTCGCGCGAGAAGATCGGATGCGCATTGTTCGTGACCGGTGCGCCGTGCGTCGCCCAACGGGTGTGGGCAATGCCCGTCTCGCCGCTCAGGTGCGTTTGCGCAAGCTGCTCGTCGAGATCGGCCACACGCGACACGCTGCGCGCGCGCTGAGGCACGCCGTCCTTCAGCACGGCTACGCCGCACGAGTCATAGCCGCGGTATTCCAGACGACGCAGACCTTCCACCAACACCGGTACTACATTACGTCGCGCCACCGCGCCGACAATGCCGCACATATTCGCTTCCCTTTATGCCAGAGAGCCCTGGCTCATTCGATCGGATTCGATCCGTTTTGACTTTGCCAGCGCACGCTCCACCTCGTGCACCGGCCCATATTCCTCAATTTTACTGCTTCTGCTTGCGCGGACGGACGTAACCCATCTTCGCTTCCTGCGTCTTGCCGTTGAGCACCAGCGCGTCTTCCGGCGTGTCCTTCCACACGGTGGTTCCAGCGGCAATCGTCGTGCCGCGACGCACGGTCACCGGCGCCACGAGTTGCGTGTCCGAACCGATGAAGACGTCGTCCTCGATCACGGTGCGATGCTTGTTCGCGCCGTCGTAATTGCACGTGATGGTGCCCGCGCCGATATTCACGCGCGCTCCCACTGTCGAGTCGCCCACGTAGGCCAGATGGTTGGCCTTCGAACCCCTGGCAAGCGACGCGTTCTTCACTTCCACGAAGTTACCGATGTGCACCTCATCGGCCAGATCGGCCCCCGGGCGCAGGCGGGCATACGGCCCGATGTGCGCATCGGCGCCGACCACGGCGCCATCCAGATGACTGAACGCCTCGATGCGCGTGCCCGGACCGATGGTGCTGTTACGAATCACGCAGTTCGCACCGATGGTCGCGCCGTCGCCAATCGTCACATGGCCTTCGAATACGCAATTCACATCGATAGCGACATCGGTGCCGCACACGATCTCGCCGCGCAGGTCGAAGCGAGCCGGATCGATCAGGGTGACGCCCGCCACGAGCAATGCGCGCGCCGCGTTGCGCTGATAGTCGCGCTCCAGCTCGGCAAGCTGCACTTTGTCGTTCACACCGTTGGGCTCCCACGCGAACGCCGGTTGCGTGGTGACGACCGGCACGCCGTCGGCCACCGCGCAGGCAATCACGTCCGTCAGGTAGTACTCGCCCTGCGCATTCTGATTCTTCAAGCCGCTCAACCAGCCTTTGAGCGCACGCGTGGGTGCCACCACGATGCCGGTGTTGATCTCGCGAATGGCCAATTCGGCCTCGTTGGCGTCCTTCTGTTCAACGATGCGCAGCACGTTGCCGGCCGCGTCGCGCACGATCCGGCCGTAACCCGTCGGGTTCTCCAGATCGACGGTAAGCACGCCCAGCTTGTCGTTGCCTGCGGCGTCGAGCAACGCCTGCAACGTCTCGGGGCGCGTGAGCGGCACGTCGCCGTAAAGCACCAGCGTCGGCACCGATTCGTCGAGCAGCGGCGCTGCCTGCTGCACCGCGTGCCCCGTGCCCAACTGTTGCGCCTGCTCCGCGAAGCGCACGCCATCGCCGGCAACCGCCTCGCGCACGGCGTCGCCACCATGCCCGATCACCACGATGAGTTGGCCCGGCGTGAGCTTGCGTGCGGTCGCAATCACATGCGACAAGAGCGGCCGGCCGGCCAGCGGTTGAAGCACCTTCGGCAGCTTCGAGCGCATGCGCTTACCCATGCCGGCGGCGAGAATCACAATATTCATGGCGTCGTGACGATTCGAGAGTCGGAGTTTCGGTGTCTTGCGACCCGCCGGAGAGGTTGGCAGGGCCGCGTCAAGGAATGAACCAGCGAGCGACGAGAATCTCGCTCAGTCGTCGAATTGCGTGATACGAATGATGCCGGCGTCGTTTTCATCGCCGCACGGTGCCTCGTCGAACGCTATATCGCCGAGCGGATCAGGCTGCCCGGTTGCACGCAGATTCTTGAAGTCGTGAAGGTTCGTATCCATCAGGTGCGAGGGAATCACATTCGACAGTGCGCTGAAAATCGACTTGATGCGCCCCGGATGCTGCTTCTCCCACTGGCGGATCAGCGCCTTCATCTCGGCACGCTTCAGGTTCGGCTGGCTGCCGCACAGCGTGCACGGAATGATCGGGAATTGCTTGTACTCGGCGTAACGCTCCAGATCCGATTCGCGCACATACGCGAGCGGGCGGATCACGACGTTCTTGCCGTCGTCCGATTGCAGCTTCGGTGGCATGCCCTTGAGCTTGCCACCGTAGAACAGGTTCAGGAAGACGGTCTCGATGATGTCGTCGCGATGGTGGCCCAGCGCGACCTTGGTCGCACCGAGTTCGCCGGCCACGCGATAAAGAATGCCGCGGCGCAGGCGCGAGCACAGCGAGCAGGTCGTCTTGCCCTCAGGCACCACGCGCTTGACGATGGAATACGTATCCTGATTCTCGATGTGGAAATCCACGCCGATGGAACGGAAGTAATCGGGCAGCACATGCTCCGGGAAACCCGGCTGCTTCTGGTCGAGATTGACCGCGACGATCGAGAAGTCGATCGGGGCGCGCTCGCGCAACTTGAGCAGGATATCGAGCATGGCGTAGCTGTCCTTGCCACCGGACATGCACACCATCACACGGTCGCCTTGCTCGATCATGTTGTAGTCGCCGATGGCCTGCCCCGTCAGACGGAACAGCCGCTTCTCGAGCTTATTGTTCTCGAACGCGAGCTTCTGCGCTTTCTTCACACTGTCGGCGGCAACGTTTGCACTCGCGGCCAGTGGCGCGCCGGTCTCGGGCATGACGGCACTCATGTCAGGCATCCTTCATCTTGAAAACTTCGATGCCCACCGAGTGGCAATCGGGGTACACGTCGGGCTTCTCGGTCGACACGCCCACGGCACGCACGCGCGGATGCGCCAGCAGCGCACTCGCGACGTCGTCGCACAGGGTTTCCTGCAAATGGATGTGGCCCTGCCCCACGCGCTTGGCAATCGTCTCGCGCATGAAGTCGTAGTCGACAACCTCGTCGAGCTTGTCGGCCACGGGGGTGCTCTCGGCGAGCGGCACGAACAGTTGCACGTTGATCAGCACGCGCTGTTCGCCCCGCTTCTCGTAATCGTGCACGCCGATGTTGATGAACACCTCATAGTCGCGCAGAAACATGCGACGGCAGTCCATCAGGCGAGGGTGGGAAAGAGCGCTATGCATTTTGAAAACTCGTAATGACAATCAACGAGACCGGTCGGCATCGGCCGGCTCGGTCAGAAATTTCACGTCGCGCGACGAACTCGCGAGATGCTGCCCGCCGTCGACATACAGCACCGTGCCTGTCACCGCAGGGGCTTCGGCCAGATACGCCACGGCCTGCGCAATGTCCTCCGGTGTCGACGACGCGCCCAGTGGCGTCGACGCATGTGCCGCCGCGAAGCCCCCGGGGGTCTGATCGACCGACAGCAGCGTGACGCCCGGCGCAACGCCGACCACGCGCAAACGCGGGGCGAAGGCCTGCGCCAGCAAGGTCGTCGCCACATCCAGCGCCGCCTTCGACAGCGTGTACGACAAGTAATCGGGGTTCGGATTCGCCAGCTTCTGATCGAGCAGGTTGACGACAACACCGCGTTGCGTCTCGCCCAGTGCGGCGTGCATTTCACGCGCGAGCACCAGCGGTGCGCCCGCATTCACGCGCATGTGGCGCTCCAGCGCCTGATAGCCGAAATCGTCGGCGCTATCGTACTCGAAGCGCGACGCATTGTTGACGAGGCAGGCAGGCACACCAAGCGCTTCGATACAGCGAGCGATGAGACCGGCTGTGGCAGCTTCATCGGCAAGCGACGCCTGCAACGCCACCGCCCGGCGCCCCAACGCCTCGATGGCCGCGACGGTCTCCAACGCCTCATTGTGCGAACGCTCGTAGTGAACGGCAACGTCCCACCCCGTGGCAGCAAGCCGCAACGCAATCGCGCGCCCGATCCGGCGCGCGCCGCCCGTCACGAGCGCCACGCGCGGCACAACGCGCGCGCTGGCGGCGTCGCTAGCGGCAGGCGAGGGGCGTGGCGTCGATGCAACGGTCATACGGCAGATTCCGGTCAGTGGGCAAGCAAGCAGACGAACTTCGGGCGGCAGGCAGGCTAGGCCCGGCACCGGGCGTGATGGCTCGCGATAGCCTCGCAAGTCGCCCGAACAAAGGGCACATATTGCAAAAACTGGCGAAAACCATGCGAAAACGGTCAAAAACTGACAAAAACCGGCGGAATTTTCGCCGATATCGCCCGCAGACGCGCTTTCACATCTCAAGCAGCCAGTCCGCACCGTCTCCGTTACAATGCCCGCATGAATCAGGCCGCACCGAAACCGCATAGTTTACCCGTTCCGGAGCCGGACGCGCTCGAACACTCGCGCCGTCTCACGGCTCATCTCGCCGACGCCATCGACGCAGCCGGCGGCTGGCTGCCCTTCGATCGCTTCATGGAACTGGCCTTGTACGCACCCGGCCTCGGTTACTACGCCGCCGGCGCCGCCAAATTCGGGCGTCTCGCCGCCGACGGCAGCGACTTCGTTACCGCACCGGAACTCACGCCGCTCTTCGCCCGCACGCTCGCGCGTCAACTCGGCGAGATCTTCGAACAGACGGGCGACGCACAGGTGCTGGAATTCGGCGCAGGGTCGGGACGTCTGGCCGCCGATCTGTTGCTCGCCCTCGAAGCCGAAGGCACGCCCTGCGAGACGTACTCGATCATGGAACTCTCCGGCGAGCTGCGCGCACGCCAGCGCGAGACCATCGCCAACGCTGCGCCGCATCTTCTCGCGCGTGTCACGTGGCTCGATCAGTTGCCCGACGCCTTTCGCGGCGTCATGCTCGGCAACGAAGTGCTCGATGCCATGCCGGTTCACCTGTGGGCGCGCCGTCCGGACGAGACAGGACAGCCCATCTGGTTCGAGCGCGGCGTGGTGCGCACGCCGGCGGGTTTCGGGTGGGAAGAACGTCTGTACACCGGTCCGTTGCCGGAAGCGCTCGGTGCACTGGCCGATCTGCCGCCGACACAGGAGTATCTGACGGAAACGCACGAAGCCGCATCCGCCTTCGTGCGCAGCGTGGCGCCGCTGCTCGCGCGCGGCGTGTTGCTGCTCATCGACTACGGATTCCCGGCGCGGGAGTATTATCATCCGCAACGCGCTCACGGCACGTTGATGTGTCACTATCGACACCACGCGCACGACGATCCGTTTTATTACCCGGGCTTGCAGGACATCACCGCGCACGTGGACTTTTCAGGGATCGCCGATGCCGGCGTCGATGCCGGGCTCGATCTGCTGGGCTTCACGTCGCAGGCGCGATTCCTGATGAACGCGGGCATCATCGACTTGATGAGCGCGCTCGATCCGACCGATCCGAAGACGTTCCTGCCCGCAACGGCGGCCGCACAGAAATTGCTGTCCGAGGCCGAGATGGGCGAACTCTTCAAAGTCATCGCCTTCGGACGCGGAATGGACGAGTGGGCCGGCCTGATCGGCTTCGCCACCGGCGACCGCAGCCACGCGCTCTAACGTCTCCCCTTCACACGAGGCCACGCCGATGTTCCGCTGGATGTTTACGATCTTCATCGCGATCTGCATCCTCTCGGCAGCTTCGCCGTGGCTCACCAAACTCGGCATCGGCCGATTGCCCGGTGACCTGCGTTTGCGCTGGCGAGGTCGCGAAATGCTCTTTCCGTTCGCCTCCACCGTCGTGCTCTCTCTCGTCTTCAATCTCCTGATTCGATTGCTGTAAGTCCGGCGGCGGGCGCAACACCTGTTGCAGCACCCGCCAGCCGCTTCCCGCCGTCTCTCCCGGCCTGATTCCCCCACGCATCCGCGGCCTCTCGCAAGACTGGCGCGGCGGCTCGCGCGCTGCCACCGCCCCTTTGCCCCAAACCCATACCATCGCTAGGGTTAACGACCATTTGATCATTTGTTGCAAAAAAATTAACATGAAACAAATGATTCAAGTGTGAATCACGGGTGAGACCATTTTCAGGAGCAGGGCATGATCAAGATGCGATTGACCGGGGTAATGCTGGGCGTAGCGATGTGTGTGGCGGCAGGCGCGGCACAGGCTCAGCCCGCATCGGAGACGCTGCAAAAGATCGAGAGCAGCGGCGTGATCTCCATCGGGCATCGCGAGTCGTCGATTCCGTTCTCGTACTACGACAACAACCACAACGTCATCGGCTACTCGCAGGATCTGTGCAACAAGATCGTCGACGTGGTGAAGACCCGTCTGAAGAAGCCCGATCTGCAAGTGCGCTTCATCCCCGTCACTTCGCAGAACCGTATTGCGCTCGTGCAGAACGGCACGGTCGATATCGAGTGCGGCGTGACGACGAACCTGAAAGCGCGTCAGGCGCAGGTCAACTTCTCGAATACGTTCTTCGTCGCGGGCACGCGGCTGCTGGTGAACAAGAATTCGGGCATCAAGGACTTTCCTGATCTCGCGGGCAAGCCTGTCGTAACCAATGCGGGCACGACGTCGGAGCGCATCCTCAACAAGATGAACAACGACAAGAAGATGAACATGAGCGTGATTTCGGGCAAGGACTACGGCGAATCGTTCACCATGCTCCAGGGCGGCCGTGTTCAGGCGTTCATGATGGACGATGTGCTGCTCGCGGGCTCGCGCACGATGGGCCGCAATCCGGACGACTGGGTCGTGACGGGAACGCCGCAGTCGTTCGAGGCTTACGGCTTCATGATGAAGCACGGCGATTCGGAGTTCAAAAAGCTCGTCGACGACACGCTGGCGGGCGTAATGAAGAGTGGCGAGATCAACACGATGTACAAGAAGTGGTTCGAATCGCCGGTGCCGCCGAAGAACACCAGCTTCAACTTCCCGATGAGCGAACAGCTCAAGCAGCTCTACGCGAACCCGAACGACAAAGCGTTCGAATAAGTCTTGCCGATCGTGTGCAAGGGCGCGCGTTCTCGCTGACTGCAAATCCGTAATTCTCGCGTCAGGGGCAACATCGGCCACAGGCAAAGACCGCCATCATTGGGGGGTCTTTGCCTTTTGCCATTTCTGGAGCCCCGCTCATGATGTCACTGCCCGGCAGCCAACAGCGCACCGCCAATGCCACCACGTCGCCCTTGGTCACGTTGAGCCATCCCGAAGGTCACGCGCTACCGGGGAAGTGCTTCAGTGCCGCGCTGCATTTCGCCGGGAATGTCCCGTTCCCCGAACCCGACGTACTGAAGCTGCCCGATACTCCCACGCATTACTACAACTTCGCCGTTGCCTTTCTGAAGGCCAACCGGCAAAGCATGGACATGTATTGGGCCGACCGGGATGCCATTCCGGCGCTCATCCGCTCGGAGATGTCGCTTTATCCTGGCTTGCGGATCTCCCATCACCCGACACCCGCAGCGTTCGCGGCATACGTCAGCGAACAATGCCGAACGCAAGCCTCGCACCGCGAGCAGTGTCTTATCGAACTCAGCCCGAAGGAAGGACATTGCGTGGGTGCTGACCTGAGCATCGATGCGGGCGAACCCACCATCATCGTCATCGAATCGAGCACGCTGAACGCGACAGGCTCGGCCATGCTGCTCCTTCGGCTGGCCAACACGCTGAAGGACACCGTCACATGCATCGCCCGGAACGGGCTCGGCAGGCATTTGATGCTCTGCGAGACAGGCGCCCAGCAAAGCCGCATCGATTGCGCGATGTTCAGCCTGTGCGCATGCAAATCCATGTTCAGAAGCGCGGCGGCCTTCACGTCGTTGCATGCCCGCTTGCGGGCGGGTGAGTTCAGCGAGATGCTGGATAAAGGCTATGCGGCAAGCAGCGAGGCCGACCTGTTGCTGCCCTCGGCGCTCATGCAACACACGCAGTCATCAACACGACTCGCAGACTACGCACGGCGCCGCATCCGGCACGATCCCGCGCAGGCGCTAACGGTCGGCAAATTGATAAGACGTCAGAAAGGTCTCGTCTTCGCTCGCGACGAGCGGACTTACAGCGTATCGATCGAAATGGCGAGAATCAAGATGGCGGGGCGCGCGCTCCCGCCCCCGGCGCAAGACATGACGTTGCTCGCGCCGCCGCGTCGCGACGACTTCATGTCGTCCACGGAATCTCAATAGTCATCGTGCACACCTTTGGGAACTGCGGGTATGTGACGCGAACGGCCTCACACCTGCTAAGCGCACTCGTCTGCTGCTCGCAACCCCGCCGCTTCGACGGCCTCGATTCTTGCGGCCTGTACAGCGTCGCGGATCTTCGCGGGATTGTCGGCGTACCGGCTTGCGACAGCCCCTGCATCGATACCGCGCGCCGCAGCGAGCGCGGCCATCAACCGGTCTCGCTGCGGATAGGGTGCGCTCGCGAAATCACCTCCGCGTCCGCGGGCATCGGCCTCGCAGGCTTGAAGCACTTCGACAAACCGGTCGGGTTTGCGCAAGGCGTCGCACCGCTCCAGCAAACGCACCAGCGCCGCTGCGCCGAACTTCTGGCTTCCGTGGATATTGCCGTGTTCGCGCGCAACGACCTGCGCCAATTCGCGGCATTCGACCGGCACACGCAAACGCGTGCACAGCGGGCCGAGCAACCCGGCACTACGGCCCTCATGTCCGATATGACGCGGCAACACGTCTTCCGGCGTCGTGCCTTTGCCGAGATCGTGCGTGAGCGCGGCAAATCGCACCGGCAACGCATAACCCTGCGTCGCAGCGTAGTCGATCACCATCATCACATGCACGCCGGTATCGACTTCGGGATGAAAGTCGGCGCGCTGCGGCACACCCCACAACTGGGCCAGTTCGGGAAGGATGCGCTCGAGCGCACCCGCCGCACGCAACACGTCGAACATGCGCGATGGCCGATGCTCCATCAGCCCGCGCGAAATCTCCTGCCAGACCCGCTCGGCGACCAGCGCGTCGACTTCGCCGTTGGCTGTCATTTCGCGCATCAGTACGAGCGTCTCGTCGGCCACGGAGAAATCGGTGAAGCGTGCCGCAAACCGCGCGCAACGCAGAATTCGCACCGGATCTTCCGCGAAGGCTTCGCCGACATGGCGAAACAGCCTCGCGTCGAGATCGCGTTTGCCGCCGTAGGGATCGATCAGCTCGTCCGACAGACTGTCGTCGGGCATGACTTCGCGCGCCATCGCGTTGATGGTGAAGTCGCGCCGGGCGAGGTCTTCCTCCAGCGTGACTTCCGGAGCGAAGTAGAACGAAAAGCCGTGATAGCCGCGCGCCGTCTTGCGCTCGGTTCGGGCGAGCGCATATTCGGCACGGGTTTCGGGATGGAGAAACACCGGAAAATCGCGGCCTACCGGTTTGAAGCCCTGTCGCACCATGTCTTCGGGTGTCGCGCCGACCACCACGTAGTCGCGATCCTTGACGGGCAGCCCCAGCATGGCGTCGCGAATTGCGCCGCCGACAGCGTAAATCTTCATGGGCGAACTTCGTAATAGGCGATGCGCACCGTCTCGCCACGCCCTCCTGCCACCCACGCCTGCACGGCAGCCACTTCTCGAATGCGATCGGCATACGCCTGCGCGTGCGCCGACAACGACGGCTCGAAGGTCGCGAAGCGCATCACCACCGGCGCATAGAACGCATCGGCAATGGTGAAGTCACCGAACAGGAACGGGCCTTCGTAACGCGCGAGGCAATCCTCCCAGATCGCTTCGACACGACGGATATCGCTCAGCACCTCGGGCGTTGAGCCCGCGCCCGGCCAATGCGCACCGACGTTCATCCACATGTTCGTGCGCAACGCGGTGAAGCCGCTGTGCATCTCCGCACAGATGCTGCGCGCATGGGCGCGTGCCTCGCGCGACTTCGGCCACAGAGGCAGATGCGGATAGCTTTCGGCCAGGTATTCGCAGATGGCCAGCGAGTCCCAGACGGTAATGCCGTTGTCAATCAGACACGGCACTTTGCCTGTGGGGGAATAGCGCAAGATCTGCTCGCGCGAGTCGGGCTGCGCGAGCCAGACGTTCCGCTCGTCGAACGCAATGCCGAAATGCTTGAGCAAGACCCAGGGACGCATCGACCACGACGAGTATTTTTTGTTGGCAATGATCAGTTGCATGAGGACTTTCCTTGCGCGACGTCACGTCGAGGTGCCGCGCGTTTGATGGGGAAGCGTGCGGCGTTAGCGCCCCGCGTACCGCCGGTAGTCCGACAGACGCCGCTCCCAGTTGTCGCCATCGAGATAATCGACGGCAATTTCGAGCCCGTTCGGCGTGAGTCCGAGTTCGGGCGCCAGCGGACCGCTCATGACGTTGTCGACTTTCATGGAATCGAGATTGTCGCGCGTGATGATCGGCTCGCCCGGCAGCTTCTCGAAGATCGCCGCCTGCAAACGCGCCGTGCTGTCCGGCAGCGGCAGAATCGGCCGCTCGCAACCGCAGGCCGCACCGGCAAAGCGCACGAGGGCTTCTAGCGTGTAGACGTCGGGGCCGCCCAATTCGTAAGTCTTGCCGACGGTTGCGTCGTTATCGAGCGCGCCCGCGAAAGCTTGCGCGACGTCCGCCACGTAAATCGGCTGGAAGCGTGCCTTGGCACTCGCCAGCGGCACCACCGGCAGACGCCGTTGCAGCTTGGCAAACGTATTCAGGAAGTGGTCGCCCGGACCGAAGACCACGGACGGCCGGAAGATCGTGACGGGGATGCCCGTCTCGCGAATCGCCACCTCGCCGTCGCCCTTGGAGCGCTGATACATGCTCGGGCCATTGGCGTCGGCACCGAGTGCGCTCATATGGATGAGCCGATCGATTCCCCGGTCGCGGCATGCCTGCGCGATCTTGCGCGGCAACTCCACGTGAGCGCGCGCAAACGCACGGCCGTAGGGCGTGCCCCGGTCGCTGTGCAGCACACCGACGAGATTGATCACGGCATCGCTCCCCGCGATCACGCGCGCCAGCGCGCGCGGGTCATGCACATCGCACTCTACGAGTTCCACCCCCGGCAACACACCGAGCGCCTTGGCGGCCTCGATACGCCGCGTCGGCAGACACACAGCGTGCCCCATTGTCACCAGCCGGGCAACCAGATGGCTGCCGATGAAACCGGTGCCACCGACGACACAAACGTTATAGCGCATGCGTCACCTCCGCGTCATGACGATGGGACTGCGGCCCCGTCACTGGGGCAAGATGATGCCGAGCCGTTCCTTGAGCGATTGCGGACGGCCCGTGATCACGACCGAGTAATACGTCGTATTCGACAACACATTCTCGACGTACGCGCGTGTCTCGTTGAACGGGATCGTTTCGGCAAAGATCGCGCCCTCGACCGGACGGTCCAGCGTGGAGCGCCACGTGCGCGGACGTCCAGGGCCAGCGTTGTAACCGGCCGACGCCAGCACGGCCGAGCCGTCGAACTTATTGTAGATATCCGACAGATAGCTGGTGCCCAGCCGGATATTGGTATCGATGTCGTGCATCATGCCCGGCTGATAATCCATGCCGATCTGCCTGGCCACCATCTTCGCGGTGGCCGGCATGATCTGCATCAGCCCGCCGGCACCGGCCGACGACCGCGCATTGATGATGAACCGCGACTCCTGACGGATCAGGCCGTAGGCCCACGCTTCGTCCAGATCGACAGCGGCGGCGAGCGGCTCCACCTTGCTGCGGAACGGCATCAGATAGCGCAGCGTGAAATCATGCTCGACCTTCGTGCGATCTGCCGTATTGACGGCGCGATCGAACAGCTCGATGCCATTGGCGTACTGCGCGGCGGCGATCAACTGACGGTCCGTCATGTTGCGCAGTTCCCAGTTCCACTCGCGATTGCCTTCGAAACGCAGGCCCAGATCGTAGAACTTGGCGGCCCGCTTGAAACCCGGGTTCGCGCGGTTTGCGTCGATCTCCGCCTTGGTGACGGCGGTGCGCTGGGGCAGCGATGTCTTGTTGCCCAACTCCTCGTTCGCCAGTTGGCCGTAGAAGTTCGTCTGCATGGCGATCTTCTGGAATTGCGCGCGGGCGGCGTCGCCTTGCCCGGCTTCACGCAGGGCGCGGCCGTACCAATATGTCCAGACACCGTCCTCGCGCAGGGCGGCGGGCATCGCTTCGATGCCCGTGCGCACGAGATTCCAGTCACCCGCGCGCAGTGCCGCGCGAATCTTCCATTCCTGTGCCGTATTCGAGAGTTTGGCGCTGCCGGCCTGGCGATACCAGCTAATCGCCATCGGGTTCTGCGACAACGCACCGCGCATACCGATGACGCCCCAGCCGATGGCGCGCTCTTCCTGCGACAAACTACCCGCCACGCTCGAGAAGCTGCTCGCGGCAAGCATGGCGTCGCTGCGGGCCATGCGCACGGTGGCGAGCAGCGCCAATTGGCGCGACGCCTCCGAGCCGTCGACGCCACGCGCGAGGATCTGTGCCGGACGCGTTGCCGCCATATCGAGCAGGCTGTCGTCCGGCCGCACGGCGCCGAGCGCATCGGCAATCTGCTTGCCCAGCGACGTGTAGTTTTCCTCGTAGGCCAGGCGAATCTGGTGCCAGACTTCCTTGCGCGGCAACTGACCGCTTGCGGCCAGCGTATTGATCATGTCGACGCAGCCCTCACCGTAGTACTTCGGCGTGGTCAGCAGATCGGTAGCGGCCTGCGTGACGTTCTCGCCACGTGCGGCACGCGACATCATCGAGTAGCACTTGACCTGGGTGTCGTCGTCGAGCGCGAACTTCGGATACTCGGCGTCGAACGTCTGCCAGTCGTGGCGTTTGCCCAGCACCAGCAGCCAGTCGTTGCGCATCCGGTCGGCAATCGCCTGACCGTCATACGTGCGCAAGAAGGCGCGGATATCGTCGTCGGGCGCATCGATGAGCGCCTTACCCGAACGATCGAACATGCGCGGCTTGATCTGGAAGTACTGGACGTACGACGGCACGTCGTAGTCGGTGAGCATCGCGGCGAGCGCGGTGGCGCGCGGTGCGTCGTTCGCGCGGGCGGCTTCGCGCAACTGCACGAAGATGTCGTCGGGCGAGCGCTGCGAGAGCAGGTCGGCAGATGTCGCCGAGCGGCTTGCCGCAGATTGCGCCTTGGGGCGGCCGGTCGCCTGGGTCGTGCTGCAGGCGACAAGCGCGGCAGCGGTCAGGGCCAGCGCAGTGGCGCGATATACTCGGGTCAAACGTTCTGACATCTTCGGGGGAGCG
Organism: Pandoraea communis; assembly: GCF_902459745.1. Lineage (GTDB taxonomy): Bacteria > Pseudomonadota > Gammaproteobacteria > Burkholderiales > Burkholderiaceae > Pandoraea > Pandoraea communis. The sequence goes on from NZ_CABPSJ010000001.1 coordinate 743,207, forward strand.
TCGGTTAAAAGGTGAATTCAAGCATAGCACGGGACTCCGCCCTATCGGCGGCCCAAACCACCGGAAATGGGATGGAATCGACCACCGGGAAGACGCGTTTGCGCAAGGCATTACTGGACGTACGTGCGACGCTCGGCGCACGCGAAGCGCGCGACGCCGCACTCGCCGCGCGCCTGCGCGACGAACTGACGCGCCGTGCGCCGCGCTGCGTGGGTTTCTACTGGCCGATTCAAGGCGAATTCGACGCCCGCGAGGTGGTCTCGGCATGGCTCGCACAGGCATCGCCCGAGGCGCTGCGTCTGGCTGCGCTGCCGGTCGTGACCGCGCCGGCGACGCCGCTCGTCTTCCACCACTGGACGCCCGCGACGCCCATGAAGGACGGCCGCTACGGCATTCCCGTCCCGGCCGACGCCGAAGTCCTGGTGCCCGACCTGCTGCTGGTGCCTTGCGTGGGCTTTACCCGCGATGGCCTGCGACTGGGCTATGGCGGCGGCTTCTACGACCGCACCCTGCATTCGATGACCCCTGCCCCGCAAACGCTTGGCATCGCCTACGACGCGCTCGAGATCGAACATCTCGGCGCCGAAGCCCATGATCTGGCGCTCGACGCCATCGTGACGGAATCCGCCACCTTTGCACGCCTTCTCGGCCCCCATTGCTAACCCATGACAACGCTCAAGATTCTGCCGCTCGGCGACAGTGCGCTTGTGTGCGAGGCCGGTGCCACGCCCACGCTTGCCACACAGCGCCGCGTCTGGCACGTGGCGTCTCTCGCGCACGAATGGCCCGACGTGCGCGAAGTCGTGCCGGGCATGAACAACCTCACGCTGCTGTTCGACCCGCTCGCCACCGATATCGAAGTGCTGAGCGAGCGGCTACGCGACGCCTGGCAGACGCCGCCGGCCGCCGGTAACGTCGGACGCGACATCGAAATCCCCGTGCACTACGGCGGCCCGCATGGCCCCGATCTGGCCGAAGTGGCCAAACTTGCGCGTCTGCAGCCAAAAACGGTCGTACAGCGCCATGCCGCGCCGGAGTACATCGTCTACTTCCTCGGCTTCCAGCCGGGCTTCGCCTATCTTGGCGGCCTTGACGAATCGATAGCCACGCCCCGGCGCGCAGAGCCGAGACTGGCGGTGCCTGCCGGATCGGTGGGCATCGGCGGCAGTCAGACCGGCATCTATCCCCTTACCTCGCCCGGCGGCTGGCAGATCATCGGCCACACCGCCAGCGTTCTGTTCGACCCCGCCGCGACCCCGGCCGCCTTGCTTGCCCCAGGCGACCGCGTGCGCTTCACTATCGCGAGTCTCGACCTGTGATCGACATCCAGCGTGCCGGCCTGCTCACCACGGTTCAGGATCTGGGCCGTCCCCGACAACGTGAATTCGGCGTCGCCAGCGGCGGCGCCGTCGACCCGCTCGCCTGCGCCGTTGCCAACCGTCTCGTCGGCAACGACCCGAACACCGCCACCCTCGAAATCACGATGGGGGCGTGCGTGCTGCGCTTCAGCGCCGCCACCCTGGTCGCGCTGACCGGAGCCGACTGCCACGCCGACCTCGACGGCACGCCCGTGTGGTCGTGGTGGCGATTCCCGGTGGCGCGCGGTCAGACGCTGACACTGCGCCCGGCCCGCTTCGGCATGCGCACCTATCTGGCCGTGGCGGGCGGCATCAACGTGCCCGAGACACTTGGCTCGCGCAGCACCGATCTGGCGGCCGGCTTTGGCGGCTTCGAAGGCCGCGCCTTGCGCGACGGCGACCGCATCGCGCTCGGACACGCCAGCGCCGCCATACGCCACGTCGAGCCGTTGGGCGTGCGTCCGCCGCTGTGGCTGCCCGACCCGCTGGCGCAACATATCCGCGTGCTGCCCGGGCCGGAGTACGACGACTTTACCGCCGCCGCGCAGAAGCACTTCTGGGAAAACCCGTGGCAGGTCACACCGAACAGCAACCGCATGGGTTACCGCCTGTCGGGACCGGAGCCGCTCGCGCGCAAGAAGAATCGCAGTCACGATCTGCTCTCGCACGGCGTGCTGCCGGGCGTGATTCAGGTGCCGCCGTCGGGACAGCCGATCATTCTGCTGGCCGACGCCCAGACCACCGGCGGATACCCCAAGATCGGCACCGTCATCACCGCCGACCTGTGGCGGCTCGGACAGGCCCGGCTGGGCAGCACCCTTTATTTTTCGGAGTGCAGCGCCGCCGAGGCACGCGAAGCGCTGCGCGAACAGTTACGCTACCTTGCCCAGATCGAGCGCGCGCTTGCGTGGCACGACCGCGGCATTCTGACGACACCACGGGTGCCGGCCATCACGCGCAAGCGCTAATGCAGCACTAAAGCAGCGTATGCGCGACGGCATGCCCCGGCAGGAGAACATATGATGAAAATCGATCTGAACGTCGACCTAGGTGAAGGCTGCAATTACGACGAGGCACTGCTGGCACTAGTCAGTTCGGCCAATGTCGCCTGTGGCTGGCACGCCGGCGACGCAGGCACCATGCAGCAAGTGGTGCGCTGGGCGCTGGAGAATGGCGTGGCCATTGGCGCGCACCCGAGCTTCCCTGACCGCGAGAATTTCGGTCGCACCGAAATGCAGCTCCCGCTCGACGAGATCCGCGCGGGCATGCTGTATCAGATCGGCGCACTCGCCGCGATGGCCAGGGCGCAAGGCGGCTGGCTCTCGCACGTCAAACCGCACGGGGCACTCTACAATCAGGCGGCGCGCGACCCGGCGCTGGCCGAAACGCTCGTCGAAGCCGTGCGCGCATTCGACACCGATCTCGCCATCTTCGGGCTGGCGGGCGGTGAGCTGGTGAAGGCGGCGCGTGCCGCCGGCATGCATGCGGTGGAGGAAGTCTTCGCCGATCGCGGCTACAACCCGGACGGTTCGCTGGTCAAACGCGGCACCCCCGGCGCCCTCATCGAGCGTGAGGAAGATGCGCTAGCGCAAACGCTGATGATGGTGCGCGAACAGTGCGTACGCGCCATCGATGGCACGCTCGTGCCGATTCAGGCGCAAACCGTGTGTCTGCATGGTGACGGCGAACACGCCCTCGAATTCGCGCAACGCATTCGCAGCTTCCTGCTCGACGAAGGCATCGAAATCGCACCGGTTCGCTGATCGGCGCGCACGGTCCGAGTAAAAAACGCCGTCGGCGGGCTTCCCCGGACGGCGTTTTCATTTTCATTCGAATGCCGGCGCACGCCGGCCGCTTCGCGACGCTTGCCCGCCGGGCATCGCCACGACGAGCGAAGACAACGTTCGCCAAGCGCGGCGGGAGCCCGGCGCACCGAGCGCCCCGCCAGGTGATGTCGCTTACGCGGTCTCGCGAATGGCTTCCGCCACGATACCGAACAGCTCGTCGATTTGCGCTTCGCTCACGATGAGCGGCGGCGAGAACGCGAGGATGTCGCCCGTATAGCGCACCATCGCGCCCTTCTCGAAGCACTTGACGAACACCTCGTGTGCACGCGCGCCCGGTTTGCCGTCGCGGGTAGACATTTCGATACCGCCGACCAGTCCCAGATTACGAATGTCGATGACGTTCGGCAGATCGCGCAGACCGTGGATGGCCTTCTCGAAATACGGCGCGAGTTTCGCGGCACGCTCGAACAGGCCCTCGCTCTTGTACAAGTCGAGCGCCGCGCAAGCGGCGGCGGCGGCCAGCGGGTGACCCGAATACGTGTAACCGTGGAAGAACTCGATGGCGCCCGTGTTACCGGCATCGACGATAGTGTCGTGCACGCTCGTCTTCACCGCGACGGCGCCCATCGGGACTGCCGCGTTGTTCACGCCCTTGGCCATTGTGATGATGTCCGGCGTCACGCCGAAATACTGGGAGGCGAACGGCTTGCCCAGACGGCCGAGCCCGGTGATGACTTCGTCGAAGATCAGCAGAATGCCGTGCTTGTCGCAGATTTCGCGCAGCTTTTGCAGATAGCCCTGCGGCGGCACCAGCACGCCGGTGGAGCCCGCGAGCGGTTCGACGATCACGGCGGCGATGGTCGACGCATCGTGCAGGGTGACCAGGCGTTCGAGTTCGTCGGCCAGATGCGCACCCCACGTCGGCTGGCCCTTCGTGAACGCGGCTTCCTTGATGTTGAGCGTATGCGGCAGGTGGTCGACCGCCGGCAGCAATTGGCCCGAATAGGCCTTGCGATTCGGCGAGATGCCGCCGACCGAAATGCCGCCGAAGCCCACGCCGTGATAGCCGCGCTCGCGACCGATGAGGCGCGTGCGCTGACCTTCGCCGCGGGCGCGGTGATACGCGAGGGCGATCTTCAGCGCGGTGTCGACCGATTCCGACCCCGAGTTCGTGAAGAAGATGCGATCGAGCCCCTCCGGCGTGATGGCGGCGATCTTGCTCGCCGCTTCGAACGCCTTCGGGTGGCCCATCTGGAACGTCGGCGCAAAGTCCATTTCACCGGCTTGCTGACGGATCGCCTCGACGATCTCAGTACGGCAGTGGCCGGCATTCACACACCACAGACCGGCGGTGCCGTCGAGAATCTGGCGATTGTCCGACGACGTGTAGTACATGCCCTCGGCCTTCACCAACAGACGCGGCGAGCTTTTGAACTGACGGTTGTTGGTGAACGGCATCCAGAACGCCGTCATGTCGAGATTCAGGTCTTTCATGTTCATCGCGGGGGCTCCTCAGGTCTTGGCTCGATCAGGATGTCCTGCACACGGCACGACGGATCGCCACGGGTGGATGGGATCGATCCTACGAGAGGTCGACCGGTACAGACATGTACAGTTACCTGGAAAATGTATATTCTGTATCGGTCAATTGCGCCAACTGTATTGGCAACAGCCCATACCCTGCCATCATGGTCCAGCCGCTCGCCTTTTCCCTGAATCGCGCCCAACCGGAAGCCCTCGTCGACCAGATCGTGCGGGAGGTCGAGCATGCGTTGCAGCGCCAGACGCTTCATGCGGGCGTGCGAATGCCGTCGATTCGCTCGCTGGCCAAGGCGCACGGCATCAGCACGTTCACCGTGGTGGAGGCCTACGATCGTCTCGTCGCCAATGGCGTGCTCGTGGCCCGGCGCGGGGCGGGGTTCTTCGTGGCAGGCGCGGCCGACGCGCGAGACGCGGGACCGGCCAGCCCGGGCAGCGGCCTGACAACCGGTGCGGCGGCGAGCGAAGTCACGAACGCGTGGCTGCTTTCCGAAATCTTCGCGGACGACTCCATTGCGGTGAAAAGCGGTTGCGGATGGTTGCCTGACAGTTGGCTCGACGAAGACGGCCTGCATGGCGCGCTGCGCTCGCTCTCGAAAGGACCGGGCGCGCATTTCGCCCATTACGGGCATCCGCACGGGTACGGCCCGTTGCGTCAGTGGCTGGCGCGACGTCTCGGCGAGTTATCCATCGACGCGCCGCCCGAGAACATCGTGCTCACCCACGGCGCGACACAGGCGCTCGATCTGATCGTGCGCACACTGCTCAAGCCGGGCGACACTGTACTGGTCGAGGCCCCGGCGTACTGCAATTTGCTGGCGGTTTTGCGTCTGGCGGGGCTGAATGTCGTAGGCATCGAGCGCACGGAAGCGGGGCTGGATCTCGCCGCGCTGGAGCAGGCGGCCCAGACGCACCGCCCGCGCGCACTGTTCGTGAATCCCGCGTTGCAGAATCCGCTGGGGACATCGCTCTCGCCGGCGTCGGCGCATCGCATTCTTCAGTGCGCCGAGCAGTACGGTTTCTGGATCGTCGAAGACGACATCTATCGAGAGCTGGCCCCCGCCGGCACGCCGTCGCTCGCAGCGATGGACGGTCTGTCGCGAGTGATCTACGTGTCGAGTTTCTCGAAGACGATTTCGCCGTCGGTACGCGTGGGCTATCTGGCATGTTCGCGCGATCTGGCCCACGAGATTGCGCGCAGCAAGATGGTGGCGGGTCTCACGTCGTCGGAAATCAACGAGCGCATCGTGCATGCAATTCTGACCGAGGGGCGTCACCGCAAACACATCGAACGCCTGTCGGACCGGCTGACGCGTTCGCGCGCGCGCCTCATCACGCAGTTGCAATCGCACGGGGTGACACTGCTCGCGCAGCCGGAGGGCGGAATGTTCGTGTGCGGCAGCTTGCCGCAAACGTCACGCCCGGCACGCGAACTGGCCGAGGCCGCATTGCTGGAGAGCATCATGCTCGCGCCGGGGGAATTCTTCCTCGCGCACAACGAGCCCTGTCACTGGTTCCGCTTCAACGTCGCATACTCGGACGACGCACGCCTGTTCCGCTTTCTCGATCGGGCAGCGACGGGGAAGCCGGCGGCATAGGCGACGGAGGTCTAAGGCGCCCACGGCATGTCCTGGCGAGGCGGCACCTCCAACCGCTCGATCATGGCAAACCGATGTCGCTCGTTATCGTGAAACACGATACGGTTGCGCAACACGTCCATGCCAATGGCCCCCAGACTTGCCATGCCGCCGCCGTGCGGCTGCGTTTGCGCTGCCACCGGATGCCGAACGATCCTCCGGCCATTGATTGTCAAATCGACGAGCCGCAGTCGCGCCTCACCCTCAATCCGTTGACCGAGCAAATCGACGGTTCCGCGACGGATCGCACCGGATTCAGCCCCCTGAATCAAAGACGTCGCAAGCGTGGTGGCATCGGCGCCCGAATCGACGACAACGGGAATCCGTCCCCCTTTGAAACCCACGGCAATGGCCATGACTCGATGAACATTGGGCAGTGACGTCCCGTCGGCGATCTCGAATCGTCCGGCAGAAGTCGGATCAAACCGGTCACTGACGAAAAAACAGTCGTCCTTGAAATTCAGCACGGTGACCTTGTCGTCTGCCAGGTATTGCGGACTGACGATGCCGGAAAAGCCCTCGGCCAACAACGGCGTTTCATCGATCACGTAGAAGTCCTGCACAACCTGATGCCCCTCAACGTCATCAACTTCAAGCATCAATCGCTTTGCCGAAGTCGATGAAGCGATGGCACTTAATACGTCGCTCCCCACAGGCGTATCCACCGCCGCCGGCAGCAAACGCGCGTCCCAGATGACATGCCGATTCGCGCCGGTGTCGAGCAACATCCGGGCGGGTTTTCCGCCAATCCTCACCGTGATGAAGGGGTTGGCCTTGCGCGACGGATCGCCATATCGGATGGACGACTCGAACAGCGGTTGTACCGATGGCCAAGGTGCAGCGCATCGCGCTGAACTTGCCTGAGCCAACAACGGCATCGCACAAAGAAAAGAGAGAAACGTCGAAACGATATGTCGTATGACGGGGTTGAAATACATCGTTTGAATTTGTCGATCGAGTGATGGGTGGGAGCCATCAAGTATTGATCGACGACAAACAATTCGAAATCGGCAGATTCCGAAATACGGTTGCCCAGACAGTCACCGCGTCACCTTTGCCAGTGCCCAATAACGTGCCGGGCACCACGCTTACCCCCCGTCCCCCATCCCGAACCGCTCCCGATACGCCACCGGCGTCACGCCGTACTGACGTTGAAACGCGCGGCGCAAGTTTTGTTCGTCGCCGAAGCCTACGCGCGCGGCAATGCGCTTGAGTGGCGCCTCCGAGTCGAGCAACGCGAAACGCGCCGCTTCCAGACGCATGCGCTCGACCGCCTTTGCCGGTGTCGATCCCGTGCGCGCGAGGTAGCTTCTGGCAAACGTGCGCGGACTCATGTTCGCCTGCTCCGCCAGACGCACCACCGACAGGTCGCCGTCCAGCCGCTCCGACATCCACGCGTGCAGATCCCCGAACGGCGCCCCGGCGGCCACTTGCTCCTGCAACGGCGGACTGAACTGCGATTGCCCGCCCGCTCGCTTGAGGAACACCACGAGCCGGCGCGCCGCCTGCAACGCCACGTCCACACCGCAGTCGTCCTCGACCAGCGCCAACCCGAGGTCGATGCCCGCCGTGATCCCGGCCGACGTCCACACCGGTTCGTCGCGTACGTAAATCGGATCGGACTCGACCCGTGCCTCCGGGAAACATGTCTGCAACATCGCCGTATCCAACCAGTGCGTTGTCGCGCGCCGGCCGTTCAACAACCCGGCCGCCCCCAGAATGAACGCCCCCACACACACCGAACACACGCGTCTCACACGCGGGGCATAGCCGCGCAGCCACTCGCCCACCGCATCGGGCACCGCCGGACGATGCGCCACCGCACCACCCACCGCGATCAACGTGTCGACCTGCATCGCTTCAAGTGCGCGCATCGGCTCCGTATGCAACGTGACCCCCGAGCCGGTCTCCACGGGGCCGCCGTGCTCGGACACCACCACGGTGCTATACGGCGCCATCTTTCCCGACTCGGCGACATTGCGGATGACAGCGTGAAACGCGTCGAGCGGCCCGGCAAGATCCAGCAGCACGAACGGCGGCACGATGAGAAAGGCAACGAGACGGGGCTGATTCATGGTCATGGGCAAAGAAGAGCGTCAGGCGGGGGCTTGCACCGGACGGCGTTTCGCATCGAGCGCATACCACACGGTCGCCAGCGCAGCGAGCGCCAGCAGCGGGAAGGTCGCCTGATTGATGGTGGCCCAGCCGAAGCGGGCAAGCAGTTGCCCTGCGAACAGACTGGCGAGGGCCGTGCCGGCGAAGGTGATGAATTCGTTCGCGGCCTGCGCACGCGCACGCTCCGATGGGCGATACGACAAGGTGAGCAGCGTCGTGCCCCCCACGAACATGAAGTTCCAGCCCACGCCGAGGAACGCCAGCGCAGCGTAGAAGTACGGCAGACTCGTCGACATCAGCGCCAGCACACCGCAAAGTGCGCTCATCGCAATACCGGCCAGCAGCACGGGCACCACGCCCCAGCGCTTGACGAGGTGCCCCGCAAAGAACGACGGCGCATACATGCCCACCAGATGCCACTCGATGATGCGAGCCCCATCGTCGATGCTGTGTCCACAAGCCACCGCCGCAATCGGTGTCGCCGTCATCACGAACATCATCACCATGAAGCCGATCAGGTTATTGGCCAATGCCGCCATATAAATAGGCTGACGCATGATCTCGCCCAGCGGACGGGCCGGTAACGCCGCCACGTCGCCCGCGGCACCGCTCGCCGTGTGCACCGGCAAATTGCGCAGGAAGCCGACAAGCAGCAACAGCGAAATGCCGGAGAGCAGCGTGACCACCAGATACGATCCTGCGAACGTCACCGGCGCGAGCCAGTCCTTGCTGCCCGCCGCGAGCGCAGGTCCGATCACCGCCGCCAGCACGCCGCCCGTGAGTACGATGGAAATCGCACGCGGCTTGTCCTCGACGGGCACGACGTCCGCCGCGGCCAGCCGGTAATAACGCGCAAACGCCTGAAACACCCCGACGCACGCCGTGCCCGCACAGAACATCGCGAAGTGCCGCTCGTAGATCGCCATGACCGACACCAGCCCGCCCGCCGTGCCGAACAATGCCCCCAGCGTGAAGCCCGCCCGCTGGCCGAAACGCTGGATCAGCATCGACGCGAAGATCGTCGTGATGGCCGAGGCCACGGTAATCAGCGAGAACGGCAGCGTCGCATAGCCCTTGTCGGACGCCAGCATGTAGCCGACGAGTCCCGTCAAGGTGAGGTCGACGGACAACGCGGCCGTATACAGCGCCTGACACGCCGCCAGCACAGCGGCATATCGGCGGCCCATTCGACGCTGGCGTTCGGCGTGGCCGGGATCGGAGGGGGGCGCGGTGCGCCCGGCAATGGCATCGGTCATGAGTGTGATGTCGAACAAGTCGGGAAGTCGTCGGGAGCCCTAATCTTGCCGTCGGCCAGTTTGGCACGAATGCCAATCATGCATCAAAAAATGCCACTTCGCGCCATCAACGCCATGGACTGGCTGCCGTGAAGCCGACCGGGCACCACGGCGTTGCAATGGACGCTCGCGTCGTCATTCGCGCCAATTCGGTGCGCACCAACTCTGCGCGTCGCCGCACCAACGTGCTTCGCCCATCCTTCGCCCATCAGCCGAAAGGCGGATGCCCGAGACGAACGCCGGCACATACGTCACGCGTCGTCCCAACCCCTCCCAACCCCGTTTCGCCGCCTTGTACACCAGATGAGGGTTCGACTTGTACACCAGTCGACGTCTCGCAGCGGCCTTTTTGCAAGCCCTTCGAGAGCACCGAACCCCGTTGACGCCTCGCCGCTGGCACGACCTTTGCGTAAGTCACCCCATACCGGATCCACCGGTCTAACCAGGAAAGGGGAAGACGTACCATGAAACGACGCACGCTACTCCAGATGGCGGCCCTCTCGGGCGCCGCATCGCTTACCGGCATGGCGCCCAACTTGTTTGCGCAGAGCAAGCAGCCCATCAAGGTCGGCATCCTGCACTCCCTCTCGGGCACGATGGCCATCTCGGAAACGTCGCTCAAGGATGTCGCGCTCATGACCATCGCCGACATCAACGCCAAAGGCGGCGTGATGGGCCGTCCGCTCGAAGCCGTCGTCGTCGACCCGGCCTCGAACTGGCCGCTCTTCGCGGAAAAAGCCCGCCAATTGCTCACCACTGACAAGGTCGCCGCCGTGTTCGGCTGCTGGACGTCGGTGTCGCGCAAGTCGGTGTTGCCCGTCTTCGAAGAACTCAACGGCCTGCTCTTCTACCCCGTGCAGTACGAAGGTGAAGAGATGTCGAAGAACGTCTTCTACACGGGCGCCGCGCCGAACCAGCAAGCGATCCCTGCCGTGGAATACGTGATGAGCAAGGAAGGCGGCGGCGCCAAGCGCTTCTTCCTGCTGGGCACCGACTACGTCTACCCGCGCACGACGAACAAGATCCTGCGCGCCTTCCTGCATTCGAAGGGCGTCGCCGACAAGGACATTCAAGAGGTCTACACGCCGTTCGGCCACAGCGATTACCAGACCATCGTCGCCAACATCAAACAGTTCGCACAAGGCGGCAAGACCTCGGTCATCTCGACCATCAACGGCGACTCGAACGTGCCGTTCTACAAGGAACTCGGCAACCAGGGCCTGAAGGCCACCGACGTGCCGGTCGTGGCGTTCTCGGTAGGCGAAGAGGAACTGCGCGGCATCGATGCGAAGCCGCTCGTGGGACACCTCGCGGCCTGGAACTACTTCATGTCGGTGAAGAACCCGACCAACGACGCGTTCAAAAAGGAGTGGTTCTCCTACGTCAAGGCGAAGGGTCTGCCGGGCGGCGACAAGCGCGTCACGAACGATCCGATGGAAGCCACCTTTGTCGGCATGCATATGTGGAAACAGGCCGTCGAAAAGGCCGGCAGCGTCGATGTCGACAAAGTGCGCACCGCCATGATCGGCCAGACCTTCAAGTCGCCGGACGGCTTCGACATGGTGATGGACGGCAACCACCACCTGCACAAGCCGGTGATGATCGGCGAGATCCGCCCGGACGGTCAGTTCAACGTCGTGTGGAAGACCAAGTCGACGGTGCGCGCGCAGCCGTGGAGCCCGTACATCGCGGGTAATGAAGGCAAGCCCGACAAAGTCTGACCTTCCTTTCACTCCTTGCGCCGGCGCCGCGTGGACGGTCTCCGGCGCACGCAGAGGTTTTGATGATAACGATAAGACGCTGGACTGCTGCCGCCCTTGTCCTGATATCACTGGGCGCCGCGCTGAGCACGCCCTCCACGGCCCGGGCCGCCCAACCGGGCATCACCGACGCCGACCTCACCGCGCTCGCCGGCGACGACTTCGACGCCCGCGCGCAAGCCATCGATCATCTCGCGGCCGACGGTTCACCGCAGGCTGCCGCGCTGCTCAATGCATTGGCCGACGACTCGGCCGTGATCGTGGGCAATCGCCTCGCGATTCAGAACGGCGACAAGTACGTCGATCCGATCACCGGCGCCCCCGTCAAGGCAGACGACGCCGGATCGCTCACGCTCAACAACGTGCTGCGCGCCAAGGTCGCCACCGCCGCTGCGGCCGGCGCTCTGCTCTCAACGGATCACGACGCCCGCGCGCATGCCATCGACACGATGCTGCAAAATCCGTCGCCCGCGTTCAAGACACTCATCGAGCAAGCACGCCAGAAGGAAACCGACCCGGCGCTGCGCAAACGCCTCGATCAGCTCTGGGCGCAATCGGCGTTGCACGATACCGATCCCGCGAAGCGCCGCGAGGCCATCGAGTTGATCGCCACCGCAGGCGACCCGCAGATGCGCGATCTGCTGTTGCCCATCGTCGCCAAGCAAGCGGACGGCACTTACGCCGAACCCGACGCCAACGTGCGCAGCGCTGCCGACATCGCGCTCACGCAACTGGCCTCCGCGCAGCGCCGCAGCGAGTTCTTCGGCACTATATTCGCGGGCCTGTCGCTCGGCAGCGTGTTGCTGCTCGCCGCGCTGGGGCTGGCCATCACGTATGGCCTGATCGGCGTCATCAATATGGCGCACGGCGAATTTTTGATGATCGGGGCGTATGCCACCTACGTGGTGCAAACGCTCTTCCAGCGCTTTCTGCCCGGCGCGTTCGATTTCTATCTCGTTGCGGCCGTGCCCGCCGCGTTCTTCGTTGCGGCACTTCTCGGCCTCGTGCTGGAGCGCACCGTCATCAAGCATCTGTACGGACGGCCGCTCGAAACCCTGCTCACGACCTTCGGCATCAGCCTGCTGCTGATTCAGGGCGTGCGCACACTGTTCGGCGCGCAGAACGTCGAAGTGGTCAATCCGTCGTGGATGAGCGGCGGTATCGCGGTCTTGCCCAACCTGATGCTGCCGTACAACCGCATCGTGATTCTGATATTCGCGCTGGTGGTCGTGGCGCTCACATGGTCGGTGCTCAATCTCACGCGTCTCGGTCTGTTCATTCGCGCCGTGACGCAAAACCGCTCGATGGCCGCCTGCGTCGGTGTCAAGACGGGCCGTGTCGACAGCTACGCCTTCGCGTTCGGTGCGGGCATTGCCGGGCTGGGCGGATGTGCACTCTCGCAAATCGGCAACGTCGGGCCCGATCTCGGTCAGAGCTACATCATCGACTCGTTCATGGCCGTGGTGCTGGGCGGCGTGGGACAACTCGCGGGGACGATCGTCGGCGCGTTCGGTCTGGGCATCGCCAACAAGCTGCTCGAACCGATGTGGGGCGCCGTGCTCGCCAAGATCGCCGTGCTGATCCTGATCGTGCTGTTCATCCAGAAACGCCCGCAGGGCATGTTTGCGCTCAAAGGGCGCAGCGCGGAGGCCTGAATGCAGACGTCGAACTTTTTGCCTGAAGGCACCACACCTTCGATCTCGCTGGATGTGCCCTCGCGCGCCCGCCTCCTGCCGAAGCACGTTGCGCCCTTGCTGCTCGCGTTCGTGATCGCCGTGGCGATTCTGGTGCCGGTGTGCGCGCTGGTGCTGCCCGCCACGCATCCGTTGCATCTGTCGGCCTACGCCATGACGCTCGTCGGCAAGATCATGTGTTACGCGATTGCCGCGCTCGCGCTCGATCTGGTGTGGGGCTACTGCGGCATTCTCAGCCTCGGCCACGGTCTGTTCTTCGCGCTGGGCGGCTATGCGATGGGCATGTACCTGATGCGCGGCATCGGCCGCGATGGCGTGTATCACAGTGACCTGCCGGACTTCATGGTGTTTCTCGACTGGAAGTCGCTGCCCTGGTACTGGACCGGCACCGAACACTTCGCCTGGGCGATGTTTCTCGTCGTGGCGTTGCCCGGCGTGGTCGCATGGATCTTCGGCTATCTGGCCTTCCGTTCGCGCGTGAAGGGGGTGTATCTGTCGATCATTACGCAGGCGCTCACGTTCGCGGCCATGCTGCTCTTCTATCGCAACGAGACGGGCTTCGGCGGCAACAACGGCTTCACCGACTTCAAGCGCATTCTGGGCTACTCGATCACTTCGGCGAACACACGTACGGTGCTCTTTCTCGTGACGTTCGCGGTGCTGGTCGGCGCCTTCCTGCTGTGCCGTGCGCTGGTCGTGTCGAAGTTCGGCCGCGTGGTCACCGCCATTCGCGACGGCGAGTCGCGCGCCATGTTCCTCGGTTACCGGCCGCTGAGCTACAAGCTCTTCGTGTGGACGCTGTCCGCCATGCTGTGCGGTATCGCGGGCGCGCTCTACGTGCCGCAGGTCGGCATCATCAACCCGAGCGAGATGGCGCCGGTCAACTCGATCGAGATGGCGATCTGGGTGGCTATCGGCGGACGCGGCTCGCTCGTCGGCGCGATTGCCGGGGCGTTCCTCGTCAATGGCGCGAAGAGCTTCTTCACCGCGTACTTTGCCGAGTACTGGCTGTTCTTCCTCGGCGCGATGTTCGTGCTCGTGCCGCTGCTGTTGCCGCAGGGCGTGATGGGGCTCGTCACACAATTCTCACGCAAACGCAATCGACACGCCCCCGCCGCCGCCGAGGGCGATGCGCCGCGCCCCGTTACCGGAGACCGCGCATGAACAATTACATGGCCGATATCAGTTGGCAACTCGCAGACGCGCCCGATGCCTCCGTCGCCGTGAACGTCAGCGGCGACACCACCGGCATGTCGCACTTCGTGGTGCCGGGCGAGATCGATACCTCGCACGGCCTCATCCTGTATGTGGAGAACATCTCCGTATCGTTCGACGGCTTTCGTGCCCTGAACGACCTGTCGCTGTCGATCAAGACCGACGAGCTGCGCTGCATCATCGGCCCGAACGGCGCGGGCAAGACGACCATGATGGACGTCATTACCGGCAAGACCCGCCCCGACGCCGGACGCGCGTACCTCGGTCAGACACTCGACCTCACGCGGCTCGACGAGCCTGCCATTGCGCAGGCTGGCGTTGGCCGCAAATTTCAGAAGCCGACGGTGTTCGAGCACCACAGCGTGTGGGAAAACCTCGAACTTGCCTGTGCGGGCGACAAGCGCTGGTTCCGCTCGCTGTGGGCCATGCTCACGCCGGCCATCCGTCATCGCATCGAAGAAGTGCTCGCACTCACGCATCTGGAACATCAGGCGCATGTGCGCGCAGGGCAGTTGTCGCACGGGCAGAAGCAGCGGCTGGAGATCGGCATGTTGCTCATGCAGCAGCCGCAACTTCTGCTGCTCGACGAACCCGCCGCCGGCATGACCGATGAAGAGACCGCGCAGCTCGCCGAGTTACTCAACCGCCTGCGCGGTCATTGCTCGATGATGGTGGTCGAGCACGACATGGCGTTCGTTGCCGCGCTCGCGGGCGAGACAGGTCTCGTCACCGTGATGGCCGAAGGGCGGGTGCTCGCCGAAGGCACGCTCGATGTCGTGCAGCGCGACGAACGCGTGATCGAATCGTATCTGGGACGCTGACCATGCTGGAAATTCACGCACTCAATCAGTACTACAGCGGCAGCCACATCCTGCGCAACGTGGAGTTCACCGTGCCCGACGCGCAACTCACCGTGCTGCTCGGGCGCAACGGCGTTGGCAAAACGACGCTGCTCAAATGCCTCATGGGCGTGGTGCCCGTGAAGTCCGGCAGTATCGCGTGGCGCGGCCATACGCTCACCTCCGCGCCACCGTATGCACGCGTGGCAAGCGGACTCGCCTACGTGCCGCAGGGGCGCGATATCTTCCCCCGGTTGAGCGTCGAAGAGAATCTGCTGATCGGTGCGGCGAGCCGCCCCGCTCGCGAGGCCAAACGCGGTGTGCCCGAACACATCTACGAACTCTTCCCGGTGCTACGCGACATGAAGCAGCGTCGTGGCGGCGATCTGTCCGGCGGGCAGCAGCAGCAACTCGCCATCGGCCGCGCCCTCATGAGCGATCCGCAATTGCTGATTCTCGACGAGCCGACCGAAGGCATTCAACCGTCCATCATCAAGGACATCGGCGCGACGTTGCGCCGGCTGGTCGACGAACGCGGCATGACGGTGCTGCTTGTCGAACAGTATTACGACTTCGCGCTCGAACTCGCCGATCACTATCGCGTGATGAGTCGCGGCGCCATCGTGGCAAGCGGACTCGGCAAGGACATGGAGGCCGACGGCGTGCGGCACATGGTGGCGGTGTGACGCGCGCCCTGCGCGCTGTACTGCCGCACATGCCCGCCGCGTGCTAGATTCGCGGCATCCACGGCCTCCCCTCTTTCATGAATTCCCTGCACGCGTCCCCCACCGGCTGGCATGCCGAGCTGACACTGGGCTTCGCGCGACACGAGGCGCGCACGGTGCTCGCCACGCGTCGCCATCAAGGCCCGCTCGTCGTCCAGAAATCCCTTCATCCGGAAGGCCCGGGCATATGTCATGCCGTAGTCGTGCATCCACCCGGCGGCATTGCGGGCGGCGACACGCTGTCCATCGACGTCGATGTCGGTGACAGCGCGCACGCGGTGCTCACCACACCCGGCGCGACCAAGTGGTACAAGTCGCCGGGCCGCTTCGGCACGCAGGAGGTCACCCTTACCGTGCACGATGGCGCGAAGCTCGATTGGCTGCCGCTCGAGAACATCGTGTTCGAGCAGGCCGACGCCCGCCAGCGCATCACCGTGCGGCTTGGCGACGGCGCGACCGTGATCGGTTGGGACGCCACCTTGCTCGGCCGTCAGGCCGCCGGGGAACAGTGGACGCAAGGCCGCTGGCGTTCGAACTTCGAACTGCGCGACGCGAAAGATCGCCTGCTGTGGGCCGAACAAGCCGTGCTCGGCGCCGGCGACGCGCAACGAACGGGCACCACCGGTCTCGCGGGATTCCCGGTCTTCGCCGCGCTGTGGGCGGTGAGCGACGCGTGCACGCGAGAGCTGGCCGAATCGCTCGCGCAATGGCTGCCGTTCAACGACGACTTGCGCGCAGGCGTCACGTGCTTGCCCGGCAATGTGCTCGTGCTGCGCGTGCTCGGTCACGACATGGAGACGGTGCGGCAGTTGCTGATCTCGCATTGGCTCAGGCTGCGCCCGTTGGTCCATGGCGTGCCCGCCGAACCGTTGCGCCTGTGGTCGACGTGATGGCGATGTCGCGCGCATCCACGCTACGCCGCGTGCACATCGATCGAATGCGATCCGCATAGGGCGGTATCTTTGCGCCATGTCCGAGGACACCTCCCAAAACGCCCCGGTATCTTCTGCGCTTACCCTGCACTCGGCAAGAATTCGATGCACGTCCGCCGGTTTCCGGCGCGCGCATCGCATCGTTCCGAAAAGGGGAGTGTCTCGTGAAATCGAGTTGCAGCACGTCGTCATCGGCTAGCGGGGTTAGCGCTGGCTCGTCCATCTCGTCTCTTGCGCCCCATGCGGATGCCTTCAGAGGCCGGCCGTATCGCTTCGCGCAGGACTTCAGCACGACAAGACAGGTACCTCATTATCAAAGCGTGTTCGGCGTGACGACTGGCGCACACCCGCACGCCATCCAGACGCGCGCAACACCTGCGCCGTTCGGAGAGGCCGCCGGCGACAACGACATCCCCGAGGCCTTCGGCGACAACTTCGTCGATTGGGGACGCGCTCCCGACCTTGGCCCGCCCCCAGTCGCTTCAACCGCGAAAGTCTTCCGTCTCGACGAAGCCATGCGCGAGCCGGTGCCGAACATCGTTAGTTACATCTGGGTCGGCGGGAACCGAATCAGCGGCGCGAATTACAACAATATGCTGCACGCGGCCCGGTTGAATCCGGACGCGACGCTGCTTCTCTATATCGACAGCGAGACGCGGGATATCGAGCTTGAAGCGCTCGCCACGCGCAGCGGTTTCGACGCCGGATGCGCGTTACGCCAATGTCCGAACGTAACACTGGTACGGGTGAGAGACAGTGCGTTTGGCAACGCCTTTTCGATAGCGCACGGCGACACCTATGCCTTTTACGAGCGTTGCATGGCCGCCGGGAAATTC
The DNA here is from genome assembly GCF_902459745.1 of Pandoraea communis. Lineage (GTDB taxonomy): Bacteria > Pseudomonadota > Gammaproteobacteria > Burkholderiales > Burkholderiaceae > Pandoraea > Pandoraea communis. Next base: position 760,939 of record NZ_CABPSJ010000001.1, read on the forward strand.
GCCATGGCCTCTGACACCCTGCGCTATCCAGCCGTGTACCGCACCGGCGGTGTGTATTTCGACGCCGACGACGAATTACTGACACCCATCGATTTCCAACGGCTGAATGCAGCCCCCGACGAGATCCTTCATCAGATGCCCTACTCCTTGTCACCCAAACACGGTGAGGGCATCTTCTTCCCCAGTTGCCCATTCGCGGCGCGCGCAGGAAACGAGTTGCTGCTTGAGGTCATCGACCGCTGCGGCGCCAATTACCAAGGCTATGTCCGAATGGAAAAGGGGCACTACAAGCCGCAATTCGCATTCGAGGATTCCATCCCGTACTACGAGATAAATCGCATGTGCGGCCCCGGCGTTTTGACCGACGTCTTGATCGAACACGATCCGAGGTCGGCGCAGCTTTACGAATTGCATGCGAACAAAGAGAAATCGTCCGGCCCGCTTCCGGCGGGAATCAAGCGTCACGTTCCGTTCGCCAACCATGACGTCACCGCATGCGCCTTCCGTTCGGGTTCCGATCACAGTTGGGATATGACGAAAGCCGTCTCCCCTTTCGAACATCTCGCCGTGGAAGAGCCCGAAGGATTACCGCAACCGAACGCCGACGGTGTACGGCTCGACGAGCGAGGCGACGGCTTCGTCCGAGCCGAAGGATTCACGTTCCGGGTCGCCCCGAGAGGCCCCGACAACGTTCGATGCGTCCTTACGCCCTACGGTCAGGTTTCGTCCGTGACAGTCAAACGCAGCGAAAGCGGTATCTGGAGTGCGCAGAACGCCACGCGTCCTCCCACCCCCTGACGCCTGAGCGCGCGCCGGCCGATCGTCGGCCGCACAAAATGATCGAATGCACCAATACAGGGAATGCTTGCGTACCCACTGCTGGATTGCACCAACAAGAGGCCCCCGCTTCGACTCGGCGTCCGCTCAGATCCCCGGCGCACGGCGCAGCAGCCACGCCCTGCCACAGTTATCTCAGCGTGACACCCTCGGGCACGATTCCTGCTACCTCACTGTATCGACCGGTCAGACCAGATGATCCGGCCGCCGGAACACTCCTGTTGCCGGAATACTTCGCCCCCGATACCCGAGGTTGCCGTCATGCTGCCGTTCACCCGTACCGCCGTCTCTCATGAAGCCGTTACCGCTACGCTCGGCGCGCGTGCCCGTGCCCGCCGCGCCTTCACCACGTTGATGCTCGCCGCCAGCGCGATCGCTGCCTTCACGGTGGCGATGCCGCGCGCCGCACACGCCGACGAACTTGACGACATCGTCAAGCGCGGCACCCTGCGCGTGGCCGTGCCGCAGGACTTCCCGCCGTTCGGCTCCATCGGCCCGGACATGAAACCGGCCGGCTATGACATCGACACGGCTGCCCTGCTCGCCAAGGGCATGGGCGTGAAGCTCGAACTGGTTCCCGTGACGAGCGCCAATCGCGTGCCCTACCTCACGACGAACAAAGCCGACCTCGTGATCTCCAGCCTCGGCAAGAACGCCGAGCGCGAGAAGGTCATCGACTTCTCGGAAGCGTACGCGCCGTTCTACAACGGCGTCTTCGGACCGAAGGATCTGGTGGTGACCAAGCCTGCCGACCTCTCGGGCAAGACCATCGGTGTGACGCGCGGCGCCGTCGAAGACCTTGAACTGTCGAAGATCGCGCCGGCCGACGTTACGATCAAACGCTTCGAAGACAACAACGGCACGATCTCGGCCTTCCTCTCGGGTCAGGTGCAACTGGTCGCCACGGGCAACGTCGTGGCCGCCGCGATTCTCGCCAAGCATCCGCCCAAGCTGCCGGAGCCGAAATTCCTGATCAAGAATTCGCCCTGCTTCGTCGGCCTGAACAAGAACCAGCCGCGACTGCTCGCCAAGGTCAACGACATCCTCACGGCGTCGAAGAAGGACGGCTCGCTCGGCAAGATCTCGCAGAAGTGGCTCGGCATGCCGCTGCCGGCCGACCTCTGATCTGCACGCGCTTTCCGGCCCGCCTCACCCCGAGACTCATCACCGGCTTCACATGCATTACGTCCTCGACTTTGCCGATCTGCGGCAATACCTGATGCTCTTCGTGCGCGGCGCCGCACTGACGGTTGCCCTCACGGCCGTGTCCACGGTCGTGGGCGTGGTCGTCGGTGCGCTGTGCGCCGTCGCCCGCGAGGAAGGGCCAACGTGGCTCAAGGCCGTCGCGGGTGTGTACGTCGAACTGATCCGCAACACGCCGTTCATCGTGCAGCTCTTTTTCATCTTCTTCGGGCTGCCCAGCCTCGGCATTCATATCGACGAGACGACTGCCGCCATCGTCGCCATGAGCGTAAACCTCGGCGCGTACGCCACCGAGATCATTCGCGCGGGCATGCGTGCCGTGCCGCGCGGGCTATCCGAAGCCGGGTTGTCGCTCGCCATGACGCGCGGCCAGATCCTGCGTCACGTGATCCTGCCGCAGGCGTTCGCCAAGGTGTTTCCGGCGCTCGCCAGCCAGATCGTGATCGTGATGCTCGGTTCGGCTGTCGTCTCGCAAATCTCCGTACCCGATCTGTCGTACGCCGCCAACTTCGTGCAGTCGCGCACCTTCCGGGCGTTCGAGAGCTATCTGATCGTCACCGCGCTGTATCTCGTGCTCGCGATTGCGCTGCGCCGCGTATTGATGCGCTGCGCGCGCCGCCTCTTTCGCGGCACGGTCAAGGTCAGGGGAGGTGCACGATGACCGAGTTCTCCACGTGGGACATGTTGTACGGCCTGCTGCTGGCCGGACGCTGGACGCTCGCGCTCTCGGCCATCGCCTTCGTCTTCGGCGGGCTGGTGGCGTTGATGCTGCTCGTGGTGCGCGTCGGACGCGTGCAATGGGCGGCGAATGCCGTAGCGCTGTACATCGAAATCTTTCAGGGCACGCCGCTGCTCATGCAGCTGTTTCTGGTGTTCTTCGGCCTGCCGTTGCTCGGCCTGGACGTTTCGCCGTGGGTAGCCGCAGCCGTCTGCCTCACGCTCTACACAAGCGCCTACCTGACGGAAATCTGGCGCGGCTGCGTCGACGCGATTCCGCACGGTCAGTGGGAAGCGTCGTCGAGCCTCGCCATGCGCTACGGCGAGCAACTGCGTCACGTCATCCTGCCGCAGGCGCTGCGCATCGCCATCGCGCCCACGGTCGGCTTCTCGGTGCAGGTGGTCAAGAGCACGGCGCTCGCGTCGATCATCGGCTTCGACGAACTGACCAAGACCGGCACCATGCTGACCAATGCGACCTTCCAGCCATTCACCGTGTACGGCCTCGTCGCTCTGCTCTACTTCGCTGCCTGCTATCCGCTGTCGCTGTGGGCGCGTCATCTTGAAAGGAAACTCCATGTCGCTCATTGAAGTCAGGGGCATGCAAAAGCGCTTCGGCGAGAACCCGGTGCTCAAGGGCATCGACATGGACGTCGAGCGGGGTCAGGTGGTATCGATCATCGGCAAGAGCGGCTCGGGCAAGAGCACGCTGCTGCGCACGCTCAACGGCCTTGAGCGGTTCGACGCGGGCAGCGTCGCCGTCGACGGCGTGCACGTCGGCGCACGCGACACCGACCTGCGCGCCCTGCGCCTGAAGGTCGGCATGGTGTTCCAGCAGTACAACCTGTTTCCGCATCTGTCGGCCGGTGAGAACGTGATGCTCGCGCAGAAGGTCGTGAAAAAGACCTCAAGTGCCGACGCGCGCGAAGTCGCCCGCACCATGCTCGCCAAAGTGGGGCTGGCCGACAAGTTCGACAGCTACCCGTCGCAACTCTCGGGGGGGCAGCAGCAACGCGTGGCGATTGCGCGCTCGCTCGCCATGAACCCTGCGGTGCTGCTGTGTGACGAGATCACCTCGGCGCTCGATCCCGAACTGGTGGCCGAAGTGCTCAAGGTGCTCGAAGACCTCGCCGCCGAGGGCATGACGCTGATTCTCGTCACGCACGAGATGCGCTTCGCCCGTCACGTATCGGATCGCGTGGTGTTCATGCATCAGGGCAAGATCTGGGAGTCAGGCGAACCGGAGCAGCTCTTCACACAGCCGGCGACGCCGGAGTTGCAGCGGTTCATCTGTCAATGAAAACGCCGAAGCATGACGTCGCCCGCGCCCGCGCGCCGCACAAATCTGGTGCGTGCCGGCTCAACCGCAAAACCCGGTGGCGCAGACGTGAGCGCGCGCCTATGATGTGCGGCAGCAGCGTCATCCCACTGAACCCTTGGCATTGAAATTTCTTCGTCACGATGAAGCTCACTCCGCGCGAAAAAGACAAGCTGCTCATCTTCACCGCCGCCCTGCTCGCCGAACGCCGGCGTGCGCGCGGCCTGAAGCTCAACTATCCGGAGGCCGTGGCCTTCATCAGCGCCGCCCTCATGGAAGCCGCACGAGACGGACGCACCGTGGCCGATCTGATGCACTACGGCACCACGCTGCTCACGCGCGAGGACGTCATGGACGGCGTGCCCGAGATGATCCCGGACATTCAGGTCGAAGCCACCTTTCCGGATGGCACCAAGCTCGTCACCGTGCATCACCCGATTCCCTGAGATGCGCCAATGCGAGTCCCTGCCGGCACGCCCCTCGTTGCATTCGCACTCGTGTGCGATCCGGTGTCCGGTGTCGCTTCGTACCCCTTCGTACCCTGTTTCTCCGTCGTCGATAACAACATCCTAAGGACGTCTCATGTCAGTGGACCGCTCCCTCAATGCCCATGACGCCGGCGAAGTGTCCGCCACTTCGCTGAGCGCTTCCGCGCATTCCCCCCGTCGCGCGCATCGCCACCTCGCGCGCGCGGCGACTGGCCTCGCTCTGCTTGCCGCGTCGGGCGTCGCGCTCGCGCACCCCGGTCATCCGGGGCACGACGCCGCGAGCAGCTTCGCCGCCGGCTTTCTGCATCCGCTGACCGGGGCAGATCACCTTTGCGCCATGATCGTTGTCGGCCTGTGGAGTTCGCTGACGTCCAAGCGCGTCTGGCTTGCCCCGGTCGCGTTCGTCGCCATGCTCGCCGCAGGCGGACTGCTCGGCATGTCGCACTGGTTCGCGCTGCCCGGTGTCGAGCCGATGATCGCCGTCTCGCTGCTCGTGCTCGGACTAATGCTCGCCACGCGTGCGAAGCTGCCGGGCTGGGCAGGGGCAGCCATCGTGGGCGCGTTCGCGATCTTCCACGGTTTCGCTCACGGCGCCGAACTGCCGGCTGAGGCGAGCGCAATGCACTACATGGCAGGCTTCCTGATCGCGACCGGCATGCTGCACGGCATCGGTATCGCGGCGGGCGTTGCGCTGCGCCGTCGCACGGCATGGGTACCGCGCTTGCTGGGAGCGGGCGTGCTGGCGTACGGCGTATCGCTGCTCGCCGCAGCGGCCTGAGTCGCAGTCACGCCTTTTCGGAGACGCTCATGATTCCCGGAGAACTGTTGCCCGCCTCGGGTGAGATCACGCTCAACGAAGGTCGCCCGACCCTCAGCGTGACCGTCGCCAACACTGGCGACCGCCCGATCCAGATCGGTTCACACTTCCACTTTTATGAAGTCAACGATGCGCTGCAATTCGACCGCGAAGCGGCGCGTGGCTTTCGTCTGAATATTGCCGCCGGCACGGCAGTGCGCTTCGAGCCGGGGCAGCAACGTACCGTCGAACTCGTCGCGTTGGCGGGAGATCGCCGCGTGTTCGGTTTCGCCGGTCGCGTCATGGGGGCGCTATGAAGATTTCACGCCGCGCTTATGCGGAAATGTTCGGTCCGACGACAGGTGACCGCCTGCGACTAGCGGACACCGAACTCATCATCGAGATCGAGCGCGATTACACGACCTACGGCGAAGAGGTGAAGTTCGGCGGCGGCAAGGTCATTCGCGACGGCATGGGTCAATCGCAGCGCACACGCGCCGATGTGGTCGACACCGTCATTACCAACGCCGTCATCATCGATCACTGGGGCATCGTCAAAGCGGACATCGGGCTCAAGGACGGCCGCATCTGGGGCATCGGCAAAGCCGGCAACCCGGATATCCAGCCCGGCGTGACCATTGCGCTGGGCGGTGCGACGGAAGTGATCGCCGGCGAGGGGATGATCGTCACGGCCGGCGGCATCGACTCGCACATCCACTTCATCTGCCCGCAGCAGATCGAGGAGGCACTCTCGTCCGGTGTGACCACGCTGCTCGGCGGCGGCACCGGCCCCGCCACCGGCACGAACGCCACCACCTGCACGCCCGGGCCGTGGCACATGGAACGCATGCTGCAAGCCGCCGACGGCTGGCCGATCAATCTCGGCTTTCTCGGCAAGGGCAATGTCAGCCAACCCGCCCCGTTGCTCGAACAGATCGAAGCCGGCGCCATCGGTCTGAAACTGCACGAGGACTGGGGCTCCACGCCCGCCGCCATCGACGCCTGCCTGTCGGTTGCCGACGCGACCGACACCCAGGTCGCGATTCACACCGACACGCTCAACGAAGGCGGCTTCGTCGAGGCAACCGTTGCGGCAATCAATGGCCGTACGATCCACACGTATCACACCGAAGGCGCCGGGGGCGGACACGCACCTGACATCCTGAAAGTGTGCGGCGAGCCCAATGTCCTGCCGTCGTCCACGAATCCGACGCGCCCGTACACCATCAACACGCTCGACGAGCATCTCGACATGTTGATGGTCTGTCATCACCTCGATCCGGCCATTGCGGAAGACATCGCCTTCGCCGAATCGCGCATCCGGCGCGAGACGATTGCCGCCGAGGACATCCTGCATGATCTGGGCGCGCTGTCGATGATCTCCTCGGACTCGCAGGCGATGGGGCGCGTAGGCGAAGTCGTCATGCGCACGTGGCAGACCGCCCACAAGATGAAGGTGCAGCGCGGGGCGCTGGGTACCGATACGGCGCAGGCCGATAACTTCCGCGTCAAACGTTACGTCGCGAAGTACACGATCAACCCCGCGATCACGCACGGCATGGCCCACGAAATCGGCTCGGTCGAAGTGGGCAAATGGGCCGATCTGGTGTTGTGGGAACCGGCATTCTTCGGCGTGAAGCCGACGCTGATTCTCAAGGGCGGCATGATTACGACGGCGCTCATGGGCGACCCGAACGCGTCGATCCCGACACCCCAGCCGGTGCACTACCGCGAGATGTTCGGCGCACGCGCCGGGGCGATGGCGCGCACGTGCCTCACGTTCGTGTCGCAGGCGGCGTACGATGGCGATGTGGCTGGCCGTTACGGGCTGACCAAGCGCATCGTGCCGGTGCGCAATATCCGGCAGGTGACCAAGGCCAACATGATCAACAACGACTGGTTGCCGCACATCAGCGTCGACCCCGAGACCTATCAGGTCATCGCGGATGGTCAGTTGCTGACGTGCGAGCCGGCGACCGTGCTGCCGATGGCGCAACGCTACTTCCTTTTCTGATCCATGCCGCAAGATTCCGAATCACCCGCCTCTGCGCAGAACGTGCCGTCGTCGACGCTGCGTCGTGTAGAGAAACGCCTGGAAGCCGGACGTATCGCTGCGCCGCTCGCGCGCCGTGCCCCGGCGCTCGTGTTGCCGTTCGACGCCCGCAGCAAGAGCCGTCTGCGCGCCACGCTGGAAACCGGCGAAGACGTCGCCCTGTTCCTGCCACGCGGCACCGTGTTGCGCGGCGGCGACGTGCTCGTGGCCGACGACGGTGGCCTCATTCGGGTGGAAGCCGCCGCCGAGACGGTGTTGCTGGTGACAGCGGCCACGGCGCTCGCGCTCGCCCGCGCGGCGTACCACCTGGGCAACCGGCATACCCCGGTGGAAGTCGGCGACGGCTATCTCAAGCTCGAATTCGATCCGGTGCTGCGCGACATGCTGCTGCGACTCGATGTCGACGTGGCCGAAGCCCTGATGCCGTTCGAGCCCGAAGCGGGCGCCTATGGCGGCGGACACAAGCACGGTCACGATGCGACTTTTGCCGAAGACTTTGCGATCGCTCAGCAGGTGTTCCACGAGCATCACGGACATTCGCACGATCACGACCACGAGCATGACCATAGTCATGGGCACTCGCATGCTCATTCGCACGGTGACGATCATGGTCACGTTCATGGCCCGGGGTGCAGTCACGATCACATGCCGGATCATGTACATGGCCCCGATTGCGGGCACGACCATTCCCATACGCCGGCCGGTAGTACTGCTGGCGGCGAGGCTTTCCCTGTGAGTCCGACCGATGACGGCAAGTCTGGCCAGCCCTCTCACTGAACCGGTTGCCACCGCGTCGCTGCAATCGCTCGCGGCGCTGCTTCATCTCGCCTCGCCGGCGCTGCCCATTGGCGCCTTCAGCTATTCACAGGGCCTTGAAGCCGCTGTCGAGCACGGCATCGTTCACGACGCCCCGAGTGCCGAGCGCTGGATCGCCAGTCAGCTCGATGGCGTTTTCACGACGGGAGAGATGGCACTGCTCGCCCGGCAGTGGCGTCACTGGCAAGCGAACGACATCGCGTCGCTCACCCGCGTAAACGACTGGCTGCTCGCCACGCGCGAGGCCGCCGAATTACGCGCGGAGACCGAGCAGATGGGCTGGTCGCTCACACAACTCGCGCTCTCGCTCGAATGGGGCGAGCCTGCGCAGCGGGAGCACCTGGCCGCGCTGCGCCCGATGGCGTTGGCGACGGCGTTCGCCTTTGCGGCGTTGACCCATGGCGCCCCGCTGGCCGACACGCTGGTCGCTTACGCGTTCAGTTGGCTGGAGAACCAGGTGGCCGGTGCGCTCAAGGCGGTTCCGCTCGGACAACTCGCGGCGCAACGCGTGATTGTCGCGCTGCGCCCTCGCGTGGTCGAAGCGGCCCGCCGGGCAGCATCGCTGCCTGACGACGAGATCAATACGTTTTCTCCGGCGCTCGCCATTCTCGCGTCGCGTCACGAGACACAGTATTCGCGCCTGTTCCGTTCGTGAGACGCGATACGTCGCGTCTCCTTTTTGCTTTTTCGCCCTTTTCCCTGTTCACCTTTTCCCCGCCACCCACGACATTCGCCATGACGACTTCTGCCAACGCCCGTCGTACCAAGAAGAATCCGCCGCTGCGTGTCGGCATCGGAGGCCCGGTCGGCTCCGGTAAAACCACCCTGACCGAGATGCTCTGCAAAGCCATGCGCGAGCGCTACGATCTCGTCGTCATCACCAACGACATCTACACGAAGGAAGATCAGCGCCTGCTGACGGTGGCCGGTGCGCTTGAGCCCGAACGTATTCTTGGCGTCGAGACGGGCGGCTGCCCGCATACGGCCATTCGCGAAGACGCCTCGATCAATCTGGAAGCCGTCGAGCGCATGCTCGAACGCTTTCCCGACGCCGATGTGGTTTTCATCGAATCGGGCGGCGACAACCTCGCCGCCACGTTCAGTCCTGAACTGTCGGATCTCACGATCTACGTCATCGATGTTGCAGGCGGCGAGAAGATTCCACGCAAGGGAGGGCCGGGCATTACCAAGTCGGACCTCCTCGTCATCAACAAGACCGATCTCGCCCCCTACGTCGGCGCGTCGCTCGACATCATGCGCTCGGATACGCAAAAGATGCGCGGCATGCGCCCTTTCGTCATGGGGAACATGAAGGAAGGCAAAGGCCTTCAGGAGATCATCAGTTTTATCGAGGCGCGGGGAATGCTGGCTTGAGGTGACGCGCCGACGGGCTCAATCGACGTTCCGGGGTACGTCGAGGCCGTTTTGCGCTTTGCCGCGAAATACGTTACTGTGGTGTCCAGCGGTTGCCTTTTGAAGGGTTTCTAGCCCGACGCGGCCGCTGCGGTTAGCTGTGAGCGCAAACCGAAACCCGATCCAGAAACGTTGACTTCTTCTCTCCGGACTATGTACTGCTTCAGCCGTTTCAGCCTGAATAATAATTTGTCGCCTTTGGGTGACAGGAGATTATTTGTCTGTTGAGAATAAGCACCGTCAAGCCAAAGGCACTCATGAACTGAGTGCCTTTTTTTATTTCCGCACACTTTTTATCGAGGTAGAAGCCCATGAGAACCCGGGTCGAAGACGTGAAACACCATGTTGGCGAGGTTGTAACGCTGTATCTGACGCTGGATGTGCTGAGAGATCAAAAGAACTTGCAGTTCCTGCTCGCTCACGACGCGACGGGCAAGCTTCAACTGGTTGTCGACAAATCGTCGGCCGTCGAGCACGCATGCGTGAGCCAATTACTGACAGGGTCGACGTTCGCCGCAACCGGCAAGATAATCGCGGCGGCTCAGAGTAAGACGTTCGGTGTGGAAATGCAGGTACTGTCGGTGGAGGTGTTTTCCAAAGCACAGCCGTTCCCCATCACCGAAGCGAGCAGCGTCGATCTTCGCTTCAACGCCCGGGTAGTGGACTTGAAGGTGCCGAAGTGGCAACTGATGCTGCGCTTGCGTAGCGCGTTCGAATTCGCGTGCCGGGAGTTTGCGCTGGGCAGAGGCCTCACGGAATTGCATACGCCGAAGCTGATGGGTAACGCCAGTGAAAGCGGCGCGCAGGTGTTTCGCGTGGGCTATTTCGACACAGAAGCATATTTGGCGCAATCGCCGCAATTCTACAAACAGATGGGGATTGCCTCGGGCCTTGAAGGCGTCTTCGAAATCGGGCCGGTGTTTCGGGCAGAAGAAAGCCGGAGCAGCCGGCATATGACCGAATTCACGGGGCTGGACGTCGAGCTTGCGTGGGTCTTCGAGACCGCGCACGTGATGACGTTCGAGGAGCAGATGCTCAGATATGCGTTTGCCCAACTCCAGCGTTTTGCCGAGGAGGTGAAAACGCTATTCGGCGTTGACCTGCCGCTGGAGCCAACCGCCACCTATCTGAGCCTGAGCGAGGCCAAACGCATACTCGGCGAACACGGCATGCCACTCGGGCCCGCGCAAGACCTGCCCGATGAAGGTGAAAGCCTGCTATACAAGGTACTCGGCTGCGACCTGATCTTTGTGAGCGACTATCCGATCGCGAAACGCCCGTTTTATCACCAATGGAACCGCGAGCAGGGTGTCACGAAGAGCTTCGATCTGATTTTCAAAGGAATCGAGATTACGACGGGCGCGGTGCGCGAGCATCGCTATGACGTGCTCTGTGAGCAGGCGGTGGAGAAAGGCGTGGATCTTGCGTCGATCACCCACTATCTGGACAACTTCCGTTACGGCTGCGCGCCACACGGCGGGTTTGGGCTTGGCGTCGAGCGGGTCATCATGAAGCTCCTCGGCCTATCGAATGTGAAGGAAGCCGCGTTTGTGCCACGCGATCCTGAACGGCTCGTGCCCTGAAGAGGCGCGCTACGCCGGCGCATTTCCCGGGGGATCCGCCGGATCGCCCGCTACTCCGAGGTGCGCCCCCGGGGCTACCGTTGCGCGACCGAAAATCCGTGCTCGCGCAGCAGTTGCAGCACGCCATGCGGACCACCGAGGTGGAGTGTGCCGATAGCGACGAAGACCGGCTTGCCCGAGTCTGCCAGGAACAGCATGCGCGCCAGAAAACGCCGGTTTCGCGAGTACAGAATGCGCTCGTCGATGGCGTCGGCCAGCGCCACGTTGCGGCGCACTTGCGCAGACTTGCCCTGCGACCAGTCGAATACCAGTTCGGCATCTCCCGCGCGCCACAGGCGATGCAACTCCTCCACCTGTGCCGTCGCCGTCTTGGGCGTGAGCACCAGCTCCTGCGCCAGCAACTCGTTCTGCTGGGCTGCCGTCAGCCCGGTGAAGGCGTCCATTTGTTCCGCAAGCGACTCGAGGCCGACGATACGCCCGCGATAGATGTTCTCCAACTGGTTCTCGGTGCCGTACTCCGTTTGCAGGTCGGCCCCCATCGAATCCAATGTCTCGACGAGCAGCGCCGCCAGCCACGGACGCATATGACGAATCTCGGCAAGCATCGCCGGATTGTTTTTCAGGCGGTCGCGCAACTTACGCCATAACGGCGCCGGAATCATCTTCGGCAAACAGGCACGCGAGCACATGCCGTACTTCTGGACATCGTCCTGCGACATCGTCAGATCGTCGGGCGACAGCTCGAACGCCACCACCGCCGACACGCGCAACGCATCGACCACCACTTTGCGGAACGGATAGTCGTCGGGCTTGCCGACGTGCAGGGTGCCCATCACGTAGATGGTCATGTCGCCCTTGCGGGCTTCGTAGAACGGGAGATTGGCGCCCGGCGGCGCCTCGCCGGGCTCGGGCACCACCAGCGGCAGCGTGCGCGGCGTCATGGCCACCGGCGTCACGCTCGACGCGGCGTCCAACGTGACGGCGAGCGTCATCAGCAGGCAGCCGAGCAGCCAACCGGTCAATGCAACGCCCCGGCGCACCTGCGTCGCGCGTGGTGGTCCACCCAATCTCGTTATCCCTCAATGTCTTCAACCCGATGGCACGCCACCAGACGTCCTTCGAGCTTGCGCAATTGCGGCACTTCCCCGCGGCAACGGTCGATGGCATACGGACAGCGCGGCGCAAACGCACACCCCGGCGGCGGCCGCAACGGCGATGGCAGCTCGCCGATCAGCGGAATCTTCACGCGCCGCTCGGACGGCTTGATCGCCGGCGTCGCCGACATCAGTGCCTTGGTGTACGGATGCAGCGGCTTGCCGAACACGGCGGCCTTGGGACCGTGTTCGACCGCGCGGCCAAGGTACATCACCATGACGTCGTCGGCCACATGCTCGACCACCGCGAGATTATGCGACACGAACACGTAACTCGTCGCGTATCGGTCCTGCAAATCCATGAAAAGATTCAGGATCTGTGCCTGAATTGAGACATCCAGGGCCGAAACGGGCTCGTCGGCCACCACAATGGCCGGCGACATGATCATCGCCCGGGCAATCGCCACCCGCTGCCGCTGCCCCCCCGAGAACATGTGCGGATATCGCGCCACATGCTCCGGGCGCAGCCCGACCGTGCGCATCATCTCGGCAATCTTCTCGCCCCGCTCCGCACGGCTGAGCGAGGTATTGATAGCCAATGGCTCGTCGAGCGCCTGCCCCACGGTCTTACGAGGATTGAGCGAGGCGTATGGGTTCTGGAACACCATCTGAATGCGCGTGCGCAGCGGCGCCAGCGCTCCCGCCGACGCCCCCGTAGTCTCGATGGCATCGATGGCGAGTCTGCCGGACGTCGGGGGTTCGATCAACGTCAACACCCGGGCCAGCGTCGATTTGCCGCACCCCGATTCGCCAACCACCGCCAACGTGCGACCCGCAGCCAGCGTGAACGACACACCATTCAACGCCTTGACGGTGGCCTGTGCGCGCATCAATCCGCGGTTCACCGTGTAGAAGCGCGTCAACTCCTGCGCGGCCAACACCAACGGGCCGCCGTCGCGGCCGCTGCCGCTGTCGTTGGGCACAGGTCCCTCGGGAGCCCCCGGAGGCGTCGCGAAAACGGTCTCACTCATTGCGCCCCTCCTGTCGTCTGTGCGCCTGCCGCCACATGCGGCAGCGGCTTGAAGCACCGCACCAGCGGCGAACCGATGGCCTGCGGCCCGGTATAGGGCTCGAGCGCGGGTGGCACGGTGCGGCAATGGTCGTCGGCGTACGGACAACGCGGCGAGAGCAGACAGCCCACGGGACGGTCGTCCCGGCCCGGCACCACCCCCGGCAGCGTGCGCAGACGGCGCACGCCCCGGTTGTGCTCGGGAATGGCCGAAAGCAAGGCTTCCGTGTACGGATGATGCGGCGCGTCGAACAGCGCCGGCACCTGCTGGACTTCGATCACCTGCCCCGCATACATGACAGCCACCCGGTGCGCGACCTCCGCCACCACGGCAAGGTCGTGCGAAATCAGCACCAGCGCCATGCCGTAGTCCTTCTGCAATTGCAGCAGCAGGGCCATGATCTGCGCCTGAATCGTGACGTCGAGCGCGGTCGTCGGCTCGTCGGCAATCAGCAGCTTCGGACGGCAGGCAATCGCCATGGCGATCATCACGCGCTGGTTCATCCCGCCGGACAGTTGATGCGGATAGGCGCCGAGCCGGTTGGCCGCATCGGGAATCTCGACCTGCTCCAGCAGTTCGACGATGCGATCCTTCAACGCCTTGCCGCGCAGTCCCATGTGACGGCGCAGCACTTCGCCGATCTGGTAGCCGACGGTGTAGCTCGGATTCAGACTCGTGAGCGCGTCCTGAAAGATCATCGACACGTCGCGCCCGACGATGCTTCGCCGCTCGCGCGCCGACGCACCCAGCAAGTCGCGTCCGTCAAAGCGCACTTCGTCGGCACGCACACGGCCGGGCGCATCGATGAGTCCCATGAGCGCGAGCATCGTCACGCTCTTGCCCGAGCCGGATTCCCCGACCACGCCGAGAATCTCGCCCAGGCCGACGTTCAGGTCGATGGCGTCGACGGCACGCGCGCCGTCGAAGTCGACCGATAGGTTTCGAATGGAGAGCAGACTCATGCGATTCGCTTCAGTTTGGGGTCGAGTGCATCGCGCAGGCCGTCGCCGACCAGATTGATCGCGAGCACCGAAATGACGATCGCAAGTCCCGGCAGCGTGACAATCCACCAGGCACTTTCCATGTAGTCGCGGGCTGACGCGAGCATCGAGCCCCACTCCGCGAGCGGCGGTTGCACGCCCAGGCCGAGAAAGCCGAGCGCCGCCGCATCGAGAATGGCCACCGAGAAGCTCAGCGTGGCCTGCACGATGAGCGGCGCCGAACAGTTCGGCAGCACCGTCGAGAACATCAGCCGCAGCGTGCCCGCACCGGCCATGCGCGAAGCCACGACATACTCGCGCTGCAACTCGCCGATGGCCGCCGCACGCGTCAGACGCACGTAGGCAGGTAACGTCACGATGGCAATGGCGATGGTGGTGTTGGCGAGCCCCGGACCGATCACGGCCACGACGGCCACGGCCAGCAGCAGCGACGGCAGCGCCATCATCATGTCCATCAAGCGCATGATCGGCGTATCGAGCCAACGCGGGAAAAACGCCGCGAGCAAACCGAGCAGGATGCCCGGAATCAGCGAAAGCACCACCGACGACAAGCCGATCCAGAACGACAACCGCGCACCGAAAATCAGGCGCGAAAGAATGTCGCGCCCGGCCTCGTCCGTCCCGAGCAGGAACCGGGCGTTGCCGCCTTCGAACCATGCCGGCGGAACCTTCACGAAATCGCGGTATTGCTCGATGGGACTGTGCGGCGCGATCAGCGGCGCAAAAATTGCCGCCGCAAACATCAGCAACAGCACGATGGCCGCAGCCGTCGCGCCACGGTTAGCGGTAAAGCTGCGCAGAAACTCCCGGACCAGATGCGCGCGAGGCGTGGCCGTCACGGCGGCGGGAGGCGGCAGCGTAGCAGGCATGTCACTCATCGTTGACCTCCCTCAGTGCCGAATGCGCGGGTTGACGACGCCATAAAGCACGTCGACCAGCAGGTTGACCAGAATCACGCCCGTCGCGATGAGCAGAATGCCGCCCTGCACCACCGGATAGTCGCGTCGCAGAATGGCATCGATCAGCCATTTGCCGATGCCGGGCCACGAGAACACGTTCTCGGTGAGCACCGCGCCGGCGAGCAAGGTACCGACTTGCAGACCGATCACGGTAATGACGGGAATCAGCGCGTTGCGCAGCGCATGCACCACGATCACACGCCACGGCGAGAGCCCCTTCGCGCGTGCCGTGCGGATGTAGTCCTCGCGAAGCACTTCGAGCATGGCCGAGCGCGTCATGCGGGCAATCACCGCGAGCGGCACGGTGCCGAGCACGATCGTCGGCAGAATCAGATGGCTCACTGCCGAGCCGAAGGCGCCTTCGTCTCCCGAGAGCAATGTGTCGATCAGCATGAAGCCGGTGACGCTGGGCACGTCGTACTCCACGCCGATGCGCCCGGACACCGGCGTCCATTGCAGATCGACGGAGAACAGCATGATGAGCAGCAGGCCCCACCAGAAGATCGGCATGGAGTAGCCCGTGAGCGCCGCGCCCATCGTGGTGTGGTCAAGCATCTTGCCGCGCCTGAGCGAAGCGGCGACACCCGCGGGCAAACCGATCACAAGCGCGAAGATCATCGCGCACAGGGCCAGTTCCAGCGTGGCGGGGAAGCGGGAGAAGAACTCGTGAAGCACACCTTCATTGGTGACGATGGAGCGCCCGAGGTCGCCCTGCGCCGCGTGCTTCAGATAAACGAAATATTGCGTGGTGAGCGGCTGGTCGAGGCCGAGCCGTTTCATTGCTTCCGCGTGCATCACGGGGTCGAGGTTGCGCTCGCCCACGAGGACTTCGATCGGATCGCCAGGAATCAGGTGTATGAGCGCGAACGCCAGGATAGTGATGCCGATGAAAGTCGGGATCACCATGCCCAGTCGTCTCAGGACGAATCTCAGCATAGGAGGGTTCCGTGGGGGCTTCGCGCACCGCCCGGCCCCGGCGCAGGGACGGATGGCGCAGTGCCGCGTTAATCAGTGATAGACGATCTTTTGTCTTGGTGCGGCAGGCAGAGCCGGGCGCGGCGGCCGGGTCTGCCTGCTTGATGCCTATGGATTGCCGTGCTGCGGGACTCGATCAGTCCAGCGACACACCGGCGAAGCTGTTGCGGCTGAACGGGCTGAGCTTGAAGCCCTTCACGTTCGTGGCCATCGGCTTGTACTGCGTGGAGTGCGCGATGGGCGAGAACGGCAGTTGCTGCGCGAAGATCTCCTGCGCTTGCGTGTAGAGCTTCGTACGCGTTGCAACGTCCGTGGTCTGACGTGCCTGCTTGATGAGGTCGTCGAACGGCTTGTAGCACCACTTCGAGAAGTTGTTGCCGTTCATCGAGTCGCAGCCGAGCAGCACGCCGAGCCAGTTGTCCGGATCGCCGTTGTCGCCGGTCCAGCCGATGAGCAGTGCGTCGTGTTCACCCGCCTTGGCACGCTTGATGTACTCGCCCCATTCGTACGTGACGATGTTGGCCTTCACGCCGATCTTCGCCCAGTCGGCCTGAATCATTTCAGCCATGAGCTTGCCGTTCGGATTGTACGGACGTTGCACCGGCATTGCCCACAGCGTGATCTCGATATTCTTCACGCCGGCCTTGTCGAGCAGTGCGCGTGCCTTCTCGGGATCGTAGCTGGCCGACTTGATGTTCTTGTCGTAGGACCATTGCGTGGGCGGCATCGGCGCGCCGTTCGACAATTGTCCGGCCGAGCCGTAGACGGACTGAAGAATCGCCTTCTTGTTGATCGCCATGTCGAGTGCCTGACGCACCTCCACGCGATCGAGCGGTTTCTTCTGCACGTTGTACGCCACGTAGCCGAGGTTGAAGCCCACCTGATCGGGCATCTTCAGCTTCGAGGCCTTGCCTTGTGCCGAGATATCGGCCTTGAGCGCATCGACGTCAGCCGGACGCGGGTAAGTCGCCACCTGACATTCGTTGCGCTTGAGCTTCTGGATACGGACGTTCGCGTCGGTCGTGATCGCGAAGATCAGCTTGCCGACCTTCGGCGGCAGATTCGCATTCCAGTAAGCCTTGTTGCCATCCATGCGCAGCGTGGCGTCCTTCGTGTAGCTGCGGAAGATGAACGGGCCGGTGCCGACCGGCTTGAGCGCGATGTCGCGGGGGTTGTTCGCCGCGAGCAGCTTGTCCGCGTATTCCTTCGAGAGGATCGACGCGAACGACATCGCCAGATTCTGAATGAACGGCGCGTCGACCTTCTTCAGCACGAAACGCACGGTGTACGGGTCGACGATCTCGATGCGGTCGATGTCCGCCTGAAGCCCCATGTCGACGAAATACGGAAACTCGGCCGGATAGGCCTTGCGGAACGGCATCTCCCGATCGCCCATGCGATCGAAAGTGAACTTCACGTCCTCGGCATTGAAGTCGCGCGTGGGCGTGAAGTATTCGGTGGTGTGGAACTTGACGCCGCGGCGCAGATGGAACGTGTAGACCTTGTTGTCCGGCGAGATGTCCCATTTCTCCGCGAGCGACGGCATTACACCGGTTTCTCCCGGTACGAAGGCGATGAGGCGGTTATAGATCGCGTCGGCAGGATCGAAGTCGGTGCCAGTGGTGAGTTGCCCCGGATCGAAACCGGCGGGGCTGCCCTCGGAGCAATACACGAGGGTTTTGTTCGGGAGCTCGACTGCCGCAGCGGGCGGGATCACAGCCGCACCGGCAAGCAAGGTCGCAGCCAAAAGCAAACGCAGGGTGTGAGTCTGTTTCATAGGCTCCTCGGGATCTGAGATGACGCCCGGCGACGATCGGCCGCCGGGCCCACGAGGGATATTACTGAAGCTTCCCTTGCGTCACAACACGCCAAATCCCTAGCAAATCGCCTATTTGTGGTGTTTTTGATTAGGAAATCACTTAATTATGATCAGGATTGACTTCCAATCCACCCGCCTACCAGCCATCGATTGCGTGGCGCCTCACAGACCGAGGCGCTGCCACATCGTTTTGGTCGCCGAAGCAGCGTTGAGGGTATAGAAGTGCAACCCCGGCGCCCCGCCAGCGAGCAAACGCTCACACAGCACCGTCACCACATCGAGCCCGAAGGCGCGGATCGCCTCGCGGTCGTCGCCGAAGCCCTCGAGGCGCTTGGCAATCCAGCGCGGCACTTCAGCACCGCACATTTCCGAGAAACGCATCATCTGCGAATAGTTCGTGATGGGCATGATGCCCGGCACGATCGGCACCGCCACGCCCAGACGCGAAGCGTCGTCGACGAAGCGGAAATAGGCGTCTGCATTGAAGAAGTACTGCGTGATCGCGGCGTTCGCACCGGCTTTCACCTTGTTGGCGAAATGCTCGAGGTCCAGACGCGGCGACTTCGCCTGCGGGTGGTATTCCGGATAGGCCGCCACCTCGATGTGGAACCATTCGCCCGTCTCCGCACGAATGAACTCGACCAGCTCCGACGCATAACGGAACTCGCCGATCTCGCCCATCCCGGACGGCATATCGCCGCGCAACGCCACGATGTGACGGATGCCGTTCGCGCGATACGTCTCAAGGATCTGGCGAATATTTTCCTTGGTCGAACCGACACACGAGAGGTGCGGCGCCGCTTCCACGCCTTCGCGTTGGATTTCGATGACCGTATCGAGCGTACCCTGCTGCGTCGAGCCGCCGGCACCGAACGTCACCGAGACGAATTTGGGGCCCAGCGGGAACAGTTGCTGACGCGTGGCGCGCAGCTTTTCCGCGCCGTCGGCGGTCTTGGGCGGGAAGAATTCGAAACTGAAGGAAGGTTGCGTCATGATCGTCTTGTTATCGAGAGAGCCGCTCATGCCGCGCGCGTCGCATGCACGAAAAACTCCCGGTTGCCGTCACCCCCGGCGATGGGGCTGTCGAGCCACGCGGCTACCGTCAGTCCCAGCGCTTCACAGGCGGTGCGGATTTTTGTCTCCACTTGCGCATACTGCGCGGCATCTTTCACGAGGCCTCCGCGACCGATGTGCTCGCGCCCCACTTCGAACTGCGGCTTGACCAGCATCAGCAGATCGCCCGACGCGGCCAGCAGGGGAGCGAGCGCAGGCAGTATCAGCGTCAGCGAAATAAACGACACGTCTCCGACGATCAGGTCGAAGCCCGCTTCCGGTACGGCGGCGATTGCCGCGACCTGGGTGTTGTGCGTGCCGTCTTCCGCTGCGGGCGGCGCCAGACGTTCGTCGAGCATCTCGCGCGACAGATGCCGGGCATTGATCCCTTCGAGCGAGACGAGACGCGACTCGCCCGCCAGACGTTGATGCAGTTGCCCGTGACCGACGTCCACGCCAACGACCTGCGCGGCGCCCGCCTGCAACAGACAGTCCGCAAAGCCGCCGGTCGACAGGCCCACGTCGAGCGCGACACGGCCTGCAACGTCGAGTCCTGTCTGCGCCAGCGCACCGGCCAGCTTCAACCCGCCGCGCGACACATAGCGGTCCTCGCCGGGCAAACCGTCGGCCGCCGCCCGCACTTCGAGGTCTTCGTCGCCCGCCACGACCTGACTGGCCTTTTTCAGCGCCGTTTCGGTGCCGGTGTAATACACGCGACCGGCATCAATGAGGCGTTGAGCGGCGGTACGAGATGCGGCCAGCCCCCGGGACACGAGGGCCTGATCGGCACGAAGCGCTTGCGACATGACTACGGGTTTCCTGCAAAGCACTGTCGACGGCGATGCGCCGACACTTACACGTTAGTGGCGCGGTCGCCGCCGAACACCAGCGCCGACAGAATCCACGAAATCAAGCTGTACAGCAGCGAACCGAAGAGCGCCGCCCAGAATCCCGAGACTTCGAAGCCCTTCACGACATGCGAGGCGAGCCAGAACAGCAAGGCGTTGATCACGAAGATGAACAACCCCAGCGAGAGCACCGTGACCGGCAACGTCAGTACGACGAGCAGCGGCCGCAGAAACGCGTTGATCAGGCCAAGCACGATCGCAACGATCAGTGCCGTGCCGATGCCCTTGAGCTGAATGCCCGACACGATGTACGGCAGGATGAGAAGCGCAATGGCATTGATGAGCCAAATCAGCAGCAGACGCATGGCAAGCTCCGAAGAACAGACCCGTGCGGGACGTCAGCCCCGGCACCGGCAGTGGTGAAACCCGACGCGGCGGCAACAGGCGCCGCCGCGCCATACCGTGCCCCGTCGCCCATGCGTTCGTCACACACAGGCGCGGGCCCGATACCAATCAATAGCGATAGTGCGCCGGCTTGAACGGACCGTTCTTGTCGACGCTGATGTACTTCGCCTGATCGTCGGTCAGCACGGTCAGGTCGGCACCGATACGGCCCAGGTGCAGACGCGCCACCTTCTCGTCCAGATGCTTCGGCAGCACGTACACGCTGTTCTTGTACTTGGCGCCGTCAACGAACAGTTCGATCTGCGCGAGCGTCTGGTTGGTGAACGAGTTGCTCATCACGAACGACGGGTGGCCCGTGGCGCAGCCCAGATTCACGAGGCGGCCTTCCGCCAGCAGGATGATGCGCTTGCCGTCCGGGAAGATGATGTGATCGACCTGCGGCTTGATGTTTTCCCACTCGTACTTGCGGGTCGACGCCACGTTGATTTCCGAGTCGAAGTGACCGATGTTGCACACGATGGCCTGATGCTTCATGGCGGCCATGTGGTCGTGGTCGATCACGTGGAAGTTGCCCGTGGCCGTCACGAAGATGTCGGCCTTGTCGGCGGCGTATTCCATCGTCACCACGCGGTAGCCTTCCATGGCAGCTTGCAGGGCGCAGATCGGATCGATTTCCGTGACCCACACCGTGGCGCCCAGACCGCGCAGGCTTTGCGCACAGCCCTTGCCCACGTCGCCGTAACCCGCCACGAGGGCGATCTTGCCGGCGATCATCACGTCGGTCGCGCGCTTGATACCGTCGACCAGCGACTCGCGGCAGCCGTACAGGTTGTCGAACTTCGACTTGGTGACCGAGTCGTTCACGTTGATGGCCGGAAACGGCAGCGTGCCGTCTTTTTCCATCTGATACAGACGGTGCACGCCCGTGGTGGTCTCTTCGGTCACGCCCTTGATTTGCGACAGGCGCTTGCTGTACCACTGCGGGTCGCTTTCGATGTGACGCTTGATAGCGGCGTACAGCGCGACTTCTTCTTCGTTGGTCGGGTTGGCAACGACCGACAGATCCTTCTCGGCCTTGCTGCCCAGAATCAGCAGCAGCGTGGCGTCGCCGCCGTCGTCGAGAATCATGTTGGCGAACTCGCCGTTCGGCCATTCGAAGATGCGGTGGCTGTATTCCCAATACTCGTCGAGCGTTTCGCCCTTGAAGGCGAACACGGGAATGCCGGCCGCAGCGATAGCCGCCGCGGCGTGGTCTTGCGTCGAGAAGATGTTGCACGAGGCCCAACGCACTTCGGCACCGAGGGCGACGAGCGTTTCGATGAGCACGCCCGTCTGGATGGTCATGTGCAGCGAACCGGCAATGCGTGCGCCCTTGAGCGGCTGGCTGGCCTTGAACTCGGCACGCGTGGCCATCAGGCCCGGCATTTCGCTCTCGGCGATGGTCAGCTCCTTGCGGCCCCAGCCGGCAAGGTTGATATCGGCAACGTGGAAATCGGTGAATTTCGAATCGACTACGGCGTTCATCACGCCTCCTTTCTCTAAATAATGACTAGATAGTGGGACGTGAGCGCCGTTCTTGAGGCTCACACGCCATGCTATCCGTAGGAAAACCGGCGGCCGGCGCGGCCAATAGGAAGGATCTTGAGCCTGGCAGCACAATGGCTGTCGCAACGCTCCTCAAGATCCGGGCATTGTAGCAAAACTGATGCGCGAGCGGCAGGCGTCAGCCTGGCCTGAAGGGTTATTTTTTGTGAGGATGATGACAGCCGTACGACCTGCGAACCGTCAGATAGGCAGATGCGCGAGCAGCGGCGCGGCGAACACCATCAGAATGCCGTTGATCATCATGACGAGGCTGGCTACCACCCCCTCTTCGCTACCGATCTGGCGAGCCTTGGCGGTGCCGAAACCATGAGCGCCGGCACCGAACGGTGCGCCGCGCGCCATGCGGGTACGTAACGGCAGCCACGAGAGCAACGCCTCGCCGAGCAACATGCCGATGAACCCGGTGATGATGACGAAGAGCCCCACCAGATCGCGCGAGCCGCCGACCTGATCGGACACCGCCAGCGCGAACGGCGTCGAGATCGAGCGGGCAAGCAGACTGCGCGCCATCTCGGGCGGCAGCTCGAACAAGCGGGCGAGCACGAAGGAACTGCCCACGGCCACGATCATCGCGACGAGCACGCCAACGATCAGCGCAAACGCATGCCGGCGAATGATGTCGCGGTGCTCGTAGATCGGTACGGCGAATGCAATCGTCGTGGGGCCGAGCAGCCAAACCAGCCAGCGCGAGTCGGAGATATATGTCGCGTAAGAAATGTCGCCGCCAACCATCACGGCGATGAGCAGGATCGGCGCGAGAATCGCCGGGCCGAGCCACACCTTGCCGAAGCGCGCGTAAAGGCGCTTCGACACGTAATAGAGCACGACCGTGAGAACGAGCAGCAGCAGCGCCGTATGATTCATGGCAAGACCCGGTAAGCGCTATCAAGCGTCATGACGGTAAAAACCGGCTCGCGCAGCATCAGCGTGCGTCGTGCGCATGCGCGCGGCGAACCGCCGGGATGCGAACGAAGGCGCGCTTCATGCGGCGCTCAGCACGGCAAGCCAGATCGACGGCCAGTGCGGTCGACACCATCACGAGCACCGTGCCGACGCCGATCACGGCGAGCAATTGCAAACCTTCGTGACGCAGCAGATCGGTGTATTGCATCACGGCCGCGACCATCGGCACGAAGAAGAGGAGCATCTCGGCCAGAAACCAGTCGGCACCCCGCTTGATCTTCTCGGTCTTCAGCACACCGCTCATGAGCAGTGCCACGACGGCGAGCAAACCCAGCACGCCGCCAGGCAGCGGCAAATGAAAATGACGCGATGCAGCATCGGCCACAAGATAGATGCCCGTGAGCAGCGCGATCTGCCAAACCACGTCGACAATGCGCTTGCTGCGGCTATACAGACGGCTGGCAATCATCTTGGTCATGTCGGGCTCCCGGGTTTGGCATCAGTATGAAATGCAGTATAGGAAGCACCGCAACATAAATATAATGAATTAGTATCATCGGAATGATTCCAAATTGGAATAATTTAAGTATTAACCCTAATAGTGCATGAGAGAGCCTTACGGGATAGGGCTTTCCGCGAAATAGCACCAATTTGGTGCCAACGAGAGAACCAAAATGGAACTGCGCGCGTTGCGAGGATTTGTGGAAGTTGTGCGACAGCAGAGCTTCACGGCGGCGGCCGAAGCGTTGTTCGTCACCCAGCCGACCGTGAGCAAGATGGTCAAGGCGCTGGAAGACGAACTGGGTACGCCGCTGATGTTGCGCGAGGAGCGCGGCATGGGCCGCCGGCTTCAGTTGACCGATGCGGGACGCGTGGTCTTCGAGCGCGGTCAGGACGTGCTCGCCGCGTACGCGCGGCTACGGCAGGAA
Organism: Pandoraea communis; assembly: GCF_902459745.1. GTDB lineage: Bacteria > Pseudomonadota > Gammaproteobacteria > Burkholderiales > Burkholderiaceae > Pandoraea > Pandoraea communis. The sequence continues at coordinate 784,824 of NZ_CABPSJ010000001.1, forward strand.
CTGGCCGATCTGGAAACGGTCGCTCGCGGCGAGTTGTCCATCGGCATCCCGCCACTCGGCGGCGATCTGTTCATCCCGGTGATCGGCGCGTTTCATCAACACTATCCGGACATCGAGATGAAGCTCTTCGAAACCGGCTCACGCGCCATCGAGCAGGCGCTGCTCGCGGGCGATATCGAACTCGGCGCAGTGTTGCTGCCGGTCGACCCCACCATTCTCGACGTGCTGCCGGTGTGCCACTACCAGTTGCGTCTGATTGCCCCGCGCGACTCGCGTTGGGAGGGGCGCGCCTGGGTCGGTCTGGGTGAGTTGCGCGATGAGCCGTTCGTCTTTTACGGCGAAGGCTTTGCGTTGTCCGAACTCGTGATTGCCGCGTGCCGCCGAGCGGGCTTCACGCCCAAGATTGCAGGACGCTCGAGCCAATGGGACTTCATCGCGTCGATGGTGGACAACGGCGTGGGCATCGCGCTGCTGCCCGAGCCCTTCTGCGCACGGCTCGATCCGAAACGCTTCGTGATAACGGACGTGCGCGATCCGGAGATCCCGTGGGATCTGGCGATGGCGTGGCGGCGCGACTCGTATCTGTCGCACGCGGCACGACGCTGGCTCGCACTGGCGCGCGACATCCTCGGCCCCGGCGGCGACGGAGACGCGCAGGCGGCCATCGCGGGCGGCGCCCGCCGGACGTAACGGGCCCCTCTTTTCCCCTGTCTTGCCCCTTGTCTTTATGGCAAAACGCAGACCGGCGAGAGGCCACGGGCGGCGAAACCCGCGTCGTCCGACACCGCCTCGCGATTGCGGTATCCTTGCCGCTGACCTTTCTTCCCTCATGCCGCGCGAGCGCGGCGCATCGACACTCATGCGCATCATTACCGCGAATCTGAACGGCGTGCGATCGGCCGCCAAGAAGGGCTTTTTCGAGTGGTTCGGCAATCAGGAAGCCGACATTCTCTGTGTGCAGGAAATCAAGGCGCAGTTGCCCGACATGACGCCGGACTTCCTCAAGCCGCACGACTATCAAGGCTACTTTCACTACGCGGAAAAGAAGGGTTACAGCGGCGCCGGCGTATACGTGCGACGCGAGCCCGACGATGTCGTCATCGGCTGGGGCAACGCCGAATTCGACGCCGAAGGCCGCTACGTCGAAGTGCGCTACGGCAATCTGTCGGTGATCTCCGTGTACATCCCGTCGGGATCGAGCGGCGAGGAACGTCAGGCCGCCAAGTTCCGCTTCATGGCCGACTTCATGCCGCACCTGCTCGCACTCAAGGCGGCGGGGCGCGAAGTCATCCTGTGCGGCGATGTGAACATCGCGCACAAGGAAATCGACATCAAGAACTGGAAGGGCAACCTGAAGAACTCGGGTTTCCTGCCCGAAGAGCGCGCCTGGCTCACGCAGTTATTCGACGACCATGGCTACGTCGACGTCTTCCGCACGCTCGATCCGCGTGCCGACCAGTACACGTGGTGGAGCAACCGCGGACAGGCTTACGCGAAGAACGTCGGCTGGCGCATCGATTATCAGATCGCCACGCAGGCCATCGCGAGCAAGGCCAAGACCACCTCGGTTTTCCGAGACATCAAGTTCAGCGACCACGCGCCACTGACCGTCGACTACGATCACGCGCTGTAACGGATAGCACGATGAAGACGCTGTTGTTTTGCACCAGCTATATGAAAGATGCCGATGCCTGGCAGCAACGGTATCAGCGCTGGCTGGACTATTACCGGAACGGACCGATCAAAGCCGACAAGATCCTCATGATCGACGACGGCTCGCCATATCTGCCCCCTGCGGAAACGATCCAGACGATGCGGGCGGACAGCGACATTTCGGCGCACCAGCCCGTCCACGGCATCGTTCGTTTCGAGAAGAATCTGGGAAGGCAAAGCATGAGTCTGTATCCCGGATGGTGGCGCAGCTTCCTTCATAGCGTGACGATTGCACGCACCATCGGCGCAGACAAGATCGTCCACATCGAATCCGATGCATTTGCGCTGAGCCAGCCACTCGCAAACTTCATCAACGACACGCAGTCGGGCTGGCATGTCATGTGGGCCCAGCGTTACGCGATGCCTGAGACCGCCATTCAGATCATTGGCCAGGATCAATTTGCCGCGCTGGAGAAGCTAAGGGGCGATTACCCGAATCTGGATTTCCCGGACATCGCGGAACGCCTTCTGCCTTTCACGTCGGTGAACCGGCAATTCAAAGGCGATCGGTACAGCGAATTCAAACGCAACCGTGGCATCTTTCGCTCGAGGAAATTCAACTTTCTCCCGATCTTCCAGTGGGACTTCTTCTGGGAGCCGATTCCGCGTGACGCAGACTTCGCCACCCAGGTCGTCACGCGTCAGAAGGTGGCCTTTCGGGGCACCTGAGCCGCACCGCGACACGACAACGGCGCCCGGGACGGGAGGCCCCCGTCTCCGCTCAGCGTGATCCGCTCGTCGCGGGCACGCCGTCGCCACCATCGTCGTCGGCCCCCCAGGGGGCGACCTTCGGCAACAGCAGCATGCCGGGCAGCGCGAGCGCCGTGCAGACGAGGAAGAATGTCAGCCAGCCAACGCCGTCCACAATATAGCCGGTGCCTGCGTTGGCAAACGTGCGCGGCACCGAGGCCAGACTCGTGAACAGCGCGAACTGCGTCGCCGTATAACGCGGGTCTGTCGTGCGGGCGATGTATGCCGTGAACGCTGCGGTGCCCAACCCCGCCGTGAAGGCTTCGAAGGCGATCACCGCACCGAGCCCCGTGACGACCGCGCCGGCTTGCGCGAGCCACGCGAAGCCGAGCACCGACACCAGTTGCAGCACGCCGAAGACCCACAGCCCGCGATTGATGCCGAGCTTGATCAGCCAGATCCCGCCGATGATGCCGCCTGCCACGCTGGCCCAAAGGCTCGTCGCCTTGGCCACGACACCGATTTGCGTCTTCGTGAACCCCAGATCGAGATAGAACGAGGTGGCCAGCGACGTCGCCATCGAATCGCCGAGTTTGTAGAGAAAGATGAACGCGAGCACCAGCAACGCCTGCGACCATCCGCCGCGCGTGACGAACTCGTGAAACGGTTCGACCACGGCCTCGCGCAACGTCTTCGGCGGCGTGCCGCGAATCTCCGGCTCCTTGACGACGAGCGTCATCACGATACCCGGCAGCATGAACGCCGCCGTGGCGAAGAACACCTGCGACCACGGCAGGTGGTCGGCCATGATGAGGGCCAGCGAGCCCGGCACGAGTCCGGCCACCTTGTAAGCGTTCACATGCATGGCCGTGCCCAGCCCCTGTTCGCGGTCGGAGAGCAACTCGCGTCGATAGGCATCCAGACAAATGTCGAGACTCGCGCTGAAGAACGCCAGCGCCGCTGCCAGCGCGGCAATCGTCATCAGATCGCGCTGCGGCGAATAGGTCCCCATCAGCGCCACTGCGCCGGCCACCAGCAATTGCGTGACGAACATCCAGCCGCGCCGCCGCCCCGGCTTCCATCCGAAAACGTTGGGGGCGAAGCGATCCATGAGCGGCGCCCACAGAAACTTCCACGTATAGGGAAACTGGATCAGGGCGAACAGGCCGATCGCCTTGAGATCCACGTGCTCGCTGCGCAGCCATGCCTGCACCAGATTGAGCAGGATGAACAACGGCAAGCCGGAGGTGAAGCCGAGAATCACGCAGATGAGCATCCGCGTGGGGTGGAAGACGCGCCCGTCGGCGGGCGGCAGCGAATCGGTCATGGAAAGGACAGTTGGGGCCAGCCGCCTGCGGTGCGCGGCACCCGGCCCCCGGTGTCTTCAGCCGTCAGGGGCCCGGCGCTTCGCTGCCCCGTTAGCTGCCGCCGGTTCAGGAACGCTTGACGCGATAGACCGCAAGACTACCACGCCAGTTCGCGCCCACGGACACGAGTCGCCCATTGTGAAGCACCGCGCGATCGAGAATCTTCACGCCCACGTCCGGCGCCAGCGCCTCGAAGTCCTTGATGGTCAGCACCCGCACGTTCGGCGTGTTGTGCCACTGGAACGGCAGGCTCTTCGACACCGGCATGCGGCCTCGCAATACCGACAGGCGGTGCGGCCAGTAGCCGAAGTTCGGGAACGACACGATCGCTTCGCGGCCGACGCGCACCGTCTCGCGCAGAATGTCTGCGGTGTGGTGAATGGTCTGCAGCGTCTGCGACAGGATGACCGTATCGAAACTCTGGTCCTCGAAGAGCTTCAACCCGTCTTCCATATTCTGCTGGACGACATTGATGCCACGCTGTGCCGAGGCGAGCACCCCGGCATCGTCGATCTCGATGCCATAGCCGCTCACGTCGAGTTCGTCCATCAACAGGCGCAGCAGCGAGCCGTCGCTGCATCCCAGATCGAGCACCTGCGACGACGGTTCGATCCATCGCGCGATGACCCGGAAATCAGGCCGGTCGGCCAGCGACGCCGAAATGCGGTCACGCGACGCGGCCAGATAAGCCGCCTGCGCGTTCGTGGCCGGTACAGTGGACTGACTCATACCCCGACCTCCCGGGCGATACGTTCGTAATAGGCGCGCACCAGGTTGTGATAGCGCGAATCGGTGAGCAGGAAGGCGTCGTGGCCGTGCGGCGCGTCGATCTCGGCGTAGCTCACGGTGCGGCGCGTATCGAGCAGCGCCTTGACGATCTCACGCGAGCGGGTCGGTGCGAAGCGCCAGTCGGTCGTGAACGACACGATCAGGTACTTGGCCGTGGTGTGCGACAGCGCCTTGGCCAGATTGCCGCCCACGGTTCGCGCAGGATCGAAGTAATCGAGCGCACGCGTAATCAGCAAATAGGTGTTGGCATCGAAATACTCGGCGAACTTGTCGCCCTGATAGCGCAAATACGACTCCACTTCGAACTCCACGTCGAAGCTGAAGCGATAGGCATCGTCCTGCCCGTTGCCGTTGCCATTGCCAGTGCCGTTTTCCTTGCCGGCGGCTTTCACACCGTCGACCAGCGTTTCGGCACGACGCAACGCCCGGCCGAATTTGGTCGCCATGTCCTCGTCGGACAGATAGGTGATGTGACCGATCATGCGCGCCACCCGCAACCCGCGCCGCGGCACCACACCGTGTGCGTAATAGTTGCCGCCGTGGAAATCGGGATCGGAGAGGATGGCGGAGCGCGCCACTTCGTTGAACGCGATGTTCTGTGCCGAGAGCTTCGGCGTGGAGGCGATCACCAGACAGTGACCGACGCGCTCGGGATACATGATGCTCCACGCGAGCGCCTGCATGCCGCCGAGACTGCCGCCCATGACGGCGGCAAACTTTTGAATGCCGAACGCGTCGGCCACGCGGGCCTGCGCGTTGACCCAGTCTTCCACCGTCACGACAGGGAAGCGGGCGCCGTAGGGAGTGCCGGTGGCTTCATCGAGGCTCATCGGTCCGGTCGAGCCGAAGCACGAGCCGAGGTTGTTCACCCCGATGACGAAGAAGCGATCGGTGTCGAGCGGCTTACCCGGCCCGACCATGTTGTCCCACCAGCCGACATCCTTGGGATTGTCGGCAGCAATACCGGCGACGTGATGCGACGCGTTGAGCGCGTGACAAACCAGTACGGCGTTGCTGCGATCGGCATTGAGTTCGCCATAGGTCTCGACCATCAGGTCGTAGCCCGCGAGTGTGCTGCCGTTTTGCAGCGGTAGCGGCTCCGCGAAATGCATCCGCTGCGGCGTGACGATTCCGATTGAAGATTCCATAGATCCCTGTCCGAAACATGCCGTGGCCGGCGTCCCTGTCGACAATGATCGACGGACGGCGTCCTGAAACGTTCTGTGCGGGAAAAGGGGTCGACGGAAAAATGGCGGGGGGCGCGCACGACCTCTTTAGCCGCATTTTTAATGAATGCCAGTGCGCGGGAACCCCCGGCAGTGTCATTCGCGCGCCCGCAAGCGAGTCACCAAATCGGCGCGCCAATCATCGCAACAGGGCCGGCTGGATCTCCGGCGGCCCCGTCACGGGTTGCAAAAGTATAACGTAATCTGCGCCGAGGGCGCAGACCACCCGGTCTTAGCGCAGAAGGGCTGCGACCTGCGGCTCCGCGCCTTCGGCGGGCGAGCGCTTGAAACCGCTCTTCGCGAAACGGTGCCAGCGGCCAAGCACGTAGGACACGAGCAGGTTGGCGCGCGAATTGGCGTCGAAGGTTTCGGGCAGCGCTCCCTGCGCCGTCGCCAGACGCAGCACCTGGCGCAGCGACGCCTCGATGCGGTCGAGCAACTGGTTCATGCGCTCTTGCAGACGCTCATGCTCGCCGACCAGCGCTTCGCCGGTCAGCACACGCGTCATACCCGGGTTCTTTTCGGCGAAACCGAGCAGCATCAGCACGATAGCGCGCGCTTGCGTCACGCCGTCCTGATCCTGAGCAGAGATCTGATTGATCAGGCCGAAGATGGTCTGTTCGATGAACTCGATGAGACCCTCGAACATCTGGGCCTTGCTCGCGAAGTGGCGGTAGAGCGCCGCTTCGGAGACATCGAGGCGTGCGGCGAGCGCGGCCGTGGTGATCTTCTCGCCCTTGGGCGTCTCGAGCATGGCCGCGAGGGTCTGTAACACCTGTACGCGGCGCTCACCCGGCTTGGGGCGGGTTGTCTTGACAGGCGCGGGCGCGGCCTCCAGCGCATCGGCAGCGCCGTACCCGGCACCGCTCGAAGAGTTTTCCTGCTGCATCGTCTGGTCGTTATCGGTAGGGATTTGATTGTCGGACGGCCTGGGCTAGGACCCCGGTCGCTAGGCGCGCCCGTAACTCGCGCAGAGATTGTACTTTGATATCCACGTAGTGTGGGCGCCCACTGCGCGGCATCACGTCGCCATGACTGTTTCTGACCGGTAGATGTCCCGTGATCCAGACCGTCCTGATGCCGAAATGCCGCAGGTGTTTCAGGTGCGAACGGGTGTCCTCGACCAGCCATGTGCGATGCGGTGCGAGCCCCTCGCGCACCAACAGCCGGCGCAGCATGATCGCGTCGGGCTTGGCCCGCCAGGCGCGCCGGTCTGCCATGTCTTCGATGCTCACGCAGCGCTCGAAATAGCGGCGAATGCCCAACGCTTCGACGATCGGCAGCGCGTAGTTTGCAGGCGCGTTGGTCAGGAGAATCTTGCGTCCCGGCAATCCGGCGAGCAGCCGGGCGACGCCCCGTTCCGCCCGCAGCACCTCGACCAGCGGCGGCAGCTCGTGGACACGGGCCAGAAACTCGTGCGGATCGATGGCGTGATGCTTGATGAGACCGAGCAGCACCGCCCCGTACCGCTCCGTATAGGAAAAACGCAGGTGATTGGCCTCATCTTGCGACAACCCCAGCTTCTCGGCGATATAGGCGGTCATCGCGCGGTTGATGCGCGGAAAGATCGCGTGCGACGCGCGATGCAGCGTGTTGTCCAGATCGAACAGCCAGACCGGACCACGCGTGCCGTATTCGGTGCGGGCGCGGGGCGCCCGGCGTCGCCGGCTCAGAACGTGAGAAGAAGGCACGGGGATAGCGAATTCATGCGAGGAGATACGTGAAGGTGGCCACACCGTCCGGGCCTTCGCCCGGCTTGCCGGAGAACGCGATGCAGCCACGGCAAGGCACGATGCTAGCGCGCACCGCCCGCTTTGACAAATCGACTCAACCGGCCGGTTGGGTCATGTGCGAGACTTTGCGACGCGGATTCGGTGGTGAAACACACGAAACGCCGGGAAGGAAATCGCAGGGAATATGGTGTGCGGGGGAAAAAATGCGGCCCGGGAAACCCGTCGCACTTGCGGCGAGGGTCATTGCCCGGGCCGGGCAGGAAAATCGTGCGCAATGACGCAGCTCGGGGAATGTACGGCTGCGCACGGTCATGCCGCACGACGTCTGCCGGATCACTCTCTCGTGGCGCGCGGCACCGCTACCACGTCGCATGCCGCGCAACAGGGAGTGACGCCGCATCGCATCACCCGCGACCCGCCCCCCCGGACGTTTCGCGCGTGTCAGACGCACGCGATGCGACGCTTTCTGGCGTCGTCAGGACACCCGCTCAGAACGTGTGCTGAATGCCCAGCATCGTGCCGAACTGATTGCCGCCCGTGACGACCGAGCCGCCTGCGGCAATGGCCACGGCGCCGTTCTGGCTGTTCGCCACCCAGCCAGCCATGCCATACAGCGACGTGCGCTTGGACAGCGAGTACGTCGCGCGGCCGATGAGCAGCGTGGCGTTGGCGCGGCTCTTCAACTGATAACGAATGGCCTGCGCGTCGAACGCCCAGGTGATGGTCGGCAGATAGGTGACACCGAGGAAGTAGATGTCCGAGCGCAGCGATGCGGCGTCGGCGCTCACGTTGCGGTGAATCCAGCCACCGCCCACGCGCCCCGACGACCACTTGTAGTACGCGTTGACGACCGAGTGCGAGTCGGTGTACTGCGAACGGGTAAGCGGTGCCGCAGCGCCCGTGTTGCCGCGCATCTGGTCGTACGACGCCGAGATACCGAAGTTCTCGTAGTCGTAGCCGATCAGGCCGGTGAATTGTTTACATGCCTGGTAATTGCCCGCCACGTTGCCCGCACAGTTGGTGGCCGACGGGCCACCGGCGGCGGAGCCATCGCGTCCGAAGCTGTACGTCGCGCCGAGCGTCACGCCGGAGAACTTGCCCATATAGCCGACGGCGCTGTCGCTACGTGCGTTGGCGATGTACGGATCGATACTGGCCAGCGAGAAGAGCGACGGTCCGATCACGTCGGCGTTGCCCGTCACGTAGAACGTCATGTTGTTCTGACGGCCGATGAGGAACGTACCCCACGGCCCCGACAGCCCCACATTCGCCTGACGGCCGAACAGACGTCCGCCGTAGTTCAGGTTACCGGTGCCCGGCTGGAAGCCGTTTTCCAATGTGAAGACGGCCTTCAGACCTCCGCCCAGATCTTCGACACCCTTGAAGCCGAAGCGCGACGGCACCTTGCCCGTGAGATTCGGTTCACCAACAAAGCTGCCGCCCCCGGCTGCGTTGTTGTAGAAGGCGATGCCGGTATCGACGATCCCGTACAGCGTCACGTTGCTTTGCGCGTGAGCCAGTCCTGCACTCAACAGCAGGCCAGCGGCCAATGCATGTTTCACTTTCACTTCTGTCCCCTTGTTTTTGAAATACACAGCTACGAGGGTCTGCTCACCCTCACGACGCCAACCTCCGGACCGGTGGCAATGTCGCCGGCCCAACCTTCTTCACTGCTTTCACTGCCCTTACTGCCATGCCGGGTGATCGCTGCCGCCTCCTGAACTGCGCTTTCGGCATCGATCCCCGGTCATTTTTTTGCGCGACGTGCGGTGCTGTTTTTTCCTCACGCCTCGCGGATGAAAGTGAAACGCGCTTCTCGGCGGGCGATGCGCCAGCCCTGCGCGGTGCGAACAAACGTGTCTTCGAATTCCCCCATGACCTGACGGCCTTGCGCCGGGCGGCCGAACGGCCCCGGCGTGTCTTGCGCCGACCCGCTCCAGAGCAGCACGGTGCTGCTGCCGATGGCGCTCGTGGGCGACGTCACGTCGATCAGCACGTTGCCGACGAGATGCCGCGTGAGCCGGTCCGCCGGCCGGTCGGCATAAGCGGCGGCAATGGCGGCCGGCCCGGCGAGCGTGTCGCCGTTGGGCCGCACCAGTACGCCGTTCTCGGCAAACAGGGCGGCGAGTCCCTGCGGGTCGCGCCGGTCGTTGCAGGCGACGAAGCGCATCACGAGGTCATGGCACGCCTGTTTGGCGAGCAGGGCTTCGAGCGTTTCCGGTTCGACGCCGGCGGTCATGTCGTGGTGGACGATGTCGTGTGTCATACCGGCCGAGCCTGTGAGGAGGGTGTGGGAGATGACGGGCGCGCGAGCCACGCCTGCATGGCATCGGCCACGTCTTGCGCACGCTCCATCGGGCTCATATGACCGCTGCCTTCGATAACGCTCAATACGGCATTGGGCATCAGTCCGGCCATGACCTCGTGGCGCGCGAGCGGGCTCCAGGTGTCCTGACGTCCGCAAAGCACGAGCGTCGGACAATGCACCTCGCTCAACAGCGACGTCGCATCCGGGCGGCCAAGCAACGCGTGGATCTGTGCGGCAAATTGATCGGGACGGCTGCGCTCGATCATGTCGAGAATTGCGTCGAAGAGCGGCGTGCCGATTTGGTCGGGATGCACCATGCCGGTTGCCCACACCTGGCCCATCGCACGCATACCGGCCTCACGCGCACGCGCGAGCAACACCGCCCGCCCGCTGCGCTCTTTCTCCGCAGCTTCGCCTTCGGGCAATGCCTGATAACCGGTGTCGAGCAACGCGAGATGCGTCACGCGCTGCGGTGCGCGACGCACGACTTCGAGCGCCACACGTCCGCCCATCGAGTGCCCCGCGAGCGCGAAGTGCGGCTCGGGCGTACTCGCCAGCACGTGATCGGCCATCGCCCCGATGCTGTCGAGTGCGCCCCACGCGGGCACACGGCAATCGTATTGCGGCAAAAGCGCCGCGGTCGCCGCCCATGCCACCTGGTCGCAAAGCAAGCCGGGAAGCATGAGCAGCGGGAGACGTCCGGTACTCATGGCTTCCCTCCCTGCGCCCAGACACGAGCGGGTATGCAGACCTCGCCGTCGAACAGCCAGCGTGCCGTGCGCAGCAGACCGGCGCTCGTGACGTCCGGCGTGCCGTCGGCATCGGTGCCAAGCGCCAGACGTACGGTGAACTCGCCCGTCGGATGCTCGATGGCGAGCAGCGGCGCATCACCCTCGGGCACCTCCGCCATCTCATGACAGACGGTGCCCGGCAGTGCTGCGGCCGTCGCCACACTCACCGCCGCGAGCACGCCGATGGACGAGTGGCAACGGTGGGGAATGAAACAACGCGTCGCGAGAGCCCCCCCGGCTTGCGGCGGTGCCACGAGACACATCTTGGGCACTGTGCGCGAGCGCACGTCACCGAGATTCATGCGGGGACCGACGGCCAGACGAATCGCCTCGATCCGGTCGCGTATCGCCTGAAACACTGCGTCCGTCTCGAGCTGCTCGCAGGACTCCGCGCCGGTACACCCCAAGTCCGCCGCGCGCATGAGCACAAGCGGCATGCCGTTATCGATGCACGTCACCGTGACACCTTCCACGACATCCTGACGCTGTCCGGTCGGGAACAGTGCGCCGCAGGACGCGCCGGCGGTGTCGCGAAACATCAGCGGTATCGGGGCGGCCGTGCCCGGCACGCCATCGATGGCAACGTCGCCGTCGTACTTCACGACGCCAGCCGGGGTCTGCACGGTGGCCACCGCCACCTGTCCCGTGTTGACCATGTGAATGCCGACCTCGGTCACGTCGCCCGCTGCGGTAACGAGCCCGCGCTCGATCGCAAACGGCCCCACGCCGGCGAGAAGGTTGCCGCAGTTCTGTCCGTAGTCGACACGCGCTTCATCGACCACGACCTGTGCAAAGAGATAGTCGACATCGGCATCGGCGCGCGTCGCGCGCGACACGATGGCGACCTTGCTCGTGAGCGGATTCGCACCGCCCATCCCGTCGATCTGACGCGCATCTGGCGACCCCATTGCGGCGAGCAGCACAGCGTCGCGCGTGGCGGCGTCCGCAGGCAGATCGTCAGCAAGAAAGTACAGCCCCTTCGAAGTGCCTCCGCGCATCACGGCAGCGCGGATACGCGTTTGGGAATGCATCATGTCGGTCAAGTCGCTGCCCTCACTCGCCCTGCAACTCGTCGAGCGAGTCGACATAACGTAAGCCCTTCGCGGCAAGACGCTCGCGCATCTTGTAATAGTCCAGCCCCAACATGCCGCCTGCGAGCACACCGCGCTTGTACGCCTCGTCGGCACCGCGTGCGGCGGCGGCCCTGGCTACGGCTTGCGCGGTAGCGAACGGCACCACGACCACACCGTCGTCGTCGGCCACGATCACGTCGCCGGGGTTCACGATCTGATTGGCGCACACGACCGGCACGTTCACCGAGCCGAGCGTCTCCTTCACCGTGCCCTGCGACGAGATGGCTTTCGACCACACCGGGAACTGCATCTCGGTGAGCGTGCCGATGTCGCGGCACCCGGCGTCGATGACAAGACCGGCCACGCCGCGCGCTTTCATCGACGTGGCGAGCAGATCGCCGAAATAGCCGTCGTCGCAAGGCGACGTCACACCGACCACCACGATATCGCCCGGATGCGCCTGTTCTACCGCCACGTGCAGCATCCAGTTGTCCGACGGGGGCGCAAGCACGGTCACGGCACTGCCCGCGACAACGGCACCGGCATAGATCGGACGCAGGTAAGTCGCCATCAGGCCGAGGCGGCTTTGCGCTTCGTGTACCGTGGCGCTGCCTGCACTGCGCAGAATGTCGAGCGTAGCGGCATCGACACGGGGAATTTGACGAACGACGACGCCGCGAATCATGACAGTTGCTCCGTGACCACCGGCGTGAGGCGCATCAGCCCTTCGGCGTATTTGATGTCTCGCGCGGCCGTGATGCCGATGTTGCGTTTGGCCTGCACACCGCGTTGCAACGCCACGCGCGTGTAGTAATCCCACAGGTGTTCCTGACCGGCCATGCACTCGATGGCGGCACGCTTCTTGTCCCACACCGGCGTGATATCCACGAAGGTGTTCGGAATCCACTCGCACTGCTCGGTCTGATGCGGCTCGAACGCGAGTACCGCCGGGGCGCCGATGATCGTCTCGCCCGGCTTGTGACCTTCTGCCTGCGCGATCACGCGGGCCTCCTGCGTGACGTGCATCGCCAACGGGTGATCGAAGTTGTACGGGTCTTTCTCCGAATGGCTCAGCACAAACGACGGCTGCACATCGCGATAGATGTCGACGAGTCGAAACAGCGTCTCGTCGGACACCCGCATCGGGTAGTCGCCGATGTCGAGGAATTCGATTTCTGCGCCGAGAATGTCGGCGGCCCGCTGTGCCTCTTCGCGGCGCGCGGCCTTGACCTTCGCTTCGGTCATCTCTGCGCCCTTGCGCCAGAGCTTGGCCGACTCGCCGCGCTCGCCGAACGACAGGCAGACGATCTTCATGCGATAGCCCTGCGCAATGTGCGTGGCAATCGTGCCGGCAGCGCGCCAGACGAAGTCCGCCGAATGGGCGCTGACGACGAGGCCCGCCAATGCGCGGGGGGAAGTGTTCTGTGATGTGCTCATGTGTTTGACGTCAATTCGTGTTGTGCGCCGCGTGTTCAGGCGCTTTCCAGTCCGACCAGCGTGGCGAGCAATTCCGGCGACGCCGCAAGTTCGCTGCTGCGCCCCGCCCAGACCTCACGGCCCCGGTCGAGCACCAGCGCCCGGTCGGTCAACTCCAGCCCCAGTTCCGCGTGCTGCTCCACCAGCACCACGCCCATGCCGCCGTTGGCGCGCAACGTCCAGAAGGCGTCGACCAGTTGATCGACGATCACCGGCGCGAGCCCTTCGAACGGCTCGTCGAACAGAATCACGCGAGGATTGCCGATGAGCGCACGGCCGATGGCGAGCATCTGCTGCTCGCCGCCCGAGAGCTGGTTGCCGAGGTTGCGGCGACGTTCGTGCAATCGCGGGAACAAGTCGTACACGCGATCGAGCGTCCAGTCGTTGCTGCCGCGCTCGCCTGCGTCACCCATCGCAGAGACCTGAAGGTTCTCTTCGACGGAGAGCGACTTGAAGATCTCGCGCTCCTGCGGCACCAGCGCCAGCCCCGCGCGGGCTCGCTTATAGGCGGGCCACGACGAGATGTCGTCGCCGCGATAACGCACCGCGCCGCCGTGGCGCGTGGTCAGTCCCAGCAGGCTGAGCAGCAAGGTGCTCTTGCCCACGCCGTTACGGCCAAGAATGGCGACGGCCTCTCCCGCGCCCACGCGAAGACTCAGGTCCTCGAGCACGATGGTCTCGCCATACCCGGCGCTGAGTCCGCAGGCTTCGAGCAGAATGTCAGTCATGATGGCGACGCCCCAGATAAATGTCGCGCACGCGCGGATCGCTGCGCACTTCGTCCTTCTCGCCTTCCATCAGCACCGCACCTTCGACCAGCACCGTGATGCGGCGCGCGAAGCGGAAGACCAGATCCATGTCGTGTTCGATGACCATCACCGCGACGTCTTCTGGCAGGCGTTCGAGCAGTTCGAACAGCTTGCGTCCCTGCCCTGACGGCACGCCTGCGACGGGTTCGTCGAGCAGCACCACCTTGGGATCGAGCGCGAGGCCCAGCGCGATTTCCACCTGACGACGCTGGCCGTACGCCAGTTCGTCGATGCGTCTGCCCGCGAGATCGAGCATGCCCAGTTCGCGCAGACGCTCCGCGGCCTCTTCCACCACCGCCGGACGGCTCGCGAGCGGCTTGCCGATGCAGCCGTCGAGGCCGCGCCGCGACGTGAGCGCCAGCGCCACGTTCTCGGCCACCGTGAGCGTGTCGAACAGCGTGTTCAACTGAAACGTGCGAGCCAGCCCCAGCTTCACGCGTTTGTGCGAGGGCATCGACGTCACGTCCGTGCCACCCACGCGCACCACGCCGGCATTCGGCTTGAGCACGCCCGTCAGCAGATTCATCAGCGTGCTCTTGCCTGCGCCGTTCGGGCCGATCAACGCGTGTCGCGCACCGACCGGCAACGACAGGCTGACGTTGCGGGTCACGTCCAACTGCCCGAAGCGTTTGGACAGTCCTTGAATTTCCAGTGCGGCGCTCACGGCGTCACCTCCTTGTCCGTGGCGGTTGCCTTGGCGTCGCCGGTCTTCTGCGGCGTGACCGCCTGGCGAGGACGGCGAATGCGTGCCGCGCAGCGATCTACCACACCGATCAGGCCATCGGGCGCGAAGCGCACCACGACGATCAGCAGCACACCGAGGGCGGCAAGCCAGTTCGTCGGGTCGATGGCCGCGATGCGGTCGGACAACACCATGAAGACGACCGCACCGAGCACCGCGCCGTAGAGACGTCCGGTGCCGCCCAACGCGAGCATCACGAGCACGTTGGCCGAGAGCGTGAACGACAGCGTGTCGAGTGCGACGATGTTGTTCACTTGCGCGGAGAGTGCGCCCGCGACGCCGGCCACCGCAGCGGCAAGCGTGTACAGCATCAGGCGGCGCAGACCGACGCGAACACCGAGGAGCGACATACGCACGGCGTTCTCGCGAATGCCCTGTACGGTCAGGCCGAACGGCGAATTCACGAGAAACTGCGTGAACAGATACACGACGAGCAACACGGCCAGCGCATAGAGATAGGCCGTGTGCCCATAGATATCGAAACTGAACAGGCCGAGCACGGGAGCGATGGTGTAGCCGGTCAGGCCGTCGTCGCCCATGGTGATCGACTTCGCGACGTTGCCCGCCTCGTAGAGCAGCGTGGCGCACACCAGCGTCAGCATGATCTGCGTGAGCCCGGTGACGCGCAGCACGACGACGCCGGTAATCAGCCCCACGACCGCCGCGACCACGGCGCCCGCCACCAGTCCCAACAACGGATCTGGCGAGACATGCATCGCGAAGAGCCCGGCAGCGTAGGCGCCGCTACCGAAGAACGCCGCGTGCCCCAACGTCTCGATACCGCAGTAGCCCTGCACGAGATCGAGCGAGAGCGCGAAGATGATCATGATCAGCACGCTCGTGGCGAGCGCGAGGTACAGATCGGCGAAGAAGTACGTGGCGACGGCGGCAATGAGGAGCACCGCGTCGAGCACGCCAAGACGTTTGCGACGCAGCGCGGGAGCCACTTGCGCCGTGCCCGCGACCGGCGGCAGAGGATTCGTATGAGACATCGTCACCCTCCGCTCAGGCGCGGCCGACCAACCCTTGCGGGCGGATCAGCAGAATGGCCAGCACGGCCAGATAGATCATGAAGGCACCGAGTGCGGGCACGTAGTAGCGGCCCAGCGTATCGATCAGGCCCAGCAGCAGCCCTGCGTAAAGCGAGCCTCGCAGACTGCCCAGGCCGCCAGCAGCCACGACAATCAGCACCAGCACCAGATACTTCAGACCGTAGTACGGTTCGAGCGGCAGGATCTGACTGGAGAGCGCGCCCCCCAGACCCGACAGCCCGCAGCCGATGGCGAACGTGATCGAAAACACGAGCGGCACATCGATGCCGACGCAACGCGCCATGCGCGGATTGTCGACCGCGGCGCGCAGCTTCGCACCGAACGGCGTGCGCTCCAGCCCCCACCAGATACCGAGGGCCACGACTGCGCTGCACACCAGCGCGAAGATGCGATAGACGGACACCGAGAACGCACCGAAGTCCCACGTGCCGCGCAGCCCCTGCGGCACGGGAATCGTTTGCAGCTCCGTGCCGGCGAGATGCTTGGCAACCGCGCAGATGATGAACGCGAGTCCGATCGTCATGAGCAACTGCCCCAGACCGTTGGCCGTGTAGACCCAGCGATACAGCGTGCGCTCGAGCACGGCGCCCAGCACCATCGTGCCGAACACCCCGACGAGCAGTGCGACGAAGAAATCGAGCCCGGCGCGCTGCATGGCCCACAAAGTGAAATAACCGCCGATCATGGCGAAGGCGGAGTGCGCGAGGTTCACCACGCGCATGACGCCCAGCGTGACGGTGAGACCCACGGAAATGAGAAACAGCAACATCCCGTAGGCCACACCGTCGATCGACAACGACAGGAAAGTGGCAAGCGATTGCGTCATGAAGAAATTACCGAACGAACTGAACAAACTGAACGACCACGCCTGCGTTACTTGGCAGCCACCTGGGGGTGGCTCACGTGCCACGGCTCGACCACCGACTTGTAGGTCTCGATGGGCTTGTTGCCAAGCTTTCCGTCGATGGACTCCACGCGCCGGATGTAGACGTTCTGGATGATTTCGCGCGTCTTCGGATCGATCGACACCGGGCCGCGAGCGCTCGTCCAGGCATAGCCCTTCACGGCAGCAATGGCCTTCTCGCCATCCTTCTTTCCCTTCGTGGCCTTGACCATCTGCGCGATGAGCGTCATCGAGTCGTAGGCCGCCACCGAGGCAATCGACGGCAGCGCGCCCGGGCCGTACTTCGCCTTGTAGGCTTTCACAAATGCGGTGTTCTCCGGCGACGTCAGATACGGCGAGTAGTGCAGCGCGGTGATCGTGCCGAGAGCGCTGTCGCCGATGGCCGGCAGATCGGATTCCATCGTCTCCGTCGTGGCGAAGAGCTGAATACCGGCCTTGTCGAGTTCGCGCTCCTTGAAGGCTTTCACGAAGCCTGCCGACATCGGGCCCACGGGCATGAACATGAAGACGGCGTCCGGCTTTGCATCGCGCACGCGTTGCAGGTAGCTCGAGAAGTCGGTGGTGCCCAGCGGTACCTTCACTTCGACGGCCACCTTGCCACCCGCCTTCTTGAACGTCTCGCTGTAGGCGTCGATGGCGTCGTAGCCTGTGGCGAAGTCGGCCACCACGATGGCGGCGTTCTTCACGCCCTTGCTGGCGGCGTATTCCACGAGCGGCACGCTCACGGTCCACTGCGTGAAGCCCGTGCGCACGAAGTACGGCGACTTGAGCGTGACGTTGGACGTCCCCGAGTTACCAATCACGAGCGGCGTCTTGGTCTGGTTCGCCACGTCGGCCATGGCCAGCACGTTCGGCGTGTACGAGCCGCCGAACAGGTACTGCACCTGATCGCGCACCACGAGTTCCTGCGCAAGCTGGCGCGTGCGCTGCGGATTCACGCCGCCTTCGTCGCGCTCCAGGATCACGAGCTTATCGTCGCCAACCTTGTTCTTGTTTTGTTCGAGCCACAGGTTGATGCCGCGACGGTACTCCGTGCCCCACCACGACGCCGAGCCGGAGAACTGGCCCAGCACGCCGACCTTGATGTCCTCGGCGCGTGCCGAGACAGCAGTGAGTTGGAAAACGCTCGCAAGTGCTACCGCGAGCCACAGATGGCGCTTCGTCATGGTGTCGTCTCCTCGTCGGCGTCGTGCGCCGCTCCGCTTTTTGATGTGGCGCGCCGGGGGGGTTGGCGCACCTTTTCAATGTGTCCGGAACAGCTTAGGCAACCGAGAAGAACACGTCGAATGAAACTCCCGCGTCGAGCGTTGCGTTTTTCGTATATCCCCGAGATTTCCCCTACGTTATGTGACGTTTTTTGCGAGGGGAATTTCGCGCTGCGGGACGCGCGGCGCGCTCTTGGCGAAACGCCCGCCGCACAAGGCGCGGCGAGCGCTCGTCAGCGACCGTCTCGCAAACCGGAAACGGCGCGCGCGCGAAAGCGATCGGATATGCAACTCATGACGAATTCCGCGATTTTTGCCGCGCTCGCCGACAATTTCGCGAACACAGCATGCGGATTACGTCGGATGCTGCATCGTCGGCACAAGCCCGCGGAGTTCGTCGAGCAACTGCTCCGCCGCCGGCGACAGCAGACCATCGCGGCGCATAGCAACGCCGATGGCACGCCGCGCGTGGTACAGCGGCACCGGCACTACGGCCAATTCTCCCGTGCGCAACTCCGACGTGATCTGCACCGGCGAGAGCAGCGCGAGCCGGTCGCTCGACGACAACAACCCGCGCACGACCGGTGAGCTGCTCGCGTGGACCTGCGTCTGCGGCAACGGCAGCCCTTCCGCATGAAACACCCGCTCGAATACACTGCGCGCGGGCGTACACGGCAGCGGGCTCACCCAGCCGTACCCGGCGAGTTCCGCAAGCGTGGGCGTGCATCCCGAGCTCAGACACGGATGATCGGCACGCGCGACCACCGATAGATGATCTTCGAACAGCGCCTCCTGACGAATGTCCGGCGGCACGTCGTTCGCACGCAACGCGCCGACGATCAGGTCGACGTCTGCCTGACGCAACTGCCGCACGAGCGCTTCATAGGTGCCATCGACGACGGTCACGCTCAGATACGGCGACTTGTGCAGCAGGCTGTCGATGGCCTTGGGCAGCAAAAAGCCGCTAGATAGCGGCAACGCCGCCACGATCACCGTGCCTTGCTGACGGCCGCCGAACGGCGCGAGTTCGTCTTCGGCAATCGCCAGTTCGGCCAGCGCCCGTTTGACCGGGCCAAGCAACGCCTGCGCTTCGTCCGTCAGACGGGTGCCGCGCGGCGTGCGGCGAAAGAGCTTGATGCCGATGAGATCTTCAAGCTGATCGAGATTGCGCTGAATCGTCGGCTGCGAGCATTGCAGACGACTCGCTGCGAGCGGCCCGCTCCCCAACTCCGCCACGGCGATGAAGCTCGTGAGGTGCTGAGGCGCGACGACCGCCGCGAAACGGCTCGCCGCACGTGCGCCGCCATCGGCCTGCGACGCCGTGGCGGCGAACGCCTCCCGGTACCCGTTGGCCAGTTCGGCAAGCGCACGCGAAGCCCGCACCCCAAGGCGCTGGCCCGCCGCATTCGGAATCAGACCGCGCCCGCTGCGATGAAAGAGCGGGAAACCCAGTTCTGCCTCGATGTCGGAAATCGAGCGCGCAACGGCCGACTGCGAAAGATGCAGCATGCGCGCGGCGCGTGCGACCGAATCGCATTCGAGCACGGCGACCATCGCGCGCAAGCCTCGCAGCTTGCGGCACAGCAGCGCCGCCTCGTTGCTCTGCGGCGCCCGGCTCCAGGTGCCGCGTTCGTGACACGCCAGCCGGGGTGCGGCCGGCGCATGGGTCAGACTGACGGCAGCGTTGATGGACATGCCCGGCTCAGCGCATGGTCGGCACGCGGCGCGTAGCCATGAACGCTTCGAGCGTCTCGCCGCGCATGAGGGCATAGACTTCGAGATTGGTCTTGCGCACCACGCGAGCGAACTTCTCCAGCACGAAGAAATTCACGCCGTGACGCACCAGACCCAGCCAATCCTGTGCCAGCACCATCGCCTGTTCGCCGGCGCTCAGTCCGGCCGCCGTCATCGTAGCGACGGGATCGCCCAGATACGCCTCGCGATTCTCCGCGCGAATCATGTGCCAGAAGAAGCGATTGAGTTTGAGCGTGCGATTGCTCACGCGCAGATCGAACGCGTAGGTACCGGTGATCGCCTCGATCCCTTCGAGTTGCGGGTTCATGCGGCGTCCTCCTCGTAGAGCGCGACCGTCATGGCGGTGGTCGTCGCCAGGTAGTAGTTCAGATGCAGACGCCTGATGTTCGGGCCGAGCGCGCCGCGCATCGACAGCCACATGATTTGCTCGACGCTCTCGGCACCGCCACGCTCGACGTAGTCCACATGCTTGAGTTCGGTCAGCTTCTCGGGCTGGTGCTCCAGCAGTGCCAGGAATTCACGATCCCACGCTTCGTCGTTGTAACCCGTGCGCTCGCCGTGAATTTGGTGCGACAGACCGCCCGTGCCCACCACGACCACACGCAAATCTTCCGGATACGACTCGATGGCGCGGCGCACCGCCTGACCGAGGCGATAGCAACGGCGGCCCGTCGGCAACGGGTATTGCAACACGTTGATGGCAATCGGCACGACCGTGCCCGGCCAGTCCGGCTTGTGCGGCCAAAGCAACGGCAGCGGCGACGCACAACCGTGATCGATGGGCTTGTCCTGAAACACGGTGATATCGAACTCGTCGTTCACCAGCGACTCGGCAATGTGAGCCTGCAACGCCACGTCGCCCCGGATCGGCGGCAGCGGACGCAGCCCTGCGCCTTCGTCGGCAATCGGGAACGCCTCGCCCACGCCCAGCGCAAACGTCGGGTACATGTCGAAGAAAAACGTGGTGGCGTGGTCGTTGTAGAAAAACACGAGAACGTCTGCCTGCTTTTCGGCCAGCCACTTCGCTACGGGCTCGTAGCCCAGAAACAGCGGCGCCCACGCGGGGTCCTGCTGCTTGCCCTTGTCGTACGCCACGCCGATGGTCGGCACGTGCGACGTACCGATCCCCCCAATGATCTTTGCCACGCGAAGTCTCCGTCTTTTGTCTTGTGGTGCCGGGCGGCCGAATGACATCACCCGCACTTATGCAGCGCCGAGTCTATCCGGGATCCCATATGAACATAAAGCAGGGTATCTACTGATGCGTTTTGCCATTACGGGATCCCATAATGAGTAAAAGCCGGATCTGGCAGGGTCTAGAACGACCGGCAGGCATTCCGAAAAATCGAAAGGAGACGCATGCTGCATCCCACGCCGACCACGGTTCAATTGCGCGAGATGATCCTCAAGGGTGACCTCGCGCCGGGCGAACGTCTGGCCGAAGCCAAACTCGCGGAGCAACTGGGGGTCTCGCGCATGCCGGTCCGGCAAGCGCTGCCGGTGCTCGCCGAGGAAGGACTGGTGGTGCGTGCCGGGCAGCGAGGCTATGCCGTACGGGCCCACACGCGGGAGGAGAGTGTCGAGGCGCTGCATCTGCGCGGCGCCCTCGAAGGCTACGCCGCGCGCCTGCTTGCCGAAAAAGGTGCGAGTGCCGAGTTGCTCCATCAGTTGCGCGATCTGCTGGCCGAAGGCGACAGCCTGCTCGCCGGGCACACCATGACGGCCGAAGTGCAGATCGGCTACGCGTCGCTCAACGCGCGCTTTCACGATCTGCTCGTCACCGGTGCGCGCAATCCGCTGCTCGAAGGCTTCATCGCGCGCTGCAATCTGGTGCCGTTCGTCGCGCCGCGCACGGTGGCGTTCGGGCATGACGATCGCCGGCAGTATGCAGACATCATCGCGTATGCCCATCGCCAGCATCACGCCATCGTCGAGGCGATTGCCGCGCGCCAGCCCGATCGCGCCGAGTTCATGTGCCGTGAGCACATCGTCACGCAGGAACACAGCATGGGCGCGCAGTTGCTCTGACGCGCGCTCCCCGACTTCATCCCTACCATCCCCTATCAAAACGAGATCGCACCGCTCGAAGGTGCGCCAAGGAGACAAACGATCATGTTCCTCAAAAATACCTGGTACGTCGCCTGCACCCCGGACGAGTTTGCCGAGAAACCGCTGGGCCGCAAGATCTGCAACGAACCGATCGTGTTCTTCCGCGACGGGAACGGCAAGGCCGCCGCGCTGGAGGACTTCTGCCCGCATCGCGGCGCGGCGCTGTCGCTGGGCTTCGTCAAGGACGGCCACCTCGTCTGCGGCTATCACGGTCTGACGGTCGACGGCGGCGGCAAATGCACGAAGATGGTCGGCCAACGTGTCGGCGGCTTCCCGAAGACACGTTCGTTTCCCTGCGTGGAGCGTTACGGCTTCGTCTGGGTCTGGCCGGGCGACGCCGCGCTCGCCAACGCCGATGAGATTCCGCATCTGGCGTGGGCGGTGAGCGATCAGTGGGCGTATGGTGGCGGGCTGTATCACATCAAGTGCGACTATCGCCTGATGATCGATAACCTGATGGACCTGACGCACGAGACGTATGTGCACGCGACGAGCATCGGTCAGGAGGAAATCGAAGAAGCGCCACCGAAGACGACCGTCGAAGGCGACATGGTGATTACGGCGCGCCACATGGAGAACATCAAGGCGCCGCCGTTCTGGGCAAGCGCGCTGCGGGCGAACGGTCTTGACGATCAGGTGCCGTGCGACCGCTGGCAAGTCTGCCGCTTCACGCCGCCGAGCCACGTGATGATCGAAGTGGGGGTTGCGCACGCGGGTCATGGCGGTTACCACGCACCGGCCGACAAGAAGGCCGGCAGCATCGTGGTCGACTTCATCACGCCCGAGTCGGACGAATCGATCTGGTATTTCTGGGGCATGGCGCGCAACTTCAAGCCGGAAGACGCCGAACTCACCGCTGCGATCAAGCGTGGGCAGGGCGGTATCTTCGCCGAAGACCAGGACGTGCTCGAAGCCCAGCAGCGCAATCTGTCCGCGTATCCCGAGAAACCGATTCTGAAGCTCAACATCGACGCGGGCGGCGTGCAGTCGCGCAAGGTGCTCGACCGTCTGATCGATGTCGAACGCGCCGGTGGGGCCAACGTACAGCGCCTGGGGAGTGCGGCATGAAAGTCAGGCTGGCGAACAAGCGCGATGTCGCGACCGACATCTGCGAATTCGAACTGGTGAGTGTCGACGGCAGCCCGCTGCCGGCATTCACCGCAGGCGCGCATATCGACGTGCACGTGGCCGACGGACTCGTGCGTCAGTACTCGCTGTGCAACGCGCCCGGCGAGACGCATCGTTACTGTGTGGGTGTGTTGCGCGACCCGGCATCGCGAGGCGGTTCTACCGGCATGCATGCGCTCGCGGTCGGCACCACGCTGGAGATCAGCGCACCGCGCAATCACTTCCCGCTCGCCGAGCAAGCGCAGCACAGTATTCTGCTCGCCGGCGGGATCGGTGTGACGCCGATTTTGTGCATGGCCGAAGCGTTGTCCGCAGGCGATGCGTCGTTCGAAGTGCATTACTGCACCCGCGAACCCGCACGTACCGCGTTTCGCGATCGCTTCGCGCGAGACGATCTCGCGGCGAAGACGCGTCTGTACTTCGACAACGACGGCGAGCGCGCCGATCTCGACGCCATCCTTGCGCAGCCGTCCGGCGGCAAGCATCTGTATGTCTGCGGCCCGGCCGGCTTCATCGAAGCAATCCTCGCCCGCGCGGAAGCGGCGCAATGGCCGGAAGGCAATGTGCATCGCGAGTACTTCGCCGCACCGGCGCAGGCAGACACCGGCGGCGACCAGCCGTTTCAGGTGAAGCTGCATTCGAGCGGCCGTGTGATCGATGTGAAGGCCGGAGAGACCATCGTTGCGGCGCTCGCCGCTCAGGGCGTTGAAGTACAGATGTCGTGCGAGCAAGGCGTGTGCGGCACGTGCCTCACGCGCGTGATCGACGGCACGCCCGATCATCGCGACGTCTACCTGACCGACGAAGAACGCGCGGCCAACGACCAGATCCTGCCGTGCTGCTCGCGCAGCAAATCGACCATGCTGGTGCTCGATCTGTAACTCGATCGGTAACGCATCGACGCCGGCGTCGGAAGACAACAGCCCCGCTTCGCATCGCGAGCGGGGCTGTTGTCTTTTCATGGATCGCCGGACCGCGTTACAGCGTCCGGTCCTTCGTCTCACGCACAAGGAAAGTCGAGATCAGCGCCATCGCCGCGAGGACGAGGAAGTAGACGATGACCGGCCAGATCTGTCCGTGACTCCACGCCAGCAGACTCGCGGCAATCATCGGCGCCATTCCGCCGCCCAGTACCGTGCCGATCTGCTTGCCGAGCGACACGCCCGAGAAGCGCACGCGGGTGTCGAACAGTTCCGAGAAGAAGCTGCCTTCCGGGCCGAACATCATCGGATGAATCACGCCCGCACCGATCACGATGGCCATCACGACCAGCGCCGTCTCCTTGCTGCCCATCATCAGGAAGAAGGGATAGATGAAGATCGCGGTAGCGGCCAGTCCCATCAGGAACATCGGGCGGCGTCCCAGCTTGTCGGAGAGCATGCCGAACGCGGGGATCGTCAGCATCGCGAGAATGTTCGCGTACAGCACGCCGTCGGCCATCATGTTGCGTGGCAAGCCCAGCGTCTTGGTGCCGTACGACAGCGAGAAAATCGCCACCAGATAGAAGAAGCTCGTCTCGGCCAGACAGATGAAGAACGTGACGAGCGTCGGCCGCCAGTAATGCGTGACGACTTCCACGACCGGCACCTTCGCGATATCGCGATGCTGTTCTGCCGCCTTGAAGCTCGGCGATTCCTCCACCTTGAGACGCACATACGTGCCCAACGCCACCAGTAGCAGACTCACGAGGAACGGCAAACGCCAGCCCCAGGTGAGCAGATCGTCTTCCGGCAGCCGCGTGATGAGCACGATGGCGAGCGACGCGCCCACGATCGATGTCGGCCCTGCGGCCTGAATCAATCCGCCAAAGAGCCCGCGCAGGTGGGCAGGCGCACCTTCGACCGTCATCAGCAAGCCGCCGACGGATTCCCCGCCGAGCGCGAAGCCCTGCACGAAACGCAACGTCACGAGCATGATCGGCGCCCACATGCCGACCTTGTCGTACGTGGGCAGCAGACCGATCGTCGTGGTGGCCACGCCCATCAGAATCAGGGTGAACAACAGAATCGACTTCCGGCCGATGCGGTCGCCGAAGTGGCCGAACACGATGCCGCCGATGGGCCGCGCGATGAAGCCGACGGCGAAGGTAGCGAACACGGCGATCATGCCCGTCATCGGATCGAGCTGCGGGAAGAACAGCCGGTCGAACACGATGGGCGCCAGAAAGCCGTAGATGAAAAAGTCGTACCACTCGATAGCGGTACCGAAGCAACTGGCCGCCACCACTCGGCCGTAGTTTGCCGATGCGCCCGGCGTGGCTGTCGTGGCGGCAGCGCCGGTGTCGTGGGGGTGAGCCTCGCCGGCGCTGGCATGGCCGGACGTTGCACCGGCCCCCGCAGGGGCGGTTTCGTACTGTTGTGACACGGTTGTCTCCTCCGGCCGTCTGTTCCGGTCTCCCGGCTGCGGCGGTATGGTGGGTCTTGCGTGACTTCACGTGACGTCCGGGGTGTCCGGGACGTCGAGCGTCGCTCAGAACGGGTAGTGACGCGGGGTGATCTGCACTGTCATCCAGCGCAGATCGGTGAATTCGTGAACGCCGGCCTTGCCGCCGAAACGTCCCCAGCCGCTCGACTTCACGCCGCCGAACGGCATCTGTGCTTCGTCGTGCACCGTGGGGCCGTTGATGTGGCAGATGCCCGATTCGATGCGTTTGGCAACGCCCATCGCTCGCGCGATGTCGCGGCTGAAGACGGCGGACGACAGCCCGTAGGCGTTGTCGTTGGCGCACGCGATGGCCGCTTCGTCGTCTTCCACCCGCACGATGCCCTTGACCGGACCGAACGACTCTTCGCTGTAAA
This sequence comes from Pandoraea communis, assembly GCF_902459745.1. GTDB lineage: Bacteria > Pseudomonadota > Gammaproteobacteria > Burkholderiales > Burkholderiaceae > Pandoraea > Pandoraea communis. The sequence continues at coordinate 810,492 of NZ_CABPSJ010000001.1, forward strand.
TCTTCATGTCGGGCGTGATGTGATCGAGCAGCGTGGCAGGCATGAGCGTGGTTTCTGCGCGGCCGCCGCACAGCAGCTTCGCGCCCTTGGCGAGGGCATCGTCGATCAGCGCGTTGCAGCGCTCGACCGTCGCCATGTCGATCACCGAACCGAGCACGACCGGGCCTTCGCGCGGATCGCCCAGCGGCAGCGCACGCGCCTTGGCAGCGAGTTTTTCCACGAAGGCATCGGCAATCGACTCCGCCACGACGATGCGCTCTGTCGACATGCAAATCTGTCCGGAGTTGGCGAACGCCCCGAATGCGACGCCGTTCACGGCGGCATCGAGATCGGCATCGTCGAGGACCAGACACGGCGCCTTGCCGCCCAACTCCAGCACGGCAGGTTTGAGATGTTCTGCACACATCGTGGCGATGATGCGGCCCACGCGCGTCGAACCGGTGAAGTTCACGCGACGCACGGCGGGCTGCGCGATCAACGCTTCGACGATGGCGCCGGCGTCCTTCGGCGCGTTGGTAATGAAGTTCACTACGCCCGGCGGCAAACCAGCGTCCTCCAGCGCATCGGCAATCAGACCGTGCGTGGCCGGACACAGCTCCGACCCCTTGAAAACCACGGTGTTGCCGCAAGCCAGCGGCAACGCCAACGCACGCACGCCGAGAATGACTGGCGCGTTCCACGGCGCAATGCCGAGCACCACGCCCGCGGCCTGACGCACCCCCATCGCGAGACTGCCCGGCACATCCGACGGGATGATTTCACCAGCGATCTGCGTCGTCATCGCGGCAGCTTCGCGTAGCCCCTGCGCGGCCAGATGTACGTTAAAGCCAGCCCACAAGCCAGACGCGCCCGTCTCCGCAGCCATGGTGGCCTGAAACTGTTCGACTTTCGCTTCCAGTTGATCGGCGGCCTTCATGAGCAGCGCGCGGCGTTCGCCGGGACCAGTGTTCGACCATGCGGGAAAAGCGTCCCACGCGGCGCGCACAGCGGCGCGGGCGTCGTCGGCAGTGGCAGCGGGGGCGCGCGAGGCGACTTCGCCGTCGAGCGGATTGCGTCGCTCGAAGGTGGCGCCGTGCGTCGCGCCGACGCGCTTACCGGCGATCAGCATCGTCAGGGCTTTAGGATCTTGTTGGGTAGGCATTGGCATTCGTCTCCTTGCTCGATGGTTCGTCACGCGATGGCGAGCACGGCACTCGGGAGGACCGGCGCACGCACTCGCCGTGCATCATGCCACTACGATTTCGACGAGACGTGTCTCGCCACTCGCCATGGCTTGCGACAGCACGTCGCGCAACTCGCTTCCCTGTTCGACGCGCTGCGCGCGCACGCCCATGCCCTCGGCCAGACGCACGAAATCGAGATCGGGCAGATCGGTCCCTTGCACCGGGTCTTTCGGCCCGAAGCCGAACGACGGCGCGAAGTCCTGCAACGCGGCATAGCGGCGGTTGTTCAGAATCACGAACGTGATGGGCAACCTGGCTTGTGCTGCACTCCACAGGCCCTGAATCGAATACATCGCAGAGCCGTCGCCGATCAGACAGATGACGCGCCGTGCCGGATGCGCCATCGCCACACCGACCGCCGCAGGCATGGAGTACCCGAGGCCGCCGCTGTTCATCGTGTAGAACGTGCCCGGCAGCGTGAAGGACAGGTATTGCTGCATGACTGAACGCGCACTCGGCGCTTCTTCCACAACGATGTCGTGAGCGTCACGCACTTCGGCAAGCGTTTGCAGCGCAAAGGCAGTTGTCATACGTTCGCCCGGTGCGTTCGCCGTAGCCACTGGCGCGACGGCACGCGCGGGCGGCAATGCGCGCTCGCCAGCGATGTCGCGGGCGAGCAGCGCCTCGACGCCGAGCCGCACGTTGCCCACCACGGATGCGCCGACCGGCGTCCACGCCGCCACGCCCGGATCTTCGATCAACTGGAACAACGATGCGCCCTCGGGGACATGTGGCCCCGCGCCTTCCACGTGATATGTGAACGCCGGGGCGCCGATCACGAGAATCAGATCGTGACCGCTTAGCAAACCTACGATCTTCTCGCGCATCGGCGGCAGGAAGCCGGCGAACAGGCGGTGATCTTCGGGAAACGCACAGCGGGCACACATCGGTGCGGTGAAAACGCGAGCGTTGTGCCGTTCAGCCAGCGCAACCACGGCGTCGAACGCCCCTGCCCGGTCGATGGACGAACCGACGACGAACGCCGGACGCTCGCACGCATCGAGCGCCGCCCCCAGTTGCGCAAGCGCCACCGGATCGGGCTGCACACGTGTGCTCACCTGACGCGGCGGCAACGCCTCGGCAGGCCGATCCCAATCGTCGACCGGAATCGAAACGAAGACCGGCCCCTTCGGTTCCTGCATGGCGATGTGATACGCACGGGCGAGCGCCAGCGGCACGTCTTCGGCACGCGCCGGTTCCAGACTGAATTTGACGTACGGCTGCGGCAACTCCGTCGCCCGCACCGATGCGAGGAACGGATCGAACGGCAGAATCGAGCGCGCCTGCTGGCCGGCGGTCACGATGAGCGGCGTCTGATTCCTGTAGGCCGTGAAGATGTTGCCCATCGCGTTGCCGACACCGGCGGCCGAGTGCAGATTGATGAAGGCCGCATTGCCGGTCGCCTGTGCGTAGCCGTCGGCCATGCCGACGACCACCGCCTCCTGAAGACCCAGCACGTATTCGAAGTCGGCGGGGAAGTCGCGGAACAACGGCAACTCGGTCGAACCGGGGTTGGCAAACACCTTGGTCATGCCATGACGGCGCATCAGGTCGATGACCACCTCGCGAACGCTCAGGGCTTGAGGCGTACCGGCGCGCTGGTCCGCGCGAAGTTCTCGGCTGTCTTTCATGGATACGGTTGTCTCGTGCCGCCGTCGACGCGCGAGCGTGACGGCGTGGTTGTTGTATGGGCTCGGGCTGCGCGGCCTGACACCGGCGCGGCAAGTCGATCAATTTCAATTGCGACGAGCGATGCACACGAGTATAGGCAGCCGACATATGCACCGGAATTGCTTTTACGTACCGAAGTCATTACGCTTTTGCATGACTTTTCGATGTCGCCGCGTTGCCGTCATTGCGTTCGGCCTCCCCGCCTTCCTCTGGAGTTTCCATGAGCCTCAATCTCCAGCAATTGCGCGCCTTCACGACCATTGTCGCGACCGGCAGTCTTGGTCGGGCCGCCACGGAGCTGCACCTCACCCAGCCCGCGTTGAGCCGCACCATCAAGCGGCTTGAGACCGATCTGGGCGCGCCGTTGTTCGAGCGTCACAGCAAGGGGATGGAATTGACGGCGTTCGGGCAAGCCTTGTTACCGCACGCGATGCTGCTCGAGCGCGAGGCCGACCACGCGCGCGAAGAGATCGATGCGTTGCGCGGGCTCGCCAAAGGCGTCATCAAAGTTGGCGCCGTCGGCGCCATCGCGAGCCATGTGCTGCCGCTCGCCGTCGATCGTGTGCTCAATCGCTGGCCGAATCTGCGGGTGGAGATCATCGAAGGGGTGTGGGACCGGCTCGCGCAAGGGCTCATGCGGCACGAGATCGATCTGGCGCTCTCGACCGCCGCCCCTGATACCGAAGACATCGTCGCCATCGCCGACTGCCATTGGCAAGACGACAGCTACGTAGTGGCCGCGTGCGATCACCCGTTGCGCCAGCGCAAGACGCTTGAACTGGCCGACACGCTTTCGCAACGCTGGGCCATTCCGCCACGCGGCACCGCACCGTATGCGCATATGCAAGGCGTGTTCGCCGCACACGGGCTGGGGCTGCCGAACATCGTCGTGGAAACGCGCTCGGTGCCCGTGCTCAAGAGCATGGTCGCGCGATGCGGTTTTCTGACGTGGATGCCCGAGCCCATGTACGATGTCGAAGCGAGGGCGCAGGTGATGGATACGTTACCGATTGCGACCGTGCGCGCCACGCGCACGCTCACGGCATTTCGCCGCCGTCAGGGGATCTTGCCAAGCCCCGCGGCCAAGCTGCTCGACGAGTTGCGCCAATTGACCGCACCCGGTTGATGTCCCGCGTCCGGCTCAGTCCGGCGCGGACGCGATGTGCGCGCGGTGGTACGGCGTGCCGCCGTATTCCTTGGGGCCGTGAATCGTCTCGACCCGCTCGATGCGCCACGGCACTGGCTGCGTGAAGCGCGGGCCATCGTAGGCGAAGGTGTGGAACTCGCCGTTCTCACCGCACGCGTCGACACCTGCCGGAAGATCGGCCAGCAACGACGCATCGTATTCGCGGCCGACGAATTCCGGCCCGAGATGGCGCCCGTCCACACACACGATCACCGCGCGATAGCCCAGCGAGATGAACTCATGCGCGAGCGTCAGGCGCTCGCGCTGCCACAGCGGCAGCACGGCGGTCATGCCCGCTGCCGCACAGACTTTCTCTTCCCAATCGCGATGCGGCTGCAAATCGATGTCGCCGAACAGGCCGTGTGTGATGCCGTCAGCCCGCATCGCCTGCAATCGGGCAACGAACGCCGTCTCGTATTCGCGCCAGCCGGCATGTCCAACATCGAGCGCGATACCAAGCGCATCCGCCTGCGCCTGCATCAATTCACGCGGCAGGCCATGCGAGCGTGAGCTGTCGCCGGTGTCGTCGAACATCGCCAGCAAACGCCGCACGTCGTAATGCGGCGCGCCACTCGTGTCGCACGACAGGGCGTGATGCAGGGCAAGGCAGGAATCCTTGCCGCCACTCCAGGAGAAAAAGGCAGGTGTGGGCATGGGGTCTCGTGAGTCGGTCGATAGGTCGAATCATCGATCCATCGGAATGACGGATCGCACAAATGCAAAGCGGACCCCGCAGGGTCCGCCCTTGCGCCTTGCAGGCTGCGATGTTTCCATCGACGTGGCCCGCATGACGTCGCGCTCAGTGCGAGCGAATCATCGTGCCGAACGGCTGCTCCGTCAGAATCTCGAGCAACACCGAGTGCTCGATGCGGCCGTCAACGATGTGCACCGACTTCACGCCGCTCTTCGCAGCGTCGAGCGCCGACGAGATCTTCGGCAGCATGCCGCCCGAGATCGTGCCGTCTGCGAACAGTTCGTCGATCTCGCGCGCCGACAGATCGGTCAGCAAATTGCCTTCACGGTCCAGCACGCCCGGGATGTTGGTCATCATCACGAGCTTCTCGGCGCCCAGCACCGTGGCGAGCTTGCCCGCCACGAGGTCGGCGTTGATGTTGTACGCCTGACCGTCTTCCCCCACACCGATCGGCGAGATCACGGGAATGAAAGCGTCGTCCTGCAACGCGCGCACCACCGCCGGGTTGATCGAGTCGACTTCACCGACGAAACCGATGTCGAGGAACTGGCCCTCATGTTCGCGATCCGGCATCAGCATCTTGCGAGCGTTGATGAGACCACCGTCCTTGCCGGTGAGACCCACTGCCTGGCCGCCGTACTGGTTGATCAGCATGACGATGTCCTGCTGGACTTCGCCGCCGAGCACCCACTCGACCACTTCCATCGTCTCTTCATCGGTCACCCGCATGCCCTGGATGAACGTGCCCTGCTTGCCGATCTTCTTGAGCGCCTGATCGATTTGCGGGCCGCCGCCGTGCACCACCACCGGGTTGATGCCGACGAGCTTGAGCAGAATGACGTCGCGCGCGAAGCCCTGCTTCAGACGCTCTTCGGTCATTGCGTTGCCGCCGTATTTAATCACCACGGTCTTACCGTGGTACTTGCGGATATACGGCATCGCCTCAGCCAGCACTTCGGCTTTGAGAGCAGGTGCGATGTCGTCGATGGAAGACAGTTGCGGATCGGACATGGCGGGAAGGTTCTTCGCAGGTGGACCAGAAACACGGCGCATTGTACAACCAAGAAGCCTTTGCGTGCGGGGCTTTGACCGGTTTCGGAAGGGTCTGGGACTTGCCTCGGCCAATGCCCAAGGCGGCCTTGCGCCGAGTGTCGGACGGTAACCGCAAAAGCGGCGATTTTCGCCCGCTCAGCGGCACAGAATCGCGTGTGCGTATCACCCCTTTCACTTGGTCATGGACGCCCGTCAGTGGCCGATTTTTGCCGCATCGCCCGTCGCCCGACAATTTCGGTGCCGCAAGCGAGCGCCGAAGGCCGGCCGATGACAGCGGGCGCGCTGTTGCAGTTGTGCAACTCGTGCCGGCGAACACCCCGGCCAGACGCCCGCGCTGTGGCTTCGCCGCCGCTCAAGGCTTGGTAATCTATGGCGATGGAAAAAGAGATCGGGAATCGGGACCATGGTTGACACGAACCCTCCGGCGCCGGTCGGCATGGCGCCCGATCCGTCGCGCTGCCCCCGGTGCGGCGCCGTCGTGGCGTGCGGTGTGCTTGCGTCGGCGCCCGGCACCGCCGGCTTGCGCTGCTGGTGCCTCGATTGGCCCCATCTGCCCGCGTCGGCCCGGCTCGGTGCCGATGCCTGCCTGTGCCCTGACTGCCTTCGTGCGGCGCTCGCCGCCGCCGGTGTAGCGATCGACGGCACCGCCGCCGATCCCGGCTGAGGCTCGCTGGGCACGACATGGGCGTTGAGGTTATTGGCTGTGCGTGCCGTGTGCCATGCCGGCCATGCTGCCCGCGGCAGGCGCGCCTGCCGTCAGATCGCGCACCGGCACCTGAACCTGCTGCTCGGACTTCTTGTGATCCGCCGATTCGAAACGCAACGTCAGGGGCACGGTGTCGCCCTTCTTGAGCGCTGCCTTCAGGTCTGTGAGCATGATGTGATAGCTGCCCGGCTTGAGCTGCACCGGCTGATTGGCCGGCAGCGGCAGGCCGTTGGGCAGCGCGCGCATTTTCATCAGCGTGCCTTCGAGCTTCATTTCATGCACTTCGGCGTTCGCGGCAGCCGACGTGCTCACACCGACGAGCGTTGTCGCCTGATGCGCCTGCAACGTCATGAAAACGCCGGTCGCGGTCTGGCCGGGCACGGTACCGCGCGCCCACGCATCGGAGACATCCACCTGTGCATAGGCCGAGGCCATGCCGAAACTCAGCGCGGCAACCCCCCAAAGCTTGTGTTTCATGCAAACTCCTTTTCGTTGTCGACGGACACACATCCGCCCTGTATCGCAGGAGACGTCGCGCGACACCCTGTCGCGCGAGACGCGGACGTTCATTGTAGTCGCGCCCCGTCGTACGCGTGCACGGGCGGCGCGATGCGGCCTGCCTCCCCGTGCGGCAGAGTGTCGCAGCGCCCGGAGACGCGGGATGGCCCGTGACCCGGACTTGGTACACTTGTCGTATGACTCATTTTCCCATCGAGCGAACCAACGTCGTCCAGCTCTTCTGGCTGCGCTGCCTGGCCATCGTGGGCCAACTGGCGACGATCGGGGTCGCGCAACTCTGGCTCGGCGTGCGCCTGCCGCTCGAGCCGATGCTCACCATCGTCGCCCTCGAAGTGCTGTTCAACGTGCTCACGTGGATACGGGCGCGACGCGGCGTCGAGCGCGCCAAGCGCCACACCGATCTCGACCTGATGAGCCAGTTGCTCGTCGATCTGGCCGCGCTCACCGCGCTGCTGTTCTTCTCGGGTGGCGCGACCAATCCGTTCGTCTCGCTCTTCCTGCCGGGTCTGGCAATTGCCGCCGCCGTGCTGCCGTGGCGTAACGCCTCGCAACTGGCGTTGCTCTCGCTGGTCGCCTATGGCGCCCTGAACTTCCAGTACGTGCCGCTCGATCTGGCCGACCCAGGCAATCTGCTGCGCCTGCATCTGGCAGGGATGTGGGTCAACTTCGTGGTCAGCGTGCTCGTGATTGCGTGGTTCGTCTCCCGGATGTCCCGTGCACTGCGCGCCCGCGACGCGCAGCTCGCCCGTGCGGAACAACGGCTGTTGCGCGACGAACGCATGGCCGCACTCGGCGCTCAGGCCGCGAGCGTGGCGCACGAACTCGGCACGCCGCTCTCGACGATGGCCGTGGTCATCGGCGAACTTCGCAGCGAGAGTCTGAGCAACGCCGCGCTGAAGCCCTTCGAGCTGGATCTTCAGACACTTGAGCAGCAAATTGCGTTGTGCAAGAGCGCCATCGGCCACGTGCAGACGCGTGCCGCAGCCCCCGTACGTCAGGCGGTGGCCGAGTGGCTGCCCGCTTTCACTACGCAATGGCGCTTGCGTCATCCGCAGGTGCAGTTCCAGTTACGTGTTCCGCCGCAGATGACCGCGCGCATCGAAGACACGGTACAGGTCGGTCAGATTCTCACCATCCTGCTCGATAACGCGGCCTACTTCAGCCCGTCGTCGGTCACGCTCGACGTAAGCATCACGCCGGAAGATGCCCGCTTTACCGTCTGTGACGAAGGCCCCGGCATGACCGCCGAGTTGCGTACCCGACTGGGCACCTCCCCCGTCATGAGCACGCACGGCGGGCATGGCATGGGCCTGTATCTGGCCTTTGCCAGTGCGCAGCGTCTCGGCGGCGACATCGTCCTCACCCCCAACACGCCGCAAGGCACGCGCGCCGAGCTGCGCCTGCCGATGGCCACCTTCTTCTTCGGCTCGCGGAGTCAGACATGAACGCCTCGCATTTCCTTCTCATCGACGACGATGTCGTCTTCGCCGAAACGCTGGCCCGCGCGTTGACCCGTCGCGGCTACGACGTGCAGATAGCGGCCGACGGCGCCGCAGCGCTGCTCGCGGCGCGCACGCGTCAGTTCGATCTGATCTCGGTCGACCTGCATCTGGGCCACGACTCGGGCCTGCCGCTCATCGCCCCGCTGCGCGCATTGCAACCGAAAGCCCGCATGCTGGTGCTCACGGGTTACGCGAGCATCGCGACGGCGGTGCAAGCCGTCAAGGACGGCGCCGACAACTATCTCGCCAAGCCGGCCAATGCGGACACGATCCTCGCATCGCTGCGCAGCGATGCGAGTGAGACCCAGGCCGACGAAGCCTTCGAAAATCCCTCGCCGCTGTCGGTCGCGCGTCTCGAGTGGGAGCATATTCAACGCGTGCTCTCCGAACACAACGGCAACATCTCGGCCACGGCACGCGCGCTGAACATGCATCGCCGCACGTTGCAGCGCAAGCTGCTGAAGCGGCCGGTGAAGCAGTAACGCTCGCGTCGCCGTCAGACAAAAAAAAAGGCCCCTCGCGGGGCCTTTTTCACATCACTTCGATCTCACAGCACGTAGCGCGACAGATCTTCGTTCTGCGCCACTTCTTCGAGGAAGCGATTGACGTACTCGGCGTTGATCGACACCACCTCGCTCGCCTGCTTGCCGGCGTTGTACGAAATGTCTTCGAGCAGCTTCTCGATGACGGTGTACAGACGTCGCGCACCGATGTTTTCCGTCTTCTCGTTGACCGAGAACGCGATTTCCGCGAGACGCTTGATGCCGTCCGGCGCGAATTCGAGATGCACGTCTTCGGTCGCGAGCAACGCCTGATACTGCTTGACGAGGCTGGCATCCGTTTGCGTGAGAATCGCTTCGAAATCTCCGACCGAGAGCGATTCGAGTTCGACGCGGATCGGGAAGCGGCCTTGCAGTTCCGGAATCAGATCGCTCGGCTTGGCCAGATGGAACGCACCGCTCGCAATGAACAGGATGTGATCCGTCTTGATCATGCCGAACTTCGTGCTCACGGTCGTGCCTTCGACGAGCGGCAACAGATCGCGCTGCACGCCCTGACGCGACACGTCGCCGCCGCCCACTTCGCTGCGCGTGGCGATCTTGTCGATTTCGTCGAGGAACACGATGCCGTTCTGCTCGACGTTACGCAGGGCCAGTTGCTTGACCTCTTCGTCGTTGAGCATCTTCGACGCTTCTTCGTCGGTCAGCACCTTGAGCGCGTCCTTGATCTTGAGCTTCTGGCGCTTCTTGCGCTGATTGCCCAGATTCGCAAACATGCCCTTGATCTGCTCGGTCATCTCTTCCATTCCCGGCGGGCCCATGATCTCCATGCCCTGTGCCGGAACTTCCACTTCCAGTTCGACTTCCTTGTCGTCGAGCTGACCCTCGCGAAGACGCTTGCGGAAGGTCTGACGCGTGATGTTGTCTTCCGCGCTCGGCTCAGCCTCATGCGACGCCGAACCGAAACGGATATCGCGCGACGATTCGCGTCCGGTCGGCAGCAGCAGATCGAGAATGCGGTCCTCGGCGCGATCTTCGGCCTTGGTACGCACTTTCTTCATTTCGGCTTCCCGCGTCTGCTTGATCGCGATTTCCGCGAGGTCGCGCACGATGCTGTCGACGTCGCGGCCCACGTAGCCGACTTCGGTGAACTTGGTCGCCTCGACCTTGATGAACGGCGCGTCGGCCAACTTGGCCAGACGGCGGGCGATCTCGGTCTTGCCGACACCGGTCGGACCGATCATCAGAATGTTCTTCGGCGTAATTTCCTGACGCAGGGGCTCAGCCACCTGCTGACGGCGCCAACGGTTGCGCAAGGCCACCGCAACGGCCTTCTTGGCCTTCTGCTGGCCGATGATGTGTTTGTCGAGTTCGGAAACGATCTCGGAGGGGGTCATATGGGTCATGACGTTCGCCAAATTAGGGGTTCGCACAGAGGGTGACGCCCGGCCGGCCAGCTGTCGTTCAGCCGCCGGCCGGCAGGTCGCGCCGCAGGAGTCCACCTGCTGCGGCGCGCGCGTCGTCCGTCGTCACTTCGCTGCCTTCGGCGGCAGCGTTTCGATAATGTGGTTGTCGTTCGTGTAGATGCACATCTCGCCGGCGATCGTCAGCGCTTTCTTGACGATCTCGCCCGGCGTCAGATCGGTGTTCTCGATCAGCGCGCGGGCCGCAGCCTGTGCATACGATCCGCCCGAACCGATGGCAGCCACGCCGCCCTCCGGATCGAGCACATCGCCATTGCCGGTAATGACCAACGTGGTCTCGGCGTCGGCGACGATCATCATCGCTTCGAGCCGACGCAGCATGCGGTCGGTACGCCAGTCCTTGGCGAGTTCGACGGCCGAGCGCGTCAGATGCCCCTGATGCTTCTGAAGCTTCGCCTCGAAGCGGTCGAGCAGCGAGAAGGCGTCCGCCGTTGCCCCAGCGAAGCCGACCATGACCTTACCGTCATAAATCGTGCGCACCTTGCGTGCGGTGCCCTTCATCACGATGTTGCCGAGCGTGACCTGGCCGTCGCCGCCGAGCGCGACCTGATCGCCGCGCCGAACGGAGACGATGGTGGTGCCGTGATATTGCTCCATGCCTGTTCCTTTTCGGGGGGCGACACTCGCCCCGTAACGATTGGCCCGGACGCCTGACACGTCCTCACGACTGTGACGACGCACCCGACCGGGCGAGACGTGACTGTAGTTTAGGGCAATCGAAAGAATATCAAGAGGCGTCGACGGCGGCAGGCACGCGCCGCTTTTCGACGGCAAGCCAGTGTCGCAAAAAGCGGCGTGAATCGGGAGATTCGCGCGGCATTGCACCGCGCGAATTGGATGCTGCGAAGCAATTTCTCGGAAATTGCTTCGTTTTTGCGGAGTTTTGCCGCTTAGAACGTGGTGCGCAACCCCACACGAACCGAGCGTCCGCCCTGCGGCGCAATGTCGCGCAGCACCGAACTGGCCAGACGCACTTCCTGATTGGTCAGGTTCTCGCCCTTCAGATACGCCAGCCACTGAGCGCCGCCGGCCTTGAACTGGTACGTGAGCGAGGCGCCGAGCGTGGTGTAGCCGCTCGTTGTCAGATCGTTCACGGGCACACGGCCCTGATTGCTCGCGTGCACCATTTCCAGACGCGCGCCCCAGTGGCCCAGTCCATAGGCCAGCGCCGCTGTCAGACGCAACGGCGCGATGCGCGGCAGCGGTTCGCCCGTATCGCGGTTGCGCCCGAGGGTGTAATCGCCGCGCAGCTCGAGATCGAGATTGCCGTAGCCCTGCCAGAGCCGGGCGCGGCCTTCGGCTTCGACACCGTAAAGGTCGGCCGGCACGCCCGCGTATTGATAGACCGGCAGGTCCCGGACGTCCCCGGCGATCGTCTGCCCCGTGTTGTTCAATGCGATGAAATTGGTGAAGCGGCTGTAGAACAAGCCGACGCTGCCCTTGTTCGGACCGCTTTCATAGCGCAGCGACAGATCGGTCGAGAATGCCTTTTCGAGCTTGGCCTGCGGGTTGCCGATTTCCCAGACGCCGGTCGCCAGATGCGGGCCGTTAGCGTATAGCTCGTAGAACGTCGGCGCCCGCTCGGTGTACGACGTATTGAGCGCGACCGACCACGCGGGCGCCAGCGCGAAGACGGCCCCTGCCGACACGCTGCCGGGGGTGAAATTGCGCGACGGCAGGTTGTCGAAACGCTCGTTGCCGCCAGCGCTCGGCTTGACGCTCGTGTGTTCGATACGCGCGCCGAACGAGAGCTTCACCGCCTGACTCACGGCCCACTCTTCGAGTGCGAAAAGGGCCACATTGCTCGTATCGCTCTTCGGCACGAAGGCCTCTTCGCCGAGCGCCGAGAAAGTGTTTTGCGAGAACTGCACGCCCACGGCGCCTTCGAGCGGCCCGATCTTCGCGTGGCGCGCTTCGATGCGCCCTTCGTAGCCGTGATTCTTGAACGTCGTGCCCGTCTCGCCGTTCTCGATTTCCTTGTGCTCATAATCGGTGTAGCCGAAGTTGAACTTGAGGGCGGTGAACGGTCCGCTCAGATTGCGCACTTCACTGGCTAACGCCAGACGCTGCTGCCGCAGCCGGATGCGCGTGTCGGCCTCGGCCACCGTGCCGTAATCGGAGTCGTAACCGGAGTACGAAAGGCCCGTGTAGCCGTTGACCCATGTCCACGACGCCCCCACAGCCGCGCCGCTCACCTGTCCGTTGCTGTTCGGCAACGTGCCCGACGCTTGCGGCGTGCCGTCGTCGTCGCGTGCACGTTGTTGTGCCGAATGCGCGAAGCCGGGGATGCGCAGGTCCGCGCTCTTTCGTGCGAAGCCATCGACATGGAGCGCGAACTGGCCATTGCCGAATTCAAGCTGTGCCGCGCCCGCGCGTTCGCGGTTGGCGCCGCCGTAGCTGAAGTCCGTCGCCCCGGAAATGCCGGTGATGGATTCGCGCGGAATACGGTTATCGATGGTGTTGATTACGCCGCCGACGGCATTGCCGCCGTACAGCAAGGCGGCCGGGCCACGCACGATTTCTACGCGCTCGATCGTCAGCGGATCTTGCGCCACGGCGTGGTCGTACGACAGCGACGAGGCGTCAAGCGCGGCAGTGCCGTTCTGCAGCACGCGAATCCGGTCGCCGTCGAGACCGCGAATGATCGGACGGCTGACGTTCGGGCCGTAGGACGTCGCCGAGACGCCCGGCAGGCCGTCGAGCGTCTCGCCCAGCGTGCCGGCTCGGCGCAGCGCGAGCGCTTTCCCGTCGAGTTCGGTCACAGGTGCGGCGAGGTCGGCAGCGGCGCGTCCGAGGGGGTTGCCGGTGACGAACGTTGTCGGCAGCACAGCTTCGGGCGCCGCCGGGGTGGCGGTCGCAGAAGGTAGTTCGGCGCGTGCGTCAGCGGCTTGTACGGACCAACTCGTCATGGCGAGCGCACTGAATGTCAGTGCGGCAGCCAACGGCAGCGGTGCCAGGTTGGGCCGCGCGAGGCGCGCACGAGGCGCGGCGGGAAGCGATGCGTAAGCGAGCGAAGACGTCGCGCGCTCACGCGCGGCGTTCGATGAAATGTGTGCCATGTCGTTATGAGTTCTGTTGGATCTGTCCGGGGGAGCCTCGCCCGAGGGCGCAAGACTCCCGGATATCCCGTGCATCGGCGCGAGCGAACCCGCCGCGTCGACGCCTGTCGGCGAACGAACGCGCAGCAGCACACCGCCGTCGAGGCCCTGAAGGGCGGCGAAGCTCAGTGCTGGCGTTGGCAGGGATTCGCGCAGGAAGCGCGGAAAAACGCGAGAGAACGCGTGGGGTCAGACCGCGACCGGCGGGGCGCGAGAGTCGAACGGCAGTTCAAGCGCACTGGCATGAGTGCGGCCGTTGGCGCGCAGCGGGGTGTTCGCCGTGGCGTTGGCACCGCGCCATTGCAGGACGGCCACCGCCATGGCGGCCGCCAGCGTCGCCCCTTCGAACAGATGGCAATGATGGTGATGGCCGCCAACACCGAATGGCGTCGTCGACGACACGTCATCGTCGTCGCCAAACGTGAGATCCGAGGCATGCGAATCGACTGGCGCCGACGCACTCCACACGCCACCGGACAACTCGCGCGCATGCAGGATTTCGTGTTGCAAACCCCACATCTGCACGCAGATCAGCGCGACGATGAGCCAGACGATCCAGCCGCTTCGCCCACGGCCGGCCAGCGTGCGCAAACGCGCACGCCATTGGCGAAAGACGGATTCGATAGGCAGCATGGAAACGCTAAATTGCAACTGAGTTGCAATTCTGCCATAAAGCCCTCTAGGCCGCGAGCGCTACCTTGCGTTGCGTGCAGGCGACAGTGCGAGGCTGGCGTCGCGTGGTCGACCGGCCGGCATCAAGATGGGCAACAAAAAAGGCATGTCGTGAAGACATGCCTTTAGCAAACCGAGGGGCCCGACTGACAAACTTGCCGCCACCGCGCGGCATCGGGCCGGATTGCGTGATGCGATCAGTCGCCGAACAGCTTTTGACGCAGTTCGCGACGTTCCTGCGCTTCGAGCGACAGGGTAGCCGTCGGGCGGGCAAGCAGACGCGGAATGCCGATCGGCTCACCGGTTTCCTCGCACCAGCCATACTCGCCGGAATCGATGCGGGCGAGCGATTGCTGCACCTTCTTCAGCAGCTTGCGTTCACGATCACGGGTACGCAGTTCAAGTGCGTGCTCTTCTTCGATCGTGGCGCGGTCAGCCGGGTCCGGGACGAGAATGGTTTCCCGAAGGTTCTCGGTCGTTTGACCGGCATTGCGCAGAATGTCAGCTTGCAGAGTTTCCAGACGATCCTTGAAGAAGGCGAGTTGATCTTCATTCATGTAGTCCTTCTCGCCCATCTTCAGAATTTCGGCCTCGGTCAAAAGTCTTTTCTTGCTCATGGGTTTTTGTGGCGTCTCTTTCGGATAGTCCGGCGACGCCCCTGCAGCAGATGGGACGTCTTGCTTACCGGCGATGCCGCGGGCGGCTTCTTGGGTTACGTTCCTGCCGGACGATTGGGGCGCGGCCTTTTTGGCGGCGACCTTCTCGCCCGTCTTCGATTTGCCTGCTGGAGCACGCTTGGCACCCGCATCCGGCGCCGGGTCAGACCGGCGCGTGGGGCGTGCGGTGGCAGTCTTGCGAGAGGCGGTGGCCATGGCGGTGCTCCCCTGCCTACCCCCCGGAATGCCGCGTCAATTCGCTGGCGACAGCCCAGTGGGCAGGTATTGTAACCGAATCATCGGAAAGCTCCGGTTAAGGGGTTTCCCGTTGATCGATTCGGCAGTCCCGTTCAGACCAGACAGCGCTCCAGCCCTTGCAGGATGATGTCTTTCGGCAGCTCGGCACCAATAAACACCATCTTGGTGTTCGGCGTCTCTCCGGGTTGCCATTTCGTGCCCACGTCACTACCCATCATCTGGTGCACGCCCTGGAACACGACCCGGCGGTCGATGCCGCGCATATTTAATACGCCTTTATAACGCAATAAGCGTTCGCCGTACACCTGTAGGATGCTCCCGAGGAAATCCTCCAGCTTGGCCGGATCGAATGCCTTTTCGGTGCGGAAGACGAACGACTTGATGGCGTCGTCGTGATGCGCATGGTGGTGCCCGTGGTCGTGACCCTCGTGAGCGCATTGGCCATGATCGTGATCGCAGTGCGCGTGGTCATGGTCATGGTCGTGGTCGTGCGAGTGCTCGTCGGCGGCCAGGAAGTCCGGATCGATATCCAGCTTGTCGTTCAGGTTGAAGCCGTGGATATCGAAAATCTGCTTGAGGTCGGCCTGACCGAAGTCGACCACCTGCTGCGGGGCGCGCGGGTTCATGTGCGCGAGACGATGTTTCAGATCGTGCAGCACCTCGGGCGTGACCAGATCGGCCTTGGTGATGAACAGGCGGTCGGCAAAGCCCACCTGGCGCTGCACCACTTCGTGTTGATCGAGCTGTTGCGGGCCGTGTTTGGCGTCGACCAGCGTGATGATGGCGTCGAGCCGATAGGTGTCGGCCACTTCGTCGTCGATGAAGAAGGTCTGCGCCACCGGGCCGGGGTTGGCCAGGCCGGTCGTCTCGATCACCACGCGATCGAACTGAATCTTGCCCGCATCGCGCTGGCTGTTCAGATCGGACAGGGCCTGCACCAGATCGCCGCGAATCGTGCAGCAGATGCAGCCATTGCTCATCTGCACGATCTGCTCGGCGTTCTCCTGCACGAGGATGTCGTTATCGATGTTTTCTTCACCGAATTCGTTTTCGATGACGGCAATCTTCATGCCGTGCGCTTCGGTCAGGATGCGCTTGAGCAGCGTGGTTTTCCCGCTGCCGAGAAAACCGGTCAGGATGGTGACGGGGGTCATGAATGCAATGTCCTGTTGTGAAGCGGCTTGCCCGTTGCCGCCTGAAAGTCACCCACTCTACCCGAGGTGACGAAAAGCGGCTTGGGACGCGTCAGTTGGGGGCGCCCGCGCACTGTGCGCAAGTGCCGTGAATCAGCAGCTCGACCTGTTCGCCCACGAAACCCTTGGGCAGGCGCTTGAGTTCGCGCTCACTCAGTTGGGGATGCTGGGGCCAATCGTCAAGACAGAAGGTCCGGTGACAGCGTACACAGCGGAAATGACCGTGTTGCGTATGCGGACGCGGCGATGCGGCACGTTGCGGGTCGACATGCTCGGCCATGACGAAGCGGAAGATCCGGTCGTCGCCCGCCTGCTTGATGGCCCACCCCTGCGCGACCAGCCAGTCGAGTACGCGGTAGGCCGTCACGCGGTCGAGCGGATCGGCGTCGGTGGCCAGATCGGCCAGCACTTCCTGATGAGTGAGCGGCCGGCCAGCCTTGAGCAGCAAGGCCAGCACACGCACACGCCCCGAGGTCACGCGGCCCGATTGCTCCTGCAAGCTTGTGCGCGCAGCTTCCAGATACGGTTGTAGTTGAGTAAGGCTCATGAATCGATTTAAGCACAGCGCCGCCAGCGCTGCAACCGAGTTGCAAAAGTGAGGACTCGGCCTCGAGCGTCGGAGGGACGGCTCGAAAGTGACTGAAAGTGTACGAGCAAT
The DNA here is from genome assembly GCF_902459745.1 of Pandoraea communis. Lineage (GTDB taxonomy): Bacteria > Pseudomonadota > Gammaproteobacteria > Burkholderiales > Burkholderiaceae > Pandoraea > Pandoraea communis. The sequence goes on from NZ_CABPSJ010000001.1 coordinate 827,565, forward strand.
GCGTCATACAATTGACACAAAAAACACCCCTTGCCATGTCGCCCACCGCTCTCGCTCTAGTCGTTACCGCCGCATTCCTGCATGCCACATGGAATTTCCTCGCCAAACGCATCGACACGAGCGAAGGGGGCGGCCCGCAACTCGTCTTCCTCTATGCGCTGCTCACCGTCGTGCTCTACACGCCGCTGGCGCTGTTCTTCCTGATCGGTGCCGACGCCGGTTGGCCAACGGCACTCGGTTGGGTTGTCATCGCCGCCAGCGCCTTGCTGCACTATGGCTATACCCTGGTCTTGCAGCGCGGCTACCGGGTGGGCGATCTGTCGGTCGTCTACCCGCTCGCGCGCGGCACCGGGCCATTGCTGTCGTCGCTGGGCGCCATCGTGCTGCTGGGCGAACGCCCAGGCTGGCTGGCGCTCGCCGGCATCGGGCTCGTGGTGGGCGGCGTGCTGGTGATCGCCGGCGGCGAGCGCCTGTTCCGGCGCGGCAGCATGCATGCGGGCGCCGGCTGGGGCGTGCTGACGGGCGGATTCATCGCCGCATACACGCTGGCCGACGCCTACGCCATTCGTACGCTACTGCTCGCGCCGCTTGTCTATTACTACCTGGAGAACGTGCTGCGGGTGGTGCTCTCGGCCCCGATGGCGTGCTCGCGCCCTGCACGCATCGCCATGCTCTGGCAGTCGAACTGGCGCAAGATCGTGCTCATCTCGCTGATTTCGCCGATGTCCTACTTCCTGATACTCACCGCGCTCAAATACGCGCCGGTCTCGCACGTCGCCCCGGCGCGGGAGATGTCGATGATGGTCGCCGCGCTGCTGGGCGTACGTCTGCTGGGAGAAGGTGAGATGCACCGCCGCGTGGGCGGTGCCGTGCTGATCGCGTTGGGTGTGGTCGCATTGACGCTGGGCTGACGCCCACAATAGCGAGCACTTACATACGCTGCAACCAAAGTCCCTTGAGGTATTCGCCCTCGGGGAATTGCGTGAGCATGGGGTGATCCATGCCAGCCGACAGGCGGCGCAGAATACGCGCGTCGACACCGGCATCGACCGCTGCCCCCGCCACGATCTTCTGAAACAGCGCCGCGTCGATGGCGCCCGAGCACGAGTACGTCAGCAACTGACCGCCCGGACGCAGCAGGCGGAAACCCGCCATATTGATGTCCTTGTAGGCCCGGGCGGCACGATCAACGTGATGGGCCGACGGGGCGAACTTGGGCGGATCGAGCACGATCATGTCGAACGTGCGTCCCTCTTCGCGCAAAGCGCGCAGGGTCTTGAAGACGTCGGCATCGCGCCACTCGGCGCGGTTGGCGTCGAAACCGTTGAGTTCGACGTTACGCGCGCCGATGGCCAGTGCCTCGCCCGACGAGTCGATGGACAGCACGCTCTGTGCGCCGCCCGCCAGCGCCGCCAGCGAAAAGCCGCCGGTGTAGCAGAAGCAATTGAGCACGTCGCTGCCCTTGGCCTGTTGCTGTACGAGCAAACGGTTGTCGCGCTGGTCGATGTAGAAGCCGGTCTTGTGTCCGTTGCGCACGTCGACGTAATACTTCACGCCGCACTCGTATGTCGTCAGGAGGTCGGGCGCTTCCGGCGGCTCGGCGCCCGCCAGCACGCCGGTGATGCTCGGCAGGCCTTCGCGCTCGCGCACGGCGGCGTCGGAGCGCTCATAGACGTTCGGGCAACCGGTCGCGCCGGTGAGCGCGCGCGTGATCGCATCCTTCCAGGCTTCTACGCCCGCGGCCATGAACTGGCACACGATCTGGTCGGTCACCGGCGCGCCGGGGGCCGATTGATAGCGGTCGACGATCAGACCCGGCAGACCGTCGGCCTCGCCGAAGATCAGGCGCGTCGCGCCCGTGTCGTGCACCATCTGCTCGCGATAGGCCAGGGCCGCCGACACGCGACGTTTGAAGAACGCGTGATCGACCGGCTCGTTCTCGTCGAACGTCCACACGCGGGCACGGATGGCGGAGACCGGGCTGAACGCGGCGCGCGCGAGAAAGCGCCCGTCGGCGGCTCGCACCACGACCGTTGCGCCGGAAGCCGGCTTGCCGTCCACGCGCGCCACGGCGGTAGCGTAAATCCAGGGATGACGGCGCAGCAAGGACTTTTCTTTGCCGGGCTTGAGGGTCAAGGTGTTCATGCGGGACGGACCAACGGTTGCAAACGGAATGGCGGCAAGTCGCGCGGGGCACGCGGCGGCGTCGCCTCGCGGGGGCGACGTCCGGCAAACGGACAACATGCGGGACTTACTGGGGAAGGACGCGATTCTACACTGAGTCGCACCGCCCGCCGCAAAGCTCAGGTCTTCTTGCGCGAGCGCGGATGCGCCTGATCGTAGACCTTCGCGAGATGCTGGAAGTCGAGCTTCGTGTAGATCTGCGTGGTCGAAATATTGCTGTGGCCGAGCATCTCCTGCACGGCACGCAGATCGCCGGACGATTGCAGAACGTGCGTCGCGAACGAGTGACGCAACATGTGCGGGTGGACGTGGGTCGGCAACCCGGCCGCCAGTGCATGACGTGCCAGCCCCTGCTGAACCGCGCGCGCGCCGATACGTTTGCCGCGCGCCGAAAGAAAGAGGGCATGCGGCTCGGCCGTCGCCAGTGCCGTGCGCATGTCGAGCCAGAGCGAGAGCGCTTGCGCCGCCTTCTCGCCCACGGGCACACGACGGCGCTTGTTCCCTTTGCCGGTGACGACCACTTCGCGTTCGGGCAAGTCCAGCCAACTCGCGGATCGATAACCGTCGGCTTCCATATAGCGATGATCGAGCCCGGTCAGCTCCGACAGACGCAACCCCGACGAGTACAGCAGTTCGAACATCGCCCGGTTGCGAACGGCCTCGGCGGATGTGCCGCAGACGTACTCGACGAGCGCCGACGCCTGATCGGGCGACAGCGCCTTCGGCAACGGCTTGGGCTGTTTGGGGGCGCGCACCCCTTCGACAGGGTTGGCGGCCAGCGGGGTTCGCTGCGCGAGCCACGCGAAATAACCGCGCCACGCAGAGAGCTTGCGGGCAATCGAACGGCCGACGAGACCTTCGCTGTGCAACTGCATGGCAAAGCGGCGAATGTCGCCGTGCTGAAGCGATTCGAGCGAACGGCCGTGCGCCAGACGCTGCAACTGGCGCAGGTCGCGCGTGTAGTTCTCGAGGGTCAATGCCGCGAGCTTGCGCTCGCTGGCGAGCGAGGTGAGGTAGCGGCGAATGCCGGGTTCCAGCGGCGTGTCGGACAACTCAGGCGTTTCCGCTTTGCCGGCACGCTCATGGACGCCGGCCGCCTTGGGCTTGCGGGCGTGAACCGGCGAGGGGCCGCCGGTTCGGGTGTTGGCTGCGGCCCCGTTGGTCGTGCGTGGCGATCGGGTCGACGTGACCATGAGGTGCCGGAAATGAAGTCGTCAGCTCGCCACGGACCCGGCGGGCATGAGTTGCTCAGTCGTCTGCGCGCAGCTTGCCGAGCGCCGCCCCCGCCAACTCGCCGATCTGCGTCAGGAAATCGGTCGCCATGCCTTCGTGGAAACGGCGGGCGTCTTCCGACCCCATGACAAGCAGGCCGAAGATCGGACCGTCAGGCATTTGCGGATCGCGCAGCGCCAGCAATGCGACAGACGCCGGATCGCTCGACGCACCTAGCCACGTCACCGCTTCGAAGCCGGTATTGGCGCCGCAATACGGCGTGGCCAGGCTCGACGCGAAGATCTTCACCTCTTCGCTCACGCTGCGGGCGAAGTCGGCGGGTTGATAGGGTGTGGCTACGTTCCAGAGACGCACTGCCGCAAACGGCACGTCGAAGACGTCGCGCAGACCCCGGGCGATCGCATCGGGCAGGGCATGAGGATCGCGCTCACTGAGCAGACCGAGGGTCCAGCGATGCAGTTTTGCCGAGATGTCGTCGTTTTCGTGACCATAGCGCATCAGTTCGGCGAGGCGTCGCTCGATCTGTTTGGTCTTCTCGCGCTGCATCTCGATCTGGCGCTCTTGCAGCGACACCGCACGCTGGCCGTGCGGGCTGGTGAGCCGCACACCGGCCAGCAATTCGGCATGGCGCTCGAAGAAGTCGGGATGCGCGATCAGGTATTCCGCAATATCTCGGTCGTTCATGAGTGTCCGTCTGCTGTTCGTCAACTGCTGCCAGCCGCCCTCGAGCACAAGGGTGGCCCGCGGCCGCCTGGGTCGCTAAATCAGAATCCGTGAGAAACCAATATCGTACTGCCCTGCGCTCCGGGCACCGCGCCGTCGCCGGCGTTTTACGTCAGATCTCGATCGTGCCTTCAAAGACCGTGGCGGCCGGCCCCGTCATGATGACCGGGCCGCTTGCGCCGTCCCAGTCGATGGTGAGCGTGCCGCCATGCGTTTCGACGGCCACGGGCGCGCTCAGCAGCCCGCGGCGAATGCCCGCCACCGCAGCCGCACACGCACCGGTGCCGCAGGCGAGCGTCTCGCCGGCACCGCGCTCGTACACGCGCAGACGCACCCGATGCTTGTCCACCACCTGCAGGAAACCGGCGTTCACGCGGCGCGGAAAGCGGGCGTGACGCTCGATCAGCGGGCCGTCCGTCTCCACTGCGGCGGTATCGACGTTATCCACCACTTGCACGGCGTGCGGATTGCCCATCGAGACTACGGAAATCCACGTCGTCTTGCCAGCCACGTCGAGCGGCCAGAGCGTGTCGTCGCCTTCGCGGCGGCCTTCCAGACCACTGGCATCGAACGGCACGTCGGACGGTGTGAGGATCGGGGCGCCCATATCCACGCTGACCTGACCATCGTCGCGCATCGTCAGCGAAATCACGCCCTGCTGCACTTCGACGCGCACCGAGCGCTTGTCGGTCAAGCCCGTGTCGTGCACGAACTTCACGAAGCAGCGCGCGCCGTTACCGCAATGCTCCACCTCGCCGCCGTCGGCGTTGAAGATGCGGTAGCGGAAATCCACGCCCGGCAACGTCGAGTGTTCGACAAGCAAAAGCTGATCCGCGCCGACGCCAAAATGACGGTCGGCGAGCGCACGCCACTGTTCGGGCGTGAAATCGATGGTCTGCGAGATGCCGTCGATCACGACGAAGTCGTTACCGGCACCTTGCATCTTGGTGAATTTAAGCTTCATGCCCGCTATTGTAGTGGAGAAGATCGACGCGCATCCGGCACCGGTCAATACACGCCCGGCTCGCCGGGCGGACGCGTCTTGAAGCGCTTGTGCACCCAGTAGTACTGCTCCGGCATCTTGAGAATCTGTTCTTCGAGGAACGCGTTCATGCGGCGCGCATCGGCGTCCGGGTCGCCGCTCGGGTAGTTTTCCCACACTGGGAACACCTTGAGACGGTAGCCCTTGTAATTAGGCAGCACCTCGCCGATGAACGGCAGGATCTGCGCCCGGCCAACTTCGGCGAGGCGAGAAACCGACGTCAGCGTGCAGGCCGGGACGCCGAAGAACGGCACGAACGTCGAGTTTCGCGCGCCGTAGTCCATATCGGCCGCCAGCATGACCGGCTTGCCCTTACGGAACATACGCAGTACGTCGCGGGCACTGTCGCCGCGCGGGATCATTTCTGCGTCGAAACGGCCGCGCTGCTCGCGCGCCATGGCGTCGAACGCCGGGTTCGACATCGGCGTGTAGAGCGAGGCGCAAGGCCGGTGCAGCGAGTAATTGATGAACACCGAGCCCGCCTCGATGCCGACGAAGTGGAATCCGAGCAGGATCGTCGGCGGCATGTTCGGGTCGCGCAGATCGACCGCCGAGTCGAGTTCGATAAGCCGTTCAAGCTTCTTGCCGTCGGCGAACCATTGCACGCTGCGCTCCGCATAGCTGCGAATGGCGTGCACGAAAGACGCCTTGGCAACGCGCTCGCGCGTCGCGTCGTCCCAATGGGGGAAACACAGACGCAAATTGGTGTGCACCACACGCTTGCGCGAGCTAGGAAGCGCGTAAAGCACCCGACCCAGGCCGGCGCCGAAACGCGCGACCCAACTATAAGGGAGCAGATTCAGCCCGCGCAGCAGGCCAACGCTAAGGTAATAGCCGATGGACTTCTTGGGAGTAGTTGCCATGTCGCCAGCAAAATTTCTTCAGGGGCGTATAATAATCGACATCGCCGAGTTAACTGACAACTTGCGGGGCGATTCGAGTGAGCCACCCTATCAGGCAGCACATTCGACCAACTTTCCGCTAAAGCGTCGCCGCTTCCCCTCCGATGACGGCTACGTGAGTCGCCAAGTTCATTTAGAGGAGCCAGAAGTGGCGAACGATTATCTCTTTACCTCCGAATCGGTTTCTGAAGGTCACCCGGATAAGGTCGCTGACCAGATTTCTGACGCCGTTCTCGATGCCATCCTGAAGCAAGACAAATACGCCCGCGTTGCTGCCGAGACGCTTTGCAACACGGGTCTTGTCGTGCTGGCTGGCGAAATCACCACGACCGCCACAGTCGACTACCAGCAAGTCGCACGCGATACGATTCGCCGCATCGGTTATGACAACACCGACTACGGTATCGATTACAAGGGTTGCGCGGTGCTGGTCGCCTACGACCGCCAGTCGCCGGACATCGCCCAGGGCGTGGACCGCGCGCATGACGACAACCTCGATCAAGGGGCCGGCGACCAAGGCCTGATGTTCGGTTACGCCTGCGACGAAACGCCGGAACTCATGCCGCTGCCGATCTACCTGTCGCACCGTCTGGTCGAGCGCCAGTCGCAAGTGCGCCGCGATGGCCGTCTGCCCTGGCTGCGCCCGGACGCCAAGTCCCAGGTCACCATCAGATACGAAAACGGCCGTCCGCACAGCATCGACACCGTCGTGCTCTCGACGCAGCATGCGCCTGACATCGGTCTGGAAGCCCTGCGCGAAGCCGTGATCGAAGAAGTCATCAAGCCGGTGCTGCCGGCCGACCTGATCAAGGGCGATATCAAGTTCCTGGTGAACCCGACCGGCCGTTTCGTGATCGGTGGACCGCAAGGCGACGCCGGCCTCACGGGCCGCAAGATCATCGTCGACACGTACGGCGGCGCCGCACCGCACGGCGGTGGCGCGTTCTCGGGCAAGGACCCGTCGAAGGTCGACCGTTCGGCGGCCTATGCCGGGCGTTACGTTGCGAAGAACATCGTGGCCGCCGGTCTGGCCACGAAATGCGTGATTCAGGTCTCGTACGCCATTGGCGTGGCCCGTCCGACGTCGGTCATGGTCAACACCTTCGGCACCGGCAAGATCAGCGATCAGCGCATCGCCGAGCTGGTCGAGAAGCACTTCGATCTGCGTCCGAAGGGCATCATCCAGATGCTCGACCTGCTGCGCCCGATCTACGAGAAGACCGCCGCCTATGGTCACTTCGGCCGCGAAGAGCCGGAATTCTCGTGGGAAGCGACCGATCGCGCCGACGCCCTGCTGGCCGACGCTGGCCTGCGCGCCGTGGCCTGATCGAGAGTGCGTGACCCGGCGCTCACCGGTCGAAACCGGTGAGCGTCAAACAAAACCCCCGCCCGGGTCAAACCGGCGGGGGTTTTGTTTTGTCCCGGCGCCCGTCGCCCGACGCGAGGGCTTCCGGCAGAGATCCGTCAGCGCAGCAACTGCCGGATCATCGCGGCGAACACCTTGCCGTAGGGCGGATTGAGCAGTCCGGCACCGTTCCAGCGCGCCTGCCGGAAAATCGGCTTCTCTTTGGAGAACGTGCGAAAGCCCGCCTCGCCGTGATACCCGCCCATGCCCGATGCGCCCACCCCACCGAACGGGAGGGCATGCTCGGCAACGTGCAGCAGCGTGTCGTTGATCGTCACGCCGCCGGAAATCGTGCTGTCCACCACCTGATCGATGCGCGAGTTGTCGGTATCGAACACATACAACGCCAGTGGACGCGGACGCTCATTCACATACGCGATAGCGGCGTCCAGGTCGTCGTAGGGCACCACGGGCAACAACGGCCCGAAGATCTCCTCGCGCATTACGCGCATGCCGTCGTGCACGCCGGTGAGCACCACGGGCGGCAGACGTCTGCGCGACGCCTGTGCCGGGGTATCGAACAACTCATACGACGTGGCGCCCTGCGCCGCCGCCTCGGCCGCCAGCCCGGACAACCGTTCGAAGTGCCGTGCCGACACGATGCTCGTGTACTGCGGATTGTTTACGGCATCCGGGTAAAGACGTGCCGCCACCTGTTTCGCCGTCGCCACGAAAGCATCGAGCTTCTCGCGCGGCACGAGTACGTAGTCGGGTGCCACGCACGTTTGCCCCGCGTTGACCAGCTTGCCGAGCATGATGCGCTCCACGGCATGCTCCCAACGTGCGCCCCGCCCGATGATGGCAGGCGACTTGCCGCCTAGTTCGAGGGTCACGGGGGTGAGATGCTCGCTCGCCGCACGCATCACATGATGGCCGATGGACGTCGCCCCGGTGAACAGCAGATGGTCGAACGGCAACGTCGAAAACGCGCGGGCGGCCTGCGCATCGCCGGTCACGACCGTCACCCATTCCGGCGCAAACGTCTCGGCCACCGCCGCCGCGAAAACCTCGGCAAAACGTGGCGTGACTTCCGACACCTTGATCATCACGCGATTGCCTGCCGCCAGTGCGTCGGTCAGTGGGCCGACGGCGAGGAACAGCGGGTAATTCCACGGCACGATCACGCCGACGACACCCAAGGGTTGCGGGACGACCGCCCGCCGCGCAGGCAGCAGCCAGAGATTGGCCCAGCCTCGCGAGCCGCGCATCCAGCGACGCGTGTGCGAAAGGGCATGCTTCAGATTGCCGTGCGACGGGAATAGCTCGAGCATGTCCGTTTCATGCACCGAGCGGCCGCCGAAATCTTCATCGATGGCGTTGGCGAACGGCTCGCGATACTTGTGCAGCATCGCTTGCAGCGCCTTCAAATGACGCTTGCGCGTGGGCCAGTCGACGTGCGGCGAGGCGTCGTGGGCACGGCGCATCGCGTCGAAACGGGGGGACAGCAGCGCGCGCGCAACGTCCTCGTCGGCGGAGGTATCCTGCGCCGACGTCACCGGCCCCGCCTCATGCAAACTGTCCAGTTCAAGGTTATGTCCCATGCCGTCTCCTCCCTGTGACCGCCAGCGGCCGGCCTGCATGCCGTCCGGCGCCCACCGATGTATTTCATGCGTTATGCGAGAAACACCCGGTCGAGCCAGGCACGTTGAACACCTGCCGCGAGCGTGTCCGGCATGACGCCATAAACCCGTCCCCCGGCGCTCGAGAAGCGGCTCTCGATGAAACCGTGCGCCAATTCGGCGGGTGCATGTTCGAGCAGCAACGCCGCCTGCGACAACAAGACGATCTGCTGGGCAATGGCGCGCGCACGCACCGCATGCGTTGCGGGATCGGCGGCCAGCCAGCCATGCAGTTGCCCCAACGCGGCACGCAACGTCGCATGCGACCCGGTGCGCTTTTCGAGCCACTGGAACCAGTGCTGCGCAACGTCGGGCTCGCGGCCGATGGCACGCAACACGTCAAGACACATCACATTGCCCGAGCCTTCCCAGATCGAATTGACGGGGGCCTCGCGATACAGTCGCGCGAGCGGCCCCGTTTCCACATAGCCGTTACCGCCCCACACTTCCATGCATTCGCCGGCCAGTTCGAGCGCGCGCTTGCACACCCAGAACTTCGCCGCGGGAAGCACGATACGCCGCCAGGCACGCTCAACCGGTGAATCGTCGTCGGAGGCGTTCGCATCGAACGCCTGCGCGAGGCGCATCGCCAGCCACGTCGCGGCCTCCGATTCCAGCGCGAGATCCGCGAGCACCGTCGTCATCAGATCCTGATCGATGAGCTTCGCACCGAATGCCGTACGGTGCCTTGCGTGATGAATCGCCTGCACGACGCCGGCGCGCATCATCGCCGCGCTGCCGATCACGCAATCGAGCCGCGTGTATGTCGCCATCTCGATGATCGTGGGAATGCCTCGCCCCGGCGCGCCGACGCGCGTGCCATACGCGCCCTGAAACTCGACTTCGCTGCTCGCGTTGGAACGGTTGCCCAGCTTGTCCTTGAGACGCTGAATCTGCACGGCGTTCTTGCGGCCGTCCGGCGTGTAGCGCGGCACGAAGAAGCAAGAGAGCGCATCGCTGTCGCTATCGCGTGCGAGCACCAGATGCGCATCGCACTGCGGCGCCGAGAAGAACCACTTGTGACCGACCAGCGAAAACGTACCGTCGCCGCGCTCGGTTGCCGTGGTGGTGTTGGTGCGCACGTCCGATCCGCCCTGCTTCTCCGTCATCCCCATGCCGATGAGAATGGCGTGCTTCTGTGCGAGCGGCACATCGCGCGGATCGTGCTGCGGTGCGAGCAACTTGTCCTTGATCGACGCGAAGAGCAAAGGCTCCTGGGCAAGCACCGGAATGCTCGCGAACGTCATGGTCGTGGGACACAACGCGCCCGCCTCGTTCTGGGCGTGCAGAAAATACGACGCCGTACGCGCCGCCATCACGCCGCCGCGCGGATGTGCCCATGGCAACGACTGGAGTTGTGCACCGCGCAACAGGCCCATGAGCGCATGCCACGCGGGATGAAACTCAACTTGATCGATGCGATTGCCTTGCGAATCGAACGATTGCAGCTCCGGCGCATGACGATTGGCCATCTGCGCCCATTGCTGGACCTCGGCTTCGCCCAGACGCGCGCCCTGACGATACAGCGTCTTCGCATGCCAGTCGGCATTGAAAACCGCCACCGCGGCTTGCAGGGCGGTATCCGTGGCGTAAAGGTTGTAATCCGTGAGCGGCGGCACCTGATTGGTGACGTCGTGGGTCTGCCAGGCTTCAGTCATCCGTGTCTCCGTATGCCCATATGCCGAACTTGGGACGGTCACCTCAAGTGCATCTTTTCATCATAGCGGCTAGGTCTCCCCCATTCACACAAATTAGAGGAATGCTTCACTTCGCCCCCGGGCACAGGGGATGTCTGTCTACAATAAGTGCCGCTGCAAGACGTCACCCACGGGGAGCGAATCGCGCAGGTGCGGCCCCCCAAAAATGCGCGTAGAACGATAAGCAAAAACGCAGCGAACAGGAAATCAACAACCCAGTTGATGCAGTGCCCATCCAAGGGAGGATGACAGCATGGACTATGACTACGTCATTGTCGGCGGCGGCTCTGCCGGTTGCGCGCTGGCCGCGCGGCTGGCCGACGGCGCACCGCAGCGCACGATCGCGCTCATCGAAGCCGGCCCCCCCGACGACAGCTTTCTCGTACGGCTGCCGCTCGGCATCGCGGCGCTCGTGCCGTTCCGGTCGCGTCGCAACTATGGGTATCGCACCACACCGCAGGCGGGACTCACGGGACGCCAGGGCTACCAGCCACGCGGGCGCGGGCTGGGGGGCTCGAGTTCGATCAACGCGATGATCTACACCCGCGGCCATCCGGACGATTACAACGACTGGGCACAGGCCGGCTGCCCCGGCTGGGGATGGGACGACGTGCTGCCATACTTCCGTCGCAGCGAGCACAACGAGCGCGGCACCAACGCCTGGCACGGCACCGGCGGCCCGCTCAACGTCTCGGATCTACGCACGGTGAACCCGTTTTCGAGACACTATGTCGAGGCGGCGCGCGAAGCCGGGTTTCCGGTCAGCGACGACTTCAACGGCGCGCAATACGAAGGGGCTGGCGTCTATCAGGTGACGCAGAAAGACGGCGAGCGATGGAATGCCGCGCGCGCCTATCTGCACGGGAAATCGCGGGCGAATCTGCATGTCATCACCGGCGCGCTTGTGCAGCGCATCGTCTTCGATGGAAAACGGGCGACGGGCGTCAAACTGCAACGTCGCGGCGCCCTGGAGACGATTCGTGCGCGAGCGGAGGTGGTACTGAGCGCGGGCGCGTTCAACTCGCCGCAGTTGCTGATGTGCTCAGGCATCGGCCCCGCCGGGCATCTGCGCTCGCACGGGTTGGAAGTGCGCGTCGACGCGCCGGGCGTCGGTGAGAATCTGCAAGATCACATCGACTTCATCATCAACAAGTACGTCGCGCACCGCGATCTCGTGGGCTATACGCCGGCCGGGTTGTGGCATCTGCTCATCCAGGGGCTAGATTATCTGCGTGACAAGCGCGGCTTGTTCGCCAGCAATATCGCCGAGGCGGGCGGCTTCCTCAAGAGCGATCCCACCCTCGCGCGCCCCGATTTGCAGATGCACTTTCTCGTGGGTATTTGCGACAACCACAATCGTCGACTGCATTTACGGCGCGGCATGTCGCTGCATGCGTGCGTGCTGCGTCCGAAGAGCCGCGGACGCGTGACGCTCGCCTCCGCCGACATGCGCGACGCCCCGCAAATCGATCCGGCATTCCTGCAAGCACAAGAGGACGTCGACACGTTGCTGCGCGGTGCGCGCGTGATTCGGCGGATTCTCGCGGCGCCATCGCTCGCGCAGTTCGGCGGGCAGGAGTTGCACAGCCGGGGCATCGAGTCGGACGAGGCGCTCACGGCCCTGATCCGGGCACGCGCCGACACCATCTATCACCCGGTAGGCACATGCCGGATGGGCAGCGATGCGGGCTCGGTCGTCGACCCGGAATTGAAGGTGCGTGGCGTGGAGGGGCTGCGTGTGGTCGACGCATCGATCATGCCGACACTCATCGGCGGCAATACCAACGCACCGTCGATGATGATCGGAGAAAAGGCGGCGGATCTGATGCTGGGACGTGTGCTGGCACCGGTGCCACACGATGACCCGGCAGCCGTGGACGCATCACGCACGCCTTCGGCCGAATCGATTGTGTTAGCCACCCGTGCGCAGCCACAGGTTTAGGAACGGCTCGCCCCACAACAGGCTAGTCAGCGCCCCCAGATTCAGCCACGGACCGAAAGGCAGCGGCTCGCGCAGCGCGCGGCCGCGCCACAGCCCCAGCACCGCGAAGGCGAGTGTCGCCGCGAAGGCACCGAATGCCAGCATCAACGGCACGCCAATCCAGCCGAGCCACGCGCCACACGCCGCGACAAGCTTTGCGTCGCCACCGCCGAGTCCGTGCTCGCCCGTCAGTACTCGATATGCGCCGGCGATCATTCCCATGACGCCGTAGCCCAATGCTGCGCCAAGCACGGCATCGTCGATGGGTAACGTCAGCCCCGCGACACTGCACAACAGGCCGGCCCACAGCAGCGGCAACGTGAGCGCATCGGGAAGCAGCCGCGTGTCGCTGTCGATCAGCGTGAGCGACAGCAGCACTGCGCCGAAACCGCACCACGCCAGCATCGTGAGGTACTGCATCGATGGCACGAACTGCCATGCGATGCCCGCGAACATGACCGCGACGGTGAGTTCAACGAGCGGATAGCGCAGAGAAATCCCCGAGCGGCACTGCGCGCAACGGCCGCGCAGAAGAAGAAAGCCGAGCACCGGGAAGTTGTGGCGCGCCAGGATGCGTGTCTCGCAATGCGGACAGCGCGACGGCGGCCACGCCAGATTGAACGTGGGCGTGACCGGTGGCGCCTGCCCGGCCCACGCGGCGCTCTCATGCGCCCACTGCGCCTCGAGCATCCGCGGCAGACGATGCACCACGACGTTCAGAAAACTCCCCACGAACAGCCCCAGCATGGCCATCGCTGCGACGACCGCTTCACGAGGCAGCGCCCGGAATTCGTGCCACATGAGTTCAATGAGCGACGCCATCGTCAGAACATCGATTCCGCGTACTCACCCGCCGCGTGTCCGATCTGAAGCATACCGGCCACGGTGAAGATGATGGTCAGACCGACGAGTGCCATCAGCACGGAGCGAAGTGCGGCGGAACGCATCTTGATGCGCTCGGCAACTTCCTCGATGGTCATCAGACCGATCTTGCGAATGCCGGCGTCGAAGTTGGAACGTCCCGCGTATTCGACCAGACGATCGAAGACCTCCTCGTTGAAGATGCCGGTATCCATCGCCTTGACCATGCTCCGCTCGCTCTTGAGCGACGCACGCATGCGCAGCAAATGAGAGCGCATCCAGGGCGAAGCCCCTGCGAGCAGCAGCGACACGGAATCGAACACCGATGTCTTTGCGCCGGTTAGCGCGGCGAGCGACACGAGAAACTCACCGGCGCGCACGTCGCGATACACGGCGTACGGCCCGAAGTTATCGACGCGCCGCCGCAAGGGTCCCGTCCATCGACTGAGCGACAACAACACGGCCACCACGGCCAGCAGCGGCACGCCATAAAGCAGCGGCCACCAGTTCGCGACGAATCCCGACACGATGTACAACCCCGTACCGATGAGCGGGAACTGCTCGGGCGGCATGATCTCGATCATGATCGGCATCATGCCGTAGGCCACCCCCAGTTGAATGGCGGCGAGCAACACCGACATGAAAATCGGTAGCACCACGGCGCCGGCAATCGCCGCGCGCGTCTGCTGCTGGAGCGTGACCACGCGTGCCAGAAATCGCAGCGCGCCCGGCAGGTCGCCCTTCTCGCCGGCGGAAATCACAATCAGATCTTCGTCGGGAATGGTGCCTTCCCACGACTTGCGCAAGTTCTTCGAGCTGGCGCGGTCACGCCACAAGGCATAAAGCGGCGCCATCAGATTGCGCCGCTCCTTCGCACGCGCACACCGGCGGGAGAAGAGTTCGAACGGATTCGCACCATCTTCGATGGCATCGGCGAAGTCACTGTAGAACTTCGCGCGCATCTTGCGAAAATGGCGCTTTGCCCGGTTCAGACCCGGATACGGGTCCCGCGCGGGGGACAGCTTGGCAAGCAGACGATTGGCGGCTTCGAGCATAGGGAATAGCGCTGCGTTTCAGACGAATTGCGTGAGGATGACTTACACACTCGCCAGACGGCGGGGCGGTTGAGGCGATGTCGACCCGCCCTTCCACATCTGGAATTTCTTGAGCTTGTGGAATCCGGCTTCGATGTCACCGGGATCAATGAGACCCTGCGCCATCTTGTAGATCGCATGCTCCATGGCCGACTTACCGGACATGACCGGGCTCGTGAGATCGCCGTCGTGTTGGGCGCGCCAATAGCGCTGCGCCTCCCAGAATTTCGATTGACGCAGCAGGTCGAGCAATTCGTCGCACAATTCGCACACTTCCGCCACGACCGTCTGCCCTGCCGTGCCTCGCCCCTTGCAGTGATCGCAGCCTGGGCCTGCGACACGCACGCGAGCCGTGTCGATACCGAGGCCGGCGATGACGCACAACGTCGTCTCGTCGAGATGCCCGACGGCCGGCAGCTTGCAGTGATCGCACAGTACCGGAATGAGCTTCTGATACACCATGGCGGTGAGAAAGTTGGGGGACGTGACGGCCGAGACCGGCATGCCGATCTCTTCGCTGATCAAACGCGGGATGATGCCGAATGCGCTCGACGCGTGAACCGTGGACAGCACCTGATGGCCCGTTTCGGTCATCGACTTGGCGAACGAGCCCGTTTCGATGTCGCGAATTTCGCCGGGCATGAGTTTGTCCGGATCGCCACGCAACAGCACTTTGGCCGCTGCGCCGAACGCCGATTCGCCGTGCCCGTCTTCAGCACGCCGCTGAATCGGGATCTGTGTCACATGCGGCTGGATGTATTCGACCGGATCTTCGATGGAGAAGAATTTTTTACCCGAGTCACGCTCGTACATCATCATCGTGCGCAATGTCGTCGACTTGCCCGAGCCGGTCTCACCCGCGATGATCGTCAACCCTGGGCTGCGATGTACCGCGTTCTCGAGCACCTCGATCTGATCGGCGGAGTAACCGAGTTCGGAGAGCGACAGCACGTCGTCGTCCACGGCTTCGTTGACGAGCAGTCGCAAAATCACGTCGACACCCCGATTCTCGCGAATGCTCTGCAAGCGAAGCTGATACTTGCGATTACGCAGGTTCAGCGGAATCGAACAACTCTGATGCTGATCTTCATCGAAATGGTTGTGACTTCGGCTGCTGGGGTCGGCACGCGAGTTGTACGCCGCGGACACCGCATCGAGCATCGCGTGATAGTCGCGAGAGATGCGATCTGTCTCGCTGGTCGCGCGCAGCTTGCCGTGAATCCGCATGCGCACGCGCACATGCTGACCTTCGCGAAATTCGAAGTGGACGTCGGAGGCCCGCGCGTCGATGGCGCGTTCGATGATCAGATCGAAATTCCGGTAGGCGCCGGTGCGCTGCGCTTCGGTGCGGACACCGGTGCCGCTTTGCTGTTGCAGGCGCGACTGCATGAGCAGCATTTCTTCTGTCGTGCCGACGTAAATCCCTTCGAGATCCAGTCGATGTGTCGCTCGAACGGCCTGTTCGAAACGCGAGAGCAAGTCGGAGCCCTGCATACGCACGAACGTCGTGTGTTCGAGCAGTACCAGAAAGAGCCGCGGCTTCGGGGCAACGAGCACCAGCGACCCGTTTTCCGCCCCGGCCAATATGATGCCGAGATCCTGACGCCAGCCTTGCATCTGGATATCGTCGACGCGAAGATCCGCGATGGGTCGAGCGACCGTGCCGCTGCGTGAATTGACGCGTGAGAGCGCCGCCTGGAACCGATCAGAAATCTTCGCCATTGCGCCGCCCCGATGACCCGAGTCTCGCGCGACTCGCCTGCGTTTCGCCGGCGGGCGACGCCCCCATCGCATTGGGCAGCAGCAGACGCTGAACTTTGCCACCTCGTGTCACGTCCACGAAATCGCTGCCGATCTTCACCACCCGCCAATCGCCGAACCGATCGCCGTCGCTCACGTTGTAACCAAAACGGCCATCGACGCGCAGATAAGCCGCCGCAATGTCGTCAACGCCGTGAATGAACATCAGTTCCGGCAACACCTCGGGCGTTGCGCTGATCGCTACGGCAGACGACGCGCCATCGGCCGTCAGTGTCTCCTGCGTCGACTTGAGATGGGCTCGGGCAAACGCGTCGATCGTTTCTTCGGCATGCGCAGGTGTGACAAACATCGGGGACGTTGCCGCCACGGCCGTCGCAATCCATGCCGTCCGGCGGAGCTTAATGAACATAGTAGGTTCCTTTAGCGGAGAAGACGGGTTTGGTGTCGTCGATCACGATCGTCAACTCGTGCAACGACATGTTGCCGGCGCGCATCATCAGTCCCGCCACAGAATCGACGAACGCCAGATGCCCGGCAATCTTCCATTCCCCCCTGGCGATCGGCGGTGGTACGTCGCTGCGCGCGGTCACCGCCGGTGGTGCCTGAACAAGCGGTTGGGGCATCGATAGCGAAATGTCCATGCCGTAGTCGCCGAGCGATTGCAGACGCGCCCCGGCGGTGCGCAGAAACTGCGTGCGCGGCACGGGTGTCACGCGCGCCTCGCCGTCGTCGACCTCGTCTTCGTTCTCGGCGAGCCCTTCCGCGCTCGCAGACACCGGCATCGATTTGGCCTGCCCGGATACTGGCGGAACGGTGTCGGCGGGCGTGATGGTTTCACTCGCGTTGTCGAGATCGACGATCCGGGCATTCGGGCGTTGCGAGAGAAGCAGATCGAACGTGCCGCCCTCCTGACGGCGCCACTGAATCTCACATTGATTGCCCCTGCATTCGATGGACGCGGGTCGCCATCCGCCAGCGCTCGCGGGCAGCGACTGCACCGCGTATTGCACGCGCCGGGCATACGACGCTCCCGTCGAAAAGGGTTCTGCGGCGATTGCGCGGGCGAGCGCGCGCCGGTAGGCATCCACCGGATCGACCTGATTGGCCGCTGCGAGCTTTGCCTTCTCCCTTTCCTCGTACCAGTCCCACCCCCACCACCCGGCCACGCAGACGAGTGAGAGCACTGCGAGCGAGATCGCCGCGATCTTCAGTTGGCGCGCCGGTAACGGCTTGCGCACGACTTGCAGACGCGCGTCGCGCGACTGATCCTTCGCTGCCTGTGCCGCGATATCGTCGAGCGTGAGCGCCACATCGGCGCCGCTGCCGTTCAATGGCGCAATACCTGCAATCGTGATTCCGCCCTCGATCTCCGCTGCCCACTGCTCCATTCTTGCGCGCAGTTCCGATGCGGGCACGACCAGATCCAGCTCCGGCCGACGATCACGCAACGTCACGAAGAACACGGCAGACAGATCGTCGGGATCGGGATGCACGAACGCCACGTTCGGCGCATCGACCATCGCGCCGAGCACGGCACCCAGGGCGTATAACTCGGGCGCGCTCTGCCCTTTGATCGACGGGGCCAGCGAGAACAGCCCCGCCGTGCGCGTGCCGGCGCCATCGTCGGCCACGGCGTAATGAGAGGCGTCGCGGCTGCGGGCGAGCCCGCGGATCTCCGTAGGCTCCTTCTGCAGACCGATCAATGTCTCCCACTGCGCACCGACGACGAGCCGGTTGGACAATATGCGCGTCATATCACACGCCCTCGGTCAGTTCCGGCGAAATCAGGATGACGACTTCCTTGACCTGCTGGCGCGCCTCCTTGGTGCCGCCCTGGTAATTGAAGAGCCCATCGCGATCGGTCGAGTCGTCGCGCCGGCGGAAACCGCTAAGCACCAGCGTATCGCCCGACTTGAGCGACGCGCGCTGCATGGTCTGGATCGACGCCGTAATCGGCAACTGCATGAAGGTTCCGACGCCAAGGCCATCATCGGACCCCGATCTCTCGTCCTTGCCATCCAAGCCCACCTTCACGCCATCGGCACCGACTTCCGCCTTCACTTCCGGACCGCCGCCGCCCTCCACGTTAGTGCCACTGGGCGCTTCTTTACCCGTGCGCAGATTGATCTTGTCGAGCTTTTTCAGGTCGGACATGTCGATCTGCACCTGCAACATCACGCTGCGGTTGTCCATCAGCGTGGGCAACAGGTTCATCACGAAGCCTGTGGTCAGCACCGACTGTTCGGCGGTCACCACCGCCTGTCCGCCATAGTTGCCGGGCGTCATCTTCGTTTGTGCGACAAAGCCCTGATTCTGGGTGACGGCGACGGGCGCCGGCTGATTGTTCAGCGTAACGACCGTGGTGTCGATCACGGTACTCACACGCCCCTGCTGGCTGAGCGCGCGGATGAAGGCGCCGGAGCCTCTGAATCTGCCGCTGTCGATCTTGTTGAGTTGCAGGCCGCCCTTGCGTGCCATAAGCGTGCCGCCCGCCGCAGGGCCGGCCAGGCCCAACGTGATGCCGCTCGCCGCCCGATACACCAGATCCCAGTCGACGCCTGCGGCCGAATTTTCTTCCAGCGCCACGGAGTACACCTGCACGCGCAATTTGACCTGACGGCCCAGCACGGCGTTCTCCGCGTCGATGTAACTCGCCACGCGCTCGATGACGTCGGCCGTGTCGCTGACGACAAGCGAACTGGTCACGACCGACGGCGTGACACGCCCCCCTTCGGAGAGCATGTCCGTCACGGTGCGAACGAGATCCGACCAGTAATCGAGTTCGGATTCCACGCTCACGCTGGCGTCGGCGTTGAAGCTCAGATCGACGCCACCGGCAGAGCCGCCCGGCCCGCTGCCGCCCGCCGCACCGCGATTCGCCTTCATCTGCGAGGCCTTGCCCACCGACGCAGAGTACGAAGAACTGCCGGGCATCATCTTGATCTGGAAAGTCCGTGTGACATAGCGTGCAAAATGCACCACGCCGTCACGATAGCTCCAGTGGGTGCCCGTGCGGTGGGCGATGGTGTCGAGCAATCCGGATAGCGTGCCCGAGTATTGCAGCGGCACGGTCGGCTCGCCAGCATCGGAGCAGTTCACCTGGAACAGGTTGGCGGGACTGCCACCGCGATTGGCGGCGCGGCTGGCGCCACTCCCACCCCGTTCGCCACCGCCTGCTGCGCACGACACATCCGACGCCATGCGAATGGTCAGGCCGTTGCCGCGCGCCACCTGAGCGAGCACGATCGACATGGGCAACGGCGCGCCGGTGGCGAATCGCACGTTGCGCTTGAAAAATTCGGGTAACGCTATCGAAGCATTGATGGGCACGGAGCGCTTTGCGAGCCACGCCCCTTCCACGTGCTCGATGGCGCGAATCGGCGCCGCCGAGTGGGTATCGAACGCCGATTGCCCATCCGTCTGCGCCTGCTCTACGTTGGCATCGGTTTTGGCGAGCATGCCTGGCGTGCCGCACGCCGTCAGAAACGTTGTGGCGCACAACACGCCAAGTCGCTTTCTCATGGATTACCGCTTCCGTCATGATGGCCGCGCCGGGGGGTGCGCAGCGCTTGTTATTGTGTGGCGTGAACGACGCGCAGCACGCGGTTGGCCTCGTAGACTTTCACGCGAATGGGCGCATCGGTGTTCTGCAGGGAGACCACGATCTGCTCGACGATGTCGAGGAAGTCACCTGTGAACGTGGCCGGATACTCGATAGGGAAGTCACGGTCGATTTCCCACGCGAGCTGCCAGCCGTGCCCCTTCAGATAGCGCTGAAGCGCTACGGAAACACGGCCGTCGTCCGGTGACATGAACAGTTCGAGAAGCTCGCGAACTTCGGCCTGCGCAGGTGGCTTGAGAGGCTCCTCAGCCTGCACAGACGGCATAGCCTGAGAAGGCGAGGCTGGCATCGCGGCCACATCCGACGACACGTCGACCGACGGCAGCGGCTCCAGCGCTCTCGCAAGGGAACTCGGCGGCGGTGTCGCCGCTGCCGCTGCGCCGCCGGACATCAGCGGTTTATGGCTGGCGAAGGCGACCGCGATATCGGGCGTCCGATGCACCTCTTGAGACCTCTCCAAAGCGACAACCGTGCCCGACCATACGGTCGACGCCACTGCCGCCGTTAGCATCCTTTTGATGCGCATCTTTTCCTCACGTCGAATTCAATGCCGAATTGCCGGATGGGGTTCGATCACGGGATCAGGAGCCGCCGATGGTGAACTCGACATCCGCCTTGGTCACGTCGTCCTGAACGAATCCGCCTGCCCCGTTATCTTTCCCTGACGATTTGCATGCCGCCCCTAGCTTGTTCATATCGAAGGGTGTCTTCATCGTTTTCAGATCCTGCTGGTTCACCTTGATGGTGGCGAAGCTCGGGTGCATCGAGGAAAAGAGCTTCTGACATTGCTCGCTCGGCAAATCCTTGGACACGATATTGAGTCCGAATGTCGGCTTGTCTGTCCCGCCGCCCGTAATCACGGACGGGGTAACTTCCCCACCGAATCGATTGAGATATTTGTCGCTGGTCCCAACCCGCTGCATGGAACCGAAGATCCCCAGATCGTGCATAGCAGGCAACGTGGTCGAACTGTTCAACTGCCCCGACATCACCGCGTTTTGCACCGAGACCACCGCCATCTGCCAGTCCTTGATCTCCTGATTCACCCGCACCGAATTCATCAGGCGCGGCACCCCGACCATTGCGCCGGCCATAATCAGGCCCATCACCGCCACGGCCACCGACAACTCCACCAGCGTCACACCGCGCTGACGGCGTTTGTTCAAGCGGCTGACCATTTTGCTTTTCATCTGCACGAGTGCGCCCTCGTTCGCTTGCATGTTCATATCCCTCATCCTGAGCCATTCGATTGGAAAGATTGCGCGGCAAAGCGATGTCTCCCCTAAGCCGCGACAGGGGCGATTTATGCCTGAACACCAAGCACCGCGTTGTCGCGTGCTATCCGTACATTTCGCAAATTGACAATTGCGTGGGACGAGAACCCCCCGTCGGCCCACCAATTCCGATAAGCCGATGCCCATCGAGAAAGTGCAGTGCCATGCCGTCGATGGCATGCCGAGCAAGGGGGAACGCGGATCACCGAGCGCTGGCGCCGCCATGGAGAATTTTGCGATCGTCGGAATTAGCCCAACCGCAACGAGAGTATTCACAACGCCGTTTGCCGATGGCGCTATTCAGCGATTTCACAAGGCACATTGCATGCCATGGGTACGCGAGTTTGCTGCGCGCGTGATGCGCCGAAGGCAGATGGCACAGACAATGCGTTTGTCTCGCCTGCCTTCGGCTTCAGGACGTCACCGCCTCACGGCGCCGCGTCCGTGTGAGTGCCGTCGACGACGCGGGCCGAACCGTGCGCATTCCCGCCGTTGTGGTCCGTCTCGCGGCTATCGTTCGCCGCCTTGTCGCCCGGCAGCACGAGCGGCCCCTTCCCTGCGAAGCGGTCGAGGTAGAGATAGATCACCGGGGTGATATAGAGCGTGATGACCTGCGAGAACAGCAAGCCGCCGACCACCGCCAACCCGAGCGGCTGACGCAACTCCGCGCCTGCCCCGAGGCCCAGCGCAATCGGCAACGCGCCCATGAGTGCCGCGAGCGTCGTCATCATGATCGGCCGGAAGCGCAGCGCACATGCCTGACGAATCGCTTGCGTGGGCGTCATGCCGCCGTTGCGCTGCGCGTCGAGTGCGAAGTCGATCATCATGATCGCGTTCTTCTTCACAATGCCGATGAGCATCAACACACCGATCACCGCGATGAGCGACAGATCCATGCCGAACAGACGCAGCGTAATCAGCGCCCCGACGGCCGCCGACGGCAAGCCCGCGAGAATCGTGATCGGATGGATGTAGCTCTCGTAGAGCACGCCGAGCAGCACGTAGATCACGAGCAACGCGCCGACCAGCAGCACGATCTGACTCGACTGCGACTTCTGGAACGCTGCCGCGTCGCCGCCCCAACTCGTGATAATGCTCGGCGGAAAGCCCAGTTGACGCTGGAAGCCCACGATCTTCTGCGCCGCGTCGCCCAATGCCGCACCCGGTGCGAGATTGAACGACAGCGTGATCGCCTGCAACTGGCCCTGATGGTTGACTGACACCGGCCCCATCTTGCGCTCGACCGTCGCCACCGCCGAGAGCGGTACCAGCGCACCGCCCTTGCCGCGCACGTAGATCTTGTCGAACGCGCCTTCGTCACGACGATCGTTGTCGTCGGCCTGCAAGATCACCTGATAGCTGTCGCTGGGCGTATAGATGGTCGACACCTGACGCTCGCCGAACGCGCTGTACAACGCGCTTCGAATGTCGCCGATGGCCACGCCGAGCGTATTCGCCTTGTCGCGGTCGATGGTGAGCTGCGCTTGCAGGCCCTTCATCTGCGCGTCGGTCGTCACGTCGCGGAAGATCGGATCGGCCCGCATGAGGGTCATCAGCCGGCCGGACCACAATTGCATCTCTCCCGGTTTCACGCTCTGCATCACGTACTGATAGCGGCTCTTGCTCTGCTTACCGCCCAGTTGCAGGTTCTGCACCGGGTTGAAGTAGACGTTGAGCCCCGGCACCTGCTTGACGTCGCGCCGCAGCCCTTCGAGCACCTCACTCATGTGCGGACGCTCGCCGTGCGGCTTCAGGTTGACGAACATGCGGCCCTGATTGCTGTCGCTGGCCGACACGATCACCGTCTCGACCGCCGGGTTGGCGCGAATGATATCGCCCGCCTGACGCAGCAATGCCGACATGGCCGTGAACGAAATGTCCTGCGCACCTTCGGCCGTCACCTGTACCTGCCCGATGTCTTCGCTCGGGAAAAAGCCTTTCGGAATCGTCGCGAACAGCACGCCCGTGGCAACGAACGTCGCGGCGGCGGCGGCCATCACCCACTGGCGATGCGCCAGGCACCAATCGACGCTGCGCACGTAGCCGTTCTGCACCCACACGAAGCCGTCTTCGAACCACTGCGTCGCACGCAGTCCCAGCCCTTCGTCCTGCTCATGCTTGAGAAACCGGCTGCACAGCATCGGGATCAACGTGAGCGAGACGGCGGCCGACACCAGAATCGCGAGCGACACCACCACGGCGAACTCGTGGAACATCAACCCGATCACGCCCGGCATGAAGAAGATCGGGATGAACACGGCCACCAGCGAAATCGAGATCGACAGAATCGTGAAGCCCATCTCGCGCGACCCGACCAGCGCCGCGCGCAACGGCGGTACGCCGTTCTCGATATGACGCACGATGTTCTCGAGCATCACGATGGCGTCGTCCACGACCAGCCCCACGGCGAGCGTGATGCCCAGCAGCGAGATATTGTCGATGGAGTAGCCCATGCCCTTCATGAGCGCGACCGTGCCGATGAGCGACACCGGCAGCGACATGACCGGAATCAACGTGGCGGCCAGACGTCGCAGAAACAGGAAGATCACCAGCGTGACGAGAATCACCGTGAGGCCGAGGGTGAACTGCACGTCGTCAATCGATTCGCGAATCGACACCGAGCGGTCGTTGAGCAGCTTGACCTGAATCGACTGCGGCATCTGCTCCGCCAGACGCGGCAGCGCCGCCTTGACCTGATCGACGGTGGCCACAGTGTTGGCATTGGGCTGACGCAGCACGGCGAGCACAATCGAGCGTTCGCCGTTGACCCAGCTGCCCGTCTTCACGGACTCAACACTGTCCTGCACCTCGGCCACGTCACGCAGATACACCGGGCTGCCGTTGACGCTCGCGATAATGAGGTTCGCGAACTGCTCGGCCTTGGTCATCTGACGGTTGGCCTCGATGGTCAGCGTCTGGCGGGTGCCGTCGAGCGTGCCCACCGGGCTGTTGGCGTTGGCCGACGCCAGCGCACGCGCCACATCGTCGAGCGTGAGCTTGCGCGCGGCCAGCGCGTCGGGACGCGCCTTCACGCGCACGGCGAAGCGCTTCTGCCCGAAGATCAGCACCTGCGCCACGCCGGGCAGCGTGGACAGCGTGGGAGAGACGAGGTTTTCCGCATAGTCGTCGAGTTCGGCCAGCGACATCGACGGCGAATTCATCGCGAGGAACAGAATCGGCGCGTCGGCCGGGTTCACCTTGCGGTACGACGGCGGCGTGGTCATTTCCACCGGCAGCTTGCGCTGCGCGCGGAATAGCGCGGCCTGCACGTCGACGGCGGCGGCATCGATGTCCCGGTCGCTGTCGAACTCGATGATGATCGACGTGGTGCCCTGCGTATTGGTCGAACTGATGACCGCCACACCGGCAATCGTCGAGAACTGCTTTTCCATCGGTGCGGCCACCGACGCGGCCATCGTCTCCGGACTCGCACCGGGCAACGTGGCCGTGACCTGAATGACCGGCGAGTTGAAGCTGGGCAGGGCGGAAATCGGAATCTGGCCGTACGCAATCAAGCCAGCCACCACCGCCGCCACGCACAGCAGGATCGTCATGACCGGCCGGCGGATACAGAGTTCGGACAGGTTCATGGCGCTTTCCCTGCGGCGCCATCACCCGCACCACGCGCCGCCACGACCGTCACCGCACTGCCCGGACGCAGGTTCTCGGCGCCCTCCTGCACCACGCGCGCGCCGGCGGGCACGCCTTCGACGACCGCGAGCCGGGCTTCTACGTAGCCGACCTTCACGGGCTTGGCGCTCACCTTGCCGTCTGCGCCGATGACATAGACGAACTTGCCGTCGGGGCCGGTCTGCACCGCCTGCGGCGGCACGACGCTTGCCTGCCTGAGCACGCGGCCGATCACCGCGACGTTCAGATACATGCCGGGCCACAGCTTCGCATCGCGGTTCTCGTAAGCGGCCTTCAGACGGATCGTGCCCGTCTGCGAGTCTACGGCGTTATCGATGAAGCTGAGTTGTCCCGTCGCGGTCGTGCCGGTCGTGCCAAGCGTGGCCGTCACCGCGACGGGGCCGCCTGCGCGCGCAGCCTGCAACTCGGCCAGTGCGCCTTCCGGCAGCGTGAAGCTGATATCGATCGGATCGAGCTGGGTGATGCTCACGAGCACCGCCCCGCCCGGCGTGACGAGACTGCCGGGGTGAACGTTGATCGCCCCGGTGCGGCCGTCGATGCCGGCGCGAATCTGGTTGTAATCGACCGCGACCTGACTCGCGGAAATCGCGGCCCGGTCGGCGGTGACCTGCGCGGAGAGGCTGTCGACACCGCTCTGCGCCGTATCGAGCGCGCTTTGCGAGACGAAATGCTCGGCGATCAATTGCTTGGTGCGAGCGAGTGTGCGGCGGGCGTTGGCGAGATCGGCTTCGTCCTTCGCCAATTGCGCCTGCACCTTCTTGAGGTTGGCCTCGTCCATGCGCGCATCGAGCGAGAACAGCAACTGCCCGGCTTTGACGAAATCGCCTTCCTTGATGTGCACCTGACGAATCGTGCTGGAAATCTGCGGACGCACCTCGACGGTCTGACGCGCGGTGACCGTGCCGTTGGCGATGAGCCGCACAGGCACGTCGCGCACTTCAACGGTAGCGGCACTCACCGAGGGCGCCACCGCCGCCTTGGCAGGCTTCTCCGCGCCACGAGAGCGCAACCATGCGCCGGCCCCGCCGATCACCGCAACCGCCAGCAAACCGGTGATCCAGCGGCGCGAGCGCGCCGTGCCCCGTGGCGTACCGCCTGCGCCACCCTGGGCGGCCGTCTGATGCCCGCGGGCGGCAGCATCCCCCGGCATGTGCCGGCGGGCGTTCTCGTCACTCATCTTCTTCCCCGTTACCCATGCGACGCCCATTGCCCGGCAAACCCCCGTTCGCCCGGCCGCGCCTGTTTCTTCTGTCAAAACGGCCGTGGATTGCCACGGCCGTTCACGTCATGCCATTTTTCTGTTGCCGCCATGCGGCGTTGCGTCATTCCACCTTCATGCCCGTCAGTTCGGGCCTGCCGGGCGGATAGGACAACTTCAGATCGGTCAGCGTCTGCACCAGCAACTCTGCCACCATCAGGTTACGGTGGCGTTTTGAGTCGGAAGGCACGATATACCACGGCGCATCTTCCGTCGAGGTCGCCGATAAAGCCGCCTCGTAGGCCTTGGTGTATTGCGGCCAGAAGCTGCGCTCCTTGAGGTCGTTCAGCTCGAATTTCCAGTGCTTGTTCGGATCGTCGATGCGCTCCTGAAGCCGCTTGCGCTGCTCTTCCGCCGAGATGTGAAGGAAGCACTTGACGATGCGCGTGTGGTTGTCCGCGAGCAGATGTTCGAAATTGTTGATGTGGGTGTAGCGGCGCTTGCACTCGTCGGCGTCGATCCAGTCGTGCACACGGGTGATGAGTACGTCTTCGTAATGGCTGCGATTGAAAATCACCAGTTCGCCCGCTGCCGGCGCCACCGTGTGAACGCGCCACAGAAAGTCGTGAGCCAGTTCCATGGGCGTGGGCGACTTGAAATTCGCCACGCGAATGCCGAGCGGATCGACGTTCAGGAACACCGCGCGAATGGTGCTGTCCTTGCCGCTGGTATCCATGCCCTGCAACACGAGCAGAACACGGTGCTTGCTGTTGGCGTGCAGAATGGTTTGCAACTCGTCGAGCTTGAGCGCCAGTTCGGCCATGCGTGTCTTGTCGTCGACCTTGCTGTCGCCCGAAAACGGCTTGTCGGCCGGATCGAAATTCGACAGGTCCAGCTTCTTGCCGAGCGGTACGCGGTATTTCTCGAACATCGCCAACTCCTCATGACAGGCTATGCGGCAGTATCGCGCAAATCAAAAAGCGCGGCACCGAACCGGCTGCCGCGCTTTTGTCTGACGCTTTGCGACTGCCGCAGCAGCGGCAGCCTGAACCTTCGTCAGGCACCGAGCTTCTTCTTGAGCAACTCGTTGACCTGGGCCGGGTTGGCCTTGCCCTTGGTGGCCTTCATCGCCTGACCGACCAGTGCGTTGAACGCCTTCTCCTTACCCGCGCGGAATTCCTCGACGGACTTGGCGTTCGCGGCCAGCACTTCGTCGATGATCTTCTCGATCGCGCCCGTGTCGGTGATCTGCTTCAGCCCCTTCGCTTCGATGATGCGGTCTGCCGCACCGTCGTCGGTAGCGCGTTCTTCCCACATCAACTGGAAGACTTCCTTGGCGATCTTGTTGGAGATTGTGTTGTCGGCGATACGGGCGAGCAGACCCGCGAGCTGGGCGCTCGACACCGGGCTGTCGGCAATGCCGATATCTTCGCGGTTCAGCAGCGACGACAGTTCGCCCATGATCCAGTTGGCGGCCGGCTTGGCGCTTGCCTTGCCCGCCTTGGCGACCACGGCTTCGAAGTACGCGGCCTGGGCCTTCGATTGGGTGAGCACGGCGGCGTCGTAATCGGACAGACCGTACGACTCGACGAAACGCACCTGCATGCCGGCCGGCAGTTCGGGCAGCGCGGCACGCACGCGTTCGACCCACTCGCTGTCGATCACGAGCGGCATCAGATCCGGGTCCGGGAAATAACGGTAGTCGTGCGCGTCTTCCTTGCTGCGCATCGAACGCGTTTCCTTCTTGTCCGGATCGTACAGACGCGTTTCCTGCACCACCGTGCCGCCGTCTTCGATCAGTTCGATCTGGCGGCGCACTTCGTACTGAATCGCCTCTTCGAGGAATCGGAACGAGTTCAGGTTCTTGATCTCGGCGCGCGTGCCGAATGCTTCCTGGCCGACCGGACGCACCGACACGTTGGCGTCGCAACGGAACGAGCCTTCCTGCATGTTGCCGTCGCAAATGCCGAGCCACACCACCAGCCCGTGCAACGCCTTGGCGTACGCTACGGCCTCGGCAGCGCTGCGCATGTCGGGCTCGGTCACGATCTCGAGCAGCGGCGTGCCGGCACGGTTCAGATCGATGCCGGTCATGCCGGCGAAGTCTTCGTGCAGCGACTTGCCCGCGTCTTCCTCAAGGTGCGCGCGCGTGAGCGTGACGACCTTTTCGTACGCTTCACGGCCGGTACGGGCATCCGCTTCGACCTGAATCTTCAGCGAGCCGCCCTGCACCACCGGAATTTCGTATTGGCTGATCTGATAGCCCTTCGGCAGATCGGGGTAGAAGTAATTCTTGCGCGCGAAGATGCTGCGCGGCGCAATCGTCGCCCCGATGGCCAGACCGAACTCGATCGCGCGCTCAACGGCACCGCGATTGAGCACCGGCAACACCCCCGGCAACGCCAGATCCACAGGACAGGCCTGCGTGTTGGGGGCCGCGCCGAACTGCGTCGATGCGCCCGAGAAAATCTTGGAAGCGGTGGAGAGCTGTGCGTGCGTCTCCAGACCAATAACGACTTCCCATTGCATAAGGTTCACCCTGTCTCAACTTGTCGGCATGGCGCATTCGCCCTGCCCTTGCCGCCGGTCGTCCCCGCTGCGGTGACGCTCCGGCCTGTTCCTGTTCGTCGGTCGCTGCTGACGCTTATCTGCGAGTTCCCGCCGCGCAAATCCCCGAGTGCGGATCGAAACTCACCGGCCATGCGTTCTCGTAGATACCCGGCGTGCAATACGCCTCGCAGTTCGCATGTCCGATGGTCACGTTGCCTGGATCCTGCCAGATGAGCAACTTGCAACTCCCGCTGTTCGCGCGCAGTTCGATGCTCGGACGCCACTGCGTCTGGTGAAAATCCGCCAGATTGAAGTGGCAGCTCCCGCGCTTGCCGACCCACAGACGCCAGTCGAGCGACTGCACCTGATTGGCCGACACATTGAGCGTCGCCTGTTCGCGAAAACCGTCCTCGTCCGTCTGCGAGCAATACCCCGACAGATTGATCTCGCGGTACGCAATCGGCGTTGGCCGCCCAAACGGCAAGGTGCACGACGCGAGCGTGAGCACCATGCCGGCAAGCGTCAGGCCCCTGGCGGCCAGGGCCAGCGCAGCCGTGCGCGAGCCGGCAGGCGCGAGAGACATCACCACGCGCGGGCGGCTCACGATCAAACGCCCGACGGCGCGCGCTTGTGCCAGTCGGTCGCGCGCTGGAACGCGTCGGCCACCTGCAGCAGGCGAGCTTCGTCGAAGTAGTTGCCGATCAGTTGCAGGCCGACCGGACGCGCATCGCGTCCCGGCCCGACCGGCAGACTCATGCCAGGCAGACCGGCCAGGCTAACCGACAGCGTGTAGATATCCGCCAGATACATCTGCACCGGATCGGCGCTCTTCTCGCCGAGGTTCCACGCGACCGACGGGGCCACCGGCCCCATGATGACGTCGCACTGCGAGAACGCGTTCTGGAAGTCCTGGGCGATCAGGCGGCGGATCTTCTGCGCCTGTAGATAGTAGGCGTCGTAGTAGCCGTGCGAGAGCACGTACGTGCCCACGAGAATGCGGCGCTTGACCTCGGTGCCGAAGCCTTCGGCACGCGACTTCTTGTACATGTCGAGCAGATCGCGATACTCGGCGGCGCGGTGGCCGTAACGCACACCGTCGAAACGCGACAGGTTCGACGAGGCTTCGGCCGGTGCCAGCACGTAGTACACGGGGATCGACAGTTCCGTCTTGGGCAGCGACACCGGCACGCGCACGGCGCCAAGCGTCTCGAACTCGCGCAAGGCGTTGTCGACGGCTTCGCGCACGTCGGCGTCGAGGCCTTCACCGAAGTATTCGGCCGGCAGACCGATGCGCAGACCTGCCAGCGGCTTGTCCGCCGTGGCACCGTCGAGCGGCTTGCCCAGCGCGCGCGCGAAGTCTTCGTCGGCACGCTCGAGGCTGGTCGAGTCGCGGGCGTCGAAGCCCGCCATGCCGTTAAGCATCCACGCGCAATCTGCCGCGCTGTGACCGAACGGCCCCCCCTGATCCAGCGACGACGCGAACGCGATCATGCCGTAGCGCGACACGCGCCCGTATGTCGGCTTGATACCCGTCACGCCGCAGAAGGCGGCCGGCTGACGGATCGAGCCGCCGGTGTCGGTGCCGGTCGCGACCGGCGCGAGACGCGCAGCCACCGCGGCGGCCGAACCACCCGACGAACCGCCGGGCACGGCACGCTTGTCCCACGGGTTCTTCACCGGGCCGTAGTGCGAGTTCTCGTTCGACGAGCCCATCGCGAACTCGTCCATATTGGTCTTGCCCAGCGTGACCATACCGGCCTGCGCCAGACGCTCGACCACGGCCGCGTCATACGGGCTCACGTAATTCTCGAGCATGCGCGAGCCGGCCGTGCTGCGCCAGCCGCGCGTGACGAACACGTCCTTGTGCGCGACGGGAATGCCCAGCAGGGGCTGGTTCGCGCCGTCACCCGCCGCAATGCGGGCGTCGGCTGCACGTGCCTGCGCGAGACTGGCCTCGGCGTCGACGTGCACGAAGGCGTTCAGATCGGCAGCGCCGGCGATACGGTCCAGATAGTGCTGCGTCAGCTCGACGCTCGAGACGCGCTTCGCGTCGAGCGCGGCGCGCAAATCCTGCAAATGAATCAGATCTTGTTCCATGATGGCTGCTGTGTTGCGCGTGAGGGAATGAGGTGCGCCGAGGGCGTGCGGCAACACGTTGCGTGAACCCCGGCCGGGCCGGGCAGGCCGGACGTCAGGCAACGCGCCGGACTCATTCGATGACCTTCGGCACCAGATAGAGGCCGTCCTGCACGGCGGGGGCCGGACGTTGATTGGCGTCGCGGTCGACCACTTCCGTCACGACGTCGGTACGCAGCCGCTGGGCAACTGCCTGAATTTGCTCGATCGGATGCGCAAGCGGAGCAACGCCCTTCGTATCGACCGATTGCATCTGCTCGACGAGCGCGAAGAAGCCGTTCAGCTCCTTTTCCATATGAGCCGCCTCGTCTTCGGCCAGCTCGAGACGCGCGAGATGAGCGATGCGTTTGACGTCTGAGAGATTCAAAGCCATGAAGAAATCCCGAAAAAATGCGCATTGGAGAGCAGCCGGATGCGCACCTGACGCCAATATTAGGGACAGAATGCGGAGAATGCGCGAATGAGATCGAACTCGTCTGCGGTTTTACTCCGTGCACCGGGCTGCGCAGGAGGGCTGGCGCGCCGCGCCACAAGGCTCCCGGCCCGAACGCCGAGGGCGTCGAATGTGGTGTCAACGTGCTCGTTTTTCCTGCAAAACCTGCGAAATTATAAGGTATCATTGCGCATTAAATTTGCGTCGGAGCGTGTTTTTGCACCCTTCGCCGCTGTCGCGCAGGTGGGCCGCGGTCAATCCGGGGGGCGTGACAGATGATCGCGCAGTCCATTGAAAGCCCCTGACGCGACGGATTTATAACGGCAGCCCCGCCTCCTGCCCAGTACAGCATTCCTCGGTTTGTCCGCACGTTTCGCGAGCCGCCGCGTGGCGCCTGGCGATTTTTTTGCGAACAGTCCGGAACCCAGATGACAGGCAGTCGTCCCAGTCACATCCCTTGGGGCGGCCTCACGCAAACACAGGATTTTGCATGTTCGGTTTTCTTCGCAGCTATTTCTCCAACGACCTGGCCATCGATCTGGGCACGGCCAACACCCTCATTTATATGCGCGGCAAGGGCGTCGTTCTCGACGAACCGTCGGTCGTCGCCATTCGCCAAGAGGGTGGCCCGAGCGGTAAGAAGACGATTCAAGCCGTCGGCAAGGAAGCCAAGCAGATGCTCGGCAAGGTGCCGGGCAACATCGAGGCGATCCGCCCGATGAAGGATGGCGTGATCGCCGACTTCACGGTCACGGAGCAGATGATCAAGCAGTTCATCAAGATGGCACACGAGTCGCGCCTGTTCTCGCCGTCGCCGCGCATCATCATCTGCGTGCCATGCGGTTCGACCCAGGTCGAGCGCCGCGCCATCAAGGAAGCCGCACACGGTGCTGGCGCTTCGCAGGTGTATCTGATCGAAGAGCCGATGGCCGCCGCCATCGGTGCCGGCCTGCCGGTCTCGGAAGCCACGGGCTCGATGGTCGTCGACATCGGCGGCGGCACGACCGAGGTGGGCGTGATCTCGCTGGGCGGTATTGTGTACAAGGGTTCGGTGCGCGTCGGTGGCGACAAGTTCGACGAAGCCATCGTCAACTACATCCGCCGCAACTACGGCATGCTGATCGGCGAACAGACCGCTGAAGCGATCAAGAAGGAAATCGGCTCGGCCTTCCCGGGTTCCGAAGTCAAGGAAATGGAAGTGAAGGGGCGCAACCTCTCGGAAGGGATTCCGCGTGCCTTCACCATTTCGAGCAACGAAATCCTCGAAGCGCTGACCGATCCGCTCAACCAGATCGTGTCGTCGGTGAAGATCGCGCTGGAACAGACCCCGCCGGAACTGGGCGCCGACATTGCCGAGCGCGGCATGATGCTCACGGGTGGCGGCGCGCTGCTGCGTGATCTGGACCGTCTGCTCGCGGAAGAAACCGGCCTGCCGGTGCTCGTGGCCGAAGACCCGCTGACCTGCGTGG
Organism: Pandoraea communis; assembly: GCF_902459745.1. Classification (GTDB taxonomy): domain Bacteria; phylum Pseudomonadota; class Gammaproteobacteria; order Burkholderiales; family Burkholderiaceae; genus Pandoraea; species Pandoraea communis. The sequence goes on from NZ_CABPSJ010000001.1 coordinate 860,400, forward strand.
TGCGCGGTTCGGGCATGGCACTCGAGCGCATGGACAAGCTCGGCAGCATCTTCTCCTACGAGTAAGGCAACGTGCGTGGTTCGTCGTCCGGCGCGGTGGGGCAATCCCTTCCACACCTCGCCAGACACGGCCAACCTCGCAGCAAGACCACGCGCACGGAGCTTGCCGTCATGCGGTTCCGTCGCGCCCGACTGACACCATTCGCGCACCGCAGCGGCTCGCTGCGCGTGCTTCCCTGAAGGGCCTACCATGCAGTACAGTCCGCCGCCACTGTTCAAACAGGGACCGTCGGCGCTGGCCCGGCTGATCTGTTTCGTCGCGCTCGCCATCGGCCTGCTCGTGGTCGACTCGCACTACAACACGCTGGAACGGGTTCGGGCCGTTGTCGGCACCGCGCTCTACCCGGTGCAACGCATGATGCTGTTGCCGCGCGACGCCATTCTCGGCGTGGCGGGCTTCTTCTCGACCGAATCGCAACTCACTGGCGAGAACCGCACGCTTCGCGAGCAAAATCTCGAACTCTCCGTCCAGGCCCAGCGCAATAACCAGTTGATGGTCGAGAACGAACATCTGCGCCAGATGCTCGCACTACGCGAGCGCCTGCCCGTACCCAGCATTCCCGCCGAAATCGAATACGACACGCGCGACCCGTTCACGCAGCGCGTGGTCATCGATCGCGGCACGAAACACGGCGTGAAGCTGGGCGCGCCGGTCGTCACGGAACAGGGGCTGCTCGGCCAGGTCTCACGCGTATTCCTGCTGCAAAGCGAAGTCACGCTGCTCACCGACAAGGAACAGGCCGTGCCCGTGCAGGTCACGCGCAGCGGTGTGCATAGCGTGATTTACGGCGGCATGCGCGGCGACGTGCTCGACCTGCGTTTCATTCCGCTGTCGGCCGACGTCAAGGTCGGCGACGAAATCGCCACCAGCGGTCTGGACGGCATCTACCCTGCCGGTCTGCCCGTGGCCCGTATTACCAAGGTCGATCGCGTCTCGGACACCGCGTTTGCGCGCATTCTGTGTCAGCCGGTGGCCAATCTGCGCAGCCAGCGTCAGGTGCTGGTGCTGCAATACACCACGCCGCTCGCCCTGCACCCGGACGCCGCCGCCGATCTCGCGCGCGCCTCCGATCCGTCGGCAAGCGGCGAAAAGCCTGGCCAGAAGGGTGCCACTCGCGCCGATCCGAAGCGCGCGCCGACGCTCCGAAAGGGCCATTGAGGAATCGACATGTCACGACCGCAATACATTCTGCTGCCGGTCAATCCGTACTTCATCGCGCTCAGTCTCGTGGTGGCGTTTCTGGTGAACCTGATGCCGTGGGGCCATGCCCCGGCCATGCCCGACTTCGTCGCGCTGGTGCTGATGTTCTGGAACATCCACCAGCCGCGCAAGGTGGGCATGGGCGTGGCATTTCTCGTCGGGCTGTTGATGGACGTGCACAACGCCGGTTTGCTCGGCGAACATGCACTCGCCTATACGCTGCTGTCGTACGGTGCAATCATGATTCACCGCCGCGTTCTGTTCTTCACGCTACTCGGGCAGGCGCTGACGGTACTGCCGCTGCTGCTGCTCGCCCACGTGGTGCCGTTCATCATTCGTCTGGCAACCGGCGCGGCATTTCCGGGCTGGTGGCCGCTCGCGGCGAGTTTCGTCGAAGCCTTGCTCTGGCCGGTGATCAGTATCCTGCTGCTGGCGCCGCAGAAACGCGCCGTCGACCGCGACGACACGCGTCCAATCTGATGGGCCGCCCGCCTGCAAGACCGCACCATCGAGTTCCGCCCGCCCAGCCAGAATGACCGAGTTCAAGAACCCCCAGCAACAACTGCAGACGTTTCATCTGCGGGTGACGGCGGCTGCGTTTTTCGTGCTGATCTGCTTCAGCCTGCTCGCGGTGCGTTTCGTCTACCTCCAGGTTTTCCGTCACAATCAGTACGCGCTGCAAGCCGACGAAAACCGTGTCTCGCTCGCCCCGATCGTGCCCAACCGGGGCGTGATCATGGATCGTAACGGCGTGGTGCTCGCGCGCAACTACTCCGCCTACACGCTGGAAATCACACCGTCGAAGATCGGCCGCCCGCTCGAGGACCTCGTCACCGATCTGTCCGACGTGATCGAGATCACGCCACGCGACCGCGCCCGCTTCAAGAAGCTCATGGACGACAGCAAGAGCTTCGAGAGCCTGCCGATCCGTACGCGCCTGACCGACGAAGAAGTCGCCCGCTTCACCGCACAGCGTTTCCGCTTCCCCGGCGTGGATGTGCACGCTCGTCTGTTCCGTCAGTACCCGCTTGGCGAGACGGCCGCGCACGTGATCGGCTATATCGGCCGGATCTCGCTGCGCGATCGCCAACGGATCGAAGCGATGAGCGACGAGAACGACAGCGATAGCGCCAAGTACGATATCCGCCGCGACGTGAATAACTACAAGGGCACCGATTACATCGGCAAGATCGGCGTCGAGCAGAGCTACGAGACGCAACTCCACGGCATCACCGGTTTCGAGGAAATCGAAGTGACCGCCGGCGGCCGGCCGGTGCGCACGATTTCACGCACCCCCGCCACGCCGGGCGACAACCTCGTGCTGTCCATCGACATCAAACTCCAGCAGGTGGCCGAACAAGCCTTTGCGGGACGGCGCGGTGCGGTCGTGGCCATCGAGCCGAAGACGGGCGACGTACTCGCGTTCGTGTCGGCCCCGAGCTTCGATCCGAACATGTTCGTCGAAGGCATCGACCAGCAGAATTGGGACGCGCTGAACAACTCGGCCGACCGCCCGCTGCTCAACCGTCCGCTGCGCGGCACCTACCCGATCGGCTCGACGTACAAGCCGTTCATGGCGCTCGCCGCACTCGAACTCGGCAAACGCACGACCAATTGGGGCTTCCAGGACACGGGCTCGTTCACGCTCGGCAACCACACGTTCCGCAACGACATTCGCAACGGTCAGGGCTGGATCGACATGTACCGCTCGATCGTGGTGTCGAACGACACGTATTACTACATGCTCGCGCACGACCTCGGCGTGAACGCCATCCACGACTTCATGGCGCCGCTCGGCTTCGGTCAGTTGACGGGCATCGACATCGAAGGCGAAGCGCGCGGCATTCTGCCGTCGACCGAGTGGAAGCGCAAAGCCTACAAGAAGGCCGCGCAGCAGAAATGGTACGACGGCGAGACGATCAGTCTGGGCATCGGCCAGGGTTACAACTCGTTCACGATTCTGCAACTGGCGCACGCCACGGCCACGCTGGCCAACAACGGTGTGGTGATGAAGCCTCACCTGGTCAAGGCCGTCGAAGACCCGGTATCGCACTCGCGCCAGTTGACCGTGCCGCATGAGAGCGCGCGGCTGCCGTATAAGCAGGCGGATGTGGATTTCGTCAAACGGGCGATGGTCGGCGTCATCAAGGAAGGTACGGGCCGTCAGGCGTTTGCCGGTGCCCCGTACGACGCCGGCGGCAAGACGGGCACGGCGCAGGTCTACTCGCTGGGCAAGAACGAGAAGTACAACCACAACGCGATTCCCGAATTCAAGCGCGATCACGCGTTGTTCATCGCTTTCGCTCCCGCGGATGATCCGAAGATCGCCATCGCGCTGATCGTCGAGAACGCCGGTTGGGGCGGCGCGCAAGCAGGTCCGGTCGCACGCCGTCTGCTCGATTACTACCTTATCGACGAACCCAAGGAGCGCGCTGCGGAAGCGGCGGCGTTGCAGGCTTCGGCATCTGCACCACGCGCTGCCTCGGGGGCGCTGGGTGTGTCCGCCGCACCGGACGCGCCGCCCGCCAGCGCCGCCGAATTCGGAGGCCGTACTGCCGGCGCCCCGGCGAGCGTGGCACGCGCGGCTCCGGTTCCCGCCACGGCATCGGAGGCTACCGCAGGCGCGCCGCGTGTGGCCGAAGGCCGCGCCACCACGGCACCGGAAGCGCCGAAGCCGACCCCGCCACGTCAGCCCGCCGTAAGCCCGACCGTCGCCGACGAGGCCCGCCATCGCGCCGCCATTCGTGCGCAAGGAGGAACGCCATGATGGCGCTCGACAAACATACGTGGAAAGAGCAGGTCAAACGCCTGTTCATCGGCTTCGACAAGCCGCTGGCGCTGATCGTCTTCCTGCTGCTGTGCGTGGGACTGGTGACGCTCTACAGCGCCAGTATCGATGTGCCGGGCCGCGTCGAGGATCAGATCCGCAACATCGTGCTCACGTTCATGCTGATGTGGGTGCTGGCGATGATGCCAACGCAAACGCTGATGAAGTTCGCCGTGCCGCTCTACACGGCCGGTGTTGCGTTGTTGATCGCGGTGGCGATGTTCGGGCTGACGAAGAAGGGCGCGAGGCGCTGGCTGAACGTCGGCATGGTGATCCAACCGTCCGAGATCATGAAGATCGCCATGCCGCTGATGCTCGCGTGGTACTTCCAGAAGCGCGAAGGCAACATTCGCTGGTTCGATTATCTGGCTGCGCTGGCGCTGCTCGGCGTGCCGGTCGGACTCATTGCGAAGCAGCCCGACCTCGGCACCGGCCTGCTCGTGGCGGCGGCCGGCCTTTATGTGATCTATCTGGCCGGCCTGTCGTGGAAACTCATTCTGCCGGTGCTCATCGCCGGGGTGCTTGGCGTCGGAACGATCCTCGCGCTTGAAGACAAGATCTGCCAGCCGGACGTCGAATGGCACATCCTGCACGACTACCAGAAGCACCGCGTGTGCACGCTGCTGGACCCGACGACGGACCCGCTCGGCAAGGGCTTCCACACGATTCAGTCGGTCATTGCCATCGGCTCCGGCGGCACCATGGGCAAAGGCTGGCTCAAGGGAACGCAGGCACACCTTGAGTTCATCCCCGAGAAGCACACCGACTTCATCTTCGCCGTGTTCGCCGAAGAATTCGGGCTGATCGGCGAAGGCGTACTACTGGTGCTGTATTTGTTGCTGGTGGCGCGCGGGCTGATGATCGCGGCTTCCGGCGCGACCCTGTTCGGCCGGCTGCTCGCCGGGTCGGTCACGATGATCTTCTTCACCTACGCCTTCGTGAACATGGGGATGGTGAGCGGCATTCTGCCGGTGGTCGGCGTGCCACTGCCGTTCATGAGCTACGGCGGTACCGCGCTGGTGACGCTCGGCCTCGGCATCGGCATTCTGATGAGCGTTGCGCGCGAGAAGCGGCTCATGCAGAGCTGACGGTGCTCTGACACCACAGTGCCGGGAAGAGCCGGGAAGCGGAGAAAACGGCAGGGTCATCGCCCTGCCGTTTTTGTTTTGGCGGGTGGCTTAGCGAGCCGGGGACGGTGCGGGAAACGACGGCTGCGGACGCTCGCGATTCATCGCGTCGAGTTTGCCCTGAGCCGCCACGTCGCCCTGTGCGGCGGCCCTCTCGTACCACAGACGCGCCCGCTCGATATCCGGCGTGACGACCCCGTAGCCGCGCTCGTAGTAGCTCGCCACGATGTACTGCGACGGCAGGTCACCGCCGCGCGCCGCCTTTTCGTACCAGCCGAACGCGGCCTTATAGTCCTTGGGGACACCGCGTCCGATGAAGTACTCGTTGGCGATGGCCGCCTGCGCTTGCACATGCCCCTGCTTCGCGGCCTTCTCGTACCAGAGATTGGCCTGAGGAATCGACTTGCCGACGACGTAACCGTCGTCGAACATCTTCCCGTAGACGTATTGCGCCTGCGTCATGCCCGCGTTCGCGGCACGCGCCAGCCAATGCACGGCGCCGTTCGGATCGGGGGTGCCCCCTTCGCCGTTGAGCAGCATCATCGCGTAGTCGAACTGCGCCAGACGATTGCCCTGTTCGGCCGCCCGGCGGAACTCCTCCAAAGCCTGCGACTGCTGCCCCGCTTCGTAGTGATGGACGGCCTGATCGGTCAGTGTCTGCGCGGGGGCCTGAGCGGCAGCCACCGCATAGGGAATCGGCTGGCACGCCACGCTCGCGAGCGTGGCGGCGAGACCGGCGAGCAGCCGGCGCATGGCGAAAGACGGCGACATGACAAACCTCCGGGGGCGGGCTTGCGTCTATTGTGCGCCAATCGAAAAAGACATGCCGGCACCGCCCGTCTTCGGCGTTGGTCCAATAAAAAACCCCGGCACATGGCCGGGGTCGGGTGCCGCAGGAAGCGCCGGCTTACGGCTTGATATACGCGTAGCCCTTCTGCTGCAAGCGCGTGAGTTCGACCACGCCCGAGGGTGTGAAGTCGGCGTCGAGCACGAACTGGTCCTTCTTCAGATTGCGCTGCTTGAGCGTGATCTCGCACACCTCGAACTTGACGCCACGGGCATGCAGCGCCGAGATCAGCGGCCCGACGGTCGCGGCATCCTTGTAGCTCTCCATCAGGAAATCGACCCCTTGCGCATGGGCGACGACCACAATGTCGGAATCCGGTACGGTGTCGAGCTGGTTGCGGATGTTGCGCAAACCGGCAAGTGCCTGATGCTCGGCGTCGTTGATGTGATACACGACCTTGTCGCGTGCGAACGCCGGCGTGGCGGGCAGCGCAAATGCCGTGAGCAGGAATGCGGCCAGCAAGCCGCGCAGCAGCGTCTTCATGTGTGGAGTCTCCCCTGTTGGTTACGTCGTACCAGCCGCATCATAGCGCGTTGACGCGCCGTGGGTCATCGACGAAACACGCCGGTCCAACCCGTGTCAGACAGCCGAACTCGGATAGCCGTGTTGCAAATACCACTCCAGGCTCGGCGGACTATACGCAGGCGGCGAGTCGGGGAGCGGCGCGCTCGGAAGGCCGTAGTGAGGCGCGATGTCGCTTGCCGAATAGGGCGGCGGCGCCCCCCATGCGTCGCCGGTCTGCGTTGCCGAATACGGCGGCGGCACGTCCGACGCACCGTCGGTTCGTACCGGCATATCGAATGACCGGAGATGAGCCCCTCGCGCCGCGTCAGACGATGCGATGCCGCCGGCCGATCGCGAACCCGTAAAGTCCGCACGAAAATCGCCACGTGGGCGCGAAGGTGCGCTCGGTCGCGGCCGGGCGGACACGACCGGCCGATTGACTACGCGATCGAGCGAGCTCAGATTCCCCTGTGAATCCACTCGGCGCATCGAGATGAACTGCACGTCCGTCTGACTATCGTAGGCAACCCCATTGTTACCCGCTGAGATTCTTGACATGACCTTTCCTGTAATGAAAAAACCCGCCAGACATCGATATCTGACGGGTTTGGACTTTCAGTCATGTCATCACCGGCGGCCATCGACTTCGCCAGTGGAGTTTGGAATTTGACGTGCCGTAGGCGGCATCCCAGTCAATTCAGATGGCATCGGCTCAATTGCGCCCGCGGCGCGAACAAATGCCGCGTCGACAGACCCGCCCCCTTACGCCGTGACTTCCGACCAGCAATTCGGCGTTTCGTACAGGCGCAAACGCACGAGGCGCAGGTCGTGACCATAGTGCGTATCGAAGACGCTGCTCAGCTTGTCGAAGGCCGCGGCGGCCAGATTCTCGACGGTCGGCACGCGATCGAAAACCACCGTCTTGTGATCGGGCATCGTCTCCAGGAAGGCGCGCACGGCCGTATCGCCTTCATAAACGAGGAACGCGTGATCCCACACCGATACGAGGTGTTCGTTGGCCAGCGCCTTCACGTCGGCGAAGTCCATCACCATGCCGTTATCGGACGCACCGCTCTCGCGGCTCACTTCGCCCGCCAGCGTGATCTCGAGCACGTAGCGATGCCCGTGCAGGTTACGGCACTGGCTTCGGTGATCGGGAATGCGGTGGCCCGCATCGAATTCGAGTTTCCGGGTAATCGTAATCACGGCAACGGCTCAGGGAATATTCAGGTATTTGTGCGTCTGCATCGACAGCGACCAGCGCGGATGCGATTTGCAATAGTCGATCGCCAGCTTCGTGTTGGTGTCGCGCAGCGGGCCATCCATCGGCTGGAGATAGAAGTGCCGGAAGTCGAGCGCTTCGTAGTCGGCCAGACGCTGACGATCCTGCGGCACCACCACCTTCAGTTCATCGCCGCGCGTGACGACCATCTCCGCATCGGCCTTCGGGCTCACGCACACCCAGTCGATGCCCTCGGGAATGACTTGCGTGCCGTTGGTCTCGACCGCAATGCGAAAACCCTCGGCGTGCAGCGCATCGATGAGCGGCGCGTCGAGTTGAAGCAGCGGCTCGCCGCCGGTGCACACGACAAACCGATGCGCCCGGTCGCCCTGCGGCCACAACGCCACGATTTGCGCGACGAGTTCGGCCGGCGTGCGGTACTTGCCGCCATTTTCGCCGTCGGTGCCGACAAAGTCGGTGTCGCAGAACTGGCAGACGGCGTCAGCGCGGTCCTCTTCGCGGCCGGTCCACAGGTTGCACCCTGCAAACCGGCAGAACACCGCCGGGCGGCCGGCGTTCGCGCCTTCGCCCTGCAAGGTGTAGAAGATTTCCTTCACTGCGTACGTCATGATTCTCTCGATAGTCGAAGGATCAGGCCGCGCCGCGATCCTGATCGTTACTGCGGGCGCGCCACTGCTCGTAGCCGCGCTGGCGCAACTGGCACGCCGGACATTCGCCGCAACCGTAGCCCCATGGGTGCAGCACGCTGCGCTCGCCCAGATAGCATGTGTGCGTGTCTTCGCGCACGGTCTCGACGAGCAACTCGCCGCCCAGATCCTGCGCCATCTGCCACGTGTCGGCCTTGTCGATCCACATGAGCGGCGTCTCGACGATGAAGCGCTGATCCATGCCCAGATTGAGCGCGACCTGAAGCGCCTTCATGGTGTCGTCGCGGCAGTCGGGGTAGCCCGAAAAATCGGTCTCGCACATCCCGCCGACCAGCACGCGCAAACCGCGCCGATACGCAATAGTCGCACCAATCGTCAGAAACAGCAGATTCCGGCCCGGCACAAAGGTATTCGGCAATTGGTTTGCCGCCATCGCAATCGTGGTCTCGCGCGTGAGCGATGTCTCGCTGATCTGCCCCAGGATCGACAAATCGATCATGTGGTCGTCGCCCAGACGCGGTGCCCACTGCGGGAAACGCTCACGCAGCTTGGCCAGCACGTCGGTGCGGCACTCCAGCTCCACGCGATGGCGCTGGCCGTAATCGAAGCCCAGCGTCTCGACGCGCGCATAGCGCGACAGCGCCCACGCGAGGCAGGTGGTCGAATCCTGTCCACCGGAGAACAGAACCAGAGCGGAATCGGTGCTTGTCGTCATGATCATGCGCTAGCAGTATCGCCCTCGCCGTCAGGACATCACGACGATGAGGGCAGGGGCACGCGCTTGCGGCCACCCCTCGGGCAGCCCGCGTGCGGGATGTGTCACGCGATTTTGAACCGCGATGCCCCGCGTTGCTATCGCCGGGACGTTATACCCATCATCGGGCGGCGTTTTCGTTCAAACGCAAAAAGGGCTTGCGATGTGCGCAAGCCCTTCGAATTTGGTGGCCTGGGTCGGAATCGAACCAACGACACGCGGATTTTCAATCCGCTGCTCTACCAACTGAGCTACCGGGCCAAGAGAAAAGCGATTATAGAGACTGCGAGCGCTTTATGCAAGCCCTATATCGAAAATATCCGCAGGAAAGCGGCATCGCGGCGCGCCTGCGCGCGCCATGCCGCCATCAAGTCTTGCTCTTGGAAAGCTCCACGCCCAATTGCTTGAGCTTGCGATACAAGTGCGTGCGTTCCAGCCCGGTTTTTTCGGCCACGCGCGTCATGCTGCCGTGTTCCTTGGCCAGGTGATAAGCGAAGTACGCGCGCTCGAAAGCATCGCGCGCCTCGCGCAGCGGAACGTCGAACGAAATGTCCGCAGACATGCCCGCGGCCACCCCAGCGGTGCCCTCGGCATCGTGCACGCCAATTGGCGTGTGATGCGTGGCCGCACCGTTCAGGCCCGTGCCCGCGTGGCGCGTTTCGCTCTCACCGAAGACGCCCGTATCCAGCGCGTCGTCGTCGGCATCGAATGCACTCGCGACGCCACCGGACAGATCGCGCTTACCGCGTGCCAGCCCCTGTTCCACTGCTTGCAACAGCTTCTGCAAGGCGATGGGCTTTTCTAGGAAATTGAGCGCACCGATCTTGGTCGCCTCGACGGCGGTGTCGATCGTCGCGTGGCCCGACATCATGATCACAGGCATGGTCAGCAACTGCTGTGCCGCCCACTCCTTGAGCAAGGTCACGCCGTCGGTATCGGGCATCCAGATATCGAGCAGCACGAGGTCAGGCGTGTGCGTGGCGCGGAACGCACGCGCTTCCTGCGCGTTCTCCGCCACCTCCACGACATGCCCTTCGTCGCTCAGAATCTCCGAGAGCAGCTCCCGGATCCCCATTTCGTCGTCCACCACCAAAATGGTTGCCATTTACGCTACCTTCGTGTGTTCTGCCGGCTTGTTGCGCGGCAGGTCCTGGTCGTCAGCCAATTGAGTAAACAAGATAGAAATCTGCGCCCCTGCACTGCCTTCGCCCTCGGGTAACGACCGGTTGCGAATGTCGATGCGCGCCTGATGCTCATCGATGATCTTCTTGACCATCGCGAGTCCCAGCCCGGTGCCCTTCGACTTGGTCGTCACGTAGGGCTCGAATGCGCGGGTCAGAATGCGGGCCGGAAAACCCGGCCCATTGTCCGTGATCGTCAAACGCGCCGCAGTGCGCTTCGGCTCGCCGGGATGCACATCCGATCCTGCGTATTCTACTGTCTTCGTTTCCACCGTGATAATAGGGTTTTCGGTTCCGCCCACGGCATCTTGAGCATTCTGCAGCAGATTATGAATAACCTGACGCAATTGCGTCGAGTCGCCACGAATTTCCGGCAGCTCGGCGTCGAGATACGGACGAATCGCACCACGCCCTTCGTCCACACCGTATAACGTCAACACCTCGCCGATCAACTCGTTGAGTTGCAGCGGATGCATGATCGCCGGCGGCAGACGCGCGTAATCGCGAAAATCGTCGACCATACGCTTCATTGCCGCCACCTGATTGACGATGGTTGTCGCGCCGCGGCGCAGTACCTCGGCATCGGCCGGCGGCAACTTGTCCGACAATTTCATCTGCAATCGCTCAGCCGACAGTTGAATCGGCGTGAGCGGATTCTTGATCTCGTGCGCCAGACGCCGCGCCACTTCGGCCCACGCGACCGAGCGCTGCGCGGAGATCACGTCGCTGATGTCGTCGAACACCACCACATAGCCGCCGCCCGCGCGCGTCGGCACCCCGGCCACCGCCACCATCGGTTCCGGCAGATGTGAGCCGCGCACGAGGAGCGTGACGGCGTCGGTCTCGCCCGGCAGCGTCAGGCCAATCTGCTGTTGCCAGTGCCCGCCCGGCCCGAGATCGGCATTCGCATCGCGATCGGCGAAAGCGCGGCGCAACGTCTCGCCGAACTCCACCAGCGCCGGAATATGCGCGGGTGAACGGTTCAGCTCGCCCTGAAAGCTCTGCTTGAAGATGCGTTCGGCACCGGCGTTGGCCGTCGTCAGCCGGAATTCCTGGTCGAAGACGAACACCCCGGCCGTCAGACTCGACAGAATACTCTCCAGGTGAGCCTTGGAGCTTTCGAGCGCGAGACGGTTGCGCTCGACTGTCGCCCGGGCGTCCGACAATTGACGCGTCATCGCATTGAACGCCTGCGTGAGGAAGCCGAGTTCGTCGTTGGTACGCACTTCCCCCTTCGGCGACAAATCGCCCGCCGCCACTTCCTGCGTGCCGCGTGCCAGCAGGAACAGCGGGCGCGCAAGCTGATTGCCGAGCGCCAGCGCGAGCATCATCGCGACGAACGTCGCCAGGAACAGCGACAGCGTCAGCGTGCCGATATACATCTTGCGCAGGCCGGTACGGCCAAGCGCCTTTTCCTGATATTCGCGATAGGCGTTCTGCACTGCCTCGGCGTTCTGCGCGAGATTGGCCGGCACCAGTTGCGTGACTTGCAGGAAACGCTCCTCGTCCTGCAACGACGACGAGTAGCCCGACGGGATACGAATCACGACCCGCCATCGCAACTGATCGTTGCCCTGGCGCTTGTCGTAACCCTCGCTGCCGCCTTCGATGGCGGTATAACCGCGCGACTGCGTGCGCGCCTGACGCAACATGAGGGCCGTTGGCAGTTCGGGCACAAGCGCATTGAAGTTGCCCGACGCCGACGCGAGCACACGCCCGTTACCGTCCACGATCGTGGCGTCTTGCAAACCGAACTGGTCGCGCATGCGCAGGAGCGTCAGCGTGCCGCCCTTGTCGCCGCTCGACGTGAGATTGTCGGCAACGAGCCGCGCTTTCGCGCTCAGATCCGACAAGCCGTTATTCAGAATGGCGCGGCCGAGTTCGAGTCCCGAGTCGAGCGCCGTCTCCACGCGCACATCGAACCACGATTCGATACTGCGCGAGACGAACTGCAACGACACCAGATAAATGATGCCGCCCGGCAGCACGCCGACCAGTGCGAAGAAGATCGCGAGCTTGGCCAGCAAACGCGTGCCGAAGCGGCGCTGACGCAGGCGCACCAGAATGATCCAGACAAGCGCACCGACGATGAAGATGAAGATGATCGCCACCGCAATGTTCGCGGTGTAAAGCAGCGAATAGTAACGATCGAAGAATTCGGTATTGGCCGACGCGAGCGCGAGCAGGCAGAACAGCCCGATGGCGACCAGCGCCATCGTGACGAGCAGCGTGCGAATGATGATGTGCTTGAGCAGTCCGCCGCCGTTATTTGACACGGGCAGCTCCGGGCGGCAATGCCGCACTGAAGGCGAGCGGCAGATTGCCCGTCAGACGGGGCGAGGCATCCGTGGTGCCGAACGCTGCCGTTGCCGCGCCGGCCTGCCCCGCCATGCCGGCGCTCGCAGACGCGCTTGCCGGCGCGACAGCGGGCACGCTCACCGGGGCAGCAGCGCCGGACGACGCCTTCGGTACGACGCTCGACGTTGCGACGACAGGTAACGCCGGCAGGCTGGCCGCTGCCGGCGGCGCACTCGGCGAGAACATGAAGCGCGCCCAGTCCGAACTGAGATTCCAGTCGCGGTTGTTCACGGCATCGATCTGGAACGGCTTGGGCATGAGGGCGTTGTCGAGGCGCATGCGCACCGACGCCTGGTATTGGGTGCCTGCCTTGGCGACGCCTTTTTCAATGACGCGCCAGCCGCTCACGTTGCGCACAAGCGCAAGCGCATCGCGCAACGAGGTGAAGCCGAGCTGCAGCCCGCCGCTGTTGCTGTTGCCGTTGTTGCTCGAGACACGGTATTGACGTGTGAGCGGCTGGAACCAAAGCCGCACGCTCTGCGAAGTGGTCACGACTTTCTCGTCGAACCAGTACCAGCGCGAGCGCGTGAGTTCGAAGTCGGTCGTGAAGTAAAGCGAGACGCCGCGATTGACCGCGTCTTCAAGGCTGCTGTTGAGTTCGAACGCGAAGCGCGCGTCGAGCGACCAGCCGCCTTCGGAAGGCTCGAGTCGAGCTTCGCGCACCTGAATTTCGTTTTCGGCGCGTGCGGGCGCTGCGAAGCCGAGCGCAAAAACGCACAGCAACAGCGGCAGCAAACTGGCCAGGAGCCGTTGGGAAAAAGTCACCGTTTCTGGAAGCGAGCGTAGTAGAAGCCGTCATGGGCGCCGCCAGGGGTCATTAGCAATTGCCCGGGAGCGTCCAATCGTACCGCATCTGTGCGGACACGTTCAAACCATTGCGCTTGCGATTCGTTTTCCGCCGGGAAGACGGAGCACGTCGCATAAATCAGTTCACCGCCCACAGCCAGGGTATCCCAGAGCGCGAGCAGAATGCGCTGCTGCTCTTTCACCAGGGCCGCGATGTCGGCCTCGCGGCGCAGCCAGCGAATGTCGGGGTGACGCCGCACGATGCCGGCCGCCGAACACGGCACGTCTGCCAGGATGCGGTCGAACGGCACGCCGTCCCAGCCGCCGCCGGACCACTTCGACGGGGTGCCGGCGTCGCCGATGCGCACGTCTGCGCTCAACCCCAGACGCTCGAGGTTCTCGTAGATGCGCGGCACCCGGGTGCGATCCGACTCCAGCGCCGTGACCTGCACGTCGGCCATCTCCAGCAGATGGCAGGTCTTGCCGCCGGGGGCCGCACAGGCGTCCAGCACGCGCAGCCCTGCGCGCGGGTTCTCGCCAAGCACGAGCGGCGCGGCCAGTTGTGCGCCGGCATCCTGCACCGACACCCACCCGTCGGCAAACCCCGGAAGACGGTCCACCGGCACCGCCTGCGCCAAACGCAACGCCACCGGGCCGATCACTTCGGACGCCATGCCCTCCTGCGTCAGCCGCGCTTGCATGGCGGCCACGCTGACGCGTCGCGTGTTGACGCGCAGGGTCATCGGGCCGCGGCTGTCCCCTGCGGCAAGCAGCGTCTCCCATTGATCCGGATAGGCCCGGCGCACAGTGTCGATCCACCACGCGGGGTAGTTCCAGCGCGCTTCGGGTTGCTTGGCAATCTCGGCCAGCAGGGTGTCGCGCTCGCGCAGATAGCGGCGCAGCACGGCATTGGCCAGCCCCTTCGCGGCGACGGTACGGCGCTGCGCGGCAATCGCCTCGACGGCCTGATCGACGACAGTAAATTCGGTGTACGCAGCGTCCTCGGCGGCGTCCTGCAGCAGCGCGAGGGCGCACAGCAGGATGTCGCGCACGCGGGCTTGCAGCGCGGACTCGACCAGCAAGGCGAGCAACGCACGGCTGCTGCCCAGACGGCGCACGGCGCGGTAAGCGAGATCCTGTGCGGCGGCGCGCACGGTCGGCGCGCACTGCGCGGTGGCTTGCGCCAGCGCTTGCGGCAACGCGGTGCCCTTCTGGACGGATTCGAGGGCCTGCGCAGCGCGTTGCAGCGCAAAGGCCAGAGATTCGGTGGGCAGATTCGGTTGCGGCATGGGCGTTCTACAAACGAACATGCCCGCGCGACGGCGGGCATGGGAGGCTATCGGACGGCTGTCGGGCGACAGGATAGCAGACTGGCGAACATTGCCCGAGGGCAACAGGCGCGCCAGCGGGCCAGGTTGTCGCCGGCGATGTCAGCCCTCACTTCCAGCGCATCGCTCACGCGATCAGGCCGGATATTGCCCGGTGCGTGCCATCTCCATCAGACGGGCAATGCGCTCTTCGGTCGCCGGGTGCGTCGAGAACAGATTGGCGATCGTGCCGCCGGAGAGCGGGTTCATAATCATCATCTGCGCCGTGGCCGGATGTTGCTCGGCCGTCTCGAACGGAATGCCCTGTGCGTAGCGGTGGATCTTGTCGAGCGCCACCGCAAGCGCCTGCGGATCGCCGGAAATTTCCGCACCGCCCCTGTCTGCCTCGAATTCACGGGCGCGCGAAATCGCCATCTGAATCAGCGATGCGGCCAGCGGCGCGAGAATCGCCACGGCAATGCTGGCGATCGGATTGGCGGGGCGGCCGTTCTCGTCGCGTCCGCCGAAGAACATGGCGAAGTTGGCAAGCGCCGAAATGGCACCGGCCATCGTGGCGGAGATGGTCGAGATGAGAATGTCGCGATGCTTCACGTGCGCCAGCTCATGCGCCATCACGCCACGCAGTTCGCGATCGGAGAGCACGCGCAGAATGCCCGTTGTGGCGGCCACTGCGGCATGCTCCGGATTGCGCCCGGTCGCGAACGCGTTGGGGGCGTCTTCGTTGATCAGGTAGACCTTCGGCATCGGCAGGCCGGCACGCTGCGACAGCTCACGCACCATGTTGTAGAACTGCGGTGCGCTCGTCTCGTCGACTTGCTGCGCGTTGTACATGCGCAGCACCATCTTGTCCGAGAACCAGTACGAAAAGAAATTCATCGCGAGCGCGAACGCCAGCGCGAGCATCATGCCCTGCTTGCCGCCGATCATGCCGCCCACCACCATGAACAACGCGGTGATGGCCGCCATGAGCAGGGTGGTCTTCATCCAATTGAACATGGTGTTCTCTTCTCCTCTGCAAATCTTGATGACCTGGGGAGCCACGTACTTTACGTGTCCTCGGGCGTTAGATGGTGCCAGGCGTCAAAAATTCAACGGCGGCGGCTTCAGCTTAGATACTTTTCGGATGTTTGCCTGAATTTCCTGCCAATTCACCGATGTTTTGCGACTCTTCCGTGCTGTTTTGATGGCAGGAACGCACAAACCGGCGAGTCATCACGCCGCCGCCGGGTCGACCGTCACGAACCGGTCGCCCGGCGTCAGCGCAAACCCCGCGAGGAATTCACGAACCGGGAGGCGCTTGCCGCCCGGCTTCTGACATTCGGTCACGCGCAATGCGCCTTGTCCGCAAGCGACGACGATAGCGTCAGCGCTCACTTCGAGAACGGTACCGGGTGTGGCGCCCGCCGTACCCGGTACAGCGCTCGCGCGCCACAGCTTTATGGGCGTGTCGTGCACCGTGCCGAGCGCGCCGGGGAACGGGTCGAACGCCCGCACCTGACGCGCCAGCACCTCGGCCGGCTTGTGCCAGTCGAGCACGGCCTCCTGTTTCGCGATCTTCTCCGCATAGGTCACCCCCGCCTCGGGCTGAGCGACGCTCGGCAGATGTCCGTCACGCGCGAGCTGGCGCAGCGCGTCGACGATCAGCTTGCCGCCCAGCGCCGCCATGCGGTCGTGCAGCACCGCCGTCGTGTCTTCGGGGCCGATGGGCTCGGCCTCACGCAGAATCATGGCGCCCGTATCGAGCCCCGCGTCCATCTGCATGATGGTGATACCGGTCTCGGGGTCGCCCGACTCGATGGCTCGGTGAATCGGCGCGGCGCCACGCCAACGCGGCAACAGCGAGCCGTGAATATTCAGGCATCCGTAACGCGGCAGATCGAGCACTTCCTGGGGCAAGATCAAGCCGTAGGCGGCCACGACCATGACGTCCGGCGCCAGCGCGCGCAGTTGTTCGATGGCGGCCGTCGCTTCCTCGGGGTACTTGCCGTTACGACGCAGCGACGGCGGCTGCGATACCGGCATGCCGTGTGCCAGCGCGTAGCGTTTGACCGGACTGGCTTGCAGCTTCATCCCACGTCCGGCCGGGCGATCCGGCTGAGTGAGTACCAACTCGACGGGAAAACCAGCGGCATCGATGGCGGCAAGCGCGGTTTGTGCAAATTCCGGCGTACCGGCGAAAACGATGCGAAGCGTCATGACGAACTTCCTCTTGCTGAACGCGGTAACTTATTTGACGGCATGGGTGGCCGCAGTGGCCGCACCGGTGGAAGCGTCCGGCGCGACGAAAGCGCGGAAACGCTCGTTGGTATCGCCTGCTCGGCCGCCCTGCCAGATCTCGCGCCATCCGGGGGGCGCAGGAATGCGCGCGGCGGCCTTGTCGAGCAGCAACAGCACGCCGCAGCGCGACGCCTGCGTCAGATCCGGGAGCTGCACCGGACGCACATCGATGAAATAGTCGAGCATTGCGCGCTCCGACTCGCCGACGTTGAACGACCCGACGCAAGCATTTGCCGCCGGGGAGCCAGCGGGTGCCAGGCGATCGAGCGATTCGCGCAGCGCAGCGAACGGCGTGCGGTAACTGCGAGCCTCGTTGACCCATGGCAGCAGCAGCGTCGAGAGAGTGCCCCAGACGAACATCAGCCCGGCGAAACCGAAGACGAGGGCGCCCAACTGACGACGATGCACGATCGCCGTCACCCAGAGCCCCGCGATGCCAAGCGCCGCCAGCAACAGGCCCGGCGAGAACGGCAACACGTAGTCGAGCGGCAGCCACTTACCGATCGGCCCGGCCGCGACGTGTCCGTTGCCGGTCAGTTGCAGCCCCCAGCGCACCCACAGAAACAGGCCCAGCACACTCATGAGCACGAGCGCCACGCCCGACCACGTCTTCTCGAGCCACGCGGGCAGGCGCGCACCCGCACCGAGCACAGCGATGGCGGGGAAGAGCGGCAACATATAGATATCGCGAATGGCCGACGAAACCACGAGCGTCAGCACGAACAATCCCGAGTACAGCCAGAGCATGACGTGCTCCGGACGCTCGCTCAGAAAGCCCCGCACCCCGCCCCCCTGCCGCAGTTGCGCAATCAATGCACCGACCGCCAGCCAGCCAGCGGGGAACGTCAGCCCGATCAGGCTCCTGAGGTCGCTCCAATACGACTTGCGCTCACCGCCGAGATGGACGAAGCCGAAGAAACGGCCGAAGTTGTTGTCCCAGAACCATTCGATGAAGAGCGGCTCGGAGGCGCGCCAGAACAGCATCGGCCAAATGACGACCCAAGGCAGCGCCGCCAGCACTGCCCATGCCAGCGCAGCGGCGTAACGACGCGTGCGATAGGCTGGCACGACGAGCACCGCCAGTGCGGTCAGGGCCAACACGCCGGGCACGAGCAAGCCTTTGCTCAAAAATGCGATCCCGGCGCCCGTGCCGAACAGCAGCCCCCACAGGCGGGGCGAATTCTCCGTCTTGGCCAGGCGGGCCAGCGCCGCAAGAGCGAGCGCCGCGCCCGCCAGTTGCGGCACGTCTGCGGTAAGTTTGTGAATGTTCTCAATGGTCCCGAAGCTACCCACCATCAGCATGGGTGCGAGCCAATTGAACCTATCCGTGCTCTGCGGGTGGGCCGGGTCGCAGAGGCGCTGCGCCAGACGGCCGACACAAAGCACCGCCATCACAAGCCAGGCCAATACCGCGAGTTGTGCGCCATCGAAGACCGGCAGCACGCCGGACGTCAATCGCGCGAAGAGCGCTCCCGTCCAATACATGACGGGCGGCTTCTCCACGAAGGGATCGGCAGCCACGTGAGGCACAATCAGATCGTGGCCGCGAAAGAAATTCAGGACCATGCCGACGGAATATGGCTCGTCGGCCTTCCAGGGGTCGCGATCGAACAGTCCCGCCAGTACGAAGGCGAACAGGAGTACGGCGCTCAACCAGTAGATCGTGCGGGTGCGGGATGACGACGAAGTAATGGCGATGGACATCTCGGCAAACGGTCGGGAGTTGGCCCGACGGCAGACGTTCGAGACGCCCCGTCGCAGCGGCGGAAGGCGAGCCCATGGGCGCGCGAGCGCTGCAAGTATAGAGGACTTTACCGGGCTAGCCCACGGCAGGCGAGCCTGACGAGGTCAGGCGCGCTCGACCTGCTTCTTCATCTTTTGCTTGATGCGATTGCGCTTGAGCGGCGAGAGGTACTCGACGAAAACGCGTCCCTTGAGGTGATCCATCTCGTGCTGAATGCACACGGCGAGCAGCCCGTCGGCGTCGAGTTCGAACTTCTCGCCCTTCTCGTTCAGGGCACGCACGCGCACGCGATCGGCACGCTCGACTTCGTCATAGATGCCGGGCACCGAGAGGCAGCCCTCCTCGTAGACCTTCTGTTCGTCACTGCGCCAGAGGATCTCGGGATTAATGAACACGCGAAGTTCGTCGCGCGTTTCCGAGAGATCCATCACGATGACCTGCTCGTGCACGTCGACCTGCGTTGCCGCAAGGCCGATGCCGGGGGCCTCGTACATGGTCTCGGCCATGTCCTTGACGAGTTGCTGGATCCGGTCGTCGACCTGGGCGACCGGCTTGGCCACCTTATGCAGACGCGGATCGGGATATTGAAGAATTGTCAGTAATGCCATGATGAAAACGGGAATTCGCCGCATTGCCTTGGGGTGGCCGCGAACGCACAATCTTGCGGTGGTGACGGCGTCGCGAGGCTCGCGCCGCTGCGGATGCCACCCTTGGCCCCCCGGTCAATGCTTACCGGATAATGAAAAATTTTAGCATAGCGCCCCTGTCGGCGCTGGCGGCCGGCGATACGCTGCCGGCCCGAAACGCCCGCTCCGGCGCCCTTTCTGATGCCCTTTCTGACGCTTGTTCCGGCGCCATCGCGGGCGTCGCTGCCGACGGCACCGCTGACGAAAGTCCCCCCCTCACGCCCAATAGCGATCAGATCGGGGCCGACGGCTCGGAAATCAAGGACTGGCTGCGGCTGTGTCACACGCCCGGCGTGCCGCCTGCGGCAGTACGGCGTCTGTTGGCGGCCTTCGGGCCGCCCGAGGCGGTCTTTCGCGCGCCGCGCCGCGACCTCGCCCACGTCGTGCCCAATGACGTCGTAGCCCGGTTGCTGGCACCGGTTTGCGCCGATTTGGCCACACAGATCGCCCACACCATCGACTGGGCCAGCCGGCCGGGGTGCGCGGTTGTGACGTTGTCGGAGCCGGCCTATCCACGCGCGCTTCTGACGCTCGGCGACGCCCCTCCCATCCTTTACTGCTGCGGCGACATCGGTCTGCCGAACCGGGCGGGCAACATGGCGGCAGCCCTCGTCGGCAGCCGCCGCGCCACGCCGCAAGGTCGCGACAACGCACGGCATTTCGCACGCGTGCTGGGTCAGGCAGGCGTTACCGTCGTGTCCGGACTGGCGGCCGGCATCGACGCCGCCGCGCACGAGGGTGCGCTGGAGACGGCGGGGCGCACCTGCGCGGTCGTCGGGACGGGTGCCGACATCGTCTACCCGGCGCGCCATCGCGCACTCGCCGGGCGCATCGCGGAGCGCGGGCTGTTGCTTTCCGCATTCCCGATCGGCACACCGCCCCGGCCGGATCATTTCCCGCGCCGCAACCGGTTGATCGCGGCGCTGGCGCGGTGCACGGTCGTCGTGGAAGCCGCAACGCACTCGGGCTCGCTCATCACGGCACGTCTGGCGGGCGAACTGGGCCGGGACGTGCTCGCCATTCCAGGCTCGATCCACGCGCCGCAAAGCCAGGGCTGTCACACGTTGATCCGGGATGGCGCGACACTCGTGACCTCCCCCGAAGACGTCTTCGAGGCGCTGGGTATCGTGCCGCTTGCCGCGAAGGCCGACACAAGGCGGTCTGGCGAGGGGCGTGCGCGCCCTCCCGGACAACGGCACGCGCCGCGAGGGCCGCAAGCGGCCGGCCCGGTCGACGTTGACAGTGACGGGAACGCTCACGGCCTGCCCACTGTCCATCCCACCGTGACCGCGTCTGCAAGCATGCCACCGGACGTGACGGCGGTCGTGGAGGCACTGGGTTATGATCCCGTCAGCGCGGACACGCTCTGCGAGCGCACCGGCATGGGCGCCGGCGCAGTGCTCGCTCACCTGAGCGTGCTCGAACTCGATGGCCGGATCGCTCGCCTGCCCGGCGGCCGGTTTGTCCGGCTGACAGCCCAGGGCGCACGCTAGCGAATGCGCTGCCGGCCGAGGTCGAGACCGAATCGTGCAAGACCGGGGCATTGCTGACGATCGCGCTTCCCAAATACCGAGATACCGATATCACCGACACCATGCCCGTTTTCGATCCCGTCGCCGACCGTTCTGCGCTGGCCGCCGCACTGGCCGATGGCAACACGCGCCTCGTGGCCTGCCTGTGCGCAGCGTGGTGCGGCACCTGCCGCGAATACGCGCAGACGTTCGAACAATTGGCGGCCAGCCATCCGGAGTTGTGTTTCGTCTGGGTGGACATCGAGACGCACGCCGACTGGCTCGACGATCACGACATCGAGAACTTCCCGACCTTGCTGGTTCAGGACGCGCGGCAACCAGCCGGACAGGCGCGTTTCTTCGGTCCTGTGCTGCCTGCCATCGGCATTCTCGAACGCATGCTCGACGCCCGCGTGCTGGGCGACGCCACCGTTATCGCCCCCGCGCTGCGCGAGCATCTCCTTGCCGGATAATGCCTGTCGGCCTCCCACGACGGGAACGCCGGGCACAGCGGGGTGCTACGCCGCTTGCCTGACGTCGCCCCACCGGCCCCGCGCTTGCCGCCGGCCTGCGACGCGCTTATGATGTGCCGCTCTCAGGCACCCCTTGTGCCCGATCCGGCGGCAACGCCGGATTGGCTATATGTTATAAAGCCAACGAATGTCGCTTGGCGACACCCCCTCAACATTACCTAACGTCATGTCAAAAGCTCTGATCATTGCCGAGAAACCGTCCGTCGCGAATGACATCGCGCGGGCGTTGGGCGGCTTTACCAAGCATGACGAGTACTTCGAGAACGACGATTACGTCGTCTCGTCGGCGGTTGGCCACCTCGTCGAAATCGGCGCGCCGGAAGACTATGAAGTCAAACGCGGCAAGTGGAGCTTCGCCAACCTGCCCGTGATTCCTCCCCACTTCGACCTCAAGCCGATTGCCAAGAGCGAATCGCGTCTGAAGGTGCTCACCCGTCTCATCAAGCGCAAGGACATCGACGTCCTGATCAATGCCTGTGACGCGGGGCGCGAAGGGGAACTGATTTTCCGCCTGATTGCGCAGCACGCGAAGGCAAAGCAGCCGGTCCAGCGTTTGTGGCTGCAATCGATGACGCCGCAGTCGATTCGCGACGGCTTCAAGCGCCTGCGTACCGACGACGACATGTTGCCGCTGGCCGACGCCGCGCGCAGCCGTGCCGAGGCCGACTGGCTGGTGGGCATCAACGGCACGCGCGCCATGACCGCCTTCAACAGCAAGGGCGGCGGCTTCTTCCTCACGACTGTCGGTCGCGTGCAAACGCCGACGCTGTCGATCGTGGTGGAGCGCGAAGAGAAGATTCGCAAGTTCGTATCGCGCGACTACTGGGAAGTGAAGGCCGAGTTCGTCGCCGCCGCAGGCTTCTACGAAGGCCGCTGGTTCGACCCGAACTTCAAGCGCAACGAATTCGATCCGGAACAGCGCGACTCGCGCCTCTGGAGCGTGGCAGCGGCCGAATCGGTCGTGGCCGCAGTACGTGGCAAGCACGGCACGGTCACGGAAGAATCGAAACCGACGTCACAACTCTCACCGCTGCTGTTCGATCTGACGAGCTTGCAACGCGAAGCCAACAGCCGCTTCGGTTTCTCCGCGAAGAACACGCTGGGTCTGGCGCAGGCGCTGTACGAAAAGCACAAGGTGCTGACGTACCCGCGTACCGACGCACGTGCCCTGCCGGAAGACTATCTGGACACCGTCAAAGAGACGATGGCCGTGCTCAAGGAGAGCAACAACTATCACCAGTTCGCCAGCCAGGTACTGAGCAAGGACTGGGTCAAGCCGAACAAGCGAATCTTCGACAACAGCAAGATCAGCGATCACTTTGCCATCATCCCGACGCTGCAGGCGCCGAAGAACCTCTCCGAACCGGAGCAGAAGCTGTACGACCTCGTGGTCAAGCGCTTCCTGGCGGTATTCTTCCCGGCGGCCGAGTCTCTGGTGACGACCCGCATCACCGAGGTGGTCGGTCATCACTTCAAGACCGAAGGCAAGGTGCTGGTCAACGCCGGCTGGCTCGCCATCTACGGCAAGGAAGGCGCGGGCGACGGGAAAGACAGCAAGGACGGCAAGGACGGCAAGGAAGAGCAGCCGAACCTCGTGCCGGTCGCCAAGGACGAGAAGGTCGGCGTAGACAAGGTCGAAGCCGTCGGCCTGCAGACCAAGCCTCCGGCGCGCTACAGCGAAGCGACACTGCTCTCCGCCATGGAAGGCGCCGGTAAGCTGGTCGAAGATGGTGAGTTGCGTGAGGCGATGGCGGGCAAGGGGCTGGGTACACCTGCCACACGCGCGGCCATCATCGAAGGCTTGCTGACTGAAAAGTACCTCGTGCGCGAAGGCCGCGAGCTGCACCCGACGGCCAAGGCGTTTCAGTTGATGACGCTGCTGCGCGGCCTCGGCGTGGACGAACTCACGCTGCCCGAACTCACGGGCGAGTGGGAAGCCAAGCTCTCGCAGATCGAGCGCGGCGGCCTCAAGCGCGATGAGTTCATGCACGAGATCGCACAAATGACGCAGACCATCGTCAAGCGTGCGAAGGAATACGACTCGGACACGATCCCCGGCGACTACGCAACGCTCACCACGCCGTGCCCGCATTGCGGCGGGGTGGTCAAAGAGAACTACCGCCGCTTCGCGTGCACGAACTGCAGCTTCTCGATCTCGAAGATCCCGGGCGGACGGCAGTTCGAGATCCCGGAAGTCGAAGAACTGCTCAAGAACAAGACGATCGGACCGCTGTCGGGTTTTCGCAGCAAGATGGGACGTCCGTTCTCGGCCATTCTCAAGCTCTCGCCCGATGACGAGATGGGCTACAAGCTCGAGTTCGACTTCGGTCAGGACAATGGCGACGAAGACGGCGAAGCCCCGGACTTCACGGGACATGAGCCGGTCGGCAAGTGTCCGAAGTGCGGCGGACGCGTATTCGAGCATGGCATGCGTTATGTCTGCGAGAACGCGGTCGCGAACCCGAAGACCTGCGATTTCACATCGGGCAAGGTGATCCTCCAGCAGGAGATCACACGCGAGCAGATTCACAAGTTGCTGACCGAAGGCAAGACGGATCTGCTGACGAACTTCAAGTCGTCGCGCACGGGCCGCACGTTCAAGGCCTATCTGGCCAAGCAGAAGGACGGCACCATCGGCTTCGAATTCGAGGCGAAGGCCCCGAAGAAGACCGCTGCGAAGGCAGGCGACGCCGAGGGCGACGAGAAGGCCGCACCGGCGCGCAAGACGGCAGCGAAGACGGCTGCCGCCAAGGCACCGGCCAAGGCGCCTGCGAAGAAGGCAGCCGCCCGGAAGACGACGGCAAAGGCCAAACCGGCCACGAAGCCGGCGTCGGGGGCGTCGGACGACGCAGCCGCTTTCGACGACGACGACGCACCGTTCTAAGCGGGTCAAGCACCGCGTTGCGCCGTTCTCCACGGGGCAATGAAAAACGGCCACTTCCTCACGGGAGTGGCCGTTTTGTCATCTGGTGGTACGAAGGACGTCACACCGGAATTTCGGTAGTCGGCGCAGCCGGAGACGATAGCTTGGGCGGCACCCAGCGCTCGGCGGCCGAGATACCTTCGTTCTGACGGAAATATTCGACCGTCAGATCGATGAAGCCACGCGTCTTGGCCGACAGATACTTGCGGCTCGGATAGACCAGCGAGACATCGACCGGTGTCTGCGAGAAGTTGCGCAGCAGCGCGACGAGATCGCCGTCGCGCACGTCGTTCCCCACGAGATACGACGGCAAGAACGCAATGCCGTGCCCCAACAGCACCGACTGGCGCAACAGTGCCGTGTTGTTGCAGATGAACTTGTTCTGCACACGCACACGCACTTCGCCATCCGGGCCGGCGAACACGCGATCGTCGCTCCAGAAGTCGTTCGGCAGGCCCAGCACGCCGTGCTCGCCCAGCTCCTGGGGCGTCACGGGCTCGCCGTGCTCAGCGATGTACGCGGGCGATGCGCACAGCATCACGCGCGTCTCGGCAAGCACACGCGAGATCAGGCTTTCGCTATTGATCATGCGCGTGAGCAGAATGCCGCAGTCGTAGCCTTCTTCCACCAGATCGATCGCGCGATCGGTCAGCGTGAGATCGACCACCACTTTCGGGTGCATCTCCTGATACTTCTTAACGAGCGGGGCGAGATTGCGCAAACCGAACGAAACCGGGGCGACAACCTTCAGGGTGCCTTTCGGATCGCGCGATGCGCTGGAGATGAGGGCGTCGGCTTCGTCGACTTCGTCGATGATTTGCCGGCAGCGTTCGAGATACACCTGTCCCGCGCCGGTCAGCGACAGGCTGCGAGTCGTGCGGTTGAGAAGACGAACGCCGAGATGCGATTCCAGTTCGGCGACGTGCCGCGTGACCACGGCCGCCGACAGATCCATCTGGGCAGCCGTACGGGCAAAGCTCCCGTTGTCGGCTACCTTGACGAAAACGCGCATCGATTGCAGTCGGTCCATGTTCTTTCCAATCGTGATGTGCCGCGTCGTTCAGGCAAAAACGAGCATGGGCGGACCGGTGATTCACCGGCACTGAGGATACCCGCGGGCACCGGCCGGACCGCCACCCCGAACCGTTCCGGGGCGCGCCGCGCGCGTGCCGCCAGGGATGTCGACACGGCGGGGGGACTTCAACAACGCGTAGCTTACCGTAGACGGCCAAAATTTGCCTGACATGGCAACGATCTCGGTGCACGGCTGCTGCGTTGCATGCACGTCGTGATACCCGAATCTGCGTCTGACGGCGGTTTTGACGCAGCGCGGCCGCGAATCACGCCATTCGCGCGCAGCTTACCGGCTGCCAGCGGGAGGTTTGACGCAGGTCAGGGCGCGGCGTTCGCCGCGACGCTACAGTCGACTATCACCGACCGTTACAGGCTTCGTCATGACCCCCTTCCCCCTTTTGTCGGCGCCGTGCACCAACGCCTCAGCCACCGGCGAACCACGCGCCGCCGGTTCGCGGTGCCCCGGCTGCACGTCGCACGCATCTGCCGAAGGACACGGACAATCGCGGTGCGCGACACGCGCGGCGTCGCAAACGGCCCTCGCCATTCCCCCCGCCCCGATTCACTTCGATGCGCGGCTGCTCGGCCGGTATGACGTCAACGGGCCGCGCTACACGTCGTATCCGACGGCGCTGCAATTCCATGACGATTTCGGCGCCAGCGACTACGCGCGCGCGGCGGCCCAGTCCAAACGCACCGGCAAGCCGCTCTCGCTTTACGTACACGTTCCATTCTGCGATACCGTGTGCTTCTATTGCGCGTGCACCAAAATCGTCACCAACAATCGCGCCCATGCCGAAGCCTACGTCGAGCGGCTGCACGTGGAGATTGCGCGTCAGGCGTCGCTGCTCGGCGCGGGCCGCACGCTCGCGCAAATGCATTGGGGCGGTGGTACGCCCACCTTCCTTGCGTTGGAACAGATCGCCTCGCTCATCGACGCCATCGGCCGCCAATTCGTGATGACGACCGACGACAGCGCCGAATACTCCATCGAGATCGACCCCCGCAGTGCGGGTCCGGCGTCGATTCGTGCCCTGCGTGCGCTTGGCTTCAATCGCCTGTCCATCGGCGTACAGGATTTCGACCCCCGCGTTCAGGAGGCCATCCATCGCGTGCAGCCGCGCGCACTGGTCGAAGCCGCACTTGATGCCGCGCGAAGCTGCGGCTTCCGCTCGGTCAACTTCGACTTGATCTACGGCTTGCCGCACCAGACGCCCGAGTCGTTTTCCAACACGCTCGACGCCGTGATCGAGATGGCGCCCGAACGCCTGTCGGTGTTCAGCTACGCGCATCTGCCGCAGCAGTTCAAGATGCAGCGTTGCCTGCCCGACACCTTGCCGGACGGCCCGCAAAAGCTGGCGCTGTTGCAGACGATCATCGCCCGCCTGACGGCGGCGGGCTACGTCTACATCGGCATGGATCACTTCGCCCGCCCCGACGACGAACTCGCGCGCGCGCAAGCGGCCGGCACCCTGCATCGCAACTTCCAGGGATACAGCACGCGGGCGGATTGCGATCTTATCGGCGTCGGCATGTCGGCCATCGGCCGTGTGGGCGATAGCTATGCGCAAAACGCCAAGACCCTGAAGACCTATTACGACGCCGTCGATTCGGGCGGACTCGCCATCACGCGCGGCGTGCGCCTCGATGAAGACGACCGCATCCGGCGCGAGGTCATTTCGCGTCTCATGTGCAATATGTCGCTGAACTTCGCCGACATCGAGCAGGCCTACGACATCGATTTCGTCACCTACTTCGCGAGCGAGCTGGGCGAGTTGGCCGATCTGGCCACCGACGGTCTCGTGGCCATCGGCGCCCACGGGCTGCGCATCCTGCCAGCGGGGCGTCTGCTCGTACGTGTCGTGGCGCAGGTCTTCGACAGCTATCGCCGCAGCACCGCAAACACGCGGTGCGCAAAAGTGATGTAACCGAAGCGCTGTTCACGTCACAAAAAGAAACGCCCGGTGGAGATCCCACCGGGCGTTTTCGTCGTGAACGTCGACGTTGCGATGCTATCGGTGCGTCAGCAGCATCGTCCACCGCTCTTGCCGCCGTAGCGCGCTTCCTGACGCTCGCGGAAGAAGGCTTCGTAGCTCATGGCCTCCTGATCCGGATGCGTGGCGCGCATGTGCGCCACGTACGTCTCGTAGTCGGGCAGGCCGACCATCAGACGCATGGCCTGTCCGAGATACCGGCCAACCTTACCGACTTCGTCGAGCATGGCGCCTCTCCCGGTGTCAGACCTGACGGCCGGCCGGCATCGGCTCGAACGGCGTTTCCCGGGCCGTCGGCTTGTTGGCCTGGCGCGCCACCATAATGGTCCGCAGACCGAAGACCGCCACGGCCACCACCACGAACATGAAGACACCTGCGAGCGTTGCATCGACATAATCGTTGAACACGATCTGCTGCATCTGCGCGACCGACTTCGCCGGGGCGAGCAGCTTGCCGTCTGCGAGTGCCGCCTGATACTTCCCGGCGTGGGCGAGGAAGCCGACCTTCGGATCCGGATCGAACATCTTCTGCCACCCGGCGGTGAGCGTGCAGGCGAGCAGCCACAGCGTCGGCAGGATCGTCACCCAGGCGAAGCGTTCACGCTTGAGCTTGAAGAGCACACACGTTGCGAGAATCAGCGCGATGGCGGCCAGCATCTGGTTGGAGATGCCGAACAGCGGCCACAGCGTATTGATGCCACCGAGCGGATCGACCACCCCCTGATACAGGAAGTAGCCCCACGCGGCGACACAAAGTGCCGTGGCGATCAGGTTCGCGGGCAACGACTCCGTACGCTTGAGCGACGGTACGAACGTGCCGAGCAGATCCTGCAGCATGAAGCGGCCGGCGCGCGTGCCTGCGTCGACTGCCGTCAGAATGAACAGCGCCTCGAACAGGATCGCGAAGTGGTACCAGAACGCCATCATCGCTTCGCCGCCCGCCACCTGATGCAGGATGTGGGCCATGCCAACGGCCAGCGTCGGTGCGCCACCGGCACGCGAGATGATCGTGTTCTCACCGACCGCGTGGGCGGTGGCAGTCAGCACGTCGGGCGTGATGGAAAAGCCCCAGCCCGAGACGACTTGCGCCACGGCTTCCGGCGTCGTACCGATCACGGCGGCCGGGCTGTTCATCGCGAAGTACACGCCGGGGTCGATCACGGAGGCCGCGACCAGCGCCATGATGGCCACGAACGACTCCATCAACATGCCGCCGTAGCCGATGAAGCGCGCGTTGACTTCGTTATCGAGCAGCTTGGGCGTAGTGCCCGACGAAATCAGCGCATGGAAGCCTGAGACGGCGCCGCACGCAATCGTGATGAAGAGGAACGGGAACAGCTTGCCCGACCAGACCGGACCGCTGCCGTCGACGAATTGCGTGAGCGCCGGCATCTTCAGTTCAGGCGCGACCACCAGAATACCGATCGCCAAGGCCAGAATCGTGCCGATCTTCAGAAAGGTGGACAGATAATCGCGCGGGGCGAGCAGCAGCCACACCGGCAACACGGACGCGACGAAACCGTAGCCGATCAACATCCACGTGAGTTGCTTGCCGTCGAACGTGAACAGCGGCGCGAGTGCGGCGCTGTCGTGCACGCTTTGGCCGAAGTAGATCGCGGCCATCAGCATCACGAAGCCGATGATCGACACTTCGCCGATACGGCCCGGGCGGATGAAACGCGTGTAGATCCCCATGAAGAGCGCGATCGGAATCGTCAGCCCGACGGTGAACGTGCCCCACGGGGAGCCGGCGAGCGCCTTGACCACGATCAGCGCCAGCACGGCGAGAATGATGATCATGATGAGGAAGGCACCGAACAATGCGATCACACCGGGGATCATGCCGAGTTCGGACTTCACGAGATCGCCCAGCGAACGGCCGTCGCGACGCGTGGAGATGAACAGCACCATGAAGTCCTGCACCGCGCCAGCGAACACCACCCCGGCGAGAATCCACAACATGCCCGGCAGATAACCCATCTGCGCGGCGAGCACCGGGCCCACAAGCGGTCCCGCGCCGGCGATGGCGGCGAAGTGGTGACCGAACAGCACGTAGCGATTGGTCGGCACGTAGTCCAGCCCGTCGTTGTGACGCCAGGCCGGCGTCATGCGCGTGCCGTCGAGTTGCGCCACACGCGTGGCGATGAACTTGCTGTAGAACCGATAAGCGATCAGATAAACGCAGATGGCTGCGATCACGATCCAGAGTGCGCTAACGGTTTCGCCGCGCGATAGGGCTACCGTGCCAAGCGCGCAAGCGCCGACGACGGCCACCGCTGCCCAGGGCAGTTGTTGCCAGATGCGATTCATTGTCTCTCCTCGGAACTGCCTCCTGCGGGCAGCAACCCGGAACCGTGCCGTTGCAGCACTGTCCCGCCTTTTGGTGTGGCGCCATCGAGACGCCTCGAATCGCGGCTCGCTGCGAACGCCCCTCTTTCGGGGGTCTGCATACAGCGAGAACCGGCGACGTTGCGCGCAAACGCCACATGCGGACATGCGAAGTTGCGCAACACTTGCGAGAAGCTTGCGAGTTACACTCGGCAGCCCCGGCCACGATTCGGCGTGTAGTATTGGCGTTTGCCCACTGCGCCACAAGCGCGGAACTACGCAGGTCCGCTACGTGCTACTACGTAGCCAAATGCTGTGGAACACGGCATTGCAGGCTTTTCGAATGGCATGAATCTCCGACAGAAATTTTTCGTCCTGGCACTGTTACCGGTCGCATTGGCCATGGTCGCCATCGCGCTGGCCGTACGGCATCAAGGCAACGAGCTTTCGCGCGCGCAGCACGAAGCCGTGCAAACGACGTCGCTGGCCAACAAGCGGGCCGAGCTGCTGCATTACGTGGGTCTGGCGCGCAATGCCATCGAGCCGCTGTACAACGGCCCCGACACCCCGGCCGCGCGCGAACAGGCCCTCGCCACCCTTGCCCGCATGGAATTCGGCAAGGACGGCTACTTCTTCGTCTACGATCTCGAAGGCCGCAGCCTGATGCATCCGCGTCAACCCGAGCTGGTCGGCCACAACCTCTGGTCGCTCAGGGACGAGTCGGGCGCACCCACCATCCAACGCCTGATCGCAGCGGCACGCGCGGGCGGCGGCTACGTGCAGTACCCGTGGGAGAAACCGTCCCGCCAGCAAATGACACCGAAGCTCGGCTACGTCATTGCCCTGCCACGCTGGAACTGGATGATCGGCACGGGCATTTATCTCGACGATGTCGAAGCCACGCTGCGTGAGTCGGACGAGCGCGCGCAGTCGAACATCGATCGCACGCTGATCTGGATCACGCTCATCGCCTCATCGTGTCTGGCGATCGTCGGCCTGTGCGGGCTCGTCGTGAACATCACCGAACTCAAGACCGCCGACGCGAAGCTGCGCCAACTGGCGCGTCAGGTCGTGGCGTCGCAGGAACTCGAGCGATCCCGTATCTCGCGCGAGTTGCACGACGGCATCAGCCAGCTTCTGGTCTCGGTCAAGCTGCTGCTCGAGTCGGCATCGATGCGCCTGCCGGGCTCACCCGCCGCCGCCAGCACCACGTTGGGCGTTGCCATCGAACGGCTGAACGGCACGCTCGGCGAAGTGCGGCGCATCTCGCAAGCGTTGCGCCCGGCCATGCTCGACGATCTCGGTCTGGCCGCCGCCATCGATCAGCTCGCACGGGAATTCGGCTCGCACGCGGGGCTTCCGGTCGAAATGAATGTCGAAGGCGACGCTCCCGTTCTGGACGACAACATCAAGACGATGCTCTACCGCATCGCACAGGAGGCGCTCACCAACATCGAGCGCCATGCGCAGGCGTCGCGCGTCTCGATTCTGCTGATCTTCAAAGCCGACGGCATTCATCTGTCGATTGCCGACGACGGACGCGGCTTCGACGTGTCCGACGTGCACCACGACCCCCGCCACGGCATCGGCCTGCGCAACATGCGTGAGCGCCTGGACGCCGTCGGCGGCGTACTCGGTATTCAATCGTGGCCCGGCCTTACCACCATCAGTGTGTGGGTGCCTCTCACGCCTGCCGCCGTGAAAGCGGCGCTTCGTGCAACAACACGCAAATGACGCAAGCTCACCCTATCCGATTGCTGCTGATCGACGATCACCCGCTCGTTCGCGACGGACTCCGTGCGCGCTTCGACGCCTCGCCCAATCTCCAGGTCGTGGGGGAAGCGGGCAATGCACAGGAAGCGCTCACGCGAGCGAAAACATCGTCGCCGGATCTCGCGCTGATGGACATCAGCATGCGCGGCACGAACGGCATCGAACTGACGGCACAGTTCCGCGAGCAGTTTCCGCACATCGCCGTGTTGATACTCTCGATGCACGACAATGCCGAATACGTGCGTCAGGCGGTTCGTGCCGGTGCACGCGGCTACGTGCTCAAAGACGCGCCTGCGCACGAGATCGTGACCGCCATCGAACGCGTAGCCCGCGGCGACGCGTACTACAGCGCCGCCATTGCTGCGCGCGTGGTGCAGGCCTCGACGTCGCATGCGCCAATCGACTCGCTCACGCCCCGCGAACGCGAAATCCTCACGCGTATCGCCTGCGGACTGGCGAACAAACAGATTGCGACGGAAATGGATTTGTCGGTCCGGACGGTGGAGACCCATCGGCTCAACATCAAGCGCAAGCTCGGCATCGAAGGGCAAGCGGAGTTGATCAAATTCGCGGTGGAGAATCGACTGTAAGGTGTCGGCGGGGCAATCGCCCGGCATCGATCTACTGGTGAAACGGGTTGTACACCTCCACGCCCGTGCCGGAGAAATCCTTGACGTTACGCGTCACTACAATGAGTTCGTGAACTAGCGCAGTCGCCGCGATCAACTTATCGACGGGATGCTGTTGATGCGGCACCCGCAGGCGAGCCCACATGTTGCAGACGCTCTGATCGACGGGGAGAATCTGCTGCAGAAAATCGCGATGCACGGTCTTCACCCAATTGTCCACAAGCGTTGCCTGACGCGGATCGTTGCGGTAACGCAGCAAGAGCGCACCACGTCGCAACTCCCCAAGCGTGATGACCGACAGGTAGCGAGGTATCGCGTTTCGCGTCGTGTGACGAATAAATCGTTGCACACCAACGTCACCTCCCCCTAACTTCCTGCACTCACTGATCACGTTCGTATCGAACAGATACATTGCAGTACTAAATTGGCTCAATTGACACGTTCGAAATCGCTGTCGAGTCCGACGTTAGGGAAATTCATGATCGCTTCCCCGATACATCGGAACCCCGGTAGTCTCGCCACGTTATCCAGAATCGACAACACCTCTTCCTCCGGCGTTCTCCCATGCAATGCCGCACGCGATCGAATCGATCGCATAAGCGGTTCATCAATCCCCTCGATCAGCATCATGTGCATATGCCCCTCCCTTCATTCATAAACAAAAATCGGCGTCCGAATTGAACACCCGAACAACAGGGGAAATGCTAGCACCGGAGAACTTTCGAAAACCGGCCAAGACCTCGCCCGGTGCAGCTTTCGGAAGGATCACAAGGCAATAAAAAAATCCCACCGAGGTTTTCCTCGATGGGATCGTATGGTGCACCCGTTGGCGCTACCGCCGATACCGGCGATCGCACAGGGTCAGTGCACTATCGCTGCGATATCTGACGAATCACGACTTCAGACGACGCTCGATGTCGGCCTTCGTGTCGAGCAACGCCTGCGGCAGGTGATGCTTGAGCGTGTCGAACAACTCGGCGTGGAGTTTCAACTCCTCATGCCATGCGGCCGGATCCATCGACGTCACGTCGTCGAACTGCGCCTGCGTGAACGACAGGCCGTTCCAGTTCAGATCTTCGTAGCGCGGCGTGATGCCGAACGCGTTCTCCACACCCTGCGCCGTGCCGTCGATACGGCCGAGCATCCATGCCAACACGCGCATGTTCTCGCCGAAGCCCGGCCACACGAACTTGCCGTCGGCGTCCTTGCGGAACCAGTTCACGCAATAGATCTTCGGCAGCTTCGCGCCCGTCTTGCCGAGATGCGCGCCGGTGTCGAGCCAGTGCTGGAAATACTCGCTCATGTTGTAGCCGCAAAACGGCAGCATGGCGAACGGATCACGACGCACCACGCCCTGCTGGCCCGCCGCAGCGGCAGTCGTCTCCGAGCCCATCGTCGCGGCCATGTACACGCCTTCGGTCCAGTCGCGGGCTTCGGTCACCAGCGGCACGGTCGTGGAACGGCGGCCGCCGAAAATGAATGCGTCGATCGCCACACCGGCCGGGTTTTCCCAGCCGGCATCGATCGACGGACATTGCGACGCCGGCGCCGTGAAGCGCGAATTCGGATGCGCTGCCTTGCGGCCCGTCGCCTTCCCGCTTTCCGGTGTCCAGTCCTTGCCCTGCCAGTCGATCAGATGCGCCGGCGGCGTGTCGGTCAGGCCTTCCCACCACACGTCGCCATCGTCGGTCAGCGCCACGTTGGTGAAGATGACGTTCTCGCCGAGCGTAGCCAGCGCGTTCGGGTTGGTCTTCTCGCTCGTGCCCGGCGCCACGCCGAAGAAGCCGGCTTCCGGGTTGATCGCGTACAGACGACCGTCTTTGCCCGGCTTGATCCAGGCGATGTCGTCACCGAGGGTCTCGACCTTCCAGCCGTCGAAGCCCTTCGGCGGAATCAGCATCGCGAAGTTGGTCTTGCCGCATGCCGACGGGAACGCCGCCGCCACGTGATACTTCTTGCCCTCGGGCGACGTCACGCCAAGAATCAGCATGTGTTCGGCCAGCCAGCCTTCGTCGCGGCCCATCTTCGAGGCGATGCGCAGCGCGAAGCACTTCTTGCCCAGCAGCGCGTTGCCGCCGTAGCCCGAACCATAGCTCCAGATCTCGCGGGTTTCCGGGAAGTGAACGATGTACTTCGTCGCGTTGCACGGCCAGGCCACGTCCTTCTCACCGGCCGCAAGCGGCTTGCCGACCGTGTGCACGCACGGCACGAAGGCGCCGTCGGTGCCGAGCACGTCGTACACGGCGCGGCCCATGCGCGTCATGATGCGCATGTTCACCACCACGTAAGGCGAGTCGGACAATTCCACGCCGATATGTGCGATCGGCGAGCCGAGCGGCCCCATCGAGAACGGCACCACGTACATCGTGCGACCGCGCATGCAGCCCGCGAACAGGCCGTCGAGCGTCGTGCGCATCTCGCGCGGATCGATCCAGTGGTTGGTCGGCCCAGCGTCTTCGCGCTTTTCGCTACAGATGAACGTGCGGTCTTCCACTCGCGCCACATCCGACGGATCGGACAGCGCGAGGAACGAATTCGGACGCTTGGCGGGGTTGAGCCGCGTCATCGTGCCGGCGGCGACCATCTGTTCACACAGACGGTCGTATTCCTCCTGCGAGCCGTCGCACCAGACGACACGCTCAGGCTGGGTGATCGCCGCGATGTGCGACACCCAGTCGATCAGCTTGCGGTGACGCACCCAGGCGGGCAGATCACGTGTGGCGACGTTGGACGAGGAGGAGGCGTCGAGCGCGCTAGCGCTCACACTGGCTTGCGTCATGGGGGTTGTCTCCATGCAGAGTCGGGAAATCGATGCGGACGACGGGCGTCTGTTGCGCGGGCACCCTGGATCGCCGGGCGACCCATCCGGTTGGGGATACCGGACAGGCGGACGTGCCCCGGCGGTTGCCGCAGGCGCTGGCAATCCAGGCGCTCGCAGGTTCAGGCCGCGTGAAAAATGGTGTGTGTTGTACGTCTTGCGACACACGCAGCAACACACGCGGGAAGGCAGAGGGCAACACGCGCATCGATACGTGCGCTTCAAGCGTCTCGTTCACCAGGTCCGACTTGTGTGTACGGGGTGGATTCGATTTTTTGCCATCGTGTTCAGGCGGTTTCGCCATGGTTGCCAGGACACCTGCCATACTATGCAAAACGAGGCGTCAGCATACCACCGCGCAAATCGCACCGGTGCTGCGTCGCAACAAGGCCGGCGGGGGATTTGCCCCGATAGACGCCGTCCATGTCAACGACCAGAACACCCGCCCGTGCGGCGGCCTCCGACAATTGTTCCGTCCGCGCAGGACTCCCCGGTTCCGCGCCGATCCGATTACGTTTTGCCATGAAAATTGCCATTCTCGACGACTATCAGGACGCCGTTCGCAAGCTCGACTGCTTCTCCCTGTTGGCCGGTCATGACGTCAAGGTCTTCAACAACACGGTCAAAGGCGTCGGGCAACTCACTGCCCGCGTCGGCGAAGCCGAAGTGCTCGTGCTGATCCGCGAACGCACCGCCGTCACGGCGCAGCTCATCGACAAACTGCCGCGTCTGCGGATCATCAGCCAGACCGGGCGCGCCGGCACTCACATCGACATCGACGCCTGCACCGCCCATGGCGTGGCTGTGCTCGAAGGCGTGGGCTCGCCCATCGCACCCGCCGAACTTACCTGGGCGCTGATCATGGCCGCCCAGCGCCGCATTCCGCAGTACGTCTCCAGCCTCAAGCACGGCGCCTGGCAGCAATCGGGCCTGAAATCGTCGAGCATGCCGCCGAACTTCGGGCTGGGTCAGGTACTTCGCGGCCAGACGCTCGGCCTCTGGGGCTACGGCAAGATCGGCCGCCTCGTGGCAGGCTACGGCCGCGCATTCGGCATGGAGGTGATGGTGTGGGGCCGCGAGGGTTCGCGTGAAGCTGCCGCGGCCGACGGCTTGCGCGTGGCGAACAGCAAGGAAGAACTCTTCACGCAAAGCGATGTGCTCTCGCTGCACCTGCGTCTGAACGACGAGACGCGTCACCTCGTCAAACTCGAAGATCTGCTGCAGATGAAACAGACCGCCCTGTTCGTGAACACGAGCCGGGCCGAACTGGTGGAAGAAAACGCGCTGATCACGGCACTGAACCGCGGCCGTCCGGGCATGGCGGCCATCGATGTCTTCGAGAGCGAGCCGATTCTGCAAGGCAACCCGCTGCTGCGTCTGGAGAATTGCGTGTGTACGCCGCACATCGGCTATGTCGAGCGTGAGAGCTACGAGCTGTATTTCCGCGTAGCTTTCCAGAACATCGTCGACTTCCTGAACGGCGACCGCACTCACGTCGCGAATCCGGCTGCGTTGCTCGGCTTCGGTCGATAACGCCGCCGCACACGCCTCGCGCAACGGCGAGGCGTGCGCTATTTCATCGTGTCCAGATGACGCAGGAACGCCTCGCCGTCCTTGCGGCCCAGCGCGAATGCCGGGCCCATCATGTCGGGGCGCGTGTAATCCCAACTGGAAATCGGTACGGGCACGCTTGGCTGCACATATAGCCGGTCTTGTCCGCCGTGATGCTGCGTGAAGATCTGCGGACGCGGATAGCGCCGCGTCACCAGCACAAGCACCTGGCCGGGCGTGGCATCGAGCGCGTCGACGGGCACGTTGTCGACCATGCCGCCATCGAGCACGGCCCGCCCGTCGCGACGGAGAATCGGTGTGAACGGCGGCGTACAGGACGATTGCAGCATCAGATCGGCCAGATCCCCGGTGGACCGGCAATCCTGCGCGCGCACGAATTCGGGAGTGAAGCCAAGCCGGCGGGCGAGCGTCGGATGCAGCGTACGACGCACGTGCTTGTCGATGTTGTAGGCCACCAGCGCTGCCGCCGTGGCCGTGCGCGGCCCGAGCCAGCGCGGGATGTGCGACACGCCGACGCGAATCTCCGGCCCGGCGGCGAGCTTGTCGAGCTGGCCCTCATAAATGTCGAGCAGCGCCTGCCGGTAGATGCGGTAATGCGGAAACACCCGCTCACGGCGCAGCAGGTTGCCCCAGTAGGCGTTCTTGCGATTGTTCGCGAGTGCCCGCCGGTAATAGTCCATCACCCAGTCCGACTCGCGCATGTGCAGCATGCACGCGGTGGCGGCACCGGCCGATATCCCGGTGATGACGCGCGGGCGCAGCGGCACCTCGCGCGCGACGCGCTCCCAGAATCCCGCCTGCCACCAGCAACGGTTGCCGCCGCCGGCGAATACGATCTGATCGAACACCTGGCCCCCTTCGGTGATATCGCGTTATCGACGTTGAGCGTCTTGCAACGGTGCGCTCAAAGCAGCGCGTAGGTCGTGGTGGCGTGCACCGCCATCTTGCCCGACGCATCGAGAATCTCGATCTCGCCGAACACCAGATTCTTGCCGCGACGCAGAATCCGCGCGATCACGCGCAAATCGCCCTCGGCCACCGGACGCATGAACTGCGTGTTGAGCGTGACGGTCGTCATTGGCTGGAAACCGCCAAGCGAGGCCGAGAGCGCCACCACCATGGCCGTGTCGGCCACGGCCATGAAGACCTGTCCGCAGATGACGCCGCCGCCATGTTTGAACGCGGCGTCGAACGGCAATCGCAATTCGCTTTGTTCCGGCCCGGTCGCCTCCACTTGCAGATTGAGTTGTCGCACCCACGGCGCGACGAGTTCATCGAGCATCTTCTGCGCCTGCACCCGCTCCATCCCGCCCCTCCTCCAAGTTCGTTGTGACGCCGATGATAGCCCCAAAACAACAGCGCCACCCGGCAAAGGGTGGCGCTGGCGTCATGCGCGTGATCCGCAATCAGCGGCAACTCATCCGTTCGTCTTGTCCTGATGAATTCGCTCGCTTTGATGATTTTCGCGATGCTGGATACCGGCCTGCTCGCCCTTGCTCACATGACCGTTCTTGCCCGCGTGCGCTTCGGCGGTGTCGACATGGGCCTGCCCGCGCTCAAGACTACCGGCCTGGCGATTATTCAACGTGCCGGCGGCCTGTCCCTGAGCGATGCGCTTTTCCTGGTTGACGTTACGTTGCACGTCGGCCTGCATGCGCTCCGACGACTTCGACGTGGGATTCACCACCTGACCGTTGTGCTTGAGCTGATCGATCTTCGCGCTTTCCTTGTTCTGCGCGTTGGCGATGCGTGCCTTCTCGGCGGCGGTATCTCCCGTGTGAGCGGCATGGGCTTGCATGCGGTCGATCTTCGCCTCGCCCTTCTCGATGCTCGACGCTTCCTTGGTCGTCAGTTGACCGCTCTTCAGTCCGTTCTCGACGCGCTGCTGTTGATGGATGTCGCGCGCCGTCTCGGTGGTGGTGCTTTGCGCAAACGCCTGCGAGGCG
Organism: Pandoraea communis; assembly: GCF_902459745.1. Taxonomy (GTDB): domain Bacteria; phylum Pseudomonadota; class Gammaproteobacteria; order Burkholderiales; family Burkholderiaceae; genus Pandoraea; species Pandoraea communis. The sequence goes on from NZ_CABPSJ010000001.1 coordinate 899,070, forward strand.
AACACACCGCCGAGGGCAACCGTCACGGCACTCAGAATCAGCGTTTTACGAACATTCATGATGGAATCCTTATTGACTTTGGCTGTGCTTTCGAAATGCCCGGACACGATCGGGTGGATACGTGTTCGGGGAACCGGCGGGACCGGGGCCGTTGGCGGGCTTGCCAGCGAATGACCGTGTCCTTATGCGGATTAACGGGGCGCGCGAGCGTCGCGCCGACAGCCGTCGTGTAACCGGGCAGTCCGAAAAGTAACGGCTTGTAATCCGCGCGCCGGGTCCGGGGCGGGCTATGTCCCTGAAATCGCTCAGACAGTCACAGACAGCGCCGTAACGATTTGATACAGTGGTGCCCATTTGGCCGGCACGCCCTGCCGCAGAGCGTGCCACCCCGTTCCCCCTCAGTCCCCATCCGCGAACAAGCGAGTCAAGAAGGAGCCTTCCCCATGCAGAGCACCAGAGACGACCTCGGCAAACTCATCCTGCGCCTTACCCTCGGCATCCTGCTGCTATTTCACGGCGTCAGCAAAGTGATCAACGGCGTCGGTTTCATCGAGGGCATGGTGACTTCGCACGGCCTGCCGAGTTTCCTCGCCTACGGCGCCTACCTGGGTGAAGTGCTCGCGCCGGTGCTGCTGATTCTCGGCGTGCTCACCCGTCTGGGCGGCCTGCTCGTCGTGTGCAACATGCTTGTCGCCTTCTCACTGGTCCACCTGAGTCAACTGGGCGATCTCTCGAAGACCGGCGGCTGGGCGCTGGAACTGCAAGGCTTCTATCTGCTCGCGGGCCTTTGCGTGATTCTCTTCGGTGCCGGCCGCTACAGCGTGTCCGGTGGCCGTGGCACCTGGGACTGATCGGAGGCCGGAGACCAGCTAACGTCGCCCATCGGGAACCGGCCGCCGGGCGCGGCGTTGCGCCGGCGGTCGTGACGGCCCGCGCTTGCCGCCCTTCTCGATGGGCCGCAGGCGCGGGCCGAGTCGTTTCGGCGTATTGCATACGCGGGCGCCGGTAACGTCGGGTAATACAGCGGTTGCACTTTGCAACTTGTTCCTCGTGGCGATGGCGTACTCTGAAACTGCCAATTCCGGCAGTATCAACAGGAGTCAACACCATGCGCAAACTGAAGATCGCCGCCGCGTCGGCAATCCTCGTCGCCACCTCGATGTTCGGCGTCGCCCATGCCGCAGACGCCACCGCGCCGGCCACGGGTCCGCATGCCGCCATGCACCCGATGCGCGGCGATCACGGTCCCTGGGGGCTCGGCGACATTCGCAAGCTGCACGATCAGCTCAAGCTCAACGCGCAGCAGGAACAAGCCTGGCAGCAGGCCGTGAACACGTCGAAGCAGAACCACGACGCCATGCGCAAGAATGGCGAACAGTTCCATCAGATGATCGCGCAGGCGAAGGATCAGCAAGTGCTCGATCTGGCCGGCATGCGTGCCGCACGCGAAAAGGTATTCGATCAGAACCGTCAGCTTCACAGCCAAACGGAAGATGCCTGGCTGAACGTCTACAACGGGCTGAACAACGATCAGAAGATCCTCGTGAGCAACGCCATCAAGGCGCGCTGGTCCAGGATGAAGACCTGGCACGACAAGGCAATGCAGCATCGCGGCCAGATGCCCATGGGTGCGCCGGCGATGCAAGCGCCGGCCGGTCAGGCGCAATAACCGCGTAAATACGAGGCCGGCGCCGCCGGCGCTCGACTGCCCGGCATATCGTGAGACGCCCGCCCCCTGCCGTCGTGCAGGGCCGGGCGTTTTTTATTAACGCGAGCATGCCCGCCGGCGCGAGTCCGTCGACCCAGGCGTCGACTGCGCGGGTTTCGGCTGGCGATATTGGCGATCCGGCTTGCGTCATATCGATATGACGGCGGCCTCGCTATGCAAAGACGAATCGCTTATTGGCGCGAGCGGCTGGCATCGCGATACAAGAAGGAATCACTTGCCTTGCATGCCCGGCGCTTTCGCCGCGTTGTCACGACTTTCAGCACTCTCGCTTCGCCATGTCCCGTCAGATCGATTGCCTCCTGCCCGCCCAAACGCATCGCGTCTCCGAAACGGCACCGCCATATCCTCAGCGCCGCCGCTTTCTTCAGCGCGCAGGGACGGCGATGTTCGCGGGGGGCGCCGTGCATGTCTTCGGTGCCGCGAGCGCATTGACACTCGGTGACGATGCCCGTGCGGCCACCTCGCCGCTCACAATGCGCATTGGCTATCAGAAGTCGTCGACGCTCATCGTGCTGGCCAAGGCACGCGGCACGCTGGCGCACGCGCTCGCGCCGCACAACGTCACGCTCACGTGGCACGAGTTCACGAGCGGGCTACCGCTGCTCGAGGCGCTCAACGTCGGGAGCATCGATTTTTCGGCCGACGTGGCCGATACGGTGCCGGTGTTCGCACAGGCCGCGGGCGCGCGCATCGCCTATGTCGCGCGCGAGACGCCCTCGCCGGATGCCGAAGCGATTCTGGTGCCGCAAAACTCGCCGATCAAGACGCTCGCGGATCTCAAGGGCAAGCGCATTGCCGTGACCAAGGGCGCAGGTGTGCATTACCTGCTGATCGCGGCGTTACAAAGCGTAAGTCTGCGTATCAACGACGTGCAGCCGGCCTACCTCACGCCCGCGGACGCACGCGCGGCGTTCGCCAGTGGCAACGTCGACGCCTGGGTGACGTGGGACCCCTTCCTGGCGGGCATCGAGCGTCAAGACAAGGTGCGCACGCTGACGAGCGCGCGCGGGCTCGCGGGCTATCAACGCTACTACCTCGCGACCCCCGCGTTTGCCCGCGATCACGACGCCGTGCTGCGCGAGGTTTATCGGACATTGCGCGAGACAGGTCAGTGGGTACGTGCTAACCCGCGCGATGCCGCAGCGCAGCTCGCCCCCCTCTGGGGACTGGATACCGCCACGGTCGAAGCCGCCAACAGGCGCCGCAGCTACGACGTGCAACCGGTGGTGCGCGACGCCATCGCCGAGCAGCAGCGCATTGCCGACGCCTTCACGCAAGCGGGTCTGCTGCCCAGACGGGTCGACGCCGCCGATGCCACCTTCTGGCAACCGCCGGCCTGAGCGCTGCGACACGCGGCGCAATACCTAGCAAAACTGATAGTTCGGTCAGGAAAGCGTCGCCATGGCGTAATTCCCACAATATCGTGTGAATTTCTCAGGTATTCCCAACGGAATTCATACACGTGTTTATACTTCAGTATGTAATACCTGAAGCATTCGGCCGGAGCCCCCCCGGAACGGCCTTGGCGTCTCGCCAGATTGCCGACTCGGCGCCGACGGCAGCCCCTCGCTGCCTTCCGGAAACGTCGGTCTGGTTCGACGACATCATGAAATTCGCACACCGGTGCAACACGTAAAAGTGTGCGCCGGTGTTGCCTATTCGCCGTCCAGGGATAATGCAAGTCACCAGATCGCTCTACCTGCTCGGACCGATGCGGGTCGAAAAAGGCAAACAGGCATGCGCCGTGAAATACACGAAAGCGCGCGGGCTGTTGGCCTATCTCGCGCTTCAACCGGGCTATCACACACGCGGCGCACTCGCCGACCTCTTCTGGCCGGATGAAGACGGCCAGGGCGGTCGCGACAAACTCAAGCGCATGCTCTTTCACCTGCGCGACACGCTCGGCGACGAACTCTTCGAATCGGATCGCCAAGTCGTGCGCTTGCGTCCCGAGACGGGCCTGTGGATCGACGCCCACGTCTTCGCGAACATGATCGAGCAGGCCGATCGCACGCTCGACGGCGTCACGGGTCTGGATCTGGCGGCGCATCTCCAACATCTGGCCGATGCCGTCGCCCTTTACCAGGGGCCTTTCCTGCACGGCCTGTCGGTACGCGACACGCCCGATCTCGAGCAATGGATCGAGTTGCAACGCGACGAATACCAGCGTCGGCGCGTCTTCGGCGAACGACTGCTCGCCGACGGCTACGCCCGTCTGGGCGATCTCGATCAGGCACTCGCTCACGCACGACAGCTCGTGGCGCTCGCCCCGTTCGACGAATCGTGCTGGCAGTGCCTGCTTGCACTGCTGCTGCGCGCGGGACGTCGCGACGAGGCCGAAACCGAATACCGCCGCTTGTGCGACATCCTGCGCGAAGAACTTGATGAGACGCCCGGCGCGGCGCTCACGCAGTTGCTGGAAACACCACCCGCGCGAATGGAACAGCGCGCCACGGGGCCCGAGCGCCGCCAATTGACGGTCGTGGCCATCGAACTCGCGCCCAACGGCATCGACGATCCCGATCAACTCGTGGGTGTGATGCGCCCGCCACTCGTGCAATGTGAAACGATCCTGCGTCAGTCGTGGGGCTACACGATGCGCACGCCAACCGGCGGCCTGCTCGGCTATTTCGGATATCCCACCGCACTGGAAGGCGCCGGACGCCACGCCGTCGAAGCCGCCATGCGCTGCGTGCAGGCAAGCACCGCACGCGTGGGCATCGGTGTGGGCGTTCACACCGGACTCGTCATCAGTTCGGTCGCCGACGACAGCCCCGACACCGGCGGGCGCGTCTCACGCTCCGCAACGCAGTTGGCCGACATGGCGCTGCCCGGCGAAGTGGTGATCTGCGATGCCACGCAGCGCCTCATCGGTGTCGCCATCGCGACCACGCCCCATGGCAGTGTGCGCGAGCGCCATGCGAATCGAGATATCCCGGTGTTTCGGGTCAATCCCGACCCCACCCCGGAGCGCCGCTCGCGCCGGCGTGCGGCCATGCTCTTCGGCCGCGATGCGGCGCTGGCCGAACTCGCCCGTGCACACGCGGCCATGCGCGACGCCGCTACCGGTCAGGGCACGCTCGCGCTGGTGATCGGCGAGGCCGGTATCGGCAAGACGGCGCTGGTGCGTCATTTCATCGAAACGCGCGGCCTGCGCGCGATCGATCTGGCCTGCGCACAAGACGGCGCGGGCACGCCGTTCCATCCGATTGCCCGCTGGCTGCGCACGCAGTCCGCAGCCGACGCCTCGCAACTCCCGCAACCCGCCCTGCTCGCGCATCGGCGCCTGCGAGCGCTATTCGACATGCACGCCGACGGCAACGTGCCGCACGCGTGGAAGCAGGTCGTGCTCGACGAAGCCCCCGCCCTGCTCGCCGCGCTGCTACCCGACGGCGGTGTGCTGATGCTCGACGACGCCCACTGGACCGATCCGTCCACGCAGGAATTGCTCGCGCTCATGGCGGAAAATCCGCCGCGCGGCCGTCTGTTGGTCGTATGCGCGCGCCCCGAATTCGAGCTGCCATGGCATCACACGGTGAGCTTGTGCCGCATCGACCTGGCGCCGCTCGATGCGGGCGCCGCCGCCTCCATCGTGCGCGCGGCGACGCCACGCGTGGCGCTGCCGGCGGCCATGCGCGAGCGCATCGTGCATCTCGCCGAAGGGGTACCGTTGTTCCTGCAAGAGCTGGCGCGGGCTACCGCCGCACAGCAAGGCGGACGCGGTCCGGTCGGCGCCATGCCGATGCCGGCCAGCCTTCAGGAATTGATGATGGCGCGCATCGACGCCGCCGGCAGCGCGAAGCCAGTGGCTCACTTTGCGTCGTGCCTCGGCCCGGAGTTTCAGGCCGACGTACTCGCCGTCGCAAGCGGACGTTCGATGGCGCTCGTCGAGCGCGCGCTCGACACGCTCGTTGCCTGCGCCCTCGTGCAACGTCAGGACAGTGGCCGCTACGTCTTCCGTCACGCGCTGCTGCACAAGGCCGCCTACGATGCGCAGCCGCAGGAACGCCGTCAGGATGCGCACCGCCGGATCGCGCTCGCCATGCGCGAGCACGACGCGTCGGCCGTGCAGACCGAGCCCGAAGTGCTTGCCTGGCATTTCCGTCAGGCCGACGAGCCGCAGGCGGCCATCGAGCACTACCGTCTTGCAGGCGAATTCGCGACGGGGCGCCAGGCATTCCGTGAAGCGTGCGCGCACTATCAAAGTGCACTGGATGTCTTGCGGCAGACGGGCGCCAACGCCCAGACCGCGCAGCAGGAATTGCAATTGCGCATGGCGCTCGGCGTGCCGCTCGTCTCGCTGCATGGTTATGGCTCGGAGCCTGCGCGTCACAATTTCGAAACGGCGCTCGCGCTCGCGCAGCCGATGGGCGACGCCATCGCGCTGTTCCCTGTCTACTGGGGGCTGTGGCTCGGCTCCAGTTCGTGGAGCGACTTCGATCGAAGCATCGACCTTGCCCGCAAACTCATCCTCATCGCCGAACAGGCCGATACCGGGCCGTTGCTCGCACACGCGTACTACGCGCTGGGCAACAGCCTGTGCTGCTACGGCGACTTCAACGGTGCGGTAACGGCGCTGGAAACCGGGCTCGCGCATTACCGGCCCGAACACGCCGACACGGGGCTCGGCGAAGACGCCCGCATCACCGGACTGTCGTTCCTCTCGTGGGCGTACTGGTTCACCGGACGTCACGACGCGTCGATCGCCGCCAGTGAAGAAGCGCTGGCGATGGGACGTCAGCAAGGCCGTCGGTACTCCTTCTCGTTTGCGCTGGTGTTTGCGGCGATGTTGCGACGCTTGCGTCGTGAAGTGGCGTCTGCCGAGGCACTGGCGAGCGAGGCGACCGAAGTGGCGACGGAGGCGGGCGTGGCTCTCTGGGCGCTCGCCGGACAGACGATTCGTGGCTGGGCACTCGCCTCTCGCGGCGACGTGAACGGTCTCGAGCGCATTACCGACAGCGTGGGCCGTCTGAGCGAGATCATGGGTGGCGTCGAAGGCATATTCTTCGGTCTGCTCGTGGAAGCATGCGCGGGAACGGGCGACATCGCGCTCGGGCTGCACGCGGCCGAGCGCGGTGCCCACGTGGCGACGCGCCGCAGCGACGCCCATTGGCAAGCCGAATTCCTGCGTCAGAAGGGCGACTTCCTGCGCGCCGGACATCATCCCGACGACGCGGTGCGCCCTTGGCTGGAACAAGCCTTGCAGATCGCACAGGCGCAGGCGTCGCCGTCGCTCATCTTGCGTGCGACGCTCAGCCTGTTGCGCCTGAGTGGGGGCAACGCGCCAGGCGACGACGATCGGGTGCGGGTACTGCGCGAGGCGCTCGACGCGCTCGAAGGCGGCGAGACGCTTGCCGACGTACAGGAGGCACGCACCCTGATTGCCAACATGTCGGCGCCGCAGCCCGCACGCCGCACCGCCCGCTACGGAAGTTGACCGCGCGCACCGGCAAGCCGTTGCCGGCGCGGGGCCCGCTCAGGCCCTGCGAATAGGCGCTATCAGGCACGTCGTATGTCCGCCGGAGGCCCGGCCGCTATATTGAAGCGACCGGTGCCCCCAACCCATCCGACATGCCCATCGACCCCATGCGTATGCCGTCCGGCCCTTCGCCGGACAGTCGCCCGACCGCCAGCAACGCGCCGTTCACGCGGGTGAGCGCCGCACACGCGGCCTCCGCCCCGCTCGTCTCGCGCGAAGTCGTCGTCTCCGGCTACGTCAATCGCCATCACTCGTTCGATCTCTGTTCGCTCATGCGTCTGCCGACGCAACTGACCGGGCCGCTCGACGTCGTCTGCCTGTCTGGCCGGAAAGTGCGAAGTGCGAGCGATTACAAAGGCGTGCGGCTGACCGCGCTGCTCGACGTCGCACGGCTGCATCTGCCGCAAGCGCGCGATTTCACGCGGGCGTTCGTATTGGCGCAAGGGGCAGACGGCTACACCGTCCTGTTCTCGTGGCACGAGCTGTACAACACGCCGGTGGGTGTCGGCACGCTCGTCGTCTATGAACGCGACGGCCTCCCGCTTGGCGACGACGAAGGAGGCATCGGCCTAATTTCAACGTGCGACCTGCGCGTGGCGCTACGCCAGGTACGAGCCCTCAAGCGGCTCTTCGTCCATCTGGCCGATCCGCTCACGCGCTGAGCCCCTTCGCAGCGACCGTGCGCCACCGACACTGGTGGCACGCTTCTCACGGTAACGCGAACCATGACGGCACCTCATCGCAATTCAGACTCGACAGGCAAGAACGCCATCGGCCGCTGGCGCATGCCGCCCGAGTGGCACCCGCACGCCGTGCGCCGGAACTTCAACGCCTGGGATCTGCCTCCCGAGGGGGTTGTCATGGCGTCGTTCGGCGATCCCGCGGCCGATGCGCATGCGCACGACATCGTGAAACAGGCATTCCCCGACAGACACGTCGTGCAGTTGCCGCTTCGCGGGATTGCCCGGCGCGGCGGCGGCACTCACTGTTGCACGCAGCAACAACCGGCCGCCGCGCGGCCCTGAACCATCAGGCCGTCTTAACTCGACACCGCACGACGTTTGCGCGGGGCCGTCGCCTTCGCCGCCACCCCCGCCTTCGTGCTTGCCGTCTTCGGCTTCGCCTGCGGCTTGCCGGCAGTCTTCGCAAGAACCGCCCCCTCGCCCGCCGCCTTACGCACCGCCCGCTTCGGCGGCACGGTGGCCGCTTCCGGCGACATCTTCACCGCCGCAGACTTGCGACGCGGTATCTGCGGCGCACCAGCCCCAAGCTGGGAGCGCACGCGCTGCTGCATATCGGCGATATCCGAATCGAGAATCAGGCGGCCGCGCAGCTTCCCGTTCATCCGTTTGATATAGGTGCGCGCCTCCTGCATATGGAAATGCATGAGTTCGCGCACGCGCTCGGCGTCGCCCGCGCGCGCCGCATCGGTAATCTCGCGATGAATGTTGACGTTCGCCGTGCCGAACTTCTCATGCTCGCGGCGCGGCGTCTCGTTGCCGAACACGATCAACTGGCGAATCATCTCGTTGACGAGTTCGCAGGTGAAACGCAAAAAACTGTTGGGATTGGCGGCCGCGAGAATGTCGTGAAAGTCGACATCGGCCTGACGCTGACGCAGCAATTCGCGGCGATCGTGCGACGCCGGGCTGCAGCACGCCATGTTTTGCTCCAGCGCTTCGAAGTCGGCCTCGGTCAGATGCGGCACGGCACCGGCAGCCAGTTCCGGTTCGAGCAACTGACGCACCGTATAGATGTCGTCGATGCTCACTTCCTTAAAGAAGAGATAGTTCTGCATGAGCTGGAACGTGCGCTCGAGCGGCACCTCCACTACCATGCCACCGCCCGACGGCCCCGTGCTCACCTTGATGAGCCCCTGCACTTCGAGCGACTTGAGCGCTTCGCGAATGGTGCTCTTCGACACCCCGAACATCTGCTGCAACTCCACTTCCCGCGGCAAACGATCGCCGGGCAACAGATTGCCCTCGGTAATCAGGCGCTTGATGGCTTCGGCAACGAGATCGCCGCGTTTTTGCTGTTTGATTTCCAACGGCTCTCGCACCATTTGCGCATCCAATGCCATGTAGCGCCTCAAAAAGGTCTTGTTCACACGAATTTCCGACGGTGCCGCCTCGGAATTTTTTCCGATTGACACTCCAAAGCATTATACCTACGATCAAATCCATCCTATTTATCATTATAAATATGACGGATAGGGATAAGGCCCCGGACGTTGCAAGTCGTTACCGTCAGGTCGCTGCCCCGGATCTATTTTTTCAGGTCTGCGGCCGGTCGGCGTGTCACGCGCTGCACGTTGGCACCCCATGAACGATTGCTCTCTTTGCTGGAGACCCAATTGAATCGTCGTGAACTGTTGAAGCTCGCCGCTGCGGCGTCTCTGCCTGGCTCCCTATTCACCGCTCGCGACGTGTTCGCGCAAAGCACCGGCGCCATTCAATTGGCATGTCCGGTGCCGATGTCCGGGCCGTTCGCCGCCAACGGCAAATTCGCCGATCTCGGCATGAAGCTCATCGTCGAGCAGTACGGCAAAGTGCTGGGCCGCCCGCTCGCCTACACCACACTCGACACCGAGGGAAAACCCGCCACGGCCATCCGCCGTGTGCAGGAAATCGCACAGCAGAAGGGCGCGCGCTTCTTCGCCGGCGGCATTCTGTCGTCCGAGGCGCTGGCGATGGGCAAGGAAGCCGAGAAGGCTGGCGGCATCTTCATCACCACGGCCGGTGCCGACGAAATCACGGGCAAGGATTGCAACAGCGCCACGTTCCGCTGGTCGGTGCCGACCTTTGGCGCCATCGAGCAAACGGTGCGTCCGCTCATCGAATCGATGCCCAAGGCCAAGCGCTGGTACACGATCACGCCGCAATACGTGTTCGGCGAAGGCCTGCTCACTGCCGCGAAGAACATCTTCAAGGAGAAGGGCATCGAGCACGTGGGCAATAGCTATCACTCGCTCACGGAGAAAGAGTTCTCGGGCTATCTCACGAACGCGGCTGCCGCCAAGCCCGACGTGCTGCTGATCCTGAACTTCGGCTCGCAATCGTCCGACACGCTGCGTCAGGCGGTGAGCTTCGGCATGAAGAAAAACTGCACGATCCTGATGGCGTGGGCGTCGGGCCTGGAACAGTTCGAGACACTCGGCGCCGATCTGTGCGACGGTGTGTACTTCGGCGCGCAGTACTGGCACGCCGTGGCCTCGCCGCTGAATCTCGATCTCGTCAAACGCACGCAGGACCGCTTCAAGCAGAACCCGAACTACAGCCTCGCGGGCTCTTACATCTGCACCAAGCTCATGCTCGACGCCATGGTCAAGGCGGGCAGTGCTGATCCGAAGGCGGTCATCGCTGCGATGGAAGGCATGAAGTACGACGGTCTCACCGGTCCGGAGGAAATCCGCAAGGGCGACCATCAGGTGCTCAAGAACTACTATCTGCTCAAGGGCAAGCCCAAGTCGAAGATGAAGAATCCCGACGACTACGCCGACATCGTCAGCGCCGGGAAATCGTTCCTGCCACTCGACAAGACCGAGTGCAAGATGGCCTGACGAAGCCGCGCAACGCCATCGCTGTCTGAAGTGTCGCTCGCGGGGACGCCTTGCCGTCCCCGCATGTGTCGTCTGCGCCGCGCGGCGAAAGCCGGGCGGCGCACGGTGCTCCACGTCCACTCAAGCTCTCCGGGACGCGCATGAACGTCTATTTGCTGCAAGTCATCAATGGCGTCGGGATCGGGATGTTGTACTTCCTGCTCGCCGTCGGGTTATCGATCATCTTCGGCCTGCTGCGCTTCGTGAACTTCGCGCACGGCGCCTTCTATCTGCTCGGTGCCTATTTCTGCTATCAGGCGCTGCAATGGGGGCTGTCGTTCTGGCTCGCGCTGATCGTCTGTCCGATCGTCGTGGGCGCGCTCGCGTGGATCGCCGAGAAGGTGCTGCTCTCGCATATCTACGAGAAGGCGCACGAATTCCATATCCTCGTCACGGTCGGCCTCGCACTGGTTGTGCAGGAACTGGTCATCATCGTGTGGGGGCCGCTGGGCGATAACGTCGCCGTGCCCGAGGTACTCGACGGCGTGGTGATGTGGGGCAGTTTCATCTATCCGAAATACCGGCTCTTTCTCATCGGCTTCACCGCAGTCTTCGCCGCCGTGCTCTGGTGGCTGCTCGAAGGCACGCGTCTGGGCAGTGCGGTGCGCGCGGGCAGCGAGTCGTCCGAGATGGTGTCGCTGCTCGGCATCAATGTGTTCCGGGTGTTCAGTCTCGCCTTCGCGCTTGGTGCGGGCACGGCTGCGCTTGCGGGCGTGCTGGCCGCACCGGTGCGCGGCGTCGAACCGTTCATGGGTATCGAAGCGCTGGGCATTGCCTTCGTGGTGGTCGTTATCGGCGGCATGGGCAGTTTCGCCGGCGCGCTCGTGGGCGGTCTCGTCATCGGCATCGTGCAGAGTCTGATGAGCACGATCTGGCCGGAAGGCGCACGACTGATGATTTATGTGGCGATGGCAGCCGTGCTGCTCATGCGTCCGCACGGCCTGCTCGGGAGGGGATGATGCTGGTACGTTACCGTTTTTGGCTGCTCGCCGCCGCTGTCACACTGATCCTGCCGGTCACGCTGTCGTCGGGCACGCTCGCGACCGAAGTCCTCGTCTACGCGCTCGCCGTGCTCGGCTGCAATCTGCTGCTCGGCTATACCGGCCTGCTCTCGTTCGGTCAGGGCATCTTCTTCGGCCTGGGCAGCTACACGCTGGGCATCATGCTCACACGCACGGCGTTGCCCATGCCGCTCGCCGTCGTCACGTCGATCATGCTGGGCGCGGTGATCGCGGCCGTCGTCGGCAGCTTCGCGATCCGCCAGAAGGGCACCTACTTCGTGATGCTCACGCTCGCGTGCGCGCAGATGTTCTACTTCCTCGCCTACACCGCGACGGACTGGACCGGCGGCGACAACGGGCTGCTCGACATCCCGCGCAAGTCGCTGGCTATCGGCGGCAAGACACTCATCCCGCTCGAGACGCCGTGGCAGTACTACACCTTCGTCGCCGTCATCTTCCTGATCGTCTTCGCGGCACTGTTGCGCGTAGCCGATTCGGTGTTCGGCCGCACGCTGCTCGCCATTCGCGACAACGAAACCCGCGCCGCCGCCATCGGCTATCACGTGAAGACGTTCAAGCTCGTGGCGTTCGCCATCTCGGGCGCCGTCACGGCGCTCGCCGGTGCCTTGCATGCGCTGATGACGGGTATCGCGCCGCTGTCCAACATCGAGTACCACACGAGCGAAATGATCCTCGTGATGACGGTGATCGGCGGCACGGGCAATCTGTTCGCTTCGGTGCTGGGCGCAGCGTTCTACGTACTCGCCGCCGACTGGCTCTCCACGCTCTGGCCGCGCTGGCTGTTGTTGCTCGGCCTGCTGCTCATCGCCGTGAGCTTGTTCATGCATCGCGGCCTGTGGGGCGTGGGGGAATCGCTGTGGTACCGCATCACCGGCAAACGCCGCGACGCCAACGGCAAACTGGATACGCAAGGAGATGCGACATGAGCGGCGCGCCTAACGTGCTTATTGAAGCCAGCGGCATCGTCAAACGCTACGGCAAGTTCACGGCGCTGCATGGCGTGGATCTGCGCGTGGCCCCGCGCACGGTGCATTCCGTCATCGGCCCGAACGGCGCAGGCAAGACCACGCTGTTCCACATGCTCACCGGCACCGTGCCTGTCTCAGGCGGGCGCATCCTGTTCGACGGTCACGACGTGACGACCGAAGCCGATTACCGGCGTGTGCAACGCGGCATCGCCCGCTCGTTTCAGGTGACGGCGCTGTTCCAGAACCTGTCGGTGCGCGAGAACCTGCGACTGGCTGCGCTGGGTGTCACGCCGCGCCATGCGCTCTCGTGCTGGCGCAAGGCCGACGGCCCGCGCGCCTGCGCCAGCGTCGTTGACGACGTGCTCACGCGGCTCGCCCTCACGCGTCACGCCGACACTGCGGCGGGGGCGCTCTCGCACGGGCAGCAACGCCGCCTCGAAGTCGGCATGGCGCTGGCGGCGCGTCCCAAGGCCATCTTTCTCGACGAGCCGACGTCCGGCATGGGCATCGACGATCTCGACGACATGAAGCAACTCATCCGCGGCCTGCGCGACGATCACACCGTGGTGCTCATCGAACACAACATGAACATCGTGATGGACATCTCCGACACGATCACCGTCATGCAACAAGGCCGCGTACTGGTCGAGGGCAAGCCGGACGCCATTCGCGCCGACGATCGCGTGCGCGCCGCCTATCTCGGCAACATGATTACCGGAGGCCGCGCATGATTCTCGACGTCGCAGGCATTCACAGCTATTACGGCAAGAGCCACATCCTGCAAGGCGTGTCGCTGAGCGTCGGCGACGGCGAACTCGTTACGCTCCTGGGCCGCAATGGCGCGGGCAAGTCGACTACGCTCAAGACCATCGCCGGCGTGGTCACGCCCAAGGCCGGCAGCATCTCGTTTCTGGGCAAGCCCGTCGCCGGGCAGCCCGCGCACCGCATCGCGGCAAAGGGCGTGTGTTTCGTGCCCGAGCATCGGGGCATCTTCAAGCTGCTCACCGTCGAAGAGAATCTCAAGCTCGGCGCGCGGCGCGATTCGCCGTGGCAGCTTGCCGACATCTACCGCATCTTTCCGCGCCTGCAGGAGCGTCGCAAGAATGGCGGTGCGCAACTCTCCGGCGGCGAACAGCAGATGCTCGCGATCGGCCGCGCGCTGATGAATCATCCGCGCCTGCTCATGCTCGACGAGCCGGTCGAGGGCCTCGCCCCCGTGATCGTCGAAGAGATCGTGGCGCAGTTGAAGCTCATCAAGCAGGCGGGCGTGGCCATCCTGCTCGTCGAACAGAATCTGGAAGTCTGCACGCAACTCGCCGACCGGCACTACATCGTCGAGCAGGGCGTCATCGTGTATGGCGCGGACAACGCCGCTTTTCTCGCCGACGAGGTCGTCAAGGACCGTTATCTCGGCGTGGGCGTGGCGTGATCCGCGCGTCCCGCATTCCCCCGGCGCGCGTCGTCAAGCCGCTAGGCGAGCGCGCCGTTCTGCCAACGCATGCGTCATCGTGAACCGCGCGGCGCACGCTCTGAAGGACTTGTGAACATGGAACGTCTCGATCAACCGGCAGCCGCAGTGCGCGTCGACGGCGCGCGCCTGTGGGACAGCCTCATGCAACTCGCGCAAATCGGCGCGACCGCCAAGGGCGGTGTCTGCCGTCTGGCGCTGACCGAACTCGACCGCCAGGGCCGCGATCTGTTCGTGAAGTGGGCAAAGGAGATCGGTTGCACGGTGCGTATCGACGCCATCGGCAACATCTTCGCGCGCCGCGCCGGACGCAACAACGCATTGCCGCCCGTCATGACCGGCAGCCACATCGACACCCAGCCGACCGGCGGCAAGTTCGACGGCAACTACGGTGTGCTCGCCGGACTGGAGGTGCTGCGCGCGCTGAACGACCACGCCATCGTGACCGAAGCGCCGCTCGAAGTTGCCGTCTGGACCAACGAGGAAGGGTCGCGCTTCGTCCCCGTGATGATGGGGTCCGGCGTCTATGCCGGCGCCTTCACGCTGGAGCACGCGCTCGCACAGAAAGACCACGACGGCGTGAGCGTCGCCGAAGCGTTGCGCGCCATCGGCTATGCCGGCGCGGCATCGGCAGCCGGTCAGACAGGGGCTGTCGGGGCGTACTTCGAAGCCCACATCGAACAAGGCCCGGTGCTCGAAGCTCACGAGAAAACCATCGGCGTAGTGCAGGGTGCATTGGGGCAGCGCTGGTACGACGTTACCGTCACCGGGATGGAGGCGCACGCGGGCCCCACACCGATGGAATTGCGGCGCGACGCGTTGCTCGCCGCTGCCCAGTTGATTCAGGCAGTGAATCGCATCGCGTGCGAGCACGCACCGCACGCACGCGGCACCGTCGGCTGGGTCGACAACTATCCGAACTCGCGCAACGTCATTCCGGGCCGGGTGAAGCTCTCCGTCGATCTGCGCGCGGCCGACGACGCCACGCTCGACACCCTGAACGCCAAGCTGCGCGCCGAGTGCGCTGCGTTGAGCACGAAGGGCATCGACGTCGCCATCGAACAGGTGGTGTACTTCCCGCCGCAACCGTTTGCGCCGGCACTCGTGGACGCGATTCGCGATGGCGCCAAAGCGCTCGGCCTGTCGTCGATGGATGCCATCAGCGGTGCCGGGCACGATGCGGTTTATCTGGCGCGCGTGGCCCCGACGGCGATGATCTTCGTGCCGTGCAAGGACGGCATCAGCCACAACGAAATCGAAGATGCCGATCCGGCACACCTCGAAGCCGGTTGCAACGTGCTGTTGCAGGCGATGCTGCAACGCGCGGGAGGTGCCGCATGAAGGTCATGATCGCGCGAATGAATCACGAGACGAACACATTCTCGCCGGTGCCCACACCGCTCGAAGCCTTCGGCAATCACGGACCGACGTACGACGAGGCCGCCTATCGCGACAACAAAGGCATGCGCACGGCGATGGCCGCGTTCATCGACCTGGCCGAAGCCGCAGGCGCCGAAATGGTGACGCCCGTCTCCGCCAGCGCCAATCCGAGTGGCCCGGTGGCGGCCAGCGCCTATGACGAACTGTGCCGCCGGATCGTGGCGGCGGCAAGCGGCGTCGACGCCATCCTGCTCGATCTGCATGGCGCGATGGTCGCCGAGAACAGCGACGACGGCGAAGGCGATTTGCTCGAACGCGTGCGCGCAGTGGCGCCCGGCACGCCGATTGCCGTGGCCCTGGACCTTCATTCGAACATCACACCGAAGATCGTGACCCATGCGGATATCGTCGTGGGCTTCAAGACATACCCTCACATCGACATGTACGAAACCGGCGAGCACGCCGGACGGCTTCTCTTTGAGAGGCTCGCAGGCAAGCGCCGCCCCAA
Source organism: Pandoraea communis (assembly GCF_902459745.1). GTDB lineage: Bacteria > Pseudomonadota > Gammaproteobacteria > Burkholderiales > Burkholderiaceae > Pandoraea > Pandoraea communis. The sequence goes on from NZ_CABPSJ010000001.1 coordinate 915,225, forward strand.
GGTGGTGTGGCAACAGCCGCCGCTGATGGTGCACACGCTGCGCAGCACCAGTCACGGCGGCGCGATGAAACGCGCCCTCGACGCCGCGCGGCGGGCCGAAGCCGAGGAGGGCATCCCGGCGGTGTCGGTGTTCTCCGGCTTCTCGCTCGCCGACATACCCGCGCCGTGCATCAGCGTCGTGGTCACAGCGGACGACGGCGAGGCGGGCGTGGCGCGTGCGCAGGCTGTCGCGGACCGTATCGCGGCACAGATCTGGGACGAACGCGACGGCTTCGTCTATCGCAGCGCACCGCTGGCCGAATCGATTGCGCAAGCGAAGCAAATGGCCGACGGTGCCGACAAGCCGGTGCTGCTGCTCGATCACAGCGACAACTGCATGTCGGGCGGCACCTGCGACACGATGGACGTGCTCGAAGCCGCACTCGCGGGTGGCCTCACGGGCATCGGCGTCGGTCCGCTGTGCGACCCGGAAGCAGTGGCGACGTTGATCGCCGCAGGCGAGGGCGCCGAAGTCACGCTGGCCGTCGGCAACAAACGGCCGATGCCGCAATTGGGCATTACCAAGACGCCCCCGGTCCTCACGGGCATCGTGCGCAAGATCGGCGATGGCGAATACGTCGTCACCGGACCGACGTACACGGGCCAACGCTGCTACATGGGACGCACGGTGCTGTTCGATATCGGTCCGGCGCGTATTGTCGTGACGGAACGCACGCACGAGGCGTGGGACCACGGCGTCTTCACCTGCGTTGGCCTCGATCCGCGCAGCGAACGCTTCCTGCTGCTCAAGTCGCGCATGTATTGCCGTCCGGTGTTCGTGCCGATCTCGGCAGGGCTCGTCGAATGCGATAGCGACGGCGTGACGAGTTCGAATTACGCGCTGTTCCCGTTCTCGCACCTGAACCGTCCGGTGTATCCGCTGGATCGGGAGGTGAAGTTCGGCGGATAAGTATGCGGTGGCGGGCCTTCACGGCCCGCCCCCACTCAACCTCCCCCACAAGGAATCCCGTCAATCGGGCATTCTTCAGTCCCGGGTGTCGAGCGGGTGATGGCCTCGACTTTGCGCTGCGTGCCTTCCGGGTCGGTGACCCAATCGCGGTAGAACCCGAACGGGCAATCGGCTACACCGTTCGCGCTTTCGCCGGAATGGATCGTCCCGGTGTATCCGCGGTGAAGCAGCTTATACAGATGGTTCTGCGACTGCATGTTCTTGCGCGCGTCACGAATCGCGCTCACGGACAGCTCCGCGTATTGCACGCCCATCTCCTCCTCGCCGCACTCACCGAGTGTGCGGCCATCGAAGCCGACGATCGCCGAGTGGCCGAAGTACGAATACACACCGTCCCAGCCCGTCGCGTTCGCGACAGCCACATACGTGTTGTTCATCCACGCCATCGCCTTCGCCACCAGCACCTGCTGATCCTTGGCCGGATACATATACCCCTGACAACGCACCACCAGCTCCGCACCGTTCATCGTGCAATCCCGCCAGATCTCCGGATAGTTGCCGTCATCGCAGATGATCAGACTGATCTTCAGCCCCTTTGGCCCCTCCGTCACGTAAGTGCGCTCGCCGGGGTACCAGCCTTCGATGGGTGTCCACGGCATAATCTTGCGGTACTTCTGCACGATCTCCCCGCGATTGTCGATCAGCACCAGCGTGTTGTAAGGCACCTTGTTCGGATGATCCTCGTGCCGCTCCCCCGTGAGCGAAAACACGCCCCACACATTCGCCTTGCGACATGCCGCCGAGAAAATGTCCGTCTCTTCGCCCGGCACCGTCGCTGCGGTGTCGAACATCTCCTGACGGTCGTACATGATCCCGTGCGTCGAGTACTCGGGAAAGATCACGAGATCCATGCCGGGCAACCCCTGCTTCATGCCGACGACCATGTCGGCGATCTTGCGCGCGTTCTCCAATACCTCAGCCTTCGTATGCAAACGCGGCATCTTGTAGTTGACGACCGCAACGCCCACACAGTCGCGGCTACTCGAAATATCCCCATGTCGCATGAATTCCTTCTCCTTCAAAACTCGCGGTCCCGACGCACGGCCCGCAGACCCCGGGCCGTACCGAACCCTTCCAAGAGAATCAGTGGCTGATCATCCAGGGCCTTCCCGCCGGCCGCTTCAGCCCGCCCGTTGCCGTGGACGTCTGCCCACCCGCCCCCGCCAGCGACACCTTGCCGCCGGTGCAGCAACTGCACCCCGGTCGATGACGCGACGACGGCCCGTCGCCCGAATGACGCGGTGCATGTGCAGCCCGCTCGTTCGTGGCGTGCGCCGCGCGACTCGCACTTCCCATCAACGCAAGCGATGGCGCCGTCATCACGCGCGTGCCCTCACCCCCACAATCCGGGCAGTGGCACGGCGTGTCGCGATCCGCCATGCGCCGCATGACGGCGAACGGTCCGCACGTCGCACATTCGAAGTCGTAAATCGGCATCTCCGCCTCCTGTTGTCCTATCTCGTGAGTGATGCGCGTGACGCACGCCGCGTCAGCCCTTCACCAGATCCGGCGAACACGGCATGTCGACGCTACCCGTCACATGACGAATCGGTCCGTCGGCATTCGGACGGATGTCGAAGTCGAAGATCTGCGTCGGCAACCACAACGTCGCACACGCATTCGGAATGTCGACCACGCCGCTGATATGCCCCTGCACCGGCGCACAACCGAGCAACGAGTACGCCTGTGCCCCCGAGTAGCCGAACTTCTTTAGATACTCGATGGCGTTCAGACACGCTTGACGATAGGCGAGCGTGACATCCAGATAGTGCTGCCCGCCCTGCTCGTCGACCGAGATACCCTCGAAGATCAGATAGTCGTTGTACGCCGGCGTGATGGGACTCGGCTGGAACACCGGATTGCGAATGCCGTATTTGGCCATGCCGCCTTTGATCACGTTGACACGCATGTGCACCCACCCCGCCATCTCGATGGCGCCGCAGAACGTGATCTCACCGTCCCCCTGACTGAAGTGAAGGTCGCCCACAGACAGCCCTGCGCCATCGACATACACCGGGAAGAAAACCTTCGAGCCGCGCGAGAGATCCTTGATGTCGCAGTTCCCACCATGCTCGCGCGGCGGCACCGTGCGCGCGCCTTCGGCGGCAGCCTTGTTGCGCGCGTCGCCCGTCAGCTTGCCCATATGCGCCGTCGCGGCGAACGGCGGGTTGGCCAGCGGCGGCACGCGGTCCGGCGCCGTCGCGATCAGGCCGACCTCGCGCTCGTTCCACGTCTGAAGCAATTTCGGATCCGGCAGACAGCCGATCAGTCCCGGGTGAATCAGTCCGGCGAAATTCACGCCCGGAATATGCCGCGAACTCGTGTAAAGCCCGTGGAAATCCCAGATCGACTTCTGCGCATGCGGAAAATGATCGGTCAGAAAGCCACCGCCGTTCGTCTTCGAGAAGAAGCCGTTGAAGCCCCACTGACTGTCCTGCTTCGCGCCGATGTCGAGTAGATCGACGACCAGCAGATCGCCGGGCTGCGCGCCATGCACGCCCACCGGCCCCGAGAGAAAATGCACAATCGACAGGTCGATATCGCGAACATCGTCGGCGCTGTCGTCGTTCTTGATGAAGCCGCCGGTCCAGTCGTATGTCTCGAGAATGAAGTCGTCGCCGGGATTCACCCAGCACGCCATCGGGATGTCCGGATGCCAACGGTTATGCACCTGCTCGTTTTCATACGCGGATTGGTTCAGGTCGACCTTGATGAGAGTTTCGGCCATTGCACTCGCTCCTGGTTTCAAATGCCGGTGCCAGACACCGGCGATCAATGACGCCACGCGGCGTCGGATTACACGGAGAGGTATTCGCGTATGCGCCCGGCATCGCCGGTGTCCCGCGTGCTCTGATGAACGAAGCGCCCGCCCTCGATAACGAACAGTCGGTCCGCCACGTCCATCGCGAAACTCAGCACCTGCTCGGAAACGACCACGGCGATGTTGCGCGTCGCGCGAATGTGATTGAGCGCCCGGGCAATGTCCTTGATGACGGACGGCTGAATCCCCTCGGTCGGCTCGTCGAGCAGCAGTACCTTGGGATTGGTCGCGAGCGCGCGCGCAATGGCGAGTTGTTGCTGCTGTCCGCCGGAGAGATTGCCGCCCTTGCGGCGGCGCATGTCGAACAGCACGGGAAACAACGCGTAGAGATCGTCGGGAACGGACTGACTCGCCGCATTCTCGAGCCCGGTCTGGATGTTCTCTTCGACGGTGAGCGATGCAAAAATCTGGCGGCCCTGCGGAACGTAACCGATCCCCTTGGCCACGCGCCGGAAGCTCTCCTCCCTCGACACGTCGACACCGTCCACACGAACGGTGCCGCGATTCGCGGGCAACATGCCGATCAACGACTTGAACAACGTTGTTTTGCCCATCCCGTTGCGGCCCATCACCGCAACGCTTTCGCCGCTGGCGACGGAAAAGCCGATGCCGTGCAGCACCTCGCTCTGGCCATAGCTGACGACAAGATCATCGACTTCCAACATGATGTGTCCTCCGATCAGTGTCCGAGATAAACATCGATCACACGCGGGTCGGATTGCACCTTGGCCATCGGGCCCTCGGCGAGAATCTTTCCCTGATGCATCACGGTGACCTTGTGCGCAATCCGCTCGACGAAAGCCATGTCGTGCTCGATGACGATCATTGAGCGGTTGCGACAGATTCGATCGAGCAGCTCAGCCGTCAGCTCGCGCTCGCGCACGCTCATACCGGCAATCGGCTCATCCAGCATTAAAAGTTCGGGATCCTGCATAAGAAGCATACCAATTTCCAGCCACTGCTTCTGTCCGTGCGACAGCAAACCGGCTTCGAGGTCGAGCAAGGCCGACAGACCGATCTCTTCAGCAACGGATCGGACACGATCCGCAACCTCGCTATCCGTGCGGTAGAAAAGCGCACCGAACACGCCGCGCCCACGCGGGAACGACACTTCGAGGTTCTGCGCGACGCTCAGGTTTTCGTAGATCGACGGCGTCTGAAACTTGCGGCCTATCCCCTTGTGCACGCGTCTGAACTCGGCCAGTCGCGTGATTTCCTCGTTGCGAAACTTGATGCTGCCCGCCGTCTCCTTCGTCTTGCCGCAGATAAGATCGAGCAGCGTCGTCTTGCCGGCGCCGTTGGGACCGATCACGACACGCAACTCACCACGCTCCAGATACAGATTCAGGGAATCGATCGCCTTGAACCCATCGAACGAAACAGTGAGATCTTCTATCGCCAGAAGAAAGTCGGTGTTGCTCATGCTTTACGCTCCCTTTCTGCCTTGCTCCCGGCGCCGAGAAAACGGCGAATTCGCGGGCGCACATGCGCATCGAAAAGACCGGCCAGACCGTTCGGGAAGGCCATCACCACGCCGATGAACATGGCCGCCATCAGATACAGCCAGAGGTTGGGGAAACTCTCGGAGAACCAGCTCTTGCCCAGATTGACGAGAATCGCGCCGTACACCGCGCCGACAAGAGACATACGTCCGCCGACCGCCGCATAAATCACCATCTCGATGGACGGCACGATGCCCACGAACGACGGCGACATGAAACCGACCTGAAGCGTGAACATCGCGCCGCCGATCGCAGCGAGCAACGCGGCGAAGCAGAACGAGAACACCTTGAACATCGAGACGTCGTAGCCCGAGAACCGCACGCGGTCCTCCTTGTCTCGCATGGCCAGCAGCAGCGTACCGAGCTTGCCGCGCTGCACCCACCGGCACAGCAGCAACGCGACGATCAGCAACGCCGCGTTGACAAAGTAAAGAACGAGCTTCGCGTGGTCCGTGCGAATGTCCCAGCCGAGCAGCGTGCGCAGATCGGTGATGCCGTTCACCCCACCGGTATATCCCTGTTGGCCGATGATGAGCACCGACAGAATCAGCGCGACGGCCTGCGTGATGATGGCGAAATACACGCCGCCGACCCGCCGTTTGAACATCGCGTAACCGATCACGAAGGCAAGCGCCGTCGGCACGACGAGCACCGCGAGGATCGAGAACGGCAGATAGTGAAACGGCTTCCACCAATCCGGCAGCGCGGTGAGCTGATTCCAGTCCATGAAGTCCGGAATGCCCGGGGTGGTCTGCGTGCTCGTGGCTGCGGCGCTCGACGCTTCGAGCTTGAGAAACATCGCCATCGCATACCCGCCAAGCCCGAAGAAGACGCCCTGCCCGAGACTGAGCACGCCGCCGTAACCCCATGCGATCACCAGTCCGACGGCGACGAATGCATACGTCAGGTACTTGCCCATGAGGTTCAGGCGAAACGCGTCGAGCGCGAGCGGAAACACGACGACGATGAGCACGGCCAGTATCACGATGCCCGCGTAGCCCGAAGCATCGAAGCGCGCCAGCATTGCGCGCCAGCCGACGGGCGGGACGGGGGCCTCGGCTCGGAGGGAGACGCCGCCCGCCGAGGTTTGGATGGGTTCCATGTACATCTCTCCATACAGAGGAATCGGTCGACGACCGGGACACCGGCGCACCGGCGAATCACACGCGCCGGACTTTCGAGGCGAACAGGCCCTGCGGGCGCAGCATTAGAATGACCACTACGGTGAGGAGCGTCACCACGCGGGCAATCGAACCGGAAAGGAAAAACTCGCTGATCGACTGCATCTGCGCAATGCCGAAGGCCGAGGCCACCGTGCCGAGCAGGCTCGCCGCACCGCCGAACGTCACCACCAGGAACGAATCGACGATATAGAGCGAGCCGCTGGTCGGCCCTGTCGACCCGATGGCCGTGAACGCCGCACCGGCGACGCCGGCGATGCCGCAGCCGATCGCGAATGTCATCCGGTCGGTGCGGCGGGTATTGATGCCCGCCGCATTTGCCATCGGCCGGTTGGCGACGGTCGCGCGCACACGCAGCCCCCAACGCGAGCGGTACAGCGCCAGCAACAGGCCGCCCGTCATGACGAGCGCGAGCGCCATCACGAACATGCCGCTCACCGGAATGTCGAGACCGGGTGCCGGCTCCCACGACCCCATGAGCCAGTCGGGCAGCGCCGGGCTGACTTCTTTCGGTCCGAACGTCGAACGGAACACTTGCTGCATGCCCAGACTCAGGCCCCAAGTAGCGAGCAACGTGTCGAGCGGACGCCGGTACAGATGCCGGATCAGCGCCCATTCCGCCAGCCATCCCGCCCCGAAGGCGAGCACGAAGGCAGCGACGATGGCGAAGAAGAAATACACGGGCGCGAATACCGGCCAGACGTTCTGGGTGACCCACGAGAACATGTAGACGGTATAGGCGCCGATGGTCATGAATTCGCCGTGCGCCATGTTGATGACGCCCATCTGCCCGAAGATCACGGCCAGTCCGAGCCCCATGAGCAGCAGAACGCTGAACAGGCGCAGTCCCGCAAAGCCTTGCATCAGCGTGATATTGAAAATGTCGTTGGCGGACATCTGACGCTCCTCGCGCGACGACCGTCCGGTCGTCGCGCCTGTGCGGGTTGAGGGATTACATGTAGCCCTTCGGGAACGGATCCGGATGGATCGGCTCCGGCGAACTCGCCACGACCTTGAACTGTCCGTCCGCCTGCCCTTCGCCGATCAGCGATCGGCTCCACAGGTGATGGTTCGGATCGACCTTCGCGTAGCCCTGGGGTGCGTTGGGCAGTTCAATGCCCGCAGACGCGGCGACCACCTTGTTCACGTCGAAGCTGCCCGCGCGCTCGCACGCGGCCTTCCAGATCCAGGGGCCGAGGTAGGCCGCCTGTGTCACGTCGCCGATCACCGATTTCGCGCCGTAACGCGCCTTGAATGCGGCGACGAACTTCTTGTTGTTGTCGTTATCCAGCGACTGGAAGTACTTCATCGACGAGTAGAAGCCTGCGAAGTTTTCGCCGCCGATACCCAGCACTTCGTCTTCCGTGACGGAAAGGGTCAGCAGGAATTGCTTCTGGGGCGTGATGCCCGCTGCCTTGAGTTGCTTGTAGAACGCCACGTTCGAGCCCCCCACCACCGTCGCGAAAATGCAGTCGGGACGTGCGAGCTTGATCTTGTTCATCAGCGAATTGAACTCGGTCGTGCCGAGCGGGTAATACTCTTCGCCGACCACCTTCGCGTGAAGATGCTGCTCGATATGACGGCGCGCGATCTTGTTCGACGTGCGCGGCCAGATGTAGTCGGAGCCGATCAGGAAGAACGTCTTGGCCTTCTTCGTGTTCGACGCCCAGTCGAGCGCCCAGAGAATCTGCTGCGTGGCTTCCTGACCGGTATAGAAGACGTTCTTCGACTGCTCCAGACCTTCATAGAACGTCGGGTAGTACAGCAAGCCGTTGTCCTTCTCGAACACCGGCAGCACCGCCTTGCGCGAGGCCGACGTCCAGCAACCGAAAACGGCCGCGACGTGGTCGTTCTCGAGCAGCTTCTTGGATTTCTCGGCGTAGGTCGGCCAGTCGGATGCACCGTCTTCCTGAATGATGTTGATCTTACGTCCGAGCACACCGCCCATCGCATTGATCTGTTCGATGGCAAGACGCTCTGCCTGAATCGAGCCCGTCTCGGAGATCGCCATCGTGCCGGTTGCCGAGTGCAACTGGCCGACCGTGACCGTGGTGTCGGTCACGGCGAGGCCGGTGGTGTTCACCTTGGCCGTCGGCGGCACCTGTGCGAACGACGTTCGCGGCAGGCCCAGCGCCACGAGCGGGGCCGCGGCGAGGCCGCCGAGCAACCGCCTGCGCAACGGCGAAGCCATGCGCTCGTCATCTTCGAATCGATCGTCTGCGGACATCACGTTCTCCTGATCATAGGCCCTGTGCGAGAAGCGCGGCGGGCGGGTTTCACGGGTTTGAACGCAATGTAGGGAGCCAATTTGACGATCGGAATACGTCGATTGACGTATTCCCCGGGTGGGGCGGTGGAATGTAATTTGCTTTGGGCTTTACACCCGACGCTTTTTTGCACCAATCCGGATCGTCTTCACGTCTTCATGGCCAAGATGCACCAAAGTTCAGTCAGCGCGCTCAGCACTCAGCGCATCGTGAAGGTGCGGCGGGATTACAACGCCTGGGTCGGCGACGAGACGCTGGAAGACTATGCGCTGCGCTTCACCCCGCGCTCGTTTCGCCGCTGGTCGGAATTACGCGTCGCGACCACGGCAATCGGCGGCGTGTCGTTTCTGGTGCTGGAGGCCATCGGCGGCAGCCTTGTCATCAATTACGGCTTCACCAACGCGGTCTGGGCCATCGCCGCCGTCTCGATCCTGATTTTCCTGACGAGCCTGCCGATCAGCTATTACGCGGCGCGCTACGGCGTGGACATGGATCTGCTCACGCGCGGCGCCGGCTTCGGTTACATAGGCTCGACGGTGACGTCGTTCCTTTACGCCATCTTCACATTCCTGTTCTTCGCGCTCGAAGCGGCCATCATGGCGCTGGCGTTACAGCTCTATTTCCACATCTCGCTGGCGCTCGCGTATGTCGTGAGTTCGCTCGTCGTGATTCCGCTGGTGATGTTCGGCATCACGCTCATCAACCGGCTGCAAAGCTGGACGCAGCCCCTGTGGATCGTGTTGTTCGTGTTGCCCTACGCCGCAGTGCTGTGGCACCACCCTGGGATGATGCGCGAGTGGACCACGTTCGCGGGATTCGCCCCGCAAGGCCGGGCGTTCAGTCTCATTGCGTTCGGGCAGGCGTCGACGGTCGTGTTCGCGCTGATCGTGCAGATCGGCGAACAGGTGGACTATCTGCGCTTTCTGCCGCCGCTGACGGCGCGCAACCGCAAGCGCTGGTGGCTCGCGCTATTGTCCGCCGGTCCGGGCTGGATCGTACCCGGTGCGCTGAAGATGCTCGGCGGCGCCTTCCTCGCATTCGTGGCGATCCAGCATGAAGTGGGTGTCGCACAAGCCGCGCAGCCCACGCAGATGTATCTCGTCGCGTATCACATCCTGCTCGATCCGGCAGGGCTGGCTAGCTGGGCGCTGCCGGCCATGACGCTTTTCGTCATCGTCTCGCAACTCAAGATCAACGTGACGAACGCGTATGCAGGATCGCTGGCCTGGTCGAACTTCTTTGCACGTCTCACGCACAGTCATCCGGGGCGCGTGGTGTGGCTCGTCTTCAACGTGATGATCGCGTTGCTGCTCGTGGAGATCGGTGTCTTCGAGGTGATCGGCAAGGTGCTCTCGCTGTATGCGAATGTCGCCGTGGCCTGGATAGGCGCGCTGTGCGCCGATCTCGTCATCAACAAACCATTGGGATACAGCCCGCGTCACATCGAGTTCAAACGCGCGCATCTCTATGATGTGAATCCCGTCGGGCTGGGCGCGATGTTGCTGGGCGTCGTGGCGGCCCTCACGGCCCGGGCCGGCGTCTTCGGCGAGCTTGGCGAGGCGATGTCGCTGTTCCTCGCCTTCGGCGTGGCGTTCGTCTGCGCGCCGATCATTGCCATCGCGACACGCGGCAAGTACTACCTCGCGCGCGAGCCGCAATCGACCGGCGACGCCGGATCGCTGCGCTGTGCGATCTGTGAGCACGCATTCGAGCCGGAGGACACGGCCCACTGTCCGGCATATGGCGGCACGATCTGCTCGCTTTGCTGCTCGCTGGACTCCCGCTGCCACGATCGCTGCAAGCCGCACGCGCGCTTCTCCGCGCAGGCCGATCGCGCATTGCACTCCGTGTTTCCGCGCCTGCGACTGGGGCCGGCCGCGTTGCGGCTCATTCGCTATGCGAGCCTCGTGCTGGCCATCCTTATCGTGTTGGCCGGCGTTCTGCTTCTGATCTGGTCGCAGAGTGTGGCGTCGATCAGCGCGGCGGAAGTCGGGGTCATAGGCAGCAGCTTCCTCAAGATCTTCTTCTCGCTCGCCCTCGTGGGCTGCATCGCGGCGTGGTGGTTCGTGCTGGAGCGCGAGAGCCGCCGCGTCACGGAAGAGGAATCGCAACGGCAGAACGAATTGCTGATGCAGGAAATCGAAGCGCACCAGAAGACCGACGAGGCGCTCAAGCGCGCGACCGCAGCCGCCGAGTCGGCGAATCAGGCCAAGAGCCGTTATGTATCGGGCCTCAGTCACGAACTACGGACGCCGCTCAACAGCATCCTCGGCTACGCGCAGCTTCTGATGCAGGCGAAGGAAGAACTGTCCCCAACACGCTACAACGCGGTTCGCACCATCCATCGCAGCGGCGAGCATCTGCTTGCGCTGGTCGACGGACTGCTGGACGTCGCGCGCATCGAGGCCGGCAAGCTGCAATTGAACATCACGAAAGTGTCGCTGACCGATTTCGTGTCTCACGTGTCGTCGATGATGAGTCCGTTGGCGATGGAAAAGGCGCTCGCCTTCGATGTCCAGACCGTCGGTCGAATTCCGGGAACGGTGAAGTGCGATCAGAAGTACCTCGGGCAGATTCTCACCAACCTGATCGGCAACGCGATTCGCTTCACGTCGGCAGGGACGGTGACGCTGCGCGTGAGTCACGCGCTGGACACGCTGAAGTTCGAAGTGATCGATACCGGACCCGGCATCGCCCCTGAGGAAATGGCGCGTCTCTTCCTGCCGTTCGAGCGCGGCGACGCCGCCCATGCGAACGATCACGGCGCGGGCCTCGGACTGACGATCTGCCGATTGCTCACGCATGCGCTCGGCGGCAGTCTGGACGCGCACAGCGAGGTCGGACGCGGCACGCGCTTCATCGTGAAACTCTTCGCACCGGCGGTGCGAAGCGCACCCGACGTCTACACCGAGTTGGCGGGCATTCGCGGGTACGCCGGTCCGCGCCGCACGATTCTGGTGGTGGACGACCTGGCCGATCAGCGGGGGATCGTCGTCCAACTGCTCACGCCGCTGGGCTTCGACGTGACCGAAGTCGCCAGCGGTCCCGACGCGTTGCGATGGCTCGGCACCCACACCGCCGACGCGATCATCATGGACATCTCCATGCCGTTGATGGATGGCTACGAAACCAGCCGCCTGATTCGCGAGAATCAGCTCTCGGAGGCGCCCGTCGTATTGCTCTCGGCCAACGCTTTCGCCGACGATCGCGAGCGTGCCGGCGCGTCCGGCTGCGCAGGCTATCTGGCCAAGCCGTTGCAGGTGAATCTGTTGCTCGACAAGCTCGCGCAACTGCTTTCGCTGGAATGGATTGCGTCGGAACCGACGGCGCCGCCCAGCCGGGCGCGGGCGGAAACATCGGCGGCGACGTCCGGCGCCATCCAGCTCGCGCTGCCCGAGGGGGTCTTGCAGCGTATCCGCGAGCATCTCGACGTCGGCTATGTGCAGGGGGTCGTCGAGCAACTCGACGAGGCGCGTCGCGTCCACCCGGCGTTGTCCGCCCAGATCGACACGCTACGCGCACTTGCCGAACGCTTTCAGCTAAGGGAACTTGAAAATGAGCTTGTCCACCTGCCCCGCGCCACCGGCGCATGACGTACGCACGGAGGCGAGCGACCCGCCGGAGTGGCTGGGAAACCGTCCTGTCGTGCTCATCGTGGACGACACACCCGACAATCTCGCCTTTCTCTCCGATACCCTGCAAGCGAACGGTTATGCGGTGCTCGTCGCGTTAAGCGGCGAGGCGGCATTGAAGTGTCTGTCGCGGGTCACGCCGGATGTCGTGCTGCTCGACGCGATGATGCCCGCGATGGACGGCTTCGAGACCTGCACGCGGATCAAACAGGACCCGCGTCACGAGCATCTTCCGGTCATCTTCATGACGTCACTGACGGAAAGCGAGCATGTCGTGCGTGGCTTTCGCGTCGGGGGTATCGATTACGTGACGAAACCCGTGCGCCCGGAAGAGGTGTGCGCGCGCATTGGCGCGCATGTGGTGCGCTCGCGCGCGCAATCCTATGCACAAGCGGCGCTCTCGCTCGACGCGCGCGCGGCGCTCATCGTCTCGGAGGACGGCACGATCCGCTGGCAGAGTCCTCAGGCGGCGCGGCAGATCGCGGCCTACGGGGCGACGCACGAGGACGTCGTCGAACCGCGTTTGCCTGCGCCATTGCTGCATTGGTTCGTAACCTGGCTTGCGCACGGCGCGCCGGCGGACGTCGTCCATGAATGCGTACTCGAGAACGTTCGCCGTTCCGCCACGGCTGCCCCGGCCCCGAAGAGCGGTGAGTGGATCGTCACGCTCACGGAAGCCGACGACACCGCTTACTGCACGGCGCTTGCCCTGCGCTTCGGCCTGACCGCACGCGAAGCCGAAGTGCTCCTGTGGGTGTCGCGCGGCAAAGCCAATCGCGACATCGGGGACATCCTCGGCATGGCGCCCCGCACGGTCAACAAGCACCTCGAACACCTGTTCCGAAAGCTCCACGTGGAAACCCGCGCGACCGCCGCCGCGCTGGTGGTGAAGGTCCTCGATCGGCGGTGAAGTCGGCCTTCATGCAGCGAGACTGATTGGCACGGCGTTCGCACGGGGCCACCTATCTCGGACGATTACTCGTCGAGCGCCTTGTTGCCGGTTTCCTCGAACATCGATACGGCGATGAGCGAGATGACCACGCAGGCGATCATGTACCAGGCCGGCGCCATCTTGTTGCCGGTCGTGCGAATCAGCCAGCCCGCGACGAGCTGCGCCGTACCGCCGAACACCGACACCGCGATGGCATACGCGCTCGACATGTAGCCCGCACGCAGATGCTTCGGGAAGTTCTCCGGCATCAGCGCGTAAGCCGGGGCCGAGCCCATCGTGTAGCAGAGCATCAGCACGATCAGGGCGGCAAGCACCACCGGCAGCGACGGGAAGTGCGTCATGATCCAGAACGCCGGATACAGCAGCACGATGAGCCCCACGCGCCCGGCAATCGTAAGCGGCTTGCGGCGGCCCATCTTGTCCGACAACGCGCCGTAGATCGGGCACATCACCAGCGAGATCGTGCTGGCGGCAACGCCGGCGAGCATCGACATCTTCGGCGGCAGGCCCAGGTACTGAATGCAGTACGTCGGCATGTAGTACATCATCACGTACGTCGACACCGACATCCCCATGATCGAGAAGATCGTGAGGAACCAGTTGCGCACGTACAGGCCATGCTTGGGATCGTCACGACCGGCAACAGTCTTCGGCTTCGGCGGCTCTTCCTGAATGTGACGGCGCAGGTAGATACCGACCGGCGCGATCAGCGTGCCCAGCAGGAACGGGATACGCCAGCCCCAGCTATGCATGGTGTCGTCCGAGAGCAGGAAGCCGAGGCTTGCGGCCAGCCCCGAGCCGAGCAGCGCGGCCGCGCCCTGGCTCGCCAACTGCCAGCTTGCACGGAAGCCACGGCTCTTCGCACCCCCCATTTCCAGCAGCGTGGCCGTCGCCGCGCCAAACTCGCCGCCTTGCGCAAAGCCTTGCAGCAAACGCGCCGCCACGATCAGCAGCGGTGCCGCCAGACCGATCTGCGCATACGTCGGCGCAAGGCCGATGGCCACCGAACCGAGTGCCATCAGACCGATGGTGAGCGTGAGCGCCGGCTTGCGCCCGGCACGGTCGGCATAGCGGCCGATCACGATGCCGCCCAGCGGGCGCATCACGAAGCCCACGGCAAACACGGCGAACGCGAGCAGCGACGACGTGATGGGGTCGTCCGCCGGGAAGAACTGCTTGCCGATGGTCAGCGCGAAATAGCTGTAGACCGTGAAGTCGAAGAACTCCAGCAGGTTGCCGATGACGGCGGCGAAAACGATCTTGCGCTGCTGCGCCGGGCTCATTGTCGACGGCTGTGCGCCGTCAACCGGGAACGATTGCGTTGCGATGCTCATGCGCGATCCTTGCTGAGAAAGCGTTCGACCAGTCGCGTCCAGAAGGCGGCCCCGATGGTCAGATTGTCGTCGTTGAAGTCGTACTTGGCGTTGTGCAGCATCGGCTTGCCTTCGCCGTTACCCAGGCGAATGAAGCAGCCCGGCACCTTCTGCAGGTAGTAGGCGAAGTCCTCGCTGCCCGCGATCGGCGGGAACGGCGAGATGATGTGCTCGGCACCGACCAGCGCTTCGGCCACGCCGCGCGCAAATTCCGTCTCTGCCTCGCTGTTCACCAGCACCGGATAACCGCGGATGTACTCGATGTCGGCGCTCGCGCCGTAGCCTTCCGTATGCGACGTCACCAGCGCGCGGATACGCGCTTCGAGCGTGGCGCGCACCTTCGCAGAGAACGAGCGCACGCTCAGTTCCATCGTGGCGTCTTCGGGAATCACGTTGGGGGCAAAACCGGCATGGAACGTGCCGACGGTGACCACTGCGGCTTCTGTCGGGTCGATATTGCGTGCGACCACGGTTTGCAAGGCCATCACGAGGCTGCTGCCGATCACCACCGGATCGATGGCCAGGTGCGGGCGCGCCGCGTGGCCGCCACGGCCGTGAATGCGGATCTTGACGGTGTCGCACGCGGCCATGAGCGGACCGGCGCGAAAACCGAACGTGCCCGTGGCCACGCCAGGGTGATTGTGCAGACCGAAGATCGCTTCGCACGGGAAGCGCTCGAACAGGCCGTCGGCAATCATCTGCTCGGCGCCGCTGTTCGAACCGGCTTCTTCCGCCGGCTGGAAAATCAAATGGACGGTGCCGTCGAAATTGCGCGTCTTCGCCAGATGTTGTGCCGCGCCGAGCAGCACGGTCGTATGGCCGTCATGGCCGCAGGCGTGCATCTTGCCGTCGTGCACGCTGGCATACGCGAGACCGGTCTGCTCGTGAATCGGCAGCGCATCCATGTCGGCACGCACCCCCACCGTGCGACCGCTCGTGCCCACGGTGAGCGAGGCCACTACGCCGTGACCGCCAACGTTACGCGTGACCTGATAACCCCAGCTCTCGAGCTTCTCCGCCACGTAGCGCGACGTGTCGACTTCCTCGTAGGACAGCTCGGGGTGTTGGTGGATATGGTGACGAATGTCGGCCAGTTGCTCGCGGGCATCGGCCAGATCACCCACTTCGCAATAGCGAATCTCGCTCATCGGGGACTCCTCATTTTTTTGAATATCGCGGAGTATTGCACCGACGAAAATCCCCACCCATGACGTAAACCACGGCAAAATGTTGCTCTCAAGTCAACAATTGGACTCGCTGTCACGATAGGTAAATACCGGCATCGACGGCACAAATCATTTCCAATTCAATGGCTTACAGAGAATCACCGGCGCATTGGACGCGTCCGGCGGCGGCCACCGGGTCAACGCCGGGGCGGACCGGCGTATTCGCTCGAACGTAACAGTGAAGCAAACATGGCAAACGCGTCGTGGATGGACGACATTGGCGAGCGTCCGCTCAAATATCTCGCCGAAATTGCCGCGACGGGCGGCGTGCGCATGGCCGCCGAAGCGCTGAGCGTGAATCCGTCCGTGGTCAGCCGGCAGGTCGCGGCACTTGAGCGGCGTCTGCGTTTCCCGTTGATCGAGCGGCGCGGACGCAATGTGAGCGTCACCGAGATCGGTCAGGTGCTCATCGACTATTACCGCGACGGTCAACGCCGTCAGCACGACCTGTCGGCGCGGCTGGAGGAATACCGGCATCTGAAGCGCGGCAGGGTCGCTATCGGGGTCGGGGAAGGTTTCATCGGCCGCCTGATCGCGCAGGCATTGCAACGATTCTCGATGAGCTATCCGGACATCCTCGTCGAGATTCGCTCCGGCCCGACGCCCGCGGTGCTCTCGCTGGTGCGCGACGACGTGGTGGATATCGGCCTGTGCGCGCGCTCGGCGGACGATCCCGCCATGCGCATACACCCGTTCGCACCGAAAGCCCTTTGCGCCGTGGTCGCGCCCACGCATCGCTTCGCCAGGATGACGAGCGTGCCGCCGTCGGAACTGGTGCACGAGCGGCTCATCTTCATGACCGAGGCGCACGGTGTGCAGCACTTCGTGCACTCGGTGCTCGACACGGCACGTCTGAACGTGACGCCCGCCTATCGCGTCGATCTGTTCAACACAGCGCAAACACTCGCGGCGGCGGGCCTGGGCGTGGCCTTCATGTCGGCCATTACGGCGCGGCGCGGCATCGAACTCGGCGAGTTGGTGGCCGTGCCCATCGACCACCCGATTGCGATGGGCTTCTCCAGCCAGATGATGACGCGCGTGGGACGGCGTCTGTCGCCCGCTGCCGACCACCTCTGGAAACAACTCGCGCAAAGCCTCGCACATCGCTGATTTGCCCGCGCGGCGTCGCCAGTTGCCGCGGATGGCGTATGATCGGCCGGGTGCTGGATATGCCTGCCTGTTAGATGACAACCGACTCGAACCCACCCGCCCACCGGCGACTCCGTGCGCGCTTCGTCGCCATTTCCTGGCGCGATCTCGCCGTGTCCTTCGGCCCCGTGGTGCTCATCGCGATTGCGGCCGTCTGGCTCGCGGTATGGCTCGTGAAACCAGCGCCGCCGCGCACCGTCACGCTCAGTGCCGGCCCGGAAGGCAGCTCCTTCTGGAACGCCGCACAACGCTACAAGACGATCCTCGCGCGCGACGGAATCACGCTCAACGTACTCACCTCCGAAGGCTCGCGCCAGAACGTCGAGCGGCTCGCCGACGAAACGCAGGATGTCGACCTCGGACTGGTGCAGGGCGGCGTATCGCAGGGTCTCGGCGTCGACGGTCTCGTGTCGCTCGGCAGCGTGTTCTACGCCCCGATCTCCGTGTTCTATCGCGGCGCGCGCGTGACCAAGCTCTCGGACCTGACGGGCAAGCGCATCGCCATCGGCCGCGAGGGCAGCGGCGCCCGAACGCTGTCGCTCACGCTGCTCAAGGCGAACGGCATCGAGCCGGGCGGTGCAACCACGCTCACCGCCTACGACGGACAAGAGGCCGCGCAAGCGCTGATCGACGGCCGTGTGGACGCCACCATGCTCACCGGCGACACCGCCACCGGGCCGACGATGGGCAAGTTGATGCGCACCCCCGGCGTGCATCTGATGGATTTCGCGCAAGCCGACGCGTACACGCGCCGCTTCACCTATCTGAATCAATTGACGCTACCGCGCGGGGTCTTCGATCTCGGACGCAATCTCCCGGCGCACCCGGTGCACGTCATCAGCCCGACAGTCGAACTCGTGGCGCGCGACAGCTTGCATCCGGCGCTGTCGGACCTGCTCATCGAAGCCGCCAAGGAAGTGCACGGCAAAGCCAATCTGTTGCAGCGAGCCGGAGAATTTCCGTCGGCGCAGGTGCATGAATTCCCGATCTCGGACGACGCCGCGCGCTACTACCAGTCGGGCAAGGGCTTCCTGTACCGGCATCTGCCGTTCTGGATCGCGAGCCTCGCCGACCGCATCGTCGTACTGCTCGTGCCGATCATCGTGGTGTTGATTCCGGCATTCCGGCTGGTGCCGTCGCTGTATAGCTGGCGCGTGAAATCACGGTTATATCGCTGGTACGGGGCGCTCATCGCATTGGAACGCGAAGCGCTGGCCAACGACGCGCACGTCGAGTACCGGAACCTTCGCCACCGGCTCGACGCCATCGAAGCCGCCGTCAATCGTCTGAAGATTCCGCTCGCCTACGCCGACCAGTTCTATGTGCTGCGCGAACACATCGGCTTCGTGCGTCAGCGCCTCGACACCATGAATGCAGAATCGAGCGCTGCCGGAGGCGAGGAAAGCGTGCAGGGCGCTTGAGCATCTCAAAGCAATGCTTATGCGATTCATAATCAGCACCAGCTTTTCTTATGAACGGACAAAGCGCAAACTGCTGACAGTCCTGGGCCGGAACACCGGCCCGTCGTGAAATTCAACGTCCTGGTCTGTTCGTATGCCGTCGTCCTCCTCACCTTCCTCCGCTCCCGGCGCACCGCAACGCGTCGGCGTCGAACTGGCGCGCAGCGCATGCACGGTGCGCGCCGTGTGCGACGAGGATCTGCCGGCCATCACGGCCATCTACGCCCATCATGTGCGTACCGGCACCGCATCGTTCGAGGAAGTGCCGCCCGACGAGGCCGAAATGCGCACCCGTTGCGCGAAAGTGCTCGACGCGGGGCTGCCGTATCTCGTCGCCGAGCGCGACGGCAAGCTGCTCGGCTACGCGTACGCCACGCATTACCGGCCGCGTTCGGCCTACCGCTTCACGCTGGAAGACTCCGTGTATATTGCCGCCGATGCGACCGGGCAGGGCGTGGGCCGCGCGCTGCTGCTCACACTCATCGCGCAGTGCGAAGGCGGTCCGTGGCGGCAGTTGATTGCCAACGTCGGCGACAGCGGCAACGCGGCATCGCTCGCCCTGCATACCGCGTGCGGCTTCGTGCAGGCGGGCGTGCTCAAATCCGTCGGCTTCAAGTTCGGCCGCTGGATCGACACCGTGCTCATGCAACGGCCGCTGAGCGCGGGCGACACAACGCTGCCGGCCTGACCCGCCCGCCGCGTCAAAACGGCGAGGCGCGATCCAGTTCCTTGTAGTGGCGGAAGATGCCGGTAGTGTTGAACGCGATGCGGCGCGATGACTTCAGATACGCCGCGATCCGCGGCACGCGCGCCACGGCGTCATGCGTCGCCTGACAGCGTGGAAACGCCTTGGCGAATTCCGACATCGCACGCGGGAACGCGTAACGCAGGCCCTCGACGACCTGAAACAGCGAAAGGTCGGCATACGACATTTCGCCTTCGGAAAGCCAGCCACCGGCGTGTGGGTTGTTCGCCAGCACGCGTTCGAAGTATTCGAAGAACTTCGGCAGACGGTAGTCGATCAGTTCCGCCGTGCGCTTGCGCGCTTCCGTGCGCTGATTACTGTAGTACAGACGACCCGCGATGGGATGGTGAGCGTCGTGCACTTCGGCCACGAGATCGGCCAGCGTCAGTTGCAACTGGTTGACCCAACGGCGCGCGCGGGGCGACGCGCCCACGAGGCCGAGCAACGGTCCGAGATACGCCAGAATGTTTGCCGTCTGCCCGATCAGTTCGTCGCCCACGCGCAGAAAGGGCGGCGCGAAGGGCGGGTCGGTGCACAGGGGATCGTCCATCGTGCGCAGCAGGCCGTCCATACCCTGACCGGGCGGCTCGCCCTGCACGATCTCGACATACGGCGTGCCGGTGGCCTCGAAGGCGAGGCGGACAAACTCGCCGCGCCCTTGCAGGCCCGGCCAATAGAACAGTTCGAAGGTCATGTCCCCCCCTCAGGCTTCAGGAAGCGCCCGGCTGCATCTCCACGCGATTCTTGCCCCGTTGTTTGGCGCGATAGAGCGCCAGATCCGCCGACTCGATCAACGACGTCGACGCCATGTGAGTGCGCGGAACCAACGCGGCGCCGCCGAGGCTGATCGTCACGTGGCGGCCGTTGGCCGAACCCACGTGGGGAATCGCCATCGCGTCGATCTGCGCGCGCACCTTCTCGGCGATGACTGCCGCGCCGTCGCCCGCCGTATTCGGCAGCACCATCACGAACTCTTCGCCGCCGAAGCGCGCGGCAAGATCGGCCGGACGCGACGCAGCATCGGCAATCGTGCTGGCAATGCGGCGCAGCACATCGTCACCCGCGATGTGGCCGTACGTGTCGTTATAGATCTTGAAGTTGTCGACGTCGATCATCAGCAACGCCATCTCGCGTTGCTCACGCAACGCGCGACGCCATTCCGCACCGAAATACTCGTCGAAATAGCGGCGGTTCGCCAATCCGGTGAGGCCGTCGGAATGCGTCAGCCGCTGCAACTCCAGATTCGTTTCCAGCAACTGCTGCTGACTCTCGCGTAGCGCACGATACGCCTCATCGCGCTGAAGCAGGTTCATGTACGAGCGCGAGTGGTAACGAATGCGGGCCACCAGCTCGATGGTGTCGGGCAGCTTCACCAGATAGTCGTTGGCCCCCGCCGCGAAGGCTTCGCGCTTGATCGTCGACTCTTCCTTCGTCGAGAGCACGATGATCGGAATGTCGCGCGTGAGCGGACTGGCGCGATACTGTCGTACCAGCGACAAACCGTCGGTGCCCGGCATCACGAGGTCCTGAAGGATCACGGTAGGACGCGTCTGTTCCGCCACGCGCACTGCGTCGTCGGGATTCGCGCAGTAGTGGAAGTCGATATTCGGCTCGTTGGCCAACGCTCGCCGGATCGCTTCGCCGACCATCGCCTGATCGTCGACGAGCAATACCATCGCCGACGAATCGTTCAGGCTACTCGCGGCGCCAAGCGTTTGCTCCACCGGCTTCGGTTGACGTGGGGTCGTCGTCATGATTTACGTCCTGTCATACAGTTCCAAACAACGCCACCAATTGTGGCGCAATGGTCGGTAGCGCCAGAATCTCCGACGCCGCGCCCGCTTCGGCTGCCGCTTTGGGCATGCCGTACACGGCGCTCGTCGCGCGATCCTGAGCGATCGTAATAAAGCCTCGCGCGCGCATGGCGCCGAGCCCGGACGCACCATCGCGCCCCATGCCCGTGAGCAGCACGCCCACCGCGCTCGAGCGCCAGTTCTCGGCCACGCTTTGCAGGAAGACGTCGATGGACGGCCGATACACGGCATCCTTGGGATCGTCGGTATACACGCAACGGCCGCTCGCCTCGACACGCAGATGACGATTGCCGCCCGCGAGCAGCACCACCCCCGTCGCCGGGCGCTCGCCCGCCTGCGCCAGACGCACGGTGAGCGGTGTTTGCTGATCGAGCCAGGTCGCCATGCCGGGGGTAAACGCATCGTCCACATGCTGTACGACGATCACGCCCGCGGCAAAGTTCGCGGGCAGCCGTCCAAGCAGCGTGGCGAGCGCGGCCGGCCCGCCAGCGGACGCACCGATGGCCACCAGCGCGTCGGTACTCGTAGCGGCGACGGGTGCGATCACGGGTTGCGGCACCCGCGCGTCGGCCTGCTGCGCAGCAATGGCGTCGATCTTCGCGAGCAGCGACGACGCCGGGCGCGCCAGATCCGACGCCCCGAGCACCGGCGTGTCGACGGCGTCCACGGCACCTGCCCCCATCGCGTCGAACACGAGGCTCGCATGATGGCCGACGTCCGAGGTCACGATGAGAACCGGACAGGGCGTGCGGCGCATGATCTCGCGTGTGGCGGCCACGCCGTCCATCACCGGCATGACAAGATCCATCAGCACGAGATCCGGCGGCACAGGTGCGCACATCGCCACCGCCTGCGCGCCGTCGTGCGCCACCCAGGCCACGTCGAATCCCGGGCGTTGCGCGAGCGTGCGGCGCAGCGCTTCGACGGCGATGATCGAATCGTTCACGATCCCGATTTTCATGAGCCCGACTCCCCGATGAGATCCACCACGGCACGCAGCAGCGTGTCGTCGTGGAAGCTGCCTTTCGCAAGGTAATAATCCGCGCCCGCGTCGAGTCCGCGCTGGCGATCTTCCTCGCGATCCTTGTATGAAACGATCATGACCGGTACATCGGCAGTGCGTGCGTCGCGCTTGATGAGCGAGACCAGTTCGATGCCGTCCAGGCGCGGCATGTCGACGTCCGTAATCACCATGTCGAAGGTTTCGCTGCGCACGGCATTCCAGCCATCCATGCCGTCGACGGCCACGCTGACGTCGTAGCCGCGCGCGGCGAGCAGTTTACGCTCGAGTTCGCGCACGGTCAGCGAATCGTCGACGACCAGCACGCGCTTGCGGCCGCGCCCGCTCGCCTGTGCGGCTCTCACCGGCAGCCGTTCGAGCGACCCCATCTCCACGGCCTTCGCAATCGAGCGCACCAGATCGGCCGTGTCGATGATGAGCAGCGGCGAGCCGTCTTCGGTGAGCGCACCGGCAGCGATGTTGGGCACCTTGCCCAGCCGCGTATCCAAAGGCTGTACAACGAGCATACGTTCGCCGAGGAATTTATCGACGGTCAAACCGTAGCGCGCATCGCCCTCGCCGAACACGACCACCGGCTGGTCTGCGGCCGCCGCAACAGGTTCGCTGCCGCACAGCACCTGCTGCGCACTCACCAGCCCGATCTGTTTGCCGTCCAGCGTAAAGTGCGGGCGGCCTTCGAGCATGGCGATATTCTCCTGTGGCAGCGCCAACGTGCGCGACAGACTCGCCAGCGGCAGCGCATACGGCTCGCCGTCGATCTCGACCAGCAAGCTGCGCACCACCGACAGCGTCAGCGGCAATTGCAGGATGAACTTCGTGCCGCGCCCCGGCGCATGCTCGATACGCACCGTGCCGCGCACCAGCGCCGCCATGGCCCGTACCGCATCGAGGCCGACGCCTCGGCCCGAGACATCCGTCACTGTATCGCGCAGCGTGAAGCCGGGCAGCATCAGGAATTCGAGCAGTTCGTTGTCGTCGAGCTGCTGCGCGGTGTCTTGCGCAACCAGCCCGCGTGCGATGACCGACCGCCGCACGCGCTCGAGATCGATACCTGCGCCGTCGTCGGCCACGCTCACGAGCAGCAGACCCGCGCTGTGCCGCGCACTCAGCGTGATGACACCCTCGGCAGGTTTGCCTGCCGCAGCACGCTCGGCCGGGCTCTCTAGTCCGTGGTCGACGGCGTTGCGCAGCAAATGGCCCAGCGGCGCTTCGAGCTGATCGAGAATGTCGCGGTCGACTTGCGTGTCTGCGCCGCGAATTTCCAGCCGCGCCGGTTTGCCGAGCGCGCGGCCCAGATCGCGCACCATGCGCGCGAATCCGCCCAGCCGGTCGTCGAGCGGCCGCATACGGCAAGCGAGCGCTTCGTCGTATAACCGCTGCGACAGTTGTGTCGAGCGCCGGTCGAACTGGTCAAGTTCGTGGATCTGCTCGGCCAGCAACGATCCGCCTACACCGAGTGCACGTCGCAGATCGGCCAGTGCCGCGAGAAGCTGCTGACGATCTTCGTCGGAACGATCTGCCGCTCGCGCGAGCGCCGAGCTTACCCGGTCGAGCGCATCGCCCGCTTCGTGTTGGTGCCGCTTGAGCCGTTGCAGCGATTGCGCAAACGGCTGCGACCAGCGCGAGGCCACCAACGCCTCGCTCGACAGCCGCAATAGCCGGTTCAGGCTATCGGCCGATACGCGCAGCGCGCGCGAGGCGTGATCCGTACCTTCATCGTCTTCTCGCGCGTGATATTCGGGGTCGGCGGGACGAGTATCGCGCGTGTCGTGCGACGCGGGGGCAAGCGGCGGCTCCTCCGTCCCCCCAGGCACCGGCCCGGACACAACGGATGGCTGCGCCGTCTCCATGCCATAGCTGGCGTAATCGAACGACTCGGGCGCGTGTGAGGTGGCAGCTTCCGGCGTCGCACCGCTCGTCAGCGTGGCGAGTTGTTCGGTGAGTGCGGAAACGAAGGTGTCGATCTCTGCCTTGCCGGCGCCTTGCGCCCAGAGCGCATCGCGGCCCGGCGGATGCGCCAGCCGCATAAGCAGATCCACGCCCTGCAGCAGGCGGTCGATGATCGCCACATCAAGAACCAGCGCGCCGCGTTGCGCCGCCACGAAGGCATCTTCGAGCACATGCGCGAGCGAGACGCCGGCCTCGATGCCAACGATGCGCGCCGCGCCTTTGAGCGAGTGCGCCGCGCGCATGCAGGCTTCGAGGCGCGACGCGTCGGCTGGTGTTCGCTCCAGCGCCAACAGCCCATCGCCAAGCACTTGCGCCTGCGCCTCAGTCTCCATACGGAACAGGTCGAGCAATGTGGCGTTCTGCAGATCGTCGCTCATGCGAGACTCCGGTCGAACGCCGCACCAACGCGCAACGGATCGAGCACGCCAACGACATGTTCGCGCCAGCGCAGTACCGCGACGGCGAAACCGTCGGTCGCACCCAGCGTCGTAGCAGGCACAGACCCCATTGCCGTTTTTGCCGGTGTGACGGTGCCGTGGACTTCCGTCACGGGAAACACACTCAGATGGTGACCATGACGCAGTGCCAGCAGACGCGACGTACTCGTGCGCAAGAGACTCGAGGGCGCGGCCTGAGCTTTCGGTGCGGGTTGCACACCGAGCAGTTTCTCCAACGACAGGCAAGGCACCAGCGCGCCACGCAAGTTGACCAGCCCAAGCAGGGCTCGCTGACGATGCCCCGGCACCGAATGCCAGGCACGCATCGGCGCCACCTCTTCGATGGTCGAGGCAGGTAACGCCAGCCATTCGTCGGCTACACGGAACAGCAGCAGCGACGGGCCGCGCGCCGCTTCGTCCTCACCGGGAACGGCGCGCCAGGGCGATGGGTCGACGGGCACGACCGGCAACCGGTCGAGCAACTCGGCCGCCTGCCGATGCAAGGCATGCGTGTCGGCGTTCAGCCTGAGATTCGGGTCGCGCTCGCCGGGGGCAAGACCGGTCTCACGCGCGATTTCGCGATTTGTCATCGATGTCGAGTCCCATCGCGATGTGCGTGGTCATGAGGTTCGGTGGCCGAGGCGCCAGCCGTGCCTGCCGTGCTTTGTATGCGTTCGGCGCGTTCGAGCATCCGTTTGGCACCGTCAGCGTCGCCTCGCGCATCGAGCTGCGCAGCACAATGCACGAGCGCTTCGTAATGTGCCGGATCGAGATACAACGCGCGACGGTAGTGAATGAGCGCCCCTTGCGCGTCGCCGCGCGCGTCTTCGACCAGTCCGAGCAAATATTCCGCCTGCGCATTGGCACGCTCCGTCGCGAGCACGTGGCGGCACAACGCCGCCGCGCGGACGAAATCGCCCGCATCGGCAGCAACGCGCGCCTGCTCGAGTTGTTCGCGAATGTCGGCGGTGGCGGCAACGCTCGGCACAACTGGCGGGGTCACCGGTGGCGTTGGTGGCAACGGCACGAAGGCGCGGGCGGGGCCGGCGGGCGCCACGCGAATCGCCGGCGTGCGCCGTTGCGCAGCCGCATCGACGGGACTCACCGGCAGTGCCGTATTGAACGAGCCGAGTGTCCCGGCGATATGAGATATGCCGGCGGACGAGGGCGCCACATCGCTCACGGGCCCGGTTGCACGGAACGAAAACGCCTGTACGTGCCCGGTCGACGTCATCCCGTTGCTGGTCAGCGTGCCGCCTTCGGCCGGTCCGGCGAAGAGCGTCGCGCCCAGACGCATGAGACGCAAGAGCGCGGCAATCGCACGGCACTGGCCCTCGCGGTCGAAATAGATCAACACGTTACGGAAGAACACGAAGTCGAACGTGCCAAGCCGGTCGGCGAGCGACGCGTCGAACAGATTGCCCGAATGCCAGCGCACCTGCGTACGCAGTGCATCGACGATGCGAAAGCTGTCGTCTTCCTTCGTGAAATAGTGCTCGCGAAACTGCATCGATGCGGGCGGCCCGCGAAATGAATTGCGCCCGTATACCCCCTCGCGGGCCACGGCGAGCGCACGTTCGCTGATGTCGAGCGCGTCGACGGTGAATTCATTCGCGGCGAAGCCAGCGTCCAGCATCGTCATGGCGATGGAGTACGGCTCCTCACCGGTGGCACAGGGCAGACTCAACAGTCGTAACGCCTGCCCCTCGCGCATCGTCCCGCTTCGTGCATTTCGTTCGTCGCGCGCCATTTGCGCCAGTGCCGTGAAGGCGTCGCGGTGACGGAAGAACCAGGTCTCGGGCACCACCACCGCTTCGATCAGTGCCTGAAGCTCCTGCGGCGATTGTTGAAGTTGCTGCCAGTACTGCGAATAGGAGGACGCATCGTGCAAGTCATGCAGGTCGGGCGACAGCGCGGCGAGCCGGGCACGCACGGCGCGCTCGATGGCATTCGCCCCGAGCGTTTGTGCGTCGAGGCCCATGGTGTCGCGCAGCAAACGTTCGATGTTTCGCACATGGCTCATGACGACGCCTCCGGCGCTTCGGCCAAGGCGTCGCGCGACGCATCGAACAGCAACGCGCGCGCTTCGTCGGTGAGCAATTGATCGACGCGCACCCACTGCACGAGTCCCTCATCGGTATCGAGCACCGGGCCGAGGTAGCGGCCTTCGGGCAGATCGACGCCGCTTGCCTGGAAGGCTGAAGCGTCGGCACGCAGCATATCCGTCGCGCGCTCGACGAGGATGCCGAGGCGACGCGCGTTGGGGCCGGGCGCCGGGTAGTGCACGAGTACCAGACGCGTCGACCGGCGCTCGGGCGCTCCCGCGCCGGTGGCGAGCCGCGTCAGATCGATGACGGGCACCGGCTCGCCGCGATAGCTGAACGCCCCCGCCACCCAGGCCGGTGCGGCGGGCATGCGCTTGAGCGCGAGCCACGGCAGCACCTCGGCCACATGTTGGGCTTCGATGACGTAATGATCGGTCGCGATGGCGAAACGCAGGAACAACATGGCGATGTCCGCGAATGACGAAGAGGGCCGTTACTTCACACCAGCCCCGAGGGCGGCAGGGCCAGCACCTTGAAGCGCGACACGCCGCTCTTGAGGCCGTTGGCGACGTGATTGAGTTCTTCGATGGCCTGGCTCGACTGTTGCAGCGATTCGGCCGTCTGCTGTGCCGCCTCGGAGAGCTGCACCAGCGCCTGATTGATCTGTTCGGCACCGGTGGCCTGCGCCTGCATGCCCTCGTTGACGACCTGGAAGCGCGGCGGCAACGTCTGCACCTGCGCAATGATTTGTGCGAGCTGATCGCCGACCTGACGCATCTCGTCCATGCCGCGCCGCACTTCCTCGGCGAACTTGTCCATGCCCATCACGCCGGCCGACACCGCCGACTGGATCTCCTTGATCATCTGCTCGATGTCGTAGGTGGCGACAGCCGTCTGGTCGGCCAGACGCCGGATCTCGGTGGCCACGACGGCAAAACCGCGTCCGTACTCGCCTGCCTTCTCGGCCTCGATGGCTGCGTTGAGCGAGAGCAGGTTGGTCTGGTCGGCAACCTTCGTAATCGTGGTGACGACCTGATTGATGTTGCCCGCCTTCTCGTTGAGGATGCCCAGCTTGCCATTGACCGAGCCCGCCGCGTCCATCACATGGCGCATGGCGTCTTCCATGCGCGTGAGGCCGACGTGGCCGGTGCCCGCGAGCGAAGCTGCGTGGTTGGCCACCCCCGCCACTTCGGTCATGGTGTGCGCCAGATCGCGCGACGTGGCGAAGATCTCGCGCGACGTCGCGCCGATCTCCGTCGTGGTCGCCGCCGTCTCCGACGCCGTGGCCTGCTGCTGACGCGACGTGGCGGCAATCTCGGTCACCGACGTCGTCACCTGCAACGCCGACTTCTGCGCCTGCCCGACGAGCCCCGTCAACTCATCCGTCATCCGGTTGAAACCGGATTCCAATGCGCCGAATTCGTCGCGGCGCGCCAGATCGAGACGCTTGGTCAGATCGCCCGAGCGCATGATTTCCAGAATCTGCATCACGCTTGCGAGCGGCACGCTGATCGCCCGGAACAGCAACCAGCCGCACAACACCGCGCACCCCAATGCCACGGCCAGCGTGATGAGCAATGTCGCCTTGGCCGCCCTCACCGCTTCGGCAATGTTGCGAGTCGACTCGTCGGCGAAGGTCTTGTTGGTGTCGACCAGGCGCTGGATGGCGGAGCGCCCGCGCCCCCATTCCGGCAGGAGCTGATCCGATAGCATCGCGCGCGCGGCGGGCATCTGGCCATCGCTCACCAGCTTGAGCACCTGATTGCTGATGCGGCCGTATTGCTGGCGAATACCGCTCACCTCGTCGTACTGCATGCGATCGACAGCGCGGTTGACGGTGGTGGCGTAGTCCTTGATCCAGCCATCGATCGTCGTATCCGCAGTACGAAGCGCGTCGAGATCGATCGCGCGGGTCTTGTCGTTCTCGTCGATGGCCACGACTTGCTGGAGCAACTGGTAGCTCTCGAACCAGGCGCCGCGCAGCATTGTGCTGTAGTACAGCCCCGGCGTGGAATCGGTCTCCACGCTGTGCGCCTCCTGCTCGATGGCCGCCAGCCGGGTATAGGCGACGCCCGCCATAAGAGCCATCAGGGCCAGGATCAGGCCAAAACTGGCCAGAATGCGATGTCGGATCGACCAGTGTTTCACGCCGCGCTCCCGTTCGTTGTTCACGCCCGGTGCCGGGGGAGGGCGACGCGGGCCTCTTTGAGGTTACGCCGATTCTATTACAGCGGCCCGGCCGGGCAACGCCGGTCAGGCCATGTATTTGGGTTTATTTTCGATTTCGGCGGACCGGCCAATGCAAGCGAGGCTCGGGCCTGCGCTCAGCGGGTGAGGTCGCGCAAGGCGTCCGCCGTCATGGGGACGAGCGAGAGCGGGGTTGCCGCCGCAGTCAGTGCTGCGAGCGACGCCGCGTTGTCCGGCGAAACGCTGCCGTCCGGCAGGTGGAGATTGTTTTCGAAGCCGATGCGCGCGTGGCCGCCCTGCAACACTGCCGCCAGCGCGCACTCGGCCTCGCGCGGGCCAAAGGCGCACATCGCCCAAGGGGGGGCGGCGGCAGCTTCGCCCAGCGCTTGCACGCCGTTCTGCCAGGCCGAGAGAAACGGCAGCAGATCGGAGGGCGACGACAACTGCCCCTTGCTGTACCGGCCCAGCACGAACAACACCCAATGGCGGCCCGCCCGGATCGCCCCGCTCGCGCGCAGACGCCAATAGTGCGCCACGTCTTCGGTGTCGTACAGGATGTATTGCGCGGTGATGTTCTCCTGCCAGAGCCACGAGAAGAACGCTTCGGCCGCCGGCGCGTGCGCCGCATCGGGCGACACTTCGCGCAATGCCACCGAAATCGCTTCGGGATGCAGCGCGTACACGGTCGCGATCTGCTGCGCCGGCGAATAGATACCTACCGCCTCGGTCGTCACCTGCAATACGAGTTCGTTGCCCACGGCTCGCTGCACGGCGGCGATGCCGGCCGTGTAGTCCGGCACTTCGAGACTGTGCGTGCCGTCGGCCTTGCGCACGTGCAGGTGGATCATCGCCGCGCCGGCGTCCAGACACGCCTTCGCGCACGCGCCAAGGGCTTCCGGCGTCATGGGCAGCGCGCGATGGTCGACATGCGTGCGACGCGCGCCGTTGGGCGCCACAGCCAGGGCAAAGGCTCGCGTCATGCGGCACCTGCGGCTTTCACGCCGGTGACATCGGCCACCGCCAGCGCCAACCGTTCGACGATGCGATCGATGTCGTCCGGCCCGCAGATGAACGGCGGCGCGATCAGCGCATGGTCGCCATGCACGCCGTCGACCGTCCCGCCCATCGGATAGATGAGCAACCCGCGCTCCTTGGCGGCGGCCTTCAGACGCGCATGGGTCTTGTCAGCCGTAGGCAGCGTTTGCTTGGTGGCACGCTCGGCCACGAATTCGACACCGACGAAAAGCCCCCGGCCGCGTATGTCGCCCACGTTCGGGTGATCGGCGAAGACTTCGCGCAGACGGGCGCGCAGTTGCTCGCCGCGCGTCTTCACGTTCTCCAGCAGATGCTCTTGTGCAATTGTGCGTTGCACGGCCAGCGCCGCCGCGCAGGCCATCGCGTGGCCCAGATAGGTATGACCGTGCTGGAAGAAACCCGACCCGCCGACCACGGCGTCGAATATCTTGTCGGAACACAGCATTGCCCCGATCGGCTGATAACCCGCGCCCAGCCCCTTGGCGATCACCAGAATGTCCGGCACCACGCCGTCTTCTTCACAAGCGAACAGATAGCCCGTGCGGCCCATGCCCGACATGACTTCGTCGAGCAGCAGCAGCACACCGTACTTGTCGCACACAGCGCGGATGCGCTTGAAGTAGTCGCCCACCGGCGGCACGGCACCGGCGGTGGCGCCCACGACGGTCTCCGCCACGAACGCGATCACCGTGTCGCCGCCGAGTTCGAGAATTTTCGCTTCGAGTTCGTCGGCCAGACGCTGCACGTACGTCGCATCGCTTTCGCCCTCGAACCGCTCGCGATACGCGAAGCAGGGCGAGACGTGGTGTGCCGGCACCAGCAGCGGGAGGAACGGCTCGCGTCGCCATGCGTTGCCGCCGATGGCCAGCGCACCGAGTGTGTTGCCGTGATAGCTCTGACGGCGCGCGATGAAATACCGGCGTTGTGGCTGTCCGATCTCGACGAAGTATTGCCGCGCCAGCTTGAGCGCCGCCTCCACGCCCTCCGACCCGCCGCTCACGAAGTACACGTGGTTCAGATCGCCGGGCGCGCTCGCGGCCAGCATGTCGGCCAGATGCTCGGCGACTTCCGTCGTGAAGAACGACGTATGCGCGTACGCCAACTGGGCCGCCTGCTGCTGCATCGCCTCGATCACACGGGGATGACCGTGCCCAAGACACGAGACCGCCGCGCCACCGCAGGCGTCGAGATAGTGCTTGCCGGTGCTGTCGATCAGCTCGATTCCCTGGCCGCCGACCGCGACGGGCAACGTTTGGCGCGGATTGCGGTGAAACACATGAGTCATGCCTGAACCCCTGACGGAAAGATGGTGCGTCGCGCGATGGCCCCAACCACCCGCATGCGAACAATGTCGCCAAGTGTAGGCGTATCTCCGCTCGTTTGCAACATATGTTTCATGCATTTTGTCGTCGCAACACTTCGCGCAATCCCCTGACCACCTTCGATGTCTCCGCGAAGCCCACGAGCATCGGGGGGAAAGCACGTGCGCGGCTGGGGCATTTCATGCAACAATCGTTACATTCTTTCGTTGCCGTGTTGCGATCCCCCAATGCCAGAAGCCCCAGCGCTGCCACAAACGCTCGATCAACTCAACGCGCAGTTGCGTGAGCGCTATCCCCAGCTCAGCCCGCAGTTTCAGGCGGGCGCGCGTTTCCTGCTCGATCATCCGCAGCGCGTACCGATCAGTTCGATGCGGGCAATTGCCGCCGAGGCCGGTGTCCAACCCGCCACTTTCGTGCGGCTCGCGCAACATCTCGGTTTCGAAGGCTGGCATGGCTTGCGTGAATTGTTTCTCGAATCGATCCGGCTCGGGCCGCAGCCGTATGCGAGTCGCGCACGTCAGGTGATTCGCGAAGGCGACGCTGCGCGCATGGTGCCCGAGATGTTCCGCGTGCAACACAACAACCTCGACCTGACCGAGGCAGGCGCCAATGCGTCGCTGGGCGCTGCCGTCGATCTGCTCGCCAATGCGGGCACCGTCCATGTGGCAGGCTTTCGCGCGTGCTTCCCCATCGCGTTCACGTTTCAGTACGTCTATCGGCTGTTCCGGCCGACGGTGCACCTGATTCGCGGCGAGGCCGGCACGTTGGAGATGGAGTTGCGCGCGCTCTCGGCGCGCGATGTGGTCGTCGTCATCAGCTTCGCACCCTATTCCAATGAAGCGCTGATTGTCGCCCGCGCCGCCCGGGCCGCCGGTGCACGCGTGCTCGCGCTCACGGATTCCACGGTCTCGCCGCTCGCCCTCGACGCCGACGTGACGGTGCTCTTCTCGCACGAAAGCCCGTCGTTCTTCCCCTCGATCACTGCGGGCATCGCCGTGGTGGAGACGCTTGTGGAAATGCTGCTCGCCCGCAAGGGGCGCGGCGCGGTGCGCGCGCTGGCGCTGGCCGAAGACCAGTTGCACGGCACCGGCGCCTACGTCAGGCCGGGCGCAGACGGCGACAGTGCTGCCAGCGGCGAGCGCGCCAAACCGGACGCGTGAGTTGTGACGTGCGCCAGCGACGCGCCGGGATGACTCCACGCGCAGTTTCTTTTATGATCGACGTGCTCCCTGCGGCCGGACCGTCGACGCAAGTCCCGGCACGGCCTTATGCAGGACTCATCCCCTGTCGACAATCTCAAGGACTCCGAATGTCGCATTCTCATCTGTCGCGTGCCCGCCGGGTCGCACTCGGCACGGCGCTCGTCATCGGCGCCAGCCTGGCCGCCCCCGCGTTTGCCGCTTCCAATCTCATGTTCATGAGCAACTCGCCGCTGGCCTACATGAAAAAGGCCGACAACGAGTCGTTCGCCAAGGCCGCCGACGAGGTCCTATCCACCAAGCAGGACAACGAAACCGTCGTGTGGACCAACAAAGGCACGCACAACTCGGTCGCGATCACGGCTCACCTCACGCCGACCAATACCCAGAAGGACGACACCAAGACCTGCCGCGACCTGAACGTGCTGCTCGGCGCGAAGGGTCAGGAAGTCTTGCTCAAGCTCCCCGCCTGCAAGAAGGGCGACACCGGCCGCTGGGAACTGCAAAAGCGCGGCACGCAGTAATCCCCCTTGCCTTCGCGGCATCAGACAAGAAAAACGCCGGCCCCGAAATCTCGGGCCGGCGTTTTTCATTGCGTCGCAGGTGTACAGGCACCGGCGAATCCTGCAAGCAGCGGCCTCAGGCCGCAGCCACCTTCTTTTTGCCTTCGACATCAGGCAGCAGAATCGTCACGATACCCAGCAGCGGCAGATAGGCGCACACGTGGTAGACGAAGTCGATGCTCGTCGAGTCGGCGAGTTGCCCCAACACGGCGGCACCCACGCCTCCCATCCCGAACGCGAAGCCGAAGAACAGCCCCGACACGGTACCGACCTTGCCCGGAATCAGCTCTTGCGCATAGACGAGAATGGCCGAGAACGCCGAGGCGAGAATCAGGCCGATCGCAACCGTCAGAATGCCGGTCCAGAAGAGATTCGCGTACGGCAGCATCAGCGTGAACGGTGCCGCGCCGAGGATCGAACCCCAGATCACATACTTACGGCCAATCTTGTCGCCCAGCGGCCCGCCGATCATCGTGCCCGCCGCCACAGCGAACAGGAACACGAACAGATGTACCTGAGCGCTTTGCACCGACACGTGGAACTTGCTGATCAGATAAAACGTGAAGTAGCTGCTGATGCTCGCGAGATAGAAGTACTTCGAGAAGATGAGCACCAGCAGAATGCCGATGGCAAATATCACCTTGCCGCGCGACAGGTGCGCGTGGCCGCCCCGGCGCGCCGCCGGCTTTCCCTTGCTCGCGGCGCGCTGCGAGGCATACCAGCGGCTCACCTGGAACAGCACCGCAATCGCCACGAGCGCCGCCACGGAAAACCACGCCACGCTGCCGCGGCCATGCGGCACGATGATCAGCGCGGCGAGTAACGGGCCAAGCGACGAGCCGACGTTGCCGCCGACCTGGAAGAACGATTGCGCCATGCCGTGGCGTCCGCCCGAGGCCATGCGTGCGACGCGCGAGGACTCCGGATGGAACACCGACGAGCCCATGCCGACGAGCGCAGCCGCGACCAGCAGCACGCCGAAGTTCGGTGCGACCGCCAGCAACAGCAGGCCGACAAGCGTGAAACCCATGCCGACCGGCAGCGAATATGGCTTCGGATGCTTGTCGGTATAGAGACCGACGACCGGTTGCAACAACGACGCCGTGATCTGATACGTGAGCGTGATCAGACCGACCTGGCCGAAGCTCAGGTCAAAGCTCGCCTTGAGCAGCGGATAGATGGCCAGGATCAACGACTGAATCATGTCGTTGAGCAAATGGGAGAAGCTGATCGCAGACAGCACGCGAAACGCCGTGCCCTGCGCAGCCGGCGAGGAGGCGCCGGGAAGGGACGTTGCAGGTTGACTCGACATGGGATGAGGATTTACGTCAAAGGCTTTGGAAAATCGAACTTTCCGGCGGCTTTCGTGCAGATATGCATGAAAGTTGGGATATATCCCATTTTCTGCCGAAAATTGAATAAGTGAAGTGTAGAGCATGCGTAAATCGTCGTTACGCCAAGTTTTGTCGCGATTCCGCCATCCCAGCCCACCGCTGCATGCGTTGTAGAAAACGACAAGAGGGGCTCGGCAGGTGGTCGCGGATCTGGCCCCTGATATACCACCGACGAGCCGGCCCGGCCCTTTATCGCAAGGGTTTGTGCGGGTTTATCGGGCGTTGGTCGGCGTCAGGGATTCGTGTAGAGTCGATTGACGAGTTGTGCCATGCAGCACAAAGCACAAGGGCCCTACTCCTTCCTTGGTTCGCGGCAAAACATGATTCAACATTCCAGAGTCGTGCAGTGGCTGGTGACCGGGCTTGTGGTGACGGTCACGCTTCTTATTGTTCTCCTGCTCGGCTGGTTACGCGTCGTCGGCGCATCGCAAACGATTTTGCAGGAAGAGGCCGAACGCCAACGCGATGCGCTCGAGCGCATTGTCGACCGCGCCGACACCACGCTTCAGGGTGCCACCGCCTGGGTCGGGCGCAACTGTAGCGAGGTCAACAGCGCGCTACAGGCCGAAGGTACGCTCAGCCCTTACTTTCGTTCCATCTGGCTTGTGTCTCACGGCAAGATGTATTGCTCGTCGGTGCTTCGCACGAACGAGGCCATCGATATGCCGCTGCCGAACGAACTGGTGCCGTTACTCACGGGAACGCGCGCCCTTTTTGTCGCCAGCACGCCTTATGTTCGAGACGCCCCTGCGTTGGCGATTTTCGTTCCCACCTCCGCCACCGACGGCGTGCTGGGATTTGTCGACGGGGTGTACCTCACCGAGTCTTTACATAGCGTGAAGAACAACAATCTCGAATGGACGGCGATGACCATCGGGAAGCTATCGCTGACGTCCGAGGCGCCAACGCTGGAATCCGCCAATGTCGCCACGCGCGGCGCGCAAACTACACTCACCTCGGAACTCTTCGCGACGTCGCTCGCGGGTAGCCCGTCGTTGACCCGCAGGCTGATTGCCAATTACACCCCCATCTTTCTATCCTTCGGCGCCGTGATCGCGGTCTTGCTGGGCATTCTGACGTTCCGCCATCTCAGCCCGGCGCAGTTCATGCGGCGACAGATCGCACTCGGCATCAAACGCAACGAATTCAAGGTGTACTACCAGCCCGTGATGGAGCTGGCGACGGGACGCTGCACCGGTGCCGAGGCGCTGGTGCGCTGGCATCACCCCGTGGCCGGTCTGGTCCGGCCCGACGCCTTCATTCCCATCGCGGAGGGCAACGGTCTGATTATCGAACTCACACGTTCGTTGCTTAAGCTGATTCGCAACGACGTTGCGAAGGGCGCGTTACCGCAAGGCTTTCATATTGCGATCAATCTCGCCGAGCGCCACTTGCGGGATAACACCATCGTGCAGGATATCGAACGGATTTATGGGTCGCTGAACGACACCTATCCGCTCATCGCCGAGATCACCGAACGTTATGTCATTCGCGACTCGGCAGCCGCGCGCAACGTGATGGCGGAACTCCAGCGCCGGGGTATCGAAACGGCACTGGACGACTTCGGCGCCGAGAACAACTCCATCGGCTACCTGAAGCGCTACGACTTCAACTATCTGAAGATCGACAAGGAGTTCTTGCCGGTTACCGAAGACGACGTGGTCACGCGCAACATCTGCGACTCCATCATCGATCTGGCCGAGCGCATGGGGATGACGATCGTTGCTGAGGGTGTCGAGAGCGAAATGCAGGCGAATTATCTGCGCGAGCGCAACGTCACCTACGCACAGGGATACCTGTTCGCGCGGCCGATCTCGTTCGACGAATTGGTGCCGTTTGCGGTGGCCCATGCGGGCGCGACGGTGAAGCAGGTGTCTGCGACAGTCACACCGATCACGCCCCTGACGCAACCCAAGGCGGTTTGAGCACCAGCGCAACGCACGACGAAAACGCCTGACCGGAAAACACAACCGGCCAGGCGTTTTGCCTGACGGTACTGCGAAGAGATCAGAAGACCAACTGCGGCATATTGTTGCGCGGTGCGGGCATAGCTGCCGCACGCGTGCTATCCCTCATTTCGGCGCGCAGCAACCACAATCGCTGTGCGACGAAACGTCTGAAGCGCATTTCACCCGCGGAGAAAGAGATTTGCATCTGATGTCGCTTGCCGTTGGGCAGCGTGCGAACCAGACGATAGTATCGAGCCCCGTCAACCGTTTCCTTGATATTCCTGACGCGCATCATTTCACCCCGTTTCTGTTGTGTCAGGTGAGTGGGCACTTCGGCAAACGTCGCATTCCCGGTCAAGCCGCATCAAACCTGAACTTCAGCCTGACGCGACGCCGACCGGCACTGGGGGGGCATGCGGCGAAATTCAATGTAGTGGAGAAACGTCCCCCATTCGTCCCCCAAAAGGGCGGCCGAAGTGCGCTTCGTTGGTGCGCCGCAACACTTCCGCGTCCAGCGCCGGTTTTCGCTGGTTCGCCCACCTT
The DNA here is from genome assembly GCF_902459745.1 of Pandoraea communis. Lineage (GTDB taxonomy): Bacteria > Pseudomonadota > Gammaproteobacteria > Burkholderiales > Burkholderiaceae > Pandoraea > Pandoraea communis. The sequence continues at coordinate 952,001 of NZ_CABPSJ010000001.1, forward strand.
CTACAATGCGGTCACCTGCTGCGTTTGATCGAGAAAATCACTATGGTTTCCGAACCTTCTTCAATGCCGGACGGCGTTTTACACGACGAAATGAATGACGCCCTGCAAGTGAGCGGTTCGCTTTGGCTGCATCGCGGCAACTCGTCGCTCGGTGGTCAGGCCCGGATTGCACTGCTCGAACAGATTGCCGCACACGGATCGATCACTGCGGCGGCAAAGGCCACGGGCATGAGTTACAAGGCGGCATGGGATGCCGTGGATGCGATGAATCAGCTTGCCGGCGAGCCGTTGGTCGCGCGCAGCACAGGCGGTCGCGGCGGTGGCGGCACACGCCTTACCGCGCGCGGCGCGAAACTCGTGGCGGCCTTTCGGGCGGTAGAAGCGGCCCAACGGCAATTCCTCGCGCGCGTGGCCAACGATCTGGAACATTTCGACGAGCAGTGGCCCGTGATCGCCCGGCTCGGTCTGCAAACGAGTGCACGCAATCAGTTGCACGGCACCATCACCGACATTCGACGCTGTGGTGTGAACGACGAAGTCACGCTGACCTTGCCCGGCGGCGAAGCGATTACGGCGTCACTCACGCATCACAGCACGCAAACGTTGGGGCTTGCCATCGGTGGCGATGCGTTCGCGCTCATCAAGGCGCCATGGATCGATATCGCGCGCGGCGCAGATCTCGCAGGACTGCCAACGGCAAACCGGCTCTCGGGCACGGTCGACGCCATCACCGACGACGCCGGACAAGCCGAAATCATGCTGGCGTTGCCCGGTGGCAGCCGGCTCGCCGCCGTCATGCCGCACGAGACGCTGGCGGCTCGGGGACTGGCGGAAGGCGTTGGCGCAACAGCCGTATTCCCGGCCGCCAGTGTGATTGTGGGCGTGATGGCCTGACGCAAGGGCGTCAGGCCATCGAGCACGTTACAGCGCAGGCGTTTCTCAGTTCGTCGCGACTTGCAGGCTCGCATCGCGACGGTCCAGGCGCAGGCTGAGCAACGCAACACCCACGCCGGCCAGCGGCACGAGCGCGGCCACCCAGGGCACCGCCGCCAGACCCGGACCGTGGTCGATGACGAAGCCCCCCAGCCACGCGCCGATGGCGTTGCCGAGATTGAAGGCGGCGATGTTGAAGCTCGATGCGAGGCTTTCCCCCGCCCCCGAGGCCTTTTCCATCACCCACAGTTGCAGCGGTGCGACTGTCGCGAACGCTGCCGCGCCAAGCAGGGCCACGAACACGATGGCCAGCCAGTGCGAGTGCAGCGCAAAGGTCATCAGCCCGAGAACGACGGAGAGCGCCAGCAAGCTGCCCAACACGGTCGGCACCACGCGACGATCCGCGAGTTTGCCGCCAAGCAGGTTACCGATCACCAGGCCGCCGCCGAAGATCAGCAGAATCGGCGAAACGGCACCTTCGGCAAAACCGGTGACTTCGGTGAGCAGCGGGGCAATGTACGTGAATACGCCGAACACACCTACCCAACCGAGCACCGTCGTAAGCAAGCCGAGCAGCACCGGACGGCGTGCCAGTGCACGCAGATCGGCACGCCAGTCACCCGCATCCTTCGGTGCTGCAATCTTCGGCACGAACCAGGCGATCACGAGGAACGCGAGTGCGCCAATGACCGTGACCGCCCAGAAGCTGGCGCGCCAGCCGAAGTGCTGACCCAGCCACGTACCGAACGGCACGCCGAGAATGTTGGCGACGGTCAGCCCCGTGAACATCACGGCAATGGCCGACGCACGGCGCTCACGCGGCACCAGACCGGTTGCGACGACCGAACCGACACCGAAGAACGTACCGTGGGCGAACGACGTCAGCACGCGGGCAGCCATCAGCGCCCCGTAGCTCGGCGCCAGCGCACACGCGGCGTTACCGATGGTGAAGATCGCCATGAGCACCAGCAGCACCGTCTTGCGCGGCCAGCGGGCGGTGGCGGTTGTCATGAGCGGGGCGCCAACGACGACACCCAGCGCATAACCGGAGATAAGCAAGCCTGCGGCCGCGATCGAGACACCGAAATCGGCGCCGACGTTGAGCAGCAGACCCATGATGACAAATTCCGTCACGCCGATGCCGAAGGCACCGGCGGTCAGGGCGTAGAGGGCGATGGGCACGGAAGACTCCTGTCTGAATATAAGGAAAGGTCACGCCGCCGAGGTGACAGCCGTAACCGATGTGCGGAATATAGACGCCCTCGCATTGATGAAATAGACTGCGCGAAGGAAAATGATTTGTGACTTGGCGTCACAGCGTCGCGCAAAGCCAGTTGTGGCAAGGGACAGGGACACATTCGATGGGTCGACAGGACGTCAATCGCTCAGGCGATATGGAAGTTTTCGTGCGGGTCGTGGCGCATGGCGGCTTCTCGGCGGCGGCGCGCGCGTTGCATATGACACCGTCTGCCGTAAGCAAGCTGATTGCCCGGCTCGAGTCTCGCCTGGGAGCGCGCCTGTTCAATCGCTCGACGCGTCGTCTGCAACTCACGCCCGAGGGCACGTCGTTCCACGAGCGCGCGTTGCGCGTGCTGGCCGACATCGAAGCGGCCGAGCGCGAAGCTGCGGCCGGGGCCGTGCCGCGCGGCCTGCTGCGCGTGAATTCGAGCGTACCGATCGGCTCGCTCTATCTGTTGCCGGTGATTCCGGCATTTCTGGCGCAGTACCCCGAGATCCGTCTGGATCTGACACTCACCGATACGGTGGTCGACCTGCTGGAGCAGCGTGCCGACGTTGCCGTGCGCGCAGGTCCGCTGCGTGACTCGCGGTTGGTGGCCCGCAAGCTTGGCGAGAGCCGCCTGCATGTGGTCGCGTCGCCCGAGTATCTCGCGCGCAACGGCCCGTTGCGATCCCCAGCCGACCTGATTCATCACAACGTCATGGCCTTCAATTTCGACCGTCAGGTGCAGGGGTGGCCGTTTCTCGACGGCGCCGGCGGTATCACGCACTATCCGCAGATCGGCAACATGGCCGTGAGCGACGGCGATACCATGCGCAAGCTCGCGATCGAGGGGCTGGGTCTGGCCCGCCATTCGCGCTATCACGTCGATGCCGATTTGCGTGCGGGACGGCTCGTCACCGTGCTGGAAGACTACAATCCCGGCGATCTGGAACCGGTGCATGCGGTGTATGTCGGGCAGGGCGGCCACTTGCCCGCGCGCGTGCGCGCGTTTCTCGACTTTCTCGTGGCCAACGTTCACCTGCCCTGAACCCGCAGAGATTCTGCCCCCTTCCCGGACTCCGCGACTTAACCTGGCCCGTCACTGGCCGCAGCCAGAAGTGGCACGATCAGATCGCTGATTGGCGTAGGGATGCCGCGCGCACGCGCATATCGCTGCACCACCCCGTTTCGGCTGTCCCATTCGAGCGGGCGCCCGGCTTGCCGGTCGGCGAGGATCGACGTGCCCAAGTCGGGCGGGGAATGGGCAAATTGATCCACGATCGCTTGCGCGACGTCGTCGCCCAGTGTTGCACCCGCCGCACGAGCCACCTCAAGACACTCCCGTAGATAGGCGAGCGCCAGCCCGGCGATGTCGCTTCGGGAGAACATGCCTGCGCGACGATTTGTCAGCACCATCAACCCTGCTACCGCGTTCTGTAGGAGCTTTCGCCAAGCGACGGATGTGAAATCCGTCGCGACGTCGACCGAACACCATGTGCCACGCAAAGCCTCGAGCACCAGGCGGGTCCCCGGCGCGTCAGGCAATGTGAGGCGCGCTTGGCCACGCAGCCAAACCGAGGCATCCGGTTCGCGTTGTGCGGGAAACCAGACCACCGAGGGCAGCACTGGCCCCCCATGCAAGTGCGGCGCAACAAGCGCTTTCTGCTCAAGACCGTTTTGCAGCACGCAGACCACCGTCCTTGCGTCGCACAGTGCCGAAAGCAAGGAGGCGGCTGCCGCCACCTGTGTCGACTTGACCGCGACGAACACCAGATCGAATGTGCCCCTGATCTCGACAGGATCAATCCGCACCGGACCAGGAACCACAATGCGATCGCTATCGATACGCAGCACCAGGTGCTCATGCATCGTACGGCCGTATATCGCCGGCGTGCGTCCAACCGCATGCATCGCAGCAGCGACAGTCGTGCCAATTGCCCCCGGGCCCAGGATGGCAACGGATGGATTCTCAGACATCGTGGTGGTTCTCCTGTCGTCTTGTCATTCCGGTCATACGAGTGCGCGACGCTCGTTAATGTGAGCGTCATCCGATGATCGCCGCCCCGATGGCAATGACGGTGCACGCCAGCATCTTCCGAACGGTCAACGCATCGCCAAGGAAGAAATACCCAATCAACGCTGCGAAAAGCACGCTGGTTTCGCGCAGCGCCGATACCGCCCCCATGGGCGCGCCAGCCATGGCGTAGATCACAATCCCGTAGGCCAGAAGAGAGACCAACCCGCCGACAAATGCCTGGGTGAATCCGGGGCGGATGGCCAGCAAACTACCTGCGCCGCGCAGCCCGATGTACACCACTGGCATCAAGATGCCCCACAAGGCGCACATCCAGACCGTGTAGGCCAGCGGAGCGCCGGACAGGCGCACGCCGATGCCGTCTGCCACGCTATAGGCAGCAATGAAACACCCGGTTCCCAAGGCGTACGGCAGGCTGGTGACCGCAAGCCCGCGCCCGTTGAAGGCCAGGAAAACGATACCGCCTGACACCAGCACAACGCCGAGCAGGGCATCGATCCCGATTTTCTCTCCAGCGAACGCCGATGCCGCGACGACGATCATCACGGGGGAGGAGCCTCGTGCAATCGGATAGGTCTGCCCGAGTTCGCCCGCGCGATAGCTCCTGACAAGAAACAGGTTATAGCCAACGTGCAGCACCGCGGAAAGCACGGCATACCCCCAACTGGCTTCGGCTGGCGGCTTCAGAAACAGGGCGATTGTGGCGCTGGCGATCGCAACGGCCACACACATGATCGTCATCGACCAAAGCCGGTCGGCCCCGCCACGCAGCAGCGCATTCCAACTGGCGTGCAGAAGGGCCGCCATCAGTACCAGGAGAACGATGTGAAAAGGCATGCGCCATACTAAGCATCGTCGGCCCCTTGGTTAAGCGAAGTCTCCTCATTGCATGATGAGTCAATCCTCATGGGTTACCGATAGCTTTGCTGAGCCTTGCCGGACTCCGCCAGCAGCCAGTGGCGAAAGTTGACGATGTGGGGCTGTGACTCGACGCCCTTCGGGCAGACAAAGTAGTAGGCCACCGGAGAAGGGAATGGGACGTCAAACAGTCGGACCAGACTGCCGTCGCCGATCTCGGCTTCAACGTGTCCACTTCTTGCCAGTGCAATCCCCTGCCCCAACAGCGCCGCTTCAATCGTCATGTTGGTGTCGGCAAATCTGACGCTTTCCTTGAGCGCCGATATGGCCACCCCGACGTGTTGAAACCAAAGCGCCCATTTCGGCACCAAATCTGAGCCATCACGCGTGAGCAGCGGGTAGCGTAATAATTCGACAGGTTCGCACGGTACGCCAAAGCGGTTCAGAAGATCGGGACTGGCCACCGGAAAAATCTGCTCCCTGAACATGAAATCCGAATGCAGTGCCGGGTAATTTCCACTACCGAAACGGATCGCAACCTCCGGTTCCGTGCTCGAAAACTTGATGGCAGTGTCGGTGGTTTCGAGTGTGACCAGAATTTCCGGGTGCTGCCGGGACAGACTCGGCAGCCGGGGCAACAGCCATTTCAGGGCAAAGGAATACGTCGTACTGACCCTCAGCCGGACTCGGCCTTTTTTCTCTCTCAGGTCGGCGAGCGTTGCCCCCAGACTCATGAAGAACTCACGCACGATCGGCGCGAGGGCTGCACCTGCAGGTGTCAGGCGTAATGACTTGCCTCGCTCGAACAGCTGCAACCCCCACAGGTCTTCGAGGTGCTTTAGCTGATGACTGACCGCACTTTGGGTGATGTGCAGCTCCTCTGACGCAGAGGTAAACGTCGCGTGCCGTGTCGCGACCTCAAATGTGCGCAAAGTGGCGGTAGGCGGCAGATCTCTCATGTCATCGCTTCCTCGGTGAGCGTTCCAGAATTTCACACGTATGAATCGATGCTCATGATGGGGCCTCTCGCCGCAGCGCTCAAGATGCCCGTTGGCGATGTCCTAACGCCCCCCCCTAAGGGCTAGGGATGCGAAAGCGCTCGCGCCGCTTCGCGACCAACGAATAGGCCACGCAACGCATCCCCCTCAGCCATGTCGACTCCCGATGACCGCGCTTATGACTTTCGCCAAGGCTCAGCCGCGCGACCGGTCGCGATGCGACCAGACAAAGAGCGGCCACGCCAGCGCGGCGCAAATCAAGCCACCCGCCCATACCAGCCCCCAACCGCCAATCGACAGCAGCAGCGGGATCGTGAGCGGCGTAAGGAACATCGTCAGGAAGACGCCTGTGTTACCGATGCCGAGCGCTGTCCCGGCACGTGAGGCGCCCGCGAGCGTTGCCAGCTCCGTGAATGCGACACCGTGCCACGCCGACGCGACGACGCCGCCCGCAATCAACAGCGCGATCAACCACGGTGTGCCGTGTGCGAGCCAATCGGGGCGATGCGCGAGCGCCGTCACGAGCAGCGCCAGAAGCGCGAAAACCACGCCGACGACAATCGTGCACACGCGCAAATACACCGGGCGATTACGACGCTTGTCCGTATAACGCCCGCTCCACACACGCGTGATCGCAGCCCCCGTCTGCACAGCGACTAGCGTGAACGAGATCGTCGCCACGCTCACGTGCGCAAAGTCATGCAAAAACACGGTGCCGAACGTCAATACGGCGACTTGCGGCATCACGAGCACTGCCATGCCCAGCGCTGTGCTCAGTAAGCGCGCGTCGCGCAACGGGGTGTAGCTCGCGGCGGGACGCCCGCCCGTAGCGCTCGCGGCACGGGCTGCCGTGCTCACCTTGTCATCCGGTTCGTGCGGTTCCTCCGGCGGCTCAATCAACCACAGCCACGCCATGAATGCGGCGGCGACACACGCGAGCGCCAATTCGAAGTACACCGCGCGGAAGCCGAAATACAGCGCCGTGCCCGGCAATACCAGCGCACCGATGCCGCCGCCCATCGGCACGGCGCATTGCCGCACGCTCATCGCCAGACCGCGCTCGCTATCATGAAACCAGCGCATGATCGCGCGCCCGCTCGATCCGTTCACACTGCCACCGAGTACGCCGATGGCCAGCATCCCCGCTGCGAGCATCGGCATCGACGGCACGAAATGTGCCGTCGGCACCCCCCACAACGCCAGGCCGGCGAGCGCCGCCGCCGTCACCAGCAGCCCGACAAGCAGCACCCGCCTGTCGCCCCAGCGATCGGTGAGCATGCCCCACGGTAATTCGGAAATGGCGATACCCAGGCCGATCATGCCGAGCACGATGCCGAGATCGCCGTTAGCCAGCCCGTAAGCGCTGCGCATCTGCACGGCGGTGGCGGGAATGCCGCCCATGGCGGCAGCAAAGCTACCGTTGGCCGCCACGCCGACGCCCAATACCTTCCAGCGATGGTTACGACCGAGGGCGTGGGTAACGGTTGGCACAGCCGGAACGGCCAGAACAGGTGGCGCCTGATTGGCGGTAGCAGGGGCAGTACATAGGCGTTCATTCATGTGTGACACGGTGCGCGGCCCACAGGCACGCGGCTCAGAGGAGAGAAGTCGCGGCGTCCATCTCCCCGTGAAGCCTGGGTTCAAGACGCCATGCTCCGCATCCTACGGATAGACAATCCATCGGAAAAGCGGGAAAATTCGATGCCTTATATCGTTTTTTCCGGATTAACTCCGAATGTAGGCGGTGTGCGGTGCGCGCCTCCGACGCCTCTTCAAAAGCGAGACTTCCCAAGAGCCACCATGAACGCCCGCGCCTTCGATCTCACGCAGTTGCGTACCTTTATCGCCGTTCACGACGCCGGCAGCATTTCGGCAGCCGCAGAGCAGATCTTTCTGTCGCAATCGAGCGTCAGCGAGCAGCTCAAGAAGCTCGAAGCGCGTGCCGGACAGCCGTTGCTCGTGCGTTCGCGCAAAGGCATGCGACCCACCCCCGCCGGCACGCGACTGCTCGCCTATGCGCGGCAGATCTCGGCGCTGTCCGAGGCGGCGTTCGAAGACCTGCAAGGCGTGCTGCTCGATGGCGAGTTGCGCATCGCCATCACCGATTACTACCGTCCGCACGACGTTGGCCGTGTCCTCAAACGGTTCACGAGTCTGTATCCGCGCCTGCGCCTGCATGTGAGCGCCATGCAAAGTGCGCAGATCGAGCGCACCGCGCTGACTGGCGAACACTTCGATGTGGGATTGGCGTTGCGCCTGATGAACGAGGATGTCGGCCGAGGCGCCAAAGCGCTGGGCTATCGAACGCCGGGCACGCTGGTGCGCCGCGAACGTCTCGTGTGGGCGATGTCGTCGTCGCTGGCCGAGCCCGTCGGCGAACCGCTGCCGCTGGTGACGCTGCCGCCGTCGTGCGCGCTGCAAAGCCTCGTGCTCGGTGTGCTCGAGCGACACAAAGTGCCTTACCGCGTCTCTCACTCCGCAGCGGGCGTGGCCGGCATGCAACTGGCGCTCGGTGCAGGGCTGGGCATCTCGTGCCTGAACGAATCGGCACTCACGTCCGATCTCATCGTGTGCCCGCCGTCCCTCGGTCTGCCGCCGCTGCCGCGCGCAGAATTCCACCTGCTGCCCGGACGCGCCGACGAAACCGATCTGATCCGGCACGCCCGCAATGCGCTGCTGCGACTCTTCGCGTGATACCTTTGCCCCCTGATCCCGATTTTGTCCGCTTAATGCGGTTGCCGTCATGCCGGAAGCCACTCCGATTCGTCTGAATTTCAACACCCGCCGCGCGCTGCTGTTCGCGTTGACGGCCGAGCGTCTGTCGGCGTTCTACGAGCATGGACAGTGGATGACGGACAAGCAGGGCGCCACACTCGCGCAAATGTGGCTATCGCGCTCGAAGCTGCAATTGCCGCTGGAAGAACGGCGTCTGCTCTCGACGCTGAGCGACGACTTCGCGCGCGAGCTGGCTGGCTCACTCTCTCGCGAAGCCGGCTTGTACACCGCGCATGAAATGATGGAATCGCTCGACGCAGACTACGCGTACGCGTCGGTCGTCGCGCAAGATCTGCTGGAAGATTGCACGCGACGCCTCGTCGAGGCGGGGGTTACAGAATAACCGCGAGGCATCACGCCGCATCGGGAGCGGCCGCAACGCCGATTCATTACACGACGATGCCGCGCTCCTGCACCAGCACCCAGGGCGCCACGACGACGGCCCACAACGCCGGCGTGCGCGCGGCGAAATCGGTCGCGTGTTCGGCCTGCATACGTTGCACCATACCCGACGAAAGCCATTGGGACACGGTGTCCTTATCGTCGTTGGCAACCGCCTCGGCGACCGACACGAGATCAACACCGGGGGCAACGTATAGCAGCACGCCGCGCGCGAAAAAGGACTCCAGATCCTTCCAGTCGATCTTGGCAGTTTCGCCGAGCAGGCGTATATAGACATCGCTCGCCCCCGGCGTGGCGTTTTGCGGCGACTGACCGGCTTGGGCGGGCTTTGACGACTTTGGCGAATCCATGACAGCGTGGCTCCAGGGCAGCGCAGGCCGAAGAGCGGCGGCGTGCGGAAAACCGGAAATATCGAAAACCCGCATTGTAATGCGCCCCGGCGTGCGCGACGGTGGTAGCATCGGAACCCCACGTATGACGCCGGTGTCGCAGCGACATGGCACGGCCGCTACGTGGTGGCTAACGCTTTACCGAGGAACCGCATGTCCAAACAAAAAACCGATCCCAAGCTGGAACAAGCGCTGACGCGCGGCGATCTCGCCATGCGCCAGATCAACTCTGCCCGTGCAACTGCGCTACTGCGCGCGCTTGGCGAGATGATCGTGGCGGCGTCGGCAACGATCGGCGTCGAAGCGGTGGTAGACGTGCCTAACGGCGACAAGGTCTACGACCCGGAAAACGGTGTGTGGCCGCAGGCACTCGTGCTGTCGTTCGACGGCCCCATCGACGAGGCCGAAGAAGAAGAGCTGCGCACCGTGCAGTTGATCGCCGACAAGTATCCGGAGACGTTCCGGGTGGTGTGGCATCGCGCCGATGGCAAGATGGGCCGCCATGAAGCGCGTCCGCTCGCGATGGTCGCCTTCCTGACCGACGTCGAAGTGCCGTGGCTCGACGACGACGCCTGATACCGGATCGACACTGCCAGCACGAGGGACGGCATCGCCGCACTCCCTCATGACGCGTGCCGACCGACCGCCGCCCGAGGCTCACGCCCGGGCGGCGGTTTTGTTTGGTCACTCGGCTGATGCGCTATGCAAACATCGGTCGGGCCGATGCCAGACCGCGATCAGGAGTCCCACCGCAATCAAACCTGCGCCAAGCATCCCTGCATCGCTCAATCGGTCGCCAAGCAGCGCGAATCCAAAAAGCGTGGCAAACAGGGGATCGCTGGTCTCGATGATCTGCACTTTGCTGGCTTGCCCGCCTTCCACCGCACGCGTTGTGAAATAGAAGCCACCGATGGTGGGAAGCAAGACGAGCGCACACACGGTTATCCATGTGGAACCCTCAGGTATCGCGAAGCCCTCGCGCAAAAGCGGCATCAGCAGAAACAGACTTCCGAATCCGAAGAGCCATACCAGTTGAGGCAATCCCGAACCGATCCTGAACCACTTGGAAAGGAAGATGAACAGCGCATAGCCGCACCCGCCAGCCAACGCCAGCACAATGCCGGACAAACTACCGGTCACGCCGTGCTCGAACAGGCTCATCAATCCCACACCCACGACGATCGCAGCGAAGGCGATAATCGTCTGGCGCGTGACCTTTTCCCCAAGCAACAGGCCGGATAACGCGATAGTGGCACCGCCTGCGGCATAGGTGAGGAAGGAAACCAGCGGAATCGACGCCTGCGCGAACGCCTTCGTTTCAAAGGAGTAAAGACCGAAGATACCCAGTAGCGAAAGACACGCAAACTGCGGCCAGCGTCTGACGAGACTGACGGTTTGCTGCCTTAGCTGCGGTCGACATGCGCAGAGTCCAGCGACCAATACGAATGCGCCGAAGCACTTCCAGAAGGCGATCAAGCCGGGCGTTGCCCCTTGATCGAATCCGGTGCGCGTCAATACACCGATCGTGCCGTTCAAGAGGGCGGCGAGCAGCGCACAGGCCTCGGGCCCATAGCTCGTTCGAGCGAAGAAGCGCATTTCGAATATGGCGTTTGCGGTGGCGCTGAAACGGCACCGTCAGGGCGTCGAGGGTGTTTTCACGAAGTGGATAAAGGACACTCGGCTTTTACGGTCCGACGAGAAGATGCCGCCCCACCTGTCGTCCCATTCCGCGAACGCACGGTCTGCCCTGAGAATCCGGGTCGCGGCAGCGAGATGCCAATGGGGAACGCCGGGCAACAGATGATGTGTCAGGTGAAACGAGTCACCATGCATGCCGATGAACAGGCGCTCGACCCAGAAGGAATATCGGTTTCGCGAGCTGAATGGCCACTCGTTGGCCGCCTCCATGAATGGGTAATGCTCCGATAACTCGCTGAACCAGCCGACGAGGGGAAAGACCAGAACCAAAGGGATCCACCAAAAGAGCATCAGGCTCCCCAACCAGCCGTAAGCGTAGGCAGTGGCAGCGATGGACACATGAAAGGCGACGATCAACCAAGACTCGATCTGCGTCTCGTTCGGCCGGGATGAGAACGACAAGCGACTCAGGAGGAGAGATTTGATGTACCGGATCGTCAAACGACCGCCTATCGCGCTTAGAACGAATCGCCGGAAAAAGCGCGGACCTCGTGGGGTCTCATACACTCCCGCGTCGTTCAATTCCCGGAAATCCGGATCGCGAACGGCATCGCCCAATCGGGCGTGGTGTGCGATCACGTGGGATCGGCGATAAGCCAGCATGGATTGCATGACTGGCCAGCCGCAAAAGACTCGGCCCGCAGCGCGATTCAATCCCTGGAATCTGAATAAGATTCCGTGCGATGCGTCATGAAAAAGACTTGCCAATGCGCGCTGTCGTGTCCCGATAATCAGGATCGACAAGGGGTACAGCAACGGATGTACCTTTAGCGACAGCGCACAAGCCGCAAGGATCCAGACGTAGTCGGAAACAAGGGAAACAACCCCTCGGTAATTGTTTCGCTCGCATAGTGCTTTGATGCTGCGCTTCTGGTCTCGGGTCAGTTCGAGATTCGTGTATTTGCGTACCATGCTCCCCCCATCGAACATGCCGACGACGGTTGAGGGGCATCCCCATCTCCCGTCATCCCATCTCACGCTCCGAGGGGAAAGCGCGCATCCAGTTTGACCTTGCATTCTGCCAGCGGAAGTACGCCAGCAGAACGCGATCGGGTGCGAAAAGTCAGAATTCAGAATTTTCGGATGACTGATCTTTCACGGCGTCATCCGTCAGATGCGCAGTCGCATCGAATCCGCACAACTCAGATTGACGCCAGCGCAAACGTACTGCCCGTCGCGATCTTGTCGACGGCGCCGCCCTGCCTGAAGTGCAACGCGTCGAATTCGCCGAGCACCGTGGCGTTCTCCCCCTGCACGTGCAGTGCCGTGCCTTCGGGGATACCGACGACGCTCTCGTCCGGATTGATCGCCAGATACTCGGCGAGACGCTCCTCGCGCGACTCGCCGTTATGCCCGGCCGGCTTGCCGCTGATGAAGTGCGGATTCACCTGAAACGGAATCAGGTTGAGCGCCTTGAGTGTCGGCGGCTCAACGATGGGCATGTCATTGGTCGTGCGAATGGTCGGGCAGACAACGTTCGCCCCGGCGCTCCATCCCACGTACGGCATGCCGGCGTTCACACGCTCGCGCAACAGACCCACAATCCCCGCGTTGTACATGCGGTCGAGCAACGCGAACGTATTGCCGCCCCCCACCACAACGGCTTGCGCCTGTTCGATGGCCGCCCGCGCGTCCTTGTGGCGATGAATCGATTCGAGCACGTAGCCCAGCCGGTCGAACGTCGGTTTCACGCGCGCTTCGTACTCGTCGTAGCTGAAGGTGATGCCCCCGGCGTAGGGCACGAACAGGACGCTTTTCACGCGCCCCCTGAGCACCGCGTGCACCTGATCGCCGGCGTGCGCCAGAAAGCCCAGGTTGCCCTTGCGGGAGCTGCTCATCATCAAGATCTGTTTCACGACTCATGCCTCCTGGGCAGATGTTCTCGGGGGTGCGGCCAGGTTCCGGCGCACAGCGTGCATTCGGTGCAGACGAAGAGTGTACCCGGCGGCCCACGCATTCCCCTGCCAATCGTGGACATCGCCATTTCGCATTTGCGACGCCCACGCTTCTCATGAAGTGAAATGTCATACCGAATGCTGCAATCGCACACGAGAAATCGAGCACCGGGCGCAAAGCCTTATGTCACGGGTGTCATATGCCAACCCATATGCCACCTATAAGCTACGGGGGGTCTGACGGATCGCAATCCTGGGTTTCCGATCGCCCGGAGAAGGATTACACTCAAACTCTTATATAAGACTGCCCCTTATCGTCTGTTCCGTCTGTCCTGGCGAAGCGCTTTCCGGCAAACAATATGCCGTTACGCGCGCCGGGGCCGGACGACATCGCGTCAAACTGGTTTTCAAACTCGAGTACAGCATCATGACTTCCACTTCCCAGCGTGGCGGCCTGAAGGTCGCAGACAATCTGATCGCGTTCATCGAAAAGGAAGCCCTGCCGGGCACCGGCGTCGATGTGGAGGCGTTCTGGAAAGGCTTCGACGCCATCGTCCACGACCTCGCCCCGAAGAACCGCGCCCTGCTCGCCGAGCGCGACCGCCTGCAAGGCGAACTCGATGGCTGGCACCGCGCCAACCCGGGCCCGATTGCCGACGCCGCCGCCTACCGTGCGTTTCTCGAAAAGATCGGTTACCTGCTGCCGGCACCGGCCAGCGTCAAGGCCACCACGGCCAACGTCGACTATGAAATCGCCGAACAGGCCGGCCCGCAGCTCGTCGTGCCGCTCTCCAACGCCCGCTACGCCCTGAATGCCGCGAACGCGCGCTGGGGCAGCCTGTACGACGCGCTTTACGGCACCGACGCCATCGCCGAAACGGGCGGCGCCGAGAAGGGCACCGGCTACAACCCGAAGCGCGGCGAACTCGTGATCGCCTTTGCGCGCGGCTTCCTCGATCAGGCCGCGCCGCTGGCCGACGGCTCGCACAAGGACGCCACCGGCTACAGCGTCGAGAACGGCAAGCTCGTCATTGCGACCAAGAGCGGCAAGACCGCACTGGCAACGCCTGCCCAATTCATCGGCTATCAGGGCGACGCTGCCGCGCCGGTCGCCGTGCTGCTCAAGCACAACGGTCTGCACTTCGAGATCCAGTTTGACGCCACGCACCCGATCGGCAAGACCGACGCGGCCCATATCAAGGACGTGCTCGTCGAAGCCGCCGTGACGACCATCATCGACTGCGAAGACTCGGTCGCCGCCGTGGATGCCGACGACAAGGTCGACCTGTACCGCAACTGGCTCGGCCTGATGCAAGGCACGCTCACGGAAGACGTGTCGAAGGGCGGCAAGACCTTCACCCGCCGCCTGAACGCCGACCGCGAGTACACCGGTGCCGATGGCAAGCCCGTGAAGCTGCATGGCCGCTCGCTGCTGTTCATCCGCAACGTCGGCCACTTGATGACCAACCCGGCGATCACCGACCGCGAAGGCCGCGAGATTCCCGAGGGCATTCTCGACGGCGTGGTCACAGTGCTCGCCTCGCTGCATGACCGCAAGCATCAACTGAACTCGCGCACCGGCTCGATCTACATCGTCAAGCCGAAGATGCACGGCCCGGCCGAAGTCGCTTTCGCCGACGAGCTGTTCAGCCGCGTCGAAGACCTGTACAGCCTGCCGCGCAACACGCTCAAGATGGGCATCATGGACGAAGAGCGCCGCACCAGCGTGAACCTCTCGGCCTGTATCGCCGCCGCCGCATCGCGCGTCGCGTTCATCAACACGGGCTTCCTGGATCGCACGGGCGACGAAATGCACACCGCGATGGAAGCCGGTCCGATGATGCGCAAGGGCGACATGAAGTCGTCGGCATGGATCACCGCCTACGAGAAGAGCAACGTGCTCGTGGGTCTGGCCGCCGGCCTGCGCGGCCGCGCACAGATCGGCAAGGGCATGTGGGCCATGCCGGATCTGATGCACGCCATGCTCGAGCAGAAAATCGCGCATCCGAAGGCCGGTGCGAACACGGCCTGGGTGCCGTCGCCGACCGCCGCCACGCTGCACGCACTGCACTACCACATGGTCGACGTGCAGGCTGTCCAGCAGGCACTCGAGAAGATCGATTACGCCAAGGAACGCGACACGCTGCTCACGGGTCTGCTGACCGTGCCGGTCGTGGCCAAGGCCGAGTGGAGCGCCGACGAGATCCGCAAGGAAATCGAAAACAATGCGCAGGGCATTCTCGGCTACGTCGTTCGCTGGATCGATCAGGGCGTGGGTTGCTCGAAGGTGCCGGACATCAACGACATCGGCCTGATGGAAGACCGCGCCACGCTGCGCATTTCGAGCCAGCATCTGGCGAACTGGCTGCGTCACGGCGTGGTCACGCGCGCGCAGGTCGAAGAGACGCTCAAGCGCATGGCCGCCGTGGTCGACAAGCAGAACGCCGGCGACAAGCAGTATCGTCCGATGGCGCCGAACTTCGACGACTCGCTGGCGTTCAAGGCCGCAAGCGCGCTGGTATTCGAAGGTCTGACGCAGCCCAACGGCTACACCGAGCCGCTGCTGCACAAGTACCGTCTCGAGTTGAAGGCCAAGCAACGCGGATAATCGCCTGAGGTGATCGCCCGACGATAAGTCAAAGCCGCACAGGACTTATCATCCGACGCCCGACGGGGTAACCTGTCGGGCGTTTGTATTTTCAGGAGCCGGCCTGCGCATGGACCCCGCCATCGCCCTGCAACGCGCCGAACGGCGTGCCCTGTCCTTCCTGCTGGTAGCGCTGGCGATTTTCATCGCTACGCTCTTCATGCCCGTGCACTTCGCTACGGGCTGGATTCGCGCGGCGGCCGAAGCCGCGATGGTCGGCGGACTGGCCGACTGGTTTGCGGTCGAAGCGCTGTTCCGGCGCATTCCGATCCCCGGCCTCGCCCGGCATACCAACATCCTGATCCGAAAAAAGGACGCCCTCGGTGACGGCCTCGCCCGCTTCGTGCGCGAGAAGTTTCTCGACACGCCGTCGGTCGTACGGCTCATCCAGCAACAAAATCCGGCGGATGCCGTCTCGCACTGGCTCGGCTCGCACGAGAACACGCGCCAATTGAGTGCGGTGTTGGTGAAAGTGGCGAGCGGCGTGCTCGACGTGATGGACGAGCGCAACGTGCAGGCCTTCATCCGCCGCGCGCTCGACACGATGATCGACCGGCTGGACCTGTCGCAATCGGCGGCCGCCATTCTGGACACGCTCACGCGCGACGGCCGCCATCAGGCACTGCTCGACGAGACGCTCGACTATCTTGTCGAACTTCTCAACGAGCCGCAGACGCGCGAATTCATCTCGGCACGCATCGTCGACTGGCTCAAGACCGATCATCCGAAGAAGGAAAAAGTGCTGCCGTCAGCGTGGCTCGGCGACAAGGGCTCGGACATGATCTCGGCGGCCGTCACCCGCCTGCTTGCGCAAATGGAGGCCGACGAGTCGCATCAACTCCGTCAGGCATTCGATCGAGCGGTGGCGGGGCTGATCGAACGGCTGAAGCACGACGCCGAATTTCAGGCGAAGCTCGACGCATTCAAGACACAACTCAAGGGCGACACGGCGCTGAACGCCTATGCAGGCGGTCTGTGGAACGAATGGCGAAGCTGGGTGAAGCGCGATCTTGCACGCGACGATTCGGTGATCGGCGCCAAGATCACCGGCGCGGCAGCGTGGATCGGTCAGGAACTGGCGCGCAGCGCATCGCTGCGAAAAGCGCTCGACGCGCAATTGCTCGACGCCGCCGAGCGCATGGCGCCGGGCTTCGCCGACTTCGTGACGGATCACATCCGCTCGACGGTGCATGGTTGGAACGCCGAGCATCTGTCCCGGCAGATTCGCCTGAGCGTTGGGCAGGATCTGCAATACATCCGCATCAACGGCACCCTCGTCGGCGGACTGATCGGTGCGGTGCTGTATCTGATCGCGCAAGCGCCGGTGCTTCTCGCGCGCGCCCACTGACGACTCCCCCTCCGGCAGCCCGGCAGACACCACCGCTCAGGCCGGTGTCTGCCTCGCGCAACGCTAAGGCGGCGGGTCACGACACTCGCCCGGCGTCCGCCTTCCCGAGATGCCACGCGGCTTCCCCGTTTATATCGATTCAATTTATCGATATATAAAAAATCAAAATTATATTTATACAACCTCGTTCCCTATAGTTCGGTCCCAGCCGCGCCGTCTCTCGCAAGCGCGCAGATGCTTCCCGAATACCCTAGAGAACGCCACACCTCATGAAGACCACGATTCTGGCCCGTATGGGCTTTGCCGGCGCATGCGCCGCAGTGAGCCTTGCCGCGACCACCGCGCATGCGCAAAGCAACGTCACCATTTACGGCCTGATTTCGGGCGGCGTGGGCTACGTGAGCAATCAGGGCGGCAACAAGACGTGGCAGGCGCTCTCGGGCACCAACCAGAATCCGCGCTGGGGTTTCCGAGGCTCGGAAGATCTCGGTAACGGCACCAAAGCCATCTTCACGCTCGAAGCCGGCTTCAGCATCGTGAATGGCACGGGCGCCCAGAACGGCCGCGCCTTCGGCCGTCAGTCGTTCGTCGGTCTGTCGGACAACACCTGGGGCACGCTCACGCTGGGTCGTCAGTACGACACTATTCACGATTACGTCGGCCCGATCATCATCTCGAGCAACGGCGTGAACATCGGCGACAACGACAACGGATACAACGATATCCGCATGCAGAATTCAGTGAAGTGGGTGAGCCCGACGCTCGGCGGCTTCCACGGCACGGCGCAATACGGCTTCTCGAACTCGGCCACGGGCTTCCGTAACAACAATGCCTACAGCTTCGGCCTCGCCTACAAGTACGCCGACTTCGACTGGAATGCGGCCTACGCGCAGTACAACAACCCGTTCAGCGGCACGAACAACGACGGCGCCATCGCCAACGATTACGCCAGCCCGCTGCTGATCTTCTCGAAGAGCGCCACGCGTGCGAACGTCTACGCGAACCAGCAGCGCATCTTCGCCACGGGCGGCTTCTACCGCTGGGGCCCGGCCCTCATCGGCGCGATGTTCTCGGACGTGCGTTATACGTACCTCGATGCGTCGCACCTGCATCTCCAGAACTACAACCTGACGCTGAACTACAACATCACCCCGGCCCTCGTGCTCGGCGCAGCGTATGGCTTCACATCGGGCAAGTACGATGTGATCAATACGCGTCCGCAATGGCATCAGGTGAACCTGCAAGCCGATTACTGGCTGTCCAAGCGCACGGACGTCGCGCTCACGCTCAACGCCCAGCAAGCCGCCGGCGATGCGCGATACGCCCAGCTCTTCGGCTACGCGGCCTCGAGCACGAAGCGCCAGATGGCCGTGACGCTCGGCATGCGCCACACGTTCTGACGCGCGCTGTCTTCCTCAATGCATAACAAGTTCGACACCATGGCCGACCTGAACGAACCGAACGCACCGCTCGACACGAGCGCATCGCGCCATCGCAGCCGCCGCAGCTTCCTGCGCACGTCGCTCGCCGCCTCGCTCGCCACGTTGGGCTCGACCGGCGCCGGCAGCGCTTTCGCAGAACTCACGTCGACCGAAGGCGCCACCCGTCTGGCGGCCGGCGGCACCGCACGCCGCAGCGTCATCATCGACTGCGACCCCGGTCAGGACGACGCGATCGCCATCCTCTTCGCCCTGGGCGCGCATGACCAGATCGACCTGAAGGCGCTCACCGCCGTGGGCGGCAACGTGCCGTTGAATCTGACCGAGCGCAACGCCCGCATCGTGCGCGACTGGGCGGACAAGACGACGACGCTGCCGGTCTACGCCGGTTGCCCGAAGCCGCTCATGCGCGAGCTGATTACCGCTGCGAACGTGCACGGCCGCACGGGTCTCGATGGCGTGACGCTGCACGAGCCGCGCGGCCCGCTCGCTCCGCAGCACGCCGTTACGTATCTGATCGATACCCTGCGCGCCGCCGCGCCGGGCAGCGTGACACTCGTGGCGCTCGGTCCGCTGACGAATATCGCCACCGCTCTCACCGCCGCACCGGAAGGCGCCAAGGCTCTGCGCGAGATCGTGTTGATGGGGGGCGCGTGGTTCGAGCGCGGCAACATCACGCCGGCGGCCGAATTCAACATCTATGTCGACCCGGACGCCGCGAGCATTGTGCTCGGCGCGGGCGTGCCCGTGACGGTGTTGCCGCGCGACGTCTGCGTGAAGGCACCGATCACGCCGGAGCGCGTGGCCCCGTTCCGCGCGCTGAAGAATCGTTGCGGCCCGATCGTCGCGGACATTCTCGCGGCGGAAGTGGCGTACCAGAAGGGACGTCGCGGTGTGGAATCCGCTCCGATGTACGACCCGTGCACCATCGGCTATCTGGTCGATCCGACAATGTTTGGCGGCCGCCGTGTGAATGTAGCCGTGGAGACGACGGGCCAGCTCACGCTGGGTGAGACGGTCGTGGACTGGAATGGCCGCTCGAAGCGCGCCGTGAATGCCACGTGGATCGCCGATGTGGACGCCGACCGCTTCTACGACACGCTGCTCGCCCGTATCGCACGACTGCCGTAATTCGTCGCCATGAAGACGTCGGCGTAGAAATAACGCGGTGGCCCGGAACGGCCGCCGCGTTTTTGCGTGACACACGGCGCGCGGCCAATCACGTTGCGAGATGCCTCACGATCCAGTCGCGGCAAGCGCTGACCTGCGGGCCGCGCTCCTTGCCTTCAAGCGACATCAGCGCCACGGTGCGCGTGACGCGCGGCGCCGTGACCTCGAGGGCGACGAGCGCCGGGTCGTGCAGATGCAAGGTGTAGAGCCTGGGCAGAATCGCCAGGGCAAGCCCGCTGCGCACCAGCGCGTAAAGCGGCTCGGTGTACTCCATGCGGTACTTCGGTTCGAGCCGCAGATTCTGCGAGCCACCGGTGCGTTGCAGGGAATCGCTGACGTTGCCGCGCACGAAAACCGCGAGGTCGCGCTCGGTGAGCTGCGTCCATGTGACAGACGCCACCGAAGCGAGCGGGTCGTCGCGACGCGCCACGAGCACGATCTCATCGTCGAACAGGTCGTCGCACCGAAAGCCATCGGCACGCGCGGCGTGACCGGCCTCGTCGGCATCGTCGCGAACGCCGACGCCGAGGTCGATTTCACCGCGCGCGAGGGCTGCGACGAGTTCGCTGTTCGGCAGATCGGACAGCGCGAAGCGCACATTCGGATGGGCCTCGCGCAAGGTGCCGAGCACCGGTAACAGACGCGCCGCGACCGACGGAATGAAGCCGATGCGCACCGTCTGGGCTTGCAGCGCGAAGGTGCTCGTCATGTCGTCGAATGTGCCGCGCGCGGCGTTGAGCAAACGCTCGGCGAGCGGCAGGATGGTCGTACCGGCTTCGGTCAGCGTCAGGCGGTGCGCCGAGCGCTCGAACAACCGGCCACCGAGCAGGAATTCGATCTGCCGGATCGCCGCCGTGAGGGCCGGCTGCGTGACCGAGAGCGCGTGCGCCGCCTGCGTGAAACTGCGCGAGTGGGCAAGCGCCACGAAGTACTGCACCTGACGCAACGTGAGCGCGGGCAGCGGTGGCACCTGCGAAACCGCCGGGTTCGGCGAACCCGGCGCCGCTATCGTTGGGGCAGCCCTGGATGCCTTCGGCTCGCTCGCACTGGCCGCAGCGTTCTGGGTACGTCGGGACGAAGTCGCCATGGCGAGTTCCTGTTGTGTGTCCTGACGAGGGGACAGGACGACGATTTCGCAAGACCACGGAAGCCCCGGATACCTCAGGAATCCACGGCCTTCGTGAAGAATAGATTCGAATTATCGAATCATAAGTAATTTCATTTTTTATTTATAGTCGCGTGCACGTACAGTGCCATGCAAAGACCCCCCACTATTCTTGGCTTATGCAGACTTCTACTCCTGAGCGCGACACGGCGCGTCCGACGGCTCGCGCGACGCCCCTGGGCCAGACTGCGCCCGCCCAGGGCGGCTGGCTCGAGCGCCGCTTCGCCATCGCCAGGCGCGGTTCCAGCGTGCGCACCGAAGTGCTGGCCGGCATCACCACGTTCCTCGCCGCCGCCTATCTGCTCGTTGTCATTCCGTCGCTGCTTGCCACCGGCGGCATGGATCGCGGCGCGGCCACCACGGCCGTCATGCTGGTCTTCGTGCTGTTCTCGGTGCTGATGGGTCTGTACGCGAACCTGCCGTTCGTTGTCGGGCCGGGCATCGGCGGGTCGGTCATCGTGGGGGTCACACTTGCCGCCACCGAACACGTGGCCTGGCAGACGGGCATCGCCATCGCGTTCCTGTCGGGCGTGCTGTTCCTGTTGCTGACTGCCGTCGGTGCACGCAGCGTGGTGGCGCGACTGATTCCGACGGCCATCAAGCTCGGTCTGGGCGCTTCCATCGGCTTGTTCATCGCCGTACTCGGCGTGCGCAATGCCGGCATGGTCGTCGCCAACGCCAAGACCAACGCGTTCGCGCTGGGCGACTTCAGCAAGCCGGGCACGATCGTCGCGCTGATCGGTCTGGGCACCGCCGTGCTGCTGCAAGGCCGCAAGGTGCCGGGGGCCATCCTCTGGTCGATTCTGGCCGCCGCAGTCGCGGGCGTGCCGCTCGGCGTGACCAAGTTGCCCGAGTCGTTCGTCTCGCTGCCGCACAGCATTGCGCCGGTGGCCTTTCAGCTCGACCTGAGCAGTGCGCTCACGATTGCGGCGCTGCCGTATCTGTTCGCGTTCTTCGCCGCCGAGTTCTTCTCGACGCTGGGCACCACACTCGCGGTGGGCGGCAAGGCCGGCCTGCTCGACGAGCACGGCAATATGGAGAACATCAACCGTCCGTTCCTCGTCGATTCGATTGCCGCGACGGGCGGTGCATTGCTGGGCATTCCCGCGCTGACAGCGCTGGTCGAGTCGGCAGCGGGTGTCGAAGCCGGGGGCCGCACCGGTCTCACGTCGATTGCCGCTGCCGTGATGTTCGCGCTGATGTGCTTCTTCGTGCCGGTCGCGTTGGCCGTTCCCAAGGAAGCCACCGCGCCCGCGCTGATCCTCATCGGCCTGTCGATGTTCAGCACGATCCGTCATGTGCCGTTCGACGATTTCAGCGACGCGTTCCCGGTGCTGGCAATGGTGCTGCTCACGCTCCTCTCCAACAGCTTCGGCACCGGCATTGCGGGCGGTCTGCTGTGCTACGTGCTGGTCAAGGCGCTGATGGGCCGCTTCAAGGAATTGCCGTGGGGACTGTACGTGCTGGCACTGCCGCTGGCGTATTACTTCTGGACGGTGGTCGGACGCCATTGACCGGCCCCCTGTTCGCCCGGCGGATACCCCGTCTGCCGGTGGCTTCAAGACAAGACCAGACGTTATGACAGAGACACTGGGCTACATGCCCGCCGCACGCACCGGCGTGCAGATTCAGGAGGCGCATCGCACGTTCTTCCATGCGATGCCGAAGGTTGAATTGCATTGCCATTTGCTCGGCACGGTGCGTCACGACACGTTCGTGGCGCTCGCGCAGAAATCGAATGCGCCGCTTGCCCGCGCCGAGATCGATGCCTTTTACACGCGCGACGAAAAGCCCATCGGGGTGTTGCGCGTGCTGCGCGCCCTCGACGAGCATCTGCTGAACACGCCGGACGATCTGCATCGCATCGCCTACGAATATCTGGCCGACGCGGCGGCTCACAACGTGCGCTACAGCGAATTCTTCTGGAACCCGACGGGCACCGTGCGCACGTCAGGCATTCCTTACGTGAGCGCGCAGGACGCCATCGTCGCCGCCATTCGCGATGCCCGGCGCGATCACGGCATCGTCGGCCGTCTCGTGCCGAGCATCGACCGCGAAGCCGATCCGCGCGAAGCCGTCGAGATGGTGGAGTGGATGCGCGCGCATCGTGCCGACGAAGTGATCGGTATCGGCATCGACTATCGCGAGAACGACCGGCCGCCCGAGCTTTTCTGGAAGGCGTATCGCAACGCGCGTCTGGCGGGCTTCAAGACGACGGCGCACGCGGGCGAATTCGGTATGCCGTGGACGAACGTCGAGACGGCCGTCGAACTGCTCAAGTGCGACCGCATCGATCACGG
The DNA here is from genome assembly GCF_902459745.1 of Pandoraea communis. Taxonomy (GTDB): domain Bacteria; phylum Pseudomonadota; class Gammaproteobacteria; order Burkholderiales; family Burkholderiaceae; genus Pandoraea; species Pandoraea communis. The sequence continues at coordinate 975,275 of NZ_CABPSJ010000001.1, forward strand.
CTACACCATCGTCGACGCCCCTGACTTCGCGCGCGAGTGCGCGGAGCGCGGCATCGTCTTCACCGTGGTACCGACCAACTCGTATTACCTGCGCACGCTCACACCGGAGCGCTGGGCGCAGGATCACCCGATTCGCCGCATGCCGGGCCTCGGCCTGAAGATTCACCCGAATACCGACGATCCGACGTTGCATCAGGTCAACCCGGCACGGGCATGGGAACTGATGTACAGCCACTTCGGCTTCTCGCTCGACGACTTACGCGCCTTCATGCATAACGGCCTCGACGGCGCGTGGATGGACGACAGTATGCGTCGCGAATGGCACCGCGACTTCGCTGTGGAATTCGACACGGCACACGACACGCTTACCCGAACGCTGGCGGCCTGACGCCGCTGCAACTGTGCTTTTCCTTGGTCCCACCCGACCTTCAGCCGCCTTCGGGCGGCTTTTTTTGCTCAGGCGTTCCTCGGAAAATCGGCATTCAGGCAGATGCTCGCTGTGCTGCGATCCAGCGCGGCACGCGCGAGCGCGTCGAGAGATTTTTCTTGTGCCACGCCGCACGCGCGCTCACATCGCGCTAAGCGTTGCCATCGCGGTTTTCCACAACGCAAAAAAACCGGCCTGAGCAGGCCGGCTGTGTCGCATCGCTTGGGGTCGACGCGTTAGTGCAACTTACGAACGGTTGTCCAGATCGAGCAGGTTGCGGTCGTTCAGTTGGGCACGTACGTCAGCGCGCGTCAGCGAATCTGCCGGCGCAGCCTGTTGCGTTTGCGTTGCCGTGACCAGCGGCGTGCCGGTTTCGACTTGATTCAGTTGACCGTTGGCGCTGGCTTGCACCAGTTCGCTGCGCACTTCGGCGCGAGTGACCTGGCTTTGGGCAGCCACTTGCAGGTCGGAAACGTTATTGTCGTAACGGGCATCAGCGAAAGCAGAGGCCGAGACGAACGAAGTGGCGGCGACAACGGCAGCAAGGATACGGGCGTTCATGGTAAGACTCCTGTCAATAGTTGATAACGGCTTCATCAGCTAGCGTTCGGGGCATCGGCAGCGATGGGTGCCCTGAGGCACTTCGTTTTGCTGCGTTGCGGTGTCCGTCGCGTTGGCATGGATGAATCTTAGGGAAAACCCGTGGTTTTTTCGCAACTGAGCGTCTACAAAACGCAACCGATCGTCCGATTCGGAAAATCTATTTGAAATCAATAGGTTACTACCGATAAATCGGGTAAATGACGCACGGATGGCGCTTATCGGGCAGCGACTCGACGGGAAATGCCGCGATATGCAATGACTTGTTTGATCTAAAGGGGTTTCTTGCAGAGGGTGACAGCAGTAGAGTGAGCTCATGATGAAGTCAATCGGCATCGTAAGTCGCGAGGTGCGCCGCACCGCGAACGACGCCGGTTCGTACAGGAGCAATACCATGGCTGCCCTCGGTTCTTTCCTTCTGCTGGCGTGCGCTTCGCTGCTCACCGCTTCGTATCTGCGCAGCCGTGCCGCTCGTACGCACCGTCAACAGGCGCGAGTGACGCGTCGCTGATCCGGTTCACCGGTCAACTCGTTCCCCATAGGTATCGTCGGTTCGTTTGCGCGGTCTTATCGTTTCGCGCGATGAATCGGCCTTTCAGACGTTTCATTATTTCGTTTTCAGCAATGCGCCCTTCCTCGGGATCGCATTTTTCTCCTTCGCCGGCGAGCGTAGATTGTCGGCAATGACGACGCCCACGGTGGACGTCTCGCCAGACAGGAGAAATGAAAATGAAACAAGTTCTGATCGCTTCGGCCTTTGTTGCCGCATGTCTTACCGCAGGTGCTGTGAGCGCCGCCGAAAAGTCGCAACCGGCCGCACAGCCCCAGCAAACCCAGCAACAAGCACAAGCGCAAACGCAGGTGCAAACGCAGGTGCAAACGCAAGCCCAGCCGGGCCCTGTGGCCGCCTCGGTGCAAACGTCGACGGTCGCACCGGTGTATGAAGTGCCGGGCCGCGTGAATCGCGCCGGATCGATCTACTTCGGTCAGTAAGTCTGTAAAAAAAACGGCAGGCCGGGGAGTCATCCACCGGCCTGCCGGGGTCCCGGTTCGCGGGACGTTCTGCTCGCTTCCTCCTCAACTCCCCCCGCTTCCCCTCAATAGGTTCGCGTCATCGCGAAGGCAGCACCTGACGGGCTACCCTCGTCGAAGTCCATCGCTTTACAGAGACTGACTTGCGGCCAGCACGACGGCCGAGGCCACGAGACAGTAGATGCCGAACAGATACCAACGGCCGCGTTCGAGCCAGCGCGACAGCCAGCGCAGCGCCACCAGACCGGCGAGGAAGCTGAACGCCATGCCGACGAGACTCGGCGTGAGCACCGTCATGAAGTGGCCCGAGAATGTCTGCGCGCCGCCGGACTTGTACAGCCGATAGGCCTCTTTGACGATCACCGGCGGTGTGAGCACCACGGCCAGCGCGAAGCTGAATTCTTCGACGCGAACTTTATCGAGTCCACGCAGCATGCCCGTCGAGATGGTCGAGCCCGAGCGCGAGAAACCGCGGAAGGGCAGGCAGATGCCTTGCACCGCACCGATCCAGGCGGAGTCGGCGCCGCGCATCGGACGATCGCCCATCGGCGGACGCCGGGTGCCGGAGATCAGAATCAGAATGCCCGCCATCGCGAGACCGGCCGAGATGATGTACATGTTGCCGAACAGATGCTCGATCTCGGAATGCCCGGTGCCGCGCATCAACACCTTCTCGATGAAGAACATCAGCGCCAGCCCGATCACCCCGGTGAAGGCTGTCGCGATGATCACCTGTTTGGCGTTGTGAATGAAATCGTACTTCGACGAGAAGTAGCGCTCTCTCCACGACTTCCAGAAATAGACGATGACCGCGAGCATCGTGCCGGTGTGCAGCATGACCAGCAACAACGTCATGGCAGGCGCCGACGGATCAAGCCCCATGAGCTTCTCGGCCATGATGACGTGCGCCGAACTCGACACGGGAAGCAACTCCGCCACGCCCTGCACAATCGCGAGCACAAGCACTTGCAGATAATCCATGCGTAATCCTTGAGAAATGGGCAAGGACGGTACGCCGCATTCGTGACATTTTCGTGACAGTCACATGACGCCGGCAGCCGGTTGCCTGCCCCCAACCGGCTGCCCGGCATCATACTCCGACTGAATTGGCAGGAAATGAGGTATTGAGTCGGCGGGACAATCAACCGGCCAGACCACGCAGTGCCTGATCGAGATCCGCGAGCAAATCGTCGATGTGCTCGATGCCGATCGACAGGCGCACCGTCTCTTCGCTCACCCCCGCCTTGCGCAGTTCATCCGGCGAGAGCTGACGGTGCGTGGTCGACGCCGGGTGCGTGGCGAGCGACTTGGCGTCGCCGATGTTGACCAGACGCGTGAAGAGTTGAAGCGCATCCTGAAACGCTGCGCCCGCTGTGCGTCCCCCCTTCACGCCGAAGGTCAGAATGCCTGGGCCGCGCCCCGACAAGTACCGTTCCACGAGCGCGTGATCCGGATGCTCCGGCAGTCCCGCGTAGTTGACCCATTCCACCTTCGGATGCGTCTTGAGAAACTGCGCGACCTTCAGGGCGTTCTCGGTGATGCGATCGAGCCGCAGGGCCAGTGTTTCGATGCCTTGCAGGATCTGGAACGCGTTGAACGGCGAGATGGCTGCGCCCGTATTGCGCAACGGCACCACACGCGCGCGGCCGATATACGCTGCCGCACCGAACGCCTCCGTGTACACGACACCGTGATAGCTCACGTCCGGCTCGTTCAGACGCTTGAAACGCACCTTGTGATCGGCCCACGGGAATTTGCCGGAGTCGACGATAGCGCCGCCCAGGCTCGTGCCGTGGCCCCCAAGATATTTCGTGAGCGAATGCACGACGATATCCGCACCGTGCTCGAACGGGCGCAGCAGATAGGGCGACGGCACCGTGTTGTCGATGATGAGCGGAATGCCGTGACGGTGCGCAATCTCCGCGAGCTTCGCGATATCGGTGATGTTGCCCAGCGGGTTGCCGACCGACTCCGCGAAGATGGCCTTGGTGTTGGCATCGATGAGCGGCTCGAACGATTCCGGCTCGCGCGGATCGGCGAAACGCGTGGTGATGCCCGAGAGCGGCAACGTGTGCGCCAGCAGGTTGTAAGTGCCGCCGTACAGCGTGCTGGCGGCGACGATATTGTCACCGGCCTCGGCGATCGTCTGAATGGCGTAAGTGACAGCGGCCTGACCGGACGCGAGCGCCAACGCCGCCACCCCGCCTTCGAGCGCGGCGACACGCTGCTCCAGCACGTCCTGCGTCGGGTTCATGATGCGCGTGTAGATGTTGCCCGGCACCTTGAGGTCAAACAGATCGGCACCGTGCTGCGTGTCGTCGAAGGCGTAGGCCACCGTCTGGTAGATCGGCACCGCCACGGCGCGCGTGGTCGGATCGGGCCGGTAGCCGCCATGTACGGCCAGCGTCTCGAGACGCCATTGCGGGGCTTGCCGGGTTGCGTCGGTCTTGTCGGTCATGTCGAATGTCTCCGGATAAACGTGATGTTCCATTGGTGGAACGATTTGATTAGATATCCAACGGCATTCTAAACGGCAGCGCGCGCCTGGCTTATCTCCGATTGGCAGATGCTTAGCGAGGCACGTCCCGCAATCGTTCGTAATACGACATGCGACGGGCGCGCTATCTGACACGCTACCGGCTGGCTATACTCGTTCGCACGCCGCCACAGCACCTTCCGGGAGACGCATTGCCATGCTATTCAGCCTTATGGATCTTGCGCACCAAACGCATCGTATGAGCCGCGTCTCGTTGCGAATTGCGCGGCGCGTCAGATCTCGGCTCGCCATTGCAATTGCCTGTGTCTCATTCGGATGGCTTGGCAGCGCCTTCGCGCAGGAGAAGGTGAGCTTCCCTTCGCTGGATACCGGCAACAACGGCGTGCCCGTGATGATCGACGCCTATTTGTTTCGAGCGGCCAACGCCAGCAGCCCCACGCCCGCCGTGGTCTTCATGCATGGCTGCAACGGGATGTTCACACGCAAGGGCAAGATCGACGGCCGCGAGCTCGATTGGGCGCGGCGGTTGAACGCGCAAGGCTACGCAGTGCTGGCGGTGGATAGCTTCACCTCGCGGGCGCAGCCCAGCGAGTGCGCCAACAACGGCCCCGTGCGGCCTTCGGTGGAGCGTCCCGGCGATGCCTACGGCGCATTGCGCTACCTTCAGGCCTTGCCGGACATCCGCCCGGATCGCATCGCTTTGATGGGTTGGTCGCACGGCGGCGGCACGGTTTTGTTCTCTATCGGCCCCAAGAGCCCCGGACGCACGCGGGACAAGGACACCCAACCGGCGCCGGATTTTGTCGCCGCCATCGCGTTCTATCCCGGCTGGTGCAACACGAAGGCGCAGGGCGCGGACTGGTCAACGCCGATCCCGCTGTTGCTCCTCACCGGTGCCGACGACGTCTGGACCAAAGCCGTTCCCTGCGACGCCTTCGTGCACGACGCGACCGCTCGGGGTGCACCGATCACGTTCCACATCTATCCGGGTGCGGTGCACGACTTCGACTACCCCAATCTGCCCGTACGCAATCGACCGGAATTCGCCAACCCGCGCACCCACGTCGTGCCGATCACCGGCACCCAGCCGGAAGCCAGAGACGATGCCATCGCGCGCGTGACAGCATTTCTTGCAAAAGCGTTCGGGAAGTAATTGTCGAGCGAATTCGGTAGTGCATTCGCCACATCGGCCAGAAGTGCCCGTCCCATGGTCGTTTCCAGGCGAAATGACGAAACTTTTCCACTGGAAATCCACAGCTTATTCATGAAAAAAGCCGGGGATATCCACAGGAAATCCACCGGCTTGCTCTGGGTTGTGCACGGCATATCCACCACCTATCCACAGGATATTCACCGGTTATCTGTATTGCTCAGGCGACTTATCCCCTGGCTTTCCACCGGCTATCACCTGGCTATCCACAGGGTTGCCCACAAGGGCTTCACAGCTTACTCACAGTGTTATCGACAGACTTGTCCACAGACGCCCCCTTGTGGGTCAGCACCCATCTCATCAAGTTACGTATCAAGAAAGCGCACAACGCAAGATCCGTCGCCCCGGCACCTCCCGCTGTGTCCTGCGAACGCCCATGGCCCTCCCAAAAAAACAGGACGCCATCAGGCGTCCTGTATGTGGCCCGCGAACTGCGCGAACCGAGGGTCGACTCGACCGGCTACTTCGCCGTGGCGGCTTCCTCCGACTTCGTTGTCGATACCCCGGACGCCGCCGTCTGCGCGAGTACCGGTTTGAGCGCAACACCGGTATGACTCGCAGCAACCTTCGTCAGCGCATCGGGCGACATCGCCGCCACCACTGTCCCGCCGTTCTTGCCGCCTTCCGGCCCCATGTCGACGATCCAGTCCGCCTCGGCAATCACATCGAGGTTGTGCTCGATCACAACAACGGTATGCCCGCCGTTCACCAGCCGGTGCAGCACATTGATGAGCCGCGCCACGTCCGCCATGTGAAGGCCAACCGTCGGCTCGTCGAGTACATACAGCGTGTGGGGCGGCTTCTGCCCGCGCCGCGTGATGTCGTCGCGGACCTTGGTCAACTCCGTCACCAGCTTGATACGTTGCGCTTCGCCGCCCGACAGCGTCGGCGACGGCTGTCCCAATGTGAGATAGCCAAGCCCGACGTCCTTCATCAGTTGCAGCGGATGGGCAATGCTCGTCATCGACGCGAAGAATTCGACGGCTTCGTCCACTTCCATCGTCAGCACATCGCCAATGCTCTTGCCGCGCCAGGTGACGGCCAGCGTCTCGGCATTGAAGCGCTGACCGTGACACACGTCACACAGCACCTTCACGTCGGCAAGAAAGCTCATGCCGATGGTGCGCACGCCTTGTCCTTCGCATGCCGGACAACGGCCGTCGCCTGTGTTGAACGAGAATCGCGATGCCGAGTAACCGCGCGCACGTGCTTCGAGCGTATCCGCAAACAGCCGTCGAATCGTGTCCCAGAAGCCGATGTATGTGGCCGGGCACGAGCGGGGTGTCTTGCCGATGGGCGTCTGGTCGACTTCGAGTACGCGATCAATCGCCTCCCAGCCGGTCACCGACTCGCAGCCATGCCACGCGTGCACCACCGGACGGCGCGGTTCTGCGGATACCGCCGACTTCGCGCGCGGCTTGCCATCCGCTTTCACTGCATGACGCACCGTGCCCTTGCGCGCACGTCGCTCCGCCGGTGACGACAATACCGAACGCCCCACCGCATCGAGCAGGTTCGTCATCAGCACGTCGCGTGCCAACGTCGATTTTCCGGAGCCGGAGACACCGGTAATCGCCGTAAGCCGCGATAACGGCAACGACGCCGTCACGTGCTTCAGGTTATGCAGCGTTGCACCGTGCACCGCCAGCCAGTTCGGCGGCACCGCCTCGACACCCTTGGCAGACGCCCTCACCTCACGGCGCGGTTCAAGCGGATGCTGCAACGGATGCGCCAGGAACTTGCCGGTGAGCGACTCGGGGTGGGCGGCCAGATCGGCCACACTGCCCTGCGCGACGAGCGTGCCGCCTCGTTTGCCCGCGCCCGGACCAATGTCGATGATGTGATCGGCGCGACGAATCGTATCTTCGTCATGCTCGACCACGACCAGCGTGTTGCCCTGATCGCCCAGCTTGCGCAACGCGCCGAGCAGAATGCCGTTATCGCGCGGGTGCAAGCCGATGGTCGGCTCGTCCAGCACATAGCAAACGCCCTGCAGGTTGCTGCCCAACTGCGCCGCCAGGCGAATGCGTTGCGACTCGCCGCCCGAGAGCGTCGGCGCGGCGCGATCGAGCGTGAGGTAGCCGAGCCCGACTTCCTCCAGAAATTCCAGACGCCCCTGAATCTCGCTGATCAGATCGCGCGCGATGCTCGCATCGCGCCCGTGCAGTTCGAGTTGCTGAATCCACGCGCGCACGTCGCTCACGGTCCACTGCGCGACGTCGGAGATCGCGTGTTCGTCGAACGTCACCGCACGCGCGACGGTATTGAGCCGTGCACCGTGGCAATCCGGACACGGCTGATCGCCCACGTCTTCCGGCTCCTGCTCCTGCGACGGCAGCGAATGCTCACGCCCCCGGTTGTCCTGATTGAGCACCGTGTCGTCGAACGCTTCGCGCTGCTCGCGCGTAAGCGCGAGACCCGTGCCCACACACGTCGAACACCAGCCGTGCTTGCTGTTGAACGAGAACATGCGCGGATCGAGATCCGGATAGCTCGTGCCGCACACCGGGCACGCGCGCTTGACCGAGAACACCTCGATCTCGCCCACGCCTTCACCCGGCTGTTCATTGGACATGGTGTCGCCGAGACCGTCGAGCGGGGCGAGCAGATGCATGACACCCTTGCCCAACTCGAGCGCCGCCGCGAGCAACGTGCGCAGCAAGCCTTCGTTCTCGGGCGCGATCACCACGTCGCCCACCGGCAGTTCGATCGTGTGCTCACGGAAGCGATCGAGCTTCGGCCACGGATCGACCGGCAAGAACACGCCATCGACACGCAGGTGCGAATGCCCGCGCGCCTTGGCCCACTTCGCCAGATCGGTGTAAATCCCCTTGCGGCCCACCACCAGCGGTGCGAGCAAGCCCACGTGCTGGCCGCGACGGTCACGCATCAGTTGTGCAACGATGGAATCCGGACTCTGCGCCGTGACAGGCGCACCGTCATGAATGCAGTGCTGAATGCCGAGCTTGACGTACAGCAGACGCAGGAAGTGCCAGACTTCCGTCGTCGTTGCCACGGTACTCTTGCGCCCGCCGCGCGACAGACGCTGCTCGATGGCGACGGTCGGCGGAATGCCGTACACGGCGTCCACTTCCGGACGCCCCGCCGGCTGCACGATGGACCGCGCATAAGCATTGAGCGACTCGAGATAACGGCGCTGCCCTTCGTTGAAGAGAATATCGAACGCGAGCGTCGACTTACCCGACCCCGAAACACCGGTAATCACACTGAACTTGCCGCGCGGAATCGCAACGTCGAGCGACTTCAAGTTGTGCTCGCGTGCATTGACGATACGAATATCATCGCCACCCGCAGGCTTACGATGCGCGCGCGCTGCACGCAACGCCGTTTGCAGCGGCATGCCGGGGTCGCCAGCAGGTCTGGCCGCCGCCACCGCTTGCCCCGGCGCGACCACCGTGCGTTCGTAGTCGGCCAAGGCGCGTCCGGTATGCGAACCCTCGCACGCGATCACCTGCGCAAGGGTGCCCGCGCACAGTACTTCGCCACCGCCTTCGCCGCCTTCCGGCCCGAGGTCGATGATCCAGTCGGCGGCACGCACCACGTCGAGGTTGTGTTCGATGACGAGCAGCGAGTTACCGCCATCGAGCAACTTGCCGAACGCCCGCATGAGCTTGGCGATGTCGTCGAAGTGCAGCCCCGTCGTCGGCTCGTCGAAGATGAAAAGACGACCGCGATGCGCGACCTTCTGTCCGCTCGCGGTCTTCTTCTGCGCAGCTTCCGCGAGGAAGCCCGCCAGTTTCAGACGCTGCGCTTCGCCGCCCGAGAGAGTCGGCACGGGCTGCCCCAGCTTCACGTATTCGAGACCGACGTCCACGATCGGCTGAAGCACCCGCAGCACATCGCGATCCGACGAAAACAGCTTGACGGCCTCATTGACCGTCAGCTCGAGTACGTCCGACACGCTCAGTTCGCGTATCGCCTCGCCCGGCACGGCGCGTCGAATCTTCACGTCGAGCACTTCGGCGCGATAACGCTTGCCGTCGCAGTCCGGGCAACGCAGATAGACGTCGCTCAGGAACTGCATCTCCACGTGCTCGAAGCCCGAGCCGCCGCACGTCGGGCAGCGTCCGTTGCCGGAGTTGAAGCTGAAGGTGCTCGCGGAGTAGCCGCGTTGCAGCGCCACCGGCTCGGCCGCGAACAGTTTGCGAATCTCGTCGAAGGCGCCCACGTAGCTTGCCGGGTTCGAGCGCGCCGTCTTGCCGATGGGCGACTGATCGACGAACACCACACCCGACAGTTGTTCGGCACCGAGGAGTTCGTCGTGTGCGCCCGGCGCTTCGGTCGGGTTGCCAAAGTGACGCGCCAATGCCGGATTGAGCACGTCTTGCACCAGCGTCGACTTGCCCGAGCCCGAGACACCGGTCACACACACGAGGCGGCCGAGCGGAATCTCGACGTCGACATGCTTGAGGTTGTGCTCGCGAGCCCCGCTCAACGTCAGACGCGGTGTGCCGGCATCGACCGGACGCGCCCGCCAGTTCGACGCATTCGCCACATGCTTTCGTCCACCCAGATAGTTGCCGGTCAGCGTGTCGGCGTGACGTACTTCCTCGGGCGTGCCATCGAAGACGATCTGACCGCCACGTTCGCCCGGCCCCGGTCCCATGTCGATCACGCGGTCGGCCGCGAGCATCACCGCCGGGTCGTGTTCGACCACCACGAGCGTATTGCCCGCGTCGCGCAGACGATGCATCGCGGCGACGATACGGTCCATGTCGCGTGGATGCAGGCCGATACTCGGCTCGTCCAGCACGAAGAGCGTGTTGACGAGCGACGTGCCAAGCGCCGTCGTGAGGTTGATACGTTGCACTTCGCCCCCCGAGAGCGTACGGCTCTGGCGGTCGAGCGTGAGGTAGCCGATGCCGACGTCGCACAGATACTTCAGACGCGTGCCGACTTCCTCCTGCAACAGCTTGAGGGCATCGTCGAGCAGGCTCGACGGCAAGGTAAGCGAATCGAAGAACTGACGCACACGCGAAATCGGCATGAGCATCAGGTCGTGCATGGTGAGGCCCGGCAGCGCTTCGAGTTGCTCGCGCGACCACGACACCCCGCGCGGCATGAAGCGCTGGGCGGGCGGCAGCACGGCGTCGGCGTTCTCTTTCGAGCCGAGGCGCCACAGCAGGCCTTCCGTCTTCAGGCGAGCGCCGCCGCAAGTCTCGCAGGTCGTGTAGCTGCGGTACTTCGAGAGCAGCACGCGGATGTGCATCTTGTACGCTTTCGACTCGAGATACCCGAAGAAGCGGCGAATGCCGTACCACTGCTTGTTCCACTCGCCTTTCCAGTCGGCATCGCCTTCGATGACCCACTCGCGATGCTCGGGCGAGAGCTTCGACCACGGCGTATCGCGCGGAATGCCGGCACGGCCGGCGTACTCGAGCAGGTCGTCCTGAATCTCTTTCCAGGCGGGTGTCTGGATGGTCTTGATCGCACCGCCCCGTAGCGTCTTGCGCTCGTCGGGGATCACCAGACCGAGGTCGACGCCGATCACGCGGCCGAAACCGCGACAGGCCTCGCACGCGCCGTAGGCGGAATTGAACGAGAAGAGCGCCGGTTGCGGGTCGGCGTAGTGCAGGTCGCTGTCGGGGCAATGCAAATCCTGCGAGTAGCGCCAGATATCGGGCTCGCCATCGTCGGCCAGCACGTAGACGTTCACCCGCGCGCGACCGCGCTTGAGCGACGACTCGATGGCTTCCATCGCGCGCACTTTTTCGGTGTTCTGCAAGCGGAACCGGTCGGCAACGACATCGAGTACCTTTCGGGTGCCGTCGGCCGTTGCGACTTCCCGCTCGGCCTGCACCCGCGTGTAGCCCGACGCCGACAGCCATTGCTCGACTTCATCCGCCGTAACGCTGCCCGGCAATTCGACCGGGAACGTGACAACCAGACGCGGATCGCCTTGGGCAGTGCGGGCCATCAAGTCGGCGTAGATCGTCTCAGGCGTGTCGTGACGCACGGGTTGCGCCGTCTCGCGATCGAACAGCGCCGCCGCGCGGGCGAACAACAGCTTGAGGTGATCGTTGAGTTCGGTCATCGTGCCGACCGTCGAGCGCGAACTGCGCACGGGGTTGGTCTGATCGATGGCGATGGCCGGCGGAACGCCTTCCACATGGTCGACCTGCGGACGATCCATGCGGTCGAGGAACTGGCGCGCGTAAGCACTGAAGGTTTCGACGTAGCGACGCTGGCCCTCGGCAAACAGCGTGTCGAAGACGAGACTCGACTTGCCGGAACCGGACGGACCGGTCACGACCGTCATCTCACCGGTCTGGAGATCGACGTCGAGGTTCTTGAGGTTGTGCTGGCGGGCGCCACGAATGCGAATGGCGTGGTTTGCCGATGGGTCGGGTTTCGGGGATGACTTGTCCACTTGGTATCAGGGCCGCTTGATTGACAATGAACAGCGTGAAGATAAACAGCGTGACATCTGACAGCGCGCATGCGCGCCTCGGGGGAACTACTGTATCAGGCCGATAAGACAGTCGCTGGCAGCATCCTGCGCTTCGCCCGGCACGCTGCGATTGTACTGTATATTTGTACAGCATAATCGATTCCCCCCATTACCGGTGTTCCTAATTCGAACGCCCGGGATTGCCCCCGCATCGATGGAGTAGCATGGCGGCTTCCGGGCTCTCTTTCGCACGCCATGGGTGCAATCCTTGCCGCACGCAGTGCCATCCTGCACGCCGCCACACACATCCCGCCGGGTCGAACGCCGGGGAATGCGCGCCTTCGCGCCGGCTTCCTCGCATGCCTCATGCCGCTCACCATGCTCGCCGCCTGCGCGAGCGCGCCGCATGCTCCCCCGGCATCGTCGCCGCCGACGGCAACCGCGACGCTCACCCGCTACAACGTCGACCGTTTCCCCATCGAGCATTACGATCAGGACGTCGATCACTGGATTCGGCCCGACGCCCCCGGCTACGATCAGCCGCTGCTTTCCGCGCAGGCACAAAGCCGGCGCTTCGACATCTTCCGTGCGCGCTACTTCGGCACCGCACCGCGCGACCCGTCGCCGTGGAACGGCGCATGGCTCTCGACATCGCTGCTCAATGCCGCCGGTGCGCAGCAGATCGCCGACTCGCAGGGCCGCCGCGTGAGACGTTTCGACAACAGTGCCCCCGGCGTGCGCACGACCTACGGTGAGAACTTCCAGCCGCACACCGCAGCGTGGAATCGTGCGATCGAAGCGAACATGGCGCTGGCACAACTCACTGCCGATCACGCGGATTGGCAATACGATCCGCGCCAGCGCGGCATCACGGTCGACAACGCGCTGGTGCGCCAACTGCCGACCAACGATCCGGCGTTCTACGATTTCCGTCAGGCCGGCGAGGGCTATCCGTTCGACGCGCTGCAAGACTCGGCACTGCGGCCCGGCACGCCGGTGTACGCGCTCGCCCGCAGCGCCGATGGCGCGTGGCTGCTCGTCTATTCACCCGATCTGATCGGCTGGGTGGATGCCCGCACGGTGGCGTCGGTTGACGAGCGTTTCGTCGCGACCTGGCGCGACGCCGCAATGCGCAACCTCGGCGCCATCGTGCGCGCCGACGCAGCACTTGCCGACACATCGTCCGGCACCACACCCCCTGTCTACCGGACCTTTGCGCCGATCGGCACCGTGCTGCCGCTCATGTCGTTGCGCGACGGGCGGCAGGCGGCGATGTTCCCCGTGGCCGACATCCATCGGCGGGCGCAGATTCGCACCGCCGTGCTCGACACGTCGGCCATCGTGCCGATGCCGTGGACGCTCACCCCCCGTCATATGGCGCAGGTAATGAAACAACAGATCGGGCGTCCTTACGGCTGGGGCAACACGCTGTTCTACAACGACTGCTCCGCCGAAACGCGCAGTCTTTTCGCCCCCTTCGGCGTGTGGCTTCCCCGCCATTCGTCGGATCAGTTACGCGCGGGGAAACGCACCGATCTGCGCGCGGCGGATATCGATACGCGACTGCGCACGCTGACCGAGCGCGGCCGTGCGCTGATGACGCTGATTCATATCAACGGACACATCATGTTGTATTTGGGCAGTGTCCAGCGCGACGGCGCAAGCGTGCCGATGACTTATCAGAACGTGTGGGGGCTGTCGCCGGCGGATAACAGCCGGCGCGACGTCATCGGCGGCTCGGTGATCCTGCCGCTGCTGAAGACCTATCCGGAAGATCCGGGGGCGCGCTCGCTTGCGGGCAAGTCGTTGTTCGAGATCAGTGTGATCGGCGGCGACATTCCCGAGGCGGGCGCAGACGCGCCACACGCACCGGGCGTCGATTCGCCGGAAGAGATGCCGCAATAAGCGCAACGCCGCCGGCCCGCAACTCAGAACCTCAGCGCGCTGAAGGGCGCGGGGTCGACGACCGGCGTCTCGCCCGTCATCATCTCGCCCACCAGGCGGCCCGTGACCGGCCCTAGCGTCAGACCGTGGTGTGCATGACCGAACGCGAACCACAGTCCGCGATGAGAAGGCGCAGGGCCGATGATCGGCATCATGTCCGGCGTGCAGGGGCGTCGGCCGAGCCACGGCGCGGCGTCAACTCGCTCGCCGAGCGGGAACGTCTCACGCGCGAGGGGTTCGACGGCGGCCAGTTGCACCGGCGTGGGCCGCGTGTCGCGCAGGCCGAGTTCCACGCCTGTGGTGAGCCGGATGCCACGCGTCATCGGTGTGATGAGAAAACCGTGCTCGGCATCGAGCACCGGTTGATTGAGCCGGGCGCCCGGTTGTGCGCGGTAATGCATGTGATAGCCGCGTTTGACCGCGAGCGGCAGACGGTAGCCCAGCGCCGCCGTCACCGTATCGGCCCACGGTCCGAGTGCGATGACAGCGCGTCGCGCTTCGATGTGCCCCTCCTGCGTCTGCACCGACCACTGCGGCTGCAAAGTCGTAGCGTCACCGTTGAACACGCGGCCGCCCAGCGACGCAAAGTGGCGTGCATACGCCGCCACCAACGCGCCCGGATCGCTCACGGAATCCGACGCCGTGTAACGTAGTCCACCCACGAGCGCGTGCGTGAGCGCGGGCTCGTCGTCACGCAGACGGGAGACGTCAAGCCGCTCGAACGGCACGCCGTACTCTTCGCGCCACCGCTCGGCATCGCGTTGGGCGGCATCCATCGCGGCAGCCGTGCGGAAGACCTTGACCCAACCGCCCTCACGCAACAGATCCTGCGCACCGGATGCCGCGATGAGTTCGCGATGCTCCGTCACGCAATGGGCGATGAGTGTGCTGTAGTGACGCGCGATCTCCGCGTGCCGCTTCGGGGCAGAGTGGTACCAATAGCGCGCGAGAAAGGGCGCGATCGTGGCCATCGCCGAGGGGTGATATCGCACGTCCGTCGAACGATTGCCCGCGTAGCGCAGCAGCGTGCCGAGGTCTCGCGGAAAGGCGTATGGATACACGCCCTCGCGCTGAATCAGCCCGGCGTTGCCGAACGAGGTTTCGCTGCCCGGCGGCTTGCGGTCGACGAGCGCCACCGACAGGCCGCGCCGCTGCAAATGCACGGCGACGGACACACCGACGATTCCGGCACCAAGCACTAGCGCGTCGAATCTCATGAGCGTTGCGTCAAACAGTCAGGGGAGCGGGGGGCGCAGCAAGGCTCACGCGCGATGCAAACGAGGTGCGCGGCGGTGAGCCTGGCTCGTGCAGTGCGATTACGCCAGCGCGGTGACGGAGATTTCGACATCAAGACCGGCGCGCATGAGCGGCGACTGCACGCAGGCGCGCGTCGGTGCGTGGCCTTCGGGCACCCAGGCGTCCCACGCGGCGTTGAATTCGGCGAAGTGCTTGGCGTCGGACAGCCAGATGTTGGCGGTCAGCAGACGCGACTTGTTGACGCCGGCTTCGGCGAGCAAGGAATCGATACGGGTGAGGATTTCGGTGGTCTGCTGCGTGACCGGCACGTTGGTCGTGTCCGGCACCTGACCGGCCAGATACACCACGCCGTTGGCGATCACGATCTGGCTCATGCGAGCGTTGGTATGCAGACGCTTGATTTCGTTCGACATAGGGGGGCACCGTAAGAAGAAAACGGGCCGGGAGTCGGCCCGGGTGGCGCTATCTTATACGACGACGCCTACGACACCTGCGCGCCCCTTCATCCCCGGATCACTGCCGAATCAACGCCATGGCGCAATCGAGCACCGTGCGCTTGAGATCGGCCATGCCTTCGGGCGGCAGGAACGGGCCCATCATGTGGCGGTACGAAACCGTCTTGCTGATGGCGGACGTGAGCATGAAGAACATCACGTCGGCGTCCGCCACGGGGCGCTTCTGCGCTTCGAGCCAATCGGCCACAAGCGGCACCATCACGTTGCGATACGGACGCACCAGCCGTTGCGTGAGAACGTCGAGCCGCTCGCCTTCTTCGGTCGCTGCGGTCGAGAAGAACATGCCGACGTCGGGATTCTCGAATACCGCATCCACGAACACGCGTACCGCCTGTTCGATACGCTCGGCCGGTCCCAGCGGTGAGTGCTGCAGCGCATCGGTCTGCTCGATGAGCGAGTGCGTAAGCGATGCGATCTGATCGACGACTGCGACCCACAGCGCCTCCTTCGAGCCGAAGTGGTGCGAAATCAGCGCCGCGTCGACACCGGATGCCTCCGCGATCTGCCGCACGCTGCTCGCATAGAACCCTCGCTGCGCGAAGATGCGCCGGGCGTTGAGTAACAACGCGTCGGCACCATGCGTGCAATCGCACGTGGGGCGCCCACGTGCGCGTTTGCGGGGCGGAGCGGCTTGCGGGACGGCTTTGTTCGGAGTCATTGAGCGATGGGGTGTTCGAATTCGCAACAGCAATGCGCCAAGTCTACCCGACCCTAACGCACCTGCCTGCCCAGACATTTGCTATTTGACACGCCCGGGCCACGCTCGCTATTATGCGCTTATTCATCACTTGTTGAATTTGACATTTTCCCCCAAATGTCTCGCGCAAACCGGATCGTGATTGTCGGTGGCGGTATCGCCGGCCTGAGGCTGGCAACGCGTCTGGGCCGTACGCTCGGGCGTGCCGGTGCTGCACGCGTGACGCTTGTCGACAGTCATCCTACCCACCTTTGGAAGCCGATGCTGCATACCGTGGCGGCCGGCACGCGCGATGGCGCACACACACAGGTGACGTATCTCGCCCATGCATGCAGCAATGGCTTCACGTATCAGGCGGGTCGCATGTGCGGGCTGGACCGTTCGCGCCGGGAGGTCGTGCTGGGGGAGATGGAAGCGCCAGACGGCTCGCGTCTGCTGGGCGAGCGTCGCGTGCCATACGATGCGCTCGTGCTCGCGCTCGGTTCGCAAGCCGACGATGCCGGTCTGCCGGGCGTGCGCGACGTCTGCCATTTCATCGACAGTCAGCCGCAGGCCGAGGCCTTCCATGCGGCGTTGCGCTGCAAGGCGTTACGCAGTGCCGTGAGCGACGACGCGTTGCGTGTCGTGATCGCCGGCGGCGGCACCACGGGTGTGGAACTTGCCGTCGAGTTGAGTCGCACGTTTGCCTTGGCCGCCGGTTACGGCGATCCGCAGATTTGCGAGCGTCTGAAGCTCACGCTCGTCGAGAGCGGCCCGCGTGTGCTGGGGGCGTTCCCTCCCGACGTGTCCGAGGCGTCGCAGGCACAGCTTGAACGTCTGGGTTTTCATGTACTGACGGACACACGCGTCGTGTGTGCGGACCGCGACGGCTTCTATCGAGATGACGGTCAGTTGATTCCCGGCGATCTGCTGGTCTGGGCGGCGGGCGTGAAAGCCCCGGACTGTCTGCGGGACATCGGAGGGCTTATCACCAACGATGCCAACCAGATCGTGGTGCGCAATACGATGCAAACCGCGCAGGACGAGCGGATTTTCGCGCTCGGCGACTGCGCATCACTCACGCTTGCGCAGGGTGAGTGCCCGTTGCCTCCGACGGCGCAAGTAGCGACCCAGCAGGCGGCGCATCTGGGCCGTCACCTTGGTGCGTGGCTCGAAGGCCGCGCAATTCCGCCGTTCGCTTATCGCGATCCTGGTGCGTTGGTATCGCTGTCTGACTACAACGCGTTCGGCACGCTCGGGCGCTTCGGTTTTTTCAAAGGTGGCATCGTGCGCGGACAGTTTGCGCAATGGAGCCACGCCATGTTGTACCGACGCCATCAGCATGCACTGCACGGGTTTGCCCGCGCTACAGTGCTGCTGGGCGCGGAAAAACTCGGCGGCCTTCGCGGGCCGCGTATCCGGCTGGCCTGACCATGCGAAGCGACCGAACCAATTGCCCCAACCGAAGCG
This sequence comes from Pandoraea communis, assembly GCF_902459745.1. Taxonomy (GTDB): domain Bacteria; phylum Pseudomonadota; class Gammaproteobacteria; order Burkholderiales; family Burkholderiaceae; genus Pandoraea; species Pandoraea communis. The sequence goes on from NZ_CABPSJ010000001.1 coordinate 993,315, forward strand.
GCAGCAGCCGCGCCCAAGGGACATCCCCGACCTCCCGTGCCTCGCGCACGTCACGCAGCGCCTTGCGGACTCAGGGTGTCTGGCAGCACACCGTTGCGATGCTCGATGCCGAGCCCGTCGTGTGCCAGCCGGTCATTCCCTACACGCGACGCGCGCCCAGCGTCCGGGTGCTGGAGATCTCCAGCGAACTGACGATTACCGTGTCGTGGAACGACGCGACGGGCGGCAACTACGGTGCGCAGATCTGGCGCATTCGCCGTGCGCATCATCCGGGCATTTGTGCGTTGACGGGTGAGACGATCGACGTTGGCGACTTCGTCTACCGCCCGCTATTCGGTGACGTACCGCCGCTCAACGCCGACGCGATGATCTCGGCCGACGCCATTCGCGTCATGCGTGCATCGCTGAGCCGCGAACTCGAACCGGCGTAAGACGACGACCGGCACCCCGCGCGGATCTGCTGCCGGGGTGTACTCCGCGAAGTCGTGTTTTCATCAAGGACGCTGCACCCGCACCCGGCGGGACGGATCCCCGATCCCCGATCCCCGATTCGTCCTGGTCTACGATCATCTGTCCCTTCTGACAACGCTCCGCATTCAGTGGAGCATTGCCTCCCACATTCCTGCCTCTCTGAACCTACCCCGGGTGCTGCCCGTCGACATCTGGCGATGTCTGCGAATTGCGTATGGGAGATGTGGAAGTGCTGAAGGACATTCGCCTGACGTTCGATTAAGCAGCACCCGAACGGGGAAGCACAGACCGATAGGCGCAGTGCATGATGCACTCGCGCCTTATGCGCCCCGCGTTGCATCCATTACATCGGTTACGTCCGTTACGAGGCCATATCGCCTATGGACACCCATATGCGATTACGCTTCGGGCATGGCTCGCCCCGCTTTACAGTGACGCTGAATCGCCTCGGCGCCTTTCCGTCCGAAGAGCCTCCCCACACGGAGACGACCCTCGATGACAAGACCCTACCTCACCCTTTGTGCCGCGCTCACGGCGACGACCGCCATTGGTTGGATGGCGTTCAGCGCCCATAGTTACGCTGCCGAGCGCGGTGCCGCAGCCCCCACCGAGCCCCGGCAAGCCGAAATCAAAGCGCTCGTCGACAAGACAATCACCCCGCTCATGGCCAGGCAGAACATTCCAGGTATGGCGGTCGGCGTCGTCTTCGACGGCCGGACCTATGTCTTTAACTATGGCGTAGCGGACAAAGCCACCAAGAAGCCTGTCACAGCCGACACGCTTTTCGAAATCGGTTCCGTCAGCAAGACCTTCACCGCAACGCTCGCGGCCTACGCGCAAACTACCGGCGCGCTCTCGCTCACGGACAAGACCAGCCGCTTCGTGCCCGAACTCGCCGGCACCCCGTTCGGTGACGTGAAGCTGGTGAATCTCGGCACGCACACCACTGGCGGCATGCCGCTTCAGGTGCCCGACGATATCCACAACATCGACCAGATCCTCCAGTACCTCAAGGCGTGGAAACCGGCGCAGCCGACAGGCACCGTGCGCACCTATTCGAATGTGAGCCTCGGCGCGTTCGGCTGGATCACTGCGCGCGCCATGCATGGCGACTTCTCCACGCTCGTCACCGAGCACGTCTTCAAACCGCTGGACATGAAACACACCTTCATCCGCGTGCCGGAAGATCAACAGGCGAATTACGCATGGGGTTACGGGAAAGACGACAAGCCCGTTCGCGTCACGCCAGCGGTGTTCGAAAAGGAAGCCTACGGCGTGAAAACCACCGCGAGCGATTTGCTGCGGTTCGTGCGAGCCAACCTCGGAACGCCCGTGCGCGACAACTCACTGCAACAGGCAATCCACGCGACACACACCGGCTATTTCGCCGACAAGCCGATGACGCAGGATCTGGTTTGGGAGCAGTATCCGTATCCGGTCAGCGTGGATGCGCTACTCGAAGGCAACTCCGCCCGGATGGCGCGCGAATCAACGCCCGCGCGTGAACTCTCGCCCCCCATGGCGCCGACGCCCGCCGCATGGGTCAACAAGACAGGATCGATGCGCGGCTTCGGCACCTACGTCGCGTTCGTTCCGTCGAAGCAAATGGGCATCGTGCTGCTGGCGAACAAGAACTACCCGATGGGCGAGCGCATCCGCGCGGCGCATCACATCCTGACGACGCTCGACGGCGGCACGCGCACTGCCGCAGCTTCACGAAAGTGATAGCGCCTGTGGTGTTCTGACACCTGAAGACGCCTGCGCGTTACTTCCCGAAGACCTGCTCGAGCGCCGCCGTCATATCCTCGATCAGGTCCTGCGGATCTTCCAGGCCGATGTGCAGACGCACGATCGGCCCCGCCGACGTCCAGTCCTCGCACGTGCGCGTGCCTGCGATGTTCGTGACCGTCGCCAGACTCTCGAAGCCGCCCCACGACGCGCCGATGCCGAACAGCTCGAGCGCGTCGACGAAACGATCCGCTTGCGCCGTCGTGGCATTGCCGAACTCGAACGAAATCAGCCCGTTCGTACCGAGGCAATCGCGCTGCCACAATGCGTGGCCCGGATGCGTCGGCAACGCCGGACAGAACACGCGGGCGACGTCGGGAAGACTTTCGAGCCAGTGCGCGATCTCCAGCGCATGACGTTCATGCATCTGCAAACGGGCTGCCAGCGTGCGCGTGCCGCGCAGCACAAGATAAGCATCATCCGGACTCACCGCCACCCCTTGCGCATCGGCCATGGTGGAGAGCGTCTGCCAGACTTCCTGCGTCGTGGTCACGGTGCCCATCATCACGTCCGAGTGACCACTCAGGTACTTGGTCGCGGCCATGATCGAGACGTCGGCCCCCAGCATGAGAGGACGGCACTGCACGCCGGAGCCCCACGTGTTGTCGGCCACAAGCAGCGCGCCGCGACGGTGTGCAAGATCGGCCAGTGCCGGGATATCGCACATCTCGTAGACGAGCGAGCCCGGCGTTTCCACGTAGATCAATTTGGTGCCCGCCGTGAAGTGCGCTTCGGCGTCGCTGCCGTCGGCGCGGAAGTAGGTCACGTGCACGCCCCACGGTTTCAGAAACGTCTCTACGAAGTGACGCAACGGCTGATACACGCAGTCTGAGATCAGCACGTGGTCGCCCGGACGCACGTAGGCGAGAAACACCATCGAGATCGCCGCGAGCCCCGTCGGGAAGAGACGCGTGCGATAGCCGCCTTCCAACTCGGCAACGACGTCTTCCAGCGCAAAGCCGGTCGGATTACCGCGAGCGCCGTAGGTGAACATGCGCTCTGTACCGCGACGGCGGCGAGCATCGTTCATGTCGTCCATGGTGTCGAACAGCACGGTGGATGCGCGCACCACCGGCGGATTGACGGCGCGTCCGCCGACGACAGTGGTATGTGTACCGCCCTTGACTAAGCGGGTGGCGAGACGTTTGGGGGGCGATTGTCGGGACATGATCGGGGGCGTGGATGAAAACGATTCGAAAGCCGTGTCGTGGCGTGCGCAAAAGAACGCGCACGCCAGTGCCGGAGCTTACTTCGCGGCGGCAGACTCACCAATACGGAAAGCACCGCGCTCCTTCTCGTCGAGCTGCGCGAGAAGGCCCGTCTCCCACGCCAGATACTGCCGCGCCGCCGCCTTGTTGCCGTCGTGACGGTCGTGCACGAAGAACAGATAGTCGATGCACTCGGCGTCCGGCGGCAGGTCGGGCGTGCTCTCGACCGGGTGTCCGGCCGCGGCCCATGCTTTGAAGCCGCCAGCGAGCACCGAGACCGTACGCGGGTCGCCGGCATTCGCACGGCGCCAATCGGCCGCGAACAGTTCTGCGACGCCGCGCTCGTCCGCAATGAGCACGATGTTACGCGACGCGCTCAGATTCGGCAGATGGGGACGAATCGCCCACTGCGCGCCAGCGACATGCTCGCGGCGGTAGCTCATGCTCGAACGCACATCGACCACGGTCACACTGCCATCGGCCAGCGCACCGGCAAGCGCGGCGACATCGATCTCGGGCAGCGTCGTCTCGACAGCCGGCGCACGCACCGGCAGCGACGCGCCACTGGCAAGTCCATCGCGCAACACATAGGCGTCGTGGCCCAACTGGCGCAACCAGCTTGCGACGATAGGTGCACGCACACCGTCGTTATCGAACAGCACCACGCGGGCATGGCGCACGCCCACGTACTGATCCGTCGCCTGAATCAACTGACCGCCCGGCGTATGCTGTGCGCCCGGCAGCGACCCGGCGGCGAACTCTTCCGGCGTGCGCACATCGCACAGGAACAACGAGCGCGACGTGTCCGATGCCCATTGCGCGAAGGTCGACGCATCGACTTCCGGCACGGCGAACCGCTCGGCCAGCGCGCCACTCGCTTCGCGCATTTGCGCGAGGCTGGACGGCGCCACCGCATCGGGATAGCGGCGCGTGCTGCCATGCTCCAGCGGCAGGTCTTCCAGATACCAGCCTTGCGTGCCGTTCTCCAGCGCCATGACCGGATTGGGAATACCCAGGTTGATGAGCGTCTGCGCGCCGATGATGCTGCGTGTGCGGCCGGCGCAATTCACGACGATGGGCGTGGCGGGGTTCGGCACCAGTTCACGGATGCGATAGCCCAGTTCGCCGTTCGGGCAGCAGATCGACGACGGGATCGTCATTTTCAGGTACTCGCTCACGGGACGGCCGTCGAGAATCACCAGGTCGTCGCCGCGCTCGCGCATCGCCGCCAGGTCGCGTGCCGTGATGCGCGGCGTGTGATACGCCATCTCCACCAGTTCACCGAACGTCTTCGACGGCACATTCACGCCAGCGAACAACGTGAAGCCGGCCTGTTGCCAGGCATCGGTGCCGCCTTCGAGCACGTACACGCCGGTGTAGCCGAGTGCGGCCAGACGCTGCGCTGCCTGCACGGCAACACTCGCGTCGGTGTCGTAGAGCACCACGCGGGCATCGCGACGCGGGGCCAGCCGCACGATATCGATTTCGAGCCGGCTGTAGGGCAGCGTCACGCCGTAGAAGAGATGCGCCTCGCCGTACTGGCCGTGCTCACGCACGTCAAACACGGCGATCTCGGCGCCATCGTGCAGCCATTCCTTGAGGCGGGCGGACGGCACAAATTGAGGAGTGAACGAGGTCATAGCGTTGCGTCGGTGTCAGGTTTCGCCAGGCCATTGCCAAAGCGTAGGGATGAGCGGGCCCGCACCCCCCGCAGGGGCGATGTGATGCGGGTGGCGCGAAGTCCGTTCGCGCCGTCAGGAATTTCGCCGCCGGTCTTCTCCGGCGGTCACTGCGGAATTAGCGGCGAGTCTTCACACCGATATCCATCACTTGATACGTGCCCTTGGCAAGATCGAAGGTGATGCGCTCGGTGAGCGTTTCCAGCGCGCGGCCATACATGTGCAGGTGACGAATCGGCGCTTCGCCCTTGATCTCGACCGCATGAATGTCTTCCGAGGCCAGCGCAATGCCATTGCCCGGATCGACCACGACGGTGTCGCTCACTTCTAGCGTGCCGACGCCCGGCGTCTTGCCGTCGTCCGTACGACGGTAGACGTAGTTGTATTCCACGCCGTCGACCGCCGCGATGCAGGCCCACGTCGTGTGGTTATGCGGCGTGATCTTCTTGCCCGGACGCATGACGTTCAGATACAGCGCGTAGGTCTTGTCGGCATCTTCGTGAATCAGATAGCGCGCTTGCAATTCACCGTCGGTCGGCGGCGGGAAATCGGCCTCGCTCCACAGCGCAGTGCGCGCGGCGAGCGATTTGACCTGATCGAGCACGGCGGCCAGCGCGGGACGCGTCTCGCCCTCGGGCGCCAGTGCGGCCTTCATGGCGTTGATCGCGTCGCTGACGACGCTCTGACGTTGTTCGGAAACGGTGGGCGTGGACATGGTGAGAGTCTTCTCCGTAGTACTTTGTTTTGCGAAGTGCCCGCTCGGGGCGCTGTCGTATGTTTGTGGGCTCGCCGTCAGGCGGGCACGGCATCGATCGGCATACCGATCATCGGCGACGGACGCAGCACGTCTTGCAGGAAACGCTGGGCGCGCGCATGCTTCGGCCGGCTGAAGAACTCTGCGGGCGGCGAGTCTTCGAGCAACTCGCCCTGATCCATGAACCAGACGCGGCTCGACACATCGCGTGCGAAGCCCATCTCGTGCGTGACGATCATCATCGTGAGGCCATCGCCGGCCAGCGAACGCATGACTTGCAGAACCTCCTGCACCATCTCGGGATCGAGCGCGCTCGTCGGTTCGTCGAACAGCATGAGCGGCGGCTTCATGGCGAGCGCGCGCGCGATCGCCACACGCTGCTGCTGACCGCCCGAGAGGTTCGCGGGCATGGCGTCGATCTTATGGGCGAGGCCAACCTTGGCGAGCAGCGTCTCTGCCTGAGCGACCGCTTCGTCGCGCGACATGCCCAGCACTTTCGTCGGCCCGAGAATCAGGTTCTGGCGCACCGACAGGTTCTGAAACAGGTTGAAGCTCTGGAACACGAAGCCGATACGGGCGCGCAACTGATTGAGCTTCACGTCGCGCGCGGTGACGTCCTGGCCTTCGAACAGGATACGTCCCTTCTGGATAGCTTCGAGCCGCGTGACGGTGCGAATCAGCGTCGATTTTCCCGAGCCCGACGGCCCGCAAACGACAACGACTTCGCCGCGTCCGATGGTAGCGTTGATGCCCTTGAGGACATGATGTTCGCCGTAGAACTTATCGACATTCTCGAATGCGAGCATGCTCATGATCGCGTTCTCCTTCTTGAATCCTGCGTTCACGCCAACCCCGCGCGCTGACGGGCGATGCGACGCTCGAGCCAGCCAGCGAAGCGCGAAATGGCGAAACACAACACGAAATAGAAAGCTGCGAGCACGAGGAACGTCTGCAGCGGCTTGGTCAGCACGATCGTATTGACCTGTGCGGCCGAGTACGTCAGCTCGGGCACCCCAATCACATACGCCAGCGATGTCGCCTTGATGATCGACACGAACTGATTGACGATGGACGGCAGCATGTTCGCGAGCGCCTGCGGCAATTGCACGTAACGCATGCTTTGCAGCCACGACAGCCCGTTCGAGCGCGCCGCTTCCATCTGTCCGCGCGGCAAGCCCTCAAGGCCGGCGCGCACGATCTGCGACAGGAAGGCGCTTTCGTAGACGATAATCGCGCACACGGCCGTGGTGAACGCCGACACCTCGGCGCCCACGAGCAGCGGCACGGCGAAGTACGCCCAGAAGATGATCATCAGCAGCGGAATGCCGCGCACCAGCCGTGTCCAGACGCCGGCCACGCGACGCATCCAGCGCCACGGCGAAACCTGCGCCATGCCGATCACGACCGAGATGGGGAACGAGATCACCAGCCCGAGCGCCGAGAGAATGAGCGTGATCGCCACGCCGCCGAGCGGGCCGTTAGGCCAGCTCCCGACGAGGAACAACGCGAGATAGTCATGCAGAATCTCGTACATCGTCTCAGACTCCCGAGGGCGCCGTGCGGCGTTTGGCGAAGTGCTCGGAGAGCGCCATCAAGGCCAGCGTGCCGATCAGATACAGGATCGTCGCCACCAGAAACACATCGAAGGTGCGGAAGGTCAGGTTATCGATCTGACGCGTGCGGTACAGCAATTCGTGCACGCCGATCGCCATCGCCAGCGAACTGTTCTTGAAGAGCAGCAGTGCCTGATTGAGCAATGCGGGCAATGCCACGCGAATGCCCTGCGGCAGGATGACGTAACGGAACGACTGCAAATACGTAAGACCGATGGACCACGCGGCTTCCTGTTGCGTGTGCGGAATCGCGCGCAACCCCGAGCGCAGGTCTTCCGAAATGAACGCGCCGGCGTTGAGCGACAGCGCGATCGTCGCGAAGAAGAACTCGGTGTTGCCTGCGTTGATCCAGTCGCGCAGGCCTTCTGGCAGCAGTTGCGGCACGCCGAAATACCACACGAGGATCTGCACCAGCACGGGCACGTTGCGATGGTACTCCACCACCACGATCACGAAACCCTTGAAGAGCTTGACTGGCAGGGCGCGCAGCGTGGTGAGCGTGATGCCCACCACGATGGACAGCAGGCCCGACACCACGAACAGCCGGAGCGTGGTCAGCACACCGTCGCGAAGCAGCTTCAGGTAGCCGTCTTCGAGCAAAAACGAGAGATCGAACATTGCGCGTCGTCTCGCTTACTGCACCTTGATCGGCTCGACCTTATAGTCGCGCGTGAACTTGTAGACCGACTTGCTGCCGAGCCACTTGTCGAAGCTCTCCTGCAAGCCGTTCGACTTGTCGTAATCGAGCAGGATCTTGTTCACAGCAGCGAGCAACGCCGGCTCGTTCTTGTTCATCACCACGCCCCAGCGCTCTTCGAAGACCGGCTTGGCGAGCAAGCGATACTGCTGGCCGCCCTTGGCCGCCGCTTCGTTGGCAAAGCGCGCCAGAATCAGTTGACCCGCCACCAGACCTTCGACCTTGCCCTGTTGCAGCGCGAGGAACGCCGACGAGATGTCGTGGAAGGTCAGCAGGTTCGAGTCGGGCAGACGTGTGACGGACACGGCGGCCGAGCTGGAACCCTCGGACGCGGCAATCTTCTTGCCCGCGAGTTGATCGAGCGTTTGCAGCGGCGAGTCGGCGCGCACCAGCACGCGGATCGGCGCGACGAAGTACTGATCGCTGAAGTCGACCTGTGCGGCGCGCGCAGGCATCCAGGCGACAGCGGCCGCGAGCACGTCGACGCGGCGCGTCTTGAGTTCGGGAATACGGGCGTCTGTCGACAGGGCACGGTGTTCGAGCTTCACGCCAAGCCCCTTGGCGATCGCGCGGCACACGTCGACGTCGAAGCCGACGATCTTGCGCGTGGCGGCGTCGGGGAACGCATACGGTTCGCTGGCGTTTTGCGTGCCGCAAACGAGCGTGCCGCGAGCCTTGATGTCTGCCAGTTGGTCGGCGCGCGCGACGCCCGTCATGGCGAGTGTCGCGAACAGCGCGGCTGCAAGGTGTCTTTGCCACATGATCCTGAGTCTCCTTGAGTTCGACCTGAGGGGGCGAATCGATTAGCGGGGGACCGGTCAACGCCGGCTTCCGCCCCGGTCACATAAATATTGCTTGAGTGTTAGGCAGGTTATCGACCAAAATTCCTGAGAACAATTTAATTTTTATCTTAGAAACATTAGTGTTTCTGAAGTATCGACCCAAACAACCATGCGAAACCTCGACATCGATCTGTTGCGTACTTTCGTGGCGATTGCACAGCACGAAACCTTCGTGGCGGCCGCCGCGCGCGTGGGTCGCACGCAGTCCGCCATCACACAGCAGATGCAGCGGCTGGAGCAGGAAATGGGGTGTGCGCTATTCGAGAAGCAGGGGCGGCAGAAGACGATGACGGCCGACGGCATGCGGCTCGTTGCCTATGCGAACAAGATTCTTGCGCTCAACGATCAGGCCGTGCAGGTCATGCACACGCGCGGCCCGGCGGAGAAACTGCGCATCGGCTCGCCGCACGATGTGGCCGATTCGATCCTGCCCAGCATGTTGCGACGGCTGTCGAAACTCTCGGCGGAGTTGCAGTTGGAGATCAACGTCGGACGTAGCCCGCACCTCATGGATGCGCTGCGCGACAAGGAACTGGATCTGGCGATCTCGACACGTTACGACGAAGGATTTCCGGGGATCAAGCTGCGCACGTCGCCGATGGTGTGGATCTGCGCTGACGATTTCATCTTCAACTCGGCCGCCCCGGTACCGCTCGTGATGGCCGACGAGTTGAGCCTGTTCCGGCGGCTGTCCATCGAACGTCTGAACGCAGCGGGTATCGCTTGGCGCACGAGCTTCATCTCACCGACGCTGACCGGCATCAAGGCGGCGATCAGTGCGGGCCTCGGTGTCACGGCCCGCACGACCGAGCTGCTCGACGCCAACATGCGCGTACTCTCGGAGGCGGATGGTCTGCCCCGCCTGCCCGACGTCGCGTTCTATCTCTACGTGCAACCGACGTGTACCAGCCAGGTGCTGCGCGAACTGTTCGAGTCGACGGAGCACATCGCCACGCGTTTCGGACCGCCGTTTCTGATGGGCGAGTAATCGGCGCACCGGCACTCATCCGCGCAGCGACAAGGTCAGCGTCATGCCACACGACTCCGTGGTTATTTTTGTGGGAACTCCGCAGCGCAGCATATCGCGACCTTGCCCGTTTCGCCCGACAGGATGAAGGAGACCGGCGCGCACTTACGTCGTTGCGATAAGCAGTTCTTCGGCGTTGGCCGGTGGGCGCAAGCCATCGTCGCGGTTCGAGAAATAGCGTTGGCTCAGGGTCGCCGCCGACACATGCGACGCGTCTTTGAAGCCATTCTCCCGGGCGAACGCCATCATGTCCTGCGGTGTGAAGACGCTGATGAACGGCGTGCCGCTCTCGCGTGCCCCTTTTTCTGCCATCTCGAGGCCGGGACGCACCTCGGGGTCGGCCATCTCCAGGGGCAGCAAAAACGTCATGGCCAGCGTGGAGCCGGGCGCGAACGACGACACTTCGCGCAACGTCAACGCATTCGCCTCACGGGTCAGATACATGCTCACGCCTGTGGAGACGATCACCGCCGGCCGGCTGGCGTCGAAGCCGTGCTGCAAGAGGGCGTCGCGCCACGACTGTCCGGCCTCGAAATCCACCGGTACGAAGTGAAGCCAGTCTTGCACGCCATAACCCAATGCGATAAGCCGGTCGTACTTCCAGCGTTGCGGCCCCGGGCGGTCGATTTCGAAGATCGTGAGCGATGCGGCGAGTTCGGGGTGCCGCTGCGCAAAGCTATCGAGGCCCGCGCCGAGAATCACATACTGGGTGACGCCGTGCCGCAGTTGCTCCATCACGAGGTCTTCGATGAAGCGAGCACGGGCAACGATGGACGCGCGAAACGGGCGCGTGAACTCGGGGTTCATGTCGCCGCGCTCACGCCAATCGTCCGGAGGTTCGAGCAACTTCAGACCAATGTCGTCGGTGAGTACGTGTGGCGTGGCGTCGACTTCGAGATGCAGCGCACGCCATAGTGCTACGCGCGCTGCCGTGCTGTCGGGGGCGATGGCTTTGTGATCGGTCATGGCGCATACCTCGTGGGTCAGGTACGGGATGCATCGATTCTTGCACAGCTACGGCAACGCTGCCGGGAAATCGCTCACGGCCGGCGATAGTGTTCCGGCTAGCCTTTGAAGAAGAGATGAGCCGCGCCTTGATAGCCGACGTACAGCCCGACCAGAATGATCAGGCCGCCCGAGAAGTACGGCGCCTTGCGCGCGAAGTCGCCGAAGCCGCTCCACCGGCGCGACACATGCCGCACGCTGAGCGCCGCCAGTGCACCGGACGCGACCATCGTCATCGCAAGCCCGATGCTGAAGCACAGCACTAGCCCCGCACCCAACGCAAAGCGCTTGAGTTGCAGGCAGAGCAGCAAGACCGTGATCGATGCCGGACACGGCACCAGGCCGCCCGTCAGGCCGAACATGACAATCTGGCCGGTCGTGACTTCGCGGCCGGTGAACCGCTTCTGAATGTCCCGGGCATGGGCACGCTCGTGGGCATCCTGAAAATCATCCGAGGACAGGTCGACGCCATGCGAATGTGAATGCGACGCGTGAGCGTGGCCGTGGTCATGGCCGTGGTCATGGCCGTGGTCGTGGTCGTGGCTGTGGTCGTGGCCATGGTCATGGTCGTGCGCATGCGCCCGAGCGTTGTCGCGCCACGTGCGCCAGAGCATCCAGCCGGCGACTGCCAGAATCAGGACACCCGACGCGAGTTGAAAGTACGGCTCGGAGGCGTCGGCGTCCCAGTTGCGTCCGAAGTACAGCCCGGCAAATGCGACCAGCCACACCACAGCGGTATGCGACGCCGTCGCCGACAAACCGAGCAGCACCGCCTGCCCCACAGTGCCGCGAATGGCGACAATGAACGCCGCCATCATCGTTTTGGAATGCCCCGGTTCCAGCCCATGCAGCGCGCCGAGCAAGATGGCGCTGGGGACGAACAACCAGGCGTTACCTTGCTGAAGTAGGGTCGAGAACTCGGTCATGTGACATCTCACGAACTATGGAAAAGAGAAGGGACGGCGGCCGCCAATATACTCCCCTATAGTATTTTTGTGTTAGAGTTTTTCGCGATTTGGCCAACCTGAAACAGGAGCGCGACCCGCCTGTGCATACGATTCGAGACAAGAACAAGCTGTTGGCACGCGTTCGTCGCATTCAAGGGCAGACGCAGGCGCTTGAGCGCCAGTTGGACCAAGAGGGCGATTGCGTCGAGATCCTGCAGCAGATCGCCGCCATTCGCGGCGCCGTGAACGGCCTGATGGCTGCCGTCATCGAAGGACATCTCGTCGATCATCTCGTCAACGAGCCTGAACTGGCGAATCGCGAGGCCGAGCTGGACCCGGTGCTGCATGTCATCAAGGCCTACCTGAAATAACCCCCACTGTGTGCCGGAGTTGCGCGTGATGCTGTCCCTTCGATTGCATTGGTACGCCCTGGAGACATCGCGAGTGCTGCGCAGGCACTGGCAAGTCCTTTGCCTGACAATCATGCTGGTGCTCCCGTCGATGCCGGTTTTCGCGCAAGCGCGAATTCTCGGAGCCCCTGTGCTCGCCACGCTCGCCCCAGCGCGCGGCGTCGAATGGCAGTTCCTTTGGGTGCACGCGCTTGAAGCCGTTGGCGTGCTGTGGGTACTCGCGCAGCGACGTGCCATCTCCGGCGGCTCGTTCGCCACCTTCACCCGGTCGTTGCCCGTTCCCGCATGGCGCCTGCGGGGTGTCGATGCGGCGGTGGTGGCGCTCGCCAGCACACCGCTGTTGCTCAGCGTGGCAGCAGCGCTCGTCGCGCTCGCCTTCACACCCGAGAACGGCATCCCTTCCTTCTATGTGCTCGATCTGACGCTCATTACACTCGGCGCGCAACTGGCGGTGCTCAATCGAAGCCTGCGAAACGCCGTGCCGCTCGTCACGGCCAATGCGCTGCTCGTGGCGGGGCTGCAAACGTCTGGCTCGCTGGCATTCTCAATGCTCGCAGGTGCGCTGGGCGTCTCGGTGTGGACGTTGATCCGCGTGCCGGCCGTTCCAGCACCGCGCCAATGGCAACTGGGCTCGCTGCAGGTCATCGCTCCTGCTGCGGGCTTGCTCTCCCCGAGTGGGTGGGTGCAGGTCGGGATACTGCGCTCGCATGCGAGCACGGTTACCGGCCGGGGCGCGCTGATGGCCGCGACGGCCGCCGCGACGTGCTATCTCAGCGCGCTCTGGGCATTCGACATCCGTGCCAAGGCGCTCGTCTTGATGGCTCAGGCCGTGATCCTTGTGATCGCCGCCATGCATTTCCGCGAGTTGAGTCAAGCCCACCACCGGGCGGCGCACTTCACCCGCTCGCTGCCACGCCGGCCGATCTGGCAGACGCTCGCCGATATCGCAACGGTGCTATGTGTTGCATTCGTGTTTGTGGTCATCGGCCCGGTCTTTCTCGCGATCAATGGCGCGATGCCGTTCTGGCAGACGCCGCCGCTCTTACTCGCTGGCATACCGCTCGTGGCAGTGCTGCGCTTGCCGCAGCGATTTGCTCCACGCCAGTCCGTGCTGCTTGGCGCGACACTTGCCGCGTTGTGGGTCGCCGCCGTCTGGCCGTACTTCGTTCACTGATTTCCCTCCGCTCATGCTCCGCTTCGCTAATCTCACCAAACGCTTCGGCACCCGTACCCTCTTCGAGAATCTGCACTTCAACGCAAACGCAGGTTGCGTGGCGTTGAACGACGAAAACGGCAGCGGCAAGTCCACCCTGCTCGGCATGCTCGCGGGCACCGTCGATGCGGATGGTGGCGATATCTGGCTCGATGGGCATTCCCTGCGCGAAGCGCCACTGGCCGCAAAATCCGTGCTCGCGTATGTGCCCGACGATTGCCTCGCGTATCCGTTTCAGACAGGGCGCGCGCTGCTTGACCTCGTGGCGTCGACCAAAAAGACGAGCGTCGATGCGGGCGTGCTCGATCTCGCCCATCGTTTCGGGTTGGCACCCCACATGGAAAAGCGCTTCGAGCAAATGTCGCTTGGTACGCGCCGCAAGTTCTTCCTGAGCGCAACGCTGATTGGCGCGCCACGCGTGATCATCGCGGATGAGCCCGGCAACGGCCTGGACGCCGCCGCGCGCGCTGTCCTCATCGACTTGTTCACCACACTGGGTAAAGATCGCTGCGTGTTCTTTTCCAGCCACGATCCGGATCTCACACGCGCCTGCCATGCCACGACGGTCGCCTTCGCCGATTTCGCGCCCCAACGCGCCATCTGACACACCGTTTCGCTTTGCGCGCGCCGCGATAGTTCATCTCGCGTCGAAACATCCTCGCGTCGCGCGCCCCTAGACTCCGGCCATCGTCATCACCGGCTGGAAAACCATGAATACCGACTGCGGCACGCGATCTCCTGAGCGCATCAGCGCCGTACAACACGATGCGTCCAACATGCGGCGGATTCTGAACGCCACATGCGTCAGCTACGTCGTCGTTCTGCTGGACACGTCGATCGTCAATGTCGCGCTTGAGCCGCTAGCCCATGCCTTCGATGTGCAGATGACCGGGCTGCAATGGGTTGTCAGCGCCTACACACTCCTGTTCGCGAGTCTGCTGCTCACGGGCGGCACACTCGGCGACCGATGGGGTGCGAAGCGGGGCTATCTCGCCGGCCTGCTGATTTTCATGATGGCATCGCTCGGCTGCGCACTCGCACGCTCGCCGTCGATGCTCATCGCCGCCCGCGCGCTTCAGGGTATCGGTGCGGCGTTGCTCGTGCCGTGCTCGCTCAAGCTCATTCATCAGGCGACGCCCGACCCCGCCGAGCGGACACGCGCCATCGGCCGATGGGTTGGACTGGGCGGCATTGCACTGGCCGCCGGCCCGCTCGTCGGCGGCGTGCTGATCCACTGGCTCGGCTGGCGCAGCATCTTCCTGGTGAACGTGCCGGTCTGTCTCGCGGGCGCGGTGATGGCAGGGCGCATCGCCTGCGCGCCGCCTGCGCCTGCACAGTCGGGCACCAACCGCGTCGATCTTTCCGGGCTGATGACGGGCATGGTCGCGCTTGCCACCCTGATCGGGGTGCTCATCGAGGGCCATGCGCTCGGCTGGACATCCGCGTGGATCGCCGCCGGTGCCATCTTGTCTGCCCTTGCGTGGCTTGCACTGCTGCGCATCGAGGCCCGTCATCCCCATCCGATGCTGCCGTTGACGCTGTTCCGAAGCGGGATATTCACCGGTTCGACGGCCGCGTCGATGGCCTCCGCTTTCGTGTTCTACGGCTTGTTGTTCGTGGTGAGCCTGCATTTTCAGCAGGTGCGCGGATACACCGCACTACAGACGGGCATGGCCTTACTGCCCATGACCGTCATGGTCGCCGCCGGAAGTCTGCTGGCGGGGCGCCTGGCGGGTCGCTTTGGCCCGGTGCGTCCGGTGCTTTGGGCGTTCGTCGCCTACGCGGCGGGAGCCATCGGGCTGGCGTTCGTCACGGCCAATGTGCCGTATGCGTTCGCCGTGTTGCCCATGCTGGCCATCGGTGCGGCGTCCGGCGTTGTTTCACCCATTGCAACGGCACCGGCGTTGCAGACGGTTGCACCGGCGCGGGCGGGGGTCGCAGCCGCCGTTCTGAACACTGCGAGGCAAGCGGGTGCGGCACTCGGTGTTGCGATCTTCGGCTCCCTCGCGGGCACCGTGCCGCCGGCGGAAACCGGGCTGTACCCCGCGCTGGGCCTGGCTGTCGGGGTCAGTCTCGCGATGTTGCCGGCGTGGCGGCTGGCGTTACGCGAGTGGGGCCCGCATGCGCTTTGATCGGCACTCGTTAAAGTTACTGCCCCAATGCGCCGTAAGCGCAAAGAGTGAAGCAGTCATGTATCGATGCGATGGCACCCGCGGTACTGCCGGAGCGGTAACCCCCCAATTCAACGGCTCGCTTGCGAGCCTACCGATGAAAGCCCATGAAAGTCACTTCGTTGCGAACCCGGATTCTGCTCATCACCTGCTTGACGGTGGTTGGGGCACTTATTCTCTCTGGCATTACGACTTACGTGATCGTGCGCGACAGCATGATGTCGAGCATTGCGCACACGCTCTCGGCCGTAGCCAACGGCAATGCAAGCGCCATTGAGCGCTGGTCGGCCGACAAGGCGCAGGCGGTCGTGGCGACGTCGCAGGTCGTCGAGAAAGGGGACCCGAGCCTCGTGAAGCTCATGGGCAAGACCAACGACTTCCCGATCACGACCGTCGGCTGGTCGGACAAGACATTCTTCTCCACCACCAACACCACGCCGCCGGGCTACGACCCGACCACCCGCCCCTGGTATAAGAGCGCAGTCGCGGCGGGCAAGTTGGCCATCACCAAGCCGTATGGCGATTCGGGGACCGGCATTCTGTACGTGGCCTTCGCCGCGCCGATCGTGCGTGACGGCCAGACTGCCGGTGTGGTCAGTGGCGCCGTGCCGCTCACCGGTGTTCAGGACATCGTCAAGGCGGTGCACCCCACGCCGTCGAGCCTCGCACTGGTTGTGGCAAGCGACGGGCAGGTGATCGCCCACCCGGACAACAAGTTCTCGCTCAAGCCGTCGACGGAGGTGGCCGCCGCGCTCACCGCCGACTCGCTTCAGGGCATGACCGCCGACGACGCCGCACCGGTCGCCATGGAACTCTCGGGAGCCCCCAAGCTGCTCAAGGCCAAGCGCATTCCCGGCACGGACTGGTATCTGGTGGTCGCGCTCGACCAAGCGGAAGCCACGGCCGGCCTGACGCATGTGCTGAGTGCAACGGCCATCACGCTGATCGTGCTGACGTTGATCTCGCTGGCCATCGTGTCGGTCTTCACGTCGCGCGCTTTCAAGCGTCTGTCGACCGTGCGCGACGCCATGGACACCATCGGTTCGGGCGACGGCGATATGACGCAGCGCCTGGACGTCATCGGCCACGACGAAGTGGCGCAGATTTCGACGTCGTTCAATGCATTCGTCGACAAGATCAGTACGGTAATGCTCGATGTGCGCTCGGGCGTGTCGTCGATGACCTCGGCGACGAGCGAGATCGAAATGGGCAACCGCGATTTGTCGCAGCGCACCGAAGCGTCGGCAGGGTCGTTGCAGGAGACATCGTCTGCGCTCACGGAGCTGACCTCCAGCGTCAAGCAGACGGCCGACACCGCCGAGCACGCGACGCGTCTGGCCAACGAGGCGAGCGCTGCCGCCGCGCGGGGCGGCCAGGTTGTCACCGATGCCGTGGGCACGATGGCGGCGATCACGCAGTCGTCGGAGCGCATCACGGAGATCATTGGTGTGATCGACGGCATTGCGTTCCAGACCAACATTCTGGCGCTCAACGCCGCGGTGGAAGCGGCGCGCGCGGGTGAGCAGGGACGTGGCTTTGCGGTGGTGGCAGGTGAGGTGCGCACACTGGCCCAACGCAGCGCCGCTGCGGCACAAGAGATCAAGGCGCTCATCGAGACGTCGGTGCACAACGTGAAGAGCGGTACGGAACGCGTACAGGCTGCGGGTACGACGATGCACGAGATCGTCGACGGGATTACGCGAGTGCAGCGTCTGGTGAGTGAAATCCACGCGGCGATGACCGAACAGAGCGCTGGCATCAGCCAGATCGACCGTTCGGTCTCGGAGATGGATCAGGCGACGCAGCAGAATGCGGCGCTGGTCGAAGAGTCGGCGGCCGCGTCGGCGATGCTGAGCGAACAGGCCCGCATGCTTGCCGAAACGGTGGCACGCTTCCGTCTGCGCGAGGGGCATCGCAACGATTCGCACGGCTTTGGCGCGCCGCATGCGCCGTCGCTGTCGGTGGTGGGCTCGTCGCAGCGTCTGGCCGCTTGAGGACAGGGCGAGGGCGGCGCGGTATCGGGGAAAAGGCCGAGCGGCGATGTGAACGCTTCATACGCGAGGCGTTCACAAAATCCGATTTTCCCGTTACAATCGCCGTCCCCTGCCCAGGTGGCGGAATTGGTAGACGCACTATCTTGAGGGGGTAGCGCCGAGAGGCGTGCGGGTTCGAGTCCCGCCCTGGGCACCAAAACAGCCTCATCTGGCAATACTTCCCCCGGTTATTCGGCGTAAATTTGGCGTAGGCGTATAGCGTTGGCGTGAGTTTCCCGCCTCAACGGCGCGCGAGGCTGATCGCCGATAAGCGCTGAGCCGCATTATCCCAATTCAATATCTCAGCGATCGCTTTGACGTACTCCGCGCGGCGGTTTTGATATTTCAGGTAGTAGGCGTGCTCGAAGACGTCCAACACCAGTATTGGTTGAACACCCCAAACAGCCAGCTTCTGATGGTTTTCGCACTGGAGCGTCATGAGGCGTCCGGTAGCCGTGTGAAAGCCGACCACCCCCCATCCTGACGCCTCCACAGCGATCGTTGCGGCAAGCAACTGGGCTTTGAACTGCTTGAACGATCCGTAGTCACGGTCAATCAGTCTGACGAGTTCTCCCGTCGGCTCCTGACCTTTGCCAGAAATACTGGTCCAGTAAATGGTATGCAGCACGTGGCTCGACAACTGAAACGCTAGTTCTTTCTCGTAAAACTTCACCAGCGCAAAGTCCCCGGTCTCGCGCGCCTTTGCGAGCGCCGCTTCAGCATTGTTTGCGGCCGTCACCGCTGGCTTGTGGTGAAAGTTGTAGTGAAGTTCAACCGTACGCGCGTCGATATGCGGCTCAAGCGCGTCAAGGGAAAACGGCAGAGGTGCCGCTGCATACTTGCCGTCCGCACCTACCAATGTGTCGACGTAACCACCGCTGGACAACGCCGTCTCGGCATGGGCACTTGAAAGCATGATGCCTGCCGTGGCGACACTCGCCTGCCTGACAAACTTGCGACGCGATTCCATTGCATCCTCCGTCTCGGTACGCCCGCAACTTCAATGCGAATGCATCATGGGATAGACAATCAAACCAAAGATGGCGGCGGCCACGACAATCACCGGCTCCTGAAGCTTCTTGAAACGCCAGAGCAGAAGCACCGTGACAACCGCCACGAGCGCGGTCGGGATATCAGATATCGAACGCTTTGCGATAACGAGAACCGAACCGGAGATAGCGCCAACGGCAGCCGCCGTAATGCCGTCAACGAACGCCTTGACGCCCGGTAAGTGCCCGTATTTTTTGAAGTACGGTGCCGGCAAAACGGTGAACAGATAACAAGGCAAGAAGGTTGCCAGCGACGCAACACATGCGCCAGCGAACCCCGCGACCAGATATCCGATGAAGCCAACGGTGATCACGACCGGACCCGGGGTAATCATCGCCACCGCTACGGCGTCGACAAACTGCCGCTCATTCAGCCAGTGGTGCTCGGTTACGACTCCGCCATAAAGGAAAGGCACAATCGCCAACCCAGACCCGAAGACAAACGCCCCCGCCTTCGCGAAGAAGATGCCGATTTGCGCAAGCAGCGGCACATCGATGCCGCTCAACAGCCCTGAAGACACTGGAACGTAAGCCGCCGCAATCCCGTTCACGGAGCCTTTGTTCAACCACTTCGGCGGCGCACGCCAAAGCCAGCCAATGATCCCCGCAGCAATAAATAGCCAGGCGATTTCGCTTTCGGTAACGAACGTCGTGACGAGCAACGTGAGGTAGATTGCCCACAGAAGCTTGTCGGAACCCACGGTCTTCCGAGTCAGCTTGTAGCCGCTCATCGCGATAATTCCGACGACCGCCGCGCCCACGCCGTAGAACACGGCCTGCATCCACGAGAGTCCACCGAAGTGCGCGTAGGCCCAGCCAAGCGCAACCACCATGAAGAACGATGGAATGACGAATGCAATGCCGGCCAGCGTTGCCCCAAGAATCCGGTAGTGCACGTAGCCGAGATATATGGCGAGTTGCGCTGCCATCGGCCCAGGGGCGAGCTGCGCGAGCGCTATCCCTTCCTTGTAGTCGGCCTCTGAAATCCAGCCCAACCGCTCCACGAGGTCACGTCGCATATAGCCGGCGAGGGCAACAGGACCGCCAAAACCAAATGTGCCCAATCGAAGCATGTAGCCGACCAGCTGCGCCAGCGAATACCGTTCCGTCGTCTTCGCAACAGTACTCACGATCCCCCCCGTTCAGCTTTTCCTTTGAGGCGTTGCGTAGTGGGCTAGCATCGAGTCCAGCACACTGCCCAGTTCGGCCAGCATGGCCTCATCGTCAAGCCCCCTTTGCCGTGCACCCGCGACAACAGCTTCAAATCCGACCGCCTCCGGAATCGCAAACCCACCGATATCCAAAGCGTGGATCATCCGGCCAAGCGCAATCATTCCGGGAACGTCTTCCAGCGAGAAACTTGCAACCAAGACTTCAAACGTCACCATGTCGCCAACGTGAGTGAAGGCGGCGCCGTCAAAATCAAAGCCCAGCGCATCTGCCGGACACGTCGCGGGTGATTCGACCCAGATGAAAGTGGCCTTCGTATCGATGAATCGATTAATCAACCAAGCACTTGCGACCCGGTCGACCCACATACGTCGGCGTGTCGCCCAAGTACGGCCCTGATAGTCCTCCCGCCGCAATGGGCGGATCACACCGTCTTCCGCGTGAGGCTCACCCGGTGACAGCACTTTGTTGGCGAGCGCAACGAACTCCTGAAGCGCCGCCTGCCCCGCCACCGATGCCCCGTTGGGGAAAAAGTCCATGGCCTGAATCGCCTCGAAGTCCTTCTTCAGCCGCTTCAATTGCTTTTCGACATCGGCTTCGGCAGCGCCAAGACTTTTCCTCGCTTCCGCGACGTCTCGCTGGAATATGGCGTACTCGGCAAACCTGTCGAAAAGTGAGCGCAAATAGCCCCTCTGCTCGTCATCCCGAGCGGAAACCAACAACAATTGGGCATTACCGCCCGCGTCATTGATACCAGCGGCCAAGTCATCCAGTTCAGTGAGTCGCTCGTCCGAAAATGGCAAAAGATATGCCCCATCCCGCAGGACGGCACAGCCCTTCGCTTTCAACGCACGCCAAAAGCGCATGCGCGCGGTAGCGTTGTCTGAAGGAAAGGTCAGGACGAGAAGGAGCCAGCCGATTTTGTTCATGCAACTAACTCTACAAAAATGTAGAGATAACTACAAGAATATTTTATGTGAAATGTTGCGCATCCCTGATGCAGGCAAGGGCCTCGACCACTTCTTCGCGGTTTTTTTGTTCTCCGCGCCGCTGACAAGTCTTCGTGACGGCCAGGGAAACATAGGGCAACATGAGCGCAAATCAAACTCGCTCCGGCAATGCCGGGGCGATCACACATGCACCATTTCGCGAGACGCTCAGCCGAATCGCTCAGGAGAAATACGATGATTGACGGTCTGGTTGGCGGCAAACTGTACGGCAAGGCAGCGCAGCGCACGGGACAGAATGGACACGCCTTCGTCACCGCCAAAGTTCGCGCGACAGGCGGAGACGGTGATGGCGACGCGATCTTCGTCAATGTGATCGCGTTTAGCGAGACGGCCAGCAATGCGCTGCTGGCGCTCGAAGACGGCGATAACGTGTCAATATCCGGCTCGCTCACGCCGAAGGTGTGGACCGACCGCAATGGCGAGACGCGCCCCGCGCTCGATATGGTCGCCACCCTCGTTATGACCGCCTACCAAGTCAAACACAAACGCGCCGCGACCAGAGGTGAACCCAGCCCGGCGCATGACTCGGATCTGGACGACAACGACGGCCCGCGCTGACCCACCGCTAGGCGGCCAACGCCGCACCATCGCTGCGCGGATCGTGCGCCCCCGTCGCCAGTCCGTCCACATCCATCGCAATGACCCCTGCCTGACCCGCCAGCGGGCTGTGCCTCGGCAGCGCGGCCAACGCATGGCCACGCTGCGTCAACGCGGCGAACACGTCGTCTCCCGCGTCGCACTCCAGCTTCAGATTGTCCCGGCTGTCCGAAAACGTGCGGCCCAGCAAGAAGCGCGGCTGCGAAAGCGCTTCGTACGGGTTCATGCCATAGTCGATCAACCGTGTGAGCAACGCGCATAGCGTCTGTGGCTGGCCGTCCGCACCCTGTGTGCCGTACAGCAGACGAGGGCGTCCGCCTTCCAGATACATGCCGGGATTGAGCGTATGGAACGGTCGCTTGCCCGGCGTCAACGCATTGGGATGTGCACTTCCCGCCGGACGAAATGCCGCCCCCCGGTTGTGCCACAGCACCCCGGTGTCGCCCGCCATCACGCCGCTGCCCCAATCGAAGTAGATCGTCTGCAACACGCTGACGGCGCGCCCGGCGGCGTCCGTCGCGGCGAAATAGACCGTATCGCCTTCACGAAAGCGATGCGGCCAGTCGAGCGCGACGTGATCGTCAATGCGCGCGGCAGCCGCGCTCAGATGCGCATCGGACAACATCGCGCTCACCGGGACATCGGCATATTCGGGGTCCGCCACATAACGGTCGCGATCGACGAACGCCTGCTTCACCGCCTCGACGAGCCGGTGGTAGTACGTCGCGCTCCCATGCGCACAATCGCGCAGCCCCAGTCGCGCGAGTATCCCCATGATTTGCAGCGTCGTCACGCCCTGCGTCGGGGGCGGCAGCGTCGCCAGCACACCATCGCCATACGACATCGTCAGCGCAGGCGACACATGCACCCGCGTGGCGGCAAGGTCGTCTCGCGTGAGCGGCGAACCGGCGTCTTGCAGCCCGCTCGCCATACGGGCAGCCAACTCGCCCTCGTAGAATTCGCGCGCGCCCCCCTCGGATAGCCGCCGCAATGTCCGCGCCAACGCCGGTTGCCGAAACCACTCACCCGACACGGGCGCGCGCCCGCCCGGCAGGAACGTTTGTGCGAAGCCGTGCCACGTAGCCGCATCGCCCATCTCGGTCGCCCGATACGCATACCAGAAGTCTTGCGAACGGCTCACCGCAAAACCGTCCTCTGCGGCAGCGATGGCGGGGGCGAGCAGCGACGCCCACGACATCGTGCCACCCCACGCCTCGCGACTCACGCGATACGCCGCTTCCCATGCGGCGACCGTTGCCGCCGTGGTCAGCGCGCTGGCGGGTCCGCGCACGGCAACGGGTCCGCCGTCCAGCAACGCCGAAGGCAGACGCTGTGCTGCCTGCCCGATGCCGGAAATCGCGAGCGGCGGTGTGTCGCCCTGCGCGCCGTCGGCAACCAACCAGAAGCCGTCGCCGCCAAGGCCCGTGAAGTGCGGCATCGTGACGCACAGCATGGCCGCGACGGCGATGGCCGCTTCAATAGCGTTGCCGCCTTGTTGCAGGACGTCGCGTCCAGCCGCGCTGGCCAGCGCATGCGGACTGGTGACCAATCCGGCGCGTCCGCTGGCAAGCGCTGGCGCTGACGTTGCTGCACCGGTAATGTCTCGCGCCGTCATGCCGCCACTCCTGCCCCATGTTGTCCGCCGAGATACGCCGCCGCCAGACGCGCGTCGCCCGCCAGCTCGCTCGCCGGACCGCTCACGCTCACGCGGCCCTCTTCCAGCACGTATCCGCGATCGGCGATGGACAACGCCATCGCCGCCATCTGGTCGACGAGCAACATCGACAGCGACTCACGCCGCAGCGCATCGAGCGACGCGAACAACTCCGCGATGACTTTCGGCGCCAACCCCAGCGACGGTTCGTCGAGCAACAACACGCGCGGCGCCGACATCAACGCACGCGCAATCGCGAGCATCTGTTGTTCACCGCCGGAGAGCAGACCCGCGCGCTGATGTTGCCGTTCGCGCAAGCGCGGATAGCGCGCGAACATCCGCTCGATACGCGCCTCAAGCGTCGCCCGAGGCAACCGGCCACACGGAAACGCCCCGAGCCGAAGATTGTCGAGCACCGACAGTTCCGCGAATACCTGCCGCCCCTCCGGCACCAGCACCACGCCCAATGCGGCAATCTTCGCGGCATCCAGCCGCGAAAGATCACGCCCGTCGAATGTGATGCCGCCGCTCACCGGGCGATGCAAGCCCGCGAGCGAGCGCATGAGTGTCGACTTGCCCGCGCCATTGGCGCCGAGCAACGCCACCAGTTCGCCCTCGCGTACCTGAATCGATACGTCATGCAAGACCGGTGCCGCGCCGTATCCCGCAGTGAGCTTGCCGACACCCAGAACTTCCGGCGTGGTCGCGACATCGCGTTCGCGCGGCTTGCCGGCTTCCGCCGTCTGCGCACCGAGGTACGCCTGACGCACGCGCTCGTCATGCCGAATGGCGCTCGGCGATCCCTGCGCGAGAAAACGTCCCGCATCGATCACGACGATGCCATCCGACACGCCCATCACCAACGACATATCGTGTTCGACCAGACCGACCGCCACCCCACTATCGGCGATCTCGCGCAGCAGTTTGCCCAGTTGCGCCTTGTCCTGCGTCGACAGCCCCGCTGCCGGTTCGTCGAGCAGCAGCACCGCCGGACGTGTCGCCAATGCGCGTGCGATCTCCACCAGACGCCGGTCGACGTGCGCGAGATCGGCGGCCATCAGTTCCACATCGCCGTGATAACCGCACGCGCGCAACAGGGCGATTGCCGCGTCACGATGTCTCTTGCTACGCATGCGGGCGACACCGAGCAAGCCGCCGAGTCGTCCCGCGCTCAACGCAAGCGTCACGTTATCCAGCACGCTCATGCCGCCAAACAGTTGCGACGTCTGATACGTGCGCGCCACGCCATGCCGTGCACTGTCGCATGCGCCTCGTGCGGCGAGGGCGTCGCCGCCGAGCGCACGCGTGCCGGCTTGCGGTCGATAAAAGCCCGAGAGCATATTCAGGACAGTTGACTTGCCTGCACCATTCGGGCCGATCAGACTCGTCACCTGTGCGGCCGGCAGTTCGAACGACAGATCGGCCACGGCCTTCACGCCGCCAAACGTCATGGCGAGGCCGTGTGCGGCAAGGCGCTTTCGTTGCGCTTGGGCCAGCACCGGCAGCGTAAGCGGCGCGCTCGCATCGACACTACCGTCGTTCGACGACGCGCCGCGTCGCGACTTCCACCACGTACCCAACACGCCAATCACACCATTCGGCGCACCCCACAACACAACCAGCAACAGCACACCGAAACACAGCAGACGCAGGTTCTCAAGACTTGCCAGCAACTCCGGCAGCAACCCGACGACCACTGCGCCGACGAGCGGCCCGGCAATCGTGCCCGCACCGCCGATCATCACGACCAGCACGAACAAGAGCGACTGAAGGAACGAGAACATGCCCGGCGTGACCATGCCTTGCAGCGGTGCGAACAAGCCTCCCGCCAATCCGGCCAGCGCCGCAGAAAACGCGAACGCCACCGCCTTGACGATCAGCGGATTCACGCCAATCGACGCCGCCGCCGTCTCGCTGTCGCGCACGGCACGCATGGCCGCCCCCCACGTCCCGCGAGAGATGCGCGCGTAGATCAGCAGCGCCACCGCCAGGACGGCGAGCGCCGCCATGGCCACCACGCGCTCGCTTCCGTCGATACCGAAGACGCCCGGCGGCATCACGCCCATCAAACCGTTCTGTCCGCCGGTCAGCGCGCGCCATTCCACCGCGCCGTGCTCGACGATGAAGCCGAAGGCAATCGTCACCATGGCGAGGCCCGGGCCACGCACCCGCAGCGCGGGCAACGCCAGCAAAGCGCCGCTCAGCGCGGCAATCGCCCCGCCCGCGAGCCATGCGGGCCAGAACGGCCAGCCCGCCTGCGTGGTCAGAATGGCCACGGCATACGCGCCGATTGCATAGAAGCCCACATGGCCAAACGACACTTGCCCCGTGAGTCCCAGCAGAAGATTGAGGCCCACGCCGCAGATCGCGAGCAATGCCACGCCCGCGATGACCACGACGAAATAGCCGTTCACCACACAGGCAGCACCCGCCATCGCCAGCAGCGCCGCCGCGAGGATCGCCGTAAGTGCCATGCCGTCGCGGGTCCGCGCGGCCCTCGCCCCCGAGGCCCCGGCTTGGACGGACGGCGACGCCAACCGCAAAGGAGAATCGCTCATACCTTACGTACCTCCGCGCGACCGAACATGCCTTCCGGACGCATCGCCAGCAACACGATGACCAGACCGAACGTAATGATCTGGGTGTAGCTCGATCCCAGCGTCGCGGTAATCATCGCTTCACTCACACCGAACAACAGACCCGCGATCATCACGCCCCAGGCGCTGGAGAGTCCGCCGAGAATCGCCACGGCAAATGCCTTGAGGCCGAACACGGTGCCCATGTCGGCCTGCACATTGAACAGCGGCGCGATCAACACGCCTGCCACCCCTGCGAGCAGCGTCGATACGGCGAACGCGCCGGCAATGGTGCGCTGAATGGGGATGCCCATGAGCCGCGCAGCGTCGCGGTTCTGTACCACGGCCAGCATGGCCACGCCCCAGCGCGAGCGCCGCAGCACGTAGTGCAATGCGCCCGCGAGCGCGAGACCGACCACCGGGATCACCAATTGCAGCGGATACACGCCAAGGCCCGCGTCGCCGATCTGCAGGGAGCTTTGCGCCAACGAAGACGGCAGACTGCGCGGCTCGGTGCCGAAGGTGAGCATGACCACGTTATCGAGCACGATACCCAGCGCGACCGTCGCCATCAGCCACGCACTGGACCCGCGTCGCACGAACGGTTGCACCGCGAGACGCTCCACCACCAGACCGTAGACGGCGCACAGTACGAGCGCGGCGACGATCGCCAGTGGCATCGGCCAGCCGAGCGTCTGTGCGAACGTGTACGCCAGCACGGCGCCCAGCATCATCGAGCTACCCTGCGCGAAGTTGACCGTCGCGCTTACCGCAAAG
This sequence comes from Pandoraea communis, assembly GCF_902459745.1. Lineage (GTDB taxonomy): Bacteria > Pseudomonadota > Gammaproteobacteria > Burkholderiales > Burkholderiaceae > Pandoraea > Pandoraea communis. Next base: position 1,020,006 of record NZ_CABPSJ010000001.1, read on the forward strand.
GTCAGATGAAAGCCGAGCGCCATGAGGCCGTACATACTGCCGAGCCCCAGGCCGGCGACAAGCGCCGAGATCCATTGCATGAGATGTCCTCCGGGACGCCGGCACGCGGCGCCCCTCAATACCGGTGACGTGCGACTTACTTCGCCGCGACCTTCGCGCCCTTGGCCGTCACGGGAACGATGCGGTTGTCGATAAATTGCGCCCACACGTAGTCTTGCGCAGACAGCGCGTCGTGCTGCTGGTCGTTAAACGGCTTCACATACGTCTTGATGAGCCCTTCGTAACGGTCGATCTTGTAGAAGCCGCCGCGAATCGCGTCGCCTTTCGTCGAGCCCGCCTTGTCGATGGCCAGCGCCGTCAGACGCATCGCGTCGTAGGCGTTCGCCACGCCAACGGCCGGGGTGATGTCGTCCACCCCCTTGATGTCGGAGTACTTCGCCTTGAGGGCGGCAACGACACGCGCGCTCACCGGCGACGTCGCACCGAAGAAGCTATACGTCTGCACGAAATGCACGGCCTTCGCGTTGGGGCCGGCCAACTCGGTGAAGCGGCCGCCCGCCGGGCCCCAGTGCGACACGATGGGCACCTTCCAGCCCATGCGGTCGAGCGACTTCACGACCTGCGCCGACGGCCCGACATTGCCGACCATCAGCAGCGTGTCGGCCCCGGCGGCCTTGAGGCGGCCCAATTGCGGCGTGACGTCCACGTCGTTGGCCTCGAACTTCTCCACCCCGGCGGGCTTCATGCCTTTGGCGGCCAGCGCGGCGACGATGCCTTTCTCATTCGATTCGCCCCACGGGTTGTTCACGAGAATCAGACCGAGCTTCTTCGCGCCGAAGGTCTCCTGCGCATGAGCGACCATGGCGCTGTCGACGATTTCATCGACGGCCGATACGCGAAACACGTAGTTCGGATTTGCACCGTTGCGCGTAATCGGCGTGCCCGCCGCCCACGGCCCCATGAACGGCACTTTCTCCTGATTCGCGATGGGCACGATGGCCATCGACACCGGCGTGTCGAGTCCGCCGAACAGCACCGCCACCTTGTCTTTGTAGATCAGCTCGCGAGCGGCAAGCACCCCTTTGGCCGGGTTGCCCTCGTCGTCGCGGCGCACCAGTTCGAGCTTGCGCCCGCCGAGAACACCACCGCCCGCATTGATCTCGTCGATGGCGATCGTCATGCCCCGCGTAAGCGCTTCACCCGCGCGCGCCGACTGCCCCGAGAGCGCCGTGACGAGACCGATCTTGATCGTGTCCGCCGCATAGCTCGATGCGCCGGCGAACGACATACCGGCGGCCGCCAGTGCAAACACACCGGCCCGGAGCCAGCGCCGGCGGGGTGAGGCCGATAGCGCCGTCGTGTCGCTGGCGGCGTTGGAACGTACAGATGCAGACATGAGCAATCTCCGTGAGGAAGCATCAGAAGCGAATCGAAAGCGGACCGATTACGGTCCCGGTGCCGGGGCATCGCCCGGACATATCCCCGCCGTATGCAAGAGGCATGCCACGTCGTCGACATTTCGCCTGAATCGCTCAGTACGATATGAATCACAACGTGTTGACGATCTGGCATCGAAATTGCGAACGATTGGTTGTAACGTTCGTTGACGATCTGATTTGCGCCAACTCGGAACACGCTCGCACAGTCGCGGTGCGTAGATGTTTCAAGTCGGCTCACGACGTGAGCACGAACGATGAACGAATGGACCCTGACATTGAGCACGCCTTGCCGCCATGCAAGGCAACGACGACACCCGATGACTTCTGCCCTGACGCTTACGGAACACGACGACTGCGCGAGCACCGACCCCCGCTTCGGTGCGCTTCGCACGCACGACCGCTTCGACTATCTACCGATCACGGCACGCGATACGTATCGCTGGCCCAACGGCGCGCGCCTTGCCGTCTACCTCGGTTTCAATCTGGAGCACTTCGCTTTCGGTGAGGGGTTGGGCGCGAACCTGGGCCCTGTCTCGCCGCAGCCGGACGTGCTCAACTTCAGTTGGCGCGAATACGGCAATCGGGTGGGCGCGTGGCGCTGTCTCGATCTGTTCGACGATTTGTCGATACCCGCCGGCGTGGTACTCAACACATCGCTGCTCGACCATTGCCCCGCGCTCGTGCGCGCGTGTGTGGCGCGCGGCGACGAGTTGATCGGACATGGACATACGAATGGGCATCGTCAGAGCGATTTCGAGTTCGCTCATGAGCACGATCTCCTCGCGCATTGCCGCGCGCGCCTCGCGACGGAGACGGGATATACCCCGACGGGGTGGCTATCGCCCTGGATATCGGAGACGCATGACACACCGGATCTGCTCGCGCTCACCGGTTATCGCTACACGTTGAACTGGTGTCATGACGACCGGCCGGTGCGCATGCGCACCGCGCACGGCACGTTGTGGTCGGTGCCGTATCCGCAGGAGGTGAACGACATTCCGATGATCGTGGGGCGTCAGCTCGATGGTGCGGCATTCGCCGACATGATTGCGGATCAATTCGACGAGATGTACGCGCAGGCGGAACATCCGACGCGCGCCCAGCCACTGGTGATGGGGATCGCCTTGCATCCGTACCTCGTCGGGCAACCGTATCGCCTGCGCCACCTGCGCCGCGTGCTCACCCCCATCGCCGACGCAGCGCGGCGCGGCGACATCTGGCTCGCAACGCCGGGCGATATTGCGGCGCACGTCACGGCCGTGAGCGCGACACAACCCGACGCCATCATAGGGTAAGGTGCGATATGACGCTCAAGCCGCATTGCCCGGCGTGTCCCGATTGCCCACCCTCGACCTTGCTACCGTCGCCGCCTATGCCTGCCGACAAACCGCTGACCCCTTCGCGCCGCGCCGCCGGAAAATCCGTGCGGTCCGCATCTGCGGCAACCGCTGCCGCGCCTGCGAGTGATGCCGAATCCCGTTTGCTGTCCTTGCACGCGCCCGTCCCGCAAGACCTCGGCGAGCAAAGCGCCGAGACGCGGATCGAGACGCACATCTACCGCACCATCGTCGATGGCGTGCTCGGGCATCGTCTGACGCCCGGCACCAAACTCCCGGAGCCTGAGCTTTGTCAGCTCTTCGACGTGGGGCGCGCGGTGGTGCGTCGCGTGCTGGAGCGTCTGGCGCATGACGGCATCGTCACGCTGCGCCCCAACAAAGGGGCAGTGATCGCGGAACCGACGCCGGAGGAGACTCGCGAAATCTTCGAGGCCCGGCGCGCGTTGGAGCGAGCGCTCGTCGAACTGGCCGTCGCCAATGTGACCGACGACGACCTCGCCATGCTGCGCCGTCAGCTCGACGCCGAGCATACCGCCATGCACCGCTTCGATCAGCCGTCATGGGCACGCCTCGCGAGCGACTTCCATTTGCGCGTCGCCGCGCTGGCCGGCAATGCGGTACTGCTGCGTTACCTTACCGAGTTGATCTCGCGCTGCTCGCTTATCGTCGGGTTGTACGAACCGCCCGGTTATGCCCCGTGCGAACACGACGAACACGCCGCCATCGTGGCGTGCATCGTCCGGCGCGATGCGGCCGGCGCCATCGCCCGCATGCAGTCGCACCTCGAAGAACTCGAGCGCCGTATCGAGACAACGCGCATGCGCGGGCAGAAAAGTCTGGCGTCGCTGCTTGGCTTACCGGAAGCGGTATCGCCGGAAGACGTTGCGCCGCCTGCCGAACCCGTCAAACGCCAACGCCGCCAGAAAACCTGAGGACATCGCATGGAAATCGACTTCCGCGAAATCACGGCGTACCAGCGCTACAAATTGATGGCGAGCCTGATCGTGCCGCGCCCGATTGCGCTCGTGACCACAATCAACGAGGGCGGCGCCGTCAATGCCGCGCCGTTCTCGATGTTCAACATGGTGGGTGAAGAACCGCCGATCGTGATGCTCTCGATCAACCGGCGCGACGACGATTCGCTCAAGGACACTGCGGCCAATATTCTGCGCAGCCGCGAATACGTCGTGCATCTCACCGATGAGCCGATGACGGCGCGAATGCATGCGTGTGGCGACCGGCTCCCACCAAGCGAAAGCGAGTTGACGCATGCGGGACTCACGCCGGTGGCAAGCAGCCTCGTCGCGCCGCCGCGCATTGCACAAGCACCGGTCGCCTTCGAATGCACGCTTTGGGAAACGCTGGAAACGCCGAGCCGCCATATCTTCATCGGGCGCGTCGAGCGCATGCACGCCCGCGACGAACTGATCGATACCCAGCAATGGCGTGTCAGGTTGCAGAACTACTTTCCTGTGGGACGCTTCGGTGCGAGCTTCTACGTCGACACCCGCAATCGCTTCTCGCTCGAACAGGACGGCGGCCAAACCACGGCCAGCACCGCCGTCGATGAGATGTAGACGCGAGCGCTTAAAGCGCGCGACGACGACGAGAGGCATAGCTTCGTGTCATCGTCGCGTGGTCTTTCATCGCGTGTGAGCCCTCAGGAACGTTTCCATTAGCGTTGCGAATGCCGGGGCATTCGTTTGCATCGGGTAATGCCCGCAGTCCTTCATCTCGGTTAGCTGCGCGTTCGGATGCCACGCGAGGAAGGTCTGCTTCATCGCCTCGGCATCCAGACCCGGGTCCTTGTCTCCTACGATCACCAGCCACGGGGTGCTCAACCCGCGCACCTCGTCGACGAAGTCCGTCATCGTCATCATGTCGAGATAGCGACGACGGCACGCCGCTGCCACAGACTCGCGGTTTCGGCGCAGCTTCGCGTCGACCCAATCGTCGGGGACACCCTTCACGCCCCCAGTCACGAACTTCACCAAGCGGCGAAACGCGTCGTCGTTCTCGCACGTCAACGCGAAAAACTCGGCAGCCTCCGGTGGCAGGCGATTGCCAGCCGCCGACAGCGGACACACCGCCACGGCACTCTTGATGCGCGAAGGGACATTGGCTGCGAGGCGTTGCGTCGCCATTCCGGTCATCGAATGACCGACGACATGGAAGCGCGTCCAACCCAACGCGTCGGCCACGCCGAGGCAATCGGTCGCGATCTCGTCGATGGTGTAGCAGCCGCGCAGGTGTTTTGAGCGTCCGTACCCGCGCAAGTCGACGAACACGTAGGTGAATGTCGCACCGTCGAGATACGGCAAGAGGGTGTCGTAATTCGTGTGATCGCCGAGCCAGTCATGCAAGACGAGAACGGGTTCAGGACCATTGCCGAATGGCGTGAAGCCCAGCATGGCGCAAGAGAGATTAGTCATTTCGATTCGTTCCTTTCTGGTGAATGAGATCCGGATCACGAAGTCCGGAAACCAAAAAGAAACGCCCCCCCGGCGGACCGGGAGGGCGTTCGAATTAGGACTTGATCGTATCGTCTCGTCCCCGCAAAGTCAACGCAACTTGCGGTGCATCAGTCGAAGCGGCGACCGCGTGTCTCGGGCATCTTCAGATAGACGATGAGCGAGATCGCCGCGCAGATCGTCACGTACCAATAGAAGTACGATTCGTGGCCGCTCGCCTTGAAGCGCAGCGCGACGAACTCCGTCGTGCCGCCGAGGATGGCCGTGGTCAACGCATACGGGCAACCAACGGCCAACGCACGGATGCGCGGCGGGAACAGCTCCGTCTTCGCCAGCATGTGCACCGACGTGAAGCCCGAGAGCATCACCAGCCCGGCGAACGACAGGGCAAACGCCACCACCGGATCTTTGGTGTGACTGAGCGCCGTGAAGAGCGGCACGGAGAACAGCGTCGTACTCACGCCGAAGATCATCAACACCTTGCGGCGGCCGATCACGTCCGAGAGCAGGCCAAACAGCGGTTGCAGCGGCATGTAAAGCAACAGCGCCAGTGTAGAGATGAACGTCGACGACTCTTTCGACAGTCCGACCGAATTCACCAGGAACTTCTGCATGTAGACGGTGAACGTGTAGAACGCCACCGTGCCACCGATGGTGATGCCGATGGCCAGCAGAATCTGACGCCAATGCCCCAGCACTTCGCGGGTAATCGATGTCTCGCGTTTTTTCGCGCTATCGACAAACGCCTCGCTCTCCGTCACGTTGCGACGCATATACAACGCGAAGAGCGCCAGCACGCCACCCAGCACGAACGGGATGCGCCATCCCCAATGCTCGATCTGTTCCGAAGTGAGCAATACGCGCTGCATCAGCAGCATCAGGCCGAGCGCCACGAGTTGCCCGGCGACCACGCTCACTTGCAAGAAGCCGAGGTAAAAGCCTTTGCGATGCTCCGGCGCGATTTCGCTCAGATAGGTCGCGCTCGTGCCGTACTCGCCGCCCATCGACAGGCCTTGCAACAGACGCGCCGCAATCAGCACCATCGGCGCGAAGATGCCGATGCTTGCGTAGCCGGGTGTGAGCGCAATCATCATCGAGCCGACACTCATCGCAAGCACCGATCCCGTGAGGGCTGCCTTGCGGCCGCGCCGGTCGGCATACAACCCAATGAGCCAACTGCCCAGCGGACGCGCCACATAGCCGACCGCCGCAATCGCGGCCGTATTCATCAGTTGGACGGTCGGGTTATCGCCGGGAAAGAACGCCTTGGCGAAATAGATCGAAAAGATGCTGTACGCGAGAAAGTCATACCACTCGATCAGGTTGCCTGCGAGGCCACCGACGATGGAGCCGATCTTGACCGGCGCACGCGTGCCGGGGGCCGCATGTGAAGTGTGTGAAGTGTTCGAGGGGCGGGCGGCAAGGGAATCCGAGGGGGGCGTCACAGTCTGTCTCCAATACTTGTTGTCTACTGCCATCGTGCAGCGGTGCCGTACTGCTGGAAGAGCGGGCGACGCCAAGAACTGCCGGCGTCGCCGTCATGCGTATTCAGGGGGGTGGGCGCGAGCTCCGCGCGCTTAGCTAGCGGCGTACTTCTTGTCGAGTGCGTCGTAGAACGGCTTGTTGACCAGACGCTGGCGCTCGGCAAAGGGCACCACGAGTGACGGGTCTTCGTCCAGACGCCCGCTGTCGCGCAGCGTACCCAGCGCCTTTTGCATGCCGAGCACGGCGCTTTGCAGCGCGGCGTTCGCATAGAGCACGATGCCGTAGCCCAGTTCGGCCAGACGCGGCTGCGATTGCGTCGGCGTCTTCCCGCCGATGACGATGTTGATCAACTGCGGACGATCGAACAGCGCCGGCAGACGTTCGATATCGGCCAGCGTCTCTGTCGCTTCGATGAACAGGATGTCGGCACCGGCGTCGATGAAGCGGTGACCGCGCTCGATGGCGGCTTCGATGCCTTCGACGGCAGCCGCGTCGGTACGGGCGATGATTTGCAGGTTGGCGTCTTCACGCGCGTCGACGGCAGCACGGATCTTGCCGACCATCTCGTCGGCGCCGATCACGGCCTTGCCGTTGAAGTGACCGCACTTCTTGGGCAACACCTGATCCTCGAACTGGATGGCATCGGCGCCGCTGCGTTCGAGCACACGCACCGTATGACGTACGTTGAGGGCGTTGCCGAAGCCCGTGTCGGCATCGACGATGATCGGCAGCGAGACGGCGTCGCGCACGCGGGCGGTGTGCTCGGCCATCTCGGCAAGCCCCACGAACGCGAGGTCGGGCAGGCCGAGCGACATGTTGGTCACCCCCGCGCCGGTGAGATAGAGCGCTTCGAAACCGGCGTCTTCGATCACGCGCGCCGAAAGGGCGTTGAAGGCGCCGGGCACGAGCAACCCTTGGCGGGCCTCGACCTTGCGGCGGAATTCGGCGCGGCGTTGCGCGGTCGTGGTGGTCATGGCGTATGTCTCCGTATCGGTAAATGGGTCTACCGTTCGCAATCTGCGTGCCAGTCGCCGCATCACTTGAGAACGCCAAGCAAATCGGCGTCAAATCATGGACTTGCGCTGGTCAGCCCGTTTTCTGCGGATGTGGCAGAATCGGCAAACCGAAAATGAAACGTTTCATGAAACGCTTGCGAAACACCGATGAAACGGTGAGCCATGCGTTTCGTCAGTGCCGTACGGAGACCTCGCAATGCCCCCCAGCCTTTCCGGTACCGTGCCGCCGCGTGCAACCGCGTCCGCACCGTCCGATCCCCGCGCCCGCCGTCCGGGCATCGCCCTCGTGAGCATCAGCCGGTTGCAGACCCTTTGCGAGACCGTCGCGCCGCGCTACACCGACCGGGCGCGCTTCTATTCCGTGCGCGAAGGCTATGGCGCGGCCGTGGCGGCGTTGCAATCGTATGTCGACTCGGGGGCCGTCGACGTCGTGCTCGCAGCGGGATCGAACGGGGCGTACCTGCGCGAGAACCTGTCGGTGCCGGTCGTGACGGTCAAGGTCAATGGCTTCGACGTCCTCAGCGCGATCACACGCGCGACCACAACGTGGCCGGACCAGCCGCTTGGCTTGGTGCTTCACGAGACGGTGTCGCGCGAGTTGGACGATCTCGGTCAGTTGTTGAAGATTCAGCTTCGGCAACGCGCCTATCGTTCCGTCGACGAGGTGCAGGCGGCTGTCGACACGCTGGCGGCGCAGGGGTGCAAGGTCATCATCGGCCCGGGCATGGCGTGCGATCTCGCGCAAGAGGCAGGGCTCGAACATGTCTTCCTCTACTCGCTCGGCGCGGTCGAAGAAGCCTTCGAGCGATCGGTCGAACTGGCGCGGGTAAGCCGCGACAAGGAATCGAAGCGCATGCGTCTGAATACCATCGTGGCGCACATGCGCGACGGGGTCGCGGCCTTCGATGAGAACGGGCAACTCGAAGCCGTGAATCCTGCGATGTTCTCGCTGCTGGACGTGGATGCCGGGCGAGTCGAGACGCTGGGTGCGCGGCAATTCGAGTTGACGCGAAAGCTCGGACCGATGTTGCGGGAGTTGTCGGACGGCGGCGTGGCCATCGAGGAGCGTCTCGTGCATATCGACGCCCGCGCCTTCATCGTGAGTTGCGTGCCCATCTATGAGCACGGCATGCGCTCAGGCGCGGTCGTGACGGTGCAGGACGCCCAGATGGCACAGCGCATCGACCGCTCGTTGCGCACGACGCAACGGCCCAGGCACCTTGTCGCGAAGCATGAACTGACCGAGTTGGTCGGCGATTCGCGACAGATCGAGAAGGTGAGACGGTTGGCACGCGCAGGCGCCTCGCACGACGCGACGGTGCTGCTGACCGGCGAGAGCGGGACGGGCAAGGAGCTGGTCGCGCAGGGTATTCACAACGCGAGTGCGCGGCGCGGCAACCCGTTCGTCGCCTTCAACTGTGCGGCACTGCCGGAGGGGCTCATCGAGAGCGAGTTGTTCGGTCACGACGAGGGCGCCTTCACCGGCGCGCGGCGTGGCGGCAAGGCGGGCCTGTTCGAAATCGCGCACACGGGCACTATCTTCCTCGACGAGATCGGTGAGATGCCCGCAGCCTTGCAGAGCCGGTTGCTGCGCGTGTTGCAGGAGCGCGAGGTGATGCGCCTGGGATCGGGGCGTCCCGTGCCGATCGACGTTCGCGTGATTGCCGCGACGCATCGCGATCTCAACGCGCTGGTTGCGCAAGGGCGATTCCGTGCGGATCTGTATTTCCGCCTGAACCTGTTGCAGGTGACGCTTCCCGCGTTGCGCGAGCGCCGCGAGGATATTCGTCTGCTCGCACAGACGTTGTTGTCGAGAAACGCTGCACAGTACGGGCTGGATGCCCGCACCTCGAAGCCGATTCTCAAAGTGCTCTCGCCGTTGTTCGATCATTACGACTGGCCGGGCAACGTGCGCGAGCTGGAGAACCTGTTGACGCGCGCAGCGATTTATCTCGATAACGATGTGGCACGCCATGCGCAAACGTTGCACGAGGTATTTCCGGAATTGCTGCGGTTATCACCCAGTAAGCGGCATCTCCCGACCGGCCACGCCGACGAGATCGCGGCACCCGCGCCAGTCACTCGCGCGGCCGCGCTCGCCGCGCTGCAAGCTTCAGGCGGCAATCGCGCGGCGGCCAGCCGTGCGCTGGGCATCAGCCGCACGACGTTCTGGCGATTGATGAGGTCTGTCGACTGACGGTGCGCCATCGCGGTATCGCGATATCGTCGCGACGGCGCTCTATGTCGTGGACACCGAAGTTCCTCACATCGACACCACGAATCGGCAAATGCGTCGTGAACCGCCGATCCTCATAGGGAATGGATCAAACGTCCACGCCTCGGGACCCAATTCACCAGCCCTTCATCTCAGATCCACAAATCCTTCATATGGACGTGCTGCGGGCACGCACCGGCTACAGCGCGGCTGCAACCCGTCGGCATGACAACCCGATACCTGAAAGGAGCAATGTGTCCGAGAAGTTTCAAGGCCAGATTCTGCGTGAGTTTGGGGAGTTGATTGGTATTCCTTCGCTGACATTCGACGAGCATGGCGCCTGTTGCTTTGTGGTCGACGAAGATTTCGAGCTAGCCATCTTGCGCACTGACGACCAGTTGTCGCTGACGCTGCCGATAGACTTTCCCGAGGCCGCCATGCAAATACCGGCGCGGCATCTGCTCTCACTTTTCCCTCCCATGACGGTCGACACGTTGCGCGGCGAGAGCCCCGTGATCGCATGGCATCCGCAGGCTTCGCGTGCGGTGGCGATCGTCACGTTATCGCGGCATCTGGCGAGCGCCGAGCAACTGGCCGCCTACACGGTCGAATTCCTCGAATGGTGCACTCACTGGCGCAACGTGATCCGGCGTGACGTGCCGGCCTTCCTTCACGCGAACCCCGGCGTTCAGCGCAACGACCCTGTGCACTGGCTCGCACTGCGCTGAACCACCAGAGAAACCGGAGAATAACGACGCGCCGCGTCGACGGCGTCGCCTATCAGGGTGGACGACAGCAACCCGGGCACGATGGTCGACGTCCTGTCTGGAACATTCAACATAAGCGATCTACAGAGAATCTATGCCTTTTGGAAATAGCATTTCGCAACAGACTCCCCACGCAATGTCGCCGGATACCGCGATGAACGCGTCAGATCAGGCGGGCGCCGCGACAGGCACGCTCAGCCGCCGGGGAAATTCGCATGCGCTGAAGAAGGCGTCGGCCGAGAGGTTTCTCGATTTCAACAATCGGCCCACCACCGGCCCCGACATGAACGTGCTACGAAGCAAACTCGGCAACGCGCAAGTCATGTCCGCGCTGAGCGCGCGCTCATTCGTGGGACCGAGTTCCTACTTCCTGAACACCGCGCAGGTCAGTGCGATTCCTCGCTCGGAAATTCCCGCTCCGGAGCGGAAGCTTTACGTCGGATACAACCGGGTCTCGCAACAACTTTCCCATATCGCGACCACGCTCTATCACGTGATGACCCACGAGACATTCCTGGACAAGTGGAGCGAAGGCGAGCGCGGCGCGATCAACCCCATCGAAATTCAGTTGGCGGTGATCGGCGACAAGCTGCACGTCTCATCGAACTTCCACAGCGATAAACTCGCCAGGGCATTGCACATCGCCCTCAGCGCGGGAGCGCCCAACCATTCCAAGACACTTGAGCGCACGGCGAACGTGGACAAGCATGCCGTTCGCGCTGCCACCTGCCTGCGTCATTTCCGAAAATTCCACGCCCTCGCCGGAGCGAGCGCCAATCAGTTGAAAGACGCCCAGACGCGGCTCAAGACGGAGATCGATCGGGGCATGGGGGTACCGTCGCGGACCGAAGGCGTCTCGCCGGAAATCATCGGCAAGCAGGGCGTTAAAGCGCTCGAGACGATTTCTCGGGTGTTGACCGAAGAAGCGGGCAAGGGTTTCCCCAGCCTCGTCGTGCACGCGCCCCCGACGTTCGAGCGAGGTCCGGAAAACGCGCTGCCGCCGGGCGTGACGGAAACGCGTCACGCCGAGCAGAACATCGAAGATGACCTGGCGCGCAACGCCGAAGCACATTTCGCACAGGCAATCGCCGAGTTGGGATTGTCGAATTCCGACGCCGTCATCGTGCCGATGGCGGGCAAGTTCGTCGCTTGTGCGGTGTGCGCCGAGGCCGAAAAGGCCATGCAGGCAGAAGGCGAGGGCGGCGTGTTTGCGCAGGACAGCGAGGCCTATCGTTTCAACCTGCATCGCTCGGGGGATCGCATCGGCCATGCATACGCGAACGAAGTCCAACAGTTGGCGACCCACGCGCTGCACCCAGACCAGAAGCGTGGCATCGAAAAGGCAACGACGATTCGCGACAACTTCGTGTCGGCGCCGAACAAGACCATGGCGTGGAAGGCACCCGTCGCCGCTGCCATGATCCCCAACCGGACCGACAGCGAAAGCGAAGCGCTCACCGACCCTCAGTAAGTCCGATCGCGGTCACCGCCATCCGGTAGCCTGCGACGGCGTCGGCGGCAAGCTCCGCCGACGCGGAAATTCTTGCATTCTCCTAATCCGGCCCTCCCGATATCCAGATTGCGCCGATCCGGACATACGATGGCGGTCTTCGCCATCGCGGCCCGGCCGGCATTGCCGACTGCGGCATGCCAATCGCGGCAGGTTGATTCAGCCGGACGATGCCTGCCATCCCATTGTCGAGATCTCCCGAGGAATCCAACGTGTACCTAGCTGGCAAATCCGGTTCTGCCGATTCGTCGAACTTCCATTGGGCGAACAGCCCTCGACGTCCACAGCGCCCCCCCTCGGGGGACTTCTCAAAACCCGGCGTCAGTGCGATGGTGGCAATCGCGCACCTGGAAGTCTCGGCAGTCGCGCGAATCGGGGCCATCGGCTTTGCGTATGCGTGCGCGGGTCAAGAGGCGCTCAAGCAATGCGGGGACATCCGCCTGGTGTTCTTTCGGGACAACCGGCGACGTGACGTACTCGCGGCGCGCTTGTGGCAGGAACTCGAAGCGAGTTCGCAAATCAGGGCCGACATGATTCCGGCCTATGTGGAGCAATTGGTCACCTCTTTCGACAGCGCGTCCGCAGACGCCTGGCAGGCGTTGGGATTTTCGATGGACAACGTCAGCGAGTTCGCTCAGTTGCCGCGGTCATTGCAGCGCAACCTGCTGACATTCACCGACACGAGCGTTTCCGACCTCCGTGCTCTCGATCTGAGAGACATCGATCTCCGGCACATCGCCTTTCGTTCCGGAGACCTCAGCGGCGCGAACTGGTGCGAAGTCGACGCCAGCGAAGCGGATTTCGCCCGCGTCAATCTCTCACGCGCCTGCTTGCAAGGTGTCGCTTTCGTGAACACGTCGCTGAGGGGCGCTCAGTTCGAAGCCCTGCGCCGCCTGAATGCCGACTTCAGCGGTGCGGATCTCACCGATGTCATCCTGACACTGGATACCGATTGGCTGATCGGCACGCCACAGACTGCCGATCAGGCGATGGCGCGTGTCGACAGCCTGCTGAGCGAAGACAACGGTTGGGAATTCCTCGCCACCATCGCGTCGATCGACAATCGGCATGGCGATCTGAAGCGCGCACTGATGTGTCAGTTGATCGAGTCGCTGGAGACGCTTTCGGTTTCAGAGACGGTCGTATGGAATTTCATCTCGTCGTGGGTATCGGTACTCTCCGACCCGGTGTTTTGGGAGAGTCCGCTGATCTCTGCATTCATCCGGGCGTATCTGCCCGTGGGCATTCAGGCGACGTGGAACCGCGAACCGGTGCCGCAGGATCTTTCCGTCGACCGGTTACGTTTTCACATCGAGTACCTGCTTGAGATGTCGGCGCATCCGCAGTGGCCGATTCTTCATCAGGGCGCGATCCACCAGTTGGTGCTCCGAGCCCGCGCAACGTCGCAACTCGACACATTGGCCGATGATTTGCTCGATCACTTTCATCGTCACCCCATCATCGCGTCGGCGGCACGTGCCCTGGAGAACGTGCTGCCGGATACGTCGCGCGACACATGCATCTTCCTGTCCGAAGACTCGCTGAGCGCCGTTGCGTGCACGCCCGATCTGCTGGAAGCAGTCATCGACAATGAGGCCGATATCCCCTGGCATTCGTTTTATGTCCTCGGAAGGGCGACGCCTGAGGCCAGCTACGTCATCGAGCCAGCCGTTTCGCCTGAGATCGCACTCCGCCCGATTCCGCTCCTGCACGCGCGATACCAAACCGCATCGGGCGTCGAAAATCGCCGTTTCGCCAAGCTGCTGAATGCCTATTGGGAGACCGATGCGACGGGCATCGCTTCGGCGACACCTGGCGTGTCCGGTACTTCCACGGCAGGTGGCGCGAACGACACGTTGCAACTATCGGATCGCGAGGCCTACCGGCGGCTCGCGCTCGATATGACGACCCGAATCTCGTCCAGTCATCCGTCACATAAGCTGACGACGATCTCGTGGCAGATGCTTCTGCAGCGTGTATTTGCGCACACCATCGTTACCCCCGGTTCGCTTCACGAGCGGCCGGACGATGACCACGCAACGATGCGCTTGCAGCCCGAAGCGAAAGCCGCGCTCTGGCGTGCTTGCCTTTCCGAGGTGCCGGGCCTTGAAGACACCCCGAAGAATCGCGCGGCGTTCGAAGTGATCGAAGCGATCAAGCAGACGAGACTGGCGTCGAGTCTGCTGCTCGGCACGGAGACGGAATCTCCGGTCGTGCTTCGTTACCTTGCATGCGCCTTGCTCAACGAGGTGTCCGCCGACGATCCGGACAGGGTTCCGCGCGAAACGCTGGCGGATTGGTGCGCACGTCTTGTCGGGGACAGCAAGGAAATGGCGACGTGTACCGCGACGCTCTCCGACGAAATGATGGCCTTCGTGTCGGCGACGCCGTCAAACTCGCGGTTACGTGAGATTTACGACGCCGTTCTGCCTCACGCCTGGCGCCGATAGATGGTGGTTGCGATGAGGCAAGCGCCGTTGGTAGGACGTCAGGGTTTCACGGCATACGTTGCAAGAAACGTCGGCAGAAAGCGATCGATCACGAATCTTGGATTCGGTTGTTCTTCCTCATCGAAACCCTTGAGCACGAACCCTGCATCGAGTTGCCCGCCAATCTGTTCGCCAAGACTATGGCCGAAAACCAACGCCTCGCCGCTCGACTGCTTCCTGGCGAGTTCGACGGACGTCAGATCGCGCACGTCCGAGTAGGGCACCTTGAAGCGAGGACGGATGATGCCCTGTGTCGCGTACGCCGGGTCGCGATCTTCCACAAAGACCACCGGATTGTAGAAGCTGCTGAGCAGTCTTCCGCCGGCACGCAGTACCCGAAAGCACGCTTTCCATACGGGACGAACATCCGGCACATACAGATTGGAAATCGGGTGGAAGATGCAGTCGAACGAGGCGTCGGCGAATGTCGAGAGATCGCGCATATCGCCCTGGACCGTCGTTAGCGTCAGTCCGTCGCGACGCGCGACCATTTCATCCTGCGCCAATTGTGCGGCAGAGACATCCAGCACAGTGACGTGCGCGCCTGCGGCGCTCAGCACCGGTGCCTGCTGACCGCCTCCCGAGGCGAGACAAAGGATGCGTTGACCTCGAACGTCGGGCAACCACCCCTCGGGCAGCGCGGACGGCGTGAGATGTACCGCCCAGTCGCCACGACGTGCCGCCGCAATCACTTCCGCGCTGACAGGACGTGACCACTCGCACTTCGTTGCGGCTTGACGATCCCACGCGGCGCGGTTGTGTTCGAGAACGTCGGGGTGAGAAATTTGGGAATCTGACATGGTGTTTTCCGGGTGCGAATGGGGAAAACTGCCCGTAGAGACACGAAACGCATATCGAGGCAGACACGCGAAAGCCCGTGGTGCCGGGTCGTCGGGTTATCGGTTAAGGCTCGATCATCAAAACGAAAAGCAATGCGCTCGCGCAGCAGGCAGCGAGGGGACGAGATGCGGAAGCATCCGGCATTACTTGTTCATTCCGATGGGCTCCAGTGGAAGGGGGAGAGACGTGCGATATGGTACGCCACCTTCCGTTGAACGCAAAAGGCGCTGCCCCGAAGGACAGCGCCTTTTGCACGGTTTCGGCGCGTAATCTGTATCCAATCGCGGCAGGCGCCAGCCTTTAGATCACGCCCTGTGCGAGCATGGCGTCGGCGACCTTCACGAAACCACCGACGTTAGCACCGTTCACGTAGCTGACCGAGCCGTCGGCACGGCGGCCGTGTTGCAGACAAACCTCGTGGATACTGCGCATGATGTCGTGCAGACGCGCATCGACTTCCTCGCGCGGCCACGAGATGCGCATCGCGTTCTGACTCATTTCCAACCCTGAGGTTGCAACGCCGCCGGCGTTGCTCGCCTTGCCTGGCGCGTACAGAATGCCGTGGCTTTCGAAGCGCTTTGCGGCCTCGTTGGTCGATGGCATGTTGGCCCCTTCCGCGACGCAAATCACACCGTTCCCGATAAGCGTTGAGGCATCGTCGGCATTCAGTTCGTTCTGTGTAGCGCACGGCAGCGCGACGTCGACGGGGATATGCCAGGGGCGCTTGCCCGGCAGAAATTCGAGACCGGTGCGTTTCGCGTAATCGCTCACGCGGCCGTAGTGATGGTTCTTGACGTCCATCAACTCGGCGAGCTTTTCGGTAGTGAAGCCCGCCTCATCGACAACCGTACCGCTGGAGTCGGACACGGTGACGACCTTGGCACCGAGCGCCATCGCCTTTTCCACCGCGTATTGCGCGACGTTGCCCGAGCCCGACACGCTCACACGCAAGCCGTCGAAGCTGCGTCCCGTCTGCTTGAGCATTTCCTCGGCGAAGTACACCGTGCCATAGCCGGTGGCTTCCGGACGAATCAGCGATCCGCCAAACGACAGCCCCTTGCCGGTGAACACGCAGTCGGCACGGTTCGAGAGCTTCTTCATCATGCCGGCCATGAAGCCGACTTCGCGTCCGCCCACGCCGATGTCGCCGGCGGGCACATCCGTGTCGCTGCCGACATGGCGAAACAGTTCGCTCACGAACGCCTGACAGAACCGCATGACTTCCCCAGGGCTCTTGCCCTTCGGATCGAAGTCGGAGCCGCCTTTGCCACCGCCCATGGGCAACGTCGTCAGGGCGTTCTTGAACGTCTGCTCGAAGGCGAGGAACTTGAGGATCGAAAGATCGACCGACGGATGAAAACGCAGACCGCCCTTGTAGGGGCCGATGGCGGAACTATGTTGGATGCGATAGCCGCGATTGACCTGAACGTCGCCGTGATCGTTGACCCACGACACCCGGAACATCACGATGCGCTCGGGCTCGACCAGACGGTCGAGCAAACCATGCTCGGCATATTTCTGATGCTGCGATATGAATGGCCACAGGCTTTCCATCACCTCCGTGACAGCTTGCAGGAATTCCGGTTGGCCGGGGTTGCGCTCGGCGGTGGAGCGCAGGAAATCGTCAAGTGATTGATATTTCATCTCGAATGCCCATCAATGGTGCTTATTTTTGTGAAGAAAAGGCATTTTGCACCATTTAGGATCACGAGATAATCGAAAAAAGAAAAGCGAGCCGCAAGTCCGGCATTCCCTTGCCGATCAACATGTTGTGGAACGCCCCCCTCGTCAGGCCGCAAGCCCTCCAGTTTCGAATCCGGCGCAACGGTCGCCAGCAGACAGCGCACACCGCAGCGCATGGGTCCCGTGCCGTCGCCTTGACGCCTGATTTCAAAATAATTTCAATCAGAAAGAAAATTTCATCGAAATTCACGCAAAAATTTCACATAGGTGAAATCTCTAATATCGACACGCAATTCGGCTGCTCAGAATGCAGGCTCAGGTCAATGTGACGTCTCGCACTGGAAGGTCGTATATGGACACCACCAAAATCGGCAGTTTCCCGGCATCGAAGGCTCGTAAGGGCAGCCGGACCCGCGACGTGATCGCGGCAAACTTCGGCACGTTTTTCGAGTGGTTCGATCTTCTGGTGTACGCGATGTTCGCGATCACCATCTCCAAACTGTTCTTCCCACAAGGCGATCCTCAGTCGGCTTTGCTGTTCAGCCTGATGACTTTCGCGAGTTCGTTCCTGATCCGGCCGGTCGGGGCTGTGGTGCTGGGCATCATGGCCGACAAGGTGGGGCGTCGCGCCACGCTGAGCTTCGCGGCGATGCTGATGCTGGCCGGCACGGTTCTGATTGCCGTGTCGCCAACCTACGATTCGATCGGCGTCTGGGCGCCGGTGATCCTCGTCACGGGCCGTCTGCTGCAAGGTTTCTCGGTGGGCGGGGAGTTCGGCACGGCGAACTCGTACCTTACCGAGCAGAGCGCGTCGCGAAAGGCATTTTTCGCAAGCTTGCAGTTCTCGGCGTCGGGCCTCGCGGTGCTGGCGGCGTCGCTGTTCGCGTACTTTTGCAACCATTCGCTCACACAAGATCAGATCAACGCGTGGGGGTGGCGTCTGCCGTTCCTGTTCGGTTGCCTGATCGGGCCGGTCGGTCTGTATATCCGCTCGAAGATCGACGAGACGGCCGACTTCGAGAAGGTCAAGCATGCGGGGGCAACGGTGCAGAACCCGCTCGCCGAGACGTTCCGGTCGCACAAGCGCTTCGTGCTGATCGGCGCTGTGATAGCGGCCGCCGGTGTCGTGGCCAGCTTCCTGAACCTCTATATGCCGACGTTTGCGATCAATAATCTCGGCCTGACCAAGGACGACGCGTTCATCGCGTCGATCTGCAGCGGTGTGGTATGCACGCTGGTGCCGGTGCTCGGCGGCATCACAGCCGACCGTCTCGGCACCATCAAGGTCATGCGCACGGCATTGATCATCGGCGTGATTCTGGTCTTCCCGCTGTTCCAGATGCTCACGCGCTCGCCCTCGCTGCTGACGCTGGCGATCTTCCAGTGCACGTTGTCGTTCATGTTCTACAGCTTCTATTTCTCGCCGATCGGTTCGCTGCTCTCGCAACTGTTTCCGACGTCGTGCCGCACGACAGGCGTGTCGATCGCCTACGTGATCGCGCAAACGTTCTTTGGCGGCATCACGCCGCTGGTGGTCGGCTTCATGGTCAAGACCACGGGTAGCGTGATGGCGCCGGCTTACTACATCGTGATCATCGCCGTGTTCGCGTTGATCGGGCTGCACGCCAGCCGCAAACATGTGAAGTGACGGGCCTTGGCGGGCGTCCCCGAATTGACGCTATATCGAAATCACTCTAGACTTTTTGAAGTGATATTGAAATTCATCGAGCGTACGTTTCACGCGTCCCGCCCCCGTTGCGTCCCCGATTCCTTTTCGCCATGCCATCGAAGCCGAAAGCCGTCACCGTCCAGACCCCGCTCCCAGAACAGAAACCCGGTGCCGTAGATTTGGCCGACGATCCTGCCGCGCAGGCTAGCGACAAGGAGCTGGGCATGCGCCTGCGCGCCATGCGCACCGAGCGCAAGTTCACGCTGAAGGATTTGGCGGCGCGCACGAACATGTCGATCGGCATGTTGAGCCAGATCGAGCGCGGCGTAAGTTCGCCGTCGATGCGCTCGCTGCGTCAGTTGTGTCATGCGCTGGGGGTGGATGGCGCGGCATTGTTCACGTCGGCTCCGGTGCCGGCGGAAAACGTGCCAAGCACCACCGAACCCAGTGAATTCGTGGTGTGGGCAAACCAGCGAAAACCGCTGCGGCTCGCCGGTTCGGGAGTTACCAAGTCGCGCATCACGCCGTCGAACTGTGCCTCGCTCGAGGCGTTCATGATGGAGCTTGAGCCGGGCGCCGCGTCCGACTCGAATCTGCTGGTGCAGTCCGGCGACAAGGTGGGGTATGTGCTCACCGGTAAATTGCGCGTGTTCATCGACGACACCACGCTGGTGCTCGGTCCGGGCGACACCTATGGCTTCACGGGCAACCGGCCATACCGCTGGGAGAACGCGTGGGACGAGCCCACCGTGTTCATGGTCGTGAACAGCAACCACTTCTACGTGTGAATGCGGCCACGGCCGCACGCCTTCCCCCGCTTACGTTTTCCTATTGTCGATTGGTAATTTATGGCTAGCGTTCTCCCCAGGCAGGTCGATGTCGCGATCATCGGCGCAGGCATCATCGGAATGAGTACCGCATGGGCGTTGGCGAAAGCCGGTTTGCGCGTGGCGGTGTTCGAGAAGGGCGTGATCGGCGGTGAGCAATCGTCGCGCAACTGGGGCTGGATTCGCACGGTCGGGCGCGATCACAAGGAACTGCCGCTGGCCATGCAGGCGATCGACCTGTGGAAAGAGATTCAGGCGCAGCATGATGTCGGCTACCGCCAGACTGGCATAGCGTATCTGGCCGAATCCGAGGCCGACATGGCGGGCTATCGCAAGTGGCTCGACAAAGCCTTGCCGCTGGGGGTGCCGGCACAATTGCTGAGCCGCGAGCAACTACCGGACTTATTCAACACGCAGTCGGCGCGCCCCTGGATCGGCGCCCTTCATTGTCCGGTGGATGGTGTGGCCGAGCCCGAGCGAGCCACCCGAGCGATTGCGATGCTGGCCGTTGCAGCGGGTGCGCAAGTGTTCGAGCAGACCGCCGTGCGTTGTCTCGATCGGCAGGGTGGGCTGGCGAAGGGCATCGTGACCGAGCGGGGTCGAGTGGCGGCCGACGCCGTCGTGCTGGCCGGCGGCGCGTGGTCACGCCTGTTTTGTGGCAACACGGGCGTGAACTTCCCGCAGTTGAAGGTGCATGCTTCGGTGCTGCGAACCACGCCGATGGACGCCGGACTGGATCTCGCGGTCAACGGCAGAGATTTCACGTGCCGCAAACGAGCGGACGGCGGTTATTCGGTGTCGCAACTGGGCGCGTCGGTGGCCGATCTCACGCCCGACAGCATTCGTCTATGCCGCCAGTTCTTCCCTGCCTGGCTTTCGGAAAAGAAGTATCTGAAGCTGCGCGTCGGCAAGCGTTTTCTCGACGAACTGATGATGCCCACGCGCTTTGGTGCGGAAGGTCCGACACCGTTCGAAGCGCATCGCACGCTCGATCCAGCGCCGGAGATGAAATCGATTGGCGTCGCCCTCGATAAGCTCAAGCAAGCGTTCCCGGCGTTTGCGCCGGCGCAGATCGCACACGCGTGGGCCGGTTTCATCGACGTAACGCCCGATGCTATTCCGGTGATTTCAGGAGTCGACGATGTGCCCGGCTTTTTCCTTGCGTCCGGCTTCTCGGGCCATGGCTTCGGCATCGGCCCGGCTGCGGGTGCGCTGATGGCAGATCTCGTGCAGGGCAACACGCCGAAGGTGGACCCCCACGCTTTCCGGCTCTCGAAGTACGCCGGGCATTGAATCCGGCGCGCTACAGGGTGGGACCGGTCGGCTCGCATGTGCCACTGCCCGCTCGTATCGCGCCTTCTTTTTGCAATCCGTTCTAACCGATATAGAGGTAAGTTGTGGCCGACAGTCATTCGCGTCTGGTGCGCTTTAGCGCGGGACCTTTGCAGAACCCTGAGATCGGCAAGCCGCGCCGTCCGATGGAAGGGGATACGGTGTTTCGCAGCATGACGGGGTTCGAGGGCAACGGCGGCCGCGCGTCGTCGGGCATTTGGGAAAGCACGGCAGGCAAGTTCCGTGCAGACACCACCGGGTACATCGAGTTCGGATACATCCTGGAAGGGGATTGCCGCATAGTCGACCCGGACGGCACCGTGCACACCCTGCAAGCCGGCGATCCGTTTGTGATGCCCGAAGGTTACAAGGGGCACTGGGAGGTCGACGCCTTTGTGAAGAAGGTCTGGTTCGTCTCGCTGACGGGCAATCAATGATCTGACAGAAGAAAAAAAAAGGCCTTACCTCAAGGCCTTTTTGCACTTTCCGTCCCGCTTCGGTGTTGCGGATTCGATTCAACGGCAGGCCGGTCGCACTGGCACCGGTGCTTACCGAAAAGTGCCGCACGGTTTAGCCGCATCCTCAAAAAATCAACGACTTGCGTAAAGGCGCGCCATGGCGGTTCATCGCTTGCGGTCGAGTGAATGCTGCGCCCCGCGGCCCGAAAAGATCGCGTCTTCGCGTTCCGGCACAAACAGATCAACGAGTGCGGAGTTTCCCGGCTACCTGAATGCGCGCGAAACCGATAAGCTTTTGTCCTTCCCGGTCCACTCCGCGAAAGCCCTCCAGCAAGCAAAAAGGAAACCGATGGACAGCCCCCGTACGCCAAATGCCAGCCCCGCTGCGCCGGAGCCGGTCGTCTACATCGTTGACGACGACGAGGCGGTGCGGGTCTCCATGCGCTGGCTGCTTGAATCGGTCGGGCACAAAGTGCAGACGTTCGCCAATGGCCGTGAGTTCCTCGCGGGCGCCGATCCACGAGGCCCCGGCTGCGTGCTGCTGGATATCCGAATGCCTTACATGGGCGGCTTCGAGCTTCAGGACAGCCTGCATGCTGCGGGCTTCCGCCTGCCGGTTATCTTTCTCACGGCCCACGGCGACATTCCAATGACCGTCCGAGCGATGAAGGGCGGGGCCTACGATTTCCTGGAAAAGCCTTTCAACGACCAGGAACTGCTCGACAAGGTTGGCGGTGCGCTACAGGTTGGCCTGCGCGAACACGCCCAGGCACAGGCAAGCAGTCAGCGGCGCGACTTGCTGAAGCTGTTATCGGCACGCGAGCGCGAAGTCTTCGACCTGCTCATCGAAGGCAAGGCATCGAAGGTCATCGCGGCAGAGCTGAACATCAGCTACAAAACCGTGGAGGTGCACCGCGCTCACATCCGCGATAAGCTCGGCGCCACGTCCGTCGCAGAACTCGTGCGACTCGGCATGAGCGAAAACGGAAAACGCCCCGACTGACGTCCGTCCCCCCCAAAAAAAACGCCCCTGGGGCGGGGCGTAAGGAGATACTCGGGAATGCAGCGATGCCGGGCTAGCTACGCGCGGTCTTTATCTTTACGCGGCGCAGTGCACCGAGTCGCAGCACCGGATACAGCACGAAAGACACCACCAGCGACGTGAAGAATTCGATCGGTACCAGTCGATTGAGTACGTAGTGTGCGAGAACGAACCCCGTCACTACCGTTACCACGCCCGCCCAATTCACATCCTCTTCGCCACCGAGTGAACCACCGGCACTGCGCTTGACGACGAAGTAGTCCGCGATGATGATCCCCGCGAAGCAAGTGGTCAGAATGCCGAGTACGGTGATGAACGAATTGAACCATTCGAGAATCGAGCCGATCAGCATCAGACAGGCGATGACGTTAGCCAGCACCACGAACACGAAACGCCCCGGCCGCCATCCGAACACGGCATCCGCCAGGTTGGTCAGCGACAGCGACGCGCTGTAGGTGTTGAGCACCTGAGCCTTCGACTGGGCGAACACCATCAATAGCGTGCCCAGCACCCCGCCGAACACGATGAACGCCGCCGCCACGCTGTCCGGGCTTTGCAGCGCCAAAGCACGCGCCGCCGCTTCCGTCATGCCACCGACCTTCACATGATGAGCCACCAGTTGATCCATGCCGGCATACATCACGATGCCGCCCACGGCGACCATCACCACATCCATGAAGATGTTACCGATGACCGCCGCAATGGCGATGTCGCGCGACGATTTCGCGTATCGACCAAGGTCGGCGTCGATCAGCGCGAGCGCGCCCGCCGACCCGATGAGCACGTTCACACAGAAGCTGAACTTGCCCCAATCAGTGTTCGCCCCCATCGCCGTGAGTGCCTCGGGTGGCATCTGCGCGCCGAACTGCATGACCGACGACCAGCTCTGGCCCGAGGTCGCGATCACGTCGATCATCATGTAGAGCAGCACGGCAAGGAATGCCACCAGCGTCAGTGACGAAACGCGTGAAACGAGAGAGAAACCGAATGCCGTGAGCAAGATCCACGCGATCGTTAGCGTGCCGTAGACGGCGACCCGCATGCCCAACGTATCGGGCTGATTGAGGTAGAACAGGAATCCCTTGTAGAGCAGTACGTTCTCAAGCGCGATGAAACCGGTGATCATGAAGCCGAACACCAGCGCCAGCAGCGCAGAGCCGCGCTGCCCCAGCCCGTGCTCGCGCGAAAGTACCGTGCTCGACAATCCTGTGCGAAAGGCGATGTGCCCCGCCCCCCAGCCAAGCAGCGCACCGACGACTGCCACGAATACGCCGGCAAGCAGGCCAATTCGGATGCCGGCAACGAAGGTGACGAGCGCGCCGACGAACAACTGGATCAGCGTTGTCACGATGCCAGCCGTGCTCCACGACAACTGCAGCCAGTTCTGACGCTTTCCGTCAGGCACGGCTTCGAGCGCGTGGTCGTCGCTACGCGTTGAGATTTGCGATTCGCTATGCATGTTTGTCTCCAGTATGCGAGAGACCGGTTTGCGTGAGGCGGCAGCGCGGGCAGTCACGCTGGCGCTCCGCGTACCGGTCAGAAGAAGTGGCGCAGGCCCAGCCGGATGGCAGTCTGATTCGAACCGTTCGCAGGTCCAGGCAGCCCCGAGATCCAAGCCATGGCAGTGGCATTGCCAGTGGCGCGCTGGTAAATGAGGTTGGTGTAGACGTCCGTGCGCTTCGAGAACGCGTAGTCGAGCGTGAGACCGAACTGTTGGGCCTTGTTGTCGCCGAGCTGCGCGTTCCCTTTCATGAACTGGTAATCGCCACGCAGCGTGGTCGCCAAGCCGATCGAGTAGTTGACGCCGACCTGGTAGACATCGACGTGCCCGCCGCTGAACGTGTTGCGGGTGTTGGTGTAGATCGCGTCAAACTGCCATTTGTCGAGCCGATAGCGGCCGCCCACCCCCCAGTTGCGGATACCGTCGTTGCCGTTGTTGATCGCCGGATCCTTTGCGTACGTGTACGCGGCATTCAGGTTCAGTGGCCCGTACGCATAGTTGACGCCCGCACTGGTGGTGCTGCGCTGGCCGAAGGACCCCGGCACACCGCCAAGGCCGTACATCACGCCGGCGTTCAGGCCACGATAGTCGGGCGTCATGTACTTCACTGCGTTGGCGACACGGAACGCGCCGCCAACGCGATTGAAGTCGAGGCCGCCGAAGGGCGTGCCCAAGCCCTGGAAAGGCCCCTGCTGAAGGTTGTAGAGGCTCACGTAGGCAAGCGACGGGCCGAGGCGCTGAGCCGATAGCGACTCGAACATGAACTCGTATTGATTGCCCAGCGTTACCGTGCCCCATGGCCCTGCCAGGCCCAGATAGCTCTGCCGCGCGAACGTCCCGCCGCCGATGGACGCGCCGTTCTCCAGCGCAAACTGCCCTTCCAGCTTGAACACGGCCTTGAGTCCGCCGCCCAGATCCTCCGAGCCCTGCAGGCCGAACAGGTTCGGCGTTTGCATGCCGGTGGCCAACACGGTGTTGCGCCCGCCCTGCTGGTTTGCCACGTAAGTCACGCCGGCGTCGATCACGCCGTACAGGTTCACATTGCTTTGCGCCGAGGCCAGCGCAGGCATGCCCAACGCAGCCATACAAATCCATCCAGTTCGCTTCACAGCACGTCTCCTTGAGTTGTCGTGTCCCCGATTGATGGCGAACGGAACCTGCTTCGCGCCAGCCCGACCACCATGAAACGGAGCTTATGAAGACGAAAATCGCGCTGACATTGGGTCGTTCATATAAGCGAATAGATGAGATTACTTATGCGTGCGATGGCTAAGCGCATCCCGAAATAAAAAACGCCGCTCATGTGGCGGCGCATCAAACCCTTTTCCAGTCATCGGTTCCGCTATTGCGCGGCAGGCCCCATCGGCCGCCAATCGGCGTCGTGCCGGTGCATCAACTGAAGATCGAGCAACACGTGCGCGAAACGCCATTGCCCGTCCTCGAACACGACCTGACTCTCATACCAACCGCCGATCCAGTGCGCCGCAGGGGGCGCGTTCCCGGCATCGCCCTGCCGCACTTGCGCCAGCTCCCACAGGTACCAGCGGCAAGTGCCGGTGCATAGATCGTCATTGATCTCCACGAGAGGTGCGACCATGTAGTGCAAGGTCCAGACGATCTGCTCCGCCCCTATGCGGGCGAGTTCCTTCGCGATAACGTCCCTTCCCTGATAGCTTCCGAAGCCGCGCGCTTCCCATGTGGCGTCGCGGCTGAACAGCGGCGCCATGATCTCGGGATCGTTGCGGCGATCCGCACCGCGGGCGTAATGCCCAACGAGTTGCGTCACGGCGAGCGCCGCTTCGAGCCGGGCGACGCGCCGCGAAAGTGTCGATGACGATGCCATCCTGCCTCCCTTGCAACCCGTCCGGTGACGCCGCGCCCCCAGGCGACGCCGCCGGACTTGGTGCATGCGTCAGTTGACCAGATTGCCGTGCTCGGCCACGAAGCGCGACTCATCGAAGCTGTATGGCACTTTCGGATCCCCGCCATAGAGTTCGATGTGCGGTGCGACCTCGGCGAGCGACAACGCGAGCGAGAACAGTCGTCCAGCCTCTCCCGGCATTTCGCCCAGCGGATACCTGTCGAGGTGCGCGAGGATCGTCGGAAGATGCGGCAGCATGTTGTCGTAGAAGTTGCGCAGCTCGCCACGCGACGAGGTGATGCGGCGTTGCTGGCGCTCGTTTTGCGTCGCCAGCGCCCAACGCGCGACAAGCGGTTCGAGCATCTCGAAACCCTTGGGGAGTGTTTGTTCCATGACGTTCGTCTCCTTCATTGTTCCATGTACTTTTCAAGCACCTTGTACCCGTGGCGCAGGAGAATCTCTTCGTCCTGCAGGAACATGTGCTGCTTGGCGCCGGACTCAAGCGCAGCGTGGGTATCTTCCATCGTCGCGGTGTCCTCCAGCCAGGCGTTGCGCTGGAGCACTTGCGCGAACTCGATGGCCCAGCGCTCGCTGTTGGTCTTCGGCGGCTTCACGTAATACTTGCCTTCCCACATCGTCTTGTTGTGTGCGACCGGCCAGAACTGGTGCGTGAACCAGATGCCCTCCGAGATGTGGATCAGGATGTTCGGGAACACCACACTCAGTTCGAACGAGAAGTCATCGCGCCGGCCTGGGTTGACGCCGGTCGGCAGCATCGACGAACTGCGCTGTGACACGAGCGATGCCCCAGAGATACCGTTGGCGACGCCAGCCACCGGCGTAGGCGTAGCGTTGAGCGTGAGGCAGATGCCCGTTGTTCGATGATCGCCGAACAGCGCGACATCGGACAGCCCGGTGGAGAACACGTTCGGAAACGACCCCGCATGGATAGTCGAGACGTGATAAGCCTCCGAGAATGCATCGAGCGCAATCTTCCAGTTGCAGTCCAGCATCGTGTTGTAGCTGAAGCACTGCGACATTTCCTGGTACGGGTAACCGCTCAGGTGCTGGCCGATGCCGCCAAGGTAGTCTTGCAGCGTGCGCTCCGGCTGCGCCGCGAGGTTGATGAAGATGAAGCCTTCCCACACATCCGTGTGCACCGGCGTCAGGCCGCCGGAAGACTTTTCGAAGCAGGGCGGGAAGCGCTCCTCTTCGGGCACCTGCACCAGCTTGCCTTCCCCGTCGTACACCCAGCCGTGGAAGCGGCATGTCACGACGGCGGCCTTGTTCCGGCCATAGGTTTCCTCACCGTGTTCGACGATCACCTTGTTGCCGCGATGCGAGCACGTATTGTGAAAACCCCGAACCTTGCCATCCTTGCCGTGGATCAGGATCACCGACGTCTTTGCGAAGTGAATCTTCTTGACCTTGTAGTCACCAATGTTCGGAATCTCCTCGACGCGCCCCACCTTGAGCCATGTGTTCATGAACACACGCTCCTTCTCACGCTCGAAGAACGCCGGAGAAACGCAGGGCTCGACCGGAATCGGCTCGGTGCCGAGTTCGGGGTACTTCGCCGCCCAGCGCAGCGTGTTGTCTGTTGTATCCATTACCGCTCCTCCTGAAAAATGATTGACTCGTAGTCGTAGAAAGTTCGCGCGATCCGGCTCATGCGCCTGCCACGCCGTCCTCGTCGAGTCCGTACTGCGCGCGCGCGAGATGCGCGATGCCGAGACGTTCGAGAATCGACATCGGACAAAGGAACGTGACCCGTACCACGCCGGGCAGGCGGCTGATTTCGATGGAACCCGCGATCGTCGCGCGATTGAGGATTTCGTCGTAGGGCAGGCCCGTGACGCGCGCCGCCCGCTCGAGGCCAACCTTGGTCGCTTCGTTGAGTGTGGGCGCCGAGCCGATGAAGGTAATCGGCGCGTTCGCCTCGATCGTCGCCTGGCCGTAACGCGCGCCGAGCGCACGCACGTGGGCACGTTGTGCAGCGGTCATCGGGCGGGCCATCGGCGGCAAGTCGTCCGGGCGCTGAAAAAGAATCGGCCCGTCGATCGCCAGCCCCTTGATGACTTCCACCTGCAACTCGACCTCGCCGGCAACATCGGTCGCATGTCCCGCGACCTCGCCATTGCCCTGCTGAGCGTGCATATCGCCCATGTACACGCCCGCACCCGGCACCTTCACCGGGCAGATGACAATGGCCCCTTCGCGCACGCTGTTGGTGTCCATGTGGCCATCCGTCTTGTGGGCCTCCAGCGCCTCGCGCGACAAGCCGAAAGCGTGCGGTGCATCGACAAGGAACGCGCCGAAGTCACCGGCGTTGTGCGAATCCGGAATGTCCTGCGACGGCATCGTGCCGATGTTGCCCAGGAACGGTTGCATATGGGCCGCCACGCCGCTCATATCCGCGCGGGCGAGCGACAGGATCGAGTGCTGCTCGGACAGTTCAGGCAATCGCGCGAGCTGGCTTGGCGCGCGAGCGATCCTCTGTGCCGCCTGCGCGTCGACGGTGAGCGAGACGCGGTTCTCGCGGTCGAGAACGATCACGTAACCGTGGCTGAAGCGAAACGCGTTGACCTCGGCGCCGCAAACGTCGCAACGGATCGCCTCGTCCCCGGTGCCCGTCACATGGCTCGAAGGGCTTGGCGTTCCACATGCGGAGCAGAGCTTCGCCACGAACGGGTCGCCGATGTAGCGGCCCTCGACAAACTCCATGACGCCAGACGACGTGGCCAGCGACGTGACCTCGCAGCGCAGAATCTTCAGCGCGACGGCATCGCCGATCTCCGCCCCTTCGACGGCGACCGGCTGCGTGACCTCGTGCCCCCCCTGGAAGATCGGCGTGATCATCGGCCCCCAGCAGCCGGGCGGCGTGCCGGTGACGATGCGCCCGCCGTCCCGGACCGGGCCAAGCATGGCTTCGCGCGGACCGATCACGCCGCGGGTGTAGGAATTGACAGATACGACTTCCTGGGGCGCTGCCGGCTGTTCGTGACTCATGGGGGTGTCCTCTATCCTCGTTTGTGACGCCAACCGGAAACCGAATTCCAGTAGCGAAGTGCGCATTGATGTTGGATTCAAGCGTACGGAAATCGCCCTGATGCGGTTATCCGGTCGGATATTTACCGAGTTAGGGGATAACACTTATCGATGCGCGTCACGCGGTTGGAAGGCGGGGGTGGGTGCTATGCTCAATCCGACATCGCGAGGCCACGACCATGAAATTCGTCAACTACTTGAGCCGGACCAACTACCAGGAGGTCTTCCTCTACGCGAACGACATCATGGTGATCCACGACAAGAACACCGGCGAAATCCTCGAGGCGAACCTCAGCGCATGCCAGATGTACGGCCATACGGTCGAGGAACTGCGTGGCATGTCGATTGGCGAACTCACACGCAATCACTTTCCCTATGACACCGAGGCGGGTCTGCGCCGTGTGTGGGAAGCACGCGACTCGAAAGGCAGCGTGATCTTCGAATGGGTCATCCGCAATGCCCAGGGACATGAGACGCCGGTCGAAGTCAGCCTCAAGCTCATTACGCTCAATGGCGTGGAGCGCGTGATCGCGATGGCGCGGGACATTACCGAGCGCCGGCAGGCTGAGGTTGCACTCAGGGAGAAGGAACGCTATTACCGCAAGCTGATCGAGAGTTCGTCCGACGGTGTCGCTATCCTGTCGGAGAGCGGCATCATCCGCTTCCTGGGGCCGTCCATTCGCACGCTGCTTGGCGTGTCCGAGCGTCAGCTCACCGGGCGCTCGGTGTATTCGTTCATCGCGCAAGACGAGGCGGCGTCCATTCGGGAAGCGCTATCCTCGCTTGCCGCAGGCGCCAGCACCAACCTCAGCTATCGTCTCCAGCACCGCAATGGCGCGTGGCGCATTTATGAAGCGCGCTGCCGCAACCTGTTGGCGGATCCGTCGGTGCAGGGCATCCTCGTGAACTTCCGCGACATCACCGAGCGCGTGAAGGTGGAAGAGATGGCCAGAGCGCGGGAATATCAATTAAGCCGTATCGCGCGCATCTCGACGACGGGCGAGATGGCCACGGCGCTCGCACATGAGTTGAATCAGCCGTTTTTCGCGATCGTCAATTTCGTCGCGGGATGCCGCCGGCGCATCCAGGCCGGGCAATATTCCAGCGCCGACTTGCTGCAAATTCTCGAACTGACCCAGCACGAAGCCGAGCGCGCGGGAAAAATCATCAACAAGGTGCGCGAATTCACGTGCAACCGAACCTATCAGCGCCAGGTCATCGACCTGCGCGACCTCGTGCATGACCTTGCGGACCTGATCGCGCTCAAAGCGCAGCAGAATGACGTCACGGTGCACTACCGCATGGACGATGCACCGTGCCTGGTCGAGTGCGACGACGTGCTGATCCAACAAGTCGTGATCAACCTCGCGGTCAATGGCATCGACGCCATGGCAAGCGCACCGCCGGACTCGCGAGAGCTGTGCATTTCCGTGAGCCAGCGTCCGAACCAGTGCATGCAGATCACGGTGGCCGACAGCGGCCCGGGCCTGCCTCGCATCAGTCCCGATCAGATCTTCGCGTCGTTCTTCTCAACCAAGAACGACGGCCTTGGCATCGGCTTATCGCTGTGCAGGTCGATCGTCGACACGCACGGCGGGCATCTGTGGGTCACGAGTTCGGTCGTGCCGAAGCAAACGCGCGTTCATGTCATGCTGCCGCGCACACGCCCCAACGGCGATATCGACTCGCCGCCTCACGGTTCGGCAAGCGCGCCTGCGAGTGCTTCCCCGGAATAAGCGAAAACACTTATTCGCTAAGCAGTCGATCCAATTTGCGGCGCCTCTGCGCAACGCTACCCTGATTCCACGATTCAAATGGTCGCGCGCAAGCGCAGGCGCCCCGTGCATCACCGATGCGCGTATGCCTGCGTCATGCGCGTGCGCGGGCATCAGGAGACGCCATCATGACGGTAGCCGACCAAGTCATTCAATTTCTCTGCAAGACCTCCGACGTACCGGAAGGGGGCGCCAAACGCATCGAACTGGCCGGTCGAAGGCCGCTCGCCGTCTTCAATCTCGAAGGAAGCTTCCATGTGACGGACGACACCTGTACGCATGGCGAAGCATCGCTTTGCGACGGTGAGATCGATGGCGATGTGGTCGAGTGCCCATTCCATCAGGGCGCGTTCGACATCCGCACGGGCAAGCCCGCCGGCGCGCCATGCACGATTCCGCTCAGGACGTATGCGGTTGTCGTCGAGCGCGACGACGTGAGTATTCGTATCGACGACTGACAGGGGAACGGAAATGCGCGAGATCACTGTCGAGGGGACGTCGTATCAATTTTCGTGCGACAGCGGCGATACGGTGCTCGGCGGCGGCTTGCGCGCCGGGCTTGGCATGCCTTACGAATGCGCGGTGGGTGCGTGCGGAACGTGCAAGTTCGAACTGCTCGAAGGCGAGATCGAAGAGGGATGGAGCGCGGCACCTGGATTGTCGGAGCGCGATCGCGCCAAGGGACGCAAGCTCGCTTGCCAGTGCAGGCCGAAGGGCGACTGCCGTATCAAGATCCGGCTCGACGATGCATGCCGGCCGATCATCGGGCCACGCAAGTTCGATGCCGTTCTCGTGGCGAGCGAGGACGTGACGCACGACATCCGCGAGTTCCGCTTTCGAGGCACATCGCCGGCGGCGTTCCTGCCGGGGCAGTTTGCCTTGCTTCACCTCCCTGGCGTGCCCGGCGTTCGGGCGTACTCCATGGCGAATCTGGCCAACGACGAAGGGGATTGGCACTTTCAGGTGCGCCGCGTCGAAGGCGGCGCCGGTTCGGCGGCATTGTTTGACCGGCTCTCGCATGGCGCGCGAATTCAGATCGACGGTCCCTATGGCGCGGCTCATCTTCGCACCGACGCGGCACGCGATGTCGTGTGCGTGGCGGGGGGGTCCGGACTCGCGCCGATGCTTTCGATCGCTCGGGGCATGTCGCAATCCGGCATGCTCGACACGCAGCACCTGCACTTCTTTTACGGAGGGCGGGAGGCGCGCGACGTTTGCGGTGAAGCGCAATTGCGCAGCCTGCAAGGCTACGGAGACCGTATCCGTTTCTATCCGGTCGTGTCGGCACCCAACGAGGGGAATGGCACGACATGGGAGGGGCGCACGGGCTTCGTCCATCAGCATGTCGAGGAAGTGATCGGCGCGCACATGCAGGCGTGCGAGTTCTATATGGCCGGGCCACCGCGAATGATCCACGCGATGCAGGACATGCTGCACGTGCGCCACGCGGTGCCGCCGGCGCAAGTTCACTTCGACCGCTTCTTCTGAGCCGCGCCCCTGTGGCGCACGGAATCACTCTTATGGAAACGACCGACGCCGTTGGCCTGCTGGCGGGACTCCTCACCACCGTTTCGTTCATACCGCAGGTCGTCAAGATCTGGCGCTCGCGTTCCGCGCGCGATATCTCGTATGGCATGTACGCGTGCTTCATCGCGGGCGTGAGCCTGTGGCTGTACTACGGCATCGCTATCGGCGCCCGCCCGATCGCCCTCAACAACGCGGTGGTCCTACTGCTGGCCATCGTCATCGTCGTGCTGAAGCTGCGCTTCGAACGGGCACGGTGACAACGGGCACGCGCGAAACGCGGGGGCGTGGCATCCATACGTCGAGACAGGACGGAAAGTCCGGGAGACATGAGATGTTCAAAGTGGAGATCGACGACATTGGCCTGCGCTATCTATGCGACGCGCAGCAAAGCCTGCTGCGCGGCATGGAGCAGCTTGGCAAGCGCGGCATTCCGGTCGGCTGCCGCAGTGGAGGCTGCGGCGTGTGCAAGGTGAGGGTGATCGCGGGCACCTGCCGGCTCGGCAAGATGAGTCGGGCATGTGTCAGCGAGCAGGAGGCGCAAGAAGGTGTGGTGCTCGCTTGCCGCGCCTATCCCGAAAGCCATGTGCGCGTGGCACTGGCCGAGAAGATGCAACGCTGCCTGAACCGGGGTGCCGACGGCGGGCGCAACGACGATGGCGAAGAACAACAGTGAATTACTCAAGGAGACAAATGATGGCATTGACTGGCGTATTGCGCCCCGGACACGTGGCGCTTCGAGTACTCGACATGGATGCGGCGCTCAAGCACTACACCGAGGTGATCGGCTTGATCGAGACCGGCCGCGACGAGCAGGGCCGCGTATTCCTCAAGGGGTGGGACGAGCACGATCACCACAGCGTGATCCTGCGCGAGACGGATCGCGCCGGCATGGATTTCATGGGCTTTCGCGTCGACTCCGACGCCACGCTCGAGCGTCTGGCCGGCGAGCTGGCGCAGTGCGGTCTGGCAACGGACCTGACGTGGCTGCCCGAGGGCGATCTGCGCCACACGGGACGCCGCTTGCGCTTCACCGTACCGACCGGGCATTCGATCGAGATCTACGCGCACAAGGATCAGGTCGGCTGCGCCACCGGCGACGTCAATCCCGATCCGTGGCCGGACGGGCTTCGCGGCATGGCGCCGGGCCGCTTCGATCACTGCCTGCTCTACGGCGACGACCTCGACGGCACCGTCAAGCTGTTCCGCGAGGTGCTGGGCTTTACGCTGGCCGAGCAGATCATCGCCGGCCCCGAAAACATGCTGATCGGCGCCTTCTTAACCTGCTCGAACAAAGCGCACGACGTCGCCTTCATCCGTCACCCGGAGAAAAACAAGTTCCACCACGCGTCGTTCAGTCTGGACAACTGGGGCGAGGTGCTGCGTGCGGCCGATATCATCTCCAAGCGCGAGGTGTCGCTCGATATCGGCCCGACGCGCCACGGCATCACACGCGGCGAGACGATCTATTTCTTCGACCCGTCCGGCAACCGGAATGAAGTGTTCTCGGGCGGCTACACGCACTACCCGGATAAGCCCACCATCACCTGGACCGAAGCGGAAATCGGCAAGGCGATCTTCTATCACGACCGCAAGCTCAACGAGGCGTTCCTGTCAGTGCTGACCTGAGACCGTAGACGCAAGAAAAACGCCCCGATCAGCATGATTCCGATCGGGGCGTTTCTTTTTTGGGCGCCGGTTCGCGCCGGCACGCGGGGGATTACACGGCCGAGGGCAGTAGCTCGGCAATAGGCGAGAGGGTCTGCTCCGGCCCCATGGCGGCATAACCACCGTCGACGGCCAGGTTCGCCCCGGTAACAAACGACGCCTTGTCCGACACAAGGAACAGTACGGCGTTGGCGACTTCCTCCGGCTCTCCGATGCGGCCGAGCATATGGAACTTCGACGCGACAGCATTGGTTTTGGCTTTGTCGCCGCCCGAGATGGCGTCGAGTACGCCCGACCACGTCCAGCCCGGCGAGACGGCATTCACGCGGATGCCGTCCTTGGCCAGATCCAGCGCCTGGCTGCGCGTCAGTTGCAGGATGGCGGCCTTGCTGGCCGGATACAGCCATCGGCCGGCTTGCGCTGCGGATGCGCTGGTAGAACCGAAATTCACCACCGCGCCGCCACCCGCTTCGAGCAGGAACGGATACGCCTCTTGCAACAGCATGCATCCGCCCACCACATTGACGTCCAGCGCCGCATGCCACTGCGCGCGGGTGGAGGCTTGGCCGTTATCAACATAAGCGCAAGCGACGTTGACCAGAATGTCGATGCGTCCATAGTGCGCATGAGCCGTCTGCACGCAATGACGAATCGCTTCGTCGCTCGCAAGGTCAGTCTCGACGAACAACGCTTGCGGCCCGATTTCGTCGGCCAACGCGCTGGCTCGCGGCACATCGATATCGGCGATGACGACATTGGCCTGCGCCGCGCACAATGCCCGTACCACGGCAGCGCCGATCAGCGTGGCGCCGCCGGTCACGATGGCAGTCTTGCCTTCGATGCCCCAGATCGTTGCGGAATTCCGGCTCATGCTTCCTGCTCCTGAAGTACGGTGTCAAAGGGGCGCAGCACGCCCTTGCAGAACACCAGTGGTGCGGCGTCGTGCCAGCGGAAGCGTTGAACGCGTCCGACGAGAATGAGGTGATCGCCGCCCGGATGGATGGCTTCGACATCGCATTCGAGATGCGCGGCGGCACCGGTAATGAGGGGCACGTCGTGCGCGCCGGCGGTAATGTCCACCGTTGCGAACTTGTCCGCAGCGGGCTGTGCGAAGCGCGTGCAGATGGCGTCCTGATCTCCCGCGAGAATGTTGATCGCGAAGTGCCGGCAGTCGGCAAACGCCCGCGCGTTCGGCGAACTGCGAGCCAGGCTCCACAGGATCAATGGCGGATCCATCGACACCGACGAGAACGAGTTGGCCGTGATACCGATACGCCGGCCATCGTGGTCGACCATCGTCACGACGGTCACGCCCGTGGCGAAGCAACCGAGCGCGCGCCGAAAATCGACGCGGGCGGCGGGCAGTTCATGGGCGTGTCGCCAGTCCGACGACGTGCGGGAAGCGTCAGGCAGCATCGCTCCCCCCTCGCGCCTCGACGAAGCGCCGCGCGGCGGGCAGGTCGGCGATCCACGGCCAGAAATTGCGCGGCGTCTCGAAGCAGGCAACAAAGTCGTCGGCGATGTTGCGATGATTCGCGGCTGCACCCAACACGTGCATGATCGCTTCGCCGGGCGGCTCGAGCAGGGCATTCGTGAATGCGGTGGTATAGCTTGCGGAGGCGTCCCAGAAAGCGTCGAACGTCTCCTGCATCCATTGGGCGCTGTGCGGTGAGGTGCCGTGCGTCACGATCGCATCGATAAGATGCTCGGCCATGCGCGACGCGTTGTTCGCGCCTTGCCCGGCGATGGGGTCGTTCAGGCACACGGCGTCGCCGACGCCCATGACGACCCGGCCCGACGGGAGGCGTCCGACGGGGTGGCGCACCGTCGGTGTGAAGGCGCCCTTGAGCCAGGCGTTCGGATCGGTCAGTTGCGCGTCGTCGAGGAGGCTGGCGTCTTCGGGTGCGAAGTCGCGTATCACGTCTTTGGCGATCTTGAGCATTTCGTTGCCGTCGGTGGCCCCCTGGAAGCGGTCCATCGCGCTGCCGGGACGGGCCTCGAACAGGAAACTGCGGCACTCGCCGGCGGAATGGGTGAAGAAGGGCAGCGAGAAAAACTCGCCGACGCCGAAGATGAAATTGAAGCGCAACGGCCGGAAGTCGGCCTTCGACCAAGGACGGTCACCAACGATTTGCGGGCCCTTGAGCAGCAGGGCGGCGAGATTGCGCGGCGGCGTGTCGTGAACGCTGCGAGAGGCGTCACGGGCGAAAAGGGCGTTGATGGCGCCTTTGCCGGACGCGACGAGCGTGAGGTCGCATTCTGCGGCGATGCTGTCGAGTTCTTCCAGGGAAACCGATTGCAAGATGAGACGCCCGCCTCGCCGCTCGAACTCCTGCGTCCAGCGGGCGAATTTTGTGCGCTGATCGATGGCTTGGCCCGACTTGTCAAACAGGCGGCCTTTCAGGGTGAGCAGCGACTTGCCCGACGGCTCACGGAAATCGACGAGCATGCCTTCGCCCAGAGGGGCGACGTCTTCCCAGAAATTCAGGCCAAGGCGCCGCTCCATGTCGAGCGTCTGATTGAACAGGAACGCCGTGCTCGGAATCCTGCCGCCCAACAACTGGTCGGGCGTACGGTCAGTGTACAACGTGACATCGCATCCGCGATCGAGCAAGCCGAAGGCCAGGTGAAAGCCACCTTGGCCTCCGCCGATGATTGCAATCTTCTTCATGTCAGCCATCCTCTCGTTGAGATTTTCCAACGTAGGGTAGGAGGATGGGCGTTCGCAGTAAATGGGATCGGACACCTATGAGGGTAAAGGGAAATACCTAGGGCTTAACCAGTGAACAACACCCTTGATGTCGCCCCCCTGAACGGACGTTCACGATCCCGCCCATCGCTGGCTCCGCGAAACGATCTTGACGGTTTGCACGGCTCACTCGGCCTGAGCCTTGAGGCGACATTCGATACGCTTTTAGCCGAATTGGCGACTGCACCCTATCGCGCTCAGATCGCCCGGCATCACAGCGACGCAGGGTTGGCGGTCACCGTCTCCAGCTTGTCGATCACCTCGCCGGGCAATCTCAGTTCGGCCGCCGCCAGATTCTGCCGCAGGTGCTCGACCGAGGAGGTGCCGGGAATGAGCAGCATGTTGGGGGAGCGCTGCAACAACCAGGCCAGCGCCACCTGCATGGGCGTTGCCCCCAGTTCTGCTGCCACCGCCGACAGAGCATCCGCCTGCAACGGAGAGAAGCCTCCGAGTGGGAAGAAAGGCACGTAGGCGATGCCATCGATCGCCAGTTGCTGAACCAGCGCGTCGTCACCACGGTGCACCAGGTTGTAGTGGTTCTGCACGCAGGCAATATCGCAGATCCTTCGCGCATCCTCGACCTGCCGAGCCGTCACGTTGCTCAGCCCGATATGGCGAATCAAACCCTGTTGCTGCAGTTCGGCCAGGGTTGACAGCGGCGCTTCGAGCGAGCCTTCCGCGGGGCCATGAACGTCCAGCATGCTGCGCAGGTTCACCACCTCCAGTACGTCGAGGCCCAGATGGCGCAGGTTGTCGTGAACGGCCTGGCGCAGCTCCTCAGGCGACATTGCAGGTATCCACGAGGCATCCGAGCCGCGCCGGGCACCAACCTTAGTGACGATCAGCAGATCGTCGGGGTAGGGGTGCAACGCCTGGCGAATAATCTGGTTGGTGATGTGCGGGCCGTAGAAGTCACTGGTGTCGATGTGATTGACGCCGCTTTCCACCGCTGCGCGAAGCACGGCCACTGAAGCCTCCCTGTCTCTGGGCGGACCAAAGACGCCGGGCCCGGCCAGTTGCATGGCACCGTAGCCCATCCGTCCGACATCACGACTGCCGACGCGGAATTTGCCTGCCTGATGGATAGTTTTCATCGAGATCTCCTTTCAAGAAGTCCTCAATATATTCAACTTGACCTTGTGCGATAAGTATGTGTAATTGGTACAGTCTGTGCATATTGGCGAACAATGGAGTGAATCTCAATGGCAGAACAGCTCAGCGACCTGACGGCGTTCATGGCCGTCGCCCGGGCCGGTGGCTTTCGCGAAGCGGCCCGGGCCGGCGGTGTCAGTGCGTCGAGCCTGAGCGAGGCCCTGCGACGGCTGGAGACGCGGCTGGGTGTACGCCTGCTCCACCGCAGTACGCGCAGCGTGTCGCCGACCGAGGCCGGTGCGCGATTGCTGGAACGGCTCGGTCCGGCGCTCGGTGAGATCGAGGCCGCGCTCGACGTCGTTAACGGCTTTCGGGATCGTCCGGTCGGAACATTGCGGCTCAATGTACCGGCCAGTGCGGCGCGGCTGGTATTGCCTAGTCTGGTGCCGCCCTTCTTGGCCGCCTACCCGGACATCCTCTTGGACGTGGTGGTCGAGGAGGGGTTTGTCGACATCCTCTCGGCGGGATGTGACGCCGGCATCCGTTACGAGGAGCGCCTGGCCCAAGACATGATCGCCATCCCCATCGGTCCGCGCCGGCAGCGCATGGCGACGGCGGCCGCTCCCACCTATCTCGCCGCTCGCGGATGCCCGAACCATCCGCGCGACCTGCTGAACCACGCCTGCCTGCGTGGTCGTTTTGCCAGCGGCGCCATGCCAGCTTGGGAATTCCAACGCAAGGCCGAGGTGGTGACCGTGGAGCCCGGTGGGCCCTTGATTTATCGGATAAGCGGCGGGGTGGATCTGGCGATCGACGCAGCCGTCTCGGGCTGTGGCGTCATCCACCTGTTCGAAGACTGGTTGAGACCTCACCTCGATAGTGGCGCCCTGGTGCCGGTGCTGGAGACGTGGTGGCAGCCCTTCACCGGGCCCTTCCTGTATTACCCGGGCCGGCGCCATCTCCCGGCACCGCTTCGGGCCTTCGTGGATTTCGTTCAGGCGCAGCGGATCGGTGCGTGAGGTCCAATGCAGGAATCGTAAGCACTTACGGCCTGTGGTCAAGCGATTGCGTTCATCAGCGACACCAATCATCCGCAGCACGCTGGAGCACCTGGTGTCATTATTGAAAGCGTCCCATCGTGGACGCTGGATTAGGCCCCGACCACCATCGGTCTGAAGCCACGGTCCATGATGCGGTCCACGCCGGGCTTTTCGCCTACTGAATTCAGTGAAAGGTAGCGTAGGCAGCAGACGCGCAAGAACGATGCGAAATTGACCGGTGGCTCGCCCCGCAAGACCGTCAGCTCGTCATAGAGTTTGGCCGCAAACTGGCTGGTCGTCGAATGTTCGCGTACGGCGATTTCTTGCAGAACATCCCAGAAGAGATTTTCCAGGCGAACCGTCGTGACGACACCGTGAATGCGAAGAGAACGAGTGCGGGATTCATAGACGATTGGGTCGGCAGTGATGTAGACGTTACACATGAATCATCCCCCTTCATCGCAAAAAACAAAGATGCGACTGGATGTATCGCTAGCCATCCAGCCGCGCTTTAAGCGTCGCTATCCGTCTCCAATGCTACAAGGTTTCAGATGTGACGTTTGCCCATCTGATCCGCGATGTAATCGGCTTGCCGAATTGCCAGGGTAACGATCGTGAGCGTGGGATTCTCGCCGGCACCCGTGGTGAATTGACTGCCGTCGGAAATGAACAGGTTCGGAATGTCATGCGTCTGCCCAAATCCGTTGCAGACGCCATCCTGGGCACGCGCACTCATACGCGCCGTACCCAGATTGTGCGTCGACGGGAAGGGCGGAGAACGGAACGTCGACTTCGCACCAACCGCCTCGTACACTGCCTGGCCCTGCTTGTATGCATGATTGCGCATGGCGGTGTCGTTGTCGTGATCGTCAAAATGGACGTTCGCCACCGGCAGACCGTACTGATCCTTGACGTCTTTGTTCAGCGTCACGCGGTTTGTCGCGCGGGGCATATCCTCGCCGACGATCCACATCGATGCGGTGTGAGCGTATTCATCCATGGCTTGCGTGAACTTCGCGCCCCAGGTGCCGGGATCGTAGAACGCAGCGAAGAAGGGCAGCCCGACCGAAAGTGTCTCCAAATGATAGCCGCCTGCGAAACCTCGCTTCGGGTCGTGGTGTGCCTCATCTTCGATGATTCCGGCCATGGTAGTGCCTTTGAACATCTCCACGGGCTTGTCAAAGACCCCATACACGGTTCCAGTCGTGTGACGCATGTAATTGCGCCCCACCTGGTCGGAAGAATTGGCCAGGCCGTTAGAGAATTTGCCCGACGCCGAATTCAGGAGCAAGCGCGGCGTTTCGATGGAATTGCCCGCAACTGCGACGATGCGAGCCTTCTGGCGCTGAAGCTTGCCTTTGACGTCGTGGTACAGCACCGCGGTGACCTTGCCTTCGGCATTGTGCTCGATGCTCACCACGTGCGATTGCGGGCGAAGCTCCATATGGCCTGTGGCTTGCGCCTTGGGAATCTCCGTGTAAAGCGTGGACCATTTGGCGCCGAAGCGGCAGCCCTGGAAGCAAAAGCCGCGCTGATAACAGTGGCTACGGCCATCGCGATTGACGCTGTTGATGGCCATGTGACCGGTATTACACTCCTTGTATCCGACCTTCTTGGCGCCGGCCGACATCACCTTGAAGTTGTTGTTCCCAGGCAAACCGGGCAGACCATTCGTGCGAGTCACTCCCATCTTCTTCTCTGCCAGATCATAGTACGGCGCTAGATCCTGGAGAGTGACTGGCCAGTCAAGCAGGCTGGTGCCGTCGATCGCACCGTATGTCGTGCGTGCTTTGAATTCGTGCTCCTGGAAGCGCAAGCTGGCCCCCGCCCAGTGAGTCGTCGTGCCGCCGACGGTCTTGCAAATCCACGCGGGCAAGTTCGGAAAGTCCTTTGCCACGCGCCACGTACCCGACGTCGTCCGCTTGTCGAGCCAGGACAATAGCTGAAAGGAATCCCACTCCTCCGTCTTGAAGTCCGCTTGCGTATGCAGCGCACCCGCCTCGAGCACAACCACGTCGATCCCTTTTTGAGCGAGTTCGTTCGCCAGGGTGCCACCGCCCGCGCCGGAGCCGATAATCACAACGACGCTGTCGTCGTTCAGGGAAAAGACCTTGCCCTTATCTTTCGTAGCCAATTTGGTTCTCCTCATCACTGTGCAGGGATCGGACCACTGTCTTGTTCAGGGGGATTCGGCAGCCAAGCCAGGTCGTTGAATCCGTTGAACAGATAGCCGCCGTCACCTTCGCTGGCGCGATAACCAAAATGCTTGTAGGCGAGTGTATTGCTGTAGAGAGCCACGATGCCGGTACCACGAACGGTCTCAAAGAATGGAGACTTCGAGATTGCGTCTACGTCTTGAATCTGGGCTTGCGCCGGTTGCTTGGTCCAATCCGTGCCGGGAGCGCGCCGATCCAGTTCTCGAATACCGTCCACCAGTTGCTTGCGCACGGTGGCATCTTTCTGGGCCTTGCCGTCCAGCGCCTTGACGAGGAGCGCGTAGACAGCATCGTCGAGGTTGCTGTGGGGGAAGATCTGCTTGCTTAGGGCGAGAAGGACTGCCCCTTGATGTGTGCTCAGGCGCTGTAGTTCCGCAGCCCAGACTCGGCTGGGTGTCACCATCGCCAGCGTGGATGACAGCGCAAGCGTACCGATCAGGATGCCCGTTCCTCTTAGCATCTCACGGCGTGTTAGCTCGACCCGCATGCCGCTTTCGATGGCGCCGCTTTCCTGGCGTGCAATCGTGATTGTCTTGCCTACCATTTTTGTCTCCTTTGTGGGTTCCGGGCTCTTTGGCCCGATATATCCGCTACTGGTAGTGCCCGTGCTTCTCGAGCACCTCAATCTTGTAGCCATCCGGGTCTTCAATGAAGAAGTAGCGCGCCAGCAAGTCGCCGGATGCGTTGTTAAATTCCCGGATGTCCTTCGGTTGAAGTCCCAGGGCTATCAGACGTTCACGCTCGGCGTGAACGTCACCGACAACCACGGCAACGTGACCGTACCCATCTCCATGCGAGTACGGCGTTTCTCGCCCTTTGTTCCACGTAAGTTCAATCTCCACCTCGGTTTCGGCGTTGCGGAGATACACAAGAGAGAATTCGTCGAAGTCCAGACGGTGGCTGGGCGTGAGTCCCAACGCGGCCTCATAGAAGCGCAGCGACCGATCCAGGTCGACGACACGAATCATGGTGTGAATG
Organism: Pandoraea communis; assembly: GCF_902459745.1. Taxonomy (GTDB): domain Bacteria; phylum Pseudomonadota; class Gammaproteobacteria; order Burkholderiales; family Burkholderiaceae; genus Pandoraea; species Pandoraea communis. The sequence goes on from NZ_CABPSJ010000001.1 coordinate 1,062,038, forward strand.
AGTTTTGCCACAACGTTGTCTTTTTAGTGCGTGATTCGGGTGCCAAGGAGCGTCAGAAACTGAGCCAGCCAGTTGGCATGCGACGTCCATGCGGGTGCGGTCACGAAATTGCCGTCGGTGATGGCATCGGGCCAGTCGAGAGATTGATAGGAGCCGCCCGCCAGGGTGACCTCCGGAGCGCATGCCGGGTACGCGGAGATGCGCTTGCCTTCAATGACGCCAGCGGCGGCCAGCAATTGGGCGCCGTGACATACCGCAGCGATTGGTTTCTTTGCCTCCGCGAAATGACGCACAGCGCTGATGACTCGCTCGTTCAGACGCAGATACTCGGGCGCTCGGCCGCCGGGAATCAGAAGCGCGTCATAGGCGCTCGGCTCTATGGTGGCGAAATCGGCATTCAACGTGAAATTGTGGCCACGCTTTTCGGTGTAAGTCTGATCACCTTCGAAATCGTGAATGGCCGTACGGATCGCGTCACCTGCGCGTTTGTCGGGCGCTACCACATGGACTGTATGCCCCACTGCGGACAACGCCTGGAACGGCACCATCAACTCATAGTCTTCGACGAAATCGCCGGCGATGATCAGAATTCGCTTTCCCATTGTTGCGACCTCCTACATTAGGTGAAGAAGCGATACGGGGATGAATCTTGGGTACTACCTAGGATTTGAGATTGAAATGAAAACCCTCGAGTGCTTTAGTCGCGACGACAGGTAGCCACGGCCACCAATCAGCCACGAATGCAGTCAACTTTTGATCGAGTATAGGAAGCCCACGATCACGCGGGTAATAGATGGCTAAATGGGGAACAATCTGGGGTACCTAACCCTCGCAGAATTTCGTCGGGTTAGCGAACGTAGTTCAACCACTGGGGCCGTGAATCTCTAGAAACCAGTGGTACGAAAATATCCGTCAGGTCAATTCCAGGACAGGGGGGGCCCGGATGAATGTTGCTGCCAGAGAGAGCACCTACGGAAGCCATCAAGCGCGAACCCGATGGTGCACCGAGACGCTGGAGCGGTGGCGTAGCGCGCGCTAGGACTACCGCTATATACGACTTCATTATCAATCAGTCGACATTAATTTTATGTCGCCGACAATATGCATAAAACTCCTGCTCGTCACACAATCCAAGCAAATTAATTACAGTAGAAATTGAAGAAACCAAATCAGGAAACGTTTCCCATATGTGCCACGGCCCCTCCGGTGAAAAGTAATACCAATATCCAGATAACACATCACTGGGCGCCTGAAGTTCTCCTGATTTTATGTCATGAAAAATCGACTTCAACTGGCTTCTATATAAACCTAGAATTTTCTCATTTCTGCCAGCAATTTTAACGAGTAAGTCTTCAGTGCGACTAGCTTGATCTACAAGATACGTTGGCAATGTGATCATGACTACTTCCTAGCGAATGATCCCCCCGGGCGCGCGTAAAGTTGTATCGATGATTCGCGCGCCGCTTGTCGGGTCTACGCACCCACTTCAACTCGGGCATCCTGTGGATTCACATAGTGCGCCAACGAGGGGGCAATCATACGATATCGGTCCTCTTCACATGCCTTGGCAAAACGGCGATGCAAAAATACAAACAAATTGCAGAGGTCACGGCGAATAGACCAAGAAGGATGGACTCATCCTTTACGTGAAGAATCCGACGTGTAGCCACAACAACGATTGCGCCCCAAAAGGGGCTGGAGCATAAAAATGCGCCCCCAACTATTAGCACAAGGCGGACGGACCGAATGACGTGCGTAACATTCATTTTCTTGAATCAAGGATGTCATTGGTAACCGTGACGCTCTTCGAGCCAACCCCGTACGTCAGCACCCCTTGACCGAAATACGGAGGCAACTGCTGTTTGGTAAACGGATTTAGCATTTTCTTATCCCATTTCGACGCCGTGACGCCGAAGATTCGCACGTGGATTGGTCCATTGTGCGCCGTTACATTCTCATGTTTTCACGACGCTCATTGCAACGGAGCACATTGACTACGCAGCCAAGAGCCTCTGGGTAATTTCGAACAATATCGGTAAGTCTACGGTTTCAATCGGCTCTATTGAAAGACCCTGTGGCCATTCTTCGTGGACTATCCTGAATCGTTTTCCATTGAAGGTGAAATTCCACCATTTTGCATCAACGGATATCCCGTCATCATTCGCAATCCTCGTCACCTCAACGGCACCAATAAGGCTAAGGATCTTCTCAACAATACTTGGAGCACTTTCCCAATCAACAGGCCCCAGGATCGCGATATATCGGAATCCCGTCGGTGATGTTTCCAATGAATTTTCCATTATTCTCCGAATCCCAAATCTTGTCCGCCAGGGCGAGGTAGACGCCAGCGCCAGCTGATACCCCGTACCCCAGCACAAGGGGCCGCTCGGTCCAACAGTAAATGTCACCCCCCGGCAGTGATGTTCGGCCGCCTGCCAATAATCCGGCAGCGCAATCTCCAGTTACGCAGCCGTTAGGCGCGGGGGTGGTCTACTGCTTGAGGAATTTCGGCGATAGCTTTTGCATCGCTTATATGGCCGTTTCCGACTACACCGACATTCCAACTTAGATCGACTCAGATTCTTAATCAAGGTCAGTCGATGGGTGAGAAATTAGACAACCGGATTTCTCAATCGATTCCGCCACAACCCTCTGAAACTCACCACGCTCCAAAACTACCTGACCGACACTATTCGGATCGTTTTCAAAACCAAAAATTAGCTTTGCCTGGGTACCAAATTCCACAAGAAACACGTACCAACCATCGTCAGAAAGACTCTCAGCTGAAACTAAATACCTAAAATCGCTATTCTCAGCATCAGAGTCTAGAGGCGGAAAAGATCGCGAACAGAGATTTTTGTATGCAACCTGATCCGGGAGTTTGAAAAGCTCCTCATCTTCGACCGAATTCCCCATCGAATACATCGATTTCAATCTATAAAAATCGACTCCAAGTGTGGATTTCATAGAAAAAACAAACTCCCCCCCCAAGAAGTACCCAAAACACCCGTTTTTAAATCTCTCATTTGACCATGAATCAACTTGATCAAACCATATAGCAAATGAATCAGGGTTTCCGAATAGCATTTACCCCCCTTAAAACCAAGTGACCGCTTTATTTCAATTGGAATTTTTGAGACATTCAATGACGCCGAAGCGTCACCGGTGGATCCAGACCAATGATAAACACCGTTTCCGTTGGACGAAAATCTATTTATGTTCCCACTCTCGTCGATTGCATAGCGAACCCCATCTCCCCCTGACACAGATGAATTAAATAGGTCGGGAGAGTTCTTTGGTTCAACGCCCGCATTCGGCCTGTTACCCCCCATGCCCGGTGTATATTTTGGATTAGACTCGACTTGGAGTCCGTTCTCACCCTTAGCTACGTCAGGAATCGGGAGGCGATTTTTATCGCCTCCCGACGCCATCACATTGTCCGGCAACTTCGCTGGCGTCCCCACGCCTCCCGCAAGCTCGGCTCCCGTCGCACCTTGCATCAGCACCGCCCCAGGACTCACAGTCGGCGGCCTAGCACCGCCCATGCCAAGCAATGCGTTCAGCCCGTTAGCTACGCTCCGAGCAATTAAGTCTTCGGGTCGCTCCGATGCTTTCGCAAGCGCATCATCTCGCATCTGTCCCACGACTTGCCCGAAAGCTCGTCGGGGATCTTGCGCAAGCGCTACGGCGTCTTGCCCCACACGCCGAGCACCTCGGCTGGCCTGATCAAACTGGCTGCTGAGCGAGTCGCTAAAACGCTCCGATATCGAGTAATCGAACCTCCCACCCGCCACCTTCTGGCTATCCACCCACTTCAGTTCAGGTCCTAAATCTCTTGCATCCACTGGGCTAACGTAGTTCGCCAGCCATTCTGGGCTGTTAGGCGAATACTGTGCCCAGCACTCCACCCGATAGCACGCGGCAGCGGTGAGGCGCTTTTCTGCCGCTGCATCGCCATTCGCTTTATTGTGAATCAGAGCCTTTTCTTCCGGATGCAACTGCCGGTTAAACCGATCAACATTAAATCCCGTGAACGCCCCAGACGCCCCTCCAGCCGCCGCGCCAACCGCGACTGGTCGTTGAGTAGATTCGGCAGATCACTGCATGAACGCCAAGGCTCCCATATCCCTGAAGCAAATAGCGCGCACGCTCATCTCCGACTGAACGCCCTCCACAAGCAGCGAACCCGGCCAAGGCCGGGTTCGTCACGTCTACTTCGACTGATTCTCTTCGTCGCCCTTCGACTTGTAGCTGTCGCGTGCTTTCTTTTGGCTGTTGTCGAATGGCTTGATTCTTAGCAATGCTGCACGACTTGTCATCCCTCCCACCGCGGCTATACTCAAGCCGACCAGTAGCAAGGCCCCACTCCATATTGATGGCTCAATAAACTTGAACGTGCAGTACATAATGCCAAATCCCGCAGCGATCAAGCATAGCCTGAACCATCTTGTGAAGTTCCCTTCCTCGATAATCTTGAGCTTTTCCCTCATTTCTCCCTGGATCCATTCACGCTGTTAATTATCTTGTTCAAGTACTTATTGATGAAATCCTGCGCGGACTGTGACGTACTACCATTGTTTATAGCGTTCGCAGTCTCGTTGATCGCAGGCCCCAAGCCTGGAAACTTTTCCGTGGCTGCGCTAACCGCATACCCGACTCCGCTAGAAACCAAATATTGACCAATGTCCGGCTTTGCGATTTGGACCACAGCATCCGCCGCCATGCCTGTCGCGGTCGCAACGTAAGATGCTGTGACCAATCCCGGCGCAAAAGGCGAAGGTAGGGAAGCCCCGGCCGCAGTGATTGCCCCAAACCGCCCGGCCGCAGTCGAAACGCCACCCGCCACATCGGCCACCGTCCCCCGCACATCCGTCTTAGCCGGCGTCGGCGCGTACGTGAAGGTACTCGGCACTTGCCCCGGAGATGCTGAGTTGTAATTCGCCATGATAAACGCCTGCAACTCCTGATTCGGCTCCTGTAACGATTGGAAAATCAACGGGTTTCCGTTCTCATTCGTTAGACCCGTATTAATCCATCGAGCACCCGTGTCGGTCGGCGTGCGCCCATTTAGCTCCTCAGCAACACCCTCCGGAACCGCTCCGCCCCCTGTCTGCGAGACGCCCATAATTCGCATCTGATCTTCCACTTGTTCCTGTGTGTAGCGTCCGTTGCTCATCTTTGCGATGTTCTTCGCCAACGTATGCTCATCGGAATACAACTGCCTATTGAACCGATCAGTATTAAACCCGGTGAAAGCCCCAGAAGTCCCACCAGCCGCTGCACCAATGGCCGTTCCGAGCCCAGTCGTCACGATTTGCGCCAATGCCTGATCGATATCCGCATTGCCTGTCGGATGTGCGTTCTGAATATTGTTGCTCAGATCATTCAACACGCCGCCGAGCTTTGACGTTAGCCCCGCGCCCATCGCACCACCCAAGGCATTACCTCCGCCCAACCCCGCAACAATCGCGCCTCCGGCCGCGTGCATCGCCGCGCGGTAATCCCCGCCCTCCGACCAGTCCTTTGCCTCTTGCAAGTACTGCGCCTTCAACGTGGGGTCTTCAGTGTTTTTCGCCTTCTCCTTAGCTTCCTCTTCCTTCCTATTCGCATACGACCCGATATCCCGCGCCACCGCCTCCCCGGCCGCCGTCGCCGCTGCCATCAATCGCGACTGGTCGTTGAGCAAATTCTGCAGATCCGGCGTGCGACTGACTGTGTCATTCAGGTTTGTCGTGTCGCGGTTCAGGCTTGCGAGGTCTTGCGTCTGGCTTGCGCCGTTCGTCACCGTGATGGTGCCCCCGCTTACGCCACTACGCGTCGTGCCCCGCTCGCCGCCGCTCTCCGACTGCGGCAGCATTGGCGAGATGCCACCGGTGTTCTTGCCCGACGTCGGCCCCGTCGTGCGCTCGTTCGCTCCACCGTTGCCCATCGTGAACCCGCCGCCAACGCCAAAGCTGTGTGCACTGTAGTCCGAGTGGTTCTCGATATCGGAGAATGTCAGCGTACCCGTCGTCAGTTGATTCTTCGACGCGTCTGCCGTGCTGGCGATGTACGCACCCTTCAGATCGGTATTGCCCGTTACGTTGACGTCAAAGCCACCGCTCCCCGCCTGAATCCCCGACTGCTCGACGACACCCGCGTAGTTCCCGCTGGCGTTACCGCGCGAGTAACTGAAGCTCCCCGATGCGCCTCCCATGCTGAGGCTCAGCCCGCCACCCATGCTCTCCTGATGCGCTGAACTCTCGCTCGTGTCCTGCACGCTGGCAATGTTCAGATTACCTCCCACGCGTGCTATCACCTTATCGGCGTTCACATTCCCGCCAACGATGTTCGTGTCGCCACCGCTCACAATCACGGCGGTGTTACTCGCATTAATGTGGGAGTTGTTTTGGAATGTCGAATCCGAGTTCGCGTCGCCGCTGGACTTCGAGAGCGATGCCGATACGCCCCAGCCGCTCGTGCCGTACGACACGCCGAAGCTGCCGCTCTTCGATTCGTTCTCGCTGCGTGTCGACTCCGTGTCCTGGCTGCTGAGCACGTTGACTTGATTGTTCGCTTGCAGCAGAACGTCCTTTGCATCGATGTTCGAGCCGATGATGTTGACGTTGCCTTTCCCCGACGCCGCATCTCCAGTCGCTATGAACGCCGCAGTACCGCCCGCCTTGATGTTGCTCGACACGTTCTTCGTGCTGTCGACGGATGACGTCGAACGACTGCTCGACGAGCCAAAACTCACCTCGAACCGGACTTTATTCTCGGCACGTGCCTGCGCTCCTAATAGTCGTGCGGCGCAATCACTTACCACACGATTTCTCGACGTCGCACGGGCGAGCTCACATTTTTTCCTCGAACGCCCTTCAAGACCCGGATGTCGATCGCCTAGTCGGCGACCAAGCGCTCGAGCCGCTGGTTCTCTTCCTCCAACTGGCACAATCAGCGCGCCCCCGAGACATCCATGCCGCCGTAGCGGCTACACCAGTTATCAACCGCGGCCTCCGAAATGCCGTGTTTCCGGCAGCAGTCCAACCTGACCCTACACCCGTATTAGTACCGGCGGATTCGACCGGTCACTGCTCAAAACCTTTCTTCCGACTCAACCGCCATTTAAGCCGTCGGACGGACTAAGGATTCTCCGATGCGTTTCCGTCAACGCTATCCCTCAATGAATGCCCACACACTCTGCATCTGCTAGGTGCTAGGTCGATATAAGGAATCGGATATCCGCGTGGTAGCGAGTTGCAGAACGGGCAACGGTACAGACAACCAATTATTAGCAGCAGCAAGATCACAAAAACAGCAACGTAAAAAACTACCAAGTACTCATACGATTTAGGCAACAATTTGAATAGCGGAAAACCTAGAAATCCTATAAAAATAACGGCAATTATGGACAGTCTAATCACATTAAATCGCGAAATTTTCTTATCTTCCGATGCCATTTTCTATCATTTTCTCTTATAACTAAATTCAATAATATTCACTTTCGCTTCTACGCCTAACCCGACCGTTGGCGAGAGCGCTACTCCGCCCTTGGCCTGCCAGTACTGCCCAGTTATGGGCTTTCCTTGGACATTGGAGAAGAACCCGGCTCCTGCGCCAACCTGCCCAGCAACGGGACCAAATACCGCACTCCCGGATAACGATGAGCCTATCCGATAGTCACCGGCGTTCGCGCTGGTCCCATAGCTGATAAAATCAGCATTCGCCCCTTGGCCTGCCCCGCTCAACCAGCCATGTGCGCCGAGGCCGACGCCGAAACCGAGCTTCACCTCAGTCGGGGAAAGGCCTGTGAAGCCGATTTCGAACTCACCGCCGATCCCATAGTAAACGCCGACACTTGCAGCCCAAGATGGCGATTGAACGTTGGGCACATGGCTAGTATTCAGTGCGCGCTGTTCCGGCGTAAGTGTACCGTTGGCGTTGCCGTTGAGATTCGTATCTCTGCGCTCAAGGTCCGTCGCCGTAAATAGGCGCCCACTGTTTATCGAGATGAATTCTGCGGCAACGCGGTCAGCCCCGGGCGCCTTAGCGGCTGCAGCATCAACCATCCGGTACCCTCCTGCAAGCAAGAGATTCTCCGCGTCCACCGTGGAAATCGCATCGCCAGTTTTCTTCTTGTAGAAGTCCGCGAACGCCTTAGCGCTGTCTTTCGCCCACTTCCGCTCATCCGGAGACAGTTGCCGGTTATACCGATCAACATTAAACCCAGTGAAAGCCCCTGACGCTCCACCTGCAGCCGCGCCTACCGCCGTACCGACCCCCGTCGCCACAATCTGCGCCAATGCCTGATCGATATCTGCGTTGCCCGTCGGATGGGCATCCTGAATCTTGTTGCTCAGATCATTCAACACGCCGCCGAGCTTTGACGTTAGCCCCGCACCCATCGCACCACCCAAGGCATTACCTCCGCCCAACCCCGCAACAATCGCGCCTCCGGCCGCGTGCATCGCCGCGCGGTAATCCCCGCCCTCCGACCAGTCCTTTGCCTCTTGCAAGTACTGCGCCTTCAACGTGGGGTCTTCGGTGTTTTTCGCCTTCTCCTTAGCTTCCTCTTCCTTCCTATTCGCATACGACCCGATATCCCGAGCCACCGCCTCCCCAGCAGCGGTCGCCGCCGCCATCAACCTTGACTGGTCGTTGAGCAGATTCTGCAGATCCGGCGTGCGACTGACTGTGTCATTCAGGTTTGTCGTGTCGCGGTTCAGGCTTGCCAGATCTTGCGTCTGGCTCGCGCCGTTCGTCAGCGTGATGGTTCCCTCACTCACGCCACTACGCGTCGTGCCCCGCTCGCTGCCGCTCTCCGACTGCGGCAGCATTGGCGAGATGCCACCGGTGTTCTTGCCCGACGTCGGCCCCGTCGTGCGCTCGTTCGCTCCACCGTTGCCCATCGTGAACCCACCGCCAACGCCAAAGCTGTTCGCGCTGTAGTCCGAGTGGTTCTCGATATCGGAGAACGTCAGCGTACCCGTCGTCAGTTGATTCTTCGACGCGTCTGCCGTGCTGGCTATATACGCACCCTTCAGATCGGTATTGCCAGTTACGTTGACGTCAAAGCCGCCGCTCCCCGCCTGAATCCCCGACTGCTCGACGACACCCGCGTAGTTCCCGCTGGCGTTGCCGCGCGAGTAACTGAAGCTCCCTGATGCCCCGCCCATGCTGAGGCTCAGCCCGCCACCCATGCTCTCCTGATGCGCTGAACTCTCGCTCGTGTCCTGCACGCTGGCAATGTTCAGATTACCTCCCACGCGTGCTATCACCTTATCGGCGTTCACATTCCCGCCAACGATGTTCGTGTCGCCACCGCTCACAATTACGGCGGTGTTGCTCGCATTAATGTGGGAGTTGTTCTGGAATGTCGAATCCGAGTTCGCGTCGCCGCTGGACTTCGAGAGCGATGCCGATACTCCCCAGCCGCTCGTGCCGTACGACACGCCGAAGCTGCCGCTCTTCGATTCGTTCTCGCTGCGTGTCGACTCCGTGTCCTGGCTGCTGAGCACGTTGACCTGATTGTTCGCTTGCAGCAGAACGTCCTTTGCATCGATGTTCGAGCCGATGATGTTGACGTTGCCTTTCCCCGACGCCGCATCTCCAGTCGCTATGAACGCCGCAGCACCGCCCGCCTTGATGTTGCTCGACACGTTCTTCGTGCTGTCGACGGATGACGTCGAGCGGCTACTCGACGAGCCCCAGCTCAGCTCGATTTTCGCTTCAGGCGTTTTGCCGGCTGCGAGCGCACCGAGCGCACCATTGGCCTCTCCCAGTGCCCCCACAGCGCCGCTCGCGGCAGCATATCCGCGCAAAGCGGACACCCGTGCGTCGCCGCCGGAATTTGCCGCTGCACTTACCTGATTGGTGACGTTTTGAATCGCATCGATGACAGGCGATTTCACCGCCAGCGTGAAGCCCGAGCTCTTGAACTCATGCGTCTCGTCGTGATGCTCGCGCTCCACTGCCGATTCGATCGTGACGTTTTGGCCAATGCCGGTGATGTCCTTGCCCGCCATGATGTCGCTTCCGCGAACCAGCAGGTCGTTGCCCGCCACCATGCTGACGTTGCCATTCAAGCTGCCGACCAGGCTCCCTGTCTGCGTCACACTGCTGTCGTTGGTCCAATCGCGTTGCTCGTTCTTTCCGTACGAAATCCCCACGCCGCCCGAAGACCCAAGGCCCGAACTCTTCTTCTCATAGAAGGAACTGCTCTCGCTCACGTTCTCCGCCGTCTCGATACGAAGGTCGCGCCCTGCTTGCAAAGCGACGTCGTTGGTTCCGACCACCGTCGATCCGCTAACGATGAGATCCCTGCCAGCCGCGATACCCACCGAATCACCCGACACCGTCGAGCCCACCGCATTCGTCTGATGCGAGCGCGCCTCCGACGTCTCCTCCGTCTTGGAGAGAAACCCGGAACTACTGTCGTGTTGCCATTTGCTGCTGTTGTGTGTCTCCGACACCGAGCCGATCTTGACATCCCCCGTGGCAGCCAGCGCCACAGTGCCGGTCCCTTGTGACGACACCGACGAGCCAAGCACCGTCAGATTCCCTGACCCGGACGATGCTGCAACCGGACTGATCTGATAGGCGCCTAGTACGCCGTTGACGGCCCCCGTCTGGCCCGCACCGATCAATACGTTGTTGCCCGCACTCACGGAGGCACCATTCACCGCCTCATCGAACGACGACTTCGTGAACTGCAATGACCCGCCAAACGACCGCTCGTCGTGCGAATGCGAGTCCTTCACCGCCGTGATCGTCACATCATTGCCCGCGAGGACGGACGCGCTCCCTCCCGCAGCAATCGTCGCTCCGCTCAATGTCGTGTCGCGGCCGGAAACCGTCGCCAGGTTTCCACCGGCGGAGATCGCGCTGCCAACATGCTGGGTAACGACATCGCTCCCACCGTTCTGGCCATCGCTTGTGCCCACGGTTTGCGATTGTCCGACTTTCACCGTATTCAGATTGATGTCGCGCCCAGCGGCAACGATCACCGACCCGTCGCTGGCGATAGCCCCCGCGTTGAGCGTAACGTCGCGCCCAGCGACCACCGCTGCACTGTTCGTTCCCGAAATAATCCCGACCGCCCCCACGCCAGTGGCCGACGCCGACGATGAGAAGCCACCGTTGTTGGTGCCCGCCACCTGCGTCAACGTCGTCGACTCATTGATGACGTCTCGTCCGGCCTGCACCACAACGTCCTTCCCGCCAATGCGCCCGCCCATGTTGCGGATATCGCCAATCGCGGAAAGTGCCGTCGCGCCGCCACTTCCAATGACGCCGAGGTTCACGATGGCGTCGCCCAGAATCGTGGTCGCCGTATCGCTGACGATCTGGCCGCTGTTGGTCACACCGTCCGTCGCGGCGAGCTTCACGCTGCCGCCGGACACAATGGCCCCCGAGTTCGTCAGGTCGATGGTATTGGCCTGCGCGAGATAGACCTGCGGGACGAGCACGGACTGAACGGAGCCATCCGGCAATGTCACGTCTTGCGAGACCAGCCAGACCATGTCCGACGTCAGTTGCTTCATCTGGGCTTCAGACAACCCCACACCCACCGTCATCCCGAACTGCTTTGCGTAGGTCACGCCGTTGTTCAGCAGCGCTGTGTACTCGTCGAGATAGTTGGTGTAACTCCCAAGCAGCGTCTTGCCCGTAAGCGCCGTGATCTGGTCGCGAACCAGTTGCGTTTCGTAGAATGCGTCGCCGATACGCTTTTGCGTCGTCTGCGGATCGAGCCCCAACTGACCGAGCATGTAGTCGCTTGAGATGAATTTTCCGTAATTGGTAAAACGCGGATCGGTCGCGACCAGATATGTTTGTCCCGGCGCCGTTTTCAACTGAAACAGTCCATTGCGAGGCAACGTCAGGCCGGGAATCGCCTGCGCAGAGGAGCCGAGTGTCTGACGGTTCGCAACCGCCCCGGACATATTGCCGAGCTGCGTCCCCGACGCGTTACCGCCGGTCACACCCGCGCTGCCGACGGTATTGCCGGAAGGATCGACGCTCGACACCGTGATATTGCGCCCACTCGATTGAACCGATTGGTTGCCGGAAGCAATCGCCGGCAGCGACGCCAGCGTCACAGGCGGCAGCGGTGTGACCGGATAAGCCACGACCAGTTGTTCGCTGTCGCCGCCCGACTTCTGGTGCCAGTAGAAGGTCGATGTCTGCGTCTGTGTGACCGTCTCCTGCAAGAGGATGCCCACGTCGTTGATCGTGCCGCCCTGGGCCCGGCGAATGAGATCCCGGCCAGCCGTCATCGTCGACGACTGGTTGTTGACGGCGCCGCCGTCGGCATTGATCCGGATCGAACCTTGCGCCTGCAACTTGGCTTCTGGGGATGCACTCACAAGCTCGTCCCGCGTGCGGGTGGTAGTCACGTAGCGCGCGATCTCGTTGTAGTCGCGCTGATCGATGCCAAGATCGCCACGCGAGATCGCTTGATCGGGGCGGATCATCGTATTCGGATCCCAGTCCGGCCAGAACGTGATGCGATACGTCGAACCGTTGTCGACGATATTGTTGTAGTACTGCGTGGGATTCTTGCCCACCTCCCGCGTCTTCGTGGTCGACTGACACTGACCGTGGTCGTCGCACGGCCCCTGACCGTAGGTCGTGGGATCCTGGTATGACTCTTCGAGTGGCTTCGTCAGGCTGAACGTCTGAGCCGACATGTTCAGGTTCGTCACCTCAGACTTCGGCACATCGACCGTGATTGGCACCGCAAGGCGTTCCAGCAGCATCGACGAAATGGGCGCTGCACCCGCCCCCCAGTTCCACTCCTTGAAAGTCAGGCTGGTGTGTGCCTGTGTTTCCGTTCCGCCGACCAGCCCTGCTGTGTACAGGCCGTAGCCCTTCGCACTGGATTCCGGCGTGCCCGGCCGCGTCACAATGCTCGTGCGCGAGTTGTTCACCGCTCGTGCCGCGATGTCGAGATTACCGTCCGCGATGATGCTAGCCGAGCGGTTGTTCAGTACGGCAATCTGATTGGCGAGCAGACCTGCGCCATCACGGGTTCCGTCCCGCGCGATCTCGATATCGCCAATGCTGTACATCAACGCGCCATCGTAGTTCGACACGGCGTTCGTCGCGTACAGCGCAAGCCGCCGCGCACCGCCCATGACGGCCACCTCACCGTTGTTCTCGATATCGGTGGCGTTGACCTGTACGTCGTTGCCCAGCACGGCGTTCGTGTTGACGAAACTGCCGGCCTGAATCCGAACCGTGTCGCCGCCAACGCTACCGGCGTTGGAGAACAACCCGTCGGCGCTCAGGCGCGTTGTCGCGGCGTTGAAGCCTCCGCCCGCCGCATTGACGATCTCTGCGGCGTGAATATCCAGCGTTCCAGGGGCGTTGAATGCGCCGGTATTCGTCAAACGGCCCGTGGAAGTCAGCTTGAGCACGCCGTCGGCCCGCAGACGGTTGACGGACGAGTTGACGTAGTCGCCAATCGCCGCCAGCGTCAGATTGCGTCCCGCCGTCATCTGGCCTGCGCCATTCATGACACCGCCCACGCCGACATCCCGATTCGAACGGATCACGCCGCCCGCATTGTCCAATGACGCGACCTGAAGGGCGACATCGCCCGCACTCTCCAGGGTGCCGCCCGCATTGACGACGCTTGCGCTTGTCTTCGTCGCTGCCAGCGACGTGCCGCCAAACACACGTCCACCCGTGTTGTCGATTGTGCCGCTGACGCCGAGTGTGACCTCGCCGCCGCCGATGATTTTCCCGCCGGACACGTTGCTCAGCGACGCCGCCGCTACCGCGAGTTTTCCGTTGCCACCGAGCGTCCCGCCCGCGTTGCCGATGTCGTGCGCTGCGGTGAGTGCCGTATCACCATCGCCAGCGTTCGTGATCTGGCCCGACGCGTTGGCGATGCTGCCAGCCGTGACCGTCAGCGTATCGTGCGCGCCATTGGCACTGATGCGCCCGCCAATGTTCGTGAGCGCACCCTTGGCGTCTACACTCACATTGCCTGCCGCTTGCAGAGAGCCTGCGGCGTTGTCGACATCGCCCTCTGCCGAGACCATGAGGCCCTTGGTGCCATAGATCTTTCCGCCATCGCGATTGCGGAGGTATGACGCCGACGAGAGCGTCACTGTGCCGCCCGCGCTCAACTCGCCGGCCGTGTTGTCGATACGCGCTGCCGTCATGGTCAGCGCGCCGAGACTGCCAAGAATGCCCGATGCGTTCGTGAACCCGCCCCGTGCAAGGACGTTCAGCACGCCGCTGCCGAGATGGCTCACCTTGCCGCTATCGTTCACCAAATCGCCGACATCGAGCGTCAGACTGCTGGCGTTCGATGCCACGTTCCCGCCGGCATTGTCGAAGATGCCACCAACCTTGATGGTCTGCACCGCCTGGCCGTACTGCTTGATCTGCCCGGCACCGTTCGAAACGTTACCCGTGACCGTAAGCGACAACGTATCGGCATCGATCAAGCCGTTCCGATTGTCCAGACTGCCGGATTGGAGCCTGGACGTCGTCGCGGAAACTACGCCCTGCCAGTTAATCAGCGCTCCGCTCAGAGTCGCGTCGATATGCTCGCCGGAGACGGTCCCGCCAGTGTTATCCAACTGGCGGCCGGTAACGTTCAACGCCTTGCCCGCTACGATCTGCGCCGCGTTGACCAGCGAATCGGCGTGAACCTTGAGATCGCCGTTGCCGCCGATCACACCGCCAGTCTTGCCGTTTGCGGTCGTCCCGCCGGCGTTTCGAAGTTCGCCGTCGACGTCGATGGTCGCATCGTCACCTGAAAGCGAAACGACCCGCCCTGCCGAGTTGTCCAGCGAAGCGCCCTTGATCTTCAGCACCGCGCCGGATTGCAGCAACCCGCGCCGGTTGTCGATGTCCGTGCCGCTGACATCGAGACGGGTCGTAGCGACCGATTGCGCGTCGCGGTTGTCGATCCGTCCCAACGCCGCCAGCGTGATGGTGTCGGCACCCAGATTGCCGCTCGCATTCAGCAGATGCTGCGCGGAGCTGATCCTCAGCGCATTAGCCGCCGAGACGATGGCGCGTTGAACGTCGATATCCCCCGCTTGCGACGTGAGTGTGAGGCCGCCGCTGGCGTCGGTCCGGCTACCCGACAGATCCAGCGCGCTGCCTGTGATGCTCAGATCGCCTCGCGCGACATTGCGTCCCGTCGCCGTCACCTTGCCGGAAGCCGCGACGCTTAGATTGCCGGTGAGCGTCGCCTGGCCGTTGGCATCGATACCCGCACCTAACGTCCCATCCGACACCACGCTCACGGCCTGCACCCCAACGTTGCCCGCAGCACTCAACAAACCACGGTTTTCGAGCGCTCCGCCGGTGCGCACGTCAGCGCTTCCGCCCGCATACACGTTGCCCGGGTTGTCGATCCCGTCGCGCGCGTTGATCGCGAGATTCCCGCTGGCCTCGGTCTTCCCGGAATTGACGAGCTTGCCCTGTGTCGTCAGCGTCAAATCGCCGGCCTGCGCGGCAACCACCCCCTTGTTGGAAACGCCAACGCCGTTTTCCGTACCGACCAGGAAGATGCGCTGCGCGTACATGCCGCCGAGTTGGCCGACATCGATGGAAACATCCGGAGTTGCGCCGTCGCCCGCGATCTTCTGGACGGTCAGACTGTCGTGATCGACGCGATTCGCGCCCGTCACCACATTGAGCTGTTTCGCGTGCAATGCGGCGTTGACCTGCACCGCACGCGCGATGAGATCGACCTGATCGACATTGGCGGCGTTCAGCCCGTCGCCTTGAATCGTCAGACGGCCACCATTGACCTGATACCCCATCAGACTGCCGTCCGCCCCCATGATGGGAATGCCGGTCGTCAACACCGCGCGCGTCGTGTTGATGAATCCGCCGCCGTCAACCATGATGCCCGCGCTATTCGCAACCACGACCTGCGCCGCCTTACCTGCGACTTCGAGATACCCCCGCAGTTGGCTGGGCGAATTGCTATTGACCTGATTGAGAATGACTCGCGCCGCCTGATCGCGTGCGAGGTTCGGATTCCCGTTGACGTAACCGGCCTGTTGCGTATTCACGACGGTCGGTGAATTGTTCAGGATCACACCCTGACGCGGCACGTCGAATTGCGAATAGACGTTCTTGGACACACCTGCGGCCGTGGGCGCCGTGATATTGACCTGCTGCAATCCGTTGGCGGTTTGCACGACATTGGGGCCCTGACCTCCCGGCGCCGCCACCACCTGCGCGCGCACCGAAACAGGCGCAATGATCTGCGCGAGCACCAATGCACGAACGATGCCCCGCTGCAGCCCCACTTCCAAAGCACTTCCCCGAAGCGCGCCCCGAGCGCGCAGATTGACGTGTTTTTTCATCTGATCTTTGTATGACTATTTTTATGAGGGTCTTCGCCCAATCTTTTACTTCTATCGATACAAACTTCGCATACCGAATAGTACTAAGAATTTCAGTATTCGTTCGCATTGCGAATCTATCTTCCTAAGATTGTTCAATACCGGTAATATCCGGAAAAAAGTAAACAATCCGAATCAACATCGCCGGGGATCATGATGGATTTCGACGCCTGATTTAAGGTCGTCCAGCACAGGACGCGCACATCCCGCCATTGACATCGCGCATCGGCCCGAGCTTTCGCGCCGGGAGAGCGTTCGTCTTGTCTCCGCGAGCCCCTTTCAATCGTTGCCTAATGAATCCCGTATCGAGTTGCGCTGCCACGAACATTCGCCATCTGCTTACTGTCATGGTTCTGGCATTGCCCTCGTTGCCATTTCAGGCGACGGCGCAGACACCTCCTCCTGCGCCTGCGGTCGACGCCGCAGTGTCGAGTGCACGGCAACAGCAACTCCTTGAGCAACAGCGCCAGGCTCAGGAACGTGCATCAGCAATCAGTGCGCCAGCAGTTCGCTCAGCGTTGCCCTCATCCGACGGATTTCCCACGCTTCCCGCGGAAACGCCTTGCTTTCGGATTGAGAAATTCTCACTGGATGTACCGGCAACACTTCCGAAACGCGCGCAGTCTGCTGGGGCGTCGGCCCTTCCGATGGACCCGTTTGCCTTTGCGGCATCCTGGCTTGCCCACTATCACGGCCAATGCCTCGGACGCCAGGGCATTGCCGCGATCACAGCCGGTCTGACCCGGGAGATTTTGGCGCGGGGTTACGTGACAACCCGTGTGCTCGTGCCCGAACAGGACCTCACCACGGGCGAACTGAAGCTCACCCTGATCCCCGGCATCGTTCGGGATATTCGTTTCGCCGATGCATCGCAATTCGGCACATGGCGCACTGCATTTCCGACAGCAGCGGGCGAGATTCTGGAATTGCGCGATCTGGAACAGGGATTGGAGCAAATGAAGCGGGTGGCGAGTCAGGACGTCACCATGCAGATCGTGCCGGCGGAAGCACCGGGAGAGAGTGACGTCGTCATTGAAGTCAATCGGGCGAAGCGATGGAGCGTGGTGACATCCATCGACAACTCAGGCTCTCGCGACACGGGGAAGTTGCAGGGTAGCCTCGCGCTCGGGATTGACAATCCATTAGGGCTAAACGACATCCTGAGCGTTGGCGCAACGCATGATTTGGCGTTTGCCGACAAACGGTTCGGCTCGAACGGATGGAATGCCTTCTATTCGATTCCGTGGGGATACTGGACCGCCACACTGTCGGCTTATGCCAACCGGTACAACCAGCAGATCGCCGGGGTAAACGACACCTTCGTGACTCACGGGCAATCCCAGAACGTCGATCTCAAACTTTCCCGCGTTCTCCAGCGTAGTCAAAGCAATGTGCTGAGCGCTCAGGTCCGGCTGAGCAAACGTTTCGGGCGGAGCTTCCTCGAGGATGCCGAGATCGATCAGCAGTACCGCAACAACACGTTCATCGAGTTCGGATTCGTGGATCGGCACTATATCGGCGCCGGACAGTTCGACGGTAGCCTCATGTATCGGCAAAGCGTCGCCGGATTGGGCGCCGCGCCGGACAATGCCGTGCCCGGCACGCCCACGTACCGCTTCAAGATGGCCGTTTTCGATGCCAACCTCTCGCTGCCGCTTGGCCAGTTGCCGCTGCGCTATGTCACGACGTTCCACGGGCAATTCACCAACGACGTTCTGCACTACATCGACGACTTGAGTATCGGTAGCCGCTACACAGTGCGAGGTTTTGATGGCGAGTCGTCCCTAGCGGCCGAGAAGGGCTTCTATTGGCGCAACGAACTTCAGTGGATATTGGGTGCCTCCGGCATCTCACTGTTCGCTGGCGTCGATTATGGGCGCGTGAGTGGTCCGAATGCCGCCTATCTCGCCGGCACGCAACTCGCCGGGGCTGTCATTGGGGTGCGGGGTAATGCCAAGCTGCCGTTTGGTTTCGTTGCTGGAGAAGTCTTTGCCGGGACTCCGGTCTACAAACCGACAAGTTTTCAAACCGCACATACAACGGTGGGATTCTCGCTCACGGCGCAGTTCTGACCTCGCGTTGCCCGTCGAATCCACGAACATCGGCGGCGTCCACGCGTCGCACTGCGCGAGCGCAATTCAGGCTCGGTGGAGATGGCCGACAGCGCTGCGGCGCTCGAAAATGTGGCATCCCAAATGAAACCGGGCACTCCAAATGGAGTGCCCGGCGTCGAATCTAGATGATGGGTTGTGAGTGGCTCGAACACTCGCCCTATGGGTACCGTAGGGTGCCTTAGTTGATGAGACGCCGCATACCAAAAATTCAAAGACTTACGCGCAGCCGCGCCACAAGTGTTGTGTCAGAAGCAGCAAAGTTGCTGCGACTGGCCTACTTTGGCGCCAAAGTAGTAGCGTTTGCGTGCGATTCCAATCATTCACGAGTTCTCTTTCCGGCTGGTGCCGCTGTCAGTGCCAGACTTAGAAAAATCTCAGAGCGGCTCCAAGAGCCGGAAAATCGGCAGAAATCAAGGCCATGAAATCGCGACTCAGCACAGTCAGTAGTCTTCAAAAGGTCTCTCATCTCGTTTGAATGGGAATGGGTCTAAGAGAACGGGGAGCTGCGTGTCCACTCTCGGCTCGCGGAGGTAGCTCCGCCAAGTCTCGTTGACATGCCGAAGATCGATCTCCGAACTGACATCGGATTGGCGACAAGCATCCATCCGCTCCTCGACACCGTGCTTGAGCGTGATGAACGAAGCGAGCTGTTCCTCGTCAAACGAGCGCCCAAGATAAGGATAATGAATGGTCAACTCGGCCCTTCCGTCGCGCTCCAGGTGTGCATTTACCTTACCGAAAAGCCGGTCGACACGGCCCACGCGCTGCTCGTTGTCGCCGGGAGTCCACGCAATTCCATAGTGATGGACCTTTCTGCACTGCAGATGTAGGTTAACTCCCTCCTGGAGCACGGACGTAGTAGCTAGTACGTTAGGATAGAAGGGACTGTTAAAACCCAGAATCAGTCGCTGCCGGTCTTTGACAGCACCACTTGCATAAAACGCGGGACTGTTCAACCCGGTTAGTACGTGCCAGTCGCGCCTCCAATCGGCGATGTCTTCACAGAGCGCTTCGAAGGTTTCCAATGCGGCGCGGAAGTAGGCAAGCACGAGCGACCCGGTCAACCTCGGTTCGATGAAACCAACGAACGACAGATAGCGCTGCTGCACATCACCGGTCAGTTTCAATCTTCGGAATTCCGCATACCAACAGTACAATTCGATGATAACTGGACTGGCAAACAGGAACCCGTTCTTCAGGTAATTGCCGAAGTTCTCGGCAATATCAGAGTCATGCGCGAGCCACGAATCGATCCTTTCGCGATCCATCTGCGCGAGAAGGTCATACATCGCCCCCCACAAGGTGGGCAAGGGCTTTGCGAAGTAGAACTTTTCGCCCGATACGCGAGTTATTCTTTCCCTTGCAATCTCATGACGGGCGTCACGTGCCGCGGCCCCATACTCGTCCCTGCCCCGCTCTCCAGGTAACTTTCGATGATAGTAGTACATTCCCTTTCGATAATCACTGGCGGGTTCAAGCAGAAGCGAAAACAGACTCTCAGGCTTGCGCAGGCGCAGGCTGAAATTTGAGCAGTCGGTACTACGATGAGCGCCAGCTTTCTTCACCACGAATAGGTCAGCGATCCTCGAATGGACGTCGGCATCCGAATCGTTGTGCCTCTGAGGCATCTCGTCGTCGAGGCCAAGCAGCGATTCCTCGTCCGCCCCCGCTTCCTTTGGGACACTCCTAAAGAATCGAATGAAGGATTCGCGTGACCAATGGTCGGCCTCCCATCGCTTTGCCACCACCGGATCATTCGGGGCCAGCGCATTGGCGATCATCATTCCGTACTGAAAATCGTAGGCCGAATTAATCCGCTTGGCGATTTCGCGAACCGATGGGATTCGACGAACGAATACTAAGTGCTTATGCTCATGAACATCGAGTCTCGCGTCGAAAACGTCACGAGGCACACACTGACTCACGAGAGCGTCATACTTTGGATGAGCCGGCAGTTTCTCCAAGCTCCTGTGCATCTGCGCAAGTTGTTTGAGAATGTCAGTATCACGTGCTCCCCTAAAGTCTCGACCACTTTGGTCAACGTCTAGGCCTGGTTCATCGTGTTGGGAATTCACCTCGAAGGACTCGAAACCTTCTAGGTAGCCGTACAGATAGCGCTTGCCCTCGGTGACTTGCTGCTTAACCAGTAACTTCTGATACAGCGCGAAGAACACTTCGGCCGAGGGATCCTGATCAAAATCGGCTTCGATGGCCACTTCGTTGCGGTAACTGTACTTGTCGTAGGTGCCGTTCCTGCCATTCATGCGACGCAATCGGCGTAGCGCGTACTTCTTCAGCAGCTCCTCGGGCGTATTGATTCCCACGTCTGTCACGTAGCTGAGTATCGAAGTGATGTTGTCCATCGACGAGTGACTTGGCGTAGCCGTCATCAGCAGTGCCCTGCGGCTCAGCCTGTCTCCGTGAGTGCCGAAGAACTCACGTGCCGCCTTGGCTCGCTGGGACTGTCCCTCCTTGTTGCGAAAATAGTGAGCTTCATCCACGACCAACAGATCGAAACCCCGTTCTCCAAGCGCCCGCATCAACCTGCGATGAATATTCTTTGCGGCGTCCGCAGCGCCTGTAAGCTTGTCGAAGGACTCGTCATCTTCGCCGCGAACCAGCGTGCTGAGTGAGTAGATCGTGGTGATGAACAGCCTGCCGGATCCTGATTCCACGACCTCGGTCAGTTCGTCAAGTCGCCAGCACAACTGAGGCTCCTGGACGGGCCCTCCATCTACCATTCGGCCCACTACGTCGTCGGACTCGCGGTAGTGGCTCTTGACGAACTTCCTGAACTCCCGCTCCCAATGCTTGCAGATGTCCCGGTTGGGCGCCATTACCAGCACCTTGGCATCGGGCCTCTTCTTCCACAGTAGTGACATAACGCCGAGCGCCTGAAGTGTCTTCCCCGTACCCACTTCGTCGGCCAGCAAGGCCGCGTCGCGCAGTCCAAGCTTGTTCCAGAGTCCAGCAACGCCCTCAGCTTGGCGTGCAGACATCGACTCATCGCTTTCGCTGTAGACCCAATCGGTCCGATCGCGATCGAACGTGATCCAACGAGAGACTTGCTCCGGCGTCAGGGCGCCCCAGTCGTCAGCGCTCATAGTCGCAAACCTCCCTAAGCTGCTTCATGTATTGGGCGTTGCCACTGATTTCCGGCGGCAAGGATACCCGTTGCTTATTCAGTCTCAGGCTGTTCCACTTGCCTTTGTTTGGTGGCGTAGTGGGCGCGTATCGGGCCCGATTCTGCTCATAGACGTCCAACGCTACCGCGTGAAGAGAATTTACTTCCTGCAATAGGAACCAGTTGAATACCGTATTTCCACTGGTGACAATTTGCTCATTCACTTTAACGACCAGCTCTTGCAGGCTTCCCGCGTAAACGAACAGAAGTTTTTCGAGTTCGCTCATGGATCCCGCCGCCTGCAGTCGTTTCCGGAATTGCTCGAAGGCATGGAACAGTCGAAAGTAACTGAGGTTTCCGCCATTCGCGCTGATGATCGGGCTTCCAAGCTCTTCCTCCGGCACGCCGTTATGTCTGAGCACCTTGCGCAGTTGCGCTGTCCCAATACCCTTCGGGTCGACGTCGTTCACCAGATCGTTCAGCAGATCCTTCAACGAGTCATAGCCTTGGGCTCTGCGATAGTCCTGCCCGGTCTCCACAATTAGGCCACGGAATTCGACACTCCCGCTCCTGACGACTTCATAGCAATGGTTCGCGAGCAACGCTTCGTCGTCGGTGACGTCCAGTTCGATTGGCTGTAACAAATACGCGCCATCGCTCCGACGCGCCCTCCAGCGAAGCGTGACGGGCTTGACGACGCCTGGGAGGCGCAGGACGTAAGGTCTGCCGCTAATCGGCTCGAATAGTTTGCCATCTACGCAATAGCGGCTTTGTTCCCAGTCGAATCGAACCTGCAGATCGAAGGGTAGGGGATAAGGGGGGGCTATGAGCTCCTCCTCCAGTGACTCCTCCCTGCAAAAATCTTTCGTGGTCAAGGCCAACTGCCTGCCGCTAATAGTTGTCGCAGGCGATACATTCAGCAGAATTCCGGCTTCGACGTTTCTCCGTTCGAAACTCGAAATTCCCGGCTCTGTGCAATTCCATGAACCTACAGCGAGACGGCCCCTGTCTCCAGACACCAGCCAGAGTTTTGCATGCGTCATTTCAATCTCGGCCGCACGCGGTAGCGGATAGTCATGAAAGGACAGAACACCCGCCCGTTGCAACTTTTCGAGTTCTGCGGTCCAAATGGTTCGGAGTTGCCGATTGGCGATTCGATCGGGTACGATGGAAACCCTCAGTTCACGCCCCATCGTCTCTTGAATCCGGTTGATCAAACTGGCGAGATCGCGCGAGAAATACGGCGACCATACCGTCAGCCTATTGGCGCCGGTCTCTGCCATCAATTGCTGAAGGAAAGTCTTTTTCTGAAAGCTGTGAGCGAATCTCCAGTCGTCGTCTTCGCCATTAAATTTCCGGCGCACGCCCAATCGCTGAGCTTCAGTCAGACCGAGTAACTCCGTGAGCGGATCGAAGAAGCGTTTGATTTGTTGGTATTGCTCGTTATTACTGACGGCACGAAACGCAAACACCTCCTGGTTCCGTCCCCAGCCACTGACTGTCAAGTTGGCGCTGCCTGCGCCCAGCACCATCGAGCCGGACTTACCCTCTAGGAAAATTACCTTCGGGTGAAACAGGGAGTCCTTGTCAAATCCGTTTTCCGCAAGGTGGCCGGGCAGGACACCATGGACAGGGATCGCTGTGCGCTTAAGTTGGTCCGCTTCCATCATTCGCAAGTCGCAGAACAGGCGCAGGTCAATTTCGCGCTCGGCCACCTCCTGTTGCATGGTCTCGTAATCCATCCGGTTTGCAGGCTGGTCGAAACCAAGTAGTACAGGCAGCACATGAGTCTCAAAGAAGGGGATACCGAGATTGAATGTCGTAAACCAAGCACGCTTCAACTCGCCCAGCCCTTCTACCTGCTTGCGAAACGCATCCAGAAGTTTCATGCATTTCCCCGAAAACCAGACAAAAAATGACGAAATTGAGGGACATAGTAGTGGTTGACCCAAGTCTCGACCCTCCGGTCTTCCTTCTCAGGCAATTCACGGGTACGGACGTCGATTTTCAACTGCTCGTCGTTAAGCAAGCGCAGCCAAGGCGACTGGCCTCGGTCCTCCATGATCTTGGAGTGGTACCTCAACAGTCGCTCGCTCTGTTGCCGAATTTCGGTTTCGTTGGAGAGATCAAGCAGGTCTTTTAGACGCTCGGCAGCAGTGCCGACAACTTGTTCACGCATATTCGAATGGGTCACGATACGCCCCGCGAGCTTGGGGAGCGTGTCCCTGTCGCGGCCGAGAGCCTTCCACTTGGCCACGACCTCATTCAACGACTGAGACTTGGCGGAGAGCATGACGTTAAGCAACAAATCAAGTTCTCCCAGAAGCGGCTCCAGCAAGCACACATGCTCAAGCTTCTCTTTGTCCGAGGCCACTCGGAAGTTCCGTTCGACCGATCGCGCAAAAACCTCGGCAGCAGACCACGGAGCCGCGCCGCGCCGCTGCGATTCTTCGTTCAGCACTTGGTACAACGCGCCAGGGGCTCCCTGATCAAGCTCCGTGACCGACAGCCAAAAGTCGCGAGCATATGCACCTACTGCCCAGGGTGAACTGAATGCGTTGACGAACGCCTTCCTGAGTTCAGAAGGTATCTGAGCGAACCAACGCTCGGGTTCGCGACTGGGTTCTGCAAGGATGTCCGCTAGATGGGCACGCACGAGCTTGTGCAACTTGGTCAAGTGCCCCGCACCCGTCGTGAGTCGATTCGCGACTGTCTGCCACAAAGATCGAGCCGATGGCAGCGCATAGTCATAGCCGCTATCGAAGAATCCCATTTCTACTAGCGGTGTCTTGTAGCGGCCGCTGACACCGAGCAAGTTCTGCCGGACGAGTATATGAGCCTTGGACTCATGGCTAAAGACCAGTCGAGGGTTACCCTCGCTCTCGTCCCACTTGCGACGGGCCTTGGAAATACCAAGAACGCCGCCAGTCTCCACGCCTGCCAATTCCTGCGCGTCCATGATGCAATATACGAACAGATTCTCTAGGTAGAGCAGACACGCTTGCTTAAAGGCCTGCGCATTCTTTCCTTTGCCTGCGTAGGCCTTTTCTCCGTGCAGGCCCTTGCCTAGCTGAACCGAGTCGTCGTCGACGATGCTCCTGATCACCCAATGATTGAACAAATTGAGTGTGTAGTTGCGAACATCGTTAGAGATGGAGCTGATGCGATTGCGAAATATCCTCTGGCCGTAGGCAGACCAAATAACTTGCACGCCAAGCGGGTCGAGGTTTAGTTCGCTACTGATGCGATCATCGAACTCCGTGAGGATGTCTCGCAGCAAGTCCGGCGGAGCCATATCGATAGTGCCTTTCCAATTTGAATTTTAATCAAAATGACTCGATCAATCTCAAGCGACGAAGTTACATGCCCCAGTCGCGGACATTGGTCTCGCCGGTCTGGTAAAACTTTCTAACCAGCTTGATGTATTCCACAAAGTCCCGATTCTCTTCCGCGAGCCGATTACACGTGTCCCAATCGACGTTTGGTCGCTCTCTCGCAGGAATTAGCACCTGGCTTGCGGAAACATCTGTCACATCTAACTGAATGACACCGATTCCGTGTGCAGTCGCCAAAAGCCGCAACTCCTTCATGATGTCAGGCCCTTCAATTTCGGCTGCAACCAAGTAACTAAAGTTTGCCCAAGAGGCGTTGGAGACGGTTTGGAAGAAGCTCCGGCGAACATTTGACCTGTTGAGCAGCAGCTTTACCTCGAACGCCCAGAGCTTCGTTCTGGTATCCGCATGTTCTCGCACGCAGGCTCGAATCTCGGGAGCCCATTCGGTGGAGAGATCCTCCATTCCAACCACATCCGGATGCAACCATTCATTGGCGCCCGACCCAACTCGGTTACTAGATCGCTTCTCATCGATCCGCATGGAATGTACGTTGTGCTCGGTCCAGAGATACTCTGAGAGAAGGGGATACAGCGAATGCTCGGTCCGCTTTGCCCCCTGCACCGGGCTAACCGCCCCCTCCGCTTCGGCGACCTCCGTTTCGTCGTCTTTGGTCGACCAGAAGAAGCGGCGAGGCCGCCCCTCCGTGGTCTTCAACGAAGGATCTTGCCGTTGCCAGCTGCGCTGCGATCCATAGATCTCTGCGCGAAGCTGCGTCAGAAGCTGATCGTCAGTCTCCATCACGGTGCTGTTCGCAAGCTTTAAGGCGCACTCCTCAGGGTAGTTCGCCATGATCCATCGGCCAATCTCTGACGCCGTCAGCTTTTCACCATGAGCGGATTGCAGGCACTCCAAAACACGCTTTCGCAACTCGAGCTTCAAAATTCCCCCGTCGGTCATTGGTTCTGCTTGCCTGATTTTATCTCGACCATCTAGCACGGTGAAAGTCGTGTTCGTCTCGTCGCAGTCAATGCCATACGTGAAATCCTCCGCGCCCCCTTGCAGATCTCCCACTACAACTCGACGACCACGCCGGGATCGAACTGCGGATTAAGGTGTCGCGGCGAGTACCCGCGCGGATTACAAATGACGCGCGTCCCACGTACGGCGGCATCATCCTTCGGAGACTCGACGTAATCGAAGCTCGTATGCATATGCCCGTGAATCCATAGATCGACGGCAGGACCCATCAGATCAGATAGATTCGAAGCGTATGCTGGTGTCAGCGAGTCTCCATCGTACTCAGGATCAACCGACTGAATCGATGGTGCGTGGTGGCTAATGACGACAGTCTTGCCGTCGAACGGTTCGGCTAGTTTATTGCGCAGCCATGCGCGCGAGACCTCATGGCGACGGACAGTGTCTATTGGATAGAGCTTTCGAAACGAGGAGGTCGCTCGAATCAGGCGGAAGTCGCTCATCGAACTTTGAGCGTCTCGCATGCTTACCCCGGGAGACACTTCGCCTTCGTACAGCTTGAAATCGGTCCACAGCGTGCAACCGATCAACATCGTGCAGACGCAGATGATGAACGTTGAGTACACGGACAACAGCCACAACGATATCCGATATCACAAAGTCACGGCGATTGAGACTCGGGCACGTGAATACCGCCATATCTACGACATGTTCATGAGCGAAGAGACGCGCAGACGTCTGAACTTGCACTAGGCCATTCGCAGACCATTCGTAACGAGTGCGCACGTTGGCACGTAACGTTGAAGAGGATGAGCGGCCCCAAAGTGGCTTTGGTGCGATAGAGTCGTCAAATCCAATCGCGTTTGATAACGGAGGATTCTTCGATGGTTGACCCGCCCGAAGGGATGAAGCCTTTTCAGGCTGCGCTGCTGCGTGGCGAGATTCAAGTGAAGCCGGGGGCGGTGCACCCCGACTCGCAAGACGCAAAGTGCAATCCAGCCGAAGACGACGAAAGCGACGCCAACCGTGTGTTCGAGTTTCGCAGCGACGCGGTTACCAGAGCCTTCGAACGCGCAGTGGCACGCGCCCGCACGCTTTACGTCGATGAGTGCCGTGCGGCCAAACTTAAGCCAGATGGCAAGTTTCTGACCGACCTTCGCTTTCACGACTTACGGCACGAGGCGACTTCCCGCTTGGCGTCAATTTTCCCCATGCACTAACTGACAAAGATAACGGGCCACAAAGACCCACGTATGTTGATGCGTTACTACCATCCGCGAGCCGAGGATCTAGCAAAGAAACTGCCCTAACTCCAGGAGCAGCTTGCAGGGCGTCATGCCCCCAGATGCCCTCTCTTGGTGTTCACCTTGCCATCAAGGGCATCGGGAAAACCGTCAGTCGTTCCGCTTGGCTGCACGGCGGGCGCTTGGTGCTTACCGAAAATCCGATCTAGTGTCGCTGGTATCAGGGCGGTATTGGACTGACGGATGGCGGCGTGCTTGACCTTGAGAGCGCCGATACTCCCTTTCAGGTCGCGCAATTTTGTCTGCACCGGCATGGGAGGTACAGACATTTCATATTCGAGGAAAACCGAAGGTTGCAGACGGCGGCGGCGAATATTTGTGCCGCCGCTCAGAGCTGCAAGCTGCGGCCAGACCGACGGCGTGCGGAAATAAATGTCTAACACTTCAGGAAGGACTGCTTTGGTATTCACGGTGAAAACGGGAAATTCCGGCGAAACAACCATGCCATCGCACTCCGGTGGAACAACGCCGAGCGCGCCTTCCCAAGCCATCAATTTCGGATAGGTGAAATCGCCAGCCTTAACAGTACTCAATCGCTCGTAGGCGAAATCGCTGCCACTTTTCACCGCGCTGGTGAATACGCCGCGCCCGAAGGAATATACACCAGCGAAGCGGTATTCCCGTGTGTTGTCCACGGCCACATCGGTCGACCGCAACGACACCAACTCTGACATCTTCCGTTTTTCATAGCAATCCGCTTGTTCGCCAAACATGTAAGAGCGAATCAGCGCATCGGCATCTGCTTCTACCGCGTCCAGATGCGCGTTGAGTTGGGTCGTCTTGTTGCTCAACTCGCCCAGCTTGGCGACGATAGCGCGTTGTTCTGGCAGCGGTGGGAGTGGAATTTCGATTGCAAGGAATTCACCGGGCTTGATGCGATTCTTTCCGCTAGTACCTTGCGCCTTCTCGTCACACGCTCGCCAAAAACCACGCCACTTGGTGATCAGTCGCATCCACGCAGGCAAAATCCTCTCGCCATCGAGCGTATACGTTGGAAATTCCGTGCTGACGTAGCCGCCACAAAGTTCCGTCGTGGCAACTGCCACGCTGCCGTTCCGCGCCCAAATCTTGTTGACTATGAGGTCATCAGACTCGATCCGGTTGAAGTTGGAGTACTTCGTGTTCGCACCATCAATGCTTTCGCGTTCGTAAGCACCTTCACCCCACAACCGAACACCAATTTGTCGATAAATAGTTCCAGCCTGCGGCGCTTCAAACCGCAGCGCAGGCTGGCAAACATCCCCAAGCGGAACCAAAGGCCAGTCGCTCATGCTGTCACCTTGCCGACCAGCGTTTCGATTTCACCCAGCAGGCGCAACACCTCGACCTCGTGCTCACGCATCCGCGCCACCAGCTCCTCAGGCGCAATGTGCTCCAACTCCTGCTTGATATTCGGATTTTTCACATCGAGGTTGTAGCCGCGTGCAGCAACGTTGCTTGCGCTGACCTTCCACGCCTGCTGTGTTTCCTTTCGGTCGGCCCACCACGCTAGGCATTCAGCGAACTCCTCGAACTGCATGGGCGCAGTCTTGGAGTATTTCTTGCGGCCTTCCGGCAGCGGGATTTCGTAATACCAAATGTCCTGCGTCGGCTCGCCGCGCTGGAAGAACAGCAGGTTGGCCGGAATATCGGTGTATGGCGCGAACACGCCCTGCGGTAGCCGCACAACGGTGTGCAGGTTGAAATCCTTGAGCAATTGCTCCTTGATGACCGCCGCCACGCCATCGGCGAACAGGGTGCCATTGGGCACCACCACCGCCGCCCGACCGCCATGCTCGGCGCGGTGCGCCTTTATGTGTCCAAGCTTCGGCACCATCACATCCTTGAAGCGCAGCTTGCGCATGATGTATTGCAGGAACAGCAGCGCGGTTTCGCTGGTTTGCATGTTCGGCGGGAAGTTCGCCTTGATGCCCGCCTCTTCCTCACCGCCGAACGGCGGGTTGGTCAGGATCACGTCCACGCGCTCATTGTGGCCGATGTCGTTGAGCTTGATGTCCAGAGTGTTGCCGTACCCGATTTGCGGCGTTTCCAGCCCGTGCAGCAGCAGGTTCATTTCAGCCAGCATGTACGGCAGCGGCTTGGCTTCCTTGCCGTA
Organism: Pandoraea communis; assembly: GCF_902459745.1. Lineage (GTDB taxonomy): Bacteria > Pseudomonadota > Gammaproteobacteria > Burkholderiales > Burkholderiaceae > Pandoraea > Pandoraea communis. Next base: position 1,091,346 of record NZ_CABPSJ010000001.1, read on the forward strand.
CAGCGTGTCGTTCTGCAACATCGCGCGCAGCTTCAGGTCCTTGCCGACCTGCGTGCGCAGATGTTCGTAGGCTTCAACCAGAAAGCCGCCCGTGCCGCACGCCGGGTCGAGCACAGCTTCGCCCAAGCGCGGATCGGTCACTTGCACCATGAAACGCACAACCGGACGCGGCGTGTAGAACTCGCCGGAATCGCCTGCCGCGTCGCGCATCTCGCGCAACATGGATTCGTACAGGTGCGAGAGGGTGTGGATTTCCTCGCTGGAGGTGAAGTGGATGGCGTTGATTTTGTTGAATACGTCACGCAGCAGGTAGCCACTGACCATGCGGTTCTGCACGCCCTTGAACACGTTAGCGATGACCCGGCGCTGGCCGTTGCGGTCGTCGCGGTCGCCCTGCCCGCGCAGATAGGCGAACAAGCCTCGCCCTCGCTTGCCATCCGGGCGCACGGCTTCGTCGTTGCTCAGGAACGCGAGCAGTTCATCTCCATTGATGCCATCGGGCTTGGCCGCCCAATCGCGCCAGCGATATGGCGCTTCGATGAGCGGTTCGTAGTCTTCGCCATCGAGCGCGGCGGCGTCTTCGCGTGCTTGCTCAAGGTCATCCAGGAACTTCAGGAACATCACCCACGTCAGCAGAGGCAGACGGTCGGCATCGCCGTTCAGGCCCTTGTCCTTGCGCAAAATCTGACGCACGGACTTGATGAGGGCGGAAAGCTGTTGCGCTGTGGTTTGCGCAGGTTTTTCGGTTTTTGCTTTACGAGCCATAATTTCTTTCGTTTACTGATACAAAGCCGACTGCAAACTGCCAAATGCCGCGCGCAGTGCTTTCGGGCCACCAAAATAAGCGGCGATTTCAGAAGGTTTGCCGAAGCTGTCGAAGGGCTCCACCGCCAGCAATTCGGAAGGTTTTTCGAACTTGGCAAGGCCGCGCTCGATATATCGATCAACTACCAGGCCAAGGATTTCGCGCGCGATGTCACCGTATTGCGCGAACAAGTTGGGATGCAGCCTCCTCGCGCGCTCGGCCCGCTCGCGGCGGGTCAACAGAGGTGCATTCCATGCCAGATGACACAGCAAGTCCAGCGGATCGGCATCGGGTTGGCCGGTCGCGGCGATGAGCTCATCGAAACTGATGTGACGCTCAGCCAGTTCGTGCAGCACTTCGGCACGGGTGTCCGGCGTCGCCCATGCGCTTTCCAGTTCCTCGCGGGTGGGGAACAGCGAACGCACAGAGCGCGCAGTGTATTCGGTATAGCGCACCACTTGCAGCTTCTTGCCGTCTGCGTCGAGGTCATAAACCAGATGGCCGATGACTTCGACGTCGCCACCATCGACGTAATATTTGCGCGGTTCGGTCGGCTCGTCGACGCCGCCGATTTCGCCGCCTTCGCCTGTTTCGGATTCCTCATCGGCGCTATCGGCCGCAGGAATGTCCAACTGCTCCGGCTCGCTACTTTCGGTGACGTTGCCGTCATCGTCTACTGTCTGTTCTTCCAATAGCGCCGGGAAGCCGTCGAAATCCGGGTCGGCGAAGTGCTGGGTTGCCGTGCCGGTGTAGTCGATGATATTAAAAAACTCTTTGCCGTAGTCAACACGCAAGCGCGTCCCTCGCCCGATGATCTGCTTGAACTCAGATTGCGAACCAACGACGCGGGCGAGCACCACGTTCTTCACCGTGGCCGCGTCCACGCCAGTCGTGAGCATTTGCGAACTCGTCAGGATGGTCGGGGTCGGCTTGTCTAGGTCCTGAAAATTAGCGAGGTAGGCGAGGCCTATGTCACCCTCGTCACTGGTAACACGGCACACATAGTCCGGGTACTCCTTCACCAAGTCGGCGTTGATGTTCACCAACTCCTGCCGCATTTCGGAAGCATGTTCCTGATCGACACAGAACACGATGGTCTTCGCGAAGCGGTCGCTACCACGCATGAAGCCAGTCAGGTGCTTGGCGATAGCCTTGGTGCGAGCACGTAAAGCGACGACGCGCTCGAAGTCCTTGGTTTGGTACTCGTCGTCGGGAATGGCTCTGCCATACCGATCAACCTCGCCTCGGGTCGGTCGCCAGCCTGCGGCGTCGGCGTTAGTGATAATGCGATGCACACGATACGGTGCGAGAAAACCGTCCTCGATACCTTGCTTCAGGCTGTATAGGTAAACCGGATTACCAAAGTAATCGTAGGTGTCCCGAGACTCGTCGCGCAACGGCGTGGCGGTCATGCCGAAGTGGGCTGCGTCGGAAAAGTAGTCCAGCACTCTTCGCCATGTGCTCTCGTCGCGGGCTGCGCCGCGATGGCACTCGTCGATGATGACGAGGTCGAAGAAATCAGGACGATATTGGCGGAAAACGTCCTCATTCGCTGTCGTCAGTGCCTGATAGATACCAAAATACATGTCGCGCGCCTGGCTGGCATCGCCGCTACTGATCTTATGGCGCGCATCGCCGAAGTGGATGAAGTCCTTGTCCTTCGGGTCGTCCACCAGAATGTTGCGGTCAGCGAGAAACAGGATTTTCGGGCGGCGATATTCACCATTGCGATTCCACCGGCTGTTCCAGAGTTTCCAGCACACCTGAAAGGCGACACTGGTTTTACCTGTGCCGGTGGCGAGCGTCGCCAGCACGCGCTTCTTTCCAGACAGGATGGCCTCGACCACGGAGCGGATGGTCGCGTCTTGGTAGTAGCGTGGCGTCTTGCCGGAGACGAGGTTGTACGGCTCCAACAGAGTTTGCTGTGCGGTTTCCGTAAGCCCTGTGGATTGATTCAAGCGCGTCCATAGCTCTTCGGGCGTAGGGTAACGTTCAACTTCGCGTTCAGTACCTTTGGTGTAGTCGATCTCGATGATGCGCTGACCGTTGGTGGCATAGGCGAAGCGCAGATTCATCATTTGCGCGTATTCGCGAGCCTGCTGCACGCCATTCTCGGCAGGCAACCCGGTTTCCTTGGCCTCGACCACCGCAACTGGGAAATCGCGGCGGTAGTAGAGGATGTAGTCCGGCTTGCGCACCTTCGCCCGCCGCGCCTTGCCACCGATCAGCAGGATGCGCCCATCTGTAATCGACCTCTGCTCGCCAATGGCATAGGGAGCGTCGCCCCAGCCTGCATCTTGCAAAGCAAGGGTGACGTACTCGCGGCATGTGTCGGCTTCGGTCAATGCCGCTCCCCTAGCTTTGTTTATATCGATGTCAGCGCTAATCTTGGTACTTGTCGCTCGATTTTTCTCCATATGTTGTCGAGCAGTTTCGACTCTTAATTTGTCTGCTGCTGTCTTAGCCAGCAAATATGCCTCTTCCGCCATTTTTCCCGCGAGCTCTAAAGATGCGTCCGACTTCGTGTCGTCGAGCAGATCCTTTTCCGGCGCTTGGAGAAGTTCGTCGATATAAAGGTCCGCAATCAGCCTGATTTTGCTATGGGGGTCCGTTGGCTTAATCGTCATCACACATTCTCCCCAAGGTTCAGCTTGTCTAGCCGGCGCCGGATCAACCGCAACACGCTTGCATATTGCACCGGTCCGAGTCCTGTCATCGACTGGATTTCGTGAGGAGTCAGGCCGTCCGCCTGTCCCGACAAGACTACCTGGGCCATCTTGTGGTCACCGAACATTTTGTCGATCGCAACCAGCGTCTGATTTGCAAGCAAAATTTCGTCGGGCGTCGCCTTGTCGTGTTGGTGGACCAGAAGTTGTGCCTGCGCTTCATCGTCGGCATCGACGATGACGGCCTGTGCAAGTACATCTCTACCCCGTGCCTTAAGAATCGCATCCTGATGGCTCCGCATCGCATTAACAAGAAAAACCATCACGGGAACGCTACGGGGGCAGCGCCGCTTGCCTGCCAAGGCGCGGGTAAGTGTCTCTTGCAGCAGGTCTTTCCCTTCGAGAGCCAATCCCCAGCATAGAGCGTCAGCGGCCCTGCCGAGCTTGATCCAGTCTCCCGGCAAAAAAGTATCAAGCGCACTTTTCAGCTCATCCGTCGAAAAGACGCCTTCTTGTACGTCAGTCATCCGGCCCCTCTATATATCTAGGCTCTCCCGTTAGCCCGTACAGACATCCGAAAGAATATTTTGATCGGAATGTCTGCGGCCACTTTTTTTGCAGCCATCACTAGTGAGGACGTCGTTTTCGCTTCCTCACAACACCGGAATTTAACATTAAGGAAATCGCTATGGCAGACGTCCAGATCACCTGCATCACCAAATCCGTTCCGCATGGAAGTCATGAACACATTACTCACGTGGGTAATCGCGCGGGTAACTGGAAATGGCCCGTCGAGAAAGTAATCAACAGCATCGACAATAAGACCAATACATTCTTCGTTCAGGATCCGCGCTCGGGCAAGCGCGCGACCGTTGGCGTGATACGTCCCACCGGCCAGCGACCGTACCTGCGGACCTATGCTGACGGGGTGTGGAATGACAACCTCCTCGCCCAGTCGCAATGCGTCTAGCAGGCTACGAGCTGCTTACCATGAGCAAGGCGGTATCGCCATCTTGCAATCATCTTTACAAGGACGGCATATGCCACGCTATCGAGTTGCTCACGTTCGGGAACAGGGGATTGACCTGATTATCATCCCGTTGGCCAGCGATTTTGGCCATAAGGGAGGTGCGGTACAGCAAGAAATCATGGCAGAACTGCAGGTCCGCGCTCGAGCTGCCGGTCTGGCCGGAACGGTAGTGCCAGTATGGAATTCCGGTGGCCGGTCGAACTTCATCGCGCCAACAAACTGGCATCCATTTTTCCGAACCCTGAGCCCGGCAACAATTGAAGCCAGCGTTAACAAGGAGATTTACTGGTGATCTGGCAGCTGCACCCATCGCGCTGATCGGCGCAGATCCACTAGACGCGGATCCGCGCCACCTCATCACAGCTGGTGTCGTCTCGATGCTTGATAGAGCCGCGTGGCGTGCTTCTAGGAGTGGTTCGCCATCGCAGCACATTCTCGAAGATATCTCCCGTTTTTCAGGTAGGCCATTGCGCGAAACGTGCGATGACCGGGTTTTCGTGCCGTGTACCGCCCACCTTTTTGTAAGCGCACCGCAGCCGCCTATTCTCGAAATAGACTTCCTCAACCTTCCGTCATCTTCGCCGTTGATCGCAGATTGTCCTTGCCATCGGGGCCACGCGAAAAAAAGCCCGCTCGAGGCGGGCTTCCAACAGGTCACGGCGAAAGACAACGTCTTGACAACTCGGTCATCTTTTTTGACTACGAACAATGTAGGGCAGTCGTACCAACTTTGTCGTACAGTCGCAAAACTGTGGCGCCAGTCGCACATACTCTGGCGCCCTACGGGCACACCATCAATCAAACATCAATATTCCCAGCACGCAGCGCATTAGACTCGATGAACGCGCGACGCGGTTCTACGTCGTCACCCATCAGCGTGGTGAAGATGCCGTCCGCCGCGATCGCGTCTTCGATCTGTACACGCAGCAGGCGGCGCACCGCCGGGTCCATCGTGGTTTCCCACAACTGCTCCGCGTTCATTTCGCCCAGCCCCTTGTAGCGCTGCTTCGAGACCTTGCTTTCCGCATCGGCCATCAGCCACTTCATCGCCGACTTGAAGTTCGTCACCGGTTGCGAACGCTCGCCGCGCTTGATCATCGCACCTTCGCCAATCAGGCCCTTGAACGTCTCGGCTGTCTTCTGCAACTGCGCATAGTCCGCCGTCTGCAGGAAGTCCTGATCGATGACCGTCACCTTCACGTTGCCATGATGACGGCGCTCCACGCGCAGCGACGGCGCCGGTTCGGCATTCTCCACGTCTTCCATCACCGCCGTGATCGTGATCTCCGGAGCGAGCGGATCGTTGCTCAATGCCGCCTCCAGCGCCTTGGCCGAGGCCTGTGCCGACGCTTCGCTACCGAGATCGATCTCGACACCTTCGGTCACTGCCGTGAGTACCGACGACTCGTAAATGCGGCTCAGACGCTCGATCACGCCATCAGACAACTGGTAGCTGCGCGTCAGCTCGCCCAGTGCGTCGCCCGTAATCGGCGCAGCGCCCGTCGTCGGCATCAGCTCGGCATTGTTCAACGCAAGCTTGAGCATGTACTGTCCCAGCTCGCTTTCGTCCTTGATGTAACGTTCGTCCTTGTTGTGCTTGATCTTGTACAACGGCGGTTGCGCGATATACACATAACCGCGCTCGATCAGCTCCGGCACCTGACGATACAAGAACGTCAGCAGCAGCGTACGGATGTGCGCGCCGTCCACGTCAGCATCGGTCATGATGATGATGCGGTGATAACGCAACTTGTCGATGTTGTAGTCGTCTTTGCCAATACCGCAACCCAGCGCGGTAATCAGCGTCACGATCTGTTCGCTCGAAATCAACTTGTCGAAACGCGCCTTCTCGACGTTCAGCACCTTGCCGCGCAGCGGCAAAATCGCCTGGAACTTACGGTCGCGACCCTGCTTCGCCGAGCCGCCCGCCGAGTCGCCCTCGACCACGTAGATCTCGCACAGCGCCGGATCCTTCTCCTGACAATCCGCCAGCTTGCCCGGCAGACCCACGCCGTCGAGCACGCCCTTACGACGCGTCATCTCACGCGCCTTACGTGCAGCATCGCGCGCACGCGCCGCCTCAACGATCTTCCCGCAGATGATCTTCGCGTCGTTCGGCGTTTCCTGCAGGAACTCTTCCAGCGCCTTCGCCACGTACTCTTCCACCGGCGCACGCACTTCCGACGACACCAGCTTGTCCTTCGTCTGCGACGAGAACTTCGGCTCAGGCACCTTCACCGACAGCACGCACGTCAACCCTTCGCGCATGTCGTCACCGGTCGTCTCGACCTTGGCCTTCTTCGCCAGTTCGTTCTCGTCGATGTACTTGTTGATGATGCGCGTCATCGCCGCGCGCAACCCCGTCAAGTGCGCGCCACCATCACGCTGCGGAATGTTGTTCGTGAAGCACAGCACCGTCTCGTTGTAGCTGTCGTTCCACTGCATGGCGACTTCCACGCCGATACCGTCGCGCTCGCCCGTCACATGGAAGATCGTCGGGTGCAGCACCGACTTCGACTTGTTGATGTACTCGACGAAGCCCTTCACACCACCGCCAAACGCGAAATCGTCTTCCTTGCCCGTGCGTTGATCCGTCAGACGAATCCGCACGCCGTTGTTCAGGAAGGACAGCTCGCGCATACGCTTGGCGAGAATGTCGTAGTGGAATTCGACCTTGCCGAAAATCGTCTCGTCAGCCAGGAAGTGCACTTCCGTGCCGCGCTTGTCCGTGTCGCCCAGGAACTTCAGCGGCGACGTCTCGATACCGTCGACGACTTCCAACTCGCGGTTCTGCGGCACACCACGGTGGAACTCCATGAAATGCTTCTTGCCATCGCGACGCACGGTCAGCTTCAGGTACGTGGAGAGTGCGTTCACGCACGACACACCCACGCCGTGCAGACCACCCGACACCTTGTAGCTGTTCTGGTCGAACTTGCCGCCAGCGTGCAACTCGGTCATCACGATTTCCGCAGCGCTACGCTTCGGCTCGTGCTTGTCGTCGAACTTGATGCCCGTGGGAATGCCGCGACCGTTGTCCGTCACGGAAATGGAATTGTCCGCGTGAATGATCACGTGGATGTCGTCGCAGTAACCCGCAAGCGCCTCGTCGATCGAGTTGTCCAGCACCTCGAATACCAAGTGATGCAGGCCCGTGCCGTCCGACGTGTCGCCAATGTACATGCCGGGACGCTTGCGCACAGCCTCCAGACCTTCAAGGATCTGGATGGAGGCTGCACCATAGCCGCTGTCGGCCTGCTTTTGCTGTTCGCTCATGACAATCTTCCGGTTACTGCGTCATTAACTGACGAATTACTGCTTCATGACCCGCCACCCCCGCGTGCTTTTGGCGCCGCGAAGGCAGGCTTATCCCGCAAAAGGATAATTCTCTAGAAACGCCAAAGGGGCGCTCGGCCCCTTCGCGCATATGACGGCGCGTATGGCGGAATATCCGCTCAAATGCGCATCGGCATGACGACGTATTTGAATTCGTCGTTGTCCGGCAAGGTAATCAAGGCGCTCGAGTTGGCGTCGCCCAGACTCACCTTTACCTGTTCGACCTTGAGGTTCGACAACACGTCGAGCAGGTACGTCACGTTAAAGCCGATATCCACCGACTCGCCCGTGTAATCGATCTCGAGTTCTTCCTGCGCTTCTTCGGTTTCCGCGTTGCTCGCGCTGATCTTCAGCAGGTTCTCGCTCACCAGGAAACGCACGCCCTTGAACTTGTCCGACGTCACGATGGCCGCACGCTGCAACGAGCGATGCAACTCTTCGCGGCTGATGACGAAGCTCTTGTTGTAACCCTTCGGGATCACACGGTTGAAGTCGGGGAACTTACCCTCGACCAGCTTCGAAACCAACTCGACATTCGCGAAGGTGAACTTGACCTGGCTCGGCGCCACATCGATCTTCACCTTGTCGTCGATGTCCTCAAGCAGACGCTGCAACTCGAGAATCGTCTTGCGCGGGATGATGACTTCCTGACGCGCGAAATTCTGACCCTCGATCGTGGTGTTGCAGTACGCCAGACGGTGACCGTCCGTTGCCACCGCTTCGATCTTCTCGCCCTCGACCACCAGCAGCATGCCGTTCAGGTAGTAACGGATGTCCTGCTGCGCCATGGCGAAATGCACCATGCCCAGCAATTGACGCAGCGCACGCTGCGGCAGCTCGAAGCTCGCGGCATAGTCCTTCGCTGCGGCCACGGTCGGGAAATCTTCGGCCGCCAGCGTCAGCAACTGGAATCGGCTCTTGCCGGCCTGCACCGTCAGACGCTTGTCCGACAGCGACAGCGCCACTTCGGCATCCGGCATGTTGCGCAGAATGTCGAGCAGCTTGCGCGCCGCCACGGTCGTCGCCACATCATCGGCGCCGGCACCGCAATCGGCGGTGGTCGTGATCTGCAACTCAAGATCGGTCGACAGGAAGGAAATGTCCTGTCCGTGCTTGCGAATGAGCAAATTGGCCAGAATCGGCAACGTATGGCGACGCTCGACGATGCCACTCACAATTTGCAGCGGCCGCAGCAGATTGTCTCGTTGAGTTTTGACCAATTGCATATTTATCCTTCGTAGTAACTGTTAACGGGTATCAGTTTCTGCTGAAAACCCGAAGATTCCCTTATCAATCAATCGCTTGTGGAAGGGATAACAGGGCGGAAAACACTGTGGACGAACAGGGGACGCATTGTGCGCCGATCCGCTATTGTGCCCGAAAACGCCAGTTCCCCCCAAACCACACCCAGCTTATCCACAGGGACGCGGACAACCCCGCCCGCCATCCCGCGTATCCGCCGGTTTTTACCCCTTGAGCGTCTGCTCCAGCACGTGCAACTCGTGATTGAGCTGCGCGTCCTTGCCCCGCTCTTCCGCAATCTTGCGTACCGCGTGAAGCACCGTCGTATGGTCGCGTCCGCCAAACAGTTCGCCGATTTCCGGCAAGCTCTTCTGCGTCAGTTCCTTTGCCAGATACATCGCAATTTGCCGCGGCCGTGCAATATTGGCAGGCCGTTTTTTCGAATACATGTCGGCGACCTTGATATTGTAAAAATCGGCCACCGTCTTTTGAATGTTTTCGACAGAAATCTGACGATTCTGAACCGTCAGCAGATCTTTCAGCGCTTCCTTCGTCAGTTCGATCGTGATCTCGCGACCATGGAACTTCGAGTACGCGAGAATCTTGCGCAGCGCACCTTCCAGCTCACGCACGTTCGAGCGCAAATGCTTGCCGACGAAGAACGCTACGTCCTCCGACAAGCCCACGCCCTCGGCCTGCGCCTTCTTGATAAGAATTGCCACGCGCATTTCCAGCTCGGGCGGCTCGATGGCCACCGTCAGGCCGGAATCGAAACGTGAAATCAGGCGATCGTCGATCCCGGTGATCTCCTTCGGGTACGTGTCGCTCGTGATGATCACCTGCGCACGGTTCGCGATGAGCGCCTCGAACGCATAGAAGAATTCTTCCTGCGTACGGCTCTTGCCCGAGAAGAATTGAATATCGTCGATCAGCAGCAAATCGAGCGAGTGGTAATAGCGCTTGAATTCGTCGAATGCCTTGCGCTGGTATGCCTTGACCACGTCGGACACGTACTGCTCGGCGTGGATGTACCGAATGCGCGGATTCTGCTTTTCCGCCAGCAACTGGTTGCCGATGGCGTGGATCAAGTGGGTCTTACCCAGACCGACGCCGCCGTACAGGAACAACGGGTTATACGACGTGCCAGGATTATTCGCGACCTGAATCGCCGCGGCGCGGGCGAGCTGGTTCGATTTACCCGTCACGAAATTGTCGAACGTCAGCACGGGGTTGAGCTTCGAGCGCTCATAGATCGACTCGACCTCCCCAACCTGCGCCGGCTCTTGCGGCGTGACCCGCCAATTGCGGCGCACCGCCTCGGCTTCGCTGGCTTCGAGATCGGGACGCTCGCCGTCGAGCGACGCCGTATCGTTGCCATGTCCACCGGCCACCGCAACCTGTGCCGCAGCGGGCGCCGGATTCGCACGCGCCACGCCGGCCGGCACCGCCGCAGGTGCGGCGCTCGGCGCAGGTGCCGGGGGCGGCGCGGGCGTCGACGACGGCACGCGCATGCCTGCCTTCGGATCGAGCACGAATGTGACCTCGATCGGTGCATTCCAATAATCTGCCGCCATGCTCTGGATCCGCCCGGAGAACTGGCTCTTCACCCAATCCAGCTTGAAGCGGTTGGGGGCGCCGATCTTGAGCGTGCGCGCCTGTTCATCGAAGTCGAGCGGCGCCAGCGGTTTGATCCAGGTGCGGAATTGCTGGGGCGTCAGCTCTTGTTCGAGTCGAGTCGCACAGTGTTGCCAGAAATCATTCATGCAGCGTGTGTCCAGGTGGCGCGGAACCTATCCGACTGCTTCGGTTGGCGCTCTTGCCGTCCACTATCCGTCACACCAGATATGGGGGCAGAACGTCGCAAACCAAGCCGGTAACCCCCGTCCCCAAACAGGGTTCAGATAGGCAACCGGCCGAGGTCGAGTCAGACCGGCGGCGCATTGCAGACGTCCGGAAACACACGAACCATGGCGCTGCGTTCGGATTTTGCCTCGCGCGGTGCGGCCGGCTTCGGCGCGCGCAGACGACAAAACCCGGCGCGCTATCCACATGGCGGCGTCACCGGTACTCTGCTGGGAAAAAATAGATGGAGGATTTTAACGCCAAAGCGTCGGCAAAGCGAGTTATCCACAGGAATGCCCACAGCACAGGCATCTCCGGGCGGGCGTGCCGCGTTAACCCGCCTGACTTTGCGCGCATGCTGCGCAAATGCCCAGCAATTGCGACGATTTGCCGCGACCGCCGGGATATCTCCCTCGCCAGACATTTATCCACCGACGGAAACTGATGCCGGAGGCAATTTCTGCCATTATCCACAGCCGGAAGGCCGCCGGGTGGTGAATCCAGGACATCAACAACACCGCCGGCGCGCGAGCGCGCTGCGGGCGATGGCTAACCTATTGACACACAACGGAAAAGCCGATTAAATAGCGGGTTCGTTAGAAAGACAACCGGATTCTTATCCAACTCCCGACGGCTGGGCCGCGCGTGAAAGTCCTTGAATTTGCAGGTTTTCACGGTGTCCATGTGGCGTTTCACGATGCTGCTGCGCGGGAATTTTTCACACAGTGAGTGCATCATGAAACGTACTTTTCAGCCTTCCGTGACGCGCCGCAAGCGCACCCATGGCTTCCTGGTTCGCATGAAGACCCGTGGTGGCCGCAAGGTCATCGCCGCTCGTCGCGCCAAGGGCCGTAAGCGCCTGGCCGTTTAATCGCGGATCTCGGTCGTACCGCGGTTTGCGCGTCAAATCCGCAAGGCGCGAAGTCCCGGCAATGGGGTTTCCCAAAGCTGCGCGACTTCTCAAAACGGATGAGTTTTCATCCGTTTTTAGTTTGCGCCCCCTGCGTCGCAGCGCGCACTTCGTGTTGTACATGCGCCGGCGTGAAACTGCGCCGGACACCCCTGTCGATGCCACGTCTGATGAAGGCCGCATCGGCATTGTCGTCGGCAAGAAGCACGCGCCCCGCGCGGTCACTCGCAACCTGATCAAACGTCAGGCACGCGAGATGTTCCGCCAGCGCCGCGCGGCTTTGGCTGGCTGGGACTTCGTACTGCGACTGACCCGGCGCTTCGACAAGGGGACGTACACTGCGGCGGCGGCACCGGTGTTGAACACACTGGTTCAGGCCGAATTCGCGCAGCTCTTCGATGCGGCCGAAAAAGCCGCCCGCAAGCGCCGCACGACCGACGACAAGACGGAAGGTAGTTAGTCCCCAAACGGTAGCGCCCGAACCTGGGCATGCGCCGCCCACCCGGCCACCTCGGCCGGACTGACAGGCGGAATCGAGATGCGAAGCGTGCTGTTGTTGCTCCTGCGCGGTTACAAGCTGGTGATCAGTCCCTGGCTGGGGAACCGTTGCCGCTTTCATCCGAGCTGCTCCGACTACGCGCGCGAGGCCATCGTCGAGCACGGTGCCGGTTACGGCACTTATCTCGCGGCCCGGCGTCTATGCCGCTGTCATCCGTTTCATCCCGGCGGTTTCGATCCCGTACCGCCGGCTCGACACGTCTGCAACGCTCCCGATCCTACCGCCGAAGGCGCCGAGAAGGCCGCCGGAAGCGACACGTCGCGAACCAAGCAGGCGGTCTCGTCCGGGCCCGCGGCCGCATCGGCAGTTACGCGCCGCGCGCCGGGCCATTCCTGAGTTTCGTCCACCACGAGTTACCGCATGGACATCAAACGCACCGTACTCTGGGTCATTTTCGCGCTGTCTGTCGTGATGCTTTTCGACAACTGGCAACGCAGCAATGGCCATTCGTCGTTGTTCTTCCCGTCGCCGGAGGTGTCCACCCCGGCCGCCACGGGTAGCAATCAGACGCCGGCCAACGACCTGCCTCAAGCTGCCAACGCCGCTGCCGCTGCGGGTAGCGCACCGGGCAATGCGCCCGCCGCTGCCACTGCGCAGAAGGTGCGCATCACGACGGATGTCTTTGAGGCCGACATCAGCACGCAGGGCGGCACGCTGTCGTTCCTCGCACTCACCAAGTGGCCTGACGCCGACGAAGCCGACAAGCATGTCGTGCTGTTCGACAACACGCCGAGCCATCAGTACTTCGCTCGCACGGGTCTGATCGGCGGCGACTACCCGAACCACAACGACATCTTCACGCAAGTGCCGGGTCCGACCACGCTGACCGGCGACTCGCTGACCGTGAAGTTCGAATCGCCGGTCAAGGGCGGCCTGCAGTTGGTGCGTGCTTACACGTTCCATCGCGGCAGCTACGTGATCGACGTGTCGAACACGATCGTCAACAAGACCGACGCCGCGATCAAGCCGACGCTGTACATGGAACTCGTGCGTGACGGCCGTGAAATCAGCGGCGCGAAGTTCTCGCACACGTTCACGGGCCCGACGGTCTACAGCAGCGACGAGAAATTCCAGAAGATCACGTTCAGCGACATCGACAAGGACAAGGCGAAATACGTCAAGCAGTCGAGCGATGGCTGGATCGGCATGGTGCAGCATTACTTCGCCACGGCCTGGATTCCGAAGGAAGGCGCGACGCGCGACAACTACATCGGCAAGCTGGACAACGGCCTCTATCGCGTGGGCGTGAAAGAGCCGCTCGCGAGCATTCCGGCAGGCGGCACCGAGACCGTGGATGCGCGTCTGTTCGCCGGTCCGCAGGAAGAGCACATGCTCGAGCAGATTGCGCCGGGCCTGGAGCTGACGAAGGACTACGGTTACTTCACGATCCTCGCCAAGCCGCTGTTCTGGTTGCTCTCGAAGTTGCACGGACTGATCGGCAACTGGGGTTGGGCGATCATCGCCGTGACCGTCATCATCAAGCTGGTGTTCTTCCCGCTGTCGGCCGCAAGCTACAAGTCGATGGCGCGCATGAAGGAAATCACGCCGCGGATGCAGGCACTGCGTGAGCGCTACAAGAGCGATCCCCAGAAGATGAACGCAGCGCTCATGGAGCTGTACAAGACCGAGAAGGTCAATCCGTTCGGCGGCTGTATCCCGATCGTGATTCAGATTCCGGTGTTCATTGCGCTGTACTGGGTGTTGCTGTCGTCGGTGGAAATGCGCGGCGCGCCGTGGCTGGGCTGGATTCACGACCTCTCGACGCAGGATCCGTATTACATCCTGCCGGTGCTGATGGCCGTGTCGATGTTCATCCAGACCAAGCTGAACCCGACGCCGCCGGACCCGATGCAGGCCAAGATGATGATGTTCATGCCGCTGATTTTCTCGGTCATGTTCCTCTTCCTGCCTTCGGGCCTGGTGCTGTACTACGTGGTCAACAACACGTTGTCGATCGCGCAGCAATGGTCGATCAACCGGATGCTCGGTACCAAGAAGAAAGAAAAGGCGGCCTGACGATTCAGGTCCGACCGTCTGACTGACACTGCCGCCCGCGAGTCTCTCGCGGGCGGTTTTGTTTGGTGCATGTCAAAATAAGCCTCTGTTTTTCAAAGAATCGTTCCATGAGCGCCACCGTCTCGACTGTCCCGATCGCCGCCGTTGCCACCGCCCCCGGACGCGGCGGGATAGGCGTAGTGCGCGTGTCCTTCGGCAAGCACCGCGGCGACGCCGTGCAGCGCGTGATCGCGCGTCTGGTCGGGCAGCCGCTCAAGCCGCGACACGCGTCGTATCTGCCGTTTCTCGACGCCAGCGGCGAGGCATTGGATCGCGGCATTGCGCTGTACTTCCCTGGTCCGAATTCCTACACCGGCGAGGACGTGCTCGAACTTCAGGGCCACGGCGGGCCTATCGTGCTGCAATTGTTGTTGCAACGTTGCATCGACGAAGGCGCGGCACTGGGGGTTCGTCTGGCGGAGCCGGGCGAATTCACCCATCGCGCGTTTCTGAACGACAAGCTCGATCTGGCGCAGGCCGAGGCCGTGGCCGATCTGATCGAAGCGAGCACCGAAGCGGCGGCGCGCTCGGCAAGCCGCTCGCTGGACGGGGCGTTCTCGCGCGAGATTCATTCGCTGGTGGATCTGGTGATTCATCTGCGCATGCTGGTGGAAGCGACGCTCGACTTCCCGGAAGAGGAAATCGATTTTCTGGAGGCGGCCGACGCCTTCGGGCAACTCGAGCGGATTCGCGCGCAACTGGCGCATGTGCTGTCGCAGGCGAAGCAGGGCGCATTGCTGCGCGAAGGGATCAACGTGGTGCTGGCCGGGCAGCCCAACGTAGGCAAGTCGTCCTTGCTCAACGCACTGGCCGGTGCAGAACTGGCTATCGTCACGCCCGTCGCCGGCACCACCCGCGACAAGGTGCAGCAGACGATTCAGATCGACGGCATTCCGCTTCACATCATCGACACGGCGGGTCTGCGAGAAACGGAAGACGAAGTCGAACGTATCGGCATCGCGCGTAGCTGGAGCGAGATCGCCAAGGCGGACGCCGTGCTGCATCTGCTCGACGCGCGTTCGGGAATGACACCGGAAGACGAAGACATCGCGAAGCAGTTGCCCAAGCACGTGCCCATCGTGCGCGTGTACAACAAGACCGATCTGGCGGGCGAACCCGCGACCGTGTTGCCGAAGGAGGGCACAGCACCGCTTGGCGTGCGATTGTCGGCGAAAGGCGGGCAGGGGATCGATCTGCTACGCGCAGAGCTGCTCAAGATTGCCGGCTGGCAAGCGGGGAACGAAGGCGTGTTTCTTGCGCGCGAACGGCATTTGTCGGCGCTGCGTGCAGCCCGCGATCATATCGAGATGGCGGATGCACATGCGCGGCAGAATGCGAATGCGCTCGATCTCTTTGCCGAGGAATTGCGGCTCGCGCAGGAACAACTCAGCACGATCACCGGCGAGTTCACGTCGGATGATTTGCTCGGGGTGATTTTCAGCCGATTCTGTATCGGGAAATAGCCGGTTTTGAAGCCGGGTCTGGCAAAGCCGGGAAAGCAGTCCATCGCTACCGTTCGGCGGACTTCGGGCACATCACCCATTTTTCTCGAAAATTCCCGTAAAAAACGTAATGCTTTGAAACACTTCTAACACGTACCGTCATTGCTCCGGGAGGGGTACGGGCCTAGACTCGGAAGCGTCAGCTCCAGGGCGGCGTTGCGGCACATTTGGGGACATCCACCTCCTTGCGACGCGCGTACGCGAGGCGGAATCCACCGTGCCCGGAGTTTGTTCTTCGAGGTCCGTGTCGTGAAACGTCTTCCGGTTGTCATCGGCTTCGTTGCCGTGGCGGCTGCCCTGGTCAGTGGCAGCGCCTTTGCCTGGCGAGGTGGCGTACGTGTCTGGGTCGGTCCCGGCTACTACCCCTATCCCTACGCCTACCCGTACTACGGGCCCAGCTATTACGCGCCCCCGGTCGTCGTCGTGCCCAGCCAGCCTCAGCAATACATCGAGCAGCCTCAGCCCGGCGCCCAGAACGCTCAGCCCGGCGCAAACAGCGACACCTGGTACTACTGCGACAAGGCCGGTGCTTACTATCCCTACGTGAAGACGTGTCCGAGCGGATGGCGCGAAGTGCCCGCGCAGCCGGTGAACTGATCTGGAGACGCGCCATGTCATTTGAATCGCCCCTCGTCTCCCAACCCCGCAAACCGTCGACGGCCATCGCGGGTGCCGCACACCACGTACGCGCCACCCGGCGTCTCGCTGTGCCCTTGACCATCGTCGCCGCCGCCGCCACACTCGCCGGTTGTGCCGTGGCACCTGCCGGCCCAAGCCTCATGGCATTGCCGGGCACCAACAAATCTTTCGATCAGTTCCGTCAGGACGATTTCAACTGCCGCCAATATGCCTCGGGCATGAATGGCGGTCTGGATAGCGCGACCGCCGCCAACAACAGTGCCGTCGGCAGCGCCGTAGTCGGCACGGCCATCGGCGCCGCAGCCGGTGCCGCCTTCGGAGGTGGCTCCGGGGCGGCGATCGGGGCCGGTGCAGGCCTGCTCGCCGGCAGCGCCGTGGGTATGGGCAACGCCCAGTCGTCTGCATATATGACGCAAAGCCGCTATGATCAGGCCTACGTTCAGTGCATGTATGCGTCCGGCAATCGCGTCCCCGTTCGCGGCGACATGGTATTGCCGCAGCCGGCGCAGCGCTATGCGCCGCCGCCGCCTCCGCCCCCGGGCTGGAAGCCGCCTCCCGGCACCTACTGATCCCACATAAGACGTGACGCCGGCATCGCCCCCACAAGGTGACGATGCCGGCGAAATTGCGTCGCTTCGCCGAGACACCCAATGACCCACGATTCGATTGCCCGCGCCGTTCGCAACATTTCCCCCCTGCGCAAATGGGGCTGGGGAATGCTGCCCGGCGCTATCGCCGCCGTGCTTGTGCTCACGCCGCATGCCCACGCGCAGAACACGCCTGCGCAGGCGAACCAGGCCGCGCCGGGGAGTGGGGCAGGAACGGCAGGCGCCACAGGCTCGGGCACCTTCAATCCGAGTGCCGACATCTCGCGCGCGGTCTCTCGCGACACGACCGACACGGCCATTCAGAACAACTGGAACAGCATCATGCGCCCGCCCGTGAAAGACAACCCCGAAGACAAACCGGTAGCGACGCCGCGCCGCGGTCGCGGCATCACACCGGGTATCTCGACAAACTGACACGAGCGGCATGCCACCCGCTGCGTAGCGTCCGCTCCCGCGGGTGACACCCGCCAAAGGGGTCCACACGACACCCCGCCCCCCTCGGGGCCCGGCTGGCATTCGCCCAATCGCCCGACTACTATGAGAATCATCAGCAGGACCCAACCTTTGGTGTTCTCATGCGACTTTTCCTTGCCCTATGGCCCGGGCCGGGTGTACGCGAGCAGCTTCACGCATGGGCCGTCTCGGCTCATGCGGAATGCGGCGGACGTGTGCTGCGCGCCCAGACTTTGCACCTGACGCTGGCGTTTCTCGACGAGGTCGATCCCGCCCGTCTCCCGGTACTGCTTGCGCTCATGCAACGCACACCGCTCGTTCCGCTCACGCTCACCTTCGATCATCTTGGCTACTGGTCCGATCGCAAGATCGTCTGGGCCGGTGCGCCCGCAGTTCCCGACAGCCTCATCGCCACCCGCGACACGCTGCTGTCTCAATGGCGTGCGACGGGTGCCCGAGTGGTGACGCAGTCGTTTCGCCCGCATGTCTCTCTCCTGCGCCATGCGCGTCGCGCGCCGTCGGATCCGTATCCGCGTCCGCTGATCTGGCATTGCGACGGCTACGTTCTCGTGCACTCGGTACGCACGCCGCGCGGGCCGCACTACCGCGTGCTCGCGGAGCATCGCGGCACCTTGCCCGATGGATTTTTCTTAACGTCGACGGAGAAATCGGCGATAGCCACAACGCAATACGGTATATTCGGATGACGATGCGCCGACCGGTTGGCGCGTCGGTTTTTCGTCATTCGCAGGAGGCTCAAGTGCAAGTCGGATCGATCGTCAAATCCAATCACATCGCAGTGCCGCGTGGTGCCATTGGCATCGTCACCCGCATGCTGGGAGACATGGCGATGGTGTGCTGGTACTCCGGCCAGCCCGGTGCATCGAAACAACTCAACACAGAACCGTTTTTCATTGTCGACCTGATCGAAACAGGCGATGTGATGCCCGTCGGGGGAAGCCCCATCCTGCACTGAATAGTGTGTTGCGCCGAGAGGCGCTCGGATAAGAAAACGCCGGCCCGTCTTTCGATGGGCCGGCGTTTCGTTTGTCAGGGAAACGGAACGGGATTCACACCTGGTCCGCGCGCTGGCGCATGAGCGCATCGAGTCGCGCCGCCATCCGCTCGCGCCGCTTGCGCGATGTGCGATGCAGCAGCACGCCCATGGCAAGCAACACCACACACGCAATCAAGAAGACGCCGTAGGGCAGCATATCGCCATGCAGACGCATGCTGACTTGCACGGGCGTCGCGGCCGTGCAGATGATCGTGCCCGCGCGCATGCCCGTGTAGTGCATGCCACACACGGCCACCGCCATGACCAAGGACGCCAGCCCGCGTTGCAGCGTCGTCTCCAGATGGAACGCCAGCCACAGCGCGACACTCGCCGCCACAATCGCAATGAGCACCGACAGCGCAACGATCGTCGCGTCCCATTCGAAGTACGCCTGCGTGCGCATGGCGCTCATGCCCAGGTAATGCATGCCGGCCACGCCCAATCCGCCCGCCACGCCGGCGATCGTGCATTGCAGGCCATTGCGATACGGTGCGCGGGCGACATACCAGAGCGCCGCCCCCGAGACCACGACCGCCAGCAACAGACTGCCCAGCGTCGGCCAGAGGGAATACGCCACGGGGAAGGGCATGCGTTGCGCAGCCATGCCGATGAAGTGCATACCCCAGATGCCAATGCCTCCGAGGGCCAGAGCCGACACCACGAGATAACCCAGACTGATGCGTCCGTCGTCGTCGCGAATACGCGATGCGGCCACCAGCGCGACATAGGCCCCCAGCGCCGATATCACGAAGGAAAGCAGAACAAGAAGCTCGCTGTATTGAAGGGGAACGACGCTGCCTGGCTGCATGGGCTTATCCTGTGGTTTCGCTGTCGCCCCGGCGCCGGAAGCGCGGGAGAGAGAGAACTTTATTGAGCCTGCACACACGCCCAGGGGACTGCGACGTGGCATCGTGCACGTCGGGCGTCAGCGCCGATTCAATCTTGCTCGCCCACTCGCGTCAAGGGATAAAAGCGTCTTGCGTTCGCAAGACGAAGGCGATTTGCCGCACCCGGCTGACGCGCGATGAAACGGCCCCGCTGGAAACCCTTACGGGACGCGTGATTCGCGCAACGCCGGCGGATTCGAGTGGCCGACGGGCGGGTTTCCTGACGATTTAGAGCACGGTTTCCAAACTCACGTCGCACACGATTGCCGTTCTGCGGCACCATCCGGTGAAAGATTTCGGTCGCGGTCCATCACGACGCGGCCGTCATTTCAGGGAGACGATGCATATGGCAGACGCCGCCACGGCAAGCGCCACCGCCGCGCCGCAAGGGGCGCCGCTGACCGGTGCGCGACTGGCGATCCTCACGATAGGCCTCGCACTGGGCACCTTCATGGAAGTGCTCGACACATCCATCGCCAACGTTGCCGTGCCGACCATCGCGGGAAGCGTAGGCGTGTCGAACAGTCAGGGCACCTGGGTCATCAGCTCGTACGCGGTGGCCGCAGCTATCGCGGTGCCGCTCACCGGTTGGCTGGCACGACGCGTGGGCGAAGCAAGGTTGTTCGTGTCGTCGGTCACGGCCTTCACGGTGGCGTCGATGCTCTGCGGTCTGGCGCCCAACATGGAAACGCTCGTCTTCTTCCGTTTGTTGCAGGGCCTTGTGTCCGGCCCGATGGTACCGCTCTCGCAGACCATTTTGCTGCGCAGCTTCCCCGAGAAAAAGCGGGGTCTCGCGCTCGGGCTGTGGGCCATGACCGTGATCGTCGCGCCAATCTTCGGTCCCGTCGTGGGCGGGTGGATCACAGACAATTACACATGGCCGTGGATCTTCTACATCAATGTGCCCGTCGGCATCTTCTCGGCGGCGTCCTGTTTCCTCCTGTTACGCGGGCACGAAACAAAGACGCAGAAGCTGCCCATCGATCTGATCGGCCTGGCGTTGCTGGCCATCGGCGTGGGGTCTTTGCAGATGATGCTCGACCTCGGCAAGGACCGCGACTGGTTCAACAACAGCCTGATCGTCACGCTCGCGCTCTCCGCCGCGATCTGCCTGTCGTTCCTGATCCTGTGGGAGCTGACATCCGATAAGCCCATCGTCGACCTGACACTGTTCAAGGATCGCAACTTCGCGTTAGGCGTGGTGGTGATTTCGTTCGGCTTCATGACGTTCTTCGCCTCGGTGGTCATCTTCCCGCTGTGGCTGCAAACGGTCATGGGCTACACGCCGGGCAAAGCCGGGCTGGCGACGGCGCCTGTTGGCCTGCTGGCGCTAGTGCTCTCACCGCTCATCGGGCAGAACATGAATCGGCTGAACCTGCGGGCAGTCGCCTCGTTCGCGTTCGTCGTGTTCGCCGGGGTGTCCTTCTGGAATTCGCACTTTGCGCTGAATCTGTCGTTCGCGAAGGTCATCGAGCCCCGGCTCGTTCAGGGCATCGGTATCGCATGCTTCTTCGTGCCTGTGACGACCATCACGCTTTCGAGCATTTCAGACGATCGCCTCGCCGCGGCCTCCGGGCTGTCGAACTTCTTCCGCACCCTGTCGGGCGCCATCGGCACCGCCGTGAGTACGACCCTGTGGGAAGACCGGGCGATCTACCATCACGCAAGGCTCGCCGAGAGCATCACCCCCTATTCCGACGCCACGACGAGCTATCTCGACCAGTTGCGCCAAGGGTTGGGGCTCGCAAACGGGGCCGACTTCGGCATGCTCAACGATCTCGTCACCCGGCAGTCTTTCATGCTGGCTACGAACGACGTCTTTCACCTCTCGGGATATGTCTTTCTCGTCATGGCGGCGCTCGTCTGGCTAACCCGCCCCAAGCGGGGCACCCAGGCTGCGATGGGTCACTGACATCCGCTTTCCTCCGGCCCGCACCGGCGATCGTTCCGGAAAAGCAACAATACGTTCCGGCATCCTGGCTTCTGGCCGTCACGCCCGGGCGCTAACATGCGATATTGCGCTCATTCGCCAACAGGTACCCGGCATGCTGTTCGATCTGATCGCCCGCTACGGGCTCTGGCTGGTCTTTCTGAATATCTTCGGACAAGCGCTGGGGCTGCCGCTGCCGGCTTATCCCACGCTCATCGTCACGGCGTCGACGTCGCTCTTCCCGGCGGCGTTGATTGTCGCCCTCGCGGTTTTCGCTGCGCTGCTGGGCGACACCCTCTGGTTCCTCGCCGGACGACGCTATGGCCACCACATCCTGCGGCTGATGTGCCGGCTGTCGATCTCTCCTGATACGTGCGTGAGCCGCACGGAGGGTGCGATGGGACGCCATGGCGTGCGAGTGCTGATGTTCGCCCGCTTCGTGCCGGGACTCTCGGCCCTGTCGGTGCCGATGGCCGGCGCGCTCGGCGTGTCCTGGCGCACGTTCCTGATGTACGACGCCATCGGTGCGGTGCTCTGGTCGGGTGTCGCCGTAGCCCTCGGGTTCGGCTTCGCGTCGCGCATCGTGGCCGTACTCGACGCCTTCGATACGCTCGGCCGTGGCGTGCTGTGGCTGGTCGCGCTGGTCTTCGTGCTTTATCTGCTCAATCGATGGCTCAACCGTTACCGCCTGCTGCGCTCGCTGCGCATGGCGCGTATCGGCGTTCAAACGCTTGAGGCGTGGATGAACGACGAAGTGACGCCGGTCGTGATCGACGTGCGCTCAGCCGCTCGCCGGGCGATCGATCCGTTCACGATTCCCGGTTCGATCGCGATCGAGCCAGACGAAATCGCCGAGAAACTGCGGGATATTCCGCGCGATCGCCGGATTGTGGTGTTTTGCGCTTGTCCGAACGAGGTGACGGCGGCCCGTCTGGCGCAGCAACTGCGTGCGCAGGGCTTTGCCGAAGTGCGTCCGTTGCTTGGCGGCCTCGACGCCTGGCGAGATGCCGGCTACACCGTCGAGAAGATCGACGGCATCGACATGCTCGTCCCGGCACATTGATATTCCGCCGCTAGCGCAATGCATTGCGCACCACTGAATGACGCGCGCTTATCCGCAAGGAAGCGCGCGTCTTGCTTTGCATCACGCTTCGTTGAGGACTTCGCGAAGTTGGAGAAGCAGGGTTCGCAAGGTCTTCTGCGCCGCATCGGATTGCCCGGTGACAGCCTGCACCTGTGCAGGCACCAAACGCGCCTCTCGACGTAGGTTCACACCTCTCGGTGTCAGGTCGATGAACACCTGACGTTCGTCGGCCTCTCCACGGCGACGCGTCAAAAGCCCCATGGTTTCCAGTCGTTTCAGCAATGGCGTGAGTGTGCCGGAGTCGAGTCCGAGACGTGCGCCAAGCTGATTGACGGCGAGATCGTCTTGCTCCCAAAGCACCGTCATCACAAGATACTGCGAGTACGTCAGACCCAATCTATCGAGCATCGGCTTGTGTGCTTTTGTCATGGCAAGCGATGCCGAGTACAAGGCGAAACCCAACTGCTCTTCGAGACGCACGGGCGATTTTTGTGCGGCTTTTTTGCTCACTGCCATTCCGGTATGACTTCTCAGTTCCAATTCGATTGCGCGCCATTCTATTTCACCGCGTGGAATGTGACCAGTTCGAAAGACGAACCGAATGACGCGCTTCTCGAGAAATTTCAAGGGAAGTCCATGCGGCCTGCGCGCGCGGCATACGAAGCGATGACACCGGGTCGGGAGGGATGGCGGTAAGGGGCAGGGCGGTGCTTTCGTGCCGGCACGCCAACACCGGCGGTGAAACTGGCCCCGGAACACAGTGAAGAAAAGTGTCCTAACCTTGCGCCAAGCGCTCGGAATTTACCTTTATCTGAATAACGTTCAGAAAATCCCCACGGAGGTGGCTATCGCTGGCACCCAAAGCGGCGAAAACGCGGGAAGCGGGTCAAACGCTCGCCGCATCGCAGTCGCTCGAAGCGTGTGGCGGACCGCAATCGACAGGGCTTAAAAACACCTTATCTGAGCATGCCTCAGTTTTTCCGATGGAATCGGCGGTGTCGATGGCATTCACGGCGTTCGCAGCGCAATGCTGAGACAGGCGCCGAATTCCGGTTAGCGGATGGTCATCTATGAAATCGCTTCGTCACTTGGCAATTCACGACGGAATCCCACCAACATCCAGCGGCACAAACCTGCTTCGGCGAGGAAAATATCGTCAAAAAGACGTTACCTGAGCACAGCTCAGTTTTGAGGCCGAAAATCGCCCGCCGGTCGTGCGCTTTCAAAAAAAGGCGCCGGTCGATACCATGGGACCCAATTTCGATCACGCACCGTCTTCTATCCGTGTCAGCAGTGTCCGCCTGGGCAAAATTGCCCATCGTTGTGTGGGTGCGGCGCCAATTCGCACCGAACACTCTGCAAATCACGCTGCTGCTTGCCGGCATCGTTGGTCTGCTGGGGGCGTTAGCAACCGTGGCGTTTCGCGAAGCGCTCTCGGGCCTGCAATTCCTGCTCGCCGGACACCGCAGCGGCATGGTCGAACTCGCGCAGAACCTGAACTGGTGGCAGCGACTGCTGCTGCCCACCGCCGGCGGACTGATCGCCGGGCTAATCCTGCAATACGCCACGTTGTGGGTGCCGAAGAAGGGCGCCGACGACTACATGGAAGCGATTGCCATCGGCACAGGCGTGCTTAGCCTGCGCCAGACACTCGTCAAAAGCCTGTCGTCGCTGTGCTCGGTGGCTTCGGGGGCGTCGATCGGGCGGGAAGGGCCGATGGTGCAGCTCGCCGCGATGTTCGCGTCGCTCGTCGGCCGTATTCTCGCGTTTCCACCGGAGCGTCTGCGTTTGCTCGTCGCCTGCGGCGCGACGGCCGGGATCACGTCGGCTTATAACGCCCCGATCGCGGGTGCACTGTTCATTTCCGAGATCGTCTACGGCTCGATTTCAACGGCAACGCTCGGCCCGCTGGTCGTGGCCTCGGTCATCGCGAACATCGTCATCCGCCAGTTCCTCGGCTACGAAGCGGTCTATCAGATGCCGCGCTTCGACTTCGTTTCCGGCTGGGAAGTCTTCTTCTACGTGGGCCTCGGCGTACTCGCGGGTGTGCTCGCGCCGCTGTTCCTGCGTCTGCTCGACACCGCCAAGGCACGCTTCGGCGCATTGCCCGTGCCGCTGTTCCTGCGTCTGACGCTGGGCGGTCTCGTCGTGGGCGTGCTGTCGCTGCAAGTGCCGCAGGTCTGGGGCAACGGATACAGCGTGGTCAACTCGATCCTGCACACCCACTGGGCCTGGCAGGCGCTGGCGATGGTGCTGGTATTCAAAGTGCTGGCAACCGCATCGTCGGCGGGTTCCGGCGCGGTGGGCGGTGTGTTTACACCCACGCTCTTCGTCGGCGCTGCACTCGGTAGCCTTTACGGTCTGGCGATGAACGCGCTCGCCCCAGCGACAGCCTCGGTGGCCAGCAGCTACGCGGTGGTCGGCATGGGCGCGTTTCTGGCGGCGACGACCTATGCACCGCTCATGTCGATCCTGATGATCTTTGAGATGACGCTGAGTTATCAGGTGGTGCTGCCTCTGATGTTGGCATGCGTGACGGCCTATCTCACCGCGCAGACACTGCGCGCCGACTCCGTGTACGCGAAGTCGCTGCGGCGCAATCGGGTTGCCGGCCGGTGGTTGTCGATGAGCAGCGAGGGCAGCGCGATGCGTCTGTCGTCGCTTGCGGTGGACAACGACGCCGTAGTGAGCGCCGCCGATCACTCGGAGAGCATCGGAGAGCGCTTTATCGCGACCGGCTATCGCAACCTCGTGGTGCGTGCACCGGACGGGCGCCTCGCCGGCACGCTGGACGCCGCGAACTGGTGGAAGCGTCAGGCCACCGGCAAGCCGGAACTGTGGACAGACGCGGTCACGCCATGCGAAGCACTCGACGGCGAAATGGCGTTAGTCGGCGCCCTGCGCGCGGTCGGCACGATGCACGCCGACTGGGTACCCGTGACGGATGGGGAAGGCAAGTGGCTGGGCGTCGTTTCGCTGCCGGGACTCATCGACATCGTGACCGAAGAGCGGGGGCGCGAATGAGCCATCGACCGGGCCCGAGCCGCATCCAGCCGGCAGAACCGGCAACCGCCACAGACGGCACGCCTTACTCGAGGGTGTTCGACGACGTCTATCACAGCGTCAACGGAGCGCTGGGGCAGGCACGGCACGTCTTTCTCGGTGGCAACGATCTTCCCGAGCGCTGGCGCGGCCGCGAGCAATTCGTGATCGTCGAGACCGGCTTCGGTCTGGGCCTGAATTTCCTCGCAACGTGGGCCGCGTGGCGAGACGATCCGCAGCGGCCCAAGCGGCTGCATTTCGTATCGGTAGAGAAGTTTCCGTTCCGCGCGCAGGATCTGCGCCGCGTTCTCGAGTCGATGCTCGTGCTGCCCGGCATGACCGAACTGGCGCCGCTCGTGCAGCGGCTGTGCGACGTCTGGCCGTCTCCGGTGGCGGGTTGGCACCGGCTGGAAGTGGCGCCCGGCGTGGTGCTGAGCGTCGGCTTCGGCGATTTTTTCGATCTGATGCCTTCGCTGCGGGCGGGTGCCGATGCCTTCTATCTCGACGGCTTCTCCCCGGCCAAGAATCCCGACTTGTGGACGGCCAACATCTTCAAGACGCTCAGCCGCCTGGCGCGCGACGGCGCGACGCTGTCCACCTACACGTCTGCCGGACAGGTGCGGCGCGATCTGATCGCCACCGGCTTCGCCATGGCACGGCGGCCTGGTTATGGCTACAAGCGCGACATGCTCGCGGGCCACTACGCGCCACCGTACCGGATGCGCCGGTACGATCCGCCCGTGGCCCCGCCGCCGCGAGCCCGAGAGGCCATCGTCGTCGGTGCCGGAATGGCGGGCGCGGCGATGGCGCGGCGGCTCATCGCGCGCGGCTGGCGGGTGCGTCTGTTCGAACGGGCACAGGCACCGGGCACTGCCGCATCGGGCAATCCGGCGGGCGTCTTTCATCCGCAACTCTCCGCGGACGACAATGTGTTGTCGCGCCTCACTCGCGCAGGGTTTCTGTACGCGCTCTCGCAATGGAGAACATTGCCGGGCGGGCTGCCCGGACGGGCCGACGGCTTGTTGCAGGTCGCCATGACCGACGTGGAAGCGCAGGCCATGCAGCAGCTCGCTGCCGTACACGGATATCCGGAAACGTACGCGAAGTGGGTCGACAAGACCCAGGCCTCGGCGCTTGCCGGGGAAACGCTGGCACACGGCGGTATCTGGTATCCGGAAGGCGGCTGGCTCGCACCGGCCATGCTGTGCCGCGCGGAGCTGGTCGCGGCCGGCCCGTCGCTTGACGCGCGCTACGGCGTGAACGTGCAACGGCTCGAACCGGGCAATGGCCGCTGGACCGCGATCGACGAGACGGGACGCGTGCTCGCCGAGGCCGACGTCGCGGTCGTGACGGCCGCCGATGTCTCACAGAAACTGCTCGCCCCGTATCTCGCGCCGGAGTTCCTGCCCGTCAAACGGGTGCGCGGGCAGTTGACCTTTCTGCCGCCCGACACGTTACCTGAGTTGCGCGTGCCGGTCTGCGGCGACGGCTATGTCGCACCATCGCCGCTCGGCGGCGCCGGGCCGGTCACAGGCGCGACATACGGCTTCGACGATCCGGCAGAGGAAGTGCGCGTGGCCGACCATCAAGCCAATTTGCGCCGTCTTGCCGCGCTACTGCCGGCCCGTGCCGACGTGTTCGGCGATGCAGGACTGGCCAGCGAAAGCGCCGCCGCCGAGCTTGGCGGACGCACGGCATTCCGCTCGTTGATGCCCGACAGGCTGCCGATGGCCGGGCAACTGCCGGATATGGCCGCCATCGAGCCGCTACGGCGACGGTTGACCGGTGGGCACCTGCGGGACCTGCCGCGTCTGGAAGGCCTGTACGCGAGCTTTGCGTTCGGTTCACGGGGACTGGTGTTCGCGTCGCTGTGTGCGGAACTGGTCGCCAGCCAAATCGAAGGCGAGCCGTGGCCCATCGGTGCGGATCTGGCCGACGCCATCGACCCGGCTCGCTATGTGATGCACGCGCTGCGCAAAGGCTGACAGCCCGCGTGCGGGCGTGTCACCTCACACCACCGCTCGCCGCCAGGTTTCCGTTTGTTCCGGATCGCAAGCCGACGCCCACGCATATCCGCTCGCCGCGTCCCTTACGCCTGCGTGTGACAGCGACTAAAGTGTTTTTCTCCGAAAATCGGCGCTGCGCCAATAAATCGAATCTGACCCTATAGGGGTAAAAAGCCCGCCCCATGCGGGGCCGACGCGCCTACGGCGCTTGCCCCGTACCTTCCCGCGCTCGCCCGATGTTCGTCCCGCAAGCCTGACATTCCCCTTGTTCGGCAGGGTGAGGAAACGCAACCGTCCGAACGTCCTCGTGCGACGGGCCGACGGTCAACGTGACGGCCGTTTGAAATCGGCAGAAACCGAGTGTGGCAAAATGAACCCAACCCTTCGGGTTCGTCGCGCATTTGTCCTTCATCTGCAACCCCGCGCGCGACTTCTTTCCTTTTCACCACTTGATGCGCCGTCAAGCGGCGCAAAGCGAGCATTAATGACGTCGGAACTGTCCCTTTTTCCGGGCTGGCCGCCGGCGCCCGATCCCGTTTTCTTCGCCGGGCTGGCATTGGTATTTGCCGGACTCGCCGGGGAGATCTGTTTCCGGAAATTGCGCCTGCCGCGCATTACCGGTTACGCCGTGGTCGGGCTAGCCGGTGGCACCCTGGGTCTTTCCTCGATGCTGGACGCGCAGACAAGCGCGGCCATCCGGCTGCTGATCGACCTGGCACTGGGCCTGCTGTTGTTCGAACTGGGCAGCCGCCTCAACCTGAAATGGATGCGGGCGAATCCCTGGATCATCGTCACCAGTGCGCTGGAAGCCTTGCTCACCTTCGTGGCCGTCTATGCGGTGCTGCGCGTCTTCGGTGTATCGCCGCTGACGGCTGTCCTCATCGGCGCCATCAGCATGGCGACCTCGCCTGCCGTGGTCATCCAGCTCAAGAACGAACTGAGGGCCGAAGGTCAGGTGACGGAGCGTTTGCTGGCGCTGGCGGCGCTCAACAGCGTGTACGCCGTCGTCGCAGTCAAGCTTGTCTACGGCTGGATGCACCAGGCTTATCACTCCAGCTTCTGGGTGGTGCTGTTTCACCCGTTGTACCTGCTCATCGGCTCGATCGTGCTGGCATTCGTCCTTGCGAAAGCCTGCAATCTCGTCTTCCGCAAATTCGGCAGTCAGGACCATCACGCCTTCGTGGTGCTCATCGGTCTGATCATGTTGATGGTCGCGCTCGTGCATATGCTCAAGCTGCCGAATTCGCTCACGCTGCTGCTTGCCGGGATCATTTTCCGGAACGTCGAGGAGCGTCCGCAGCTTTGGCCCGCATATTTCGGCACGGCGGGCTGGCTGCTCGCGGTTGTGCTCTTCGTTCTGACATCGCTGGCGTTCCAGTGGCAATACGTCGTGATCGGCGGGTTGGCGGCACTGGCGATCATCGTCGTGCGCTCGCTCGCCAAGGTGGTGGGCACGGTTGCCTTCGCCCATCAGGCAGGAATCAGCTACAAGCAGGCCATCGCGCTCGGGTTGTCGTTGTGCCCGATGGCCAGTCTCGCGTTCGTACTCGTTGCCGATACGTACGACATCTACCCGCAGTTCGACCCGATGCTCAAGGCCGTGGTGATGTGTGCCATTGCCCTGCTGCAACTGCTTGGGCCGTTGGCAGTCTATTGGGCATTGGCCCTTGTCGGTGAACGGAAGGATTAAGCCATGTCATTAGAAGAATTCATTCCCTCGAAGCCGTGCACTTTCGGCGTGGAGCTGGAGATGCAACTCGTCAATCGTCACGATTACGATCTGACGAAGGCCGCTGCCGATCTGATGCGGCTCGTGGCCAAGGAGACACATCCGGGCGAGATCAAGCCGGAAATGACCGAAAGCATGATCGAGTTGTCGACGGACATCTGCCATCAGCACAGCGATGCCGTGAAGCAACTCCGGCGGGTCCGCGATGTGCTGGTGGCCGCGAGCGAGCAACTTAACGTCGGCTTGTGCGGCGGCGGCACGCATGCCTTCCAGCGCTGGAGCGAACGCACGATCTACGACTCGCCGCGTTTTCACTTCCTCTCCGAGCTTTACGGCTACCTCGCCAAGCAGTTCACGGTGTTCGGTCAGCACGTCCATATCGGCTGTCCGGACCCCGACAGCGCGCTATACCTGCTTCACGCCATGTCGCGTTATATCCCGCACTTTATCGCGCTCTCGGCATCGTCGCCGTACGTGCAGGGGGTCGACACGGGCTTCCATTCGGCGCGCCTGAATTCGGTATTCGCGTTTCCACTCTCGGGCCGTGCGCCGTTCGTTCTGAAGTGGGAGGACTTCGAGACGTACTTCGACAAGATGGTGAAAACCGGGGTTGTCGAGAGCATGAAGGACTTCTACTGGGATATCCGTCCTAAACCGGGTTTTGGGACGATCGAAGTGCGAGTCATGGATACCCCCTTGTCGGTCGACCGCGCGGCCGCCATCGCCTGTTATATCCAATCTCTGGCCCGTTATCTGCTCGAGGAACGTCCGTTCGTCCTGAGCGAAGACGATTACCTCGTCTACACGTTCAATCGCTTCGAGGCCTGCCGTTTCGGTCTGGACGGCGCCTACGTGGACCCGCAGACGGGCGAGCGCACCACACTGGGGCAGCACGTTGCACAGACGCTGGAGGTCATCAAGCCGCACGCAGCGGCGCTGGAGGCCGAAGCTGCCTGTGAAGAAATCCGTCAGCTCGTTGCCTCGGGAAAGAACGACGCCGTTTGGTTGCGCGAAGTGTACGCCGACGCGAAATCGCTCAACGAAATGGTTCGCCAGCAATGCTTGCGATGGGCGGCATGACCTGATGCCGCGGGAAACGGCGCCGTTTCCCGACCGTTTGTCTTTGGCAACACCCGTCGTTATGCGATCGGTGTGACGAAACCCCGCCTTGGCGGGGTTTTTTATTGCCTGCCGGGTTTGCGGCACACGGAATCTGCGGCACTGGACAGGACGAGCCTCCAGGGTGTGCCGCTAACGGGGCAGAACGTGTTGGCAAGGCCGGATCACGCACCGCGAGCGCTGCGTTTTCCACTGTCCGGGCTGAGCGGGTTTTGCGGTTTTCGCGTCGCTCGTAGTCAGTTTTTAAGGTTTTAATAGGTTTACTGTATGTATACATAGTAGTAGTTAACAAAGGCAGCTCACTCCTGTGGATAACCACAGTTAACGCCGTGTAAACAGAAAGTTGCCCGAATGAGAACTGGATGGACAAACAGCGGGTATCCCAAGGACAACTCGGAACAGTTTTTGCCCCCTGTGGAAAGATTCGCAAGTTATCCCGAACCCATGCACATCTAGTCCGATAAGTTATCCATAAAGTTATCCACAGGCGCCTAAATTTTGTGCAAGACACCCCCGAAAACGGGGTTTTGTGGATAATTTTGATGTTCTTGCGTTGGCCGGCCGGTTCGCGGATACAATCTCGCCACTTCGTTTTTTCGACTTGCCGCGCGTGGTGTAAGAAGTGATTGATGTTGGTTTTGCTGGCGGTAACGAGCGAAATCGCCGGTACTGTCAAATTCTTCGATTCGCATGTCCAGAACGTGTTACCTGCGGGCACGCCGAGTCCTTATTTCCCCACTTTTCTGCGGAACCTTGCCGCCGCCGACTGGCGACTGGCAGTCGTGTTTCAAATAATTTGCGTTCTGTCCGAAACGCGGGACGGCGATTTCGTGCGCATGAAAAGCCTGCGGCGGCCGGAAATTTCTTGAGGATCGGGGAGAGTCTCCGATGGCTGACAAAGCAAACCGGAGATGAGCGGCAAGTAGCGACACGGCCCGCAAGCCATAGCCGGCGTGGCTTTGCGGGGAAAAATAAAAAAGATGCGGGATGCGACGCGGTTCGACAGACGGTTGTGCGTTACACCTATTCAGCAATCGATGAAATTCGCATGGGATGCGAAACATTTTTCGACAGAAAACGCTTCGCACCACGAGTGCGCAGGACACCAATATTTTGTAAACATCGTGAGTAGGATTTGGGAGATCAGTACAAGAACTGATACGCCAAAATTCAACTCAGAACACACAATGGAATCGTGGTGGGGCGGCGAGTTCAACAGCGACTTGCCGTCGCGTATCGACACGGAAGTGGCTTAGGGTTTCCCCCGGGCGGGGCGCCGAAATGAAGAAATTGCAATGTTTAGACGTGTGATGCACCGCCCGTGGGTTCATTTGACAAGCTGTATTACCGACGTATAGTTTTTAGAAATCCTAACGAAAATCATGGCTACTCCGACCCCACTAGATGAAGCGCTGTCCAAGCGCGTAACGGCAGGTTTGTTGCGCATGGGAACCGCGTTACGGAGCCACGCCTGGGAGGGCGCGGCAATGGCTGGATTGACGCCGACGCAGGGCGAGATTCTTACGCTTCTGCTCATGCGCGGCGTGCCGATGCGATTAGGCGAGATTGCGGAGGATGCCGCACTCACATCGGCCACGGTCAGCGAGGCCGTGAGTACATTGGAAAGCAAAGGGCTTGTCGAGAAACGGCGTGATGCCAACGATGGTCGTGCTCTCGCGCTTCGTCTGACGGCGCGCGGCAAGACGGCCGCCAAAAAGGCGTCGCAATGGCCGAACTTCCTGACCTCGGCGTCTGACTCGCTCGCCGACAAGGAATGTACCCAGCTCTACCGGACACTCGTCAAACTGATCTTCACGATGCAGGAGCGTGGCGACATGCCGCCGCAGCGCATGTGTCTGACGTGCAGCCACTTCGCGGTGTTGGAACGCGGCAAAGGGCAATACCACTGCAATCACTTCAATGCGAATTACGACGATTCGCACCTGCCGCTCGACTGCAACGCGCACGAGCTTGCCGACATCGCTGCGCAGCGCAAAGTCTGGAAGCTGTACAACAAGACCTGATCGGCAGACCGTCGTTCGTCATGCACAAGTGGCGTGAACGAAGGGGGAAAACGTCATTCGGTACCGGATGACGTTTTTTTTCGTCATGCGTTGTCACGCACACGATCGCCGCCTGCCTGTACACTGCGCTTTTTTGTATCCACGAAACCTCGTCGCATAGAGATGGCAGCCAAGCGCAGAATCGAAGTCAGGAAGTCCGGCGTCCACGGTAAGGGGGTGTACGCGGTCAAGCGTCTCAAGAAAGGGGATCGCGTGATCGAGTACAAGGGCGAGATCATTTCGTGGCGTGAGGCCTTGCGCCGCCATCCTCATGATCCGGCGCACCCGACACATACCTTCTATTTCAGTCTGGAAGACGGTCGCTGCATCGACGGCAAGGTCGACGGTAACAATGCCCGCTGGATCAACCACGCCTGCTCGCCGAACTGCGAAGCGCGCGAAGAGGGCGAACATGTCTATATCTACGCCACGCGCGAGATCGAGCCGGGCGAAGAACTTTTCTACGATTACGGTCTGGTGATCGACGCGCGCTACACGGCAAAACTCAAACGTGAATACGCCTGCCACTGTGGCAGCAAGGCGTGCCGCGGCACATTGCTCGCGCCGAAGCGCTGAGTGCGTCGGGCATGACCGGCGGTACGACACGCCGAGTCTGCGGGGGAAGCATTGCGGCATCGGTGCGGATCGGGCCGTGGTGAGGTGGCTGGCCGCGATGCCGTCCGATGCTGAGGGAAATGCCCCTAATGCGGTGACGGGGGGCAAAGAAACTTCAGGCGGGTGAGTTAACTCGAGGCGCGATCACCGGCGAACTGATCGATGGCCAGCGCCAGATCGACGTCGCGTTGCGTCAATCCGTCGGCGTCGTGCGTCGAGAGGGTGATGTCCACGCGGTTGTAGACGTTGAACCACTCCGGATGATGATTCATCTTCTCGGCTTTGAGCGCGACCTGTGCCATGAAGCCGAAGGCCTCGTTGAAGTCGTGAAACGTGAAACTGCGTTGGATGGCGTCGCGTCCGACCACCTGGTGCCACTCGGGCAGCACTTCGGTCAGACTGGCGCGTGCCTCGGATGAGAGTCGTGTTGTCATGGCATTCCTTTCAAAGCGTTCAGTGCAAATCGGGCAGATTCGAGTTCACCGGGGCCGGCTAGGCGTCAGGAGGATTGTCGGCTGAGCCGGACGCAGTGCCCATGAATCGGCAGGCTTGCCGGTTCATTCGGGCTATTGTTCCACAGGCGGGCGTCGCGTGTGCGTGAGCCGCGTCTGAAAGCGCGACGTGTAAAGGACTAATCGCAGGAATCCGGGGCTGTGACAGGCACTAGGGAAGACCGGCCCGGAACGCACCGGGCCATGCCATCATGCCGGCAACAGGATTTGCGTGTCTTCGGGACGACGGGCGTTGGCCTCGAAAGCCTGCTGCTCGGCGAACGTCTTGAACAGCGCCGGCAGGTCGGCGCGCATGGCGTCGAACAGTTGGGCAAAATCATCGATCACGAAGTACGTCTGCTGGAAGGTGTCGATGCGGTATTGCGTGCGCAGCACCCGTTCGAGCGAAAATCCGAGGCGATTGGGCTCGCGCGACGTCAGCGAGAACTCGGTTTCGCCACGGCTCGAGACGATACCGGCGCCATAGATGCGCAGACCGTCGCCGTCACGCATCAGACCGAATTCGACCGTGTACCAATACAGACGCGCGAGCAGCGGCAGTGCCCCCAGCGATTGCGCGACCTTGCCGGCCTTGCCGTAGGCTTGCATGAAGTCGGCGAACACCGGATTCGCGAGCAACGGCACGTGACCGAAGACGTCGTGGAAGCAATCGGGTTCTTGCAGGTAGTCGAGCTGATCGGGACGACGCATCCACCAAGTGGCCGGGAAACGGCGATTGGCGAGATGATCGAAGAAGACGTCGTCCGGCACGAGGCCGGGCACGGCCACGACTTGCCAGCCGGTTGCCGCCATCAGTTTTTCGTTCAGGCGAGCGAACTCGGGCACGCGACGCGCGTCCATGTCGAGAGCGCGAACGCCGTCCATGAAGGCGTCGCAGACGCGGCCCGGAAGCATGGCCGTTTGACGCGCGTAAAGTTGCTGCCATACCGCGTGATCGATCGCGCCGTATTGTTCGACGGGCTGATCGATGGTGAAGTCGGGCCGGGTCGTGAGACCGGCATCGAATTGCTCCTGGAGCATGGCGGTAATGGACATGATACGAACGACTCAATCAAGCAGTTGCAATGATTAAAAGTGTAGTGCGCATCGCATGCGAAATGGGCGCATAATGCGCCTGTGGTGAAAGTCGTTTGCATAAATCTCGCATAAAAATGTACTTTGTTGCGGAGAATCGTCATGCTTGATCTGGATCAATTCGATTTGGCTCTTCTGGACGCGTTGCAGAGGAACGGTCGGGAAACGCATCATCAATTGGCGGAGCGCGTGGCGCTCTCGCCGTCGCAGATCGGTCGTCGCCTGCAAAAGCTCGAGTCGGACGGGATTATCGAGGGGTATCGCGTGGTACTGCGCCCCGAGGCGTTGGGCCTGACGGTGACGGCGTTCACGTCGCTGCGGCTGAAACATCACGGCGACAAGCCCATCGAGAACTTTCAGAAGCAGATAGAACTATTGCCGGAAGTGCTCGAATGCCACGCGGTGGTTGGCGAAGCCGATTACCTGCTGCGCATCGTGGTGCCGGATCTGAACGCCCTGTCGACGTTCGTGATGAAACGGCTCATGCAGGTGCCCGGTGTGGAGAATGTGCGCTCGAACATCGTGCTGAGCGCGTTCAAGCGCAGCAATGCGTTACCGCTGCACTACGTGGTCACCAAACAAACGCAACGCTAAGCGGGCGCGGCGTCATGCCGCTTCGCTTTGCCGCATTCCCCGGACTGGCCCGGCTTGCCGGCGCTATTTCGCTGGCCTGACCGATGCAAAGCGCGGCCAGCCGGCGGCGCTTTGGCCCGTCCCGGCTGCCCGTTCGCATCAGTCGGCGGGCATCAGCCATGGCTTCACGTAGCGTCCATAGATCAACGACTGGACAAGCGCGACGGTGGAGCCGACCAACACTTCGATGACGCGCAGCACGGCGAGGCTCGGCTCTTCATACAGGCCCCGCCCCCAATCCCGGCTGATTCCGATGCAGCCACGCCGCCATTCCGAAATATCGTGCCCCGTCGCAGATCTGAGGGGGAACGGTTCGAATTGCCAAAGATCGCGGGTTAGAATCGCCTGACAAGAATTCGGGAGGAGTCCGGCATGCATCGTCGAACGCAACGCGTCTGGCTGACCGCGCCGATGGCGTGGGCGGCACTGTGTCTTGGAATGTTCGTGACGTCGCCGGCTCAGGCGGCGCGTGTCGCGAGCGTGAGTCCGCAGGGCGAGGTCGCCAGCGTAGACCAGGTGGTCGTCAAATTCGACGAAGCCATCGTGCCGGCGGGTGATCCGCGCGCTCAGGCACCGGCCACCGTGAGGTGCTCTGATACCTCGCTCACCGGCGAGGGCCATTGGCTCGAACCGAAGATCTGGGTTTACGACTTCCGACAACCGCTCCCGCCTGGCGCGAAGTGTTCGGTCGAGATGCGCAGCGGCTTGTCCGCCGTCTCAGGTGCCGCGCTATCGGGCACCACGCGCTATGCATTCAACACCGGCGGCCCGGCCGTCACGTCCATCCGTCCGTCGTACGGCGCCATCGACGAAAACCAGATATTCATCCTCACGCTTAACGGTGCGGCAACCCCTGCCAGCGTGCGCCAGAACGCCTGGTGCGAAACCGAGGGCGTTGGCGAGCGCATCGGCGTGAAGTGGATCGAGGGCGATACGCGAAGCGCGCTGATCAAACGCTTCAATCTCGATAAGCAGGCTGCGCGCGTGGTTATGCTGCAATGCAACCGCACGCTCGCGGCAGGTTCGAAGATGCATCTGGTTTGGGGGGCGGGCATCAGCACGCCGTCGGGGGTGCCGACCAAGCAGGCTCGACGCTTCGAATACGACGTGCGCGAGCCGTTTACCGCCAGCTTCAGTTGTGAGCGTGAGAACGCGAACGCACCGTGCACGCCGTTGCGCCCGCTGCGTCTGACGTTCAACTCGCCGGTCGCTCGCGATATGGCGGCCAAAATCCGCCTGCAAGGCGCGGGCGCGGAGCGCTCACCGAAGTTCACTGATTCGGATCGCTCTTCGAGCGTGAACGAGGTGACGTTCGATGCGCCTTTCCCTGAGAAAGCCGAACTGACCGTCACGCTCCCGAAGGGATTTACGGACGACAGTGGTCGCGTGCTCGATAACGCCGGCGAATTTCCGCTGAAAACGAAAACCGCGACGATGCCGCCGCTCGCCAAGTTCGCTGCCGCACCGTTCGGGATCGTAGAGCGTTTTGCCGAGCCCGGCATGCCGCCGATGTTGCCGGTCACGCTGCGCAAGGTCGAGCCCGTGCTGCAGATCAATGGGCTCGGTGTTGCCGGAGAGGCCGCCAAAGCGAATGAGGGCGGCCGCACCCTGCAGTTGCGCGTGGACGACGATGCCGAAGTCATGAACTGGATGTCGCGCGTGCGTCGCTTCGATGAGACGACGATGACGCGCAAGCAGATTGCGCAGGAGATGCCGTCGATTCTGACTGCCCCGGCGGCGAAAGACGCTTTCGGCCCGAACGCGGCGGTGATCGTCGAGGACAAGGTCACGCGTTACGACACGCGTAGCCTGTCGTTGCTGTCGGGATTGCAGGGGGTTCAGGCGTTGACCTTGCCCGTGCCCAAGGAGAAGGACCTACGCCCGTTCGAGGTGGTGGGCATTCCGTTCCAGAAGCCCGGCTTCTATGTCGTGGAGTTGGCTTCGCCGTCGCTCGGGGCGGCGCTGCTCGGCAAGTCGTTGCCGATGTACGTGCGTACCACCGTGCTTGTCACGAATCTCGGTGTGCATTTCAAGATGGGCCGCGAGAACGCCGTTGCATGGGTGACGACGCTTGACAAAGGCCAGCCGGTCGCCAACGCGAAGGTGCGGGTGCTCGATTGCGATGGTACGGAAGTCGCCAGCGCTGTCACGGACAAGACGGGGGTAGCGAAGATCGACAAATCGCTCGAGCGATACCGGTATTGCGAGAAGACCATGCGCTCGGGGTACTTTGTCGTCGCGCGCACGCAAGGGAACGATCCCGACATGGCGTTTGTATCGTCCGACTGGGATCGCGGCATCGAGCCGTGGCGCTTCCATGTGCCGACCGATGGTGGCAGCAGTCCGACCGTGCGCGCACAGACGGTCTTCGACCGCATGCTGTTCCGTGTCGGCGAAACGGTGTCGATGAAGCACTTCATCCGCCAGGAAACCATGCAGGGGCTGGCATTGCCGGCGAGTCTGCCGTCTCAACTGACGATCACGCACCAAGGCTCAGGACAAACCTACACACAGCCTATCAAGTGGCGCAACGGGCGGTTGGCCGAGAACACCTTCCAGATTCCGCAAGGCGCGAAACTCGGGGAGTATGCGGTAACGCTCGACTATACGGATACCGATTCGCGCCCGAAGTCGTATCCCTCGTCGCTCGACGCAGGACACTTCCGCGTGGAGGCCTTCCGTCTGCCGGTGCTCGCGGGCTCGATTGGCGTGCGCGACGCGGGGAAGGCTCCACTCGTCAACAAGACGGAAGCGCCGGTCAACGTACAGGTGAATTACGTCGCGGGGGGACCCGCCGGTAATTTGCCCGTGCGCGTCTCCGCGCTGTTGCGCGTGCGTGACCTGACGTTCGACGGATACGACGATTTCAGCTTCATGCCCTATCGTCCGCCGTCGGCTCAGTCGGGGGCCGACGATGACGACCAGGGCAACGACGAGAGTTCGGGGTCGAGCGATCAGAAGCTGGTGGCCGACAAACAACGGCTGGTGCTGGATCGAAACGGTGCTGGCAGTCTGACGCTCAAGGATCTGCCGAAGGTCGATCGTCCGAGCGATCTGGTGCTTGAAGCGAGTTTTGCAGACCCGAACGGCGAGATTCAGACGCTTCGCGGTAACGCCACGCTTTGGCCCGCGAATCTGATCACCGGCGTGCGCAGCGAGAGTTGGGTATCCGTGACGAACAAGCTGCCGGTGAAGGCACTCGCGCTCGATCTGCAAGGCAAGCCGAAGGCCGGGGTTGCGATGGATGTGCGTGCCGAGGCGCGAATTACCACCAGCAGCCGCAAGCGAATGGTGGGGGGCTTCTACGCCTACGACAACCGCATCGAGGTCAAGGATCTCGGAACCGTGTGCAGCGGGAAGACGGACGAGCGCGGTTTGCTGTCGTGCGACGTATCTCTCTCTCAGCCGGGCGAGATCACGCTCGTTGCACAGGCCAAGGACGACAAGGGTAATTTAAGCACCTCGACGACGAGTGTATGGGTGACGGGACGCGGCGAGGTCTGGTTCGGTGGCGACAACACCGACCGCATGGACGTGCTGCCTGAGCGCCGCGCCTATGAGCCGGGCGAGACGGCCAAACTGCAGGTGCGCATGCCATTCCGCTCTGCGACGGCGCTTGTGGCGATCGAGCGCGAAGGGGTGATGGAGACGCGCACGATGGAGATCTCGGGCAAGGACCCGAACATCTCCCTCAAGGTCGATCCGTCCTGGGGCCCGAACGTCTATGTGTCGGTGTTGGCGGTGCGCGGTCGCATCCATGAGGTGCCCTGGTACTCATTCTTCCAATGGGGTTGGAAGCAGCCAATAGAGTGGTTTCGTGCCTTCTGGTACGAAGGCCGGGAGTATCAGGCGCCGACGGGGCTGGTGGATCTGGGCAAGCCGGCTTATCGCTTCGGGCTGACCGAGTTGCGCGTGGGCACGGCGGGACAACGTCTCGGCGTGGAGGTGAAGCCCGATGCGGCGACCTATCCGGTGCGAGGTCACGCCAAGGTGCGCATCAAGGTCACGCAGCCGGACGGCAAGCCGGTGGCGGCGGGATCGGAGGTTGCCGTTGCTGCGGTTGACGAAGCACTGCTCGAACTGGCGCCGAACACGAGTTGGCGTTTGCTCGACGCCATGTGGCAACGGCGCAGCTATAGCGTGACGACCGCCACCGCGCAGATGGAGATCATCGGACGCCGGCATTATGGCCGCAAGGCGGTACCGGCAGGCGGGGGCGGGGGCAAGAGTCCGACGCGCGAGCTGTTCGACACGCTATTGCTCTGGCAGCCGCGTGTAGTGCTCGACGACAAGGGCGAGGCGAGCGTGGACGTACCGCTCAACGACTCGTTGTCCAGCTTCCGCATCGTGGCCGTTGCCGACGATGGCAAGCCCGGTGCGCAGGCGCTTGGCTGGTTCGGCACGGGGACGGCGACCATTCGCACCACGCAGGATCTGCAACTGATCTCGGGATTGCCGCCGCTGGTGCGCGAAGGTGACAACTATCGTGCCCAGTTCACCGTGCGCAATACGACGCAGCACCCCATGCAGGTGCAGTTGAGTGCACGGGCGACCCAACTGACGCTGGCACCGCAACGCGTTGACGTGCCGGCCGGTGAGTCGCGTGAAGTGGCTTGGGAAGTCACGGCGCCTGCCGGGCTGGCCGACACGCGTGCCCAACGATTGCTGTGGGAGGTGAGTGCTCAGGCTCCGGCGGCAGGTGGGGCTCCCGCGGCGAGCGACACGATCAAGGTCGGGCAGGACATTCAGCCATCGTTGCCTGCGAGCGTTCAGCAGTCGGTGCTCACGCAGGTCGAAGGCAGTCTGACGTTACCGATGGCGCCGCCGTCGGGCGCTGTGGCGGACAGCACCGGCAAGCTGCGCGGCGGCGTGCGCATCAGCATGCAGCCGCGTCTGTCGCAGGGATTGCCCGGCGTAAAGCGCTGGTTCGAGCTGTATCCGTATGCCTGTCTGGAGCAGCAGGCGTCGAAGGCGCTCGGCTTGCGTGACGTCGCCCAGTGGAAGCGGGTGATGGGTATGCTGCCGTCGTATCTCGATGAAGACGGGCTGGCGAGCTACTTCCCGCCGCAGGAGGGCTTCGCCAATCAGGGCAGCGATACGCTTACCGCTTATCTGCTGGCCGTGAGCAGCGAAGCGAAGGCGCTCGACCCGGCGTACGTTCTGCCGGACGACGCGCTGGCTCGCATGGAGGACGGCCTGACGGCGTTCGTGGAAGGACGCCTCACGCGTCGCTTCTGGGCACCGCGCGACGATCTGACACTGCGCAAGCTCACCGCGATCGAGGCGCTGTCCCGGTATGGACGGGCAAACGCGCGCATGCTGAGTTCGCTCGCCATTGCGCCGAACGATTGGCCGACGTCGGCAGTCATCGATTGGTATGCCATCCTGCAACGCTTGCCCGATGCGCCGCAGCGTGCCGAGCGTTTGGCGCAGGCCGAGCAGATCCTGCGCGCGCGCCTGTCGTATCAGGGCACGCGGGTGGGCTTCTCGACACAGGCGAGCGACGGGCTCTGGTGGCTGATGGTTGGCCCGGAGACCAACGCCGCGCGTCTGGCGTTACTGATGAACGCGAACCCGGCCTGGAAGGACGAAATGCCCCGTCTCGTAATCGGGCTGCTGGGGCTGCAATCGCGCGGTGCCTGGTCGACGACAACGGCCAACGTGTGGGGCGGATTGGCGGTGGATCGCTTCTCGGCACGCTTCGAGCGCGACACGCCGACCGGGCAAACCGCCATTCAGTGGCAGCGCGACAACCAGACGAGCGGCGCCGTGCAAACCGTCGACTGGGCCAAGCTCAAGGCGGGCACCGTGCCACCCACGGTCTCGCTGCCGTGGCTGAGCCACGCCGCCGCCGGCACGGACAGCGCGCGCGATGTGTTGCGTCTCGAGCAGACGGGGGCGGGTAAGCCATGGGCGACGATCCAGAGCTTGGCTGCCGTTCCGCTCAAAGCGCCGTTCGCGGCCGGCTACCGCGTGACGCGCAGCGTTCAGGTGCAAGACGCTGCGGATCGCTCGGGTGACAGCTTCGTGCGGGGTGCCGTGCTGCGTGTGCGGCTGGATATCGACGCACAGGCCGATATGCGCTGGGTCGTGGTGAGCGATCCGCTGCCCGGCGGGGCGACGGTGCTCGGCGGCGGGTTGGGACGAGATTCGGCTATCGCTACGCAAGGGGAGAAGAGTGAAGGCGCGATGCCGGCGTTCGAGGAAAGAGCGCAGGACGCTTATCGTGCGTATTACGACTACCTGCCAAAGGGCCAGCATCGGATTGAGTACACGGTGCGTCTGAACAACGTGGGCAAGTTCGCCACGCCGCCGACGCGTGTCGAAGCAATGTACGAGCCTGCGATGTACGGCGAGACGCCCAACGCGCCCGTGCAAGTGGTGCCTGCGAAACCGTGACGAATGGGAGCCGGGCAGACATGACGTCGAACTTCTTTGCACCGGCGGCGGCGCTGCCCCGCGACGCACGCCGCTTCTGGTGGCTGGCCGCTGTCGCGGGAGCCGCCTATGCGCTGTCGTTGCGTGGGGCACCGTACGCCGATCAGGCGGTCGCGAAGGCGCTGTTGTGCGCGTTGCTCCTGTTCGCCGCCTTGCACCACCGAATGCCGCGCGAGCGGGTGTGGTTGTGTGCAGCCTTGTTCTTTTCCGGCGCGGGCGATGTCCTGCTCGCGTTGCCGACGTTGGCACAGGGCTTCGTGCTGGGGCTCGCTGCCTTCCTGCTGGCTCATCTCGCTTATTTCGCGCTCTTCTGGCGTTTGCGGCGACCCTGGACGCAGGTGCCCGGCTGGCATCGCGTCGCGATCGTGCTGGTGTGGGTGACGGCGGCGCTCGCGTACGCGATGTACTGGCCCGGCATGGGGGAACTCAAGGCGCCTGTGGCGTGTTACGTGATTGTGCTGGCGATGATGGCGTCGGCGGCGCTGCTCGCCGACGTCCGCGGAGAGTGGGCCGCCGTCGGCGCGTTGCTCTTCACGATCTCGGATGCGCTTATTGGCGCCACGCGCTTTGTTGGCACGATTCCGGCGCAGGAGTACGCCATCTGGATTCTCTACGCGCTTGCGCAACTGCTGCTGACCGCCGGCATCATGGCAGTGCGCGTGCCGCGACTGGCGCAAGAGGGCGAGGAGCATGCGCCCAGTGTCTGACGTTCTTCATGGTTGGGGTGTTGCGCGTCGTGTCGTATTGAGCGTCGGGTTGGCGCTTGGGTTGTTGCAGGTGTCGGCACCGGCAAGCGCGGTGCCGTCGTTTGACGAGGTGCGGCAGGACTGGCGCGCTTCCGACTGGATTCTGCTGGATCGCCGGGGTGAACCGCTGCAACGCCTGCGGGCCGACATGCAGGCGCAACGCGGCGATTGGGTGACGCTCGCCGAGGTATCTCCGGCCTTTCGTCAGGCGTTGATCGCCTCTGAAGACAAGCGCTTTTATGAGCACAGCGGCGTCGACTGGCGAGGCGTGGCCGCCGCCGCGTGGGGTAACCTCTGGCACTCGCGCACGCGCGGCGCGTCCACGCTGACGATGCAGTTGGCGGGGCTGCTCGACGACGATCTGCGCCCGAGTGCGCGCAATCGATCCGTCACTCAGAAGATCGGTCAGGCGGCGACGGCGGTATGGCTGGAGCAGCGTTGGCGCAAGGATCAGATTCTCGAGGCGTATTTGAACCTCGTGCCGTTTCGCGGCGAACTTGTTGGCATCTCGGCTGTGTCGCAAACGCTCTTCGGCAAGCTGCCCATCGGTCTTGATGCTCGCGAGTCGGCGCTGGCCGTTGCGTTGCTGCGTGCGCCGAATGCGGCCGTCTCGCGCGTGGCGCAGCGCGCTTGCGGCATCCTGCGCGACATGGGGCAGGCCACCGATTGCAACGGACTGGACGGCTACGCGCAACTCGTGTTCTCGAGACCGGCAAACGTGATGACGACGCGCGACGCCGTCAACCTCGCGCCGCATTTCGCGCGTCGCATCTTCAGCGCGAGCCGCCCGCCGGCGGGCACGCGCATCACCAGCACGCTGGATGCGAACCTCCAGCGCATGGCCGTCACCACCTTGCAGCAGACCCTGCGCGAGTTGGGCACGCCGGGTCGCTCACGCAACGTGCAGGACGGGGCGATTGTCGTCATCGACAACGCAAGTGGCGACATTCTTGCCTGGGTGGGATCGTCGGGCGTCTTGTCTTCCGCCGCACAGGTCGACGGTGTCACGTCGTTACGGCAGGCCGGTTCGA
The DNA here is from genome assembly GCF_902459745.1 of Pandoraea communis. Lineage (GTDB taxonomy): Bacteria > Pseudomonadota > Gammaproteobacteria > Burkholderiales > Burkholderiaceae > Pandoraea > Pandoraea communis. Next base: position 1,134,959 of record NZ_CABPSJ010000001.1, read on the forward strand.
CACTCAAACCATTTCTCTACGCGCAGGCGATTGCCGAGCAGCGCCTGACGGCGGCGTCGCTCCTGGACGATTCACCCATCGATCTGCCCACGGGCGGCGGCCTGTACATTCCGCAGAACTACGACCGGCATTTCAAGGGATGGGTGAGCGCACGCACTGCGCTGGGTTCGTCGCTGAACGTGCCTGCCGTGCGCACGCTCGTGATGGTCACACCGCGCCGGTTCGCCCAGACGCTCGTCGCGCTCGGCCTGCCGCTCACGCAGAGCGGCGACTACTACGGTTACCGTCTTGCCCTCGGCAGCGCCGACGTTACGCTGCTTTCGCTGACGAACGCCTATCGTGCACTGGCCAACGGCGGTGCTGCCAGCGGTGTGAAGGAACGTATGCCCGAGACGGCCCGCACGCGCGGCGACAACGCCAGGGGAACGGTCCGGTCCGAGGGACATACGGCTGTCTTTTCCCCGCAGGTGAGTTTCATCGTGTCGGACATGATTGCGGACCGGCAGGCGCGCACCCGCACGTTCGGCCTCGATAGTCCGCTCTCCACGCGTTACTGGACCGCCGTGAAGACCGGCACCAGCAAGGACATGCGCGACAACTGGGCCGTCGGGTACTCGCGGCGCTATACCGTCGGCGTTTGGGTCGGTAACGCCGATGGTGCGCCGATGTGGGACGTCTCCGGGGTGTCGGGTGCGGCGCCCATCTGGCATCGCATGATGGACTATCTGCATCGCCGGACGGCAAGCCTGCCGCCAGCGCCGCCGCCGGGTCTCGAGCATGTCGCAGTGCAATACGCGGAGCACGTTGAACCTACACGCGAAGAGTGGTTTCTTCCCGGTACTTCGCAAAGCACGATTGCCCTTTCGTCACTCGCGACCAAAGCGCCCGGCGGGCCGCTCTGGCGAATTGCCGGGCCGGCCGACGGCACCATCGTGGCACTGGACCCCGACATCCCGCCCGCCAACCAGCGACTGTGGTTTCAGGTGGCGGCCGCTTGGCCCAAAGGGGCCGCGTGGCGGCTCGACGGCAAGCCGCTTGCGGGGGGCGCGCGCACGGGCTGGCTGCCGTGGCCCGGGCGTCACACGCTCGAGCTTGTCGACGCTGCCGGCGTCGTTCGCGACAGCATACGTTTCGAGGTACGCGGTGCGACATTGACCGATGGCAAGCGCATGCGCAATGCGAGTCGCTGAGCGCATGTGCGCTCGATGGGATTTGTCAGGATTAATTTTTGATGTGGCAGACGCGTCCACGCGATGCACGCTACACTGAAACGAGACTGTCAATGCGTGACGCGATGTGAAGGCGACGAGTTCAGGTCCTGCCGCCGACGGCGCACGCCCCGGAGCGGAGACATATCGATGATCACGCTTGACGCGCGCCAAACCGCGCAGTTGCTGCCTTATCCTCAGTTGGCCGACGGTATCGAGGCCATGCTCATGGAGATGCGCTCGGGCACCGCGCGCGCGCCTGAGCGTCTGCATTTTTCCCTGACCGAACCGGAACGCGGCCGCCGAGGTGGCGTGCTGCTGGTGATGCCTGCCACCAATCGCGATGTGGCGATGACCAAGCACATCACCATTCATCCCGAGAATTGCCGTGCGGGCAAACCGTCCATCATCGGTGAGGTGATGGTGTTCGATCCGCATACGGGCGAACGTCTCATGTTGCTCGATGGACCGACCATTACGGGGCGTCGCACCGCCGCCGTGACGCTGTTCGCTGCCCGCAAATTTGCGCCCCGCCCGAAGGGGCCGGTGCTGATCGTTGGCGCCGGCGTGCAGGCTCGTGCGCATCTCGAGGCCTTTGCCGCAGGGATGGGTACGCGTCATTTCATGATCTTCTCGCGCAGCCCGGAACGCGCGCATGCGCTCGCGGATCACGCCGCCACCCTCGGCGTGGAAGCGACGGTCATCGACGCCGTCGAGCCGGTGCTGAATTCCGTGAGCATCGTGATTGCCGCGACAACCAGCAACGAGCCTGTGCTGCCGGATAGCGACGTGCATCGCTGGCGCGATGACATCTTCGTTGCCGGTGTGGGGTCGTTCCGCCCCGACATGCGGGAGTTGCCGCCGCAGTTGTGCCGCGATGCCGCCGTGCGCGGCACGCTCGTCGTCGACACCTGGGAAGTCAAGCACGAAGCCGGCGATCTGCTGCATGCCGCCATTGACTGGGGCCGTGCCGCGCCGCTACTCGACGCGATCATCACGCCCGATCGCTTCCGGTCGAGCGGGCCCGTGCTTTTCAAGAGCGTGGGTTACGCGTTGTGGGATCTTGCTGCCGTGCTGTGCGCGCGCGCCAATCTCGCGAAGGACGGTGTGCCGGTGTCGTAAGGCCACGCCTACGCCGTGCAGCGATGCAGTGGCGAGATGGTGAGATGGTGAGATGGTGAGATGGTGAGATGGTGAGATGGTGAGACGCGGATCACGCCGAAGCGCGATCGCGTCGCGGATTTAGGCCGGAAGCGCGAAGGGTACGCCTGCCGAAGCACCGGCGAGCCCCGGATAGCCCGGCGACATCTGCGGCGTAATGACGTGGACCGGAAGACCCAGCGTTGTCTCGATGAGGTCGGCGCGCATCACTTCGCGCGGTGTGCCGGTGGCGAGAATGCGTCCGTCGGCGAGCAACGCCATGCGGTCGGCATGACGCGCCGCAAGGTTGACGTCGTGCACGATGGCCATCGCGCCAAATCCCCAAGTACCGGCAAGTTCACGCGTCAGCGAGAGCAGGTGATGCTGATGGGCGAGGTCGAGCGCCGCTGTCGGTTCGTCAAGCAACAGATAGCGCGGTACAGACGGTGTCAACGCATCGTCGTCGTGCGGCCAAAGCTGCGCCAGCACACGCGCGAACTGCACGCGCGCCCATTCGCCACCCGAAAGCGTCGTCACGTCGCGATGCAGCAACGGCAGTGCGCCAACGCGCTCCAGCGCGAGCGTCGCGATTTCCGTGTCGCTCTTCACGATCTTGCTTGCCGCCCCACGTCCGCGCGATCTTGGGAAGGGCAAACGTCCCATCGTGACGATTTCGAGTGCGCTGAACGGAAACGACAACTGAGCCGTTTGCGGCAGCACTGCACGCAGACGCGCCAGCGCCGCCGTCGAATACTGTGAGAGCGGCGCGCCGCCCAGCGTAATGGTGCCGCTCAGATGCGCGCGCGGTGGCAGCGGTTCCCCCGCGAGCGCCTTGAGCAACGTGCTCTTGCCCGCGCCGTTCCGGCCGAGCAGTACGAGGAGTTCGCCGGGACGGATGTCGAGCGACAACCCGTCGAGCACGGGCGAATCGGTGTGAGCAATCGTCAGGTTGTGTGCACTGAGCATCGCGATGTCCTTTGTCGTCGGTCCGGTTTCATCACAGCCCGAACTGTGCGCGGCGCCGCCACAGCAGCATGAGGAAGAATGGGGCGCCGAGCAGTGCCGTGAGAATACCCAGCGGCAACTCGGCCGGCGCCACCCACGTACGCGCGACGAGATCGGCGAGCAGCGTCAGGATCGCGCCGAAGAGCGCTGCCGCTGGCAGTACCGCACGCGGATCGGGACCGACCACCAGACGCACGATATGCGGAGCAATCAGGCCGATGAACCCGATCATGCCGCTCGACGCCACAAGCGCACCGACACAAAGCGCGCACGCCACCATCACGCGGCGCTTGACCGACTGCACGGCAACACCGAGATGCAGCGCTTCCGCTTCGCCCAACAACAGCGCGTTCAGCGAACGGCACTGCGTGGCAAGTGCAATGACGCCCAGCGCGACCGGCCACACGATCACCGCGAGCATCGACCATTGCGCGCCGCCGAGACTGCCGAGGGTCCAGAACGTGAGTGTGCGCAACTGCGTATCGTTGGCGAGATAGGTGAGCAGACCGATGACGGCTCCCGACACGGCATTGATGGCGATGCCCGCGAGCAACAACAGGGGCAAGGCGAGACGTCCGCGTCCCGCTGCCAGTCGATAAACGAGCGCTGTGACACCGAGCGCGCCGGAGAACGCTGCCACAGGCAGCAGCCACAGGCCGAGCGACGCGGCGAGCGCGGCGGGCAGCATGACACCGCCCAACACGATGACACCGGCCGCACCCAGCGCGGCGCCGCTGGCCACGCCGATCAGGCCGGGGTCGGCGAGCGGATTGCGAAAGAGGGCTTGCAGCGCAGCGCCAGCGGCACCGAATCCCGCACCGACGAGCATGCCAAGCACGATGCGCGGCAGCCGGATCTGCAGCATGACGTTGCGCGCCTGATCCTGCGCGAAGTCGCCTGTGGCCCCCCGGAACAACGCCATGACGGCTTCGCCCGGCGCAATGCGATAGGCGCCGCCGCACAGGGCGGCGAGCACGGCGGCGGCGAGCAAGCCGGCGAGCACCGCCATGACGATCCACTGCGCCGGGCGGCGACGCGCGGCGTTGGTTTGCGCCAAAGCAGAGGCGGTGGCCGAGGCCGGCGTCGTCTCAGCGCTGCGGGACGGCAATGGCTTCGGAATCGGAGGAGCGGCTGACATGTCTTCGTTCACTGGCGATTGGCGGATTTTTGGATGGCCCTGGCGTGCAGGGCCAAACCGTGCATAGCGACGCACCGGGTCACATTCATGTGGCGTGCACGCGCTGCGCGAGATCGGCCACCGCCTGTGGCAGACGCGGGCCGAAGCCGAGCAGGTACAACGCGTCGAAACTCACCACGCGTTTGGCGCGTCCGGCGGGTGTGTTCGCCAGCCCCGGCTGTGCGAGCAACGCTGCCGCAGGATCGGCGGACGATGGCCCGGTCGTCGTCGTGAGCAGCACATCGGGCTGCGCTGCAACCGCCGCTTCGGCGGTGAGCGGCCGGTATCCGTTGAAGCCGCGCAGCGCGTTCTCGGCACCTGCATACGTGAGCATGGCGTCGGCGGCGGTGTCCTGCCCGGCGACCATCACCTGATTGCCCGTGTGACCGAGGATGAACAGCACGCGCGGGCGTCGCGCAATGCCGTATCGCTGCTCGATCTGGTCACGAATACGCAGCCAGTCCGATGTGAAGCGGCCCGCCACGCGAAGCCCCGCGTCGTTCATTCGCAGGGCGGCGGCGATGTCACGAATGTTGTCGCGCACCAATTCGGCGGTGTAGCCGTGCGCGAAGCGTTTGACCGGGACCCCTGCCGCCGCGATTTGCGACAGCACGTTGGGCGGGCCTGCTTCCGCGCCCGCCAGCAGCAGGTCGGGATGCAGCGAGAGCACGCCCTCGGCCGACAGCGTGCGCAGATAGCCGATCTTGGGCAGCCTGGTGGCCGCTTCCGGATACAGGCTGGTCAGATCGTTGGCGATCACGCGGTCTTGCGCGCCGAGTGCGTAGACGATCTCGGTGAGCGCGCCGCCAGCGACCACGACGCGCTTGGGTCCACCGTCACCCGGCGCGGCGGGCGAGGCCGCGCTGGCGCGCGTTGCGGACACGAGCGTGCCCAGCCACGCACCGGCGACGAGCGTAGCGCCCCCGGTCAGCAGTGCGCGCCGCGAGGTGCCGCGCGCGTCGATTGACTCGTTCACTTCGATGCCTCCGCTACGCTTTGCGAACCTGCGGCACCCTCCACGCGCACCAGCGTCTCGCGCCAGTCTTCGCGCTCGGCCTGACCCGGCTTGCGCTCGCCGAAGAACATGGCGATGACCATGCCCGAAGCGTCGAGCAATTCGAGCGACGAGACGATGCCGTCCGACGTCGGCTTGCGCACGAGCCACGCCGTGTCGACAAGGTCTTCGCGCAAGTGCAGGTTGAAGCCCGGATCAAGCACGTTGACCCACGGGCCCATCACGCGAATGTGCTTCACGGGGCCGGTGTGAATCTGGATCATGCCCGCATTGCCGACGAACACCATGATCGGCAGATCGGTGCCTGCGGCGTCTTCGAGCAGTGTTCGGACCGAAGCGGCGTGCACCTTCTGCGCATGACCGTCCGGGGCCAGACGCAGCGCCTGTGCGCGCGATACGCCGTGACGCTTGAGCAAGTCGAAGAACTGGTGCGTGTCGGTCATGGCGAGCCAGTCGCGTTGGAAGGCCGCCACATCGATATCGGCGTCGGGCGTTTCGGCCTTCGGTGCGTCGGCGGCGACGACGTGCTGGCCGGGCGTCTGGTCGTCGGCGCGAAAGCGCGCGACAAGGGCCTCGAACGCGGCTACATCGCTGTGATCGCGCAGGAACATCTTGTGCACGGCAGTGCCGGCCTTATCGAAGAACTGGAGCGAGCGACGCGGACCGTTTTCCGCAGGCGTCTCGACGGCGTATCCGAAGGCCCACTGGTGATAGAAGATGCGCAGGTCGAGGTCCTTGCCGAGACCGAGGCCGATGGTGCCCGTGTGCGAGAGCTTCTCGTACTGACCGTCCTTTTCGTGCACGGCGGCGTTGTTGCGCGTGAGCGCCATCACGCGGCCCAGTGCGGGCAGCGCTTCGATAATCTCGGTGAATTCGGGGCGCAGACGCACGACGTGCTCACCGACGAAAGCGGCGACCGTCTCGCCTTCGGACACGCCCAGTGCGGCCGCGGCGTCGCGATCGCGCAGGTTCTGTTCGGTCTTCACACGTTGGAATTCGCTGCGCAGACGGGTGACGTCGGCGAGCGCGGGGAACGCCGGACGGGCGGCGGGGATAGCGTTTTGAGCGTTCATCATGGCGAGTCCTTTGTTGCGGGTTGGCTGGCAATGGCTGGCATGCGCCGACGGGCGTCGAACCAACGAAGTGCGGGCGCGCCGGCGCGGTGCTGAGGTCGATCTGCGGAATCAGTACTGGAGCTTCAGGCTCACAGCCACGCTGCGGCCCGGTGCCGAATACGCGTCCTTGACGGTCGAGTTATCGGCGATGTTGCGCACGTCCGACCAGTTCCAGTACTTGCGGTCGAACACGTTGTAGACGCCCGCATAGAGCGTGGCGTTTTTGTTGATGTGATAACCGCCCGACAGATCGAGCACGATCGACGACGGCGGTGCCCAGCAATTCTGGTTCTGCTGCGCGCCCGATGTGCAGGTCTTCGCGATCTGGCTTTGCGACTTGGCGGCCTGGAAGAGCAGGTCGGCTTGTGCGAACCACGTGCTGTTCGGCTCGTAACGCACGCCGAGCACCATCGAGAACGGGTTGACGGTGTTCAGCGGTTGATTGGCGGCACCGTTGTCTTCGGTCGTGCCATGCGTGTAGGCCATGGCGGTGCGCACCGTCACGCCGCCCTTGAGCGCCCACGTGGCACGGCCTTCCCAACCCTGAATGCGCGCGCGGCTGAAGTTCACGTACTGGTAGATGAGCGGATCGTTCGGACGGCCCGAGCCGCTGATGCTCCGCTGCGAGATGAAGTTGCGATAGTTGCCCGCAAAGACCGCGGTGCTGTACGTGACCGGGCCGAGCGTGGTAGCGAGACGTCCGCGCAAACCCAGCTCGAACGTGTCGCTTGTTTCGGGCTTGAGGTTCGGATTCGCGATCGACATGTAGCCGAAGATCGGATTCGAGAAGCCATTGTTGACCTGATCCGGGGTCGGTGTGCGGAAGCCGCGTGCGTATTGCACATACGGAATCAGCGACGGCGCGATCTCGTACATGATCGCCAGACGCGGCGAGAACGCGGAATCGTTCGACGACGTCGGTTGCACACGTGCGCCCGAAGACGTTTGCGAAACGTACAGCGGGTCGTTCTGCTTCGGCGAGAGCCAATAGGCGTCGTAGCGAATGCCCGGCGTGACGGTGAGCGCACCGTATCGGATCTCGTCCTGCAAATACGCGCCGAAGAGCGTGTAATCCGTGTCCGGGAACGCTTTGTTCGGGAACGACTCGCCCACGCCCGGCAGCGTACCGTTGCGATAGCTGGTGATGTACGCGAGGCTCGCGTCGGTGCCGTACACGAGCTTGTGCGTGAGCGGGCCGGTCGCGAAGTTGCTCTGCGCTTGCAGCGAGCCGCCGACGGTGCGCTCCTTGTATGTGTTGTCGCGCGTGCGATCGCCCGCCGTGCGCTTCTCGTACGCGTACTGGCTGTTCTTCGCATCCTGGAAGTACAGCAGCGCGTGGACGTTCTGGACGTATGCCTGCGAGGCGTCGTTGAAGTCGTAATCGAGGCTCACGCGATTACGCTCGAGACGGTCGCTCGTGTTCAGGCCGAGTGTCGCCGGCGGATTGACGGCCGACAGAACATTCGAGTCCACACGGCGGCGCACGGTCTCGCCCGTGAGCTTGAATGTCGAGCTTGGCGTGGCTTTGAAGACCAGCTTGCCGAGTACGGAGTCGCCGTTGGCGTCCTGCGGGTTGGCGCTCGTGCGTGACGTGCTGGCCGAGTTGTTGGTGCCCTTGCCGTCGAGTTCGTGCCCCTTGTTGCCGTCGACGATCACCATGCCCTGCCACTGCTCGCCCCCCCACGCGGCCTGCGCGGTGGTGCCGAAGCTGCGGTCCATCGAGTTGTAGTACGGACGCAGCGAGAAGTAGGTCGACTTGCCGAATACGTCGAGCAGGTCTTGCGGATCTTTGGTGAGGAAGTTGACGACGCCGGTCAGGCCGTCGCTGCCGTACAGCGACGATGCCGGGCCGCGCAGGATTTCGATGCGGCGCAGCAGGTCCATGCTCATGTAGTCGCCACGGCCGGCTTCGAGCGGGCCGAACGAGTAAGAGGAGGGCATGCGGATGCCGTCTTCGAAGAGCGCCACACGGTTACCTTCGAGACCCCGGATGTTGATGCTCGAATTGCCGTCGCGACCGCCGCCGGCCGCTGCCGATGCGGGACGATACGGCGCGCGGCGTACCGTGACACCTGGCTCGTAGCGCAGTGCTTCCTTGATGTCCTGCGCTTGCTGTTCTTCGAGATCCTGATCGGTGATGACCGAGATGGACGCGGGAGTGCGTTCCGCTTCGGTCGGTGTGCGCGTTGCTGTCACGTTCACTTCTCGCAGATTGGCGTCGGCGAGTTGCAACGGCGCGTTGGACGATGCTTGCGCGAGCTGAATCGTCTGGGCCGGACCGGCTGGCTGAGTCGCACCCTCGGACGTGGCTTGTTGTGCGAAAGCGGCAGGCAACCAGAACGCGGCGAGCACCGCGCCTGCGAGCGGTTGCAGACGCCGGCGAGGCGCGCGCGCAGTTTGGCGTTGCGAGTCTTCGGCTCGATTTCCGCCGCCGCGAATGGCACGGATCGAACCGTTGGCGCCGTAATTCCGGCGCATGGACATGACAAAGGTGCGGCCCCCGCCGCTCGACGACTGCTTCACTGCTGGCTCCCAGTGCAAGAAAACCCCGTTTCTGGCTGGCAAGCGCTCGTGGCAATCGGCGTGTAGGCAGCATCGTCATCGACGCTGAGGAACACGCAGGCAGGCGCGGCTGGCGAAAATCTCGTACCACCCGGCCGCAGAGACCCGGCCTTGGGACGAAAAACTTAAATGAGAATCATTTGCATTTTTAGCGGAGAAGTGACGGCACGTCAAGGGGATATGTCGTGCGATGTCGACAAATGGGAAAGCGGCGAAAGGGCGGCGTCAGATCGGCAGACTCGTATCGAACTTGATTTCGCGCAGCACGACGCTTGTCTTCACGTTGGCCACGGCGGGCAGACGGAAGATGTGCTCGTGAAGAAACGCGTCGTAGGCCTTGATGTCCGGCGCCACGATTTTGAGGATGTAGTCGGCCTCGCCCGTCGTGCTGTAGCACTCGGTGACTTCCGGGCAGGTGCGGATTTCGCGCTCGAACTGTTCCGTGCCGCCCTCGGTGTGGCGGGTGAGTTGCACATGGGCCAGCGCGCACACATGCAGGCCCAGCTTTTCGCGGTCGAGCAGCACCGTGTAGCGCTGGATCACCCCGCTTTGCTCCATGTCCTTGATGCGTCGCCAGCACGGCGTGGCCGACAGGCCCACGTTTTCAGACAGTTCTTGCGCCGAGCGGCGCGAGTCGATCTGCAATAGGCGCAGGATTTGACGGGCAAAATTGTCGAGTAATTCCATTTCCTTAAAGCGCCTTTTTCGAAATGAACGTTTCTAATTGTGCGACAGAATGAGTGAAATAGTAAAAATCTTTCTCCCGCCTCCCCATACACTGCTTGCATACCAACGCGTGCCCGCGCTATGCGGCTAGTGCGTTGAGACGAACAGAACAGAAGCTCCCCAAAGCACGGCCGACACCCGGTCACATCCGTCCGGTGCTGGCTGCGGGGATCAGGAGATACCCAATGAATGCCCCCATGCGCGCCGCGCTTGCGACGCCGACGGCCAACCCCCTGGCCCATCCCGATTACCAGCTCTCCGACGCGCTCACGGCCCGCCGCGGTCAGATTTTCCTGACCGGTACGCAGGCGCTCGTGCGCATTTTGCTGATGCAACACCAACTCGACGCCGCCCGTGGCCTGAACTCGGCGGGCTTCGTCAGCGGGTATCGCGGCTCGCCGCTCGGTGGCGTGGATCAGCAGTTGTGGAAGGCGAAGAAACTGCTCGATGCGGCCAACGTCAAGTTCCTGCCGGCGATCAATGAGGAACTGGGCGGCACTGCCGTCATGGGCACGCAACGCGTGGAAGCCGACCCCGAGCGCACTGTTGAAGGCGTGTTCGGCATGTGGTACGGCAAGGGCCCGGGCGTGGACCGTGCCGGCGACGCGCTCAAGCATGGCAACGCCTACGGGGCATCACGTCACGGCGGCGTGCTCGTGGTCGCGGGTGACGATCACGGCTGCGTGTCGTCGTCGATGCCGCATCAGAGCGACTTCACGATGATGTCGTGGAGCATGCCCGTGCTCAACCCGGCCGACATCGGCGAACTCGTCGAATTCGGTCTGTACGGCTATGCGCTGTCGCGCTTCTCGGGCGCGTGGGCGGGCCTCAAGGCGATCTCCGAGACGGTGGAGTCGCGCGGCACGGTCGACCTCGACAAGATCCGCACCGACTGGACCGAGCCGCTCGATTACGTCGCGCCGGCAGGCGGCCTGCACAACCGCTGGCCCGATTTACCGAGCCTCGCACTCGAAGCGCGTCTGGCTGACAAGCTCGACGCCGTGCGTGCGTTCTCCCGTATGAACAGCATCGACAAGTGGATCGCTCCCGCCCCCGAGGCCGACATCGGAATCGTGACGTGCGGCAAGGCACATCTCGACCTGATGGAGACGCTGCGCCGCCTGGACATCACTGTCGACGATCTCGCCGCCGCCGGCGTGCGCATCTACAAGGTCGGGCTGTCGTTTCCGCTTGACCTGTCGCGTCTGGACACCTTCGTCGCCGGTCTGAAGGAAATCCTCGTGATCGAGGAGAAGGGCCCGGTCGTCGAGCAGCAGATCAAGCAATATCTCTACAACCGCACGACGGGCACGCGTCCGATCGTGCTCGGCAAGACCGACGCCGAAGGCCGCGCGTTGCTCTCCGCGCTGGGCGAGTTGCGTCCGTCGCGCGTGCTGCCGGTGTTCGCCGAGTGGCTGGCGAAGCATCGCCCGGCACTGGATCGCCGTGAGCGTGTGGTCGATCTCGTCGCGCACGAGATTCTGTCGAATGCGGCCGACGGTGTGCGTCGCGTGCCGTATTTCTGCTCGGGTTGTCCGCACAATACGTCGACGAAGGTGCCCGAGGGCTCCATCGCGCAGGCGGGTATCGGTTGTCACTTCATGGCGTCGTGGATGGATCGCGACACCACGGGGCTGATCCAGATGGGGGGCGAAGGTGTGGACTGGGCCGCGCATTCGCACTTCACCAAACGTCCGCATGTTTTCCAGAATCTGGGCGACGGCACGTACTTCCACTCGGGCCTGCTCGCCATTCGTCAGGCCGTGGCCTCGAAGGCGAACATCACCTACAAGATTCTTTACAACGACGCCGTGGCGATGACGGGCGGCCAGCCGGTCGACGGCTCGATTTCGGTGCCGCAGATTGCGCGCCAGGTCGAAGCCGAGGGCATTGCAAAACTCGTCGTGGTGAGCGACGAACCGGAGAAGTACATCGGTCACGAAGGACAGTTTCCGAAGGGCACGACGTTCCACCATCGCAGCGAACTCGACGCTGTGCAGCGCGAGCTGCGCGAGATTCCCGGCACGACTGTGCTCATCTACGATCAGACATGCGCGGCCGAGAAGCGTCGCCGCCGCAAGAAAAATGAGTTCCCGAATCCGGATCGCCGTCTGTTCATCAACGAGGCGGTTTGCGAAGGCTGCGGCGATTGCGGCGTGGCTTCGAATTGTCTGTCGGTCGAACCGGTGGAAACGGCGCTGGGACGCAAGCGCCGCATCGATCAATCGTCGTGCAACAAGGACTTCTCCTGCGTGAACGGTTTCTGCCCGAGCTTCGTGTCGGTCAAGGGCGCGCAGTTGAAGAAGGCGCTCGCAGCGGCGTTCGATCAGGCGGCTTTTGAAGGACGTCTGAATGCGCTGCCTCAACCGGCAGCGCTCGCGGGCGACGTGCCGTTCGACATCATGGTCACGGGCGTGGGCGGCACCGGAGTGGTGACGATCGGCGCGCTCATCACGATGGCGGCGCACCTCGAAGGCAAGAGCGCCTCGGTGCTCGACTTCATGGGCTTCGCGCAGAAGGGCGGCGCCGTGCTGTCGTTCGTGCGTTTCGCCAACACGCCGCAAGCGCTCAATCAGGTGCGTATCGACACGCAGCAGGCCGACGTGCTGCTCGCTTGCGACATGGTGGTGGGCGCGAGTGCCGATGCGCTGCAAACCGTGCGTCGCGACCGCACGCGCGTGGTCGTCAACACGCACGCCATTCCGAACGCGACATTCGTGCAGAACCCCGACGCGAATCTTCACGCCGACGCGCTGCTCGCGAAGATGCATCACGCCGCAGGCAACGCCAAGCTCGATGCCTGCGACGCGCAAGCGCTCGCACAGCGTTTCCTCGGCGACACGATGGGCGCGAACATCATCATGCTTGGCTTCGCATGGCAACTGGGTCTGGTACCGGTATCGCTGCACGCGCTGCAACGCGCCATCGAACTGAACAACGTGGCGGTGCCGATGAACCAATTGGCGCTGGCGATCGGCCGGTTGGCGGCGGGAGATCCGGTGGCATTGACGCAGACGTCGGCCAAGGCGGCGCATGCCCCGGTGCATGCGCCGGTCGCCGACGACATGACGTTCGATACGCTCGTCGCACACCGTGTGGATCTGCTCACGCAGTACCAGAGCGCGGCGTATGCGGCGCAATTCGCGAGCTTCGTGAAGCGGGTGGCCGATGCGGAAACACGGGTGTCCGGCGCACCGGGACGCCTCTCGCGCGCCGTCGCGCAGCAACTGTCGCGTCTGATGGCTTACAAGGACGAGTACGAAGTGGCTCGCCTGTATGCGCACACGGCGTTTGCCGATTCGTTGGGCGAGGCCTTCGAAGGCAAGCCGGGTCGCGACTTCCGCCTTGAGTTCCATATGGCACCGCCGCTCATCGCACGCGGCAAGAACGGCGCGGCACCGAAGAAGGTGACCATTGGGCCGTGGCTGTGGCCGGTGCTGCGGGGGATGGCGAAGCTGCGCGGGTTGCGCGGCGGGGCGCTCGACGTCTTCGGTTACACGCTGGAGCGCCGCATGGAGCGTCAGTTGATCGCGGACTACCGTACGACGATCGAACGTGCGTTGGCCTGTCTGTCGGCCGATACGCTGGCCGATGGGGTGGCGCTGGCCGAAGCCCCGGCAAAGATTCGCGGCTACGGTCATGTGAAGCTCGCGAATCTGGCGATGGCCAAGCGCGTCGAAGCCACGATCGCCGGCCGGCTGGGCGTGACGCCGGCCACCGGTAACGCCGTCGAGCAGGCGCTGGCGCACGCGCGCAAGCGCGGCAAGTCGCTGGCAGGCATTCCGGTGGTGACGTCACGCTGAGCCGCTTGGGGGAGCGGATGCCGGTTTCGGATCGGCGTTGATGCTCGAAATGCACGGAACGGGGGCTGCGGCCCCCGTTTTTCATGGGCGCACGCATGCTTCGTCGCCGGAGGTGCCGACCCGCACCGAGCGCGTTTCTGTACTGTCATCGGGCCGACGCGCTACCATTCGGGGGTTACGGTTGACGCAACTGGGTGAACCGGATGCCGCAGAGGGCGTGACGACGGGAAGCCGTCGACTGCCCGCGAGGCGTCGGGAATTGCCATAAGCGCTTGATTACGGAGAGGAAAATGAGTGTTTCGAAGGCACCTGCGGATCGCAAGGTGATCCTCACGGGTGACCGCCCGACCGGCCCGCTGCATTTGGGTCACTACGTCGGCAGTCTGAAAAACCGCGTGGCGTATCAGCACGAGTACAAGCAGTTCATTCTGGTCGCCGACGCGCAGGCGTTGACCGACAATACGGACGATCGCGGCAAGGTTCACCGAAACGTCTCGGAAGTGGCGCTCGACTATCTGGCTGTCGGCATCGATCCGACGGTGACGACCATCTGCGTGCAGACGTGGCTGCCCGAGCTGACCGAACTCACGTTCTATTATCTGAATCTGGTGACCGTGGCGCGCCTGGAGCGCAATCCGACCGTCAAGCAGGAGATCGTTCTGCGCAACTTCGAGCGCGACATTCCGGCCGGCTTCCTCACGTATCCGGTGAGTCAGGCGGCGGACATCACGGCGTTTCGCGCCACGCTCGTGCCGGTTGGCGAAGATCAGTTGCCGATGATCGAGCAGACGAACGAAATCGTGCGCCGTCTGAACCGTCTGGCCGATCGCGAGATCCTCGTCGAAACGAAGGCGCTGGTGCCGCCGATCGGACGTTTGCCGGGCATCGACGGCAAGGCCAAGATGAGCAAGTCGCTGGGCAACGCGATCAATATTTCGTCGACGCCGGACGAGATCCGCGCTGCGGTGAAGAAGTGCTACACCGACCCGCTGCATCTGAAGGTGGAAGATCCGGGGCACCTCGAAGGTAACGTCGCGTTCGCCTATCTCGATGCCTTCGACGAGGACAAGGAAGGGTTGCAGGCGCTCAAGGATCACTATGTGCGCGGCGGTCTGGCCGACTCGAAGGTAAAGGCGCGTCTGGAAGAGCGATTGCAGGAAATGCTTCGCCCGATGCGCGAGCGCCGTGAGGAATACGCCAGGAATCCGGACTTCGTGTGGGACATGCTGCGTGCGGGCACCGAACGCGCACGCGAAACGGTCGCGCTAACGCTCGACGACGTGCGCTCGGTGTTTGTCACGCCGGGCTGGAAGAAGTAAGGCTTGCCGACTCGCCCGACGGTGTTATCGGCAAAGAAGAAAGCAGCCCATCCGGGCTGCTTTTTTTTATGGTCGTTGGCGCTTGTGTCGGGGCACTGCAAACCAGCGCTCGGCGGAGGTATCAGAGCTGCGTGGAGATCGTCTCGAGGTTGCCGCACGACCGGCAGCGCGTGATGTCGCTCCTTAGCGCTTCGACACGTTGCGAGGATTGCGCATTGTCGGCGGAGGCGGCTCGCGTCACGGTGCGCGTGCCCGATTGGGCGATGAGATGGTCGATGCGCGAGAGTGCTGCGTTCTGCATACTCAGAAGCTCCGACAGTCCGGTCTCAATGTCGGTCAGGGTGTCGATGATCCGGCCTTCGGCGGCGGCGGCTCGATAGCTTTGCCCCGGATCGGCCGCGGGCGCAAAAAAGGCGTTGCTGGTAGGACGCATGATGGATTTCCTCCTCTTGGTGACTAGACCGTCTCCGACCCCTTTGGCCCGCCGTCAAAGTTGGGTTTTGATGTCGTCGCGGTCGAAATTCTCGAACTTTCGGTTCAATGTGCGTTGATTGCGTGTGGCGTGCGTGATTTCGTGATTGATCTTGTCGAGACGCTCTTGTATCTGCGTGGTCGCGCCAGACTGATGGATCCCATGTCTGGCTTCTATTCCCCGATTGATGGCGTCGTTCAGATTCTTGACTGCGGTGATTTCGTTAGATAGCTGACCCCAGCCGCGATTGCGCGCGTACGCGAAGACGTTGCAGATCCCGTTGAGTGCGGTCAGGATGCCGACCCCTGTCGTGGCGATCTTCAGCCCGAGGGCGAGGCCCGCAAGCGCAGGCAACAGCGCGGGAACCGCTATCGACGCCACACCCAACGATACGGTGATGACGAGAAACGTGACGAGGATCGCGATTTTCGTCTTCCATCGCCGTTTCTCTCCCGGAATGGCGGTCTGCGCCTGCGTCAGATAGTGATGAATCAGCGGCTCGGTCTTGCTGAGCAGGTCGCCCGTGACTTCGAACGCTTTGTGCAACTCCGCCTTGGCCTGTTTGAGCCCCTCTGGCGTCATGTTGGCGCCGTTCAGGCCCTGACGCTTGTCTTCCAGAAGCCGTCGCGCGGACGACGCGCACACCATCGTGTCGAGCGCCGCTTTCAAGTGCCCCAGTGCTTCGAATGCGGCCCGTGCTTTCGGCATCAATTGTTCAGGGTCGGAGATCGAGCGTTGCGCGTCGACGCTCCTGATCTTGAGCGACGTCAGGGAAATATCGCGGGCATCGCAGATTCTCTCGACCGCGCTCTCGAACGTCTCGATCAGCTTATCGATGCTGAGGAGGTCGGACGCCTGATGGGTGGAGACGGCTTCGGACAGTCTGACGATGACGTCGTACTCGTTGGATAATTTCCCGCGGACTGCGTCGGGGGCGACCGTTTGCGCAGCGGCATTCCAGTCGCGCTTGATCGTGGCGAAGCTCTCGAGGATGCCCTCGCGCAGGGTCTCGATGGTGGGAGAGGTGTCGGCAGGCGGCGATGACGCGCCGACGATCGGCATCTGCTGGCGAACGGCAACATGCTTCCATTCGGGGGAGGTCGTGGAATCGGCAGTCGGCCATGGCGGGGCCACGGTGTCGAAGCCAAGCGATATGTAGTTTTGCGGAACGAGCTTCATTTGGGGGGACCCTCCGTCGACAACATTTCACGAAGTCTAGGCAGCGTCGCCCGCGTGCGCTTTTCATTCGTTTGACGGATTGTTGTAAACGAGGTGTCGCGTGATCTTGAGCGACGGTGGTATCGGCGAGGCAAAAAAGGAAACGCCGCGATGTGCGAGACATCGCGGCGTTATTCGTGTTAGGCCGTGTAAAGCAGTGTTAAGCCGAGTTACCCGATCCAAACCAGCAGAGGCGCTCATATGGCGATGCAGTGCCCATTACGCGATCACGCGGGGCAGTGAGCACCGCAGCTTACGGTTGCTTCGCGACCTTGCCGTCCTTGAAGACCCAGCGAATACCTTCACCCTGACCGGTGAGTACCTCAATCGATTCGAGCGGATTCCCATCGACGACCAGCACATCGGCCAGTGCGCCCGGTGCGATCACCCCCAGTTCGCCCACGCGATTCAGAATCTCCGCACTGACGACCGTGGCCGAGCGCAGCGTGTCGGCCGTGCCCAGCACGCCGGCACGAATTGTCAACTCGTCCGACTGGTACTTGTGCATATCGCCGAGCAGGTCGGAGCCGAAGCCCATCTTCACGCCCGCGTCGCGATAGATCGACAGCGATTCGCGACCGGCGCGCTGCACGCTTTCCACCTTCGCGACCGATTCCGGCGGCAGGCCCAGCGATGCACCGTCCTTGGCCAGGGCGTCGTACGTGACCAGCGTGGGCACCACATAGGCGCCTTTCTCGGCCATGAGCTTCGCCGTCTCGGCATCGCACAAATTGCCGTGCTCGATGGTACGCACTCCGCAACGCACAGCTCGCGCAATCGCACGCGGCGTGTAGGCGTGAGCCATCACATAGGTTTGCGCGGCTTCGGCTTCGGCCACGGCGGCGCGGATTTCATCTTCCGAGTACTGCGTATTGGCGATGGGATCGACCGGCGATGCCACCCCTCCCGAGGCCATCAGCTTGATCTGCGTGGCGCCCTTCTGAATCTCCTCGCGCACGGCGAGGCGGATCGGATCGACGCCGTCGACCACGCGGGCAATCGCCCCGGCGCGAAACGCGCACGAACACGGCTCGAGCGTATCGCTGCGCGGCCGAAAATCGCCGTGACCGCCCGTCTGCGAGAGCGCCTTGCCCGACGGGAAAATGCGCGGGCCGGGAATCACGCCTTGCTCAATGGCCTGTTGCAGTGCCCAGTCGGCACCGCCGGCGTCGCGCACGGTCGTAAAGCCGCGATTGAGCATGCCTTGCATGATCGGCAGCGACTTGAGCACAGTGAGCACGTTCGGCTGGCTGGCGTTCGTGCCGAGGTTGGGATGCGAGGCGAGCACGTGCACATGGCAGTCGATCATGCCGGGCATGACGGTCTTGCCGGTGACGTCGATCACCGTGGCGCCATCGATATCGAGCGGTGTGGCGCTGACAGCGGTGATGCGATCGCCCTCGATAACAACGTCGTGACGCTCGAGCAGACGACCGGCGGCCGCATCGAGCACATTGCCGCCGCGAAGCAGGGTAACGGACATGGGGGGAGTTCCTTGCAAAAGACACAAGGCGCGCCGGTCAGGGCGCGCCTCGATGAGAGAAAACTCAGGCCTTGGGCAGTGGCTTCACGAAGCGCGTGCCGATCAGGCTGATGGTGGCCGCGACGATCACGTAGATGGCCGGGGCCATGTTGCTGCCCGTGCGGGCGATCAGCCACGTGATGATGAGCGCAGCGAAGCCGCCGAAGATCGTCACCGCGAAGTTATAGGCCACCGACAGCCCGGTCGAGAGCACCTTCGCCGGGAACAGCTCGGCGAACGCTGCGAGAATCGGGCCGGTATAGCAGGCGATGAGCAGACCGAAGACGATCTGGAACGTGAGCAGCGATTGCAGACCCGGCGCCACGTTCAGGTACGTGAACATCGGCCATGCAAGCAACAGAATCAGCAGTGCGGAACCCGACAGGAACGGCCGGCGGCCGTAGCGATCTGCCAGACGTCCCACTACGGGTGCGAACACGAGAATCATTGCGCCGCCGACCATGCCTGCCGTGAAGCCGTAGGACGCGGGCAGCTTGAGCACGCGCTGGGCATACGTCGGCATGTAGAACAGCAGCACGTAGGTGCAGATCGTCCACAGCACGACCATCGAGAAGCTGGCGAGCGTCTCGCGCGGATACTGCGAGAACACGTCGCGCAGCGGCGTATCCGACTTCTCGGCGTGCTGGAACGTCGGCGTTTCGTCGATCTTGTTACGGATGTAGAAACCCACCGGGCCGATCAGCATGCCGACGATGAACGGCACACGCCAGCCCCAGGATTCGAGCGAGGCCTTATCGAGTTCCGTCGTGACGAACGTACCCACGGCAGCGCCAAGCAACACGGCGAAGCCGATGCTCGATTGAATCCATGCCGAGTAGTAAGCGCGCTGATTGGCGGGGGCGTATTCGGTCAGGAAGGCGGTTGCACCACCCATTTCGCCGCCGGCCGAGAAGCCTTGCAGCAAACGCGCCAGCACGATGATGAGGGGGGCGGCCAGACCGATCTGATCGTAGGTCGGGGCCAGACCGATCATCGCGGTACCGGCAGCCATGAGCAGAATGGTGAGCGACAGGGCTGCCTTGCGGCCCACGCGGTCGGAATAGATGCCGAGCACGATGCCGCCGACCGGGCGCATGAAGAAGCCCACGCCAAAGGTCGCGACAGCGAGCAGGAACGACGACAGATCGTCGCCGGTGGGGAAAAACTGTTTCGCGATAATGGCTGCGAAGAAGCTGTAGACGGTGAAGTCGAACCATTCAAGACCGTTGCCGATCACCGTCGCCACGATCGCGTGACGGCGCTGACGAGCCATATTGTCTTGAGGCACTGCGTAGGTCGCCTGCATCTGGGTCTCCCGGAGGATAGGTGGCGTCCGTTGCGTGCTTTGCTTTCACGTCATGCCGGTAATACGCCTGCTTTTGTCGAATCACGTCTGCCGAAGCCGGGCACAAGCGGCCCGATGGCCTCGGTGTACGTGCGCGGATAGAGCACAAAGTAGTGCATACAAAATGACAGGCCAAACGATAATTCCGCATGTTGCCATGCGTGTGGCGCATGGCAACTTTCAAAAAAACACGTAACCCCTATGATGGGAAACGAGTTTCGGAATAAATCCAGTTGCGGAAAATTCGCGCTGCGGCATGCTCATGGCGCTCGGCAGGCCATATGAGGTAGTAGCCGCCGCCCAGACTCGCGGTCGCTTCGCACGCGCGAACGAGCAAGCCGGCGTCGAGACATGAGTCGATCATGTGACGCCATCCCATCACCATGCCGCCGCCTTCGATGGCCATCTGCACGAGCAGCGGATAGTGATTGGCGCTCACCATGCGGGGGAATTTCCGGGCACCGACACCTTGCAGCTCGAACCAGTCGGGCCATGACATCCACTTGCGCTGGCCGTCTTCGACGAGAAGCAGCGTCTCGTTGACGAGATCGGCGGGCGTGAGCTTGCGGCCGTCGAGGTAGGCGGGGGAACAGACGGGGAAGACTTCCTCGTCGAACAGACGCCGTCCGGCGAAGGCCGGCGGCAGGTCGTTACGCACGTAATACACGCCGAGATCGAACTCCGACGCGGAAAGCGACGTGATGCCGTCTTTCACGATCACGCGAATTTTGATGTCGGGATGGGCGGCGCGAAAGCGCATGAGTTGCGGTGTCATCCACAACACGGCCACACCGGACGAACAGGCCACGGTGAGATCGAGATCGCCGCGCCGCTTCATCAGATCGGCGGTGGCTTCGGCGCACTCGCCAAGCAGACGCTGAATCTGCTCGGCGTAGCGTTGTCCGGCCACCGTCAGCCGCAGCGTGCGATGTTCGCGTGTGAAGAGCGCGCGCCCGAGGAATTCCTCGAGCTGCGCGATCTGCCGGCTCACGGCGCTTTGCGTGAGGTTGAGTTCCGCTGCGGCCCGGGTGAAGCTTGCGTGCCGCACGGCAGCGTCGAAAGCAATCAGGCAATGCAGCGGAGGCAACGGCGAAATGGGCATGCGTCGGTGACGAGGGGCGGTGTGGCGCTAACGAGGAATCAGCGCTTGCCGACCATCTGCTCGGGGCGAACCCACGCGTCGAACTGCTCGTCCGTCACATGGCCGAGGGCGAGGGCGGCCGCCTTAAGCGTGGTGCCTTCCTTGTGCGCCTTCTTGGCGATCTGCGCGGCTTTGTCGTAACCGATGTGCGGGTTGAGCGCGGTCACGAGCATGAGCGACTCCTCGAGCAGCGAGGCGATGCGGGCGCGATTCGGTTCGATACCGATGGCGCAGTTGTCGTTGAAGCTCACGGCGCCGTCGGCGAGCACGCGTACGCTTTGCAGGAAGTTGTGGATGAGCATCGGCTTGAACACGTTCAGCTCGAAGTTGCCCATCGAGCCGCCGATGTTGATCGCCACGTCGTTACCGAGCACCTGAGCGCACAGCATCGTCATCGCTTCGCATTGGGTCGGGTTGACTTTGCCCGGCATGATCGAGCTGCCCGGTTCGTTTTCCGGGATCATCAGTTCGCCAATGCCGCAACGCGGGCCGCTGGCCAGCCAGCGCACGTCGTTGGCAATCTTCATCAGGCTGGCGGCGAGCGTCTTGAGCGCGCCGTGCGCGTTGACGATGGCGTCGTTGGCGGCGAGCGCTTCGAACTTGTTCGGCGCGGTGACGAACGGCAGCCCGGTGTCGCGTGCGAGCGCGTCGGCCACTTTCTTCGCGAATTCCGGATGCGCGTTCAGGCCCGTGCCGACGGCCGTGCCGCCGAGTGCGAGTTCCGCCACGTGGGGCAGGGCGTCGTCGACGTGCTTCAGGCCGTGGTTGATCTGCGCGACCCAGCCCGAAATTTCCTGACCGAGCGTGAGCGGCGTGGCGTCCTGGAGGTGGGTGCGGCCGATCTTGACGATGTCGTCATAGGCGTGGGCCTTGGCGGCGAGCGTGTCGCGCAGTTGGCCGACGTTGGGCTTGAGATGGTTGACGAGGGCGTCGAGGGCGGCCACGCTCATGGCCGTCGGGAACACGTCGTTCGACGACTGGCCCTTGTTCACGTCATCGTTGGGGTGCACGCTGCGCGCTTCGCCGCGCACGCCGCCAAGCAGTTCGCTGGCGCGATTGGCGAGCACTTCGTTCATGTTCATGTTCGACTGCGTGCCCGAGCCGGTCTGCCACACGGCCAGCGGGAATTCGTCGTCATGCTGGCCATCGATCACTTCGTCGGCGGCCTTGATGATGGCGTCGGCCTTCTTCGCGTCGAGCATGCCGAGGTCCTTGTTGACCTGGGCGGCGGCGCGTTTCACGCGAGCGAGCGCGCGCACGAGTTCGCGCGGCATCTTTTCGGTGGAAATCTTGAAGTTCTGCAGCGAGCGCTGCGTTTGGGCACCCCACAGACGATCGGCGGGCACCGCAATTTCGCCGAAAGTATCGCGTTCCATTCTCACAGACATGATCGACTCCTCGAAGAGAGAATTGAATTCTAGAGCTTTAGTAAGGTTCCGGCATGGCAGCACAGGGGTGACATGCCATGACGTGGGAATGCATTGCGGGGAGCGCGGCCATTTCGAATGTCGTGAACGGGAGGCCTGAGCAGGCATGGATTATGCGCCGGAATTGTGACGCCAGGCAGGGGGTGCCGGCGTACGCAGACCGTTGCCGGATCGCTCAGGCCCATACGGCAGCCACCAACTGTAAGGCGGCGGCGATGGCGGGTTCGTCGCGCCGCGTGGCCAGCGTGACGAACGTGAGTTCGGTCGGCACGCTCACGCCGTCGGCGATCACCAGGCCGTGGGCGCGGGCCTCGCGTAGCGCAATCGAGTCGCGCACGAGCGAAAGCCCGATGCCCGACTTCACCAGATCGAGCATCGACGGCTCCTGATCCACTTCCGCAACCCGGGTGGGCGACACCCCGAGCGCGCCGAACAGTTCCGACAGCAGACGGTGGTGGGCCGACTCTGGCGGTGTCCAGATCCAGGGCAGTGCGGCGAGTTCGCGCCATCCACGCCGGGCCACCCGCTCGCGCCAGCCGGCGGGTGCGAGCACTTGATACGAGAACGGCGTGAGGGTGATGGCGTGATAGCGCACCGGGTCGGGGCGGCCGAGATAGAAGCCGACGTCGAGTTCGCCGCGCCCCACCTGCTGCAGCACCGAGCCGGACATGCCATGGCGCAGCGCCGTCTCGATGTGCGGATACGACTCGACCAGACGCTTGAGAAACCCGCCCAGCCGGGTGAATTCGGGATCGAGGATCGTGCCGATACGCAAGCGTCCGCGCACCGTTTCCCGTAGCGCACCGGCGGCCTGTTGAAGATCGGTCAGCGCGGCGAGCATGCGCTCGGCCAGCGGCAACAGCGTTTGTCCGTCGCGGGTGAGGGCCAGTCCCTGTGCCGTGCGCGCGAAGAGTGTCAGACGCAGCGCTTCCTGAAGCGCCTTGACCTGAAGGCTGACCGCCGGTTGCGTCAGATGCAGCCGCCGGGCGGCGCGGGTAAGGTTGCCTTCGTGAGCGATGGCGACGAAAGCGCGAAGATGGGCGAGTTCCATGGGGCAGCCGTTAGCAATCCGCAATCGTTACCCGGTGGAGGGTAACGGGCAATATAAGCCGATCTTATATTGCTTTTGATAATTTCTCATTGGCTTGCGCCGGTGTGCCGCAGTACGCTTGGTGCTTGCCGGTGCGCGTGTCGTCGAGCGTGTCGCGGGCAGGAGGAATTCGGGGTATGAAACATGAGCGATGCTGATATTCGGGCACCGCTGACAAAATGAACCTGAAGCGGTGGGCGACAGTCCACCCCAGTCGGGTGCTGCACCCGCGCCGGCACCGCACTATGGCGAGTGCCGCGCCATTGACGGAGACATGCGGGAATGAGCAAGCAGGCAGCGAAGCACGAGCGCTTCGATTACATCATCGTGGGGGCCGGCTCGGCCGGGTGTGTGCTGGCCAATCGCCTCACGCAGGACCCCGACGTCAACGTGCTGTTGCTCGAAGCGGGCGGCAAGGACGACTATCACTGGATTCATATCCCCGTCGGCTATCTCTATTGCATCGGCAATCCGCGCACGGACTGGTTGTATCGCACGCAGGCGGAAGCGGGCCTCGGCGGCCGCTCGCTCGCGTATCCGCGCGGGCGGGTGCTGGGCGGTAGCTCGTCGATCAACGGCATGATCTATATGCGCGGTCAGCGCGAGGACTACGACGCGTGGGCCGACGCGACCGGCGACGACGGCTGGCGTTGGGACAACGTGTTGCCGCTGTTCAAGCGCAGCGAGGATCACTACAAGGGCGGCACCGAGTTTCACGGTGGCGGGGGCGAGTGGCGTGTCGAGAAGCAGCGTCTGTCGTGGCGCGTGCTCGATTCGTTTGCCGATGCCGCCGAGCAGATCGGCATTCCCAGGACGGACGATTTCAATCGCGGCGACAACTTCGGCATCGGCTATTTTGAAGTGAATCAACGGCGCGGTGTGCGTTGGAGTGCGGCGAAGGGTTTTCTGCGTCCGGCGATGCAGCGGCCGAATCTGACCGTCATCACGGGGGCGAGTGTGAGCCGCCTGACGTTCGACGGCACGCGTTGCACCGGCGTAGCGTATCGCGGCGGCAATGAAGACTTCACGGCGCTCGCGAGCGCCGAGGTGATTCTCGCGGCGGGGGCAGTGAATTCGCCGCATCTGCTCGAAGTCTCGGGCGTCGGAAGCGCAGAGCGGCTGCGCGGCTTCGGTATCGATGTCGTCGCCGATCTGCCGGGCGTGGGCGAGAACCTTCAGGACCATCTGCAATTGCGCTCGGTGTACAAACTGCGCGGTGTCACGACGCTGAATCTCACGGCCAACAGTCTGTTCGGCAAGCTCAAGATCGGCATGCAATATGCGTTTGCGCAGCGTGGGCCGATGAGCATGGCGCCGTCGCAATTGGGTGCGTTCGCCCGCAGTCGGGAGGACGTGGCGCGGCCCGATCTCGAGTACCACGTACAGCCGTTGTCGCTCGAGCGCTTCGGCGAGCCGTTGCACAAGTTCAACGCGTTCACGGCGTCGGTGTGCAACCTGCGGCCGACGTCGCGCGGCAACGTGCATCTGACGTCGCCGGACGCGCGCGTTGCGCCCAACATCGCGCCGCACTATCTGTCGACGGAAGCGGACTTGCGTGTTGCGGCGGATGCTATCCGGTTGACGCGTCGCATCGTGGGGGCACCGGCATTTGCGCGTTACGAGCCGCGCGAATATCTGCCGGGGCCGTCGTTCCAGAGCGACGAGGAACTGATGCGCGCGGCGGGCGAGATCGGCACGACGATCTTCCATCCCGTCGGCACCTGCCGCATGGGACGCGCCGACGACCCCGACGCCGTCGTCGATGCGCAGTTGCGCGTGCGCGGCGTGCAGAACCTGCGCGTGGTCGACGCCTCTGTCATGCCGGCGATTACGTCGGGCAATACGAACTCGCCGACGATCATGATTGCCGAACGCGCGAGCGACATGATTCGTGCGGGGCGCAAAGCCAGGCAGTGAGCGAACGCGATATCGACGCGCCTGCGTTTCACCGTTCTGGGTGAAGCGCAGGCGCCGGTTCCGGCCTCGGCCATGACCGTGCGCCTTCCGGAAATCCGGACAGCGGCGCTAAAACTTACGTAGTAATACCTAATGTCGGTTGCGCGAACGACACGAGTCCATCGCCAAAAGCTATCGGACGCACGTTTGCGTGTGCCGCAAAAGCCTTTTGCCATAAGGGCTTGTGGCACCTCCGGGTAGTGCGATCGAACGTACTGCAACACGAGTGAGCATGCGTGTTTCGGTGGGTGCGAAGCTAAGTGCAAATCCCAATGATCGCGTTGCAGCAAACCACACACAATAACGTTTCCCTATGTGCGATCGAACCAAGAATTCGACACCACATGCGGGACGTGGGGCATATCGCCGACGACGCCGGACCATAGCGTCATCTGCCTGCCTTGCGGTTGTCACAGACGATGGTGCCGTGGCGCTTGACGGCCTCGCACCGCCAACCAGGAATGTGGCAGGAGACATGGCGAACAACGATTACATTCTCGAAACCCGCGGACTCACGAAAGAGTTTCGTGGCTTCACCGCCGTGAACGGGGTCGACCTGCGCGTCGCGCGCGGCACCATTCATGCGCTCATTGGACCGAACGGCGCCGGCAAGACCACTTGCTTCAACCTGCTCACCAAATTCCTGGTGCCCAGCGCGGGAGCGATTACCTTCAACGGTGAAGACATCACCCGCGAAGCACCGGCGCAAATTGCGCGGCGCGGCATCATCCGCTCGTTCCAGATCTCTGCCGTTTTCCCGCACCTCACCGTGCTCGAGAACGTGCGCATCGGTCTGCAACGCAACCTTGGCACCGCGTTCCACTTCTGGCGCAGTAACCGCACGTTGCGCAAGCTCGACACCCGTGCGATGGAACTGCTCGCCGAGGTCGGTCTCACCGAATTCGCCAATACGCTCACCGTGGAACTGCCATACGGCCGCAAGCGCGCGCTCGAAATCGCAACCACACTTGCTATGGAACCCGAACTAATGTTGCTCGACGAGCCCACGCAAGGCATGGGCCACGAAGACGTCGATCGTGTCACCGCACTCATCAAGAAAGTGTCGGCAGGCCGCACGATTCTGATGGTCGAGCACAACATGAATGTGATCGCGGGTATCTCCGACACCATCACCGTGCTTCAGCGCGGCGAGGTGCTCGCCGAAGGCCCGTATCACGAAGTCTCGAAGAATCCGCAGGTGATGGAAGCCTATATGGGCACCGCGGACGGCGAAATGCAGGGAGCCCACGGGTGAGGACGGCTATGTACGGGAATGGGGGTGGCAACGGTAGCGGGAAGGGCGGCTCGAACGTACCGGCACTGGAAGTCGAAGGACTTCAGGCGTGGTACGGCGAATCGCACATCCTGCATGGCGTCGATCTGACGGTGGGCCGTGGCGAGGTCGTCACGCTGCTCGGGCGCAACGGCGCCGGACGCACCACGACACTGCGCGCCATCATGGGCCTGACAGGACAGCGTCAGGGGTCGATTCGCATCGGCGGGGAAGAAACGATTCACCTGCCGACGTATAAAGTCGCACACCACGGCGTGGGCTATTGCCCCGAAGAACGCGGCATTTTCGCGAGCCTGTCGTGCGAGGAAAACCTGCTGCTGCCGCCGTATATCGGCGTGAGCGGGAAGCGTCGCGACGATGGCGGGCAAGGCATGTCGCTCGAAGAGATCTACGACATGTTCCCCAACCTGAAGGAGCGGCGTCACAGTCAGGGCACGCGTCTGTCGGGGGGAGAACAGCAGATGCTGGCGGTGGCGCGCATTCTGCGCACGGGGGCCAACCTGCTGCTGCTCGACGAAATCTCCGAAGGTCTTGCGCCGGTGATCGTGCAGACGTTGGCGCGCATGATCACCACGCTCAAGGCGCGGGGCTACACCATCGTGATGGTGGAACAGAATTTCCGTTTTGCGGCTCCGCTGGCCGATCGCTTCTATGTGATGGAGCACGGCAAGATCGTGGAGCGCTTCGGCGCTCAGGAGCTGGAGACGAAGATGCCGGTGCTGCACGAGTTGTTGGGCGTATGAGGTGAGCTACCCGGCGCACGTGCGTTCCGGGCGATGGACCCAGGCGATCAAATCCACGAAGGAGACGAAGATGACGATTCGGATGAAGGCGTTGGCCGTTGCGGCTGCGTTCGGTTTTGCGGCAATGGCCTCGCAGGCCCATGCCGATGGCAACACGGTGAAGATCGGTTTCATTACCGATATGTCGGGCCTGTACACCGATATCGACGGGCAAGGGGGTGCGGAAGCCATCAAGATGGCCATCGCCGACTTCGGTGGCAAGGTCCTCGGCAAACCGATCGAACTGGTCACTGCCGATCACCAGAACAAGGCGGACGTTGCGGCGTCGAAGGCGCGCGAATGGTTCGACCGTGGCGGCGTGGACATGCTCATCGGCGGTACCAACTCCGGTACCGGTCTGGCGATGAACAAGGTCTCGGCCGAGAAGAAGAAGGTCTACATCAACGTGGGCGCCGGTTCGGATGCGCTGACGAACGACCAGTGCCAGCCGTATGGCGTGCACTACGCCTACGATACCGTCGCGCTCGCACGCGGCACGGGCTCGGCCGTCGTCAAGGCGGGCGGCAAGTCGTGGTTCTTCCTGACGGCCGACTATGCGTTCGGTCACGCGCTGGAGAAGGCAACGGCCGACGTGGTCAAGGCCAACGGCGGCACGGTGAAGGGGCAGGTACGTCACCCGCTCTCGGCGTCGGACTTCTCGTCGTATCTGCTGCAGGCGCAATCGTCGGGCGCGCAGGTGCTGGGCCTGGCCAACGCCGGTGGCGACACCATCAATGCGATCAAGGCCGCGAAGGAGTTCGGCATCAAGGGCAAGATGCAAATCGCCGGTCTGCTCGTGTTCATCAACGACATTCACTCGCTCGGTCTGGATAACACCGAGGGCATGTACCTGACCGATAGCTGGTACTGGGACAAAAACGACAAGACCCGTGCTTTCGCCAAGCGCTACTTCGACAAGATGAAGAAGATGCCGTCGAGCCTGCAGGCCGGCGACTATTCGGCAGCGACGACCTATCTGAAGGCAGTGCAGGCCGCCGGCACCACCGATGCCGACAAGGTCATGGAGCAACTGCACAAGATCAAGATCGACGACATGTTCAGCAAGGGTTATATCCGCCGCGACGGCACGATGATCCACGACATGTACCTGATGCAGGTGAAGTCGAAGGCAGAATCGAAGTCGCCGTGGGACTACTACAAGGTCGTGGCGACGATTCCGGGTGAGAAGGCGTTCACCACCGAGGCGGAGTCGACCTGCAAGCTGCCGAAGTAATCGGCGCGATCTGAAAGCGATGCAACGAAAGCGGCGGGACGTGTGTCCCGTCGCGACCTTTCTCCCAGAGAATCGATTTCGATGGAATTTCTAGGCATCCCCCTGCCGGCGCTGTTGAGCCAACTGCTGCTGGGACTGGTGAACGGCTCGTTCTACGCCATGCTGAGCCTCGGCCTGGCGGTGATTTTCGGTTTGCTCAACGTGATCAATTTTGCGCACGGCGCGTTGTTCATGCTGGGTGCCATGCTTGCCTGGATGGGCGGCAACTATCTTGGCCTCAATTACTGGGTCATGCTGATTCTCGCCCCCCTCGTGGTGGGCATCATCGGCATTGTCATCGAGCGCACCATGCTGCGCTGGATCTACAAACTCGACCACCTTTACGGCTTGCTGCTCACATTCGGCATCACGCTTGTGCTCGAAGGCGTGTTCCGTTCGATCTACGGCGTGTCGGGCCAGCCCTTCGACGCCCCCGAGGCGCTCTCAGGTGCCACCAATCTCGGCTTCATGTTCATGCCGAATTACCGCGCGTGGGTGGTAGTGGCGTCGCTCATCGTGTGCTTCCTGACGTGGTTCGTCATCGAGAAGACGAAGATCGGCGCGTATCTGCGTGCCGGCACCGAGAACCCGAAGCTGGTGGAAGCGTTCGGTGTGAACGTCCCGCTCATGATTACGCTGACGTATGGCTTCGGTGTCGCGCTGGCCGCATTCGCCGGGGTGCTCGCCGCGCCCGTCATCCAGATCTCGCCGCTCATGGGGCAGTCGATGATCATCACCGTGTTCGCGGTGGTCGTGATCGGTGGCATGGGCTCCATCATGGGCTCGATCGTGACCGGTCTGATGCTCGGCGTGATCGAAGGCTTTACCAAGGTGTTCTACCCGGAAGCGTCCGCGACCGTGGTGTTCGTCATCATGGTGATCGTGTTGCTGCTGCGCCCGGCTGGGCTGTTCGGCAAACAAAAGTAAGGGGCAGAACCATGCAACAACAGACGCAACAACGGGTGCTTTATTCCCTTCTGCTGCTCGCGCTGATCGTCGCGCCGTTCGCCGGCGCCTACCCGGTCTTCGTCATGAAGGTGCTTTGCTTCGCGCTGTTCGCCTGCGCGTTCAATCTGCTGCTGGGCTTCACGGGGCTGCTGTCGTTCGGCCACGCGGCGTTTTTCGGCAGCGCAGGCTATATCACCGGCTACGCCATCCGCAATCTGGGATTCACCCCGGAGATCGGCATTCTCGCGGGGGTGATCGCCGGGGCGGTGCTGGGGCTTGTCATCGGCCTGCTCGCGATTCGACGCCAGGGGATCTACTTCGCGATGATTACGCTGGCACTGGCGCAGATGCTGTACTTCCTCTGTCTGCAAGCGCCGTTCACGGGCGGTGAAGACGGCCTGCAAGGCGTGCCGCGCGGCAGTCTCTTCGGCGTGCTGCCGCTCGATTCCGACCTCACGCTGTATTACGTGGTGCTAGCCATCTGTGCGCTGGGCTTTCTGCTCATCATGCGCATCGTGCACTCGCCGTTCGGTCAGGTGCTCAAGGCGATCAAGGAGAACGAGCCGCGAGCCATCTCGCTCGGTTACGACGTCGATCGCTTCAAGCTGCTGGCGTTCGTGCTCTCGGCGACGCTGGCGGCACTGGCCGGGTCGACCAAGACGGTGGTGCTGGGCTTCGAGACGCTGACGGACGTGCACTGGACCATGTCGGGCATGGTGATCCTGATGACGCTCGTGGGCGGTCTGGGAACGATGCTCGGGCCGGTGGTCGGCGCAGTGGTGATCATCGTGCTGGAGAACAAGCTCGGCGACATCGGCAACTGGCTCGCGACGGCCACCGGCGTGCCCTGGTTCCAGACGCTTGGCGAATCGGTGACCATCGTTATCGGCGCGATCTTCATCATCTGCGTGCTGGCCTTCCGGCGCGGTCTGGTGGGCGAACTGGTAGCGCGCAACCGGTTCTTCCGAACCATCTCGCAACCGTCGTGACAACGGGGTGGACGCACCGGCTTGGGGCGTCCGCTCATCACCCTGGCGCACGAATGTCGGAAAAAAGCTAATTCATAGGGGTAAATGCTGACTTGTGGTGCATCGGGTGCTCCTTTATTCTCTCTATCAGTTCGCGTCACAGCAGGATATAGGGGCGAGGAACGAGGAGACAATAAGCGCGATAACGCGCACCGCCAAAAAGGAAGCGCTGTTGGAGAATGCTCCAACAGCGCTTTTTATATTGCGCTTCGCTCCCGCGCGAGGCCGCTGGCCGCCGGAGCCCGGCAGTCTGTACGACATCCCTTTGCACAGTGTTTTTTCTGCGATTCACGCCATATTGCGAGAATCGCATTGCTTAAATTCGCGCAATGCGGCCTAAAGACGCTATGCTCGCCGTTTCATTGTGCGCTTTCGATGGTGTCGTCCAATTCGGTCAATTCCATTTGGGCGCCACTCTCACTCATTCGGCTCGTTCCATTCGGCCATTACGATTACCCGGTAGTCGCAGTCGTATGTCTAGCACCCTTCACGTTCCGCAATGCGCGCACCCGCGCTGTCTGGCCGGTGACTTCCCCCGGTGGCCGTCGCAAGTGCGAAGGGTCTGTGTGGTCCTTATGGCCCGTATGGCGGGTATGGCCCGTGCGGGGAATGTATGTTGACGGGCTGGGCGCTGACCGACTTGCTGATGCTCGCGGGCGGGGCGTTTCTCGCCGGTCTGGTCGATGCCGTGGTCGGTGGCGGCGGATTGATCTCGGTGCCGACGCTTTTTGCCGTCTTTCCGAACGCTGCGCCACCGGTGCTGTTCGGTACCAACAAGATGGCCGGCGTCTGGGGCACGGCGTCTGCCGCGTTGCGCTACGCGCGCGGCATCCAGCTTCGCTGGGCCATTCTGGTACCGGCAACGGTCGCGGCGTTCGTGTTCTCGTTCTGCGGTGCGTATGCCGTCACCCATATTCCCGCCGACGTGCTGCGCAAGCTGCTGCCGTTCGTGCTCGCGGGGGTGGCGGTCTACACGTTGCGCAAGAAGGATTTCGGGACCGTCCACGCCCCTGTGAAGGGTGGGACAGGGGTAACCCTCATGGCCGTTGCCGTGGGCGGTGCCATCGGCTTCTATGACGGTTTCTTCGGCCCTGGTACGGGCAGCTTCCTTGTATTTCTGTTTGTCCGGCTGTTCGGGCAGGATTTCGTCAACGCGTCGGCGTCGTCGAAGATCGTAAACGTGGCGACCAACCTCGCCGCGCTGCTGCTGTTCGGCATGGGCGGGCATGTGTGGTGGCAGGTGGGCCTTGGCATGGCGATCATGAACGTGCTCGGCAGTCAGGTGGGTAGCCGTCTCGCGCTCAAGCACGGAGTGAGCTTCGTGCGGCGTATGTTCCTGTGCGTTCTCGCGGTGCTGATCGTGAAGACCGGCTACGACGCGTTTCTGCGCGCGTGAGATGGGATTGCGGGATCGCGCAGGGTGGCCGTTGGCGTTCCGGCAGGTTCAGGCAATAAGGAGGGCCGGCGTGTCGGGGGCAGATGCGGTCGAAACCACATGTGGGGAAACCGCACTTTACGAGAAGGCATCGGTGCCCGTAAGATGGGCGACAATTTACCGACTGATCGGTCGGTTAATGTCAAAAAAACGAATTCGAAATTTTTGTGAGGAGACCCAAATGAAATTGAAGTTGCTGTGTATGGCATCGGCGATGATGCTTGCCGCGGGCGTCGCGAACGCTCAGGTGAAGATTGGCGTGTCGCTGTCGGCGACCGGCCCGGCGGCTTCGCTGGGTATTCCCGAGAAGAACACCATTGCGCTGATGCCGAAGACGATCGCCGGTCAGTCGGTGCAGTACATCGTGCTCGACGACGCGACCGACACGACGACCGCCGTCAAGAACATGCGTAAGCTGATCACCGAAGATCACGTCGACGCCGTGCTCGGCTCGACCGTCACGCCGAATTCGCTGGCGATGGTCGACGTGGCGGCCGAGACGCAGACGCCGGTGATTTCGATGGCAGCGGGCGCAGCCATCGTCGAGCCGGTCGATGCCAAACGCACGTGGGCGTTCAAGACTCCGCAGAACGACATTCTGATGGCCACCGCCATTGCGAAGCACATGGCCGATCACGGTGTGAAGACCGTGGCGTTCATCGGCTTCTCGGACGCTTACGGCGAAGGCTGGTACAAGGAATTCCAGAAGGCTGCCGATCTGAACAAGATCAAGGTGGTGGCCAACGAGCGCTTCAACCGTGCCGACACGTCGGTGACGGGCCAGGCCTTGAAGGTCATGGGCGCGAACCCGGACGCCGTGCTGATCGCCGGTTCGGGCACGCCGGCGGCATTGCCGCAGCGCACGCTCAAGGAGCGCGGCTACAAGGGCAAGATGTATCAGACCCACGGCGTGGCCAACAACGACTTCCTGCGCGTTTGCGGCAAGGACTGCGAAGGCACGTATCTGCCGGCTGGCCCGCTGCTCGTGGTCGAGCAACTGCCTGCCGACAATCCGGTGAAGAAGTCGGCCGCCGCATACAAGGCCGCTTACGAGAAGGCTTACGGCGCCGGTTCGATCTCGACCTTCGGCGGTCATGCGTGGGACGGCGGTCTGCTGCTGCAGACGACTATTCCGGTGGCGCTGAAGAAAGCCAAACCGGGCACGGCGGAATTCCGTGCCGCGCTGCGCGAGGCGCTGGAGAACGTGAAGGACATGCCGGGCACCGCCGGTATCTTCAATATGAGCAAGAACGACCACAACGGTCTGGATCAACGCTCGCGCGTGATGGTGCAAATCGTCGACGGCAAGTGGAAATTGGCGAACTGATACGGTTCGGGGCTGCCTATAGCACCAGTAGTACGCTGGCATGCCCCGTTGTCGTATCTGCGGTATCTGCGCCCGGTTGGACCGATCGGGCCGGAAGAACGGGCGTTCGCGCCCGTTTTTTTTGAGCGCGTGGTAATTTCGCGCTTCGCAAAGAGACGGCAGGACATGCGAAACGAGCGGCACACGAGAGGCCGTATTGTCCCAACCTGATCGCTACAGCCGGGGGGCTGACCAGGCGATCCTTTCGAGCGTAAATCCATGACGGGTGAATTCGAGCACCGCAATCTATCTCTGGTGTTGCTGCAGTCGCGTGAAGCGGTGATGGGGCTGTTCCGGCCCTTGCTTAATTGTTACGACATCACCGAACAACAATGGCGTGTCATACGGGCCGTCAACGATAGCGAATCCGGGGAAATGGAAATCGGACAGGTCGCGCGCGAGTGCTGCATTCTCAGTCCGAGTCTGTCGGGCATGCTCGAGCGAATGGAGGTCTCCGGCCTCATTCTGCGTCGTCGCGTGGCCGCCGATCAGCGACGGGTAATGGTGTCGCTCACGCCGTCGAGCCGCGCGCTGTGCAAGAAGCTCGGCCCGCTGGTCGAGGAACGTTATCGCTACCTGGAAGACAAGGTCGGGCGCGACACGCTCGCCGAAATCTACCGGTTGCTCGACGTCGTACGTGAGGCGTTGCCTCCCGAAGTGCTGGCAGAAGCACCGTCGTTGCCGACCAAGGCGCGTCGCCGTCGCAAGCCGGCGGCGGGAGGGTAGGCATCCATCGTGCGCGACGCTGCGGGAATGAGCGTCGAGAGCGGTCAGCAGCAGTTTTGAGCGGTCTTGAGCGGGAGCGGGTGATGGGGGTGCGCCGAGTCAGGCGCGGCATGCAGGACGGTGCAGACGGCGAAATGGCAGGAGACAGGTTTCGCCGACTCAGTAGTCACCCGAGTTTTACCAATACATAATCGTTTATACAATTCATAATTCGCTGCGCTGCGACACGGGGATCGTGCGGGGTGTATCGATGTGAAGGGGAACGGGGCGGCCGCGCGCCGCGCCGTGCATCACACCGGCTGTCTCGCCAGCCGGTTCAAGAAGTACTCAAACGAAGTGAGAGGAGCATGGATCTTTCGATTGCAGCCATCCTGGCGCAGGACGGCATCACCACGGGTGCGATTTATGCCTTGCTGGCATTGGCGCTCGTGCTGGTGTTCTCCGTCACCCGCGTCATCTTCATTCCGCAGGGCGAGTTCGTGTCGTATGGCGCGCTGACGCTGGCGGCACTGCAAACCCAGAAGTTTCCGCTTACGAGCTGGTTGCTCGTGGCGATGGGCGTATGCACGTTCGTCGTGGAGACGGCTGGCGTGTTGCGTCATAGCGAGCGTCGCAAGCTGGCGGGCCGCCTGGTGCCGGTGCTTGCGGGCAAATATCTGGTGTTTCCGATCGCCGTGTTCTTCGTCGTCAAGGCGTTGGCGACGATGACACTGCCGATGCTCGTGCAGATCGCGCTTACGCTGCTGCTGGTCGTGCCGATGGGGCCGATGCTTTATCGCCTGGCCTATCAGCCACTGGCCGAGGCGAGCACGCTGCTGCTGCTCATCGTCTCGGTCGGGGTGCACTTTGCGCTCACGGGGCTGGGGCTGGTGATGTTCGGGGCCGAAGGCTCGCGCACGCAGGCGTTCTCCGACGCGAGCTTCAACATCGGTTCGGTGATGGTGTCGGGTCAGAGCCTGTGGGTGCTGGGTGTCTCGCTCGTGATGATTCTGGCGCTGTACTTCTACTTCGACCGCTCGCTCTCGGGCAAGGCCCTGCGTGCCACGGCCGTGAACCGGCTGGGTGCGCGTCTGGTGGGTATCGGCACCGTGCAGGCCGGGCGGTTGGCGTTCACGCTGGCGGCGGTGTTGGGTGTGCTGTGCGGCATTCTGATCGCACCGATCACGACCATCTACTACGAGTCGGGCTTCCTGATTGGCCTGAAGGGCTTCGTGGGCGCCATCATCGGCGGTCTGGTGAGCTATCCGGTCGCAGCGCTGGGGGCCATTCTGGTGGGCCTGCTGGAGTCGTATTCGTCGTTCTGGGCGAGTGCATACAAAGAGGTCATCGTCTTCACGCTGATCCTTCCCGTGCTGCTGTGGCTGTCGCTCACGAGCAAGCATGTGGAAGAAGACGAGGAATAAGCCGGGGCGGACCACAGAATGAAAAACAAATACTTCCTGATTTTCCTGGTAGTGCTGGCCGTGTTGCCGGTACTGCCCGCGCCGGTGCGTTTGCCTGAATACTGGGTGACGCTGCTTAACTACATCGGCCTGTACAGCATTGTGGCCATCGGCCTCGTCCTGCTCACGGGTGTGGCCGGCATGACGTCGTTCGGACAGGCGGCGTTCGTCGGTCTGGGCGCGTATGCCACGGCGTATCTGACCACTGCCTACGGCGCATCGCCATGGCTGGGTCTGATCGTCGGCGTGGCGATCACGGCAGCCGCGGCCCTCGTCATCGGTGCGATCACCATGCGTCTGTCCGGCCACTTCCTGCCGTTGGGCACGATTGCCTGGGGGCTGGCGTTGTACTTCCTGTTCGGCAACCTCGAGTTCCTGGGCAAGTACGACGGCCTGAACGACATTCCGACCATCAACCTGTTCGGCATCGAGCTGGCGAGCGGGCGTCAGATGTTCTATCTGATCTGGATCGTCGTGGTGCTGGCAGTGGTGTCGATCAAGAACCTGCTCGATTCGCGTCCGGGCCGTGCCATTCGCGCGCTCAAGGGCGGTGGCGTCATGGCCGAGGCCATGGGGGTGAACACCGCGTGGATGAAGGTCGTGGTGTTCGTGTACGCCGCAGTGCTCGCGGCGATCTCGGGCTGGCTGTACGCGCACTTGCAACGGGCCGTGAATCCGACGCCGTTCAACCTGAACCACGGCATCGAATACCTCTTCATGGCCGTGGTGGGCGGGGTGTCGCATGTATGGGGCGCGGTGTTGGGCGCCGCCATCCTGACGGTGCTCAAGGACTACTTGCAGAACATTCTGCCGGTGCTGCTGGGCGCCAACGGCAACTTCGAGACCATCGTCTTCGGTGTGCTGCTCGTGCTGCTGCTGCAATACGCGCGTGACGGCGTGTGGCCGTTCTTCGCCAAGATCTTCCCGGCGCGACGCGTCGCAAAGGCACCGGCGCATGCCGATCCGCTGGGGCATCGCGCGAAGCCTGCGTTGGGCGAGGTGGTGCTCAAGCTCGAAAAGGCACGCAAGGAGTTCGGCGGTCTGGTCGCGGTGAACGATGTGTCGTTCGAGGTGAAGGCCGGCGAGATCGTGGGGTTGATCGGCCCGAACGGTGCGGGCAAGTCGACGACGTTCAATCTGGTGACGGGCGTGCTGCAAGCCACCCGGGGCGAGATTTCGTTCCTTGGCGAGCGCATCGATCGTCTGCCGTCGCGTGAAATCGTCAAGCGCGGGATTGGCCGCACCTTCCAGCACGTGCGCCTGATGCCGCACATGAGCGTGCTCGAGAACGTGGCGATTGGTGCGTATCTGCGCGACAAGAACGGGCTGCGCCGCCGTCCGCAAGGGGGCGTGTGGTCGAGCGTGTTGCGTCTGGATCGCCACGAAGAAGCGATGCTCCTGAACGAAGCCAGAATGCAGATCGAGCGCGTGGGCCTTGGCGCACATATGTACGACGAGGCGGGCAGCCTGGCGCTGGGTCAACAGCGTATTCTGGAAATAGCCCGTGCGCTGGCATGCGACCCGACGCTGTTGCTGCTCGACGAGCCGGCAGCCGGCCTTCGCTACAAAGAAAAGCAGGCGCTGGGCGATCTGCTCAGAAAACTCAAGGACGAAGGGATGAGCGTGCTGCTGGTCGAGCACGATATGGACTTCGTGATGAATCTGACCGATCACCTGGTGGTGATGGAGTTCGGCACCAAGATCGCCGAGGGGCTGCCTGAAGACGTGCAGAAGAACCCGGCGGTGCTCGAGGCGTACCTTGGAGGAGTGGAGTAATGGCAGACGCGATTCTTGAGGTCAAAGACCTCGCCGTCGCATACGGCAAAGTCGAGGCGGTGCATGGTGCGCATCTGCGGGTGGAGGCGGGCCAGATCGTGACGGTGATCGGGCCGAACGGCGCGGGCAAGTCGTCCATGCTCAACGCCATCATGGGGGCGCTGCCGCACAACGGTTCCAGCCGGGGGAGCGTGGCGTATCTGGGACACGAGATGTCGGCGCTGACCATCGAAGCCCGGGTGTCGCGCGGCATGTGCCTGGTGCCGGAAAAGCGCGAGCTGTTCTCGACAATGACCGTCGAGGACAACCTGCTGCTCGGCGCCTACCGCCGCAAGCGGGCCGGGGAGAAGAACTTCCTGGACCAGATGGAAGTGGTCTACGAGCTGTTCCCGCGCCTCAAAGAGCGTCGTGTGCAGCAGGCGGGGACGCTGTCGGGCGGTGAGCGCCAGATGCTGGCGGTGGGCCGTGCGTTGATGGCAAAGCCCCAGTTGCTGATGCTCGACGAGCCGAGCCTTGGGCTGGCGCCGCTGATCGTGAAGGAAATCTTCCATATCATCAACGACTTGCGTAAGACGGGTGTGGCAACGCTGCTGATCGAGCAGAACGCCCGGGCGGCGTTGCAGGTGGCCGACTACGCTTACGTGATCGAGACGGGCGAGCTGGCGCTGGAAGGCCCCGCACAGGAGCTGGCGACCAATCCCAAGGTTATCGAGACCTATCTCGGGTTGGCGAAGAAGGCAGCCTGACGCGCGTTGCTCGTCGGATTGCTTTGACGGAAAGGCCCGCCAATTTGGCGGGCTTTTTCTTTTGTGAC
The DNA here is from genome assembly GCF_902459745.1 of Pandoraea communis. Taxonomy (GTDB): domain Bacteria; phylum Pseudomonadota; class Gammaproteobacteria; order Burkholderiales; family Burkholderiaceae; genus Pandoraea; species Pandoraea communis. The sequence continues at coordinate 1,173,084 of NZ_CABPSJ010000001.1, forward strand.
AGGGCGCGTGCGTGTCCGCTGCGGGCTATCCGGCCCCATTTTTGAGGCGTGACATCGAAGCATTGTTCGCAGTATGGGCGAACTCACTTATTCACAGTTGCTTGTGGATAGTTGTGGATATCCAAATTCTATGGCGCACTGCCGCAATAAGGGGTTGCGCGATTTTCTCGAAAGTCTTGAGGAAAAATCGCTTGAGGTTATCCACAGAAAAGCAAATTCCCGAGAGCTGTTTGGAGGCCTTGGCGCGCGTATGTGGATAAGGTGCTTCGATGGGGGGGGGGCGGAGGGGCTTTGGGCTTTGTTCTTCATTCTTCGTTTCGTGGTTTCACGTGAAACAGTGTGGTTTGTCGAGCAGCCTTGAGACGCCACATCCCGCGATCCCGGCGGCGTGCTTTCATCCGTCCGGGCACCGCCAATCCCCACTTCTCAAACATCCGAGTTTCCGGCCCGGGATGGCATTAATCCGTGGGATATCCGCTTTCCCATCGTTCGCCATTCCCGCAGCGGAGATTCCTCAGTGGAAAAGTCCGGTATCGAGCGATGCACTGCACTCGGGCAATTGACCCGGCGGAGATTGCCGGTGCCCGATCGAGTGACCTTCGAGTGGAACGCCCAGTCAGGGCGTCGGTGGTCTCCTTGTCCTTTGGCGAGCGAGAGCGGGGCTGATGTTTGGGGAGGTGCTGGTGGGGGCGCCGCCAACCCGGTGCAATGACGGCCGAGTGGTGACTCGGCCATCACCAACGTTTCACGTGAAACACGCCCACCGATTCTTCGATGGTTGTGCTCGGGCGTTGATCCGGCGGAGATTGTCGGTGCCCTGACGGAGCGACTTTCAAGTGGAGCGCAGTCAGGGTATCGGCGATCTTCGCGGCCCGGACGCGGGAGAGGGCGGGCGCCGGTATTCGGGGATGTGGTGGTGAAGTGCTATCGCTGCGACGCGATGGTGGCCGGGGGTAACCTGCCTATTCCCAACGTTTCACGTGAAACACGCCGACCGATTTGTCGATGGTTGTGCTCGGGCGTTGACCTGGCGGAGATTGTCGGTGCCCTGACGGAGCGACTTTCAAGTGGAGCGCAGTCAGGGTATCGGCGATCTTCGCGGCCCGGACGCGGGAGAGGGCAGGCGCCGGTATTTGGGGGCGTGGTGGTGAAGTGCTATCGCTGCGACGCAATGGTAGCCGAGCGTGACTCACCCACTCCCGACGTTTCACGTGAAACAGTCCCCAAAACCGTAGTTTTCCACGCATGTTCCACGTGAAACCCCGTGGCAGTTACAAATGATGCGCCGCAATACCGCTATAATTCCGCAATTACCGAATCCAGAGAGTTTGCCGCACGCGGCAAAATTGCGATGCTTTATCCAACCGAGTTCGACGTGATAGTGGTGGGTGGCGGCCATGCCGGCACCGAGGCCGCGCTCGCCTCGGCCCGCATGGGCTGTAAAACACTTCTACTCACCCACAACATCGAGACGCTCGGCCAGATGAGCTGCAATCCCTCCATCGGTGGGATCGGCAAAGGCCATCTTGTCAAAGAGGTCGATGCTCTGGGCGGCGCCATGGCGGCTGCGACCGATGAAGGCGGGATTCAGTTTCGCATTCTGAATTCGTCCAAGGGGCCGGCCGTCCGCGCCACCCGCGCGCAGGCCGATCGCCTTCTCTACAAGCAAGCCATCCGCCACCGGCTGGAAAATCAACCCAATCTCTGGTTGTTCCAACAAGCCGTTGACGATCTTATCGTCGAGGGCGAGCGAGTTGTTGGCGCTATCACTCAGATCGGGTTGCGCTTCCGCGCTCGCGCCGTGGTGCTGACAGCGGGCACCTTCCTCGATGGCAAGATCCACGTTGGATTGAACAACTACGTGGGCGGTCGCGCCGGAGATCCGGCTGCGCTCAGCTTGTCGGCACGCCTCAAAGAGTTGAAGTTGCCGCAAGGCCGGTTGAAGACCGGCACACCACCACGTATCGACGGCCGCTCCATCGACTTCTCCGTTCTTGAAGAGCAGCCCGGCGACCTCGACCCGGTACCCGTATTCTCGTTCCTCGGGCGCCCGGAACAACATCCGCGCCAAGTGCCGTGCTGGGTCACACATACCAACGAGCACACCCACGATATCATCCGCGCCGGACTCGACCGGTCGCCAATGTACACCGGCGTTATCGAAGGGGTGGGTCCGCGCTATTGTCCGTCCATTGAAGACAAGATCCACCGCTTCGCCGACAAGACGTCGCACCAGATCTATCTCGAACCCGAAGGCCTCACCACCAACGAGTTCTATCCGAACGGCATCTCCACCAGCTTGCCCTTCGACGTGCAACTGGAACTCGTCCGCTCAATGAAAGGCATGGAGAATGCCTACATCCTGCGGCCGGGCTATGCCATCGAATACGATTACTTCGATCCGCGTGGACTGCGTAGCTCGCTCGAAACCCGCGTGATCTCCGGTCTGTTCTTTGCAGGCCAGATCAATGGCACGACAGGCTACGAAGAAGCCGCCGCTCAGGGGCTGCTCGCCGGTATCAATGCCGCACTGCAGGTGCAGGGGCGCGATGCCTGGTGTCCGAGGCGCGATCAAGCGTACCTCGGCGTGCTGGTCGATGATCTGATTACACGTGGCGTCTCCGAGCCATATCGAATGTTCACCAGCCGGGCCGAGTATCGCCTATCGCTGCGTGAAGATAATGCCGACATGCGCCTGACGGAAATCGGCCGCGAACTCGGTGTGGTCGATGATATTCGCTGGGAAGCATTCTGCCGAAAACGCGATGCTGTTTCACGTGAAACAGAACGTCTCAAATCCACGTGGGTGAATCCGAAAACCTTCCCGGCCGAAGATTCCGTGCCGTTGCTTGGCAAGGCCATCGATCACGAATACTCGCTGGCCGATCTGCTACGTCGCCCGGAAGTCGGGTACCACGCATTGATGACCGTGCAGGGAGGGCGTCTCGCGCCCGAAGGGCAGTTGTCCGACGATCCACTGCAAGCCAACCTGATTCGCGAACAGATCGAAATCGCGGTCAAGTATCAGGGCTACATCGATCGTCAGGCTGATGAAATCGGACGCAAGGAAGCCAACGAGAATACCGTGCTGCCCGCCAGCATCGATTACAACGATGTTAGGGGCCTGTCGATCGAAGTCCGTCAAAAGCTCAATGCGCAGCGGCCGGAGACACTGGGGCAAGCATCGCGTATCTCCGGTGTGACGCCCGCCGCGATCTCATTGCTGATGATCCACCTCAAGAAGGGACTCGGACGCCGCCGCGTGTCGGAGGACACCACTGCCGATGCCGCTGCCGCCGATAACGGCGACCAGCACGCAGCCTGACGCGGAGACCTCATGACTGATCCGCGCAGGACTGCCGCCAGCGGCGGCAATGAGTTGAGCACGCTATTGGCCGACGGTATCCGGCAACTGGGCCTGTCTATCAGCGACGAACAACAGGCTCGTCTACTCGATTTTCAGGCACTGCTGGCTAAGTGGAACGCCTCGTTGCAGATGACCTCGATCCGCGATCCGCAGCAGATGGTCATCAAGCACCTGCTCGATTCCCTCTCGATACTGCCACGTCTCGATCATGAGCCAATTTCACGCGTGCTTGATGTGGGCTCAGGTGGCGGATTGCCCGGCGTGGTGCTCGCCATGGTTCGTCCCGACTGGCAGGTGACAGTCAACGACATCGTTCTCAAGAAGACGGCGTTCCTCACGCAAGCCCGCGCGACGTTCAAGCTCACCAACCTGACCGTTGTGACCGGCCGGGTCGAGTCGCTCGTCGTCGGTAAAGAAGTGCTCGCACCGTTCGATGCCATCGTCTCGCGCGCTTTCGCAGAACTGTCCGATTTCGTTACGCTGGCTCACAATCTGCTCGCCCCAGGCGGCAGCTTCTGGGCCATGAAAGGGGTGGCCGCCGAGAGCGAGCTTGCGCTGCCGGCCGGCTATGAGCTGGTCGAACGCCTGCCGTTGAACGTACCGTTTCTCGATGCCGAGCGTCACCTGCTCCGTGTGAAGGTGACGGCATGAGTGCCATCACCCGCTGGATAGGGGCCGCCATGGTCGGTTTGTCGGTGGTGGCTGCCGTTGCCTGGGCGCAGTCCGGGCAGGAATCGCTGACGACCCGCGTGCGCCCGGTGCCGAAAATCGACAAGGCGCGATATGTCGGCACCTGGTACGAAATAGCACGCTACCCGAATTTCTTCGAGCGAAAATGTGTGTCGGACGTGACCGCAGATTACGTGACTCGGGCGGACGGCAGGATCGAAGTCACGAACAAGTGCCGTAAAGAAGACGGTACCTGGGTTAGCGACACCGGTTTGGCTCGTACCGACGGGCAAGGCACCGGCACGGCGCGCTTCAAAGTCACCTTCGCGCCCGACTGGCTGCGCTGGATTCCCTGGCTTTGGGCGAACTACTGGGTTATCGTTCTCGACGGCGACTATCAGTTTGCCGCTGTCGGAGAGCCAAGCCGCGAGTACCTCTGGATCCTTTCGCGTACGCCGACGCTCGACGAAAATGCACTGAATCAAGTCCGTGCCCAGTTGCGCAAGCAGGGCTACGACACCGACAAACTGGTATTAACGCCCCAGAAGGCGAGCGTCCCCTGAGCACCGCGCCGGCGCATCTGACGCCGGTCAGTCAGCGCAAAAACTGAGCTTTGCTCAGAAAATCGAATTTGCGGGATGTGCCGGTTCACCGGCGGTACGGCGGGTTCGCCTGACCGGTGCAATCCCGGCATCATCTGCATCAATTGCATCAACACGGCAGCATTCGGAGGACTACATCGGCATGGCGAAAATTTTCTGCGTGGCCAATCAGAAGGGCGGCGTCGGTAAGACGACCACCACGGTGAACCTCGCTGCCGGACTGGCGTCGCACGGGCAGCGGGTCTTGTTGGTCGACCTCGATCCTCAGGGCAATGCGACGATGGGCAGCGGCATCGACAAGGCCGCACTCGAGTCGAGCGTGTACGAAGTGCTGGTCGACGGTGCCGATGTCACGACGAGTTGCCAGCGCTCGGAGTCGGGGAGTTACGACGTGTTGCCCGCCAATCGCGAACTGGCCGGAGCAGACGTGGAACTCGTCTCGCTCGAGAACCGCGACACGCGACTCAAGCAAGCGCTTGCCAAGGTCGACGATGCCTACGATTTCGTCCTCATCGATTGCCCGCCGACGCTCTCGCTGTTGACCCTCAATGGGTTGTGCGCGGCGCATGGCGTCATCATTCCGATGCAGTGCGAATATTTCGCGCTGGAAGGGCTGTCGGATCTCGTCAACACGATCAAGCAGGTGCACGCGAATCTGAACCGCGACCTGAAGGTGATAGGGCTGTTGCGCGTGATGTTCGATCCGCGCATCACGCTGCAGCAACAAGTCTCGGAGCAGCTCAAGGAGCACTTCGGGGACAAGGTTTTCAACGCGATCATTCCGCGCAATGTGCGACTCGCCGAAGCGCCGAGCTACGGCATGCCAGGTGTCGTTTTCGATCCCGCGTCGCGCGGAGCGAAGGCGTATCTCCAATTCGGCGCGGAAATGATCGCGCGCATTCAAACTATGTAAGGCGCAATCGCGCAGGAACGCATTGTCATGGCGACCAAGACCAACGCACTGAAAAAAAAGGGCCTGGGCCGCGGCCTCGAAGCGCTGCTCGGCGCGCACGCCGATAACCATAACGGCGCGGCCGAAGCCGGTGCCGACGGCGCGCCGTCGGTCATGTCGCTCGAGCGTATTCAGGCCGGTAAGTATCAACCGCGCACGCGCATGGATGAAGGGGCATTGCAGGAACTCGCAGCGAGCATTCGCGCGCAGGGCCTCATGCAGCCGATTCTGGTGCGTCGTGTCGATAGTGAGAAGTACGAAATTATTGCGGGCGAACGACGCTTCCGTGCCGCACGCATCGCCGGGCTGGCCGAAGTGCCGGTGCTCGTGCGCGACGTCTCCGATGAAGCCGCCGCCGCAATGGCGCTTATCGAGAACATTCAGCGCGAAGACCTGAATCCGCTCGAAGAGGCGCAAGGCATTCAACGTCTTCTCGGCGAATTCAACTACACGCATGAACAAGCTGCCGAGTCGCTCGGCCGATCGCGCAGTGCCGTGTCGAACCTGTTGCGTCTGCTCAATCTCGCGCAGCCGGTGCAGACCATGCTGCTGGCGGGCGATCTCGACATGGGGCACGCTCGCGCGCTGCTCGCCGTCGACGCCGCCACGCAGATCACGCTCGCCAATCAGGTGGTGAACAAGCGCCTGTCGGTGCGCGATACCGAGCGGATCGTCAACGCGTCGCTGAAACCGCAAGGTGACGGCATTCGCCGTCGCTCAGCAGAGGAGGGCGGTCGCGACGTGACGCGTCTCGAAGACGAGTTGTCGGATCTGCTCGCGTCGAACGTCAAGATCAAGGTCGGGCGGAAAGGGGCCGGACAACTCACGATCGATTTCGGCAGTCTCGATGCGCTCGACGGCATCCTCGCACGCATTCGCGCCGAGTAATTTTGGTCTACTGATTAACTTTTCCGTGAACGAACCCGCCGGTGAACCGGTAGGCAAGGCAAAGCCAACGGTGCCGCGGGCGCCGGACGACTCCCTCGCGGCGGCACCGTCGCGGGGCGCCGTAACGACGCACGCCTTGTACACCTTGCGCATCTTGCGCGCGACGTACGAGCGTGTGCGCAGCGACTGGGTGCTGGTCATTCTGCTCGCCGGATTCGTCATCCTGCAGGTGTTTCGTCCCGCGAGCGTCGGCGAATTGTTCGCGCGTATCGATCGGCAAACGATCCTCACGCTTGCGGGATTGTTGATGCTCACGCGCGCCATCGACCAGAGCGGCTTTCTCGATTGGCTGGCGCAACGACTGCTGCGGGCGTTTCGCACGGAGCGGCGCCTCGCGTTGCTGATGGTGACGTTTGCCGCCGCACTGTCCACGCTGCTTACCAACGACGTCGCCCTCTTTGCCGTCGTGCCGCTCGCGCAGTCGCTCGCCCGGATTGCCCCCGTGAGGATCGAGCGACTCATCATCTTCCTCGCGCTGGCGGTCAACGCCGGTTCGAGTCTCACGCCGTTCGGCAATCCGCAAAACCTCTTTCTGTGGCAACAGAGCGGCATGAGCTTCGGCGCGTACGTTGTCATGATGACGCCGCTCACGCTCGCCCTCATGGCTGTACTGCTGGCGATGTGCGCGGCCGCGTTCGATTCGCGCGCGCTGCATTTTCAACAGCGCGGCCCGAGGCACGACATGCGCTGGACGCTGCTGTGGGTCGCCCTGACGCTGTTCGTCGCGTTCGTCGTACTCGCAGACCACGGGTATGCCGCCTGGGCCTGTGCTGGCGTGGCAGCGGTGCTGCTGGTGGCACGCCGCAATGCGGTGTTCGGCATCGACTGGCTGCTGCTTGCGATTTTCGTGCTGATGTTCGTCGTGCTACGGGGTGTGGCCGGGTTGCCCGAGGTGCGCGCCACTTTGGGGCATGTGGACTTCTCCGGGACGGCAATGGCCTATGCGGGCGCTGCGGTGCTGTCGCAATTCATCAGCAACGTGCCAGCGGCGATTCTGCTCGCCGAATACAGCCACAACTGGCCGGCGCTCGCGCATGGCGTGGCTGTCGGCGGCTTCGGCCTGGCGATCGGTTCGTTGGCCAACCTGATCGCGTTGCGCATGGCGAAATCGGGAAAAGTCTGGTGGCATTTCCATTGGCTTTCCCTCCCGTTCTTTTTTGTCGCACTTTTCCTTGGGTTCATCGCCCTGAAATGGGTATGATCACGCACCAAACCCCGCCAAGGTGCAGCGATTGCGCAGCGTTCGCCAGGAATGCCGCGTCGCACCATGCGTAAAATGGTGCTCCATGAAAGTTGGCGCCAAATCGAAGCATGCACTGCACAATTTCGGCGAATTTGTTGCGCGTTTCGATTGACTGGGGTTCGTAATGTCCCGTAAAATCTCGCGGATTTATCTGCTTGAAGAGCCCATTCGTTTTGCACGAGTCGGGCGGGGAGGCAACGAGATGACCGAAGATAAACGGTCGAACTTGGAACCGAAACCGCAAGCGCCGGCACGCGCAACATCAGAGGATTGGGACGACGAGCAGGAGCAAGAGACAATCGTTCCGCTCACGCGTGCGCAGGCCGAGCGCCTGTTCGGTCCCGATGTGGGACGCGCATCCCGTGTGACTCCATTCAGGGTGGTGGGAGCCCAGGTACTGCTGTCGCTGGTAGCGACATTGGCCTGGTGGTTTCTCTCGGCATCGCCACGAGATGCGGCGGTGTCAGCCTGGCTGGGCGGAATGATCGGTTGGATACCGGGCGCGTTGTTTGCGTTGCGGCTAAGGATGTCAGGTGATCGCCTCTCCGTCGGTTCGCTGGTGATGGGAGAAGCGGTCAAGGTAGTCACGACGATTGCGTTGTTGGTGGCGGTAGCGTTCGGTTATCCAGGAATTCACTGGGTCGCGTTCCTCGTCACCTTCGTACTGACGCTGAAAGCCTATTGGCTGGCGATGGTACTGAAGTAGCGGTGAGAATGCCGCTCACGTGTCGACGCGCTACCGTGTGCGGATTTTCATAATTGGGTGTTTGATCGCTATGTCAGTAGAAGCCGGCCACGCTCCGAACCCGTCGGAGTACATTTCGCACCACCTGCAAAATCTCGCGAGTTCGACGCAGACTAGCATTGTCGATTTTTCGATCATCAACTGGGACACCATGTTCTGGTCGATCGCGATGGGCGTTCTGGGCTGCTTCGTGCTGTGGATGGCCGCCCGCAAAGCCACGTCGGGCGTGCCGGGCCGCTTCCAGGCTGCGGTGGAAATGCTCGTCGAGATGGTGGAAGACCAGTCGAAGAGCATCGTGCACGGCAATCGTGCCTTCATCGCTCCCCTCGCATTGACCGTGTTTGTCTGGGTCGCGCTCATGAACTCGCTGGACTTGCTGCCCGTCGATCTGCCCTCGAAGGTGATCGAATGGGTGGGTCTGGGTTCGATCATCACGCACCATCGCATTGTGCCGACGGCCGATCTGAACGGCACGCTCGGTATTGCCGTCGGCGTGCTCATCCTGATGCTGTTCTACAGCTTCAAGATCAAGGGCGCGGGCGGTTTCATGCACGAGCTGTTCACCGCACCGTTCGGCAACCACTTCCTGCTGTGGATTCCGAACCTGCTGCTCAACCTCATTGAATTCTGTGCCAAGACCGTGTCGCTCGGTATGCGACTGTTCGGCAATATGTACGCCGGCGAACTGGTGTTCCTGCTGATCGCTCTGCTGGGCGGTATCTGGAGCTTTGGCGCAGATGCGTCGGTGCTGGGTTTTGTCGGTCACGTCATTGCCGGCACCGCATGGGCGATTTTCCACATCCTGATCGTGTTGCTCCAGGCGTTCATCATGATGATGCTTACGCTCGTGTATATCGGTCAGGCGCATGACCATCACTGATCGGTCGTTGCGGGTCGTTAAGGGTTTCCCGGTTTTTCAGTTTTTCAAATTCAAAGTTTCAAGTCTCTAACCAAAAGGAGTAATCATGCAAGCTTTCATCGCCAACATCCAGGGTCTGACCGCCATCGGTATCGGCATCATCATCGGTCTGGGTGCTATCGGCGCCTGTCTGGGTATCGCGCTGATGGGCGGTAAGTACATCGAAGCGTGCGCCCGTCAGCCCGAGCTGATGAACCCGCTGCAAACGAAGATGTTCCTGCTGGCCGGCCTGATCGACGCGGCATTCCTGATCGGCGTGGGCGTTGCCATGCTGTTCGCGTTCGCGAACCCGCTGCTGTCGAAGCTCGCTTAAGTTTCTTTCGGCCGGTCGCGCACTGATCCGCGCGGCCAACTGGACATGAACGGCGCGCCCAAGCCAGCAGGCACAATGGGGCGCGCTGTTTTGCCAATCGACTCGCATCACCGAAAGGAAACACCGTGAACATCAACGCAACTCTGTTCGCGCAAACCGTCGTGTTTCTGATCCTGGCATGGTTCACGATGAAGTTCGTGTGGCCGCCGCTGATCAAGGCTATCGACGAACGCGCGAAAAAAATCGCTGACGGTCTGGCTGCTGCCGATAAGGGCAAGGCTGAACTCGATGCCGCCAACAAGCGCTCCACGCAAGCCCTCGCGGAAGCCCGCGACGAAGGCGCGAAGCGTATTGCCGACGCCGAGAAGCGCGCACTGGCTGTGGCCGACGAGATCAAGGCCCAGGCGCAAGCCGAAGCCGCCCGTATCATCGCCAACGCAAAAGCCGAAGCCGAGAACCAGGCCGTCAAGGTCCGTGAATCGCTGCGCGAAGACGTTGCCGGTCTGGCTGTCAAGGGCGCCGAGCAGATCCTGAAGCGTGAAGTTGACGCCAAGGCCCACGCCGACCTGCTGAACCAACTCAAGGCAGAGCTCTGATCATGGCCGAACTCGCAACCATCGCTCGTCCGTATGCCGAGGCGTTGTTCCGCGTGGCGAAGTCCGGCGACCTGAATCGCTGGTCGGAGCTGGTGCGCGAACTGGCGCAAGTGGCAGCGCTGCCCGAAGTGGCCAATCTGGCCGACGATCCGAAAGTCACGCCGGCGCAAGTCGTCGACGTGCTGACCGCAGCCGTGAAATCGACCGACGCCGAAGTGCGCAACTTCGTCGCCGCTGTGGTCGAAAACGGCCGTCTGGCCGCTGTGCCGGAAATCGCCGTGCAGTTCGAAGCGTTGAAGAACGCTGCCGCCGGTTCGGCGGACGCCACGATCGAAAGCGCCTTCCCGCTCGAAGGTGAGCAACTGACCTCGTTGGTCAAGGGCCTCGAGCACAAGTTCGGCTGCAAGCTCAACCCGAGCGTGACGGTGGACCCGTCGCTGATCGGTGGCGTGCGTGTGGTGGTTGGCGACGAGGTGCTGGACACTTCGGTGCGCGCCCGCCTGGCGGCTATGCGGACGTCGCTGACGGCCTGAGCCCGGCGCGATACGCCTGCGACGGCAAGAATTGAATATCAGGAGCACATATGCAACTCAATCCCTCTGAAATCAGCGAACTGATCAAGAGCCGGATTCAAGGTCTCGAGAGCGGCGCCGAAGTCCGTAACGAAGGCACCGTGATTTCGGTGACCGACGGTATCTGCCGTATCCATGGCCTGTCGGACGTGATGCAGGGCGAAATGCTGGAATTCCCGGGCAATACGTTCGGTCTGGCACTGAACCTCGAGCGCGACTCCGTCGGCGCCGTGATTCTGGGCGAATACGAGCACATCTCGGAAGGCGACACCGTCAAGTGCACGGGCCGCATTCTGGAAGTGCCGGTCGGTCCGGAACTGAAGGGCCGCGTCGTTGACGCGCTGGGCGTGCCGATCGACGGCAAGGGCCCGATCAACGCCAAGCAAACCGACGCCATCGAAAAGATCGCCCCGGGCGTGATTTGGCGTAAGTCGGTGTCGCAGCCGCTGCAAACCGGTACGAAGGCTATCGACGCCATGGTGCCGATCGGCCGCGGCCAGCGTGAGCTGATCATTGGTGACCGTCAGACGGGTAAGACTGCTGTGGCCATCGACACGATCATCTCGCAAAAGGGCAAGGGCGTGACCTGCGTCTACGTCGCCATCGGTCAGAAGGCTTCGTCGATCATGAACGTGGTGCGCAAGCTCGAAGAGCACGGCGCGATGGAATACACGATCATCGTGGCCGCCACCGCTTCGGACTCGGCCGCCATGCAGTTCATCGCACCGTACGCCGGCTGCACGATGGGCGAATTCTTCCGCGACCGCGGCGAAGACGCGCTGATCATTTATGACGATTTGACCAAGCAAGCCTGGGCCTACCGTCAGATCTCGCTGCTGCTGCGCCGCCCGCCGGGCCGCGAAGCGTATCCGGGTGACGTGTTCTATCTGCACTCGCGTCTGCTCGAGCGTGCGGCTCGCGTCTCGGAAGAGTACGTCGAGAAGTTCACCAACGGCGCTGTGAAGGGTCAAAGCGGTTCGCTGACGGCACTGCCGATCATTGAAACGCAAGCCGGTGACGTGACTGCCTTCGTTCCGACGAACGTGATCTCGATTACCGACGGCCAGATCTTCCTGGAAACCGACTTGTTCAACGCAGGTATCCGTCCGGCAATCAACGCCGGTATCTCGGTGTCGCGCGTTGGCGGTGCAGCACAGACGAAGGTCATCAAGAAGCTGTCGGGCGGTATTCGTACCGACCTCGCACAGTATCGTGAGCTGGCTGCGTTCGCGCAGTTCGCCTCGGACCTGGACGAAGCCACCCGCAAGCAGCTCGAGCGCGGCCGCCGCGTGACGGAACTGCTCAAGCAGCCGCAGTACCAGCCGCTGCAAGTGTGGGAACTGGCTGTGTCGCTGTTCGCCGCCAACAACGGCTATCTGGATGACCTCGAAATCGCTCAGGTGCTGCCGTTCGAAAAGGGTCTGCGCGAAGTTCTGAAGACCAGCCACGGTGCGCTCATCGGCCGTATCGAAGAGACCAAAGATCTCTCGAAGGACGACGAAGCCGCCCTGCACGCTGCGATCAAGGACTTCAAGAAGACCGGCGCTTACTAATCCGGTTGAATCGGTAACTATTCAACGGACCCGGGAAGGCGCGATGTTCAGGCAACAGCGGACGTCGCGCCGAGACAAGGAGTAAGCAATGGCTGGAATGAAGGAAATTCGCGGCAAGATCAAGAGCGTGCAAAACACGCGCAAGATCACCAAGGCCATGGAAATGGTGGCCGCGTCGAAGATGCGCAAGGCGCAGGAACGCATGCGTCATGCCCGGCCGTACGCTGACAAGGTGCGCCAGATCGCCGCGCACATGGGCCAGGCGAATCCGGAATACCACCACCCGTTCATGGTGAAGCATGTCGACGCGAAAGCTGCCGGCATCATCGTGGTGACGACGGACAAGGGCCTGTGCGGCGGCTTGAACACCAACGTGCTGCGTGCCGTGGTGAACAAGATGAAGGCTATCGAAGCGCAAGGGCTGAAGATCGAAGCCACCGCCATTGGCGGCAAGGGCTTCGGTTTCCTGAACCGTATCGGCGCGAAGGTGGTTTCGCATGTCGTGCAACTGGGCGACACCCCGCATCTGGACAAGCTGATCGGTGCCGTGAAGCTGCAACTCGACGCGTATGCCGAAGGCAAGCTCGACGCCGTGTACCTGGCGTACAACCGCTTCGTCAACACGATGAAGCAGGAAGCTGTGGTCGAACAACTGCTGCCGCTGCCCGAGAAGCTCGAGGGCGCATCGGAAGACGCGAGCGCAGTGCCGGCACGGCATTCGTGGGACTACATCTACGAACCGGATGCGAAGACGGTCGTCGATGCCCTGCTGGTGCGTTACGTCGAAGCTGTCGTGTATCAGGCAGTCGCTGAGAACATGGCGTCGGAACAGTCCGCCCGTATGGTGGCCATGAAGGCCGCATCGGACAACGCGAAGACCGTGATCGGTGAATTGCAGATGGTCTACAACAAGGGCCGTCAAGCAGCGATTACGAAGGAACTGTCCGAAATCGTGGGTGGCGCCGCCGCAGTGTAAGCGGTGGCACGGGCCGATGCGCCGTCAGGCGAAATGAATTTGAGTATCTAAAGGAAAAGCGATGAGTACTGCTTTGATTGAAGGCAAAATCGTACAGTGCATCGGCGCCGTTATCGACGTGGAATTCCCGCGCGAAAGCATGCCGAAGATCTACGATGCGCTCACCATGGAAGGTTCGGAACTGACGCTCGAAGTCCAGCAACAGCTGGGCGACGGCGTGGTGCGTACCATCTGTCTGGGTTCCTCCGAAGGCCTGCGCCGCGGTATGACGGTGCAAAACACCGGTCTGCCGATCACGGTGCCGGTCGGCAAGCCGACGCTGGGTCGCATCATGGACGTGCTTGGCCGTCCGATCGACGAAGCCGGTCCGATCGCACAGGATCACACCCGTTCGATTCACCAGAAGGCCCCGGCATTCGACGAGCTGTCGCCGTCGACGGAACTGCTCGAAACCGGCATCAAGGTTATCGATCTGATCTGCCCGTTCGCCAAGGGCGGCAAGGTGGGTCTGTTCGGTGGCGCCGGTGTGGGCAAGACCGTGAACATGATGGAACTCATCAATAACATCGCCAAGGAACACGGCGGTTATTCGGTGTTTGCCGGCGTGGGCGAGCGTACCCGTGAAGGGAACGACTTCTACCACGAAATGAAGGACTCGAACGTTCTGGACAAGGTCGCGCTGGTGTACGGCCAGATGAACGAGCCGCCGGGCAACCGTCTGCGCGTGGCGCTGACCGGTCTGACGATGGCAGAGCACTTCCGTGACGAAGGTCGCGACGTGCTGTTCTTCGTGGACAACATCTACCGTTTCACGCTGGCCGGTACCGAAGTGTCGGCACTGCTCGGCCGTATGCCGTCGGCCGTGGGCTATCAGCCGACGCTGGCTGAAGAAATGGGTAAGCTGCAAGAGCGTATTACGTCGACCAAGACTGGCTCGATCACGTCGGTGCAAGCCGTGTACGTGCCTGCCGATGACTTGACCGACCCGTCGCCGGCCACCACCTTCGGTCACTTGGACGCCACCGTCGTTCTGTCGCGTGACATCGCCTCGCTGGGTATCTACCCGGCCGTCGATCCGCTCGACTCGACCTCGCGTCAGATCGACCCGAACGTGATTGGCGAAGAGCACTACACGGTGACCCGTCGCGTGCAATCGACGCTGCAGCGTTACAAGGAACTGCGCGACATCATCGCGATTCTGGGGATGGACGAACTGTCGCCGGACGACAAGCTCGCCGTGGCCCGTGCGCGTAAGATCCAGCGTTTCCTGTCGCAGCCGTTCCACGTGGCCGAAGTGTTCACGGGCTCGCCGGGCAAGTACGTTCCGCTCAAGGAAACGATCCGCGGCTTCAAGATGATCGTCGACGGCGAGTGTGACCACCTGCCGGAACAGGCGTTCTACATGGTTGGCACGATCGACGAAGCGGTCGAAAAAGCCAAGAAGATGCAGTAAACGGTTGAGTGCCGGGCGACGGCGGGGTGTCGTAAGAGAGACCCCACCGCACGCCGGCAGGTGACTGTTGCGGGGCGGGGTAGCGAAGCGAGGGCGGCAACGTCCGGACTAGCGCGCCTGCCGCTTCATCACACTCAACGGGAGCGATTATGGCAACCATTCACGTAGACGTCGTCAGCGCGGAAGAGCAGATCTTCTCGGGTAAGGCGCGCTTTGTGGCGCTGCCCGGCGAAGCCGGCGAGCTGGGCATTTTGCCCGGCCACACGCCGCTGATCACGCGTATCAAGCCGGGCGCGGTGCGCATCGAGGACGAGGCAGGTAACGAGGACTTCGTCTTCGTGGCCGGCGGCATTCTCGAAGTGCAACCGGGCACGGTCACCGTGCTCGCCGACACCGCCATTCGCGGCAAGGATCTGGACGAGGCGAAGGCTGCCGAAGCCAAGCGCCGCGCGGAAGAAGCGCTGACGAACAAGGATTCGAACATCGAGTATGCGACTGCCCAGGCCGAACTGGCCGAAGCCATCGCTCAACTCGCTGCGATCCAGAAGTTCCGCAAGATGAAGTAAATCGGCAGGGCGGTTGCGACGGCGTTTTTACCGCCGGCGTAGCCCGCAATGCCCGCCGTCACACAGCGGCGTGCGTTACCACGTACGTTGCCGTATAGCGGCAGGAAGCCCCACGCATGCAAGTGCGCGGGGCTTTTGTTTTGCCTGGTGAATTCGATCGCCGATAGCCGTCGATGCGCAAGGCACGCCGGACTCAGGGCCATCCCCACTCGTTCCGTCACTCGAATTACGTTAACGTAAACGTCAAGTCGGCGTGACGCACTATTGTTATGAAGAGAAGCCCGCCGTCGTTCGATGCAACGACAGGCGAGCCATTCACTCGCAAGCGCCACGCGACAGCATTTCGCCACTTCAGCATTGCTTCAGGAGACACAAGCATGGAAAGCCGGGAAGGTGCGGGCGTTGTACCTCGTAATGGACTGTCGTATGTGAAAGGCGATACCACCGTACCGCTTTCGACGTTGACGGTGTTCGGTTTGCTTGCCGAGACGGCGGCGAAGTTTCCGGAGCGCCAGGCCGTGGTGTTTCGGGAGCAGGGCGTGGACTGGACGTGGCGCGAATTCATCGCACACGTGGATACCTTTGCCACCGGACTGATGTCGTTGGGGCTGAAGAAGGGCGATCGCGTAGGTATCTGGTCGCCGAACCGCGTCGAATGGCTGGTCACGCAGTTTGCGACCGCGCGCGTCGGCCTGATTCTCGTGAACATCAATCCGGCTTATCGGCTCGCCGAACTGGAATACGCGATCAACAAGGTGGGGTGCAAGGCACTTGTGGCTGCGGAGTCTTTCAAGACGTCGCGCTACCTCGACATGCTCAACGTGCTCGCGCCGGAGCTGGCAACGTGCACCCCCGGCCAACTGAAGTCGGAAAAGCTGCCGACGTTGCGAACGGTCATCCGCATGGGCATGGAGACCACGCCCGGCATGATGAATTACGGCGACGTGGTGGCGCTCGGCGCGGACACCGATCTCGTCAAACTGCGCGCGATGTCCGACTCGCTCGATTGTTTCGACGCCATCAATATCCAGTTCACGAGCGGCACGACGGGCAACCCGAAGGGCGCTACGCTCACGCACCACAACATCGTCAACAACGGCCGCTATATCGCCATGGCGATGCGCTTCTCCGAGCACGACAGTCTGTGCATTCCCGTGCCGTTCTATCACTGCTTCGGCATGGTGCTGGCGGTACTTGCCTGCGTGTCGACGGGTGCGACGATGGTGTTCCCGGGCGAGGCGTTCGACCCGAAGGCCACGATGGCTGCCGTGTCGGAAGAGCGCTGTACGGCGCTTCACGGCGTGCCGACGATGTTCATCGCGCAACTCGATCACCCGGCGTTCGGCTACTACCACTTCGATTCTCTGCGTACGGGGATCATGGCGGGCTCGCCGTGCCCCATCGAAACGATGAAACGCGTCATCAACGAAATGCACATGAGCGAAGTGACGATCGCTTACGGCATGACGGAGACGAGCCCGGTGTCGTTCCAGACCACGACGACCGACCCGCTGCAAAAACGCGTGACAACCGTGGGGCGCGTGCAGCCGCACCTCGAAGTGAAGCTCGTGGATGCCGCCGGAGAGATCGTGCCGGTGGGTGAGAAAGGCGAACTTTGCACGAAGGGCTACTCGGTGATGCTGGGCTATTGGGACGACGAGCCTCGCACGCGCGAAGCGATCCGCGATGGCTGGATGCACACGGGCGATCTCGCCACGCTCGACGAAGACGGCTACTGCAATATTGTCGGCCGGGTAAAGGACATGCTCATTCGTGGCGGAGAGAACATCTACCCCCGCGAGATCGAGGAATTCCTGTTCCGTCACCCCAAGGTGCAGGCTGTGCAGGTGTTCGGTGTGCCGGACGCGAAGTACGGCGAGGAAGTCTGTGCGTGGATCATTCTCAAGCCGGGTCAAAGTGCGACGGAAGACGATATCCGCGCCTTCTGCAAGGACCAGATCGCGCACTACAAGATTCCGCGCTACATCCGCTTCGTCGACGAGATGCCGATGACGGTCACGGGCAAGGTGCAGAAATTCATCATGCGCGAACAGATGGTCGAAACACTCGGGTTGTCCGAAGCGAAGACGGCTTGAGCGAGGCAGGGCGCAGGACCAGGCTCGTCCGGGGGAGAGGGTGAGCCCCTGCTTATTTTTTGAGCGGGACCGGGATCAATGCCGTATGATTCGGGGTTACCCTTGGTCTGCGCCATGCCTGCCCACACATTTCGCACCGTTTTCGTTCTTGGCATTCTGTCGGCCATCGGCTCGCTGTCGATCGACATGTATTTGCCTGCGTTGCCGAGCATCGCTCGCGAACTGAACACCACAGATGCGGCTGCGCAATTCTCGCTGGCATCGTTCTTCATCGGCCTGGGGCTTGGTCAGTTGCTGCATGGGCCGCTCGCCGACCGCTACGGCCGCAAGCGTCCACTGTATGCCGGTCTCGCGCTCTACACGCTGGCATCGGCCGGCTGCGCGCTGGCGAGCAATATCGAGACGCTGATCGTCTGCCGTTTCATTCAGGCGGTGGGCGGCTGCGCGTGCTTCGTGATCGCACGCGCCATGGCACGCGATCTGTTCGACACGAGCACGGTGGCGCGCGTGCTGTCGCGCATGACGCTCATCATGGGGGCCGCACCGATCCTCGCGCCGCTCATCGGCGGGCAGGTGCTGATGTTTGTCGGCTGGCGCTGGATCTTCTGGGGGCTGACGGCGTTCGGCGCGATGTGCTTCGCGATGTCCGTCTACTGGCTGCCGGAGACGCGCGCGGCGGCAAAGCAGGCCCGCAACTGGCTCATGACCGCCTGGCACAACTACGGCGCGCTTGTGCGTGACCGCGAGTTCATGGGCAATGCACTGGCGGGCGGCGTCGCGCAAGCCGGCATGTTTGCCTACATCACGGGCTCACCCTTCGTGTTCATCAATCTGTACGGTGTCGACCCGGCGAATTACGGTTGGCTGTTCGGACTGAACGCCTGCGGCATCATCGCCGGCTCGCAGATCAACGCGCATTTGCTGCGCAAACGCCGTCCGGCCGACGTGTTGCGTCGTACCAACAATCTCGTTGCGATTCTCGGATTATTGATGCTTGCCGTGGCGGCGTTGCAACTGGGCGGACTGATCGGATTGATGGTGCTGCTCTTCGCTTATGTCACGAGTCTGGGCTTCTCTCAGCCGAACGCGGTGGCCGAAGCCTTGAACCGGCAGCATCAACGCGCGGGCGCCGCATCGGCCCTCCTGGGAGCATTGCAGTTCCTCGCTGCGGCGAGCGCGGGCGCGGCCGTCGGGCTGATGCACGCCCGCTCGGCGGTGCCGATGGCGGCCGTCATCGCCTTGTGTGGTGTCCTGTCGTGGTGTTTCCACACGGTGCTCATTCGCAGAGCGAAGGCGACACCCCCGGCCACCGGAACGGTGTGAGGCGTTTCGACACCGCATCGATGCACCGAAGCCGGAACCTGCGACGTTGCCGGGCGTCTGAAATTCGCAACATGCGGAAAGGCACGGTAAGCCGGCAAATGGGCGTGATCGGCAATTTCTCGGGAACCGACTGCCGAGCTTTCTTTCCAACACTGAAATCCGGCGCGCGACCGTGCATCTGTAACAGTTTGTAATTGCTCTGTTCCCGTGTCCGCACGATTGGCAAAGTACGATCCAACGCCTCCTTGCAAAGTCCTCCCCCAGTTTTTTTGCAAGGATCGCTAAAGTTCGGTGAAACCTCGCCGAAATACAGTCAAGTAGTAAAGCGCAGCTTCGTGACACTTTCATGAAACTGCCGTCCGTTAGGCACCGATCACTCTCCCCGAGTGCATCGTTGGGGCCGCTTGCGCCCCCGATGTAGGAAAAATTCCTACAAAAAACTTCCGCTTTTCTCATCACTCCACGTAGTTTTTCTCCGATTTCTTTATCGTTCGCCCTTCTCCACAATGCGGGGGAATAGACAGTAGTACCGCAAGATTCATCCATTGCGCCGGGGGGCCGCATGCGAAACAGCGAAACACTGAACGAGATTCGTGAGTTGAATCTTTCCTACCTTGTCCTGGCTCAGCGCCTGATCCGTGAGGATCGCGCCGCGGCGATGTTTCGCCTGGGTATCAGCGACCAGCTTGCCGACGTGCTCGGCAGTCTCACGCTGGCTCAACTCGTCAAGTTTGCGGGGTCGAACCAGCTTCTGTGCCGATTTCGATTCGACGACCACGTGATTCTTTCCACCCTTACACACGGTGCGAAAGATGTAGGTATGCAGCAGTCACACGCATCGATTCTGCTGGCGGGGCAACCCGTAGAGCAGATCGGCTGAGCGTACAACAACGCGACGCTCGCTGCGCCGTCCCGAGGGGGCGGCGTTTCGCGTGACTTGCCAGGAAGCCTGTAAATGCGTACCAAAAGCGTCGTTCTCGAGGCCCGTGAGATTCAACTGGCCATCGAACTGATCGAACTCGGCGCCCGCCTCCAGTTGCTGGAAGCGGAAACGAGCCTGAGCCGCGACCGTCTCATCAAGCTCTACAAGGAGCTTAAAGGGGCCTCGCCACCCAAGGGCATGCTGCCGTTCTCGACCGACTGGTTCGTGACGTGGCTGCCGAACATCCACTCGTCGCTTTTCCACAACATCTACCGTCATCTGGTTCAGCACGGCGGATGTCAGGGCATCGAAGCCATCGTCAAGGCGTACCGCCTGTACCTCGAGCATGTGGAATTGCATGGCTGGGAAGCCGTGCTCGGGTTTACACGTGCGTGGACGCTCGTTCGCTTCTTCGACAGCAAGATGTTGCAGATGACGCCGTGCACGCGCTGCGGCGGTCATTTCGTCACGCACGCGCACGAACCGCATGGCCAGTACGTTTGCGGGCTGTGCCAACCGCCGTCGCGTGCCGGTAAGACCCGGAAAGCGAAACACGCGCATGCCGCCGATCTGGCGCCGGCCGTGGCGTCGCCCGCACCTGGCACGGATATTTCTCCGCTCGCCGCCTGATCAAGCCCACTTCACGAGGTCACACCCCCTACAGTTTCCCTGCGTGTCTGCCGTTAAGCCCTCTGAACAGGAAGGACATTTTTCCGTAGACGTATTTTTGCGAGAGGTATCCGGCAGTGCTTGTCGTCATTGGTTACATCATCGTTCTGGCATCGGTCTTTGGCGGCTTCGTCATTGGCGGGGGCCACTTGGGCGCGCTGTTTCAGCCGACCGAGCTGCTGATTATCGGTGGCGCGGGCGTCGGCTCGTTTGTGGTGGGCAACAACAGCAAGGCGATCAAGGCGACGATGAAAGCGCTGCCGATGCTGTTCAAGGGCTCGAAATACACCAAAGATCTGTACATGGAGCTGATGGCGCTTCTGTACGTGCTGCTCGCGAAGGCGCGCAAGGACGGCATGCTCGCCATCGAAGGGGACGTGGAAGACCCGGCAGCGAGCCCGGTGTTCTCGCAGTACCCGCGCATTCTCGGCGAGCCGCGCATCATGGAATTCCTCACCGACTATCTGCGCCTGATGGTCAGCGGCAACATGAACGCGTTCGAGATCGAGAACCTGATGGATCACGAAATCGAAACGTACCGTCATGAGGGCGAAGTCCCGGCGCACTGTCTGCAAAAGACGGGCGACGCCATGCCGGCCTTCGGTATCGTGGCTGCGGTGATGGGGGTGGTGCACACGATGGCGTCGGCCGACCAGCCGCCTGCCGTGCTGGGTGCGCTGATCGCCCAGGCGCTCGTGGGTACGTTCCTCGGCATTTTGCTGGCCTACGGCTTCATTTCGCCGCTGGCGCAACTCATCGAGCACCGCATCAACGAGTCGGTCAAGCTCTACGAGTGCATCAAGGTCACGCTGCTGGCCAGCCTGAACGGTTACGCGCCGGCGCTCTCGGTCGAATTCGGCCGCAAGGTGCTCTATTCCACAGTACGTCCGTCGTTCGCCGAGCTTGAAGAGCACGTGCGGCAGGTCAAATCACGTTGACGGGCGGCAGCAATGAGCGAGAAAGAAGAGCGGCCCATCATCATCAAACGCCGCAAAGCCGGCGGGCACGGCCATCATGGCGGCGCGTGGAAGATTGCCTACGCCGACTTCATGACGGCCATGATGGCGTTCTTCCTGCTGATGTGGCTGCTCAGCTCCGTGACCAGCAAGGAGTTGACGGGCATCGCCGAGTATTTCCGCACGCCGCTCAAAGTCGCGCTCACCGGCGGGCGTAACGCGGCGGACAACAACGGCGTAATTCCCGGTGGTGGCGCTGATACGACGCGCACCGACGGTCAGAAGTCGCGCGGCGATCAGGCCAAGTCGCGTCAGGCGACGACCACCGAGCTGGCCGAGCGTGCCGATGCGCAGCGTTTGCGCGAACTCAAGGCACGCCTCGAGAAGGCCATCGAAAATAACCCGACGCTCAAACAGTTCCGCAAACAGTTGCTCATCGATGTGACGACCGAAGGTCTGCGCATCCAGATCGTCGACGACCAGAACCGGCCGATGTTCGCCAACGCGAGCGCGCAGGTGCAGCCGTACATGCGCGACATCCTGCGCGAGATCGGCAAGTCGCTCAACGACGTGCCCAATCGCATCAGCCTCTCGGGGCATACCGACGCCACCGCCTATGCGCAGGGCGACAAGAGCTACAGCAACTGGGAGCTATCCGCCGATCGCGCAAACGCCTCGCGTCGCGAGCTGATTGCGGGCGGTCTCGACAGTGAGAAGGTGTTGCGCGTGGTGGGCCTGGCGTCGACGGTGCCGCTCGATCATGACGACGCGTACAACCCGATCAATCGCCGTATCAGCATCATCGTGCTCAACCGCCGCGCAGAGCAGTCGTTCAAGCACGAGGGCGACCAGCCGACCATCGATGCCGTGAACGCGCGCGGCGCAGGAAGCGAGGCGGTGAACGCCGTCATCAACGGTACCTTGCCTGCCGTGCCCACGCCGCCGGCGCCGCCTGCGGCGCCTGGCACCGCAGCGCGATAACCGACAAGAGGAGACGCATGCACGCCCTTCGTAACACGATTCTCGCCGTCGACGATTCCGCGTCGATGCGTCAGATTCTGGCGGCAACGCTCGACGAAGCCGGCTACGCCGTGACGACCGCCCGCGACGGGCAGGAAGCCCTGGCGCTGGCGTCGAACACGACCTTCGATCTGGTGCTGACCGACCAGCACATGCCCGGCATGGATGGCCTGTCGCTCATTCGCGCACTGCGCGAACTCGACGCGTTTGCCCAGACACCCATTCTGGTGCTGACGACAGAAGTCGATGGTGCATACAAGACGGCAGCCCGCGAAGCGGGCGCCAGCGGCTGGCTGATCAAGCCGGTCGACCCCGAGGCATTGGTCGACGTAGTGGGCTCGCTCGTCGGCGAAGGCGCATGACGATGACGTTGATGGCACAACTAAGTTAGGACGAGGAAATCGGTGGATATCACCCAGTTCTACCAGACCTTTTTCGATGAAGCGGAAGAGTTGCTCGCAGAGATGGAGCACCTCCTGCTCGCGCTCGATATCAATGCGCCGGACAACGAGCAGCTCAACGCGATTTTCCGTGCGGCACATTCGATCAAGGGCGGCGCCGCTACGTTCGGCTTCACCGCGCTCACCGAGACCACTCACCTGCTGGAAAATCTGCTGGACCGCGCGCGTCGCGGCGAATTGCAGTTGCGCACCGAGATGGTCGATACCTTCCTGGAAACCAAAGACGTGTTGCATCAACAGTTGAATGCCTACCGCGCCTCCAGTGAACCCGATGCCGAGGCGATGACGCGCATTTGCGCAATTCTCCAGCAACTCGCCGCCGAAGAAGGCGGGGCCCCGGCCACCGCCGCACCGGTTTCGCCCGCAGCGGCGGCGCCGGCGAGCGCGCCCGCAGCGCCGGCCGCGCCCGCAGCATCCGGAGATGCCGGCGTAGCGGCAACCGACGCGAGCGGCGCACCCACGAGCGCGGTGCCGCCAGGCCAGACGCGTCTGAAAGTCACGCTCACCGGCGTGGGCGAAAAGGATCAGGCGTTGCTCGCGGAAGAACTGGGCAACCTCGGTCAGGTGGCCGGGCGTCAGTCGACCGGCGACGTGTTGCACCTGTGGCTCGACACCACTTGCGGAGCGGACGACATTCTCGCCGTGTGCTGCTTCGTGATCGAGCCGTCGCAGATCGACGTGCAGGATGCCTCTGCCGTCGCGGCCGCACCCGACGCACCGGCGCAAGCCCCTGTGGCGGCGCCGGTCCAGACGGCCGAGATTTTTGCGCAGGCACCGGCTGCCTCGGCGCCGATCGAAGTGCCTGCTGCGCCGGCACCCGCTGCGGCGCCTGCGGCCGAGCAAATCGTCGTGCCCGCTGCCCCGGTGGCCCAGGCGGGCTCGGGTGGCAACGGCGCCCATCACCCGCCGGAAAAGCGCGCGGCTGCCGCGCCGGCCGGTGCGGCTGCCGGACACGAGAACAGCTCGATTCGCGTGGGTGTCGAAAAGGTCGACCAGCTCATCAATCTCGTGGGTGAACTCGTGATTACGCAGGCGATGCTCGCGCAAACGGCGAGCAGCCTCGACCCGATGCTTCACGACCGTCTGTTCAACGGCATGGGCCAGCTCGAGCGCAACGCGCGCGACCTGCAAGAGGCCGTGATGTCCATCCGCATGATGCCGATGGATTACGTGTTCTCGCGTTTCCCGCGTCTCGTGCGCGATCTCGCCGGCAAGCTGGGCAAGCAAATCGAACTCGTCACGTTCGGTCAGGCGACCGAACTCGACAAGAGCCTGATCGAGCGCATCATCGATCCGCTCACGCACCTTGTGCGCAACAGTCTGGATCACGGTATCGAAACGTCGGAGGCGCGTCTGGCCTCGGGCAAGGACCCGGTCGGCCAACTGGTGCTGTCTGCCGCGCATCAGGGTGGCAACATCGTGATCGAAGTGAGCGACGACGGCGCGGGCCTGCGCCGTGAAAAGATTCTCGCCAAGGCACAGCAGCAGGGCATGAATGTGTCCGACTCGATGACGGACGAGGAAGTCTGGCAACTGATCTTCGCGCCAGGCTTCTCCACGGCTGAAGCGGTGACCGACGTGTCGGGCCGAGGCGTGGGCATGGACGTCGTCAAGCGAAACATCCAGCAGATGGGCGGCCACGTGGAGATTCTGTCCTCGCGCGGCAAGGGCACCACGATCCGCATCGTGTTGCCGCTCACGCTCGCGATTCTCGACGGCATGTCCGTCAAGGTCGGCCCCGAGATATTCATCCTGCCGCTGAACTTCGTGATGGAGTCGTTGCAACCGCGTCGCGACGACATTCGCGCCGTGACCGGCGAAGGTCAGGTCGTGCTGGTGCGCGGCGAGTACCTGCCGCTTGTCGAGCTGTACCGCGCGTTCGACGTGCCGGAAGCGCGCCTCGACCCCACGCAGGGCATCATCGTGATCCTTCAGGCCGAAGGCCGCCGCTTCGCGTTGCTGGTGGACGAACTGGTCGGTCAACAGCAGGTCGTGGTGAAGAACCTCGAAACCAATTACCGCCGTATTCACGGTATTTCCGCCGCCACCATCATGGGTGACGGCAGTGTGGCTTTGATCGTCGACGTGGCGGCGCTTCAGCGCGGCCAGCGCTCGGCAGTAGCCACCATCTTCAACTGAAGTCGGAGACGCGTTAGATGGACAACCTTTCGCAAGAGCATGCCGTGTCGCGCCAGGGCGGCGCCATGCAGACCGATGGCGACGGTCAGGAATTTCTGGTCTTCACACTCGGTGAAGAGGAATACGGCATCGACATTCTGAAGGTGCAGGAGATTCGCGGTTACGACGCGGTCACGCGCATCGCCAATGCGCCGGACTTCATCAAGGGCGTGATCAATCTGCGCGGCATCATCGTGCCGATCGTGGACATGCGCATCAAGTTCCGTCTGGGCCGCGTCGAGTACGACACGCAGACGGTCGTGATCATTCTGAACGTGGCGGGCCGCGTGGTCGGCATGGTGGTCGACGGCGTGTCGGACGTGCTCACGCTCGCACGCGGCGAAATCAAGCCGGCGCCCGAGTTCGGCGCGCAACTGGCGACCGAGTACATCACGGGTCTGGGCACGGTCGAAGGCCGCATGCTGATCCTGATGGACATCGAGAAGTTGATGACCAGCGACGATATGGCGCTCATCGAGCGGCTGGCGAGCTAAGCACCGGTAGCAGGCGCGCAAAGCAAGACACATAGCACGGACGTGAACGGCGGGCCGAGACACCCGCAACATCACCTCACAAACCATAACCCACTCACCCAGTCCACGGAGACCGAGTACGTGCGCAATAACCAGCCCGTCACCCAGAATGAGTTCGTCATCGGCGAGCATCAGTACCTGATCTCGCGAACGGATCTCAAGGGGCGGATCACGTACGCCAATCCCGCCTTCGTGGAGGTGAGCGGCTATTCGCGCGATGAACTCCTGGGTGCGCCGCACAACATCGTGCGCCATCCGGACATGCCGCCGGAGGCGTTCGGCGATTTGTGGGAGACAGTTCAGCGCGGCGACACGTGGATCGGGCTGGTCAAGAACCGCCGTAAGAACGGCGACTACTACTGGGTGCTGGCGACGGTGACGCCGACGCAGGAGAACGGCACGGTGGTGGGTTACACATCGGTGCGCGTACGTCCTGCGGCGGGGGCGACGGCGCAGGCTGAAACCGTCTATGCGCGCTTTCGCAATGGGCAAGCGGGCAATCTGCGCATTCGCGGCGGCAAGGTCGAGCGCGGCGGGATTGCGGCACTGGTGCGCAAGGTCCGTCTCGATACGCTGCGTGCGCGTCTGACCGGCATGATCGTGCTCGGCGCGATTCTGCTCGTCGTGGTCGGCGCTTTGGGCATGTGGGGCGTCTCGAGCAGCAATCAGAAGCTGTTGCGCGTGTACCAGAACGGTATGGTGCCGGTGAGCACGCTGGGTGTGATCGGCCAGAAGCTCGATCGCGATGTGCTGCTCGTGGCGGAAGCCGTAGGCAGCCCGAACCTCGACGCGATGAAGCGCGCGGGCGATGAAATCGCGGGCAGTCTCGACGAGATCAACCGTCAGTGGGCGGAGTACATGAAGGCGGTCGATCCGGCGACGCAGGCGCAGGCGGAGCGTTTCAACGTGATTCGCCAGCGCTTCACGACCGATGGCCTTCAACAAACGGTCGCGATGCTCAAGGCCGGCTCGGCCGAGGGTGCCCAACAGACATATATCGAGAAGGTGAAGCCGGCCTATGGCCCGATGCGCGACGAGCTGAACGTGCTCACGCGTCTCGAGCTCACGCAGGCGACCGATCTGTACGAGCAAGCGCAGAAGGAGCACACCCTCGTGCGCGGTGCCACGGCGGTGGCGGTGCTCGGCGGCATTGTCATCCTGTTCGTTCTCGGCAGCATTCTGCGCCGGGCGATCAACCATCCGCTGCGCGTCGCGCTCTCGATGTCCAAGCAGATCGCGGCGGGCGACCTGACCGGCACGGCCGAAGGCTCGGGCCACGACGAAATCGGGCAGTTGCTCTTCAGCCTCACGGTCATGAAGAACAGTCTGCTGTCCATCGTTTCGGATGTCCGTGAAGGCATCGACTCGATCAATGTGGCTTCGCGCGAAATCGCCGCAGGCAACACCGATCTGTCGGCCCGCACGGAGCAACAGGCCGCCTCGCTGGAGCAGACGGCCTCGTCGATGGAGCAGCTCACGGCCACGGTCAAGCAGAACGCCGACAACGCCCGGCAAGCGAGCGCGATGGCGGTGAACGCCTCGGAGATTGCCGAGCGCGGCGGTCAGGTGGTGGGCAACGTCGTCGACACCATGGACGGCATCTCGACGAGTTCGCACAAGATCGTCGACATCATCAGCGTGATCGAAGGCATTGCGTTCCAGACCAACATTCTCGCGCTCAACGCCGCCGTGGAAGCGGCCCGCGCGGGCGAGCAGGGACGTGGCTTCGCCGTGGTGGCAGGTGAAGTGCGCACGCTGGCGCAACGCAGTGCGGCAGCGGCGAAGGAAATCAAGGTGCTGATCGAAGACTCGGTCGGGCGCGTGGAAAACGGTTCGGCGCTCGTGGCGAAGGCCGGTCAGACGATGGACGAGATCGTGCAGGCGGTCAAACGCGTGACCGACATCATGGGCGAGATCTCGGCGGCCTCGGCCGAGCAGTCGAGCGGCATCGAACAGGTCAACCGTGCCGTGACGCAGATGGACGAAGTCACGCAACAGAACGCGGCGCTCGTGGAAGAAGCGGCGGCTGCCGCCGGATCGCTCGAAGATCAGGCGCATCGCTTGCGCGACGCGGTTGCCGTCTTCCGTGTCGGCGACAGCGTCAAGCTCGCCGGGGCGTCCAGCGCCACCATGCAACGCACGGCGTCTATCGCGCGGCAGGCGAGTGCGGCGGCACCGGCCGTCTCAGCCACAAAGGCTGCCTCGGCGGCAACGGCCGTGGCATCGGCAGCCAGCGCCGCACCGGCACGCGCGAGTGCCGGCGGGGGGGCGACGCGTGCGGTGACGCGCCGTGCGCAGCCGCCCGCGCCGGCGGCCACCACCGCACAAAAAGACGCTCAGGTGCTGCCAATCGCAGCACGGAGGGACAAGGCACCAGCAGGCGGATCGGCGGGAGCTGCGGCGGCGAAGTCGAGTGATCCGGGAGATTGGGAAGAGTTTTGACGTTTCGATGATTCAGATGGGTATGCCGGCCGCTGGCCGGTCTTCACGGGGTAGAGGTCGTTATGTTTAAGAATGTCACCATCCGGGCTCGGCTGACGCTGGCGCTAGGACTCTTCATGGTGCTGCTGGTTGTCGGCGCTGCTGTGGGGCTCGTCTCGCTGCGACAAAGCAATGCATCGCTGCAGGAGATTTACTCGAACGACATGGCGTCGGCACGCGCGCTCGCGCGGACGACGGTTGGGACACTGAGCGCACGTGTGACCCTCTCGCGCATCGAATTCATTGCCGATCCGACCGAGATCAAGACGGCGATCGAAGACGTTCGCAGGAGCCTCAAGAATGCTGACGACGCCTGGGCTGCCTATGCCGCGCTGCCGATGAGCGATGGCGAGAAGAGCATCGCCGACGCTGTGATCGTCGCACGCGGCAAAGTGGTCAACGATGGCATCCTGCCCGCCCTCAAGGCCATCGAATCCGGCGATATTCCCGATTTCCACGCCAAGACGGTGATCGACGTGCCGCGCCTGTTTGCCGACTACACGAAGGCGATGACGACATTGGCCGATTTGCAGGTCAAGAACGCAGAAGATCGTTACCTCGACGCACAGAGCCGCTACACGATGGTGATGTGGATGGTCGGCCTGGGCCTCGCTGTGGGCCTGCTCGTCGGCATCGTGACGCAGGTCACGCTCACGCGCGCTATCGTCGGCCCGATCGACGACGCCATCAAGCACTTCGAGAAGATTGCCAACGGTGACCTCACGCAACGCGTCGACGTGTCGAGCGACACGGAAACCGGGCGTCTGTTCAAGGGCGTGAGACACATGCAGGACAGCCTCGTGCGCACCGTCGCGGAAGTTCGCTCGGGCACCGAGTCGATCACCTCTGCGGCACAGCAGATTGCGGCCGGCAACACCGATCTGTCGGCCCGCACGGAACAGCAGGCCGCGTCGCTGGAAGAAACGGCCTCGTCGATGGAGCAGCTCACGGCCACGGTCAAGCAGAACGCGGACAACGCGCGTCAGGCCAGCCAGCTTGCAGTGAACGCCTCGGAAATCGCCACGCGTGGCGGTGAGGTCTCCGGGCAGGTCGGTGAAACGATGGATGGCATCTCGGCCAGCTCGAACAAGATCGTCGACATCATCAGCGTGATCGACGGCATCGCCTTCCAGACCAACATTCTCGCGTTGAACGCCGCCGTGGAAGCCGCGCGTGCCGGTGAGCAAGGCCGCGGCTTTGCCGTGGTGGCGGGCGAAGTGCGCACGCTGGCGCAACGCAGTGCGGCGGCAGCGAAGGAAATCAAGGGGTTGATCGAAGATTCGGCACGCCGCGTGCAAGACGGCACGGCGCTCGTGGCGCAGCAGGGCCAAACCATGGGCGAGATCGTGCAGGCGGTCAAACGCGTGACCGACATCATGGGCGAGATCTCGGCAGCGTCGGCCGAACAGTCGAGCGGCATCGAGCAGGTCAACCGCGCGATCACGCAGATGGACGAAGTGACGCAGCAAAACGCGGCGCTCGTGGAAGAAGCGGCCGCTGCCGCCGGCTCGCTGGAAGAGCAGGCCAATCGTCTGAAGTCGGTTGTCTCGGTGTTCCGCCTGGACGCCGGTCAGGCCGCAGCAAATCACGCGGCGCCGACGCTGGCGGCCAAGCCGGGCGCCGTGCGTCCGGCAGTGAAGAAGGTGGCGGCGCCCGCCGCTGCGGCACCGGCACCGGCGGCGAAGGTCGCAGCCGCACCGCAGCGCAAACCGGCACCGGCTGCAGCCGCGCCAGCGGCCCGCACCGGTACGGACGACGCGAGCGGTGACTGGGAAACCTTCTGAGCACGCGTCGAACGGGCGTAAAAGGCAACCAGGTAACAACTTATAGGAACGGTGCACGCGTCTGTCCCGGAGCAAGATGGGCCGGAATCGACGAGACGCGTGTCGGCAAGTGGCAATAATCGGTAAGACGAAACGCCGTCGCGCGCATTACACCGCGACGTGCGGCGGGTGGAGGGTCACATCATGATGCAGTTGAGTCTCAAGGCAAAACTCTGGTCAGCGCTTGCGCTGATGTGGCTGGGGCTGTTGATTCTCGGCGGCTGGGCTGCCTGGCATGAGCGCGGCACGGTGATATCGGAGCGACGCTCCGCGCTGGAGAACATTGTCTCCACTGCCGACGGGATCGTGCGCGACTACGCGGCGCAGGCTGCGGCGGGCAAAATCGGCGTCGACGAGGCGAAACAGCAGGCCATGGCACGCCTCAAGATGATGCGCTATGGCGACAACGGTTATCTGGTCGTCTTCAACACGACGCCGACCGTGCTCATGCATCCGACACTCGCCGATTTGGTCAACAAGGACGTCTCCAATTACAAGGATTCGAGCGGCAAACTGCTCTTCATCGAGATGGCGCAAGTCGCCAAGAGCAAGGGCTCTGGCTTCGTCGATTACTACGGCCGCATGCCCGGTAGCGACAAATTTCTCGCGAAGCTCTCGTACGTGAAGTACTTCGCGCCCTGGGACTGGGCCGTGATGAGCGGTGTGTACGTCCAGGACATCGATGAAGCGTTTTATGCCACGCTGTGGCGCCTGGGCATTGCGATGCTTGTCATCGGCGCCATCGTCACTGCGGCAATGATGGCGATCATTCGCAATGTGCAACGCAGTCTCGGTGGCGAACCCGATTACGCGGCCGAAATTGCGCACCGCATCGCCGGCGGCAATCTTTACGATCCTGTCGACGTCGCGCCGGGCGACACCGGCAGTCTGATCTACGCCATGCAGCGCATGCAGCAGACGCTTGCCCAGACCATCGGGCAGATTCGCCAGGGCACCGAGTCGATCACGACAGCCGCGCATCAGATCGCGGCAGGCAATACCGATCTGTCGGCGCGTACCGAGCAACAGGCCGCCTCGCTCGAAGAGACGGCCTCGTCGATGGAGCAGCTCACGGCCACGGTCAAGCAGAACGCGGACAACGCGCGCCAGGCCAGTCAGCTTGCCGTGAACGCCTCGGACATCGCCACACGTGGCGGCGAAGTCTCCGGGCAGGTCGGCGAAACGATGGACGGCATCTCGGCCAGCTCGAACAAGATTGTCGACATCATCGGGGTGATCGATGGCATTGCCTTCCAGACCAACATCCTCGCGTTGAACGCTGCCGTGGAAGCGGCTCGTGCGGGCGAGCAGGGGCGCGGCTTTGCCGTGGTGGCGGGCGAAGTGCGCACGCTGGCGCAGCGCAGTGCGGCGGCGGCGAAGGAAATCAAGACGCTGATCGAAGACTCGGCGCGCCGCGTGCACGACGGTACGGCGCTCGTGACGCAACAACGTCAGACCATGGGCGAGATCGTGCAGGCGGTCAAACGCGTGACCGACATCATGGGCGAGATCTCGGCGGCGTCGGCCGAACAGTCGAGCGGCATCGAGCAGGTCAACCGCGCGATCACGCAGATGGACGAAGTGACGCAGCAAAACGCGGCGCTCGTGGAAGAAGCGGCGGCCGCCGCCGGCGCACTGGAGTCGCAGGCGGACGAATTGCGCGATGCCGTGTCGGTGTTCCAGACGAACGGCGAGGGCGGCGCGAGCGTGCATGCCATGAGCGCAACGCGCCGGGAACCGACGCCGCAGCCGTTGGCTCGCGCCGCATGAATGTGAGCACAACAGTGAACATGACGTCCGACGATTGACGTTGCAGCAAAGTGAGAAACCATGACTGATTCGCGCAATACCTCGCAGCTGTCGCGCCGCAGTGCCGCTGGCAACACCGGCGCGCACGACGCTGGCAGCTCGCGCAGCGCGGATTTCGCGCGCGCAAGCGGTGCCGCCCTCTCGGGCGAGCGCGACTTTGCCTTCTCGCTGGCCGATTTCGGCCGCATCCGCAACCTGATCTATCAGCGTGCCGGGATTGCACTGGCCGAACATAAGCGCGAGATGGTGTACAGCCGCATCGCGCGGCGTTTGCGTGCGCTCGGCATGACGAGCTTCACCGAATACCTCGACATGCTCGAGGCCGATACCGGCGACGGCGAGTGGGAGTCGTTCACCAACGCGTTGACGACCAACCTGACGTCGTTCTTCCGTGAATCGCATCACTTCCCGTTGCTCGCCGACTTTGTGCGCCAGCGCCCCAAGCCGATTTCGGTCTGGTGCTGCGCGGCGTCGACCGGCGAAGAGCCGTACTCGATTGCGATGACGCTTGTCGACACGCTGGGCTCGCGCCCGAATGCGAGCGTGCTGGCCACGGATGTGGATACACAGGTGCTGACGCGCGCGTCGGCTGCCGTCTATAGCGGCGAGCAGACCGGCAAACTCTCGCAAGAGCAATTGCGCCGCCACTTTCTGCGCGGCACGGGCGCGAACGCGGGCAAGATCAGGGTGCGTCCGGAGTTGCAGCAACTCGTGACGTTCGAGCCGCTGAACCTGCTGGCGCCGTCGTGGCAGATCGGCGGTCCGTTCGACGTCATCTTCTGCCGCAACGTGATGATCTATTTCGACAAGGAAACACAGGCGCGGATTCTCGAGCGCTTCGTGCCCTTGCTAAAGCCGGACGGGTTGCTCTTTGCCGGGCACTCCGAGAACTTTACCTATGTGAGCCGGTCGTTCCGACTGCGTGGGCAGACGGTCTACGAACTGGCCGGCACGAGTGCACGGGGAGCCTGACATGGCGCAACCACTGGCCGAAGCGCTCGCGACCAATCATTACTTCGACAATGCGTTCAACATGCAGGCGGTGAAATTGCTGCCGTCGGAGTATTACGTCACGACCGAAGACATCATGCTCGTGACGGTGCTTGGCTCGTGTGTGGCTGCATGCGTGCGCGACAGCGTCACGGGCATCGGCGGCATGAACCATTTCATGCTTCCGGACGATGGCGAAAGCGAGCGCGACCGTATACTCTCGGCGTCCATGCGTTACGGCGCATACGCTATGGAAATGCTCATCAACGAGCTGATCAAGCTCGGCGCAAAGCGCGAGCGGCTCGAAGCGAAAGTCTTCGGCGGCGGCGCGGTGCTGGCGGGCATGACCACACTGAACATCGGCGATCGCAATGCGAACTTCGTGTTGCGTTATCTCGAGATGGAGCAGATTCGCGTCACGGCGCAGGATCTGCTCGGACCGCATCCGCGTAAGGTGTGCTTTTTACCGCGCACCGGGCGGGTGATGGTCAAGAAGCTGGGCGACCGGGGAGATCCGGCCATCGTCCAGCGGGAACAGGCGTACGCGCAGCGTTTGCGCACACGCGAAGTACGGGGCTCCGTAGAACTCTTTGCGCCACCGGCCAGAAATGCCAAGCCTCGGCCGGGGCCTGACAACCGACAAATGGAGGAGGCTTGAGCGAACCAATCAAAGTCCTGTGCGTGGACGATTCCGCACTCGTACGCAGTCTGATGACTGAGATCATCAATGCGCAACCGGACATGACCGTTGTGGCGACCGCACCCGATCCGCTCGTGGCGCGCGACCTGATTAAGCAGCACAACCCGGACGTGCTCACGCTCGACGTCGAAATGCCGCGCATGGACGGGCTGGACTTCCTCGAGAAGCTCATGCGCCTGCGTCCGATGCCGGTGCTCATGGTGTCGTCGCTGACCGAGCGCGGCTCGGAAGTCACGCTGCGTGCGCTCGAACTCGGCGCGGTAGACTTCGTGACCAAGCCGCGCCTGGGTATTCGCGACGGCATGCTCGAATACGGCGAGATGATCGCCGACAAGATTCGTGCGGCCGCCCGTGCCCGGGTGCGCAGCGCCCCGCCCAAGAGCGCGGTACCCACACCGATCGAAGCGGCGCCGATGTTGCGCAACCCGTTGGTGTCGACGGAGAAGCTGATTATCATCGGCGCGTCGACGGGCGGCACCGAAGCGATTCGCGAGGTGCTGGTGCCGATGCCGCCGGATGCCCCGGCGATTCTGATCACCCAGCATATGCCGGCCGGTTTCACCAAATCGTTCGCGCAGCGCCTGAACGGTCTATGCCGCATCACGGTGAAGGAAGCCGAGCATGGCGAGCGTGTGCTGCCGGGTCACGCGTACATCGCGCCGGGCGGCGACACTCACTTGCAGCTCTCGCGCAGCGGTGCGAACTATGTGGCCTTGCTCGACCCGGCGCCGCCGGTGAATCGACATCGGCCGTCGGTCGATGTATTGTTTCGCTCCGCGGCCGTGCATGCCGGACGCAACGCCATCGGGGTCATTCTCACGGGCATGGGCCGCGACGGCGCGGCCGGTCTCGTGGAAATGCGCCAGGCCGGCGCATATACCTTCGCGCAAGACGAAGCGAGCTGTATCGTGTTCGGCATGCCGCGCGAGGCCATTGCCATGGGCGGCGCAGAAGAAGTGGTGCCGTTGCACGAAATGGCTCGCAAAGTGCTGCATCAGGTCGCGAAATTTGGCGAACGCACCCAACGAGTATAGTAGTGCGCTTTTTGGCGTTTTTTCGCCGTATGGTTCGCATGGATTTGCGGGCACACTCAGGGCACTGAGTGGCGGCGGAATTTGCCCATGAATATCGCCGGCCCCCGAGGGGCGCCGGCCGAATTGGAGTAATGATGATAGACAAGAACATGAAATTCCTGGTCGTCGACGATTTTCCGACGATGCGCCGGATTGTGCGAAACCTGCTCAAGGAGCTGGGTTTCTCCAATGTCGACGAAGCGGAAGACGGTGCGGCGGCGCTGGCCAAACTGCGTGGCGGCAACTTCGAATTCGTGGTCTCGGACTGGAACATGCCGAACATGGACGGCCTGACGATGCTCCAGCAGATCCGTGCCGATCCGAACCTCTCGAAGCTGCCGGTGCTGATGGTGACGGCCGAAGCGAAGAAGGAAAACATCATCGCTGCCGCCCAGGCGGGGGCGAGCGGGTATGTGGTCAAGCCGTTCACGGCGGCGACCCTGGATGAAAAGCTGGGCAAGATCTTCGAGAAAATGGACAAGACGGGGGCCTGAGCGTGACCCACGAGGCGAGCACTGAATGGCCGGGTGAGCCCAATGGCGCTCACGTGACCGGCGAGGCGGCCCCCGCCGAGCGCATGCTCATGCGCATCGGACAGTTGACGCGCATGTTGCGCGACAACCTGCGTGAACTGGGGCTGGACAAGCAACTCGAGCAGGCTGCCGAGGCAATTCCCGACGCGCGCGACCGCCTGAACTACGTCGCCACCATGACCGAGCAGGCGGCGGTGAGGGCGCTCACGGCCATCGAACTGGCCAAGCCTCTTCAGGATCGCCTTGAAGCGGACGCCAACGCGCTCGACGAGCGTTGGGCCAAGTGGTTCGACGAGCCGCTCGAACTCGACGACGCACGCAAGCTTGTCCTCGAGACACGCACCTATCTGCGCCGCGTGCCAGAAGACACCCGCGCGACCAACAACCATCTGATGGAAATCATGATGGCGCAGGATTTCCAGGATCTGACCGGTCAGGTCATCAAGAAGATCATGGAGGTCGTGCAGGAGATCGAGAAGCATCTGCTTCAGACGCTGCTCGAGAACATGCCTCCGGAGAAGCGCAAGGAGGCCGAAGACTCGCTGCTCAACGGGCCGCAGATCAAGAAGGAAGGTCGCACCGACATCGTGGCCGATCAGGGCCAGGTCGACGACCTGCTCGCCAGCCTCGGCTTCTGAGTGAGTGCCTCGCCAGCCGGTTGACCGGCCTGGCGGGCGTAGTTTTTCGGCCCCGGCGCCGGCCTCGTTCGGCCGCTGTCACGAAATACCGCCCAATCCCGCCTCTATTCCCCCCTTTGTGACTTGACGGTTACGGCCATAATCAGTCGCGATAGGGTGGGTTCGTCCGCCCGCAGTGGATAGGGCATGGCAGAGGAAAGCGATCTCGAAAAGTCGGAACCTGCGTCCCCCCGGCGTCTTGAAAAGGCGCGCGAGGAGGGACAGGTTGCGCGTTCGCGCGAGCTTTCCACGTTCGCCTTGCTGGCGGCCGGGGTGGCCGGCCTGTGGATGACGGCCGACCGGATCTCGCAGGGTTTCGCACAGCTCATGCGCCACGGCATGGCGTTCGAGCCAGGCACCGCGCTCGACACCCACCGCATGCTTTCCCACGCCGCCCACTCGGGCGCCGACGCCCTCGTCGCCATCGCCCCGCTGCTCGGCTTGCTGGTGCTCGCGGCGATCGCCGCCCCGATGGCGCTGGGCGGCTGGCTCTTCACGACCAAGTCGCTGGCCCCCAACTTTGGCCGGCTGAACCCGCTCAAGGGGCTTGGCCGCATGTTCTCCACGCAAGGTCTGGTCGAACTGGTCAAGGCGGTGGCGAAGACACTGCTGGTCGGGGCGGTGGCCTACTGGGCGATTGCGCGCGATAAAGACGCCGTGATGGGGCTGATGACCCAGTCGCCGCGGGCGGCGCTGCCCTACGTGGGCGAGTTGATCGTGGTGTGCTGCGCGTTCATCGTGGCGTCGCTGCTGCTGGTGGCGGCCATCGACATCCCCTTCCAGCTCTGGCAGCACTACAAGAAACTGCGCATGACCAAAGAGGAAGTGCGTCAGGAAAACAAGGAATCGGAAGGCGATCCGCACCTCAAGGCGCACATCCGCCAGTTGCAGCGTCAGACCGCGCGCCGCCGCATGATGCAGGACGTGCCCAAGGCCGACGTGATCGTGACCAACCCGACGCACTTTGCTGTCGCCCTCGAATACAAGGACAACATGCGCGCGCCGCGCGTGCTGGCCAAGGGCGCCGATCTGGTGGCGCAGCGCATCCGTGAGTTGGGTGCGGAGCACAACATCCCGATTCTCGAAGCCCCGCCGCTCGCGCGCGCGCTGCATGCGCACGTGGAGATCGGTCACGAAATCCCGGCCACGCTGTACACGGCCGTGGCCGAAGTGCTCGCGTGGGTCTTCCAGCTTCGCCGCTGGCGTACCGAAGGGGGCATGGAGCCAAGCGTTCCGTCCGACCTGCCGGTGCCGGCCGAACTCGACGCGCCGCGGCGCGCCGGGCCGAAACGAGTGTAACGAATGAACCTCAACCCTCGCGCGAACCAGTGGCTGCGCTCGTCGCAAATGCTCCTCGGCGGCAGTCTGAAGTCGCTCGCCGCGCCGGTGCTGATCATCATGATTCTGGGCATGATGATCCTTCCGTTGCCGCCGTTCATCCTGGATTTGCTGTTTACCTTCAACATCGCCCTGGCGGTGATGGTGCTGCTCGTGAGCATGTACACGCAAAAGCCGCTCGACTTTGCGGCGTTTCCGAGCGTGCTGCTGTTCTCCACGCTGCTGCGGCTGTCGCTGAACGTGGCGTCTACCCGCGTGGTGCTGCTCGAAGGCCACACCGGCCCGGACGCCGCAGGCAAGGTGATCGAAGCGTTCGGGCACTTCCTGGTGGGTGGCAATTACGCCGTCGGTATCGTGGTGTTCATCATCCTCGTGGTCATCAACTTCATGGTGATTACGAAGGGTGCGGGGCGGATCGCCGAAGTTGGCGCGCGCTTCACGCTTGATGCGATGCCCGGTAAGCAGATGGCCATCGACGCCGATCTGAACGCCGGCCTGATCGGCGAAGAGGAAGCGCGCAAGCGCCGCTCGGTGATCGCGCAGGAGGCCGACTTCTACGGCTCGATGGACGGTGCATCGAAGTTCGTGCGCGGCGACGCGGTCGCCGGTCTGCTCATCATGGTCATCAACATCGTCGGCGGCCTGATCGTCGGCGTGGTTCAGCACGGACTGGACATCGGCCTCGCCGCCAAGAACTACACGCTGCTGACCATCGGCGACGGCCTCGTCGCGCAGATCCCCGCGCTGGTGATCTCGACGGCCGCCGGTGTGGTCGTCTCACGTGTGGCGACCGACGAAGACGTCGGCCAGCAGGTCGTCTCGCAACTGTTCAGCAATCCGCGTGTGCTCGGCATCACGGCGGCGATTCTCGGCCTGATGGGGCTGATTCCCGGCATGCCGCACTTCGCCTTCCTGTTGCTGGCGATCGGGCTCGGCGCCCTCGCGCGCTGGCAGTTTCGCAAGGCCGAGGCGGCCAAGCAACAGGCGGCGCGCCCCACACCGGTGGCGGCCACCGCACCAGCCGAAGTGGCCGAAGCCTCGTGGGACGACGTGGCGCTCGTCGATCCGCTGGGACTGGAAGTCGGCTACCGGCTCATTCCGCTCGTCGACCGCAATCAGGACGGCGAGTTGCTCAAGCGTATCAAGGGCATCCGCAAGAAATTCGCGCAGGAAATCGGTTTCCTCGCGCCGGTCGTTCACATTCGCGACAATCTGGAGCTGCGCCCGAACCAGTACCGCATCACGCTCAAGGGCGTGACCATCGGCGAAGGCGAAGCGTATCCGGGCCAATTGCTCGCCATCGATCCGGGGCAGGTCACTGCGCCGCTGCAAGGCACGCCGACGCGCGACCCGGCCTTCGGCCTGCCGGCCACCTGGATCGACGTCGGTCAGCGCGATCAGGCGCAGGCCTATGGGTACACGGTGGTCGATGCCGGCACCGTGGTGGCGACGCACCTGAACCACCTGATCAACGCCCACTCGCACGAGTTGCTGGGGCGCCAGGAAGTGCAGCAGCTCATCGAGCGTATCGGGAAGGACGCGCCCAAGCTCATCGAAGATCTGGTGCCGAAGACCGTCACGCTCACCACGTTGCAGAAGGTGTTGCAGAACCTGCTCGAAGAGCAGGTGCCGATTCGCGATATGCGCACGATCATCGACACCATTGCCGAGCATGGCGCACGCGTGCAGGACCCTTACGACCTTACGGCGCTGGTGCGCCTGTCGCTCGGTCGTGCGATCACGCAAAGCGTGTTCCCGGGCAGCGGCGATCTCGAAGTGGTGGGGCTCGACGCCAATCTCGAACGAATTCTCACGCAGGCGTTGTCCGCGGGCGGAGGCACCGGTCTCGAACCGGGCCTCGCGGACACGCTGCTGCGCGAAACCCAGGCAGCCGTGGCGCGTCAGGAACGTCAGGGCTTGCCGTCGGTATTGCTGGTTCAACATCCGCTGCGCTCACTGCTTTCGCGCTTCTTGCGCCGCAGCCTGCCGCAGCTCAAGGTTCTGTCGTATGCGGAAGTGCCTGACACACGGAACGTGAAAATGACGGCACTCATCGGAGGTCAAGCGTGAAGATTCGGAAATTCTTTGCGGGCACGTGCCGCGACGCACTGCGCCAGATTCGCGAGGAAATCGGACCCGATGCGGTCGTGTTGTCCAACCGCTCGGTTGCCAACGGCGTGGAAATCGTTGCGCTGGCGGAAGAAGATCTCGACGCGCTCGCAGGCGGCGACATGCCGACGTACCGGCCGCGTCCCCGGCCGGCGGCACCCGCGCCGATCGCTGCGTCACCTGCCGCGAGTGCACACGACGCCGCTGCGGCGAGCGCATTCGCCGAGACGATGATGGGTGAACTCCAGAGCATGCGAGGCTTGCTCGAGGAGCAGGTGGCGGGGCTGGTCTGGAACGACAAGCAACGCCGCTCGCCGGCGCAGGGCGAGATTCTGCGCACGCTGCTGGCTGCCGGGTTCTCGGCACAACTGGGCCGCGCGCTGCTCGAACATCTGCCGGAGGGGAGCGATCGCGAGAACGGAATCGACTGGGTGAAGCAAGCGCTCAAGCGCAACTTGCCCATCATGCCGAACGAAGACGAGTTGATGGACCGGGGCGGTGTGTATGCACTGATGGGCCCGACCGGCGTGGGCAAGACCACGACGACGGCCAAGCTCGCGGCGCGCTGCGTGATGCGTCATGGCGCAGAGAAGCTCGCGTTGCTCACGACCGACAGCTATCGTATCGGCGGACATGAGCAGTTGCGCATCTACGGCAAGATTCTCGGCGTGACGGTGCATGCGGTGAAGGACGCCACGGATTTGCGTCTGGCGCTGACCGAGTTGCGCAACAAGCACATGGTGCTGATCGACACGGTGGGCATGAGCCAGCGCGACCGCACCGTACCCGAACAGGTCGCGATGCTATGCGGCGCGCAGACCCCGGTGCAGCGTCTGCTGTTGCTCAACGCGACAAGTCATGGCGACACGCTCAACGAAGTGGTGCACGCCTATCGCAGCGCCAGTGCGGAAGGCGGCAGCGATCTCGCCGGGTGTATTCTCACGAAACTCGACGAGACGACCAATCTCGGTTCGGTGCTCGATACGGTGATTCGTCACCGTCTGCCGGTGCATTACGTTTCCACGGGGCAGCGCGTGCCGGAAAATCTGCACGTTGCCGACCGGGAGTTCCTGATCGACACGGCGCTTTCGGCGCCGGTGACGGGCTCGCCGTTTGTGCCGGCCGAGGAAGACCTGCCGGCTGTGGTGCGCGGGGTCGATCCCAACTACAGCGGGCTCTTCGCGTCCGCTCAACCTTCAGGCGAGGCCTGCTTTGGTTAAACTCGTTATCGATCAAGCTGAGGGACTGCGCCGTCTGGTGGCGCGCCATACCACGCGTATCGTCGCGGTGGTGGGGAGTGCGCCTGAAGCGGGTCAGACGAGTGTTGCTCTGAATCTGGCCAGCGCGCTGGCCCATCACGGTCAGGATGTCGTGCTGGCCGACGAGAGCGGGCATGCGGCGCCGGCCCTTGGCCTGACGCTGCGCGGCGACATCCACGACGTGCTGGCCGGGCGCGTGTCGTCTGACGCGATTCGTGTCCATACGCGCGACAACGTGGTTCTGGTGCCGGTGGCGCACCGTCATCCCGAACGTATCGACCCGTCGGGTGCGTTGCCGCTGCTCACGATGGGCGAGCCCGACATCGTGGTCATCGACTGCACGCGTGCCGGGGCGGTGCTCAGCCCGCTGGCTGCACAGGCGCATGAGGTGATGGTGGTGCTCGGATGCGAGCCGGCATCGATCACGGGGGCGTATTCCTGGATCAAGCAGGCGCATTTCGACTATGCGCTGGCGCAATTCCGGGTGCTGGTGAATCGGGCAGAAGATATAGAGGCACGTGTGGTGTGCCGCAATCTGGCAACGACGGCGAGCCGCTATCTGGCGGTGTCGCTGGAACTGGCGGGCCATGTGCCGGTGGATCGGCAGGTCATGCGGGCGCGGCATCTCATGCGCACGGTGGTCGATGCGTTCCCCATGGCACCGGCGGCGGTGGCGTATCGTCAGTTGGCGGCACAGGTGATGCATTGGCCGTTGGCCATGCGCGAGACGAGCCCGGCGGCGCTCGGTGCCGATCGTGGCAGCGAGCTGGCGCATGGTGTGGGGGCGCTTAGCGCCCACACGGTCTGAGCGTCACGGCACGCGTCGAGAGAAAGCGGAGGGGAACATGTATACCGCGCGCGGGAAGGTCGACACGAACGACACACTGACCCAATATGCGCCATTGGTGCGCCGTCTGGCGCTGCAATTGATGGCGAAGCTGCCGGCGAGCGTGGAACTGGAAGATCTGATACAGGCCGGCATGCTGGGGCTGCTCGATGCGTCGAACCGGTATCAGGAGACGCAGGGCGCGCAGTTCGAAACGTACGCGAGCCAGCGCATTCGCGGGGCAATGCTAGACGAGCTGCGCGAGCTGGACTGGGCGTCGCGCGGCATTCGCAAGACGGCGCGTCAGATCGAGCAGGCGGTGCAGCGGCTGGAGCAGCGGCTGGGCCGGGGGCCGTCGGAGAGCGAAATTGCGAGCGAGATGTCCATCGGGCTGTCCGAGTACCAGCAAATGCTGCAGGACGTGCACGGCTGCCAGTTGATCTATTACGAAGACTTCGAAGCGGCGGACGAAGAGCCGTTCATCGACCGGATCTGTTCGGATCCGGGCGCCGACCCGCTCACGATGCTGCTCGATGAGGGATTGCGCGGCGGCGTCGTCGACGCCATCGATCGCTTGCCGGAGCGCGAGAAGTTGCTAATGAGCTTGTACTACGAGCAAGGGCTGAACCTTCGCGAAATCGGCGCGGTGCTCGAAGTAAGCGAGTCTCGCGTCTGCCAGTTGCACAGCCAGGCGATCTCGCGCTTGCGCGCGACGCTGCGTGAGAAGGCGTGGACGTCGGCGAATTAATCCGAGCTCCCAGGGGGGGCTGAAGCAGACTGCGGTGACGCGACGCGAGAAGCGCGCCGGAGGGGCTAGCGAACGGCCAAGCTTAACTTGAACAGGCAGGCGGTCAGGCCGTAACACTTCCACCGCTCGAGCGCGGTGTAGTGCGGCCGTCCGGTCCGTACAGCGGCGCGTTCTTCTCCGGGCCGTACAGCACGTTCAGGGCTTGCTGCGTGTAGGTCAGACGCGTGTGGATGAGCATGCCGTTCGTCTCGTTGGCACGCTTGGCGTCCAACGCGGCGTCGAGCAGCGCCTTCCAGGCGATATCGATCCGGGCGTCGTCGGCGGAAGCCGCCGCAGCACCCGCCTCGTCAGGCGAATAACCCAGGACTTGCAGCTGAGCGTCGCGCTCGCGACCGAGTGTCGCGAGTTCCGCCACCGCGCGCGCCTTGCGCTCGGTCAGCTCCGGCAGCGCGTCGAGCGTGCCGCTGACCAATGCCTGCTGCTCTTCGCCAAGT
This sequence comes from Pandoraea communis, assembly GCF_902459745.1. Taxonomy (GTDB): domain Bacteria; phylum Pseudomonadota; class Gammaproteobacteria; order Burkholderiales; family Burkholderiaceae; genus Pandoraea; species Pandoraea communis. The sequence goes on from NZ_CABPSJ010000001.1 coordinate 1,215,576, forward strand.
AACGCCGAAAACGCACCAATGGCGGTCGTTTCGGCAGACAGGGCGTTCAGCAGGGCATCAGGGGTCATGACTTCGATTGCGTCGAGAGCAGATCGCGTGCGGTCGCAATGAGACCGTCCGCAATCTTGGAGGGATCAATAGTGAGCTGGCCCTTGGCAATCGCGTCTTTGATCGCGAGCACCTTGGTCACGTCGACATCGGCCGAGCCTGTCTGTGCCAGCGCAGACTGCAAGGCGCGCATTTCCGACGACAGGGCGCTCGTGCTCACGCTCGCATCGCTGCCAGCATTTGCAGCAGACGCGGGCGAGCCGTCGGCGCTCACAGCGCCAGTGCTCGCCCGGTCAGCCGTCGCCTTGCTCGCGCCGACGCCAGTCAGCGGTTTGGCGGGTGGTTCGATTTTCATGTGCTTTCCCCAGAAACTTGCCTGTGTAACGGCATTATCCGCCACAACTTTAGGCAAGTAACATCCTGTTACCAGTTCAAGTGCCCGGGTGCTTTCAACGAATACTCAATCGTAGTGAGTGCTTACTCAAAGCGCAACTTCAACCTCGACGTTGCCGCCTTTGCCTGTCTTGACCGTGCCGCTGACGACCTGACCGGCGCGGGTACGCACCTGAACGGGGTCGCCGGCGCTGGCACGCGACAGCACCTGACCTTCGGTACTGACTTCAAATCCCGAGCCGCGCGAGACCACGCGGACGGTTTGTCCCTGCTGGACGGCAATCGCACTGCGCAGCAGATCGGCGCGGATCGGCAGGCCCGACGTAATACGGTTCACGGCCACGGTGCCGACAATCTGACCGGCATCGGTCGCTACCGTGCGCGGCAGCAGCGTGAGATCGCCCTGGCGCGGCGACAGATCGTTCGGCCCGATGGTCTCGCCCGGATTGATCTGGCGCGCCGCGACGAAGTACGTCGCGTTGATGCTCACGCGGGCTTGCAGATACAACGTCCATGGCCGCTCGCCCGAGCAGCGCACACCCACTGTCGTCGAGCCCCACAGACGCGCGCCGGGTGGCAGGAACGGTTCGAGCACAGGGCAGGCGGGCATGCGATCGGAAACGGCGTCGCCGACCGTGATGGCCACGCGCCCCGGCAGCCCTGTCGTCTGCTCGCGCAGAAACCGTTCGGCCGTCTGACGAATGGCTTCGGTGTTCTGGAACTGGGAATTCTGGAGGGGCTGGGGGGCGGCTGTCTGGGGCGCTTGCGCGCTCGCGCTGGCAACACCCGCATTCGCCCCAACAGCGTTGGCGTTCGCCGTCGTGACGGGGTGAACCATGTTCGGCACGTTCGATGCGACGCCGCCTGCGGCGGTGTTGTTACCGGGGATGACGATGGCGCCCGGGCCCAGCGTGTTGCCGAGGTGCTGCGCTGCGGTATCGGTGGCGATGCCGGCGGCAGGGGGGGCGGCGTGTGCAAAGCCCGGCGTGGTCAGGCTCGTCAGACCGAGTACGGCGGCCAGCAGCCCGGAACACACGGACGCGCGCAGACCCTGCCGCAACGCATGACGCGTGTGGGGGGCGCTGGCAAGACCGCTGCCGTATTTGCCTGCCATCGTGACTCTCCTTGCAGCCGTCACCCGATGTCGCCATGGGTGCTCGACGCTCAACCTGCCTCGGCACACGTCAGTCCGTGAAGCCGACGGCACCAGGCAGCGTTCCTGTGCCTGGGGGGCGAACCCCGCCCGGTGCCGTCAGGAAGCCATTCTAGAGATGTCCCCGCGCGGGGCATGGCTCGAAATGGCGGTCAATCTCCTTCCTATTCCTCCGATTGAATCCAGGGGGGCACGCATACGATGCACAGCATGCCAAAAGGTCCGTACTTTTTCCGGACCCCGGCAGGACATCCCGACTGCGCAACGCGCGGGGCCCGCCAGAGACCTCTGAGCGGACCCGATGCCACGGGCGCATCACGGGCAGGTTTCTTGTGCAGCACCCAGCATCAGAGCAAGCATTGGGCGAGACGAGATCATGGACAAACTGGATGCGGCATTGCGATTTTCCCAGCAGGCGCTGGCCATGCGCGCCTACCGTCAAGAGGTGATCTCGTCGAACATCGCTAACGCGGACACGCCGGGATACAAGGCGCGCGATGTCGATTTCAACAGTGCGTTGAGCCAGGCGGTCGAGCGCGGCGCGCAGCAGCAGCTCGCCACCGAGTCGAGCGTGTCGCTTTCGCGCACGTCCTCGCGGCATATCGCCGGCCGTGGCGTGAGCGCCGCGCCGCCGATGGGCGGCCCCGAGCTGCTCTATCGCGTGCCGTATCAACAAAGCGTCGACGGCAATACCGTCGAACTCGATGCCGAGCGCGTGAACTTCGCCGATAACGCCGTGCATTACCAAACGGGCCTCACGGTCATGTCCAGCCAGATCAAGACGATGCTGGCAGCCATCACGAGTCAAGGGTAAGTGCCATGCCACTCATGAGCATCTTCGATGTTGCCGGCTCGGCCATGACGGCCCAGTCGCAGCGCATGAACGTCACGGCCAGCAATCTGGCCAACGCCGAGTCGGTGACCGGCCCGGACGGTCAGCCGTACCGCGCCAAGCAGGTGGTGTTTCAGGTCAACCCGGTGACGGGCACCGACGTGGGCGGCGTGAAGGTGGCCGGCGTGGTCAACGACCCGTCGCCGCTCAAGACGGTGTACGACCCGAAGAATCCGGCAGCCAACGCCCAGGGCTACGTGACCATGCCCAACGTGAATCCGGTAGAGGAGATGGTCAACATGATCTCCGCCTCCCGTTCCTATCAGGCCAACGTCGAGGCACTCAATACCGCCAAGACGTTGATGCTCAAAACCCTCACGGTCGGCCAGTAAGGGGCCGCGCGGAGACCAGAACAATGGCAAGTATCAACACGTCGAACGCTGCCAATTTCTCGCAGTCGTTCCTGGATTCGGTCAACGGCACGGCGAGCAACAGCGCCAGCTCGAAGTCCTCGGCCGGCAGCGCAGACGATCTGCAGAACAGCTTCCTGAAGTTGCTCGTCGCACAGATGAACAATCAGGACCCGCTCAACCCGATGGAAAACTCGCAGGTGACCTCGCAGCTCGCGCAGATCAGCACGGTCACAGGCATCACCCAGTTGAACACCACGCTGTCGTCGGTGACGTCGCAGCTCAACTCGACGCAGAGCCTGCAAGCCGCCGCGCTGGTCGGTAAGGGCGTGCTGGTTCCTGGCAACAACATCGGCGTGGGCAGCACGACGGCAACGGACGGTACCGTCACGAAGACGGCCACCCCATTCGGCTTCGAACTGGCGGGCGACGCCGACACCGTCACGATTCAGATCAAGGACAGCACCGGCAAGGTGGTGCGCACGGTCAACGCCGGTGCGCTCGACGCCGGTGTGCAGGCGCTCACGTGGGACGCCAAGGACGACGCCGGCGCCACCGTGGCCGACGGCAAATACTCGCTGACGGTGACCGCCTCGGCCAACGGCAAGGCCGTGACGCCGACGCTGCTCTCCTACGCACAGGTTCAGAGCGTGGTGGCCAGCACGACGGGCGCGCCGCTGCTCAATGTCGGCACGGGCTCGAACATCAAGCTCTCCGACGTGCGCGAAATTCTGTAACCGCTCCATCCGACGTAAGCCCTAAACCGTTTTCATCGCGACAAACATCGTCGATCACCGAATTTCAGGAGTATCACCATGGCATTTTCGACCGGACTGAGCGGCCTGAACGCCGCCTCCAAGGACCTGGACGTCATCGGCAACAACGTTGCCAATGCGGCCACCGTCGGCTTCAAGCAGGGACAGGCGCAGTTCGCCGACATCTACGCGAACTCGCTGTTCGGCGCGGGCAACAACACCGTCGGTATCGGTACGCGTGTGTCGACCGTCGCGCAGCAATTCACACAGGGCGACATCACGGTCACGAACCGTCAGCTCGACCTCGCGATCTCGGGCAACGGCTTTTTCCGCATGTCGAACAACGGCACCATCGCCTACTCCCGTAACGGCCAGTTCTCGCTCGACAAGAACGGCTACATCGTCGACGCCAATGGGGACCACCTGACCGGTTACCTTGCCGGCCCGAACGGCATCGTCAACAGCGTCTCGCCGGTCGATCTCCAGATCCCGACGGGCGATCTGGCACCGACCGCCACCACGAAGATCACGGGCCAGTTCAACCTCGACTCGCGCAGTCCGCTCAACGCCACGGCGTTCTCGATCACCGATCCGACCTCGTACACGAACGCCACGTCGCTCAAGGTCTACGACTCGCTGGGCAATTCGCACGACGTCAACGTGTACTTCAAGAAGACGAGCGTCGATCCGGTGACCAACAACGCCACGTGGACCGTGTACGGTTCGGTCGACGGCACGACGCAAATCGGCGCTGGCCCGATCGGCACGATGACGTTCAACACGGCGGGCAGCCTCGTCGCGCAGACGGATTCGACCGGCGCGGCCGTGACCGGCCCGATCACGCTGCCGGCCATCACCTACGGCAACGGCGCGTCGCCCGCGACCCTGACGCTCAACCTGACGGGCACGACGCAGTACGGCAATACCTACACGCCGAACACGCTCACGCAGGACGGCTACACGTCGGGCCGGCTGACGGGCTTCACGTTCAATGCAGACGGCACGATCGTCGGCACGTATTCGAACACCAAGTCGGTAACGCTCGGTCAGGTTGCACTCGCCAACTTCAACAACGTGCAGGGCCTGATTCCGCTGGGCAACAACCTGTGGGCAGAGTCGGCCGATTCGGGCATTCCGATCGTCGGCGTGCCGGGCGGCACGAACCTCGGCAAGCTGCAGGCCGGCGCAGTGGAAGCGTCGAACGTCGATCTGACGGCGGAACTGGTCCACATGATCACCGCGCAGCGTAACTATCAGGCCAACGCGCAGACGATCAAGACGGAAGACCAGTTGATGCAGACGATGGTGAATCTGTAAGGCGGACGGCGCACATGCGTAACTTGGAGGAGGGGCGTCGATGGATCGTCTGATCTATATCGCCATGACGGGCGCGAAGCAGGCGATGGAGCAGCAATCGACCACCGCCAACAATCTGGCGAACGTTTCGACGCCGGGCTTTCGCGCCCAGCTCGCGGCGTTTCGCCAGACCCCCGTGCGCGCCGCAGACGGCACGACGGGCACCCGCACGTTCGTGACCACGTCCACGCCGGGCACCGACTTCACGCCGGGCGCCATGCAGCAGACCGGCCGTGCGCTCGATGTTGCCATTCAGGGGCAGGGCTGGCTCGCCGTGCGCGATGCGCAGGGCCGCGAAGCCTATACCCGCGGTGGCAACCTCGAGATGACCGCCGACGGTCAGCTCACGTTGCACGGGCTGCCGGTGATGACCGACGCCGGGCCGGCCGCCGTGCCGCCGGGCGCGGCCGTGAGCATCGGCACCGACGGCACGCTCTCGGCACTTGGGCAGGGTGATCCGCCCAACTCCATCGCCGTCATGGGGCAGTTGAAGCTGGTGAATCCGCCGGAAGGCAATCTGGTGCGCGGCGACGACGGACTGTTCCGCACGGCGAACAACGCACCGGCGCAGGTCGATCCGAATGTTGTGGTGGTCTCGGGTTCGATCGAGAACAGCAACGTCAATCCGGTCAGTGGTCTGGTGAACATGATTTCCCAATCGCGGGCTTTCGAGATACAGATGAAGATGCTCTCGACGGCCGATACCAACGAACAAACCGCCAACCAGTTGCTGAACTTCAGCTAACGCGCGGGGGTGCGCCGGGGTCGTGAAAGACCCCGCACCGCCAACGTACACGGGGAGAATGACCCAATGATCCGTTCGCTCTACATCGCTGCCACCGGCATGAACGCCCAGCAGACGAACATGGACGTGATTTCCAACAACCTCGCCAACACCAGCACGAACGGCTTCAAGAAGGGCCGCGCGGTGTTCGAGGACTTGCTGTATCAGACGATCCGCCAGCCTGGCGCGCAGTCGTCGCAGCAGACGTTGCTGCCCTCGGGCCTGCAACTGGGCACCGGTGTGCGCCCGGCCGCGACCGAGCGCATCTTCACGCAGGGCAACCTGACCTCGACGAGCAATGCCAAGGACGTGGCCATCAACGGCGACGGCTTCTTCCAGGTGCTCATGCCGGACGGCACGACCGCCTATACGCGCGACGGCTCGTTCCAGGTCGATAACAACGGTCAGCTCGTGACGGCCTCGGGTTTCCCGATTCAGCCGGCCATCACGATTCCGGCCAACGCGCTGTCGCTGACCATTGCGCGCGACGGCACGGTCTCGGTTACGCAGCCGGGCAGCACGGCCAACGTGCAGATCGGTACGTTCCAGCTCGCCACGTTCATCAACAACGCCGGTCTGCAAAGCATGGGCGAGAACCTGTACGCCGAGACGGCCGCCTCGGGCGCACCCAACGTGGCGCAGCCGGGCACCAACGGCGCGGGCGTGCTCAACCAGAACTACGTCGAAACGTCGAACGTGAACGTGGTGGAAGAACTGGTGAACATGATTTCCGCGCAGCGCGCCTATGAAATCAACTCGAAGGCGGTCACGGCATCCGACCAGATGCTGCAACGTCTGACCCAGATGTAAGCAGCGGTTCGCCGCTGAAAGTTCTCAGGAATGAACGTCGATATGTCCGCTCGAACGACCGCCCCGACGGCAACGCAACGCAGCGCTGGCCACGCGCGGTATCTGGCGCTTGTGGCCGCCGCCGCGCTGAGCGGTCTGGCCGGCTGCGCTTATGTGCCGCAGGAGCCGGTGGTGAACGGGCCGACGACCACGCGCCCGCCGCCCCCGCCGATGGCGGCTGACCCGGAAGGCTCGATCTACCGTCCGCTGTACTCGAATCGCCCGCTGTTCGAAGACCGCCGTCCGCGTAACGTTGGCGACATCCTCACGATCGTCATCAACGAAAACACGGCGGCAAGCAAGAACTCGGCCGCCAACGCCAACCGCGCAGGCAGCGAAACGCTCTCGCTCAACCAGATGCCGGGTGTGGTCGGTGGCGTGTTCAACAACCAGTCGCTGAACGCAAGCGGCGGCAACAAGTTCGACGCCAAGGGCGCGGCCAACGCCAACAACGTGTTCTCGGGGCAGATCACCGTGACCGTGATGGAAGTGCTGTCCAACGGCAATCTGGCCGTGGCGGGCGAGAAGCAGATCGCCATCAATCAGGGCACGGAGTACATCAAGTTTTCGGGCATCGTCAGCCCGCAGACGATTTCGGGCGCGAACACCGTGCCTTCGACGCAGGTGGCCGATGCGCGCATCGAATACCGTGGCAAGGGCTACATCAATGAAGCCGAAACCATGGGCTGGCTGCAGCGCTTCTTCCTTAACGTTTCGCCCTTCTGATGTCGATCATGCCGTCCCTGTCGCGCCGCGCGTCCCAACACCGTCACCTCCGCCAGGCAGTCCGCCGCTTCGTTGCCACGCTTGCCGTGGCGGGCGCGGCAAGCGTGGCGCTGCTGGTGCCGGGCGTGGCAAACGCCGAGCGGCTCAAGGAGCTGGCTTCGATTCAGGGCGTGCGCGACAACCAGTTGATCGGCTACGGTCTCGTGGCCGGTCTCGATAACTCGGGCGACCAGACCACGCAGACGCCGTTCACCGTGCAGAGCATGACCAACATGCTCTCGCAGTTGGGGATTACCGTCGCGCCCGGCACCAACATGCAGTTGAAGAACGTGGCAGCCGTCATGGTGACGGCCACGCTGCCGGCATTCACCCGCCCCGGTCAGGCCATCGACGTGGTGGTGTCGTCGATGGGTAATGCCAAGAGCCTGCGCGGCGGCACGCTGCTCATGACGCCGCTCAAGGGGCCGGACGGACAGGTCTACGCGCTCGCGCAGGGCAACTTGCTCGTGGGGGGCGCCGGCGCGTCGGCCAACGGCTCGAGCGTGACCGTCAACCAATTGGCGTCGGGCCGCATCCCGAGCGGCGCTATCGTCGAGCGCGCTGTGCCGAGCGCCATGGGTGGCCAGCCGGGCACCCTGCAAATGGAGTTGAACGTTACCGACTTCTCGACCGCGCAGCGCGTGGTCGACGCCGTGAACCGCCGCTTCGGCTTCAGCACGGCCCAGGCCCTCGATGGCCGCGTGATTCTGCTGCGCACGCCGACCGATCCGGCCGCCCGTGTGCAGTTTCTGGCGCAACTCGAGAGTCTGGAAGTGCGCCCCGACAACACGGCCGCGCGCGTCATCATCAATGCGCGGACCGGTTCGGTCGTGATGAACCAGAACGTGACGATCCAGCAATGCGCGGTGGCCCACGGCAATCTGTCGGTGGTCATCGATACGCAGAACAACGTGAGCCAGCCGGCGCCATTCTCGGGTGGACAGACGGTGGTGGCCCCGAATTCGCAAATCTCCGTCCAACAGGAGAACAACGCGCTCAAGATGGTCAAGGCGGGCGCCAACCTCGCCGACGTCGTCAAGGCGCTGAACTCGCTCGGTGCGAGTCCGGCAGACCTGATGTCGATTCTGCAGGCCATGAAGGCCTCGGGCGCCCTGCGCGCCGATCTGGAGATCATCTGATATGGCCGACGGCAACCGCCTTACCGGCGCGGCGGGCAAGAACCTGCCCGACCTGACGCAGCGCGCCACGTACGACATGCAGGGCCTCACGGCCTTGCGCGCCGCCGCGCACCAGCAGACGCCGCAGGCCACGCAACAGGCCGCCAAGCAATTCGAGGCCGTCTTCACCCAGATGATGCTCAAGAGCATGCGCGATGCCACCATGTCCGGCGGCCTGCTCGGCAGCGATCAGGAAAAGATGTTCAGCGGCATGCTCGACGACCAGCTTGCCCAGCAGCTCACGTCGCACAAGGGCATCGGGTTGGCCGATCTGATGCTCAAGCAGCTCGCCACGACCGGCACGACGCTGCCGCCTGCTGCGGTGGGGCGTCAGCAGTCGCTTCAGGGCCGTGCCTACAACTCGGCCGATGCCATCGGGGTGGCCGACGGCGCACCGGCGGCTGCGGGCGAGTTCGTCGACCGCATGGCCACGGCCGCACAGAACGCCAGCGCGCAGAGCGGTATCCCGGCGCGTTTCATGCTGAGCCAGGCGGCGCTCGAGTCCGGCTGGGGCAAGCGGGAAATCCGTCGCAGCGACGGCAGCACGAGTTTCAACGTGTTCGGCATCAAGGCGGGCAAGCACTGGACGGGGCCGACCGTCGAGGTCGCCACGACGGAGTACGTGAACGGCCAGCCGCGCAAGGTGATGGCAAAGTTCCGCGCCTATCGCTCGTACGACGAGGCGTTCAACGACTACGCGAATCTGATCTCGAACAACCCGCGCTACGCGTCGGTCGTGGCGAGCGCCAACGACGCGGCGAGCTTCGCCACCAATCTCCAGCGCGCGGGCTACGCGACCGATCCGCAGTACGCCAGCAAGCTCATGAAGATCATGAAGCACTTCGCCTGAGCACCGGGCGGCAGGGGCGGCCGGCCGTTGGCTGGCCGCGAGTACGGCAAACGGGACGAAATCATCTGGCGCGGTGGCCTCAATATTGCCGCCGGGCTGCCGTAAACACATCGGTAACGGTGCGCGAGCGGGCCTTGGGCCGCGGGGCGCGCCTCTAATTCAAGCCGCGAGATCATGAGCCTAATCAATATTGGCATGAGTGGGCTGAACGCCTCCCAGTTCGCCCTGAATACCACCGGCAACAACATCTCCAATTCGGGGACGGCCGGTTATAACCGCCAGATCGTCAACTACGCGCAGCAGAACAGCCAGTTCACCGGCATGGGCTACCTCGGCCAGGGCGTGCTCGTGACCGACGTGTCGCGTGTGTACGACCAATTCCTGTCGAATCAGGTCAATCAGGCGCAGACCCAGTACAGCCAGCTCAACACCTACTACCAGCAGATCTCGCAGATCAACAACGCGCTGGGCAGCTCGACGACCGGCCTGTCGGCCTCGATGTCCACGTTCTTCACGAACCTGCAGACGATCGTGACGGCGCCGAATAACTCGGCCACCCGGGCTACGGTGATCTCGTCGGCGCAAACGCTCACGAGCATGTTCCAGTCGCTCTCGGGCACGTTGTCCTCGCTGCGCACCAGCGTTAACGGCACGCTCAGCCAGTCGACGGATCAGATCAACACCTACGCCAAGCAGATCGCCTCGCTCAACGACGCGATTGCACAGGCGCAGGCCAACGGCATCAACGCGACGCCGAACGACCTGCTCGACCAGCGCGACCTGGCCGTGGCGAACCTGAACGCGATCGTGCAGACGAACGTCGTCAAGGACAGCAGCGGCGCGTACAACGTCTTCATCGGCAATGGCCAGTCGCTGGTGACGGGCAACTCGGCCTACCAGCTCACCACGGTGCCTTCGACGAGCGATCCGTCGCAAGTGACCATCGCGTATGTGAGCCCCAACGGGACGAAGGTGCCGATTCCGGAATCGTCGATCACCGGCGGCTCGCTGGCCGGCCTGTTGTCGTTCCGCAGCGGCGCGCTCACGCAGGCTCAGAACTCGCTCGGCCAGATCGCCTTGTCGCTGGCCGGCACGTTCAACGCCCAGAACCAGCTCGGCCTGGACCTCTATGGTCAGATGGGCGGCAACTTCTTCACCGTGCCCAACCCGACGGTCATTGCCAACACGGGCAACTCGAACGCCGCCACCCTCAACGCCACGATCACCGATGCCTCCAAGGTGACGACGAGCGATTACACCGTGGGCTTCGACGGCACGAACTACACGCTGACGCGCCAGTCCGACGGCGCGAAGTGGACCGCCGGTGCACCGGCGCTGCCGGGCACGCCACTGAACTTCGTGGACGGCGGCGGCGTAGCCTTCGGCGACGGCTTTTCGGTCACGACGGGCAGTATGGCGGCGGGTGACAGCTTCACGATCCAGCCCACGCGCAATGCGGCACAGAACATCGGCGTGGCGATCACCGATCCGGGCAAGATTGCACTGGCCGCGCCGATCATCGCCTCGACGGCCAGCGGCAACAGTGGCTCGCTGAAGGTGGACCAGGGCAGCGTGGACGCGACCTATCTGTCGAACGTGCTGGCGGCCCCGGTGACCTTCACGTTCAGCAAGGACCCCGCGACCGGCGCGTTGACGCTGGTTGCGCCGTCGGCCATGACCGTCACGGTCAACGGTGTGACGACGCCCTACGCGGCCGGCGCCACCGTCCCGTACAACGCCGCCACGGGTGCCAAGATCACCATGAACGGCATGACGGTCAATCTCAGCGGCACGCCGGGCGATACCGACAAGTTCACCATTGCACCGAACAACTCGGGGGCCGTGACCGACAACCGCAATGGCCTGGCCCTCTCGGCCTTGCAGAACGACAAGACGAAGGTGGGCGGCGCGCAAAGCTACGCGACGGCCTATGCCAATCTGGTCTCGTTCGTGGGCTCGACCACGAATACCTACAAGTCCACCAGCGCCGCGCAGGCCACCTTGCTGCAACAGGCGCAGACGGCACAGCAGTCGAATTCGGGCGTGAACCTCGACGAAGAGGCGGCCAATCTGATCAAGTATCAGCAGCTTTATCAGGCCAACTCGAAGGTGATTCAGACGGCGTCAACGCTGTTCGACACCATCCTCCAGATCGTCCACTAAGCGCAGGGGCACGATAATGCGTATCAGCACCAACATGATCTACGATCAGGGGCTGCGCTCGATGAGCCAGAACACCTCTGACCTGCTCAACACGCAAGCCCAGCTCTCGTCCGGCAAGCGCGTGACGACGCCGAGCGACGATCCGATCGCTGCCGCCCAGGCGGTCGCCGTGTCACAAGACAACAGCATGAACACCCAGTACGGTGCGAACCGTGCGGCTGCGACGACCCAGCTTCAGCTCGAGGATTCGACCTTCGGCAGCATCATCAACTCGTTGCAGCACGTGATGTCTCAGGTCGCGGCGGCGGGCAACGCCACGCTAAACGACACCGACCGCGCGACCATTGCGACCGATCTGCAATCGAGCTTCCAGCAATTGCTCTCGCTCGCGAACACGACCGATGCCAACGGGCAATATCTGTTCTCGGGCTACATGGGCAATTCGGCCGCTTACGCGGCGTCGCCCACGGGGGCATCGTATTCAGGCGACATGGGCGTGCGTTACGTGCAGGTGAGTCCGAACCGCCAGATCGCGATCAACGATCCCGGCCCGACCATCTTCGAAGGCATTCAGGCGAGTACCGCCAGTACGTTGATCAGTGGCACCGCGGCCAATCAGGGCACCGCGACATACTCCACCGTCTCGACCACCGACGTGACCAACGCGGGCGCGAACCATCAGTATCAGATCAGCTTTGCGATCGACAACACCACCACGCCGCCCACGACCAATTACACGGTCAAGGACCAGACGGACGTGACGGTGCCCGACGTGACGGGAGCGTACACCGCCGGCCAGCCGATCAAGTTCGGCGGCAAGTCGGTCACCTTCTCGGGGGCGCCGGCCACCGGCGACACCTACACCGTGCAGCCGGCGAACAAGGCCAGCACGAACCTGTTCGACAATTTGCAGGCGCTGATCAGCACGCTCAAGACACCGACCAACGGCACCAACGGCACGGGGCAGGCGAACCTGAGCAACGCGTTGACGACGTTCGGCCAGCAGTTCAGCAACACTTACGATAACGTCACGACCATTCGCACCACCACGGGCTCCCGAATGAACGAACTGACATCGCTCAACAACATTGGCGACAGTAACTCGCTGAACTACCAGTCGCAGCTGGGCGATCTGCTCGACGTGGACTGGAACTCGGCGGCGACCAAGTTTCAACAGTTGCAGACCGCATTGCAGGCGTCGCAACAGAGTTTCCTGCAAACGCAGAAGCTCTCGCTGTTCGCGCTGCTCTGAGGCACGGTGCGCGGGCACACCCGCGCGAGATGACAGAAAAGATTGCGGGCCACGCGGCATGACGCCGGGTGGCCCGCAGTCGTTTTGGGACGCACGCCATGCCGCGAGCGCCGGTCTCAGGCCTTGGGCACGAAGGCGGCTGTGGCGCGAATCATCATGTCGATGCCGGTTGCGATGAAGTGATCCATGACCGGTGCGAGGCGCGGCATCATCAGTTCGAGCACGACGAGGCCGACGCCCAGCGTGAGCGGGAAGCCCACGGCGAAGATGTTGAGCTGCGGGGCGGCGCGGTTCAGGATGCCCAGCGCGAGGTTACAGATCAGCAACGCCGCGACGAGCGGCAGCGACAACATGAGCGCGAGCGTGAAGAGCTGGCCGCCGAGCATGGCGAGGTAATGCCAGCCGGCCACGGAGATCGGCGCGCTCGACACCGGCAGCACGGTGAAGCTCTGTACCAGCGTGGCGAACATCACCAGATGGCCGTTGGTGGAGAGGAACAAGAGCATGGCCACGACATTGAGCAGCATGCCGAGCACGGCCGTGCTGCCGTCGCTGTTCGGCGTGAGCAGCGTGGCGAACGACAGACCCATCTGCAACCCGACGAAGTCGCCCGCCATGCTGATGGCCGAGAACACGATCTGCATGCACCAGCCCAGCGCCGCGCCGATCATCACCTGTTGCACGAGAATCCACAGACCTTCCCAAGAGAACGGCGAGACGGCCGGCATGGGGCCGAGTACCGGGGCGAGCGCCAGCGCGACGATGCCCGCCAGGCCGATCTTGACCGTGCCGGGCACGGCAGCATCGCCGAACAGGGGCGCGCTCATGGACAGCGCGAGCAGGCGCACGAACGGAAACAGGAACGTCGCGATGACGCCCAGGAGCTGTTCGTAAGTGAAGCTGATCAAAGCCGGCGCGGCTTACCCGACGAGGCCGGGAATACCGGTGAGCAACTGGCGCATGTAGTCGACCATCAGGTTAAGCATCCACGGACCCGCGATCACGAGCGTGACGAACACCGCGAGCAGCTTGGGGATGAACGACAGCGTCATTTCGTTGATCTGCGTGGCGGCCTGAAACAGGCTGACGAGCAGACCGGAGACGAGGGCGACGAGCAGCAGCGGCGCGGCGAGCAGCAGTGTGACCTGCATGGCCTGATGGGCCAGCGCCATGACGGTTTCCGGAGTCATTTCGCGTTCCTCGCCGCTACATGGTGAAGCTCTGGGCCAGCGAGCCCAGCAGCAATTGCCAGCCGTCGACCACCACGAACAGCATCAGCTTGAACGGTAGTGAGACGGTCGAGGGTGAGACCATCATCATCCCCATCGACATCAGCACGCTCGCGACCACCAGATCGATGATCAGGAACGGAATGAAGATCGTGAAGCCGATCTGGAATGCCGTCTTCAGCTCGCTCGTGGCGAAGGCGGGCACGAGAATGCGCATCGGCACGTCTTCGGGGCCGTTCATCGGCGGGGTCTTGGCCAGCTTGGCGAAGAGCGCCAGATCGGCTTCGCGGGTCTGCTTGAGCATGAACGCGTGGAATGGCTTGGCCCCGGTGTCGATGGCTTGTTCGAAGCTGATCTTGTTGGCGGCAAACGGCTGATAGGCGTTGGTGTACGCCTGGTCGAAGACCGGCGACATGACGAAGAACGTCAGGAACAGGGCAAGCCCGATCAGGATCTGGTTCGGCGGCGAGGTCTGCACACCAATGGCATGGCGCAGCAGCGAGAGCACGATGATGATGCGCGTGAAGGCCGTCATCATCAGCAGCATCGCGGGCAGGAAGCCCAGCGATGTGAGCAGCAGCATCGTCTGCACGGACAGCGAATAGGTCTGTCCGCCGCCAGGCGCCGGTGTTGTGGTCAGCGCGGGCAGCGTGGCCTGCGCAAGTGCCGTGCCCGGCAAGATGAGGCTGGCGAGCGCCAGCCCGAGCATAAGTCCCTGCGTCAGACCTAGCGTCGGACCCGCCGGGCCCCGAGACGTTCCGGCGCACAGCAAGCCACGCAACATCAGGAATCCTTTTTCATCGATTCGCGCAATTTTTGCGCAAAAGCCTGCGCCGCGCGGCTGGCTTGCGCGCCCGGTTGGGCGACAGTGGGCGCGGCAGGCATGCCGGCGACGCGATCGGCGTCGATCACATGCAGGCTGCGGACCTGACCGGGGGCGACACCCAGCACGATCCAGTCGCCGGCGACTTCCACGACCACCACACGTTCGCGCTGGCCGACGGCGGCGCTACCGACGATGCGCACATTGCCGCCCCCCAGCGGACGTTGCAGGCCGAAGCGTTTCGCAAGCCACGCGAGCCCGAACAACAAGGCCAGCACGAGCACAAGGCCCAGCCCCGTCTGCACGATGCCCGCGCCGCCCAGACTCGGCACGGCCGCCGCCTGCGAGGCAGGGCTTTGGGCGTGCGCGCTGGAGATCGTCAGGAAGGCGAGGCCGAGGACGCTGCCGACGCCGCGGCGGCGAGCCGGCGCG
The DNA here is from genome assembly GCF_902459745.1 of Pandoraea communis. Classification (GTDB taxonomy): domain Bacteria; phylum Pseudomonadota; class Gammaproteobacteria; order Burkholderiales; family Burkholderiaceae; genus Pandoraea; species Pandoraea communis. The sequence continues at coordinate 1,230,848 of NZ_CABPSJ010000001.1, forward strand.
CCGAAGGCTCGCGCCATTGCCTGCGCGGCGTGCGCCACGCGGGAGGGGCGAGAGGCGATGCAGGTGGTGCGAGAGGTCGTGGCGCTTGCCACGGCACGCCGCACGGGCTTGCCGTGGACTTTTCTTGCCATCATCGGTTGAGCTTACGGATGCGTTCGGATGGCGTGATGATATCAGTCAGGCGGATGCCGAACTTGTCGTTCACGACCACCACTTCGCCTTGGGCGATGAGGCAGCCATTGACCAGCACGTCCATCGGCTCGCCGGCCATGCCGTCGAGTTCCACGACGGAACCTTGCGCCAGTTGCAGCAGGTTCTTGATGGCGATCTTCGTGCGGCCCAGCTCCACGGTCATTTGCACCGGGATGTCGAGAATCAGGTCGATGTCGTTGTGCGTGGCGTTCGGGGGATTCCCGGCGGTGGCGGCAAGCGGCTGAAACACAGGGGCGGCGGCCGGTTGCGGCGCGCTAGCGGGCTCCGGCTCGGCAGACGTCTGCTCCGCCATGGCACTGGCCCACTCGTCCGCCATGGCCTGGGCGTCCTCACCGGGCGTTTGAGGGGTATCGCTCATCACTCGTTGTCCTTCGTGTAATCGCTGTGCGAATGGTTGATCATCTGGTTCACGCGCAGCGCGTATTGACCATTGAAGACGCCGTAATTGCATTCCATTACGGGCACGCCGTCGACCTTGGCTTCCAGCACCTCGGGCACGTCGAGCGGAATCACGTCGCCTACGCGCATGTTGAGCAACTGCGAGAGCGTCATGTCGATGTGGGCGAGGTTGGTCACGATTTCGACATCGGCCGCCTGCACCTGTTGCGAGAGCAGACGCACCCAGCGCTTGTCGACTTCGAGCGTTTCGCCTTGCAGCGGACTCGAGAGCTGATCGCGCATCGGCTCGATCATCGAGTACGGCATGCAGATGTGGAATTCGCCACCGACCGAACCGAACTCGATATCGAACGTGGTCGTGACCACCACCTCGTTGGGGGTGGCGACGTTGGCGAACTGCGTATGCATTTCGGCCCGCACGTATTCGAATTCGACCGGATATACCGGCTTCCACGACGCACCGTAGTTCTCGAACACCAGATCGAGCAGGCGCCCGATGATGCGCTGCTCGGTCTGCGTGAAATCGCGCCCTTCGACGCGGGTGTGGAACCGGCCGTCGCCGCCAAACAGGTTATCCACCACCAGAAACACGAGGTTCGGATCGAACACGAACAGCGCCGTGCCTCGCAGTGGCTTGATGTGAACCAGGTTGAGGTTGGTCGGGACGGGCAGGTTGCGAATGAACTCGCTGTACTTCTGAACACGCACCGGGCTGACCGAAATTTCGGCGCTGCGGCGCATGAAGTTGAACAGCGCAATGCGGAACAGTCGCGAGAAGCGGTCGTTGATGATCTCGAGCGTGGGCATGCGCCCGCGCACGATACGCTCTTGCGTCGCGATGTTGTATGGCCTGATGCCGGAATAGACTTCCGACTCGGACCTGTCATCCTGTTCGCCGGTGACACCCTTCAGAAGGGCATCGACTTCTTCCTGCGACAGGAACTCCTCATGCGCCATGAATCACTCACTGAATTACAAACGCGGTGAACAGCACTTCGCCCACGGCCTGCTGCGGCATGTTGGCCGCAAACGGCTGCGCGACCAGTGTGCGAATCTCGCTCGCCAGACGGCGCTTGCCGTCGATTGTGGCCAGATCTTGCGGCTGCTTGGACGACAACAGCAGCAACACGCGGCTGCGCACTTCGGGCATGTGCTGCGTGATGCGTGCTTGCGTTTCGGCATCCGCCACCTTGAGCGAGAGGCCGATATGCAGGTATCGCTCGCCGTCTTCGCCCGACAGGTTCACCGTGAACGGGTCCATGCCAACGAAGACGGGCGGCGGCGGAGGCGGCGGTGCTTTTGCCGCTTCGCTATGTCCGGTGAGCAAATACACGGCCGTTGCCGCCCCTGCGGCAGCCATGAGCGCTACCGCAACGATCAACAGAATCCATTTGCGCACGCCCCCTCCTGAGGGGGCCGCGGCTTGCGTCGGTGCGGGATTTGCCATGTATTCGCCTGCTATTGGGTAATGATTGTCGGCTAACCCGCCAAGGGGTGATCGGCCGAAAAGAAGGGACAATCGCGTCTAACTCGCGTCTTTGTCTTAACGGCAGAAAAACCCGCTTGCTTTAGGGCAGTGCGGCACCCGGCCGCGCCGGTTTGCACACGGCTTCACTGCCATCCATGCGTTGCTGTCCGGTTCGGGAGATCAGGCAAACGTGTCGACGAGGCCGTTGCTCGCCCGCACCGGCACGCTCACGGTCGTGGCCAGCGCCGCGTCGTCGGCCTGACCGAAGCCTGGTGTGCCGCGCGCGTTGCCATTGCCTTGTCCGTTACCGCCGCCATTTCCGCTCGCGCCTTGCTGTGCGAACGCCTGTTGCTGCGAGTTATCGCTGCTGACGGTCGCGTTGCCCAGTGCGATGCCATTGTTCGCAAGGCTTTCGCGCAGTTGCGGCAGGGCGGCCTGCACGGCGTCGCGCACCGCTGCGTGCTGCGAGACGAACATGGCTTGCGCCGAGTCGTTCGCCACGTTCAACACGACATGCAGCGGGCCGAGATCGGGCGGGTTCAGGCTCAGTTGCGCAGTCTGTGCGTGCGCGGACGACAGCCACACCACTTGCTGCGAGAGCTGGTTGTTCCAGTCCTGCGTGCCGACGCGGGCATTCAGTGCGAGCGCTGCCGGCAGATTGGCCTGCACCTGCAATTGCGGCTGGGCGTCGACGGCAGGCGTGGCGGCCTGCATGGCCTGAGCAGCCGCCTGCGTGGCGGCGGTGGTGGCTTGTGCGGCGGCGTCGCGATTGCCCTGAGCCGATGCCATTGCGTCGGCCATGCGTTGCGCGGCCTGGGCGTCTGCACTGGCCGTGGGCATGGCCGCCTTGGCGTCGGTGGCCGCCGGTTGTGCGGCGGCGGTGGCCGGAGCGGTCGCCGGGGCCGTCGTGGCGTTCTTGGCCAGTGCGTCGAGCGAGATCCCGCCGGTCTTGCCGGCGTTCGACGTTGCCGGCGTGACCGTGCCGTTGGCCGGTGCGCTCGCGGCGGCGGTTGCGGGCGCGGTCTTCGCGTCGGCTGCGGTAGCGCCGGCCGGCGTCTGGCCCGTCAGTTGGGCGGCGCCAGCGGCTTGCAATGCGCCGTTCACGGCGGCGGCGATGGCCGCGCCGGTGCCGGGCTTGCCGTCGGTTGCGCTGGTTTCGGCAGCGCTCGCCGGCACCGGTGTTTGCGGCTGGAGCGGCGCGTTGTTCATGGCGGCCAGCGCCACGGCAAGGGCGGTCGCCGGATCGCCAGGCGCTGCGTTGGCTTGCGCCTCGTCGTCGGCGTTATCGGGCTTGTCGCCCTTGTCGTTGTTGGCGGCCGTCGTTTTCGAGGGATTCTTCGAAGCGTCCGTCTGCCCCGTCTGGCCAGTCTGTCCGGCCGATGCACTGCTGTTCGCGGCGTTGTCGGCCGACTTCGTGCTGCCGTTGTTGTTCGACGCGTTGGCGGACGTATTGCTCTGGCTCGCCTGCGGCGTGCCGTTGTTTGCGTTGCCGGCAGGCTGGGCGCTCTGGCGGGTCTGCTGCAGCACGGTGGAGAAGGGCAGCACGCCGCTGTCGTCGGTGTTCGACGAACCGGCGCGGTTGGCCTTCAAGGCTTGTTGGGCGGCAGCCGCGGCATCGGTGAGGAAGCTCAGCATCGACATGTCGGTTTCCTTTTCCTTCAAATCGGGGATTCGGCACGACGGCGCAGGCTGCGCGCGGCGTACTCGTCGTTTTCCTTCTGCTCGCGACGCGCGACCCGCACGGCTGTGCGGGCGGCTTCGCGCGAGGCGAGCGTGCCGAAGGAGTTCAGGCGGCGCTGCTGCGCCTGCCATTCGCGGCGCGCAGCCGCGAGACGCTCCTCCGCCTGTTCGAGCAGCATGGCTTGCTGGCCGATGGCCGTATCGAGCGTATCGATGAATTGCTGGAAGTTGCGCCAGTCGCAGCCCGCCATGCCCTGAATCGTCGCCGTCTGCATCCGCGTGCGGTACTCGTGACGATACTCGCGCAGCGAGTCGAGCTGACGCTCGACTTCGGCGCGTTGCTTCTGACGTTCGCCGAGCAGCCGCGCGGCTTCGTCCACGTCCTTCTGGGCGAGTTCGATGAGCAACTTGAGGGGCAGGGTGGAGTTCATGGCCGCCTCCGCTTAATGGAACAGACCTTGCAACTGGTGCACGGCGTCCGGGTAACTGGCCCGTTCGCGCATCCCCTGTTGCAGGAAGCTCTCGAGACGGGGGTATAGCTCGATCGCCTGATCGAGCATCGGGTCGCTGCCCGGCGCATACGCACCCACATTGATGAGGTCGCGATTGCGCTGGTAGCGCGAGAGCATTTGTTTGAAGCGCCTGACCTTGTCGAACTGGCTGTCGTCGATGAGGGCGGCCATCGCACGGCTGATCGACTGTTCGATGTCGATGGCCGGGTAATGTCCCGACTCCGCCAATTGGCGCGAGAGCACGATGTGGCCGTCGAGAATGGCGCGGGCCGAGTCGGCAATCGGGTCCTGCTGATCGTCGCCTTCGGTGAGCACGGTGTAGAACGCCGTAATCGAGCCGCCGCCGTCGGGACCGTTACCGGCGCGCTCGACCAGCGCCGGCAGCTTTGCAAACACCGAAGGCGGGTAGCCTTTCGTGGCCGGCGGCTCACCGATGGCCAGCGCGATTTCGCGTTGTGCCATGGCGTAACGGGTGAGCGAGTCCATGATGAGCAGCACGTCCTTGCCCTGATCGCGGAAGTACTCGGCCAGCGTGGTGGCGTACGCCGCGCCTTGCAGACGCAGCAGCGGCGAGACGTCGGCCGGTGCCGCCACGACAACGGAGCGCGCCAGACCGTCCGGTCCGAGAATGTTCTCGATGAAGTCTTTCACTTCGCGGCCACGCTCGCCGATCAGACCGACGACGATCACTTCGGCCTGCGTGAAGCGAGCCATCATGCCGAGCAGTACGCTCTTGCCGACACCCGAGCCCGCAAAGAGGCCCATGCGCTGGCCGCGTCCGACGGTGAGCAGCGAGTTGATCGCGCGCACCCCCACGTCGAGCACCGATTCGATAGGCGCGCGGCCCAGCGGGTTGATCGGCGCCGAGGCGAGCGAGGCGCTGTCGGTCTGGCCGAGCGGGCCGAAGTCGTCGAGCGGGCGGCCGGCGGCGTCGACAACGCGGCCGAGCAGCGCTTCACCGACCGGCAGACGTTTGCCGTTATGGCGCTGATTCGCAAGCGGACCGTCGGCGGCCGGTTCCATCGGGAACACGCGCGCGCCGGGCAGCAGGCCGGCGACTTCCGTCTGCGGCATGAGGAACAGGCGGTCACCGCCGAAACCGACGACCTCCGCTTCGGCAGTGGCCGGTTCGCGCGAAGGGTCGTGCACCGGCAGTTCGATCAGGCAGCCCGCCCCGACCGGCAGGCGCAGACCGACGGCTTCGAGTACGAGACCCGCAGCACGGGTGAGGCGGCCGCATCGGCGGGTCGGCTCGACGGCGTGCACGTGGGCGATGCGCTCGCGCAGCGTGTTCTGCCAGCGGCGCAAATGCGCGTCGCGTGCGATCTCACGAGCGTCCAGGACATGGACGCCAGCCTTCGACGCAGGCGGGGGCGCAACCGTCGCCGGATCGCTGCCTTCGGTGGTGCCGGATTCGGCGGTAGCACCTGGCTGGGCCTGAGGTGGCTCGGGCGCTTCGTCGTGATCGTCGGGTTGCAGCGCACCGGCCTGCACGGGGTGTTGGGTCGTGTCGATCTCGTCCCACAGGCGCACCGAAGGCGTCGTGCCGTCGTTCGCCGGAGAGGGCGAGTGCGATGCATTCGACGTTACGTCGTCATGCGTGTTCTCGGTGTCTGCCAGCACCGGCGCATGGGCGGCGAGCGGGGTGAGTTCGGCGTTCACCATGGCAGATCCTTGCCCAGCGCAGCCATCACGCGTTGCCAGCGGGTGCCGACGGTGGCGTCGACTTCACCGCTCGCGGCTTCGGCCTTGCAACCGCCGCGTTCGATGGTGGGGTCGGCGCGCACCGACCAGCCGGCAGCGCGCAGTTCCACACCCACATGAGCTTCGACCAGCGCGACGTCGTCCGGATTGAGGAGCAGACGCGGCGAACCGGTGAGCGGATCGTTGGAAAGCAGCTCGCGCACGATGGGCAGCAGCGTTTCCGGACGGATGGTGAGTGTCTGACGCAGGGCCTGACGCGCGATGTCGAGCGCGAGCCCGAGCAGCGGCTCGGACACTTCGCGGTCGATGGCGTTCACGGCAGCGCCGAAGCCGTGAGCAATATTGGCGAGTTGTGCGGCGCGCGCATCGACTTCGTGCTGGCCCGCTGCCTGTCCGGCGGCGTAGCCCTCAGCCTGACCGGCGGCATACCCTTGCGCGTGGCCTTCGGCACGCGCGGCTTCGCGCCAGGCGGCAATCTGTTCCACGAGCGCGGGATCTTCGAGCGGGCTGGGCGCCTTCGGTTGTGGCGGGGGCGGGGGCGGCGGCGGGTCGAACGACGCCATCTCCCAGCGCTGCCAGGCGGAGAGGCGTTCTTTCGGAATGATGGTCGACATACGCGCGGGCCCCGTTCGGTTACACGTAAGCGTCGTCGCCGCGGCCGCCGATCATGATGGCACCTTGGTCGGCCAGGCGCCGCACCACTTGCAGCACCTTCTTCTGTTCGGTTTCGACTTCCGAGACACGCACCGGACCGCGAGATTCCAGGTCTTCGCGCAGCAATTCGGCCGCACGTGCCGACATGTTCTTGAAGAACTTCTCGCGCAGTTCGACCGGTGCGCCCTTGAGCGCGATGATGAGCGACTCGGACTCGATTTCCTTGAGCAGCACCTGAATGCTGCGGTCTTCCACGTCGAGCAGGTTCTCGAACACGAACATCTCTTCGACGATCTTCGCCGCGAGGTCCGAGTCGTAGTTGCGCACGGCTTCGATGACCGACTCTTCGTGCACACCGCCCAGATAGTTGAGGATTTCCGCCGCCGTGCGCACGCCGCCCATCGGGCTGCGCTTGATGTTCTCGCTGCCCGAGAGCAGCTTGGTGAGCACGTCGTTGAGTTCGCGCAACGCCGCCGGCTGAATGCCGTCGAGCGTGGCAATACGCAACACGACATCGTTACGCAGGCGTTCGGTGAAGAGCGCCAGCACTTCCGACGCCTGATCGCGATCGAGGTGAACGAGAATCGTGGCGATGATCTGCGGATGCTCATGGCGGATCAGTTCGGCCACCGCCGTGGAATCCATCCACTTCAGGCCTTCGATACCGCTGGTGTCGCCACCTTGCAGAATGCGCTCGATCAGGCCCGCCGCCTTGTCGTTGCCCAGCGCCTTGTTGAGCACCGAGCGGATGTACTCGGACGAGTCGAGCGAGAGCGCGGAGTGCTGTTCGGCTTCGAGCACGAAATCCTGCAGCACGTCGGCGATCTGGTCGCGCGTGACTTGCCGCAGCGAGGCCATGGCCGCGCCGAGCTTTTGCACCTCACGCGGCGCGAGGTACTTGAAGACCTCCGCCGCTTCGTCTTCGCCCAGCGACATCAGGAGGATGGCGCTGCGTTGGAGTCCCTCAGCCGCGCTCATCGCCACCACCCACCCATGATTTAACTACCGTTGCCACGATCTTCGGATCCTGTCGCGCGATCTGACGCGCGAACTGCAAATTGCGCTCGTAGGCGCTGAGTTCGCCCTGTTTGCCGGGCTCGCCGTCGACACCCTCGCCTTCGGCACCCCCTTCGGCACCCGTGGCGCCGCCTGCCGCACCGGCGAGCGTGGGCTCGGCCGGCGGCGGCGGGGTCAGGTGCTTGCGGATGGCCGGACGTATCACGCCGAACCAGAGATAGATGCCGATCAGCCCGATCAGCGCCCACTTGCCGATTTGCTTGGCCAGTTCGATGTTCTGACGCTGACGCCACCACGGCAGGTTGGCTTCCGGGTCTGCCTCGACCGTGAACGGGCTGTTGACGATGTTGAGCGTGTCGCCGCGCTGGCCCGAGAAGCCGATGGCTTCCTTCGCCAGATTCTGGATCTGGTCGAGCTGTGCCTGCGTGAGCGCCACCATGGCCGCCTTACCCTTCGCGTCGGTGCCGGGACGATAGTTCACGACGATGGCCGCCGACAGGCGCTTCAGCCCGCCCGTGGCCTGCTGCACATGACGAATCGTGCGGTCGACCTCGAAATTGACCGTGGCGTCCTTGCGGTCGCTGCGCGGGCCCTGCGGGGCGCTGGCGGCGCTTGCCGGATTGGCGGCAGTCTGTTGCGCGATCTGCTGCTGTTGCTGGGTTATCGGCGCCGTGGCCTGACCCGGCGGTTGGTTCGACAGCGCACCCGGCACACCGCCCGGCGGTGTGATGCCGATCTGAGAGGCTTCGCTGTTTTGCTGGCTGCGCACAGCCTGCTCGCCCGAGTTCGGCTTGTAGTTCTCGGAGGTTTGCTCGACCTGATTGAAGTCGATGTCCGCCGTCACCTGTGCGTGCACGTTGCCTGGACCGACGATCGGGTTCAGGATCGCCTCGACGCGGCGTGCGTACGATTGTTCGAGTTCGCGAACGTACTTGAGCTGGCTGGCGTCCAGGCCCAGCGCGTTACCGCTTTGCGCGGACAGCAGATTGCCGTTCTGGTCGAGCACCGTCACGTTCTTGACCGGCAGTTCCGGCACGCTCGACGCGACCATGTGAACGATGGCGCTGACCTGGGCGTCGTCCAGCACGCGGCCCGGATACAGCGTGACGAGCACCGAAGCGCTCGGTTTTTGCTGCTCGCGCACGAAGACCGACGGTTTGGGAATGGCCAGATGCACACGTGCGGCCTGCACGGCCGACAACGATTCGACCGAACGGGCGAGTTCGCCTTCGAGCGCGCGCTGGTAATTGACCTGTTCGGCGAACTGGCTGATACCGAACTTTTGGTTGTCCATCAGTTCGAAACCGACCAGGCCGCCCTTGGGCAAGCCCTGCGAAGCCAGACGCAGCCGTACGTCGTGTACCTGTTCGGCGGGCACCAGAATGGCGCCCCCGCCTTCGGCGAACTTGTACGGCACGTTCATCTGTTGCAGCGAGGTGATGATGGCGCCGCCGTCGCGATCGCTCAGGTTGCTGTAAAGCACCTTGTAGTCGGGGGTACGGCTCCACAGGAATACCGCAATCAGCAAGGCAATAAGCGCCGCGCCGCCAATGAGCAACGGCAGGCGCTCGCGCGAGCGCAACTGCGCCAGCAGGGGCGGCTTGGCGGCAACGTCCGCCGTCTGGGTGGCGGCGTTCATGCGCGGCTCCACGCCAGTGGCGTTGATACGACGTTCATCGCGGTGGAAGTGCTCACTAACATGCGACAGAATTCTCCGGGTACGCGTGGCATCGCGTTCACTTTCCAAGGGCGCTAAGGATCGGAAAGATCCGGTTCCCGGTGCGCACGATGCCGATGGTCCTGATTATTCGTTGGCGAATATGGAATCGTTCCGTGGATTAGGCGGGTGTTTTGCCGCTAATTAAGGTATTGGCGGCTTGCCATAGGGTGGTAATCTCCAACGTGACTGATAAAAGGCAAACCGGTCGAAGCGGCGCGATCTCGCGCGCAGCCGGTGCTCATTGAGGACAAGCAACATGGCCATTCCGGGGATCGAATCGGTATTGCAGAAGCTGGGCGGCGTGGCGGCGCAGGCGGCGAGCTCGATCATGGGCACGTCCAGCGCCGGCGCGGGTGCCGCATCGGCGACAGGCGGGTTCGCGTCTGAATTGGAAGCGTCGCTCAAGCGCGTGTCGTCGGCGCAGAACGGCGCGGAGTCCCAGGCGCGTGCTTTTGAAATGGGCGAACCGGGCGTGGCGCTCAACGACGTCATGGTCGATCTTCAAAAAGCCAACATCGGCTTTCAGATGAGCCTGCAAGTTCGCAACAAGCTCGTTTCCGCTTACACAACCGTGATGAATATGCAGGTGTGAGGTCGTTCGACCGGTTGCCGCGTCACAACGGCAGCGGGTTGGGTCGTCTCGGCACCTGAAGAAGCCCCGTCTGGCGACGGGGCTTTTTTGTTACTGGGTACATCGATCGTACGCGCGTTGATAAATCGCGGTACGACCTGGCGCCAACGTAGTCAGGCGGACGGTTCGGAAGATGAGGGTGGGACGGCAGCGCCGGGGCTTGCCTGACCCTCTGGGGGAACGATGCCCGGCGGCAGCGCCGGCGGTTTGCCACCCCGGCCCGCTTCGAGCTTGTAGAGCCATGCCAGCAATTCCGCGACCGCTTGATAGAGCTGTGCGGGAATGCGTTGATCGAGGTCGACCTGCGTGAGCAGGCTCACCAGCTCGGGCGACTCGTGGACATACAGGCCGTGCTCGCGCGCCGTGCGCACGATGGTCTCGGCGAGCAGGCCGTAGCCTTTCGCCACCACGCGCGGTGCCGTGTCTTTCGCGCCGTAGGCCAGCGCGACTGCGGCCCGGCGTTCCGGTGGAAACGTCATGCTTCACCTCCCGGCGGCGAACTCTCTCCGGATGACGGGCCAGCCGTTCCGTCCGCCACGGCCGCCGCAGCGGCGACGCTCGCCGGCGGCGCATCGCTACCCGCCGATCCTGCATCGCGCTCGTCGCTCATCGCACCGAACGACAACTGGCTCGCGATGAGACCGACTGCGGCCAGTCGTTGACGCAGTTCCTCGCCTTCGTGCGACAGTAAATCCGCCGACGCCGCCGAGTCCGTCAGCAGGCGCGCTTGCAACTGTTGCCCCGATAAGCCGAGATTGACGTCGACCGTGCCCAGCGATGGCAGTGTCAAACGCAGATGCGTATGCCATGTGGATGCGGCCGAGACCTCACCCGGTGCAGGCTGCCCGGCGCGCTCTTGGACCTGCCATTCCATCGGGGCGCCCGGCCATGCCGCGCCGTTCCACTGAAACTGCGGATTGACCAGCATGTCGAGTTGTTGGCGCACCAGCGCGACACTCTCGGCGGGGGCATTCGCAACGGCGGCGAGAGCGCCAGCCGGGCCGTGCGGTGCAGCACTGGGGGTGTTGCCGTCGCCAGATGCAGCCAGCAGCGCATCGCCCTCGCGCCCGCTCGGCAGCACGCTGCTCGTGGTGTGCGCCACGCTGGCGGCATGCGCCAGCGCGTTCGCGGTATTGGGCAAATTGGCGGCGGCGTGCAGACCGCCATCGGCGGCCTCGCCAGTGGCGGTCTGGCCGGGAAGTCCTGTCTGCGCGGCGGCGGGGCTCGCCGCCGGCGACGCGGAAGGGCCCGGCACCGGCCACGCGGCCGTCATTGCCGCCTCTGCCGCTGCGGGGCCCAGCAAGCGCGTTAGCGGACCGGGGCCCGGCAGGGTGGCGTCGGCACCCGCCGCGCGCAATTGCGCGGCCAGATTGGCCGATGCCGGCCAGCGCAACTGAGGCTCGGCTTGCAACTGCTCGAACGAGCGGCTGCCGGACGCCCATTGCGCCAGATGCGATTCATAGAAAAGTCCGCTTGTCGACAGCGCATCCTTTAGCGCAGAGGCCAGAAGCGGTGCGAGGGCCGGGGCGCCGGTGCCGGGAGCGGCAGGCCACACCGGGGCGCTCGCTTGCACGGGACCGGGCGAATCGGGCGCGAGCCGCAGGATCGTATCGATGGTGCGCGCAGCGGCGGAAAGCGTTGCCTGCTGCACCGGAGTAGGCAGCCGCTGGGCGCTCTGCGAAGGCGTATTGCCGAGACCGACGGCGGTGGGGGAGGTGCGTGTGGCGAGGTCGCCGAGGGCGGACGTCGCGTCGCCCGCCGGTTGTGTACCGGCGACGGCACTTGGGGCGCTGGAAGACGACACTCCCGGCCCAATACCGAGCAGTGAATCGAGTCGCCGTGCGAGCGTTGTGGCCAGCACCGAGTCCAAACCGGCCATGCCTTACTCCGAAAAGCGGACGCCTCAGGTGCCTAGGTTCAGGCCATAGACTTCGTGCAGGGCACGTTGACGGCGCGTATTGTTGATCATTGCGTCGAGATGCGCCAGATGCGGCACTGCGAGGTCGCGAATCGCCGCGTCGTCGGCCAGAATGCGCCGGATGATGGCGTGCTTGCGCGAGCGCTCATCGTCGGTGAGCGGCAGGGCGGCGTCAAGTTGCTTGATCGCATCGACCTGCGTACGGTACTGCGTTTCGATGTCGATGAGTGCGTCCCAATCGCCGTCGCGCGCCACACCGAGCATGCGCTCCGTGAGACCCGCAATAGTCTCGTAGCAGTTCAGCAAGGTCGCGGCTTCAGTCATAGCGCACCCCGGTGCCCGCCTGTGCGGCGGGTGCGCCCGTGCCGGCTGCCGGGGCAATCTCTCGCCAGGCCGATGCAATCGTGTCGAGCAGGGTGTCGACTTCTCGCACCTTGGCAACGTCGTTTTCGAGATTGGCCTCGAGCAGGCGGCGTCCCATGTAGTCGTACAGATCGCCCAGATTGCGGGACAGTTCTCCGCCCACATCCATGTTCAGGCCGTCGCGCAGTCCGCCGATGATGCCGATGGCCTTCGAGAGCGCCTGTCCGCGCTCCGCAATGCGGCCATCTTCAAAATGGACGCGGGCCTTCGTCAGGGCTGCCTTCGCGCCGTCGAACAGCATCGTGATGAGCTGATGCGGGCTCGCGGCGATGACGCCCGTTTCGAGCCCGACCTTGCGATAGGCGTTGGCGGCGTTTTGACCGTACATGAGCGATCTCCGGGGGGCGCGCCTACTTCGACGACGAAGACGACGAACCGCCCAGCACCTGCTTGAGGTAGTCGCTGGTGCTCGAAAGCTTCGACATGGTCGCGTCGAGCGCGGTGAACTGCGCCAGATAGCGGTTCTGCATCTGCGTCATCTGGTCCTGCCAGTCGCTCTCCTGCTGCTGCACTTGCTTGATGGTGGCGTTCAGGTTCGACTGGGCTGTGCTGATCGCACCCTTCGCGCTCAGGAAGTTGCTGACCTGGTTCGACAGCAGCGACGCATAGCCTTGCGAGAAATTGATGGTGCCGCGATTGCCGAGGTTGGTGCCGGTGACCTGAATCTTGAGGCCGTCGGTCTGCGAACCCGCTGCACCGGTCAGATACTGGCCGCTGCCCGTGGCGATCACGCCGCCGATCGAGCCGCCGACGTCCACGCCATCGGTGCTGGGCGAAACGCCGGTGCCGAACAGCGCGGTCATGGCGTTGCCCGACGTGACGCGCACATTCGAGGCAGAGCCATAACGGTTCGACGTGACCGATAGTACCCCGTTGGTCTGCTTGACCGTCACAGTCGAGCCGTTGGCGGCGAACTTCGAGTTTCCGTTGATCGCGGCCTGCAAGGCGGCGGCCATCTTGTCGGGCGTGTAAATACCGTTCGGGATGGTGATAGACGTGCTCGTGCCGTCGACTTGTACCGTCAGCGTATTGTTGGTGCCGTCGATGGTCGTGTTCGCGCCAAGCGTGGCGTTCGACGTGAGCGTACCCTGGGTTGCAAGGCGGGTGACGACCACGTCGTACTGGCCCGGTTGCGTATTGCTGGTCGAGCTTTGGTAGCTGATCAGGCTGTCGGTGGTCGTGCCGTTGGTGGCAAGCAAAGAGGCGAGCTGGGCGAAGCCGCCCGAGCTGATCGCCTTTTGCAGCTTGGTCGTATCGACCGCGAGCTGCCCCGACGTATCCGTGGCGCTGCCGGTGCCGTCGCCAGCCTGGAATGTCACGCCGATATCGGCGAGCGAAGTCAGCACCGACCCCGAGACCCCCGGCAACTTGCCGTTCAGGATCTGCTGGATCTGCGTGGTGATCATCTGCGTGGTCGTGTCGCCGATCAGCGGGCCGTTGTTGTTCGACGTGCTGCCTGGCGTGGCGCTCGACTTGTCGAAATACGTCAGCTTGCCGATGGCCGAATGCAGCGTGTTGTAGGCGGTGACGAAATCGTTGACGGCCTTGGTGACACCGTCGCTGTTATTGCTCACGCTGACGGTGGTCGTGCCGGTCTTGAGCAGGCTCATCGACAGACCTTGCACAGCGCTCTTCACCGTGTTGGTCGGGCTCGACACAGCCAGGCCATTGATGGTCAGGCTGGCGTTCTGGCCTGCCGCCGTCTGCGTCAGGCTCTGGGTGCCGGCGGGATCGTAAGCCAGCATGTTCGTGAGCGTGGCGTCACCCCCTGCGGCCACGTCGACCTTCATGCTCATGGTCTGCCCCGTCTGCGTCGAGGTCAGGACCAGACGGTTCGGCGTGGCGCTGCCGTCATTGACGATCGTGGCCGTCACACCGCCGTTGGCGGCGTTAATGGCGTCGCGAATGCCTTGAAGCGAGTTGTTCGTGTTCGTGATCGTGACGCTGAACGGTGCCTGCTGCGCGTTCGGCGAGAAGCTGGCGCCAGTGTACGTGCCATTGGCAAGCGTGCCACCCGAAATCGTGCCGAAGCTGAACGTCAGCTTGGTCGACGTGCCGCTGCCAATCGAGGCGGCGGGGTCCGACACGCCGGTCGTCGACAGGCTTTGCGCCTGCGCCAACTGCGTCGTGTTGATGGTATAGCTACCCGCTTTCGCGGTGGTGTCTGCCGAAGCGCTCAGAATCGTCGCATCGCCCGGCGTGGCAGCCATCTGAAGGAACGACGATGCCGACGACAGGTTCGAGAGCGAGGATTGGAACGAACTCAGCGCCGATTGCAGGCTGCCGAGTGCCGAGACCTTGGTCTGATAGCTGGCCTCTTGCGACTTGAGCAAGTCGAGCTTTTTCGTCGCCGGCTGCATCAGACTGGTGACGAGATCGTTCACGTTCAGCCCCGAGCCGATGCCCGGTGACGAAATTGAGCCCGTGGTACTACTGCCAGTGGTCGCCATAAATTGCTCGCTCTCAAAAATAGTTGCTCAACTCGCAAAACGCCGGCGCAAAAAGTGCTGCCCTTGTAATGCTTGCGGCGACGCCCCCCGCAAAGGTGGCGCCGCCGGCGGCCCGGCCGAGTTGCCGCCGGGCGTTACACCTTGCCAAACAGGCGCTTTACTGGAGAAGCTTCAGCACTTGTTGCGGCAGTTGGTTTGCCTGGGCCAGCATCGAGATACCGGCTTGTTGCAGAATCTGCGACTTGGTCATGTTGGCCGTTTCTGCAGCGTAGTCGGTGTCTTGCACGCCCGAACGCGCCGAGGTCAGGTTCTGCGTCGTGGTCGACAGGCTCGAAATCGTCGACTGGAAGCGGTTTTGAATAGCGCCCAGGGTCGATTGCAGCGTGTCGACGGTGCCGATGGCCGAGTCGATCTGCGACAGCATCAGCGTGGCGCTGTTGACCGTCTTGACGTCGGCTTGTGCCAGGCTACCGCTCGTGGCGTAGGTCGTGGCTGCCGTCGGCAGGCCCAGCTTGGTCAGCGTTGCCGGCGTGCCGCCGCTGATCTGGAAGGCCGAACCCGAGCTCAGGTGCATCTTGCCCGTGGTGTCGACATACGCGTTCACGCCGCTGTTCGACGAGTTGATCGCGTTGGCCAGGTCGGTGGCGCTGTTCATCTTGCCGGTGATGTTCGTGGCCTTACCATTGACGGTCAGGACGAGGTCACCTGCTGCCAGCGTTTGCGAGAACGTCGAAGCGACGGCGGTCGACGTGGTCGTCGAACCCGCGGCGGCACCGGCGACGGCCATGCCCAGCGTGGTAGCGTCGGCACCAGCGACCGTCAGCGTTTGCGTCGGATCGGTGTTGGTGATGGCGATTTCGCCGGCCGAGTTGACCGATGCGACGTTGCCCGTGAAACCGGCGGTTTGTGCGGCGGTGTTGATTGCCGTTGCCAGGTCAGCCGAGCTGTTGTACGTGCCGGCCTTGACGTTGACGGCCGTGCCTGCGCCCAACTGAACGGTCAGTGCGGCAACGGTGAAGCTCAGCGGGTTGGTGGCCGAGCTCGTTTGTGCGACCGAACCGATGCTGGCGACGGTCATGCTTTGTTGCAGGTTGACCGAGATGGTCTGGCCTGCGTTGGCGCCAACCTGGAAGTTCGCCGTGCCCATCGAGCCGTCGAGCACGTTCAGGCCGTTGAACGACGTCTGGGTTGCCAGACGGTTCACTTCAGCCAGACGCTGTTGGACTTCCTGGTCCAGTGCTGCACGATCCGAAGCCGAGTTCGTCGAGTTGGTCGACTGCACGGCCAGGGTACGGATGCGTTGCAGGTTGTCGGTGATTGCCGACAGGGCGCCTGCGGCGGTTTGCACCAGCGAGATACCGTCGTTGGCGTTGCGCTGGGCTTGCTGCGTGCCGTTGATCTGGGCCGACATACGGTCCGTGATCGCCAGGCCAGCGGCATCGTCCGCTGCGCTGTTAATACGCAGACCCGACGACAGACGGGTAATCGAGGTTTGCAGACCCGATTGCGAGGTGCTCAGGTTACGTTGTGCAACCAGCGAGAAGATGTTGGTATTGATGACAGATGACATTTAGCCACTCCTTTCCCAAAATTTTTGGCTCCGGCTTAAGCGCCGTAACTTTGGCTCACCAGCCAATCGCCGAAAGCCGCCGTTGTAGGGGATATCGGACGGCCATTGGGAAAATTTAGGGTGATTTCACAAAATGCTCTCTCACCCCCGATCGACTGACCCCGTCGATGTCGGAAAAACGCTAATAAGCCAGTCTACAAATTTCCTCCATGATCGATTCGTCAAGGAAAGGGGCAATCTGCCGCCTATTCATGTCCTGTAAGGCTTGGAGAGGTGGTGGCATGTCGCGTCACCCGGTGGGTGAGGCGGGCAATTCTCAACTTGTGGCACGGGCTGGCGGCGGAGAAAAAATTTTTTTCCGCCGCCACGAAATTTCTTCGTGCCGATGGCTGACGGCGCCTAAAAAGCACATGGCCCGCGACGGCGGGCCATGAAGTGAGTACTAATTAGCAGAAAATGTGGTGCCGATGGCGCTATGCGCAGACGGGGCCCATCTCTGCGCTGACCAGGCCGTGCTGCATCACGTAATAGGTGAGTTCGGCGTTGTTGTTCAGGCGCATCTTCTCGAGCAGGCGTGTGCGGTACACGCTCACGGTCTTGACCGAGAGCGACAGCGCGTTGGCGATGTCGGTCAGGCGCTTGCCCGAGCCGATCATGCAAAGCGTCTGGTATTCGCGGTCGGACAGGCGCTCGTGGGGCGGCTGGTCGGCATCCGGGCCGAGATAATCGGCGAGCGTCTCGGCGACCATCGGGCTCACATACTTGCGGCCCGCCGCGACCTGGCGCACGGCCGAGACCAACTGCTGCGCGTTCGAGCGTTTGCTTAAATAACCGGCAGCGCCGGCCTTGAGGGCGCGCAGCGCGAACTGGCCTTCCCCGTACATGCTGAAGATCATGATGGGCAAACGCGGATGTTTGCGCCGCAAGGTCTTGAGAATCTCGAGACCGTTTGTGTCGGGCAGCGAAATGTCGAGCAAGACGATGTCCCACTGCGCGGCATCGGTCATCTCCAGCGCTTCTGCGCCGCAATCGGCTTCGCCGATGACGGCGATACTCCCGCTATCGGAGAGCAACTGCCGGACGCCCTGGCGCACGATGGCGTGGTCGTCGACGATGAGCACTCTAAGCGTCATGATGCGTATATCCGTGAAGAGCATGCGAATCCGGGCCATGGAGGCCGGCCGGGGCAGGCAGGATTTGATGCCAGGGGAGCCGTGCACTCACGAGCGTCCCCGATCCCTGCGCACTACCGATACGCAGCGTGCCGCCGAGTGCCGTACAGCGCTCGCGCATGCCCACCAATCCGAAATGTCCCTGCTTGCGACGCGCGCCGCGGCGCAAGCCGCAACCGTCGTCTGAAATCGTGAGTTTGAGAGAGCGGTGGCCGCCGTCGAGCGCGACGACAACGCGCGAAGCGCGTGCATGGCGGGCAACGTTAGTGAGCGCTTCCTGTGCGATACGGTACAGGGCCAGCACCGCATCGGGGGAAAGGTTCGCGACGCGATCGCGTGTCACGTCGTCGCAGCGCCAGATGCACGTAAGGCCGCTTTGCTCGCCGAAGCCGCGCAACCAGGTGCGCAGCGCCGGGACGAGACCCGCGTCGAGCGCGGGTGGGCGGCTGCGGCCGACGAGTTCGTCAGCCGCGTCTTGTGCAGCGGTAGCGGCGTTCTGAATCTGGGTGCAGAGGGATTGCCATTCGGCAGCGTCGACCGGTGGGCGCATCGCCAGACGCGCTACGGCCAATTGCAGTGCCGTGAGCTGCGCGCCAAGGCCGTCGTGGATTTCCTGCGCCAGACGCGTGCGCTCGGCTTCACGGGCGGCGTCTATCTTGCGGGCCACGGCTTGCGCCAGCGGACGTGCTGACGCTCGCGCGGTGTGCGAGGCGGACTCCGCCGGCAAAGTGATGTCGCGAGCGGCAGGCTGATCCGATACCGGCGTCGCGGCGCGGGCGTGCAACGTGTCGTCAAGCGACGCGCGACGTCTCGCAGCCTGTGCGGCAGGATCGACGAGATACGGCATGGAGGCAAAATCCCTGAGAGAAAAAGTCCCGCACCGCAACCCCCGCGGCGAGACCACATGCAATTTAACAAACTTTACATTTCGTCACAATTACACGCGGCGGGCACCTGCATGGACTGACGGAAAAGCGTAACTATTTGATTTGGATTAAGAAGTTTGCGCTTGCTTGAAGAGGATTTTGCAAAGACCCGGAATATATCAGGGTTTATCCTAGCGGATCCAGTCGAGCTTGCGTTTCAAACGAAATTTCCAATCTAAACGATTGTAACGCCTTAATTTTTATCGCGACTTCATACAGTTGTGATTTTCTTTCAGGCGAGGGCACGGGCTCGCCGCGCGCTTCATCGGTGAAGTGACCCGAACAACGTTCCCTATGGGGCGTTGCTTTCGGTCTCATGGTCTAGGGGGAGCGTGACGGTCACCATCAGACCACGGCCGTCGCCGCCCGGTGCCAGCGTGACTGTGCCATGACTGGACGCCACGATTTCCTTGACGATGGCCAATCCCAGGCCCGTGCCGGGCTGACCCGGTGGTGCATTGCGGTAGAAGCGTTCGAACACGCGCTGACGCGCCTCGGCGTGAATCCCTGGCCCATCGTCGATCACGCGCAGGCGCGCCGAGCCGTCCGGGCGGTCGATGGCGACAGTAACGCGCCCACCTTCGTGGATATAGCGAATCGCATTGTCGACAAGATTCATGACCATCGCGTGAAACAGTTCGCCGTTGCCCGCAACCCACACGTGGGTCTCCGACGTTTCCAGCCCGAGATCGATGTTGCGCCGTTGTGCAAGGGCGACGAGTTCTTCGAGCACCCCGGCGGCGACGGCAACCAGATCCACCCGCGAGCGCGAGAACGCCGGGGTGTCGGCCGCCTCTGCCTGCGAGAGCAGCAACAGCTTGTTGGTGAGGTCGGCCAGGCCGCGGCTGCTCGTCTGCATGGCGGCGAGCACGTCCGCGAGCGCCGCGCGGTCGTCAAGCTGGGCCGCGAACTGCAATTGTGTGTCGAGCAGCGTGAGTGGCGTGCGGAGCTGATGGGCGGCGTCGGCCACGAAGCGCCGCTGTTGCTGCGCCTGCGCCGAGAGGCGCTGGATGCACAAATTGATCGCGTCGACGATGGGCCGCAGTTCGGTTTGCAGTTGCCCGGCGCGAATCGGCACCAGTTCCTGCGGCGCACGCCCGGCGACTTCGTCCTTGAGACGGATGAGGGGGTGCAGTTCGACCGTCAGCCCGATGAGCACCAGCACGGCAGCGAGGGCGGCCATGGCGATTTGCCGGTGCAGCGACGGCTCCCACAACTGCGCGAGCATCTCGTCGTGCGCGCGCATTGTCTCGGCCACCACCACGGCGACCTTGTGCGGCTTGCCCGAGTCGTACATCGTGCGAACGAAGCTGATGGCGCGCAGCGGTTCGCCGTTCACCTCGAGGGTCGAGTATGCCGGTACCGTTTGCGGGAAGAGCGGGGGATGCGGGAAGTCCGGCGGGCCGGCAAGGAGCCGGCCGTCTTGCGTGATGACCTGATAGAACACCCGGTCGCGCGCGGGAGACGCGAACAATTCGAGCGCAGACGGCGGCACGCTCGCGCGCAGCGCGCCATCGACCCAGGTCAGCTCGCCCGCGATCACCTGTGCCGACGTGAGCAGTGCCCGGTCTTGCACGAGTTCGGCGGTATCGCGCGCGCTGCGGTAGGCCTGCCAGGCGCTCGCTCCGATGTAGAGCGAGAGCGGCAGCATCAGCCACATCAGCAGCCGGACGCGCAGACTAAGCATCTTTCTCGCGCAGCAAATACCCCAGACCCCGCAAGGTCATGATGGCGGCCCGGCTGGTCTCGAGCTTCTTGCGCAACCGGTGGATATAGATTTCGATGGCGTCGGCACTCGGTTCGTCGTCCAGGCCGAACACCCCGTCGACCAAAGCGCTCTTGGCGACCGTCTTGCCCTGCTTTCGCATGAGGATTTCGAGCACGGCATGTTCGCGCGACGGCAACGCGAGCGGCGCACCCGCTATCGTGAATTGCCGTGTGCCCGTCTGATAGCTCAGGTCGGCGCACACGAGATCGGCGCCCTGTTCCGGCGAATGCCGGCGCGCAAGCGCCTTCACGCGCGCGATCAATTCGCGCACTTCGAACGGTTTCACCAGATAGTCGTCGGCGCCTGCGCCGAGACAGTCGACCTTTTCGTCGACCGAACCGCTGGCCGTGAGAATGATGACCGGCACGTTGTTGCGCCGCTCGCGCAAGCGTCGCAGCACATGCTTGCCGCCGAGCTTGGGCAGCATGAGATCGAGCAGCACCACGTCATACGTCTCTGTTTGCAGCAGACGGTCGGCGGCGTCGCCGTCGCGCGCGGCGTCGACAGTGAAATTGTCGTCGCGCAGCATGCGGGCGAGCCAGTGGGCCAGCGTGTCGTTGTCTTCGATCAGCAGCAGTTTCATAACGGCAAAAGCGGAATGCGACGGCGAGTGTGCCCGTGGAACCTGCGCGCGCCAACAGCGGGTAAACACCCATCGGATGCCCATGAAAACCTGCATCGGGCGAAAGCTGGATGAAAGATTCGGTTCTCTACAATCGGCAACAAGGCAGAGGTGTCGATTGAGAAGACCCCTGCCTTGGGCTCCGCGGTCAATCATGCGAGGCCGGCCGGCGCCGCAATGGAAGGCTCAGGCCATTATCCCTAAAAACGATGGAGACACCACAATGCGAGCAAGTCTGGGCGTGCGTGCGCCGAAAACCTTCCTGAAACCTGTTCTGGCTGCCGTACTCGGTGCGTCGCTGGCGCTGGCCGCCATGCCGGGTTTCGCTGCCGATAGCGGCAAGATCACGATCATGGTCGGCGGCATCACCAAGATGGTCTATCTGCCGGCCAAGCTCGCCGAGCAGCTCGGCTACTTCAAGGAAGAAGGCTTGAATGTCGAGTTGCTCTCGCAGCCGGCGGGTGTCGACGCCGAAAACGAATTGCTCGCGGGGGCCGTGCAGGCCGTGGTCGGCTTCTACGATCACTCGATCGATCTGCAGAGCAAGGGCAAGGAAATTCAGGCCATCGTGATCTTCGGTCAGGTGCCCGGCGAAGTCGAACTGGTCAATGCGAAGAGCAAAGACACCATCAAGAGCATGGCCGATGTGAAGGGCAAGACCCTGGGCGTGACCGGTCTGGGCTCGTCGACGAACTTCCTCACGCAATATCTCGCGGCCAAGCACGGCCTGACGTCGGCGCAGTATTCGGTGCTGCCGGTCGGCGCCGACAACACGTTCATCGCCGCGATCAAGCAGAACCGCATCGATGCCGGCATGACCACCGAACCGACCGCATCGCAGTTGCTCAAGACCGGCGACGCCGCCGTGCTGGTCGACATGCGCACGATGGAAGGCACGGTGGCGGCACTGGGCGGCGCTTACCCGGCATCGAGCCTGTATGTGCAACGCGTGTGGCTCGACAAGCACAAGCCGGAAGCGGCCAAGCTCGCCCGCGCGTTCGTGAAGACGCTCAAGTTCATCAACACGCACTCGGCCGCCGAGATCGCCGAGAAGATGCCGAAGGACTACTACGGCAACAACAAGGCGCTGTACGTGCAGGCGCTGCAGAACTCGCTGCCGATGTACTCGCCCGACGGCCGCATGCCGAAGGGCGGTCCCGAGACCGTGCTCAAGGTGCTCTCCGCGTTCAATCCGAACGTCAAGGGCAAGCACATCGATCTGTCGAAGACGTACACCAATGAGTTCGTCGATCAGGTGAAGTAATGCCCGATCCGGCGCGACCCGTTCGCCGGCCTTTGACCCCGTAATACCGGTGCGCGGTCTCTTCGACGCGCAGCCAGCCGAGCCGCCCATACCCGACGACCGCCGACGATCGTCCGGTGTGCGGGCCGGCTCACCCTTGAGAAACCGCAACGATACCGTCGGACCTTCGACGAAGCCACCGAGGAGCCGGGCACATGACCCAGACCATCACCCCTACTGCGCCGGCACGCGCGGCGAGCCCTGTTTCGCGCGACACGCCCGCCATCGAATTCGACAACGTGTCGTGCCGCTTCATCTCGCCGGACGGCAAAGCCACGGTCGCGCTGCGCAACTTCAGCATGTCGGTCGCGCGCGGCGAGTTCGTCGCCATCGTCGGCCCGACCGGCTGCGGCAAGTCGACCACGCTGTCGATGATTACCGGCCTGCTACGCCCGACCGCAGGCAGCGTGCGTGTGATGGGCCAGCCCGTGAACGGCATCGATCCGCGCATCGGCTTTGTCTTTCAGAACGACGCGGTCTTCCCGTGGCGCAGCGTGCGCGATAACGTGGCCGCCGGCCCGTTGTTTCGCGGTCAATCGAAAGAGGCCGCTTATGCCCTGGCCGACGAATGGATCAAGCGCGTGGGCCTCGACAAGTTCGGCAGCCATTACCCGCATCAACTCTCCGGCGGCATGCGCAAACGCGTAGCGCTGGCCCAGACGTTCATCAACAATCCCGAGATTCTGTTGATGGACGAGCCGTTCTCGGCCCTCGACATGCAAACGCGCACGCTCATGCAGGACGAGTTGCTGCAACTGTGGTCGTCGACGTCGGGCTCGGTGGTGTTCGTCACGCACGATCTGGAGGAAGCAATTGCGCTGGCAGATCGCGTGTTCGTACTTACGGCGCGTCCGGCCACGTTGAAGAACGTCTACACGATCGATCTGCCGCGTCCGCGCGTGATGTCCGAAATTCGCTACGAGCAGCGCTTCATCGACATCTCGCGTGAAATCTGGGCGGATCTGCGCGAAGAAGTGAAGATCGGTTGAGCATGTGCGGCCCCGCCGGGGCTGCGTCAGTGATTTTGCGGGCCGCGTTGCCGTGAACGGCGACGCGCGCCTTTGCCGTCAGGAGGAGGGCATGAACATGAGTGAACAGGCCGTACTGGCAGGGTTTGGCGACGCCGATCTCGCGCGTGAGGAAGCCGCGGCGCAGCGCCGCATCAAGCAACGTCGCGCGCTGGTGGTTTTCCTGCGCGTGGCGATTCTGGTGATCGGACTTGGCGGCTGGGAGTTGTCCGCGCGTCTGGGCTGGATCGATCCCTTCTTTTTCTCGCAACCGAGTCTGATCGTTCAGCAGATCTACGACTGGTGTGTCGAAGGCACATCGCAGGGGCCGCTCTGGACGCAGGTGCTCGTCACGCTCGAAGAGACCGTGCTGGGCTTTCTGATCGGCGGTGTGGCCGGTGTGATCTGCGGCATCGTGCTGGGGCGCAACAAGCTGCTCTCGGATGTTTTCAGTCTCTACATCCAGATTGCCAACTCGATTCCGCGCGTGGTGCTCGGCTCGATCTTCGTGATCGCGTTCGGTCTGGGCATGGCGTCGAAGGTGGCGCTCGCGGTGGTGATGGTTTTCTTCGTCGTGTTCGCGAATGCCTTCCAGGGGGTGCGCGAGGCCGACCGCTACATGATCGCGAATGCGCAGATTCTGGGCGCGTCGCGCCGTCAGGTGACGATGTCGGTGGTGATTCCGTCGGCGCTGTCGTGGATTCTCGCCAGCTTGCATGTGAGCTTCGGTTTCGCTCTCGTGGGCGCGGTGGTCGGTGAGTTCCTCGGCTCGAAGCAGGGTATCGGTTTGCTGATCTCGACCGCGCAAGGTGCGTTTAACGCGAGTGGCGTGTTCGCGGCGATGATCGTGCTGGCGGTGGTGGCGCTGGGCGCGGATTACCTGCTGACGTCGCTCGAGAAGCGTTTGTTGAAATGGCGTCCGGCGGCGTTCGCCAACGAGTGAGCGCAACGATGTCGCGGCGTCATGGTGTCATGGCGTCGCGGTGTCACGAGTGTCCGGCGACAGTCGCCGGTGCAAGAGGAAACGGCGCCACCCATCGCGGGTGGCGCCGTTCTCGTTTGGTGGGGGACGCGAGGCGTCCCATCGTCTTGAAGCGATCAGATATTGAGCTTCGTGACCTTCGTACCTTCGATATTCAGGTTGGCCATGAGGCCGGCGTTGGTCATCACGATCACCTCCACCGGCGAGGTCGCGGTGTTCAGATCGACTTCACCGTTCGCGCCGATCTTGACCAGCGCGACCGAGGCGTCGGCACCGGCCGTCCAGCCGTCGGTGCGCTGGAACTTGTCGAGGGCGTCCTGCGTCATGAACAGGAAGATGATGGCCTTCGATTGCGCACCGATCTGCAGACCGAACGATGCCGTCACGGTGTTGTAGTAACCCCTCGTGGCGCCGCCCACACGCAGTGCGCCTTCGCCATATTCGCCGCCTACGATGAAACCGGCTTGCAGCACCGATGGGAACACGAGTATGCCCCGTGCCTTACCCACCAACTCGCGGGAGCCCTTCACGGACGCATACATCTTGTCGAGCGCCCCGTTCACCGAGGCATCGATTTCACGCCGCTTGTTGGCGTTGGCACCGGCCGCGTTCTCGCCCTTGTCGGCCTGTGACGGCGAGGTCGTGGTACAGCCGGCGAGCGCGAACGCGGCGGCGGCAAGGGCGACGGAAGTTTTCATCAGGAATTCGCGTTTTTGCATTTTCTCCCTCCAGATAGTGCGTGTGCCGTGCACAAAGCACGGTGGCATGGATGTGGATAAAACGTCAGACCGACGAAGCGCCCGTGCGGGGCGCCGCGCTTCGGCATCGAAGCGGATGATGAGAGCGATAGTTTGGCATCCGATGGATGCGTTTGTCGAACGGAGTGCGGCGCCCGTGACCCGTTTCGCGACGCTGCGAACATGCCGCGCAGTGTGTCGGCATGGCGTCGATTATGCGGTCTCCATTGGTATTGTCAAGAAAATGGCGCGACAAGTTCCGCTAACGTGCGCCTAACTTTTATTAAATTGTAGGCATCCGCCTACGTGCACTTGCGCACGTATTCTTCCTTAAGGGCTTTGCGCGGGTTTGTGCGCGTAGGAATGTCGACGCGATCGCCTGCGGGGGAGTCGACTCGCCGGTCGCGCGTGTAAACCGGCTTGTCCGGCGTATTCGCGATCTTGTCGGCGAGGGCGCGGCATTCGTCGCGCAGGGAGGGCGATGCGGCACCGGATGCGGCGGCCTGTTCGGCGGCCTGGTCGCGCGCTGCTTTCGAGCATTGCTCGGGAGGAAGGGCGCGACCGACGCTATCGAAGCACACCGGTGTCTGCGCGAACGCCAAGCCGCCTGCGCTGAACAGTGCGGCAGCTGTGGCCGCCTGCACAACGCGTTTGATGGCGGCGTGCGCTCGTCCAAGCTCGGCAGTGCGAAGTACCGGGGATGTGAGGCTGGGGGTGAGAGCGTGTGATGCGAATGAAGCGAGCATCGGGGGCAGCGTGGCGGTGCGGCGTGGCATCGTCGATCTCCTCAATGGGCCCCGTCGTGGCGCGGGTCTCGCTATTTTGGCATTGCCCCGGCCGGATTGTCGATAGTCGCGACGCCGTGCCGCGCCGCAAGCGCGGCGGGGCGGTCGGTGCGCAGCTCCAGCCGGTAGCCCACGCCGTAGATCGAACGCACGATTTCTTCGTTGGGCCGGACCGCCTGCAATTTGTGGCGCAGGTTCTTGATATGGCTATCGACCGTGCGGTCGGCGACCACACGGTGATCGTCGTACATCCGGTCGAGCAGATGCGCTCGCGGGAATGTCTTGTCGGGGTGGCTGGCGAGCGTGGCGAGCAAACGCAATTCGACCGGGGTCAGGGGCAGTTCATGCCCGTCGAGTCGTGCGTGATGGCGCACCGCGTCGATGACGAGTGCCCGCTGTTGCGGCGCGATGGCCGCGGCGTCGCCATTGGGGCAGGCGCCGGCCGCACCGCGAACCCGGCGCAGGATCGCTTTCACGCGCGCCACCACCTCGCGCGGGCTGAAGGGCTTGCAGATGTAATCGTCGGCACCGAGTTCAAGACCGAGCAGCCGGTCGGTCTCTGCTGCGCGGGCTGTCAGCATCACGATCGGGACTTCGGAGATCTCGCGCACGGCGCGGCAGACTTCGAGGCCGTCCATGCCCGGGAGCATCAGATCGAGCAGCACCAGACGCGGCTCGGTCGCCCGGACGGCCGGGAGCACTTCGCGTCCGTCAGAGAGGATGCGGCACGGCATGCCCGCCACGCGCAGATACTCGGCGAGCAACGCGGCGAGCTTGGGCTCGTCTTCGACAATCAGAATCGGGGCGGCGTCGGAGAGTGTCATCGCGTCGGTCGGTGATGGAAGGGCGGAATGAGGTGCAACGGTCAGCGAGTTCGGGGGCATGGAAGCGCGGCTCAGCACAAGGTCGCGGCGGCGTGGGCGGCGAAGCCGGACCCGCTTGCGACGCAGGACGAACCGGAACCGTTGCACAGGCCGCTCATGCCGTTGGACGCACTGCGGAGACAGGGCAGCGTGATCGTCAATGCGAGTCCGCCTAGCGGAGAATGCCGCGCGACGATCTGGCCGCCATGCGCTTGCACGATGTGTCTGCACAGCGCAAGCCCCAGACCGGCGCCGCCGCTGCGCCGGCTGCGCGACGCCTCTACCCGGAACAGGCGCTCGAACAGGCGCGGCAGGGCGTCGTCCGGCACGCCGGGCGCGGAGTCTTCGATCTCGAGACGCAGTTGCGTGTCCGTCGACGACAGATACACGCGCACAGCACCGCCGCCGTCGGTATAACGCAATGAGTTCTCGAACAGGTTGCCGAGCAGTTGCGTGAGACGGTGCAGATCGCCGTCGATGAACAGTGCGTTCTCGGGAAGATGGACATTCAGCGAGATGCCCTTGGCGTCGAACCAGTCGCCGAACGCGGCCGCAGAGGTGGCGACGCGCTCGGTGATGTCGACAGGCGCAAACGCGTAGGTCAGCGCGCCAACATCCGAGAGCGACAACTCGTAGAGATCGTCGATCAGCTTGGAGAGCAGCGAGATTTCCACCCGCAGCGAGGCGAGCGCATCTTGCGTAAGCGGGCGTACGCCGTCTTCCATCGCTTCGATTTCGCCGCGCAACACCGAGAGCGGCGTGCGCAACTCGTGAGAGATGTCGGCGAGCAGGTCGCGGCGCAGGCGGTCGTTGTGCGAGAGGGTGTCGGCCAGCCGGTTCAGGTCGACGGCGAGACGCGCAAGTTCGTCGGCGCCGGCCGTTGGCACGCGGACACTGTAATCGCCCATCGCCATGCGATGGGTGGCGTCCAGCAGCGGGGTGACGGGCACGAGCAAGCGCTGGGCCAGGCGCAGGGCGACTGCGCCCAGCAGCGCCACGCCCAGCAGCGTCACATACATCAGGTTGTTGCCGTGCAGCCAACGGTGGCCAGCCACGGCAGCACGCACGGCGACCGCGGTGGCCGTCATGGTGACCAGTCCTGTCGCGAAGATCGCGAGGAACAGCTTGCGAGCGATGCCGGAGTTCATGCGCTGGATAACGGGTTAAGGGGGGCGGCCAGAGTAGACACTGGGGCATGACGAGGCGGGCCGGTGTGAGGCCCTGCCGACGTTGGCGCGCCATTTTCTCAGCTTCGGGGCGGCAGGCGTCGTGCCTCCACAAATTTTCCTCTATTCGTGCTTAGTCGCTGCACACCCGCTGCGTACTATCCGTCACGAAGCTGGCCGCCGTGCCGTCTTCCCAATCAGCAAACCGTTCACACTTTTCGAACCAGGCCGGACACGGTATCCGGGATCGGCGCGGGGGCGCCTCATCATGTCGAAGCTGTCGATGCTACAGCGCGTTGCGGCGCGCGCGCTCATGGGGACAGTTGTGCCGCTGGCGACAGTGAGCCCCATGTTGAGTGCCTGTTCGAGTCCGGTGACGGCGCCGACGCCGATGGCCGTGATGCCCATGCCACGCGTGGCCAACGTGCAAACGGCAGGGTCCATCTATCAGCCGACGACCGCGACGAACTGGTTCGAGACGCCGGTGGCGCATCGCGTGGGCGATCTGCTCACGATCGCGGTGTCGGAGAATTCGTCGGGCACCAACAAGTCGCAGAGCGACGTCTCGCGTAACGCGAGCGTCACCGCGAAGAGCGTCAGGCCCGATGGGGCGGATTCGGTGCTCGAGCGCTGGTTCAACATCGGACAGTCGGCCAGCAGCTTCAAGGGCAATGGCACGAACAGTTCGACCACGGCGCTGACGGGCACCATTGCGGTCGCGATCGTGGAGGTGCTGCCCAACGGGGCCTACGTGGTCGGCGGGGAAAAGCAGGTCATGCAGGGGCGGAACATGGAGACGTTCCGTTTCACTGGCGTGGTCAACAAGTTCGACATCTCGCCGGGCAATGTCGTGGCCTCGAACAAGGTCGGTCAGGCCAAGGTGGCGCGAGTGGAGGGCGGTCCGATCGCCGATGGCAGTAACGGCGGCTGGTTGCAGGGCATTCTGCTCGGTGTGTCGCCGTTCTGATGAGGCGCCTTGCGACGGTGCTGGCCCTGACGGCGGCCGCCAGCGCGACCTTGGGCGGGTGCCTCTTCACGACGCCGGTGCCGGTGATCGCCGCGCAGGTGGCGTCCAGTGTGGTGACCACCGGCGTGATGCTGTCGGACCAGTTGCCGTCCATCGTTCCTCCCACCGAGCCCGCCGCACCGGAACTGCGCTCGCGCAGCTTGTGCATCGAGCTGGCGCCGGACGGCATCTCCGATTTGTTGCCGGCGATTCAGGGGCGGCTGCGCGCCTACGGCATCGTGAGCACGATCTATAGCCCCGGCACGTGGCCGGCGGGGTGTGTCGTCCTCAATTACACCGTGCGGCGCGCGTGGCGGAATTCGCTGTGGGGCAGTGCGCCAAGCGAATACCTTGCCTACGCGACGCTCACGCTCAGCCAGAACGGGTCGGTCATGAATACGGTGTATTTCGACGGCAGATCGTCGACGATCGAATCGTGGTCGGCGTCGAACTCGCGCATGGCGCAACTGGTCGACCGGCTGGTGGTGTTTTGAGCGAACGCTTCATGGGTTTTGTGAAGCTGCCTTCACGCGCCTGTCAGAACCGGTAACTCACCTTGAGACTTCCCGCCTGTGCCGACGCACGCGCAGTATTGATGAGCGCGTCGTAATCGAGCGAGATGTCCAATCGCTTGGCCAGCGTCACGCTTAAGCCCACGCCGAGCGTCAGGAAGCCGCGTGGCAGATTCGCGCCTGGTGCGACGAACATCGTCCCGTCCTGTGACGCCACCGTGATAGCGCGGCCGGCATCGAGTAGTTCGTGAGCGTACGCCACGCGGAACTGGACGTTCATGGGGCGTTGCGCGTCGCCGAATGCCTTGTCGAAGGTCACACCGACAAACGGTTGCAGGCTCCGGGTGTTGTCCGTGCCGACGCGCAGATTCTGCCCCCCGGCACCGCTTTCGTCGAAGCCGTTCGCGTGGAAATACGCATAACGCAGGCCCACCCGCGGCGTCATGACAATGCCGCCGAACGCCAAGGGCGCGCTCGCCTGTGTCGCCGCCGTGAATTCCTGCCCGATATGATCGCCTTCGGCGGTGCCTATGTTCGCGAACGGACGCTTCTGCGACAGGAAATGGATGCCATAGCCGACAGTGGCCGCCACGTCGACCGGTCCCATCTCGCGGCTCGCATAGGCGGCGAGACGCAGCGTGTCGCGAGTGCCGGAGTTTGCGGTGTTCTCTTCCGAGAGGTCGGCATGGGAATAGCCGCCTGCCAGCCCAAACGTGTTGCGCTCCCCGCGCTTCTCCGCACCGGCGAGGAACCCGTATTGGTTTTCCTGGAAGCCGGGTTGGGTGCCGGTGCCGGACACACGGCCGTGCAGGCCAGTGGCGGTTGCCCAGACCGACGAGATGCCCGGCGCCTGCGCCGTGTCTCCGGTGGCAAGCCCCGTGTCGACGGCGCGTCGTGTTGCCCGGTCGAGCACTGCCGACGTGGCCGACTGCGCATTCATCAGCGCAGCCGTGCCGAGCGCCGTATAGAGACTCGTATTCTTCGGGGCGATGACTACCGGAGTGGAAGGCCCCGATGCCCCCGAATTGCCCGATGCCGGATCGGCCAGCAGCAGGGTGACATCGTTTGCGCCGTAGGCCACGGACGATTGCAGGCCGCCGAGGTTCGCGCCTGTCGCCAACGTCCCCGTGACCGACGAAAAGCGCCCGCTTACACCGTTCGTTGCGCTCACCACGGTGTAGCGCGTGGCTGAATACGTACCGGGATCGTACGTGATCGCCAGCGTGCCGTTCAACGTCGCGCTGCCCGATACCATGAGTAGCGACGCCGCCGTCGGACTGACCTCGATGGAAAGCGTCGCGTTCGATGCCTGCGTGTAGTTTCCACCGACGCGCAACGTGCCGATGGACCCGCCGGGCGCCACGACCCCGCTGTTCGCGACATTGCCGAGCACTGTGCCGTGTCCGCGCAGTATCCCTTGCGCACCGACGGCCACGTTGCCGCCGATCGCTGCGCCGTCATGACTGGCGTCGCCCACTTCGAGTGTGCCCCCGCTGACGGTCGTCGTGCCCGTGAACCCGGTGCTTGCCCCATTGAGTACGAGCATGCCGGCGCCCTGCTTGACGAAGGCGCCGCTACCCACGAGCTGGCCGGCATAGGTACTGTCGGTTGCCGAGTTGACTGTCAGCGTGTTCGCGCCAACGAGCATACGCGTGCCGGCCGCGCCATTCAGCCCGGAAAGCGTCTGCGCCCCTGCGGAGGAAAAATCGAGCGTTGCGCCGCTACCCATGAGCGAAAGGGTCGACGCCGAAGACAAGCTGCCGCCTCCCGTCAGGGCGAGCGTGCCGCCGTTGATGGTGGTCGCGCCCGTGTAGGTGTTTGCCGCAGAAAGCGACTGTGTGCCCCCGTTCAGTGTCAGGCCGCCACTGCCGCTGATGGTGCCTGCGAAAACACCCGATGCATTCGTGAGCGTCAGCGTGCGCTGCCCGAGGGCAACCGCCCCGCTGCCGACGAGACTCGTCAGGGACGTGCCGCCTGACGTTGCCGAGATGTCGAGCGTGCCGTTATTGGTGACGCCACCCGATGCGGCGACGCTGCCGTTACCGCTCAACTTCAGCGTTGCACCGTTGTCGATCACGGTCGCGCCGGTATAGGTGTTGACCCCTGTGAGCGTCTGCGTGCCGGCGGCCACACGTACCGCACCCGAACCGTTAATGACGCCGTTGAACGTGCCGGCCGCATTGGTGAGCGACAGTGTCTGTGCGCCGAGCCACACCGTGCCCGTGCCGGTAAGCGCCTGGATCGACGCCCCTGCTGTGACGGCGGAAATGTCCAGCACGGAGTTCAGCACGACGCCGGACGAATTGCCTATGCTGCCGTTCCCCGACAGGGCGAGCGTGCCGCCACTGATCGTTGTCGTTCCCGTAAAGGTATTGGCACCCGTCATCGTTAGCGTGTTCGCGCCGACGAGATTCAGGGTGCCGGTACCGGAAATGACGCCCGACATCGTCATGCCGGCCGACGTCGTGGAGAAGGTAACGCCCGACGCCGCGTCGCTCAGGATGACGTCGTTGTTCAGTGCAAGGCCCGGGTTCAGCGCCGCGATGGTGGCAGTCGCCCCTGCATCGAAAAGCAAGTTTCCGAGGATCGAGGAGCCGGTCTGCAGATTCAGCGTGTTGTTTGTGCCGCCGAACTCGATGGCCGCAGCTCGGGTTCCGCCGCCGCCGGTCAGCCCGCCCATGATGAGACCCGAGTTGAGGATCGAATCCGTGCCCCGCGTGACGACGCCGACGCCGCCCCCGCCGGCCCCGTTGCCCAAACCGCCCGAGATCGTCCCGGTATTGCTGAGGCTATTGTGCGTTCCGGAAAGATTGACGCCAATACCCCCGGCACCGCCTGCGGCCGACTGCGTTGTGCCTGCGCCCGCAGCGCCTCCTGCGCCGCCCGTGATCGTGCCGGTGTTGATGATGGCGGCGAGACCGCTGAGCGCGAGCAGTCCATCGCCGCCTGCGCCGCCGCCGCCGCCGAAGCCGCCGGAGCCCCCGGCACCGCCTGCGCCACCGGTAATCGCCCCGTAGTTGTAGATTGTCGCGATGACCCCGGCCGACGTCATCCCGCTGCCGCCACCACCACCGCCACCGCCGTTACCCGACACCCCGTTGCTGGTATTTCCACCGTTGCCCCCGGCCCCGCCCGTGAATGTCGCCGCCGGCATGACGGTGATGTTGCTGCCGAGGTAATACAGCCCTGTGTTGCCGCCGTTTCCACCGCTTCCGAAGTTGAGTCCGTCCGGTCCGGTATTGCCGGCGGCGCCGATCGTCGTTCCATTGCTGAAGACCCAATTACCGGTGAGGGATT
Source organism: Pandoraea communis (assembly GCF_902459745.1). Classification (GTDB taxonomy): domain Bacteria; phylum Pseudomonadota; class Gammaproteobacteria; order Burkholderiales; family Burkholderiaceae; genus Pandoraea; species Pandoraea communis. The sequence continues at coordinate 1,263,353 of NZ_CABPSJ010000001.1, forward strand.
GCGCGGGGCCGTTGGCCGGCGCACTGGCTGTGTCTCCGGTTGCACCCGCGCCGCCGGTACCCTGGGTTCCCCAGCTACCTGTGTCCTGGACGGTCACGGCGCTGGCGTTTATGTGACTGGATCCACCGCCTTGGCCATTACCGGCACCGCCGCCACCGCTTCGACCCGGAACACCGTCGCCGCCCAATGCGCCGCAGCCGCTGGTGTCGCTGATGGAGCAGGCGGCTGCCCAGGCAGGCGCCGCAGTACCCGCGAGGGCCAGCGCAATGGCTGTGCTGCCAGCCGTTCGAATGAGTCGGGCACCCGCTGGTCTGTGGGCCGAGCCTCGGGCCGGCGCAGTGACGCAATCGAGCGTAGAAGGCGTTAGGGACGCCGGAGTGGCGGGTTTCGCCGGGTGGGCTGTGAGCCTGCGTTTGCGTTGGACCACGAATATATCCTCTCGTATCGCACCGTGCATTGCGACCGGCGACCGAGAAGATACGGCCATTCCCCCGCGGTACGGCAGTCATATAGGGCACCAGTGCTCAGGGAGGCAATGCTTGTTTCGACTTCGGAGCGCTGGAACGTGCGTCGCCTAGGGGCGCATCGGACACCGAATGTAATACAAAGTGAGGTGCTTCGCTATCGCGTTCAGAAAGTCGTCCCGTTTGGGGCCACCGGGGCGGCCCCTGACAAAACACTGAGCGTTGACGCAGGGTAGGCGGGGATCCGGGCAGGGACCATTCCCCGGCCATGCCAGGGTTGCGCCAACCAATGCCGGAGATGCATGACGAAGTACAAAGCCGACGACTTCTGCATTCGGGAGGGGCCCGCTCGAATGCGACACGTTTCGATGGGCGATATTCGGCTACTACGATGGAAGCGGCCGAGCAGGGGAGCAGATCGAGGGCGTTTTGAGTTCCCCACAGAGGCTGCGACCGAATGGGTGCGATCCGGTACTAGGCGGCGACGCCTTGCGTATGCGAACGGACGAGAGTGGAGCCTCGTAATCCATTGAATCTATTGGCGCGCCCGACTGGAATCGAACCAGTGACCCTCGGCTTCGGAGGCCGATACTCTATCCCCTGAGCTACGGGCGCTTGCTGACCACCGGTGAAGAAGGCGCGAACGCGCGACCGGCAGGCAAAGAAGTGGAAGCATAGCGGTTTTGCCGCGCGCCGTCCATGCCCTGTGCATACGCGTGCCCCAAAATGCGGCAATTCGCTGCCGAGCGCTCCGCTCGCGCGGATTTGCTGTGACTGCAACGCCCCCGCAGTTTGCGCACGAAGCATGCGGAACATGCCTTTGGCTTTCGCGTAAGTTAGGGAAAATACGGGACTTTTGCGGCGTCTGCGCACTGCCTTAGCGTGTCATCGGCCGAGGGTTTGTTGCTACAATGGTTCGTTATTTTGACTGGATGGTGCCAGCTATCCGGTGTGATGCACTCGGTTTCCACAAAAACTATTGAGAGATCCCGCATGAGTGAAGCACATAACGAGCATGAGTCCCTGATCAAAACACCCAAGCAGCTCATCGCCGCGGTCATTGCTGGCTTTCTCGTACCGATCGTCATCATCGTCTTGCTGGTCAATTACGTGGGTAACAACGCCCTGACCGGCGCCGGTAGTTCCGCCATGACCGAAAGTGCCGTTGCCGAGCGCATCGCGCCCGTGGCGAAGGTCGAAGTCAAGGATGCCAACGCGCCGCGCGTCTACCAGACCGGCGAACAACTTTATAAGGCCGTTTGCGCCGCCTGCCACGCGGCCGGTACTGCCGGGGCGCCCAAAGTCGGCTCCGCCGACTGGGCCCCGCGTATCGCTCAGGGCTACGACGGAATGCTCAAGATTGCGCTCGCCGGCAAGGGCGCGATGCCGGCCCGTGGCGGCACCAGCCCCGACGACGTGACGGACTACGAAATCGGCCGTGCCATCGTTTATATGGCCAATGCGTCGGGCGGCAAGTTGCCAGAACCGGCAGAACCGGCCCAGCCCGCATCGGGCGCTGCTGCGGCCTCGGGGGCGCCTGCCGTCGCCTCGGGCGCCGACGCGGGCTCTGCCGCCGCTGCCGCCGCCGCGATGGCGTCGCTCAAGACTGCGACCCCGGCTGCCGCCAGCGCGGGCGGCAATCTCGAGGCGGGCAAGAAGCTCTACGACACCGTCTGCATGGCCTGCCACGCGAGCGGCGTGATGAACGCCCCGAAGTTCGGCGATAAGGCCGCATGGGCCCCGCGCATTGCCACGGGCATCGACACGCTGCACAATGCTGCCATCAAGGGACTGAATGCCATGCCGCCGAAGGGCGGCGCTGCCAACGCGTCGGATGACGACGTCAAGGCGGCGGTCGACTACATGGTGAGCGCGGCCAAGTAAGCTGCCGTGTAAGTCGCGTAAGCCGCACGAGCTGCCTGCCTCACAGGCGGTCGCCACCATAAAAAATCCCCGCTTCGGCGGGGATTTTCGTTTCTCGCGTTGCGAGGCAGCCCTTCGACGGATCACACTCGCACGACCATCTGCGGGTCGAACGCGACATTCTCGACACGTCCCTCGAAGCAATAGCCGCGCGGATTGCACAGCACCCGGGTGTGGCCCACCCGGTAGTCGAACGAATCGTGCGTATGGCCGTGGACCCACAGCGCAGCGTCGGACTGGTCGACGAATGAAGTTAAATCCGAAATGAAGGCCGGATTGACGAGCGAACCCGCGAAGCGCGGATGGATGCTTTGCGGTGTCGGGGCATGATGCGTGACCACGACCGTCGGGCCATCGTGCGGTGTGGCGAGTGTGCGCGAGAGCCACGCGACGTTCTCGCGGCATAGTGCGGCGCAGTCGTCGGGTGAGAAAAACGGCAGATCCGACCACGGTGCGGCCGGGTCGCCGATGCGAATGCGCGTGAAGTCGCGCACGAATTTCTGCGACTCCTCGACGACGGCGTCGTGCTTGCCCTCGGCGTCGTACAACGCGAAGTCCGTCCATAGCGTGGTGCCGACGAAGCGCACGCCGCCCAGCACGACCGTGCCGCGCTCGAGCAGATGCACATTGGTGCCAGCGGTGAGGCGTCGCAGTTCGGCCAGCGTGCCCGCGAGCGTCGCGCCGTAGAACTCGTGATTGCCGGGGACGTAGATGACGGGGCGTGGCAATTGCCTGGCCCACTCGATGGCTTGCGCCGGCCGGCTGATATCGCCAGCGAGAATCGTGACGTCTGCCTCGACGTCGGGAATTGCCAACGGCGCTACGGACAAATGCAGGTCGGACAGAATATGCAGTCTCACGCACCACGCTCCACAAAGGCTTGAGGATCGGTGCCGCACACCCGCCGACGCCGTGTGTGCCAGACGCATCGCAAGCGCGCCGGAGGTGTGGGCATTGGGCCGAAATCAACGCAATTCACGCATTGTTTCGCCCGTTTTTTACCGACTATCGCCCGCCGCGCGCCGATGGTCAAGATGTCTTTGTCATCGAAGGGATGCGCTTCTATAGTGAAACCTCACCTGACGAGTGGAGGCGAGCCTATGCGCATACTGTTGGTTGCTGTTCTGCTTTGTTTGACCGGTCTGGCAGGGGTGTTCGTGGCGTGGAGCCCGGCAGCCGCCTGTGAGCAGACGTCTTCAGGTAGTGGCAAATAGCAGCAAGCATTGACCTCACGGTGCGCCCTACCGCCGCAGACAGCCCCGGTCGGATGTCGCCGTTCCTCAAGCCAGCCCCCGTACGCGGGGGCTATTCGTTTGTGCGGGGCGAACGTCCGGCGGCCTCAGGCGCCCGACGACGACGGCGTCTTGTTCGCGCCGCCCGCGAGCATGGCCTTGAGGCTGGCGAGCCGGTCCTTCGGCGACATGGGGGCGTCTTCCGGCGGCGGGGGGGGCGCTTCGTCGAGTTGCATCTCCGGCACGAAACGCGACACTTCGCATGAGAAGGTTTCGCGCGCGCGCTTGCGTTTCTTGCACCACGAGAGTTGCAGCGTGCGCTGCGCGCGCGTGATGCCCACGTACATCAACCGGCGTTCTTCCTCGATCTTCTCGGCGGTGACCTCCTCATCCTCGCGAATGTGGGGCAGGATGCCTTCTTCCACGCCGACGAGAAACACGTGCGGATACTCCAGCCCTTTCGACGCGTGCAGCGTGGACAGACGCACCGCGTCGGGATCGTCGCCGTCGCGGCCTTCGAGCATCGACATCAGGGCGATGGTCTGGGTGAGTTCCATCAGGCTCTTGCCGTCGCCATCGAGGCCGTCGGCCGTGTCGAAGCCGGCCGTCTGCGCGTCTTCGTTGCGCGTGCCTTTGCGCTTCATCCATTCGAGGAATTCAAGCACGGTCGTCCAGCGCGACTGCGCCTGACGCTCGTCGAACGTGTCGTACAGATACGCCTCGTAGTGAATGCCTTCCATCAGATCGTCGATGACCTCGTTGGCCGGGTCGCGCGCTGCACGCGCCGCGATGCGCTGAATGAAATCGCAGAATGCCCGCAGCGGTTCGAGCTGACGGGGTTGCAGCCGCGCTTCGACCGCGCCCATATAGACGGCTTCGAAGAGCGAGACCTTCGCCTGTCCCGCAAAGCCGCCGAGCACTTCGAGCGTGGTGCTGCCCACGCCACGGCGCGGCGTGGTCACGGCGCGGATGAAAGCAGGATCGTCGTCGGGGTTCGCCAGCAGCCGCAGATAGGCGCACAGATCCTTGATTTCCGCCTTGTCGAAGAACGACTGGCCGCCGGAGAGCACGTAGGGAATGCGTTCGCGCCGCAGCACCTGCTCGAAGATGCGCGCCTGATGATTGCCGCGATAAAGGATGGCGTAATCGCGGAACTCCGCGCGACGCTCGAACTTGTGCGCCGACAGACGAAACACCACCGATTCGGCCTCGTGCTCTTCGTCGTTCATCGCCGTGACGGTGATCGGGTCGCCCAGGCCGTGCTCGCTCCACAGTTTCTTCTCGAAGATTTTCGGATTCTTCGCGATGACGTTGTTCGCCGCCGTCAGAATGCGCGACGTCGAACGGTAGTTCTGCTCCAGCTTGATGACCTTGAGCGTCGGGAAGTCCACCTGCAACTGCTTGAGGTTCTCCAGTGTGGCGCCACGCCAGCCGTAGATGGCCTGATCGTCGTCGCCCACGGCCGTGAACGCCGCACGCGGACCCGCGAGCAGCTTGAGCAGCAGGTACTGACAGGTATTGGTGTCCTGATACTCGTCGATCAGCAGATAGCGCAGCTTGTTTTGCCAGCGCTCGCGCACTTCCTCGTCGCGGGCGAAGAGTTCGGCGGGCAGGCGGATGAGGTCGTCGAAATCGACGGCCTGATAGGCCTGCAAGGTCGCCATGTAATTGCGATAGACGAGCGCGGCCTGATGTTCGTCGGCGGTCTCGGCGGCGGCCAGCGCCGTTTCGGGCGCGACCAGTCCGTTCTTCCAGAGCGAGATGGCCGTTTGCACGCCGCGAATCATCGCTTTGTCGGTCGTGCCGAGTTGTTCCTGAATCAGCCCGAAGCAGTCGTCTGCGTCGAGAATCGAGAACTGCGGCTTCAGGCCGACGTTTTCCGCCTCGCGCCGCAAAATCTGCACGCCCAGCGAGTGGAACGTACAGATCGTGAGCTGATTGACGGGCACCTTGCGGCCTGCCTTGCCGGGGGTGCTGAGCGTCTTGCCTTCGAGTTGCTTGGCCACGCGCTCGCGCATTTCGGCGGCGGCCTTGTTCGTGAAGGTCACGGCGGCGATGTGCTTCGGCTCGAACCCCTTCGTCTCGATCAGCCACGCGATCTTCTGCGTGATGACGCGCGTCTTGCCGCTACCCGCGCCGGCCAGCACGAGGCATGGGCCGTCGAAATAGTGCGTGGCTTCGTTCTGGGCAGGATTAAGCGGAAAAGACGACATGGTGTGACGCGATGGGGGTGAGTGCGGTGACCGTCGGGTACGCGTGAGCCACAGGGCGCGCGCGCCGGTACGAGCATCGAAGTTGGCATGCGCCAAGGGGTGGGCAAGTCTATCACGCGGGGTGTGCGCAGCCGTGACATCGCAGTGGCTTCGCGTATGCTGCGCTGTGGGGCAGGCACGACGCCTCGCCGCAGTCTGGCGTCGGCGTAGATGGGGTGCCTATAATGAAAAACATTGCCATCGTGGTGGAGTCGCCGTGCAATGTCCAACCTGTGGGATGAACAATGCGCCGCGTGCGCCGTACTGTGAGAAGTGCGGCGCGAAACTCGCGGATGCCGAACCCGGTTTTCGGGATGATCGTCCGGCCACGGGTGCCGGCGGGGGCAGCGGTGCGCTCGATAACCTGGGGACGCCCGTGTCCGACGTGCGTGACGAAACCGCGCAAGCGGCGTTCGCTGCGGACGCAGCGCCCACGCGCCGTGGCAAACGAGAACGCGGCGAATCGCCCAGTTGGATCAATGGTGCGCTGGTTCTCGGTACGGCGATTTTCGCCGCCGTGGCATTGCTCGGTATCTGGTGGAATCTGCGCGCCCCATATGTCGACCCGGCGCCCAAACTCCCCGGCGGGCTAGCCGTCACCCCCTTCGGTAGCCCTAGCAACCCACCGCCTGCCGTCGCGTCCGGCGACACGGCGCTTGCCGCCGCCGGCAGCACCGAGAGCGAGGCCTCCGCTGCATTGGCGCGCGCACAGGCGCTGGCGGCTGCCGATGCCGCGGCGTCCGACGCGACAGCCGACGTCGCGTCTGCAAGTCAGCCGGTGCCGCTCACGGCTTCCGCGGCCACTGCGGCCCTGACCGCCGCGGCCACGGCGATGCCCCCGGCCCCCGCCCGCAACAACACGCCGGACGACATGATGCAATTGCTCGACCGTCGCAACACCGGCAACACCACCGCGCCACGGCCGACACCTAATGCCGATCTGCCTGCGCATTACGACAACAACGACATCGGCCCGCTGGCTGCAGAAGCGCAGCGTCAGGGGGCACCGGCCGCCCCGGCATCGGCGGCCGCCACCATCGCGTCGGCACTCGCGAAATGCAACCGCTATCGCTGGTACGAGGTCATTCCGAAGCAGCGCTGCATCTGGGCCGTATGCAATGGGCGCTGGGGGAAGGATGGTTGTCCGGCGGGGGCGAATCCGGGCGAGACGCATTGAGCCGCGCACGCGCTTCATGCGATCAAAAATGGCGTGGCCACGAGACTTGCCGGCTGGCGTGAAACGGCCGCCCGGCACCGCCCAGCGCCGATTCACACTCAGGCAGCCTGCGCTAAATTGACAGCCCCCGGCTTTCCCCGTAAAGTGCGCGAGCGTGGTCGGGAGAGCGCGCCGGGAAGCACATGCCGGCGCCGCCGAAGGGGTAATACCCACAAACTCTCAGGCATCAAGGACCGTCCGCGCCGAAGGCTTCGCCTTCGATCTCTGGAGAGCGGTTGCGGCGTGCATGCCACGCGAACAACCCACCGAAGGGGCCGGTAAGAGCGGCATCGCGCGCAGCGCGCCGCACGCACCGGGCAATCTCTCAGGTACCAAGGACAGAGGGGTCATCTCGCCAACTGGCATTGCGCCGGGCACATGCACAAGCATGCGCCGGACGCGGAAAGTGCCGGTCGTCGAGATGACCCCTTTTGCGTTTTCGGAGGACGTTTTCCGAAATCCATGAACCTTGAGCCCTGAGGCCCCGACGCTCCGATGACCGAACTCAAACGTACTCCGCTCAACGATACGCACCGCGCCGCAGGCGCCCGCATGGTCGACTTCGGCGGCTGGGACATGCCTGTGAACTACGGCTCCCAGATCGAAGAGCACAACGCTGTGCGCACCGATGCCGGCATGTTCGACGTCTCGCACATGTGCGTGGTCGATCTGCATGGCCCGAGCTGCCGCGAATTCCTGCGCTTCGCCGTTGCCAACAACGTCGACAAACTGCAAACGCCGGGCAAGGCGCTCTACAGCTGCATGCTCAACCCGAGCGGCGGCGTGATCGACGACCTCATCATCTATTTCATCGCCGAAGACTGGTTCCGTGTCGTGGTGAACGCCGGAACGGCCGACAAGGACCTTGCCTGGCTCGGCCAGCTCAACGCCCACGGCGACTACAACCTGACGATCACCTCGCGCCGCGATCTGTCGATCGTCGCCGTGCAGGGACCGAACGCGCGCGCCAAGGTCTGGCAAGCCGTGCCGGGCAGTCAGACAGCGAGCGAAGCGCTCAAGCCGTTCAATGCCGCGTTCGCAAAAGACACTGCATTCGGCGAACTGATGATCGCGCGCACCGGCTACACGGGTGAAGACGGCTTCGAAGTCATCGTGAGCGCCGATCACGTGGTGGCGCTGTGGAACGCGCTGGCCGCGGCGGGCGTGCGCCCGGCCGGGCTGGGCGCACGCGACACGCTGCGTCTGGAAGCCGGCATGAACCTGTACGGTCAGGACATGGACGACGACGTGTCGCCGCTCGACGCAGGCCTCGGCTGGACGGTCGAGAAGGAGAGCGCACGCACGTTCGTCGGCAAGGATTCACTGCTCTCGCGCGGACAGACGTGGCGCTTCGCGGGCCTCGTGCTCGACGGCAAAGGCGGCGTGTTGCGTGCGCATCAGGCCGTGATCACCGAAGCGGGCGACGGCGAAATCACCAGCGGCACGTTCAGCCCGAGCCTGCAGCAATCGATTGCGTTTGCCCGTCTGCCGAAGGGGGTGCCGGACGGCGCCACCGTCCATGTGCAAATTCGCGACAAGCAATTGCCCGCACGTGTGGTCAAATTACCGTTCGTGCGTCACGGCAAGGCCGTGGTGGCGTAAGTGCCACGGTGCGGCGACACGAAACACCGATAACCGAATACCCCAAACACTGAATCCCGGAGCGTCAACATGGCGAATATCCCCGACAACCTGAAGTACACCGAGTCCGACGAATGGGCTCGCCTCGAAGCCGACGGCACTGTGACCGTGGGCATTACCGATTTCGCGCAGGAATCCCTGGGCGACATCGTGTTCGTCGAGCTGCCGGATACCGGCCGCACGGTGGCTGCCGACGAGGCATCGTCCGTGATCGAATCGGTCAAGGCGGCGGCTGACGTTCACTCGCCGGTCGGCGGCGAGATCATCGAGACCAATGTGGAAGTGTCGGGCTCGCCGGATCTGGTCAATGCCGACGCTTACGGCAACTGGCTGTTCCGCCTGAAGCCGTCGAACGCAGCCGAATTGGACAAGCTGCTCAACGCCGAGCAGTACGCCAAGAAAATCGGCGCCTGATGCCGGCTGACGGTGCCGCGAGACCTTCGGGTCGCCCGGCACCGTCTGCGTTGGCTTTGCATTGGATATGCCCTGCCGTCACTTGCCGTGATCGAACGAGAGATTTGACCCATGAATGCTTTGACTGACCTGCAAGCCCCGCGCCGCTCGCTCGCCGAGCTTGAGCAGCGCGACAACTTCTGCGCGCGCCACATCGGCCCGGACACCCCCGAACAACAGGCGATGCTCACCGAACTGGGCTATGCATCGCGTGCCGCACTGATCGACGCTGTCGTCCCCGCATCGATTCGCCGCGACGGCAGCCAGTTTGCCACGTCGCTCGGCCAGTTCGCTGCACCGAAAACCGAATCGCAGGCGCTGGCGCAACTGCGCGCGCTGGCGGATCAGAATCAGGTCTTCAAGTCGTTCATCGGTCAGGGCTACGCCGATACGTTCACGCCGGGCGTGATTCTGCGCAACGTGCTCGAGAACCCGGCCTGGTACACGGCTTACACACCGTATCAGCCGGAAATTTCGCAAGGCCGCCTCGAAGCGCTGCTCAACTACCAGCAGATGATCATCGACATGACGGGGTTGGCGATCGCCAACGCGTCGATGCTCGACGAAGCGACCGCCGCCGCCGAAGCGATGACGCTCGTCAAGCGCACGGGCAAGTCGAAGTCGAATACGTTCTTCGTGGCCGACGACGTGCTGCCGCAGACCATCGAAGTGGTGCAAACGCGCGCCAAGCCGTTGGGCATCGAAGTCCAGGTCGGCCCCGTGGCCGCCGCGGCCGAAGTTGATGCGTTCGGTGTGCTGGTTCAATACCCGGGCGTGGACGGCGACGTGCGCGATTACCGCGCGCTGGCCGACGCCATTCACGCCAAGGGCGGCATGCTGATTGCCGCAGCCGATCTGCTGTCGCTCACGCTGCTCACGCCGCCGGGCGAGTGGGGCGCGGACGTGGCCATCGGTAACAGCCAGCGCTTTGGCGTGCCGATGGGCTTCGGCGGTCCGCACGCTGCCTATCTGGCGACGCGCGACGAACTCAAGCGTTCGATGCCCGGCCGTCTGGTCGGCGTGTCGGTCGACTCGCAGGGCAAGCCTGCGCTGCGTCTGGCGCTGCAAACGCGTGAGCAACACATCCGCCGCGAAAAGGCGACGTCGAACATCTGTACCGCACAGGCGTTGCTCGCCATCATGGCCAGCATGTACGCGGTGTATCACGGTCCGCAGGGGCTGCGTGTCATCGCCGAGCGTGTGCATCGTCTGACGGCCGTGCTGGCCGCCGGCCTCACCGCCCTCGGTGCGGCGCCTCGCAATGCCACATTCTTCGACACGCTGACGGTGCCGGTGGCCGGTCGTGCCGATGCCGTTCACACGGTGGCCGCTGCGCGCCGCTTCAACCTGCGTCGCGAAGACGCCGGCACCGTGGGTATCTCGCTCGACGAGACCAGCACGCGCGACGACGTGATCGCGCTGTGGGAAGTGGTGGCTGAGGGCCTCGGCAAGACCGCTATCTCGCTGGACTTCGACGCCATCGAGACCACGGTATCCAACGGATATCCGGAGGCGCTCGCCCGTCAAAGCCAGTACCTGACGCACCCGGTGTTCAATCGCTATCACTCCGAGCACGAGATGCTGCGCTATCTGCGCAGCCTGTCCGACAAGGACCTCGCGCTCGATCGCACGATGATCCCGCTGGGCTCGTGCACGATGAAGCTCAACGCCACCTCGGAAATGCTGCCGGTGACGTGGCCGGAATTCGCCCAGATTCACCCGTTCGCGCCGGCGGAACAAACGGTCGGCTATCGTTCGATGATCGATCAGCTCGAGCAGATGCTGGTGGCGGCTACCGGCTACGCCGCCGTTTCGCTACAACCGAACGCCGGCTCGCAAGGCGAGTACACGGGCCTGCTCGTCATTCAGGCGTATCACGCATCGCGTGGCGAAGCGCATCGCGACATCTGCCTGATTCCCGCATCCGCTCACGGCACGAACCCGGCGTCGGCCCATATGGCCGGCTTGCAGGTCGTGGTGGTCGCCTGCGACGCCAATGGCAACGTCGATCTGGCCGATCTGCAAGCCAAGGCCGAGCAGTATCGTGACCGTCTGGCCGCCATCATGATGACGTACCCGTCCACGCACGGCGTGTTCGAAGCCGGCGCGCGTCAGATTTGCGAGATCGTGCATGCGAACGGCGGTCAGGTGTATGTCGACGGCGCGAACATGAATGCGATGGTCGGCCTGTGCGCACCGGGCGAATTCGGCGGCGACGTCTCGCACCTGAACCTGCACAAGACGTTCTGCATTCCGCACGGCGGTGGCGGGCCCGGCGTGGGCCCCGTGGCGGTAGGCGCGCATCTGGCGCAGTTCCTGCCGAATCAGCGCTCGACGGGTTACTCGCGCGCGACCGACAACGGCGACGGGATCGGCGCTGTGTCGGCTGCCCCGTATGGTTCGGCGTCGATTCTGCCGATCTCGTGGATGTATGTTGCCATGATGGGCGCGCAGGGTCTGACGGCGGCGACCGAAACGGCCATCCTCAACGCGAATTACCTCGCGAAGAAACTCGCGCCGCACTATCCGGTGCTGTACTCGGGGCCGGGCGGACTGGTCGCGCACGAGTGCATTCTGGACCTGCGTCCGCTCAAGGACGCCAGCGGCATTACCGTCGACGACGTCGCGAAGCGTCTGATGGACTTCGGCTTCCACGCGCCGACCATGAGCTTCCCGGTACCGGGCACGCTGATGGTCGAGCCGACCGAGTCGGAATCGAAGCACGAACTCGATCGCTTCATCGAGGCGATGGTCACGATTCGCGAGGAAATCCGTGCCGTGGAAGAGGGCCGTGCCGATCGCGAGGACAACCCGCTCAAGCATGCCCCGCACACGGCCGATGTCGTGACCGCAGACGAATGGCCGCACGCCTATGCCCGCAGTCAGGCGGCATACCCGGTCAAGGCGCTGCGCGAGCGCAAGTACTGGCCGCCGGTGGGGCGCGCGGATAACGTCTACGGCGACCGGAACCTGTTCTGCGCCTGTGTGCCGATGAGCGACTACGAATAAATCGTCGCAATATCCGGACAAACAGGGGCTGGCAGAAACATTGCCAGCCCTTTTTTGTCTCAATGGATGTAACTCGAATGTGTCATCCCGACGGCATTCGTTGCGTCACAAATACGTTTCAGAACTTCAGGGAAGCCCCATGGCCGTTTCAGTTTTCGATTTGTTCAAGATCGGTATCGGACCGTCGAGTTCGCATACCGTGGGGCCAATGCGCGCGGCGCTGATGTTTGTGCAGGGATTGGAGCGCGACGGCCTGCTGCCGCAGGTAGCGTCGCTGCGTGCCGAGCTATACGGCTCGCTTGGCGCGACGGGCAAGGGTCACGGCACCGATAAGGGCGTGCTGCTCGGTTTCATGGGGGAGGCCCCCGACACCGTCGATCCGTCGACGATTGCGCAGCGTCTGGCGTCGTTACGCCGCGCGAAGGTGCTGTCGATTCTCGGCAAGCACGAGGTGCCATTCGTCGAGAAGGAGCACATGGTGTTCTACCGCCGCGAGGCGATGGCCGAACATCCGAACGGCATGAAATTCCATGCGTTCGACGTCGAGGGCAACAAGCTGCGCGAAGGGCGATACCTGTCGGTCGGCGGCGGTTTCGTCGTAACGGCCGGGGCCTCGAACGCGCAGGTGCTGGCGGCCCACGATCAACTGCCGTACCCGTTCCGCACGGGCAAGGAACTGCTGGAGATGTGCCGCGCGAGTGGCAAGAGCATCGCGCAGTTGATGTGGGAGAACGAGAAGGTCTGGCATCACGGCGAAACGGCGGAAGAGGATATTCGCCGCGGTCTGCTCAACATCTGGCACGTGATGCAGTCGTGCGTGACGCGCGGCTGCGGCATCGGTAACGACGAGGCCGACGGCGAACTGCCGGGGCCGCTGCACGTGCGGCGTCGCGCGCCGGAGTTGTATCGTCAGCTTACGCAACGCGCCGAACGCACGTTGTCCGATCCGCTGTCGGTGATGGACTGGGTGAACCTCTACGCCATTGCCGTCAACGAAGAGAACGCCGCAGGCGGACGCGTGGTGACGGCGCCGACGAATGGTGCCGCCGGCATTATCCCCTCGGTGTTGCATTACTACGACCGTTTCGTACATGGTGCGGACGAGCAAGGCGTGATCGACTTTCTGCTGACCGCTGGCGCGATCGGCATTCTGTACAAGCTCAACGCATCGATTTCCGGTGCGGAAGTGGGATGCCAGGGCGAAGTTGGCGTGGCGTGCTCGATGGCCGCCGGGGCACTCGCTGCGGTGCAGGGCGGTACGGTCGAGCAAGTCGAGAACGCGGCCGAAATCGGTATGGAACATAACCTCGGTCTGACCTGCGACCCGGTCGGCGGGCTGGTGCAGATTCCGTGCATCGAGCGCAATGCGATGGCATCGGTGAAGGCAGTGAACGCGGCACGTATGGCACTGCGGGGTGACGGCGCGCACTACGTGTCGCTCGACTCCGTGATCAAGACGATGCGTGAGACTGGCGCCGACATGAAGACGAAGTACAAGGAAACGGCACGAGGCGGACTGGCGGTGAATATCGTGGAGTGCTGAAAGTTTGATGATTTGATTGTTTTGATGTGCAAGCTGCGTGGTGAGAGCCGCGCAGCTTTTCTTTTTTGTGACCGCGCTTTCGTACACGTCCGCGCCATCTGAGTTTTTCGGGAAAATACCAAACCAGAATGTGGCCCCCCTCGCCGAGAATGTCGGCTTTGGCGCTATTGAGACCGCAGATGCATGACGTGAGAACACGCTCGGCGGCTTACAAAGTACAAAGAAGGGGAAGGTGATGCGAAGCGGACAGTCGGGCTTTTTTCTGGTTTCCGCTGCGGTTGCCGTGGCTGTGGTCGGCATGCTGATTACGTTTTGGGGCGTTCAGCAGCGTCGTCAAATGCGCATTGAGCGCGCAGAGCGCATTGGCGAGTCGCTCAAGGCCATTGGCGACGCGGTGGAGACGTTCACCGTGAAGCATCACGGCGAAATCGAGAAGCTGCTCTCAGGCGCGACACCACGCTTCTCCGCAGGTGGTGAGACCTTCACCATCAAAGGCACGCCGGGTCCGGGGGCGCTTACGGAGATCGCCGACTTGAATGCGGCACGCGTGATCAATGCGCTCACCCTCCCAGGCATTGGCACGACACCACCTCGCGGCGTCGGCGAGTATGCGATGCGGGTGTACCGAATCTGTGACGCTGGCAGCACGTCGTCGTGCAGGATCGAAACACTTACGTATCTCACGGAGCCGATAAGGAAGCTGTACTCTTCCGAGCCAGATCTCAGTCTGGCGGTCGTCGCGGCAAAGAAGATGGGGGTTTATGGCGGCCTGTCGACGGCCGATAACGCGCGCGAGTTCAGATTTGTCGAGCAGATCGACGGCGCACTGCCGGTGGAGAATCCCTTGGGGCGGCCCGGGCTGATCGCCATGCGCGGCGGCGCGCAGACAAAGGATCTCAGCAATGTTGTCACGCGAGACGGCTCGCGTGCGATGACGGGAGATTTGAATTTCATGGATCCCAGCACATCGCAGAAGCACAGCATCGTGGGTGTTCACAATATCAAAGCCGAAGGTGCGCTGGACGTAGGCCAGCTCAATATTGCCGACAAGGCAGTCGCCAAAGAGATGGACGCGACCAGACTGTCGACAAGTTCCTTGACGACCACAGGCCCATCCAGATTCGGCGGTGAGTTGAATATGGGCGAGGAGAGCGTGACGAATGCGAAGACCATCGAGGCTCAGGAAGTCAGATCCAGGCGCCTCCGATCGACATCGGGCATCGTTGAACTTAACGAAGTGCAGTCGCTGAACGACGAGTGCAGCGGCTCCGGCATCGCTGTGGATGGCGCTGGCAAAGTGCTGTCGTGTCAGCCGGACGAAAAAAGTCTGACGGGAAGACTGTGGAAGCTCTCGGGGACTGCGAATACCAAGGCCGATGTGTCCCTGAGTGTGCTCGGGGAGATTGCCAAGGACACGATCACAGACATGGTGCTTGTCGGCGTCACGCGAGGCGAACGATGGAATATCTCGAAGGTGCCCGTTGGGTCAACGGCCTGGTTGGGGGGGAACCGATATCGTCCCGCTCTCCAGGGCTACTCGGCATCGAACGTGGTGCTTTGCGGATTTTCGTCGCGCGCCGAGAACACTGTCGGCAAGCGGTGGGCTGGCCAACCGGCAAAACTTGAGCGTGACGGTGCCGGGAACTACACGCTTGCCGGAGCCAGCCAGCATCCGCTGCTTTGTCTGTGGCGGTATGACGTCAATGCCGCGAGGAAAGCCAAGTACCGAGGCGCGCAACGGGCGGTTTTTAAAGTGGACAATATTCACGATGTTCAGGGGGTGACGAACTACTCGAGCGACGACGTCGAGTTTGAAAGGTTGCTTGCCGACCTGACGCTGGGGCTAGGTGGCTACGACATGAATCAGGTTCGGGCTTACGCGATCGGAAGGCGGGAGTGGTACCCGTCAAACTTCGAGCGTATCGCGCGTGATACAGGACACTTTATCAACAAGGCGCGGATGTGCAATGTCGAGACGTTTTTCAGAACCGACGACGAGTACGGACTCCGTAGCTTCGATGTAGAGACCCGTAATGACGGTGTGTATGTCTCGTACTCGGATTTGCCCTTCAATAACTATCTTCGGGCAACGTGCCGCTTCGATACTGCGCAGGATGTTCGCGCCGCTGGTTTTGACGAAGTTTTGTAGGCGCGGGGCGCATTATCAATTGCCATGACGATCTCCGACGTTTTCTCCTTTCGCGCCGCGGCTTCAGCATCTGGACCGGCCGAAGAATTTTATCCGTCAAATCCTAAACCCTAAGCGATGCGTTCAACCCAGAATGTCCCCTTTTAATGCTGCGGCAATCGCCGCCGCCTCGTGCGGCGCGATTGCCGGCCGTTCCGAGGGCACGTCAATGCGAAGAAAGCAGTCCGGCATTTTTCTGATCTCAGCAGGTATCGCCGTGGCGGTGACCGGCATGCTGATTACATTCTGGGGCGTTAACTACACGCGGCAGTTACGCGCCGAGCGGGCGGAGCGCATCGGCGAGTCGTTGAAAATCATGGGCGACGCGACGCAGAGTTTCGCCGTGGCATATCACGACCGGCTGAATAAGCTGTTCGAAAAGAACGAGCCATTCGTCATCGGCGACGTTCAGTTCACGAGGGAGGGTACCGCGCCGCGAGTGGTGGGCAATCTGACGGCGGAGAACCTGCTCAAGGTCATGAACGTTAGGGGCGTCGCAAGCCGGCCGCCGAATGGCATGGGGGAATACGCCATTCAGGTGTATGAAGATTGCGTCAACAACCAATGCGATATCAAGACGTTGGTGTATCTCACTCAGCCTATCAAGCGAGCATACTCGGAAGCCCCCGATTTCGATGCCGCCGCTACCGCGATGCGAAAGATCGGTGCGTTGGGTGGCATGTCGCGGCAAGACGCGCCGGGCCAATTTCACTTTCTCGATAACAACGGGTCGGAACGCTTGGTCGCGAACCCGGCGGCGCAACCAGGCCTGATCGCTGTGCGCGGCGGACATCAGACGAGTGCGATGGACACTCTGCTCAGCCTCGATGGGCGTAAGTCGATGACGGGGAATCTCAATTTAGAAGATCGTAACGGCGGGGCGAACGGCGCAGCGACACGTCACAATATTGTCGGCGCGGGGAATATCGAAGGAAGTGGCGCACTGGCGATGAACAGCCTGGCGGTGAACTCCGCGCGCATCGCTGGCACGCTGGATCTCAGCAGCAACAAAAAGGACGACGACCAGAAGACAGGCAGCAGCATTATCGGTGCGCGTGACATCACCGGGAGCGGGACGCTGAGCATGGGCGGTGTCAATGCAGATCGCGTGAAAGTGGGCACAACGCTGAGCCTGAATGCGAACGACATCACGGGGGCGAGAAATGTCGACGCGAAGTCCGTTGACGCGACCAACGTAGAGGCAACCCGCGTCAAAGCCGAAAGAGTGGAATCGGCAGCCCTGAAGTCGACCGACGGTGTGGTCGAGCTGGGCACCAGCATCTCGGGGGGATCTTGCACGGGGATGGGCATCGGCGTTGATGCGCAAGGTCGGGTCATGTCGTGTCAGCAAGAAGACCCAAAAGGCAATGGCAGGGGCGCGCGCGTCTGGAAGCTGTCGAGCCCGACAGTCACCCGGGACAACGTGCCTGATAACGTTGTGGACAAGATCACGTCCGAGGTACAACGCAACTCGTCGTGGTGGATGTCCAGATTCGATCTGAGATGGGGCAAGAGCAAACTACTTCACCGCGGCGCAGCAAGCGTTCTTTATGAAGTGGGTTCGCCTGCGACTGCCTGTGTGCTGGACGCCGAGGCGATAAGCGCCGGTGGCATTCTCGAATACAACCACCGGCTCGACCGGTTCGTCGTGCGTGCAATGGGGCGTCCCGCCGGGGCCTTGTATTGCTTCTCGTACGGCAGTGGCTCAGTGGGCATGAGAACAACCTTTTGGGACTGGGGGAAGAACAACGTCGGGCACGGCATTATGGAAAATCCGACCTGGTATCGCGACAACACACCGGAGTTCCGTAACCTTTTCAAGACAACGATGACGCAAAACATCGGCGCGCTCAATGAGGGCGGAAACTGGCACCACTGATGCGTTTCGGGCAGGGATATCGATGCGGCTATCGTTCGCGCATGATCGTCACATGACCGACACAGAAGCTCGGTAGTCTACCTCCCGATGTCTCCTTGCCTTGTCTTTGAGCCGCGCGGCGTTTGCCGGGCGGCTTTTTTCTTGTCACGCGATTGCGTATAGGAATTGACGGAAAGTCTCGCCGCTTCCTGTCGCGCAGGGTCAAATCTTGAGATTCTTCGTCGCTTGCCCCCTGTTTTTCGGTGGGTCTACGAGTCGTTGCGACAGGAGGCACGTGACATGGAGAGTTGGCTCAAGCCGTTGGTCGATGCCGTCGGCGGGGTGCTGTCGGGATACCCCCTTGTGGTCACCTTGCTGGGGGCGGGGGTGTACTTCACCGTCCGTTTCGGCGGGATTCAGATTCGGGCACTTTGGCACAGTATCAGCCTGCTGCGCTCCTTCGGGACCACCTCGGGTATTTCACCGTTTCAGGCCTTTGCCACGGGACTGGCGAGCCGCGTCGGCACCGGCAACATTGCCGGGGTGGCCGTCGCGCTGACCATCGGTGGTCCGGGCGCCATTTTCTGGATGTGGATGACGGCGCTGCTCGGCATGGCGTCTGCGTTCGTGGAATCTACGCTGGCGCAAATCTTTAAGATCCCGCACCACGACAACACCTTCCGCGGCGGCCCGGCGTATTACATCGAGATGGGGCTGGGCTCACGAAAATTCGGCATCCTTTTTGCGCTGGCGCTGCTATTTACCTTCGGTTTCGCGCTCAACTCCGTGCAGTCGCACTCGATTGCCGAAGCGCTGGAAGCGTCGTTCGGCTGGGAGCGCACATGGATCGGCATCGCGCTGGTGTTGATGACGGCGCCGATCATCTACGGCGGCGTGCGACGCGTTGCGCGCTTGGCGCAGTGGATTGTGCCGGTGATGGCGATCGCCTATCTCGGGCTTGCCGTGTACATCTGCATCGTCAATATCGATCAGCTCCCCGGCATGATGTCGATGATCCTGCGGCACGCCTTCGGGCTTGAGCCTGCTGCGGGCGGTATTGCCGGCTACGCGGTGAGTCAGGCGGTGTTGATGGGGGTCAAGCGCGGTCTCTTTTCCAATGAGGCGGGCATGGGCAGCGCGCCCAACGCGGCAGCGGTGGCGACGACCCGGCATCCGGTGCAGCAAGGGTTGATGCAAATGCTCGGCGTGTTCTTCGACACCATTGTGGTGTGCTCGGCCACGGCATTCATGATTCTGCTCTCCGGCGAATTCATGCCAGGCGCCGCGCCCGAAGGCGCCGTACTCACACAACGCGCGCTGGCGGCGCACGTGGGCAACTGGGCCGTCGTCTTCACAGGGATCACCGTGTTCTTCCTCGCGTACTCGAGCGTACTCGGCAATTACGCATATGCCGAAGTGAACATGGACTACCTGACACAACGTCCGTGGCTTCTCAATATCTTTCGTGCACTGGTGCTCCTCGCGGTGATGCTCGGCTCCGTCGCCAGCCTGCCATTGGTTTGGAGCTTTGCGGACGTCGGCACGGCTTTGATGGCGTTCATCAACCTGGTCGCCATCGGCATGCTGATGAAGTATGCGTTGATCGCGTGGCGCGACTATCAGGCGCAGCGCAAGGTGGGTATCGTCGAACCGGTCTTCACGCGCGACGTGCTGCCCCCGGAAATGCGAGAGCGTCTGTCGAAAGATGTTTGGTGTGCCGAGCGGGGTGATGAACGTTGATGGCATCCCTAATTAACTTTGGCATTTGACGTTCTGTCGATAGCCGAATGATGAAAAAAAGCCGCGCGGCGTCAGTCACGCGGCTTTTTATTTTGGGGTTGTGCTTCTGGATTCGTTGTCACCGATGGGAGGTTAACGGGCATTTCCCAATCCTCGAACGAGCCGCCTCACTGACAATGTCATATTTCAACGATCTCGCAATCGCCGGCATGTGATGCCGCGCGTTTGCCGGACAACTCAAATGAGAGCGCGTCAATGCGAAGAAACCAATCCGGTATCTTTCTCGTCTCAGCTGCGGTTGCGATTGCTGTGGTCGGCATGCTGATTACGTTCTGGGGGGTAAACCAGATGCGGCAGATGCAGGTTGAGCGGGCCGAACGCGTTGGGCATGGGCTCAAGATCATTGGCAACGCAGCGGACACGTTCGTCGCGAAGTACTACAAGGATATCGAAGCGACGCTATCGGCACCCCGTGGAACCTTTACCGTCAAAGGGCACACGTTCACTCACACACCGCCGTCTTCGTCGTTCGCTTACTCGTACATTGGAAATCTGGACGCTCCATCGCTCGTCAAGGTGCTTGATCTTTCCGGCGCGGGAACCAAACCGCCGCACGGCCTGGGCGACTACGAGATCCGTGTGTATCGGAAATGTGATGGCGAAAACCCGCCAAATTGCCAGATCAATTCGCTCACTTATCTCACTGAGCCGGCAAAGCGCGCCTATTCGTCTTCGCCCGACTACGCTTTCGCTGCGATTGTCGCGAAGACGGTCGGCGTCTTTGGCGGCACGTCGCCGATCGACCGGCCGCAGGAATTTCGATTCGTCGATGAGAACATGCGGCCGCTTCCGGATGCTGTGCCGAATCCGTTGGGCAAACCCGGATTGGTCGCCATGCGCGGCGGCTTCCTGACGCACAGCCTGGACGTCAACGTCAGGCGCGACGGATCGCGCAACATCACGGGCGATCTGGATTTCGAGAGCGGCAATACGAACCAGAGCATCAAGGGCATCAAGAACATCGTCGGCGTAGGAAAGCTCGACATGAAGGAGTTGGAGATCCAGGGTAAGGCGACCATCAAAGGCCCGCTGCATCTGAGCGAAGGAACGGACGCGAGCCGACAGGACATTGTTGGTGCGCGAAATATCGAAGGCAAGGGCAAGCTGACGATGGCTGAACTGGACGTGCAAGGCGCGACCGTGGGTGGCGACGCAACTGTGAGAGGCGAGTTGGCGGCAGAAAAAGGGGCTACGATAGGCGGCGTGCTAAGAATGCAGCGCAATAATATCGAAGGTGCGAACCGGGTTGAGGCAACTCGGCTGCGATCCGAGTCGGGCGTCATTCAACTGGACGGCGTCAAAGCACTGAATGGTCGTTGCTGGGCGGGGGAAATCGGTCGCGATGCCAACGGAAAAATGTTGTCGTGCCAAAACACCGACGATGGCTGGTCATGGCAACTCGCGACGACAACCAAAACCGAGTTCGTCACCACTGTCGTGGAAAAGCCGGTGGAGCGAGTCGTCGACCGGCCCATCGTGATGGCGAAATGGACGCAGACGTACGCTGGCTGCAATGGATATAAGCGGCCAGTGGGGAGTAGTTGGCGTTGGAGTGGGTATTTCGGAAAGATCAACAATGCCGAGTTTTGCACCATCGTCGCGAGAGGGTGGTGTGACTCAAGCGCGTTCGGATACTGGGATAACGCCGGCGTGTATAACGTTGACGAAAGGGGCAACTCAACGACTTCCGGCGGTACCCCTTACGTCTACTTCGGAAATACCTACGGTGAACTGATGTGCGGTTTCAGATCGAAGGAGGACGCGCTCGCGGGCGGGTTTACGATTTGCAATGCCAGGACGAACAACTGCGAGTCACAATATTGAGCCCATATAGCCAACGCCTCTGCATCGCCTTGCCCAACTGCGCCTTCACCCGGCGCCGCTCGCCACTCGCCGAGCGGCTTCTTTTCAGTCGCGGTGAAATGCCAAAAAACACAAGGGCCGATGAGTTATCCTCACCGGCCCTTCTTGATGGTGCTGCGAGCGAAGCGCTGCCGGCTTACTTGCCGCCGACCGTCTCCAGCACGGTCCACTTGCCGTCGACTACCTTGTAGACCGTGATCGAACCGTACTTCAGATCGCCCACGCTGTCGTAAGCCAGCTCACGTGTGGTCACGCCGGGCATGCTCGTCTTGGCGAGCACCGGCAGATACTTCACCGGATCGGTCGAGTTGGCCTTCTTCATGGCCGACATCATCGCCATTGCGCCGTCATAGGCATACGGCGAGTACGTCTCCGGGCCGCTGCCGAATTTGGCCTTGTAGCGCGACTCGTATGCGGCCCCGCCCGGCATCTTGTCGAGCGGCAGACCGGCCAGCGAGACCACCGAGCCGTTGGCGGCGTCGCCGGCGATCTTCAGGAAGGCATCCGACTTGACCATTTCGCCGGCCATCAGTGTGCTCTTCATGCCAAGCTCGCGCATTTGCTTGGCGAGCGGGCCGGCTTGTGCGTCGGCGCCGCCGTAGAAGATCACGTCCGGGTTGGCGCGTTTCAGGTTGGTCAGAATGGCACGGAAGTCCACGGCCTTGTCGTTGGCGAACTCGCGGCGAACGATCTTGCCGCCAGCGGCCTTGGCGGCCTTCTCGAACTCGTCGGCCAGACCCTGACCGTAGGCGGTGCGATCGTCGACGATGGCGATGTTCTTGAAGCCCAGCTTCTTGACGGCGAAGTTACCGACGACCGAACCCTGCTGGATGTCCGAGGTCATCATGCGGAACGTCGTCTTGAAACCCTGCTTGGTATATTCCGGAGCCGTCGCCATGGCGATTTCGGGGATACCGGCCTGCGCGTAGATGCGCGATGCCGGAATCGTCGTGCCGGAGTTGAAGTGGCCGAGCATGCCCTTGACGCCCGTGTCGACCAGCTTTTGCGCGACCAGCGACCCCTGACGCGGGTCAGCCTGATCGTCTTCGGCCTGCAACACGAACTTCACCGGCTTGCCTTCGATGGTCGGCTTCGTGGCGTTGTATTCGTCGACGGCGAGCTGGATGCCGTTCTGCATGTCCTTGCCGTAGTGGGCCTGGGCGCCCGTGAGCGGTGCGGCAAAACCCAGCTTCACTTCCTGCGCCTGTTGTGCACCGGCGGTGCCGAACGCGAGCAGACCCGCGAGCGCGACTGCGCTGAGCATAAGCTTCGATTGCATCAACCCTCTCCTTGCATGTGTATGTCGTTGAGTGGCTTACCTGCGGGATCGCCGCGGTACGCCTTTCTTGGGACGCCGTCGAGACAAGGCCGGTCAGGCCCAGAGCGGCATCCATCGCAATCAAACGCAGAAGGCGTCCGACGCGGCAGTATTGGATGGCTGCGCGCGCCGGTCAAGAGGGACATATTCCGATAGATGGTGCTACCGGCTTATGGCGAAGGTTGCGCCGCCGGGGTGCCGGTGCTACCCGAGCCGTCCGCCGCGCCTTGCCTGATTGCACGCAGGGCAGCTTCGGCGGCGGTGTAGCGGGCGAGCACGTCCGCGCCGGGGGCGCGGTCGAGACGGCTCACGACGATGAGCGCCAACCCCCCCAGCACAAAACCCGGCAGGATCTCGTAGAGATCCCACCAGCCGAAGTGCTTCCAGATCAGTACGGTGGCCGCGCCGGTGACAATGCCCGCGAGCGCCCCGTTACGCGTGACGCGGGGCCACAACAGCGTGGCCAGCACCAGCGGCCCGAAGGCGGCGCCGAAGCCCGCCCATGCGTAGCTCACCATGCCGAGCACACGGCTTTGCGGATCGAGCGCGAGCAGCACCGCGACCACTGCCACGGCCAGCACCATCGACCGGCCGATCCATACGAGGCGGCGCTGGCTGACCGGCCCGGGCGCGAAGGTCTTGTAGAGGTCTTCCGTCAGCGCACTGGCGCACACCAGTAACTGGCACGACAACGTACTCATCACGGCGGCCAGAATCGCCGCCAGCAGAATGCCCGCGAGCCACGGTGCGAAGAGTTGCGTCGTCAACGCCATGAAGATCGTCTCCGGGTTGGCCGCCACGCCCGCGCCGAGATCCGGCCGCGCGCTATAGAACGCCAGCCCGAAGAAGCCTACGGCGACCGCGCCGATCAGGCAGAGCACCATCCACGTCATGCAGATGCGGCGCGCCTGCGGAATCGCGGCGGCCGAGCGCGTCGCCATGAAGCGCACGAGGATGTGCGGCTGGCCGAAGTAGCCGAGGCCCCAGGCCAGCATCGAGATCACGCCGATGGGAGCGAGATCGCCGAACCAGTCGGTGTGTGCCGGATGCACCGCCGTCACAGCATCGATTGCCGCCGCCGGGCTGCCGTCGAGCGCAATCACGGCAATTGGCGTGACGACCAGCGCAGCGAACATCAACGAGGCCTGCACCGTATCCGTCCAGCTCACCGCGAGAAAGCCGCCGATGAACACGTAGGCGATGGTCGCCACGGCACCAATCCACAGCGCCGTGCGGTACTCGAGCCCGAACATCGTCTCGAACAGACGGGCACCGGCCACCACCCCTGACGCGCAATAGATCGTGAAGAAGATCAGGATCACGAGCGCCGTGACGATGCGCAGCACATGGCTGCGGTCGCCGAAGCGCTGCGCGAGGTATTCGGGCAGGGTCAGCGCATTGCCGCAGACCTCCGTGTGCACCCGCAGGCGTGCCGCCACGAGGCGCCAGTTGGCCCACGCACCGATCGCAAGGCCGATGGCGATCCAGACGCCGGACAGTCCGCCCACGTAAATGGCGCCGGGCAGGCCGAGCAGCAGCCAGCCGCTCATGTCGGAGGCGCCGGCAGAGAGCGCGGTGACGAAACTGCCAAGGCGGCGCCCGCCGAGGATGTAGTCGGAGAGATTATTGGTGGAGCGGTAGCCGAGCCACCCGATCACCAACATCAAAAGCAAATAGACGGTGAAGGACACCGCAGTGGGATTCCAAAGGGACATGTAGCCTCCTTGAGCGTCGGGCTTGCGCGCGCCGGCACATCTCCCGGCATGACGAAAGAGGCGGCAACGCGGGGCGACGAACGCTGTGGCCGGCGATACGTGTCGCCGGCACGGGTTAACGGGGCAAACCGGGTGCAAACCGCGCGACGGCGGTGAGCCACGTGAGATGTCGGGGGCGGGCGCGAAGATACCGCGAATGCGCTCAATGTGCGGAACTACGTGATATGCGGCGGGGCGCAGAAGACGTTGTGAGGTGCGGGCGCGCGACCCCGCCGTTAACGATTCGCGGCCGCCGGCGTCCCGAAACACAGGACATTGGCGGCCGCGAGTGCGCGCGTGAGTTTGAGGACGGCGCGTCCGGCCGTCGAAGCCCGCCGTCAGATTTAGGACGAATCCAACAAGATTCGTCGCAAGGCCTGACGGCTTGTCTCAAGCCTGCGGTGCCGAATCGACCGAGGGATCAGCCGATGGTCATGAGGTTGGCGTTACCCCCTGCGGCGGCCGTATTGACGGACACCGAGCGCTCGCACAGCAGACGCTCCAGCGCGTAATCGTCACCGGCGGCCAGCGCCTCGGGCGCGAGACCCTGCATCGACAGAATCGGACCGTTGCGGGTAGCGATGCGGCGATTCAGGGCGCGCAGCTCGTCGCTGTCGCCCTCGAACAGCACGGCGGCGAGCGACGGTTCGGCGGCGGTGTCCGCACTGGCCGGCAGCACCGACGCGCGGCTCTTGAGTGCGGCGGGCAGGGTACTCACCAGCTCACGGGCGGCGGCGCTGTCCGCGAAGACGGCGTTGTTGCCCGTCGCCAGCACGGCTGCCAGTTGCGTGCGCGCGCCAAGCGGCGTGGCGGCCACGCACAGCACTGGGCCGCGCGGCGTCAGACCGTACGTGTTGCGCTCGCCGGTCGGTCCGGGAAGCACAGCGGTCGCGTCGAGGGCCGATGTCGCCAGATAACGGTCGACGCGATGGACCGCGGCGGCGTTGCCTGCCGTGTTGCCGTTGGCGTGCAGCCAGTCGCGGTAGTTCACCAGCGGTGAGAGTGCGGCTTCGTTGCGATTGAGTTCCGGGGCCAGCGCGGCCGGACGCGTCGCAAGCAGACGCGGCAGATACATCGGACCGCCCGCCTTCGGACCCGTCCCAGACAGCCCTTCGCCGCCGAACGGTTGCACCCCGACCACGGCGCCGATCACGTTACGGTTCACGTAGACGTTACCGACATGGGCGCGCTCGGTCACGTAGGCGATGGTTTCATCGATACGCGTATGCACGCCGAACGTCAGGCCGTAGCCGGTGCCGTTGATCTGATCGAGCAACTTGTCGAGTTGCGCGCGCTTGAAGCGGATCACGTGCAGCACCGGGCCGAAAACTTCGCGTTGCAGCGCCTTCAGATCGGTCAGTTCGATGAGTGTCGGCGGCACGAACGTGCCGTGGCGGGCAGCGTCCGGCAGCGGCAGTTGTTCGACCGGGAAGCCCTTGCCGCGCATCTGTTCGATGTGACGGTTGATGCCGTTCTGGGCTTCGGCGTCGATCACCGGGCCGACATCGATGGCCAGACGATCCGGGTTGCCGATGGCCAGTTCCTGCATCGCGCCCTTGAGCATGTGTAGCGTCTTGTCGGCGATGTCGTCCTGCAAACACAGCACGCGCAGGGCCGAGCAGCGTTGGCCGGCCGAATCGAAGGCCGATGCGAGCACGTCGTACACGACCTGTTCGGGCAGCGCGGACGAGTCGACGATCATGGCGTTCTGACCGCCGGTCTCGGCGATCAGCGGAATCGGACGACCGTTGGCGTCGAGACGATCGGCCAGCGTGCGCGCGATGATGCGGGCGACTTCGGTCGAGCCGGTGAACATGACGGCCTTGGTGCGGGTGTCGGCCACCAGCGCGGCGCCCACGGTCTCGCCCGTGCCCGGCAGCAGTTGCAGCGCACCGGCTGGCACGCCGGCAGCCTGCATGAGGCGAACGGCTTCGGCGGCGATGAGCGGCGTCTGCTCGGCCGGTTTGGCGATGACCGGGTTACCGGCGGCGAGGGCGGCGGCGACTTGCCCCACGAAGATGGCGAGCGGGAAGTTCCACGGGCTGATGCACAGCACCGGACCCAGCGGGCGGTGCGTGTCATTGGAGAAGCCCTGACGGATCTGCGCGGCGTAGTAGCGCAGGAAGTCGACGGCTTCGCGCACTTCGGCCACGGCGTTGGGCAACGACTTGCCCGCTTCGCGCACACACAGCCCCATGAGCGTGGGCATGTGGGCTTCGAGCAGATCGGCCGAGCGCATCAGGCAGTCGGCGCGCTCTTCGACCGGTGTGGCTTGCCAGATCGGGGCGGCAGCCACGGCGTGCGTGAGCGCGGCATCCACGTCTGCCGAAGTGGCTTCGACGACCTGGCCGACGATATCGCGCAGATCGGCCGGGTTGCGCACGGCACGCGGCGTGCCCGTGGTGCGCTCGCCGTCGGCGAGCAGCGGCGCGGCGCGCCACGGCATGCCCGCGCTGGCCAGCAGGGCCGAGGACAGCGAGGCGAGACGGTGCTCGTTCGACAGATCGAAGCCGGACGAGTTGGCACGCGAGGTGCCGAACAAATCACGCGGCAGCGGAATCTTGGCGTGCGGTGCGCCGAACGGTTGCACCTTCTCGGCTTCCGAAATCGGATCGGCGATCAGTTCGTCGACGCTGATGGTTTCGTCCGCGATGCGGTTCACGAACGACGTGTTCGCGCCGTTCTCGAGCAAGCGGCGCACGAGGTAGGCGAGCAGTGTTTCGTGCGTGCCGACCGGGGCGTACACGCGGCACGGACGCGCGAGCTTTCCCGAAGCGATGGGGCCGACGACTTCTTCGTAGAGCGGCTCGCCCATGCCGTGCAGGCATTGGAATTCGTACTGGCCGGGGTAGTAGTTGTTGCCCGCGAGGTGGTAGATCGCCGAGAGCGTGTAGGCGTTGTGCGTGGCGAACTGCGGGTAGATCGCATCCGGTACGGCGAGCAGCTTCTTCGCGCAGGCGAGGTACGACACGTCGGTGTAGATCTTGCGCGTGTAGACCGGATACCCCTCGAGGCCGTCGACCTGCGCACGCTTGATTTCCGTATCCCAGTAAGCGCCCTTGACCAGACGCACCATGATGCGGTGACGGCTGCGGCGTGCCAGATCGATGATGAAGTCGATCACGAACGGGCAGCGCTTCTGATACGCCTGCACCACGAAACCGATGCCGTTCCAGCCGGCCAGCTCCGGGGAGAAGCACAGCGCTTCGAGCAGGTCGAGCGAGATTTCGAGGCGGTCGGCTTCTTCGGCGTCGATATTCAGACCGATGTCATACGAGCGGGCCAGCTTGGCGAGCGCCTGCACGCGCGGCAGCAATTCCGTGACCGTGCGCTCGTGCTGACTGCGCGAGTAGCGCGGATGCAGGGCCGAGAGCTTGATCGAGATGCCCGGGCCTTCGTAGATGCCGCGACCGGCCGAGGCCTTGCCGATGGCGTGAATGGCTTGCTCGTAGCTCGCGTAGTAGCGCAGAGCGTCTTCTTCCGTCGTCGCCGCTTCGCCGAGCATGTCGTACGAGTAACGGAAGCCCTGCGCTTCGTACTTGCGGCTGTTGGCGAGGGCTTCGGAGATGGTCTCTCCCGTCACGAACTGTTCGCCCATCAGGCGCATGGCCATGTCCACACCCTTGCGGATGAGCGGCTCGCCGCCACGGCCGATCAGGCGCGTGAGCGCCTTGGTGAGACCGGCTTCGCTGGTGGTGGTCACGAGCTTGCCGGTGATCATCAGGCCCCAGGTGGCGGCGTTCACGAACATCGACGGCGAGTTGCCCATGTGAGCGTGCCAGTCGCCCTTGCTGATCTTGTCGCGGATCAGGGCGTCGCGCGTGGCCTTGTCGGGAATGCGCAGCAGGGCTTCGGCAAGGCACATGAGCGCCACACCTTCCTGGCTGGACAGCGAGAACTCGTGAATCAGACCTTCCACACCGCCGCCGGTGCTCTTGCCGCGCAGGGCCACGACGAGCTTGCGGGCGAGATCCGATGCCGACGTGGCGGTCGCCGGGGGCAGCTTGGCCTGACCGACCAGCACGGGCACGCATTCCGGCTCGGGACGGCGATAGGCCGCCGTAATCGCCGCGCGCAACACTGATTGCGGTTGCACGTTCTGCGCGAATTCGAGGAACGGATGCGGCACCGTGTCGTCACCCGCATGGCCGTCGATCACCTCGGTGCCGGACTGCGTTGCGCCGCTCAGTTCGGGCGGCAGCGCGCCGCTCTCGATGCGCTCCAGGTAGGCGAAGATGGCCTGTTTGATGAGCCAGTGCGGCGTGCGCTCGATTTGCTGGGCGGCGGTCTTCAGCCGGGTGCGCAGGACGTCGTCGACCTTGACGCCAAGAGTGGTGTTAGCCATGGAAGGGTTACCTGATGACGCGAAAACGTGATACCCATAGCGGGTGAATTGCGGCATCGTAACCGGGTTTCAAAAGAGGTGCAACCAGAGTCAATATTTGGGTTGCACCTTGTGCCGTGCAGGGCACGCCCGGCGAGTGTCACTTCGAATCGTTGCCGTACGCAGTTCCCAGATACTCGGAGATCAGTTTGACCTGATCTTCGGGAATCGGCGCACCGTAGACCTTCACCATCTTCGTGACTTCCGCATGCCAGAAAGCGGCGGGCATCGGCGGCTGGCTGTTGACGTAGTCGACGGAGTGGCACATCACGCACCATGCGTTGGCCGCCTGATGGCCGGCGAGGGTGGAGGCCTTCAGTTGAGATGTCTCCTGCGGCAGCTTGATCTCGAGCGCATGGGCGGGGGCGACGGCGAGTGTGCCGGCCAGCGCGAACAGTGCGGCTGTGCCGCTCGCGAACTTCGAAACGTTCATGATCGTCCCCCGTCTCATGCCGCGATCACACGCACGGTTTCCACCCCGTTGCGCAGATAGCCGGCCGGATTCCACAGCGATTGCAGCGGTTGCGAGACCCCTGCGCGATTCGTCGCCCTGACCTTCAATGCGTACTCGCCGGGCTGCGGCGGCGTGAAAGACGCCGTCCACTCACGGAACGAATACTTCGACAACTCGGTGCCAAGCCGCGCGGCCTGCCAGGTCTGGCCGCCGTCGGCGGAGAACTGCACGTCGCGAATGCCTTCGCCACCGTCGAACGCGATGCCGCGCACACGGGTCGCCCGGCCCGCCGTCACGCGCTGGCCGTCGGCGTGGCTGGTGACGAACGAGCGCACGGTGAAGCGTTCGATCGGCTTCGTTTTTTCGGGCGCTTTGCCGGGTGCGACGCAATTGCAGTCGTTGTCGGGAATGCGGTACGCCGTGGCCATCCAGAAGCCGTCGAACACTTTGTCGATGACGTTGATGTCCGCCAGATGCTTCACCCAGTACGTGCCGTAGTAGCCCGGCACGACCAGCCGCACCGGAAAGCCGTTGAGCATCGGCAGATCCTGGCCGTTCATGGCGAACGCGACCATCACTTCGCCGTCCATCGCGTGATCGAGGTCGAGCGCTTTCACGAACTCGGGCGTCGCCGGCACGATCGGCCGGTCGAGACCCTCGAACGTGACTTGCTTCGCACTGGCCGAAACGCCCGCGCGCTCGAGAATCCGCTTGAGCGGAATGCCGCGCCAGCGTGCGTTGCCCATCGCGCCGTTGGCGAGCTGCCCGCCGCCGACGCGCGGTTCGAAGAAGCCGCGGCTGTTGCCCGAACACTGATGCACCGCCACGATTTCCACCGGCGCACCAAAGTCCTTCTTGAGCGACGCGAGCGAGATGTCGAGCGGCTTGGCGACGCTACCGCTCACGCGAATGCGGTGTTTCGCCGGATCGATGTCGGTCGGAATGCCCGCGAGGTGATAGCGCACGAAGAACGCATCGTTCGGCGTAATCAGTCCGTCGTTGAAGACGTCGAAGGGCGTTTCCAGTTGCGGTGGCCGTGCCGTCAACCGGATCAGTGGCCGCTTCTGCGGATACGCAACGAGTTCGCGCTCGCCATTCGCAAATGGCAACGTGACTGTCTGCGGTGCGGCTGTGGCGGCGAGTACGTCGAGTGCGCGTCCGGCGAGACTGGCTCCGACACCTAGCGCGCCGGCACGTCGCAGGAAGCGGCGGCGCGAGGCTTCGGCCAGCGGAGATTCGGATAGCGGGAGGGACGGTATGGCGAGGTCTGGCGCCGTGGGGGCGGCGCTCCGGTCGTGCGACTTCATCGGATGTCTCCTATAGGACTTCTTATCTTGCGGATGACGTGAATCGTGCGACGTACGGCGTTCGACTGATGCTCGCATCGTCGGAGATTCCGGTGATGTTGTCAAATTTACGGAACGCTATATACCGATTTATATTTCGAGCGGATCGACTTCGAGATGCCAGCGCACGGGGGCTTTGAGCGCGCGCAGCTCGCCCATCCAGTGCGTGAGGAAGCGTTGCAGGGCGCCGCGATGCGGACTCTCGACCACGAGCTGCGCGCGGTCGGTGCCGGCGATGCGGACCATGGTCATCGGCACGGGGTCCCACAGGGAAATGCGCGGGTCGTTGAGCGGGGGGGCGGCGGCAATTTCGCGGGCTTGCTTCAGGAACGTCATGGCGTCGTCGAGGCGTCGTGCCTCGGCGCGCAGCAGCGCCTGATGTGTGTATGGCGGCAGCAGGGCGACGCGGCGTTCCTCCAACTGCTGCGCCGCGAAGCCCGCGTAGTCGTGGCGCATGAGCGAGGCGAACAACGGGTGCGATGCGTAGCGCGTCTGGATCAGCACGTCGCCGGGGCCATCGGCGCGGGCTGCGCGGCCCGCGCGGCCGGCCACCTGCATCAGTTGTGCGAAGAGACGTTCGGCCGCCCGGAAGTCGTGCGAGAACAGGGCACTGTCGGCGTTGACCACGCCCACGAGCGTGACGTTACGGAAGTCGTGGCCCTTGGCGACCATTTGCGTGCCGATCAGGATATCGATTTCCCCCGCGTGCACCTGCGCGAACAGCGCCTGGGCGCTGCCTTTGCGGCGTGTGCTGTCGGCGTCGATGCGCGAGAGACGCGCGTCGGGGAAATGTTCGGCCAGCGCTTCTTCGATGCGCTGTGTGCCGCGCCCCAGCGGCGCGAGATCCTGATTGCCGCAGTCGGGGCACGCATGCGGAATGCGCGACTCGGCGCCGCAGTGATGGCAGCGCAGCCGCCGTTCGGGCTTGTGCAGCACCATGTGCGCGCTGCATCGGCGACAGTCGCTGATCCAGCCGCAGGCGTCGCAGTTGAGCACCGGGGCGTAGCCGCGACGGTTCAGGAACAGCAGGCTTTGCTCGCCCGCTTCGAACCGCGCGCGAATGGCCGCGAGCAGGGGTTGCGACAACCCTTCGTGCACCGTGCGCTGACGCTTGCGCTCGATCTCCATGTCGATGAGCGAGACACGCGGCAGCACGGCGTCGGGCGTGGCGCGCTCGGGCATCGCGAGGCGCACGTAGCGACCCTGTTCGGCCCGTCGCCAGCTATCGAGCGACGGCGTGGCGGAGCCGAGCACGACGGGAATGCGCAACCGGTTCGCGCGCCAGATGGCGAGGTCGCGCGCCGAATAGCGCAGCCCTTCCTGTTGCTTATACGAGGGGTCGTGCTCTTCGTCGACGACAATCAGACGCAAATGCGGCAGCGACGCCATCACCGCGAGCCGGGTGCCGAGCACGACGCGAGCTTCGCCGCGATGCGCCGCCAACCAGTGCCGGGCACGCTCGCCTTCGGCCAGTGCGCTGTGCAGGGTGACAAGTGTCTCGTCGGGGAATCGCTTGCGGAAGACACCTTCGAGCTGCGGCGTCAGATTGATTTCAGGCACGAGGACGAGCACTTGCGCGTCGGGCTGGCGAAGCGCCTCGGCGACTGCGCGCAAATAGACTTCCGTCTTGCCGCTGCCGGTCACACCGTAGAGCAGGAACGGCGCGCAGGCGGGGGCGTCGCCCGCTTCGCCGTCGCCCTTCAGGGGGGCGTGATCGAGGCGTTGGGCGCCTGCCGTTTCAAGGGCATCGTGAATGGCCGCCACGGCATCGGCCTGTCCGGCGGTGAGTGTCTTGGCGGCGCCGGGGGTGTCTTCGGCGATGGGATCGACGCCGGCGCCTGCATCGGTTTGGCCTGCGATCGAATCCTCATCCATGACGCCGGCGTCGTGCGCATCGTCCATATCGGCGACATCGCGTATCGCTTCATGGAACGGTACGGTTTCAACGACCACCCATCCGGCGGCGGCCCATTGTTTGAGCACGTCGGCGGCTTTCGAGCAAAGTGCCTTGGCCTCGTCGGCATCGAGCGTGCCCGCTTGCGCGAGACCCTCGGCCAGCCGGCGTTGCGCGCGCAGCCGGGCGGGCACGTTGTCCATGAGCGTCGTCAGCGCGCCATCGGCAATCCGGTACCGCTGCACGCCGCGCTGGGCGAGGAGCCGTGGCCAGCGCATGGGCGTGCGCAGATGACCCGGCACGGCGGGCAGCGCCACCTCGCCGACGCCGCGCTGATAGTAGCGAGCCGCAAACTGCATCAGGTCGCGCCAGTCGTCACCCAGCGGGGGCAATTCGTGCCAGACGGACGTCACGTCACGCAGCTTTGCCGGGTCCACTTCGCTGCGCTGCGTCAATTCCCAGACAACGCCTACGACCTGTCGCCGTCCGAACGGCACCTGCACCAATTGACCCAGGCTCGCGGCCTGATCGAGCCGGTAGTCGAACAGCGTCAGAAGGGGCGTATCCAGCGCCACACGGGCGATAACCGGCGTGCCGGTGCGCAATGAGGCGCCCGGAGACAGTGCATCGCCGGTCGATGCAGGAGACGGTTCGGATAGGTCGTTGACGTGGGACAAACTTAAAGTGAATCCTGAGAAGTTTCGCTAAACCCCGGATTTGAGTCGGCTTTCCGGTGGGTGCAAAACGCTTGTGGATAACTATGTTGAGAACTGTGGGGATTATCGCTCGTCAGCCATGCTGCGTGGCCCTCACGCCGTGTAATGCTTGGACTTCGTAAGAATTAAAAAGGCTTTTCGATCAATAGCTTATGAATAGCGTCGACGGTACGCTCCCGTCGACTCTCACTTGCGGCGGCGCAGCGAGAATTTGTGCATAAGTCTTCGGGACAACTCCGCAAATTGGAGGGGTTATTCAACAGGGTTTCCCTTGACATTCCCAACGTGAAACGGCGGTCGGGTTTGCCGGGCGAAATGCGCCGCGAACCCGCACCGCCGCTTGCGAGCGTGACCGATTACGCCGTCTGGCGCAGCTTCCGGCTGTAGCTGTGCACTTCGTCGACGAGTGCCGCGACGTGTTCGGGCTGGGTGAACTGCGAAATCCCGTGGCCCAGATTGAAGACATGGCCCGGCGCATTGCCATACGCGTCGAGCAGGCGGCGCACTTCTGCGCGAATGGCGTCGGGCGATGCGAAGAGCGCGGTCGGATCGAAGTTGCCTTGCAGTGCACAACGCTCGCCCACGCGGCGGCGCGCGGCGGCGAGATCGACAGTCCAGTCCAGGCCGATCGCGTCCGGGCCGGTGTCGGCAATGGCTTCGAGCCACTGTCCGCCGCCCTTGGTAAAGACGATGTGCGGAATCCGTGCGCCGTTCCATTCGCGATGCACGCCGGCGAGCGCCTTTTGCATGTAGGCGAGCGAGAACCGCTGGTAGAGGCCGTCGGCCAGCGCGCCGCCCCAGGTGTCGAACACCATGATGGCCTGCGCGCCCGCTTCGATCTGCGCATTGAGATAAGCGGCGACGGCACGGGCGTTGGTCTCGAGGATGTGCGTCATCAGATCGGGCCGCTCGTACATCATCGTCTTGACGGTACGGAAGTCAGCCGACCCCGCACCCTCGACCATGTAGCACGCCAGTGTCCACGGGCTGCCCGAGAAACCGATCAGCGGCACGCGTCCGTTCAGGGCGCGGCGGATCTCGGTCACGGCGTCGAAGACGTAGCGCAGGCTGTCGAGGTCCGGTGCCTGCAAGCGGCGCACGTCATCTTCGGTGCGCAGCGGATGCGCAAAGCGAGGCCCTTCGCCAGCTTCGAACGACAGGCCGAGGCCCATCGCATCGGGAATGGTGAGGATGTCCGAAAACAGGATGGCGGCGTCCAGTGGAAAGCGCTCAAGCGGTTGAAGCGTGACCTCGGTGGCGTAGGCGGGGTTCTTGGCAAGCGCCAGGAAGCTACCGGCCTTGGCGCGGGTGGCGTTGTATTCGGGCAGGTACCGGCCCGCCTGGCGCATCAGCCAGATCGGCGTGTACTCGGTCGGCTGGCGCAGCAGGGCGCGCAGGAAAGTATCGTTTTGCAGAGCTTGGGACACGTCGCGGCGGTGGGTTGGGTAATTTGGGCAAGCGGCCATTTTACTCGGGTATCCAGAGGCCGGTCGCTTTGCGGGCGGTTATGCCGCATGTCAGGGCCTTGGCGGCGTCGCGGCACGGTGCGTGCGTTTGTGGCGAACGGGTTGGCGTCGGGCGAGCGAGTCATTAGTATTGAG
The DNA here is from genome assembly GCF_902459745.1 of Pandoraea communis. GTDB lineage: Bacteria > Pseudomonadota > Gammaproteobacteria > Burkholderiales > Burkholderiaceae > Pandoraea > Pandoraea communis. Next base: position 1,298,262 of record NZ_CABPSJ010000001.1, read on the forward strand.
CCCCACGAGCTGCGTGAGACAACTCGGGAAATTCGTGCCTCATAACGTCAATATTCAGGAGACAAGCATGACAGTCATGATGACGGCCGCCCGCGCGGCCCTCATGGCGGGGGCGGCGCTCGCTGCGTCCACCGCTATCGCTCAATCGGCCGTCGCCGTCAGTCCCGCCGCCTCCACCGTCCCCGCCGTGCATTCCCGGCTCGACGACATCGTGAAGTCGGGCACACTGCGTGCCTGCGCGACGGGCGACTACAAGCCTTACACGTACCGCCGCCCGGACGGCCAGTTCGAGGGTATCGACGTGGATCTGGTCGCTTCGCTGGCGAAATCGCTTGGCGTGAAGCCGGTGATTGTCCCCACGACGTGGAAAGGGCTGATGGACGACTTCACCGCCGGCAAGTGCGACATCGCGGTGGGCGGCATCTCGGTCACGCTCGACCGTGCGGCACGGGCCTATTACAGCAGCGTGGTGATGGTCGACGGCAAATCGCCGATCGTGCGCTGCGCCGATGTCGCGAAGTACCAGACGCTCGCCGATCTGAATCAGCCCAGCACGCGCGCCATCGCCAATCCGGGGGGGACGAACGAACGCTTCGCCCGTCAGTACCTGCCCAAGGCCACGCTCACGATCCATCCCGATAACGTCACGATCTTCCAGCAGATCGCCGACGGCCGTGCCGACGTGATGGTCACGGACACGTCCGAAACCCTGTTGCAGCACAAGCTCATCCCGTCGCTCTGCCCGGTGAACCCCGACAAGCCGCTTCAGTTCGGCGAGAAGGCCTATCTGATTCCGCGCGGCGACGACATCTTCAAGCAATACGTCGACCAGTGGCTCAACCTCTCGCAGAAGACCGGGGAGTATCAGGCCGTTGTGGACAAGTGGCTCAAGTAACCGCGCAGGCTTCAACCCAGCCAGTCGCGCAGACGCTGCGCCGCGTCGTGCATGATCAGTCTCGCTTGCGGGACGAACGGCTGTAACCTCGCGAAGCTGTGCGTCAGGCCGGGCGCTTCGATGATCTCCGCCCGGCCGCCCGATCGCGCCACGAACTGCGCGTACGACACGGCTTCGTCATGCAATGGGTCGTATTCGGCCGCAATCACCAACGCGTTCGGCAACGGATGACGCGGGGCTTGCGCCGTCAGATTGACGCGCACATCGTCAGCCGACGGTTCCGCGCCACCCAGGAATTCGCGCCAATACCAACGCATTTCATCCCGCGTCAGGCCAACACCGTTCGCCAGACGCTCGTAACTCGGGGTGTCGAACCGGTACTGCACCACCGGGTAGATCAGCAATTGTGCATCCACGATGCCCGGATGCTGATCGTTGAGCCATGCGGCGGCCTGCGCCGCGAGATGACCCCCGGCGCTGTCGCCGGCGACCGCCAGATGGCCGGCGCTCACACCCAGCTGTACACGTTGCGCCGCCGCCCACGCCAGCGCTTCGCGGGCGTCGTCGACCGGCGTCGGGAACGGATGCTCGGGCGCCAACCGGTAGTCGATGCTCAACACTGCCACGTCGCCGTCCTGCGCGAGGAACGCGGCCAGCGTCCCGTGCGTGTCGACGTCACCAACCACCCAGCCGCCACCGTGGAAGTACACGACAAGCGGCACTTCGCGGCCGATGGGACGATACAGCCGGGCTCGCAGATTGCGGCCCGGCAGCGGAATCTCGAAGGTCTCGCTACGCAGCCCGGCCGGCAGCGGGCGCAAAGCTTCGCCGGCAACGGTGGCGAACTGGGCCCGCGCTTCTTGCGCGCTAGGCGTGCCGGCGTCGGTGGAAGCGGGGTACTTGCGCGCCATTTGGTCGTAGTAGGCGAGTAGATCGGCGTCGATGGTCATGTCAGCAGGCGATTGGCGTGAAGGCGTTTGAAGGACAAAGGGGTTCGACTCATTTTCGGAAACGGCTGATGGGCGCGACCGACTCAGCGGCGGCTCGTTTGTCTGGAGGCGTGATCTCCCCGCATCTGCCAGCGCTGGTGTTCGATCTTGACGCAGCGGTCCATCACGACGTCGAGCCCCGCCGCCAAGGCGACTGCGGCCGCCTCGTCGTTCTCGATGCCCAACTGCATCCATAAACTGTTCGCGCCGATGGCCACCGCTTCTTCCGCGATAGGCGGAATGTCACCGCTGCGGCGGAAGCAGTCGACCATCTGGATCCGAACACCTTCGGCGCGCAGCGCCTCGGCGGCGTCCGTCAGGCTTGCGTAGACGGTTTCGCCCAGAATTTTCTCGCCGGAGTCCGCTGCCTGCGGGTTGACCGGCACGATCCGGTATCCCTGCTGCTGCATATAACGAGACGTGGTGTAGCTCGGCCGATCGGGCCGCGGCGACAGGCCTACGACGCCGATTACGCGATCGCGCGCCAGTATCTGCGCCAGACGTTCAATGGTTTCCATGCGGGTGCGGCCTTGTTCGGGCGGGTGCTGTCGTTGGACGAAATCCTTGCTCTCGGTGCGCCGCCGGTTCGCGAAGATGGCACGCCGCGTATCGCGGATGCCCACTTTGTTGCCACGCACAAAGAATGAAGTTAGCACATTGAGGAATCGGCCGTGAAATGCACCTGGATGCGTGTGCCGATGAATCGGCGTGTCCTCATGTCATGCGTCGTCGATACTTCATTCGACGAGTTAATCAGGATGGCGAACTAAATCGCGCTTTCTCTGTCACTTGCGAAGTCCTTGCCGAGTAAGGCGCTGCGACGCTTTCGAAGAGGAGATGACGCTCTAGGTGTTACATCCTGAAACACTTTGTTACCCCTCGCGCCATACGTTTCCACCACAATGCATCTCAACGCTGATGTGCTTATCCCCCGGTAACACAGCAGCGCGACTGTATCGGCAGAAGGCGTCCCCCGGCGCAATATGCAACGAAATTCGATGCAGTGCTCCGAATCTGGTCTCCTCGCGCTAACCCCGTAGCGTGTGGTTTTGGCGGGCCTAAGTGTCCCGCCATTTTTTTTACCCGCATCGACCTACATCTTTCCTCAGCCTTTCGCTGACATTCCCCTGCATTGCTTCGCCATCCGATTCATTTTCGGAAATCGATTCACGCCTGCGTAAATTGTCGATGCGTGCAATGCCGGTCGAGTGTCGGGATTGCCGGCGATGAGAAGCAACCGGCTACCGGGTGGCTCTGAGCCACGGCTTGAGCCAGCCAAGCCCGTCGCGCGTGGCACCTTGCGGCCGGTATTCGCACCCGATCCATCCCGCGTAGCCCAATTCGTCGAGAAGACGGAACAGAAACGGATAGTTGACTTCCCCGGTGTCCGGCTCGTGACGCGCGGGCACGCCCGCCACCTGTACGTGCGCAATGTTGGCAATGTGCTGACGCAGCTTCATCGCCAGATCGCCTTCGACGATCTGGCAGTGATACGCGTCGAACTGCACCTTCAGATTGCTCGCGCCCACGTCCTGAAGAATGGCCTGCGCCTGAGCCTGACGGGTGAGGAAGTAACGGGGGAAGTCGCGCGGATTGATCGGTTCGATCAAGATCGTGACGCCGTGTGCGGCGGCCTGTCCGGCGGCATAGGCGAGGTTGTCCAGATACACGGCGCGGCAGCGCTCAAGCGACGCCGCGGCGTCCGGACACCCTGCCATCACATGCAACTGACGGCAACCTAGCGTGTCGGCGTAGTCGAGCGCGAGTTCGAGGCCGTCGCGAAATTGCGCTTCGCGTCCCGGCAGCGCGGCGAGCCCGCGCTCGCCGCTCGCCCAGTCGCCGGCGGGTGTATTGAACAGCACCTGCGTGAGCCCCGTCTCGTTCAGATGTGCGCGGATGGCTTGCGCGGGATGGTCGTATGGGAACAGAAATTCCACGCCTCGGAATCCATCGCTCGCCGCTTCGCGAAAGCGGTCCAGAAACGGTACTTCCTGATACAGCAGGGTCAGATTCGCGGCAAATCGCGGCATGAGCATCTCCGTCGCCCAAAGCGGGCCGGGCAGGGTGGGCCTATGGCCGTCACAATATCATTGCCCGTCGATCTGAGGCGCTGCCACGCTGCGCAACTGAAAGCGGCCGTCGTTGTTGAAGAGCCACGTCTCGACCGCGCGTACGCGTCCGCTGCTGTCGACCAGCGCCCGGCTGGGCGCCGGTAACGGGCTGGCCCGTCGCAGGCTCGCCATGGCAATGCGCTCCGCCTCGAGATCGCCGTTGCTGCGGTAGAGCGCCACGCTCGTGACGTTCCCGCTGCGGTCCACCCAATACTCGAGCGACACCACCGAGCGCAACATCGGCTGTGGATTACCCGGCGTGATCTCCCGCGCGTTGACTTCGCTGACCCGCTGCGCCGCCGCGATCTTGTACAGATCCAGCGACGAGGCCGGCGTCTGACCGGACATCAGGTTGAGGACGAGCGGCTTTTTGGGCTCGAAATCCGGATTGGCGCAACCGGCAACCGCCAGAACACAGGCGATGACGGCGAGCCGCGTGGCGGCGCACGGTGCCCGCTGGCACCGGGAAAGTTGCGTATTCATGAGCGGTCTCCCGCAGCGTTCGCGACACTCTGTACTTGTGATCCACGTCCTTACGCCCGTCACGCGGCAACTGACGCCGCGTGACGGGTAAACCACCGCCGCGCTCAGTGCGCCCGGGTACCGAACGACCAGTTCGGCATCAGGGTATTGGACGGCAGATTCTCGTCCTGCAACTTGCGCGCCGTCTCGACGCCCGCCACCGGCAGTCCCGTTGCGTCGAGCAGGCCGATCTGCACCAGCACGCTGGCCTGATCCCAATAGATATGCTCGTGCTCGAGCTTGCCGCCACGGAATCGCACGATAGCGACCAACGGAATCTCGACGCGGCGCCCGGTGGGTTCCACCCCCGGCAGCATCCAGTCGACCGGCGTCGTATGCGTAAAGCAGAACAGCAATTCGTCGACGAGCTGCGTCGCGCCGATCGTGCGCGAAATCGGTATCAGCCGGGTGTCGGGCGGATTGCTGTTGACGAAGTGGTTCCGGTAAAAGTGCGCCAGTTGTTGATGGCCCACGCCGCCTGTCATCGTCGGGATGTGATTCACGTATGGCTCGTCGACCATGGTCTTCATCAGGGGATCGATTTCGCGGATGGCGAATTCGTAAGCGCAATGCGTCTCCCAGAGCGACGCGAAGTCGTAGTGCGGACCGACGGCACGGCGCAAGGCGCCGATCGTGCGCTGATGCGCCAGTTGCGTAGCCGCGCGATCGAAGTGATCGCCGGGGCGCGCGAAGGCGTGGTCCGCGTCGGGATAGGTGTAGAGCGTGATGTCGGCATGCCCGCCCAGCCGCGCGGCAAGCGTTTCGCGCACTTCGGCAGGGGCATATTTGTCGAGTTCGGCAATGTGCAGCACGAGCGGCGGGTGCTCACCGGCGAGTTCGTCGACGTGCTGCTCAAGCCCCACGCCGTAGTAGCTGATGGCCACGTCTGCGCTCGTGCGCGTGACGGACAGGGCTGCCAGCTTGCCGCCGAGGCAGTAGCCGACGACACCGACACCGCCGGCACACTCGGGCAAGGCGCGCAACGCGTCGACACTCGCGCCGACATCTTCCATCCCCAGATCGATATCGAAACTCTGGAACAGGGCAAACGCCCGCTGCCAATCGCCGGGCGAATAGCCCAATTCGATGCCCGGCTCGATACGCCAGAACAGATCGGGTGCCAGCACGACGTAGCCCTCTTCGGCATATCGGTCGGCAAGCTCGCGTATGTAAGCGTTCACGCCGAATATCTCCTGACACAGCACCAGTCCCGGACCCTTGCCCGCCCCTTGGGGGCATGCCAGATAGGCCTGGAAGGTTTTGCCGTCGCGCGACTTGATGCTGATGAAGCGTCCTGCCATGTCACTTTCTCCTGAAGAACCGGATCGTGCGACACCCAGTGCGTTCTCTGCCAATCTTAGGCGACCCATGCGGCGCGCGCAGCGCGGTTAACACGTAGAAAGCTGCACGTAAAAAGCCGCACCGGGAACCCGGCAGCTAGCGCCCTGCGGAGCGTACGTCGGACGATGCGTGAAGTTAATAGGGTGAGGCTGGGGTGAAGCTGGGGAGATGCCGCCGATGCTACCGCAGAGGTCCGTGGGTAGCGGCATACGACGATACCATGCATACTCGGAGCGCACGTTCGAGGCGTGAACAACGATATCGCGCCGGACGCATTTTGTACGCAATGGAGTGACCATGATTACCGTGTATCACAACCCGCGCTGCTCGAAGTCGCGCGAAGCGCTGGCCCTCGTGGAGGGCTCTCCTGCCGTGGGCGGCAGCGATCTGCAAATCATCGAGTACTTGAAGACGCCGCCGGCGCTTGCCGAACTCAAGCGTCTGCACAAGTTGCTGGGTGTGCCCGTGCGCGAGATGATCCGCAGCAACGAAACCGAGTATGCGGAACTGGGGCTGGCCGATACGGGGCTGACCGACGACGCATTGCTCGCCGCCGTGGCGAAGCATCCGAAGCTGTTGCAGCGTCCCATCGTGGTCAATGGCGACAAGGCGGTGATTGCGCGTCCGCCCGAGTTGGCGAACAACGTTCTATAAGCGGCCGGCATCGCAAGCGCGACGCGTTACACGTCGCGCTTGCCAGTGGCCGGCGGGGTTCAGCCGTGGGCCGTGCTGTCTTTGCCGGGGCCGGTGTCCGGTGACTCGGCGTCTGCCGCTTCGGCCAAGGCTGCCGCAGCGGCAGAACCGAACACCGGGGCGTCGGCGTTGGCTGTGAGCCCGGCGCCGCGCCAGCCGGGGAGTTCGGACAACGTCTTCTGCTGGTCACGCAGCTCTGCGAGCATGTTGCAGAAGAGGGCGCCTTGTTCGAGTGCGTCGTCGAGGGCCACGTGAGTGTGCGGCAGCGGGTCGAGCCAGACCTGCGGCAGACGTGGCTTGATGCACTTGCGGTAGGGCATGCCGGTCATCGCGAACGCGAGCGTCTTGATGTCGAGTGCCGACCATGAGAACGGGCAACGTCCGACGAAACGCATCATGTACCAGAACATGAACGTGAAATCGAACCCCGCCGGATAGGCGACGAACACCGGTTTGCCCGGCAACTTTTCCACCCACTTCACATACGCCTTGAGCGCCTTGGCCGGGTCTTCCGGATCGACGCGGCAAGCGGCCCATGCCTCGGGCTCGGTCTTCCACCATTTCATCGTCAGCGGATGCCCCTTGGCGTCCGGCAGACATTCGAGGTTGGCGCTGAAGGTGCCGATCAGTTCCTTGTCCGCCGTGTAGGCCGCCGACGCGAAGCTGAGCATCGAATGCGGGCCGGGGATCGGGCCATCGGCCTCGACGTCGGTACTGACGAAAATCTCCTCGTCGACGGGAATGATGCGCGACGGTGTGCGGGACATGGCCTCACTCATACGGCGCTCCGGGCGAGCACGGCGTCGGCGACGTACGGGTTGGTCTGACGTTCCTGTCCGAACGTGGAGACGGGGCCGTGCCCCGGAATAAACGTCACGTCGTTGCCGAGCGGCCAGAGTTTGTTGCAGATCGAGGCGATCAGATCGGCATGGTTGCCACGGGGAAAGTCGGTGCGGCCGATGGAGCCGGCGAACAGCACGTCGCCGACACAGGCCAGACGCTCGTCTGCCGAGAAGAACACCACGTGACCCGGCGTGTGCCCCGGGCAATAGAGCACATCGAGGGTGACCTCGCCGAACCGGACGGTGTCGCCGTCACCCAGCCAGCGGTCGGGCGTGAACGGTTCGGGCTTGGGAAACCCGAATCGCGCGCTTTGCGCCTCGAGCTGATCGATCCAGAAGGCATCGTCCGGATGTGGACCTTCGATCGGCACGTCGTACTTCGCGGCCAGTGCGCCCGCGCCCCCGCAATGGTCCAGATGGCCGTGCGTCAGGAAGATCTTCTCAAGCGTCACTCCCTGGCGTTCGATCTCGCCAGCGATTCGGTCGATATCGCCGCCGGGGTCGACCACGGCGGCGCGCTTCGTCGCATCGCAGACGAGCAGGGAGCAGTTTTGCTGGAAAGGCGTGACAGGAATCAGGGTAACGTTCATGAGTTATCGGGGACGCGGTTTTTGCCTATTGTAATTCGGGCCGGGGTGCGGTCGCCCGATGCACCGCCGAAGACCGATGTGCCGCCCGCGTGTCCGGCCTTTGTCGCAGGGGCGGGGCCGGAATTTTCCAATCGTCACCGGGCGACATGAACCATCGAATCGCGTAATGCTTTGTAAACAAGTCTTACCACGTAAGTGAACGCTCGCTGATGGGTTGAGTTTGACGACGTGTTAAACTTGCGGCCTATGCGAACACGCGACATGCTCACACGGTTCGCGGTTGGTTGCGCCCTCGCCCTGACGTTGACAGCCTGCACAACGCCGCTCGAACACCCCAGCCAAACGGCTGCCGCCCCTTCGGCGACAGGCGATCGCGCCCGTGCGCGCGAAGCCAACGCACCGGTTGGCTCAAGCTTCGATCTGCATTGGCCTGGCCGGGCCTACCGCAACGAAGGTCTCAATCCCGGCGACCCCGACGCACCGGAACGCGATGGCGAAGCCCGTCTGCGCGCCGACGCCGGCACGTTCTATCAGACCGGCATGGCATCGTGGTACGGCAAGAAGTTTCATGGCCGGCGCACGGCAACCGGCGAAGCCTTCGACATGAACGAGCCGACGGCCGCGCATCCGACCCTGCCGCTGGGGAGCTTCGCGCTGGTGCGCAACGTTGCCAATAACAGGACCGTCGTCGTCAAAGTCAACGATCGCGGTCCCTACACCCGCCGTCGCATCATCGATCTGTCCTTTGGCGCGGCCAAGCAACTCGACTTCATTCACGCCGGGCACGCCAAGGTCGAAATTCGCCGACTCTCCCGCAGCGAAGTCGCCGCCCTCGGTCTGGACGAGACCAACAACGCGCCCTGACCGCACCCTGACGCGCACCGAGACGCGGCTTGCGTCCCCATTTCCGAATATCCTCCCGGATTCGCCTCGCAATCCCACTTAAAAAATGGGACGTTGTTTGCATATTTATTGTGCAAAAAGGCCCGTTGTCATCGAAATTACGCGCATTGTTTCGTTTTTTGGTGCATCTCATTGGTTGAACGCCTCGCACGAACGTGCGCGCATCCGCTCACCGGCGACCGAATCGTCTAATTTTTTTACGATTGCCGCACCAATCTGCCAGCACTTGGGCGCAATCCGATGTTCTGCGCGGTGATGGGGAAGTTGCGTTGGTAACCGTTGTTCGCTGCGGGGGATGTGGGTAGACTGTGCCCCACGCGCAGGTGCACGCTTTGTGTGCATCCGAACGAGGCCCGCAGAGACCCGGGCACGGCGCACCTATCAAGAGTATTCCTGGAGGAGTTTTGATGTCGACAATGGGCAAACTCGCCAAGCGCACCTTGCTGTGCGCCGTGGCCGCAACGTTGTTGGGGACGACCGGCGCGGCATTCGCGCAAACGACGAAGTCGGTGGCCGTACTTGCCATCGTGGAGCACCCGGCGCTCGACGCCATCCGTGATGGTGCGCGCGACGAACTCAAGGCGGAAGGCTACGAGGTGGGTAAGAACCTCAAGTGGGAATATCAGAGCGCGCAGGGTAACGTCGGTACGGCTGCACAGATCGCCCGCAAGTTCGTGGGTGACAAGCCGGACGTGATCATCGGTATCGCCACGCCGACGGCACAGGCGGTCGCGGCAGCCACCAAGTCCGTGCCGCTGGTGTTCTCGGGCGTGACCGATCCGGTGGCCGCACAACTGGTCAAGAGCTGGGAGCCGTCGGGCACCAACGTGACCGGTGTGTCGGACAAGCTGCCGCTGGACAAGCAGGTTGCCCTGATCAAGCGCGTCGTGCCGAATGCCAAGCGTGTGGGCATGGTGTACAACCCGGGCGAAGCGAACTCGGTCGTGGTCGTCAATGAACTGAAGAAGCTGTTGCCTGCCGCCGGCATGACGCTGGTCGAAGCTGCCGCACCGCGTACCGTCGACATCAGCTCGGCGGCCAGCAGCCTGGCCGGCAAGGTCGACGTGATCTACACGAACACGGACAACAACGTGGTGTCGGCTTACGAATCGCTGGTGAAGGTGGCCAACGACCGCAAGATCCCGCTCGTCGCGTCGGATACCGACAGTGTGAAGCGCGGCGCCATTGCGGCGCTGGGCATCAACTACTACGATCTCGGCCGTCAGACTGGCAAGGTGGTTGGCCGTATCCTGAAGGGTGAAAAGCCGGGGGCGATCGCTTCGCAGACCAGCTCGAATCTGGAACTGTTCGTCAATACGGCAGCGGCCGCCAAGCAAGGCGTGACCCTGTCGGACGATCTGGTGAAGGAAGCCAAGACGGTTATCAAGCAGTAATGCGCGTGGTACCGGTGCGGCGGGCGAGTGCCTGATGCACCGGCGAGCGACAGGGCGGCGTCCGGACACGATCTGTCCCCGCCGCTCTTTTCCTATCGAATGGGTGGGACGGCTCCCCCCGGACGCGGTCGCATAACGACCGGCGATGACCCGAACTGGCCTATGTCGGCCGTGCGAGCGCTGATGCCGAGACCCGGCATGGGCTGTCTTGCGCAGTGGAATTACGAAAATGTCCCTTTTTTCTATGATGGGCGCACTGGAGATCGGCCTGATCTTCAGCCTCGTGGCGCTCGGGGTGCTGATTTCCTTCCGCATCCTCAATTTCCCCGATCTGACCGTCGACGGCAGCTTCGCGCTGGGCGGTGCGGTCGCGGCGATACTCATCGCCGGCGGCACCAATCCGTTCGCGGCGACCGTCGCGGCCATGGCGGCCGGGGCGTTGGCGGGCTTCATCACGGGCTGGCTCAATGTGCGGCTGAAGATCATGGATCTGCTCGCCAGTATCCTGATGATGATCGCGCTGTACTCGGTGAACCTGCGCGTGATGGGCGCACCCAACGTGCCGCTGATCACCTCGCCGACGGTCTTCACGATGATCCTGCCGGAGAATGCCCCGAACTGGCTGCCGGACTACGTGTTGCGTCCGCTGCTTCTGCTGGCCGTGGTGGTCGTGGTGAAGCTCGGTCTCGATTACTTCTTTTCGTCGCAGCAGGGCCTCGCCATGCGCTCGACAGGCGCGAATCCGCGCATGGCTCGCGCGCAGGGCGTGAACACCGGTCACGAGATTCTGGCGGGCATGGCGCTGTCGAACTCGCTGGTGGCGCTCGCGGGTGCGTTGTTCGCGCAGTCGCAGGGCGGCGCGGACATTTCGATGGGGATCGGTACCATCGTGATCGGTCTGGCGGCGGTGATCATCGGTGAGACGATCTTGCCGGCACGACGCCTCATTCTCACAACGCTGGCGGTGGTCGTGGGGGCGGTGCTGTACCGCTTCTTCATTGCGCTGGCGCTTAACAGTGACTTCATCGGTCTGAAGGCGCAGGACCTCAACTTGGTGACGGCCTTGCTCGTGGCGGTGGCGCTGGTGCTGCCCGCGACGCGCCGGAAGCTGTTTGCCCGCAAGAACGGAGGTGCCTGATCATGTTGAGCGCAAAAGACCTCAAGATCACTTTCAACCCGGGCACGCCCATCGAGAACCGCGCGCTGCGCGGCATGTCGCTGGAGATTCCGACGGGCCAGTTCGTCACGGTGATCGGTTCGAACGGGGCGGGCAAGTCCACTTTCCTGAACGCGATCAGCGGTGACCTGTCGGTGGATTCGGGCACGATTTCCATCGACGGAAACAACGTCACGAAAAAGACGGCATGGCAGCGTGCGAATCAGGTGGCGCGCGTGTTTCAGGACCCGATGGCGGGGACGTGCGAGGCGTTGACCATCGAGGAAAACATGGCGCTGGCGGTCAAGCGCGGCGAACGCCGGGGTTTCCGCTTTGCGTTGAATCGAGAGTTGCGCGAGCGATTCCGCGAGAAGCTGAGCCTGCTCAATCTCGGACTGGAAAACCGGCTCTCTGACCGTATCGGGCTGCTCTCGGGGGGGCAGCGTCAGGCGGTGAGTCTGTTGATGGCGTCGTTGCAGCCGTCGCGGATTCTGCTGCTCGACGAGCATACGGCGGCGCTGGACCCGAAGACGGCCTCGTTCGTGCTGGCGCTGACGGCGCGCATTGTGCAGGAGAGCAAGCTGACGGCGATGATGGTTACGCACAGCATGCGTCAGGCACTCGATTACGGCGACCGCACCGTGATGTTGCATCAGGGCAAGGTCGTGCTGGACGTGTCGGGTGACGAGCGCAAGGGGCTGGATGTGCCCGATCTGCTGCAGATGTTCGAACGCACACGCGGCGAACAACTCGACGACGATGCGCTGCTGCTGAGCTGATCGCCGCCATGTGATGGAAAAGCCCGCTTCGGCGGGTTTTTTTGTTTAGCGGCACTTGGGCAAACAGAGAAATCGTCGTCGGAAACGTCCGATTCCTGACGCCTCCGAACCCCGCTTCCCGCGCCCGGCAATCAACCGTTCTTCAGTGCCAGCGCGCGCTCGTAAAGCGCGTTCTTGGGCGCGCCGGTGATCGCCGCCGCGAGCTTGGCGGCGCTCTTCGTCGGCAGTTCCGCGACCAGCAGGGCGAGGATGCGCTGCGCTTCGGCGTCCACGCCGTCCTCGCTCGCACTCGCCATCGCGCCCGAGACCGCCAGTACGAACTCGCCGCGCTGACGGTTTGCGTCCGCCTTCAACCACGCCACGCCCTCGCTCAGTGCGCACTCGTGAATGTCTTCGAAGCGTTTGGTCAGTTCGCGCCCGATCAGCAGGCGTCGCTCGCCGCCCAAGCCATCGGCCAGCGCGGCCACCGTCTCCATGATCCGATGCGGCGCCTCGTAAAAGACCTGCGCCGACGTCGATCCCGCAAGCGCGGCAATCGCCTGAGCCCGTTGCTGCGCCTTCGAGGGCAGGAATCCCACGAAGGTGAATGTCTCTACCCACGCTCCGGCCACCGAGAGCAGCGTGATCACCGCGCTTGCGCCCGGTACCGGCACCACCGGGAGGCCGGCGGCACGCACCGCGTCGACCAGCCGTGCGCCGGGGTCCGAGATGCCGGGGGTGCCGGCATCCGAAATGTAAGCGATGCGTTCACCGCCGCGCAGGCGCTCGACGAGCCGCGTCGCCGCTTCATTCTCGTTGTGCTGATGGGCCGCAATCAACGGCTTGTCGATGCCGTATCGCTGCAGCAACTGCGCGCTGTTACGCGTATCTTCACAGGCGATGGCGTCGACCATGGCGAGGATGTGAAGCGCTCGCACCGTGATGTCGGCAGTATTGCCCAACGGGGTCGCCACGACGTAAAGCGTGCTTGCCGGGTAATGCTGGCCCTCGGCCAGCGACATCAGGCGCTCATCCATGGCGTCGGGCTCCCGCCAACGAAAGCACCGCCTCGCGGGGCGGGCGGGCGTGGGTAACATCGGCATCGCCGGTCACGTCAAACATCGGAACAACCATGTCGAATCAGCTTGGAGAATCGTTCGAGGGCCGCGCGCAGACGCTGCTGGAGCGGCGCGGCTGGCGGCTAGTCGCACGCAACTATCGGTGTCGCGGCGGCGAAATCGACCTCATTATGCGGGATCGCGCCGGCGTGCTGGTATTCGTCGAGGTGCGCGCGCGCTCGCGTAGCGACTTTGGCGGGGCTGCCGAGAGCATCACACGGACCAAGCGACGTCGTCTCGCGCTGGCTGCACGTCACTATCTGTTGCGGCGTCCCGCCGCGCGTTGCCGCTTCGATGTCGTGGCGTTCGACGGCCATCCGCCGGTGGCGTGCTGGCTGCCCGATGCCTTTCGCACCGACGATTTCTGACGAAACCCGCGCCCCTCGGCCCTGTTACACTTGCGGAAGTGCCGTTTTCAAGACTGACGGCCTGTGAACGCCGGCCGGCGCAGGTGAGTCCCCATGGGACTCCGAGGCGAGGCCGGCCGCTTTTGCGACACCCTGGCAAACGACCATGTCGATCGAACGAATTCAGCAACACTTTACGGATAGCGTCGAGACCAAGCTGGCGGCGCGCGACGCGCTGCCGGAATATATCGCCGCCGCAGCGGACGTCATGTTCGAAGCGCTGTCCAACGGCAACAAGATCCTCGCCTGCGGTAATGGCGGCTCGGCTGCCGACTGTCAGCACTTCGCGGCCGAACTCGTCGGCCGCTTCGAGCGTGAGCGTCCCGAATTGCCGGCCATCGCGCTGACGACGGACTCGTCGATCCTCACGGCCGTCGGCAACGACTACAACTTCGACGCGATCTTCTCGAAGCAGGTGCGCGCACTCGGCCAGGAGGGCGACGTGCTGCTTGCCATCACGACGTCGGGCAATTCCAGCAACGTGCTCGCCGCCATCGACGCTGCGCACGAGCGTGGCATGCATGTGATCGCGCTGACCGGCAAGGGCGGCGGCAAGGTCAATGCCGCGCTAGGCGAACTGGACGTGCACATCTGCGTGCCGGCCGAGCGCACCGCGCGAATTCAGGAAGTTCACCTGCTGACGATTCACTGTCTCTGCGACCTGGTCGACGCGATGCTTTTCGGCGAAGCGTGAACCTATTGTCATCGTAAGGCGTCAAGATCATGACGGGCACCGGATCGCGGGGGCGAACGGTGCCGGCTGAGTGCGGCGGGGGCCGCCCCGTTCGACTATCCAATAAGGAGAAAGCCCGATGAGTTTCCAACGCGTGATTAAGCCGCTTGCTGCGGCAGCGTTGATTGTTGCAACCCTGGGCGGCTGCGTCCCCATCCTCCTCGGCGGCGCTGCGACCGGCGCACTGGTCGCCACCGACCGTCGTTCCGTCGGCGCGCAAACGGAAGACCGCGAAATTCAGGTCAAGGCCGAAGCCAACATCGCCAATACCCTGACCGACGATGCCGTGCATGTGAACGTGACCGTCTTCAATCGCCGCGTCTTGCTGACCGGCGAAGTGCCTGACGAGAAGACCAAGCAGCGCGCGGTGGACATCGTCAAGCAGATCAATAACGTGCGCGGTATCGTCGACGAAATCGCCATCGCACCGAAGAGTTCCCTCGGCTCGCGCTCGAACGACGCCTGGATCACCAGCAAGGTGAAGGCCAACCTGATCAATACGAAGGAGATTTCGGCCAACGTCTTCAAGGTGGTCACCGAGCGTGGCGACGTCTATCTGATGGGCCTCGTCTCCGAAGAGGAAGGCCGTATCGGTGCCAATGTGGCGAGCCGCATCGACGGTGTGCAAAAGGTCATCAAGCTCTACGAATACGTGAAGCCGGAAGAAGCGCAACGCCTGTCGACCGAGGCTGCGAAGAACCCGGCGCCGGTGCAGGCAGACGATTCGAATGCCGCCACGGTCACGACTACGCCGATCGGCAACGATACGGTGACGGCCAAACCGCTGTCCTCGCCCGCGCCGATCAGCGAGGGCCCCGTCAAGCCCGGCCCGTCGACCAGGACCGGTAACTGACGCACGCCTCTTCCGAGCCCCTCCCAAGCCTCGGACACCCTCCGTGCGCATGCGTGCCGTCCTCTGCCCAGCAGTGAAACGCCGCTATCGCCTCCGTCACCCGATGACGAGACGGACGATAGCGGCGGCATTCGTTCTGACGTCCGCCGCATGGCTCGCCGCCACGGGCGCGGCGTTTGCCGCACCGGCCTCCGGCGTGCGTGCGGCGTCTCCCGTGTTCGTCGCGCCGATATCCTCGCAGGCGTCGCCACCCGACTGGCAGGCCCGCGATTGGGCGATGGCGTGCATGAGTTGTCACAACGCGTCGGCGCCGGTGAGCGCTGGCAAGGCGGCGCTGCCGACGCTGGAAGGCCGCCCGGTGGCGGAACTCATGACGGTGTTGCAAGCCATGCGCGACGCACGGCGTCCTGCCACGTTGATGCCGCAGCTTCTCAAAGGCTATCGCGACGACGAATTGCAGCGTATCGCGGCGTACTTCGCGGCGCAGCCCGCGGCCGATGCGGCGTCTGCGTCCGCACCTAATTCCCGATAAGGCGGACACGATGCGTCGCCGCGATTTTCTTCTTGGTCTGGGTTCGGCAACCGCATGGGCTGGCGCCCCCCCGGCGTTGGCAGCGCCGCTCTGGCCGACACCGGTCAAGGGGCGCGCCCGTGTGATCGTCATCGGCGGCGGGTTCGGCGGTGCCACGGCCGCGAAGGCACTGCGCCTGCTCTCGGGCCATACGATCGACGTCACGCTCGTCGAACCGAATCCGGCGTTCGTCTCTTCACCGTTGTCGAATCTCGTGGTCGGCGGGAATCTGCGTGTGAGCGACCTGACGGTTTCCTACGACAGGCTCGTCGCGCGACATGGCATCGTCTGGCGGCGCACGCGAGCCAGTGCCATCGACGCGGCAAACAAACGGGTGCAACTGGCCGACGGCGGCCGTCTTCCGTATGACAAGCTGATCGTTGCCCCCGGTGTGTCGCTGCGCCGGGACGCCATTGCCGGGCTCTCCGATCCGGCGATCCGCGACGCCCTGCCGGTAGCGTGGACCGATGCCCGGGAAAGCGCCGCGCTGCACGCCCGTCTGCAAGCGATGCCCGACGGGGGCGTGTTCGCCGTCACGATTCCCGAAGCGCCGTTTCGCTGCCCGCCCGCTCCCTACGAGCGCGCGTGTCAGGCGGCAGCGTGGCTCAAGCGGCACAAGCCTCGCGCGAAGGTCCTCATCTTCGACGCCAACGATCAGGTGCTCGCCGAAGCGGAGCAGTTTCACGAGGTCTGGCGCACCCAATTTGCCGGGATCGTCGAGTATCACCCGCAGTTCAATTGCACCGACGTGGCCATCGACGGCGCAAAGCAAATGGCACGCTTTGAACTGGGCGAGGAGATCCGGGCCGACGTGCTGAACGTGATTCCGCCGATGCGGGCAGGCGATATTGCCGTAGAGAGCGGACTGGCAACAGCCAACGGCCGGTGGTGCGACGTCGATTTCCTGACGCTCGCCTCGAAGGCGCAACCCGACGTTCATATTCTGGGCGACGCCATCCAGATCGCGCCGCAAATGCCGAAGTCCGGCCACATGGCCAACCAGCACGCCAAAGTCTGCGCCGCGGCCATTGTGGCGACGCTGTCCGGCCGCCCGGTCAACCCCGAACCGCTCTACAGCAATACTTGCTACACCTTCGTATCGGCGACCGAAGCGATGCACGTGGCGAGTGTTCATCGCTACGACGCCGCGCAGCACACCATGCTGCCGGTGCCGGGCACGGGCGGCGCTTCGCCACGCGCCACGCGAGACGAGTTCGCACTAGGACTCGCATGGGCACAGGGCATCTGGGCGGATACGCTGGCCTGATGCGGATGCCGACGGCATTCGCTGCCGTCGAAATGCGTTTGGAGGATAGCCTCTAAGCGACGCAACCTACGTACTGCCGACGCCCATGATCCGGTTGTTGTGTCGGTGCCGAATCTCCCCGGATTCCCCCGTTGACGGGGCCTCACGCCTCCCGGTTACACTGGCCCTACGAAAAAATAAGGGGGTGGGGATGGCGCATCGCCAGGGGGAGTCGCGTCTTTCGTCACGCATCGGGCGTGGCGTCTCGATCAAATCTGTTCGCGACCGCAAAGTCGTCGTTCGATTCGTTGCCGTGTCGCTGTCAGCCATCAGCCTGCTGAGCACGCAACAAGCCTGGTCCGATGGTAGCCCCGTGCGCGGCGATCCACTGCAAAGTCTTCCGAAGATCGAGGCGCCCAAGGCGCCGGCCGCCACCTTCCAAATTCAGCCGCCGACGCAGGAAGACGCCCTCAAGTCGCTGCTCGCCCGCAAGATCACGCCGCAGCGTTTCGGCATCGAAGGTGTCAAGTCGCTGTCGTTCGAATCGGTGGCCGGGTTGTTCGCGCCGATGGCGGGCAAGGAAGTGACCATCGGTGATCTGGTCGAGAAGGCCAATCAGGTCACGAAAATGTATCAGGACGCAGGCTATCTGCTGTCCTTCGCGTTCGTTCCGGCGCAGGATTTCAACGAAGGCTTCGTGCGCGTGACCGTGGTCGAGGGCTATATCTCGAGCACGAAAATTACCGGCAAACCGGGGCCGTCGGAACAACGTCTGCGCGACATCGCCGCGCATATCGAGGCGGAGCGTCCACTCAAGCGGGCCACGTTCGAGCGTTATCTGAATCTGCTCACGCTCGTGCCCGGCATGAAGATCAAGGCCGACGTGCAGCCGCCCACGCAGACCGACGGCGCGACCGAACTCTCGCTGGATGTGTCGCGTCAGCCTGTGGCGCTGGGCACGTCGCTCTCGTATAACAACCCCGGCGTTCGCGGCGTGTTCACGGTGTCGAGTAACGCGCTCACGCCGCTCGGCGAACAGATTCAGCTCACCGCCATCGCGCCGAAGGGCCACAACGACGAAGAGTTCTATGCCGCGTCGTATATCCAGCCGTTGGGTTCGGACGGTTTGCAGGCGCGTGTCGATGCGTCGCACTATCGCGGACAGCCCGACGATCAGGCGCTCGCCGGACTCACGCGACACCTCGATACCAAACGTGTCGCCGTGAGCGTGTCGTACCCGATTCTGCTGAACAATCAACGCAGCCTGACGGTCAGTGGTGGCATGTATGGCGTGAACTCACGCGATCGCTACGAAGTGCCGAATTCGCCGAACAACATCAATTCGCAGACGAACGTACGCGCCGGGCAAGTGCAACTCGCGTACAACGAAGTCACCGACAAGCAAACGCGCAGCGCCGCACTGGGCGTGTTCAAGGGGTTCAACGGGATGGGCGCGAGCCAGTCCTACACGACACAACCGGCGGGCCTGCCGCAAATACTCGGCCCCTACGATCTGGCCTTCTGGCGCTTCACGCTCGATGGCAAACAAGGTGTGGTGCTGCCGTGGGACTTCGGCGTCATCGTCTCGGCCGGTGCGCAGTACAGCAGCAACACGCTGCCAACGTCCGAGCAGGCGACGTTCGGTGGCCAGCGCTTCGGTCTCGGGTATCCGGCGGGCGAAATCGCCGGAGACAAAGGCTGGGGAGCGTCCATCGAGCTGAACAGGATGTTCCGCACCGACTTCCGTTTTCTCAAGACGATCCAGCCGTATCTGATGCTCGATACCGCGCGCGTCTATGTGAATGCCGGTCAGTTGTTCCACAATCAACTCGCCTCCGTCGGGCTGGGCGTCCGCATCTCCGACAGCAAGTACTACTCGCTCGACCTGTCATTGGCCAAACCGATGGCCGACGCCCCAACCAACTCGCCGAAACGGCCGCTGCGCTTCAACGCGAACTGGTCGTATCAATTCGAGTGAGACGGGACGGGTTTCTCGCAGCATCGCTCGCTTCAAGGGACGCGGTACGCTGAATGCGGTGCTTCGAACGGCCGCCCCTCGTCACTTTTCTTATCGGGTTTTTCCCTTATGCCGCGATCGGCCAAGAGGTCCCCCGTATGGCGGCGTCCGCCAGCGAGGGTGGCGTTACGCCTCGCGCAATCGCATGAGGCGTGGTGCGCTATATCCAGCGGTATACATGGAAACGCGGCTGACGAACGAGAAACATGCGCCGTCCGGCGAGTTGCATCGGGGTCCGATATGTTGCAGTGCAGCTTGCTTCTGTCGCCCGATATTTTGATTATCCGTATATGCGTATGTGGGCATATACGACATTTTCTGTGCCTTCACACGAACCTTATGTTTGGCCGGACTGAGCGTCATGGAAGAACTCGATCGCGTATTCGAAAAGGTGTCGCACTACTTCAGCCTGCTCTCCGAGCCGACCCGGCTGCGCATTTTGCACGCGCTTTGCGGTGGCGAGCGCTCGGTGAACGAGGTGGTGACGCAGGTGGGTTCGTCGCAGACGAACGTGTCGCGGCATCTCGGGGCGATG
Source organism: Pandoraea communis (assembly GCF_902459745.1). Lineage (GTDB taxonomy): Bacteria > Pseudomonadota > Gammaproteobacteria > Burkholderiales > Burkholderiaceae > Pandoraea > Pandoraea communis. The sequence continues at coordinate 1,317,936 of NZ_CABPSJ010000001.1, forward strand.
TACCAGGCGGGCGTGCTGTCGCGTCGTCGCGACGGGAACCAGGTGTATTACACGATTGCAGATACCGGGGTGGTCGAGATTTGTCGCGCCGTGTGCGTGCAGGTTGCCGGCCGGATCGAGGAGGAGGCCCTGCCGGAGCGTGCCGTCGATGGCTTCATGCCACGCGGGAACTGACACACGCCGCAGGTCGTGGTGAAACCGTAGCACCACAGCATTGCACGACCCGTAAGACAGCGCGGCAACGAGACCGCGTCCGTAGGCTCGAACAAAAGCGGTAAGCCGCCCGTGTCCTCGCGATATCGGCGGCCGCCACAAAACGCGAGGAGACAGGGGTGAGCAAGACCAGCGATAGCGCATCGCGAGCCGGCCGTTTGCGCCGTGCTCCGGAGAATTTCGTCGACGGCGAGCTTGCCGCCGACGTCGTCCGCGACGGATGGAACCCGACACGACGCAGTTTCCTGCAGCGCAGTTTTCTGGCGGCCGGTGCCGCGCTGGCGGGGGGCACGGCCTTCGCTGCCGACGCGCCGGCCACCCCCGGCGCCGTGGGCGACCCGATGATTCTCGAACCGCGTCCGTGGGCCACGTCGCTGGGCCAGCCGGTCGCGGCACGTCCGTACGGCATGCCGTCGAAATACGAAGCGAACCTGCAACGCCGTCAGTCGCCGGGACTCACCCAGACGGCGCAGGCCTCGGTCGCCTTCACACCATTGCAGGGCCTGTTCGGCATCATCACGCCGAGCGGCCTGCACTTCGAGCGTCACCACCAGGGCTGGCAGGAGATCGACCCGACGCAACACCGCCTGATGGTGCACGGCCTCGTGCGTGAGTCGAAGGTGTACACGATGGACGACATCATGCGGTTGCCGTCGGTCTCGCGCATGCACTTCATCGAATGCGGGGCGAACACCGGCATGGAGTGGGGCAATGCGGCGGTGCCGACTGTCCAGTACACGCACGGCATGCTGTCGTGCTGCGAATTCACGGGGGTGCCGCTGTCCGTGCTGCTCGACGACGTGGGCGCCGACACCAAGCGCGGCCAGTTCGTGCTCGCCGAAGGCGGCGACGGCTCCGGCATGACCCGTACGATCTCGATGGAAGCGGCACTCTCGGACGTGCTCGTCGCCTGGGGGATGAATGGCGAAATGCTGCGCCCCGAGAATGGCTATCCGCTGCGATTGGTCGTGCCCGGCGTGCAGGGCGTGTCGTGGGTCAAATGGCTGCGCCGCATCAAAGTGGGCGACGCGCCGTGGAATACGAAAGATGAAACGAGCCACTACGTCGACCTGATGCCGGACGGTCAGCATCGCCAGTACACCTCGATTCAGGAGTGCAAATCCGTCATCACGTCGCCCTCGGGGGGGCAGGCGCTGCTCGATCGCGGCTATTTCAACGTGACGGGCCTCGCGTGGTCGGGGCGGGGCCGCATCAAACGGGTCGACGTGTCGACCGACGGCGGCAAGTCGTGGCGCGCGGCGCGGCTCGAGTCGCCCGTGTTGCCGAAGTGCCTCACGCGCTTCAACTTCGACTGGCAGTGGGACGGCTCGCCCGCGTTGCTGCAAAGCCGTGCGGTGGACGAGACGGGCTTCGTGCAGCCGCGTTACCGGCAGCTACGCGACGTGCGCGGCACCAAGTCGATTTATCACAACAACGCGATCCAGACGTGGCAAGTGGCGGCAAACGGGGAGGTGATCAATGTTCACGTCGATTGAACGCAAATTATCTCGTCACATGCTGCGGCGCATACAGGTGGCGATCATCGCCCTCCTTTGGGCAAGTGCGCTGGCGCTCGCCGCACTGACCGTTGTCGCGTGGCTCTCGGCTCCGGCGAAGGCAGCCCCGGTCAGCGTCTCGCAGACGGCACCCGTCAAGATCAAGGCCCCCGCCGGCATCGGACGCGACGCCACACCCGCCGAACTGAGTGCGTGGGACATCGACGTGCGTCCCGACTTCAAGGGGTTGCCCAAGGGGCAGGGGTCGGTGGCCGACGGCCAGAAGCTCTTCGATGCGCGCTGCGCGTCGTGTCATGGCACGTTTGGCGAGAGCAACGAGGTGTTCAACCCGCTGGTGGGCGGCACCACGGCCGACGACATCAAGACCGGGCACGTGGCGTCGCTGCGCGCGAACAACCAGCCGGTGCGCACCACGCTCATGAAGGTCGATACGGTCTCGACGATCTGGGATTACATCCGTCGCGCCATGCCGTGGAATGCGCCGCGCTCGCTCACGCCGGACGAGGTGTACGCGGTCACGGCCTACATCCTGAATCTCGGCGAGATCGTGCCGGCGGACTTCGTGCTGTCCGACAAGAACATCGCCGACGTGCAGAAACTCATGCCCAACCGCAACGGCATGACGCGCTCGCACGGCATGTGGCGCGTGGGCGACAAACCGGATACCCATAACAAGGCCTGTATGCAGGATTGTCCCGAGGCTGGTATCGTGACGTCCGCACTCCCTGCGTACGCCCGCGACGCACATGGGGATCTGGCCGCGCAAAACCGTGTCGTCGGACCGGTGCGCGGAGTCGATACGAAGCTGCCGCCGCTGTCGGGCACTGCCGCGCAAAATGCGTCGGTGCGCAAGACTGCGGCCCTCGTCACGCTAGGCATGACGAGTCCGGACGCGCCGGCCCAAACCGCTGCTGCGACGTCATCGGTAGCAACGCTTGCGGACAAGAATGGTTGTCTGGCCTGTCACGGTGTGACCGACAAGAAGATCGGGCCCGCCTTCTCGGAGGTCGCCGCCAAGTACCATGGGCAGTCGGATGCGACTGAAAAACTGGTGGCGAAGATACGTGCCGGAGGCGCCGGTAACTGGGGCAGCATGCCAATGCCGCCTCAGGCACAGGTCGCCGAGACCGACGTCCGCACGATGGTCGACTGGATTCTCCGTGGTGCACATTGAGCGGGCAGGGTGTCCGACGGATGCGCCAGGGTTGTCAGGCCGCCGCAGGACCCCGTCCCCTACACAAATCGAAGGAGATACGATGAAGAAGATGCTGATCGCTGCGGCCATGCTGGCCGGCACCTCGCTGGCGCACGCCGGTGTCGATGTCGCTGCGGCGACCAAGCTCGCGGGTGCCAACGCCTGTATGGGTTGCCACGCCGTCGACAAGAAGCTCGTGGGGCCGTCCTATCAGGATGTCGCTGCCAAGTACAAGGGCGACAAGGACGCTGTGGCCAAGCTGGTGAAGAAGGTGAAGGGCGGCGGTTCGGGCGTCTGGGGTCCGATCCCGATGCCGGCGCACCCGAGCATGTCGGATGCCGATGCCAAGATCCTCGTTGAGTGGGTGCTGGCCGGCGCCCCGGCGAAGTAATACCGGGGCAGGGGGCTCGCCGGCCGGCCGCCATGCAGGATCGGGCGGCAGATCGGGCGAGCGAACGGCGGCCGGTGCGACAGGTGTCTTCAGCACGTTTCGCATCGGCGGCCTTCAGAGAAGGAAATACACAGAGATGAACCAACAGCGACGCGACATGCTGCGGTTTTCCGCGGTAATGGGACTGGCGGTGGCCGCCGGGCTGATCAAGCCCGAAGAGGCCCGCGCGGCACAGGTGGAATGGAACAAGGCGGCGTTTGCGACCCGAAGCGTGGCCGATACGGTCAAGGCGCTTGGCGGCACGAGCGCGAGCCCCAGCGACCTGGTCGTGCTGACCGCTCCCGACATTGCCGAGAACGGTGCGGTCGTGCCGGTGGCGGTGACGAGCAAGGCACCGCATACGCAAATGATCGCGATTCTGATCGAGAAGAATCCCAATACGCTCGCCGCGTCGTTCGACATTCCGGACGGCACCGAGCCGTCGGTCACCACGCGCGTGAAGATGGGGCAGACCTCGAAGGTCTACGCACTCGTCAAGGCGGATAACAAGTACCTCGTGGCCGAGAAGGAAATCAAGGTCACGTTGGGCGGTTGCGGCGGTTAAGCGGCGCATCGTAGAACTCTAGAGGAGCCACAACATGGGTAATCCGATGCGCATTCGCGCAACCGAGGCCGGCGGTGTCGTCGAGGTCAAGGTGCTGATGAGCCACATCATGGAAACCGGTCAACGCAAAGACGCTTCCGGTAATATCGTCCCTGCGCACTTCATCCAGACGGTCATGGTCACCTGCAACGGCAAGACGGTGCTGACGGCCGAATGGGGGCCGGCGGTGTCGAAAGATCCGTTCATGTCGTTCAAGTTCAAGGGCGGCAAGAAGGGCGATAAGGTCACGGTGACGTGGACTGACAACAAGGGCGACTCGCGTACCGACGAGGCGGCCATCGCCTGACGGAGCGAACGCCGGGAAGTGCGCGGTGGCGCTGACGGGGAGCCTCCCCGTGATGCGCCGAACAACCCCACACAGAGGAGACTCAGATGCTTGAGGCGCAACATAGCGCACGGGTGAGCACCCCACGTCACGCAGCATGGCTGCGTCGGACTGTGCTCGGCGGCATGCTCGCCATCGCGGGTGCCAGCGCCCCCGTCGCCGCCGTATTCGCTGCCGATAGCTCGACGGCCGACGCCATCGCGCAATATCGCGAGATGCTCGCCGACGGCAACCCCGCAGAACTGATCGAAATGCGTGGCGAGGAACTCTGGAAAACGCCGCGCGGCCCGAACAACGTCTCACTCGCGCAGTGCGACCTGGGCCTTGGCGCCGGGGTCGTGAAAGACGCCTACGCGCAACTGCCGCGCTACTTCCCCGATACGAAACGCGTGCTCGACGCCGAGTCGCGCATCGTCGAATGCATGGTGAATCTGCAGGGCTTCAAGCGGGCAGACGTCATCAAGCAGCCGTTCTCCAAGGAAGGCCAGGACCCGACCGATCTCGAGTCGCTCACCGCCTATGTGGCCGGTCAGTCGCGAGGTGCACTCATCCACGTGCCGCAGTCGCGCAAGGAAGAGAAGGAAGCGTATGCGCGTGGCCAGAAGATCTTCTATTACCGTGCCGGTCCGTACGATTTCTCGTGCGCGTCGTGCCATGGGGCTGACGACAAGCGCATTCGTCTTCAGGACCTGCCGAACCTGACCAAGCCTGCGGCGGCGCGTCAGGCGTTTGCGACGTGGCCGGGCTATCGTGTCTCGCAGGGTGCGCTGCGCACGATGCAGTGGCGGATGTACGACTGTTTCCGTCAACAGCGTTTGCCCGAGCTGAATTTCGGTTCGCAGGCGTCCGTCGATCTGATTACCTTCCTCGGTGTGATGGCCAACGGCGGCAAGATGGACGCCCCCGGCCTGAAGCGCTGACCGATCACGAGGCACACCCATGAAATCATTCGCATTGCGCGCGACGAGCGTTGCGCTGGCAGCGGCCGGGGCACTCGTCGTCGGCATGGCGTTCGCACAGGGCGAGGGCGCGAAGCTCGTCACCGGCTCGACCGATGCCGCTGTCGTGCAGGAACTGCGCGACTCGTTCCGTCCCTCGGGCATTGCTCAGATCGATCGCATCGATCAGAGTGAATTGCAGAAGCTGTGCACGCAGTACGCGGTCAAGCCGATGCCCGCGAAGATTGCGGAGCGTCTGCAAAAGATCGAACTGGCGAACGTCAAGGCACCAGCCGACGGCAAGTATCTCGGCGACTGGAAGGAAGGCGAGAAGGTGGCGCAGAACGGCCGCGGCATGCAGTTCACCGACAAGGCGGACACCGTCAACGGCGGCAATTGCTACGCGTGCCACCAGTTGACCAAGAGCGAGATCTCGTTCGGCAACATCGGCCCTTCGCTGTACAACTACGGCAAGCTGCGCGGCGATTCGCCCGAGGTGGTCAAGTACACGTGGGCGAAGGTCTATGACTCGCACAGCTACATGGCTTGCTCGAACATGCCGCGCTTCGGCGCGGCGGGCATTCTGACGGAGCAGCAGTTGAAGGACGTCATGGCGCTGTTGCTCGACCCGGCTTCGCCTGTGAATCAGTAACACCACCGCCGTTCCGGCAGGCGACCGGAGATCCGTCCGATCGATGGTCGCCGCCTGCTTCCGGAGTGTCGCAAGCATGAAATCCCTGGGCTTTTCTATTTCTCACGTCGGCACGCGTGTGCGACGGCGGATGTTGGCTGCCGTGCTGGGCGTGGGGGTGATGGCCGCCGCGTGGCCCGCACAGGCGTTGGAGGTTGGCGATGCCGTCGTGCTGCCGTCGCTCACGTTGCTCGATGGCAAGACGTTGCCCGCCAGCGCGTTCAAAGGGCGTACGGTCATCGTCGAGTACTGGGCGTCCTGGTGTCCGTTCTGCGCGCAGCAGAACCCGCATCTGCAGAAGCTCTACGAAGCTACGCGCGGCAAGCCGATCCAGATCGTCACCCTCTCCATCGACAAGAAACCGCAGGAAGCCGCCGACTATCTGAAGACGCATGGCTACACGTTCCCCGCGGGCATGGAGAGCGAGGCGTGGCAGGCGGCGCTGGGCAAGCGTCGCGGACTGCCGGAGCTGTATGTCATCGGCCGCAACGGCCGCGTGCTGCGCAAGGAAGTGGGCGAGATGTTTGGCGAGGATGTGGCGGCGCTTGCGGATTACGCGGGCAAGTAAGCGAGCCGAATTCGACGAATGACAATGCAGGCGCGCCACATCGTGCGCGTGCTACGGAGACGAAATGAATCGACGCGAGTTCATGCAGGTGTTGGCGGTGGCGGCGGCGGGTGGGATGGCGCTGTCGCATCACGAAACGGCGGCGGCCAAGGCGGCTGCGGCGTTCTACGATCTGCCGACATTTGGCAATGTGCATCTGCTGCACTTCACCGACTGCCACGCGCAGTTGCTGCCGATTTATTTCCGCGAGCCGAGCGTCAATCTGGGGATTGGCGAGCAGGCGAACAAGCCGCCGCATCTGGTGGGCGAGGCGTTCCTGAAGGCGTATGGTCTGCGTCCCGGCACGCCTGAGGCATATGCGTTCACGTATCTCGACTTCGCGGCGGCGACGCGCACATACGGCAAGGTCGGCGGGTTTGCGCATCTGGCTACGCTGGTCAAGCGCATGAAGGCGTCGCGCCCTGGCGCGCTGTTGCTCGATGGCGGCGATACGTGGCAGGGCTCAGGCACGGCCATGTGGACGAAGGGGCAGGACATGGTCGACGCCACGCTCGCGTTGGGCGTCGACGTCATGACGGCGCATTGGGAATTCACGTACGGGGCGGATCGCGTGAAGTCCGTCGTCGAGGAGCAGCTCAAGGGCAAGATCGACTTTGTTGCGCAGAACGTGCAGACGAACGATTTCGGCGATCCGGTCTTCGCGCCGTACACGATCAGGACGATGAACGGCGTGCCTGTGGCGATCATCGGACAAGCGTTTCCGTACACGCCGATCGCGAACCCGCGCTACTTTGTGCCGGATTGGACATTCGGAATTCAGGAAGCGCGCTTGCAGTCGATGGTCAACGAGGTGCGCGGCAAGGGCGCGCAGGTCGTGGTCGTGCTGTCGCACAACGGCATGGACGTGGATTTGAAGCTGGCGTCGCGCGTGCGCGGCATCGACGCGATCATGGGCGGTCACACACACGACGGCGTGCCGAAGCCTGTTGTCGTGGAGAACGCGGGCGGCAAGACACTCGTCACCAACGCCGGTTCGAACGGGAAGTTTCTGGCGGTGCTCGACTTCGATGTGAAAGGCGGCAAGCCGGTGGACTTCCGTTACAAGTTGCTGCCGGTGTTTGCCAACTTGTTGCCGGCAGATGCGCAGATGCAGGCGCTCATCGAGCGCGTGCGTGCGCCGTTCGCCGCGAAGCTGGCGGAGCCACTGGCGGTGACGGAAGGCGTGCTGTACCGCCGGGGCAACTTTAATGGGACGTTCGACCAGTTGCTGCTCGACGCGGTGATGGCCGAGAAGGACGCCGAAATCGGCTTTTCGCCGGGCTTCCGTTGGGGAACGTCGCTGCTACCGGGCGCGACGATCACGATGGAGCAACTGCTCGACCAGACGGCAGTCACCTATCCGTATACGACGCTCACGCCGATGACCGGCGAGACGATCAAGACGGTGCTTGAGGACGTGGCCGATAACCTGTTCAATCCCGATCCGTATTACCAGCAGGGAGGGGATATGGTGCGCGTGGGCGGCATGGATTACACGATTGATCCGATGGCGCCGATGGGGCAGCGCATTACGGACATGCGTCTGAACGGCAAGCTGATCGAGGCGGGCAAGACGTACAAGGTGGCCGGCTGGGCGCCGGTGGCCGAAGGGGCCCAGGGCGAGCCGGTGTGGGATGTCGTGGCCCGGTATCTGCGCGCGCAGAAGACGGTGGTGGCGAAGGCCCCGAAAGTCCCGTCCATCAGGGGGATGAAGGGGAATTTGGGGGCTGCCTGAGGGGAGATGTTCCGAAATCCCGAGCAATTTTGTCGGCTGCTCGCGGGTTCGGGAAAAACCGATATAATCGTGGCTTCGTGTGGGGCGGTAGCTCAGCTGGGAGAGCGTCGCGTTCGCAATGCGAAGGTCGGGAGTTCGATCCTCCTCCGCTCCACCAACTTCTATGTAAACGAGTTGCGAGAGGCGCCATGCCTCGAATTCGCTGGGCTCGGAGCCGTTGTTTTCGGCTAAATAAAGCCCATACACCGCTGACATTGGCTGTTGCCCGATGTTGCGCTCGCTGTGTCCTGACCACGATTGACCTGGCGCTCCCGCACGTCTCCAAGTGTGACATCTTGTCACGCGCACCCTGTCGCAAGGGACACGGCGTCAAACCAAGACGGGCTTATTCGCCCGGATGCCCGCGACGCACAGCGATTGGAATCGCGAAGCGATGCCTAAACCGCCCCTTTCTGTCGGGGCGGTTGCGTCATGATCGAAGCGCGTTAGGTTGGTAGCACAGTGCGCTGCTTGGCAAGTCGATCACGCCACCGTGCCACGACCCCCCCATTGCTCACGAGCGCTTGCAGCGCCGCGAGGAGCACCAGTGCTGCAAAATTCATGGCAAGCGGAATTACGTTCTGGCGTGGCGTCAACCCGAACTGAGCGACCAGATTAGCTACGTAGACCCCCATGAACGCCATGATGAACGGATTCTCGGTAATCCACCCTGCAAGGCGTTCAGCGGCGAGCACCGTCAGGCCCAGCAGGAAACACCCGGCGAACACAATCCATACGGTGCCACTCAGATAGAAGAATCCAATGGGTCCCGGCAGCGTAGCGAACTGGTATCGCTTGGGATCCATATCCTTGTAGTGGGCTGCCGAAATCGACTGATATTCACTGATCGTGTCGAGCTGGCGCTGTTCCATCATCAGCCGGCCAAACGTTTTCAGGCTCTTGTCGCTATATGCCACGGCAGTCATGACGCCTTCTGCGCCCAGCCAGCGATCGACGGCCAATTGTGAAAATGTTACCGCTGCCTTTAGCAGGAAGCCACGCGACTTCATCTCGGCGATGATCGCATTTGCAGCCGGATTGCCGCCGCCTCCCCCGTCACCGAAGCCACCCACGCTACCCACGCTACCCACGCTACCCTGCGCAATCTCGGGCCGGCTCGTATAGACGTAATCGCGCTGGAGGTTGACTGCGGTCGCCGTCACGAACGTTCCCACCGCCGCAAGGGCGACGAACGCAAGGGCGACACGGTGACCGAACAGACGGCGCCCCGAGAAGTGCATATACATCAGCACAAGGCCTACAGGTAACAGATGAAAGACGTAACTGGCACGACTGAGAATCGAGACGCCAACAATAAAGCCTTCCAGTATCACAATGACGACGCCAAGCTTCACATTGCTGCGGCTCAGCACGCTGAGATACATCAGTGTCGCGACGCCGAGGGCGAAGCCGGTCGACATGAGCCAACTCACCAGCGCATTACCCGGATATGGCAGGACGACATCGGGTGGGAGGCCCACGCGAAGGATATTCAGGCTGGCATTTACCACGCCCAAGCCGAGCATGGCGAGCAACGACAACAGCCACGCCCATTTGAGCGCCGAGGGCAACCACGGCTTTGCGCGCGGCCGCACGGTGTTCTCTCGCATAGCCACGTAAAAGCGCGACGCTACAAGGAAGGCGACGGCAAAGCCCATCATCCCAATGGAGGAAACATGCAGAAGCTCTGAAAATTCAGCTGGAAGGAATTTGAATTTCCCAAGCGGCTCTATATAAGGATAGCCGACGATAAAGTGACAGGTAATTTTCAGCCAAATGCCCAGCCACACGAATAAGGCCAAAACGCCCGTGCCGTAGGCGCGAGACTTGAAAATCCCGATGTCGAGCATCAAGGCCGCACTGAGCGTAAAGAAAAAGAAATCAACAGCGCTGCCGCCGTAAAAGCCAACAGCAACCAATCCCACCACCACCTGCAGTCCCCAAAGCACCGCACGGCCTCCGCCTACCATACGCTTCATAATCACAATTTTCCCGTTCGGATCGAAGATGACGTCAGACTTCTCGTGAACCGTTTCCCGGTCAGCGCCGGACCCCAAAATAACATTCGATTACCGCATACGCTGTCGTGTACGGCGTGTCCCAACATAAAATGCCTTCACAGATTCGCCGCGGAGCACCGCCTGCAGCGAATGCACTGCAACCCCGAAATCAATGGATGCAAAGGCCTCGCTGGCCATCGCACCTGACCAAATCGATTCAGCGGTCGCCAGACGCCAAGTGTTGCGCTGTCGCGGCGAGGAGGTACTCTTCAACGTGATCGATCCGTGCCGTTACAGTTGACCACAAGTGTGGAGTAGCGAATTGAAATAGCGTGAGCGTCCGCTCGTGCGCAGGAATTGTCTGCCTGCTTCACGCATTTCCTGCCATCGCGCGTCGGACATACCCAATACTGCATCGCAAACTTCGTCGTATCCGGCGTAATGACGCATATCCACAAATGCCTCGGCAGGTACCAGCGAATCGATATCCGGTGCCCCCCAATAAATCGGAACCGTACCCGCGTAAAAGCAATCGAAGATTTTCTCTGTGAGGTATCCCGTCATTGGCATGTTTTCGAAGCATAACGAAAATCGATAATTCGCCAACACATCAAATTTCGATTCACAACTGCCACGATACGCCTTCATGAGCGCACGATAATGAAGCCAGTACGGCAACCATGCTGACTGTCGCGACCAACGCCGGTCCCAGCCGCGTCCATACAAATCAATCACATCCCGCTTGCCAAGCTGCGCAACAGCTTCAATGCGCTTGCTATAGAATTCCGGACGGCGAAAACGTGGATTGTGATTGCCCGCGATGACAACCAGTTTATTCTGGCGATCCGTTCTGCTCCAGGTGCCGGGGATTTCAGATTCATAAGGTTGTGGCCAGTCAAGCTTTTCTAGCTTGTCAATGTCAACACCCTTTAGCGAGTATCCGTCCCCGATCGTATTATGAAGAAGGACTGATTCAAATTGTTGTGAGATTTCCGGCAATGCCGAATACGTTTTTGGGGCAACCAGAGGCGGTTCAAATAGAAAGAACCCTCTGAACCGAATATCGTCGCGCCCTTGCAGCGGTTGGTAACCATTCAGCAGCCCCATGGACCAGTAATGGTTCTGCTTGGCGACGACGCGCCCTTCGCGCAGTGCGTCGGCCGTATGCACAGGAATCCCTCGCGCCATCAATTGCTCCCTCAGCCGCACGAAGGGTTGAAGCGTGCCGTCGCGATTCAGGAGTGCATTGCTGGCGTCAAATAACCGATCGCCCAGGAAATGTTCGCTTGAAGGGTCGATAAATACCGCATGCTCGGGGAAAAACTGCGCCATTTAATACCGCTCCCTATACGCTTTTGAAATTCCGGGGCTGTCCCATTTCTGAAAATACTCGTGCAAAACGCTTTGCATAAGTGTGCTCTGACATGGTGCGCTCGTAAGCTGCGTCTGCCATACGGTTACGCAATGCTTCGTCGTCCAGGTAGTAGCGAACTTTCTCAACCAGATCGTCAGGATCGAGATAGATCGCCATTTCTTCGCCGAGACGATAACACCGCTCCAGGCCGTCAACGTAATACGAGAGTTGGAATGCCCTGCAGGCATTGATCTCGAAATGACGGGCCTTCAGTTGTTCCACGCTCTTCTTCGATCGCAAACGGTTCAGCAGCGCTCTTGGCGACGACGCGAGAAAGCGAACATCCCACGAAGTGGAATTCGAAAGATTCAAATTAATTCTGCTTTCGTTGAATATTTTCACCATCTCTTCGTGAGCGACGATGCCGTTAGGCCATCGATACCCCGCCACGTACACAGAAATGCCGGCCTTTTCGAGCCGTTTGATCAACCATTCGCGATAGGGGTGCCATGCACCAACAAACGATACGTCGTGTTGCTTCTCAAGGCCGAGCGGTTTGTAGCGAGCCTCGTTGACTCCGAACGGCATGTGAAGTGAGTGATGTATGCCGAGGCGCTCGTATTTGCGCTTGCTTTCAAAATCGGGCGACGTGAAATAATGAAAATGCGGCGCCCAAAAACGTGAAAAATCGACTCGCCACGTGTCGTCGTGGAAAAAACATAAGGTTTGCGTATGATCGCGGACCTTATCCACCGTTTCGGGTGTCAACTGGTCGGTATACAAAGAGAAAATGGCGACGTCGGGCTTCATTGATGTGACGCGATCAAGCAACGCGTCGTTCATCGCGGCCTTCCCCAGTCGCCCAAGTTCTTCCATGTAATCAAACAGCTCGACGTCGTTGCCCGCCGCCTTGAGACTTTCGAAGAAGTTGTAGTACTCGTACGAGCGGCCGCGTGAACGATCCCCGTAGTCATACTCCATGCACACAAGCAGGATTTTCATGATTCTTTAAGAATTTTGGAGCGTCGGAGCATCAACATGGCAACGGGCGACCAGAGACATGCGATCAACGCCGTACCGACTAGCGGCGTCACTCGCCCGCCCAGACCGTCGATCCAAGGTCGAAGCAGTATTGATATCGCAACGCCCAGTGCGGCAACGACCGTCACCGTCAGCAACGGCCGTAGACTGGGGCGCATCACAAAACCCGTGCCGCGCGAATGCCAGTAGAGCTGAAGTACGACCAGGGCTCCCCCAATCGCGATCGAGGGTGCCACGCCGTCGAGCCCAACGTGCGGCAGTGCGAGAAACACGAGGCCGAATGTTGCAGTCGCGCCAACCAGATTGGGCACGACAAGCGATCGCGTCTGCATGCGCAAATGGGCGCCCAGACCAAATAGTCCGATCAATATGCGAATCCACTCTGCAATCGCGCCAAACGCTACGAAACGTGCGGCGCCCTGATACTGCGGACCCAACATCAACGCGGTCAGATAGGGTGCGCCCGCCAGTAGCGCGGAGACGCCCAGAATCGAGAGCGGCAGCAGCTTGTCGGCATAGCGAACCCACGCCGTTGCTCGGACGTGCTGATCCGGATCGTTTGCCTGGCGGTAGAAAGCAGGTTGAAACCAGGTTGTCAGGATCGTTTCCGTGGCGGCCAGTAACGCCGCGGCAATACCATATCCTGCGACAAACAGGCCGAGATCCGCGAGTCCCAATTCCTTGGCGAGAACGAATCGGTACCCCTGCATCTGTAACCAATTCAAGCCGGCAGCCAAAGCCACGGGCCAGCAAAAGCGAAACAGGGCGACGCATCGCTCCCTTGTCAGTACTCCACGTAGCCCCCTGAACGGCTGCATTGTCGCCGGGGAAAAAAAGACGACGTAGCCGAGCACGGAGAACAGGATCTGCCCGATGATGACACCGGTCAGCCAGCTTTCCGCGCTTGCCGACCATAGGTGTACGAGAACGACAGAGAACGCCAATCCGGAGATCAAGGTTGCCAAGGTCAGCACGACGAACGCGCGTGCCCGTCCGATCATGTTCAGCGACGGCACGAGTGTCTGATTGACGGTGGCAAACAGAATGGAGCCGGCCACCAACAATGCCGGCCACCATGTCCCGGTTCCGGGTGGCACGAGCCGGGTATGAAACAGTGCCCAGATAATGGCCGCAGCAACAATCGCTACACCGCTCAGATAGAGACAATAGGCGTGAAAATAGCCACGCATCGTCTTGTTGTCCTGCCACGCGTGCAGGCGCCGGTTGATGAACATCCCGACGGGATTGATTAGCAGCATTGCGAAGAAAGCGACGCTGCTGGTGATCAGTGCCGTTTTGCCCAACTCGTGCGGCGGCAATATGGTCGTCATGACCTTGACCGTAAGGAACATCACCGCAAACTGCAGTAGGCGGCCGACGAGTACAAAAATCACGGTGGTTTCGTCCAAAATGGGAGCAAGCGGATGCTCCTGTAGGCGTTCGCTCAGCGGGAGCGCGTCAGCAATTTTCGACTGAGCGAAGGGTGCTTGAGGCCAAGTCGACACCCCATGAATAGCAGGTAGTGGCTGACGGTGCGATAGCACCATGCGCGCTCACAGGCGGGGCGTTGCCGCTGCGCCCGCCACCAGTTCAGCCAGTAGACGAAACGGTACTCGACAACCGCCGGCGAGCGGGGCGTAATGCTCGACTGCCGGTATAAGTGGCGCAGCAGCCTTAGCCGCTGCCCGATCGACTCCACCCGGCTGTCGTTGCTCGCGTGAACGCGATACAGCATATGCGGCTTGGGCAACCAGAGCATCGGCCCACGTCGCAATACGCTCATCAGGAATGCCAGGTCGGCGTGCTTGCCGCCTTCCTCCGGTTTCAGGGATAGGCCATCGAGCCACTTGCGGCGGTACATATATCCCGGGAACGGTGCGGGCCTCGGGCCCGTCAAGGTCAGATAGGGCGTCACCAATGCTTCGACAGACCCAATCTCTTGCGCCTCGGTGCAATCGCCCATAACGCGCCGCGGCGTTACCTTGTCTCCCATCATGATGTTGGCATTGCAAGCTACCGCACCCAACTCCGGACGGGCAACGAGCGCATCGCGCAAGGTCGCGACGAAGCCCGGAAGAATCAAGTCGTCATCGTGAAAATAGACGACGAACTCAGCGGAGCTTTCCGTGATAACCACGCGGAAATGGTCCAGCGCAGGTAGCGCCGGCCGACGTCTGATATAGGTGACGAGAGGAAATTCCCTCGCAACCATGTGCTCGACCTCATCGCCCTCGGAGTTATCCGAGACGATGACCTGAACGTCGTCATTCATCTCGCAAATTGCCGAACGCAAGGTCTCCTGTAGGTATTTCGGGCGATCGCGAGAAAGGATGTACAACTGCACCTTTGCAGTCGTCATGTCGCAACCCCGCCTGAACTCGACAGAATGCCTTCGATGCGCTTGCGAATCGTGGGAGTATCCAGTCGATGCTCGCTGAGCAGATATTCGTACGTGCCGCAATAGGCGGAGAACCGGTCTTCCACGCCGATTCGATGGACGCGCGGAGTGTCCGCCCCCAGATCGGCGAGGCTTTCGGCCACGCAACTACCCAGTCCGCCGGCGACGACGTGTTCTTCCAGTACGAAGATGTCCTTTGCGCGTGCACCGATGCCACGCAACGCCGTCGTGTCGAGGGGTTTGATTGACGGGATGCTCCAAACGTCGGCCTGCATGCCCGCATCGACCAGATTGACTGCCGCACTTACCATTGAGCCGGTCGCGATCAAAACAATCTCGCGATTGCGCTCGCGCACCTTAAGGGAGGTGCCGGGTGTCAGCGTGAGCGCGCCGTTATGCACATCGCCGCGATCCGATTTTCCCATGCGCAGGTAAACTGGGCCGCGCGTGTCGAAAGCAAGCTGCATCGTCGCCGCCATCTCGTAACGATCCGCCGGCGACAAGATGGTAAGTCCCGGCAACGGACGCGTCACGGCGACATCTTCCATCGACTGATGGCTCGCACCCAAGTGGCTGTAGACAAATCCTGCGCCGTCGCCAATCAGCATGACCGGCAGGTTCTCGTAGCAGATGTCGATCTTGATTTGCTCAAGCACGCGCACGGGAACGAATGCAGCAAGGCCGTACACTACAGGCCGAAAACCCGCGCGCGCCAACCCGGCGGCCACGCCGACCATGTTTTGTTCGGCCACGCCACAGTTGATGTATTGATTCGGGCAAGCGCGACGAAACGCATCAAACAGTGCGTAGCCGTGATCGCCGGTCAGCAGCAGAATTTTTGGATTGGCTAGCGCTGCGCTTACCAGGGCATCTGAGAAGGCGGCTCTCATTTGGCAGATCCCAATTCATTCATTGCATTACGATAGGTGTCGCTGTTCAGACGAGTGTAGTGCCAGATATTGGCGTTCTCCATGAACGACACGCCCTTGCCCTTGATCGTGTTGGCAACGATCGCCTTGGGGCGCCCATCGCGCCGCTGCCTTGCAGCCAAATAGGCGGCGCCGATCGCATTTTCGTCGTGCCCGTCGATGGTTAGGGCATCGAAGCCGAAGGCCGCGAACTTGGCTTCGATGTCGCCGAGTCTCATGACCTCGTCCGTCGATCCCATTGCCTGGAAACCATTCTTGTCGATGATGACCACGAGATTATCCAGCTTGAATTGGCTCGCGAACAACGCTGCTTCCCAGATCGTGCCCTCGTTGATTTCGCCATCACCCACCACGGCATAGCACATCTGATCGGTGTGATTAAGCTTGGCCGCGAGCGCCAGACCGGCGGCCACCGACAACCCGTGGCCAAGCGAGCCTGTCGTGGCTTCCACCCCGGGGACATGCACATCGGCGAGTCCCTTCAGGCGTGTGCCGTCCTTGAAATAGTTCGCCAGATCCTCCTGCGTCAGCCAGCCGAGTTCGGCAAGGCAGACGTATTGCGCCATGACGCCATGGCCCTTGCTCAGGACGAGATAATCGCGTTCCGGCGCATCGGGCTGGTCAACCCTGAGCCTCAGATGATCGCGATACAGAACGGCAATCAGTTCAACGATGGAGAACGCACAGCCGATGTGCACGGTGCCGCCGGCATACGCCATGTCGATGATCGCTCTACGAATCGCTTGTGGGTTAAATTTGCTCATAGTCTGGTCGTCGTCCGAGCCCAGGAAATGGTCTTGTGAATTGCATCGTTCAGAGCGACATACTCCTCCAGGCCCAGTTCGCCTCGCGCCTTGGATGTGTCGGGGACGTAGCGTTGCGGCAGGCCGGCAGTCGGCGTGCCGGCAACGGTCAGTGCAGCATTCGAACCGCTTGCGTCGCGAATACGTTCGGCCAAGGTGCGGATAGAGACAACATGCTCCGACCCCACGTTGTAGGCGGCGCCGGCGGTGCCGCGCATCAGCATCTGCAGCAGCCAGACGCAGGCGTCAGCTACGTACAGATACGTCCTGCATGGGCTGCCGTCACCCTGTATCCGGATCGGATTGCCGGCGACGGCATCACGAATGAAATTACCCGCCGCAAAGGTTCCGTCGAGAGGCAGCCCCGGGCCGATCAACGCGTAAATGCGTGCAATGCAGGCTGCCATGGCGGTGTGCTCCGACATCGCGCACGTTAACCATTCCGCCGCCCGCTTACCCTGTCCGTACGCACTGGCGACATCCAGTGGCGATGGGGCCTGCGGGAACGTTTCGGAGACCGCCGCCACTTCCGGTGGTTGCGGTCCGTACACGGCACCGCTCGAGGTCAGCAAGAATCGCTGAGCACCGTTCTCCAGTGCGGCCTCGAGCACTCGACGGGTTCCCATCAACGCCGTATCGAAGGTCTGTAAACGGTTGGCTGCCTTGCGAGGATCGGACACGTCGGTCGCCGCGTGAATGCACAAGTCAACCGCGCCGATATTGCGATCGAACGACACCGCGTCGCCGCGCACGAACCGTACGTGAGACGCGCCAAATACCTGTATCGCCCGCGCGCACGCGGCGTCGGGATCGCGGCTAAGTGCCACGACCTGGATGTCGCTGTCGAGCATAGCGTTCGCGTACCGCACGCTTTCCACCAGCCAGGTGCCGATGAAGCCCGTTGCGCCAGTGAGGAACAGACGCGCGCCGCGATAGCGGTGCCAAAACTCGGCGGTCCGTTCGACAACCTGCTCGATATCCCGCGAAGGCAAGGCGATAAACATGGCCGTCGCTTAGAAATTGACGCCCAGGTACGTTTCGATCTTCTCTGCGACGAAGTCGAGCATCTCGGTCGACAGCCCCGGATAAATGCCTACCCAGAATGTCTGGTTCATGATGATATCGGTGTTGGTCAGCTCGCCGACAACACGATACTTCTGATTGATCATGTACGGCTGACGCGTCAGGTTGCCAGCAAACAGCAGGCGCGTGCCGATCTTGTTCTGGTCGAGATATGCGAGCAGATCAACGCGGTTGAAACCGACATCGGACTTCAGCGTGATCGGGAAGCCGAACCAGGACGGATCGGAATTCGGCGTGGCTTCCGGAAGAATCAGGAATTCAGTGCACGTCTGCAGGCGATCTTTCAGGTAAGCGAAATTACGCTTGCGAGCCTCGATAAACTCTGTCGCACGGTCGAGCTGTGCAAGACCGCAGGCAGCCTGCATGTCAGTGATCTTGAGGTTGTAGCCAAGATGCGAATACGTGTACTTGTGATCGTAGCCAGCGGGCAAGTTGCCGAGTTTCCAGCAGAAGCGCTTGCCGCACGTGTTGTCCTTGCCCGGCGGGCAATAGCAGTCACGGCCCCAGTCACGGAACGATTCGGCAATACGTTTAAGGTCGGGGTTGTTGGTAAAGACCGCGCCACCCTCGCCCATCGTGATGTGGTGCGCCGGGTAGAAACTGAGCGTGCCGATATCGCCGAATGTCCCGACAAGCTTGCCGTCGTATGTTGAGCCCAGCGCATCGCAGCAGTCTTCGATCAGCCAGAGGTTATGCTGCTTGCACAGCTTGGTGATGACGTCGAGATTGTACGGATTGCCTAGCGTATGCGCGAGCATGATCGCTTTGGTCTTGGGCGTGATGGCCGCTTCGATCTTGCTTGCGTCGATGTTGTAGGTGCCGAGTTCGACATCGACGAATACGGGCACCGCGCCGAATTGAATGATCGGGTTGACCGTGGTCGGGAACCCTGCGGCCACGCCGATGACTTCGTCACCTTGCTTGATCGCCCGATCGCCCAGTTGAGGCGATGTCAACGTCGAGAACGCCACCAGGTTCGCCGACGATCCGGAGTTGACGGTGATCAGATACCGAACGCCGAGGAAGGCGGCCAGGCGCTGCTCGAAGGCGTCGTTGAAGCGCCCTGTGGTTAGCCATCCATCGAGTGAGGCATCGACCATGTACTCCAGCTCTTTCGAACCGATGACTTTACCAGAGGGCGGAACGACGGTGATGCCCGGTTCGAAGTCGGGACGCTGTGTCGACAGTTCGCCATACTGGCGAACCAATTGCCGAATCTCTTCGCGAAGTTGGTCTTTATTCATAAATTCCGTTGCTGCTGTTTTGATACTCGGCGATCTGGCACAACGTCATCGCGCGCATATCAGTGTTGTGAAGGTGTGCTTTGTGCCAAGCGACAATCTTTTCCAACGCCTGAACAAGTGTCCAGCGCGGCTGCCACGCCAACTGCGAATGCGCTTTGGTGCAATCGAGCTTCAGAATATTGGCCTCGTGCGGCTGCGGATTTGCGTCAAGGCGCCAGGTGCGCCCGTCGCCCCATAGCTCAACGAATCGCTCGACGATCCATTGCACGGGTCGCGCGTCGCTGCCGGCAGGTCCGAAATTCCATCCTTCCGCGAAGGCCGCGCCTTCTTCGTATAACTTCTCGGCCAGCAGCAGGTAACCGCTGAGCGGCTCCAGCACATGCTGCCAAGGGCGGATGGCATGCGGACTACGCACCAGAATGTCACTGCCTTGCACCATGGCCCGAACAATATCGGGCACCAATCGATCCAATGCCCAATCGCCACCGCCGATAACGTTACCTGCACGCGCGCTTGCCAGACCGACGCCATGTTCTCCGTGGCGTTGCGTATTGAAATATGAGTTTCGATACGCGGCCGTGACGAGTTCGGCACAACCTTTACTGCTACTGTATGGATCGTAGCCGCCCATTGCCTCGTTCTCGCGATAAGGCCACGGCCACTCGCGATTCTCGTAGCACTTGTCGCTGGTCACGTTGACCACCGATTTAATCCCCGGTGTCGCGCGCACGGCTTCCAGCAGATGGACAAGCCCCATTACGTTTGTCGAGTATGTCTCGACCGGCTCTGCATACGAATAGCGAACTAATGGCTGCGCTGCCATATGAATGACGATCTCGGGCTGTGCTTCGCTCACGGCTCGACGCAGCGAGGCGCCGTCACGCACATCCCCAATCACCGAGCGCATGTTCTCCGCGACCCGAGCGACCTCGAACAGACTGGGCTGCGTCGCTGCAGGCAACGCGTAACCGGTGACTTCGGCGCCGAGCTGCTGTAGCCAAAGTGCCAGCCAGCCCCCCTTGAAGCCGGTATGGCCTGTCAGAAAAACGCGCTTTCCGTGCCAGAATGTCGGATTCATCACCATGTCTTCCACGGCGCCTTGCCGCTGGTCCACAGGTCCTCCAGCAACACCTTGTCACGCAAGGTATCCATTGGCTGCCAGAAACCATCGTGGGAGTAAGCTGCCAATTGACCGCTGCTTGCCAGGCATTCGAGCGGCGCGCGCTCCCAGATCGTACTGTCGTCGCGGACCAGGTCAATAACCTTCGGCGAGAGAACGAAGAAGCCACCGTTGATCTTGGCGCCGTCGCCCTTGGGCTTTTCTTCGAACGTCAACACACTATTGCCTTGCATGTCGAGCGCACCAAATCTGCCCGGCGGCGTGACCGCAGTCAAGGTCGCCTGGACGCCTGTACTGCGGTGGAAGGCGATTAGTTTCGTGATATCCACATCACTGACGCCATCGCCGTAAGTGAAGCAGAATGCCTCCTCATTCTCCACGTAGCGCGCCACCCGCTTCAGCCGGCCGCCAGTCATGGTTTCCTCGCCAGTATCCACCAACGTCACACGCCACGGTTCGGCGTGCCGCTGATGTACTTCCATCTCGTTTCGCTGCATGTCAAAGGTCACGTCTGACGTATGCAGGAAGTAATTGGCGAAGTATTCCTTGATTACGTAGCCCTTATACCCGCAGCAAATTACGAAATCGTTGACGCCATGCGTCGAATACATCTTTAAGATGTGCCAGAGAATCGGCTTGCCGCCGATCTCGATCATCGGCTTGGGCTTGAGATGGGTTTCTTCGGAAATACGGGTTCCAAGTCCACCGGCGAGAATCACTGCTTTCATGACTTAGATCTGCCTCAACGCGGAAATAGCGTTTTCAATCGGATAGTGATGGTTGCCAACGAACAGGCCGGAATGATCGATGTGCTCCGCGTTTCGCAATTCCCCTGCAATCGAATGATCGAAATACTTCACGACATCGTTCTTGGCAAAGTTACCTGCCACGATCGGGCGGCACTCGAAGCCTGCTTCGTTGAGTCGCTTGACCAGCGTATCTCGGGTCAGCGACGAACCCCGGCGAATCACCAGACTGAACCCGAACCAGCTGCTCTCACCGATTTCGCGTTGGATCATCAACTCCGGATGACCTGCCATCACTTCTTGAAGTCGTGCGCCGTTGGCGCGGCGCGCACGAATCAGCTCGGGCAACCGCTTGACCTGCTCGATACCGATCGCGCCCGACATCTCCAGCGGGCGGACGTTATAGCCGGGCAGCATGAAGCGGAACGATTCCTTGAACGGATCATCGCTCTTCTCGCCGCACACGTGGTTGAACTTCGGCAGGTTGCGAGTCCAGCCATGCGCGCGCAACGACAGGAGGATGTGATAAAGCTCCTCGTCGTCGGTGACGATCATGCCGCCTTCCATCGTCGAGATATGGTGCGAGAAAAAGGCGCTGTAGCTGCCCATGATCCCGAACGTACCGGTCTGACGATTCTCGAAAGTCGCTCCCATCGACTCGCAGTTGTCTTCGATCATGACGATTTCGCGCTTGCCGATGATCTGCTTGAGGCGGGCGAAGTCATTGGGGTTGCCCAGCAGGTTCACGACCATGATCGCGCGAGTTTTTTCGGTAATCGCGGCTTCGAGTGCATCCAGATCATAGTTGAGCGTTTCGAGATCGATATCGACGAAACGCAACTTCAGTCCGTATTGGTACAGAGGGTAGTACGTGGTGCTCCACGACACGGCGGGCACGATCACTTCGTCGCCTCGCTCCAGCTTGAACGCCGGATTCTTCGTGTAGAACTGTGCTGCCACCATCAATAGATTGGCCGACGATCCGGAATTCACCATCACGCAGTACTTGCTGCCGACATAGTCAGCAAAGCAACGCTCGAATTCCGCTACTTTCGGCCCCATGGAAAACATGCCAGACGCGACAACGCGCTGAATGGCGTCATACTCCTCGGGTCCCCAGGAAGACGTGGCGAGTGGATATTGAAAGCTCATCCGAGATAGTCCTTCAAGTAATAGTCATAGGTTTTGGCAATGCCGTCCTCGAGACTTGATTTCGCTTGCCAGCCCCAGGTGGTTTGTCTTTCGATCGACACGAGTTTCTGCTTCATACCGACCGGTTTGCTCAGATCGTGCTCGAACTTGCCCTGCCAACCGATGACCCTGGCGGCGATTTCATAATATTCATTGATGCTGAAATCATGACCCAGCCCGATGTTTGTCATCTCGGGCAGTCCCTCGAAATCGTCGAGCGCATGGAGGATTGCGTCGGCCAGATC
Organism: Pandoraea communis; assembly: GCF_902459745.1. Lineage (GTDB taxonomy): Bacteria > Pseudomonadota > Gammaproteobacteria > Burkholderiales > Burkholderiaceae > Pandoraea > Pandoraea communis. Next base: position 1,340,405 of record NZ_CABPSJ010000001.1, read on the forward strand.
GCCGGCGTACATGAATTCGCGCCGCGCCGTGCCATCCCCCCAGATCTCGACCGAATCCTGCTCGGAAACCTTGGCGGTGTGGACCTTGTGGATGATGGCCGGAATCAGATGTGAATTCTGCGGTGCGAATTTGTCGAAGCGGCCGTAGAGGTTGCAGGGAATGAGCGTCTTGTAGTCGAGCCGGCTGTTTTCGCGGCGCACGTACTGGCAAAGCCGTGCGGTCACGATCTTGGCGATTGCATAGCCCTCGTTCGTCGGTTCAAGCTCGCCTTGCAGTACCATCTCCTCCGATAGCGGGTTCGCGGCATTGCGCGGATACATGCAAGAGCTTCCGAGGTTCAGTAACCGTGGCACGCCGATGGCCTTGGCGGCCATGACCACGTTGCGTCCCATGTCGAGATTCTTGACAAGAAAATCGACCGGCGCCGCAATATTTGCCTGTATGCCGCCAACCAGCCCGGCAGCGTGGATCACGACATCGGGACGGTGTTCGGCCATATAGGCTTCAACTTTCGCGTAGTCGCACAGATCCAGCTCGCGTGAGGTTGGGGTCAGGAATACCCGTCGGCCCGCACCGGCGCGCTCGACGATATTGCGCCCGACCATGCCGCTGCCGCCCGTCAACAAGATACGCTGCATGGTCAGCCTTGATAGCGCAGGGCCTTGTGGCCCGAGGCCTTGACCTGTAATTCGAACTCCGCTTCGCGGAGATCGGACTCGGCCATTTCGCGTACCAGCTCGGCAAAGCTTGTCTGTGGCTTCCAGCCCAACTTGTCGTGTGCCTTGCTCGCGTCGCCCAGGAGCGTCTCGACTTCGGTCGGGCGGAAATAGCGTGGATCGACGGCAACGACAGCCTTGCCGATCAGCGTCTGCGCACTCTCGCCTTCGGCAGCGGTCAGAATGCCCACTTCATCGACCCCCTCGCCGTGCCATTCAAACTGAAGGCCAAGGGCATCGCCGGCGCGATTGACGAAATCGCGCACACTATGCTGCTCGCCGGTCGCGATCACGAAGTCGTCCGGAGTGTCCTGCTGCAACATCAACCACTGCATCTCGACGTAATCGCGAGCGTGACCCCAGTCACGCAAGGCGTTCAGGTTGCCAAGGAACAGCTTTTCCTGCAGGCCGAGCTTGATGCGCGCAAGTGCGCGGGTGATTTTGCGCGTGACAAACGTCTCGCCGCGGATCGGGCTTTCGTGATTGAAAAGAATGCCGTTGCAGGCATACATGCCGTAGGCTTCGCGGTAGTTCACCGTGATCCAGTAGGCATAGAGTTTGGCCACCGCATAGGGGCTGCGCGGGTAGAACGGCGTCGTTTCCTTCTGCGGTATTTCCTGCACCAGGCCGTACAGTTCGGACGTCGATGCCTGGTAGAAACGGGTCTTTTTTTCCAGGCCGAGAATCCGCATGGCTTCGAGAATTCGCAATGCGCCCAAACCATCCGAATTGGCCGTGTACTCGGGCTCTTCGAACGACACCGCGACATGGCTCTGTGCGGCGAGGTTATAGATCTCGTCCGGCTGGGTCTGCTGAATAATGCGCACGAGACTTGACGAGTCGGTCAGATCGCCATGATGCAGTATGAAGCGCGGATCCGGGACGTGAGGGTCTTGGAACAGATGGTCAATCCGGTCAGTATTGAACAGCGAAGTGCGGCGTTTGATGCCGTGCACTTCATAGCCCTTGCCAAGCAAGAACTCGGCCAAGTACGCGCCATCCTGACCGGTAACGCCCGTAATCAGGGCAACTTTTCGTTCGCTTTTAACCATTTGTTCGTCCATAAGTATCTTCAAATCGTACGATGTCGTCCTCGCCCAGATAGCTGCCCGACTGAACCTCGATGATTTCGAGATCAAATTTGCCTGGGTTTTCAAGCCGATGGACGGTCCCCAGCGGGATATAGGTGGACTGGTTTTCCGACAGCAGGATGGTTTCGTCGCCGCGTGTCACTTTGGCCGTGCCATGCACGACGACCCAGTGCTCCGCGCGGTGATGGTGCATCTGTAGACTAAGCGATGCGCCCGGTTTCACAACAATGCGCTTGACCTGGAACCGCTGCCCGGCGTCAATGCTGTCGTACCATCCCCAAGGGCGGTGCACCTTGCGGTGGGTGTTGGCCTGGCTAAATTGCTCCACCTTGAGGCGCGACACGATATGCTTGACGTCTTGGGTGGCGTCTTTGTGGGCCACCAATACGGCATCGGGTGTCTCAACCACGATCAGGTCGTCCACGCCAACACACGCCACCACGCAATCTTCGGCAAATATAAGATTATCGCGTGCATTGTGCATAAGCACATCGCCTCGCGTGACGTTGCCGGCATCGTCCTTTTCGGACACCTGCCACAGAGATTCCCACGAGCCGACGTCCGACCAGCCTGCCGACAACGGGATCACGTGGCACGGCATCTCGGCGGACTGGGCGGCCGACAGCGGTTCCATGACCGCGTAATCGACTGAGTCCGACGGACACGCCTCGAAGGCGGCAGCATCGATGCGGCGAAAATCAACGTCCGTGCGACCTCCTTCGATGGCGGCGCGACAGGCTTCAAGCATCGTTGGCTGGAAGCGAGCCAAGGCTTGTATCCAGGCGCTCGCACGCAACACGAACAGTCCGCTGTTCCAGAGATATTCGCCGCTTTCGAGATATCGCTGTGCAGTAGCGTTGTCAGGTTTTTCGACAAATTGCGTCAGCGCCAGCGCAACACCGTCCGTCCGTCGCTGACCCGTGCGAATGTAGCCGTAACCCGTCTCGGCTCGGTCAGGCACGATACCGAAGGTCACGATCCCGCCGTCGGCGGCGAGCGGGAGTGCCGATGCCACGGCCGCCTCAAAAGCCGCCACGTTGCTGATCACATGATCGGCAGGCATTGCGAGCAGTACTGGGTCCGCATCCGATTGCATTGCGACCAAGGCGGCCAGGGTGAGCGCGGGTGCGGTATTTCGGCCAAACGGTTCGAGCACGATTTGGCTCGAGGGCTTGCCCGCCGCTAACATCTGCTCTGCGGTAATGAAGCGATACGCCTCATTGCAAACGATGATCGGCGCTCGCAGTGCTGCGGTCTTCGACAGCCCGTCCACGCGTCGGGCCGTTTCCTGCAACATCGAGCGCTCGCACGTCAACTGCAGCAACTGCTTTGGATATTGCTCGCGTGAAAGCGGCCATAAACGCGTGCCGGATCCGCCCGAAAGAATCACCGGCTGAAGCACTACTTCGCCAAATTCCATACTGTTCCAATACAAATCGCGGGTTGAATGGGATGAAGAAATGCATCGTCATCCGTTGGCTTTGCGTATGCCGAACGGCGATCGTTTAATTAAATTCGCTCCAGGGCGTCGTATGCTCGGGCGCTGGGCCTCACCGATTAAGCTCTCACTTCGGCACCGAGGTCGCCGGATGCGTCGACTTCCTCTTGCAACGCATCGATTTCGCGGCGCATCGCCTCGTATTCCGCTTGCTTCCGACGTAAATAGGACAACGTCAGCTTGGCCTTGGCCTCGATGCCTGCGGGCGTCAACAAGTATGCGTACGCGCGTTTGTTTTCACTGTTGTGGAAGTTCTGTACTTTTACCCAACTCTTCCCCAGCAGGCCGCGCAAGCAGTAATTGGCCTTACCCAAGCTCACGCCGAGAACTCTGGCAAGCTCTCTTTGAGAGATGGTAGGGTTTTCGGCTAATAATCGCAGTATTCGGTAGTGAATCTCGTCCATATCCGAAGGGAAATGTAGTGGCAAGCGCCAGAAATAATCGCTTGCGACATCGGCCTCTACCTGGGGTGAGTCGAACCGCCGTCAGCGTTCAACCATTGAACTCCCGGGATTCGACCATGACTTGTCAGACGTGTCAACCGCCGGGTAAAGGACGCGCGGCAACATTGCCGTTCGTCGGCCAAAACGCGCGGTGCCGAGATGCTGAGGGTTGCGCATACGCAACGTCCCGCGATCCGAGGTGTTTTACAATCCTGCTTCGTTTGCCCGATTGATATTGCCGAACCACCGTCCGCCGACCTATCCCGGAAGATGCGATCGATCGCCATGATGGCGATGTTGCTCTGCGCTGGTCCCATTCATAACACCGCCCGCTGAAGCCGCCGTGCGCCATCCGCTTGCTTTTCCCTTACCGTCCGACAGGCAATCCGACGACATTGGCCGGATTCGACACCGATACCTATGTCCAGCAAGTTGATCATCCACGCCACGAACGTCCACCAGGGCGGTGGCCGAACATTGCTCGACGCGCTGCTCCGGCAAGCCCCTGGAGGTCCGATCACAGCGTTGCTGGACAGCCGTATGGCGCTGGCGGAAGGTGCGGTGCGAGGCATCGATATCGTGCGCGTCAAACCTACGCCGATGGCACGCCTGCGTGCCGAGCGGTGGTTGGCCGCCAATACGGGCAGCGGCGACGTCGTGCTCTGCTTTGGCAACTTGCCTCCCCTGTTCAAGCTGCGCGGCTGGGTGCGCGTCTTTCTGCAAAATCGCTACCTGATCGACGAGACCCCCTTGGACAACTTCTCGCTCAAAGACCGTTTGCGTATCTCCGTTGAGCGCAGATGGCTTTCAGGACGTATCGGTAACGTCGATGAATTCATCGTGCAGACGCCTACCATGAAGCGGTTGCTTGACGAGAAAACGCATGGACAGCCGCTGGCGCATGTTCTGCCGTTTGTTACCGATAAGCGGCACTACTCGCGCAGCATTGGCGCCGGCGTCACCGCTCGAACCGCTTGCCAAGGGCGTTTCGTCTACGTGTCATCAGGCGAGCCGCACAAAAACCATCGTACATTGCTACAGGCCTGGTGCCTGTTGGCCGAAGAAGGACTGTTTCCGAGCCTGCAGGTCACGCTGGACGCTACGCGATTCGCCGACTTGTGCGGCGACATCGATGCTATGCGCGCCCGCCATGGGCTTCATGTCACGAATCTCGGCCATGTGCCGCACAGCGAAGTCCGCGCATTGTACGCAGACGCTGACGCACTGATCTTCCCGTCCACGCTGGAATCGTTTGGCTTACCATTGATCGAGGCCAGACAAGCCGGGTTGCCCGTGCTCGCTTCTGAGCTCGACTATGTTCGCGATGTGCTCGATCCCGAGGCCGCGTTCGATCCCTATTCGCCGTATTCGATAGCGCGCGCAGTCAAGCGCTTCTGCGGTAATCAAGAGCTTTCATTGCCATTGCGCGATGCCTCCGAATTTATGAATTGCATCGTTAAAAAGGGCAAACTATCTTGCGAGTCCTGATCGTCAGCCAGTATTTCTGGCCGGAAAATTTCCGCATCAACGACCTGGCGTCCGGGCTTCGGGAGCGGGGTCACGATGTCGAGGTCCTGACTGCCCGGCCGAATTATCCTGCGGGAAAGCTATTCAAGGGCTACGGCTGGTTCAAGCCTTGGCGGGAAACATACGATGGCATCCCGGTTTTCCGCGTGCCGATCGTGCCCAGGTTTGAAGGTCGGGGGCGTCATCTTGCGATGAACTATCTGTCCTTTGTTGTCTCCGGATGCCTCCTGGCGCCCTGGTTCTGCCGTGGCAAGTACGACGTCATCTTCGTCTATGGAACATCGCCGATCACGGTGGCGTTGCCCGCTATGATGTTGCGCGCTCTCAAGCGCGCCCCGATGCAATTGCAGATTCTCGATCTCTGGCCGGAAACGCTTGAAGCGATTGGCGTGACGCGATCGCGCTGGGCGGCGCGTCTGGCTGACGGACTGGTGCGCTTTATCTACCGGCATTGCGATCAAGTGCTCGTTCAATCGCGCGGGTTTGTCGAGTCCGTGGTATCCCGGGGCGTGCCTGCGGAGCGCGTCGACTACTTCCCGACGACAGCAGAGTCCCTGTTTTCGGCATCGAACGGCGACGCTGCGGGGCCACCCGTGACGGTGCCCGGTGAATTCAAAGTGATGTTTGCCGGCAATGTCGGGGATGCGCAGGACTTCGGTACGATTCTCGATGCGGCCGCGCTCACGGCACACGAGCCACGCATCACCTGGGCCATTGTGGGCGACGGCCGCCGGTCGGCTTGGGTGGCATCGGAAGTGTCGCGCCGTGGTCTGAGCAATGTGGCGCTGCTTGGGCGGCACCCGCTAGATACGATGCCTGCCTTTTTCGCACAGGCCGACGCATTGCTGGTTACGCTCAAGCGCGACCCGGTATTCGCGCTGACGATTCCTGGCAAGTTGCAGTCCTACCTCTCGTTCGGCAAGCCGGTTGTTGCGGCGCTCGACGGCGAGGGCGCGCGCTTGGTCAAGGAGTCCGGCGCCGGGTTGGTGTGTGATGCAGGAGACGCGGAAGGCTTGGCTCGGTCGGTGCTGTCTCTCGCCGCCATGAACGAAACGCAGCGCGCTGAACTTGGCCAGAACGGCCGACGCTATTTCGGCACTCATTTCGAGCGTAACATGCTACTTGACCGACTTTGCGGTTGGATGCATGCCTTGGCTCAAGGTGGCCGTAAAGCATCAACTGAAAATGAACGTATATAAAATGAGTCCCTTCAAAGATAAAACGGCCCTGATCACTGGCGGAACCGGTTCGTTCGGGCGCACCGTATGTAATTACCTGCGCGAACAAGGCTGCGGCGAAATTCGCGTGTTCAGTCGCGACGAACTCAAGCAAGAACTCATGCGGATCGAACTGAACGACCCGCGGGTGAAGTTCTATCTTGGGGATATCCGTGATGAAGCCAGTATCGACGGCGCCATTGAGGGCGCAGACCTGGTGTTCCACGCCGCCGCACTGAAGCAAGTGCCGTCATGCGAGTTCTTCCCGATTCAAGCGGTCAAGACCAATGTTGTCGGCAGCGAGAACGTGATTCGCTCGGCGATCCGGCACGGCGTCGACAAATTGGTGTGCCTCAGCACCGACAAGGCGGTCTACCCCGTAAACGCCATGGGCATGACCAAGGCGTTGATGGAGAAGGCGGCGCTGGCCGCGTCCCGCGACAGCGGCAAGACCACGATCTCCTGCGTTCGATATGGCAATGTAATGTATTCGCGCGGTTCCGTCATTCCGCTGTTTATTCAGCAGATTCGCGATGGCAAGCCGCTGACGATTACCGACGGAGAAATGACCCGCTTCCTGTTGCCGTTGCGCGATGCGCTTGATCTGGTGCTTTTCGCGTTTGAGCATTCGCGCTCCGGTGACATCTTCATCAAGAAGGCGCCGGCCTGTACGGTGATTGATCTCGTGACGGCGCTCAAGAACCTGTTTGGCGCAGACAATCCGGTGGCGCAAATCGGCACGCGCCACGGCGAAAAGGTCTACGAGACGCTGGCGACCCGCGAGGAACTTGTGCGGGCGGACGATCTTGGCGACTACTATCGCGTACCGATGGACGGCCGCGATCTCAACTACGGAAAGTTCTTTACCGAAGGTTCGGTCGTCGAGGCAAGTACCGACGACTACCACTCGCATAACACCCGCCGTCTGACGGTGCCGGAGATCGAAACGCTCTTGCTCAGCCTGCCTGAGGTGGTGCACCAGTTGGATGCACATCGTGCCGCAAAGGGCAAGGCATGAAGACAGTCGGGATCACCGGAAGCAATGGCCTCATTGCTTGGCACCTGCGGAGCTTCCTGTCCACGGATAAGACGCTGTCGATAGTTTGCGCCGGAAGGGAAACTTTCGCGCGGACCGAATTGCTTGAGGCATTTGTCAAACGCTGTGACGTCATTGTCCATCTTGCGGGCGCGAACCGCGGCAATGAAGCGGAAGTGACGGCGACCAATGTCGGTCTGGCAGACTCGCTCGTTGCCGCTTGCGAGGCGACGGGGGCGACGCCGTACGTCATCTATTCGAACTCGACGCATATCTACCGTGGCACGCCGTATGGGCACTCCAAGCGAGCTGCCGCCGAGACGCTGCGCGCATGGGCGATCCGTAGCGGTGCGAAACTGACCAACCTGATTTTGCCGAACGTCTTCGGTGAGCACGGTCGGCCCTTCTACAATTCCGTCGTTGCGACCTTTTGCCACCAACTCGTCAACGGGGAGACGCCCGAGATCAAGGTCGATGCGACCTTCGACTACGTGCATTGCCATGAAGTGTCGTTGGCGATCGGCGCACTTCTTGCCGACCCCGTCGATGGTGACCAAACATTGTCTGGCCGTCCGATTTCGGTGACGCAGTTGCTGGCGTTGTTGACGAAGTTCCAGCAGCGCTATCGCGACGAAGGCGTGATCCCGGTATTGGCCGACCGCTTCGAATTGGCGCTTTTTAACACCTACCGGTCGTATCTCTACCCGCAGCATTACCCTGTCGTGTTGCCGTTGCGCACCGATGCGCGCGGTAGTCTGTTCGAAGCCGTCAAGACCGACCGGGAAGGGCAGGCATTTCTGTCCACGACACATCCCGGCATTACCCGCGGCAACCATTTTCATTTTTTCAAGATCGAGCGCTTCCTGGTGTTGAGCGGCGAGGCAACAATCCGCTTGCGGCGTCTGTTGACCGATGATGTCACTGAATTTCGCGTGACCGGCGATTCGCCATGCTATGTCGACATGCCGACACTGCATACGCACAACATCACCAATACAGGTAGTGGGGACTTGCTGACGATGTTCTGGTCCGGCGACATTTTCGACCCGGCCAATCCCGATACCTTCGCTGAGCCCGTGTAAGACCATGACCAAGCGTTTGAAAATTGTTACTGTCCTGGGTACCCGTCCGGAGATCATCCGTCTTTCGCGCGTGATCGCCGCGCTCGACCGGTACTTCGATCACGTTCTTGTCCACACGGGCCAGAACTACGACTATGAGCTGAACCAGATTTTTTTCGATGATCTGGGACTTCGGAAGCCGGATTACTTTCTCGATGCGGTCGGCACGACCGTTGCCGAGACGATCGGCAACGTGATTGCCAAGGTGGACCCTGTCCTTGCCGAGGAGGCGCCGGACGGGGTACTCATTCTGGGCGATACGAACAGCTGTCTGGCGGCCATCTCCGCCAAGCGCAGGCATATCCCCGTGTTCCATATGGAAGCGGGTAACCGGTGTTTCGACGCGCGTGTTCCGGAAGAGACTAATCGGAAGATTGTCGACCATACGTCGGATATCAACATGCCCTACAGCGATATCGCGCGCGAATATCTGCTGCGCGAGGGCATTTCGCCGGATCGCATCGTCAAGACTGGCAGTCCGATGTATGAGGTTCTGACGCACTACCGGCCGGCGATCGACGCTTCGACAGTACTGGCCGACCTTGCGTTGAAGGCGAATGAGTATTTTGTCGTAAGCTGCCATCGCGAAGAGAATGTCGACGCACCGGAAGAGCTTGCACAGTTGGCCGACGTACTGAATCAACTTGCTGCGCAATACGATCGGCGTGTCATCGTCTCGACGCACCCACGAACTCGCAAGCGGATCGAGGCTGCGGGCCTTACGCTGGACAATCGCGTTGAGCTCCTGAAGCCACTCGGCTTCTTTGATTACGTACATCTTCAGATGCGCGCTCGCGCAGTACTGTCCGACAGCGGAACGATTACCGAAGAGTCGTCGGTGCTCAACTTCCCCGCCCTTAATATTCGCCAGGCGCATGAGCGTCCCGAGGGGATGGAAGAGGGTGCCGTCATGTTGACGGGTCTGCGTTGGGCGCGCGTCAAGCAGGCACTTGCGATTTTGGAAAGCCAGCCACGGGACGACCATCGTTTGCTGCGCATGGTGGCCGACTACAACGCCCCGAATGTCTCCGAGAAAGTGGCCCGCGTCATTCTGAGCTACATCGACTACATTCAACGTGTCGTTTGGCGCCAGCCGGTGTGAGCGTCTGAGTCGGGGGGGGCATAGTGTTAAACGGGCGAAGCCATGAACGAAAGATCGCGTGCTTCGCTCGATAAGCGTCTGCCGGAAGCGGCGGCTTAATATGAGAATAGCGTCGCGCCGGGGAACGCCGCAGACGCTGAACGATCGATAGGGAGCGTCGGCCGGCGTGGCGCGCAATTACCGTTTCCGACTCACGGAACATGAGCGCTGACACCCGTTACCGGCTCGATGCCTGGAAGAAGAGTGATGACGCTTCACGGACTATTTTTATGGTTGTTTGCCGCGGGAGTTGCGTGGGTTGCCGCCGTATTCTTGCGGCGTCATGCGGTTCGCTTGCACCTCGTGCAAGCGCCGAACCACCGCTCGTCGCATGCACGGCCTACGCCACAGGGCGGGGGGGTGGGCATTGTGCTGGCTGGTGTCGCCACCGCCGTCTGGGTGGGAGACGGTGAAATCCGCCAGGGGCTGACGCTTCTGTCGTTGCTGATCGCAGTTGTCGGTTTCTGGGACGACGTTGCACAAGTGTCCGCAAAACTCCGTTTCGCCGTGCAGTTGCTGGCAAGCGGTGCGTTGATCTGGCTGTATTGGTCGCCGGCTGCGTTGCCGCTGAGCGCGCAATGGGTCATCCCGGGACTTTGGTTAGCGGTGCCGCTGACGATCGCCAATGTATGGTGGATCAATCTGTTTAATTTCATGGATGGCATCGACGGCATTGCTGCGACGCAATGCATTTTCATGCTGCTCGGCGCGGCTGCACTCGGTGTGTATGTACAACCCGACTTGTCTGGCACGCCGGTCTGGCAATGGATGATCGCGCTGGCGGCGGCGTCGTTCGGATTCCTCTGCATGAATTGGCCGCCTGCGAAGATTTTCATGGGGGACGTGGGCAGCACTTATCTGGCGTTCGTCATGTTCGGTCTGGTTCTGATCAGCACCCGTGCCGGATGGATGACCTATTCGGCCTGGGCGATTCTCGCCGCAGCATTCGTCGCGGATGCAACCGTGACGCTGGTACGGCGGATGGCGTCGGGGCAGCGATGGTCGCAGGCTCATCGAAGCCACGCGTACCAGCGACTCTCGAGGCGCTGGGGCTCCCATAAACGTGTCACGCTTCTGTTCGTGGGATTGAATGTTTTCTGGTTGCTGCCGCTAGCTTGGCTATCGTTGGCATGGCCTGAGGCAAGCTGGGCGTGCCTTGTGGCCGCTTACGCTCCGTTGGTCGTTACGGGGAGCAAACTCGGTGCCGGGAGGCCTGACCATGCGTAAAATTTTCAGTTCGCACCTGACGAGCATGCCGAGGCCGTACAAACAGGTGCTAATGTTGGTGACGGACATCGTACTGATGACGTTCGCGGGATGGGCGGCATACTCGATCCGTCTCGGAGATTTCTTCGTACCGAATTCCCGGCAAGTACTGCTTTTGGCGGCGGCGCCTTTGCTTGCGCTGCCGTTTTTCGTTGTCTTCGGGCTGTACCGTTCGATCATTCGCTACGTGGGGGAGTACGCGCTGTGGGCTGCCGCACGGGCTATGACACTGGCGGCGCTGTGCTGGACCGGGTTGGCGTTTCTGACATCGATGACCGGATACGAGGGCATGCCCCGGTCCGTGCCGCTGATGTACTGGATGATCGGATTCATTCTGCTGGGTGGCAGCCGGTTTCTTGCGCGCTGGGTACTTTGGAAGCCGGTCAAGGAGCGCTTTCGCGGGCGCCAGGTGATGATTTACGGCGCTGGCGCGGCTGGGCGCCAACTGGCGGCATCGTTGCGGCAAGGCAAGGAATTATTGCCGGCGGGTTTCCTGGACGACGATCCGCGCCTGCACGGCACCGACGTCGCGGGGGTTCGCGTCTACTCGCCGAAGCGTTTGCGGTCACTGATCGACCAGTTCGGTATTCACGATGTCATCGTGACGCTTCCGTCGGTGTCGGCAGCTCGACGCCGGGAAGTCGTGGCTTTGCTGGAGCGGCATCGGGTGCACGTGCGTATCTTGCCCGCGCTCGTTGATATTGCGAGTGGCCGCCACCTGGTGAATATGGTGCGCGAAGTGAACATCGGTGATCTGCTCGGACGCGATCCGGTCGCAGCCGACCCGTCTTTGCTCGGACGCAGTATTACTGACAAGCGCGTGCTTGTCTCAGGCGCCGGAGGGTCGATCGGCTCGGAACTCTGCCGGCAGATTGCTTTGCAGAACCCTTCGCGCATGGTGCTCGTCGAATCGAGCGAACATGCGCTTTATCAGATTGAGCGGCATATCCGCGGTCTTGTGGATATCCCGGTACAGGCTTGCCTCGGGTCGGTGACGGACGAGGCGCTCATGCGACGCCTGATCGAAGACAATCGCATTCAGACGGTCTACCACGCCGCGGCGCATAAGCATGTGCCGCTGGTGGAGGCCAACGTCATCGAGGGCACTCGAAATAACGTGCTTGGCACGCGTGCGCTGGCGCAAAGCGCATTGGCGGCGGGTGTGGAAACATTTGTCCTGATTTCGACGGACAAGGCAGTACGGCCGACGAATGTGATGGGTGCAACCAAGCGCTGGGCCGAACTGGTGGTGCAGGATGCCGCGCGTACTGCTGCCGAACGCGGCACGGGACAGCGTTTCTGCGCAGTGCGCTTCGGCAATGTGCTGGGGTCGAGCGGGTCGGTGATTCCGCTGTTCAAGGAGCAGATTCAGAACGGCGGGCCCGTGACGGTGACCCATGAAGACGTCACACGATATTTCATGTCGATTCACGAGGCCGTCGAGCTGGTGATTCAGGCGGGCAGCATGGCGCAGGGCGGAGAAGTCTTCCTCCTCAATATGGGCGAACCCGTGAAGATCATCGACTTGGCGCGCAACATGATTCGTCTTGCAGGGCACACCGTGTGCGACGCAGATTGCCCTGACGGTGATATCGAAATCGAGGTCACAGGTCTACGTCCGGGCGAAAAACTCTACGAAGAACTGCTGATAGCAAGCAGCAATGCGGAGGGGACATCTCATCCCAAGATCATGAAGGCGAACGAGCCTTGCATCGTCGGCGAGCGCTTGGTGAACCTCATGAACCGTTTGGAGTACGGGCTGGACCGTCGGGATTCGGGCGCAACACGCGATCTGCTCATGTCGATCGCGCTGGCCACTGGGGCCGAACTCGACTCGGTAAGCGCACCGCCCGTCTTGCATCGTATCGATGGCAGGAAGGCCGGTGGTACGAACCCCTGATGGATCGCCGCTGGCGGGGGAATGTGGCCGGCGAGTCCACTTTACCGGAGGGGCTGCGCGACCATCGAAGTCTATGGACTGGTCGAGAACGGTAATGGCACACAAGCCGTCAACGCCGAGAGGTAAACGATCGGTTCTCGTGCGTTGGATGGCAATATGGCGCGAATTCGAATTCACGGTTCTAGCGCACCGTCTTCCCAGGCTACGCCCTTGATTGTATTGCTCCTGTGAGGCGCAGGCAGCAGTGAATTGTTGCGGCGCAGCACCGACGTCGCTTGCTGAGAACTTGACAGGCGCGCATGAGCGTCTAGCCTTAATGACACCAAGCTCATGGTGCATGCTCCACAGAGGAGCGATTGCGCCACGAATGCGGGGTGCGCAAGGAGGATAGACAACAAGGAGGTCGGCATCGTGCAAGACGATTCGTACGGCAAACGCCGGGCGGGCGTGCACTTTGGCGTCCGCGCGCATTGGTATCACTGCGCGCCATGGCCCTCCCGATCCTCCTGATCGTCATTGTCGCCGCCGCGCTCGCCTTCCACTTCTGGAGCCCGTGGTGGCTGACCCCGCTGGCGTCGAACTGGCGCCAGATGGACGACACCCTCACCATTACGCTGATCATCACCGGCGTAGCCTTCGTTGTCGTGAATCTCTTCGTCGCCTGGGCGATCTTCCGCTATCGCCATCGCGACGGTCATCGGGCCGCCTACGAGCCGCATAACCGGCGTCTCGAAGGCTGGCTGATCGGCATTACCACCGTTGGCATTGCCGCCATGCTCGCGCCCGGCCTGTTCGTCTATGCCAAGCTCATCGATCCCCCCGCCAATGCGCGCGTCGTCGAGGTTGTCGGTCAACAGTGGCAGTGGCGCTTTCGCCTGCCCGGTCCGGACGGCCGTCTCGGCGCTTCCGACCCCAGCTATGTCACCGCCGAGAACCCGCTCGGCCTCAATCCCAAGGACCCTGCGAATCAGGACAATCGCATCGTCGACGCCCCGGAACTCCATCTGCTCGTCGGCGAGCCTGTGAAATTGCTGCTGCGCGCAAAAGACGTCCTGCACGATTTTTACGTCCCGCCGTTCCGCACGCGGATGAACATGGTGCCCGGCATGGTCACGCAAATGTGGCTCACCCCCACGCGCACCGGACGTTTCGACATCCTTTGCGCCCAACTCTGCGGCGTGGGGCATGCGAACATGCGTGGCGTGGTCGTCGTCGACGACAAGCCCGCCTACGATGCCTGGGTCGCCAAACTGCCCACATTTGCTGCACTGCAAGCACAACATGCGGGCGCGGCGATGCTTGACCCGCTCGCCGCCAAAGGGAAGTTGCTGGCGCAGGCCAAGGGATGTGCCAGTTGCCACACCGTCGACGGCGCGCCCGGTGTCGGACCCACTTGGCACGGCCTGTTCGGCAAGACGGAGACGTTTCAGGACGGCAGTTCGGCACACGTCGACGAGGCGTACCTTTCCGCTTTCATTCGCAATCCAACCGCTCGCGTGCCCAAAGGCTTCGCACCGATCATGCCGAAGCTCGATTTGACCGACGACGAGCTAAAGGCGCTCATCGCTTACATCAAGACATTAAGCACTGCGGCGTCGCCCGGGCTGACACCGGCGCAGCCGGCTACCCCGGCGTCTTCGCCCGCCGCACCTGTTGCTGCGCAGGCCACCACGCCCCCTATGTCCGTCTCTACCGCCAATAGGCCGGCACGCATGCTTCATACCGCCGCTGTTACCGCTGTCGCTTCCATCCTCGTGTCGACGTCCGTGCAGGCGGCCCCGCAGACGCCTGCGCCTACCATTCAATTGGCGCAGGACGCTGTGCAAACCCCCCGCCCACCGGTCCAGTTCGCGCCGCTGACGCCCTCCGCGTCGCCGTATGCCGGTACGCAGCGACCGTCGCAACCCGCCCGCCGACAGGGAGGGACGGCCGGCCTGCCGTTGCAGAACGACCCGAATACCAACGCACCGCCGCTGGCGATCCCGCCACGGCAGTCCGGTAACCCGTCGTCGGGCCCGTCACAGCCGAGTGTGCCGATGATCCGGCCTGCCCCGTAGGCGGCAAAACACCTGACCGAGGCGATACCGACAGGCAACGCTGAGAAGCATCACCAAGAAGCAACGTTGAGAAGCCGCACCGGAATACGAAACCGAGAGAAGCCACCGCACCCACAACAACACAGGGAGACATCTCATGACCGGAGATCCCGACAGTTCCGACAGCGCTGCCCATGCCGGCGCACACCCCGGCGGTTCCTACGATTTCTGGACGAAATACGTCTGGAGTCAGGATCACAAGGTGATCGCGGTGCAATACGCGTGCACGGCCATCGCGGTCGGCCTCGTGGGGCTCGTGCTCTCGAACCTCATGCGCATGCAACTGGGCTTCCCCGGCAAGTTCTCCTTCATCGACGCCAATCACTACTATCAGTACGTCACCATGCACGGCATGATCATGGTGATCTATCTGCTCACGGCACTTTTCCTCGGCGGCTTCGGCAATTACCTGATCCCGCTGATGGTCGGCGCGCGCGACATGGTCTTCCCGTTCCTGAACATGCTCAGTTACTGGGTTTACCTGCTGGCGGTCATCGTGCTGATGGTGAGCTTCTTCGTACCGGGCGGCCCGACAGGCGCGGGCTGGACGCTTTATCCCCCGCAAGCGATCCTGCCGGGCACGCCGGGTACCGAATGGGGCATCGTGCTGATGCTCGTCTCGCTGGCGATCTTCATCGTGGCAGCGACGATGGGGGGCCTGAATTACGTCACGACGGTGCTGCAAGCGCGCACCGAGGGCATGACGTTGCTGCGCATGCCGCTCACGGTCTGGGGCATCGTGATGGCAACGGTGCTGGCACTCCTCGCGTTCCCCGCGTTGTTTGTCTCCGCCGTGATGATGCTGCTCGACAAGACCCTGCATACGAGCTTCTTCATGCCGGCCATCGTGTCGATGGGGCAGCCGCTCGACTATCGCGGCGGCAGCCCGCTGCTGTTCCAGCATCTGTTCTGGTTCTTCGGCCATCCTGAGGTGTACATCGTCGCGTTGCCCGCGTTCGGCATCGTCTCGGATCTCATCAGTGTGCATGCGCGCAAGAACATCTTCGGCTACCGCATGATGGTCTGGGCGATTCTCGCCATCGGCGTGCTCTCGGTCGTCGTCTGGGCGCACCACATGTTCATCAGCGGCATGAATCCCTATTTCGGCTTCTTCTTCGCGACAACCACACTCATCATCGCGATCCCGACTGCCATCAAGGTCTACAACTGGGTGCTCACGCTGTGGCGCGGCGACATTCACCTCACGGTGCCGATGCTGTTTGCCATCGGCTTCATCAGCACCTTCGTGATCGGCGGGCTTACCGGACTCTTCCTCGGCAACGTCAGCGTGGACATGCCGTTGTCGAATACCTACTTCGTCGTCGCTCACTTTCACATGGTGATGGGCGTCTCGCCGCTGCTGGTGATCTTCGGCGGCATCTATCACTGGTATCCGCTGATCACCGGCAAGCGACTGAACGATCGTCTCGGCCAATGGCATTTCTGGATCACGTTTCTCGGCACCTACGCGATCTTCTTCCCGATGCACTACCTCGGCGTGCTCGGCATGCC
The DNA here is from genome assembly GCF_902459745.1 of Pandoraea communis. Lineage (GTDB taxonomy): Bacteria > Pseudomonadota > Gammaproteobacteria > Burkholderiales > Burkholderiaceae > Pandoraea > Pandoraea communis. The sequence continues at coordinate 1,356,970 of NZ_CABPSJ010000001.1, forward strand.
GCGTCGCTACTACGAGTTCCAGAACTACAGCTTCATTCCCGAATCGGCGCACACGATGAACGCCTACATTTCGGTGGCGGCGTTTATTGTCGCCACCGGTCAGTTCCTGTTCCTGTTCAATCTGGCCTGGAGTCTGCGCCACGGCAAACCGGCGGGCGCGAATCCGTGGCGTGCCGCTTCGCTCGAATGGCAGACGCCCGACGTGCCGCCGGTTCACGGCAATTGGGGGCCGGTGCTGCCAGTGGCCTATCGCTGGCCCTACGAGTACAGCGTGCCGGGCGATATCGACGACTTCGTGCCGCAGAACCTCGCGCCCGACCCTCGCCGGCCGGCCACGCTCGTGTACGGCGATTCGGCGGCGCTGCCTCGCCGCGACATCCCCCCGCCGTTGCCGCCGTCTCCACCGGATTCGCCTGGTTCACCCGAGTCGCCCAAGGGAGCTACATCATGAGACCCGCGCCGTCCTGGCCGCCGATGCCCTCGGGAGGCGTGCCCGTCGCACCGCCGCGCCGCCGCGCGGCGTCGCAGATCGCGCTCTGGTGGCTTATGGGCGTGATCGGCATGCTGTTCTCGTTAATGCTCGTCGCTTACGTGATGCGCATGAGTCTCGGGGACTGGCGTGCGCTGCCACCCGTCAACGCGTTGTGGGTCACCACGGGCTTGCTGGGCGCCGCGTGCATCGTGATGCAGTCGTCGGCCTCGCAGGCCCGGCGCGGCGAATGGCGGCGCTCGCGGCGCGACTGGGGTCTCGCGGGCGTGCTGGCGCTCGCCTTCGTTGCGGGCCAACTGTGGGTCTGGCGCGATCTGGTGGCGCACCGCTACGGGGTGTCCGGCAATCCTGCGAACAGCTTCTTTTTTCTGCTGACAGGTCTGCACGCATTGCATCTGATCGGCGGGCTGGTGGCGTGGGCATGTCCGATACCGCGCCGCTTCACGTCCGCCACGCGCGCCCGCCGCCTGTCGCTGACGGCGCAGTACTGGCACTTTCTGTTCGTGCTGTGGGTCGTGCTGTTCGCCGCGATCGTCAACCTCACACCGGAGATCGCGCAGCGCTTGTGCGGCACCGGCGGGTTGAGTCCGTGATGTGATGCGTTTGCCATGGCACGAGGAGTTGCATCGTGAATACGTCATCGTCTGCCGTTCCCCGCGCTGCGCCGCCGCCTGACGGCTGGCGCGGTGTTGTCACCGACTGGTCGGGAGACCGGGCCGCGTTCCACGTGCCGTGGGGCAAGGCGATGATGTGGATCTTCCTGCTCTCGGACACGTTCGTGTTCAGCAGCTTCCTCATCGGCTACATGACGGTGCGCATATCGACGACCGCCGCGTGGCCGAACCCGGCAGAGATCTTCGCGCTCAACGTGAACGGTCATCCGGTGCCGTTGCTGCTCATCGCCATCATGACCTTCGTGCTCATCAGCAGCAGCGGCAGCATGGCGATGGCGGTGAACTTCGCATACCGCCGCGACCGCGACAAGACGGCGGCCTGCATTCTCGCCACGGCGTATCTCGGCATCGCTTTCGTCGGCATGCAGGCATTCGAGTGGACCAACCTGATCGTTCACGAAGGCATCCGGCCCTGGGGCAATGCGATGGGCGCGGCGCAGTTCGGTGCGTGCTTCTTCATGATTACCGGCTTTCACGGGCTGCACGTGAGTGCGGGCGTCATCTATCTGCTCACGGTGATGCGCAAAGTGCTCAACGGTACGCTCGAGCGGCGCGATAACTATCAACTCGTCGAGATCGCGGGCCTTTACTGGCACTTCGTAGATCTCGTCTGGGTGTTTATCTTTGCGCTGTTTTATCTCTGGTAGGAGGCGCGATGGAATCCACGACAACACCGGTTGTGCACACGGCCGTTACCGGGGCAGACGCGAAGGGGCAACAGCACTCGGTCGGCATCTACCTCAAGGTATGGGGGCTGCTGTTCGTGCTCTCGACGCTGTCGTATCTGGTCGACTATGCCAACCTGCAAGGCTATCTGCGCTGGGGGCTGATACTCGCGCTGATGGTGGCCAAGGCGGGGCTTATCGTGGCGGTGTTCATGCACATGCGCTGGGAGCGTCTCGCGCTCGTCTATGCGATCCTGATTCCGCCGCTGGCACTGCTGGTGTTGATGGGGCTGATGGCTGCCGAGGCGGACTACACGTTCCTCACGCGGCTCGCGCACTTCCGCTGAGCCGCCCGTTACAGCAATTCCACCAGCCGGCGGTCGCTTTTGCGGCAGTACTCGGCGCAAGCGGTGCGCGCTGCGGTCGCGGCACCGTGAACGAAGAGCGGCGCGTCGGCGCGCCGCGACATCGACACCACGATGGACGGCGGCGCCGGCTGCAACGGCAGCTCCGCGACTTCTCCGCTCGCAATCAGATCGTCGACGAACAGACGCGGAATCGCCGCGACCCCGAACCCGTCGCGAACCAACTGCACGATCACGGCAATCGACGGCGAGCCGGTGATGCGCGTCTCCGAGAGCGGCACGCCGTGCACGCCCGCCAGCTTCTCCACAATGTCCTCTAGCGCACGATGCGGCGCCGTGCCGCGCCCGTAAGTGAGGATCGGATGTTGCAGCACCTGCTTCGCCAGGCTGCTGCGTGAGTTCGGAAACATGCCCGTGCGCGCGATCCAGTGCACCGGGTAATTGGCAAGTGCGTCGCACACCACGCTGCTGTCGTCGCTGCCCTCCACGCGGATGATGAGGTCGAGTTCGTCGGCAATCAGGCGTCGCTGCAACTGCACCGAGACGTCGACCGTCAACTCGACTTCCAACGTGGGGTAGTCGGCCGCCAATCGCCGCAAATAGTGCGGCAGCCAGCTATGGACAACGGTCTCGATCACGCCGAGACGCAACCGTCCGCGCATCGTGCTCTCGCCCGACGCGGCCGTTTGCAGACGCCGCGCCGCCTCCACGACCGCCTTCGCATAACCCAGCAGGTATTCGCCGTTCGGGGTGAGCCGGAACTCACGGCTGTCGCGGTCGACGAGTGCGGTTTTCAACTCCTCTTCCAACACTTTGAGCCGTTGCGAGATCGCCGCGGGCGTCGCGTGCAGCGCCGCAGCCGTCGCGCGAAAGTTGCGCAGCTTGGCCAGCGTGACGAAGGTTTCGAGAAAGCGTGTGTTCATATGACTCGGCGTGTCGGGACCAAGACGGGAGCGTGCCCAAAACGCCCAACGGTGCAATGAAAAGAAATGCAACGAACTTCGGGAAAACCCGTGAAGTTGTTAAGAAATTCTATACGGTGACGCGTATAAAAACTCGTTAGCGACAACTTTTTTTTCTTTCTATGCTTTCCCCATCCGATGCCGCAACGGCATTTCTTCTCCGACGCCAGAGCTGCCATGAACCACCGAGCCATGCCGAACGATTTCCTCTCGCAACGCGACACGATCACGCCCTTTGAATTCCGTCAGGCCGTTCGCAGCGGGCAATTCCGCGGGCCGACCGCCGGTTACTGCGGCGACTTCGCGCAGGCCAATCTGGCTATTCTGCCGATGGCGTATGCGCACGACTTTCTGCGCTTTTGCCAGAGCAATCCAAAGGCTTGCCCGCTGCTGGGCGTGGGCGAGCCGGGGCAGTGGCATGTACCGGCGCTGGGCCGCGAGGTAGACATTCGCGCCGACGTACCGGGCTACAACATCTACCGTGAAGGCAAGCTCACCAAGCAGGTGGATAACCTCGCCGAGTACTGGCAAAGCGATTTCGTCGTTTTCGCTATCGGTTGCTCGTTCTCGTTCGAAGACATGCTGGCCAAGGCGGGTATCCCGCTGCGTCATGTGGAAGAGGGCTGCAACGTGCCGATGTACCGCACCAAGATCGCGAATCAGCGCGCTGGAAAATTCGGCGGCGAACTGGTCGTGTCGATGCGACCGATGAAGGGGGCCGACGCCATTCGTGCCGTGCAGATCACGAGCCGCTTCCCCGGCGTGCATGGGGCGCCGATCCATATCGGCGACCCGTCGGCGCTGGGCATCGAAGATTTGGCCAAGCCCGAGTTCGGCGATGCGGTCACCATTCGCGACGGCGAGTTGCCGGTGTATTGGGCCTGCGGTGTGACGCCCCAGACGGCGCTCATGGAAGCCAAGCTCCCGCTCGCCATTGCACATCGGCCCGGCTACATGCTTGTTACGGATATTCCGAACGCGTCGCTCGCCGTGTTCTAACCAGGTAAGACGAGTCCGGCCACTGGGGCGGCGGGTCGGGAACCACTCGGCAGGCGAGGGTGCATAACGCGTCTTCCCCGTAACAAAGCGCCGCCGCGCATCGGAAATCAAGCCGTCGCACGAGGCCGCGACCCGGGCCGAAGCAAAAGGGCGCAGCAGGCAATCACCGCGTTAGGGAGCGGAAGTCTCTCCCCGTATCGCGCCAAGACGGGAGGCGGCCAGCGAGGGTTGGCTCGCCGCCGATCCCACACGCACACCGCATGTGCGGATTTGTCGACATCACACGCAAGTCAGGACATCACCGGAGTCTTATTTCTCATGGAAAGCAAAACCCCTCTCGCGCCGCCCGCCGCACCGGCCTCGTCTGCCCCTCCCGAGGCTAGCGGCAGCCTGTTCGGTTGGTACGGCGACGCCGCACCGCGCGAAAAACGCGCCTTCTGGAGCTGCAAGGTCGGTTACATGCTCGACGGCATGGACACCCAAATGCTGAGCTTCGTCATCCCGACGCTGGTTGCCACGTGGGGCATCAGCCTCGCGGACGCCGGCTTCATCGGCACGCTCACGCTACTCGCTTCGGCGCTGGGCGGCTGGGTGGCCGGTATTCTGTCGGATCGCATCGGACGCGTTCGCACGCTGCAACTCACCGTCCTGTGGTTTGCCGTCTTCACAGGGCTTTGCGGCCTTGCGCAGAACTACCACCAGTTGCTGGCCGCGCGTGCGCTCATGGGCTTCGGCTTCGGCGGCGAATGGACGGCAGGCGCCGTGCTTATCGGTGAAGTCATCCGCGCGCGTGATCGAGGCAAGGCCGTTGGTCTGGTGCAATCGGGCTGGGCCATCGGTTGGGGTCTGACGGCGATTCTCTACTCTGTGCTGTTCTCGCTGCTGCCCGCCGAGATGGCCTGGCGTGCCCTGTTCCTGATCGGCCTGCTGCCGGCGCTGCTCGTGCTCTTCATCCGTCGCTATGTGCAAGAGCCCGAGGTGTACCGCAACGAGAAGGCCAAACAGAAGTCGGAAGACGCACCGGGCCTGGCTGCCATTTTCAGCCCGGCACTGCTCTCGACGACGATTCGCGCCGCGCTGCTGACCACGGGGGCGCAAGGTGGCTACTACGCCATTACGACGTGGCTGCCGACGTATCTGAAGACGGAGCGCCATCTCACGGTGATGGGCACCGGCGGCTATCTCGCGATGATCATCTTCGGCTCGTGGGTCGGCTATCTGGTCAGTTCGTATTTGACCGACCGGCTGGGCCGCAAGCCGAACTTCATCCTGTTCGCTGTGGGATCGATGGTGATCGCGTTCTCGTACACGTCGCTGCCCCTGACCGACAGCGCAATGTTCTGGCTCGGTTTCCCGCTTGGCTTCTTCGCGTCGGGCATCTTCAGCGGCATGGGCGCCTTCCTGACCGAACTGTTCCCGACGCGGGTGCGCGGTTCCGGACAGGGCTTTTGCTACAACGTCGGCCGTGCCGTCGGTGCGCTCTTCCCGTTCCTGATCGGCATGCTCTCGAAGCAATACGGCCTGGGTCCGACCATCGGCATCTTCGCAGCGTTCGCCTACGGCGTGCTCATCCTCGCGGCGCTCACCTTGCCCGAGACGCGCGGCCGCGAACTCGAATCGCTCGAGACGCGCGCGTCATGACACCGCGAGGTGTGTGCCGATGAACTACCGCGGCAGCCGTCGCTGCCGCGTCCGATGACATTTCATCAGACGCTTCACTAACGCTCCCCGGTAACGAAAACCGTGAGTGCGAGGCCCCGTCCGACGATGTTGGGCGGGCCCCGTGCCGGGAGACGTGCGCCTCGCGCCAACATGAATGACGACGGTATCTCTGCACCGTCACCCCCTTCGATTCTCGTTTGACCCTTGCTTTGCGAGTAACTCCATGACGAACGCTCTCACGCCCTCCGACCAAAATCGCGCGCCTGCGCATCAGACACCTTCGCGCTGGCAGTTCTGGATTGACCGTGGCGGTACCTTTACCGACATCGTGGCTCGCCGCCCGGACGGCGCGCTCGTCACGCACAAGCTGCTCTCCGAGAACCCGGAGCAGTATCGCGACGCCGCCGTCGCGGGTATTCGTCACCTGCTGGATCTGGCGCCGGGCGAGCCGATCACGCCCGCACAGGTCGACATGGTGAAGATGGGTACGACCGTCGCGACCAATGCGCTACTCGAACGCAAAGGCGAGCCGCTCGCGCTGGTGACGACGCAGGGCTTTCGCGACGCACTGCGCATCGCGTATCAGAATCGGCCGCGCCTGTTCGATCTGGACATCGCGTTGCCGGAAGCGCTGTATGCGCACGTGGTGGAAGTCGATGAGCGCGTCGGTGCGCACGGGGAAGTCGTGCGCGAACTAGACCTCGATGCGGCGCGCAGCGCCCTCGAGGCGGTCTATGCGAAGGGCGTTCGCGCACTCGCCATCGTGCTGATGCACGGGTATCGCTATCAGGCGCACGAAAAGGCGCTGGCGACGATGGCACGCGCGCTGGGCTTCACGCAGGTCTCCGTCTCGCACGAAGTCTCGCCGCTCATGAAGCTCGTCTCGCGCGGCGACACGACCGTCGTCGACGCCTATCTGTCGCCGATTCTGCGCCGCTATGTCGAGCAGGTCGCGCAGGAGATGCCGGGCGTCAATCTGCAATTCATGCAGAGTAGCGGCGGCCTCACGCGCGCCGATAACTTTCAGGGCAAGGACGCCATCTTGTCAGGACCGGCGGGCGGTATCGTCGGTATGGTGCGCGCATCGAGCGCGGCAGGCTTCGAGCGCGTGATCGGTTTCGACATGGGGGGCACGTCGACCGACGTGTCGCACTACAACGGTGAGTTCGAGCGCGTGTTCGAGACGCAAGTCGCGGGCGTACGCATGCGCGCGCCGATGATGAGCATTCACACGGTGGCGGCAGGCGGCGGGTCGGTGTTGTCGTTCGACGGCACGCGTTTGCGCGTGGGGCCGGATTCCGCGGGCGCGAATCCGGGGCCGGCGGCGTACCGTCGCGGCGGGCCGCTCACGGTCACCGACTGCAACGTCATGCTCGGCAAGATTCAGCCGGCGCACTTTCCGAAGGTGTTCGGTCCGAATGCCAACGAGCCGCTGGATCGGGATGTGGTTGTCGCGAAGTTCACGGCACTGGCCAATGACATCGAACGGGCAACGGGCCGGCGTCAGACGCCCGAAGCGCTCGCCGAAGGCTTCCTCGAGATTGCGATCGGGAGCATGGCCAACGCCATCAAGAAAATCTCGGTGCAGCGTGGCCACGACGTGAGCCGCTATGTGCTGACGACGTTCGGCGGCGCGGGCGGTCAACACGCCTGTGGCGTGGCCGATGCCCTCGGCATGACCAGGGTCTTCGCGCATCCGCTCGCCGGGGTGCTCTCGGCGTATGGCATGGGTCTCGCGGATCAGACGGCGATGCGCGAACGCATGATCGAAGCGCCGCTGTCGGAGGAAGGATTGGCCGCGCTTGACGACGCATTCGACGCGTTGGCGGACGAGGCGGCAGGCGCGTTGTTGTCGCAAGGCGTGCCGCCGTCGCGCATCGAGACCGTGCGTCGGGTTCATGTGCGCTACGCCGGTACCGATTCGGCGCTGGCCGTGCCGTTTGGCGACGTCGCACAGATGCGCGCCGCCTTTGAATCCGCCTATCGCCAGCGTTACTCGTTCCTGATGGACGGCGCGGCGCTGATTGTCGAAGTGGCGTCGGTCGAAGCCATCGGTCACTCGGACGCACCGGTCGACATCGCCCCGCTTGAAACGCGCACGTCGGGTGCGCCGCAGGTCGTCGATCACGTGAAACTGTACGCGGGCGGCGCGTGGCACGAAGCGGCGCTGTTCGCCCGCGACACGCTGCTCGCCGGCGATACCGTCGATGGCCCCGCCATCGTCGCCGAGAAGAGCGGCACGACCGTGGTCGAGCCGGGCTGGCAAGCCCAGATGAGCGCTCAGGGCAATCTCGTGCTCACGCGCGTGGTGCCACGTGAGACGCAACGTGAGGCGGGCGAAGGGGCAACGCAAGCCGATCCCGTGCGCCTCGAGATTTTCAACAATCTCTTCATGTCGATTGCCGAGCAGATGGGGTTGCGTCTGCAGAACACGGCGTACTCGGTCAACATCAAAGAGCGTCTGGACTTCTCCTGCGCGTTGTTCGATCGCGATGGCAACCTCATCGCCAATGCACCGCACATGCCGGTGCATCTGGGGTCGATGGGCGAGAGCATCAAGACCGTGATCGAACGCAATCGCGGTGCGATGCGTGAGGGCGATGTCTTCATGCTCAACGATCCGTATCACGGTGGCACGCACTTGCCTGACGTTACGGTGATTACACCGGTGTTCGTGACGGGTGAGGGCAGCAATGAGGAGGATGCGACCGAGCCCCTCTTCTATGTCGGCTCGCGCGGCCATCATGCGGATATCGGCGGCATTACGCCCGGCTCGATGCCGCCTGACTCGACGCACGTCGAAGAAGAGGGGGTGCTGATCGACAACTGGCAACTGGTTGCGGCGGGCGAACTGCGTGATCGGGAGACGCGCGACCTGCTGGCCGGTGCTCGCTATCCGGCACGCAATGTCGACCAGAACATGGCCGACCTGCGGGCGCAGGTGGCGGCGAACCAGAAGGGCGTGGACGAACTGCGCCGCATGGTGAGCGAATTCGGGCGCGACGTCGTGCTCGCCTACATGGGGCATGTGCAGGACAACGCCGAAGCCGCCGTGCGACGTGTGATCGGCGCGCTGGCCGACGGGCATTACCGCTACGCACTGGATAACGGCGCGGTGATCGAGGTCGCCATTCGCGTCGATCACGCCACCCACACGGCAACCATCGATTTCACGGGAACGTCGGCGCAACTGCCTAACAACTTCAACGCGCCGCGCGCCGTGTGCATGGCCGCCGTCCTGTACGTCTTCCGCACGCTGGTTGACGACGACATTCCGCTCAATGCGGGCTGTCTGAAACCGCTGACGGTGATCGTGCCGCAGGGTTCGATGCTCAACCCCGTCTACCCGGCGGCGGTGGTGTCGGGCAATGTGGAGACATCGTCTGCCATCACCAACGCACTTTACGGTGCGCTGGGCCGTGTGGCGTCGAGTCAGGGCACGATGAACAACTTCACGTTCGGCAACGAGACGTATCAGTACTACGAGACCATCGCGGGCGGCAGCGGTGCGGGCGACGGCTTCCACGGCGCAGATGCCGTGCAGACGCACATGACGAATTCGCGTCTGACCGACCCGGAAGTGCTGGAGTGGCGCTATCCGGTACGGCTGGAGAGCCATCGTATTCGCACCGGGTCGGGCGGCGCGGGGCGTTGGCATGGCGGTAACGGCGCGGTGCGGCGTATTCGTTTCCTCACGCCGATGACGGCGTCGATTCTCTCCAACAATCGCGTTCATGCACCTTTCGGTGCACAGGGCGGCGCCGTTGGCGCGCTGGGCGCGAACTATGTCGAACGGGTGGACGGCTCACGCGAAGCTCTGGCACACATCGGACGTACGCAGATGCAGCCGGGCGATATCTTCGTCGTCGAAACGCCAGGAGGAGGCGGCTTCGGCGTGGCCTGAGTGATCCGCCACGAGGGAATCCGCCGCGCGATGGGAATTCGCTGAAGCGCGGCGTGATACCGGAAGGGAATGCTGCCTTTGCAAAGGCGAGCACCGAGCGTCTTCGTACGATGCGTTATGTCTTGAACGACTGACCGCAACATACGGAGGCGCTCTCATGTCTGACCCGTTGCAACACCCGATTCTCCCGTCTGCCGCATCCACCGATCCGGAAACCAGTGTGGCAGACGAGCTTCTCGTTCAGTACGAACGCGCGTGTGCCGAAATGCAGTTGGCCGGGCGCAAGTTGCACCGCCAGATGCAGGAGTATCAAGCGGTGCTCGACGAAGTCGCCCGTCTCGAAGCGGCGGGCACATCCGACGCCCGCGAGAAGCTCAAGCGTCTTGAGGCGCTCGTCGAGAGCGAAGCCTTTCAGCGCGACGACCGCGAAATTCGCCGCATGACCGCCGCGCTTGCGCACACCATCGAGCGGATGCGAGCCGATGCGCCCGTGCCACTCGACGACACCCCGGCCTCTCCCGCGAAACGTGCGCCAGCCGCCGTACGTCGCGTGTGCGCCTGAGACGAGGTTGCGCATGATCGATCGAATCTCCGGCGCGTCGTCGCCCACCCACCCCTACGGCGCCTCCGCCATCGGTGCGAGCCCCGCGGCCTCCCAGAACCCGCTGCTCTCGACGATGGGCCTCGCCCACGATCGACTGAGCACATTGCAGTCGATGGCCGATACATGGCTCGCGTCGGCACAGACTCGCGTGAACGTCGCCCGTGAAGCCAGCGGGTTTGCGACGTTGGCAAGCGAGATGGCAAAGCGCGCTGCGGATGGCGCGAAGCAGGAAGTGCTGCCGAAAACGCTGCGCGACTTCGCCGTCGAGCACGCACTCGTATCGCCGCAAGCCGCCGACGCGCCGTTTGACGCCGCAAGTCTGCAAGCCCTCGCGTCGCAACTCCAGTCGCTGGCGTTGACCGACGGCGCATCGAGTACGCGCGAGCAAATCCAGCTCAAGCGCTTCGTTACCAGCTACGACAACACCCTCACGCTCTACAACGCGGTGATCGCCCGACTTGGCGAAGTCACGAAGAAGATCGTGAACAGCCTGTAGGGGGTGGCGTGTGCCACCGGGTACTGCTTTCAGGTCGCCTTCCGGCCTCGATTTCACTTATTTCAGGATCCAACCTCATGATGACTATCCAGCCCACCTCCAGCTTCGCTTACCCGTCGTCCGGTCTGACGCGCGACGTCAACGTCGGGGGGCGCAAGATTTCGCTCGATTTTCACGGAACGCTCGCGCAATACGCGATGTTGATGATGGAGATGAACAACGGCGAAGCGCAAAACATGATTCAGGAGATGCAGCGGCGCCAGAAGGAAGGGCAAGAGGCGCGCGACGTGTCGAATCAGATCGAATCGCTGATCAACGACATCGGCTCGGACACCTCGAAGAAAGTGGCGGTCGGTGACGGCATTCGCGGATTCTTCGACAAGTACAACATCGAGATCACCGTGTACGCCGACGGCACGAAGAAGACGATGAAGGAGTGGGAGTTGCGCGACAAGCGGGTCGGGGAGAGCGGCTACACGACCTACACGGGCGAATACTCGGCCGCCAACCTGCGCTCGCTCAAAGCCGCCGCCGAGGGCTTCACCGAGCAGGCGTCCGACAGCCGCACGGTCGACCAGATCAAGATCAACAAGAAGCTTCAGGAATACAACGGCGCCTCGACGCTGGTGAACACTATCTACAGCTCGCAAGGCTCGCAGCTCAACCAGATCAACGGGTCGATGCGCACGTGAGCACGCCAACGCCCCCGGAAGCCACGCTGCCGGAACTCGACGCGGACGAAGCGCAAGCCGTCCTCTCGCAGTTCTTCGAAAGCGGCGGCGCACTGCGCATGCTGGCCGATCTCGACGAGGACGATCTGGCGCGCGTTCGTGCGCACGCCGGTCAGCGTTTCGCTCAAGGACAGATCGCGGCCGCGCAACGTGTGTACTTCGTGCTCGCCACGCTCGACCAATGGTCGTTCGACGATTGGTACGGGCTCGGGCTCTGCTACCAGCGGCTCGGGCAGCACGAGCAGGCGCTGCCGTGTTTCGCGAAGGCAGGCGTAATTCGCGTATCCGATCCGCGTCCGCCGTATCTCGCCGGGATGAGTTACGAGCATACGGGCAACCGGGAATTCGCACGCAAGTCCTATGACGCCACGCTGCGTGTGTGCGGCCAACTGCCCGAGCACGACGCACTGGCGCGCTCGGCCCGTGCGCGGCGCGACGCGCTGAATGTCTCTTCGGAACCTCAAACCCTATGACAGTCATTCATTCCCCGCAGGCCGGCTACGTGCCGGCCTGGAACAGCCGCGTCACCGACGCATCCGCTGCCGACACGGCAGACGAAGCGATCGAATCGGGCGATGCCACGCGCAAACGGCGTGAGCGCAGCGACTGGCTCCGCACCGAGGACTTCGCGCCGGACACGTCGACCGGCGCCGATTGGCGCGAGGCCGATGGGGCGTTTGCCCGCCTGCTCGGCCATCTCTTCGCGGCAGGCAGCGGACTCGCGGCAAACGCGCTGCGTTCGACGAATCCGCAGGGCGAAGCGAACCTCTCCGCCCTTGAGAATGTCGATCCGTCCACGCTCGCCATGATGGCCTCGATGCTCGCGATGGACGCATTGGGCGACACCGCGAAGTCTACGCAGCGTGCGCTGGAGTTGCTGGGTGTGCGGCAGGAGAAGCTGCGTCAGGAGGACATCAAGAAGTATCGCGAGCAGATGGACGCGAAGACCGAAGATGCGAACAAGGCGCGCAAGGGCGGCATCTTCGGCGTGGTGTTCGACTGGCTCATCGCGGCGGTCGATGTTGTGGTAGGTGCGGTCAAGGTGGTGACGGGCATCCTCACGATGAACCCGCTGATGATTGCCGGCGGCGTGGCCGATGTGGGGGCGGGGATCGCCGGGCTCGGCGCGGCGTTCCACAAGACGATGGCGCTGGTCGACCCGAAGAACGCGGATTACCACGAGAAGGAAGCCACCAAGTGGGGGCATGCGCAGTTGGCGTTCCAGATGCTTGGCATGGTCATCGGCTTTGGTACGTCGATTGGCGGGTTCCTCGCCAAGCGTGCGACCACCAAGGCGGCGAGTCGCGTATTCAAGGCAGGCGCGAGCGAAGCGTTGGAGCAGGCCGTCAAGTCGGGCGACAAAGCTGCTATCGGCGCGATCAAGACGCGCGTGGTCTCGGAGGTCGGATTCGTGATCGGCAACGAGGTTGGCAAGCGCGTTGGCCGGTCGTTGCTGCAAAACGGCACACAAGGCGCGCGCCGACTGGCGAAAGCGGGTTTCAATCGCATGGCCGAGCAGTTCACGCAGCAGATGGTCGAGCAGATGGCCTCGCGCGCTTTCGACAAGGTTGTGAAGAACGCCGCGAAGCAGGTCGCTCGCGGCAAGGCCGTGAGTGCCAAGACGCTGACCCAATCGTTCACGTCGAGTATGAACTTGCAAGGCTACTTCGCGCTGGCGCGCGGTTCGTGGTCGCTCTCAAGTGCCGTGCGCGGCGTGTTCTCCGGAGCCAGTGCCCTTGGGCAGGGAATCGTCGGCGTACAGCGCGCGAAACTGCAACTGGAAGCTCGCGACCTTGCCGTCGACATGATGTGGCTGCAAATGCTCATGCAAATAAACGGCGATGACAAGAAGCGCACCGCGAAGTCCATGGAAACGCTCGTGGGACAGCAGAGCGACATTGCCGTATCGATGGGTGAGCAGGTGCAGAAGACCGGCGAGATGCGCATCCGAATTGCAGCCTCGCTCGCAAGAGCGTGAGTGAGTGCTGATTCATCAGGCACGGCATCCGTCGTGCCTTCTACGTACGGAGTGACGACATGATTACTGCATTGAATTCGACGTCTTCGGCGCATCGTCAGACGGACATCGCAACCCTCGAAGCCCAACAACGTGCCGCGTCTGGCGGCGAAGATTCGCAAGTGTTGCCGCGTATCCGGGAGAAGGTCGATGGGCTTCAGTCCGCGCAAACGCTCATCGCACTGTTTCTCGCCATGCGAATTGCCGAGCGCAATACCGATCAATCGTATCGCACGCGTCATGACGCGATGGTTTTCGAGCGCGGTTTGACGGCACGCTCGGAGAAGTACAAGGCCAACCAGTCGCACTATTCCGCAGGCCTGCATTCGGCCATCGGAGGAATCGTTTCGGGGACGTTCTCGCTGGTAGGCGGTGTCGGCTCCGGGGCGGCGGGTTTCGGCGGTGAACTCGGCAAACTGAGAACGGTTGGCACTGCGGTCGGCGAGACGACGAAAGGTTTCAGCCAGTTCGTGAAGTCGCCGTTCGATATCGTGTCGAACGACGAATCACTCGCCGGTCGCGACAACGACGTGCTCGGCGAATTCGAGATGTCGCTCACTGACGAGACGCGTCGCACCAACGATCGGCTGCGTCAGCGAATCGATTCGTCGAGTGCCGATATCCGCGATGTGTCGCGCTCGATGTACGGCATGATCGGGCAGCAGATCACGAAGATGTACGACACCATCCGATAAGCCCATGACAGTCTGCGAGCGCGCCGTTGCGGCATTTTTCAGGAGTCACCGTTTTTCGGCGCGCGTTGAAGTCTGCGAGCGCACGCGCGTCGCAGTGGGACAGCGCGTCGAGAACGGCGAGCTGTCCCTTTGTCATCGTCTCGACAAAGTGGCCTCGGGCATGGTGCTCACGATCACCGATTTCCGGTTGAGTCCGGAGTCCAAAGCGGGGGAGCATGCCGTGCGGCGCTTTTGCCAACTGATCCGCACGCTATTGCGCACGGTGCCGCATGTCGGCTACGTGCGCGGCATGATCCTGCCCGGTGTGAGTGACACCCGCCTTCGCACTGTACGTCTGCGGCTCGGCGCGATTCTCGAGCGCGAAGGGGCGTTCTGGCGGGAGGAGGACGGCGACCGTTGGCTGGTCTTTTGCCGCGAACCCAGCCGGGGATAGGGCATGCGCTGTGCCCGCATCGCGTCGGCCACCGTATGGCTTGGCAGGGGAATTCAGGGCAGCATGCCGAGCAGACGCCACCAGAGATAGTCGAGCGGAAAGAGAAAGACGAGCGTGACGATCGTCATGACGAGGGTAAGCCGCGTGCCATCGCGCATGCCGACGCCACCCAGATGCATGGCAATCATCATCGGCGGGCTTTGATAGGGCAGCAGCACGGTGGAAAACACCGGCACTTGCAGCATCAGTACGGTATAGAGCGGCAGGCCACTGGCGGTGGAAAGGTGCCCTGCCAGTGGCGTGAGCACGGCGGGCAGTCCGGGTAGCGTCGCCACGAGCCCGATGGCCGCACCGATGGCAATCAGCCACGCGGCATTGATCGCGGGTGTGCCTGGGGTCATGCCGACGGCATCCAGACAGAGTTGCGCGACCTTTTCTCCCAGTCCCGTATCTGCCACTACGGCGCCAACGCCGAGAAAGCCGGCGACGTAGACGAGCGGCGTGATGTGCATCTGTTCGGTGAAGGTCTTCGGCGTGACGATGTGAATGGCGGGCAGCAGACAGAGGATGGCGGCGGCCACGGAGATCCACGCGGGAGAGATGCCATGCCACGCGTCGGTGGCGAAACCGGCGAGGGCGAGCGCGAGCAGTGCCGACAGGCGTCGCGCATCGCGCGTGAGCGGCGGCGCGGCATTGGTCGACGCGTTAGTCAGCGGGCCGTCATCCGGGAACAGGCGGCAGATCGCCCACACCAGCACCGCAGCTTTGAGCGCACCGAGTACCGGGAAGTGCAGCAGCAGATACGGCGCGTAGTGCAGCTTTACGCCATAGAACGAGTCCGCCGCGCCCATGAGCACGCTGTTCGGAATGTTCGCGGGCAGGATCGTCGTGGGCGGCATATAGCTCGCGGCGGCGACTGTCATCACGAGGCCGGTGCGTCCGCGCCGTCCTTCGGTAAGACCGATGCGCTCTGCGAGCGCGAGCACGATGGGGATGAGCAGCAGAATCCGGCCGGTCGTCGACGGCATGACGAAGGCCAATCCCACGCACGCGACCATCACCGATGCGACATAACGCGGATACGTCGGACGCTTCAGTGCGAAGACCGTCGCCGCGAGACGCGAACCGAGTCCCGTCGTGCGCACGGCGATGCCCGTGACGGCGCCACCGAAGACAAGCCACCACGCCGCCGAATGAAAGCCCGCGAAGATCACCTCGGGCTTCGCCACGTGCAGTAGCACGGCGAGCAGGAAGAACGTCAGCGTCGTGATCGGTTCGGGGAACATGCCGAACGCCCACGCACCGATAGTGAAGAGGACGAGCACGGCCGCCTGCGCCGCCGTGGATGACAGGCCAAGCGTGGTGCTGCCATGGCTGGCCGCCCATAGAGCGAGTGCGAGCAGCACATAGGCGGCGTAACCGCCAAGGGCGCGCACGCGGGCATGCAATCGCTCGCGGCGCAGGATGTCGGAAGCGGGCGGCAGGTGCTGTGTCTCGGGTGAAGCAGAGTCAGTCATGGCGCTTGTCGTTTTGATGATGGGCCAGAAGGGGGGGCGTTATCGTCTGCTACGTATAACGCAAAGGTGACTTCACAACTCGCTCGAATTCAGCGGTGCGCTGTTCGATTGGGGACGGCCGAAAACGTGACCCCCAACGCATGCATGACTCGCAATATTGTAAAGAAGCGAGGTTGAGCGTTTGGCGCAAGTGCTTTGTACAGACTTTCTCGGCCGAGACCGGCCGCCAGTGCCACCTGCGTCATGCCTTTCGCTTTCGCGACGTCGGCAACCGCAGAAAGGAAGATCGCGGCGTCATTCTCGTCGAGCGCCGCATTCAGGTACTCGGCGATCATTTCGTCACTGTCCAAATACTCCGATGCATCGAAGCATGTTATGTCAGCGTGACTCATCTTGATAATTCCTTCTTGATGTGACTCCACAGGGTTTTCGCCCGCGCATCTCAGCGCGCTTGATGCGGACAAGGATTCTTGCTTTGGCTGCCGTATCCCGAAGCCCGTTCAGCCACCTGCGGAACGCACCACTCTGATTGATGATGTACATGCAGATTGTATCCAATTGGATACAAAAGTCAAAGATTGCCCCGATTTGAATTTTGCTTGCTGCCTCAGTGGTCACCCGTGGAGGCTTGGGGGAATTGTCGATGCCGATTCGACGATAAGTCGAGTTGTCCGCTGGTCTCGTAGGCGACCTGGCACCTCATACGCCATAATTCGGATCGCCCGGCTGCGATGAAGTCTTCACCGGGATTGCGCGTGGCCGACAGAAATGCCAGGCGCAGGCCTCACATGATCTTCAATGAGTCGATGCGGGGAAGTATCCGTGTGTACGGAATGAACAAAGTCATGACCGCCGCAACCCCGAAACCCTGGTTCCTCTACCTGCTGGAGTGCGCAGGCGGACGCATCTACACCGGCATCACCGTCAATGTGGAGGCGCGCTACGCGGCGCATGTCGCGGGCAAGGGGGCGCGCTTCACGCGTGCCTATGCGCCCTCGCGCGTGCTCCTCGCGCTTGCGTTTGCCGACCGTTCGGCGGCCTCGCGGGCCGAGTATCGCGTCAAGCAATTGACTGCGTCGCAGAAGCGCGCGCTGATCGCAGGTAAGTGGGTGTGCGATTTCGGTGGTGTCGACGTCGCCGCCGGCATCAAGGCACCAGCCGCGCCTGACGAATGATCCGGCGCACGTCGCGCTGAATCGCACCGAACTGACCGCGCGAGGGGATGGGCGACACGACCAACGCCCAGCTGTCGCCCGGCACGGTCTTCTCCACCACGGTGTAATAGGTCGACTGCGTGCGGAAGAAGTCGGCAATGCCGTCGTGACTGATGCGGTAACTGCGCTCGCCGGCGCCCGTCAGCATGAATACGCCGAGCGTGTAATACACGTCGCGATCGGCATTCACTGGCCCTGACTGCTTGTCGAGCAACAGCGTGCGCAACGTCTTCTCGGTGAGCAGGCCCGGATGGCGAATGTCGAATACCTGCCACACCTTGAGCAGTGCGCCCGTCGACATCTGCCATCCGGCGAACGGCGCCAGCAGACGCCAGCTATCCGGCAGCTTGGCCTCTGTCACGCCGAGCGGTGCGAAGATGTTCTTCTCGCAGAAGTCCTTGTAATCCTCACCGGAGACGGCTTCGATCACCATGCCGAGCAGCAGGTACGAGACGTTGGAGTAGACGAAATCCGACTTGCCGCTGGAGTGCCCGGCTTCGCCCGCGTCGAGATAGTTGAAGAAATCGGCGCTGCCGCCGACGCGCCGGATCGCGAGCCCGCTGAACAGACCATTGACGGGATCGTTGAAACCGTTCGTCGCCAGACCTGCGCGATGCGCGAGCAAACGTCTCACGGTCAACTCGCGCAGCGACGGATCGAGGGGCTTGCCGTGTTGCTTCGAATAAGCGTCGAGCAGATCGCCGAGTCTGGCGTCGAGCGAGAGCTTGCCCTGTTGCACGAGCAAGGCAATGCCGATGGCCGTCACCGATTTCGACAGACTGGCGACGGGCAGTAACTGTTGAACCTCGTCGCCCGGCGTTGCCGCTTCGAGCACGCCTCCGGCATCCGATTCTGTGCGTAACCAGACGTGCGACAGGTTGTAGCGCTCCTTGAGTTGCGCGACACCCTGCGCGAGGGTCGATTGACCGATTGGGACGGCCGGTTGGATCGGCACGGCCATGCCGGACGACGGTAGCGCGACGACTGTATTGCCGGCGCTCGCAGCGCTCGCCTGTGAAGTGGATTGTGCGAGCGCATGGCTCGCGATCATCAGCGTGGCAGCGCCCAGCAGGACACCCAGGACAGCACGGCGCACAGACGCACCGCATCGGCCCATAGCGCGCACGACGGCATGCGAATTGCATCGCAATGCCAACGGCGTATTCAGACGTGCCCCTGCCGGACGGCTATGCCGTTCGACGTTCATGACAACTCCCCCCGCGCACGATGCTTCGAACCGCGAAGCGACTCTCTTCGGAGTCGGAATGGTTCGGTGTGCGCACGTGCCGCATTGCGGCGATCTTCGAAATCGAAGTTTAGGAAAAACTTCGTTCAAATGGCTATTAAAAACCCGGTATTTTACATTAAGTTGCACATATCGCGGCCTGCCGCTCATGGCTATGCGCAATCGTGCGGAGGCAACCCGCCGAGGCGGAGCACGGCGCGCCGGATGTCACCGGTATCGGACCGCCGCCATTCCCTCGCATCGCAAGAGATCGGGCGGGATCTCTCGCCACACGGGGCTCTCCGGGGACGACGGCCGTTTTGTCAGCCGTCACGGACAAGACCTGTCACGCATCGGGGTGTAAGCTATCGCCCAAACAGGCTCCGACTCGCCCATAGGCCGTAGGGGCGGCGTCCCGAAGATGGCGTCGTGCCGGCCCAAAGGCTCGACCGATACATGACTGAACCCTCCCGCGCGCGCCCGAGCCGGCCCGCAGATGCTCCTTCCCCGGTGGCGTTGCCAATGACCACCGGCGGACCCCATGCTGCGGCACCTGCCGCCGGCGGGGCGAGTGGCAGCCCGCCCGGGCCGCCCCCCATTCCACCGCTGCCACCCGCCGAGGCCGCCTGGCTCGCACTGCCAGCCCCGTTGCGCTGGCTCCGGCGTGTTCCGTGGAGCGCCGCACGGCCCTGGCTGATCGTCGCCGGTATCGCGCTGCTCGGGCTCTTCGTCTTCGACGCGCTGCATCACATGCTGCGCCATGTGCATTACGACGATATCGTTGCCGCGATTCACAACACGCCCCTGACGCGCCTGGTGCTTGCCATGCTGGCAACCCTGGCGAGCTACGCGGCGCTGACCGGTTATGACATTTCCGGGCTGCGCTTCGCCGGGGCGACGGTCAGGCGTTCGACCGTCGTACTTACCTCGTTCATCGCTTACGCGTTGGGCAACTCCGTCGGCCTTGGGGTGCTCACGGGCGGCACCGTACGGATGCGGATGTATGCGGCCGCCGGCATCGATGCGTCGAAGGTCGCGCACGCCGTGGCGTTCAACACCGGGGCGTTCGGGCTAGGCATGACGGTGTTCGGTTCGCTCGGCATGTTGTGGGGCGCATCGCGCGTCTCGGCGCTGGTGCCGATTCCGGCTTGGATGCTGCAGGCATTCGCCGTGCTGCTGCTGGCCGGGGCGGTCGCCTTTCTCATCCTGTGCGCCCGTAGGCGCACGGTGTCTCTGTTCGGCCGTTGGCCTGTGCCGCTGCCGCCCATTGACCTCGCATTGCGCCAGTTGCTGATCTCCGCCGCCGATCTGGGCATGGCCGCTGCCGCATTGTGGTGCCTGCTGCCTGCGGGCGTGGTGGATCTGCCGACCTTCGTCGTCTTCTATGCGATTGCCATGGCACTCGGTGTGCTCAGTCATGTGCCGGGCGGCGTAGGGGTGTTCGAGGCCGTGATTCTTCTCGCGACGCACGGCCACGCCCCCGTCAGTCAGGTGGCCGGGGCGCTGGTGCTCTATCGCGGCATCTACTACCTGCTGCCGTTGATGCTCGCGGCGTGCCTGCTCGCCGGTTTCGAACTGCGTCAGGGTCCGGCGGTACCGATCGGGCGAGCGGCCGTGCGGCTCTTTCCCGGCCTGCTGGCGGCGCTCACGCTCGTTGCCGGGGTGATGCTGCTGATCTCGGGCGTGACGCCGGCCACCCGCGATGCGGAAGACTTCCTGCGCGCTCATGTGCCGCTGTTCCTTGTGGAGCTGTCGCACTTGCTCGGCAGCGTGGCTGGGCTGGCGATGCTGTTCCTCGCGCGTGGTCTGCTGCACCGGCTCGATGCGGCATGGTGGGGCTCGCTCGGCCTGACGATCGTCGCGGCGGTGCTGGCAATTCCGAAGGGCATCGCGCTGTCGGAGTGCTTCGTGCTGGCCGTGCTCGCCACGTTGTTGCTCGTCTCGCGCAAGCAGTTCGACCGGCGCTCGTCGCTCTTCACGCAGACGTTCGAGCCGGGCTGGATCATTGCGGTGCTGTCGGTGCTGGGCGCGTGTACATGGCTGATGTTCATGGCGTACCGCCGCGTGGGCTACGCGAATCAGCTCTGGTGGCAGTTCACGTTCGACGGCGATGCGCCGCGCTCCATGCGTGCGTTGATGGTGGTGGCCGTGATGGGTCTGGGGCTGTCGCTGTGGCAACTGCTGCGTCAGTCCCCCGGCGCGGTGGTGCCGGCAAGCGAAGAAGAACTGGCGCGCGCGCGGGCCGTCATCCGCAAGCAAGCGGCTGCCGACGCCTGTCTCGCGCTCATGGGCGACAAGAGCTTTCTGTTCTCGCCATCGGGCAACGCGTTCATCATGTACGCGAAGCATCGCCGCTCGTGGATATCGCTCTCGGACCCGGTCGGCGATCAGAAGGAGTGGCCCGAACTGATCTGGCGCTTCATCGAACTGGCCGACGCACATGGCGGGCGCGCGGCGTTCTACAAGACGCGTCCGCAGGCGCTGCCGCTGTATATCGACGCCGGACTGCGCGCTTTCAAGCTCGGTGAGGAGGCGTTTGTCTCGCTGCCGGAGTTCAGCCTGCAAGGCTCGCGTCGCGCGAATCTGCGCCATGGGGTGACGCGCGGCGAGCGCGACGGGCTGACGCTGGAGATCGTGCCGCCCGAGGCAGTAGCGCCGTACATCGCGGAGATGCGGCGGGTGTCGAATGCATGGCTCGCGCGACAGCACACGCGTGAGAAGGGCTTCTCGCTCGGCGCGTTCGACGATGCCTACGTCGCACGTCAGCCGGTGGCGCTCGTGCGTCGCAACGAGCGGCTTGTGGCGTTCGCCACGCTAATGTGCCCCGACGTACAGCGCATCGAGGCGAGCATCGACCTGATGCGACAAGTCCCCGATGCGCCGCCGGGCACGATGGACTTCCTGTTCGCGAAACTGATGCTGCATTTCAAAGCGCAGGGCTATCAGCGTTTCGGTCTGGGCATGGCGCCCATGTCGGGCATGCAGACGCATCAGCTCGCGCCTCGCTGGCATCGCTTCGGCCGCATGATGTTCGCGCACGGCGCGCGCTTCTACAACTTCCGGGGGCTGCGCAGCTTCAAGGACAAATTCGATCCGCAATGGGAAGCGCGTTATCTGATGACGCCGGGCGGTATCGCGCCGATGTTCACGCTGGCCGACGTGGCGGCGCTCGTGGGCGGTGGCTGGAAAGGGATGATTACCAAATGACGGGGAACACGATGGTGACGCGCGGCAAGGCGGACGAAAAGCACGCGAGATCGCGTAATCGCGCGTACGACACTCACGCCCCGCGCTGGGCGCGTCGCATCGGTGTCAGTGTCGCCGCATGCGCGGTGACGATGACGTCCGCCGCCGCACTGGCCCAGGTGTCGACCCCGATGGCATCCACGGCATCGATGGCGACTGCGGCGGCAGCGGCAACGCGCCCCAATGTGCTCAAACCCGCCCCCAGGCCGGGGCCGGTCGCACAGCCCCCGGCCGCAGCGTCGAGCGTGCCTGCGCAGGTGTTGCCCCAGGCTGCCGCAGCCTCCGGCGCAGGCAACGCCGCGCCGGAGATCATGACGCATGGCCGCTTCGAGTCTGTGCCCATCTTCCGTCCGCAAGGCGAGCCGAATGCGACGGTGCTGTTCTTCTCTGACGACGACGGCTGGACGCCGCGTGCCGAACGCATGGCCCGCGCGCTCGCGGACACCGGGGCGCTCGTAGCTGGCATCGACACCGCCCGGTTGATAGCCAACTACACCAAAGACGACATTGCCTGCGTCTACGCGGCGGGCGATCTCGACAACTTTGGCCGATGGGTCGAGGCGGCGGTGAAGCTGCCCGGCTATACCCCGCCGATTCTCGTTGGCGATGGCGTAGGCGGTACGTTTGCCTACGCGATGCTCGCGCAGGCGGGAAGCGACACGTTCTCGGGCGCGTTGTCCGTCGACTTCTGTCCGGTGCTGCCGATGTCCCGGCCGCTGTGCCAGGGCGAAGGCGTGCATTTCGGACGCGGCATCACGCACACGGCAGGCGGCGCGCCGATGCGATTGCTGCCCGCGCCCGTCATGAGTGCGCCGTGGATGACGATGGGCGGTCCGATGGGCGGCCCCGCCGCGCGTGCGCCGCGCTGCTCGGATCGGGTGGCGCAGGAATTCGCCGCGCGCACGCCGAACGCGACCTGGCTCGTCGGCGGGCTCGCGGGCAGTCTGGGGGCTGTCGATACCTCCGGCACGCCATCCGCCACGGGCGCCCCGTCGATCCCTGTGCTGGCCGATTGGGTGACGCAGTACAAGAACGCATTCCGGCGTCTGAACGCGCATCACGTGGCCGGCACGGCCCGTCCGCCTGCGGCGGTGGCCGACTTGCCGGTCATCGAGGTGCCGGCCACGGGCAAGCCTGCGGCGAACATGGCTGACACCTTCGCCATCCTGCTCTCGGGCGACGGCGGTTGGGCCGGACTCGACCGCGACGTCGCCGGCGCGCTCTCCGCGCACGGCATTCCCGTGGTCGGCATCGATTCGCTGCGCTACTTCTGGTCGGCGCGCACGCCGGCGTCCGGCGCGCTCGACATCGATCGCCTCATGCGCTTCTATCAAACGCGCTGGAACAAGAAGCGCGTGATCCTCATCGGCTACTCACAAGGCGCCGACGTGCTGCCGTTCATGGTCAATCGTCTGCCCCCCGTGGCCCGCGAGCGTGTCGGGTTGCTTGTGCTGATGGGACTCGGCCAGAAAGCGGATTTCGAATTCCGTATGACCAACTGGGTGATGTCGAGCCAGAACGGTCTGCCGATTCGTCCGGAAGTGGAGCGTCTGCCTGACGGGATGGCCATGTGCGTATATGGCGCCGACGAAAACGACAGCAACTGCCCGGGGCTCGATCCCAAGCGCGTTCAGGTTGTGAAGATGCCGGGCGGTCATCATTTCGACGGCAACTACACCGGGTTGGCCGACGTCATTCTCCAGGGGGTCGGCAAACGTTGACGGCGGGCTGTCGTGCCCGGCCAACGTATCGGGGTGTGCTTTTTCTCGCCTTGCCTTCCGTGCGGGCGCTCCGTACACTGCCGCCAGTTTTCCCATCGACCCACGCGCCGCTCGTTCCACACATGTCGCACGAGGTGGCACGGCACACAGGAGAAGATCGACATGGCTGAGGGTTACTTCCCGAAGTGGCAGCAACAGGACACGGGCACCGGCCGCGTGATCGCCCCGGATGAGCGTCTGCCCTGGCCGCAGACCATCGCGATGGGGGTGCAACACGTGGTCGCCATGTTCGGCTCGACCGTGCTCGCGCCGTTGCTCATGGGCTTCGACCCGAATCTCGCGATCTTCATGTCGGGCATCGGCACGTTGCTGTTCTTCGTGCTCGTGGGCGGGCGTGTGCCCAGCTATCTCGGTTCGAGCTTCGCCTTCATCGGTCTCGTCATCTCGGTGACGGGCTATGCCGGCAGCGGTCCGAACCTGAATATCCCGGTGGCGCTCGGCGGCATCATTGCGTGCGGCGTGCTCTACGCCGTCATCGGCCTGATCGTGATGGCCGTGGGCACCCGCTGGATCGAAGCGCTCATGCCGCCGGTGGTGACGGGGGCCGTGGTGGCCGTCATCGGCCTGAACCTCGCGCCGGTCGCCGTGAAGGGCGTCTCGGCCACCAGCTTCGATACGTGGATGGCGCTCGTGACGGTGCTGTGTGTGGGGCTGGTCGCGGTGTTCGCGCGCGGCATGGTGCAGCGTCTGTTGATTCTCGTGGGCCTGTTGCTCGCCTACGTGCTCTACGCCGTGCTGACCAACGGCATGGGCCTCGGTAAGCCCATCGACTTCTCCATCGTGGCAAACGCCGCATGGTTCGGCCTGCCGCATTTCGCTGCGCCGGTGTTCAAGCCGGAAGCTATGGTGCTGCTCGCTCCCATCGCCATCATTCTGGTGGCGGAGAACCTCGGTCATATCAAGGCGGTGAGCGCCATGACCGGGCAGAATCTCGACCGCTACATGGGCCGCGCGTTCCTCGGCGACGGGTTGGCGACCATTGTGTCGGGCAGCGTCGGCGGCACGGGCGTGACCACGTATGCAGAGAACATCGGCGTGATGGCCGTCACGAAGATCTATTCGACGGTGGTCTTCGCCGTGGCGGCGGTGATCGCGCTGGTGCTGGGCTTCTCGCCGAAGTTCGGCGCGGTCATCCAGACGATTCCCGGCCCGGTGCTGGGCGGCGTGTCGATCGTGGTGTTCGGTCTGATTACGGTGGCCGGTGCGCGCATCTGGGTGCAGAACAAGGTCGACTTCTCGGATAACCGCAACCTGATCGTCGCAGCCGTCACGCTGGTGCTCGGTGCGGGCGACTTCACGCTGAAGTTCGGTAACTTCTCGCTGGGCGGCATCGGTTGCGCCACGTTCGGCGCGATCATCCTCTACGCGCTGCTGCGCGGACGCAGTGCATCGACGCCGGCGGCGATGTAATACGTTTCGTTTTCGCGCCACAGGGGTGGCGCAGTGGCACAACGGCACGACGTTTATGTCGTGCCGTTTTCTTTTGTGGCGACGGGCGCCGCCAGCCGATCGAGCAGCTGCCGGGCGTAGACGGGCAGGGCGTCGCGCGCTCGCACGCACAGCACCAGCATGCGCAGCGCCCATGGGTCCGAGAGCGGCACGATGCCGATGCCCAGCACAGCCGCCGAGCGCCGGGCGGCGCTCAGTGGCACGATACCCAGCGCCGCTCCGGCGGCCACGGCCCGGCACAGGCTGTCGAAGTCGCGCAGGCGCAGGCGGTAGTGCAGGGGCCGTCCCGCACGTTTCGCGTGGCCGTCCAGATGCTCGGCCAGTGCACTCTGTTCAGGCAGGCCCACGAACTCGCCGTCCAGTACGTCGATGAATGCCACGTCTTGCTGTGCGGCCAGCCCATGACCCGGCGGCGTGACGACGACCAGCCGGTCTTGCCGGAACGGCACCGTCTCCAGTCCCGTCAATTCGATCCAGTCGGAGACGACGCCGATGTCGGCCGCCCCTTCGAGCACCGCTTGCACGACGGCCGGACTCGTCTGCTCGCGCAGTGATATCTCGACGCTCGGATGCTCGGCGAGGAACGCGCCCAGCAGATCTGGCAGGAACTCGGACATCGCAACGGTGTTGGCGGCGATGCGTACGTTGCCTTTGAGCCCGGCCGCGTATTCGCCCAATTCGCCGCGCATTTGCTCGATCTGGGCGAGCACGCGTCGCGCGTGAGCGAGCAGTGCGCGTCCCGCAGGTGTGGGAATGACCCCCTGGCGGTGACGCATGAACAGCGCAACGCCCAGCGCCTCTTCGAGACCGCGTATGCGCGCGCTGGCGGAGGCCAGCGTCAGATGGGCGCGTTCGGCGCCGCCGGTGATGCTGCCGGCGTCGGCAACCAGCAGGCAAAGACGCAGATCGGTCAGGTCGAATCGCACGGGGCAGGCGGCAGGGCGTTGGGGCAATGGCGTCAGTGTAGCGGCTCGGCCGGGGTGTTCGCACGCGTGGTGGAATATCCGAATATTGGGCCTTGCGGACGTCCAAAAACCGATGTCGACTGACTTGGGAAAGGGCACATGGTAAACTACCCGCTTTCAAGACACGGCCGTACCCGCGACGGCCTCGCCCGCCAAGCCGCTTGATTTCATCGCCGGCGGGTCGTCTTGCCGGCGTCATCCGGCGCATCGCCCCCTATGAGCGCGATGCCCGTCGCACGCCCTACGCGGGCATTCCACCAAAAATAAACAACATCGATACGCGCGGGGACACACATCGTGGAGTCCGCGCATTGGTCTTTATATGTCTTTTGAAACGCTCGGCCTATCGGCCGACATCCTGCGTGCGGTTGCCGACCTTGGCTATACGCACCCGACTCCGATTCAACTGCAAGCGATTCCGGCCGTCCTGCAAGGCGGCGACCTCCTCGCCGGAGCCCAGACCGGGACCGGCAAGACGGCAGGCTTCACGCTGCCGATTCTGCAAATGCTCGCTTCGCGTGCGCGTCCCGCGCAGGCGAACGGCAAGCGACCCGTGCGTGCCCTCGTGCTGACTCCCACGCGCGAGCTGGCCGCACAGGTCGAGGAAAGCGTCACGCAATACGGCAAGTACCTGCGCCTGACATCCATGACCGTGTTCGGCGGTGTGTCGATGGTGCCGCAGGTCAAGCAATTGGCGCGTGGCGTAGACATTCTCGTCGCCACGCCGGGCCGTCTGCTCGATCACATGCAGCAGAAGACGGTCGACCTGTCCGGCGTCGAGATTCTCGTGCTGGACGAAGCCGATCGCATGCTCGACATGGGCTTCATCCGCGATATCCGCCGGGTGCTGGCGGTGTTGCCTGCGCAGCGTCAGAACCTGCTGTTCTCGGCCACGTTCTCCGACGAAATCAAGCAACTGGCAGATGGCCTGCTCAAGTCGCCCGCGCTCATCGAAGTGGCACGTCGCAACACTACGGCCGAGACCGTCGCACAGAAGATTCACCCGGTCGATCGCGACCGCAAGCGCGAACTGCTGGAGCACCTCGTGCGCGAGCACAACTGGTTTCAGGTGCTCGTGTTCACCCGCACCAAGCACGGTGCGAACCGTCTGGCCGAACAGTTGACGAAGGGCGGCATTCCCGCGCTCGCCATCCACGGTAACAAGAGTCAGGGCGCGCGTACGCGTGCGCTCGCCGAATTCAAGAGCGGCACGCTGCAAGTGCTGGTCGCGACCGATATCGCCGCACGCGGTATCGACATCGACCAACTGCCGCATGTGGTCAACTTCGATCTGCCGGAAGTGGCGGAAGACTACGTGCACCGTATCGGCCGCACGGGCCGTGCAGGCGCGAACGGCGAAGCCGTATCGCTCGTGTGCGTGGACGAACATCAACTGCTCACGCAGATCGAGCGCCTCATCAAGCGCACGATCGACCGCGAAGTGATTCCGGGCTTCGAGCCGGACCCGCATGCCGTGGCGCAACCGATTCGCAAGACGCAACAGGGCCGTGGCGCTGGCGGTCGTGGCGGACGCAGCGGCGGTGACGACGCGCGCCAACCGGCACGCGCCCCGCGTGAAGCCCGTGAGCCGCGCGACGCGGGCCGGGGTGCACGGCACAGCGATGAGCCGAAGCCGCGTCGCGAAGGCGAGCGCGGCGGCCGTCAGGGGGGGAATGGTGGCAACGGTGGCAAGGCAGGTACCGGCATGAACGCCGGCAATGCCGGCCAAGGTGCCCAGCAACGCCAACAGGCGCCCAAGCGCCAGGGCGATGCCCAACGCGCACCAACGCGTGCCGCACAGAATTCCGCTACGCCGCGTCAAGGTCAGGAAGGCCGCAACGCACCGAACGCTCCTCGTGTACAGGGCGGCGGTGGCGAGCGCGGCGACTTCGCCCAGCGAGGTCCGCGCCCGGCGCGTCGTGACGGCGCCGGGGGCGCGCTGCTGATGGGCAAACCCAAGCGAGACTGAGCGTTCGCAAGAGGTATTAACGGTGCGCGCGCAACTCAACATTCCGATGAACTTGAGTTGCGCGTCTGGCATTCGTCTCGCCGTCATGCGAGGTCGCGGCGCGGCCCGCGATTCGCACCGGTCAGCGTCATCCGGACGGTTCCGGAAGGCCGGGTTGCGCAAAATAAGTAAAATATTAACCTTTTGCGCCCGGCGGCTCGGGTGTGGCAGAGGCGATGATGCCGGGCGTGACCCGGCCGCACCGGCTCGTCAGCGCACGCGCCGCGTACCTGTTCTTCGAGGATTTCATGATTGCCCGTGTCACCCGGCTGTTCCCGTTGTGGGCCCTGCTGCTGTCCGTTCTCGCCTTTTATTCGCCCGGCAGCTTCTCCGGCATTACGCCGCACGTCACGGCGCTCCTGACCGTCGTGATGTTCGCGATGGGCGTGACGCTCACCTTCGACGATTTCAAGCGCGTATTCACGCGTCCTGCGCCGATTGTCGCTGGTGTGGTGCTGCACTATCTTGTCATGCCGCTGGCGGCCTGGATCATTGCGCGCGTGTTGCACATGCCGCCGGATCTGACGGCCGGTATGGTGCTCGTGGGCAGTGTGGCGAGCGGCACGGCGTCGAATGTCATGATCTATCTGGCGCGCGGCGACGTAGCGCTGTCGGTCACGATCAGCGCCATGTCCACGCTCGTCGGTGTGTTCGCCACGCCGTTGCTCACGCGCCTGTATGTCGATGCCTCGATTGCGGTCGACGTCGAGGGCATGTTGCTGTCGATTCTTCAGATCGTGGCGCTGCCGATCGGCGCGGGGCTGCTCATCAACCGCTATCTCGGTCGTGCGGTACGCGCTGTCGAAGGCTACCTGCCGCTCGTCTCGATGGTCGCTATCGTGCTCATCATCGGCGCGGTGGTCGGTGCCAATCAGGGCAACATCGCCACGGTCGGGCCGTTGGTGATGGTCGGCGTGATATTGCACAACGGACTGGGTCTGCTCGGCGGTTACTGGGGCGGACGTTTGCTGGGGTTCGACGAATCGATCTGCCGCACGCTGGCCATCGAAGTCGGCATGCAGAACTCGGGGCTGGCCGCCACGCTCGGCAAGATCTACTTCACGCCGCTGGCCGCACTGCCGGGCGCACTGTTCTCCGTGTGGCACAACCTTTCGGGGTCGCTGCTCGCGGGCTACTGGCGAGGCCGTCCGACTGGCACCGCGAACGATTCGCCGGCACCGGCCGCGCGCGCGCAACACTGAGCTTCTCATGCGCCGCACGCGGGTGTGTGCGGCGCGCAACGGGTGCACGCACCGTCATCGCGTGTATTTGCCTTTCTGTCTCTCATCGCCTACAACTTCGATATACCGTTCGCGGCGGTGAGAGAATCCGCATCACGGCGCCCGTCCGTGTTCCCTTTCCCCGCTCGCCCACTGGGCGTATTCCGACGTGGTCAGCTCAGGCAGCGATGTGTCGTGCGAGATGCGCGATGTCCTGCTGCAACCCGGCGTACGAGCGAGCGGTCCGGAGTCACTGAACAATGTTGAGAAAGAACCCGCGCGGGGATTACCCCGTGGTGCACGAGACCTCGTTCGTCGATCCCACGGCCATTCTGTGCGGCCAGATCATCGTCGGGGAGAACGTCTTCATCGGACCTTACGCGGTGTTGCGTGCCGATGAGGTCGATGAGAACGGCGGGATGGAGCCGATCGTGATCGGCGCCAACTCCAATATCCAGGACGGGGTTGTGATCCATTCGAAGGACGGCGCACGCGTTTCCATCGGCGAAAACACATCGATTGCCCATCGCTCCATCGTGCACGGGCCTTGTGTTATCGGCAGCAACGTCTTCATCGGGTTCAATTCGGTGCTGTTCAACTGCGTCGTGCACGATGGCGTGGTGGTGCGGCACAACAGCGTGGTCGATGGACGCGATATTCCCGAGAATTTCTACATTCCCTCGACCACACACATCAGCCGCGAGACCGATCTCGCGACCATTCCGAAAGTCACCGTCGACGCGCGTGAGTTTTCCGAGTCGGTGAGCCGCACGAACGTGCAGCTCGCACGTGCCTACCGTCGTATTCAGAACGAGTTCTGACGGCAGGCGATTGGCACGCGGAAAGGGACCGATGCGTGCGTATGAGCGGGGGCAATGAAGGTTTTCGTGGGAGTCCGTCATGTCTTTGAGTGTCAATGGGATTGTCATCGACGCACGCCGCGTCGCCGATGAGATCGATCTGCATCGAGACGCGGCCGATCCGGAAGCGGCTGCCCAGCGCGCGCTCGTCAGCCGCGAGTTGCTGCGCCAGCGCGCGCGCGACTTGCGGCTGCTGACCGATGCCGATGACGCGAACGCGAGCGACGACGCGATCGTCGACGCGCTTTTCACCCGCGATGTGCAGGTACGTCGTCCGACCGAAGCCGAATGCCGGGCCTATTTCCACGAACATGCGAGTCAGTTTCGCGTCGGCGATAAAGTGCAGGCGAGTCACATTCTGTTTGCGCTGTCGGCGGGCGTGCCGCTGTCCACCACGTTGCAACGCGCGCAATCGGCACTGGATGCCGTGCTCGCCGAGCCGGCCTCGTTCGAGTCGGTGGCGCAATCGATGTCGGATTGTCCGTCAGGGCGCGCAGGCGGCAGTCTGGGCATGCTTGCCCGCGGTAGCGGCGCGCCGGAGTTTGAGCTGGTGCTGTTCTGCGGTGACCGTCTGGGCGTGTTGCCGAGACTCGTGAACACACGCTATGGCTTCCATGTCGTACGTATCGAGCGCCGCGTGAAAGGGCGCATGCCGCCGTTTGAGCGCGTGGCCGAGCGTATTGCCGCGCTGTTGTACGAACAAGCACGAGCGCGCGCGTTGCGCCACTATGTGGCGTTACTTGCCGGGGCCGCCGACATCAGCGGCGCCAACGATAACGAAGGGACGCCACGCGTGCAGTAGCGACGATGCTCGCATGCCATGCATGAGTGACACGCGTCGAAAGACGGCATATGAGGTGAAGCACTGAGCGCGTAACGTTCGTTTGCAAAGTCTTTCGGTCAAGGGCCGGGTTCTGTATTCCACAGAACCCGGCCCTTTCTGTTTGTGCGCGAAGGCACGCGTGCAAACCGGCATCGCGTCGTCGAACGGCCCTGGAAATTCCAACGGGATGCAAAGGACACGACGTTTATCAAGTGACTGTGACAGTTCACTATGAGTAAACGCGCTATGGGATTACAGCGGTTTGTTTCATTCACCTATGCTTAGGATGTCGTGATATTCGAGTGTCATTGTCACGACACTTGAAGCATGTCCCATGAACATGCGGGGGCTCTACGATGACATCCACTGCGGCATGCGCCGTCGTTGGCGGCGGCATATCCGGCATTGCGACGGTGCACTATCTGCGCAAGGCCGGCATTCCTGCTGAGTTGATCGAACGGCAAGCGACGGTGGGCGGCCGGATCTGTTCCGCCACGCTCGACGGTTGCCGGATCGATCTGGGCGGCAAGAACATCGGTCGGCACTACGAGCGTTTTCGCACACTCGCCCACGAACTCGGTCCATTTGCGTTCGAGCCTTTCGGCATCAACACGTCACGTATCCGGAATGGCCGGATTGTCACGCTGGACAGCACGCGTCGCCTGAGTAGTACCTTCGCATACATGCGGGGCTGCCCGCCGGCAGACGCCTTGCGCCTCGGCGGACTTTGCCTGCGAGTGTGGCTCGATGCGCGCAACCGGTTTCTTGACAGCCCGTCATTCGCAAGTCTGGCCAGACACTACGACGACTCGCCGCTCAGTTCGCACTTCAGCCCGGAATTTTGCCGCGCCGTCGTGCGGGCAATGTCGGTACGAATGAACGGCGCGGAGCCCGACGAGATCTACCTTGGCAACTTCGGCACCCACCTGGGGATGTGGCTCGATACCTACGATCAGTTCAAGGACGGCATGGGTGCCTTCGTCGACGCGGCAACCGCTTCGGTACAGGTCCGCTGCGAGGCTCGCGTCGAGCGTATCGCGGTTCGCAACGGCCGGGTCTGCGGTTTGTCGGTGCGTCACGCCGACGGCCGCACCCGTGACATGGAATACGACCACGTGGTGCTTGCGACGCCAGCGGGCGTCAGTGCCGACCTGCTTCGTGAGCACGATGCGGTACTCGCGGCAGCATTCGACGGGATTCGCTACTTCCCGGTGCTGGTTCTGGTGGCGATGTATCGCCGGCCAATATTCTCAGCCCAGGTGCGGGGCCTGTCATTTGGTCCGGACCAGGCGTTGAGCAACGCTGGCGCCTATGGCGTCGATCGGCTGGACATGGTGCGTTATACGTTCAGCGGTCGTAAGGCACGCGAGCTTATCGAACGTGCCAGGCATGCCGATAGTGTCGATGATTCGCATGCCGAAGCGTTGATGGATATCGCCGAGGCGACCCTGCGCCAATACGTCCCGGTGGAGCGCTCGGACCGGCGGGATGTCGTCGCCCATCTGTTCGACCCGGGGCTGTGCGCCTACGCGCCGCACCACTATCGGTTGCGGGCATTGCTGGAGGACCGTCGGCACATGATCGACGGTCTCTCGTTCGCTGGCGATTATTTGCGCGGCGCGTCGATCGAGGCTTGCGTGTTTTCAGCGCAGGAGGCGGCGTCTCGCATTGTCCAATCGCTTCTCGAACACCGCAGAAGCCGACCCCCCGGCGTTGGGTACAGCGGCTACGCATCGACGTAACGTTACGTCCACTCCCCCCCCAGCTCGCCCGTCGCGGTTCGCGACGACGGGCATTTCACCCCCCCGAAAGCCCTTGAACGGAGTCGCCATGAACCTTCAGCCCCCCTTGACGAGCCGTGTTGCCGGTCTGCCCGGTGGTAACGGTACCGAAGCACTCGCGATGCCCAGGACACTGGATCACACACTGGTCCACAAGTCCGATCCGGCCAATGTATTCGTGGCGTCGATCATGCGCACCGACGCCACACCCGACGGATACGACTGCTTTATCGCGACCCTTCATATCGACCCGAGTCATCCCTTCTTCTTCGAACATCCCCTCGACCATGTACCGGGTCTGATGCTGATCGAAGCGAACCGACAGGTCGGGACGGCAATCTCACACCGCTTCTATGAGGTTTCGCACGATCTGGCCTTTGTTCTGAATTCGCTGGACGTGGTATTCGAACACTTTGCCGAATTGAGCGCTCCTCTGTTGGCACGATTCGTCATTGTCGCCAAGGCCTACCGGCGCGATCACCTGTCTGCCCTGACTTGCGAAAGTCAGTGGCTGCAATTCGATCGTCCGGTCGGCACGATGAATGCGCGCTGGAGCTTCTCACCACCGGCGTTGCTCGCCCGGCTGCGCCGTAACGCCGCCGCCGGCGAAGTCCATTGAGGCGCGCTCGCCTATCGAGGTCGAGCGGCGCAAGGAGGCATCATGAGACATCTCGCCCGTTGGCTAGGGTTGCATTATCAGGAGGATCTCGCTCCGCTTGCGCTGGTGGCGGGAACCGCGGCGGCGCAGGTGACAGGTTACCTATTCGCGCATGAACTGAGAACGGCGATCGCGTGGGCGGCACTGCTGTTGCTGCCCCAGATCGCAGTATCCACTGCAGTGCATAACCAATCGCACGTGGGCATGTTCTCGAGCGGATGGCGCAATCGGGTGCTTGAACTTGTGATGTGGCTGGAAACCGGCATGTATGCCGCGAAGTTCCGGCTGCATCACAGCCGGGGCCATCACCTGCATTACACCGAGCCGGAACGCGACCCGTCACGCTGGATAGATGCCGGCGGCCGGCGGATGTCGCGGCTTGCTTACATCGCTCACTATTTCTTCACGTACAACTATCACGTGCTGCGCATCGGGCGCACGTGCAAGCGTCTGCGTCAACGTTGCCTCGGGCAAGTGGCAGCCAGCTACGTTGTGCTAATCGGGTTGCTCCTTCACGACCCGCGCAACGCGCTCATCTTCTTCGTCGCACCGATTGTGCTGGTATGGCTGAACTTCATTCACATGACGTACGACGATCATATCGATCTCTACTCGCGAGATCCGTTCAAGGCGTCGCATACGAAGGCCAACATCTGGCTCAATCTCGTGTTTTTCAACAATGGGTATCACCTCGCGCATCACGTGCGTCCGGGGTTGCATTGGAGCCGGCTTCCCGCGTTTCATCGGCAAATCGAGCATCAGATCGATGTGCCGGCATCGCAGAGCGGATTGAATCGCTGGTTCCGATAACGAGGCACGCCATGACTTCAACGACGTCGGTAGGGGCTATGCCCTGCGGCACAACGTCCGCCGCAACGCGCGCGATTGTTATCGGTGGAGGAGTGGCCGGGCTGCTTGCGGCGCGGGTGCTGACCGGGCACTTCGAAGAGGTGTGGCTCGTCGACCGCGACGAATTGCCCGGTGCACCGGGGCCGAGGGCCGGCGTGCCGCAAGGTCAATTTGTGCACCAGTTGCTCATGCGAGGGCGGCGCACGCTGGAGGCCCTGTTTCCCGAGCTTGGCCAAACGTTGCTGGACGCAGGCGCCGTGCCGCTCGACTGGTATCGGTCGGTACGCTGGTTCTCGGCGGCGGGTTGGATGCCTGCGGCGGGCGAGGGTTTCGTGACCTGGTCGACGAGCCGCGACCTGCTTGAGTTCGCGGTGCGTCAACGCGTGCTGGCCGAGCGGCGCGTCAGTGTCCTGCCAGGGTGCGAAGTCACCGGCCTGAGTCTCGACGCCGGGCAGACGCACGTTTGCGGTGTCACGATTCGACAACGTCCCGGCGTATTGGCGGGTTGTCCCGGTGGTGTCACGACACTGCCTGCCGCTTTCGTCGTCGACGCCAGCGGCCGAAATTCGCACACGCCCTCGTGGCTGCGCGCGGCCGGCTTCGACATGCCGCGAGAGACCGTTGTCGATGCCCGCGTCGGCTATGCGAGCCGCCTGTACGCGGTGCCGAAGCGCTCGCCATGGCGGGATTGGCAGGCGTTGGTGGTGCATGGCCGTCCGCCCGACTGCCCGCGCAGCGGCACGATTTTTCCCATTGAGGGAAATCGGTGGATCGTTACCTTGACGGGTGTCGGCGGCAACTATCCGCCCGGTGACGAAGACAGCTTCGTTGCTTTCGCGCGCAGTCTGCGAGTGCCGGCGCTCCACGACGCCATCGCCGCTGCCGAACCCATATCGGCGATTCGCCGATTTCGCCAGACGGAGAACCGGGTGCGGCACTTCGACGAGATGACGCGCTGGCCCAGAGGCTTCGCGGTACTGGGCGATGCCGCCTGCTGCTTTAACCCGGTGTATGGGCAGGGCATGACTGTGGCTGCGCTGAGTGCGGTGGCGCTCGATGCCCATCTGTACGTACTTCGCAGTGCTGACGCTGCGCCGGGGAGTCTGACGTTGCAACGCGTGCTGGCGCGTGTCGCACGGCATGCCTGGACGTTCTCGACCGGTGTCGATTTGCGTCAGACCGGGCAGAGAGGGGCGGCGCATTGGCGTGCGCGGCTCATGCAACGCTACGTGGAGTTACTGCTCGGGCTGGCGGTAGACGACGCGGCGATATACCGCCGGTTTCTGCACGTCATGCACATGGTGGAGCCGCCGAGCGCACTTTTTGCGCCATCGGTCGCGGCTCAGGTCGCATTCAAATTCGTCTCTCGGCAGATCGCGCCCGCTCTCGCCCCGAGGTGCGCGGCGTCACCGGGGAAGTCCGATGTGATCGGCGTCAAAAAAGCGGGACCGAAGTGACGCCAGACGGTTGGGGTGCCCGGCGTGGGTGTCGCACTCACGCCGGGCTTTGCGCTTTTCACTTTCCGATGACCCGGAATCCTCAGCCGACAACCAGTTCGAGCGTGAGCGTGTCGAGCGTGAACGATCCGTCGTCCTGAATCTTGAAGTGACGGCGCACGTCGTCGGCCATCGCCGCCTGCAACGCACGAATGGCCACTTGCATCGGCACCGGCGTGCGCATGCGTGTCGTCCAGGTCTTGAAGTCGAGTTCGAGCGTGCGCGGCGTGAGCGACGCCACCGAGAAACCCGCACTTGCTGCCATCGTCATCCATTCGCTCGCCGCGTAGTCGCGCACGTGTGACGTGTCGCGCAGCACTTCCACCGCTTGCAGATACGTATCGAACAACGGCTGGCCGGTCGAGGCGACGTCGCAGATCACCACACGACCGCCCGGCTTGAGTACGCGGCGCATCTCGCGCAGCGCCGCGCCCACGTCGGCCCAGTGATGCGCACTGTAGCGGCTGAAGACGAGATCGAAGCTGGCGTTGCCGAACGGCAGCGATTCGGCCGCGCCGAGTTGCGTGTCGACGTTCGTCAACCCGCGCTTCGCAGCCTCGCCCGCGACCACGCCGAGCATATCGGCCGACAGATCGTAGGCCACCACGCGCGCGGCATGCGGCGCGGTGAGGAAACTCACATGACCCGCGCCGCAGCCCAGGTCAAGCACCTGCGCCCCCGGGTGCGCGCGCACGATCGCAACGAGTTGCTCCAGATCGGCCCCCTGCGCGTGATTGGCGCTCGTCAGATAGGCGGACGCCTGCGGGCCGAACTGGCCGGTGACGACGGCGTTATGTGCGCTGTGCGCATTGCCGGTGTTGTGTGCCGCAGCGGAGTCGGTGGGGGGATGGGTATCGCTCACGGGGAGTCTCCTTCGTCTATGGGGTGGGGGTGTCGGATTCGGCGATGTTGGGCTCAGGGGGCTTGCGCGACATCGATGGGTCTCACGATAATGGCTCACCAATACCGGTACAAGTTGCCTATTTATCCTGGTATGAAAACTACCCCTGTGCCAACATCCGGCACCCTGCCGGCAGTGCCGTCCTCACCTGCCGATGATGCGCGCCAGCGCCGGGCGCTGGGAGATTTTCTGCGCGCGCATCGCGAGCGGCTGACCCCGGCGGCGGTCGGACTGCCGTTGCTTGGGCGGCGCCGCACGCCGGGGCTGCGACGCGAAGAGGTGGCGCAGTTATGCGGATTGTCGTCGACCTGGTACACGTGGATCGAACAGGCGCGGGAGGTGTCGATTTCGGCAGGCGCGCTGGCCTCGGTGGCCAGCGCGCTGCGGCTTTCGCGTGCCGAACGGGCATATCTCTTCGATCTGGCGGGCAAACGCGATCCCGAGCGCGGCGCGGCGCCGTTACCGCATCACGCGGCGGCGCAGGTGCAGGCGGCAGTCGCCGCCGTGGCGGCGCCTGCCTATGCGCTCGACCGGTGCTGGGACGTCCTCGCGTGGAACGATGCTGCCGCAGACATCTTCCGGGGCTGGCTCGATATGCCCGGCGCGAAAAATCTGCTGCGCTACATCTTCCTCGACGCGGGCGCACTGACGTTGATTCAGGCGTGGGAGAGCCGTGCGCGACGTGTCGTGGCGGAGTTTCGCGCCGAATGCAGCGCATATCTCGACGACACCCCCGTGCGTGCGCTCACAGACGCCCTGCAACGCGAGAGCAGCGTGTTCGCCGCGCTCTGGTCGCAGCAAGATGTCGTGGAGCGCGAGGGCGGCAGGCGCGGTTTTCATCACCCTGTGCGCGGAGACATCGACTTTGCGCAGGTCACGTTCCGTTTATCGGGGCACGACGACGTCAAGCTCGTGATGTTGCTGCCCTAGCACGACGGCCGCGACGGCAATGTCGCCAAGTCCGTCAGATGGCGGGGCGCAGCCACTGCACGAACAGTGTGGCGCTTGCCATGCCGAGCAGCGTCATGATGAGCGAGCCTCCAACGTGAACGATCACGATGAGCGATGCCCAGCCCATCTGCCCTTCGCGCAGCAGCGTGGTGACTTCGGCCGAGAAGGTGGAGAACGTGGTGAGGCCGCCGAGAAAGCCGGTGACGATCAACAGACGCGACTCGACCGGGATCGATGGAAAGTGACTGAAGAGCGTGACGGCGATCCCGATCAGATAGCCGCCGCCGAGATTGGCCGCGAGGGTGCCGAGCGGGAGTGTCGGCAAGATCGCATTGAACTGCACGCTGAGTGCCCAGCGCAACAGCGCGCCGAGGGCAGCCCCGATGCTGATGGCGATGACCGAAGCAAACATGGGTGACTCCTCTGCAAAGCGGATGCAGAAAAAAAACGGCCAGCCCTTTCGGACTGGCCGCTTTCGCCTCTCAAGCGAAGACTGCGGGCATTGCCACAGGACTCAGTCCTTCGGGAACGACGTGGCGCCGCCGTGCGCGCCCGACCACTCGGCCGGTGCATGCAGGAATTTCTCGACTTCGTCGAGCGTCTTCGTGTCGAAGTGGTTCTGCTGCTTGGCAACGCGCAGCACATCCCACCACGTCGCGAGCGAGTGCAGTTGGACGTCGATGTCCTTGAGCACCTGACGGCTCTCCGGGAAGATGTCGTAGTGGAAGATCACGAACACGTGATTCACGCTCGCACCGGCTTCGCGCAGCGCCTTGCAGAAATTGATCTTGCTGCGACCGTCGGTCGTCAGATCTTCCACGAGCAGCACGCGCGAGCCTTCCGGCAGATCGCCTTCGATCTGTGCATTACGGCCGAAGCCCTTCGGTTTTTTGCGCACGTACTGCATCGGCAGCATCAGCTTGTCGGCGATCCAGGCCGCGAACGGAATGCCTGCGGTCTCGCCGCCGGCCACTGTGTCGAATTGCTCGCAGCCGACGTCCTGAATGATGACGGCCTCGGCGAAGTCCATCAGCGTACGGCGTACACGCGGGTACGAGATCAGCTTGCGGCAGTCGGTGTAGACCGGGCTGGCCCAGCCCGAGGTGAAGATGTACGGCTTCTCGGCGTTGAAATGCACCGCGCCCACTTCGAGCAGGATCTTGGCGGTGATGTCGGAAATCGCCTGGCGGTCGATGCCAATCATGATGCGGTTCCTTAGCGTAGCTGCCCGCCGTGGGGCGTGCAGCCAGGAGTCATGGGTAAGTCGGCGGGGCGCCGCAGCGCGTAGGGCACTGAGGCAAAACGCCGTCTAAGGCGGCGGGTCTGCACGTCTTGCGACGACCGGCCGGCGCTTAAACCTGAATTATGCCACAAGTTTCAGCAGATGCGAGGTCAATTATGCACTGAGCGTATATTTTCAACCCAAGAAATACGCGCGGTGTGCCCGCACGGCGCATATGAGAAATCATCTCCGATAGATGAGTCCAAAAAAAGAGACAGTTGCCGAGCCTTTATGACAGGCATACACTCACGCCGAAAATTCAGACCCGTCGGACGCGCTCATGCCAAACGATTCCTCGCCCTCGCTTGCGGCTTCTGCCGTACCGCAAGACACCGCCTACGCGAACCGTGCCCTCTGGGCCTCGGCCATCGGCTATGCCATGGACGGCTTCGATCTGCTGATTCTCGGCTTCATTCTGCCGGCCATTGCCGCCGACCTCGCGCTGTCGAGCGCGCAGTCGGGGGCGCTCGTCACGTGGACCCTCGTGGGCGCCGTCGTGGGCGGCATTGTCTTCGGCATGCTCTCCGATCGTTATGGCCGCGTACGCGTGCTGTCGTGGACGATTCTGCTCTTCGCCGTGTTCACCGGCCTGTGCTCGCTCGCCCAGGGGTATTGGGATCTGCTGGCGTACCGGACGATCGCCGGCATCGGTCTGGGGGGCGAGTTCGGCATCGGCATGGCGCTTGCGGCGGAAGCCTGCGCGCCGGAGCGTCGTGCACGCGCCTCGTCGTTCGTGGGGCTGGGATGGCAGGCCGGGGTGCTCGCCGCCGCGTTGCTCACGCCGTTGCTGCTGCCGGTCATCGGCTGGCGCGGCATGTTCGCTGTGGGTTTGCTGCCCGCCGTCGTGTCGTTCGTCATGCGTCGCACGCTCGGCGAGCCCGAGATGTTCCTCGCCCAACAAAAGCAGCCGCGCGAACACGCGCCGCTCAAATTGCTGGTCAAGGATTGCGCCACCACGCGCGCGAGCCTCGGCGTGGCGATTCTGTGCTCGGTGCAGAACTTCGGTTACTACGGCCTGATGATCTGGATGCCGTCGTACCTGTCGAAGACGTTCGGTTACTCGCTCACCAAGTCCGCGATGTGGACGGCGGTGACGGTGCTCGGCATGGCGTTCGGCATCTGGCTGTTCGGCCGGTTGGCCGATCGCTTCGGCCGCCGCCCGACGTTCATCGGCTATCAGATCGGTGCGGTCGTGATGGTGTTTATCTACGCCCAGTTGCAGTCGCAGTTCGCGTTGCTGATCGGCGGTGCGGTGATGGGGCTGTTCGTGAACGGCATGATTGGCGGCTACGGCGCGCTGATTTCGGAGCTGTATCCGACGGCCGCACGTGCAACGGCGCAAAACGTGCTGTTCAACATCGGCCGCGCCGTCGGTGGTTTCGGACCGCTCGCGGTGGGGGCGCTGGCGGCCGCCTATTCGTTCAAGATGGCGCTCGTTTTGCTCGCCAGCATTTACGTGCTCGACATTCTCGCCACGCTTTTCCTGATTCCGGAGCGTCGCGGCGAGGCGCTGAAGTAGGGCGCGATGGCGGTCAATCGCCCGCGCGGCAGGCGCCGCGTGCGGCATCATGCTTTTGGCGCAAGGTGTACACTTTGCGTCCTGCGGTGCGTCCGGCGCACCGTAAGTCTCACGATCCGGGCGCGCATCGGCGCGGCATGCCGGATCGGGGAAGCGGCGGCCATCACGCTGCCGCGTAGCGAAGAAAACCGTCGACGACACAATCGTCGAGTCCCTCCGGTTGTCTCTTCCCCGCCGTGATCCGTGAAAAGACGGTTGAGTCCGGACGCTGCCCGCATGCGGCACGGGGCCCGGCCGTCGCCCTGTCATTAGGTATCGAGATATGGATGAAGAACTGAAACAAAGCGCCCTGGCTTACCACGAGAATCCGCGTCCGGGCAAAATCTCGGTGACGCCGACCAAGCCGCTGTCGAACCAGATCGACCTGTCGCTGGCCTACTCCCCCGGCGTGGCCTACGCGTGCGAGGCCATCGCCGAAGACCCGCTCGCCGCCAACCGTTACACGTCGCGCGGCAACCTCGTCGGCGTGATCACCAACGGCACCGCAGTGCTCGGCCTGGGCAACATCGGTCCGCTCGCCGCCAAGCCGGTGATGGAAGGCAAGGGCTGCCTGTTCAAGAAGTTCGCCGGCATCGATGTGTTCGACATCGAACTCGCCGAACACGATCCGGACAAGCTCGTCGAAGCCATTGCCATGCTCGAGCCGACGCTCGGCGGCATCAACCTCGAAGACATCAAGGCGCCCGAGTGCTTCTACATCGAGAAGAAGCTGCGCGAGCGCATGAAGATCCCCGTTTTCCACGACGATCAGCACGGCACCGCCATCATTGCCTCGGCCGCTATCCTCAACGGCCTGAAGGTCGTGGGCAAGGATATCGGCAAGGTGAAGCTGGTCTGCTCGGGTGCCGGCGCTGCCGCCATCGCCTGCCTGGATCTGCTGGTGAACCTCGGCCTGAAGAAAGAGAACATTCTGGTTCTCGACTCGAAGGGCGTGATTCACGCCGGCCGCGACAAGCTCGATGAGAGCAAGGCGCGTTACGCCGTCGCCACCGAAGCGCGCACGCTCGCCGACGCCTCGAACGGAGCCGACGTGTTCCTCGGTTGTTCGACCGCCGGCGTGCTCACGGGCGACATGGTCAAGACCATGGGCCCGAAGCCGCTGATTCTCGCACTCGCCAACCCGGAGCCGGAAATCCGCCCGGAAATCGCGAAGGCTGCGCGTCCGGACTGCATCGTCGCGACCGGCCGTTCGGATTACCCGAACCAGGTCAACAACGTGCTGTGCTTCCCGTTCATCTTCCGCGGCGCGCTCGACGTCGGTGCGACCACCATCACGGAAGAAATGAAGCTCGCCACCGTGCGTGCCATCGCCGAACTGGCGCAGGAAGAAGAGCAAAGCGAAGAAGTCGCGCGCGCCTATGAAGGCCAGTCGCTCGAGTTCGGTCCGGAATACATCATTCCGAAGCCGTTCGATCCGCGCCTGATCATCAAGATCGCACCCGCCGTGGCGCAAGCCGCGATGGACTCGGGCGTGGCCACGCGTCCGATCGCAGACATGGACGCCTATCGCGAACAACTCGGCACGACCGTGTATCGCACCGGCTTCATCATGCGCCCGGTGTTCGCCGCCGCCCGTGCCCGCTTCGGCAACGACGCCGCCCGCATCGTGTTTGCCGAAGGCGAAGACGAGCGCGTGCTGCGTGCTGCCCAGTTCGTGCTGGCCGAGGGCATCGCCAAGCCGATCATCATCGGCCGTCCGGCCGTGGTGGAAATGCGTTTGCAGAAGATCGGCTCGAAGCTCAAGCCGGGCGTCGATTTCGAGATCGTGAATCCGGAAGACGATACGCGTTATCAACGCTGCTGGCAGGAGTATCACAACCTCGGCGCGCGTCACGGTGTGACGCCGGAAGTCGCCAAGGCGGCCATGCGCAAGGACAACACGCTGATCGGTGCGATTCTCGTGCGTCTGGGCGAAGCCGACGGCATGATCTGCGGCATGATCGATACGTACCACCGCCATCTGGATGTGGTCGATCAGGTGATTGGCCGCGCGGCCGGTGTCGAGAACTACGCCGCCATGAACCTGTTGATGCTCGAAAAGCGCAACCTGTTCATCAGCGACACGTACGTCAACGAGACGCCGACGTCGGAGCAACTCGCCGAGATGACCGTGCTCGCCGCGAAGGAAATCGAGCGCTTCGGCATCGCCCCGAAGGTGGCGCTACTCTCGAACTCGAACTTCGGCAGCGTGAAGTCGGCATCGGCACAACGCATGGCTCGCGCCTGCGAACTGCTCGCCGCGCGCGCACCGGCGCTGGAAGTCGACGGCGAAATGCACGGCGATGCCGCGTTGTCGGAGACGGTGCGTCGCGCCGCGTATCCGGCGTCGCGTCTGTCGGGCGAAGCGAACCTGCTCGTCATGCCGAACGTGGAAGCGGCGAACATCACGTACAACCTGCTCAAGATGACGGGCGGCGAAGGCGTGACGGTCGGCCCGTTCCTGCTCGGCTGCGCCAAGCCGGTTCACATCCTGACGCCGGCCGCCACCGTGCGCCGTATCATCAACATGACGGCCGTGGCTGCGGCCAACGTCAGCCGTTGATGATCGGGGCGGACATGGCGCCGGGGTGATCTCCGGCGTTACTGTGCGCCGACTGCGCAAAAGCGCATAAAAAATCCCGCCAGACGCTCACGCGCTGGCGGGATTTTTGTTGGACTGCCGACTCAGCGGATCAAGCGGCCACGCGATGCGAACTGCCATCGCGGAACTGCGCCAGCAGCTTCGTCCATTTGATACGCGTGGCGGCGAGGTTCTGCTCCTTGATGTGCCCGTAGCCGCGAATCTCCTGCGGCAGCTCCGCCAGTTGTACGGCCAACGACAGGTTGCTCTCGTTCAGCCGCGACACCAGTTCGCTCACCAGCGTTTCGTACTCGCCGATCAGGGCCCGTTCCGTGCGGCGCTCCTGCGTGCGGCCGAAGATGTCGAACGCCCCGCCGCGCAGTCCCTTGAACTTCGCCAGCACACCGAACGCCTTCATCATCCACGCGCCATAGGCCTTTTTGACGAGATGGCCCTTGTCGTCGTGCTTGGCCAGCGACGGCGGCGCCAGGTGGAAGCGCAGCGTGAAGTCGCCTTCGAACTGCTCGTTGATCTTCTTCATGAATGCCGGGTCGGTGTAAAGCCGCGCCACTTCATACTCATCCTTGTAGGCCATGAGTTTGTAAAGCGCCCGGGCGACGGCTTCGGTCAGCGGCATTTGCATGCCCTCTTGCGTGAGCGGCGTTTCGGCGGCGCGCACACGGTCGACGGTTTGCTTGAAGCGTTCTGCATAAGCGCGATCCTGATACGCCACCAACTGGTCGTAACGGCGCTGGATCAGCATATCCAGCGCGCGCGGCGTATGCAGCGTAATCAGCTTGCCGCCGGCGGCAGACGACTCCGGCGTCTCGTTCTGCTGCGCCAGCCGACGCACCGACGCCAGATCGTGTGCGGCGCGACGGCCCCACTCGAACGCTTGCTTGTTCTTCTCGACCGCCACACCGTTCAGTTCGATGGCGCGCATGAGAGCGGCGTGCGAGAGCGGCACCCATCCCTTTTGCCATGCGTACCCGAGCACGAACGGGTTCGTGTAGATGGTATCGCCGAGCAGACGCAGCGAGAGGTGGTTCGCGTCGACGAAGTCGACGCTGTCGCCGGCCGCCGCACGAATATCGTTCTCCGTGCTTGCGCCGGGGAAGCGCCAGTTCGGATTGCGGATGAACTCGGCCGTCGGTGTGTGCGCGCTGTTGACCACGATGTTCGTCACGCCGTGCTGCACGCGTGAGAGCGTGTCGTCGCTCGCCGTCGTAATGGCGTCGCACCCGATCACTACGCGGGCGTCGCCCATGGCGATGCGTGTGGCGTGAATGTCCTCCGGTTGCAGTGCGATCTGCACGTGGCTCGTCACCGCGCCGCCCTTCTGCGCGAGGCCGGTCACATCGAGCGTCGTGACGCCCTTGTTTTCCAGATGCGCCGCCATGCCGAGCAGGCCGCCGATGGTCACCACGCCGGTGCCGCCCACGCCCGTCACGAG
The DNA here is from genome assembly GCF_902459745.1 of Pandoraea communis. Lineage (GTDB taxonomy): Bacteria > Pseudomonadota > Gammaproteobacteria > Burkholderiales > Burkholderiaceae > Pandoraea > Pandoraea communis. The sequence continues at coordinate 1,401,485 of NZ_CABPSJ010000001.1, forward strand.
AATGCCGTACGGGCGCGTGATCGCCGGCAACGGTGGTTCAGGCAGCGGCGGCAGACCGCTGCTGTCGACCTGCGCCGTCTTGGGTTTGCGCAGTTGACCGCCTTCGACCGTCACGAAGCTCGGGCAGAAGCCGTTCAGGCACGAATAGTCCTTGTTGCAGGTCGACTGGTTGATCTGACGCTTCGTGCCGAATTCCGTTTCCAGCGGCTCGACCGACAGGCAGTTCGACTTCACGGAGCAATCGCCGCAACCTTCGCAAACGGCTTCGTTGATGACCACGCGCTTTGCCGGATCGGGGTACGCACCGCGTTTGCGGCGGCGGCGCTTCTCGGTGGCGCAAGTCTGGTCGTAGATCAGGATCGACGTGCCCTTGACCAGCCGCAGCTCGCGCTGCACGCGATCCAGTTCGTCGCGGTGATAGACGGGGACGTCGCCAACGAGCTTCACGCCGTCGTACTTTTCGGGTTCGTCGGTCACGATGACGATCTTCGCCGCACCTTCGGCATCGACCTGCGCCACGATCTGCGGCACGGAGAGCGTGCCGTCGACGGGCTGGCCGCCGGTCATGGCGACCGCATCGTTGTACAGAATCTTGTAGGTGATGTTGACCTTCGAAGAGATCGCCGCCCGAATGGCGAGCAGCCCCGAGTGGAAGTACGTACCGTCGCCGAGGTTGGCGAAAATGTGTTCGTCGCACGAGAACGGCGCCTGCCCGATCCAGGGCACCCCTTCGCCGCCCATTTGCGAGAAGGTGTCGGTGCGGCGATCCATCCACACGGTCATATAGTGACACCCGATGCCGGCGATGGCGCGCGACCCTTCGGGCACATTGGTCGACGTGTTGTGCGGGCAGCCCGAGCAGAACCACGGCTTGCGTTCGACTGCGATGCGCGGCTTGGCGAGCGCTTGCTCCTTCGCCTCGATCACCCGCAGGCGTGCGGCGATGCGCTCGCGCACGTCGCTCGGCAGCTCGAACTTCTCAAGGCGCGTGGCAATCGCTTTGGCGATCAGCGCGGGCGAGAGTTCATAGTGCGCGGGCAGCAGCCAGTTGGCCATCGGCACGGACCACTCGCCACCGGCGCCGTCCTTTTCGTCGAACTTGCCGTACACGCGCGGACGCACGTCGTCGCGCCAGTTGTACAGCTCTTCCTTGATCGCGTATTCGAGGATCTGACGCTTCTCCTCGACGACCAGAATCTCCTGCAGGCCTTGTGCGAACGCGCGCGCACCCTGCGCTTCGAGCGGCCACACGCAACCCACTTTGTACAGGCGAATGCCGATGCGCTGGCACGTGGCTTCGTCCAGCCCCAGATCGGCGAGCGCCTGACACACGTCGAGATACGCCTTGCCGCCGGTCATGATGCCGAAGCGCGCGTGGGGCGAATCGATCATCACGCGGTCGAGCTTGTTGGCGCGTACGTAAGCAAGCCCCGCGTACCACTTGTAGTCGAGCAGACGCGCTTCCTGCACCAGCGGCGGGTCGGGCCAGCGGATGTTCAGGCCGTCGGGCGGCATGATGAAGTCGTTCGGCAGATGGATGTCGACATTGTGCGGATCGATCATCACCGAGGCGGACGACTCGACCACGTCCGTCACGCACTTCATCGCGATCCACAGGCCGGAGTAGCGGCTCATTGCCCAGCCGTGCAGACCGTAGTCGAGATACTCCTGAACGTTCGACGGATACAGCACGGGAATGCCGGCTGCCTTGAAGTCGTGCTCGGACTGATGCGCGAGGGTGGAGGATTTGGCGGCGTGGTCGTCGCCCGCGAGCACCAGCACGCCGCCATGCTTCGATGTGCCCGCCGAGTTGCCGTGCTTGAACACGTCCATGGAGCGGTCGACGCCGGGGCCTTTGCCGTACCACATGGAGAACACGCCATCGAACTTGGCAGGGTACAGATTGACCTGTTGGGAGCCCCACACGGCAGTGGCGGCAAGGTCTTCGTTCAGGCCGGGCTGGAAGACAATGTGATGGCTCGCGAGGTGCTGTTTCGCTTTCCATAGCGACAGATCCAGACCGCCGAGCGGTGAGCCGCGATAGCCCGAAATGTAACCCGCGGTGTTGAGCCCGGCGGCGGCATCGCGCGCCTGCTGCAACATCGGTAGCCGGACCAAAGCCTGGATGCCGCTCATGTAAGCGCGACCGCGCTCGAGCGTGTACTTGTCGTCGAGCGTGACCGATTCTAGCGCGGCCAGCAAACTCGGGTTGACGGGGGCGTTCATGGGGTGTGCTCCTCACTCTCACTGATTTTGGGATCGCCAAAACTTCCTGCCCCTCCCGCTCTCGTGAAGCAGGACGGCAGCGGTGAATGCCGGCCTCTGAATATCGCTTTACCCAGGTGTTCACTTGCGTGAGATCACCCGTCGAGCGGGGCCTTTTATCGTGATACTGATGCCAGTCGGACTTATGTTAGCACCGGTGTCAGGGCGGTGCCTGACGGGTAGGGTGACGTTTCATAGGTGACCGATCGGGGGCAGTATAACGAGGATTATGACGTTTACGTAAACGTCAGATGGATGGCGTAAACCCTCGTCCGTCGTTTCCGCCTTTGCCTCCTTATGCCACCCGCAGGTGCGACGTCGAGACGCATGGCCGCTTTCGGATTTCGCCTCAAAATGGCGGCATTGTGTCGCGATTATGTCGGCAAACGTACGTTTGTCGGTGTCTTCTGACACGAGGGTAACAACGTGTAACGGTTCGGCGTCGGCGGGAACAGACTGGGCAGAATGCCCACTAACGCTTTACCCGACACGTTGGGTACGTTCTTAGCGCACAGTCTGTGCGCCTAGCAATATAGCGATACGCAAGAAGGAGTCACTGTGAATCAACGAAACATTGCCAAATTCCTGCTGGTTTCCGCTTCGTTTCTGACCTTGGAAGTGAGCGTTGCTCGCGCCGACGAAATGGCGCGCGACAAAACGGCCGAACCTACCCCGATGACGCAGCAGCGAACCACGCAACAGCCGCAGCGTTACGAAGGCCCGCTCGACCAGCGCACGATCGATCCGCGAGAATTCCAGCGCCGCTAATGCGGCCCGATCCATGCTGAGTGCGTTGCCGTATCGGTGACACGCTCCGACCCACCAGGGCGCCGCCTGACCAGGTTGGCGCCTTTTTCTTTGTCTGTGGCGCTTCAGAGCGGGGCGAGGCTGTAATTTCCCGTAATCGTCTTGCTGGGGCGATGTCTTCCTGAAAATAAAGATGCTGCGCAATAATATTGCGCACACATACAAATAATGGGGAGAAAAATGTCGAAGCTGGAACTGGATAAGATCGATCGCCGGATCCTCGCCCTGTTGCAAAGCAATGGCCGGCTGTCCAATCTCGAAATTGCCGAGCAGGTCAGGCTGTCCCCGAGTCCCTGCCTGCGGCGCATCCGGCGTCTGGAGGAGGCCGGTGTCATTCGCGGCTACGTTGCGCTGCTCGAGCCAACGCGGCTCGGACTCGGCCTGCTCGCCTACGTCAACGTACGGCTCGACAAGCGGCATCCCGGTGACGGAGAGGGCGGCTCGGTCATCGAGCACTTCCGCCGCGTGGTCGAGACCTGGACGGAAGTCGTCGGCTGCTACGCGATGGCCGGCGACATGGACTATTTGCTGCGCGTGCATGTGCGCGACATGGCGCACTTCTCGCAATTCATGCAGACGCAACTGATCGTGCATCCGAGCGTCGTCGACGTCAAAACGAGCTTCGTGCTCGATCAGCTCAAGGAGACGACGGCGCTACCGCTGCCGTGAACCGGCGAACGCCGTCATTGTGACGAAGACAAAAAACCCGGCCAATCGACCGGGTTTCTTTTTTTGCGGGACGGCCGACGTGTCGGTCAGGCAGCACGCTCGTTCGGCAGGAGTGCCCCGAACAGGCGGCGGGCGTCGCGAAGCTGACGCTTGACCGCGTAATCGAAGGCGGCGACCTGATCCTGCATCATTTCCGAGAGCATCGACTGCGTGTCGGCCGGCGGCAGGCTCAAATAAGCATCGGCTTCGCCGTAAGCGAAGTTGATCTCCATGCCGGCCTTCTTCGCAATGCGCATCATGCGGGCGTTGCGCGAGAGGCAGTGCATATACAGCGTGTCGACGCGCTTGTTACGGCAATGGATGGCGGCACGCTCGAACAGACGTGAGCCGATGCCACGGCCACGAGCCGATTCGAGCACCGAGACGCCAAACTCCGCGACACGGCCGTTCTTGCCTTCCGGCAACTGGGCGACGTGGGCAACGGCGACGAGCGCGAGATTATCGTCGTAGACACCAAATACGCTGTCACGCGAGAAATCGAGGCTGGCGACGTAGCGAGTGATCACGTCGTCGCTGACGGCCTGACCGAAGCGCAGCAGGCGGTCTTCTTCGCCGAGCGCCAGAAAGTGGCGCTGGAGCCGGTGGATGTCGCCGGACGTCAGCTCACGAATCATCACGCTCGACCGCTCGTTGGCGGCAGTCGTCGCGCGGGCGACTTCGGGCGTGGGGTTCGGGGCAGTCATGGCGTAATCCTTGGGTATTCTTTAGTGCGTGTACTGAATTGTGCGACGCAAAAGAATTATACCTGATTGAGTAGGTAAAAACCCTAGGAAATAAATGCCTGCCGTGGAGGGAAATACCTAAGTCACTGAAGAGTGGCGTCTTTTCTCGATGTGGCTCTCGACGACGCTCGATGAGAGGTTGTTGCGAGGCAACAAAAAAAGGCGACGCATCGCCTTTTTTTGTAAGTGATTACTTGCTTCGTTAGGTGCGTGAGGGCGTAGCTGCGGTCGGGATGGCGGCTTCGATACCGCCGGGCAGCGGCGCGACGAGTCCGTGTTCGAGCACCGCGATGACCTCATTGGCGAAATCGCGGTACCGCATGCGGCCACCGGGTTTGAGCCATGTGAAGGTCCAGTTGATCATGCCGAACAGCATCATCGTGAGCGCGGTCTGATTGTGCTTGGCGACCCGGTCGGGGAACGCACGCGAGAGTTGACGGGCAAACGCGGCCACCACGTCACGCTGACGGTTGAGCACGATCTCCCGTTGCTCATCGTTGAGGAACTTGACGTCGTTGAGCAGCGCGATATGGCGCGTCTGCGACGTCTCGTACTCATCGAGAAACGCGCGAATCAGTTCGTGGAACGTATCGCGCTCGGACAGCCCGCGGCGTTGCCCAAGCGCCTCGACCTCGGTGACGATCAGCATCAGGCGCTTGGTATAGCGCTCTAGCAGATCGAACAGAATGGCGTCTTTGCTCGCGTAGTAGTGATACAGCCGGGCCTTGGACGTGCCGCATGCGGCGGCCAGCTCGGACATCGACGTGCTCGGATAGCTCGCGTGGGCGAAGGCCTCGGCGGCGACGTCGAGAATCTGTTCGCGCTGCGATTCATGATCGGGCGCTTTGGTACGTGCCATAAACGGGGGTTACTCCAGTCGTAGATCGCACGCGGCGGGCGCCGTGGTGTCGCCGCGCAACGCGAGTCGGCCTGCCGCACCGAGTTCGCGGCAGCGCCACAACAGAAAACTGTCGGTCGCAAAAAAGCCTTCGATGCGAGGCATCGTCTCGCCGAGGAACGCGGCCATCGGCGTCCAGGCAACGGGTGCCTGGGCCAGAATCTGGTCGTCGATCTCGGCGAATGTCGCGCCTTCGAAGGTGTTGTGCATCCAGCGGCGCACCTGCGTGTTCACTTGTTTGAGCGCCCGCCATTCCAGCGACAGACGGCCAATACGTAATAGCGAAATCGGGGCGATGCGCGCGAAGCGTTCGGCCAGCACTTCCGGCGCATACATGCCGACGCTGGTACGCCGTTCTGCGATGGGCGGTGTGCCGGGCGTTGCCAGGTCGCTGCCGCGCAGCACGACCTCGTTCAGACGGGCGGGTGTGTTGCGCAGCATGAATGCCACGCGGCGCAGCGTGAGTTGATCCGACGCGCTGTCGCCATGCCAGCAAACCACGGCATTGTCGCCCTCCACCAGACGTTGTAGCGATGCTAGTTCTTCGCGCAGCTCGCTGGCGTAATCGCGACCGGCAGACGGCAGCACGCGTTGCCAGAAGGCGGCCCGCTGCCGCTCGTTCTCGTCGACCTCGCGCAACGGGCCAAGGGCCAGATCGTCACGCAGGACAAGCACGGGGTCGGCGCGATGCGCTAGCGCCATCGCCGCACGCAACTGCTGCGCGGCGATATCGCCACAAACGACATGGATGGTATTCATGCCCGGTAGTTTACGGTATTCCCGCACCCTCGGGTTGACGCTCCCGTAATGCCCGAAATCATCGGCGCATTGGCGGGATTTCACGCATGTTCCGGCCGCGTGGAAGTGACGTTCCCACGGCGTGGCAAGCACGCATTCGACATGCCGGAGCCGTTGATGCGGTGGCTCCGGCGCACCGGTTCAGCGCAGGCCGGATGCCGGCTCAGCGCTCGTCGTAGCTCACCACGACGCGCTCGGTGAGCGGACGTGCCTGGCAGGTCAGTACGAAACCCTGCTCGACTTCGTAGTCTTCCAGCGTGTAGTTCTTGTCCATCGCCACTTCGCCCTCGAGTACTTTCGCACGGCACGTGCAGCACACACCGCCCTTACAGGCATAGGGCAGCGACAGACCGGCGGCCAGCCCTGTATCCAGAATGCTCTGACCTTCATACGGCTGGCGCAGGCGACGTTCCTTGCCGTCCATCACCACGACCAGTTCCGCCATCGGCGTATCTTCCGTGATGACGACCGGCTTCGCTGCGGCTTGCGGCGAGGGCACGCCGAACCGCTCGACGTGAATCTTTTCCTTGGCGACGCCGGCGGCGGCGAGCGCAGCTTCGGCGGCGTCCATCATCGGGCCCGGGCCGCAGATGAAGGCTTCATCGATGCTCGACGCCGGAATGAGCGTCTCGATGAAGGCGGTGCACTTGTCCTGATCGAGCAAGCCGTTGAACAGCTCGACTTCCTGCGCTTCGTCCGAGAGCACGTGATACAGGCGCAGACGGCCCAGATACGTGTTCTTCAGGTCTTCGAGCGCTTCGGCGAACATGATCGCGGGCACCGAACGGTTGCCGTAGACCAGCGTGAACTGACTGTCGGGCTCGGCAGCCAGCGTGGTCTTGATGAGCGCGAGCATCGGCGTGATACCCGAGCCGCCGGCGAAACCGACGTAGTGCTTCGCGTTGTTTGCCGCCAGACGCGTGAAGAAGCGCCCATCCGGCGTCATGACATCGATCTGCTGTCCCGGTTTCAACTGGTCGTTCGCGAAGTTCGAGAACTTGCCGCCCGGCACGCGCTTGATGCCCACGCGCAGTTCGCCCGTGGCTTCGTACTCGGGCACCCCGACGCAGATCGAGTAGGAACGACGGGCTTCTTCGCCATCGATCTCGGTCTTGAGCGTGAGGAACTGGCCTTGCGTGAAACGATAGGCGTCGCGCAACGCGTCCGGCACCGTGAAGGCGATGGAGATGGCGTCGGCGGTTTCGGGCCGGATTTCGCGGATGGTCAGCGAGTGGAATTGCGGGGTCGTCATCGTGGGCTTCCTTGCCGCCCGGCTGCGGGTGCCGACGGGCGGAGTGTCGGCATCGCTATGCGCGAAGCGGGATCAGTCGGGTCAATCAATAGGGCTTGAAGTAGTCGAACGGCTCACGGCACGTACGGCAACGGTAATGCGCTTTGCAAGCGGTCGAGCCGAAGGCCGATACGACTTCCGTGTCGGCCGAGCCGCAATGCGGGCACGGCACACCGTCCTTCGGCCGGCCGTAGAACGTGATCTTGCGTGGGGCATCGGCGGCTACGGCATGCGCGCCCGTGGGCGGGGCAATGCCGTAGCTGCGCAGCTTCTCGCGGGCTTCGGGGCTGATCCAGTCCGTCGTCCATGCGGGTGCGAGCACCGTCTTGACGTGCCACGGGCCGAGGCCCGCGCGCGTCATGGCTGCGGCAATGTCTTCGGCGATCTGCTGCATCGCCGGACAGCCCGAGTACGTGGGGGTGATCACGATCTCGAACGCGGTGTCGCCGCTGTCGTTCGCAACGACGCGCACATCGCGCAGAATGCCGAGTTCCCGGATCGACACGACCGGAATCTCCGGATCGGGCACCGCTTCGAGCGTCTGCCATGCGAGTGGCAGCGACGCCGCCGAGGCCGGCGTGAGCACGCCGGGCGCGACAGGCGGTGTGAGCGGAAGATTCATGGTCGTATCGGTGTCCAGAGCGGCAAACGAGCGCATCGCGAGGCTTACCAGGTCGCGCCGGGATGCTGGCGTGCCAGCCCCTGCATCTCGCCGAGCAGATAGCTCATGTGCTCGGAGTGACGACCCAACTTGCCGGTGCTTTCGAACGCGCCGCCGACCGGTGCGGTGAGCGTGGCTTCGGCGAGCGCGTCGTTCACCGTGGCTTGCCACGCGTCCTTCAGGCTGGCCATCGTGACGCCCGTACCAGCGGCAGCCACGGTGTCTTCGAGCGTGTCGTGCTTGAAGATCTCGTTCATGTACGGCACCAGATAATCGAGCGCGGCCTGCGCGCGGCGGTGCGATTCCTCGGTCCCGTCGCCGAAGCGCACGAGCCAGTCGCGCGCGTGATGCAGGTGGTAATGCGCTTCCTTGATTGACTTGGCGGCGATGGCGGCAAGCTCGGTGTCGGCCGACTGTGTGAGCGCTTGCCACACTTCGACCATCAGGGCCGAGTAGAGGAAGTTGCGCACGATGGTCACGGCGTAGTCGCGCTCGGCGGCAGTCGTGCCGGCGGTCGGGCCATAATGGGGCAGCTCGACGAGCGTCCAGTTACGGAACGAGAATTCGTCGCGCCAGAAGGCGTAGTCGTCTTCCTGCTTGGTGATGCCGGTGAGATCGGTTTCGACCTTGGCGGCGTGCTGATAGAGCATGCGCGCCTGACCGATGAGATCGAGGCTCAGGTTGGTGAGCGCGATGTCTTCTTCCAGCACGGGGCCGTGACCACACCACTCCGCGTTGCGCTGACCGAGGATCAGCGCGTTGTCGGCGAGGCGCAGCAGATAGGACAGATGTTCCTGCGTCGGTTTCATGTTCTGGGGTCTCGCATGGGGCGCGCCGTGGGCATGGAGTTGCATGGGCGCGCTGCCGCTTACATGTGGTTCACTTCTTCCGGCAACTGGTAGAAGGTCGGATGGCGGTAGATCTTGTCGGCGGCCGGATCGAACAGCTCGGCCTTGTCTTCCGGGGCCGACGCCGTGATGGCGTTAGAGGGCACGACCCAGATGCTCACGCCTTCCTGACGGCGCGTGTAGACGTCGCGCGCCATGCGCAGCGCCATCTCGGCGTCGGCGGCGTGCAGACTGCCGCTGTGCTTGTGCTCGAGGCCCATCTTGCTGCGTACGAACACTTCCCAGAGGGGCCATTCCTTGTTGCTTGCTTGCGTCATGATCGTTCCTGATGTCTTGTGAGGGGCTGGCCGGATGCGGCTCACGCGGCCTGTTTTTCGGCGCGCTGGCGCTGCTTGGCGGCGTGCGCCAGGGCAGCGTCGCGCACCCAGGCGCCTTTCTCGTGGGCGGCCACACGGGTGCCGAGACGTTCCTTGTTGCACGGGCCTTCACCGCCCACCACGCGCCAGAATTCGCTCCAGTCGATCTCGCCGTAGTCGTGGGCGCGGCGGCTCTCGTTCCACTTCAGATCCGGATCGGGGAAGGTCACGCCGAGCACCTTGGCCTGTTCGACGGCGGCGTCGACAAACTTCTGGCGCAGATCGTCGTTCGAGATGCGTTTGATGCCCCACTGCATGGTTTGCGTGCTGTGGATCGACTCCTTGTCACTCGGGCCGAACATCATGAGCACCGGCCACCACCAGCGGTTCACGGCTTCTTGCACCATGTCGCGTTGGGCTTGCGTGCCGCTCATCATCGAGAGAAGGGCGTCGAAGCCCTGACGCTGGTGGAACGACTCTTCCTTGCACACGCGAATCATGGCGCGCGCGTACGGACCGTACGAACAGCGGCACAGCGGCACCTGATTCATGATGGCGGCGCCATCGACGAGCCAGCCGATCACGCCGACATCGGCCCACGTGAGCGTTGGGTAATTGAAGATGCTGGAGTACTTGGCCTTACCGGCGTGCAGCGCGTCGATCATCTGGTCGCGCGACGTGCCGAGCGTTTCGGCTGCGGAATACAGGTAGAGGCCATGACCGGCTTCGTCCTGCACCTTGGCGAGCAGAATCGCCTTGCGCTTGAGACTGGGCGCGCGCGAGATCCAATTGCCTTCCGGCAGCATGCCGATGACTTCGGAGTGTGCGTGCTGCGAGATTTGGCGCACGAGCGTCTTGCGGTACTCGGCGGGCATGTAGTCCTGCGGCTCGATCTTCTGATCGGCAGCGACACGCGCGTCGAAGCGGGCTTGTTGCTGCTGCTCCGCCTCGCTCAGGGCGCGCACGCCCTTGGGGCTGTTGCCGGCCAGATCGATGGCTTGCGTATACATAGAGGAAGGCCTCCGCGGCATGTGGGATATGGACGCATTATAAACCGACCGGCCGGTCGGTCAATAAATGTTTTCCATGATATGGCGCGGGTGTCGTTTTCCACGGGACTTGAGATTTTTTCAGTGGAAATGAGACTGCGGGGCGCGGCAGGAGGGGGCGCTGGAGCCCGCCTAACAGGACGCCAATTGAGGGTTCCTCCCGCCGCAACCAGTCGAACGGCAACTGATGGCCTGAATAAGGCTATGGGACGTAACGTTAAACGCCTTATTTCTCATATAACAACTGGCCGTGTATCCCCGCCAGCGAGGCCGTCAGTTTCGACAGGAAGCGCTCGCACCGGGCGATTTCGGCAAGTGCGACGAACTCGTCCGGCTGGTGGGCCTGAGCGATGCTCCCGGGGCCGCAAACGATCGTCGGAATGCCCGCGCGCTGGAAGAAACCGGCTTCGGTCCCATACGACACCTTGCGCGCGGGCGTGTCCGGAACCAGCGCGCGCATCAGGCGTAGCAGGGGCTGGGTTTCGTCCGCCTGCATCGACGGTGGCGCCGCGATTTTCGTGAATCGGATCGTTGCCTGGGGATGCACGCGTTGCATTTCCGGAACGAGCGTCTGGGCGGCGTAAGCCTCGATCCGGGCGAAGACCGCGTCTGCATCCACGCCTGGAAGGTTACGGTACTCGAAGACGAACTCGCAGTCGGCCGGCACAGTGTTCAGGGCGATGCCGCCTTTTATCGTGCCGGTCTGTGCGGTACTGAACGGTACGTCGAAGCCCTCATCATAGGGGCCGTGCGCCGCAAAGGCGTTTGCCAGGTCGCGAATGTGGCAGATCACACGCGCGGCGTACTCGATGGCATTGACGCCCGTGGGTGCGAGCGACGAGTGCACGGCATGCCCTTGCACGCAGCAGCGGTAGATGTTGATGCCCTTGTGCGCAACGATCACCTGCATGCCGGTCGGTTCACCGACGATACAGCCTTGCGGATGAATGCCGCGACGGGCCATGGCCGCGAGCATCGGGGAAATGCCGAGGCATCCGACCTCCTCGTCGTAGGTGAACGCGAGATGGATCGGCGCCCCCGGCGGCGCATCGCACCACGCGGGCACCCGACTCATGACCGTGCCGATGAAGCCTTTCATGTCGCAAGCCCCGCGGCCATACAGCCGGCCTTCACGCAATTCAGGCGAGAAAGGCGGACTCTGCCAGTGCTGAGCATCGACCGGTACGACATCGGTATGCCCGGAAAGCACGACGCCGCCCTGTGTGTTGCCGTCGCGCCCGGGCAATGTGGCGAAAAGATTGGCTTTCGCGCCGCTGCCATCGTAATCGAGCCAGGCATCTATGCCCTGCGCGCGCAGGGTGTCGCGTAGAAGTTCGATCAGCCCGAGATTGGATTGGCGGCTCGTCGTGTCGATGGCGATAAGTCGTGAAATCCAGTCGATGGCGGCCGTCGAGGCCGCCGGCGTGTCTTCGTCTCTCTCGGGTGTGAGCACAGACGCCAAATGGGGGAGGTGCGTATGCATGAGGTGTCCTCGCGCACTAGTCAAATCAGGACAGGGCGGTACGAACCGTTTCGCGTGAGAGCCGGGTTGCGACGAGACTCGCAACCGCGCCAGCCGCGATGTACCACGTGGGCGAGAGCGGATTGCCCGTCATTCCGATCAGCCAGGTCGCGACGAAGGGGGCGAAACCGCCGAAAATCGTGACCGAAACGTTGTAACTGAGCGAGATGCACGTGGTGCGCACCGCGCCGGGGTATAGCTCGGCCTGCCAGGCGGGCGCCGGGCCGGTCATCATGGCCATGAAGGCGGCGAGCAGGCACAACGCGCCGATGACCGGCAGGAGATGTGCGTGTGCGGACATGAAGGCGAAGAGCGGGTAAGTGCCGAACAGCACACACAGCGCGCCCGCACTCATCAACGGGCGCCGGCCCCATCGGTCGGACAGGTGCCCCATGACGGGCGAGAGCATCATGAAGCACGCGATCTGGAGACTGGCGGCGATCAGTGCCTCGCTGGCGGGCAGGCCCAGCGTGCGGGTCAGATAGATCGGCATGTACACGAGGTAGAGATAGTTCGTGACGGTCCAGCCGATGGTGAACAGACTCCCGATGCCGAGGTTGCGGCGGTGCTTGCGAAGTGCTGTGCCGATCGGGGACGTCGAGATGACGGGCCCACTCTGCCGGACATTTGCCGGGACCGAGGTGCGTGGCGACTCGTCGACATTTCTCCGCAGCCAGAAGCCGAAGACGCCAATGACGAACGCTCCCAGCACGAAGGGAACGCGCCAGCCCCAGTCGTTCAGAGACTGGGCCGGCATGAGCCAGGTCATGGCCCCGGCGCTGAGCGAACCGAGCAGCAGGGCCACAGCGAGGCTGGCCTGTTGCCAACTGCCGTACAGGCCACGCCGGTGCCGCGGTGCATATTCGACGATGAAGCTGGTAGCCCCGCCCCATTCACCGCCCGAAGCGAAGCCTTGCAGGATGCGCGCGATCACGATCGTCAAAGACGCGACCACCCCGGCGGTGTCGAAGCCGGGTGTGAGTCCGATCATCGCTGTGCCGATTGCCATGAGCACAATCACCACGAGCAGCGAGGCCTTGCGTCCGGCACGATCCCCATAAACACCCAGAATGGCCGCGCCCAGCGGACGCGCCACGAAGCCGACGCCGAATGTGGCGGTCGCGACCAGGAACGAGGTGGCTTCACTCGCCGCCGGAAAGAAGTGATGGGCGATCTGCGGGGAGAAGTAGGCGTACAACACGAAGTCGTACCACTCCAGGATATTGCCGAGCGACGCGGCGACAACGGCCCGTCTGGCCTGCGTGGGCGCGACTGTCGTCGTGGCGCTGTTAGCCCAGTAGTCATGCGTTTGCAACGGGTTCGAGTTCATGAGCAACCTAGGAAAGAGAGAGGAACATGCGCGCCGGGGCACCCGCAATCCGACGTTCGCCACGTTCGGGGCGGCGCTATCGGTAACGCGTAAGGATCTAAGCGCGAACGCTTAGCGGCGCATTGCGCGGAAGGCTTCGATGACGCGATCCAGATCGGCATCCGTGAGTGCAAGCGACACTTGGAGTCGCAGTCTCGCGGCGCCTTCGGGAACGACGGGGTAAGAGAACGCCTGAGCCAGAACGCCGCGCTCTGCGAGTGCGGCAGAGGCGGTCCTTGCAAGCGCTGCGTCGCCGAAGATCACGGGCACGATCGGATGATCGCCGGGAAGGACGTCGAAGCCCGCCTGCGTCAGGCCACGACGCAGGTACGCGCTCATGGCGCCCAGTCGCGCGAAGTCGATCTCGCCGCCTTCGATCAGGTCTAGCGCCCGGACGGCGGCCGCCGCAATCGCAGGCATCAGCGCATTGGAAAACAGATAGGGTCGGCCGGTCTGACGCAATGTATCGACGATGACGCCGGGTGCTGCGACAAATCCACCGGCCGCCCCGCCCAGCGCTTTCCCCAATGTGCCCACCTGTACGTCGACGGCCGACATCTGTCCCTGCACCTCGGCGGTACCACGGCCGGAGGCGCCGATCACGCCGATGCCATGCGAGTCGTCCACAATGAGCAACGCCTTTCGTTCGCGGCACAACATGCCGAGGGCGCCTAGCGGGGCCTGTGTACCGTCCATGGAAAACACGCCATCGGTGACCAGCAGCCGGGCCACTGCCTCACCGGCTTCGTCGAAGGCGCGGGCGGCGGCGCTTACGTCGCGGTGGGCATAGCGGAACCGGGCGGCTTTGCTCAGACGTATGCCATCGATGATGCTTGCGTGGTTCAGTGTGTCGGACAGCACGGCGTCGTTTTCATCCAGCAGCGCTTCGAACAGGGCACCGTTGGCATCGAAAGCCGAGGGGAATAGGGCGCAGGCCTCGGCCCCGAGAAACGCGGCGAGCCGGCGCTCCAGTTCCCAGTGCAGGGCATGGGTGCCGCTGATGAAGCGAACCGAGGCCATGCCGAGCCCATAGCGGTCGACGGCCTCGCGTGCGGCGTCGACAATGCGCGGATCGTTAGCGAGTCCGAGGTAGTTGTTGGCGCACAGGTTGATATAGTCGCGCGTCGCACCCCCCGGTGCGGCGCGCGCCTTGACATGGCCACCTTGTGCGGATTCGATCGCGACTTCGTGCTTGATCGCATGTCGCGCCGCCAGCGTGTGGCAACGTGCATCGAGCCGAGAACGGAGGGTCTCATTGAGCATGATTCGCCTCGTCGTAGTCGACCGTCAAGGTCCAGGCCGGATCGTCGTGCCACTCCCAATAGGTGCGGAAGATCGTTTGCGTCAGGTCGCCTGGCGCTCCGTTGCCGACGCTCACGCCGTTCAGGCGCGTGACCGGCATGATGCCCCCGGCGGTGGAGGTGATGAAAATCTCATCGGCGTGGCGCAACTGATCTTCGCTGACGTTGCCCGAATGCACGGCAATGCCGAACCGCTCGGCGATGTCGAACACGGTGCGGCGCGTAATGCCATGCAGCACTCCGTGCTCGGGGGTGTACAGCGCGCCGTGACGCACGGCGAAGATATTGAAGCCGGGGCCTTCGGCGACGTTGCCGTTCATGTCCTTGATGACGACGGTTTCCGCCCCGGCATCGAACCCCTGGAACTGGGCCGTAACAAGATCGAGCCAGTGGTAGTTCTTGACCTGCGGATCGACCGACTCGGGGGGAATGCGGCGCACGGTATCGATCAGATGCAGGTGAAGGCCTTCCTTAAGCTGGCGGGCATTGGCGACCGATCCGTAGGGCACGGCGAACGCGACGAATTGGTTCGCTGCGTCGCGCGGGTCGCGGCTGAAGGTAGGCGAGAGGCCGCGCGTGCAGAGCATCTCGACGTACGCGTTACGCAGTCCCGCGCGTCTGACACACTCGACGAGAATATGGCGAAGTTCATCGTCGCTGTACTTAACGGATAGGCGCAGCCTTTCCAGCGAGCGCCGAAAGCGCGCGATATGCAGATCCAGCCGGAAGAACTTGCCATTCCATACGTGAACGGTGTCGTAGGTGACGTCGGAGTGCAGCAGTCCCCAGTCGAGTACGGAGATACGGGCTTCCGACATGGGCAGGTACTGGCCGGCCATGTAGGCGGTGCCGGTGGGGTAGGTCAGGCCGTCGATGCGGCCAACGTCGGGTTGGGTCATCGTGTCGCTCATTACGATTGGGGGAAGTAGTCGACCTGAGCGGCAAATGCCGATCGGTTCGTTTCAAAAACACTACGGTGGACGAATGCGTTCTCACCCACGGCGCGGTCGAACGACAGCTTGCCGTCGAGATGGTCGATTTCGTGCTGCATCAGTTCGGCTTCCGCGCGACTCAGGGCTTCCTTCAGGTGCGTTTTGCCGGCCATGTCGGTAAAACGCACTGAGATCGAGGCGAAGCGCTCCACCCGAACCAGCATCTCCGGGAAGCACATGCAGTCGTCCCACAGTGTCATGCGTTCGTTACTGGCCCATACGATCTCGGGGTTGACGATCACGTCGGGCCAACCCGACATGGCCAGGCCGATCATGCGTTTGGCAATGCCGATCTGGGGGGCTGCAATGGCGCGTCCGAAGCCATGTTCCGCACGAAAGGCGTGTATCGCGGCGCCGAGGGCTGCGGCCTCACGCACGACGACGGGGTCGTTGACGTTGGCGACTTGCGCGGCCACCTCGCGCAGCGCAGGCGATCCGACGCGCAATATGCCGACGGTCATTTCGATACCTCGGTCAAAGCCATTTTTTTGCCTCCTTTGTAAGTGGATATGGTGGCGGCCGGCTCACGCAGGTCGCCGTGTTCGTCAAATGCAATCTGCCCCGTGACGCCGCCGAACGACACGCGATGCAGGGCGTCGGAAATCTTTGCAGCGTCCGTGGATTGTGCGGCGAGGGCAGCACGATAGATCGCCATCATGGCGTCGTAGGCGTAGGGCGCGTACAACTGCACGGGCTCGCCGTATTTCGCCTTGAATTTGGCGGCGAATGCTTGTCCGCCCGGCATCTTTGCGAGGCTGCGTCCGCCGTCCGCGCAGAACAGGTTGCCGTCGAGCGCGGCACCGGCTAGCCGGATCATTTCGGCGGTGCATAAACCGTCGCCGCCGACCAGCGGCGCGCGAATCGAGTACTGCCGCATTTGCTTGAGCATCGGCCCGCCCTGGGCGTCCATTCCGCCGAAGAAGATGGCGTCGGGGTTCTCGCGCTTGATCCGCGTGAGAACGGCGGTGAAATCAAACGCCTTGTCGGTGGAAAACTCGCGCGCGACGATCGTGGCGCCAGCCTTTTCCGCCTGGCGTGCAAATACTTCGGCAATGCCCTGGCCGTAGGCGGTACGGTCGTCGATGACGGCAATGCGCCGTGCGTGCAACTGACTGGAGACATATTGCGATAGTGCGACACCGAGGAAGTCGTCGTTGGCGAGCATGCGAAACGTGGTGCCGAAGCCCAGGCGCGTGAATTCGGGGTTGGTGGCCGACGGCGTGAGTTCCGCGATGTGCTGTTGTGCGTAGATGCGCGCCACGGCGATGGAGGTGCCGGAGTTCTGGTGACCGATCACGGCACTGACGTGGTTGTCGGCAAAACGCTGGGCAACGGTAGTGGCGGTGCGCGGATCGGCGGCGTCGTCTTGGGCGTCGAGTGCGAACTGTACGGGTTTGCCGGCAATGACCGGGTGTTGGGCGTTGATCTCGTCCATGGCCAGGCGAATGCCGCGTTCGCTGTCTTTGCCGAAGTGCGCCTGTGCGCCGGTCAGCGCACCGGCATAGCCAATGGTCACGATGGTTTGCGCATGCGCAGCCAGCGCGCAGAGTGCGATGGCGGTAGCGGTTAAGTGCTTCAGGGGCATGGTTTTCTCCATGGAATCGATCGGAGGCTGATGCTACGATTCTAGGGAGGTCGCACGAAATCCAATATTCGCGTGGGGTATGTTTGCTTAACTGGATTTCTTTTTCGGGGGTATTTGCGAAATATGGGGCAAGATCAGGCCGAACCGCTTGACGATTTCGATCTGCGCATTCTGGCAATGCTGCAAGTCGACAACCAGATCAGCAACCAGTCGTTGGCCGCCGCCGTCAACCTGAGTCCGCCGGCCTGCCTCAGAAGGGTGCGACGACTGCGCGAAGAGAAATACATCCAGAAGGACATCTCGGTTGTCGATCCGAACAAGGTGGGGCTACCAATCATGATGTGGGTGCTTGTTCAGGTCGAGCGGGAGCGGCTCGATCTGCTCGATGAATTCAAGCGGTTCTTGCAGACCGTTCCAGAAGTGATGCAATGTTATGTGGTCACTGGACGCGCCGATTTCGCGATGATGATCGCGGTGCGCGACATCGATCACTATGAAGAATTCGCAACGCGCGTATTTCGGCAAAATCCAAACATTCGTCACTTTGAAACGATGGTCGTGATGTCGCGGGTGAAATTCGGAATGTCGTTGCCGATTGGGGTGTGAGGATCGACGTCTTCATTGCCAACCCATCGAATGCGTCTTCATGTCCCTGATGCCTGCCTTGCTCGCTCGGGTGGCATCCGTCTCACTTTTTTGCGCAGATGGCAGTGCAAAAGTTTGAATTACCTCTGCTGCCGGCGATCAGCGACTGGCAGATTGCGTCGAATCCGGCACGAGCCGAAGCGCTCGAACTTCAGTGCCAGACGTTGCCAGCGAAATTTTGGACGAGTGTGAAGGGGCCGGTGCCAGAGCGCGTGATCGTGAATCTCAAAAGGCTGTATCAGGAGAATGACTTCCGCGATGCGATGGCGAACATGCGATCGCAAGTCCGGCCACGGTGTCGGCGAGCGACAGCGATCAGACCGATACGCTGCACGATGCGTCGCTCTTCTTCCAAGACGCCATCCACGTGACCGATCGCTGGATCGTCGTGGGCGGGCTGCGTTTGCTGACGTACAGCCAATTGGCGGGAAAGGGGCGCCCGTTCCAGGTCAATCGAACCTTAGCGACGCGAAGTGGCTGCCGCGCGCGGGCGTCATCTACAAGGCGACGAGTTATCTGTCGCTGTACGGCAGCTATTCGGAGTCGCTCAAGCCGACGTCGACCACCGCGCCGGAACACGCCAAGTCGTACGAAGTCGAGGCGAAGCTCGACATGCGCTTCACGCTGCCGGCGTATTTCGTTGCCGATGTGTTTGCCACGTACGACACGAAGATCGGCCATCACCCGGTGCACTATCAGTTGAACGTCAAGAACGTCTTCAACAAGACGTATTAGCCGTCGAGCGCGAGTCAGTATTTCGTCGCTATTGGCGATGCGCGTTCCGCTACGCTTTCGGCAACGGTCGAGTTCTGATCGGCGCTTGTCCTTGCTGGGATGGGGGAGGTTGCGGGGCGGCGCTCGGCTCAGAGCAGATCGTCGCTCGGCAGCAGCATGAAGGCGCCCGCCGCCGAGTTGCGCCAGAAAGACGCATAGGGCTCGACGTCGAACGTACGGGGCTGACCGTTTTCCTCCCCGACCCAGCGCAGCGCGGGCATGGTGGGCGGCGTGGGTGTGGGCGGCGTTGCGCCGGGCGGCGCCAGTTCGACCCGGAAGCTGGAGCGGGCCGACGCTGCCCGTTCGAAGATGCCTGCCATGCGTTCGGCAAATTCCGGGCTGTGGATCACGATCGCCAGCTCGGTGTTCAGACGCGCCGAGCGCGGGTCCAGATTGAACGAGCCGAGAATGACGTCACGGCGGTCGATAACGTACACCTTGCCGTGCAGCGTCGCGCGCGATGAGCCACCGAACGTGATGCGCCGTGGCGAGAGTCCGCCGCCGTCGGCGCGGATCGGTTTGAATTCGTACAGTTCGATGCCCGCCTGAAGCAGGGCTGGGCGATAGCGTGCGTAGCCGGCGTGGACTGGCACGACGTCCGTCGCCGCGAGGGAGTTCGTCAGCACGCGCACCTTGACGCCTCGCTGGGTGAGCGCGGAGAGGAATCGAACGCCGCCTTCCAGTGGCACGAAGTATGGCGAGACGATCAGGACTTCGCGCTTGGCGTTGGCGGCCAACTGGCGCAATTTGGCGCCCGGTGCGCTCTTGGTGTCTGCGGCTGGGGTCTCCAGCTTGTCGGGGCTGTCGACGGCGAGTTCGGCGGGGGCCCAGAAGAGCGGCCGCTTGCCGTTGCGCAGACTCTCGGCGAGCGGCGGCTGGTGCAGCGCTTCGTGGCTCGCGGGCACGCTGTCGGCGTCTTGCCAGTGACGCGCCAACGCTTCGCGTGTGCCGTCCAGCGTCTGCTGATCGATCGTCGATTGCACCTGCTTCAGCGGATATGACTGGGGGCTGGTCCAGAAGTGATCGAAGCTGCGGGAAACGGCGTCGACGACCGGACCGGCGCACAGCAGATCGAAATCGCGGAAGGAGAGCTCGGGATTGGCGTCGAAATATTCGTCTCCCAGATTGCGCCCGCCGACGATGGCCACTTGATTGTCGGCGACCAGCGCCTTGTTATGCATGCGGCGATTGAGCTGATTGAACTGAGTGAGCAGATTGCCTGCGCGCTCGAAGAGCGTCGTGTCGAGGGTGCCGAACGGATTGAATACGCGGATCTCGATGTTTGGGGTCTGATCGAGCACGGCGAGGGTGGGGGCTGTGTGGCGGCGATTGATGTCGTCGATCAGCATGCGAACGCGTACCCCTCGGGCGGCGGCATCGAGCAGCGACTGGAGCAGCAGGCGTCCAGTAATGTCTTCGCCCGCGCTGTAGTACTGAACGTCCAGACTATGCTGGGCGGACTGAACGAGTGCGAGACGGGCGGTGAAGGCGTCGGAGCCGGTCGCCAACAATTGGAAGCCGGACTGTCCGGGGTGGGCGAGGGCGCTGGGGGCCAGAGCGCTGGCGAGCGTACCGGGTGTGGCGGCCGGCGTGTGGGATGTCCACTGGGATGGCAGGGGGGGCGGGCGCACCGAACTGCAGGCGACGACGAAGAGTGCGAGCGGCAGAAACGCGAGCCGGCGCCACTGCAGGAGGCGACGGCGGTGCGACCGGAAGACGCGAGAAAGGCACATCTCGAACGCTCTATCTATAGAAAAGAAGGGGGCGACATCGACGCTGACGCCGCCTTTCCATATAGGCAAGCTTTCGGGAAGCATATGCGATTTCATTGGTTGCGTCGCCCGTAGATGCCCGGATACAGTGAATCCGTCTCCTCCATGTGTCCTGTCCCATGGATCTTGGCCCGCTCACGACGCGGGCCTTTTTTTGCCCTTTTCAAATTATTTTCACAAAAGGCTTGCCAGGGTTCGGGGTTTTCACTAATATCTCGTCTCTCGCAACGACGGCGACGCAGCGAAAGCGGCGAAGCGGATTGGGGCGACGGGCTGGAAAGCCCGGTGGTCAGAGGGTTTGGCGCTGGTGAGTTGCTACGGCGACGAGCGAAGAAAGCGAAAAAAACTGTTGACGACGACGAGAAGCTGCGACATAATCTCACTTCTCTGCTGCTGATGCAGCGACG
>NZ_CABPSJ010000002.1 GCF_902459745.1 Pandoraea communis
CGGCCTGAAGATGAAGGGCATCGACAAGGCCACGCGCTACGCCACCGCACGGCGCTACATCGAGATGGTTGGCCTCAGGGGCTTCGAGGATCGCTTTCCGAAGGCGCTCTCGGGGGGCATGCGCCAACGCGTGTCGATCGCCCGTGTGCTCGCCAACGATCCGGACGTGATTCTGCTCGACGAACCGTTCGCCGCGCTCGACGCGATGACGCGTCAGGTGTTGCAGGAAGAGCTGCTCCAGATCTATCAGAAGAGCGGCAAGACGATCGTCTTCATCACGCACTCCATCGACGAAGCGCTGATGCTCTCCACGCGCATGGTGATCATGAGTGCACGCCCGGGCCGGGTGGCCTGCGATCTGCCGAACGATCTGCCCATGCCGCGCGACGCTCAGGTGCAGCTCTCGCCGCGCTACAACGAACTCAAGTCGCAAATCTGGAACACCGTACAGACCGAGGTCATGCGCAGTCTGGAAAGCCAGGCCGCGTAACTTCCGGCAAGCCCCCGCATTTCTATCGTCATGCCCTCCAATCAAGTCACTCCCTCCCGCCTCGCGCGGGACACCTTTCCCGCCTATCAGGCGGGATCTGGCTGGAACGCGCTGCTGCCGGCGCGCATGCCTCACACCCGAGCGCCGGTGGCCCGCAGTTTCGACGTCATCGTCATCGGCGCAGGCTTCACTGGCCTGGCCGCCGCGCGGCGCGTGGCCGAACTTCGCCCCAACGCCACGGTGCTGGTGATCGATGCCACCACCATCGGCGACAGTTCGGCCGGGCGCAACTCGGGCTTTCTCATCAACCTGCCGCACAACACCGGGATGGGTGGACATGGCAGTCCGCTGGAAGTTGCACGCAAGCAGATCCAGCTCTACGACACCGGCCTCAAATGGCTGCATGAACTCGTCACGACGCACGGCATCGACTGTGGCTGGAACCCTGCCGGCAAGTACCACGCGGCCGCAACACCAGACGGCGAGCAACGCTTGCGCGACACGCTCGTGCAATACCGCGAGTGGGGGGTGACGTACCGCGAACTGTCGCGCGACGCGCTGCAAAGCGAGATCGGCACCGGCTATTACCGCTACGGTTATCACTCCGACAGTAATGTTTTCGTGCAACCCGCAGCGTTCGTTCGCGGCCTGGCCGACAGCCTGCCCGACAACGTCCGGCTGTGGGAGAACGAACCCGTCGTGTCGCTTGACGGTAACGGCCCCTTCACAGTGACGACCGCGACGACGCAACTGAGCGCCGCGCAGGTGATCGTCGCGAACAACGGCTTCGCGCGCAAGCTGGGGCTCGCGCGCGATCGTGTCTTCACGATCTACACGTATGCCGCCATGACGCCGGCACTGCCCGCCGACGAACTCGCCAAGCTGGGTTCAGCCCCCGAATGGGGCGTGATTCCGGCGAACCGGCTAGGCACGACGCTGCGCAAGACGCTCGGCGGCCGCTTCGTTGTGCGCAGCGCCTATTCGTACGAGAAGGAACGTCCGATGGCCGAGGTCGGCGCCATGCTCACAGACGCGTATCGCCGTCGCTATCCCCAGATGGCCTCGCACAAGTTCGAGTACGTCTGGGGGGGCGTCACGGCCCTCACCCGCAATGGCGCGCTATATTTCGGCGAAGTGCGCAAAGGGCTGTTCGCCTCGATCGGATGCAATGGGGCGGGCGTGCTCAAGGGCAGCATGTTCGGCAAGCTGCTCGGCGAGATGGCCTGCGGCCAACAATCGCCCGAGCTATCCGATGCGCTGGGCTTCGAGCGGCCGACCTGGCTGCCGCCCGAGCCGATCCGCCGTGTGGCGATTGTCTCCGCAATCCAGTATCAGAAGCACCGGGCCGGTCTGGAACGATAGCCGCGCCGTCGCCGCTCACGCCCCGTCAGAGCGACCTCAGAAGTCGCCATGGCGCGGCGTGCGGGTGGCGGCCTGATGCACATGCCGTAGGACGAATTGCTACACTGCACCCCTGCGGCGAAGGCCGCGTTTTCGATAGGGTCTCGCTGATGTACATCGTCGAACTGACTTACCTGCAACCTACCAGCGCCATTGACGCGCAGCTCGAAGCCCACCGCCAGTTTCTCGCCACGCAGTACGAACGCGGTCTGTTCATTGCATCGGGGCCGAAACAGCCGCGCAATGGCGGCGTCATCATCGTGTCGGGCAAGGTCTCGCGCGACGAACTCGATGCGATCCTCGCACAAGACCCCTTCCACGTTCATGCGCTGGCCGACTATCGCATCGTCGCGTTCGACCCGGTCAAGTCTCATCCGCAAATCACCGATCTGCTCTGATCGCCCGGCACCTGCAGGTGCCGGAACCCGCCATTTTCATGACCGCTCGAGACTTATCGTGGCGCGCATAGCGCCGCGTCTCATGCCCTGAGCGAAAGACGCGCCTCCAGGCCACCGCCCTCACGATTGCGCAGCGTCAGTGTGGCGTCCATGGCCTGCGCAAGCTGACGAGCGATGGCGAGCCCCAGGCCGGTGCCACCGGTATGGCGATTGCGCGACGTTTCCAGACGCACGAACGGCGCGAAGACCGCATCGAGCATGTCGTCCGGAATGCCCGGTCCTCGATCGCACACCACCACGTCGATACCGTTCACGCTTCGTGTCACGGCCAACTGCGCTTCATTGCCGTACTTGAGCGCGTTGTCGAGGAGATTGCCGACAATGCGCCGCAATGCCTGGGGACGCGTCACGATTGGATGACCGACCAGCCCCTCGAGCGTGACGGGCGAGCCCGCGTCGGCGTAGTCGCACACCAGGCTGTCGAGCAACGCATCGAGATCGACCTTGCAAGGCGCTTCAGACGCGCCGTGCAGCGTGCGTGCATACGTCACCCCTTCCTTGACGAGGGACTCCATCTCGCGCAGATCCTGCTGCAGGCGCACCGCCGATGTCTCGTCGTCCATCGTATCGACCCGCAAGCGCATCCGCGTGATCGGCGTTTGCAGGTCGTGCGAAATCGCGGCAAGAATCTGCATGCGCTCGGTCATGTAACTGCCGATGCGGTCCTGCATGGCGTTGAACGCCCGCGCCGCGCGCGCAACTTCGGACGGGCCGTCTTCATTCAGACGCTCGGCGCGCAGATCCGGGCCAAGTGCGTCGGCCGCATTCGCCAGCGCGTTCAGCGGACGCGTCGCCACACGCACGGCCAGCCAGCAGCAACCGGCGATCATCACCAACTGCAATATCAGCACGGCCGGCAGCCAGCCGGAAAGCGGGAGTGTCGGTGTCGGAAACACGTCGATGGTGAGTGGCGAGCCGTCGGTAAGGCGCAGGTGCACCTGAAGCCGGTCAGGATCGTTGGGCACGCTGTTCACTGTCAACGGATACGACACGCCGATGGCGTCCCGAATCACACGGGCGACCTGTACGGCGAGTCCTGCGTCGGGTGTGCCGCCGCGCTCCCCGTCCCCCAGTTCGAAACGATAGCTGCGCCGCGCCAGACGCGGCAGCCATTGTGCCCGCTCGGCAGGGGGCAGATGGTCGAGCAACGCGACCGAGCTGGCGACCTCGCTCTCGATGTAGACGCTCATCATGTTCGACGTCACGCGGTTTCGCTCGGTCATCGTGAGCCAGAACGAAAGCGCCTGTACAAGCGCCAGACCAACAAACAGGATGAGGGCGAGCCGCGCGAAGAGCGAGCGCGGCCAGTGCAAGCGTGGCCGGCGAAGCGCCGGGGACGGCGTCGGAGACGGTGTCATTCGGGGGCGGCAACCACAGTGACCGCCGCGCAAAACACATAGCCTTCGTTGCGCAACGTCTTGATATAGCGGGGCTCACGCGCACCGTCGCGCAAACGCTGACGCAAGCGACTGATGAGCAGATCGATGGAGCGATCGAAAGCGTCGGCCTGCCGCCCCTGCGTGAGGTTGAGCAACTGGTCTCGCGTGAGCACCCGTTGCGGGTGATCGAGCAGCACACGCAGCAACCGATATTCCGCGCCGCTGAGCGCCACTTGTGTGCCTTCGGTATCGAGCAGATGTCGGGCCGTCGTATCGAGCTGCCATTCGCCAAAGCCCAGGATCTCGGCCGTCTCGGTAATCTGCATCCCCGGCGGAAGCATGCGGGTGCGGCGTAGCACGGACTTGATCCGGGCCAGCAATTCACGCACAGCAAACGGCTTGGCAAGGTAATCGTCTGCGCCCATCTCCAGCCCGACGATACGGTCGGTCTCTTCGCTGCGTGCGGTGAGCATCAGCACCGGCACCGCCTTGAACTTGCCCGCGCGCAGTTCGCGGCACAGCACGAGGCCGTCTTCGCCGGGCAGCATCAGGTCGAGCACGATCAGGTCCGGCGGGCCGTCGGCCAGCACCGCCCGCATCTCACGCCCGTTCGCGGCAACGCTCACGCGCATGCCGTTCTTTTCGAGATATTCGGCCAGCAGCTCCCGAATACCGCGATCGTCGTCGACGATCAATACATGATCGATCTTTTCCATGCGCGCGATTATAGCGATGACGGTTGAGTACGGCGGCCCTTGCCGCCGCCGGGCAAAGCCGGGCCGGTGCGACGCCGCAAACGCGCCGTTGCCGGCATCACCCGGCGGCTGGCCGGCGCGAGATCGCATTGCAGCGGACGGATGACTTCGGTGCTGAAGCCGCCTGCCAGAAA
Source organism: Pandoraea communis (assembly GCF_902459745.1). Classification (GTDB taxonomy): domain Bacteria; phylum Pseudomonadota; class Gammaproteobacteria; order Burkholderiales; family Burkholderiaceae; genus Pandoraea; species Pandoraea communis. Next base: position 4,618 of record NZ_CABPSJ010000002.1, read on the forward strand.
GGCGATCAGACTGAGCAGGCGTCTCATGCGTGCGCCACCACGGAGAGCGTCCGGCCGTCGGCCACCGACGCGTCCAGCGCGTAGGGATCGACGCCTTCCAGACAGCCGATGTTCGCCCGCCACATGCCAGGTGCAGTGCGCGACGCGTGGAACGGGTAGATACCGCAATGCCTGCAAAAGTAATGACGGGCAACGCGGGTATTGAACTGGTAGCACGTCAGGTCTTCCGCCCCCGACAGGATATGCAGGTTGGCCTCGGGAAAGGCGGGTGTCATCAAAGCCCCCTTGCGCCGGCAGAGACTGCAATTGCAGCGGGCGGCCGGCTCGACCGGCGTCTGGACTTCGAATCGGACGGCCCCGCAGTGGCAGGACCCTTGCAACCATTCGGACGACATTTCGCGACTCTCCTGTGTGCCCGCGCCGGCGGCGCGATCGCTGAGTGCTTTATAGACCAATCGCCGCCGTCGTTTGTATCACTGTGTATCTGGCGGCGGTCCGGATACACGATATTGCCGAAATGGGCATCGGCGAACACATGGCAGATACGCCCCGGCAGTGAAATACGGTCACTGACTCATCCAAAACCGTTGCACCGCTCTCAGGAGAAACCGCCATGCTGACGCTGCTCAGAAGTGCCCTCGTCGCCCTTACCCTCACCGGCCTTGCCACTTGTGCCCCGTCGCAGGCGCGTCCGATGACCGCAGGGGCGGCGCCGGAATTCACGGGCGTGGACAACTGGCTGAACAGCCAGCCGCTCACGCTCCAACAACTGCGCGGCAAGGTCGTGCTGGTCGATTTCTGGACGTACTCGTGCATCAACTGTATCCACACGCTGCCATATGTTCAGCAGTGGTACAAGAAGTACAAGGATCAGGGACTGGTGGTGGTCGGCGTGCACACGCCGGAGTATGCGTTCGAGCGCGATACGGGCAATGTCAGCGACGCCATCCGGCGCTTCGGCATCACCTACCCGGTCGCGCTGGACAACCGCTACGCCACGTGGAAAGCCTACGACAACCTGTACTGGCCCGCGTTCTATCTGGTCGATAAGTCAGGGAAGATTGTCTACACGCATTTCGGTGAAGGCGATTACGACAAGACCGAGGCCGCGATCAAGGCGCAGCTCTCGGCCGCGCAATGATCAGTGGCGCGACGATTCGTGCTGCCGGCAGAGCACATCGAAGTTCTGCGCAAGGTCGGCCAGCGAGATCGCGCCAAACCGCGCGATGAGGATGGACTCCGCCTCGCGCAACGCACCATCGAGTGCCGCATTCACCGCGCGCTCGACGGCGCACTCCGGATTGTCGCTCTCTACCCCGATGGCGAAGATGTGCGGTCCGCCAACCGCGCGATGGATATCGAGCAGGGTTACGTCGTGCAAATCGCAGGCGATGGACCAGCCACCGCCGTGCCCTTTGTCGGAGCGCACATAGCCCGCCTCGCGCAGGCCCGCCATGGTGCGTCTGACCACTACGGGATTCGTGCGCAGCATCTGCGCCAGTTGCTCGGAGGTGAACGGCGCATCGTGCCGCGCCATGTGCAGCAGCACGTGCAACATGCGCGAAAGCCGGCTATCGCTCCTCATCGTCGCCTCAGCTATCGAGCACCTGACGCGCAAACCAGGCGTGAATGAGGCCGCTCTGGAAAAACCGTACCGGCCCGTCGAAACCGCCCTCCCGGATGATGTCGCTCACCGCCTCGGGCGGTACCACCGCCACCTGAGAGCCGTAGATCGCCTTCGCACGCTCGCGTGCCTCGGGGCTCACCGACACCATCTCGAACCAGACGTCGAGCAACCGGCTTCCGGCTTCCGATGTCATCTCGCAAGCCAGATCGGCGCTCGCAAGATAGCCGCCCGGACGCAACCGCTGCGCTATGGCGCGGAAGAACCCCCGTCGTGCTCCAGGATCGGTCACGAACTGGGAGACGAGAATCGCCGTCGCTGCGTCGAATGGCACAGCCGCCGGCAGCGAATCCAGATACCCCTGATGAAAGACGCACCGCGACGCGATGCCCTCCGCCTCGGCCTTGCCGCGAAAGACGTCGAGCATCGGCCCGGACGGCTCCACTGCGGTAAAGCGCCAACCGGGATGGCGCTCGGCGAGCGACAGAATCTCCGCCCCGGTGCCCGCCCCGACGCACAGCACATTGGCCGCTTCCGGCAATGGCGCAAAGACGCTGTCGAGCACTAGTTGCAGCGCCTCGCGCAATGGCGCCAGCGCTTGCCACGTCTGATCGTACGTCGCCGCGTGCTGGTCGAACATCGCTATCGTGTCTTGCTGCATGGCTTGACTCCATTTTCACGTAACATTTGATGTTCCATCATGCCATGCGAAGGAGATGCCGCGCAAGCGCATCGGTTCCCTGAGGCCCACATGCGCAATGGCAGCGACTTCGCCTCGCGCGCGCGGCCGGCACCTCGATAACGGTGACGCAGCCTATGCCCGCGATGCACGCACGGGTTGTTTTTGGTTGTTGTGCTCCAATTCCCCGATTGGTGAACGTACGGCCGCAGCGCCAACATCAGTCGCGGTGCCGGTTTGCGCGCAGATGTCACTTATCTGGCACCTCCCTCGGGTGGTTGAACATCGGCGATCCCCTTTCTACGCTCCATCGGTGGAACGCGCTCCGGCGTTTCGCGCGCGGCTGACAAGCCGCTGCCTTCGAGGCCGTCGTCGCACGAGATCGACGGCATTCAACGCAGTCTTTCGTGGAGAAACACATGTCAGAAATTACCGATGTACTGGTGAGCATCGACACCAAAACGATTGTCGACCGGTACGGCAAGAACTCCAGCATGGCGAATCCACCGCTCATCGATTTCAAGCACGTCTTCATGATCGTGACGCAAAACAACGTGGTGAGCGGACAAGCGGGCGGCGAGCTGGATATTGCAGCCACTGTCGGGGACGTCATCCGGTGGCGCGAAAGCTCGCTCTCACTGGGCTTCGAGCAATCGTGCATCTTCTACAAGTTCGTCGGCAATCAAGGCAATGATCTGATCTCACCGCCCTCGCCGCGTGAGGCCGAAGTCACCTTGCCCGTGCCGAACCCGCCGGACCCGACCAAGCCGAAGAAGCAAAAGTGCTCGAACTACTTCTGGTCCTGCGAAACGCTCAAGACCGGGCGCGTGACCTATCACTTCCAGTTCATGATCCTCGACCGCAGCGGCAATCTGTGCGGCTGCTACCAGTGGGATCCGTTCATCACCATCCGCAACAACTGACCCAGGCCGGGCCGCGATCCGTTTCCCGCAGGTATACCGCAACGCAGGGTGCCGGATCGCGGCAACGCAATGACAGCTCACGGCAAGGAATTCCCATGTCCGATGCACGCACCTCCAGCGCCGGTAGTGAAACCCGCGCCTTCGCCGATGTTTTGCTTGTCATCGATGCGGTAATGCTGCTCGACCGGTACCCCGACGCGGCGCACAACCCCGTGGATATCGAAGGCGACGGTTGCTACGGACTCGCGCCCGACAACGTTGCGCTTCATGGCATCTGCGCGGCACCGTGGCCTATCGATGTCCGTGCCGGTGACCGCCTCCGGCTGCGCTGGACGTCACTTGCCATGCGTGGCGAACACGCCGTGCTGCTCCAGCTCTCCGTGGATGACGAGTCGACACTGGGCGGTCTGGAAATGCATGTCGATGAGCACGCTACGCGCTATGCGCCGCAGTCGGGCGCCCCGCAGGCGCCTGTCGCCCGCGAGGCACCGGATGCCTTCTGGCAGGCCGACGTCGTAGCAGGCGGCACGGCCGAACTGAACGTCGAGGCCATCGTCACGGACCGCGACGCCAACGTCCTCGCCCGGTTTCGCTGGCCGCTGCCGGTGGTCGTGCCATGACACACGCCAGTGCCCGCTCGTCGCGCCCCCAAGGCGCCGGCGGGCCTGTATGTGCTCGAAGGAAAGGCCGTCTATCGTCTAAATCAGAACTGGGGAGAAGTGGAAGCCGGTGACTTCATGTGGTCGCGATGACAATCGCCGCGCTACCGTTCGGCGGTCATTACCTTGTCGACATTCTTGCCGGCATCGCACTGGCCGCCGCCGTGCTCTGGATGTCGCCGCGCGGTGGACTGCGCCGTGTCCGCTCACGTCAATCGCCGTAACCCCGGAAGCGTCCGCACAACTTGAATACGTCCTCCGTATAGGGCGTGTCCTTGACTTTGCAGTAGCGGCTCGCGAGCTTCATCAGTTCCTTGATGTCGCGTCCGCTCGCCTGTGGATAGCAACTGGCGAGCGCTTCGATCAACGCGTCGTCCAGATAAGCACCCACCTGCTCGGCCTGCATTCGCCAGAGCCGCCGCGCATCCTCCCGGCACGGTAACTCGTAATGAATCGTCGCGATGCAGCGCGACAGGATGGCGTCGTCCACATCGCCGATCCGGTTGGTCGTCATGAACAACAATCCGTGGAAATACTCCAGAGAGCGCAGGAACTCGGCGACGATGGCGTTGTGCTCGAGATCGTTGTCGCGCCGGCGGATGTACACGTCGGCTTCATCGAGCAACAGAATCGCATTCCAGCACATCGCGCGACGCAGAATACTCATGAGTGAGGCACCCACAGACGCCGCCGTCGTCCCCAATTGCCCCGAATGCACGCGGTACAGCGGCTTGCCGACGACCTCCGAGTAAATCTCCGCCGTGAGTGTTTTGCCCAGTCCGGGCGCCCCCTGACAGAGAATCGTCGCACCGCCCGATTTACCGGGGACGAAGTCCGGCATCATCACGTCCATGTTCGACGTCAGGATGTCGATCAGGTCGTGATGATGCGCAGGCAACACCAGCTTGTCGCGCAAGCCGGGCTGGTACTCGTACTCGGTCATGTTCTGCACGTGCACCCAGAGATTGCGATGCCAGTCCAGATGGAATACGTGCACATAGCAATGCAGCGGAATTGTCTCGAAGGCGTGATCGATCTGTGCCTTGCGCCAGAATTCGGCGTCGCACGACATCTCGAAATTGCGCTCCAGACGAGCTTCGTCGTTCACACACTTCGCCGTCGTGCCCTCCACCACCCGAATCAACTCCGTCGCCCCCTTCGGATCGACCGAGAACGCCGCACGGCGAAGCACGAACTGTGCCCCGAACGCGCGCTGCACCCGTAGAAACCGCTGCGCATGCTGCTCGTACTCGTGTTTGAACTCGGCACACTCTTTGTAGAAGCCGAACTCCGCGAGCAACTCCGGAATGGTGCGATTGGCGATGTCTTCGCGCGTGAAGACCAACGACGTGGTCATGCCCGAACGACGCAGACGATGCTCCGTCAGATTCGAATTGGCCGACTGCATGGTGTTCGCCAACATGTCCATGACGACGTAGGGCGAGCCCTGGTCGGGTTCCACGTAGCGCAGACGGCGCACCAGCCACGGCAGCAATGCGCCGTCGCGATGACGCTGGTACACCCAGCCGTCGATGACGTCGCGCGAAAGATATGCCACAAGCCCCGGCACCAGCTTGTCCAGATCCGGAATCACGCGCGCCTGCGGTGCGTTGTAGACATTGTCGAGCGCGAGCATCTGAAACATCAACGCACGTTCGTTCTGTGTCTTGCTCAGGACATAGAGCGTATTGAGCGACTTGGCATCGAACCATTGGCTCGACACCATCATGTTGCCGCGACACACGCCGTAGGCCGTCAACTGCTTGCCCAGCGGCGAATCGGCGCCGATCAGTTGCATCAGCGGATGAATCAGTGACTCCGGAATCTCGAAATCCATGAACGGCACTCCCCGTGTCGCGTTTGGTCCGTGCGCACATTGCCCTATGGCTGCGCGCCTCTCAGATGAGGAAGAAGTCGACGGCCTGCGCCACGACGCCCGGCTCGATAATGTGCAGTCCGTCGAACTCGACGTATTGCACGTCGTAGCCCGCTGCCTTGAGCTTGTTGGCGTTCTGCCGGCCGCTTGTCGCGACGGGCAATTGCTCGTCGCTCAGCCCGTGCGCGATGAATATCCGGGGTTGCCCCTCCTGCACGAAGACGGACATGAAGCCGCCCGAGAACGCGATGACATGGCTTGCGATGTCACCGTTCGTCACACCGATCGATAACGCGTAGCTCGCGCCATCCGAAAAGCCCGCGAACGCCACACGGCCGGTGTCGATGCGATACCGGGCCGCCACGTGGCTCAACGCGAGTTGCAGGCGCTCCAGATCGGGGCCGTTGCCGCCGATCACGATGTCCCACGTCGGAAAGATCGAATGCGGCGCGAGCACGAGAAACTTGTGCTGCTCCGCATGAGGCTCGATGAACGGCAGCACCTTTTGCGGAAATCCCCCCGCGCCGTGGAACATCACGAACAGCGGGACGGGCTTGTCCGCCGGCAAGTCGGACGGCACATAAAGCACCGCGTCGCGGTGCTCGCTCAAACCCAGCGAATGACGGCCGGGAACCAGCGAGGATGGCGTGAGGGACGAGGCAGAAGCCAACGCGGACGCAATGACATCCGGCGGCATGCGTCCGAACAATGAAGGGTCGAACATGGCGCGGTGAGTGTCTCGTGATCGTTAAAATTATTGATATATTGTATATCAATAATTTTCATCGAAGCCACCCGCCATTTGTTTGCGTACAGGCTTATCCGGCCATGTAGGCGGACAATCCGGCCACTAGCGCGTCGAACACCGCCTTGCAACGTGCACTTTGACGCAGGTCTTCGTGCATCGTGACCCATGTCGGCAGCTTGAACCGGAAGGCATTCGGCAATACGCGCACGAGCCTGGCATCGCGCCTTGCCAGTGGTACCTGACACCCGCCGATGCCGTAGCCTGCCCGGATCATCGCCAGTTGCGCCAGATCACTATCGGCACGAAACGCGAAGGCGTCGCGCGACCACAGGGGAACATTGCGTGTGGCTTCGCGAAGAAACGGTGTCATCTGGTCGAAACCGATCAGCGCGTGCCGGGCAAGCTCGGTCATCGACGACGGGGTGCCGTAGCGCGTCAGGTAGTCGTCGCGTGCGTGCAGGCCGATGTCGATGTTCCCCACGCGGCGCGCAATCAATGCATCCTGCTGCGGGGCCGCCATCCGCACGGCAATATCGACCTCGCGATGCAGCAGATCCTGGATGCGGTTCGTGGGAACCAATTCAAGCGTCAGTTGCGGATGGGCGCGCCGTAACGCACTGAGGATCGGCGGCAACACTTCCACGCCGACAACCTCGCTCGCCGAAATGCGTACGACACCGTTCACCCCGTCGCCATCACTTGCCGCCGCTCGCTCGAAGGCCAGCGCCGTGTGCTGCATCGCCAGTGCGTGGGCACGCAGCGACTCTGCGGCGTCCGTTGGCAGCAAACCCGTTTGCGAACGCGTGAAGAGCGCCTGCCCCAGCGCCGCCTCCAGTGCCGCGATATGGCGGCCTACCGTGGGCTGCGTAATGCCCAGTGCCCGTGCGGCGCCCGACAGCGAGCCCTCGGTCAGCACGGAGAGAAACGTCCGGTATAGATCCCAGCTCAGATTTGCCGTCATACAAAAATGTATAGCCGATAGATGATTTCAGGCAATTTTATTTGAATTACCTCGCGCGGAGAATGGCATCACCAACAACGATCAAGGAGCAACACCATGACCCACGAATCCCCCGGCAAGGTGTCTCGCGCGCTAGTCCTCGGCGCGACGGGCGGCATCGGCGGCGAAGTTGCGCTGCAACTGCTCGCGGCAGGATGGCGCGTGCGCGCCCTGCGGCGCGGCGGCGCGCCGCGTACCGGCACCCCTCACGCCGGAATCGAGTGGGTCGCCGGCGATGCGATGCACGCGGACGATGTGCTTGCCGCAGCGCGCGACTGCGATGTGATCGTGCATGCCGTCAATCCGCCCGGCTATCGCAATTGGGACACGCAAGTGCTGCCCATGCTCGACAACACGATCGCCGCCGCCACACGGCATGGCGCCACCGTCGTGCTGCCCGGCACGGTCTACAACTACGGCCCCGAGAGCTTTCCTGTCTTGCGGGAAGACGCGCCGCAACGGCCGCTCACACGCAAAGGGCGAATCCGCGCGACGATGGAAGACCGTCTGCGCGACGCAAGCCGCAATGGTGTACAGACGATCATCGTGCGGGCGGGCGACTTCTTCGGTCCGCGAACGCGCAATAGCTGGTTCGCCCAAGGACTCGTGAAGGCGGGCCGCACGACTCGCGCGGTCCAGGTACCGAATGCTCACGGCGTGGGGCACGAATGGTCGTATCTGCCCGACGTCGCCCAGACGATGGTCATGCTCATCGAACGCCGTCACACGCTCGACGCCTTCTCCAACTTCCATATGGCAGGTCATTGGGATGCCGACGGTACGGAGATGGCTGCCGCGATCACGCGGGTGATGGCGCGCCACGGCATCGACGTCAAGACGCGCCGCTTCCCGTGGTGGCTCATGTGGGCGGCGTCGCCTTTTGTCACGACGCTGCGCGAACTGCGCGAGATGCGCTACCTGTGGCAACAGCCGATGCGCATGGACAATGCACGACTCGTCGACGCACTCGGTTCAGAGCCGCATACCCCGCTCGACGTCGCCGTGCACGCCACCCTCGAAGGTCTCGGATGCCTGCCTGGCAAACCCTCTGCCAAAGGCGTCGCGTACTCCTGACAGACTCCTGATCTGGATGTGAGTCTGCCCGCTTGTCGACGTGGCGTCAGGCGGCGCGGCCGCTGCCGAGCAGGCGGGAAATGCGCCGGGCGGCGTCGGTGAGTGCCGCGACCGTTTGCGGGTTCGGATGTGCCGGCAAGTAGTGAATCGAGCCGACGATGGCGAGCGTGCCGAACAGCGAACCGTCGTCCTGCACGATGGGTGCCGCGAGCGCGTTCACACCGAGGAACACTTCTTCGGGCGCATCGGCCCATCCCCGCTCGCGCACCAGCGCGAGTTCGTGCGACAGACGCATGGCATCGGTAATGGTGTGAGGGGTGCAGGCATCGAGTGGACCGGCGAGTACCGCCTCACGACGCTCGGGGGCACCAAACGCCAGCGCGATCTTGCCCTGCGCGACGCTGTGCAGCTTGAACTGCGTGCCCGGATGCAGCAGGATTTCCAGCGGACTGCGCCCGCGCATGACGTCGAGCACGACCACATCGGTCTCGGTAAACGAGCTGATGACGATGGTCTGGCCGACGGCGTCGCGCAGTTCCTCCATCACGGGGCGCGCGAGACTCACCACGTCGAACTGTTTGACCAGCTTCTGTCCAAGCAGGAAGAGTCGCCAGCCGATGCGATATCGGCTGGTGCGCGGGTTCTGCACAACGTAGCCTTCCTGACGCAGCGCCGTCAGATGCCGGTGCACACGCGCCTTGGGCACACCGAGCGCCTCTGCCAGATGCGTCACGCCGCACTCGGCATTGCGCTCGGCCAGCAATTCGAGAATGCGCAACGAAATGACCGAAGTCGACGACGTGTTGAGTTCATCGCCGCGTTGCGCGCCTGGCTCGCCAGCCGCGATGTGCGTGCTGCGGATGACGTCGTTCGGGGTGTCCTTCGATCGTTTCACTGAGCGTCCTTTGTCGCTGTCGCCGCGCCCTGACTATTGCGCGTCGAGCGTGATGAAGCGCTCGCCGAACACGTGATAGCGCTGCGGCTTGTTCTTGTTCGCATCCTCGGGATGCACGTAACGAATCGAGCTGCGATTGCGACACGCCCGCGGCAGGATGAAACAGCGGATGAATGTCGTGTCGCGCGCCTCGGTCGTCGGTGCAAGCACCGGTGCGTAGCCGAGTTCGAGCCAGGCCTGTCCCGGCCCGTGAGTGTGCGACGCACCGAGCGTTTCGATCGTGATCTCGCCCTCGAGCGTGCATCGCACGCCGGGCCCTTGATGCACGTGCGTATGCGCCACGCCGCCGGGGGGGAATTGTACCTTGTCGCAACGCATGAGCCAGCGTTGGCGCGGGTCCAGCGAAATGGGCGCCGCGATCTTGAGCGTCGACGACGCCCCCGGTGCCGACGTAATCTCCCCCGCCGTCGGCGCATCGCCCGGCATCAACTCCCAACGCCACAGCGTTGCCCCTTCGCTGCCCGCGATCAACGCCACATCGTCCTCGCCCAGCCAGGCACTCTGCGCCGGGTGATGCTGTGCCCCCGTCTCGAACTCGATGGCCACGTCGCCGCGCACGACATAAATCGTCCGGCGTGCGGCAGGCAAATAGACAGGCGCATGGTTCGGCGCGATGACATCCTCGTACAAACGCAATTGGAACGGCTTCACTTCTCGATCTCCTATGACCAGTCGACTGCCCCGACCATCGAGACAATCTCGGCATCAAGTATCGATGATCGATACATAAAGCACCATTTATGGTTTACCACGACATATCACGCCGGAATGTGCTGTTACTATTCAAACGAAATCATTCCCATGTGTATCGATAGTCGATACATTAGGTATGACATTAGGACGAGTTCCATGAAGGAGACAAGAATGGACACTGGCACGACCGCCCTGAAGGCGGCGGGCACGGCACGTCGGCCGTGGTATCGCGGCGCGAGCCCTGCGCAATGGCGAGCATTTGGTTCGGCTTACATCGGCTGGATGCTCGACATCATGGATCTGATGCTGTTCGCAATGGTGATTCGCTACATCAGTGTCGATCTGCATTTCGACAAGGGCGTGGCGGGCATGATCGCCTCGCTCACGCTGCTGGCCACCGCCTTCGGGGGACTGTTCTTCGGCTTCCTCGCCGACCGTATCGGCCGCACCCGGTCGATGATCCTTTCGATCCTCTGCTACTCCATCGGCACAGCGCTTTGCGGCCTGGCCGATTCGGTGACGCAGCTTCTCGTCTTCCGCTTCCTGCTCGGGTTGGGCATTGGTGGCGAATGGTCCGCAGGCGCCGCACTCATCACCGAGACGTGGCCGGCCGAGCATCGCGCGAAAGTCATGGCCTGGGTGCAGAGCGCTTTTGCCGTCGGTTATGCGGTCGCGGCCATCGTGGCAGCCGTCATCCTGCCGTACTTCGGTTGGCGCTGGGTGTTCGCGTTCGGGCTTCTGCCGACGGTGCTCGCGTTCTGGGTACGCCGCCACGTCGAAGAACCGGCGATCTGGCGCGAGCAACGCGTGCGTCTCACGCTGGGTCAGACCCTGGGCATGCTCTTCGGCCCCTATGCCCGCAGCACGACGATCGGGCTTGCCTTCACGGCGGCGGCGATGTGCGGCTATTGGGGACTGTTCACGTGGATTCCGGCGTATCTCGCAACGCCCGTCGATCAGGGCGGCCCAGGGTTCGATCTGCTGCGCTCCACGACGTGGATCGTCATCATGCAGATCGGCGCTGCCGCAGGCTTCGTTTGCTTCGGTTACATCGCCGACCGCATCGGCTGCCGCAAATCGTTCCTGCTCTTCTTCATCGTGTCGGCGGTGACGGTGCCGCTTTACGTGGCGATTCGCGAACCGATGCTGTTGCTGGTTTTCGGCCCAGTCGTGGCGTTCTTCGGTACGGGTTTCTATAGTGGCTTTGCGCCCACGTTCGCCGAGATGTTCCCCACGCAGGTGCGTGCCACCGCGCAGGGCTTCATCTACAACACGGGACGCGCCACGAGCGCGCTGGCACCGGCAGCCGTCGGCCTGCTGTCGCGTGGTGAGAATGTCAGTGCTGCGCTGGGGGCGACCGCCGGTTTCTTCCTGCTCGCCGCGATCATCGTCTACTTCTTCCTGCCGGAGAGCCACGGCGACGCGCTCGCCTGACCCTCATCTTCCGAACGGCTTCGCGCGCCAGCGGCTTTCAGGGCCACTGGCGCGCTGGCGCGTTGGCTTCTCTTAACCTCTCGATATCGGCGACCCCGCTTACGGCAACGGCAAGCGGATCACCGACGGGCAATCCGAGTAAAGCCGTGCGACGTCTTCGGCGCGCAAGGTGAGCACGGCACGCTGATTGACGTAACCCTTGTCAGTGATCTCGCCCAGCTCGAGCGACGGCGGCGAGGCCAGAATGGCCGCGCGTCCCGCCCGTTGCGAGCTGCCTGCGTCCTGTGCAAGTTGCGCGAGCGCCTCGCCCACCAGCGCACGCACCTCCTCGTGCATTGCCATCGCTTTGCCCGCATGTGCGTCGTCGATTTGCCCCGCCTTGGCGCGCATGGCAGGGCCTGGAAAGATCAACAGCCCGATCTCGTCCCGGTCGTGCCCCGCGATCACGACATCCGACGCATATGGTGCAAGTGCGGTGACGGCACGCAGGCGCAGCGCACCGACCGACACCCACGTCCCGCTCGTGAGCTTGAAGTCTTCCGACACCCGGCCATCGAAGATCACGCCCGCACTTGGGTCGTCCGGATCGGACAAGCGCCCCGCATCGCCAGTGCGGTAGAAACCTTCTTCGTCGAACGCATTGGCGGTGGCCTCCGGATCGCCCGCATAGCGGTGAAACACCGACGGCCCTCGCACCCGCATCTCCAGCTTGTCGCCGTTGGGCACGAACTTGAGTTCGTTGCCCGGTGTCGGCACACCGATGTTGCCCGCACCCGGAATCGGGAAATGCACACTGGTGATGAGCGGCGACGTCTCCGTCGCGCCCCACGCGGAGGTAAAGAATGGCAGCGTGTCGCAGTGCCGGGACGCCAACCGCTCGAAGCGCTGCCACACCGCCGGCGGCAGGCTCGCCGCCGCGTAGAACAACACCTGCAACCGGCCGAAGAAGCGCGCGGCAAACGCGTCGTCGTCTTCCAGAAACGGTGCGAGCGCTTCGAATCCCTTGGGCACGTTGAAGTGCAACGTGGGCGAGACATCACGCAGATTCTCGATCGAACGGCCGATCAACTCGGGCACGGGACGGCCATCGTCCACATAGAACGCGCCGCCATTGCGCAACGCCATGTGGAAGTTGTGATTCGCCCCGAACGTATGACTCCACGGCAACCAATCCACGACGACGGGTGCCGCCTCGTCGATGAAGTGCCAGCATTGCGCGATCATCTGCTGGTTCGCCGCGAGCATCCGGTGCGTATTGACGACGATTTTCGGTTTCCCCGTCGAGCCGGATGTCAGCAGCAGCTTAGCTGTGTCTTCCGGGCGCACCTGCGCAAACGCCGCATCGAGTGCAGGCGATGCCGGCACGGCGGCGAGCGCGTCGAAGCGCAGCCAGTCCGGCCGGGCATTGCGGGTTGCGACAATCGGGCATCGGATCGGGGCACCGGTGAGCGCACGCGCATAGTCCTCGGCGTCTTCCACGTACACCAGCGCCGGATCGAGCCGCGAGAGAATGCCGTACAGCTTGCCCATGTCCTTCGCCACACGCGAGTAAGCGGACGACACGATCGCCGTCTGACGCCCCGCCATCATCGCGCCAAGCACTAGCAACGCGTGGTTGACGCTGTTGTCCGAAAGGATCACCACGGGCCGGTCACGGGGCACGTCGAGGTCCAGTAACGCCTGACCGATGCTTCGCGCCATGCGCAGCGCATCGCGGTACGTCACGCGCCGCCAGAGGTCAGCGGCCGAAGCGCCCTCGCCCGGCCGCCACCGCTCGGCAACGAACACCGCGTCGGGCGTGCGCGTGGCCCATTGCACGAGCCAGTCGGCCGGACTGCGTGCGAATTCGCCCAGCGTGGCTCGCGAGCGAATCACGAAGCTGCCGTCGGCGCGGGTCTCGCGTTCGATGTCCGGTCTGGCCAGGCGGCGCGCGCCGGTCGCCATTGCGTTCAGTCGATCGTCCACTTGCCGCCCTTCACCGTGACGAGCACGCGACCGTCTTCGCCGTAAGCCGAATGGTCCTGTGCGTTGACATTGATCATGCCGTGCGTTGCCGCAAGGCCGCGTGTCTGTTCGATGGCGCTCACCAAGGCATCGCGGAACGCTTGCGTGCCCGGTTGTGCCTGCTTCGCCGCCACGGCGACGGCACGGTCGAGCACCAGATAGGCGTCGTACGCATACCCTGCGAACAGATTGCGCGACCCGGCCCCGTATTGCGCCTCGTAACGCTTCACAAAGTCGGTGGCGACCGCTTTGCCCGGATGATTCGCGCGCAGTTGCTCGGCCACGAGAATATTACCGACGGGCAGAATCGCCCCCTCGGCATTTTTGCCCGCCACACGCAGGAAGTCGTTGTTCGCCACACCGTGCGTCTGGTAGATGCGTCCCTTGTAGCCGCGCTCGCGCAACGTGCTCATCGGCAATGCCCCCGGCGTGCCGCTGGCCGCGATGATGACGGCGTCGACGTTGGCCGACATCATCTTGAGCGCCTGTGCCGTTACGGACTGGTCGTTGCGGGCATACCGCTCGACCGGCGCCACCTGAATCTGCCGGGTGGCCGCGCGCGCCTGAATGTCCTTGAGCCATGCCTCGCCGTACGAATCGGAGAACCCGATGAAGCCCAGCGTCTTCACCTTGTGGGCCTTCATGTCATCGAGTACGGCATCGGCCATGACGGCAACCGACTGCGGCAGCGAGAAGACGTAACGCATTTGCGCCGCACTCGGCACGAACGGGCACAGGCCCAGTTGCGGCGTGCGCGTATCGGCAGCAACCGCCGCGACCGCCAGGCACGCCGGCGTGGTCGACGACCCGATGATGGTGTCGACCTTGTCCTCCGTCGCCAGCCGGCGTGCGTTCTTGGTCGCCGTGGTCGGATCGGTGGCGTCGTCGAGCACGATGTAGCGGGCCGGCAATCCCCCGAGCGTGGGCGGGAGCATGCCGATGGCCTGTTTCTCCGGGATGCCGAGCGAGGCGCCGGGGCCGGTGGTCGAGAGTGTGACACCGACGGTAACGCCCGCCGGTTGCGCCCATGCCTGCGTGGCTGTGCACAACGCCGCCACGCATAGGGACAGCGCACGACGTGTCGCGCCAGAGAAAGCAAAACCGCGTGTGAACCTGTTTGCCGCCATGTGACATGTCTCCTTGTCTTTTCATTTTTTGGGGCCGGACAGCTTGCGACGCACTACCTCGGATCAACGCACGGCGAACTCCGGCAGCACTTCACGATTGCGAGGCAAACCCGTGATTTCGCGAGCTTCGGCGGGCGTCGCCGGCTCATAGCCCATCTCGCGCACGAGGCGCACCACGCGCTCCGTCAGTTGCTGGTTCGTCGCCAGCACGCCTTGCTCGTAATACAGGTTGTCTTCGAGACCAACGCGCACGTGACCGCCCAGCAGCAGCGAGTTCATTGCTGACGGAAGCTGCGCCGGACCGATGCCGCTCACACAGAAGATGCTTCCCTTGGGCAGCAGATCGACCATCGATTGCAGAACGCGCGGTGTGTACGGCATGGCGTTCTGAAATCCGCGATGCACGCCGAGCACAAGGTTCACGAAGAACGGCTCGTCGTCGAAGCCGGCTGCGGTGAGCGTGGCGAGGTCCTGCACGATGTGTGTGGGACTGAAGACTTCCCACTCCGGCTTGATGCCTCGCTTCTTCATCTCGACGGCGAGATGCTTGGAGCGCTCCGGTGACGTGTGCATGAGGATTTCCTTGCCACCGAAGCTCGCGATGATCGTGGTGGCGTCCAGCGTGCACATCTCGGCGCCGGCATCCATCCCCTTCAGGCGCTCTTCCCAGAGGATTTCCCAATAGCCGTTGTCAGCCTGACCGATCATCTCGCCGTGTACGCCACCGCCCGTCGAGTTGTTGATAACGATGTCGCACTTGTCGCGAATGCGGCGGTTGATATCGCGATAGATCGCCGGATCGCACGTCGCGCCGTCGTCGCCAGGACGACGCGCATGGATGGCCACGACGCTCGCGCCCGCGTTGTAGCAGTCGTAGACGTCGCGCGCGATCTCGTCGGGCTGGGTCGGCAGATGGGGGTTCTGCGACTTGAACGCCATGCCTCCCGTGGGCGCGATGGTCACGATGACTTTCGGTTTGCTCATGCCTGTCTCCTCCTTCGTTGAATTCGGGGCCCCACCGTCGATTCGACGTGGCGGGGCATTGATGACAATGACGCCGGCTACGCCGGTTACCGCTTGCTCGCGAGAATGCCGAGGATGATGGCGTCTCGCTGCGCTTCGAGCCCCGCGTTGTCCCGTCCGGCAAGTTCGGCCTCGACGCCGGCCGTGATACGGGCTTTCAGGTCATCCGTCAGCACCGGCTCGCCGAGGTCTGCCCACCACGATTCGATGGGCGGGCCAAGATGCTCCAGCAGATGCGCAATGCCGCCGGCACCGCCCGACAGATGCAGATTGAGGAACGGCCCCAGCGCAGCCCAACGCAGACCCGGACCATACGCAATCGCGTCGTCGATATCGGTGACGGACGCCACACCGGTATCGACCAGATGGATCGCCTCGCGCCAAAGCGCGGCTTGCAACCGGTTCGCGATGTGGCCCTTGACCTCTTTCTTCACATGAATCGGACGCTTGCCGACGGCGCGGTAGAACTGCATCGCCGTGTCGATGGCCGCCTGCGACGACTGCTCGCCGCCAATGACCTCCACCAGCGGAATCAGATGCGGGGGATTGAACGGATGCCCGAGCACGACACGCTCGGGATGTGCGCAGACCGACTGCACGCGGCTCATCAGAAGGCCCGACGAACTCGAGGCAATCACCACGGACGATGGCAATGCCGCGTCCATCTTGCGGAAGAGATCCTGCTTCAGGTCTTCGCGCTCGGGACCGTTCTCCTGCACGAAATCGGCGCCGGCGAGCGCGCCGTCGAGCGTGTCGTGGAACGTCAATGCGTCGCGCGAGGCACCTGCCGACAGGCCAATGCGCGTCAGCGTGGGCCAGTCCGCGTCGACGGCTTCGCGCAAACGCTCGCGAGCGCCCGGCGCCGGATCCCACGCGCTCACGCGCAGACCGCGCGCCAGAAAATATGCCGCCCAACTCGCACCAATGACACCGGTGCCGATGACCGCCACCTGTTCAATGTTGTCGTATTTCACATTCGTCTCCGTGGGGGTGGGCCCGGCGGCTAACGTGCCGCGCGGCCCAGAAAGCGTTCCATGCGCTCGCGCGCCTCGGGTGAGGCCAACATCAATGCGCTCGTCACCGACTCGGTGAACAGGCCGTCGGCCATCGACATGTCGTGAATGCGCGACAGTGCGTGAATCGTCGCCCAATTCGACAAGGGACTATTCTGCGCCGTCTCGCGGGCTAGTTGTGTCGCCAGGGCGAGCCCCGCACCCGCGTCGGTCAAATAGTGACCGAGGCCCAGGCGCTCACCGTCAACGGCGTCGTAGCGACGGCCGGTGAGCATCATCTCCGTCATGCGGTCCGGACCGAGAATGCGCGCCACGCGCACCGACGCGCCGCCGCCGACGAAGATGCCGCGCTTGCCTTCGGGCAACTGGAAGAATGCGCTGCGCTCGATGACACGCACATGCGCGGCCAGCGCCAGTTCGAGCCCGCCGCCGATCACTGCACCGTGCAACACGGCGACCACCGGACGGCCGCCGAACTGAATTTCGTGGAACACCTTGTGCCAGCGTTGCGAGACGCGCAGCACGTCGATGGGATCGCGGGTGCTGTTTTCGGACAAGTCCAGTCCGGCGCAGAAGTGCTCGCCGGCACCGTTCAGGACGACGGCGCGCACGCTGTCGTCGAAATCGCGAAACACCGCTTCGAGCGAATCGATGGCCGCGTCGCAAAGCGCGTTGCGCTTGTCTGCGCGCTCAAGGGTAACGAAGGCGATGGCGTCGTCGACGCGCACGCGCAAGTGGGGATAGGTCATTGTCTGCATTCGCTCCAAATCTTGGAAAGTATCTTATAAGATATTTTCCGTATTGCGCGATTTGTGCAATGCAGTTCAGGGTTAACAGGGATATTTAGCCAAACAAGGCAATTTAATGCATATTCAACAAAAATGACGGGCGAGATGGGGAATGCTCGGGTTGCACCACTGATATCTCATAGTATATTTATCGCAACATCTCTTCCCGCCTGTTGCCCCATGAGGAAACCGCTCGCCGACTCCGCGCCGCCTGATCTGGACGACGACACCGAAGCAGGCGTGTCGTCGCGGCTGGCCTCGTTGGCGCAACAGGTGCGCACACTACGAGCGCAACGCGGCATGACGCGCAAGCAGCTCGCTGCGCAGTCGGGTGTCTCGCTACCCTATCTCGCCCGCGTGGAGGCCGGCACCGGCAACGTCTCGCTGGCTGTCCTGCACAAACTCTCGGAAGCGTTGAACGTGGGCGTGGAAACGCTCGTGGCCGAGCGCACCGCGTATGACGGCGATTTGCTGATCCTCGTCGAATATCTGCGACAACAGCCGCCGGAAGTCCTCTCGCGGTTGCGCCGTCAGATCGTCGTGCCGGGGGTGACCGACGCACGCCGCACAGGACAGCGCATCGCCCTCATCGGTCTGCGCGGCGCGGGCAAGTCGACGCTCGGGCCACAGTTGGCGCAGGCCATCGGCGCGCCTTTCATCGAACTGGACAAGGAAGTCGAGCGTGAAGCCGGCATCGCCATCGGCGAAGTCATCACGCTGTATGGACAAGCGGCGATGCGCCGCATCGAGCGCCAATGCATCGAGCGGATCATTGCCGATCACGAGCATGTCGTGCTCGCGACAGGCGGCGGGATCGTCTCCGAAGCGCCGACCTACGAGCGCGTGCTCCGGGCATTTCGCACCGTCTGGCTGCGCGCCCGGCCCGAAGTCCACTTCCAGCGCGTGATGCAGCAAAACGACGCCCGCATCGCCACCGAAGCGCTACGCAACGAGGCGCTGGAACACATCCACCGCATGCTCGATGCCCGCGAGTCGCTTTACCGGCTGGCCGACATCACGCTCGACACCTCCGACCTCACGCCCCAAGCCGCACTCGCGGCACTCAAGAACGATCTGACCCCTGCACGAGCGGCTTGATTTCACGCCTATTGCGTGTCCCCTTACCCCTGTCGCACTCGCGAGCCGCATGAGGCGTTGAAACGGCGGGGTAAATGCTCCCGCACGACGCACGCGCTTGAGCTATCACAGACGCCGTACTATAGTGGCCGACGCCATGCATCGCTTGCGGTGCCTTGGCGTGCTCACAAAATGTCGTGGCGGCGTTGCACGCCAACTCGAGGATTTCGCCCACTATGGACACCACCGTCGTCGAAAGCTGGAAGGATTTCATGGAATTGTCCTCCCGCTTCGAAGGTTGGGCCTTTCGCGGGCAGCAGGATGCGCGCTGGCATCTGCAAAGCTCGCTCTCCCGGTATCTGCACGCCTATGTGTCGGACAAGGAGCAGTGGCGCAGTCGTGAGGCGCGCGCCATCCGCATCTTCCGGCGCAAGGCGCATAACCATGTGCCATGGCCCGAGCTGTTGCACGACGACCTGCGCTGCCTCGGGTTGATGCAGCACCATGGCGCGCCCACGCGTTTGCTGGACTTCACCAAATCGCCCTTTGTCGCGGCTTTCTTCGCGCTGGAGCGCGCGACGAGCGATTCGGCCATCTTCGCCCTCAACACCCCCGCCCTGTACGACGACCGCGCCCGCCCGCGTCATGCGCCATGGCTGACCCGCGATACGATCGATCCGCGCGTCAAGGGGAACATGGAAAAGTACTTTCTCGGCAACGACAACGACGTGGTCTGGTTCGGCGAGCCGGAAGAGATGGACGGCCGCCTGATCGCGCAATCGGGAACGTTGGTGGTGCCCGGCGTGATCGACCGGCCGCTGCATCGTATTCTCGACGGCTACGAGAGCGAAGAGCCGCTGCTGCGCAAAATCGTGATGCCCGCAGCGCTGCGTGCGGACGCAATGAAATGGCTTTACCGGATGAACGTGACGAACGCGTCGCTGTTTCCGGATCTCGACGGACTGGCGCGCTCGATTGCCGTCGAAATTGAGATGGTCTGGCCGACGCAGACACTCGGGTGAGCACGCGTCTGAGCGTGCTTCACGGTGCGCCTTACATCAGACGCGCCAGAAAGCTGGCCCCGCCCGACTTACGCTCGGACTTGTTCGCATACATGCGCTGATCGGCAACGCGAATCAGTTCGCTCATCGATTCGCCGTCGTCGGGGAAAACCGCGACACCGACACTCACGCGCACGGCCAGGCTCGCGTCGTTTACCGAGACGGCCTGCTCTATCTCCGAGCGCAGACGCGCCACCGCAAAGTCGATTCGCTCGACGATCTCGACGTCCTGAACAATGGTGACGAATTCGTCGCCGGAATGACGCGCCACAAAGCCGCCCTCCGTCACCCCCGCCTTCATGCGGCGCCCAATCTCCTTGAGCACCAGGTCGCCTGTTGCATGCCCGAGGCTGTCGTTCACCCCCTTGAATCCGTCGATGTCGGCGAAGAGCAGCGCCAGCTTGCCGTTGGTGCGTTGCGCACGGCGCACGGCCTCACTGGCGAATTCACCGAATGTGCGGCGGTTCGGCAGGCCGGTCAGTTCGTCGAAACGTGCGGCTTTGTAGAGATCGTCGATGAGTTGCTTGCGCTCGATCGCCAACGCCGTCTGATCGCACACGAACGCGAGCAACCGTTGCGCCGCCTCCGCCTGCAACGCGCGAGGCGGACCGTAGATCATGAGCGTGCCCACCGCGCGCCGCGCCGTGTACATCGGCAACACCGCCAACGCATGTTTTCCGGGCGCCACGGCCTCGTCGGGCGAGAAAGGTTCGCCATACCACTGTGCAGGCGACGGGGTCTGCCCAACGCCGGGCGTGGCCTCGATCAATCGCCACTGCGCTTGCTGCGCATTCGTCGCCCGTGTAGAAAGCGCCGCAGTCTGCGACCAGTCAAGCACCGGTATGTCGGCATTCTCGCGGTACTGATACGCCTTCTCCCACGTCATCAGTTCGCCGTCGCACGTGGCAACGACGAGGGCGTGAATGGGAAACAGCGTGGAGAGCGTGTCGTGAACGGCCTTGCACAGCGAGCGGACATCCGCCGCGTCGTGGGCCGCTTCGGAAATCGAATAGGTCGCGCGTTGCAACGCTTCGGCGTGCTTCTTCGCCGACACGTCGCGCGCCACACCGATGCGCAGCCCATGCTCGCCGGACCAGCGGGCAGACCACATGATGTGGACGTAATGACCGTCCTTGTGAATATAGCGATTCTCGAAACCGATGCGCGGATGCCCCGACATCACAAGCTTCGACTCGTCAATCGTGCGCTCGCGGTCTTCCTTCGCCACGAAATCGATCATCGAGCGCCCCATCAATTCCTGCGGCGAGTAGCCGAGAATATGCTCACAGGCCGGGCTCACATACACCAGAGTGCCGGTCTGATTGACGAGAAACACTGCGTCCAGCAGCAACTCCATACAGCTTGCCAGGACGTCTCTTGTTACGAATTCCATTGATTTCGAACGTGCGTGAAGCGTCGGGCCAGTATAAGGGAATCTCAATATGTGAATATTTCATCACCGTGACTCGTACCGTCGGGCAAAGCACTTCGAATTTCGTAGTAAATCACCCCGTCGCGCGAATACTTCACAACGTTGGCTGCCATCTTGTCCCAGTGCTTATCGGTTTTGCCCACCGCAGACTTCCCCGTTATTCTTTTTTGCGCTGCCCGGGGGATGACGCCGATTGTCACTTGACACATTCGAATTGGCAACCAAGGGAACACCCCCATGGCTCACGCGCTATCGGTCAACGTGCTTGACGTCACCCACGCATAGCGTTTAGAGTCGCCAGATGACGAATTTCAGTGCCCGCCTCTCGCAAAGCTTGCGCGTTGTCCCGATGGGACAGCGGGGTGCGTTCGTCAAAAGCAAAAAACAGTCGCTCAACTGACCGGAGCGTGCTGTTCCGTCAGTTGAGCGACGGAACAGCCACGTGGACCCGGCAGTCCTGCCCCGTGCGTAGCACCGCCTAGCATCACCCGGCCCGCCTGCCCCGAAGTCCCCACGCGCCTGACTCTGCGCATCGCCCTGCTGAACGGTTTCCGTACAGGTCACCACACGTTCGTTGCATTCGCACCGTCCAGGGAGACACTCATGCAAGTCGCGCAATCCCAAATCTCATCGATGGCCTCGTCCGGTTCGCCAGCATTTCGCGGCATCTGGCTACCGCTCGTCACACCGTTCCTGCGCAACGGCGCAGATACGCCCGTCGATCACGCCGCGTTACGCAGGCTCGTCGCGCATTACCGCCGCTCGGGCATTGCCGGCTTCGTGATTTGCGGCACGACAGGCGAGGCGGCGGCCCTCGATCACGCCGAACAGCTCGCCGTGTTCGACACCGTATTGACGCAGGCCGGTGATTTGCCCGTGATTGCAGGGCTCGCGGGTAATCATCTCGGCCACACGTTAGCGTGCATGGACGCCTTCAACACGCTGCCCCTCGCGGGCGTATTGACCCCCGCGCCGTATTACATCCGGCCATCCCAGGCAGGACTTATTGACTGGTTCCAGACGCTGGCCGACCGTTCGCGTGCGCCGCTCGTGCTGTACGACATTCCCTATCGCACCGGTGCAACGCTCACGCTCGAGACATTGCTCACGCTCGCGGGTCACGGCAACATTCGCGCGATCAAGGATTGCGGTGGCAACGCCTACACCACGCAGGCGCTCATCGCCGACGGCCGCTTGTCTGTCCTTGCGGGCGAGGATCATCAGTTGTTGTCCACGCTGGCGATGGGCGGACACGGTGCGATCATCGCGTCATCGCATTGCCGGCCAGCGCTTTTTTCGACGTTGTATCGTGCGGTACAAGCGCAGCAGCTCGATGTAGCCCGCTCGCTCTTCCACGCGCTCATGCCGGTGGTGAAGTTGCTGTTCGCCGAAGCGAATCCGGGCCCGATCAAGGCGTGGCTCGCCCGCGAAGGTCTGCTGATGGACGTATTGCGAGCACCGATGACGAGCGCGCCGCCAGCGTTGGCGCAACAGTTGGTGGAGGCGATTGCCGCCATCGACACTGCGTTCGGCACCCAGGCGGCCAATGCCGCCTGAAGTGTGAGAGGCGGCGTTGGCCGCGAGACAAATCGCCAGACGTCAGGCCGCTGCGCGCTGCCCTCGCCGCTGTGCCGTCAGTGCATTGCCGGCATGCGACGGCGTACCGGCCGATGCCGCGAGCATCGGTGCTTGCTGCATCGCGTCGAGCGGCGGGCTGCCGTCGCCATCCACCCGGAACTTCGCGGTCTGCCCAACCAGATCGGCGGCCTGCTGACGCATGTGTTCCGCCGCAGCCGCCGCCTCTTCCACGAGCGCGGCGTTCTGCTGCGTCACCTGGTCCATCTGGGTGACAGCCTGATTGACCTGCTCGATGCCGCGCGCCTGTTCGTCGCTCGCTGCGGCGATCTCGGCGATCAACTCGTTCACGCGCCGCACCGACACCACGATCTGATCCATCGTGCGACCGGCGACCTCCACACGCGAGGTACCGTCCTCGACTTGCTGGATGGACGTCGCAATCAGTTCGCGAATGTCCTTGGCCGTGCCGGCGGAGCGTTGCGCGAGCGTGCGCACTTCACCGGCCACCACCGCGAACCCCCGGCCCTGCTCGCCCGCGCGCGCAGCTTCCACGGCCGCGTTGAGCGCCAGAATATTGGTCTGGAATGCAATACCCTCGATCGCCTTGATCATGTCGCTCATGCGGGCCGAGGCGCTGGCCATCGCTTGCATCGTCTCGACGACCGCACGCACGCTCTGCGCCCCGGCATCGGCGACGCCCGACGCTTCCTGCGACAAACGGCGCGCCTGCATCGCATGTTCCACGTTCTGACGCACGGTCGACGTGAGTTCTTCCATCGACGCGGCCGTCTCTTCCAGCGATGCGGCCTGCTCCTCCGTTCGCTGCGACAAATCGGTGTTGCCCTGCGCAATCTCGCGCGCGGCATGGTCAATGGCGCCCGACGCGCCCTGGATGTTGCGCACCAGATGCGCCAGTTGATCGACAGCCGTGTCGAGCGCGTTCGCCATCTGTCCGATCTCGTCGGCGTGCTCAGCGTTCACACGATGGGTCAGATCGCCATGGGCGAGCGCTGTCGCCCCTTGCGCCGCAGCACGCACCGGGCGCGTGACCGAGCGAACGATGGCCACACCCGACACCACGGAGATGATGACAGAGGCGACCAGTGCAACCAGCAGCCACAGCCGCGCAGAGGTGTAGGCGTCATTCGCATCGGCGGCCTCCTTGGCGCTCACGGCCTTGCCAACGCCCATGAGACCGTCTAGCGGCGAGAAGAAAGCCGACTGCGCCTTCTCCGCCGGCCCCAGCAGTTCGGTCTTCGCCTGTGCGTAGTTGCCACTGCGCACAAGACGCTTGATGTTGTCGACCTGTTTTCCGTATTCGGCGCTGGCTTCGGTCAGCGTGCGGTATAGCGCCTTGCCCTTCTCGGTGTAGAAGATCGTCGCCATGCCGGAGATGCTCTTGAGGTTGGCAGCGTTCAACTCGTCGATCCGGGCCAGACGTGCATCGAGCTGCGACGCGTCTTCCGACATCACGATATCGCGCAGAACCACCGCGATGCTCGCCGCCCGATCCTTCAGTCCGTGAAATTCGAGAATCTTGTTGTTCAGATCGGAAACGATGATTTGCGTGTTCGCGTCCATCGTCGCCATTTTCGTCACGGCAACCACGGCCACGATCGACAGCATGACCACATTGATGGTAAAGGCGGCGGCGAGCCGTTTGCTGATACTCAGGTTCTTGAACATGGCCTTGTGCGCATTGAGCGGGTCGTCTTGCAGATCGTAATTTTCGACCTGCTGCCGGCACGCGCAGCAGGCCACTGTCTCTCTCGGTACCTCTGACGAGACTTAACGAGTGCTTTTGACGAAACTTGAGCGTTCGCGCGACGAAATCGTCGATGCGCCCGCAAACGCCCGCCCAGCAAGGCCGTTCGCCGTCGAGCGCTTGCACCAAAACGACGCAAATTTCGTATATCAGGGCTCACAAACGGGCACGAGGCGGCCGATCTGGAACACGGCAAGCCGTTGTTCTCCGTCGTGCCAGGCACGGCGACAGCAGCCCGATCAGAACATCGGGTTACCGCTGACGGTCTTGGCCGGCACCTGTTGCGACACATCCCAGTGCTCGACGATCTTGCCCTTGTCCAGACGGAAAATGTCGACGATGGCGATGGGCAGGTCCCCAGGACGGGGCACTTTGCGCACGTGCAGGATCACGTAATCGCCATCGGCGAAAGCCCGGACGACATCGCTACGCGAGTCCGGCTGATGCTTGCGCAGGAACTCAAGAAACTTGCCGAATCCCTCGACACCATCGGCCGCGTTCGGGTTGTGCTGAATGTACTGCGCGCCGAGATACTGTCGCGCCGCGTCGAAATCCTTCCGATTGAGGCCGGCGTCGTAGAACGCCAGCACGACCTGCTTGTTGGCCGCCATCTGCGACGCCGGCACGGCGGGCGCCGTGCCGGCCGAAGCACTCAATCCTTCTACGCCGGCGGCCGACAATGCGGCGCCGGGCACAGGCGGCATCCCATCGGCCGCGTGAGCAGAGAGGGGCATGATGGCCGAAACGGCGGTGACAGTGGCGGCGATGGCAAGCCACGAAGCGATGGGTGTTTTCATGGTGTTTGGGCGTGATGGCGTTAGCGTTGCGTTGGCGAACGATCAGCTTAGCAGTTCGTACGATCCACCGCCGTCAGTCGATCCTGCACATCCGCTCCGGCAGGAAATCCGCCCGCCAGTGTCGCCGCAATGCCGGATTTGAGGGTAATCTTGCCCATCGGCCTTACCGGGGTTCGCCCGCGGCCCCTCATCCAGCCTCGCTCATGGACAGAATCGACGCAATGAAGGTCTTCGTCGCCACCGTCGACGAAGGCAGCCTTGCCGGTGCCGCCCGGCGTCTCGGCCGTTCGGCCGCTGCCGTCAGCCGTGCCATCGCCTATCTCGAAGCCCACACCGGCACCGCCCTGCTCCACCGCACGACTCGTGCACTCAAGCTGAGTGCCGCTGGCGAGCGGTATGCTAGCGCGTGCCGCCGTATCCTGCTCGATCTGGACGAGGCCGACGTGATTGCGGCCGGCGAACGTTCGGCCCCGCGCGGCCTGCTCACCGTGTCGGTACCGCTCGCTGCAGGCGAGACGTTCATGCGCGAGATCGCCGACGCGTTCATCGAGCGTTACCCCGACGTCATCATCCGTCTGCAATTAAGCGACCTGCCCGTGAACCTGATCGACGAAGGTGTCGATGTCGCAGTACGGGTCGCGCACTTGCCCGACTCGTCGCTGATCGCCACGCCGGTGGGCGAAGTCCGGCGCGTCATCGCCGCTTCGCCGGACTATCTGGCCACCCACGCCCCTATCGAGACGCCCGCCGATCTCTCAAGACACCAGATCGTTACCATGACGTACTTCGGTATCGATTCGTGGCGTTTTCCGGCCACAGGACGTGGCTCGGTGCCGCAGGTCGTGCAATTCACGCCGCGCCTGATCGCCAACTCGATACGAACCGTGATTGCGTCGGCCGTCGCCGGACACGGTGTGGCACGCATGCTGACGTATCACATCGTCGAAGAACTGGAGCACGGCACGCTGCGCATCGTGCTGCAGAACTTCGAACATCCGCCCATGCCGGTGCACGTCATCACGCCGCAGGGACGGCTGGCCGTGCCCAAGGTACGAGCGTTTGTCGATTTCGCGGTGCCCCGCCTGCGCAAGCACTTTTCGCACGTGTACAAGCTGGCGAACGGGGACTGAGCGACGCTTCGCGACGCGGGATTCCTGCATTGCGCAGCCGCCATTGTTACGCCGCACGGAAGAATGACTTCCAAAGCGTGTTCGTTCTCTGACGCACCGCACCCACCTACACTGACTCCATCGCTTTTTTGCACGCCGCACCGGACTGCGCCGGACGCGGCGCGGCATCCCCGGAGTCGTCATGTCCCATGCAGTCCTCGGCGGCAGCACGTCTGCCCCCTTCAACGCCTGGCGCGCCACCCTCTGCGCCGCATGCGCCAGCCTCATCGGCATCGGCTTTGCCCGCTTCGCGTACACGGCCCTGCTGCCGGCGATCATCGGCAACCACTGGTTCGCCCCGGCCACGGCCGCCTACCTCGGTGCCGCCAATCTCGGCGGCTATCTGGCCGGTGCGCTGGGCGCTCGCGTTCTCGTCCGTCATGCATCCAACGTCGCGATCCTGCGCACGATGATGCTGCTGACGGTCGTCGCCTTCTTCGCGTGCGCCTTCCCCATCTCATTCCTCTGGTTCTTCCTCTGGCGTTTCGCGTCGGGTTTCTCGGGCGGGGTGCTGATGGTCACCGCTGCGCCGTCGGTACTGGCACACGTTGCCCCGTCGCGGCGCGGTATCGTCAGTGGCGCGATCTTCGCGGGCCTCGGGCTGGGCATCGCCGCAACAGGCACGCTCGTGCCGCTGTTGCTGCGACAAGGCCTTGCCCAAACATGGATCGGACTAGGCGTGCTTTCGCTCGCACTCACCGCTGTGGCATGGCGCGGGTGGCCTGACGGCGCCCCCGCCGCCGCGGCCGGTGCCACTGCGCAAGCGCGGCGCCGCCCGGCCAGCCCACTCGCATTGCGTTCGCTCTATATCGAATACGCACTGAATGCCGTTGCGCTGGTGCCGCACATGATTTTCCTCGTCGACTACGTTGCACGAGGTCTGGGCAAGGGGCTCGATGCCGGAGCCAACTATTGGGTGCTGTATGGATTGGGCGCGATCATCGGGCCGATCTTCGTCGGGCATCTTGCCGACCGCATTGGTTTTGCACGGGCGTTGCGCGTCGCTTATATCGCGCAGATCTGTGCCGTACTGCTGCCGGTACTCGGCCTCGGCATGCCTGCGCTGATCGTCTCCAGCATGGTGATGGGGGCGTTCACGCCGGGAATCGTGCCTCTGGTGCTCGGACGCTTGAATGAGCTGCTCGCTCATCGTCCGGCTTCGCAGAAGGCAGCGTGGAGCACCGCGACGACCAGCTTCGCGACGCTTCAGGCGGGTGCTGCCTACGGATTGTCATTCCTGTTCGCTGCGACGTCGGGCAACTATTCGCTGCTGTTCATCGTTGGCGGCGTCGCCATGGTCATCGGGTTGGGGGTCAACCTGGTGGCCGCCCGGCGCGAGCGGGCATAACCCTCAGCGCCATGCGGCGCTGAGCATCACGCCGCCGGAGACGACGAGCATCGTATCGAGCAAGCGCTGAAAGACGGCTGGGGTAAGGCCCAGCACGAAGCGCTTGCCGAGGACGGTGCCAAGCATCAACGTCATCCCGACGATCAGCCCATTGGCCCACGCCTCCGGCGGCAATGCGCCAAGGTCCGAGAACATCAGCACTTTGGCGACGTAGATAAGCACTGAACTGGCCGACTCCGAACCAAGGAAGGCCCCGCCGGACAAGCCATACGCGACGAAGGCCGGCACGCTGAGCGGCCCGGTGGAGAGCACGATCCCCGTGAGGAAACCGATGACGGCGCCGGCAGCCGCCAACTGCCAGAGAGCCAACCGCCGCTGGTTATGTTGCAGATAATGGCGTACCGGCACCATGGCGATGAAGAACAGACCCAGCGCAACGTCCACGACCGTTGCAGGCAGGCTCCACAAAGTGCGGGCGCCAAGCGCAGCGGCCGGTGCGCCGGGCAACGAGTACGCGAACACGGCGCGCCAGTCGATCTCGCGCCACCAGGCCAACACCTTCGAGATGTTCCCGACGATGGCGGCAACCGCCATGATCGGCACCGCCTGCTTCGGGCCGTACGTGTAGACCAGCACCGGCAGAAGCATCATCGACGATCCGGTGCCGACGACGCCGCTCACCACGCCCGCCGCCGTCCCGACGACGGCGATCAACATCATGCCCCACGCGTGTCCCGCGAATAAACCAGCCAACATGCCCGCCTCGTCGTTTGCCCTCTTCCTCACATGACGTCTGCGCCGCGTGAGCCACAGATACGACGATAAAGCATGACGACGGCTCACACCATCGACAAATTGATAAGACTTCTGTGATAAAAAGTCACAGTTCCCAAGTTATTTCGTCGATGAAGGGTCAGGATGACGCGCCGACAGCTACCACCGCTGCACGCTTTACGTGTCTTCGAGACTGCGGCTCGCGCAGGGAGTCTCAGCGCCGCCGCGCAAGAGTTGTCGATTACTCATGGGGCCGTGAGCCGTCAGATCGCGCTGCTGGAGGATTGGCTCGGGCAGACGTTATTCGTCCGGCAGGGACAACGCAACGTCGCGACGGACCACGCCCGGGCGTTCGCCGCCGAGGTCAGTGCGGCCTTCGACCGTATCGACGATGCCGCCGTGCGCTTTGGCAAGGCACCGCAAACACGGATTGTGCGCGTGAATGCCCAGACCACGCTCGCCATGCACTGGTTGATCGCGCGGCTGCCCGCGTTCCACGCGTCGCACCCCGACGTGCAGATCGTGGTGACCACATCGAGCAGTGCCGACCCCGCGTTTCGCGGCGGATTCGACGTCGCGATCCGGCGCGACCCACCGCCGCGTCCCGAGTGGCAGCCGTACGAAAAGGCCGTGCTGTTCACCGAGCAGTCAAGTGTTATCGCCGCGCCCGCGCTGCTGGATGCGAGGCCGCTGCGTCGCCTGAAGGATCTTGCGAAACACGCTTTCATCGCAACACAGACCCGTGTCGGCGCATGGGAGGACTGGCTGAGCGCCGCCGGAGTGCCCGCCTTGCGGCCGGTACGATTTCATCGCTTCGACCACTATCACGTGAGTTTGCAGGCGGTTATCGACGGACTGGGCCTGGGGATCGGCAGCAAGCCGATGCTCGATCGCGAGCTGGCCGCCGGCCGTCTGGTCATGCCCTTTCCAGCGATTCAGGTGACGGGGGCGACGTACGTCACACTGGTGCCCCGCGACGCCGACAAGTCGCGTCCGTTACGAGACTTCCTGACGTGGGTGCACGATGCGGCCAGCGCCATAACCGTTGACGTCATGCTCCCGGCCGCACACTCCACTTCCCGGGCGACACGCCGAACGCGCGCCGGAAGTAACGCGTGAAGTGCGAAAGGTCGTTAAACCCCTGCGCCACGGCGGCGTCGGTCGCCGACGCCCCTGCACGCAAGGCGGGCAACGCTCGCACCAGACGCAACTGATTGCGCCACGCATGCGGCGCGAGGCCCGTTTCGCGCGAGAACAATCGCGCCGCGTGAAACGGCGAGAGATCGACGGCTTCGGCCAGCGTCGTCAACGACAACGGCTCGGTGAGATCGGTCGAGAGTCGCGCCTTCATCGTCTCGACGCGTACGGCGTCGCGATGCACCGGCACCTCCGGCAAGCGTGCCTGCGCGTGGCGGATCAACATCATCGACACAGCCTCGATCAACACGCTCTCGGCCACCAACGCATCCGCACCGGCCTGCAGCAGACGGTGCGCCGTAATCAGCCGCTGCGCGGCCTGATCGTCGTCAATGACGCTCTCGCCAAACCACGGCAAGGCGTCGTCCGGTGACGCCAATCCCGGCAACGGGTGGGTCAACTGACGCTGCACCCCCTGCACGAAGCCGACCGGCAGATAGAACACCCGGTAGCGCCACCCGAAATCGGTTTCGCGCGCACCGGTATGCACTTCGCCGGGATGAATAATGGCGACCGACCCGGCCTCCGCCACATGCTCGCCACCCCGATAGGCGTAGCGCTCGGCACCCGCTACGATGCACGCGAACGCATACGCATCGTGCCAGTGCGGCGCGAAGGTGTGGTCGTTGTATTCGGCCGTCAACATGTCGCCGCCCGGCACGAGCGACGAGCGCCAGTACAGAGGGGCATTGCGAAACGGCTGAATGGGTGGGTACAGGGCATTCATGCCCGCTACTTTACACCGCCCCCTGCCTGCGCCTCTGACACGGCCCGCTGGCACGATTAGCGCGTGGCGACCACGAAGAGCCGCGGGAACGGCAACAACACCGTGCCGTCAGCCAGCGCAGGGTAGGCCTTCGCGATTTCGTCGGTGTAGCGCGTCAGGAAAGCCTCTCGCGACGCCGCGTCGAGCTTCGCGAGAAACGGCCGCAGCGCACTGCCCTTGAACCATTCCACGATAGCCGGCGCGCCCCCCGCCAGCGGGTGATAGTACGTGGTGCGCCAGATGTCGACGCGCGAGCACACCGCGCGCAGCAGCGGATAGTAGAACGTCGCGCCATGTCGCGCCGTGCGCTCCACGCCTTTGAGCGCAGCCGCCCAACGCGAATCGGTCGCGACTTCGCGCATCAGTCGATGCGCGGGCTCGTCGAGATTGTCGGGCGTCTGCACGGCGAGTGAGCCGCCGGGCGCCAGACAGCCGATCAGGCGCGGATACAGCGTTTCGTGATCGGGCAACCACTGCAACACCGCGTTGGCGAGAATCACGTCGAACGGGCCGTCCTTCCAGTTGGCGATGTCCGCCACGTCGAAGCGAAACTGCGGCAGGCGCAGGCGCGCCGCATCCACCATGTCCTGCGAGCTATCCAACCCAAGCACATCGGCCTGCGCGTAGCGCGCGGCGAGCACTTCTGTGGAATTGCCCGGCCCGCAACCGATATCGACCACACGTGCGACATCACGATCCGCAAGGGTGGGAATGGCAGCGACGAGATCGCGCACGGGACGCGTGCGCTCGTCTTCGAACTTCACGTACTGCGCGGCTTGCCAGGCGGGATTCACCGGGGCATTCGGCGATGGGACTTGCGGCATGACGGCCTCCTGGGGGTATCGGGCGATAGCCGCAAGATATCAGGTCGCCGCCTGCACTGCCTCCACGAACACGCGCAGATGCGACGCTTCGGCGTCGGTGATCGCCCAGTACGTCATGCCGCCGCGCCGCCAGCGCGCTATCGCGTACCCATCGGCACCGGTGATCGTCGGCGCCGCCGCCCCCTTGTCGCGTGCCGGGAACACGTACAGATCGATCGGATGCTTGTCCGTGCGATAGATGAGAACGGCGACAGTGCGGCCTCCCACGTAGTCGAGTCGTCCCCCCTCGAGCGGGAAGCCCTTGGCTGACAGATCGATGACGGGCGGCGCGTAATCGATGCGCCCGTTGAACCACGGCTTGACGGTGTGCTGATCCGTCGAGATGACGTCGATAGGATGCTGGGACAGCAGCGCACGAACATGACTCGCCACGATCTCTTGCGGTTGCAGCCCGGTTGTCGCCTGCATCTCTTGCGCGTCTTGCGGCGGTGCGGGCGGGCGCGCCACCAGCAACGCCATCGCCACGGCCAAGCCGCCGAGAATCGCACCGCCCGCCCCGCCGAACAACCACGGCGCCAAGCTGAGCCCCCACGCCGCTTCCGGGGGTTTGGCGGGCGTGCCTGCCTTGGTTGACCTGACGTCGGGTTTCATTTCGGGCAGCGGCGATGCCGACGGCGACGCGATCGCGCCGGTGGCAGGACTCGCGTGACGTTCAGCATGCGCCAGTTCGTCACGCAAACGTTCGCGCAACGACTGAGGGGCATAGTGACGCAATGAGCCGTCGCGCAGCAGCTTGCCCAGTGTTGAGGCTTCGGCAGCCGTTGCGGCCAGCGCCGCGCTCACGCCCGGCGTCGTGTCACCGGTCTTGTCCTTCATGTCGCTCGCGGAGGTCGTATCGTTGGGTTCGTCGGGCTTATTCATCGCGTCCTCCCCGGGTGGTGCCGTCGAGCGGCTGGCGTGTGAGACGAGTGATTTGCGCCGACGGCGCGTTCGGCGTCGCGGCAGTGTTCTTGTGTGCGGCATCCTGCGCGGCGCGCACGGCGATCGCCAGCATCTGTCTGCCGCGTGCCAGACGCGACATGACCGTGCCCGCCGGCACGCCCAGAATCGTCTCGATTTCCCGGTAGCTCATGTCCTCCATCTCGCGTAACACCAGCACCTCACGGAAGACGACCGGCAACGCGGCCAGTGCGTCGCGCACCAACGCGCATTCGTCGCGGCGCACCGCCAGCATCTCCGGGTCACCGGGCGCCGTGTCGTCCCACCCCGGCAGCCACGCATCGCCGTGCAGGCCATGCGTGGCTTCATCGAACGGCGTCCCATCCGCCGCATCGGAGCGACGACGCCATTCCGTCAGCCACGTATTGCGCACGATCGCCAGCAGCCACGCACGCGCGCTCTCGCCGCGAAAGCCGTCGAAGAAGCGCAACGCGCGCAGGAAGGCTTCCTGCACGATGTCGTCGGCATCGCTCGCGCTGCCCGACAGCCATCGCGCAAGGTTGTACGCCGCATCGAGATGCGGCAGGGCCAGAGTTTCAAACCGTCCTGACGCTTGCGCGCCGGGTTTTTCAGCGTCGCTCACCGGGGTCTCCCGAGAACGGGCAACGCATTGCCCGAGTCAATCGGCCTGACGCCGCCGCTGCGACGTCACTGCGCTCATTGAATCACATCTACCCTGGCAGACGGCTATTTCACGACGATCACGCCGGTCATGTGCGGATGAATCGCGCAGTAGTAGGGATACGTCCCCGGTTTGTCGAAGGTGAAGGCAAAGGTGCCGTCGGTGTCCAGCGCCCCCGACGCAAACGCCCGCGGGTTGCCCGAGCTAGTCACGGTGTGGGGTTCGTCGTCGCGGTTAGTCCACGTTACACGCGTACCCGCGCGCACGGTGAGCGTCGCGGGAGAGAACGTGAAGTGCTCGATATGGACGGTATCCGCGTCGGCGGCGTTCGACAGCGCGGGCAAGGTCAGTGTGAGCATGCCTGCGGCCGCAATGGCGACGCGACTGAGCCATACGCGCCGCCGAGTGTTCAGGAGAATCGATTTCATGGGAGGGCTCCGGAAACGATGGGGGTCAGGACGCCAACGTGGTGTCGCCAAGCAACGGCGCGCCGTCGAGTGTCGTGAAGTCGACGCGACGAATGCCAAGGGTCTGCCGCAGTTGCGAGGGGTCGACTTTCAACGGTCCGGGGCCCGGACCGTCGCCGGGCGCGGGTTGTGGAAATGCGGTCGACATTGCCGTTTGCATGCGAACGTTGCCCTCCACTTTCTGCAGTACCTGATGGATATGCCCGTTGAGCACCGTGACCGATCCGAACGGCCGAAGCAAAGCCAGCGCGCGATCGCCGTCGTCGGTACCCCAGCCCCACGCGGGATAGACCGACCATAACGGCATGTGCGTGAACACGACGAGCGGGGTGCTATGGGAGCGCCCCTTGAGGTCGGCCGCGAGCCAGGCGAGTTGTGTGTCGCCGAGATAGCCCATCCCCCCGGCCTTCAGATTGAGTACGTTGACGAGCGCCACGAAGTGCACGCCCTGTTGATCGAAGCTGTACCAGCCAACCCCCTTGGTGTCGGGCGAGAAGCGCGCGAAGAATGTGCGGCCGTCGTCACCGATCACGTCGTGCTCGCCGGGCACGTAGCGAGTCTCAAGCCCCGCGCCGTTCACGATCTGCTGCGCGATGTCGAATTCCTCGGGGCGCGAGAGATGGCTGACGTCGCCCGTGTGGAGCATGAACGCAGGGCGTTCGGACGCACCCCGAATCCGCTCGATGGCGGATTGCAGCGTGGCTGCCGGATCGGGATTGGGCGCCTTATTGAATCCGATGTGGCTGTCGCTGATCTGCACGAAGGTCAACGCGTGGCGGGCTGGCATCTCCGCCGCGCCGGCAGATGCCGCAAGCGATATGCCGCGCGGCACCCCACCGTCGAGCGTCCACAAAATGCCTGCGCCGGCCCACGCGAGACAGGCCATCGCCCTGCGCCGTGACATCGCCGGCGATGACTCCCCCTGCGGGACCGGGTGGGCATCGTCAGACGTGACGTCCGGCTTGTCGTTCTCGTTGCGACTCATGACACACCTCCGCTCGATAGGTACGCTGCCCGGCCCGTCACCACGACGGGTTTCGGGAGCGCCGTTATACGTATTACCAGCGGGTATGTCGTTTTATTCCCGGAAGCCGGGCGTCGATGTTGGCGCTCAGAGCGGCGAATACTGCCAGCGGTCGGTTGCCCACGCCCGCCCCGGCGAATGGCACGCCACCAGATCGTCGAGCAGGTTATGGCAACCGTTATCGGTAACCGTATGCACCTCGCTCGCCCTTGCCGTACGGCGAAGCAGCGGACGCGGGTCAACCGGAACGCCCTGCCTGCGCTGTTCGAAATGCAGATGCGCCCCTGTCACCATGCCGGTCTTGCCGACCGCGCCGATCACGTCGCCCGCCCTGACCGTCTGACCGACACGCAATCCGCGCGCCGTGGCCGACAAGTGGGCGTAGATCGTCTCGTTGTCGTAGCGGTGATCGATCACGATATAACGGCCAAACCCGCGGCGCTCATAACCGATGGTCTTCACCACGCCCTGTGCAACCACACGCACCGGCGCGCCGTGAGGCGCGACAAGATCGATGCCCGTGTGCGAATGCTTGACACGTGTCACCGGGTGGTAACGCGTGCCGTAATCGGACGAGATACGGGAATAGGTTACTGGCATGACGAGGGACTTCGACGCTCGCGGCGCAGATGTCGGCGAGAAGGCATTCGGCCGCGCCATCAGCGCGACGGTGCGGCAGCGCACAGCACCGGGGGTTGCCGGCATCGGGTAAAGCGCCGTCACCTTGCCGCAGACCGAATAACGAGACGTCGCGGTCGGCGTGGGAACGGCGACGTGCGAGAACGCAAACGACGGCGTCGGGCGCGGGTGCAGACGCAATGCGTCACTCGTACTGCCCACGCCAGCCATCGCGGGGAGCGGCATGGCCATGCACAGCCAGACACACACGGCATGCCAGCGGGAGCGATGGCCTTCGCCCCGCCCCAGCAGGCTTGGTCCGCCGCCGTCCAACGCGGCGCACCTGCGCTTGGAGGAAGGAAAAGAGAAAGACATCGCTCGGAAAATAAATTCGGAAACGACGCAGTCTACGGGGCGAACGAGCGAAAATTTGCGGGGAAACGCCCAAAATTGGCGTTAACGGCGGTCAAAACACCGTCATTTGGGAGCGTACCTAACGTAGTTGACACGAACAACGACGCAGGCGCGCCGGGACGAGGCATGCGCCCATGGGTTCAATGACATCAGGCGGTTCCACAACGCACACCGCCGACATTCAACGCCGAGCGCACTTAGCCCGGTTCCATTCGGGCAGCACATTCGGACTAGTGACCCCGTTCGGGAGAGTGGCGGAACGCCACCCCACCCCCGGGGCCACCTGTCAGCGGCAATCGTGCGCTGAAGATGCTCCGTCGAACACTATCCCAATCCTCTCCGTAGAGAATTCAAGCAGCTTCGCCTTGCTGTCGATCGGATCGAAGAACTGTAACGGCCGGTACTTCCCGCTCATCATCACGCCCCAAATGAACGCGTCGAGCCAGTCCGCGCTGATGCCGCGCTTGCTCAGCATCACATACGACCCGACCCCTCGCATTTGACGAATGTCACGCGCAATAGGCGCCAGCGATTCGTCGCGGGCCGCCGCGCGAAGCAGCGCACTCATTGCCGCGAACCCCGAAAAGGTATCTCGGTCGGCCAGCGCGGCCAGCGACTCCTCTCCACCGCCCAAGCGCTCGAACTCCTCCACATGAGCATGCATGCGTCGGCACAATTCGGCGAACGCCGCGAAGATCAAGTC
Organism: Pandoraea communis; assembly: GCF_902459745.1. GTDB lineage: Bacteria > Pseudomonadota > Gammaproteobacteria > Burkholderiales > Burkholderiaceae > Pandoraea > Pandoraea communis. The sequence goes on from NZ_CABPSJ010000002.1 coordinate 40,873, forward strand.
GTGTTTGGTGCGGAAAAAGTAGGTCACGGACGCCAGCGACACGCCGACAATAGACGCAATCTCACGCTGTACGAGGCGGTCGGCACCCTTCTTGGCAATGGTCGCCAACGCGGCATCGAGAATTTTCCGGGCGGTCTCGTTGGCCTGCGGCAAACGCTGTGCAATCGCTTCGACACCTGCCATGGCCGTTGGCCCGCGCATCGGCAGCAACGTGACCGGCTGTGCGGTCATGCGTCGATGCAGGCGCGTGGCCGGCGCGGAAATCCATGCCGAACGTGCGCCCGGGTCCGGTTCGCACAGAAGCAACCCGGTCAAACCCAAGCCGAGTGCCGCCCAGACATCCGCCGCACTGTCCGACACGCCGAAGCGCTTGGCAAGCGCGAACCAGAACGCCCATTCGAGCTCGACCTCGGCCTGCGCCGCCGGACGCAACTGCGGCTCACGTCCAGCCTCTACCTCATGTTCAAGCTCAAGCAGCAGCGCCAGCACGCCCCGATCATTGCTCAAGCGTAGTTGCAGCATCGACGTGAACACGTCCGGCAGATCTGCCCACGAAGGTGCCGTTGCCAAGCATTGCGCCAGCGCACTTTCTCGCGCACTGGCGAGGCGTGTCGCGACTTCATCATAGACAGCGAGCAGCAACTGATCCCGACCACCGAAATGATAGTTCACCGCCGACGGGCTGCCGCCGGTGGCCGCAGCCAGGCTGCGTGCACTCAACTCGGAAAAGCCGCGCGCGCATGCCAACTCATATGCCGCCGTTCGCAGGCGTTCCGCCTGCGCCGCAGCGTCAGAGGCCCCGCCCCTTACTTCCGTACTTGCTGACAACTTACCCCCTCAAATCAGTACAACCGTTCTATTTTTCCTGCGCTGCGTGATTGTGAAATTTGTTCCACATGCGCACACCGTACAAGCGTTCAATCCTGTCGGGCCGCATTGTTGCGCCTATTTCGCGCACACAGCAAGGCGAAAGCGCATTCTTAAGCCCTTTGGAAATGAATATGATCAGCTTACTCGAAGCGCATGACAAGCAGAAATTGCGTGAGCGAGTCACACAGACGTCACGAATCGACCGTACTGTACATCCGTTCGACAAAAAGCGAGAGACGTCTCACCACTTCACCGGTACGCAGTCATCCAAACGTTCAACGGAATCTCTATGCAAACGAAGCACACCGCCCACGGCCTCCGCTTCACCATCGCCGTCGTGCCCGACACTCAGAACTACGTCAGCTATCGCAACCAGCGCGAAGCCGGTTTCCCATTCAATGCCCGCGAAATCCTGTGGGACATGATGCATTACATCGCCCGCAATGCCGTCAAGCACGGTGGTGAGATCGCTTTCGCCACCGGCCTGGGCGATATGTGGGAACACCAGTTGAGCTTCGATGTGGATGCCGAACATGCCGCACGCGGCGACAAGTCGGTCGCCAACCCGCTGCTCGAAGCGCTGATCCCGCCGTCGCCCGAACAAGTGGTCAATATAGAGATCCCGGCCATTACGGCGGCCTGGCAAATCCTGGACGGCGTGCTGCCGTTCTGCGTGATTCCGGGTAATCACGACCACGATCACATGTGGACCGATGCCAACCATCCGCCGCGCGAGGGTGCGAGCTTCGCCGAACTGACTGTGGCCAATGTCGGCAGCGTGCACTGTGGTGGCCTGACCAACTGGAAGGCGAATTTCGGCGCGCACACGCCAATCTTCCGCAACAAGCCGTGGTACGTTGCGTCGTTCCGCGAAGGCGCCAACAGCGCACAGATCTTCACGGGCGCCACGCACCGCTTCCTGCACCTGGGGCTTGAAATGGCGCCCGACGCCGACGTAATTGCCTGGGCCGAGTCGGTGATCGCCGCCTTTCCGGGCGTGCCGACAATCGTGTCCATCCACGAGTTCCTGAACGGTAACGGCGAGCGCGCGCCGCTCGACTGTTTCGATCTGTCGCGCCTCGATCCGGAGCGTCACAACCCGGGCAAGCTCTGGGATCGCTTCGTGGCCCGTCACGATCAGATCCTGTGCGTGCTCAACGGTCACTTCCATGGCGCGCGCCACCGCATGGACGAGAACCAGCATGGCCATCAGGTCATGCAGTTCTTGAGCAACTATCAGAGCCGCAAGCAATCGGTGCGCGGCACGGCTCCCCAAACGCCGGTGATCGACGGCATCGGCGACGGCTGGATTCGTTTGATGGAATTCGACCTGAAGGCAGAATGCCCGACGCTGCGCCTGCGCGCCTATTCGACTTACTTCAAGGCCTTCGCCAGCGACCTCCCCGACTACGCCACCTGGTACCGCGAAGAGCATCCCGACATGCCGGCCGACGAATTCCGCGCACTCGACGACTTCACCGTACCGCTGGTCGACTTCCATCAGCGATTTGCCCATGCCCGCATCGATCGCGACGAGGTCAACGACGCCACGCTGGCCCGCCACGCCTGATTCTCCATTTCGTCACTGAGCCATCCAACGCGTCACTAGCGCCGCGCGAGCGTCACCATCGTCGCGCCACCGCTGGCGACGCTCGCCCCGAACACATTGATCGTCATTGCCAAAACGAGTGCTCCAGATGTTCTCCGACATTGATTCGAACGCCCGCTTGCCTGTACGTCCTGCCGGCGCCCCCAGCACCGGACGCGCCACCCAGCTCCGCGTCCGCCGTTTGCCGGTCAGGCCCCTGCTGCTCGTCAACCTCGCCGCGCTGCTGTGTGCCACCCCCCAACTTCATGCCGCCGACCAGCAAACCGCCCAGGGCGGCAGCGACCCCGTCGTCGACGCCGTCAACCGAACGCAGATCGCCAATGACGCAGCGCTTTCGCGGGCCCCAGCCGAACAGGCCGCCCGCTGGGCCAACCTGATGCCGCGCGGCTTCAACCTGTCACTGCCGCCGCCGTCGGAGACGATCCTCCCGGAAGCCGGCGGTCTGCGCGACAAGCTCGCCGACTACGGCATCGGCTGGTTCGGCATGAACGTCACCAGCGCGGCCAACAATCTGCTCAGTGGCTCGGCCAAGAGCCTGCACGGACAACGACAGTACAACGGCCAGACGTTCACCTACGTCGACAATCTGTACATGGGCGTGACGTATGACCTGGCGCAGCATGGTATCCCGGACGGCCAGATCTATCTGGCGGGGATGTTCACCCGTACCAACTGGGCGCCGATGGGCCCGAACAAGTTTGGCCTGTCGGAAGCGAGCTACTACCAGACGCTGTTCAACAAGCGACTCGAAGTGAAGCTGGGCTACCTGATCAGTACCTGGGAGTTCATCAACACGAACGTCGGCGGCAGCCTGTCGACGAGCGTGTTCGGCGCCTCGGGCAGCATCCCGATCCAGGGAGGCTACTCCAACAATGCAACACCCACGCCGGGCATCGTGCTGAAGTACAACATCAACAAGAACTGGTACGCAAAGGCAACGGCCGAGCGTGCCGTCAATCCTGACGGCCTGACCAAGGAAATTCACGAGAACCCGACGTCGTTCAAGTTCACTACGGTGAATTCCGGTGCGCTCTATATCGGCGAACTCGGCTATCAGCGCAATCCGTCGGAAGGCGTCGCACAGGAGTGGATTCGTGGCGGTGCCGCCTACAACACCAGCAGCTACAACAGCTTCGAGAACCTGGGCACGCGCGTAGGCCACAACAGTTGGTACTACCTGCTCGCCGACCGTCAGTTGTGGCAGAAGTCGCCGGCGGGCTCCCCCGGCCGCGGTCTGTACATCGGGGCGTCGGTGATGTATGCGCCGCCATACGCCAACGCCGTGAGCCAATACTACGAGCTGCGCCTGTACGCCAAGGGCATTTTTGATAGCCGTCCGTACGACATGATTTCGCTGGTCGCCACCGACACGGTCTGGGGCCGCGATGCGATGAACTACTACGCCAGCAAGGGCAGTCTGGTTCACCGCGACAGTATGGCCATCACGCTGTCGTATAGCGCGCGTGTCACACGCGGTGTCTATGCTGGCATCGGTCTCGGCTACGTGAACCATCCGACCAGCATCGTCTACCAGACCGGAACAGGCTCGGCACTGAACCTGCTTGGCAACCTCAACATCTTCTTCTGACCCGAGAACCCGATCATGCGCAAATTTCCCCTGATCGCCGGCCTGAGCGCGGCAGCAACCTTCGCGCTCGCGCCGGGGCCGGCTGCCGCCGCCCCGGTCACCATCACCTTCTACAATTACAACCTGGCCAGCACAGGCGCCGGGGCCGACGCTACCCGCAAGCTGATCCAGGAGTTCATGGCCGGCCATCCGGACATCAAGGTCAATGCCGTTGGCGTGAACGTCACAACGATCACCGCCCGCATTCAAGCCGACACGGCGGCACAGCGCCCGGTCGACCTGGCACAGGTGGTTTTCAGCGATCTGGATTTCGTCGCCCGCAACTTCGGCGCGAAGCCATTGGAAACGGTTGCCGGCGCAGACGCCCTCACCGCCCATGAGGCCGGCATGGCACCGCGCACCGTCAAGCTCGGCATGCTCGACGGCAAGACCTACGGCATGGCGTATACGTTGTCCACGCCAGTGCTCTTCTATAACGCAGACCTGTTCAAGGCCGCAGGGCTCGATCCCGACCATCCGCCGCAAACGTGGGGGGAAGTGAAGTCTGCCGCCCTGGCAATCAAGCGCCAGGGCCACGCCGGATTTGCCGCAGGACTGTTCGGTAACAGCGCGTCGGACTGGATGATGCAGGGCGTGCTGCGCTCCAACGGCGGCGCAGTGATTTCGCCGGACCGCAAGACGCTGACGTTCTCGTCGCCCGATTCCGTCGGCGCCATCACGATGCTGCGCGACATGAACGACGCCGGGGCCTTCGAGAAGATGGATACCATGGCCGCCATGGAATCGATGGCCGCCGGCAATCTCGGCATGTACCTGGAGACGAGCGCGCTGCAGAACTACATGCTGGGCGCCGCCAAGGGCAAGTTCGACCTGCGCGGCACGGCCATGCCGAGTTTTGGCGACAAGCCAGCGCGACCGAACAACTCGGGTAGCGCGCTGGTCATCCTGTCGCAGGATCCGGCGCGTCAGCGCGCAGCGTGGGAACTGATGAAGTTCCTGACGTCCAAACGGGCCTACGCCGTCATCACGTCGGAAATCGGGTACCTCCCTCTGCGACCGGACATCGTCGACGACCCGAAATACCTCGGCGCGTGGTCGAAGACACATCCGATGATTCGCCCGAACCTGAAGCAGTTGAGCGTGCTGGAGCCGTGGGTGCCGATGCCCGGCCCGAACTATCGCCAGATCACCAAGATCATGATGGACGCGATGGAACAAGCCGTGCGAGGTGGCGCCAACGTCAGTGCAACGCTCGCAGCCGCGCAAGACAAGGCCCAGCGACTCATCCCGCGCTGATCGCCGTACTGGAAACACGTGAATCCATGCGCCGGACCGTTGCCCTGCCACTCCCTTGGGAAGTTGATGCGGGACGCAAGGTCAGCGGGCCGGCGCAGCGCACGACTTCGAGAACTCCATGACAGACTTGCCCCTCAGCCACGCAGTTGCCGGCGCGCCGCCGCGCCTGCGGACGTGGCGCGTTCACCGCATTGCGCCGTGGCTCTATATCCTGCCGGCGACGGTCACGTTCCTGACCTGGGTCTACGAGCCGCTCTGTCGTGCGGTCTGGCTGAGCTTTTTCGATTGGAACATGCTGCCCACGTCCGAGAAAACCCTTGTCGGCTGGGAGAACTACCGCAACATCCTCGGGCTCGACCAACTCTGGCAGGCAGCCGCCAACACCGGGCTGTCGATCGTCGGTCTGCTGCCTGTCGCCGTGGCGTTGCCGCTGGCCATTGCGATATATACCGAAGACCTGCCCAGGCGCGCACGCAATCTCTACCGTGCGTTGATCTTCGTACCGATGATCATTGCGCCGGTCGTGGCCGCCACAGTCTGGCGCTGGCTGCTCGACCCCGGCCACGGCATCGTCAATCTGGGGTTGCAGGCGCTCGGCTTCTCACCGATCGATTTCCTCAACGATCCGCGTTACGCGCTGTGGACCATCATTGGCATCACCGGCTGGAAGCTGATGGGCTTCTCGACGCTGATCTTCTCTGCGGCGAACGCCAACATCAACCCGTCGCTGATCGAGGCCGCACGCATGGACGGCGCCACGCACTGGGCCATCGTGCGCGACATCCGCCTGCCGCTGCTGTCGTCGAACGTGCTGTTCCTCACGATGATGACGATCCTGCTCGGTGCACAGTGGAGTTTTGCCTATATCAACGTGCTCACCCAGGGCGGGCCGCTGGGCGCGACGACCAACCTTTACTACCTGCTGTGGGATTTCGGCTTCTCGAGCCTGTCGGTGGGTTGGGCGTCGGCATCGGCCGTGCTCCTGTTCGCCATGTTCGGCGCGATCGCCTTCGTGTTGCTTCGTCTGATCGACCGGTACTCATTCCATGACAATTGATCTCACCGCACGTCAATCCGGAAGCTCGACCACCGTCGCTGCGTCGGTGCGCCGCCTCCCCCTCACCCGTGTAGCGCATCGTGCTGGGGGGCACGCGATCATGATTCTGCTGTCGGTGATGTGCGTGTTCCCCTTGTACTGGATGCTCGCCAGTTCGCTGCGCCCCGCCAACGAGATTTTCGAGACGACGCTTTGGCCTTCCCACGCATCTCTGGAAAGCTACCGCGTCGCGCTCGATGCCATCCCGATCGTGCAGATGTTGCTGAACACGCTGATCGTTTCCGTCGCGGTCACTGTCATCCAGTGCTTCACGGGCTTGCTGGCGGCTTATGGGTTCGTGCGCTGGCAGTTCCGCGGCAACAAGTTCGTGTTCGGGCTGTTTGCGCTGACGTGGTTGGTGCCGTTTCAGGTGGTGATGATCCCCAACTACCTGCTTGTCGCCAAGCTGGGGCTGCTCGACAGCCTGAGCGCGCTGATCCTGCCGCACTTTGCGTCGGCGTTCGCCATCATGATGTTGGCCCAGGCGATGCGCGCGTTCCCGCGTGAAGTGCTGGAGGCTGCGCGCATAGATGGCGCCGGCAGTTGGCGTGTACTGTGGGAGATTGTCACGCCAAGCCTGCGGGGCACATTGGCGTCGCTGGCGATCCTCGTCTTCATCTCCACATGGAATGAGTACTTCTGGCCCCTGTTGCTCTCGCGTACCGCCGAGAACAGCGTGATCCAGATCGGCATCCAGATGTTCATGACGTCGGAAGGCACACTGTGGGGCCCACTGATGGCGGCCTCGACGATGGCCAGCCTGCCGGTGCTCGCCATCTATCTCGTACTGCAACGCCAGGTCGTGCAGTCGTTCATGAAGTCCGGCATTCGATGACAACGCGCCCATTGCCCGCTTGCGCACTCCCATTTTTTTGCGGCGGCTGCCGCAACCACGAATTGAACAGGTGATTCGATGACAACGCTTGCACTGCGCGGTCTCAAGAAGGTCTACGACCACAAACAGGTGCTCCACGGCATCGATCTGGACATTGCCGATGGCGAGTTCGTCGTGCTGGTCGGACCGTCCGGTTGTGGCAAATCGACGTTGATCCGCATGATCGCGGGCCTGGAGGACATCTCCGAGGGCGACCTGTCGATCGACGCGCGCCGGGTCAACGACGTCGAGCCGGCCGATCGCGGCTGTGCGATGGTGTTCCAGAACTACGCCCTGTATCCCCACATGACCGTGCAGGACAACATCGCCTATCCTCTGAAGATCGCCGGCGTGGGGAAAGCCGAGCGGGTGCGCCGCGCGCAGGCGGTAGCCGCAACGCTGGGACTGGATACGCTGCTGGACCGGCGGCCCGCCCAACTCTCGGGCGGACAGCGTCAGCGGGTAGCGATGGGGCGTGCGATCGTGCGTGAACCAGCGGTCTTTTTATTCGACGAACCGCTGTCCAACCTAGACGCGAAGCTTCGCATCCAGATGCGAATCGAGATCCGGCGCCTGCATAAGCGGCTCAAAGCGACGAGCGTCTTCGTCACGCACGATCAGGTCGAGGCGATGACGCTGGCCGACAAGCTGGTAGTGATGAACGGTGGCAGGCTGGAGCAGATCGGCACGCCGACCGAAGTCTACCGGCAGCCAGCGTCGACGTTCGTTGCAACGTTCCTAGGCTCACCGCCGATGAACCTGCTGGAGGCTCACGTGAGCGCCCCGGGAGAAGTCGTGCTCGACGCGGCGCCCTCATGCAGGATTGCCTTTCCGGGACTTGCACTGGCGGTCGGTGAGCGATTCACGTTGGGGATTCGCCCCGAGGATATCCGCGTGGCGGATGGGCGCAGTCATACGTTGGCCGGCCGCATCGAGCTCGTTGAGGAGCTCGGCGGTAGCCATGTCGCGTATTGCTGGGTCGGCGAATCGAATGTCGCGGTAGTCCTGCCACGGGAGCGCGTCGTCAAGGACGGCACTGCCCTGCCCCTGGAGTTCCCGGCTGCGGCGATGCACACGTTCGATACGCAGTCGGGGAAACGATTGCCTGACATTGCGCAATTCGAGGAGGATTCATCCAAAATCGTTAAGGTCACAGTCGCCCCAAATCAGCACGTCAGTGCGCTCCAGCGCTGAGTTCAGGGCCCGCAGGGAAACCCGAAAGGCACCATCCCAAATTCGGAACTTCATGATGCAGCGATCCGGGCCATCGCAAAATCACACGACACTAGCCGCCGTCGGTAGCGCCTGATGGCGCGACAGACGGCGCGCTGCCGGGCCGCTGACATAGCGATGCAGCACCCCGCCGAGAATCGTGCATACCACCAGCACCGGCAGGTAGACGAGGAATGTCCAGCGCATGTCGCCGCCGGCCATCGCGAGATAGGCCGGTGTCACGGCCAGCACGACAAACATGTGGCTCAGATAGATCTCGTAGCTCCATCGGCCCATTTGCGTGAGCCACCCTAACCCGCGCGGCACGGCACGTGTCGACCCATGTGCGGCAGCGAGCCAGAGCGCGGCGCTCACGCAAAGCAGCAACATGATGAAATCGTGCAGCAGCCCTCCCAGCACGTCGCCGAAAAAGACCACGGCGATCAAACCCGCCACGCCTGCGGCGCCGGCAAACTTTGCCGCGCCGCGCGGAAGCGTCACCCGTTGCATAGCCAATGCCGTGAGCACACCCCATGCAATGGCCGCCATGCCGGGCAGGTACGCCTTCTCTTGCCAGATTTCGTTGCCCTGAAGTGCGGCACGCGTCCACGGTAGCGACATGGCCAACGCGACAAGCGCAAGCACGCGCCAGGGGCCTCGCAGCACCAGACAGAGCAGCGGAAAGGCCAGATAGAAGCACTCTTCGATGGACAGCGACCAGAGGACGTCCCACGCACCGGGCAGCCAGTTCGTGCGGCCCTCGTACCAGTTCAGCGTCATGGTCAGCGCGGCGCCCAGCGCACCGGCGAGCGATTGCCCGGGCTTGTTGATGACGAAGCCCGGTACAGCCATCCAGTGCATGACGGCAAGCACGGCCAGCAGCAACAGCAGGAGCGGAAAGATGCGCGCGGCACGCAAGGCGTAGAAGTGACGCCAGCGCAATGCGTCGAGCGAGCCGTAGCGTTCCAGCGAACGGCGCGTAATGACGAAGCCGGAGATCACAAAGAACACGAACACGGCCTCATAGCCGTTGAAGCTCAGGCCGTCGATTACGCGTTTGGGCAGTACATCGCCCAACAGACTCGGGCCGAGCGGCAAACGGAACCTGAGCGCGAGGTGATGCACGACCACGAAAAGAATGGACAAGCCGCGCAACAGATCGATACCGTCGTTGCGCGTGCGGGGCGGCGTCTCGTGCGCCGGGTGAAAAACCATGAAATCTCCTTAGCCGATATGTCGGGGGCCACATCCGCGGCCATCCTACTATGCCCCCGCCGCCGGGATCACCCGTCGAATCCAACGGGGGCTGACCTCAGGTCGCAATGCCCCGCGTGACGGGTCTCATCCGAACCGCCGGACCGCGCCGAACGATTCGCCGGAAAATGTGTCTGACCCTATCGGTCCGCGCCGTCCGGGGTCACGCTTTCTCCCAATTGCGGTGGCGCGCGTAAGATAGCGCTTTCGCCCGAGGCCCTCTGCCGTCGGGCCGTCTTTCGGAAGTCATGCTTAGCTCCTGGATCACCATTACCAATTTCGGCAGTGCCGCTGTGACGGTGCCCGCCGCTGCCGCCCTGACCCTCTGGTTGCTCTCAGCCCGTGCCTGGCGCATAGCCTTCACATGGGTGGCGCTGTTTGGGGCGGGAGCGCTCGTCGTCGCGGTCTCCAAGGTCATGTTCCTCGGCTGGGGACTCGGCGTACGCGAACTCGATTTCACCGGGGTCAGCGGCCATACGATGCTCGCCGCGACGGTCTACCCGGTTATCGCCTGGCTGCTTTTGCGCCGCTTCGCGTGGCCGTGGCGGGTGCTTGGCATGGCTGCCGCAATGGCGGGCAGCGTGGCTGTCGGCGTGTCGCGGGTGGCGCTCTCGGCGCACTCGATTTCCGAGTCGGCGGCGGGCTGTGCCGTCGGCTTCGCCGTCTGCGCGGCCTTTGCATGGTTCACACGCCGCGAGGAAGCGCCCGAACTCAAGACCCTGCCCATGGCGGCAAGTCTGTTCGTACTCGTGATGTGGCTGCATGGCGAGCAGGTGCCAACGCAGCGCTGGATTACCCACATCGCGCTGACGCTGTCCGGCCATGAACAGCCGTTCCGCCGGATCAGTTGGCTCGCCCGCAAGCCCTCCCCGCCGCCCACCGTCCCCACGCTCCCGCCTGCTAAGGGAATCCCCACGCCCTCGCGGTAACCCGTCTTCGCTGGCGAGGACGACGCCCGCACGCACGCACGCAACTTGTCGCAGATCACGATACTCTTGGGTGGCGTGCGTTATATTCTCCGGAACGCCCGAAATCGCATTGATGTCACGGCAAGGCGCGGACTGCCGCCCCTTGCCGCGCTTTCTCTTCCTGCTACGGCCGCACATGGCACGCGCTCTCATGCCGGCGGCAAGCCCGAACGGAGTCCGCCATGCCTGCTCCCAGTGCCAAGACGTCCCCGTCGAAGTCCGCCCAATCGCCGACCGCTTCGCGCGCACGGGGTGCGCCAAAGACAACCCGCCCGCCGACACGTCGTGCCAAACCGCACGGCCCGACGTCCGTCGCCGCGGCAAGTCCCGCAAAGCTAGAACCCCCGGCCCCGCCGGAAGCGGTATCTGCGCCCCCTCTGACATCGTTCACCGATCATCTGGACCGGGCGGCGATGGCCGCGACCGCTCGCTTCACGGGCAACGTGTCACCCGCCGCCGTGGCCCTCGCGTGGGCCGATTGGGCCATGCACGCTGCGACCGCCCCCGGCCATCGACTCAACGTCTTCAAGGCCTTTGCCGCCATCGACAAACCGGCTGCGAGTCAAGCGGCGAGCGCCGGCGGGCCACCCGACACGGACCGGCGTTTTCGCGATCCGCTGTGGGACAACCTGCCGTTCTCGTGGTGGCGGGAGCGTTTCCTGCGCACCCAGCATTTCGTCGACGAGATGACCGGAGAGATTCCCGGCGTCGATCCGCATCACCGGGATGTAGTGCGCTTCATGGCAAGACAGTGGCTCGACGTCTTCTCGCCGAGCAACCTCTGGTACCTGAATCCTGAAGTGCTCTCTGCCGTGCGTGAGACACACGGCCAGAACCTCGTCAAAGGAGCGCAGCGTTGGTGGTCCGATCTGCAAGACATAGCGGCAGGCCACGCACCGGGGGCGGGACCGCAGGCATGCCAGGCGTTCCGCGTCGGCCACGAGATCGCCGCGACACCCGGCAAAGTTGTCTATCGCAACGAGTATTTCGAATTGCTGCAATACGCGCCGGCGCAGCCGCAAACATCGCGCGAACCCGTGCTGATCGTGCCGTCATGGCTATTGAAGTACTACATCCTCGATCTGCAAGCCCAGCACTCCCTTGTGCGCTATCTGGTGGCGCAGGGTCATAGCGTCTTCATGGTCTCGTGGCATAACCCTGGACCGGAAGCCCGTAACCGGGGGCTGGAGGACTATCTCGATGACGGGCTACTCGCGGCGTTGCGAGAGGTGCGCCGCCTGACGGATAACGCACCGGTACACGCCTGCGGCTATTGCCTTGGCGGCACGCTGCTCGCCATCGCGGCAGCAACGTTGGCGCGGGACAAGGGAAAGGGAGAAGGACACAACCCGCTGGCCAGCATCACATTGCTCGCCGCGCAGACCGACTTCAGCGAACCGGGCGAACTGGGACTATTCATCGACGCGAGTCAGGTCGCGTATCTCGAAGCGATGATGTGGCGGCAGGGATATATCGGCGGCGAGCAACTCGCAGGCACGTTCCAGTTGCTCAATTCGCGCGACCTGATCTGGTCGCGGCTCATGAGCGACTATCTGCTTGGAAAGCCCGCGCAGACGACCGACTTTACGGTGTGGAACGCCGATACCACGCGTATTCCCGCAAGGCTGCATAGCCAGTGTCTGCGCGAGTTGTATTTGAACAATGCACTGGCAACGGGAACGCTGAAGATCCGCGGGCAGCCGGTGGCGCTATCGGATATTCGTGCGCCGATGTTCGTCGTGGCGACCGAGCGCGACCACATCTCGCCATGGCGCTCCGTCTACAAGATGCATCTGCTGAACCACGGCGACCTCACCTTCGCCCTCGTCTCGGGCGGGCATAACGTCGGCGTGGTTTGCGAGCCGGGACATCCGCACAGTCATCATCGGGTGGCGACGCGGGCCGCAGGTGCAGCCTATCGAGCCCCGGAGGATTGGTTTGCGGCGACGCCCGCCATGCAAAGCTCGTGGTGGCCTGCATGGCACGCCTGGCTTCTGGCACAGGGCAGCGGCAAATCCGTTGCCGCCCCCTGGCCACCCGCGCAAGCGCTAGGCGATGCGCCCGGTACTTACGTGCTCGAGCGATGAGCGTGGGCGCCGCCGCGCTTGGCCGGCGCACGACCGTTGAGCGGTGACTGCTGTGACGCCGCCGCCTCGGTCGCCTGCGCGGCTTCCGTGGACATGCGACGCCAGGCATCCATCGTCCCTTGCGTGGCGTCGTTGAACGCCTGGAACCACTTCTGCATCGGCGCTTCGGCCGCCTTCGCGGCTTCACCTGCGGACGTACCCGCACCGATCAGGTCGGGCAACGTCATTGCGCCAGCCATGCCGTGCTGGAGTTCTTCGCCGGTCTTGCGGCAATGCTCGGCCCACAGCAGTTGATTGTTCGCACACACGGCGAGCCACTCGCGCCAGAACTCGTTCTGTTGCGCGATCTGACCGTTAAGCAATTGCAGATGCGCGGTGAGTAGCGCATTGAAGTCTTTCGCGCCACCAAGCGACTTGGCCGCTTCCGAATGCGCCTTGAGCAATTCGGTGTCGCGCTCCGCCTGCAACTGATGCATACGTTGCGCCGCTTCCAGAAAAATCCCATATGCGCCCAGCGCGCTCGCGGTACCGAGTTTGACCAACGTCAGTGCCGGATTCGTTTCCTTTAACATCGTGACTCTCCTAAGTAAGAGGTTAGCTGCAGCTGCGCGTCACTCCATATGCATGCCACCGTTGATGGCAAGATTGCTGCCGGTGATGAAACCGGCGTCGTCCGACACAAGAAAAGCGATAAATGCGGCCACTTCTTCCGGGCGCCCTAACCGACCGATCGGAATCTGCGGAAGAATGCGCGATTCGAGCACGTCCTGGGGCACCACAGTGACCATCTTCGTTGCGAGGTATCCCGGCGAAATCGTGTTGACGGTGACGCCCGACTTGGCAACTTCCAGCGCCAACGCCTTGGTGAAGCCGTGTATGCCCGCTTTCGCAGCGGCATAGTTCGCCTGACCGAAGGCGCCACGGCTGCCATTGACCGATGAAATGTTGATGATGCGACCCCAGCCGCGCGCGACCATGCCGCCAAAGATCGGCCGGGTCATGTTGAACACGCTGTCCAGATCGGTGCGCAATACCGCTTGCCAATCCTCGGAAGTCATTTTGCGCATCGTGGCGTCGCGCGTGATTCCCGCATTGTTGATGAGAATATCCACCGGCCCAGTGTCGGATTCGATGGCTTTTGCACAAGCCTCGCAAGACGCGAAGTCGGCAACGTCGACGCGATATGCGGCAAAATCGCGGCCGGTGGCACGCATGCGCTCGACCCAGCCCTCGCAGTCGTGATTCCTGGGCGAACAGGTGACCGCGACGCGGTACCCGGCATCCGCAAGGCGCACGCTGATTGCCTCGCCCAAACCGCCCATACCTCCTGTAACCAATGCTATCCGTGTTGTCATGGCTTATCCGTCTCCGGTTAACGTCAATCGTTAAACTTCGGATACATCCAGCATAGCCGCGAACCTGCGACTTGCTGCTGCGTGAGCCCCCTTTGGCATGCCCATCACTTGACTTCGGTCAAGCTCTCGCGCCAATACCATACCGTCTGCACGAAATGCGCGCCGGCGGCGCCAGCTTACGATGCCGCTTGCGTCATGCAATGCCGGGGGTCTTCGCTGCGATGTCGCCAGTCGTTGCAACTGGCCCAAGTGCGACTCAATGCGCGCGACAACGTTCCTCGGAGATAACGATTTGTCCCGGACAACAACACTCCCCGAACCCCCGGTGCCTCACCTTCGTCACATTGCCGATTGCCTGCAATGCCGAGAGGCCACGAGTGTACGTTCCATTGGGATCGTACTCCAAAATAATTCGACGGTTGGCCTTTCTCCGATCGCCAAAAACAATCTAATGACGCGCCCCTATCGATAGTCACAGGGGCATCGAAAAACCCCGCCATGCCCCGTTGCAGGGTGTCGGCAATCCATATATCATCGCCCGTAGATTTTTTCCGGATCGCGCCGTTTTGCCGGTCGTACAGCCCCGTGCCATTGCTCAGTGATGGCTCGTTTGTCTCCGCTTGCCCGGCGAACGTGTCGCGAACTCATTGTCCTGTCTCCCGGATGCCTCACTTTGAGAGCCACGAGCGCATGATGCCCCTTCTGCCCGACACTGCACTACGCCGCCGCCGGCTCGCGCTGGCCATCGCGACTACCGTCATCGCCGCTGCCTCCCTGGCTGCGTGCTCGCGCAAAGCCCCGCCGGAAGCCCCGCCGCGCCCGGTCGTGGCCGTCGCCGCCAAGCTCACGGCGCAGACACCCATTGCGTCGCTGCCCGCGCAGATCGAGGCACGCTATTCCACGCCGCTGTCGTTCCGCGTCGCGGGCAAAATCGTCGACCGGTCGGTGCGACTCGGCGATGCCGTCAAGGCCGGTCAGATCGTTGCACGCCTCGATCCGGCGGATCTCTCGAAGAACGCCGCGAGCGCCCGCGCACAACTCGACGCCGCACAGCATCAACTCGACTACGCGACGCAAACCGTCACGCGTGACCGCGCGCAGGCAAAGGAAAACCTGATCGCGCCGGCGCAGCTCGAGCAATCCGAGAACGCTTACGCGAGTGCGCTGGCACAGCGCAATCAGGCGAGTCAGCAAGCGGCATTGGCGGGCGATCAGTTGAGTTACGGCAATCTCAAGGCCGATCGCGATGGTGTCATCACCGCCGAGCAGGCCGATACCGGACAAAACGTGAGCGCCGGTCAAGCGGTGTATCAACTGGCGTGGACGGGCGACGTCGACGTGATTACCGATGTGCCCGAAGTCGCGCTTAGCGCGTTGCGCGTCGGCCAGACGGCAACCGTCTCGCTGTCCGCCGTGCCGGGCAAGACGTGGCAGGCACGCGTGCGTGAAGTCTCCCCTGCGGCCGATCCGATGAGCCGCACCTATCGCGCCAAGCTCTCGCTGCTTTCCCCCGGCCCCGATGTCAAACTCGGCATGACGGCCAACGTCGCCTTCGCGCAACCTTTGGCCTCGCCAGCGACGGCCACCACCGGCGCCCCTGCTGCGGCGTCCGGTGCGGCGGCCTCGACGACCGTCGCCGACGCTCAGCCCATCACGCTGCCGTCGACCGCACTCTTCCACGATGGCAATCAACCCGCCGTGTGGGTCGTCAAGCAAGACGACACGCTGGTCTTGCGCCGCGTGAAGGTCGCGCGTTACGGCGAGCGCACCGTGACCGTCGCAGGCGGCATTCAGCCCGGTGAGCGCATTGTCTGGCAAGGCGTTCACACGGTCACGGCCGGTGAAAAGGTCCGCGTGATCCCGCCACTGCACGCTGAGGACTTCGCGTCATGAGCACGCAGGACGGGAAGCCGCCCGTGCCCCAGAATTCCCCCGACGCCGAACCGCAGAACTTCCGCCACGAAGAGGGCAGCTTCAACCTCTCGGCCTGGGCGCTGCGCCATCGCTCGCTCGTGGTCTTCCTGATCGCGATGGCGACGATTTTCGGCATTCTCGCCTACTCGCGTCTCGCCCAATCGGAAGACCCGCCTTTCACGTTCCGCGTGATGGTGATCCGCACGTTCTGGCCGGGGGCGAGCGCCAAACAAGTGCAGGAACAGGTAACCGACCGGATCGCGCGCAAGCTCCAGGAGATGCCGGCTATCGACTTCCAGCGCAGCTATTCGCGCCCTGGTGAGTCGCTGCTGTTCTTCGCGATGAAGGATTCGGCACCGGCGAGCGAAGTGCCCGAGGAGTGGTACCAGGTACGCAAGAAAGTCGGCGATATCGCGTACACGTTGCCGCAAGGTGTACAAGGACCGTTTTTCAACGACGAGTTCGGCGACGTCTACACGCACATCTTCACGCTGCAAGGCGACGGCTTCGGCCCCGCCCAGTTGCGCGACTACGCCGACGCCCTGCGCACCGTGCTTCTGCGGGTGCCGGGCGTGGCGAAGGTCGACTACTTCGGCGATCAGGACCAGCGCATCTACGTCGAGATCAACAACACGCAGTTGACACGTCTCGGCATTTCGCCAAGCCAGATCGCACAGGCGGTGGACAGCCAGAACGCGGTCTCCCCGGCGGGCACCATCGACACGCCCAACGACCGTCTAGTCGTGCGACCTGGCGGCCAGTTCCGCAATGTCGACGAACTCGCCGACACGCTCATTCGCGTGAACAACCGCACCTTCCGCCTGGGCGACATTGCCACGATCAAACGTGGCTATGTCGACCCGCCCGTGTCTGAGATGCGTTTCGGCGGCAAGCCCGTCCTCGGCATCGGCATCACCATGCAGAAGGGGCATGACGTCGTTCACCTCGGGAAGGCACTGGCCGGCACGATGGGCGATCTGCGTGCCCAGTTGCCCGCCGGTCTCACGCTAACCGAAGTCGCGAGCATGTCGCAGTCCGTCTCGCATTCGGTCGACGACTTCCTGGAAGCCGTGGCCGAAGCGGTGGCCATTGTGCTGGTCGTGAGTCTCGTCTCGCTGGGATTTCGCACCGGCATGGTCGTGGCGATTTCGATTCCGGTCGTACTCGCCGTCACCTCGCTGTTCATGTTCATCTTCGACATCGGTTTGCACAAGGTGTCGCTCGGCACGCTGATCCTGGCGCTCGGCTTGCTGGTGGACGATGCGATCATCGCCGTCGAAATGATGGCGGTAAAGCTGGCGCAGGGCTGGAATCGCAAACGCGCTGCCGCCTTTGCCTACACCAGCACGGCGTTCCCGATGCTCACGGGCACCCTGGTGACCGTCTCGGGCTTCCTGCCCATCGCCCTCGCGAAGTCGAGCACGGGCGAATACACGCGCTCGATCTTCGAAGTGTCGGCCATTGCCCTGCTCGCGTCGTGGCTGGCCGCCGTCGTGCTCATTCCGTTGCTCGGCTACAAGCTGTTGCCCGAGCGCCCGCGTGAGGCGCATCATGGCGACGACCACGAACACGAGGTCTACGACACGAAGTTCTACAACCGCCTGCGCGGCTGGCTGACATGGTGTATCGAGCGCAAGATCGTCGTCCTCGTCATTACCGTGGTGCTGTTCCTGATTTCCATGGCCGGCTTCTCGCTCGTGCCCCAACAGTTCTTCCCAAGCTCCGACCGGCCGGAACTGATGGTGGATCTTCGCTTGCAGGAAGGCGCCTCGTATCAGGCGACGCTTCGTGAGACGGAGCGTCTGGAAAAACTGCTTCAGGGCCGCAAGGAGATCGACCACACGGTGAGTTTCGTCGGCACAGGCGCCCCCCGCTTTTACCTGCCGCTCGACCAGCAATTGCCCACACCGAACTTCGCGCAACTGGTCATCACCGCCAAGTCCGTGGAAGAACGCGAGGCGCTCGCGCAGTGGCTCGAGCCGACGTTGCGCGACGCCATGCCCGGCGTACGCACGCGTCTGTCGCGACTGGAAAATGGGCCGCCGGTCGGCTTTCCGGTGCAGTTCCGCGTGAGCGGCGACGACATCGGCACGGTGCGCAAGATTTCCGAGCAAGTCGCGGACGTCATGCGGGCGAACGGCGACACCGTGGACGTGCAATTCGACTGGGACGAGCCGTCGCAGCGCTCCGTACGCTTCGAGGTCGATCAGCAGAAGGCCCGCGCGCTGGGCGTGAGTTCGACGGACATCTCGAACTTTATCGCCATGACGCTCACGGGCTACGACATCAGCCAATATCGTGAGCGCGACAAGCTGATCTCGATCACGTTGCGCGCGCCGAAAGCCGAACGCGTCGACCCCGCGAAGCTCGCCACGCTTGCTATGCCCACGCCGAACGGCCCGGTACCGCTGGCCACACTTGGGTCCGTGGTCAACGATCTGGAATATGGCGTGATCTGGGAGCGCGACCGTCAACCGACCCTCACCGTGCGCTCGGACGTGCGTCCCGGCAAGCAAGGGATCGACGTGACCGAGGCCGTCTACAAGCAACTCGGTGACATTCGCCGCGCGCTGCCGGTGGGGTATCGCATCGAGATCGGCGGATCGGTCGAAGAGTCCGGCAAGGGACAATCATCGATCATGGCGCAAATGCCGATCATGATCATTGTGGTGCTCACGCTGCTGATGATCCAGCTCCAGAGCTTCGCGCGCACCATGCTCGTCGTGCTCACCGCGCCGCTCGGCATGATCGGCGTGGTGGCGACGCTGCTATTGTTCGGCAAGCCCTTCGGCTTCGTGGCAATGCTCGGCGTGATCGCCATGTTCGGGATCATCATGCGTAACTCGGTGATTCTGGTCGATCAGATCGAGCAGGACATCGCCGCCGGACACCCGCGCTTCGACGCGATCGTGAGCGCCACGGTGCGACGCTTCCGGCCGATCACGCTCACCGCTGCGGCGGCCGTGCTGGCCCTGATTCCCCTGCTGCGCAGCAACTTCTTCGGCCCGATGGCCACCGCGCTGATGGGAGGCATCACCAGCGCCACCATCCTGACCGTGTTTTTCCTGCCGGCGTTGTACGCTGCGGCGTTCCGCGTGCGCCACGACGAACGTGAGCCGCATGCCGCCAACGCGCCCTCCGGCAGCTTGCAAGGAGACCGCTCATGACCCCGCGCCGCGCCCTGCGCTGGTGCGCGCCGCTCGCGCCGATCCTGCCGCTCTGGCTCGGCGCCTGCGCGTTCACCCCCGGCGACAAACCGCCGGCCATGCCCTCGCCCGCCCACTATGGGGCAAGCGCCGTGCCGGCGCGCACGGTCACGGCACAAGGCGCATCGCAGCAGTTCGACGCCAGTGCCCAGCCCGTGCGCGCGTGGTGGCACGCCTACCGCTCGGACAAACTCGATGCGTTGGTCGATGAAGGGCTGCGCAACAGCCCCAGTCTATCGGCAGCCGACCACGCGTTGCAGGCTGCCCGCGAGCAGTTGAAGGCACAGATCGGCTCGTCGCTCTTCCCGTCGGTCGATATCGGCGGCGAAGCCGCACGTGAGCGCAACCTAGGCATCCCGAATATCCGACCGCCCACCGCGCTGTACAACATGTTCGTGGGGCAAGTGCAGGCCCGCTACACGTTCGACTTCTTTGGCGCGTCGCGCTTTGCCAATGCGTCGCTGGCCGCTCAGGTCGATCAACAGGCGTTCCAGCTCGAATCGGCACGGCAGGCGCTCGCTGCGAACATCGTCTCCGGCGCCATTGGGGCTTCGGTGCTCGGGGCGCAGGTCAAGGCGACCGGGCGGCTCGTCGAACTCGCACAGGCCGATGCCACCGATATGGCGCGACGTGAAACGCTCGGCGCCGTCTCGCGTGCCGACGCGCTGGCCTCCGCGCAGAACGCCGAATCGCTCGCCGCATCGCTGCCGGGTCTGCGCGCCCAGCATCAATCCACCCGTCACGCGTTGGCCGTGTTGCTCGGCCGCACCCCAGACCAGGCGCCCGAGGATCTGCCGTTGGGGGAATTGAAGGTGCCGGATCGGGTGCCGGTCGTCGTGCCATCGACGCTGCTGCAATCGCGTCCTGATATTCAAGCGGCCGAGATGGCGCTCAAGGCGGCATCGGCCGAAGTGGGGGTGGCGACGGCACAGATGTTCCCGAGCCTGTCGCTCAGCGCGTCTCTCGGCAAAGGCGGCTTCAACTGGGCCACGGTGATGTCCAACGCCGGGTCGATATGGAGTGTGGCGGCATCGGTCACGCAACCGATCTTCCATGGCGGCGCATTGCTGGCGCAGCGTCGTGCGGCGCAGGCCACGTACGAGGCTGCCGTCGACCAGTACAAGCAGACGGTGCTCACTGCGTTCCGGAATGTCGCCGATACCCTGGCGTCGCTCGAAGCGGATAACACGTCGCTGCTGCATGCCGACAATTCGAGTGCGGCGGCCGAGCAAATCTATCGCGACACGGCGGCGCGCGTACGTCTGGGCGCCCTGCCCGTCTCGGCCGCGCGCGGGCGCGAGCAGCAGTACTGGAACGCCTATATGACGACAGTGCGTGCAACCGGTGCGCGTTTGTCGGATACTGCGCTCTTGTTTTACGCGATGGGGGTGCCGCCGGAACCGGCGGCGGATGCCGCCAAACCCGCGTCGCCGGCGCCGGCGACACTGGCGCAGGCGTCCGAAGCGGCTGCGCCGGCGGTACGCCCCGCGCAGGATGCAGCCCGAAGATGACAGCCACACCGATAACCCGGGGCCGACGCCCCAAACACCTGCCCGATGGCCGCGCCGCGTTGCTCAGCGCTGCCATCCACGCCTTCGCACAGTTCGGCTACGACGGCGCCAACCTGCGCGGCATCGCTCGCACAGCGAAGGTCGACGCCAGCCTCGTACGCGTGCATTTCGGCTCGAAAGAGCAGTTATGGCGGGCATGCGTCGACACCCTCGAAGCCGCACTTGTGGAACCCGGCGAACGCTTGCGTGCGCTCTCGCTCGACACGTCGCGACCCGTGACGGACCGCCTCAAGGAAGCGATTTCGATCGTCGCCGTGCATGCCATCGATCACCCGGAGCACAAGCAGTTCATCTCGCAACACGCGTCCGAGACCGGCGAGCGTGGGGCGGTCCTGCACCGGCATCTGGTCATGCCGGTGTACGAGTGCATGGAACCGCTGATCACTCAGGGCATGCAGGCAGGCGTTGTGCGCGCGGAGCATCCGGAGATGTATTTCTGTCTGCTCGTGCACGCGCTGCATCCGCCGCCCGGCTCGCCCGTACTGATGCAGTTGATCGCCCCGGAAGTGGGTGGTGAGGCGTTCGGCCCGGCGCTTCTCAAGCAGGTCGAGATGGTGTTTTTCGCGACGCCGGACGCGAAGCCCTGACGCGCCGGCGTGGGTACTCAGCGCGGCGTATTACCGCGCCGTCGTCAGGTACTGCGCGAGGCGACGCAGCATCGCATCGCAGCCCTCGAGTTGTTCGATGCTCACGAACTCATCGGGCTTGTGCCCCTGATCCATACTCCCAGGGCCGCAAACCACCGTCGGGATACCCACTTCGTTGAACAGGCCACCCTCGGTGCCGAAGGCGACCGTGCCGAACTCGTCCGATCCGCACAACATCGCCAGCAGACGTGCGGCGTCGCTATCGGGCGGCGTCGCCAGCCCCGGATAAGCCGAGAGCGGAAAGAGACGGATGCCGGTGTCCGGCTTCACCGCCTGCATCTTGGGCAGCAAGTCCTCATCGGCGTAGCGTTGCAAGGCCTCGGCAACGCGATTCGCATCGAAGCCCGGTAATGCGCGCACTTCGAAATCGAACTCGCATTCGGCGGGCACGATATTCAACGCCCGTCCGCCTTTGATAACGCCCGTTTGCACCGTGGAGTAAGGCGGATCGAAGCGCGTGTCGTGATACTCGGGATCGGCAAGTTCATCGCCAATGTCCTCGAGACAGTTGATGAGCCGCGCGGCGTACTGGATCGCGTTGACGCCATAAGGGGCATACGCGGAATGGCACGGCGCGCCCTTCACACAGCAGCGCATCGCCAGTTTGCCTTTGTGGCCCAGCACTGGCTTGAGCGCCGTGGGCTCCCCGATCAGACACAGCACCGGTTTGTGCGGGCGCTTCGCGATCTCGGCAAGCATGGGCCGCACACCGAGACACCCGATCTCCTCGTCGTATGAGAAAGCAAGATGCACGGGCATCTGCAATTCGCATTCGACAAAATTCGGTACCGCCGCGAGCACCGACGCCAGAAATCCTTTCATGTCCGCCGTGCCGCGGCCGTAAAGCCGTCCGTCTTTCTCGACGAGACGAAATGGGTCGACGCTCCACGCCTGACCGTCGACCGGCACAACGTCGGTGTGCCCCGAGAGCACAATCCCGCCGCGATCTCGCGGGCCGATGGTGGCGAACAGATTGGCCTTGGTACGCTCGTCGTTATAGAACAGCTCGCTTTGCACCCCGTGTTGCGCGAGGTAATCGCGAATGAACTCGATCAGCGCCAGATTGGAATCGCGGCTCACGGTCGCGAATCCGATCAACCGTTCGAGCAGCGCGCGGCTCGACAGGTCATTCATCGCCCGGCACTCCGTAACTAGGCGCGGCCGTGGGATTCAGGGCACGGGTGATGTAGTCCTGCATTTGTGGCCGATAGGCTTGCCAGAGGCCATCGAGCTTGCCGATAGGATCGTCGTCTGCCCAATCGACCCGCAGATCGACGATGGGCCACACCAGATCGCCCACGATCTTCAACGCTGCCGAGTGCACTGGCCCGGCCTCTCCACCGCTGGCGATAGCGGCATGCATCGCGGCCAGCAATCGATCGGCCAGCGCGCCGGGCGTATTCTCGAACGCCGGCACCATCGCTTCGATCACCTCGCTGCTCGTCAGCATGTTGCCCGCCGCGACGCATTGCGCCCCCGCTACGGCATGATAGGTGCCTAACGCCTGATCGCCGCTGAAAAACGCGGTGCGACCTTGCGCATCGATCACCGTGACCTGCCGATACTCGCTCCACTCGCTCTCGGCCAGGGTGCGGCTCAACGCCGTCGCCGGGTCGATATTGCCCTGTGCGAGGCAGTCGAGAATTTGCGGCCCCAGCGCGGGCAGCGTGACGTTTTGCGTGGCGACCGCACCGACGTTCGCACGCAGCCACGGACACCGCGCGCCCACGGCGATGCTCGACGAACTGATCGCGATGCCGAGCTGCCCGGTGCGCGCGCACCGTCCAACGATAGAGAAAGTCATATGCGCTCCTTATGCACCGGACGGCGCCCATCCCTCGGGAATCACCGCGATGACGTCGATTTCCATCAACCACTCGGGCTGTCCCAGCGCGACCACCGTGAGTCCGGTGGAGATCGGAAACACGCCCTTGAGCCACTTGCCCACTTCACGATAGACCGGCTCACGAAAGCGCACGTCGGTCAGGTAAGTCGTGGTCTTGACCACGTGCGACAGGTCGCTGCCCGCCTCTTCGAGCAACTGCTTGACGTTTTTCATTGCCTGCTCGGCCTGCGCGCGCGGATCGCCCAGCCCCACCAGATTGCCTTCGAAATCGGTACCGATCTGACCGCGCACGTAGACCGTGTTGCCTGCGCGCACGGCCTGACACAGGTCGTTATCGAGCGATTGATTCGGGTACGTATCCTTGGTGTTGAACATGCGGATACGGGTATGCGTAGGCTGGCTCATGGATGGGCTCCTTCGTTCGTTGGCGTGTCGTAGTAGGCGAGATACTTGCGTTGGGTGGCGATGTGGTCCGCAATATGTCTTGCGTCGTGCCACACCCCCCAGATGAAAGACGAGCCGCGGCGCGACAGCCACGGCAACCCGAGGAAGTACACGCCCGGCTCTTTCGAGACACCGCGTTGATGTTTGGGCTTTCCGTTGTCGTCGAAGGCGTCGACCTGCAGCCAGCCGAAATCAACGGCGTAGCCGGTGGCCCAGATGATCGACGTCACGTTCGCCTTTTCCATATCGAGTTCGAGCAACGGGTGCGTGAGGCACGCCGGATCGGCGGGAATGACGCGTGCCTCCGGCTCTTCGGGCAGTTCGAGGCCGTTGCGCGCGACATAGGCGTCGGCCGCGTCGAGCAACGACAGATAGTTTTCGTCCCCACGGGCAATGTTGTCCGCGAGATCGGGCTGAAACCGGGCGACGCCGTTCTCAAACGATTGCGTCAGGCCCGTGAGCGTGACGCCCTCGTGCGCCAGACGCCGGAAATCCACCGTATGCCCCCCGCGCGCGCCGCTTACCGCGATGGTCACGTGTTCTTTGCCGGGGCGCATGACTTCGGCATCCCACTCGCCGAGCACCCCCAGCCACCAGCAGAAGTCGCGTCCGCGATAGCCGCGCGGCGGCCGGTCGTGCGGGCCGACCGACAGATAAACCTGCCGCCCGGCGCGGTTCAGTTCGTCGGCAATCTGCACGCCCGACGACCCGGCGCCCACCACGATCACGTGACCCGGCGGCAGTTGCTCCGGGTTGCGGTAGTCGGCCGAGTGGATCTGGGTGAGGCGCGCGTCCTTGGGCGCAATCGGCGGAATCACGGGACGCTGGAACGGCCCGGTCGCCACCACCACACGCTGCGCTTCGATCGTGCCGTCCGAGGTCTCCACGGTGAATCCCGGCCGGCCCGTGTTGCGCACGACCTTGGTTACCTCGACACCCGTGCGGATAGGCGCCTCGATCTTTCGGGCGTAGTCGACGAAATAGTCCGCCACCTGCTCTTTCGGCGCGAAGCCATCGGGATCGACGCCCGTAAACGTCATGTTGGGGAACCGGTCGTGCCACGCCGGGCCATTGGCTACGAGCGAATCCCAACGTCCGGTGCGCCAGCGCTCCGCGATACGCGAGCGCTCCAGCACGAGATGGGGCACGGCGAGCTTGCTCAGATGCTCGCTCATCGCCACGCCGGCCTGCCCGGCGCCGACGACGAGCGTATCGATTGACGTTGTATGCACTGTCATGGCTTGCGTCCTTCCGAAGGCAGATTGATTCCAACGACCCGT
The DNA here is from genome assembly GCF_902459745.1 of Pandoraea communis. Lineage (GTDB taxonomy): Bacteria > Pseudomonadota > Gammaproteobacteria > Burkholderiales > Burkholderiaceae > Pandoraea > Pandoraea communis. The sequence goes on from NZ_CABPSJ010000002.1 coordinate 65,990, forward strand.
AGGGGTGGGTCATTCGCGGCAATCTACGCGCCTCGACAGAATCCGAAAAATATATTTAAAAAATGCAGGGCATCGGATTTGACTATGCAGACTTTTTTTTCGGTTTCACAATGTCCTCGAACCATGCTGCCCAATGGAGCGATGCCGATGGACAATCAGCCCCTGCGCTACTCGCTGCGCCAACTGCGCTATTTCGTGGTCACAGCGGAAGTCCTGTCCTTCACTGCCGCAGCCCGGCGGCTGCATATTTCGCAGCCGTCCATTTCCACCGCGCTCGCGGATCTCGAGGTGTCGTTCGGCGTGCAGTTGTTCATCCGGCATCACGCGAGCGGCTTATCGCTCACGCAAGCGGGACGCGATCTGCTGGGGCAGGCACGTAACCTGCTCAAGACCGCCGAAGAACTGCAAATGGCCGCCAAGGAGATGGACGGCGGCATGACCGGCTCCATTGCGCTGGGTTGTCTTGCCTCGCTCGCGCCGCCGCTGATGCCGGGTCTCATCAGCCGCTTTACGGAAGAGCACGCCGGCATCTCCTTTCGTACGGTGGAAGCACATCAAGACGGGCTGCTGCGCGGCCTGCACGACGGATCGCTCGATATCGTCCTCACGTACAGCCTCGATCTGAGCGAGGACATCGCCTTCACGCCGCTGCTCTCGCTGCCGCCCTACGCCATCCTGCCCCGCACGCACCGGCTCGCCCGCGCACGCAAGGTGTCGCTGGCCGACTTGTTGCCGGAGCCCTATGTCATGCTCGATCTGCCGCACAGCCGCGAGTATTTTGCCGCGCTCTTCGACGCTGTCGGCAACCGCCCCGTCCCCGCATTCCGATCCTCGCAACCGGAAGTGGTGCGCGGCATGGTGGCAAACGGACTGGGCTACAGCCTGCTGAATTTCCCGCTCAAATCGAATCGCACGGTGGACGGCGAGGAGTTCGTCATCAAGCGCTTCAAAGACAACGTCAACGCCACCATGCTGGGCATCGCGCAATCGCGCACGATGAAGCCGCGCCGGGTCGTGGAGCGCTTCGCGGCCTTTTGCGAGAACGACATCCGGCGCCTGCATCTGTCGTCGCAGTGACGCACAGGGCAACGGTGCAAAACAGACTGCATAGGGAAAACCTTTGCCCTGTATCCAAAAACAATATTTTGGCTGGCAATTTGGCTTGATAGATTGATGTTCATGTTGAATGCGGTGCGCCAGGGCTTGCGACGTTGCCTGAAGCGTTCCGGCGAATGAACGGAGGGCTTCATGGCTGACCAGACTGGGACGACCGCAGGGCAATCGCTCATCGACGCACTGCGTACCGGTGGCGAACGCCCATTCGACGACGCACGGGCCATGCCACCCGGTGTGTACACATCTCCTGAATTTCTCGCGAGGGAGCAGCGCGATATCTTTGCACACGAATGGCAATGCGTCGGCCGCGCAAGCGTCCTCGCCGCGCCCGGCGACTACCTGAGCGCGCAGATCGGCGATCAGCCCATCGTGGTGGTGCGCGACGAGCAGATGCAGCTAAGCGCCATGTCCAACGTCTGTCTGCACCGCATGTCAGTGCTGCTCGAAGGGCGCGGCAACGTCAGACGAATCGTGTGTCCTTATCACGCCTGGAATTATTCGCTCGACGGCAAGCTCAAGGGCGCGCCGATGATGGATCAGCAAGCCGGTTTCTGCAAAGAGCGCTATCAACTGCCCGCGATTCGCTGCGAGCAATGGCAAGGCTGGATCTACGTGACGCTCGATAACGATGCGCCACCCATCGGCACACAGCTCGCCGGGCTCACCGAGTTGATCGCGCCGTACGGCATGACCGACTACATCGAAACTTTCTATGAAGAACACGTCTGGGACACCAACTGGAAAATCCTTGCCGAAAACTTCATGGAGAGCTACCACCTGCCGATGCTGCACCGCGCCACGGTAGGCCCCCATTCGAAGCTCGAAGAAATGGAGTGCCCGCCGGGTCACCCGGCTTTCAACTACCACTGGATCACCAAGGAAGCGACGCTGCCTATCGGCAACGCGCATCCGGATAACACGCGGCTCGAAGGCCACTGGCGCAAGACGACGGCGCTGCTCGCCATCTACCCGACGCACCTCGTCACGCTCACCCCTGGGTACTTCTGGTATCTCGTGCTCCAGCCCCGAGGCGTTGACCGGGTGCATATCCGCTTCGGCGGCGGCCTCTCGCCCGAGTTCATTGCCGACGAAGCAGCCAACGCCCATATGGTCACGCTCAAAGCGCTGCTCGACGAAGTGAACGCCGAAGACCGGCGCGGTGTGGAGGCCGTGTTCCGAGGCGTGCATGCACCACTCGCGAAGCCCGGCCATCTGAGCCGGCTGGAGCGCCCGAACTACGATTTCGCACGCTATCTGGCTGCCAAGCTGGCACAGCCCTAAGTTTCGAAGACAGGACGCAATCACGATGTCGAATCCATCCTTCATTTCGTTCTCGGGCGTGAGTAAGTCGTATGACGGCGTGCAATGCGTCGTCGACGACCTGAACCTCGATGTGCGCAAGGGAGAGTTCTTGTCGCTGCTCGGCCCTTCCGGTTCGGGCAAGACGACCACGCTCATGATGCTCGCGGGCTTCGAGTCGCCCACCCACGGCGAGATTCGCCTGGACGGCAAGCGTCTGGACGACAAGCCGCCGCATCGCCGCGATATCGGTATGGTGTTTCAGAACTACGCCCTTTTCCCGCATCTCACGATTGCGCAGAACGTCGCCTTTCCGCTCTCCGTCAGGCGCGTGAGCCGTGCCGAACAGGACGTCCGCGTCAAACGCGCCCTGGACATGATCGAGCTGTCGCACCTCGCCAACCGGCGCCCCGCGCAACTCTCCGGCGGGCAGCAACAGCGCGTGGCGCTCGCGCGTGCGCTGGTGTTCGAGCCGAGCGTCGTGCTGATGGACGAGCCGCTCGGCGCGCTCGACAAGCGCCTTCGCGAAACGATGCAATACGAAATCATGCGGCTGCATCGGGAACTGTCGCTCACCATCGTCTACGTGACCCACGATCAGGCCGAAGCGCTAACGATGTCGGATCGCGTGGCCGTGTTCTCCGACGGACGCATTCAGCAAGCGGCGCCGCCGAGCGAACTCTACGAGAACGCGCAGAACGCATTCGTCGCGAATTTCGTCGGCGAGAACAACGGATTGACCGGCCATGTCGTGAGCGTTCACGAAGGTTGGGCGACGCTTGCGCTGTCGGACGGCAGCATGATTCGCGGCCGCTGCGAGCAAGGGTTGAGCGCCGGTGACGATGCGATGCTCGCGTTGCGCCCCGAACGCGCCCACATCCCTGGGGCAGACGGCCTTCCGAACGGCGACCAACAGAACAACGTCGTGCGGGCACGTGTCGACGAGATCGTGTATTGCGGCGATCACCATCGCGTGCACCTCACACTCGGCTCGCACGACGCCATCGTCGTGAAAGTCCCCAACACGCAGCGTCATGCACTGCCCGGTGCCGGCGACACCATCGACGTCGCCTGGCGTCATGACGACTGCAAGATTCTCGCCGCCTGCGCGCCGCGCACGGCGCAAACGATCCACTCTCCCAACGCGCCTTCCCCGTCCCTCATCTTGACCGCACCTGCAGGAGCCAATTGACATGCGCACTCCCATCAAAACTCATTGCGCCGCCTTCGCGGTACTCGCGTTCGCGGCCGTCACATCGCACGCTGCGGAAACGCTCAGTGTAGTGACTTTCGGCGGCGCCTTCGAAGCGGCAGCGAAGAAGGCCTGGTTCGAGCCGTTCACGCAAGCCACCGGCGTGACATTCGCGACGGAATCGTACGATGGCGGCCTGGCCAAGCTCTCGGCGATGGAACAGGCGAAGAACACCACGTGGGATCTGATCGACCTCGAAACCAACGACGCAATCACGGCCTGCGACGAAGGGTTGCTCAAGAAATTCGACAAGAAGTCGCTCGGCAAGACCAGCGACTTCATCCCCGGCTCGATCAGCGAGTGTGCGGTCGCAAGCATGGTGTGGTCTACCATCTATGCGTACGACACCAGCAAGCTGAAAACCGCACCGAGCACCGTCAACGACTTCTTCGATTTGCAGAAATTCCCGGGCAAGCGCGGGCTGCGCAAGTCGCCCAAGGTCACGATGGAGTGGGCGTTGATCGCCGATGGTGTCGATCCGAAGGACGTGTACAAGGTACTTGCCACGCCCGCCGGTGTTGACCGCGCGTTCAAAAAGCTCGACACGATCAAGAAGAGCATCGTGTGGTGGGAGTCCGGCGCGCAGGCGCCGCAATTGCTCGCCGACGGCGCGGTTGTGATGGTGCAGGCCTATAACGGCCGCATCGACGACGCCGCGAAGAAGGACAAGAAGCCCTTCAAGGCCGTGTGGGATGCGCAGGTCTACGACTTCGAATGGTGGGGCGTGCCGGCCGGCGCGAAACATGCCGACACCGCCGCGAAGTTCATCGTCTCGGCGTCGCAACCGAAGGCGTCGGCGGATCTGTCGAAGTACATCGCCTATGCGCCGCCGCGCAAGGATGCCGTGGCGTTGGTCGACAAGCAGCGTCTGGCCGATATGCCGACCGCGCCGGAGAACTTCAAGCGCGCCGTGCAGATCAACGCCAATTTCTGGGCCGACAATGCCGACGCCATCAACAAGCGTTTCCAGGTCTGGCTGACGCAGTAACGGCTAACAGCGCGAGATGACCGATATGCCCGCATCGATTCATGCCACGTCACACGCGCCGGCAAGCGCCGAAGGACTCGCCGCTTACCGGCGCGTGCAAAGGCGCGCGTCGATGCGGGCGCTGATGCTCGCGTTGCCGTTGATCGTATTTCTGCTCTCGACGTTCATCGCGCCCATTGCGCTGCTGCTCGCCAGGAGTGTGCAGAATCAGGAAATCGCCGACGGGATGCCGCAGCTCGCCCGTGCGCTCGACGCGTGGGACGGCAGCGGCGTACCGGGCGAGGCGACGTTTGCCCAGCTCGCCGCGGGTCTGAAACAAGCGCACGAAAGCGGGCAGCTCGGCACCATTGCCCGACGCATGAACTTCGCGCAACCCGAGTTTCGCAGTCTGCTCATGCGCACCGCACGCGCCGTCGGCAACGATGCGCCGCCGGCATGGAAGCCCGTGCTGATCGAGATCGACGAGCGCTGGGGCTCGCCCGAAACGTGGCGCTTGCTCAAGCGTGCCGCCGCCTCGCCCACGCCGGACTATCTGCTCGCCGGCATGGATGCGCAGGTCACACCGCAAGGGGTCATCGCCGCGCTGCCCGAGAACGCCTCGGTGTATCGCGCGGCGTTCGTGCGCACGATTTCCATCAGCGCCACCGTGACACTGCTGTGCCTCGTCTTCGGCTATCCGGTCGCGTGGCTGCTGGCGAATCTCCCCGAGAAGCAAAGCAATCGGCTGATGCTGTTCGTCATCGTTCCGTTCTGGACATCGCTGCTGGTTCGCACAACGGCGTGGTACGTCTTGCTGCAACCCGGCGGTGTCATCAACAGCCTGTTGTCGAGCCTGGGCATCACCACGCATCCCGTGCCGCTGATCTTTAACCGTACCGGCGTGCTGATCGGCATGACCCACGTGCTGCTGCCCTACATGATTCTCGCGATCTATTCGGTGATGAAGAGCGTGCCACCCGTTTATATGCGTGCGGCGAAATCGCTTGGTGCGCATCCGTTCACGGCGTTCGTGCGCGTGTACATTCCGCAGACCCTGCCGGGGGTAGGTGCCGGGTGCTTTCTCGTCTTCGTGCTTGCGCTGGGTTACTACATCACGCCCTCGCTGCTCGGTGGCGCGGGCGACGAGATGATCAGCCAGCTCATCGCCATGCAGACCAATACGCAACTCAACTGGGGACTCGCGGGCGCGCTCTCGGCGTATCTCGTGATCTTCACGGCGGTCTTCTACTTAATCTTCAACCGTATCGTCGGCATCGACCGGCTGCGCTTCGGTTGATTTGCTCGCGACATAGGAGACAAGCCATGCCGGACAAACGCAATACCGTACTGACGGAACGTGTGGCGTCGCGCTGGGTGCGCCTGCATACCGCGCTCACGCTGTTCTTCCTGATTGCGCCGATTCTCGCAATCGTGCCGCTCTCGTTCAACGCCGGTTCTTATTTCTCTTATCCGTTGACCGGCTTTTCAATGCGCTGGTACCAGCAGGCGCTGACCAGCCCCGACTGGCAGCGAGCCCTGCTCAACAGCCTCGGCATCGGCGCGGCGTCGACCTTGATTGCGACGTGTCTGGGCACGCTCGCGGCGCTTGGCCTGAGCCGTTCGCAGTTCCCGTTGCGCTCGGTCATCATGCCGATCATCATCTCACCGATGATCGTGCCCATCGTGGTCGTGGCGGCGGGCTTCTATCTGATCTTCGCGCCGCTCGGACTCGTGAATTCGTACCCCGGCGTGATTCTTGCCCATGCGGCGTTGGGCACGCCATTCGTCGTCATCACCGTGACGGCCTCGCTGCTGTCGTTCGACCAGAGCCTTCTGCGCGCGGCCTCGGGCCTCGGCGCCACGCCATGGACCACGTTCCGGCGCGTGACGTTGCCGCTCATCACACCCGCAGTCGCCACCGGCAGCGTGTTCGCATTCGCCACGTCGTTCGACGAGGTCATCGTGATCCTCTTCATCGGCGGGCCAGACCAGAAGACCGTGCCGCGCCAGATGTGGAGCGGTATCCGTGACGCCATCGATCCGTCGATCCTCGCCGTCGCCACCATGTTGATCGTGTTCGCGGTGCTGCTATTCGCGAGCATCAACTGGCTGCGAGGACGGGCCACTGCGGCGAGTCATGCGATGAGCTGATGCGATGGCCTGGCCGATGTCAGCCACAGCGTGAGCGCCACACGTGCGCTGATGCATTACACTGACGGCCAAATTCTCTCGCTTTCATCCTCATGTCCGAAGCCACTTCCACCACTGTCATCCTTGGCGCAGGTCAGGCCGGCGGCGAAACCGCCCTCGCACTGCGTCAACTCGGTTACACCGGCCGCATCGTGCTCGCCGGCAGCGAAACGCATCTGCCCTATCGCCGCCCGCCGCTCTCGAAGGCGTTTCTGGCCGGTCAGGCCGATGAAGCCAGCCTGCTGATCCGTCCGGCCGATGCCTGGGAGAAGGCCGAAGTCGACGTGCGCCTCGGGGTGACGGCCACGGCCATCGATCGCGCGGCACGCACTGTCACGTTCGACGACGGCCAGACGCTGGGCTACGACCATCTGGTGCTGGCCCTCGGCGGCCGTGTGCGCCCGCTGCCCATCCCGGGCGGCGATGCACCGAACGTCTATTACCTGCGCAACATTGCCGACGCACAGCGTCTGCGCGAAGCCCTCACACCGGGGAAGCGTGTGGTCGTGGTCGGCGGCGGCTATATCGGTCTGGAAGTGGCGGCAAGCGCCGTCAAGGCGGGCACCAGCGTGACGGTGCTCGAAGCGGCGCCGCGCCTGCTGGCGCGCGTGGCGGAAGCCGATCTCGCCGGGTTCTTTGCGACGCTGCACCGCGAAAACGGTGTGGACGTGCAGGTCGGTGTCGGTGTGACAGCGCTGGAGCAGGACGCCACCGGTCAGGTTGTCGCCGTCGTGGCCGGTGACAAACGTCTGCCGGCAGACGTCGTGGTGGTCGGCATCGGCCTGATCCCGAACGCCGAACTTGCTCAGGCAGCCGGTCTGGCGGTCGAGAACGGCATCGTCGTGGACGAATTCGCACGCACGAGCGATCCGGCCATTCTGGCGGTGGGCGATTGCGCGCATCACGAACACCCCGCACTGGGCCGCCGTATCCGTCTGGAGTCGGTGCCGAGCGCCAGCGAAATGGCCAAGGTGGCCGCGAGCGTGGTGCATGGCGACACGCCGAAGGCGGTCGCGACCGCACCGTGGTTCTGGTCCGATCAGTTCAACGCGAAACTGCAGATGGTCGGCATGACCGAAGGCCACGACGCCGTGGTGGAGCGCCGGTTGCCCGACGCACAAGGGGCGGCGGTCTTCATGCTGTTCTATCTGCGTGAAGGCGCCGTCGTGGCGGCTGCGAGCATCAACCGTGCGCAGGAGTTTCTTGCCGCGCGCGAACTCGTCGGCCGCCGCGCGGTGATCGATCCGGCCCGTCTGGCCGACGCCGCCACGCCACTCAAGACATTGCTCGCCGAACTCGGCCCGGCGGTCTGAGGGCGCACACGCTCATCTGACATGGCGCACGGCGGGCGTGCTTGCCCAACGTGCGCCGCTGGCAGCCGCGCTCACTCCACCGGCGCATGCGCAGGCAGCAGCAACACCGGACGGCCTGCGTGACGCGCCGTATCTTCCGCCACGCTGCCCAGCGTGAAGCGACGGAAGCCACGCCGCCCGTGTGTGCCGAGCACGATGACATCGACGTCGGCATCCTTACCGGCGGCGATGATCTGATCGGCAACGCCCTCGCCCACCGGTTGAATCTCCCGCATTTCGATCTCCCCCGGCACCCCGGCCTCCTGCAATCGCTGCTTTGCCCAGCTTCGCACTTGTTCCCCCACAGCACGCACCGCATCGAGCAACGGCTTGGGGTCGAAGTCAGCGAGAAACGGCCCCGGCAGATCCAGGACATGCACAACGCGTAACGACGCCCCGTGCGTGCGGGCAAGCGACAGCGCATATTCGAACGCACGGTGCGACGTTTCACTATCGTCCAGCGCGACAAGTATCCGCTCGTAGTGCCCGCCCGAGCGCAAGGGCATATGCGGTCGCGCCTCACCTGCCACCAGCATCACCGGCACCTCTGCACTGCGCAGAATCTGCTCGGCAATGCTGCCCAGCATGACGCGACGCACGCCGCTACGGCCATGCGTGCCAACGATGATGATGTCCGCCCCCCACTCGTTGGCCTCGCGCGTCATGGCCTCGGGAACCGTCTCCCCGGTGGTGCGCAAATCGAGCAGATGCGCCTGTGCGTCGAACCCCTCGTCACGCAGATACAGCACCGCCCTCGCGAGATCCTCCTCCCCCTCGCGCTGCATGTCGCGGCGCACTTGCTCCAGATCGATGAACTTGCCGAAGGCCGACGTCAACAGATTGACGGGGTCTTCCACCGTATGAATAACGCGGATCGCGTCGCCGTTGCGCGCGAAGGCCGCGGTCTCTCGCAGCGCACGGCGCGAAGATTCGCTACCGTCGGTTGCCACCAGAATGCGTTTTGTCATGATCCGCCTCGTTTGATGAGTCGAAAGAACAACTGGGCGTGCGGCGCCTATCGGGCCGCGTCACCCCAGCGATAGGCATGCGACGCTTCATCGAGCTTCGCCTTGAGGTCCGGATCGAGCGTGTAATCGATAGTCCCCAGCGTCTCCGTGAGTTGTTCGACGCGGCTCGCGCCGATGATGGCCGACGTCACGACGGGATTCGCGAGTACCCATGCGAGCGACAGGCGCGTCAACGACTCGCCGGCGTCCTTCGCAATGCCCTTGAGCGTCTCGATGGTCTCGAACTCGCGCTCGTGCCAATAGCGCTGTTGGTACATCGCCCCGGCTTTGCCGACCGTCGCGGTAGTGAAGCGCCCTTCGCTCGGTGCGGCGTCGTGCCGATACTTGCCGGTCAGCAATCCGCCAGCGAGCGGGTTGTAGGGGATGACGGCCAGCCCTTCTTCGTTGGCGAGCGGCAACAGCTCGCGCTCGATCTGGCGGAACAGGAGGTTATAGCGCGGCTGCACCGACACGAAACGCGCCAGGCGCAGCACGTCGGCACGGCCAAGCGCCCGGGCGAGGCGGTACGCGAGGTAGTTCGACACACCGATATAGCGGGCCCTGCCCGACTTCACGATGGTATCGAGCGCTTCGAGTGTCTCGTCGATCGGCGTGTCGGTGTCGTCGGAATGCAGTTGATAGAGGTCGACGTAGTCAGTACCCAAGCGGCTCAGCGAGGCGTCGATAGCCGACAGCAGGTGTTTGCGCGACGCGCCCTTGTCCCACGGCGACGGCCCCATCTGGCCGCACGCTTTGGTGGCAACGATGAACTTGTCGCGACGCCCCTTGAGCCAGCGCCCAACGATCTCTTCGGTGCGCCCGGCGAGCGAGGTATCGGCACCGAGCGGATAGACGTCGGCAATATCGATGAAATTGACGCCTGCGTCCGACGTGCGGTCGAGAATCGCGTGGCTCGCGGCCTCTTCGGTCTGGAGACCGAATGTCATGGTACCCAGGCACAGGCGGGAAACGCTCAGGCCGGTGCGGCCGAATTTTGTGTATTGCACGGTAACTCCCGGAATGTTCGAATCAGGCAATATCAAACGGCGATACAAGACTGCGCTGCCCGCGTGCGCGGGCGAGACACACAGTATGCGCGATTCCGGGAAAAAACGTGAGCGTGCGTTACTCCATCGATCTGAGATCCAGCCAGACACCGTCCGCACCGCGAATGAGTACCTTGCCGTCGTACTTCATGACGGTTGTCTGCTCGTTCGCGGACACAAAGGCCGTTTGCGGCAGATCGTTTGCATACTGCGCCAGATCCGGTGTCCCCGCGAACGGGTTGTTCGCGACAAGATGCGAGACAAGCGTCATCAACGCCAGATAGCTCGTGGGCGTGGAAATCGTGACAGGCGTACTGCGAGCCGCCGTCGCATCGTTGCCGAAACCCACGAGCTTGACCGCGACCGGCACGTGCGTGATCCCGGGCAGTGGAATCTCACGCATACCGGAGACTTGCAGCTTGCTGCCACGCAGCGCGGCCCCATGTTCCGGTACGAACACCACGACGGCCTTGCGGCCCGACTTCGCAATGGTGTCGATGAACTGGTTGAAGTCGTCGAGCAACGCTTTGGCGCGTGTCGGATAGCTTTGCGCGCTGGTGAGCGTCGAGCCTTCGAGACGGTTGCCGTCGTGCAGCGAGATCGTGTTGTAGTAGAGCGCCACACGCTTGTCCGGCATGGTGGTGCGCTGCTTCCACCACGATTGCAGCACGTCGCCATCCGAGCGGACCGGGGTTTCGTCGAATGAGCGCATGACAACACGCGCTTGCGTATTGTCAAACGGCGTAATGCCCTGGACGTTGTAGTTTTGCTGCACTTCCCGCATGAAGTTGTCGAAATGCCCGTCGTGGTTCATTGCGAGCGCCGGCGTAAAGCCAAGCGTCTTCAGATTACTCATCACATAGCACTGCGAACCGGCGGGATCGTACAGCGCCTTGTGCGTTGGCTGACCACAGTCGGCGCGCAGCACGCGAATGGCTGCCGGGCCGCTGTAGCTCGCCGCCGAGTTGAAATTCTTGAAGACGAAGTCGAAGCGCGAGAGCAACGGCTGGTTGGCGAGATCGTCGACATCGAGGTCGTCCTGCGAGAGCGAGCAGATATGCAGGAAGATGATGTCGAAGTCAGGGCCAGCCCCGGCCTGTGCCGGTAGCGAGACGGAGCGCGTCAGTTCGCGCGCGTAGAAGCTGTTGAGTGCCGCATCCGGATTTGCGCCCAGCGGCACCTCTGCGTTACCCGCCACGAATTCGCCGGCACCCGCTGCCGCACTTCCCCCACCGGCGGCGCCCGATGCCGCACCCGCCGTGACGGCCGTCTTATCGCCCTGTGCAGCCACCACCGGCGAGACCGACACCCATGTCCCGACACGCAATACGCCCGGCACGATCAGGAGCGCGAGCAGCACGAAGGTCGTCACGCGCACCCAACGGTTCACGATCCAGTATGCGAGCACCATGATCGCCAGCAACAACCAGTCGCTCGCGGAGACAAAGCGTCCGAGCAGTTCGGTGATGTACGAGACGCGGAATTGCAGCAGCGCGGGCAACTGTTCGACGAAGCGGGCGAATGGCGGCAGGTTCGAATCGTAGTAAAGCAATGCCGCCCCCGCCGGGACGGCGATCACCTGCCGCGTGATGCGCGCCCAGCGTGGACGCAGCCGAATCGTGAGCAACAGCGCGAAAACGAAGTTCGGCAGCACGTGAAAGCCGATGATGCCTGCCCACAGCAGCAACAGCTTCAGAATGAAATAGAGGTTCCAGATACCCATCGTATGGTTCCTTGGCGCCGGTGTCGTCCGGCTCACGTTTCGTCCGTTTCCGAGTCACTACTTTCCTGCGTCGCCGCATGCCGTCCGGGCTGCCTTACGGCTGACGCACACCCCGCAAACGATTCTGCCAACGCGTCACGAGATTGTTCAGCAGGTAGTTCGCCAGCACCTGATAACCACGCACGCCCATCGCCAGCATTTCGAAGAGCGCCTTGATCGGCTCGTCCCGTGCGCGCTCGGCATCCCAGTCGCGCCACGCGTCGGCGCGGCCGAACGTGAATTGCACGAGATGTTTGTCCTGCTCTTCGGTGAGCGGCAGGAACGAGAGAAACAGGTCTTGTCCTCGCCCGCCGACCACGCTCACCGGAAAGCCGTATTCGTTCACGCCACGTGCCAGCGCCACCTGCGCTTCGGTGCCCACGGTCAGATCGATAGGCACGGGCATTCGCAGCGCCAGGCCGCCGCCCGAGAAGTCGCGCGTGTGGCACGCCATCGTGCGTCCGTCCGGCAGATATAGCGTGGCGGGCATGCGCATCAACACCCGGTGAGTGCGGCGCACCTGCTTCACCTCGGTCGCCACGGCCACGGCAGCTCCCAGAACCGCAAGGTTGAACGTCGTCCATCCCAAATTGAAGATCAACGCTCCCATCTCATGGACCGGGCCGTAGAAATAGCGCAATACGCCCGCCACGAACCCCAGAAAATTGACGCTGAGCAATACGAGATACGGCTTCGAAATGCTCCAGTCGAAGAAGCTCTGCTCGATCAGGCCGCCCTTGGTCGTCACATTGAACTTGCCGTAACGCGGGTTGATAAACGCCAGCGTCGTAGGTAGCGCCACATACCACGCGAGCACAGCCTCATACACATCCGACCAGAACGAATGCCGGTATTTCCCCTGGATGCGTGAGTTGGCGATGTTCGCGTGCGCGATATGCGGCAACACATAAGCGCAGATACTGAGTGCGGCCGCCTGCACGATGTGTAACCCGAAAAAGAGGTAGCACATCGGCGCGAGCAGGAAAATAATGCGCGGAATGCCGTAGAGAAAGTGAAGCATGGCACTGGCGTAGCAAATGCGCTGACCGAGGCTCAGACCTCGGCCAAAGATCGGGTTGTCGACACGGAATATCTGTGTCATGCCGCGCGCCCAGCGAATGCGTTGCCCCACATGGCCGGAGAGCGACTCGGTGGCCAGACCGGCTGCCTGCACCACTTTCAGGTACACGCTGTTCCAACCCCGGCGGTGCATCTTCAGCGCGGTGTGCGCGTCTTCCGTCACCGTTTCGATTGCGACGCCACCGACTTCCTCGAGCGCCGTGCGACGCAGCACCGCACACGATCCGCAGAAAAATGCGGCGTTCCACAGGTCATTGCCGTCCTGCACGATTCCGTAGAACAGGCGCCCTTCATTAGGTACTGCCCCACGCGTGGCAAGGTTACGCTCGAACGGATCGTCGGAAAAGAAGTGATGCGGCGTTTGCACGAGCGAGCAGCGCTCGTCCTTTAAGAATGCTCCCATCGTGGTTTGCAGAAACGAGCGCACGGGGATGTGGTCGCAGTCGAAAATGGCAATGAACTCGCCCTGCGTCTTGCCCAGCGCATGGTTGATGTTGCCCGCCTTGGCATGCCGGTTGTCGGGGCGGGTCATGTAGTGCACCCCCGCTAGCTCGGCAAATTCGCGCATGAAGTCGCGACGCCCGTCGTCGAGCAAGTAAATGTTGAGCTTGTCGGATGGCCAGTCGATTCCGCTAGCGGCGTAGACCGATGGCCGCACCACTTCGAGCGCCTCGTTGAATGTCGGAATATAGATATCGACGGTCGGCCATTGGCTCGTATCCGGCGGCAGCGGCGTGATGGGCCGGCGCAACGGCCAAACCGTCTGAACATACCCGAGCAGCAGAATCAGCCATGTGTAGACTTCGGCCGCGATAAGCGTATAACCGGCCGTCGCTTCGGCCATGGTGTCAAACCCCAGCGACTGAGTGAGACGCCACCACACATAACGGATCGTCGAAATCAGCGACAAGCCGATCAGCACGAGCACGGAATATTGGCTGTCGAGGCGCCGGAACACCAGCGCCAGCGTGAGCGTGCAAATCGAGAACAGCAATTGCTCGAAGGGATCAAACGGTGTCGTCACGATCCAGAACACGCCGATCAGCCCGAGCAGCGCGATGATCGCCGATGTCACACGCCACTGCACCGCGCGCTCAAGGTGCATGTCGAATCGGTGGGCGAGTTGTACAGGTGTGCCGGGCGGGATGCCAAAGAGTGTCAGCACCATCCACGACCGCACACGGTCGTAGTACTTCCGAAACGCCAGCCATGCCGTGTAAGGCGGGAACGCGGGGCGACGGTCGGCCCGGCGCCACGCCAGCGCACTCACGATTTGCCCGAAACTCGCATCGGCCGGGGCGTCGATCCGATGCGTAGCGCGTTCGTTGATCCACGCCAGCGCACGTCCCGGATAGTCGGGCCGTCCCGGGCGTGCAGGTTGAAACACAAGGCGTAGCCACCAGTCGCGCCATTGGTCGAGTTGACGGACGTCGAGCCGCGCTGCCAAGAGCACTACAGCACGGTCGCCCATTCGCGAAATCCATAGTCGATGCTGCGGCGAACGCACCGTCGCGGCGAGCACCCACTGCAGCACGCCTGGGTAGCGCCCGCCCGGTCTAAGCGGCACTTCGAAACGCACGACCAGCATCTCGCGACCCAGCCGGTGAAGAGAGCGCAACGCGTCGCGGATCATTTTTCGCCCCTTCTTGACCGGTCCAACACCTCGTCCGGGGTGGTGGCGCGCACCAGCCACGCGGCCAAACGCGCGAAATCGAGCGCTGCCTGCGAGCCGAACCCGGCGTTTGCCAGTGTCTTCCCGTTCGCCGCCATCGTGCTGATCGCCTCATCGCGATGAATACGCAGCGGCACGACGGCCTCGCCCCCACGCGCCTGCATCAGGTGCAGAAGATCATTGTTGAACGAGGAATTGGCAGCGGCCAGATTCGGCACCATCTGCACGCGGTCCGCACAAGCCGCCATCAGATCCGGTTGTGTGACATAGCCTGTAGTTGTCACAGGCACGATACCCAGTATCAGATCGGCAGCCGCCACCGCCGCTTGCGCCGCCATGTCGGGCAAGCGTTGCGTGTCGATGAGCACCCGTGTGCCCGGCGCCAACCCGAGTGCATCAAGCTGGCGACGCAAGCCTCCGGTGTCTTGCTGCAACCACTGGCCGAGCGCGGCGAGCGTTGTCGCGTCGGTGCGGCCTGCGGGCAGCAACGGCACACCGGCGGGCGTCTCGCACAACACGCTGTGCCAACTGTCCGGCGCAACGCTCGGCGACATCACACCTTTGCCACATGCCTCGCGCAGCCCGAGTACCGAGCCGATGCTGTTCTGGGCGTCGAGTTCGAGCACCACGACCGGATGCGAGGCGTGCGCAAGTTGCGCCGCCAGATGGGCCGTGACGGTGCTGCGGCCAGCACCACCGGCACTGGAGACAACGGCGATGAGCGTCAGCATGTGCCCTCCCAGGCAGCGTCCTGGGACACGCGTGAAACGGCGATGGTCAGAACGGAATCGAGGCGAGCGCTCATGGGTCAGTAGCTCCAGATCGGGCGTACCGGCGAAGGCGGCATCGGTACCTCACCGCGACGCGCGTCGAAGTGATAACGCATGTAGACGAGATAGCGATTCGGCGCGTAGTAGTCAGAGCGCTCGAACTGCACCTGCGCACCGATGACCCACTGGCGGTCGACCCAGTATTCCGCGCGTCCAACCACCGAGAAACCGACCCCGAAGCCGCCGCCCGAACCGTACGTCAGGTTTCCGCTGGCCGCTTGCAGCGCCCCGTCCGTCGGGAAGTACGGCATCGACTTCTCCTGACTCTGCGAGAACGACACGGAGCCGCGCAGATAGTACGACCAGCGTTGCAAGCGTCCGTACCATTCCAGTGGCAGCGTCAGCGAGACATAGGTCTGCGGGCTGTAGTACCCGCCGTGTCCGTACGTGTAAAAGCGCTCGTTCTGCGCAAAGCTGTCGAAGAACAGCGTGAGGCCCGTGTTCAGGCGCATGTCACGCTTGTAGATGAGCGGCAGATCGACACCGGCGCGCGCCGACACCTCGGAGTTGTTCAGGACATTCTCGCCCGTGAGCCGCGCCACACTGGCTTGTGCGAACACACCCCACTTCGCAAAGTCGCGTGACGCGTGGAACGTAATGGCGTCGCGCCGCACACCGCCCCATTTGCCGTCGCCGAATATCTCGGGTAACGGCAGATACGCCCCGGCGTAAGACACCATGCTGCCGATCATCGGCCGACGTGATGCGTCGACCCAGTAGTTGTAGCGTCCAAGGTTGCCGAACAGGCGCACGCCACCGGTCACGTAGGAGATGGGGAAGCCGATGGGCGTATGGCCGATATCCGCCCGAATCCAGTCGTTCTCATACCCGAGCATGAGCGCCTGTCCGTGCGCCTTCTGGCGCTTCGTGCCGTAGTCGCCCAACACACCGGGATTGGCCGTCCGGAACGCCGGCACATTGAGCAATGGCAGCGTGCCAAACTCCGACGTGCCGTTCAGCGGCAAGTCCCCGGAGTCGGCGTTGACATAATCCGTCTGCGCGAACACATGACCGTCGTAACCGATCGCGTATTGGCCGTATACGGGCACGGCGCGCGCGTTGAACATCGAGATGCCGCCGTCCCCCTTCTTCTGATCGATTTCGTATCCCGCCGCCACATAGCTGTTGCGACGCGACATCAAGGAGTCGATGGCCGACTCGGCCGACGTCATGCCGTCATAGCCCGGCAGTGCGCCTTGCACGATCTCTTCCTTGCGCGCCTGGTCGTACCATCCCTTCGCCTCGTTGTAGTGACGCTGGGACTGCGCAATGCGGCCGCGCTGCACCGTTACCGCCGGGGTATCGGGAAACTGGGCGCGCAGCTTGTCGTTCAGGGCGATGGCTTCGTCGAAGCGATCCATCGCGGTGAGCCGTCGCACGGCCGCAAGTTGCGTCCAGACGTCATCCGGCGCAGCCTCGGCCAACGCGCGATCGAGCTCGCGGTTGGCGGCCTCGTCGTCTTGCATCTCGTAGAGCACGCGCACGAGCGACAGGCGTGCATCCTGATCGTTCGGATCCTGACGGATTTGTGCTTCGGCGATCTTGCGCGCGTCGTCGTAACGGCGTTCGTCGAAATAAATATCGCCCAGCGTCGACAGCGCGCGCTTGTCAGGCGGTTGACGCGAGAGCAACGGATCAAGCTTGTCGCGTGCCGTCTTGAAGTCACCCAGCGCCCGCGCCCGGTCGGCTTGACGCAACGCCAGCCGATCTTGCAAATCCCGCCATTCGTCGCGCTGATCCGCGCCGAGCGTCGCCGGATCGATGCCCGCGAGGAACGTTCCGAGTTCGGCATCGCGCTCGGTCGTATTGAGCAGTTCCGCGTAGCGCAATTGCGCATCGGGCTGCGGCTTGTCTCGATGCGCGGCGAGCCAGTCGCGCATGAGCGCAAGCCCCTGCTCCGGCTGCCCCGCCGACACGCGCGCACGCGCCACCTCACCGATCAGTTCCGGATCGTCGCCCGCCATCGTCAACGCTTCACGATAGCGTTGTTCGCTCAGCGCGTCGTCACCCGCGGCATGCGCTTCACGCGCCAGACGGGCCGTGTCGCGAATCGCAAGCGTCGTTCGCATGCGCTGGATCGACGGTGTGACATTGGCCGCCGGAATCTGTGCGAGCGAAGCTCGCGCCCCGGCCTCATCGTCAATCACGTTCAGGTAAATGGCCTGGGCGTACAGCATCTGCGCGCGGTCGTCGGGCTCGAGTGGCTGGCGCAGGCCATCGGCCATCACGTCGCGGCCGATCTGCGGCAGTCGCAGCTTCCGGTAGAGACCCGCGAGCGAATAGCGTGTCCACGCATTACCCGGATCGAGCGCGACGGCACGCTCGAGCGCCGCGAGCGCCGGACCATTGTGGCCTTCGGCCATCTCGCGCTCGGCGTCGCCTGACAACGCGGCAGCCTCGGCCTTATCGAAGCGCGCCTTGTCTTGCGGGAAGCGCCGGCGCAGGTCGCCGAGCAAGCTCGCCAGCTCCGTGCGGCGCTGCTGGCGCGAGTACAGGGTCATCATGCCGCGCAGCGCCGTATCGTTATCCGGCTCGACCTTGAGCGCTTGCTGGAAGAGCCGCTCGGCGTCGCCGTCGCGCTTGTCGTCAAGCGCAATGGTGCCCAGCAGCGCCAGCCCGTCCGGATTGCGCGGATCGCTCGCCAGGGCGCTTCGCACGAGCCTGTCAGCCTCATCCAGACGGCCCGCGTCGCGGGCGGCGCGCGCCTCGGACATCGCGCCCCAGAACTGCGATGTCCGCAGCAGACTGCGCCACTTACCGGCGTTGCCCGGGTCTTTGCGCAAGGCCTGCGCGAACAGTTCCTGTGCGCCCTTGTGATCGCCTTGGCGCATCTTCACAAGTCCCAGCGAGCCCGCCAGTTCGCCGTCGTTAGGTCGCTTGGCGCGTGCTGCGTCGAGCGACTTCTCGGCATCGGTCAGCCGCCCCTTATCGAGCGCCCGAATACCGGCCTGTTTCGCCTGGTACGTGGGGTCGTCGAGCATGCGCGTATGGGCAGTTTGCTGTGCATTCAGCTTGTCATAGGCCGAGCGGATCTCGGCGTCGTTCGGCGCGAGCGCGAGGTAGCGTTGATACAGGGGTAACCACGCCAGATTGCCGTCCGCCTTGGACAGCCCCTTCTGCCACAGCGACAGCAACGCGTTCATGTCCGCATCAGGACGCGCCGCGAGTTCTGCCACCATGCGTGTGCCCGCAAGGCGGCTCGACGGCCGGTCGATCATCAGTTCGGCCAAGGATTGTGAAGCGCGAGTATTTTCCGGCGACGCCTTCGCCAGATTCGCCAGCCCTTGTTGCGCAGCCGGCCAGCCGTTGGTGGCATTCGCCTGCGCCCGGAAGTACTCGACGCCGAGATCGCCACTGGGCGGACCATCGGGAAACAGTGCCTTGTATTCGGCGAAGGCGGCATCGGCCTGCCCGCTGCGTTGAAGCAGACGAGCGCGCGCGATGCGGGACTTGTCGACGGTATTGATACGGATCACGTCGGCCAGCGCTCTCGTCGCCAGGGCGTTCGGATAGCGCGTGCGCAGCGTCTGCAATGCCTTGTTCGCCTGCTGCGGATGATTCTCCTCAATCTCGATCTGACCGAGCAGCGAGAGCGCGTCGGGCTGATCCGGCTGCACAAGCAACGCCTTTTCCAGCGCGGCGCGGGCGAGATCGTTGCGATAACGCGCATGCCAGAGGGTGGCGCTCGAGAGCAGATTGCGCACGTCTCGATTAGGCGCCACGGCGTCGGCCTTGTTGTCACCGGCGTTCGGCGCGGGGGCCGCACGCACATGTTCACCGCCTGCGGCCATGAGCAGGCAAGTCACACAGGCGGAGCGAATCAGCGTGTGGCGCAAGCCGCCTCCCATGGCACTTGTAACGTGCCGTCAGCGGCAAAACGGAAGTGCCCGTCCTGCCAGCCCAGACCGAATAGCGAGAGTACCGAGTTGTAGTAGACCGGCGCCGATTGCGCGTCGAGAGAACGGGCACGCGCGACTTGCGCTTGCGCCAGCGTCGTATCCCCCACGGCCTGAAGCAGCGGGACCAGCGCCGCTGAAAATCCCGAACCGCCGTCCTGCCTGGCAGTGCCGTCACGCGTATTGACCCGCTCAGGCGGCGCGCCGTGGGTCGCCACGTACTTCAACATGCCGTCGAAAGTGTGTCTGAGCGCGCGAAAGTCCTCGCTGCCGGGGGCGAGCATGCCCGCCCAGAGGTACACACGAATCGCGTTGTAACTGCCCTCACCCTGCGTCTCGGGATCGATCTCGAACCCACGGCCTGCGCGGTACATTGCCCACTCGGGGGCGAACCCAAGCGGCGGCGCCGTCAGCGTGATCTGCTTGAGCGACGACGCGATGAGTTGTCCCCAGCCGCTCTCCGGGAAGAGGCCCGCCAGGCGCCGCACCACTTGCATCGGCACGTAACTGGGGTTGAGCCGCCACAGATCCTTGGCCGGATGAAAACCGACCGGGGCCGGGAGTAACGTGCGGCCAAGTCCCGGGACAAAATCTGTCTCCTCCGACGCGATGCGTCGTGCAACGAGCGCGCCAAGCGCGGTGTAGCGCCGCTCCGTCCATAACCGTCCCGCCTCACCCAGCGCGTAAGCGATCCACATATCGGCGTCGCTTGCCGGGTTGCCGTCGAGTACGCCCCACTGTGCGTCGTCCTTCTTGCCCCAGAGCCATGCCGGGAGATGGGCGGTCAGATCGCCCTGCGCCAGATTACTGATCGTCCAGTCGAGCACTTTGTCGAACGTGGCCCGATCGTTGGCAATCAGTGCAAAGGTCAACGCGTAGGCCTGGCCTTCGGACACCGTGCGCTGATCGTTCGTGCTGTGATCGACCACGCGTCCGTCGTCACTCAGGAAACCCGCCTTGAAACGCGTCCAGTCGGGCCAGTCGACAGGCGCGCACGTACGACCGCCCGCTGCGCGAAGGGGCGCAGGCTTCGCCGGTGCGCCATGTACCCGTTGCGTCACACTGACGAGCATCGGCATCGTGCTGCACGCGGCGAGCGCGCGCAACATGGCACGACGGCGCCGGCCATAAGCATCGGCGCGTTCCATTCACTGCTCCAGACGACGCGACGCGCGACGCTGCAACCAGCCAAAGCACTTGAGCGCAATCGCGAAGGCCGCGAGCAACGCAACCAGCCCGACCAGAATCGGGTGGCTTGAGAGGTGATAACGAATGCGGGTCCACCAGCTCACGTCGCCGACAAAGTACGTCCGCCCCAGCCGGTACGATTCGACTCGCTCGCCATTGACCACCGCCAGATCGCCGTGAATCGCTTCGCGCCGGGTGCTGTCGTCAATGGCATCGACCACGCTGAGCAGGGTATCGTCGCTCGACGCGTTGATCGCGACCACCGAGCGCGAGGGGCTTACGGGCGATTCGAAGCCGACGAGTGCCGCGAGCGGACCTTGCGACAGTACGTCCATGCGAGCCGGACCGACGCGGCTTGCCGTGAATGCCGAGCCCATCGCGCCATCCCCCCGATAGCCTTGCGGCTGCGTCGTCAGCACGCGGCGGGTCTTGTCGATGATCAGCGGCAGATTCTTGCCCCACTTGACCAGAAGGTCGGCGGCATCCTTCCTGCCGATCACCAGCAGGTCGCGGTCCTTGAAGCGGTCCGTTTGCGTCGTGTCGAGCACGTCGAAGCGGTCGGCATACGTGCCGGTCGAGCGGCCGAACTGGCCGAGCGCCGAAAACACCGTTTCGAGTTCCGCCGTGTCGGGTGTCTTAGACATGACAATCGCAGTCTGCGCAAGATCGGCGTACTTCGTGAACGGGAAGCCGCTGCCGGCGAAGAAGCTCAGATTCGGCATCTCGGCGTAGTGCGGCAAATCGCTGAAGTCGATGGTCGAGTCTGCGTCGATGGCCGAGTGTGCGGCGTTCGTGATCGTCTGGCTGCACATCCCTTCCTTGTGCGGCTCCATCGCGAACTGGAACGACAGCGCATTGCGCGCCGCCACCTGGAAGGCGGGGATGCGCACCTCCCTGCGGTCGGCCGTTGTGCCGTCGGCGAGCAACTCCACAAGCATGTGACTCTTGTCGGCACTCGCCCCTGCCGGGCGCAGACGATACGCACGCACGAACTGATCGTTGATCGCCACGCTCATCGACGAATCGTCAGTTTTGACCGGCGGCGTGTAGCGGTACTTCAGATCCATCGGCACGCCGGTGTTCTGCCACGTAAGCAAGTCCGCCGGCAAATTGAGCTGAATGCGAATCGGCCACGGCATATAGCCGTTCACCTGGAGATCGCTCGGATTGTCGACCAGTTCGCCGAACGTGACGGGCCGATCGGTGCGCACCCAGCGCGGCGCGTCGTACGCCGGGCGCGGGGGCAACGGCTCAAGCGCATCGATGCGTGTCGTTTCCCCCGATAGCGCAGCGCGGCCCGAGACAAGCGCCAGGACCGCCGTCTCCAGATCCTTGGCGTCGCGCCCCTGAACGACCAGCAGCTTGAGCGACGAATCGTTCGGGTTCGACATCATGCGCAGCGTCGGCGCGTCGACCTTCGCGAGATTGAGCCCCTGCGGCAACGTGTCGTTCGTGGCGAACACAATGGCGTGTTTCGACGGCAGCGTGTTTACGCTGACCGGGAAACGCGTACGGCGATAGTCGCCGATAGCCCCCGCCCACGTCGCCACCACCCCGGCCGCGTGCACCACCGCAGGCGACGGCGGCGCGCCGAAGACAAAGGGCACCGACTGATCGCGGTTATCGTGCCGATCGAAGAACGGTGTAGGCAGCGTGGCCAGATCGTTGCGCAGTGAGAGCTGCTGAGTACTCGTGACGATCTCGCTCTGCGGACTGACATCCATCCACAGGCTGGAGTGCATCGGGTCCTCGCACTCCATGGTGTAATGGCCGATGAATACGAGACGAACCCGGTTGAAGCCCGAGAGCAGGCGCGGATCGAGCGGAATCTCTTGCACCAGATTCTTGCCGCCGTCCTGCTTGCTGAACGGCAACGCAGCGATCAGTTCCTCGTTCAGATACACCTTGAGTTGCGAGAGATTGGGTATCAGAGCGGGCGAATAGGTGTAGCGCAGCCGCAGCAACGCCGAGGCGACGGTCTGATCGAGTCGGATTCCGAAATTGACATCGCCCGCCCCTTCCGTGCCACGCAGACGCAGGCCGTTCGTCTGCCCTAGTTGAGCAAACGTGACCGTACGCTGACTGGTGCCGGGCGGTGGTGACGTGAGCGCAACGGTATTGCCGCCCGTCTCTGGCGAGGCGGTGGCACCGGACGTCTTGTCCGGCACGGCAGCGGCGGCCGATGGCCCCGAAGCCTTGCCCGTTCTGCCTCCCGCTGGTGCCGCTCCCGCAAGCCTGACACCAGGGGCCATCGTTGCAATCACCAGCAGGCCGATAGCTGTGACTTTCGTGTAACGCGACCAAGACGCTTGAAGCTGCATATGCGATGCCTCATCTGTTCTTGTGCTGCATTATCACCATCTCCACACGAGCCTTGCCTGATCGGCCCGACGTTTCACCACGTCGTTATCACGCAATCCTAAGATCGCCAGGGTCCGGCAGCACAACTCAGCCCATAAAATCTCGAAATGGCACGTTCTGCCATGCTAGCTTGCTTGAGTACAAGTAATCAAGCAAGCATTAGCACCCATGTGTCGCAAGACAGGTACAGTGGCCGTCCGGTCAGCATGGCAATTGAATTGCGGTGGGCAAGCCGCACCGTATAGAATGCCCGGCATGAGCCTGAACGAACCTTCGTCCCCCAACACCGTGGCGACCAGCACGTCCGCGCCGGAAGCGGCTGACGCGATGATCGAGCATCGGTATCCATCGGACATCGACCGTTTGCGTGAAACCGTCGGCACCGGTGTGCTGCCGTTCTATCGCGACGAACAGGCGATTGTTGCCGGTCGGCAGGCGAGTGAACGCTGGCCGCATCTCGTGGCCGTCGCCGACTCGCGCAGCGCAACGCCGGCATCATCGCCCATGCCGGACAAGCGCTGACGCTGCATGCAAGACGCGTCCATCATCGCCGCCTTCGACTTCGACGGGACCATTTCCACCACCGACAGCCTGCGTGTGTTTGTGCGTGACACCGTCGGTACACCGCGTTTCGTGGCAGGCGCCGTGCTCGCGTCGCCATGGCTGATCGGCGCTGCATTGCGTCTCGTTGACCGAGGTACCGCCAAGGCGGCGTTCCTACGGGCGTCGCTCGGTACGCGTACCCGGGCACAGCTCGAAGACGATGCCCAACGGTTCATCACTCAGCGTCTGCCCGATCTGCTGCGCCCCGAGATGCTTGCGCGCCTGCGGCAGCACCGGGCGATGGGGCACCGCGTCGTGCTGGTCAGTGCCTCGCCGGGCTTGTACCTTCGCCCCTGGGCCGCCTCCGTCGGGTTCGATGCCGTGCTAAGCACCGAACTCGCGTTCGACGATCAGGCGCGCTTCTCCGGGCAATTCGCGCAGCCGAACTGCTGGGGCCCCGAAAAATTGCGACGCCTCGAAGCGTGGTGGACGACTTATCCGCCGCGCGTGCTTTTCGCTTACGGCGACAGCCGGGGCGACAAAGAGATGGCCGAGCGCGCCGATCACGCCTGGATTCGCGGCCAAGGCAAGCTCATGCCGCTGATGGATACCGACACGCCAGAGCGCGCGTCCTGACGACGGAGCGGCAGCCCTCCCCATGCCCACAACGCCTGAACCCGGCCACCGCGTCGCGTGGATGTCGCGTCTGGCGCGGCTCGAACCCGTGGCGTTCTCGCGCTGGGACGCCGTCCATGCCGCCCTCTCCGTCGCGGTGCCTACGGCCATCGGCGCCGCCATCGGTCATGGCGCCGATGCGTCGCTCATCGCCCTCGGCGCGCTGCCGGCCATCACGGGCGACCGGACCGGCCCCTATCGCGCACGGGCACGCTCCATCCTGCTGACCATTGCCACCGGCGTCGTGGGTTTTTATGCCGGTATGCTGATCCACGATATCGACGCCTTCAACCCGTGGCTCGCGCATGTGCTGCTGCAAGTGGCCATTCTGCTGTTCAGCTTCGTCGGAACGTTCGGCAACGTGGCCTCAGCCGCGACGTTGCAGGGTGTCATCTACCTCATCGTCGGCTGGGGCCTTGCGCTGCCGCCGCCCGAATGGCGTGCGCCACTGCTGCTGGCGGCGGGGGGCGTTTTCAGCGTAATGCTCATGGCCGTGCATTGGCTACGGCATCCGGGCGCGGCCGAGCGTGACGCTGTCGCCGCCATCTATCAGCAGTTGGCCAACGTGCTCGAAGCGAGCGGCACACCGCGCGTAAGGCTCGCACGCCGATCGCTCGAAAATGCGATTGCTGCGGCTTACGACACATTGCTGACGGCACGCGCAAGCACGGTTAGCGGCTGGGATGTCCTCGAGCGCCGCGCCGCGCAGATATTGGCTGCCGAGCCCATCACGTCTGCGGTCATCGGTCTTGTGCAAGGAGGCAGGCCCTTACCTGCGCCGCTTGGGCGCGCCTTGTACGGCGTTGCCCGCAGCATTGCGAGAGATCGCCCGGTCGACGTTGATGCCGTCGTCGCCGTTGCGAAAGCCAATTGGTCGCCGACATTGGCGTCGGCGTTGCATCGAGCCGAGCCGTTGCTCACGGGTACCGTGCATGCTGCCGAGGCGCCATTGATTGCTTTGGCACGGCATCAGGCGCGGGCTACGGTGCATCCACGCTGGATGCCGAAGTGGCCTTGGCCGGATGTATGGCGGTATCTGGTGCGCATTGGCCTGTGCGTGCTCGTCGCGCAGATCTTCATAGCGATCACAGCGTTGCCGCGTTCGTATTGGGTACCGTTGATCGTCGTGGTGATTTTCAAGCCGAACTACGGCTCCGTATTTGCCCGTGCGTTACAGAGTGGCGTGGGCAGCATCGTCGGTGTGGCAGTCTCAGCGGCGGTAGTTGCGGTCGACCGTAACGGTCTGGTCAGTCTGGCGACGCTAATTCCGCTTGCTGCGTGTTTGCCTTGGGCGCTGCGGCGCAACTACGGATTATTCAGTGCGTTGTTGTTACCGATCCTGATGTTGGTGATGGGTGCGTTGCAGCCGGGCAGTCAGAACATTGCCGTCGCGCGTTTCATCGACGCAGTGGCGGCGTGTGCCATCGTGTTGTTGGTGGGGTATTTGCCGTGGGCGAAGTGGGAGCGGCGTCAGCTTGACGAGCGTGTTGCCGGAGTGCTTGACGCGCTGGGCCGCTATGCGGCGCTTGCCCACGCGGGCGACATCGATGCGGCTTTCGCGGCACGGCGCGCGGCGTACAAGGCGCTGGACGACACCCGTATTGCATTGCAGCGAGCGTTATCGGAGCCGCCACTGGTGAGTCGTCGGGCGGCGCGTTGGTGGCCTGCGTTGGTGGGGTTGGAGCGGGTGGCGAATACGATCACGGACACGGTTCCGCGTGGAGACGCTCACGGGGCGGCGTTACATCCTGGGGCGGCGATTCTCACGCATATGGCGGCGGCGTTGAGGCATGGCGGACCGGCACCTGAGATGCAGCCGGCGCCGATCCCGGGCATCGACCCGGCGTTGGATGGCGCGATAAGGGAGGCAATCGGCGTATTGTTCTCTGCTCCGGAAGGCACAACTTAAACGAACGAAAGCGCGAACGAAAGCGGTGAAAAACGGGCCATTTCCGGCGGGAGGGGTATTAACGCAGGCATAATGCGGGCTTCCGGCGCATCCAGAAGGAAGCGAAGAAGACGGACCGGGGGCCCCTTTCTGCAGCGAGTTGGGTTTATGTTTGAGAGGCGGAAAGGGGCCCCCGGTCCGTCTGGGGAAGGCATCCCGTCAGAGCTTCACAGCGCCGCCACGCCATTAAAAGACATAGCATGAACAATACCCCGACGCTCGACTGGACCGAAGACGGCCGCCCCGTCACTGCCCGTTGGCGTTCAGAAGCGGGAGTTACCCCACCGCGCCGCGTCGAAGTTGTCGACGATACGATCACGGCTGACGATGCGTACCATCTGGCGTGTGGTGGAACGGCGTTGCTATATCGCGGCGACTATCAGAATGCACGGCAATTGATGCAGGCGATGGCGCGTCGGGCTGACCGTCCGCCGCATCGTCCACGTCGCAAAGCGGCGGTGAAGGATACGCAGACCGGCGTCAATCCGGCTGAAGCCTTTCACAAGCACCGCATGGCGCAGGCCCAGCGGGCGAGAATCTTGGGGATGGTGCTCATTCCGCTGGATGCTGACTACGGCATTCCGTTGCGTCGAGCGCCGGACGTTCGAGAGGCGTGCACGGAAGTCTGGGGGGTACCGGACGGTGCACCGTCGGTGGCATCGTTGCGAGAGATTCTGGGATTGGTCGGTGCGCACGAGTGGCGCAAGAAGGGGGTGACGATTCCGGCGTTGGGTGCATCGATTCACCCGTGGTATGGCGTATTTTCGCCGGTTCGCGGCGAGTATTTGCAGTTGATCGAGCAGGCGCCGTTGCCGTCCACGTCGTTGGCGTTTGACGTTGGCACGGGAACGGGTGTCGTCGCGGCGTTGCTGGCACGTCGTGGGGTGCAGCAGGTTGTCGGGACGGATCGCGATCCGCGAGCATTGGCGTGTGCGCGCGAGAATATCTCGCGACTAGGCTACGAGCGTTCGGTGAAGATCGTGGATGCCGATTTGTTCCCTGAGGGCAAGGCGCCGTTGATCGTCTGCAACCCGCCGTGGTTGCCGGCCAAGGCGAATGCGCCCATCGAGCATGCCATTTACGATCCGGAGAGCCAGATGCTCAAGGGTTTCCTGAACGGCTTGGTGGCCCATCTGAGTCCGGGCGGCGAAGGCTGGCTGATTCTGTCGGATCTCGCGGAACATCTGGGTTTGCGCACCCGAGAGACGTTGTTGTCGTGGATCCACGGGGCGGGTCTGGTCGTGCTCGCGCGTCACGACGTGCGGCCGCATCATCCGAAGGCGGGCGATGCCAACGACCCGCTGCATGCTGCAAGACGTGCCGAAGTCACCTCGCTGTGGCGTCTGGGCGTTCGCCCGGCCTGACCCCGCTGACGCCGACACCAGACCGAGAAGACGAGCGATACCCGGCGGCGGCACAGCCGTCGGGGCGCGCCGTCAGCGCAGGGCCCGAAGGTAGGCTGCCGCGCCATCTCCCGCCGCGCAGGCGCTGGCGAAGCATGCGGTAAGCAGATACCCGCCGGTTGGCGCTTCCCAATCCAGCATCTCTCCTGCGCAGAACACCCCCGGCAGTGCCTTCACCATCAAATGCGCGTCCAGTGCGTCGAGCGCGACGCCGCCGGCGGAGCTGATAACCTCGGCAATCGGCCGTGTGCGTAGCAGCGTCAACGGCAACCGCTTGATCCCGGCCGCAAGCGCCGCCGGATCGTTGAACGTCTCGCGCGGCAGGCACTCGCGCAGTAGCGCTGCCTTAACCCCCGCGATTCCCAGACGGCTTTGCAGATGGCTCGCCATCGAGCGTGATCCGCGCGGGCGCGCTACCTCCTCGGCCACGCGCTGCTCACGCCAATCCGGCAAAAGATCCAGATAGATTTGCGTGCTGCCATTGGCGCGGATCGCATCGCGAATCGGTGCACACAGCGCGTACACCAGACTGCCCTCGATGCCATGCGTCGAAATCACGAACTCGCCTTGCCGCGTCGTGCCGTCAGGCAGCGTCATCGTCACGGACTTCACCGGGTGCCCCGCGAAACGCTCGCGCAGATGCGGCGTCCAGTCCGTCTCGAAGCCCGCGTTGGCAGGCAGAAGCGGCGCGACGCCGACCCCGTGATCCTGCAACCAGGGTACCCAGGCGGCGTCCGACCCCAACTGCGGCCAACTGGCACCGCCCAACGTGAGTACCACCGCCTTTGCCCGTACCCTGCGCTCACCGCCCGGCGTTGCGAACCGCAGGTCGTCCGGACCGGCAGCCGCCTGTGCCTCCCAGCCCAGCCAGCGATGACGGACATGCAGCCTGACACCGGCCGCACGTAACCGCGTGAGCCAGGCACGCAACAGTGGCGCCGCTTTCATGTCGACGGGGAAAACACGTCCTGATGTGCCAACGAACGTATCGATGCCCAGCCGATGCGCCCACGAGCGCACGTCGTCCGCGCTGAAACGGCGCAGCCATCGGGCGACGACGTCCGCTCGTTTGCCGTAGCGGGCCACGAATGGCGCTGCGGGCTCGCTGTGCGTGAGATTCATACCGCCCTTGCCCGCCATCAGAAACTTGCGACCGACCGACGGCATGGCATCGTACACATCGACACGCCATCCTGCCGCCGACAACACTTCTGCCGCCATCAGACCGGCGGGACCCGCTCCGATCACGGCGACATCGATGGTCTCGGCCGCACCAAAGGTCGAGGCGTCGGACGGTGAGGGAGAAAGACTGGATGGGGGCATGCTTGGGAATGTTGTTGCGCCATAACGGCTGTCGCACAACGCCCGTCATCGAAGGCAGACGCGGCGGCGAAGGCCGTTATTGTCCCACATCGGTCTCGCACGGACACTCGGAGGAGGCTCGATTCCGTCCCGACATCCCTGTAAATCGCAACAGGAGGTATGCCGGGCATGGCAGATATTTGCCGCTTTGGCGTTACAATCGCTCCCCGCATTTTTATTTCACCCTGCCGCCCGGTCACCTTTGCGCATTCGCGTCATCGTGCGCCGTACGGGGCCGTCACCCTGGAGCCGCGCATGCCGTCATCCGATCCAGCGTCGATAGGACGCACCGCTTACGCAAGTTTCGCCGAACGCTACGCCGAGATTGCCGTCACCAAGCCGCACAACGCCCTGTACGAACGCCCCGCCACGCGCGCCCTGCTTGGCGACACCGCCGACCTGCAAGTCCTAGACGCCGGCTGCGGCCCCGGCATCAACAGCGCCTGGCTCGCCGGACAAGGGGCGACGGTGCACGGCATCGATGTCACCCCCGAAATGATCGTGCTGGCCCGCAAACGCTGCGAAGGGCTAGCTGCGAGGTTCGACGTGCAAGACCTCGGTGAAACCTTCGCGACACTGACCGACAATCGCTTCGACGCCATCGTCAGCGCCCTCGCGCTCGACTACGTTGAAGACCTTGGGCCGACATTTCTCGAATTCGCGCGGGTCGCCAAACCCGGCGCGACGCTGGTCTGGTCGATGGGGCATCCGATGCGCGACTGGATGGACGAGCGTACGCGGCGCAACAGCACCTACTTCGAGACCACGCGTTTCGGCATGTACTGGAGCGGCTTCGGGGAGCCGAAGCCGTATGTGGAGTCCTACCGGCGCCCGCTGGCGGGCATTCTGAATGCCGCCGCCGAGGCAGGCTGGCAGATCGAACGCATGGTCGAACCGCTGCCGTTGCCGGAGATGAAGGCCGTCGACCGCCGGCTGTACGACGAATTGTCGCAAGCGCCTGCCTTCATGTGCGTGCGGGCACGCCTCGCCCCACCGGCACGCTGAAGCGGCCGGCCGATGCCCTCATCGACACGCTTATCGACGTGTCACGACTTCTCACGCTCGCCCCACGGAATCAGCATGGTAGCCGTGCATGTCGCACCGATCAGCACGGCTGCCACGCCGTAGCGGGAGACCTCCGGCAGGTTGAACAGCAGACCGTGGATCGTGGCGAAAATGCCTCCCAGCGTCACGAACGCGGCGATGGAGGCAATGAAGACGCGGATATCGGAGCACATACGTCACCTCACAACGAGGTCACGCACGTTGCGAAGCGATTCAGGCAGGGAAATCGACGGGGCCGGCGGCTTTTCCAGCCGGGGCCGCGTGACTCTCGGGTGACTTCGGCGGCGTCCCTCAATTCTCAGTGTAGGACGCCGCACACCAAACGGTTGGCGCGACTCAGGACTTTGACTTGGTCTCGCCCTCTTCGTCTCGCGGCCACGGCGTGAGCATCACGACGATGAAGAGAATGCCAAACAGCACAGTAGCCACTCCCCAGTGCATGACGTAGGTCTTGTCATAAAGCAAGCCGTGGATGGTGGCAAACGCCCCGGCCAACGTCATGAAGGCCGCGATCGAGGCGATGACAACGCGAAATTCCGAGCCCATGGCGACTCCTTCTAGTTTTCGGCAATGGTGCCGCTGTTGTGTAACTTCTTTTGCGGCAACGCTAGTCTACGCCGATCCCTACGGCTCGCCTATTGAGTCGTATGCCTAAACAGTCCGAAATTTGACGCCCATCAAGTCCAGCACGCGAAAGTATTACCCCGATGAGAATGAGCGGACTAACGACGCGACGCCTGACGCCGGGTCTCCCGCACCCAGCGGAAGTGCCCGCTGCGCAGCAGGACGGGGCCCGCGAGCCCCATTGCCAGGTATTCACGCGTGAGCGCATGGATATGACTGCGCCCATGTTCGAAGGCGTGCAACAGATCGTCTGCGCGGGCAGAGTGGGCGCCGAAGTGATCCTCCAGCGCTTCAGCCGACACTGCGCAATCGAACGGCCGGCCATTGACGACAACCGCGAATTCGATCGTCAGATCTTCGTAGTTGAACACGGGACGGTGATCCGGAAACTCAATTTGCATGGCGACACCCCCGGGGTTACGAAAGGACGCGATCGACGTGTCGGCCGACACGTTCCATCCAGCATAGTGCATCGCAGGACAATTCGTGAATCGCGTCGCTTATCGGTTCGTCATTCGCGATTGGCGAAGGTTCAGCATCGCAAACCATCAAATAAATTACATCAACAAAAAATCGTAATTTACTGATTAAAAAAGAATATTATCGGACATCACTTTTTCTTTCATTCAAAAACGTCACGAACCCGGCGACAAACGCGGCCAGTTGCTGGCGCACGGCGTCGTCCTGAAGATTACCGTCGGTATCGATGGCCTTATTCGCGTGCGACACCATCAGACGGCCTTGCCACCAAGGGGTGGTCTGTAGCGTGCGCAGTACGGGCAACCAGGCGTTCTGACTGAGAATCGTGCCGAAACCACCGGGCGACGCGCCCATGATGGCGACCGGCTTATTCTGGAACACTCGCGCACTATCGGCAGGCGGCCGCGATAGCCAATCGAGCGCGTTCTTGAACACGCCGGGCATGCCGTTGTTGTACTCGGGCGTTGCCAGCAACAAACCATCCGCGTTTGCGATGGCGTCTTTCAGGGCGGCGACCGCGTCCGGAATGCCCTCACTCGCTTCGACGTCGCCGTCGTAAAGCGGAATGCCATGCAATGTGCGCACGTCGAGCGTCACGCCTGCAGGCGCCACCGCCTTCGCTGCAACCAGCAATGCCGTGTTGTACGAGCCCTTGCGCAGGCTGCCGGACAAACCAATGATCGTCGTCATCGAATCGACTCCTTTCGTTACGGATAGAAAATGACCGCCACACAGCGCCGTTGCCCGGCGCCCGCTGGCGGGTTGCGCTCAAACGTCGCGCTGGAACGGGTAAAGGCTACCCAGGTCAAGTAACTGTGTGAGTTCGTCGAGGGCGGTACGGCATTCGTCGAGCAATGCCGGATCGGCCAGATCGCTCACCGACAGCCGGTCACGATAATGGCGCGTCACCCAGCCGGTGAGCGCCGCATAACGCGCATCGTCGATCCACAGCCCGGCATGCGTGGCCTTGCGCTCCGCTTCGGTCAGCACCACCCGCAGCCGCAGACACGCGGGGCCGCCGCCATTGCGCATGCTCTCGCGCAGATCGAACACCTGTAGCTCACAAATCGGTCCGCCGTCAGCCACCAGCGATTCGAGGTAACGCCATACCGCAGGACGTTCGCGACACTCCTGCGGGACCACCAGACGCATGCCACCGCCCGACTCCGCGGTTCGGGCAAGCAACTGGCTATTGAAAAGGTAGCTGCCGACGGTGTCCTCGATCGAGACGTCCGCAGCAGACACCTCGATCACCTCCAGTTGAGTGCCTCTGGCGGCCAGACGATCGCGCAGCGTTGCCAGCACGGCCGCCTGATCGACAAACGCCAGTGCGTGGCAAAACAGCACGTTGCCATTGCCCACGGCGATCACGTCGTTATGGAAAACGCCTGCATCGATCGCGTCGGGATGCTGCTGGGCAAACACCACGTCATCGTCGGCCAGTCCGTGCAGACGGGCAATCGCCTGACTCGCCTGCAACGTCTGACGGGCAGGAAACCGGCGCGGCGCCACGCTGCTCGCAAGGTCGTCCCGTCCGTAGACGAAGAACTCGACGCCCCGCTCACCGTATGCGCCGCAAAACCGCGTGTGATTTGCCGCGCCCTCGTCCCCCAAGGACGGCCAGCCCGGCAACGCGTTGTGATGCGCGAACTGCGCCTCATCGGGGAATGCGGCACGCAGCACGCGCGACGTGGTGTCGTGCTCGATAGCGCGGTGCAACTTGCTGCACAGATTCGCTGCCGTGAAATGCACCCGGCCGTCAGCGGTATCTGCCGACGGGCTGACAGTGGCAGCGTTGGCCGTCCACATGCTCGCCGCCGAACAGGCCGCACCGAGCACTGCCGGCGCGGTGCGGGCCGCCTCGCGGATGACCGCGTGGTCGTTGCCGGAAAACCCAAGCGTGCGCAGCAACGCGACCGACGGACGCTCTTGCGGGGGCAAAACGCCCTGTGCGTAGCCGAGATCGGCCAGCGCCTTCATCTTCGCAAGGCCCTGGAGCGCAGCCTCGCGAGGGTTTGATACGCGATTGGCGTTGTTCGCCGAGGCAACGTTGCCGAACGACAAACCCGCATAGTTGTGAGTGGGGCCGACCAATCCGTCAAAGTTGGCTTCCAAGGCAAAACGCGTCATGTCAGTTCCTGAGAAAGCAGAATACAAATCCGGTCGATACCACCGTCAGGGCGCGCCAAAGTCCAGTCCGGGGCTGAGGTGTTCGGGCATTGCCACACGCTCGCTTTCCATCGACGCGATCGGGTACGCACAGTAATCCGCCGCATACCACGCGCTAGGCCGGTGATTGCCGGACTCACCGATACCGCCGAACGGCGCTGCGCCCGCGGCCCCCGTCGTCGGCCGGTTCCAATTAACGACGCCCGCACGGATCTGGGCAAGAAACTGCTCGTAGCGCGCCGGATCGTCGCAGAGCAACCCGGCGGCCAGTCCGTAGCGCGTACGATTGGCGAGCGCGATGGCCTCGTCGAAAGTGTCGTAGCGCAGCACTTGCAGCAACGGGCCGAAATACTCGTCGTCAGGCAGTGCGTCGCGCGCGGCAATCGCCGTCACGTCGAGCAGCCCTGGCGTCAGCAACGCGGACCGGCCGTCCGGTTGAGTAAGCGGCAGGATGACGCGGGCACCGAGCGCCATGAGATCGGCTTGCGCGGCGGTCATGCGGCGCGCCGCCTGCAACGACACGACCGCGCCCATGAACGGCTGCGGCTCGGCGTCGTAACGTCCCACGCTGATGCGTTGCGTCACGAACGTCAACCGGTCGATGAAGGCATCGCCTTGCGGCCCGCGCGGCACTAGCAAGCGCCGCGCACAGGTGCATCGCTGCCCCGCCGAAAGAAAGGCGGACTGGATCGTCACATGCACGGCGGCATCGATGTCGGCGGGGGCATCGACAATCAGCGGATTGTTGCCGCCCATCTCCAGCGCGAGGATCTTGCCCGGCCGCCCGGCGAACTGCTGATGCAGCACACGGCCAGTGGCGGAGCTGCCGGTAAAGCACAACCCGTCGATATCGTCGTGCGCTGCGAGCACCGCCCCGGTGTCGCGCCCGCCCTGCACGAGATTCAGCACGCCCGGCGGCAGGCCCGCTTCGATCCAGCATTGAAGGGTGCGCTCGGCTACCCCGGGCGCAAGTTCGCTCGGTTTGAAAACAACGGTATTGCCTGCGAGCAAAGCGGGAACGATATGCCCATTGGGCAAATGACCAGGGAAGTTGTAGGGCCCGAAGACAGCCATCACGCCGTGCGCCCGGTGGCGAACGACGTTTTGCCCGTCCGCCATCGCGTTGCGCCGCTCGCCGGTGCGCTCCAGATACGCTTTGGCTGAATTCGCGACCTTGGCGGACATCGTCGCCACTTCGGTACGCGCTTCCCACAAGGGCTTGCCGGTCTCCCTGCCAATAGCGTCGGCGAGCGTTTCGGTTTTCTCGGTCACGATGGCCGCGAACCGCTGCAACACTGCCAGACGCTCATCGACACTTCGCCGCGCCCAATCCCGCTGCGCGCGACGGGCAGCCTGTACTGCGGCGTCGACATCGGTCGCGTCAGCCGCGCCGCCCTTCCACACAATCTCGCCCGACATGGGATCGAGCGAGCGGAATTCTGCACCTTTAGCGGTGCGCCAGACACCTTCGATGTACAGATCAGTCATGAACGGCAATCCCGGAGGCCACGCCCGATGGAATGGCGTGCGATGCGGATCATGATGACACGGATTCGGCAGACGGAACAATGCGCTTGCGTCCAACGCCGCGGCAGACCCGCGTAAACAGGGCGTTGCAGGGCATTGGCGAAGCCATGTGACGGTCACACGAACGACACGCATAAAATACGAATCTGCGTTTTTGGAGATCTCTCATCATGACCGACGCCAATCGTTCGGCCCTGCGCCACTGGCTAAGCGATGTGCGCGAATCGCGCGACACTCACCACGACGAAGGCATCGATCCGTGCGGTGTCCGCTGGCAACGGCACGCTGAAGGCGTGCTCGAACTCACGCCGGCCGACGCGAACGACACCACCGACAAGGCTGGGACGTCACAAGGCGGCCGCTTCGACGCCGTCCTGTCCTGTGGCATTCACGGCGACGAAACCGCCCCCATCGAAATCGTCGACGGCATTCTGCGTGACATCGCCGACGCTCGCCTGACGTTGCGCGAGCGGGTGCTCGTGATTCTCGGCAACCCGGACGCCGTGCGTGCCGGCAAGCGATACCTCGAATACGACCTGAATCGTCTGTTCCAGGGCGCCCACGCGAAACGTGCCGAGTCCCCCGCAGTGCAGCGCGCCCGCGAACTCGAAGTGATCGTGGCGCAGTTCTTCGCGGGGGTGGACGGCGTGCGCCGCAAGCGCCGGCATGTCGATATGCACACCGCGATTCGCGCATCGCTCTTTTCGCGCTTTGCGGTCGTACCCGGCACCCCGCAGCACCCACCGAGCGACGACTGGATCGATACGCTCGCCGCCGCCGACATCGAGGCAGTGATGCGCACCGAACAGCCGTCCGTCACGTTTTCGTATTACACATGTGCACGATTTGGCGCCGAGAGCTGCACGCTCGAACTCGGCAAGGTGGCGCCGTTCGGGCAGAACCGTCTGGCGGACTTCGCGGGCATCGACGCCGCGCTGCGACGCTGGCTCTGCGGCGGCGAGATGGGGCTGCGCGAGGATGGCAAGGTCCTGCATGCGCAACGCTTTCGCGTGGCTGCCGAAATCGTGCGCCGCACGGACGCTTTCGTTCTCGACGTTCCTGCCGATACGCCAAATTTCACACCCTACGCCGCAGGCACCGTGTTGGCACGTGACGGTGAGAACACTTACACGGTGTCGCACCCCGAAGAGCGCATTGTGTTTCCCAACCCCAACGTCGAGAACGGCTTGCGTGCCGGGGTGATGGTGGTGCCCGACGCCTGATCGGTGACACACGATGCGCAATGCCCAACGTGCAGGACGTTGGGTATCCGCTGAATCGGTGGCGGCAGGCGCGGCGCCACTACGCAGCATCGCGAATTAACGACTTCAAACGGCTGTCCAAGCGTGGTCGCAGCGAACGGATGCGCGTAGCATCGCCCGCTTCATTTCGCCTTTTCACGACCGCGGCCCGGCACCTCGCTGTCGGCCGAGTCCCGCTATCGACGCCATGCCCTACGGATGCTTCCCTTGCTTGCCCTCCCGTAACCCCACCAGCGTTACCCCTTCAGCACACGAATCGGAGCGACATGAACCCGTGACGCCACTTGCCGAGGACTTCGCCCGCGCTCAGCAAGCGGCGGCTCAGGCCAGTGTGACGGCTAACGCGTTGCCATGGCTATCGGCACAGGCGCAGGCTCGCGGCGGCGGTGCGCTCCGGGAGCCAGCGGCACTTGCGCCGGTATTCGCCGGTCGCCGATCATCCGCCCCCGCCGCTCCGTCTTCGCGGACCTCGACGGTCGAACCCCCTGTCTTCGCCATCGATATGTTCACGGGCTACGGCGCCGATCGCGCGCGGCGCATTTTCGATGCGCTTTGGCAGGACGTCGCCGTACCGGCGCTGCGTGCCATGGGAACGGCACCCGCATCGGACCGATGGCAAGACGCCCTTGAACAGCTCAGACAGGGATGGACTGACGACACCCTGCAAGCCCCCGTCAATTCAGCGGCGCACTCGTGGCATGACACATTGCACACACACCTGCACAGACATGCCCGGATGCTGGCGCATCACGGATTCGACGTGGCGGACGTGACCGATCGCCTCGAGGCGCTGTTGCGCGAACAACGGCCCGGCTTCTCGTGGCGCTCGTTCCATATCGGCACGCTGCGCGATGCCATGCCCTTCGCCGTCGGCTCCACCCTCGTCTCGCTTCTCGCGGAATCGACGGACCCCACCCGCTCGCAGGCGTGGCTATGGCCGCCATTGGCCGCGCTGGGCGTCGTTCTGATCAACTTGCTGGGCATGGCCGGCTTCAACGCCACTCAAGTGCGGCACCAGAACCAGATCGTACGCACGACGCCGGCGCCGGGACTGGAAGGCTTGAGCGCGATCCTCGCCACGCCCTACCGCGCGGCTTTTGCGCAGGTGCTCGGTTTTGTCTTGTGCTACGGGGTTCTGCGCAATGGGGCCCGCTACGGCATCGAACGTGTCGTGTCCCGCTTCGCACCGGGCATTTTCACGCGGCGCTTCGGCGACACGCTGCACGCGGCCCTTGAGGTTCCGCTGGCACCGATTCCGGGCCTCCTGCTGCTCCCCGTCATCCATCAGTTGGGGATGACGCGGCACAGTGCGGGCCTGCAAGTCCTCACGCAAAACAACTTCGCGGAACTGATCGAAGCCGTGGGACGCGAGCCTGCTCCCGTCGGTCGGCGAACGAGCGTCAGCGCGTTCTTTTGCGATTTCTCCGCCATGCTTCAATCCACCCCGCCCAGACTCATCTGGTTTGCGCTGACGCTTACGTTCTACTATCTCGCGTGGATGGGCGATTATGCGGCTCACGCCCACGGCAACGCCGACGACGCGCCGTTTGCCGACGACTACGACGCTCGCAATGTGACGCTACCCACATCCGCCCCTCACTCCCCGACGGCGGCAGAGGAAGCCCATGTTTTCGCGGTCCTTGACGTCCTGTACGGTGTCATCGGCCTCATATTCTCGATAAGCCAGACTGCCGCACAACGCGAAGACATTCGCACTGCGCACGAACGGCGCGCACCGCAACAGAAGATCAGTACCAGCACGGTCATCACCGTTGCCGACTCGGGCGTATCGTCGGGAAATTCGTCCCCATCGCACCTCGACAGTCCAGGCAGCCCGGGCACTGACGAGGTGAACAACAACACGACGATGGGAACGTCGTTCACCTTTCCCGAAACGCGTTCGGCAGGCGCCGCCGCGCTGGCGGCCTCCGGTCGCCGTGCCGACGATGCGCCGCGCTCCCCCTCCCGGCCGACCGGTGCCCGGCGGCACGGCACGACGACGGTACCCGATGCGCTTTGCCGGCCGAGGGACCTCCCATGGTGGCGTAGCCTCCCGCCGGATCGGGCCGACGACGACACAGAGCAATCGACGCCGCTGTAAGGTACCGG
This sequence comes from Pandoraea communis, assembly GCF_902459745.1. Classification (GTDB taxonomy): domain Bacteria; phylum Pseudomonadota; class Gammaproteobacteria; order Burkholderiales; family Burkholderiaceae; genus Pandoraea; species Pandoraea communis. Next base: position 104,175 of record NZ_CABPSJ010000002.1, read on the forward strand.
CGGCGCGACGCACTTGCCGTGCCCGCCACGGCATGGCATCGTGTTTCCCTCGCACACCCACCGTGTGCGGACATGTACTGCCGGACGCGTGGCGACACGCGTCTGCCCCCTCTGTCTGCCGGAGCACCCATGCTTTCCACGACCCCGAGCGAACTCGCCCGTAACCTGCTGATCATCCTCGTCCTCAGTGCGCTGATGATCGGTACGCTATGGGTGCTGCTCCCCTTTCTGCCGGCATTTATCTGGGCAGTCACGATCGTCGCCTCCACCTGGCCATTGCTTGTCGGCCTGCAACGGCGTCTGTGGGGCAAACGATGGCTTGCCACCACGGTCATGATCCTCGGCATGCTGGTGATCGTTGTCGCCCCGTTGTCTGCCGCCATCGGCACGCTGATCGGACACGCATCCGACATTAGCAATCAGGTGCATTCGTTCGGGCAACGCGGCCTGCCGATGCCGCCCGACTGGCTCTCCCGCATCCCGGTGATCGGTCAACGCGCCAGCGACGAGTGGCAGGCACTGGCGGCCGCCGGTCCCGGCGGTCTCGTCGCCAAGATTCAGCCCTATGCCGTCAAGGCCGCTTCCTGGGGATTCTCGAAGCTGGGCTCCGTCGGTCTGCTCGTGGTTCACCTCGCGCTCACGCTGATCATCTCCGGCATTCTCTTCATGCAAGGCGAGCGCGCGGCGCGGGCGCTGATTCGCATAGCAAGACGCCTCGGCGGCGATCGCGGAGAGGAATCGGTACGGCTTGCGGGCATGTCGATTCGTGCGGTGGCGCTCGGCATTGTGGTCACGGCGGTGACGCAGTCGCTGCTCGGCGGCCTGGGACTCTGGCTGACGGGCGTGCCGTTATCGGGCTTCCTGACGGCCCTGATGCTGGTGCTGTGTATTGCGCAGATTGGCCCGTTCCCCGTGCTGCTCTCGAGCGTTGCATGGCTTTACTGGCAGGACAGCCCGACACTCGCCACGCTGCTGCTGGTGCTGTCGGTATTCATTGGCATGCTGGATAACGTGATGCGTCCGATACTCATCCGCCGTGGCGCTGATTTGCCGATGACGTTGATTCTCGCGGGTGTGCTCGGCGGGATGCTGACGTTCGGCATCGTCGGCCTGTTTGTCGGCCCTGTGATTCTTGCAGTGACCTACACGTTGCTGAGCGCATGGATCAATGAAGGGCTGAGTCGTCCCCCGATGGCACCCAACGGGGCCCCATCGGCAGCGCCCGCCGCGCCGGATGCGCCACCGCCCGTCGATTCCCCGGTGAAGGTATCGGCAACGCCTGAGGACAAACGGGCTTGATCCCCGCGTTGCGTGACACGGCGCTGTCACGCAAACCGGACACATTTTTCGGACGGCTTCACCTGTCGCTCGCCGCCGCCGCATGGCTAAATATCTCCCGTAACCACGCGATTCCGGGAGATATCAAATGCCACACGCCGCATCCGCCCATCCGCCCCTGGCCCCCGCACGGCGCTCGCTGCGCGTGCCGCGCCGCGCCCGTCTTGGCGATCCGCCCCTGTTACGCCGGGTCGGCAATGAACTCGCCTACACCCCCACGCGCTGCCGCGTTACCGCCAGCCTGATGGTCCGCCGCACCGATCCCTGGTGGCAGCGCTTTCCGTCATCGTGCCCGAGCGACCATGGCAAGCACGAGACAATGCCGGACCCGCAAATGACAAACGCGCCGGCCGGGGAACCGGCGCGACGCGTTGTGCGCGCTTGAGTCGGTGCTTCCCAGCGTAAGCCGGGACACCGCGCCGACCGGCGCTTATCGCGCCTTCGCCGGCAGAATCTTGCCCGAGACTTCACCGAAACCGACACGGTAGCCGTCGCCCTGACACCAGCCCGCCATCGAGACGGTGTCGCCATCCTCGATGAACGTACGTTTCGCCCCGCTGGAGAGCGTGATCGGGTTCTTGCCGTTCCAGGTCAGCTCAAGCAGGCTGCCAAACGAGTCCGGCGTCGGGCCGCTGATCGTGCCGGAGCCCATCAGGTCGCCAACGCGCACATTGCAGCCCGAGACCGTATGGTGAGCGAGTTGCTGGGCCATGCTCCAGTACATGTGGCGGAAATTGGTACGGCAGATGGACGTCGGCTGCGCGTCGCCATCGGCTTGCAGAAAGACTTCCAGTTGGATGTCGAAGGCGTGCTTGCCTTGCTGTTGCAGGTACGACAGCGGTTGCGGGTCTTGCTCCGGACCGGCAACGCGGAACGGCTCGAGGGCTTCCATCGTCACGATCCACGGTGAGATGGACGTGCCGAACGTCTTCGCGTTGAACGGACCGAGCGGCACGTATTCCCACTGCTGCAGATCGCGGGCCGACCAGTCGTTGAGCACCACCATCCCGAAGATGGCCGCTTCGGCGGCATCCACGCTCAGGGACTCGCCCAGCGATGTGTCGCGACCGACGATGAAGCCGGTTTCAAGTTCGAAGTCGAGCTTGCGGCAGCCGTCGAAAATCGGACGCGGCTGGTCGGGCAACTTGATCTGTCCGTTAGGACGATGAATCGGCGTGCCGCTCACCACCACCGAGCTGGCGCGGCCGTTATAGCCGATGGGGATTTCCAGCCAGTTCGGCAGAAGCGCGTTGGCCGGATCACGAAACATCGAGCCCACGTTGGTCGCGTGTTCTTTCGACGAATAGAAATCGGTGTAACCCGGCACCTGCACGGGCAAGTGCAGCGTGGCATCCGCCAGCGGCACGAGCGCTTGAGCACGCAGCGAAGCGTTATCGCGCAGTGCGCCGTCGCCATCCGCCGCAAGAAGTGACGTCAGTCGAGCACGCGTGGCACGCCAGGCAGCACTCCCCAGCGACACGAACGCGTTGATGGAGGGCTGAGCAAAGACAGGCGTCTCGGCGGCCTTGAGCACACCGGCGGCTTCGAGCGCCGCCAGATCGAGCACCTGGTCGCCAATGGCGACACCAACGCGCGGTGCAGGTTTCGACGCGGTGCTGAACACGCCATATGGCAGGTTTTGCAACGGGAAGTCCGTCACACCGGTGTTGGCGGACGCGACCCAGCTTTGCGGGAGTGCAGACATGTGGAATTCCTTGTTCGAGGTAACGCGTCGGCCGGCCCTGCGCATCGGGTGCGCGGGGCCGGCCGTTTCGGAAATCAGTGAAATCGTGGCGCGATGGCCGCTTACTTCCGGTTCGGATTGAAGTGCTTCTTCAGACCTTGCCAGCAAGTGTAGTAGTTGTCCTGCAATTGCTTGGTCTCCAGCGCGAAGCGCGTCGGACGAATGACCGCAGGCGTCTCGAACATGAAGGCCATCGTCGCGTCGACCTTATGCGGCTTGCTCGTGTCGGCCGCAGAGGCTTTCTCGAACGTGTCCGCATCGGGACCATGCCCCGACATGCAGTTGTGCAGACTCGCGCCGCCCGGCACGAAACCCTCGGCCTTGGCGTCGTACACGCCGTGAATGAGGCCCATGAACTCACTGGCGATATTGCGGTGGAACCATGGCGGACGGAACGAATTTTCCATCGCCAGCCAACGCGGCGGGAAGATCACGAAGTCAATGTCGTCCACGCCCGGCGCATTGCTCTGCGATTGCAACACCAGGAAGATCGACGGATCCGGATGGTCGTAACTGATCGATCCGATCGTGTTGAAGCGGCGCAGATCGTACTTGTACGGCGCGTAGTTGCCGTGCCACGCCACGATGTCCAGAGGCGAGTGACCGATATCGGCGCGCCACAACGCACCAGCGAATTTCGCCACCAGTTCAAAATCGCCTTCGACATCCTCATAGGCCGCAACCGGTGTGAGGAAGTCGCGCGGATTCGCAAGGCCGTTCGAGCCAATAGGGCCCAGATCCGGCAGACGGAACAACGCGCCATAGTTCTCGCAGACGTAGCCACGCGCGCAACCATCGAGCAGCGTGACACGGAAGCGCACGCCACGCGGCAGCACGACGATTTCATAGGGCTCAACGTCAAGCACGCCGAATTCCGTCGCGATGCGCAAACGCCCTTCCTGAGGCACGATCAGCAGTTCGCCGTCGGCGTCGTAGAAAAAGCGGCCTTCCATCGACTTGTTGGCTGCGTACAGATGAATGCCGCAACCACGCGCGGCGTCCGGGCTGCCGTTGCCCGCCATCGTGACCATCCCGTCGACGAAATCCGTTGGCACATCCGGCATCGGCAGCGGGTCCCAACGCATCTGGTTCGGCGGCGTGGGCACGTCGTCGAAACGGCTCAGCCAACGCGACTGCTCGACGGCGGTAAACGGCTTGTGCATGGCGGCGGGACGAATGCGATACACCCACGAGCGGCGGTTATGCCCGCGCGGTGCCGTGAACGCCGTACCCGAGAGTTGTTCCGCATAGAGGCCGTACGGCGCACGTTGCGGCGAGTTCTGCCCGATAGGCAGCGCGCCGGGCAACGCCTCGGTCGCGAACTCGTTGGCAAAACCGGACAGATAGCCCAATTCCCCCTGAATTTGGTCTGCTTGGCGCATGAATGGCCTCGTCTCCTGATTTCGAATGGAATCATTGTCCGACAAGCGACCACATTTTGCGATATAAATAGACAAATCTACTATATTCACAATACAAATAATACCGCCGCCTCATGATTTCCTTACGCGACGTCGATTTGAACCTGCTGGTCGTCTTTCATGCTGTGCTCACGCATCGGAGCATTTCTCAAGCGGCGCGGGAGTTGGGCTTGTCCCAACCTGCCGTGAGTAACGGATTGGCCCGCCTGCGGCAAACGTTCGAAGACGAACTATTCACGCGCACCGGCACGGGGATGCAACCTACACCCTTTGCCGAGGCGCTTGCAGAGCCGGTGTCTGCTGCCCTTGCCGGCATTTCCCGGGCAATCAATCACCGCGAGGCGTTCGATCCTGCAAGCAGTCAGCGCGAATTTACGTTGGCCATGACGGATGTCGGGGAGGTGTACTTCATGCCCGTGCTCGTCGATCTTTGCACGCGGCTGGCCCCCGGTGTACGTCTCAACACGGTGCGCGCAACGCTACCCGACCTGAAGGAGGCGATGGCAGCGGGACGCATTGACCTTGCGGTGGGGGCTTTCGACGATCTCACTGGGCCATTCTTTCAGCGCCGGCTGTTCAATCAGCAATATGTGAGCATGTTCCGCATCGGACATGCGCTCGACATGCCCCATGCCGGACTGGCCGAGTTTCAGGCGGCACGCCACCTGTTTGTTGCCACCGGCGACAACCCATATGCGCGCGTCAATCAACTGCTCGCGCAGGCGGGCTTCGGCGCTGACGCGAACTTCTGGGTCCCCCACTTCATCGCTGTGCCGTATATCGTGAGCGCCAATGATCTGGTGGTCACCGTGCCGCAGAAGTTTGCCGAACGCGCGGCCGCACCGTTCGGGCTGCGGTTCGTCACCCCGCCGCTTCGCCTCCCCGCGCTGCAAACGAATGTGTTCTGGCACCGGCGCTATCACCAGGACGCCGGGAACCAATGGCTGCGCCAGTTGATATCGGAACATTTCGTCGAGTAGCGAGGGGAAGCGGCTGCCCCCGCGATCAGGCGTCGCTAACGATGGCCTGCCCTTGGGAGCGCAGCCAGTCATTCCACGCAGCGTCGAGCGCGTCGAACGCGGCTTCCATCTGTCCCGCAGATGCCTGGGGCGCCAGATGCTCCACCTGCGCCGCGAGCGATGCCAGCGGACTCAGGCCGAATGCCATGAACCCGCCGCGCAATCGATGCGCCGAGTGACGCAACGTCTCGCGCGACTGTTCGGCAAGCGCAGCCCGGCAATTCGCGATGTCCTGATCTGCAATCTTGACGAACGTATCGAACATCTCCGGAAGCGGTAAATGCCAGTCCTTCGTCGACGCCGTTTCGGGCAATGCCTTGGACGCGCCTTCAATCAGATGCGATGACGCAGGTAGCGGCGCGATTTCGATGCAAAGCGACGGATATCGGGTTCGGACCAGTTCAATGACACGCAACAGCGAACGCGCATCGACAGGCTTGTAGACGACGGCATCGAACGGGGAATTCGCCTCGCGGTCGTGACGCAACGTGACATCGGCCGTCGCCACCACCACCGGCACATGAGGGGCATGTGCCTTGATTTCCGTCGCCAGCGCATGCCCGGAGAGATGCGGCATGTTGGCGTCGGTGATTACCAGCATGTGCGATTCCGCGTCGAACGCCTCCAACGCCTCACGCGGATCGTGGTAACAATCGACCATCGCCCCGAGCCCTTCCAACTGGCGCGACAGCAACATACCGCTGATCGGATGATCGTCCGCCACGAGCACGTACCAACCCGCCAGCGGTTTGACACGCGTACGCGCACTCGCCGTTGCCGGAAGTTCGCTCTCACCATGCCCCGCCGACGGCACTGTACCAAGGGCGTCCCAAAGTTCCGCCTGCTGGAACAATGCAATGTCGCGGGGCCAGGCGGACGTGCTGCCGGCCAAGCGATCGACGGGGGTCGCACGCAGCAGATAGACCTCTGCCCCCGCCATGCCGCGTACCGGCCACTCATCGGCGAACATGAGCAAGCCAGCATCCTGCACGCGACCGCTACCGGAGGACCATGCCACGGCGTCGTCATACCTGACAGGCTCGTAGCCGGCCCGGCGGATCAGCGCGTCGAGGTACCAATGACGGCGAGCCAGCGCGCTGACATAGGCGAACGTCTCTCCCGTCGGGAAAGCCAACGTTGACTCGCTTTCCGGTGTCCAGGGCAGATGAAGCGAGAAGCGCATCGTGGTGCCCGCCCCCGCCTGACTCTCGACCTGCAATACCCCGCCGAGCATACCGACGAACTGGTGCGAAATCGCCAGTCCCAGCCCGGTGCCATGCTGCATGCCTGTCTCATTGGTGCTCTTGCCGAATGGCCGGAACAAGTCGGCCAGGTCGGCCGCCGCAATCCCCACACCGCTATCGCTCACCGTAAAGACCACGTCGCAGCCCTGCGTGTCAACGTGCGTGACCATCGCACTGAAGGCAACGTGGCCTTTCTCAGTGAACTTGATGGCGTTGCCGACGAGATTCGTCACAACTTGCCCCAGTCGCAGGGCGTCGGTATGCACTGCACGAGCGAGTTGCGGGTCGATCATCCAGTCGAGCGTGAGTCCCTGCAATCGCGCACGCCCCGTGAACGACAGGCCAACCGCTTCAAGTTCCTTGAGGAGTGAGCAATCGCGGGAATTCAACTCGAAACGACCCACCTGAATCCGCGAATAGTCGAGCAGATCGTTGATGAGATCGAGCAGATTACGCGTCGAGCTTTCCATCACATCAACGTAATAGCGATGTTCGTCGCCCAGATTCTGGGCGCTCAACAGTTCGATCGACGCCAGAGTTCCATACAGCGGCGTACGCATTTCGTGGCTTACCGTCGTCAGGAAGACATCCTTGGCACGGTTGGCATTCTCGGCAGCAAGGCGCGCCTTGCGTTGCTCAAGCTCAAAGCGCCGTTGCTCGGTGACATCGGACAGCGTGCAGATCAGCACCGGCTGCTCGCGAAAGACCGTATCAACGAGGCTCACCGCATAGTGGCGCTCGCCGGCGTCATCGAGCGCACTCAGCAAGCGCCGCACCGGACGCACAACCACGCCGCTGTGCAATTGCCGGTACATACGTGCCAACTCGCCGTCGCCCAATTGCCGTAGCAGATCGACAGTGCCGGCGTACGCCGGATTGCTCATGACCACGGCCGGCTCGAACGGATCGATGATCGCCATGCCGACGGGCGCCGTCTCGATCAGCGTTTGCGTGAAGGCGTCCCGCTCAAGAATTGCCGTCGTACGCCGACTTGCAGGTTCGATAATGCGCTGACGCATGTAGCGCATTCCCGCGAAGATCCCGGCCGCATAGAGAAGCAGCAGCAACGTGGCGCCGATCAATAGCGAGGCACTTTGCTGCAGCAGGTCGATCGGCCGTACGGCATAGCGCACGTACCACGGGGACGAAGCGAGATGGCGCTCGAAGACCACGCGCTCGCCGTCGTAGCGCAAGACCATTTGCGCATCGCCAAACATCGGCAATGTCACGAGGGTACGCAGATGCCCCAATGGTGAGAGCGGCGCACCGGCGCTCGCCACGACGAAACCGTCGGGCGACACCAGTTGGAGTGCTTCGCCCGTGTGCTCCAACGTTCGCAGGCGAGGGGGGATGATCCTGTCGGGCGCCATGCTGGTGCCGACATAGAGCATGAGATGTCCATCGAGATCGCGGATCGGCACGAAGCTCGAAACGACTGTCGAGTGCGTGATGAGATTTTCGTAGTTGTAGGTCCAGAACGGCCCCTCATTGCCGGCGTGCACGCGCGCCGCGTAACGCTCGACCTTGTTGATCTCGGAGAGCATCGTCTGCGCGTCTTGCGCGAGACCTTCAGCGCTGATGGACGGCATGTCGGTGGCCGTCCGATACGCGGCAAAAGCGCCGTCCGCAGAGAGGATGAAGGTTTCGTCCTGGCCGCCGAGTGCGCTCCAGAAATTGGCGTCGAGATTCATGAGCCGGAGCGAGAGTCGCGCCAATACCTCGGCACGCTCGGGTGGGATATTCGCCAATTTGACGATCTGGAATTCGTCGTCCCATCCTGCGCCGGAAACACGCTTTGCGGTGCCGACAGGCATCGCGAGGAGCGGCTTCAGAATTCGATCGGTGAGCGATTCCGTAACGCCACCGGGGCGAACCGAACTCGCCAGCGTGGCTTGCGCCATGGTGCTGGCCTGCTCGTTGAAAATCTCGACGTCGCGAACCTCATGGCCAACGGTCGAAAAAAAGGCCGACGTCTTCTGGGCACCTTGCCAGACCATGCCGAACAACCCGTAGGAAACTGCCGCAGCCCAGACAGACAAGCCGAAAAGCAATGCCAACAGGCCGCCGCTACGGAGCAGGCGGCCGGCAATCGCGATGTCACGCGTCATCGTTCTGTCGGTCATAGGCTCCGGCGTCCGGTATCGAGATGAATTCAGGCAGCACTCGGCGCTTCGACTTCGCCGTCGCGCGAAAACTGTACGGGGCTCGATACGTGGAGTTTGAACAACTCCATGTCGGTGCGGCAACCGAGCTTGCTCATCGCCATCCGCTTCTGATTATTGATGGTCTTGGCGGAACGCTTGAGTGCGTCGGCAATCTGCGACACGTTCAGGCCGTCCAGATACATACGCAATACTTCCATTTCCTTCGGAGACAGCGGACGGCGCGCCGTCGGTTTGCGGCGCATCTGCTCTTCGAGAATCTGTTCGGCCCGCCCGCCGCGATAGCTCATGCCGCGTCGGCAACGCTCCACGCACACGGTGATTTCGCGCAGATCGTCGGACTTGGTCATCACCCCCAGCACGCCACAACTGTCGAGCGCGTGGATGATGGCCGGTTGTTCGATCGACGTGAACACGATGATCTTTACGTCCGGATATTTGCGGCGCACGCGGTTGATCATGACCAGACCGTCACCGAAGGTGCCGCCAGGCATGCAGTAGTCGGTAATCAGCACATCGACCGAATTGGTCTCCAGTGCCTTGAAGAGTTCCGTCGAGTTGGTAACGGGGGGCAGCACGTGAAAGCCGGGGTCCGGCGAGAGCATTTCACGCAGCGTGGAGGCGATGATCGGGTGATCATCCGCGATAAGAATTTTTACCATCATTTTGCAGAATCCTTTTAAAAGAAGTCAGCCGTGGGCGCGCGCGATCCTTCGCCGTGTCTACGCGTCATGGCTTCCCAAAAGAGGAATGTGCGTCGAGTCGACACACGCGTTGGTCAAGAAAGCGTGACCTCGTTTGTTACTGTGCGACCTTTGCAGGACCTGACGATCCGACACATCGCCGTCTGCACCACGCGCTCCGGGTCGATCCACCGGCGCCGATCGTTACCCCGCGACCTCAGCCGCTCTTGGGTTGTCTACCGTCGTCCACGCAGAGCACGTCTTATGTCCCGTGAGTCGCGAGGTTCCCTCGCCGATGACCGGTTTGACGCAGTAACGAATACGCACACCGCGCAACCCTGCCGACGGCATCATTTCGCGGGCTCGTCCAACAACACGAATGCGTGTCGGCCCGGACGCCGCTTCCCAAAGATGCACCGTACCGGTCTCGGGCCAATCCGCCATCCATCGATACGTCCCACTGACTACGCGGCCGACTTGCGGCGTGCCGCTCATCGCGACCGCCGCCGCCACCGGCCGCATACGCACTTCGACTTCACGCGGCGGCGTCACCGTTTGTGCAGCCTCGGCGAGCGACGCACCGGTATTTTCCGACGCGTTCGCCACACCCGATGCCGCCACCGTCGCCTTGTACTCGCTACACCCCGTGAGCAAGGCGATTGCAACAGCACCGCTCAGGTTTGCCAGAGTGACGCCGGCACGCCGCCCCGTGACTTGCCTGACGCTCAGGCAACGGCATAAGAAAGACGGAAGAGAGTCAACGTGTGTCGTGATCATCAATGCAAAGTCACTCGCCTCGCTGCGTGACACATCTCCGTCACGCGTCGTTTTGCGACCAGCAGGAATATAGGATAAATCTACAAAATCCAGCCGTTTTGGATCTGCTTATAGGAAATATCCTAGATCAAATTAGGCGGATTACCTGGTGCATCTCACATGACACCCGCAAGATGCGGCGGTTTTATGCGGGAACAACCCGAATTACGTACTGCTCACGCATATGCCACGTTTAAATGGACAGACGAATGACCAAAAGATTCATTCAATACGCCGCGCGCGTGTCAACCGCCATCAATACACGAGAAGGCGCGTAAATTCACGGGATGCAGATCGTCACTCGGATGACGTGGAGATTCTTGAGAGCGCTGTAAGTGCCCCAGGGACGGTCCCGGTGCTATCGCAAGACTTCAGGCGCCAAAGGCTTTTGCAAACATGCCGAGCGCGACGGCAGCCATGAGCATTGAGAAAAGCTGCTGCAGTTTCGATGCAGCAAGACGCGGTGCGAGAGCACGTCCGAGCAGCATGCCGACGATGGCGCCTGCCACGAACATCCATCCCTGGGCACCTGGGTGCATGCCGTTCCACCACGCGTTGGCGACGGTTCCCGCAGAAATCAGTGCGATGACGAAAAGCGATGTCGCCACGACGCCGTGCACCGTGATATCGGTGAAGCGCCGCAACGCGGGGACGATCACGAATCCGCCGCCCACACCCAACAGCCCGGACGCGAACCCCGACACCGCACCGATCGTGCCAAGCGTGCCTGCGACTCGCCGCGTCCAGTGCAACCTCCCCGTCGCGGGATTCAGGCGACACGGCGGCAACGGCGGACAGTTGCCCGATTCTCCGTTGCCGGCAGCCCTACCTGCCCCCCCACCGCGCGACGCACGATACATACGTGCGGCAACGATGAGCATGGCGACAGCGAAGAGCCCCACAAGCCAACGCTCGGGCAACCGGTGCGCCATCCATGTGCCGAGCGGTGCAACACATACGCCGACGCCGGCCATCAGCATCGCGGCACGGTAGCGCACGAGTCCGGCACGCAAGCCATGAGCACTGCCGACGGCAGCGCTTGCGCCTACAGCGAGCAAGGCGACCGGTCCAGCTTGCGGCACCCCCCATCCAAGGCCGAAGACGAGTGCGGGCACAGCGAAAATCCCGCCACCCGCGCCTGTCAATCCCAATACGAGACCGACCGCTGCGCCCAGCAAAGCGGCCATCGGCGAAGCACTCGAGAGTTCGGCAAACATGGGCAGGAATCCGGCAGAAAGTGACTTGTCATCCAAATCACTATTAGTCATATGCTTATGACGCTGGATTATATAGAAATTACAAATAACAGAGAAGCCCCGCCCGGCGGGGCCATCGGGCGCAAAGGCGAGCGTTGGGCAGCGCGACAAAGCAACGAGGCCGGCACCAGAGTGCCGGGCAACAGGGAGCGACGCCAGAACAATGCCGCCGCCAATGAAATTATCGGGGAACGGGGGGAATCAGCGACTTTTCGCCGGCTTCGCACCCGGAACGTCTGGTGCGCCGCCAGCATAGAGTTCGGCAAGAATATCGCCCGTATGCGCCCCCGGCGCTGGCGGGTCCACGTGCGTGACCGGACTTTGGCCATTGAGCCGGACGGGAGAGACAATCGTGTGTGTCGCCAGACCGCCAGGCAGCACCATTGGCCGCACCCAGCCCATATGGGCCACCTGCGGGTCGGCAAGCACACGGGAATAGGTGCTGATCGCCGTACACGGCACGCCGACGGCGACTAGCCGGGCAAGCCAGACCCCGCGATCTTCGAGCACGAACACCGCCTCAAGCACATCGCGCAGCGCAGCCTGATGCCGGGCTCGCTCGCGAGCGTTAGTAAATCTCGGATCGTCGAGCAAATCGACGCGATGCACCAGCGCACAGATGGCACGCCAATGGGCCTGCCCGTCCAGATCCATGCCGAAATAGCTGTCTCTGGCCCGGAACGTCGGCCACGGTGCTACGGATCCGCCGAAGCGCGCCCCATCGTCGCCTGACGCAAGTGGCGACAACATGCCATGCCCTGCGGCCTGCGCCGGACCGTGCCGGGAAAGTCCGTCCGTCAGCCTCGGCTCCGTATCCGGCTCCGTATCCATCGCCAAACCCGCCGCAGGCACCAAACCGGCCCGGTGCGCAGCCTGAGCGCCTTCGTCTCCCGCACGCAGTGCGGCAATGGCGAGTGTTGCGCCGAGCATCGGCACGTCGATATGCACCCCGCGGCCCTGCCGCTTGGCAGCGACCAGCGCTGCCGACACGGAAAACGCCGCGTAGAGCCCCGCAGCCAGATCGGCCACAGGCAAGTCGCGTGGCGGCTCGAGACCACTCGGCGCAACGCCCAGCATGCCCCGCAAGGCTTCAAGTGCCGGCACACCAGGCTGCGCCGAAGCGCGCGGCCCGTCCTGACCGAATGCAGAGATCGATACGTAGACCAGATGGGGCTGCACGTCCGCCAACGCGTCGTATCCCAGCCCCGCGCGCGCGAGCATGCCTGATGGCAGACATTCGATGACGACGTCCGCCCCGCGCACCAGCGTATGGGCGAGGCTACGGCCTTCAAGGGTGAGCAAATCGAGTGCAACGGAGCGCTTATTGCGCCGCAAGCCCAACCGCGCCGGCTCTCCCGGCGTGCTGGCGCTATCGTTGACGATGTCGTCGACAGGGTCGTCGACCAGAATGACGTCCGCGCCCATGTCAGCCAGCAACAAGCCGCAATAGGCACCTGCCGCGCCACGACAGAATTCAATGACGCGGATCCCCGAGAGTGGTGCGTTCAATGTCTGACCCCTAATGTGCCTGGCATTTGTTGTAATTCTTCAAGCTTTGGCAACCGTCTGGCGCGGTATTGGGGCATTCTAGAGCAATCATTCGACGCCGGTCACTGCGAAAAATGGCAGTTCGGCCCGCCCCCCCGTTGCCACCGGACAACAGGCCTTCGGACGGCGCCCTCAGGACATGCACCCGATAGAGAAACTGGGCTTCAGCGCGATGAAACGTCTTCCCACAGACCTTACATCGCGCTGTACGTCATAACCAGCCGGCCTTGCGGAATTTCAGGAACAGCAGCGAATCGATGAGGATCATCACCGCAACGCACACCGGGTAGCCATATTGGAATTTCAGCTCGGGGATATCGGCAAAGTTCATGCCGTAGATCCCGGCGATCATCGTTGGCACGGCGAAGAGTGCGGCGAACGACCCGAGCCGCTTGGTCGTCTCGTTCTCCGAGAGCGAGATCATCCCCAGATTGACCGACAGCGCGGTCGTGACCATTTCGCGCAACAAATCGATGTTCTTCGTAATGCGCTGAAGGTGGTCGAACACATCGCGGAAGTACTCCTGCATGCCACCGCACAGCTTGGGGGCCATCGCACCGAACAGCTTGCTCACGGCCTCCATCAGCGGCACGCAAGCGTGCTGTAGTGTGATGAGCCGGCGCTTGAGCTGATAGAGATCCTCGATGATCGCCCGTCCCTTCGAGGGTTCGTTCGGCTTGAAGATTTGCGCTTCGATCGATTCGAGTTGTGCTTCGAGGTCGTCGAGCACAGGGAAGTAGCTGTCGACGATGGCGTCCATGAGCGCATAGAGCACGAAGATCGGGCCCTGACGCAACAGCAGCGGCTCCCTTTCTGCACGCGCCCGCACGATACCAAGCCCTTGCGTGGCGTTCGAGCGCACCGACAGCACGTAATTGTGCCCCGCGAAAATCGCCACTTCGCCGATCGAGAAATCGCCTTCGGCGTCCTTGTTCAGCACATGCAACACGGCGAAAAGCGAGTCGCCGTACTGCTCGATTTTCGGACGCTGGTGGCCGTGCTGCGCATCTTCGACGGCGAGATCGTGCAGGCCGAATTCATGCTGCATCTGCGCGAGTTCGCCTGGACCGGGGTCCTTGAGCGCCACCCAGACGAAGCAACGGGGGCGTTCGAGATAATCCGAGATTTCATCGGGGTTCAGGTCGGCAATCTTGCGGCCATCCTCATAGGCCACGCAATTCACTAGCATTCGTCTTCCTGTTCGAGGCGGCCGCCCTGCCCTCGGGCGCGAGCACGAGGGTCGGGACGTGCCGGCCAAGTACCGTCACCCCCTGCGCGCCTCCTGCGCCTGCGCCGTCTGTTGCAGCGGCAGCCGGATATGAAGAACGCCCGCCTCCATTTCCTTGTCTTCGACAAATCCGAGATGACGAGCGAGTGTCAGCATACGCGCATTTGCCGTGAGCACATAGCCGATGAGTTCCCCGGTTCCGCGCTTGCGGCTGTAGTCGATGATGTGTTCCATGAGCGCCCGTCCGAGACCGCGCCCCTGCGCTGCCGGGCTGACCGTCACCGAAAATTCGGCCAGCGTATTGTCGGGATCTGCCAGCGCCTGCACCACGCCGAGCAGGCGCGTATTGCCCGCTTCGTCCTTTTCCGTGGCGACGAACGTCATCGCGCGGTCATAGTCGATCTGCGTGACGCGCGCCATCTGCGAATGTGACAGGTCCTTGATCAGACCGAAATAGCGGAACTGCACGTCCTGCGGCGTGAGGGTGTGGAAGAACGCGTTGTACGCAGGTTCGTCCTCCGGCCGGATCGGACGCACGCGTACCGGCTTGCCCCCGGCATCGACCGTGCTTTCGAGTTCCTGCGGATACGGGCGGATCGCCAGACGCCCATGCCCCGGCAATGCGGGTGCCCGCGCCACGATGCGGGCGTCGAGCGCGAGTACCCCTTGGGCGTCGGCGAACAATGGATTGATGTCCAGTTCGGCGATCTCGGGCACGTCGCACACGAGTTGCGAGAGTTTGACGAGCGTGAGGTAGATCGCCTCGTGATCGGCAGCCGGCCGGTTGCGATAGCCCGCGAGCAACTTCGACACGCGCGCACGCGCCACCATATCGCGCGCAAGGTTCAGGTTCAGCGGCGGCAGACCGATGGTGCGATCGGCGATGACTTCGACGGCGGTCCCGCCCTGACCGAACAACAGTATCGGGCCGAACACGCTATCGGTCGCCACACCCACGATCAACTCGAACGCCTCGGCCCCATTGGCCATGCGCTGCACCGAATAACCGGTCACGCGCGCATCCGGTCTCGCTGCCAGTGCGCGTTTGTGAATCTGGCACGCCGCCTCGCGCGCCTGCTCGGCCGTTTCAATATTGAGCACCACGCCGCCGACGTCCGACTTATGCGTGATGTCCGGTGAAATCAGTTTGACGGCGACCGGGAAGCCTATGCCTTGCGCCAACTCCCCCGCCTGCTCCGGCGTTTGCGCGACGAGCGTCTCGACCACCGGAATGCCATACGCCGCCAGCACGCCCTTTGCCTCGGGCTCGGAGAGCAACGCCCTCCCCTCGCGCATCGCACTCTCGATGATGGCGCGCACACGCGCCACGTCAGGCGCAAAACCCGGCGGAATAGACGGCGGCGTTTCCATCAGCAGCGACTGGTTGCGACGATAGTTGACGGCCTCGAGAAACGCCCGCGCGGCATTCTCCGGCGTGTCGTACGTCGGTAGCCCAGCCTCCCGGCAGATGCGGCGTGCGCGCTCGGCCGTCTCGCCGCCCAGCCAGCAGGTGAATACGTTCTTCGACGGCTTGGGCAGCGCGGCAAGGGCGTTCGCCACGTCCAGGCTCGGCATGACCGCCGTGGGAGCCTGAATGAACAGCACGGCCGCCGTCTCAGGGTCTTCGCACAACGCCGCCAGCGTGGCCGTGTAACGTTCGAGATCCGCATCGCCACCGATGTCCACCGGGTTGACGCGGCCGAGCGTCTTGGGCAACACGGCATCGAGGGCGTCTCGCGTGTGCTCGCTCAGATGGGCGAGCTTGCCGCCATCGAGCACGAGCGCGTCGGTCGCCATCACCCCGGCACCGCCGCCGTTGGTCATGATCGACAGCTTGTCGCCGAAGAACGGGCGTAGCCGTGCGAGCGTCTCGACCGCGGCAAACAACTCATCCGTCGTATCCACGCGCAACATGCCAGCACGACGAATTGCCGCGTCATAGACGTCGTCCGAACCGGCCAGCGCCCCCGTGTGCGAGGCCGCCGCCTGCGCCCCCTCAGGCACACGCCCGGACTTGATGACGACCACGGGCTTGTTGCGCGCCGCCGAGCGTGCGGCGGACATGAATTTACGCGCGTCGCGAATCGATTCCATGTACATCAGGATGGCGTCCGTGCCGGGATCGCTCGCCAGATAGTCGAGCATGTCGCCGAAGTCCACGTCCGCACTGTCGCCCAGAGAAACGAAATGCGAGAAGCCGATCTCACGGGCGTCGGCCCAGTCGAGCACGGCCGTGGTGAGTGCGCCCGATTGTGATACGAACGCGAGCTTGCCCGCGCGCGCGCCCATGTGCGCGAAGCTGGCATTCAATCCGATACAGGGACTCAGCAGTCCGATACAATTCGGGCCGAGAATCCGAAGCACGTAAGGCTTGGCATTCTTGAGCATGCGCTCCTGCAACGTCACGCCCTGACGATCGCGCTCACGCGCGAGCCCGGAGGTCAGCACCACCACGGCGCGCGTGCCACGCTCGCCGAGTTCGCTGATGAGATCGGGCACCGTCGCCGGTGGCGTGCAGATCACGGCAAGATCGGGGGCTTGCGGTAGCGAGGCGATGTCGCGATAGCAGCGGAGATTCGCGAGCGTCGAGTATTTCGGATTGACCGGATAAATATCGCCCTTGAAGCCCCCGTCGATGACGTTTTGCAGCACAGTCGTACCCACGCGTCGCTCGCGATTGGACGCGCCGATCACGGCGACCGATTTCGGCAGAAACATCTGGCTCAGATTACGGGTGGTCATGGCGACTCCGGCAGGGGCGAGAGGAAGGCGCGCAAACGCGCGCACCGGACATGGCAGGCGCGCGCGTTCATTGTCGCCAGGTGGATCGTACTAGCGGCAAGGCGAGCGGGCACCCGGACGGGCGCCCGCAGATATCTCGATCATTCGCCTCGCAGGTGGGCTTCGACCTTCCAAAGATACAGGTCGACGCCGCGCGAGATTTCCGTGAAGAGATCCGACGTGGTCGGGTCCTCGACCTTGGCCGATGCGTCGATCAGGCCACGAATGATTTCGCCGTACGCCGCGAGTGCCGAGGCGAGTGCGGCGACGTGGTCGAGACCGCGTTTGAACTCATTCTCATAGGGGGCCAGCTCGGTCTTCTTGGCCACGGTCTGCACGCGACCGTCGGCCACACCGCCCAGCGCCACGAGACGTTCTGCACAAAGATCGGTCCACTCGATGGCGGCGTCGTAGACCTCGTCGAACAACAGGTGCAGCGCGATGAAGCTCGGGCCATGGACGTTCCAGTGCGCCTGCTTGGCCTGACGTTGAACGTCGATGCCGTTGACCAATCCGCGATTGAGCAGGTTGACCGATTCGATGCGGATCTTCTCACCGAGGGTGTTACGCGTATGGTTCAGAGCCATTTGATACTCCTGACGTCTGGCAACCCGCAGGCTGCCGGGGAAAAGCCGTCGGCACCGGGCGTGACACACGCCCGCGCGGACGAAGGGAAACGAGCAAGACTCGGCACCGCGGCCAGACTACGACCGCAGATGTCCCGAGGGTGCCTGCGATGCGCCGTGCGTGACGCCCCGCAACTTGAAACCTGCCACCACAAGCAAGACGCCCCAGATGATGGCCCACGACCCGATGGCCCAGATGAGCGCGAGCGCCCCCGCGCCCGGTTGCCACATGATGAAGATGGCAAACAGGATGCTGAACACACCGGAGAGAATGACCCACAGTTCGCCCTCAACCTCGCGACGCAACGCGATGCCGGCGGCCACCTGCAACACGCCGGTAACAAAACTCCAGGCCACGATATAGATAAGCAACGCAACGGCGGTCAACGCCGGGTTGAGATAAGTGAGGACACCGATGACGATGCCCGCAATGCCTTGCAACAGCGGGAGCCACCAGTCGGCATGCTCCTTGCGCGCACCCCATGCGCCACCGAGCGAGAAAATACCGTCGACGAATGAAAACGCACCGAAACACAGCACTAGCACCGCAATCGTCACGCCGGGCAGCGCAAACGCCGCGATGCCGAAAATCACGGCCAGCACGCCGCGCAACACCAGCAACCACCAGTATTTCGACAGAAGTCTGAGCATGACATCCCTCTCGTGAAATATCCGCAGGTAGCGAACACGCGCGACGACCGTCCTATCACACGAATGGCGTGACTGGCGCTCGGTGCGCTTCTGGAAGCCATTCTAGAGACTGCATTGTTGCGAGATCAAGTGAAATATGTGCGATTGCTTGTGCCATCGACACGCACTTTGATTGACATCACACCGCTTCGCGTTTCTCCTGCCGTTCTCATCGAAATCTGCGCCAGGTTGACCGTCCGGGACTACACCACTCGGTCGCATGCGACGTGCGACGTCCGGCATTACCGCCGCCAATTCACGTCATCATGCGCACTGCGTGATCACAAAGCATGCGCTTTGCGCGTATGTCAGCGACACTCGACGGGCGGCACCCCGGCAAATCAATAGGAAGATTCCGAAAGCCATGCACCCTCAGGCATTTCGGCCAAACGCCTTCATAAACTACGTAAAAAACGTCTTCAGATGGCGCGTGCATCGCCGTCGTTTACGTAGTTCTCGCATCGTACCACCCTAACCTCAAGTAGGACTCCAAAGGAGAACGACAATGAACCGTTCGCTGCGCCTTCTGGCCTTTTCCTGGATTGTCTACGGACTCAGTCAAACCGCACCGGCGCGCGCCGCCGTCTATTCGAATGGGTCGGCAACGGCGCAAATGCGGGTGCAGTTGACGATCCTTCCCGGCTGCACCATTGCCACCACGCCCATGACCTTCAACGCGGTGCAAGGGTCGGCGACCGGCCCGGTGGCGAGCACATCGTCGCTCACGGTGATTTGCACGGCGTCGACGGGCTACAACATCGGCCTGAACGCCGGCACGGTACCCAGTTCGACGGAGACGAACCGCCTGCTCGCCGGCACGCTCACCGGCAATACCACCACGATTCCGTTTGGCCTCTTTCAAGACTCCGGCTACGGCACGCCGTGGGGCAACACGCAGGGCACGAATACCCTGAACGACTCGGGCACGGGGACGCTGAAGACGTATACCGTCTACGGACAGGCCACGCTGTCGGCCACCATGCCCGCGCCGGACGTCTATTCGTCGACGGTCACGGCGACCGTGTACTTCTAAGACGCGGGATCGAACATGACCCCTTCGAGACCTGTCGTACGCCGTCCCACGGCCTACGCCTGCGGCGGCGCATTCGTCGCCCTGCTCGCCTTCTGCGCGACCGACGGTAACGGTGCGACGCTGCAAGTCTCGCCGGTCATCGTCAATATCCTGCCCACGCAGCCGGCCACCACACTCACACTGGGCAACTCCGGCGATCTGCCGATTCACGGCCAGTTGCGCCTGTACGCGTGGACGCAACGCAATGGCGATAACGTCCTGACGCCCACCGAGGCGCTGATTGCCAGCCCGCCGATCGTGCGCATCGAGCCCGGTGAGCGGCAGATCGTCCGGCTCGTGCATGTGGCGCAAAAACCCGAACATCACGAGCAGAGCTACCGGCTGCTGGTTGACGAACTGCCGTCAGCCGACGCTGCCGTTACCGATGGCGTCTCGATCCGTCTGCGGTATTCGCTGCCGGTCTTCGTGCAAGCCCGCGACGCGCAGGCACCCTCGTTGCATTTCGACGTGCGCATGGCACAGGGCGAGGTGGAGGTGCGCAACGACGGCGAGCGCCATGCGCAGCTCGGCGCGACGCGTGTGCTGGATACCTCCGGGCGTAGCGTCGAATTGGCCCGAGGCTTGCTTGGCTATGTCCTCGCCGGGCAAACGCGGCGCTTCCCCCTGCGCTGGCCCGCCGGCACCCGGCCCATCGCCCCCTTTACGGTGGAGTCGCGCGTCGACGCGGTACCGATGCGCTTTGCCGCTGGCCCGGCGTCGGATGACGAGCGCTAGCCGTGCCCGCGTACGCCGTGCTCCCGATGTCGCCCCCGCTCGCCGCGCCCGGCCCTCTGCGCTGCCGGGGCAGGCAAAGGCAGCGTCGATTACCGTGGCCACGGCGATCGCTACCACGATGACATGCGCCGTCGCTTCGCTGGGCAAGACAGGCGACGTGCACGCAGCGTCTCCCGCCGTGACCTCAGGCGACGGCAGCTCTCTGAGGCAAGACGTCGCAGGCACCGCACTGTTCGACGACGCCATGCGCTCGGCCGCCGCCACGCTCACGTCGCCCCGCCCCGGCGGCGTCTCCCGGCTCGACGGGCGCTATGTCCTTGAAGTGATTGTGAACGGCGAGTCGACGGACCAACTGGTGCCCGTCGAGCGCAGACAGGGTCGATGGTTCGTGCGCGCAGGCGATCTGCGTGCGCTCGGGTTGATACCCGGCCGCCTGCCGAAGACCGGCGGCACGGAAGTCGCCCTCGATGCGCTCGACGGCATCGACACAGCCTACGACGCCATGCATCAGACGCTCTCGCTGCAAGTGAGCGATGCGTGGCTCGCACCGTATCGACTCGGCAGTCCGCCTCCCGCCATCTTGAGCGCGACGTCCGGTACAGGTGTGCTCATCAACTACGACGGCTATGTGCAGCGCGACCGGTTCACGCGGGCGTCTGTCTGGAGCGAAGTCCGTGGCTTCTGGCCAGGGGGCACGGTGCGCCAGACTGGCCTCGTCGAGCATGCCCCGTGGCGGCGCGGATACCGTCGCTACGACACCTGGTGGCAACACGACGATCCGGCCCGTCTGACAAGCTGGACGGCGGGCGACCTGATCACCGGCTCCCTTTCCTGGACACGCTCCCTGCGCATCGCCGGTCTGCAATGGCGGCGCAATTTCAGCCTGCGTCCCGATCTCGTCACGTTTCCCGTTCCCGCGTTGCGCGGCAGCGCCGTTGTCCCGTCGTCGGTCGATCTGTACCTCGACGGCGTGCGACGCATGGGTGGCCGCGTGCCACCGGGGCCGTTCGTGATTCAGGAGACGCCGGGGCTCACCGGCGACTTGCAGGCGAGCGTTGTGACACGCGATGCGCTCGGGCGCGAGCAGGTCACCACCGTTACCCTCTATATCGACCCCCGGCTGCTCGCACGCGGACTGTCGAGTTTCTCCGTGGAAGCCGGCTTTCCGCGCGACGATTACGGCGTGCGCTCGTTCTCCTATCGCCGCGACCCCGTCGCGTCGATTGCCGCACGCTACGGCGCGACCGATACCTTGACAGTGGAAACGCAGGCGCAGGCCGGACGGCGGCTCGCCCTGGGCGGTGCCGGTGTCCTGATGGCGCTCGGCCGCGCAGGTGTCGTCAGCGCGTCGGCGGCCGTGTCGGGTGGCCGAGGCACAGGCAGTCAGTGGAGTGCCGGCTATCAATACCTGTCACGACGCCTCGGCATCGACGCCCAAATCATCCGGACGGCAGGACGTTACCGGGATATCGCATCGCTCGACGGCGTCCCCGCCCCTCATGCCAGCGATCGTGTAAGCGTTTCCGTACCGTTCGCGCGCAGCAGCACCGCCTCGCTCGCCTGGTTCGCCCAACGCACGCCTCGCCAGCCGGCGACCCGCGTATTGTCGGCGAGTCTGTCATTGCCTGCTGGCACACGCGGCATGCTCTCCATCGGCGGCTTTCGCGACTTCGCCCGCCGCCGCGCTCATGGCGTATTTGCCATGCTCAGCGTCTTGCTTGGCGGCGGCACGCTAGGGAACACATCGTTCAATCAGCAGGACGGACAGACCCAAGCGTGGGTGGGGGCCACCCGTACCCCGGACTACAGCGGCGGCTGGGGCTGGCAAGTTCTCGGGGGGCATGCCTTCTCGCAGCGCACCGTGCAAGGCGAATTACAGTATCTCGGGCGCCACGGTCAGATCTCGGCGCTCGCTCAACAAGTCGGACACCAGACAGGCGCCTCGCTCGGCATGACCGGCGCGGTCGTCGTCATGGACAACAGCGTGCATGCCCTGCGGCGCACTTACGACGCCTTCGCCCTGGTGAGTGCCGATGGCCAGGCCGACGTGCCGGTACTCCGCGAATCGGTGCCCATCGGCCTCACGGATTCGCGCGGCTACTTCCTTGTGCCGGATCTGAATGGTTTCGAAACGACGCGGATCGACATCGACCCCATGCATCTGCCGGCCGATCTGGAAGTCGCTACGACCGAGCGGCGCATCGCGCCCCAAGCCGGCAGCGGCGTACTCGTGCATTTCCCCGTGCGGCGCTACCAGGCGGCACTGGTCACGCTCGTGGATACCGCAGGCAGGCCGTTGCGTCCGGGCACTTCGGTGCAGCACATGCAAAGCGGTGTCGTGACTGTGGTTGGCTACGACGGGGAAGTCTTTATCGACGCCCTCGGACCGCGCAATACCCTCGAATCTCGTGACGCACACCAGCGGTGCCGGGTTTCGTTCGACTGGACCGCGCCACCCGAGGGCCGGATTGGCCGCGTGGGGCCGCTGGAGTGCGTAGCTTTCGGGACGCTCGCCGACGAGCGTCCCGCGCAGCCCCCGCCGGATGAGCCCGCTTCACCCACGCCTTCGGCACAGGAGGATCACTCATGACATGGGCGACGTGGATTTTACGGATCTCGCAGCGCTGCGCAGCGGCTACCGGCCTCGTGCTCCTGAGTGTGGGTGCGCAAGCGCAGACCTGTACGCTCGGCACGCCGACGCTCGCGTTCGCGGCGTTCAGTCCGATCTCCGGTGCCGCCATTTCGGCAACCGGCACGGTCCCCGTCTCATGTACGTGGCCGGTGCTTGGCGGCGATCCCAACGTCAAACTCTGTCTCGCGCTCAATGCGAGTCAGCCGCTCACGCTCACCAACGCAGGCAATGCTATCAATTTCGGACTTTTCACCGATCCATCGTTCTCGAACACGTGGGGAAGCGCCACCGGCAACGCCATCTCCCTGACCATGGCTCGCCCGCTCCTCGGCGGCACGTTGACGCAGAACGTCAATGTCTACGGAAGGATTGCAGCGGCACAAACGACCGTGCCGACGTCCGGCAGCAGCAACACTGTCTATACGCACGCTTTCGCACCGGGGGACATGAGTCTGCAATATGCGTCGTACGCCGCCCTCTCGCCCGCCCCCGCTTGCGGCAGTGCCATGACTGCGGTGCCGGGCACGCCGTTCAACGCGAACGTGACGGTCATCAACAATTGCACCATCGCCGCCGCCAACATCACCTTCGCGACGCAATCGGCGCTGACCAGCCCCGTCACCGGCACCGGCCAGCTCACGGTGCAATGCACGAACAACGACGCGTATCGCGTCAGCCTGTCCGGCGGGCTGCTGGGCACCGTCACGTCACGCAGCATGACCGGCCCGACGGGCGGCAGCGTCAGCTACCAACTCTATCTGGACGGCGGCTACGCCACCATCTGGGGGGACGGCACCTCGGGCACATCACAACTGACCGGCGTGGGCAATGGGCTGGTGCAGTTCATCCCGATTTACGCGCGCGTGCCGTCGCAATCGACACCGGCTGCCGGCGTCTACACAGACACCGTGACGGCAACGCTTCAGTTCTGACGACGCGGCAAGCGCCGGAAGGGTGCCGAAGAGGCTCACACCGCTTCGGCACGCGGCGGCCTGAGCGGCAACACCTGGATGCGATCGCCCTGCTTGACGCCAAGCGCTTGCGCTGCGAGCGGGCTGAGGGTGAACGCGCGCCGCTCGGGACGCCCCGTGACCAGCGTGGCGCGGAACCCGTCCAGGGCGAGGCGGGCAACGAGATACGGCTCTGCGTTCAGTACCGCCGGCGCAGGACTGCTTTCTTCGCCGTCGTTCGGCGCGATGTTCACGCTGAGATACCGGCTGTCGCGTGCAGCGCGCAAGTCGGCGACACGCGCTTCGAGCACGGGGCCGCTATCGAAAATATCGACGTGGGCGCCGGAACGCATGCCCTCCTGTTCCAGCAAACGGCGCGCCGGGAGCGTATCGCGATGTGTCACGCCGATGGCGGCTTGCGCCTGCGCAGAAAGAAAATCGACGTAGATCGGATACTTCGGCATCAGTTCGGCGACGAACGACTTCTTGCCGATGGACGTGAGGTAGTCCGCCTGATCGAAATCGATCTTGAAGAAACGATGGCCCAGCGACTGCCAGAACGGGCTCTGCCCTTCGTCGTCGAAATAGCCGCGCAACTCGGCGCATACGTGCGGGCCGAAGCGCTCGGGGAACTGCGCCATGAAAAGGAAACGCGCTTTCGACAGCAGCGCGCCGTTGCCAGACCCGCGCCAGGACGGATCGAGCAACAGCGAGCACAGTTCGCTGTAGCCGGTGAGGTCGTTCGAGAGCGATAGCGTCAACATCCGCGACCAGACATTCAGTTCGCGGCTCGCATGCACGATCGTATCCTTGCGATACGTATAAAACGGTTGCTCCAGCCCGACTGCGGCTTCCAGCCCGCACACCCCCGCAATCTCGCCGGTCTGCGCATCTTCCATCACGAACAGATAGCCTTGCTCGCCCGTGGGCGCATGCCCTTGCACCGTCGCGGCAACGCGGGCCAGACGCGCTTCGAGCGCCGCCTGATCGGGTTTGAACGACGTCATGCCCGGCCCGGCCAGTGCGGCCAGCTTCAGCAAGGCGGGGAGATCGCCGGGCTGCGCCAGACGAACCACGCGCAACGACGTCGCCGTGCCGTCGTCCGGCAAGTCCGTCGGGGCCGGAGCGTGGGGGGCAGTCGCCATTTTCGATTGACGGGTCATGGGCACATCCGGCGAAGTAGGTAAAACAAGGGCCGGAGCGACGTCATCCGCCGGTCCGGCCCGAGGTTCTGCGCGCTATGGCTCAGTTTCGAGGTGAGTCAGGTGCCGTCAGGCCGCCTTCGCCGTCGCAGCGACCGTTGCCACCGCCTTTTCCAGCGACGCGAGGCCGGCGTCGATGTCGGCGAACGGGATGTTCAGCGACGGGGCGAAACGCACCACGTCCCCCCCGGCCACCAGCAGCATCAGACCGTTCTTCTCGGCTTCCACCACGATGTCCTTCGCGCGGCCCGCGTAGGTCTGCTTGAGCACCGCACCGATCAGCAGCCCCATGCCACGCACTTGTTCGAACACGCCATGACGCGCGTTGATGGCCTCGATGCCCTTGATGAAATAGTCGTGACGCGCCTTCACGCCGTTCAGCGTCTCGGCCGTGTTGATCAGTTCGAGCACGCGCCCGGCGATGGCCGTGGCAAGCGGGTTGCCGCCGTACGTGCAGCCATGCGTGCCCGGCGAGAAGCTCGCTGCGATCTTGCTCGTGGTGAGCATGCCGCCAATCGGATAGCCGTTGCCCAGCGCCTTGGCGGTGGTCAGAATGTCCGGCGTCACGCCATATTGTTCGTATGCGTACAGAGTGCCGGTACGGCCAACGCCCGTTTGCACCTCGTCGAAAATCAGCAGCGCGCCGTGCTCGTCGCACAGGGCACGCAGTCCCCTCAGGAATGCGGGATCGGCCGGCAGCACACCGCCCTCACCTTGCACCGGCTCGACGATGACGGCGGCCGTCGCGTCGGAAATCGTCGCCTCCACGGTCTCCAGATCGTTGTACGGCAAATGCATGATGCCGGCGGGAACCGGGCCGAAACCTTCGGTGTACTTTGCCTGACCGCCCACGCTGACCGTAAAGAGCGAACGGCCGTGGAACGAGTTGTAGAACGAGATGATCTCGCTCTTTTCCTTGCCGCCGCGCTCGGTGGCGTGATCGTAGGCATAGCGTCGCGCCAGCTTGAGCGCAGCTTCGTTGGCTTCGAGGCCCGAATTGCAGAAGAACGCCTTATCGGCAAACGTCGCTTCGGTGAGCGCCTTGGCCAGACGCAGCACGGGTTCGTTGGTATAACCGTTGCCGATGTGCCAGACCTTGCGTGCCTGCGCTTCGATGACCTTCACCAGTTCCGGATTGGCATGGCCGAGCGCGTTGACCGCGATCCCGCCGGTGAAATCGACATACTCACGACCCTGCTGGTCCCACATGCGCGAGCCTTCGCCGCGCACGGGCACCATCTGGGCAGGAGCGTAATTGGGCACCATCACGTCGTCGAACGTCTGGCGGGTCACAGCGATTGGCTGGCTCATGACTACCTCGTGAAATCTTCGATTGCGGGGCAGGCCCGGACAAAGGTCACTGCCCTGTGAAAAAACCTGGCTGGGGGCTCAGGGTGCCTGCGGCGCGCCGCCTGCGAACAGGTTTCACAACAGCACTCGGCGCGCGTACCCCCGCATTGTAATCAGATGCGACGCGCGGATATACCTCTGCGCGCGTCGCAATCGTGAGAATTACAGGACTTTGCGCAAGAATTCGCGCGTACGCTCGTGCTTCGGGGCCGAGAAGATCTGTTCCGGCTTGCCTTCTTCCATGATCACGCCCTGATCGATGAAGAGAACACGGTCGGAGACTTCGCGCGCGAAACCCATCTCATGGGTCACCACCACCATCGTCATGCCTTCATCGGCAAGCGACTTCATGACTTCGAGCACTTCCCCCACGAGTTCCGGGTCGAGTGCCGACGTCGGCTCGTCGAAGAGCATGACCTTGGGCTGCATGGCGAGCGCACGCGCAATGGCCACACGCTGTTGCTGACCGCCGGAGAGCTGGTTCGGGAACGCGTCGATCTTGTCGATCAGGCCCACCTTGCGCAGCAGTTGCTCGGCAATGGTCACGGCCTCGGCGCGCTTGATGCCGTTCACCTGCATCGGCGCGAGAATCAGATTCTCGAGCACCGACATATGGGGGAACAGATTGAAGCGCTGAAACACCATGCCTACACTGGCGCGCATGGCATTCATGTTCGTCTTCGGATCTTCCACATGAAAGCCGTTGACGAGCACTTCGCCGCCGCTCACGTCTTCCAGACCGTTCAGGCAGCGCAGGAACGTGCTCTTGCCCGAACCCGACGGCCCGATCACACAAACGACTTCGCTTTCTTGGATGCGGCATGAAATGCCGCGCAGCACGTGCGCATCGCCGTACTGCTTCTGCAGGTTATTGACGACGATCACCTTTGCCGTACCTCACTTCCAGATGTTGAACAAATGCCGACAGCACCAGCGTGATCACCCAGTAGATGAGCGAAATCGTCAGATACGGCTCCCAGTAGCGGGCGTACGCACCGGACACGGTGCGTGCCGCGTAGGCCAGCTCTGCCAGACCGATGGCCGATGCCAGCGACGAGTCCTTCACGATCGCGATGGCGTTGTTGCCCAGCGGCGGCAGCATGCGGCGGAAGGCTTGCGGCAGCACGACGCGGCGCAGCGTCTGCATGTAGGTCATGCCCAGCGAGCGGGCAGCTTCGGCCTGCCCGCGATCGATCGACTGAATGCCCGCGCGGAAAATTTCGGAAACGTATGCCCCGGCATTCAGCGAAATGGCCAACACCGCCGACATGAACGCGCCATATTGCGAACGGATTTCACGCGCCAGGTCGCCACTCACGAGCACACCGCCCGACGGATTGATCAGCAGCGGCATAAGTGCGAAGTGGATCAGCAGGATCTGCACGAACAGCGGCGTGCCCCGGAAGAAGCTGACGTAGAAGCGAACCGGATATTGCACCGCGTAGCGCAGGAAATACTTGTAGAAGCCGTGACGCGCTTCGGCCAGACGGCCAACGCCAAGCACGAGCCCAAGTAACGTGCCGGCGATCACACAGATCACCGTGCACTTGAGCGTCATCAGCGTGCCCTCGACGAACAGGGGCATGTATTCGCTGATGATGTTCCACTGGAACCCACCCATGAAGCACCTTTCTCACAAAATGAAACGAGCCGGCTGCCCGGCAGAAAAACGCTCGCGGCCCGGGGGTTGACGTCGGGAGTCGACGATCAGCTCACGGGCCGCGAGTGGCCAGATGTCTGGCGCGCGTGGCGCGAATCTTACACGCGCTGCTTATTGTTGTGGCAGCGTCGGCACGTCGGCGTCGAACCACTGCTTGTAGATCTTGGCGTAGGTGCCATCAGCCACGATCTTCTTCAGACCGGTGTTGATCTTGTCGAGCGCCACCTTGTTGCCCTTCTTCACGGCAATGCCGAAGTACTGGCGCTTGAACTTGCTGTCGTAGACCAGCTTGAACGGCTTTTCCGGGTGGCTCTTGATGTAGAACTTGATCACGCCGACGTCGCCCACTGCGGCGTCCACGCCGCCGCGATACAGCTCTTCGAGCATCAGCGGGGTGTTGTCGAAGCGGCGGATTGCCGTGCTGGCCTTGCCCAGCTCCTCCGAGACGGAGATATCGCCCGTGCTTGAGTTGACCACGCCCACTTGCAGCTTCTTCAGATCGGCCAGACCGGCGACCTTGGCGTTCGGCGAGGTGATGATGACCTGATCCGCAGGGAAGTACGGGACCGAGAAGTCAACCATTTCACGACGCTTGTCGGTAATGGTGATGCCGGAAACGATGATGTCGCGATCGCCCTGATCCAGCGTGGCGAAGATGCCTTCCCACGGCGTGCTGACCAGCTTCACGTTGAATCCGCCTGCCTTGCCGATCGCCTTGATGATGTCGATGTCGAAGCCGACCAGTTCCTTTTGCGGCGTTTCGAACTCGAACGGGCGATACGTGCCGCCGGCACCCACGGTGTACGTGGGATCGGCGGCCTGCGCTGCCGGCACCGCGGCGAATGTCGTCAGAAAACAGGCGGCAGCCAGCACGAGGCGCTTCGTCAACATGTTGATTTCCTTAGCGAGAATTCTTGAAAGAGCGCAATGATACTCCTCGACGCTCTCGAAGCGAAAAAAACCCGCCGAAGCGGGTGGTGTCGTTGCGATCTCGCGACGCGTCGCGCAATTCTCATGCGGCGAGAATGAAACCAGTCCGGAGCAACGCCGTATTTCTACCGTTGTCCGGCCCCGTTGACGGGGGTGTCAGAACGCCCCTGCCGCGATGGGTCCGGCGGCTTGTCCGGGACCGAAAACCACGTCGCGATAGGTTTTGCCTGCAGGAATCATCGGGTAGACGTCGTCTTCGCGAGCGACGAGGACATCCAGCAGGTAGGGCTCGCTCGGGTCTTCCAGCATACGCACGAGCGCGGCGCGCAATTCCTCCGCGCGGGTGACGCGCGCCCCCGCCACGCCGTAACCGGCGGCGATGGTGACGAAGTCCGGATACGGCCGTCCGTCGTTAGCCCCCTCAGGCGCGTTCGGGTCAACCAGCGACGACGCCACACGATTGCGCGCGTAGATCATGTCCTGCCATTGCCGGACCATGCCCAGCCACTGGTTATTGATGACCAGCACCTTGACGCCCAACCCGTACCGGCGGCATGTCGACAACTCGTTCACCGACATATTGAGGCTGCCGTCACCGTCAATGTCGACCACCGGCACGTCAGGCAACGCCACCTTCGCACCGATGGCTGCCGGCAGACCGAAGCCCATCGTGCCAAAGCCCGCGCTCGACAGGAAGGTGCGCGGCTGACGAAGCCGCAGGTGTTGCATTGCCCACATCTGATGCTGCCCAACCCCTGTGGTCACGACTGCCTCCGGCGGCAGCAGCGCCGCCAGCGCCGTGATGACGTCGACGCCGGTCAGGACAATCGCCTCGCCGGCCGCGGCCGGCTGGGCCGTGCGTAACGGATGCGCCTCGCGGCGCTCGTGCAGGTAGGCGTGCCAGTCCGGCACGCCGAGACGCTTCGCATGGGCCAGCAGGCCGGTAAATGCGTCGCGCAGATCCGCATGCACGCCAAGCGTGACGGGCTTGTTCTTGCCGATTTCGGCGGCGTCGACATCGACATGGACGATCTTTGCGTGGCGGGCGAACGACGATGGATCGCCGATCACGCGATCGTCAAAGCGCACACCGAGCGCCAGCACGAGATCTGCTTCGTTCACCGCAACGTTGGCCGCGTAGGCCCCATGCATGCCCAGCGGACCGAGCAGCAGCGGGTGGTCGTCCGGCATGGCGCCGAGGCCCATCATGGTGAGGGCCACCGGGCAATCGAGCGCTTCGGCCAACGCGACAAGCCGCGCCCCGGTGCCCGAGGCGATCACACCGCCTCCGGCATAGATCACCGGGCGCTCGCTTTTCGCCAGCAAGGCGGCGATCCGTTGAGCGGTCTCTTCGCTCATTCCGGCCGGCACCGGCGCCGTGAAACGCTTATCGGTCGGCTGGTCGGGCCGCGCCTGTTGAATGTCTTTCGGGAAATCGAGCAGAACGGGGCCGGGACGGCCTGCCAGCGCGCACGCCGCCGCTTCACGTAGCGCGGCGGGGATGTCGCGCGGCTCGCGCACCTGCCGGGCGAGCTTGGTCACGGGCTTGGTGATGGCGACAATGTCCACTTCCTGAAACGCATTCTTGCCGAGCCAGTGCGTGGCGACATTCCCGGTGATGGCGAGGACCGGCACGGAATCGCTTGCGGCATCGGCAATCCCGGTCACCAGATTCGTGGCGCCGGGCCCCGAGGTCGCCAGACAAACACCCAGCTTGCCGGTGGCGCGCGCATAGCCTTGCGCACCGAAGACCGAGCCCTGTTCGTGCTCGGTGCGTACCAGGGCGATCGCCACGCGCGAAAGCGCGTCGAGCATCTCGAGGTTGGCTCCGCCCGGATAGCAGAACACCGTGTCGACGCCAATCTCGACCAGCGTGCGCGCAATGAGGTCTGCGCCTTTGGCAGACAACGGGGCAACGGGCTGGGCGACAGCACCGGTCGCAGTTTCGGCAGCGGGCAACGTCAGATCGAGTTTCATGGGTACGTGATTTCCTGCGGATTCCGTCGAACGAGGGCGGATTGTTGCGGCAAATGTGCCTAATAAGCCTCAAGCATACGGCGATCAGCCGGTAAATGCTTCGCGTATCGTTGACAAAATCCCGTTGTTTTCACATGATTCATTCATATAAAAAACGATTTAGGAATCAATCATGCAACTTGACGAATTCGACGAGAAAATTCTCGCAATCCTTCAGGTGGACGCATCGCTCTCGGCCGCCCAAATCGGTGAGCGCATCGGCCTGTCTCAATCCCAGTGTTGGCGCCGCATCGATCGGCTTGATGCCGAGGGTGTCATCGAGCGGCGTGTCGCGCTGGTCGACCGCAAGAAGGTCGGGCTGAACGTGATGCTCTTCGCGCATGTGAAGCTCGCGGGCCACAACCGCAATGCGCTGCCGGAGTTCTCGAAGGCGATCCAGGAATTCCCCGAAGTTCTCGAATGCCATGTGCTGATGGGCAACGTCGACTTTCTGCTGCGTATCGTCACGCGCGATGTCGAGGCTTACGAGCGATTTTTCTTCGAGCGGCTTTCACAATTACCGATGGTCCAGGAGGTCAACTCGATGATCGCGCTCTCACAGATCAAGTCGACGACCGTCCTGCCGATCGGTGACACCCCTGCGCATATTGGCGGGATTGCCGGCGCTTCCTCCGGCACTCCATAACGTCAGACTGACAACGGCATGTCACGAAGCAGTCAGTAGACTGACGGCCGCTCGACGGACAGGGACGCCGCGCTACCGGCATTGTCGGAAACGACGATGCACGTTGGACAGCGCCCTCGCAAGCCTCTATCCTTAAACATCCACTTCGGGAGCCATGCATGAAACGTTGGTTCGGATTCACTGCCGCAGCCGCCATTATCGGTGTGACGGCCTGGTGCTTCATCCCCGCGCATGCCGCTCTGAAAAACGGCACTCAAGCGCCGGATTTCTCCGCTCAGGCGTCGCTCGGCGGCAAGGTATTCACCTTCTCGCTGGCCGACACGCTCAAGACCGGCCCCGTCGTGCTGTACTTCTATCCTGCGGCGTTCACCCAAGGTTGCACGATCGAAGCCCACGACTTTGCCGAGGCGACCGACAAGTTCAAGGCGATGGGCGCGACGGTCATCGGCGTCTCGCACGACAACATCGACACACTCAACAAGTTCTCCGTGTCCGAGTGCCGCAGCAAATTTGCCGTGGCGGCCGATACCGACCAGCACATCATGCGCGCCTATGACGCAGTGCTTTCGCTCAAACCCGATTACGCCAATCGCGTCTCGTATGTCATTGCCCCCGACGGCAAAGTGATCTACAGCTACGTGAGCCTCGATCCGGACAAGCACGTCGCCAACACGATGGAAGCCGTCCGCAAGTGGCGTGCCGCGCACCCTGCATGATCGCAGTCGAATCACAGGATGACGCAGCATGAAAGCCCTGACACGAGCACAAACCCGAAGTGAAGAACTCGCCAATAGCGCCAGTCACGGCGTTGCGTGCCTGGCGGCTCTCGCAGCGATTCCTTTCCTCTTCACGGCAGTCCGCCCCCCCATGTCAAGCACGGTGCAGCAGATCGGCATTGGCGTGTTCGCAGTCACGATGGTGGTCGTCTATCTGGCCTCCGCGCTGTATCACGGGCTGCCCGACGGTCGCGCGAAGCAGTTGTTCATGCGGGTCGATCATTGCGCCATCTTTCTTTTCATTGCCGGGACGTACACCCCCTTCACGATCAAAATCCTCCACGACCCGTGGGGCTGGCCACTGCTGACCGGCGTATGGGTAATGGCCATTGCCGGACTGATCGCAAAGACGCTCGGCCTGCTCGACCGGCCGCTCGTCTCCACCCTGATCTACATCAGTCTTGGCTGGATGGCCGTGCTGGTCGCCGGCCCGGTGCTCGCCGCCATTCCTGGCCCCGGTGCGGGATGGCTCTACGCAGGCGGTGTTGCCTACACCGTCGGCGCCATCTTCTATTCACTCGACGGCCACATCAAGTTCGGGCACCTCGTCTGGCATCTGTTCGCCGTTGGCGGCACTGCCTGCCACTATCTCGCCGTCTGCCGCTATCTGTGATCGCCGGGCGCGATCCGGCAATCCGCCAGCTTCTCGGATAGCCGGTCGCATCGCGCCGTCAACGCCGGATCCCCGAACATCCGGCACGCCCCGCGCATGCGATGCAGCAACGCTTGTGCCGCATCGAGATCGGCGGGGCGATGCGTGGCGATCAACCGGCGAAAGCGCGCAAGATCCTTGGCCATTTCCTCGCGCATCATGCGTCGCGCGTAGGGGTCGTCCACCAACGACGGCCGTGTCGCTTTCGGGGGCTCAGCCGTACCGCCCGGCGCAGTCGCCTCCACGCCCTCCACACCCTCCTTCCCGCCAATACCGGGGCATGGCCACCGCGCCGCCAGCGTCCGAGAGAGCCGCTGCCGCGACACCGGCTTCGTCAGAACATCGTCGATGCCGGCCTCTCGGGCGGCACGTGCCCCAACCACCGACCCGGTCACCGCAAATACTACGGGGGCCCGGCGGCGAAGCACCGGGGCCAGTGCCCGGAGCGTTTTCGCCAGTGTCAGACCGCACGCGCCGCCGAGTTGCACGTCGGTGAGCACCACGTCGATATCATGTGAAATCCATTGCAGCAGCGCCTCGGTGATATCTTCCGCGCGCTCGACGACGCACCCGAGCGACATCAATTGATCCGCGAGGATGGCGCGATTCATGACGTGATCGTCGACCACCAGCGCGCGCAGTCCAGCGCGCACGTCCACATGGGCGACAGGCACGTCTCGAATCGATGGCGGCGCAGATGGCGATGGCGCGACAGCATCGTCCGCGTCAACTACGGGCATCGAGCACGGCTTCGCCAATGGCACGGTCAGCCGAAACCGCGCCCCCGATGTCGACGGTTCAACGCACAACGAGCCCCCCATGCGCTGCGCCCATTGTTGTGCGATCCACAGCCCCAACCCCGTCCCCGGCACCGAGCGATCCGCGCGCGCAAACGCCGCGAAAACCGCATTTTCCTTGCCAGCAGGAATACCGGGCCCCGAGTCGTTGACGACAATCGTCAATTGCCCCGAACGCTCGCCTCCGCGCTGCCCGATCTCGGCAGAATCGCGCCGAATTGCCGCATGCGCCGGCGCGGCATCCCACGAGACGCTGACCGCAACCCCACCGCAAACGGTGTATTTCAGCGCATTGTCGAGCAGCGTTCGCAACATCTGGCGCAGACGAGCGGCATCGCCCCACATCATGACGGGCACGTCGTCGGCGATGTGGCACCCCAGCACGAGCCCTTTGGCATGCGCGGCGCCCGCAAACGCATCGACCTCCTCGTCGAGGCTCGCGCGCACTTCGAAAACGCGCTCATGCAGCGGCAGATGCGTGGCCTCGCCCTGCCCCAGCTGCAACACATCGTCCACGGCGCCCGCCACCACGCCGAGCATGCTGCGCATGGCGCCAAGCCGTTCGCTGGGGGCGATCGCCCCGGCTTTGGCCTCCATGCCGCCATCGACACCGCTGCAAAGCGCGTCCAGATGCCCCTGCAACACTTGTAGCGGGGCCCGCAACTCATGCACCAGCGCCATTCGAAAAATGCTGACGTCCTGTCGGTCGTCTCTTACATAGCCGTGCACCCCATCGGATTCATACCGTCCGGGATCGGCGCTACTGCATCGGGAATCGAATTTATTGAAATTCATCGCGTCGTTGACGCCTCGTCACGAATCACGCGCTTCGGCGTACTGAAGAACTGCAGGAGTCGTTAAGTCTGGCCTTTTGCAAGGCGCTTGCGACTGCGCAAATTCCGATCTTCTTTTGCGGACGCCACACATTCGGAATCGCCCGAGCCGAATAACTCAAGTTCCGACTCTCATCTGCCGATAATGCCTATGACCCGTCTTGCACTTTCCGACTGGCGGGGAGGCCGCACGCTCTCACATCGCGCCCAGGGCATTCAATCCATCAATCCATATGTATAAGAACATTACGATTCGGACCAGCCTGACACTGGTCCTAGGTTTGCTTGGTGCACTACTCGTCCTCGTCAGCGTTCTGGGCCTTCAGGCACTCAGTTCCAGCAACGAATCCCTGAGCAAGATGGCCACGGAAGATACCCCCGCCCTGGCCGAACTCAAGGGCACTGGCGAGCAAATTCTGCGGACCCGTCTGTCGATGGCGACCTACGCTTCGTATGTCAGCCTCGGAGCAAATCAGGAAGAGTCGGAAAAAGTGCTTAACCGGGGCACTCAGTACATCGCCGCTTCGCACGCGCTCTGGAACGATTATCTGAAACGTCCCAAAGAAGATGCGCACGAAGCGGAGTTGGCCAAGACGGCCGACGACAAGCGCCGAACCTTTTTCGATAAAGTCGTGACACCGGCGCTCAACGCGCTAAAGCAAGGTGACGTGGCCGGGTTCCACCAGATTCAGGCGCGCATTGCGCCGTCGGCGTACGCCGCCCTGGATTCGGCCCTGCGTGAGCTGCAAGACATTCAGGTCGCCCGCCAGAAGGCCCGATTCGACGCGGCTCAGCAGCGCTACAACGTCATGCGCATTGCGATGGGGGCCACGCTGGTCATTGCCCTGCTCCTCGCACTGTGGGGCCGGGCGATGCTCGCGCGCGCCGTGCTGCGGCCGATCCGCGAAGTCATCTCCCATTTCGAGCGCATCGCCGCAGGCGATCTGAGTCAGCGAGTCGAACAGCACACGCGTAACGAGATGGGCCAACTCTTCGGCGCCCTCGGCCGGATGCGCGATGGGCTCGCGAGCACGGTCGGCACCGTGCGCGAAAGCACGGAAGCCATTCACACCAGCGCACGCGAGATTGCCGACGGTAACGCCAACCTCTCGCAACGTACCGAATCGCAGGCGTCGTCGCTGGAGCAAACGGCGGCGAGCATGGAAGAACTGACGGCCGTCGTCAAACAAAACGCCGAAAATGCCCGTGCCGCCAGCCAGTTGGCCGTCACGGCGTCGGATACTGCCGCACGCGGTGGTGACGTCGTACAGGAAGTCGTGACAACGATGCGCGATATCGCACAAGCCTCGCAGAAGGTCACCGATATCCTGACGGTCATCGACGGCATCGCTTTCCAGACGAACATTCTGGCGCTCAATGCCGCCGTCGAAGCCGCACGCGCTGGCGAACAGGGCCGCGGCTTCGCCGTGGTCGCGGGCGAAGTGCGCACGTTGGCACAGCGCAGCGCATCGGCCGCCAAGGAAATCAAGGGCTTGATCGAGGCTTCGGGCAACCGCGTCGAGACCGGCACCCGTCTGGTCGAGCGCGCTGGCGCCACAATGGTGGAAGTCGTGCAGTCGGTCAAACGCGTCACCGACATCATGGGAGAGATCTCGGCTGCCAGCGTGGAGCAGTCGAGCGGCATCGAGCAGGTCAACCGGGCCGTGACGCAAATGGATGAGATGACGCAGCAGAATGCCGCGCTCGTGGAAGAAGCGTCTGCCGCAGCGGCAGCACTCGAGACACAGGCGGCCCGCCTGCGCGAGTCGGTGGCCCTGTTCCGTCTGTCGGCTCACGAAGCCGCTCATTCCCACGCAGGCAGTACCGCAAACGCGACGCTCAACCCAGCACCGGGCACGTTGGCACTGGCCGCCTGATCGCGAAGCCGCCATCGCCGGCCGACCGGGGGGCGGGACTTCGCGGTTGCGGCCTCAGGCATCCTCCGACGCCGCCCCGTCGACACGACGGGCGTCCCGTGTGCCGGAAGCCCTCCCGGCATGCGGTGCAACGCCAGCACCGCCGCGTTGCTTCAAATGCTCGCGCGTTGCTCGAAGTCCTTGAGCGGCAACTCCGCCACCCACGCCTTATCAATGTCGCAGGACGACACCTGCGCCCCCGGCGGCCCCTGGCGCATCCACTCGCACAACGCCAGCAACTGAGCGGCTTCGCCATGTGCGATGGCCTCGACCGAGCCATCGCGACGGTTGCGCACCCACCCGCTGAGTCCGATCCTGCGCGCCTCGGCCACGCACGCCGCGCGATAGCCGATTCCCTGCACCCGCCCGTGCACTACGACCTGCCACGTTGCCGTCATTGCCCCCTCCCGCTGCGATCGATGGATGTGCGAGACCATGAAAGAGGGCTCGATCGACATCGAGCCCTGTCATTACGTTAGCACACCACCGAGTCACGTCTAGTAGATGTCGCGGCGATACCGCCCCTGCGCCGACAAGTCGAGCAGGACGTCTGCGCCAATCGCGTCGGCCAGCGCGGCATCCACCGCGGGGGCCATGCCGGCGAGGCTGCCGCACACGTAGATCGATGCGCCGTTTGCCACCCAGGCCGCAATGTCTTGCGCCGCCTCGCGAACCCGGTCCTGCACATAAATGCGCTGCGCCTGATCGCGCGAATACACCTGGTCGAGGCGTGCAATGCCGCCCTGCGCATGCCACTCGCGCAAGGTCGTCTCGTGGAAACCGTCATGTGCCGCCTGACGCTCGCCAAAGATAAGCCAGTTGCGCACGTGCCCTTGGGCGATTCGCTCGGCAAGGTGCGCGCGCAGTCCCGCCAGCCCCGTGCCATTGCCGATCAGGATCATGCCGCGCGCGTCTGCCGGGCCATGAAAACCGGGGTTCGAGCGCACACGCATCGTCACGCTTTCGCCCAACGCCACGCCATCGGTGAGCCAGCCGGAGCCCAGCCCCAGCGCCCCCTCGGAGTGACGCGTCTGGCGCACGAGCAACATCAGCCGGCCTTCGTCCGGTGTCGACGCAATCGAGTATTCACGCTCAGGCAGCGGCGCCAGACGATCCAGCCAGTCCTGCAGATCGATCCCCGCCGGCGGGACGGCATCGGGGATCACGCGCTCGCGCAGCGCTTCGCCCAGTGTTGCGTCGCGGCCGGCGGCACGTACCCGTACGTCGGACGTCCAGACGCTGCCAGCAAGAAAATGCTCGATGCGCGCGGCGGTATGACGCGGCAGCACCTCGACCAGATCGCCCGCCACCCATTTGGCACCCGGCGGCGGCGTGAAGGCCAGATGATAGGCCGGCAAACCGGCGCTGCCCGGATTGAGCAGTTCTCGCTCGGCCAGCGGCCACGACGCAAAGCGCGGCCCATCGCCGGTCATCGGCGACACCAGCGGACGGCCCAGCCATTCGCCAAGCCGTTCCTGCCAGCGTGCCCATGCCCCCGGATCGCCCCGGTCGACTTCGATGGGCTCGAATGCCGCCACCCCGCCCTGTGCCCGCAGCCAGCCATCGAGCTTGCGACCGAATCCGCAGAATCGGTCGTAATGGCTGTCACCCAGCGAGAGCATTGCGAAACGCAACGTCGGCAGCGTCATCGCCTGATTCATCAGTTGCTGCGCAAACTGGCGCGCGCTGTCGGGTGGCTCGCCGTCGCCAAACGTGCTGACGATGAACAACGCCCGCTTGGCCGTGCCCAGTTGTGCCTGACCGATACGGGCGAGCGGCTGAATCTGCGCCGGCACGCCTGCCCCCTGCAACATGCCTGCCGTCTGCCAGGCGAGGCCCTCGGCCACGCCGCTTTGGCTTGCGTAGCCGATCAGCACCCCCTCTTCGGCAAGCGACGCGCCCACCGGTGCCCGCGGGCCGTGTTTCACCTCGACCGGGCGCGACGCCGCCAATGCACGCTTCTTCTTGCGGCGGTCGAGATAGAGCATCCAGCCGGTGACAAAGAACACCGGCATCATCAGGCTCGAAAACATCATCACGATGATGCCGGCCTGCCCGAAGAAGCTGCCGCGATGCAACGCATAGATGCTTGTCATCAACTGGCCGCCCGTCGTTTTGTCCTCGTAGCGGTCTTCGTTGCGAATCTCGCCGGACGCCGCGTCCACATCCATGCGGCTGAACGCCCGCTCATGCGGCACCGACTTCTCCAGCCACGTCACCTGAAACGATCCGCCGGGCTTTTGCGCCGGGCGCAGATAAACCTTCGTAAAATCCGGCACGCGGGCGGTAAAACTGCGCCACACCGTGTCTATGCCGTCTGCCGACGTCGAAGCCAGATCAGGCAACGCCGCCTTCGTACCCTCGCCCTTCCTGGCCTTCTTCGGCTCGGCAGCCGGCTTGTTGCGTACGGGCTGCGGCACGCCGGCTATCGAGAACAGCATGCCGCGCCACCAGTCGTACGACCAGTAGAGGCCGGTCGTGGCCGACAGCAGATACGGCACTAGCACCACCGTGCCGATCACCGCGTGCAGATTCCAGAGAAACGGCCGCCCGCGCTTCTTGAAGTCGATATGGAGCCAGGCGCGCCAGTTGCCGACCCGGCGCGGCCAGCGCAAATACAACCCGCTCAGGGCCAACAGGAACAGCAGCAGCGTGGCCGCTGCCGTGATCTGCTTGCCGATTCCGTCCACGGTCAGGAAGCGGTGAACATCCATGATGAAGCGGAAGACGATATCGGCCCGCGAGCGGCCAAGCATCTGCCCGGTATAAGGGTCGACGAAGTACGTCTCGCCGCGTGTCCCATCGCCAATCGACAGCCGTACGCCAACAGCGTCTTCCGGCGCGCGCGTCACTGTCACGAGCAGAATGCGACGGTCGGGCGCCGCAGCGCGCACCCGCGAGATCAGCTCGGGAACGGGCAGCGGTGGCGTGTCGCGCACCGCCACGGTCATTACCCCCGGACTGAAAGCCCGGGTAAGCTCTTCATAATAAGAAAGCAGCGCGCCGGTGAAACCGACCACTGCGAGCACCAGTCCGGCGGTAATGCCGAAGCACCAGTGCAACTGAAACCACAGTCTTTTCGTCATTGTTGTCGTCCAACGCACGTCCGTGCGCCGGCGGTGGCGCGTGCGTGGCAGGTGTGCCGTGCCGCAATCCCCGATGGACCACTTTGCGGCAATTACGGAATGTTATTGCAAACGATTCTCATATTCAATACCTACTTATCCTTCCCTCCCTTGTAGGCCCCATCCGACAGGAATTTCATAGAAAAGACGACCCCCCGTCGCTTTTTGAACGATTAGGATGAATTTATCGGCGCGGATGTCCGCGCTCCCGCCCACCGAACCGCCGCAAGTCACATCTCGTCCACCGTCCCGCTGCGCCCGCCGCACGGCCCCGGATACGACTTCCCGACCTGCGGCACGACAGCGAGACGGAGTGCCATGCAACCCTTAGCGTCTTCGCTTTACGCCTCGCCGACGACGACACCGGCCGACATGTGCGATGCCGACGTTGCCACGGTGGCATTCTTCTTCGATCTCGACGGCACGCTAGCGCCGCTAGCCCCCCGTCCCGACGCGGTCCGGCTGCCGCGCGACACCGCCAGCGTGCTGGCCCGCCTGCTCGAGCGTACGAACGGCGCCATCGCGGTCGTCTCGGGGCGTGCCATCGACGAGATCGACGGCCTGCTCGCCCCGCTGCGCGTGGCCGCTGCCGGTCTGCACGGTGCCGAAATCCGTCATGCCGACGGGGAACTGATCCGGGCCGAGGGTCACGCTATCGACACGGTCCTGATCGCGGCGATGGTCTCGCCGCTGCATGCGCTTGTCGCCCTGCATCCCGGCCTGCTGCTGGAAAACAAGGGCAGCGCGCTCGCGCTGCATTACCGCAGTGCGCCCGAGTTGGCGGGCTTGGCACACGACGCGATGCGCGCGCTGGCCAATCTGCATGCCGAGCGCTTCGTGCTGCAACCCGGCAAGTTTGTCTTCGAATTGCGGCCGCGCCACGTCAGCAAGGGCCGCGCTATCACCACGCTACTGAAGGAGGTTCCATTCGCCGGGCGAACGCCACTGTTCGCCGGCGACGATCTGACCGACGAGGCCGGATTTGCAGACGTGAATGCGCTGGGTGGCATCACGATCAAGATCGGTCAGGGAGAGACTTGCGCCCATCACCGGTTACCGTCGCCGGAAGCGCTTACGGCTTGGCTGCTGACATTGCGCCATACCTCCCCGCCCCAACCCTCACAGGAGAATGGAGTATGAGTCGCTTAGTCATCGTGTCGAACCGGGTTGCCCCGATCACCGAAGGCAAACCTACCGCCGGCGGTCTTGCCATCGGCGTGTTCGACGCACTCAAGGACACCGGAGGCATGTGGTTCGGCTGGAACGGAGAAATCAACGCCGAACCGGCGAGCGCGCCCGAGATCGCCCGTCGCAACAACGTCACCTTCGCTACCGTGCCGCTCACGCGCCGCGACTACAACACGTACTACCGCGGCTTTTCGAACGCTACCCTGTGGCCGACGTTTCACTATCGCGACGACCTCGCGCGCTATCAGCGTGACGACTACAACGGCTACCGCCATGTCAACGCACGTTTCGCCGGGTTGCTCGCACCACTGCTCAAGCATGACGATCTGATCTGGGTTCACGATTACCATTTGCTACCGTTCGCGCAAGTCTGCCGTCACATCGGGCTAAAGCAGCGGCTCGGCTTCTTCCTGCATATCCCGTTCCCGTCGCCGCAAGTGCTCATGACCGTGCCGCCGCACGACGCCCTGGTACGCGCGATGTGCGAATACGATCTCGTCGGCTTCCAGACCGAAACCGACCGCACGGCCTTTACCGACTACCTGGTTCGGCATGCCGGGGGCACGCTGCACGACGGTGGCACGGTCACCGTCTACGACCGGACCCTGCTCACGGGCGTCTATCCGATCGGCGTGTATCCCGACGAGATTCAACAGCAGGCGACCGCCCGCGCCACGGTCAAACACATCCTCGATCTGAAGCAAGGGTTGCAGGAACGCAAGCTCATCATGAGTGTGGATCGTCTGGACTACTCGAAGGGGATGCTGGAACGATTCCGTGCCTTCGAGCGCTTGCTGGAACTGTGGCCTAACCAGCAAGGGACGGTGAGCTTCGTACAGGTCGCGCCGCCGAGCCGCTCGGACGTGGCGGGATATGGCGAGATCCGGCGTCAGTTGGAAACCGAGGCGGGCCATATCAACGGCCGCTTCTCCGATCTGGCCTGGACACCGCTTCGCTACATCAACAAACGTTACGATCACGAGGTGTTGATGTCGTTTTTCCGCGCATCGCAAGTGGGCTACGTCACGCCGCTGCGCGACGGCATGAATCTCGTGGCGAAGGAGTACGTTGCTTCGCAAGACCCTGCGGACCCCGGCGTGCTGGTGCTGTCGTGCTTCGCGGGCGCTGCACAGGAACTCGACGGTGCATTGATCGTGAATCCGTACGATATCGACGGAATGGCCGAAGCGCTGCGCACGGCGCTGAACATGTCGCTGTCCGAGCGGCAAGCGCGCCACGCCACCATGATGCTGACGTTGCGCGAGCATAATCTGTCGACGTGGCGCGACCGCTTCATCGCCGACCTTCGTGCACCGAAAGGCACCGTCAAGCCAGCCCTGTTGCGCCGACCGCAACCGGCTGCGGCATGACGAAGGGGGCAGCCCCCGCCGCAAGGAGCCATGCCATGAGCCAACACGCCCCCTCGCCGAGCCCCCCGTGCGTCGAAGTCGAGACCGAAGGGCCGGTGACTATCATCACGCTCGCGCGTGCGGCACGGCGCAATGCGGTTGACCGCCACGTGGCCGCCGCGCTGCGTGACGCCTTGCTGACCTTCGAGCAAGACGACAGCGCCAGCGTCGCCGTGCTGTGCGGCAAGGGTGCGTCGTTCTGTTCGGGTGCCGACCTCTCGGCGTTCGACGACCCCGAACGCCGCAACGAGGTCACGCCCGATGGCAGCGGCGACGGCCCGATGGGACTCACACGCCGGCATCTGGACAAGCCCGTGGTTGCGGCCGTCAGCGGTCACGCCGTGGCTGGTGGATTGGAACTGGCACTGTGGTGCGACCTGCGGGTGGCAGACGACTCGGCAACGTTCGGCGTCTTCTGCCGGCGCTTCGGCGTGCCACTCATCGACGGCGGCACGGTGCGTCTGCCCAGACTGATCGGCATGAGCCGTGCGCTCGACATGATCCTCACGGGACGCGCTGTCGGCGCACAGGAAGCCTACGAGATCGGACTGGTGAACCGGCTGGTGCCGGAAGGCATGGCACGCCAGGGCGCGCTCGCGCTGGCGCAACAACTCGCCGCGCTGCCGCAAGGTGCGCTGCGCGCCGACCGCCGGGCGGCTTACGCGCAATGGGATATGTCGCTGGAAGCGGCGCTGCGCCAGGAAGGCGCTGCCGGACATGCGGTGGTGTTCTCTGAGGGCATCGCCGGTGCCCGCGAGTTTCTCGGCGGCGTTGGCCGCCACGGTGCGCCGCGCGACAAGCCGTAACCGGCTGTGCCGTCGCGGCGACGCCCGGTCGTCTTACTTACCTGCCGGACGCGACTGCTGCACCTGTTCAAGGCGCTTGCGCAGACCGTCCGCGATTTCCTTCTGATTCGCCTGCGTGGCAAAGTCGATGGCCGACAACCCGATCTGGTTCTTCAAGCGCACATCCGCGCCGCCATCGAGCAGCACCTTGCATGTCGTGATGTGCCCGCCGCGCGCTGCCATCATGAGCGGCGTGGTGCCATTGGGCGACTCCGCATCGACGTAAGCCGAGGCATCGAGCAGGATCTTCACGATGTCGTCATGCCCATTGGTCGCCGCGTAATGCAGCGGAGCCCAGCCCTTCTTGTTGACCTCCGCATCCTTGTCGATCAGCAACTTG
The DNA here is from genome assembly GCF_902459745.1 of Pandoraea communis. Classification (GTDB taxonomy): domain Bacteria; phylum Pseudomonadota; class Gammaproteobacteria; order Burkholderiales; family Burkholderiaceae; genus Pandoraea; species Pandoraea communis. The sequence goes on from NZ_CABPSJ010000002.1 coordinate 147,805, forward strand.
ACCATCGGCGCGAGGCCTTGCAGCGAGGCGATCATCATGGCGTTCTCGCCTGCCGCGTTGCTGGCGTCGAGATCCGTGCGTTTGTCTTCGATCAGCAGGCGAGCAACATCGACCGACTTCTCGCGCATCGCGATCACCAGCAGCGGATTGCCCTTCTCGTCCGTCGAGTTCGGATCGACGCCCGCCTTCAGTGCCTGCGCGACAGCCTTCGTATCGTTGAAGACGACCGCCTTGACCAATGCGGAGTTGGACGTGGCGGCCGTGGCACACGCGGTCAGCCAAAGCACACTGAGTAACATCCAGGCTCGGATCATCGAAAATTTGCGCATCGGGGGGCTCCTGTCGGTAGTCCGTTGAATAACGTTAGGGGAAATTCGGTCAATCGGATGATGCGGGTCAGTGCTTTGCGGTCGCGAACAGGCGGAAAAAGTTCTCCGTCGTCGCATCGGCAATCTTCTGCAGGGGCTCGCCGCGCAAGTCGGCGATGAACTCGGCCACATGGCGCACGTAGCCGGGTTGATTGAGCTTACCGCGATAAGGTACGGGGGCGAGATATGGCGAATCCGTCTCGATCAGCATGCGCTCAAGCGGCACGCGTCGCGCCACGTCCTGCAAATCGCGCGCGCTTTTGAACGTGACGATGCCCGAGAACGAGATATAGAAATTCTGATCGAGTGCGCCCTGTGCAACATCCCAGCTCTCGGTGAAGCAGTGCATCACCCCTGCGGGCTCGCCGGCCTGCTCTTCGCGCATGATGCGCAACGTGTCGTCAGCGGCCGAGCGTGTGTGAATGATGAGCGGTTTGCCCGTGACGCGCGCCGCGCGAATATGCGTGCGGAAGCGCTCGCGCTGCCACTCCATCTCCTCGATGCTCCTGCCTTCGAGCCGATAGTAGTCGAGCCCGGTCTCGCCGATAGCGACCACCTTCGGCGTGGCGGCGAGACGCACGAGATCGTCGACGCTCGGCTCCGGCGTGTCTTCGTAATCGGGATGAACCCCCACCGAGGCGTATACGTTCTCGTGCTGCGCCGCGATCTCGAGCACCTGCGGAAGTGTCGGCAGATCGACCGAGACGCACAGGGCGTGGCTCACCTTGTTCTCGCGCATACGCGCGAGCAGGTCCGGCATCTGCTCGGCCAGTTCCGGGAAATTGATATGACAGTGCGAATCGATGAACATGATGTGCGATCGGTGCCGGTGGCCTGCATCAGAGCGATGCCGGTCCGCCAAACAACTGTTTGTATTGCAGGAAGAGCGCCTCGAGCAGCACGCGCGTATTGAGCGGGTGGTTCTGCACCTGACGCTGCTGCGCGAGCTCACGCAGGAAACCCAGCAGGTGAACGTCGTCCGTCATGTCGCCACAACGGCGCAAAGCCTGCGCGTGCCCCGGGAAAAAGCGGACGGTGCCGGCCATGCGTTCGGCCAGTACATCGAAGCACCAGCGCTGCAACGTCTCCAGAATGCCCGGCAGGCTGCCCTTGTGCAGTTGTTCGGCGCAGGCGAAGGCGTCGATCGCCGCGCCCTGCGCAAGCTGACCGAGCAGCCAGTCGCGCCAGCCGCGCTCCTCCGGCTCAGCCAGCGCCCGCGCCGCAAGCGGCGCTCCACCGGCTTCGGCAAGCACGGCGGCGGCCTTGGCCACGTCGAGGCCGGTTTCGGCCATGAGCCATTGCGAGGCCTGAGCGCCGTCCGGGCGCGTGAGCACCAGACGGCGGCAGCGCGACAGGATGGTCGGCAACAGACGGTCGGGCTGGGTTGTCACCAGCAGGAAGATGACCCCTTCCGGCGGCTCCTCGAGCGTCTTGAGCAACGCGTTGGCCGCGTGTACGTTGAGCGCCTCGGCCGGATACAGCAGCACGACGCGCAGCCCCTGACGGTGCGATCCGATGCTCGCGAAATCGATCACCTCGCGCACCTGCTCGATCTTGATTTCCTTGCTCGGTGTCTTCGTCTTCTTGTCGCCATCCGCTTCGGCGCGAGCCTCGGCCCCCGGCAGGGTATCCGCCAGCACCTCAGGGCAGACGGCGCGAAAGTCCGGGTGATTGCCGCTGGCGAGCCACTGGCACGCACCGCAGGTGCCGCACGGCAAATGATCGTCGCGCGGCGATTCGCACAGCAGTGCCTGCGCGAACGTGCGGGCAAGCTCGACCTCGCCAATGCCCGGCACCGCTTGCAACAGCAGCGCGTGCGGCATCTGGGCGCGCAGATCGTTAAGGCGTGTCCAGTCCTGTGACTGCCACGGATACAGCATGTAGGCTCCTTGGCCGGAAGCGGCGTCTCGGGCGGAACACCGCGCCTAAATCGTGGGTAGATCGTGATGCAGCGTTGCCCTTTGCGGGCTGACGATGTCACGATGCCCCACTGGTGTCCTGCTCGTCGATGGAATAAGCGGATTATCGCGCGTCGGCGCGATCAGTGCCCGGGTAACCCCAGACGGGCGAACACGCCCGCGAGCTGACCGGCAATCGCCTCGATGCTCTGCGCCGCGTCGATCACGACAAACCGGCCACCCGCTTCCCCGGCACGGCGCAGGTACTCTTCACGCACGCGCGTGAAGAACGCCGCCGATTCGCGTTCGAATTTGTCGGGTGCTCTGGCGCCAGCCAGCCGCGCGGCGGCAATCGCCGGATCGAGATCGAACAGGATCGTCAGATCCGGTTGGCGCGTGCCCTGCACCCACCGCTCGAGCGTCGTCAGCTTGTCGATCGACAGACCGCGCCCGCCACCCTGATACGCAAACGTCGCATCGGTGAAACGGTCGGAGACGACCCAGTCGCCGCGTGCGAGCGCCGGTTCGATCACCTTGACCAGATGTTCCCGGCGTCCGGCGAACATCAGCAGCGCCTCCGTCTCGATATCCATCGGCTCATCGAGCACGAGTTTGCGCAGTGCCTCGCCCAGCGGTGTGCCGCCGGGTTCACGCGTGGCGACGACGTTGCGTCCCACGCTGGCGAGGCCCTGACGCAGCGTGTCGACAAAGGCGTTGACGTGCGTGCTCTTGCCCGCACCGTCAATGCCCTCGAAAGTCACGAACTTGCCCGGCACCGCTGCCGGGGACACGGAGGATTGCGTCATTGTTCACCTCGCTGATATTTGTCCACGGCGCGGTTGTGCTCCTGGAGATTCGTCGAGAAATGGCTGGTGCCGTCGCCGCGCGCCACAAAGTACAGCGCATCGGTCGGTGCAGGGTTCAGCGACGCTGCCAGCGACGCCACGCCCGGCAGCGCGATAGGCGTCGGCGGCAGACCGGCGCGTGTGTATGTGTTGTAAGGGGTATCCGTTTGCAGGTCGCGCTTGCGCAGACGCCCGGTGTACAGATCGCCCATGCCGTAAATCACCGTCGGATCGGTTTGCAGCAGCATGCGCTTGCGCAGCCGATTGATGAATACCGCCGCGACCTGCGAGCGCTCGACGGCCTGGCCCGTCTCCTTCTCGACGAGCGATGCCATGATAAGCGCTTCGTAGGGTGTCGTGTACGGCAGCCCCGGTGCCCGGGCGGCCCACGCCTCGTCCAGACGCTTCTGCATCAGACGGTAGGCCCGCTTGTACACATCGACGTCGCTCGTGCCTTTCGGAAAAAGGTAGGTGTCCGGGAAGAACATGCCCTCGGCTTCGGCCCGTTCGGCGCCCACCAGTTGCATGACGTCGGCATCGGGCAATCCGGCGGTATCGTGACGCAATGCCGGGTTGGCATCGATCTCCGAGCGCATTTTCTTGAAGGTCCAGCCTTCGATGATCGTCACCACGTACTGGTTGACGTCACCGCGCGCGAGCTTCTCCACCACCTCGATGGGCGTGACACCGGTCGCGAACTCGTAGTTGCCCGACTTGAGCTTCGTTCCCACATCCATGACGCGGGCAAGCAAATTGAACAGCAGCGGGTGGACCGGCACACCGCCGCCGCGCAATTGCGCGGCCACGCTGCGCACCGAGCTGTACGGCTTGATCGTGACGTCGAGCGTCGGCTTGCCCAGTTGCAGGGGGGTCTGCGCCCAATAATAGAAAGCGCCGCCCGCCGCCAGCGCGGCGACAATCAACAGGACCAACAGGCGTTTGATGAAAGACATGAATTGCAGGGTAAGCCGTGTGACGACAGCAGCGGGTTCGGGGGACTCGGTCAGCCGGATGTGCGTGGCAACGACGGTGTCGACGGGCGCGTATCGCGTGTCGAACCGGGCTCGCACGTTCTGCCGGAAGACCCAATATAATACTTTGACTTGCCGAACCCTCACAGATTGACAGGCTCTCCCGTTTATGACCTCCCAATGGCGTGATCTTCTGCCCCAACCGGCAGCCGCTTCTTCCTCCGACGTGCCGGCCGACGCGAGCGCTCGCGCCGCACAGTTCGAGGCGCTGCAAACCGGCAGTTTCGTCTCGCTCGCCAGCGATACCGGCCTCATCGCCGTGAACGGCGCCGATGCGGCAACCTTCCTGCATGGCCAATTGACCAACGACGTCGAGCGTCTTGCCTCCGCGCAGGCGCGTCTGGCTGGCTATTGTTCGGCCAAAGGACGATTGCTTGCCACATTCCTGATGTGGCGCGACACGTCGGCCGACGCCACGATCTATCTGGCGTGCGACGTCGACGTGCAAACGGCCGTGCAGAAGCGCCTCTCGATGTTCGTCCTGCGCGCAAAGGCCAAGCTGACTGATGGCACCGCAACCCACGTACTTCTTCAGGTCGGCGGCCCTGTCGCCGAGGCCGTATTGGCGAACACCTTCCCGTCGTTGCCCGCCGTAGCGCTGGGGGCCGCACACGCAACGCTTGGCGATGCCTCGACCAGCCTGATTCGCCTGCCGGACGCCGGCACGGCGCGCTCGCTCTCGCGCTTCCTGTGGAGCGTGCCGGTGACGCGGGCTGCCGAGGTGTGGGCGGCGTTGACGCAGGCCCCGGGCCTCACTGTCGTTGCCCCTGCCCTTGCGGCATGGCTCGACGTGCACAGTGGCGTGGCGCGTGTCACGACAGCGACGCAGGAACAGTTCGTCCCGCAGATGGTGAACTGGGAGGTCGTGGGTGGCGTAAACTTCCGCAAAGGCTGCTACCCAGGACAGGAAGTGGTCGCGCGCAGTCAGTATCGCGGCGCCATCAAGCGGCGCCTGCATCTCGCGCACGTGGACGGCGCACAGCCAGCGCCGGGGCAGGAACTGGTTGAGACGAGCGATCCCGACCAGCCGTGCGGCATGGTGGTACAAGCCGCACCGGCCCCGGATGGCGGCTACGACGCGCTCGTCGAAGTAAAGCTGGCCGCGCGCGAGACCAACGACGTACGGCTTGGCAGTGCCGATGGCCTTGCCCTCGTGTTCGCCGAATTGCCGTACGAGATCATCGATCCGACGGAAACGCCCGCGTCGTCTGCGACGGCCTCCTGATCCGGCTGCCCCGCGACAGCCCATGGACTGCTACGTCTACTACCGCGTCTCGTCTCACAACGCCGCCGCCGCGCGTCAGGCCGTTGCGCAACTCTTCGCGCTGACAGCAGCGCGCTTCGGTGTATCGGGACGCCTGCAATGGCGTGCCGACGCCTCCGCCAACGACACCACCGCAGGCACCACGACCTGGATGGAGCGTTACGACGACGTGAGCCCCGCCTTTGTCGCGTCGCTAGCACCACTGGCGGTCGAGTCGGGGCTGACGACGCTGATCGAGGGCGACCGTCATACCGAGTGTTTCGTCGACGCGCAACCCCCATGTGTCTGATCGTCTTCTCGTGGCAACCCGACAGCGACACGCCGCTGGTGCTGCTCGCCAATCGCGATGAATTCTTCGAGCGTCCTGCCGAACCGATGCACTGGTGGCACGACCGCCCGGACGTGCTCGCGGGCCGCGACTTACGCGGTGGGGGCACGTGGATGGGCGTCAATTGCACAGGACGTTTTGCTGCACTCACGAACTTCCGGGACGGTCACGCCCCGATGGCGCCGAAGGACGCCCCGTCACGCGGCCTGCTGGTCTCGGCCATGCTCGACGCCACATCGTTCGGCGACGATCTGTCGCGCATCGAACGACATGCTCACGAGTACGCAGGCTTCAATCTGCTCGCGGGAGATTTGCCGGCGGGCAATTTGTTCTGGTTGGGGAATCGGGCCGATCACGTCGGCGGCCATGTGTGCGTGCCGCACGCGGCCCCCATCGCTCACGCTATCGCGCCGGGCATCCACGGCCTGTCCAACGCCGTGCTGGATACGCCCTGGCCGAAACTGATCAGCCGCCGCGACGCGCTTGCCAGCGCGCTCTCGCAAAATGCCGACGACGCTACGCTGTTGCAGATCATGCGCGACACGGTGCAAGCACCGGATGACGCGTTGCCCGAGACGGGCGTCTCGCGAGAATGGGAACGCTCGCTGTCGGCGACGTTCATCGCGTCGCCAGCCTACGGAACCCGATGCACGACACTGCTTCGTTACCATCGCAGCGGCCGCATCGACATGGTGGAAGTGACCGTGACACCGGGCCAGTTGCCCAATGTTTTGTCCGATCGCCGCGATTTCTCTTTCGTCGCCGCCCCCCCCCCGCGCACTTAGAGTCGCTAACAAAACCATGTCATCGAAATTCGCCTGATGAGCGTTAGAAATGGCATGGCACGAAGAAAAATTAGCAATGAACTGTGGATGGCGCTTGAACCGCTATGGCCGGTTGCAGCGCCTTCGGCGAAAGGAGGGCGTCCTCGTGTGGACGATCGCGCCGCCCTAAACGGCATTTTATTTGTCCTGCACACGGGAATTCCGTGGGAAGATTTGCCGCAAGAGCTGGGCTTTGGCAGCGGTATGACGTGTTGGCGCCGATTGAGAGACTGGCAACCCGATGGCCTCTGGGAGCGATTGCACCTGGCCCTGCTCAAGCGCCTGCGTGAACACGACCAGATCGATTGGAACCGGGCCAGCATTGATGGCGCATCCGTATCGAGCCCCCGGGGGGCGAACGGACCGGGCCGAACCCTACAGATAGGGGCAAACTCGGCAGCAAGCGTCATCTGATTGTCGACCGCAGAGGCGTGCCCCTGGCGCTGACTGTCACGGAGGCGAATCGCCACGATTCGATAGTGTTCGAGGCGCTCGTCGACGTTATTCCGAGCGTGTCTGGCCTCTGTGGCCGACCCAGATGCCGTCCCGATAAACTGCACGCCGACAAGGGCTACGACTTTGCACGTTGTCGGCAGCACTTGCACAAGCGGGGCATCATTGCCCCGATTGCTCGTCAAGGCATCGAGAAGAACGACCGCCTCGGCAAACACCGATGGGTGGTTGAGCGCACGCATGCCTGGCTTGCCGGCTTCGGCAAGTTGCGCATCCGCTTCGAACGATCTCTTCAAACCCACCTCGCTTTGCTTTCCCTGGCATGCGCCGTTATCTGCGCTCGGCTCGTTGACCGGTTTTGTTAGCGACTCTTAGTCCATGGAAATGACACGAAGCGCAATACTCCTGAAATTCAGGGATACTTGGTAAATTTTGGAAGAATCCCGTGCTATACCAGCCGCACGAGCTGCTTCCCGAAGTTCTCGCCCTTGAGCAAGCCAAGGAGCGCGGCGGGTGCGTTCTCGATGCCTTGCGCTATCGTCTCGCGATAACGCAACTCGCCGGTGGCGACCGCATCGGTCAACTCCTTGAGCGCCTGCGGCCAGACATCCATGTGCTCGCTCACGATGAAACCTTCGAGCCGCACCCGGTTCGTCAGCAGCAGCGCCGGATGCTTCATCGGAATGGGTTTGCCGTTGTAGCCGGAAATCATGCCGCACAGTGCGATGCGCGAATGCGGGTTGAGATTGCGCATGACGGCGTCCAATACGTCACCACCGACGTTCTCGAAGTAGCCGTCGATCCCATCCGGCGCCGCTGCGTGCAACGCATCGTCCAGATTTCCCGCCTTGTAATCGACGCATGCATCGAAGCCCAACGCCTCAACGACATAGGCGCACTTCTGGTCACCGCCGGCAATCCCGATCACACGGCACCCGGAACGTTTGGCCAGTTGACCGACCACGCCGCCCACCGCACCGGACGCAGCGCTCACCGCCACCGTCTCCCCCGCTTTCGGCGCGATGATGCGGTTCAGGCCATACCACGCCGTCACGCCCGGCATGCCAGCCGCCCCCAGATAGGCACTCATCGGCACGCGCGCGTCGTGGAGACGACGCAGGTTGCTGCCGTCCGAAATGCCGTACTCCTGCCAGCCGAACATGGCCGTGACGGCATCGCCCGGCTGCCAGTCGGGATGACGCGATTCGATCACCTCGCCGACGGTCGCACCGATCATGACCGTGTCAAGCGGCTGCGGCGGGGCATACGACTTGGTATCGCTCATCCGGCCGCGCATGTACGGGTCGAGTGAAAGGTAGAAGTTACGCACCAATACCTGCCCTTCGCCAATCGCCGGCAACTCCGGTGCGGCCAGGTGAAAGTTGTCCAGCGTGGGTTCGCCCTTGGGGCGCGAGACCAGCAGAATCTGGCGATTGATCGTCATGGCATTCCCTCCGCATTCGCGGCATTAGCTGCATTGGTTGCGGCAGCGGTATTCGCTACCCGTTATATTCGCGTTGCTCGGCGACGGCGTCGTCGACCGCGACACGCCCTCCTGACAGGTGTCAGTCGCCGCGCGGGTCGTCGGGACGTCGCTGCTCACGGACATCGCGTCCGACCGCAAGACGGCGCAAATACTTGAACGTGCCCATCGCCTTGGCCACGAGCTTGTCGTTCGCGTCACGCACCTCACCCTCACAGTAGGCCATCGTCGTAGAGCGATGCAGCAGACGGCCAAAGGCTCGCATCTCGCCGGTGCCCGGCTGCATGAAGCTCGTCTTCATCTCGATGGTCACCACACCGGAACCTTCCGGCGCCACGCTCCGGCAAGCGGTGCTCAGCGCGACATCCAGCATCGCCATCGTCACGCCCCCGTGCATCACCTCCCAGCTATTGAGATGTTGAGACGCCAGTGAGAGCCGCAGCTCAGACTCGCCCCCTTCGGCACTCAGCAGTTCGATGCCGAGAAGATCGATAAAACCCGAACGGATCGAGAGCGCACTCATCGCAGACTCCAGCCACATTGGCCATTACGGTAAAACTTGTCCATCGTCATTTCTTCACCTGGCGACGCAACGCGTCATGCGCTGCGTCTGGAATTCAAACAGCACCTGCCCTCTACTCACGCGACACGCTTGCGGCTGCCAGCGACGCCCACGCCCTGGCGAGCGAACCATCCAGATCGATGGCACGGCACGCGTGCTCGATCACGCAAACGTCGAAGCCCGCCGCCTTGGCATCGAGCGCGCTCCACGCTACGCAAAAATCCGTCGCCAGTCCAACGCAGTGCACGCGTCTCACGCCCTTGTCCCGCAAGTAACCCGCCAGCCCGGTCGGTGTCTTGCGATCCGCTTCGAGAAACGCCGAATAACTATCGACATTGGCCTGGTACCCCTTGCGCACCACGGCCTGCGCATGGGGAACGTGCAGATTCGCATGCAGCGCGGCACCGGGCGTGTCCTGCACGCAGTGCGCCGGCCACAGGACCTGCTCGCCATACGACAGTGCAATGCGCTCGAATGGTCGACGCCCCTCGTGATTTTCGGCAAATGACACATGTCCGGCCGGATGCCAATCCTGTGTCAACACCACATGAGCAAATTTCCCCGAGAGCGCATTGATCGCCGGAACCACCTCGTCGCCGTGGGGCACGGCCAACGCGCCACCGGGCATGAAATCGTTTTGCACATCGATCACGAGCAACACTTCGTCCATCGGTTTCATTTCACTGCCCTCAACTTTTCCAGCGGGTGCGTCAGCACACGTCGCTGTGGCGCCAGTGTCCCGGCAAGATCCCTATCGCATTCGGATCGCTCACCCGTTGAAACGCTTGCCGGCTTGCGCCAATTCGACAAGCCGCGCGGCCGGCTTCCAATCCTCACCGTGCTCGCCCTGCTCGAACGCACGCACGCGCGCGAGCACCTTGTCGAGCCCGACCGTGTCGGCATAGAGCATCGGCCCGCCGCGCCACAGCGGGAAGCCGTAGCCGTTCAGATACACCATGTCGATATCGGACGCGCGCGCTGCCGTCCCATCGGCCAATACCTTCGCCCCTTCGTTCACCAGCGCATAGACGAGGCGCTCGACGATCTCGTCGTCCGAGAACGCCCGCGGTGCAATGCCGTTCGCCTTGCGATAGTCGTCGAGCATTTGCGCGATTTTGGCCGACTCGCGTGGCGTGCGATCGCCCTCGGCATAGTCATACCAGCCAGCGCGCGATTTCTGGCCATAGCGCCCTGCTTCGCACACGACATCGGCAATCTTGGGATACACGATGCCGGGATGTTCTGCATGACGACGCTTGCGGATCGCCCAACTGACGTCGTTGCCGGCCAGATCGCTCGTGCGGAACGGCCCCATCGCGAAACCGAAGCGCTCGATGGCGGCATCGACCTGTGCGGGCGTCGCGCCCTGTTCGACCATCCATTGCGACTGCTTGAAATACGGCTCGAGCATGCGATTGCCAATGAAGCCATCGCACACACGCGCGACGACAGCGAGCTTGCCGATTCGCTTGGCCAGTTTCATGACCGTGGCGAGCACGTCCTTCCCCGTGTGCTCGCCGCGCACCACCTCAAGCAAACGCATGACGTTGGCCGGGCTGAAGAAATGCATGCCGATGACGTCCTGCGCCCGCGACGTGGTTACGGCCAGCGCGTCGAGATCGAGTGTCGACGTGTTCGACGCCAGAATGGCACCTTGCTTGGCCACTTTATCGAGTTCGCGGAACACCACTTGCTTGATGGCCATGTCTTCGAACACCGCTTCGACAATCAGATCGGCGTCCGCCACCGACGCGAAATCGGTACTGCCGTGAATGCGAGCCAGACGCTTCTCTGCCTCATCGGCAGTGAGCTTGCCCCGGTTGACGGCGCGCGCGTAATTGCCGTGCATCGACTCGACGCCGCGCGTCAATGCCGCCTCCGTCGTGTCGACCAGCGTGACGGGAATCCCGGCATTGGCAAAGGTCATTGCGATGCCGCCGCCCATCGTACCGGCACCGATGACAGCCACTCGCTCGATGTTGCGCACCGGCGTATCGTCGGGCACATCGGCAATTTTGGCCGCCGCGCGCTCGCCAAGAAACGCGTGACGCAACGCCTTCGACTCCGGCGAACTGACCAACGCCACAAAACACTCGCGCTCGAACTTCACCCCGTCGTCGAACGGACGTTGCAACGCCGCTTCGACTGCCGCCACACATTTGTGCGGCGCGGGGAAATGGGGTTGCTCGCGTTGCACCTTCTCTCGTGCGGCGTCGATGGCAGCCTGGCCCGCACCGTCGGCATCCTCAATGGCGATGTCGCGCAGACGCGGCAACTTGCCTCCTTGCGAGGCGATCTCGTTGGCGAACGCGATGGCTCCTGCCAAAAGATCGTCATGGTTGCCCTCGATCAACGTCGAGAAGAGCGTGCCGACGAGCGTTTCGGACTTCACGATACGGCCAGAAACCACCATATCGAGTGCCCGCGCCACACCGATGGCGCGCGGCAGACGTTGTGTACCGCCTGCACCGGGCAGCAGGCCCAGCTTCACCTCAGGCAATGCAATCTGCGCCCCCGTCAATGCCACACGATAGTGGCAAGCGAGCGCCAATTCGAGACCACCGCCCATCGCAACGGCGTGGACCGCCGCGACAACAGGCTTGACGCAGGCGTCGAGCGCGGCAATGACATCGACCAGCAACGGGCTTTGCGTCGCCTTCGGCGTATTGAACTCACGAATATCGGCACCACCGGAAAAGGCTTTGCCTCCCCCGATCAGCACCACAGCACGCACCTGAGTGTCGGCCTGGGCTTTCGCGATGCCCTCGGCGATGCCTGAGCGCGTGGCATGTCCCAGGCCATTCACCGGGGGATTTTCCAGTGTGATGACGGCCACGCCGTCACGAACCTCATAAGCCGTGCTCATCGTTGTCTCGTTCCTTGTATTGTGTGCGTCGTTGGGGGCGCCGCGAGCGCGCCGGCTGCGGCAAGACGATCGTGCGATTCTAGCGCAGCGCTACACCTCAAGCCATTCGCCGCGAATCGCTGGCGCGGCCGCCAGCGCGTCGGGCGGCCCCTCGAAGACGAGTGTGCCCTGCCCCATTACCGCGACGCGCTGCGCGCAACTGAGCGCGAGCGACAGCTTCTGCTCGATCAGCAGGATAGCCACGCCCGCCGCCCGCAAATCGGTCAGAATCCGGCCGATGCGGGCCACCACCCTGGGCGCCAGTCCCTCGGTCGGCTCATCGACGATCAGCAAGTCGGGCCCTGCCATCATCGCCCGGCACAGCGAAAGCAATTGCTGTTCGCCACCGGACAACGAAGCGGCGGGCGCATCACGACGTGGCGCCAGTTCCTCAAATCGCTCGAACGCTTCGGCGAGCGTAAGCGTCCGGTCAATCCCGGCGGCACTCCGCCCCCCACGTTTTTTACGCTCACGCTGCCCCAGCAGCAGATTCTGCGCGACCGTCAACGGTCCGAAGACATCTCGCGTTTCCGGCACGTAGCCGACGCCCAGCCGGGCAATCTGATGCGGCGCAAGCGAGGCCAGCGATTGGCCCTGCCAGCGAATTTCTCCCTCGCGAGGCAACTGCCCCATGATCGCGCGAGCGAGCGTAGAGCGCCCGGCGCCGTTACGCCCGAGGACAGCCACGATCTCGCCTGGTGCGACGCGCATCGTTACACCATGCAGTACGCGGCTCCCGCCGTAACCGGCCCTGACATCGATCAGTTCAAGCATCGCGCGCCTCCTTGAGGTATGACCCCGCAAAAGCGTCTGCATAATCCCCGAGATACGCCGTACGCACGTCAGGGTGCGCGCGAATTCGTGCAGGCGTATCGCACGCAATGATCGCGCCGCGCGCCAGCACCGCAATCCGGTCAGCCAATGAAAAAACAACTTGCATGTCGTGCTCGATCATCAGCAGCGAGCGTCCCCGACTGAGTTCTGCGATAAGCGCCACCATGTGAGCAGACTCCGACTGACTCATGCCCGCCGTGGGCTCGTCCAGCAACATAACGCTGCCCGCCGACGCCGCGCACAAGCCGACTTCGAGTACGCGTTGCTCCGCGTAGCTCAGTGCGCCCGCCGGAACATCGCGTCGCGCCTCCAGACCAAGGCGCTTGAGCCAAAGCTCGCTTCGCCGGGTAACGTCGTCCAATCCGCGCATTCGGCGCCAGAACGTATAGCGATGACCGTCCGGCCAAAGCCCGGCACAGCGCAGATGGTCGATAACGCTCATCTGCAAGAACAACTGAGACGTCTGGAAACTGCGAGACAGGCCAAGCCGACTGATGACATGCGGCGCGCGGCCCGTGACGTCTCGCGCGTGCAGCAGGACACGCCCGTTGTCGGGCCGCGTTCTGCCTGTCATGACATCGAACAACGTGCTTTTGCCCGCGCCATTGGGTCCGATGATCGCAAGCCGCTCACCCGGCGCAAGCGTCAAATCGACACCGCACAGCACCTGCGTGCGACCGAACGATTTGTGCACGCCTCTCACGCTGAGCGCCTGACTGGACGGGCGGGCACACTTGTCGGCTTCACTCATCGCCGTTCCCCACGCGAACGCCCGCGCTCGCCTCCTTGCACCGCAAATGACGTCCCGCGAACGTCACGATGACGAGGCCACCGATGACAACCGCGGCCGCCGCACCCCATGCCACCGCGCCGGCATGTGCGCTCCCCCCTTGCGTCACGGCCCGCGCCGCGTCGCTCGCAAGACGCGCACCGTAGGTCATTTCCACGATGCCGATCAGCCCGCCGACGACCAGTGCCAAGCCAACGCAGACCGCCGCGTAGGGCTGCCACAATGCACGCGCCATGCCGGCGCGCCAGGCGTGCACATGAACCGAGATCAACCCCGCGACACCCCCCGGCGCGAATATCACGACCGCCAGAAACCCCAACCCAAGGTAAAGCTGCCAAGCCCGCGTCAGCGTTGCCAGCACGACCGTTGCGAACACGCCGACAACAGCCCCCAGCATCGGCCCCGCGAAATACGCCGTACCGCCAAGCACGGTGAAGACGAGCACAATGCCGGAGCGTTCCAGGCTGAAGGTGTTGGCACTGACCAGTTCGAAATTCAATGCGCCCAACGCGCCCGCCACCCCGGCGAAAGCCGCGGCGATGATCTGCATGCGATATCGCACTGCCGCTGGGGATTGCCCAAGGAAGGCAACACGCACAGGGTTATCGCGTACCGCGCGAGCCAGAAATCCCAACGGCGTGCGCGTGACGCCGTACATCAGCGCCGCACAAACGAACAACCACACCGCTACCAGCGCGTAGACCTCGCGCTGTGTCGCGAATGTCACCCCGAACCATGCGGCGCCGAGTGTCCGGTCGGTCGGAATGCCGCGTTCGCCGCCGAACCATTCGGGCATCATCGCGGCCATCACCCAGACAAGCTCCGCCACACCGAGCGTAATCATGGCGAATGTCATGCCTGCGCGACGCGTGGTGACATACCCCAGCGTGGCACCGGCCATGCCCCCCGCGACCGCACCGGCAACCGGGACAAGGGCCATCGACACAGGCAGTCCCTGAACGCCGATACGATTCATGCACCACACGCCCGCGTAGGCCCCGATGCCCGCGTACGTCGCATGGCAAAAACTCAACAAGCCCGTCGAGCCGAGCAGAAGATTGAATGACAAAGCGAGAATGGCCGCAGTCCCCATCTGCGTCATCAAGGTGAGCGCCGTGTCAGAGGGAAAACACCAGGGGGCCAGACCAAGAATGGCCGCAAAGACCAACCACACGATTGCCCGGCGACGCCACGACGCCGGCACGGCCGCTGGCGAACTGGCGATAACGTTGTCCATTACCCCTCCCGAACGCCGAAGAGTCCACGCGGACGCCAAAGCAGAACCGCAACCATAAGCAAATATGGCACCGCAGGCGCGAGCTGCGCTACGGTCAGATGCGACATCGGCGCGACGGCGGCCCGGAACGCGTTCAATGCGCCCCGTGCGTTCTCCGCTCCCGCGGCACTTTGAGGCCACCATTGCGCCAGGCTGGCATCGCTCGTGACGGCCCATGTCTGTAACAGCCCGATAAGCAACGACGCGACGAATGCACCGCCCAGCGAACCGAGTCCCCCGACAACCACCACCACAAACACTACGCTGCCGACCGTCGCCGCCATGCCCGGCTCAGTCACCAGCACATTGCCCCCGGCCGCCCCGGCGAGCGCCGCCAGCGCCGCGCCGCACGCAAACACCCCCGTGTAAAGCGCGGGCACGTCATAACCAAGGGCCTGTGTCATTGCAGGTTGCGACAATGCCGCCTGTAAGATCAGTCCGGCCCGCGTGGCGCGAAACGCCACCCACACCAGCAGGGCGATCGCACACGCCAGCCCCATCAGAAACAACCGGTACGCAGGCACCGCGATGCCCGCCACGTGAACCAGCACGCCTTCAAAGGCCACAGGCACGCCGTAATCGACTGGCCCGCGTCCCCAGGCGAGTTGCACCAGTTCCACCACGATGTAGGCGAGCCCGAACGTGGCGAGCAGTTCCGCCAGCGCACCGCGCGTGCGCAATCGCCGCAACACGCCCCGCTCGAAAGCCGCGCCGATCACGCCAACGATCAGCGGTGCCGCAACCAACGCCGGCCAGAAACCCACTGCCGCCGACAACGCATACGCAAAATACGCCCCCAGCATGTAGAAGCTGGCGTGCGCAAAATTCAGCACGCCCAGCATGCTGAAGATCAACGTGAGGCCGCTAGACAGCATGAACAGCAGCAAGCCGTAGCTCACGCCATTCACAAGCACGAGGCCCGCAGTGGCACTCAGCAGATGCACGCCGTCTCCTTCGAAAGCCAATGAAGACGCGGCAGAGACTGCCGCGCCGGAGGAAATTCAGGCTCACATTATAGAGGGGACGTGGGGCCGAAATGCCCCGGGAGCGCCCGAAAAGCGGCGTCACTGCTGGATTTCCGGCGACATCCGCACACTCGCTCAGACGTGTCCGAGCGGGTTCCCCGTGGATGCCGCAGCCCTGACGGGCGCCACGGCCAGGAATCTACGACGCCGGCTGATAGCTACGGAACTTCTCGCGCAGTTTGAGCTTGAGCATCTTTCCGGTCGCCGTATGGGGAATCTCGTCGACGAACACCACGTCATCGGGGATCCACCATTTCACGACGCGCCCTTCATAGAACGCCAGCACGTCCTCGCGGGTCAGCGTCGAGCCCGGCTTGCGAACCACAACCAGCAATGGCCGCTCTTCCCACTTCGGGTGGCGAATGGCAATGCAGGCCGCCTCGTGAATCTCCGGATGTGCCATGGCGACGTTCTCCACATCAATGGAGCTGATCCACTCGCCGCCCGATTTGATGACATCCTTGCTGCGGTCGGTGATCTGCACATAACCTTCGGCATCGATCGTGGCCACGTCCCCGGTCGGAAACCAGCCGTCGACCAGCGGCGACTCATCCGAGCCGAAATAGCGCTCCAGCACCCACGGCCCGCGCGCGTGCAAATCGCCGAACGCCTTGCCGTCCCAAGGCAGCTCTTCACCCTCGGGGCCGACAATTTTCAGGTCGACGCCATAGATCGCCGCCCCTTGTTTCTCCAGAATGTGCTGCTGCGCGTCGGCCGGCAAATCGCGATGATGTTTGCGCAGATGGCATAGCGTGCCGAGTGGCGACATCTCGGTCATACCCCATGCGTGGATGACACGCACCCCATAATCTTTCTCGAAGGTCTGGAGCATGGCCGGCGGGCAGGCCGACCCGCCGATCACCGTGCGTTCCAACGTCGAGAAACGCGCACCGATGGATTTCACATAGGTCAGCAGCCCCAGCCAGACCGTAGGCACCCCGGCGGAGAACGTGACGCCCTCAGCCTCGAACAGTTCGTACAACGACTTGCCGTCGAGATCCTTGCCTGGGAACACGAGCTTCGCGCCGACGAGCGCGCTGGAATATGGCAGGCCCCACGCGTTCACATGGAACATCGGCACCACGGGCAGCACGGCGTCGCGTGCCGACATCGCCATCGCATCCGGCAGCGAGGCGCCGAAGGCATGCAGCACCGTGGAGCGATGGCTGTACAGCACCCCTTTCGGATTCCCCGTCGTACCCGACGTGTAGCAAAGGCCGGACGCCGTGGATTCGTCCATCGACGGCCATGCGAAACTGCCGTCCTCAGCGGTGACCAAATCCTCATAGCACAGCAACGGCACGCCGGAAGCGGGCAGATGCGCGCGATCTGTCATCGCGATCCAGCCCTGAACGCCTGGGCACATTGGCGCAATCGTCTCGATCAGCGGCAGGAAGTTGATGTCGAACGCCACGAAGCGATCTTCGGCGTGATTGACGATATAGGCGATCTGCTCGGGAAACAGCCGCGGGTTAACGGTGTGAACCACACTGCCCATGCCCGAGACAGCGTAGTACAGCTCAAGATGCCGGTAGCCGTTCCATGCCAGCGTGCCTACGCGCTCGCCATCGCGCACGCCCAGGCGGCGTAACGCCTGCGCGAGTTGGCGAGCGCGCTGCTCGGCGTCGCGCCAGGTGTAGCGGTGAATGTCGCCTTCGACGCGACGCGACACGATCTCGGTGTCACCGTGGTGACGCGCGGCATGCGTGAGCAACGAAGAAATCAGGAGCGGCGCGGCCATCATCTGGCCAAGGAGCGGTGTTGCCATGCGTCGAATCTCCAGAAAAATCGGGAAAACCGGAATTACGGGGATACGTCGAAAATAGCGTTCTGGCGTTTGGGTGGTCGAGATGTCGCGCGACGGGCGTTGGCACGTCTGATGCGTATGTTCATAGACGCCTCAGAGATTTATTCTTGACGCGCACGCTCGCCGGGTCAACGCCCATCGCTTGTGCAGCGCAGCAGACAGGCGGCCGCGCCAGCGTACGCAACCCGGCAGCGCGCGATGGACACCTCAAGTAGAATGTTTATTCACCATCAGGAACGTCCCCCAATGTCGGCAACCGACCGTCCCGCCCTCGCATCAGTTTCCGCTTCGCTCAAGCCCTATGGACCGCTGCCTTTGGCGAACCGGTTTGCGTCGCTCGGCGACAGCTTCTATACGCGCCTCGCGCCTCAGCCGCTGCCCGCGCCCTATCTGGTCGGCTTTTCGGCCGACGCCGCCCGCCTGCTCGGGTGGTCGCCAGACGCGGCGCGCGATCCGGAGTTTCTCGCCACCTTTGCCGGCAATGCGCCGTTGCCTGGCGGCGACCCGCTCGCCAGTGTCTATTCGGGCCACCAGTTCGGCGTATGGGCCGGTCAACTGGGTGACGGCCGGGCGTTGCTGCTCGGCGAATCGGATGGACCCGGCGGACGCTGGGAAATACAGCTCAAGGGGGGTGGGCTTACGCCCTACTCGCGCATGGGCGACGGACGCGCCGTGCTGCGCTCGTCGATTCGGGAATTCCTCGGATCGGAAGCCATGTTCCATCTCGGCGTGCCGACGACGCGCGCGCTGTGCGTCATTGGCTCGGACGCCCCCGTACGCCGCGAAACCATCGAGACGGCAGCCGTCGTCACCCGCCTGTCGCCGAGCTTCATCCGTTTCGGTCATTTCGAGCACTTCTGGGCCAACGATCAGTACGAAGCGCTGCGTCAACTCGCAGACTTCACCATCGATCATCACTACCCGCACTGCCGCAACGAAGCCAATCCGTACCTCGCACTGCTCAGCGCCGTATGCGACGCCACGGCCGAAATGGTCGCGCATTGGCAGGCTGTGGGCTTCTGTCACGGGGTGATGAACACCGACAATATGTCGATTCTCGGGCTGACCATCGATTACGGCCCGTTCGGCTTTCTCGACGGCTTCAACGCGCATCACATCTGCAACCACTCCGACACACAGGGACGGTACGCCTATCAGGCGCAGCCAAACGTCGCGTACTGGAACCTGTTCTGCCTCGCGCAAGCCTTACTGCCGTTGTTCGGCGAGGGCGAGGCGGCCATTGAACAGGCGCAGTCGGTATTGCCTGTGTTCAAGACGCGGTTCGCCGAGGAAATCGATCTGCGCATGCGCGCCAAGCTTGGGTTGCGCGAGTCGCACGCCGACGACGAAACGCTCATCAACCGTCTGTTCAAGCTGATGCACGAAGGGCGCGTCGACTTCACGCACCTGTTTCGCACGCTCGCAGGGCTCGAACTCGAGAACCCCGCCGCAGACGCCCCGCTACGCGACATGTTCATCGACCGTGCGGGGTTCGATGCCTGGGCTGTGGATTACCGTGCCCGGCTGCGCCACGAGGCGAGCACCGACGTCAAGCGCGCGGTCGCCATGCGGCTCGTCAACCCGAAGTACATCCTGCGCAATCATCTGGCCGAAATTGCGATCCGGCGTGCCGGTGAGAAGGACTTCTCGGAAGTCGACACGCTGCTGCGTGTGCTCTCGCGGCCTTACGACGAACAACCCGAATTCGAGCGTTACGCCGAGCTGCCGCCCGACTGGGCCGGCCAACTCGAAGTCAGTTGCTCGTCCTGATCGAGGGCGTGACATCGGTGAATGGCAGCGCGTTGCCGCGCATTGCAAAACGACGCGCCGCCCCCATCTGAACGAGGTCTGACGAATATTCGACGCGCAGCGGCAACTCCGGGGCCGCTGCCCCTCTGGAGACTCTCATGAGCAAAGTGGAAAAGAACGACGCCGACTGGCGTGCCCAACTCGACGACGTGGAATATGAAGTCACGCGCCATGCGGCCACCGAGCGCGCGTTCACTGGCCGTTACTGGGATCACTGGAAAGACGGCACCTACCGCTGTATCTGCTGCGGTGCGCCACTGTTCGAATCGACCGAGAAGTTCGATGCGGGCTGCGGCTGGCCCAGCTACTCGGCGCCCCTCGACAAGGCCGGCGTTGACGAGGTCATGGACTACAGCCATGGCATGGTGCGCGTGGAAGTGCGTTGTCACAACTGCGACGCCCACCTGGGACATGTATTCGAAGATGGCCCGCAGCCGACCGGTCTGCGTTATTGCATCAATTCGGCCTCGCTCAACTTCGAGGACAAGGAAGGCAAGTCCGACAAACCCGTCGAAGGCTGAGACCCCCACCCCACCGGCGCGCCGCCGGTGGGTATGCCCCCTTGTTTTACCGTGTATTGCGAACATTTCGGGAAACTCCCTTCTGCTCATGTGTTCGGATACCGATCAGACGTCTGCTAAGCTGACCTCTCCTTAACAAGATTCAGGAAACGTCGCTCATGCTAGGCAAAATCCATCGCTTCAAACCGCATCTCAGCGTGGCAGCGGCATTTTTCGGCGTACTAAGCGCGGCACCTGCCATTGCGCAATACACGGGCCCGGCGGCCAGCGCGGCAACCACTGGAAGCGTGGTCGTGCCGTCGGTGACATCCAATGTCTCGACCGTCGAACATGCCCTGGCCGCCCCCGACGACGCCGTGGCCGTGATCGAGGGCTACATCGTCAACCGGCTCAAGCACGAGCACTACACGTTCCGTGACGACACCGGCAAGACCATCGAAATCGAACTCGACGACAAGTACCTGCCGCCCGGCCGGCAAATCACCGACAAGACACGTGTGCGCATTACCGGCGAAGTCGACCGCCATCGCTTTCGTCCGAGCGATATCGACGTGAAGCGCATTGAGATCCTGCAGTAAGGCAACGTGCCCACTGGCACGGGCTTGGCGGCGTGGCACGGAAGCGCCGCGTATTCGGATATTCGCTGCGGCCTTCGACGGGCCTTTGAAATATAATGGGCGTTTGCTCGCCCGGTGCCCTATGCACAAGGCGTATCACCCCCGAAGCCCCCAAGTCGAGACTTCATGAAATTCCTTTTCGACCTGTTACCGGTCATCCTGTTTTTTGTCGCCTTCAAGTTCGCGGGCATCTACGTCGCCACCGGTATCGCGATTGCGACGACGATCGTGCAAGTCATCTGGATGTGGCTGCGTCACCGCAAGGTCGAGCCCATGCAATGGGTGAGTCTGGCGATCATCGTGGTGTTCGGTGGCGCAACCATGCTTCTGCACGACGAAACCTTCATCAAATGGAAGCCCACGGCGCTGTACTGGCTCTTCGGGATCACGCTGTTCGTCGCCGAACTCGTCTTCGACAAGAACCTGATCCGCGCCATGATGGAAAAGCAGATGGCGCTGCCCGACACCCTGTGGCGTGCCGTGAATTTCAGTTGGGCCCTGTTCTTCCTCGCCATGGGCGGGCTCAATCTGGTCATTGCCTACCATTTCTCGACCGATACCTGGGTCGACTTCAAGCTCTTCGGCGGTATGGGCCTCATGGTCGTGTTCATCGTCGTACAGAGCCTGTGGCTCGCGAAGTACATCAAACAGGACGAATGACATCCGTCAGGAAGGCATTGCCATGACCATGGAACAGCAAATCGAAGCGCGGCTCACGGCGGCGCTCGCCCCCCTGGAATTCGCGCTCGAAAACGACAGCGCCCGCCACGCCGGTCACGCCGGCGCCGCGTCGGGCGGTCATTACAACCTCAGGATCGTATCTGCCGCGTTTACCGGCCGTAACCGCGTCGCGCGCCACCGCCTGGTGTATGATGCGCTAGCCGATTTGATGCAAAACGGCATTCACGCCCTCGCCATCGTTGCGCTCGCCCCTGGGGAAGCGTAATTTGCATGCGACGCGTCCCCCGTCGATTAACCTTGCCTTCGTCATTCGTTAGGAAAAACAGCATGGCATTGAAACTCGCCCGCACGGCTCTGGCGCTCGGCGCCGCCGTGTCGCTGACCGCGCTCTCCCTCCCCGCCCTCGCCCAGAATGTCGCCGTCGTCAACGGCACGCCGGTGCCTGTGGCACGTGCCAACGCCATGGTGCGCGAAATGGTCCGTCAGGGTCAGCCGAACTCGCCGCAACTACAACAACAAGTGCGCGAAGAGCTGGTCAAGCGCGAAATCCTCGCGCAGGCAGCCGTCAGCAAGGGAATCGCGACGCAGCCGGACGTCAAGGCGCAGCTCAAGCTGGCCGAACAAGGCGTGTTGATCCGCGCTCTCATCGCCGACTTCGAGAAGACCTCGCCCGTGACCGACGCGGAAGTTCAGGCGCGTTACGATCAACTGAAGAAGCAGTTCGGCGACAAGGAATATCACGCCCGTCACATTCTGGTGCCGAGCGAAGATACGGCCAAGGAAATCATCGCGAAGCTCAAGGGCGGCGCGAAGTTCGCCGACCTCGCCAAGCAGTACTCGAAGGACCCGGGTTCGGCACAGAACGGGGGGGACCTCGACTGGTCGCCGGCCAACGCCTACGTGCCCGAGTTTGCCGACGCCCTGCAAAAGCTCCAGAAGGGCCAGTACTCGCAGACGCCGGTCAAGACGCAGTTCGGCTATCACGTGATCGAGCTGGACGACTCGCGCGACGCGCAGATCCCGCCGTTGTCCGACGTCAAGCCGCAACTCGTGCAGCAAATGCGGGAAGAAAAGCTGCAAGGCTTCATCGAGGGCCTCGAGAAGAAAGCCAAGATTCAGTAAGCCTTGCCTGCATCGCACTGAAACAAAAATCCCGCCTTTCGGCGGGATTTTTTTATGCCCTTCGGCATACGCCGCACGGAACACCCGTGCGGAATATCACCGTTAAGCCATCAAGCCACCCAACGGCGAGCGTTACGGAACATGCGCATCCACGGGCTATCTTCGCCCCACTGGGCCGGCGCCCAGCTCATCTGCACCGTGCGGAACACTCGCTCCGGGTGCGGCATCATCACCGTGAAGCGGCCGTCGCCCGTTGTCACTGCGGTCAGGCCGCACGGTGAGCCATTTGGGTTGAACGGATACTGTTCGGTCGGTTGACCACGATGGTCGACGAAACGCATCGCGGCGATGGCCTGATCGATGTTGCCCTGCTGACCGAAATTTGCGAAGCCTTCACCGTGCGCAATCACGATCGGCAGTTGCGAACCGCCCATGTCCTTGAAGAACAACGACGGCGAGTCGAGCACTTCCACTTGCGTGAGACGCGCCTCGTACTTCGACTGGTTGTACGTGAACTTCGGCCACGCGGCAGCGCCCGGAATCAGGTTCGACAGGTTGCTCATCATCTGGCAACCGTTGCACACGCCCAATGCGAACGTATCGGCACGGTTGAAGAAACCGGCGAACTGCTCGGCCAGCGCCGGGTTGAACAGAATCGTCTTCGCCCAGCCCTCACCCGCACCCAATGTGTCGCCATACGAGAAGCCGCCGCAGGCGATGAAGCCCTTGAATGCTTCCAGCGTATGACGGCCTGCGAGCAGGTCGCTCATGTGGACGTCGTAAGCCTCGAAGCCGGCCTTGTCCAATACGTAGGCCATCTCCAGATGCGAGTTCACGCCCTGCTCGCGCAGGACAGCGATCTTCGGACGCGCGCCCGTGGCGATGAACGGCGCGGCGATGTCCTCGCTCGCGTCGAACGTCACCTTTGGCGAAAGACCCGGATCGCTCGTGTCGTTCAGCATTTCGTATTCGGCATCGGCGGCGGCCGGGTTGTCGCGCAGACGCGCAATGCGCCAGCTCACTTCCGACCACACGCGTTGCAGTTCCGCACGCGGCGCGCCGAACACCTTCTTGGCATCGCGATAAATCTCGATGACGTCGTTCGTGTTCGGCTTGCCGATCACGTTCGTGCAGTTCGACAGACCGGCGTCGCGCAGCGCCTGCAGCACCGCATCGCGCTCGGAGGCACGCACCTGGATCACGCCACCGAGTTCTTCGGAGAAGAGCGCTCGCAGTGTCTTGTCCTCTCGACGGCCGACCGTTTGCTTGGCCCAATCCTTGGCGTCGCCGTAATCGGATTCGAAGCCTTCATCGAGCGTGAGCATGTCGACATTGAGCGACACGCCGACGTGGCCGGCGAAAGCCATTTCCGCCACCGTGGCGAACAGGCCACCGTCCGAACGGTCGTGATACGCGAGGAGCTTGCCGTCGCGATTGAGCTTCTGGATGGCGTCGAAGAAGCGCTGGAGGTCGGCCGGATCGTCCACATCCGGTGTCACGTCGCCGATCTGCTGCGTGACCTGCGCGAGGATACTGCCGCCCAAACGGTTCTTGTTATGACCCAGATCGATGGCAATGAGCACCGTCTCACCCACTTCCGCGACCGAGCGCAGTTGCGGCGTGAGATGGCCAC
Organism: Pandoraea communis; assembly: GCF_902459745.1. GTDB lineage: Bacteria > Pseudomonadota > Gammaproteobacteria > Burkholderiales > Burkholderiaceae > Pandoraea > Pandoraea communis. The sequence continues at coordinate 171,881 of NZ_CABPSJ010000002.1, forward strand.
GCACGTCTTCCACCGGCGCGAAGGCCGACACGATCAGCGAGACCGGTGCGACCACGTCCTTGCTGCGGCCCGCGTCTTCCCACTTGGTGCGCATCGACAGCGAATCCTTGCCGACGGGAATCGACAGTCCCAGCGCCGGGCACAGTTCCATGCCGACGGCCTTGACCGTATCGAACAACGCCGCGTCTTCGCCATCCGTGCCGCATGCGGCCATCCAGTTGGCCGACAGCTTGATCTGGTCGAGCGACGCGATCGGCGCCGCCGCAATGTTGGTGATAGCTTCACCGACCGCCATACGGCCCGATGCCGGGGCATCGATCACGGCCAGCGGCGTACGTTCGCCCATCGTCATGGCTTCGCCACGATAACCGGCGTAATCCATTAGCGAGATGGCGCAGTCGGCCACCGGCACCTGCCACGGACCGACCATCTGGTCGCGCGCCGTCAGGCCGCCCACGGTACGGTCGCCGATGGTGATAAGGAACGACTTGCTGGCAACCGTCGGGTGACGCAGCACGGCACGCGCCACGTCGTCCAGCGACAGGCCCGTCACGTCCACCGGCGGCAGCTCCGCCTTCACGCGCGAGACGTCGCGGTGCATGCGCGGCGGCTTGCCGAGCAGCACGTCCATCGGCATGTCGACCGGGTCCGGCGACTCCGGATGCATCGGGTCGACCAGCTTCAGTTGACGCTCGGCCGTCGAGATACCGATCACAGCCACCGGGCAACGCTCACGCTGGCAGACTGCCTGGAAAGCCGGGAAACTGTCCGGCGCGATCGCGAGCACGTAGCGCTCCTGCGCTTCGTTACTCCAGATTTCGGCCGGCGACATGCCCGACTCTTCGAGCTGGACCTGACGCAGGTCGAAACGTGCGCCCTTGTCCGCGCCATCGACGAGCTCCGGGAAGGCGTTCGAGATACCGCCCGCGCCGACGTCGTGAATCGACAGGATCGGGTTGGCTTCGCCCTGACGCCAGCACCAGTTGATGACTTCCTGAGCACGGCGCTCAATTTCGGGGTTGCCGCGTTGCACCGAATCAAAGTCGAGTTCGGCCGTGTTCGTGCCGGTCGCCATCGAGCTGGCGGCGCCGCCGCCCATACCGATGCGCATGCCCGGGCCGCCGATCTGGATGAGCAATGTGCCGGCAGGCAAATCGTGCTTGTGCGTGTGCTGTGCAGCAATGTTGCCCAAGCCGCCCGCGATCATGATCGGCTTGTGATAGCCGCGCACGCGACCGCCCACATTCTGTTCGTAGGCACGGAAATAGCCGCCGAGGTTCGGACGGCCGAATTCGTTGTTGAACGCGGCACCGCCCAGCGGGCCGTCGATCATGATTTGCAACGGCGATGCGATACGGTCCGGACGGCCGTAGTCGGTGCCGGTGTCGTCGGGCTTGCGCAGCGACGGCGGCACGGCCACGTCGCGGTCGTTCTCCCACGACTCGCGGGCGTCCGGCAGCGCCAGATTCGACACGGTGAAGCCGGTCAGACCGGACTTCGGCGTGGAGCCACGGCCCGTCGCGCCTTCGTCGCGAATCTCGCCGCCCGCGCCCGTCGACGCCCCCGGAAACGGCGAAATCGCCGTCGGGTGATTGTGCGTCTCGACCTTCATCAGCGTGTGCGTGAGTTCGACGCTGCGGCCATACTTGCCATCGGCACCGCGCGGATACCACCGCTCCACTTCGGCGCCTTCCATCACAGAAGCATTGTCCGAATACGCCACCACCGTACCCTGCGGGTGCAGTTGGTGCGTGTTCTTGATCATCTGGAACAGCGACTTGTCCTGCGCCTGACCATCGATGGTCCACTCCGCATTGAAAATCTTGTGACGGCAATGTTCGCTGTTGGCCTGCGCGAACATCATCAGTTCCACGTCGGTCGGGTTGCGCTTCAGTCCCCTGAAGGCATCGACCAGATACTCGATTTCGTCGTCGGCGAGCGCCAGGCCGAGGTCGCGGTTGGCGGCTTCGAGCGCGCTGCGCCCGGCGCCGATCACGTCGACGGTCTGCAGGGGCTTGGCCGGCAGTTCGACAAAGAGTGCCTCGGCATCGCCGCGCGTGGCCACGACCGTCTCGGTCATTCGGTCGTGCAGCACAGCTGCGACCCGAGCGAGCACGTCGGCGGGCAACGATTTCTTGCCGCCAAGCAGGCCCGGCTTCACACCAATCGTATATTCGACGGCGCGCTCGATACGGCGCACGTGATCGATGCCGCAGTTATGGGCGATATCCGTCGCCTTGCTCGCCCACGGCGAAATCGTGCCCAGACGCGGGATCACCAGCAACTGGTCGCCGACCGGCTCTTCCCCTACCGGCTCACCGTAAGTGAGCAAACCGGCGACGCGAGCCACGTCTTCGCGCGAAAGAGGTTCGGCGCTGGCTACGAGATGAACGTAGCGGGCGTCGACACGCACGATCGAACTGTCGATGGCTTGCAGGGTCTTCAGAAGACGTTGCTGGCGGAATTCGGAAAGCGCCAAGGCGCCGGCGAAGCAGGCAATGTGAGTCATGAACGGACGGAAGGCGAGGCGTACAAAACGCGGGGGAACGGCAAACCGGGATTATACCCTGCTTACCCTGGCTTATACCCGAGCGCGCGACACACGTTATGGCAGCCTCCCGCCCTGGGAAGGCATCTCTCTGGTAACCTATGCGCCCCGTAACCAACACGGGCCGCGAAACCGGTTATCCGGTGACGGCACGGAAAAAAACGACACTAACAAGCGAACGAACGGGCGTTCGCCACACACCAGACGGTTGGGAATGAAGGTCATCGTTATCGGCGGCGGGGTCATCGGCACGTGTACTGCCTACTATCTGGCCGCTGCGGGGCACACGGTCACGCTCGTCGAGCGTAACAGCACGGTTGCGCAAGAGAGCAGTTTCGGCAATGCGGGCGTCATCGCGCCAGGGTACGTCACGCCCTGGGCGGCCCCCGGCATGCCGCGCAAGCTGCTGGGCTACATGTTCAGCTCGGCCAGTCCGCTCATCTTCCGGCCCGGCCTGTCGGCCGGAACGTGGCGCTGGGCGGCCCGCTGGCTGCGCGAATGCAAGCTCGACCGGTACCGCGCCAATCGCGAACGGATGCAACGCCTCGCCTTCTACAGCCAGCGCTGCCTGCACGAGTTGCGCGAGGCCCACGTCTTCGAATACGAGCACACGCAGGGCTACCTGCAACTGTTCCGTACCGAGCGCGAAATCAGGATGAACGAGCCGGCGCGTGCGATGCTCACCGAAAACGAGGTGCCGCATCGTTTGCTCACCGCCGATGAGTGCCGCAAGCTCGAACCTGCGCTGTCGACCGATGCCCCGTTGGCAGGCGGCCTGCACCTGCCGCGCGACGAGACCGGCAACTGCCCGCTCTTCACCAAGCGCCTCGCCCAGATCGCGCGGGAAATGGGCGTGACGCTCACTACCGAGACGACTGTATTGTCCGTGCGCCCGAACGTGGGCCGTACTGGCGTCACCGTCGAGACGGCCAGCACCGTGCAAACGGCCCAGCGCGCAACGCTCGAAGCCGATGCCGTGGTGATCGCGGCGGGCGTGACCAGTACCGCGCTGCTACGCCCGCTGGGCATCGATCTGCCGCTCTGGCCGATCAAGGGATACTCGATCACGGTGCCGGTCAAGACCGAACTGTTCAGCCCGCGCATTGCCGTGATGGACGAGTCGTACAAAACCGCCATCACGCCGCAAGGCAACCGTCTGCGCATTGCCGGAACGGCCGAACTGGGCGACGCCGAACTCGTGCTGCGCGAACGCGCCATCGCCACGCTGTACAAGGTGGCGACGGACTGGTTCCCTGGGGCGGGGAGATACCGCGAGGCGCGCGCCTGGGTGGGCGCACGTCCGATGCTTCCGGACGGCCCGCCGCTGCTCGGCGCCACGCACCTGCCCGGCATCTTCCTGAACGTTGGCCACGGCTCGACCGGCTGGGCGATGGCCTGCGGCTCCGGTCGCGTGCTGGCCGACGTCATCTCCGGTCAAGCGCCGGAAATCGATCTGAACGGGCTGACGCTCGCGCGTTATACGCACTAGTCGCCACAGCCTGTCCCATGACGAGGGCCGCCCTGGCCGGGCCCTCGCACCGACGCCCCGCCAACGGTGGCGGGTTGATCGGCGCATCACCACCGATATCGTGTCGGAGTAAACCGACACGATATCGGGATTCACACCGGCAGGCAGAACGGTACGATGACGGCATAATCTGCAGATATGCATGCAGCACACCTGTTTGCCGTGCTGCGCTCGCCGCATTTGCTACCGGGAGCTTCGCCCGCCATGTCCGATTCTCTGCACGTCAACGTTCCCGCCGCCGCTGCCATCCAGAGCCCGCTGGCGCACCCTCCGGGGCCACGCCCCGGCGCTGCCCTCGGGAAAGCTTGCGCGACGGTCGCGCTCGACTTGCATCTTCCCGGCACGTTGCGCGATGTCGAACGGGCCGCGGCCGCCAAACTGGCGGCGCATACGCTGATGGCCCGCGCAGGGGCTGCGCTCGCCGAGTGGCTTTTTGGACGCCTGCCTGCGCTTGCGAGCGCGGGGCGTCAGCCCGTATTGCTCCTCGCCGGCCCCGGCAACAATGGTGGCGACGCCTATGTCACAGCGCGCGAGTTGCACCGGCGCGGCGTGCTGGTCGATGTCTGGCAGTTGGCGCCGCCGACGGCCGATGACGCGCGCTGGGCGCTCGCCGACGCCCTTGCCTGCGGCGTACCGGTGCGTCCCGCACCTGAGACCTGGCCCGAGCCGTCGGCCTACGCTTGGATCGTCGACGGACTGTTCGGCATCGGTCTGGCGCGCCCGCTAGACGGCGCCGCCGCCGCGCTTGTCGGGAACGTCGCCCATGCGCATGCCCAAGGCACGCCCGTGCTTGCCATCGACATCCCCAGCGGGCTGGCCGCGGCCACCGGCGTCGCTGGCGGGCCGACCATTCGCGCCGACGTCACGATGGCAATGCTCGGCGCCTGCCCCGGACTGTTCACCGGTATTGGCCGAGACGTCGCCGGCGAGGTACTTGTTGCCTCCTTGGGTGCAGACGAGGTGCTGGCAACGACAAAAGCCGCACTTCCCGATGGCAGCCTTATCACGACGAGCGCACCCAGCGCGTTTGTCGCCCATCTACCGCAACGGCATCACGCGTCCCACAAAGGAAGTTACGGATCGCTGGCCGTGCTCGGCGGCCATGAAGGCATGGTCGGCGCGCCACTGCTGTCCGCACGTACCGGCCTGATGACGGGCGCCGGGCGTGTCTATGTCGGGTTTGTCGCGCACGACGCACCTGCCTGGGACCCAGTGCATCCGGAACTGATGCTGCGTCGCGCCGAAAACCTCGATCTTGCGACGATGCAAGCCGTCGCCGTCGGCCCTGGGCTTGGGACCTCCGCGGCGTCTGCCGCGTGCCTGTCGCGCGCGCTCGCACTCGAGCACACGCCGCTGGTCATCGATGCCGATGCCCTCAATCTGCTTGCCGCCGAGCCGTCGCTTGCCGAGCGCGTGCGTCGTCGCGCCGGGCCCACCGTTTTAACGCCGCATCCCCTCGAAGCCGCGCGTCTGGCAGGGTGCGACGTCGCCCGTATCCAGTCGGATCGGCTAGCTTCCGCCCGCGCGCTCGCTCAGCATTTCGGCGCAACTATCGTGCTCAAAGGTTCCGGCAGCGTGATCGACAACGGGACCGAGGCCTGGATCAACACGACGGGGAATGCGGGGTTGGCCACGGCTGGCACGGGCGACGTGCTCACCGGCGCCATCGGCGCGCTGCTGGCGCAGGGCATGCCCGCAACGCAGGCGGCACTGGCTGCCGTCTGGTTGCATGGCCGGGGCGCCGAGCGCTGCGTGCGCGCGGGTGCCGGGCCTGCGGGATTGACGGCGTCGGAACTCTTGCCTGCCATGCGTGCCGAATTGGCTGATCTGCTGAACGAAGCAACGCGTGCGACGCCCTTCGCCTGATCACGCCACGGGTCGTGCGCCAATTCCGCCTGAAATGCCTTGCCGCGTATCTGCGCGGTCGCGTCGAGATCGCCCATCGCCGCATTTCAGCGCGATTGCGCTGCGACTCCCGTTATACTTCGCATAATCGAAATGCCCATATCGCACATGCCGTACAAGCCATCCGCGCCTTCCGCTCGTCTGGATCAACTCCCCGCCTGGCGTACCCTGCTCACGCACCGCGACGAAATCGCCGTCCAGCATATGCGCGACTGGTTCTCCGGCGCAGGCGCCAACGCACGCATCGAACAGTTCTCTCTGCATGCGGCCGGCCTGTATCTCGATTATTCGAAGAACCGCATTACGGAAAAGACGCGCACGCTGCTCACCCATCTCGCACGTGAATGCAACCTGCCGGCCAAACGCGATGCCATGTGGGCCGGCGAACATGTGAACGTCACGGAGAACCGGGCAGCATTGCACATTGCCCTGCGCGCGCCGAAGGGCATGGTCTTTCGCGACGCCACGAGCGACGTCAGCAGCGGCGTGCACGAAACACTCGAGCGCATGCGTGCTTTCAGCGAAAGCGTGCGCGACGGAAGATGGGTCGGTGCGACCGGCAAGCGTATCAAGCATCTCATCAACGTAGGCATCGGCGGTTCGGATCTGGGGCCACGCATGGTGTGCGACGCGCTGGCCGTTTATGGCCGCCGGGATCTGAGCGCGCACTTCATCGCCAACATCGATCCGACGGAACTCGCGCGTACACTGCCGCTGCTTGATCCGCAGACCACGCTGGTCGTCGTTTGCTCGAAGACGTTCACGACGCTGGAGACGATGACCAACGCACGCACGATTCGCTCATGGTTCGTCGCAAACGGCATTCCAGAGAGCGAACTCGGCAGGCATTTCGTCGCGGTGTCGACGAACGTGGAAGAAGCCACGTCGTTCGGCATTCGCCGCGAGAACGTATTCGAGTTCGGCGAATGGGTCGGCGGTCGCTATTCGCTCTGGTCGTCGATCGGACTCATCATCATGCTGTATCTGGGCGCTCGGCATTTCGATGCACTGCTCGCCGGCGCCCATGCGATGGACGAACACTTCCGCAGCGCGCCGCTCGAAGCCAACATGCCCGTGCTGCTCGGCCTGATCGGCGTCTGGTACCGGAATTTCTTCGACGCTCAGACGCTTTCCATCGCGCCTTACACCGACGCACTTCAGAAGCTGCCACCGTATCTCCAGCAACTGGACATGGAAAGCAACGGCAAGTCGGTACAAATCGACGGTGCGCCTGTTGCATGGCAAACCGCGCCGATCATCTGGGGCGAACCGGGCACGAACGGCCAGCATGCTTACTTTCAGATGCTGCATCAGGGCACGACCCTCGTGCCGGTGGACTTTATCGCCGTACTCGAACCGCAGTACGACGCACGGGACTATCTCGATCATCACCGCAAACTGCTTGCCAATTGCTTTGCGCAAAGCGAAGCGTTGCTGCAGGGCGGCTCGATGGCAACTGCTGAACAGGCCGGCGGCCCGCTGGGTGCGCAACGCCGGTTCGATGGCAACCGGCCGAGCAACACGCTAGTGATCGACAAGTTGTCGCCCGAACGCCTGGGAGCGCTGATAGCGCTCTACGAACATAAGGTGTTTGTGCAGGCCGCCATCTGGAACATCAATCCGTTCGATCAATGGGGTGTTGAACTGGGCAAGACGCTCTGCCGTGCGATCGAACCCGAACTCGCCGATCTGGGTTCGCTCAAGCCGGACGCGCACGACGCCTCTACAACCTCGCTGATTCGCATGGCGGGCGAAGCCCTGAAAGCGAAGGGCTGAAGGCCTCGAAACCTCTCTCCACGCCGCTGCCGATTGCTGCGGTGGCCGCGACGACGGCGGGTACGCTCGCCCCCTTCCGTCCGTTCGTCAAACCGAAGTGCCGTTGACCAGTCTCCCGCCGGCGAGCTGCACCGTCGCATCGCAACGTTGCGCAATCGCCAGATCGTGCGTCACGAGCACCAGCGTCGCACCGCTCGCCTCGTTGAGCGAGAACATGAGGTCAATGACGCGCTCGCCTGTGGCCGTGTCGAGACTGCCCGTGGGTTCGTCGGCAAATAGCACCGCAGGCTTCGTGACAAAGGCCCGCGCCAACGCCACACGCTGCTGCTCGCCGCCCGAGAGTTGTTTGGGATAATGCGTCAGTCGCGCGCCCAATCCAACTTGCTCGAGCAACTTGACCGCACGATTGCGCACGTCATGTGTCTCACCCAACAGCTCGAGCGGCAGCATGACGTTCTCGAGTGCGGTCAGATGCGGCATGAGCTGGAACGACTGGAAGACGAATCCGACAGCGCCACGTCGCAGCGCAGCGCGGCCCTCTTCGTCGAGATCGCCCAACGACTTGCCCAGCAGCGTGATGGCGCCATCGGTCGCGGTGTCGAGTCCTGCCATCAAGCCAAGCAGCGTCGACTTCCCCGACCCCGATGCGCCGACGATTGCCACGCTCTGCCCCTTCGAGACGGAGAAATCGATATCCTGCAAAATGACTAGTTCACCGGTGGCGTCACGCAACCGTTTGCCCAGACCCCGCACTTCAATTACGTTTTCGGAAAACGACATGGCAAGAAGAGAGTTCTTGAAATTGGCCGCCTCAGCCCTCGTAGGCTGGTGCATGCTGTCAGGGACCGCGGCGAGCGCGGCAAGTTCGGGCGCACCGACGATTTTGGTCGTGGGCGACAGCCTTTCTGCGGAATATGGCATCGCGCGCGGCGCCGGCTGGGTCAATCTGATGCAGCAGACGATCACGCAAAGCGGCTTCGATTATAACGTCGTCAATGCGAGTATCAGTGGTGACACCACGAGCGGCGGACGTTCCCGTCTGACGCCATTGCTCGAACGCTATCGCCCCGCCGTCACGATCCTCGAACTAGGCGGCAACGATGCCCTGCGCGGCATTCCGCTGGATCTCACACGCAAGAACCTGCTTGAGATGATCGCCGCCGCACGCAAGACGGGCAGCCGGGTGATCGTCGTCGGCATGCGCATTCCTCCCAACTACGGCCCGGACTACAGCGAACAGTTCTTCAATATGTTTTCCGTAGTCGCAAAGCAAGAGAAGACGGGCTACGTGCCCTTTCTGCTTGCCGGCGTGATCGAACACCCCGACTGGTTCCAGCAAGACCAGATTCACCCGCTGGCCAAGGCACATCCGCAAATTCTGCAGAACGTCTGGCCAACGGTGAAGCCGCTGCTCAAACCCGCCGGCAAACCTCCTGCCAAAGCGGCGGACTCCCGGACACCGAAGTCCGGCGCATAAAAAAACGCGGCCGATTGGCCGCGTTTTCCTTTGCATCCAGATATCGATCAATCGATCACGAACCTGCCTTCGTGACGTCATGGACGACCTTGACCTTCGAGCGAACGCGCAGGTCACCCAGCCACGCATTCCACTCGGCCTGAGCGGCCAGCTGGTTGAGCTGCTGTGCTTCGGCGGCAAGACGCTGTGCATCCTGTTCAGCCGGTTGCGTCACCTTGCCGATGCGATAAACCGCATAGCCCTGACCTTCGCCGAGCGCCACACCGACATACGCCGGCAGCTTGGCCGTATCGGCAGCGAAGATTGCGGTCAACGCGGTTGCCGGCAGCTTGCCCGGGTTGTCACGCGAAACGGTCTGCACAGCACCGAACGCCGCGTCGCCACCCTTCTTCAGCGCGTCGAGCTTGGCTTCGCCGACCTTCTTGGCTTCCTGATCCGCCAGATCGGCAACCGCTTTCTCCTTGACCTGGGCCTCGATCTGCGCGAGCGGCGGCGTTGCGGCCGGATGGTAGTTCACCACGTGAGCCGACACCAGCACGCCCTGACCGACATCCACCGCTTCGGTGTTTCGCTTGTTCTTGAGGGATTCGTCGCCAAACACCGCCTTGAGCAACTTCTCGTTACCCAGCGGGCTTTGCGCTTGCGACGGGTCCGGCGTGCGCGTGACCTTCGCCGACAACACCTTCAGATTCAGCTGGTCGGCCACCGGCTGCAGGCTGTCGGGTTGCTCGTACACCGCATTGGTGAACTGATCGGCCAGCTTGGCGTACGCCTTCGCCGATTCTTGCTGGCGATACTGATCGGCCAACTGCCCCTTCACTTCATCGAACGACTTCGTTTGCGCCGGCTTGATGCCCGTCAGCTTGATGATGTGATAACCGAAGTCGCTCTTCACGACATCGCTCACGTCACCACTGGTTTTGAGCGCGAATGTAGCATCGGCAAACGGCTTGACCATCGCATCGCGCGCAAAGAAGCCGAGGTCACCCCCGTTGGCCTTCGAACCCGGATCTTCCGAATTCTCGCTGGCCAGCTTGGCGAAGTCGTTCGGGTTCTGCTTGATCTGCGCGAGCAGCGCTTCGGCCTTGGCCTTCGCCTTGGCGTGATCTGCCGGCGAGGCATCGGCCGGCGATGCGATCAGGATGTGCGACGCGCGACGCTCTTCCTGCGTCGTGTACTGCTTCAGGTTGTCGTTGTACATCTTGCGCAGCACGTCGTCGCTCGCAGGCGTCTGCGCCGATGCCGGCATGGCCTTCGGGTCGAGCACAACATACTGGATCTCGGCCGACTCCGGCGTCTGGAACGCGGCCTTATGCGCATCGTAGTACGCCTGCATCTGCTGTGGCGTCGGCACGACCTTACCCGCGAAGTCCGAGGCCGGGAAATTCAGCACCGCGACGTCACGTTGCTGGGCACGCAGTTGTGCGAAACGATCGAGCACCGCCTTCGGCAACATGGCACTTGCCTGCACGCTTGCCGGCAGTTGGTTCGATGCCAGTTCGAAACGGATTTGCGCTTCAAGTCGTTGCGGCGTGAGGTTCTGTGCTGACAGCAGTTGCTCGTACTTGGCCTGATCGATCGAGCCATCTGGACGGCGCAGTTGCGCAATCGCGGGGATGGCGAGCAGCGCCTCACGCACTTGCGCGTCGGGCACCGACAGATTCTTCTTGAGGGTTTCCTGCGTGAGCAGCTTCTGCTGGATCAGGTTATCGAGCACAGCACTGCGCATTTCGGGAGTGTTGATCTGGCTCGCATCGACAGCGCCACCGAACATTTGCTGCATGCGCTCGGTCTGCGCGCGAAGCACGCTGTCGTACTCCTGACGTGTCACGGTTTGATCGCCCACCTTGGCGATCGTGCTGGCATCCGCGGCGTAGTCTTGCAAGCCATGAACGCCGAACACCACGAACGACGGGACGATCAGCACCGTCAGGAAGATGAGGACCAAGCGTTGATGACGGCGGATGAAGTCGAACATACGAAATCGGAAAAGTCGTCTAGAGCGTCTTAGGACGTCATATGGCAAAAAAGGCGAACCGAAGTTCGCCTTTTCACAATTTGGCGGAGCGGACGGGGCTCGAACCCGCGACCCCCGGCGTGACAGGCCGGTATTCTAACCAACTGAACTACCGCTCCCCAAGATATCTGGAACTGGTGGGTGCTGAGGGGCTCGAACCCCCGACCTACGCCTTGTAAGGGCGCCGCTCTACCAACTGAGCTAAGCACCCGTTCCCGATTCAAGCGTTGTTCTTGTTACCGTTTCCCGCCGAAGCAGGAAAGCTCGTTAGTTTAACGTATCTTTCAAACCTTTGCCAGGGCGAAATTTCGGAACCTTCGCTGCCTTGATCTTGATCGCTGCACCAGTGCGCGGATTGCGCCCCGTGCGCGGCGCGCGCTTCGCGACGTGGAACGTACCAAAGCCGACCAGCGTCACCTGCTCGCCCTTCTTCAACGCTTTCTTTACTGCACCCACCAATGCATCAAGTGCTCGACCGGCAGCAGCTTTCGAGATATCTGCCTCACCCGCGATATGATCGATCAGTTCCGTCTTATTCACTGTAACCCCCTTGCAAGGATAGTAGGCGATTGAGCCGCGGAGGCGCTCTTTGCGCGCCTTGACATTGATCTGCGAGGTCCGCTGGCTTTGCCATTAGACAAGCCGCAAACCCTGATGTCAAGCCGTTTTGCGCCGTTTTACGCCCCTTTGGCGGCATAGGAAGCACTCCTGAATCTGCGCATTCCGGTCACCATTTTCGAGCACTTTGCGTGAATAAAAAAAGCCCGGGGAAAACCCCGAGCTTTTTGCCCATTTTCGATCTGGCGCGACGAAGAAAATGCCGTCGCGCCAAACGAAATGTGAGCGTCAATGCTTGATGACGTCCTGCTTGCCGCTGGTATCCGCATTCGGCGCGACAGGTGCAGCTTTCGCTTCCTCTTCCGGCAGCGGCACCGGCGCATGCTCCAACGCCAGTTCGAGCACCTTGTCGATCCAGCGCACCGGCACGATCTCCAGCGCATTCTTGACCGTATCGGGAATCTCCGCGAGATCCTTCACGTTCTCTTCCGGAATCAACACGAGCTTGATGCCACCACGGTGAGCCGCAAGCAACTTCTCCTTGAGACCGCCGATCGGCAGCACTTCGCCGCGCAGCGTGATCTCACCGGTCATTGCCACATCCGCACGCACCGGAATACCGGTGAGCACCGAGACGAGCGCCGTTGTCATTGCGATACCGGCGGACGGACCGTCCTTCGGCGTCGCACCTTCCGGCACGTGGATGTGGATGTCCTTCTTCTCAAACTGCTCGTCCGTCACACCAAGGCGACGGGCACGCGAACGCACCACCGAACGTGCCGCTTCGACCGACTCCTTCATCACGTCGCCGAGCGAACCCGTGCGGATGATGTTGCCCTTGCCCGGCATCAGCGCAGCTTCGATGGTCAGCAGATCGCCGCCCACTTCCGTCCACGCCAGACCCGTGACCTGACCGATCTGGTTTTCCTTCATGGCCAGACCGAAGTCGAACTTGCGCACGCCCAGGAAGTTGTCGAGATTGCTCGCATCGACCTTGATCGATGAACCATCGACCTTCTTGAGCAACAGCATCTTCACGACCTTGCGGCAGATCTTCGAGATCTCGCGCTCGAGCGAACGCACACCGGCTTCGCGCGTGTAGTAGCGAATGATGTCGCGAATCGCGGATTCCGTCAGATCGATCTCGCCTTCCTTCAACCCGTTGTTCTTCTTCTGCTTCGGCAGCAGATAACGCTGGGCGATGTTGACCTTCTCGTCTTCCGTGTAGCCCGACAGGCGAATCACTTCCATACGATCGAGCAACGGCGCCGGAATGTTCAGCGAGTTCGAGGTGGCCACGAACATCACGTCCGACAGATCGAAGTCGACTTCGACGTAGTGATCCGAGAACGTGTGGTTCTGCTCGGGATCAAGCACTTCGAGCAGCGCGGAACTCGGGTCGCCCCGGAAGTCCATGCCCATCTTGTCAACTTCGTCGAGCAGGAACAGCGGGTTACGTACCCCCACCTTCGACAGGCTCTGCAGAATCTTGCCCGGCATCGACCCGATGTACGTGCGACGGTGGCCACGAATCTCAGCCTCGTCGCGCACGCCGCCCAACGCCATGCGCACGAACTTGCGGTTCGTCGCACGCGCGATCGACTGACCGAGCGACGTCTTACCTACGCCGGGGGGCCCGACCAGGCACAGGATCGGGGCCTTGACCTTGTCCACGCGCTGTTGCACGGCAAGATACTCAAGGATGCGTTCCTTGACCTTCTCGAGACCGAAGTGGTCCTCGTCGAGCACCTTTTCGGCGTTCGACAGATCGTTGTTCACCTTGCTCTTCTTGCGCCACGGCAAACCGACCAGCGTGTCGATATAGTTGCGCACGACGGTGGCTTCGGCCGACATCGGCGACATCAGCTTGAGCTTCTTGAGTTCGGCGTCAGCCTTCTTCTTGGCTTCCTTCGGCAGATGCGCGGCCTTGATGCGCTTCTCGAGTTCTTCGAGATCCGCACCTTCTTCGCCTTCGCCTAGTTCCTTCTGGATCGCCTTGACCTGTTCGTTCAGGTAGTACTCGCGCTGGCTCTTCTCCATCTGGCGCTTCACGCGGCCACGGATACGCTTTTCGACCTGAAGGATGTCGATCTCGCTCTCGAGCTGCGCGAGCAGATGCTCAAGGCGCTCGATGACCGGAAACATCTCGAGAATCTTCTGCTTTTGCTCAAGCTTGAGCGGCAGGTGAGCGGCGATGGTATCCGCCAGACGACCCGCCTCGTCGATGCCCGACAGCGACGTCAGGATCTCCGGCGGAATCTTCTTGTTGAGCTTCACGTACTGATCGAACTGCGCCACGATCGCACGACGCAGGGCCTCGGATTCCGGCGAGTTGCCGTCATCCGGTTCGAGCGGCATGACTTCCGACGTGAACTGGGTTTCTTCCTCATCCACGCTCAGGGTGCGAGCGCGCTGAATCCCCTCGACCAGCACCTTGACGGTGCCATCGGGCAGTTTGAGCATTTGCAGGATGTTCGCCACGCAACCGATCTCGTAGAGATCCTTGGACGTAGGCTCATCCTTGGCCGCGGCTTTCTGCGCGACCAGCATGATGTGCTTGCCGCCTTCCATGGCGGTTTCAAGCGCTTTAATCGATTTCGGACGCCCCACGAAAAGGGGAATCACCATGTGCGGAAACACGACCACGTCGCGCAAAGGCAACAGGGGCAGTTGAATCGCTTCGGGCGGGAGGATTTGGGTGCCTGACATCTCGTTCCCCATATTTAACGAACCGTTGTGTTCCAGCTAGTTGAGGCCGCCGGCGAGAATTACAAGAGGGACGGAAAGCCCATTCGCCGACAAGTTGCACCACTCGGGGTTTCATTGCCCGTGGCACTAGTATGAAGGAAAAAAAGCCGTCCATGTTTCCATGAACGGCTTCGGGTAGCACTGAGTTGACCGTTCAATTGGAGCCGGCAACCTTGGGTGACTCCTGGTAGATCAAAAGCGGCTTTCCGTCGCCGCTGATCGCGTTTTCGTCCAGAATCACCTTGGTAACGCCCTTGAGCGACGGCAGCTCGTACATAACTTCGAGTAGCGCCTGTTCGATGATCGAACGCAGGCCACGCGCACCGGTCTTGCGCTTGATGGCCTTGCGCGCCACCGCATGCAGCGCCGCCGGGCGGATTTCCAGCTCCACCCCTTCCATCATGAACAGACGCTGGTACTGCTTGACCAAAGCGTTCTTCGGTTCGATGAGGATGGTCACCAACACGTCCTCATCAAGCTTACCCAACGTGGCAACCACCGGCAGACGGCCGATCAACTCAGGAATCAAGCCGAATTTGATCAGATCTTCCGGTTCGACGTCACGCAGCAACTCGCCAGCGTCGCGCTCTTCGCCAGTCTTGACCGTCGCGCCGAAACCGATACCCGTCTTCTCGGTGCGGTTCATGATGATCTTCTCGAGGCCATCGAACGCACCGCCGCAGATGAACAGGATGTTCGTCGTGTCGACCTGGATGAAATCCTGGTTCGGATGCTTGCGGCCACCTTGCGGCGGCACCGACGCCATCGTCCCTTCCACGAGCTTGAGCAGCGCTTGCTGCACGCCTTCGCCGGACACGTCGCGCGTAATCGACGGATTGTCCGACTTACGGCTGATCTTGTCGATTTCGTCGATGTAGACGATGCCCTTCTGCGCCTGCTCGATCTCGTAATTGCAGTTCTGCAGCAGCTTCTGGATGATGTTTTCGACGTCTTCCCCCACGTAACCGGCTTCGGTCAGCGTAGTGGCGTCGGCAATCACGAAGGGCACGTTGAGCAAACGCGCGAGCGTCTGCGCAAGCAGCGTCTTGCCCGAACCGGTCGGCCCGATCAGCAGGATGTTGCTCTTGGACAGCTCGACCTCGTCGCGCTTGTCGCCGAGGTGTTTCAGTCGCTTGTAATGGTTGTAGACCGCAACCGCCAGGATCTTCTTCGCGCGGTCCTGGCCGATCACATATTGATCGAGACTCTCGCGAATTTCCTGCGGTGACGGCAAATCGGACTTGCCACCACTGCCGCTCTCATCTTCGGCTGCTGCGGCCTCGTCGCGAATGATCTCGTTGCACAGATCAATGCACTCGTCGCAGATGAACACGGACGGACCTGCGATGAGCTTCTTGACCTCGTGCTGGCTCTTTCCGCAGAAGGAGCAGTAGAGCAGCTTTTCGCCGTTGGAAGTGCTTTTTTTATCCACCATATCTGTGTCAGCCTGCTAGCAATTTGCGCCCCGGTCGTCCCCCGTCGGGGGCGGCAAACGCGGCATACGTAATTGCATTGTAACGCCATGCCGCGCGAGCGTGTGGCCCACCCGCGACAACCCTAAATTCCCTTTTACGACAAAGACTTGGCGCGATCACCCGGTCTTTCGAGACGAAAACACCCGGTGTCGCGCCAGCCATGTTACCCTCAGGCGCCCTGAATTCGAGACCGAATCAGGGACGCTTTTCCAGCACGCGATCGATCAACCCATACTCGACAGCATCGGCCGCCGACTTGAAGTTGTCGCGATCGGTGTCACGCGCAATGGCTTCAAGCGACTGACCGGTGTTGTCGGAGAGCAGTTGATTCAATCGGTCTTTGAGCAAAAGGATTTCCCGGGCGTGAATCTCGATGTCCGACGCCTGACCGCGGGCGCCGCCCAGCGGTTGGTGAATCATGATGCGCGCGTTCGGCAGCGCAAAACGCTTGCCCTTTTCGCCGGCAGCGAGCAGGAATGCGCCCATGCTCGCGGCCATGCCCAGGCACAGCGTCGAGACCGCCGGCTTAACGAATTTCATCGTGTCGTAAATCGCCAGCCCCGCCGAGACGGAACCGCCCGGCGAGTTGATGTACATCGAGATTTCCTTGTCCGGATTTTCGCTCTCGAGGAACAGCAACTGGGCGACGACAAGGTTCGCGCTCTGGTCGTTGACCTCGCCCACCAGGAAAATGATGCGCTCCTTGAGGAGTCGCGAGTAAATGTCGTAAGCGCGCTCGCCACGACCACTTTGCTCGACGACCATCGGCACGAGGCCAAGGCCTTGTGTCTCGAGGGCGGAGTTGTGCGTCGGGGAGGCGAGTTGGGCGAGCAATTCGGAACGGGTAATCATATCGGTTCGACCCTTCTATCGAGATGGTTTTGCGCGCCGCAGGGAGGAGGCCCGGAGGCCATTTGGAAAAGAACCGCCACGGCCTTGCGGCCGCGGCGGCTCAGTTGGTCGTGTCGCGCTCGATCAGGACTGCGTGTTGCCAGCCAGCTCTTCAAAGCTGACTTGCTTGTCGGTCACCTTGGCCTTACCCATGACGAACTCGACTACGTTGTTCTCGACGACAAAACCTTCCATTTCCGCCATGCGCTGCTGATCGCCATAGTACCAGCGGACGACTTCTTGCGGGTCTTCATAGCTCTTCGCGAACTCTTCGACTTCGGCCTTGATCTGCTCCGGCTTGGCTTGCAGGTCGTTCTGCTTGACCAGCTCAGCCAGGATGAGACCCAGCTTCACGCGACGCTCGGCTTGCTCCTTGAACATCTCCGCCGGGATCGGCACGTTGCCAGCGTTCGGCACGCCGCGTTGTGCGAGGTCCTGACGAGCCATCGCCACCAGGCGCTCCTGATCCTGAGCGACCAGCGCGTTCGGCACTTCCAGCTCTGCCACGGAGATCAATGCGTTCATCACTTGATCCTTGAGCAGGGCCTGCGTACGGCGCTTCACTTCGCGCGACAGGTTTTCCTTGATGTCGGCGCGCATCTTTTCGATGCTGCCATCCGCGATACCGAGCGACTTGGCGAACTCGGCGTCGACTTCCGGCAGGTGCGCCCACTCGACCTTCTTCAGCGTGACGGTGAACGTGGCGGTCTTACCAGCCACTTCCTTGCCGTGGTACTCGTCCGGGAACTTGAGTTCGAATTCCTTCGACTCGCCGACCTTCAGGCCCAGCGTAGCCTTCTCGAATTCCGGCAGCATGCGGCCTTCGCCCAGCACGAAGACGAAGTCTTCGGCGCTACCGCCAGCGAACACTTCACCGTCGATCTTGCCGACGAAGTCGACCGTCACACGGTCGCCATCCTTGGCTTCCACCGCGCCGCCGTCGCCATGGGCGCCAGCTTCGCCGCGCACGTGATAGTGCACGCGCTGCTTGCGCAGGATGTCGATGGTGCGATCGATCTCGGCTTCCGAGACGTCGGTCGTGGTGCGGCTGACTTCCGCGGCGGCCAGATCACCGATCTTGACTTCCGGGTAGATCTCGAACGTGGCGTCGAATGCGTATTCGGTGTCGGCAGCATCGGCCTTCGGCGCGAAGCGCGGCTGGCCTGCCACACGCAGATCCTGTTCCTTGCTGATTTCGAAGAATTGCTGGCCAACCTTGTCGCTCACGACTTCGGCTTCGACCTGACCACCGTATTGCTGGGTGACCATCTTCAGGGGCACCTTGCCCGGACGGAAGCCCGGCATGCGAACCGTCTTCGACAGCTTTTGAATGCGAGCTGCGACTTCTTTTTCGACTTCCTGCTTGGGCAGGGCGATGGTAAAGCGGCGCTCGAGCTTGCCGAGGTTTTCAACAGCGATAGTCATGAGGATATTCGTCCATCCAGAGGGTCGTTCTGTGTTGCGGCGAGGGAATGCCGCAAGCGGACCCAGTCAGTTAATCAACCTTGGGCCGGAACCGGCGATGTAACGCCGGCTTCCCTCCGCCCCCGACAAATCGGGGTAGCCCCAAAACGGTTTTGCACACAAAGCGGGACATTTTAGCAAACTATTGTCCGGTCTCCAGACTTTCCGGCCGGAAATCAGGGAAATCGGACCATTTTGCCTTCGCGCACCTTCCCGGCGCCATCTGCCACGTCAGGCGCGTCCCTATTGGGCGGAACAACGCTTTAGAGGGCCACGTCCACAAAAAGATCTTGGGAGACGTCCATTGGCGTTCTAGGATTCAATCGAACGTTTGAATGAAACATCGGTTCATTGACTCGACGTGGCGTTGTGCCGCGTCCTACTGAACGGGGGATCGTCGTGAGCTTACGCCTCTCGGCCGGCCGACAAGCTGGCGATACCAAGCTGCGCATCCTCGATGCCGCAGAAGATCTTTATATCGAATTCGGCTACGAAGCCATGTCCCTGCGCCAGATCACGTCACGCGCCGAGGTCAATCTGGCTGCCGTCAACTATCACTTCGGAAGCAAGGAAACCTTGCTTCAGGCCATGCTCTCGCGACGGCTCGACCGGCTCAACGAAGAACGTCTCGCATTGCTGACCCGGGCCGAAGCCACCTGGCCGTCACCGCAGCTAACGTGCGAGCACGTGCTCGGAGCGATGTTCATCCCTGCCCTGGCCATTTCCCATCATCGCGATATCGGCGGCCCGGCGTTCCTGCGTCTGCTCGGGCGTGTCTATGCCGATCCGTCCCCGTTCATCCGCGATTATCTGCAACGGCACTACGCCCCGGTGTTCGAGCGATTCTTCGAGGCCTTCGCGCGCGCCTTGCCCGAGCTGCCGCGCCAGGAACTGGGCTGGCGGCTGCACTTCGCCCTGCAGGCGCTGTCCGGCGTGCTGGCGAGCACCGACACATCGCGCTTGATCGACACCTTTGCGCAAGGCCAGCCGATGGGCGACTTGCAGGTCGTCGCAAGACTCACCGCGCTCATGGTGGCAGCGCTCAAGGCACCGATGCCGGGCGAGGAGCAACTGGCGAGCTTCGCCGCCGTCTTCGCGCTTGCGAAAGACGCCAATATCACCCCTCCGCGTGAGGCCGGGCATGGCACAGAGCACCTCGCCCCGGCACCACGGGACGAAGGCCACGGGCCAGCCTCCGGAGACAACGACCGCGCGTTCGCGAACGCCTGAGCGTAAGCCCCGCGCAAACGCCTGAAGGCGTTCCGGAAGGATCGCCGCGCCGTGCGCCAGGCGCGCTGCACCAACGACTTTCACGAGTTGCATTCGCATCTTCGACGCGTCACCTGAATTCTCGGCGCACCAACCGGTCGCCGAGCGATCCAATAATAACGCCGTCGCCGGTTTGGACCGGGCGCAATGCCAGCGATCACCGGCAGATGGCACAAAGACGACAGCCCCCACAGTTGCCGGACATGGCGTATCCGCCATCACCGGTATAACGCCCAGCGCTTGCGGGAAAGCTGAACCGAAAGGGAGGAGAAAATGATGGCCGCATGGATTCTCGCGTTTGTCGTGGGCGTGACCGCCCTGCTTTTCTATCGCGCGCATGCCTGGCAATGGCTCATCGCCACGGCGCTATGGGTTGGCGCAGGCGCAGCGGCGGCACTGACGGGAACGGTCACGACTGTCGTCCTCGCCATCGTGTTCGTCTTGCCAGCGTTGATCCTGAGCATCGGCCCATGGCGCCGTGCATGGGTTACCGCGCCCATGCTCGCCAAATTCCGCACGATCATGCCGGAAATGTCGGAGACGGAAAAAGACGCCATTGAAGCCGGCACCGTCTGGTGGGACGCCGATCTGTTCTCCGGCCGCCCCGACTGGCAGAAGTTCATGGCGCTGCCCGCGCCCGCCCTATCTGCCGAAGAACAGGCCTTCATGGCACACGAGGTCGAACATCTGTGCGATCTGTCCAACGACTGGGAAAGCACACAAGTCTGGCAAGACTTGCCGCCGAAAGCCTGGCAATACGCGAAGGATGCCGGCTTTCTGGGCATGATCATCCCCAAGCGCTACGGAGGTCTCGAATTCTCCGCCTATGCGCACTCGCAAGTGGTGATGAAGCTGGCGTCGCGCTGTTCCGCCGCCGCCGTGTCGGTCATGGTGCCGAACTCGCTCGGCCCGGCCGAACTGCTGCTGCACTACGGCACCGAGGCGCAAAAGAACTACTACCTGCCGCGTCTGGCAAAGGGCGAAGAGATCCCTTGCTTCGCGCTCACGAGCCCTTACGCGGGCTCTGACGCCGCCGCCATTCCCGACGTTGGCGTCGTCTGCCGCGGCGTACATGACGGCCGTGAAACGCTGGGCTTCCGTGTCACATGGAACAAGCGCTACATTACCCTCGGCCCGATCGCGACGGTGCTGGGCCTGGCGTTCCGCGCCCTCGACCCCGACCATCTGCTGGGTGACGACGACGAGCCGGGCATCACTTGCGCACTGATCCCGACCAACCATCCGGGCGTCGTGATCGGCCGCCGCCACTGGCCGCTGAACGCCGTTTTCCAGAACGGCCCGAATGCCGGCAAGGATGTCTTCATCCCCCTCGACTGGGTCATTGGCGGTCAGGCCCAAGTGGGCAAAGGCTGGCGGATGCTGATGGAGTGTCTCGCGGCTGGCCGTGCGATCTCGCTGCCGTCGTCGAACGTCGGCTATTCGAAGATCGCGGTGCGCGCTACGGGCGCCTACGCTGCGGTGCGCCGTCAGTTCCGCACGCCGATCGGCAAGTTCGAAGGCGTGCAGGAAGCGCTCGCCCGCATGGCCGGTAATTTGTATGCAATGGACGCGGCACGCCGCATGGCAGCGCTCGCCGTCGATCTTGGCGAGAAGCCCTCGGTGATTTCCGCCATCGCGAAATATCATGTGACCGAGCGCGCGCGCAAAGTGGTGAACGACGGCATGGATGTCGTGGCGGGCAAAGGCATCTGCATGGGCCCGAACAACTTCCTCGCCCGCGCCTATCAGCAAATTCCGGTGTCGATCACGGTCGAGGGCGCCAACATCATGACGCGGTGCCTGATGATCTTCGGTCAGGGCGCCATCCGCTGCCATCCGTACGTGCTCAAAGAACTCGCTGCGGCGCAGACCGCAGATCACGCTACCGCCGTGCGCGCATTCGACGACGCCCTTTTCGGCCATCTGACCTTCGTGACGAGCAACATCGCGCGCGGCGCGTTGCATGGCATCACGCACGCCCGGTTCTCTGCCGTGCCGTCGAATGCCGCGCCCGAGCTGCATCCCTACTATCGTGCCGCGAATCGCATGTCGACACTGCTTGCGATTGCGTCCGACGTCTCGATGGCGGTCCTCGGCGGCTCGCTCAAGCGTCGCGAGAGCATCACGGGCCGCCTGGGCGACATCCTCTCGCAACTGTTCCTGCTCACCGCAACGCTCAAGCGTTTCGAGGACGAAGGCCGTCCGAAAGCCGATCTGCCACTGGTGCATTGGGCCGCGCAAGACGCACTCTGGCAGGCACGCGAAGCCTTCGAAGGCGTGCTGGCGAACTACCCGTCGGGCGTTGTCGCCTGGTGGATGCACTGGAAACTCGCACCGCTCGGCCTGCCGTACGCCAAGCCGTCCGATGCGCTCGCGACACAAGTGGCCGAATTGATGCAAACGCCGGGCGACGCGCGCGAGCGCCTCATCGCAGGCAGCTACTCGCCACGCGTTGA
The DNA here is from genome assembly GCF_902459745.1 of Pandoraea communis. GTDB lineage: Bacteria > Pseudomonadota > Gammaproteobacteria > Burkholderiales > Burkholderiaceae > Pandoraea > Pandoraea communis. Next base: position 193,993 of record NZ_CABPSJ010000002.1, read on the forward strand.
AATCGACGGGCTTGCCTATGGCGAGATCGTCTTCCAGATGACGCCGCAGGTCACCGCCATCGAGCAGCGTCTGCGCATCGCGATCAAGGAAGGCCGTCTGCCGGCGATGCCGCAAAGCCTGCCCGAATTCACGGCGTGGGTGGACCAGGCCGCAACGTTGCAACTTGTGAGCGACGACGAGCGCCGGGTGCTCACCCAATACGCCGACTACGCCGCACGCGCGGTGGCCGTCGACGACTTCCCTGCCGACTTCGGACGCCTCGCCGACATGCAACACGCCCAACAACAGGAAGCGGCCGGCGAAGCACTCACCACCTGAGCCAGCCCATGCCACGTCTGCCCATCACTCTGAGGATTTACGCGCCGTGACGACGTCCGACCGATACCTAGCCTTCGCCAACTCCGCCGTAGGCAGCCGTCTGGCCGATGCGCTGGGGCTGCCGCGCCCCGTGCCGCTTGAGCGCATGCCGCCCTTCGGCGACACCGTGACACGCGAGATTGCAGCGCCGCTCGCCGTCGTGGGCGGCGCGGCAGACGCGCCGCTATTGCCCGGCCTGGCCCGCGAACTGCATTGGCTTGGTGTTCCCAGCCTTGCCCACGTGGCGCGACTCGACTGGATTTCGTACGCCAACAAGGCGGGCACGATGAGCGGACGCTTCAATCCGAACGAAGGGGTGCGTCCCAAAGCCCTGCTGTTCGACGCCAGCGCCATCGCCGACACCGGCGAGCTGAGTGCGCTCTACACGTTCTTCCACGACACCCTCGCGACGCTCGACCGCTGTGCGCGGGTGCTCGTGCTGGGCTTGCCGCCATCGCTGGCGCCGACGCCACAAGCCAGCGTTGCACAGCGAGCGCTTGAGGGCTTCGTGCGCTCGCTTGCGAAGGAACTCAAACGCGGGGCTACGGCGCAGTTGCTTTACGTCGCGCCACGCGCGCGCGAAGCCTTGCACTCGACGTTGCGCTTTTTCCTGTCACCGCGCGCCGCTTATGTAAGCGGGCAAGCTGTCACCTTGCAGGACCCTGTGTTCGAAACGCCACCGATGCGCGATCAGCGCCCGCTCGCCGGGCAAGTCGCGGTCGTGACCGGCGCCGCACGCGGCATCGGCGAAGCCATTGCCACCGTGTTGGCACGCGACGGCGCACATGTCGTGTGCATCGACATCCCGGCCGCACAGGCGCCACTCGAAGCCGTAGCGGCGCGTCTTGAAGGTAGCGCCCTCGCATGCGACATCGCCGCGCCCGAGGCGGGCGTCACGCTGCTGGCACATCTGTCGGCGCACGCACCGCGCGGCCTCGACATCCTCGTCCATAACGCCGGCATCACACGCGACAAGACACTCGTGCGCATGAGCGAGGCGCAATGGCAGAGCGTGCTCGACATTAACGCCGGTGCGCCGCAACGGCTTAACGCCGCGCTGCTCGACGCAGGCGTGCTGCGTGCCAACAGCCGGATCGTCGGCGTGACGTCGATCAGCGGCATTGCGGGCAATCGCGGGCAGACGAACTATGCCGCGTCGAAGGCGGCCGTGATTGGCATGGTGGAAGCCTGGTCGCCGGTGCTCGCCGAGCGCCACATCAGCATCAACGCCGTCGCCCCCGGATTCATTGAAACGCAGATGACCGCCGCCGTACCGTTCGCCATCCGTGAAGCCGGACGCCGCATGAACTCGCTCGGCCAGGGCGGCCAGCCGGTCGACGTCGCCGAGGCCATCGCGTGGCTCGCACATCCGGCCTCCGGTGCGCTGACCGGACAGGTCGTGCGTGTCTGCGGTCAGAGCCTGCTGGGAGCATGACCATGGCCAACGACCGCCCGCGCGATCCGCAGGACACCGTGCCGCCCGCCACGCCGACGGAGCAGACCGCCATCAATGTCACGCGTCCGCCCTCACCGCTTCATCTGTATCTGCGCGCACTGCTGTCGTCCCGCAAACCGGCGCTGGCGCAATCGCTGCCCCCGCTGGCGTTCGGGCGCCGCAATGTCGCGCTCGACGCGGCCGGCATCGCTCGTTATGCGCGCTTATGCGGCTTTACCGACGCCCACGGTGTCCCGCCCACGTGGCCGCACTTGCTCGCGTTCCCGCTGCATATGCTGTTGATGACTGACCGCGCGTTTCCATTCGCCATGCTCGGCATGGTGCATCTGGCAAATCGCGTCCGTACCCACGCGCCGCTCGCCGTGGGGGATCGGCTGGACCTCGACGTGCGGTGCGGCCCGCTGTACGCACATGACAAGGGGCAGGTCTTCACGGTGCTCACCACCGCCCGCCGCGCAGGCGAAGTCGTGTGGTCGGGCGAGAGCCTGTACCTGCGCACCGGCGTACGCGCCCCGCTTGGCGCCCCCTATCGCGCCGAGCTAAGCGCAGGCCCGTCGCTCGTGAAGACTGCCACGTGGCGGGTACCGGGCGACCTCGGCCGTCAGTACGCGCGCGTCTCCGGCGATTACAACCCGATCCACCTCTGGCCGATCACTGCCAAGTGGTTCGGCTTCCCGCGACCGATCATTCACGGCATGTGGAGCTTCGCCCGAACGCTCGCCGCGGTGCTGCCCGCCGACGAGCGGTGCCTCGACCTTCTCGTGGAATTCAAGACACCGCTGCTGCTGCCCGGAGAAGCCACGCTCTGGTGCGATCCGCACCGCAGTGTTGTCGAGCTGCGCGACGCGGCGGGCGCTGTCCCGCATCTGCGCGCACGGTGGCAGGCCGCGCCGGGCACGTCGCCCTCCATCAACACGTTCGCTACGGACCCTTCATGAGCGCCCTCAAACCCACCGCGCCGGCCCCTGCCTTGCGTCGCGTTGCCATTCTCGGTGGCAACCGCATCCCGTTCGCCCGGTCGAACACGGCCTATGCCACGGCATCGAATCAGGACATGTTGACGGCCTCGATCCAGGGCCTTGTCGACCGTTTCGCGCTGCATGGGCAACGTCTGGGCGAGGTCGCCGCCGGGGCAGTCCTCAAGCACGCCCGCGACTTCAATCTGACGCGCGAATCCGTCCTGTCGACCACGCTCGCCGCGCAGACCCCCGCCTACGACGTCCAGCAAGCGTGCGGCACGGGCCTCGAGACGGCGATCCTCACCGGCAACAAGATCGCGCTCGGTCAGATCGACGTGGCCATTGCCGGGGGGGTCGACACGGCGTCGGACGCCCCCATGGGCGTGAACGAAAAGCTCCGGCAGATTCTGCTCGAAGCGAACCGGCAGCGCAGCACCGGCGGCAAGCTCGGCGCACTCGCGAAGGTGCGCCCGGGCATGTTGTTCCGCCCGGCGTTGCCGCGCAATGGCGAGCCGCGCACGGGGCTGTCGATGGGTGAGCATTGCGAATTGATGGCCAAGCGCTGGCAGATCGAACGCGCCGCGCAGGACGAACTCACGCTCGCGAGCCACCAACATCTCGCCGCCGCGTATGAGCGCGGGTTCTTTCTCGATCTGATGACGCCCTTTCTCGGCCTGCAACGCGACAACAACCTGCGGCCCGACGTCACGCTCGAGAAACTCGCCAGCCTCAAGCCGGTGTTCGACCGCAGTGCCACGGGCACGCTCACAGCGGGCAACTCGACACCGCTCACCGATGGCGCGTCGTGCGTATTGCTCGCGAGCGAAGACTGGGCGCGGGCACACAACATCCCGGTACTCGCCTATCTGACGTATTCGCAAACGGCGGCCGTCGACTTCTTCAACCCCGACGAGACGCAGCGCGAAGGCCTGCTCATGGCGCCCGCGTACGCCGTGCCGCGCATGCTGGCTCAGGCCGGGCTCACGTTGCAGGACTTCGACTTCTACGAAATTCACGAGGCATTCGCCGCGCAGGTGCTTTGCACCCTGAAAGCGTGGGAGGACCCGCAATACTGCCGGGACAAACTCGGCCTGACCGCGCCGTTGGGCAGCATCGATCGGCAACGGCTGAACGTGAACGGCAGTTCGCTCGCCTGCGGCCACCCGTTCGCGGCGACCGGCGGCCGCATTCTCGCCACCCTTGCCAAGCTGCTGGCCGAACGTGGCGGCGGGCGCGGTCTCATCTCGATTTGTGCGGCCGGCGGACAAGGCGTGGTCGCGATGCTGGAACGATAAAAACAAAGGAGCAAGCAGTAAAGGGGCAGCCGAAAAGCACGGCCCTGCGCACGGATGCGCGTTGCCAGCAGAGCAACCCATCGGCCGCGGGCGTCTGTGCCTATGAATGGAGACAACGATGGATCAAGCTGTCCAGCAGGAACGAGTCTGGCTAAACGCGTACCCTCCCGGCGTGCCGGCCGACATCGACGTGACCCGTTACACGTCGCTCGTGCAGGCCTTCGACGAGTGGATCGACAAATACCGGGAACGCATCGCGTTCGTGAGTCTCGGCAGCGAGATGATCTATGCCGAGGTCGCCCGTCAGGCGTATGCGTTCGCCGCGTGGCTGCAAGCCCAGGGCGTAAAGAAGGGTGAGCGCGTCGCGCTCATGATGCCCAACTGCTTCCAGTATCCGATCTGCCTTTTCGGCTCGCTCATCGCGGGCGCCGTGGTCGTCAACGTCAATCCGCTCTACACCGTTCGCGAATTGAAACACCAGTTGCTGGACAGCGGTGCGCACACCATCGTCGTCTTCGAGAACTTTGCCAGGACAGTACAGGAGGCGATTCCCGGCACCGACGTGCGCCACGTGCTCCTCACGCAGATCGGCGACTTGCTGGGCCCCGGTGCGAACGTCAAGGGGCACTTCGTCAACTTTCTCATGCGCAAGGTGGCCAGGCAGGTGCCGGCTTACGATCTGCCGCAGGCCATATCGCTGCGCCGGGCGCTTGCCGAGGGCGCGAAGCATACGCCCTCCCCAGTGCCCCTCGCGCGCGACGACCTCGCTTTCCTTCAGTACACGGGCGGCACCACAGGGGTCGCCAAGGGGGCCATGCTCACGCACGGCAACGTGCTGGCCAACCTGCTCCAGACCGAGGCGTGGGCGGCCGATCAGCTCGACGGCGACATCGAGGTCAATCTGTCGCTGCTGCCGATGTATCACATCCTCTCGCTCACGGTGAACTGTCTGGTGTTCATGAGTCTTGGCGGACGCAACATCCTGATTGCGAATCCGCGCGACGTGAAGAAGGTTGTCTACATCATCCGCCACGAAACGTTCACCGGCGTCACAGGCGTGAATACGCTGTTCAACGGCCTGCTTGAAAATGCCGACTTTTGCGCCCGCGATTTCTCCAGATTGAAGTTGTCGCTGGCGGGCGGCATGGCGACGCAACGCGCGATTGCGGATCAGTGGAAGCAAGTGACCGGCAAGCCGATCATCGAGGGCTACGGCCTCACGGAATGCTCGCCCATCGTCACGATGAACCCGGTCGACATCGCGCACATGGACGCCTTCGATTTCACCGGCTCCATCGGTCTGCCCGCACCGTCGACCGACGTGCGCTTCAAACGTGACGACGGCACATGGGCCGATCTGGGCGAGCCGGGCGAATTGTGCGTGCGCGGCCCGCAGGTCATGCGCGGCTATTGGCAGCGGCCGCAAGACACCGCCAAGACGTTCGACGCCGACGGCTGGCTGATGACCGGCGACATCGGTGTGATGGACGAGCGTGGTTACGTTCGCCTCATCGACCGCAAGAAGGACATGATTCTGGTGTCGGGCTTCAATGTCTATCCGAACGAGATCGAGGATGTCGTGATGCTGCATCCTGGGGTGCGCGAAGCGGCGGTGGTCGGCGTGCCCGATCCGATCGCCGGCGAGCGCGTGAAGCTCGTGGTCGTGGCAAAAGATCCCGCCTTGAGCGCCGAAGCGATGCTGGCCCACTGCCGCCAGCACCTGACCGCTTACAAGGTACCGCGCATCGTCGAATTCCGTGAAGGCGAACTGCCCAAGACAACCGTCGGCAAGATCCTGCGGCGCGAACTGCGCGAGCCGGTGGCATCGACGCAAGGAGACCAATGACATGGCCATGCACCCTGCTTTCCGTACCGTCAGCATCGTCTGCCGTCGCGTGCGCGGCCTTCGCCTTCACCTCCGCCTTGCGCTTCGCCTGCCCCTGCCAACGGCCACGATGCATCGTGTCGCACTGTCGCTCGCGCTGCTGCCCGCGGCGCTCGTTGCCGGCGCACTGAGCACGCGCGACGCCGTGGCCCAGACCAATACCGTCACAGGTGCCTCGGCACCCGCTGCGCCCGGCGCAAATGCGGCAGGCAACGCGGCATCGCCGGCCGACGTCGAAGTATCAAGACTGGCCGCCTTGCCCGTTGCCGCGCAAGCGCAGTGGCTGTCGCACGCGGTCAAGAGCGGCGAGTTGGCAAAGATGAGCGACGACGACATCGTCGCACGCATGCAGGCGCTTCAAGCCGACGCCCTCGTCCGGTTTCTGAAAGCCGAGTCGGCCGCGTTGCCCGAGTACCAATACGAGCTGACGCGCCACGAGCGCATCAATGACCAGTGGCAGACGACGCCCGACCGCATGCTCGTGAAGATTCGCGAAAAGCCATTGCAGATCTACGCAAAGTGGCTGCCCGACGGCGCCCACTCAGGGCAGGAAATCATCTACGACGAGACGAAGCGCCCAAAGGAGATGTACGGCCATCTCGGCGGCATTCTCGGCTTCGCCTCGATCTGGAGCAGTATCGACGGCACGCTCGCGCGCTCGCAATCGAATCACACAGTGCGCGATCTCGGCTTCGCGTTCATTGCGGAACAGGTTGCCCATGACGGCCGCAGCTTCCGCGCCGCCGGACTGCCCGAGAAGCCCGCGAGAATTTCGGTTTCCGAATCGAACGGCGTGCGCATGCTGGCACTGGAGTGGGATGCACCGTCCGGCCCGCCTCAACACTACGCCAACAAATCGCGTGTCCTGATCGATCTGAAGACGGGACGCCCTCGCGGCATCGAAGCCTGGGACGCGACAGGGCAGAAGGTCGAAGAAATGCGCTTCGAGAAAGTGCGCAAGGCGCAATGGACCGACGCGACGTTCGATCCCAAGAGCCCCGACTACAAGTTCTGACGCGAGGTGCGCCGGTGACCGGCGCGCATAAGCTGCACAGGCACGACGAAAGCCCGCCACCCTGCATCGAGGGTGGCGGGCTTTCGCTTAGCCGAACATCATCTGCCGGCACCTGCGATGTCTCGCCGGTGCCGGCCTGCCCCGACCGTTCAGGTCTGCGGCAGTTCGATCTTCACTTCGAGCACTTCCAGGTTGTCCTGATGCTCGACGCTGACCTTGATGTCGTCTTGTGCGATTTTGACGTACTTGGAGATGACGGCGACCAGCTCGCGTTGCAGGGCCGGCAGATAGTCTGCAGGCGGCGACGAGCCCGCGCGTTCGTGCGCCAGAATGATCTGCAGGCGCTCTTTGGCAACGGCGGCGGTCTTTTTCTTCTCCCCCAGGAGGAAAGACAGGAAGGACATGGGCGCTCCTTACTTCGAGCCGAAGATGCGCTGTAACAACCCCGGCTTTTGATAGTCGGTAAAGCGCATGGGCTTGTCTTCGCCCTTGAATCGGCTCACCACGTCGCGATAGGCGTCGGCCACATCGGTGCCGTCGAGATGAATCGCCGGCGTGCCCTGGTTGGAGGCGTGCAACACCGACTCCGACTCCGGAATCACGCCGATGAGCTTGATTCGCAGAATTTCCTGGATGTCCTCAAGCGACAGCATCTGGCCGTCGTTGACACGTTTCGGGTTGTAACGGGTGATGAGCAAGTGCTCCTTGATCGGTTCGCTGCCTTCGATGGCGCGCTTCGTCTTCGACGAGAGAATACCCAGAATGCGATCCGAGTCGCGCACCGACGACACTTCGGGGTTCGTGACCACGAGCGCTTCGTCGGCGAAATGCATCGCGAGCAATGCGCCCGACTCGATACCGGCCGGCGAATCGCACACGATGTATTCGAAGCCCATGTCGGTCAGGTCCTTGATGACCTTCTCGACACCCGCTTGCGTGAGTGCTTCCTTGTCACGTGTCTGCGAGGCGGGCAGGATGAACAGGTTCTCGCAGGCCTTGTCCTTGATGAGCGCCTGGTTAAGGTTTGCTTCGCCCTGAATCACGTTGATCAGGTCGTACACGACGCGGCGCTCGCAACCCATGATGAGATCGAGATTGCGCAGGCCGACGTCAAAATCGATGACTGCCGTCTTGTGCCCCTGCAAGGCGAGGCCGGCGGAAAAGCTGGCGCTGGTCGTCGTCTTACCGACACCACCCTTGCCAGAGGTCACCACAATCACTTTTGCCATCTGTCGATGCCTTCCCAAACTTGAGGATGAATTTAGCTACGAATCATTTGAGCCCGAGGGGCTCGAAAATCAGTTTGTCGTCTACCAGCCGCACCTGCACCGAACGCCCCTGTACATCGGGCGGCAGCGCATACTCGCCAGTCCGGTAGATACCGGCGATGGAAATCAGCTCAGGCTCCAGACAGGTACAGAAGATGCGCGCATCGAGCTTGCCCTTCACCCCTGCCAGCGCCCGCCCCCGTAGCGGCGCGTAAATGTGAATATTACCTTCCGCGATCACCTCGGCACCGTAACTGACCAAATCGAGGATGATCAAATCGCCCTTTGCGTAGACCTGCTGGCCCGAACGCAACGGCTTGTCGATGATGGTCGAGGCAATCGCGCCAGTGTCAGGCGCCGCTTGCGCAGGTGCCGCTTCGGCGGGTTCCACGGCCGGCTCGGGGACTGCCTCGCTCTCGCGCGGCGCGCGCGAGATGCGGCGTTCGTGGCTGTCCAGCCGAGGCAGACCCTCTACCACGGCCCAATCGGTTTGCTCGCTGTTGGCCACCACACCGATCGGCTTCATACGGAATTCGGCCAGCATTTCGGCTAGCGCGGGCACGGCAACCCGCTCGTCGCCGGCCAGACGCCGAACGTCGATGGCGACCGTGTCGCCCGCAAAGAACTCCGGGGTCGCCTCGAAGCGTTGCGCCAATTCAGTGCGCAGCGTGTCCAGTTGCGGCGTCTTGACAACGAAATGCAGGGTATCTACAGCACCGCTGCGTAACTCGAAGTACGGCGTTTTCTTTTGCGGCATGTCAGGTTGTTGTGCGCGAATTGCTGGCAAATTGGGCATTCTACCGCCCCTTGCATGCGAGCAAACCGCAAATAAGCGGGATGAAGCGGTGATTTGCACAAATATCGCCATTGCTGCGACGCAGCAAAATGTGCATTTTGAATACGTTTTCGGCGTAGGGAAATGCTATCCGATTGACATCTGGGTGTCATCACGAAAGCCTATCCTGGCCGTGGAAAAGTCCAACCCGAAAAGTGCTGCATGGCAGCATCGAAAGTACGAATTTTGTCGCGCAAGCGCCATATTCGTGACCTATCCTTAAAGTCCCTGACGAGGGACCCCCCCCTGTGGAACCGCAAACCGGGAGACGACGATGCTGAGTCATCATGAATTTGCCACCCTGATGCTGGTCAAGGACGCTCCTGAGCAAGTGGAGCATAATCGCCCGGACCTCGAATCGCTGCTTGAAAGCAAACTGATCGAGTGGGAAGAGTTGGCCTCGGGTGAGAAGTCCCCGCGCCTGACTGTCCAGGGCAAGTATGTCCTTCAGGCAGTTGCCTGAGCGCCCAGCCTGCTGTTGAGGTGTCTGTAGTAACAAAAAGCCCGCCGGAAGGCGGGCTTTTCATTTGCGGGGGGATGTTCCCCGATCGGTCCAACAAGATTCAACCATGCCGGATGTCACGACGCTGACGGCGCCACGTGTGGCGCGCTGACGGGTGCTCCCGGCACCAGTTGCGATCCACCAGCCAGGCGACGGCAGCGCCGACGACCAGCACAATCACCAACATTGCAATCAAGCTCCCGGTCAGCATAGTGGCCTCCTAACTTCGACACGGCGGGATGGCACATCTCAATTCTAGGCAATCCCTATCGAAATAGGTACCCGAAAGTACTTCGGGTATACGGCGTTTGCGTTACATCAAGATGTCTGCACCGTTGATGACGGAGCGTTCCTGCAGCGCAACATTTTCAACCTGACACGGCGATGATGGCCACCTGACACTGGTCGGGCGGCCGGCCATCCGAGCATCGCTTCAGAGCGAGTCGACAACTCCGCCATCGACACGCAGCGCCGCCCCGGTCGTGGCCGACGCTTGCGGCGATGCAACATAAACCACCATGTTCGCCACTTCCGTCGTGGTGGCCGCCCGTCCAATAATCGAACTGGGGCGGTTTGCGCGCACGAACTCGGCGGCCGCCTGTGTCATGTCAGCATTCGCAGGAACGCCCGCTTGGTGAAGCATCTCGATCATGCCGTCCGAGAGCGTCGGGCCGGGCAGCACGGCGTTGACCGTCACCCCCGTGCCGCGCATGCGCTTGGCCAGACCGCGCGACACGGCCAGTTGCGCCGTCTTCGTCATACCGTAGTGAATCATGTCCTCGGGAATATTCAGTGCGGACTCCGACGAAATGAAGATCACACGCCCCCAGTTACGATCTGCCATGCCGGGCAAATAGGCGCGAGAGAGCCGCACGCCCGACAGGACATTGACGTCGTAAAAGTGTTGCCAGACCTCGTCCGGAACCTCGAAGAAGTCCTGCGGGCCAAAGATGCCCGCGTTGTTCACGAGAATGTCGACGTCGGGCACGGCGGACACAAGCACATCGCAACCCTCGGCCGTCGCCAGATCCGCAGCGATACCGCGCACCTGAGCATCGGGCAGGGCCTCGCGCAGCTTTGCAACGGCGGCGTCCACCCCTTTCTTCGAACGCCCGTTGATGAGAGTCGTGGCCCCTGCTGCCGCCAGGCCGTGGGCAATGGCAAAACCGATGCCTGCCGTCGATGCCGTGACCAGCGCTACCTTTTCCTTCAGATCGATATTCATAAGTCAGTCTCCAGAACGGTGAACGTCAGGCGATCGCGCCGCCTGCATCGATGAGCACAGTGCTGCCGGTCGCACTCGGTGTACCTGCCAGATAGAGAATCGTGTTGGCGACGTCTTCGGCAGCCACCACACGACGCGCCGGCAAGCGCTCGGCCGCGTTGCGATACATCGCTTCGCGATCGGCCTCTGCCAGCTTGTTCCACAACGGCGTCACCGTCAGGCCCGGCGAGACGGTGTTCACGCGCACCGGGGACAATTCGAGCGCCAGCCCGCGACCCAACGCTTCGACCGCCGCGTTGATTGCGCCCTGCACGACCGACGCCGTGCTCGGACGTACGCTCAGATAGCCCGACGTCAGCGTGAGCGAGCCGCCCGCTTCGATTCTTGCATATCGCGCAACGTGATACGTGCCCCAGAACTTGCTGTCGAAAGCAGCGTGCGCGTCTTCCAGCGGCAGCTTGCGGACTTGCCCGGTCGGCGTTTGCGCGGCGGAGACGACCACATGCTGCCACGGGGCGTGATCGGCGAAAAATTTCTCGACAGCGGCTACGTCTTCCGTGTCGAGCACAACGGCGCGAGCGGTCGTGCCGATGGTGGTGAGCGCTTCGTCGAGCTTGGCCTGATGTCTCGAAGCGATCGTCACCGCTGCGCCGGCCTTGGCGAATGCCTGTGCTGCGGCACGGCCGATGCCGGAACTACCGCCAATGACCAACACGCGCTGACCTTCGAAATTGAACATGATGAGGCTCCGGAAAATAATCGGGAAGATGAAGGAAAAACGACATCGGCACACGCCCGGCCGCTGGGAGCCAGCACCGGCTCGCGATGTCACGGTGCCATTGTGATCCTCGCCACAACGAACGATAATCCCCAAAAAAATTGAATGACTCTCTTCGAATTATTGAGAATAGACCCCGATGATCGACCAGACGCTGGACCTCACCCTCTTCGACCGGGTCGTTGCCACGGGCAGCATGTCGGCTGCCGCGCGTGAGCTGGGGCTCTCGCTTGCCGTCGTGAGCAAACGGCTTGGGCTGCTCGAGCAGCGCCTCGGCGTGCGCCTGCTCAATCGCACCACGCGCAAGCAGGCGTTAACGGAGGAAGGACAGGTATTTCACGCGTGCTGCCAGCGCATTCTGGCGGAGATCCGTGAGACCGAGCGGCTGATGACGCGTCAGGCGGGCACGGTCGGCGGCGTGCTTCGGATCAGCGCCCCGCGCGCGTTCGGACGCCGCCACCTCGCCCCGCTGCTGATCGCGTTTCGCGAACGGCATCCCGATCTGAAGGTACACCTCGAACTGAGCGATCTCTGGGTCGATTTGGTCGCGCACGGTATCGACGTTGCCATCCGCGTGGGCACCCTGCCCGACTCCAGCCTCGTCGCCCAGGAACTGGCGCCGAACTACCGTGTCCTGGTGGCGTCCCCGGATTATCTGGCACGGCGCGGTACGCCACAGGACGCGGGTGATCTGCTACAGCACGACTGCATTCTGTTCGGCCACGCCCCGCACGGCGACTGGCGATTCGTATGGCAGTCCGAAACGCTGCGAATTCAAGTCCGCGACACGTATGTCGTCGACGATGGCGACACCGCCCACGAACTGGCGCTGCACGGCGCAGGCATCACGCAGAAGTCCATCTGGGATGTCGGAGACGATATCGAAGCGGGCCGCCTTGTGCGCGTGTTGCCGTCGCTGCAGATCCCGGCGTCGCCGCTCCATGCCGTGTACCCGCATAGCCGCCACCTCGCGCCGCGCACGCGAGCGTTCGTGGATTTTCTGCGCGATGCGCTGCGCGCGACGTGGCGCTGGCCGCAGCGCTGACGACACAACCTCACCGCACGGCCGCACGCTCAGTCGCTGGCAGGGTTCCCATTGAGCGCCTGGCGCCCGGCGGCCAATAGCGCATCCGCCAGCGCGGGGTCCGCGCTCACGACCGCGCGCGAGAGCACGAGCGTGCCGACCATCTGCGCGAAGCGCGCCATCGCGGACTGCCTCGCTTGCGCCGGACTCACCCCCTGCTCGACACCCGCCGCCGTCATCCGGGCGATCACGTCCGACAATCCTTTCGCGTAGCATGCCTGCGCCTCGTCGCCGATGCGCGGGGCGTCTCCCGCAAATCCCGCCATCGGACAGCCGCACGCAACGTCATCCCGATGGGCTGTCGACAGATACCGCTCGGCGCGCTCTCCGAGTGAGAGTGCCGCCCCCGATGCCGCATCGCCGCCCTCCAGCGCCCCTTCGCTGGCCGCCACTGCGCGCGCCATCACAGCCGCGACAAGTGCGTCCTTAGACTTGAAATGGTTGTAGAAGCCACCTTGCGTGAAGCCGGCCGCCTTCATGAGCGCCGTCAGACCCACGGCGTCGACACCATGCTCGCGAAACAACCGCTCGGCCGCCGCAACAATCGCCTCGCGGTTTTCCGCAGCCTGCTCTCTGGAAATACCCATTTGCTACTCCCGATGTCCGCCTGCGCAATCGCGGCTATCACCGTCATCTAAAAAGACAATGTCAATCACCATTGACATAACGACATCCGACTTGCCACAATGCATCAAGGCATGACGATGGCGATCACAATTGTCATGCAGTATAGTCCAAACCGCACGCTGGCTCCATGAGTGGCGCGGCCTTATCCCTTGCTGGAGTTCTGAAATGAAGATCAAAGATGCCGTCGTATTCGTCACGGGCGCCAACCGTGGCCTGGGACTGGAGTTTGCGAAACAGGCGCTCGACCGTGGCGCGAAGAAAGTGTATGCAGGGTCCCGCGACCCGTCCAAGGTGACGCTGCCGGGCGTCATCCCGGTCAAGCTGGACGTCAACAATCCGGAAGACGTGGCGGCCGCGGCCTTGCTGGCCGGCGACGTCACGCTGCTCATCAACAATGCCGGCATTGCCCGTGTCACGCAGGGTCTGACTCACACGGGCTCGGCCGAGACACTGCGCGAGACGCTGGAGACGAACCTGTTCGGCGTGCTGGCCATGTCGCAGGCGTTTGCCGGCACGCTGGGACGCAATGGTGGCGGCGCCCTGCTCAATGTGCTGTCGATTGTGAGCTGGATCAGTTCGAGCGTGCTTCCCGAATACGCGATCACCAAGTCAGCCGCGTGGTCGCTGACCAATGGTCTGCGTCAGGCGTTGCGCGAACAGCAAACGCAGGTGGTGGGCTTGCACGCGGGCTACATCGACACCGACCTCACGCGGGATTTCGATGCGCAGAAGAGCGCGCCATCCGATGTGGTGCGTCAGGCCTTTGAGGCCATCGAGGCCGGCGAAGAGGAAGTGTCCGTCGACGAAGGCACACGTCAGGTCAGGCAGGCGCTCTCGCACGGCGTCTATCTGCTGGACCCGGCCGCAGCACGCGCGCAGTCGTGAGGTAACGTCGCACCAAACGCAAAAACGCCGCGACACCCTTGAGGTATCGCGGCGTTTGCGTTGTAGTGACTTACAACGGGTCGCGTCAGGCAGCCTTATCCATCTGACGCTCACCACCCACGGCTTCGATCAGATCGTCGAGCATGCGAGCGAGTTCGCCGGTCATCAATGCGACGTCGGCGTCGAACTTCTCGGCCTCGCCTTCGGCCGTCGGGTCGGCAGCGTCCTTGATGATGTCGAGCGGCGTCACGCGCTTGATCACGAACGCGTCGGTCAGCACGAACGAGATGCGGTCATTCCACGTCATCGCGAGCTTGGTGCAGCGCTTGCCCGCTTCGATGTGCTGACGCACATCCGCCCCGTCGAGCGGGTGGCGCACGTAACGCACGGCGGCCTTCTCGTCGGTGTTCGAGCGCAGTTCCACGTCCTGATCGACGGTAAAGCCGCCCGGCGCGTCGTTGCCGGCAAGCCACGACGTCATCACCGACACGGGGGCTTCGTTGAGTTCCACGTTCTCGAGCGTGATATCGAGCGTCTTGAGGAGCAGGCTGCGCACTTCATCGGCCTTGGCGGGCGATGCCGCATCGATCACCAGCCAGCGATTGGCCGGATCGATCCACACTCGTGTGTCGCGGCGAATGCCGAACGCCCGCGGCAGCAGCTCGTCGGTCACTTGCTCCTTGAGTTCCTTCATCTGCTTGCGGCCCGGCTTGAAGCCTTGCTGCTCTTCGAGTTCGACCGCCTTGGCGCGCGTAACCTGATTGACGACGGTCGACGGCAGCAGCTTCTTCTCGGCACGATAGGCCAGCAGGAACTGACGATTGATGCTGTGCACGAGTTCGCCGCCTTCACGCGGCGGCGCCCAGCCCTGCACTTGCATTTCGAGGCTGCCGCCCTCGCGGAAGGCGTGCTTCTCGAGCGCCTCTTCCATTTGCGCGACGCTCATGGACCAACCGGCAGGAATTCTGTGCAACTGGAGATTCTTGAACCACATCGGGCATCACCGCAAAAAGCAAAAGAGCGATTTTACCAGTGCTGCGAGGTCCGGCGAAGTTCCGTCGCACGAATCGTGTCAGAGAAAGCGATCGAGGATCTTCCGGCTCGGCTTGTCGAGCTTGGCGGCGTCGCGAATCAGGAACTGGATACCGTGACTGTCGGAGATGAGCAACGTCTGACCACCGAGACGCCGGATGTCTTCTTCACCGCGCAAGACGAACGACGTCTCGCCCCGGTTCGTCTCGACGGTCCAGGTGCTTGGCGTGGCATACGTCGACACGCCCAGGATGCGCTGCACCTCGGGCATGAATTCGCGTGCGGCAAGTTCTTCGCGCAGCAGCGCGCCCATGGCCGCAGGCAGCACGTCGAGCGAATCGAGCCAGACCAGCTCGCGCCCTTCCATGCTCACGAGTGCGAGGCCATCGTCGGGCGCGGCAATCGGAAACGCCCGCACGGGCACCACGCCTTCGTGGGAGATGCCGTCGGCATCCGTGAGCACCAGACGGCCAAAGGCGTTGCGCGACAAAGTGAAATCGATCTGCATGAGTGTCTTCGCGAACGTTCAGTTGACGGATAGCGGCTGGGCCGGTGCGGC
The DNA here is from genome assembly GCF_902459745.1 of Pandoraea communis. Taxonomy (GTDB): domain Bacteria; phylum Pseudomonadota; class Gammaproteobacteria; order Burkholderiales; family Burkholderiaceae; genus Pandoraea; species Pandoraea communis. The sequence continues at coordinate 209,756 of NZ_CABPSJ010000002.1, forward strand.
GCTCACCGCAGCGACCGTGGCGGCGGCTTCGGCCGACTCGGCAACCGCATCGACATCTGTATCGACATTGCGCTGTTGCGCCTGATAGAGCTTGTAGTACGCGCCTTCGCGAGCGATCAGTTCGTCGTGGTTCCCCACCTCGACGATCTTGCCGCGATCAAGCACCACGAGCCGGTCGGCCTTGCGCAGCGTCGACAACCGGTGCGCGATGGCAATCGTCGTGCGGCCCTTGACGAGGTTGTCGAGCGCCTTCTGAATTTCCTTCTCGGTGGCGGTGTCGACCGAGGACGTCGCCTCGTCGAGAATCAGGATGCGCGGGTCGATCAGCAACGCACGCGCAATGGAGATGCGTTGACGCTCACCGCCCGAGAGCGCCTGCCCGCGCTCGCCAACCAACGAATCGTAACCGTGCGGCAGCCGCAGAATGAACTCATGGGCGTGCGCCGCGCGGGCAGCCGCCACGATCTCGTCGCGCGTTGCCTCCGGCTTGCCGTACGCGATATTGTCGGCAATGGTGCCGAAGAACAGGAACGGCTCCTGCAGCACCAGACCCACGTTGCGACGGAAGTCGGAGACCGGCAGCGCACGAATATCCACGCCATCGATCTGGATCGAACCTTCGGCCACGTCGTAGAAGCGGCAGATCAAGTTGACGAGCGTGCTCTTGCCCGACCCGCTGTGACCGACCAGACCGATCATCTCGCCCGGTGCGATGCGCAGATCCATGCCGCGAATCACCGAACGGTTGCCATAACGGAAACCGATGTCGCGCAGGTCGATGGCGCCCTTCACTTCCTTCAGATGCACCGGGTTGACCGGCTCCGGCACGTTCGAGACGTGGTCGAGCACGTCAAAGATGCGCTTGGCGCCTGCGGCGGCCTTCTGCGTGACCGACACGATGCGACTCATCGAATCGAGACGCGTATAGAAGCGGCTGATGTAGGTCAGGAATGCCGCGAGCACACCGACGGTGATCTCATGCTTGGAGATCTGCCAGATGCCGAATATCCAGACCACCAGCAGGCCAACTTCCGTCAGGAACGTTACGGTCGGCGAGAACAACGACCACACCTTGTTCACGCGGTCGTTGACCACGAGGTTATGCCGGTTGGCTTCCCTGAAGCGCGCGACCTCGCGGTTCTCCTGCGCAAACGCCTTCACCACGCGAATGCCCGGAATCGTGTCGGCGAGCACATTGGTGATTTCCGCCCAGATCCGGTCGACCTTCTCGAAGCCGTGACGCAGGCGATCGCGCACCAGGTGAATCAGCCAGGCGATGAACGGCAGCGGCACCAGCGTGACCACGGCCAGCCACGGGTTGATCGACACGAGAATGACCGCCGTCATGATGATCATCAGCACATCGGTGGCGAAGTCGAGCAAGTGCAGCGAGAGGAACACGCAGATGCGGTCGCTCTCCGAACCGATGCGCGCCATCAGGTCGCCCGTGCGCTTGCCGCCGAAGTACTCGAGCGAGAGCCGCAGCAGGTGCGAGTAAGTGGCCGTGCGCAGGTCGGCGCCGATACGCTCCGACACCTTCGCCAGCAGATACGTCCGCGCCCAGCCCAGCGTCCAGGCCACGAGCCCTGCCCCCAACAGACCCGACAGGTAAATTCCCACCAGGTGGTAATCGATGGGTTGACCGTTCTGGAACGGAATCAACACGTTGTCCATGAGCGGCATCGTCAGATACGGCGGGATCAACGTCGCGCCCGTGGCGCACAACGTGAGCAGGAAACCGGCGAGCAGTTCAAAACGATACGGACGGGCGAAACGCCACAGACGCAGCAATGCCCATGTTGACGATGGGGCCTCTACCTCCGGGTTGCATTGCGGGCACTCGTCGGTGCCGGGCGGCAGTTCGGCCTGACAGATCGGGCATGTGCCCGAAACGTCCTGCTCATGACTGACAGTGTGCCCCGCCACTAGCGCCTCGCGCTGGCGCGCGACGGTGTCCATCAGCGTGAGCGCCGCCGGGTTGTGGCCAAGGGTATAGCGCCAGCAGGCAAGCTTCTCGCGGGCGTCGCACAACTCGAGCGAGCCAACGCCCGCGTGATCGGCGTGCGTCAGCGACAGGTCGGCGCGATACGGCCACGACTGCCATTCGGTGTCACTGCCTTGCGCGTCACGACGCGCCTCGCGCGCCAGCAGCCGGCGCTCGGTGGCAACCACCACGCCGCGGGCGAAGTGCAGTTGCGCGTCGAGATCGACGGCCAGCCAGGCCAGTACGGTCTCGCCATCGGCCAGTTGCGCGGCAACCTCCGCGTACCAGGACTCGGCGGCGGCATTTCGAGCGGAAACGGATAACGCTGAAGCAGTACCGCCGGAAGGGCTGCTCTCGGACGATGTTGTTGAGGTGGCGGCAGAGGATGCCGCAGAAGCGGAGGTGTCGGTCATTGCTGCGGCAGACGTGTCCTCAAGGGGCGGACATCGAGGCAAACGAAGAAAAAACGAGGCGGACTTTCCCTGTCAATCCGCGAAATTGCCGCAAGTATAACCACAGCGACGCCTTTTGCGGCGCGGAGTTCCCCGATGACACGGTGCAGCATGGAAATATTGTTGCGACGGTCAACCGTTTACGGATTTTTACGTTAAGTAACCAGTTAACTGTAAGAGCGCGACCGGCTGAGCCGCCTGAAATCGGCCTCGCCGGCTTCTCCGAACCCAGCCCTGACGCGTGAATTAGCCTTAAGAATGAAAAAGAAAGACATTGAGATTTTCGATGTCCTGTCGCTGCGCGGCCCGAATATGTGGACATATCGGCCGGTGCTCGAGGCATGGGTCGATATCGGCGAACTCGAGGAGTTCCCGTCCAACAAGATCCCGGGGTTCCCTGAGCGGCTGTCCGAGTGGCTGCCCTCCCTCGTCGAGCACCGCTGCAGCATCGGCGAGCGCGGCGGTTTCCTCCAGCGCCTGCGTGAAGGTACGTGGCCCGGCCACATTCTCGAACACGTCACGCTGGAGCTGCAAAACCTAGCCGGTATGCCCGGCGGTTTCGGCAAGGCACGTGAAACCCCGATCACCGGCGTCTATAAGGTGATCGTGCGCGCCTGGCACGAAGACGTGACCCGCGCGGCCCTGTTTGCCGCCCGCGATCTGGTCATGGCAGCCATCGAAGACCGCCCCTACGACGTGGAAGCCGCCGTCGAAAACTTGCGTGGCCTGGTCGACAAACATTGTCTCGGCCCGAGCACGGCGTGCATCGTCGACGCCGCCGACGACCGCGACATCCCTCATATCCGCCTGTCCGACGGCAATCTGGTGCAGCTGGGTTACGGCGCAGCCGCCCGTCGCATCTGGACTGCCGAGACCGACCGCACCCCCGCCATCGCCGAGAGCATCTCGCGCGACAAGGACCTGACCAAGCAACTGCTCGAGTCGTGCGGCGTGCCCGTACCGGAAGGCCGTCTGGTCGAGAGCGCCGACGACGCATGGGACGCCGCGCAAGACATCGGCCTGCCTGTCGTCGTCAAGCCATACGACGGCAACCATGGTCGCGGCGTGTTCATCAATCTCGCCACACGAGACGAGGTCACCACGGCATTTGAAGTGGCCCTCGAAGAAGGCAACGGCGTGATCGTCGAGCGTTTCGTGTCGGGGCTCGAGCACCGCCTGCTGGTGGTGGGTGGGCGTGTCGTGGCCGCCGCCATGGGCGAAACGGCCTCGGTGGTTGGCGACGGCAAGCACACCGTCTCGGAACTCATCGAACTGCAGATCAACAGCGATCCGCGTCGCGGCAGCGCTGAAGATCAGCCGCTGAATCGCGTGCGCATCGATTCGTCCGCGCGCCTCGAACTCAAGCGTCAGGGTTTCGACGCCGATGCCGTGCCGCCCGAAGGCAAGAACGTTCTGATCCAGCGCAACGGCAACGTCGCCTTCGACGTGACCGACCGCGTGCACCCGAGCGTGGCCGCGCATGCGTCGCTGGCCGCACGCATCGTGGGTCTGGACATCGCCGGCGTCGATCTGGTCGCCGAAGACATTTCCCGCCCGCTGGCGGAACAACGTGGCGCCATCGTCGAAGTCAACGCCGGTCCGGGCCTGCTCATGCACCTGAAACCGGCCGATGGCACACCGCGTCCGGTCGGGCGCGCCATCGTCGACCATCTGTTCCCCGATGGCGACACCGGGCGCATTCCGATTGTCGGCATCACCGGCACCAACGGCAAGACGGTTACGGCGCGTCTGCTCACGCATTTGTTGCAACTGGCGGGCGAACACACCGGCCTGGCTTGCAGCGACGGCCTGTTCCTCGACAAACGTCTGGTTCAGAGCGGCGACCGTGCCAATTGGGACGCCGCGCACCGCGTGCTGATGAACGCCAGCGTAACCGCAGCCGTCTTCGAGAACGACAACACCGCCATCCTCTCCGAAGGCCTTGCCTACGATCGCTGTCAGGTCGGCATCGTGACGAACATCGACCGCCCGGACCATCTGGGCCAGTATTTCGTCGAAGACGTCGACCGTATGTTCAGCGTGATGCGCACACAAATCGACGTTGTCCTGTCCGATGGCGTGGCCGTGCTCAATGCGCGCGACCCGCTCGTCGTGGAAATGGCCGAGCTGTGCGATGGCGACGTGATCTTCTTCGGTCTGGACGAACACCTGCCGGCCATCGTGGCGCATCGCGCCGCAGGCAAGCGCGTGGTCTTCGTGCGCAACGGCCAGGTCGTGCTGGCCACCGGCACGGAAGGAACCGCCGTCGGCGCCACCGCCAACATGCCGCTGACCTACGCTGGCCGCGTCGATTTCCAGATCGAGAACGTGCTTGCCGCCGTGGCTGCCGCCTGGTCGATGGGGGTCGCCCTCGATGTGCTGCGTACCGGCGTGACCACCTTCGACGTCGGTCAGGTCGATGCACCGGGCCGCTTCACGATGTTCGAAAAGCAAGGCGCGACGGTCATCGTCGACGATGCCCACAACGCCCCCGCCCTGACGGCCCTCGCGGCAGCCTTGGCCAAGCTGCCTGCCGAGCGCCGCATCGCGGTGTACGGCCCGGGTGTCGATCGTATGGACGAAGACTTGCAGGCCGAAGGCAAGCTGCTGGCGCAAACGTTCGACCGTGTGGTGCTGTGCGACGACCTGAGCGTCGCGCGCAAGCGCCCGCTGGCCGAGTCGCGTGCACAACTGCGAGCGGGCATCGACGCGACCGGCCGCAAAGTGCTGGTCACGGATGCCACCGAGCGTCGTGCTGCTGCCGAAGCGGCACTGGCTCAACTCGTGAGCGGCGATCTGCTCGTGTTACAGGCCGATGAAGGCGGCGCCACCGCCATGCTCGACCTGGTACATCAGTGGATGGGCCAGCCAATGCGCGCGCTGGCTGCCTGAGTCGAGTCGGTCGCGAGCGGCGGCGTGCAGAGATCTCTGTCGCCGCCCGCCCTATATATAGATAGCGCCGAATACCCAAGCCACAGTCGTTTTTCTCGCCAACCATCCGCTATATAGGGACGCGAAGTGGACAGACAGGGATTGCAATTTATGGAAGTCTCCCGTATCCGCGCATTGCGCGGGCCGAACCTCTGGAGCCGTCACACCGCCATCGAGGCCATCGTGACGTGCACCGATCTGGAACATTCGATCGGCAATCTGGCCGGTTTCGAGGCTCGACTGCGCGCACGCTTTCCCGCGCTGCAGGCGTTCACGCCCGATGCCGAAGAGCGTCCGGCGTCGCTGGCCGACGCCCTCGCCACCACTGCGCTGCAACTGCAAGCAGCGGCCGGCTGCCCGGTGACGTTCAGCCAAACCACGCCGACCATCGAGCCGGGCACGTTCCAGGTCGTGGTGCAGTACAGCGAAGAGCCGGTCGGCCGCCTCGCCTTCGAACTGGCGCAACAACTGATCAACGCCGCCCTTGAAGACGGTCCGTTCGATCTTGCCGACGCCCTCTATCGTCTTCGCGATCTGGATGAAGACGTGCGTCTGGGCCCGTCGACCGGTTCGATCGTATATGCCGCCGTGGCACGCGGCATTCCGTACCGCCGTCTGACCGAAGGCTCGATGGTGCAATTCGGCTGGGGCAGCAAACAGCGCCGCATTCAGGCGGCCGAGACCGACCGCACATCGGCCGTGGCCGAGTCGATTGCGCAGGACAAGGACCTGACCAAGACCCTGCTGCACGCTGCCGGTGTGCCGGTGCCGCTGGGCGGCACGGTTCGCAATGTCGAAGATGCGTGGAAGCTGGTGCAGGAAATCGATGCACCGGTCGTGGTCAAGCCGCGCGACGGCAATCAGGGCAAGGGCGTGGCCGTGCGTCTGCGCACGCGCGAAGAAATCGAGAAGGCCTTCGAGGTCGCGCAGGACATCAGCCGCGACGTTATCATCGAGCGCTACATTCCGGGCCACGACTTCCGTCTGCTCGTGATCGGCAACAAGCTGGTAGCGGCAGCGCGTCGCGATCCGCCGCAAGTCACAGGCGACGGCGTGCACACCGTTCGACAACTGGTCGAGACGGTGAACGCCGACCCGCGCCGTGGTGAGGGCCATGCCACGTCGCTCACCAAGATCCGTTTCGACGACATCGCACTCGCCACGCTCGCCAAGCAAGGATTGAACGCCGACTCCGTGCCGGAAGCCGGTGCGCGTGTCGTGTTGCGCAACAACGCCAACCTGTCGACCGGCGGCTCGGCCACCGATGTGACCGACGACGTTCATCCGGAAATTGCGGCGCGCGCCGTCGCGGCGGCCCAGCAAGTGGGGCTGGACATTGCCGGTGTCGACGCGGTGTGCGAGACCGTCATCAAGCCGTTCGAAGATCAGGCCGGCGGCATTGTGGAAGTCAACGCCGCGCCGGGACTGCGCATGCACCTTCAGCCGTCGTACGGCAAGGGCCGTGCGGTCGGCGAAGCCATCGTCTCGACGATGTTCGAAGACGGTGACGACGGCCGCATCCCGGTCGTGGCGGTCTCCGGCACGAACGGCAAGACGACCACGGTTCGTCTGATTGCCCACCTCATCGCCCAGCAGGGGCTGCGCGTGGGCATGACCGGCACCGACGGCATCTATATCAGCGGCGAGCGTATCGACACGGGCGATTGCAGCGGCCCGCGCAGCGCGCGCAACGTGCTGATGCACCCGGACGTGGACGCGGCCGTATTCGAAACCGCGCGTGGCGGCTTGCTGCGCGAGGGGCTGGCCTATGACCGCTGCGATGTTGCCGTGGTGACGAACATCGGCATGGGCGACCACCTGGGCCTGTCGTACATCAACACGGTGGAAGATCTTGCCGTGCTCAAGAGCGTGATCGTGCGCAATGTGGCGCCGCGCGGCATGGCCGTGCTCAACGCCGCCGATCCGATGGTCGCGCGCATGGCAGACGCCTGCCCGGGCGACGTCACGTTCTTCGCACTGGACGCCTCGCACCCGGTGCTCGCCACGCATCGCGCAACGGGCAAACGTGTGGTCTATGTCGACAGCGGCAACATCGTGACGGCGCGCGGCAGCGAAGAAGCGCGCTACGCACTGGCCGCGATTCCGCTCACACGCGGCGGCACCATCGGTTTTCAGGTCGAGAACGCGATGGCTGCCATCGGTGCAGCTTGGGCACTGAATATCGATCCGGTAACGATCCGCGCCGGACTGGCCACGTTCGTGAATGACGCAGGCACCGCGCCGGGACGCTTCAACGTGTTCGACTACAAGGGCGCCACCGTGATTGCCGACTACGGTCACAATCCGGACGCCATTGCCGCGCTCACGCAAGCCGTGGAAACGATGCCTGCGCGTCGCCGTTCGGTGGTGATCTCGGGGGCGGGCGACCGTCGTGACGAGGACATTCGCCGTCAGACGCAGATCCTCGGCGACGCGTTCGACGACGTGCTGCTGTATCAGGATCAATGCCAGCGCGGCCGCGAAGACGGCGAAGTGCTGCGACTGCTGCGCGAAGGTCTGGTCGATGCGCAGCGTGCGAGCCATGTCGAGGAGATTCACGGCGAGTTCGTGGCCATCGACACCGCACTCGCACGGCTGCAACCGGGAGACTTGTGCCTGATCCTCATCGATCAGGTAGACGAAGCCCTCGCGCACATCGCGCAACGTGTGGCAGAGGCCAGCGCTCGCTGAACGGCAGCAGGATCGCTCCGGCGTTCCTGCCACCCTGCCCTCTGATCGGGCACTGACCGCACAAGATTGCGCGCTCGGTGCCCGTCTTGCCTCCCGTTTTCTTTCCCGTTTTCCTCCCCTCTCGCATCCCGCTCATCAAGCCGTTCGCGTCTCTCGCGAGGATCACGCACGCGCTCTCGGCGCGGTAAGTGCGACAAAGCGTGGCGGGCCATCGAGCGCCGCCCGGTTTATAGTCGTTCACCCTACAAATAAGGTGAGTGACATGCCCGATCGTGAAGTGATTGTTCCCCCGTCGATGACGCGTATTGTCGAGCGCGCCGGATACGCGCCCGCCGTGCGCGTGGCCACCACCGTGTTCTGTGCCGGACAGGTCGGGCGCACGCCGGAGATGGAGGTCATCGCCGACCCCGAAGCACAGTTCGAAGGATGCTGGGACAATCTACAGGCACTGCTCGCGGCGGCTGGCTGCACGTTCGACGACGTGGTGGACATGACGACCTATCACGTGGAAATGTCGCGGCACATGGCTGTGTTTCGCGAGGTCAAGAATCGACGATTTCCGCGCGGCATGTGTGCATGGACCACCATCGGGGTATCCGAGCTGGCTCATCCGGGGTTGCTGGTCGAAATCAAGTGTGTCGCGGTCCAACGTGAGAACACCTGAGCCTCTATACTTGCCGGCAACGTAAGCGCATTTTGGCAATTGACGGGGTACTGCCGGCCCAACACGGAAGCGTTCCTATGCAATCCAAAGATCACTGGAATCAGGTCTATTCAACGAAAGCTTCGACCAACGTGAGCTGGTTTCAGGAGCACGCGAGCCAGTCGGTGGCGCTCATCGCGCAGTCCGAGATCGAGAAAGGCGCCGAGATCATCGATGTCGGCGGCGGTGCGTCCACGCTGGTCGACGATCTGCTTGGCCACGGCTACCGTCACCTCACCGTCCTGGATTTGTCCGAAGCCGCGCTTGCCGTTGCGCGCGAACGCCTCGGCGCCGGCGGGGACTCGGTGTCATGGATCGCGGGCGATATTACCCGTGTCGAGTTGCCCGTCCAGAAATATGACGTGTGGCACGACCGCGCCGTCTTTCACTTCCTCACCAGCGAAGCAGACCGCCACGCCTATGTGCGCGCGGTGCTGCGCGCCGTCAAGCCGGGAGGGCTGGTAATCGTTGCCACATTTGCCGAGGACGGTCTCGAGCAATGCAGCGGACTGCCGGTCATGCGATACAGTCCGGATGCCCTTCACGCGGAATTCGGCGCGCCCTTCACCCTGTTACGAAAGGCGCGTGAGGAACACCAGACGCCGTGGGGCGCGACGCAGAAATTCATCTACTGCCTGTGCCGTAAAGAAGCTGACTGACGTCTCACATCAGAAAAAAAGCTCACTCGCTTTCGCTGGGCCATTCCCTCTACCTTTCATTGATCCGACATGCCCCGTTCCGTCATCGCTCGTTCACTTGCCGTGTGTGCCGTCCTTAGTCTGCCGTTGCTGGCTCAAGCGGATTGCCGCGATCGTCTGGAAGGTTGGACGAATACCCTGCACCCGGGCCGCACACTCGATGCCGATCTCGCGAGTTGCAAAGTGTGGCCTGCGAATCCGGCGCTCACGCTGGTCGCGTTGCCCTTGCCGCAGAAAGGCCGCACCGACGACGACAAGGTGTATGACGTGGATGTGCTGGTGACTGACAGTCAGACGGGGAAAATCGTTGCCCATCGCTTCGAAACGTCTGCACTGGTGTCGGATGCCGTCAGACTGCGCAGCATTTCGCTCGACACGGCGCCTTGGCGCCTGACGCCGCAGGTGCTGGCCTTTGGCGTACGGACCGACTTTGAAGGGTCGTCGCGCGTGAATCCCTTCTCGCAAAGCGCGTTGAGCCTGTATGTGATGGATGGCGCGAAGCTGCGCAAGGTCGTCGACAAACTCGCGACACAAACAGGCGGCGGCGAATGGGATGGAAATTGTGCGGGCAGCTTCGCCGACACCTCGCGCAGCATCTCCGTCGGCCCGGCAGGCAAGGACGGCTATGCCAAGCTCGTCGTCAGCGAGAAAACGGTCACAACGACGAACAAGCCGACACGCAACGACTGCGCAAGCAAGGAAAGCACGTCCAAACGGCCCAACGTCACCCTTGAATATGACGGCGAGCGGTATCCGGTGCCCAAGACGCTCAGCGGAAGTTGAGTCGCCGGTCTGTTGGCACGCAAGGCGGATTTGATAAAGCGTGGGAGTGGGTGGCGAGTGCTTGAGGCCGGGGTACGGTAGTAGCCGTGTTCGGCCATGAAATGACCTTCGTTAGACGCTTCGCTAAGACGTTCAGACGGCCGCCCCACTTCGCAGGCGGTCATTGAAATTTATGTACCTGCGTCGCATTGTCGGCCTTCGCGGACACTCAGATGCTGTAGCTCGTACGACAGGTTTAGATAGAACCTTAGTCCTTCTTGCAGACGCTCTAGTTAGGGAGCTTCTTATATTCACGCCCAGCCATTTAACACAGACACCGTTTAAAAATTGCACCGCAGCGCCGCCCATCGCTTACCCAATCATACCAACGCTATAAAACCGATATAATCGACAAAAAATAAATATGAAAGCAATAACGGAAGAGCATGAAATGGTTCACCCCGGCGAGTCAAAATCCGGAATTGTTATGCATAATTTCCTAATTCATTTAGACGAAACATTTAACCACCACAGTCACACCTTGTTTTTAGATTTTTTCAATAAAAATAAAAATATATCAAAGTGGATGATTTTCAGTGATTACGCACTTAACGACAAAAAAAAGCCCAACGATGCAATCACATTTTCCATCCTCCCTTACACCAAAAACTTTCTTGATATCGGCGACTTAGTTGACAAATTATCCTTCAAAGACATAAAAAATTTAAAAAAAGTAAATTCTGAATTTTTGCATTTTATTAACGAAAGCGAAATTTTGAATATATCCATACTAATGGATAAAAACATGAAATTAGATCCTTTTAACGAACGTGAGGCTCTAAAGACTTGCTACAAGACGGCTATCAATCAAGTCAATCAGTGGATAAAAAACGAAGGCGCAAATGAAAACTACATACGCCTACAAAAGGCCTACAAAACTCTACTTGACGAAGTATCAAAGCAGGGAAGCAACCTACGAAATATAAGGAATATTGAAATAGTATCCAATCTAATTGCATACGTAACATTTCAAGTTTGCAAATCAACGAAAATTGAAACTATTGGCTGGTTTTCTGATCGAGACAACATGTTAAACCACAAAATAGCAAAATTCTCTATGCCTGTAATCTTTGATTTGGCCAATAATTTATTCCACAATCTAATGTCGTCAAACGACAGCAATTACACGGAAAAATTCGTCTTTGGGCTACCCGAAAAAACAGGCAGTGTATGGTATGACTCTTTCAATCGAATACCTGATCTGATAGCTGCAACGCTAGCGGATTACGATTACAAAAAAAATATGAGCAGCCATGCTAAATTCATTCCGGTAATCGAGAGCATTCTTACCAACAGAAAAAAATGTTTGATATATAAAATCCATGCACTTGCCAATGGATTTCAGGCTGGATATTTGCCGTTCTTTCGTCCGGAAGAGGCTTGATAACAAGCAAATCAAACGGACTCGCTAACACGAACCGGTTACTTCAACGTCCGGACGTCCGCTTTTGCTGCGACGGCGGCAGGTCACGGAATAGCAATCGACCGGGCCGAATACTCTTCGGCAAACGTGCCCGCACGAGTGACCGCGTTGGGTTGTGGATTCAACCGTTTACGAATAGCTCTAGGTGGCCCGCAAGCGACGTTCGACAGAGACCGTTCGTCCACAATCCGAAGACACCGGTAGGCTATCGGGGGAAAAGTGCTGTTACGTCCGGATGAAATCCACATTGAGTCAGAACGGCTTTCGATTCTGCCATTCTCGATTGATGATGCTGACGACTCATTTCGCTGCATTACCCCTTCGCTTACCCGCTTCATATCATGGGAGCCACCGGCGAACAGAGAGACATTTGATCGCATCTGGCAAGGTTGGTTGTTAACGATCGCCGACGGGACGGACTTCACATTCGCAATCCGTCAAAAGGCTACCGGGAATTTCCTTGGGTTAGCCGGACTCCATGGTGTTACGAGTACCAGCGCGGAATTAGGAATCTGGATTCGAGAAGACTTCCACGCACAAGGCTTTGGCCGTGAAGCTGTTGCCCTTGTTGCGATGTGGGCAAGCTTGGCCCTTGGCAGCGAGAGCTTCACGTACCCGGTAGCTGAAGAAAACAACTCGAGCCGCCGTATCGCCGAATCTCTCGGTGGTGTCATCATAGAACGACGCGAGACACCGAAATTTATGTCCGTCATTTATCGAATACCTAAGCAATCGACACGCGGCGAGTAGCGAAATATGTTGTGCGACGGTGGCGAGCTTCACCCCAAAGCGTTCGTTCCCCTTCCCCACAGCTGGTACGGAGGCACACATCGGGACATTGGTTCGCGCAGATGGAAAATTCTAGAGACTCATATCCCGCATCGACGATCCCGGTGCTTGGCGACATGCCGATTCAACCGGAGTTTGCGCTTCTTGTCGCAGATGCATGCGAATCCATTGCGTCAGGGTTGGATGAACTGCTGGATGGTCTTTATCTCTACGGTAGCGTCGCACGTGGATGTGCTGTACCAGGCCGATCAGATCTTGATCTGACCCTCGTGCTAACGCGTCAGCCGTCGGCACAGGAAAGCCCGCGCATCGAGACACTGCGCCAAGGTCTGGAAGCGTGTCACTTTGAGGTAGCAAAAATTGACTTCGACATCGGGACACGTGCGGACGTACTGAATCCCGCCAATTTGTACAGCTGGGGTTATTGGCTGAAACATGAGTGTCGATGCGTTCACGGGAACGATCTTGCCCAAAGATTCGATACTTTTATCCCCTCACGAGCTATTGCAGAATCCGTGAACGGCGACTACTTCCAAGTGTTGAACGAACATGCTCATCGCATCGCCGGCGCCAGTCACCCTGACACAGAAAGTCGCCTCATGAAAGAAGCCGCAAGGAAGCTGATTCGCTCGACAAATATACTCAGGACCAGCTCGGATCCATTTTGGCCTCGCACGCTGGAAGAGCACGTCAGTCATTTCTCCGCGGGGTACCCGAAGATGGCCGACCAGCTGGAGTTTTTCCTGACGCAGGCAAGAGCACCGCAGACCTCAGCAACACTTTTCAACGTCAACCTGTCGCGCGTCATTGGCTGGATGCAGTGCGAACATCAGCGCCTATCGACGGCAACTTAGGGTCAAAAACGATCTATCGAACATCGCAGACTAGAAGGGGCTGCCTGACATTAGAATCAGGCGCTCGCTCAAGCGCCCAAACGCAATCTGTCGCTATCGCGTAGCGAATCTACAGGTGGAAATCGCCCGCGGCTTCCGGCTGGTAAAGCACTTTCTCGATCCGAATGCAGCGGGTCCGGTCCGGAATCCGCCAGTCGATGGCGTCGCCCTCCTTGTAGCCCAGAATCGCGGTGCCGACGCCGGAGAAAACGGACAGTTTCCGGGCGCTGCCGTCCGCGTCCTGCGGGTAGACCAGGTCCACTTCCACTTTCTCGTCGTCCAGATGCAGCACGGCCCTGGAGTTCATCGTGATCACATCCCGCGCCACCTGCCGAGCATCGACGACGATGGCTCGCTCGATCTCGTGCTCCAGTTCAACCACATCAGCGCCTTGCTCCAGCGCCACCAGATTCCTGAGCCGGTTCTGGTCGATTTCAGTGATGTAGATCTCAGAAGGGTCGCCCAAAGCGCCTTCGCGCAAGCGCTGCAGATAGCGCTCTGAAGTCATCGCATATAACTTCATCGTAGGGGTTTCACTGTCGAGCAGAAAGCCACAACGCAGGAAGGCCTTCAACGAGCGCGTGTTATCTATGTGGATCTTGGCGATGACCTTCTCGGCTCGCATGTCGAAGAAGGCGAACTTCATGCCTTCACGCAAGGCGCTGCCACCGAGCTTACGGCCCCAGTTGTCGCGGTTTCCGATGACCAGGACAATCTCGCAGTCCGCCCCCGTCTTGACGAGGCGCACGAAGCCCACCGGCTTGTCATGCCGGTCGTACGCCATGAAGAACCGGCCGCCTTGATTAAACAGATGGGTGAGGATCGGCAACTGGACCCGATCCACGACTTGTTCGATGAACCGGGAGACATGACGTGAATCGCTCAGATAGCGGATGACGCCCTCGTCTTCCAACCAATCCATCAAATTCAGCGCGTTTGCCCGAGTGATCTCCGGGCACAGAGAAATGAAAGGCTTGCTCATCTTCACCACACTTGATTGCAAGAATAAAAGCCTTTCATGGCTACGGCCATGACGGTTCTTTCGACAAAGCGTCCATTCTAAGACAGTCCGCGCGGGCCGAGACCTTCAACCTGACCAGATAAGGTTGCGCGAGCGTCTGGAACTCCAGCCTCTCGCGCAGGGCCACATCCTCAACGGCGCGGCATAACCCTCTGGCGCATTGCGCAGCGCCGCGCCTCGGGCAACCCGGCGGCCACCTCGTGCGCCAACACCTTCCTGAGCCGTTCGCTCAGATCTGGCGCGGCAATCGGCACGAAGCCCAGCCGGGTATAGAACGGCTCGTTCCAGGGCACGTCTCGAAACGTCGTCAGCGTGAGCGCCGCCAGTCCCGTGTGTGCCGCATGCTCGGACGCCGCAGCCATCAACGCGCGTCCCAGTCCGCGCGACTGCCAATCGCGATGCACGGACACTTCCCACACGTGCAATTCGTCGCCAAAGACCTCGGCTTCGAGAAACGCTACGGGCTTGTCATCTTGATCGACGGCCACCCAAGCCACGCCCTTCATGATCAATTCGCGATGCCGAGCCACCGGCATCCCCGCACCGTCCGCCAACCAAGCCAGTTCCGGTAGCAGACGAAACAATTCGCCCGCACTCCGGTCAACTCGCGGCAGTGCTGGCGCATCGTCTGGCGTGGCGACGCGAATGCGCACCTCCGCCATCGTTCCCATCCTCGTCAAACCACGACCTCTTGTGGCGCCATTTCGGTACCGTACGACGCCCAGCGGCCGTCGGCGTCGGTCGCGGCCACCGTCGGCTTGCACTGCCCGGCGGTCTCGTCCAGCCCTTGCAGCAGCGGGCAACGCTCAAAGAGTTCAGCGATGAAGTCTACAAATACGCGGACTTTAGGCGACAAATGACGATTATGCGGATACACCGCCGAAATCGGCATGGGCGGCGGTTTCCATTGATGCAGCACCTCGACCAGTTGGCCGGATTGCAGATACGGAAGCGCCATGAAGCGCGCCAGTTGCACCGTGCCGAAGCCCGCGAGCCCCAGTTGCAGATAGGCTTCGGCGTCATTGACGGCGATGGCCCCCTGCATGTTGATTTCAACTTCCTTGCCGTCCACGAGGAACTGCTCCTCGACGACGCGTCCCGTGCGGCTTGAGAAGTAATGCACCGCCGTGTGGCGTTGCAGGTCGTCGAGCGTATGCGGCATGCCCATGCGCTCCAGATACGCCGGTGACGCACACGTCAAGCTCTGGAACAAGCCCACGCGCCGCGCGACGAGGCTCGAATCCTGAAGTGTGCCAACGCGCAACACGCAATCGACCCCCTCCTGAATCAGATCGACCGGCTTATCGCCCATGCCGACCATGAGTTCGATTTCCGGATAGCGGTCGTGAAACTCGCACAACGACGGGAGCACCACAAGCTTGGCGAGCGAGCCCGGCATGTCGACGCGCAGCTTGCCGCGCACGCGTTGGCTGCTCTCGCGGAACGACGATTCCGTCTCCTCGATATCCGCGAGGATTCGCAGGCAGCGCTCGTAATAAGCCGCGCCATCGGGCGTCAGGTTAAGCCGGCGGGTCGTACGTTGCAGCAGCCGCGTGCCCAGATGTGCCTCAAGGTTTTGAATAATCGTGGTCACCGAGGTGCGCGGCAACCCGAGATTGTCGGCCGCGCGTGAAAAGCTGTTTGCCTCGACCACTCGCGTGAAGACCTGCATCGCTTGCAAGCGATCCATGATGTTTCCCCATTCAAAAGCGCTGTTGCACTGACCGATCCGGCATTGTGTGTCCCCGCCCCCATGCATATGCATATTGGTCGAAGTCATAAGCCAATGCCCATAAGGCCGCCATCGATTAGTCGAGCTGACCGAACAGTGTTGCCAAATTATAGGCGTTTATCCTAATGTCCGTGGCCTCTAGACTTCGCTCCATCGAATGTCATGAGAGGGGTATCGCTCGCGCGAACCCAAAGTCATATGTCAGCCAACGCCAAGTCGCATTCCGGACGATCGGGGCAAACGCACCGCACCGAAGACGGACTGCGCATCGAAGAGGTGAGCATCGCCGGCCATGTGGGTCCGGTAACGCTGCGCCTTTACCGGCCCACCGTCCCCGCCGCTGGCGCGGACCATGAGCATGCCGGCGAGCCCGGCGTGGTGGTGCCGCTCGAGGCGCATCTGCCCACGGTGCTGTACTTCCACGGCGGCGGCTTCTGCAAAGGTTCGCTCGACGACGGCGATGTCGCCGCGCGCTATCTGGCGTTGCACGTCCCCGCACTGGTCGTCTCGGTCGGCTATTCGCTCGCCCCGGAACACCCGTTCCCCGCCGCACCGGAAGACGCCTGGTGCGCCGCACTCTGGCTGCAACGCCACGCCCGCCGCTACGGCGCAAGCCCGCGCCGGTTGGCCGTAGTCGGTCACGATGCCGGGGGCAACATTGCTGCGGCGCTTACGATGATCTCGCGCGATCGCGGCGAAGTGGCCGTTTCCGCACAGGTGCTGCTCGCCCCGCTGCTCGACCCCAGCATGACGCGCCTGGCCGATGGCCGCACGCCCAGCGATATCGAAGCGAGCGAGTGTTCCAGATGCTATCGCGCCTACCTGCCGCATGCCACGCAGCGCTTGCACCCGTATGCCGCACCGCTCGAATCGCGCCGTCTCGCGGGCCTGCCGCCCACGTTGATCGCGTCTGCCGAACACGACCTGCTGCACGTCGAAGCCGAAAAGTACGCTGCCGAACTCATCGCGGCCGGCGTGCCGACACAGGTCACGCGCCATCGCAGCGCTTCCCACCACGGCCTGGCCGCTCTGCCCGCCGCGTTGCGGGAAGTGGCCGCGTTCCTGACACGCCGGCTGGCACCCCCGCCGCCGGCTCTACCCAGTGAGTCCATCCGATCCCGGAGCTTTCAACAATGACCACCCTCGCTCGCAAACCTGTACTCATTGCCGCCGCCGCCACGCTGGCGCTCCTGGCCATCGGCACGCTCACCGTCGTGCGCGTCGACGCCAGCACGCCCGCTGCCCAAGTCATGCCGACTGCGGAAGTGGATGTGGCCAACGTGATCTCGCGCACCGTGACCGACTGGCAGAGCTATTCCGGCCGGCTCGACGCAGTGGATCGCGTCGATATCAAGCCACTCGTGTCGGGCACCATCACCGCCGTGCATTTCAAAGATGGTCAACTCGTGAAGAAGGGTGACGCCCTCTTTACGATCGACCCGCGCCCGTATGCGGCCGAAGTCGACCGTGCGGCGGCGCAACTCGCGTCGGCGCAGGCCCGTGACGTCTTCACCAGCACCGACCTCGCACGCGCGCAGCGCCTGATCGCGGATAACGCCATCGCGAAGAAGGACTTCGACCAGAAGGAAAACGCCGCGCGCGAAGCCGTAGCCAACGTGAAGGCGGCGAAGGCGGCGCTGGAGACGGCGCGCATCAATCTGGGCTACACGCAGATCGTGGCGCCGGTCGCCGGTCGGGTATCGCGTGCAGAGATTACGGTCGGCAATACCGTGTCGGCCGGTGCGCAATCGCCCGCGCTGACCACGGTAGTGTCGGTCTCGCCGATCTACGCGGCGTTCGACGTCGACGAGCAGACCTATCTGCGTTATCTCTCGCGCGACACGGCCAAAACGAGCGGTGTGCCCGTCGATCTGGGCCTTGCCAACGAAACGGGCTACTCGCGCAAGGGCACCGTGTATTCCGTGGATAACCGCTTCGACACCACGTCGGGCACGATCCGCGTGCGTGCGCGCTTCGACAACACCGACGGCGCGCTCCTGCCGGGGTTGTACGCCCGCATTCGCGTGGGGGGCGGCGAACCCCATCCGGCACTGCTCGTGGACGAAGCCGCCATCGGCACCGACCAGAGCAAGAAGTTCGTGATGGTCGTCGACCCGCAAAACAAGGCGCAGTACCGCGAAGTTCAATTGGGCGAGCGTCATGGCGGTCTCGTAGAAATCGCCTCGGGTCTGAAGGATGGCGAGCGCATCGTCGTGAACGGTCTGCAACGCGTGCGTCCGGGCGACACGGTCTCGCCGAAGACCGTAAAAATGGCTGGCGACACCGGCGATACCCACGATGCGGGCGCCACCGCAGTCGCCGCAAGCGATACCGCCGATGCAGCGGGCAAAACCGCCAAGCCGGCCGCGAACAACGCCGACACCGCGCAGCAGACTTCGCAGACCCGCAGCAAGGATGGTGCCGCAACGCATTCGGCCGCAGCCCAGACGGGTGCGGTGACGAAGACGGCGTCGCGCTCTTAACGTTCTCAGTGTTCGTAACGCGCATACCGTTCATACCGTTCGTAAGTCGCGTGCAGGCACACGTATTCATTGCACGCTGAACGACACCCCAGACTTTCGTCATGAACATCTCAAAATTCTTTATCGACCGACCCATCTTTGCGGGGGTTCTTTCGGTCATCACGCTACTGGCCGGCTTGATCGCCGTGTTCCAGTTGCCGATCTCGGAGTACCCGGAAGTGGTCCCGCCGTCGGTCGTCGTGCATGCCCAGTACCCCGGCGCCAACCCGAAGGTGATCGCCGAGACGGTGGCTTCGCCGCTCGAAGAGCAGATCAACGGCGTGGAAAACATGCTGTACATGCAGTCGCAGGCCAACAGCGACGGCAACCTCACCACGACCGTGACCTTCCGTCTGGGCACCGATCCGGACAAGGCGCAGCAACTCGTGCAGAACCGTGTCTCGCAAGCGCTGCCGCGCCTGCCCGACGACGTGCAGCGCCTTGGCGTGACGACCATCAAGTCCTCGCCCACGCTCACGATGGTGGTGCACCTGATCTCGCCGAACGACCGTTACGACATGACCTACCTGCGCAACTACGCGCTCATCAACGTCAAGGATCGCCTCTCGCGGATCAAGGGCGTGGGTGAAGTGCAGTTGTGGGGAGCGGGCGACTACTCGATGCGCGTGTGGCTCGATCCGGCCAAGGTCGCCCAGCGCGGCCTGACCGCATCGGACGTGGTGAAAGCTATTCGCGAGCAGAACGTGCAGGTTGCCGCCGGTGTGATCGGCGCGACGCCGACCGGCCCGAATACGCCGCTGCAACTGAACGTGAATGCGCGCGGCCGATTGAACACGGAAGAAGAGTTCCGCGACATCATCCTGAAGACCTCGCCGGATGGCGCCGTCACGCATCTGAGCGACGTGGCCCGTGTGCAGCTCGACGCCTCGTCCTACAGCCTGCGCTCGTTGCTCGACAACAAGCCGGCCGTGGGCCTTGGTATCAATCAGGCTCCGGGGGCAAATTCGCTGCAAATCTCGGACGATGTCCGCGCGGCGATGGCCGATCTGCAAAAAGATATGCCGCCGGGTGTGGAGTACCGCATCGAGTACGACCCGACGCAATTTGTGCGCTCGTCGATCAGCGCCGTGGTGCACACACTGCTCGAGGCCATTGCGCTGGTGGTGTTGGTGGTGATCGTGTTCCTGCAAACGTGGCGTGCGTCGATCATTCCGCTGCTCGCCGTGCCGGTGTCGATCGTGGGGACGTTTGCCCTGCTGCTGGGCTTCGGCTACTCGATCAATGCGTTGTCGCTGTTCGGGATGGTGCTCGCCATCGGTATCGTGGTCGACGATGCGATCGTGGTCGTCGAAAACGTGGAACGTAACATCGCGGCCGGACTGTCGCCGAAGGAGGCGACGTATCAGGCGATGCGGGAAGTGAGCGGTCCGATTATCGCCATCGCCCTTACGCTGGTCGCCGTGTTCGTGCCGCTCGCTTTCATGTCGGGCCTGACGGGGCAGTTCTACAAGCAGTTCGCCATGACCATCGCCATCTCGACGGTGATCTCGGCATTCAACTCGCTCACGCTCTCGCCGGCCATGGCCGCCCTGTTGCTCAAGGACCATCACGCCAAGCCGGATTGGCTCACGCGCCAGATGAACCGTTATCTGGGTGGCTTCTTCGGCGCGTTCAACCGCGTGTTCCATCGCGGCTCGGAGAAATACGGGCACGGCGTGACCCGCGTGATTGGCCGCAAGGCCGTCATGATGGCGATCTTCGCCGTGTTGCTGGGCGTGACGGTATTGCTGGGCAAGGTCGTTCCGGGTGGCTTCGTGCCGGCGCAGGACAAGGAATATCTGATCGCATTTGCGCAGTTGCCCAATGGCGCGTCGCTCGACCGCACCGAGACCGTGATCCGCGACATGTCCGCGATCGCGCTCAAGACGCCTGGCGTGAAGAGCGCCATCGCCTTCCCCGGTCTGTCGGTCAACGGCTTCACCAACTCGTCGTCGGCAGGCATCGTGTTCGTCACGCTCAAGCCGTTTAGCGAGCGAAAGGACAAGTCGCTGTCGGCCGCTGCCATCGCGGCGAAACTCAATGGCGAATACTCGAAGAACAAGGACTCGTTCATCGCGGTGTTCCCGCCCCCGCCGGTGCTGGGTCTCGGTACGCTCGGCGGCTTCAAGCTGCAGGTCGAAGACCGCGGTGCACTCGGCTACGAAGCCTTGAACGACGCCACGCAGGCGTTCATCAAGAAGGCATCGCAGACGAAGGAACTGGGCCCGACGTTCTCGTCGTACCAGATCAACGTGCCGCAACTGAACGTGGATCTCGACCGCGTGAAGGCCAAGCAATTGGGCGTGCCGATCACCGACGTGTTCGACACCATGCAGATCTACCTCGGCTCGCTGTACGTGAACGACTTCAACAAGTTCGGTCGCGTGTATCAGGTTCGTGTGCAAGCCGACGCGCCGTTCCGTGCACACGCCAATGACATCGGCCTGCTCAAAACGCGCAATGGCAATGGCGACATGGTGCCGCTCTCGTCGCTGGTGAAAGTCTCGCCGACGTACGGTCCGGAAATGGTAGTGCGTTACAACGGCTACACCGCCGCCGACATCAACGGGGGCCCGGCCCCAGGTTACTCGTCGGGTCAGGCGCAAGCCGCTGTGGAACGCATTGCCGCAGAAACGCTGCCGCGCGGCGTGAAGTTCGAATGGACCGACCTGACGTATCAACAGATTCTCGCGGGCGATTCGGCGCTGTGGGTGTTCCCGATCTCCGTGCTGCTGGTGTTCCTGGTGCTGGCCGCGCAGTACGAAAGCCTAACGCTGCCGCTGGCCGTGATCATGATCGTGCCGATGAGCATCATGTCTGCGCTGTTCGGGGTTTGGCTCACGCGGGGCGATAACAACATCTTCACGCAGATCGGTTTGATGGTGCTGGTGGGGCTGTCGGCGAAGAACGCAATTCTGATCGTGGAATTCGCCCGGGAACTGGAAATGCAAGGCCGTACCGCAATCGCCGCCGCCATCGAGGCAAGCCGTCTGCGTCTGCGCCCGATTCTGATGACGTCCATCGCGTTCATCATGGGTGTGGTGCCGCTGGTGACGTCGAGCGGTGCCGGTTCGGAAATGCGTCATGCCATGGGCGTGGCCGTGTTCTTCGGCATGATCGGGGTGACCGGTTTCGGTCTGATCCTGACGCCGGTGTTCTACGTGCTGCTCCGCACGCTGGCAGGCAAGAAGCCGCTGCATAGTGCGCACGCGTCGACCATGCCCGCCAACGTCAAGGCCGAAGTCTGAAGGATGCCAATCATGCAATCGCAATGGATGAAACGCAGTCTGGGTGTCTCGGGCCTGCTCGCCACCCTGCTGGTGGTGGCGGGCTGCTCGATGGCCCCCACGTACGAAGTGCCGACGGTGACCGACAAAGGCACACCGACGGCCTTCAAGGAAGCCACACTCCCGGCCAGTGAAGCCGGGACCTGGAAGACCGCCGAGCCCTCCGAGGCCATGGCGCGCGGCGAATGGTGGAAGGTGTTCGGCGACGCCACGCTCGACCAGCTCGAAGCAGACGCGCTGTCCGCCAACCAGAACCTGAAGGCCGCCGCCGCCCGCGTGCAGCAAGCGCGCGGTGTGCAGCGTCAGGCCCGTGCCGCCCTTTTCCCGACGCTCGACGCCGGGTTCGGTCCCACGCGTCAGAAGGTCTCGCCGGCCTCGCAGCTTCAGCCGGACGGCACGAATATCGCGCCGTTCACCCTGTGGCGGGCGCAAGCGAGCGTCGGCTACGAAGTCGATCTGTTCGGGCGCGTGTCGGATAACGTCGCTGCCGCCCGTGCAGACGCCGAGCAAAGCGAAGCGCTGTACCACTCGGTGCAGCTCGCGCTGCAAGCCGACGTCGCGCAGAACTACTTCAACCTGCGCGAACTCGATGCCGAACAGGCGCTGTACACGCAGACGGTAACGCTGCGCGAAGAGGCCCTCAAGCTGGTGCAACGACGCTTTACCGAAGGCGATATCGGCGAGTTGGACGTGGCACGCGCCAAGGCCGAACTGGCCACGGCGCAATCCGACGCATTGGCCGTCGCCCGCCTGCGCGCAGCGTCTGAACACAGCCTGGCCATCCTGCTCGGCAAGACGCCGGCGGAATTCACGTTCGCGCCGTCGCCGCTCGTGCCTGTCGCGGTGCGCATTCCCGCAGGACTGCCGTCGGCGTTGCTCGAACGGCGTCCGGATATCGCAGCGGCCGAACGGGCGATGGCCGCCGCGAACGCGCGCATCGGCGTTGCGAAAGCGGCGTTCTTCCCGTCGCTCTCGCTGACCGGCTCGGGCGGTTTCGAGGCCGCCACCCTGGGCGACCTGTTCAACTGGTCGAGCCGTACGTTCTTGCTGGGTCCGGTGGTCGGCGGCCTGCTCTCGATGCCGATCTTCGACGGCGGTGCACGCAGCGGCAATCTGTCGCGTGCCCGTGCTCAGTACGAAGAGGACGTGGCGAACTACCGTCAACAGGTGCTCGTGGCGTTCCAGGAAGTCGAAGACAACCTGTCGAACCTGCGTCTGCTTGCGGCACAAACGCGCGCCCAGGATGACGCCGTGAAATCGTCGAACCGTGCCGCGCAACTTTCGCGCACGCAGTATCAGGAGGGCTCGATTGCTTACCTAGACGTCATCGATGCCGAGCGCACAGTGCTGCAGTCGCAACGCAGCGCCGTCCAGCTTGCGGGTGCGCAAGCCGTGTCGACCGTCAACCTGATCCGCGCCCTCGGCGGCGGCTGGGGGGGGGTGCCGGCGGCCAACGCGCCGGCGACGCCTGCTCCCGCTGCGGCGGCCGCGGCAGCCACGCCCGGCAGCAATGCCACCGTGGCCGCACGCTGATTGGCATCAACGTAACTCGATAGAACGTCGGCAAGACAGGCGTGACGCGCTCGAAGTACCGGGCCGTCACGCAGCATCGGACGCATCGAACCGGCGGCCGCACTCGTGTCCCCCAAGACGAGTGGCGCGCCGACCCGCCCCCGACGTGCGCCAAGCACGCCGCCGGTTTCGATGCACCCGGTCATCGGTTGGTAAGTACTGGAAAGGTTTCTTCCCTGCGTCCCTGCTCGCCCGGCGCATGCCTGAATTGGCATGGCCGGGCATTTTTTTATCGCCGAGATGGCAGGACGGACAGACGGTTCCCACTTTCACCAAACATCGCTCCCCCCCGTGCCCCCCTCGTTTGAAACCCGCCGGACTTTTCCTCAGCAAGTCCCGCGCCTTTGACGTCTCGTTTTCCTTGATTTGGTGCATCATTTCGCCGCAACCTGCGTGCCCTCGATGATTTCGCTGCGCCGCAGCATTAAAATCACGCCCTCCTGCCCCCCAATCCATCGATATACGATATATCATGCGCAAAATATCAAGACGTCGCCACCAATCGGTGCGGCCGATGGAGAGGGACGACATGGCAGTGACTCGACGGGACGTGAGGGATTGGCTGGCCGGTTTTCTGCCTGCCGTGGTGGCCGTACATTGGAAAGAACGACTTCGCGCGGGCGTCGGCGCACTGTGCGGCATCGCGCTGACCGGTGGCCTGACGCTCTGGATGCTCGGCCCGGCCACCTACGTCCCCTGGCTGGTGGCGCCGATGGGCGCCTCTGCCGTGCTGCTCTTCGGCGTACCTGCCAGTCCCCTCGCCCAGCCCTGGTCGATTCTCGGTGGCAATCTGGTGGCGGCCTTCGTCGGCGTGACGTGCGCGACGTTCATCCCATCGCCTGTCGTGGCAGCCGCCACGGCGGTCGGCGTCTCCATTGCGTTGATGTTTACGTTGCGCTGCGTGCATCCGCCGTCGGGCGCCGTCGCGCTGACCGCAGTGCTTGGCGGCCCGGCCGTTCACTCGCTCGGCTACGGCTTCGTGCTCGAGCCGATTGCGCTGCAGTCGGTGCTACTGCTAGGCGCCGCCATCGGATATCACGCCCTCACCGGTCATCGCTATCCCCATGCCGTTCGCGCACAAGCCCCCGCCCGACGGGTCAATGCCGCAGCCATTCCCGTCACGACTGCCGATGCGGAAAAAGCGCTCGCCCGTCACAGCGAAATGCTCGACATTTCCGCCGAAGATCTGGCCAGCCTGCTGCGCGATACGCAACGCGAAGCTTATGCGCGACGCGCCCGCGAGCTGACCTGCGCCGATGTCATGTCGGCACCGCTGGCGAAGGTTCGGGCCACTGACGAAGCGCCTGCGGCATGGCGTCTGTTGCAACGTCACGGACTCGAAGCCCTGCCGGTCGTTGACGGCGACGCACGCGTGATCGGGCTGGTAACGCGGCATGCCCTTCATACGCGTCGCGCGCAACGTCAGCGTTGGCCGCGATTCGGCGTCGCGATCGGTGCGGGACAACGCCCGGCAGTGCGCGATCTCATGCAGGGAAATCTGAAAACCGCCACGGCCAGCATGCCGCTCTCGGAACTGCTGCCGCTGCTCATGATGCAACGGCACGGCACACTGCCCGTGCTGGACGACGCGGCAAGACTCATCGGTGTGGTCACGCATGCCGAAGTCCTCCGCAAGGTCATGGCGGCCTGACGCGTCCCCGAAGCGCCGCCCGCGATACGCATTGCGCGTCGCGGGTATCCAATCCCGCCCCTTCTTCTGCCCCTCACATCCGGCGCTCCTGGCGACACCACGCCAGCGAGTGCATTTGTCAGTCCTGAGCCGATCTGCAAGAATGGCGGCGTCGTGACGCACTCACGCCTGACAGCTTCGATCAACGAAGCGATATTCGCTCAAGGGGAAACATGGAACCGATTACGTTCAAGCAGTGTTTCAAAGGAGCATGGCGCGACGGCTTCAACGCATTACGCAATCGTCCTTTGCTATGTCTGACAATTGCCATCGTCCTGCTCGTCACGTCGGCGCTTGGCGTCTCATTCAAGCAACTCGCGCTCACGGCGGCGCAAACCGGCGAACCCGCCGTCTTCCGGCTGCGCCTTGCGCTCATGTCATTCGGTGTGGTGCTCGTGAACATCGTGACGTTTTCCGTACTCGCCGTCCATGTGGTGCGTTACACAGTTCTCGGCCCCGACGCTGCGCGGCAAGCCCATTGGTATGGGCGCGATCTCTGGCGCTACCTCTGGACGTCGATCCAGATCTGCGTCAGCCTCGCCGTGGTGTGGTTCATTGCGGCTTTCTGCGTCGCATTCGCCTTGCGTGCGGCGGGACGCAGCGATTCCTATGCAGCGCTCAGCACGTTTTTCGTTCTGTTGATGTGCGCGTTAGGCTTCGTGCTGATTCGCGTGTCGCTGATCTTTCCGCAGATTGGTGCGGGACGCAGCAAGCGCTGGCGCGCGGCGTGGCAAGACTCTCGCGGGCACTTCTGGGTGATGTTCGGCACGACGCTCGGCACCATCCTGCCATTGATCATTGCCGGTGTGATCGTGACGATTCTGTTCGCGGTGGTTCTGCACTTCAGCCCGGCGGCCACGACCGTCGTGCTCGGCACGCTGATCCTGCAAACGGCGCTCTCCATCGCGTGGGTCGCGGTCGCCACCAGCGTTTCCGGCTGGCTGTACCACCGCTTCGCCGACCATCTGCTAACGCTCGACGACGCGCCGGACGATGTCTGAGGCGCGAACACCGCGCCCCAGTGCATCCTTCGAAATCAGGCGGCGTTGGCGGTGGCCGCGCTGCTTTCAAGCGTGCCGAAGCGGGCGTATTCACCCAGGCCGTCTGGCCATTGGGTGAGAACCTCGAAGCCCGTCTCGGTGACGGTCACCATGTGCTCCCACTGCGCCGACAACGAGCGGTCGCGGGTCACCACAGTCCAGCCGTCCGCCAGTTGCCTCGTATCCGGTTTGCCGACATTGACCATCGGCTCGATGGTGAAGATCATGCCCGGCCGCAGTGTGAGCCCCGTGCCCGGACGTCCGTAGTGCAACACTTGCGGATCGTCGTGGTACGTGGTGCCGATACCGTGCCCGCAATAGTCGCGCACGATGCTGAAGCCTTCCCGGTGTGCCACGGACTGAATCGCATAACCAACGTCACCGAGCGTTGCGCCGGGGCGCACCGCACGAATGCCCGCGAGCATCGCTTCGTAAGTCGTGTCGACCAGACGCTTGGCGAGAATACTTGGCTTGCCAGCGTAGTACATGCGGCTCGTGTCGCCGAACCAGCCATCCTTGATGAGACCAACGTCGATGTTCACGATATCGCCGTCATGCAGCTTCTTTTCACCGGGAATGCCGTGGCAGACAACGTGGTTTACCGATGCGCACACCGTCTTCGGATAGCCGTGATAGCCGATGTTCGCGGGGACCGCCTTCAGTTCGTTCACGATAAAGTCGTGGCAGAGGCGATCGAGTTCATCGGTCGTGACGCCCGGCTTGACGTGCTCGCTGAGCATCGCGAGCACCTGTGCAGCCATTTCACCTGCGCGACGCGACGAGGCGATTTCTTCTTTCGAGTGAATAACAACGTGTTCGCGCACCATTACGCCACCTTGTTGAATACGGTGACAGGAGCACCGGTTGCCGGGGGAGCGATGGCACCGGCCTCACCGGCCGATGCCGCATCGGATTCGATAAGCTTGCGGCAAATTTCGCCATAGCTCAGCGAGGGATTCAGTTCGGCGAGCATGCCGACACGCAGCCAATGCTCGGCTTGCGCGTTGATCGAGCGACTGAGCGCGCCACTGGTATTGCGCAGCGCCTCATGCATTTGCTCCGATATCTTGACGATACCCATGTTGCGGACCTTTATATATGAAATGACTACAAAACGTATATTATCAGACTCACGCGGACTTGTCTCGTCTAATCGTCATTGAGAGATAACCCGGATGTCATGGTGGCGCACAGGCAGTCATGCGCGAGACGGCAATTGTCGCCGGCACGCAACCGGGGGCGGTTCGATTATCATCATGCCGCTGGGCGCTGCACGACAGCCCCATAGCGGCGTTCGACTTGCTCAAGATTGTCGAACTCGAGGACAGCATGTTCCCCGGTCGCTATGCACCGTGGGTCTATCCCCCGACGTTCCAGTTACTGGTCTACCCACTCGCCCTGCTCCCTTACGCCCTGTCTTACGTAAGCTCTTGCGTCGTAGGCATCCCCCTCTGGATCAAGTGCTTCGAGGCGGCATCGTGGTTCAACGCGACTGTCACCGAAAACACCTCGGGCGGCGTCGTGCGGGCGATGCCATCGGTGTTCGCCACCGTCAGGCGCCTCGGGGGCAGCGGACCCGTGGCGTATGCCGTACATGCCGCCGTTGCCATCCCCGTCACGCTCGTGACGCTCCGGCTCTGGACCCGCAGCGCTCGCTTCGAAGTCAAGGCAGCGGCCGCGGTCATTGCTACGCTGATGATCCAGCCGTACATCCTTCATTACGATCTGGCGTGGCTGCTGTTGCCGATCGTCTATCTTTGCCACGACCGGGCAACTCGAGACGCATGGACGAACCGCGAACCTGCCATCGTCTGCCTCGCCTAGTGTCTTCCATTGCTATCGCTGCTGCCGTCATACTTCCCCGCGATATTGCAACCGGGCGTTCTCGTGCTGCCGGCCCTGTTCGTTGTCACGATCGCGCCCCCCGCATATCGCGGGCTTTTCGCCCGTCGGGCTCGATGGACACCTCTACTGAAATGTCGATCAATTCGGAAGTTACTGAAACGCGGGTATCGGCAAAGCTGCGATGATCGAAGTGGCCCCCGGAGCACTTCAAGCGCAGGAGATCTCGATGAACGATTCGCGCAATACCGACGACGCCCCAACGAACGACACTGACATGACACCAGGCAGGCAGGATGCGGCACTGGTCATTCCCCGGTCGCTCGCCCGCGAAGGACACGTCGTCTGGTTTTATCAGCAGAAGAAGTACCTGGGTTTCGAGTGGTGCGAGTCAAGCAAAGAAATACAAAAGCGCCACGTCGCAGATTCCGAAAACGCGATCTACTTCGATACGTATGCGCACGCGGTGGTGTCGTCGGATCGATTGATCACCCCGAGTCTCATCCTGTATTCGCCCGGCAAGGGAAAGCCGCCAATCGTGAAAGGATGATCATGAGTGGCAGCGCCTCGCGGTGACGACAAGCTGCGGGTGGAGGGGCATCGCGCCCCTTCGATGGCGAGTCATCGGGCAAACGAGACATTCGCTACGCGCGCCGAAAAGTATTGTTTTGTCGGTCAAATCCGCGTATAAGTAGCTGATCGAACATCAAGTCTGACTTTTATCGATCCAGCGTCGATCTCACCGATCTTTGCGAGACACTTCCGATCTCTGAATTTCTTGTTTGTCCGCCACTGGCGCTGCCCCATGCATTCCGCGATGGCTGCACGCCGGGAAAACCAGGAGTTCGCATGAGTACCGGAATTGTTAAGTGGTTCAACGATAGCAAAGGCTTTGGCTTCATCAAGCCGGATGACGGTGGCGACGATTTGTTCGCGCACTTTTCGGAAATTCAGCCGCAAGGACGCACTGAATTCCGAAGCCTTCAGGAAAATCAGCACGTCTCATTTGACGTCACGCGCGGCCCGAAGGGCTTGCAGGCTTCGAACATCAAGCCGACCTAATTAGTCCCCTTTGCGGGTTCCTTCATGTCACCGCCACTGCGTGCGTTGTGGCCGTGGGGGTTCGCACAGCCGGAGGCAGTATGGCCTACGTAATCCCGTTTTACAGGGGCTTCCGCCTAGAGACGTTCGTATTCCGCCATCAAGACGCTGACTCGGTCGAGCGAAAGCACGACCGGACGTTCGGAGTATCCGTTCGAATCTCCCGAACCACGCTGGAAGATCCGACGTCGTCCACTGATCCCAAAGTGTTTCGTCTGGAGAGTCTGCCGTTCGACTCCATTGGCGAAGCGCGACGTGCGGGAAATAACTACGCGCAGTCGCTGATTGACGACATCGTCCGCGACGGGCTTGTCGAATCCTGAGCAAACTCCGAGATCGCCATGGCCATCGCCCCGAACTGGTTTCTATACACCGGATACCTGCCGCCAGATAGCACCAGACTTTTCTCTGTCGCCGCCGTGGCGTATGCGATTGCATTGAGCCACAGGAGCCTTGCGACCAAACTGGCCCAGCATCGCCGAATCTCGAGATGGTTTTCCTTGTCCGGTAATGGCGAACGCAAATCGCCCAATTGAGAAGCACGCTTGTCAAAGAAGGCCCTAAGGGTCCATAGAACTTTTACAGGAGCATGTCATGCTCACCCTCTCGACGCAGGCCATCACCGTCGCACTTCAGCGCATCGCAGAAAAGAGCGCCAAACAGCCCTCCGATGCGGTTATCAATGCCCTTCTTGCTCGCGAACTGATCCACCGGGTCGGGAAGCATTTCGAGCCGACACAGTTTGGTCGCTCGTACTGCCGGAACGCCTATGCAGTGCGGCCGTCGTGGTGAGCTTTCAGCGGTCCACTTGAGACGGCTGTAAGACATGAATCCGCAGCTCGCCTGGCAGTCAAGGTGACGCGTTCCGAGCCGCACCCCAAGCGCGGCCCGGATGCGGATGAATGGCGGAAATCTCTCTGAACGCATCTGACGACGGGCGCCTATCTCGCGCTCGAAAGCGGGGGCATCGGCGTCTTCGATGCCCCTGTTGTCGTGGCAGCATCGACACCTTGTCTATAACGGGGATCACCATCTGAGCGATGGTTCTTCGACGGATAGATAGCCACCCCACCCACCATTACCGCCTTCTCGCCGCCATTCATCGCTGCCAATGCCGGATGCCGGCGCCCGTCACGTCAGTTTCGTCAGCAGTTCCCCTTCTTCGCCTGTCCCGGCGGGCAGAAACCATTGCCGGGGCCACCGCGCCCGCCATGGGGACCGTCATCAGGAACGTACACAGCACAGCTTGCGAGCAAGACCGTGCAGGCGAGGAACAGGAAAGTGAGTTTTCGCATGGGTGAGATCCTCAAAATGATCCGGACACGAAGCAACATCTTCGCGCCATCCGGCCGCCATTTTACCGATAGGCTGATCCGTCTGACCCATTGGCCCCTGGAGGACGAGAATGTCTGACCTCAATACCGTAACATTCGATGCGTAGAAGCCCCGACCGTCCGCGCAAGTTCCTCGGCCGAGGAGAATTGCCCACTAACGACCAACATTGCTGACTCGACTGTTTTCGAGCGGCGACAGTTTTCCCGAACACGGTCAGCGCGCATCCGAATTTGCGAATACCCCGGGAAACTTCGTTGTGCCAGCTTTACCTTCGTGATCGACAACCGAAGTACTCCTTGTGACTGCCGATGCAAACCAACTCGAAATCAACCAAATGGGGCGGTTTCGCCCGCTTACTGGCCGGATTGGCATTCGCGGCCGTCGGATTTCTGAGCACGTCACCCGACACGAGCGACGCCGTCAGACTTATCGGGATAAGCCTTTTTGGCCTTGCTGCCATCTATTTCGTTTTGCGACTCCTGCCCATACGAACGCGTGTAACGGAGAGCGCAGTGGCGGGCAATGGCGGTGCGGTCACAGTGACGCACGACGATGAGGCCATTTCGGTCACCTTCCCGGATGGGCACACCCGGTCGGTGAATTGGAATGTGTTGACAAAGATCGTGATCAGAACGACGGACGAGGGGCCTGCCGTTGACGATGTTTTCTGGGACCTTTACGTCGGTGACGACCTCGAGCTTACCTACCCTCAACACGCCGACAGTGACCGCAGGCTTCTTAACGCCATGCAGGAACGGCTTCGCGGTTTTGATAACGAGGTCGTGATCGAAGCAATGGGCTCCACCGGAAATGCGAACTTTACCGCTTGGGAACGTGTGGCGTGATCACACACGCTTCTATTCGAACGGACGTTCGAAGAAAACACCAGGTTACGAAACACCCGCCCAACGATTTCATCGGTGCGTTGCATAGACCGATTGAATCCACAGTCGCCAGCCGACCGCGGCGGTAGCGCGGCGTTGTTATGAGTAGAATATTGGGCAAATTTGAGTGGGGTTGAACTGACTTGACGTATTTTTCGTGCGTGATGCGGCGTAACGGACAAGCCTGTCGGTGCCGTTCTCCAGATATTCCCCCCAGCCCTAACCAAGGTAAACTGCCGCCGGAAAATTGCCCGCCAGATGGGCTCGGGGGGTCCATTTTTTTCGACCTCTGCCGTTAACCGTGTCATCGACTACCGACAAAACCCTGTCCATTCTTTACCGCTGCCCCCGCTTACCCCGCCCAGACGCTACCGCCGTGACGGCGGGACAACGTTGACAGGGTCGAGTGCAATCATCAGAACAGTACCGTGTCTCTTTCCATGACCATCGGAAAACTGGCCGTTCTCGCCGGCCGCCATCCTCTGATCGTCGGCATACTCGGTAGTCTGATGGCATTCTGCGTATTGGCGATCAGCCTGATCACGCTTCTTGCCTCCCGTGAGGCCGCCGTCGAACATGCCCATGAAACGTCCAGAAACGTCACGGCCGTGTTGGTCAGCAACATTGCCAGGACGATTGAAACGTCGAATAACTCGCTTCTCGCCGTCATTTCCGCGCTGGACAAGCCTGTGGTCCAAAGCATGGATCCTGAGTTGCGTCACGAATTGCTGTTCGACCGGACCGCTGCCCAATACGTCACCGGCATGGGAATCACAGACAATCAGGGTCGCGTGATCGACGGTTGCTGTTCCAGCACCCATATATGGGATTTCAGCGACCGGGACTATTTCACTGTTCATCGCCAGTCGGCGAATGTCGGGCTCTATGTGTCATCCGTCTACCAGGCGCGGTCGCGGGCGGGCGCACAGTCAGTTGCCATCTCGAGACGGATGAACAAGCCCGACGGGTCATTCGGTGGGATAGCGGTTGTCGCTATTGACGTCGACTATTTCAGACAACTTCTTGCAAAACTGGACGTGGGGCCAAACGGTGTCACGGCGATCGTACGCACGGACGGCACCCTGGTGACCAGAAATCCTCCGGGCAGCCAGACCGAGTTGATCAATCTGGGTAAGTCCGCAGTATTTCCGCGTATGGTGAATCAGGATTCCGGGTTTTATGCGGCTCGCTCGATCTTTGACGGCGTACTTCGCCTATATACATTCCAACGCGTTCCCGGCACGCCACTCATCGCCGTTGTCGCGCCGGCGGAAAGCGAAGTGTTGGCCTCATGGAAACAGTTGTCATGGATAGTCGGGATCTCGGCATCGTTCGTTAGCCTGGCATTCTGTGCTGCGGTCTGGTTGCTTGCGTTTGCACTGCGGGACCATGTAAAGACGCAGGTGCGGCTTACGGAGCTGACGCAAACCGACGCGCTAACAGGGCTCAAGAACCGTCGTGCCCTCGACGAGATACTCGAAAACGAATGGGCCAGACTTCAGCGCCACGATGGTTGCCTGTCGTTGCTGTTCGTCGATGCGGATCACTTCAAAAAATACAATGACACTCACGGCCATGCGCGGGGCGACTTTGCATTGCAGCATCTCGCGACGTGTATCAATCGTCACACGCGCCGTCGAGGCGATATCGCGGCCCGATACGGCGGGGAAGAATTTGTTGTGGTGTTACCCGACACGGACGAAGCGGGCGCAGCTCAGATTGCCGAAGCAATACGTTTCGAAGTGGAACATGGGCGACCGACTGTGACCACTGCGGCAATTCCGCCCTTCACGGTCAGTGTCGGATGCGCGACCGGTCGACGCTCACATCCCATGTCGCTGGATGAATTGACAAATGCAGCCGATCGGGCGCTGTACGCGGCCAAGAGGAGCGGAAGGAACGCTGTCGTCTGTTCAGGTGATATTGGCGCACCGGCTCAGCCCCAGAGTTGATTTACACGCCTTGGTGTGGCGGTCGCGGCAGACGCTGGGCGGCCAAAATCGCGGCGTATGAGCTTTGCCGACGGATAGCGTTCGATGAGCCGTGCTGCGAGCGTATCGGCGACCGCTCGGCTCATCGAGTCCTCCCCTCTCGTGCTCGCCTCAATCATTAGGATTTGCTTCAACTTCTTCGCTTCTATCTCTTCCCGGTCATTGCGTTCCAGGCTGCATGGGAGTCCATGTAGTCTCTCCAGTGCGTGATCTTTCGGTTTTTGATCTCGATGATCGAGCAGAACCGATTGTTGTATTTCACGCCAGTCGCGAGAATGGTGCCATGAACCTCGTATTCGATGACGCAGCCGGAGTCTGTCTTGTGGGTAATCAACTGATCGGCAGACTGAAGCGAGATGTTGTCGACGTAGCCTCTGAACGCAGCCATCAGGTCGTTTCGTCCTTTGATGACGCGCGGCCACCCCAGATCGTAAAGAACTTCGTAAATGACGTCGTCGTCAACGATGTCGAAAAAGTGCTCTCCGTCGACAAGCTCGCCGAGTGCTCCTCGAACCAGATTGAAATATGGGGCAGCGGCGCTATAGACCGCATATTTCGATTTCGGCATGCCGGACTCCTTGCTCTATTTGATATGTTGCTTACAGAATGAGAGCCGAATATAGATCGGAAGCTAGCATCAAGGAAGAAGGCACTTTAGCTTCAGTTACTAACATTGAGGTAAGTTATGAAGCAGTCGACCAAAGTCAGCCAACTGGACCCTGCCGCGATCTGTAGAAGCACCGACCCGATGGCGGTTCGAGAACTGCTAACGAAAATTGGCGACAAATGGACGATCTTCGTCGTGCTTTCGCTCGATCTTCTTGGGGGGCGCGCTCGATTCTCCGTACTTGAACGTGCGGTTCCGGGGATTTCGCAAAGGATGCTCTCTTCGACCCTGAAGAATCTCGAACGTGACGGTTTGGTAATTCGCGAGCTGTTTCCTGAGGTGCCGCCCCGCGTCGAGTATGAGATGACGGATCTCGGAAAGAGCCTACTGGCCCCGACGCAAGGACTGGTTGATTGGGCCAAGGGCAACTGGGAGCAAGTCAGGGATGCACAACGGAAATACGACATGAGGTAGCGTTTGACACCGGAGCAGCCGAGTCTCGTCGTATTCACGTCGGCTATCTCCTTTCCGACCGGCGTCAGGTCGTCTAGCGTCGGGAGTGCCGGCGCCGATGCCGAAGCCGGGGATGCCCACAGACGCACCCGCAACCGACGGATGTTGCGATTTCAAACATCTGGAAGTGAGTCGACTGCGGCCGTCCATCTCCGCAAGCACTCTCACTTCCCGGCAATGCTCGATGCGTGACCTCTGCCCATACAACGTGCGGGGCGCATATTTTTTTCCCGCGAGTATCGAATCGACAGCGGCCACGTGCATCACCCCAAGTCCCCTGCCCCCATGGTCAGGATGATTTTTCCAATATTTGCGGCGGACTCCATGCGCCGATGCGCATCCCCAGCCCGCGCGAGCGAGAAAGTGCTGTCCACGACCGGCTCCAAACGGGCTCCACCGTCGAAGCGTTCGAGCCAATGCTCGCGAAAACGTCGTACCATCGCGTGTTTGTCGTTTTGTGGGCGCGACTTCATCACCGTTCCCTTGATCTGCAAATGGCGATAAAGGATCTGCTCCAGATCGACGCCCACCTGACCGCCGCCGCCAAGAATGCCGACCTGAACCAACCGTCCGCCATTAGCAAGCGTCGCCACATTACGCGCGAAATATGGTGCGCCCACGAAGTCAATCACGACGTCAACGCCTCGGCCGTTCGTAGTCTTCTTTATGACTTCGGCGAAATCTTCAGTGCGGTAGTCAATGACCACGTCGGCGCCGAGTTGTACGACGCGTTCAAGCTTGCTGCCTTCTGCCGTAGCGAAGATTTTGGCACCCGACGCGTAGGCCAGTTGCACCGCGGCCGAACCGACGCCGCCCGCCGCTGCATGAATCAGTACCGAATCGCCGCGCTGCAGCCCACCCAGATGCAGCATTGCCTCGTGCGCCGTAACGAACACTTCAGGAATCGCGGCTGCACGCACATAGTCGAGCGAGGCGGGAATCGGCATGGCCATGCGCCAGTCGATTCGCGCTATCTCTGCATACGCGCCGCCGCCCACCACGCCCATCACGCGGTCACCCACTTTGTAGCCCTGTACTGCGCTGCCGGTTTCAATGACTTCGCCCGCTATTTCAAGACCCATGATAGTTGAGTCTCCGAAGTTGGGCCGGCCGTAGCCGCCTGTGCGGTGAGTGAGGTCGGCGCGGTTCACGCCAGCGGCGTGCACCCGCACCAGCAAATCGTCGGGGCGCACTTCGGGCACTGGCACGTCGGCAAGCTGGAGCACGTCCGCTTCGCCGAATTCCTTGAATGTGATGGCTTTCATGCTGATGTTTCCTGTGTAGTGTGAGGTGTGTCGGAGCCGCTTGGGTGCTGCGCCGCAAGCGTGTCTTGCGCTAAGGCAGATGCCGAGATCGCTGCCGGAAACCCCGCGTAGAACGCGAGGTGCGTGATGGCAGCGGACAGTTCTTCATGTGTAACGCCATTATTTACAGCGCGGCGCAGATGCGCGGGCAGTTCGTCGAGATAGCCGCCCGTGATCAGCGCGGCGACCGTCACGAGGCTGCGGTCTCGCAGCGACAGAGCCGGGTCGCTCCAGATCTGCGGGTAGAGCGTGGTATCGACGAACTCTGCGAGTTTGGGCGTGAAAGCGCGCGCCGCTTCGCGAGGTTTGGTGAAATTTTCATGGGACATGACGACTCTCCTTTCAGGCCTGGCTGATGAATTTGTGTGTGAGGTAGTACTCGATGCCCTCGACTCCCCCTTCCGAACCGTGGCCGCTTTCTTTCATGCCGCCAAATGGCAGTTCGGTTGCGACGATGCGATACTGGTTGATACCGATCATCCCGGCTTCCAGTCCGTCACCCACGTCGATCGCGGTGCGAGCACTCTGCGTGAACGCATAGGCCGACAGTCCATACGGCAGGCGGTTCGCTTCGGCCAGACCATCTTCGAGTGTCTCGAAGCGCATCAGCACGGCGATCGGACCAAACGGCTCCTCGTGCATGACGCGTGCATCCATCGGTACGTCGGCAAGAACAGTCGGCTCGAAGAAGTAGCCTTCGCCTTCAATGCGCTTGCCGCCTGCCAGCACTTTGGCGCCGCGTGCCACTGCGTCCGCCACCAGCTCTTCCATCTTCGCGAGTTGCCGAGGATTGGCAAGCGGGCCAACCTGAGTGTTGGGATCCATGCCGTTGCCTACCTTAAGTGCCCTTGCTGCCCGCACAAAGTGTTCAACGAACACGTCGTAAACACCGCGTTGAACCAGGAAGCGCGTCGATGAGATGCAGATCTGGCCGGTGCCGCGGAACCGGTTGGCCGCACCTTCGACGGCGGCCCTCTCCACGTTGGCGTCGTCAAATACCAGTACGGGACCGTGGCCACCGAGTTCGAGTGTGATGGGCTTGACGCCTTCCGCAGCGCGTGCCGAGAGCAGACGACCGATCGGCACCGAACCCGTGAAAGTGACCTTGCGTATCACCGGGGATGCGATAAGTTGCTTCGAGACTTGGTCGGGCACGCCGAACACGACTTGCAGCACCCCTTTGGGAAGACCCGCATCGTCGAGCGCGCGGGCTAGTGCGAGTGCAGTGGCGGGGCTTTCTTCGCCCGGCTTGATGATCACGCTACAACCAGCTGCGAGCGCCGCCGAAAGCTTGCGCGCCGGCGTAATGGCCGGAAAATTCCACGGTGTGAACGCAGCCACCGGACCAATTGCCTGCTTTTTCACGAGCTGCTGTACGCCGGGGCGATTCGAGGGCACCACTCGGCCATCGATGCGACGCGCCTCTTCCGAAAACCACTCGAAGTATTCAGCGGCGCGCAGCACTTCGTCGCGGCTCTCAGCAAGTGGCTTGCCCTCTTCGAGAGTCATCATTTCGGCAATGTGCGGCGCGCGTTCACGCATGAGTTCTGCTGCGCGCCTAAGGATGCGGGCGCGTTCAGCGGGAACTGTGTTGCGCCAGACGTCGAACGCACGGCGCGTGACACTCAGCGCGTGGTCCAGATCGCTAGTGGTCGCTAGCGGCACGCGGCCCAGTTCGCCTCTCGTGGCCGGGTTGATGACGGGTACGGTTTCGCGTTTGTTTGCGGCGATCCATTCGCCGTCAATGAACAGGTACAGGGGATCGTAGACTGAGTTCATGGCATTATCTCGATATAAATACTTAATTAGCAATCCATACTATTTGCTTGACTTTCATGCGCGATAGGCGAAATTCGATCAGCTGATTCGGATGAGCAGCGCAGTTGGCTGAGTCGTATTACTGCCGGGTGCGGCCGACGGGTTCGACCGCCCAGACCTTGATCGTCGTGTCGGACGCCTGTGCGCCATAAGCGCCTGTATTCTCGGCGGCGAGTATGGGCGTCGAAAGAATGCGCTTCATGTATCGTGGGGCGGCGTTCGAATCGGGAAGGGTGCAACGAGTGCCTGACTGCAGAACGAAGTCTAGACGCGAAGTCTGTTTGGTTTTAGTGGGGCTGCAAAGAATGATTCTTTCTGCTGGAGGGAAAATGCCTTGCCGCTATTGAACGATCGTGCTTTTTCCTCGCCGCTGAAGCGTCAGAGCGCTTCTATGCCCGGTGCTTCCCTTAAAAAACCCGGCGTATGATGCTGGGCTTGCGTGTGGTGTGGCTTTCGACCGGTCGGGTGCGAATGCCGAGAGAATCATGAAATCTCATCGGGAAGAATCGGAATGGACAAGGTCTACAACATGTCGGTATTCGTGAAGGTCGTGGAGATGAGCAGCTTCACCGCCGTCGCCAATTACCTGGATACTACGGTCGGCAATGTTTCGCGTGCCGTTTCCGTGCTCGAGGAAGGGCTCAATACACGACTATTGCAAAGGTCCACCCGACGCCTCGTCGTCACCGATGCGGGACGCCGCTTTTACGAGCGTAGTGTCTCTATCCTGGCTGAAATCGAGCATGCCGAAGCCGAGGCACGTGACGCGTTGCTTGAGCCGCGAGGGACGCTGCGCGTACACGCCGTGCCGGGACTTGGGCGTGAGCTTGTGACGCGGGCGGTGCTTGCTTACCGCAAGGCGTATCCGGAAGTTTCAGTCGACGTACTGCTCTCGCAACGCATGCCCAACCTCCTTGAAGAACAGCTTGATCTGGCTGTCGTGATTGCACGAGCTTTGCCCGATTCTGCCTATGTGAGCCAGAAGATCGGAGGCAGTCATTGTGTGCTGGCTGCCTCGCCTGCGTATCTGGCGCAACATCCTGCGCCCGAGCGGCCGGAGGATCTGGCCGATCACGCGCGCGTGCTGCTAAGCACGGTGGATTACGCGCCAGACGAATGGCATCTCAAGAGTGCATCGGACACTATGGTCTTCCGGCCCTCGGGACCGCATTTCAGCGTGAATGACATGGAGGCGATGGCCGTCGCGCTGCGTGACGGCGCTGGAATTGGATTGCTTGCAGCATTCTCCGCAATCAACGACCTGCGCCAGGGAACGCTCGTTCGTGTCCTGCCGCATTTTCACACTTATGAACGCAATGTGTATGCGGTCTACCCATCCCGGCAGTTTGTGGACGCGAAGATTAAGCGGTTCGTTGACGTGCTAAAAGTTCATGTCGGAGAGCAACTGGATTCATATGCAAAAGAGCTGGGTATTGAGACCACACCGGAGGGTGGCGTGGACAGCCTATGATCCGGTCGGCGCTCGATCATGTGGAATTGCGGCTCCGGAGTGTCTCCGTGGCTATTAGCCGAGGCGTCCCGCTATATCTGTTGCCGTCGCGTTGTAATAGGTCATAAGCTCAGAGATATTTCTATGCCCGGTCATCCTAGCTAGATCCAACGGCGGTAGCGTCTTCGCCAGGCGAGTGATTGACCTGACTGATTTTTTCGTACCACGGGCGTCTAGAGATTCACGGCCCCTTGATCCGAGTCGAAAGCGCACCCTTTAACCGAAGATTTTCCACCATGGTCGTTTCATAGGACCAACGCTGTTACGCGTAGAAGCCGCTCGACAAATACTCCCCATGGCAGAGGTGTTTGTTGCGGCCACAATGGCTCGGTTTGAAATGCGATAGAGCGCTTCCGACAAGGATTCATATGTCGCTTGATCTTCGCCATCAAAGCCAAGGTCATTCCATGACCCCATACCTCCGAAAACCCACGAGGACTGAGCGGCCGAAAGAAGTTGGATCGCCTCCCTCGAAATAAGAGAGGCGTTGGCAAATTCCTTATGGAAACCGTGAATCGGCGACTCTGCGGAAAGATCCTCCAACCCTCTGGCAAAGCAAGCTGCGAAGCCGTCCAGCCGCTTTTGAGTTGCGAATGCTTCGACTCGCATAAGGACATCGCAAAACTGGTCGCGAAGCGACTGAAGATCGACTTGCTCGATTTCGCTTGGCGGTCGGTTCCCCGCCACTCGTCCGTAGGTCACTCGCCATATTCGCCTGTCGGCGCTCTGCTGGTCACCAACAACCCAGCGAGCCGCCCAATAGTCGGAACTATTGGGCTTATTAGCTTGCACGGACCAGACCCCGCCGCCGCCAACGAAACCTACAAGCATCCTGTCGGTCACTGCCACCCCATCGACATTGGGATCATTTGATGGCCCATGCGACATCCTCAACTCCATAAAACCATGCTCCTTCAGGTATTGGAACCATGCGGTCGGGTCAGCAGCAATTTGTCGTTCGGACCAGCCGGTCGGCGTCTTGTCCAAATCCACAAAGTGAACGAATTCGCAGAATGTGTTCGCACTGTGCTCCATACCCATGCCAGGGGAGTCGACATCTCGCAACACAGCGTTTCCTTCGAGAACTAGCGCAACGATTTGGGCGATGGTCCCTTGCATGTTTTTCCTTACGGGTAGTGATGCTTCTAGGTAGCTTGTGTTTCACCCGTATAGGGCGAATATGCGGTAAGGAGAGTGTCCCCTTAGCCAACTGCGGCCGATCGTCGATTCCGCAGACCGGCGATCTGGAAGACTGCTTTGCAGCTCAGACCTGACACCGGACACAAATCATACTTTCACCCAAGAGGAGAAAACGAAAAGTCGCGAATAATTCAACGACATTTAAGTCGCTGCATCCCGACGGCGCGCCGGCGCACGCCCAACAATCCGTCATTCGTCGCCACTGGATTGTTGGGCGCTAATCGCTCATCGCGGCTGTAACGATCCGGGCTTCAAAGTCCCAACTCGCTCAGTCCCGGATGATCGTCCGGCCGACGGCCCAAGGGCCAGTGATACTTGCGCTCCGATTCCTTGATCGGCATGTCGTTGATGCACGCATAGCGACGTTGCATGAGACCATCCTCGCCGAACTCCCAGTTCTCGTTGCCGTAGGAGCGGAACCAGTTGCCCGAGTCGTCGTGCCATTCGTAGGCGTAGCGCACGGCAATGCGATTGCCGCCGAACGCCCACAGTTCCTTGATCAGACGATACTCGTGTTCCTTCTTCCATTTGCGCTCGAGGAACGCCTGCGCTTCCGCGCGATTGTTCGCGAACTCTGCGCGATTGCGCCATTTCGTGTCGAGCGAATAGGCGAGCGCGACCTTGGCGGCGTCGCGCGAATTCCAACCGTCTTCCGCGAGACGGACTTTCTCGATGGCCGTCTCCTGCGTGAACGGGGGAAGCGGCGGGCGAATTGCTGCGGGTGAAGTCATTTCGGATCTCCTTGTGGGGTACAGCGCGTTGCTGGTGCTCGACGTGGAGCGCGGCCCCGTCATCGTGCAACCCGAGAGGGCAAGGCCGCCCGAAGCAAGCCCGGCACCGGTGCTCAGTAAGAATTTTCGTCTTTGCATCATGGGTTCAAAACGGCTTGGTCGGCAGATACTTGCCGTCGAGCGTGATGACGGCACGCTCGCCGCCTTCAGGGTCCGGCACCTTCTGGATATCGAGTTTGAAGTTGATCGCGCTGATGATGCCGTCGCCGAATTTCTCGTGAACCAGCGCCTTCAACGTCGAGCCGTACACCTGCACCATTTCGTAGAAGCGGTAGACGGTGGGATCGGTCGGCACGCCACCCGGAACGCTGCCGCGCACGGGAATGGTTTGCAGCAGGCGAACGGCGGCGGCGTCGAGCCCGAGGCGTTCGGCGACGAGCTTCGCCGCATTCTCCGGCAGCGCATGCTGACCGAGTAGCGCGGCTGTCGTGTATGCGAGGCTCAAGCCCGTGCCTTCGTTGATGGCTTCGAAGGTGAGGTTCTTGCGCACCTTCGCGTCGACGATCGTTTCCGTCAATGCTTCGCGTGCGTTCGGTGTGACTTGCGATTGGGTCATGATGTTGCTCCTTGGGTAAAAATCAACCTGGTGAGATCGACAGTCGGTGTGACAAGCCGGGAATCAGAGCGCAGCCACGCACTCGGCGGGCGTCGCGGTGACATCGGGATGCGCAGCGAGCGGCACGAACTGGCGGGTCGCGGCGTCGAGCGCGTCGATCGAGCCGGATTCGATGTCGTAGACCCATCCGTGCAAATTTAGGCGGCCTTGCGCGAGTCCCAGTGCAACTGAGGGGTGGGTCTTGAGGTTGTCGAGCTGGGCGATGACGTTCTCGCGCACCATCGAGTC
The DNA here is from genome assembly GCF_902459745.1 of Pandoraea communis. Classification (GTDB taxonomy): domain Bacteria; phylum Pseudomonadota; class Gammaproteobacteria; order Burkholderiales; family Burkholderiaceae; genus Pandoraea; species Pandoraea communis. The sequence continues at coordinate 251,746 of NZ_CABPSJ010000002.1, forward strand.
GACGCGCTCGCGCTCGCCCGCATGTTCACGCGCCTCGTTGACGAGCCTCGCCGAGTCGGCGTAGCGCAGCCAGTTCGCGACAGCGGGCATATGGTCGAGGCACTTGCACGTCGCGACGGCCGTCATCGCGCCGCAGTCCGAGTGGCCGCATATCACCACATCCGTCACGCCGAGCGCGGCCACCGCATATTCGACCGTTGCCGACACACCGCCGGGCTCAGGACCGAACGAAGGCACGATGTTGCCGGCATTGCGGATCACGAACAGATCGCCCGGTTCGCGCTGCGTGACCAGTTCGGGAACCATGCGGCTATCGGAACAGGAAATGAACAGTGTGCGCGGCGTCTGACTGGTGGCCAGCTTGCGGAACAACTCCCTGCGCGCGGGCATGATGTCCCGCTGAAACTTCAGAAAACCGTCGATGATCTCTTGCATGGTCAGCTCCATTCAATCTGGCGTTCGTTGCCGTGTCGGTCAGTGCGGTGCGTTGGACAGAGAATGGACCTGTTCCGTCATAGTGTCCAAGACGGGTTTATGATGCTAACCATAGGAATCACCAATAGTTATCGAGGACGAGGAGATTCACCATGCTGTTGCGTCATATCCGTTACTTCCTGGCCGTCGCGGAGCACCGCAATTTCACACGCGCCGCCGAGGCGCTGCACGTTTCACAGCCCACGCTGTCGCAGCAAATACGGCAACTGGAAGACACGCTGCGCACGCAGCTCCTAGACCGTTCGGGGCGGAACGTGCAACTCACGGATGCCGGCGCGGCGTGGATGCGCTATGCGAAGCTCGCGCTACAGGATCTGGATGCGGGCGTGCGGGCGATACATGACGTTGGCGAACTGAGCCGCGGCAATTTGCGCCTTGCCGTGACGCCGACCTTCACGGCGTATCTCGTGGGGCCCGTGATCGATCGTTTTTATGGCCTGCATCCCGGCATCGCGATCGACATTCAGGAAATCACGCAGGATCAGATCGAAGCGCAGCTCGCCGATGACAGGCTCGACGCCGGCATCGCGTTCGAGCCCGTCCACACTGCGGAAATCGAAAGCGAGCCGTTGTTTCGCGAGACGCTGAGCCTCGTCGTCGGCGGAGGCCATGCGCGCGCGACGCGCCGCAAGCCGCTGTCCGCGCAGGACTTCGCCAACGAACGGCTGGTGCTGCTGAACAAAGCGTTCGCGACGCGGCGTTACATCGACGAATACTGCGCGCAGAACCGGATCCGCCCGCAGGTTGCCATCGAGGTCAGTTCGATCAGTGCGATCGTCGAGATCGTGCGGCGTGGGCAGCTCGCAACCGTACTGCCCGATGGCATCGCGCGCGAGCATACCGCGCTGCACCCCGTGCTGCTCGACCCGCCGCTGCAGGCGCGCACGGCTGTGCTGCTGCAACGCAAGGACGCGTATCGGACGGCGGCGAGCAAGGCCTTCGTCCAGGTGTTGACGGAATTGACGAAGAACTTCCGACGCTGATGGAGATCGCGTACGTGACGCGCAAAGCGAAGAGATCAACACGCAACGCGCGCTCCGTTAACTCCGACACCTGCGATGCCGACACCACCGGCGTGGGTTGTTGCGAAGCGACGTGCCGCCGCCACACGAAGTGCTCGAGCAGCAGCGGCACGTCTTCGCGGCGCTCGCGCAACGGCGGCAGCCCGATCTGCGCAACGTACAGCCGATACAGCAGATCCGCGCGAAAACCGCCTTCGGCGGCCAGCGCCACGAGATCGGCCTTCGATGCCGCGATCACGCGGCAATCGACGGGAATCGACTCGTTCGCGCCGAGCCGTTCCAGCGTGCGTTCCCAAGACATGCAGCGGCGTCACACCGGCAACGTCGCCGAGGCGAGCCATGCGCTCGGCATCTCGAAAAAGACGCTGTATCACAAGCTGCGTCAGCGTCCGCTGTCTGGCCATTCACATCGTGCCCGGCTTTTTCTGTCGCTACTCGGAGTCAACACGAACTCATTTAGATAAACTTAGCAGCAGCCGCAAACAAATCATCGTAATTTATGGGGCTCAATCCTGATAACGTTTATATCGGTCCAGCAACTTTGTCGCGTCGTCTGGAATCCGAATGACCGGTGATTGCCCCAGACCTGTCACAGCATCACAGTCGTTGCGAACGTCTCAGTTGGGTCGACAGCGGACGCTCTTACCCAATACCCAAGAGAAAAAAGCCCGTCCCCCGCATAATCAACGGGCAATTTTGCTAATCCCAGATCTGGTGAAATCGCGACTCCCGGAGTGAATGTTGCGCATTCAGTATCTCCGCGGCTATTAGCCGAGGCGTCCCGCTATATCTGTTGCCGTCGCGTTGTAATACGTCATCAGTTCAGAGATGTTTCTGTGGCCAGTCATCCTAGCGAGATCTAACGATTGTAATTTCTTCGCTAGGCGAGTGATGGCTTCGTGTCGCGTATCGTGAAACGTCACATCCGGGATCTGTGATCTGTCTCGCGCCTTCCGAAATAGCGCGTCGCGGCTCGACGCAGACAAGGCGAATAGCGATTCGCCTTTCGGCACCGCCGGAAGCATCTTCAGAAGCTCAATCGCGCGGGAGGACAGCGGCACGTTGCGTGCCGTGCCATTTTTCGTCATTGGGAGCCGTGCGAACTTGCCGTGGTAGTTCACCGACGAGGCTGTAAGAGCCAGGATTTCGCTAGAGCGCATCGCCGTCTCTATCGCGAACAGAAAGGCAACTGCCACACGCTGCATCGGCGTTTCTACGGGCAGTCCCTCTTCATAGCCCAGGCTCGCAAGCAGCAACTCGATTTCCTCTTGCGAAATCAACCGTTCCCGCCCCGGCGGGTCCGGCGGGCGCTTCACATCCGCCATCGGGTTCGTCACCAGCCAGCCCCACTCCTTCCGGGCCACCAGGAACGCGTGCGACATCAGCGACATTTCCCGTGACGCGGACGCACCCGACACCTCACGCATCCGCACGTCCCGCCAAGCCGCGATATGGCTTGGCCGAAGGTCGATCAACTTGATGTCTTTGAATTTCCGTCCGCCGATCTCCTTGCCGCCGATCAGGGGCAAACGCAACCTCTCCCATCTCGCGCCACGCTTCGTGTGGGTCACCTTCAGCTCATACTCCTTGAGCACATCCCCAACCGTCAGCGTCTTACTCCCTGCCCCGCTGGCAATCGACCGCAACTCCGTCTCTCGTTGCGCGCTCCACGCCATCGCTGCCGCTCTCGTATCAAACGTCCTGCTATCGCGCTGCCCATCAACCATCACTTGCACGCGCCAGCCCTTTGCCACCTTCTGAATCGATGCCATTTCGTGGGGAAACCTCGGGTAAAAAATGGGGGACCCGACACGATTTTAGGTGCGAAGAGGTGAGTTTTTGAGCAAGTGGGGAACAATCAGAATCGACGCAAAAATCCCTACCCGGCTTATTCGGCGAGCGTTTGCGAGTTTTTGCGGGAAGAAGTGAGACCTACGAAACCGATGCCAAAACGGGGAGTTGGTGCGAGGAAGGGGACTCGAACCCCTACACCCTTGCGGGCGTCAGGACCTAAACCTGGTGCGTCTACCAATTTCGCCATCCTCGCAGCCCGTGGGCGTCGTCACCTTTATGGGGAAACGACATCCCGGCATCGGGTTGACGGCATGCGTGTCCTGGCGGACATGAAAAGGGGCGACTCGTCGCCCCGCTGCATGCGTCAAAGCAGGCGAGCATTCTACATGATGTGCATTTGACCGGCAATCTCTTACAACGCCATCTCCCTCACGCCCGCCCCCAGGCCCGCAATGCTAGAATTCGCACCAATTCATGGCTCTTGCCCCCGGTTGCGCGCCCGCGCACCGACATCCGGGCACCTGGCCAAACCGATACCCCCATTCGCATGCAACCCCACGAGACCGCCGACGACTCCCCCGGCACCCCCGCGCAAGCCAGCGACTACTGCCGCCAGAAAGCCGGCCCCGCCGGCTCCGCGCTCTATTACGCGCTGCTCCAACTGCCGCCGTCCAAACGCGACGCCGCCTACGCCGCCCATGCCTTCTGCCAGGAAGTCGCCGATATTCACGCCGCCGTCCACGACCCCGGCGTCGCTCACGCAAAACTCGATTGGTGGCGCCAGGAACTCGCGCGACTCTTCGCCGGCACCCCCGCACACCCCGTCACGCGCGCACTTGCCCCTGTCGTCAAAAACACCCACATCGCACGCGCCTCATTCGAAGCCGTGCTGCATGGTGCCGAGATGGATCTCTCCCAGATGCGCTATCTCGACTTCGCCGGCCTCTCGCACTATTGTGACGCCGCCGGCGGTGCCCCCGCCGAACTGGTCGCGCACATCTACGGTTTCGACGACCCGCAAACCCCCGCGCTTGCCCGCACCCTCGGCCACGCCATCACACTCGGCCGCCGCGTCACCGACGCAGGTGTCGACGCACGCGCCGGCTACGTCTATTTCCCCATCGACGAATTGCAACGCTTCGGCGTCACCGCCGCCGATCTGCAAAACGGGAAGTACTCGCCAGCCTTCATCGAACTCATGAAGTTCCAACACGCCCGTGCGCGTCAGACCATCGCCGAAGCCGCCGCCGCCATCCCCAAACAAGACCGCCGCAAGCAAAAGCCTTTGCTCGCCCTCGCCGCACTGCAATTGGCATTGATGGATGAGGTCGCCGCCAGCGACTATCAGGTGCTGCACCAGCGCATCGATCTCACACCGCTACGCAAATTCTGGCGCGCCTGGCGCGCTCGCTGAGACCCACCGCCCCGCTTCCGTTCGCAGATCCGCGACTTCGCCCTGACGATTCGCGGATCCCGCAAACGCACACAGCAACCATCCCCTGCTCACCAGCACAACACCAAGCCCCACCGCGCCAGCACCTCAAACCCGTAACACATCCAGCGGCTTGAACGCACCACTCAACACCGTCTGCGGATTCAGCCCCCACCAGCGCTGCAGCACCGTCGCATACACTTCGCGGAAATCGACGGCAAATGGCAGATTGCCATTCCCATCGAGCCGATCCAATCGCGGCACGTCCCCGTAGAGGCCGCCGCGAACACGCCCGCCCGCAATGAAATGCGGCGCCACCGTCCCGTGATCCGTCCCCTGGCTCTGGTTCTCGCGCGGACGCCGGCCAAACTCCGCGTACGTGACGATCATCGTCGATTGCCAACGATTCAACTCGGTCAGCCCGGCCCGCAACGCCATCATCCCCAGCGACAACTGACGCAATAGATTCGCCTGCTGCCCCGGTTGATTCTGATGCGTATCAAAGCCGTTGAGCGTCAGACGCAACACAGCAACGCCGCGCCCCGGCAGCGGCACGCCCGCCGAAGAGTCCGCCGCCGCAACAACCTGCAGCGCAGTTTTCACCACGTTACCGAACGCCCCCTGCGGCATCGGCGTGCGCAGCACGTACTGTCCCTGACGCGGCCGCAGTCCGTCCGCCGCCTTCACGATGTCGTTCTCCACACGCAGCACATGCGCGAGCGCCGGGTTGCTCACCTGCACCGCATTCGCCGACGCCAGCGTCGCATCCCGCAAGAACTGCGCGGGATTGGTCAACGTCACTGCCCGGGCACCACCGCCCAATGGGCCCAACTCCGCACTGCCCACAATCACGCCATCGGCGTCGAAACCCGGTGGCACCGCTTGTTCCGCAAACGCGCGCGACAACCAGCCGTCGCGCAAATACTCGTCGGAACGCGACGCCGTATTCCATATCTCGATAGACCGGAAGTGCGACAGATTCGGCTGCGCATACCCCACACCCTGCACGATCGCCAACTCCTTCGCCTGCCACATCGGCAACAACGGACGCATCTCCGGATGCAAGCCACTACGCCCGTCCAGTTGCACCACCTGCTCACGCTTGATGCCAATACTCGGGCGCAGACTCGCATACATCGGGTCAGCATAGGGAATGACGGTGTTCAACCCGTCATTGCCACCTTTGAGTTCGATCAGGATCAGCAGATTGCCGTAGTTCCCGCCCGCCCCCGGCAGTGTCCCGGACAGATCATGCGCAGCCGCCAAGACCGGCCCTGGTGCCAGCCATGCAGCACCAAGGCCACCGGCAAAAGTCAGAAAATCGCGTCGACGCATCTCACACCTCTCACGGCTAGTCCCGTACGAATGGATACGCAGACGTCGCCCAATGACACTCATCCCGTGCGGCCCGCCATCACTTCATCACTTCAATTGATAGGCGGGGTCCATCAATAACGCCTGCAAATAGGCTGCACTGTTCACGCCGGCCGTTTGCGGCACCGCAGGCGCGAACGGCAACACCGCCCGCTGCAACGCCTCGCGCGCCCTCTCATCCGGAACGTCGACCGGCCCCAGCGCGTAAGGTTGCAGCCAGCGCGATAGATCGAAACGCACGCCCGCGACGGTTCTCGGCATCGCTGCCGCAGGACGAAGCGCCGTGCGTTGCACACCAGAACTCGCCGCCGACGACGGCAACACCATCGACGGTCCACCGGCATTCGCGTTCTCCGTCGCCCGGAACATGCGCTCCACGAACTGCTTTCGCGCCAGCAACGTAGTGCTGTCGATCCATGCATCGCCGCCGGGCCACCCCTTCACATTCGGCGGACGAAACAGGTCCTGCCCAAGTGCCCGCATCTGCTGAGCCAGCATCTGCGGATCGTCGTAGCCAATGTCGAACTCGCGCACGGTGTCCGTCACGAACTCCGACGGCGACTTGACCAACGTACCCCGTGTTCGTGCATCCCAAAAGGCAGGCGTCAGCAATAGCGCACGCATCGCTACACGAATGTCGTATCCGCTCGCGCGAAAGGCGCCCGCCACACGTTGAACCTGCGACGGCTCAGGCGTCGGCGATACGAACTCGCGCCACAATTTGCCGGTGATGAACGTCGCTGTCTCCGGACGCGCCAGCAAAATGTCGAGCATCTGGTCGCCATCGAAGTCGCCGGTCTGGTTCAGCACGGTCTTCGCGCCCACGTCATGAACATTGGCGCGCCAGACATAGCTCATCGTCGGCCGATCAATACTCCAGCCGGTATAGGCGCGCGCCGCCTCACGGACATCCTGCTCGGTGTAATGCCCCTCGCCCAGCGTGAACAGCTCCATGACCTCACGCGCGAAGTTCTCATTCGGATGCCCCTTCCGGCTGCCCGCACCATCGAGATAGACGAGCATGGCCGGGTCCTTCGACACCTCGTGCAGCAACACGCCGAAATTGCCCAGCGCATTCGCACGCAGCAGCACGTTCTGACGGTAAAGCACGACCGGCTCGCGAACCTTGTCGTCGCTCGACACGAAGTGGTTGTGCCAGAACATCGTCATGCGCTCAGTGAGCGGCGACGGCGTGCTCGCCATCTCCTGTGCCCACCAGGCAGGCAGCGACGCCGCCATGCGATCACGTCGCTGGTTCAGCTCACGGCGCTGCTCGTCGGTCATGTTCTTGACAGGCGCGCCATAGAGCGGCGGATCGGCCGCCCATGCGGGGGGTGGCGTCACGGCAGTACGGCGTGTTTGCTCCAGCAGGCGGTCGACGGCCTGCGCGCGCGTCAATCCGACGAATGGCGCCAGTTCGCGAGCGTCGGGTGAGTAGCCGGTGCGGGTGAGGAGGTAGCGAGCGTCGTCGGTTGTAAGGGCACGCGTCGAAGGATCGACGGCAGTGTTCGTTGCATGTGTCGACGTCGAACGCGCCGTATGCGTCACGCCCGCGTGCTTCGCCCCCGCAGCGTGGACCACCAACGGCGACGCCAGCCAAAAGGCGGCGAGCAAGCCCCGCACGAGCCGCCGGCAGGCGAGCGGTTTCAGGTAGACGGATAGTAACGGCGGCGGTGCGATCTGGTCCCTCGCCTTCTCGTTACGCTTGCGGCGAGCGCAAAAAAAGCCAGCGTCGACAGCGGCTGGCGATGTTGGATTCGGCTTCATGGGACGCTCGCGTCAAAGTGACATCACTGGCGTTTTGGGAGAAGCGTTTGGCGACGTTTCCGAAACTGATCTGGCACCAACGTAGTGCGCGTCATGCTAGTGACTGTACAACTCGCGCACAGCGTCTTGAATATGTTGACGAAGCAAGCGCCGGTCTTCCGGCGACATATGACCATTCGGACGGCGGCCCGGCGGCGTGTTCTGCAGATCGTCGTTGCGGCGCTCGGCAGAGGTATCCCCCTGCGACTGCCCATTCTTCGACGGATTGCGAGGCGACGGCGCTGGCACCGAGCGCTGCTGTCCAGACGGACTCACGCCATGAGATTGCGTGCTGAAATGGGCCACGGGACGGGCATACGTCACACCCAGGTGTCCCCAGAGCATGATTCCCCCGAACAGTAGCGTCAACTCAGCAGCCCATCTCATCTTGTGCGTATGTCCTTCATGCCATGCGGCAGGTTTTCGCCCTGGCAGGGGTGCAAGTGTACCCACTGCCTATGGTCAGCGCACAAGGGGTAGGGTAAATTGTGTAACCCTTTGTAACCCGCTTTGGCGGCCTCCTCAGTTCGCAACATTTCGGGCTAAGATACGTGGCATGGAAAACAAAAATTCTCCCAAAATTCTGGTTGTCGACGACGATCCGCGCCTGCGCGACCTGTTACGTCGTTACCTCGGGGAACAGGGTTTCAATGTCTTTGTGGCCGAAAATGCAACGGCCATGAACAAGCTTTGGGTACGCGAGCGCTTCGATCTGCTCGTGCTGGACCTGATGCTCCCCGGTGAAGACGGTCTTTCTATTTGTCGCCGCCTGCGTGGCGCGAATGACCGCACGCCGATCATCATGTTAACGGCCAAAGGCGAGGATGTCGACCGTATCGTCGGCCTCGAAATGGGCGCCGACGATTATCTGCCGAAGCCCTTCAATCCGCGCGAACTCGTCGCCCGAATTCATGCCGTATTGCGCCGTCAGGCGCCGCCTGAACTTCCCGGCGCACCCAGCGAAACCATGGAGACGTTCGAGTTTGGCGACTTCGCCCTGAACCTCGCCACGCGCACGCTCACCAAAAACGGTCAGGAAATCGCGCTCACGACGGGCGAGTTCTCGGTGCTCAAGGTATTCGCGCGCCATCCGCGCCAGCCCTTGTCCCGCGAGAAGCTGATGGAACTCGCACGGGGGCGCGAATACGAAGTGTTCGACCGCAGCCTCGACGTGCAGATCTCGCGCCTGCGCAAGCTCATTGAACCGGACCCGGGCAGCCCTCGCTTCATTCAGACCGTCTGGGGCCTCGGCTACGTGTTCATTCCGGACGGCGGCGCGTGATCGGCCACCTTCGCGTCTCACGCTGCAAAACGACGCCGGTCGCAACAAGCTCGCGCACCGGCGTCGTGTCTTGTTTCACGTCGCATCTCATGCCGCACGTCGCGCTTCGTCCCGCCCCCCGTCATCCGGCACACCGGGCCTGCGGGCACGCACAAATCACGCTTTAGACGGAGCAACCCCATGCATCCGATCCGGATGGTACGCGGGCTGTTCGGCGGTCTTTTCTGGCGTACCTTTTTCCTCATCGCACTGCTTATCGGCGTCAGTCTGGCCGCCTGGTATCAGAGCTTTCGCGTGATCGAACGCGAGCCGCGCGCACAACGGGTTGCGCAGCAGCTCGTGTCGATCGTCAAGCTCACGCGCACCGCCCTGCTCTATTCCGAACCCGATCTGCGCCGCGCATTGCTCCAGGATCTGGAGAGCAATGAGGGCATCCGCGTGTATCCGCGCGAACCGGCAGACAAGGTCGAGAAGCAGCCGGGCGGCGTGGTGCAGGATCTGATCGTGCGCGACGTGCAACGGCGTCTTGGCACGGACACGATCATCGCCGCCTCGGTCAACGAGATCCCGGCCATGTGGATCAGCTTCAAGATCGACGAAGACGACTACTGGGTCGCCATCGAGCAAGACCGGATCGACACGGCCACCGGCCTTCAACTCTTCAGTTGGGGGACCTTCGCGCTGGCACTCTCGCTCATCGGCGCCGCCTTCATTACCGCGATCGTGAACCGGCCGTTCGCCCGGCTCGCCCACGCCGCTCGTGCCATCGGCGAAGGGCAACGCCCCGATCCGCTGCCCGAGCGCGGCATGGGCGAGGCCGCCGAGGCCAACCGCAGCTTCAACCAGATGGTGGACGAACTCGAGCGCCTCGAAGCCGACCGGGCACTGATGCTCGCCGGCATCTCGCACGACCTGCGCACACCACTCGCCCGGCTACGGCTGGAGACGGAGATGAGTCCGTCCGACGAGAACGTCAAACGCGACATGATCAGCGACATCGAGCAAATGGACGAGATCATCGGCCGCTTTCTCGATTACGCCCGCCCAGCGTCGCGCACGATGCAGGCGCTGGACCTGTCGGATATCGTGCGCGAGACCGCCACCTCGTTCGACGGCAGGGAAGACCTCAACGTCACCATCGAACTTGCCGAAGCCACCGCAGTGCTGGCCGAGCGCACCGACCTCAAGCGCCTGCTCACGAACCTGCTCGAGAACGCGCGCAAGTATGGCCGCGACGCCGAGACCGACATCGCCAACGTTCACATCACGACGCGCGTGCTCGGTGAACGCGTCGAGATGCGTGTGCGCGATACCGGCCCCGGCATTCCCGAGGAGCAACTGGCCCTCGTTTTCCGCCCGTTCTATCGGGTGGACACGGCACGAACCAAGGCAGACGGCACCGGCCTTGGCATGGCAATCGTCCAGCGCATTGCCACACGCTACAAAGGCATCGCCTCGCTGCGCAATGTTCGTCCGGGCACCGGCCTTGAAATCATCGTGTCATTCCCGCTTGCTAAATAGATGTGATCGCGCGGGAATTTGGCTATGCTCAAGGCTTCTTCCGCGCAGCATCACACAACATCCTATCGACGGGATTTGATTTAACTATCCCCGGCATAAAAATAAACTATTGCCGCCATTGATTTGATAGCGTATACTGCCTTGGTTGACCGGGATCGCATGATCCCGGTCAGTTGCTGGTTGCGATGTACCTGTGACATCTCGACATAAACCGCACTAATTTAGGAGTAAATCGATGAAGACTGTCGGCGACAAACTCGAAGCGTTCTCGGTAGTAGCTGCCAAGCCCGGTTTCAACAACCACGAAGAAAACGGTGTGTCGGCTTTCGAAACGATCACCGAAGCCTCGTTCCCGGGCAAGTGGAAGATCATTTACTTCTACCCGAAGGATTTCACCTTCGTGTGCCCGACCGAAATCGTTGAGTTCGCCAAGCTGGCCAACGACTTCGCAGATCGTGACGCTGTTCTGCTCGGCGGTTCGGGCGACAACGAATTCGTGAAACTGGCATGGCGCCGTGAGCACAAGGACCTGAGCAAGCTGAACCACTACTCGTTCGGCGACACCACGGGTGCTCTGATCGACCAACTCGGCGTGCGTGAAAAGGAAGCCGGCGTGGCCCTGCGTGCAACGTTCATCGTTGACCCGGACAACGTCATTCAGCACGTTTCGGTGAACAACCTGAACGTCGGCCGTAACCCGGAAGAAGTTCTGCGTATTCTGGACGGCCTGCAAACCGACGAACTCTGCCCGTGCAACCGCGCGGTCGGCGGTGCAACGCTGTAAGCGTCGTCTCGAAGCCCGCGCAAGCGGGCTTTTTCAGCCCAAAGCAATAGGAGAAATTTATGGAATTCATCACCGCGATTAAGGCGCAGATCCCTGACTACGCCAAGGACATTCGCCTGAACCTCGACGGCACGATCGCCCGCTCCTCGCTGGAAGGCAACGACGCCGTTGGTGTGGCCCTCGCGGCCGCCTTCGCGGCCAAGAGCCAGCCGCTCATCAAGGCGATTCGCGAAGCCGGCGTATTGTCCCCGGAAGAGCTTGAAGGCGCGTTGACCGCCGCCGCGCTCATGGGCATGAACAACACGTGGTATCCGTACCTCGAGATGGCCGATAACGCCGAACTCAAGAACGAGAAGGCCCAACTTCGCATGAACGGCTACGCCACGCGAGGCGGCGTCGATCAGCGTCGCTTCGAGATGTATGCCCTGGCGGCGTCCATCATCGGCAAGTGCCACTTCTGCGTGCAGTCGCACTTTCAGTTGCTCGCCGCCGAGCATGGGATGAGCACCGCGCAACTGCGTGACGTCGGCCGTATCGCCGCTGTCATCAACGCCGCTGCGCAAGTCCTCGCCGCCGAGGCAGCGTAAGGTAAGGCTTGGCGCGGTGCCTCGACACTGCGCGAGCCATCAAAAACAAAACGGCGCTACCGGCTTTGTCCGGTAGCGCCGTTTTGCTTTGGGTCTGACCGGCGCTCAGCGCCCGACGAGCAATGCCGCCGCCTGTGCTTCAATCCCTTCCTGGCGGCCGAGATAGCCCAGCTTCTCGTTGGTCTTCGCCTTCACGTTCACCTGACCGGCGGTGATGCCCAGCGCATCGGCAATCGATTGGGTCATGGCGGCAATATGCGGTGCGAGCTTCGGCGCCTGCGCAATGACCGTACAGTCCACGTTGACGATCTCATAGCCATGCTCGCGCACACGACGCATGGCTTCCTTGAGCAATACAACGCTGTTTGCGCCCTTGAACGTGGGATCGGTGTCAGGGAAATGACGCCCGATGTCGCCCAGCGCCGCGGCACCGAGCACGGCGTCGGTGATGGCGTGCAGCAGCACGTCGGCGTCCGAATGGCCCAGCAGGCCGCGGTCGAACGGAATCGTCACCCCCCCCATCACGAGCGGGCGGCCGGGCACGAGGGCATGCACGTCGTAGCCCTGACCGATGCGGAGCTTGAACAACGTAGCGAGCGAGACATTGGAAACAGCGGGTTCAGTCATGGGGAATCGCCAAATGCGAAAAAACAGTACGTCAGATCAATGCAGCCGGTAATCACTGCGCCTTCACGCGGACTTGGCCGCACCGAGGAATGCTTCGGCAAGCACGAAATCTTCGGGATATGTCACCTTGAAGTTGCGCAGGCTGCCGCGAACGAGTTTCGGTGTGAGGCCGATACGCTCGATGGCGCTGGCCTCGTCCGTGACTTCGGCTCCCGAAGCAAGCGCGTCTTCCAGCGCCTGACGCAACATGCCAAGGCGGAACATCTGGGGCGTCTGTGCCTGCCACAGCCCATCACGCGATTCCGTGGTCTGTACGGCGGCCAACCCGCCCTTCTCGGCCGGCGCCTGCTCACGCTTGAGGGTATCGGCCACGGGCAACGCGAGAATGCCGCCGACCGGATCGTCGCGCAGCGCTTCGACGAGTGCGCGAATCAGCGCAGGAGTGATGCCAGGACGTGCAGCATCGTGCACAAGCACCCAATCGCTGTCCTGCGCCCCGAACTCGGTGAGTGCCTGCAGGCCGCCAAGGACCGACGCATGGCGCGACGGGCCGCCGCAACGGCGCACCGCAAAGCGCAGCGTGCCGAAGCGCCGCCCGTCGAAGTGATCGTCGTCGGGCGCCAGCACCAGCACGGTCTGAGCGAACTCGGAACAGGCGTCGAATGCGGCAAGGGCATAGTGAAGCATGGCACGTCCGCCGACGCTTCGGTATTGCTTGGGCACGTCGGCCCCGGCGCGTACACCGGCCCCGGCACACGGGATGACGGCAAAAAGTCGGTCGCTCACGATAAAACGCAGGTAAGGATAAAGCAGGGATTTTATAATAGACGCTGACTGTCACGGGGCCCCATGCGAGTGGAGCCCCGTGCTTTGCCATTTCTGCAACGTTTTCCTATGTCCTCCGCCAACGCCTTATCCCGTAGTACCGTGCCTGTGCCGCTCGTGAAAGCGGGACAGCGTTACGCTTTTGCCGGCTCGCACGCGTCCAGTGACGCCCTGCTCATTGCCCGTTATTTCGAAGAGAATCGCGAGCGCCTGCCGCTGCTCGCCGTCGTGTGCGCCCAGGCCACCGACGCCCTGCGCCTGCAGCAGGAGCTGAAGTGGTGTGCACCCGAGGCGCGCGTGCGGCTGCTGCCCGACTGGGAGACGCTGCCCTACGACACGTTCTCGCCGCACCAGGATCTCGTGTCCGAACGGCTTGCCACCCTGCACGATCTCGGCGAGAAGCGCTGCGACATCGTGCTGGTGCCCGCGACCACTGCGCTCTATCGCATGGCGCCGGCAAGCTTCATGGCGGCCTACACGTTCTTCTTCACGCAGGGCGAACGTCTTGACGAGGCCCGGCTGAAGTCGCAACTCACGCTCGCGGGCTACGAGCATGTGAGTCAGGTGATGCGCCCCGGCGAGTACTGCGTACGCGGCGGGCTGATCGATCTCTTCCCGATGGGCTCGGCACTGCCCTATCGCCTCGATCTGTTCGACGATACCGTCGACAGCATTCGCGCGTTCGATCCCGACACGCAGCGCAGCCTGTATCCGGTCAAGGAAGTCCGTCTGCTGCCGGGGCGCGAATTCCCGTTCGACGAACCCGCGCGCACGGCATTTCGCGGCCGCTGGCGCGAAGTCTTCGAAGGCGATCCGAGCCGCAGTCCGATCTACAAGGACATCGGCAGCGGTGTGCCCTCGGCAGGCATCGAGTACTACCTGCCGCTGTTCTTCGAAGAAACGGCCACGCTGTTCCACTATCTGCCCGCCGACGCGCAACTGGTGTTCGTGGGCGATCTCGACGCGGCGATCCACCGCTTCTGGAACGACACGCGCCAGCGCTACAACTTTCTGTCGCATGATCGCGAGCGTCCGGTGCTGCCGCCCGAGCAATTATTCCTGCTCGACCAGGACTTCTTCGCGCTCGCCAAGCCGTTCGCACGGCTGACGCTGCCCGCACCGGGCGATGGCAGTTGGGCCGCCCCGCTGCCGCCGCTGGCGGTCAATCGCCGCGCCGACGACCCGCTCGCCGCGCTGCGCGCCTATCTGGCCCGTACACCGGCGCGCGTGCTGTTGGGCGCCGATTCGGCCGGCCGCCGCGAGACGCTGCTGCAACTGCTGCACGACAACGATCTGCGCCCCTCCACGGTCGAGTCGCTCGAAGACTTCCTGACGTCCGACGCGCGCTTCGCCATCGGCGTCGCCCCGCTGGCCGCCGGCTTCCTGCTGCCGGCCGAAAACCTCGCGTTCATCACCGAAAACGAGCTGTACGAAGGACTTGCGCGCCGCGCGGGCAAGCGCCGCCAGGAACAGGCGACGTCGGTCGACTCGATGGTGCGCGACCTTGCCGAACTCAAGGTCGGCGACCCCGTGGTTCACAGCCAGCACGGCATCGGCCGCTATCAGGGCCTGGTCAGCATGGATCTCGGCGAAGGTGAAACCGAATTCCTGCATCTCGAATACTCGGGCGCGAGCAAACTGTATGTGCCGGTCTCGCAGTTGCACCTGATCTCGCGCTACAGCGGCGCCGACCCCGACACCGCGCCACTGCACTCCCTCGGTTCGGGCCAATGGGAGAAGGCGAAGCGCAAGGCCGCACAGCAGATCCGCGATACGGCGGCGGAACTGCTCAACCTGTACGCCCGCCGTGCCGCGCGCTCGGGCTACGCTTTCGAGTTGTCGCCGCGCGATTACGAGAAGTTTGCCGACAGCTTCGGCTTTGAGGAAACACCGGATCAGGCGGCCGCGATTGCCGCCGTCATGAGCGATATGACCAGCGGTCGTCCGATGGACCGTCTGGTGTGCGGCGATGTCGGCTTCGGCAAAACCGAAGTGGCCTTGCGCGCCGCCTTCATTGCCGTGCTCGACAGCAAACAGGTCGCCCTGCTCGCGCCCACCACGCTGCTCGCCGAACAACACGCGCAGACCTTCTCCGATCGCTTTGCCGACTGGCCGGTGCGCATCGCCGAACTCTCCCGCTTCAAGACCACAAAGGAAGTGAACGCGAGTGTGAAGGCGATCAACGAGGGACAGGTCGATATCGTGATCGGCACGCACAAGCTGCTCTCGAACGACATCCAGTTCCAGCGCCTGGGCCTCGTCATCATCGACGAAGAGCACCGCTTCGGCGTGCGTCAGAAGGAGGCCCTCAAGGCACTGCGCGCCGAGGTCGACGTGCTCACACTGACTGCCACCCCGATTCCGCGCACGCTCGGCATGGCCCTCGAAGGATTGCGCGACTTCTCGGTCATCGCCACCGCGCCGCAGAAGCGCCTGGCGATCAAGACCTTCGTGCGACGCGAGGAAGATGGTGTAATTCGCGAAGCCATGCTGCGCGAACTCAAGCGTGGCGGGCAGGTGTATTTCCTGCATAACGAAGTCGAGACCATCGAGAACCGCAAGGCTCAGTTGGAAGCCCTTGTGCCCGAAGCCCGCATCGTGGTCGCCCACGGCCAGATGCACGAGCGTGATCTCGAGCGCGTGATGCGCGACTTCGTGACACAGCGCGCCAACGTGCTGCTGTGTACGACCATCATCGAGACCGGCATCGACGTGCCGACCGCCAACACTATCCTGATGCATCGCGCCGACAAGTTCGGTCTCGCGCAGTTGCACCAGTTGCGTGGCCGCGTGGGCCGCTCGCACCATCAGGCGTACGCCTATCTGCTCGTGCACGATCCGAAGGCCCTGACCAAGCAGGCACAACGCCGTCTCGAAGCAATTCAGCAGATGGAAGAACTGGGCGCGGGCTTCTACCTCGCCATGCACGATCTCGAAATTCGCGGCGCGGGCGAAGTGCTGGGCGACAAACAATCGGGCGAAATCCATGAAATCGGCTTCCAGCTCTACACCGATATGCTGGCCGACGCGGTGAGTGCGCTGAAAGCCGGCCGCGAGCCGGATCTCACTGCACCGCTCGCCGTGACGACCGAGATCAATCTGCACGTCCCGGCCATTCTGCCAAGCGATTACTGCGGCGACGTGCAGGAGCGTCTCTCGCTCTACAAGCGGCTCGCCAACGGCACGAATCCCGATGCCATCGACACGACGCAGGAAGAACTCGTCGACCGCTTCGGCAAGTTGCCGCAACAGGCGCAGGCACTCATCGAGACGCACCGTCTGCGGTTGCTGGCCAAGCCGCTGGGTATTGTGAAGATCGATGCGAGCGAAGAAGCCATTGCCCTGCAATTCGAGCCGACGCCCGCCGTCGACCCGATGCGCATCATCGAACTGGTGCAGAAGCATCGCCACATCAAACTCGCCGGGCAGGACAAACTGCGCATCGAAGTGAAACACGCAGAACTGACCGACCGCGTGCGCGCGATCAAGGAGACGTTGCGAGCCCTCGGCTCACCCGGCGCAAAAGCCGCCTGACACCCCCGGCAGCGACGGCACACCGAAACGCTCGAAAAGACCTCGAATCCGGTGTGCACCGCAGCAATTTCAGTCGTTCGCCGGGCAAGCGCATCCAGACAAACCCCCGTCCGGCGCGCAAATTCCCGCGAGGCAGGAATGGTTGTTCACACAATCTTTTACCTCTAAATTATTTTTGAGTACCATTTCCCAGTACGTATGACTGGAAGATTCCCGGAGATTCGAATGACAAGCGCTTCCCCTCAAGCCATCGCGCCGCAAGCCGCCAGCGAGGCCCAGCCAGCATCGCTCGACTGGATCACGAAGCTGGTCAGCATCGATACCACCAGCCGCGAATCGAACCTCGGCCTGATCGAGACGGTGCGCGACAGCCTCAAGCATTCGGGTGTCGAGCCGTGGCTCTCGTATGACGCGACCAAGCGCAAGGCCAATCTGTTCGTGACGCTGCCCGCCGCTGACGGCAACACCCAGGGCGGCATCGTGCTGTCGGGTCACACCGACGTGGTGCCGGTCGACGGCCAGCCGTGGGATACCGATCCGTTCAAGCCCGTGGTGCGCGACGGCAACCTGTATGGCCGCGGCACCTGCGACATGAAGGGCTTCATCGGCGCTGTCATGACGATGCTGCCGGAAATGCGCGACGCCAAGCTCAAGACGCCGTTCCATTTCGCTTTTTCCTACGACGAAGAGATCGGTTGCGTGGGCGCGCCCGTGATGCTGGCCGAGCTGCGCGAGCGCGGCATTCGCCCGGACGGTTGCATCGTCGGCGAGCCGACGAGCATGCGCGTGATCGTCGCCCACAAGGGCATCAACGCCTACCAGTGCTGTGTGCGCGGTCACGCAGCGCACTCGTCGCTCACGCCGAAGGGCTCGAACGCCATTGAATACGCGGCACGTCTGATCTGCTACATCCGCGATCTGGCCGATCACTTCAAGCAGAACGGTCCGTTCGACGAGTTGTTCGACGTGCCGTTCACCACGGCGCAGACCGGCACGATCTCGGGCGGCATCGCCCTCAACACGATTCCGGCACTGTGCGAGTTCGTTTTCGAATACCGCAATCTGCCGGGCGTCGACGCCGAAGGCATCTTCCAGCGCATTCAGCAATACGCGCTGGACGAGCTTGTGCCGAAGATGCAGAAAGAGCATCCGAACGCCGGCATCGAGTTCAAGCGGATTGCCGCCGCCCCGGCGCTGGACGCCTCGGAGCAGGACGCCATCACGCAACTCGTGCGCGCCCTGACCAAGGACACCGACAAGCGCAAGGTCGCCTACGGCACCGAAGCCGGTCAGTTCCAACTGGCGGGCGTGCCGTCGATCGTATGCGGCCCTGGCAATATCGAGCAGGCGCACAAGCCCAACGAGTTCGTGTCGCTCGAACAGATCGCGCAGTGCGAGTCGTTCCTGCGCAAGCTGATTCGCAGCAATACCGTCGACGCCTGAACCGACGCCTGAATCATTTCAGGCCAAGGCGCCGGCTGTCACCTTACCGGGCCGTATTCCGCTAGCGGGATGCGGCCCGTTGCCTTGGCGGCGCCGGTCCGGCATCGCGCAAGGCAACAAAGCAGCACGCCGTACACAGTCACAGACGTCTATTGCAAAGGCGCACAAGACATCCCTTCGCAAGATAACAAAGCACATACGCCAGACAAGGTATTGGAGATCTCGCCCATGAGTGCAAGCGCAGCCCCCAACGCGACGGCCCCGTCCGCCCGCACCACCCCGCACGCCTGGCGTGTGATCGTATCCGCATCGATCGGTAACGCCCTCGAGTGGTTCGATCTCGTGGTGTACGGCTTCTTCGCCGTGACCATCGCGAAACTGTTCTTCCCGACCGGCAACGACACGGTGTCGCTGCTGCTCACGCTCGGCACGTTCGGCGTGTCGTTCTTCATGCGCCCGCTCGGTGCCATCGTGATTGGCGCCTACGCCGACCGCGCCGGCCGCAAAGCCGCGCTCACGCTGTCGATTCTGTTGATGATGGTCGGCACGCTGCTCATCGCGCTCATGCCGACGTATACCTCCATCGGGGTGCTGGCGCCGGTGGGTATCGTCATCGCCCGCATGGTGCAGGGCTTCTCGGCCGGCGGCGAATTCGGTAGCGCCACGGCGTTCCTCGCCGAGCACGCGCCGCAACGTCGCGGCTTCTTCTCGAGCTGGCAGGTCGCCTCGCAAGGTCTCACCACGCTGCTCGCCGCAGGTTTCGGCGCGCTGCTCACCGGCAATCTGTCGCCGGAAGCGATGGCGTCGTGGGGGTGGCGTGTCCCCTTCTTCTTCGGCTTGTTGATCGGCCCCGTGGCGTATTACATTCGCCGCCGTCTGGACGAGACACCCGAGTTCCTGGACATCGAGCCCACGCAAAACCCCCTGCGCGATACGTTTGCCAGCCAAAAGGAACGCCTGCTGCTCGCCATCGGCGTGGTCGTGATGGCCACCGTCGCGACCTATCTGGTGCTCTACATGCCGACGTATGCGGTCAAGCAACTGGGTCTGCCGTCCTCGGCCGCATTCTCAGCCGTGCTGCTCACGGGTGTCGTGCAACTGATCGTCGCACCGATCGTCGGCCACTGGTCGGATACGCACGGCCGGATCAAGCCGATGCTCGCCGCCGCCGTGGCATTGCTGGTACTCGTCTACCCGATGTTCCGCTTCCTCGATGCGAATCCGACGTTCGGCTCGCTGATGGTGTTCCAGATCGTGCTCGGCCTGCTGATGACGACCTACTTCGGCGCCCTGCCCGCACTGCTCACCGAATTGTTCCCGACACAGGTGCGCACCACGGGCCTCTCTCTGAGCTATAACATTGCAGCAACGGTGTTCGGCGGCTTCGCACCGTTTATCATCACGTGGCTCATTGGCGCAACGGGCAACAAGCTCGCGCCGAGCTTCTATCTGATTTTCGCTGCCGTCATCAGCATTACCGCGCTGCTGCGCAGCCGCAAGCTCGGCCTTCGCTGAACCATCGAGCCCGGCAACGCCAAGCGGCTACGGGAGCCGCGGCGCACATCCGCTCACCGGTGTGCGCCCCCTCCCGGCATTTCACGACTAAGGAGACAACGCCCAAGTGACGCAATCGACCCACGACCTGCACGCCGAAACCATCGACGGGCAACCCGCGCCGACGAAAGACGCCATCGCCGCCTTGCACGAGAAGCTGCTTCCTTATGTGCGAACGACGCCGGTATTCACCCGCCGTGACTTTCCGACGCTCGGCGACACCCAGGTGACATTCAAGTACGAACTGTTGCAGGCGTCGGGCACGTTCAAGGCGCGCGGGGCGTTCTCGAACCTGCTCTCACTTGACGAAGCGCAGCGCAAGGCGGGCGTGACGTGCGTGTCCGCCGGCAACCACGCCGTGGCGGTGGCCTACGCCGCGCGAGCAACGGGCATCGGCGCCAAGACGATCATGCTCAAGACCGCCAGCCCGGCACGTTCCTCGCTGTGCCGTGAATACGGTGCGGAACTGATACTCGCTGACAACGTTCACGAAGCGTTCGACATGGTCAAGCGCGTCGAACAGGAAGAAGGCCGCTACTTCGTGCATCCGTTCAACGGTTACCGCACGGTGCTCGGCACGGCCACGCTGGGCTACGAATGGGCGAAGCAAGCCCCCGACCTCGACGCCGTGATCGTGCCCATCGGCGGTGGCGGCTTGATTGCCGGTGTAGCCACCGCGTTCAAGCTGTTCGCGCCACACGTGAAGGTGTACGGGGTCGAACCGGCCGGTGCCGACGCCATGGCACAGAGCTTCGCTGCAGGCGGCACTGTCAAGATGGGGCCGATGACCGGTATCGCCGACAGCCTGATGGCACCGCACACAGAGTTGTACAGCTATACGCTGTGCCGCCGTCATGTCGACGAGTTGGTCACGGTCACCGACGACCAGATGCGCGCGGGCATGCTCACCCTGTTCCGTCAATTGAAGCTGGCTGTAGAACCCGCCTGCGCGGCGGCGACCGCCGCGCTGATGGGACCGCTGCGCGAGACACTCATGGGCAAGCGCGTCGGCGTGCTGCTGTGCGGCACCAACACCGACACGGCGACGTTCAACCGCCACATCGAAGCGGCGCTCGCAGCCGAAGCGAACGGCTGAACGCCTTCCCCCTCTGACGAAACGCCTGACGCGACCTGACGGTCGCGTCTTCGCTTGGCGCCTCGGCCACTGCCCGCACGTTCACAAGGAACTCGCATGTCCGCCACCTCCTTAACGCCCCCCGTTCTGCTGCTCGACGCTGCGCAAATCGCCGCGCTCATGCCCGTGGCCGACGCGATCCCCGTCATGTCCGACATGTTCGGCGCGCTCGCCCGTGGGCAGATTCACCTGCCGTTGCGCCAGATCATCCGTGCGCCGGAAGCGCTCGGCGCAAAAGGCATGCTCGGCATGATGCCCGCATTCCTCGGCAGCGCTGCGGCCGGCATGCCGGTCTATGGCGCCAAGGTCGGCACCTTCTTTCCCGGCAACAGCGCGCACGGCAAGGACCCGCATCAGGGCTGCGTTCTGTTGATGAGCGGGGAGACGGGCGAACTCCTCGCCGTCATGAACGCGGCGGAGATCACCGGCATTCGCACCGCCGCCGTGACCGGACTGGCGACACGTCTGCTCGCCCGCCCCGACGCCTCTCGCCTCGCCCTGATCGGGGCAGGTCATCAGGCGCACTGGCATCTCGCGGCGCTCGCGGCGGCGCGCCCGTTGCGGCACGTGTATGTGGCAAGCCGCTCGCTCGCCACGGCACAGGCTTTCGTCGACAAGGAACAGTCGAACTACAGCTTCCCCCTCGAAGCCGCCGAGAGCGCGAAAGCGGCCGTGTGCGACGCCGATATCGTCGTGACGGTGACGAACGCAACGGACCCGGTGTTGCAAGCCGGCTGGATCGCGCCGGGCACACACGTCAATCTGGTGGGCAGCAGCACACCTCGTCATCGTGAAGCCGATACCATGCTCATGGCGCGAGCCCGGTTGTTCGTCGACCGGCGTGAATCGACGATCAACGAGTCCGGCGACTATCTGGCGGCTGCCGCCGAAGGCCGTATCGGACCGGAGGACCTGCTTGCAGACCTCGGGGAACTGGTCATTCGCACGCATCCCGGGCGCACCAACGCCGAAGCCGTCACCTTGTTCAAGTCGCTCGGCATGGGGGCGCAGGACGTCGCACTCGCCGCCGCGCTGTATCAGCGGGCGCAAGCCGCCGGCATTGGCACGCACGCCGCGATCTGAACGCCTGTCTATCCGGCATTCGGGGCATTCGATCGGTTTGACCGGCATCGACCGTTGATGTCCGGATACGTCCGATTCCGGTCTGCAAGCGGTCTGTCGTGGTCCCTGATCGCCTCGTAACATGGCCTCACCGTCACCCAACCTAACGGAGTCGCTCATGTCGCAAAATCAAACCGCCCAAACGTCCCGCACCGCCCTGCTCGTCATCGACGCCCAGGAATCGTTCCGTCAGCGTCCGTACTGGCGCGAAGACGATCTCGCCACGTACTTCAGCCGGCAACAAGCGCTCGTCGACGGTGCGGTGGCGCGTGGCGTCCCCGTCGTGCAGGTGTTCCATATCGATTCGGGCGTGTTCTCGCGTGACTCGGGCTTCGTGCGCACGCTCGAAGAACTTCGTATCGCCCCGGTATTCACGGTGGACAAGGTGAAGCACAGCGCGCTGGCCGGCTCCACCCTCGGCGCGTGGCTCGTCGAACATGGCATTGCGCGTCTGATCGTTTCCGGCATCCGCACCGAGCAATGCTGCGAGACGACGACCCGTGCGGCGTCCGATGCGGGTTACGAAGTGGACTTCGTCACGGAAGCCACCCTCACCTTCCCGATGCAACACCCGCGCACCGGACGCGAGTTGTCGGTGGCCGACCTCAAGGAGCGCACCGAAACGGTCCTCGTCGACCGCTTCGCCCGTATCGTGACGGTTGAGGAAGCGCTCGCGGCGGTGTAATGTCGCTCTCGAGCCGACGTTGTCCGAATTTGTCCTGAAGGCCTGCTGCGATGCCACGACTGCAACCCGTCTATCTGCTGGTCATGCCCAATACGCTGCTGCTCGACATCGCAGCGCCGGCCGAGGCGTTGCGCATCGCCAATCATCAGCAGGACGACGTGCGCTTCGTGTTGCGCTATGTCGGCACACAGCGCTCGGTGGCCACCTCCATCGGCCTGCGCCTCTCGCCGCTGGACGTGCTGCCAGGCGACGTGCCCGACGACGCCTGGCTGGTCGTCGCGGGCACCGTCGAGAAGCCACTGCCGGAGCAAGTGACGGACGATGGCACGATGACGGACTTATCCAACTTATCGGACGCCCCGGCAGAAGACGCCGAAGCCCGCGCCGTTGCGTGGCTTCGGCAAGTGGTACGCCCCACGCACCAACTGGCGTGCATCTGCACGGGCGCGCTGCTGGCCGCACGCGCGGGACTGCTCGATACGCGCGCCTGCACCACGCATCACGGCAGTTGCGACGAATTGCGCGCACTGGCCCCAAGTGCGCGCGTAGCGGACAACCGGCTCTACGTGCATGACGGGAACGTGTGGACGAGCGCCGGCGTCACCACCGGGCTGGATCTGATGCTCACCCTCATTGCCAACGCCACCGGCCCGCTGTGCGCGGCTGCGGTGGCGCGCCAGATGGTCGTCTACGCGCGGCGTGCCGGCGCCGACCCGCAGTTGTCCCCCTGGCTCGAAGGCCGCAATCACCTGCACCCGGCATTGCATCGGGTACAGGACGCCATCGCCGCCGATCCCGCCCACGACTGGACACTCGCCACCATGGCCGACATCGCCTGCGCGAGCGAACGGCACGTGACGCGACTCTTCCGCGAACATGCCGGCGTCGCGCCCATCGACTATCTGCATCGACTGCGCATCGCGCTCGCGCGCGAGATGCTCGGCAACAGCCATCTCGATCTGGAGCGCATTGCCGAGCGCACCGGTTTCGGCTCCAGCCGCCATCTACGGCGCGTCTGGCACAAGTTCGAGGCACTTCCGCCGAGCCACGCGCGTCGCGCCACTAACGACGGCTGAGGCGCGCCCCGTGCGACGGATCGGCATCCGGAATCTCGCGCCCGTCCGGGAAACCGGCGCGAGGCCGCCGCAACCCGGTAGAATGTCGGTCGCACGTAAAACGCAAGACTCTCGACTTCAAGATGGCCAACGACCTCGTCATTCTGGGCAGCGCTTCACCCGCCACGCCCGCCGCTCCCGCTACGGCATTCCCGCCTCACCTGCAAGCCGCCGTCGGTGCACTCGTGCCCGGTGCCAGTGTCACGTTTACGCCGGGTGCGGCGCGCATCGCCGATGTCCCCGACAGCCCGGCCCTGCGCACCGCGATGCATGCGTTTGCCCAGCAGCACGAGGTCGATGCCGTACTCGTCGACAGCCAGCGCCGTCTCACGGATTTCAAGCTGGTGGCCATGGATATGGACTCCACGCTCATCACCATCGAGTGCGTCGACGAAATCGCCGATTTCTGCGGATTGAAGGCGGAAGTTTCGGCGATCACCGAGGCCGCCATGCGCGGCGAGATCAAGGACTTCAACGAAAGTCTCACGCGCCGCGTAGCCTTGCTCAAGGGGCTCGATGCCAGTGCTTTGGAGAAGGTGTTCGACGAGCGCCTGCAACTCTCGCCCGGCGCGCAGACCATGCTGCACGGCGTGCAGTCGCTCGGCATTCGCACGCTGCTGGTGTCGGGTGGCTTCACCTTTTTTACGGAACGCCTGAAGACGCGTCTGAATCTGGATGTCGCCCGCGCCAACACGCTGGAGATTGTCGACGGCAAGCTCACCGGTCGTGTGCTGGGAGAGATCGTCAACGCCGAAGTGAAGGCGCGCACGGTGGCCGAAGTGGCGGCCCAATTCGGCATCCGTCCCGATCAGGCCATTGTTATGGGCGACGGCTCGAACGACCTTCAGATGATGGCGATTGCCGGGTTGTCGGTAGCGTTCCGTGCCAAACCCGTGGTGCGCGAGAAGGCCTCCGTCGCATTCAATTACGCCGGGCTGGACGGTCTGCTCTCACTGTTCCGCAAGAACTGAACGTGCCCCCCCGGGCGGACACGGCTTGCGCAATCCGCGAGCCGTTCCTCCGCCCCGGATCGCAACATCAGGCGCCGAGATGCGCCTTGAGGCTCGCCTCGATATCCGCCTGCAAATCCCGCACGTCTTCGAGACCGATGTAGAAGCGCACCAACGCGCCCTTATGCGGCCACGGCGTTGCCGTACGCATCGACGGCACGCGGTATGGCACGACAAGGCTGTGCGCCCCGCCCCAGCTGAAGCCGATCTTGAACAAGCGTAGCGCTTCGATGAACGCATCGATCTGCGCTTGCGAGTAGCGCTCGTCGAACACCACGGAGAACAGACCGCCCGCCCCCGAGAAGTCGCGACGGAAATGCTGATGACCCGGGCAGTCCTCGAATGCCGGGTGCAGCACCGCCGCAATCTCGTGGCGCGTTTCCAGCCATGTAGCCAGTGTCATCGCAGCGCGGTCGTGCGCCTCGAAGCGCAGTTGCATGTTCGGCAGGCTGCGCAGCACGAGACTGCAATCGTCGACCGACACCCCCACACCCATACGCATGCGGGCGCGCTTCAGACGATGGTGCACGTCGTCGTCGACGGTCACGACAGCGCCCATCAGCACATCGCTGCCGCCCGACTGGTATTTGGTCAGCGCCTGCACCGAGATGTCCACGCCGTGATCGAATGGGCGGAACGCCAGGCCAGCCGAATAGGTGTTGTCGATGGCGGTGAGCACACCGCGCTCGCGCGCAGCGCGTGCGATGGCCGGCACGTCCGGCACTTCCATCGTGACCGAACCCGGCGCTTCGAGCCAGATCACCTTCGTATTGGGTTGAATCAGTGCACCGATGCCGTTGCCGATCATCGGATCGTAATAGCGCACCGTGATGCCGAACGATTCGGCAAGCCAGTCGCCGTGCTCACGATTCGGGCTGTAGGCATTGTCGGGAATGAGCACGTCGTCGCCGCTCTTGACGAGGCCGAAGTACACATTGGAAATGGCCGCGAGGCCAGACGGGAACAGCAGGCAATGCTTGCCGCCTTCGAGTGCCGCAAGACGCCGCATCAACTCCATCGATGTCGGCGTCGCATGCAGGCCGTAGCGCCACTGGCTGTCGTTCTTCCAGTCGAGCGCACGCATGGCGGCCAGATCGGGGAAAATCACCGTCGACGCACGGGCGACAGGCACCGGCATGGCGGCAAACCCTGCGGGCAATTGTGTGTCGGCATGCAGAATATTGGTCTGCCAGTGCCAGCCGTTGGCTTCCGGCGTATCGAGGGGCTTGCGGTTGTCTTGCGTCATCACGGCTCCGGAATGGCTCGGGCCGGCAACACCGCCGGCCCCCGGGGTGTAACTTACACGCGCTCGAACACGGCTGCAATGCCCTGCCCACCGCCGATACACATGGTCACCAGCGCGTAACGGCCACCGATGCGCTGCAACTCATACAGCGCCTTGACCGTGATGAGCGCACCGGTGGCGCCGATCGGGTGCCCCAGCGATATGCCGGAACCGTTCGGGTTCACCTTGGCCGGATCGAAGCCGAGATCGCGCGTGACCGCGCATGCCTGGGCCGCGAACGCCTCGTTGGCTTCCACCACGTCGATGTCATCCACCTTGAGACCCGCACGCTCCAGCGCCTTGCGCGACGCCGGCACGGGGCCAATCCCCATATAGTTCGGATCGACACCGGCGTGGGCGTAGCTCACCAGCCGTGCCAGCGGCTTGGCACCGCGACGCTCGGCTTGCGCGCGCTCCATCAGGATGAGGGCCGCAGCGGCATCGTTCAGTCCTGAAGCATTACCGGCGGTCACCGTACCGTCTTTCTCGAACACGGGGCGCAGCTTCGCCATGTCTTCCATGCTCAAACCGGCGCGCACGTGCTCGTCGGTCGTGAACGAGATATCACCCTGCTTCGACCTGATCGCGATCGGCACGATCTGATCGTTGAAATAGCCGGCCGCCATCGCGTGCGCAGCACGCCGATGCGACTCGACAGCCAGACGGTCCTGATCGTCGCGCGTGATGCCCCACTTCTTCGCGATGTTCTCCGCCGTCACCCCCATATGGATGTCGGCAAACGGGTCGTGAAGCGCGCCGAGCATCATGTCGACGAGACGCGATTCGCCCATGCGCGTGCCCCAGCGGGCACCCGGCATGACGTACGGCGCGCGGCTCATGCTCTCGGCACCGCCTGCCATCGCGATGTCGGTGTCACCCAGCAGGATCGACTGCGCTGCGGAGACCACCGCTTGCAGACCTGAGCCGCATAGGCGGTTCACGGTCATCGCGGGCGCGTTCTGGCTCACCCCTGCCTCGATGGACGCCACGCGCGCCAGATACATGTCTTTCGGCTCGGTATGGATGACGTTACCGAACACGACCTGTCCTATGTCCTCGCCACTGACCTTCGCGCGGGCCATGGCCTCGCGTGCGACGATGGCGCCAAGTTGCGTCGGCGCGAAATCCTTCAGGCTGCCGCCAAAATCACCAATGGCAGTGCGCACACCGCTGACGATCACGACCTCTCGTTGCATGTCTCTTCTCCTGGTGGATATCAGTTCGCAACGAGTATAGCGCTATGGGGGTTACCGCGATGGCAGGGTCTGTGGAGGGAAACTTCGATGAGGTGGTTGGTGCCGGGGGCAGCACGGTCGTGCGCCGCCCGTCGCTCGCTGGGACTGCTGGAAGCGCCGGGGCAACGATTGTGCCCCGGTCATGCGCTGACGAGGCTCAACCCTCAGCCCGCCAATTGCCTGAGCACCTGCTCCGCACGCGGCACGGGCGCGACCGCGCCGTATCCGGTTGTCGACAATGCGGCGCACACGTTGGCGTAGCGTGCCGCGGTGAACGGATCGTCGCCCAGCGCCAGGCGGGCCACGAACGCGCCGCCGAAGCAGTCGCCTGCCCCAGTGGCGTCAATCGCCTGCACCGGGTATGGCGCGACGATACGACGTTCCTCCGGCGTGGCGACATAGCACCCCTCGCGGCCCAGCTTGAGCGCCACGACCTTCACCCCATGGGAGAGAAGCTCGTCGAGGATGGCGTCGCGATCTTCCAGTCCGGTGATGGCCGTCACGTCGTCCCAGCTCGGCAGGCAGACGTCGGTCAGACTGAACGCTTCGCGCATCGTGGCGCGAGCGCGGGTCAACGGCCACAGCTTCAGACGCAGATTGGTATCGAACGACACGTTGCCGCCAGCGGCACGGATCTTCGACATGGCGTCGAAGGCGGCGTCGCAGGCGCTCACACTGATCGCCAGGCTGATGCCGGACAGATGCAGGAACGATGCCCCCGTCAGCGCCTCGCACGGCAGGTCCTGTGCGTGATAACGGCTGGCAGCGGAACCCGCGCGCAGGTAATCGAAATGGTGCCCGCTCTCGTCGTGCGATACGAAATAGACCCCGGTCGGCGCTTGCGCATCAACGCGAACGTAACGCGTATCGACCGCTTCCTCACGCCACAGATCGAGCAGCATGCGGCCGAAGAGGTCATCGCCAACCGCGCTCACGAAACCCGTGCTCACTCCTTGACGACGCGCCGCGATGACGAAATTGGACGTGTCGCCGCCGAAGCCCTGCAAGTACCGACGGGCATCGTCGGGCGACTGATTGAATTCCACCATGGCTTCTCCCATGGCGAGCACTTGCGGAATGGACGGACCCGCTTGCGTCATCAGGCCACCTCACCCCACAGGTCGTGGCCATCGGCGCCGGTCACGGTCACGTTCACGAACTCGCCGACCTTCAGGCGCTTGGCCGCCTTCGGCGTGGGTTCGATGTACACGAGGCCGTCGATTTCCGGGGCGTCCGCCGCTGAACGGGCAACGCCGCCGTCTTGGTTGATCTCGTCGACAATGACCTGAATCGTGGTGCCGACCTTGCGCTGCTGGCGCTCCGCCGAAATCGCTTCGGCCACTTCCATGAAGCGCGCGCGACGTTCTTCGCGAACTTCGTCGGGCAACGCGCCCGGCAGTTCGTTGGCCTTCGCACCCTCGACCGGCGAATAGGCAAAGCAGCCCACGCGGTCCAGCTCGGCCTCGCGCAGGAAATCCAGCAGATACTCGAATTCGGCTTCGGTCTCACCGGGGAACCCGGCAATGAACGTGCTGCGAATCGTCAGGTCCGGGCACACCTTGCGCCACGCCTGAATGCGCTCGAGATTCTTCTCGCCCGAGGCGGGACGTTTCATGCGCTTGAGCACGTCCGGATGCGCGTGTTGCAGGGGCACGTCGAGATACGGAAGGATGTGGCCCTGCGCCATCAGCGGAATGATTTCGTCGACGTGCGGGTACGGATACACATAGTGCAGACGCACCCACGCGCCGTACTGCTTGGCCAGTTCGCCCAGCGCCGTCACCAGTTCGGTCATGCGGGTCTTGAGCGGACGGCCCGCCCAGAAACCGGTGCGGTACTTCACATCGACACCATACGCGCTGGTGTCCTGCGAGATCACCAGCAACTCCTTCACGCCGGCCTTGAAGAGATTCTCGGCCTCAAGCATCACTTCGGCGACGGGGCGCGAATCGAGATCGCCTCGCATCGACGGGATGATGCAGAACGTGCAGCGATGATTGCAGCCTTCTGAGATTTTCAGATACGCGTAGTGGCGCGGCGTGAGCTTGATCCCGGCCGGCGGCACGAGATCCGAGAAGGGATCGTGCGGCTTGGGCAGGTGCAGGTGCACCGCGCTCATCACTTCGCCCACGGCGTGAGGGCCGGTCACGGCCAGCACCTTTGGGTGCACGGCGCTCACGATGTCCTGACCCGCCGCGTCCTTCTTCGCGCCCAGGCAACCGGTGACGATCACTTTGCCGTTCTCGGCGAGCGCCTCACCGATGGCGTCGAGGCTTTCCTGCACCGCGTCGTCGATGAAGCCGCAAGTATTGACCACCACGAGGTCTGCGCCGTCATAGGTACCGGAGATGGCGTAACCTTCGGCGCGCAGTTGGGTCAGGATCTGCTCGGAGTCGACCAGAGCCTTGGGGCAGCCGAGCGAAACGAAGCCGACTTTAGGGGTGCCGGCGGGCAATGGGCGGGACATGGGGCGAAATCCTGATCTAGTAAATACGTGTGACGATCGAGCGGCGAAACATCGGAGAGGCCTCAGAGCCATTCCGTCTGCGTCACCGGCAATGCCAACGCAATGCCCGGGAACGCGAAAAACCGCTTGCCGCCGAAACCGCCGCAAGACCTGACCTGCGGCGAAGAACCGCGTATTTTACCTTGTTCGCCCGCGGCGCGTTCCAACTATCGTTGCGATGTCCACCCCGTGGGCTCCCGCAGGCGACTCATGCCGACAATGACAAAGCGTTCTGCGCTCGAGCGATGCTGAAGACAGGGAGACGTGACCGGCCATGCAGGGACATTCGCGCCCGTGTGCCGGGCGATCGTCTTACCGGTGAGTCCTGCGCCCTCTGCTCCACTTCTTGAAATAACGTTCGTCGTGTGCTTTTATAAAAACTCACTCAACGTACTACGAACGGTATGTGAGACGGGAACGCTGAAGGGCCGCGCACAAAAGCCATCGTGTTGCCTGGTACGCGCTGATCCATTGACGATCAATGCGGAAGACCTTCAATCTGCAGCGATTTGACCGACCTGAAAAAAATCGAAGATGACTCGGCAATCGATGTCGGAGCTCAAATACTGAATGTACAAATGCTCCATGGGAATGACGCTCTCGCCGAGGCCCGGGATCAACACCACGCACTACGCAAGTGGACGCTTTAATGAACTGCAACCCTTAGTCGAGGGCCGACAAGCGACAGGAGGAGGCATTCATGAATGCAAACGCATCGATCGCATCCGCACCGGCCCAGACTCCCATCCAGCATGTGTTCGTGCTGATGCTGGAGAACCGATCGTTCGACCACCTGTTTGGACTGTCGGGCATACCCGGCATCGTCGCGGCCACGTCCGGGAATGCCAACGCCTACGGCAGCACTGACTATCCGTTTGGCCGCGACGCGCCCGACCAGATGCCCACCGACCCCGGACATGAGTTCACGGACGTGATCGAACAGCTTTGCGGTGCGGGCGTCCCGCCCCCGAACGGACGAGCTTACCCGCCGGTCAATAACTCCGGCTTCGCTTCGAACTACGCGACGACCCACTCCGAAGGCAATCCACCACAGACCGCCGACGTGGGCAAGATCATGCTGGGTATCAACACCGCCAGTCAGTCGCCCGCGCTATACAAGCTGGCGACACAGTTCATGCTGTGTGACGGCTGGCGCTCGTCGGTGCCCGGCCCCACCTGGCCGAACCGGTATTTCGTGCATGGTGCGTCCTCGGCGGGCCTCGACCATTCGCCGACCTCTGCCGAAATAAACGAATGGGAGACTTTGGACGGCTTCGTCTACCCGAACGGTTCGATCTTCGACGCGCTGGCCAACCTCAAGTACCGCCTCTACCAGGATGACTCGGGCTCACTTCTGGGGCGCGTGCCGCAGGTCTCGTCCATCAAAGGCATTAGCTTCTTCGACATCGACGACCTGTCGCACTTCGAGGCCGATCTCGCGGCAGGCTATACCGCCCACTACACATTTATCGAGCCGGACTACGGCGATATCGTGCACCACACTTACGAGGGCGGAAGCTCGCAGCATCCGATGGACGGTCTAACCGGCGGCGACCAGCTCGCGGCCCGCGTCTACAACGCGATTCGCAACTCGCCAATCTGGGAGAGCAGCCTGCTAGTGATCCTGTATGACGAACACGGCGGCTTCTACGACTCAGTCAACCCCGGCACCGCGCCCCCGCCGAACGACGGTGCGGCCTCGACCCTGAACAAAAATGGATTCCTGTTCGATGTCTACGGCGTGCGCGTCCCCGCGATCGTGGTATCGCCCTGGGTAGCGCAAGGCCAGGTGGATCACACGGTGTATGACCACGCCTCAGTACTCGCAACCGTCGAGCGCCTGTTCGGTCTTTCGCCGCTGACCGACCGCGACCGGAACGCCAGGGATCTGCTGCCCCTGATCACAACGACCTGCCGCACTGACTGCCCTCAGAGGATCTGAACATGGCCCAAGCACCTTCCCCGGATCCGCGCAACAACAAGCCTCTGCGCGACGGCACCAGTCTTATGGCCTACCTGCACGTACTGAGGAAAGCCCATATTGCCCTGGTTGGGCGCGATAAGGGGCATCAGCGCTTCCAACAGGTGGTCACGCTTGGTCATGCCAAGAAATACATCGAGGAACTGATGCCGCTGCTGCTGGCAGAGCGAGACAGACACCGGAAAGCCCGGCGCAGTGACGGGTTGCGCCATACGTGACGGCCGTCTTGAGGCCAGATAGGCCAACCTGGCGGGTCGCGTGTTGATGCGAGGCACGCCAGCCGTTGCAAAGGTTGCTCACAACACCCCGCCCGACGGCTACACCATCGTTCATCAGCGTGACGACGACCCGCAAAGCAACGGAAAGGGCCTCAACCATTCTGTCTGCGTGTCCGGCAATGCCCTGGAGCGCAGAAACCGCTGCAACTCAGCCAGAAGCGAAGAACCGCGTAATCTTCACCTCGTTCGCCCGCAGTCCAATCCAACTCTCGTTGCGATGTACGCCCCGTGCCACATCGCAACGTCGCCAAACCATTCAGGGCTTCTTGTTCGGGTCCTTGCCCGGTGCACCGGGTGCACCCGGTGTTCCAGGGAACGGGAACGTGCTGAACATGTTCTTCGCCTGGCTCTGCATCTGCTCCTGCATCTGCACGAACAGGTTCTTCGACTGCTCGATGTAGTTGGTCATCATGCCCTGCATCATCGGCGCCTGCATGTTCATGAATTGCGCCCAGACGTCCGGGTTGAAGGCGGCGCCTTCATAGATGCCCTTCGACTGATCGGCCAGCTTGTTCTGAATTTCGATGAACGTCTGGATGTTCTTCTCGAGATACGTGCCCATCATCCCTTGCAGCGCATGGCCATAGAAGCGGATGATCTGGGACAGCATGGCGCTCGAGAACATCGGCACGCCGCCGGTCTCTTCTTCCAGAATGATCTGCAGCAGAATGCTGCGGGTCAGGTCCTCGCCCGTCTTGGCGTCGACGACCTTGAACTCCTCGGTCTCAAGCACCAATTGCTTCACATCGGCAAGGGTGATGTACGTACTGGTTTGGGTATCGTACAGACGCCGGTTCGGATACTTTTTGATCAGGCGCTCGTCAGTCTTCTTGCTCGCGGTCATGCGGTGGGTTTCCTGCATTTATGAAGGACTTCCCCGACCGACGGTCGGGGTTAGTCACATATTATCGATTCTAGGACGTTTGCTGCTATGCGGCAAAGCCCTAACCCTCAATGGGGCGCGCGGCTCACTTCGGCCCTCGCCGGCCCCCGCCCCATTACCGCTCAACCCATGTGCAGGCCGCCGTTCAGCGAGAAGTCTGCGCCCGTCGAGAAGCCCGAATCGTCCGATGCCAGCCACGCCACGATGGAGCCGATCTCGCCCGGCTCGCCCAGGCGCCTGACCGGGATCGTCGCAATGATCTTGTCGAGCACGTCCTGACGAATCGAGCGCACCATGTCGGTTCCGATGTAGCCTGGCGACACGGTATTGACCGTCACGCCCTTGGTCGCCACTTCCTGCGCCAGCGCCATCGTGAAGCCGTGAATCCCGGCCTTGGCCGTCGAGTAGTTCGTCTGACCGAACTGCCCCTTTTGTCCGTTGACCGACGAAATGTTGATGATGCGGCCCCAGCCGCGCTCGCACATGCCTTCGATCACCTGCTTGGTGACGTTGAACAGGCTCGTCAGGTTGGTATCGATGACCGCATCCCAATCCTCGCGCGTCATCTTGCGGAAGACGATATCGCGCGTGATGCCGGCGTTGTTCACCAGCACGTCGACCTCGCCGACTTCGGCTTTCACCTTGTCGAACGCAGCCTTGGTCGATTCCCAATCGCCGACGTTACCTTCTGACGCGATGAAATCGAAGCCCAACGCCTTTTGATCTTCCAGCCACTTCACGCGGCGCGGCGAATTCGGACCGCACCCTGCCACGACCCGGAAGCCATCCTTGTACAGCCGCTGGCAAATGGACGTACCAATACCGCCCATCCCGCCTGTCACATATGCAATGCGTTGAGTCATGGAACGCTTCCCCCTAAATAACGGCATATCTGCCGCCCGTTGCGACTGCCGATTGACCGACGCGCAGGCCACGCGTTCCCGCGCGACCCTTTCGTCTCCTGACTACCCCGGCATGAACCCGTGCGCGTTGCACGCACGGGCGATGCCGATTCGATTCTTTTGCGCTGCGATTCGGCCGCGCGTCAGACGCGCTCAACGGCCAGTGCCACGCCCATGCCGCCGCCGATACACAGCGAGGCCAGGCCGCGACGGGCGTCGCGACGCGCCATTTCATGCAGCAGCGTCACGAGAATACGGCAGCCCGACGCCCCGATCGGGTGACCGATGGCAATCGCGCCACCATTCACGTTGATCTTCGAGGTGTCCCAGCCCATCTGCTTGTTCACCGCCAGTGCCTGCGCCGCGAACGCTTCGTTGATTTCCATCAGATCCAGATCGCTCGCCTTCCAGCCTGCACGCGCAAGGCAACGCTGCGAAGCCGGCACCGGACCGATGCCCATCACCGACGGATCGACACCCGCGTTCGCATAAGCCACGATGCGTGCGAGCGGCGTAAGCCCCAGCTGCTCGGCGCGCTTGGCCGACATCACCACGACAGCGGCGGCGCCGTCATTGATGCCCGAGGCGTTTGCCGCAGTCACCGTGCCGTCCTTCGCAAACGCGGGCTTCAGGCCAGCAAGCGACTCGGCCGTCACGCCATGGCGCACGAATTCGTCGGTCTTGAAGACGACCGGATCGCCCTTGCGCTGCGGAATCGAGACCGGCACGATTTCGGCGTCGAAACGCCCGGCCTTCTGAGCCGCTTCCGCTTTGTTTTGCGACGCCGCAGCAAAGGCATCCTGCATTTCGCGGGTAATGCCGTACTCCTTGGCGACGTTCTCGGCCGTGATACCCATATGGTATTGGTTGTACACGTCCCACAGGCCGTCGACGATCATCGTATCGATCAGCTTGGCGTCGCCCATACGGAAGCCGTCGCGCGAGCCCGGCAGCACGTGCGGTGCGGCGCTCATGTTCTCCTGCCCACCGGCCACGACGATGTCGGCGTCGCCCGTTGCGATCGCGTTGGCGGCGAGCATCACGGCCTTCAGACCCGATCCGCACACCTTGTTGATGGTCATGGCCGGCACCATCGCGGGCAACCCCGCCTTGATCGATGCCTGACGCGCCACGTTCTGCCCCGACCCTGCGGTCAGCACCTGGCCCATGATGACTTCGCTGATGTCCTCGCCCTTGAGCTTCGCGCGCTTGAGAACCTCATCGATCACGATGGCCCCCAGATCCGGCGCTGCCACCTTGGCAATCGAGCCCCCAAATTTACCGACTGCGGTGCGCGCAGCCGACACAATCACGATATCCGTCATGTCTCTTTCCTCGCTTTCAAATGAGTCGAACCAGGGGGATTCCCTTGAATTGCCACTCGCTCACGCCTTGGTTTTGACGTAGCGGCCAGGCGCCGGTTCGATGGGTGCATAAGCAACATTACCATACGCTTTTGGCGGTTTGACGCGTTTTCCTGCGTAGCCCGCCAGCCACTCGCTCCAGTCGCTCCACCAACTGCCGGGGTGCTCCGTCGCGCCGGCGAGCCAGTCGCTTGAGTCGACACCGACATCGTCGTTGCGCCAGTAGCTGCGCTTCTTCTTCGCCGGCGGGTTGACCACGCCGGCAATGTGACCCGACGCGCCCAGCACGAAGCGGCGTTCACCGCCCAGCAGCGGCAACGACCGGAACGCGGAGGTCCACGGCACGATGTGATCTTCGCGCGAGCCGAACACGTAGGCCGGGGCATCGATCGTCCCCAGATCCACAGGCACGCCGCACGTCTGCACCACGCCAGGCCGCTTCAGTTCGTTCTGCAAATAAAGATGACGCAGATACCAGCAGAACATCGGTCCCGGCAGGTTGGTGCCGTCGCCGTTCCAGTACAGCAGATCGAACGGCTGAGGCGCATTGCCCTTCAGATAGCTGTCGACCACATAATTCCAGACCAGATCGTTCGGACGCAGGAACGAGAACGTATTCGCCAATTCCACGCCGCGCATGAGGCCCGGCGGTTGACCCAGCC
This sequence comes from Pandoraea communis, assembly GCF_902459745.1. Classification (GTDB taxonomy): domain Bacteria; phylum Pseudomonadota; class Gammaproteobacteria; order Burkholderiales; family Burkholderiaceae; genus Pandoraea; species Pandoraea communis. The sequence goes on from NZ_CABPSJ010000002.1 coordinate 287,989, forward strand.
CGCCCCCGATCGTCTGCTCGCGGAACTGCACATGCGGCTCGTCGACGAAGACATCCAGCACGCCGGTATCGGAAAAATCGAGCAGTGTCGTCAGCAAGGTCACACTCGCCACCGGTGACTTGCCGCCCTTTTGTCCCTTCGCCGCCAACACGGCGAGTGCAGCGGCGAGCAATGTCCCGCCGACGCAGAAACCGAGCGCGTTGATCTGCGGCTGTCCGCCGATTTCGCGAACGACGTTGATCGCTGCGATCGGCCCTTCACCCACGTAGTCGTCCCACGTCTTGTGCGAGAGCGACGCGTCGGGATTACGCCAGGACACGACGAACACCGTATGCCCCTGCTCCACCGCATAGCGGATCAGCGAGTTCTCGGGTTGCAGATCGAGGATGTAGTACTTGTTGATACACGGCGGCACGACGAGCAACGGGCGTTGGTGCACCGTCGGCGTCAGCGGCTTGTACTGAATGAGCTGGATCAGGTCGTTCTCGAAGACCACGGCGCCTTCGGTCGTCGCCACGTTGCGGCCGACTTCGAATGCGGCCTCGTCGGTCTGCGACACTTTGCCTTTGCCCATGTCGACAAGCATGTGCTGCATGCCGCTCAGCAGGCTATCGCCGTGCGTTTGCACGAGGCGCTGCTGCGCATCCGGATTGGTCGCAATGAAGTTGGCCGGCGAACTGGCCGCCACCCATTGCTCGACCGCGAAACGAATCCGTTCACGCGTCTTGGCATCCGCGTCGACCAGATCGGCCATGCGCATCAGGAAGCGCCCGTTGAGCAGATAGAGCGCCGCGGGCAACGCGTAAAGCGGATTACGCCAGCCGTCCCCCGCAAAACGCCGGTCGCCTAATGCAGGCGCCGTGTCCAGACCGGGTTGATTGAAGCTGGCGACAAGTTCGGAAAATTCACGCGCGTATTCCGTCTGAAGTGCGTTCAGACGCGTCGGATCGACGTGCAACGACGTCGGTGGCGGAAAGCTGCCCGCCTTGTTGAAAAGCTCGAAGAGTCCCGCGAACGGATTCGCGGCACTCGCTGCCCCATTGGCAGCAGAGAACGACGGGCCGGCAGCTCCCGGCAAAGCCCCGAACAGTTGTTGCGCGGCCTTGAACCACTGCGACATGTCCTGAGCGGAGAGCGAAGCGGAGGGAAACTGCTGAGCAAACGAGGCGGCAAACGAGGCCGGATCGAAGTTGGCACTGGCGCGATTCATGATAGCCTGAGTGTCACGTCCGTTGCGTTCACGGGCCGGCGCCCGAAACGCGGCAGCGTGCTTCGCTTTATAAGCGATGCGCCCCGCCTGTGAAGCATTCTTGCGTGCGCGCGCAGGTGTGTCAATGCTTGCGGCGAACGTCCAGAGCGCATTGTCCCGTCGCCCCACCTTTTTTTGAATGCGCGTTTGTCCCGATGTTTATCGTCATTCTCGGCTGGCTCTACGTTATCGCGATGGTTGCCATCACGACACCCTCCGCCTGGGTGGGACTCATCATCTTTCTGGCCGGCGGGCTCGGCCCGGCGTTGCTAGGGTTGTACATCGCGGGAAGCCGTGCACGACGCACCCGCAAGATGCGACCCGATGACGCAACCGCGCAAACGACATTCTCTTCAGATCGCGAGCCCACCCACACACACGACCGCGTTGAGTGAGTCTCGCTCAAGCCTGCATGAACAGTGTCATGCAGTGCGCCAGATCAGCGCAGCCATGCGCCCCGTCGTTCGATCACGCCGGTACGAATAGAAACGCGCCGGATCGCCGACCGTGCACCACTGCCCGCCTGACACGCTTGTCACACCTTCGCGGGCAAGCCGCAAACGAGCAAGCGCACACAAATCCGCCAGCGACTTTCCCATGCCGGCCGCCCCACGCGCAATGAATGCGGCTTCCGTCGCGTCTCTTTCGTCCGGCGTCGCCGCAGCGAGAAACGCCTCGCGCACTTCCGGACCGACCTCGAACGCCTGCGGGCCGATGCAAGGACCGAGCCATGCCATGACCTGCGCATCGGCCCCGCCTTGCGGCAAACGGGCACGCAACGCCCGCACGGTCTGCTCGATCACCCCCGCACAAAGCCCGCGCCAACCGGCATGTGCAGCGCCTACCGCACGCCCCTGCGCGTCGCATAGCAACACCGGCAGGCAATCCGCCACCATGACTGTGCTCGCCAGCGCTGCCGCGTTCGTGACGCTGGCGTCAGCCTGCAGCGGATCGCCGGCATCCGATGCTTCGAGGGCCGCTTGTGCATCGACCACGCGGGGACCGTGAACCTGCGCCACCCACGCCGACGGCACGCCCGTGCGGGCCGCGAGCAACGCACGATTAGTGTGTACTGCGACAGGATCGTCGTCTGCCTTGTAACCGAGATTGAACGTGGCTTGCGGCCCTTGGCTCACGCCACCTGCACGTGTCGTAAACACAGCGCGAACGTTCTCGGGGGCGGGCCAGTCGGGGACGATCCAGTCCGTGGGCATCGAGTCTTGCTCAGGCAGGGAAGAAGTCATCGAGCGAGTCGGGAAGCATTGAGAAATCGAATTCGAGTCCGATCGCGGCCATGAGATCGCGCATGTCGTCAGGCAGCGGGGCTTGCCAGTGCATGGGACGGCCGCCGTCGGGATGGATCAACCCCAATCGCCAGGCGTGCAACGCCTGACGTGCGAAATTGCCCGGCAATGCCGGGCGCTTGTGACGGGGTTTGTATAGCGGGTCGCCCAGTAAAGAATGCCCCAGATGCGAGAGGTGGACGCGAATCTGATGCGTACGCCCCGTATCCAGTGAACAAAGGACCAAAGACACCGGGGAACCGTCCCATTCTGCGCTGGCAACGGTCACAACACGCGTACGCGCCGGTTTACCGCCTTGCCCCGGCACCACGGCCATGCGGGTGCGCTCGCGCGGGTCGCGGCCGATGGGAGCATCCACGACGGTGCGCTGCGGCGGGCGCCCCCACACCAGCGCGGCGTAGTGCCGCTTGACCGTACGCGCCTGCAACTGGCGAACCAGATCGGTCTGCGCGATCAGCGTGCGTGCTACGACCATCAAGCCCGACGTCTCCTTGTCCAGCCGATGAACGATGCCCGCGCGCGGCAAATCGGCAGCCGCCTGACCATAGCGATGCAGCAGGCCGTTGAGCAATGTCCCGGACCAGTTGCCTGCCGCCGGATGCACGACCAGACCTGCAGGCTTATTGAACACGGCAAGCGTCGCGTCCTCATAAATGGCGTCGAGCGGCACGGGCTCCGGCGCGAAGGCGAGTTGTTCGGGCAATGCAGCCGGGGTGATGAGGACAGCCTCGCCGCCCGCCACTTTCTGGCGAACTTTTGCCGTCTCGCCGTCAAGCGTAACGCGGCCGTCTTCGACCCACGCCTGCAAACGACTACGGGAATATTCAGGAAAACACTGCGCGAGCGCTTTGTCCAGACGCTCTCCAGCCAGTGCGTCGGGAAGCGTGGCGCTGAGCGGCACATTGACGCCAACCCCGTCCGACAATGCGGAGCCGGCCGGCGAAGCCCCGGAAAGCGGGCCATGGGGAGGACTCGGGAGCGCCTCCGGAAGCAAGTCGAGGTCGTCGTCAGACGAATCCTCCGCATTTTCCGTGGCGAATGAGGCGGTTACGCTATAATCCGGCAGAATTGAACGGGTCATCGAGAAGTGAAGCTAACGAGCATGCAAGCCCTGAAACTTGTCAAACATCTGACGCTGGCCGCCTTCGTGGTCGGCAGCGTGGCCGCCTGCGGCATTCTGCCGGAGAAAGTCGACGAAACGGCCGGCTGGTCGACGAACAAATTATACTCGGAAGCCAAGGACAGCTTTGATAGCGGCGACTACACTAAGGCCGCCAAGTATTACGAGTTGCTTGAAGGGCGCGACCCGTTCGGCCCGCACGCGCAGCAAGCGCAGATCAATACGGCTTACGCCTATTACAAGGACAACGAGCCGGCGCAGGCCCTCGCCGCCGTCGACCGCTTCATCCGGTTGCATCCGGACAGCCCGTCGATCGATTACGCCTATTACCTCAAGGGCCTGATCAACTTCAACGACGATCTGGGTCTGTTAGGCCGTTTCTCGGGCCAGGATCTCAGCGAACGCGATCCGAAGGCACTGCGCGCGGCGTACGACAGCTTCAAGTATCTGGTTGAGCACTACCCGAGCAGCAAGTACGCGAACGACGCCGCCCTGCGCATGCGCTATGCTGTGAACGCCATGGCCGCTCATGAAGTGCACGCCGCCGAGTACTACTATCGTCGTGGCGCCTACCTCGCTGCCGTCAACCGCGCACAGACCGCGTTGCAGGACTACGATCAGGCGCCCGCGCTGGAAGATGCACTGGGCATCATGATCAAGTCTTACGACAAACTCGGCATGACCGAACTGCGTGACGATGCCCGCCGCGTGATGGAAAAGACCTATCCGAAAAGCGGCTATCTGACCGTGGGCCGTCGCATCGACGGCGACGGCAGCGACAAGAAGTCCTGGTGGCAGATCTGGCGTTAAACCGCTGCCCTTGTCCGATTGCCTCGCCGGAAAGCCCTCGCTCGCGAGGGCTTTTTGTTTCCGCTCAGTGTTCCACTGCTACCGAAGCCGTCATGACATGCATGTGAAGGCTTCCTACCTGGAGATGGTTTCGTGACGGCTTCCCCCGCCTCCCGCAAGACATTGCTCGCCCTGCGTCACGTGCATTTCGAAGATCTCGGCACGCTCGCACCGTACTTCACCGAACGAGGCTACACCATTGCCTACGTGGACGCACCGCTTGCCGATCTGCGTTCGATCGATGTTCTCGCGCCCGATCTGGTCGTCGTGCTGGGCGGACCGATCGGTGCCTTCGATGAAGCGATACACCCGTTTGTCGCAGAGGAACTGGCGTTGGTGAAAGCGCGCCTGGATGCCGGTACACCGATCCTCGGCATCTGTCTCGGCGCGCAACTGATGGCACGCGCGATGGGCGCGAAGGTATATCCGCTCGGCGTGAAAGAGATCGGTTATGCCCCATTGACGCTTACCGATGCCGGGCAGACGTCCCCGTTGGCGGCACTGGGCGATGCCAGCGTGCTTCATTGGCACGGCGATCAGTTCGACATCCCGGCCGGTGCCGAGCATCTGGCGCGCACTGCGATTGGGGAGAATCAGGCTTTCGCTTCAGGCACGCATGCCTTGGGATTGCAATTCCATCTGGAAGCCGACGCCGCGCGCATCGAAGCCTGGTTGGTGGGGCACGCTTGCGAATTGGGTGCCGCGAAGATCGATCCGGTCGCGTTGCGCGCTCAGGCACGCGAGCACCACGCTCGATTGTCCGACGTGGCCCCGGCGGTCATTGGGCGCTGGCTGGATGCGATGCCGGCCTGACGCGGGACCGTAGTACTTCGCACGGTCGTGAGGGCCAGACGCCTCCGTCTGGCCGCTCTCTCTGAACGTCAGCGAATCAACTGTCCGCGTCGGCGGCGATCTCATCGAAGAAACCGCGCACGATAGGCAGTTCACGGGTGCGCTTGAACGGCGGCAGGCTCTGCCAGATCCGTCGCCCATAAGGCTTGTCGACCAGACGCGGATCGCAGATCATCAGCACGCCGCGATCCCCCTCCGAGCGGATCAAGCGCCCGGCCCCCTGTTTGAGCGTAATGACCGCCTGCGGCAACTGGTGCACAGCGAACGGGCTGAGCCCCTTCTTCGTGAGCGCATCGAGCCGCGCGGCCAACACCGGATCGTCCGGCGGCGCGAACGGCAATTTGTCGATGATGACGAGCGACAACGCCTCGCCGCGCACGTCCACCCCTTCCCAGAAACTCTGGCTGCCGATGAGCACGGCATTGCCAAGCGCACGGAATCGGTCGAGCAACTCGGTGCGGCTCGCCTCGCCCTGTACAAGCAGCGGATAAGGCCAGCCACGGCGGTCGAACTCCTCGCGCAGACGCTCAGCCGCCCGGTTCACCGCGCGCAATGTCGTACACAGGACAAAGGCCCGCCCGCCGCTCACTTCCAGCACAGGCAAAGCCGCGTCGAGCACAGCGTCGGTGAATCCCGGCGAGGATGGCTGCGGCAATCCGCGCGGCACGTACAGCAAACTCTGGTTCGGATAATCGAAGGGGCTGGCGAGCGAGAGCGACTTGCCGGCATCGAGGCCCAATTGCGCCGCGTAGTGCATGAAGTTGCCCTTCACCGACAACGTGGCCGACGTGAAGATCCAGGCTCTTGGCGCACCGGCCCGTTGTTTTGCGAAGATCGGCGCAATCGACAGCGGGGTCTGATGCAACTGCACCGCCTGCGAAAACACTTCAATCCAGCGCACGGTCTCCGGCGGCGTGTATGTCTTTTCCGCCCTGCCTTCGCCTGTCGCGTTGTCCTGCGCCGCCTTGGCTTCGACGGCAAGCCGCGCAGCTTCCGCCTCACGGGCGCGGGCGGCCTTCTCGCGCTTGCTGTCGGTAACGCGCGGCGCGTCCGGGTCCAGCAATGGCAACGGCTGCTCGCCGGGTACAGGCGGCGTCGCCCCCGTCTGCCAACGCTCTAGCTGCTGATGCAACTCCAGCGCACGACGCAAGCACGTCGCCAGCGCCTCGGCCCGCTCGGACTGATGTTGGAGCGTCTCGATTATGTCCAGTAACGCTACATCCACACCGTCGAGCGCGCCGAACAACTCGTGATCGTCCGCCAATTGCGCCACCGACATGCGCGTATTGTCTTGCCCGAACGTCAGACGCACGTCGCGCGCCGCCCGCTCGAGATTCGCACCGAGCTTGACCCAATCGGCCGCATCGCGCGCATGAATCAGCCCTTCCGCCACGCAATCGCGCGCCAGTTCGAGCATCTGCCCCGTCGACACGGTCTCGCCGAAAAAGAGCGTGGCCGTCTCGGGCAACTGGTGCGCTTCGTCGAAGATCACCGTGTTCGCGCTCGGCAGCAGTTCGGCCATGCCGGTGTCGCGCAGCATCACGTCCGCAAAGAAAAGGTGATGATTGACCACAACGAGGTCTGCCTGCTGCGCTTCCTTGCGCGCCTGCATCACGAAGCAATCTTTGTAACGCGGACACTCCTGACCGAGGCAGTTATCGCGGGTGGACGTGACTTGCGCCCAGATCGGCGCGTTCTCGGGCACGGACGCCAACTCCGCCTTGTCACCGCTGTGCGTGACTTGCGCAAACGTCACGATTTCACGCAACTGCGCCGCTTCGTGGCGCGAAGCAAAGCGCCCTTCCTGCTGGGTGCGCTCCAGATAGTAATGGCAGAGGTAGTTCGCACGACCCTTGAGCATGGCCACCGTCACCGGCACGGCGAGCGCCTTGCGCACGGTGGGAATGTCGCGCGCGAAGATCTGATCCTGCAAATGCTTGGTGCCGGTCGAGATGATCGTCTTGCCGCCCCACAACATGGCAGGCACGAGATAGGCGTAGGTCTTGCCTGTGCCCGTTCCCGCCTCGGCGATCAGCGTGTCGTGCGTGTCCATGGCTGCGGCCACGGCGCGCGCCATCTCGGTCTGCGGCTCGCGCGAGCGATAGCCGTCGATCGCGCGAGCGAGCATCCCGCCGTCGCCGAAGATTTCCTGCAACTCGCGCTCGCGTTTTGCGGCAAGCGGCTTGAGTCCGTGGAAAGTGGGCGCGTCGGGGCTTGGGGAGATATCGGGAGAATCGCTGGATGCGGCGGCGGAATCGGTCAAAACGGCAAGAAAACTCAAGGGCGCCGCAGATCCCACCAACAGGATTCACGACGCCGGCAATGGAAAGAAACTGCGTGAACGTCCGGGTGAATGTCGCGAACGTCGCGCGGGGCACCCGCTCAGGCGGGCTGGTCCGGCATTTGCTGCACTTGCAGCAGGGTAATCGTGTCCTTGATTTTCAGACGGCGCTTCTTGAGCCGGGTGACCTGAAGTTCGTCGTACGCGGGCTCCGTCAGCAATTTGTCGATCAGAAAATCCAGATCCCGGTGCTCTATCTGCAACTCGATGATGCGACGCCCAATGGAGTGAAGATCATGCTGCATCGTGGCAACTCTCCTGCAACTCTCAAATGTTCCGGTTCCTGCGGAAGGGGTGAAGGACACAAACGCTGCTATCGCAGGCCGCACGGCGCACAGCGCCGCCGGCCTGGCCATCGTTCATTGTCCCTGCAACGTCTTTTTCGCCGGCGAGTCGCCCGATTGCGATTCCTTGCGGCGCTCGTCGGACTTCTTCTGGCGCTCGATGGCGTCCTGCTGCTTCTGGTTGTACTTGCGCACGTTCTCTTCGCGCTCAGCCGCCTTTTGCGCCGCCGTTGCCTTCGCCTCGTCGAGCTTTTGTTGCTGTCCGGCTTGCTTGGCATTGTACTGTTCAGCGTTAGCCGCACGCTGCGGGGCCTGCCCCGTTCGCTCGGTCACGCGCTGTTGATACTCGGCCTGCTTGGTCTCGTAATCCGAGACGTTCTTTGCACGCTCTGCGGCGCGCTGCGGCGCTTCAGCCGCCGTCTGAGCGCGTTTTTCCGCCAGACGCTCGTCGCGCTCCTGCGCACGCGCACGGCGCTCCTGATCTTCGAGCACCAGCCGCTGGCTGCGCACGGCCTTCAGCGCTTCGCGCTGCTTGTCGCGAGCGTTATCGATGCAGTAGTTCACAAAGAACTTCGATGCACAGTCGTACTTCGCTTGCTCGAAGCGATAGTCGATCCAGGCGCGCTGACGATCGAGCAGGGCATGGCGACCGGCGAAGTCGTCATCGGCAGGATGCAGATCGAGCTGGTCGTCGTAGGCAACGGGTCGATCGTCCTCGGCGGCTGCGGCGGCACTGGCTTTGCTGGCCGGCGACGGCGTGCGATCGGCCGTGGCATCGAACGGGACATGCGGCACCCGGAGCTGTTCGGTCGTACGGCCGGCGGCCTCGGCAGCCGAGAGCCCCTGTGCGAACGACGCGCCGGGCAGAACGGCCGCCGCCGTCATGACGCCGAACGCCCCAACCGCGCTCAGCGACACACGCACGTGATGGCGTGAATACAGGCACGAAAACAATTTTTCGAAGGAAATCATGAAGTTGAGCAGAGTGATGCCAAATTTTAGCATTGCCTGCCCGGACGCGCCCGCGGTTTATGGCAAAATGCCCCGCTCCTGGCACTTGGGTAACTCGCAACACTCATGACGCAAAACGTAGCCCTTCAGATCGTTCAACGCATCGCCGACGAACTCAGCGTGCAGCCGCGTCAGGTCGCCGCCGCCGTGCAACTGCTGGACGAAGGCGCCACCGTGCCCTTCATCGCTCGCTACCGCAAGGAAGTGACCGACAACCTCGATGACACGCAGTTGCGCACGCTGGAAGAGCGCCTGCTTTATCTTCGCGAGCTGGAAGAGCGCCGTGCCGCGATCCTGGCAAGTATCGAAGAGCAAGGCAAGCTGACCGACGAACTGCGCACCGCCATCGAGGCGGCTGAAACGAAGCAAACGCTCGAAGATCTTTACCTTCCCTACAAGCAGAAGCGCCGCACTCGCGCGCAAATCGCCCGCGAAGCCGGTCTCGACCCGCTCGCGCAGGCGTTGCTCGCCGACCCGACGCTCGACCCGCAAACCGAAGCTGCCAAGTTTGTCGACGCCGAAAAAGGCGTGGCGGACATCAAGGCCGCGCTCGATGGCGCTCGCGACATCCTGTCCGAACAGTTTGGCGAAACGGCCGAGTTGCTCGGCAAGCTGCGCGATTACCTGTGGAATCAGGGTGTAGTGTCCTCGAAGGTCGTCGAAGGCAAGGAAAGCGAGGAAGGCGAGAAATTCCGCGATTACTACGACTACGCCGAGCCGATCGCTGCGGTGCCGTCGCACCGTGCGCTCGCCCTCTTCCGCGGCCGTAACCTTGGCATTCTGATGGTCAAACTGGGCCTGGGCGAAGAACTCGATGCCCAGATCCCGCACCCGTGCGAAGGCGTGATCGCCGGGCACTTCGGCGTTCGCCAGCAGAACCGCGCCGCCGACAAGTGGTTGGCGGACGTTTGCCGTTGGTGCTGGCGCGTGAAGGTGCAGCCCCATCTGGAGTCGGAACTGCTCACGCAGATGCGCGAAAGCGCCGAGAACGAGGCCATTCGCGTGTTTGCGCGCAACCTCAAGGCGCTGCTGCTCGCAGCCCCCGCCGGCCCGAAGGGCGTGATCGGCCTGGACCCTGGCCTGCGCACCGGCGTGAAGGTGGCCGTAGTCGACCCCACGGGCAAGCTGCTGGGCACCGACACCATTTACCCGCACGAGCCGCGTCGCGACTGGGACGGCTCGCTCGCGCGACTCTCGAAGATCGCGGCCGCCACCGGCGCGGAACTGGTGAGCATCGGTAACGGCACGGCCTCACGTGAGACCGATAAGCTCGCCCTCGAGCTGATCAAGCGTCACCCTGAACTCAAGCTCCAGAAGATCGTTGTCTCCGAGGCAGGCGCTTCGGTGTATTCGGCTTCCGAATTCGCGGCGAAGGAATTCCCCGAACTCGACGTGTCGCTGCGCGGCGCGGTGTCTATCGCCCGCCGCCTGCAAGACCCGCTGGCCGAACTCGTCAAGATCGAGCCAAAAGCGATCGGCGTGGGCCAATATCAGCACGACGTGAACCAGCGCGAACTGGCGCGCATGCTCGATGCCGTTGTCGAGGATTGCGTGAACGCCGTGGGCGTCGACGTCAACACGGCATCGGCGCCGCTGCTCGCCCGGGTCTCGGGTCTGAACAGCACGCTCGCGAAGAACATCGTCGACTTCCGCGACAGCAATGGTCCTTTCCCGAACCGCGAGTCGCTCAAGAAGGTGCCGCGCCTTGGCGACAAGACTTTCGAGCAAGCCGCCGGCTTCCTGCGCGTGAACGGCGGCGACAACCCGCTCGATCGCTCGTCGGTCCACCCGGAAGCGTATCCGGTCGTCGAACGTATTCTGGAGAAGATCAAGAAGACTATCGGCGACGTCATGGGCAACGGCTCGGTCGTGCGCAGCGTCTCGGCGAACGAATTCGTCGACGAACGCTTCGGCCTGCCGACCGTGAAGGACATCCTGAGCGAACTTGAAAAGCCGGGCCGCGATCCGCGACCGGAATTCAAGACGGCAACGTTCCAGGAAGGCGTCGAGAAGCTGAGCGACCTGAAGCCGGGCATGCAACTCGAAGGCGTGGTGACGAACGTGGCCGCCTTTGGCGCGTTCATCGACATCGGTGTGCATCAGGACGGTCTGGTGCACGTCTCGGCCATGTCGACGAAGTTCATCAAAGATCCGCACGAAGTCGTGAAGGCCGGCGACATCGTGAAGGTGAAAGTGCTCGAAGTCGATCCGCGCCGTCAGCGTATCTCGCTCACCATGCGGCTGAACGACGATCTGCCGGTCGCCGGCGCCTCCGACCGTCCGGGCAGCAGCGGTGGTAGCGGCGCGCGAAGCGGTAACGGCGGCGGCCATCGTGGCGGTGGCGGCGGTGGCGGTGGCCGTCAACGCGAACCGGAAACGGTGAGCGCCATGGCAGCCGCTTTCGCCAAGCTCAAGCGATAGGCAAAGCGTGCCGTAGAGCGGTGCGTCACCCGCGCGCCGCGACAGGCCCGCCATCTTCGGATCGCGGGCCTTTTATTTTTCGGCCAGACGAAAAGAAGCCGGTGGAGATTGCGCGCCACCGGCTTCTTCTTTACTTCGTGCAGCACCTTCATCGAGAAGGCGCAGCACCGCCATCAAATCTCGATCTTCGTTCCCAACTCAACCACGCGGTTCGCGGGAATGCTGAAGAAGTCGGTCGGCTTGGCTGCGTTCTGATGCATCCATGCGAACAGGCGTTCGCGCCAGATCGACATGCCCGGCAGCTTCGTCGGCACAACGGTCTCGCGTGCGAGGAAGAACGACGTATCCATCAGCTCGAAGTGCATGTCCGTCTTCGCTTCGAGCAGATGCAGCACTTCCTTCACGTCGGGCGTCTCGTTGAAACCGAACGTGGCAACTACGCTGTACAGGCCACCCGTGTGATCCTTGGCCTCGATCCGGTTGGCGTCCTCGACGTACGGCACGTCGACCGTCCGGAACGTCAGGAAAATGGTGCGCTCGTGCAGGATGCGGTTGTGCTTGAGGTTGTGCAGCAGACTCACGGGCACCTGCGTGTTGCCACCGGTCAGATAAATCGCGGTGCCCGCCACACGATGCGGCGGATGCGCGAGCAGGCCTTGCAGGAACGGCCCTAGCGGAATACCGTCGGCCGCCGTGCGCTCGCGCAGCAATTGACGCCCCTTGTGCCACGTCATCAGCATGAAGAACAGGAACGCGCCCAGCGCCAGCGGCAACCAACCGCCCTCTTCCACCTTGATCAGGTTCGCGCCGAAGAACGCGAAGTCGACCACGAGGAAGCCGGTAATGATCAGCGCCACCAGGAACTTGTTCCAGTTCCAGACCTTGACCATGACCACGCAAGCGAGAATCGTCGTGATGACCATCGTCGTCGTCACGGCGATACCGTATGCCGCCGCCAGATTGCTCGACGACTTGAACGCCAGCACGATCCAGATGATGACCAGCAGTAGCGCCCAGTTGATCATCGGCATGTAGATCTGTCCGATCTCACGATCGGACGTATGCATGATCTTCATGCGCGGCACGTAACCGAGCTGAATCGCCTGACTGGTGAGCGAAAACGCCCCCGAGATCACGGCCTGCGAGGCAATCACGGTGGCTGCCGTCGCCACGATCACCAGCGGCAGCAGCGCCCAGTCCGGAGCCAGCAGGAAGAATGGGTTCTCGATGGCTTTCGGATTCGTAAGCAGCAGCGCGCCCTGCCCAAAGTAGTTCAGCACCAGTGCCGGGAACACCAGCGCCGTCCACGCGAAACGAATCGGACGAATCCCGAAGTGCCCCATATCGGCATACAGCGCTTCGGCACCGGTCAGCACCAGGAACACCGAGCCGAGCACGATATAGGCTTGCAGCGCGTGTGTGCGAATGAAATGGATGCCGTAGTACGGATTGATCGCCTTCATGATCTCGGGCGCCGCGACGATGTTGTACACACCGAGCACGCCAAGAATCACGAACCACGTCACCATTACCGGCCCGAACAGGCGGCCGACCTTGGCCGTACCCGACTTCTGCATCGAGAACAGGACGATGAGAATGACGATGGTGATCGGCAGCACGAAGCGCGAGAGCGAGGGTGCGGCAATCTCCAGCCCCTCGACCGCCGACATCACGGAGATGGCCGGGGTGATGACCGCGTCGCCGTAGAACATGCAGGCACCGAACATACCGAGCATCATCAGCACCGATGCCCACCTGCTGCCGGAACGCACACTGCGCAGGCTGAGCGCCATCAACGCGAGCACGCCGCCTTCGCCACGGTTGTCCGCACGCATCACGAACAGCACGTACTTAAGGGAAACAACGATCACCAGTGCCCAGAAGATCAGCGAGATGATGCCGAACACAGCTTGTGGAGTAAACGGAATGCCATGCTGTGGATCAAAACATTCCTTGAGCGCATAGAGCGGGCTGGTGCCGATATCGCCGAAGACCACGCCGATGGCCGCCACCATGAGCGCGGGCATGGCCTGAGGGCGCTGCCCGTGTCGTATGTTTTGCGTCATAAGGTTTGGGTAATCGCTTTATTGCGCTGCACAAAATGGGCGCTATTCTAACTGGGCGCCGGTTCCCTCGCCAGTCCGGACAGGTGCTGAGTGCCGGATGTCTTACATGACATGGTTCACTAGGATAATTCGAGCCGCGCCCCGTGACCAGCACGTCACAGCAAGGGTTTAGCCTCCCTGTCATGCAGCGCCATAGCGTGCGCGGCACCGCAGTTCGAGTTGCAAATGCGAGACATATGTCAGACATGTGCGATTCGTATGTCGACAGTCGCCGCAATTGCGTGTAGCGGCCGTGCGCGCAACGCAGCGCAGCCCCACCGGGCGGGCGTCTGCGGGTCAAACCATGACGCATTCACCCATGAAAAAAGCCGCCCGAAGGCGGCTTTCTCATGTCTTGAGACGTCGCCCGACGACCGGTCGACGGGCAACGCACTTAATGACGGCGCGTCGCTTTGCGGTTGCCGGTGCCCTTGATCGAGCGCACGAGATCCGAGTCGGCGCTATTCTGCTCGGCTTCCAACGAACGAATCTGGCCTTGCAGGTCCGTCAGGCGAATACGCGCAGCGGTACGTTCCGTTTCCAGTGCCGCAGCCTGCTCCCGCACGGCCTGTTGGTTCTGGGCCAGCGCCTGCTCCTGCTGACGCTGGATCGCCAGGTCGCTCTGCACCGCGTTCAGGCGCGCTTCGCTTACGGCGAGTTGGCGCTCCATCATCGTCTTTTGGGCTTCGAGCTTGATGCGGCGGATTTCAACGTCGGCAAGCACCTGCGTCTGACGGACGAAGTCGCCATACAACGCTTCGGCCTTCTTCTCGTTGTTCACCTTCACAACGCGCCAGAACTGCCCTTCATGGAACAGGGCAACGTAGTAGCCCATCGTTTGGGGATAGAACAACAGGCTCGCGCCGTAGCGGCCGTTGTACGTGGTGCGAAGTTCGGTGACTTCCTTGTTCTGGATACGATCGCGCAGTTCCTGAATCGCCCCCGAGGCCGCCGCCGGAGCCGAGGCCGATTGCGCAGGCACTGCCGGAGCCGCGAGCTGAGCGGGCGTCGCGCCGGTCACATCCCTGACGGCATCTGCAGCGCCCGCTGACGTTCCCCAGGCTGCCAGGCATGCCACCCCCACGCCCAACCAAAACCGCCCCCGGCAATCACTGATTTTCATCTGATCTGTTTTCCTGTTATCGACCGGATCGTTTCACGACCCTTATTCGTCGCATTCAATCGCCACCCCGGACTCCGTTCCGAGGATCTGAGACCTGCGTATTCGTGGAATGATAACCGCATGCCCGCAACAGCCGACAATTCTATCCATTGCGACGCGCTCTTCCAAGCAGGGAATGCGTAATTGTGCCCGCTAGATTTCATCTGTTGATACCACGCAACTACGGGGTCCGCGCCAGTTCCTACGAACGGAACTTCTTTGTCAGACAAATCCCGTCATGCGAACGAAAATCGAGCCGTTGCCCACGCAAAACACGGAGCCCCTCACGCCTCGTACTCGTTGGCTAGTTCCGAATCGTTGCCGAGGATCTGATATTTGCGCATCTTCTCCCACAGCACCTTGCGGCTGATGCCTAACGCGTTGGCCGTATCCTGACGCCGCCAGCCATTGGCATCGAGCGCCGCGACGATGCGGGCCCGCTCGGTGACGTCCCAACGGGCGCGCTCGTTCAGCGCCCCGCCGCGTGACGAGTCGTCGCCCCGTACGGCGGTGCCAATCGAAAGCGCGTCGAAGATCGGACGGATGCGCCGTTCGTCCCAGCCGCCCAGTTGCCGGTAGATGATGCCGACGCGCTCGGCGATATTGCGCATCTCGCGCACGTTACCGGGAAACACGCCCCCCTCGACCAGCTCACGCAGCCAGGGCGGCACTTGCGCGCCCGCTTCGCTGTCGCCCACCACCTTGCCGAGGTAGGTCGTGAAGACGGCCAGCTTATCGACCGGCCCACGCGCTTCAAGGTTCGGGATATGCAACTCGATGACGGCGAGCCGGTAGAACAGGTCGGCGCGGAACAATTCGTCGCGCACCATCGTCTTGAGGTTCTTGTTGGTGGCCGCGACGAGGCGGAAGTCGAGCTTCACCGGTTGCGCCGAGCCCAGACGCGTCACCGCGCTGTCTTCAAGCACCCGCAGCAGCTTGACTTGCTGATACAGCGGCAGGTCGCCGATTTCGTCGAGGAAGAGCGTGCCGTCGTTGGCCTGCTCGAAATAGCCCTTGTGCGAATAGAGGGCACCGGTGAAGGCCCCTTTGGCGTGCCCGAAGAAATGCGACTCGAACAGGCCATCGGGAATCGCGCCGCAGTTCACGGCAACGAAAGGCCCCTGCCCGTAGTGACTCTGCTTGTCGTGCAGCAGGCGGGCGATGCGCTCCTTGCCCACCCCGGTCTCGCCATGGATGAGGACGTTAGAATCGCAGTCGGCGAAGGCGTCCACCTCGGCGAGCAGCCCGAGCATGGCGCTCGATTGCGCGACAAGCGGGTCGGCCGGTGCCGGGGCACGGTCGGCTTGCGCAATGGCGCTCGAGAGCTTGAAGATGAGCGTGCGCAGCTCCGCCCCCGAGAAGTCGAGCGTGAGGATGTTGCTGTACTCGGGCGGATACACACGCGGATCGCTCTCGCGCGGTGTGGTCGCGACCCAGATCACGGGCATGCCGTGGCCCAGTTGCCACTCCTGCGCGTTGGTCGATGCGCCTTCGATCACCGACACGCTGACCACCGCGATGGACGGACGCGTCTTGGTGCGCTCGCGCGACAGATCGATGCCGTCGGCGCGAATGACTTCCATGTCGAAGCTCGCGAGGCAATGCGCCACACGGTCGGCAATGTCCGACTTGCCTTCCCACACATACACGTCGAGATCTTCACGTACTGGCTTGCTTTTCATGCTTGTCCGCTGGTCGACAACCGCCTTCGGCGTTCGTCATGGTGAAGTTCAATGTTCCTGTCCTGCTTCGTCTGCGCTTCGGATGAGGCCCCGCCGTGTGGGGCCCCGCTAATACACCAGTTGTACCAGGCCGTTCTGGCAGTTGATGCTATCGACCGTCACCGTCGTCATGCCGAGCGTGATGCCCAACGACGAGACAAGAGAATTCAGCAAGTCACTCAACGGTGTAAGCAATGGATTGAGCAGCGTGTACAAAATGCTACCGAGAATTGGAGCGATGTTGCTCGTACCGATGGAGCCAGATACAGCCCCAACGCGACAACTCTTCACTGCGTCGGGGAATATGAACGAATTGCAGACCCCATCGCTTAACACCCCGAGCAGACCGGTTACAAGTCCTCCAACAGTACTGAGCACCCCGTTAATCAACGCCGCAACCCCGTTAGCCATTTGAGGTCCATTAAGCGTCAATACACCGCCAAGCGTCGCCTCGAGTCCCTCCGCAGTCGCCTTCAACCCTTTTGCGGCATTGGAGAGAAATGAATTGATTGTCGAAATGGTCAAACTAGTTGCACTGGCTGGTACGTTGGAAACCAAGCCGTTCGCAATGGTCGTTGAATCCGAAGCCCCATTACTCCCTACACTCAGTATCAAACCACTAACCAGTGCAGGAACAAGTTGAGAGAGTTTCAGGGTAGAGCCAAGCGGCGGTGAGCTTTGCGGAAACGGGGCACTGATCGTTACGGCCGATAATGCATTCGTCACAGGAGAAACATTGACGTTCGCACTCACGGTAACCAGGCCAAGTAAAGTCGCGATGTTCGCGGGTGATGTCATGAGCGTGGTGCAACTGGCGGTGTTTGTCGCCATGTTGACACCCGGTGCGGTTCCTACGCATACGTTCACTAATCCTGACGTGACCTCAAACGTTGCCGAAGGTGTGGCACCACATTGCAACGCCGTCACCTTAGCAGTTGACTGTGCGACCTCGATCGTAAGCGGGAGCGAGAGAGAGGTATTAGCCCCGTTGAGTACCCCGCCAAGCAGGCTCCCAGAAGTACTGACATTGAGCATCAATCTCACCTGCGCAGCAGTAGCCTGTGCGTCGATTCCCCCGATGCCGATCTGAGGTGGGGAGACCACGTTTGCGTTTGCCGTCACGCCAAGGGTCGGTGACGAGATTGGAATCGAGAAGCCGCTGGTCCCGGTACCTCCAAAGATCGCAGCCGTAATGAGATCGGCAACCGCGACGTTAGCGGTAAGCGCATTTGCCGTGCTCACGCCAGGCATATCGATGTTGGCGAAAACGCCAGGACTGGTCGCTGTTCCAAACAACTGCACCGGCAAGTCCAGCGCATTGCCCGTTCCGTTCTTAAGGCCAGTTCCGTTGTTGAATACGTTAATGAGGTTGTTCATCAACGAGACCGACGCCGACAGTGCACCGTTTTGCGTCGCCAGTGCCGTTTTCGTCACGTCGAGCAGCTTGCTGACGGTCAGCTTCTGGACTGCCAGTACGCCATTGATCGTCCCGACCGAAATGTCCCCCGTAACCGGCACGCCGAGCGCCTGTAACAAACCTTGCGGTGTAATGGTCACACCAGCGAGTTGTTGCCTCGCCAATATATAGTCCTGCGTTTTCAATCCGAGCGCATCGAGCAAAGGCCCCAAGAGTGAATTACTTGAATTTAGCGCCAGCAACCCCGAATCGACCGTGAACGTCACGACGGCTGGCGCCTTGCGCGCGATGGCGGTCGCCGTGACCGTACGTGTGCCAACGAGTTGAAAGAACGACGGCACCGCCATCGACAGCGTGACCGACACCGCGTTGCCGCTCGCGGCATTGCCCGAGGTCACCGGGACAAACGTTCCCGGTCCCGTGGCGTTAGCCGCAGGCGACGTCCAGACACCGCACGACGACGCCACCTGCAACGCCGTGGAGTTGATGTTCGCTTTCGCGTTTGCCGAGGCAACGGCAGCGAAAGATGTGGCGTTGGCACACCCCGGAAGCGTTTGCGCTCCCGCGAGCGCCGCCATATCTGCGGCGCGCTGCAAATTTCGGCGCTGCATGAACACGTTGCCTGCATCGAGGGCGAACGCGAGAATCAGCACCACGATCAGGAAGATGAAGGACAAAATCGGCACCGACCCGCGCTGCCGCCCGCCGGGAGGCGTCATACGCGCCGATTTGCGCACACGCGCACGCAATATCATGGCGCATCACTGGCTCGCGCCAGCCCCCGTGGCTCCGGGGGCAGCGCCACCGCTGCCACCACCGCCGCTCCCCCCTGCGCCGCTTCCACCGTCGGTCTGGATCATCGTTGGATAGAACTGCGGAATCGGGTACGTGAAACTATCCAGATAGCGCTTGTAGGCACGCGAGGCGGTCGAACCCAGCATCGGCAAGCCCGGCCCGGCTGCCAGATTGCTCGCTTGCAGCGCAAGCAAGGCCTCGGTCTCGTCGCCAAGCATGCCGCCGCGAGCGTGCTCCCCCACGCGCAACGGCGTATCGCGGCGAACCACGTTTCGCGGCACACGTCTGGGCTGTGCCGCAGGCGCCGCGGCTTGTGCCGTCTGCGCCGCTTGTGCCTGTCCTGCGTCTCCTGCCGCCGGCATGGGTTGCACCACGGGGGCCGTCTGCGCCGGTGCCGCCACGTTGCGGGCGTCTGCGCCGCCCATCGATCCGGTGATCGGCGCATTGGTCTGCGCCGCAGCCGCCCCGGCCCAAAGCACGGACACGGCCACGGTAAGCTGCGCCGCGCCCAGCAGCCGGGAGCCCGGCTTTCCTTGCCAATTCTGGACTGCCATCATCGCGTCTCCCTGATATTGCGCGACTCTTGTCTAGTGGTCTGCGCCGTGCATGAATGAAGAAGGCACTGCCTCACTGCGAATGGCCGAAACGATCGAGCATCGACGTCGGCATATCGCTGCGGGCGGCGTCACTCGCGCGCGCCAGCGTGGCGTCCGCCGCTGCCGCCTTGACCTGCGTTTTCGTTTGTCCCGTGCCCGGTTCGCTGCCTGATGTCAGACGCACGACGACCGGGCCGCCGGCGGCGCCAGCCACAACGGCACTTCCCGCCCCGCCCTGCGCGGTCGCCGCGGCTGACATGGGCGGTGCAATCGTGGCTGCGGCCTGCGCAGCAGCATGCGCGGCCGCAGCACGGCGTGCTTTCCCCTGTGCGCGGATATCCGCAGCGAGCTTGTCGATCGCGTCGCGCGTGGCCTGCGGCATCTTCGCGCGCGTCATCATGTCGTCCGCGCGCGAGCGCTCGCCCGTCACCACGAGGTACACCGCCAGATTGCTGAGTACCTTGCGGCTGTCCGGCCGTAACTCGGCGGCCTGAGCCAGCGGCACGCGCGCCGCCCCGGTGTCGCCGTTGTTCAGCAACGCAAAACCGAGATCGCTCAGATAGAACGCCTCCGTCGGCGCGCGAGACACCGCTTCGCGCAGCGACTGCGCCGCCCCAGCGTAATCCTTGCGCTGCGCCGCAACCAGTCCCACGCCATGCCACGCCGCTGCGGCCTCGTTTCCACTCAGCAGCGTGCGGTAGGCCTGCTCGGCGGCATCCGGTTGCCCTGTCTCACGCAAGGCATCGGCCCGGAGAATGTCGACGTCCGGTGCCGAGCCGTACTGAATCCGGAACTGATCGATGTGGGCGAGCGACGCAAAATATGAACCCTGCTCCTGCATTTGACGAATCATCGACAGATACAACTCGCGCGTATCCGGTTTAGCGGCCTTGGCCTTCTCTTCGTCGTTCTGTTGCGCCTGCATCAGCGCGGCGGCCGACGGCGCGCCATATCCGCCAATGTGCGGACCGCCGCATCCGGCCAGCGTTGCCGCACACAGCAAGGCGGTCAGCGAACCCGCTACCGCGCGCCCGGCCTTGGGTTTGTATTGAACGCCGGCTGCCAGCGCGGCGCCCGAGAGGTGGTGTGTCGAGATTGGCATGGTCACTGCATGGCCTCCATCGATTTGGTCAGCGACAGGATGGCCGGCCCGGCGACCACCAGCATCAGCGCAGGCAGCAGGGTCAGCATCATCGCCAGCGTCATCTTCACGGTGAGCTTGCCGATGCGCTCTTTCATCGTCTGACGGCGTTGTTCCCGCAGGCGGTCACTGAACTGCTGCAACGGTTCCTGCACCGCACCGCCGTGTTGCTCGACCTGCACGATAAGCCGTACGAGCGCACGCAGATCGTCGTTGTCGTAGACCTCGCGCAGCCGGCCCATCGACGCCTCGCGCCCCCGCCCGGAGGCGTGCTGGCGATTGGCGTTTTCAAGCTCCCTGGACAAGATCGGCAGCACCTCACGGAAGTCGGAAACCACCACGTACAGGCTTTGATCCATCGACAGCCCCACGCCTTGCAGCAAGCGCAACAGATCGATGAGCAATGGCAGTTCCTCGATCAAATCGCGACGGCGCTGACCCGCCTTTCGCTGTATGTAGAACTTCGGTGCGAGCAACCCTGCCCCGGCAGCGCCGATCAGCCGCAGGATCGTGCTCAGCCCGCCGCCACCCGGCAGCCACAACCAGACGAGCAACGGCAGCGTCACCGCCAGCGCTACCCGCACAAACAGGAAGAGCGACTTGGCCCGCACACTGTCGTAGCCGCACTGTGCGAGTAGCAACCGGTCCTCGGCCGCGATCAGATGCTGCCCGAGACGTGTCTCCGACCACTGCTTGCCAAGCGCCGACGCACGGTCGATCAGCGTGCGCCACCCTCGCTGTCCGCCCTCGATCGTCTCCAGCCCATCATCGCCGCGCGTCCCCCCCAGCCCGCTCGGCGCGCTCGCGGCACGCAGCGCCGCCAGCGCCTGTTGCTGACGGCTTGCCAGTACCTGATCGATCATGCGTTCGCTACGGCCCTGGCGCATCGCACGCAGCAAAATGGCCGACGCGCCCAACAGCAGCCCCGCCGCGACCATCAACAGGCCCAGCATCATCCACAGGTGCCTATCGGACAACATCAAGGACAGGTTCATCTCGTTGGGTCCCCCGCGCTCACAGCGATTTGGCCAGCCGGTACAACACGAAGCCACCGACCACTTCCAGCCCCGTGCCGATTCCCAGCAACTTCATGCCGGCAGCCTCCTGGAACATCGGCTCGAAGAATTTCGGATTCAGCAGCATCAGCACCGCACTGACGATGATCGGCAGTGCGGCCAGCACCCATGCCGACAGACGGGTCTCGGACGACAACGCATACAGCTCGGCCTGCGCCTGCTCGCGATCGCGCATGAAGCCCGACATACGGGACAGGATCTGGTCGGCACGCCCCCCGAAGCGAGTGGACAGATCGACTACCGACGCGAACAGGTAAATCTCTTCGACCTGATACACACGTGCGATCTGCTTGAGCGCCACGTCCAGATCCACCCCCGCCTGCACCTGGCGCACTGCCCGTTCGAGCAACTCGCGCAGCGGCATGTCGGCGTTGGTCGAAGCCGTCTGGAAGGCGGCCGGCAGACTGTTGCCGACGGTCAGCATGCGCACCATGCCATCGAGAAATACCGGCAACTGGCGCACGATGTTGCGATGCCGGCGCGCCGCCTTGACCCCGTAACGCAGCACATTCCCGGCGACATACAGCGTGAGGATTACGATGGCCGAGAGTGGCCCCTGCCAGACCCACAACACGAATGCCAGCAACACCCCCGGCGCGATGAGCAACGTGTAGAACATCGGATCGGGTTTGACACCCGCGCGCTCGAAGAAGAACTCCCACGGCAACGACTTGCGGCGCGGCGCCCGGGAAGCGGCCCCTTCGCCGGCGGAAAATCGCGGCGCGTTATTCGCGAGCTGCTGCTCGAGAAACGCGCTCGTCGCCTGATCTCTCACGCGCTTTTGCGTGCGGCGCCACAGTTCCAGCCCTGCCGCGATCAGCAGCAGAGCGATGCAGATGACCCACAGCACGACGGGATTCATCGCCGGCGTCCGAAGAAGCCGCCACCGCCCGAATCCGGCGGCGTATTGCTCTGAGATTGCGCTGCGGCTGCCGCATTGCGCGTTTGCTCTTTGTAGCGCTGCAATTTCGGCGAGTGCGGCTGGATACCGAGCGAGATCCAGCGGTCCTTCTCTTCGCCATCGGGCCCAACGACCGATTCGTGGCGGTACAGCTCCTGCGTGGAGATCACCGTGTCCGACACGCCGGTGACTTCGGTAATAGACAGAATGCGCCGGCGCCCGCTCGACAGACGACCGATCTGCACGATGAAATCGAGCGCGCTGGTGATCTGCCGGCGCAGGCTGCTTTCGCTGCCCTGGAACCCGGCAAAGCCCGCCAGCATTTCGAGACGATAAAGACATTCGCGCGGCGAATTGGCGTGAATCGTCGCCATCGATCCTTCGTGGCCCGTATTCATGGCCTGCATCATTTCCAGCACTTCCGAGCCGCGCACTTCGCCCACGATGATCCGGTCGGGACGCATCCGCAAGCTGTTGCGAATCAGATCGCGAATCGTCACTTCGCCCGATCCGTCGAAGCCGCCCTGACGCGACTCGAGCCGCACCACGTGCGGGTGATTGAGCGACAACTCGGCCGTGTCTTCGACCGTCACGACGCGCTCGATCGCCGGAATGAAGCTGGCCAGTGCATTGAGCAGCGATGTCTTGCCCGAGCTGGTACCGCCTGACACGAGAATGTTGCAACGCGAGCGCACCGCCGCGTCGAGCAGACCGTAAATCTCTTCGTTGAAGCTGCCCAGCGCGAGCAGGTCGGAAGGCTTGAGCGGGTCTTTGCGGAACTTGCGAATCGAGACGACTGGCCCGTCCACCGCCAACGGTTCGATGACGACATTGAGACGCCCGCCGTCGGGCAGACGCGCATCGACCATCGGGTTCGACTCGTCGAGACGACGGCCGATAGGCGCGAGAATGCGGCGCACGATGCGCAGCAGATGCTGGTTGTCCGAGAAGCGCAACGCTTCGCGCGCCAGCACGCCGTGGCGCGAAACATAGACGTCGTTGTAGCCGTTGATCAGAATGTCTTCCACCGCCGGGTCTGCGAGCAGATCTTCGATGGGGCCGAAACCGGCGAGTTCTTTCGTGAGCGCATCGGATATCTGGCGTAGTTCCGATTCGTTGATCGGAATACGGCGCAAACGCACGAAGCCGTCCATCTCCAGATCGACAAACTGCTGGATCGCGCTGCGACTCCAACGCCCGAATTCGGCGCCGAGTTCCTCGATCCGCGCAAGCAGATGTTCGTGCGCAGCGGTCTTGATGTCCTGAAATTGCTGCGAATTGGCAAACGCACGCTTGTCGTCGGCAAATTCAATGGAGTCGGTCATATCAGTGCTTTCCGATGATTCGGCCCAGCCAGCCCGAGGACTGACGCTGCGCTGCGGCCCTGGCGTGTTGCGCCAAGAGCAACCGTTCGACGAGCGGCTGCAACGCGCGCACATACGGGTCGCCGCGCGCGGTATCGAGAATCAGTTTTCCCTGGTTGGTCGCCGAGAGCATCGCCAGCGGGCGATCGGGCAACGTGGCGAGCAGCGGCACATCGAAGCGCTTGGCGATCTGGTCGGCGGCCATGCCGTAACGCGGATCGTAGCGGTTGAGTACCAAGTGCAGATGATCGCGCTCGACACTCTTCTCTTCGAGATCACGCAGCAGCGAGGCGAGCGAGACAATCGCGCCCACACTCTGATCGACCACGAGCCAGACTTCGTCGGCCGCGCGCACGAGACTCGCCACGAATGCCGGATTCGAAAAGCCGCCGAGATCGGCCACGATCAGATCGAAGAACGCGCGCAAACGGTCGGTCAGCGCGAGTGCGTCGGCAGCCGCCACGCTGCGCATGTCGCCGAGATCGAGCGGCAGCGGCAGTACGGCCAGACCGCTCGACGCGTGCGAGACGGCAGTGTGCACGAGGGTCTCGTCAAATCGCCGCAGGTTCTGCACCGCCTCGGCGAAACTGAACTGGCTCTGCGTATTGAGATACAGCATGCCATCGCCCGCGGGCAACCCAAGATCGAGCAACGCGACATGACCGAGCAGCGACGCATCGAACTTGTCGTCCTTGTGGTTCGCTGCCTTCGCCGCTTTGGCGGTCCTCTCCGGATGCCCCCCCACCGACAGTTCCTGACCGAGCTGCGACACGTGTGCGGCGAGCGTGCTGCATCCGACACCGATTCGCGCGCCAAGGAGCACCACGAAACGGCCGTGCCGTTGAGGTGACGCAACGTTGACCGTGGGCGTCTGTTCGACGACCCGGCGGATGACCTCGAGCGCCTCTTCGTGCGTCGAATGCATGTCGATGAAATCGTGCACCCCGGCGCGAATGGCCGCTTTCATGCCGTCGGCGCGCACCATCGAACCCACGGCCACCAGCGGCAGTTTGGGTGCCACGCGCTTGAGCATGTGTGCGAGTTCGGTAGCCGCGGCAATGCCCCCGTCAGGGCTATCGCCGGTGTGCTCCGTCGGCTCTCCGGAGAAATCGAGCAGCACGACCTGCGGGTCGAGATCGCCGATGCGTTGCTGCAATTGCGCCGGACGGTCGGCCTCCTGGAGCACGACGCCCTCTTCGCTCAGCGCCGCCGAGAGCCACTGACCGTGGCCGGCATGCGCACTGCAAAAAAGGAAGCGATGCAACTCTGTCATGGTGTCCAGTATTCGCGTCGGTGCGTTCATTTGTGCACTCCTTGCTGCCCTGTCCCGGCTCTCGCTGTTATCCGCTCGATGCCGCTTTCCTGCCGGTGTCGGCGCTACTTCGAAAAACCCGGCAATTCGCTGTCGCTTGCCACGCCCATCAGGTAAGCCCCCCAGACCGGTCCCGGACGGCGCTCGCGCGTATCGCCCGGCAGCGGTATGTCCGCCCCACGGGCCACGGGTTTCACCAGATGCGGTGTGACGACGATGACCAGCTCCTTCTCGGCGCTGCTGTACTTCAGATTGCGGAAAAACGCACCGATGAGCGGCAGATCGCCGAGCAGCGGCACCTTGTCGACCGCAGACGTCGTCGTACGTGAGATCAGGCCACCGATGATGAAGCTCTCGCCATCGCCCAGTTCGACGGTCGTGTCCGCGCGACGTGTGGTGATCGCGGGAATCTGTGTCGAGTCGGTCACGATGGCGTTCGTAAAGTCGATGTCCGACGCTTCGGGCGCCACTTTCAGTGCAATGCGGTTCGGCGAGAGAATCGTCGGCGTCACGGTCAAGCCCACCCCGAACGGCTTGTAGACGATCGTGGTCGTGCCGAGGCCGCCCGACTGGGGCACCGGGATCTCGCCACCGGCGAGAAAGCTCGCGCTCTGCCCCGAGAGGGCCACCAGCGTCGGTGCGGCAAGCACCCGGCCGAGGCCGTTCGATTGCAACAGATCGATCTCGGCCGACATGCTGAATGCGCCCCGGGTGATCGAGCCGAAGAACGAACCGAAGTTCGCCACGCCGCTCGATCCGTTGGTGCCCCCGAACGCGGAGCTGAGCGCCGAGGTCACGCCAAAGCTGCCCGAGCCCGTCTTCTTCGACGCACTGAAGCTCGCCCCCAATTGATTGAGGATGTTGCGATTGATTTCGACGATCTTCACGTCGACCTGCACCACCCCCGTATCTCCGACCGTCGAGCGGTCAACGACGACGCCACCTTTACCTGTGGCATCGACCGCCGCCGATTGCAACCCGCTATGTTCGATGATGGTGTTCGCATGGCCCTTGATGAGCGCCGCGTTGCCGCGCGCGTCGACAGTGGCGCTGCCGGTGTCGCCCAACACACTCTGAAGATCGCCCGTCACATGGACTTCCCAGCGCACCGGGTCGCCGCCGCGCGGCCACGCAGCGACCTGCGTGATGCCGGCCTTCTTGCCCACGACCAGCACCGAGCCGCGCCGTCCGCCCGTGCCCTTGAGCACAACGATGTCGGCGATGGCCGGATCCGCCACGGCGACGCGCTCGAGCGATCCCGGCACTTGCAGTTCGCGCTGCTCGTGAACGCCCAGCGTCAGCGAGCGCGCCCCGGCGCTCGAGACGGGATCGGCCGCGTCGGCCAGACGCGCCGCTACCGTGGCGCCGCACACGATGAGCACGGCAAAGCACAACAGCATTCCCGTGACCCGTCTGGTCTCTCGTCTGGCAGTGCGAACCTGGCTTCTGATCATGGCGTGGCTGTATCGGTCACTGTGTCGGTTATATGGCGTAGCGTTTCCCATCCAACGTCACAACATCTGCTACATCAGCAAGTTCAGTCGTTTCAATAAGACGCCGTGGTGCGCTCCGCGCCGCGCACGACCTCGATCGTGCCGCCACCGCCACTTCGGCCCGGTGCGCGAGGTGCGGCCGCTGTCCGGCGCACCGGTTCCCCGGCGAGCCCTGTCGTGGCAATTCCCGCGTAGGCCCGGTTCTCTGGCGTATCGAGCGCCGCCTTGTCGTCACCCTTCAGCCCAGACTTCCCTGCGAGCACCGGCGGTGGCGACGGGAACAGCGACGTGTCGGGCGTGGCATCGTCGCCCGGATTGCGCAGTGCCAGCATGATCTTGCCTTGCTGTGTGCCCAGTACCACACGGTTGACGTCGGCCACCGGCACGGCCACGACCGCAGCGGTCGCCGGCATGGGCGGCTGAGTATTCCCGGCCGGTGCAGGCTGCGGTGGCGGCGTGGTCGTCGCGGCCTGTACGGTAGACACCACGCTCGGCGCGGCGGGTGGCGGCGTTACATCGTCGAGCGATGCGTTGCCGTAGCTCAGCACCCGCACGCGAGACGCCAGCAGACGCGACTGTGTATCGTCGATCAGCCCCCCGGGCGTTCCTGCCGGTTGCGTGGTCTTCATGGTGAAGAAGACGTCCACGTAGTCGCCCGGACGGATGCGGTGACCGACACCGACGGTTTCGGTCACCGGAATGGCCACGGCACGCTCGCCGGTTGCGAGCTGCAACGCCAGGCCGCGGGCGAGCGTGTTTTGCGTGACAGGCACACCGGCTGCGAGGGCAACGAGCGGCACCCGTCCCACGACGTCGGCCGGGTTCGTGAAGGCGCCCACCGTCTGGCTATCGAACTGTTCGAGCTTCACGCCGTCTGCGCCGATGGGTTGGCCCGGCGAAAGCGACTTGGCCGCCACCACGGCCGGATAACGCTGCGTGAGCGTCTGTGTCACCGGTGACGGTGCCGTGGCCGGCGCCGGTGCGTTAGTCGTCCCGAGGCGCAGCGCAAAGAGCGCCAGCAGCACGCCGGCAACAACCAGCACAGCAGCAATAATCTTGGTGGCTTTGTTCATGGCTTGGGGCCTGTCGGCCGTTCAGTCACAACTTGCGGGACGCCGGCGGACCGGCGGCATGACAACGGGCAAAACCTCACATCGCTTTGTCGCTTGCGCTACGAATTCAACATCTGCTCAACCCCGGCTCAACTCCCGCCCAGCGTAGACGTATCCAGCGTGATGGCTGCGGTACCCACAATGTTCTGCGGCACCAGGTTAGTCAGCCCAGGCCAACTGACAGTCATCGGCTGCGTCAACGTCAACGTAACGCGTACGATGCATTGCGAACTGCTGTTGGTGGCCGACGCCGGGCATGGCGCACTCGCGTCCGACGCGAAACTGGCGGTCACGACCGATGCCGACGGCCAGGTCAGCGTGCTGTTGATCGCCTGCGTGGCGTAGGCCTGACGCTGCGACATCGTGCCGGCGCGCAGCATCGCCCGGCCGGCCTCGGAGGCCGCCTGGGTGAGCATCTGTCGGGCAAGGATATTGATGGAGAACGAGACGGCGACATAAAACGCGGGCAGCAGAATCATCAGGATGAGCATGAATTCCAGTGCAGCGACGCCGCGCGAGTTCGCGCATCGCAGCCTTGCTCCTGCCTGTGCCCCAGACCATTTCATGACGACACTCCCCGTCGCGCACGGCACTCTGTGGCCGTGTTTGGCGACGCATTGGTACAACCCATTTGCGCGGCGTCGCCCGCGCCTCCCGTTTTGCGGTGCTGCCTGAAGCAACACTCGTCACCTCTGCGCTTCTTTACCTCTTGTTCCACGCGGCTCACGCCCTGCTCTGCCGCGCCGCACCTCCTGCGCTCACCTCACCACCAGCGCCGCTGCGGCCAGATACGCCCCATAGGGCAATCCGATACGCCCGGCCCGCCAGTGCAAAACCCGTTGCCAGACACGCGAGGCGCTCAGCGCGTCGCACCCATGTGCCAGCCACTTCAACCGTCCCGTCAACAGCACCAGCGCATGTACGCCAGCGGCGACACTGGCCAGACACCACACCGGCAGCAGCGCCGGATAACCCGCCACCAGACCGATCAACGCAAAGAGTTTGACGTCGCCGCCTCCCATTACGCCGCGCCACCAGAAAGGTAGCAATACGATCAATCCCAGAAGGGCACCCAATCCGTGCACCCACAACACCCGAGGCTCGCCATGCCATGCCCGCCACGCAATCCAGACCAGTGCCAATGCCCCCACACACAGTAGCCAGACATTCGGAATACGACGTGCAATCAGGTCGGTGATCACAATTGGCACGCATAACAACCACAACAGCATCAGCACAGCGTATCTCGCATCAATGAGAGGCAGCCGACGTGGCCGCCGACGTCACCGTGCTGAAGGCGCTTGACAACACGTCGGTGAGATTCGTGAACACCGTTGTGCCAATCACCACTGCCACGATGGCGGCCAGAATGCCGTACTCAAGCGCCGTGACACCGCTTTGCCGCGACAGTCTGCGCTGCCGCCCGGCCCCGCCTGCTTGCCTGCCCCGCATGATTCGCATGATTCGCCCTCGCGAATACAGCCTTTCATCGCGCTGAATGACGCCGTCAACCGAACGGTGTCCTTCCCTATATCGCCAGCGTGTCTCTGGGTTGCATGCACATTGCATGCTGGCACTTGTTACTGCTGACTGGCTTCATACGGCCCGCAAGACAAACGCGTCAGCCACCCGCGGATGTCACCGCCGACGACAACTTCGAGAAGATCTGACTGAACGTCGTAGTCAGGCTGCCGTAGACCGTGCCGCCGATCACCACCGCTACGATTGCGGCGAGGATGCCGTACTCCAGTGCCGTCACGCCTCGCTCGTCGCGTGCAAATAGTCGAAAACGCTTGCTGAGTTTCATATCACCCTCCCTCAAATAGGTGCCAGGCGCCCGCTGGCATGCATGACGAGAAGTCACCGGCCTTGCGGTCGTGTGGCATTGGCTCGCCATTTCGCTTATTAACTCTTGACTTCGGCCTCGGGTTCACTGCGCCATAAGGCTTGCGAACCTCATTTATGTTGCACGCCAACATTTCTTTACTTGTTGGAACAGCCTTTGCTGCGGCGTGCTATTTTTTTCGATGCTAATTTAATCTAAAACACAAAAAATAGAGCATTACTTCCAATCACCCTCAAAAACGCAATAAAGCGTTACTCAGGTTGCCCAAACAATACTCCAAAACCAGGTAATGCAACCCTCATGAGGGAAAACCATGATTATTGCAGCACCACACACCTCAAGGCGACAGCTACCCATACGCGCAGCACCTATTTAAATAACTATTCATTCATTGCGCGTCTGATCCGGAAAAAGCCAAGCGTCGCGCGCTACTACTTCCAATTACGGCGCGCGCATCGTTTTCTCCGCTCGGGTATTACCCGAATCGCTCACACCCCATCATATTCACCACCTTCCAAAGTCAATTTCGCCAGTGGCGTTACGTAACGTTCTCCGTAACACACCCCGTAACGGGAACAGCAATTCACCTGAAATTCGCTGTTTCCCGATGGCGTTAACCCTGCCCCACCTTCTTCGGACGACCACCGATCTCTCGATCAAAAAGATTCTTGTTTTCTGAAACGCAAATAAATACAGGCTTTCAGCCAATTACCCAGAAAACTAGAAGGCTTATTCAAACCTGAATTCAGAGATTGGCACAGCTCTTGCGGATATCCCTGCATCGCAACGCTAAAGATCGCCGGGGGACACCATGATCATTGGCAATACAAAACAAACGATGCAGCCCGCAGCCGAGCGGCAACGCATCGCGGCGATGCAGCGCAGCGCTGCTGCCGAAAACGATCGTAGAGGCGCAAGCCCAGGGAGGGGCGGTGCAGAAGGCGGTGGCGTACGCGCCACCGCCACACCGACCGACGCAGCCAACGCTCGCAGCACCGGCAACACGAATTCGGCCCAGGCGATGACGGGCCCCGATAGCGCAGTGGTCAACGCGCTCCTGTTCGCACTCATCGCACAACGCATGAACGCCCGACTGGCCGCGCAAGACGCGCTCGTCTGAATACCAAATAGACCAGATAGAGGACACCACCATGAACAACTTCCAACGCAACCTTCTCGCTTCCGCCTGCCTTCTCGCCGTCATTACGATGACCGGTTGCGCCAGCTCCGGCTCGGGTGGCACCAGCGGCTCTCTCGGGGATGGGGGTGGCACCACCGCTGGCACCACCGCTGGCTCCGGCGGTGGCGGCGGCACGGGCGCCGGCACTGTCCCCGACGGTTCGGGGACCGGCGGCAACGGTAGCGGCGGCGGGAATGGAAACGGCAATGGCAATGGCAACGGAAATGGGGATGGCGGCACGGGCGTTGCGACCAACCCAATCGGCACCGTCGCCGGTACGGCCAGCACGGGGGTCGTGACGCAAGTCGGCAAGACCGTCAGCAGCGTTGGCACGACGCTCGCCGGCACCCAACTGCCGCTGCTCAGTTCGCAAACACAAAGTGGTCTGGCGGGTGCCGTTGTCTCCACCGGCAACGCCGTACAAACGCTCGGCAACGGCCTGTCCGACGGTCTGGGCAAGCTCGGTTCGGTAAAGGACCCGCTCAATCCGACGCTCGCCAGCGTAGGCGGTGTGGTCTCGAACCTCGGCACGGCCGGCACGCAACTGGGCAGCGCCGTCGCAGGCCTCGGCCAGACGGGGCCGCTGGGTAACACGCCGGTCAACGGCGTTACCACGCTGCTCGGCGGCGTCGTGACGTCGGTCGGCAAGGCAGGTGAAGCCCTCGGCGGCGGACTGACGCAAACCATCACGAGCGGTCCGGTGCAACAACTGACGTCGGCGCTCTCGTCGGCCATCAACCCGATCACGAACGTTGTGACCAACACCACGCAAACGCTTGGCAACGCCACGGGTGCCGGTACGCCTGTCGCAGGTTTGCTGGCTCAGGTCGGCGGGGGTCTGGCAGGTGTCGGCACCAAGATCGGCGGTCAGTTCAACAACCCGATCGCGGCTAACGTCGGCGGCATCGTCGCGGGGGTCGGCAACACGGTGGCCAGCCTTGGCGGCGTCGTTCACGGCACCCCGACGAGCGCCAACCCGCTCGCCCCGCTCACCTCGGCCCTGAGTGGCCTTGGTGGTCTCGGTGGCGGCACCGGCTCAAGCCCGCTCGCCCCAGTCACGAACCTGTTGTCGGGCCTGACGGGCGCGCTCGGTGGTGCCACCGGCGGTGCCCCGGGCAGCAACCCGCTCGCCCCGGTCACGAACCTCGTCGCCGGGCTGACGGGGGGCCTCGGCGGCGCCGCTGGCGGAGCCTCGGGCAGCAACCCTCTCGCCCCGGTCACGAACCTCGTCGCCGGTTTGACAGGCGGCCTCGGCGGTGCCGTTGGCGGTGCCTCGGGCAACAACCCGCTCGCCCCGGTCACGAACCTCGTCGCCGGTTTGACGGGCGGCCTCGCTGGCTCGCTTCCGGCAGGTGCAGGCGCTTCGGCAAGCGCCGGTGGCACGTCGGCGGGTGCGGGCGGCTCGGCCTCGGGTGGCGTACTCGCACCGGTCACCTCGCTGCTCGGCGCCGTGACGGGTGCGGTCGGCGGCGCCACGGGTTCGGGCAGCAGCAACGGCGGCCCGCTCGCACCAGTGACCGGCCTGCTTGGCGGGCTGCTCGGCGCAAAGAAGTAAGCCGGGGCCCAAGACCCGACGACGTCATCCAGATGGCCGCTCGATCATGACCCGCGCGATTCCTCCGCCCGTCTGCGACCGCCGCGATCCGGCCCTCGCCCCGATGCCCACGCATCGGGCCAGGCAAGTCCGGCTCCGGCGCACCCCACACGCCGCGCTCACACAATGGCATCACAGCGAGCGGCCCCGGTTCCTCAAGTGGAAGTCACCACCTCACCGCGCGACACGTCGCCGGCAAACATTCAGAACGATCAAGGGAGATAGCCATCATGTCCAACGCACTTCAACGCACCCTCCTGGCCTCGGCCGCCATCGGCGTCATCGCCCTCACCGCCTGCTCCAGCGGCGGTGGCGGCAGCGGCGCTACCTCGACCGGTGTCACGGGTACCCCAAACGCAGTCGGCACAACGGCGAGCGGCGCAGGCGGCGTCGTGAGCTCCGCAGGTAACATCGTCAGCGCCTTGGGCGATCAGGTCGCCAACACCCAACTGCCGCTCGTCTCGCAGCAAGCCTCGCAAGGCTTCGGTGGTGCACTCTCGAATACCGGCAAAGCCGTCACCGACCTCGGCAATGGTGTGAGCAATGGCCTCGGTCAATCGGGCACCTCCGCTGACTCGGTGGGCATCACGCTCGCCAGCACCGGCAACGTTGTCACCGATCTGGGTCAGGCGGGTGTGTCGTTGGGCAGCGGTGTCGCCGGAATCGGCAAGAGCGGCCCGCTCGCCGGCACCCCGGTCGATACGCTCACCGGTGCACTCGGCAACGTCGTCGGTACCGTCGGTCAAGGCGGCATCGCCGGCGGTGCGATTTTGAAACAGGCCTTCTCGGGCGGCCCGGTGACGCAGGTCACTTCCACCCTCTCGGCCGCCGTCAATCCAATCACCAATGTGCTGTCGGACACCACGCGCACCGTGGGTAACACCACGGGCCTCGGCGGTCCAGTGCAGAACCTGCTGACGGTACTGGGCGGCACGGTCAACACCGTCGGTTCGACGATCAAGGGCACGTCGCCGAATCCAGTCGTCGGCGCACTGGGTAACACGGTGATCGCCACTGGCAACACGGTCTCCGGCCTCGGTGGCTTCGCGAATGGTCAGACATCCACTGGCTCGTCGAATCCGTTCGGCTCGCTGCTCGGCAATCTCGGCACGACCACGGCAGGTGGCGGGGGCAGCGCGTCGAACCCGCTCGGCTCGGTCACGGGCCTGCTCGGCGGACTTGGCGGCTCGGGCGGCGGCAGCCCGCTGGCCCCCGTCACGGGCCTGCTCGGCGGTCTGAGCGGCGGCAGCGCATCGGGCGGCAGCAGCAGCCCGCTGGCTCCCGTCACGAACCTGCTCTCGGGGGTGACGGGCGCAGCCGGCGGCAGCTCGGGGGGTGCGGCCGGCGGTCTCGGCTCTCTGCTTGCGCCAGTCACCGGCCTGCTCGGCAGTGTGGCGAGCGTCGGCAAGTAATCGCCCGCCCAACGTTGCATTGCGCGCTGCGCGCATGCACCACCCGAGTCATCGATAAGGAGATGCCATGGCCCGCTTCATTCCCGACACCGGCGTTCTAATGCGCGGTCATGGCGAATCCGCCCCGCAAATTTCCGAACCCGTGGCAGTGCGCGAAACCGGCGACGGTTTCGCGAATGGCCACAGCCATCACACGTACGGCACCGAGTCGAGTGCCGCCTCCGGGGCGACGTCGACTGCCTCCCCGCTCAACGCAACGCACGGCACCATGAGCGATCGACATACGAACCGAAACGAACTTGTCGCCGGCATCGTCCGCTCGCTCGGACGCCGGCTCGCCGTGTACACCGCGCTCTATCACTCGGCGCTTGCCGAACAGCTCGGCCTGAACGTCACCGATCTGAACGCCCTCGATCTGATTCTCGAACTCGAATCGATCACTGCCGGCCAACTCGCCGAACTCATGGGTGTGAGTTCCGGCGGCATTACCACGGTCATCGACCGGCTCGAACGTGCAGGCTTTGTCGAGCGTGAGAAAAATCCGCACGATCGCCGCATGGTGATGATTCACCCCATCGAAGCGCGTTGTGCGCAGATCGAGCAGTTCCTGTCCTCGGTGTCGCGTGAGCTCACCGCAGTGAGTGCCGCGTACGACCACAGCGAACTCGCCGCGATTCACGATTTCCTGGTGCAGAGCATCCGCACCCTGAAGAGCGAAACCTTCCGTCTTCGTTTCGAGGCCGATCAGGACATCGCCGGTCTTGTCTCGAACAGCCGGGGCGCGTCGACCAAGGTCTGAGCGCGCGGCAGTGCCTTAACGAGGAGAAACGTCATGTCGAAGATTCTGCGCCCCACGTTGCTTGCTGCGATGGCGGCGGGCATCGTCAGTGTTACCGGCTGCTCCAGCTCGGGAGGCGGCAGCGGGGCCACGGCCAACACCCCGGCCAACCCCGCGAACCCGACGAATCCGAACTCGCCGGCCAATCCTACGAATCCGACGACTCCGGCGACCACCAGCAATGGTGTGGCCGCCTCGGTCGGCTCGGTGGTCAGTGCCATCGGCAATCAGGTCTCGGGCACGACGATTCCCGGGGTGTCGCCGCAGGCCACACAAGGCTTCGGCGGCGCGCTCACGCAAACCGGCAACGCCGTCACGGATCTGGGTACCGGTATCGGCAACGGGCTCGGTCAACTCGGTAAGTCCGGCACCGATCCGGTCGGCATCACGCTCGCGAGTACGGGCGGTGTGGTGTCCGATCTCGGCAAAGCCGGGGTATCGCTGGGCGGCGGCGTCGCCAGTATCGGCAAGAGCGGCCCGCTTGCCAACACGCCCGCCGATACGCTCACTGGTGTGCTCGGTACCGCCGTCGCCACCGTCGGTCAGGGGGGTGTGCAAGGTGGCGCGGCGCTCACTCAAGCCCTCACCAGTGCCCCCGTCGTGCAAGCGACAACGGCGCTTTCGTCGGCGATCTCGCCGATTACCAATACGGTGGTAACGACGACGCAGACAGTCGGCAACACCACCGGTCTCGGCGCGCCTGTCGCCGGCCTGCTCGGCACGCTGGGCGGGGCATTGAACTCGGTGGGCACCCAGGTCAAGGACGCAGCACCGAACGCCGTCGTCGCAAGCCTCGGCACCCCCCTCGCGGCGCTAGGCAACACTGTGACGAGTGCCGGCGGGCTGCTCTCCGGCGCGACCGGCACCGCGAATCCGAATGCGCTTGGCAACGTGCTCGCCAACATCGGCAATACCACCGCGACGCCCACGACGGCGAGCGGCGGCAATCCGTTGGGCAGCGTCACCGGCTTGCTCGGTGGACTCACGAGTGCGACAGGCTCGTCCGGCAGCAATCCGCTCGGCGCAGTGACTGGCCTGCTGGGTGGCGTGACGAACACCGCGGGCGGCGGCAGCGGCGGCGCGGGTAATGCGCTGGCGCCGGTCACCACCCTGCTGAGCACCGTCACCGCCCCCTTGACGACGCTGGCCAGCGCGAGCGGCGGTGGCGCGGGCGGCGCAGGTGGCCTGCTCGCACCCGTGACAGGTTTGCTGGGGGGACTCGGCGGACTCGGCAGGTAACGCGAGGCATCGAGACACCGAAGAGAATCGCGAGGGGGGGGGCGTCGGCGGGGTGCAGGCCCCAATGACGACGGCAAACCCGGACAGTGAAGCGACACTGCCCGGGCTTTGTCGTGTCTGCGCCCTGAACGACATGCCGCGTCGAATGCGCGGAGGCCGGTAGAAAAAGCGCGTAAAAAAACCCGGACTGCATCGCGTCCGGGGTTTTGTATTTTGGGCGATTGCGCAGACGCGCGTCGCACCGAAGCCGCTACGGCACGTTCATTGATCGCGGATCCACGTCTGCGTGCGACCGATCAACGAGATGCCGATGAAGCCGCGAACATCGAGCTTCTTGCCACCGTCGACCACGGTCATCTTGCAGTTGTACTCTTTGCCGTTTTCCGGATCGAGAATCTTGCCGCCGCCGTACGTGTCGCCGTCTTTACGCACGCCGCGAATGATCTGCA
This sequence comes from Pandoraea communis, assembly GCF_902459745.1. Lineage (GTDB taxonomy): Bacteria > Pseudomonadota > Gammaproteobacteria > Burkholderiales > Burkholderiaceae > Pandoraea > Pandoraea communis. The sequence goes on from NZ_CABPSJ010000002.1 coordinate 324,173, forward strand.
TGCCGAGCATCTTCTGGCCCTTGCGTGCGTCGGTGCAGGCCGAGCACACGCGCTCCGGATCATCGCTTTCGCCGAGCCCCTTGGTGATGGTGCCGACGTATTCGCCATCCTTCTCCGAAATCGTCACGAGGGCTTTCGGCTTGCCGGTATTGTCGTCGATGGTCTTCCATACGCCGATCGGCGATGCATCGTCGCCCGCCATTGCCGCTTTGGCCACACCCCCCAACAGCGCCACTGCGACGAGCGCGTGAGCACCCAGACGTCGCCACGACGTCGCGTTAGAAATCTGCTTCATGGTTGTCATCCTCCCGGATACGGAATTGATTGTCGTAGGACTCGCGATAGCCGCCATTGCCACCCGGCCGCATGCGCGAGTCGCTTTGAAGATTACGCCAAAGGCGTGACGCCGTGCTGAGGAAGTCCTCTAGCCGAGAAGCGCTCCGTTCCTCTGATCGATGCCGACAATTGCGCCGGGAGGCAACGTTACTGCTCCCGTATCCAGGTCTGCGTGCGGCCTAGCAGCGAGATACCGAAATAGCCTCGAACTTCGAGCTTTTCGCCGCCGTCGACAACGCGCATCTTGACGCCATATTCGCTGCCGCTGTCCGGATCAAGAATTCTCCCGCCGGTGTATTCGTCGCTCTCCGGAGCTTTGCGCAGGCCGCGAATGATTTGCAACCCCTGAAGCTTCTTCCCCTTGCGCCAATCGGTGCAGTCATTGCAGCGACGCTCGAGCGCGTCGCTCCTGCCGAGGCTCTTGGTCAGTGCCCCCATGTATTCACCGTCTTTCTCGGAGATGGTGATAAGCGCCTTCGGGTCGCCGGTTTCGTCGACGATTCGCCATACACCGACAGGCGTCGGCATGTCCGCAGCCGCCATCGCGAAGAGCATGTTGCCCGACAAGGCAACGGCGACGCACAGACGTTGCCACAACGATGCATTCAAAATCGCTTTCAAGATGACCTACGTACCCGAGACAAGAATGAGATTGACGATTACAGGGGCGGCAAGGCAATCGCGGTCAGACGCCACTGCACGAGATTGCGGCGCGTGAGCGTAAACGTCACGACGCGCTCCGGACGGTCACTGCGCGACACATGCACAAGGAAGTGACTGAAATCCTGAAACTTGGTTCGCGTGATAGTACGCGGCGGCTCATTACCCGAGGGTGACGATGGGCTCGATTCGCTACCCGCCGAGGGTGCCTGCGGTGAACGGCTCTGCGCTTGCGGCGGCTGTGGCGCCGCATCGTGCGGGGCCGGGGCATCCGGTGCCGGCGGCAGTCCCGTGCTGTCACCGCGCAGCATGGCGGCCACGGCCTCCGGCGTCAGCAACGCCTCGACCACGCGATCCGACACCCAACCGCCCAGCGCGAGCGCCAGCGCGCCGAAGGCGTTGCCGCGTTGTTTGTCCATCTGGCGCGTGAGTTCGTCATGCAAACTCATCTTCAGACTCTCCCGAACTGCGGGATAGTCCACATACGACGACAATGCCGTGGCATCGCGGGCGTTGGCGGCGTCGCGCGCGCGCCACAAGGTGTAATACGGCGTACCGAAGAGCAACCCCAGCACCACAACCAGCGCTCCAATGGAAATGCCGGCAATTGACAGCTTACGCATCGTAAAACTCCATCGATCAAACAGCGCATGGTAGGCGACATACCACCCCCCCACCTGCTGGCTTACATTGCTTTACAAATCATTACAGCACGCCGGCTTGCGTCCTCTTACTCTCAAAGCATAGCGGCAAGACCGCGACACATACCGGCGTACGCCGATCCGGGTGGCGAGACATGTGTGCGGCACGCGGCAGTTCAACTGACAAGGAGGTGGCAACATGCGTCACACTCGACTTGTCCGGATAATGTGTTTCGTCATGCTGGCCGGTGCCGCTTTTTGCGCATCGGCCCGATCGTCGTCGGACGGCCGCTTTTTCCAAGGCTGGTTCGCACAAGCGGCCGATCGTCCAGACGGGCGAGGCGACAACCATGGTGGCGCACGGCCCGGACCATCACGAGCGCCGCAGCAGCAGGAAGTGCGCCCGCAGGGCGATTTGCGCGGCGATATCTACAACCATATCCGCGAACAGCGGCAACCGCCGCCATCGGCACCGCCGTCGCCCTCGCCCGACCCGAGACAGCGTCAGCGCGATCGCAATGGGCGCTAAGCGTTCATGCCAGCCATAGCAGGCATCTCCCCGGCGCCGCAGACGTCGCGGTGATTGCGGTGTGCGCTCAGGTGAGCGACGTATCCACCACGCGGCGCGGTGCCTCGAGATACTCCAGCGACTGCATCTCCACGAGACGCGACACCGTGCGCGTAAATTCGTTGGCCAGCGTACCCTCGGTGTACAGTTCCTCTGGCGGCACTTCTGCCGACATCAACAGCTTGACCTTGTGGTCGTAGAACACGTCGACGAGCCATGTGAAACGACGCGCCTCCGAGGCCATGCGCGGGGTCATCTTGGGCACATCCGACAGCACGACGGTGTGGAAGCGGTTAGCCAGTTCGAGATAGTCGTTCTGCGAACGCGGGCCGCCACACAGCGTATGGAAGTCGAACCACACGACGCCGCCCGCGCGACGCAGGGCTTTCAGCTCGCGCTGTTCGATATGCAGCAGCGGACTCTCGTCGGGCACCCCGGCGATCTCGGCAAACGCCGCGCGCAGTGCACGGTTGGCCTCGTTCCCGAGCGGATAGTGGTACACCTGCACTTGCGCCAGCGTGCGGCGGCGATAGTCGACACCGGCATCGACATTGAGCACGTCGAGTTTCTCTTCGAGCAGACGGATCGCGGGCAGCACACGATCACGATGCAGGCCATCCGGGTACAGCGTGTCGGGACGATAGTTCGATGTCATGACGAACTGCACACCGTTCTTGAACAGCTCGGCGAGCAGGCGGTGCAGGATCATGGCATCGGCCACATCCGAGACGTGAAACTCGTCGAAGCAGATCAGGCGATATCGTTTGGCAATGCGCTTGGCCAGCTCATCGAGCGGATCGGGCTGCCCTTTGAGCGCCTGCAATTGGTGGTGCACCTCGCGCATGAACTCGTGAAAATGCAGACGCGTCTTACGCTGCAACGGCACCACCGAGTAGAAACTATCCATCAGGAAGCTCTTGCCGCGACCCACGCCGCCCCAGAGGTACACGCCTTTGGGCAGATCGGGATGCACGAGCCACTTCTTGAGGCTATTCGAGCGCTTGGCCTTGTAAGCCGCCCATTCGTCATAGCACTGCTGCAAACGCTCGACGGCGCGCTCCTGCGCCTCATCGGACTGATAGCCGCGCGCGGCCAATTCTTGTTGGTAATATTCGCGAACGTTCATGCGGTGCGGCGACGGGCCGGGGGGGCAGAGAAAATCAGGAAAAAACAAAGGCGAGTTACCTCGCCTTTGTTCATACACGTCAGCGTAAAGCGGCTTACTTGTTCAGCGCGCGCTTCTCGACGTCGAGGGCAGCCTCACGCATCACTTCCGACAGCGACGGGTGCGGATGGCAGATACGGCCAATGTCTTCCGACGCGGCCTTGAATTCCATGGCCACCACGGCTTCTGCGATCAGGTCCGAAGCGTTCAGGCCGATCACGTGCACGCCGAGGATTTCGTCGGTCTTGGCATCGGCCAGCACCTTCACGAAACCGTCCGACGCGCCCATGCCCAGCGCACGGCCGTTGGCCGCGAACGGGAACTGGCCCGGCTTGAACTCACGGCCTTCGGCCTTCAACTGCTGCTCGGTCTTACCGACCCAGGCAATTTCCGGCGACGTGTAGATCACCCACGGAATGCAGTTGTAGTCGATGTGCGGCTTCTGGCCGGCAATGACTTCGGCGACCAGCACGCCTTCGTCTTCGGCCTTGTGCGCGAGCATCGGACCACGCACCACGTCACCGATCGCGTACACGTTCGGCAGCTTGGTACGGCAGTGGTCGTCCACCGGAATGAAGCCGCGTTCGTCGGTCGACAGATCGATGCTTTCCAGGCCCAGATTGTCCGTGTTCGGCACGCGGCCGACTGACACGATCAGACGGTCGACGTCGAGCGTCTTGGCGGTGCCGTCCTTGTCCGTGTAGTTCACGGTGACGTTGTTCTTGCCGGTCTTGACTTCGCCGACCTTCACGCCGACGTTGATGTCCAGACCCTGCTTCTTGAACTGCTTGGCAGCTTCCTTGGCAACGCCCGCATCGGCGGCGGCCAGGAATTCCGGCATGGCTTCGAGCACGGTGACTTCGGCACCCAGACGGCGCCACACCGAGCCCAGTTCCAGACCGATCACGCCAGCGCCGATCACACCCAGCTTCTTCGGCACGGTGTCGAACGAGAGTGCACCTTCGTTGTCCGAGATGAGCTTGTTGTCGACCGGCATGCCCGGCAGGTGACGCGCCTTCGAACCCGTGGCGATGATGACGTTCTTGGCGGTGACCGACTCAGGAGCCTCGCCCGACACGTCGATCTGGTAACCGCCGTCGCTCTTGGCGGTGAACTTGCCGTGGCCCTTGAGCCACGTGATCTTGTTCTTCTTGAACAGATACTCGATACCGCCCGTCATCTTGTCGACGATGCCTTGCTTGCGCGTGAGCATCTTCGCGATGTCGATCTCGACACCCGACGTGGTGATACCGTGCTCGGCCAGATGATGACCGACCTTTTCGAACTCTTCCGACGAGGCCAGCAGGGCCTTCGACGGAATGCAACCGACGTTCAGGCAGGTGCCGCCAAGCACCATCTTGCCGGCCGGGTTGGTCCACTTTTCGATGCAAGCGACCGAGAAGCCAAGTTGCGCGGCGCGAATGGCGGCGATATACCCACCAGGGCCAGCGCCGATAACGACTACATCAAATTCTTTATTTGCCATTTTGAGACTCAGTGAAGGTTGACGGCAGGGAAAGGCGCGGTGCGCCGGCCACATGGCGCATGCAGCGCGTGGCCGGCCAACACCGCGCAGTGCGCGCTAACGCTTACAGGTCGAGCAGCAGGCGAGCCGGATCTTCCAGCGCTTCCTTCATGGCGACGAGGCTCAGCACGGCTTCGCGGCCGTCGATGATGCGGTGGTCGTAGCTCATGGCCAAGTAGTTCATCGGGCGGATAACGATCTCGCCGTTCTCCACCACAGCGCGGTCCTTCGTGGCGTGCACGCCCAGAATGGCCGATTGCGGCGGGTTGATGATCGGGGTCGACAGCATCGAGCCGAACACACCACCGTTCGAGATCGAGAACGTACCGCCGGTCATTTCTTCGATCGACAGCTTGCCGTCGGCAGCCTTCTTGCCGTACTCGGCGATCTTCTTCTCGATGTCGGCCAGGCTCATCTGGTCGGCATTGCGCAGGATCGGCACCACCAGACCACGCGGCGAGCCGACAGCGATACCGATGTCGAAGTAGCCGTGATAGACGATGTCGTTACCGTCGATCGAAGCGTTCACGGCCGGGTACTTCTTGAGCGCGTGGACAGCGGCCTTGACGAAGAACGACATGAAACCCAGCTTCACGCCGTGTTCTTTCTCGAACTTGTCCTTGTACTTGTTGCGCAGATCCATCACCGGCTTCATATTGACCTCGTTGAACGTGGTCAGAATGGCGTTGGTCTGTTGCGATTGCAGCAGGCGCTCGGCGATACGGGCGCGCAGACGCGACATCGGCACGCGCTGTTCCGGACGGCCTTCCAGCGACGTGTCGCGGCCCACCGGGGCGGACACCGACGGCAGCGCGGCACGCGGTGCCGGTGCAGGAACCGACGAAGCGGCGGCAGCCGGCTTGGCGCCAGCGGCCAGGGCGTCGCCCTTGGTCACGCGACCGTCACGGCCCGAGCCGGCGACGTCGGTCGCCGACAGGTTCTTCTCGGCCAGCACCTTGGCAGCGGCCGGGCTGGCGATCCCCCCCGAAGCACCACCGGCTGCGGCAGCCGCGGCCGGGGCAGCGGCGGCCGGCGCAGCGGCTTCCGCCGGCTTCGCGGCGACCGGTGCGGCAGCGCCTGCCTTGGCTTCGGTGTCGATCTTGGCAATGATCTGTTCCGACGTCACGGTGTCGCCTTCGCCGGCGCTCACCTCGACGATCACGCCAGCGGCGGGCGCCGGCACTTCGAGCACGACCTTGTCGGTCTCGACTTCGATCACGGTTTCATCTTGGGCGATGGCTTCGCCGACTTTCTTCTTCCAGCCGAGCAGCGTGCCTTCGGAAACCGACTCGGAAAACTGGGGGACTTTGACTTCAACAATGGCCATTTCTGGATCCTGGATTCGATAAACGTTCAATTCGGAAATACGGCAGCGGCCGTCCTTGGGGGAGGACGACCGCTGAAAGACCTAACCGGTTACTGCACCACGGTCGCGCCCTTGAGGCGACCGAAAGCCGTATCGAGCAACTGCTTGAGCTGTTCGTAGTGCTTGGCGTAGTAGCCCACGGCAGGCGAGGCCGAGGCCGCGCGACCCGCGTAAGCCAGTTTCTGACCGGCGCTCATGCTTTCGATCAGGTGGTGCTCGATGTAGAACCACGGACCCTGGTTTTGCGGCTCGTCCTGGGCCCACACCACTTCGGCAAGGTTTTCGTACTTCTTCAGTTCGCTCTCGAACGCCTTGTGCGGGAACGGATAGAGCTGTTCCACGCGGATGATCGCGACGTCGTTCAACTTCTCTTCGCGACGGCGAGCAATCAAGTCGTAGTACAGGCGGCCCGAGCAGGCGACAACGCGCTTGACCTTCTTGGCGTCGATCGAAGCATCGGTTTCGCCGATGATCGTCTGGAAGCCGCCCTTGGCGAGTTCCGACAGATCGCTCACAGCTTCCTTGTGACGCAGCAGCGACTTCGGCGTGAACACGATCAGCGGCTTGCGCAACTGGCGGATCATCTGACGACGCAGCAAGTGGAAGATCTGTGCCGGCGTGGTCGGCTGGACCACTTGCATGTTCGTGTCGGCACACAGTTGCAGGTAGCGCTCGATACGTGCCGACGAGTGCTCCGGACCCTGGCCTTCGTAGCCATGCGGCAGCAACATCGTCAGGCCCGACACGCGGCCCCACTTCACTTCACCGCTCGAGATGAACTGGTCGATCACGACCTGTGCACCGTTGGCGAAGTCACCGAACTGGCCTTCCCACAACACCATCGTGTTCGGCTCGGCGGTCGAGTAACCGTATTCGAAGCCCAGCACGGCTTCTTCGGACAGCACCGAGTCGATCACCGTGAAGTTGGCTTGACCGTCGGCCACGTGTTGCAACGGCACGTACGTACCGTCGTTCCAACGCTCGCGGTTCTGGTCGTGCAGCACCGAGTGGCGGTGCGTGAACGTGCCACGGCCCGAATCCTGACCGGTCAGGCGCACAGCGAAGCCCGACGAGACCAGCGACGCGAACGCCAGATGCTCGCCCATCCCCCAGTCGAGCGGCTGCTCGCCCGCGCCCATCTTGCGACGGTCGTTGATGACCTTCTCGACGAGCGGGTGAACCTTGAAGTTCGCCGGGATCGTGGTGATGCGCTCGGCCAGACGCTTGAGTTCGTTCAGCGGCACAGCCGTGTCGCCGGCATCGGTCCACTTCTTGTTCAGGAACGGCACCCAGTCAACCGCGTACTTGCTCTTGTAGTTCGAGAGCACCGGGTCGATGGTGTGATGACCGTCGTCCATGGCCTTGCGGTAAGCCGCAACGAAGCCATTGCCTTCGTCCGCAGTGATCACGCCTTGCGTGACCAGCTTCTCGACGTACAGTGCGCGCGTGCCCGGGTGTTGGGCAATCTTCTTGTACATCAGCGGCTGCGTGACCGCCGGGGTGTCTTGCTCGTTGTGACCCAGTTTGCGGTAGCAAACGATGTCCACGACGGCGTCCTTCTTGAATTCCTGACGGAAATCGAGCGCCAGTTGCATGGCCAGCACGACCGCTTCCGGATCGTCGCCGTTCACGTGCAGCACCGGCGCTTCGATCATCTTGACCACATCCGAGCAATACGTCGTCGAACGCGCATCACGCGGATCCGACGTGGTAAAGCCGATCTGGTTGTTGATGACGATGTGCACCGTACCGTGCGTGCCGTAACCACGCGTTTGCGCGAGGTTCAGCGTTTCCATCACGACGCCCTGACCCGCGAACGCGGCGTCACCGTGAACTTGCACCGGCAGCACGCTGGCCGCATCGGCGTCGCCGCGGCGATCCATACGGGCCTTGGCCGAGCCTTCGACCACCGGGTTCACGATTTCAAGGTGCGACGGGTTGAACGCCAGCGACAGGTGGACCGGGCCACCGCTCGTCGAGACGTCGCTCGAGAAACCCTTGTGATACTTCACGTCGCCGGCCGGCAGGTCGTCGACGTGCTTGCCTTCGAATTCGGCAAACAGGTCCGACGGCATCTTGCCGAGGGTGTTGACCAGCACGTTCAGACGGCCACGGTGGGCCATGCCGATCACGATTTCCTGCACGCCCTTGGCACCGGCGTGGTGGACGAGTTCGTCCATCGCCACGATGAAGGATTCGCCGCCTTCGAGCGAGAAGCGCTTCTGGCCGACGAACTTGGTGTGCAGGTAACGCTCGAGGCCTTCAGCGGCCGTCAGGCGTTCGAGGATGTGCTTCTTCTTTTCAGCGGTGAAGTTGGGCGTTGCACGCACCTTCTCCAGACGCTCTTGCCACCAGCGCTTTTGCACCGGGTCGCTGATATACATGTACTCGGCGCCGATCGAGCCGCAGTACGTGTCGCGAAGCGACTTGAGCAGGTCGCGCAGGCTGGCCTGTTCGAAACCGAAGTACGTGTTCTCGGCCGAGTACACGCTATCCATGTCGGCTTCGGTCAGGTCGTAGAACGCAGGTTCCAGTTCCGGAATGGCCGGGCGTTCCTGACGCTTGAGCGGGTCCAGATTGGCCCAGCGTGCGCCCAGGAAGCGGTAGGCGGCGACGAGCGACTGCACGTGCACCTGCTTGCGGGCCACGGCCAGGTCGGAAGCACCGGCACGCGACACGAAGGCGTTGGCCTTGGCGCGCTGGGCGAACGACTCCACGATCGGGGCGTGAGCCACGTCGTTGGCGTTGGAACCATCAACAGCGGGAACGTTTTGCAGCGCGTCGAAATACTGGCGCCAGTTGTCCGGCACCGAAGCCGGATTATCTAGATACGATTCGTACAGCTCTTCGACGTAGGGGGCATTGCCACCGAAGAGGTACGAGTTCGCTTGGAATTGTTCCATCAAACTCATTTTGCGCTCACCTTTTCTACGAGTGTCTCGAGAAATAGCGGGTTACGAAACCTTCCGCGACACGGCCTGACCGATTAGCGGATTGCGAGAATCAAGTGGTGCTTGGAAGGACCTGATCAATCACGGCGAGGAGCATAGCACGTTTTCCTGGCCCCCACCGAGCGGGAAAGCCGTCATACGGGGACTTGCGGCGTGCCCGCCGCATGCGTTGCAGACAGCGCGCCGCCCGTGGCCGAACGCCCGTTCGCCGCTGGACCGCCATGCGCACATCCGGCCCCGATTTCGCATCACCTACGCGCGAACTGACCGCGAACGTGCCGTCATCGCGCGCATTCTCACGATGCCTCCCAGAGCCGCCCTCCCCCCGCGCCTTATTCCAATATGAGAATTGGATATATAAAAATTAAATTTTATTATTTTAATTTCTAAAGACCAGCCGATATGGTGTTGAGTATCCCCTTGCCGGTCCATCGGGGGTGGCTTGACGGGGCTGACCCGCCGAGGCTTCCACACAGGTCCGGCCCCTGGAGTCAGGAACGACATGCAAGAGACGACGCCGCTTAACGCCCAGCAGGCCCTGTTGCTCAGCCAACTGGTCGATGGCCTTTCCACCGAGCAGCTCGCGTGGGTGCGAGGGTTTCTCGCCGGCATCAATCACTCGGTGCGGCATGCGGGTGCGCAGTCGCCGGCATTCGCCACGGCCAGCGCCGCCACACCGCACCTGACCATTCTGTACGGCTCGCAAACCGGCCATGCCCAGGAAGTCGCCGAGCACGCCAAGGCGCGAGCGGTAGACGCGGGCTTCAAGGTCGATCTGTTTGCGATGGGAGATTACAAGGCGTCGCGTCTGAAGACCGACAAGTTGCTGCTCGTCACCGTGTCGACGCAAGGCGAAGGCGAGCCACCGGACGACGCCCGCGATTTTTACGATTTCCTGCATGGCGCGAAGGCACCCAAGCTCGAAGGCACGCGTTTTGCGGTGCTTGGGCTGGGCGATTCGAGCTATGAGAAGTTCTGCCAGGCCGGCAAAGACTTCGATATCAGGCTGGGCGAACTGGGTGGCGAGCGCCTCGTCGCCCGTGTCGATAGCGACGTCGACTACGACGCACCGGCCGAGCAATGGATCGAAGACGCCGTCGCGGCGCTCAAGCGCGTGGCAGCACCGGCAGCCCCCTCGCCCGCCAAGGGCATTGGGTCGGCCGAGAGTCTGACCCTTGCCGCCCTGACAAGCGGTACGCCGTCTGCCGCCGCATCGAGTCAATACAGTCGCAAGCGCCCGTTCGAGGCCACCGTGATCGAGAACATCACGCTGTCGGGCCGGGGCTCGTCGAAGGAAGTGCATCACGTCGAACTCTCGCTCGAAGGGTCTGGCCTCACCTACGAGCCGGGCGACGCGTTAGGCGTCGTCGTGACGAACGACGACGTGCTGGTCGACGACCTCATCGACACGCTTGCCCTGGACCCACAGGCCACCACGACCACACAGGACAGCACCTTGTCCCTGCGCGACGCTTTCCTGCGCGCTTACGACATCACCACGCTGTCGCGCGGATTTCTGGAGAAATACGCGGCCCTCACGGACGCGACCGAACTCAAGGCGCTGCTCGCTGCCGGCAACGAAACGGCGTTGCGCGATTACCTGCATGGACGCGACGTCCTCGACGTCGTGCGCCAGTTCCCGGCCCGCAAGGTGAAGGCGGCCGAGTTTGTCGGTACCCTGCGTACGCTCCAGCCACGTCTGTACTCGATTGCGTCGAGTCTGGCGGCCAATCCGGACGCCGTGCACATCACCGTAGGCGCGGTGCGCTATAAAAGCCACGACCGTTCACGCCGTGGCGTGGCGTCGACATATCTGGCCGACGTTGCCCGCGAAGGCGAGACCGTGCCGGTCTACATCGAAGCCAATCGCAATTTCAAGTTGCCGTCGGATACCAATGCGCCCGTCATCATGATTGGCCCGGGCACCGGCATCGCGCCGTTCCGGGCCTTCGTCGAGGAGCGTCAGGCGCTGGACGCGCCGGGCAAGAACTGGCTCTTCTTCGGCGACCGCAACTTCCGCACCGACTTCCTTTATCAACGCGAATGGCAGCGCTACGTGAAAGACGGCGCGCTCACCCGGATCGACCTCGCGTTCTCACGCGACGCTGAAGACAAGGTCTATGTTCAGCATCGCATGCGCGAGCAGGGCAAAGCCCTGTATGCATGGTTGCAGGAAGGCGCGCACCTGTATGTGTGCGGCGACGCCGACCAGATGGCGCGTGACGTGAACACCGCGCTGATCGACATCGTCGCGGAACACGGCGCGCTGACGCAGGATGCTGCGGCCGAGTATATGAAGACGTTACAACGCGAAAAGCGTTATCAGCGCGACGTCTACTGACCGTCGCGCGCGCCAGACAAGACCGGAAGCGGCAAGCCCCATCAGCACGACACCCCGCGCTCACCGAGACAGCAGCCCACATGACGCAACCTACGCAAACCAGCGCCGCCCCACCGGCGGCGCGCTCCGAGGTCGAGAAGATCAAGGACGCCAGCCATTACCTGCGCGGCACGATTGCCGAGGGTCTGGCCGACCCGCTCACGGGCGCCATCTTCGAGAAGGACGCCCAACTACTCAAGTTTCACGGCTCCTACATGCAGGACGATCGCGACCTGCGCGGCGAACGTCAGAAGCAGAAACTCGAACCGGCGTACCAGTTCATGATCCGCCTGCGCATGCCGGGCGGCGTATGCACGCCGGCGCAATGGCTCAAGCTCGACGAACTCGCGCAGAAGTACGGTGGCAACACGATTCGCCTGACCACCCGCCAGACGGTGCAGTATCACAACGTGCTCAAGCACCAGTTGCGCCCGCTCATCAGGGGCATTGACGAAGTGGCGATGACGAGTATTGCCGCGTGCGGCGACGTCAACCGTAACACGCTCGTCTCCAACAATCCGCACCTCTCCCCCGCCCACGCCGAGGCGCTCGACTGGTGCCTGAAAATCGACCGGCACCTGCTGCCGCAAACCACGGCCTATCGCGAGATCTGGCTTGGCGACAAGCGTCTGGGCGAGGGCAAGGAAGATCACGAGCCGATTTACGGCAAGCATTATCTGCCACGCAAATTCAAGATCGCGATCGCAATTCCGCCGAACAACGACGTCGACCTCTACGCCAACGATCTGGGCTTTATCGCCATCGTGGGGGACGACGGCAAACTCGAAGGCTTCAACGTGAGCGTCGGCGGCGGTATGGGCATGACGCACGGCGACGCGGCGACGTACCCCCGCACGGCGACTGTCATCGGCTATATCCCTGCAGATCGCATTGTTGAGGTGTCGGAGAAGGTGCTGCTCGTGCAGCGGGACTTCGGCGACCGCACGAACCGCAAGCACGCCCGCCTGAAGTACACGATCGACGACCGGGGCGTGGAATGGTTCAAGGAAGAACTCAACCGCTATCTCGGCTGGTCTCTCGCGCCAGCCCGCTCGTTCCGGTTCACGACCAATGGCGATCAGTACGGCTGGCTCAGGGGCGCCGACGACTTGTGGCATCTCACCCTCTTCATTCAGAACGGCCGGGTGAAGGATTGGGACGACTACCGCCTGATGACCGGCCTGCGCGAGATCGCCGGCGTGCATGACGGCGACATTCGCATTACGGCCAACCAGAACCTGATCGTCGCTCGGGTGAGCGACGCGAAGAAGCCGCAGATCGAAGCACTCGTGAAGCAATTCGGCCTGCTCGACGGTCAACATCAAAGCGCGCTGCGAATCAATTCGATGGCGTGCGTCGGGTTCCCGACCTGCGGTCTGGCGCTGGCCGAGAGCGAACGCGCGTTACCCGGCCTCGTCACACGGCTGGAAAAAGTGCTCGACGATGCCGGGCTTGCGGGCGAGCCGATCACTATCCGTGCGACGGGTTGTCCGAACGGCTGTGCGCGTCCCTATCTCGCCGAGATCGGTCTGGTTGGCAAATCGGCGGGCAAGTACAACCTGTATCTGGGCGCGGGCTTCCACGGTCAGCGGTTGAACAAGTTATATAAAGAGTCTCTCAGCGAGGACCAGATCGTTGCCGAACTCACGCCGCTCTTTCAGCGTTATGCCCTGGAGCGCGACGGCAGCGAGAAATTCGGCGATTTTCTCGTGCGTCAGGGTGTGGTGAAGGAAGTGGTGGAAGCCCGCGAGGACTTTCACGGCTGAGTTCCCTCTGTACCAAAGAAAAGCCCCGGCAAGACTCGCCGGGGCTCCGGTACTGCTGAATCGCTGACTGCCGATGCACCGCCCCACTGCTTCGCAGTCTTCAGCGACGTATCGACCGTCAGTCGGTGCCGCCGGAGTACGGCACCATGCAGCGCCTGACGGTCTTCTCGTAGTCACGCGGCAGGTTGCTGCCGGGTGTTTCGTAATACTGAATACGCGATCCGAAACCGCCTTGCATGATGTCGACATACGGGTTGTAGATGGCCGTGCCCTGAGCATCCCGACCGCGATAGACACGCACGCGGTCGGCGCCCTGACGGGCATACGACGTCGAGTCGACATTCTGCGACAACTCGTTCCAGCCGTGATAAATGCAGTTGAGCACCATGAAGCGATCGGCCTCGGTTCCCTGGTCGAGCAGTCGACCCGTTGCCGGATCGGGCCGGCTCATCTGGTTGATCGGGCCACATCCAGCCATGCCAGCCGCTACGCCGACCAGAATCGTCACCGCCGCCATCCGCGCCACTCGCTTCATACTTCGACACCCTCAACTGAGCAAAAGATGGGCAATGGTACCCGGTTCGGCGCGTCGCCGCCATGAACCCGCCCTCCCTGTGGGCTCGCCGGGCCCGCTCGCGGCGTCTTCGTCAGGCGTGCATCGTGCGACTCATGCGGCCAGCGAAAGCGAAGCTGCCCCCACGGCATGCAAGGCAGGGCGTCGCCCCCCGCCATGCGCGGGACCTTCGTCGCCCAACTGGAATCGCGCCATTTCCTCGCGCAGCGCGCTCGTCTGATCCTCCAGCGACGCGGCGGCCGCAGCGGCTTGCTCCACGAGCGCGGCGTTCTGTTGCGTCACGGTATCCATCTGCGTGACGGCCTGATTCACCTGCTCGATGCCGCCGCTCTGCTCATCGGACGCCGCCGAGATCTCGCCCATGATGTCGGTCACGCGGTGCACGGCCTGAACAATGTCGTCCATCGTGCGGCCGGCCTCAGCCACGAGCGTCGAGCCATCGGCCACCTTCTGCGCCGACGCCTCGATGAGCGTCTTGATCTCGCGCGCGGCCGTGGCGCTGCGCTGTGCCAGCGTGCGCACCTCGCCCGCCACCACGGCGAAGCCGCGTCCCTGTTCGCCTGCGCGGGCCGCTTCCACAGCGGCATTGAGCGCAAGAATATTGGTCTGGAACGCGATACCGTCGATCACGCTGATGATGTCCACGACTTGCGACGAACTCGTCGAAATTCCCTGCATCGTGTCGACCACACGGGCAACGACCTGACCACCGCGCGCCGCGATGTCCGAGGCATTGACCGCCAGTTGGCTTGCCTGGCGGGCATTGTCGGCGTTCTGTTTGACGGTCGCGGTCAATTGCTCCATCGACGACGCCGTTTCCTCCAGCGAAGCGGCCTGCTGCTCGGTGCGGGCCGACAGATCGGTATTGCCCGCCGAGATCTCCGCCGTGGCCGTGGCCATGGCATCGCAACTTCGGCGCACGCCGCGAATCGTGCCGGCGAGGCGCGACTGCATCGTGTCGAGCCCGCGCATGAGCATCGACATTTCGTCTTTGCCGCGCACTTGTACCGCGTTGTCGAGCTGACCGGCGGCGATGTTCTCGAAGGTCGCCAGGGCTTCGCCGAGCGGGCGCATGATCGCGCCGCGCAGCGAGAAGTAGCAGGCGATGGCCATGAGCACACCGAGCACGGTCGCGCCGATACTCAGCCAGCGGAACGCCGCCAGTTCCGACATGGACGCTTCGTACGTGTCGTGCCCGAGCTTCATCTTGTAAGCAGCCAACGCATCGCTGGCCGTGGTGAGTGCGGCATAGTGCTTGGGCAGCACGTTCATCGTGAGGTCGTCCATCGCCGTACGATCGCGCGCGTCGATGGCGGCGAGCATCGGGTCCATCCCCTGATCGAAAAACGTGGCGCGGCGCGCCGCAACGTCGTCGGCCAGACGCTTCTCCTGCTCGCCATGCGGCAACGCCTGATACGCCGCCCACGCGGCGTTCGCTTCCTTGATCATGCTTCGGGCGCGGGCGGCCACCTTGTCGGCATCGGGTGATTCGGGATGAAGCACTACGCGATCGAGAATGGCGCGAGTGCGCGCAAGCGTGGCGTTATCCTTGCCCAACGCCACGGTGGCGGCAAGGTGATTGGCATACGTCTCGCGAAGCGCATCTCCGGTGCGTGTCATACCGGCAATGCCGAGCGCGCCCAACAGAATCAACAATGCAGCTAACAGCGCCATCGTGATACTCAGGCGCGCCTTGATCGAGAAGCTACGCAACATGTGTTGTCTCCGTCTTATGTAGTGGTTTTCCCACCCCGGCCCGGCCTCTTTCGGGCCGGTAATACTTGTCACATCGGCGCGTCGCACGCCAGACTTGAGCATCCTGCGGGTTTACGTGCCCACACGCCAAGCCATTGGCAGACGTCCGATTGACGCAAATCAAGGGGTCGGCACACGAGGATACCGCTCGGCGCTTGTTTTGCAAGCCAAAACAGAAGACGCCGGGGAAAAACAACTCAACACGGCCGGTGACTCGGGGAAGTGGGCATGATCTTATGTCATTTTTTATATATTCATCTGATATATTCGA
This sequence comes from Pandoraea communis, assembly GCF_902459745.1. Taxonomy (GTDB): domain Bacteria; phylum Pseudomonadota; class Gammaproteobacteria; order Burkholderiales; family Burkholderiaceae; genus Pandoraea; species Pandoraea communis. The sequence goes on from NZ_CABPSJ010000002.1 coordinate 340,131, forward strand.
AACATGATCGAAGGACTTGAGAAACTGCTGGCCGCCGGCAAAGACAACGCGCTGTTGCGTTTCGGGCTCGGGAAAGCGTATCTGGACGCCCAGGACTTCACCGTTGCAGCGGTGCATCTGACCCATTGCGTGGCCTTCGATCCCGCGTACACGGCGGCGTGGAAGCTGTTGGGCAAGGCACGGCAGGGGGCAGGCGATATTGATGGTGCCCGCGACGCGTGGACGCGCGGCATTGCCGCCGCGCAGGCGCACGGCGACCGGCAGGCCGAGAAGGAAATGACCGTTTTTCTCAAACGGCTGGGGTGAATTCGCCCCGTACGCCCCCCGACTTCACTCATCAGGCGGTCACCACACGGGCGTGGTATCTTGCAGCTTGCCCTTTTGAGACGCAATCCAAATGCCTGCAATCTCGACCTGGCTGGCCTTCGCGCTGGTCGCCATCGGCATGGCCCTGACGCCGGGACCGAACATGATGTATCTGGTCTCGCGCTCGCTGTGTCAGGGGCCGGCCGCAGGGCTCGTCTCATTGGGTGGCGTGGCCTTGGGTTTTGTCTTCTACATGATGTGCGCGGCGTTCGGTATCACCGCCCTGCTCTTCGCCGTGCCGTTTGCCTACGACCTGTTGCGCTTTGGCGGTGCGATCTACCTGTTCTGGCTGGCTTGGCAGGCGCTCAAACCGGGCGGCCGGTCGCCGTTCGAGGTGCGCGCGCTCGATCGCGACAGCAATCGCCGTCTGTTCCTGATGGGCCTGTTTACTTCGGTACTCAATCCGAAGATCGCCATGCTGTATCTCGCACTGCTGCCGCAGTTCGTTCATCCGGAGCACGGCAGTGTGCTCACGCAATCGCTGGTGCTGGGCGCGACGCAAATCGTCGCCAGCGTGGCAGTCAATGCGTCGGTCGCCCTGTGCGCCGGCAGCATCGCCCGGTTCCTTGGGCAACGCCCGGCGTGGCTGCGCATCCAGCGCTGGCTGATGGGCTGTGTGCTTGGTGCGCTGGCCGTGCGCATGGCCACTGAAGCGCGTCGCTGAGCAAGCGACCGGTACTGCCCAGGCGTGTCCCGTTCATTGACTTCGTCGCTCTGGACCGGCCCGGGAGCCCTCCGGCGCCCTCACCACGCCAACGTCTCGCGGTTTGCCGTGCCGGCGCCCCCATTTTTTTGGAGGGTGCTGCGCCGGGCGTGGCATACTGCACCGATTTCGCCGCGCGGCGGGGATCCACGCAGCGCTAGGCCGGCTGGCCTGTTCCCATCCTGCAATTTTCGTTGGGTATGTCCTTGAAGCATTGTTTGCCGCCTCGTGCGCCGTCTGATCCGGCGCACCGCAACTCCCCCATCATTCCGCCCCAGGCACCGTCTGCCCACGTCGCCTCGCCATCTGGCCCCGGTCGACAACGTGGCTTCGGCACTTTCGCCGCCATCCTTGTCACGTTGGCAGGCCTGGCCATCGTCGGCGCGTTGCTCACCGGGTACGCGCTGATCGTCATGCGCCCGAACCTGCCGCCGCTGGACGTCATCACCGACTACCGGCCGAAGGTGCCGTTGCGCATCTACACGTCCGATAACGTGCTGATCGGCGAGTTCGGCGAAGAGCGTCGCAGCCTGGTCACCATCGACCAGATTCCCGATGTCATGAAGAAGGCCGTGCTCGCGATCGAGGACTATCGCTTCTACGATCATGGCGGCGTCGACTTCATCGGTATTCTGCGTGCGGGCGTGTCCGACGTCTTGCACGGCGGCGCGGCGCAAGGCGCCAGTACGATCACGATGCAAGTCGCGCGCAACTTCTTCCTCTCGCGAGAGAAGACGGCCACGCGCAAGATCTACGAAATGCTGCTCGCCTACAAGATCGAATCGGCCCTGTCCAAGGACAAGATTCTCGAGCTGTACATGAACCAGATCTATCTGGGTCAACGCGCGTACGGCTTCGCGAGCGCGGCCCGCATCTATTTCGGCAAGGACCTGAAGGACATCACGCTCGGCGAGGCGGCGATGCTGGCCGGACTGCCCAAGGCGCCGTCGGCCTACAACCCGATCGTCAACCCGAAGCGCGCGAAGATCCGGCAGGAATACATCCTCAAGCGCATGCTCGATCTGGGCTATATCTCGCGCAATCAGTACGAAGACGCCCTGCACGAGCCGATTCGCACGCGTACCTCCGGCAACGAATACAACGTGCATGCCGAATACGTCGCCGAAATGGTGCGTCAGGCCGTGTACGACGAATACAAGGACGACACCTACACGCGCGGCCTGACCGTCATCACCACGCTCGACTCGAAGAAGCAGCAAGCGGCTTACGAAGCGGTGCGCATGGGGGTGCTCGACTACGAACGCCGTCATGCCTACCGCGGCCCGGAAGGCTATGTGGAACTGCCTGCGGCGATGCCCGACCGCCAGCAACTGATCGAAGACACGCTGCTTGAACATCCCGACAACGGTGATCTGGTCGCGGCCGTGGTAGTGGCCGCCAGCGCGTCGCAGGTCACCGCGATTCCGCTCTCGGGCGATGCGGTCACCGTCAATGGCGACGGCATCGGTTTCGCGGCGTCTGCCCTCTCGGCCAAGGCCGGTGAAAAGGTACGTATCCGTCCGGGCTCGATCATCCGTGTGATGAAAGACGCGCGCGCCAAGTGGCGCATTGTGCAGTTGCCGGAAGTACAAGGCTCGCTCGTCTCGCTCTCGCCGGACGACGGCGCCATCCGTGCGCTGGTCGGCGGCTTCGACTTCAATCAGAGCAAGTTCAATCGCGCGACGCAGGCATGGCGTCAACCGGGCTCGACGTTCAAGCCCGTGGTGTACTCGGCCGCGATCGAGAAAGGCGTGAGTCCGGCGACGATGGTGCTGGACGGCCCGCTCAACCTGCCGCCCGCCCAGACCGGCGGTCAGGTGTGGGACCCGCATGACGACGACGCCTTTAGCGGCCCGATGACCGTGCGCGAAGGCCTGCAACGCTCGAAGAACCTCGTGGCGATCCGTCTGCTGCAATTCGCGGGAACGCAGTACACGCAGGAATATGCGACGCGCTTTGGCTTCGATGCCGACAAGGTGCCGCCGTATCTGCCGATGGCCCTGGGTGCCGGGCAGACCACACCGCTGCAATTGGCCGGTGCCTACGCGGTGTTCGCCAACGGCGGCTATCGTGTTGCACCGTATCTGATCAGCGAGATCCGGGATGCACGCGGCAACGTGCTCAACAAGGCCACGCCCGTGATCGCCGGAGTGAACGCCGCCCGCGCGATTTCTGCGCCGAACGCGTTCATTATGAACAGCTTGCTGCAAACCGTGGCGCAACGCGGAACGGGCTCGGGCACGAACGTGCTCAAGCGTACCGACCTGGCGGGCAAGACCGGTACGACCAACGACGCCCTCGACGGCTGGTTCGCGGGCTATCAGCATTCGCTCGTCGCGGTGGCGTGGCTCGGCTTCGACCAGCCCAAGACGCTTGGCAGCCGTGAGTTCGGTGCGCAACTGGCGCTACCGGTATGGACCAAGTACATGGGCGTGGCGCTGAACGGCGTGCCGCAGCAACAGATGGCAATGCCTGAAGGCGTCAGCGTCGTGAACGGCGAGCTTTACGAGACCGACAAGTTGCCGGGCAATGGCTTCGTCGCGAGCATCGGTATCGACGACAACGGCGGTGGCTTCTCGCTGCCGTTCTTTGGCAACAATTCGCCATCGCCCGCGGCCCCGCCGCCGGCTTCCGGTCAGCCCCCATCGCCGGGGGGCGTCGACGCCAACGAGAAAGCGCGCATCCTCGATATGTTCAAGCGTCCGTGACCTACTGTGCGACGTCTGCCCGCACAAGCTGACAGACGTTCGCCGAATCCGGGCGCCATGCACGCGCGGCCACCCACAGGTGGCCGTTCTTGCATCCGCCCTCCCCCCGGCTTCGCGCCTTCTTGGGGCTAGCGCAAGAACGTACAAGCGCGCGACGCGGCGCAGGCGCTATCCTCGACAGACTTATCACTCACCTTTTCCCCTCAGGAAAGCCCTCACCATGCCGGTTTCATCCCGTGCGGCCAGCTTTGCCGCAGGTGCCCGCGATACCCTGCCGATGATCGTCGGCGCGGCCCCGTTCGGCCTGATCTTCGGTGCGCTGGTGGCCACCACGCCCCTGGCGACGTGGCACGGTCAACTCATGTCGCTCACCGTTTTCGCCGGGTCCAGCCAGTTCATCGCCGCGGGCCTCTTCGCGACCGGCGTGGGCTATGTCGTTCTGTGGGCAACGACGTTGATCGTCAATCTGCGTCACATGCTGTATGCCGCAAACCTGTTGCCCCACGTGCGGCATCTGAATCTGCGCTGGCGTGCCTTGCTGGGATTCCTCCTGACGGACGAGACGTTCGCCGTGACCAGCAGCCATTTCCACCGGCACCCTGACGACCCCATGGGTCAGTGGTATTTCTTCGGCTCGGGCCTGTCGATGTACCTTAACTGGCAGTTGTGGACACTTGCCGGCCTGTTGTTCGGCGCCGCTTTCCCGCGCTTGCAGACGCTCGGCCTCGACTTCGCGATGGTCGCCACGTTCATCGCGATCATCGTGCCGCAGATGGCCCGCATGCCGTGGGCCATCGCGACGGTCGTTGCCGGTGCGAGCGCGTATCTGTGTCAGGGCTTGCCGTACAAGCTCGGCTTACTTGTCGCCGTGACGCTCGGGATCGCTGCGGGCATGCTGACGTTGCACGCGAAGCGTCGTGATGGCGGGCGGGCGTCGCGCACCGGAAAGCGAGATGGCGTCCTGGGCACGGATACCCCGGATGAGCGCACCCGCCTGCGCTCGCAGGAAACCACCACGGGAGGTGCGCAATGAACTACGTGCTGGCCATTCTTGGCATGGCGATCGTCACCTTTGCCGTCAAGGCGGGCATCTTCGTGCTGGGTGACCGCGTGCGCTTTCCCGAATGGCTGCGCGAAGCGCTCTCGTTCGTCCCCGTGACGGTGCTCACGGCAATCATCGTGCCGATGACGCTCGCGCCGCATGGCAACGGGCTCGAGTTGACGTGGCGCAATCCCCAACTCGTGGCGGCACTGGTGGCGATTGCGGTATGTGCCGCGACGCGTCACCAGTTACTCACCATCGGCGCGGGACTCGCCGTCTTCTTTACGTGGCAGTTGGGTGTGTTGGGATGACCGCCGGGTGTGCATGGCGCGCATCGCGCACGTCGCCCCCTAGAAATCACGCCTAAGAAAAAAGCGCCCCGAGAGGCGCTTTTTTCATGACATGGCAAACCGTGCGTCAGACGGAGACCGTACCGAGCGTGCCTGCACGGTAGGCGGCGACGAACGCGTCGAAATCACCCACCTGCGTGCGTTCCAGTTCGGCCTGCGTGTCGAGCGACTTGCGAGCCAGTGTCTCGAAGTGCTCGATCACGCTTGCATCGAGCGGCATGTCGCGCAGCGTCTGCGCATGACGCTTGCTCTGCGCGAGCGCAAACGCCTGGAACGCACCGCCCTTCGTGCCGCGCAGTGGCTCAAGCGAGGCCATCACACGCGCAGACGGCGTGAGCGAGACGTCTTGCACCTTCGCCCGTTGCAGCGACATCGTATGCGCGTAGTGTGCCCCGCCGCGCTGTGCGTCGAAGGCGGCGGCCGTGCGGTCGATGCGATCGAGCAGCGCCTCGGCCCAATCGAACAGCGTGATCGCCTGACCGCCGCGATGCAGCACGAGGCCCGGCTTGCGGCCCTCTTTGACGACGTGAGCAAAGTTGTCGCGGTTCTCCATGTTCTCGGCGTTCGAGCACGACGGACTGTCTTCTAATGCGCAGAACAGCACAAAGGCGTCGATGAAGCGTGCCGTATCGACATCGATGCCCGCCGGCTGGAACGGATCGATATCGATGCAGCGAACTTCAACGTACTGCACACCACGGCGCGCGAGCGCCTGCACCGGACGCTCACCGCTGTAGGTCACTCGCTTGGGACGAATGGTGGCATAGAACTCGTTCTCGATTTGCAGCAGGTTGGTCGAGAGCTGAATCCATTCGCCGTCGCGCTTGGTGCCGAGCGCTTCATAGGCCGGATGCGGCTGGCTTACGGCTTGCGTGAGCGCATCGATGTAGCTGGGCAGGCAGTCGTAGCACGGCGAAACTTCGGACTGCGCGCTGTTCTGATAGCCCAGATCGCTCATGCGCAGACTGGTCGCGTACGGCAAGCCGAGCGTACCTTCGTCGAACGATTCCAGCCCATGCTGGCGGCCGCGCAGGAATTCCGCGTGCAGCACCGGCGAGGCGCCGAACAGATACATCAGCAGCCAGCTATAGCGGCGGAAATTGCGGATAAGCGCGACATAGCGGGCCGATTGATAGTCGCGGGCCGAGTCCTTGACGCCTTCGCTTTCGCGCAGCAGTTCCCACACGGGTTCGGCCAGCGAGAAGTTGTAGTGAATGCCTGCGATGCATTGCATCGGTTTGCCATAACGCAGGGCAAGGCCGCGGCGATAGACATGCTTGAGCATGCCGATGTGCGACGTGCCGTAGTCGGCGATAGGAATCACGTCTTCCGGCGGCAGTGCCGGCGGCATCGAATCGCTCCACAGCAACTCCCCGCCCAGCTTGCGATAGGCGAACTGATGGATTTCGTTCAGACGCGCGATAACGTCGGCGGCGTCGTGCTGAGGCGGCGTGATGAACTCGAGCAGCGCTTCTGAGTAATCGGTCGTGATCTCTTCGTTGGTCAATGCGGAACCCAGCGCGCGCGGATGCGGCGTCAGGGCAAGCGCGCCGTTGTCTTCGACGCGCAAGGTTTCACGTTCGATGCCGGACAGGCCCTCACCGAGCAGCGCACGATGCGCGGGTTGCATGATAAGTGCCAGGCGCCGGTCAAGCAGCGCGTGGCCGGCATGTTGTCCGGTGTGAGCGGTTTGTTCGTGTTGACGATTCTGTTTTTCCAACTTCCATCCCTCTGGACTGGCGCAATGCTTTGGCATGGTTTTCGTCGCCGGCACCCTTCACGGCACGAGGCCATGACCGGTGCAAATTCGGCGGCGTATGGGGGTTCTACGGGGTGCCGACGGCAACGGCGCGACCGCCGGAGCCGGAACTCCGGGGGACACGCTCGATGCGCGGCACGGCGCGAATTTGGCCTGAGCATAACTGAAAACGCCAAAGCGCGCCGGACGCCGCCTCAATCCCGCGCATCAGTTCCGGCGTGCAGGCCGACTCACGCGAGTTGAGCGATGAACGCACCTGAATGCACGATGAATGGCGATCATCCGACACCTTGACCTACCCACCGAAGAGCCGGTGCCGGGCAGGACAGAACGCGTGACGACAACGACCGGCGCAGCCTCAGCGTCTGCCTGAGTCCGCCTGCGCGAAAGCCGCATTGGCGACCCGTCGCGGCACGTCGATACTGGCGTCATGATGAATACTCAACATCTGACCAACCTCGTTCCCTTGCTGTCGCTGGGACTCTTCACCTTCCTGCTCGCCGGCTTTGTCAAGGGCGTGATCGGTCTCGGTCTGCCGACAGTGGCCGTAGGGTTGCTTGGCTTGGCCATGCCGACCGCCGAAGCGGCTGCGCTGCTCATCGTGCCGTCGCTTGTGACGAACGTCTGGCAATTACTGGCGGGCCCGCGCTTTGCCGCACTGGCGAAGCGCCTGTGGCCGATGTTGATCGGCATCGGTATCGGCACATGGGCGGGCGGCGGATGGCTCGCCAATGGGGGCGATTTTGCCGGGATGGCGTTGGGCGTGGCGCTGCTCGCTTACGCCGTACTGGGACTCGCGGCAGTACGTCTGCATGTGCCGAAAAGCTGGCCTGGCGCACGCGTAAGCGCGCTCGGCGGCGTTATCGGCGTCATAACCGGGTTGGTGACGGCAGCGACCGGCGTGTTCGTCATTCCAGCCGTACCGTTTCTGCAAGCGCTCGATCTCGACAAGGACGATCTGGTGCAGGCACTCGGTCTGTCGTTTACCGTATCCACGGTGGCGCTTGCCGCCGGTCTGGCGCACGACGGCATCTTCCACGGCCACGCGATCGGCGTGTCGCTTCTGGCGCTGGCGCCCGCGCTTGGCGGCATGTTCTTCGGCCAGTGGGTGCGGACTCGCGTCAGCGCGACGGTGTTTCGCCGCTGTTTCTTTGTTGGGTTGGCGATGCTGGGCGCGGAGTTGGTGATTCAGCACATGCGCTGAATGCTGCAGCGCGATGGCGGGACGGCGGGACGGCCGCCGCGCGTCCACGCTTCGGACGCGCGGGCATCATTTGAGATCGGCGAAATCGACGTCCCAGAACTCCATCGCCCGACGGCTTTGCGGATCACGTCCTTCCTCTGCACGGCGTAGTTCGACGCGACGAATCTTGCCGGAGATTGTCTTCGGCAGATCGCAGAATTCGATGCGCCGGATACGTTTGTATGGCGCCAGGTGATCGCGACAGAAGCGCAGGATGTCGAGGGCGAGCGTATCGTCGGCGTGAAAGCCTGCGCGCAGGGTGATGAACGCCTTCGGCACGGCAAGCCGCACCGGATCGGGGCTCGGCACCACACCGGCCTCGGCCACGGCAGGGTGTTTGATCAGTTCGCTTTCCAGCTCGAACGGGCTGATGCGGTAGTCCGACGCCTTGAAGACATCGTCCGCCCGGCCCACATAAGTAAAGTAGCCGCGCTCGTCGCGCATGGCGACGTCACCCGTGTGGTAGTAGCCGTCGCGCATGGCCTCGGCGGTCTTTTCCCTGTCGTCTTCATATCCCTGCATCAATCCGGTCGGACGCGACGACAGAACGAGCGCGATCTCGCCTTCGTCGGCCTCATTGCCGTTGTGATCGAGCAGCACGACGCGATATCCCGGCATCGGACGCCCCATCGCTCCCGCCTTCACCGGTTGTCCCGGGGAATTGCCGATCTGGCAGCACGTTTCGGTTTGGCCGTAGCCGTCGCGAATCGTGATCTTCCAGGCGCGCTTGACCTGCTCGATCACTTCGGGATTGAGCGGCTCGCCAGCGCCGATCAGTTCGCGGAACTTCCCTGCGTGGCGTGTCAGATCTTCCTGAATCATCATTCGCCAGACGGTGGGCGGCGCGCACAGCGTGGTGACGCCGCAGCGTGTCGCTGTCTCCAGCGCGGCACGTGCGTCGAAGCGCGAGAAGTTGTAGATGAAGATGGTCGCGCCCGCGTTCCAAGGCGCGAAGAAACAGCTCCAGGCATGCTTCGCCCATCCCGGCGAGCTGATGTTCCAGTGAATGTCGCCTGGTTGCAGGCCAAGCCAATACATCGTGGCGAGATGACCGACGGGGTAACTCTGATGCGAATGCAACACGAGCTTGGGTCGTGACGTGGTGCCGGAGGTGAAGTACAGCAGCAGCGGATCGGTCGCGAGCGTGGTGCCGTCGGGGGTGAATTGATCCGAGGCGTCGTAAGCAGGCGCAAGTGGCGTCCATCCTTCGGGCGGGTTGTCGCCGACGGCGATGCGGCCGTAGTCGCCGGGTAGATGAGCGAACTTGAGGGCGTCGCGGGCGGTGGTGACGACGTGGCGAACACGGCCGCGCTCCAGCCGGTCGGCGAGATCGCCTGCGGTGAGCAGGGTCGTCGCGGGAATCATGACGGCGCCGAGCTTCATGCAAGCAAGCATGAGGTCCCAGAGTTCGACCTGATTGGGGAGCATGAGTAGCACGCGGTCGCCGCGCGACACCCCTTGTTCGCGCAGGAAATTGGCGACTCGATTGGAGCGTGCGGACATCTCGGCGAAGGACAGGCGCGTCTCGCGACCGTCCTCTTCGACAACCCAGAGTGCGGGATGATCGTTGTCTAAGGCTTGGGCGTCGAAAAAATCGAGTGCCCAGTTGAAGCGAGAGAGAACCGGCCAGCGAAAATCACGGTACGCCACCTCGTAGTGGGTACGCTGCGCGAGAAGAAGATCGCGCGCGGCCTCGAACCCCAGGATTTGCGGCATCGCTTGCTCCGAGCCCGGACGGGCAGGATTAGGCAGAATTCCATTATCGTAAGCCCCCCCGAATTCAACATCCGGAATAACCATCATGGGGTTTTGTCGGCCGCCTACGCCGTACTATCGGCGCGTGATGTAAAAAATATGCGGGCGATGCGCATCCCCCCTTCCTTTCCCGCGCAAAGCTCTGCTATAATCGCCTGCTTTCGAGCAATGCATCTAAACGACGCATTTCTCACGGGGCGTAGCGCAGCCTGGTAGCGTACCTGCATGGGGTGCAGGTGGTCGGAGGTTCAAATCCTCTCGCCCCGACCAGGAAATAGAAGGCCTGACGAGTTCTGCTCGTCGGGCCTTTTGTCTAACTTGATGCCGAGTGTCTAACTTGGCACGCCAATCAGTTCTTCTCGATCACCGTTAACGCGTCGTAACTGCGCTCACAGGCAAGCCCTGCGATGTGGGCAGCGTCAGCAAATTCAGCGAGTTCTCCCGCAGCTTTGTCAGCCCGGCTGAACAGCCCTGCGAGCATATCGAGGGGATCTGTTCCCCCTCCGGCTGGCGCGCTTCCGCTGGAAGCGGCGGAATGTCGCGCGGCGGCGGTATATTCGGCAAGCTGCTTGCGCACCCGTTCATAAGCAGCATCAGAGGTGCGAGCCGCAATGCCCGCAGTGTCAGCAGATTTTTTAGCATCGGTTGAGATCCTAGTCAGCGTTTGAGTCGTCTGGCGATAGAAGTTGTTAGAATCGGAAAGGTCTTTGATTTGCTTCGCTTGGGCGGCGACAGTGGCTGACTGGTCGGCGTCGTGATGGCCCTTCCAGTAGCCGCCGCCGAGAGCAAATGCCATGGCGAGCAGGAAGGCGCCCCATACGCGCGGATCAAGGATAGTCATAGCGCCCCCATTGCAGCGGTGTGATTTGCGGGCCACTCTGCCGGGCGGGGCTTTCCGGGGCGCCATACGCGAAGATACAGACCCCATGAGCCTTCCACGTCGTCTACATCGGGTAACGGCTGTGGATCGGTGTAGAGCAGCAGCCGGGCACATCCTGCGGCGAGAATGTCGTCTGACTCCAGCGAGCTATAGATAGCTACAGGGTCATACGCAACCTTACGGGCGGCACACAGATCGCTGAGATAGCCGCTCGTTCCCTTGAACAGATAGAGTCCCCAGATTCCACCGCGCGATGCCTGCGTACCTTGTTCGCACTGCCACAATCCACGCGCTGGCCCTGTCGGCATCTGTCGCCGAAAAGTAAGATGCGACTCTTGCAAACCGATGGACAAGAGTTCTATCCGAGCCTTATCGCTGGTCATGAATGGCGGCAACAGCGCCAGCGCCGGATTGATAGCATTGGACAACGCATCAGCGGGCGTCATGGCCTAGCTCCTTGAAGAATCGGCGTCGGATTTGGAGTTGCCAGAAGCCCCACAGGGACGCTATGGCAATGGCTACATTGAGAGTCACCTCTGGCGCGCTATGACAGGCAAGGGGCGATCCAATATTGCCGATTGCAGCGGAATTGACGATCAACAGAACTACAGCCCCACCACTTCGCGTAGGTACTCGATGAGTCAAAACGGCCCACAGAGATAACGAAAAAATCACAGAGTTAGCAATAAGATTGATTGCGGCCAGCATGGTTAGCTCCCGAGAATCTTCCGACGGGCAGCCGCCAGCCATTCCGGGATCTGCTGCATCAAATTGCTCACGAGCGATAGCCCGAACACCGCCGCCGTTGCTACTGCAAGCATGTGTGTGATGCTTCCCGGTATGATCGTGTACTTCTCGGCCACGAACCCGCCAACAAGGCAGCCAATTCCTAGGCTCGCCCCGAACGAGAGCCCGCGCTGCCACCAATTCCCCGGAATGAACTTGAGTGCGACGGCGGCCCCGAACGCTGCGGAACCTCCAATCTTCACCAACAACGTCGTCTGGTCGTCCATCGTTATTCCTTGCTGTATCTCGATTTCCTCGTAATCGTAGACACCTCAAAACGTGAACGCAGAGACTCGATGCGGCCAAAACAAAAAAGCCACCCGAAGGTGGCCTGGCTCTGAAACGCTAGGATGAATTGGTGACTCGTCGCCAAATACCCCTAGAAATGGAAGGTATGTAGGAATTCGATGTAAGATTCACAGCTTTAGCGGCTGCGTAAATAGTGAATTCATGACAAAAAACCGAGATGGATCACCTTCAGGGAAAGAATCGCCCGCATCGTCGACTCACATCGACGCGTTCGATGGCTTGCGGGGGTTCGCAATTCTCGTGGTTTTCACGTTCCACTTTACTGGCATTTACGCAAGCACGAACTACTTCCTGTCACCGAATGGTGTAGCACACAGCATCGTGTCACTCTTTCGCGCCGGGCAAATTGGCGTCGATCTCTTTTTTATCCTCAGCGGATATCTGATTTTCCGCTCGATATCGGGCAAGCAACAGCGCGCAACATTTATCAAGCACCGGATATCACGTCTGCTGCCTGCGCACTTGGCCGTATGCCTATACATCGCTTACGTCACGCACTCATGGGATGTGCTTACGTTCATATCGAACGTAACGTTTGTCGCCCCGCTCATCCAGAGTACCCCGACCCTCAATGACGTAACATGGTCACTTGCGTGGGAATGGGTCTTCTACGTGCTGATTTTCCTCGGCGCCAAGGTGTTTAACGCAAAGGGTTGGCTACTTCTTATAGTGACAACCCTGCTCGCCGTAGCGACTAGCGTGGTGTCCAACCATATCTCGGGCATAAATCCTATTGATCTCGGAAGATTCGCAGCGTTTCTGATTGGCGTCAGCCTAGCGATTCGCCCGGAATTTTCCCATCCGACGCATAGCATCAGGAGGTCCAATATGGTCGCCGGGGCTGCCTTCCTAGCTTTGCTGGCGATGATGTCGCTTTGGTTGCATCAATGGCAGCGGATAACCACCCTCACTATGGACGGTGGATATTACATTGTGGTGTCGCTGCTTTTTTCCGTTCTGATCCGGGAATCGTTTGTCTCAGGTAGCACGACGAGAAAAATTCTTTGTTTCGGCCCAATTCGTGCGATAGGAAAGATTAGCTATTCGCTGTACCTCGTTCACTCTGTCGTGATCGGCACACTTTTCAATGAGCTTCCGCCTGCGACATCGTTTGGCGAAATTCTGATGCGCTACATTCAAATCCTTGGAACAGCAGTCGCTATAGCAATCGTGTCTTATTTCATCCTAGAACGCCCATATTTCTCACGCCGCGCAAGAAGTCTGCCCGAACCCAAAGTCGAGTTGGGCAAGTAGGCCTAGTGTCACTCCCAAGTAATCCCTTCGACGGCCGCAATCGTCTTCGCCGCAGCGATATTGGACTTCAGCGTTGCCCGCTTAGCGAACGCCTCACTCACTTGCGAGAGCATGACCGAGTAAAGGCCCTTCAGGTCATCGAGCGTGAACGGGACCAATGTGTTGTCAGCGGACTTCCAGAAGAAGCCGGGCGGTACCGCGCCCGCTAGGGCGTATCCGGTCACGGCTTTGAGCAGCACGCTTTGACTGTCAAAGCCAGTCGATTCGTCGCAGTCGGCCTGATACGTTTTGGTCACGCCAGCGGCGGTCGTGTAAGAGACGTCCAACTGTGCCGCAACCAAGTAGGCCGAATCGATCACATCGCTTTGCGACTTCTGCGCTTCGCTAAGTGTCGGTGCCGGAGGCCAAGGGCTTGGCAGTGCGTCATAATAGGTCTCGCCAGAATTGCAGTCGGAAGCAGAGTCGATGGCACGGAACCCATTCGATTGGTTAATCGCGTAGCCCATGGTGTTGTCCTTTACGAAAAAAACGATGTCAGATACGCGGCCCGAGTACCCCATGCGAATGCCTGTTTCAAATCCATAGCGTTCGTGGCGCTCATACCTTGATCGCCAGCGGCATAGGTGAAATACAGGTTGTCTCCCAGTTCGCAGAAATCGATGTCGGACGTATTCGTAAGCTCATCCGGAAGCGTCGGCGTCAATGCGTATTTGGTCGATTCAGTCCACGTCGAACAGGGATCTGTCGCCCGGGCGACACGCGTCTTGTAGATACCCGATTCCGTGACGAGATAATGCATGTAGTAGTACCCATTCGAGTAATCGATGCGGGGACATGCGACGTAGCGATCCGAGCCGAATACGTTGCCGTAAGGCGCCCAGGTGACAAGATCTGTCGAGACTAGCCAGCGAATGTTGAAGTCAACGTAACCGTAATACGGCTCCGAAGTCTCATATGCCATCACGTAACGATTGGCATCGGGATCGAAGCACACCGACGTGTTGAAAATCTTCTGTCTCGGATCTCCAGCAGCCCATGCTTGATCCGGTATGCTCCACGTTACGAGGTCGTCGGTATACATGTGCCAGATACTATTGCCCGCTGGACCAACGTTCCGCGTGCCCCAATAGTGCAGGCGAGTGCCGATAACCAGTGCGCATCCGAGCGTCAAATCGTTGGCAGGCGCTGACGCGACAATCTCGCCGGTAAAGTAATCCGCTGCGACGAGAGTAGACGACAGGCGCGGAACGCGCGAAATGTACATAACCAAGAGTCGGCCATTGAAGAACACCACCGAACTCTCGACGGCGAACGGCTTGAAGATTGCGGCGGTTTTGTTGATGAGCATCAAAGGACCTTAAAGATTGTCAACCCATCCAGCACAACACAACACACCGTAAGTCGTATCGTTGTTGGCGTAATATATGTTGGTACTTTCCAACGTAATCAAAGCACGCGTAACAATCGGCGCCGGACCATACCCAGAAATACAAATCACCATCGGCGGCGTATCAAGTGTAGAAGTTGCCCTCGAATAGGAACTATTGGGCGCACAAATTGAATGACCGCCAGTTGATCCGGCCTTCATTACGAGGTCGATTTCGCTTGCGGTCGGGGGTACAAAAGACCCCACAGCAAGTGCAGTGTAGGTGGGTGTATCCGGGTTCCCCGTGACTGACGATGCCAGAGCAGGCAGATAGGGGACATTCGAACCTGAAGCAGTGTTCACAACGTACTGCGCTTTCCGCCCGTATTGCAACGTCTGCAATAGGTATTTACTGCCCGAGCTATCCGTGCGCACTGCACCGACGCGCGCCCGGTAGCCCCCCGTAAATCCGGCAGGAGCAGTAGGCACCGTGGCGCTCGGGTCCAACGTCCCGCAAACGGTCGTCCCGTTGTACCAAACCCAAACGTAATACCATGTATTAGCTGCGAGCGTGCCTGTGCTCAAGCTATTGGGCTGCCCAACAGTCCCCGCCGAATTGATCGTTACGCTGACCCCGCGTGCCGTCGTAACGACGTTTGTCGCCGTTTCGAGCATGATCTCGTCAACCGTGACGACTGCCGAAGAGTTGTTAGCACCCTGCGCTGCGATTTTGAGGTTTTTGAAGCCACCTTGTACGCCTACAAGCTGCGACAATTGCGCCGCGTGCTGCGGTTGCGTTGCAGTGCCGACTTGCAGCGCAGGCGGCAATACGATATTTACCCCATCACCATAAATATTTGCCGATCCGGCCTGCTGAACGATTACCCCGGTTCCGCCCGCCGTTTTGGCCGTGACCGAGAAGTTGCCAGTGGTGTTGTTGATGATTAGCCACTGATTCTTCGTCGCGGGGAAAACCAACTGAACATTACCAGTCAATGCTCCTGCCAAGGTGATGATCGGTAGACCATACTGGGCCGGAGTTAGCGTCACGGTGCCCGTAGTCAGCCCAGTGACGGGAGATATGCCATACGATTCTAGGGGCGCCCATCCAGTTGCACCGGGACTGTCGGGGTTCGATGTATTGTTGTCCATCAAACTCAGCCAGAATCCCATTCCGTCCGCACGCGCCAGAACCGCACCCATCGGATAGCCATCGACGTTTGTATCTGCCGAGAATGTCGCATCGAAGCCAACCTGACCGCCGGCGTTCAGCCATCGAGTCCAGGCAGACACCATGAAGAGAATGCCATTCATGTCGGTTCCGAAAGGCGGCACACCACCTGCGGCAATCGGAGTACGTGTGAGCGGCGGGAAACCGTCGTTAAGCGATGCTCGGCCATCGACTACCCCGATTTGGCTTGCCTCAGGAATCGTCTGCTTGGCACCATTTGCCGCAAATGCAAGCGGCAATTTTGTTACTGGAATATCGGTAGCTTTCATGTCTTACGCCTCGTAGAACGACCCTTGGTCAAACGGAGCCGCGCTCTCGATTCCAGCCTCGAAGAAGCCGAACACATTGGGGACAGGCACCTGTATGTAACTGAAATCGACGCCAGTCGGGCGCGGCAAGATCCCAGATTGCGTAAGAATAGCCACCTCAAAAGGTTGAAGATAGAACTCGAAAGTGAAGCGCATCGACATATTCCCATTGTCGATGACGTAGCACCGCCCGCGTCCTTTGAATAGACTTTGGAGCAGTGCGTTGATACTGGGAATCGAGCAATCCGTTATGTTCACGAGCGCCTTAACCATAATCAGCGTTCGGAACGCGTCATCGGAGAGATAGTAGTTCTGCA
Organism: Pandoraea communis; assembly: GCF_902459745.1. Lineage (GTDB taxonomy): Bacteria > Pseudomonadota > Gammaproteobacteria > Burkholderiales > Burkholderiaceae > Pandoraea > Pandoraea communis. The sequence continues at coordinate 356,508 of NZ_CABPSJ010000002.1, forward strand.
TCGGAACGGTGCCATTGAAGAAGACGCCGTTATCGAAGGGCCGCGCACTCGCTACACCTGCCTCATCAAAGCCGAAATACACTTCCGTACCAGGTATCTGCAGCAGGCGCCCATTAGGGAGGCCGACAATCTTTCCCCAATTGTCTAGCCCCTTCCCAACAGCCGTGGAGACGTCCCACATCATGGTGAAAAAAGCGTCAATATCCGCAGTGGGGTCGACATACCCGTTCATGCTCTCGATTAGCTGATTAAGCGTCGGAGCGTTCGAATATTGTGAGAGGATGGTTTGCTGAACGTTTTGCATGGCATCAGGAGATGAGATTTACCGTGATGTCCGCATCATCGATCGTCGGAATCTGGTTGATATTCACCGCTATGCGGTTTCCACTTGTTGGGTTGGCAGACGTGCCAATGTAGATCGAATCAAGCTCAAGATTTTCGTCGATGGCCTCAACCGGACCGTAATAGCGACTGGCTAACATGTCGCGTCCAATTCTGGCACGTTGGCCGCCGTCCGACCCACTGAATGCTTTTTTGATCGCCGTCTTCACCTGTGTTTCGATATCAGCAGGCAATGTACCGTTATCAACAATGTTCACTGAAAAATAGATCGGCAGGCTCGCCGCGATCTGGAACTTGACGGTGTATTGTGGGAAAGGTGCGGTGTATCCATCTGTGTCATGGACTGTAACGGTGGTACTCCCGTTGTAATCACATCCGGGGGCCTTCTTCGACCAAATCGCATTGCCGATGTCCTGCGCAGCCCCGCCGGCTACGCACACATATAGCGAGTGCGGAATCAGCGTTACGCCGCCGATGACAACGCTTGATCCAGACCCATTGTCGGTAACATAGGCATCAAGAACATTAGCGACGCCGAGTACTGCCCCTCGCACGGACGGGACCATTCCGCTGGAGTTCTTCGCTACTGACTGCCGTCTCCGATATTCGAAATCGGCCCGTGATTCGACATCTGTTCCCAATATCCCATCTGCAGGATTGTTGATCGTGTCCCATCCGGGGATTTGCTGATAGATCCGGTTTAATGAACCCGCTGGGCATGCGATAGGGCCGTTTGTTTGGCATGCGAATGCCAAATTTATCGAGCCTGATGCGGGAATAACTCCTGCCTGCGTGCAAATGTAGACGTTGTTATCTGTCGCAATAGCTCGGGCACCTGTCGGAATCACCGTACCAACCAAGCCGACACAGGTTGCCGTCACAGTAGTCGGTTCTGCCGGGTTTCTGTCGATGAAGTAAATGCGCCCGATAGCATCCTGCATACGCCCTGATGCTAGGTCTGGGTCCATCCCATTAACCACAGAAAGGATGTCATCGTTCTTGCTTCCAACAATCGCTGTCGTGGATTGCGCGACCTGTCCTTGCGGCGCACTAAGATTGGAACTCATATTGCCGCCAAACGCGGCATTCATATCCTGCTGGACGCCAGCGAGGATGTCGCTCTCAGCAGGCAGAACCGGCCCTGTCGGTTGCCAATCGATCCCCGGTACGCTGGAAGTGCCCGCCATGATTTCCTCTTAAAACATGACCTTGAAGGTCTGATTGGCCGTCGTCGAACACAACACATAGCCAGAAAGTGCCCGATTGCTGAACGAATCGAAAACGCACTGAGCGGTTCGTATTCCGACAACACGAAGAGCAGCGGTTTCCATTTGCGAACGCACCAATGAAATCGGCGGAAGTTTGCCGAGGATGTCTTCTTTGTAGCGAATGCCAACCGAAGTGTCGTAGTAGCACTCACCCAAGAAGGTCTTTAGTTCACTAGCAACATCCTGCGCAAGCGCGTAGGGATCCGAGGCCATCGCCCAGTCACCATTTGCGTCAAGGCATACATCCCAAATCTCTTGATCGAGAAGCATCGTGTTCATCAGTTAACGTCCCCAGAATTGCCACTCCCCGGCTGTACGCCGTTGTGCGTATGAACGTCTCCGATGTTCTTGCCGTTGTTCTTGATCGAGCCATTGATATTGAAATTACCCGTAAGCGTAGCCTCCGAAGAACCTCCGGTCTCCCCCGCCATCGTCAGATTTCCGTTCAATGCGATATTTGGCGAGATGATGCTTACCTTTGAATCGCCGGTAATCGCTACGTTGGGGGCCTTCACGTTCAGGTTGTTGGTTCCGATCAGTTCGACAATGCCATCGGCAAAGCGCACATACTGGGATGGAGTGCCATTGAGGCATCCACCGGTGTATATCCCGTCGGCCTTGGATAACTTGCGCTTCGATCCCGGATTTGCCCGTGCCTTCGTGTTTTTCACCACCGAAATATCCCGGTCAGCAAACGAGCACATCCCAATATCCCCGACTACGGGATCAATGATGATGGCGTTGCTGCCGCCCTGAATGCGCATATATGGGATGCCGTAAATGATGCCGTGCTCAATGGCATTCCCCTGGCCATCGGTCTGATTGATCAATGGCTGCACATCTACGAAGCCGACTGGCGATATCCCACCTGCATTCGTAACGCCTTTTACCTCGACCAGAGTGCAAAAAGACATGCGAGCCATGAGTGACATGAACACGAACCGCATTTCATTGAACCCAGGCGCCGCGTCGACAGCGCGGCCGATTCCCCGATATCCAATATCCTCAGTCGACATAGTTCGGCACCCCCATGAGGTTGGAGAACCAGGGGCCGCTCGGCGTCTCTGAGGCCAAAGAATGGGTCAGTTGTAGGACTCGCCAATTCCCACATGCCGCTTGAATTTGGCTTTCGACAGTGACCACGCCACCAATCTTGAAGTTCGGATTGAAATAGGCCGAAACCATCAGCCCGTTGGACGCGAATTTCGGATATCCAACCATGCCTGTCGTTGGTGAAATTAATGGCGGTTCTGGTTCTGGTCTGGTGCCATCGGCAGGCCAAATGGCGAGCGTCCCACGGTCGATGACATAATTGATGTCTGCGGCCTCGGCGCAGTCCTTAACTTGATTCATCAGAGACCCTTGCAGGTACGGATGAGAAAGCTGAACAGACACGCCGTTGTTCTCGAACGCGAGCCCCATCGTATTTGCGAATCCTCGCATGAGTTCTGCAACGTCTGCTGCCCCCTGAATACTTGTCGGTTTCGCAGGCGATAACGAATAGTCGAGACCGCCCAAACCAATGATGTTCAGCGGCGTGTACGGCTGCTGGTCGAACTCTCCCCATGCCTGCCAGATTGAGCCCTGATAAACGGTACGCATGCCCGTCTCATCGTCGCCAGCCTCAACAAGGACAGAGTTTTTGAACAGGATCGCTGAATTGATGGGGCCAATCGCCGTAATCTGATTGATGATCGATAACGGCACACCAAAGATCCGCAATTGGGCTTGAGGCTGAGATTCACCTCCATAGGACTGGATTTCGGCAGAAACCCGCAGTCCCGTTAGCTTCACTTGATTGCCAGCGGTCTCTCCGAACTGCCCCTCAGCGAGCGTGATCGTGATGTCGATCTTCTTTTTGGTCAGGCTCATTTGTCGGCCGCCTCGATATAGTTCAAGAACCAACGCGTGCCAAGCCCTTGATATTCAGGATCGTCGGTGCCTTGGGTATCGAAAAACGAGAGATCACCCACGAATCCTAGGTAAGGTTGTCTGACCAATAACGTTCGATCTCTGGCCTGCACGCTAGTCACGAGAGCGACGTTGTTGATCCAGAGCGAGAAGAACATCCCCGTGCGCTTCTGATCGACTTTGATCCGGCAATTCTGGCCGCCCAAGATGATCGTGATTGCCTGCGAAGCAAGCGCCTGAAGCGGGACCGTTCTCATAACAGCCCCCTCACATTGGGAAGGCCGTTTGCTCCAAGTACAGTTGATACCGGGCCGAACAGAACTGAGTTAGCGGCTGAAACCGCCTGAGACTGTACTTGACCCAAACTGAAGGTGTCCTCTGAAGCAGGCTCTTCCGTTGAGGTGAATTGCGCCGCTGGGGCCTGACGAACCTCTTGAATTGCCACGTCCGCAATGACCAATGCAACTCCTTGACGACTATCCCTGCCATATCGATAAGCCACCACATTGGCGTTGACGTAAGGACGCTCTGGCGTCAAGACCGTTACCAGCTCGGTCGATTTGCGCAAATATTCCAATTGCAGCAAGAATTGCGCGCGCTCGTAACTGGAACCTCCCTTAACCATCCGCAGATGCGTTATGTACGGTGTGTCGACCTTGTTGTATGTCTCGAAAGACCCTTGCTCGACTGGGTAGTCAGGCAATCTGGATTCGTTCGTATAGTCGAATGCGAGGATAGAATCAGGCTCTAAAAATGACGTTCCGTCAGACGAAAATACCCCGTAGACGAGGGAGGACGCGCCTGGGCCAAATAGCGACGACAAGATCGACGAAAGCGCTGACAGCCCCAGCCCAGAGACAATATTCAACGGCCCATCGTTGATTGCCGATACCACGCTTACCGCAGCGCCACGAGCCAATGGCGGCACGCCTGGAAGTGCCGGAATACTGGGAAATTTCGGGACGGAAATGAAATCGAGAGCCATCAGGGGGTCACTCCCGTATTTGCTTGCGGCATCGTGAACGAGTACTTACGCACTTCGCTCTTGAAAGCATTCGCAAAGGCGGCTGGATCCGATGTCGGCGCGGTGATTTGGATGGGGCCGTGGAAGTGCGTCGAGTTCGTTTGCGTGCTATTGCTGGTGTTGTTCACAGAGGCGGCAGCAGCCTGTGAGGCATTGGAGCCAACGGCGCCGGCATCTGTACGGGCGTTTCCTTCGAATACCTGCTTTGCATATCGAATCCGAGCCTCGTTGTTTGCTTCGGCCTCGCCCGGGCGTTCATAGTCATTCGAATGAATGAGGGCGGCCCCACCGGGCGTTTTCGTGGCCTTGATGGCATCGCCTGCACGCTTCTCCGTGTTCTTGAGTTCCCAGATCATGAAATCGACCTGCTGCTCAAATGACGAATCCTCGATCTTCTGAGAGAACAGCTTTTCGAAGTCCTTCTTTCGAGACCCGAGCCATTGGCCGATACCAAATGCGCCGCTTGATTTGTTCTTTGCGTTGGGATCGAGTTGGCTTTCCTGAATCGTCGAACCGACGATTCCTGCGGCCTGAGCGCGCGAGTATCCAGACTTCTGAAACGCATTCATCATGTATTGCGCTCGATCTGACGCATCCCCGCCTGACACCCCAAGCCGATCCTTCAGATATTCGTCTTCGCCCTTATTCAAGCCGGACGAATACAACATCCCTCCGAGAAAAACAGGATTGGTGAGCAATCCGATAAGGGCGCCCCCAGCCGCAGTACCATTGGCCGCACCAATCCCCGCAGCAAGTGCCCGGAATGCGCCGGCGAGCTTTAAGAGGTTCGCCGCCATCGATAGCACCTTCAGCGCGGCCAGGCCAATGAGAACATTTTTCCAGCCGCCTACGGACTCTGCGGCTTTGTCCGCCCATTGAACGAGGTCTTCAATTGCCGTAACAGCGGATTTCGCCCACTCGACAATGTCCTCCTTATGGTCCGCTGCATATTCGGCAGCCTTCATCAACTTGCCTGCCAGTTGCTCAAGAACCGGCATCAATTCGAGGAGAACCACAGTCCCGGTGTATTTGAAGCGATCCGTCAGGTCGAGCCACTTATTGCGAAGCTCTTGGGCCTTCTGAGCCATTTCATCGGTGACTGCTGAGTTCTTTTTTTGTGCATCAACTAGCGCAAGGATCGCCGCCGGGCCTTGTCGAATAAAGTTGAACTCACTATCAGACACCCCCATCTGCTGGGCTACAAGCCGCGCACGTCCCGGATCAGTCCGATACATGTTCTGGATAATGCGGGCTCGCGCGAGAAGATAAGTGTTGCCGTCCTTCAATTCGCTGACGTTTCCACCCCAGCGGAAGAACTGTTGCACACCTTCTGTTACCTGACCAATCTTGAACTTGGCGACTTCCTGCTGAGATGCAGACAACGCCGCCGTGATTCCTTCAGCGGACGAACCGGCGCGACGTGCGGCGTTCTGCCACGCGGCGAGATCGGTCGTGGACATCTGCAGGTTCTTGGACATGTAGCCCAAGTTGACCGCACTGCCGATTGTTTCCTCGATGAAGTTCTTGATCCCGACGCCGCCAGTGAATATGGCAGCTAGGGCTAACACTTCGTTACGAAGTTTGGTGAACGATTCCTTCGCGCGTTTGTTGGCCTCTTCCTGCTCCTTGGCGGCTTTCTTCGCAGCAGATTCGGCTTTCTTAAGGGCCTTAATCTGCTCCTTTGTCATCTCGGACGTGATTTTCGCAGCGTCCTGCTTCCCCTTCTTGAAGCCGGAAAGATCAAGTCCGAGCGTTATAACCAGAGCGTCAACGATTGTTGTGGCCATTCGCCGCATCCCTGCGCGCTTGGATTGCGCGCTCGTTATGGCTGCTGACTATGACGATCTCAACAAGATCGTATAGGTCTTGCGTCCCCAAGACCGTAGACAGTTCGCCGAATGTTGCATACCTAGAGCGTGTAACAAGATCAATCGCGTCTGAGACGTTAGGGCACGAAAGTGTCTCTACATACTCGCCGCCACCCATTACCCTCGGGAGGTCGAGCCGGCGGCGGCTGTAAAAAAATCAAGATGGAGCTTCATGACTGCCGTGCGCAGTTTCAGACGCGTCGACACTTCCTCCACATCGTCTTCGGTCGGCTTGAATGACATTTCAGGATGGCGCGTATCACGGATGATATGAACGCATTCCCACATCTCTTCGAGCAGTGGCTCGGCCACATGAAACGGCAACTTCCCGAGCGCCTGTAGGCCGATAGCAAACAGACCGGACATGCCCGACTTTCCTATATCGTCTGGAACCTCGACGCCGGCCCCCATTAGGGCGAACAGAGCCCGCAGAGCCCAGCGCTCCGCATTGACCGCATCCATTTCCACGATCTTGAACGTCTTGCCGTTGTCTCGGCTCTTGTCGTCGATGGTGATTACAACTTCCTTGCGCGCCATGTTTTATGCTCCTTTCTCAGACCGGAGAGACGATGACATCGCCCCAGGTGATCTGGTATGCGAACGGCTGCAATACCTTTTGTGCCCCAGGCATCGATTTGATGCGCGACAGAACACCGTTATTCATGGTGTATAGCTTGCCGATCGAGGAAACGAGGATGGTTCCACTCGCCCAATATGATTCTTGCTGCGAGTTCTCAGCCTGCCACCACTGCTCAAACAGCAACAGAGACGGCGAATCGGCCTGCAATTCGATGGTCTGGACATGCAATTGCGGCAGCCAGCCGGCCGAAATGATGCCGTCCACACCCTTTTGGACTTCCTTCGTTGTCACGTCATCGCCAGTAAAAGCTGTATCGGAAGCGTAACCCTTGAGCGTCTGCGGAATCGGCAGGAAGTTGGCAACAGACAGGACAAACTTGGCGTTTGCCGAGGTAATCGAAGGCATGGTTCCCCCTTATTGGACAAGGATGCTGTTCATGGTGATCTGCTGCACGCTGCCGCCGTCCATGTACCAGAATTTCATCGGCGGCGTACCACGCGCTGCACGCACCTGAGGGGACGCCGGAAGAATCTGCAAGTACCAGCCTTGGGCGCTTAGAGTCTTATCGATCGCGACGCCGGCCGCGTTGTTAACGATTGCGGCCTGCTGGGCCGACAACGGTACGTCATTGCGAATCGCACCGAAGTTCAATGCTGCGTTGATCGGATCCATGCAAGACTGTCGAATCAAGCCATATCCATCGTTGTTGTACGGAATAGACTTGACTTGATCGAGCAGCGTCATCAATGCCAGTTGGAATTGGTTGTTAAGCCAAATCTGGTTGATGTATGCATCAAGCCAGTCATATTGGCCGGCTACCGACCCCGGCATCAACCAAATGAACCCGTCGTTTCGGGTCGCGTACTGGCCGATATAGTTATAGCCGTTGGCCTTCAGGTTGTTAGCGATATCAACGTCCGTGACATCCGCCGTCATTCCTGCCTGCGACTTGAAGGCATATGTGATCCGGCCATTCGTCGCATTGAAATCGATAGAAGCAGTCGATCCCATGATGAACGCGGCGCGAAGAACGCCGACCGAGGCAGGAACCCAAATCGGGCACACACCATCGTCATTTGCTGCATCGACTTGATAGCCAAACGAAGTCGTCGCAGCGCTCGATGTGGTCGGGCTGGCGTCGGTATCCCACGCGATATATGCATACTGCTTGTTTTGCGCGACTTCCCATGCAGCGAATGCCAACTTGGTAGCGACGTCTGGCTCCCACATCGTGGTGAACGTCACCCAATTTTGCGAGAGTTTGATAAGCCTCTGCATTGCGGTGGCCGGCGTGTCCGCATCTGCGCCGGCACTGAGGATCGCGCCGTTTGTCTGCCCCAACAGCAAACCGGCCGCAAGGGTGCCGGTTGCGTAGGTCATGCTAGATGTGGTCGCACCCGTCGTGGGCGACGAGAACACAAAGCACGATTGAATCGAATCGAAAGCTACCGTCGGCACCTTGGCGCCCGTGAACGCAGCCGCGATGATCGTTGCCGCGTTGGAAAAGCTGGTAGCAGTGGCAAGGTTGATACTGCCAGATGTCACAGCAGTGCCATCAATCGTGAAGGTCAGCGTACCCGACAACGCCTGAAGCTGTGAAAGCGTCATCGAAGCGAGCGATGCCCCGCGCAATTGAGCAGCAAGCGCCACATCGGCGTAGCGGAATAGGCCGAGTTGTGCGGGGAGTGCATCCGAGTTCGTGAAGCCTTTGAAATACACCCCTGATGCACCGTACTCAGGCGATGTAAGTCCACATGCATTTCCCACCGACGTTGCGCCGGCGTACCAATTGAGAACACCAAACGGGATCTCAGCGCTCTTCGTGAGCATCACCCCATTCATGACCAGCGCGGAGCCGCCCGCGCTCACCACCTGGGGAATAACGTTGACTACTTGGCTTGCCGGGATCGACATGGTTTAGGCTCCGGGAGGGTAAGCCGCGTCGACGTTGATGAATTCCTCGATGGCGAGTTCTTCGGCAAAGTCTTGCGGAACGGTTGTTACTGAGTTGACCTGCAAAAGCGCTTCAACCATGAAGCGCTGTTCATACTGTGATTCGCCGTCGACAATCGGCATGTTCTTCGCATCGTCGGCATGTAACGGCTGGATTTCGGGATTGATGGCAGCAAACGCCTGGCATGCGTACTCATCGCGCCAAAGCGTCGCTACCATGTCCGCATATTCCTGAGCTGCCGGTCCATAGAAGTCGATTTGCACTCGTGCTTCTGTCCCCATTCGGGCCTGCATCTTTCCGTCCTGCGGTGCGGGCAACGGCTGTGTGTTGCCCACGTAGTCATTCCAGTTGGTTGCAAGCCGCGTATTGCCGATCATCCAGAACTGAACGTAGTTCGGCCCTGTCGGCGCAGGAAGGCGATTGTCGTAGCCTTGCACCACCTCTACGCCATTAGGAACGACGCCCAGCAAGAACGAACGAACAGCCGTCATCACGTCAGTTTGAGTGATCGAGATCGTCGCGCTCATTGCTGCTTATCCAATTGCAACTGGATAGCCAAGGAACACCAATCCGGCCACGTTTCGTAAACCTGCACTACCAACCAACGAGTGTTCGCCAAGACGACTGGCATGCCCGCACCAGAACCAAAATCAAAGAGATCGCCGCCGCCCTTGCCTACACGGAAAACGCTCTGGAAGTTTCCGTTCAGATACACGCGTCGCAGAACACCCGTGATGTTTTGCTCATAGAGATGTTGAAGACGACCAGCATCGAGCGCTTGCACCTGCACAGAAACCGGAATGGACGTGTAGGCAGGAATTCGCGTACCGTCTGGGTTCGTCGTATAACCTGTCGACTGCTTGATCGTGGCCGCAACAAACGGGTTGATAGACGACACGAGGCCGGAAGCTATTCCATGAAGGTTCATTCCCTGCCTCCCTTCCCGTCCGTATCAACGACCTCGTAAGCAATCGAGTTCATCATGTTTTTCGTATCGCGAAGCGTCTGCCCGTGGCCTTTCCTCTCCACCGTGCTTGGTGCATTCGGGGGGCCAACGCCTGACGCTATGACACCTTTCATGTGAGCAACCGCCAATTCCCCAACCGTCTTAAGCGCGGTCTCGGCATCGTCTCCCGCACTCAGACGAGCCGCGAGTGCCTTAACCCAAAGATCAGACTTCGTGTCGGCAGTGATGCGCATGAAAGGACGTGGGGGGCTGTTTTCCGAGCCGTACTCATCCAGGAATGCAACCGTCGCTGTCGACTCACCATCCGGATATGTCGAACCCTCAAGAATCCCGACTGCAAGCCCTTTCTTGTGCTTGTTCAGGATTTGGGTCAGCGCCTCGTCCAGCTTCGCGCCACCGGCGACTTTTAGTGTCGACATACCGGCACATACGGATACATTTGAAAGCTTCGCCACGGCAGTATCATTTGCCAGTACATCGCTCCGTACTGGCTCTGATTCCAATAGGCGGCGTTCTGGCTGTTAGATGCTGCAATCCCAGCCGTTACGGTTCCTTCCGTAGCATTCGTCATCTGCCCAACGATTGCTGCGCCACTACCATCACCTGCCATCGCACGTCCCATCAGGAATGCGATATGGGCAGTAATCAAATACAACATCGTCTTGCGTACATCGACGTTACAAACCGGCGAGGCGTCGGTGTTGTTCAGAAAGAGTTCGGCCATACCAAAATAGGACGTAGCTAACGATTCAGACACCGACGAAAATGTCGGGAACATCGCAAGCCATTCCGTATAGTTGAACTCGACAACACCACTCGCCATCGCCGACTCCCTCGTTAGGCTTCGATGTTTTTGCCGTCGTCTTTCGAAGCGTCAGCCTCCGGGTTGATCGGCTCCAAGCCAACCTTTTCGGTCTGCTCTTGCGCCTTCTCAACACCTTCATCCGCCTTAGCTTGATCCTGTGCGAACGCAACTTCATTGGCGATCACCGGATGCGAGGCGTAGCGTTTCTTCACGTCAGCCCACGCGTCCGGATCGACGCCATACGTGACACCATGACCAGAACCATCAGCGGCCGCGATGGCCCCCTTGTGGTTCCACCCCTTCAGAACCAGTTGCTCACCATTCGATAGCGGGAAAGCAATGCCCGAAGGGAGCTTGCAGAAGACGACGAGCTTGCTCGTGGATTTCGTTTCACCGGCCATGTCTTAAACCCCCAGCATCGATTGGCAATACACCGGGCGATACCAGATCGCGCCCCATGCACCGTTTGACTTCTTCTCGGCGAAGCTCGACAGGCGACGAACTACGCCATGCGAGCGCAAACGTTCGTTGAACGCTACTTCCACGGTCGGCTGACCTTCCACGTCTTCGGCGATGAGTTGGAACAGATTGCCACCGGCCAGCGTTGCGTATTCCGGAACCTTAACGAAGCGAAGGTTCGGGAACGAAAGCTTGAGACGATCTTTCAACACCTGACCGAAGCTATTCTGCTTGGTCAGGTTCGCCTCGACTCCCGGAGGAAGAACTGCGGCCATCTTCGTGTCGGAATCCACGAGACCATTTGCTGCAGTAACGAGGTTGTTGAAAACGGTCTCGAAGTCTGCAAAGATTTCATCGCTCGTCTTCAGCTTCCACGTATTGCCACCAGCACCGGTACCTGGTGCAACCGGCGTCGGCAAATCCGGGTCGTTCGTCAGCCCGTAGTTTTGCAGGCCGGCAACGCCGAACAGATAGATCAAGTTTTCCTTCTTGCGCAGCGTCAGTGCCGAAGCGGCTTGCTGCTGTGCCGCGTAGTCGATGCGCGCTTTGGCAGCCACCTCCATTTGCTTGTCGCCCCACTCGGTGATGGTCTGCGAGCGATAAGCTTGGCGCTGCGGGAAGTTCGCGTTGTGGCCCGAACGACCGTTGCCGGCCATGTCGCCGTAGGGCGCAGTTTCGCCGGTCGATTCCACCGACAAGAACGTCGACGTGTCGGTCGCGAAGTCGCCCTTCTGAACCGCTCCACCGGCCACTTCTTCGGCACGCATCGGGGCAGTCAGAATCTGTACGACGCGCGGATCGACATAGTTCGTCATCCACTGCGGCACGCCGTTGTTCTGCACCGTAACCAGCGGTCCTGGCGTCACAGCATCCATGGCAAGCGCCAGTTCGGTACGCTTAGCGTCCGTCAGCATCTCCGCGCCATGCGCGAAGTGAATGCCGTACTGGCGCAGGAGATTGACTTGTGCTTGGCTCATTTCTTATGCCCCCGCCAGTTGGCTGTGAGTGGAGATTTCGATGATCGCGCCCGATGCACCGCCGCGCGATACAACGAATTTGGTCTCGATGGCACCGGAGATCGTTGCCCCCTTGGCACCGAACTGCAACGTTCCATCGGCGAGCGTTGCGAACACCTTTTGACCGGCAGTCGCAGTAGCAGGAGCGAGAACGAAGTATTCGCCGCCCTCCGAGATTTGAGCCGTCTGGCCTGCGGGGATCTGCATCGACGCTTGGCCGAGGAATGCCGTGATAAGACCTTGCTGATCGCGTTTGACGAAGCCCAGCGGTGAACCGGTACCGCTTTGCGTCACTTGGTTCACCGGATCGGACGACAGCGGCCACACGAAGGTGCCGACTGTCAGGACCGTGTTCGCAATGCGCGAGAGGACCGATTCCGGGTTGTCGGTCGAGCGATCGCCCGAAATGCCGATCTGCGGAAGCAGGTTGACGGAAGTCTGAAAGCCACTCATGGTGCGCTCCTTATCGTTGCTTGATGCTAGCCAGACCGGCGAATTGCTCGGTCAAGGACTTTTCGGCGTTGGCCGCATCAGCGGCGATGGCCGGCGAAACTGCCGGAGCTTTTGAATGCTCGACAAGCATGTGAGCCATGCCCTTGTAGGCTGCTCGGTCATACTTGGCCGGATCCTTGCCTGCGGCCTTGATGGCGTAGGCGTAAATGTCTTCCGCAGAGTCGAAAGCCATCGCATCGATCTCGCCGGTAAGCGGCTTGACTTCACCGGCAGCGCGGAAGCGCCCTTGCAGTTCGGCGGCGACTTCTTGCGTCACGGCCTTACGGATGGTCTTGGCGTCCATAGCACCCTTCGCAGGTTCAGTTTTGCGGGCACCTTCGGTCGACGTGGCCGTCGATGCGTTGTCCTTTGCCGGCTTGTCGACGTCTGACTTATCGGCCTCTTCATCTTCGGCATCCGAGTTGCCATCGTCATCGATGTCCTCGTCCTTGCCGCCGCCTTCACAATCTGCGATGAGCTTCTTCAGACCTGCCAAGAGCTTCGCGCCCATGTCGTCTTCGTCGGCGGCCGTGCCGCGATCACTGCGGCGCCCGTCCGGGTCGTCCGGATCCTTCGCGCCTGGATCAGCACTGTCTTTTCCTTCTTCGGCTTGCGTTGCCGCGAGTGCTTCGATGAGCGTGTTTTCGATCGCTTCGGCGTCGATCATTCCGTCCTTGGCGATGAACGATTTCGTCTTGCCGCGTGCGGCTACAGCTTGCGCGAGACGGGCCGAAAGCGCCTTCTTCTGAGCTTGGTTGAGTTTCACACTAGCCACCTTTTCAGGAGTAGAGATTGCAGAATCGGCGACCAGTACATCCGGCCCGGCCCGTCCTTCAACGACAGTTGCAACGTGATTTCCGTGGATATTCGTCATCACTAGGTCGTATGGCTGACCATGGTAGACACCTTTTTTCTTGCTGGCGGTGTAGTGATATGCGCTGGACAATTCGCGTTGCGATTCGTCGTTGATGCGGTCGATATAGTCCTGATCCCAGACGGCAATGCTGTTCTTCAGGTACTCACCATCGAAGCGCGCGTTGCTCCCGACCGTTCCGATTTGCTTCTCTTTCTCGGGCTTGGACGAAGAGACATGGATATGCTTCGCCAACAGTGGAATGTTGTTGAACGTCGATGCGGCCTTTTCTAGTTCTTCTGGCGGCCGAAAGACTTGATAGATGGTGTCTGGGTCAAGTCCGAGGTCTTGATATCCCGGAATTTCGTATCCCCAATAGGGATTGACACCAGCCTTGGAGATGTTCGTTTCGGAGACGTGCAGGCGACCGTCCTTATCGACGGTTCGAACCGATTCACGGTCCATTGCGATCAATTCGGGCTTGATGGGCATCCCCTGTTACCTTCTATGCCTGATGCGATTGAGCAGCATCATAGACACCAGAAAACGCCACATCACGCCTAATTCAGTCGTTTACCCCTTCAATGATCGGCTCCCATGTGCAGCCGCAGTTGATTTCCTCCCCGGGCATCGTCCATTTGCCGTCGAGATACATGCCCTTGCTCAGATCAAAGACCTTCCCACTAGCGCGGACATGCGATTGACGCGGCTCTTTGCCGCCACCTGTATGCAACCAACGTCCTTGGGTGATCCCCAAATCGGCCTGTCGAACCCTCATCAAGTTCGACGTCGCCTTGTTGTTCTGGTCGTTAGCGATCAATTTGGCGCGGCGACGAGTGACGCCATAGCGCTTCTGCAGATCATCAGTCATGGCCGATAGATCCCGCCCATTCGATACGCTGCGCATCACAATCCCCTCAACTTGGGTGTGATATTCGCTTTGGATGGACTTGATCAGGCTCACGTTCTCTTTGATGAGCGCCTGCATGACGTCGTTGGACGTAAGCGTGTCCTTTACAGACACCGACAGACCAGTGACCCTCGCCGCCTCTTTCTTTAGCGCGTATGTCGAATGCTTATCGACGCCAGCGACAAACTCCCTGGCGTACTGACTTGCCCGCTTCGCGAACATTCTCTTCCATTGCCTAGATAGGCTCGCAAGCTCAGACATGAGGCTAGACGATGGGCTGTCGTCCATCGCGATAGCGTCCTCATTCTCTCTATACCGGGCACGTAGCCAGTAGAGATAGGAACGCTGCATCTGCCGGACAAGGTTGTCCAATTTGGCGCGATAGGCTTGCTCTACGCCGAGGTTAGGCTGGACGCCCCGAATCTTGGGGCGCGGCTTCTTCATTTGGCGCCACCGTTGGGAAGGTCATCATCCTCTTCCTCGCCACCGGTACCTGTTGCGTCTGGATCGTCGTCATCAGTGGGAACAGCATCAGGCAATGTGTCCGTGTCAAGAGCGTCATATCCGGACGAGGGATCGCTACCCACACGCTGGCGCTCTTCCTCTCTAGAAATAGTCTGGTTCGCGATCAGAATATCGCCCGTCTCAGCGTTGAGCTTATTGACGCGAGCCGTCTGCTCGGGGTCTGGCTTGTAGAGCGACAGGAAGCGGGATTTGATGGCTGAATCTACCTCTCCCCAAAGCCCGATCATGATGATATCGAGCACCTTAGCGAGGTTATCAGCCCAGTTCGACGCTTGCTTGCCGGCGCAAAAGTCATACCAGTTGCGCATATCGAACTCGCCGGTAGCGCTCAGCCCAGTGGGCGACAGGCCAAAATACTTGGTCACGGGAGTTCGAGCTACCCCGGCAAGGAACTGCATTGCCTGGAATACGATGTCCGAAACACCAGACAACGGGGTGTTGACCTGAACGAATTCTTCCTTCTCCATGTCAATCGTCAGGAGAGATCGGTTGTGCTTCTGCTGGCTGAACATCATTGCCCGGTAAGCTAGATCCCTACCATACTCAGCACCGCCGCCGCTCAAAATCTGCGTCATATCAGTCTTGATGATGTTCTGCGAGAATTTGTCGACCAGATCAGCGGCAGCCACACGAGCCGTATCGAACTTGTCGACATAATCGATCATCATCTGGGCGAGCGGGATGCCGAAGAAGTTGTAGGCAGGCTTCAGCAGCACAGGGGGGATGTTGTCAGCGAAGTGAAGCAGCCGCGTCGAATGCGTCTCCCGCCCCATCACATACCACGACTCGGGACGGTAAAAATTGTCCTTGAGCGGGTTGTCCGCATTGTATGGAGCCGGATAGACATTGATCGGCTCAATCAGCTTAAGAGCTTTGATGCGAGGCTTGCCGTCCTTCTGGAGCTTAGCCTTGTCCATGACAAGAGGCGTTTTCAGTTCCGCCTCATCGTCGGGGTCGTTCCCCATGTCAATATAGAGCATGCAGCCGCCGGCATAGCCAGTCTTGGCCTCAGCATCACGGAATCGCTTCTTGACGTGCAGGCGATCCATTTCCTCTTGAATCTGACGAATGCGATCCTTGATTTCGTCCTTTCGATCAGGATCGTCCTCAAGCGCTTCCTGCTCCGTAGAGAACAATTCCACGAACTCTCTAGCCATTTCGTCAGCGCGGGCTTCGATTGGCGCCCGGATAAGCGGATGCTGCTCAAGCAGCGCAAGTACCCCATAGCCAACGAACTCAGAACCGTTGACGGTCTGCGAATTTCGGAAATTCCCGAGGACATGGGCCATACCATTGCATACGCCGTCCATCGCAATCTGCGCCTGTCCACCCTTCCGGTTGGGGTGGCGATCCATTACACCCTGGGGCACTACACCGGGAGCAGGCTGATACGGCTCAAATTTGGCTCTTGCTGAATCTTCAGGCGTAGTGATCGACCCATCCGCCGACATGTGCATCTTCGCCAACGCAAGCAGATTCTGTGCAGCGTCGGGGCGGATGTTAAGCCCCTTCTTTTTTTCAGGGGTAGTCGGCACGGCCGCTACTTTATTGGTTGTCGTGACCATGCCTATCATCCCTTACGAAAGATCCGATGCCTTGTAATCACCCGTCGATTCAGCCTTGGCGGAAGCCTTCGAGTGCAGACCGAGCAAATCACCGATTGCGTTCAAATCTTCCCGCAGGCGATCCACGGCCGCAGCCTCAATGCCTTCGACCTTAGCGATGAAGGCATGCAGCCCAGCGAAGCGCTCGACCGCGCCCGCATGCGAATCAGCGGTAATGATCACGGAATCGCCAATCGCAGCCTGAATTGCCGCCTGAGCTTCGCTCGCATCAATCTTCACAGACACCGCTAGTTTTTCATCCGTTGCGTCCGCGTTCTGATCGATCGAATCTGCCTTTGCCATGATGAACTCCAAATTTAGCTATGCGCCATAGAAGCGCGGGCTGCGGCCATAGCCGCGTCAGGGTTGATTTTCAATCCAGTACGGCCTCGGATGAACCCATCCATGCTGTAACGGATACCATCGATGTGGTGATTCCACTTGTCCACGATCACCGGCAGGATCTCACCAGTAATTTTGTCGACCTTGTATGAGTAGTTCTCAAATTCCTTGATGGTGTTCACGCAACGGGTATGGATAACGATCTCATCAAAGCCACGCAAAAACGTTATGCCGTCCTCGACCGACCCTCCCCACTTCTCAGCCGCCGAGATGTTGAACCCCTGCTTCTTGACTAGGCTGATCGTCTCTGGACGAGCGCAGTCAGCCTTTATGGGCCACACGCGAGCGCCTGGGATGCCTGGAAACTTCAAGTCGTCAGACGGTTTCCACTGCAAGGATTGCGTTCCTCTCATCCGATCCTTACCGGCAAACAGTTTCCAAATCTCATCTAGGTCAACGCCGGCGCCCTTGTTCTGAGCATGGCTGTTAGCTTCGTAGTCGATATACAGAGTGTTGCCCTGCACGAAGGCACGATTAAGCGTCGTCGGGTCCTGTGCAAAGCCCCAGTCGGCGCCGAAGAAGAAGCGAGCATTAGCCGGCGTCTCGAAAGCTGCAAAACGGAACTTGCCAGAGAATATGAGTTCGTCGCTCTTACGGTTAAACTTGCCTTCCCAAATCCAGTTGTACCGGTCCAGATCCCGCGCCCGCATCTGGTCGCGCTGAATCGCCAATTCCTTCGGCAGCCACGGATTGTGGTTGTGGTTGCAAATTATGATGAGCACGCCATCAGGGTCGCCAGAGTCGTACACGCCGTCATTGGCAGCCAACTGGTCCTCGTAAGGCGCGACAAGATCCGCATAAACCGGGTCATGCTCCTTGTTCGGGTTGAACGATATGACGACTTCGGATCCCGGCTCGCGGATCGTCGGCATCAAATAGTCCAACGAAGCGCGCGAAATGTTCTCAGCCTCATCAATCCACGCGGTCGTTACCCCCGAAATACCCTTAATCGCTTGAATGTTTCGATACATGCCCCGGAACATGAACCTGCTGCGCGTGCCTGGAACAATGATCGAATTCTTTCGAGTAAGGAACGTCTTTCCAAGGCTGCGCCGCTCGATTTCATCGTCTAACTCAGCCTTGCTAGAATCCTCGATAGAGTTCTGAATCTCACGCAGACAAAGAACCCGTTCCCGCTGAACCTTCGCCTTTCCAACGAGAATCGACACGATAGTTCGTGTCTTCATCGATCCCCGACCACCAACAACAATCTTCAGACGTCGCTTGTATAGCAACGGCTCTAGGCGTTCACCGATGAGGACGGTTGGCGCCGCATCAGTCAATTCCCCTCGCACGTCGCGACAACGCAGGACGTTGCGATCCATGTCGCAAATCCCGAAGACCGGCGGTGCGTCATCCTGTTTCATGCTCTCGGACACACGCTCAAGCCGCTCAATGCGCGCCAGCGTTACGCGAGCGGCCATGCCTATTGCCCCAACTCCCCTAGCCGCTCTTCGATCCGCCGCACCTTCTCAGCCAACTCCGTCACGTTGTAGATATCGAGCATGTTCTTAATCATCCCGATCATCATGTCGCCAACATCGGGCGGGCATTTCCCGTCCGCTACCGCGTCGATGATAGCCACCACTTTATCTACCGGGGCAGTCCCTCTCGGTATTTCAAACTGAACGTCCGGTAATGTTGCTTTGTGAATGGGCTGTAGTCGTGCAAGGATCTCCCGCGTCAGCATCGGATCTTCGCCAGTGATAGCGCGTCGCACGATAAGCTCATAGAAAGCCGCCTCATCAATCCCGGCCTCGTTCTTGAGCGCCTCAAGAAGCAGCGTCTTCGGAGTCTTACCGCGACGCTTGGCCGGCTGGTTATCCGAAGTAAATCGGGTAGCGACATTGGTATCTGCCACAGGCTTCGTTTCCTAAAAGTTTCCGTATATCAACCGTGCTTACGGCCTATCTCCGCACCATCATGCACAGTTCTTGGCGCCGCTTTATCTCAATGTCGTACCCGGATATCTCCCCTTTCAGGTTGATAATGACTCTCGGGGTGGCGACACTGGTATCCCCTCGATGTTTTGGCATCTTCACAGTCAGATCGGGACGCCGATAGCGCGGGGTTGTATGGGTGGGACGCTCTTCTATGCGGCCTTGAGCCACGAGAGCATTCAGGATCGGCAGGATCGCGGCGTTGCGAACCTTCATCTTGTCGGCAACCTTGTATGACGTATAGAACCGCCCAGGTGCCATGCGTGAGAAGACGTTTTCGGGTGACAACGTGTAATCTGCCGGTGGCCGTCCCATACACCCTCCCTTCAGGGAATCATCCGCAGTGCGGTTGTGACGCACAGAACCACGAGGGCCAGTGCGCCTATTACGAAGACCTTGATAGGGTTCATCTCGCCCCCTTGACCTCTGCCGATTCGTTACCCTTCTTCCTGCCGCGCTCCACGTAACTCCATGCGCAAAGCTGTCCGAAGACGTAAATCGCAGCGGTCACAAAGTGACCAAACCACGCGAGCGAACCGGCCAATGCGAGTATGGAAATAGCTGCCAAGACTGCTCGAACACTGGAATATGCTTTGGGAGGCAACGGATCGACAACGATGGACGCCAGCGTGACAAGGATCGACATGAACCAGATCCAGAACATGAGGACATTCCCTGCGGCCTGAATATCGAACCCTTTCCAAGCCACGAAAAATGCCGCTTCGAGTCCCGTCGGCACGGCAAATGAAATCCAAGCTTTGATTTGTGCGTTCATCACATCCCTCCAAACCAAGCCGCCATGATTTCGTGACGAGGTGGAATTGGCATCGACCCGGCGCGATGCTTGATCCGGTTGACTCGTGGAGCACCGTCACCGCGCAATCCACCCGAGATGCAATCCTCATCACTGACAAGGGAGTACTCTCTGGCGTCTACGGTGCTCGTGTGGCCACGGCCAGCGCTCACCTTACGAGTGCCGACAACCTGGGCTTCCTCGTTCTCGGTCAAGCGCGCAATAGCTCGATCAACAGCGTTATGCGAAAGGCCTGTAGCTTTCTCGATGTCGCGGAGCGTGGCCCGCTTTAGCTTCTCAAGCGACTTGCGCACCATGTCTGTCGGGCTTTCTCCACCACGCGGCCCGAGCTTCATACACCGAGCACGTCGGCAAATAGCGCTCATTTTTATTCCGAAATGTTCAGTAAGTTCCTTCGTGGATGCCTTGCGCTTCCACATGTCCCGCAGCGCGTCCTTCTGCTCTTGGTTCCATGAATGGCGTATTGTCATTTCACCCTCTCAACAGGTAATCGACGGCTCAATGACCGTCAAACTAACGACCGACATCCCACCTTTCACAATTTGACCTCGGTCAACGATCAGCACATCAACTTGCGAGTCGTCGTCCATGACTCCCGCATGTGTCAATGCATCCAAACAAGCCTTCACTCGGTTATCGATGTCCTGCCGCGCCCGAGTAGCTGGGTGCAAACGGATATGGACTTCTAGGCGCCTATCTCCGAAAGTAGGGGCGCCGGCAGCCACTACGGCAAGACTGACGGCTCTGATAAAGCGCATGTATTCCGCCGACCGATAGTTGCGACCACTTCCATTCCGCCAGATTCGGTTTGTGCTAGGCGGCATCGGAAGTTCAAGAGAAAGGTTTTTCATTGCTTAGCGCCTTCATAGGAAGCGACTGCTTCAGCAAACTGAGCCTTACGGGATTCCTCGGCTTCTCTGCGAACCCTCTCTGCCTCTTCTCGTTCTTTACGCTTGCGCTCAAGCGGAGAAACCAACGTTGCAGCGAACGCCTTAACCTGAGCGAGCCCTTCAAGCTGCTTTTCCGACGGTGGAGTTTCATCAAGCGGGGGCGGAAGCAAAGCAGCCACTGCCGGTGCAGGAAGTCTCCCAATACGCTGCGCCTCCCGCAAAACGACTTCTGCTGACTCCTTATCCCACCCAAGTGATGCAGACCATTGCACCCGTGCTCCTTGCGCTCTAGCTTGCGAAAGAAGCCGCGTGTAAGCGTCCTTAAATGCCATCCGCGCGCCAATCTTGTCCCCGGCGTTGAGTACTGGACGAGCGATTTCGAACGCTTGTTGCATTTCAGACGTCCAGACCACGGTGTCTTGTTCGCTCAACGCGGCCAGCGACATCGACCACGCTTCGTCAGCCTCCGGACGACCGTCGTTGCCAGAAATCTGCGCGATGATGTCGGCAGGCTTCGGGGCAAAGCGACCATGCACCGGGTCTTTGATCGCTGCATCAATGCCCTGGCGCACAACGGCCAACGGGTATTGCATCAAGGCACGGAAGAACATCGCCTTTGCAGTCGGTGCAAGTGACTTCCCATGAAGCGAATATGCGGCGTCAAGCAGTTCCGCGAACGCATCGAAATCGTCTTCAGACATCGATCACCTCGTGTTGTGGCTTATGGCCGAATAGCAACGCCTTGGCCGCCGCGTTGTCTGCATCGCGCTGGGCAGGCATGGGAACACCGTTGAACCGACCACGTGCCTCTGCGGCTCTCACGGTAGGCGCCGCATCCTGCGCACGGCAAAGCCAGTTCGTCAGAAAGCGGGCGTAGTTCGATTTTTTGTTTTTCGGGTTGGCAATGACCCAAGCGGCAGCTTTCGAAAGCTCCGCGTCCAGGCTGAGGGCTGGATAGGCTTCAGACCATGTGGAACGCTGCACATCGGAAATGCCGGTCCACTTGCCATGAGCGTCGAGCGCAATCGCGTTCGGCGCTGAAGAAGCGTTAGCTTCTTCTTTCTTCTGTTCTGTATCTGTTCTGTTCTGTTCTAGTGCGTTACTGGAACGTTTCGGTAACGTTTCATTCGTTTCAGCCTGTTGTTTCTGCTTCTCTCGATACCTGCGGACGCGCTCTGTGCTTGAGTCCGACTCATATTGGCGCTTGCTCCAGTTGAGCAAATTCCAGTCGGAATCGATGAAGCCGCGGCGCATGAAAACGTCCTTTGTTTCAGCAAGTTCCTGCTCAGAAACACGCATCGCAAACGCAATCGATGTTTCACGCTCCGTTACATGAAACGTTTCAATGCCGTTACTGCATTGCAGGCAAAAGAGCATGACGAGACGACGCTGCATGGCCTCACTCATCATCTGTACCTTCGGATCAGAAGCAAACTCCGAGTACATCCGGAACCAGTCCATTACGTGCTCCCGATCATCCCCGCAGCGATCAACGCGCCGTCAGGGACTTCCATGTCTCGTTGCTGTAGCCACTCGATGCACCAGCGCAGCAGATCCATCTGCGCGCCATAGCGCTTCTCGAAGCGGGCCTTGTAGGGGTGGACAGCGATGCGCCCAGGCGCTCCCGTGCCGTCTTGATGGTTGCCGGCCGACAGCGGAAGGACGAGCCAATGCGCGTTGGGCTTCGTTCGGCCGTCAATGTGATGGATAGAGCAGACCGGGTCGTAGAAGCCATCCATGCGAGATGCGACGCAACCGATCTCTCGCGCGAGGAGATCCCAGAAAGCCTTCTGGGCTTTGGTAGGGGCGCGGCCCTTCATACGTGACTCCACGTCAAGCGGCGAACGATCGCACTTACGTTCGACTTCGATATACCGAATCGCTCCGCAATGTCCTTCTGCGCATGCCCGGTCGAGGCGAGTCGCCGGATGGATCGAACATCCGCATCGGAAAGTCGGCTCGCACCGGACTCCACGCCTTTGCCGCAGCGCAAATTCTGTGCGAACGTGCGCCCGAGGGAGTTGATGGCGTGGTGCGTGTTCTGACGGTGCGTGCACCACTCAAGATTCGCCACTCTAGGATCTAGGTAGTCGCCGTTCAGATGATTCACACAAGGAAGATCATCGGGGTTGGGAAGGAAAGCTTCGGCGACAAGGCGATGGACATTGCGGCAGACGGTCTTGCCATCCACCCACGCGTAGACGCACAAATACCCATCTCGGTTATTCACGCACGCCTTCATAAACTGCTGCGACGAGGTGTTGCGAACGCGCCCGAGGGAAGAAACCTCGTACTTGCCGCCCCAGATCGAGACTGGCTTCCATACTTCAGAGGTTCCAATCGATGCCGAAGTCATGGGCAGCCTCCATTTGAATGCGCTCGATGAGTTCGCCGAAATGACCAACCGACAGATCAGCAGTCGACCAATAGACATGAATGATTCCGCCGTCGTCGAGCTGGTATTCGTCCTTCAAAAGGAAACGGCGGCGATAGTATTCCTTCCAGAACTCCATCGGGTACTGACGACCGTTCCACCACGCGTTGTCGGCAATTTCCTGCAACATGGCATGCAATTTCTTGTTCTGTTGCACGTTTCGCTTCTTCTCGTCCGTCGTCACGATCAGGCGGATGGGCTCACCTCGCTCGAAGCAGGCAAGCGCATTCGCCTTCACGAAAGCGATCAGATTTGGAAGGACACCACGGCGATCAAGACGGAATTCTCGGTAGAGGGCAGCCACACTTCACCTCCAGAACATCAGGTAGGTTGGGATGGCGATAGCCAGAAGCGGAGTGCAGTAGACGATGAGTTCGAGCATGGTCATTCCTCGTCATTCGGGACACTTTGTCCCTGCTTAGGACGCAGCAAGTGCGGCACTACCTTCGGGTGAAGGACGCCGTATGCGCTTTTCAGGATGTGCATGCCGAAATATTCATCAGCGGGGATACCCTCAGCCGCTGCTCGCGTGGCTAAGTCCGCCGCTTCGGGGATCGGCAGCTTCGCAGAGACGATTTGGTCATCGCTCATACAGCCACCCGGCGTGGGACACTTCGGCCCGAATCGTCACTGACCCCAATCAGATCGGCTGGCAAAGTACCTACAGCACCGAGCAAGAACTGCTCAGTAATGCGGGCCATCGCGGTGGAGTCGCTCTCTATGCCCTGCACAACCTTGAAATGCTGGAGGGCTTCATATGCACGATCACGCAGACGTGTCTTTACTTCGTTGCGAAATTCGGCTCGCTTTTTCATGCGGTCACCTGGAAGGAAGAAGCACTCGCAAGTTCGGGCCAAATTGCAATCCAATCTGCGGGATGAAGCATTTGACGAGTGACGGCACCACCTGTATCGACTTCGATTCGGTAGCAGAGCTTTGCGTCGAGGTTCAGATCGCCCTTATTCCAGCTCGCGATCCAGTTGGAAATGGTCTGTTGCTTCACGCCGAGACGATCAGCCATCGCGGTCTGCGAGCCGAAGATTCCAACGGCAATCTCAATAGGGTTGGTTGTCATGGCTATGCCCATGTTGTCTACAAATATATTTGTAGCACTCTACAGACAAATTTGCAAGCCGATCCTACAAAATCGTTTGTATGAAATTCCTTTATGAGCGCCTAGCATTGGCGATGACAGCCGCTGAATTTGATGTGGCGAGGGATCAAAGCCGTCTGGCACGGCTCGTCCCTTGTTCACCTCAGAACATCCAGCACCTGCTTGATCCAAACAAGAATGCAAAAAGCAGCAAGTTCCTACCCCGGATAGCCGAGGTTCTCGGATGCGACGTCAATTGGCTTGCATACGGAACAGGAAGTCCGCCCAGGAACAAAAATGAGCCGCTGCAAGAAGTGGAGCCGGCGCCAGACCTAAAAATGGGGCGACTAGTCCCAGTTGTCGGAGAGGTAATGGGAGGCAAGGAAGGAGCACTCGAAGAGTTTGCGTATCCAGTTGGATTCGGGGACGGTTACGTCGAATACCCTTCATCCGATCCGCATGTATATGCGCTTCGCGTTCGCGGGGATTCAATGCATCCGAGGTATCGCGCTGGGGAGTTCGTTGTAATCGAACCCAGCATTGAGCCCCAGGATGGCGACGACGTAGTTGTTATCTGCGTCGACGGAAGAAAACTGCTGAAGCAGTTGAATTGGCTAAGAGACGATGAGCTTCAGTTGCTTTCGATTAACAACGGCTATGCCCCCCTCACGCTAAAACGCAGCGACGTTCATAGCCTGCAACTAGTGGCGGGCCGAGCGCGAAGAAGCGCCTTTATGAAGACTTAAGATGGGCTCTGCGAGGAAATGACATGAAGAAAATAGCTGTGATGGTCGCGGCAGGTTTTGTCACTCTAGTCTTTACTGCGACTGCCTTCGCGCAGTCAAAACTTCCATCTGACTGCAATCTCCTTACTCAGACGGTGGCGGCTACCGCTATGTGGCGCGACAATGGAGTACCGCTATCGAAGGCACAGGAAAACGTCGATAAGGTGCTTAAGCAGATGCCATCTACCTCCGAGGATCGTGCAAATTGGAGAAACGCGGTCTCTGCCATTTACTCAAGCAAGGTTACGTCAAGCCAAGTGAGCGAAAGCCTCAAGAGAGATTGTCGCTGACCCGATGAATCTCTCATAAGACCCGCTTCGGCGGGTTTTTTGTTGCCTGTCTAAGCCGACATCGGCGTCTCCCCCTCTCCCCCCCCCTAAATCCCCCCCAAGCCTCCCATGGCGACGCGTAGCCCCTACATCCGCCCGTTGTTACAAATTCGTTTGTATTTTTGTCTTGCCTTTCTACAAATTAATTTGTAGACTTGTTTTCAAGCTCACCGAACAGCGAGCCGCCCAAGTGGCAACCGCTCTTTAACAACCGAAGCAAAGCCGGGACCGCGTAAGCGGAGCAACCGGTCGGCGCGATCTGCGTCGTGAGTCAGGGTGACGGACCTGATGCAAGACAGCCGTATGTGTGTCCGATGGCGTCGTAATCGGCACAAAACCGCAGATGACCCCGGAGCCGGTTAGACCGGGTGTAGCCGGGGCACTGCGTGAGATGTATTCGAAGCTGCTTTCTAGGTGAGAGCAGCCCCGTATACACAAGGAGATATCCATGACTGCACGTGAAAGCATCATTTCTCAGTTGGCCGAAGGCGAGGTCTACATCGGATCAATCACCAATGCTGACGGCGCTGGCCATCACGTCATTCTTCTGCCCGGCGACGTCGAAAAGACGTGGACTGAGGCGATGAAATGGGCGAAAGAAGCTGGCGGCGATTTGCCAAATCGCGTCGAGCAAGCGCTGCTTTATGCGAATCACTCGGATCGCTTCAAGAAGGATTGGTACTGGTCGAACCAGAAGGATGAAGACGGCTTCGCCTGGTATCAGTACTTCCTCAATGGTAGCCAGAGCGGCATCAGCCAGTACTACCGGTTGCGTGCGGTGGCCGTCCGCAGATTGCCCATTCAGTAATTCATTAATTTCTCCCAGCGTCTCGCGGAGGAAATCACCATGAACGCACCTCTTCCCTGCGTGGCAACGCAGGATCTCGGCGAATACCTGCGCCAACAAGACGC
This sequence comes from Pandoraea communis, assembly GCF_902459745.1. Lineage (GTDB taxonomy): Bacteria > Pseudomonadota > Gammaproteobacteria > Burkholderiales > Burkholderiaceae > Pandoraea > Pandoraea communis. Next base: position 382,685 of record NZ_CABPSJ010000002.1, read on the forward strand.
GGCAGACCTGCTGGCAGCCGCGCGAGAACGTGCCGCGGAGTCGGCCGATGCAATCAATGCGTTGCAGCGCCTTCTTGATGAGAACTATGGCGCGTATTGCGAACTGCAAAACGCCCTGATCAGACAAGACGCCAAGCGTGCCGGAGAAATCATGTCTTCCGCATTCGAAGCAGAGATCAGCGTCTTTATTGAAGAAGAGGTGCGCGAATGATCCAGGACTACTGCTTTCGCTGTGGCCAAGCCGGACATTGTTCTGAGGACTGCCCTCAATTCAAAGTGTCGCGCGAAATTTCCATCGCCTACGCCGGGTTTCTGATTCTCGTTGCCCTTCTTTCTCTGGTTGGTGTCGCTGCTCAGTGTGCTGACGCCTTCGCATATCCGACTTTCGGGAGTTTCAAATGACCGATCTTTCTATTCCGAAGAACGTTGACCTGCTGACTTTCGACTGCTCAATGCTGACAGATGCGGAGCGCCAAGAATGCTGGCTCGCAGGGCTGGCTCAGAAGTCGAAGCAAGCCCTAGGCTCTAACTGGATGCTGCACAAGTCGCACGCGCCGGCCAAGGGCCGCTACAACAACTGCGGCACTCGGATCGCTTGAGGTGGGTTATGGACCCGCAATGGTGGGCTGAAGTAGGCGCCCTTGAATATTTGGAATGGTACGAAACCTCCGGAGCACGACATGAAGACGAGCGAGCAGTTGACGAACATATCCGCCGCATTGGTGAACGCGCAGAAGGCAATCACCTTCGCGACAAAGGATGCGACGAATGCCCATTTTAAGAACAAGTATGCAGACCTTGCTTCGGTAGTCGACGCGGTTAAACCGGCGCTCAACGACGCTGGAATCGCCTTCATCCAAACCCCATCCCCTTCGGACGATGGTCGCCTTCACCTGACCACTCGGCTGATTCATTCATCGGGGGAGTGGATTGAAGACACGCTTGTTATGCCCCTTCCGAAGCAAGACCCGCAAGGGTATGGCTCAGCGATCACATACGGCCGGAGATATGCCCTTGCGTCGATCACCGGTCTCTATCAAGACGATGACGACGGCAATGCGGGGTCGAATGTTGCTGGCGAGGGTTCGTCCGAGCGCAAATCGGATTCTCGTCGCCAACAAAAGAACAACGCGCCCCAAGATCCGGATGAAATCGCCTCCGATGCGATGAATCGCATGGAGTCAGCCGAAACGGTAGCCGAACTCGTGAAGATCATGAACGGACTCACGAAGGAGCAAAAGGCTACTGCCAACGAGACGTTCAACCGTCGAATGTCCGAACTCAAGAAGGCCGCGTAATGGCATCCGTGAACAAAGTTATTTTGGTCGGCAATGTTGGTGCGGCCCCCGAAACCCGATATACCGGCAACGGTGATGCGATTACCAATATCCGTCTGGCTACTAGCGACAAATACAAGGACAAATCATCGGGAGAGATGAAGGAATCTACCGAATGGCATCGCATCGCGTTCTTCGGACGGCTCGCCGAAGTCGTATCAGAACATGTTCGCAAGGGGTCATCTCTGTATGTAGAGGGACGCCTTAGGACTCGGAAATGGCAGAACCAGCAAGGCCAAGACCAATACAGCACGGAAATCATCGCTGATCAAATGCAAATGCTTGGGAGCAAGGAACGATGACCCTCAGTCTTTTCACTATCGCGGGCGAGTACCGCGCACAGCTCGACCAGCTTGAACAACTCGGGTTGGACGAAGCAACCTTCAACGATACGCTCGAATCGATCAGCGGCGACCTCGAAACCAAGTCCGTCAACGTCGCCATGTTTGCGCGCAACTTGGAATCGAGCGCAGCCGCCATTGAAGAGCAAGCGAAGCTGATGATCGAGCGCGCCAAGGGTATCCGTAAGAAGAGTGAGCACGTGAAGGAATACCTGAAGGCGAACATGGAGCACGCAAAGATCCAGAAGATCGAGTCGCCTTACTTCGTACTCTCGATCCGCAAGAACCCGCAGTCGCTGGTGATCGATGATGAAAAGCAAGTCCCGCCATCGTTCCTGAAGACACCCGAACCGCCACCTCCCGTTCTCGACAAAGAGAAGCTGAAAGAAGTTCTGAAGGCTGGCGAGGCTGTCCCGGGCGCCCATCTCGAACAGAAAACGCGCCTAGAGATCAAGTGATGTCGGCATATATCTTCGACACCGAAACCACGAGCGCCAACGATCCTCACTTGATCGAGGCGGCCTGGCTGGCAATGAGCGATGACATTGCCGTGCACGCACCGAGAGACGTCTTCCTTCAGCGATACAGCACTGACCAGGCGATCACCTTCTGCGCAATGGCCGTTCATCATATCTTGCCGTCTGATCTGGTGGGATCGCCGCCGAACACCGAGTTCCGTTTGCCGAACGACATCGAGTACATGATTGGGCACAACGTCGATTTCGACTGGAAGGTAGCTGGATCGCTCAACGTCAAGCGAATTTGTACCCTCGCGATGGCACGTTTCCTGTGGCCCGAAGCGGACTCGCACACGCTTGGTTCGTTGAGTTACATGCTGTCGACCGATCTCGAAGCAGTGCGCCTTGAACTTCGTGATGCGCACAACGCGCTGGCTGACTGCTATCTCTGCGCTCGAGTCCTGTTCGCGATCATCGAACATTGCGGCGAAGACCTGAAGACGTGGGAAGACGTATATCAGTTCTCCGAACGTGCACGCATCCCGACCCGCATGCCCTTCGGAAAACACGCGGGAACGCCGATCAAGGACATCCCCTACGACTACCGCGCGTGGCTGCTGCGTCAGACGGATGTCGACCCGTATTTGCGTAAGGCGCTGGAAAGCAAGACCGCTTGATCTAACCAACCACAGGAGCACTCCATGACTCAGGTCGTAATCCCGCCGCTCAATGAGGGCGAAACCTACCTTTGCGGCTTCGTTGACGCAAACGGTGACGTCGAACACACCGTGATCGTCGCGATCAACAACGAGCGCGCCGAATGGCAAGAGCAGTTGGACTGGGCAAAGGCCCTTGGCGCTGACTTGATGACGCGGCCTGAACAGGCTGTCGCGTACGCAAAGCACAAGGATCTGTTCGAAGCGGCGGCGTACTGGAGCAACGAGGATGCCGGTGACGGCTTCGCCTGGTATCAGTACTTCGACGGTGGTTACCAGGGCTGCAGCCTCCAGAGCCACCGGTTGCGTGCGGTGGCCGTCCGCAGATTCAAAAATTAAGTCATTCACCCATTTCAACGGAGCATCGCAATGACGATCACGCTTGAGGCCATCGAGGCCAAGCATTCCGAACTCGGTCAGTTGATCGAGCGGTTCAAGGAACAGGCAAAGGGCACCGAGATTCGCATTCATGACACAGTGATCCCGCTCGCTGCCGGCGAGCGCTTCGCCGGGGTTGTGCTGAACGAAGACGGCACACTTCGCCACTACCTGATCAAACTCGCCGGCGAGACGGAAGACGTCGATTTCACCGACGCGCGCGAGTGGGCCTTGAGCAAGGGCGGCGAACTGCCGACCCGGCAGGAACAGGCCCTGCTCTACGCCAACCTTAAGGGCGAGTTCTCAACCAACTGGTATTGGTCTGGTGAGGAGCATGAAGACGGCTTCGCCTGGTATCAGCACTTCCACAATGGTGGCCAGACCTGCGACAGCCAGCTCAGCCGGTTGCGTGCGGTGGCCGTCCGCAGATTTATTCCTTCAATCATTTAGCCATTTGAGCCGTGGCCCAGCACACACAACTCCCCATCTATCGGGCGGCATACACGCTGCTCGATAGCGTCACCGATATGGTCAAGAACATGCCCCGCGACTTCAAGCGATCGATTGGCGAGAAGATCAGCGTGGAATGCATCGAGATCATGGTGCTGGTCTTTCGGGCGAACGTGGCGACGGACAAGTCACCTCACCTGACCGAGTTGCTCGAGCGCCAGCAGGTCATCGAACTGCTGCTGCGGCTTTGCGTCGACAAGCGGCTGATCTCACGGCCCGCTTACGCAGGCGCGATCGAGCAGACGACCAGCATCGGGAAACAGGCCAACGGCTGGAAAAGCAGTTCCGCAAAGCGCCCGCTTCGCCAAGGTTAAGGCCTAAGCGACTGAGCGCTCTTTTCAATCTGGTCACGCCGCTGCCTCACGAGGGCACCGACAGGCGCACAACGGATACCGACGGCGGTGGCCGTGGCTGGTCCGGCGCAGTTTCCTGGCTGATCGGTATGCCTTCGGCTAGGTGACGTGGATAGCGCGACTTCTACGGCTTCGCCTGGTATCAGAACTTCAACAATGGTAACCAGAACTACAACAACCAGAACAACCGGTTGCGTGCGGTGGCCGTCCGCAGATTGGGATTCAGCAGAGAACGACGGCTTTACGTTCGCCGAGCTGGTCGATGCCTATTTCGACTGCCGGCGAACAAAGCGCAACTCCGGCAACGCACTCGCGTTCGAATTGAACCTAGAGCGCAATCTACGGGATCTGTACGACGAGCTGATGGACGGTTCGTATCGCCCCGGAAGGTCGATCTGCTTTGTCATTACCAGGCCGAAGCCGCGCGAGGTATGGGCGGCAGACTTCCGAGACCGGATCGTCCATCACCTGCTCTACAACCGCATCTCGCCGCCCTTCTACGCCTCGTTTGTAGCGGACTCATGTGCTTGCATTCCGGGCAGGGGCACGTTGTATGCGGCAAAGCGGCTGGAAAGTCAGGTGCGAAGCTGTACGCAGAACTGGTCGAAACCAGCTTTCTACCTGAAATGCGATCTCGCCAACTTCTTCGTCAGCATCGACAAGCGGGTGCTACATCGTCAGGTGATGGCAAAGATCCCGTCCAAGTGGTGGCGCCTGCTGACCAAGCTGGTGCTGTGGCACGACCCGCGCGAGAACGTAGACATGCGCTGCCGCCCGGAACTGCTTGCCAAGGTTCCGAAGCACAAACGTCTGATGGAGCAGCCAGCACATTTGGGCCTCCCCATCGGCAACCTGTCGAGCCAGTTCTTTGCGAACATCTACCTCGACGCGCTGGATCAGTTCGTGAAGCATCAGATCCGCGCGCCAAGGTATGTCCGGTACGTGGACGACTTCGTTCTCGTCCACGAGTCACCGCAATGGCTGAACGAGGCACATGCCCGCATCGATGCATTCCTGCCAGATCGGCTACACGCTCGCCTAAATCCGACGAAGACGATCATGCAGCCAGTCGATCGAGGAATCGATTTCGTCGGCCACCTCCTCAAGCCGTGGCACCGAACAATCCGGCCCCGGACGCGGCGGCAAGCGGCAGCGCGCTTGACCGAGATTCCCGCCGCCGACGTTTATCAGGCCACGAACAGCTATTTCGGCCTACTGCGGCAATCGCCGTCGGGCCATCACCATCGATCTGAAATCGCCAACATCGCCCGTCAGCGCGGCCATGCAGTCAGCGCCGCCCTCACCAAAGCCTACAGGAGCAAAGCATGAGCCCCTACGACCCCCGCCCCAAAGGGCTGAATACCGATCCTGCGCCGCCTTCTGTGGTGGAGATGCTCAAGCCGTTGCGACGGTGCGCGGCCAGTCGCGACGGCGAGTGCTGGCACGCCGATTGCCCACAGATCCGCGACAACGAGCCGAAGGCTACCGGTCGCCATTGCCCTCTTGATACTGGAGACGAGAATGCCTGACCACAAGACCGTGACGTTTGATGCGATCCGCGAAGCCGTGGGCCGAATTACCGAGGTGCAGCGGCGCTCCGGTGGGCCTGCGTGGATGGAAGCAAAAGGGCTGCTGGCGAATGACCTGACATTCATCGCACAGGGACTGATTGATGCGCTCGCCGCCGCCCCCACGCCAGCCGCACAGAGCGCAGGGCAAGAGGTGGTGGCGTGGGCAGTTTTCGACAGCGTGCATATGGTTTCTACCGTCGTAGATCCGGCTTCGCGGAAAGCGGCCGAATGCGCGGGCTATACGCTTCGCCCCCTTGTATTTGGTGACGCCGCGCCCGTGAATGGCAGCAATAACGTCGATGAAATCGCACTGCGCAGCCGCTGGAACTGTATCGCAAACTCGGATGACATGTTCGAGCAGTTCATGACGGAAGTGCGCGCCCTTCTCGCATGCGCCGCACCCGTGAATGGCGGCGAGCGCGCTGATATTGATCGACTCGTGCGCGAGTTGGACGTGCTTTTGAACGGCGATAGTGCTGCCAAACAAGCCAGCCTATGCGACGTTGTTTCTCAAGTACGTTCTGAACAAATCCGGTCAGCGAAATTTTTGCCGCTCCTCGCAGATCCGCCGCAGGCTATCGGCGATCACGATATCCGCACCAGCACAGGCGGACGTGCATTCGTTGCCGAGTTCTTCGCAAGGCGTCTCAAGCGCCATGATTTCGGTCGGTACATCAAAGAACGACTCGCTGCTGACTTCGCGTGCGCCTTGGCAAAATATCTATCTGAAATGGACGCCGCAGATGCGCAGCAGGTGGGCGATAGGAAAGTCCTGCATGCAATCCTCGAACACTTGGACGGCGGGATTTCTGTGTGCGAGCGATGCCGCTATGAGGAATCGACGCGCGATATGGACGTCACGGCTGACTTGCGAAGCTACCTGAATGGCGGTGATTCGTGGCTCGCAAAAACTGCCGCCCTCACGTCTCCCGCGAAGGAATCGGAACTCGAAATGCATCAGGCCGACTACGCCTCCATAAAAGCGGCAGGATTCCAAGATCCCGGTGAGTTGCTTGATGCATATCTGAGGCTCACGTCTCCCGCGAAGGCCGACGATGAATGCCCGCACGGCGTAGACGATGGCGCTTGCAAGGAGTGCTATCACGCGAAGGTGGGCGGGGATGAGCGGGAGGCGTTTGAGCGTTGGTACGAAGCCGCAGCGATGCCCGCTGAATCGGATTGGTTCAAAAGAGAAACCGACGACCCGAGCGAGTACGCGCATGGCGAAACCCATAGCGCATGGCTCGCATGGCAAGCCCGCGCCGCGCTGTCGGCGGATGGCGGGGATCTCAAGGATGCGGAGCGGTGGCGAAAATTCCTGCGCATCTATACCTACTACCGGTGGTCACTGTTCGATAGTCCCGAGGAGGTCATTCGGGAGGTGGATGAGACTGTCGTGGACCCGGCCTCCATTCCCGCCAAGGCGAAGGGGGATGCGTGAAAAACTTCATCGAAGATGCAGCGCAAGCCAAGACCAATTTGCATGTGTTACACGCTGTGATATCGATTTTGGAGAGTGGCGCGCTCTGCGGCGGAACGGGGAGCCACACTGCCGCCAATCGAATCATCAACATCTGCCGAAAGGAGCAGCAGCGGCTTCTCGCTATGTACGACAAGGCAGTAGCCACCTCTCAGGCAGCGGAGGAGCGGAAATCGTGAACTTGACGTCATTTCTACTTGGATTCGTCGTTGGATCGTCCATAACGTGCCTATTTATTAGCGTGATTGTCGTGGCCAAAGTCAAACGATTCAAACGAGCGTGGCAAAAACTCGCAAAGGACCGCTCATGAGACAGAACGAGATCATTCTGGGCGACTGCCGCGACACCATGCGCATGCTGATCGCCGAAGGCGTGAAGGTGCAATGCATCGTGACGAGTCCGCCGTACTGGGGTCTGCGCGACTATGGCGTCGCTGGCCAGCTTGGCCTCGAGCCGACCTTGGCCGAGTTCCTGAACAATATGGCCGAGGTGTTCGAACTGTGCCGGCAGTTGCTCGCCGACGACGGCACGCTGTGGCTCAACATGGGCGACAGCTACAACGCCGGAACGTCGGCCGCAAGTGGCGCAAGCAAGACAGCCGATGTCGGCGGTTGGACGACCCGCAGCGGTGACGCCGCAGGTGCCCGGCGCGTGAACGCAAACGGCCTGAAAGTAAAAGATCTGGTCGGCCAGCCATGGCGCCTCGCGTTCGCCCTTCAGGACGCCGGCTGGTGGCTGCGACAGGACATCATCTGGCACAAGCCCAACCCGATGCCCGAGAGCATCCGCGATCGCTGCACTAAGGCGCACGAATACCTGTTCCTACTGACGAAGAGTGAGCGGTACTTCTACGACTTCGACGCTATGCAAGAGCCGGTGAGCGGCGGCGCACACGCGCGCGGCGCAGGCGTGAACCCGAAGGCAGCGCCGAGCGGATGGGACACCTCGCCTGGTGGGCATCGGAACTTGACAGGCCGCTACCCGGGCACGGGCGTCGGTTTCGGGCGCGGGTATGACAAGGTGGCCAAGCCGCGCGTGAAGCAGAACGCGTCGTTCTCGGCGGCAGTGAAGGATCTAGTCGACACGCGCAACCGACGAAGTGTCTGGACTATCCCAACGCAGTCATTTGACGGCGCCCACTTCGCCACCTTCCCGGAAGCACTGGTCGAGCCCTGCGTGCTCGCCGGCAGCCGGCCCGGCGATATCGTCTTCGACCCGTTCATGGGCAGCGGTACCGTCGCGCAGGTTGCCGGCCGCCTCGGACGCCATTACCTCGGGTGCGAACTCAACCCCGAGTACTTCGCCCTGCAACGCGATCGCACTCGACAACCGGGCCTGCAACTGGAAACAGCATGACCACCCACCCGGCCACGGCCGAAGCACTGGAAAAGATTCTGCGGGTTACTGCGAAGGAATGGAACCTAGATGAAAACGAGCTACATCCGGTTCTATCAAGCCTATGAAGATCCAGTTTGGGGGATGCAGACGGGAGAAAATTTCCCCAGAACCCCACTTATCAGGGTCACGCGAAATAGATTGAGAAAGGCGGTCTTTGAATGGGTAGGCGGGACACCGGTAACTGAGGAGCAACTTACCTATTACCGAAAGCATTACCCTGTCGTAATGCGGGAGTATTGAACGATGAGCGAGCATGACGACAACTGGAACGAGCCAGAAGCCGAATACGATGATGAGCACAACGCATGTCCGCATGGGATCGCGCCGAAATGGGACTGTGATTGGTGTGAGCGGCCGGAAAAGTAAATTGAGGGACTTACATGGAACCGCTGACCCTTACCGAAAACGAGATAGTTGAGGCGACTGGCTACAAGCAGCACATCAAGCAACTCGCCGCCCTGCAACGAGCCGGCATCCCCGCAGATCGGCGTCCCGACGGGAGCGTTCGAGTATGGCGCCACCATATCGTTGGTGCTGGGGCGGCGAAGCAGCCACCGGCGCGCAAAGAACCTAAATTGAAATCTGATCGCAAGGCAGCCTAACAATGATCGGACGACGCAAGAACGCCTCCCCTCTCCCGTCACGCGTGTACGAAAAGCACGGTTCCTGGTGGTTTGTAGACGCGCGCCGTAAATGGCATAAATTGTGCCGCGTTTCGGATGGACTCACGACGCTGTATGGGGAACTGGCGAAGTTCACGCGCGACGCGGATGCTATACCGGTTGATACGATGCCAGCCCTGATAGACGACTGGCTCCTAAAAAAGCTCGGTAAGTACGCTCTTTCCACACGAGAGGATTACCGGCGCATGGCGACGTTCATTCGTAGCGAGTTTGACGACGAGTGGCAAGTGACCGACGTTAAACCTACGCACATCGCCCGCTTTCTCGACAAACATTTCGAGGCTAAACCGAATACCAGCAACAAGTACCGCGCACTGTTTTCGTTGTTGTTCGCGCACGCAGTTCGCAAGGGCTTGCGCGATAGCAATCCGGCCAGCGAGGTAGAGGGAGCAATCGAGCGCAAGCGCGATCGGTATATTACCGATGCCGAGTTCGATGCGATCAAGGCTGCCGTTTTGCTCGGGCGAGACGGACGAGAGACCGACTCAGGTCAGACGATTGTTTGTCTGATTGATCTTGCATATCAGACTGCACAGCGCATCAGCGATCTCTTGTCACTCAACTGGCAGGACGTGAGCGACGAAGGGATCTATTTCAAGCCTGCCAAGACTGTGAATTCGAGCGGTGTGCGCATGCTAGTGGAAATGACATCAGATCTAAGGGCCACCATCGACCGCGCGAAGGGCGGGAAAGTGAAGGCGATAGGCCCTGTGATATGCACCCAGACCGGGAACAGATTCACATACAGCGGGGCGCAATCGGCATGGAAGCGTGCATGCCAGAGAGCCCGCGAGACATACGAGAAAGCCTGCATAGAGACTGGCATAGTCCCTGATATGCAGTTCTTAAGGGACACGCACTTCCACGACTTGCGCGCCAAGGCATTGACCGACATGAAGCGGCTCGAAGGTGCTGCCGCCGCTCAAGCTCTGGGTGGGCATACGACCGCTGAGATGACAGCGCACTACACCAAATCTCGGCAAGTGGAACGGGTATCCCCGGTGCCCTTAAAGCATGCTTGATGAGGCATTTTACTGTCTAACTTGGCATTTTGATGCGTCTCAAACCCGCATGATTGCGTGCACAGAATTTAATCAGCAAGTTAGACAAAATCACGTAACCATATGAATTAATAGGGTTAACGTGCGACATGGGGTGCAGGTGGTCGGAGGTTCAAATCCTCTCGCCCCGACCAGGAATTGAACCCGCACAGTCTTTGGCTGTGCGGGTTTTTTCGTGGCGCCGAAATTTTGTGCAAGCCGGTCGGTATATTAGAAACTTTCTAGTATTTTTGCTGGCGCGTAGGACTACTACGCAGATTTTGGCGCAGTCCTTGCACTCATATGCGAGACATCAGATAACGTCAAAAAACGGCCGAGCCCCATCCATCGAGCGCAAAGCCAGTCGTCATACCAATCCTTACCGACCTCGTCGCGTCATTCGCCGCGAACCGCCGATGTGGGCGATTATGCCCCACAGATCTGCGCTCCGCGAAGGAACGGGCCAAGAAAGGCGGCAGATCGAGAGCCATAGCGCTCACTGGCGAACTGCGAACCTCAATCTTTTGAATCAAGGGAGATGCGTCGGCTTTAGCGCACGTAGCGGCCCTCGCAGGACGCGACAGCATTCGAGACGTTTGAATCCAACGGGGAACCCTGCATGAAATCGAAACTCGCGTTGTTGCTGACGCTGCTTTGCACATCCTTTGGCGCTACCGCAGCCGGTGAATTCACCCTCACTTACTTCGGCGATGGTAAGTCTGCGGATTTAGCGGCGCTGATAAGCGATCTCATCACCCCCGAATACTTGAAGCGCTTTCCCGCGAACCAGTACGAGATCGTCCTGATTTACCATTGCACGCCGGTCGCAGCCCGGGGGGATATCGTGTGCACAGCCACATCCGGTGTCTCCCCGAAGATCAATGTGTCCAGCCGTGCGGGTGGACTCGTGCCTCTGGAACGCTTCAATACTGCGGCCCTTCAGCCGAAGGGGGCATCCACGCGCGACATTGACGAAACTCGGGACAAGGTGATCAGAGAGAGTATTCGCGCCATGATGGCGGACCTCCCAGCCGTGCCCAAACCTCGCGCAGATCGCCCTCGTCTTTAAACGAATTCCCGCGAGTCAGTGAATACTGGGTTATTCCCATTTCGTTCGCCCTCGATATCTGCCGAGCGAATGGAGAGTTCATGTTCCGGCGCGGGCCGTAGTTCGTTATTGCCCCCTTGCTGCACTGACATCAAACAGTAGTGCCGAACACGGCCCCCACGCCCGCTGTCACCGCCATAGCGAACGTGCCCCAGAAAGCCACGCGCAGGGCACTTTTGAAGAGGGGGGTTCCGCCAACGGCGGCGGCGGCAACGCCGAGCAGGGCCAGGAAGAGAATCGATGTCGCCACGATCCAATACAGCAGGCTCTGCTCCGGTGCCAGCAGAACCACAGCCAGCGGCATGGCTGCGCCCACGGCGAAGCTCCCGGCCGACGCCAATGCCGCTTGCAACGGACGCGCGCTCAACGTCTCCGAGATGCCCAGTTCATCGCGCGCATGCGCACCCAGCGCATCGTGCGCCATCAATTGTGTTGCGACTTGATCCGCGAGCTGTTGATCCAGGCCACGCCGCACATAGATGGCCGTCAGTTCCCGATGCTCTGCATCGGGGCTGTTCTTGAGTTCTTCACGTTCACGCGTCAGATCCGCCTTTTCTGTGTCGGCCTGCGAATAGACCGATACGAACTCGCCGGCAGCCATGGACATCGCGCCTGCCACCAATCCCGCCACGGCCGTGGTCACAATACTGGCGTGGCTTGCATGGGCCGCGGCCACACCTGCGACCAGACTGGCCGTGGAAATGATGCCATCGTTGGCCCCAAGGACGGCGGCACGCAGCCAGCCGATATGTTCGGTGCGGTGACGTTCACGATGGGCGCGACGCTGAAACTTTGTCATTTTAGATTCCGATCCATGTAAAGCAGCTTTGGGCAATCCTGTTCGGGCAGGACGTCCGGGAGGCATGCGAACCTGTGTGTTGTGGCGCGTGACGTAGTGGCGAAGCAGCACCGCGACCGGCGCAACCATCGGCAGTCCCCCGATGAGCCTCCGCATACCGCTTCTCCCCGTGTCGTTTGCCCAATTCTATATCTGCAAAAGGACCATCGGCTACCTGCCGCCTGCTGGAGAAGATACGGACTGGTGGCGGGATAAGCCACGCGACTGAAACTGCGATTTATCTCAGGTGACCGTGAGTTGGAACGTCGCTATTCTGGCCTCAAGTCAAAAGCAACTTTCTTCAACAGCACGTCTCCAGATCTGGAGGTACATCATGCCTTTCGCAGCGTTCGCTTATCTGGGCACAAAGTGCGCCGTCGCAACCGGTGCAATAGTCGGAATTGTCAAAGGCGCAACAGCGCTTCTCCACTATGGCTTGTCGCTCATCGCCGGTTAGTCGCCCCTAGCTAACACTAGCGATCTTGTTCCGATAAGTGCGATCAGCCGAGAGGGACTGACGTGGTATGGAGCGTGGTCGGAAGGACGGGTGAAATGGTCAGCCGATCGGCCCCCATCTCGCTGACCTGTCTGACTTGGTGCTCGTCGTGGCAGGCAACGCTAACCAATTGCCTGCACGACAGGCGCGATCCCGCGAGGGAAGGCCCCGGCGGAGCAGACGCGACCGGAAGACACCGGTCGCGGAACTATCAGAAGGATCTCAGGCGGTCAGGCGTTCGAGCAATGTGCGGGGCCGCGTGGCGCGACCTTGCGCCGCCAGCGCCGCCTCGTGCCAGCGCGACGTCGGTACGTCCGTAGGCGAGAGCAAGCTGTCGAAGCCGCACGCCCACAACATCGCCAGTTGATCCGGCAGCAACGGGCCGGCCGCCCGAATCCCGCCTTCGAAATGCCACTTCTCGCGCAGGAATTTCGCCAGCGTGAAACCCCGTCCATCGCGCGACTTCGGAAACTCGATCACGATGAGTTCGAGTTGTGGCAACAGGGCCGCAATGCGCGCCGGATCGTCGTGGCCCTGCACACGGATACCGGCCGGTGCCGCGCCCTGTTCGTTCGCGGCAAGCCATGCGTCGAGCGGCAACACGTCCTTGCTGCGCGTCTGCGTGGTGACCGGCTCGTCCGCGCCGCGATAAGTCCAAACGTCTGCGGCAGGTAGTCCGTTTCGATCAATCAACATGCAAAGCTCCCTTGAATTCTTCTGCCCCGACGCGTCCGAGCGTATCGATGAAGCGCTCCCCCTCGTGGCGCAACGAAAGATAACGACCGAGAATGTTCTCAATCACCTGGGGCACAGCCTCGTATGTCACGCCCGGACCGAGAATCTTGCCGACCGCAGCGTTCTCATCGGCTGATCCGCCCAGCGTGATCTGATAGTTTTCCTTGCCCGCCTTGTCGACACCCAGAATGCCGATATGCGCGACGTGGTGATGCGCGCAAGCGTTGATGCAACCGGACACGTTGAGTGTCACCGGACCGATATCGCGCTGCTGCTCTTCCGTGAATCGCAGCGCGATACGTTGCGCGACCGGCACCGAGCGCGCGTTGGCCAGCGCGCAATAGTCCAGGCCAGGGCACGCGATGGCGTCTGAAATCAGCCCGATGTTGGCCGTGGCCAGTCCGCCTGCTTTCAGACGCGTCCACAGCGCATGCAGTTCGTCGCGCTTGACATGTGGCAGCACCAGATTCTGTTCGTGCGTCACACGTAGCTCGTTGAACGAATAGCGCTCTGCCAGTTCCGCCAGCAACAGCATTTCTGCCGAACTGGCGTCACCCGGGATGCCGCTCGCCGGCTTGAGCGAGACGACCGCACTGATGTAGCCCGGCACCTTGTGCTCGTGCGTGCAAGTGTCGACCCAGCGACGGAATTCGATGTCGCGCTCGTAGGCTTGTGCAAACGCGTTCGATGTCTCGGGCAGCGTTTCGAACTCGGGCACGATGAAACGGCCGCGAATCGCTGCGACGACTTCGTCGCTGAGCGGGCGATGCGAGAGTGCGATGCGTGCGAACTCTTCCTCGATCATCTCGATGAACTTCGCGGGCTGCATCTCCTTGATGAGGATCTTGATGCGAGCCTTGTAGATGTTGTCGCGACGCCCCAGCGCGTTGTACACGCGCAGAATGGCCTCGACAAAACGCAGCAGGTCAGCCTCAGGTAACCACTCGCGCACGAGCGTGCCCACGATGGGGGTGCGTCCCAGGCCACCGCCCGCGTAAATCTGAAAGCCCACTTCGCCGCGTTCGTTCGTCCGCGCGAGAATGCCGATGTCGTGAAAACGCACGGCAGCGCGATCGGTCTGACCGCCCGTGATCGCGATCTTGAACTTACGCGGCAGATACGTGAATTCGGGATGGTCCGTCGACCACTGACGCAGGATCTCTGCATACACGCGCGGGTCGACGACTTCGTCCTTCGCCGCGCCGGCGAATTGATCGGTCGTCACGTTGCGAATGCAGTTGCCGCTCGTCTGAATGGCGTGCAGATCGACGTCGGCGAGCTTCGACAGGATCTCGGGCGAATCCGTGAGCGTCGGCCAATTGAACTGAAGATTCTGGCGCGTCGTGAAGTGGCCGTACCCCTTGTCGAAACGGTTCGCCACATAGGCGAGCTGGCGCAACTGGATCGCGCTCAACGTTCCGTACGGAATGGCAACGCGCAGCATGTAGCCATGCAATTGCAGGTACAGGCCGTTCATCAGGCGATAGACCTTGAATGCGTCTTCGCTAAGTTCACCGCTCAGACGCCGGGCAACCTGCTGGCCGAACGCTTTGGCGCGGTCCTTGAGGAACTCGCGCTCGGAGGGGTCATAACGATAGATGCCGGCATGTTCCGGCGCCACGGTCAACGCGGGGGCGTGCGCCAGCGCCGCTTGCACCGTGTCTTCCCCCGCCTGCTTGCCAAGGTCTTCGCGAACCGACGGCCCACGCGAGCGCAGTTGCTCACGAAAATCCACCGGGACGGGGCCGGCCTCGCCCACCTCCGCCGCGCGCGGCACGGGATCGACGATCAGATTGGCCGCCTGTGCCTCCTGCGCAGCCGCCTGGGCCTGGTCGAGTTCCTGCGCGTCGAACACGTGTGCCTGCGTCAGGTCATCCACCCAGTTGTATTGCTTGTCCAGCCACACGACCAAGCCATCGTGCAGCCGGTTTGCCGAAATCAGGTTGCCTGCATTCATTCCACGCTCTCAATGCTTTTAGTTTTGGTCGCAAGTCGCGAGTCGACCGGCAGGCTATCAAGAGGCACGGGAATATACGACCATTTAGTAGTTATTTACTCATTACGTGACGTTGTTTGGGCTGCACAGCCCCGCCAGACAGCGCCCAGCCGTCGATTCGGCCGATGGGACGGAAGTACCGCGGGCACACCATCCTGGCCGCACGGATTCGCGCGTCAGCTTCAAGCCATGCCCGTATCGACGCGATAACGCGATTTCATGGCATCCAATTTGCCGCAAAAATACCTGTATTTTTATACAGTAGTCATGCTACATTTCCAATCATCACAACTTCATCGCGAGTGACACCATGAGCGACGCCAAATCCATCAAGTTCATCGTCGTGCCCTACCGTAAGAACAAGGATGGCGTACTTCAGCCCGGCGAGTTGCGCCAGGCGAGCACCGAGTTCGGCGCGGTGCGTATTGCGCAATCGATGGCGTCCGGGTTCGCCGGCATCGCCGCCTACGAAGTGCTGGTCGATGAAGAAGACGGCACGATGGACGCGCCACGCATCCTGTTTCAGGAAGGCGCCATTCCCGCCATGGCGGAGTAAGCGCGTCCCTGCCCGATCACTCCGGCCGCGACAACGGCGGGAGACTATCGAACGAACGCGTCTGACGCGGATGCTGGAGATTTCGCGTATCGAGCGCACGGGTCGTCGCCTCCAGTTCCTGTTGGCTCGGGCCAGTGGCCGGACCGTTACGCTCGCTTGCCGTGCGATTGATGGTCGCGCTGGCACTCTGAGCGTCCATCACACTGTCTCTGCGGCCGCCCAGCGCCGACACTGCCGGACTGACAGCCGGCGTCTGATTCGTCTGCCGTATGCTGCCGAGATCTCCGGCGCCCAGATATGACTGTGCGTTCGCTTCACCAAACATCAGGGCCCCCGCCAGACACAGGCAGGCGGCAATGAATTGGCGATGGCGCATGGTTACCCCCCGTTTGACGTGTTGGATGTCTTGGATCTGTTCCGGGACGCGCCTGCATCGAGGCTTCCCGATCACATTCCGCCTTCCCGATATGGCTGCATTGTCGCAGCGACGAGACACCTTGTCGCCTGCATAAATCACAGTTGACGCCCCTCTCAATTTCGACAGCCCATTCTGCTACACTTCGCAAAAATCGAGCCTCAGGCTCGGCAGAAATACCGTGACCACGGGGGAATCTCATGTCGAACGACGTCAGTTTTCGGCGGGCATCGGATGCGGTCCGGGCGGTCGGCGCCGGAGGCGCAGACTGGCTCGATGTCGTGCACACTGCACGCGAGTTTCTCGGCGCGGACGCCGCCACATTCCTGTGTCATGACAAACAAAGCCGCTCGGTTCGCTTCGTCGAACAGTCCGGGCACGAAGCCCGGTTGATCGAGGAATACGCTCAGCTTTACTACCAATACGACGATTCTACCCGCCGCTTCTGGGACGCCCCGGCCGGCACCTGGTTCGACTCGTCCATCGCGCTCAAACACGAATCACAAAACGACCGCGTGTTCTGGAACGAGTTCATGCGGCCAAATCAACTCCAACAGTTGGTCGGCGTCGTGATCTGCAATGACGACGATACCCTCACTGCCCTGAGCATCCAGCGCACGCATGTCGTCGAGCCGACCTTCGCTAACACTGCGAAGATCGCGGCGTACGAACGCCAGCTTGCCGCGGCCTTCGCGGCCCGGCGGGCGGCCGCCCGGGCGAGCCTCGACGCACTCAGCCAGATGCTCGATCCCACCCTCGAGGGCTTTCTCATTGCATCGCCCGACGGATGGGTGCTGGAATGTGCACCGGGGCTCGACATACTGCTGGGCGGCAATGACAGCCAGCTCATGCTCAAGCAGCGCCGCCTCGTGCATCGCCAGCCCGAATGGCAAAACCGGTTGATGAATTCTCTCCGGCAGGTCAGCGTCAGCCGACAACCCGCGTCGCTGGTCCTGCCCGACTCGTGGGGACATGCCTACCGGACGACGTTGCGCCCGCTTGGCCGTCAGATGAATCACGGATTGCGCGCAGCAGTCGGTGTGCGCATCGAACGGCGCAGCATCTTCAATGTTCCAGGCGAAACCGCTCTGCGCCAGCATTTTTCGCTGACGCAAGCCGAAGCCCGCCTCTTCCATCATCTTGTCGCGGGATTGACGATCGGCGAATGCAGCGAGGTGCTGGGCCTGGGCACCAGCACGCTGCGCACCCAGCTATCGGCCATTCTGCGCAAGACGGGCTGCCATCGTCAGGGGGAACTGCTGCGACTTGCTACCATGCTGGTGCCGTAGGCACCGGGGCGGTGCACGCCTCGGCGCACCCCTTTACGACACGTCGCCCGCCTTCCCCACCTCGTCACCGGAAAGGTCCGGCTCGCGCAGCACGATGGTGCTGACACGATTGCGGCCGCTTTGCTTCGCGATGAAAAGCTGCTCGTCGGCCGCCTTCAGCACAGCATCGGCGCTGTCGCATGCGCCCGCGACACCCGTCGCCGCACCAACGCTCACCGTGATCTGGCCCGCTGCGCTGCCCACATGGGCAATGTGCAGACGCTCCACGTCGCGGCGAACCTGCTCGGCCACAGCAGCCGCGCCTGCGGCATCCGTATCGGGCAAGACCACCGCGAACTCCTCGCCTCCGTATCGCGCCACCATATCGGCTTCGCGTCGTATGTGGCCGCCGATGTTCTTCGCGACGGCGCGCAATACGCTGTCGCCAAACGAATGGCCGTACTCGTCGTTCAAGTGCTTGAAATGATCGATGTCCACGAACAGGACGGAGAACGGACTGCCCGAGCGTTTTGCGCGTCGCCACTCGCGTGCGAGCTTGGCGTCGAGTGCACGCCGGTTGCTCAGCCCCGTCAGGCCATCGGTCACGGACAGGTTCACGAGCCGTGCCGCCGTGCTCGCGCGCGTGCGAATCGCCGCAACGAGCAACCACGAGCCTGCGATGAGAGTTGCCGCACAGATAGTCGCTATCGAGCCGAATATCAGGGCGTGACGGCGCCACTCACGCTCGAGCGCCCGCGTCGACGGTGTCACCACCACATACATCGATGCGCCCGGCACACGTACCGACCGGTAGTCCGTGGCGCGCGCGCCCTCGGGAAACGAGAGTGCCGCCGTCAGATTCTGCTCGCGCGTCGCATTTCCCGGCAGATTGACGAGCGTTCCCGGCCTGGCTCGCTCGCACGGGCTGCACGCCAGCACGGTGCCCTTCTCCTCCACGACGTCGATGCTCTTCAGGTCGGACGAATCGCTGACGTTCGCCTGCGCGCCCAGCCGATCAAGCCGCAACGCGATGACCGCCACACCGGCAAACGAACGATCCTCAGCGGAAATGCGGCGGGTGAGCGCCACCGACAGCACGCCGCCATGCGTTCGCGACGCGTAAGGTTGCGAGATATAGAGTCCCAGTGACGGATTCGCTTCATGGGAGCGGAAATAATCGCGGTCGGCCACATTCACCGTCTTGTCGTGAACGGGATCGAGCGGCGCAGCAATCCGCCCTGACTTGTTCACGACATACGCGTCATAGAGAAAGTCGCGGCTCAGCGTCTGCCCGAAACGCACCCGGTCGCGCACCCGCTCGGGAAAAAGCGGCAACTGCGAATCCTCGGCCTCGCGCACCATGTCCTTGAGCAGCGTGTCGTAGATCGCAATATTTCCGCCCAGACTCACCGCCACGACAGACGCCACACTCTGGGCCCGCTCGAGCGCGTGGTCGTAGCGGGCTTGCCGGTCGGCGCGCAATAGCATCGCCACCCCGATCAGAATCGCCAGCGCAATGACGGTGCCCACGATGCCGACCATCGATGGATAGTCGTCAAATTTGTCGAACAGGGCGCGTCGCCGGCGTCCAACCCACGTCCGCAGACCGGGCACACTCAAGCGTGTAGTCATAGTTATTGGCCTGATGGAATGCGAGCGCTGAGGTCAGTGAGGATGTCGTCGTGCAATGTCGTCGAGCAACGGCACGATGGCCAGCGTAACGAGCACCAATGCAAGCGGAATGGTCGCCGAGAAACCGAGATACTTGAAGCCGAGCGCGCCTGCCAGCCCGCCCAGGAAGAACATACCCAGCAACGAACAGAGCAAACGCAGCTTCTGCCGGTCCCCCATCACGCGCGGCAGCTCGCGCGCGACACCGGGCCGGTTCCAGTAGCCCAGCTTACCCAGCTCGATACCGATGTCGGTCACCAGCCCCGTGACATGCGTCGTTCGAATCTCGGCCCGGGAAATCTTGGTGATGATGGCGTTTTGCAACCCCATGACATAGCACAGCAAGCTCACGGTGGCCGGCACGTACAGCACGCGGTGGTGTTCGAGATTGGCGCCCATCGCACCGAACGTCAGCAGCAGCACCGCTTCAAACATCAGCGGTGCGGCGTATTCGCTATGCGTATGGTGGCGCCGTCCCCAATGAACCAGCACGGTCGAGGTCACGGCACCCAGCAGGAACGACATCAAGGCGCTCAAACCGGAAAGCACGAGCACGAGTTGCCCGAGCGCGAGATTGTCGGAGAGCGCCGCGACAATGCCCGACATATGCGACGTGTACATCCCGACAGCGAGGAAACCGCCCGCATTCGCCGCGCCGGCCACGAACGCGAGCGAGCAGCCCAGACGCCGGTTCGCCGCTTCCGTGCGTACTGGCTGGGTGAATCCACGTAGGTAGTTGATCGGCATCGCGCATGAGTTCAAAAGCTGGGCACAAGCGGTATTCTAATGCGCGTTGACGCTATATCAACGGCTATATCGCGCCCCCGTGCGCGGCCCATGCCCTATGAAGGGAAAGGAAACGGGATCGAGTGCTATTGCCTGCGTGAGAAATCGGGACGAAAAAAAACGCCGGGCCACAGGCCCGGCGTTCTTCATTGTCGAGGCGACTGACACGCCCGCACGAGGCAACCGCGTCGAGATTACTGCTCGATCTGACGGTTCCAGCGCTGATCCCACTGCGCGCGACGCTGATTGATGGCGTCCCAATCCACGGTCTTGAGGTGCTTGACCAGATCGTCGATCTTGCCCAGACGCTTCTGCATCGCGGGCGGCACGCTCGCTTGCGTGTTGGTCGGAATGTAGGCACCGGCAGCGGCCGCCAGCGACTGGCCCTTAGCCGACAGCAGGTACTGCGCGAGCTTCTGCGCCATGGCGTTGTCCGGGCTGTTTTTCACCACGCACAGGTCGACAAGCAACTGCACCGCACCTTCCTTGGGCGCGACGTACCCCGCCTGAATGCCCTTGTCCTGCAAGTCGCTCACGGCCGTCGGGGTCAGCGGGAAGATGGCCGCTTCGCCGGTCTGGATCATCTCCGAGAGCTTGGCCGAGTTCGGGATGTACTCGACAACGTTCGGCCCCACGGTTGTGGCCCACTTGGTGAAACCCGGCTCGACGTTCGTCTCGCTGCCGCCCCAGATGCGGTTCAGCGCGAGGAAGGCGTGCAGACCGAACGTGCTGCTCGATGCCGACTGGAACACAACCTTGCCCTTGTACTTCGGATCGGCGAAGTCGCTCCACGACGTCGGCGCGGCCCAGCCCTTGTCCTTGAAGAGCTTGGTGTTGTAGCCGATACCGGTCATGCCCAGTTGCACGCCGGCGCCCATGTCGTCCTTCACGCGGGCAGACGGCATCAGTTCCTTGAGCACAGGCGAATCGTCGAGCTTCTGGCATACGCCCATGCTGATCGCGCGCGCCATCACGCCGTCGTCCAGAAACACGACATGCATCTGCGGGCTGTTACGGTTGGCGAGCAGTTTGGCCAGCACGTCGGACGACGTGCCCGGCACGACCACGACCTTCACGTTGTTGGCCTTCTCGAACGCCGGGAAAACCTGGCTCGTGTAAGCCTTTTCCATCGGGCCGCCATTCATGCCGATGTAGAGCGTTTTGGTCTGCGACCAGGCCGCGCTGCTCGCGCCCAATGCCAGCGCCGCAGCGCACATGACGACCTTTCGGGATAGCTTCATCGTGGTTCTCCTTGCGTTTCCAGGGGTAAGGAATGTAGTTTTTGGGACGGACTCTGAACGTACGGGATTCGTTTGCGTGTCATGCCTCGGCCGTGACCGGTGCGAACCGGTCGACGGCAAATGCCTCGATGGGTGTTGCCGTCTCACCGCTCGCGACCAGATCGGCGAGGACTTCGCCAACGCCGGGGGCCAGCAGGAAACCACCGCCCGAGAAGCCGAAGGCGTGCACGAGACGCGGTGTCGTGCGGCTCATGCCGATGATTGGGTTGTTGTCGGGCGTCTCGCCCTCCACACCGCTCCATGTGCGAATCAGCAACGCGTTGCGCAGCCCCGGCAGCAACGCGCAGGCCTCGCGCATCACCGCGCGCGTGGTGTCGGCCGACGGCTGGGCGTATTCGCCGTCGCCGGTGCCGCGTCCGCCACCGATGATGCAGTTGCCGCGCTCGACCTGACGCGCGTATACCCCGCCGCCGTACACCCCGAGATTGTGGGCGACGAACTTCGGCAGCGGTTCGGTCACCCACATGTTCGGATAGATGGCATGCATCGGCACGTGCTCGCCGAACGTGCCGGCAATATGATTCGCCCAGGCACCGGAAGTGTTGAGCAGCCAGTCGGCGCACACATGCAACGCGTCACCTTGCGCGGGTTGGGCCGTGAGCTGGAAGCGCACGCCATCGTGAACCACCGACGTGATCGGGGTGCGCTCACGCACGTCGGCGCCCAGCGCACGGGCCGCACGCGCAAAGGCCGGCGACACCAGACGCGGATTCGCATGCCCATCGCTCATGCACAGCGAGCCGCCGATCGCACCGTCGCCCAGCCACGGAAAGCGCCGGCGAAACTCGGCACCCCGCAATACGGTTGTGGCCAGACCGTAACGGCTCGCCATTTCCGACCACGCGTCGAGCGGCGCCAGATCGCTCTCGCGACGGGCAAGACGCAGATGGCCCGAACGCACGAATTCGCCGTCGATGCCGATCAGCTCAGGCAGACGATCCCAAATCCGGCGCGCGCGCATCGCGAGCGGCAGTTGTTCTTCCGGACGCCCCTGACAGCGCACGCCGCCGTAGTTCACGCCGCTGGCCTGCGCGCCGCAATAGCGCCGCTCGAACAGCGCAACGCGCAAACCGCGCTCGGCCAGCGCTCGCGCGGCCGATGCCCCCACCAACCCGCCACCGGCGACGACGACGTCGTAATGCAAGGTCTCACTCATCGCGCGCCTCCTCGGGGATGGCCGCAACGTTCTCGTCGAACAGCATCCGTGCAATCGGAATCGGTTTGATCGGGGCCTGCGCGCGCAGACGCCCCACTTGTGCAAGCGTCTGCCCGCTCGCCTGCGCCAGCAGATGGCACGCCGCCTCGCCGCACATACGGCCCTGACAGCGCCCCATGCCCACCCGCGTGAGCGCCTTGAGCCGGTTGATTTCGGTAACGCCGTCATGGCGCACGCAATCGCGCAACGTGCGTGCATCGACTTCTTCGCAACGGCAAACGAGCATGTCGTCGGGCCAATGCACCGACGGATCTTCCGGCATTGCGAACGCTTGCTCGATCCCCTCGCGAAAGCGGCGAATACCGGCAAGCTTGCGTTCGATGACGGCTGCATCGGGGGCGTCGGGAGTCACCGGCGACGCGATCCCGAGATCCTCGAGCAAGGCCAGTGCCGCGCGGCGGCCCGCGAGTTCGGCCGCGTCTGCGCCGGCAATACCCGCGCCATCGCCTGCCAGATAGATGCCCGGTTGCGAACTGCGGCCAGCCGCGTCACGCTCGGGCAGCCAGCATCGATTGAGTTCGTCGAAAACGAAACGGCAACCGGCCAGATCGGCCAGCTGCGTCTCGGGGCGCAGGCCAAAGCCCAATCCGACCGCGCTGCATTCGAGCGTGTGTTCGCGGCCGTCGCGCCGCCAGCGAATCGCCCGCACCCCCGCCGTGCCGTCAACCCCTTCGAGCGTCACACCCTGTTCGATGCGGATACCGTGCGCACGCAGCCATCCCACGTAATAGAGGCCCTTGGCGAAGGTGGCCGGCTGATTCAGCAGGCGTGGCGTGGCCTTGACCTGGCTGGCGAACGCGCTAGTGTCGAGCACGGCCACCACGTTCGCACCGGCCCTCGCATATTGGTACGCCGCGAGATACAGCAGTGGCCCGGTGCCCGCGAACACCACGCGATCGCCAATGGCACAGCCCTGCGCCTTGAGCGCCACTTGCGCGCCGCCCAGCGTGTACACGCCCGGCAACGTCCAGCCCGGCAACGGCAGCACGCGATCGGTCGCGCCGCTCGCAACGATCAGATGCGTGAACGGCACCGGCTTTTCGCGGCCGCCGTGCATTGTGTGGAGTTGCTTCGGATCGCAGGCCCAGACCAGTGTCTCGGGTCGATAGTCGATCTGCGGCAACAGCGCCGCCATTGTGTTGTGGATGGCGTCGGCCTTGGCGGCCTCGAAGCCGTACAGCGCCTGCTTGGTTCGCGTGAACCCCGCCCCCGCCGGGGGTTGCCGGTAAATCTGCCCGCCCCAGCGAATGTTCTCGTCGAGCACGATGGGATGCAGACCGGCCGCCACGAGCGTCTGCGCTGCACGTATGCCGGCAGGGCCTGCGCCCACGATGACGATCTCGGAACGCTCAGTCATGCGAGCCTCCGTGCACCGCATTGGCTTCGGTCGCGCGGGTCAGAATACGCATGCCCTCGTGTACCGGCGTTGTGCAGGCGCGCAGACGCGAAAGCTGCGCGTTGCCCCCTGCGACAGGCACGGATTCGCAACGCACCCAACAGTCCTGGCACGCGCCGATCAGGCAAAAGCCTGCGCGTGGCGTGCCGCTGAATTCGCTGATGCGCACATGACGCTGATGCGTGAGGATGGCCGTGAGCAGGGTATCGCCCGCAAGCGCCTGCACTGGCTCGCCGTCAAGATAGAACGTGACAGGCGAGCGCGACGTTTCGGCAAGACGGGTCAGTTGCGAATGACCAGGCGCGCGTGAGTCTGGCGAAGAATGAAAAGAGCGGGTCATGAGAATCTGCTTAGCGCGCGTTCAATGCTGGCCGATCAGGATGCGGTTCAGGCCGTAGACACGGTCGAGCAGCAGCATCGCGCCCAGTGTCACGGCAATGACCAGCGCCGAGACGGACGCCATCATCGGATCGATCGACTCGGTCGCGTACATGTACATGCGCACGGGCAGCGTGACCGTTTGCGGCGCCGTGAGGAAGACGGACATCGTCAGTTCGTCGAAGCTGTTGATGAACGCGAGCAGCCAGCCGCCGGTAATGCCCGGCAGAATCATCGGCATGGTCACGCGCCGGAAGGTCGTCCATGCACCTGCGCCCAGCGACGCCGCCGCGTGTTCGACGCTGCGGTCGAGCCCGCTGATCGACGCCAGCACGAGGCGCATGATGAACGGCGTCACGACGATCATGTGTGCAAAGGTCAGCGACACAAACGAGCCGGTCATGCCGAGCATCGCGAAGAAACGCAGCAGTGCGATGCCGAGTACAAGGCCCGGAATCACCAGCGGCGAGAGCAGCAGGCCGTTGAGGAAGTTACGCCCCGGAAAGCGCGATCGGCCGATGGCCAGTGCCGCAGGCAGCGCGATCACCAGCGAGAGCGTGGCCGAGAGGACCGCCAGCTTCAGGCTGGTGAAGAACGACGCGATGAAATCGGGATAGTCGAGAATCGCGCGGAACCAGCGCAGCGACACGCCGCGCGTAGGCAGCGAGAGCGTTTGTTCCGGCGTGAACGCGACCAGCACGACGATGATCATCGGCGCGAGGACGAAGAGGATGACGAGCGTATGGAACGCAAGCGCCAGAGGACTGTTTTTACGCATAATGGCGAATAGGTTCTGTTCTGCGGGAGACGTGCCCTGGCCTTAACCCATGCTGCGCGAATAGCGGCGCTCGAGCAGGCGGTAGTACGTCAGCATCACGATCAGGTTCGCCGCGAGCAGCAGCACGGCGATGGTCGCGCCCAGCGGCCAGTTCAGCGAACTCAGGAACTGGTCGTACACGGCAGTGGCGGCAACCTTGAGGCGGCGTCCGCCCAGCAGACTCGGGATCGCAAACGCGCTGGCCGACAGACCGAACACCATCAGACTGCCCGACAGAATGCCCGGCACCAGTTGCGGCAGCACGATGCGGCGCAGGGTGGTCGCAGGCGAGGCCATCAGCGACAGCGCGGCGTTCTCCGTCTGCGGATCGAGGCGTTGCAGCGATGTCCAGACCGGAATGACCATGAACGGCAGCATCACGTGCACGAGTGCGACGACGATCGCGAAGTTGGTGTACTCCATCTTGTACGGCCCCATACCGAGCAGACCGAACGCCTGATTGATCAGGCCACCGGAGCTGAGCAGCATGCTCCAGCCAAATGCGCGCACCACGATCGACACGAGTAGCGGCGAGAGGATCACCAGCAAGAAAAGCGAGCGCCACGGGTCTCCCATGCGCGAGAGCACATAGGCTTCGAACGTGCCTACCACCGCGCACACCGCGGTGACCGTCAGCGAGATGCCGAACGTGCGCACGAAGATCGTGTGGAAGTACGAGTCGAACAGCACTTCCTTGTAGTTCTCGAACTGGAACGCGGCAATCGGGCCGCTCGCCGGATCGAACTGATAGAAGGTGAGCGCAAACGTCATGAGCAGCGGGATGAGCACCAGCGCCACGAACAACAGCATGGCCGGGGCACTCATGACCCACATGGGCAGAAACGCATGCCAGGGGGCACGCGTGGCGGGCGCGGCGTCGGCGCGCGGCACTTGCAGCGTCTCAGCCATTCGCGCGCGCTCCCGCACAGACGAAGCGAACCGCTTCCGCCTGCCAGTCCAGACCAACCGGCGCACCTTCGCCCAGCGGCTCGCCGCCTTCGTTCTGGCAACACACGAGCACTTCGCCCAGCGCGCTGTCTACGCGGTACAACCACTGGCTGCCGAGGAAGAAGCGGCTCGTGACCGTGGCCGGCAGACGGCCCGCCGATGGCGCGCACAAACGCACCTTTTCCGGGCGCAAGCACATGGTGATGGCGTCGCCCACCGCCATGCCGCGATCCTGGACCGAGAGATCCGCCAGCGATGCACGCTGCATGAGTTGCGCGCCCAGTTCGATATGCAGATGTTCATCGTCTCGCGCGGTCACACGCCCGGCCAGCATGTTGGCCTTGCCGATGAATTGCGAGACGAACGGCGTTTCCGGACGCTCGTATGCGCGGTACGGCGTGTCGACCTGCGTGATGCGCCCGGCTTCCATCACCACCACGCGATCGCTGATCGACAGCGCTTCTGACTGGTCGTGCGTGACCATGATGGTGGTCGTGCCGATCTTGCGCTGGATCGAGCGCAACTCGAACTGCATGTCTTCGCGCAACTTGGCGTCGAGGTTGGACATCGGCTCGTCGAGCAGTAGTACGGGCGGCGCGATCACGACCGCGCGGGCGATCGCCACGCGCTGACGCTGACCGCCGGAGAGTTCGCGTGGAAAGCGATGACCGAGGGTGTCCAGGCGCACAAGGGCGAGCGCCTCGCGAACCCGTTCCCGACGCTCGGCCTTGTCCACACCTCGCATCTCGAGACCGAAGCCGACGTTGTCCGCCACCGTCATGTGCGGAAACAGCGCGTAGCTCTGGAACACGATGCCGAGTCCGCGCTTGTTAGGGCGCATGTGCGTAATGTCGCGCCCGTCGAGCGTAATGCGCCCGGTCGTGGTTTCGACAAAGCCCGCGATCATCTGCAACGTGGTGGTCTTGCCGCAGCCCGAAGGGCCGAGCAGCGAGACGAACTCGCCCTTTTCCACCGAGAGATTGACGTTCGAGACAGCGCTCAACTCGCCAAACGTTTTGGATACATCCGTCAAGGTCAGGAAAGACATGGTCACTACCTTCGGGCGCGTGCACGCCGCAAGAAATGCAATTGCATCGAACAGTAGCGAGCCAAATTCCCTGTCGCAAGATAACGATTCCGCGAAATGAGATAAATTTTATGATTATTTCGTTTGGCGGAATACTTAACCGATCGGCACGTGATTTCGTTTCGCATCACCGCCTCGGGATAATCCCTAACTTACGGCGAATAGTGGGTATTTTTTCGTGTTTCGGTTAGGCAAGCCAGTTTTCAAGCAACGTCGGGTTACGCTAATATTTCGTTTGACGGAATATTTGAGACTCTGATGAACACCTCCGATTCGCCCCGTGCGTCGAAGTCGTCGACGCTGGAAATCGCTGGCGCGGGCATTTTGCAACGCACCTTTGCCGTCATCCGTGCGCTGGGCGACGCCAAGCCCGAGGGTGAGCGCGTTACCCACATCGCCAAAGCCGTGGGCCTCAGTCAAGCGACGGTGCATCGAATTCTGCACGCGCTCATCGCGGAGCAGGTGGTGGAGCAGGACGAAACGTCCAAGCTCTACCGGCTGAGCATCGACTTCTTCGCGATGGCCGCGCAGGCCGGTAACCCGAGCGGCATGCGCACCCTTTGCCGCCCGTCGCTGCTGCGCCTTTGCGCGAGCCTCGGCGACACCATCTTCTTGCTCGTGCGCAGCAGCTTCGACGCCGTCTGTCTCGACATGTGCGAAGGCCCCTTCCCCATTCGTTCTTTCACCGGCGACATCGGCGGACGCGTGGCGCTGGGCGTCGGTCAGGGGAGTCTGGCAATTCTCGCCTTCCTGCCGGAAGCCGAGCGCGAAGAGATCATTCGTTTCAACGTGCCGCGGCTACGTGGCTACGGCGTGCTCGACGAGGTCTATCTGCGCACCGAGATCGAACGCGTACGTCAATTGGGCTATGCCGGCAGCAATAGCGGCGTGCTCGATGGCATGGCGGGAGTGGCGGTTCCTGTGTTCGACCGCACCGGGCATGCCGTCGCCGCACTGAGCGTGGGCACGCTGGCCGCGCGGCTGTCTCAGGATCGTCTGCCGATGGTCGTGGAATTGCTTCGGCGTCAGGCTGAATTGATCGGCCCGCAAACCAATCCGTTCGATGTGGCGATGCGCCGCCCGATGCACGGCCTCACACGTGCACTGACGACCGAGCCGCTGGCCTGACGCCGCCGAGAGTGCGCACACCGGGCAGGTAGCGCCGATCCGGTGAATCGCCGGGCCGGGTCGCATTTATTGATGGCCGAAAATGGCCAGCCGGGATCACGCACAACTGCGAGAATCGCGGGCGGGGTTCGGCAACACTCTCGCGCCCGGAAATTCCCACAACCTCATTGACTGCCGACCCCTTTGCGGAGACATGACATGGCATCAGGCGAACATCAGTACCGGATCGGCGTCGAGTGGACCGGCAATCAGGGCAGCGGTACGTCAGGCTATCGCGAGTACGGGCGCAATCACGAGATTCGCGCCGACGGCAAGCCGACGATCCCCGGCTCGGCCGATCCCGCCTTTCGCGGCGACGCCGCGCGCTGGAATCCCGAAGACCTGCTGGTGGCGGCCACAAGCGCTTGTCACAAGCTCTGGTATCTGCACCTCTGCGCCGAAGCTGGCGTGGTCGTCGAGCGATATGTCGACGATGCGATCGGCACCATGATCGACACGGCGCAGGAAGGCCGTTTCACGCGCATCCTGTTGCGCCCGCACGTTACGATTCGCGCCGGAGGCAACGCCGCGCTCGCGGCCGAACTGCATCATGAGGCGCACGCCAGGTGTTACATCGCCAATTCGGTCAACTTCCCCATCGACTGCGAGCCGCGCATCGACGTTCTGCCGGGCTAAGTCAGGCGGCGTCGACTCAATTAAGCCGCAAGCTGCTTGGCCAGCGCCGCATCGCGCTGCTGCGCCCGCGCAAACGACTCGCGGGCGCGAAAGCGTTCCACGTACGCCTTTACGGACGGCGTCTCCGGCACGAGCTTGAACTGCGTGAGGAAATGCATCGCATTGCCCCACAACGCGTCGGCCGCCGTGAACGACTCGCCCAGCCACCATGGACCGGCGTCCTGCGACAAATGCCGCTCAAGCGTCCACATAACCGAATCATAGTCGCCATACGGGGAGCGCGAGCGCTCGGCACTTTCGCGCCCGAGCGACTTGTCGACCACCGCCGGCTCGACACAAGAGCCGTAGAAGACCATCCAGCGCAGATAAGGCCCGCGACGCGGATCGCCCGGCATCGGCGCCAGCCCCTTCTCCGGATAGAGTTCGGCGAGATACATATAGACGGCCGCCTGTTCTGTGACGATCGCATCGCCGTGGCGGATCGCCGGCACCTTCCCCATCGGATTCAGATCGAGGTACTCAGAGCCGCGTTGCTCGCCGGTCGCGAAGCGCAGCAGTTGAAGATCGTGCTCCGCCTGCAGTTCATCGAGCAGCACGAGCACTCCCGAAGAACGGGTATTGGGAGCGTGAAAGAACGTAATGCGCCGGTCCGTCGTCATGTCGTGTCTCCAGTCCATCGTCTCGTGAAGTGCCGGTGGCCCTGGTTCGGCCGGAAACGCCCGGATCGCCGCCGTCACGTCATCGAAAATGTTACTTCATCGCCTCGGGCTCGAGCGAATTGTTCCCGGGGGGGGCGGCCGCACCGGCGTCGAGCGTGTCGCTTGTCGGCGCATCGACCTGCTTCGCGCCCTGGGTTCGCGATGCACTCAGCGAGTGTCTCCGATGCGATAAATGCCGGTTCAACGTGGCGTGTTCCGCCTCAGTATAGGAGGCGCTTCCCCGCATAGCATGGGGACTCGACTAGGACGAACACATGAAATACTGCATTGGCATCTGATCCGGCACGCGCTCCCCGCACCGTGCCGTTTTGTACGGCCCGCAGTTCACCCTGCGGGCCGCCTTTTTCGAGTGTCGGCCTTCGTCGTGGGCACCATCGGTTTTTCCCGGCCGCGCTATCATGGCCGCCTGATATCACACCTCGTCTGCCGAATGCCCGCCATGACCGAACGCTTGCCCGTCGAACTTCCCAAAGCCTATCGCCTGCTCAACCATGGACCGACCGTTCTTGTGGGAAGTGCTCATGACGGACGCCGCAACGTCATGGCCGCCGCCTGGTCGATGCCGCTGGATTTCTCGCCGCCGAAAGTCGCCGTCGTCATCGACCGCAACACACTCACGCGCGAGTTGGTCGAAGCCTCCGGCGAGTTTTCGCTGAACGTGCCCGCGCGCGACATCGCCCGTGAAACACTGGCGGTCGGCTCGATCTCCGGGCGCGATACCGACAAGTTCGCCGACGGCACCGGCGTGCAGGCCTTCGATGGCTCACAAATCGCCGCACCGCTCATCGACGGATGCCTCGCGTGGCTCGAATGCCGCGTGATTCCCGAGCCGCACAATCAGGATCGCTACGATCTGTTTCTCGGCGAGGTCGTGGCGGCCTGGGCCGATCCGCGCGCGTTTCGCGACGGGCACTGGCAGTTCGAGCCCGGCGTGTCGCGCAGTCTTCATTACGTCGCCGGCGGTAACTTCTTCGCAACCGGCGAAGCATTCGAAGTCAAGCCATGAGCCATTCTCTGCCCGCCGCAGACAACGCCGACCCCAAACGCGATGGCGCTCACGCCCTCACGCTCGCCGCTCGTGCCCTCTGGCGCACGAACGGTGCAATCGGTTCGATGCCGTCGCATTTGCCAAGCGCAGACAGGCGCGGCAGAATTGACGCCGCTAGCGACGCTTTCGACACGACCGGTGCCGGCGATGACAGGACCTGGGGAACGCCATCGTTCCCCCCCGGATCGCCCGCATCCCCCAAGCCGCCTGCAAAGTCAGCATCCCCATTCGGGCCGTTGCCGAACTCGCGGCCTGAGCCCTCGCCCGCAGCAATGCTGTCGTCCAACCGCCGGGCCTTGCCCGCTCGCCACGACATGACCGCCTCCGGAATCCATTCGCACGAACCGCTTGTACCCGCGTCCCTCTCACGGCTCGCGCCAACTGGCGGAGCAAGTCTCGACGAGGCGGAGCGTCTCGCGGCACTGCGCCGTTATGAGATTCTCGATACGCCGCCCGAGCCGGCGTTCGATCGCATCGTGCGGCTGGCCTCTCACCTGCTCGGCACGCCAATCGCACTCATCTCGCTGATCGACGAAACGCGCCAGTGGTTCAAGGCGCGTCAGGGCATCGATGCTGC
The DNA here is from genome assembly GCF_902459745.1 of Pandoraea communis. Classification (GTDB taxonomy): domain Bacteria; phylum Pseudomonadota; class Gammaproteobacteria; order Burkholderiales; family Burkholderiaceae; genus Pandoraea; species Pandoraea communis. The sequence goes on from NZ_CABPSJ010000002.1 coordinate 414,109, forward strand.
GCAGACGCCGCGTTCGATGGCCTTCAGCGCGCACGCGATTCTCGACGACGACGTGCTCGTCGTGCCCGACGCGCGTGCCGACCGGCGCTTCGCCGACCACCCGCTGGTGACAGGAGAGCCGAACATCCGCTTCTACGCAGGCGCGCCGCTGCGCACGCCGGAAGGGCATCGTCTGGGCACACTGTGCGTGATCGACCGCCGGCCCCGCACGCTCGACGACGAGAAACGCGCCCTGCTCGCCGATCTGTCGGCGCTCGTCGTGGACGAACTCGAACTGCGTCGTGTCAACCGGGTGCTCGGCGACATGGCCATGCGCGACGGCCTGACCGGCGCGCTCAACCGCCGCGCTTTCCTCATGCAGGCCGAACGCCAGTTCGCTGCCGCCCGCGCGCAGCAACGGCGCCTGTCCGTGCTGATGCTCGACATCGATCATTTCAAGGGGGTCAACGACACCTGGGGGCATGCGATAGGCGACCGCGTCATCGCGGAGTTGACGCTGGTCTTGCGAGCAACGCTGCGCAAGGGTACTGTGATCGGCCGTCTCGGCGGTGAGGAATTCGCGGTACTGCTGCCCGAGGCCGATGCACAACGCGCGATGCAGGCGTCCGAGCGTTTGCTCACCGCCATCGGCAATGCCAGCGTGCCCGGGCCTAACGGACCGGTGCGCTTTTCTGCGAGCATCGGCATCAGCAGCCTCGCCATGGACGACGCCGATTTCGGCACGCTGCTCCAACGGACTGACCGAGCGTTGTATGCCGCCAAGCAGGCCGGCCGCAACCGCGCGGCGGTGCTGTAATCCCAACCCGCGACTAACGAAAGCGACGAGCACGATGGGTAAAAGCCGACTGGAAGCCTTCAGCGATGGTGTGATCGCCATCATCATCACGATCATGGTGCTGGAGATGAAAGCACCGCACGGCAGCGAACTGGCCGACCTCCTGCCGGTTGCGCCGACATTCCTCACCTACATCCTGAGCTACGTCTACGTTGGCCTGTACTGGAACAACCATCACCATCTTTTCCATGTCGTGCAGCGGGTCTCGGGCAGCGTGCTCTGGGCCAATCTGCACCTGCTTTTCTGGCTGTCGCTGGTCCCGTTCGTTACGCACTGGCTGGGCGAAAACCATTTCACCGCGTGGCCGACGGCGCTCTACGGCATTGTGTTGTTCATGGCGGCGATGGCGTATTACATCCTCACGCGAACCCTGCTGGCCGTGCATGAAGAAGGCGGTAACGCGAAACTCGCCACCGCCCTGGGGCGCGACGCCAAGGGCAAGCTGTCGGTGGTGGCCTACGCACTGGCCATCGGTCTGGCGTTCGTGGTGCCGGCTGTCTCGCTTGTACTGTACGCACTGGTCGCCGCCGTATGGCTGATTCCCGATCGCCGGATCGAGCACGTCCTCAGGTCGTGAGACGGCTGCGCCCCCCTCCGAACGATGCACGGCAACAGTCGACGGGCATCGGGTTTTTACGTAGTATCCGCTTCATCATGCAAAACGTAACTTTTGAACTCACGGGCGAATTCGTCGCCCTGAACGACTTGCTCAAGCTCACCGGTCTCGTGGATTCGGGCGGCGCGGGCAAAGTCATGGTCGCCAACGGCGTAGTCAGCGTCGACGGCCAGATCGAGACCCGCAAAACCTGCAAGATCCGCGCCGGCCAGACCGTTTCGGTCGACGGCGTGCGAATCCGCGTCAAGGCAGCCTGACGCCGACGCGCCGCTCGCGGCCTCCCGCCCCCACCCGCTGTCGTGTTGCCTGCCCCGGCAAGGCGTCGCCGTCCGACGCTCTCCCGGTTTCTCCCATGTGAGCCTGCTGTCGCAGGTCGCTATACTTGAAAGCGTTTTGGCGTGTCAGCTCAAGTCACCCCCGACAATGATCGAAGGACGTCCGAGGAGGCCCTTGCGATGGTCGTGCCCGGTTCACCGTCCGCCACCGGCACCACACCGGCCCCTGGGCGCGAAGCGCTGCTAGCGGCGCTCGACCGCTCGCTGGGCATGCTCACGCTCACGCCGGACGGCATCATCGTCGACGTCAACGACAAGCTGCTGGGCGTGTTCGGCTACGCGCGCGCCGACCTGATCGGCAAGCCGCACACCATGCTGTGCGAACCGGGCGACGCCACCTGCGGCGACGCCCTCGCCCAAGTCATCAGCACCCAACGCTCGCACACCGGACAAGTGCGCCGCCGTCGTCACGACGGCGAAGCCATCTGGCTCGAAGCGACCTACAACCCGGTATTCGACGACACCGGCAAGCTCGCCTTCGTCATCAAGCTCGCAGTGGATGTGACCGCCCGCGTGGAGCGTCAGGCGGCCGACGACGCGCGCCTCCATCTGCTGTCGCTCGGCGTCGACGAGACCGACAACGCCGTGCTCATCACCGATGCGCACGGCTGCGTGCGCTATATCAACGCAGGCTTCACGCGCATGCTGGGTTACGCCGCGAGCGAGGTGATCGGCCAGTCCGTCCACGTCCCGTCCGGCCAGTTTGGCACGACACATGTGGGTGAGCGCTCCGATGGCTCATCGGCCATCGACGTCAGGCAGGCGCTTGCAGACTGTCTCGTCGCCGCCAGCGGCGGCCGAAGCTGTCACTGCGAAGTGCTCGTACGCACGGCGCAACATCATCCGCTGTGGGCCTCGGTCGTGACGAACCCGATTCTCGATGCGAACGGCAAGCTCCTCAACGCCGTGGTGCTGTTCACCGACATCACGCAATCGAAGATCCAGGAAGTGCTGCAACACAAGGCGCTCGCCGCGATGGTGCGCGATGCGCCGCTCGCAGAAGTGCTCACGCTCATCTGCCGGGAACTGGAGCAGATCGCCCCCGAGGTTCTGGCCTCAGTCGTGCGGGTCGATGCCGAGGGCCGGTTGCGCCCCCAGGCGGGGCCAAGCTTGCCCGCGCCGTATCACCAGATCATCGACGGCATCGCCATCGGGCCGAATGTGGGCACCTGCGGCACGGCGGCCTTTCAGGCACGGCCAGTGATCGTGACCGACATCGCGAACGACCCGCGTTGGGCCAACTTCCGTAGCATGGCTGCCGAATTCGGGCTGGCCGCGTCGTGGTCCATGCCGATCATCGCGAACGACGGACGTGTGCTCGGCGTACTCGCGTTCTATTACCGTACGGTGCGCGGCCCGGACGCCCTGCATGAACGGCTCGTCGACGTGTGCGTACATCTGTGCAAGCTGGCCTTCGAGCGGGATGAATCGCGCACGCGCATCCGTCAACTGGCTTTCTCGGACAGCCTCACCGGTCTGCCCAATCGAAGCATGCTCGGCGTGCTCGCCGCCCAGGCCATCGCCAGCGCAGACGAGCTGAACACGCGCATGGCCGTCATCTTCATCGATCTGGATCGCTTCAAGCAGATCAACGACTCGCTGGGCCATCAGGCGGGTGACGTGCTGCTGCGCACGATCGCCCAGCGCCTGCGACGCTCGCTACGCGGCGCGGATATCGTCGCGCGCTTGTCGGGCGATGAGTTCGTGGCTGTGCTCACGGAGTGCGACCCCGAACGGCTCGATATCGCCATCGAACGCATGCGCAGCGCGCTGACCGCACCGTGCCAGATCGATGGCGTGACGCTCGTGCCTTCGGGCAGCTTCGGCATCAGCCTGTATCCGAATCACGGCAAGGCGTTCGACCTGTTGCTGCAACGCGCCGACATGGCGATGTATCAGGCGAAGATGACCAGCCCGGGCAGCGCGCGCTTCTATAACGAAGACATGAACATCCACGCGCAGGAGCGGCTCGAGCTGGAGACCGCCATGCGCGACGCCCTGCGGCGCGGGAAACTCCAGCTCTTCTACCAGCCGCAAATCAATCTGCTCGACGAATCGGTGTACGGTGCCGAGGCGCTGACCCGCTGGACGCATCCACTGCACGGCGAGGTATCGCCGTCGCGCTTCATTGCGTTGGCTGAAGAATGCGGGCTGATCGGCGAACTGGGTATGTGGACGTTGCGCGAGTCATGCCGTCAACTGGCGGATTGGCGGCGGCGCGGCGTGGGCATTCCAAATGTGTCGGTCAATCTCTCACCGACCAACTTCCACGATCACGACCTGCCGCGCATGATTGCCGAGACACTCGCCGATCATGGATTGCCCCCCTCCTGCCTGGCCATCGAGATCACGGAAAGCGTACTGATGGACCACAATCCGAGCACGCTGCGCATCATCGACGAGGTCCACAGCATCGGCGTGCGTCTGTCGCTGGACGACTTCGGCACGGGTTACTCGAGCCTGAGCTACCTGCGCCGGCTGCCGGTCTCGGAACTGAAACTCGACCGCAGTTTCGTGCACGACATCACGCGCGACGAGACGGTGCGTGCCCTGACCAGCGCGATCATCAGCATCGGGCGCAATCTGCATCTCACGGTGGTGGCGGAAGGCGTGGAAGACGAAGCCCAGCGGGATCTGCTCGTCGCTCAGGGCTATCGCGTGGCACAGGGGTATCTGTTCTCCCCCGCGCTGTCGGCGGGCGACCTCGAACATTGGCTCGAACGGTGGTCGGCACGACAACGCGCCCCGAATCCCGTAGCCTCCTGAATCACGGCGCGAGGCCCAGCTCCATCTGGTGCAGCGCCGTCTCGATGGCCTGACTCTGTTCGGCGTTGAGCAAGTCGGCCGCAATACTTGTCTGGCGGCGATAGATCATCTCGCCATAGACGTCTGCCAGCGCGCGCGCCGACTGACACAGCGACCAATGACTATCGGCGGCCTGATGGCCCGTCCAGTAGTTGATCGCCTGCTCGATTTCGGCGATGGAATAATTGGCTTTCATGAGAGGTTCTGTCTCGCCGTGGAGTTGAATACTGTAATTATATACAGCATCTGGGAACGCTGAAAATCGCATTGCGTTGCACTCTGCACATGGCCCGATTCTCAGGCGCGCGTTTCGGAACTGCAACACTTGATGCGGAGCAAACTGGACACGCGTTCCGCAAGACATAAAAAAATCAATAAAAATCATAAGTTTACGAATTCCGGCACGATATTGGCTTGAGGGTCCGGGAAACGCCGTGCAGCGGTTTGCGATGCTCGCGCTGCACAGGTATCCCCATGATCGCCCCGACGGAGCCAGCCATGCCGCCGAGACACGCCACACCCCAGATGCTGCCCGCTCTGCACGTTGCCGCGCCGCTACGGTACGGTCTCATTGCGTTCTGTCTACTCATCGCACCCGGCTTCGCTCGCGTCCGCGCGCAATCGATGCCGCCAACCGTCACTGCCCCCACCGATCCGTTTCATCAACCGTGTGTTGCCATCCATGCCACACCGGATGCGCACGGCAGACCTCGCCTCTTCACGCTGCCGGGCGTCGTCGCACCGATGGCAGCGGCAAACGCCATCGTCCGCAAGCAATACATCGACCTCGACGACCGCTGCGCGATGCCCCCTGCCTTCGCGCCGACGCGTGACACCGACTCGACGAACGTCTGGTATGTGGGCGCCCCCGCCGATGACAGGCACGCCACCTCACGGCACTCCGGTACAAGCGCCTTGCACGGCCTCATGTCCTGAGCGGCGGCGGACGACGTTTGTTATGCTGCGTCTTTCGCGTGCATCTCTGACTTAACGCCTCGCACGCCCAGATTTTCCGGAATCTCAATGCCCGCCAATACGCCTGATACCCCCACCCCGTCCGACAAGTCGCGTCACGCCAAACCGGCACCGGCCAACGTCACACCGCCGCCGCCCGGCGCCGTGCCACTCGCCTGGGTCGGATTGCTAGCCGCCGCCGCGTGGGTGCTCAAAAGCCCGCATCCTACGTGGGGCGTCGGTGTCCTGTGCCTTTGCGCCGGGCTGATTTCGTCGTTCGGCGCGCGCCGCCGGGGTCGCATGCCGTGGCCCGCATTCTTCACGGGGCTGTTGCCCGTGGGTGTCGCGCTCTTCTTTGCGCTGCTCATGCTGCGTCCGCTATTCCGGTGACAGTTCACGGGCGAGTCACAGGGCTGACACCGTCAGGCGACAAAGCGTGCATCGATGAGTTACCCACAGCTTCTGTGGATAACCCACTGGATAACCCGGCGAGACCCCTCCGAAACGCCCGCTACCACAGGCTGTCAAGAGGATTGCCCGTTTCGTCATCAGCCTTGGATAAATTTTTTACACTTGACGTTTTGCCCCGCTTCTGTGCGGAGATGTCATGGCTTTGACATGGCGCAATCCGGCGGGAAATGACCCGCCGGATTGCCCGAAAACATGAGGTTTCTCGCCAAGGGCAGGGTTCGCAGTGCAAGCGAATCGGCCTATGATGGAGTCACGCGATACCTCGCCATGCATGACTTGAGACCCCTCGCAGGGTCTGCGGCTCAGCGGCCGTCTCGCTTTTCAGTGACTTCGGGAGAACCGTCTCGTATGACCCAATCCGACAAACCGTCCGTTACTTCATCCTCGCCTGCCGACGCCCCGCTTACCGAGGCCGAGCGCGTCCATCTGGACGATCTGCTCGCGCATCACTCGGTCACCGAAACCGTTGATCGCGCCTCCGTCATCGACCTGATCAAAGCGCTGCGCTCGCCCGAGGTGAAAACGCCGGAAGACCGCGAGCGTGTGGTCAAGGAAAGCCGGCTGTGGCGGGAGGTGTCGCATCGCGATACCGCCATGTCGCTGCTCAATTCGCTTGCACAGATGGCGCCGATCTTCCTCAACCAGATTCACTGGTAAAAGCTGTCGCGCCGGTCTCCGCCGGCGCGCGCCCTCCTTTTTTTCTTCCGCGGCGCCCTTCCGCGCCACAAAGCTTCCCGTCAATTGATCTGGATTAACTTTGCGTGCGAACCATCGCCCGCGAGCAGGACGCTGTCCGATACGTGCCTTACAATGCGGGTCGCCCAAGTTTTCCCTGTTGATCCGACACCATGACCACCACGCTGGACACCCCGATCGAATTCAAGAGCTGGATCTGCCTGATCTGCGGCTGGATCTACAACGAAGCCGAAGGCGCACCGAATGACGGCCTCGCCCCCGGCACCCGATGGGTCGACGTGCCCGCTGACTGGCGCTGCCCAGAGTGCGACGTTTCGAAGGAAGATTTCGTGCTGTCGGAGTTCTGAGTCTGACAGCCGCGATAGGTTTGATGCCGGTTTGATGCCGGTTTCATGCTGGTTTGGCGCTCGTGCTGCGGGCAAAGCCGCCGGCACGGCATCAGTGATGCCAGCCCCATCCCCGACCTCGGCCGCGCCAGCCACGGTCGTAGCCGCCCGACACACCGAAGGTGACCACCGGCGCGGGCACGACATAGCCGGGCGCGTATCCCGCATCGTAGCCCGGCGCATAGCCATAATTGTCGTAGTAGCCGTACGCCGGTGAGCCGTACGGCACGGCAACACAACCGGCCATCATCACGACGACAGCCGTGCCGCCGGCCAGCATAAGTAAGCGTTTCACGATAAAACCTCCCGCATGAGTCATTCGAGTCTCGCGCGGAGAGATTGACGCCGGATCTTCGGCATGTCATCGATCATCACCGCGCCTGCCTGACTCGTTAGACAAGCGAGTTTCCATGAAATGCGCGGTGAAGTGGCCCTTCTTTGGTTACCAAACGTGACATTGGTAACGTCGATGGAATATCGCGCGCTGGCAGCTCTTGGCCGGCACCGGGGCCTCACCTCTCGAATCAGAACACCCAGCAGCGGTCGCGACCGGCACGCTTGGCGCGATACAACGCCATGTCGGCCCGCTCGATCATGTTCATCGGCGAATCGCCTTCCTGCCACTCGGTAATGCCGAAACTCGCCGAGAAGCGCAGCGGCGGTTCGCTGCCCTCAAGCGATTCGCGCTTACAGCGCTCGCGGATGCGGTCCGCCACGCGTAGCGCATCGCGCTCGCTGGCTCCCGGAAGCAGAATCGCAAATTCCTCACCACCGATGCGACCGATCAGATCGTCACCCCGCAGCGTCGACGAACACACGAGCACAAAACGGCACAGCACCTGATCGCCAATGGCATGCCCGTAGGTGTCGTTGATCGACTTGAAGTGATCCAGATCGGCCACGATGAGGCTCATCGGGTCATGCTTGCGTTGCACCCCTTCCAGTAACTGATCGAAGCGATGGAAAAAGTAACGGCGCGTGAGGCTTCCGGTCAATTCGTCGTAACTGGCTTCGAACGCCAGTTGGTTGTTCACCGCGCGCAGCTCCTCGTTCGACAGGCGCGTCTCGCGATGCTTCACACGCTCGCGCCAGTAGGTCCATCCGGCGAGCGCCACGATAACGACCCCCCCCAGATAGAGCAGGAAACACAACGCGAGGTCTTTGGCGTGCTGCCGGGTAAGCGCTTCCCAGGCGTCGACCTGTTCCACGGCGTAGACGATCAGATCGTTGCTCGAGCTTGGGCGCGACGTGATGACAAAGGGCTTGCGGAACTCGTCGAACTCCGACATCCGGTCGAGCAAGTCCTGCGGCACCCAGGCATTCGAGCGGCCAGGCGCTCGCTTGAACTGCGAGATCGGCATGCGCGCGAAGTCGTTGCGCTGGTACAGCGCCAGACGCTCGGCATCGGACAGCGACCCGACCTTGCCGTCCAGCATGAAGCGATTCTCGAAGCGCGGGTCGTTCGCCATGATGACCACGCCGTTGCCGTCGGTAACGAACGACTCGCCGCTGCCCACCCAATGACGCAGGCGCGTGAGTCCGATCTTGGTCATCACCACACCGATCAGAACACCATCGCGATACACGGGAGCGCTGAAATACAGGCCGGGCGCCTGAGGCTCCCAGCCTGCGGCGTAGCTCTCGAAACGCGCGCCCAATAGCGCATTGGTGACGTACGGCATATCGGCCACCGACTGGCCGATGGGCGACGGCGTATCACGGAAATTACTCGCAGCCGCGCATACGCCGCGCGTGTCGATCACCCAAACCCGATCGACGCCAAAGTATCCCTGAGCTCCCCTCAGAAATTCGTTGGCACGGGCCACGACCTCGGCGTCTGCGACGCCGCCGCGCGCCGGGCGCAGGACATCACGCAGCAGATCCACCTCGGCCAATGTTGAGGGAATGGCCCGCACCATCGCCAGATCCGTATTGATCGCGTGAATCATGCCGTCGGCGACCCGGTCGGCCACCGTTTGAGCGGCGTCGACACTCTGTGCGAGCTTGTCGCCGACCAACGACGTGGCAGTCCTGTCCGCCGCAACCCAGCAGGCGACCAGCACGCCGACCGAGACGCAGACGGCATAAAGCCAATGCTTTATCCTCATCCGAAAATCAAACGCTCGTTCTAATATTTTTATACTTCTTACGTTGGCAAAGCATCCACCTCTTTCGAGTCGCGTCTCTGTCTATTCCCCGGACAGAAGCTCTGGTCGCGACTGGCATCTCTAGTGCCGGCAAATTCCCGCCAATTCTGATTTGCGCGTCGAACTCTTTTCCTCGTTCCGGATCCCTGGCTTGTCGCGCCCCGAGCCCTCGGATCCTGGCTACCTCGCATTGTCCACCCCGACAATTGCAAGCTGTTGACAACCTGCCGCCCTCACCTCTGAGCGTTGCTGGCTACGGCGCGCAGCCATGCGCACGCACCGTTGGACATCATCGCGAAGACCGGATAATTCTATAGCACTCCGACGATGAATCCGCAGGAAAAACCGACAGACGGTCGATTTATTGCGAGCGCCTATTTAATCTATTAATTAGCTGAATACATTCTTTTCGTTTACGACCGTTTCATTGGCAAATACCGAAACGGGAGACTACCGAATCGAGCAGTTCGATTTCCACCGGCCGGGAAAACAAATAGCCCTGCGCGCACAGTGGCACGAAATGGCGCAGCCAATCCAGTTGCCGCTCGTTTTCCACACCTTCGACGATCAATTCGATGCCCAACGAGCGCGCAATGTTGACGATGTTCGAAATCATGAGACATGATCGTGACGAATCGGGAATCGACTCCACGAAAGAACGATCGACCTTGAGCGTATCGACAGGAAAGCGCGTCAGATAGGACAACGACGAATAGCCGGTACCAAAGTCGTCCAGCGCGATACGCACGCCCGCTCGTTTGAATTGCTCGATCTTCATTTCCACGAGCGCCGGATTCTTGATCATCACCGACTCGGTGATTTCCAGTTCAAGGCGATTCGGCTCAATCTCATATTCCTTCATGAGGCGCTCGACAAGCTCACCAATGTCGCCGCGCCAGAACTGCACCGACGAGACATTCACGGCAAGCCGCAGCGACGCCATCGGCGTGCCGCGCCATGCTTTCAGTTGACGGCACGCCTGCGTCAGCGCGAACTCGCCGATCGCTACGATCTGCCCGGTCGTCTCGGCCAACGGGATGAACTCGCCCGCGCTCAGCACGCCGCGCTCCGGGTGACGCCAGCGAATCAATGCCTCCGCGCCGCGCACGCAGTCGGCCTCAAGCGCCACGACGGGCTGATAGGCGAGGAAGAACTCGCCGTTGGCCAGCGCCTGCTCCATCTGGCGCTCCCACACGACAAGCTGATGGGCCTGGTATGTCATCTGCTGTGTATAGACACGCACCACGCTCTTGCCGGCTTCCTTCGCCGAGTACATGGCGAGATCCGCCTTCTTGATGAGATCCTCCTCAGTCTCGTCGGCCTTGGACCAGAACGTCACACCGATACTCGCGTGCAGCGCAAACGACGTGCCGTCGGCCACCATGGGCGCCTTGAGGGCGGCAAGCAGCATCTCGCCGAGGGGTTCGGCTTGCACCGCTGCATCGTCATCTTCGAGCAACACCATGAACTCATCGCCAGCAAAACGGGACAGCATGGCGCCCGGCGGCATGCGTGGCGCGAAGCGCTCGGCCACCTGGCGGATGATCTCATCGCCCTGCGCGTGGCCCAACGTATCGTTCACGCTCTTGAAGTTGTCGAGATCGATGTGAAGCAACGCAACCTTGCCGACCCGATCGGGATCGGCCAATGCGCGTCGTAGCGACTGCATCAACGCATAGCGGTTGGGAAGTCCGGTAAGCGCGTCGTACGAAATCAGACGCGTGAGTTGCTGGTCGCGGCCGATGAGTCGCTGCATTAGGTAAGCAATGAGCGCGAAGAACACAACGAGCGCGACCGACACGAAAGTCGCCATCGTCAGATACACGCGCTCCACGTGCCGGTACTCGGCCAGTCCCTCGTCCACCGACAAGCCGACTTGCACCGCCAGCGGATAGTCGCGCAGATGATGGTACGCCACGATGCGCTCGATGCCGTCGATGGGATCTCGCTGGACGCCGGAGTTACGTTGCTCAGTCGCGAAAGGCGGCAACTCCCCCATGCCGGTAATCGCCACGCTCGCACCGGTGCTGCGCGCGAGCAGCGCACCGTCATCGGCGATCACGGCGATCTGTCCGAATTGGCCGAGCACGGCATTCGTGTAGAAATCGGCGGTGAAGTAACTCGGCTCCTGCGACACGACGACCACCCCTGCGAAGCTGCCGTCGGGGTTGTTCAGTCGCCGACTGAACTGGAGAACCCACTTGTGCGAGACGCGACCGAAGACCGGATGGCTGATGTATAGGCCGTCGCTCGCGGTATCCAGATGCACCCGGAAATGCTCCCGGTCGGCAATGTTCACTCCGGTGCTACCGGGCATCGTTGCCGCGATGACGTCGCCCTTGGCATCGGCCACACTGACCAGCACCATGAAACGATCCGTGACGATCCCTTCGGTCAGCGTGCGTGTCAGATCGAAGCCGCCACGACGTCGCTCGTACTCGTACTTCACGAACCGGGTGATCTGATCGACTTGACGGATAGCACGCAGCGTCTGCTGCTCCAGCGCAGTGGCCACGGTCGATGCCGAGGCGGCCGTATCGCGCAGAACGGCATTGTGCTCGATCGAGATGCGCCAAAGCACAGCGGTCCAGACGAGGACCAGAATCAGGAAACCGAAAATCAGAATCGCGCCAATTGCGCGATAGGACGTAGCCCAACGCCAACGCCGTGCCCCCGTCGTGCTCGGTTCCGCCATAGATCGAGATCCTTTCAGCCTTCGCGCCCCCGCGCAGAAGGTCGATGTTGGCCCGGTTATCAATAGGATCCAGCGGGCGTCACTGACGGACGCCATCGTTTTCGGCAAGTGTAAGGCAAGCGCAGCGCCCCCGGAAGTCGTTCGACATCCCCTCAACCGGGGGATGTATCGCGCTCATCATGCCAGACGAACACGGCCCTGCCCATCCAACGGGGCCATATCTCGGATTACGGACAATTCGCCCCCCACTGCATTAGGAGAATCCCGAGGTACGAGGCCGGCCTGCCAAATGGCCCGACAGGCCGCGGCGCCTTGCGGAGTGACAAATGGCTCGGGAAACGCTGAAAAAGAAGAGACGCGTCAGTCTTCGACGTGCCACGTGCTCATGACTTGAGCAGATCAAGGAGGGATTCAAGTCTACGGCGTAAGTCGGCAACGTCAAGCACAGCGTGGACTTCGTCCGCCGTTGGCGCGCCGCCTTCTGCGGCAGCACCGCCCGACGCACGAGCGCCACGCGGCGAGTCGGCTTCGAGGCGGTTACGGGCACCATTGATGGTAAAGCCCTGCTCATAGAGCAACTCCCGGATACGCCGGATCAGCAGGACTTCATGGTGTTGGTAGTAACGGCGGTTACCGCGCCGCTTGACCGGGCGCAGTTGCGTGAACTCCTGCTCCCAATAGCGCAGTACGTGCGGCTTGACACCACACAGCTCGCTCACCTCACCAATGGTGAAGTAACGCTTGGCGGGAATCGGCGGCAAGGCAACGTGATCCATCGCGGCGTTGGCGGAATCGGACGACGGTTAGACTGCGGACGAAAAAACCAACGGCCGCCACAGAAGCGGCGGCCGGGATTTACTTGCTCACCGCGCCAGATTCGACGATCGACTTGAACTTCTGGCTGGCGTGGAAGGTGACGACGCGACGTGCGGCAATCGGAATGGCCTCGCCGGTTTTCGGATTCCGACCTGGCCGTTGCGGCTTGTCGCGCAACTGGAAGTTACCGAAGCCGGACAGTTTGACGCTGTCACCCGACTCAAGCGCGTCGCGGATCGATTCGAAAAACGCCTCGACCATATCCTTCGCTTCACGCTTGTTCAGACCAACGTGCTCGAAGAGCAACTCGGCCAGTTCGGCCTTGGTCAGCGTCGGCGCCTCGGTCGAGACCTCGTTCACTTCGCCGCGCCCCAGCGCGATGCGCTGCGCCGCGAGCATGGCTTCAAATTCACCAGGATTCATTTCGTTCATACGTCCCACGCGATGGCGATGACAGTGCGATGGTCTACTCGCAACCGGATCTTTTACTGAGTTTTCAGGCGCGCAAACGTGCGCCAAACCCTTCTACCCGTTGTACCAGTGCGTTAATGGCGCCCTGGACCGTCTCGTCCTGCAACGTACCCGAGGGGTCTTGCAGAGTAACACGAAATGCCACGCTTTTGTCCTGCGCACCAAGCGAGCCCGACGCGGCGCCAGCCTTCGGCCGGAACTCGTCGAACAACCGTACCGATTGCACCACGCTGCATGCCGGATCGTCGTCACGCGCGGCCAGCATGGCGTCAAGCAGCCCTTGCACCGGCTGCGCCTGATCGACCACGAGTGCGATATCGCGCGTGACCGGCGGGAACTTCGAGATGTCTTCGTAGCTCGCGACATCACGCACGAAAAGTGCCTCTGCCTCGATCTCGAATAGCACCGGCGCCTGCGGCAAATCGTACTTCTGCTGCCAACGCGGGTGCAACTCGCCAATGAATCCGACGCGCTTGCCGCCGACCTCGATCGCCGCACTGCGTCCCGGGTGCAACGCCGGGTGCTCAGCCTTCACAAAGCGCGCCGTACGCGGCGACAACAGCGCCTCGAGATCGCCCTTCACGTCGAAGAAGTCGACCTGACGCGTTGCAGCACCCCATTGCTCTTCGAGCACCGGACCGTACGCCAGCGCCGCCACCGTGACCGGCTGACGGTAACCGCCAACGCTCAGTTCACCCGAGGCCACCGTGCTGTCACGATGGTACGTGCGGCCGATTTCAAACACACGAACGCGCGATGCCTTGCGATTCAGGTTGTAGCGGGTAGTCGCGATCAGGCTGCCGATGAGCGTCGAGCGCATCACCGCGAGGTGACTGGCGATCGGATTGAGCAGCTTGATGGGGTTGTCGTTACCGGCGAAGTCCGCTTCCCACTCGACATCGACAAAGCTGAAGCCGACCGTCTCGTGGTAATCGCGCGCGGCCACGGCATGGCGCACGGCATGTTGCGAACGACGGCCTTCCTGCGTCGGACGCATGGCGCTCGCAGCAACCGGCGGATTGGCCGGAATACGATCAAAACCGTAAATGCGCGCAATTTCTTCGATCAGATCTTCTTCGATCTCGATGTCGAAGCGATACGACGGCGGCGTGACGTCGAACACACCGTCTTGCAAGGTGAACGGCAGACCGAGACGCGTGAAAATGGCGCTCATCTCCTGCTCGGAGACCGGCACGCCCAGAATCTTGATGGCACGCGCGACACGCATCTTCACCGGCTGGCGCTCGGGCAACTTCGCGACCTGATCTTCAAGCGGCCCCGCCTGGCCACCGCAGATCTCGAGCACCAGTTGCGTGGCGCGCTCAAGCGCACGCACGTTGCCTGCGAAGTCGACGCCACGCTCGAAACGATGCGACGCGTCGCTGGTGAAGTTGTACTTGCGCGCACGGCCCTGAATCGCCTGCGGGAAGAAAAACGCACCTTCGAGGAAGATATTCTGCGTTTCCAGACCCGCCTTGGTCGAGTCGCCGCCCATGATGCCGGCAAGGCCGATCGGGCCGCTGGCGTCGGTAATGGCGAGCACGCTCTCGTCGAGCGTCACGGTCTGTTCATTGAGCAACTTGAGCGTCTCGCCCGCACGGCCGAAGCGCACGTCGATCCCGCCTTGCAGACGGTTCAGATCGTAGACGTGCAGCGGTTGACCCAGTTCGAGCATCACGTAGTTGGTGATATCGACCAACGCGGAAATGCTGCGCTGGCCGGCGCGCTCGAGGCGCTCCACCATCCAGCGCGGCGACGCAGCGGCAGCGTTCACGTGACGAATGATGCGGCCACCGAAACGTCCGCAGCCTTCCGGCGAACTGATACGTACCGGCAACGTATCGGCGATCGTTGCCACCTGCGCGCCCTGCCCCGGCAGATCCTTGAGCGGTGCGCCGGTGATCGCGGCGACTTCACGGGCGATACCGAGCAACGACAGACAATCCGCCTTGTTCGGCGTGAGCTTGACGACAAATACCGTGTCGTCCAGATCGAGATACTCGCGGATGTTCATGCCGACCGGCGCATCTTCCGGCAGAATCATCAGGCCGGCGTGGTCTTCCGAGAGCTTCAGCTCACGTGCCGAGCACAGCATGCCGAAACTCTGCACACCGCGCAACTTGCCGATCTTGATCTGGAACGGCGCACCGCCGGCTTCGGCCGGGGGCAACGCAGCGCCAACGGTCGCACACGGTACCTTGATGCCAGGTGCCACGTTCGGTGCGCCGCACACGATGGTGAGCGTCTCGCCAGTGCCGGCGTCGACCTGACAAACATTCAGACGATCAGCATCCGGATGACGGGCGACTTCGAGCACCTTAGCCACCACCACACCTGTAAAAGGCGGGGCGACCGGGTCGGTTTCCTCGACTTCGAGCCCGGACATCGTCAGGGCATGCGCCAACGCGTCCGTCGACAAATCCGGGTCGACCAGGGTACGCAGCCACGATTCAGAGAATTGCATGGATCAGTTCGCTCGCAGTTAAGTCTTCACTTCCGAAAGCCCGGTGGCAGCGGCTTCGCGCGCCAGCCCGGGGCCATCGGCATCGATTACATGAATTGGCGCAGGAAGCGCAGGTCGTTCTCGTAGAACAGGCGCAGATCCTGAACGCCGTAGCGCAGCATCGTCAGACGCTCAAGCCCCGAGCCGAAAGCAAAGCCGATGTAACGCTCCGGGTCGAGCCCCATATTGCGCACCACTGTCGGATGCACCTGCCCCGAGCCCGAGATTTCCAGCCACTTGCCGGCGTTCTTGCCGGTTTCGAACTGCATGTCGATTTCGGCCGACGGCTCCGTGAACGGGAAGTACGACGGACGGAAACGCACCTGAATGTCGTCGCGTTCGAAGAACTTGCGCAGGAAATCGGTGTACACGCCCTTCAGGTCGGCGAAGCTGATGTCTTCGGCAATCCACAAACCCTCGACCTGATGGAACATCGGCGAGTGCGTAGCATCGGAGTCGACGCGATACGTGCGCCCCGGCGCGATCACCTTGATGGGCGGCTTGTTCATGCGCGCGTAGCGCACCTGCATCGGGCTCGTGTGCGTGCGCAGCAGCAGCGGCTTGCCGGCATCGTCGTTACCATCGACGTAGAAGGTGTCCTGCATCGAGCGCGCCGGATGGTTCTCCGGGCTGTTCAATGCAGTGAAGTTGAACCAATCGGTTTCGATTTCGGGGCCGTCGGCCACGTCGAAACCAATGGAACGGAAAATTTGCTCAACGCGCTCCCAGGTATTGAGCACGGGATGCAGGCTGCCAGCACCCAGGCCTCGGCCGGGCAACGTGACGTCGATGGCCTCGGCGGACAGGCGCGCGTCGAGCAGCGCATCGGCCATGGCCTGGCGGCGCGCCTGCAGGGCGCCTTCGATCTGTTGCTTGGCCGCATTGATCCGTGCGCCTTCGCTCTTGCGCGCTTCGGGATCGAGCTTGCCGAGGCCTTTGAGCAACTCGGTCAGTTGGCCGGTCTTGCCGAGAAAGCGGGCTTTCTCGTTTTCCAGCGCGGCGGCGTCGGGAGCGGCGGCGAACGCACGCTGCGCTTCGCTGACGATAAGTTCCAGATCCATATGCTACAGACTCAAGTTAGGCGGTCGGGATGGCCGCATGGACAAGCGAAAAACAAAAGGGGGCTCCGATGAGAGCCCCCCTCCTGGCGAATGGCGCGCGGTAAAACGCGCTATACGCTATTTACAGCTTAGGCTGCGACGGCGGCTTTCACCTGAGCGACAATCGCGGCAAACGCCGGCTTGTCGTTGATGGCCATGTCGGACAGCACCTTGCGGTCGAGTTCGATCGAGGCCTTCTTCAGACCAGCGATGAACACGCTGTAAGTCATACCGTGCTGACGCACACCTGCATTGATACGCGCAATCCACAAAGCGCGGAACACGCGCTTCTTGTTGCGGCGATCGCGATAGGCGTATTGCCCAGCGCGCATGACCGCTTGCTTGGCGATGCGGAAGACGTTATTGCGGCGGCCGCGGAAACCCTTGGCTGCAGCGATGACTTTCTTATGGCGGGCCCGTGCGGTGACCCCACGTTTGACTCGAGGCATGTTTCTCTCCTATCTAAGTCGGGGTTTAAGCGAAGGGCAGCATTGCGCGTACGGAGTTCAGATCAGACTCATGAACGCCGACGGCACCGCGCAGGTGACGCTTATTCTTGGTGGTCTTCTTCGTCAGAATGTGACGCTTGAAGGCCTGACCACGCTTGACGGTACCGCCAGGACGCACGCGAAAGCGCTTCTTGGCACCGCTCTTGGTTTTCATCTTAGGCATGAAAAACTCCGAGTTTTTAACATGATCACAGGTGTGACGCCAAAATCGCGCCCCTTGTAGAACCCGGGATCACTTGTGTTCAGGGCCTAACTGCACCCTGCATCGCTGTCACGCCCTTACGGGCGATGACGGCAATTCCTTACCACCCGGCGGTGTCGCTCGACACCGCCACGGCATTACTTCTTCTTCGGCGCGATGACCATGATCATCTGACGGCCTTCCATCTTCGGCATCTGTTCCGGCTGACCAACCTCTTCGAGATCGGACTTCAGACGTTCCAGCATACGAGCGCCGATTTCCTGGTGGGCCATCTCACGACCGCGGAAACGCAGCGTGATCTTGGTCTTGTCACCGTCTTCGAGGAACCGCTTCAGATTGCGCAACTTGACGTTGTAGTCGCCGTCGTCGGTGCCAGGCCGGAATTTGACTTCCTTGATCTGAACAACCTTCTGCTTCAGCTTGTTCTCGTGCGCTTTCTTCTGTTCCGAGTACTTGAATTTGCCGTAATCCATCAGACGGCAAACCGGCGGATTCGCGGTCGGCGCAATTTCCACCAGATCGACATCAGCCTCTTCGGACAGACGGAAAGCCTCTGCCAGTTTCACAATGCCAAGTGGCTCATTGTCGACGCCATTTAGACGCACTTCAGGCGCTGTAATTTCGCCGTTAATGCGATGCGACTTATCGGTAGCGATGTTGCATATCCTCGAAAAAAGTCAAAAATTTAGCCGCGCTGTCCGACAGGCGTTATTGGAACGTCGCGCAATCCTGCGCAAGGCGTTCGATGAGCGCGTCAACGGGCATCACACCCAGATCCACGCCGCCACGGGCACGCACGGCTACCGTATTCGCCTCCTGCTCCTTGTCCCCCACTACGACGAGATAGGGAACTTTCTGCATGGAGTGCTCGCGTATTTTATAGCTAATTTTCTCGTTGCGCAAATCGCTACGAGCCCTAAGCCCTTGTTCTTGCAACTTTTTCGTCACTTCTTGAGCGTAATCGGCCGTTTTTTCGGACACATTCATCACAATCACCTGCTCCGGCGCGAGCCAGACCGGCATTGCACCAGCATGGTGCTCGATCAGAATACCGATAAAACGCTCGAGCGAACCCAGGATCGCGCGGTGAAGCATGACCGGGCGGCGGCGGCTGTTATCTTCGGCCACATACTCGGCGTCCAGGCGCTCGGGCATCGAGAAATCGACCTGCATCGTGCCGCACTGCCATTGGCGGCCGAGCGCGTCCTTGAGCGTGTATTCAATCTTCGGGCCGTAAAACGCCCCGTCGCCCTCGGCGATGACGAATTCGCAGTTCGAACGGCGCAGCGATTCCATCAGCGCAAATTCGGCCTTATCCCAATTCTCATCCGACCCGACACGATGTTCAGGACGCGTAGCGACCTTGTAAATCATGTCCGTGAAACCGAAGTCCTTGTACACAGCGTGCAGCAGCGCCGTGTAGTTCACGCACTCGTCGAGAATCTGGTCTTCCGTACAGAAAATATGACCGTCGTCCTGCGTGAAGCCACGCACGCGCATCAGGCCGTGCAAACCACCCGACGGCTCGTTGCGGTGGCATTGACCGAACTCGCCGTAGCGAAGCGGCAGATCGCGGTAGCTGTGCAGCGCCGAGTTGAAAATCAGCACATGCCCCGGACAGTTCATCGGCTTGAGCGCGTAGGCGCGGCTCTCCGATTCCGTCGTGAACATGTTGTCCTTGTAGTTATCCCAGTGCCCCGACTTCTCCCAGAGCGTGCGGTCGAGAATCTGGGGGGCCTTCACTTCCTGATAGCCGTTGCTGCGATAGACGCGGCGCATGTACTGCTCGACTTGCTGCCAGAGCGTCCAGCCCTTCGGGTGCCAGAAGACGAGCCCCGGCGCCTCTTCCTGCATGTGGAAGAAGTCCAGCGCACGGCCGAGCTTGCGGTGATCGCGCTTCTCCGCCTCTTCAAGCATGTGCAGATACGCGTCCTGATCTTCCTTCTTCGTCCAGGCCGTGCCGTAGATGCGCTGAAGCTGCTCGTTCTTGGCGTCGCCGCGCCAGTACGCGCCGGCGACCTTCATCAGCTTGAAAACCTTGAGCTTGCCCGTCGACGGCACGTGCGGACCACGGCAGAGGTCAACGAACTTACCTTCGCGGTAGAGACCGATTTCGTCCGTTGCCGGAATCGACTCGATGATTTCGGCCTTGTACTTCTCGCCCATCGACATGAACAGGCGCACGGCGTCGTCGCGCGAAAGCACTTCGCGCGTTACCGGCTCGTCCTTCTTGGCCAGTTCGTGCATCTTCTTCTCGATGGCATCGAGGTCTTCCGGCGTGAAGGCGCGGTGGAACGAGAAGTCGTAGTAAAAGCCATTCTCGATCACCGGACCGATCGTGACCTGCGCCTCGGGGAACAGCTCCTTGACGGCGTACGCCAGCAAGTGGGCGGTCGAGTGGCGGATGATGTCCAGGCCATCGCCGTCCTTGTCCGTCACGATGGCGAGACTCACGTCGCGATCGATCAGATAAGACGTATCGACGAGCTTGCCGTCAACACGCCCCGCCAGGGCCGCCTTGGCCAGACCCGTGCCGATCGAACCCGCGACTTGTGCCACCGTCAGAGGGGCTTCGTACTGGCGTTGCGAACCGTCAGGCAAACGTACCGAAATCATGTCGCACTCCCATGCGCAAAAACGTCACGCGCGGCAAACGCCACGCGGCAAACCACGAAAAAAAACGGCCTCGACTATCGTCGAGGCCGTCTCTTCATTCCTTACATCCAGACGAAAAACACCCTCGACTTAACGTCGCACCTTCACCACTGTGAAAGTTCGGGCGATCATGAACATGAGTGTTTTTCCAGCGTCTGTGTCTGCGGGGTCTCGCGGACTGTCATGCATCAAATTCGTTGGTAGGCTCGATTGGACTCGAACCAACGACCCCCACCATGTCAAGGTGGTGCTCTAACCAGCTGAGCTACGAGCCTACTGCAAGAGAACGAGATTCTAGCAAGGTTTCCGCAGACCGCCAAGCGATTATTGTGCCTGCCGAAGAAAAAACGCATCAGGCAAGGCGTTTGCGCGTATTCCCTCGCACAATCCCCTTCCCTCGCCCACTCGTTTTCTCGCCTGACCGACCAGACATCGGCCCGCCGTCAATCCCGCCAAAATCCGTTTACCGTCGACGCGACGACACCACGCCTGCCACCCCGGCGAGTTGCGCAAGCGCCCGCTGCAACTGTCCGCCATCGCGCACTTCCACGGTGAACTGCATGAACGCCTGAGCCCCTCGCGACTGCGTGCTGACGCCCGTGACGTTGAGTTTCTCGCGTGAGAACACTTCCGAAATATCACGCAGCAGCCCTTGACGGTCCGATGCCTCGATCTGAATGTCCACCGGATACGCCGCCACGCCGCGCCCTTCGAGCACATCGGCCGACCAGGCAGTCTGGATCACTCGTTCGGGCGCGCGCGCCTTCATGGACTGAAAACTCGCGCAATCCTGACGGTGGATCGACACGCCCTTGCCCCGTGTGACGAACCCCACGATCGGGTCGGGCGGTGCCGGCCGGCAGCACTTGGCCAATTGCGTAAGCAATGCGCCGACGCCGACCACCAGCACCCCGCTCTTGGCCCCCTGAGTCACGCTCGTATCGAGACTCTTCTTCGCGACGAGCGTGTCCTCGTCACGAGGCTCCGGCCCCGGCAGATTGCCCGAAAGCGCCTGCTCGACGTGCCTCAGGCTGAATTCATCCTTGGCGATGGACGCATAGAGATCGTCCGGCGTTCGGAATCCCAGGCGGGTCGCCAGCTCCTCCAGATTGACCGACGTCTTGCCTTCGCGCTGCAACGTCTTGTCGATGAGCGCCCGCCCCTGAGCAATCGTCTCCTCAAGGTCGATGGTATTGAACCACTGGCGCACCTTCTGACGTGCCCGATGGCTCTGCAAATACCCCAACTGCGCGTTGAGCCAGTCGCGCGACGGACCGCCTTGTTTGACCGTCACGATCTCGACCGTCTGTCCGTTGTGCAGCGGCGTATTGAGCGGCACCATGGCACCGTCGACACGCGCGCCACGACAGCGATGCCCCAGTTCCGAGTGCAGGTGATAGGCGAAATCGATCGGCGTCGAACCTTGCGGCAGCGAGATCACGCGTGCCTGCGGCGTCAGCACATAGATGTGGTCGTCGATCGTCGCACGCTTGAGTTGCTCCCAAGGCTGTACGGCACCTTCCGCGCCGACCGTATCGGCCACGTCGTCCTTCCACGCCAGCAGCTGACGCAGCCACGCGATCTTCTCGTCGTAGGCCTCGTTCGCCGAGAACGCGCCGCCGTAACCTCGCTGCCCGGCCTCCTTGTAACGCCAATGGGCTGCAATGCCGTACTCGGCAAAGTGGTGCATTTCGTGCGTTCGGATCTGCACTTCGAACGCCCGCCCGTCGTCACCGATCACCACGGTATGCAGCGACTTGTAACCGTTGGGCTTCGGACGCGAGATGTAATCGTCGAACTCTTTCGGAATCGGCTGCCACAGGTTATGGACGATGCCCAACACCGTGTAGCAATCCTTGATGTCGTCGACGATCACGCGAAACGCTCTCACGTCGTACAGCTCGGCAAAATCGACCGCTTTGCCGCGCATCTTCTTCCAGATGCTGTAGATATGCTTCGGTCGCCCGGACACCTCGGCCTTCACGCCCGCGCGCGCCAATTCGTCCTGAAGACGCTGGATTGCCCCCTCGATGAACGTCTGGCGCTCGACCCGCTTTTCTTCGAGCAGCTTGGCAATCTGCTTGTACGTGACCGGCTCGAGAAAGCGGAACGCGAGGTCTTCGAGTTCCCACTTCAGTTGCCAGATACCCAGGCGGTTCGCGAGCGGCGCGTAGATCTCGAGCACCTCGTGCGGCATGTCCTCAGGCGGGGCCTTCTTCTGCGCCGCATACCAGCGCAGCGATTGCAGACGCGATGCCAGGCGGATCATCACAACGCGGATGTCCTGCGCGAACGCGAGCAGCATCTTGCGCAACCCTTCGACCTGCGACTTGCGCTCGGCCGAGGCGTCGCGATCGCGCCCGTCGGAGGGCATGGCCTGAGCAGCGCGCGAACCCGCGCCGGAGAGCCGTTGCAGCTTGCGCACGTCGATCACGAGCGCGGTGACTTCTGCACCGAAGGTCTGGGTCAACGTGGTTTGCGCATCCGGCAGAAACTCGGCGGCCGAAAACAACGCCGCCGCCTGATGTGTCGCCTCATCCACGCGAAGCGTATCGAGAATCGCGAGCATGCCGCGCGCATGCGCCATGATCGGCTCGCCCGACGAGAGGACGTGTGCCGCGCATAGCTTCTCGGCAAACGCGAGCGCATCGGCCAGCGTGGCGGGCAGTTGTGCCTCGCCCCCACCCGTTACCGGATTTGTAGCACCGGGCGCCGTTGTTGAATGAGTGCCTGCGGATGTCGGTGCTTGATGTTGGTTCATGTCGGAGCACGGGGCGACAAGCGCCCCTGATGATGCGGGTCGAGCCCTCAGCTTTCGCGCTGAGCCGCCACGACCACGATTTCAACGAGCATGGCAGGGTCGGCGAGCAACGCCTGCACCGTGGCACGCGGAGGTGCATTGCCGGCCGGCACCCACTCATCCCACACCTGATTCATTTCACCAAAATACTTCATGTCCGAAATGTAGATCTGGCAGGAGAGAATCAACGACTTGTCGCTGTTCGCTTCCGCGAGCAGACGGTCGATATGCGCGAGCACCTGACGCGTCTGACCCGCCATGTCCTGCGAACGATCATCGGGCGTCTGCCCGGCCAGATAAACGGTGCCGTTATGCACGGCCATGTCCGACCAGCGCTTTTCGACGTAGAAACGTTGTACTGCCATGATGTAAAACTCCTCGTGTTCTTCTAAACTTCGGACCGCCCCTGCACAGCGCCATCAGGCGAGCGTCAGTCCGCGTATCCGTCAAAAAATCGGCGGGCGATCTCGATCTGATCCGCATGCACAAACGTCGGCGCGTGTCCCACACCGGCGATTTCCACGGCGCGCGCGTGTTGCGCGTGCGCCAGCATTTGTTCGAGCGTTGTGCGAGAGAGCAAATCCGACTGCTCGCCGCGCACGACCAGCGTACGCCCAGAAAACGCCGCAAGCGACGCCCAGAGTATCGCTTCGCCCGCCGCGATGGCGTCTGGCGGAACCCCCGAAAATGCGGCCCCAATCGACGGATCGTAGCGCAATACATAGCCGTCACCCTCGGCCTTGAGCAGTGGCTCGCACAGCGCAAGCCACTCCTCGCGCGCGTGTGGCCCAAATGCCGAAGAGATCGACCAGAGGTAATCCGCGCCCTCGTCCAACGAAGCGAATCGCTTCGGTATCCCGACATACTGACCGATGCGAGCAAGCGCAGGAGCGTCGATATGCGGCCCCACATCGTTGAGCAACAAGCTGCGAATTGGCGTATCCGGCATGCCTGCAAGCCCCATGCCGATCAGGCCGCCCATCGACGTGCCGAACCAGTCCACCGAAGACACACCGAGCCGCGCAATCAACGTCACCATGTCGGAGACATACTGTGGCACGACATAACCGGCTGGATTCGCCAGCCACGACGACTGCCCGCGCCCGACCACATCCGGACATATGACACGGTAGTCGTTCGCGAGTGCCTTCGCCAGCGTGTCAAAATCGCGACCGCATCGCGTGAGTCCGTGCACGCACACCAGCACGCGTGGATTTTCAGAGTCACCCCATTCCGTGTAGGCCATCCGATGCAATCCAGACGGACTCAGACATTGAACGTTCGACAGACGTGGCACGTGGCTCGACATGGCAGACTCATCGGATCGGTTTCCAGACCCGAATTCTACCGCGCCTGCCAGGAAGCGTGAGCTAGAATGAGGCGACTCATGAGACGCATCCAACCGCAGTTCGCGGACACGCTCATCGACATCGGATAAATCCCTCACCCTTCATCCGCACGGAGACGATGCAATGCTGAAAGGAAAAATCGCCCTCGTAACCGGCTCGACCAGTGGCATAGGTCTGGGCATGGCTCAGGCGCTCGCGGTACAGGGAGCCAACGTCATCACGAACGGTTTCGGCGACGCCAACGCCGCGAGCAAGGCCATTGCCGACGCCGCGGCGAGGGCTGGCCGCACGGGCACTCAGGTCGGGTATCACGGTGCCGACATGAGCCGTGCCAGCGAAATCGAGGCGATGATGCAATATGCCGAATCGGATTTCGGCGGCGTCGACATTCTGGTCAACAACGCGGGGATTCAGCACGTTGCGGAGATTCAGGATTTTCCGACGGACAAATGGGATGCGATCATCGCGATCAACCTGACGTCGGCATTTCACACCACGCGGCTTGCCTTGCCCGGCATGCGACAGCGCAACTGGGGACGGATCATCAACATCGCCTCGGTACACGGACTCGTGGGTTCGGCCGGCAAATCGGCGTACGTCGCGGCCAAACACGGCATCGTCGGCCTGACGAAAGTCACCGCACTGGAAAACGCGCAGTCGGGGGTGACGGCCAATGCCATCTGCCCGGGCTTCGTGCTCACACCGCTTGTGCAGAAGCAAATCGACGATCGCGCGGCGCGCGAGCATCTTTCCGGCGACGAAGCGAAACGCTCGCTGTTGGGCGAAAAGCAGCCTTCCGGAGAGTTCGTGACGCCAGAACAACTTGGCGCACTGGCCGTTTTTCTGTGCAGCGACGCCGGCTCGCAGGTGCGCGGCGTGGCATGGAACATGGATGGCGGCTGGGTCGCACAGTAATCACGGCAAGCGCCGGGACTCAGGCATTTCAGAAGGCTTGCCGACGCCACAAGAACAAAACGGGCGGGGAATTTCCCCGCCCGTTTTGCCTTCCACCGATCACCGGGCTCAACGGCCACGGTAACCCTCAGCAAAGCGGCTTATCAAAGCGCCACGCCTGAATGCGACAGGCACGATGACATGATAGGCACACCGCCAAAGCGTCAGACAGCGCTCGTGTCGAGCGGTGCCCCGGTCTTCTGCGAAATTTCTTCCTTCGTCACGCCCTGCGCCAGTTCGACAACTTTCAGGCCATCCGGCGTCACGTCGATCACACCGAGGTCAGTAATGATGCGATTGACCACGCCAACGCCGGTGAGTGGCAAATCACAGGCCTTGAGGATCTTGTGAGCGTCGCCCTTGGCCACATGCTCCATGAGCACGACCACGCGACCAACACCGGCAACCAGATCCATTGCGCCGCCCATGCCCTTGATCATCTTGCCCGGAATCATCCAGTTCGCAAGATCGCCCTTCTCGCTGACCTGCATCGCGCCGAGGATCGCAAGATTGATGTGGCCGCCGCGGATCATCGCGAACGAGTCTGCCGACGAGAAAATCGACGAGCCCGGCAGCGTCGTGACCGTCTGCTTGCCTGCGTTGATCATATCGGCGTCGACTTCGTCTTCCGTCGGGAACGGTCCGATACCGAGCAGGCCGTTCTCCGATTGCAGCCAGACCTCCATGCCTTCGGGTACATGGTTCGCCACCAATGTGGGCAAACCGATTCCGAGGTTCACGTAAAAGCCGTCTTCCAGCTCGCGCGCCGCACGCGCAGCCATTTCTTCACGATTCCATGCCATGGTTATCTCCTTGATCTCGGCGCTTACTTGGCACGTACCGTGCGTTGTTCGATGCGTTTTTCCGGATGTGCATTCAGCACGATGCGCTGAACGAAGATACCGGGCAGGTGCACGTCGTCCGGGTCGATCGAACCGGTATCGACCAGCTCTTCGACTTCAACGATCGTGATCTTGCCAGCCATGGCGGCCATCGGATTGAAGTTGCGGGCGGTGCGATTGAACACGAGGTTACCGGCACGATCGGCCTTGGCAGCCTTCACAAGCGCGACATCGGCGCGCAGCGAGCGCTCCATGACGTATGTCTCGCCGTCGAATTCGCGCGTTTCCTTGCCTTCGGCAACCACGGTACCCACACCGGTCTTCGTGAAGAACGCCGGAATACCCGCACCGCCGGCGCGCAGCTTTTCAGCCAGCGTGCCCTGCGGCGTGAATTCGAGTTCGAGTTCTCCGGCCAGATACTGGCGCTCGAACTCCTTGTTCTCGCCAACGTACGAGGAAATCATTTTCTTGATCTGACGCGTCTCGAGCAGCAGCCCCAGACCAAAACCGTCCACCCCGGCGTTGTTGCTGATACAGGTGAGCCCCTTCACGCCCGAGTCGCGCAGCGCGGCGATCAGGGCCTCCGGAATGCCACACAGGCCGAAGCCACCAACGGCGAGCGTTTGCCCGTCCGCGACGACACCGGCAAGCGCCTCCTTGGCGCTGGCGTATACCTTGTTCATCGTTTGTCCCTTTCCCTCGGTTGAGAATTGAAATTATGTCGCGCTCTTGCGCGTTGCGAGGCTTGCGCCACCTCGCGAATCGCCGGGGCAACGCACCTCATGCAACCATAGAGCTTACGGTGGCGTGCAAATGGGGCACAATACGTGAAATTACATATCTTTCCGCGCATCGAGCCGCAGCCATACTGGTGTTGCACCGGCACGCGGCCCGACCGGACTTGCACCGCCCCCATGCCGACGTTCGACTATCAGACAGCTTTTCACATCGCGCCAGTCGGCTTGGTCATTTCTCGCCAGCGCATCATCGAGGACTGCAATCGTCAACTTGGCAAGATCTTCGGCTACGAACACGAAACCCTCATCGGTCAGTCGTTCCAGGTGCTTTATCCGTCACCGAAAGAGTTCGAGCGCATTGGCGAGCGTATTCCACCGATCATGAGCACGCAAGGCGTCTACGCCGACGAGCGCATCATGCGTCGCGCCAACGGCGAACTGTTCTGGTGCCACGTGACGGGCCGATCGCTCGACGTTCAAGACCCCCACGCCGCCGGTCTCTGGACCTTCGAGGACATGTCAGCCACACGCCGCGTCGCCGTAGCGCTGACGGCCCGCGAGCGCGAAATCGCGGCGCAACTCGTGCAAGGCAAGACCAGCAAACAAATCGGCAAGATTCTCGACATCAGCCCGCGAACCGTCGACATCTATCGTGCGCGTCTGATGCAGAAGTACGGCGCGGGCACGGCGACGGAACTCGTGCAGCGTCTGCTCGGAAACTGACCTGAGTGAAGGCGGGCGAGGTGCCGAATTCCGCGCATCGTTACGCCCACCGGACCGATCTCACGCCATCAGCCCTCGCACCGCTTCCGGCAGCGGCACCGATTTCTCTTCCTTGTAGTTCACCCAGACGATCTTCGCACCGCCCTCGGCAACCACCACATCAGGCGTATCGGCGCGGCGCAACTCGAAACGCGTGTCGACACTGCTTCGCCCCGGTGCGCCCACAAACATGCGGCAATCGATATCGCCTGGATAGCGCAACTGGCGCAGGAACGTCATATTCGCATTGATAATGACCGGCCCCTCCCCCGTCGAGCTTTCTTCGGACGCGATATTCAGGGTTTCCAGCCACGAGATACGCACCTGCTCCATGTACCGGAAGTACACGGTATTGTTGACATGCCCGAAGGCATCCATGTCGCCCCAGCGAATGGGCATGCGCATACGAAAGACTTCTTTGTATTCTGATGACACTGCAAATTCCCCATATTGAAAATCAACGCCCTGTCGTGCGATGACAGGGCGTCATGGGGATAAAGTGTAGCGCTTCGGATGGATAGGCGTGCAGCAAGACGCCACGATTTGCCCGAAACGGCGGCCTTTTCGGAATGACGTGAGAGCATTGCCTCGGAGGTTTCCGAAGCAACGCACAACTACTTGCGCACGCCAATATCGTGCGGCTTGCTGACTGTGGTGTCGTCTTTGACCGCAGCCTCCGCCTTCTCGACCAAATCGCGGCCGACAAGCACCTTCCATTTCATATAGACGGCGCGCGTCGCTTCGGCGAAGCGCTGACGCTGCTCAGGCGTGAGTCGCGTAACCTTCACGCCGCGCGCCTCCAGATCCTCCCATGTACCGCGCCCGGTGTTCAGAAGGTCTTCTCGTGCCAACGTCACCTCGAAGCGTGCAGCCTCCATCGCTGCATCGCGAACGATGTCGCGATCCTGTGGCGACCAGCTATCCCAGACCTGCCGGTTGACCACAAACACGATGGGATCGGCCACGTAATCCCATACCGTGATGTAGCGTTGCCCCAACGTATCGAGTCGCACATTGTTGTAGATCGTCAGCGGATTTTCCTGACCGTCGATCTTGCGCGCGCGTATCGCCCGAATGGCCTCGCTCCACGTCATCTGGGTCGGCACCGCCCCCAACGCCGTGAAAATGTCGTTGAACAGCAATGACCCGACCACACGG
Source organism: Pandoraea communis (assembly GCF_902459745.1). Classification (GTDB taxonomy): domain Bacteria; phylum Pseudomonadota; class Gammaproteobacteria; order Burkholderiales; family Burkholderiaceae; genus Pandoraea; species Pandoraea communis. The sequence continues at coordinate 442,907 of NZ_CABPSJ010000002.1, forward strand.
AAGCGCAAACCGCGCATGTCTTCGGGCGTGCGGATCGGGCGGCGCGAATTGCTCAGTTGCCGGAAACCGTTCTCCCCCCATGCCAGCGGCACCACACCCTGCTCTTCCACACGGCGGAACAGCTCACGCCCTACGTCACCCTGAGTGAGCGCATCGAGCGACCGATAGCCACGCAACAGAAATGGCAGCGAAAAGACGTTGAATTCGGGGATGGCCGAAGACCAGTTGATCGTCGAGCCGACCGCCATGTCGATGACGCCCTGGCGCAACGCCGTGAACTCGCGTGTCTGATCGCCACCGACGAGCGTAGCGCCCGTGTGTAGCCGTATGTTGATGCGTCCGCGAGTCCGCTCGCGCACCATGTCTGCCCACAGCTGCGTGCCCTTGCCCCAAGGGGTGCCGGCATCGGGCACGATCGACAGCGAGTATTCGGCTTTATAAGGTTGCGCGGCCACAGGCAGTGCGATGACGGCGAGGGCAAGCGCGACTCCGACGAGCCCCCGCCAGCCTTGATTACGCATGGTGTCCCCAAGATGATCGGGGTACGACGTCAGTGCGACGCCCTTCTCGACCCCGTGAGCATCGGCAAATTATGCGCTCGTGCTCACGAGGCTGACTGCCTCGGACATTCCCGGATTGCCGCATTGCACCCGGCCTGCGCAATCGCCCGAATCGTCACGACACTCGCCCTGACAAGGTTCAGCCAATCGCCAGGCCATCGTCGACGGTCATGATCGAGCCGTTGATAAATCTGGAGTCGTCCGAGGCCAGAAGCAGAATCAACCCATCAAGATCGCTCGGCTCGCCCACGCGCTGACGCGGCAGCATCTGAATCAGCTTGCGACCGGCCTCGGTCTGCCAATGCTCGTGATTGATCTCGGTGTCGATATAACCCGGACATAGCGCGTTCACATTGATATTGAAGCGCCCCCATTCCAGCGCCATCGCGCGCGTCATATGGATGACCGCCGCTTTGCTGATGCAGTACACGCCGAGCATGGAAATCGCCCGCTGTCCCGCCACCGACGCCACATTGATGATCCGGTGCTGACGCTGCGGATCGCCCTTGGCGCGCCGAATCATGCGCTTGGCGACTTCCTGCGCCACAAAGAAGGTCCCTCGGGTGTTTGTGCCGAGGACGTAGTCGTATTCCTGAGGCGTGACGTCGACCAGCCGTTGTTGAGCCGAAACCCCCGAGTTGTTGATGAGAATATCGATAGCGCCTGCCTCGGTCTCGGCATGCGCCACGCCAGCACGAATGCTGTCGTAGTCGGTGACGTCCAGCGGAACGACGTGCGCAGCACCGCCCTGCGACTCGATCTCCGCGCGCAACTCCTTGAGCCGCTCCACACGGCGGCTGGCAAGCACGACCTTGGCCCCGGCCTGCGCGAGCACCTTGGCAAACTGCATGCCGAGTCCGCTCGATGCCCCGGTCACCATCGCCACTTTGCCTTCCAGATTCAGCGAACGCCCCATCGTCGTCTCCCCTCAAGCCCGCACACCTATTGAAAAACGGCACCGCCCCAAGGCCCGCCGCTAGAGCTTCCCACCTACCAAACCGAACGATCGTGCTATTAATATGCGGTTGCGAGGTGTTCTCCATTCCCGGAAAATGGCCGCACCCACGAATTCTAACGTTTATAACAGGAGCATCAATGGATCCCAAGCTGCTTGAGCAGTACGGCCCGAGGGAGTCGATGGAATATGACGTCGTCGTCGTTGGCGGCGGTCCGGCCGGCCTGTCCACGGCTATCCGTTTGAAGCAACGTGCGCAGGAAGCAGGCAAGGAAATCTCCGTTTGCGTGCTGGAAAAAGGCTCGGAGATCGGCGCCCACATTCTGTCGGGCGCTGTCATGGACCCGCGCGCACTGACCGAACTGATTCCGAACTGGAAGGAACTCGGCGCGCCGCTCGACACCCCCGTCGTCGAAGATCGCTTCCTGTTCCTGAACGAGACGGGTGCAACCCCCACCCCGTCGTGGCTGCTGCCGGCCTGCTTCCAGAATCACGGAAACTACGTCATCAGCCTGGGCAATGTCGTGCGCTGGCTTGGTCAGCAGGCCGAGGCGCTGGGCGTCGAAATCTTCCCGGGCTTTCCCGCCGCAGAGATTCTGTACGACGAAAATGGCGCAGTCATGGGCGTGGCGACCGGCAACATGGGCGTTGGCAAGGACGGCGAGCCGACCGAGAACTTCCAACTCGGCATGGAGCTGCACGCGAAGTACACGATCTTTTCGGAAGGCGCGCGCGGCAGTCTCGGCCGCCAGTTAATGCGCAAGTTCAACCTCGACGATGGTCGCGATCCTCAGGCTTACGGCCTGGGCATCAAGGAACTGTGGGAAATCGATCCGGCCAAGCACAAGGAAGGCCTCGTGATCCACACGGCCGGCTGGCCGCTCAATTCCCAAACCTACGGCGGCTCGTTCCTCTATCACTTGCCGAACCATCAGGTCGCGGTAGGTTTTATCGTCGGTCTCGACTACAGCAATCCGTATCTGTCGCCGTTCGAGGAGTTTCAGCGCTACAAGACGCATCCGTCGATTCGCCACTTCCTCGAAGGTGGCAAGCGTGTCTCATACGGCGCACGTGCCATCACGGCGGGCGGGCTGCTGGCGCTGCCGAAACTCGTCTTCAAGGGCGGCGCGCTGGTCGGCTGCGAGGCGGGTTTCCTCAACGTGAGCCGCATCAAGGGCAGTCACGCCGCCATCAAGAGCGGCATGATGGCCGCCGACGCTGCTTTCGACGCGCTGGCCGCTGAGCGTCAGCGTGACGAGCTTGTGGCTTACCCGGCGGCGTTCGAGCAATCGTGGCTGCACGAAGAACTGAACAAGGCGCGCAACTTCAAGCAGTGGTTCAAGAAGGGCCTGACCGTTGCCACGCTCATGACGGGCATCGAACAGAAGCTGCTCGGCGGCAAGATGCCGTGGACGATCCACCGCAAGAAGGCCGATCACGAATGTCTGCTGCCGGCAGCGCAATGCCAACCGATCGTCTATCCGAAGCCGGATGGCAAGCTCACCTTCGACCGTCTGTCGTCGGTCTTCATCTCGAACACCAACCACGAAGAGAACCAGCCGGCACACTTGACGCTCAAGGACCCCAGCGTGCCGGTCGGTATCAATCTGGCCGAATACGCGGGCCCGGAGCAACGTTATTGCCCGGCGGGTGTGTATGAGTTCGTGAAGAACGACGACGACTCCGAGCGTCTGCAAATCAACGCGCAGAACTGCGTGCACTGCAAGACCTGCGACATCAAGGACCCGACGCAGAATATCGTGTGGGTAACACCGGAAGGCGGTGGCGGGCCGAACTACCCGAATATGTGATGTCGATTGCCGCCGGTTCGTCCGGCGGTTTTTGTTTGCAGACTGCCCGTGACACGCTGTTGCGCAACCTGCCCGCTGAATCGCGCTCACGTCGGATTCGAATCAACGTCATTGGTAAGGAGGCACGATGTCGAGAACTTCCGTATGGCTGTCGGGTGTCGCGCTGACGGGCACCCTCGCACTCACTTGCGGCGCGGTGCAAGCCAAGTCAGTGGCCTACCTGTGCGATAACGCGCACGTCGCGCTAGTCGTCTATGACGATCACAACCTCGGCGGCAACGTTACGCTGTACTGGATGGGCAAGCGCGAGGTGCTCAAGCCGGCACGGGCCGCAAGCGGGGAAAAGCACGTCGGCCCCACCCTCATCTGGTGGAGCAAGGGACCGGAAGGTACGCTCTACACAGCCAGAGGTGAACACCCGATCACGCAATGCAAGGCGTAGGGCATAAAAAAACGCCAGACAATTCGTCTGGCGTTTTGCGTTCCTGCAATTGGCTGCGCCCCAGCGGGAGCCTCGCTTACCGCCAGTCCAGCATCTTCACTCCGGCGCGCGTGCCGCGATGACTGGCGTGTTGACCTGCACATCGCCGCACTGGGCTCGGTGGCGCAGGGCATGATCGATCAGCACGAGCGCCAGCAACGCTTCGGCAATCGGCGTTGCGCGAATGCCCACGCACGGGTCATGACGACCGAAAGTCTCCACCGTCGACGGTTGCCCCGTGACATCGATCGAACGACGCGGCGTACGAATGCTCGATGTGGGCTTGACCACGATCGAGACGTCGATGTCCTGCCCAGTGGAAATACCCCCCAGAATGCCGCCGGCGTTGTTCCCGACGAAGCCTTCGGAGGTCAGTTCGTCGCCGTGCTCCGATCCCTTCTGCGTAACGCTACGGAAACCCGCCCCGATCTCAACGCCCTTGACGGCGTTCAACCCCATCATCGCGTGAGCAATATCCGCGTCCAGACGGTCGAACAGCGGCTCGCCCAGCCCAACCGGAACGCCCGTCGCCACGATACGCAGCTTGGCCCCGACGGAATCTCCGGCTTTGCGAAGATCGTCCATATAGGTTTCAAGTTGCGGAACAACTTCCGCGTTAGCCGCGAAAAACGAGTTTTGCGACGCCTGCGACCAATCGGTCTGTGGTATTTCGACGTCACCGATCTGTGTCATGCAGCCGCGCACCTGTACGCCATACCGTTCAGCCAGCCACTTCTTGGCGACCGCGCCCGCGGCCACGACCGGTGCCGTCAGGCGTGCCGACGAGCGGCCACCTCCGCGATAATCGCGAACGCCGTACTTTTGCAGATAGGTGTAATCGGCATGTCCGGGACGGAACGTCTGGGCAATGTTACCGTAGTCTTTGCTGCGCTGATCGGTATTACGGATGAGCAGCGCGATCGGCGTGCCCGTCGTGACACCTTCGAACACTCCCGAGAGGATCTCGACGGCGTCCGGTTCGTTACGCTGCGTGACATGGCGCGACGTGCCAGGGCGGCGGCGATCCAGCTCCACCTGAATGTCGGCTTCCGTGAGCGCCATTCCCGGCGGGCAGCCATCGATGACACAGCCAATGGCCGGGCCATGCGATTCGCCAAAAGTGGTGACGGTAAACAGGGTTCCAAGCGTATTGCCAGACATACGGGGATCAGGTTCGGATGAGGCGGAGGCCCTATTATGCCAGCGATCCCTCCGGACCGCGCCGCCCTGTGCAGCACACCGTGACGTCAAAGGCCCGAATAGCAGCATCTTGGGCGCCATTCTGACGCCCTCTGAGAGAAATCCGATCGACGCGACGCGTTTCTCCAGGCGTCCGTCAGACCGGCCACGGGCCGCGAAGCTTGAGCACCTTTTCGCGCAGGGCTTCCGGCGTAGCTTGGGCCGGTGCCACCGGCGCCCCAATGACGAGCTCCAGTCGGTTCAGAATGCCGCGCTTGAACGGACGCGTCATCGCCGCACCGCCGTGCCGTGAGAAGAAACTGCCCCACAACCCACGTAGCGCCATCGGCACGACCGGCACCGGGCTACGCTCGATAATGCGCTGCACGCCCTGACGGAACACCTGCACGTCACCCGACGCCGTGAGTTTCCCCTCGGGGAAGATACAAACGACCTCGCCCGCCGCCAATGCCTTTGCGATCTGCTCGTAGGCCTTATTGAGCCCCCCTGCGTCCTCGTGTGCAGGCGCAATCGGAATTGCTCCCACCGTTCGGAAGAACCACGACAACACCGGGATACGGAAAATCCGATGGTCCATCACAAAACGAACCGGTCGCCGGATCGACGCACCGATGACCACGGCGTCGGCGAAGCTCACGTGATTGCAGACCAGCACGCACGGGCCCTCATCCGGAATCTGGTCGGCCCCTTTGACATCGATACGGTAGAGGGTGTGCAACAGCATCCACATCACGAAGCGGATCAGGAATTCCGGAAGCAACGTGTAGAGATAGACCGCGACCAGCGCATTGAGAATGCCGGTAACGAGATACAACTGATCGATGGTGAATCCGGCTCTCGTGAGCGCCATCGCCATGAGCGCGGACACGATCATGAACAACGCGTTGAGAATATTGTTCGCGGCAATGATGCGCGCGCGGTGCGACGGTTTGCTGCGGCTCTGAATTAGCGCATACTGCGGCACGCTATAGAAACCACCGAACATCGCCAGCAGGAACAGATCGGCCAGAATTCGCCAATGTGCCGGCTGCGAGACGAACTGCCCGACCGTCTGGAGTGCAGCCCCACCGGCTCCTCCCCGGCTGGCAAAGTACAGATCAACCGCAAACACGGTCATGCCGATCGAGCCGAAGGGCACCAGTCCGATTTCCACCTTGCCGGACGAGAGCCGCTCGCAGAGCAGCGAGCCGACGCCGATCCCGACGGAGAACATGGCAAGCAGCAAGGTGACGACATCCGGGTCGGCACCCAGCACGTCATGCGCGAAGTTGAAAAAAGACGCGAGAAAGGTTGCCCCGAGGAACCAAAGCCAGGAGATGCCGAGCAGGCTCTGGAACACGGCTCGGTCGGTGCGCGCGATGCGCAGATTCCTCCACGTCTCGGTAAACGGGTTCCAGTTGATACGCAGGTCCGGCTGGGCAGCAGGCGTTTGCGGCACCCACGTTGATGCCAGCCGCCCCAACAACGCCAACCCAAGGCAGACACCACCGAGCCACGGCAGCGAACCTGCTCCACCTCCCGCAATCTCGCCACCGATGATCGTGCCGATCAGAATCGCCACAAACGTGCCCATTTCAACCAGGCCGTTACCGCCGACCAATTCGTGATTGGCGAGATGCTGCGGCAGATACGCATACTTCACCGGCCCGAAGAGTGTGGAGTGCAGCCCCATCAGGAATGTGCAGACGAACAGCAATGGCGCGCTCGCCCAGATGAAACCGGCCGCACCGACAGCCATGATGGCAATCTCGAGTGTCTTGACGAAGCGGATCAGGCGCGCCTTGTCCCACTTGTCGGCAATCTGGCCGCTGGTCGCAGAAAACAGGAGAAATGGCGCGATGAAGATGGCCGAAATCAGGAATGCCGCAGTCTTGCCGTCGACGTTCTCAAAGAGGGAGGCGTGGTAGGTGACAAGCGACGTGAACGCGATCTTGAACACGTTGTCGTTCATCGCGCCCAGAAACTGCGTCCAGAAGAACGGCGCAAAGCGTCGTTCTTTCAGCAGACGTGATTGGTGGCCCTCGCCGCGTGCCCCGCGCTGGCTGGCCTCACTCACTTCGCGTTTTCCGCTTCCTCGGCCGGCCAGTCACGAATGTAGGCCTTGAGCATGCGGTTCTCGAAGGATTGCTCCTCGACGACCGCCCGTGCCACATCGTAGAAGGAAATCACACCCATGAGCGTGCGGTTGTCCATGACCGGCAAATAGCGTGCGTGACGCTCGAGCATCATGCGCCGCACTTCGTTCACATCCGTCTCCGGGGTACAGGTGAGCGGATGATCGTCCATGACCTTGCGAATCGTGGAGCCGCCCACGGTACCGCCGTTCTTGCTGATCGTATTGATGATCTCGCGGAACGTGAGCATGCCCACGAGATCGCCGTACTCCATCACGACGAGCGAGCCGATGTCGTGTTCCGCCATCGCGTCGACGGCATCGGCCAGCGACGTCTCCGGGGTCACGGTGAAAAGGGTGTTGCCCTTTACTTGCAGGATGTCAGACACACGCATGGCACACACTCCTCGTTGTGATACTCGGGCAATCGTGGCGGAACGCTGCCACCGGACGTATTGCCAGACTTCGGCTTGCGAGACGGAACGCTGGCGCGCACGCCGTTGTCTCCGCGCAAATAGTTATTAGAACATGTTCAAAGGATGCTATCGGAAAGCGCCTGAAAAGGAAAGGCGTAAGACGCGCACATGTCCGTGTGACGCGGGTTTTCGGCCGATTCCTTGCCAGCGCTCGGACATTGCCGTGCCTCCCGCATCGGACAACACCGTCATTTGCCTGACGAGGGTTGCAAAGCCTGTCAGTGCGCACGAAGGTGGTGCTAGCATTGCCGTATACGTAAAGTCCGCATCACGAGTCAGCGCCAAGTCAACGTCAAGCCAACTGCGAGGCCTTCTCCGACATGTCAGCACCGCACTTCGACACACTCGCCCTGCACGCCGGGGCTGCCCCCGACCCGGTCACGGGAGCGCGGGCCACCCCGATCTATCAGACCACGTCGTTCGTGTTCTCCGATACCGATCAGGCGGCCGCCCTCTTCAATATGGAACGTGCCGGGCATGTCTATTCGCGCATTTCCAATCCGACGAATGCCGTTTTCGAAGAGCGCATGGCCGCGCTGGAAAATGGCGCCGGCGCCATCTCGACGGCGAGCGGTCAGGCCGCGCTGCACCTTGCCATTGCCACGCTGATGGGGGCAGGCTCGCACATCGTGGCATCAGGCGCGCTGTATGGTGGCTCGCACAATCTGCTGCATTACACGCTGCGCCGTTTCGGCATCGAGACCACGTTTGTCCGCCCTGGCGATCTGGATGGGTGGCGCGCCGCCGTGCGCCCCGAAACCCGGCTGTTCTTCGGTGAGACGCTCGGCAATCCGGGGCTCGACGTCCTCGACATTCCTCAAGTCGCCCAGATCGCTCATGATGCCGGCGTGCCCTTGCTGGTCGATAGCACGTTCACAACGCCCTGGCTGATCCGGCCATTCGATCACGGCGCCGATCTCGTGTATCACTCCGCCACCAAGTTTCTTGGCGGTCACGGTACGACCATCGGCGGCATTCTGATCGACGGCGGCACGTTCGATTTCGAGAGAAGCGGTAAATTCCCCGAGTTGACCGAGCCGTATGACGGATTCCACGGCATGGTTTTCGCGGAAGAGAATTCCGTCGCTCCCTTCCTGTTGCGCGCGCGGCGCGAGGGCTTGCGTGACTTTGGTGCGTGCCTGCATCCACAGGCGGCCTGGCAACTGCTGCAAGGCATCGAAACGCTACCGCTACGCATGGCGCGGCATGTGGACAATGCGCGTCGTGTGGTGGCGTTCCTCGCGGGGCACGAGGCCGTGGCGAGCGTGGCCTACCCCGAACTGCCATCACACCCCGATTACGCATTGGCCAAACGTCTGCTGCCACGCGGTGCGGGCGCCGTATTCAGCTTCAATCTGAACGGAGACCGCGCGGCGGGACGCCGCTTCATCGAGTCTCTGAAACTCTTCTCGCATTTGGCCAACGTCGGCGACGCACGCTCGCTCGTCATTCACCCCGCTTCCACCACGCATTTCCGCATGGACCCGGCAGCACTCGCTGCGGCCGGTATCGGGGAGGGCACCGTACGCCTGTCGATCGGCCTGGAAGACCCCGACGACCTGATTCAAGACCTCAAGCGTGGCCTGAAAGCGGCCGTCAAATCCTCAGCCAAGGGGCAAGCCCGATGAACCTCGACATCGCAGGCAAGAACGTCTATGCCTACACCGCCGGGAAGTCGATCGATCCTGGGCAACCAACGGTCGTTTTTCTGCATGGCGCGCAGCATGATCACAGCGTATGGGGGTTACAGAGCCGATACCTTGCGCATCACGGCATGAACGTGCTCGCGCTGGATCTGCCCGGCCATCACCGCAGCACGGGCGCCCCGTTGAAGACGATTGGCGAAATGGCCGATTGGGTGGTTGCCGTGCTCGACGCCACTGGCGTCGGTAACGCCGCATGGGTCGGGCACAGCATGGGATCGCTGATTGCGCTAGACGCCGCCGCACGTCATGCCGAACGCGTGTCGCGCATTGCCCTGGTGGGCACCGCTTATCCGATGAAGGTCTCCGACGCCCTGCTCGAAGCGGCCGCCGAGCGTGAGCCCGAGGCCATTGCCCTTGTCAACGCGTGGTCGCACAGCACACTCGCCGCCAAGCCCTCGGCGCCCGGCCCAGGCTTCTGGACGTGGGGCGGCAATCAGCGGTTGATGGAGCGGGTGTCGCAGCGTAATCCCGCCAAAGTGTTTCTCACCGACTTCGAAGCGTGCAACCGCTACGATAAGGGGACGGAGACGGCCGCACGGGTCACATGTCCTGTACTCGCCGTGCTGGGACAACACGATCAGATGACGCCACCGCGCGCGGCACAAGCGCTGCTGGACGCCCTGCGCGAAGCGGGGGCGCCGGTCACAGTAGAGATCGTCAATGCGGGGCACGCGATCATGACGGAGCAGCCGGACGCCCTGCTCGATGCCCTCGTGCGATTCATGCGACACTGAGCGCGTCACCTTCGCTAACGAGGAGGCTTGTCATGCCGGATACGCACGATGCCGCACCGCGGTTTCACCGGTTTTCGGACTTTTATCCGTTCTATCTCGGAGAGCACCGGAACCCGATTTGCCGCCGCCTGCATTTCGGCGGCTCATGGGGAGTGATTGGCTTTCTGGTGACGTTCGCCGTGACAGGCAACCCGTGGTGGCTGCTCGCTGCGGTAGTGTGCGGCTACGCGTTCGCGTGGTTGGGCCACTTCTTCTTCGAGAAAAACCGGCCCGCCACGTTTCGCCATCCGCTTTACAGTTTGATGGGCGACTGGGTCATGTTTCGGGATATCTGCCTGGGTCGCATCAAGCTCTAGCGCTCTGGTGCCCCTCCGGCCCCTCATGCCCTTCATGCGTCGCCGGCCCCGCTTGGCCCTCCTGATGACGGCCTGACTCCCTTTCGACCGGCGGGTCGATGCCGTCGTCGTCGATCGTGACGGCACGCGGTAACGCGTCGACGAGCGGTACGTCCCATTTGCCTTCGCGCAGTATCTCGGCGACGTGGGCGCCGTCGAGTGCATGGCGCTCCATTTGCCGGGCCAACTCGTCGACGTTGAGCGCCAGTTGCGCGACCAGCGGCGCCAGTGTCGTCGTGCGCGGGTTCGCGAGCAGCAGCCAACGTTCAGCAGACGCCTGCATCGTCAGCCGGCCCACCCACCCCATGCGTTCGAGCCGGGTGAGCAAATCGCTGGCGTGATCGAGGCTTGTTCGCATGGTGTTCGCCAGTTGCGCCATCGTGCGGCCGCCACCGCCATTTTCGCGATCAAGATTGAGCAGATGAATGAGCGTCAGGCCATCGAGCAGATCGCTGCCCGGAAACCGGGGATATTGAAAATGGCCGAGACGCAGCGCGGGCAGGACCGCAGTGATCGTTGCACCCAGCAACGCCACCAGCCACGACAGATAAATCCACAGCAGGAAGATCGGCACTGCGGCAAATGCGCCATACACCGCCGTATAAGTCGGGAACTGCCGGATGTACATGCCGAAGCCGCGCTTTGTCAGATCGAACGCCAGCGCCGCCACAACCCCGCCGACCAACGCATCGCGCCAGTCCACCTTGCAATTCGGCATGTAGAGATACATCAGCATGAAGGCCAGGCTGGTCAGCGCAAGCGGAATCAAGCTGAGCAGCGATGCCACGGCCGGCGGCAGTGTACTGACCAACGACATCGACTGCGTGAACACATAGGAACTGATCGACAAGCTCACCCCGAACAGCAACGGACCGAGCGTGAGCAGACTCCAGTAAATGAGCAGACGCTGTGCCAGTGCTCGCGGACGCGGCACGCGCCAGATCACATTGAATGCCGATTCCACTGTCATCAACGTAAGCACCGCCGTCACCAGCAAACCAATCAGACCGAACGCGGTCAGGCTTTTTGCCTTCGATGCAAACTGGTTCAGGTAGTTGAATATCTGTGCGTTGACGCTCTCGGGCATCAGATGCTCGAGCAGGAACCCCTGCAAGGCATCGCGAAACGAATTGAAAATCGGGAAGGCTGTAAACAGCGCGAACGTCACGGCGAATAGCGGTACGATCGACAGGATCGAGGTGAACGTCAGACTGCCCGCAACTTGCGGAATCCGGTCGTCCTGAGCCCGCGCAAGCGCGTATCTCAGCAGTTGGCGAACGTTATTCCAGTTGATGCGGGACAGTTTGAGCAAATCGGGCTCCTGAATGAGAAGGTTGGCACGGCAGGCGCTCGCCCGAACCGTAACGCCAATAGGAACGCCCTATAATACCCGCACTTTTCGCCTGCTTTTCACCCAAGACCCGAGGCTCAGACAGGTTTGCCTCCTTGCCTCAGCCAATTCGACTTCATGACTGAAATCCTCGTCCTGTACTACAGCCGTCACGGCACCACCGCACAGCTCGCACAGTGCATCGCAGCCGGCATCGACAGTGTGCCCGGCGCACAGGCACGAGTGCGAACCGTCCCCGCCGTGTCGACCGTGTGCGAAGCCAGCGCTTCGGATATTCCGGACAGTGGTCCTCCTTACGTCGAATTGCGCGATCTCGAAGAGTGCGCAGGACTCGCCCTCGGGTCACCCACGCGCTTCGGCAACATGGCCGCCGCACTGAAGTACTTTCTCGACGGCACCACGCCGCAATGGCTCTCGGGGGCACTTGCCGGGAAACCCGCGTGCGTTTTCACGTCCAGCGCCAGCCTGCACGGCGGCCAGGAAAGCACACTGTTATCGATGATGATTCCGCTGCTGCACCACGGCATGTTGCTGATGGGCCTGCCCTATACGGAGCCCGCGCTATCGAGCACACGCACTGGCGGCTCGCCTTACGGTGCCACGCATTTCGCCCATGACGGCAACCCGCTCTCCGCCGACGAGCGTCAGTTGGCGTCGGCACTCGGCGCGCGACTCGCACGCGCGGCCACCAAGCTGGCAGAATAAGCGCTTACGCCGCGCCGTCCGCATCGAGTCCGCGTCTTCGCAGTAGTTCCGGCCCACGAGACAAGCCCATGACTGCCACTCCGCCCGACCTGCCCCCAGGCGCCAACGCCCGCAACACGAGCGCGCCGCCCCAGACGCTCGCCAGGCCTGCCGCGCCACACGCCGCGCAGGGGCTGCGTCGACTGAGCATTGCAAGTCTGCTGGCGTTGATCGCGCTGTCGGTTGCGTGGGAATTGTGGCTCGCGCCGCTGCGTCCTGGCGGCTCCTGGCTGGTCCTCAAAGCGCTGCTTCTGCTGTTGCCGCTACGCGGCGTATTGCGCGGCAACCTGTATACGCTGCAGTGGTCGAGCATGTTCATCCTGCTGTTTCTCGCGGAAGGCGTGGTGCGCGGCATGACGGATACGGGTCCGTCGGCCTCGCTCGCATGGATCGAAACGGCACTGTCCGCCGTATTTTTCTTCTCGACGATCTTTTATCTGCGGCCCTTCAAACGGGCGGCGAAAGCCCGTGCCGCGGCAGCACGATAGCCCTGCGCCTCACCGGCGCCACGCGGTGCAATATCGCAAACCGCATGATTGGTGCGAAGCCCCTCAGCCATGATTAACGCCCCCTTCCTCACCGCATGCCGCGACCTGCTGGGCCGCGACCACGTTCTGCTCGAGAGCGCCGACACCGACGCCTACCTCGTCGATCAACGCAAACGCTATACAGGGCATGCACTGGCTGTGCTGCGCCCTGCCGATGCCGCGCAGGTCGCCGCACTCGTGCGTCTGTGCGTCGCGCACGGCGTGCCGATGGTGCCGCAAGGCGGCAATACAGGCCTCGCCGGCGGCGCGACCCCCGACGCGAGCGGGCGCCAGGTGGTCATCAGTCTGCGCCGTCTCGACCGCATCCGGCAGGTGGACGCCGATAACATGACTTTGACCGCCGAAGCGGGCTGCCTCCTCGCCAACGTGCAGGCGGCAGCAGCGGCGGCGCAGCGGCTTTTCCCGTTGAGCCTCGCGGCAGAAGGAAGTTGCACTATCGGCGGCAATCTTGCGACGAATGCGGGCGGCACCGCCGTCTTGCGCTACGGCAACGCACGCGAACTGTGCCTCGGCCTGGAAGTGGTTACACCACAAGGTGAGCTTTGGGACGGTCTTCGCGGGCTGCGGAAAGACAACACCGGATACGACCTTCGCGACCTGTTCATCGGCGCGGAGGGCACACTCGGGCTGATTACGGCGGCAACGCTCAAGCTCTTCGCGCAACCCGCCGCTCGTATGACGGCGCTCGCCGCGCTGGACAGCCCGGCGCAGGCCCTGGCGCTGCTCAATCTGGCGCAACGCATGGCAGGCCCATTGCTCACGGGCTTCGAGTTGATGTCGGACTTTTGCCTCCGGCTCGTGGCCCAGGTCTTCCCGCAGCAACGCTACCCGTTCACGCATCGCTATACACAAGCCGTGCTGCTCGAACTCTCCGACAACGAGAGCGAGGCCCATGCCCGCGATTTGCTCGAGCGCTTGCTCAGCGCCGCCGTCGACCAGGGCATCGTTCGAGACGCCATCGTCGCGAACAGCCTCGCTCAATCGAACGCGCTCTGGCACCTGAGAGAGAGCATTCCGCTCGCCCAGTCGGCGACCGGGCTCAACATCAAGCACGACATCGCTGTGCCGGTGTCTCAGGTGCCCGCATTTCTCGACGCCACCGATCCACTCGTTCAACGCCTTGCACCCGGCGCGCGCATGGTCACCTTCGGCCATCTGGGCGACGGAAATCTGCATTACAACGTGATGGCGCCCGAAGACATCGATCCCGCTGCGTTCCTTGGTCAATACCAGTCGGCCGTGACTGCAGCAGTTCACGACAGCGTGCATGCCCATCACGGCAGCATCAGCGCAGAGCATGGCCTCGGACAACTCAAGCGCGACGCCTCGGCAAAGTACAAGTCCCCCATCGAACTGGCATTGATGCGTACGCTCAAAACCGCCTTCGACCCGCTCGGACTGATGAATCCGGGCAAGGTGCTGCCCGACTGAATACCGTCGGTTGCCGTCCTCGCTCGCTGGCGCGAGGCGACAATTACCGAAAAATCACAAAAAAATATCAAAATCGGAAGAAATATCGTCAATTTCTCGACAAAACGCCGCGAAATCCCGTCACTTTCTTTACAGATGCGCCTCAAATCACTAAACTGTCATCTTTCCAATTACGACGGAGTTTTCCGTGGGCAGTTGCTCTAGTAGCACGCAAGCGTCGGCAATGCCCGGCGAGGCGTTAGCCCGGTAACCCGCAGTCGTCACCGACTGCCGCTGCCGGTCTTTATGCCGCAGCGGTAGTGCATTGATCGCATCGATTCCCGATGGCCTCGCAGCCACCGGCGACCTCACGAGACGATCCCGTTTTCCGCACCCCTGACCGCAGTTCAGCGATGGATGGATGTGTTCGCACATCCTGAACATGGCACGTTTGGCACATCTGTTTGGCTCCGCGTCGATTCACCGGCAGCCAACAGCGTGCAAAGCCTGCCGACGCTTGCGTCGAATTCATGCATGGTCGTGCGCGCCGCGCGCTTCGTGCGTCCTGACGGACCGCGAGGTCTGCGCGCATTGCAATGCATCGCCAAGCCCCGGCATCCACCGTCTCAGGCCCTTGATTCAGGAGGACACCATGACGCTGCACATGCTTATCCCTACACTGTTCGATCGCGCCCGTGCCCGGCTAACGCCCGCCTCGAGCGCATCGAACGCCCTCGTCACGAAGGCTAACGGACTCGCGTCGCCGCAATACCGGCTTGTCGTGCTCACGCTCGCGTCGAAGGCAGACACCATCGACGCCAAGGTGCGCCACGCCCTTCGCGCCCAGAAAATCACACCGGAGACGACGTCCCGCCTCGAACGCTCGGGAGGCTATCTGTTGGAACTCGACTATGTGCTGCGTTGCGAGCGCAGCCGCCGCGCGGCGCTCGTTCACCTTGTCTCGACGCTTGGCGATACGCCGGGCGTGCGCGCCATTCGCTGGGAGACTGCGCCGAATATGGCGACACGCTAACGCTCCGCAGTTCTGTCGCTCAAACCGAACCGCTACAGATTTCGGCCCGGCCGGCAAAGACGTTCACGCGTCAGCGCCGGCCGGGCCGATGCATTTCCGTCCCCCGCAACAAGCGGCTTTGTGGCGACGCTGACTCACACCTATACGTTCACGTACAGGTTGTGCTAGCATTCCGTTCATCTTCCGATCGGAGGCAAGCCCATGCCCACAGATCTCGCGCCCCAGTCATCGACGGAAACACCGTCAGACGACACGCATCTGCTGACCGTCGGTCAGGCCGCCGCCGCGCTTGGCGTGACGGCGCGCACGCTGAAATATTACGAGGAACTCAATCTCGTTGTGCCGGCACGCAGCGGCGGACGCTACCGCATGTACACCCAGGCGGATCTCGCAACGTTCGGGCGAATTCTGCGCATGCGCTCGCTCGGCTTCTCGATCGCCGCGATCACTGAGATGCTCAAGCGCCCGATGCGTCTGGTCGAATCGGGCAAATCGCGCATGAACGAGGAAGATCTGCAAGTCGTTCGTGACGCCCTTCACTCGCAGCTCGGCACGTTACGCGAACGCACGGCGCAAGTGCGCCGCGAATTGCGCGAAGCGGAAAAGCTCGAAGCACAGATCGCGCACGACCTGCAATACATCGAGCAGCGCCTTAGCGGCGTGTCTGCGGACGAACTGCTGGCGGAGCGCGCCGCGCGAATCCGCAAGCATTCGTCTGCCTGACACCTCGCCCGCCGACGCACATCGCCCCCGTCGCTCGTCATGACATCTGCCGCCCCGCCGACCGGTTCCGCTGCCTCGCCGCCATCCAACCCGCTGCGGCCGATGCGCATCGAGGCCTACCGCTACGCCCTCGGCCTGATCCCGGGGCTGGAGTTCTTCGAGAACGCGCTGCTGGTGTATTTTGCCGTCTACGTTGCGGGCGGCGTCGACGCCTCGCCCAAAGAATTCGTGTGGATGACGACCGCCTATGGCATTGCATCGGTCCTCGCCATCCTCAAACAGCAGTGGTTCGTCGAGCGCATCGGCTATCGCCGGTATCTGACGGCGTCGTTGCTGCTCTATGCTTGCGGCGCCATCCTCGCGGGAACGAGCGAAAGCGTGACGCAGCTCGTGATCGCCCGGGCGTGTCAGGGCTTTTGCGCGGGAAGCTGGATGAGTTCCTGCCGCATTCTCGCGCAAGTGAGCATGCCGACGGAACACCGCGGCAAGACTGTGCAAACGTTCGCCCTGCTGCTGTTCACCGGCTCGGCCGCCGCGCCGCTCGTCGGCGGACTGCTCGTCTCCGATTACACCTGGCGCACGCTGTTCCTGTGCACCGCACCGCCCGCCGTGCTGCTCGCGGGGCTTACGTGGCTCTCCGTACCCGACGTGGGCCGCCTGCGCGATCGCGTCACTGGCGGCAATTACCCGTTTGCACCGTTCATGGCCTTCGCACTCGCCATGGGTGCGTTTCAGGTCGTGCTCCAGGAGATGCGCTACTCGCAGTGGCTGCAAACACCTTGGCTGCCACTGTTGACGGTCGCAGGCGTGGGCGCCCTCGTGTGGTTCGGCTATCACCAGTGGCAACATCCGGAACCGCTCATCCGCCTGCAATCGTTGCGCCGGCGTGAGTTTCAGGTCGGACTGGTGTTGTACGTGGCCTACTACTATCTGGCAAACACGCAAAGCTATCTGATGCCGCACATGCTCGAGCAAGGGCTCGGCTTCACGGTCGAGCGCACCGGCCAATTGCTCGGTGACTCCGCGCTGCTCACCGTATTTCTGCTGCTGGCGTACTTCCACGTCGCCAAATTCATCACGCACAAGAAGTTGTTGATCGTGAGTGGTTTCGCGATGACGATCGCCACCAACCTGTGGCTCGGCGCCATGCCGCCCGATGCCGGTCAGTCACAACTCTATGGCGTACTCGCGCTCAAGGCCGTGTTTGGCATCTTCACCGTGCTGCCGGTGGCCAACCTGACCTTTCGCACCTTCGATCACGAGAGCTTCGCGCACGGCTACCGGTTGAAGAACATTCTGCGTCAGCTTTCCGGCTCGTTCGCCGTGTCGACCATCGTGGCGTTCGACCAGCATCGGGAAGCGCTGCATCGCACTCGCCTGACGGAAATGGCCAATCCGTTCAATCCGGTCTTCACTCAGACGCTCGACTCGCTTGCCAATGCGTTCACCCACGCCGGCGTAGCCGCCTCGCAGGCACATGGGGCCGCACTCGCCCAGATTGCCCAAATGATTCAGCGACAAGCGTCGTTCCTGTCGCTTATCGACGACTTTCACTTCGTCGCCATCGTTGCGCTGTGCGGTGCAATCTTTGCGGCAATTCAAAAGCGGCTAAATTAGAATCGATGCGCCATTGATGCACGAATGCACCGCGCGATCCGTCGCTGCGGCGTCAAATTTCCGGCCACTTTCGTCATGCTCAAGACCCTGCTTGCCCGCCTCCGGCGTTCTCCCGCGCGCACGGCCATCGACGACGCCCTCTGGCTCGAGGTCGTGAATGCACTACCGTTCCTCGCGCGTCGCAGCCCGGCCGAACTAGGCAAGCTCCGCGAACTCGCAACCGACTTTCTGGCCAGCAAGCACTTTTCGACTGCGCATGATCTGCCGCTGACCGAAGCGATGTGCGTATCGGTTGCGGCGCAAGCGTGCCTGCCGATTCTCAATCTCCCGAGTGCGTTGTATCGCGGGTGGACCGGCATCGTGCTGTATCCGGGCGAATTCCTCATTCGCAAGACCGTGCAGGACGAAGCGGGGGTCGTGCACGACGTCGAACAGGAAGCGAGCGGCGAAGCATGGGAGGGCGGCCCCGTGGTCCTGTCGTGGCAAGATGTTCAGGCGCGCGACGTGCTGGCGTACAACGTCGTGATCCATGAGTTCGTTCACAAAATCGATATGGAAGCCGGCGATGCGGACGGCGTGCCGCCGATGCTGCGGCGCCTGCATGGCGACCTGACACCGGAAGTCTGGTGCAATGTCTTCGACCCTGCCTATGAGGAGTTCTGTCACCATGTGGCCAACGTTCCCGACGATCGCTGGGACGCCTTCGCCTCGACCTCGCTTCTCGACCCGTATGCCACCGAGCACGAATCGGAATTCTTCGCCGTTTGCGCCGAGGCCTTCTTCGTCGCCCCGGAGGCTTTCCGCGACGAATATCCGGCCCTGTATACGCTGTTTTCGCGTTATTTCCTGCAAGATCCGGCGGCGGCACCCGGCAGCGGCGGCGAAGCCATTGCCGGCATGTCGCCCGCGCCAGCCGCAACCCCATGAAAACTTTGCGAAAGTCACTGTTTTCATGGCATAATGCGCGTTTTACTCACCCGGAAAGTGGTTGACGCCTTCCCAGTCGCATGACAGTGACGGCGTTAGCGGGCCAACGGGACGCCTCCTGGGGCAATCAACCCAGGCAACGTCCTCCCGCGCAGACTGGCTACCGACTTAACCCAAGGTACATCATGAAAGAAGGCATCCACCCGGATTACCGCGAAGTCCTGTTCCGCGACATGACGCCCGGCGTCGACTTCGAATTCATCACCCGCTCGACGATCCACACCAAGGAAACCGCCGAGAAGGATGGCAAGACCTACCCGCTCGTGAAGATCGAAACGTCGTCGGCTTCGCACAACTTCTACACCGGCGAACAGCGCATCATGGACACGGCCGGCCGTGTCGACAAGTTCCGCCAGAAGTTCGGCAACCGCGCCGGCGGCAAGATCGCCTGAGTTTCATCGGCGACGCGCCAGACGACGCGATGCGGGGCCCGGCAAGCACTGGCGGGCCAGCACATCAGGGGCAACACCCCAGCGTTGTGAAAAGCATCGGAAAGGGGCAGCTCAGGCTGCCCTTTTTTGTTGGGTCTGGCCTGCGCCGCGGCACCGGTTACTGTCATACTGTCGGCTTTTGCGGTGTCCCCGAGTGCTCCTGTAGCGTAACTCCGAGCTTCACCCCAGATTTCATCCCCGAGCCAGTTCCGGCTCGCCCCCTAAGTCTTCCCGATCCGGCCGCTGTGCCGGCTCTGTCGTCCGGCCTATGAAACGAGTTCGCATTACCGCCTCTGCCACCAGTGCGCTACCGCGTTCGCTGCTGATCGCCATTTGTGTCATCTATGTGCTGGCGGGGTTGTTCGGTCGCGACCCGTGGAAGAACGAAGACGCCGCCGGTTTCGGCGTCATGTGGACGATGGCGCACGGTCAGTTGTCCGACTGGTTGCTGCCGAATATCGCCGGGAAACCCATCTACGACAGCGGCCCGCTCGTCTCGTGGCTCGGTGCGCTCGCCATTCGCACTTTCTCATGGCTTGACGCGCCCGATGCCGCGCGCATCGTCACCGGCCTCTGCTTCTACATGACCTGCACGTTCATCTGGTACGGCACCTACCTGCTCGGTCGCCGCCCGGAAGTGCAACCCTTTAAATACGCGTTCGGCGGCGAACCCGAGCCGCGCGACTACGGCCGCACCCTCGCCGACGGCGCACTGCTGATTCTGCTCGCCTGCTTCGGGCTGACTGAGCGCGGGCACGAAACGACGTCGGCAGTGGGTCAGCTCACGCTCATCTCGATGGCCATCTACGGCCTCGTACGCAGCCTCGACAAGCCGCGCCAGGGCGCCGTGTGGTTCGGTCTCGCGCTGGGCGGCATGGCGCTCGCGTCGTCGCCGCTGATGACGCTCTCGCTCTGGATCGCTGGCGTTGCCACCGCCTTGGTGTGTCGCGCCCTGCCCCTGCGCATGCTGCTACTGGTCTCCACGCCGATAACGCTACTCGTCGCGTGCACGTGGCCGCTCGCCGCACTCAAATTTGCCGACGGCGCCCGCCCCTGGCTCGGCGAGTGGGCGGATATCGGCGTAGACGCGTTCAGTGGCCCGACACTCCACTCGCTTAGCTATATCGCCAAGAACCTCGCGTTGTTCGCCTGGCCCGCATGGCCGCTCGCTGCGTGGTCGCTGCACTCGTGGCGCGGTCTGCGACGCGCACCGCACATCGCGATCGCACTGGCCTTCACGATCGCGATTCTCGTGCTGATCGTGCTCCAGGCTCATCAGGGCAACCAGCTCTTCATGCTCGCCCTGCCTCCTCTGTCGATCATCGCCGCGTTCGGCCTGCCCACACTCAAGCGGGGCACGGTCAACGCCATCGACTGGTTCGCCGTGCTGTCGTTCACCGTGCTGGCCGGCTTCGTCTGGATCGTCTGGCTCGCAGGTATCACGGGGTTTCCGGCATCCACGGCGCGCAACCTTCGACGCCTAGTTCCCGGCTTCCAACCCGAATTCAGTTGGATCACGTTGTTTAGCGCTCTGCTCGTGACGGGTGCCTGGGTAGCGCTGGTGGCATGGCGCGTATCGCGTAGCCCGAAAGTACTGTGGCGCAGCGTGGTGCTCTCGTCGGGGGGAACCACGCTCATGTGGGTGCTGCTCATGACGCTGTGGCTGCCCGTCGTGAACTATGGCAGAACGTACCGCGACGTGGCAGCACAAATCGCCGCGCATCTGCCGGCGGATTACACCTGCATTCGCACCGCGCGCGTCGGCGACGCTCAGCTCGCCTCGTTCGCCTACTTCGGCAAGATGCGCTTCGGCTCGGCCAACGACGATTGCGATGTGCTGCTGCGCCAGGACTCCCAGGATTACAGCGAACCGCTGTCGCTCGCGCCGTATGAATGGCGTCAACTCTGGGAAGGCCGCCGCGCGGCCGACCGCGACGAGCGTTTCCGCCTCTACGTTTTGCAAGAGCGTCCGTGGCGCCGCGCCACACGTCCGCGCTAATCACATAGCGCCATGTGGCATGACGTCAAGCGCATTGCCGGGCTGGCCTGGCCAGTTCTGATCGGCCAGTTGGCCGTCATCGCCTTCGGGGTGATGGACACGGCCATGGTCGGTCGTGCATCGGCGTTCGATCTCGCATCGCTCGCGCTCGGCGGGTCGATCTACATCACCGTGTATGTCGGCCTGATGGGCATTCTCGTCGCCCTGTCTCCGATTGCCGCGCAACTCTTCGGTGCAGGGGAGCGTGAAGCCATTGGCGAGGAAGTCCGGCAGGCGTTTTGGCTCGCCCTGTTCCTCTCGGCACCGGGCTTTCTGTTGTTGTCGCATCCGCAGTTCATTCTGCAACTCTCCGAAGCGACACCCGAACTCGAAGCCCGCGCGAGCGCCTATCTTCAGATTCTCGCGTTCGGGCTGCCCGCCGCCCTGCTCTTTCGCGTGTATTCCTCGCTGTCCACGGCCGTGGCACAGCCTCGCATCGTCATGATTATTCAGGTGACGGGGCTGGTGCTGAAAGTGCCGCTAAATCTTGTGCTGATATACGGCGTCGAGCGACTCGGCATTCCAGCCCTCGGCAGCACCGGCTGCGCCATCGCCACGACCGCCATCAACTGGGTGTCTTGCGCACTGGGGCTCACGCTGATGGCGCGTCACGCGAAGCTACGCGAGTTCGGCATCTTCGCCCGCTTCTGCTGGCCGCACTGGCAGGCCATTCGCGCACTGCTCAAGCTGGGTGTGCCGATGGGGTTGAGCTATCTGATCGAAGTGACGGCGTACTCGTTCATGGCGATCTTCATTGCCCGACTGGGCGACGTAACGCTGGCCGGCCATCAGATCGCCGCAAACCTCGGCGCCCTCATGTACATGCTGCCCATGTCGATTGCCATTGCGACGGCGACGCTCACCGCGCAGGCCATCGGTTCGCGCGACTTCCCGCTGGCACGCCTGATCGGACGCCGGGGTGTGGAGTTTGCCGGCACGTTGGGCCTGATACTGGCTGCCCTCATGTGGTTCTGCCGCCCGCTGATTCTCGCAGCCTATACGTCCGATCCGCAGGTCGCGGTGGTCGCCACGCCCTTGCTGGCCATCGTCGCGCTCTACCACGTATTCGACGCCCTGCAAGTGAATGCCGTCTTCGTGCTGCGCGCGTGGAAGGTGGCAGTCATCCCGACCCTCATCTACGCCGTATCGCTCTGGGGCGTTGGCCTGGGGGGTGGATATGTGTTGGGCTTCGACGTCGGCGGTCTTACGCCCGAGTGGCTGTATGGCGCGGCGGGCTTCTGGTTCGCCAACACCGCAAGTATCGCCATCGCCGCTGTAGGCTTGCTTCTCTATCTGCATTGGGTGGTCCGGGTCAAAGTCCAATGACGCCGTAGCCGGCGAATCCATTCGTTGTACGACAACATGGCAATGATTGTCGCGAACGAAAATTCCGGCAGCATTCCGTATTCCGACCGGCCAATTCCAGCCATCATGGCGAAAACGGGTAAACCCGCAAAGGCATTCCGGTCAACTTTCCATAGAATGTTGTCTGACGACATACAACAAGATCGTACGTCGCAACGCTCCATTCCCTTTGGTCTGATCAACGTCTACCCGCCATGAGCCGAACCCCCATCGTCACCGATCTGCGCGTCGTCCCCGTCGCCGGCCGCGACAGCATGCTGCTGAACCTGAGCGGCGCACACGGCCCCTTCTTCACGCGCAACCTGATCCTGCTTCAGGACAGTGCCGGTCACACCGGTGTGGGTGAGGTACCCGGCGGCGAAGCTATCCGCCAAACGCTCGAAGACGCACGTCCCTATGTGGTCGGTCAGTCGGTCGCGAACATTCAGGCGATGCTTGGTCAGACACGTCGCGTCTTCGCCGATCGCGATTCAGGTGGGCGCGGCTTGCAGACGTTCGACCTGCGCACGACGATCCACGCCGTAACGGCGCTCGAAGCAGCGCTGCTCGACCTGCTGGGCCAACACCTTGAGGTGCCGGTGGCCGCACTGCTGGGTGAAGGACAGCAGCGCAGCGAAGTCGCCATGCTGGGCTATCTGTTCTTCATCGGCGATCGATGCGCCACCGACCTCCCCTACGCCGATAATCGCGCCGCGCGCGACGACTGGGAACGCGTGCGAACGGAAGTCGCCATGACGCCCGAGGCAGTCGTACGTCTCGCAGAGGCCGCTCACGCTCGCTATGGCTTCCAGGACTTCAAACTCAAGGGCGGCGTGCTCGATGGCGACGCGGAAATCGAAGCGGTCACCGCGCTCGCCAGGCGCTTCCCGCAGGCACGTGTGACGCTCGATCCGAATGGCGCGTGGTCGCTGGCCGAAGCGGTGCGCCTATGCCGCGACAAGCACGACGTGCTCGCGTACGCCGAAGATCCATGTGGCGCCGAGAATGGCTATTCCGGTCGCGAAGTCATGGCGGAATTCCGTCGCGCAACGGGCTTGCCGACGGCGACCAACATGATTGCAACGGACTGGCGTCAGATGGGCCACGCGATTCAGTTGCAGTCTGTGGACATTCCGTTGGCCGACCCGCACTTCTGGACGATGCAGGGGGCGGTGCGCGTCGCGCAGATGTGTCACGACTGGGGCCTGACATGGGGATCGCACTCGAACAATCACTTTGACGTCTCGCTCGCGATGTTCACACATGTCGCGGCAGCCGCCCCCGGCAAGATCACCGCCATCGACACGCACTGGATCTGGCAAGACGGTCAGCACCTCACGAAGCACCCGCTGCAAATCGTCGGCGGCAACGTTCAAGTGCCGACTGCGCCGGGTCTCGGGGTCACACTCGATATGGATGCAGTGGAAGCCGCCCACGCCCTGTACCTCGAGCACGGCCTCGGTGCGCGCGACGACAGCGTCGCCATGCAGTATCTCGTTCCTAACTGGAAATTCGATCCGAAGCAGCCCTGCCTCGTGCGCTGACCGAATGGCGTCAGGGTGTCGCGGCCTGAAAGTCCACCTCACCCTGTCGTCGATACACGACAATGCGCCTGAATTGCGGATTTTTTCAAAACAACGCAAAAAACCCGCATGCATTGCGAAGACAACATTACCGGGGAAGATCACACATCGGCGCGCTCCGGAATACCTCGCTGCGAGGCTTCGAAACAGGCGCATCGAGAGATAAAAAAAGCCCAGGCATCAGCCTGGGCTTTCTTCGTTTGGCGGAGCGGACGGGGCTCGAACCCGCGACCCCCGGCGTGACAGGCCGGTATTCTAACCAACTGAACTACCGCTCCAAACTTGCTACAGCATCGTGATGTCACTCACTTTGCTTTCCTGCTTATTGTTCGGCATCGCCGCGTTTTCACGCGCAGACTCCCGAACTTCGTAGGTTTTGGCGGAGCGGACGGGGCTCGAACCCGCGACCCCCGGCGTGACAGGCCGGTATTCTAACCAACTGAACTACCGCTCCAAAACCGACAAAAAAACCCGCCTGACTTTCAGCGGGCTTTACGCCACCAACTGCTTGGCATTTTCAAACTGACACCGACTCGCTACCGGCACCAATTCTGGCGTCCCCTAGGGGATTCGAACCCCTGTACTCACCGTGAAAGGGTGATGTCCTAGGCCTCTAGACGAAGGGGACAAAATCGTCAAAACTTTGTCTGTTTCGCTTTACTGCAATTCGCGAAGAACGCTATTCTAAACAACATTTCTTCGCTTGTGAAGCTTTATTTTCAAGTTTTTTGCGGCGTTTTTGCAAGAATCTTGCTCGTCCGACGCAACTTGAAACTCAAGCTTCTGAATCCGTGGTGGAGGTAAGCGGGATCGAACCGCTGACCTCTTGCATGCCATGCAAGCGCTCTCCCAGCTGAGCTATACCCCCCGAACAGAGAAATGAGATTCTAATGACAAACCCATTTCCTGTAAATACCCTTCTCGCATTTTTTCCGCATTATTTTGCAAATCCGTGCGATGAATAAAAAAACGGCGCCTCCAGAGAGCCGCCGTTTTTCCTTTGCTTAGCGGCGTGCACAAGACACGCCGCCGGGCATCGTACCCATACCCGATTACTGGGCTTCGCCTTCGCGCTTGACCAGCACCGGGCCACCCTGCTTTTCTTCGTCGGTGAGTGCCTTGTGCGACAGGCGCAGACGGCCCTTGTCGTCCTGCTGAATCACCTTCACGCGCACCAACTGACCTTCCTTCAGGTACTCGTTGATGTCCTTGATGCGCTCGTTGGCGATTTCAGAGATGTGCAGCAGACCATCCTTGCCCGGCAGCACCGAAACGATCGCACCGAACTCGAGCAGCTTCAGCACGGTACCGTCGTACACCTGACCGACTTCGACTTCCACCGTAATCAACTCGATGCGACGCTTCGCTTCGGCAATACCTTCAGCGCTCGGGCTGGCGATCGTCACCACGCCGTCGTCCGAGATATCGATGCTCGTGCCGGTTTCTTCCGTGAGCGCGCGGATCACCGAACCACCCTTACCGATCACGTCACGGATCTTTTCCGGGTTGATCTTGATGGTGACCATGCGCGGCGCGAATTCCGACAGCTCCGTACGCACGCCCGACTGGGCTTCCGTCATCTTGGCGAGGATATGCAAACGGCCTTCCTTGGCTTGTGCCAGGGCGACCTGCATGATTTCCTTCGTGATGCCCTGGATCTTGATGTCCATCTGCAGCGCGGTCACGCCATTCGACGTACCGGCCACCTTGAAGTCCATATCGCCCAGGTGATCTTCGTCGCCGAGAATGTCGGTCAGCACGGCGAACTTGTTGCCGTCGAGGATCAGGCCCATAGCGATACCGGCAACCGGCGAGGTCAGCGGCACACCCGCGTCCATCATGGCGAGACTACCGCCGCACACCGATGCCATCGAGGACGAACCGTTCGACTCGGTGATTTCCGACACGACACGCACGGTGTAGCCAAAATCGTCTGCCCCCGGCAGGCACGCCACGAGCGCGCGCTTGGCCAGACGGCCGTGACCGATTTCGCGACGCTTGGGCGAACCCACGCGACCCGTTTCACCCGTCGAGAACGGCGGGAAGTTGTAGTGAAGCATGAAGCGATCGCGGTACTCGCCTTGCAGCGCGTCGATGATCTGCTCGTCGCTCTTGGTGCCCAACGTGGCCACCACGAGTGCCTGCGTTTCGCCGCGCGTGAACAGCGCCGAACCGTGAGCACGCGGCAGCACGCCGGTGCGAATCGAGATCGGGCGCACCGTGCGCGTGTCGCGGCCGTCGATACGCGGCTCGCCTGCGAGAATCTGGCTACGCACGATCTTGGCTTCCAGATCGAACAGCATGTTGCCGACTTCGATATCGTCCGGAGCCGCTTCGCCCTTGGCGGTGGCGGCTTCGCCCAGCTTGGCGATGACGTCGCTGCTCACGGCACGCAGTTGCTGCGTACGCGCTTGCTTTTCACGCGTCTGGTAAGCGGCGCGCAGCGGGCCTTCGGCCAGCTCGGTCACTTGTGCGATCAGTGCGTCGTTCTTGGCCGCCGGGGCCCAATCCCACTCGGCCTTGCCGCCGTCACGCACGAGGTCGTGAATGGCGTTGATGGCCGTTTGCATTTGCTCGTGACCGAACACCACAGCGCCCAGCATCACGTCTTCCGGCAGTTCCTGTGCTTCCGACTCGACCATCAGCACGGCTTGTTCCGTACCGGCGACAACCAGGTCGAGCTTCGACTTGGCGATCTGCTCACGCGACGGGTTGAGCACGTACTGGCTGTCGACGTAGGCAACGCGTGCAGCACCGACCGGGCCGTTGAACGGCAGACCCGAGATGGCCAGCGCGGCCGAAGCACCAATCAGGGCCGGAATATCGGCCGGCACTTCCGGGTTCAGCGAGACAACCTGCACCACGACCTGGACTTCGTTGTAGAAGCCTTCCGGGAAGAGCGGGCGAATCGGACGGTCGATCAGGCGCGACGTCAGCGTTTCGTTCTCCGACGGACGGCCTTCACGCTTGAAGAAGCCACCCGGGATCTTGCCGGCGGCGTAAGTCTTTTCCAGATAGTCGACGGTCAGCGGAAAGAAATCCTGACCTGCCTTGGCCTTCTTGGCACCAACAACCGTGGCGAGCACGACGGTATCGTCCATATCGACGAGCACAGCGCCGGATGCCTGACGGGCAATCTCACCGGTCTCCATGCGAACCGTGTTTTGTCCCCATTGGAAAGACTTCACGACTTTATTGAACATTTGCACTCCTATATCGAATCGCGCGAATGCAGCAGCGGCGCGATATCGCTGCCGGGGTGATCCCGACGCCTTACAGGGGGGAGTGTTATGCCATTCCAGCGTTGCTCGGCGCGTTGCCGTGCGTGTCAGAGGCGACCCTGGAATGACACAAGCCCTGCTTGCCGACGAGGCCCCGTAAACCGAGCACCCGGCACAACTGCCGGGTTGACGGCCTGAAAGACGTCCTCATGACATCCGTCAGGCAGTGCCCAAAAACAAAATGCCTGCATCAGCACGCTGATACAGGCATCTCGTCGTAATCGTAATCGCTTACTTACGCAGGCCCAGCTTCTCGATCAGGGCGCGGTAGCGGTCCGCATCCTTGCCCTTCAGGTAATCGAGCAGCTTGCGGCGGCGGCTCACCATGCGCAGCAGACCGCGGCGGCTGTGGTGATCCTTCATGTGTGCCTTGAAGTGCGGCGTCAGTTCGTTGATGCGCGTGGTCAGCAGCGCAACTTGCACTTCGGGCGATCCGGTGTCATTGGCGGCCCGGGCGAATTGCGCCACGACGTCCGACTTCTTGGTGGTTTCAACAGTCATTTCATTTCCTTTGGAGACATGCGGTCACGGAAGAAAGGCCGTGCCGTGAACTTACAAAAACATGCGCGGCATTGCCACGCATAAACAAAACTGCAAGTGCGCGATTATACGGGAGTTGGTATCCAGACGCCACATTTTTCCACGTCTCGCCGCTTCGGACGGGCCTGACCGCCGGATTCGGGCGTCGAAAACCGGGACATTCCCTGAATAATCGCAAAAATCCTGGCCGATTATCCTAAAAATTGCGACAAATCAACGTAGGCGCCCTCCAACACCTTCCTCCTCGCTGCCGTATCAGCGCTGGCGAGCCATCCGGCAGGTACTGGGCAGCGACACCTTGCTCGCGGGCAACTCCATTACCGTCTTGAACCCGAAGCCCGAACCTTCGTTGTCGAACTTCACACCAGGCTCTCCCGCACGGCGCATGACGGAGACATACAGCGGTTCGATCATCTGGTGATCGTTCGGGCGCATCCAGGCGTCCGCCGGCGCCTCGCGAACCCGGCGATTCTCGAGCGCACGCGCCACCATCGTCACATCGGTCGTTCCCGCTTGCTCCAGTGCAGCGGCAATCATGTCGATCATCACGCTCATGCGCAGTAGCGCATAGTCGTCGCGCGCCTCGGGATAGCGCGCGCGAAACGCCTTGTAGAACGCGTCCGACGCCTCGCCACCTACGTTCGGATGCCATTCGGCCACGGCATACACCCGCCCCACGCCCGCCTCGCCCAACGCCGCCGGCGCGCCAAGCGCATTGCCGTAGAACGTATAGAACTTGAGTTCCATCCCCTGCTCGCGCGCGGCCTTGACGAGCAGCGTCAGATCGTTGCCCCAGCTCCCCGTCACGACCGTGTCGGCGCCTGCGGCGCGAATTCGCGCGAGATAGGGCGTGAAATCCTTCACGCGCCCAACCGGGCTGAACTGCTCGCCCACAATCTGCACGTCCGGACGTTTCGCGCCGATCATCTGACGGGAAAGCCCGGCGACCTGCCGGCCAAAGCTGTAATCCTGATTCAGCAGATAGACCTTCTGAATGCTCGCGTCGTCTTTGATCGCTTCGGTCAGGGCCTGCATGCGCATGGCGGCATTGGCGTCGAACGCGAAATGCCAGAAGCTGCACTGCTCGTTGGTGAGTGCCGTATCGACGGCCGAGTAATTGAAGAACAGCATGCGCTGTCCCGGCTCGCGGGCGTTTCGCTTGTTGACCGCGTCGATCAACGCCGATGCGACCGCCGAACTATTGCCCTGCAAGACGAACGGAATACCAAGATCGCCTGCGGCCTTGAGCTGCACCAGACTCTCTTCCACGGCCCCCTTGCTGTCGAACACCGTCAACTCCAGCGGATGCGCGCCATCGCGCAACTTCACCCCGCCACGTGCGTTCACGCGATCGATCGCAAAGCGCAGATTGCGCTCGACCATGGCGCCAGCGTTGCCGAAAGGCCCGCTCATCCCTTCGATGAGCGCAAGGCGGATCGGCGGCGCCGCGTGCACAAGACTGGCCGCTGCCAACAGGCCGACAGCGCACAAAACCGCGCACGAGCGCACCAGCAAGACTTGAACTTTCATCGAGGCCCCATTGACTGTCTCGGCGCGAATCATAACGTCCCGGCCCCCATGCGGCAAGCCGAGACGCCCCACGATGCGGCGCACAGCGGTATGCTATCGGCATGCCGCCCTGCGGCCTTTTTCCACTGACGCGAGGCCACCCATGAAGCATTTGCCCCAGG
Source organism: Pandoraea communis (assembly GCF_902459745.1). Taxonomy (GTDB): domain Bacteria; phylum Pseudomonadota; class Gammaproteobacteria; order Burkholderiales; family Burkholderiaceae; genus Pandoraea; species Pandoraea communis. Next base: position 472,659 of record NZ_CABPSJ010000002.1, read on the forward strand.
CACGCGCGCGCATCGCACGCCCGAAATCATCCGCCGTCCTCTCAGGCGCCCTGCGCCCCATCGCCGCCCTGCGCTGGCTCGCGGCGGGCGCACTCACCCTGTCGCTGACCGCCTGTTTCACGCCCCCGTGGCAGCAACTACCACCGAGCGCGTCGCAGGCCGAAGTCCAGGCCCAACTGGGCAAGCCCAGGGAGGTCTACCCGCTCGCCCCTGGCGTCACCCGCTGGCTCTACCCCACCAAGCCGTTCGGCGAAGAGACCATCGCTGCGGACTTCGATGCGCAGGGCCGTCTACTAGGCACCACGCAAGTGCTCTCGACGCAGGAATTCAATAAGGTCGAAATCGACAAGTGGACGAAGACCGACATCCTGCATCACTTCGGCGAGCCGGTCGAGACGTCGTACTTTCCGCTCATGAAGCGCGAAGTCTGGTCGTATCGCTTCAAGCAGGACGATGTCTGGTTCTCTCTGATGAACTTCTATTTCGACGCCGAGGGCATTGTCAAAACCACGCAGATCAGCCCCGACCCGCTGCACGAGAAGCGCGACAACAACTTGTTCTGAACGCACATCAGGCGCTGCGCAAAACAAAACGCCCGCATGCCGGACTTCCGGATGCGGGCGTTTTGTCAGATAGCTCGGCCATCAACGCGATAGCCGCAGCCCATCGCTCACGGCGTGAGCTGCGGGTTGAGCTTCTCGGCCTTCGAATACAGTTTGTTGAGCGCCGACAGATACGCCTTGGCCGACGCCGCCACAATATCCGGGTCCGTGCCGACGCCGTTCACGATGCGCCCCGCCTTCGACAGGCGTACCGTCACCTCGCCTTGCGATTGGGTGCCGGTCGTAATGGCGTTGACCGAGTACAGCAGTTGTTCGGCACCGCTTTGCACCTGCGACTCGATGGCATTGAGCACGGCATCGACCGGGCCGTTGCCGTCGGCCTCGCCGACCAACTCCTTGCCCTGCGCGGTGAAGACCACGCGGGCGCTCGGGCGCTCACCCGTCTCGGAGTGCTGTGCCATCGACACAAGATAGAAATGCTCGCCACGCTCGGCCTGCGCTTCGTTCGAGACGATGGCCAGAATGTCTTCATCGAAGATTTCGGACTTCTGGTCGGCCAATTCCTTGAAGCGCGTGAACGCGGCGTTCACATCCTGCTCCGACTCCATCTCGATGCCCAGCTCCTGCAAACGCTGCTTGAACGCGTTGCGGCCAGAGAGCTTGCCGAGCACGATCTTGTTCGCGGTCCAGCCCACATCTTCCGCGCGCATGATCTCGTAGGTGTCGCGCGCCTTGAGCACGCCGTCCTGGTGGATGCCCGAGGCGTGAGCAAATGCGTTCGCCCCCACCACCGCCTTGTTCGGCTGCACATTGAAGCCGGTAATCTGCGAGACGAGTTTCGAGGCCGGCACAATCTGCGTCGTATCGATGCCGAGTTCCAGACCGAAGTAATCCTTACGTGTCTTGAGCGCCATCACCACTTCTTCGAGCGACGTATTGCCGGCGCGCTCGCCAAGACCGTTGATCGTGCACTCGATCTGACGCGCACCGCCCAACTTCACCCCCGCCAGCGAATTGGCCACGGCCATGCCGAGGTCGTTGTGGCAGTGGACCGACCAGACAGCCTTGTCCGAATTCGGCACGCGCTCGCGCAGCGTGCGCACGAGTTGCCCGTAGAGCTCCGGCACGCCATAGCCGACGGTATCGGCCACGTTGATGGTCGTCGCGCCTTCATTGATGACCGCTTCGAGCACGCGGCACAGGAAATCCAGATCCGAGCGGCTTCCGTCTTCCGGCGAGAATTCGATGTTGTCCGTGAACTGACGGGCGTAGCGCACCGCGAGCTTCGCCTGTTCGAACACCTGATCGGGGCTCATGCGCAGCTTCTTCTCCATGTGAAGCGGCGACGTGGCGATGAACGTGTGAATACGCGACGAATTCGCGCCCTTGAGCGCTTCGGCGGCACGGGCAATATCACGATCGTTCGCACGGGCGAGCGAGCACACCGTGCTGTCCTTGACGATGCCGGCGATGGCCTGAATGGCTTCGAAGTCACCGTTCGAGCTGGCGGCGAAGCCCGCTTCGATGACATCCACGCGCAGACGCTCCAGTTGTCGGGCGATGCGAATCTTCTCATCGCGCGTCATCGACGCGCCCGGCGACTGTTCACCGTCGCGCAAGGTGGTATCGAAAATGATCAGCTTATCGGCCATGACTTTCTCCTGTGGGGATCTTGTAGGGGTTCAGTTTGTTCTTGATGTCTTTGGGGGGCGTATCCGCATGCCGAAGAACGCCCTTGCGCCAGCGGCATTGCGTCATGGCACAAGCCACAAAGGCAGAGGATCGTCGTACGGGCGGGCAACTACCGGGAGGGAATCAGCGCGCGACGCGCGTGCAGGCATGGCCGCAAACTGCATAGCGGCATAGCGTTGGCGGTGCGAGAGGAAGGCCCGAAGCCGGGATGACGCCTGAAATCATGAGCGCCAATATAGTCGCAATCGGGTGATTTCGCAACGCGCGGCGCGGGCCGTGAGCCGCGTGCAGACGGGCGTGCACAGGCGCAGGCGCTGCACCGGCCGCCCCCATGAAACAGCCCGGCGCGGGGCCGGGCTTGGAATCACGAGACAAGCACCGGATCAGGCCGGCGGAATGCGTAACACCTGCCCCGGATAGATCTTGTCCGGGCTGGAGAGCATTGGCTTGTTGGCCTCGAAGATGGCATTGTACTTATTGGCGTCGCCGTAGACCTTTTTCGAGATGGCCGACAGCGTATCGCCCTTCTCGACGGTGTGGAACGTCGCCTCGGCCGAAGCCGTCGACACCGACATCTTGTCGTCCACCTTCTCGACGCCCTTCACGTTGCCGCAGCACAGCAGTATCTTTTCCTTGGTCGCCTGATCGGCGGCCACGCCGAATACGGTCACCGTGCGCGACGCGCCGTCGAAGGTCACCGTCAGACCGGTGGCGTCCAGATTCTGCGCCTTGATGTAGTTCTCGATGGCGTCGGCAGCCTTACGGTTGGCGTCGTCCGCATCGGGGCCCGGTGCGGGGGCCTCGGCGGCCTGCGCCTTGTTGCCCAACAGCGCTTCGCCTGCTTCTTTCACGAAGTCCAGAATGCCCATGATTTCTCCTTCGTCACGTAGAACAGTGGAAATGGCGCCGGAACCGGCCAAATTTGCCATGATACGTCCGGGCCAAGGGGGGGGACGTCGAGCCTGCATTCGCAAGACTACAGCATCGCCGTGCACACTCTCCCGGCAACACTGACAGACAGATGTGACAAGGGGCGTACCGAGACGCCCCTGTATCCGCTCACTTATTCGTCGACTTCACCGAAAATGCGCTGCCGGCGGCCCTTGAGGAAGCGGAATCCCCAGAGCACGTAGCCGGAAATGCTATACAGGCAGAACAGCCCGAAGAGCACCAGCGGCGGATCGGACGACACCAGAATGAAGCCGACCATGAAGAGCAGTACCACGCCAAACGACACACGCTGGCGCACGTCGAGCGCCTTGCCGCTGTAGAACGGTGCATTCGACACCATCGACATGCCCGCGTAGATCGTCAGGCCAAATGCCACCCAGGGCATCCAGAAGACGTTCACCGGCAGCTTGTTGTCGATCGTGATCCACACGAAGCCTGCGATGAGCGCCGCCGCAGCCGGGCTCGCCAGCCCCTGGAAGAAGCGCTTGTCGACCACGCCGATATTCGTATTGAAGCGCGCGAGCCGCAGCGCTGCGCCCGCCACGTAGACGAACGCCGCGAGCCAGCCCCACTTGCCGATCTCGTGCAGAATCCATTCGTACATCACCAGCGCCGGCGCAACGCCGAACGAGGTCATGTCAGAGAGCGAATCGTATTGCTCACCGAATGCGCTCTGCGTGTTGGTCATGCGCGCCACGCGCCCATCCATGCCATCGAGCACCATGGCGAAGAAGATGGCGATGGCGGCCTGCTCGAAGCGGTCATTCATCGCCTGCACGATCGCGAAGAAGCCGCAGAACAGCGCGGCCGTCGTAAAAGCATTCGGTAGCAGATAGATACCGCGGTTGCGCGGACGCACCGGCAGATCGTCCTCCACACCCGGGTCGTGGTCTTCGTTCATCGATGGCTCTGCGGATGGATTCTTGTGACGGCCGAATGGCGAGAGATGCCTGACGTTGTTGCGCAAGCGGCCGCGATGGTTTTCCGGCATCTATACCTCCTTGACGATGCTGAGACTGCGGGCGAACCCGCGACGGATCACCGCTATTGGAACGTGAGAAGCGAAAGCAGTTGCAGGCCGCGGCTCCGCGACGCACGACCTGAGGTCGCACCGCGGCTCGCGGCCGAAGTTCGAGGTACGGCTCGCCTTACAGCTCGGCGAGAATCGTCGAGGTGGCCGACACCTTGTCGCCGATCGCCACACGCGGGCGCGAGCCCAGCGGCAGGTACACGTCGACACGTGAGCCGAAACGGATGAAACCATAACGCTGACCGCGCGAGAGCGTATCGCCCGGCTTCACGTAGCACAGGATGCGGCGCGCGATGAGCCCGGCGACCTGTACGCTCGTCACGATCTGGCCACCCACGTCGATCACCAGAGCGTTACGTTCGTTCTCGAGCGATGCCTTGTCGAGGTCGGCGTTAAAAAAGCGCCCGGGGAAATATTCCACCTTGGTCACCGTGCCGTCAACCGGGGCGCGATTCGAGTGAACATTGAAGACGTTCATGAACACGCTGATCTTCAGCGCTTCACGACCTGCGTAGGGGTCCTGCGTGGTTTCGATCGCCACGATACGGCCATCGGCCGGCGAGAGCACGGCGCCTGCCTGTTGCGGCACCTGACGCGGCGGATCGCGGAAAAACTGCAGAACAAACAGGGCAATCACCCAGAACGGCGCGGCCCAAAACACGCCGGCCATGAAATGCACGACGAGCGCGACGGCGACGGCGATGCCCAGGAAGGGCCAGCCCTCGCGGGCAATGATCGGGTGAGGATAATTCATGCGATTGAACTCGCGTCCTTGGTAAAACGGTTAAGTAAGCGGGTCGACCTGCTTCGGGCCAAACCGTGGCGTGGCGGCATTGTAGCAATGCGCGCGGCACGGCGACACATTTTCCCCAATCGACACGTTCGCGTCACAAAGGCAAAGCAGGCCACAGTGCCCGGCAATTCCCCCGGCGCGCGGCCGATTCGATTCGGCGCCACCATGAAAAAAGCCGCCCGCCTTGCCGTAGCGACGGCTACGGCAAAACGGACGGCCCAGAGCAACGGCTCACGAAGTGACGCGCTTGGCGCATGTGACGCACGCTAGGCGCTCACCCCGCGATACCGCCCGCCGGCGATGCGTACGCCCGGACACGCTTGGGCGTACGCATCATACGGGCATCGTGCTTAGTTCTTCGACTGGTCGACCAGCTTGTTCTTGGCGATCCACGGCATCATCGCGCGCAGCTTGCCGCCGACTTGCTCGATCTGGTGTTCAGCCGTGATACGGCGACGCGAGATCAGGGTCGGGGCGCCAGCCTTGTTTTCCAGGATGAACGACTTGGCATACTCGCCGGTCTGGATGTCGGTCAGGCACTGCTTCATCGCCTTCTTCGTCTCTTCCGTCACGACGCGCGGGCCGGTGACGTACTCACCATACTCGGCGTTGTTCGAGATCGAGTAGTTCATGTTGGCGATGCCGCCTTCGTAGATCAGGTCGACGATCAGCTTGAGTTCGTGCAGGCACTCGAAGTAGGCCATTTCCGGCGCGTAGCCGGCTTCGACCAGCGTTTCGAAACCGGCCTTGATCAGTTCGACGGTACCGCCGCACAGCACGGCCTGTTCGCCGAACAGGTCGGTTTCGGTTTCTTCGCGGAAGTTCGTTTCGATGATACCGGCACGGCCGCCGCCGTTAGCCGCAGCGTACGACAGCGCGATGTCGCGAGCCGCGCCCGACTTGTCTTGTGCCACAGCGATCAGGTGGGGCACGCCGCCGCCTTGCGAGTACGTCGAGCGCACCGTGTGGCCCGGGGCCTTCGGGGCGATCATGATGACGTCGAGGTCGGCACGCGGAATCACGCAGCCGTAGTGCACGTTGAAGCCGTGAGCGAAGGCCAGTGCAGCGCCTTCCTTGATGTTGGCGTGCACTTCGTTCTTGTACACGTCGGCGATCTGCTCGTCCGGCAGCAGCATCATGACGATGTCGGCCGACTTCACGGCTTCCGCCACTTCCTTGGTGTTCAGGCCGGCATTGACAGCCTTGTTCCACGAAGCGCCGTTTTTGCGCAGACCAACCGTCACGTTCACGCCGCTGTCCTTCAGGTTCAGCGCGTGGGCGTGGCCTTGCGAGCCGTAACCGATGATCGTGACTTGCTTACCCTTGATGAGGGAGAGGTCGGCGTCTTTGTCGTAGAAAACTTTCATTTGGAATTGTCCCGTAATACCAAAAAATAACTGAAATCAGAATGGATCGAAATCCGCTTACCGCGTTGCCGCTGCCGATCAGACCTTCAGGATGCGCTCACCGCGCCCGATGCCCGAGCCACCGGTGCGAACCGTCTCGAGAATCGCCGTACGATCGAGCCCTTCGATGAAGGCGTCGAGCTTCGACGAATTCCCGGTGAGTTCGATCGTATAGGTCTTTTCAGTAACGTCAATGATGCGGCCGCGGAAAATATCCGACATCCGCTTCATCTCTTCGCGCTCCTTGCCCACAGCGCGAACCTTGATGAGCATTAGCTCGCGCTCGATGTGCGCCCCTTCGGTCAGATCGACCACCTTCACCACTTCGATGAGCCGGTTCAGGTGCTTGGTGATCTGCTCGATGATGTCGTCGGAGCCTGTCGTGACCACCGTCATGCGCGAGAGCGACCGGTCTTCGGTCGGCGCGACGGTGAGCGTCTCAATATTGTAGCCACGAGCCGAGAAGAGCCCGACCACACGCGACAGCGCGCCCGGCTCGTTCTCAAGCAAAACAGAAATAATGTGCCTCATGGTGTATCCCGGATTGTCCTAGTGTGGGGACGTCGCACCCGCGCCGGCCATAGCGGCGGCGACTGACGGCGCGCGCGCCTCTGTTTACAGATCTTCCGAACCGAGCAGCATCTCGCTGATGCCCTTGCCCGCCTGGACCATCGGCCAGACGTTTTCGGTGGGATCCGTTTGGAAATCCATGAATACCGTACGATCCTTCAGGCGCAACGCCTCTCGCAGTGCCGGTTCGACGTCCGACGACTTCTCGATGCGCATGCCCACATGACCGTAGGCCTCGGCGAGCTTCACGAAGTCAGGCAGCGCGTCCATGTACGAACTGGAGTAACGCTTGCTGTATTCGATCTGCTGCCACTGGCGAACCATGCCCAGATAGCGGTTGTTGAGCGACAGAATCTTGATCGGCGTGCGGTATTGCAAGCACGTCGAGAGTTCCTGAATGCACATCTGGATCGAGCCTTCGCCAGTAATACACGCGACTTCGGCATCCGGATGCGCCATCTTCACGCCCATGGCAGCCGGCAGGCCGAAGCCCATCGTGCCCAGACCGCCCGAGTTGATCCAGCGGCGCGGCTTGTTGAAGCGATAGTATTGCGCGGCCCACATCTGGTGCTGACCGACGTCCGAGCACACGAAGGCATCGCCGTCGGTGAGCTTCCAGTACGTCTCGACCACATGCTGCGGCTTGATGATCTCGCTCTGGCGATCAAACGCGAGGCAATCGCGCGAGCGCCATTCCTCGATCTGCTTCCACCAGTCAGCCAGTGCCTCGGTGTCCGGGCCATGTTCTGCCGTTTGCAGATTCTCGATCATTTCGCGCAACACTTCCTTCACGTCGCCGACGATCGGAATGTCGACCTTCACACGCTTGGAAATCGATGATGGGTCGATATCGACGTGAATGATCTTGCGCGGCCGCTCGGAAAAGTGCTCCGGATTACCGATCACGCGGTCGTCGAAGCGCGCACCGATGGCGATGAGCACGTCGCAGTGCTGCATGGCCATGTTGGCTTCGTACGTGCCGTGCATGCCCAGCATGCCGAGGAACTTGGGATCGCTCGCACGATACCCGCCCAGGCCCATGAGCGTGTTGGTCACCGGATAGCCGAGCAGGTCGCAGAACTGGTTCAGTTCCTTCGATGCGTCGGCCAGAATGATGCCGCCGCCGGTGTAAATATAGGGACGCTTGGCTGAGAGCAGCAGGCTCATCGCCTTGCGGATCTGCCCCGAGTGGCCCTTCGTGACCGGGTTGTACGAGCGCAGCGACACCGACTTCGGATACTCGAAGCGGCAGCGCGCCTTGGACACATCCTTCGGAATATCGACCAGCACCGGACCCGGACGGCCCGTCTTGGCGATGTAGAAGGCTTTCTTGATGGTGGAAGCGAGATCGCGCACGTCCTTCACGAGGAAGTTGTGCTTGACGCACGGACGCGTGATGCCGACCGTGTCGCATTCCTGGAAGGCGTCCTGGCCGATCGCGGCCGTAGGCACCTGCCCGGTAATGATGACGAGCGGGATCGAGTCCATATACGCCGTGGCAATGCCGGTGACCGCATTGGTCACACCGGGGCCAGACGTCACGAGGCACACGCCGACTTTGTCGGTGGAACGCGAATAAGCGTCTGCCGCATGCACGGCTGCCTGCTCATGGCGCACCAGAATGTGCTGGATCTTGTCCTGCTTGTAGAGTTCGTCGTAGATGTAGAGAACCGAACCGCCGGGATAACCCCACAGATGTTCGACCCCCTCTTCCTGAAGCGAGCGCACGAGAATCTCGGCGCCGATCATGTCTTCGGAAGTATTTTGGTGGCGTGTAGCTTCCGCCTCGGAGAATTCCGCGCTTGGCATGTTCATCGTCGACCTTTCAAAGTTTCGGCAAAAATTTTGATCGGGTGCTCTCCCCGCGAACTTGTGGTTCGGGCTCAAGCTGCGCGTCTGAATGATGGACACCCCGGATAGGCGTGCCGATATTGAGACAATCACAGATATTGCGAACTGGCAACCTTACCGGTTTGCAGCAAAATGGTCAAGCGAGTTTAGGCATTTGCAGCATGATTGCGAAGTCGGGCGCGCAGAATTTCCCACATCGCACGCCGAGCCGCCCCACGCTGGTGCACAATCTTTACACGGCAGGAACCTGGCGAGCCCGGCGCCGTCGTCATGTGACACTACCGGAAGCAAAAGCGGTTACAGCGAAGCGCGTTTTTGGTAGCATCCGCTCCGACTACGCGAACTTTACGTGATCTTTACGCTTACACGGCATTTCACAGGCGCAGCGGTTGACGCTGCGTGTACCCCACCGGATGGCATCTGACAAGGAACTGGCGGATTTTCTCGCGGGCATTGAACGGCGCGCCTTCAAGCAGGCCGTCTATGCCGTTCGCGACGACGAGGCCGCCCTCGATATCGTTCAGGATGCGATGATCCGCTTGGCCGAGAAGTATGGCGACAAGCCGCCGGCCGACCTACCGCTGCTGTTCACGCGCATCCTCCAGAACACGATCCACGACTATTTTCGTCGGCAAAAGGTGCGCAACACCTGGGTCACGCTATTTTCGAATCTCGCCGGCCCCGGCGACGACGAACGCGATGATTTCGACCCGTTGGAAACCTTGCTGGGCGAGGATGGGTCAGTGCAAACCGAGAGCAGCGAAGATTCCGTTTCGCGTGCCGAAATCCTCTCGATCATCGAGACGGAAATACAGAAACTACCGACACGTCAACGAGAAGCCTTCCTCATGCGTTACTGGGAAGACATGGACGTTGCCGAGACCGCCGCCACGATGGGGTGTTCGGAGGGCAGCGTCAAGACGCACTGTTCGCGTGCTACACACGCGTTGGCGCAGGCGTTGAAGGTAAAAGGGATCAGGTTATGAGTCACGATCTGGAAACGAGGGAAATCCGCTTCGCAAATCGCGTGCGGCGTGCATTGGATGAAGCGTCCGATACGCCGTCGCCGAATATTGCGGCCCGGCTGGCCGCCGCTCGCCAGGAGGCGCTCGCCCGCAAAAAGCCGGAACCGGTCGCCGTTGTGCAACCGGCGCTGGTGCTCGCGGGTGTGGGCGCCGTGCAGTCGCCGGAGATCGGCGGGCCGCGGCGCGCGCTCGACAAACTGGGCCGTCTGGGCCTGTTGTGGCCGCTCGCCGCGCTGGTGATCGGTCTGGCGGGTGTCGCGTACTGGGAACATCAGCAGCACATTCAGGATCTTGCAGATATCGATGCTGCCGTATTGAGCGACGAACTGCCGCTGTCGGCCTATGCCGATCACGGTTTCAACGCGTATCTGAAGCGTGCCCAGTAGTTCCCTCACTCAAGACCGACCTGTGACGCGACGCAACGTACTTTTTCTGGTCGCCGCGCTAATCGTGGCCGCGCTCGCCGGCACGGCCGTGCTGCGCCGCTCGCAAGCCCCGGAGCCGGTGTCCGACGTGCCGCCACTTATCTCCGGCACTTCGGCTCCCGGCGCCGCCAGCCCGGCCAGTGCACCGGTCGGCAGTCTCACGACGGACGCCGCAGCGCCGGGCAGCGCCCCGGCCGCCGCACTCCCGTCGCCCGGCGGCCTCTGGAGCAAGCTCACACCGAGCCAGCAGGAAGCCCTTGCCCCGCTCGCGCAGGACTGGAATCGCATGAACGAGCGTCAGCGCGACAAGTGGATCGAGATCGCCAAGCGCTTTCATACGCTCTCGCCCGAGGGCCGCAAACGTCTGCATGACCGTATGGCCGACTGGGTGCGCCTGACGCCCGAGCAGCGCAAACTGGCGCGCGAGAGCTATCAGAACGCCAAGACCCTGCCGCCCGAGCGCAAGGCGCAGGTATGGCAGCAGTATCAACAGCTCACGGAAGAGCAGAAGAAGCGCCTTGCTGCCGACGACAAGAAGCAGGCCAACCATCCCAACGTGGTCAGTGCGCCGCCGTCGGGCCGCACCGGCGTGAAGAATCCGTATGCCGCCGTGCATCGCAAGGAAAACGCCGCCGCAGCCAAGAACGGCGTGTTGCCGAGCCCGGCGCCTTCGGCTGCGTCCGCACCGGCGGCCGCACAACCGATGCCGGCACCGCCGACAACAGCGTCGGTGCCAGCGGGTGTCAGCACCGGCGCCGCCAGCACAGGGGCCGCGAACAGCGACAAGAACGGCGAAACGGTCTTCAACTCCGAGATCTATCACCACAACTGATGCACGCCAACTGACCCACGCCGTCAGCCAGCGTCTTGCCGCCACGGCCGCCTTCGGGCGGCCGTTTGCATTCCTGAGCCTGGCGGGTCAGGCGCGCCTGACTGGCCCATCGGCACGTTCTTCCGCATAATGAGCGACAGATGGCTCGACAGGCCCGCCGCATGATGCGCCGCGCGGGCGCATTGACACATTGAACGGCATCGGCGCGACGCCGGGCACCCGACAGAAAGATCCCAGACCACATCGCGATGACCGACTCCGCCACCCAGCCCGCCACGCCGCCTCGCTCGTCCGGCGCAGCCACTTCGCCGCGCACGCCTGCCGGTGCTGCGCCAGACGGCTACGCAGTGCCGACGCTGCGACGCCGCCTGCTCTCGATGGTCTACGAATCCCTGCTGCTCTTCGGCGTGCTCTTTCTCGCCGGATACCTTTTCAGCGCCCTGACCCAGCAGCGCAGCGGCCTGATGTATCGCCACGCAATGCAAACCTGGTTGTTCCTTGTGCTTGGCGCGTACTTCGTCTGGTTCTGGACCCACGGCGGCCAGACACTGGCGATGAAGACCTGGAAGATACGTCTGGTCGACACGCAGGGCCAACCGGTGCGCACCGGCCGCGCCGTCTTGCGATACATGCTCGCATGGCTGTGGGTGCTGCCTGCCATGGCGCTCGACTGGGCGCTCGGGTTCACCGGCTGGAGCAGTGTCGCATCGCTCGCCGGCTGGGTCGTGCTCTGGGCGCTGGCCATGCGCGTGATACCGGATCACCAATTCGTTCACGACCGGCTCGCCGGCACGCGTCTCGTCAGCGTGCTCGGCAAATGAATTCGCCGACACCGGCCTACCGCCCTATGCAGCGCGCGTCACGCCCGCATCTGATCTACGGCGGCATCGAGATCGCACTGTCCATCGTCGTCGCCATCGCGACCTGGGTCACGTGGCACAGCCCCTGGACAACCGTGCTCTGGACAGTCCTGTGGCTGCCGGTCTCGCACGCCACCGGCCTGGCCGCCGGCTTCATCATGGCCGCGCACGGTGACCCGACGCCCGAGCGGCGCACACCGGCCGGCACAAATGCGGCCGTATGGGCGTACGAATGTGCGGCGTCGATTCTGCTGCTCGACCTCTACCAACCCTGGCGCAGCGCCGCCCCACTGCCTTCTCCCAACGGCCCGGCACGCCCCGTCGCGGTACTGTTGTTGCACGGCTATGGCTGCAATCGAGCATTCTGGCTGCGTTTTTCGCGCCATCTGGCGGATGCCGGCTATCACTGCGACGCCGTCAATCTCGGACCGATATTCGGCGGCATCGACGACTACGCGGCCAGCATCGCGAACGCCGCGCAAACGCTTGCCGAGCGCACGCGGCTGCCCGTCGTCATCGTAGGCCACAGCATGGGAGGCATCGCGGCGCGCGCCTGCCTGCAACGCTATCCGACCTTGCCCGTCGCGCACACCATCACGCTCGGCTCCCCGCATTTCGGCACCTTGCACGCGCGCCACGGCATTGGCCAGAACGTTCGCCAGATGCGCCTCGGCAGCGAGTGGCTCGTGGCGCTCGCGGACCGTGAGACAGACGCGGAACGCGCTCGCATCACGTCGATCTACACGCTCCACGACAACGTTGTTTATCCCACTCGCACCTCGGTGCTGCCCGGCGCGCGCAACATCGCGCTGGACCGGCTCGGACACGTGTCGCTAGGCACGCACCCGCGTTCCCGCGCGCTGGTGCTCGAAACGCTGGAGCGCGTAGCGCAAGGACTGCGCCACAACGTCTGAATCGGGCGTCGTCAGCGCACGAGGCGGACCGGCGGTGTCGCATCGCCGCGACGTCTCAAGACACTTTCGCGACACACGCGTGACTGTCATCGTCCCTTCATGAAGTCATGGCGCAATGCACGCATGTTCAACGCGACGTGCGAGCCGCTATGACGACGACACCCACCTTCAAGTTGCCGATCCCAACACCTGCGGCTCGCGCCGGTCACTTTGCAGACACTCCGCCGGGTCGCCCTGCCGCCCCGCCCGCCAGCCCCCCCGCCACGCCGCCCTCCACGATCGATCTGCCGCCCGACACCCCCGATCCGCTCGACCCGCCCCCCGAAGGCATTACCCGCTACCGCACGATCTGGCTCTCGGACATTCACCTCGGCACGCAAGGCTGCCAGGCGGAATACCTGCTCGACTTCCTGCGCCACCACGAGTCCGACTACCTGTATCTGGTCGGCGACATCATCGACGGTTGGCATCTGCGCAAAGGCTGGCACTGGCCGCAGGCACACAACGATGTCGTGCAGAAGATGCTGCGCCGCGCACGCAAGGGCACGCAGGTGATTTACGTCCCCGGTAATCACGACGAGGCGGCGCGTCAGTTTTGCGGACTGGCGTTCGGTGACATTGCAGTGCGCGACGAGGCGTTTCATACCACGCTCTCGGGCAAGCGCCTGTGGATCACACACGGCGATCTGTTCGACGGCGTCATTCAGCACGCCAAGTGGCTCGCGTATCTGGGTGACTCGCTCTACACGCTCACGCTGCTGCTCAATCGCTGGTTCAATCGCGTGCGCACGCGCTTCGGCTTCCCGTACTGGTCGCTGTCGCAGTACCTGAAGCATCAGGTGAAAAATGCCGTGAACTTCATCTCCGCGTTCGAAAATGTCATGGCCGACGAGGCACGGCGGCGCGGTTGCGACGGCGTCGTGTGCGGTCACATCCACAAGCCCGAGATTCGTGAGATCGACGGCCTGCTCTACTGCAACGACGGCGACTGGGTCGAAAGTCTTTCCGCACTCGTCGAGACGACGGAAGGCGAACTTCGTATCGTCCACTGGACGCAAAAGCGCCGCGTGCAAGCCAGCGTGAAAGCCGCGCCGGTCAGCGCCTGACCGGACTGTACGGGCATTGTCTGCTCCCTCAACCCCGTGATCGCGGCCATTCGAGCGAGACCGGGTCGATAACCCTGTTCGCACACACGGCAGAGTATTGCCGCGCGTGCGCCCCCCTCACGCGCGGCTGCGCGTGTGTCACCGATGCGCACCATGTGCGCGAAGGAGCGCCCGATGAAAATCATGATCATCACCGACGCCTGGGATCCGCAAATCAACGGCGTGGTTCGCACGTTGAAGAACACGCGCGCACAGTTGGAAGCCGCAGGCCATCGCGTCGAGCTGCTCACGCCTCAGGAATTCCGCACCATACCGTGCCCGACCTATCCGGAAATTCGCCTTGCGTTCTTCGTCGGCGGCCGCGTGTCGCGCCGCATCGAGGAATTCGGCCCGGACGCCCTTCACATCGCCACCGAGGGCCCGCTCGGCATGGCCGCACGCAAATGGGCAATACGGAACGACTTCCCGTTCACCACGGCGTACCACACGCGCTTTCCCGAGTACGTGCAGGCGCGTTTCGGCCTTCCGCTGAACACCACCTATCGCTTTTTGCGCTGGTTTCACAAGCCATCGCGTGCCGTGATGGCGCCGACGCCTGTGGTCAAGCGCGACCTTGAAGCGAACGGCTTCCGGAATGTGGTGCTGTGGACGCGCGGCGTCGACCTCGACATCTTCCGTGTGCAGGATTCACATGTGCTAAATTCAGCACATCCGATTTTCCTCTACGTGGGACGCGTTGCCGTGGAGAAGAACATCGAAGCCTTCCTGAAGCTGGATCTGCCGGGCTCGAAGTGGGTCGCGGGCGAAGGGCCGCAACTGGCCGAACTCCGCTCGCGCTACCCCGACGTGAATTACCTCGGCATGCTCTCACAGCCTGAGCTGGCGAAGGTCTATGCGTCGGCCGACGTGTTCGTCTTCCCGAGCCGCACCGATACTTTCGGTCTCGTGCTGCTCGAAGCGATGGCCTGCGGCCTGCCAGTGGCGGCCTATCCGGTGACCGGCCCGATCGACGTGCTCGACGGCTGTCCCGAAGGCGACGCCGGCGCACTGCGGGAGGATTTGCGCGAAGCCTGCCTCGACGCGCTGAAAGTCTCGCGCACAAGCGCACGGGCCTGGGCTGAGCGGTTCTCGTGGCAGGCAGCATCCGAAGAGTTCGTCTCGCATCTGCATCCGCGCAAGCCCGAGCCGTCGCTCGCGCCCGCGATCTGATCCACCTCCAGAGCCCGTTGCGGCGAGGAACCTGACGCTTGTTCATCGATCACCCGCCGCCACGCGACAAACAGCCGAATCCGTACAAGGGCAACCGGGGCATCATGCGCGCCTGGCGCGCCCTGAAGTACTCCCTGTCCGGCTTCAAGTTCGCCGTGTTCGAAGAGAGCGCTTTCCGGCAGGAACTGGCGCTCGCCGCCATCCTCCTGCCGGCAGCAATCTTCCTGCACGTCACCGCCGTCGAGCGCGTACTGCTCATTGGTTCGGTTCTGCTCGTGCTCATCATCGAACTGGTCAACTCCAGCATCGAAGCCGCCATCGACCGCATTTCGCTCGAACGGCACGAACTCTCCAAGCGCGCGAAGGATTTCGGGAGTGCGGCGGTCCTCGTCGCACTCGGATTTTGCCTGCTCACCTGGGTCTCGCTCGCCGGGCCCGTCATCGTCGCTCTGGTACGTACGGCGCTTTTCTGATATCGCTCCGGGCCCCCTCCCCCATGCTTGGCAGTACGCGGCTGCCGGGTATAATCGGTCGCCGTATACTTGATATTCAACTGATAGACGCAAGCGGAGAACATCCTTCGCCAAGCTTGCCGCTAACCGGGGCCGACAGACATGGAAGCAAAGCCGCCACGCCGAACCCGCGAACGAATTCTTGAAGTGTCGCTACGACTCTTCAACGAAATCGGTGAACCGAATGTAACGACCACCACGATTGCCGAGGAGATGAAAATCAGCCCCGGCAATCTGTACTATCACTTCCGCAACAAAGACGACATCATCAACAGCATCTTTGCGCAGTTCGAACAGGAAATCGAACGGCGACTGCGGCTGCCTGACGACCACAAGCCAGACCTTGACGAAGTCGGAACGTACCTCCAGTACATGTCCGAATTTCTGTGGCGCTTCCGGTTCCTTTATCGCGACCTGAACGATCTGCTCGCGCGCAATCGAACGCTCGAGACACACTTCAAGCAAATCGTGGGCCACAAACGGCGTTTCGCACGCGAGATGTGCGACCTGCTCGTAGCCGACGGGGAAATGGAGATCACGCCGGAGCAGATTGACGTGGTAACCACCAACATGGTGGTGCTTTCCACGTACTGGCTGTCCTATCAATTCGTGATGAACCCGCGCAAATACAACGATCCGGAAGAAATCGGCGCCGGGCTGCATCAGGCGAGCTATCACATCCTCTCGCAAATGGCGCCCTATCTGAAGGGCCACGCGCGCGCGATGTACGATGAAATGGCGCGCAAGGCATCAGCATCCAAGGGAGCGCAGTAAAGCATGTCGTCAGAAGTCAAATCCATTTGTATCTATTGCGGCGCCGCCACGGGCGTGCGTCCCGCGTATGCCGAGGCAGCACGTGAGCTGGGCCGTCGCATGGCCGAAGCCGGCATTCGCCTCGTGTACGGCGGAGGCAAGGTTGGGCTGATGGGCATCATCGCCGACGCCGTGCTGGCCCATGGCGGTCAGGTCGTCGGCATCATTCCGAAAGCGCTGATGGAAAAGGAAGTCGGTCACACCGGGCTGACGCAGTTGCACGTCGTCGAGAACATGCACCAGCGCAAGCAGATGATGGCCGACCTGTCGGATGCCTTCATCGCCATGCCGGGTGGCATCGGCACGTGCGAAGAACTGTTCGAAGTCTTCACGTGGCTGCAAATCGGTTACCACGCAAAACCGATCGGTCTGCTCAACGTCGAGCAGTATTACGACCCGCTGATGGTGTTCCTCCAATCGATGGTGACGGAACAGTTCCTCAAGGGCGCGCAGCTCGATCAGTTGCAAGTCGCCGCATCGCCCGAGACGCTGCTCGAGACAATGCGACACTTCAAACCGTCGCAAGTCGATCGCTGGGCGCATCAGCGTACGCAAGTCTGAGCGTATCGGCGTGATCGCTGCGCAGCACCTCCGCTGCGCAGCGCCAGCATTCCCCTCTCCCGGCCGTTATCCTGCCGTTATTCAGCCGTTAGGCCTGCCAAACCAGGCCATCGCGCACAGCGTCCCCTCGCCTCGCCATTGAACTCCTTTGGCACGCAGCACTCAGACATCCGTTGCGTGCGGGTAATTCACACACGCCACTGCCTCACGCCCGCCTGGGTCAACACATTCCTCGACGAGCAACCTGCCCATGATGTTAAAGATGCTTCGCCCAATGCGGCTGCTGCGCTCACGCTGGCTGCGCCCGCATGCCGGCCTGCTGCTGCGCCGTAGCTTGTGGCAGCCCACACCGCGTGGCGTGGCCATCGGACTGGCGTGCGGCGTATTTTTCGGGATTCTGATTCCGTTTGGTCAGATGCTGGTGGCCATTCTCGTGGCGGCGTTGCTACGCGGGAACCTCTTCGTCGCTGCTGCCGGCACGCTGGTGACCAATCCGCTGACGGCGCCCTTCGTCTACCTGGGGGCGCATCGTCTGGGCCGCTGGATGTTCGATTGGTCGCCACAAGCGGAGATCGAGGCAACGGTGGCCGCCGCCGCGCGGGCCAGCGAGAGCCTCTGGTCCCAATTGAAGCATTTCGACTTCGGCACCGCGACGCTGTATCTGGCGGCAGGCCTCACCGCCTGTGCCGTCGTCGGCAGTCTGCTCGCTTATGTCATCGGATACTACGCGATCCAATGGCGGCAGCGCCGCCGGGCCTGAGCGCAACGCCGGTCGTCGTCAGAACGACGAACCCGGCGCCTTCAGAAAAGCGATTTCCTCCGGCGTCGAGGCACGCCCCAATGCCGCATTGCGATGCGGGTAGCGTCCGAAACGCTCGATGATAACCGCGTGTTTGCGCGCGTAATCGAGGTTATCGACCAGCCCCGACACCTTCGCCAGTTGCTCGTACAACGCGAGCGAGAGATGCTGACTCTCCAGCGATTCGTCGTGTTCGAACGGTAGATAGACAAACACGCGATGCTGCGCGGTTGGCAAACGCTGATCGCCGCCGGCCGCTACCAAACGGCGCGCGACGGCCAACGCGAGCGCATCGCCCGCAAACGCTTTCGCCTGATGCCGGAACAGATTGCGGGAAAACTGATCGAGCACCACGATCAGCGCGCAGGCACCGATCGGCGCCTGCGCCCAGTCTGCCAATTCCCCAGCGAGCGCCCGGGCATGCAGCGCACCAAAGCGGGTACGTATCTCTTCATCGAACGCCTCCGATTTACGAAACCACTCGGGGCGCGACAGGCCGTACTCCGGAGAATCCGGGGTGCCGAACCAGAAATCGAGCACGGCTTGCCAGGGTTGTGCTTGCGGAGAAATGTCTGCTGCCGGAGTCGCCATCAATAGTCCTGATACGGGGAGAGAACAGGAGGGGATGGCTCGCATGATGCCAGACTCAGGCGAATGCCAACACCACCCGGCGCGTGCGTGAGGTCTTCTTCTCGATCTTGGCCACGCGCAACGCACCAATCTCCGCCGTGTTGGCCACATGCGTACCACCGCAAGGTTGCAGATCGATCCCCTCGATGCGCACCAGGCGCACACGTCCCAGCCCCACCGGCGGCTTCACGCTCATCGTGCGCACCAGTTCGGGACGCGCAGCCATCTCCTCGTCGCTAATGCTGTCGATGGCCACCGGCCGTGCCACCGCCACCAACGCCGCCAATCCCGCTTCGACGGTCTCGCGTTCGATCGGCTCGTTCGTGACGAAGTCGAGTCGCGCGTACTCCGTCGTAATGCTGCACCCGTCGACCGGATGCGGCAGCACGGCGCACATCAGATGCGACGCCGTATGAAAACGCATATGGCGGAAGCGCCGCTCCCAGTCGATTTCGGCACGCACAGTGTCGCCAACGGACACACGCGCCAGCCAGTCCTCCTGCCCCTCGGCGGGCACATGCACCGCGTCGTCGGGCGTCGCGCCCTCTTGCTTCGACTTGCGCGTGTCGGCAATGGTCAGTCTTGTGCCATCCGCAAGGACGAAGCCCCCTGCATCTCCCGCTTGCCCGCCGCCCAGTGGATAGAACACGGTGCGATCGAGCATGATCCCGGTCTCGTCGATATGCGTGATGCGCGCCTCGCACTGGCGCAGATAGGCATCTTGGCGAAAGAGGGCTTCGGTAGTCATGGGGCGTCTCCTTATTTAACGCTCTATCGTCGCGCGAACTACGCATTCGTGACAAGAGACAATCCGGCGCCGAAGCGCCGGTACGGTCGTTGCGTGCTTACGGGCATGTCTTCGTTGTAGCGGACACCGCCGGTGCCGCCACCGTGCAAAGGTTTCACAGCATTGGCCCAACGTCGTCAAATTGGGCATACGCGGGGCGCGTGACACCCCGTTTTTCCCAATACGTTGACGCATAGAGGGCAGACGACATTGTTGTCCACGATTCGAAAGAGACGGTTATGGCGTCGACCATAACATTCGTCCGAGCACCCCCTGCGTGCTCATCAATCCGAAACGATGCAAACCGGAAAGCCACTCTCATGCACTCCACGCGATACACCCCCCAGCCCCCCCGCTGCGGCGTCACCGGGCCTGCGCGCTCAGCGCCCATCGACACTGCCACCCTGCGCTATCAGGAAGCGCGCGACGCTTACAACGCCGCCGATTATGAAGCGGCGCTCCATCGGCTCTATCCACTCCTCAAGGAACGTCCGCTGGACATCAGCGTAAACAAGCTGATCGGCTACGCGCACTTCGCGCGAGAAGAATACGCGCTCGCCATCGCGCCGCTCGGCACGGTGTCGATGTTCACGCCCGACGCCCCCCAACCCATGCTGATTTGCGCCCAGTGCCTGGCGAAGCTGGGCGACGCTGCGCTCGCGCGCGACCTGGCCTTGCACGCCCTCGAGACCTCCCGGGAAAACGCGGCCTATGCCGACGTCGGCGCCGACGCCGAACGATTTCTCGCCACGATCTAACGCCAACTCATCTCCGGGAGATTCTCATGACGATAGGTAATACCTCGCGCTCCATTCAGCCCACTCACGTCCCTCAAGTCTCCTACACCGCGAACGCGGGTGGAAACGCCCAGGTGCAAATCACCATGCCGGAAGCGCCCAAGGATCTGATGGCGGGGCGTTGGGAAGAGTTTCAGAGCACCGTGCAAACGCATCGCGGCGCGCGCAATGCTGCCCTCGTCGGCCATGTCGTCAACGTCATCGCCAAGACCACGGCGCTGGGTGTTGCCGTCGCCACGATGGACCACGATTGGAAAGAGTATGTCGATATTCCGCTTCATGCCATTTCAGCCACCGTACAGATTGCGAACCTGATCCTTGCCGTCACGAAATTCAACAACTCGCCCGACATCCCGGGCACCGACATTCGTGATACGAATGTCTTCCAGACGATAGGGCATTGGATGGGTAGCAACGCACTGCAAGAATACGGTGGAGCGCTGAACATGGCCGCCACCAACGGTCCGCTGGTGTTCGGCGCCGTGCACAACGGTGCCGCGCCATTGCTCGAGTCGTTGGGCATATCCGTGCCCACATGGCTGAAAGACGCTGCGAATGAAGATGCAAGCACCGCGATCGCCGACGGTGTGGCGACGGCCGCCGACTTCGTGCAAAACCGAGTGTTGGGAACGATCGTTGACGGTCGTGAAAGGCGAGCGTCAATGGATAGAATCGTCGCGGCAGAGGCCGGTGTGAACTTTGTTGTGCTGGAAGACGATCAAGCCTACGTGCATATGGCGCCCCGACCGACCGTGGACTACATACTGGATGGCGTCACGGTCGTTCCGCGAGTGCCGAACGGAAACGCAGCACAGCCGTCAGTCCAATCCAATAACGCGGATATCGTGGACACCGCGTCCCTGGCTTCTGGCGACGATGACGAATTCTTCGATGCCGTCATCGACGTTTCGGACGTTTCGGACGTTTCGGACGTTTCGGACGTTTCGGACGTTTCGGACGTTTCGGACGTTTCGGACGCTTCGGACGACGAGTTTCACGATGCGCCGGAGACCCCGGCACGAACGGAGAGTCCACAACCGTAAGCCACGCGCGTGAGCATTGCGTTTCAGCGCCCTGCTCACGCATGCCCCCTCAACGCCGTGACGCTCGTGTGCGGCGCAGGAAGGGCGAGTCCGCCCTTCCGACACACGCCCATAGGGCTTCACCTAACCGTCGGTTGACACGGCAGTGCGATTAACCGGCCCGGTTACGCATCCAATCGGCAGTGCCATGAAACGCCTGCATGAGCCGCTCCTGCAACGACGCTTCCACGCCGATGTCCTGCATGGCCCACGCCATGCAGCGCAGCCATTGGTCGCGCTCGCTCGTCGCAATCGGGAACGGCAGATGGCGAGCGCGCAGCATGGGATGCCCGAATCGTTCGATGTAGTGGTTAGGGCCGCCCAGCCACCCGCACAGGAACCAGAAGAGCTTATCGCGCGACCCGCCAAGCGCCTCCGGATGCATGCTGCGAATACCGGCGAACTCCGATTCCAGGTCCATCAAATCGTAGAAACGGTCGACAAGCTCGCGTACGCGATCCTCGCCGCCGAGCAGGGAAAAGGCCGTCGGTTGCGCAGGCGTATCCTGCATGTCGTCTGCCTGAGAGGTTTGAGGGGTGTTTTCGGTCGTCATGACCGCTATTGTGCCCGAGGCCCACAACGTCTGCCATCGTCGGCCATCCGCCCGGGCGCGGCACAATGCCGCGCCCCTCGCGTGCGTCAGACTTCGCGCAGCGTGCGCAGCGCCGACTGGCGCAGCACGGCGCGCAGGCCACTCCATCCGCCGGCCAGCGCACATAGCACGCCGGCACCAACGCCCAGCACCGGCAGCCACGGATTGAAGTTCAGCGCGAACTCGAAGACGTAACGCGCCAGTGCCCAGCCGAGTGCACCGGCCCCCAGCGCGGCCAGCAGTCCGGCCAGCGCGCCAACCGTTACCAGCTCCGCCAGATGCACGTCGCGCAGTTGCCGCGACGAGGCCCCCAGCGCGCGCAGAATACCGCTCTCGCGCATCCGTTCGTCGCGCGTGCCGGCAAGCGCAGCGTACAAGACCAGCACGCCTGCGGCGAGCGTGAAGAGAAAGAGTGCCTGCACCGCATCGATCACTTGCGACAGAATCTGTTGGATCTGTGCGAGCAACGCGCCTGTGTCGATCACCGTCACGTTGGGAAAATCGCGCACCAACGCGTCGGCCACGCGCTGCTGCTTCGGCTCGAGATGGAACGAGGTGATCCAGGTCATCGGGAAATCGCGCAGCGCGGCGGGCGGCATCACCACGAAGAAATTCACGCGCATCGAGCCCCAGTCCAGCTTGCGCAGGCTCGTGATCGGCGCGTCGATGGTCTGCCCCGTGACTTCGAAGCGAAGCGTATCGCCGAGCTTCAGACCCAGCGTCTTCGCGATGCCTTCTTCCATCGAAATCTGCGGCGTCGTCGCGTCGCCGTACCACTGCCCGGCCGTCACGCGATTTCCGTCGGGCAACCCGGTTGTGTACGACAGGTTGAACTCGCGCTCGGCCAGACGCCGCGCTCGCTCTTCCGTGTAGCGCTCGCCCGTCACGGGTTTGCCGTTGACGGCAGTCAGACGCGCGCGAATCATCGGGGAGAGTTGTACATCAGGCAGCCCCGCCGCGCGAAGTTGCGAGAGCACCGGTGCATCCTGTCCAGGCTGGATATCGATGACGAAGCGGTTCGGCGCATCCGGCGGACTCGACTGACGCCAGCCCGCGACCAGATCGTTTCGCGTGACGGCAAGCAGCAGCAGCGCCATCAGGCCAAGCCCGAGCGCCACCACCTGCAAGGCACTGCCGAGGCCACGACGGCGCAGGCCCGCCACCGCATAGCGCCATCCGATACCGCCCATCGCCCCGCCTGCGGCACCTGGGCGCCGTGCCAAGGCCGCCAGCACGCGAATGGCAAGCCATGCGAGCACGCCGAACACGACTGCGCCGGCAACGAAACCACCGGCCACCATCGCGCCGAGGCGCAGGTCTCGTGCGGCGAACAGCAACAGTGCGCCGAAGGCGAGCGCGCTCGCGCCATACGCCAGCCATCCTTGCCGCCGGGCACCTCCCACCACGTCGCGACGCAGCACATGCAGCGGTGCGACCTCCGACAGCGGGAGCAACGGCGGCAAAGCGAATCCCAGCAGCATAACCAGCGCACTCGTCAGGCCGAAAAGCGCCGGACGCCACGTCGGTGCGGGCAGCCCCGCCGGTATCACGTCCCCCAACTGCGCCAGCAGCGCCCAATGCGCCGCATAGCCAAGCGCGACGCCCAATACGCCGCCAATCAGACCCAGTCCGATGAATTCGAACGTCACCATGCCGCGCAGGGCGCGGCGCGAAAGTCCCAGACAACGCATCACGGCACAAGCGTCGAGATGGCGCTCGCTGTAACGACGCGAGGCGATGCCCACGGCCACCGCCGCCAGCACGGCAGCGAGCAATGCGACCAGCGACAGGAATCGTTCGGCGCGATCGAGCGTCTGACGCACCTGCGGCTGCCCTTCTTCCAGCGATTCGAGATGCACGCCACGGGCCTGTTCCGCCGCGGGACGCGCCCACGCCGCGAACTTGCCAACCTGAGCGTCTGTTCCCGCCAACAACAGGCGATAAGTGATGCGGCTGCCGAACTGCACGAGGCCCGTCGACGGCAGTTCGTCGAAGCGCATCATGACGCGCGGCGCCAGCGATCCGAAGCCATAGCCACGATCCATCTCGCGCGTAATGACAGCCGCGATGCGCAATGTCCGATTGCCCACACGAATGGACTCGCCGGGTTTGACATGCAGGGCGTCGAGCAATGCGGCATCGACCCAGACCGTGCCCGGCGCGGGAATACCGGCGGCGGGAGCATCCGGCGTGCCGCCGCCCGCATCGGGTGCGGTACGCACGCGCCCGCGCAAGGGATAGCCGTCACTGACGGCCTTGAGCGACGATAGACGGCTCGCGCCGACCTGTCCGCTTTGCGCAATGGCACTGGCCATGCTGGGGAAATTGGCGACGACGGCCATCGTCAGCCCGTCGGCTTGCGCCTGACGGGTGAATTCGGATGACAACGGGGCGTCGCTGCGAACGACGAGATCGGCGGCAAGCATCTGCCGCGCGTCACGCTCGAGCCCACCCTGCATCCGATCCGAGAGAAAACCTACGCTGGAGAGTGCGCCGACCGCCAGCAACAACGCCACGAGAAGCAGATGCAGCTCGCCCGCGCGCCAGTCGCGCAGGAACATCCGCCATGCCTGGCGGGCAACCTCAGTGAACCCCATCGTTCCTCTATCCTTTGACCCGCGCCAGCAACGAGCGCCACCCGCGCCAGACGCGGGGCAGCCACCACCACGCCAGCACGACGAAGACCAGCAACATTACGAGAAAAACGGCGGGAAGGAAAAACGCAAGCGCCAGTCCGCCCACCGTGGAGATATCTTCGCCGGCTGAGGCCGCAACATTGGAGAAAGGTTCCGGCGACGTGTTGATCAGCGCGCGGCTACCCGCTTTGGCCAGATGCGCCGTTCCCGCCAGCGCACCGCCCGTCAGACCGGCCAGCACCGTGACCGTCGGGTCCATCTGTCCCAGCGCCGCCGCCCCCAGCACGATCCCGGCAGGAATGCGGATGAAGGTATGCACCGCGTCCCAGGCACTATCGACGAAAGGGATTTTGTCGGCGAAGAACTCGATGACAGCCAGCACACCGGCCGTGGCAATCACCCACGTCGACGTCAGCACCATCAGCGACGGCGGCAGATGCAACCAGCCCAGACGCGCCGCCAGTCCCGCGCAGAACACCGTCAGGTACAACCGCAGACCGCTGCCCCACGACAGCCCTGCGCCCAACGCAATCGATTCAAGCATGGTGACCTCGCTGCCGCCGACATGACGGCGTCGCACGATCACGCGCCTCAGACCACCGACGCGATAGCGGCCAACCGGCAAGACGCATTACCGCCACGCCATCCGGACTGAAGTGACCGGTGAAGACCGGAGACGCTCCCTTGCCGCCGGACTGCCACCGAAAGGTAATTCGACCGCTACGGCGCCATTATGCCGCGCGTTACGGCAACGCACCACTGGTGCCGAAAGTTGAGGATATGGTTCGGTCCGAGCCAGCCCGGGCGCGCCCTCAGGCTGCCGTCAGCTTCAGCCCGACGAGCCCCGCCAGAATCAACGTCACGCTGGCGATGCGGGCCGCAGACGCCGACTCCCCGAAGAGCACGATGCCCAGGACGAAAGCGCCGACGGCGCCGATGCCGGTCCAAATGGCATACGCGGTACCCAATGGCAGGGAACGCACGGCGAGCGCCAGCAGCCAGACGCTGCCGACCATAGCCGCAATCGTGAAGACCGATGGCACAAGACGCGAAAAACCTTGCGTGTACTTCAGGCCAACGGCCCATGCCACTTCGAGCAAACCGGCAAAGACGAGAAGGATCCAGGCCATGACTGACTCCGATGAAAAAATCGGGGTCGTCCCCGGAAGAAAAGCGAGCCGATTGCCAGGCCGTCCTGGCAATGGGTTCCATCGGATGTCGAATGAAATGGCGCAGCGCCGACGTCGCGTAACCGCAGCTCGGCACATCACCGCAAGGGAGATCGCCAGACACGCCGGACGGAACACCGCGATTTTAACAAAGCCAGCGCCTTATCGCCGTAGGCCTCACCTATCACAGGGGCATTGAGTGGCGCGTTACCGTGCCGCCAAGCACTGGCGGGCGAGCATCATCCGGTTGCCGGTCAGTTGGTCACCCGATCGCCTCGACCTCAAGCCGGTAACCGACGCCCGTCTCGGTCAGGATGTGCTGAGGCTGAGCCGGATCGGCCTCCAGCTTCTGGCGCAGGTGCCCCATATAGATGCGCAGGTAGTGGTTGCTCTCTACATGCGAAGGGCCCCACACTTCCTTGAGCAATTGCCGATGCGTCAGTACGCGCCCCGCATGCCGTACCAGCGTGACCAGCAGCCGGTATTCGATAGGCGTGAGGTGGACAGGCTCGCCCGCACGCGTGACCTTGCGTCTTGCGAGATCGATATGGATATCGCCGAACGAAAACGCCTCATCGAGCGTCTCCGAGTTGCCGCCACGATGGTGCCGCCGCAATTGCGCGCGAATTCGTGCGAGCAGTTCCGACACCCCGAACGGCTTGGTCAGGTAATCGTCGGCACCCACGTCGAGCGCCACCACCTTCTCGGCTTCCTCATTGCGGGCGGACAGCACGATGATCGGCATGTCAGTCCAGCTTCGCACTTCCCGGATGACCTCTACGCCGTCGATATCCGGCAGGCCCAGATCAACGATGAGCAGATCGGGCTTGCGTGTGGCGGCCTCGACCATGCCCTGCCGTCCGGCTTCCGCCTCATGCACGACCATGCCTTCGGCCTCCAGGGAGGTGCGTAGAAAGCGTCGAATCTGTCGTTCGTCTTCAATCACCACGATGGTGATGGTGGGTTCACTCATGTTCTTCTGTCGCGTTGGGGTCCGGAGAGCGGGACGACGGCGAGCCTTCGTCCTTCGTGGGCCTCACGTCGTTCATCTCGGTCATATTCGACTCGTCCTCGCCGACGCCTTCGGGCGCGTCCGGGGCCACCGGCGGCGTCTCCACCGGCAACGTAAAGACGAACCGGGCACCGTGACCGTCAGGCACATTGGTGGCATGAATTTTACCGCCATGCGCCTCGACAATGGCGCGGCAAATCGCAAGCCCGAGTCCGATACCGGGCTTGGCAGACTCCTTCTCACCTCGCATGAACTTCTCGAAGATACGGCCCTCCATGCCCGGAGGCAGGCCGGGACCATCATCGCTCACACTCACTTCAACGTCGTCGCCGTGCACGCGCGCAGCAATTTCGATATGGGAACCTGCGGGCGAGTACTTCGCCGCATTCTCCAGCAAGTTGGTGAATAGTCGTTCGAGCAGCACGGCGTCGAAGCGCAGTAGCGGCAGGTCGGCGGGCAGTTGGGTCGTGACCACATGCCCGGCAAGCACCCGGCGGCTGGCGCGCAGCGATGTGCCGACCACCTCCTCGAGCATCTGCCACTGACGGTTGAGTTGCACCCCGCCCGCTTGCAACTTCGCCATGTCGAGCAAATTGGTCACGAGACCGGTCATGCGCTGCGCTTCCTCGTGAATGGCATCGACGAGTTCGGTGCGCAGCGGGCCGGGTGTCTGTGCATTGCGACTGAGCATACTCGCGAAACCCACAATGGATGTGAGCGGTGTACGCAGGTCGTGCGAGATCGCTGAGAGCAAGGAATTGCGCAGCCGCTCCGACTCCATCGTCACCAGTGCATCCTGCGCGATCTCGACGTAATGCACGCGCTCTAGCGCCAGAGCGATTTGTGCGGCGAACGTATCGAGCAGACGTTGCTGCTCCGGCGTGTCGATCGTGCCGCCCCCGTCCGGCTCCGGCGCAACCACCAGCACGCCGCGCGTGCGCATGGGGGCGCGTAGCGGCAGATAGTAGGCGTCGGATGCCGGCAACGTGTTCGTGCCCTGCCCGGCGGCCTGCTGACGGTCGTAGACCCACTGTGCAACGTCGGTGTCGATATGGGCAGGCATGGTCTCTGCCCGCGCGTTCTCCACCGGCTGACGCACGCTGCCCTGGCTGTCCGGCAACAATAGCGCCACACGCGCCTGAAACACTTCGCGCACGTGGCGCGAGCCGATCTCCACGATCTGTGGCGTCGTGAGCGCCGCCGCCAGTTCGCGGGCCATGGCATACACCGCGCCCGTACGACGCTCACGCCACGTGGCCAGCCGCGCCTGAAAGCGCAGGCTTGTTGTCAGATGGCTGATGACGAGCGCCACGGTCAGCATGACGGCGAACGTCAGAAGATACTGAGTATCCGACACCGACAACGACATCTTCGGCGGGACGAAGAAAAAGTCGAACGCCAACACAGACAGAAACGAAGCGAGTACGCCCGGCCCGCGACCCAGCCGCATGGCGGCGACGATCACGCCGAGCAGATACAGCATCGCGATATTGGCCAGATCGAGGAACGACGTGAGTTCCGCCGCAACGAGCGACACGCCGCCGCAGATACCGACGGCCCACGCATAAGCACGCCACGGACCGCCGACCAGTTCCAACTCAGGCGCCGTCTCGAACCAGTCGCGCCAGTCTCCGCGCACGACGCGCTTGTCTGCTGCCGAGTCGCCAGCGGCTGGCCCGATCAGTACGACATCGACGCCACGCGCGAGCCGCAACAGTTGCTCATGCAGCGGCGTGCGCGCGGTCCACCAACGCCGCGCGCCACTTGCCCCGACCACCAGCTTCGAGACATTGCGCATCTGCGCATAGGCCAGCAGCGTGGTAGCGGCTTGCGCGCCGTCGAGCGTGAGGGTTTCCGCGCCGAGTTCTTGCGCGAGCTTGAGCGTTGCATACGTGCTTTCGCGACGCGCCGGCGATTGCCGCAGCATCGCTGGGGTTTCCACGTGCACGGCCAGCCAGTCGGCACGCAGGCTTGCCGCCAGCCGCGCGGCCGAACGCACTAGCGCCACACCTTCCGGCCCCGGCCCAACGGCGACGAGCAGCCGCTCACGTGCCTGCCAGACCTGACTGATCGACTGATCGGCGCGGTATTCGCGCATCTGCGCGTCGACACGATCGGCGGTGCGGCGCAGCGCCAGTTCGCGCAAGGCAATCAGGTTGCCCTTGCGGAAAAAATTGCGCACGGCGCGCTCGGCCTGCGCTGCCATGTACACCTTGCCCTCACGCATTCGCTCAAGCAGTTCGTCTGGCGGCAGATCGACCAGTTTCACCTCGTCGGCAAGATCGAAGATGCGATCGGGCACCGTCTCCCATACGCGAATGCCGGTGATCTGACCGACTACGTCGTTGAACCGCTCCAAATGTTGCACGTTGAGTGTGGTGTACACGTCGATGCCGGCATCGAGCAGCTCCTGCACATCCTGCCAACGCTTCATGTGGCGCTCGCCCGGCACATTCGCGTGGGCCAGTTCATCCACTAGCGCCACGGCCGGTTTGCGTGCAAGCATGCCGTCGAGATCGAATTCCCGCAGTACACGGCCACGGTACTCGACCGCCTTCTGCGGCAAGGTTTCCAGCCCGTCCAACAAGCGCGCCGTTTCTTCGCGGCCATGCGTCTCCAGCACACCGACGACGACGTCGGTGCCCTCGTCGCTGAGCTTGCGTGCCGCCTGCAACATCGCAAACGTCTTGCCGACCCCCGCAGACGCACCGAAGAAAATCTTCAGCCGGCCACGCCGGCCGCGCGCTTCGTCGCGTTGCAGCTTGTCGAGCAATTCGTCGGGATCGGGGCGTTCCATGCCAGCCATCGGATCAGTCCACTATGAAGGCGCGAGCCACGCCATATGGCGTGGCAAGAATCAAATCACCGGTCGCCCGGCGATGCAAAAAGCGGCACGCGCCGGGGCGTGCCGCCAATCTACCGCAGGCCGTCGGGCAAGACCAGCGATTCACCGGCCTACCCCGTCAGCGGATGCCCTTTTCAGACGCTACCGGGTGCGAGTCCGTCCAGCGCGAGGTTGAGCTTCAGAACATTCACCCGTGCCTCTCCGAAAATGCCCCATTGGCGGCCTTCGGTGTAGCGTGCCACGAGCGAGCGCACGGCATCGGGCGCGAGGCCACGCGCCTTGGCCACGCGAGCGACCTGATAGTCTGCGGCCGCCGGGCTGATTTGCGGATCGAGACCGCTGGCGGACGCCGTCACCAGATCGGCAGGCACCGGCAGCGTGGCGCTCGGGTCGGCGTCGCGCAGCGCGGCGATGCGGGCCTTCACGGCGTCGGCGAGGGCGGGATTGAGCGGGCCGAAATTAGAGCCGCCCGAAGCCGCGCCGCTATTGGGCATTGGCGCCGTGGCCGACAGACGCCCCCAGAAGTACTTTGGTTCGTCGAAGTTCTGGCCGATCAGCGACGAGCCAACGGCACGGCCGTCCTTGTAGATCAGGCTACCGGTGGCTTCGCGCGAGAACGCCGCCCGGCCGATGCCGGCCACGACCAGCGGATACACCAGCCCCGTGATGACCGAGAGCACGACGAACAGGCTCAGCATCGGGCGCAAGAGGGATTTCATGACGTCTATTCCTTAGAGTTTCAGCAATGAGGCCCGGACGCGCGGCCCCTGTGGGCAAACGCGCCCGGAAGCCCGTAATCAGGCCCAACCCATCGCGGCGATGATCATGTCGATGGCCTTGATACCTACGAACGGCACCAGAATCCCGCCCAGACCGTAAATCACGAGGTTACGGCGCAGTAGCGTCGCGGCCCCGAGCGGGCGGTACTTCACGCCCTTGAGCGCCAGCGGAATCAGCACCACGATGATCAGCGCGTTGAAGATCACCGCCGACAGAATCGCCGACGACGGGCTCGCCAGACGCATCACGTTGAGCGCGTCGAGTTGCGGGTACGTGGTGGCGAATGCGGCCGGAATGATCGCGAAATACTTCGCCACATCGTTCGCGATCGAGAACGTGGTGAGACTGCCGCGCGTCATCAGCATCTGCTTGCCGATCTCGACGATCTCGATCAACTTGGTCGGGTTCGAATCCAGGTCGACCATATTGCCGGCCTCTTTCGCGGCTTGCGTGCCCGAGTTCATCGCCACGGCCACGTCGGCCTGCGCGAGCGCCGGGGCATCGTTCGTGCCGTCGCCGGTCATCGCCACGAGCTTGCCTTCGGCCTGATACTTGCGGATCGTCGCAAGCTTGGCTTCCGGCGTCGCTTCGGCGAGGAAATCGTCAACACCGGCTTCGGCCGCGATGGCGGCAGCCGTGAGGCGGTTATCGCCCGTGACCATCAGCGTCGTGATGCCCATCTGGCGCAGCTCGGCGAATCGCTCCTTAATACCGCCCTTGACCACGTCCTTCAACTCGATCACACCCAACGCGCGAGTGCCTTGCGCGTCTTGCTCGGCTACCACCAGCGGCGTGCTGCCGCGGCGTGCGATCTCGTCCACCGAAGTGGCCAGCGCGACCGGCCACAGGCCACCGGCCGATTCCACATAACGCTTGACCGCGTCGGCCGCGCCCTTGCGAATCTGCTTGTCGACCAGATCCACACCGCTCATACGCGTTTGCGCGGTGAACGGGATAAAGATAGCGTGCAGACCGCTCATTTCGCGCTCGCGCAAATTGAAGCGTTGCTTGGCGAGCACCGCGATGCTGCGGCCTTCCGGCGTTTCGTCGGCCAGCGACGCGAGTTGCGCAGCATCGGCCAGCGCGCGCTCATCCACACCCGGTGCGGGCACGAACTGCGACGCCTGACGGTTGCCCAGCGTGATCGTGCCGGTCTTGTCGAGCAGCAGCACGTCGACGTCGCCGGCCGCTTCCACGGCGCGGCCCGACGTGGCGATCACATTCGCCTGCATCATCCGGCTCATCCCTGCCACACCGATGGCAGAGAGCAGCCCGCCGATGGTCGTCGGAATCAGACACACCAGCAGCGCGACGAGCACCGTAATCGTGACCGGACGCCCCGCCTGCATGACGAACACGCTGTAGATCGAATACGGCAGCAGCGTAGCGGTGGCGAGCAGCAGCACCAGCGTGAGCGCGACGAGCAGGATCGTGAGGGCGATTTCGTTCGGCGTCTTCTGACGCTTCGCGCCTTCGACCATCGCGATCATACGATCGAGGAACGCTTCACCCGGATTGACCGTCACCTTCATGACGATCCAGTCCGAGAGCACCCGCGTGCCACCGGTCACGGCCGAGAAATCACCGCCCGACTCGCGGATCACCGGGGCAGACTCCCCCGTGATGGCCGATTCGTCGACCGATGCCACGCCCTCCACCACATCGCCGTCGGCCGGAATCACGTCGCCGGCTTCGACCAGTACGAAGTCACCGCGACGCAGGCTGGCGCTATCGATCACCAGACATTCCGCGTCACGACGGGCGGCGCGCAGTTGCTTGGCCGGCACGTTCTTCTTTGCCTGACGCAGCGACGCGGCCTGCGCTTTGCTGCGGCCTTCCGCCAGCGCTTCTGCGAAGTTCGCGAACAGCACCGTGAACCACAGCCAGAGCGTGATCGCGAGGATGAACGGCGCGCTCGCCTCGGCGTGACCTGCGACGGCCATGCCGAAGAGCACGGTCGTGAGCAGGCTGCCGACATACACCACGAACATCACCGGATTCTTGGCCTGGGTGATCGGGTGCAGCTTGCGGAACGAGTCGACGATGGCCGGCTTCACGATGGCGGGGTCGAACATCGACTTGGTGGCCGATGCGTGCCCTTCGCCTGCCGGCCGGGTGACAGTATTTCCTGAGGTTTGATTCATGAGTGCCTCGAATGCCTCACTTCATTATTCAATGCGCACCGATCATCGCCAGATGTTCGGCGACGGGACCGAGTGCAAGTGCCGGGATGTAGGTGAGCGCGCCCACCAGCAGCACCGTGCCGAGCAGCAGCACGACAAACAGCGGGCCATGCGTGGGCAACGTGCCCGACGTGGCGGCAATGCGCTTCTTGCGTGCGAGTGCACCGGCGATCGCCAGCACCGGCACGATCACCCAGAAGCGGCCGAACCACATCGCGATCGCCAGCGTGCTGTTGTAGAACGGCGTGTTGGCCGACAGACCGGCAAATGCGCTGCCGTTGTTGTTCGCTGCCGAGCTATAGGCATAGAGGATTTCCGAGAAGCCGTGTGTGCCGGGGTTTGCAACACCTGCCTGCCCCGCCGCGACGAGCACCGCTAGCGCGGTACCGCACAGCACGAGCAACGGCGTCATGAGCACGGCGACGGCGACCATCTTCATCTCGAACGCCTCGATCTTCTTGCCGAGGTATTCCGGCGTGCGGCCGATCATCAACCCGGCCACGAACACCGCGAGCATCGCGAAGACGAGCATGCCGTACAGACCCGAGCCGACCCCACCGAACACCACCTCACCCAACTGCATCAGCAACATCGGCACCATGCCGCCCAGCGGCGTGAGCGAGTCGTGCATGGCGTTGACGGCACCGCACGACGCGGCCGTCGTTACCGTCGCAAAAATGCCCGACGCGACGATACCGAAGCGTGTCTCCTTGCCTTCCATATTGCCGCCGGCCTGCGTGGCGCTCACTTGCTGGTCGACACCGAGCGTTGTCAAAACCGGATTGCCGGCTTGCTCGGCAGACACCGTAGCGACCGCTGCAATCGAGAAAGCAATCGTCATGGCGGCGAGAATCGCGAGGCCCTGACGACGATCGCCGACCATGCGTCCAAACGTAGTGCACAGCGCCGCCGGGATCAGGAAGATCGCGAGGATCTGCAGGAAATTCGACAGTGGCGTCGGGTTCTCATACGGGTGAGCCGAGTTCGCGTTGAAGAAGCCGCCACCGTTCGTGCCGAGCATCTTGATCGCTTCCTGCGAGGCGACCGGCCCCATCGGCAGCGTTTGCGTCTGCGTCACGGCGGGCGTTGTCACCGGCTTGCCTGCAGCGTCGACCTTCGGCTGACCGTCTGGGCCGAGCACCGGGTTGTCGTAGTGCGTGGCCTGCAGCGTGGCCACGTCCTTATAGGCGTCGAAATTCTGGATCACGCCCTGGCTCATGAAAGCGGCGGCGATAACCACCGACAGCGGCACCAGAATGTAGAGCGTGATGCGAGTCATATCGACCCAGAAATTGCCGATCGTCTGTGCTGTGTGGCGAGCGAAGCCACGAATGAGTGCGATGACCACGGCGATACCCGTGGCGGCCGACATGAAGTTCTGGACGGCCAGACCGAGCATCTGCGTCAGATAACTCATGGTCGATTCGCCGGAGTAGCCTTGCCAGTTCGTGTTTGCCACGAAACTCACGGCCGTGTTCATCGACGAATCGGGCGAGACGGCCCCGAACCCTTGGGGGTTGAGCGGCAGCCAGACTTGCCAGCGTTGCAGCGCGTAGACCGCTAACGCGCCGAGGGCATTGAAGCCGATCAGTGCAAGCGCGTAGGCGCGCCAGTGCATTTCCTTTTCGGGATCGATACCGCAAAGGCGGTACAGCCCGCGTTCCAGCGGCGCGAACCAGCGGTTCACGCGAGATTCGCCGGCGAGTACGTCGGCCATGAAACGACCGAGCGGGCGCGCCAGCACCAGCAGCACGACGAGGAAGATGCCGAGCTGGATCCAGGCGTTGAGTGTCATGCTAAGTCCTCCGGCTTGAACAGCGCGTAGACGAGATAAACGAGCAGCGCGAGCGTGAGTCCGCCGCTCAGCCAGTACATGGCTGTCATTGCTGCCCCCCTACCGACGCGCAGAACGCGACAAAGCCGACGGTCGTGGCAGCGAACACCGCGATGACGCCGAGATATAACCAGTCCATGACAACTCCCTATCGTGTGGCGGCCGGCGTGCCACGGACGCGACGCGCCCTCGCATGCGCATGCCAGCCGTGCAGTGAAAGATACGGATCGACGCGTAAAGACGGGGACAAAAGGGGTAAAGGGCGTGTAAACAACGTGTAAACAAAAAAAGCCCGCCCATATCAATATAGGCGGGCTTGGGGCCGGCAGTGGGGGCGGACGCGGCGGACATCTCATGCCGCCCGCGCCTCAGGGGCGCGTCACTCGGTCACTTGGGACCCCTTATGCCAGACCTCGATCACTTCCTTGCTCGGTTCGAGGTTCAGGTTGACGTTACGCGGGGGGATGGGTTGTTGGAACCACTTGCGCTGAATGCGGCGAATCTCGCCGGAACTGAACACATGTGCGAGCGTCGTGTCGACAAAACGTTTGAATTGCGAATCATCGCGACGCAGCATCAGGGCATTGAGTTCCGTTTCCAGGGGCGCTCCAACAATGGCAAAGTCGCCCGGTTCGCGCGCGGTTGCCCGCAGGCCGGCAAGCAGCACGTCGTCGAGCGCGAAGGCTTTGGCGCGACCGGTTTCGAGGGTCATCATCGATTCGCCGTGATCGCGGGCGGGGATCACGCGGAAGCCGCCCTTCTCGGCTTGAAGACGGGCCAGGCGTTCACCGGTGGAGCCGGCCGACGCCACGAGATTTTGGCCCTTGAGGTCATCCAGTCCCCGGATGTTGTCCTTCTTGTTCACCAGCAGGCGAACCTCTGAAACATAGTAAGGATGACTGAAGCCGACCTGTTCGGCGCGTTCCGGTGTGATCGTATTGGGCGCGCAGTCCAGGTCCACCGTACCGTTCTTCACGAGGGGAATGCGGTTCTGGGGGGTGACGGACATTTCACGCACGCGAAGATTGGGCATATTGAGGGCCGTCTTCACTGCATCGACAACGGCGTAGCAGAGATCCATCGTATAGCCGACGGGCTTGCCCTTATCGTTGACATAGGCGAACGGAATGGCGGCTTCGCGGTAGCCGAGGGTAATAAGGCCTGTGTCGTGGATCTTCTTGAGGGTACCGGTGAGGTCACCGTTCACGGAAGGCAGTGCGACAACCGGGGCGTCAGCTTTGGTGGTTGCAGCGATAGCCGTGGAGACGGCGGCTTGGGCGGCGAGCCAGACGGTGAGGCCCAATGCGGCGCGTTTGGCGACGCCTTTCCAGTTGACTTCCTTGAAACCGTTCACAGCAAATTCCTATCAAATTATCAGCACGATAGGAATTTACAGACATGGTGGATGGAGGGCAAAGAAACCTTAGTCATTAGCTTATGAAAAAGCGAGAGAGAAAGGACAAGAAACGGAGGGAATCGGGAGAGACGGATTGGGGCCCCTTTCTGCAGCGAGTTGGGTTTATGTCTGAGAGGCGGAAAGGGGCCCCGATCCGTCGTTGGGGGGCGATGACGTGTGGTGAGCAAGTTCGGGGGGGGGTGAGTCGAATGTGAACAGCGGCCTAGCTCCCGGGGGGATAGGGGGTGGTCAAAGCGCCGTGTCCTGTGAGGTTAGCGTTGGGGCTGGTATCGAGCCCCTCGCCGGAGGGGGTACCAAAGCGGGCCCCGGCGTTCCAGACTGCGAGCACCTCGGCGGACGGTTGGACATTCAGGCTGTGCCCAAAGGGTGGTACGGCGGTCTGAAACCACTCGCGTTGGAGCTTGGCCATATCGCCGTTGCGGAACAGCGTGGCGAGCGCGGCGTCCACGCGCGCCTTGAAAACCGGGTCATCCTTAGGCAGAACCAGCGCGTAATACTCGGGTTGGTTCGACAGCGGCGGCCCGACGATTTGAAACAGATCCGGCGATTTGCTAGTAGCGCGCAGGCCTTCGAGAAGCACGTCGTCGAGCGCGAGGGCTTGAGCACGATGTTCGCGCAGCATGCGGAACGCGTCGGCATAGTCGCGTGCCAAGAGGAGTTGGAAGCCTGTGCGGACGTGCTGGGCGCGTACGAGCCGCTCGGCCGTCGTTCCTTGCACAACGGCGAGCCGAAGCCCGCGAAGGTCGTCGATGGAGTTGATCCCTGCGCCTTGCCGGACCATGAGGCGAACGTTGGCCGCGTAGTACGGAAGGCTGAAAGCCACCTGCCGCTCACGTGTTGCGGTGACCGTCGACGGGGCGCAATCGATGTCGATGGCATCGCTCTTGATCATCGGCCCGCGCATCTGCTCGATCACTCGCACGGGCGTAACGCGCAGGTCCGGCATTGCCAGCTCGCGCTGCAGCGCGGGGACGATGCGCTGACAGAGCGCCCATGCCAGCCCCATCGGTCGATCCTTTGCGTCGACATACGAAAAAGGGACGGCGGTCTGCCGGTAGCCGAGCACGATGCGTCCACGCTCGCGAATGCGCGCCAGCGTTGGGGCCACGTCCGACGCCACCGTTTGCGTGACGGCACTATCGCGTGATGCTGGCGAATCCGCTGCCGATAGCGGGAGCGCGACAGTGTTGATCCGGGGCAACCCCGGCACCGGCGGCCCTCCGGCGTGCGCCATGACCGGGACGACGACCGCCAACCCGGCCACCGACCTCAGGGCAACATGAAGGAATTTTCTACAGAAGCCCACGACACTGGCCGCAGGCGAAGACAACGGGCAAAGAGGCAGGGACATGATCGGCGTGGGCACAGGGAGGAAAGTGCCCCTACCTTAGCAACGCACGCGCCGCGCCCTCCCCCCGCAAAACGCGTTTTAAGACTTTTCCCTTGGAACAAATTTCAACGATCAGCGTGTCTGCGCCAGCAGCGTTTGCAGCAACTGCTCGTCGTCGTCCAGCGTCGGGGCGGTGTTGTCGAAACGAATCAAGCCGGGGAACGCGGCTGCGGGCGGCAAAATCCGACGTACGCGGTACGCGTCCCAATGCGCGAGCTTATAAGCGTCGTTCGGATTCCCCCGGCTCTCGATGCGCGCCTTCGCGTGAGCCTCGTCGAGATCCACCCAAACGACATGCACCCCGACATCGTCATCGATATCGAGCCACGCGCGGTCGAAGAGCAACCCTTCACGCAACTCACGGGAAAACGGTCCCACCACAAGCACGTTCACGCCGAGGCGCAGATTCTCTCGCGCCGTTTCCAACAGCCCGGCGTACTCCGGTTCGCGCAGCGTCTGCAAATACAGAGGACTGTCGCGATCGTTCGGATTGCCCGTCAGTGCGCCCATCACCGCTGCGCTGTAAGCACCGTAAAGCGTATCTTTATCGAGCAGACAGAACGCTTCCCCGCTACGGGCGATCAGTGGGCGGATCAGCCGTTTGGCGAGCGTCGTCTTGCCTGCCCCCGCGTGACCACAGAAGAAAATGAGGCGCGTCATGATTGCGTCTTGCGCTCGAACATCACGAAATGCTTGCGTACCGGCTCCACCACTTCGAACACCCCTTCAAAACCGGCCGGGATCACACAGGCATCGCCTGGCCCGAATTCCGAGGCGTTACCGTCGAGGTCGCTGATGCGAATACGCCCCTCGATCACCGAAAAATACTCCTGACGATGCGCGCCGAAGGCGATGCGCCACGCGCCGGGCTCGCACGTCCATTCACCACAATCGAACTCGCCCAGCGCGTCGGTGTAGAACGGACGCGTCACGCGTTGCGGATTACCGCTCACGCGGCGGGCTTCAGCAGGATGGTCGAAGACGGCTTCGCCCGCCTGATCGGGAGCGAAGGTAATCAGAGAAGGAGCAGTCATCAGCGTACAGTCCGTATTGAAAAGGATGTGCCTCAGATAATTTGCCTCAGTTAAGCGCCGCGCTCAGCTTGCGCCGCCATGCGGCGACCGTGGCCGGGTCGGTCTCGGATAAGGCCTCGAAAATGGCCAGCATCGATTTACGGCCGGCGTCGTCGCCAAACGCACGGTCGCGCTGAACGATCTCCAGCAGCGTCTGCAATGCGGGCTCGTAGGCGTGATCCGCCAGATAGCGATTCGCGAGGTCGAGCCGTGCCTGCAAGTTATCCGGCGCTGCTGCCACACGCGCCAGCAACGCCTGCGCAGGCGGCAAATGGCTCGCTTGCTCCGCCGCCGCGATACGCGTGTTCAGGGCTGCGATGCGAACGTCGCCGCTGGCCGCTGTGCGCGGGGAAAGCAACGTCAGTTCGGTGCGTGCACTCTCGACGTCGCCCATACCAAGCAGCACGTCGGCCAGATCAAGACGCACGTCGTCATGTGCGGGATCTAGCGCGAGGGCGGCCTGCAACGCGTCGCGTGCGACCTCCGGCTTGCCCTCCTGCAAAGCCTGGCGTGCCACCCGGCGAGCCATCTCCGCCGGATTCGGGACAACGCGATCGATGAACGCGCGCAACTGCCCCTCCGGCAACGCCCCCACAAACTGGTCGACAGGCTCGCCATTGACGAACGCGACCACGGTCGGCAGGCTGCGCACACCGTACTCCGCGCAAAGCTGTGCGTTCTCGTCGGCATTGATCTTCACCAGACGAATGCGGCCCTGCCCTTCGGTCTCCAGCTTCTCCAGCAGTGGGCCGAGCATATTGCATGGGCCGCACCACGGCGCCCAGAAGTCTGCCAGCACAGGCACCTGATGCGAGACGGCCAGCACGTCGGCGTCGAAACTGGCGAGGTTGGTATCGATCATAGGTTCTTATTGAGCATGGTAAATTGCGTCAACAGCGGCCGTCACGCATCGAATATGGCCGCCAGCTTGAAGCATGGTAATCGCAAAACTGGGCAAATCGGTACAGACGCGCGTTAGCGCCCCGGGTTCCCGTCCCGTGTGCGCGCCGTCCCACGACGGGCAGGGAGGCACATGCACTCAGGCCACGGCACAGCAATCTTCTTCACCCAACTCCTTCTGCTGGTACTCGTCGGCCGTCTGCTCGGCGAGGGGATGCAGCGCCTGCGGCAGCCGGCGGTCATGGGCCAGTTGCTCGCCGGTGTGCTGCTTGGCCCGTCTGTCTTCGGCACGCTGATGCCCGCCTGGCAGCATGCCGTCTTCCCCGACTCGGAAGCCCAGAAAAGGATGCTCGACGCGGTCTCCGAGCTAGGTGTGCTGCTGCTTCTGCTATCCACCGGGCTGGAAACCGATCTCGGCCTCGTTCGCCGCATGAAGCGAATGGCCGTCTTCGCCTCCGCAGGCGGCATGCTGATCCCTTTCGCATGCGGGTTCGCACTCGGCTGGCATCTACCCGACAACCTGCTGCCGCACCCCGAGGCGAGGCTCGTCACCTCCCTCTTCCTCGGTACGGCGCTCTCCATTTCGTCGGTCAAAGTCGTGGCGATGGTCATTCGCGAGGTCAACTACCTGCGCCGCAACATCGGTCAGATCATTCTCGCAACCGCCATTCTCGACGACACCACTGGCTGGATCATCATCGCCGCCATTGCCGGTTTGGGCGCAAGCGGCTCGATCGATCTCGGACACCTGTCGTTTAGTCTCGGCGGCACGTTGCTGTTCGTCGTGCTGTGCTTCACCGTGGGCAAACGCGCGGTTGCCGTGGCGATGCGCTGGACGAACGACCGCTTCACGAGCGAGATGCCCGTGCTCAGCGCGATTCTCGTCATCACCTTCGTGCTCGCACTCGCGACCGACAAACTCGGCGTGCATACCGCGCTGGGCGCCTTCATGGCGGGCATCATGATCGGACAGTCGTCCATTCTCACCGATCAGATCGAAGCGCAACTACGCGGGCTCATTGTCGCCCTCTTCGCCCCTGTGTTCTTCGGCGTAGCGGGCCTGTCGGTCGATCTGACGATCTTGTTCGACTGGCGCATGCTTGGACTGGTCGCCGGGCTGATCCTGATCGCCAGCATCGGCAAATTCTCCGGCTGCTTCATCGGCGGACGCCTCGGCGGCATGTCCTCGACTGAAGCACTGGCCCTTGCGACCGGCATGAACGCACGTGGCTCAACCGAAATCATCGTGGCAAGCATCGGGCTGTCGCTCGGCGTCCTCAGCGAGGACCTATTCACCATGATCGTGATCATGGCGCTGGTCACTACGCTCATCATGCCACCGGTGCTGCGACGCGCGCTCGTCCGCATTCCGCTCTCCGAACAGGAAAAGGCACGACTGGAGAAGGAGGCCGCCGAAGAGAAGGACTTCCTGCCGAACGTCGAACGCATTCTGGCCGTCGTGGACGGCAGCGCCAACGGGCGCTTCGCCGCCTGGATCGCCGGATTGACGGCGGGGGTGCGCGGCACGCTCACGACGGTGCTGGCGCCTGCGCCTGCCAGCACCGATGGTGGAAAGACGGCACGCGAGGTGAGCAAGACGGTGGAGAACACGCAGCCGTCTGCCCCCGCCGCAGGAAAACACAAACCGGGCAAGG
Source organism: Pandoraea communis (assembly GCF_902459745.1). GTDB lineage: Bacteria > Pseudomonadota > Gammaproteobacteria > Burkholderiales > Burkholderiaceae > Pandoraea > Pandoraea communis. The sequence goes on from NZ_CABPSJ010000002.1 coordinate 513,353, forward strand.
AACACGAAAGCCGTGATAACGACAAGAACAATGAAGGCCCCGACGACGAAGGCGCGGGACGCGATGCCTACGACATCGCCCTCGCGGCAGCCACGCTGGCGGTCGCGCGTGTGCCCGGCACGCCGGGTGTCGAAAACGACGCGGGCCAGAACCACGCACGCGAGGCTTCCCGACTGGTGATGCGCGAGCGCACGGGCAAGTCTCCGCCAAAGACCCCCGAACTACCGCACGGACCTGTCAAGGAAGGCAAGACCAGGGGTGGCGACGAAAAACGCGTGAGCGAGGTGGCAGAGGAAGGCGATTTCGGCGCGAGCGATCCATCGTACACTGCGCACGAACAAGAGGCGTCTCACCCCGACAGCAGCCACGAAGCCACCCGGATTTCTGACGAAATCGCCAAGGGCTACGACTTCGTCATCGCTGGTTTCGACGCGCCCGGCAAGGAATCGGATTCAGACGTCCCGCCGCTCCCCCTGCCCACGGGTGTCCTTGCGCTCACCAAGGCGTTCGATGGCGCCATCGGCATTGTGCTCGCGCATGGCGACCATATCCGTCACCCCGACGCGCCGCTAAACATCCTCGTACCGGTCTCGGGCACCGATTACTCGAGGCATGCGGCCGAGCTCGCCATCACGTTGGCGCGGGCAGCGAGCGCGCCCGTCACGGCCCTGCACGTCTCAGCGCGCGTCGCGCCGGGCATGCCGCACCAGCGCTGGCGTGCGCGCGCACTGCGTCCGGACGCCGCCGAAGCTGCGATGATGAAAAACCTGCACGCGCTGGCGGAACGTAATGGCGTGAAGCTGAGCACTCGCCTGCTCGCGGGGGGCGAGGTCGACGAAGCCGTGTTGCATCAGATCCATGACGGCGAACACAATCTGCTCGTACTCGGCGTGCAGCCGCGTTTCGGCGACCGCCTCAACTTCGGGGCGATCTCGCACCGGCTGCTGGAGGATCGCCGCTGTTCGGTCATTGTGCTGAGTGCGTGACACGTCGCCCGCGACTGCCCGTGCCCTAATAAAAAACGCCTGCGGCCGATGGCGTCGGCAGCAAGCGCGGGAACGCGGGAAATCGACTTAATTCGCGGACGGCTTGCGCTCAGGCAGCGGAATCCACTCCGTCTCGCCGGGCACGGTACCCATCTGCTGGGCCGTCCAGGCCGCCTTGGCCTGTTCGATACGCTCGCGGCTCGACGACACGAAGTTCCAGAAGATGAAGCGGTCACCGTCGAGCGGGGCGCCACCGAGCAGCATCAGCCGTGCTGGCTTGTCGCCCGCCTCGATGCGCACATCGGCGTGCGGTGCGAGTACGCCCATACGCTGTTCCGGCAATACCTCGTCGTTCACCGTCACCTCGCCCTGCACGGTGTAGACCGCGCGCTCCGCATACTCCGGCGGTAGCACGAACGCCGCGTGAGGCTCCATGTCGACGGCCAGATAAAAGATCGGTGAGAACACCTTCACCGGCGCCTTCTTGCCGAATGCTTCCCCAAGAATCAGACGCATATGCACGCCCGGCAGAAAGATATCCGGCAGCGAGGCCGCTTCGTGATGCGCAAACGAGGGCTCCGTCTCTTCGTCGGCCTGCGGCAGCGCGACCCACGTCTGAATGCCGTGCACGTCGCCGCCGCGCGCCCGCACGTCTTGCGGCGTGCGTTCCGAGTGCACGATGCCGCGTCCTGCCGTCATCCAGTTCACCGCGCCCGGCGTGATGCGCTGGTCGCTGCCAAGACTATCGCGATGCCAGATCTCCCCGTCGAACAGGTAGGTGACGGTCGCCAGTCCGATGTGCGGATGCGGACGCACGTCCATGCCCTGCCCCGGCGCCAGTGTGGCCGGGCCCATGTGATCGAAGAAGATGAACGGCCCGACCGTCTTGAACGGCAGACTGGGCAGACTCCGCTGCACGGTGAAAGCGCCGATATCGCTCAAATGCGGCTTGAGCACGGCGAGAAAGGGACTCGTGGAATCTGTCATGGCGCTGCTCTCCTGCAGTCATGTGGGGCGTTGTGCCCCGATTGTAGAGGACATTGGCGGCCCATTCCATGACACCTGAGCATGATTGCCAGGCGGCGAATCCGGCTTGTGGGCTTGCGTGCATGCTCGATGCGCATCGAACCTATAATGCATGAATCCCGAAACCCATTTCCGTACGCGCGCGTCGTGTGCATGGACTTATGAACAAAGCCTTCGTCAAGGAAGACAGCGGCGACGACGATGACGATCTCGACGCCGGTGCCCCGGAAATTCCGGCAGGCACCAAAAACTACATCACGCCGGCCGGTTATCGTCGCCTGAAGGACGAATTGCTCGATCTCATCGACAATCAGCGGCCCGAAGTCGTGAAAATCGTGTCGTGGGCGGCGTCCAATGGCGACCGCTCGGAAAACGGCGATTACATCTATGGCAAGCGGCGTCTGCGCGAGATCGACCGTCGTATTCGCTTTCTCACGCGACGTCTCGATAATGCCGAGGTTGTCGACACACGCCGTCAGGAAAACGTCGACCAGGTGTTTTTCGGGGCAGAGGTGACCTATGCCGACACCAAGGGCGACGAGCACACGATCATGATCGTCGGCATCGACGAGGTCGATCTCGACCGGGGGCACGTCAGTTGGATTTCACCGATCGCCCGCGCGATCACCAAAGCGAAGATCGGCGACACAGTGCCCCTGCGCACCCCGGCAGGGCTCGAACAGATCGAGATTCTGGACGTACGCTACCCGCCGTCGACGTGATGACGGCGCTCGCAAAGCCTTTCGGGGTCTGAGAATAGCGGTGCAGACTTTGCCGGCGCGCCTCGATTGAGGGCGTGCGCCGGCCGTCTCGTCAGAAGTTGCCGCGTTCGCGCGCCATACGCAAGGCACGCAGTTCTTCATGATGGCGTTCGCTCGGGCGCTCGCGCGCCACCCGCATCACATCCGGATTCACGCGAATACGACGCATCACATTGGCCAGATGCACGCGGTCGCTTACCTGGATGAGGAAGCGCAATGTTGCCGATTCGTCCGGCACCACTTCATCCATGCTGATATGCGCGATGTTGGCATCCGACGCGGTAATGTCGGCCGCCACCCGCGAGAACACGCCGCGGTTGTGATGCACGAGCACCTTGATACCCACATCGAACAAACGCCCTGGCTGCGGTGCCCATGCCACGTCAATCCAGCGGGTCGGGTCCTTGCGATGAATACGGCGTGCGATCGGACAATCGGTGGTATGGATCGCCATCCCCAGACCAATGCCGATATAGCCCATGATGGCGTCGCCTGGAATCGGTCGACAGCAGGCCGAGAACTGCACCGACATGCCTTCCGTGCCCGTGATGAGCACCGGCGGTCCGACATTCTCATCGCCGGTACGCGGCGAATCGGGATCGTCCGGGCTGTCGATATCGTTCTCGCCTTCCTTGCCCGACGAGAGCACGGCAAGACGCTTGGCCAGAACCGCCGCCACCCGACGCCCCAAGCCGATATCGGCGAAGATGTCCTGCCGGTCCTTGTTGCCGGTCCACTGCGCGAGCTTGTCCCAGATCTCCGGCGAAATCTCGCTCATCGTCAGGCCATAGCCCTTGAGCGCCTGCTCCACCAGACGTTCGCCAAGTTGTACCGACTCGGCAAACCGCATCGTCTTGAGGTAATGACGAATGGCCGAGCGCGCCTTGCCCGTGCGCACGAACCCGAGCCAGACCGGGTTTGGCTTCGAATACGGCGCGGTGATGACTTCCACGATGTCGCCATTCTTCAACTCGGTACGAAGCGGCAACAACTCGTTGTTGATCTTGACGGCGACACACTGGTTTCCCAGATCGCTGTGGACCGAATAGGCAAAGTCCAGGGCCGTTGCGCCGCGCGGCAGCGCCATGATGCGCGCCTTGGGCGTGAAGACATAGACGGCGTCCGGGAACAGATCGATCTTGACGTGTTCAAGGAATTCGGTCGAATCGCCGGTCTCGCTCTGAATGTCGAGTAACGACTGTAACCATTGATGCGCATGCTTCTGCACATCGTTCATGTCCGCGCCGCCGTTCTTGTACAGCCAGTGTGCGGCCACGCCCGCTTCCGCAATCTCGTGCATGCGGCGCGTGCGAATCTGGAATTCGATGGGGGTACCGAAGGGGCCGACGAGCGTCGTATGCAACGACTGATAGCCGTTGACCTTCGGAATGGCGATGTAATCCTTGAACTTGCCCGGCACCGGCTTGTAGAGCGCGTGCAACACGCCGAGCGCCAGGTAGCACTGCGCATTCGACTCGACGACGACACGGAAGCCGTAAACGTCGAGCACCTGCGAGAACGACAGTTGCTTCTCCTGCATCTTGTTGTAGATGCTGAAGAGCGTCTTTTCGCGGCCGAAGACGTCGGCGCTCACGCCACCGTCCGTCAGCGCCTTCTCGACGGCGTCGAGGATCTTGCCGACCACTTCGCGCCGGTTGCCGCGCGCGGCCTTCACGGCCTTGTCGAGCACGGCGTAGCGACGCGGATGGTAATTCGCGAAGCTCAGATCCTGCAGCTCGCGATAAGTATTGTTCAGGCCCAGACGGTGCGCGATGGGCGCGTAGATGTCGAGCGTCTCGCGCGCCACACGACGCTGCTTTTCCGTCGACGTGACGCCCAGCGTGCGCATGTTGTGCAGGCGGTCCGCGAGCTTGACGAGAATGACGCGAACGTCGCGCGCCATGGCCAGCAGCATCTTGCGGAAGCTCTCGGCCTGGGCTTCTTCCCGGCTGCGAAACTCCATCTTGTCGAGTTTAGACAGGCCGTCGACCAGTTCCGCGACCTTCGGGCCGAATCGCTCGGCGAGTTCGGCCTTGGTCACGCCCTGGTCTTCCATCACATCGTGCAGCAGCGCCGCCATGATCGATTGTGCATCGAGCTTCCACTCGGCACAGATCTCGGCAACGGCGACGGGATGGGTGATATAGGGTTGTCCGCTCTGGCGATACTGGCCTAGGTGGGCCTCGTCGCTGAACTGGAATGCCTCTTTGATTTGCGCGAGGTCGTTTTCCTTGAGGTACTCCCCAAGCATGCCCTTCAGACGGGCAATCGAAACGACTTCGTGCTTACGCGGCTGCTCAGGCGTTGCCGTCGGACCGAACAGGTGCCGGTACGACTGCTCTAGCAGCGCGTCGATGTACTGCCGCGTGGCGCTTTCGCCCTTCTTTTTCTTGCGTTCGGGCTTGGGCTCCCCCGCTTTGGGTTCATCCGCAGCGATGGACGCGGCCGGTGATTTCGCATGACTCATACGTGTACCTGCATCGTCGAGCGGCCCGGAACGTCACATCGCATCAGTGCAGTCTCCAGATCAGAGCGGCACTTTCTTGAGCATCTCGATGCCCACCTGACCCGCCGCGATTTCGCGCAGCGCGACAACGGTCGGCTTGTCCTTGTTGTTCTCGAGCTTCGGGGTGTGACCTTGCGCGAGTTGACGAGCGCGGTAGGTCGCGGCGAGTGCCAGCTCGAAGCGATTCGGGATTCTTTTCAGACAGTCTTCAACGGTAATACGGGCCATAAGGGGGTTCCTTCTTGATATAAGGCGTATTCTATCGCAGCCGGCGCAGACTCGCGCAAAACGCGAGCGCCGCCGACGAATGCTTGGATATTACTGGTGCTCGTTCAGCGCGTGGATGTCCAGATCGGTGAACAACGTCTTGTGCCGGGCGTACTGCGAAGCGAAGCGCAGACGCACTGCGGTGAAGACCGATTGCAGTTGATCGAGCGCGCGCTGGAATTCGTCATTGATGATGATGAAGTCCGCTTCAGGCGCGTGGGCGATTTCGCCGCCGGCCGCCAGCAGACGTCGTGCAATCACCTTCGGCTCGTCGGTGCCTCGCTTTTTCAGCCGCTCTTCGAGGGCCTCGATGGACGGCGGCAGGATGAAGATCCCGACCGCATTCGAAAAGCGCTTGCGCACCTGCTGCGCACCCTGCCAGTCGATCTCCAGCAAAACGTCGCGACCTTCGCGCATCTGATCTTCGATCCAGACGCGCGACGTGCCGTAATAGTTGCCGTGCACTTCGGCGCTTTCCAGAAACTCGCCACGCTTGCGGCGCTCAAGAAATTGCTCGACCGAAATGAAGTTGTAATGCACACCCTCTTCCTCGTTCGGACGCGGTGCCCGCGTCGTGCACGAGATCGACAAACACACCTCGCTATCTTGCGCGAGCAGTGCGTTGACGAGCGTGGACTTGCCCGCGCCCGAAGGGGCGACCACCATGAACAGGTTGCCGGGATACTCGGCGTGCAAGGCTGAGGGCGGGACTTGCGATTGCGGGGTCATGCGAGTTACTCCAGATTCTGCACTTGCTCTCGCATCTGCTCGATATAGAGCTTCAGCTCCATCGACGCGTCGGCGAGTTCCTTCGAGGCGGCCTTCGAGCCGAGCGTATTCGCTTCGCGATTGAGCTCCTGCATCATGAAGTCCAGCCGTTTGCCGACCAATCCCCCCTTATCGAGGATGTGGCGGGTTTCCTTCAGGTGAGCGTCCAGACGCGTGAGTTCTTCCGCAACGTCGATACGCACGCCGTACATCGTCACTTCCTGACGAATGCGCTCGGCGATTTCGTCCTTACCGGGTGCGGCCGAGCCTTCCGGCAGCACGATACCCAGCGCTTCCTGCAAGCGATCGATGATCTTCTGTTGATGGCGCGCGATCAGCTCCGGCACCTGCGGCTGCAGGACCATGAGAATTCTCTCCATGTTCTCGATGCGCTCGACAAGGCTGGCCTTGAGCTGTGCACCTTCGCGCTTGCGGACATCGACGAGATCGCCAATGGCGGTGCGGCCTGCGTCAATGACGGCATCGCGCAGCGCTTCGGCGGTCACCGACTCTTCGCCGAGCACGCCCGGCCAGCGCAGGATTTCGCCGGTGCGCATGCGTTCCGCGTCCGGGAAAATCGAGAGGACCTGTTTTTCGAGATCGGAGAGTTGCTTGACGGCGTCGAGATTGAGCGCACCGTTCGTGCCGCTCTCGGGACGCTGCACATTGATGCGGATATCGACCTTGCCGCGCGAGAGCTTGGCGGTGAGCGCTTCGCGCAGCACCGGCTCGCACGCACGCGCTTCTTCGGGCATGCGGAATGCCAGATCGAGGAAGCGCGAATTGACCGTGCGCAATTCGACCGACACGCTCGCGCCTGCGGCGCCATCGGCATGCGCAATGTCGCGCGTGACGCTGGCGTAGCCAGTCATACTGTAGATGTTGTTGTCTTTCATCGGGGTGTCCGGTACCACTGCCTCGTGACAGTTCTTCAGCGAGGTGAAGCAGCCATCGGATTCGCATGCATGGATGAAACGCGATTATCGCATTTTCCCGCCCGACGCTCCGGAATCGGCACGCCGCGCCGGGCGGCGGCGCCAAGCTTGACGCGTTTAGCGATACCATTCGGGTATTGCCGCATAAACTCACCTCGCAGGACATTCACTCATGACGCAAATCACCCGCCCGGACGGCCGTGCGCTAGATGCACTGCGCCCCGTGCGCATTACCCGCCAATACACCCGTTACGCCGAAGGTTCGGTGTTGATCGAGTGCGGCGAAACCAAGGTCATCTGCACCGCCAGCGTTGAAGAGAAAGTGCCAGGCTTCCTGCGCGACGCCGGCCAGGGCTGGCTCACCGCCGAGTACGGCATGCTGCCGCGCGCCACGCACACCCGCAGCGATCGGGAAGCGGCACGTGGCAAGCAGAGCGGCCGCACGCAGGAAATCCAGCGCCTGATCGGCCGTTCGCTGCGCGCCGTGTTCGATCTCGAGAAGTTCGGTCCACGCACGATCCAGATCGACTGCGACGTCATTCAGGCGGACGGCGGCACGCGTTGCGCCTCGATCACCGGCGCGTTCGTCGCGGCGCACGACGCCGTCTCGAAGCTCATCGCCGAGGGCAAACTTGCGTCGTCGCCCATACGCGCGCACGTCGCCGCAGTCTCGGTCGGGCTGTATCAGGGCCACCCGGTGCTCGATCTGAATTACGCTGAAGATTCCGCGTGCGATACCGACATGAACGTCATCATGACGAGCGAAGGCGGTTTCGTCGAAATTCAGGGAACGGCCGAAGGCGCGCCGTTCACGCGCGCGCAAAGCAACGTGCTGCTCGATCTGGCCGACACCGGCATCCGTCAATTGATCGACGCCCAGAAGCGCGCACTGGGAGTCTGACGATGACGATGCAGAAGATCGTGCTGGCGTCGAACAACCCAGGCAAGCTGCGCGAATTCGCGTCGTTGTTCGAGCCGCTCGGCATCGAGTTGGTGCCGCAGGGGATGCTTGGCGTTTCCGAAGCCGACGAGCCCCACGTGACCTTCGTCGAAAACGCGCTGGCGAAAGCGCGGCACGCGGCGGCGGCGACCGGCTTGCCCGCACTGGCAGACGACTCCGGCCTGTGTGTGCCGATCCTTGGCGGCGCACCGGGCGTGTATTCCGCCCGTTACGCGGCCCGCGCCGGACGCGAGAAGTCGGATGCTGCAAACAACCGTCATCTGATCGAGCAACTCGCCCCGCATGCCGACACCCCCGGCTACCGCGACGCCTATTACTATGCGGCGCTCGTGCTGGTGCGTCATGCTGCCGATCCGCAGCCAATCATTGCCGAAGGGCGTTGGGATGGCGAGATCATCGACACGCCGCGTGGCGCGCATGGCTTCGGGTACGATCCGCACTTCCTCATCCGCTCGCTGAATCAGACGGCGGCCGAACTCGATCCTGCCGTGAAGAACGCCCACAGCCACCGTGCGCGCGCATTGCGCGTGCTGCTGGAAAAATTGGGCCGGGAGGCGTGAGCGGTATGAATGAGTCCGTGCTGCCCGTGCAGAACTTCCTGCGGCCCGGCAAGATCAGCTTGCCGGCGTTGCCGCCGATGTCGCTGTACGTGCACTTTCCGTGGTGTGTACGTAAGTGTCCGTATTGCGACTTCAACTCGCACGAGTGGCGTGGCGACGGCGGTGCACAGGCATTCCCGGAACAAGCCTATCTCGACGCGCTGCGTCAGGATCTGGAACAGGCATTGCCGCTGGTGTGGGGGCGTCCGGTGCACACGGTCTTCATTGGTGGCGGCACGCCGAGCCTGTTGTCGGCTGCGGGGCTGGACCGTCTGCTGTCGGATCTGCGCGCGCTGCTGCCGCTCGACGCCGACGCCGAAATCACCATGGAGGCGAACCCCGGCACCTTCGAAGCCGACAAGTTCCGCAGCTTCCGTTCGAGTGGCATCAATCGATTGTCCATCGGCATTCAGAGCTTCAACAGCGAGCATCTGAAGGCGCTCGGACGCATTCACGATGGCGACGAGGCCCGTCATGCCATCGAGATCGCGCAGGCGAACTTCGAGAACTTCAACCTCGATCTCATGTTTGCGTTGCCGAACCAAACGTTGGCGCAATGCCAGCAGGATGTGGAGACGGCGTTGTCGTTCTCGCCCCCGCACCTGTCGCTGTATCACCTCACGCTCGAGCCGAACACACAGTTCCACAAATATCCGCCCACGGTGCCCGACGACGATACGGCGGCGGACATGCAGGATTGGATTGCCGAGCGCACGGCGGCGGCGGGTTACGGACATTACGAGGTGTCGGCGTATGCCCAGCCGCATCGTCGCGCGAAGCACAACGTGAACTACTGGGAATTCGGCGACTATCTTGGCATCGGCGCGGGCGCGCACAGCAAGATTTCGTTCCCGCACCGGGTGTTGCGGCAGATCAGGCATAAGCATCCGCAACGGTTCATGGAAGCGGCGGCGGCGGGCAATGCCGTTCAGGATGAGCGCGAGGTCGACGTGCGCGAGTTGCCGTTCGAGTTCATGCTCAACGCGTTGCGGCTGACCGATGGCGTGAAGAGCGAGCTTTTTGCGGACCGCACCGGCTTGCCGATGGCGAAGATTGCCAAGGCGCTGGCGGCGGGTGTCGACAAAGGATTGCTCGTTGACGATCCGCAACGCATTGCCCCGACCGAACTGGGTCAGCGGTTCCTTAACGACCTTCAGGCGATGTTTCTGGAGCGCGATGGGAAGTAACTGTCCGACGCAGCACTCGCCCCTCCCCCGGCGGCGACGCGTGCCCAAGAGAAATGCACCGTCGCGCGGCGCACCTCCCTCTCCAGACTCGCTGGCTTGAGCCGCAGCACGTTGGGATCACCCTAGTGCGGAGCCCATCTCACGCAACGCCTTACGGATGATCTTGCCGGTGACCGTCATCGGCAACTCCGGCAGGAAGACGACTTTGCGTGGATATTCATGCGCCGCGAGACGGGTCTTCACGAAGTCCTGAATCTCCTTGGCTAGTTCGTCGGACGGCGCACACCCTTCGCGAAGCACCACAAACGCCTTCACGATTTCGGTACGAAGCTCGTCGGGCTCTCCGATCACGGCGGCGAACTGCACTGACGGATGCCGGATCAGGCAGTCTTCGATGGGGCCGGGACCAATGCGATAACCGGCGCTGGTGATGACGTCATCCGAGCGGCCGGTGAACGTGATGTAGCCCTGCTCGTCCACAAATCCCGAGTCCCCCGTGAGCAGGTAGTCGCCGCGATACTTCTCCATCGTGGCGTCGGGGTTGTGCCAGTAGCCGAGGAACATGACCGGGTTGGGCCGGGCGATGGCGATGTTGCCGACTGAGCCCACGGGAAGCGGGTTGCCGTCGTCATCGACGATGGTGACATCGTGACCGCGCACGGCGCGTCCGATGGCGCCGGGCAGCGCGGGAAACGCTGCGGCGCATGACGAGACGACCATGTTGCACTCTGTCTGCCCGTAGAACTCGTTGATGTCGACGCCGAGATGCTCGCGTCCCCATGTCAGCAGCTCGGGACCGAGCGACTCGCCGCCGCTGGCGACCGAACGCAGTTGCAGCGGCCAGTGCTCACGTGGTAACGGGACGGTGCGTAGCATCTTGAGCGCCGTCGGCGGGAGGAAAGTGTTGCGCACACCGTGGCGCGCCATCAGATCGAACGCGGCGACGGGATCGAATTTCTCGAAGCGGCGCGAGAGCACCGGCACACCGTGATGCAGGGCTGGCAGCAGCACGTCGAGCAGTCCACCGATCCAGGCCCAGTCGGCGGGCGTCCAGATCAGATCGCCCTCCTGAGGAAACCCGTTGTGCGACGTCTCCACACCCGGCAGATGGCCGAGCAGCACCCGATGCGCATGGAGCGCGCCCTTGGGTTTGCCGGTGGTGCCTGAGGTGTAGATGATGAGCGCGGGGGCGTCGGCGCGGGTCCGCACGGGTTCGAAATGCGTATCGCGCGAGGCGATGGCGGGCCAGAGCGCGAGCAGGCCGTCTTCGGCGACACCCCAGTCCTGATCGTCGGCGACATGATGATGGGCTTCGGGGAGGTCGTCGTGGACGACATAGACGAGGCGCAGGTCTGGGATTTCGGCGCGAATGTCGTCGATTTTTCCGATGCTGGAGAGGTCGGTGACGAGCACAGCGGCGCCGGAGTTTTGCAGGCGATAGGCGAGCGCTTCCGGGCCGAATAGTGTGAAGAGGGGAACGGCGATGGCACCGAGTTTGTAGGCGGCAACGTGAGCGACGAGCGTGGCGGGCGATTGGGGCAGGAAAATGCCGACGCGGTCGCCTGACTTGACGCCGTGGGCGCGCCATTCGTTGGCGAGTTGATTCGAGAGTCGTTTGAGGACGTCAAACGTGAGTCGCACGTGCGAGCCGTCTGCGCTTTCGTGAATGAGCGCGAGGCGGTTGGAGCCATCGGCCCATTTATCGCAGACATCGACGCCGATGTTGTAGAGGGTGGGGATCTGCCAGGAGAAGGTATTGGCAGTCGGGGCATCGGTCGCGCGTTCGCCGCTGGCGTCATTTGACGTCTCTTGGGCGGAATCGCGGGAGGTGTCGGCATCCATGCGGTGTCTCCGGGTCATGTCTGGCCTCGCACGGTAACGCGGGGGGCGTTCACCGCACGTCTTGAAGCATGATGCATGCCGGACGCAGACAAAACAAGGGGGTGATGAGGGAAACGCTAGGATTTGAGCGGGATGCGAGGCGATTTTGACGCAGGAAGGGCTTCACATGACGAGATGAGCGGGTATAATGCCCGCTGCCGTGCGGTACTGGTCTGCGCCGGAATACCGACGCCGATTCTCCCGGACCGCCCGCATCCCAAGCCGTCGCCTCAGACGGCACCCCATGCCGCGACAAGCAGTCGTGCGCAACGCCCCGGAGGCGTGCCAGAGTGGTTTAATGGACTGGTCTTGAAAACCAGCGAAGGGGTAACCCTTCCGTGAGTTCGAATCTCACCGCCTCCGCCAGTTTTCTTAGGTTTTCCCGATAGTAGCTACTGACTTTTGTGAGCGGTGCTCCGCAATTATTTTGGGAGTGCTCCGCAAAACGCGCTGCATTTCGCCCCCCCCTCGCCGGCTCTCATGCGCAACCGTTCCAAGGAATTGGACCACAAGCCGGTCTAGCAGCATACAGAGTTCCGAAGCCCCCCCTCCCAGTTACAAACTACGCCCTAGCGAGGTCGAAGAGGTGTTTGCTCATTGATGGATTCTTAAAGAGCACGGCGAGAAATTTACCGCTGTAGTGCTTTTCGATCCCAGCGACGAGCTTCTCATACACGTCCTCGCAGATCACCTCAAGCTCTGGAACGGCAAGTTTTGAACCAAAGTCTCCGATCGGCTGCATCAGCTTATCAACTCCGTAACGGCTAAACACCGCTGCGGACAAAATCCTATTACCGTGAATCAGTGCCCCCCATGCAGGACCGCTTCGCTTCTGAACACTGCCCTTCTTCCTCTCAATCCATTTCTCAATAATGCGATTCATGAAAACTGCGTTGAATGCTTTGGCACCACTTACACTTGGATTGAAAATCGTCTTATAAGGTGCCTTCGATAAATCCGCAAAAAACCTACCGATCCCCGTCTTGACTTGAACCGCGAGATTTGCGTCACCTGCTGCACATGCAAGAGCGGTTGTCACCTCCACCAACTCGCATGCTGCAGTTACCGAAGCCGCTTCATCAGATCTAACAAACTGATAATCAATCCCTTCAATCGCCATTTCCTGGCGCAACCTTTTCTGCTCAGGATCTTGCGCAACGAAGTCGCGCGGCTCGACTCGATTTTGCAGGTTATTTGTGCGAGTAACTTCGTTTCCAAATCCATCCGGCGCTCCCTTTAAGAGAATGACCCGAATTGGGACACGAACATTCCCCAACTTCGTGTCATCTTCCACTTTGGCAAGTGAACTGACAGTCTGCGCACCATTCACGATCGACGCACCTTTCAACGAGAAAACCCCAGCAGCTCGTGACGCGGCTCCAGCAGGCGCCTTCAATGCCTCATTAGCGACCAACGTTATTCCGTTATTAAAGTACCAGAACTTTTCCGGAGCAGACGAAGCCGTCTGTTTGATTTCGTTATTGACATCGGTACTACCCAAGGAGTGCCGTATATTAAGTGACACAAGCCCCTTTCCATGAGTCCTCCACCACTCTTTCAATTGCAGGCCGTCAACTAGTCCAAAATATGCCGGATACGGCGTTGCGATGTAAGACCACTCAAGAATTGTCGACTCCAACGATACGTTATTGTGAGAAATATCATTTGCCAGGCCACCATATACTTCGCTAAGCCCTACGATTTGACTAGTCGCGATCGCATCGGGATCTTCACCATTCAGATCTTTCAATATCGCAGCGATTACCCCTGCCCCATGCTTTGCAAGCTCACTTGCGCCCGTAGACACTACGACCAAGTGGATTGAGGTCCCTGGATTGCTAAGCCTCAGAGCAATATCAGCGAATTTTGAGTGAAGCCGCGGGTGAAATCCTGTATCGTCCTGCTCCACCAAATCACGTACGCCCTTCGTAAATGCCCCCAAATCTTTAGCCTCTGGCTCTCCAGCCCCCTTGTTGATCCACTTCGATTGCACCAGCACGACCCGCAGATCTGATGGATCGAAATATGCTGCGTCGATACCATTGTCATCCGCCCCATCCCAAACCGACTCCGCCGCCTCCTTTTCCGAGCAACCAGTCTGCAGATAGATAGCGAGAGCGGCAAGGCAGCGACTTAGAATCTTTTGATCACGTTCGGAGTCATTCACTCCAACATCATTAAGATCAAGATGAGGCTCAAACATCGCTCTGATCTTCGATTTTATCTGGCTAACTTTCAAAGACGACATAATTAGTAACTCGCAGATCAAGGTAAATTTTGATAATATCATTTCGGCATGGACTACGACACATGACATATATTATTTCAACCACTGTGCGTAGCACCTGACGCCAGACATCTATACCGACTCGCCCCCGACTCGTTTCGCCCCCTCATCTCGTCGGCTCTACTTTTTCGCCACGACGATTACGCATATAGCGCTCCGTCGTCGTGACACAGGAATGCCCTAATTGCTTTTGCGCAGCCCGGATATCCCCCATATCTTCAGCTTTGTCCGTTCCTGCTTTCGCCCGAAGATCACGAAATTGGTACTTTTTCGGCTCAAAGAGCCCAGCTGCTTGACGAGCCTCAACAAACATTGATTGAATTGACTTGAGGCCAACCCGTCGCCCGCGCTCATTGACAACCAAGAAGAAACTGCGAGGGTTATGGTCGATCTTTTGGTGTGCAATCCTGGCAAGGAGCGCCTTAAGTCTTCCCGACACGCTGATTCGCAGTTTAACTTTTGTCTTCTTCTGCCGGATTATCAGACAACCATCTGAAATGTCGCACTCGCTCATCTGGAGGACATCAGATGGACGCTGGCCAGTTAAGTACGCCAAGTCCATTGCGTCGCGCAAAGGCTGGCGAGCGTATTTGTGAATAAGGCGATATTCGTCATCCTCGATGTACACGTCTCTTGGACGCTCCCGATATCCCTTGATGCCTGCGCACGGGTTCGGCTGATCGGTGTAGCCCCATTCTCTAGCCTTGTTCCAGATGTGCGAGAACAGGGCCTTCTCTCGATTCGCACGCACCTGCCCTTCCGTACCTTTGACTTCCTTTCCGCCAGCGCGCAGGGCGTCTACAGTGCTCCGCACACGCCAGTCCAAATACTGGCGGATATTGATCGGCTTGATCTCGTCAAGTGGAGCTGGCGGGTCGTCAAAGAAGGCATAGAGCTTCGCAAGCATCAGCCGGTCACCCTCACGGGTACTCAACGCCTTCGTCGGCAGAACCTCGCGGACATACCGTTCTGCTACGTAGCGAAACGTCATCAGCCGACGGTGAATCGGCTTCGCGTCAGCTTCCAACTCGGTCCATTTGCGAACAGCTTGTACGAAGTCCGGGCCTAACGGGATTTGCCGCCAGCGTCGTAGTAGTAGAAGACCCGGCCGCTTCTCTGCCTCCGTGCCCGCATTCCCTTCGGCAGGTTCAGATTCACACTCGGCCTAGGCCCCATGCCCGCCCTCCAGCACACGGGGTAGCCGCCCCGACCAGGAGCGGGCTTTCACGCGACTCCAATTGCTTACACTTGCCGACGCGGCGAATGGTCGGGCGACGGTCTTCCGCTCGCGAAAATGACGCCTGTGCTACACTACAAAGTGATCGTCACCAGATTTAATTTGTCGATACAAATCAATCGCTTGCAATAACCACCGCGCCACGAAGGAGAGTACCATGAGCCTGCGAGACAAACTGAAAACATCGCTCCGTAAGCGGAAAGCGGATGTCTTTCTGCGGGCCGACTTCGCGCAAATGGGAAGCGAGGCACAACTTAGCCGCGCGCTGCGGGAGCTGGTTGGCGACGGCACGATCGTCAAATTAGGCGTCGGGGTGTACGCCAAGGCCAAACCTAGTGTCCTGTCCGGCAAACCAATCCCCGTGCGTCCGGTCGAAGTCCTGGCACCGCAGGCGCTCAGGAGGCTTGGCGTTAGGACATACCCGAGCAGAATGGTCGCCGCCTACAACGCTGGTGACACCACTCAGTTGCCAACGAGTGTTGTCATCAATACGGGGAACCGCCGCATCGCCCGCAAGCTCGGGTTTGGCCGGCAAATCATTCGATATGAAAATAATTTCCAAGGATCAACGTGATCTCATCGACGCGTTGATCATAGAGCAGGATCTTGATGGCATTTCCGCCGCAATTCTAGAGAAAGACATTCACGTCAGCGACGCGCTCCGCGCCCTGGCGTCTATAGAACACGAAAGCTTACAGTTGGTATTCTGCGGCGGCACGAGTCTCTCAAAGGCGCATCGCATCATCAAAAGAATGTCGGAAGACATTGATCTGAAGGTAGTGCTTGCGCCGAACCACGGGTTTTCGCAAAACCAACTGAAGAGTCATCTATCTGCTCTCAAACGCAAGATCGCTGACTGCATGATCGGACTCGGATTTTCTGAAATCCCCGAAGAGATGGTGGCACGCAACGCGAACGGATTTTTTGCTAGCGGTTGGCATTACAACCCCCAATACGCGGCTGCCACAAGTCTGCGCCCGCATTTGAAGCTCGAATTCACGACTCGCACGCCCTACTTCGCAACGTCACAGCAAACGCTTGGCTATTTGGCCTACCAGTTGGCAACCCAAGACGCGACGCCTTTCACGATGCAATGTGTAGCCGTGGAGGAAACCCTGGGGGAAAAGGTACTCTCGTTCCTTCGCCGTTTCGCCGAACATCGTGCCGGCGTGCGGGACAACTGGGATGACGCGTTGGTCCGCCATATCTACGATACCTGGTGCATCGTGGCGGCAGACGGAACTGCGGTTGAGCGGGCAACCAAGCATTTCAAAGACCTGGTCGCTTTTGATCAAGGCGAATTTACTCGACACGCTGCATTTTGCGCGAATCCGGCCGAGTGTCTGAGCCAAGCCCTGGAAACGGTCGGCCAGGATAAGCAGACCATTGATGAGTATGCAACCAAGCTGGTCCCGTTGATCTACGGCGACGACCGGCCGTCGTTTGACGCTGCATTTGGTGTGTTCAGGACCGCAGCGCAAACACTGCTCAGCACATTGCCGGCCGTCAAACGCACCTAACGACGCCGAATCCGCTGCTCAAGCCGCTTAACACCATAGGGGACTTCGGTCCCCTTTTTCATTCAGCTCACGGCGCCGGACGATCACACGAATTTCCGAGTGTAGTCACGAGGCAACCCACACTCGTAGATGATGAAGAAGTCGATCACGCGAGACCAGCTCCGAAATTAACGCGCGTCGTCAACCGGCGTCGGAGGGGAAGTGCTCCGCACCACCGAACCGAATCCCCTCAAACTCAGCTCTGCAACGTCTTCGTTCTCGGCCATCTTCGCTGACCCAGCCAGCGTAGTAAAAAGCAATATTGCGGATAATCGCGCAATTCGGTAGTGCCTGGCGGCGCGCTAGTCGAGCATCAGGTGTCTGCGGTATCGCCGCGGGTGGATGTGCACTCATTGGCGTTCACCTTTACTCAGACGCCGGTCGGCGGCGGACGATAGTCGGGGTGGCCCTCGGTGCGCTCACCACGAGCTGACGCCCAGAAGTACTTTGCATGGTGCTCGTAGACTTCCGTTGCCTCCGACAGATCGTAGGCCATGCCCAAAACGACACTCAACAGCAGCCGCATGATTTTGAGGTTGTCTTGGTAGAAGGTCTCAATCTCGTCGTCGGTGGCCCAAACAGGTAGCGCACCCTCCTCCTGATGCAGCGCTGCCGTATGCGATTCCGTGGGCCCAACCGGGGCTCTGGGCAATTGCCGATGGGCTAGATGCTGGTGGCGAAGCATTTTAAGCTTCTCTAGGACCTCGAAGCTGGCGCCGTTCGCACTGTATTTGCCGATCAATTCCAGTATCTCATCGCGCCTTGGCGTCAGCGTGTTTCTCATCGCGTCGGGAGCGAACTTAGAACTGAGGCCGAAGCGCCTAGCACGTTCTTGAACCAGTTCTTCGAACAATTTTTTGTTCTGTAGGCGATCGGCGATCAGGCTCATTCGCACAGCCTGTTTGTTGGTGTCCCACACACGTGTCAGCGCCAATAACAGTTCACGACGCAGCGACAAGCGAATGATTTGGAAGGCGTGCGCCGCATAGGACGTCCCTATTCGTGCTTGGAGCGCGCCGTCATATGCTGCGGGTTTCCAAGTCTCATGGAACATAACCGACAGTTCGATCTCCTGTCGGGCGGTGTCGACGATTCGTTTCAATTCTTCGATTTCTGATCGGGTATCGTCCATCTGAGTTGTCCACGAGCTAATCTTTTGATAAGAGCGCGGAGATGCATGGTTTAGCCAAGTGCAACTCCGTGTATCCAGCGGCTGCTCCCGTGATTGAGCGAAAGCAGGCCGGGAGCAAACGAAAACTCAGAGGCTCGGCTCGGTTTTCGGGTCAGCCGTGAGGCCGGAGTCTTTGAGAGCAGCTTCCAGTAGCCGACGACAAGTGAATCGAATGACCGAAACGCGTCGAGTTTCAGCCGTACGTCTTCGTTGAACGAGCGTCGCTTCATGGCCGATTACTGACGTTTGCGACGGGTCGCTTTCGACCAAGAGGAAACTTTGATTGACCCAGCGGTGCCTCTAGGCACTATTCTTCGGTATATGAACTGCTAAATTTTGAACATGAATAGGGCGAGATAAGGGATGGAAGACGAGGCATTTAGTATCTGGACGCCGCACCAGGCGTTCTACATTCAGTCGATGCTCTTCAATACGACCTCTGCTTTCCAGTCGTGCAGCATTGCAGAAAAGATCATCAAGAAGATCTCAGTTGGGGAGATTGATCCGCAAGAGAAGAAGGACTTATTACTGGACTGCTTGCAGAACGTCGTCAACCAGTCTGGGGCTATATCGCGATACTTCTTCCCGTCGCGTGAAGGTATGAAGGGAACGGACAAGAAGACCATCCACAGGGATCGCGGACAGTATTTGTCAAAGGTCTTTGGTGTAAAGGACGACAGCCCCTTGATGAATAGGGCGTTAAGAAATTCGATTGAACACTTTGACGAGCGGCTTGATCTTTATCTTCAAGAGGGGATAGTCGGATACATCTTTCCTAGCCTTATTCTTCCTGAGCCTGAAGACTCGGATGTGCCTCATCACATCTTCAGGGCTTACTACTTGAAGGAAGGCATTTTTCAAGTGCTAGGTGAGCGATACGAGGTCCAGCCAATTGTTGAGGAGGTAGCCAGAATTCATGATCTCTTAGTCAAGTTTGACGGCAATGGCGGAGTCTTCCACTCGTAAAAAATGGGCTTTACGCTCCTTTTTATTGTGCTGACGCATAGAACTTATCCAAGACGAAGTTCGCCACCTTGGCGATCTCTGGACCCCCTGACGAATGTCCGCATCCACAGCCGATTGCAGCCGATCACCAGCGTCTGCTTCTCGACCCGTTTCGGTCCTTCGTCACATCGTGACGGCAACGATGGGTTTCGAGGCGCAACCATCACTGCCACCCGCAGACCAGCCAGCAAGTTGCCCTCCCTCACCAGCCGGGATTCCGCCTGTCGGCTGCGCATAGGCTACAGCGTTCCCAGCCTACGAATCGCTTCAAGACGGGTTTGGCTGGCAATTCGTTCAGTATGAGAGAGATTTCGAAAGAACCATGCGAACGTATCGACGCGTCGGTCGCGGGAGAATATCTCGGCAACTCTCATCGCACCAAATGCCGATGCTCCGCAATGAACTGCCGCAGCGCCGCATCGATTCTCGTCTGCCAACCGCTACCAGACGCCTTGAAGTACGCAACGACCTCCGGCGACAGCCGAATGTTAATTCGCTCCTTCGTCACCTCGGCCTTGGGTCGACCGCGAGGCTTGAGCAGTTTCTCGGCAGCCTCTTCGCCAACAATCCCCGGCAACACGTCACTCGCAGGCCGCGCCCTGGCGAAGTCCCTCTTCGTCCATTCGGGATTCTGCGAATCCTGACGCATTTGCCTTTTGATCTTGGCATCCTCAGCCGGTGTAGGGAGGACGGTTCCCGGCTTAAGTTTGGGCATAGCGTTTCACCTCTCGCGGATTCGCCTTGCGCAAGCTGACGACGTGTATTTTTTCTGCGCGAGGCATGAAGGCCACCGCGCTGTCCCATTCGAAGTCCTGGGCCATCGTGAACGGCAAACCCCGTTCCTGCACATTCCGGTCACTTTTCGCCGGGTCGAAACTGATATCCATGGGCATTTATTGTACTCACAAAAATTCTCGCCCATCAACTATTTTTTGTGGCGACAATAAATCAGGAAGTTTCCCGACCGCACGCCTCCAAATCCCTCCAACTTTTGCTCCGCAACCCGTTTTCCACCCCCAGTAAACACGCGGGTTTCCGGCATTTCACGTCCTCCCGTTTTCGAAGCAAAACCTCCCCTAACCCCTTCCTCCACAACGATTTCCCAGTAAGACTTGAAAACCAGCGAAGGGGTAACCCTTCCGTGAGTTCGAATCTCACCGCCTCCGCCAGAATTCTTTGTTTGCAGTGGTAGTGGCTACTGACCAATGTCAGTGAGACGCCCCCTCGGCTCCGGATAAGCGCCCCCCCGGATACCCGAACACCTTGAATTAGAAATTTCCGGCATTTCACGCCCTCCGGTAAATCTGAAGCGGTCATTTGCGTTGCCGCATCATATGACTCCTCCCGCCCCCTTCCGCTCGCTTTCCAGCACCGCATCGGCACAAGCCAGAAAGCCCCCGATCAGACGCCCGCGCGGCGACGCCCGATGCCACAGCACGCCAAATCGACGCGGCTCCGTCTGCACCGGCAGCGAGAGCTTTGCGACATTCAGATGGGTCGTTAGCGGCGAAACGATATCCGGCATAAGCGACACACCGAGTCCGCGATCGACCATCATCGCAATCGCCATCAACGAGTTCAGTTCGAACAGTTCGTGCGGCACGATCTTCGCCGCGCGCAGGTATTGATCCGCCTGCTTGCCACCGCCAAGCGAGCGGTCGTACCGAATGAACGGCTCGCGCGCCAGCAGGTCGTGAGGCGCGTGCGCGGCGAGACGTGACGGCGCGAGGACGACGAGCGGTTCTTCGCGCAGCAGATGCCAGTTGTACGCCTTCGGCAACGCGAACGCCGGGTGCAGGCAGACAGCGACGTCCACGTCGCCACGCTGCAGCGCTTCATAGAGTTCCATCGATGTTCCCGCGCGAATCAGCACGTTTGTGTGCGGGAACGATGCCGCAAAACCCGACAAGACATCAGGCACGAGACTCAGCAGTGCGGTCGTAATCGTTCCGATCCGCAATTCGCCCGCTGCTTCGCCTTCCAGCGCAAAAGCCTTCAGCTCCGAGAATTCGCGCACCAGGCCGCGCGCGCGTTCGATCACCCGATGGCCTGCTTCGGTCGGCGTCACCGTACGCCCCGAGCGCACCAGCAACTCGACACCGAGTTCGCGCTCCAGCGCCTGAACCTGCTGCGCGACCGCAGCCGGCGTCACTCCGATCCGGCGCGCGGCTTCCGCCATCGAGCCACTATCGACGATCAGTAAAAGATTGGCCAGAAAGGTGACGTCCATAACGATAGTTTCCCTACCATTTGAAGATAGATACAGATAGTTTATCTAATTTCACCCCGGAATTAGACTGGCTTCCGATAAGTCTGAAACCGAAAGCGAAGACATGAGAAGCAAACTGTTCGTGCCGGCCTCGCGCCCCGAGTTGTTCGCGAAGGCATTCGCGAGCGCCGCCGATGCGCTGTCTTTCGACCTTGAAGATTCGGTCGTCGCCGAGCGCAAACCGCAAGCACGCGTAGAACTGCGTGAACTGCTGGGCTCCAATCTCGTCACCGGCAAGCAAAAGGTGCTGATAATCCGCGTCAACGCACTCGACACGCCGCATTTCAGCGCGGATATCAACGCCGTCGCACAACGCGGTCTCGATCTGATCAATCTGCCAAAACCGGAATCCGCCAGCGATGTGCTCGCTGCCGTGGCCGCGCTCGAACGCGCCGAAGCCGCCAATGGCGTAACAACGCCGATCCGGCTGCTGCTCAACATCGAATCGCCGAAGGCGTTTCACCGTGCGGCCGAACTCGCCGCTGCGCATCCGCGCGTCGCGGGTTTGCAACTCGGGCTTGGCGATCTGTTCGAGCCGCTCGGCATTGCGCGTCGTGAACCGTCAGCCATTCAGCAGGCCATGTTCGGCCTGCGCATCGCGGCTGGCGAGGCCGGCGTGTTCGCGTACGACTCGGCCTTCGCCAATATCAAGGACGAAGCAGGTTTTCGTGCAGAGGCGCAACTCGCGCGGTCGATGGGTTTTCTCGGCAAGAGCTGCATTCATCCGAGCCAGATCGCGCTCGCGAACGAAGTCTTCCGCCCTTCCGACGACGACATCGCGCATGCGCTGCGCGTTGTCGAAGCGGCCCAAGAAGCCGATGCGAATGGCGTCGGCGCCTATGTGGTGGACGGCAAGATGATCGATGCGCCGTTCGTTGAACGGGCGCGCGTGCTGGTTCGCGATGCCGCGCGCCTCGGGCTGCTGAACAGGCCACCAGGCAGCCGCTGAACGCCTTGCGCTGCCGAGCCTCCCCCAACCCCATACCGATGGAGCCAATCATGGAACGTTCGTCCCACGCAGCCGAAACCGCCGCAACAGGTCCGCTGGCGGGGATTCGCGTGCTGGACCTGAGCGCCTACATCGCCGGTCCGTACGGCTGTACGCTGCTCGCCGATCAGGGTGCCGAAGTCATCAAGATCGAGCCGCCCTCCGGCGACAACCTGCGTAAGTACCCGTCCACGCTCGAAGCCGAGAGCCGCGCCTTTCTCGGCGTGAATCGCGGCAAGCGCGGTCTCGTGCTGGACCTGAAACAGCCCGAAGCGCTCGACGTGCTGATGCAACTCGTCAAGACCGCCGATGTGCTCGTCCATAACTTTCGCCCCAGCGTGCCTGCGCGCCTCGGCATGACTTACGAGCAGCTTCGCGAGGTCAATTCGCGCCTGATCTATTGCGCGGTCACCGGTTACGGCGAAACCGGTCCGAACAAGGACAAGGCCGGCTACGACCAGGTGCTGCAAACCATGAGCGGCATGTGCATGCTGCAAGGCAAGCGTGGCGGGCCGCCGGAGATCCTGTACGGCTCAGTGGTCGATTACTACGCTGCGGCTATGGTCGCCGCAGGCGTGTCGTCGGCGCTTTTCGAGCGCGAGCGCAAAGGCACGGGACAGTACGTCGGCGTGTCGCTATTGCGCAGCGCGCTGACAATGCAATCCGCGCGGATGATCTGGGCCGAAGGCGAACCGAAGGACATCGGCCGCGATATGCGCTCAGGTGGCATTACCGGCATTCACCCAACCCGCGAAGGCTATCTCTACATCTCCGCGAACACGCCGCATTTCTGGCAAGCACTCTGCGAGAAAACCGGTCTCGACGCGCTCGCGAGCAACGAACGCTACGACTCCGTGCGCAAGCGTGCGCTGCACTGCGACGAAATCGTGCCGCAACTGCATGCGGCACTCGCCGCGCGCAGCGCGCTCGAATGGGAGGCGTTGTTCGGCGATGCTGTACCTTCTGCCGCTGCGCGCAGCATCGAAGACATGTTCGATGATCCGCAGGTGCTGGCCGAAGACATGGTCGCGACCTATGAGTATCCGGGTGTCGGACGTTACCGGGGTTTCCGCCAGCCGATCCGCTTTGGCGACACGACCGCCCCCACGCCGCTCGCCGCGCCCGCATTCGGCCAGCATTCGGATGCCGTACTGCGCGAGTCCGGTTGGAGCGACGATAGGATCGCCGCGCTGCGTGCAAGGCGCGCGGTGCTGTAAGCGGACTTTCGGTGACGCATGGGTATCGCGCGACATAGAACGGAGACGACGATGGACACGCCACAGCGCAACGATAACGCGCAACTGCCGCATAACAGAGCGCCGGCAGGTGCGTGCGATTCGCACATGCACATCTACGACCGCCGCTTCCTCGCGGATGGCGCGAATCAGGCGAACTTCCCCGAGCACGCGACCGTCACCGACTATCTCGACGTGCAACGCAGAACCGGCACCCAACGCACAGTCGTCGTGACGCCGCGTAATTACGGCACGGACAACCGCGTCACGCTCGACGCGATCCAGCGCCTAGGCCAAGACCGGACACGCGGTGTCGCGGTGCTGACGCCAGCGGTCACCGATAAGGAACTCGCCGCGCTCCACGACGGCGGCGTTCGCGGCATCCGCTTCACGCTGTACACACCCGCCCACGCCGCCGTCACCTTCGAGATGGTCGAGCCGCTCGCGCGACGTGTCGCGGAACTCGGCTGGCACGTGCAACTGCACTGGACCGCCGCACAGATCGTCGAGCATCGGGCGATGCTGGCGCGCCTGCCTTCGAGCATTGTGTTCGATCATCTGGCGCGTCTGCCGATGCCCGACGGTGCGTCGCATCCGGCGTTCGGCATCGTGCGCGATCTGGCCGATTCCGGTCGTGTCTGGGTCAAGCTTTCCGGGCCGTATCTCGACTCCGTGGCGGGCATCGCCAACGACTACGCAGACATCACCCCGACCGTGCGCGCGTGGATCGACACGCTTCCCGAGCGCCTCGTGTGGGGCAGCGACTGGCCGCACACGACCGAATCGCACAAGCCCGACGACGCGCGGCTGTTCGATCTGCTCGGCACATGGACCGGCGACGATGCCATTCGCGACCGTATTCTGGTCGACAACGCCGCGACGCTATACGATTTCCCCCCTCGAACGGATTCGGCCACCACAGCCTGAATCCCCCCGAACGCGCATAGAACGCGTCACCTACAAGATTCCTCGGAGACACAAGATGAAACCCGTAGCCGCTGCCCCGCTAACCGTACGCAAGACCCGCTTCACCGAAGCGACCATCCGGCTTTTCGAACGGACCATCCCGGACCCGTTCGTGCTCGCCATCCTGATCACCGTCGTGGTCGCCCTGCTATCGGTCGCGTTCGCGCCGCATGCGTCGGCCTCGCACCTGATCGGCGGGTGGTACAAGGGCTTCTTCAATATTCTGACCTTCGCTTTTCAGATCACGCTAGTCCTCGTGACCGGTCATGCATTCGCGCATGCGCCGCTTGTGCAGCGTATGTTCAAGGCGCTGGTATCGGTCGCGCGCACGCCTGTGCAGGCGGCGACGCTCACGTTCGTACTCGTCGCGATTGCGTCGTTCTGCAACTGGGGCCTGGGGCTCGTGGTCAGCGCGTTGCTCGCGCGCGAAGTGGCAAAACGGATGCGAGTGGATTTCGCGTGGATCGTCGCAGCGGGTTTTTCCGGCTGGGTCGTGTGGGCAAGCGGCATTTCGAGTTCCATCGTACTCGCGCAATCCACGCCCGGTGGCGCGATGAACGTCGTGCAGAAGCTGACCGGACAGGTGCTGCCGTTCAGCAGCACGGTGTTCACTAGCTTCAACCTCGTGCCGACGATCGTCATGCTGATCGTGATGCCGTTCGTGTTCGCGTGGCTCAAACCGTCTGACGAAGACGCAGTCGTGCTCGACACGGAGGCGCATCCCGACGCTCCGCCACGCAAACGCCCGGCCGGCAAGCTGAGTTTCGCGCGCTGGATCGAACATTCGTGGCTTGGCAGCGCCTTCATTGGTGCTGCGGGCATTGCGTTTCTGATTCTCGCGCGCGTCGAACATCTGGCATTTTCAGGCGTGAACGCGGTGATATTCGTGATGTTCATCGCCGGCGTGGTCCTACATGGCTATCCGCTCGCCTATGCGGACGCCGTCAAGAATGCGGCAAAGCAGACCGGTTCGATGATGCTTCAGTACCCGTTGTACGGCGGAATCATGGGGATGATGGACGCGACCGGATTGCCGGACGTGATCTCGCATTTCTTCATCGCTATCTCGAATGCGCACACGTTGCCGTTCTGGAGCTATGTGTGCTCGCTGATCGTCACGTTCTTCATTCCGAGCGGTGGCGGTCACTGGGCCGTCCAGGGACCATTCGTTGTACCGGCCGCAATCGCGCTGCACGCGTCGGTGCCAGCGACCACGATGGCAGTCGCGATGGGCGAGCAGGTGTCGAACATGCTGCAGCCGTTCTGGGCCGCCCCAGTCGTCGCGATGGCGGGTATTGGCGTACAGCGCGTACTCGGCTTCACCGTAATGACCTTCGTGGTAGGCGCACTCGTGTACGGCGCCGCGCTGCTGCTACTCGTATAACGATCGATAGCGCCCTCACCGGCTACAACTATGAGCGGAGACAATTCGATGAAAGCAGTGATAACGCAGCAAGGCACTCCCGGACCGAATTCAACGGCAGCAACGGCAACGGATTCGTCGCCCGGCCCCGCAGCATTGAAGGATCGCTGGTGGGCGATCTTCGATACACGTATCGGATCGTTGCCGGCGCCGGTCTACTTCGTGCTGCTCGCAGTGCTTGCGGCGATGACCCTGCGCGGTAAGCTGCCGTCAGATCTACCGACCGGTATTGCACTCGTTGCAGTCGGTGGCTTCACATGCGCCGAGCTCGCAAAGCGCATTCCCTGGATTCGCCACATCGGCGCCACGTCTATCTTCGCGGCGTTCATTCCGTCGATGCTCGTCTACTATAAGGTGATGCCGGCGCCGGTCGTCAAGGCCGTCACCGACTTCACCAAGTCGTCGAATTTCCTCTATCTGTTCATCGCCGCAATCATTGTCGGCAGCGTACTCAGCATGGACCGCGAGACGCTGATCAGGGGCTTCGCGCGCATCTTCATTCCGGTCGCCATAGGCTCCATTGCGGCGGCATGCGTCGGTACCGGGGTCGGCGTCGCACTTGGCATGGACCTCCGGCACGCATTGTTCATGGTCGTGGTTCCAATCATGGCCGGCGGTGTGGGTGAAGGCGCACTGCCGTTGTCGGCGGGCTATGCGCAGATCATGGGTGTCGAACAGGGACCGCTGTTCGCGCAAGCGCTGTCCGCCGTGATGCTCGGCAATATCGCCGCCATTTGTTGCGCAGGCCTGTTGAGCTATCTCGGAACACGCAAGCCGCATTGGACGGGCAACGGCCGTCTGACCGTCGCGAACCGTGCCGACGACGCAGCAATACGCAACGCGCCACAATCGTTCGAGGTCGACGTGAGTTCTGTTGCCGCTGCGGGTGCCACGGCGATTGCGCTGTATCTGCTCGGCGTGCTCAGTCATCAACTGTTCGACTGGCCCGCGCCGGTTGTGATGCTGATTCTGGTGGTCGCTGCGCAACTGTTCCAGGTCGTGTCACCGCGCGTTCGCGGCGGCGCGCGTTTCATGTATGGTTTCTTCTCGACCGCGGTGACGTATCCACTCATGTTCGCAATCAGCGTCGCAATGACACCATGGGGTGAAATCGTCACGGCATTTCACTGGGTCAATATCGTCACTGCGGTTTCAACGGTGCTGACGCTCGTGGTGACGGGTTTCGTCGTCGGCAGACTGGTCGGCATGTATCCGATCGAGGCCGCGATCGTCAATGCAACGCATAGCGGCCTGGGTGGCACAGGCGATGTCGCGATTCTGACCGCCGCCAATCGAATGGAATTGATGCCGTTTGCGCAGATTGCGACACGTATCGGCGGCGCCGTCACAGTAATGATGGCGCTTGCCGCTTTTGCATGGATTCACTGATTTCGTTCGCGCCGGCGGCCTCGTCGGACAGTCTGTTGGCGCACCATTTGCACCACGCTCACCCTCACGCGAAAGAAGAACGACAGGATGGCGTATCGGTGCCGATTGCATCGGCAAAACGCCTGAACTGGACGCCCTCTCCGCCCAATTCAACACGATGAACTTGTCTCAGCCATTCTTTTCGGACAATAGGCAGTGTTGCTTGAACCAGGTCATCTTCGACGGACGTAAGATCAACGCCAAAAACTCGATGCGCTTTCTCGTCATCTTCCAACCGTGTCATTTCCAAAATGCAGTTACTCTCATCCGCCAGTGATGGAAAGTAAACCCAATCACACCATTGGTGGTAATCGGAGAGTAAATACTGGTCATCGGGGCACGCTAGCGAAAGCAATACGATGTTATTTTCAGCAAGCTGCGAGAGACTGAGAAGCTGCGTCGCAACCTCGCTATCAGGCGCTTTCCCAGCCGCGCAACACGAGTGCCATGCCCAGATTGGAGGCGCATCCCCACAATCCAATCCGTAATTTCCCATTACTCGACACATGTACCGATACGCTTCCTCGCAAGCCGGATCGATATTCTTCCAATCCCCGTACACCACGCCATCTCGCAGCAAGGCGTTTAATTGCGCAATATGTTGAAACGTCCATAACTGCGTGTGACTGTCCACTGTCGGCATAGGTATTTTTCCCATAGAGAAGCAACTTTGACTTGGACGCGCACAGTATCGCGCAGAAGGTGGGGCAGCCCCTTTCATCGGGCCGCTCGGTACTTCGCCAGGGAGCCCAAGGGAAGTACCGTTTCGGCAACGATCGTCAACACGAGTTCCGCATCGCAATAGCCGCCAGCGCGGCCATCGCTGCGATCGCTCACACCGTCACGGTTTGTTCACGCAAATGCCATATAGTCATGTGTTCCCCTTCGATCTGAACGCGAGCTATGGGCACAATCGCCACGAACGCCGACAAACCCTACACCGCCCGCTCGGCCTCGTCCGTCCATCGCATTCTCGTCGTTGAGGACGAAGCCAAGGTCGCCCACGAACTTGTTTCCGCGCTTGGAGAGCACGGATTCACGGTCGAACTTGCACGTGCCGGCGGAGAGGGATTGCAACGCCTGCTGCACGGCCAGTACGACTGCGTCGTTCTCGATCGTCTACTGCCCGAAATCGACGGCATGTCGATCCTCGCCACGGCCCGCAACGTCGGTATCAAGACACCTGTCCTGGTGCTCTCCGCACTGGGCGCCGCCGATGAACGTGTGCGCGGCCTGCGTAACGGCGCCGACGACTACCTCACGAAACCCTTCAGCTTCGACGAACTGACGGCGCGTATCGATGTGCTGCTCCGTCGGCATAGCGATACGGACACCGGCGCCAGCCTGCGTGTGGGTGACCTGCACCTCGATCGAGACAACGGCACCGTGACGCGCGCAGGCGTGCCCGTCTCACTGAAGCCTCGCGAGATGCGCCTGCTCGAGTATCTGATGCGCAACGCCAATCAGGTCGTCACGCGTGCGCTGTTGTTCGAATCTGTATGGAAATACCAGCACGACGTGCAGACCAACGTCATCGACGTCCATATCGCGCGCTTGCGCAAGAAGATTTCACTCGATGGCGCATGCTCGGCCATGATCGACACCGTTCGCGGCACCGGCTACGTCCTCCATGCCGACGACTGAACGCAGCTTTTTGCGCAGTCTGTGGGGCGCAGGCCCCATCTTCGCGATCTTCATCGTGTCGGTCGTCTCGCTGTTCGCGGTGGTCTACTGGCTCACGATGGGCTACCTCACGGATCTCGTCGACGCCCGGCTGCAACGCGAAAGCAACCAGCTTATCCGGCGCACGGCGGCCGACGCACGGACCAATATCTCGGAACGCAGCCGTCGCGACGCCGCCAATGTACGCCCCTACGGCCTGTTCACCGCCAGCGGTCAGCGGCTGGCCGGGAATATCGATGTGCTGCCAAAGGATGTGCCCGACTGGAAAGCCTATCGCTACACGCAGACCGTCGTCGATAAGGAAGGCCAGGCGTGGGCACGCCCCTACCGCGCAATGATCGCCACTATGCCCGACGCCAACCGGGTAATCGTCGGGCAGGCCGTCGACGATATCGACCGCTTTGATCATATGCTGGTGCGCGTCGCCACCGGCGGCCTGCTCGCGACGATTCTGCTCGGCGCCCTGTGTGGATATGCATTGCATCGCGCGGCAAACCAGCGCGTTCGTCAGTTGCGGGAGTCGTGTCAGGACATCATTTCCAGTCACTTTACGCGCCGTCTTCCGACAAGTGGCCGTCGCGACGACATCGACCTGCTCGTGGGCTTCGTCAACACGATGCTCGACGACATCGAGCGCCTCGTATCGGAACTACGTGACGTGTGCGCATGGATTGCCCACGATCTGCGAACACCGATGACGAGCCTACGCGCAGGGCTGGAGCGCGTGCGCCGTGGCGCAACCTCCGTCGGCGATTACGATGCGGCGGTCGAGCGTGCCCTTGAGCAGACCGACCACGTGCTCGATCGCTTCTCAGCCCTGCTTCGCATCGCTGAAATCGACGCTCACGCCCGCCGGGAGAACTTCCGTCTGGTCGACCTCGCCCGCATTGTCGAAGATGTCGTGGATCTCTATGAGCCGCTTGCCGAAGCGCGCGCGGTGACGTTGACCGTGCAAACGCAACGCAGCGCTCCCGTGCTTGGCGACAGCGATCTGATCTTCGGCGCGATTCAGAACCTGCTCGACAACGCATTGAAATTCACCCCGTCGGGTGGCACCGTGCACTTGCGTGTCATGGCAACGCTGCAACACGCCATGGTGGAGGTGTGTGACACCGGTCCGGGCATTGCCAGCATCGAGCGCGACGCCGTTCTGCGGCCGTTCTATCGTGGCGCGGGCGTAAGCGGCATGCCAACGCCCGGCCACGGATTAGGGCTGAGCGTCGTCGCGGCAACGGCCCGCATTCATAGCGCCGTCATGCGAATCGACGACGCCCAGCCCGGCTGCCGCGTCGCGTTGCGTTTCGCAGCGGCACCGGCCGCCCACCCAACATCCGACGCTTCGCCCGCGCCTGCGTGCGAGCCCCACTCGACCGGCATCGCGAGCGCCTGACCTGTTTATCGCAACGGCGGCAGTCCCAATGCTTCGCGCGTCTCGCGCGTCGCCTTGACGAGATCGTCCCGAAACGACGGATTGGCAAGCATGGCAGAGGCAATCACGGTGCCGCTCACCTTGCCGGCCTCGACATCGCTCACATAGTGCACGCCGCCCAACGCTCGGCCCTGCGCGTAAGCATCGGCGCGGGAGAAAATTTCCGCGCGCTTCTCCGGGACGATCTCGGCAAGCACCACGGCAGTCAGATAGGCGAACGTCGCGTGTCCGCTCGGGTAGCTCGGTGAAGTGCCTTCAGTGACGATGCCAGGATGCACCTCGGCGCTGACGTTGTACGGACGCGGACGCTTCCAGTAATCCTTCGCCACCTTGAGCGGGGCAGCGCCCTCCTTCGCCAGACGCTTGAAAAACATCTCCGTGAACGGCAGCCGATCCGCGCGGAAGCCCGCACCGACAACATCTGCAAAGCGGAACACGCTCTTGTGCGTGTCGCCGTCGGCAAGCGCCAGTTGCGCAGCAGTGCGTGAGTGTTGCAGCACCAGCACCTGACGCAGATCGTCTGCCTGAGTGACGCTGCCGGGCGCGGGGGGCGGCGCGACAAGCACGGTCAGATCCGGGGCCATCGCGGCCAGATAGCCGGCGTTAACAACATCGCCCCCGGTTGTGGCATTTACCTCAGGTGCCACAGATGTCGTGGCGCCCACATGCACCGCGTGCAGCGCACAAAGAAGCAGTGCTGCGGATGCGAAGGCGCGTCTATTGCGCGTTAAGACAGAAAGCATTGGTTCATTCCTTCGGGGATCGAATGGTCGAGTCAGTCATCGCGATCGACACAGGAAGGTCGATCGGTTCATGAACGCAAGGAGGCTACGAGCCATCCGTGACTCGGCAAAGGCGCAAACCTTTCCACCCGGACAGGTTCACAAAGCGCCGCAAGTGCTGCCGCACGCGGCCTGCCTCGCTGGGAGGCCCCCACAGCGATAGCCTCTCCATCAATTTCAAAACGTTTGGCGATACGGTGGCCGAATCCGGCGTTCATGTTGGCAAGCTTTGCTTCATCTGTGCATCACGGGCGTCCCCTACAGTTCGCCTCGCTGACCACCGGCGAGTACGCCGGTCCATTCAACCGAGCCCCCTGCGCCGACGAAGCACGATCCCCACAATGCCGACGACTTTTCGCATTACCCCAACTTTGGCGCTCGCTTGCGCCATGCTGGTTCCGGTGGCGGCGTATGCCGACCACCCCACCCGCCTCTCGCCGGCTGAGCGCGTCCTGCTGATCAGCATTGACGGCATGCACGACCAGGATCTGGCACGCTACGTAGCGTCGCATCCAGGGTCTGCACTCGCCTCCCTCGCCCGTCACGGCGTGACGTACCGAAACGCACTGACACCCGTGCCGTCCGATTCGTTCCCAGGGATGGTGGCGCTCGTCAGCGGCGCCAGCCCCGCCACGTCCGGGGTGTACTACGACGACAGCTTCGACCGCAAGCTCGTACCGGCCGGCGAATCCTGCACGACGGCTCGCGGCCCCGGCGCCGAAGTCGTCTACGACGATTCGATCGATCACGATCCGAAACGCATCGACGGCGGCGGCGCCATCGAAGCCACCCGTTTGCCGCGCGACCCGGCTCGCCACTGTGCACCGGTCTACCCGCATGACTATATGCGCACGAACACCGTCTTCGAAGTCGTGCGCGCCGCCGGTGGTCGCACCGCCTGGGCAGACAAACATCTCGCCTACGACTTCGTGCACGGTCCAAGCGGACAAGGGGTCGACGATCTCTATACGCCGGAGATCGCTGCCGTCGGCGAGAAACTCGCCGCCTTCCCGGCCTACGACAACTTGAAGGTCGACGCGTTGCTCCATCAGATTGAGGGCCGCGACAGCGGTGGCAGCGGGTCGCCGGGCGTACCGCGTTTGTTCGGCATGAATTTTCAGCAGTTGAGCGTGGCGCAGAAGTCGGGCGACGGCTACCGCGATGCGCATGCCATGCCGGGAGACGCGATCGGCAAGGCACTTGACCAGATCGACGGCTCGCTGCAACGCCTGCTCAGCGCGCTGGCCGCACGTCATCTCGAGACCTCCACGCTTGTCGTGATTGCCGCGAAGCATGGTCAATCGCCGATCACGCCAGGACAACTTCGCCGAATCGACGGCAAGCGCGTGCTCGACGTCGTCGCGCAAAGCGCCCCGGGTGCCCTGGCCAAAGCCACGCTCGACGACGTCGGCTTGCTGTGGCTCAAACAGCCTCGCACGACGCAGACCATCGTCGAGGCGCTGCGAGCCAACGCCAAAGCGCTGGGCATCGAACACGTGTATGCGGGCAATGACATGCCGGAGGGCTGGGGGCGCATCGGTCGGGACAGCCGTGTGCCGGATATCGCCATCGAGACGACGTACGGCGTCATTTACACGCACGGCACGAAGGTCGCCGAGCACGGCGGTTTTCATGACGACGACCGCCACGTCGCGCTGCTGATCTCCCGTCCGGACATTGCAGCACAGGAGGTCGATGCGCCGGTCTCGACGCGTCAGGTCGCCCCGACGCTTCTTCAGGCGCTGGCGCTCAAGCCTGGCGCGCTCGACGCCGTGCGCCGCGAAGCCACCGCCCCGCTGCCCGGCATTGTTTTCCGCACAACGGCCGACTGAGGCGCCGTCGCGCCCCAACACCGACTTATCACGACTCACCACGACTTAACACGATGTATCAGGGCCGCCGGCCATCTTTGGCCGGCACAACTTCCAAAGAGAACGCACCCAAGCCATGAAACTTCAGACGTTGCGTAACCCGCGCCATGCGCATCCTGCTCGTCCCGTCCGTCTTGCCTTCGCCCTTAGCGCGCCACACCTGACGCTCACCGCCATCGCGCTAGCGGTGCTGGCAAGCACAGCTCATGCCCAGAGCGCCTCGCCAATCACCGACATTGGCGATGTCTCCGCCTCCGATATCGGTGCCCCCGTCAACGTCACGGCCACCAAGTCGCGTAAGGCACCGACAGAGGCCGCCGCAAAAGCGCTCACGCAAGCGCCACTCGAAGCGACTTCGCCGCAAACGCAGATCAGTAGCGACTACATCGCCAATCAGATCAACCCGCAGGCCGACTACGGCACTATTCTGCGCATCGCGCCGAGCTACAGCAGCTCGTCGCCGAACGGCCTTGGCCTGTCGGAAGCGAAGAACCAGACACTGCGCGGTTTTCCGGACGGGCAGTTCAACGTAACGTACGACGGCATTCCGTTTGGCGACACCAACGACTTCTCGCACCATACGACCTCGTACTTCCCGGCGGCGACCATCGGCGGTGTCACCATCGATCGCAGCCCGGGCAACGCCACAACACTCGGTTACGCAACCTTTGGCGGCTCGGTCAACCTGTTCTCGCCCACGCTCAGCCCGACGCGCAAGATCGAGTACTCGCAAACCATCGGCTCGCACGCAACGTGGCAGGAGAACCTCGGCGTGACGACGGGCATCATGCCCGGCCTGCTCGACTCGAACATCTTCCTGAACGTCCAGCGCACCGACTCGAACGGCGCGTTGAGCAACAGCGGCTTACGCAACACGAACATCTTCCTCAAAGGCGTAACGCCGATCGGCAGCAGCACGCTCGTGACGTGGGTCTACGCGTACGACAAGATTCACTTCAATAACCCGGGCGGCGCCACGCTCAACCAGGTGGCCCAGAACGGCTACAACTACGGCCTGAACGGCGACCCGAAGAGCCCGAACTACTGGGGCTACAACTATCAGGACAAGAACACCGAGTTCGCCTACCTCGACGTCAAACACGACTTCGACAGCGGGTGGAGCCTGAACAACAAGCTCTACACGTACTACTACTACAACCTGAGCCACGAACTGAACGGCGACAACACGTCGTCGCCACTCTCCGCATTGAGTGCTGCCAAGCCCTTCTCTGCGGGGCAATCGGGTTCCGACATTGCCGGCGCGCTGAAGCTCAACGAGTACCGAACGTACGGGGACACGCTGAGTGCGACGCACACCGGCACCTACGGCACGTTCACGGGCGGCTTCTGGGTCGAGCACACGCGCAATCCGCGCAATCGCTTCGCGTACGACGCCACGACCGGCCAGTCGGTCAAACAGAACGCCACCTACGGCAACACCTACTACGACATGGTCGATGAGGTGAACACCGCTCAGGCGTTCTCGCAGTACGCATGGAAAGCGACAGATGCACTGACCGTCACACCGGGCATCCGCTACCAACACTTCGAGCGCTCGTTGTCGGCCAGCGTGTTGCAGAACAACCTGCCCGGGACGTCGGCTAGCAAGTCGTGGAACAGCGTGCTGCCAAGCCTGGACGTCAACTATCGCTTCACGTCGCTGTGGTCGGGCTATGCACAGGTCTCGCGCGGCGCGCTCGGGCCGAACCTGAACACGTTGTACTCCGCCAATCCGGCGGGCAACAACAACGTCAATCCGCAAACGTCGATGGCGTACCAGATCGGCACGGTGTTCAAGGCGGATCGCTTTACGTTCAATGCGGATGCCTACTTCATCGAGTTCAGCAACTACATCACGAAGAATGGTTCGGGGGCGAACGCCACCTACTTCAACGCCGGCGGCGTGCGCTACACCGGCGTCGAAGCCGAAGGCAACGTGTTGCTCGGCAGCGGCTTCTCGTTCTACGCGAACGGATCGCTTAACAACGCCACGTACACGCAGGACGGCACGGGCTCGCAGATCTGGAAATCGGGTCAGCGAATTTCGTTTGTCCCGCAGTACACGGCCGCCATCGCGCTCAATTTCGATCAGGGGCCGTGGCACGCGGGCATCAACACCAAGTTCGTCGGCTCGATGTATCAAGGCAGCAACGGGGCGGCTGACGGCTCGATCTACAAGGTCGGCCCGTATAACGTCACAAGCATGATGATCGCGCGCGACTTTACCAACCTCAGCTCGGTACTCAAGAAGGTTCGCGTGTCGTTCGGCATCGACAAC
Organism: Pandoraea communis; assembly: GCF_902459745.1. Classification (GTDB taxonomy): domain Bacteria; phylum Pseudomonadota; class Gammaproteobacteria; order Burkholderiales; family Burkholderiaceae; genus Pandoraea; species Pandoraea communis. The sequence goes on from NZ_CABPSJ010000002.1 coordinate 548,841, forward strand.
CTGTTTGACACGCATCGCATTACCGACAACCTCGGACCCGCCGCGACCGATACCAGTAAGGGGACCGACGCGAACCAGTTCCTCTACTACTTCGTGCCGGGCCGCAGCGTCTACGTCAACCTGCGCGCCGAGATCTGATCGGCACCCCAATCACCGGCCGCATGATCATGCGGCCGGCGTTCATTTCTGCGGAAGGGAATTTTTCATGAATCTGACTCAATTCAATCAACTGGCGATGTCCTCGGGTGGCACGCTCTATCTCATGGCGCTGCTGGCATTCGTCGGCATCACGGTGATCGTCGATCGCGGTTTGCGCCTGCGCCGGACGTTCCGCCGCGGCCAGCGCATTGTCGAGGCTGTGAGCGCACTGCCCGTCGTCGACGTACACGACGCCGACGAATTGCGCGCGGCTGCCGCGGGCTTGCCGCACGGCCATCTGCTAGACACGTACGCACACAATCTCAAACGCTCGCACGACGGCGATATGGAAGCCGCCATCGACGAAGCGATCTACCTGGAAGTGCCGGGCATCGATCGCGGCCTGTGGGTGCTCGATACGGTCATCACCGTTGCGCCGCTGCTGGGCTTGTTCGGCACGATCGTCGGCATGTTCCACGCGTTCGACGTGCTCGGCGCGTCCGGCGGCGATCCCACGCGCGTGACGTCGGGGGTGGCAGAAGCCCTGATCGCGACCGCATGCGGTCTGGCGATCGCCATGAGCCATTTGTGGTTCTTCAACGGCATGCAAGACACCGTGCGTCAGACGGTCCATCAAATGGATACGCTCAAGCGTCTGCTGCTCAACCGGCATTACGTTGCGAAGCAGGCCCAGGAGCCGGCGGGTGTGGTGCTGCGTCACGAACGTGCTTCGGCCTGAGAGTCTGCGATGCGATATTTCGAAACGAAAAAAACCCGCATCGAAGTCGTGCCGATGATCGACATCATGTTCTTCCTGCTGGTGTTCTTCATCATGATCACGCTCAAAATGATGCCGTCGGTGGGCATGTCGGCCAAGTTGCCGGGAAGCTCGACCGCGCAAGACCTGCCGCACCCCAAAGTGCTCGTTGCGTTGCATGCGGACGGTAGCGTCGAAGCCGATCACCAACCGGTCACGCTTGACGCCCTGACTGCCAGCCTGCGCGCGCATGACCCTGAGCATACGGTGGTCACCATCGCCAGTGAAAAGACCGCCAACGTCCAGCAGTTGACCCGTTTGATGGACGCCTGCCGAACGGCGGGTGTGACGCAGATCGGGATTGCGACGAAAGAGGCATCATGATGACGATCGACGTGGCCAACGCCCTCCCCTCGCGCAATGCGACGTCCCCGATGACGCCGCACACCGGGCGCTGGCCCTGGCGGGCCATGGCGGTAGCGTTAGCGGTGGAGGCGATCCTGTTGGGGGTGACGACAGGATGGCTCGCCAGTGGCACGCCGACCCCGCAAACGGTTAGCACCGATGCCCCGGTGATGCTATCGATGCTCGTGCCGGAACCGGAAGCGACGCCCACGCCGGCCCCCAAACCCGCCGAGCCTGCCAAGTTGCCTTTACCGCCCCTCAAGCGCGAAGTCGTACCGAAACCTGACACGTCGCACGTCCGCAAGCCGGCGCAGGTGCCTCGCGCTACAGCAAATGTCGAAGCGCCACCGATCGAGACGGTGAGCGGTGCGGACGCCCCACCAGCGCCGTCCGCAGCTCCCCCAGCCTTGCCCCCCGCACCGCCAGTAGCCACCAGTTCCGGTCCCGACGAGCGGTTCGTTGCCAAGTTGCGCGCGGCCGTGCAGGCGGCTGTCGTCTATCCGGCGGCGTTACGGGGAATGGGGCTGGCGGCAAGCATAGACGTCGAGTTCGTCTATATGGACGGAAGGGTTTCGAACGTACACGTCACCCACCCAGGGCGTGTTGCAACACTCGATGAAGCCGCCATTGCCGCAGTGCAACGGGCCGCGATGCCCTCTGCGCCGCCGAGTCTGGCGGGGACGCCACATGCGTTCAAAGTGCGTGTCATATTTAGAGAAACGTGAGGCTTGGGGCGTGAGGTCCGATGGCGCACCTGGATTGCCTGCGAACCATGGTAAGCCACCGCCTCCGCCAGTTTTCCTTGCTCACCCCGGTAGCAGCGACTGACTTTTGCGGACGGTGCTCCGCAAGTGCACGCTAGGGATTGATCGTTTCCGCGTGGTGAAAAATTTTTGCGACAATCATCCAGCGCTGGTCGAATTTAAGCAGGTTAAGGTTGTCGACGTAGACCTTCTCGAAGATGCGAACGCGAACCTGCGCAAACGCGATTTCGGATGACAGCACCCCGATCTGCAGAATTTCATCCACGCGCGGTTGCTGCACGCTCTTTGGCGGCGTTCGAGCGGCGATCTCTTCACGGTACTGGGCAAATGGGCGCAGGTTGAACTCGCCATTCTTCATGGTGAAAAGTGAGCTGGACGGATGAAATACCTGATCGAATTTTTTCAGATCACATTCGTACATCACGTCGAAGTAGGTTTGCAAAGCATGCTGAATGCTGTCGGTTTCCATGTCGCGTTCCTTCCTGCATGAGTGAAATGTGTGAAGTGTTGTTCTCGCGTGCGGCAATGAGCCAGTCCGTAGACTGGCTCGACCTAATCACAGGGCAATTCCGCAAGGGATGGTAGTGCTAGTATCGACGAAACAAACTCGCGAACGTTTCATCGGACGATGAACTATGGACGATACGCCTGATATCGCACGGGTCGCCAGACTCCTCGCTGACACAGCACGCACGAGAATCGTGTGGACATTGATTGACGGATCGGCTCGCCCGGCGGGCGAGTTGGCTTATCAGGCAGGCATATCGGCGCAATCGGCCAGCGCCCATTTGACGAAACTCGTCGGGGGCGGCTTGCTGGCCGTCGAAGCACAAGGGCGCCATCGCTATTTCCGAATTGCCAACACCGACGTGGCATGCATGATCGAGAGCATGGCTGCGCTGGCATCGGGGACGGAGTTAGGTCTGCCACAGTGCCTTGGATCAACGCGCTCGCCGACCGAAGCATTCATGCATGCCCGAACCTGCTATGACCATCTGGCAGGAGAACTCGCGGTGGGCGTACTCGCGTCGATGACGAGGGCGCGTTGGTTGCGACGCCACGGTGCCGAACTAGTCGCTACCCGGCTCGGCGAGCAGCAGTTGGGCGCGCTTGGCATTGATCTGGCTTCTGCGCAGGGAGAACGTCGCGTGTTCGCTCGGCCATGTGCCGACCTTACGCAGCGGCAACCGCATCTGGGCGGCGCGCTAGGGACGCATATGCTCAGACTCTACATCGATCAGAACTGGATCGTGCGCTCGCCGAAGTCTCGTCTTGTCAGCATCACCCCAAAGGGAAACGAGATGTTTCGTAAGCTTCTGGGACTGGCATGAAGCTCACGTTTTTTTATCCACGTGAATTCGGTCGATGACGTTTCTCCGTCTTCGCCCTATGTGCGCATCATGCGAGGTATCGAACTTTGCCTCTTCGAGCCGCCGGATCGAGCGACGCATCCGGTCAAGGCCATTATCTCCAGATTTCTTTGGTACGAGATTCTCAGGACAGGTCACCAGCGAAGTCTTGGTGCGGCGCATCGTATGCACGCCGTACGCCGTATCGTCGAGTCCGATCGATGTGATCCACCGATAAACCGCTCGGGCATATTATCGTGTCGACAGATGCGGCGACGCATGCAATCGGCTTGGGAACAGATCGTTGGTAGCCTTCAAACCCCGCGCCCTAATCCATGCGTCAAGGCTCTGAGGAGTCTGCTCCGAGATCTCAAACTGAGCCGGTCGTTGCGTCTTCTGTTGCATTACCGCCGTTCGTCGAACGCGAAGGCCTTCAATGTCTGTCACGTCGTATCGTCGAAACACAATTGCGTTTTGAGGTAATTCAGAAAAGCTTGCAGCTTGGGCGACGGAACCCGCTCTCGCGGGAACAGCGCATTCAGATCTTGCGGGGGACCTATCCATTCGGGCAGCACTCTCAGTAAGCGCCCGGCCTCGACTTCGGGGGCCATGCTGGCATCCATCGCCAGCAACAACCCTTTTCCGGCGCGCGCGGCGTCAAGAATAAGCGCGGGGTCGCTGGCAACGATCACCGGTTCAAGCGAATAGTGAGTCGACTTCCGTCCCGGCTTGCGCAGAGGCCAGGTGTAGCCGCTGTCGGTGCGTGCCTGATGAAGGGCGAGTGAAGGATGGAGCCGGAGTTCATCGGGAGCGGCTGGCGAGCCATGCTGTTCAATGTACGCGGGACTCGCGTAGACCGAAGTCGAAAAGGTCCCGAGCCGCCGCGCCACAAGACTGGAATCGGGAAGGACGCCAAGACGTAGAGCGACGTCCACTTCGTCGTCGAAAAGATCCAATGGCACATGCGTCGCCAGAATATCGAGCCGCACATCGGGATAGCGAGAGCAGAATCCGGCAATCAATGGCGCGATCCACGTGACGCCGAACGAATACGGCAGCGTCACGCGCAGCCAGCCTGCTGGCGTGCCGCGAATGCGCTGCACGGCATTCTCCGCCTCGTCGAGCTGTCTGGAGATGCTGCGGCAGTGCTCGAAGTAAGCCGTACCCGCCTCGGTCAAACGCAGTTTGCGCGTGGTCCGGTGCAACAGGCGTGAACCGAGGTGCGCCTCGAGTTCCCGCACTCGCCGGCTGACCGTCGTCTTGGGAATCTGCAACGCGATCGCTGCCGCCGTAAAGCTGCCTGATTGCACGACGCGAATAAAGATAAGCGTGTCGTTGAGGTCCCTGGTCATCGACGACTGTATCCCGACTGAGCGTTTGTTGATGGATCGAGACTAGCATAGAGATTGTGCCGCTGATGGCTCAATCCTTGCTGGCAGCACGGGCTAATCGCCGGCACGGGCCTGGAATATCTTGTCGCCTTCAACCTGGAGGCGCAAATGAATCTCAGCGAATACACAAGTCACGATGCAATCGGGCTCGCAAAACGCGTGTCCGACCGCGAAGTCACGCCGGCGGAGCTTGCCGAACTCGCCCGTTCGGCGATCGAAGCAGTCAATCCGGCGATCAACGCGATTATCGAGCACTGGCCGGCCAGCGATAGCGGAGGCTGCCCGGAACTCTGCAACGGTCCGCTCGCTGGCGTACCGTTTTTGGTCAAGGATCTTGCGGTCGCCATGAGCGGTAAGCGGCTGGAGCTAGGAAGCCGGCTCTCCAGCGGCGTTGTCGCCCCGTCGGATTCGTGGCTCATGTCGCGGTTCCGCGCAGCCGGACTCGTCACGATTGGCCGCACGGCTACGCCCGAAATGGCGTTCAGCACGACCACTGAATCCACGCTGCAGGGCGCGACGCGCAATCCCTGGCAGCCGGACTTAAGCGCCGGTGGTTCGAGCGGTGGAGCGGCTGCGGCAGTCGCAGCCGGCGCCGTCCCGCTGGCGCATGCCACCGATGCCGCCGGATCGATCCGGGTGCCAGCAAGCTACAACGGCTTGTTCGGACTCAAGCCGACGCGCGGGCGCAGCTCGAACGGGCCAGCCTTCGACGAAATCTTTGCAGGCTTCGGCGTGCAACTGGGCGTGAGCCGGAGCGTGCGGGACAGCGCCGCGCTACTCGATGCGATCCAGGGACAGGCGATCGGCGAGCCTTACCTCACCGCCGCGCCGGAGCACAGCTTCCTGTCGCAGGTCGACCGCGAACCGGGCAAACTCAGGATTGGCATGATGATTGATCCGTGGAGCGCGGATCGAACCAACCCGGCTATCGCGGCAGCGGTAGGATCGACGGCGCGGCTCCTGGAGGACCTCGGCCACACGGTCTACGAAGCACGGCCGTCACTTGGCGTGTCGTGGGATGCGCTCGTGCAGATGAACGCGACGATCTGGACGGCGACGCTGGTGGGCTGGATCGAAGGCCTGGCTGCGGCGACGGGACGCCCGATTGATGAGACAACGCTGGAGCCCACCACATTGGCCTGTTATCGCTATGGCAAGGAAGAAAAGGCATCCGCATTTTCCGCTGCGCTGGCGATGCGCAACGTTGTGACGCGAGCTGTCGGGCATTGGTTCGAAGACTTCGATGTGCTGCTCACGCCGACGCTGCCGCAAATGCCGCTGCGCGTTGGAGAATACGGCAAGGGCGCGGAATCGATGAACGGCCTCGAATGGACGCAGCGAGTATTCCGGCATTCGCCTTTTACCCCACCGTTCAATGTTGCCGGTGTTCCCGCGATGTCGGTACCGCTAGCAAGTCATCCAGAAACGGGTTTGCCGATCGGGATGCAGTTCGCGGGAGCATTCGCGCGCGAAGATAAATTGCTGCGACTCGCAGGACAGCTCGAACGCGCGCGGCCGTGGATCAATCGACGGCCCGTAGTTTGGGCGGGACGTCGGGCGTAATAGCGACAGCGAGCGTGTGTCATGCGGGCGGCTCGGTCCGCCCGCTTTCACTTGCGTTCTCACGCGAATGCACCCGCATGCCTTCGCAGCGAGACAACTCGCCAACTTGCTATCCGGTCGGCAGCTTTCGATTGCAAAGCGGCCGCTTGAATCCGCAGCCGTCTACCGTCGTTCGGGAACCACTGTTCCCGACCCCGAACGGTCATTTGGGAAAAGCCAATCGCCGTCAGGGTCTTGGGGCAAGTGGGGAACGTGATCCTCTGAGTCAGATACCCGCGGTAAACATGCCGGTGGTAAATTGCAGATATTCAGACTTTCTCGGATGCGCTCGCCATGATTTTGACCGGACCTGAGGTCGCCCATTCGCTGGAACTTGTCGAGGCGCGGCATTTGGCGCAACAGGTGGCAACGCTTCGCAGCGTCACGAAGCGACAAGACGTTTGCGCATTGAACGTCTGCGGTGGGATCGCTGCGTTGACCGACAATGCCTTCGGACGAAAACTGAATCACGTTACGGGACTCGGGATGGGTGTCGCCGTCAGCGATGAGGCGATCGAGCAACTTGAAGCGGAATACGGTGCGCGATCGCTCGATGTCGAAATCGATGCATGCCCTCACGCCGTCCCTTCCACGCTTGATGTTTTATCGGCGCGCGGATATGTGGTAAATGCGTTCAGCAACACTTATGTCCGTGAACTGGGGGGCGATGACTTTGAGGTTCCGCCCCCTGCCGGGATTGAAATCGTGAGCGGCCGATCCGTCGCGGAGAGCGCGTTTGTGTCGCATTCGGTATCTGCATTCGAAATGCAAGCCAAGCCTCGGCCGCGGGCCCTGCTCGAAGCGCTCGCCATCATCGCTGCTGCACGAACGGATACGACACGCTTTGTCGCAACGCTTGACGGGCACATCGCAGGTACCGCGGGTATGAGCGTGATTGACAGTCCGATGGGTAAGATCGCGCACCTCTACATCGCCAGCACGCACGCTGACTATCGCGGCCGAGGCGTGCAACTTGCGCTGATCCGTGCGAGATTGTCCGCCGCCCGGGAGGCGGGTTGCACGTTGGCGAGCGTCACCGCACGGGCTCAGAACGTCAGCGCTCGAAACACGGAACGGGCTGGCTTCAGACTTGCTTACACCAAGGCAACGCTGGTGAAACCCTTCGTCAAACCGACCGACGCAAAGTGATGGGCTGCTGACGGAGCGTCTACGGCATGATGGCCCGGAGTGACGGCAACTGGCCGCACGCTGCCCCGTGCAAATCGCATCGGCGGCTCGATCTCCATTGGGGGCGATCGACAACACGCGGCCCAATTCGGTCAGTTGACGCTCTCTAGAGCGGCCGCTCGGCCGCAATAGCAACCTCCCCCGTATCAGACGTCAATAGTCAGGCGGATTGGTCATGCGCAGATCGACCTGAGGTGGTCAGACACTTGAAATATACAGCATCGCTGTATATTATCCTCGCGTACCCGTCTGCGGAATGTAACGAATGTATGAAAAATGTTGAGGACTGGCATGCACAGCAATGACCCCAAAGCTGTTGTCGAGCGATTCAATTACGAAGTCATCCGTGATGGCAATCGGGAAAGCTTCGAGGCGCTCATGGCGCCCGACTTCATCAACTGGTCGGCACCGAGTGAGGCGACGCGAGGCGCCGAAACGATGTGGGCGACGTTTGCTTCCGTGCTGCGCCCGGCGATCGGGGGCATGAAGGTCCACATTCATGAGCAACTGTGCGACGGCGATAAGGTCACGACGCGAAAGTCGATCTCTGGCAAGCATGTCGGGCCGCTGCTTGGCGTGGAGGCCACCGGCGAGAATATTTCAATCGATGTAATCGACATCGTCCGTGTTCGGGACGGACGGTACGTCGAACATTGGGGTGTGAATACGCTTGCCGCCGTCGTTGCGCGACTTCACAAACAATGAGCGCTCGCAAAGTGGGTCGAGCTGACTCTCTCCCCGTCCAGACCGAAGATGCCGCATCCTTAGGAGAGTCGATTCGTGATGTCGTAAGCCGCCTCGTTAAGGTTGTCCGCGAGCAAACTGGTACGCACTCGAATGCGCAGAGCGAGACACTTTCGCTGCTGGAGCGCGCTGGCCCTGTCAGTATTTCAACACTCGCCGTGGGCCGGGCAGTGACTCATCAAACTATGCGGGTGATCGTAATGAAAATGGTCGAACAAGGGGTGGCAACCCTGAGGCAAGACACTGAAGACGGCCGCGCTTACATCGTGAACCTGACCGATAAAGGACGCGCACAGATTGCGCATGAGCGAACCACACGTTCGCAATGGCTTACTGATCAACTGATCAGGAAACTCAGCCGCGAAGAGCGTGCTTTATTGGAAGTTGCCGTTGGAACACTTCAGAAGCTGATTGACTAATGCCCCCTCGTGGCGCCCCCGTTATCGCTAACTAGGGGCTACCGCAAAATCGGAAGCGCTAGACGACGCGCCCCCCGCAAATCCCGGTGATTCCACTCGCCATCACGGATCACTAAAACTCGCATTCCGCCGTGCTCACAAGTCTCACGAAGGGGCCATTCAATGTCCGATTGTGGTGGTCGATAATGTTTCGCGCAGACAACACCGGCGTGTCCATGGAGGTATGCGCGTCGGCCACCAGCAAAGGTTGGAATCCCAAATCCGCTGCTGCCCGACAAGTTGCGTCGATGCAGTATTCCGTTTTCATTCCGACGATAACCAACTCGTTAACGGATGCATCCCGGAGCGAGTCCGCCAGTCCAGTGCCTAAAAAACAGTTAGGCCGGTTTTTGTCGAATACGGCGTCCGTCATCGCATCAACGGCCAAATCTCGCAGTAGTTGTGTCAGCGGGCTCCCAGGCTCAATGGGGGAACCTTGAGGGCCGGTATGTCGCGCAACGAAGATTGAAGCACCGGCTCGGCGAGCCTTTTCGATCAACTGGTTGATGTTGGCAAGAACTTGCGGCCCGTTGTGAGGCGTTTCTGGGCCATTAAACAGTCCGACTTGCATGTCAACGATTAAGAGGGCGCGGCGTTGAGGCTGAGGACCCTGCATTGCATTTCTCCTGGATTGTTGCCAGTGACGCACGGAGAAACTTCAAGGCCCCGTCCATCACTGGCGGGGCCTTGGGGCGATACGATATTTGAAACTCGCGCACCGACCTCACGGCCCGCCATAAGCGGTCGTGGTGATGGTAGTGGTAGTGAGAGCGAGGAAGTTCATGTCATGCATGATGCAGTAACCGCTTCAAGGCGTCAACGACCGTTGCATCACAATTAAGCTCGGTCGATTGGACTGGCGGCGACAGGCCGGGATGGCACCATAGCTGCCGTTTGAACGTCGATGGGCAGGCCGCGAACATCGCTTCCTGGCCGTCTAAAGACACTCCGGAATGGCGGTTTCCGACCCAGTTCGGCCCATCAGCCGGGCGCCAAGCCTAAGGCTGCTCTCCGGATAATAACGGTCATTCCCGCAGGCGAAGTCGATGGACAAGTAATCAGCCTATTTGCCTCGTCGACACCCTCAGCTAATTGCCGCATGAAGGAAGTACCCGAACATCGTTTCGACGCAGGCATGCCATTGGGTTAGCTATCGCGTAGGCTCGCGAAGGTCGAGCGAATATCGCCTACCAAAGCATGCGGATTTTCCAACGCGGCAAAGTGGCCGCCCCGCTCGTGCTCAGCGAAGTGCCGCACATCGCTGTAGCGTTGTTCAATCCAGCGTCGCGATTTACGCACCTGTTCGCCGGCAAGCATGGTGAATCCAGACGGCACGCCAATTGGACGATCGGTGCGAGCCGCAGAGGACCAGTTGGATCGCTTCAATTCCCAATAAAGTCGAGCCGACGAAGCTGACGCATTGGGTATCCAATACAACATGACGTCGTCGAGTATTTCGTCGAGCGTGAAGGAAGCTTCTGCGTTGCCTGCCGTACCACACGTGTCCTGGAACATTGCGTAAATCCACGCTGCCTGCGCGACTGGAGAATCTGCGAGCGCGTAGCCTATCGTCTGCGGTCGCGTCTGCTGCTGTTGAGCGTATCCGGATAGCGTGCTCCAGAAATACCTGGCACTGTCGAGCATTCTCTGTTCATCCGGCGTAGCGTCGCGCATTTCGTCTTGCGTGGGCATGAACATCGCGAAGTTCAGATGGATACCGATTAGCTCGGGGAGCGCCAGTGATGCGATTTCGTCGGTCACTCCTGCGCCAAAATCACCACCGTGCATAGCCCAACGGTCGTAGCCAAGCCGTCGCATCAGCTGAACGTAAGCACGCCCAATGCGCGACATGTCCCACCCGGGTTCACCTGGCTTGTCGGAAAAGCCAAATCCCGGCATCGACGGAATGATAAGGTGAAACGCCTGCCTCGGATCATCGCCCTGTGCGCTGGGATTGGTAAGCGGCGCTATCACCTTGCGGAACTCAAGCACAGAGCCGGGCCAACCATGCGCCATCAGCAAGGGAATCGCATCAGGTTCAGGTGACCGAATGTGAAGAAAATGGATGTCCAAGCCGTCAATGGTCGTCTTGAACTGTCCGAAGTCATTCAACATCGACTCGCAGCGACGCCAGTCGTAACCCTCTATCCAATGCGCGACGAGTGCCTGCAGCTTTAAAAGTTGCGGACCTTGGCTCGTGTCATTGACGGTTTCACGGTCTGGCCAGCGCACCCGCTGCAGTCGCTCACGCAACTCGGTCAGCTCCCGCTCAGACACATTGAGCTGAAACGGCTTGATCAGATCAATCATCGCTTGCTACCCCTGGTAATGTAGTGACGTTTCATGAAGTCGAGGAGCGATGTTGGTCGCACTGTCGGATATCGGTCATTTGCGATGTCGCACAAAGTCCCTTCGCCCGACATCATCGGTAGCAGATACAGGAGCGGCAGCATTGCCATCGGATGAGCACCGGCTTTCGCCATTTGCCGTAGTTCGGCATATCCGTCCGCAATCGACCCTCGGCGTACCGGACGAAGCGCGTTGCCCGTTGCTGTTGCATAGTCACCCGCAATCTGGGCAATGGTGCGACGGTCGCCTGCCACGGAAACCATCCTGTTAACCGTCACCGGATCCTCAACGGCAGCCACTGTCCATGCTGCAACGTCGTTCATGGAGGTGAAATCGAGAAGCACTTCGTCGTCGCCCCAGTAAGTGATCGTGCCCGCGTCGGCGTCGATCAGGCCGGGGTTGGAGAACACCGCCTCCATGAATCCACCGTTCAGGATGTGGGTATAGCCGATGCCACTTGGGGCGACCTTGCGATCGAAGGTCCGCCGCATGTCGAGGTAAGGGTTAATGCCTTCAGGAATCGAGAACAGGTTCTCAGAAAAGTCCGACGGAACAAATCGCCCAACGCCCGTCGCGAGCGCTGCTTCAAGCAACCGGGACTGGCCATCAATGATGGTGTCAGGGCCACCTTGCACTGCTGAAATAACGGTACCGACGCCTGCACAGGCGTGCTTGAGGCTGAGCGGGTCGTCCAGATCCATATTGACGACGGTTACGCCGTTCGCTATCCACACCCTTGCCCGATTGCCGTGTTTGCCTGCTGAACCGCCTCGAACACCCGCACGGATCTTCCTGCCGGGCCGTGTGCGAAGTAACGCATCGATGATTCGGTGACCCAGACCGCCGGCGGCGCCGGCGACCAGATAGCTCGCGTGTGTGTTTTCCATATCTCCCTCGGTTCGTCGTGACGCGCGGTGTAGGGCGTCAGGGAGAAGTCTAGGGCGTTCCACGTTTGAATATAAGATAGCTTAATCGCGACTCGCTGTTCCGGAAAACGACACGAAATGGACCAGGCCGACCTCATCATATTTCTCCGATTAGCTCACAGCGGAAGCCTTTCAGGCACGGCACGGACGCTGAAGTCCCCCAAATCATCCGTAAGCCGGGCGCTCTTACGATTGGAGACGGAAATTGGATCAGCGCTCTTCGACCGGTCCACACGACACTTCAGGCTGACTGACGCGGGAAAACTGCTACTGCCCTACGCGTCGCGGGTAGTTCACGACCTGCAGGAAGCACAGGCGATCATCGATGGTTACGCGGGGGAGCCACACGGGCTGCTACGTATTAACACAACGCAATCGTTCGCACAGGGACTCATTGCGCCCATGCTGCCTGACTTTCTAGACCGCTATCCGGAACTTACCGTCGAGCTGACCACGGACTCAAATTACGTTGACATCGCGCGCGAAGGTATCGACGTAGCGGTGCGCGTCGGTACACTTCCTGACTCGTCGCTCATCGCTCGCAGACTGCCACCTGTCGAATTGTGGCTATGCGCAAGTCCATCCTACTTATCGCGATCGGGCGTCCCGATGGAGGCAAATGAACTTCATGGACATAGGCTCGTCGTTCGGGAGGCCCCCACTAGTTGGGTCTTTCAGGATGGCCACACGGAATTGGCCCTACACCCGCGCGGTTCGGCAATCATCCCGGACGCGGCTGCGCAGAAGATTGTTCTTGAAGGCGGTGGCGGGATTGGTTTTCTTCCAAGCTACCTCGCAGCTCCCGCCTTGACGGCAGGTACCCTGGTGCGGGTACTTCCGTCATTGAGACGGGAACCGATTGAGCTTCACGCGCTGTATCCGACTCACCGCAGCATGTCAGCAAAGGTCCGCGCTTTCATTGATGCCCTTATTGGTCACCTTGATACAGTCAAGCTAACGTCCTCGCGCGACTAGCAACTGTCGTCCGCCAAACGAGCGCCGTGGCATCGATACCGGCAATTGACCCGAGGAAAAAAATCATGGACTGAACGTCGCTTAGCTGCGTGTAGCGGACCTTCGAATGTCCGGCTCCTTTCGCCGGTCGACTGACCGAAACTGGCCGGTTGCCGACGGTCGCGACGGACGGTTTGCGACCCACAACGGTCCGCCGCGTTTCTCCGAAGCGGACGTTCATCGCTGGACAATCCCTTACCCTGCAGTTCAATGAAGGCATCGTCAAACAATTTGATTGCCGCGCTTAACGATGGGCCGCCGCCGAATTCTGCACGAACGCCGAAATCACTTCGACGACATGATCGGCCAAGGGACGATTTGGGTCCGAATAAGCGGCGACGTTGTCTGTCCGGTCCTGCGCTCGTACCGCCTTGAGGACGTGATTTGCACTGGCGATGAGCACGAGTTCCGCCCGGGGATCTGCATGCTTCAGCAATTGCGCATCTCCGGGGCCGACCTGAAGATCTTGCAACCCCTGCACAATCAGTACTGGCTTTCTGTAACCTGCCAGAAGGGTCGTTGGTTCAACTGCCAATTCGCTCATGAGAAACCGCTGCACTCGCGGCCTGAACAACGGCATCAGTGAGGGATCGATTTTGGACGCGTCTACGGTTTGCCCTGCTTCGAGGGTGTCGAGTACCGACATCGCATTTTCCAAGATAGGAGCGTTCGCAGGGTTAGATCGAAGTTGTTCTCTCAATACCTTTCCGAGCGGGCGTCCGGCTGTGGATAACAGAATCAAACCGCAAATGTCGGCCGTGTGCTGTGCGGCTACCAGCGCCACCAATCCGCCCTCGCTATGGCCCAGCACCCATACGCAGGAGACACCTGTGCGCATTCGGATGGTCGTCACCCACGAGTGAACATCCGCCGCGTAGTCGTCGAGCGTGACGTCGTCTGCATCAGGTATCGCCGATGCACTACCGTACATGCCCCTTTTGTCGATTCGAACCGACGCGACGCCATGACTTAGAAGTCCGTCGGCGAGCAATCGGTACGTCGAAGCTCGAAGCCCATTGGGGCCATTGCCGTTCCGGTCGGTTGGCCCCGAACCCGGCACGATCAGAACCACTTGACCGCCTTGATTCCCAGGCGATAGTAGTGTGCCTTGCAAAGGCCCTGCGGGACCCGGCGCCTCGACGTTCGCCTGCACCGTCAGCGATGGAATTCCCGATTGGATAGCAGCAGCCAATGCGATAGTCGCGAGCATACCCATTCATGTCCTCTACGAGCGTCCAAACCACCCACAAGGCGGCCATTGATTGCCAACCGGGTTGGAGCCCCGACCGGTGTCCCTTGGTCGCCGAGACGAGGCGAGCACCGCCCACGCTGACACGAGTGCGTCCGTCTGCTCCAAGGTCCGCGACGCCTCGGGGATCCATTGGCCATACCGTCCTCCAAGAATCGCCGATGCCTTTAACGCATATTGAGCTTCGGTCTGCCCAGCTTCGTCGACCGTTCCTCGAAACGCCGCGAAGAAAAGCAGCCCGAGAGCCGATATGTCGTTAGGACAGATGTGGCGCAAACTGTCCGGCAGAGCGACAGACCGATGGAGACAGCCGGACAGCGTGCGCCTCCAAAGCTGCGCGCTACGCGGGTGGTTCGAAGCTTGCATCCCTAGCTCCTTTCTCCTGAGGACGATGCGTTGACCGCTTCCAGATTGTTGACGACGTAGGAGGCACCGTCGACTGTCCCTTCATGGCCGGTAACGGACATCAGTCGGATGCCTGTTTTCGCCCCTGAACAGCCCTCCGCTTCGGCAGAAATCGGTCGCTGAGGCGTACATTGCCGACCTGCTCAAGCAATTATTCTGGCCGAATTCCCGATTGAAAAGTTAGTCGAAATCGATCCTAAAGGCGCACTCATCTTCGTACTGCCGCGTTAATTCAACCAGGACTGAATTCGAAATTGCAGCCGTCAACGCAACCTTCAACTCCGGGGTGATGCCGTCCAGGTGAAAGGAAAACCACCACCCAGAAGACGCATCGACCCAAGACACAAATAGGTCTTCGTTGCTAGCGCCCCAAAACTGAACGTTCTTCGGAGTCGCCATAGAAGCTTGGTTAGTGATCATGTCACGGGGTATCGCGATCTGCTCGCCGTCGTCGCTCCAGTGAGTTACTCGCCCAGTTTCCGGATTGGCAAGCGAAAATCCAAGCTGCTCGAGCAACGCCTCGACGAAGCGAAAAATGTCCGGAAATGGGCCCTTCAGTAGGACCGTCAAAATAGGCTTTACCATGGCGCTTGCGAACTTCGGCATTGGTTAATCGTAGCCGTAGTTGTAACGGTGAGGTTGCGTCGACCGGTTGAATCCACAACCCAGAAATGGCGTTTAACCCGATGAAAAACGACCGGTTATTTAAATTTTTGAAAAAAGGCTATTGATCTCGATCGATATGATCATTATTTTATTAAACTCTCGTTGGTGCGTCACGAAGCAAAAAATAGTAGCAAACCGAATCCAATTAGGAAGCATCCGCTAACAAACTGAGATTGGATGACAGCGCGCCATCCTGGGTAGCCATATAGCACCGGCGGAGAAAATCGAGTCTTGCCAGCTAGGCGAAAGAACCAAGTACGCCACGTGTCTATGATCGAGAGCAGGCCACCAGCAAGGAGAAATAGCGAAACCACCCGAATCGCATTGAACTTAATCGGGATATCAAATACATGCACCACAACAAGCGCAAGCGCACCCATTAGCAGAAGTCCGAACAGGAACCGACAGAGCAAAGTCAGGCTCGTCTTGAGCCACTTTGGCGAGCCTCTCTCACCTTGAGGCAGGGGTGTCCATTTCATTCTTTTCTGTCAAATTTTTAGGGGCTACTAATTTATCACTATCTCGTTAAAAAAATCTGAGTCAATACAGTCGCGTTTCGTGAATTTTTCGCCGGGAGTTGAATCCTTCATAGTTGGTTTTCAATTTTCGACGATTTACGTCCCGAGGTCGAGCGATCGAAAATGGCCGGTTGCTGCCGGCCGCGGCGGGCGGTTTGCGACCCGTTACGGAAAGTCGGCCCACCGAAAAGTCGAGGACGTCGGTGCGTGGCACCAAATCAATCTATGACCTGTGGCTGGCTGCTGGCGTCATCAATTAGCACAAGCGGACCTGTATTCTTTGCAAGGTGACAGAGAACGGTCTTTATCAGCGATTCCCGGCCCTTTTCAAACCAGAGTTGCTGCGGCTCCTGATCACCTGAATACTCGTTGATGTTAAGCAGAGTCCATTCACCTTTGTCACCACCGAGTTCCGAGACAATAGAAGCCTGCCAAATGCAGCCGATTCCGTTGTCTCGAATTTCCACATTGAAGCCATGAAGTTGGGATAAGGCGGCCTTGACCTCGCATCCGGTCGGAAAGCGAGACGAGACGTTGGGGTGTGGAACCGCAAGCTCCTGTAGCCAAGTCTTCATTTCAGAGTCAAGCGGCCAAACCGTCCAGAGTATTCCCATTCTGTTGCAGCTCCACTCAACGTGATGCGGGTGATTGTCAACGATTCAGGTATTGATGTCGAATGGCCGGTCGTGGCCGAAGCGGACATCACCGCAGAGAAGCCAGATGAGCGCGTGGAGCCAGTGGGTGATGCAACGTAGAGTTGAGAAACGATCCCACGGCTGCTTTGCCTTAGTTGCCGCGTAGATATTTGACTCTCAGCGCGAACGCACGCTGACGGAGACGCTGAGAGCAGCCCCGTCTATCTTCCGATATGGTGAATAGCAAATCAGCGACCTCAGTGTCCAACGGCGCCCCCTGCTCAATCCAGCGTATGGCCAAGTTTCGCCAGTACTCACTTGGCCATCTCAGCCCAGCCAGGACAATCTCACGAGGTAATGATTCGCCAGGAGAGAATTCGTCGTATGGGCGTTCGAGCGGAAGAACTATCGATGGTGAACTCATTTGCTAACAATCCCGACAAATAGCTTCGATCCAGACTGCCGCGTTGGTTGAAGCGAATTGGTATGAAAATGGGTGTGGGGCCGAAGTTGTTTTCTATGCAGATGTATTCCTCAGGGCTGAATCGATCGACGCATCACGCTTATCTTAGCCTAGGATGGGTGACTGCTTCTGGCCGTCTAAAGACACTCCGGAATGGCGGTTTCCGCCCCTTCTCCGACATACCGTTCTGCGGGCGGAATGGCCGCTAACCGTAGTTGAGCCGTCAGATCGCGCCGTGTACATCAAAGATCGCGGAGAAAGTCAATCAATGCCGCGTTGACGACATCCGGCGCCTCCTGTTGCAGCCAATGCCCTGCTCGCGGAACGACCCGAGAAGCCGACAGCCTGGGCACGATCAGGGGCATGCCGTCGATAATTTCGTGCATGCCTGGCATTGCCAGACCTGTGTCTCGCTCGCCGACAAGGTACAGGGCGGGAACCTCGACGAGCAGGCCCTCGAAAGCCGATTGCACTTCCCAATTGCGATCGAGGTTGCGGTAGTAATTCAATCCACCGCGAAAGCCGGAAATGCTGAATGCTTGCACAAACTTGTCGAGGTCGGTGGGTGCGAGCCACGCGGGCAACAAAGGCGGATCAATCAGAGAGTCAAGGAGTCCACCGTTCCGCGGCACAAGTCCGAATGGATTGGGCGTATTTACGTCGCGGGCTCCGACGTCGCCTGATGCGGAAAAATAGATCTTGCGCAATGTCGCGGCAACGTCACGCTCAAGTTCGGTTTCGGCCAACCCAGGTTCGGAAAAGTAATGCGTATAGAACCACGTTTGGTCGGTCTGCGGAAAAAGCCGGCTCGGCGCCATCGGCGCGCGACCCATCATTGGCACCCCGAGCGCAACGACAGCGCGAAAGCGGTCAGGCCGAAGCAACGCGGCTTGCCAGGCAATGGTTGCACCCCAATCGTTTCCCACAACAACTGCGTCGCGTTCTCCGAGAATGTCAACGAGCGCCACCAGATCACCGACAACGTCTAACGTTGTGTACTGTCCAATTGCCGTTGGGCATTCGCTTGATCCGTAGCCACGCAGATCCGGTGCTATTGCGCGGAAGCCGGCGTGCGCAAGTGCCGCCAGTTGATGGCGCCAAGCATGCGAGGTCTCAGGAAAGCCGTGGCAAAGGAGCACCAACGGGCCGTCGCCCTGTTCAGCGACATGCAGGCGAATTCCGTTTGCTTCAATAAAGGTTTGACGGTATGCGGTCATGGTTGCTCTGGCAGAGATGTATGCACACAAGGATCCCGAGATAGCGTAACATCAAAAGTTGCACATTACCAAGCTTCAGAATATGCAACGCGATACCAGACTGGCTCGACTTCTGCACATCCTCATCCACATGCATCTTCGAGGAGGCGCGACCACCTCAGAGACGATTGCGCTGATGCTGCATACGAACCCCGTCTTTGTCCGCCGAACGATGGCTGCGTTACGCGAATCGGGGTACGTAAAGTCGACTGGTGGTCCAGGCGGAGGCTGGGCGCTCGCCTGTGACCTCGATGATCTTACGGTGAGAGATGTCTACGAGGCCATTGGACATACCGCGCCGTTTGTGATCGGCCTAGCCGAAGACAATCACACTTGTCCGGTGGAGGCGGCGGTAAATCGCCACATCAATGAGGCGTTGGGTTCAGCGGAAAATACGTTGCTTCAATTGCTTGGTGACAAGCGACTCTCCGAGATCGCGCACGACGTGACGTCGTCAAAGCCGCGCAAAACGAGTCGGTGATCTCGCGGACCAACGGCATGGGTGGCAATGGAGGCAAGCATCAAGCCCCTGGCCGATAGCGATTTGCGGCATGACGTGTGTCAGCTTCCAGCCCGCAAGCGGACGTGAAGTCTGTGCTAGCGCCCGGAAATCGGCCCAAATGTCTTACCGACAACGTCTACAGCGAAGTCAACGACCGCGCGAATCATTTGAGAACGCCTTAGGTCAGGATGCACGACCAGCCAGATTTCGCGCCGAAACGGCTCACCGTCGAATGGTAGAGGTTGCAACGAAGGATCATTCTCGCCGATAAACACCGGCAGGCCGGCAACACCGATACCCGTGCGGGCAGCAGCGTGCTGCATGGTGATATCACTCACTTCGCAAACAATGCGGCGACCTTGAGCAATCGATTGAAGCCACTTTTGATGCGGCATCTCAGCGTATTGCGCTTCGTATCCGATAAATGCCCATTCGTTCGGGTTCGATGCCGATGCATATTCCCGGCTTGCATATAGCGCAAAGGGCATTTCGCCGAGTTTGCGCGTTACGTTTTGAGGCTCCTCGGGGCGGAACAAGCGTATCGCGATGTCCGCCTCGCGACGTCCCAGCGACACACTTTGTGCTTGACTGGCAATCGCCAACCGAATGCCCGGGTGCAATTGCACGAACAGATGCAAGTGCTTTGCAAAAAGATTATTCGCGAGGACAGGCGGCACGCTGATCACCACAGTGCCCTGCATGGGCGCCTGTTCCGCCAGCGCGAGCCGTTCGATGGAGAACGAGTTCTCCTCTATCTTCTCAGCCACTTCGAGAACCTGCTGGCCCGCGGCGGTGAGCCGGCAGGCCCGTGGCATCCGGTCGACAAGGCGCATGTTCAGTTCGGCTTCGAGCGCGCTCAAGCGCCGACTGGCCGTCGCATGATCGACCTTCAGCCGGCGCGCGGCCGCCGAGATGCTGCCCGATTGTGCGATGGCGATGAAAAAGCGCAGGTTCTCCCAGTCGAACATCGGTGCGTTTTCTCCAATTAGCCGTGCGAGTTTACGGAATATTCGCACAGAAGGAGGTTCCCTACACTGCAACCTTTCGTATTCGAAGGATTCCCCATGCATACCCCATCAAGGCGCCGTCCCCACTTGGTCCAGATTGCGACATGCCTTGGCTTCGTCGTCGTGCTGATTGACGTCAGTGTCGTCAATGTCGCGCTTGACGCATTGCGGGCCGTCTTTCGCGCGAACGTCACGGGCCTGCAATGGGTCGTCAACGCGTACGCGCTCGTCTTCGCGTCATCGTTGTTGATGGCAGGCGCACTTGGCGACCGGCTCGGCACCAAACGCATATTCATGGCTGGCTACGCGATTTTCACGCTAGCGTCGATCGGCTGCGGCCTCGCGCAGTCCCTGGAGGCCTTGCTGGCATGGCGTCTCGTCCAGGGCATAGGCGCGTCGCTGCTGGTGCCGAACTCGCTGGCGATCCTGAGGCTGGCGTTCCATGACCCAGCCGCGCGCGGCCGGGCGATCGGTTGGTGGGGGGCCGGCGGCGGCATCGCGCTGGCCGCCGGCCCGGTGATTGGCGGGTTGCTCGTCACCACGCTCGGGTGGCGCAGCATCTTCCTGGTGAATGTGCCTGTCGGCATCGTCGGCATCTGGATGACGTGGCGCTTCGCGCCCGGCACCGATGCGCAACGCGACCGCAATCTGGACGTTCCTGGGCAACTGGCGGGTGCGCTAACGCTGGCCGCGTTCACTTACGCACTGACCGAAGCCAGCGCCCTTGGCTGGCAGAGCCCAGTCATTCTCGGCGCGCTCGCACTGAGCATTGCATCGGGCCTCGCGTTCGTCCGGCTCGAAGCGCGCAACCCCGTCGCGATGCTGCCGCCCGCACTGTGGCGGAACCGGACGATTCTAAGCACAACCGGCATTGGCGTAATCCTGAACCTCGCCTTCTACGGTGTCGTCTTCGCGTTGAGCCTGCTCTTTCAGACGATCTGGCATATGACGCCGGTACGGACAGGCGTGGCATTCCTTCCGATGATGGGCATCCTGATGGTCATGAATATCGTCGCGGGGCGACTGGCCAGCCGGATCAGCGCGCGTGCACTGGCAACGGCTGGCATGCTGATCTCCGCAGCCGGGTATCTGGCGATGATACCGGCGCTCTCCGCGCAGTCTCTCTGGGTGCTCGCATTGCCGATGCTGCTAGCAGGCAGCGGCGTTGCGCTTACCATTCCGACTATCACCCACGCGATGCTTGCTGCGGTAGACAGCACGCAGTCGGGCGTCGCATCCGGCTTGCTGAACGCGGCCCGCCAGATCGGAGGGGTGATGGGCGTCGCACTGTTCGGCTTCTTTGTACGTCACACGGAGACAGCGCTGTTCATGCACGGCGTCGAGCAGGCACTAGTGACTTCCGCCCTGCTGTTGCTTGTGGGGGCCGCGATAGCCTTACGAAACCTGAATACGGAGAGGCATACCGCTCGGCCGGGTGTGGCCGCTGGCAGCCTCGAAGCGGACATTTGAATGTCATGGCGTGGTGGCACGCCGCAGGCTGATGTTGACCGGAAGCGGTCTTGCGCCACTGGCCGCAACCCTCAGCAGATGTCCGCCTCTCTACATAGCAGCCGCTCAAAGTGGCGATCCGCGGATCGCCTTCGGGGGATAGCTCGCCAGCACGACAGCCGTGGTCACCGGCCCGAACTTCGCCAGCGTGTCGATCGCCACCTCCAGTTGCGCCATGTCTTCGACCGCAATCCGTACCACGAAGCAGTCTTCGCCTGTGATGCGATGCGCCTCGATGATTTCGGGCATTGCTTCGAAAGCATTCAGGCAATGTTTGATCTGGGCATGCGTGGTCCTGATCCGGACGATGGCTGCAATCCCACGGCCGACGAGACCGGGATTGATCCGTGCCGCATAACCTTCGATTACCCCTTGCTCCTCGAGTTGCTTTATACGGGCAGTGACGGCGGGTTGCGAAAGTCCGATCTGCTTGCCAAGTTCGGTGTTGCTGATACGCGCATTGCTCTGAAGAGCCTCTAATATTCGCCAATCCAGCCGGTCCAACGCTATCCGCTTAGGTTTCATTTGTGCAGTCTGGCAACTTCCGTCGATTTGACGGGTTGAGGCCGTTAGTTCATTTGATTTTGGATGTTGCCAGAATTCGTGCGCTTTTACACTGGAGGCTCATTCAATGATGGAGCGTTAGCAAATGGTCTACCCCGTGTTCGTTGTTCCCGGTATTGGAAATTCCGGCCCACTGCACTGGCAAAGTGTATGGGAGGCATCGCATCCCGACTGGCAGCGACTCGTTGTCGAAGACTGGGATCAGGTTGCATGCGACGATTGGGTATCAGCAATCGAACATCAATTGTCGCAAAGCGGCGACGACACTCTCATCGTGGCGCACAGCCTCGGATGCCTCGCGGTGGCGCATTGGGCGAGCCGATATTCGCCCCGAATTCGTGGGGCGCTGCTCGTCGCAGTGCCGGATCCTTCTGCATCGGCGTTTCCCGTGGCGGCCGCAACCGGATTTGCTCCTTTGCCATCGAAACAGCTACCTTTTCCTACTATCGTTGTATCCAGTTCCAACGACCCGTACGGCAGCGTAGCGCACGCAGGTCGCTGCGCGAAAGCGTGGGGCAGCAAGCTTGTCGAAGTTGGAGAGCGAGGACATCTCAATGCAGAGAGCAACCTGGGCGATTGGCCCGAAGGATTCAGACTGCTGCAATCGCTGGGCTAGGAAGGTTATTTAAACGGCTTCCGGCCTCGTCCCGGCGCATCGTCTACGCGACGTTCGCATTTGATCGACCACGGTAATAAATACACGCTGAGATCGAAGTACGGTCGGCTCCGGCGTCTGACCCGCAACGCGATTGCGAACGTCGAGGTCGGCTTTCTGGCTCAATGACGCGTGCAACGCGTCCGTCCGGCCTCATTCGACATCTTCTGTGTCCTCACACTTCTGGCCAACTTTATCCAAGGCGTTCCGCAGCCCTACCCGCAGGGCGCTCAACGCCCGACTCTTTTCCTCGAGTTCCTCGAGTTTTCTCTGTAGACATGCAACCTTCTGCCCTGTGTCAAAACCCGGGCTATCCCACACTTCGATAACCTTGCGAATTTCGGCGAGTGTGAAACCCAACGCCTTGGCGTGGATCACCAGTCGAATCCGCTGCAACGAAACTGCGGAATAGCGCTTGTAGGTATTCGTTGCGTGAGGTTGCGTTGGCGTTTCCAACAGCCCCAATCTTTCGTAGTAGCGAACCGTATCGCGAGATACACCCGCCTGCTTGCATAATTCACCAATGCGCATGCCGCCTCCATCGAAATCGTGAACCCACATTAGGACTTGACCGTTGTCTATAGTCAACGGTTTACAGTCCTACTCGTCTTTCACTCCTTCAGCACGTCATGACCACTCACTTCGACTTTCGCGGAAAGACCGCACTCGTCACTGGTGCATCATCCGGGATCGGACGGGCATTTGCATACGCGCTAGCAGAACGGGGCGCCAAACTTCTGCTGGTCGCACGCTCGCACGACAAGCTGCGCGATCTCACGGAAGAATTGCGACGCGACTTTGCGTGCGAAGCAGATTTTCTGACTGCCGACCTGAGCGCATCCGGTGCGGTAGACGCAATCGCCGACAACATCAAAGCATCAGGGACAATCGTCGATGTATTGATCAACAACGCTGGCTTTGCAGCATACGGGCGCTTCGAAACAATCCCTTTGTCGCGTCAACGCGATGAAATACAGGTGAACTGCGTGGCGGCGGTCGGGTTGACTCACCTTGTCTTGCCGGGAATGCTGGCGAAATCGGATGGCGTGGTCGTCAACGTTGCATCGACGGCAGCACTTCAGCCCGACCCGTACATGGCAGTCTATGGTGCCACGAAAGCGTTCCTGCTTTCGTTTTCCGAAGCTGTTTGGGCGGAGAACCGCCATCGTGGGGTCCGGGTCGTCGCCTTGTGTCCGGGTGCGACGCAAACCGGCTTCTTTGACGTGGTTGGCGCTCAGGAGGCGGCCGTCGGGACGCCAATGCCTATTGCCAAGGTGATTCAGGATGCGTTCCGGGCCGTGGACCGTAACAGAAGCCATCGCGTTGTCGGGACGCAAAACCGGCTCCTTGCCAATTTGCCCAGGTTACTGAGTCGCCAAGGCGTCGCTCGACTCGTTGAAAGAATCCTCAGACCGAGGCAATCTCGCGAACTCGACGCGACACCGAAACGGCTAGCCCCCCCACGGTAACCAATATGATGTGCGCGCCGGGCACATGAGCTATCAGGCCGAGGATGCCGCCAGCGCTAGACTGAACGCCGACGAGAAGCCCGCGACGCGCACTTCGACCAGCATCACTTCGGTGAGCGCGGCGACCATCGCGCCGTTATACATGCCGAAGAAGAACGAGAACCACAGCGGCACGCCAAGATATCCGGTCACCTTGCCGAACTGGTAACTCCCGTCAGCAAAAGTCGCCTTGGTGAGATTTCACTACATGGACGGAGACCCATACGTGATCATATTGTCAAAACGAAACGTATAGCTCCCTGCGCTATTGAGAAAGGCCTTGGCGCTTACATCAACTCAAAAAGAACGTCCTGTGCGCCCCCCCATAGAACCTCGACGCCCAACGGCCGAAGGTTCTCCTTACCCTTGACGATCGTCAGGAAGTGATTGCCTGCAAGCTGCCCCATCTTGCTGCTGAATGAACAGGAACCATAGGCCAGGATGATCTCCGTCTCGCTGAAGCCACCTGGATAAAATAGGATGTCACCCACCGACGGGTGACTGGTGTGATTCTCAAAGCCGACAGGTTTGCCATCGTTCTCAAGCCTGAACTCGCCGAGAGGGACCCAGCATCCCTCGCCGCTCCAGCGAACATGAATCAGTTTCTGCCGGTACGGCAAGAGGGACAGGAAAGCGCTCACCGTCTCGGGAGCATCCGGATTCGTCTCGGCTTCAAACACAAATCCGGCAGATGTCATACGTATGCGGGCCATGCAGGTTCTTCTCCTTATCGATATCGATCACGTCAACGCGCCATCGGATTTGCGGTGCGTCCAGCCAGTCAGTCTTTGTTCCACGAGTGCGGAGATCGCGTAAAGGACAACGCCCAGAATCGCGAGGATAAAAAGGCCGGCAAACACAAGCGTCACGTCGAAATTGCCGCTCGCGATCATCATGACGTTGCCGATGCCTTTATTCGATGCCACGGTCTCGGACAACACCGAGCCCACGAACGCAAGCGTGATAGCAATCTTCAGCGACGCGAAGAGATACGGTAAAGCTCGCGGCAACCCGACGTTCCAGAGTACGTCGGTGCGGCTCGCCCCGAGTACCTTCAGGACGTCCTCAAGTTCGGGTTCCGTCGTAGCCAACCCGGTGGCGACATTCACGACGACCGGAAAGACACTGATGATCATTGCGGTGAGCACGGCGGGTACTGTGCCCGATCCGAACCACACGACGAAGATAGGCACCACGGCGACTTTGGGGATGCTGGAGAATCCCACCAGCAGGGGATAGGCTGCGTCGTAGGCCACGCGCGACGAGCCAATGACGACACCGATGAAAACGCCGGCAGCCACGCCTAATGCAAAACCCAGCACAGTGGTCACCAACGTCTGCATCACATGCGGCCACAACAGCGGCATCTTCACGACCATGTCGACGATGATCTGGCTCGGACGCGGCAACACCAGATCGGAGACGTGGAATACGAGACAGGCCAGCTCCCAGATCAAGAAGAATCCGATCAATGCGCCGGCGGACAGCAGGTTGCGGCGCAATCGGTGCGAGGATGTCTTCATACTTCCTCCGGCGTCTGAAAGACCGGCATGGGCGACAAGGCCACCTGCGATGGCGTTGCAGGCGCTACGGTAGAGCGTGCTTCGGCGATACGCATGCGCAGTTGTTGCACGAGCGCCGCGAACTCCGGCGCGTAGCTCTCTTCGAGCGTGCGCGGGCGATCGAACACCACCTCACGCTCTTCAAGGATGCGACCGGGCCTCGAACTCATCACGCAAATGCGATTCGCGAGATAGGCGGACTCACGCAAATCATGCGTCACCAGCAGCACCGTTGGACGTGCCTTTATCCACAATGCCTGCATGATGTCCCACAGTTCCTCACGCGTGAACTGATCGAGTGCGCCGAAGGGTTCGTCGAGCAGCAGCAAGTCCGGCTCGTGGATCAGCGCTCGGCATAGCGATGCGCGTTGCAGCATGCCGCCCGACAGTTGCCACGGCCGCTTGTGCCCGAAGTCCTTCAACCCGACTTGCGCGAGCAGCGCCTCCGCCCGGTCTGCGAACTCCGTTTTCTTCTTGCGCGCATATTGCGAACGAAACGGCGCCACGATCTTGAGCGGCACCATCACGTTTTCCCGAATGGTCAGCCACGGCAGCATCGTCGGATTCTGGAACGCGAGACCGATGCGCGTCTTCTCCGTGCCTGCCGCCCCCAACTCACGACCACCAATGATCACGGCGCCCATAGTGGGCTTGATCAGCCCTGCGACGAGCTTGAGGATGGTCGACTTGCCGCAGCCACTCGGTCCGACCAGCGCCACGAAATCCCCCTTCTCGATCTGCAGGCGTGTGCGCTCGAGTGCGATCGTGCCGCCCTCGCCACCGTAGCGCACGCATACGTCCGAAAGGTCAATCAAGGATTGATTCACGTTGATTCCTTCTCGAAGTCCCCCCGCGACGACCGCGGGCGGCTCGGATTACAAGGTATTGCCGAACACGCTGCCAACGTCGACCGGCTCGGCGGTCGGACGCACGCCTTCCGGCGTCTCGAGAATGGCGCTGATGTAATGCTCGGTGTTGCGTGCTCTCGGTGTGGGCATCATCTGCACGCGCTTCACCGACTTGCCCCAGCCGGCGGCTTCCTTCACGAGCTTTCCGTCGCGCATGACGAAACGTCCGCGAACGAGCGTGTGCAGCGGATAACCCTTTACCGCGCGTCCATGCCAGGGCGATATCTTGCTGATGCTCTGCAACTGGTTTTGCGAGAGCACGCCCGCGCGGTTCATGTCGACGATGACGATGTCGGCATGCGCCCCCGGTGCAATGACGCCCTTCGGCCCGTAGATGCCCCAGGCTTTCGCCGGGTTGACCGCACTCCAGCGCACGTAGTCCATCAGTGTTGCGCGTTCCCGATTGACTTCGGTCAGCATCAATGCCATCTGGGTTTCGACGCCGGGGAAGCCGCAGTCACACTCCCAGATGTTCGCGCTGGTCTTCTCTTCAGGTGTGTGCGGCGCATGGTCGGTCGCAATCATGTCGATCGTGCCGTCGAGCAAGGCTTCCCAAAGCGGATCGTTATTGCGCGCGTCACGGATCGGCGGGTTCAGCCGCATGATCCCGCCCAGCTTGCGCATGTGGTCGGTATTCAGCAGCACGTATTGCGGACACGTTTCTGCCGTCACGTCGACACCGCGCCGCTTGAAATCACGCAGCACGAAGAGCGAATCCGCCGAGCTGTGATGCGCGATGTGTACACGAGCACCGGTCCATTCAGCGAGTGTCAGCACGCGCGTGATGGCCTCGATCTCCGCGACGGCGGGACGTGCGGCAAGATGCGCAAGCGCGTCGATGCGACCGGCGTCCTGCATGCGCTGCTGACGGCGGAACAGAATGGAAGAGTTCTCCGCATGCACAACCGTGCGAATGCCCAGAGGCGCGAGCTTCTCGAACCCCTCGAGCAAAGCACCGTCTGTCGGCGCAGGCAGGTTGCCGAAGGTGTTGCCGACAAAGGCCTTGAAACTCGTCACGCCACCGTCGATCAGCGCCTCGATCCGATCGATGGTGTCGTCGCCCAGCAGCCCGTGAATACCGAAATCGACATACGACGACTCCGCCGCACGCAGTTTCATTTGCAGCGCGTCGAGCGTGCCTGTGGCTGGCTTTGTGTTCGGCATGTCGAACACCGTCGTGACGCCTCCGCATGCCGCGGCAGCGGACCCCGTCTGCCACGTTTCCTTGTGCGCATAACCGGGATCACGGAAGTGCACATGACTGTCGATCGCCCCCGGCAACAGATACAGCCCATCGGCATGCAGTTCCGCGCGAGCGGATGGCATGAGATCGTCGTGACCGACCGCCACGATGTTCTCGCCGTCGATCGCGACCGACGCCTCGATGATTCGGTCCGGCGACACGATTTTCGCGCCGCGAATCACTAGATCGATCTGACTCATCTTTTTCTCCCCTCAGAGCATTGCCCAACCGCCGTCTACCGGCAGGTCGATGCCCGTGATCTGTCGTGATACGTCGCTTGCGAGGAACAGGCATGCGTTCGCAACGTCTTCGTCGGTCGAAACCCGCTTGAGTGCGTAATCCTGTGCGTGCTTTTCCATCGCCTGCTCGAGACTGATCCCCAGCGAGCAGGCCATCTCCGCGCAAACCTTCTCGCGAAAACGTGGACCGTCCACCATCCCGGGCGCCACACAGTTGACATTGATGTTGTGCACGCCCGCTTCGAGCGCAAAACTCTTGGTGACGCCGCGCAGCCCCCACTTCGACGCGGAATACGCCATGCGGCCGGCGCGACCGCGCATGCCGAACGTGCCACCGACGTTGACGACCTTGCCGTAGCGTTGTTCGATCATCGCCGGCATCACGGCGCGAATCGCATTGAAGGCCCCGGTCACATTCACGCGAAGAATGTCGTCGAACTCGGCTTCCGTCGTCTCCCAGCCCCGCTTGCCGATCGGGCCCGAGCCGCCTGCCACGTTCACCAGTACGTCGATCCGGCCGAAAGTGGAAAGCGCCTTCGCCGCCAGTGCATCGGTATCTGCACCGTTGGTGAGATCGCATCGCACAACGATGACCTCCCCATCCATGCGGCGCACTTCGTCAGCCACCCGTTCGATCGCAGCCGTATCCCGGCCGGTGAGAATCAGCTTCGTGCCTTGTGCGGCGAATGCCAGCGTGACGGCACGGCCCATGCCTTTTGCTGGCCCCGTGATGATGGCGACTTTGTTTTTCAGGTTCAGGTTCATATCAGTTCCTGGCAAGATCGGAGCGAGCGGACATCGCCGACGGACGATCCGCGCGCGGAGGCAAAAAGCTGGCGTCGAATACTTCGGCCGGCGTTGGCGTGCGTTGCAGCTTCCCGGCATCCACGATCGTCGAGATACCACGCTTCAGGCGGGTCTGATCGACGTCGCCCAGACCGAGCTTCGCGATCTCCGGATGGCTCATATCGTTGCGCATAGTGGCCAACAGCTTCTGCTTTTCCACGTCGCGATTGAGCAGTGGTTCACGTTTCATCACGGCATCGACGCCTGCATCGGGATTCGCAATGACGTCGCGAATGCCGTGATTCAACGCCGCAAGAAAACCACGTACCGCATCCGGATGCGCCTTGACGAAATCGCGCGCGAAGAACACGGTGTTCGAGTAAAGGTCCACGCCGTGGTCACCGTAGCGGATGAACCGCAGATCGCGCGACGCATCAATGCCCATGGCCTTGGCGCTGAAGGTTATGGTTGTCGCGTAGCCGAACACGGCATCGACCTGGCCGCGCATCAGCATCTGTTCACGCAGGTTGGGCGCCATATTGGTGATATGAACGCTCGACGCGTCGATCTTTGTCAGGCGGGCAAAGGCCGGAAAAAGCTTGAGCGCGCCGTCGTTGGCGGGTGCGCCGACGGTCTTTCCGGCGAGGTCGGCGGGCACTTTGATCGGGCTGTCATTCTTCACGACGATGACGAATGGCGGCGTGTTGTACAGCACGTCCACCGCAACCGGTGCACGCGCCGGGTCTTTGGCTGCCATTTCTATGACCGCATTGAGATCGCCGAAGCCCGCCTGATACGCGCCGGCCGCAACCTTCGGGATCGATGCGCTCGAACCTTCGCCTTGGTCGAACGTGACGTCGAGCCCTTGTTGCTTGAAATAGCCACGATCTTGTGCGAGGAAGAACCAGGCTTGCGGGCCTTCGTACTTCCAGTTCAGCACCACCTTGATTGGCGTGTCTGCGTGCGCCGTGCCAGGCAACGTGCCGATGGCGACGCCACCGGCCAGTATCGCGGTCGCGAATGCGCGACGAATGTGGTGAAACATGACCATGAACTCCTATCGTTTGGTTGAATGCGGTTCAGTCGATTGCGGTTGGGTCGAGAGCGATTCGACCAGGCGATCGGCACGCGAGACGAATCCGTGCAGTTGTTTGACGATGAAATGAATGGCGCGTGTCACATAGGCGGGCGACGACGTGGCACACGCGTCTTCGAGCAGCACGCAGTCGTAGCCGATGAACGCCGCGTCCTGCAGCGTCGAGAACACACAGCGATCGGTGTTGATGCCCGCAAACAGGAGAGTCGTGACACCGAGATTGCGCAAGATCGAATCGAGTTCGTTGTCCCAGAAGCCGCTGAGGCGGTGCTTTTCCACCGAGATATCCGTCGATGCGACCGTAAGCTCCTGGACGACCTGCGCCCCCCACTCACCCCGCACAAGCGCAGGGCCTCGATCGATCGGTGACGTGTCGCCATAGCCCACGCCGTCGTGCGAGCGCTTGCCTTTGAATTGCACCGTAGCGCTGAGATTGCGAAGATCCGCGCGAACGCCCCAGTTCAGCCAGACGACGTTGCCTCCGGCCTTGCGCCACGTTGGCAACAGTCCGGCAATGACAGGGATCGGTTTGCGCGCGGCTTTGACGCTCACGCCTTTCTGGGCGAACCAGCCATCGCTGTGACAGAAGTCGTTTTGCATGTCGATCACGATGAGAGCGCTACGCGCGACGTCAATCTCGATCGGCTGCGGCGCGGCATCCATTGCGACGGGGCGCGGCTTCACCACGCGACGCACAAGACTGATGTGTGAGCCGTTGACGGTCCACGCGCTATGGACAGACGGGCCACAAGCAAACTCGTCTATAGCTGGGGATATTTGTGCGGATGAGGGGAGGGTTTTCTTTTTCATGCTGCTTCCAATGCAGCATGCGTGCCATACTCCGCCCACAGAAGTAGCCTTTTTAGCAGCCGACCGTTGCCGTATCGGCAACAGTCGGCGATGCGCCGAATGGCCACACGTCGAAGGGCACGCTCGGTTCCGGTGCCGGTTCGCGGATCCGGCAGCCGTCGGACAGTGCACACCCGGCATGGTGATGTTCTGCGCTTTCGCCTTGATGCCTTAGCGGCGATCCTTGCCGGTGCGTCATGCCCTATCAGGCAGCAAAGAAGCGCACTCTCGGTGCATTTTCCTCATGTGCCGGGCTAGCCTGTAGATGGGGCTGAACGGAATCTTCAGTAGCGGCGTACCCAATCATGAACCACCTGCGCTTTCTCCATTACGTCGACGAAGTCGCCCGCACCGGGTCCGTGCGGCAAGCATCGGAACGCCTGCATGTCGCACCTTCTGCAGTGTTGAGAAGGATTCAGGACATCGAGGATGAGCTTGGCACGGCCATTTTTGAACGGCTGCCGCGAGGTATGCGGCTAACGGCTGCGGGCGAGCTGTTCATTCACTACGTGCGGACAAGTTCGGCCGATCTGGAGCGCGTCAGGTCAGAAATTGAAGATTTGCAGGGTTTGCGCCGTGGCTCGGTACGGCTGGTCGTGAGCCAGGCGTTGGCGCCGACATTTTTGCCGAAGGTGGTCGCGTCGTTTCGGGAGCGCCACACACTGGTGGGTTTTCAGATACGTGTGACGGATCACGTGCAGGCACTGAGCGCACTGAGAAATTTCGATACGGATCTGGCGTTGATCTTCAATCTGGCAGACGAATCGGATCTGGAGCGCATCGTTGAGCTGGAGCAACGATTGTGCGTGATCATGCAT
The DNA here is from genome assembly GCF_902459745.1 of Pandoraea communis. GTDB lineage: Bacteria > Pseudomonadota > Gammaproteobacteria > Burkholderiales > Burkholderiaceae > Pandoraea > Pandoraea communis. The sequence goes on from NZ_CABPSJ010000002.1 coordinate 580,364, forward strand.
CGCGACCATCCGCTCGCCAAGGTGCCCGGACCGCTGAAGCTGCGGGATTGCGCAGACTATCCGCTCGTCATGCCGAACCGGGAAATCGGCGGCAGGCAACTGCTCGACCGCTTTCTTTCACGGCGTTCGTTCAGGCTACAACCCGTCGTCGAATGCAACAGCTTTGAATTCTTGCGTGGCTATCTACAGTACGAGCAGGCCCTCAGCTTCCAGATCTCTGTCGGCGCGGTAAACGACGGTGGCCCGTTCGCTTCGCGCGATATCGAGGATCGGAGTTTCCCAAAGGGCAAGCTGGCACTGGCGGCCCTGCGCGGCCGTCAATTGCCGGTGATCGCCTATTCGTTCATTGAGCATCTCAAACTTGAACTCGAAAGAGCCGCCGTCGAACACGGCACGTAGCGAAGTGCCAGCGCGGCGCTCTTTCCCTTACCTCGCAACCGGCTATACCGGACGGTCGCAGTCTTCTGTGATTTTCGATGATGGACGGCGATGGACGACCAAGGCCCCTACATCCCCAACGCCTCAAGCCACGGAAATACGCTTCCCCCAGTCTTCCGCTCACGTCGCGACCGGTGTAACGCCACCGGCCGTTCACACGGCAAAAACTGACCGCGCCCTGGCACATCGGCAACGAATCCGGTATCGCGCTGCCACACGGCATCGCCGCGCGAAATCGTGATGCCCGGCCACGCGCGCACCAGACACCCCTCATACGGCGTGTAGTCAACGTTATGATGAAGATCCGCATTGCGGATAGGACGCGGCTCGAACGTGTCCCAAATCACCAGATCGGCGTCTGAGCCAATGGCGATCGTGCCTTTGCGCGGGTGCAGGCCATACAGCTTGGCCGGCCCGGTCGATGTCATCTCGACAAACCGGTTCACATCGATACGCCCCGCCAGCACGCCCTCGGAAAACAGCAGCGCGAGCCTCGTCTCCAGACCGGGGATGCCGTTCGGCACCTTGTCGAATGTGGCTTGCTCGCCGTACGCCTTCTTGCCATGCGGGCCATCGAAACGAAACGGCGCGTGGTCCGATGAAAAAACGCTGAACACACCATGATCGAGTGCGCGCCATACGGCGTTCTGGTTCGCCGCATCGCGCGGCGGCGGACTGCAAATGCACTTCGCGCCTTCGAAGCCTTCAAGGGCGAGATCGTCTTCGGTCAGGAACAGATACTGCGGGCAGGTTTCGGCGTAGATCGGCGCACCGCGCCACTGCGCCTGCTGGATCTGCTCGATCGCCTCGCGTCCGGATACGTGCACGATCAGCACAGGCGTATCGAGCATTTCCGATAGGGAAATCGCCCGGTGCGTCGCCTCGCGCTCGACCACCGGCACACGCGAGAGCGCGTGATACGACGGCGCCGTCAGGCCGCGCGCCAGCATGCGCTCCGTCAGCCAGGCGATGCAGTCGGCGTTCTCGGCATGGATCATCGTCATCGCCCGCTCGCGTCGCGCGATCGCCAACAGATCGAGGATCTGCCGGTCGTTCAGTTTGAGCGCGTCGTATGTCATATATATCTTGAACGACGTATAGCCACGCGCGATCAGGGCGGGCAGTTCGCGCTCCAACACATCCGGCGTAGGATCGGTAACGATCAGATGAAACGCGTAATCGATCAGCGCAAGCGCTTGCGCGCGCCGATGATAATCGTCGACGGCCGCCTGCAAGGTGCCGCCACGCTGCTGACAGGCAAATGGAATCACCGTCGTCGTACCGCCGCAGGCGGCCGAACGCGTGCCGCTTGCGAAGTCGTCGGCCATCACAGAGCCGTCTCCGGTCGGCTGGTCGAGATGGCAATGCGCGTCGACGCCGCCCGGCAGCACCCATCGCCCTGCCGCGTCGATCTCGCGCGCGCCGCGTGGCAACTGCGCGCCGAGCATGACGATCACGCCGTTGGCGATGCCGATGTCGGCGTTGAATACGTCGGAGCCCGTCGCGATGCGGGCGTTGCGCACGACGAGGTCGAGGCACACGTCATCGCTCATGCGACCTCCGTAAACAACCGCCCCCAACCGCGCACGCGCGACGGATCCGTGCCCGTCAGGCGCAGCGCCTTCCAGACCACGGTTGCAATCGTGTCGTACACCGGAATGCCAAGTGACTGCTCCAGTTCCTCGACGAGCGGTGCGCCCCGCAGGTTGGTGCAGAAGATCGTGATCGCATCCGGCTTCGCCTCGGCGACCTCGCGCACCATGCGGCGGATTTCGTCGTCGCTCACCTCGGAGAACGAGAAGTTGTCCTGCTTGCGCAAGTGCCGCTCCGCCACGCACTCGAAGCCGCTCGTCGCGTAGTTCGAGATAATGCGCTCCTGCACATCGTCGAGATACGGCGTGACGAGACCGAAACGGCGCACGCCGGTCATCGTGAAGATTTCGTTCAGCGCGAGCACCGAGGTGCAAGCCGGAATACCGGTGCGCTCAGTGATGCGCTCACATAGCCGTTCGTCGGCGTCGAAACCGAGCCAGCCGGACGAGGTGCCATTCCAGCCGATCACATCGAGCTTCGCGTGAGACAGCAATTCGGCGGCCGCGAGAATTTCGCTGTCGTCGAATTGCGAGAGCGCCTGTTGCGATAATGCTATCTCCGTGACACGAAAGCGACCGAAATGGGCGCTCGCTTCGGGCAGCCCGTCGAGCATGGAGGAAGTAACGGGCTCAAGCGTCGTATTCGACGACGGCGTGAGCATGCCAAGCAGAATGCGTGCAGTCATGTTGATCGATGCAAATGATTGATGGTCTCGATTATTGGAACAGGCGACCAGCGATCCGGGTCAGGCGGCCTCCCGCGCGAGCCGGTTGGCCGCTGCGGCTTCTTCGCGGATCAGCGCCAGCACGTGCCGCTTGAGATCGTTGAAACGCGGCGACGTGATATCGCGCGGCCGCGGCAAATCCACCGGAATCAGCTCGCGAATACGGCCGGGCCGATGCGTCATCACGGCGACCTGGGTGCCGAGCAGCAAGGCCTCATCGACGCTGTGAGTGACGAACACGATCGTCGAACGCGACTTCTGCCAGATCGTGACGAGTTCTTCCTGAATCTCCGACTTGGTCTGCGCGTCGAGCGCGGCAAACGGCTCGTCCATCAGAATCACGCCAGGATTGAGCAGCAACGCGCGCGCGATGCCGACGCGCTGACTCATCCCGCCCGACAGCTCCGCCGGATAGTGATGCTCGAAGCCCGTCAAGCCGACGAGGTCGATATACGGCTGGGCGAGCGCGTATCGCTCTTTCTTCGAGCGGCCCTGCAGTTTGTGATAGAACGCGACGTTCTCCCACACCGGCAACCACGGCATCAGCGTGGCCTGCTGGAAAACCATGCCGCGATCGGCACCGGGCGCATCCACCGCGCGGCCGGCGACGCGCACCGTGCCGCTGGTGGGCTTCTCGAAACCGGCGATCATATTGAGCAAGGTCGACTTCCCGCAGCCCGACGGGCCCAGCAGGCACAGCAACGCCTCTTTCTCCAGACTCAACGAAACGTGATCGAGCGTGACGAGGTTCGTGCCACGCTTCGCATCGGCGAAAACCTTGGTGATATCGTCGAATTCGACGTAGGACATGATCAGACTCCTTCGATTGCTCGCGTTCAGCGATGGCCGGCGTTAGCGCCGCGGTGTTGCCAGTGCAGCACGGCGCCCATCAGGCGCTTCATGCCGAGATCGGACAGGTAGCCCAGCAGGCCGATGCTCACCATCGCCGCGATCACGAGGTCGTAACGTAGGAAGTAATACGAGTCCCACAGCGCGTAGCCGAGTCCGCTCTTCACCGCGACCATTTCGGCGGTCACCGTCAGCATCCATGCCGAGCCGATCGCGATGCGCAAGCCGGCGAAGATGCTCGGCAGCGCAGCCGGCAGGATGATGAAGCGCAGCAATTGCAGTTGCGTCGAACCCATCATCGCGGCCGCTCGGATCAGGTTGCGATCGGCGGCTTTCACGCCGTGGATCGTGTTCATCAGAATGGGGAAGAACGCACCGAGAAACACAAGGAAAATCGCCGGCTTGTTGGCGATACCGAACCAGATGATCGCGAGCGGAATCCACGAGACTGGCGGAATCGGCCGCAGCATCTGCAGCGTCGGCTCCACGGCCTGTTCGACCCAGCGCCACCAGCCGATCGCAATGCCAAGCAGGATGCCGGACACGGCGGCGATCGCGTAGCCCGACAACACGCGCGTGAGGCTCGCTGCGGCGTCGAAGAACCAACGTCCGCTGTAGGATTGTGATGACCCGTCGGTCGCAAACAGCCAGTCGGCCCAGGTGACGATCACACGCGACGGCGCCGGCAGTAACGAGGCCGGAATGATTCCGGAGCGCGAAAACACTTCCCAGAACACGATCAGAACGACCGGCACGAAGCACCTGATGAAGCCGGCGCGCGCCTGTGCGCCCGACTTCGCGAACGTAAGCGCCAATTGGGTTCTCCGGTTGGCGAAGGCTGCGTCAGCAGGCTTTGCGGACGCGCCCGTGGCAGAAACTCGAGACATGAGTGTCCTCCTGACTTAGTAGCCCAACGCCGTCTTCGGCTGACCGGTTGCTTCGCTTAGAAAGGTGTAGTTCATGTTCTTTTCGATGCCGCCCGTCACATCCGTCGAGACGTAGCGCAGATCCTTCATCATCTTCGCGATGGCGACCGTCTGTGTGCGGTACATGTGGTAGTCCGGATAGGCGTTCTTCAGCGACTCGATGGCCACCGTTTTATCGAGCGCGGTGTACTTCTTGATCGAATCGAGCCAGGCCGTTTTATCGGTCTTCAGACTGTCGACCATCTTGACCACCGCAGCGACCGTCGCCCTCACCTCTTCCGGGTGATCCTTAATCATGTCCGAGCGCGTGACGATCAGATTGCTGAGCTTGCCGGCGGCCTGCTCGTACGGGAAGTTGAAGAGCTTGCCCGCGCCGGACAAACGAATCTGCGACGCGAACGGTTCAACCGAGCAGACCAGATCGATCTCGCCGCGCTGCAATGCGCCCACGTGGTCGGCCGGATTCGGGATGTTAATGAACTGCACGTCCTTGTTCGGATCGATACCGTGCATCTGCAATTCGCCGCGCATGTGCAGGTCTTGTGCGTTGCCGCGCGAGGCGGCGATCTTCAACGGCGTGCCCTTCGCCTTGGCATCGTCGACAAGTTTTTTCAAGCCTGCCCAGTCGTCCTGCTTCAGGTTGAGCCCGTTGCGCATCACGATCGCAGAGCCGCCGTTCACTTGACCCGATACCGCGACCACGTCGAGCCCGCGATCCAGCGCGGTGACGAAATGCAGATACGTGACCTGTGCGATGTCGACGCTGCGAGAGACGAGCGCGGTCAGCACGTCATTGCCGGAAGTGAAGTTGATGGCGTCGATCTTCACGGTTTTCGTGAACTGCGGCACCAGCGCCATCGACAGACACTGCGCGCATTTCGCAAAACCGAGTTTCACTTCCGGCGCCGCACCGCTGGACTGCGCATGAACCGGTGACGTGATGGCGAGGCCGACAAACGCGGCAACGAGCAATGCTTGACGAAACATGGATGCTTCTCCTCGAATATGTCCGCCGGGTGGCGTGCCGAAGTCATACGCAATATTTGTGCCAACAATATTATGACGTTTTGTATGCAAAATTTATTGACTATGTATTCGCTTTGCAGGCTTTGCGAAATGCCCGGCACGAGCCGTAGTCGAATAAGCGTTCACTGACCGAACAAGTGGCGGCACTTCCATCCGCAGTGTTTCGCGGTGGTGCGCCTGGTGCTGCATCGCGGTGCACGCTTCCCAGGTTGGGGCAAAGCGACCGCGAGTACCGTCATGGTCAGACGTCCTTATGTACACAAAAATATCGCCGATTGTTCTATCATTGCCCCAGACATCCAGTGACGAGACCTATCTTGCCCCGTACATCTACGCCACCCGCCAGCAGAAGCACCGAACCTCGAACGCCTTATTCGAACGAGGAGATTTACGCGCGCATCCAGAAGGCAGTGCTGGAACATCGGCTCGCGCCCGGCACCAAACTGATCGAAGAAAGGCTTGCGGAAGTTTCCGGCGTGAGCCGCACAAAGATACGTGAGGTATTGAACAAGCTCGCCCATGAGGGGCTCGTCACACTGGTGCCGAATCGCGGCGCGTTTATCGCGAGCCCGAGCGTCGAGCAGGCGCGTGACGTGTTCGTCACACGCCGCATGATCGAGCCGGAGATGGCACGTCTCCTTAGCGAACAGGCAACGCCCGCACAGGTCCGGGCGCTACGCAAACACGTCAAGCTCGAAGGCGACGCACGCAAGCGCAACGACAGGCCGGCGATCATCCGGCTGTCGGGGGAATTCCACGTATTGGTCGCCGAGATGGTCGGCAATGAGATTCTGGTACGCATGATGCGCGAACTCGCGCCGCTCACGTGCCTGGTGATCACCCTTTATGACAAACCGAACGCACCGGCCTGTCCGCATCACGAGCACGACGATCTGATCGACGCGATCGAAGCGCACGACGGAGCACGCGCGGCCGCGTGCATGCTTGAACATCTGCAGCATATCGAGGCGACGTTGAACTTCGGGGTGATTAAGGAGGCTTCGCCGGATATCGAGGCGATCTTTTCCTGAGACGTTGACATACGGTTTCGCAAGTGGGGGGGGGGGGGGGGGAAGCGTTGGCCGCTGGAGATAGCCCCCCCCAAAAAAGAACGGTAGCGCGTAATCGACGCACCCAATGCGTCTGGCGCGTCGACGTCAGCGATGGGAAGGCTTGATGTTCTGGTTGTGACGGAACAGGTTGTGCGGGTCATATCGGGTTTTCGCTGCGACGAGACGCTCGTAGTTCGGACCATAGGCGGCACCGATACGCTCCGCTTCGTCCTGCGTCAGGAAGTTGACGTACGCGCTACCTAGCGCAAAGGGCGCGGCCGCTTCGAAAAATGCGCGCGCCCATGCGATACATCGCGCATCGTCGTTCGCGTCGTCCCATCGTCCGTGCACGTTCATGACATATTGTGTATCGCGGCTCGGATAGGCCGTAGCATCCACCGGATAGCGAGCTGTCTGCCCCCCGATCTGCCCAAAGAAGATTTCGCATTGCGGCGACGGTAGCTTGCCAATGGCATCGATCAGCACGTCCAGCAACCCATCCGGCAATTCGGCGAGATTGTGCGATTTCCAGTAATTTCGGGCGCCGGGGGTCAACAGCGGATCGAACGCCTGTTGCCACATCGCATACGGCATCGGGCCGAGATGTTCTCCGTATGGGGTACCGAAGCGGCGCACGACCTCTAACGCTGCCGGGCCGTCTTCGAGAGCGCCGGTGTAACAGCTTGCAAAAGCGACAACCGGTTTTCCATGGACATCTTCCGGCAGGAACGGTAGCGGCGGTGCAAGGCGCAGCACAGCCCATACGGAGAGTGTGTCCGGCATTTCGTTCGCGGCAACGCGATATTTCTTGAGCGCCTCTTTCGCCTGCTCCATCGGCAGTACGACAAGGCCACCGAACACCTCCGGACCCACGGGGTGCAGCCGGAATTCGAACATCGTGACGACGCCGAAATTGCCTCCACCACCGCGAATCGCCCAGAAGAGGTCTTCATGCGTGTCGGCAGCGGCGTGAACCAGTTCCCCGTCGGCGGTGACGACATCCGCCGAGATGAGATTGTCGACCGTCATTCCGTATTTACGACTGAGCCAACCGAACCCGCCGCCGAGCGTCAAGCCCGACACGCCGGTAGTCGAGTTGATACCGAGCGGTGTCGCCAACCCGAACGCCTGTGCTTCGTGGTCGAAATCGCGAAGCGTGGCTCCTGGTTCAACGTAGGCGCGACGCGCAGCCGGATCGACACGCACCGATTTCATCGGCGACAGGTCGATCATCAGTCCGTCGTCGCAGACCGCCGTACCGGCGATGTTGTGCGCGCCTCCGCGCACGGCAAGCGGCAAGTTGTTATCGCGCGCGAAGGCCACCGCGCGGCGAACGTCAGCAACGCCGGCACAGCGCACGATCACCGCTGGGCGGCGGTCGATCATGGCATTCCAGAGACGTCGCGACTGATCGAAATCGACGTCCCCCGGCCGCAACACCTGGCCTCTGGTCGCCGCGCTTAGTGCTTCGATTGCATTGTTGGATAGCTTGGCCATGAAACACCTCATGCCGTGTGAACCATATCCGAGGCAATCACAGGGAGACTCGACAAATCTCGAAGGCTTTGCCCGCGTCAAAAGAGGACGACAATACGCGTCGCCATCGGTGACTCTGCGTCGCTAATCTGTGAAGAAGGCATTGTCGCCACGGCGACGATAGGCGGCTATGGTCAACGAGGATCAGGCGTTGGCAATTGAGGGAGTCATGTGAACGCTCGTCAATCGGACAGCGAGCGCTTTACCCGCGACGCGGTGCTTCTACTGGTGGGGTGCCGTCATGGAAAAGCGTCTTCAGTTGTGAACGCAACTCCGGCGAATCGGCATGCTTGTGAACCGTAACCGCATGCTGCACGGCCGCTTCCAGCAACTCGCTTTCGGAATCGGCGCTCAGCGCGACGGAGCAGTTCGTTTCGCTCGGGAATTCCCGGCAATCGATGTATTTGCGAGCCATGATTTTCTCCTCGTACGAAAAGAAATAGGCAGGGTTTGTGTGGATGACTGCGCGCAATGTTCCGCGAAGTCCGTTGAGCACCGTTGCGCCTCCTTTCCGCGAACGAAATCATTCAAAAAGTATAGGTCGCGGGTGGCGGATGTGAAGCGGCGCCGAGGCTACGGCGCCAGGCTCCGCAAACAAAGCCCATCGACACGTCGAGCGCGGATGAGGGGACAACCAAGACAGAGCAAAGCGAGATGGGTCTGGCCCGGCATGTGCGCGCTCAACAACCCAACGACGCCCGCCAAGTCGATCGTTCTTCTCGATGCCTCGGCGAGCCGTCCTGGCGATGATGTGGTTTTGTTAGCGACTATCCGCGGCTAACAAGGGGCTATGAAACGCTGACCGGTTCGGCACCCAGCGGCTGAGTCCCCTTCCCGAACGGGATGGTGAACCGAAAAAAGTCAGCTTGCCGCGACGTGCACTCAGATCAGCCCCGCATCGCGCATGCGATACCAACTGACAACCGCAGCAAGATACAGCTGCTGCAGACCATGGAGTGGTATCCGCGAGATCCGGGTCAGGGGAAAGGGCAACGCCCTCTCGTCGCGAGTGACATAGTAGCGAGCCAGCGCCGCTCCCATGGCCGTTTCGAGCGCCACGCCACGGCCCATGCAGCCAATATTGACGATCAAACCTGGTTCCGATTCATGCAGATGTGGTATGAAATCGCGTGTTATCGACACATGGCCGCACCATCTATGGTCAAACGCAATTCCCTGCAACTGCGGAAACATCTTCCAGACAGCGCGTTCGAGATGCGCCCAATCGCTTTTCAACCTGGGCTGACGGAATGGGCCTCGTCCGCCCATGAGCAAGCGGCCCGTATGATCCTTGCGGAAATACAGCAGCAGATTGCGAGTGTCCGACGATACATGCCCTTCGGGTAGCACGCTCGCTGCCTGCTCCGCCGTCAGCGGAACCGTGGAGAGCTGGTAAGAGTTCGGCGTGATTACCGTGCTGGCCAATTGCGGGGAGAGCTCGCGCGTGTAGGCGTTGGTGCATACCATCACGGTCTTTGCCAGCACGTGAGCCCCTTGCTTCGTGTCGACCTTCCACGCACTGCCTTCACGCCGCCAGCCGGTCACGTGGGTCAGGCCATGGACCTTCGCGCCAGCGCCGATCGCCACGCGGGCCAGCTCTCGCGCGTAGCTCAACGGCTGAAGTCCGCCGCCATGGGGATTCAGCCAGCCCCCCTTGTAAGCGTTCGTGCCCAGCAGTTGCTGGACGCCAGCGGCATCGAGAAGGCGGGCTCCCGTCATACCGCGCCGTGTCCACTGACTCATGCGCGTTTCGACCGTTTTCATTGCCTTTTCGTTATGGGCTCCCTGAACCCAGCCGTTGCGAACGTGCGGCACCGCCAGCTTCTCGGTCTCGATCAGCCTGAACACATGTTCCGTCGTCGATCCCGCGAAAGCGACCACCGCGCGCCCAGCCTCACCACCGAACTTCGCCTCCAGTTCGTCCGGATCGTACTTGAGGCCAGGAATAATCTGCCCGCCGTTGCGCCCGGAACCACCCCAGCCAGGCTCGCGAGATTCCAGCACGACAACGCTCACGCCGTGCTTGGCGAGATGGTAGGCGGCCGACAAGCCCGCGTAGCCGGCACCAATGATCGCAACGTCGGCCGTTGTGCTTTCGCCGAGCGCAGGCGTGGAGACGGCAGGCACCGCCGTATCGGCCCACAATGCTGGAGCCAAGGGAAAAAGGTTGCCGGACGTCCCGGATCCAGAATACTGAGAAGCGAGCTGACTTCGGTCGTCTACGCTTGACGTCTTGAAATTAGACATGCTCGATCACTCGTTTGAGAAAGTCCTGAGTACGCGGATGTTGCGGGTTGCCCAGCACTTCTTTGGCCGTCCCCTGCTCCACGATCATGCCCCCGTCGAGGAACAGCACGCGATCCGCAACGTCGCGCGCAAAACCCATCTCGTGCGTTACCACGATCATGGTCATTTGTTCGTCGGCGAGGCGTCGCATGACCGCAAGGACTTCGCCGACGAGTTCGGGATCCAGTGCCGAGGTTGGCTCGTCGAAGAGGATCGCCTTGGGTTGCATGGCAAGGGCCCGTGCAATGGCCACACGTTGCTGCTGACCGCCCGATAACTGCGTCGGATATACGTTTTCCTTGGCGGATAAGCCCACACGGTCGAGCAGGCTACGTCCGCGCTCGATCGCTTCCTTCTTCGGCTCGCCTTTGACAAATACCGGCCCCTCGATGACGTTTTCAAGCACAGTTCGGTGCGGGAACAGGTTGAATCGCTGAAATACCATCGATACGTTCGTGCGAATTTCCGCGATCGACCGGTGCGTCGCGTCGATCCTGCGCCCCTCGATCTCGATCGTGCCGCTCTGATATGTCTCAAGGCCATTGATGCAGCGGAGGATAGTCGACTTGCCCGACCCGGACGGCCCAATCAGGCAGACAACCTCACCCTTTGATACCGAGGCGGACACGCCCTTGATGACCTGAAGTGCGCCGTAACTCTTATGAACTTCCTGTAGCTCAATCATCTGCGTCCGCTCCCGAGCTTCTTTTCCATCCGACCGACGAGCAGGAACAGTGGAATACACATCACCAGATAGAGTGCCGCGACCAACGTGAAGACTGTCGCGTTCTGAAAAGTGGAAGTGGCAATCAATTTGCCTTGCATTGCCAGCTCGGCGACGGTGATGGTCGACGCCTGCGAGCTATCCTTGAGCATCATGATCATGGTGTTGCCGTAGGGCGGCAACGCAATGCGGAACGCCTGCGGCAGGATCACACGGCGCATCGTCATCGTGTGGCGCATGCCGATCGACTGAGCGGCTTCCAACTGCCCCCTATCGATCGCTTGAATGCCCGCGCGGAAATTCTCGGCCTGATATGCCGAATAGGCTATACCCAACCCGAAGATCGCCGCATTCAGCGCGCTTAGCGATATGCCAAGCTCCGGCAGAACGAAATAGATCACGAAGAGTTGGACAATGATCGGCACGCCACGCAGAAAATTGATGACGCAGCGTGCGATGAGATCAAGCGTGCGCACCCCGGATACGCGCATCAACGCCCATACCATGCCAAGCAGGGTCGAGAGGATGAGCGAGCCTACCGTGACGGCGATCGTCAGCTTCACCCCCCGCAAAAGAATCGGGAGGAATTCAACTGAATAATGGAAAAAATTTTGCATGAATCAAGGTCCTATTGCCGAAGCTCGCAGGAATGTGCCCGTAACAAACCGGCCCAAAGGCCGACGCGAAAATCGCGCCGGCGAGCCGGATGTCAGAATCCCCACTTCTTCACGATGGCGTAGATCCGGCCATCGGCTTTGACCTTGGCAATAGCGACGTTGAGCCTCGCGATGCGTTCCGGGTGTCCCTTTGCAACTGCGATACCGACTTGACCGGGCATGACAGCCTTATAGCTCGTGACGAGCCGCGTGTTGGAGAAGCCGCCGTGCGAGAGTTGATAGGCAACAATCGGAAAGTCGGCAACGCCAGCATCCAGGCGGCCGGTATTGACGTCGCGCATCAGATCCTGAAGCGTCTCGTAGACCCTGACTTCAGCGAACAGCCCCGAATCTTGAAGCGCTTTCAGAAACGGTGTCCCAATTTGCGCACCGACCACCTTTCCCTTCAGATCGGCCAGACTGACATAGTTCTTCGTGTCCGACTTCGGCACGATCACCCCTTCGCCATACTGATAAACGGGGTCGGTGAAATCGACAGCCTTGGCACGATCTGGCGTAATGAACATCGCCGCAGCAATCACGTCGATCTTGCCCGTCGTAAGCGAGGGAATGAGCGCCGACCACGCAAGCGGCACGGTCGTGACGTCGTAACCAGCCTCCTTGGCAACCGCGGCCATGATATCGACCATAACGCCGGTGATTTTTTCAGTCGACGTGTCGAGGAAGGTGAACGGTACCCCGGTGGGCGTTGAGCCCACCTTCAATGTCTCGGCGCTAGCGGCGCCGCTCGAGATAACCCCCGCGACCAGAGCGACGCCCACCAAAAACTTGCTCAGCTTTTTCATTTCCAAAGTCCTTCTTCAGAGTCGTTAGTGCAAACGCCTATCGCGCGAGCGGCGAGGACACGCCGTCAGGAAGCAATCAGGCGTGACCGAACGTGCCAATTGGCGATAGAACTCCGAAGCAATCGAAGGCATGGTCGGCATGCAAGCAATGTATATCGGCAGCCCTGATTGCCTAACTGATGGTCGGCCTTTTTGTCAGAGACGGCGCGTATTCCAAACGCGCTGGGTATACAATTACAAATAAGAAAAAAGAAAACAAGCGAAAATAATGCGTTTTAATTACTCGTTTACGATGCTTGTATATTTTCGGTATACACGCAATGTGCAAGAATGGACCGACCAATGGCTATAGCGAGGGAAGCAATGTCTGAAAATGGCGTGATCCCGGAAGTTGTGGGGCAGCGGCCGCTAGGCGGCAACGTTTACACGAGCATCAAAAAAGACATCTTGGAAATGCGATTGCTGGCGGGTACTCCAGTGCAGGAGGTCGAACTGGCGTCAAATTACGGTGTTAGCCGCACGCCGGTGCGCGAAGCACTCCGCCAGTTGCTCGATGACGGCCTCATCGAACGCGATGGCCGCTTCTATCAAGTGAAGGAGCTGACGCCCAGCGATATCCGCGACCTCTATGAAGTGCGCGAGAGCCTGGAAGCGACTGCCGTGCGGCTATGCGTAGAACGCGCTGACGACTCCCTCATTGACCGGCTGCGAAAACTGATTGCCGAACAGAACGACGCCTTCAAAAGCGCCGATCTGCAGCGGTTCTCGGCGCTTGATACGGCGTTCCATCTGACAATCGCGGAGGGCGCGGGCAATGCACTTCTGCTACAGCAATTGACGGTCATACATGAAAAGAGTTGCCTGACACGCGGCCGTGAATACGGTGCACCGAACTGGATCGAATATTCGATCGACGAGCATTCTCGTGTGCTTAGTGCACTCGAGCGGCGCGACGAGACAATCGGTGTTGCAGAGATGATTTATCACATTCGGGGCGTCGTCGACCTTCACTACGGGCACCGTCGACGCAAGGCATAGCGTGCGGCGACATGCCAAACGGCGTGACGGAATCCGATTCGGAGCACTCCCCCCAACATCTACGACTGGCAATGTCGTGCGTCATCGTGATCGCCAATCAGCAGCCTGTGGTTGGAGCACGCCAACGGCGTTGACATGCCCCCGTCAGCACGCGCCCCGGCCCGAGACAATATCGTCAGAGAGCCGTGCTAGAACGGTGTCACTGTACGTTCGTCGCGCAAGAAAAACACGTGCAAATAATGCACAAATGCTCGACAAAATTGCACTTTATGACTTGATTTCTCCGTGCTATTTTTCGCACACCCGAGAGGAAATCACCTGATTTCAAAAAATATCGGAACCCTAAATATATAAATTCACCCAGATGTCGCAGCGCCGGATAAACGCTCGTCCAAATGGCGTCACATTTCGCATCGATTTGTGAGGCGTGTTGAAGTTCAATCATTGAAAGCGTGGCGATCGCTTCAGTCTCGACGGCTCGCCGATACCCCATATTCGCCCCGGTGCGGCGTTTCTTCAGAGAGAAATGTAGTCATGCGCAATGCAAACGTAGAACGGCTGTTACTGGAGCTCCTCGGCCTCGAGAAAGCCGAGCGCCTGTTCTCAACGCTCAACATGCCGTCCGCCATACAAGACTGGGAAGCTGGCACGGTCACGCGCGCCGAACTCGCTCAGGCCATGAACATGGCACTGTTTGACGACCTGCTGCAACGCTCGCCGAACGGATACGCCTACACGACAGAAGCCGTGGCGAACGGTGGCTCGGTGTATTTCGATCACGGTGCGTTGCGCACTGTTCGCTGGCCGCATCACGGAGCGTTGCCGCCGGGGGAAGCGGCTTTCACGAGAATTCTGCGTCCGCTGGGATTCCGGCTCAATGGGCGCTATCCGCTGGACAAACTTGGGATGACAGGCCGAGCTTACGCGCACGAAGATGCGCCCGATGAGATCGCGCAGTTTTTCGTCAGCGAGTTGCACCCCGAGCGATTCTCGCCGGCGTTCCAAGCCGCGGTGACCAACGTTCTCGAATCATCGAAGGACCCACTGACGCCAATTGCCGTTTCGCAACTGTCGGAGCTCGAACGCGACGGCTCGCTGCCGCTTGCGACGGCGCAGGCGCCGTTGCCTGTGGTCGTCGGCGCGTTCGCCCGCCAGCACGACAATCCCAGCGAAGTGGACTATGAGACGCTATTGCGAGAGTCGGCCGAGATGGCGTGGATCGCGACGGAAGGAAACGCCTTCAATCATGCCACCGATCGCGTAGACGACGTGTTCGCGTTATCGGATGCCGAGAAGGCGAAGGGCCGTCCGATGAAGCCGGATGTTGAGCAGTCTCGCTCGGGGCGGGTTTTCCAAACGGCCTATCGCGCAGACACGATAAAGCGCGAATTCAAGTCCGCCGACGGTAAAACCGTAACGCGGGACGTGCCAGGTTCGTTCTATGAACTCATCACGCGCAAACGCGAATTCGACAAAGCAGAACGAGCCTGGAAGACCGACCTGCGCTTCGATGCCGGCAATGCAACCGGCATCTTCAAGATGACCGCCAACGGCGCCAAGTGACGTGAAAGAAGCCACTCCTTTTCAAGCAAGCAAGCGCTTGCTTCAGACAGTTGAAGCCGAGCTTCGGACGGCGATTCGAGGCGAAGTCCGTTTCGATGCCGGGTCAAAGGCCGCCTACGCGTCTGACGCATCGAACTATCGCCAGATTCCTCTTGGCGTTGTCGTTCCCGCAGATGTCGATGACCTCGCAGCGGCACTGGATGTGTGTCGCAGAATGGATGTTCCATTTCTGACACGCGGCGGCGGCACGTCGCAAAACGGGCAGTGCGTGAATGTGGCGGTCGTGGCGGACGCAAGCAAGTACGTGAACCGGGTCGTCTCAGTCGACCCCGAGAGTCGATCGGCAATCGTTGAGCCTGGCGTCGTCTGCGACACCCTGCGCGACGCGGCAGAGGCACACGGCCTCACGTTCGCGCCGGATCCGGCGACCCACAGTCGCTGCACGCTTGGCGGAATGATTGCGAACAACTCGTGCGGCGCGCATAGCGTAATGGCGGGCAAGACGGTCGAGAACGTCGAGGCGCTCGAAATTGCCACTTACGATGGCGCGCGGTTCTGGGTTGGGCCTACGACCGAAGCCCAACTCGAGGACATCATCTTGCAAGGTGGACGGCGCGGCGATATCTACCGCAAGCTTCGCGATCTTCGAGACCGGTACGCGAAGCGCATTCGCGCCGAGTTCCCGCAGATAAAGCGACGAGTGTCGGGCTTCAATCTCGACCAGCTTCTGCCTGAGAATGGGTTCAATGTCGCGCGCGCGCTGGTTGGCACGGAGGGAACTTGCGCGGTCACGCTTCGGGCGAAAGTTCGTCTCGTGCATAGCCCGTCATGTCGTGTACTGCTCGTTCTCGGGTTCCACGATATCTATACGGCGGCCGACGCCGTGGTTCATTTCAATCGCTTCTCCCCGATAGCCATCGAAGGGCTCGACCGGGCTATCATCCGCGGACTGCAGGCGCGCTCGCTGAAGACCGACGAAATAGCGTTGTTGCCGCCAGGGGATGCATGGGTTGTGCTGGAGTTCGGCGCAGACACGTTGCCCGATGCCGTCAGGCAGGCCAACGACGCCCACGCGTACTTTTCGGCCGGCCGGGGTGGCCCCGGCGTCACCGGGTTCGTCGTCGAGGAAAGGGCGAAGCAACAGAAGATTTGGTCGATCCGGGAGACCGGCGCTTCTGCTGTGGCATTGTCGATCGACCCGTCGACGCCAGATCCGATGATCGGTTGGGAAGATGCGGCGGTCGACCCGTTGCGACTTGGCGATTATCTTCGGCAGTTTCAGGCGCTTGTCGACCGCTATGGCTACGAAACCTCTCTCTACGGCCACTTCGGCGACGGCTGTGTTCATGCGCGCATTAGCTTCGACGTGCGCTCCGCGCAAGGCGTGTTGACGTGGCGAAGCTTCCTGCGGGAGGCAGCGCAGCTCGTTGTCGACTTTGGAGGCTCATTATCCGGCGAGCATGGCGATGGTCAGGCAAAAGCCGAATTTCTGCCCATTATGTACGGCCCGGAAATCATGCGGGCGATGGAGGAATTCAAAGCTATCTGGGATCCGGCAAACCGGTTGAATCCGGGTAAGGTCGTGAACGCCTATCGTGCCGACGAGAATCTGCGGATGGGGCCGTCTTACAAGCCAGTCACTTTGACGACCAAACTGAACTTCACCAGCCCGGAAGGAGACGGCCTTCAACGCGCAGTCGAGCGGTGCATCGGGATGGGAAAATGCCGGTCGCTCGATAGCGGCACGATGTGCCCCAGCTTCCGCGCCACGAGAGAGGAGATGTACTCCACACGTGGTCGCGCGCATCTGCTCTGGGAAATGCTCCAGGGCGAAGTCATTACGGACGGATGGAACAGCCGGGAAGTGAAGGAAGCGCTCGACGGCTGTCTTGCCTGTAAGGGATGCCGGTCGGAATGTCCGACGCATACGGACATGGCGTCATACAAGGCGGAGTTCCTTTCACACTACTACGAAAACCATCGGCGTCCGAGGCAGGCGATGGTCATGGGGAGAATCGGGCAATGGGCGCCCCTGGCAAGTCGTCTTCCGCGATTGACGAACTTCCTGATTTCAAGTCCCCCCTTTGCTCGTATCGGCAAATGGTTTGCCGGCGTCGCGCCCCAGCGCAATCTGCCTGCATTTGCACCACGTACGTTCAGGGCGCTGGCGAGCCGTCGAGGCGCGGCGAGAGGCCGCAACGTTTCGAACCCGTCCAAGCGGGTCATTTTATGGATCGATACGTTCAACGATCACTTTTCTCCGGAGATCGCTACGGCCGCGCATGATGTCTTGACCCGGATCGGCTATGAAGTGGTAGTACCACGCAAGCGGTTGTGCTGCGGCCGTCCGCTTTACGACTACGGACTTCTGGACGCGGCGAAATCACTGCTGCGCAGCGCCGTCGATGAACTGGCAAGCGATGTCCGGGCAGGTGTGCCCGTCATCGGGCTGGAGCCCGGCTGCCTGTCCGTCTTTAAGGACGAATTGCTCAAGCAATTGCCCGATGACACGATGGCAAAGATGCTATCGGAGCAGACATTCCTTTTCTCGGATTTTGTGGCCCGCGCAGACTTCGACTGGCCGAAGCTCGACGCTAAAGTGGTCGTGCATGGGCACTGCCACCAAACGTCACTGTTCGGCATGAAAGGAGACACAACGTTGCTGGACAAGCTCGGCGTGACGTGGGAACTGCTCGACACGGGATGCTGCGGAATGGCGGGATCGTTCGGATTTAGTGCGAAACACTATGATCTATCGATGAAAATCGCTGAAAGCAAGCTGCTTCCCTTGGTGCGCAACGCGCCGGCAGACACCGTCATTCTGACCAACGGATTCAGTTGTCGCGAGCAGATAGCACACGGCACAGGAAAAACGCCAATGCACGTCGCCCAACTCGCATCTAAAGCCCTGGCGACAACGACACCCGTTGCGCCAACGGTGGGCTCGCCTGCGAGCGAGTTGACGCGAGCATCGTAAGACGGCACATCACCGTAAATCTCTCAGACGCGCCAGAGGACCTTCGTGTCCTTCTGGCGTCGTCGATACCACCGGGTAGCCCATCGATTTTTCAATGTGACGGCATGCTTTGCCCGCTCCGCACGGTGTAAGCCATCAGCGTCACCATTTGACCGTAACCGCCTTCGAAACCAGATACGGCTCTAACGCTTCCGAGCCACCTTCGGAGCCGTAGCCCGAATCCATTACGCCCCCGAACGGCATCTCCGGCCAAGGCGTCGCGGCTTGATTGATCCACAGCATGCCGACGTTCAGATCCTTGGAGATTTTCTGAATATCTTTCAAGCGCTGAGCGAAGGCGTATCCCGCCAAACCAAAAGGCAATCGGTTGGCTTCGGCGATTGCCTCGTCCAATGTCTCGAAACCTCGGACGGCTGCAATAGGGCCAAACGGTTCATCATTCAGCACCGATGCCGCCAACGGAACGTCGGCAAGCACCGTCGGCGCGAAAAAATTCCCGCGCGTCCCGACTTGATAGCCGCCGGTTGCGACGGTCGCGCCAACGCGACGAGCGTCGTCAACGATGGCTTTCATAGCAGATAACCGCCGTTCGTTCGCCAAGGGGCCTAGCGACGTCCCCTCGGAAAGACCGTCGCCAAGCTGCAACTGATCGGCGTATCGAACGAGCGCCGCCGTGAAATCGCTGCGCAAACTGTTATGCACCAGAAACCGCGTCGGCGAAATACATACTTGGCCGGCGTTGCGAAACTTCGACGCGCCCAGAACCCGCACCGCCTCATCGACGTCTGCGTCCGCAGCAATGATAACGGGCGCATGACCGCCTAGCTCCATTGTCGCGCGCTTCATATGCCGGCCAGCGAGGCCGGCCAGATGTTTGCCGACTTCGGTGGAGCCGGTGAATGTGATCTTGCGAATGATTGGGTGGGAAATCAGAAACTGCGACACTTCGCCCGGATCGCCGAATACCAGCCCGATGGCGCCATCGGGCACTCCGGCGTCAGCGAATGCGCCGATGAGTGCTGCCGCAGACGCCGGTGTTTCCTCGGGAGCCTTCACGATGAACGAACAGCCGGTCGTCAGCGCGGCGGACAGCTTTCTGGTGATCTGATTGACCGGGAAATTCCAAGGGGTAAATGCCGCGACGGGGCCAACCGGTTCTTTCTGGACAGTTTGCTGAACGTTTGCACTTCGCGGCGGGACGATCCTTCCATAAATCCGCAATCCCTCATCCGCAAACCATTCGATGATGTCGGATGCGAAAGAAATCTCGACACGGGCCTCTCCGATCGGCTTACCTTGCTCTTGCGTTAGCAATCGGGCGATGTCGTCGCGACGCTCCCTCAAGAGCGCTGCCGCACGTCGCATAATCTTCGCACGCTCGATGGCGGGAACGTTGCGCCATTCGGCGAAACCTCTGGCGGCGGCAGAGACCGCCCGCTCGAGATCGTCTTTCGTCGCCCGTGCGACAAAGCCGATCGTCTCGCCTGTCGAAGGGTTTGTCACGGCGATCGTCGCACCGTCAAGTGCATCACACCATTGACCGTCGATGAATAATTTCGTATCGATGTAGCTCATGTCACACCCCTGTATTTACGCTGTCTCACAACGGCGGGCACCGCGTGCACGCGAGCATCCGTTTGTTAATAAGGAGGACGCGTGTCTCGTCCATAGATGGTTTCAGGGAAATCACATTCCGCTGGGCCCGCCAAGTGCGGTGCCATCAAAAAAGCGTGAGTACCGGAATGCATATGGATCGACGATGGGCGTGTCGTTCGCGACAAGATCTGCCGTCAGTCGCCCTGCCCCGAGTCCCAGCCCGAATCCGTGGCCGCTGTATCCAGTGGAAAGAAACAGCCCCGGAATTTTCGAAACGCTGGAGATGACGGGAATGGCGTCGGGCGTACTATCGATCACGCCTCCCCATGCGTTGGCGATACGCACGCCTTTGACGGCTGGGTAAGCGTCGATCAAGGAGGCGAGCGCGGCGCTAATCAGTGTCGTATCGGGGCCGGGATCCAGAATGCGCATGCTTTCGAACGGCGACGCTCTGTCGAGGGACCAACGGCCAAACGCGCCTGGCCCGCGAAAAAAAGCCGACCCGATGCGAACCTTGAGCCCTTTTCGACGGCGCAGGTAAGTGGGCAGAAACTGTCGCGCGTACAAGAGCCCGCGAGGCGCCAGATCGAGCGTTCCCCGGCCCGATAAGGCCAGCGTGTATCCGCCGTCGGATCTCGGCCGCAAGCAGAATGTGGAGGTCGCAATTGGGCAGTCAACCATTCTGGTTTCGGATGTCACTCGCATCGCCGTCGCGTTCACGGATGCCTGCGGGAGTCGCAGTCCCAGCGAAGCGCAAAACATGGAAGACCATGCCCCGCCTGCGACGACCACGGCGCCGGTCTTGATAACACCTCGCTCGGTCACTACCGCTGAGACCCTTCCGGCAGATTTCTCCATGCCGCGGGCTGCACACTCCTGATGGAACGAGACGCCCAGGTCGCGCGCGGCTTTCGCAATGGCAAGCGGCGCCATCGACGGCTCGGCCATGCCATCTTCCTTGCAATAGATGGCACCCCGCCAGGACTGGTTGGTGCTGGAGAGCGCGGCCTTGGTTTGGGCGGGTGTGAGCAGGTCAGCGTGGACACCTCGGTCTTTCGCGCCATCCACCCAATGTTGATACTCACTCAACGACTTTTCGTCGGATGCGGCAAATAGCAGCCCCGTTCGACGGAACCCGGTGTCATGCCCTGTAGTTGCCGCAAAGCCCTCCCAAAGGTCTTTGCTTGCTCTCATCAACGGCAATTCCCGAAAGTCGCGATTCAATTGCCGCACCCACCCCCAGTTTCGGCTCGATTGCTCCGCGCCGACGAGTCCCTTCTCCACCACTGCGACTTTGAGCCCCTTTCTCGCCAACTCAAGGGCCGTAGAAAGGCCGACAATACCTGCGCCGATGACGACGACATCGGACGATTGAGGAAGGGTTGGGTCGGATGGAAAACTACCGATAAGTGACGTCATTCTCTATTCACGACAAAAACATCGAAATGATGTGTCGATCCTGTTGTTCGTTGAGTGGATTTGCCACGCGTGTTGAAAACCTGCCTCGCCCTCTTCCGAAGACATCGTGCGATTAACGCACCGAGGCTTAGCGAGCGGCGCGGGGAAGAAGAACGTACATCTTTCGAACGGCTTCCAACACGCTAAGCGTGCCGACAAATCCTGCGGGGATAACGCCTGTATCTCCGGCAGTGAACTCTTGGCGTGGCGCGTTCTCGCCTTCAAGCGAGAAGGTGCCCTTCAAGACGTGAAAAACTTCGCTGCGATCCAATGGATATGCGAATTTCCAGGCACCGAACTCCGCTTCCCAGAACCCGACGCCGGCGGATCCGGCCTGGAAGTCGATCACAGGGGTGCTTGCTCGCCTGGGCGTTCCATTGATGCGCATGTCGTCGGCAGGATAGCTAACCGTCGCCGGCATTCGTGCGGTCTCGATCTTGAGAAGTCTGTCCAAACTGATTGGTTTCATATTGTCTCGAGGATAAACAGTGGATTTAGTCGATTTTCAAGCGCTTCGCCGCAAGCAGGGCGAAGCCGCTTATGAGCGCGATGGCACATAGATACGCCGCCGGCATCATGGGGTTTTCGGTCTTGCTGATTAGCAGGTTGACAATCAGCGGTGTGATGCCGCCGAATAGCGTCTGCGACGCGACGTAACTTATCGAAACGCCTGTGGTTCTGCGAGAGACGGGGAAAAGCTGACTAAGCACAGAACCGGCTGGCGCGTAGTAGAAGCTATAGAAGACAAGGCTCATCGCAGCTTGTACCAGTACCAAAGCGCCGACCGACGGGTGCGCTGTAAGCCACAGGAAAGCGGGGTAGATGCCGCACGCGCCAACCGTCAGTGCGATCGCCATGACGCGAATCGCGCCGAAGCGATCAGCCAGATGTCCACCGAGCAGGGGAAATATGGCGCTGACCATGCCCCCGCCGATTCCGCCGATGAATGCTGACGTAGCAGGCAAGTGGAGTTGAGTAATCGCATAGGTCGGCATGTAGATGTTGACGTAGCTCGCAACATTTCCACTGCAAACGATGCCTGCCCCAACGATCAAGCGCCATTTATCGCTACGAAGGGTCTCGGATAAAGGATTACGGCTCGGTGAGACCGCCTCGAATTCCGGCGATTCCTCCACGTTGCGCCGGATGTAGTATGCGACGGGCGCAATGAGCAAGCCGATCAAGAAAGGAATTCGCCAGCCCCAGCCCTCAAGGGCAACACGATCCAAGTGATTGTTCAGGACATACGCGAATAATGACGCTGCAACGATGGCGGCACCGGTGCTTGCAAACTGGAAGCTGGCAAAGAACGCCCGCTTCGTTGAATTCTGCTCGGTCAGATACGTGTTGGCACTGCCGAACTCGCCGCCTGCGGAAAAGCCCTGGATAAGCCGCGCGATGACCAGCATAACCGGGGCAGCAATCCCGATCTGTGAATAGGTCGGAAGTACTGCTGTCATGAAGGTGCCGATAGCCATGAGTATCGAGGAGAGTACCAATGCGGCTCGACGCCCTGCCCGATCAGCGTATCCGCCAATAACGATTGCCCCCAGAGGCCTTATGAGGTAAGACGACGCGAACGTCAGTAGCGTCAGCACCATCGAGACTGATGGGTCCTGCATAGGGAAAAACAGTTTCGATAGCACTACAGCGAAGCTGGCATATAGGAGCAGGTCGTACCATTCGAAGAACGTGCCGATGGTTGCTGCCACGATTTCTCGCGTTTTCGACTTTGAATGCGTCGTCTCTCGTGTTTGAGTTGTGTCGAGATACATGGTCTTGTAGTAAGCAATTCAACTGGGATGCACCGCCCCGTTCTGACTACGGAGTCGATGAAGGCTTGCGCGGACAGCTTGCCTGCGAGCCGCCTTTCGAGTGCGGCCAAAGTAGCATGGCAAATTGATGGCAAATAGTTGATTTTTTACCGCAACATGTGCATCTGGCGCACATGTTGTTGTGCGCAATGGTCGAGGGACTGTAAAGTTCGCATAAATCCACTAGCGGACTTTTTTGCCGTAGTCATGTCGTCCACGACGTTTGGTCTGCCATCGCGCTCGCGCCAGGAAGCACCATGAAGGAAAACCATACAACGCTCCCCCCGATGTTGCCCCTTCGTGCCTTTGAGGCAGTCGCACGCTTAGGTGGCGTTACCGCCGCGGCGGCGGAGTTATACGTTACCCACACGGTGATATCGAAGCACTTGAAGCAGCTCGAGGAATTCCTCGGCGTCAAGCTCACCACTCGCGACGGACGCCGTATCGCACTGACACCTTCTGGTCAAGCCTATGCAATGCAAGTCATCGCCGCTTTTTCATCGGTTCGCCAGGCGACGCGAGCGCTCACAAGAGCGGAATCGGCAAACGATGTAATCGTGACCGTCAGCCCGGCTTTCGCGACTCGATGGCTGTTGCCCCGACTGGAGAAACTGAAGGCCGTTTTTCCAGAAATCCGTATTCACGTCGATATGTCCTATGCATATCGTGATCTGGATGCCGGCGAAGCGGATGTCGCTGTTCGACACGGAAATAAGCACCTCGAAGGTCTCGTGTCCCTCGAGGTCTGCCACGACAGCATGGTGCCCGTCGCTGCGAAGGGCTCTATCGGTGCCGACATGCTTGCAAACCGTGACTTTCGTTCGCTCTCCGGAGTCACTGCCTTGCAGGAAAACTGGGAGCACGGGTGGGCGGAGTGGTGCGAGCACTTCAAGGACAACAATGCGGATGCGAGCACTCTGAACGTTCGGCAGTTTCCCGACAGCAGCTTGGTTTTTGAGGCAGTGAAGGCAGGCTTGGGCATCGGCCTGGTAAGGCAGTCCTATCTTGAGCACGCTCAAGGTGTGGTGACTTTCCCGCACCTATCTATTCCGGCGAGGGAATCGACGTGGATCGCGATGTCTCGACGGAGTTCGCGTCGAGCAACTGTTCGGATGATTTCGGAATGGCTGCAGCAGGAGTTCCGTCTTTCCGAGGCAACGAGCGCTGCGTGAGAGATTCACAGTGCCCTGGAGGCTACGCGCGCCACGCTCGACGGCGGGCGGCATCCCAGATGCTGCCAGGCGGCGCCCTCATGGCATCCGGTCGATGGGTATAGCCGTATCGATAGTGTCGTGCCACCGCTGAATCGTCTTGGGCACCATCGTCTTCCACGCCGCGACGTTGGTGTAATAACGCATGCGCGTCCTGCCATTGGCATCGAAGGCGAGCAGACCGATCCACAGTTCTTCGCCTCGACTCATGACAATGGAGGCGTTAGTCGGGGCCAGTCCACGTACAAAGAAACTGTCTACCTTTGCACCGAGATGGTCCAAGTCGGGACGCTCTCCCTCGCTCATGTTGATGGTGTCGACAAGCGATTGATAGTCATTCCTCAGTAGCGCGCGCGCCGCGACGTTCTGGCGAGGGTTATCCAATACCTTAAGGGACAATAGATCCGCTTCCGGCTCGTTAGCGAGCCGCGAAGTGGTGATGTACGTCCCACTGTAGTCAACGCCCATGGCTTGCCCGCAAGCCATGGGATCACCCTCCTGCGTGACTACGACGTGATCGCTTGAGCGCTTGAAGTTAAGGCCGCACCCATTCGCCTGATAGCTTGCGCCCTCTCCCTGGACAACAACGTCTCCGTCATACCCTCCGGCGTGTCCGCCGTTGTAGCCGGCGATTTCAAAATGCAGACGCGGGAGCTGACCTGTGAAGGTCAGGGTTCCACCGACACCGGGGTAATGGCTATCCAGATGCCACGTCTGGGCCCAGCGATTGACTGACGTATCAGGGTTACCTGCGAGTGCGGCTAAACGTTCGTTATAACGTGCGCTGAGGCATGCTACATCAGCGCCGCAGGTATCGCGACGCTTTAGCCACTGCCGTTGGGACGCCATCAAGGATGGCGTGCCTGACGCGCGGGAGACGCTTTTCCAGACGACGGCGAGGTCGCTATCCAGCTTCGACAATTTGGCGTCGGCGCAGATAGCCTTCTCCGTGGCTGACGCAGCCTTGGTGCAATCAAAGCTTGCGGCGTGACTGGCGAGTGGCTCCAAGAGGCTCGCGACAACTGACATGGAGAGCACCCAGCGGCAAAAGCAACTTTTCACGGCAGTATTCCTCGTGCGTACTCATGCGTCGGTCGGTTCAATCCCATGCTGCCGGCACGCCGTTCAATCTGCCTCACGTTGCCGGCCTTAGTACGTTCGTCTCATTGCCGGCGTCATACACCTCAGGATGGCGTGCGCCATCCTGATTCCGGTCGCCGGCAACTGTTTTGTAGTACATCATTGGGGCCGCAGACACTACTCTTAGCGCGCCCCTCAATACGGAACAGGCACAAGAAATTCAAGGTGCGTCAACCGACGACCGACGCACTGCAACGCATCAACGTGCCAGATGATCGAGATAGTACTGAGCCGCGCGGGTGACGTGACGTTCGGCGAGGAGTGCAGCGAATGCTGCGTCACCGGATTGGACTGCGCGCAGGATCGCCGCGTGCTCTTCCCATGTGAGGCGAACTTCTTCGTCGTTCGTATTGACGAAGAGCATGCGAGAGCGATCGCGCAGCGAGCGCATAAGCTCGGCAAGCATCGAGTTGGCGCCTGCGGTGTAAAGCAGATCGTGAAAACGCGCGTTGAGTTCGAGCAACCCCGCCGTCTCCCCTGCGGCGACCTTGGCGTTGCCTTCTTGCAGGACTTTTTCAATACGCTTGACCAATTCCGGCGTGCAACGCTCGGCAGCCAGACGCGCGTTAAGCCCCTCGAGCGTGGCGCGAATCTGCACCATCTCGCGGGCCGACGCCGGGTCGAACGACGCTACCACGGCGCCGTGGCGCGGGCGCACTTCTACCAACCCTTCGACGGCCAGCGCCCGCAGCGCCTCTCGCACAGGCACGCGCGATACATCCAGCTCATCGGCAATCCGGCCCTCGACGAGCCGGTCGCCCGGCTTGTACTGGCCCGACGTGATCGACTCGCGCAAGCGGGCAATCACCAGATCCGAAAGCTGCTGGTGCATGATCGGCTCGCGCCCGTTTGCCCCTGTGGCTCCCCGCACCATATTTCCAATCTCCACAAACCTTTGATGGCGCTGATCGACGCATGACGCGCCAGATCACGGCGTTTTATTCATCAGCGCATTCTAGCAGCGCACGGCATTTTGTAGACTGTACACGGCGCTTAAAGTGACACCTGTTGTGCGACATCAACTTACCCGACCGCCCCTCCCAATCAAGAATGGCGTGGCACCGACGCCATAAAGGCCAGAATCTCCCGTCCCAACCACTCTTCGCCCGAGTTGAAGTGCGCAACGATCGAGGTATGGTTATGCCCGCGCATCTGCACGAAACGGGGCGCAACGCCACGTTGTCGCAGCAAGCGCTGGAAAAACGCCGCGCCATAATCATCGAGAAACCGGTTCTCGTATTCGGCAATCGCGATCATCGCCGGCACCGGATGGCGCGCGGCGTGCGTAAGTGGAGAGCGCTCGGCATAACGTGCCTCGTCCGTGCCGAAATAGGTGCGCACCGGCCCCGCGTTCGGGTTGCGCGGATCGACGTCGGCGAACAGACGTGCACTGATCAGCACGAGCCCTGCCACGTCGCCGGGCTGCTTGTCGCGCGTCTGTGTCACCACGGGGTCGAACAGGCAGCTCGCCGCGTGCGTCCCCCCCGCCGAATGGCCAATCAGGAAGATGCGGGACGGATCGATTCGCCAATGCGCGGCGTGCTGATGTACCCAGGCAATGGCCTGGGCAACGTCATGCGCACCGCCTGGCCACGGCGCTTCGTCGGCCAGACGGTACTCCACGTTGATCGCAACGAAGCCCTGCCGCGCGAACCAGTGGCAAACATTGTCATAGACCTCCCCGTTGACGCTCTTGTTGCCACGCACGAACGCGCCGCCATGCACGAACAGGACAGCCTCGCGCAATTCATCCGCCCTGCCCGCCTGACCTGCATCTACCGGCTCGAAAACGTCGAGTACCTGACGCGCGTTCATGCCGTAGGCCAGATCGCGCTCGACATGGGGACTCTTCTCGGCGCTCGCCAGAAGTGGCGTGTAGCAGTCGATAACCGCTTTGCGGTGGGCGATGATGTCGTCATTCCAGCGCGGGCCGAGGGCGAGCATCTGGCGTTGCTGCTCGGGTGAGAGTGCCCCGAACGGGGCCATCGCGACACTTGAATGGCTCACCATGACACGCTCACATTGCCGTTGATAAAGGTCTGGCAAGCCATCCGATACCCGTTCTGTATTTCTTCGGGACTCAGGTGACGCCGTTCCTTCTGCTTAACCTCGTCGGTATGTTCACGGCCGGCTTCCACCCTGCAACGGCAGGTGCCGCACAATCCGCCGCCACATTTAAACGGAATCCCCCCCTTTTCACGCAAGGAAACGCGCAGCAAATTGCTGTTCGGCTGCGCCTCGACCGTCTTGCCGCCGTTGTTCAGAAATGTAATCCGGATCGTTGCCGCAACCGGTGGCTCGGCATTACGGCGGCTAAGGCGTGCCTGTGCGTGCTCGTGCCCGACCAACGCCTCCAGAGAGGCAACCGCCTCGGACACACTTTCGAATGTCTCGTAGAACTTTGTCGGCACCAGATTCACGCCTTGCGGTGCCGCCTCTTCGACGATCCGCACCCTTGCCTGAGCGTCCAGTTTTGCGACGACAAACGCAGCGACATGGCGCGTGCCGTAGTAGTAGTCGTGAGTTTCTACGGGGGTAATGCCCGGGGTCGGCTCGCTGCGATACTCGCCTGGCCGGCTCGTAAGTACGATGTACATGCCCTTTCCTTATTGCGGGTAGCCTGATTTCCGATGCCGCTCAGCGCGCCGCCGGCAGATCGTCCCCCTGCTCCAGTTCAATATCGTGTTCGATCCACAACTGGCAGACCAGCCGATAACCCGCGTCAAGCCGGTCACCCAGTTGCTTCTTCTCCTTCCAGTTGGGGGCTGGCAGATGTTCCTGCCCCGCCAACACCCGGCATGCGCAATGCGCGCATTTGCCCATGCCGCACTCGTACCGCAAATGCGGGAACGGGAACTGCTTGATGCCCGCGCGAACCACCAGATTGGTGTTGGCCTTCACTTCTTCCCGGTACGTCTGCCCGCTCCTGCGAAATACGACGACTGGCATGCTTCCTCCTGTTACCTGAAACGCCCCGGCCTCAACGCAGTAAGGCTTTTGGCGAAAGTGTAGCGCATTTGTGGATACTGTATACCAAAATAAATTCAACGCGCGCCTCTCTTTGCGAAATTCCCGTATTCGCGGGTTATTCCGAATGCCGAGCTTCGGGAAAATTCGAGAGAGTTTGAATTTATGTATACTGTATTCTAAGTTGCGTCTTATCCAATCCACCGGACCTCACGTCATGATCCATCTCACCGATTCACAGATTGACGAACTCATCGGCTTCAAGCAGGCAATTCCCGCACTGGAGAGTGCCTTTCGCGAACTGGCTCGCGGCACTGCCGCCGTCCAGCGTCGGATACGTACCGAGGCCGGGGGGACCAAGCTCAGCACGCTCGGCGCAGTGCTGAGCGGCGCCGACGTGGCTGGCGCAAAGATCTACACCACGATCCGCGGTCAATTCAATTTCGTCATCGTGCTGTTCCGCGCGTCCGACGGCCGGTGCCTGGCCACGCTGGATGCGAATGCGATCACGCGCTTGCGCACAGCGGCCACTACCCTGCTTGCCGTGCGAGCACTTGCTCGAGACGGTGCGCAAACAGCGACGATCTTCGGCACCGGTGTGCAAGGCAGCGCCCATGCGCACGCGCTGGCACAATTCACGGACATCAGGTCGCTTCGCATCGTGGGCATCGAAGGTGATGCAGCACTTGCCAACACACTCAACGAGGCTTATGGCGAGCGTGGCTTGACCGCGCACGCCGTCGAGGCCACTCAGGCGATCGAAGGTGCCGACGTGATCGTCACGGCAACCCGCTCGACAACCCCGCTCTTCGACGGCCGGGCCTTGACGCCGGGCACACTCGTCGCAGCCATAGGATCGAGCCTGCCGCACTCACGGGAGACCGACGATGCCACGCTTGAGCGCGCCAGTCGCATTGTGGTCGAGTTGCGCGATCAGGCGCATGAGGAGGCTGGCGATCTGGTGCTGGCAGCGCCGGGGCTGGTGAATTGGGACAGCCTCGACGAACTGGGGGATGTTCTCGAAGGCAAAGCGCCGGGTCGCCAGAGCGACGACGAGATCATTGTCTATAAGGCGGTCGGATTCGGCTTGCAGGACGTGGCGCTCGCAGCACTGGCGTACAAGACGTTCATGGACCGCAGTATCTGACTTCGCCGGCGTGTCAGATCAATCGGATCATCGGATCGATCGGATTGAGAAGCGGGGCAGGCATCGCCTGCCCCTTGGCGTCTGTCTTCCCCTGCCCTTCCCCGTTCAGGCGGCGGCTTCCACCGTTGACGAATGCCCGAACGTGAAGCTGTCGACATACAAATAGCGCACACTGGCGCCATTGGCGACGAAAGCACGGCTGGCATCGGCGATCATGACCGGCGAGCCGCACAGGTAAAGCGCGTGCTCAGACAGATCGGGATGGTCCGCCAGCACGGCATCCTGCACGTATCCACGGGCTCCGGGCCACGCGGCATCCGGCCGCGAGAGTACGGGCACGTAGCGGAAATCCTCGTACTGCGCCGCGAGTCGGGTCAATTCGTCGTGCAGATAGAGAGCGTGCTGCGTGCGGCCTCCCCAGTACAAATCGATCGGCGGCGCATCACCACTGGCGAGCATCTCGGCGAGCATACTGCGCAGCGGCGCGATCCCCGTGCCTGTCGCCACCATCACGATTGGCCGGTAGTCGTCCTCGTGATAGCCGAATCCGCCCAGCGGGGCTTCCACGTCGAGCATGTCGCCTGCGCGCAGCGCACTCAGGCGCGTCTGTGTGAAGTACCCCCCATCGATCCGGCGAATATGAAGCTCAAACCGGGACGGTGCGTCCAAAGCCTCGGACTTCGACGCAATCGAGAAACTACGCGGGCCGGCATCGCCCGGAAGAATGTTGACGTACTGTCCCGGACGGAATGCCCACGGTTCATCGTCGGCGAAAGCGAGCACAAGGCGAGTGACGTCGGCACTCAGCGGTGCGGTGCTCATGACCTTGGCCTTACGACGCCGCGCCGGTGCTGGCGCGGCGAGCGTGCGCTCGGTACTGACGGCGAGATCCGAGGCCGGGTACGCCTGACATAACAGGGCGTAGCCGGCGTCCACCTCCTCCTGCGACAGCGCGGGTGGCAGTTCCTCGTACTGCACGCGGCCCTGCTGCACCTTCACCCGGCAGGTTCCGCAACCGCCGAATTCGCACTCCGATGGCAGTACTACGCCCGCTCGCCGAGCGGCTTCGAGCACCGTTTCGTCAGAAGCGGCCTCGAAGCTGCACTCGGCTTCGATCCATGTGATCCGATAGTTCACGAGCACCTCGCGTCGGGGTCAGAGCTTGATGTCGGCCTGAACCAGCACCTCGCGTCCGCTCTGACGCAGCAGGTCTTGCAACGCAGCAAGACCCGCGAGCCCGGCCTGTGTGTCCTGCTCGCCGTTGCCGCCCGACAGGCCGATGCCGCCGACCACCTGACTGTCGACCACGATGGGGAACCCCCCGACGAAGGCTGCAAAGCGCCCTTCAAAGCTCCACTGAATGCCGAAGGCCTCGTTGCCTGGCAGCGCCGGGCCGTTGGGGGGGGTGGTGAACAAATGCGTCGAGCGCTTGTGACCTGCGGCCGTGAAGGCCTTGTTCCAGGCGATCTGCGGCCCGGTGACGCGGCCACCATCCATGCGCTCCAGCGCGAGCGGAAAGCCGCCTTCGTCGACCACACAGATCGATTCGAGGACGCCGATCTCCTGCGAGCGGGCAACGGCTGCCGCAATCATGTGCCGGGCTTCGGCAAGTTCGAGTTTGAGAAATGGCTTCATGGCTAATAAGAGATGTCGTGGAAAACGCTCGTCAGACGCCGCGATAGACGGTCTTGATTTGCAGATAGAACTCGAGCCCGTCGCGTCCGGACTCGCGGAACGTGGCCGTGCTCGATTGCTTGATGCCGCCGAACGGTGCATTGACCAGATTGCCGGTGGTCGTGCGATTGATCTTGACCGTACCGGCTTCGATGTCATTCGCGAAGCGGTGCATCAGGCCGGCGTCCTGCGTGACGAGCGAGGCCGCGAGACCGTAGTCGCTGTCGTTCGCGACGGCGATGGCATCGTCGTAGCCGTCGACATCGATCACGGCAATCACCGGACCGAAAATCTCCTCCCGCGCGATACGCGCATCGCGCGGCACGTCGGCGAAGATGGCCGGCGTGACGAAATAGCCATGCGCGTACCCGTCGTGGGTGAGTTGCTGACCGCCGCAGACCAAGGTGGCTTCACGCTTGCCGATCTCGATGTAATCGAGCACGGTGCGCAGTTGTCCCGCCGTCGCGAGCGGGCCGAGATCCATGCCGGACACCAGACCGTTGCCAACCTTGAGTGTTTGCGCCTTGGCCGCGAGGCGTTCGACGAAGGCCGCGCGGATCTCGCGAGCGACCAGCACGCGGCTTGTGCCGGTGCACGCCTGCCCGGTCAGCGAAAAGCCCCCCTTGATCGTGAGGTCGACGGCGCGATCGATGTCCTTTGCGTCGAGCACGATCAACGGGTTCTTACCGCCGAGTTCCATTTGCGTGCGCGTGGAAAGCGAGGCTGCCCGATGGATCTGCTCGCCGGCAGCCGTCGATCCGGTGAACGAGATCGCCTTCACTTCGCGCGCGCCAGTCAATACCGGGCCGACCGCCGAAGCGCTTCCCGTGACAAAGTTCAACACGCCTCTGGGAATCCCGGCTTGCACAAACGCTTCGGTCAGACGCAGTCCGCTCAGCGGCGCATCCGATGCGGGCTTGAACACCACGGTGTTCCCGCAGATGAGCGCAGGCGCGATCTTGCGGGCGGGAATCGAAACGGGGAAGTTCCACGGCGAAATGACCGTCACGACACCCAGCGGTTCGCGCACGGTATACACCGTCATGCCGGCGTCGTCGTTCGGGAAGGTTTCCCCGCCATACGATTGGGCTTCGATCGCGTAATAACGAAGCGTCTGTGCGGCGCGCATGAACTCGTCTGTCGCGAGGCCCACTTGTTTGCCCTCCTCGCGTGTGAGTTCTTCACCGAAACGCTTGGCATGACTTTCCAGATAGGCGGCGGCGCTCAGCAGGAGCTTCGCACGAGCGCTCGTCGAGAGGCGTTTCCAGTCGGCGAACGCCGATGCGGCTGCACGCACAGCGGCTTGTGCGTCAGCCTCGCCCGATGCCTGGAAATGACCGACCACGTCACGGGTATCGGCTGGATTGACGTTTTCAAAGGTGGCGCCCGATCGGCTCGGGCACCACTCGCCGTCGATGTAATTCAAGAACGTTGGAACGGTTGTCATGAGTGCAGCAATCCTGCAAAGAGGCTTGAAGACCCGCGCCCCCATCGCTTCCCCCTCCTCCCGGAGGGGGCCGCGCAGGGGCACGGGGCTGCCGGGCGTCGCTCAGGCCGCGAGACCCAGCTCGGGCAGCGGGACTTCCTTTTCGACATAGTCGTAGTAGAGCGCCGTCGTATAGAGCAGACGCATTTGTGCGCCGATCTCGCAAATCTTCAGGCAACGCTGCTGCAGTTCCGGCGTATTCGCGTTCTCCAGCACGATCTGGTAGCCGCGTTCGCCGTGGATCTCATCCGACACGATGTGCAGATCGAAGAACTCGACCTCCTCGTCGGTGAACTTGTACGTGTCGCGCAACGTGGGCGTCTGTTTGCGATAGATCGACGGCACCTGCGACTCAAGGCCGACGACAAGGCCTGCAACGGCGACCACCGGGTCTTCACGCATCGCCACCGCATAACACCAGCTTTGCAGGCCGCGCGTGGTCGGCGACATGTTGTCAGGATCGACCACACGCTCACGCGTCGTGCCGCACGCTTCGGCGAAGCGAATCAGCAGATCGGTGTGGCGGTCTCCCCCGATTTCCTCCTCGTACATGTTCGCGAGCAGAAAATCCTTCGCTTCGGTCATGTGGTCCGGCGTACGGGCGTAGAGATAGCCGAGGTAATCGGCGAACGGGCCCACGTAGTGATAGTGATTCTCAGCCCAACGAGCCAGGTGCGCGCGCGACAGCTTGCCGCTTGCCCATGCAATGCTGAACGGTGCCTTGTTCGCGCTCTTGCC
The DNA here is from genome assembly GCF_902459745.1 of Pandoraea communis. Taxonomy (GTDB): domain Bacteria; phylum Pseudomonadota; class Gammaproteobacteria; order Burkholderiales; family Burkholderiaceae; genus Pandoraea; species Pandoraea communis. The sequence continues at coordinate 613,789 of NZ_CABPSJ010000002.1, forward strand.
CTTGATTGCCTCTTCGAGTGCTGCGCGGAAGGTCTCGCGATCCATCAGTTCTGCCATGTCTTACTCCTTGATTTCAGGTGGATAACCCGCTGCGTTCATGGACGCCGGGTCTCGATCTGCATTTTTGTACACTGTATACAGTTTTAACGAAAATGCCAATACAACAAATTCCTGAGTGCGGTGCTCCGGTGAGGCGTGAGGAAAATCATCAGTCGGCCGCGTTGCGAACGGCGTGCGACATCGGATGCTCAACGGTGGGTGCCGGGTTTGCGCTGGGTTTGACGGGGTCGATGGCGTCCAGCTCGATGCCGTTCGTCTCGGGCAACATCAAGGCTGCGACGATGACAAAACCGTACCCGACAGCGGCAACGATGGGAATCGCGAGCGTGAGTGTCGTGTGACCGCTGGCCAGCCAGCCTGCCATGAACGGGAAGACAGAACCGATGACGCGGCCTGCGTTATAGGCCACACCGTAGCCGGTCGCGCGAATCTCGTGCGGGTAAGTCTCCGAGATTGTCGCCGCCACGCCCGCGAAGGTGCCTTGCATCAGCACGCCCATGAGGAAACCCAGCACCATCATGACGGGCATGGGCGCGGGAATCAGCATGTACGCAATGCTCATGACGAACGCCCCGAGTGCGAACAGGATGTACGTCGGACGACGCCCCAGCCGGTCGGTGCTCCACGCGCCTATGGCGTAGCCGACAATCGATCCGCAGATCGTGATCGCCAGCCACAAGCCGGTGCCTGTGACAGAGAGCCCTCGCTCGGTCTTGAGCCAGGTAGGCATCCACGTCGCAATGGCATAGTAGGCGCCCAGCATGCCGCCCGAGAGCAGGCTGCACAGGAACGTGCGCGCAGCAAGACGCCCGCTGAATACGCTGCGGATCGTCTTGAGCGGGCTCGTCTGGCTTCGTTCGGCCAGCGTGCGCGTGAAAGCCTCCGGCTCCTCGAGATTGCGTCGCAGCCAGAACACCATCAACGCAGGCGCCACACCGATGAACAGGCAAACCCGCCACGCCCAGTCAGGCGGCAGCCAGCTGAAGATCACACTGTAGGCCAGTGCCGCCAGCGCCCAGCCGAACGAGTAGCTGCTGGCGGTGAAGCCCGAGAACTTGCCGCGATGCGCGGGATTACGAATCGTCTCCATCACGAGCACCATGCACAGCGACGACTCTCCGCCGAAACCCAGCCCCTGGATAATTCGCAGCACGGCCAGTTGCGTTGGCGAGTTGGCGAGACCGCAGGCGAAACACGCCAGCGCGAACAGTGCGATGGTCCAGCGAAGAATGCGCACGCGTCCGTAGCGGTCGGCCAGCAGGCCTGCCCCGATGGCGCCTACGAGCGACGCAATCAGTGTGTAGGTGACGATGCTGCCGGCAGTTGCCTTGCTCATGCTCCAGGTCGTCAACAGCACCGGGATGAGAAAGGAATAGATCATGAAGTCGTAGACGTCGACCGTATGGCCGATGAAAGTGCCGGCAAAAGCGCGCTTCTCGTTTTTCGACAGTGAGTTGAGCCAGGACATGAAGGTGTCCTCCTTAGGTTGTCGTGGTGTTGTGGGGATTGGGGATTTCCGGGGTGTCAGGCGGGAGGTACAAAGGCGTAGCCGGCGGCTTCCAGCAGTCTGGCTACATGGATCGAGCGCAGGTCGTGATACAGCGGGGCCACGATCTGAACGCCCACGGGCAGCCCGTCGACAGTGCGCCCTGCCGGGGCGACGCTCGAGGGCAAGCCGCACAGACCGGAGTGACCGGCCCAGAAAATCTGTGTGGTGAGTGGCTGCGCCTGTCCGTTGACGTCCAGCGTGCGTTGCCACGGTGCGCCCGTCTCGTTCAACGTGAACGCCGGCGTAGCGGCCACGGGGCACAACAGCACGTCGACCTGCTCGAATAGCGCGCGCCAGGCGGCGGCAAAGCGCTCGCGCAGCGGTTGCAGCTTGAGCCAGTCGCGATGCCGCATGACGGCCCCGACATATTGGAGCGATGCATAACGCATGTCGTCCTCCGGCACCTCGGCGGCGGCGGAGACGGCGGCCGCGAAGGCGTCGTCTCCGAGATAGCCGCAGGTGGCCGCGCGCAGCATCAGTATGTAGACGCGTAGCAACTCGCCAGCGTCCAGCGACGGACGCGCATTCCACACCACGGTCGCTCCGCGTCGCTCGAGGTCTTTTCCGAGCGCCACGATGCACTGCTCCACCTGTGCATCGACTTCGGCAATCGGATGGTTGGGCAGAATGCCGAAGCGGATCTGGCTCAGATCGCTGGCGTCGCACCGAGGCAACTCGAAACGGACGGCGCAGGCAGCGTCGGCGGTCGGGCCGGCAATGGCCGAGAGCACCAACTCGAGGTCGTTAGCGCTTCGTGCGAGCGGCCCGGCAACGTTAATGTCGGGAAATGTCATTCCGCCCGGCAGCCCGTGACCGTCAAGAGGCACCAGACCGTGGGTGCTCTTGTGCGAAAAGATGCCACAGTAATGGGCGGGGTTGCGGACCGATGAACCAATATCCGAGCCCACGTCGAAGAAAGCCATGCCCGAGCAGACGGCGGCGGCACTGCCACCGGACGACCCACCCGGTGTGCGCGAGGTATCGTGCGGGTTGCGCGTCGTGCCGTAAACATCGTTGTAGCTTTGCCAGTCACGCAGCCAGATCGGCACGTTGGTTTTACCGAGCAGGACGGCCCCGGCGTCTGTCAACCGCTGAACAACGCTGGCGTGACGCACCGCGATGTTGTCCGCGAATGCCGGATCACCAACGCTGGTCGGCCAATCCTTGACGTCGAACGACTCCTTGATCGTGAACGGCACCCCGTGCAAAGGGCCTCGGACCCTGCCCGCACGCAGTTCCGCATCACGCGCCTGCGCCACCGCATAGGCCTGATCGAAATCGCTCACGACAACCGCGTTCAGTTGCGGATTGGACTGGCGCCAGACGGTCTCACACGCAGCCACGAGATCCGTCGACGTGGTTTCCCCTCGTCGCAGGGCCTCCTGAGCCGCGGAAATCGTCGCGTAATGCCAGTTGACAGCGGATGGCGTCGACCCCGAAGCTTCACCGGGAGCGCGCGCGGCGGCCGTGGAATTTGTCATCATGGAACACCCAATTCAGTATTCTGTATACCATCGATGGACAAATTTACGCTGTCAAGTCACTTGCCGATCAGGGTTTGTGCGTAAACCACAGCGGCGGCTTCCGATCCGATACCCAAGATAAAGCTTGCTTATATAGCATCGGGGGCAGGTGTGGGCGCGCAGCGCGATACCTTCGCATCCTTCAAATGGATGAGTACAACAGGCGTCGCGCGACGAGATAATCGCATAGCGTAGGCTTCGGCTGCCAAGGTGATCGCGCAGCGTACGCGACAGGAGAATGTCAATGAAAACGAAACGAATCGCGGCCAATGTGGTTGGCCTCGCTGCTGTGTTCGCACTCGGCTCATCCGCTGCGCTGGCAGCCGATGTCGGCGCGGTCATGCGCAGTTTGCAGCAATTGCAGACTGTGCTTGACCAGAATGATCGTGACAATGCGAACCGCCGGGCACAGGCAGCGGCCGAGCAAGCACGGCGCGACGCCGCTGATGCCCAGAAAAAGCAGCAAGAGGACGATCAGCGTCAGCGCGCTGCGGCGGCGCGTGCGCAAGCCTCGTCCCAGGAACTCGCCGCGCTCGCGCCGCCGCCGGAATGGGCAAGCCATCTGGTCATTAATCGCAAGCTGCTCGAGCGTAACCCGGCTTCGAGCGGCGGCGAGGTGGGCATCATGTCCCGTATGTCACCGGCTGTTTCACAGGACAGTAGTCTTCTGGCGTACGTCAACACATCGAATCAGGTCGTCGTGCGGCCATTCGCAGGTGGCGCGGAGCGTGTCGTCTACACCTTGCCCAAACCGGATTCATCCGTCGTCCTCTCTTTCGCAGGGAATCAATCCCTTCTCATCACTGGCATTTCCGGCATGACCATCGGCGTCGAACTGGTCGATCTCCAGGGGCGTGTGCTGATGTCGTGGCCGAAAGGATGGTCGGTATATGCGTATGAAAACCGCATTTACGGCAGTCACCAAACTTTCTCGCCGAACGTCTGTCATCAGGTCGCACTCTACGACACCAGCGGCAAGCCGATCGCCCAGATGGATCTCAGCGGACAGGCGGCCAATCGCTGCGACCCTCGCCTGACGAAAGACGGCAAGTTCCAGGTCATCGTACAGCGTGGCAATGAGGTGTCGATTTACGTCAACGGCCAGCAGACAGCGTCGTTTTCGGGCGATGGCCGCAAGGGCAGCGAATATGCCTCAGCGGTGTACGTCGTCGTCGAAGACGGACGCTACGCGGTCTCCTGGCTAAACGGCGGCGAGCCTGAAAAGACGATGCCGTTCAGGGTCTGGGATGTGCGCGCCAACAAGTTGCTGTGCGAGTTGCCGCGCAACGACGGCTGGCTCAGCGCCGACAAACAAGGGCGTGTCAGCATCAGTACGCCGCCGGCAAGTGTCGACGTGCCGAACTGCCGGTTGCAGGCACTCAATATTCCGGGCCGGTTCTTTCGCGACGGCGATTTCGCGGCGGTAATGGACGGCAAGTCGGGGCAGTTGACGCTGCTCGATCCCGATACGCTGCAGGTCCGCAGGACAGTGACGACGAAGGTACGCGGCGACTACGTAAGCGCGCGACCCACAGCCCCGGGCAGCCAGTACGTGATCGTTGGCAACCCGGCTTACGGCGATGACCGCGATGACGATTTTGCGCAGGTGTTCGATAGCAAGACTGGCCAATTGGTGCAACAGCCGGCTGGACGGCTGCGCGGATCAACGGTGGCCTACACGCTGGCCGAGGCAGGTGAATGGAACAAGGTCAAACCGATCCGGATCACGCGCTTCGCGCAATCGAGCGCAAACGGCAAAGGCGATGCGTACGCCACGTTCCTGAAGTCGCTCCAGAAAGACAAATACGAAACGACGGCCGAGTACCGCAATCGCGTCGCGAAACTCGCGCAGCCCTTCGAGATGGAAGTTGCCGTGCACGATTACAACGCGGACGGTAGCTATTTCTCAGGCACCTATCAGGGCGTGCCGATCGGTGTGCCGATGCCCAGCGCGCAGGCCCGGCGGCTGGACGGCATGACATCACTGAACGTCAAGGGCCAGTTGGGCGTCGTCGACGAGGACTTTCTCGAACTTCGTAACGCATCGATTACGTTGCAAGACGGCAGTCTGGTGCAGGTACCTCAGAGCAAATTGCCCGCACGGCGGGCAGTGCGGGCAGATGCCGCGGCGACAGGGCCCGGCGTGATGCTCAAGACGAGTGCGGCGACATCCGGCGCAGCCAAAGGCGGGAGCGCATCCCCGGAATGTCGCGGCGACTTCAGCTATCTGGCACCGAACCTGCGGGCTTACACAAATAGCGATCTGGCACAGGCGCGGCAGGCGATCCTCACAACCTCCGTACCGGAGACGCTGGCGGACATGCGTCGCAAAGGCGTCACGATGGCGACCGTCAACCAACGCATTGCGGAACTCGACGACGCCGCCAATCAGGCCGCGCAGACGGCCAACCAGACCGACGGTGGCGGCAACAGCATCCAGAAGGCAAAGACGGGCACGCTGCCACTGAATTGGCCATGCGAAGGCATCCACTCGTCGGCCGTGTGCGTCTATATCTTGCAACGCTGGGAGGCGCAGCTGACGAGGGAAGTCGCCGGGATGATGAGCAAATGCGGTGTTTGATGACTGAGCCGCCCAGGCGTCCCGGTCTGGACAGCCGCCGGCATCAAGGCACTTTCCGGCCTCACGCCCCCGCCTGAGTCCCGGCGCATCGGGCTATTAACGCCCCGGCAGACTATCGTCTGCCGGGTGAACTCATTATTGGCCCCATGCATACTGAAGCTGCAAGCGATTCTGGAAGAACTTTGCGGGCTTGGCCGGTGACGACTGATAGGCGAAGAAGTCGACGATACTGAAGCCCTTCAGCTTTCCCTGAAAGTTGTACATGACGTACACCAGGTACTCGGACTGATTCAGACTCGGCGCCCCAGGGGTGCTCACGAGATCCATGAACGAGTACTGGGTGCCTAGCGTCAGGTTGTCCACAGGCTTGCCACTGATCGACAGCCCATAAGCCCTGCCAGCGCCCAAATCCTGCGTGCTGGTGATGAACGGCTGGGCAAAGAACGGTCCCGATGACATGTTATGGGCATAGGGCGTCACCAGCGAGCCATTCTGGTAGGCGTTGGCGTCTGGCCTTGTGTAGTCGTAGCCCAGCGAGACATTCAACGAATTGTGCTTCACGCCGACTTGAAAGCCGTAGACCTGACTGCGAATGCGCCCCAGAAGATTGCTATCACCACCGTTCTCATACGCGACCTGAATGCCCGCATACGGTTGAAGCACACCCTCGTTCAGCGACACATGGCCGTCTGCATAGAACATTCGCGCATAGTTCATGTAGTTCACGTACCACGCCTGTCCGTCCACACCGTAAGCGCCAAACGATTGCTTACCGGCACCGCCAGCACCGTAAAAGCCCGGCGTGCCCTTCATGCCAATCGTCGAGCCGCCATCGAAGTCCGAGTTGTAAGCCGTTCTGTCGGTGAACGAGTCGCTGGTCCACGATTTCCAACGGAACATCCGGAAGGCCTCGATGTAATTGTCCTTCGTGCCGTATCTGCCCGAGACCCCCTGAAACAGTTGCGGCGCAATGCGGTAGTCGTACGGTGAGATGAACGGCACGTCGAACGACTGATTCCCCGCCGTCGCCGTAAATAGCGACTTCCGGTACTGGACATAGGCCTCGCCGAGTGTCGTGAATGACGGCCCAAGACTGCCATCTACGCGAGACGAGTCTGACGGGTGAAGCAAGGGACGCGAAGCGTATGCGCTCACGCCAAAGGAAATGCCGTAGAGCGACGCCGATTGCAACGTCAAGCCACCGCCGTAATTGATCGTGTTCTGGTTGAGTCCCTTGTTATAGAACGCATTGTGCGCGCCGTAGTAGAACGCGCGCACATCCCCCGAGACATGGCCTTGCGTGAAGAGCCCCGCAAGACTGCTGGCTTCCGGAGGCTGCCATGTTTCCAGCACCTGCGCCGACGCGAGCGTCGGCGCGACGATCAATGCCGTTGCGAGCCAAGGAAACATGGTGCGGCGAAGCGTGGCTTCCGATTTGACATTCATGATTGAGTTGGTCTGCTCTGTGTGATTGTTGACCCCTCTGTCAGCAGTTCGACTGTCAAAGGACCCGCTGTAAATTAACGAGCCAGAATCACGACACATTCGACATTTCGCAGGATGGAAGTCCGCCGAAAAAACCTCGCCACTTCATATAGTTAGAGAAAAAATGCGTTGGACGCCACGTGCCGCCCGACACCATGTTCGCTTGTGGTGCATCCCGTTCCCTGTAACGGGTCAATGACAACGCACACGCCACTGCCGTGGTGCAAATCGACGGCTTTTTCACGGAAATACGAAGGCACGTTGTTTGCTTGCTTTTCCCCGATAGCTGTCAAACCCCGTCGCCCCCTCACCGACCGTACGCGGTATCGCCTGCGCTTCGGGATCGCGCGCGGCAACTTTCGGTATAACGCGTATGGCACTGCTCCCCGGAAAGTCTCGCAACGACGCATCACGCAAGGTGGAACCCATCCTGCGCGAAGATAAGTCCTCCGTTCAGGCGCTATCGAGAGCGCTCACCGTGCTGGAAATCCTTTCGGAAGATGACGACGGCTACCGGCTCGTCGATCTTGCCGAGCGCAGCGGCCTGCCCGCCCCGACGATTCATCGACTGCTCACAACGCTTCAGCAGCGACGCTTCGTGGTGTTCGAATCGGAGAAAAATCTGTGGAGAATCGGCCCGCAGTGTTTTGCCGTCGGGTCGGCGTTCATGCAGCGCCGCGACATGGTCGCCATCGCAACGCCTATGCTGCGGCGTCTGCGCGATATCGTCGGAGAGACGGTGAATGTCGGAGGACTCGATCAGGACGAAATCCTGCTGTTGCATCAGATCGAGAGCAAGCAGACGATGCGCGCCATCTGTCGTCCGGGGCAGCGCTCACCGCTCGCGAACACGGCCATGGGAAAGTCGATTCTTGCGTGGTTGCCCCCGGAGCGCGTCACGCAATTGGTCCAGCAAGGCCTCCCGCGTCTGACACCGCAATCGATTAATCGTGGCACTGCGCTTCACTCAGCGCTGCGGGAAATTCGCCAGACGGGATATGCCGTCGACAACGAAGAGGTGGCTATCGGGTTAAGGTGCATTGCGGCACCAGTCTTCAACGAGTTCTCGCTGCCCATCGCCGCGATCTCCGTAGTCGGCCCGACGCTTCGCGTCACGCTCGAACGCCTGGACGGTTTGAGCAAATCGGTGATGGTAGCTGCCGCCGAAGTCACGGCCGCCATCGGTGGCCGTCTGCCTGCCGAGGTCAAGGCCATCATTTCCGCCCGCATGTCGACTGTCACATGCAGTTGATGGCCTTGCCCGAGACACCGACACCCGATAACGGCAAGCGGACCTAGCGCAAAGGCCAAATACGTGGCGGACGAAATGCACTTTCGTATTGCTCGCCGATGTCGCAAAGCAACTTGTCGGCGCCCACCGGGCCGACGAGCTGAAAACCGATCGGCACGCCTCGCGCATTGGGTGCCGAGGGCAAATTGATTGCCGCGCAACCTGACATGTTGACGAACCCCGTAAAGATCGCGTGCCCGCGCGGCCCCACAGGCTGATCGTCGATGATGTTTGGGAACGCTTCGCCGGCAGGCCATGGCATTGCGGCGGCAGAGGGGGACATGATCAGGTCATAGGCTTCGTAAAGCTCGGCGAGTGTGGATTTGAGTTCCGCCAGCATCGCCAGTGCCTCGTAGTACTGCTCGGCCCGTAAGCGGCTACCGGCCTCGTACATTGCCTGAATATCAGCGCCCACGCGATTTCCCCCGCTGGAATGTCGCTTCAGCAACCACGTCAGACCGGTCTGGCTGATGGTCGTCCATGCCATTCCGAGCGCGTCGATGTCGAATGGCACCGCCCCGGCTTCGACGCGATGTCCCAGCGACGACAACAGATCTGCGGCCTGTGCCACGCTATCGGCAATCTGACGGTCGACCGGCGATGAACCGAACTCCGGCAAGTAGAGAATTCGACATGGCTTCGGGCAGGCCGCTTCGTAAGCATCATCGGCGAGGAGCACAGACAGCGGATCGCGGAAATGGGGGCGGCCGATGATTTCCATCACGCGGCGCACGTCCGCTACGGTACGGGCAATGGGGCCGACCACCTCGCAGTCATGAAGAATGGCGGCAAAGCCGTCCGCACGGGCAACCCGGCCCCGCGAGGGCTTCATACCGATGAGTCCCGTATACGACGCAGGCCGGCGAATCGATCCTCCGCCATCCGTCGCGATCGCAATCGGGCAGATGCCTGCGGCGACCGCAGCCACGGCCCCGCCGCTCGAGCCGCCCGGCGTCAGATCCAGGTCGAAGGGATTCCGGGTGAGCCCGAAAATCGCATTGTCCGTATATCCCTGCACGGTGAGTTCGGGGCAATTCGTCTTCCCCACAATGACGGCTCCCGCCGCACGCAAACGCGCCACGCACAACTCATCCTCGCTCGGAACGTAGGTGCCGAAAAGTTCGCTCCCCCACGTCGCACGCATTCCCGCCACGGGGACATTGTCTTTGACGGTCATCGGAACCCCATCCAGCGCGCCTGACGGACAGCCATTGCGCCATCGCTGCGCGCTCGCCTTCGCAGCGATGCGCGCGGTATCAAGATCCGTCGTAACCACCGCGTTGATGCGTGGATTGATGCCCTCCATGCGAGTGATGACACTCTCCAGAACGTCGATCGGCGTGTATTCGCCTCGCCCGAACCCCGTCGCCAGTTCGCTGGCGGAATAGGTCCACAACTGATCGTCTTTCGGCAAAGGGATCCCCGACTTAGTGACGAATGATGGCGGCAATCGGCATTTCTCCCGGCGCGCATTGATGCTCCGTCCCGCCCGAAACGAAGATCGCCGGGTCGCTCGTGATCGATCCGATTACAGCCCCTAGCGCGGCACGCGCGTGGCGCTCATAGTTGATATCGGCGTCGGTCAGCATCGTGGTTCTCCACCCGCGTATCCGGCCGTCAGGACTCGCGTCGGCCTTTGCGAAGATCGCGGCAACGGCGCCGCCTGGCGCATCGCCAATCAGATCCCGGACAGTATTCGCGTCGATGACGTCATTCAACACACGATGACGAATCGAGAAATCGCTCGTCGACCGTGGTGAATTGCCGAAAAGGAGTACCTCGCAATTTCTCAGCTCCCCGCCCGCCGATGTCGACGCGACCGACGAGTACAGCTCGAGCCGTTTCGCAATCGCTTCGTTCGACACGCCGGAGGCATCCACTTCGTCGAGCGCGATGGCAACCCCCAGCGCGGTTGCGCCCCGCGCATACGGCTTCGATGCATTCGCGTCGCGGGTGACGATCGGCTTACCACGCTTGTCTGCATCGGCGATGAGGGCCGGCGTCAGCAACGGTCCTTTGACCTGCACGTAATGGACGTCCCTGGGATCCGAAATGCAGGCCTGAAGCATCGCGCCACGTACCGCCTCCGCAACCAGCTCGACTTGCCTGAGCGTGCCGATTTCCTCGGGCAGAAGATCTCGGGTTACGGTGACACCCAGAACGAGTCGTGCCGCACCGTTGGAACTTGTAGCGCCATCGTCATCGACTCGCGTGAAGACGGTTGCGTGAGGCGATAGCACCCCTTCCGTGCCGCCCGACCAGACAAAGCAAATCCGGCTCGCGATGGCGTCGCGCGAAACGCCCATTTTGCTCGCAATCAGCAGTTGAAATGACTGCGTGGCAAACCCTCGCGTGAAATCGTTAGCGCCGCCATTGCCCTCAGTTTTGCCAATGACAGCAACGATCGTGGACGGATCGATATCGCCGCTATCGATCAGGCGTTCCAGCACCGACGTATCGCTCGGCGACATCATGGGAATTTTATGCAGATGGATCTTCATCAGAGGTTCCTAAAAGATCGATATGAATTTCATCGGATTACGGAATACGAAATACGTCGGATGTGGCGCCCAACCTCTCCCAATACGACATCGAGGCATCAACGGTGAAGACGGGCGGTCTATCGATATCTGACGATGGACGATCAATGACGGACAATCGCCGTGCCCAATGCAGACGGCATGCGCGTAGCACGGCCGAAGAAACACAGGACGGCGAGCGCCATCAGATACGGGGCCATCTGGATCACATAGGAACTCGTCGACAGCCCCCAACCCTGCATATTGAGACCGACGGCATTGCTCGCGCCGAACAGCAGACAGGCGAGCATGACGGGCACCGGCCGCCAGCGGCCGATCAACACGGCGGCGAGCGCAATGAATCCCCGGCCGTTGGTCATCCCGTCGGTGAAGGTGCCCAATTGATCCAGCGCCAACGCCGCGCCGCCCACACCGGCAAATGCCCCGGCGGCAATGAGCGCCCAACCCCGCACGGCGGCTGGGTTGGACCCGGCAGCGAAGACCGCCGACGGGTTTTCGCCCGTGGCACGAACCAACAACCCGGTTTGTGTGCGTCGCATCAGAAGGTGAAGCAGGAAGGGACAGGCAAAGGCGACATAGGTCAGCAATGTCTGATGGAACAGGCCGGGGCCGATGACGGGCAGCTTCGATAAGCCGGGAATCAACACCGGGCCAGGCGTAGGAAGTTGCAGATTCGGTGCACGTCCACCAAAGAGGGCGCGAAGCGCAAAGCTCGTCACACCTGCAACCAGGATATTGACCGATAGCCCCGTGACCATGTGATCGGTTCGGAACCTGCCGGTGACGACGGTCATGATCAATCCAATGGCTGCACCGCCCAATGCACTGAACAGAAGGCCGGCCATGTAGTTTCCGCTGAGGTATTCGACAACCGCGCCCGAGAACGCGCCCATCAACATCATGCCTTCCACGCAGACGCCGAAGGTTCCCGCGGCCTCGCAAAGTGTCGCGCCAAGCGCGGCGAACATCAGCGGCGTGGCAATGCGAACCGTGGAAGCAATCAGTCCGGCCGCAACGTTCGTGTCGAGAAAGAGGTTCATACGCGCTTATGCCTCCGGTCCAGCCCGCGTGCGCAAAGCACAAACACCATCGTCAGTCCTTGAAGCACATAAACAAGTGACGACGGCACGCCAATGTCTCGCTGCATTGCGAGGGCGCCAGCCTCGACGAAGCCAAAGAACAGCCCCGCCGGAATGACCGCCAGCGGGTCCAGTCCGGCCAGCAGCGCCACAGCGACCCCCTTGAAACCGAAGCCGACGGAAAAGCCTTCAATCAGGCGAGATTGCACGCCGAGCACTTCGATCGCCCCCGCGACACCGGCCAATCCGCCGGCGATCAACATTGCAACGATGACGACATGTGTCTGCGACACCCCCGAGTAGCGAGCGGCCGACGGACTCGCACCGAGCATGCGAGCGCCGAATCCGAAGGGGGTCCTCCACAGCAGAAAGGCTACGGCCAGGCAGGCGAAGATTGCCAGCAGAATGCCAATCGTCAGATCGGTATTCGAAATCAGCAGCGGCAAGAACGTGCTATCCGGAACCACCGGGGATTGGGGAAACCCGGCCCCCGGCTCGCCCATTGGACCATTGAGCACCTCACCCACCAGCAGAAGGCCCACGAAATTGAGCATCAGTGTCGAGATGACCTCATTGACACCTCGCCAAATTCGCAGCGCTGCCGCGAGGAAAGCCCAGAGTGCTCCCCCGATGGCCGCACTCAGCAGTGACATCAGAAGCGGTAACGGGCCGGACAGATCGCCGGTATGCAATGCCGCCCATGTCGCGCAGATCCCGCCGACGGCAATTTGTCCTTCTGCACCGATGCTGATGATGCGGGCGCGGAAACACAAGGCGATACCGGCAGCCGCGAGGATGTATGGCGCGCTCTTGTTCAAGGCGAAGGCCACTGCATCGGCCGACCCAAATGCACCGATCGCCATATGCCAGAATGCGACCGCCGGGTTGTGCCCCGACATCATGATGAAGATCGCCGTCAGGCCGAACGCGAGGAGAACGGCAAGGATCGCGTCTCTAAGGGCGCGAGCCAGCGTGAGGTGCTGCAAGATGCGGTCGATCAGCGGTTCTGGCCGGGTAATTGCCATCGTAGGCTCTTCGGTGCTCATCACGTCAACGAACCCTCCATGGCTTTCGAACGTTCCGGCATCTCGTCTGCCCCGGCCATCAGCATGCCGATCTGCGTCAGATCGACGTGCTCGCGAGCGACGACGCCCTTCAATTGCCCCGCGCTCAATACACCGATGCGATCTCCCAGCATCAGCACCTCTTCCAGTTCTGCCGAAATGTAGATGACGGCCGCGCCGGCATCGCGAAGCGCCAGAATCCGGTCCACGACGAACCTCGTCGCCCCCGGATCGAGGCCCCATGTCGGCTGCATCGCGATCAGCACACGTGGCTCTCGCCCTATCTCTCGCGCCAGCACGATCTTTTGCTGATTGCCGCCGGACAACGCGCCGGCAATGCCCTCGGGCCCCGGGCAGGCAATCCGGAACGCCGCGATCTGTTCTTGAGCACGACGGCGAAACGCCTTGCGATTGAGCATTGCCCCCTTGCTGAATGGCTTTCGGGAGAAATCTCGAATCGCGAGGTTGTCTTCGACTGTCATTGCAGGAATCAGGCTCGTGTGGGCACGATCGACTGGCACATAAGCAATACCTGCCGCGAGGCGGCCGCGTGCCCCCATATCGGAGATGTCGACGCCATCGAGCGTGATCGAACCGCGCCTCCTCCGGCGCAGTCCGGCAAGCGCCTCGGCGAGTTCCGTCTGACCGTTTCCATCGATGCCGGCAATCGCCAGAATCTCGCCGCGGCGCAACTCGAAATTCACGTCGTTGATCCGCGGTTGGCCGAGCTTGTCCGCGACGGTGAGGCCGCGAACCTGAAGCACGGTTTCGCGATTGCCAAATTCGGCGCGACGCGTCGGCTCGTCGATATCGCGATCGACCATTAGACGGGCAAGCTCGGATCGATGAGTGTGAGCTACGACAAACTTGCTCGCCACCCTGCCTGAGCGCAAGACAATGCCCTCGTCGCAGGCTTCCATCACTTCCCCGAGTTTGTGGGTGATGAAAATGACCGACCGCCCCTCCTCCTTGAACACGTGCATGATCTTGGTGAGGCTCTTCACCTCAGGTGCGCTCAGGTTGGAGGTGGGTTCGTCCAGGATAAGCAGATCCGCGCCGCGCAGGATCGCCTTGACGATCTCGACACGCTGACGCTGGCCAAAAGAGAGGTCCGAGACGAGACTCTCGGGGTCCAGTTCCAGACCGTAGCGGGCGCTGGCCTTCCTGACCAATTCCGCCATCTTTGCGCGGCGTAGCCAGCGTCCGGATGCGGGCCATCCGAGCATGACGTTGTCCACGACGGCCATCGACTCGACGAGCATGAAATGCTGATGAATCATGCCGATGCCCACGGCAATCGCATCGCGCGGGTCATGCCCCGCGAGCTCTCGCCCTTTGAATAGAATCACCCCGCTGTCAGGACGGGTGATGCCAAACACCAGCTTCATCAGCGTGCTCTTTCCCGACCCATTCTCGCCGAGCAGTGCAACGATGCGCCCGCGAGGCACGACCAGATCGACGCTGTCATTGGCCACGACAGCGCCAAACCGCTTACATATCTTCTGCAGCTCGAGAATGGGCCGCAACGGCGGGTTGCCCGCCGTGCTCTGCACGCTCGTCATCGTTACAGTCCGCCGCGCGCGTCTTGCGGCGTCACGGTAACCTTCAGATTGCCGGAAGCGAACTTTTTCTCGACGTCGCCCAACTCCTGCGAGATGGCGGCCGGTACCACGGGGTTGAACTGCTGTCCCGGTTGGTAGGCGAGTTGCGCGCCCGTGCTTCCTTTACTATTCAGGCCGTACAAGCGATATTCCCCGCCCTTCGGGCCGTGCGCTGCCGAATCGGCAACAGCGGCGTACATATCGCCCCATTGCTCGACGATATTCGTCAGCACATTCTTCGGCGCGAGCACCGTGTCAGCCACCGAACGGCCGGCAGCGTAGACATTTTTCTCCTTCGCCGCGGCAATGATCCCGGACTGACCCGCATTCAACTTGCCAGTGACAAAGTCGGCTCCCCACGCGATCAGCGACAGTGCCGCTTCCTTGGCCGCGCCGGCGTCCTCCATATCCTGGACATAGATCACCTTGACCTGAATGTCCGGCCGCACGCTCTTGGCCCCTTTACGGAATGCACCGACCTGAGCGACCACATTAGGCAGGCCCTCAAGGCCGTTCACCGACCCGATCTTGCCGGTCTTGCTCATTCGTGCCGCCAGTACACCTTCCAGATAGCCGAACTGTGTGTTGTCGAAGTCGACCGAAGTCACGTTTTTGCCAGATCCGGCCGAGCCGGAGCCCACCACGAACAACGTCTTCGGAAAGCGCGGGCCAACGGCTTGCGCCGCCGACTGAAAGCGCCCGGTATGACCGATGACCAGGCTATAGCCCTGACGTGCGTAGTCGCGCATGGCCTGCGCCATGTCCGCAGGCTGGACGTTCTCCGAGTAAGCGACGTCCCAACCCATGGCCTTGAGTTGCTTCACCCCCGCGTAACCCTGCGCGTTCCAGCTCTGGTCGTTGATACTACCGGGCAACAGAATCGCGGCCTTCTCTGCAGCAAACGCCGAAGCGGAAACCACGGCCATCCCGGTAAGCCCCAGGATGAACGCCTGCGTCAAACGTCGGGCGAGGCTTTGACAGGAACGCACTTCATTTTGCTTATTGAACATAGCGATGTACCGTGTGTGGAAAATTTGACGGTTTTCGAGCGCGCTTTGATTGCGCCCCATGCACCCGACAGGGCCAATATAAGTCGCTAAAAATTCGTCGCGGGACGTCATTTCACCGAGCGGAAGCACGCAAACAATTTCAATAACAATCAATTACTTACATTGTTTCCCGGATGAAATCTCCGTTCACCGGGACGCCACTGGAAAAGTAATACGGCGAAAATGGGGAAGGTCACGCTCGAACTGACGCGCGGTGTTCGAGCTACACCGTGTCTTGCGAGGAATAGGGAAACTCGGTATCTGCGAGGCCAAGTCGAAGATGACGACGTGTCGCTGATCGCGTTCGGCGAAACCGGGAAGATGATTGCCGCTCCGGCCGCATCAGGCTGGAAGCGAGAGCGTGTGCGTGTACTCGTACAGACCGTGCTTGCCGTCAGCGCCGGCCCAGGAGTTTTCTCATGTGGCGGCGGCGTCCTTCAATAGCGAAGTGAACCTTCGGACGATATCCGGCTACGGCATCGCGACTGCTATGCCGGCAGAAGACCAGCAACGCGATAGCTTTCAATTAGCCCGTCGTAGACAGAAATATCCGAGCGGCTCCTGGCGATGAGCTGAGCCCCAGCGACGGCTGCGAAGATGGCGCGAGCACGCCGTTCACTATCCTCAGCGCTGACCACGGCCGCGGCGGATAGCACCCGGCTCAGCCACGCCACATTCACATCGGCAAAGGTCTGGACCTCTTTCATCACCATTTCCGGCAGGTCATCAGATTCCGCAGCCATGAAGCTGCAAAGGCACATGCGATTGCCACTCTCAAGCGCCTTGCGAAAGGTATCGGGATAGTGGCGCAGGCAGTCGATCGGATCTGCGGATTCGGCCAAAAGCGCATCCAGGGTCGCGGCTGAACTCTCCCAATAACGCCTCGCCACCGCTGCGCCGAGATCGGCCTTGCTTGCGAAGTGATGGTAGATGCTCGCGGGCTTGATGCCGATATCCTCAGCGAGCTCACGATAATTCAAGCCGCTGTAGCCGTGCGCCTGCGCAATCTTTGTGGCAGCCACCAGGATTCGCTCCCTGGAGTTCAAGCCTGAATTGTTCTTCACTACTACCGCCTCCACAAACTGGAATGACTGTTGACGCAGGAGAGTATAGCCGCTACCGTTAACCTAACGAACGTTAGGTAGACATCACGGACAATGACCTCCCCATATTGTCCAATCCCGCGTAACAGAGCGCACAGCGAGGCAAATATGACTTCCGGCACCACCAATTTTGACGTAACCACGCTCCCGATCATGACGATTTACGATTTTCCAAAAGGGCCTTATCCGACACGCGTGCGTATCGCCCTAGCCGAGAAAAATCTGCAATCGCGCGTCGAGTTCGTGATGGTCGATCTTTACAAGGGGGAACACAAAAGACCCGAGTTCATCGCCGAGAAAAACTACTCGGGCACGCTGCCGGTCCTCGAACTCAACGACGGCGCCTGCATCGCCGAATGCACCGCCATTACCGAATATCTCGATACGCTCGATGGCGCACCCACGCTAACCGGCAAGACACCGCTTGAAAAGGGCGTGATCCACATGATGAGTAAGCGCGCCGAGCTGGAGGTGCTCGATGCCATCAGTGTCTATTTCCACCATGCCACGCCAGGGCTTGGGCCCGACGTCGAACGCTATCAGAACCCCGAATGGGGGGGGCGTCAGCGCGACAAAGCCCTGAGGGGCATGCGCTACTTCAACGGCATTCTGAAAAAGCAAATGTTTGTCGCCGGGGATGCCTTCTCGATGGCCGATATCACCCTCATTGGCGCTCTGGTCTTTGCGTCGATCGTGAAGCTGTCCGTGCCTGCGGAGTGCGAAGCCCTTCTCGCTTGGTACACGAGAATGCTGGAACGCCCGAGCGTCAAGAACCAGCCGGCGTTCGCCTGACATCGCAGCCTTGGCCGACCGTGATGAATAGCCCATCTTGGATTGCAAAGCCAAGTCGCCGGGAGAGATACCCCATCTCCCCGGCAAGTGATAGTTTGGCGAGGCCTCAAGGCTCAACGCGTTGAGCCGACATCTTGGGGCTCACTCCGAAGGCGACTCGGCTGAGCAGTGCCAGAAGCCAGGCACCAGCCATGCCGTAGAGCATCACCCACTCGAAACCGTGGACGAGCGCTGCGTGTGCCATTGCAAGATCCGTGCTGGTCGTGAGCCCTGCAAATTCACCGGCTGCAACCTGCTCAGCGAGCCGCTGCGAGGTTGCGGCATCCCACTCCTTCGGCAATGCCCGGGCAAGCCCGCTGTGAACACCTTCGAGAAGCAGGAATCCCATCACGGCGATGTTGATCGCCAGGCTGATCAGGCGTGCGCTCATGTCGATACCGGATGCCATGCCCGCACGATTCGGCGAAACGGCCCCCGTCGCCGTGTTCGTGACCGGCGTATTCGTTAGACCAAGGCCGGTGCCGCACAGGACGCACCCTGGCAGCATTGCCAGCCAGCCCGCGAAGGGAGCGCCAGTTCCGAGTTTCATCAGTAGGAAGCCAAGACCGATGGTGAACATGCCGAGCGGAATGACACGCTTCGCATCGTATTTCGCGGCGAGGCGTTCGGCGAGCGGCGGCACCACCAACGTCGGCAATGTATAGCTCAGCAAGGCTAGTCCGGCAGCCAGGCCGTCGTAACCCAGCACACCGTGAAAGTAGATCGGCAGATAGATCATGAACGGCCAGTAGCTGAAGTTCATTCCCATCGAGCCGAACATAGCGCCCGAGAATGCGCGGATCCGGAACACCGAAAAATCGAACGCTGGGCGCTCGGTGCGCATCTCGATGACAACGAACATGACGAAGCTGACGAGCGCTGATAGCAGCATGCTCAGCGCGGGCCGACTTCCCCAGCCAAGAGCCGCGCCTTGGGTAATGAAGTACACGAGGCAAAAGCTCGAGATCGACAACGTGAGGATCCCGCCGATGTCGAGCGTTTGCGCATGCGGATCGCGCGACTCCTGCACGCCTGACACCGTGAGCCAGAGCGCGACCATCGAGATCAGCACATGTACGAGGAAGACCCAGGGCCAATCGGTAAGCGCAACGATTGCGCCACCGACCATCGGGCCGAAGCCGAGACCGATGCCGAAGATGATGCCCCATACACCGAACGCCCGGCTGCGCTCGCGTCCTTCTCGAAACTGGTGGGACAGGATCGCCACCTGACAGATCAGCATGGCTCCACCGGCCACCCCTTGCAGGAAGCGGCTGACGATCAACACCGAGGTGGTCTGAGCAAGGCCGCACGCCAGCGACGTGATCGCGAACAGCACGATGCTGATCGCGTAGACGCGTTTGCGGCCGAATCGATCCGCCAGCGAGCCAGTCGCCATCAGCACGGTAGTGCAGGCCAGCGTGTAGGCATTCATGATCCATTGGAGCGCCTTGAAGTCGGCATGCAGGTCGGCGGCCAGGGTCGGCAGTACGGCAGGAACGCTGGAAATTTCCAAGCCGAACATCAGCGCCGTGAGACAGACCGCCGCGAGGGCCAATTTGTTGTTTAGGGAATGTTTCATCAGAGCCGTCGGGATTAGATTGACCCGCAGGGCGATAGCGGCCGTGCGAGGCGGAGCAGCGAGCGGCTGACAAGCAACCAACGCCGGAGGTTACAGGTACTATATCGGGAGATAAATTCCCCATTGCTGAAGTTTTTTCCCAGCAATGAGGCTATGGAGGCCCCAATTGATTGGCAAACTCGATGGCGTCGATGTCTTCGTCCAAGTGGTCGAAGCTGGCAGCTTTACGGAGGCGGCCGAACGGCTGCATATCACGCGCTCCGCGGTCGGCAAGGTCGTGACCAGGCTTGAGGCGCGACTGGGCACACGGCTGCTTCATCGCACGACGCGCAACCAGGCGTTAACGGAGGCGGGACGGGCCTATTACGACCGATGCGTTCGGGCACTAGCGGAGCTTCATGCTGGCGAGGCGGAACTCGAGAGCGGCGCGAGTGAGCCGCGTGGCCGGTTGCGCGTGAGCGCACCCACTGCCTTTGGTCACCGCTGCGTCGCCCCCGTGTTGTTCGCCCTGACTAGAAAGCACCCTGAGCTACAGGTCCACATTTCGTTTTCAGATCGCGCGGTGGATCTGGTCGAGGAGGGATTCGATCTGGCCGTACGCATTGGCGATGTGGGCGGCGCAGGGCGACTGGCTTCTCGTCGCATCGGTGTCCAGAACCAGAGCATCGGAGCGGCGCCGTCGTACCTTGCCCAGCACGGCGCGCCGGTGGCAGTGGAAGACTTTGCCCGCCACGTCGGTGTCACGTATGCACGTGCGGGCGCGGTGATGCCCTGGACCGTGCTCGAACCGGATGGAATGGCGAAGGCGTTGCCAATTTGCGGGCAACTCAGCATGGACGACGTGCAGGCCATCGCCGACGCGGGGCGCGACGGTTTGGGGCTCGTGCAGTTGCCCTGTTGGTTGTTGTCGCACTACGTCACCACGGGCGAACTGGTTGCCGTGCGCGAGCGTTGCGCCGCACGGCCACTGGACATTCACGTGGTCTGGCCGGACACACCGTATCTGCCATCGAAGACGCGGTTTGCGATTGAAGCGCTTGCCACACAGATTCCGCCCAGTCGACTCGATTGATGCAACGTGTGGGCACACAGCGGGTTGCTTGAAAGAGGGCGTCTGCCCCCCTCCCCCGGCCAAAGCCGGCCGGGATCGAACACACACGCCAAGCCGATTTTGAGTGTCACACGGCTAACCGACAACATTGAAGAAGGCGACCGAGGTGATTAGGACAATGGCCGCCCAAGCCCGAAAGCTGTCGTTTGTGAAACTATCCTCCGGCACCTGAAACACAAAAATCGCGACAAGTGCCGCGATCTGCATCACCAAGGCCCCGCGACAAGCAACGCGCAGGCTAAGTCGCAAACGAACGGCTAGCAATGGCCAGATTTGCCTGAGTGACGCGGCGAGCATCGTGGCGCATTTCATGACGTTGTCTCCGTTGGGATCTATCGCTGTGATTCAATTGCTGGAAACGCGCCTAGCTCGCACGTATGGCGTGCAGATCAAAGCCGCGCTGCCGGCACCGGATCCACGTGCGTCATGACGTCCAGGACTTTGGGTATCGCTTTGAGTCGGTGATGCACGGATTCTGCGATCTGGTGGCCATCTCGCACCGACAGGAATTCGTCCACCTCGATGTGAATGTCGACGAGGACAAAATCGCCCACGGTGCGCGTACGAAGATCGTGAAATCCGCGCACGCCACTCACGCCGGCAACCGCATGTTCGATTGCCAATATTGCTTCATCGGCGGCTGAGTGATCCATGAGGTCGCTCATCGCGGCCCACCCAATCTGCCCCCCCATTCGCGCGACCATTGCCGCGACAATCAGGGAAGCGATCGGGTCCCCCAAGGGAAATCCGAATGCGTTCGCAAGAATGCCGGCCAGCACCACGAGCGACGAAGCCGCATCGGATCTTGCATGCCACGCATTCGCAATCAGCATTTTCGAGTCGACACGCCGGCCAACCGTGAGCATGTAACGGAACAGCAACTCCTTCGCGAGCAACGCGAGAGCGGCAGCCCAGATAGCCGACGCGTGAACCACAGGAATGGAAGCCGGACTGAGCAAGCGGGTCACCGCCGTCCATCCGATACCAGCCGCAACGCCAAGCATGAGCACACCAAGAAGCAACGAAGCTGCCGTCTCGAATCGGTGGTGGCCGTAGGGATGATTGGCGTCAGGGGCCAGCCTGCTTTGGCGGTTGGCCGCGATCACAAGGAAGTCCGAAATCAGATCGGAAAGAGAGTGAATGCCGTCAGCTACAAGCGCCTGAGACCTGGCCAGCAGCCCGATAGCCACTTGGGCGATCGACAAAACAAGATTGACCCAAACGCTGACTAGCGTGCTGCGTGTTGCTGCATCGTGACGATCCATAATTTCCCTTCGCACGGGGTTGGGTGGACAGTGGCTTTTTCCCGGCGAAGCGAACGATATTTTAAAGTCACGAATTTTTCAAGCACATGATATTAAAACGTTTTTGGTACTGATAATCGTTCCTATGCGCAATTACAAAAAGCAAATTTCTTGAACGACCTAATTCTTCACTAAGCTTAATAAATGCATAATTCACTACCCACTCAAACTGAAGGTTGAATAGTGAATAAGCGAACTTCATTCGGCGTTGTTGCCCGAGCATTTCATTGGGTCATGGTGCTGTTGCTCATAGCCCAATATACGGTGGCGTGGACGATGCCGGATATCCACCGGGGAACCCTACCCGTCGGCTTGGTCGGATGGCATCTGTCTATTGGGACTGCCCTGCTTGCACTGGTGTTGGCGCGATTACTGTGGCGAATGACTCACCCGGTACAGAGTGCGGCAAACACGCCACTATTGAACGCACTTGCCGGAGCCGGGCATGCGGCGATCTACGTCTTGCTGTTTGCCGTTCCCATTATGGGCTGGATCAACGCTTCGTCGCGCGGTTATGCGGTTCACCTGTTCGGTGCCGTAACGTTGCCTTCATTATCGACAGAAGGCTCGACGCTTGGTCATGCGATGGGCGACATTCATGTCTATGGATCGTACATTCTGCTTGGAATCGTCGGGACTCATGTTCTCGCCGCTCTGTATCACCGTTTGATTCTGCGGGACGGCGTCATGGAACGAATGCTCCCTCTCTCCAGTAAGAAGTGGGGCTCGATCGAATGATGATCCGGACTCCCCCGCTCTCGATGTACTCGCAAGCGACACTCAATGCCATTGCGAGACGTTTGAATAAATGCCCTGGGGGAGACACCATTGATCAGGACACTAATCGCCTGGGTCAATGTCAGAAATCCGCGCATCAGGTCCGTGTTGCGCATTGAGGGGGCTGCGCCACAGCGGCCCCCGATACTGAGCCTCAGCGCAGACTTTCTAGCTTATTGTCGATTGGAATCCGAATGAAATATATGTCCCAGTCGGATTCTCCTGTCCTCGTGAAGCCATGCCGCATATAAAAGCGAATGGAGTCACTATCTCTGAGAGCCCCTACAGTGAGGGGTAAAGACTTTTCGTCGGCTTGCCGAAAGATCGACGCCAGGACCAGGGCTCCTATGCCCTTTCGTTGATTGCCGGGTGTGATGTAGAGATGGTCTAGCGCTATATGGTCGGGGGCGAGGGTCATTGATACGAAGCCGACCTGCTGGCCGTCAACAATAATGAACTTGCATTGCGACGGCTCAAAACTTGAAAGGAAGCGGTCTCGCGCCCGTTGCGGGTCGAACCGTCCGACTCGCTCGAGACTTTCCTGCATGGCGCTAATGCGAATCCGCACCAATGTCTCGGCATCGGAGTCCTTGGTGGGAGCAAATATCAATCGCATGGAGCGCACTCTCCTTGTTGCCCAAGGCAATTTCTCAATGTAAGTCCGAGTCAGTGTATCTCAGTCATGGTGCGGGAGTTTTTGTAACGGGTAGCCAGGCGTTGCGCGTAAAAAGCGCCATGGCCCGGACAACCGCACCATGGACTACGGTTCGCCTGCCGCCTCCATGCCCTTCTATTGCGCCCTCACCAAAATACTCGGAAGTAGCCCCGCGACATCAGAAGGCGCTCCGCGGGTGACGCAGCCCGCTGGCCGCCTGCATCGGCCTCACTTGCCCCACCAGAACCACCAACGACGATTTCGCCTGTCGACCGACTCTGCCCATCGCCATGCCGCGCATCACTCGGCCGGGCCGCAACCTCTCGGGCCTCCTCAGCGAACGCCCACAGCCGGTCGGCAAGGTCTGGCGCTTTCAACCCGCCAATCAGGATGACCCTGGAGGTCTTGCCGTTGTCCGCAGCCTCGACGGTGGAGGCGGCGAACTCGCGGAAGACCTTGTC
This sequence comes from Pandoraea communis, assembly GCF_902459745.1. Taxonomy (GTDB): domain Bacteria; phylum Pseudomonadota; class Gammaproteobacteria; order Burkholderiales; family Burkholderiaceae; genus Pandoraea; species Pandoraea communis. The sequence goes on from NZ_CABPSJ010000002.1 coordinate 637,435, forward strand.
CTTTGGAGTCCCCGCATTGCCCTTTGTCAGCTTGCCCCGATGCGCCACGAAGATGTCGCCCCGGCCATCCTTGACAAAGGCACCAGCCGTACGCCGGTTATAGGTGCCAGCCGGAAAGTTCAACTGGACGGCGATCTCGATCCACTTCGGACTTCCGGGTTCTGCAAAAAGCACGAGGTTAAGCAGTTTGTCCGGCGCGACATGCGGTGACCAAGCTCGTACGCTGGTGCCTGCCCGCGCCTCGAAGTACACCGTGCCGGTGTGGTGACCGGCCGGGTAGGATATCTCGCGGCTCTCCTTGTATTGGAGGGTCGCACGCAATTGCTTCGCAAGTTGCTCGTTCAGTCGCGAGATGTCCGCGATGTCTGTAACCACCTCGAAGGCTTCGTCCACTGCTATCTCCCTGCTGCCTCAGTTTGCTGAGCGTCCGTTCTGGCTGGGGGCGGATTCAACCGGTCGACACCGCGATCCGGTTCGTCGACACTTGAACCGCCGCCTGCGTTCGCAGGCCACCGATGGATACGTCAATGCCGATCACGGAAATGCTGCATCCCCCCTATGGGACCATCATTGTGCTCAACGGTCCGAGCAGTGCCGGCAAAAGCACCCTGTCCAGGTATTTGTGTGAGAACTTGGCCGAACATCATTTGCACATCGAGCTGGACGCGTTCCGAAACATGGAGCCGGCTAACTATTGGGATGTCGAGAAGCAGGTGACACAGGTTCGCGCGGCCGCGCTCTGTAGAGCCATCAATGCCACGGCCGCGACCTTCTCCATGCATGGTCAGGCTGTGATCGTCGATCACGTCCTTTCATCCGATGCGTGGCACTACATGCTAGAGGACTTGACCGGTCTCCCGGTCCTTACAGTCGGCGTCTTTTGTTCGCTCGAAATATTGACCGAGCGCGAACTTAAGCGTGGTAACCGCAAGATCGGCTTGGCCAAGTCTCAATTCGACTCGATTCACGCTAACCGGCACTATGATCACGTCGTAGACACGTCGTCTTCGAGCGTACTCGATTGCGGTCAGTCCGTACTGAAATGGTTACAGCGCCGACCGGCTCCCACTGCGTTCGCAAAGATGCACCACCAATTTTTCGGCAACGCAAACTTGACGAAAACCGGCCAATAGTTGCCGGTGGTGGCGGGCACCCCTTCCGTAAGTTAGAACCTCGCAGCATCACCTAACCGTGTAGCCACGCCCCTCCATACACGCCCCGTAGGCACGCCAGTACGTATCCATCTGCGACACCTTGGCGTTTTGCTCCATCCGGGTTTCGGCGGCATAGCGGCCACGCGCTCGCGCACCGCCGGCAACGGCACCCACGGTTGCCCCGACCGCCGCAGCATGCCCCACGTCGTTGTGCCCAAGTTCACCCACGACAGCACCCGCCGCCGCCCCACGGGCAGCCCCCCTTACGTGGCCACCCACCGGTACCGGCGGAGGCGCCGCCTGCGCCGCGACCACTGCCGGATCGATGCCAGTGTTCTGCCTGGCCCATCCGTAGCATGCGCCATCGTCACTCGCCTGCCGCTCAGGACTCTGACCGTGGCCCGGATAGACGGAGGGCTTCTGGCCGAATGCGGAGGCCGCAAGCGTCAGACCCAACGCCAATATCACAAATCTCATGAGAATTTCCTGTTACTAGAAGATGAGCGTGCCCGTTGCCATGAACGTCTGCGTGCTCTTGAAGCGGTTAGTACTCGAAACGGTCGGCACCCAGCGAGCCGAGAACGAGAGCGGTAGCTTGCCGTCGATCTTGGTGTCGTAGGTCACGATCGGCCCGAGTGCCACGTCCTGACCACGAAAGCCACCCAGGCGATCGGCGGTGGAACCGGTGTCGTTGCCAAGCTGCTGTGTCGTGCCCACGACAAGGCCGACGCCGAGACCATTCGAGAACTTCTTCATCCCCATCACATCAAGCGTGAACAATGGCGCGTTTTGATAACCGGTGGCGTTATTGCGCGTATAAAACTGCACGCCGGCAACCACATCGAACTCCAGCCCATATGACGGCACTAACTTCGTATAGGCCACCTGCGGAATGAAGGTCCAATTGTTCAGGCCCGTATTGGCCAGCGCGTTCGAGTCATAGCGCCCGGTCGGCGCCCAGACGTTGAGCGAGAGCGCAATATGATCGGTCTGCGAGAAATGGTAGCCGGCGATGATCGGCGCAAAGCTGATATCGAACAGGTTGGACGCACGCTGCGAGGCAGCCGCGTTGCGTCCGCCCACCCCGAGCGATGCCGTGACACTGGTCCACATATACGGCAACGTGAAACTCGATGCGAAATTCCATGCCCCCGTGCCGGTGTCCCAGGTCTTCATGAGCGTGGCGAGCGTGAGGGCAACCTGCGCGTCAAGCCCGAGCGAAGTCTTGCCCGCCACCGGTACCTGCCGGTTTCCGCCGATACTCCCGTCGAAATAGATCTGGGAGAGATTCGCGATCCAGATCGGCTGGGGCGACACGATCCCGATGCTGGGCTGCACGGCAGTGCCCGTGATCGGGCGCCCCAGCGCGCCCTCTGTGGCGTGAGCGTGAGTGGCTGCGCCCAACATGGACACCGCAGCGCCAAGCGCGAAAACTGGCCGCCGGAGCGAGGCCGCCTTTGGTGAAATCCGGCGAAACAGACGTTGTGGCATCACGAGAAAGTCCTCATGCATCAAGGCCGGGCGTTTGCCTGGCGTTGGTCGAAAATTCATGGAAATGGAGGGGGTCGGCATCAAGCTGAAGGCTGCCAGCGCAGGCTTGCCTGAAACGGGCGATGTCGCGCTGCCGAATCCGTGGCAAGCGTATTAATACTGTCTCAAAGCCGGCCGCAATTGCCCTATTGCGATCCGCGCGAACACATCGATTGCCGTCAATTGAGACACCTGCCTTTTCGTGCGAGAAAAATAGACGAAGTACGAAAGGCCCGCATTTGAATAAATGTCATTCTTGTTTGAATCTCAACTATAGCCCAATCGCTTGAAACAAAAAACCTCTCGTGCCCGCGCGATAGACGATGACGCTCGAGCCAAATCAAAGGCGAGCACGCACACGGCAAACGAGGCACTCAGATCAAGGCTACACACGGGAAACGTCGGATCAGAATGTGTCAAATTGTGTGTAAAAACAAGCACCAGGCGGTCTGACGAGACAAATTCGAGAGGAAAATGAGACGGTGAGATCTTGTGCCGCAGGGGCCGCGTGACAGAATAAGACGCGCTGATGGCAGAGCAGCAAAAAGGCTCGTGGGCCAGTGGTCCAAGTGACTGAACGCCGCATTCAAATCGCCAGTCACCTGTCGCTTAGGATGAATCGTTGTGAAACACGATTTCTCCGTATTTTTTATGAACGAATGGGTGATGCGCAATCTTGCCAACGATTGCGATGGACTCCCGATCACCTCGTTCACATTTTCAGTCTTCGCGGTGAAGACCAACCGATTGCATATCACAACTGATAGGGAATAACGATGCAAAAACGGAAATCCATGCTGATGGTCGCGGCAGCGCTTGTCGTCGGCAGCTTAGCGCTTGCCGGTTGCACCACCACCGGCGACAAGCCCGATACCGCCGCGACCAGCGCATCCAAAGGTTCGGCGATCGACGCGAGCGTCGATGCAACGCTGACGCGCCTCTATTCCACCGTCAAGGGCTCACGTGAACTTGTCTCGAAGTCGCGCGGCGTGCTGGTCTTCCCGGAAGTGATCCAGGCGGGCTTCATCGTCGGTGCGCAATCCGGTAACGGCGCCCTGCGCATTGGCGGCGATACCGTCGGTTACTACAACACGTCGTCGCTGTCGGTCGGTCTTCAGGCCGGCGCGCAGTCGAAGGCGATCGTCTTCCTGTTCATGACGCAGAGCGCGCTCGACGAGTTCCGCCATTCGGACGGCTGGGCCGCCGGCGCAGGCGCGTCTGTCGCGCTCGTGAAGGTGGGTGCAAACGGCGCAGTCGACACAACCACGGCCACCGCACCGGTCCAGGTTGTTGTGATGACCAACACTGGCCTGATGGGCGACGTGTCGATCAACGGAACGAAGGTCACGAAGCTCAAGCTCTGACGCTACAGCAAGCGTATGCGCTTCGGTGCCGTGCCTGGGCCCTGCGCAAATGTCGGCGATCTTGCCACTCGGCATCACCGCGATTTGCGCATTCGCCCCGTATGGCCCAATCGGGGTCGCGGGCTCTGTCGTGAGCCCGCGAACCTCTGGCCTCACAGCGTGGTTATCGCTCGCGCGCACATGCGCCGACGCGTCACCAGTCTCGAAACGCCCCCACCCTGCCCGCGCAAGAATCGGTGAACGGTTCAGCGCAACGCTGTGTTCGCAGCCACAGCCCAAGTCACGGTTTGCCCTCCCGCTCAACGCAAGTCAACCGTCATCTCAGGCATATCAAACGCCGGCGCCCGTCGATACGGCCGATACGTCCACCACCAACTGGACAGAAGCGATGCCACTGACGTCCCTCCCCCGTCAAGACTGTCACACGAAGGACTTACGTCCGATTTTCCTTAGCGGAATTCGAGCAGATCACGATAGAGATCGAGATCAAACAACCTTTGCAAAAGTTCAAAGGCATGGTGTAACCAGCGTTGCTAAGGTGAACTATGGCGTTTGACCCATTCCGAGCCGAAAGCGCCCACCAAGCGCGATGCACGTCGGGGTAACGTTTTTTCCGGCGGGAGCTGTTTGGTTTGCCGACGCGTCTCTTAGGCTCGCTTCGTAAGCTTGTGGAGTCTCTCGCCCTCCCCCGAAATTCTTGCATGCCTGACATGACATCTCGCGATACCACTCTCGTGCTGCAACGCCTCAATACTCACTGTGCGATGGCGCTCGAGGCGGCCGCGAGTCTGTGCAAGCTGCGACTTTCAGACGAAATCACCGTCGAGCACTGGTTGCTCGCGCTCCTTGAGGCAGGTGACGGCGATATCCCCGCCATCATGGGCCACTACGGCATCGACGTGGATGTTCTCTGGGATGTGCTGATGTCCACCATCGACCGCCTGCCGCGCAATCTGCGAAAAGATCCTGGCCTGTCGTCGCAACTCGTGAGCCTGCTGCACGCCTGCGTGGACAATGCCCAATGGCCTATCCGCTCCGCCCATTTGCTCCAGGTCATCGTTGATGCACCACACGTGCTGCGTGCCCCCTCGCTCTGGCCGCTATTGAGCTTCAACAGCGCTCAAATCGACAAACTTCTCTCGCAGCTCGGCGCCCACACATGCGAAACGCCGTCGCCCCTCAGCGCGCCCTCAGCGATAGTCGACTCAATGCTTCAAACGACATTCGGGCAGGACATGGCGTCCACGGCGCAGTCATACATGCCGGCAGCGGCCTACGGCATGGGCTTGGCATCGGCGGACCCGCTGGCACGTCACACCACCGATCTGACGAAGAGAGCGAGAAACCGGGAACTCGATCCCGTCTTCGGGCGTGATCGAGAGATCCAGCAAATGATCGAGGTCCTCGCCAAGAGCCGAAAAAACAATCTGATTTTGGTGGGAGATCCCGGGGTGGGAAAAACGGCCTTGGTCGATGGGCTGGCGTTACGCGTGGCGAGCGGCAACGTGCCGAATGTCATTCGCGACGTGCGTATTCTGACGCTTTCCCTCGGGTCGTTGCTGCCGGGTATCGAAGGAGACACCGGATTCGGGCAGCGGTTTGACGCCGTAATCGACGCGGCGCGGGCGAGCGCCGAGCCTGTGATTTTGTTTATCGACGAAGTCCACACGCTATCGAGATCCTGTAATTCGACAAATGAAGCAGACGCAATCGATCTATTGAGGCGCGCACTGGCACGTTGCGACATACGAACCATTGTCGTGGTGACGTGGGCGGAATACAAAGCGATCTTCGAACACGATGCCTCCTTGGCTCGCCGCTGTCAGATCATTCGGGTCGACGAGCCGGACGACGACGACGCATGCCTGATGTTGCGCGGACTCAAGTGGCACTACGCAACGTTCCACCGGGTCCATGTGCGGGACGACGCGCTGGTGGCAGCAGTCAAGCTCGCGCGTCGCTATATTCCAACGCGGAAGTTGCCGGAAAAGGCCTTTGATCTGCTCGATACCGCGGCCGCGCGCGTGAGGATGGCGCTCGACATCGCACCGGCGGCCCTTCAGCGAGCCTCGGCAACAGTCAGTGCACTAGAAATCGAGCAGGCGACACTTGAATTCGATATTGCCGAAGCGGGAGCCGGCGCGTCCAAACGGTTGAAGGACATCGAAATCTCCCTTCATGCGGCAAGGGCTGAGGTGAATGACGTTCGAGCCCGTTGCGCTACCGAGCGCGAGCTTGCCGATGCCATACGGGCGCAGCGCGACGCAGCGCCTCAGATGCGCAACGCCAACGCGTTGGCGCTCGCTTGCGAAGCGCTGGCACAAGCGCAGGCTCAGGACACGACCCCGCTCGTGTCCGCTGACGTTGACGCACAGGTAGTCGCTCAGGTGGTCGCCGAGTGGACGGGGATTCCTGTCGGCAATTTGGCAATGGACGAGTCACATGATCTCCTCGCGCTGGACACGCCATTGAGATCACGGATAGCGGGACAGCACGACGCCCTGCGGGTGCTCGCCGAAAACCTTCGGACCGCCAATGCCGGATTCAAGCCGGAGCGTGCCCCGTCAGCGGTCTTTCTGCTGACCGGGCCATCCGGGGTGGGAAAGACCGAGACGGCATTGGCACTGGCGGACATCCTGTTCGGCAGTCAGGCCGCGCTTATCGTCCTCGACATGTCCGAATACCACGAAGCCCGCACCGCCTCCCGCTTGACGGGACCACTGCCGGGCGATGCCGGATATGGCCGGGAGGGTGTGCTGACCGAGGCGGTGCGTCAACGGCCGTACAGCGTTGTCCTGCTTGATGGGCTGGAGAATGCCCATCGCGAGGTGTTGGACATACTCTGCCGAGTGGTCGATGGGCGCGTGACTCACGACGCGCAGGGACGCACGATCGACTTCCGCAACTGCGTCTTCCTGATGACGTCCAGTGTCGGGGGCGAAACGATCGAGTCGATCACCGCCGAACAAGCGGACGCGCCCCACGACATACTGCTCGACGCGGTTCGACCGGTGTTGTCAACACACTTCTCGCCCGCCCTTCTCGAACGCGTGCAACCTCTTGTGTACCGTCCTTTGGATGGGTCAGCGCTCCGGGAGGTCGCTCAAATGAAATTCGCAAAGGTCGCGGAGCACCTGAAAGGGAAGCACGGGATGACGTTATCCGTAGCCGAATCGCTGGTGACGACGTTGACGCAGCAGTGTCTCGCACGAGATACCGGCGCGCGCGGCATCGACGCCCACATCAACCAACAAGTCTTGCCCACGATTGCCCGGGAGATTCTGGTCAGGCGTACCTCGGGAGAGGCAGCGCAGCGAATCGGTCTTTCACTGTCGCAAGACGGTCTGCTTGCCATCGACGTTGCGGCAGGTGGGCCCGCGCGCCACGAGTAGCCGGCATCAATCCGGTGTCATGAAGGCACTCCCCCCGGCACCCTGAAAATCGTCGGGAAAGGGTTTCAGCTTCTTCAATCGTACCGAGGCCTCAGCGGTTTGCTGGGCCAGATGCTCCGATGCGGGGTTTGCGTAATTCAACAGGTGGGTATACAAGCCCGCAACGCTCTGGTCGGCAAGCTCGAATGAGAAAGCCAGTTCTCGCGCCTCGCTCGGCGTCACCCCGAAACGTGCCCGGAACGCCCGTAGAAAATGGTTACTCCCCGAGAATGCCAGGTCATGCGCGAGACGGGTAATGGACAGCGCACCCCGTCCGTTCCCGAGCGTCAATGCGCGATAAGCGGCATCCAGCCGCTTGTTACGGATCACCGTCGCGATGCCGCCGTCAGCCGCGAAAATGCGATAGAGATGCGCACGTGAGACACGAAAGCGCATGATGATGGCATCCAGCCCCAGGGAAGGCGACGTGAGATTGGCATTGATGTATGAAAGCACTTGACTGCGCAGCACGCGCGAGAGCGCCGAGTCTTCGTTGAACCACGTCGATTCCGACTTCTTGGCGAGGATCTCGGCAAGCAGATTCAACGCGCCACTCTCCACACCGGGTGCTTCCTCGCTGTCAATCTCGGCGGCCACGTCCGACAGGCTGGCGAGGAATCCGGCGAGCAAACGGGTGACAGCGTATTCAGCCTTGAGAACGGTACCGTGGATGCTGCGCCCGCCAGTGGATTTGTCGATTGCCTCGCGCGGGATCACCAGAGACACCGTCGCGCCTGGGCTAACCTGTGTGTTGACAACGCGCGAAAGATCCATGGCGAGAATATCGCCCGGACGCACCGCAACGGGCACCCCTTCGAAATCGCCATCGAGCGAACCGGAAATGAACAGTTGGATCAGGTACTGATCGAGACTGCTGCTCAATGTCAGCTTCCGACTCCGTTCATGCCGCTGCGAATTGAACGCCGTCTCACCTATCAGCAACCTGCCGACATGTGTCGATGTCAGCGCCCCTTCAAGGCTGCCCCCTTTTTCACTTTTGACATGACGGGCGTCGAAAAAAGGGCTGATGAGCAGGCGGCAAGCCTCGTCACGATCCTCGGGAGGGAGATAGGCCGTGGAAAACGTAACGCCGTCGGTCGACTGCAAGCCGAATGCGTCCGCTCCGGAGTTGGTGGGCATGCCTTGGTTTCCTTAATGCCGACGCCCAATATGCCGAGCAAGAAGACGTCATTTTCGAAGTGTCCACATGGGAAGCCGCTTCGCTGGCAACTGGGGCAAACACCATGCAATTTGACCCGCTAAGTCTCGAGGCCAACGCCTGATGCTTCGGATCGCACCCCATCATCTTCGGGCAAGCCCCGAATCGCCGCGCTTATGCCCATCGGCCGAGCCATTGCGGCCAGCGTCGTATTACAGCTACGCATGCGTATTATGCGGAATTTAACACGGCAAGCGAGAGAATGCGATTCGGTCGATGCCGTCTCGCCGGGGGGGTATTGACAGGGCACACAGACGGCTTCGGCCCCCTTCGGGAGGGCTCCGGCGTCGGACGTAAGTGGCTCCGCTCAGTTATCGGAAGACGGTGAGCTGCCGTCCTCATCTTTATCCGCGGCCCGGCACTGCCGAAGCGCGCGGAATTTTGAGGGTGTCAAGCCAGTGTGCTTCTTGAATGCGACGCTGAAATTGCACGGACTCCGAAAGCCGACCTCGTGCGCAACATCCGTCACCGAGATGCCCGAGTGCTGCAGCAGCCACGCCGCGCGCGCCAGTTTTTCCCGCCGCAGATACTCGGACACCGAAACGCCCAACTTATCCTTGAAGTCTCGCGATAAGCGACGATCGCTTGCACCAACGGCGCTCGCCAACGCCTTCGCACTCATGTCGGCGATCCGGCCGCCGTTGATCAGTGTCATCACCGTACGCGTGCTTCGCGACGCGCGATCGACCCGTTCGCGTTCGACCGGATCGGTAACACCGCGCCCAATTCGCAGTTGCACACGCAATCGCGCAATCAATTCCTCGGGCATGAAGGGAAAGACAATGCAGTCAGATGCACCGGAAGCCAGCGCGCGGCTGCGAGCCTCGCTGGCCGCTTCGGCATCGACATAGATGACGGGTACGCCACGAAGGCGCGGCGCACCGCCCATCAGGCAACAAAACGCCCTGGCATCCATCGCGCGGAGGGCGCCGTCGACGACGAAGGCCGTCGGCGGAGAAACCAGCGCCTCGTAGTAGCTCGTCCAGCCGTCGCACACCTCCCGCACGTCGAAAAGCTGAGCGCGCAGTTCGTCAACCACGTCGGCAAACGCTGCAGGGCGCTCAGTCAGGAGCCAGAGGGTGGAACGAATTGCTGTATTGGCGGAGAACCCGCCCCCCTCACCTTGCGACGCATGCGGCCCGGAAGGGGCTGACGGGCTCGTCATGACGTCGCCCCGGCATACCCAAGCGTCCTCCCTTGCGGTGCGCACGTCTCTGTGCGCCAATCCTGCGCGCGCAGGCCGCTCCCGCTCCGGCATTCGTCGCTCGAAGCATATCGGTATTCGGATGGCGACTGCCCGACGTCCTGTCTGAACGCCGTCGCGAAGTTGGCGCCATCGCAAAACCCCAGAAGTTCGGCGATGGCCGTCACGCTCATATCGCTTCCCTTGAGCAACACGGTGGCAAGATCGATCCGGCGCCGCTTGAGAAACCGTACGATGCTGCAGCCCAGAACACTTCGAAAGGCGGCATCGAGGTGCCCCACCGACACGCCGATACGCGAGGCCAGCACCTGTTGCGAGATGTTGCCGATCTCGGTTTGAGCAAGGTACTTCACGGCCAGATGATAGATTTCCTGCTTGCGCGAGCCCGTGATGTCCAGACTATTCCGAGATGCCGGCACAACGGCAAACTCAGGCCGCGTCCTGAGATGCATCCCAATGCGCAAGTCCAACTCTTTGGGGGATGCATCGGTGTCGATGTAATCGACGGCGCCGGCACGGAAACACCGCACCCGCAGCGCCGGGGCCTGCGCAGGTCCAAACGCGATGATCGATGCGTCATGTTGGCGCAACACCTCGCGGCATCCCGAAATCGCGTCGACATTCGAATCGCGAACACCGACAAGCACCAGATCGGGCAGGTCGTCCGACGCGCAGCCCCTCAGGGCTTCGGTAAGACTTCGCACCACGCGAAGGCTAACGCCGCTCAAACGCACGCCATCCTTGATGCACGTTATGTGACCGATTCCGCCATCGACCATCACATAACGCTCGGATTGTGATTGCAATTGCATGGCACGTCCCCCGTTTGACACAAGCCGGACACTCTCGCCATAGAAAAGCCGATAGGTCCGTTTTTCCCTGACGGCACGCCACCACCGTTCAGGAATCAGTGGTAGGCGCGCACATGATCGATCGGGCCGAATGGCGCCTCGTGGATCGTGAGAGCATTGTCGTCAACATGGGGGAGCATGACTCTCCCTGGCGTCTCAGAATTCGGTTCTTTTTGTCTCCATCCTCCGCTGTGCAAGAGAAAGTCTGCTTACAAAACGGCGGGGCATGGGCTCGCCGCCTGCCCGGCATCCGCACGGCACCGTTCAGCCAGGCGGGGAACAAACACGTGAATCGGCATGGGACGGCCAAACAGATAGCCTTGCAGAATCGGCACTCCGCGCTCACACAGGTAATCTCGCTGCCGCGATGTCTCGACTCCCTCCGCGATGATAATCAGGCCGAGCTTCATTGCCATCTCGAGGATACTGTCGAGCACTCGCTGAGAGAGCGCCCCTCCGCCAATCTTCGCCACGAAGGTCTTGTCGATTTTTACGGCGTCCATATCGAAATCGCGAAGATAGCCAAGACTCGAATGCCCGACACCGAAATCGTCGATGGCAATCTTTATGCCTCTCGCGTGCAATGCGTCGAATATCTCCATGGTGTCGATTTCGGAGCCCAGCAGATCTCGCTCCGTAACTTCGAGCACGAGCTGCACGCGACTTTTGCCCAACACCGCCTGCAAAGCGTCGCAATCCGCGATGATCGATCGCTCACTCATGTGTCGCGCGCTCACGTTGAAACTGAGCCGGAAATTCGGCGGCAAATCCACGGAGGCCAACATTTCTCCTACGGCGCGGAACAACGCTCGCGTCATCGGCACGATTAGCCCGCTCGACTCGGCCAGCGGAATGAAACTGTCCGGCATCACCTCGCCCTCTTTCGGATGGAGCCACCGAGCGAGGATCTCCGCCCCAATCCAGCGCCCGTCGTCTGCGCAAACCAGCGGCTGAAAATAGGGCACGAACTCACCGAACTGCAATGCTCTTACCATTTCATGACGACGAGAACTTACGGCAGCTAATCCGCGCTTGACAACGCTCCCGAGAAACACGCTGAGTACCGCGAATGCGATCAGCAATCCGGCGTAATCGGAGATCACCCGTCTTGCAAGCTCCAGCCGGGGACTCTCTGCACGGACAAGCACAGGGAAACGTTTGGAACGCATAACCACCGTGCTGGCGGGGGCGTCCGAATGCACCGAAATGAGTCCATCCTTTCCGATGGACACCGCGCCCACATGAACCGTCATGTCGATTCCGTCACGCGCCATCAGCCCCAGCACATCGCGAACGTGCCGTCCGTCGATAGCGACAATCGCACCACGGCCTCGCACTGCGCTCCGATATAGGAAGAGTGTGGAGTCAGGAACGGCTCCGCTGTGCGGAAGGATTTGCAGGCGCCCGTCGACGTAATCCGAGACGTCGCGTTCGCGGCGATAGGTGCCATACAAGGAACTGCAATAGACAGCAGAGGTATCGACGAACAAATCGACCGACCTGACGAACAGCACCGAGTTGACCTGCTTGCGCAGGTCCAGCACCACGTCGTCGCAACTTTTCCCTGCCTCGTCACGCACCCGGGCGGCCGCCTCTGCGGCGTTGCCCAATATCCACTCAACGTGAACAAGGACACGATGTGCTTGCAGTTGGACTTCGTCGTCCAAAGAACGGCTCGCATGCCAATACGCGAGCCAGACCGCTGCGATCATGGGAACAACGCCAGCAGAGATGGCGAGCCAGAGGTGCCAATGCCGAGGAAACGCAGGTCTTCCCGCCACATTCGTTTGCACGTCCCCCCCTGGCATAAGCTCGATGGATGATCAGGATCTGCGACTTTTTTGCCAACACCTCCTGTCACGCAAGCCTATTGAATGTCCCCCGCTGCTATCTTTGACAAATACAAGAACGGTATTGAATTTCCGCACCGCATCGCGCCCCTGCCGAGAAAAAACGCGCCGGCGTCTGCAATCGGTTGCGGAGCCGTCCATGGGCGACGGTTCTCCGCCATGCCGTTACGAAATCGGCACGGCTGATCGACCTTCACTGCCACGTTCTCGGCAACGCAGGGGGCCACTCGCGATCCTCGTCGGAGTGCTTGGCCGAGCGAAAAATCCGATACCCCTGCCCACGCACGGCGGCAAGTTGCAGCTCACCCGTTGCGCTGAGTTTCAGCTTGTTTCGTAGTCTGACAACCAGTACATCGATGCGCCGCGTTTCCCGGTCAACATTCAGGCGCCAGACATTTCGCAAGAGCGCTTCTCTCGAGACGGTTTTCTCGAAGTGGGAAAAGAGTGTCCAGGCGACATCGAACTCAAGTTCCGTCAGGACAACAGCTTGCTCCGCCACCAACACCGAACGTGAGGTGTTGCATAGATCGTAGGCACCAATATTGATGCGCGTGGGGCGCATTGTGATCGGCAGCGACCGGCGAACCAGCGCACGCAGGCGTGCCAGGAAAACCGGGGGGGCGCATGCGGCATCGACACATTCGCTGGCGCCGGCGTCAAGGGCCATCACGACCTCGTGATCCGTCATTCGAACGCCAATCACCACAAGTGGAACTGAAGGATTCCTGAGATGCACGACACTGATCCGATCGAGCGAGGTCCAGTGCGCACGCCTCAGATCTATGATGACGACGTCGGGAATCCCTTTCTCGATAGCCACCAGGGCCTTTTCGAGCACGTTAAACGTCAGGACATAATGCCCGTCTTCAACTATCGAGCGCACGAGCGTCTCGACTTTCGAGTGGTCTCCGCTTGACGGCCCCACAACTGGCGACGCGTTCGTGTCGAGAAACGCCGACGCAGTCAGTATCAATGCAAACACCGTTTGTCCTCCCGCTCATCGCACGGAACCTTACGCCAGCGCGCGAGCAAGCCCAGCCCGAATATTTCACGCCCGCCCCTCGTTGGATCTTCCGTCAGCGCGATCCGGCAAGTTCAGACGATTCGCTTTATACCTTCAGGAAATGAACGGCGCATTTGATACTTGGCTGCCAGTATTTGATTTTCTGCTTAGCCGCGCGCTCCGAACCATTGAAAAGGCCCTCCGGCTGACTGGGTGAACGGATCAAAAATCGAGATCGATTTTCCAAATATCCGTCCGCGCAATAAGACGTCAAATCACTCAAAGGGCTGTTTCTCGCCCCACTGAGCGGCAACATTTCGGGTCAATTGGGTGCGCACGCACCGAAGCATCGATACGACGACGTATCTGCTCGGTGTTCGCTATCCAGTCGATGTCGTGACACGCGCAGAGCCGCATGCGCAACCCGCTGCGGTTGACGGAAAACACATGCTGCACACCCTCTGCGGGCCGTCCGTGGTGAGCAGCGGCACCTCGCAAAACGCGCCCGCGCATTCATTCGTTTTCGAAACGATGGCGGGGCGAAGCTCGCTTGGGTCACGGGTGAGGTCGAGGTCCGATCGCGATAGCGACATCTTCCTCACCGGTGTCGGCATCGGACTCCGGAGCCTGCGCACGTCCCATGTCGGTTGGTCCCCACGGATGTCTCAATTCTCTTGATAGGGCTGTTGATTTCATGTGCAAGCGATCACTCCTTGGCGTATGCGGACTCGTTGTGGCTTCGCTGGGCTACTGCGCGCCCCTTGATGCCACCACTTCCGGACAACCGATGGAAGCCATTGTGTCGCCGGCGCAGCAACGCGTGATCGATGCGAGCATCACCGGGTTACGTTCGCCGAGCGACCGTGCGGTCGCCCGCGGGTGGCCGCGCGCGAAGCAGGTCGCCGAGTTCATCTGTCGTCAGAAAGCGCTGGCGGCCTTTGACGGCAAGCTCAAGGGGGTGGATCGCGTATTCCTCGGCACCGATGACCCCAACAGTCTCAGCCTGATTCGCAGCGACAAGTTGGTTGGCACCGGTCAGGCGCGATACGACGGAGGATGGCGCACGTTTTCGTTCGAATGTCTGATGGACCCGAAAACCGCGAAGGTCACGAAATTCCTGATTGCCATGCAAGCGGTACCGTCGGTCTGACGATGGCACTCGGAAAATCTCGGGAAGCCCGGTCTGTTGTCCGCCGCAGCGACCACCCCTCGATTTCGTCTCATTCTTGATACCAATTTGACTCATTTCACCCCCAACCCCGTTTCTCTCGAAAGCTCCCGGAGTACAGTCGAGGGACAACTGCCATAAAGAAATCCACTGAGTGGTTTGCCGCCGGTTTTTCACAAGAACAACATAAACCACCCTCTTTCATTGCCGCAAAAAGCGAATACCGGATGCTCGATGCGCGATCAATTCTCAATCACATTGAAACGAGAACCATCCTCTATGCGCCTAGAAAATCATAAGATGACGTACGTGCTCGGCGCTGCGCTCCTGAGCGTTGTCTGTGCGACGGCAACCGCTTCGGACAGCTCGCCGAATCCGAAGATCACCGATCCGCACTTCAAATTCGCGCCCGGCTATCTCCCGCAGAAAGACTTACCTAACAGTCTCGAATTGCTCGGACCGCCGCCTGCCGACGGCAGCGCTGCACTGGCCCGAGACGAAGCCGCAAGGGAAGCGACCGTGCCGTTGCGCGGCAAAGCGCGCTCGGAGATCGCGCGTCTCGACGCCGACCTCGTGTTTCCGCAGCCGGCCAAGAACTTCTCCTGCGCAATGGGCGTCGACATCGATCAAAAGAAGACCCCTCGTCTGTATCACCTGATGGAGCGAGTACTGACCGATGCGGGGATGTCCACCTATGGCGTCAAGAACAAATACAACCGCACTCGCCCCTTCGTGGTTCACAACGAAGGCACCTGTATGCCGGAGCAGGAACCGTTGCTGCGCCATGACGGCTCATACCCGTCGGGCCACACCGCGGCCGGCTGGGCATGGGCGCTGGTCTTGACCGAAATCAGCCCGGAGCGAGCCGATACGCTGTTCAAGCGTGGCCTGGAGTTCGGTCAAAGCCGAGTCGTCTGCAATGCGCATTGGCAAAGCGACGTGGATGCGGGACGCACCATGGGCGCCGCCACGGTGGCCAAACTTCATACCAATGCGGCATTTCTTGCCGACGTGAAGGCCGCGCGCAAGGAAGCTCAGAACGCGAGAACCCAAGGTTCTGCCTCTGCACTCAACTGCGGCGCAGAAGAAGCGGCCTTGTCTGATCAGTAACCAATCGATCGGATGCCCTCGCTCGATGGTCAACGCGAGAGCACCGAAAGATGGGGCTTCGCGCCCCACTATCGGACTCGCTATCGACGTATGAGCGATCTCCGATGGCGGAATTCAGCGCAACCCGATTCCGCCGGCAATCAACAAGGAAACAGAGACGTTATGACAAGGAAGTCCCTTTGTGCGTGGCTAGGCGCGGCAGTCCTCACGCTCGCCAGCGGCATTGCCGTTGCAGAGGCGGTTATCATCGCGCCCCACGAACCGCCCGCCGCACGAGTGGAAGTCGTGCCTGCGGCTCGTGCGGGATATGTCTGGGACCCCGGCCATTGGCGCTGGGCGGCGGGTGGGTATGTCTGGGAGCCCGGGCACTGGCAACCGGTGCGAGTCGGGCATCACTGGATACCCGGCCATTGGATCCGGTTCGGTGCGAACTGGCGTTGGATCCCCGGCCACTGGAACTGAACGCCGCCAACAAGACCGAGCGGCAGCCTCAGCCGCTCTTGCCGTGCTCGTGCAAGCGCGAATGCCGGCAGCTCGAAACAAGCATCTCTTTAGCAACAACTCTAGTGTTGGAGAAGTGAATGATATTCAACCGTACCCGTAGCCTTGTTACCGCCACGCTCATTGGGGCGCTATGTGCCCCGGGCGCCTACGCGCAAAAGGCTCCCGATGGAGCAGCGCCGACGCGAGGGTTCAATACCTACATCCCGCAGGAAGTGCTGACACCCAATACGGTCCAGACCCGAATTGGCACGCTCAACTTTGCCGACGGTATTCCGACGGAAGACACGGCTAAACTGGCCTTCGATAACCTCGACTTCCTGCGCGGCGTGGAAGTGTTCCTCAATCTCATGCCTGCCGCGAGCATTGAAGCGATCCGCCGGTCAAGCGTTGCGCTCGGGGCGACCAAGAGCAACCAGGCCACGATCTACGATCAACTGGCCGACTCCAATCCGCTTCTGCTCACCGCCAACACCGACACGGTCTACGCCTTCTCCATGCTCGATCTGCAGACCGACGGCCCGACCGTGGTCGAGGTGCCGCCGGGCAGCGGTCCGGGAACCGTCAACGACGCGTTCTTCCGCTTCGTCGTCGACATGGGCGCCCCCGGTCCGGATCGCGGCAAGGGCGGCAAGTACCTGATCGTGCCCCCGGACTACACGGGCAAACTCCCCAAGGATGTGAAGGACGGTGGCGAGTACTACATCTCGCGCTCACCCTCCTATGTGAACTTCGTGGTCCTGCGCGGATTCCTGGTGGACGGCAAACCCGACGCGGCATCGAAGATGTTCCGCGAAGGTTTCAAGGTCTACTCGCTGAGCCGCGCAAAGAACCCGCCAAAGATGGAGTTCATCAACTCCTCGAAACAAGCCCTCAACACGGTGCATGCCAACACCTTCGCGTTCTTCGAGGAACTCGATCACGTCATCCAGAAGGAACCTATCGGTTTCATCGATCCCGAACTGCGTGGACTGGTCGCCTCGATTGGCATCCGCAAGGGCAAGACATTCGCCCCCGACGAGCGGATGACGAAGATTCTCACCGATGCGGTCGCCGTCGGTAACGCCACCGCGCGTGCCATCAGCTTCCGCAGTCGCGATCCGCGCGCCGCGCTGTATCCGAATAGTGCGTGGCGATCCGGCTTTATCGGTGACGATTATCGCTGGCTGGGCGGCGACGGTCTCTCGGGCCGCGACCTCGATGCACGTACCAGCTTCTTCTATGTCGCCACGGTCAACACGCCTGCGATGGCTGCGAAACTGGTCGGCAAGGGTTCGCAGTATGCGATTGCCAGCGCCGATGCGGCAGGCAAGCCTCTCGACGGCGCGAAGCACTACCGCCTCCGCATTCCCAATGGCGTGCCGGCTAAGGACTTCTGGTCGGTGGTTCTCTACGATCCGCAGACCCGCTCCGAGCTTCAGACCTCGCAACCGTTCCCCAGCAAGAACAACAAGCGTGACAAGTTGATCGCCAACGCCGACGGGTCAGTCGATCTGTATTTCGGGCCCGAGGCGCCCAAAGGTAAAGAGGCCAATTGGACGCAGACGGTGCCGGGCAAAGGCTGGTTCACGATCTTGCGACTGTACGGCCCCCTCGATGCATGGTTCGACAAGACGTGGAAGCCGGGCGAGATCGAGGAAGTGAAGTAAGCGCGAGCCAGTGAGCGGAGTCATCCGCGAAAGGATGTGAGTGACGACAGGGGCCGCCGGCTGCCGACGCAGCGAGGCGGCCCCTGTTTTTGTGCGCCTCGCCACGCGCACGCCCCCGCCAGTCCGCATCGCCGATGCCATCACCCCGAAATAAATTAGCCTGATATTCTTGCGGACGAAAGACGCGCGATCAGAGGCGCGTTTTCTGCCTTGACCGTTAAGAAAATCCATCATGACAACAACACCCGGGTCCGTTGCACAGACAACTACAGGCGTAGCCGCAGGTCTGGCAACCCTGTATTTTCTTCGCCCGGTACTCATCCCGTTCTTTCTCGCCATACTCCTGCGAATTCTGATTTCGGGCATCGTCTCCGTGGTCGTGCGCCTCCTTCCGCGAGCGCCCAAATGGCTGATCCTGGTGGCTACCGCAGCGATTGTGGGGTTCACCGCCTATAGCATCTTCATCATCACGCTCCAGGGCATCAGCGATCTCATCCAGCAGTCCCCCGACCTCCCCGCTCAACTCGACCGCCTCATTCGGTCTGCCGCCGTGGGCTTCGGGCGGAAATTCGATCTCGCAACCGTTATCGGGTTGATCGATCTCCCCAAACTCGAGCACAGCCTTGCCGCCTGGGTGGGAAACGCCGTGTCGATGGCATTTCTTACCTTGATGTTTCTCGTGTTCATGCTGCTTGGGGCAATGACGAACACCGAGCCGAAAATACTGCGGATCACGACGAGCGAGGCCAGAGCGAATTCGCAGCGCATCGTTCTCAACAAGATCGTGCATGGCGTACAGGCTTATCTGATCTCTCAGACGGCCATCAACCTGGCGATTGCCGTCATCTCCGCGCTGGTCTTCCGGATTGCCGAACTGCCCAATACCGCATTCTGGGCAGTCACAGTGTTTTTTCTCGCGTTCATGCCCGTCGTGGGACCGTTCGTAGCGAGCGTTGTGCCCGCACTATTTGCCGCGCTCCATAGCGATTCGATTACCGTGCCGCTCGGGGTGTTTGTCCTCACCCTTTCCATTTTCCAAATTGCCCACAATCTCGTGCTCCCCAAGCTCCAGGCGAAAAGCACGAACACGGACCCATTGGTCGGACTGTTCGCACTGGGGATCTGGACGCTGGTGTGGGGGGTACCCGGCGCCATTCTTTCGACGCCACTGACCGTCCTCGTGATGGTCATCGCCGCGCAGTTTGAAAGCTCAAGATGGCTGGCGATTCTCATATCGCACGACGGCGCCCCCGATGCCGTGCTTCCGCCGTCCCCCGCCAAAAAGTGAACGCCCGGCGAGCCGATCGGACTGCCATGCGCCGGGCAAAAAAAACCGCCCCTGAAAGAGGCGGCGTAGGCTCCCTACCACCTGGGGGCCGGTAGGGAGAAGTGCGGTCGAGGTAAACCGCAGGGGAGAACTACCCGCCAGCCTCAATCCATTCGAATCGAGTTGCGCAGTAGTCAGAAACAAGGGTAATGGGGGCATCTCCCCGGCACAAGACAGATCGCCCCGCGTCTGGCAACTCGCACCGGAACTCAATGGCGAGAACAGATAATTCAAAGCCCCCTCGTGAGGCCCATAGACGATGGCCGTATCCCGCGACAATCCGCCGGGGCTGAACACGGCATCGAAGTCCTGCTCGGCAAATGAGGTCAAGTCACGGCGACCGTCGGACGACGAACGCTCGCCTCGCCGAACTCTTATATAAGATATAAGACGTTTGACGAGACGCGGCGTCGAGACTAAAATCACGATCAAAGTAGCGCCCGGTATAGCCTTGGAGGCCTGAACAGCCTTCCCCCGAAACGCAACACAGCAGGTCTCCCCATGCTTGAAAACTATCGTGCTCACGTGGCCGCACGCGCCGCGCTTGGTATTCCTCCCCTGCCGCTGACGGCACAGCAGACTGCCGAACTGGTCGAGTTGCTGACGAACCCGCCGGCTGGCGAAGCGCAGACCCTGCTCGACTTGATCACCCATCGCGTGCCCGCCGGCGTGGACGAAGCCGCTCGCGTGAAGGCAGGCTTCCTTGCCGCAGTTGCCAAGGGCGAGACCCGCTGCGCGCTGATCTCGCGTGCCCGTGCGACCGAACTGCTCGGCACGATGCTGGGCGGCTACAACATCCAGCCGCTGATCGAACTGCTGCCGGACGCCGAAGTCGGCACCGTCGCCGCCGACGCCCTCAAGAAAACCCTGCTGATGTTCGATCAGTTCCATGACGTCAAGGAACTGGCCGACAAGGGCAATGCCAATGCGCGCGCCGTGCTCCAGAGCTGGGCCGACGCCGAATGGTTCACGAGCCGTCCGGAAGTGCCGCAAAGCCTGACCATTACCGTGTTCAAGGTAACGGGCGAGACCAACACCGACGACCTGTCGCCGGCCCCGGACGCCACCACCCGCCCGGACATTCCGATGCACGCGCTGGCGATGCTCAAGAACGCACGCCCCGGCATTACCCCGGAAGAAGACGGCAAGCGCGGCCCGGTCAAGTTCATTGAATCGCTCAAGGAAAAAGGTCATCTGGTCGCCTATGTGGGTGACGTGGTCGGCACCGGCTCCTCGCGCAAGTCGGCCACCAACTCGGTGCTGTGGTTCACGGGCGAAGACATCCCCTTCATCCCGAACAAGCGCTTCGGTGGCGTGTGCCTGGGCAGCAAGATCGCCCCGATCTTCTACAACACGATGGAAGACGCCGGCGCCCTGCCGATCGAACTCGACGTGTCGAAGATGGAAATGGGCGACGTGGTCGAACTGCGCCCGTACGAAGGCAAGGCGCTGAAGAACGGCGAAGTCATCGCCGAGTTCCAGGTCAAGTCCGACGTGCTGTTCGACGAAGTGCGCGCCGGTGGCCGTATTCCCCTCATCATCGGTCGCGGCCTGACCGCCAAGGCTCGCGAAGCCCTTGGTCTGCCCGCGTCGACCCTGTTCCGCCTGCCGCAGCAGCCGGCCGACAGCGGCCGCGGCTTCTCGCTGGCGCAGAAGATGGTTGGCCGCGCCTGCGGTCTGCCCGAAGGTCAGGGCATTCGTCCGGGCACGTACTGCGAACCGAAGATGACCTCGGTCGGCTCGCAAGACACCACCGGCCCGATGACCCGCGACGAACTCAAGGATCTGGCCTGCCTCGGTTTTTCGGCCGATCTCGTCATGCAGTCGTTCTGCCACACCGCCGCTTATCCGAAGCCGGTGGACGTGAAGACGCACCAGACCCTGCCGAACTTCATCAGCACGCGTGGCGGCATCGCACTGCGTCCGGGCGACGGTGTGATCCACTCGTGGCTGAACCGCATGCTGCTGCCCGACACGGTGGGCACCGGCGGTGACTCGCACACGCGTTTCCCGATCGGCATCAGCTTCCCGGCAGGCTCGGGGCTGGTCGCCTTCGCGGCCGCCACCGGCACGATGCCGCTGGACATGCCGGAGTCGGTGCTGGTCCGCTTCAAAGGCAAGATGCAGCCCGGCGTCACGCTGCGCGATCTCGTCAATGCGATCCCGCTGTACGCCATCAAGCAAGGCATGCTGACCGTTGCCAAGCAAGGCAAGAAGAATATCTTCTCGGGCCGCATCCTCGAAATCGAAGGCCTGCCCGACCTGAAGGTCGAGCAAGCGTTCGAACTCTCGGACGCCTCCGCCGAGCGCTCGGCCGCCGGTTGCACGGTGCATCTGAACAAGGAACCGATCATCGAGTACCTCAACAGCAACGTCACGCTGCTGAAGTGGATGATCGCGCAAGGTTATCAAGACCCGCGCAGCCTGCAACGCCGTATCGCGGCGATGGAGCAATGGCTGGCCGATCCGAAGCTGCTCTCGCCGGATGCCGATGCGGAATACGCCGCGGTCATCGAGATCGATCTGGCCGACATCCACGAGCCGATCGTGGCCTGCCCGAACGATCCGGACGACGTGAAAACCCTGTCGGACGTGGCCGGTGCGAAGATCGACGAAGTGTTCATCGGCTCGTGCATGACCAACATCGGTCACTTCCGCGCGGCGTCCAAGCTGCTCGAAGGCAAGCGCGACATTCCGGTCAAGCTGTGGGTTGCCCCGCCGACCAAGATGGATCAGAAGCAATTGACGGAAGAAGGTCACTACGGTGTCTTCGGCACGGCGGGTGCCCGTACAGAAATGCCGGGCTGCTCGCTGTGCATGGGTAACCAGGCACAAGTGCGCGAAGGCGCGACGGTCATGTCGACGTCCACCCGCAACTTCCCGAACCGTCTCGGCAAGAACACGAACGTGTACCTTGGCTCGGCCGAACTCGCCGCGATTTGCTCGCGTCTGGGCAAGATTCCGAGCAAGGAAGAGTACATGGCCGACATGGGTGTACTCGCCACCAACGGCGACAAGATCTACAAGTACATGAACTTCGACCAGATCGAAGACTTCAAGGAAGTCGCCGACACGGTGCAGATGTAAGTGTGAAGCTGGGTGACGGCGCGGGACTTGCGCCGTCACACCGTCGCATCACGATCAAATGGCGTCCGGAGCGTTCCGCTCTCGACGCCATTTTTTTATGGATGCGATGACTGCGCGCGCCCGCCGATGGCGTGCCAGGCAGATCATCAGGTGTATTAAACATCCGCAGAAAAATGCCGTTATCTCTCAGACGGTTCGGCATCAATGCCGGCCCGTAGCAATCCCCATATCTCCTGCGACCGGGATCTCGTGCATCCCCGCCGCAGGAGATATGGGGCCGTCGTCTTTTATGAAATGCGGAAGAAATGAATCTGAGATTACGATATGGTGTCGCTGCGGCACTGCTCTGCGTCCTTCTGGCGGGTTGCGAGGACTCCGAAATCGGTCAGGTGAAAGCCGCCAACGACCCCGTCGACACGACGCACACTTACGGCTCGGCATTGTCCGAACGTGCCGCCTGCAAAAGCATTAGTTGGAAAACGTTCAAAGACAGCAGCAATCGCACGGCGGTTGAATATCGCTGCGAGTTGAACGACGCCGTCGCCGAGTTGAACAAGGTTCGCGATGCGCAGATTGACGAGATCAACGGCTATCTCAAAGCCAGCAACGACAATCTCGGGAAAGCCATTGAAGGCGCGGCAGGCGATGCGGCTCGCTATACGAAGCTCCTCGAAGAGAAAAAGGCCGAATTGCGGCAAATCGACGAAAAGAGTCAGGCCCAGATGGCCGGCATGGATGGCCCTTCGGCGCTGAAGGCGAAGCAGGTGTGGGATGCCTCAAGGGCTTACGCCGTGTCTGAAGTCGAGCGCTATCAGGCAGAACTCGACAAGGCCAATTCCGGTACAAATACCGCGTCGCTGGAAGGATCGAGGCAAAGCTATCAGCAGCGATATGCCAACGACATCGCCAATCTCCACCGACAATATGACGGTGTGAAATCCGTCACGGAAGTCATCCAGTGGGCCGTGAAGGACAAGGAGGTCATTCCGACCTATTTCGGCTTTGAGATCGACTCTGAGCTGGGAAAGAAGACTACCGATAAGTCTGCGCAGTTCCGTGGCTTTCTTCAGCAGATTGGCCAGCACCGCGGGCAGGATTACGTTACTTTTGTAGCACCGACAGTCCTCACAGGGATTTCGGCGACGACCAATAAATAAGTGGCGCCTCGCAAACGCGGGTTGGCGCCAAATACAATCAAAACGATTGTGGTACGGCGGGACTGGTGGCAATTCGACTCCGGCACCGCCCACCCGCGGCCATAGACCTTTCCAATACGATGATCAAAGAGAACATGTGCGCACTTGCCTTCGTCGCGCTAGGCCTGCTGAGCCAAGCCTCGAAGGCGACGGCTTTCGAGGCTTGGGGCTTCGTTGGCGGCAACAAGAAGGAGGACGTATTGCGCGAAGCCAAAGCTCGCGGCGACACGCTCGACGAGAAGCCTGGAGGCGTGTTCATTCATCGGCGTGACCCCAATACGGGCGCGCTGGACACTTACCATTTGGTGTTCTGTACCACAGGTCTTTCGCTGGTCTCGAAGTCCCTCACTTTTACAGCCGCAAATTACGCAAACGAGCAATACGCTCTGGTAAAACAGTACGGAAGTCCCACAGTGACCGCGACAGATCAGTCCATCACGAATCCAGCAGGGACATGGGAATGGAGGGAAATCAAAAGCATCTGGCAGGGCCAGGCGGAGGAAATCCGGATGATTCTCACGGTACCGACAGGCGACTCTGCCAAACTCGGGCTAGTGCCGGGCATGAGTATCGTTCATAGCAATGAATCCGGATGCAAGCCTCACGAACTTTCGCGCAGTGAATAAGTGATTGGCCGCACCTGGGCGGATCTACCTTTCGAATCGGCTATCCGCCATCGATTGGTTTCTTATCCATCCGAATCTTTTTGCCCTCATCGGCCTGTTGACCGCTTGCGGGGCGATGGCGCCAATCCCATATCACCGTGCTGCGACCTATTACGACCGCAGCACGTTCGTTGATGCTACTTGTGCACAACGGACGGCAAATCAATCGTAAGCCCGCGCGTCCTCGACCAGTTTCCCATCGGTCGGCAGTGTCCCGGCGGCGACAAAATCGACCTCGCCGCGCAACCGGGTCACATCCCGGAGTGTTTCCTGCACGCGCGCAGCCAGCCCTTCGGGCGGTGCGGCGTTCGTCTCGCAAATCAGCCGCATCCGATCGTCGCCAATCCGCCCTTCCACTCGCAGCCGCAGGCGAACCAACTCCGGATACCGCTTGCCGATCTCGCCGATCTGCCCTGGGTGCACAAACATACCGCGCACCTTGACCGTCTGATCGGCGCGGCCGAGCCAGCCTTTGAGCCGCATATTGGTGCGCCCGCACGGGCTGATTCCCGCCTCTACCGCCGACAGATCCCCCGTCGCGAAACGAATCAACGGATAGTCCGGATTGAAGTTCGTGACCACGACCTCACCGATCTCACCGTCCGGCACCGGTTTCGTGCCACCCGGCTCCACCAGCTCCACCAGCACGTTCTCGTCGACGATCAATCCCGCCTGTGCGTCGCTCTCGAACGCGATCAATCCCAGATCGGCCGTGCCATACAATTGCCGTGCCGTAATGCCGCGCGTCTTGAACCAATCGCGTAACGATGGCGGTAATGCCTCGCCCGAGAGCGTCGCCCGACGAATGCAGCCGATATCCGCTCCGGCCGCCTCGCTCTTCTCGATCAATATCTTCAGAAACGACGGCGTCCCGGCATACGCCACGGGTTGCAGATGACGAATCGCGGCAAGCTGCATCTCCGTCTGCCCGACCCCGGCCGGAAATACGCAGCATCCCAGCCGGGCAGCGCCCGTCTCGATCATCATCCCGGCCGGCGTGAAGTGATACGAGTACGTGTTATAGACCAGATCGCCCGCGCGCAAGCCCGCGGCAAACATGGCACGCGCAAAGCGCCACCAGTCACTGCCGCGGCCGTCCGGCTCGTAGATCGGACCGGGCGACTGGTACACGTGCGCCAGACCGCCCAGGGGCGTTGCGTTCATCCCGCCGAACGGAGGGCGGCGCACCTGATACGCCGACAGATCCGACTTGCGCGTCACAGGCAGGCAGGCCAGTGCATCGCGCGAGCCGATGTCCTTCGCATCGACGTTGCCCAGCACCTGCGTGAAATACGGCGCGTGCGTCTGCGCATGCGACACGTGCGCCGGCAACGCCGCCAGCAGTGCCTTCTCGCGAACCTCCGGCGCACGGGTTTCCAGCGTGTCGAAGTAATCGTTCATATTGACGGAAATACGTTGAGGATTAACAGTCAGCCACTCATTCGATCTCGCAAACACGCAAGCGCGCAATTGCTCAGGCGATCCAGCGCTTGCGCCGTCGATAGCTCTTGACGTTTCGGAAGCTCCCGGCGCTACTGGCGCCGTCCTTGGCAATTCCCAGGTAGAACTCCTTGACGTCCTCGTTATCGCGCAGCGACGCCGCATCGCCGTCCATCACCACCCGGCCGTTTTCGAGGATGTAGCCATAGTCCGCGTAACGCAGCGCCGCCATCGTGTTCTGTTCGGCCAGCAGGAAGCTGACGTTCTCGCGCTGGTTCAGGTCGCGCACGATGGCAAAGATCTCTTCCACGATCTGCGGCGCGAGCCCCATCGACGGCTCGTCGAGCAATATCATCGACGGCTGCGCCATCATGGCGCGCCCGATCGCGCACATCTGCTGTTCGCCGCCCGACGTGTAACCCGCTTGCGATTTGCGGCGCGTCTTCAGGCGCGGGAAGTAGGCATAGATGCGTTCCAGCGCATGCTGCTGGGCACTGCGCGACGCATGCCGCACATAACCGCCCGTCAGCAAATTCTCTTCAATGGTCAAATGCCCGAAGCAGTGACGGCCTTCCATCACCTGAATCACCCCGCGCTTGACCAGACCGTTCGGCGTGAGCTTCTCGACCCGCTCGCCGCGATAGTCGATCGTGCCCTTCGTGACCTCGCCGCGCTCGGCGTGAAGCAGGTTCGAAATCGCCTTGAGCGTCGTACTCTTGCCCGCCCCGTTGGCCCCGAGCAACGCCACGATCTTGCCCTCCGGCACGATCAGCGACACCCCCTTGAGCACGAGAATGACGTGGTCGTAAATGACTTCGATATTGTTGACGCGCAAACTCGCTTCCATGCATAACTCCGGAATCGATGCTGCCGGGTTCATCCACCGGCCATGGTTCGTCAGCCTTCGCCCACGTGGCGCGCTGCCACGCGGGCGAAGGCGTCGATTACATCTTGTAGCAGGCGGGCGTCATCCCCTTCTCTTTGGCGTACTGCTTGGCCGAGGCCTCGAAAAGCGGGTGAATCAGACGCCGGTTACCCTCGATCCAGTCCGACACGAGCACCCACTTGGCGCCGTCCCATTGCTGGATGCGCACCTTGCCCGATCCCTCGTGATCCTCGCAGCTCGTCTTGATGTCGGGCAGCAGGCCGGTCGCGCCCAGCGCCTTGAGCCGGGCGGCGTCGATATTCAGGTTCTCGAGCGCCCAGCGCACCTGCACCGGCGTCATGACCTTGCCCTTACCGAACTTGTTCTGCGCCGTGTTGAGCGCCTCGACCGTCGCCACCGCCGCCGAAACACCACGGTTGTACAGCACCGAGCCGACCTTCGACGGGTCTTGCATGTTGCCCTTGCCCGCGCCGTAGACCACCTTCTCGATGTCGGCGATGACTGGCACCTGCTTGCCTGCCACGTTCCACGTCGCGCTCATGTATCCCTTGGCCGCCGGGCCCGCCGGAATCGTGTCTTCTTCGGAGCCGGCCCACCAGCTACCGACGATCTTCTCGCGCGGATAGCCGACCTTTTGCGCGGCCTTGAGCGCCGTCTGGTTCATCACGCCCCAGCCCCAGAACACCACGTAGTCGGGATTCTCCTGACGAATACGCAGCCATTGCGCACCCTGTTCGTTACCTGGGTGCGCGACCGGAATCTCGATGAGGTTGAACTTGTTGATCTTCGACTCCGCCTGCATCGCGACGATCGGCTCCTTGCCATAGGCCGAGTCGTGATACAGAAAGACGATCTTCTTGCCGTTGAGCGACCCGCCGTTCTTGCTCGCGAGGAACTTGATGATGGCCGACGCCTGCATCTGATACGTCGTCACCAGCGGGAATGCCCAAGGAAACACCGTGCCATCCACGGCATCGGTGCGGCCATAGCCCATCATCACCAGCGGCACCTGATCGGTTGCCGTCTTGTCGATCAGCGCGTAGGAAATCCCCGTCGCCATGACGTGATACGCCGTGCCCTTGGTGACCGGGTTCTTGCCCTTGAGACGTTCATAGCACTCCACGCCCTTGGCGTTGTTGTACTCGGTCTCGCACTCCTCCCACGTCAGCTTGACGCCGTTGACGCCACCATTCTTCAGATTCACGTATTGCAGATAGTCGATGAAACCGCCGTAGAACGATTGCCCGTTCGCGCCATATGGCCCGACCCGATAGTCGGCAAGGGCGATGAACTGGTCGTTCGATTGCGCGAACGATGCGCCCACGCTCCCGATGCCGAGCACGAGCGCCGTACCCAACGAGACCGCCAAGTTTTTCGTGTTCATGCTGTGTCTCCATCTGTGGTTTTATTCATGGCAAAACGTGTCTGGCAGCGCGCAACTCCCGGTGCACGAGCCAGCCGAATCTCAATGCGGGAAGGGCCAGATGCGCAGCTTCTCCTTAGCAATCTGCCAAAGCCGCGCCAGCCCGTGCGGTTCGACAATCAGGAAAAAGATGATGAGACCGCCAAAGACCATCAACTGGATATGCGAGACGGTGGCGTTGGTGAACGGCAAATGCAGGAACGTGGCGATCGCGGGCAACGTGCTGTCGAGCAGAATCGGCAGCAGCAGAATGAAGGCCGCCCCCAGAAAGCTGCCGAGAATGCTGCCGACGCCGCCGATGATGATCATGAACAGGATACGAAAGGACAGATCGAGCGAAAAGCCATCCGGTTCGACCGAACCAAGGTAGCAGTAGGCGTAGAGCGCGCCGGCCACGCCGCAATAGAACGAACTCACCGCGAAGGCCAGCAGTTTGACGCGCATTAGCGGAATGCCGATGACTTCGGCAGCAACGTCCATGTCGCGCACCGCCATCCAGGCGCGGCCGATGTGGGAGCGCACCAGATTCTTCGCCACAAGCGCCATGACGGTCACGACACCCAGCACGAACAGGTATTTGCGCACCGGCGTGTCGACGTCCACGCCAAGAATGGAGATCTTCTGCGCGGTAATCACGCCCGACGAACTATTGTTCGAGAGCCACGGAAACTTCGTCAGCACCCACAGCACGAAGAACTGCGCCGCAAGCGTGGCGACCGCCAGATAGAAGCCCTTGATGCGCAAGGACGGCAGACCGAACGCAATGCCGACGAGTGCCGCGCAAACACCCCCGAGGGCGAACGACGCAAGAATCGGCATGCCTTCGATGCGCAATTGAAAGTTATACGACGCGTACGCGCCGACTGCCATGAACGCTGCCGTGCCCAGCGACAGTTGCCCGGCGTAGCCCGTCAGAAGATTGAGCCCCAGCGCGGCGAGCGAGAACACGAGAAAGGGCACCAGAATCGCCGTCAGCCAATACTCGGTGGCAATCCACGGCAGCACGCCGAACGCAATGGCGAGCACGGTGCACACGGCAACCCGGTCCTGCCGGATCGGGAAAATCTGACTGTCGGCTTCGTAAGATGTCTTGAACTGCCCAGCTTCGCGATAGAACATGTATGGCCTCTGCGATGAATGCGTGCGCGTACGTCCCGAGTGGAATACCGGCGGCTCAGACCCGATCGATGTGCCGCTCGCCGAACAACCCTTCTGGGCGAACCAGCAGGAACAGCAATGCGAAGACGTACGGGAACCAGCCCTCGATGCCCCCGAAATTCCCGCCAAACTGGCTTTGCAGCAATTGCGGCACGTAGATCTCCGCGAGCTTTTCCGCCGCGCCGATAATCAACCCGCCGACAATTGCGCCGGGGATCGACGTGAAGCCGCCCAGGATCAACACGGGCAGCGCCTTGAGCGCGGTCATCGTCAGGGCAAACTGAACGCCGTTGCGCGAGCCCCAGAGCATGCCAGCCACCAGCGCGACGAACCCCGAGACGCTCCACACCACCACCCAGATCCGCTGCAACGGAATACCCAGCGAGAGCGCTGCCTGATGATCGTCGGCCACCGCGCGCAGCGCGCGGCCAATGCTCGTCACCTTGAAGAACAGCGCGAGCAGCGCCACCAGCACGGCCGCGATGCCCGCCGCAGCCAGATCGAAGCTGCTGACGAGTACCCCCGTCGAATCCATGATCGATGCGATCGGCTCATCGACAATGCCCAGCGACAGCGGGCGCACCTCGTTGCCCCACAACAGTGGCGCCAGTCCCTCGAGGAAGAACGACAGGCCGATGGTCGCCATGAACAACGTGATGGGTGACTGGTTCACCAGCTTTCGCAGCACGAAACGCTCCGTGGCGGCCCCGACCAGCACCATGACGCCGAACGCGCCGATGGCGGCCAGCCACAGTGGCAAGCCGCGCTCCATCAAGCCGACCACCGAGAGCGCCGCGAAATACACCATCGCGCCCTGCGCGAAGTTGAATACGCCGGATGCCTTGAAGATCAGCACGAAACCGAGCGCAACGAGCGAATACATCACCCCCGAGAGCAACCCGCCGATCAGGATTTCCAGAAAGAACTGCATCGATGTCTCCAAGTTGCCATCGCGTCGCCGAGCGACGGTTACCCTCTACCTGTCATGCCGCAGCGGGCATGCCCTGTGCGGCGCCCAGATAGGCACGAATGACCTCCGGATCGTCTCTGACCTCGGCAGGCGTGCCGTCGCCGATCTTCTTGCCGTAATCGAGCACCACGACCCGGTCGGAGATATCCATCACCACGCCCATGTCATGCTCGATCAGCACGATCGTCGTGCCGAACTCTTCGTTGACTTCCAGAATGAAGCGGCACATGTCGCGCTTCTCTTCGAGGTTCATACCGGCCATCGGCTCGTCGAGCAGCAACAGCTCCGGCTCGGCTGCAAGCGCGCGCGCCAGCTCGACGCGTTTTTGCAGGCCATACGGCAGTCGTCCGACCGGTGTCTTGCGGATGTGTTGAATTTCGAGGAAGTCGATGATCTCCTCGACCTTGGCGCGATTGGCCATTTCCTCCCGGCGCGCACGCCCCCACCAGATCGCGCTGGCAAGCAGCCCCGAGCGCATCCGGGTGTTGCGTCCCGTCATGATGTTGTCGAGCACCGTCATGCCCTTGAACAGCGCGATGTTCTGGAACGTGCGCGACACGCCCTGACGCGCGGCCGACGTCGGATGCATGCGCTGCCGCACCTGTCCCCGGAAAACGATCGTGCCTTGCTGCGGGTGGTAAACGCCATTGATCACGTTGAGCATCGAACTCTTGCCCGCACCGTTCGGGCCGATGATCGCGCGGACCTCGTGCTCCCGAACGTTGAACGAGATGTCCGTCAACGCCTTCACACCACCAAACGACAGACTGATGTGCTGCAAATCGAGCAAGATGTCGCCGGTTTTGCGGTTGTCGTTCATGCCTTCTCCTGCGAAGTGCCTGGCAGCGCCTGGCTGAGTTCCGATGAGGGCCGTTGCGAATGTCAGGCGGCGCAGCGCAATTTCACAGGCGCAGGGTCGTCGACGGGCGAGCGGGCACCGACCACGCGCGCGGGATGTATCGTGAGCGTGGCGCTCACGCTGCCCTCGCGCCCATCCTCGAACTTCACGCGCGTCTCGATGAACTGTGTCGACTTGCCCGAATAGAACGCATCGACCAGCACGTCGTACTTCTGCGCGATGAACGCGCGACGCACCTTGCGCGTGCGTGTGAGTTCGTCGTCGTCCGGGTCCAGTTCCTTATGCAGGATCACGAAGCGCCGAATCTGCGCCGCCAAGAATGCCGGCTCTTTGGCGAGATCCGCATTCACGGCGTCCACACACCCCAGAATCAGTTCGGCAACACGTGAATGAGTGGCGAGGTCGACATACCCTGCATAGGCAAGGCTTTGCCTCTCCGCCCAATTGCCCACGGCATCCATGTCGATGTTGATGAACGCGCACACGCCATCACGACCGTCGCCAAACGCAAC
Source organism: Pandoraea communis (assembly GCF_902459745.1). GTDB lineage: Bacteria > Pseudomonadota > Gammaproteobacteria > Burkholderiales > Burkholderiaceae > Pandoraea > Pandoraea communis. The sequence continues at coordinate 668,992 of NZ_CABPSJ010000002.1, forward strand.
CGCCTCCTTGATGTACGCGAAGAACTTGAGCTTGTTCTCGATGTACTTCGGCGCAAACAGCGACCCGCAAGCGAGTTTGCCCACATCCTTGGCACGATCGATGATGCGCAGATGACCGTCCGCGTCGATGATGCCGGCGTCGCCCGTGCGGAAGTATCCGGCCTCGTCGAGGGCTTCGCGCGTGGCGTCGGGCCGCTTGTAGTACTCCTTGAGCAATCCCACACCGCGCACCAGCACTTCCCCGTTATCGGCGATCTTGATTTCCATGCCCGGCGCTACCGGCCCCACGCTGTCGAATCGCACCTGACGGTCCGGTTGCAGACAAACGTACGCACACGTCTCCGTCTGCCCGTAGAACTGTTTCAGGTTGATGCCGATTGCGCGATAGAAGCGGAACAGATCCGGGCCGATGGCCTCCCCGGCGGTATAGGCCGTGCGAATCCGGCTCATGCCGAGCGTGTTGCGCAGCGGCCCGTACACGCAAAGATTGCCCAGCGCGTATTGCAGCCTGTCGAGCAGCGGCACAGGACGCCGGTCGAGCACCGCCGCACCACACCGGTTCGCCACGTCCATGAAATGCGCGAACATCTTTCGCTTGAAACGATTCGCGTCTTCCATGCGGATCATCACTTGCGTGAGCACGTTTTCATAAACGCGCGGCGGCGCAAAGTAGTAAGTCGGCCCGATCTCGCGCATGTCCGTGGCGACCGTCTCTGGCGATTCGGGACAATTGACGGTGAAGCCCGCTACCAAAGCCTGTGCGTAGGAAAATAGGTGATCGCCGACCCATGCCATGGGCAGGTACGACAGCACCTCGTCGCCGGGGGCGAGTCTATCGAAAGCACTGCCGTGAAACGCGGCGCCGATCAGACCGGCGTGCGAATGGCAAACGCCCTTGGGCTTCCCCGTCGTACCCGACGTGTAGAGAATCGTCGCCGTGTCGTCCGGATCGACGCTCGCTACCGCATCGTCAAAGTAGCGCGGATGTCTGGCGTTGAAGTCGCGGCCCTGCTCCACTGCGGCGGCATACGACTGCAAACCTGCGGCGTCGTAGTTACGCAGCCCTCTCGGGTCTTCGTAGATGATGTGCGACAGGCGCGTCACGTGCTCACGCAGCTCGAGCAGCTTGTCGACTTGCTCCTGGTCTTCGACGATGGCGAAATCGATTTCGGCGTCTTCGAGCACGTGGATCATTTCGGCCGCAACGGCGTCTTGATACAACGGTACGGCCACGCCACCCAGCGCTTGTGCCGCCGTCATCGCCCAATACAGGCGCACGCGATTATTGCCGACGATGGCGAGGTTGTCGCCCCGCTTGAATCCGGCTGCCGCCAGCGCGCAAGCCAGCATCCGGACTTCATGCGCGGCCTCCTGCCAGCTCCAGCTTTGCCAGATTCCCAGATCTTTTTCCCGATACGCCGTGCGGGCGCCGTGCGTCGCGGCATGGGCCAGCAATAAACGCGGGAAAGTGGTCCGCTCCTGCATGCCTGTCTCCTGTGTCTCGCCACGATTCGACGGTTGTCGAGGGGGAGTGGCGTGGCTCGGTCGGCGCGCGTGCGTGTGGCACGCTCTCTAGTTTTCTATTGCGAGTTGCGTCTCTGAACGACGCTTTTATTCGGTGACCTGCTTGAGTCTGCGAAAGTCTGCAATACGGAGCGACAACGGCTATGCCCGGCAGTCGGCAGCTTCTATACTTGTGCTTCGGCGTCGTGTACGAACCGCCATGAATGCTTGTCTCGGCGCTACCAGGCAAGGCGAAGATACCTCATGGCTCACGGCGGATTTGTCACCCGGATGACAATCAAGGGAAAATCCCTATATGTCGCTCGAAACCCTGTTGCAGCGCAGCGTATGGGCGCAAGGACTGACGCCAGCGCAGCGCGAACGCGTGGTGGCGGAAATTCAGGTGCGGCCTGTCGAGAACGGCGGCTACGTGTGCCGCAAGGGCGACCCCACGCACGCCTGGTTCGGTGTCATCGAAGGTTTGGTGAAAATTGCGACGGCGTCGGCCAGCGGAAAGTCCGTGACGTTTACGGGCGTACCTGCGGGCGCATGGTTCGGCGAAGGGTCGGTACTCAAGCGCGAGATCCGGAAGTACGATGTGATGGCGCTGCGCGACTCGGTCGTCGCTCACATGCCGATTGCCACGTTCGACTGGTTGCTCGATACCAGCATTCCGTTCAACCGCTTTCTGACACTTCAACTCAATGAACGTCTCGGTCAGTTCATTGCGGCCGTCGAGCACGAACGCTTGCTCGACACCGATGCCCGCGTCGCGCGTTCGCTCTCGTCGATGTTCAATCCGACCCTGTACCCATCCGACGACAACACCGTGCAGATTTCGCAGGAAGAACTGAGTTATCTCGCCGGGGTGTCGCGTCAGCGCGTCAACCTCGCGCTCAAGGTGTTGGAGCAAGCCGGACTGGTGAAGGTGGACTATGGCGTGCTGACGATTCTCGATCTGGAGGGGTTGCGCGAATTCGGGATGTAGATACGGCGGCGGCTGAGCGCGCCCGCGTGCCGCTCACGACCGTCACGCTGCCGAGCCCCGCGTCACTACCGCAGCACGGCCCCTGCTAACCCGCTGCCGGCACGCGCAATGACGACACAGTCCTTTCCCGAACGTTTGGCCGAGTAGAGCGCGCCGTCGGCCAGTGCCAGCCACGCGGTGGGCGAGACGAGATCCCCGTCGAAATTGGCGACGCCAACGCTCAGGGTAACGCTGCCCGACGTGTCGAGACCCCGGGTGGCCCCGGCAAACACCGCACACACCCGCTCCAGCTTCTTGCGAGCCTTCTCGGCCGCTTGCCCGTCGAACAGAACGCAGAACTCGTCGCCGCCGTAACGGCCGATCACGTCGTGACGGCCCAATTCTCTCGACAACACGTCGGAGAGAATTCGAATCAGCGAATCGCCCTGGAGATGCCCATGGAGATCGTTGATCTCCTTGAACCCGTCGATATCGATCAGCGCAATGCTTGCCGTCCCCGACCTGCCGGTCCGTTTGTCGGCATAGCAGTTCGTCAACGCCCGCATCCACGATCGGCGATTGAGCAGCGACGTCAGATCGTCCTGATCGCTGATCCGGCGCAATGCGCGCTCACTTTTCGAGAGACGTTTCGCCAGCCGAAAGCTGGCCAGCCCGACGAGCGTCGGATAGATCAGCAGCAGCGGCAAGCTCGCCAGCAACTCCGGGAATTCGATCTCGGTCCTGAACACGAAACCGAGGAAGATGCCGGCGAGTACACCGCCGGCCATCATGCTCAGAATGCCATCGCGCAGCAGCCGGTAGCCGCCTGCCGATGCATTGTGCATCAGCAACACCGAGATCAGAACGGCCGACGGTACGCCGCTGAAGTGCATCGCCACGACCCAGCCCCCGCCGAACGCGGAATCGCACAACAGGTTGCGACGCTCCGCCACGACCGGATCGACCGCCGACATGGCGAGAGCATGGGCAAAGGCCGGCCAGAGGAAGGCGTTGAGGGCCCACACGCCATAGGCGAGGTGCGACGCCCCCGTCGATTGAAACACCGTGAAAACGGCGATGGCGCTCAGCGCGCAGCCCAGACTGCGCAGGCCCAGCACGCGACGCGAGAAGTCTCGCCCCCTTTGCGATTCGGCGCGCGTGGCCTGGTCTGTCGATTGGTCCGTCATTTCATCAACGTCTGAGGCGTCATCGGTTTAGGAAAGTGGCATCGCCTGGCGGCCTGCGCATTATGCCTGCACCGCGTTCTTGCGAACCCCGCGCAACGCCAACCAACGAGCGCATTAAATTCACCAATGCGTTTACCTGAGTATCACGAAATCCGGGGCGCACGCCTCATGAAAAGGGCCCGCAGACAACTGCGGGCCCAACGTGCAAACGACGCTCGGTGTTGCCGATTACTTCGCGGCGGCAATCACGGCAATCTCGACGAGCAGGTCGGCAGCCGCCAGACGCGACTCGACGGTGGCACGCGTGGGCGTATTGCCCGGGCTCGTCCAGGCGTCCCACACGGCGTTCATGCCGGCGAAATCGGACTCGATGTCCTTGAGCCAGACCTGCGCCGACAGCAGACGCGACTTATCGATACCGGCGTCTTTCAGATACCCGTCGATCTTCGCGAGCACCTGCTGCGTCTGTCCGGTGATGTCCTGGCTGCGATCGTCGGCCGTCTGGCCACCGATGTAGACCGTTCCGTTGTGCACCACGACACGGCTCATCCGTGCATTCGTGTGATGGCGTTGAATATCGCTCATTAACCACGTCTCCAAAGAGAATAAAAAGAAGCAGATGAGAGGCGCGAGCCTGCCTCACCTACTTGGGGAAGCCCGCGCGCTCGCTCAGGAATTCGGGGGCCTCGACCGCAGTGGCCAACTCGCCCAGCGTAACCGGCTTGATCGGCGGACGGATCCGGTAGTAACCGACTTCCGGCACCGCGCAGCCCTGAGCTTGCGCCAGCAGCTCCGCGACCGTCAGACCGCAGAAGCGGCCCTGACACGGGCCCATGCCGCAACGCGAAAAACTCTTGGTCTGGTTCGGGCCGACACAGCCCAGCCCCGCCATGCGGCGCACATCTCCCGCCGTCACTTCTTCGCAGCGGCACACGATGGTGCTGTCGTCTGCCGGTGCGCGGAAGGCTTGTGCAGGCCGGTACAGCGCGTCGAGAAACGGACGAATCGCCGTGTGCGCCGACAGTTCACGGCGCAGGGAAAGCGTGCGCGAGTCGCGCTTCGCGTCGTCGAGTTTGCCAAGCTTCACGGCGGCCTGGACGGCCGCGAGCCGTCCCGACGGCTCTGCGGCCAGCGCCCCGGCAATCCCCGCGCCATCACCGGCCACGAAGATGCCCGGCAAGCTTGTCTCGCCCCAGGCGTCTGTCTTCGGACGCCAGCACAACTGCGCCTCGTCCCACTCGTGCTCGCAACCGATCGAGCGCGTGATCTGCGTGTTCGGAATCACGCCCTGATGCAGCAGCACCAGCGCCGTGTCGATGCGCGCCGTGCGGCCGTCCACGACATACTCGATGCCTTCGGCCTGCGTGGAACCGATCACGCGCAACGCCTCCACATGCTTGACGTGCTGCACACCGGCTGCACGAATCGCGCGCAGCAGCTTGAAACCCTTCATCAGGTACGACGGCGCCCGCAAGGCCCCGCCTGCATGACGCAAGGCGTCGCGTCGCCCGCTGACCTCAGCCGTGTCGAGAATGGCACGCACCGGGACACCGGCATTGATGAGTTGCCACGCAAACAGATAAAGCAACGGGCCACACCCGGCCAGCACCGCAGGCGAATCGGGCACCAGCGCCGACGCCTTGAGCAGCGTTTGCGCTGCGCCCACGCCCATGACACCGGGCAGCGTCCAACCGGGAATGGGGAACGGCCGCTCCTGCGCACCGCTCGCAAGCACGATGGCACCGGCTTCGATTTGCAGCGTTCCGCCGCCCGCGCCCTGCCGCGTGACGGACACCCGTCTGTCGCCGCCGATCTGCCAGGCGAGCGTCTGCGGCCAATAAGCGATGCCGGCGGCGGCGAACGCATCGACGAGCGCACGTCCGCGCAGATAGTCCGGTCCGAGCACCGCGGGGTCGGCCAGCGGCGAGCGGCTGACGTTGCGATAGATCTGACCGCCGGGCAGCCCGTTTTCATCGACCACCAGCGGCGCGAGCCCATGACGCTTTGCCTCCAATGCCGCCGCCAACCCGGCGGGGCCGGCGCCTATCACCAACAAATCCACGATCTTCGTGCTCATGCCACACTCCTCGCACCATCCATTCGACGCACCTGCATGCCCTCACGCACGGGTGTCATGCACCCCTGCCGGTTCGGCACACCGTCAATCTCCACGAGACAGTCGAAGCACACGCCCATCATGCAGAACGGCGCACGCTCGCTGCCCGTCACGGGCGTGGTCCGGCAAGCCGTCACGCCCGCCAAGAGCAAGGCGGCGGCCACATTCATGTCGGTCGGTACATCAACCGGGGTGCCTTCGATGAATATCCGCACCGTCGCGCTATCCTTGCGCGCCAGCGACTTAAGCAGCGAAACGTTTGGCATAGAAATGATCCAGAAGCGCGGGACGCGGCGCGCCGAGAATCCATGGCGCGATGGTTTCACAATGGGCAGCGGCCAGCGTGACGCCGCTGTGGCAGGTCGCGAGGAACGCACCCGGGCAAGCCTCGGAGGCCTCGTAGATCGGCAGACCGTCGGCCGTCATCACGCGCAACGCCCCCCAGGCACGCACCACGCGCACGTTCTTGAGCAAAGGGAACGGCGCAATGCCGCGCCGCGCGATATCCGCGAGCACGTCCGGTGTCACGCCGTCGTTGAAGCCCACGTCTTCGGCCGAGTCGCCGAGCATCACCGAACCCTCGACGGTTTGGCGCACATAGATCGTGGGATACGAGAGAAACGGCTTGACGCGCTCGGTCACGAGAATCTGGCCCCGCAGCGGTTTAACCGGTGCGCTCAGCCCCACCATCGGCGCGAGATCGCGATTGCCGAGACCGGCGGCCAGCACTACGCGCCCGGCGTCGAACGACGTATCGCCCGTGCTCACGCGAAACGCGCTGCCGATCTGACGAATATCGGTCACACGCCCGTTCGGCGCATACTCGCCGCCCGCTTGTTCAAATGCGGCGAACAGCGCGCGCAACGTGTACAGCGGGCTGACGTGACCGTCGTTCGGGGAATAGATGCCGCCCGCCACATCGGAGCCGATTGCCGGCAGGCGCTCGGCCAGCGCGTCATGATCGAGCACTTCGTACACCAGCGCAGGCTCGGCTTCCTGCAACTTGCGCATGCTTTCGACCTTGACCGCCAGTTCCTCCGGTGTTTGCGCGATGTTGAAGCCGCCCGGCCGCTGAAAGCCGACGGACACGCCGGTGCGTGCGAACAACTCGTCGGCAAAGCCTTGCCATGTGTTGGCCGAGTGCAACGACCAGCGTGCATAGTCCGTGCAGGTACTGCCTTTACCCTGCACCCAGACCAGTCCGAAGTTGCCGCGTGCGGCACGCAGCGAATTATCTTCGCCATCGCAAACGACGACGCGTTGTCCGCGTTTGGCGAGCCCGTAGGCGATCGCCATGCCGACGAGGCCGCCGCCTATGACAGCGATATCGTATGTCTTTTGCATGTTTTAGTGATTTCCAACCAGAACCTTGTTCAGTCCATAGATGCGATCGAGCAGCAACATCACCGCCAGCGTCAGCCCGATAAGCAGCGTCGAGATCGCCGCCACGCTCGGATCGACCGTCTCGCTCATGTTCATGTAGATGCGCACCGGCAGCGTGATCGTCGTGGGCGACGTGACGAAGATCGTGGCCGTCAGCTCATCGAAACTGTTGATGAACGCCAGCACCCAGCCGCCCGCCACCCCCGGCAGAATCGCCGGCAACGTGATGCGGCGAAATGTCGTCCAGCGTCCTGCGCCGAGCGAGCGCGCTGCACGCTCCGCTTCGTCGGCCTGCCCGACGAGCGCCGACATGATAAGGCGCAGCGCGTACGGGAAGATCAGCAGCGCATGGCAAGCCACGAGGCTCACGAACGATCCGCCCATATCGAGCAGCGTGAACAGCCGCAGGAGGGCAATGCCCAATACCACCGGCGGAATCATCAACGGCGAGAGCAAGAACGAATTGATCGCATCCCGCCCCGGGAAACGGTAGCGTGCCAGCCCCATCGCCGTGGGCACCGCCAACGCCGTCGACACGCTGGCCGATGTCACACCCAGCCACAGACTTGTGCGCAGCGCCGACTGGAAGTCCTCATCGCCCATCAACGACGAAAACCAACGCAGTGAAAAGTGCGCCGTCGGGATCGACAGGAAGTTGTCCGGCGTGAACGCGACCAGACACACCACGACCAGCGGCGCGAGGATGAAGACGAGGAACAGCACATGGAACGCGAGCGCCACCGCACCGTTACGGTCGTACTGAGGATCTTGCCGATTCATATGCCCTCCTCCTCAGCCGAGACGACGCGTGAAGCGCTTCTCGAGTGCGCGGTTATACCCGCTGATGATGGCCACATTGACGATCAGCAGCACGATGGCGATGGCAGCGCCCAGCGGCCAGTTCAGCGTGCCGAGAAATTCGTCGTAAGCCGTGGTCGCTACGACTTTCAGGCGGCGTCCACCAATGAGCGCAGGTGTGGCGAAGGCGCTCGCCGTCAGCGCGAACACGATCAGGCTGCCCGAGAGAATGCCCGGCGTAATCTGCGGAAGCACCACGCGCCACATCACCGTCGCGCGTCCTGCACCGAGCGAGCGCGCGGCGTGCGCCACCGCCGGGTCGAGCCGGGTGAGCGAGGTCCACACCGACAGCACCATGAGCGGCACGAGCACGTGGACGAGCGCCACCGTGACCGCGCCCATCGTGAAGAGCATCTGCAACGGATGATCGACGAGCCCCAGCTTCACGAGCACCGCGTTCACGAGCCCTTCACGCCCTAGCAAGATCGACCAGCCGAGCGTGCGCACGACGACCGAGATCAGCAGCGGCCCGAGCACCAGCACCAGACAGAGCGAACGCCACGGATCGCGCATGCGGAACAGGAAATATGCCTCGGGCACACCGACCAGCACACACAGAAGCGTCACACCAACAGACAGCAGCAACGTGCGCAGGAAGATCTCGTAGAAATAGCTGTCCGTCAGAATGTCGACATAGTGCTGCAACGAGACTGTCGGCAGAATCCCCCCCAGATTCGGATCGAAACCATGCAGGCTCAGCACGAACGTCAGTACGAGCGGCACCGCCAGCAGCACGAGGAAATAAATCGTCGCCGGCATGACCAGCGCCCAGGCGGCCCGCCGCTGGCTGGCGATCTCGGGCGAGACCGTCGCGGCCGCATTCGCGTCCGGCACGGCGGGGACGCCCGATGGCCTAGACGTCGCGGCGTTCATGCGCCCTCCTGCACGAGACGCAGCGCGTCATCGGCCCAATCGAGCCCTACCGCCTCGCCATCGTTCGCGGCAACGACACCGTCATTCGATACGAGCACTCGCAGTTCACCGAGCGCCGTGGACACCGTGAGCACCCAGTGATTGCCGTGGAAGCTACGCTGCCCCACGCGGCCGGCGAGCCGGCCCGCCGTCGCCGACGTCAGGCGAATGCGCTCGGGCCGCAAGCTGAACGTTGCCGGGCCGCTCGCCCCCTTCGCCCCGGTTGCCCCACTCGCGCCGCCCGCCAACACTGGGCCCGCGTGCGCAGGCGACACGGCGAGCCGGTGCCCTTGCGCATCGAGCACGGCCACGCCGCCGCGCATGTCGAGGTGACCGGTGATGAGATTGGTCTGCCCGATGAAGTGCGCAGCGAACGTGGCCTGCGGGTCTTCGTATACGTCGTGCGGCGTATCGATACGCACCACACGTCCGGCGTTGAGCAACACCACGCGATCGCTGATGGCGAGCGCCTCGGCCTGATCGTGCGTGACCATGATGGTGGTCGTGCCGACCTTGCGCTGAATGGCGCGCAACTCGTCCTGCATCTGCTCGCGCAGCTTCGCGTCGAGGTTCGACAGAGGCTCGTCGAGCAGCAGCACGGGCGGCGCGATCACCAGCGCCCTGGCGAGCGCCACACGCTGACGCTGACCGCCCGAGAGTTCGCGGGGGTAGCGCTGCGCATGCTGGCCGAGGTGCACCAGCTCCAGAGCGTCCTGCACACGGCGTTGCTTCTGCGCAGGGTCCACGCGGCGCATGTCGAGACCGAAAGCCACGTTCTGCGCCACGGTCATGTGCGGAAACAGCGCGTAGCTCTGGAACACGATACCGAGGCCGCGTTTTTCCGGCGGCACCGGTGTGAGGTCGCGGCCCTCGAGCAGAATGCGGCCCGTGCTCGGGGCGACGAACCCGGCGATCATCTGCAACGTGGTGGTCTTGCCGCAACCGGACGGGCCGAGCAGGGAGATGAACTCGCCCTGCTCGATCGAAAGATCGACGCCCTCGACCGCGACGGTGTCGCCAAAGCGTTTGCCGAGTTGCTCGAGACGCAAATATGGAGTGCTCATGACGCTTGTGATCCCTTGCGCCTTAACGCTCGATCTGACGGTTCCAGCGCTGCGTCCACTCGGCGCGCTTGGCATTGACGATGTCCCAGTCGACACGTACGAGCTTGTCGATCTGCGCGGGCGACGGCACACGTGCCGCAACGGCCATCGACAGTTGGGTCTTCTTGTTGGACGGCGCAACCCCCTGGCTTTCGGCGAGGATGGCTTGCGTCTGCGGCGAGAGAATCGTCTGAATGAACTTCTGCGCAAGCGCGTCGTTGGCCGACTTATCGACTGCACACATCGCCATGCTAAGGGCTACCGCGCCTTCCTTCGGATACACGAATTCGACCGGAATGCCCTGCTGACGCAGCGCTTGCACGCGGCCGTTGCCCCATACGGCGATGCCGACTTCATCCGCCTGGAACAGCTCGGCGATCTTGCCCGGCGACGGATCGAACGACAGCACGTTCGGCGCAATCTTCTCCATCTCACGGAAACCCGGATCGATGTTGGCGTCGCTGCCGCCGTTGAGTTTCGACTCGACGAGCAACGCATGCAAGCCGTAGGTGTTCTTGATGCTCGGCATCACGAGCTTGCCCTTGTACTTCGGATCGGAGAGCTCTTTCCACGACGTTGGCGCGGGCCAGCCCTTCGACTGGAACAGACGCGTGTTGTAGGCGATCCCCGTCGCGATCAGCCCGGCTGCCACGGCATTGCCGCTCTTGAATCTCGCGATGTCGTAAAGATCCTGATAAACCGGTGCGTCGGCGAGCTTGCCGCAGAAGCCCATCTGGATGGCCTGATACATCGGACCGTCGTCAAGGAAGACCACGTCCATGCCGGCCTTGCCCTTCTGCGCCTGAAGCTTGGCGAGGGTCGTCGTCGAATCGCCCGGCACGATCACCACCTTGGTGCCGGGGTTCGCCCGTTCGAAACCGGGAATGACGTCCTTCTTGAGCATCTGTTCAAACGAACCGCCATAGGCGCCGACGTACAGCGTCGTGTCGGCATAAGCGGTCGTGGCACCGAGTACCAGTCCGGCAGCACCGATCGATACGGCGGCGCGGCCAAGCTTGCGAAGCGTTTGGGGAACGACAGTCTTCATCGAGAAGCTCCTTGCGTGATGCAGTGTTATGTGATGTTATGGCCCGGCATTACGAAAAAAATCAAACTATTGCGTGGTTTTCGTAGAGTCATTTTCGACACACTCACCGTCAAATCACTTTTTTTAACCCAACCATACGCAAATGTTATGGGGGTGGTGCAGATGAGGTTTCGATGAAGATCCGGCAGTTGGAGGCATTTCGCGCGCTGATCCTGCGCCAGACGGTCACCCGCGCGGCCGACATGCTTCACATCTCGCAACCGGCGGTCACGCGCCTGATCAACGATCTGGAAGCCGACGTAGGGTTTTCCTTATTCGACCGAATCAACGGCCGGTTGAACCCGACGCCCGAAGCGTTGGTGCTGTTCGAGGAAGTGGAGCGCTCGTTTGCGGGCATCGACCGCATTGCGCAAACCGCCGAGCAGATCAAGTCGCTGCGGCGCGGCTCGCTGCATATCGCAGGCGCGCCTGCCCTCGCGCTGGAATTCCTGCCGAGGACCTTGACCGGCTTCATGCGCGAGCATCCGGGTGTCAGCACCACGCTGCTGATTCACGCGTCGAGCATCGTGGTGGATATGGTGGTCGGGCGCCGTTGCGACGTCGGTTTCATCGCCCATCCGCTCACCCATGCCGGCGTGAACGTCGAGACGCTGCACCGTGCCCCCATGCGGTGCATCCTGCCGCTCGGCCATCGCCTCGCTAACCGAGATGTGATCCATCCCGAAGATTTGCGCGACGAGTCGTTTGTGTCGTATCCGAAGGAATTCGATGGGCGGATGTATATCGACCGCATCTTCGCCGAGCGGCAGATCGACCGGGTGATGAGTGCGGAGTCGCAATTGTCCGCAGCGATTTGCGTGCTGGTGCAACACGGCGCGGGGGTGGCGATCATCGATCAGATCACGGCCCGGTATGCCGCGGGGCGCGTCGTCGTCAAACCGTTCGAGCCGACCGTCTTATCGGGCTTCTCGCTCGTCACCTCGACACAGCACCCGCCCTCGCAACTCGCGAAAGCCTTCGTCGACTATACGAAGCAGCGCATGATCGAGCAGTTCGGCGATTGAGCCAGCGGCCCCGCTTGCACAGCCCTTGCCTGACACACCGCACGATTGAGACACGCTTGGCCAACAGCGATAGCCCAACCCCATAAATCGCAAAATCGGCAAATCGTCCGACGATACATTGGCGTCCAAGGAGCGCAAATGAAACCCGAGACCCGTCTTCGATATGCCCAACGCATGGAGCCCGTGCTGGCATGGCTTGCCAGTCATCCGGACAGTACGCCGGATCTGTACCACCTCGCGGAGTTGGCATGTCTGTCGCCGTATCACTTTCATCGGATCTACCGCGCATTGCTCGGTGAGACGGTGAACGCCACGGTGCAGCGCATTCGCATGCATCGTGCGGCGGTGGCATTGGCCGGGTCTGAGGATTCGATGCGTGTTGTGGCGTCGCGGGCCGGCTATGCGTCGGATGCGGCCTTCAACCGGGCCTTCGGCACGTTCTTCGGCATGCCGCCGGGACGCTACCGCGACGCTCGCTCCGGCCCCATCGATCCCAAGGAGCTCATCATGTATCCGATCGCCGTCGAGTCGTTCCCCGCCACAACCCTCGCCGTGCTCAAGCACAGCGGCAGCTATCAGGAAATCGGCCCCGTGTTCGTGCGCGCGTTCATGCTCGCGTCGGCCCACGGGCTGGCCCACCCCGACGCCACCGGCTTCGGGGTCTACCTCGACGATCCCGAACAGGTACCCGTCGAACAATTGCGTTCATTAGCGGGCGTGTCCGTACCCGCCGGCGCCGATGTCGGCAAGGATCTGGAACGCTTCGAGATTCCCGCCGGGCGCTGTGCGGTATTGACGTACACCGGGCCGTATAACGAGATGAACCGGCCTTATCAGTGGCTGTTTTCGGAATGGCTGCCAAACAGTGGCCTGGAGCCCGCCGACTTCCCGATGTTCGAGCAATATCTCAACGATCCCCGCTCGACGCCTCCGGCGCAGTTGCGCACCCGGATCTGTCTGCTGGTGAAATGAGTGCGAGCAAGGCCTGCGCCTGCGCGCGCAGGTCTTGCGCCCCCGGATGGAACCCGAACGGGATGGCTGTCGCCAGCCCCGGCAGCATCTTTCGAGCGCTTCGCGAATACGCGGGATCGTAGTGTCTCGTGATGAGCGCTTCCGACAGTTCTCGTTGCTGTCCAGCGTCGAACAACGCGAGCCATTGATCGATGACGGCGCGTCCGTGAAGCGGCACCAGCCGAAGCAGTTGTGTGCGGAAGTGGCCCGGCAACGCCAACAAATGGCCGTACTCCTGCAGCAACAGATCGACACGCTCCTCGAGAGAAACGCTCACCTCGACACAGACCGTCGAGCCGCGCAGCGAAGTCATCAGCGACTCGGGCAGGGTAATGCGCCCGATCCGGCGGCTCTCCGCTTCGACGAACACCGGCCGCTTCGGGTCGAAACCACGCAACGCGCCGATCAACGCGGTATCGAACGATTTCTGCGAGGGCTGCGGCACGTCCGGCATTGCGCCCAGCACGGAACCGCGATGCATGGCGAGCGCCTCGAGATCGAGTACCTGAGCCCCTGAGTCGTCCAGCGCATGCAGCAGGCGAGTCTTGCCGCTGCCCGTGTGCCCCGCCAGCACGATGTAATCAAGCGTGGGCGGCAGCGCGTCGAGCGACGCCACGACATCACGCCGGTAGGCCTTGTAACCGCCTTCGAGCTGGCGTGCGCGCCAACCAATCTTGTTCATGATGACGGTCATCGACTCGGAACGCATGCCGCCTCGCCAACAATAGACGAGCGCACGCCAATTGCGCGGCCGGTCGGCGAAAGTCGTCTCGAGATGCGTGGCGATGTTGCGCGCGACCATGGCCGCGCCCACGCGCGAGGCATCAAATGGGGACACCTGCTTGTACATCGTGCCGACGATTACCCGTTCCTCGTTGCTGAGCACCGGCGCATTGATGGCGCCGGGGATGTGGTCGTCGGCGAATTCGAGCGGGGTGCGAACATCGATGATTTCGTCGAAGTCGCCGGCGCTTTCCAGGGGAACGCGGAGGAAGTTCATCGTGCCCCCGCCGCCAGTTGGCCACAATGCGCGCCGTACGGCGTGCGCGAACTCGCCTGCCCCGGTGGCGCGTCGTCCAGACCGGCGCGCACCTTCGCCGCACGGTCAATGATGCGGGTGGCGGCTTCGGCATCGCCCGCGCCGCCTAACGCCAGCGCGTAATCGTCGAGTACCTCGACGTACGCGTACGGCACCTTGCGCGCCGCCTCCATGCGATCGAGCGAACCCAGCGCCCGGCCGAAGTACTTCGCCGATTGTGAAAATTGCCGCTGCACCAGCGACAGCCGCGCCAGCTCGATGAGTGCCGGATACCGATAACGGGCTGTCAGAATATCGAGATCGTAAGCGAGGCTCAGCTCTCGTTCGGCCTCGGTGTAGTAGCAGGTCACGCCCAGCGCCCGGCCGTAGTCGAAGTGAATGGCCGCGCGTTGCGATGCCGGCCAGCCCGATTGATCGGCCACCAGTACCGCCTGCCCGAAGGCGCGTCGCGCGCCATCCCAGTCGCCACGCACTTCAGCCGCGCCTCCCAGTGCGGCATAGTCGGGACCGGACGGCCTGCGCTCGGGCGCGCTGCACCCGGCACTCAACACACCGCCGAGCGCGCACACCATGGCCAACCACATCGAAGATCGAATCATCGGAAAAAGGACACTGCCGGAAAATCACCTGTCGCGAGACACCTCCGTCTCGCGCTCGCTCGACAGGATACCGCGTCGCACCTGAACTCCCCAACGCTGGCGTCCGGTGAGGAAATGGCCCCACCCCAGCGCTGCCCCCGTGTGACGCATCAACTGGAACGAAAACGGCTCCAGCACGGCCGCGAAAAACGCCAGCCCGAGGCTCGTGCCCGTGCGGCGCCCAGTCCAGCGCCGATAGGCGTGCACCGACCAGAGATGAAAGCCGAGATCGAGCACGATCTTGCCAAGGATGATGCCCGACACCGGCAGCACCACACCGTAATGCCCCTCGCACACGAACGTCACCAGCAGCGCGAAAGCGGTAAGACCGTAGATCGGCTGAAGCGTGTCGAATGCCTTCACCGGCAGCATCCAACGTCCCAGATTGCCGTAACGGCCGTTGCCGACCATATCGCGATACCAGTATTGCGTCTGGAGAAACCCCGCAAACCAGCGACGCCGTTGACGAAGGAAACTCGTCAGCGTGCCCGGGGCGTCGGTGATCGCCTGCGCACCGCCCACCACGCGAACCTCCCATCCCAGCCCATGCGTGACCGAATAACGGCGCAGGCGATGGATCAGTTCGTAATCCTCGACCAGGCACGCCGGGTCGAATCCGCCCACGGCCAGCACTGCCTCGCGGCGGAAACAGGCAAACGCCCCCGAGATCAGCAGCAGGCCGTCTGCGCGCATCCAGGCAAAGCGCGAAACGAAGTTGCGGATGTACTCGTACGTCTGGAAAAACTGCAACACACGCCCGCTCGCCGTGTTGCCGCACACCGGGGTGAGCACACCGGTCGCCGCCACCAGCTTCGGGCGACGCGCAAACGCGTCGTGCATCGCGGCACACGCGCCGATGTCGAGCAACGTGTCGGCATCGACCGTCATCACGACGTCCGTCTCCATGCCGACCAGCGCCGCGTTGAGCGCACGCGCCTTGCCACCGTGCGGCACGCGCAGCCATCGCAGATTCGGGTAGCGGCGGCTCGGCGCACTGAGCCCCCCCTGGCCAGGGTCCGTGAGACCGTATTCACCGGTAAGCAGCGCCGCCGTGCCATCCTGCGATCCGTCGTCGGCGATGACGATAGCGTCGGGCACCCTGCATCCCGCCATGAGCGCACGCAACGTCACCGGCAGTGCAGCCGCCTCGTTGTGCGCCGCGACCACGACGCCGAGCGTCAACCGAACGTTGGCGGCATCGTGACTCGCCAGCGCCGCTGTCTCCTCGGGATCGGGACGCATCAGACGCCATGCCTGCCAAAACACGAACGCGAGCAGCGCCGTGTCATATACGACGTAGGCCACCCCGGTCCCCCAGGCGAACACCCCCTTGAGGAAGAACGCCTGCGCGAACAACAGGCACCACAGCACCGCCACACCGGTATGCACGAACCAACTCGCGAACGGCGTCGGCGGCAGCGTGAAGCGCGGCGAGTGCGCCTCGCGTGCCGCGTCGAGCCGCGACGCTTTCATCGTCATGCCGGTGCTCACGGCAGCATCCGGCCGAGCACCGGGTGACGATCGATCCACTGATGCTTGAGCGCACCACCGATATGCAACGCCAGCAGCACGTACAAGCTATAGGCGCAGTAGGTGTGAACGTTACCCAGCAGCCCGTGCCAGTAGTCCTTGCTCGCATCGTTCATGGCCATCAGGAAACCCATGCGTGGGAACGGCACGCTGCCGAACAGCACCAGTGGGTGCGTCGATGCCGCCACCCACGCCGAGTCGTGCGCCCAGCCCGAGAGCGGCAGCGCGAAGATGACGACATACAGCAACCAATGCACCAGATGCGCGGCTGCACGCTCCCACGAAGCAAAGACTTGCGAGAGTGCCGGCGGACGGTGCGTCGCACGCCACAGAATGCGCAGTATCGCGAGGCCCAGCACGGTGATGCCGATGGACTTGTGCAGATCGATCCAGAAGCGCACGTCGATCTTCTCGAGCGTGGCATCGGACAGCAACGCGACTGTCTGACCGATGGCGACATTGCCGAGCATCAACAATGCGACAGCCCAATGCAGCAGCATCGCCACACGGGTGTACCTGACGTCTTCATACAACGTCACGCCGGGCTTGCGAGCAGACACGGAAGAAACTGGGGGAGGTGAGGCACTCACGTCGGACATCCTGAAAATACAGTGGAGATGATTGCATAACGCGAGTTGAATCGTGCTTATTCCCGCGTTGCCGCAAAAAATGGTTGTTACGGCCGGTTACAGTGCACGCGCAGCCCTCCATCCCGGTTCGACACGCGAAAAACGTCCGGCAGTCGGCATTACGCTTCACATGCCCCCTGATCTGCCTTGCGAGCCCCGCGCAAAACCGCGATGATCGGGAGTTCCGCGCGCAGCGTGCAAGGAACTGCGCCCTCATCAAGGAGACATACCATGCCACGCAGCACCGCAGAAAAACGCGCCGCCTTTCGCAAACTCCACCTCGCCGGTTGCTTTGTGATCCCGAATCCGTGGGACGCGGGCAGCGCCCGGTATCTCGAACACGCCGGCTTCAAGGCCATCGCCTCGACCAGTTCGGGCTTTGCCTGGTCGACGGGGCATCCCGACAACGGCGTGACGCGCGACACGGTACTCGCACATTTGCGAACCCTGGTCGACGCCACCGATCTGCCGGTCAACGCCGACTTCGAGAGCGGCTTCGGCAAAACGCCCGATGATGTGGCGCAGAGCGTCAAGATGGCTGTGGCAACGGGCGTTGCCGGGTTGTCGATCGAAGACTCGACCGGCAATGTCGACGCGCCGCTCTTCCCGCTCGACGAAGCGGCCGCGCGCATGAAGGCCGCCCGCCGCGCTATCGACGAGACCGGTGGCGACACGCTCCTCATTGGCCGCGCGGAGAATTTCTTCGCCGGCGTGCCCGATCTGGACGACACCATTGCGCGCCTGCAAGCCTATGCCGAAGCGGGTGCCGATTGCCTGTATGCACCGGGCATTCAGTCGGTCGAGCAAATTCAGGCTGTCGTCGCAGCCGTCGCGCCCAAGCCGGTGAACGTGCTGATCGGGGCGACGTCGCCGCTGACGTTGCAAGATATGGCCGACCTCGGGGTGCGGCGCGTGAGCGTCGGCGGTGCGCTTGCCCGCGCCGCATGGGGCGGCTTCATCCATGCGGCGACGGCACTTGCCGAAGGCCGCTTCGACGGCTTCGATGGCGCAGCCAGCGGCGCGACGCTCAACGGACTGTTCCGGCCGGGCGAGTCATTCCCCGGGATTGTCCATACGCCGCGCATGACGGCAACCGGCGCGGCAAGTACATGACCAGTGACTTTTCGTCGATAGACGAGCCGCGCCCGTCCCCGGACAATTCGCTGTCAGCCGATGCGCCGCGCCACGACGTCTTCCGGACTCGGCATGCACGGCATCCCCACCCGACGGAGCGTCCCAATGAACATGCCGCACGAGGCTTTTGCCATTCCCACGCCACTTGGCGCCCCC
Source organism: Pandoraea communis (assembly GCF_902459745.1). Taxonomy (GTDB): domain Bacteria; phylum Pseudomonadota; class Gammaproteobacteria; order Burkholderiales; family Burkholderiaceae; genus Pandoraea; species Pandoraea communis. The sequence goes on from NZ_CABPSJ010000002.1 coordinate 687,270, forward strand.
CTGCCCAAGCCGCGTGCGTTCGATAACGTCGAGGACGAACGCGCCGACCGGAAGCTGCGTCTCGCGGTGGCGTTCCGGATCTTCGCGCGCTTCGGTCTCGCCGAGGGTATCGCCGGCCACATCACCGTGCGCGATCCCGAGTTTCACGACCGCTTCTGGGTCAATCGCTACGCGCAGCACTTCTCGTCGATTCATCCGGACGATCTGATTCTCGTCGACGAGGCGGGTGGCCTGCATCACGGCCAAGGTCCGGTCAATGCCGCAGCCATGGCGATTCATGCCGGCATTCACGCCACCCTGCCCCATGTGACGGCGGCCGCGCACACGCACACCACCCACGGACGCGCCTTCTCGGCACGCACACGCCCACTGGCCCCGATCAATCAGGAAGCCTGCCTCTTCTACGACGACCACGTGCTGTTTCGCGGCGACGTGCTCGTGCTCGGTGCCGACGAGGGCCGTCGCATCGCTCGGACGATGGGACACAAGCGCGCCGCCGTGCTGCTCAATCACGGGTTGCTGACGGTGGGTTCGTCGGTCGACGCTGCGGCCTATCGCTTTCTCGCGATGGAGCGATGCGCGCAAGTGCAGTTGCTCGCCGAGGCGGCAGGCCCGCTTGAAGTGCTCCCCGATAGCGAAGCCCGCGAGGTGTATCGTCTGCTCGGCTCCGACTATGTGGCGTGGCTGGGTTATCAGGGCCTCTACGAACAGGTGCTGCGCGAAAGCCCTGATCTGTCGGCGTTGTCTGCCCGATAAGCCTCGACCACCTGACGCAACCAGACGTCGAACTGGCGCAACGGCGCCCAGTCGCGGCGCTGCGCCGGATAGGAGAAGTAAATGGTCTGCGGATTGGCGAGCGTATGCGGATGCGCCTGCACCAGCATGCCGCTGGCCAGTTCGCGCTCGATCAGCACGCGCGGCAGCAAAGCGATGCCAAGCCCCGCCACCGCCGCGTTGATCGCCATGATGAACATGTCGTAACGCTGTTCGCTGCGCAGGGGTTTGACGTCCTGCCCGACGGTGGACGCGTCGTGCATGCCCAGCGACGCGAGCCAGTCGTCCCACACGCGAGGCAGGTCGCGCGGGCAGATCCATGACAATGCGGCGATCTGTTCCAGCGAGAGCGACGCCTGCCCCTCAAGCAGACGGGGTGCCGCGACAAGCATAAGAGAATCGTCGGTAATGAGCGCGGTACCCGGCATGCCGGGCCAGCGCCGCGTGCTGAAGTAGATCGCAGCGTCGAACGCGGAGTCTTCGAAGAACACGGGTTGATCGCGCCCGAGAATGTGAAGGCGAACGTCGCGCGTGTTTGCGTAGAAATCGTCCAGCCGTGGAATCAGCCATTGCGCGGCGAATGTCACGCCGACGGCAATTTCCAGCGCCGTCTCCTGCCCTTGCTGAACGACGTCGAGTGTGTCGCGTCGAATCTGGTCGAGATGCACGCGAATGCGCTTGGCGTATTCCGCACCGGCCGGTGTCAGGACCAGCCGTTGCTTCACGCGCTCGAACAACGCCACGCCGAGATGCTTCTCGAGTTCGCCGACGCGTTTGCAGACGGCGCCATGCGTGAGTGCAAGCTCCTGTGCGGCCTGCGCGAAATTCTGATGACGGGCGCTGGCCTCGAAGGCCTGCAACGCCGAGAGGCTGGGAACGCCCAGACGCATGGTGTCTCCTGCGGGAATACGATCTTGCCCGACAGTCTATGCGATGCGTCGCGGGGAAACAAAACGGCCCGCCGTGCCGAAGCATCGCCGGGCCGCGTGGAATATGCGCACCGCGCTTACTCGACGTGCGCCACGCCCCCCGCGAGGACAGCGCCGCCAGCCACTTCTTTGGGCAGTGCCCACGACATCCAGTGCGTGCGCAGAGCAACGACCAGCACGAACGCCAGCGCCGCCAATGCACCGAACGTGGCGAAGCCCATCTGATAGCTGCCCGTCGACTCCTTCGCGATGCCCATGATCACCGGCAGATAGAAGCCGCCGATACCGCCGGCGGCGCCGATGATGCCCGACATCAGGCCCGTCTTGCCTTGCCAGCGTTGCGGCACGAGCTGGAACGTCGCGCCGTTGCCAAGACCGAAGCACACGTAGACCAGCACGAGCAGGGTGATACCGGCCCCTTGCGGAGGCATCCACGCGGCGAAGATCAGGTCGATGGCCGAAATCGCCGCGAGCAGCAGCACGAGCGCACGCACACCGGAAATCTTGTCGGCAACCAAACCGCCGATGGGACGTACCAGCGCGCCGAGAAACGCGAGCAGCGACATGAACAGACCCGCTTCGATACGCGGCATGCCATACAACGAGATAAGCAACGTGGTGACATACGACGACATGCCGACGAAACCACCGAACGTGATGCTGTAGACCAGCATGATGACCCACGTGTCGCGCTCGGCCAGCACGCCGCGATAGTGACGCGGCAGCACGGCAATCGCGAGCAGCGCGCCCAGCACCGGCAGCAACAGCACACCGGCCTTGCCTTCACCGAAAGCGCCCGCATGCACGCACAGCACGAGTGCAACGAGACCGAACACGCTGATGATGAAGCTCGTGAACGCGCGCGGTGCACTGCCCGATTTCACCCCCTGATCCTTCGCCCAGAACACCAGCGCCAACGCGGCGAGGGCGAGCAACGGCAGTGCGGCACCCGCCGCATGCGCCCACCCGTAGTGCTCGGCCAGTCCGGGGAACATGAAGCCATCGAGCACGGCGCCGATGTTGCCCGCCGCAGCGAGACCGAGCACCAGCCCCTGCACCTTCGGCGGATAGTTGCTGCCTGCCATCGGCAACGCTACGGCGAAGCTCGCCCCGCCAATGCCGAGGAGCACGCCGAGCACCAGCAGCAGCGTGTACGACGGCGTGCCCGGCATGAGCAGCAAGACCACAGACGGAATGGCCGAGAGTGCAAGGCCCATCAACGCGATCTTGCGGCCATCGAAAGCCTGATAAAGATTGCCCAGCGTGACGCGCAGAATGGCGGCCCCCAACACCGGCACGGCCACGAGAAAACCGGTTTGCGCGGGCGTCATCGCGATGTCTTTACCGATGAACGGCGCCAGCGGCCCGAGCATCACCCAGACGGTGAAACCCGTGTCGAAGTAGAGAAAACACGCAACCAGCGCGCGCCAGTTGCCACTTTTCAACGATTGCGTGAGCGTGCTCATGGATACCCTCGTGTTCGTATGCTAAAAAAAAAGCGTCCCGAAGCCGTACGCCTGTGAACAGGCCTATGGCTTCGGGACGCCGTTGCCCCGAAGTCCCCGCTGACGCGGGGGCATGAATGCGGTGCAGAAAATTCGCTTGTCTTCACTCGGCCGCCTTTGGCCTTATGCAAGGGTTAGCAAGTGGCGTGCCATGTGCCGGCACGGCAGGCGCGCATTCCTCGCCAAGCCCCGCAACGCAAGGCCCTGCACCTGATCGATCCGTCATGGCGGCGTGTCATGCGCAGTGCGCCGCAGCGTGCCTGTCACACCGCCGGTGACACGGCAACGGGCACAATGCCGCATGGCGATGCGGCGGCGCACCACATCTGTGCCCGCTCTGACCTGCCCGCTCTGACCTGCCATTACCGAGGGGCTACGCTACAGTTCACCCGCTATCGGTCGTTATTCCCATTCAGGCTGGCCGCGTTTCCGGCGGTGAGCGACAACAACATTCCTGGACCTCTCGCGTGTACCGCACCCTTCTCTGTCTAGTGGTCGCGGCGCTCGGCTTCTCGCCACTTGCGCATCTCGACGCCGCACAAGCCACCGCCTCGCCGCCTCAGGGCCTGCTGAACCTCGACGAGACGTCCAAGCAGGTCGACGCCGCCTCTCTCACCCAATATCGTCAGATCGTCTCGGACTACACCGCTGCCGTGCGCGCCCGGCCCGACGACGCCGCGCTCGCCATGGCGCGCTGCCGGTTCATGCAGAACTTCTCCTGGTCGGACGAGTTGCGATGGGCCGGGCAAGCCCAGAACGACCTGGAAGCGTGTCAGCAGAATCTGAAAGCCAGATTTTCGGAGGTACCGGAAGTCGCGCTGTATCTGCTACAGGGTGTCTATGGCAAGGCAGCGATTGCGCAGGGCACTGCCCTCCTGCCCACGGCCGGGCGTTGGCCGGAGAAGGATCGCGCGAGTCTGCATGCCGCCCTCTCCAGCGCGTATCAGGCGACACAAGACACGCGCAATGCCGGTTTGCAGGCAGTGGAAGCCGCCAGGCTGGCACCGGATACCCCGGTGCTGCTGAGCGCCGTTCGCTACCTCGCAACGACGGGCAGAAAGGACGAGGCAAAGCGTTTGCTGATGAATGCCCCTGTGCCCAAGACACCATGGGTCGCGAATTCATGGATCAATACCGCGCACGACGTACTGCCGGGCACCACGGCGCGCGAGGTGCTGCAGCGCATGCAGAAGGCGGGGTTGAAGGTCGATCCGCACGCGAGTGCGCGTGCCCTGCTTCAGGCAGGCGACGCGACCGGCGCGCAGCGTGCGCTGGCCGCGTCGCCTCAAGGCGCCAACGAGACACCCCAGAATCGCGCCCTTCGCCTGCAGGTCGGTCTCGCCGCCGGCGATGTCAAGGCGACGGAAGCCGCCCTCCAGGCATCGCTCGAACACGAGAAGGGCAACCTCTGGCCGCTCTCCCAATCGTATGGGGTGCTGCTAACGATAGAACCCGCCGCAGCGTTTCGACTGGTCTTCCTCTCACTGTTGGCCACGCTCGTCGGCAGCGTGCTCCTCGTCGCCCTGTCGCCGGGCCTGCTGATGTTCCCCGTGCACTATGTCGGCACCGTACGCGCGCGCAAGGGACGCCCGACCGCTCCGCTGTTCGACGGCATCGGTCTGCGCCACGCCTGGTATGGTCTGGCGGCGCTCTGCGTGATCACGGGGATCGTGCCCGTCCTCATGGTGGGGCAATTCACGCTGCGGGTCGGTAACAACATGCCGCTGCTGGAGCCCAGGCTCGCCATCGCGCACGCCGTGACGCTCGGCGTCATCGCGCTTGCCCTGTGCGCGACGCTATGGCGCTTTGGCTGGCGCCAGTGGCTCGGCACCGGCAAGTGGAAGGCGAGATGGTTCATCTGGCCCGTCATCCTCGTCGCGCTCGCTGCGCTCGGTGGCTGGTTGGCCGCGCGCCACGGGCCGGCTGGCGGGCAGGTGCCTCAATGGGCCGAGGGGATCGCACGCGGTGCGGCGCAACTGGGCGGTACGTGGCTCGCCCTGTTGCTGCTTGCCGTCGCGGTGCCGATTGTCGAGGAATTCGTCTTCCGCGGCTGTCTGCTGGGCGGCCTGACGCGTCATATGAGCTTCTTCGCCTCGAACCTGTGGCAAGCGGCGATCTTCGCTGCCGTTCACGTCGACGCCCGGCGTTTCCTCTTCTATCTACTGATCGGGCTTACGGCCGGTTGGCTGGCGAAGAAAACACGCGGCCTCGCCGCCCCCATCGTGCTGCACGCGGCAATCAATACGATTTTCGTCGTGCTAGTGCTGTCCCGTTAATCGGGCAAGTGACGGCGTTGGTGGATAATCGAACCGCCCGCCGTCACCGTTCGGACATCTTTCATGAATGCCAAGCTCTTCCCGCATCTGGTTCGCTTCCACCCTCGATTGCTCATTGCCATCGTCGTTGGCGTCATTGCCGGTCTGTTCGTTCAGATTGTCGTGAAAGGCGAGCCCAGTGCCGTCACGCGCACACTGATCGGCTGGAACGCGGGCGCCTGGTCTTATCTCGCGATGATCTGGCTCATGATGGTCACCGCGCCCAAACGCAGCATCGAGCGCTTCGCCGAACAAGAAGACCAGAGCGCCGCCGTCGTGCTCAGCGTAGTCAGCCTGTCGGCCATTGCGAGTGTGGCCGCCATCGTCCACATTCTTGCCGGGGCCAAATCCGGCATCCCGCACCAGACATCCGAACATGTCCTGTTCGCCGCAACCACACTCATCGCCGGCTGGTTTCTCGTGCCGACGATCTACACGCTGCACTACGCACGGCTGTACTTCACGGACACGGAATCGCCCTATGCACTGGCATGGCCCGACCGCGACTGCGATCCGGACTACTGGGACTTCCTTTACTTCTCGTTCACCATCGCCGTGGCGTCGCAGACCGCCGACGTTGCGCTGAAATCGCGCCGCATGCGACGCGCCGCGCTCGCACAGGCGATCCTCTCGTTCTTCTTCAATCTGGCCGTACTCGGGCTGTCGATCAATATCGGCGCCGGACTGCTCAGCTAAGACACGGCCCTCGCGGCACCGCGCCCCCGTGTGACATGACGTCGCACGGGACGCCCACATAAATCCCTTGAAAAACATACAAGTAGCGCCGATCGACAGCCTCTCGCATGCCGCGTCAATGCGCCACATGTGACGACTTGTCACGCGTGCTGCAACGCAGCAACCTCTAACATGCATGCAAACAAATGGCGCTTTATAAATATTGACGCCATACAAGACAGGGTTAATTTGCATACATAGAGCGCCACATGACTGCCGTTCCGGAAGCCCTCGACCTCGCACGCCTGCAATTCGCGTTCACGGTCTCGTTTCACATCGTTTTCCCCGCTGTCTCCATCGGTCTGGCGAGTTTCATCGCCGTTCTCGAAGGTCTCTGGCTCAAAACACGTCAGCAGCACTATCTCGATCTCTGCCGCTTCTGGTCGAAGGCCTTTGCCGTCTGTTTCGGCATGGGCGTGGTCTCAGGCGTGGTGATGGCCTACCAGTTCGGCACCAACTGGTCGGGCTTTTCGAGCTTCGCCGGTGCGGTCACGGGTCCGCTGCTCGCCTACGAGGTGATGACGGCGTTCTTCCTCGAAGCCGGTTTCCTCGGCATCATGCTGTTCGGCTGGAATCGCGTGAGTCCGCGTGCACACTTCGCCGCGACCTTGTGTGTGGCCATCGGCACGCTGATTTCGACGTTCTGGATCCTCGCGTCGAATAGTTGGATGCAAACGCCGCAAGGCTACGAAATCGTCGACGGCCGCGTGGTCGTGTTGTCGTGGTGGGACGTGATCTTCAACCCGTCCTTCCCGTATCGACTGGCGCACATGAGCATCGCCGCGTTCGTGGTGGCCGCGCTGGTCGTGGCGGGCACCGCCGCCTGGCATCTCTTGCGCGGCCGTCGCGATCCGGCCGTCAAGACGATGTTCTCGATGGCCATGTGGCTGCTGCTGATCTTCGCGCCGTTGCAAGCCGTCGTGGGCGATTTTCACGGGTTGAACACGCGGGAGCATCAGCCCGCCAAGCTCGCCGCCATCGAGGGGCTTTGGGAGACGAAGACCGGTGGCACCCCGCTCAACCTGTTCGGCTGGCCCGACATGGAGGCCGAAACCACACGCTACGCGCTCGAAATACCGCATCTGGGCAGCCTCATCCTCACGCATAGCTGGGACGGCGAGATTCGCGGCCTGAAGGCGTTTCCGAAGGACGAACGCCCCAACGTGCCGTTGGTGTTCTGGAGCTTTCGCATCATGGTCGGCCTTGGCCTGGCGATGATCGCCGCAGCACTCGCCTCAGTGTGGCTGCGCCGTCGCGGCACGCTCTTCACATCGCGCAGCTTCGCCCGCACCATGCTCGTGCTCTCGCCGACCGGCTTCGTAGCCCTGCTCGCCGGCTGGGTCACCACCGAGGCCGGGCGCCAGCCGTGGGTCGTCTACGGGGTGATGCGCACCGCGCATGCCCTATCGCCTGTCAGCGCCCAACAGGTGCAGGTCTCGCTGCTGATTCTGGTGCTGGCCTACTTTCTGGTGTTCGGCACCGGCGTGTATTACCTGCTGAAGATTCTGCGCAGCGGCCCGGTACTGCCCGGCGATCCGTCGACGGCCTCCGGCAACGGCCATGCGCCGCACGACGCACACCTCGTGCCGCAAACTGCGCCAGCCCTGTCGGGCCTGTCCGGACGGATGGATACCGACCGAGCGCACGCGACCTGATCGTCGCCCGACACGACATCGACCTTAGCGAGAATTTCATGGATCTGATCTTAGCCTGGGCCGCCATCATTGCCCTCGGCCTGTTTCTGTACGTGGTGCTCGACGGTTTCGACCTCGGCATCGGCATTCTCTTTCCGTTCTTCCCCGATGCGCGCGAACGCGACACGATGATGAACTCCGTCGCCCCGGTCTGGGACGGCAACGAGACTTGGCTCGTGCTCGGCGGCGCCGGCTTGCTCGCCGCGTTTCCAATGGCCTACTCGGTTTTGCTCTCGGCGCTGTATCTGCCGCTCGTGTTCATGCTGGTGTGCCTGATCTTTCGCGGCGTAGCGTTCGAGATTCGCGGCAAGTCACGCCGCACCCGGCAGTGGTGGGATCTGGCTTTCATCGGCGGCTCGGCCGGGGCGACGTTCTTTCAGGGCGTTTCAATCGGTGCGTATCTGTCCGGCATTCCGGTGGAGAACGGCCAGTTCGCGGGAGACGCTTTTGCCTGGGTCACAGCCTTCAATCTGTTCACCGGCCTGGGCCTGCTCGTGACGTATGCGTTGCTCGGCGCATGCTGGCTGATCGGCAAGACCGAGGGCGATTTGCAGCGCCGCATGCGTGTGCTCGCCTGGCCGCTAACGCTGGCGCTCGTGGCGACCATGGCCATCGTCTCGCTGTGGACACCGCTGCAACTGCCACTCGTGGCCGAGCGCTGGTTCGACGACCAGTGGTTCTGGCGATGCCTGCCGGTGCCGTTCCTCGTCGGGGGCGCCACGCTCGCCATGCGCCGGGTGCTGCGCCGTGCACACGACGCGACACCGTTCTGGCTCGCCATCGGCCTCGTGTTTCTCGGCTACAGCGGTCTGCTCATCAGCGCCTATCCCTATGCGATTCTGCCCGGCATCACGCTCCGGGACGCCGCCGCGCCGCATTCGAGTCTGTCGTTCTCGCTATGGGGTGCGGCCTTCATCATTCCGGTGATCATCGCCTACACGATGCTGGCCTACTGGGTATTCCGCGGCAAGGTGACTCACGATGCGTACCATCACTGATCTCGTTCGCCCCGCAGCGCGCAGGCAGCGCGAACGGGCTGTCGTACGCAGCCCGTGGCAGCAGACCCTGATTCGCTGGGGGTGGTTTATCGCCCTATGGTGTGCCGGTGTAGCGGGCACGGCACTGCTTGCACTACCATTCAAACTCATCATTGCATCTGCCAAATAGGAGGCACGCTTATGAAATGGCTTTCATCCACAGGCGCGACGTGCGCGGCAAGCGTGGCGGCTGTCGCGATGGCGCTCGCCGCAGGTACGGCGCGGGCCGAAGGCATGAGCGTCTCGTCGAGCGCGTTTGCGGACGGCGGCCTGCTGCCCGCGATTCATGCCGGACTGGGCGAGTGCGGCGGGAAGAATGTCAGTCCGCCTGTCGAATGGAAGAATCTGCCCCAAGCCACGCACAGCGTGGTCGTCACAATGAAGGACCCCGACGGTGCGAAGGGCGGCGGTGTCGTGCATTGGGTCGCCTACAACATTCCGGCCACGGTCTCGTCGCTCGCCGCTGGCGCGGGTAACGAAACCGGACGGCAGGTCACCGTCGGCAAGAACGTCAGCGGCGCGATGGCCTATCGGGGCGCTTGCCCGCCAGTCGGCGATACACCGCATCACTACATCATCACGGTAACGGCAACCGATATCGAACCGGGTCAGTTGCCGGCAGGGCTCGACGCCAACGGGCTTTCCGCCGCGCTCGCCGGTCATACGCTGAACGGCTCGACCATCGTGGCGCGCTACGGCCGGTAAGCCGGTCGAACGCCCCGACACGCCACAAAGAAAAAGCGCCGGCAGGGAGTGTCCCGCCGGCGCTTTTTCTTATCCGCTTACCGCTGCGCGATCAATTGTCGCGAGCGAGCGCGAGGAACTCGGTGCGCAACGCCAGATTGGGCTGCAACTCGCCAAGCATCGAAGACGTCACCGTCTCCTCACCCGCCGTGCGAATGCCACGGCTTTCCATGCACATGTGACGGCACGACACCACCACACCGACGGCCTTCGGTTGCAGATGCGTCATCAGCGCTTCGGCGATCTGCGTCGTCAGACGCTCCTGCACTTGCAAGCGGCGGGCGAAGCAGTCGACCAGACGCGTGAGCTTCGACAATCCGACGATCTTGCCATTGGGCAGATAGCCGATCGTCGCCTTGCCGAAGAACGGTGCGAGATGGTGCTCGCAATGACTATAGACAGGGATGCCGCGCACGACGATCAATTCGTTGTACTGCTCCGCCCCGTCTTCGAAAACCTTGAGTACTTCGGCCGGATCCTGAGCATAGCCGGCCGTCCATTGACGCCATGCTTTTTGCACACGCGACGGCGTTTCGTGCAGGCCGGGGCGGTTCGGGTCTTCGCCGATGTGTTTCAGGAATCGCTTCCAGTCGTTTTCGTCGAACGTGTCGTGAGACATATCAATCAAGCTCCTTGCATGAAGTCCGGTGCGCTGCGCCGCTACGGCTCGCGCGCCCCGTGCGCTGCCGGACATGTGCGCACACAATAGCAGAGAGTCCCCGTGCGCGCATGGCGCTCACCCCGATTGCCCCGGATTGATCGCTCCGGCGCTTTTGCGCTAAGGTGGCAGCGGACAACCGCAACGCACGAGGCGTGTCATGCAGGCATACACTCGCATGTGCACTACCGCGACGACCCTTGCCGTCACGGCCGCGCTGGCCGGCTGTGGCGATCATGGCCCCGCGCCATGGCAAGGCTATGTAGAAGGCGAGTTTGTCTATGTCGCCTCCTCGCAGGCCGGAACGCTTCAGACCCTGTCGGTCCGGCGCGGCCAGCAGGTCAAGGCGGGCGACGCCCTTTTCGATCTCGAATCCACGTTCGAGCTTGCCGCGCAAGCCCACGCGCGCAAGACGCTCGCCAGCGCCGAAGCGCAATTGCGCGATCTCGACACCGGCAAACGTCCCGACGAAATCGCGGTATCGGCCGCGCAACTCAAGCAGGCCATCGCCGTGCGCGACAAGTCGATCGCCCAGTTCGACCGCGATCAGGCGCAATACGCCGCAGGCGGCATTTCCCGCGAGCAACTCGACGCCAGCCGTGCCGATGCACGCAGCAGCACCGCGCACGTACAGGAACTGCAAAGCAGCCTCGCTGTGGCGAGGCTGCCGGGCCGCGAAGCTCAGCGGCAAGCCCAGGCAGCGCAAGTCGACGCGGCGCGTGCCTCGCTTGCGCAGGCCGATTGGCAGCTCGCGCAGAAGCACCCGGGGGCGAGTGCTGCCGGGCACGTGTACGACACGATGTATCGCGTTGGCGAATGGGTTGCGGCAGGCAGCCCCGTGCTGCGGCTGCTGCCGCCGGGGAACATCAAGGTCCGCTTCTTCGTGCCGGAGACCGTGCTGGGCAGCCTGAGTGCCGGGCAAACGGTGCATATTGCCTGCGACGGATGCGGCGCAGGTGTCGACGCCCGCATCACCTATGTCGCCCATCAGGCGGAGTACACGCCACCGGTCATCTACAGCAACGACACGCGCGACAAGCTCGTCTATATGATCGAAGCCCGCCCCGCCCCGGCAGACGCCGCCAAGCTCAATCCGGGACAGCCGGTGCAGGTGACGCGCCCATGAACGGCCGCGACGCGACGCCGCCCGATACCGCTGCGTTGCGAGGCAGTCGCGACGGTCATGGAGATCTCGCCATCGACGTGAACGGACTGAACAAGCACTTTGGTGACAAGCACGTCGTCCGGAACGTATCGCTGCAAGTGCGGCGCGGCGAGATCTTCGGCTTTCTCGGCCCGAACGGCAGCGGGAAGACGACCTGCATCCGCATGATGTGCGGGTTGCTCACGCCCGACTCGGGCAGCGGCACCTGCCTGGGCTTCGACATCGTCCGCGAGAGCGCGCAAATCAAGCGTCAGGTCGGCTATATGACACAACGCTTCTCGTACTGGGAAGACCTGACGATTCGCGAGAATCTGGATTTCGTTGCGCGCGTGTACGGCATGCCGAACCGGCGCGAAGCGGTCGATCGCGCCATTGAAGGGCTCGGCCTGAAAGGCCGCGCAAAGCAGTTGACCGGCTCACTCTCGGGCGGCTGGAAACAGCGCCTCGCACTCGCGGCATGCATGCTGCACGAGCCGCAGGTGTTGCTGCTCGACGAACCGACCGCCGGCGTCGATCCGAGCGCCCGGCGCGACTTCTGGGAGGAACTGCACGAGTTGGCCTCACGCGGCATTTCCGTGCTCGTGAGCACGCATTACATGGACGAAGCGGAGCGGTGCCACAAGCTCGCTTACATCTCCTACGGCGAGTTGCTCGCGAAGGGCACGGCGTCGGAGATCATCGACAGCCAGCACCTGTCGACATGGACGGTACACGCCGACAATCTCGTCAATCTGGCGCGCGAACTGCGCGCACAACCCGCCGTGGCGCAGACGGTCGCGTTCGGCGACGCGCTGCACGTCAGCGGGCCGGACGCCGGCACGCTCGGCAAGGTGTTGCACGAACTGGCGGGGGCACGCGGGCTGCGCGTCACCCCCATCGACACCAGCCTGGAAGACGTCTTCATCTACCTGATGAGCCACGCGAAGGACAACTTCGGAGACCACGCATGAGCACGCTGCAGGGGTTCTCCATCGCGCGGTGGTGGAGCATTGTGTGCAAGGAGTTCCTGCAACTGCGCCGCGACCGCGTGACTTTCGCGATGATCGTGGGCGTGCCGCTCGTGCAACTGACGCTCTTCGGCTTCGCCATCAACACCGATCCGAAGCACATGCCCACTGCGGTGATCATTGCCGACGACAGCGAATTCACACGCAGCTTCGTGGCGGCGATGGAGCACTCGGCGTACTTCCACGTGACTGAGAGGCTCACGAGCGAGCAAGCGGGACGCGCCGCGCTGGCACAGGGCCGTGTTCAGTTCGTGCTGAATATCCCCGCCGACTTCACGCGACGGTTGTTGCGCGGCGAACGGCCCGCGGTACTCATCGAGGCCGACGCGACAGACCCAATGGCCATGGCCTCGGCACTCGGTGCGCTACCCGCCATCGCGCAATCGGTCGCGCAAAAAGATCTGACCGGCCCGCTCGCGCCGCTCGCTGGCGGGCAGAGCCCGTTCGACGTGCAGGTGCACCGGCTGTACAACGCTGAGGGGATCACGCAATACAACATCATCCCCGGGCTGATGGGGGTGATTCTGACGATGACGCTCGCCATGATGACGGGGCTCGCCATCGTGCGTGAGCGCGAGCGCGGGACGATGGAAAATCTGCTCGCCACGCCGGTGCGGCCCGTCGAACTCATGACGGGCAAGATCGTGCCGTACATCGCCATCGGCCTGATTCAGGCGAGCATTATTCTTATCGCCGCGCGTTTCGTCTTTCACGTGCCGTTCGAGGGCAGTGTGATTGCCATCTATCTCTCGGCCCTGGTCTTCATCGCGGCCAATCTCACGGTGGGCATCGCGCTCTCGTCGTTCGCGCAGAATCAGTTGCAGGCCATGCAACTCACCGTGTTCTATTTCCTGCCGAACATGCTGCTCTCGGGCTTCATGTTCCCGTTTCGCGGCATGCCTGCGTGGGCACAGGCCATTGGCAATGTTCTGCCGCTCACCTATTTCAACCGGCTCATTCGCGGCATTCTGCTCAAGGGCAACGGATGGGGCGATGCCTGGCATGACCTGTGGCCGCTGCTGGTCTTCTCCGCCGTGCTCATGGCGGTGGCCGTCAGGTTCTACAAACGAACGCTCGACTGAGGCCATCATGAGAGTTGCCCACCGTGCGCGTCGTCACTCCCCTGCCCGCAGCGCATTGCCATGGCTCGCGCTCGGGCTTGGCGCAACGCTCGCTGCCTGCGCGGTCGGGCCGGACTTCCACACGCCGGAACCTACGGACGTTGCTCGATACACGACCGCCACGCAACTCTCGTCGACCGCCGGAACCGGCGGCGCACAGGGTGCGGCGCAAACGCTCGTTGCCGGGGACGACGTGCCATCGCATTGGTGGACCCGCTTCGGCTCACCCGCACTGGACGCGCTCGTCGCCCAGGCCCTGGCCGATAGCCCGACCCTGCGACAAGCGCAGGCCAAGTTGCGTCAGGCGCAGGAAGACTACCGCGCGCAAGCAGGTGCGCGATTGCTGCCGTCGGCCGATCTGAAGCTCTCCGGCACACGCGAGCAGGTCGATCTCGCATCGTTCGGCATCACCAGCGTGCCGAGCCCCGGGCCTTTCACCCTGTACAACGCGAGTGTCAACATCGCTTACACGCTGGATGTCTTCGGCGGGAATCGACGCGTGCTGGAAGGTCTGGCCGCCCAGATCGACTACCAGCGCTTCGAAGCGGAAGCCGCCCGGCTCTCGCTCGCGGGCAATGTGGTGACGGCGGCCCTGCGGCAAGCCAGTGCACGAGCCCAGCTCTCGGCACTGGAAGGCATGGCGAGCGCACAGCGGGCACAGCTCGATATCACGCGCGCGCGGCAACGTGCGGGGGGAGTCGCACTGCTGGACGTCGAGAATCAGGCCGCGCTCGTTGCGCAGACCGAAGCGCAGCTACCCACGCTGCGCTTGCAGATCGCCCAATACGATCATCAATTGGCTCGCCTGACCGGTCAGGCACCGGGGGCGTTCACGTCCCCCGTCATCGATCTCAACGGCCTGACACTGCCGCAGACGGTTCCCGTTTCCCTGCCATCGACATTGGCCCAGCGACGCCCGGATATCCGCGCGTCGGAAGCCCTGCTGCACAAGGCAAGCGCCGACGTCGGCGTGGCGACTGCGAATCTTTACCCGCAATTCACGCTCTCCGGCAGCTTCGGCACCCAGCGTATGCGAACGGCCGATCTGGGTAACGGCGTCAACATCTGGAGCCTCGGGATGAACCTGCTCCAGCCGCTGTTTCGCGGCGGCGAATTGCACGCGCAACGGCGCTCGGCGCTCGCGGCTTACGACGCCGCACTGGCGTCGTATCAGGACACCGTGCTGCTCGGCCTCGCGCAAGTCGCCGACGCCATGCGCGCGCTGGAGGCCGACGCTGCCGCCCTCACCGCCCGTGACGATGCCGCCCGCCGGGCGGAAGCGGCGTTCCGGATAGCGAGCGAGCGATATCGCGTGGGGGGCATCAGCCATCTCTCGCTACTCGACGCGCAACGGCAGGCACTCGACGCCACTCGTGCCCGGCTCGACGCACAAGGGGCTCGTCTGACAGACACGGCCGCGCTTTGGCAAGCGCTGGGCGGGGCAACGACGGCGCCGGTCGAATCGAGGGCCGGAACCTATCCCAGGGACTGAGCTTCATCGGCGAGACATGTCATCAACGTGGCAACCGGCGCACGTTTGAGCGCCGATTGACGCACGAGTACGCCCAGCTCGCGTGTGAGCGGCGCGCCGGAGAGCGGCAGCACCTGAACACCATGAACAGCTGCCGCGCCGGCTTTGCCCGCCTTCCCCGCAGCCTGACCGTCGACGGGCAGGCCGATGAGCGTCGCGGGCACGATCGACCATCCCAGCCGCGCACGCACCAGGCGAAGAATGACTTCGGGCTCGTCCAGTTCCACCCCTTCGCGCACCCAGAAGCGGTGCCGTCGCAGGTATCGTTCGACCAGATCGCCGCCGTATGAGCGCCGGTTGTAGCGCACGAAGGGCATCTCCGCCACCCAATCGGCCACCGTACCGCGAGTCCCCTTCGGCGCGATGGCAACGTAAGGCTCCTGCATGAGCGTGAGCCATTTCATATCGGCGGGCACCCCGATGCGTGGCCGGATCATCACCGCCAAATCGAGTTCCTTCGCGTCGAGCTGCCCCAGCAATTGCACCGACATGCCCGGCACGATGTTCAGATGCGGCATCGCCCCGAGCGCCGTCCAGCGTTGCACCGCCCCCGGCAACAAACCAAGCTGCACCGTGAGGATCGCACCGACATGGATAGGCGCCAGTGCCGCTTGCGCGTCGTGCGTCCCGGCCTCGCCGCGCATGGCCTGATACCCGGCGATCACCCCTTGCGCCTGCGCGAGCAGGCGGCGGCCATCGTCCGAGAGCGACACGGCGCGTCCGGTTCGCTCGAAAAGCTGCACGCCGAGATCCTCTTCGAGACGCTGAATCTGTGCGCTCACGGCCGACTGCGTCAGTCCGAGACGCGCGCCCGCCGCCGAGAACGAAGCGGTTTCGGCTGCCGTGACGAAGGTTTTCAGGTAACGGATCATTGATCGAAAATTTTGTTTCTGAGCGGTTGAATTATTCGTTTCTGATTATTTTTATCGATGGATAGAATCTACAGCAAATCGGCGAGGCCGTTCCGCCCGCCGATGGACAAGGAAAAAAGACCTCCGCGAGACCACGCGGCATTCGAATCTCGTTCAACCCCACATTGCGCCGGAGTCCCACATGGTTACACCGCTCTTTCATCTTGCGTTCCCTGTCGATGACCTCGAAGCGGCCCGCCGCTTCTACGGCGGCGTGATGGGCTGCGCCGAAGGCCGTAGTTCGGATCACTGGATCGATTTCGATTTTTTCGGGCATCAACTGGTCGCGCATCTCTCGCCGGACGAGGCGGGCAAGCGCATCACGAATCCGGTCGACGGCGACGAGGTTCCCGTCCCGCATTTCGGCGTTATCCTTGACATGCCCGCGTGGCATGCGCTGGCCGATCGTCTGCGCGCCGCCGGGACCCGTTTCGTGATCGAACCGCATATTCGCTTCGCCGGACAGGTGGGCGAGCAGGCGACGCTGTTCTTCTACGACCCGGCGGGCAATGCGCTGGAGTTCAAAGCATTTGCCGACCTGTCGCAGGTCTTCGCCAAGTGAGGCCGTGCGTCATGCCGCTCCACTGTCGCTTGCGCCGGTAGGCGTGAGGGTATTCAAGGCGCCGTCGTGTGGTGGCGCCTGTGTTTTGTTGGTTATTGTTTCGTTTCAGCCAAGAGTCTTCTCATGAGCCAATTCGTTATTTCGGCCCCGCCTCAGGCGTCGGTCGCCGTCGCAGGCAGCGACGCTCGTTTCCCGGTGCGCCGCGTGTTCTGCGTCGGCCGTAACTACGCCGCGCACGCGCGCGAGATGGGTAGCAATCCGGATCGCGAGCCGCCGTTCTTCTTCATGAAGCCGGCCGACGCCGTCGTTGCCGCCGAAGGCACACTGCCCTACCCGCCGCTCACGAGCGAGCTGCATCACGAAATCGAGCTGGTCGTCGCCATTGGCGCCGACGGCGAGAACGTCGATGCCAGCCATGCGCTGTCGCTGGTGTGGGGTTACGGTGTCGGCGTCGATCTCACGCGCCGCGACCTCCAGCAACAGGCCAAAGACACGCGCCGTCCATGGGACTGGGGCAAGGCGTTCGACGCCTCGGCACCCTGCGGCCCGCTCCACGCGGTGGCAGAAGTCGGTCATCCGAAGCAAGGCCGCGTGTGGCTGGACGTGAACGGCGAGAATCGTCAGACCGGCGATCTCAATGAGTTGATCTGGTCGGTGCCCGACCTCATCGCCGAGATCTCGCGCAGCGTGAAGCTCGCGGCGGGCGATCTGATCTTCACCGGCACGCCTGCGGGCGTCGGGCCGCTCGAACCCGGCGACAAGGTCAGCGCCGGTGTGGCAGGCGTGGGCGAGATCGCTTTCACCATCGGCAAGAAGCCCGCGGCCTGACCCATCGTCGTCCGACTGATTTTGCAGGTTCCGCACCGGCAGACCGGCAAGGATATCCACAGCTACTGTTGATAACCCTTTGCATAAGTACTCGGCCGGCGGCGCAAACGCCCGCCAGCATTGAGTGTCAAGTGCATTGCCTAATTTGCCGTCACCGGTGCGGCATCCGACGCCTTGAACGGATGCCCCCTGCAGCGCCATGCTCCGTCCCGCGCACCACGTCCCCCTCACCTTTCATTCCTGAAACGTTTTCGTCCGAAAGGCTGAGCACAGCCCGTTTCGAACATTGAACTTCCCTGTCGATTCAATGAGTTGCAGCCATTGGCATGCTTCTCGCATCGGTAAGGATGCAAGCCGTCCGCCTCCGGGAAAGTCTCTTCGCCCGAGTCGACCGCCTCGGGAATCAAGTCATGCACGCCACATGGCCCCGGCACGCCCGATGCCAATCCCTCGCCGGGAGCGCCCCGGACGCGGACGGACTGCACCAGTGACCGATTGACGTCGGACGATGGGAAATGTTCAGGGAGGGGATCATGCAAATGCGCCGCACCGGGCCTTGCGCCCTAGGTCCCTGCGCCCGGTCGCTCGCGCCTGCGAGTCCGGCCAAGTCAGCCCGCCGTCAGCCGCGCGAGCGGTGCGCGAGTTGGCGGCACCGGCGGCACGATGCCGCCGGAGACCGGCGCCATGTGGCGCCCGGAAGAGCCTTACGCTGAAGCCAACCCTCGTCAGGTGGCTTCAGCCCTCTTCCGCCCAGACCTTGGCGGCACGCACCGCGCGCTGCCAACCCCTGACAGCACGATCGACATCGCTCTCGGAGAGCTTGCGGGAAAAGCGCCGCTGTAGCTGCCATTGGCGCTGCAGCGCGTCGATATCCGGCCAGAATCCCACTGCGAGTCCGGCGAGATAGGCGGCACCTGCGGCAGTCGTCTCGATGACCCTGGGACGCACCACGTCCGCCCCCAGCAAATCCGCCTGCCATTGCATCAGGAGATCGTTGGCCGCTGCGCCACCGTCGACCCGCAACTCCGACACATGCAAACCGGCGTCGGCTTCCATCGCGCGCAAGACGTCGAGCGTCTGAAACGCAATGCTGTCGAGTGCCGCACGCGCCACATGGGCGGCGGTGGTGCCGCGCGTCGCGCCGAACAGTGTGCCCCGCGCGCGTGGCTGCCAATGCGGTGCGCCGAGCCCGGCGAATGCCGGCACGAGGACGACACCATCGGCGTCGGGCACGCTGGTCGCGAGCGCTTCCACGTCGCGAGAGTGACGGATGATGCCCAACCCGTCACGCAACCACTGCACGACCGCACCGCCGATGAAGATGCTGCCCTCCAGCGCATAGTCCACCCGATTGCCGATCTTCCAAGCCACCGTCGTGAGCAGGTTATGACTGGACGCCTGCGGCTTGCTGCCGGTGTTCATCACCATAAAGCAGCCCGTGCCGTACGTGTTCTTCACCATGCCTGGCGAGAGACACATCTGCCCGAAGAGGGCTGCCTGCTGATCGCCTGCGATGCCCGCAATCGGCACCGGCACGGAGAACAGTGGCGTGGCCGTATGTCCGAACACTTCGCTCGACGAGCGCACCTCCGGCAACATGCTGCGCGGCACGTCGAGCAGCGCGAGAAGTTCGTCGTCCCACGCGAGCGTGTGGATGTTGAAGAGCATGGTGCGCGATGCGTTCGACACATCCGTCACATGCAGCTTGCCGCCCGTCAAATGCCATACGAGCCAGCTATCGATCGTGCCGAAGGCGAGGTGCCCCGCTTCGGCGGCGGCGCGCGCGCCGTCGACGTTATCGAGAATCCAGCGAATCTTGGTGCCGGAGAAGTACGAATCGACACGCAGTCCGGTGCGGCTGGCGACAAGATCTTCCTTGCCTTGCGCACGCAACTGATCGCAGAAATCCGCCGTCCGGCGGTCCTGCCAGACGATGGCGTTGTATACCGGCTCGCCTGTGCGGCGATCCCACACGACAGTCGTCTCGCGCTGATTCGTGATGCCGATGGCAGCAATGTCGCTCCCGCCCAGGCCCGCATGTGTCAGCGCTTCGGCGGCAACGCCGGCCTGCGTCGACCAGATTTCGCGCGGATCGTGCTCCACCCAGCCGGGGTGCGGATAGATCTGACGGAATTCCTTCTGCGCGGTCGCCACGACATGGCCATCACGATCGAACAGCAACGCTCGCGAACTGGTCGTGCCCTGGTCGAACGCGAGGATGTACGCTCCTCCTGCCATTGCGCTTGTCTCCTGTTTTTTCTGCGGGCGTCAGGCAGCCATTTCCATGTGCTGTGCAAACCATCGCTGTACGCTGGCTTCGCCGTCCTTGCCGACATGCAGACCGAGTTTGGTCCGGCGCCACAGCACGTCTTGCGCCGTGCGCGCCCATTCGTATTGCACAAGATAGCGCAGCTCGGCTTCATACAGATCGCCGCAGATGCGTTGCCCCAGAGCGTCGAGCGAATTCGCTTCGCCAATCAGCACATGGGTGCGTGTTCCGTACGTGCGCGCGTAACGATGCGCCAGCGCCGGCGGCAGCCACGGCAACTGGGCGCGCAGCGACGTTTCGAAAACCCCCGCATCCGGCTCGGCCATGTCGCCGCCCGGCAGCGGCGCGCCCGCCGTCCAGTCGCCATGCGTGAAGCCCAGCGGGCCATGCAGATGCGACATCGCCTCTTCCGCGAGACGACGGTATGTCGTGATCTTGCCGCCGAACACCGAAAGCAGCGGTGCGCGCTTGCCGGTCGCGTCCAGTTCGAGCTTGTAATCGCGCGTGACGGCCGACGGGTTCGAAACCTCTTCTTCCATCAACGGCCGCACGCCCGCATAAGTCCAGACGACATCGCCAGGCACGATCGGCTTGGTGAAGTATTCGCTGGCCGACCGGCAGAGATACACGATCTCGTCGTCGTCGATCGCGACCTGCGCGGGGTCGCCGTGATACTCGATATCGGTCGTGCCGATCAGCGTGAAATCGCGCTCGTAGGGAATCGCGAAGATGATGCGCTTGTCAGGGTTCTGGAAGATGTAGGCGTGATCGTGATCGAACAGCTTGCGCGTCACGATATGACTGCCCTTGACCATACGCACGCGATGCGTCGCATTCTGACGCAGTACGTCGCCCAGCAGATGCCCCACCCACGGCCCGGCAGCATTGACGATGGCCCGCGCAAACACGGTCTGGTGCGTGCCCTCGGGCGTCTCAAGCTGGGCCGTCCACATGTGCTCGCCGCGATCCGCGCCGATGAGCTTCGTGCGCGTGAGGATCGTCGCACCGCGCTCGGCGGCGTCCTGCGCGTTGAGCACGACCAGACGCGCGTCCTGCACCCAGCCGTCCGAGTAGACGAAACCACGCGACAGGTCACGGCGCAGCGGCGCACCCGCCGGATGCCGGCGCAGATCGATACCGCGCGAGCCGGGCAGCATTTCGCGTCGGGCAAGGTGATCGTAAAGGAACAGGCCCGCGCGAATCAGCCACGCAGGACGAAGATTCGGCATATGCGGCATCACGAAACGCAGCGGCCACATGATGTGCGGCGCGGCACGCAGCAACACTTCGCGCTCCTGCAACGCCTTGCGCACCAGACCGAACTCGTAGTACTCGAGATAGCGCAGACCGCCATGAATCAGCTTGGTGCTCGCCGACGAAGTATGAGACGCCAGATCGTCCTGCTCGACGAGCAACACCCGCAAACCGCGACCGGCGGCGTCGCGCGCAATGCCCGTCCCGTTGATCCCCCCGCCCACGACCAGCAGGTCATAAGGGGCAAGCAGGTTGTCCGATGGCGATTGAGTGGATGTCTGCACGTCGTCACTCCCGTGTGATGGGCGTTAAATCAGAGAAAGTTTGAAAATGTTCGTTTACGTTCAATCAAATTCGTTTTCGAACATATATACTCGGATTTTAGCAGATCACGTCGTTTGAGTTTCGAATTCGCGCATTTCCCTGCCCGAATGTGCGAGTTCGCACCTGCCCCTGACCGCCACGCGTGTCAGTCCGCGACGTGTACCAGCGTGCCCGCCTCGGCGATCACCTGCGCCATGCTTTCGGGCACCGGGCGATCGGTGAACAGGGCGTCGATCTGAGACAGGTGCCCCAGCCGGACAAGCGCCGGACGTCCGAACTTGCTGTGATCGGCCGCCAGAAATACGGTGCGGGAGTGCGCGATGATCGCCTCGGCCACGCGGACCTCGCGATAGTCGAAGTCTCGCAGCGTGCCGTCGGTGTCGATGGCGGAGATGCCGATGATGCCGAAATCGACTTTGAACTGACGGATGAAGTCGAGCGTGGCCTCGCCGGTCACGCCCTGGTCGCGGGCGCGCACGACGCCGCCGGTGATGATGACCTCGGCGTCGGCGTAGCTGCTCATCATGGCCGCGACGTGCAGGTTATTCGTGATGACGCGCAAGCCGCGATGACGAGACAACGCCCGGGCCACGGCTTCCGTCGTGGTGCCCAGATTGATGAAGATCGACGCATGATCGGGGATTTGTTCCGCGAGGCGTACGGCGATGCGGCGCTTTTCATCGGCCAGATGCGTCTGACGGGCGTCGTAGGCGTCGTTCTCCGCCCCGCCCGGCAGGCCAACCCCGCCGTGGTAGCGGCGTACCCATTTGCGCTCGGCCAGAAAATTGATGTCGCGCCGGATGGTCTGCGGTGTCACATCGAAGCGCGCAGCCAGTTCGTCGACCGTAAGAAAGCCGTCGCGGCGAACGGCGTCGAAAAGCGCCTGCTGGCGCGGGTTCAGCGAGGCCTGCCCGGCATCGCCAGCAGAGGAGAGTCCCTCTGAGACATCAATGGATTCGGCGGATTCGGTATGGGACATCGGCACGCACACGGTAAAAGCCTTCGTGCCGCCCAGCCGGCGGCACGTTCGCCGTCATGATACCCCGCCGTTGTATGACGCCGCCGTGACAGCGGCATGACACTGCGGCCGCTATCGGCGTCGCACGAGGGTCAGAGACACTGGCGCACGGCGTCGGCAAGCGACTGCGGGCCGGTCGACCCGAGATAGAGCGAACCCTGGCTGCCCGGCTTGTGCGGTGCAAGATCGAGAATGGCGAGAATGCCGTCGTCTTGCGAGGAGAGCTGAAGCGTCTGACCGGTGCCGGCTTTCTGCCGTTGCAGGCGGGCATAAGGCAGTTGCTTCTTCCAGAGACGCGCCGTGCAGGCACTCACGCTGGCAAACGCCTTCTTCGAGGAACCTTGCCACACGGCACCGTTACTGCGCGCGTCGTCGACCGTATCCCGATAGGCAGGCAACGTCTCGACTTTTACGTTTTCCGGTGCAACGTCGGCGACGCTGCCCACGGGGGGATCGTTGCACGACGCGACGGGCGGCGTTTGCGCGCATGCGGCCAGCAACACAGCGAGCGTCACACTCGCTGCGGCAACCGCCCCCGTAGCACCGCGCCGCGCCGCACGCGTCGTGCCGGAATTCCTGTCTTTGCCCCGGTTCATGCCCCCGCTCCACACTTGCTAATGGCCGTCGCACGCGCCATGTCTTCCGGCTGCCGCGGCAAGCCGGGCATCGTTGTGACGACAGTTTGGTATCTGGTTCCGGCGCCTTATCTCTGCTGAGCTGGTGGGCTGCTGGCCACGCAATGTCTTTTGCGCTCGTGTCAGGCCACAACCCGCGCCGATTTGTTCGGTCTGCTCTGGTAATGCCGTCACCCTCGCGCGCCCCGCGCCTCGCATTGCGGGCCACACGGCTGATCGGGCGACGGATCGCCAGTTGGCGCTCATCTTACTCGTGTTATTCATAGCATGGCAATTCGCGCAATGCGCGCTGGCCCGAATCGCGTATATTGCAGGTTTCTGTCACACTGCGCCGCACCGCCTCGCGCCCGACCCTGCTGCGAGCCGACGTGCCACCCCGCCCGCCGAGCCCTGGATCAATCATCCGGCCGGTACGCCATAAGCGAGAACAACAAGCGGACCGATAGCCACACGTGGCGCATGTGAGCCCAGCCAACCCGTATCCACTTTTGCGACTGTCCCGATTTCCATGTCCAGCAATGCGCAAGCCCCGATCATCGTCATCGCCCCCGATTCGTTCAAAGGTTCACTGAGTGCTCCGGAAGTCGCGCGCGCCATCGCGTCCGGCATCGCTCGCGCGCTGCCGCAAGCCGAACTGCGGTTGCGCCCGATGGCCGACGGCGGCGAAGGCACGCTCGACGCCCTGCTCTCCGCAGGCGGTCGACGTGTGCCGCTGTCAGTGCGTGGTGCGGGTCAGGCGTCGGTCACCGCCGAGTACGGCATCATGCCCGACGGCACCGGCGTGCTGGAAAGCGCCAACGTGGTGAGCATCACCGACCCCGTCGGCATGCAGACACCGGTGGCCGAGCGCTCGACGGTCGGCCTCGGCGAACTGGTGCGCGCCCTGCTCGATACCGGTGCGCGCCGCGTGCTCATCGGTCTGGGCGGCAGCAGCACGAACGACGGCGGCGCGGGTCTGCTCGTCGGTCTCGGCGCGCGTTTGCTCGATGCATCGGGCGAAGCCGTGCAGCCGGTGCCTGCGGCGCTGCATCGTGTCGCATCGATCGACCTGAACGGGCTCGATGGCCGTCTGAAGGACTGCGAACTGATCGCCATGTCCGACGTGAACAATCCGCTGAACGGCCCACAAGGCGCGACGGCGATCTTCGGGCCGCAAAAAGGCGTGAGCGAATCACAGGTCGAACCGCTCGACCGTGCCATCGCCCATTTCGCCGGGCATGCCCATCGAGCGTTCAGTGCCAACGAGGCGGCCAGCCGCGCCGGCGCCGGTGCGGCTGGCGGTCTGGGCTTCGCGCTGCATTTGCTCGGGGCGCAGTTCCGCTCCGGGGCGGAAGTGGTGGCCGAGCGCGTTGGACTGCCGCAAGCGGTGGAAGGCGCCGACTGGCTCATTACCGGCGAAGGCCGCAGCGACGGGCAGACGCTTTCGGGCAAGACGCCGATGATTGCCGCCCAGGTGGCGATCAAGGCCGGGGCGGCGGCATCGCTGCTCTCGGGCGCGATCGATCGCAGCGCGCTGGAAAGTCTCTCGCGCGTGTTCTCGGGATGCTTCTCGCTGACGTTCGGCCCCACCACGCTGGAAAAGGCGATTGCCGATGCGGCCGGTCTGCTGGCCGACAGCGCGGAACAGATGACTCGCCTGCGCTATACCCACAAGGGCTGAGCCGCACGCACCGTCGCTACACTCGCCTCATCCGGCGATTCGGCGATGCCGAGCACCGGGCGGCTCGACATTGGCTGACAAGCGGGGGCTCGTGGCGAGTCAGCCCCGTCACACCATCAGATCCACGAACTGGTGCACCGGCATCGCCTCCAGCCGTTGCTGATCGAGCGCGATGTCGAGGATGCGCGTTTGTGCGCGAGCAGCGAAGCGGCGCGCCAGATTCGTCTTGAACTTCTCCACGAGCAGCGGAATCCCCTCGGCACGGCGGCGCATGTGGCCGATCGGGTATTCGACCAGCACTTCGCCGAGCGTGGTGCCGTCGGTCAGCGTGACGCTCAGCCCGTTGGCAATCGAACGCTTGTCGGGATCGTGATAGTCGCGGGTGAACTGCGGGTCTTCCTCGCAGACGATATTCGCGCGCAACGCATCGATACGAGGATCGGCGGCGACGGCATCCTCATAATCGGCCGCCGTCAGACGCCCGAATAGCAACGGCACCGCCACCATGTACTGAATGCAGTGATCGCGGTCGGCCGGATTGGCGAGCGGTCCCTGCTTGTCGATGATGCGAATCGCGGCCGCATGCGTGCGAATTTTGACCGAGCGAATGTCCTGCGCGGTACGCCCCATCGCCTTCAACTGGCCGTGAAGTGTCATTGCCGCCTCGGCGGCCGTCTGTGCGTGAAACTCGGCCGGGAAGGAAATTTTGAACAGCACGTTCTCCATCACATACGAACCGTACGGGCGCTGAAATGCGAACGGCTTGCCCTTGAACAGCACGTCGTAGAAGCCCCAGGTCTTGGCGGTGAGCACCGACGGATAGCCCATCTCGCCGGTGCGCGCCATCAGCGCGAGCCGCACGGCGCGGCTCGTCGCATCGCCCGCCGCCCACGACTTGCGGCTACCGGTGTTAGGGGCATGACGGTATGTGCGCAGACTCTGTCCGTCGACGAATGCAAGCGAGAGCGCGTTGATCAGTTCGTCGCGCGAAAGCCCGAGCATTTCGCCGACGACCGCCGTCGACGCCACTTTCACCAGCACGACGTGATCGAGGCCGACCTGATTGAACGAGTTCTCCAGCGCCAGACAGCCCTGAATCTCGTGCGCCTTGATCATGGCGGCAAGCACATGACGCATCGTCAGTGGCGGCTGCCCCTGCGCCACCGCCGTGCGCGAGAGCCAATCGGCCGTCATGAGAATGCCGCCGAGATTATCGGACGGGTGTCCCCATTCGGCGGCCAGCCAGGTGTCGTTGAAGTCGAGCCAGCGAATCATCGCGCCCAGACTGAACGCTGCCTGCACCGGATCGAGTTGATACGGCGTGCCGGGGACTTTCGCCCCGTTCGGCACCACCGTACCCGGCACGATGGGGCCCAACAGCTTGGTGCAGGCCGGATAGGACAACGCTTCGAAACCGCACCCGAGCGTATCGATCAGGCAGTTGCGAGCGGTGTCAAAGGCGAGATCGCTGCGGATCTCATAGGTCAGGACGTAGTCGACAATGTCCGCGAGAACCTTGTCGGGAGAAGGACGCACGTTCGAGATACCGGCAGACATCGACTACCTCCTGTCATTACGTTGTCAAAACGCGTCTCCGGGAATACGCACCCAGCCTTCCATCAACACTCGGGCGCTACGGCTCATGATGGCCTTGGTGACCGTCCACTCGCCGCCCTCCTGTTTCGCTTCCGCGCCCACGCGCAGGGTGCCCGAGGGATGCCCGAAGCGCACCGCGTTACGCGCGCCGCCACCGGCGGCCAGATTGACCAGCGTACCCGGAATCGCCGCCGCCGCACCGATGCAGACCGCCGCCGTACCCATCATCGCATGATGCAGCTTGCCCATCGACAGGGCACGCACCAGCAGATCGATGTCGCCGGGATTCACGGCCTTACCGCTCGACGCCGTATAACCGGCCGGCTTCGCGACGAACGCGACCTTCGGCGTGTGCTGGCGCGTTGCCGCTTCGGACACGTCCTTGATCAACCCCATGCGGATCGCGCCGTGCGCGCGGATGGTCTCGAACATCGCGAGCGCTTTCGGATCGCTGTTGATCGCGTCCTGCAGCTCGGTGCCCCGATAGCCGATGTCTTCCGCATTGAGGAAGATCGTCGGAATGCCGGCGTTGATCATCGTCGCCTTGAAGGTGCCTACGCCGGGCACCTCGAGATCGTCGACGAGATTGCCGGTCGGGAACATCGCACCGCCCTCACCGTCTTCCTCGGCGGCCGGATCGAGGAATTCGAGTTGCACTTCGGCGGCCGGGAACGTCACGCCGTCGAGTTCGAAATCCCCCGTCTCCTGCACCGCACCGTTCGTCATCGGCACATGCGCAATGATCGTCTTGCCGATGTTGGCCTGCCAGATACGCACGACGGCCACGCCATCGCGCGGCACCCGCGCCGGATCGACCAGTGCGCCGCTGATCGCGAACGGGCCGACGGCCGCCGACAGATTGCCGCAATTGCCGCTCCAGTCGACGAACTTCTGGTCGATCGACACCTGGCCGAACAGATAGTCCACATCGTGCCCCGGCCGCTCGCTTTTCGCGATGATGACCGTCTTGCTCGTGCTCGACGTCGCCCCGCCCATGCCGTCGATCTGCTTGCCATACGGGTCCGGGCTGCCGATCACGCGCATGAGCAGCGCGTCGCGCGCCGCGCCTGGCACCTGCGCGGCGGCGGGCAGGTCCTGAAGGCGAAAGAACACGCCCTTGCTGGTGCCGCCACGCATATAGGTGGCGGGAATGCGGATTTGTGGCTGATGCGCCATCACATCTCTCCTCAGGCGGCCGCCTGCGACGATTCCAGAAAGTCCTGCGCGAAGCGCTGCAGCACGCCGCCCGCCTCGTAGATCGACACTTCTTCAGCGGTATCCAGACGGCAGGTCACCGGCACCTCCACATGCTCGCTGCTTCCGTCCTTCTTCTGGCGGTGAATGACCAGCGTGAGATCCGCGCGCGGCTTGCGCTCACCGATCACGTCGAACGTTTCGCTGCCGTCGATGCCCAGCGTCTTGCGGTTCGTGCCCGGCTTGAACTCGAGCGGCAACACCCCCATGCCGACCAGATTGGTACGGTGAATGCGCTCGAAGCCTTCGGCGACGATCGCCTCGGTGCCCGCCAGACGCACGCCCTTGGCCGCCCAGTCGCGCGACGACCCCTGACCGTAATCGGCCCCGGCAATCACGATGAGCGGCTGCTTGCGCGTCATGTACGTCTCGATCGCTTCCCACATGCGCGTGATCTTGCCTTCCGGCTCGATGCGCGCGAGCGACCCCGCCTTGACCTGCCCGTCGACCACGACCATCTCGTTCTTGAGCGTCGGATTGGCGAACGTGGCGCGCTGCGCCGTCAGGTGATCGCCCCGGTGCGTGGCGTACGAATTGAAGTCCTCTTCCGGCAGCCCCATCTTCGCGAGGTACTCGCCGGCTGCGCTGTCGGCCATGATCGCGTTCGACGGCGAGAGGTGATCGGTCGTGATGTTATCGCCCAGCACCGCCAATGCACGCATGCCGCGCAGCGTGCGCTCACCGGCCAGCGCCCCTTCCCAATAGGGCGGACGGCGGATGTAGGTGCTCTTCTCGCGCCAGTCGTACAGCGGCTCGGCCGGCTCGCCATGCACGACGGAGGCGGCGAACATTGGCTCGTACACGCGGCGGAATTGTTCCGGCTTGACGCTGCTTGCGATGATCGCGTCGATTTCCTCGTCGTTCGGCCACAGGTCGGCAAGCCTCACGGGCTTGCCGTTGGCATCGACACCCAGCACGTCCTTTTCGATGTCGAAACGGATCGTCCCGGCAATGGCGTAAGCCACCACCAGCGGCGGCGACGCGAGAAACGCCTGCTTCGCATACGGATGAATCCGGCCGTCGAAGTTGCGATTGCCCGAGAGCACGGCCGTGGCGTACAGATCGCGCTCGATGATTTCCTGTTGGATCACCGGGTCGAGCGCACCCGACATGCCGTTGCACGACGTGCAGGCGTAGGCGACGACGCCGAAGCCGAGCGCTTCGAGCTCCGGCAGCAGCCCGGCGGCTTCCAGATACAGCGTGACGGCCTTCGAGCCGGGCGCCAGCGAACTCTTGACCCAAGGCTTGCGCACGAGGCCCGCGCGGTTGGCGTTGCGCGCGAACAGCCCGGCGGCAATCATATTGCGCGGGTTGTTCGTGTTCGTGCAACTCGTGATGGCCGCGATGATGACCGCACCGTCGGGCATCAGGCCCGGTTCGTTCTCAACCTTGCCGCTGATGCCGCGTGCGGCCAGCTCGCTCGTCGGCACGCGCTTGTGCGGATTCGACGGACCGGCGATATTGCGCACGACGCTCGACAGATCGAACGTGAGCACGCGCTCGTACCGCGCCTTCGTCAGGCTGTCGGCCCACAGACCGGTCTGCTTCGCATAGGTTTCGACCAGGGCGACGAGGGCATCGTCGCGGCCGGTGAGCTTCAGGTATTTGATCGTTTGCGCATCGATGTAGAACATCGCCGCCGTGGCACCGAATTCGGGCGCCATGTTCGAGATCGTCGCGCGGTCGCCCAGCGTAAGGTTGGCGGCACCCTCGCCGTAAAACTCGAGGTAAGCGGACACCACCTTTTCCTTG
The DNA here is from genome assembly GCF_902459745.1 of Pandoraea communis. Classification (GTDB taxonomy): domain Bacteria; phylum Pseudomonadota; class Gammaproteobacteria; order Burkholderiales; family Burkholderiaceae; genus Pandoraea; species Pandoraea communis. The sequence goes on from NZ_CABPSJ010000002.1 coordinate 716,548, forward strand.
CGCAGGAATTCGGTCAGCGCCAGCACGATATCGGTCGCCGTAATGCCCGGCTGCGGCTTGCCCGTCAGTTCCACACCGACGATATCGGGCAGACGCATCCACGACGCGCGTCCGAGCATCACGCTCTCCGCTTCCAGACCGCCCACGCCGATGGCGATCACGCCCAGCGCATCGACCATCGGCGTATGCGAGTCGGTGCCCACGAGGGTGTCGGGGTACGCCACGCCGTCCGTCACCTGAATCACCGGGCTCATGCGCTCCAGGTTGATCTGGTGAAGAATGCCGTTGCCGGGGGGAATCACGTCGACATTGCGAAACGCGCGCTTCGTCCAGTTGATGAAGTCGAAGCGGTCTTCGTTGCGACGGTCTTCGATGGCACGGTTCTTCGCGAACGCATCCGGATCGAAGCCTCCGCATTCGACCGCCAGCGAGTGATCGACGACGAGTTGCGTGGGCACCACCGGATTGACCAGCGCCGGATCGCCGCCTTGTGCGGCGATCGCGTCACGAAGACCGGCGAGATCGACGAGCGCCGTCTGGCCGAGAATGTCGTGACACACCACGCGCGCAGGGAACCAGGGGAAATCGAGATCGCGGCGTCGCTCGATGAGTTGCTTGAGCGAATCGGTAAGCGCCGCGGGATCGCAGCGGCGCACGAGGTTTTCGGCCAGCACGCGCGAGGTGTAGGGCAGCGTGTCGTAAGCGCCCGGCGCAATGGCCTCGACGGCAGCGCGGGCGTCGAAGTAATCGAGCGACGTCCCGGGCAGCGTTTTGCGGTATTCGGTGTTCATCATGTGAGGAAAGTGTCGGCCCGGCCTGTGGCGGTATTCAAACAATGTGCCTGTTTGGTGGACATCCGGGACGGCGGCACAGATCCTGTCGCCGCCATCCCGGGCCGTGCGGGCAAGGCATGCCCGGTCGGGCAATCTCAGCGCTTTTCGATCGGCACGAACTGCTGATCTTCCGGCCCCGTGTAGTTGGCGCTCGGACGAATGATCTTGTTGTCGATGCGCTGCTCGATGATGTGTGCGCTCCAGCCCGACGTGCGCGCAATCACGAACAACGGCGTGAACATCGCGGTCGGCACGCCCATCATGTGGTAGCTCACGGCGCTGAACCAGTCCAGATTCGGGAACATCTTCTTGACGTCCCACATCACCGATTCCAGGCGCTCGGCAATGTCGTACATCTTTGTGTTCTGCTGATCTCTCGACAGTTCGTGCGCCACTTCCTTGATGACCTTGTTACGCGGATCGCTCACGGTGTAGACCGGGTGACCGAAGCCGATGATCACTTCCTTGTTCTCGACGCGTTTGCGGATATCGGCCTCGGCTTCGTCGGGCGAGTCGTAGCGCTTCTGAATCTCGAAAGCCACTTCGTTCGCGCCGCCGTGCTTCGGGCCACGCAGCGCGCCGATGGCGCCGGTGATCGCCGAGTGAATATCCGAGCCCGTGCCCGCGATCACGCGTGCCGTGAACGTGGACGCATTGAACTCGTGCTCCGCGTACAGGATCAGCGAGGTATGCATCGCCCGCACCCACAAATCCGACGGCTTTTCACCGTGCAGCAGATGCAGGAAGTGACCGCCGATGCTGTCGTCGTCCGTCTCGACATCGATGCGCACGCCGTTCTGGCTGTAGTGGTACCAGTACAGCAGCATCGAACCGAGACTGGCCATCAGCCGATCGGCGATGTCGCGTGCGCCCGGCACGTTGTGGTCGTCCTTCTCCGGCAGCACGGTGCCGAGCACCGAGACGCCTGTGCGCATCACGTCCATCGGATGCGCGGCGGCGGGGACGGTTTCGAGGGCGTCCTTGACGGCAGCCGGCAAGCCGCGCAGCGACTTCAGCTTGGCCTTGTAGCCGCGCAGCTCCGCCACGGTCGGCAACTTGCCGTACACCAGCAGATACGCAATTTCCTCGAACTCCGAGGTCTGGGCCAGATCCAGAATGTCGTAGCCGCGATAGTGCAGATCGTTGCCCGAACGGCCCACGGTACACAGGGCGGTATTGCCGGCGGTCACCCCCGACAGGGCGACGGATTTCTTCGGTTTGAAGCCAGTGGCAGTCGTCTCGCTCATGCTCTTTCCTCCAGGATCAGGGATTCGGTTATTTCTGTTGGGCGAACAGAGCGTCGAGCTTCTGTTCATAAGCGTGGTAGCCGATGCTCTCATAGAGTTCGGCGCGCGTTTGCATAGTGTCGAGTGCGGCCTTTTGCGTGCCGTCGCGACGAATCGTGTGATAGACGTTCTCCGCCGCCTTGTTCATGGCGCGGAACGCCGAGAGCGGGTACAGCACCAGACCGACCTGCGCGCTCTTCAACTCTTCCACGGTGAACAGCGGCGTCGAGCCGAACTCGGTAATGTTCGCGAGCACCGGCACCTTCACGGCGTCGGAGAACTGACGGTACATCGGCAACTCGGTCATCGCTTCCGGGAAAATCATGTCGGCGCCCGCTTCAACGCACGCACAGGCGCGATCGATGGCGGCCTGAAGTCCCTCCACGGCCAGCGCGTCGGTGCGCGCCATGATGACGAAGCTCTCGTCGGTGCGGGCATCGACTGCCGCCTTGATGCGGTCGACCATCTCCTGCTGGCTCACGATGGCCTTGCCGGGGCGATGGCCGCAGCGCTTCGCGCCGACCTGATCCTCGATGTGCATGGCGCCTGCGCCGAACTTGATGAGCGACTGCACCGTACGCGCAATGTTGAACGCCGACGGACCGAAGCCGGTATCGACGTCGACCAGCAACGGCAGATCGCAGACATCGGTGATACGGCGCACATCGGTCAGCACGTCGTCGAGCGTGGAGATGCCCAGATCGGGCAGGCCGAGCGAGCCTGCCGCCACACCGCCGCCGGACAGATAGATCGCCTTGAAACCAGCCGCCTTGGCGAGCAAGGCGTGGTTGGCATTGATAGCGCCGACAACCTGCAACGGTTGCTCGGTCTTGACGGCCTCGCGGAAGGCGGCGCCGGCCGAACGAATGGTTTGCGTCACTTGAGTCCCTCGGTCGTGTTGTGCGCGACCGGCAGTCTGACGTCGCCGAATCGCACTTGGGTTGAGTTACGGGTACTTCAATAGCAATGGACGTGCCAGCCGGGCTCCGGCGTGCACGCCGTTATCGTTGTCGCGCACCTAACGCGTTCATTTGTCAGCAGAAATTCTTTGCGGAAGTCACGTTTACGTCAAGCCGATTGTCGCTTGATGCGTTTCACTCATGTTGCATTTTGTTTCATTTTGAAACCAATTATGAAACGACACGTCGCATCATGCTACAATACGCTTATCTTTCCCCGCAGCCTCAGCAGTCCCCCGCCGCAAGATTACCGATGAGTTACGTCATGTCCAACGCCGCCGATTTGCCACCCCGCCTGCCGGCTTCCGCCGCGAGCGGTGCCCGTGTGGGGTTCGCCCAACCTGTGGCTGCCATGCGCAAGCCGGTGATCTGGGCGGTGGGTATCAGCAAGCTCGGCGAGCTGTACCGCGACATCGTGCCCGACTACGCCGCGCAAGCCGATGTGCAGATCATCGACAAAGGCTACGAAGCGGTCATCGAGGCATTGGAACGCTTGCCCGCCGGCAGCGTCGACGGCATCGTTGCAGCCGGATCGAACGGCGCATTTCTGCGCGAGCGCGTTGCCCTGCCCGTGGTGCTGGTGAAAGTGACCGGCTTCGACGTGATGCATGCGCTGGCAAGGGCACGCCGCACCCTGCCCCCACCCTCGTCTGCCTCGCCTGCCTCACGTATTGCGCTCGTGTCCTATGCGCGGCCTGCGCCCGAGTTCGAGCGCTTCAAGAGCGCCTTTCACCTCGATATTGCGCAGCACGCCTATTTCGACGCCCACGACGCTGAAGACCTCGTGCACCGGCTGCGCGACGAAGGCGTGGAAGTCATCGTCGGCCCCGGCCTTGTGACAGAGTTGGCCGAGCGGGCCGGACTCACGGGCGTCTTTCTCTACTCGCAGGATTCGGTGCGCGCCGCGTTCGATACCGCCCTCGAAGTTGCGCGTTTCGGGCGTATCGAAGCCCAGCGGCGCGAACGGCTCGACACCGTGCTGCGGCATTTGCACGAAGGCGTGGCGTCAGTCGATCTGAACGGACGCATCGAAGCCATCAATGCGTCGATGGCAGGCATGCTCGGCGTGACCGTTGCCGACGCCGTCGGCCGTCCGCTCGATGCCATTGCGCCTGCGCTCGACATTGCCCGTACGCTGGAGAGCGCGAGCGCGGAACTCGAGGCCATTGTCTCGATGGCGGGCAAGACGTGGGTCGTCAACCGCATTCCGCTGCTCGATCAGGGCACGCTAACGGGTGCTCTGCTCACCTGCCAGGACTCGCAGTCGTTCGCGCGCGTGGATCGTTCGCTGCGCTCGCGTCATCGCCCCCGGCATCTCGTGGCGCGCTACCGCCTCGACGATCTGATCGGCGACTCGGCAGCGATGACGCAAGTGCGCACGCTGGCACGCCGCTACGCACAGACCGATTCGACCGTGCTCGTCCACGGCGAGAGCGGCACTGGCAAGGAGCTGCTCGCGCAGGGCATTCACAACGCCAGCCGGCGGCGCGATTACCCGTTCGTCGCCATCAACTGCGCCGCATTTCCCGAAACGCTGCTCGAAAGCGAACTGTTCGGGTATGAAGACGGCGCATTCTCCGGCGCCCGGCGCGGCGGCAAGGCAGGTCTGTTCGAGACGGCGCACAACGGCACCCTCTTTCTGGACGAGATCGGCGAGATGCCGATGCCGCTGCAAACACGTCTGTTGCGGGTCTTGCAGGAACGTGAAGTGCTGCGTCTTGGCGCGACCGAGCCCGTGCCGTGCGACGTGCGCGTGATTGCCGCCACGCACCGCGATCTTCGACAGCAAGTTGCCGCCGGACTGTTTCGCGAAGACCTTTACTACCGGCTCAACATTCTGCGCATGGTGTTGCCGCCGCTGCGCGAGCGCATGGACGACCTGCCGCGCCTCACGCCCCTCTTTCTCGAACGGGCGCTCGCTCGCGCCGGGGCGCGCATGAGCGTCGATGCGCTGCAGGCATCGCTGCTGCCGCTGCTGGCCACCTATCGCTGGCCGGGGAATGTGCGGGAATTGGAGAATCTGCTGGAGCGCATTGCGGTCGTGTGCGCCGACGTCGTCGACGCGCGGGAAATCGGTCGCGCGCGATTGATCGAGATTGCGCCAGAGTTGGAAATCACATCGTCCGATGTTTCAAAAGCGAACAACGGACGAAAAATGGAAGGTCAGGATTACCCGGAAACTCGCGTCGATGAGGCCGATACCGGCACAACGGCGCCCCCGTCGGGCCGAGCCCGACGCGCAGCAGAGGAACTCGCCCGCATTCACGCTACGCTGGCGGCGTGCGGTGGCGAGCGCAACGCCGCCTGCGAAGCGCTCGGCATCAGCCGCTCGACGCTCTGGCGCAAACTTCGCGACACCAGCGGCGGCTGAGCCTCATTGAGCCGATGCACCCCTGCCGTCAATGTTGGTGACGGATGCGATCCCACATCTCGTGCCAGTCCAGGCGCTTGTGCTCGGACGGCTCATCGTGATGCGTCACCCAGAAATGATCGACGGCCATGCCGATGGCGAAGCCGACGAGCAGCGCCACAAGCATCATCGAAAGGTTGAGCGTGGACATGGCGGCCTCCTATCGGTTGGGAATGTGTTTCCATTCTAGTCAATCGTTTTCACGCCTGCATCCCGTTCCCTTGATGGCGACGCCATAAAAAATGACCGGCATCAAGTCATTCGCGAGAATTTTCTTGAAGACCAGAAACGTATGCAGGACGCGAGGTTAGCGCAACTTTGCGGAGCTGCGACTTCGTGGGCTAGGCGCCATATAAGCGCATCGCGGAAGACAGCCGGGTCGCACTGCATCGGGAACTATTGCCTGCAGATGGCAAGCTTGTCGCGGCATCGTAACCTCTTGGCCGTCGCGCCCCAAAGCCACTATGTGGCTTGCCCATGCCTGACGCTCAATCGGCAAACGCCGATGTGATCGCCTCCACGACGACACGCACTCTGGCCGTGCGCGCCAAATCTTGGTGCAACACCAGCCACGTTTCGTAGGGCCTGGCCCGACGGCGCTGCGGCCATAGCCGCACCAGCGCGGGATCGCGCCGGGCCAGGTACTCGGGTAACTCGCCTATGGCCAGGCCAGCGCGCACGAAGGTCGCGAGCATCAGGCTCGAATCCAGTTCGGCAACCACGCGACCCTGTGCCCTAGATTCCCCCGCCAGCGTATCGTCCTGCCGGCCGGTCACACCCTGCTGGTAAAGTGCAATATCGTGGTTCGCAAGGCCTTGTCCGGGCTGCGGTTCGCCATGTTTTGCCAGATAGCTTCGGGTGGCGTACAGGCCGACTTCCCAGCAGCCGAGTTGGCGAACGATCAAATCCGGCTGCTCGGGCCTTAGCGTACGTACAGCTATGTCGGCCTCCCGCCGCGCCAGATCGAGTAGCCGCGTCGTGGTGCTCAGTATCACCCGTACCTCAGGATGGCTGGCGCGCAGGCGTTCAATGGCAGGAACCACAAAGTCCACCGCCAGCGCGTCGGTGGTGGTCACGCGCACCTCACCGGCCACGCGCGCATCGGCACCTTCGCCGCGGCGCTCGAAGGAGACTGCCATGCGCTCCATGTTCGCAGCCACGCGCAGCACTTCCTGGCCGGTGTCGGTCAGCACCAGGCCGCCCGTGGTGCGCAGGAACAGCCGGCTGCCCAGCGCCCGCTCCAATCCGGTCAGACGCCGGCCCACCGTGGTCTGGTCGATGGCCAGTTGCTGCGCCGCCCCACGCAAGGTGCCAGCGCGCTGAATTGCCAAGAATACCCGCACGTCGTCCCAGTTCATTGCTGCCTCATTGCCGATGCTGCAAATATGCAGCCATAGGTTGCTGTTTTGTGCATTTTCACATGAAAGGCATCTCCGTAACATGGCGTCCATCCCTTCTGAACCTTTGACGCGCAGCCCGCCCGACTGGCTGGCTGCCGGGAACTGCCATGCCTCGCTTATCGTTCATTCTGACCGTCGCCATGCTGAGTGCCTTCGGCCTGATCGCTTCGGATGTCTATCTGCCCGCCATGCCAAGCATGGCCACGGAGTTTGGCGTCGCCGACTGGCAAATGCCGCAGACCATCTCGTTCTACCTGCTAGCACTGGCAATCGCCCAGTTGACCTACGGGCCACTGTCGGACCGCAGTGGCCGCAAGCCCGTACTGCTGGCCGGCATCGCCCTCTATATCGCCGGCTCGGTGGGCTGTGCCGCCTCCGCCACCTACAACGGGTTCCTGGCCTGGCGCATGCTGGAAGCAGTCGGCGCGGCTGCGGGCCTTGTCATTGGCCGCGCCCTGATCGCCGACACCTGCGACAAGCGCACCTCCGCCAAGGTCTATGCGGTGATCTACCCGCTGGTGTCGCTGTCGCCAGCCCTGGCGCCGGCCATAGGCGGGCACCTGGCTGCGGCTTTCGGCTGGCGGTCTGATTTCCTGTTCGTCTCCGCGTTCGGTGTCGCGGCACTACTGATGGTGATGACGCAGCTACCGGAAACGCTCCCCACAACTGCCCGTGCCCGCACCTCTCCCTTTGCCGGCTTCAACCATGTTCTTCGCGACCGGACTTTTCGCCGCTATACGTTGGTAGTCTGCGCGATCTATTGCGCTTGGTTCGTCTACTTGACCCAATCGCCGTTTCTTTTTGCGCGCCAAGGCTTGAGCGAGGAACAAAGCGGCTGGCTGTACCTGCCGCTGACGGCCGGCATCATCTGTGCGAACCTGCTGGCCAAGCGCTTGCTTGATCGCTGGCCCTACGATCGCATCCACGCGGCCGGCATCATGTGCTTCGTGCTTGGCGGTGTCGCATTCCTGGCCGTAGTGGCATTGGGGCTACATGGCGCGGTCGCAGTCGTGATGCCGATGTGCCTGGTCAGTCTCGCCAATGGATCGTCGCTGTCGCTGGCCGTGTCCGGAGCCATTGCCAGCGAGCACGGGCATGCGGCGACCGCGTCGGGACTGGTAGGGTTCTGTCAGATCGGCAGCGCCGCGCTGGTGGCAATGGGTGTCAGCGCGGCCTTCGGCACCAGCCTTGGCGTGCTTGGCGGCACGGTGCTGGTGCTAGGCCTGATCGCGCTGTCCACCTGTCTGCCATGGCCTGGACGCCGGACGGGCACGGCCTGAGAACCATCAGGTACGCCTCAAGCGTTTCGCACTTCTCACAGGTTTCTCTTCCGGGGTTTCAGCACTGCGCGGGGCTTCGTCTTTTGAGGTCGCGCCAATTTCAATGATCTTTGGCCTCCAGCGCTTGTGCGGCAAGCGCTGCCAGCGACTATTCTGGCAGCACGGCGCCACGCCTGCGGCGTCAAGCGCTTTACGTGGGCAGCACACGCGAAGCGTCCACGAATACGGCGTTGTTGCAAACTGGACTGCTGGCGGGGTCGTGGCCTATGACTAGACTGCTATATCGGGCTGCGGCGTAGTCCAGTGAGGTGCGGTGCTGGCGTCAGCCTGAAATAAAAAAACCGGGGTCGAAACCCCGGTTCTTCATTGACCTCGAACGATGCGCGCAATGCGCATCGAAAGCGGCGTCAGTGCTTACCACGTTGCAATCAGCGCGCCCTTGAACTGCGTTTCGATGAACTTCTTCACTTCATCCGAGTGATAGGCGTCGACCAGTTGCTTGACCCAAGGCTTGTTCGCATCCTGCGCGCGCACGGCGATCAGATTGGCGTACGGACCCTTCAGGTCTTCAATGGCGATGGCGTCACGCTGCGGCACCAAACCGGCTTGCGCAGCGAAGTTCGTGTTGATCGACGCGGCGGCCAGATCCGGCAACGCGCGCGGCAGTTGCGCGGCTTCAAGTTCCACGATCTTCAGCTTCTTCGGGTTCTGCACGATGTCCAGCGGCGTGGCGTTCTTGCCGTCGAGCCCCGCGCGCAGCTTGATCAGGCCTTCCTTTTGCAGCAGAAGCAGGGCACGGTTACCGTTCGACGGGTCGTTCTGGATACCGACCTTTGCGCCGTTCGGCAGATCCCCCAGCGACTTGAACTTCTTCGAGTAGAAACCCAGCGGCGAGACGTACGTGAGACCGGCGCTCACGATCTTGTAGCCGCGGTCCTTGATCTGACTGTCGAGGAACGGCTTGTGCTGGAAGCCATTGGCATCCAGATCGCCCGCGTCGAGTGCGGCGTTCGGCTGTGCGTAGTCACTGAACTCGACGATCTTGATTTCGAGGCCGCGCTGGTGTGCCACCTTCTTCACGACTTCGAAGATCTGCGCGTCCGAGCCGGCCATCGTGCCGACTTTCAGAGGCTTGTCGGCCGTCTGGGCCGCAGCGCCGAGGGATGCCAGCGCAAACGTGGCGCCGAGGAACGCATTGATCAGTTGACGGGACAGCATGTGCGATTTCTCCTTTTACTTATCTGGCGCCTCTTGAGCACCTGTTCGGTATCAAACGGGCCTCACAGGCCCGCTGCGGTCGCAGGCGGCCATTAGCCTCCCGCGCAACCCAGACCCCGGATGCTGCCATAGATGCGGGTTTACGCGAAATACATAATCGGCATTTCCATATCCCCCCGCTCGTTTCGATAGGCAGGGAAAATCGCAAAAAAAAGCCCTCTCGGATCACCGAGAGGGCGTATCGCCGGGAGAGCAGCCTGATCACGGGCCGGGGGGAAGGCACGGCCGGCGGCTACGCCGCCAGCCGGTCGTATCAGGAACCGACGATTAACCTGTGAGACTCGCTATACCGTTGAATTGCGGAACAGCCCCTGCACATGCGGTGCCGAGCACGTGCAGGCTGCCCACCCTTGGCTCAGGGGCATGGCTCCTCGCCGTTCTGTCCATTCATTGAACACCCCCCTCCGCCACCGAAACCGCTGGGGCCACCGAAGGCTGCAAGCCCATTGCCACCGGCTGAGCCACCAATGCCGCGACCGCCGGGTCCGGAAGCACCAACGCCACCGCCACCACCGCTGCTGGCGCCGACGCCGCCACCGGGACCACTGCCGCCGCCGGGGCCACCACCACCGCCGGGACCGCCACCACCACCGGGGCCGCCGCCACCGCCGGGGCCGCCACCACCACCGGGACCACCACCACCGGGGCCACCACCACCACCGGGGCCGCCGCCACCGCCGGGACCGCCACCACCACCAGGGCCGCCGCCACCGCCGGGGCCACCACCACCACCACCACCACCACCACCACCACCACCACCACCGGGACCTCCCCCGTGACTGCCGCAGCCGCAACCGCCTGCGCCACCGATCCCGGCGCCCGCGCCAACGCCTGTCCCGCCGGGGCCGCTGGGGCCACCGAATGCACCGAGTCCGCCGAATCCGCCTGCACCGCCGAAACCGATGCCGCCACCTCCACCGCGCCCGCCGCCACCGCCAGCGGCATACGACGCATTGATCGAAATACCACACAGCATGGCTACCGCCGCAGCCCCCACCAAAGTCGCCTTGAACCCGTTCATGGTCCCCTCCCCGTGCACGCTCACTCTCACCTCGGAACACGCAGAACCCCGCCAGAAGGTTCTGCGTTACGGCGTGAGCGCATCAGCAAAAATCGCGGGCAATAGTCGGCCGGCCCGTGCGTTGATGCACAGGAACACCTTGCCAACGGCTTGCGGGAATTCCGGGTTGGCGCTTCGCCATACACGATTCACATACGCGAATTCCGTGCCAGACAACTCAACCCATTGATTAAAAAAGAATTAATAACTCAACTTACGAGACATCGGAAGGACATCTGCTGAAAACGTATCGTTCTTGAAACGCTTACAACGTAGGTCACCGCGCCGGCACCCGACGGGCAGACGAAGCGTCGTGAGAGACGTTGAGATATTTGACCGGGGGACGAAAGATAAATGGGACTAACCGGGATGATATGGGAAGAACCCGGACGGCCCCACTAAAAATGACTTGCAGCGGGTGAAAATACGAACGGGCCACGATTGGCCCGTCTCTTACTCAGCGAACATGTCCCCTTGGCGCCGAGCCATCTCCTCCTGACGGACCGTTTTAACGATCTTGTAGATCCACTGCAGGGAGACCCCATACTTGCGGGCGAGCTCGCTGTGGTTCGCACCATTGAAGTCGTCGTAGATCTGGCGGTCGCGCTGTGAGAGCTTGTACGACAGGCCCATCGGGAAGTAAATGTTCTGCCCGCCCCAATGTGCGGCCATACGATCTGCAATCTCCCTACCGACCTGAGTTGCCTTGTCGGCATCAAGGCCCGCGCTCTCCTGGAGAACCAGCACGCACTGATCGGCCAGATCGATCAGTAGCTCCGGCCCCTTGCTCTTGAAATCGCCCTTCAGGCGGCTATCGTGGAAGGCACCCTCGACCATATCTATCTCCCTCGCGTCAAAATGTCGTTCAAACGATCCCAGGCGGCATGCATCGGGTCGAACGTGCCCGACGCAAACGCTCGGCTCAGCGCTGCGTTCAACTGCGCCTTCTCCACGTCAGATATCTGCCCCACCTGCGGCACCATGTCTCTGACGGCTTGCGGCAGGAACCGCATCGCCCAGCGTTTCATGGTCTCGATCAAGCGCTCCGCCTGTTCGCCATCGATCCACTGCAGGGCATCCACGCCTGCTATGCGCTTAACGTAGGCAGCCAAGGCTTCCTCAGAAGGATTCTTTACCGCCTGTAACTGGTGAAGAAACAGCCAAAGCGCCCGGATCTTCTTGCTCTGCCGATCTTGCGCCAACGCGCGAGACGGCTTCGCTTTGGAACGCACCTTAAAGCCGCAGCGCTTCATATGTTCCAACACGCGCTCCAAGTCTGGAACGCTCAACTCCGCGCTGGACGCGCGCTTTCCAACGCGTCGCAGAATCTCGCGATAGGTGTCGTCATCCATCGAAAGGTCACGCTTGGCGACATGAACCAGGCGGATGAGGCGCTGGCGATCGGCAGGCTGGCTCATCGGGCAGACTCCAGAGCCAACGGCTGGGCCGTCGCACCGATGCCCCGGTGCAGCTTGGCGTCGCGTCCCGACGCGCGGCCGGCCGCGTAGTCACCGTACTCGTGATCTCGCAGCGTCCGGCCGCCATTGCGGTCGCGTGTCTTCAGTTCCTTGACGGATGGGTAGTGAACCGTCATATACGCTTCAATGGCCTCGCTTTCCCGGTCGCTGCAGGAGAAAGCCGCGATGGTCCCGGCCACGGCGCGTACCCAGCCTTCGCTGAAAAGGTCGGCCCGGCGCGTCTTCGTGGCGCTTTTGCAGCGTCCAAGGCGCTGCTGAATATGCTGCGCACGTGCCCGTTTGGCTTGTCGGCACAGCACCGAGAACGCATAGCCGGCCACTTCCGGGGCTACGCCGCAACCGATGAAACACCACTGCCCAGACGCGCCCCATCCACTCGACGAGAAGATCACTGCGCAGGTAAAGGCGTCGCCGACGTGCTGCGCCAGCAGCGTTTCCCATCGGGATGGGTGAGTTTTTGCGCCAGATTTCGCCCGCCGCTCTTCGGCCGCAGCCGCATGCAGGTGTGTTTCGGTCAGGCCATGCACCTCCATCAGCTTGCGGGCCTGTCGAAGGGCCGCCTCGGCTTCATGCTCGTTGCAGCTGGCCGAGAGCGCCAGGCACTTCTTGATTTTGTCCAGAATCTTGCTGTGATCGCTCGTCATCATGGTCTCCGTCAAACCGTTTCCCGAAGCTGCCCGCGAGCGAGCAGCTTGAGGCAAAGGCTTACCTGGCGGCCGCATCCTTGAGTGCCTTGGCCGGCGTAAATTTCGGTGCCCGCTTCGCGGCGATCTGGATCGATTCGCCGGTCTTCGGATTGCGACCGACCTTCGCCGCACGCTCCACAACACCGAATTTGCCCAAATCAGTAATCACGAGCTGCTCACCTGCCCGAACACGCTCAAGAACAACCGCGCTGAGCGAGTTGAGCACAGCTTCAGCCTGCTTGTTGCTGACATCAGCGTCGGCTGCCAGATGCTTGATGAGTTCTTGCTTGTTCATTGCTTTTCCTTTCGTTTTGACTGCTGGTTGGTGGTAAATGCTTTCGACGGCGACGGCTTACGATCCGCCGCCCCGAGGGACGTTGTCGCGCCCGCGACTTGCTGCACCATTGCCTCGAAGAGCGCATTAGCGGCGGTGCCAGTGGCTCGAATCGTCGTGCCGTTGCGGCTGCGTTTCACAGTCACGGTTCCGGTGGCTTTGCTCATGTCACACCGCCGCGACGTCGAGGCCGATCGGCTGATACTGGTCGGTGTCGCCAACACGTTCGTAAATGCGCACATAGGGCTTGCTACCGGCTACCTGCACGCTATCGGCGATCGCCTGCATCGCGCGCTGCCATTTCTCGTCGTTGATATTCAAACGCTTCAATCCGAGAACACGGCCTGTATTGATCTTTCCTTCCTTGTTCACCTGGAAGGCGTCATTGATGAGCGCTTTGATCTCGTCTCGACTGCCTTCAGTCCACGTCTGAATGCACCCGTCAATCAACTGCTTTGACGCGTGCAGGCGTTCGTCGAACACCAGGTGCTCCTGGATCTGCCGGACGATCTTGAACCGGCCATCGAACGACAGCAGCGTGACGTTTCCTTTCACACCACCGAGCTTCACGCCGTACTGCTCGCCCGACATCTCGACGAACGCTCCGATGTCGCCGAACGCTTTCGCCTTGAAATCAGCCAGCACTGTCGACGCGGACTTGGCGCGCTCAACCAGCTCGCGGACCAATGCGTCTCGTGCCTTGTCGATCGGCTTGACCATGTTCTCGGGGATCAGCCGTCCTTCCCCGTCGCGCCAATACCCGGCCGGAATCGTTTCGCTCATCTAGTGCTCCTTGCTCTCTGATTGCGTTGAGTTACTGCTGGCCAGGCGTTCGTGAAACACGCGAACCTTGGCAATGTTTTGTTGCCGCTGCAGCTCGTTTTGCTCGGCTGATTTACTTCGTGCCAACAGAGCCACGGCTTCTCGGATCCTTGCGCTATTCCGCTGCCGCTCCTCCTTGGTCAGGTCCGGCGCAGGAAGCGCCCGCGGCGGATCCCGGTTGCCGAGGTTGTCCAGGAACAACTTCGGCGGCGGCCAGCGATCGCAGATGCGGTACAGAGTGCGGAATGCCCGTCGTATCCGCTGCTCATCGGCATCCTCACTCCAAGACGACGCCAAGTCCTCGATCGCGGCGAGCCAGATATCCAGCGTGAGAGTCACGCTGTCCTCTGCGGGACCGCCAGGCAGTCGAAGGGCAACCAACCCTTGCAGGCCGCGTGAAACTTCCCGCTCGACCCACTTCTCAACCACGGGCACGCTCCTCCAGGGCGGCGATGGCCGACAGGGTCTTCGACTGCCCCTTCGACGGGGTGACACGAGGCTCACCAGCAGCGAGCACAGCACCGGCCTGCGGCCGCCAGTTGCTGATGACCTCGTAAAGCCAGCCGTGGCTTTTCAGAGGCAGCGTCAGGCGACCCGCATCACGAGCGGCGAGCGCCTGTTCTACCGCCCACACCCATGCTTCCAGCGGTGCGTCGTATGCCTGACCGTTGCGGGTGATGCGCTGCGCTTGCAGGTCCGGCAGCAGATCACCAATCAGGCGCGCAACGCGGTCCATCGTCAGCTCCCGCGATTCCGGGCGGAACAGGGCCACATATCGCACCAGCGCCGAGCCGATCTGGCCCGACAGCTTGAATGCGGACGCGAGCGCCTCACGCGCAGCGTCGTGTGCTACCAGGGCATCGAGCGAAAGCGTCGTGCCGCAGCTCGGGCAGCGAGTGCGCATCAATGCATCCCTCCCTGCGGCCTGTGCATCACTTTGACGTGATTGGTGACGATCGCATCGAGCTCCTTCGCCACAGCTTCGTGGTGCCCGTGCATGTGCAGGAAGACGACGCGAGCGAGGCTTTGCGAGACCCCATGCAGAACATGCCGCAGTTCGTGCAGCTCGCCGGCCAATTGCAGCACGCTGCCGTTCGTCCGATGCAGTTCGGCCCGAAGCTCAGGGACGCTCTCAATTGCGTCGGGATTTGCCAACGGAGGGCACATCGTGACGGCCGATTCGCTCATGCGTCCTCCCACGTGACGGTCACGCCCTGGAACACGGCATAACCGCGTGTCACGCAGCCTTCTTTGCGCCACAGGCGCTCGCCGGCGCGGTCCAGCAACGGGCCGATCGACGTTTGCCGGTCGCGAGCAATGCGAAGCTCGGGACGGTTGCCACGCTCCGGGTAGAGAATCTGCCCGACGACTCGGTAGCCCATGCCGCGCAAAGCGCGCGCCGCGCAATTCGCGGCTCCTAAGCGATCCGTCAGCCCGGCGTTGAACACTCGGCAGACGCACTCTTGGGCTTGCGATACCGGCGGCGAAACTACGGTCAACGAGGCCCCCATCTCACACCCCCTTTACGACGTCGGCAGTCACCGTGGGCGAGCCGATCTCTGCGGCGAGGTTCATGCAGGCCGTCAAAAGATTGCCAATGGCGAGCGGGTACAGCAGAGACACCGTCTCGGGGCGGTCCCTGCGCGTGCTTGTGATCGTCAGCTTGGCGCGCAGCGCATCAACGCCGCTGGGGTCAATCACTTCGCCGATTTGCTTGCCCAGACGGTCAAACTTGAACTTGAGGTACTCCTCCAGGCGAGCGCCGTCGAGTGGCGCCAGCTCGATCATTTCGCACCGCTGGACCACTTCCCGCACGTCTTGGTTTCGCTCCGAAAGCTTGGCCTTCAGTTCGGGTTGGCCAATCAGGATGATCGAGAGCAGCTTCTTAAAGCCCATCTCCAGTTCGAAGAAGCGCTTCAGGTGCTTGATTGTCGGGATCGGCAGCGCGTGCGCTTCGTCAATCACCAGGCAATGCCGGTACCCTGCGGTGTGACTCTCGCGCAGTGCCTTATGCAATTGCGCAAAGCGTGCTTCCGGGCTCGACTTGGGCTTCTCCAAAGGGGCAACGGCCGCCATCAATGCCTCCGCAATGTGGGTTGACTTGAGGGTTTTCCCTTTTTGGTCGTTGTCCTCCATCGCGAGCACATACGGCTTGATCAGCAGAATGGGCTGATTCTCACGAACGATGCGATCCTCAAGGTCGCGCATCAGCGTGGTCTTGCCGGCACCGCTTTCCGCCACGACGGCGAGCAGCCCGCCGTGCTTGGCTGTCTGGAACATTGCCTCGCGTACATAGCGAATGTCGGGGCTGACATACATGTCCTCTGCCGCCTGGATATCATCCTGAAACGGGTCGCGAAACAGGCTGAAGTGCTTGCGTGCCGCTGGATAAAGGGTTTGTTTGCGCAGTAACATAGATTCCTCCGGGTTGGACTCGATAGCGGATTTCGACTTGGTGACCGAGCGGGCCGCGTTGGCGCGCGGCTCGCTCACCTGTGCTTCAAGAACCTTGGGCAGATCAGACGGATCGACACCGATGTCGGCGAGAAACGCGTGAACTCGTTCGCGCACGTCGGTCGCGTCGACCTCTTCAAAGGCACTCTCGAGCACGTTCCGCGCAACACCTTTCCCTTCAAGAAAGTCGAGGATGCGCTCCTTGAGATCAAGTTCGTCGAGGCTCTTGGGCCATTCGCCGTGATTGACGATTTGCGCGACCGTGGCTTGAGAGACATTCAGGGCTTTCGCCAGATCGGCCTGTTTGCAAGTGGCCTGGGCCAGCACGTTCTTCAGCTTCAGCATCATTCACCTCCAGCCGCTTCACGCAGCAGTTGCAGCGGTTTCTGATGGCCCGCTTTGGGGCCGGAAAGCTCGGCAACGATCGTGTCGAGCTGGTCTTGAGGAACACCTGCCGGATAGCGTTGTTGCAGCCATTGGAAGCGTTCGGCAGTCCACTTCCCACCTGCGGATTCGACCCTCGCCTTGATCTGTTTGGCGGCGTCAACATGCGAAAGCGGTGGCAATTCGATCGTCGGCGCGACCAGGTCATGAGCAGTCCCTCGGCGCGGCAGGTAGGTCGGCAGCGTGGCGTCGTCGATATGCTTGTACGGGTCGAACTGGCCGCCGAATGGCAGGGACTTGGCCTTTCGCGCCGCCTCCGCAGCTGCCTGGCTCTCTGTGCCCGTGACCAACTGCTCAATGCTCTTGAGCGCGCTCTGCGCCTGCGTCTCGGCGTGGCGCTTGTAGCTCTCGCCGATGACAGCCGAATCAGCACTGAAGCCGAACTCCGTCTTCCTAACCTCGTTGACCACGTGGAAGACCTCGTGACCGTCCTCGCCTACGAGCACCACCTGCGCAGCGTCGTCGCGCCAGGGATTGCGCGTGACCATTACTTTCTCGCCGACCATCACGCCCGGCACAGTAGAAACGTCGTACTCGCGCCCTTGGAACGGCACGCGCAGCTTCGGTGTCACCTTGCGGCTTTCCGGCGTGGCCACGGCCAGCTCGCGGCACACGTCTACCGAGGGTGCCTTGATCAGTTGATCGGCGCGGATTGCCATCCATGCCTGGCTGCGGGTCTGCCCGTGGCGCCGATGAACAGCCGTCGCATTGAAGTGCATGCGCCACTTCCTGGCCAAGGTGTTCAGTTCTTCCAGACTGTTGACGGGCTGGAACTTGAGACCTGGTTCGAACTTGCGCTCGATGATGTTCCGAGCGTTCTCCACCTGGCCGGTGGCCCGCGCGTTGCCGACCTTGTGGACGATCATCTCGATGCCCAGCGAGCGGCAAAGGTTGCGTGTCATGGATGCTGTGTTGGCTGAGCCAGCGTCCAGCATCAAGATGCGTGGCACACCGTGGAGCAAGTCAGCCCCTACACGCTCCTGCATAGAGTTGATCAACACCGAACAAAGGTTCTCCCCTGATTCGGCCCCCATCACATACTCCGTGTAGAGCCAATCGCTGGTGTGATCCGTGATCTCGTAGCTCCACACCCGGTCAGCAGCAATGCGGGCGATGTTCTTGGGCTTGTTCTTATAAAACTCAGCATGGTCCATGACGCGCAGGCCGTTGGCGCGCGCATCGGCCGAAGGCTTCAGGTAGTACAGCACGCACAGACTAGCGTCGATCTGCCAGACGTGATTCGGATGCAAGCTGGCTAGCTCAGTAACCGGTGCGGGTGCGAGTAGCTGGTCAGGATGCACTCCATACATGCGCAACGCCCGATGGATGGTGCTTTCTGACAGAGAACGCAGTTCGCCAGTCGTGTCGTCGAGGTATTCGGCACGAATCATCTGATTGGCCCGCAGCGTTTCGACAGCATCGGCGACCGAGTAGAGCCGCTTGCCATTCTTTCGCGTCGACTCCATCAGCACGGCAGAGATCATCATGGCCTCGTCTCTCGTCAACGCACTTTGTCCGGCGTCCGAGCGGCGCTTGCGCTGCGACATGACTGATACCTCCTTGAGCTTCTTGAGCAGCGTGGCGCGCGACATCCGCAGCTCGCAGCACGCGGCATCGTAGATCGCCCCTTTGCCGCCATGCCCGGCCTTGCGAGCAGCGTGAGCCACGGCCACTAATCGTTCGGTCAGGACGGCGTTCATGTGTTATTCCTCGGTGGTTTCGCCAGTGCGCAGCCAGTCCGGAATTTCATCTCCGTCCGGGGCGTCCTTGACGCCGAACTCGCCGCGCAACTGCTTGACCGACACCTCGACCTGGCACAGCAGGCCGGCCATGAAGTCGTCATGAGCCATGCCGTGCTTCTCGGCATGTTCAGCGAGCGATTGGAAGGCGGCGCGCAGCTTGCCGCGAACGACCGACTCGGCTTCGAAGGCGAACTGGCTGGCCTCCTTGCGAATTTCCTGGCCTTCCACGTCGGGCGGAGGCGCCTGTACGCGGGGCTTCTTGGTGTTGATCTTGGCGGCCAGTTCGTCGATCTTGGCGTTCTTGTCGGCAAGCAGACGGGACTGCGCCTCAGCGTTCTCGCGGGTTTCCCGCAAGGCTGCGCGCAGTTCCTTGACGCTCATGGTGGCGATGTCGTCGAGCTTCAATTCGCCGGTCTGGCCGGTAAGCTCCAACTCTTCGATCTGCTCGTCGTCCAGCACAAGCATCTCAAACAGCTTGGTCTGGTTGCCTACGGCTTTCAAAGTTGCGTTTGACGGCAACTTTGAGAACTTGGCTGCGGACTGCATAAAGCGGCTTGCCACAAACTTGTCGATGCCAAGTGCCTCCAGGCGCGACATAAATTGACCGTGCTCGCACGCCTCTTTCAGCACCCGTAGCCCGCGTCCGACTTCGAGACAAGCT
Source organism: Pandoraea communis (assembly GCF_902459745.1). GTDB lineage: Bacteria > Pseudomonadota > Gammaproteobacteria > Burkholderiales > Burkholderiaceae > Pandoraea > Pandoraea communis. The sequence goes on from NZ_CABPSJ010000002.1 coordinate 735,675, forward strand.
TCCACGCTGCGCCGCATATTGGCCGCGATATCCCGTTGAATCAGATCGGGATCGGTGCAGTCGGCGGGCAATTGGTAGCCGAGTTGGGTCGCAACGGCGCGCACAGTGGCTTGACGCTCTTCATGCATGACGGCGAGCTGGTTGGCGGCCTCACGCATCGCGGGCAGCGCCGGGGTGTCAGCGTCGGTCACCACCACTGCGGTGTTCTCGGTCTGTAGCGGCTTTCGGGCCATTGAGTTCTCCTTAGAGTTGAGTGGTCAGACGGTTGGTAATCTCGTCGATTCGCTGCCGAGCAGAATCAAGCGAGCGGAGGATGCCCACCGCATGCTGGGCGAGACGCGATGACGGGCGAATGCGTCCCGTCTCTGGAATACGTTCGGCAAAACCCTTTTCCTCGAGCGTTGCCACGTATCGCGTGATCGCGCTGGGTTCTAGGCCGGTCGCCTTCGACAACTCGGTAGGCGTAAGCCCATGAGCAAAGTGGCCCAGGAGCACGTTCAGAACCTCGAGCACCTTGCCTGCGGACTGTGCGGTTTTCGGCGTGTCTTTCATCGTCACTCTCCGCACAGGTCCAGTTCGGGTTGGGCGTGCTTCTCGACGTTCCCTCGATGCCAGGCGAGACCCTCCATCGCCTTCTGAATGACAACCAGGGTGTCGGCCGCCTCGGACTTCCCGCTGTAGAACTGCAGGAGGTGCCCGACCGCAGTGTTGAGCGTCTCCTGGAGCGTTTGGATGTCGGCAGCGTCGGCATTCCGCCCTGACGGCATATCGATGAGCAGCTTTCCCGCGCTGGCCGTCTGCCACCGGGTGACGAAGTCGATGCCGCAGGCGCTTTCGAACGGCCGGACAAGGTTCAACGGCATGCGGCCGTTCTGAAACCACTTGTAAAGCGCCCAATGATCGGCAAGGCCCATGCGCTCAGCGATGCGCTCCACGGAGAGGTTGTGGCGCTCCTTCGCGTGGTCTTTGCACAGTTCCAATGCCTGGCGCAGCGACGTCGGCTGGATGTGTTTCCAATTGCGTCGGCTCATTGGAGTCCCCTCAAAAGCACAACTTCCAAACAAAGGCAGCATTTGCAACTGTCGAAACCAATTTGCAGGATGTAGGATTGACAGCGGATAATCCGAACAGGAATGCACTCATGGACGAGAGCCGCCGCATTAAACAACTTGAAGGTCAGGTCAACGCACTTGCCCATGCTTGGCTCACTCTTGTCGCGGCTCTAGAGACGCAGGATGGCTTTGACGCATCGAGTCTCCAAGCGTCTCTGCGGGAGCGACGCTGGCCGCAGAATCACACAGTGAACACGGAAGCACGGCCGACTCTGGCATGGCTTTGCGAGCAACTGGATGAGGCACGCGCGGCTCGCCTATCAACGGAGCGTTAAACGGAAAGCCGAAACGGTCGTACATGGCCGGTCTCACGCGGCACGGCGATGCAGGGGCGCGAGCGCCTTCGCAGGGTCGCTGCAGATTTCACCGGCCTTGAGGCCGAGCTTGATAGCGATCTCGTGGGCTTGACCTCGGACGCACTTTTTGCGGCCGCCCAACACCTCGAAAACCAGATTCGGGGAAAAGCGGTTGGCGATGGCCCATTGGGTGATCGAGATGCCTTTGGATTGAAGCTCGGAACGGGCTTCATCAGCAGTACGTAGTTTCATGGCAGGCTCCTTGCGAGGGGCGGCCGGCACTTTGCAGAGTGCCGATTAAGTTGCCGTTCGTGGTTGGACGGTGTGAGTGAATTATTGTGAAGATAACTTCACAAGTCAAGTCATTTTTTGGGGTGTTTTCTTCATGATTGGCAATCGACTAAAGGAGGAGCGGAAACGCTTGGGGTTAAACCAGGAAGGGTTCGCGAGCTTGGCGAGCGTTTCGAGACGCGCCTATGCAGAATGGGAGGCCGGCAACACGTTTCCCACGGCTCAGCAACTTGGTGCGTTTGCGTCGGCAGGCGCAGACATTCAGTACATCGTGACCGGGGAGCGTCGCGGCGGTGGGATTGGAGAGGCGGCAGTCCATCAGGCCGTGCTCGATGCGGTCGAACTGCTGTCCTTGGACAACAAATTGGATGCACAGCAGCTGGCTAAGGCCGTCGTGAAACTGTGCGGCAAGCCTGCGACGATATCTGACCCACAGCAGGGGGCCAGGTATGAGGGCTCAATGCAGGTATTTCACCAAGCTCCGACGGGGGACATCGCTGGCCGAGACATCGTGAATAACGGCAAGGGGCGGAAAGGTAAGTAATGACACAAGAATTTCATGGCCAGGTCGGGGAAGTTGCGGGGCGTGACATCGTCAATCACCACCACGCGAAGGGGCGACCGCTAACAAAGGATGAACGTCGCTCCTTAAACAACTACGTCAAACAACTCGAGGACGAGTACGGTGAGTCGGGGAAGCAAACTTGGACATCGATTCACCGAATTCTGGGGAACGACAATATTGAGGAGATGAGCATTGAGCAGCTCAAGCCCACCGAGGCCATCCTCCAGCTTCTGCTATCGAACGCTCAACTCAAACGTCAGGCTGCCTCGGCGGGAAACGATCCAGACCTGACCACCAAACTTAGGCTTTTGGCGGACCAACTTTCCTCTGCCATCGCGGAGAGAGACGATTTAAAGACTAAGCTCGTCCAATACCATCAGGCGTACACCAGCCTCGAAAAGCGATTCAAAAGCCAGGCGCGCGATTTGGAGGCGTCTGAGAGCAAGTATTCCCGCCTGATGGAGGCCGCTGACGAAGTCTCACTGATAAATGAGCGGAACAAGGCAGCGGTTAGCGACTTGGCTAATGTGAGACATAGTGCGCGTCGCCTTCGGATTTGGGCGCTGCTCGCTCTAACTGTTGCAGCCGCAGGTGGGTACGGGACATATGCGTTTCGGCAGCAAGCAATTGCTGCAAGGTCCGCACTAAATGGCTGCTCGTTCGGCGGCAAGCCTTACTCCCTTGGCAGCATCATCGACAACCCTCAAGCGCCAGACATTCAGTGCGTCTCGATGGGAAATGGACGCCGTCCCGAGTGGCAGCCACTCGCATCGACGGAAGCAGCGAAGTCGGCGTCACAACGTAAGTCCTCAACGATTGTGCGTAAGCCGAAGAGCGGGCCACAATGGTCGGCGCCCGATTAGATCGACGGGCCGTGCCGTTTCACGCATACATTCAAGTTCAGTCACCACAGCGATAATTTATGAGACCAAAACAAGAATGGACCTTCGGGGCTTCCCTCGTGGCGATAGGGCTGCTGCTGGCATCTTCCGTGGCCTCTGCTGACACCGAGTCCGTGTATATCGGCATGACGCCCACGGAATTTTCTGAGGGCTTCAACCGCGCGGCCCAAGTGCTGCGGCTGAAACCCAGAATGCCACGCTGGCCCGCTAGGTCGGGGAATCTTAGCGCGAGCATCGCTCCTGGTATCACGGTGACAGGTGTCGGTGTGGACGACGGTAACATGATGAGCTCCATCGCGGTATCGTGTCGCTCGGATGCCATGTGTAACGAGGCGATTGTAGCGGCCGCCCTGTCGGCTGATCCGGAACTCAGTGTGGAAGAGCTACGCACGTTCATTCAGCGTAGACTGGACGGCGAACTGGCGGAAGGCGTCTACTTCGCAGACGCCGGTCTGGCGTATACGGTCCAACCAAACAAGAAAAAAGCGCAACTCGACTTCCGCATCAAGGCGGCACCGGACAGCGAATCGGAGTAGCGCCCTCGGACAAGGCGCGCGTATTGCGATCCAAAGCCTACGGCGCTCTCTAAACCTGATTAAAAGACCCCTCCTGAAATGCCGCCGATCATGGCGGCATATTCATTTCAGGAGGGGCATATGCCTTTCACAAAACGGTTTCCCCGCATGCTCGGCTGGTTGGCCGCTGCGGTGCTTCTCATCATCGCGATTGCGCTCGTCTCTCCCCAGCAGTTGCCGGTCGCACTGTACAAGCTGAGCCTCATCAGTTTGGCGGCCGTGGTTGCGTACTGGCTCGATCGCGGCCTTTTTCCGTACGCTCGTCCCGATGCTTATCTGCAGTTGGACTGGCGCCACGGTACTGACGAGCCTTGGAACGAGGCGGACTATCCCGTCGTAGACGGCTACCGGCTCGTATTTGCTGCAGCCATGCTGCGCCGCGCCACCATCGTCGCAGGTGTCGTGATTGGCGTCGCGCTGGGGCTTTGACATGGGCACGCCGCAGATCGTCTGGATTGCCGTGGCGCTGTTCTCACTCAGGGTTTGCGTAGCCAAACACCGAGAATCCCTGCGTGCACGCGTCAATTTCTGGTTCGCATCCCTTCGATGGGGAGCGTTCGCCGGCCTTCTCTATTGGGGTGGGTTCTTCGGTCATCCGGCCGCCGCTCAGGTTCCCGCGACGGCAATGCAATATCGCGCCGATCTGACCCGCGCCGCGCGCGCAATCTGGGGCATCGATGCGCCTGTCGCGACATTTGCTGCGCAGTTGCACCAGGAGAGCGGCTGGCGCCCCAACGCCGTGTCTCACGTCGGTGCCCAGGGCATGGCGCAATTCATGCCGGCGACGGCGGCGTGGATCGCTCAAGTCTATCCCGCGCTCGCCGACGGACAGCCGTTCAATCCAGGCTGGAGCCTGCGCGCACTGGTGACCTATGACCACCACCTGTGGCAGCGTGTGGGCGCCGCAGCGCCATGCGAGCGTATGGCCAAGACGCTTTCCGCCTATAACGGCGGCCTCGGATGGGTCATCCGCGACGAAGCTGCCGCGCGGCGCGCTGGCAAGGACGCCGGTCAATGGTTTGGCGCCGTCGAGACCGTCAACGCGGGACGATCCGAAGCTAATTGGCGCGAGAACCGTGCGTACCCGCGTCGGATTCTGCGACTGCTCGAGCCGGTGTACGTCCGGGCTGGCTGGGGCCGTGGGAGCTGCACATGACGCGCGAACGAGTAGCTTTGATCGCCCTGTGTTTGATGTTGTGCGCGGCTGTGGGTGGCTTCTTCTTCGGCCGCCACGTCGAAGCGAATGCACAGCAAGCCCAGGCAGCCGAAAAGACCATGCAGAACCTGTCGAGCCTGATCGACGCAAGCCAGCACCTGATCCAGGACAGCCAGGCGGCCAGCCGTGACATGCGCAATGCACTCGCGTTGCGTAACGCCCAGGACCAGAAATCCACTAAGGAGCTACGCGATGTGCTCTCCAAGACTGCCGGTAGCCGTGCTGGTTGCCGTTTTGACGCTGACAGCATGTACCTCATCCACGCCGCCCGTGATCGTGCCGCCGCAGCCGCTTCCGGCGGAGTACTCGACGGCGTGCCCGCCGCCGCCAGCTCCGGCAAGTGATGCTGCCGATGACGTGGCCCTCGCACTGAAAGCGATGTACGACCTTTATGGCGCCTGCGCGGGGCGATTCATTGACCTGGTCGACTGGGCCACAACGCGCCGATGATTTTTCAACAATACGGGGGAACCTGCGAATGACCGTACAGGTGGAGTTTTGGCAGATGCTTTCGCTGCTCGGGGCGTTCCTGGGCTTCATGTTTGGCGCGGGCAAGATGCTGCTCTCGCAGATTGAGCGCCGGCAGGCCGAGCGTGACCTGAAGCAGGAAGAACAGATCAAGACGCTGCTCTTCCAACTCAGCAAGGAGGCCGAAACCGTGTCGCGCCTCGAGCGCGACTTCATGCGATTCCAGGCGGATCTACCGCTGCAGTACGTTCGACGTGAAGACTATGTCCGTGGACAAACGGTAATCGAGGCCAAGCTGGACGCGCTCTATAACAAGCTCGAGGTCGTTCAAATGAAGGGAGCAAACCATGGTTGACCACACGAAAGTCCGACGTGAATCGATGCGCTGGAACCTCATCAGTACGTTGGACAAGGCCCGTCCGCACACTAGCAACGAGCAGTTTCTGCTTGAGGTCATGAGAGCTATCTACCCCGATACGACGGCGCTCGAAGTCCGGCGCGAGCTCGACTATCTGGCCGATCGTCGCCTCGTCGATTTGAACAAGTCGCCTTCGGGCGCGTGGTTCGCCGACCTGACCCGTTACGGCGTCGACATCGCTGAGTACACCATTGACTGTGCGCCTGGTATCGCACGGCCGGAAAAGTACTGGAGCGAATAATGGCGCGCCGCTCAAGCATTGACGGCCTGCCGGATGACGTGCGACGTTGGCTGGAGCGCGCCCTCGCGGAAAGCAATTTCAGTGGCTATCAGGCGCTGGAAGAGATCTTGCGGACGAAGGGTTACCAGATCAGCAAGTCGGCGATTCATCGCCATGGCCAGAAGATCGAACGGCGCTTCGCGGCAATCAAGGCCAGTACGGAGGCAGCGCGATTTCTCACCGAGGGCGCGGCCGATGATCAGGACGCCCGTTCCGAGGCCGTCATCGCACTGGTGCAAACGGAGTTGTTCGAGAGCATCGTCAATCTGCAGGAGGCCGGAGACGAAGACATAGATCCGGCTGAGCGGATCGGCCTGTTGTCCAGCGCAGCGAAGAATATCGCCACGCTCGCACGGGCTTCGGTGAATCAGAAGAAGTTCCGCCTGGAGATCCAGGCGCGGGCCGAGGCTGCCGCCGCGAATGTTGAGAAGATTGCGAAGAAAGGTGGCCTGTCAGCGGAATCGGTTGACGCGTTGCGCCGCGAAATTCTGGGGATCGCCGGATGAATCCCATTCCTGCCCGCCTTCCCAATACTGCGAGCGCCGACGCGCCGCCGGTGCTGATGGCATATCAGCAACGCTGGGTGGCGGACAAATCGCCTCTGAAAGTCATCGAGAAGAGCCGCCGCACGGGCCTCACGTGGGGCGAGGCTGCCGACAACGTCCTTACTGCGGCGGCCAATCGATCAGCCGGTGGCCAGAATGTGTATTACATCGCGTACAACCAGGACATGACCATCGAGTACATCCAGGCATGCGCGATGTGGGCACGAGCGTTCCATCATGCAGCGTCGGAGATCGAAGAGGGTTTCTGGGAAGACGATGACGCTGACAAGAACATCAAGACGTTCACGATCCGCTTCCCGGCTTCTGGCTTCCGTATCGTGGCGCTCACCAGCCGGCCGTCCAACCTGCGCGGCCGCCAGGGCACGATCGTGATCGACGAAGCCGCATTCCATGACCAGTTGGACGAGCTGCTCAAAGCAGCCTTGGCCATGCTGATCTGGGGCGGCCGCGTTCGCGTCATTTCCACCCACAACGGCACCGATAACCCGTTCAACGAGCTCGTCGAGGACATCCGATCCGGAAAGCGCAAGGGCAAGGTGCACCGCATCACCTTCAAGGACGCGGTGTCGGATGGACTTTACCGACGCGTATGCCTGCGCCTGGGCAAAGAATGGGCTACATCGGACGAGGCGGCCTGGATGGCCGACGTCTATGCGTTCTATGGCGATGGCGCTCAGGAAGAACTGGACTGCGTACCAGCCAACTCGGGTGGCGCCTGGTTGTCTCGCGCGTTGATCGAATCGCGCATGTCTGGAGATACGCCGGTGCTGCGTTGGGAGTGCGCATCAGGGTTCGAAGTACTGCCCGACCACATCCGTGCGGCCGAGTGCCGCGATTGGTTGGAAGCGCAGATGGCTCCGCTGCTGGGAACGCTACCGCCCGAAGCCATTTCCTTCAACGGCGAGGACTTCGGGCGAACCGGTGATCTGACTGTTCATGTGCCGTTGGTTCAAGCGCAGAACCTGGTGCGACGCGTGCCGTTCATCGTCGAGCTACGCAACGTGCCGTTTCGCCAACAGGAGCAAATCGCCTTCTACTTGCTTGACCGTTTGCCTCGTTTCACTGGCGGCGCGTTCGACGCGCGCGGTAACGGGCAGTACCTGGCCGAGGTCGCCATGCAGCGCTACGGCGCAAGCCGGATCCAGCAGGTGATGCTGTCGGAGGGCTGGTATCGCGAGCATATGCCCCCGGTCAAGGCGGCCTTGGAAGACGGCACGCTCGACGGTCTGCCGCGCGACACCGACGTGCTGGCGGACTTGCGGGCCGTGCAGGTCGTCAAGGGGGTTCCACGCATTCCAGACACTCGCACGACTGGCGAGGACAAGGGCAAGCGTCACGGCGACGCTGCCGTGGCGGTAGCGCTCGCCTATTTCGCCAGTCGCGAGATCAACAACGGGCCGGTGGCGGTGAAATCGCGGCGACGTCGCGCCGGCACCAAGATCACACAGGGGTATTGATGAGAGCCAAAGGCATGTGGGTCAGCCCCACCGAGTTTGTGCAGTTCGCCGAGCCGAGCACGTCGCTGTCTGACCAGATCGCGACACGTGGGCGCAGCATCGATTTCCACGCCCTCGGCATGTACCTGCCGAACCCGGATCCCGTGCTCAAGATGCTCGGAAAGGACTTGAAGGTCTATCGGGAACTGCGCGCCGATGCGCACGTTGGCGGATGCATTCGTCGGCGCAAGGCTGCAGTGAAAGCGCTTGAGTGGGGGCTGGACCGAGAAAAGGCAAAAAGTCGTGTGGCCAAGTCGATCGAGGCGATCTTCGCGGATCTCGATCTGTCTCGCATCTTGACCGAGATGTTGGATGCCGTCCTTTACGGGTATCAACCGATGGAGGTGATGTGGGGCAAGGTCGGAAGCTACCTGGTGCCCGTCGACGTTGTTGGCAAACCTGCAGATTGGTTTGTGTACGACGAAGGCAATCAGTTGCGCTTGCGCACGAAGCAAAGCCAGATCAAGGGCGAGGAACTGCCGCCGCGTAAGTTTCTCGTGCCTCGTCAGGACGCCAGCTACGACAACCCCTATGGGTTTGCGGATTTGTCCATGTGCTTCTGGCCGACCACCTTCAAGAAAGGCGGCCTGAAGTTCTGGGTGCAGTTCACCGAGAAGTACGGCGCCCCCTGGGTGATCGGCAAGCATCCGCGCAGCGCATCTGACGGCGAGACCAATCAACTGCTCGATCGCCTCGAGGACATGGTGCAGGACGCTGTTGCGGTGATCCCCGACGATTCCAGCGTGGAGATCAAGGAAGCGGCCAACGGTGCCAATAACGCCGACGTCTACGAGCGCCTCCTGCACTTCTGTCGCTCCGAAGTATCGATTGCGCTGCTGGGACAGAACCAAACCACCGAAGCGAGCTCGAATCGCGCCTCGGCCCAGGCCGGGTTGGAGGTGACGCGCGACATCCGAGACGGTGACAAGGCTATTGTCGAAGAAGCCGTGAATACCCTGATTCGCTGGGTGTGTGAGTTGAACTTCAACGATGGCGCGCGCCCCGTGTTTTCCTTGTGGGAGCAGGAAGAGGTCGACCAAATGTTGGCCGAGCGCGACGAAAAGTTAGTCAAGGCCGGAGCGAAGCTCACCTCGGCGTACTTCAAACGCGCCTACGATCTTCAGGATGGCGATCTAGCCGAATCATCTCCGCCCGGAACGCGATCGGCTGAGTTCGCCGAATCCGACGATGCGCCCGACCAGGACGCCATCGACCGGGCGCTGGATTCGCTCTCAGCCGATGCTATGAACGCCAACGCCCAAACGATGCTTGCACCGCTCTTAAAGCGGGTTGCGAAAGGTGCGCAGCCCGACGAGCTGCTGGGCTTGCTCGCCGAGCTGTATCCGGCGATGGACGCCGCCGGCCTGCAACAACGCCTCGCGCGGGTCATCTTCACGGCCAAGCTCTGGGGAATCCTGCATGCCTGAGATCAATCTCGCCCATGCCATGAGTTTGCCGCCCCAGGACGCAATCGCGTACTTTCAGCGCAAGGGCTATGCGATCACTTGGGACTGGCAGGAGCTATGGCAGGAAGCCCAGGCGCAGGCTTTTACCGTGGCGAAAGTAACGCGCCTGGACATCCTGCAGGACATCCGCGACGCATTGCAGAAAGTGCTGACTGAAGGCAAGACTGCGGCGTGGTTTGCTCAGGAGCTCACGCCAGTATTGCAGGCCAAAGGCTGGTGGGGGCGCAAGGAACACGTCGACGCAGAAACGGGTGAGGTCAGTCAGGTTCAGCTAGGCAGTCCGTGGCGGCTGCAGACGATTTTTCGCGCGAACGTGCAAACGGCCTACATGGCTGGGCGCTTCCAACGCCAGCTCGAGAACGTCGACGATAGGCCCTACTGGAAGTACGTCGCAATCCTCGACAGCCGAACTCGGCCCAGCCATCGGGCCTTGAACGGCAAAGTCTTCCGGTATGACGACCCGTTCTGGTCGTCCTTCTATCCGCCCAATGGGTGGGGATGCCGCTGCCGTGTCGTTGCGTTGTCGGCCGACGACATCGAGGTTCGCGGAATCACTATCGATTCGTCCGAAGGCAAGTTGGGCACTGCCATGCGCTTGCTCTCCGAAAAGACCGGCGAAATGCGCGAGGTCACGACCTACACCACGGCCCATCCCGACGACCCGACCGGCAAGCGCAAGATTGTGATTTCACCGGACGTCGGTTGGAGCTACAACCCCGGCGCAGCCGCGTGGGTTCCTGACATCAAACGCTATGTCGGCGATCTGGCCACCTTGGCAGAGAAGGAACTGGCGGGGGCTGTATGAGCGAGTTTGTTCGAATCGACATCGACGACTCCCGACTCCAGGCCGGACTTAAGCACCTGGCATCAGCGGCATCGGACATGACGCCGGCGATGCGGAAGATCGCTGCGACGCTTGAGAGCGTCGTCGAAGAGAACTTTGAGGCCGAAGGCCGTCCGCGTTGGACGCCGAGTGGGAGGGCAAAGTCGGAGGCCGGCGTTACGCTTCAGAAGAGCGGTCGGCTGGCGGCATCCGTTACCACCGACCACAATGCCAATACCGTGGTGATCGGCAGCAACGTCGTCTACGCGCGGATCCACCAACTCGGCGGCAAGACCTCGCCACATGTGATCCGTCCGCGTGCCAAGAAGGCACTGGCCTTCGGCGGCCGCGTCCTGGCGTCCGTCAACCACCCCGGTTCCGATATTCCTGCTCGACCATTTCTGCCTGTGACAAGCGACGGCGCGCTGCAGCCTGAAGCCACCGACGCGGTTCTCGGAACCATCCTCCGGCACCTGAAAGCGGCGGCCGGTGTTTAACCGCTAGGACGGCTTTTCGGACAACGGGGGCACGCAACGATAGCCAAGCGTCGCGAGCGCCCCGTCTGAAGGTTTTATAAAGGCTTGGTGCGCACAACGCCGGCCGATCTTTCCCACGCTGCCCGCCCAGCGCCTCGGAATTGTAAAGGCGATTAAAAGACCGCCTTCGCGCTGTCGCCGAATATGGCGGCATGACTGCTACCCGACACCTCCACATCTTCAAGTCCGGCCGCCAGACCACGATGAGTGGTGTGACGCTCGACTTCTCCGAGTCCGACCTCGAGGCGAGCGCTCGTGCATACGACCCTGCCAAACACGAGGCACCCATCGTCATCGGCCACCCGAAGCACGACGCTCCGGCCTACGGCTGGGTGCGATCGGTGTCGGTCGGCGCTGACGGGCTGATGGCTGAGCCCCACCAGGTCGATGCCGCATTTGCCGAGATCGTCGACGCTGGGCGCTACAAGAAGATCAGCGCCAGCTTCTACGTTCCCGACGCTCCGAACAATCCGGTGCCTGGCGTCTATTACTTGCGCCATGTCGCCTTTCTCGGCGCCCAGCCGCCGGCAGTAAAGGGTCTCAAGCCCGCTGAGTTCGCAGACGCGGAGACCGGCGTGATCGAGTTCGGCGACTGGGGCATGGACACCAACGCCTCACTGTGGCGCCGGATGCGCGAATGGCTCCTGGCGAAGTTCGGTCAAGAAGCCGCTGACCAGGTCGCGCCCGACTGGCAGATCGAGGCGATGCGAGAGTCTGCACGCCAGGACAGCCTGGACACCGATCCGGCGTTCGCCGAGTCCACGATTTCCCCGCCCCATCTACCTCAACAGGAGAAGCATGCTGTGACGCCCGAGGAAAAGGCCCGACTGGAGGCCGAAAACGCCCAGCTCAAAAAACAACTGGAGGCCGCTGCCGCTCGCGAGAAAGCAAGCCTGTCCGCGAAGCGCCACGACGACCACTTGGCCTATGCCGAGCAACTCGTCACGGGCGGCACGCTTGCCCCGAAGCACAAAGCCGCCGTTGTCGCGTTCCTCGACTTTGCTGAGAGCGAGACGGCGCTGGAGTTCGGCGAAGGCGATGCCAAGCAGCCGCTGGCAAATGCCTTCAAGACGTTCCTCGCCGATTTGCCCAAGGTCGTCGAGTTTGGTGAATCCGCCACCAAGGACAAGTCGGGCACCGGCGGCCGCGCCGACGTGGCCGAGTTTGCCGAAAAGTCGACCGATCCCGAGCGCCTCACCCTGCACGTGCGCGCCACTGAATTGGCGGCCGAGAAGGGAATTCCCTACGAGCAGGCCGCACGCCAGCTCATCACCAATTAAGGAGCCAACATGGTTGACCGTCTCCGTCAGCTCCGGGTAGTCGACCCGGTCCTGACCAATATCGCACGCGGCTATCGCAACGCACAGTACATCGGCGAAGCGCTGTTCCCGATCGCTCCGTCGGACAAGGAAGGCGCAATCGTGCCGCTGTTCGGCAAGGAAGCATTCCGCCTGTGGGAAACCGAGCGCGCGATCCGCGCCAAGTCCAACGTGATGACGCCGGACGACGTCGATTCGCTCGACGTAGTGTTGCGCGAACACGACCTGGCATATCCGGTCGATTACCGCGAGCAGCAGGAGTCGATGTTTGACGCCGAAGCGCGTGCCGCCAAGCGCGTCAAAGACGCGATCGATCTTCGCCGCGAGTGGGCGTGCGCCGCGCTGGCTCAGAGCGCCAATACTTACCTGCCGGGCGGCAAGCTTGCGTTGTCGGGCTCCAGCCAGTGGAGCAATAACGGCGGGGATCCGGTAGCCGTCGTGGAAACTGCCAAGGAAGTCGTGCGCAGCCGCATCGGTATTCGCCCCAACACGATTGTGATGGGTGCCTCGGTCTATCAATCGCTCAAGTTCCACACGAAGCTGCAGGCTGCGCTGGGCAGCAACGAGCGCAAGCTCGTCACGCTCGAGCATCTGCGCATGCTTTTCGGCATCAACGACATCTCGATCGGCGAGGCACTCGCCGGCGACGGCGCGACGGGCGACGTATGGGGCGACAACATGATCCTCGCCTACGTGGCCAAGCCGAGCGCCGACCGCGCCGCCGACTACGAAGAGCCGTCTTTCGGCTACACCCTGCGCAAGAAGGGCATGCCGGAGACGGATAAGTACGACGCCGAAGGCGGCAAGGTGCGCTTCGTGCGCCACACCGACGTCTACAAGCCCGTGGTGGTTGGCGCCGATGCCGGCTATCTGATCGCAGACACGAACGCATGAGGCCGCCCATGAACACTCGAACCTATCGCGTGCATGGCATCGATCTGCATCACGACGGCCAACGCGTCCCCGAAGGCGGCGAAGTCGCGCTCGACGATACGGCAGCAGACAAGCTTCGCCGCTATCTCGAGCCGGTTGTGAACCAGGGCGATGTAGCGAAGAGAGCTGCTGCCGAAAAGGCCGCTGCTGAGAAGGCCGAGGCAGAAAAGGCAGCAGCTGAGAAAGCTGCTGCAGAGAATGCCGAGGCCGAGAAGGCTGCAGCAAAGAAAGCCGCCGATGAAAAGGCCGCCGCCGACAAGGCTGCGACCGAGGCGGCCAAGAAGGACAGTTCGTCGACCGGAGGTAAGCAATGAAAACGCAGCAGGTTGTACTGACCACTTCGGTCATCGCCGCGACGGATTTGATCCGTCGCCGTTTCGTCGCCTTCGACGGCACCGTCTGCGCGGCTGGTGCCAAAGCGCTGGGTGTCGTCGAGGCTGACACCGAGGCAGGCGGTGTGGCGCCCGCCAACATCCTCGGCGCAATCCTCGTTGAGGCAGGCGGCGCGATCGCCGCCGGCGCGGAGGTCGAGTCGGACGCCAGCGGCCGTGCAGTGACGAAGGCTGCCGGTGCTTCCAACGGCTACGCCTGGGACAGTGCTGCCGCCGTTGGCGACCTCATTCGTATCGTGCGGAGCATCTGAGCATGGAGAACCAGCACAAGCGCATTGCCGGCTATCGGGATCTGACGGAAGACGAGATCTCGCTGATGAACGAGGTGAAAACCAAGGCCGTCGAGGTCGGCGCGCTCGTCGAGACGCTGCGCGGCCGGCTGCCAGCCTTCAAGATCGACGGCGAGCCGGTCCAGGTCGGCGACCAGACGTTGGTGGCGGTCAGCGACGAAGCCTACGAAACCGACCGCTGGCTGACGATTGGCCAGGACCACCTGCAGCAAGGCTTCATGGCGCTGACCCGCGCCGTGGCCCGGCCGACCACATTCTGAGGTGGTCATGCGTTACTGCTCGCTCGCCGACCTGCAACTGGCCATCCCGGCGCAGACGCTGATCTGGCTATCCAACGACGACGAGTCGGCCACCGCCATGAACCAGGCGGTGGTCGAGGAAGCCGTCAGGCAGGCGGAAGAGTTGGTCGATGCCCATCTTCGCGGGCGCTACAACCTGCCCCTCGACCCGGTCCCGTCTGTTGTGAAAGACATGACCGTCAATTTGGCACGTCATTGGCTGTATGCACGCCGGCCTGAAGGCGCGGAACTGCCGGATGCCGTCACGCGCACTTACAAGTCCGCGCTGCAGATGCTTGAGGCAATCCGGGACGCGAAACTCACGATTGGCACTCCCACTGGCGAGGCAGCGCCGGAGCCTGGCGAAATGAAGGTGCGGGCGAAGCCCCGCCGCTTCAGCGCTGACATCTTGGATCGCTACTGATGGCCACGACGCTGCAGATCATCGACGCGGTCGTGAAGCGCCTAGCCGTGAAGCTGCCACACCTGGCTGCGGAGTACTTCCCCGACAAGCCTTCGGAGTATCGACTGAACCATCCCAAGGGCGCGCTCCTAGTCAGTTACCTGGGGAGCCAGTTCGATAAGACGGTTGACGTCACCTACATCGCACAGCCGCGCACCGTGAAGCTGTCGGTCACCGTGATCTTGCGTCAGCTCAACGGTAAGGGCGGCGCCGTCGACGTGGTGGACCTCGTGCGTGCTGCATTGGTGGGGTTCCGCCCACCCGACTGCCGCAAGGTCTGGGCAGTGTCGGAGAAGTTCTTGGGAGAGACGGCAGGCTTGTGGCAGTACGCCGTGGACGTAGCTTCCGAAGCCATGCTGGTTGAGGACGCTGACGTCAACACTGAAACACCTCTGACTGAGGTGACCTACGAGGAGGATGCATGAAATTCCGCTACAGCGGGCCGACGAGCGGCGTGACGCTGCACAACGGCGAAGAGCATCAGGAGGTGATGCTCCATACCGGGGAGGAAGTCGACCTGCCTGAAACCCACGAATACACACGGACCCTGTTGGCCTTGGGTCACCTGACCCCGGTCAAACAGGGCGGTAAGCCTGCCGCACGTGCGACTGTCAGCGCGGACGGAACCGCTGCCAAAGGAGAGTAAGCGATGGCTGCAAACTACTTGCATGGTGTGGAAACCATCGAGGTCGAGAATGGACCGCGCCCGGTCCGTACCGTCAAATCGGCAGTGATCGGGCTGATCGGTACGGCACCGACCGGCCCCGTCAACGTGGCCACGCTGTCACTGTCGGAAAAGGATGCGGCCGCGTTCGGTTCGCAGCTTCCCGGCTTCACCATTCCGCAGGCGCTCGACGCGATCTACGATCATGGCGCGGGCACCGTCATCGTCGTTAACGTGCTGGATCCGGCGATTCACAAGACGGCTGTGCCCAGCGAGGCGGTCACCTTCGACGCGTCCACCGATCGGGTGGGCCTGGCTCATGGGGCCGTGGCCTCGCTCGTCGTCAAGAGCAACGATGGAAACACGACGCACGTTCTCGGCACCGACTATTCGGCCGACCCGCTCACGGGGACGCTGACCCGCGTCAAGGGCGGCGGCATCGCTGCAGGCGCGAGCGTGAAGGCCAGCTACGATTACGCGGACCCGACCAAGGTCACGGCCGCCGACATCATCGGTGCCGTTAACGCTGCAGGCGTACGCACGGGTATCAAGGCGCTCAAGGACACCTACAACCTGTTCGGGTTCTTCGCCAAGATCCTGATTTCGCCGGCGTTCTGCACGCAGAATTCGGTCGCCACCGAAATGATCGCCATGGCCGACCAGCTCGACGCTGTGGCCTATATCGATGCGCCGATCGGCACCACCTACGCGCAGGCGATCGCAGGTCGCGGTCCGATGGGCACCATCAACTTCAATACATCGAGCGACCGTGTGCGTCTGTGCTATCCGCACGTGAAGGTGTACGACGCCGTGACGAACGCAGAGCGCCTCGAGCCGCTGTCCGCTCGAGCTGCAGGGCTGCGTGCCAAGATCGACTTGGAAAAGGGTTTCTGGTGGTCGAGCTCCAACCAAGAGATTGCCGGCGTGACAGGCGTGGAGCGGCAGCTCTCGGCAATGATCGACGACCCGCAGTCCGAGGTGAATCTGCTCAACGAGCAAGGGATCACCACGATCTTCTCCAGCTATGGGTCGGGCTTCCGTCTCTGGGGTAACCGTACTGCTGCGTGGCCGACGGTCACGCACATGCGCAACTTCGAGAACGTCCGGCGCACGGCTGACGTGATCAATGAGTCTCTGCGGTACTTCAGTCAGCAGTACATCGATATGCCGATCAATCAGGCGTTGATTGACGCGCTGACTGAGTCCGTGAACGGGTACGGCCGCAAGCTCATCGGCGACGGCGCGTTGCTCGGCTTCAAAGCCTGGTTCGACCCAGCCCGCAACGAAGAGACCGAGCTGGCCAATGGGCATCTGCTCATCAGCTACAAATTCACTGTGCCGCCGCCGCTCGAGCGGCTCACGTTTGAGACCGAGATCACCTCGGAATATCTGCTGACCCTGAAGGGAGGTAACTGATCATGGCCGGCAAGATCGAAATCAACCGCATCACGAACGCCAACATCTACGTTGACGGGAACTCACTGCTCGGCCGCGCGGAAGAGATCAAGCTGCCCGACATTTCGGCCATCATGCAAGAGCACAAGGCGCTCGGTATGGTGGGCAAGATCGAACTGCCGGCCGGCTTCGATAAGCTCGAAGGCGAAGTGAAGTGGAACTCGCTGTACAAGGACGTGGCCAAGACGGTCGCCAACCCGTTCAAGGCCGCGTCCCTTCAGTGCCGCTCCAACATCGAGACATACGGCGCACAGGGACGTATCCAGGAGGTCAGCCTGGTGACGTTCCTGACGGTCATGTTCAAGAAGAACCCGCTGGGCACCTTCAAGCAGCACGAAAATGCGGAATTCAGTTCGGCGTTCGGTGCGACCTACATCAAACAGGTCATCGACGGTGAAGAGGTGCTCGAGCTGGACTATATGGCCAACATCTTCCGCGTCAACGGGGAGGACATGCTGGCAGACTACCGCAGCAACACGGGTGCCTGACCCGTCCCACTCAGACTGAGCAGTTTGCGAAACTGCGCAAACTGGCGCTTCACCCCACGGCCCACTTCGGTGGGCCTTTTCATTTGGTAAAGCAGATTAACTGACTGCGTCCTCGCACTGACTGAGAATCCTTCGTGTAGCTCATTCATTCACCACACGCAAAGGAAATCTCATGGAGATCCAGCTTCAGTACCCGTTCACGACGGCAGCAGGTCAGAAATTGAGCGCCGTCACGATCCGCCGACTCAAGGTCAAGGATCTGAAGGCTATAGGCGAGCAAAGCGGCGGGAGCGAGGTGTCGCTCGAACTGAACGGCGTCGCGCGCATGTGCAATCTCGTGCCCGAAGATCTGGACGAGATGGACGCAGCCGATTACCAAGCGGTGAAGGCCCGATTTCTGGAATTTGTGGGTATCAAAGGAAAACCTGCGGTCGGGGCAGAGCCTGCTGGCGAGGTGGTTCCGGATGCAGCCGAGTGAGATTGACCAGCTAAGTGTCGATGAATTCTGTGGCTGGGTGACCGACGCCAGTCAGCAAATCAAACGCGAGCACGGCGATGGCTAACCAGCCACGCCGCTGCTTTGATGAGGGCCGCGACACAAAACGCCGCGATGGCGATTAACGGTCCCAAGAAAACCAACCCAAAAAACACGGCGACGCCGAACATCAACGGCGCGGCCCACAGGGGCAGCTCGATGAGCAGCCATACGCCGAGCGCCACTGAAAGCGCCGTGATCACAACGTAGGCAATGGTTTTGGCGAGGGTTTCGATGTCCATAGCCGCATCCTAATTCCGAGGTATCCACATGGCAAGTGAGTTCTACGTTGGTGTCAAGATCGGCGCGACGATGCTGGCCAGCTTCGGCACCGCGCTCGCCGGCGCCAAGACGACCATGTCGAACCTTGGCAGAGTCGCCGACGACCTGCGGGTCAAGCATACCCGGCTTGGCGAGGTCATGTCGCGCGCAATGGCACATCCGATGCGCAATGTCGGCGAGCTGCGCCGCCAATACGAGCGGCTCGGCACAACGATGGATGCATTGACGACCAAGCAAGTCGCCCTGGCTGCTCAACTTGCCCGCGGCGACGCGCTGCGGCAGCAACGCATGGGGTTGGGTGGCGAAATGGTGGGGACATACCTCACGGCCAAAGCAACGGCCGCCCCTCTCATCGGGGCAGTCAAGCAGGCAGCGACCTTCGAGGCCGGGCTGCGCGACATCGCCATTACCGGGAACCTGACCAAACAGGAAGAGTTCAAGGTCGGCGAGGCGATCCGCCAAGCAGCGTTGTCCACCAATCAGGGGCACGCGGCGATTCTGGAAGGCGTCGGCACCTTGGTTGCGGCGGGCATGGACGCCAACAAGGCGGGTGAGTATTCCGGCCTTCTGGGCAAGGTCGCCACTGCCACGAACGCGGACATGAAAGACCTCGCGGGTATGGTCTATTCGCTGTCTGAGACCCTGGGCATCAAAGGCGATGCAGCCCTCAAGGAGGCGTTCAACCGCGCTGCCTTCGGGGGCAAACTCGGTCGCTTCGAACTCAAGGATATGGCCAAAGCGCTGCCCGAGATGACCGCGGCCTTCGCGTCGAAGGGCATCAAGGGGCAAGACGCACTCACGCAGATCATCGCCAGTCTTGAGGTCGGCCGCGAAGGTGCTGGTTCCGGTGACGAAGCCGTGACCAACCTTCGCAACTGGCTCTCGCATATGAACGCGAAGCACACCATCGACGCTTATTCGAAGGCGGGCGTGGACTATCAGAAGTCGATGCAAAACCTCGTCTCCGATGGCTACTCCAGCTATGAAGCATCTCTGCAGATTGCGCAGAAGTTCATCTCGTCGCGAGGTGACGGGTTCATGAAGCAATGGAAGGAAGCCGGCGCGAAGGGAGACGAAGAGGCCCAACGCCGTTTGATGGAAAGCTTCGGCCTGAACGAAGTGTTCCAGGACATTCAGACCATCAACCATTTGCTGGCCATGCGCCAGGGCTGGGACAAGTACCAGGACAACAAGAAGAAGATGGGTAGCCAGGAAGCGATGGGCACCATCGACGAGGACTACCGCAAGCGCGCAGAACTCGCCACCAAGGCTTGGGAGCGATTCAATACGAGCGTTGCTGACCTTGGTATCACGGTTGGGAAGGAACTGATGCCGTCGTTGACGGGGTTGCTTGATGCCTTAACGCCGATGGCAAAAAAAGTTGAGCTATTCGTGAAAGCTCATCCTGGTGTTGTCCGCGCAGTAGCTGGCTTTGCCGTCAGCATCGTTGGCCTGAAGGTCGCCACCCTTGCCCTGGGCTGGGGATTGAATTTCTTCGTCAAATCCCCGCTGAACCTCCTCGGCACCGCATTCACGACCGTTTCTGCCAAATGGACACTGATGCGCGCGTTGGTGCTCGGAGGCTCGTCGCGCCTTGCCACCGTATTCCAGTTGTTCGGCGCCGGGGCGCAGACGGCAACCAAACTGGCGAGCGTTTTCGGCCGCCTCGGGGGCTGGATGCTCTCGCTCGGGCGAGGCGCGCTTTTCCTCGGCCGTCTGCTTGCTGGAAACTTGTTGTCGGGCTTGCGTATCGCTGGCCAGGCATTTCTCTGGCTCGGTCGCGCAATGCTCATGAACCCGCTCGGGTTGGCCGTGGCCGCGATCGGCGTTGCCGCCTACCTCGTTTGGAAAAATTGGGACAAGGTCAAGTCAGCAATCGTGATTGGCTGGAATTGGCTCAAGGGCATGAAGGATCGGTTCTTCTCGGCCGGCGCCGATCTGATCAACGGCTTGGTCGGTGGTGTGTCTTCGAAAATCTCGGCGGCGCGCGACAGCATCGTCTCGTTCGGCTCGGACATCAAAGGCTGGTTCGCCAACACGCTGGGCATCCGATCCCCGTCTCGCGTGTTCATGGGCTTTGGCGACAACATCGCGCAAGGGGCTGCGCTTGGTATCGGGCGGTCGGCGGGGCTCGCCTCGAGGGCTGCCGCCGGCATGGCCTCGGATACGGCCGCCGCTGTGGCGACTCAACATATTGCATCAGGACGACTCAGTTCGTCAGCCGCTGGTGCCGGCGCTGCCGGGACCACGATCCACTTCAGTCCCACGATTCACGTCCAGGGTGGCTCGCCCGAGTCGACGAAGACCCAGGTCACGGAGGCGCTCAATTTATCGCTGCGTGAGTTGGAGCAGATGATCAAACGGGTGACCGGGCAGCAAGCGCGGAGGGCCTACTGATGTTTGCACTCTTGGGGGACGTTCAATTCGACCTGATCACGTACTTCGACGGTTTCGAATCGGAATTCGGCGCCGACTTCGCCGAGCATACGCTGATCGAAGGAAAGCCCCGCCTGCAGTTTATCGGTGACAAGCTCGACGAGATCCGGATTCAGCTCGCCTTTCACCAATATTACTGTGATCCGGAAGCGGAGCTCGTGAAGCTCAAGACGGCGCTTGCCGGCCACCAGGCAATGGCGTTGGTACTGGGCAATGGTGACTACAAAGGCTGGTTCGTGCTGACCAGCGTGCAAGCCACCAGCAAGCATACGGACAAAGCAGGCACGCTCGTCGCGCTCGAGGCCGGTATCACCTTGCGCGAGTTCGTTGGCGACAAGAAGAATCCGCTTAAACCGCCCGCCGTCCAGCCGAATCCACCGCCGGCCGACGCCAAGGCGCTGCCGGTCGACGACGCTGCGGCCAGTGCGCTCGACAGCGCTACGGCAACCGTCCGCGAGGGTGTACGTCAGGCCGTAACCTACGCCAACCAGGCGCAATCGGCCCTGCGCGTCGCCGTCGATGGCGCTCGGCTTGCACAAAAGTTGGCCGCAAACCCACTCGCCGCGTTGGGGCGGGTGCCTGGGCTGCTGACGAGCGTGAAACAGGTCGCTGGTCCATTGGAAAAGCTCTCGCCGACGTTAAGCGGCCTGTCTGGCCAGCTTCCCGGCGTCTCAGGCGTATTGCGTGCCAGCGATAACGCTCTTAGTGCAGTCCGCAGTGCACAGGGGGCACTGAGCTCGGTCAGTGCCGCTAACATCGGCGGTCGAGTCGATTACCTGAGTGGGCAGCTCTCGACGGCGTCGAGCGCTCTCCAGTCTGCCGCGCCGAGCATCAGTAAGCTGGCCGCCAAAGTCATCGCGAGGGCCATCTGATGTACCTGATCCACATCACGACTGAGGGCGAGCGTTGGGATCAGCTCGCCAACCGATACTACGGCGATCCCCTCGCCTATGAAGCCATCGTGGCTGCCAATCCGCACGTTCTGCTGGCGCCGATGCTTCCGAGCGGCCTGCGGTTGTCGATCCCGGTGATTGAACAAACCGACTTGTCAGAGGATCTCCCGCCGTGGATGCGATGAATGATCAATCGGCCACGACCACGGCCAAGGTTCCGCACCCGGTATTCGTGCTCACCTACGAACAGAAGAACATCACCAACGACATCACGCCCTATGTGCGCTCCGTGACGTACACCGACTACCTGGACGGCCAGTCCGACGAGTTGGCCGTCGAACTGGAGGATGCGGACGGCCGCTGGATCGAGCAGTGGTACCCAGGCAAAGGTGACTCACTGTCCCTCAAGATCGGGTACCGTGGCGATCCGCTGCTGCCCTGCGGGACGTTTGAGATCGACGAAATCGAGTTTGCGCATCCGCCGGCAATCGTGACGATTCGTGCCTTGGCCACCGGGGTGAAGAAATCCGTTCGTACCCGCGCCGGGCGAGCATATGAGGGCACTACGCTGGCCGCAATCGCGCAGCGCATCGCCAAACGTAACAAGCTCACGCTCGTCGGGAAAATCAGAGACATCCGAATCGATCGGGTCACTCAGTATCAGGAGCGGGACGTGGAGTTCCTGACGCGCCTCGCGCGCGAGTACGGGTATGCCTTCAAGATTGTCGGCACCAAGCTGGTTTTCACCGAGCTGGCAAATTTGCGTGAGACCGATGTAGTCGCGACGCTGAAGGTGAGCGACCTGCAATCCATTCGAATGCGCGACAAGATCAAGGACGTCTACCAGGCCGCCAAGGGCAAATATCACGATCCGAAGACGAAAAAATTGGTGGTCTACGGTGTGAAGGGGGACGACGTCGCGGAGGTTGGCCAGACCACGGTGAGCACGAAAAAGCGTTCGGGCCAATCTGCGAGCGGCGATACGCTGAAATTCAGTGCGCGAGGATCCAAGGCCGCACTCCAGACGAAGACGCAGGCGGCTCTCGACGCGGCAAACCTTCAGCAAACCGCAGGTAACTTCACCGTGTATGGCAATCCCAAGATTGTCGCTGGCACGACCGTCGAGCTGGCGAACTGCGGAAAGCTCTCCGGGAAATACCTTGTCGAGTCGGCTCATCACCGACTCGATCACGGCGCTGGCTATACCACCGAGATGGAGATCAAGCGCGTAGCGCTGCCGGTCAAGGCTGGGAACGGAACCAGCACAACCAAGGCAAGTGCCCGCAAGGGCCTCAAGGTGTACGGAACCACGGCTGATGGACAGGTCGGCGTGGTTGGAAACAATCAGATGGCCAAGAAGAAATGACGGAAACCACTGAAGAATTCGGTGCCACTTTAAAATTTGGCACGGTCAGCGCTTCCCGGCCGGGCTTCGCGCGGGTACGGCTGCCCGATCTCGATAATATGCGCACCATGTGGTTGCCCATCGCCTACCCGAAAACACAGGATGACCAAGCCTGCTGGACCTACGATATCGGCGAGCAGGTGGCTGTCTTGCTTGATGTGCGTGGCGAGGATGGGGTCATTCTCGGCGCGATTTACTCGTCCGCCGACACGCCTCCAGTCACCGACCCGAACAAGTTCGCGATGCGGTTCAAGGATGGCGCTCTGCTCGAGTACGATCGCGAAGCCGGCGTTTTGGCGGTCACGGGCGTTCGACGCGTAGAAGTGGAAGCGAGCACGGAAATCCTGCTCAAGGCCGGTGCCAAAGTCACGCTGGACACCGCTGATGCAGAGCTGACGGGCAACTTGCTGGTCAAGGGAAAGATGACCGGACAAGGTGGTCTAGCGGTGTCCGGCGGGGCCGGCGCCCAGATCCAGGGCAACATGAATATCGACGGCGATGTCGCAGCGACGGGCACGATCATGGACAGTGGGGGCAACTCAAACCACCACACGCACTGAAGTCGTGACAGTAGACTGAATGGGTCTTCTCACTTAAAAAGGAGGATTCATGAAGACCATTCGCTATCGTGGTTACGACATCCAACCGGACTGCCCCTATTTTGACGACATTCGCCGCTGGGGCGTCCGCTGCCTAATCCGCCGATCGGGGCACGACGGGCCGCAGCCAGAACCGGCAACTTCCCAAGAGTTCTTTGGGACCGAACAAGAAGCGATCGCAGCCGGAATCGAATGTGCGCGAGCCATGATCGATGGCCATCTGGATCGCGGCACCGGCGCACTGGTAAATCTCGAGCGGTTCTAAACCGCATTAATATCCCCTAGCCGGGCATCGCGGCACGATAGCTGCATGACCCGGCTATCCGACATCTCCTCCGTTCACTGGCAACCTGCGCTTGGTAGCTTCGACGTTGTCGAGGCGGAGGCAGACATCAGCCAGGCCATCCGCGTGATCCTCCGCACGCCGAAAGGCAGCGATCCGCATCGTCCCGACTTCGGCTCGAACGTACATCTCTACATCGACTACCCCATCGACCAGGCCGTGCCCCACCTGGTGCGCGAAGCCGTCGATGCAATCCGACAGTGGGAGCCGCGTTGCCATCTGCTCAAGGTCACGCCTGCGATCGATCAGGCGCAAATGACCTTGAAGGTACGTTGGAAGTTGGCTGACGGCGTTGAGCGCGACACGGAGGTGCGTCTGTGAGCCTTCCCGAGCCGAGTTTCATCGAACGAGATCCACAGGTCATTACCGCCGAAATCGTCGCTCAATACGAGTCGCTCTCCGGCAAGACCCTCTATCCCGCCCAAGTCGAGCGGCTGCTCATCGACGTTATCGCCTATCGGGAAACACTGGTGCGCGTCGGCATCCAGGAAGCGGCCAAACAGAGCCTGGTGCACTACGCCCGCGCGCCAATGCTCGATTATCTGGGCGAGCTCGTCGGTGTCACTCGCCTGCCGGCGCAGTCGGCGATGACCCCGATGCGCTTCGCCGTGAAGACTGCGCTGGCCACTGATCTCTTGATCCCGGCCGGCACCCGCGTTGAGGGTGGCGACGGCACCGCGACATTCGCTACCGACAACGACGTGACGCTGGTGGCCGGGCAGCTTTCGGTAGACACGGCGGCCACCTGTGAAGAGCCCGGCTCAGTGGGGAATGGCTGGCAGCCTGGACAAATCAACAACCTGGTCGACGAGTTGGGCGACATTGAAGTCACCGTCACCAACATCGCGGTGACCGACGGCGGCGTCGAGGAAGAGGAAAACGACCGCCTGCGGGAACGTATCAAGCTGGCGCCGGAAGCGTTCAGCACTGCTGGCAGCCGCCTAGCCTACGTGTTCCACGCAAAAAGCGCGCACCAGAGCATCGTCGACGTGGCCGTGTTGTCCCCCACGCCAGGCGTGGTCAAGCTTTACCCGCTGCTCACCACGGGATTGCCCGATGCCAACATGCTGGCGCTGGTCGAAGCGAAGTGTTCGGCCGACCGCGTGCGCCCGTTGACCGACCAGGTGCAGGCGCTTGCCCCGACGCCCGTCGACTACGCGATCGAGGCCCAGCTGGTGCTCTACAAGGACACTGACGTGGCCAGCGTGGTCGCGCAGGCGAATGATGCAGCCCAAACCTATAAAGCAGATCGAGCGGCCGGTCTTGGCCGTGACATCGTGCCGGTGCAGGTGGACGTTGCCTTGAAGGTCACCGGTGTTTACGACATCGTGCGCGCCTCACCGTCCAAGCTGGTGCTCGCGGAGAACGAGTGGGCGCGCTGCACAGGAATCAACATCACCGTTTCGGAGACGGTCGATGGCTGATTCGCGGTTGCTCCCGCCTCCGTTGGCCAGCGACGAGCGCTTTCGCGTGCTCGGCCAACTGGCGGCTCGAATCAGTGACATTGATCTGTCACCGCTCCTGGTCTACCTCGTGGACACCGTCAATACGTCGGCGTTGCCGGTACTCGCGGACCAGTTCCACATCCTTGGTGAAGGTTGGCAATTTGCCCGCAACGACGACGAGCGTCGCCTGTTTCTCAAGCGGGCAATCGAGCTGCACCGGTTCAAGGGCACGAAATGGGCCATTCAACAGGTTTTAGAAACGCTGGCCCTCAACGGTCAGATCGCCGAGTGGTTTGAGTACGGTGGCCAGCCGTTCCACTTCCGTATCGACGTGGACCTGTCTGACCGCGGAATTGACGAGTCGACCTACGACGCGCTCGTCGCGCTGGTCAACGAGTACAAGAACGTGCGCAGCCACCTCGAGGCACTCACGTTGTACCTGACGGTGCGCAGTCCCGTGCCCGTGATCGCGGCCGCGACGCTCGGCGGCGAGCTGACAACCGTATATCCGCTGCAGTTGGACGGCGTCGAGCAAAGCGGTGCCGTGTTCATTGGCTACGGCCAGCAAACCATCGAGATCACCACGATTTACCCATTGGAGAACTGACGTGGCTCAGGACTACTACACCATTCTGACCAACGCCGGGCTCGCTTATGAGGCTCAGCAAAAAGCTCAGAACAAGCCCATCACGCTGACGACGATGGCCTTCGGCGACGGCAACGGAGCCGTCTACAACCCCGATCCGACTGCGACGGCGCTGCGGCGCGAGGTTCATCGCCAGCCGATTAACGCGCTTTTGCAAGACCCCAACAACCCCAACTGGCTTGTGTGCGAAGGCTGGCTAGCCGACGACGTCGGAGGCTGGACAATCCGAGAGGTTGGCATCTACACCGATACCGGTGTTCTCTACGCGATCTGTAAGTATCCCGAGTCCATCAAACCGATGCTGGCCAGCGGTAGCGGCAAGCAGTTCTACGTGCGCACCATCTTTCAGACGAGCAATGCCGCCAGCGTCACGTTGCTCGTCGACAACTCCGTGGTGATGGCGCCGCGCGCCTATGTCATCGATTACGTCCGTGACGAACTGGCCAAGCTGGACAGCAAGCAATCGGTTCGGGCGGCCACGACAGGCCCAATCGTCCTTACGGGCCTCGGCCCGGTCGATGACGTGGCGCTCGCGGCAGGCGATCGTGTGCTGGTAAAAGACCAAGCAGCTGGCGCTGAGAACGGCATCTACGTGGCCGGGGCAGGTGCATGGGCGCGCGCGGCGGACGCCAACAGCGCAGCGAAGCTCACCTCCGGCGCGGTGATTCCCGTGGAGTCCGGCACGCTGAATGCGGACACCCTGTGGATGCTCAAGACGGACGGTGCCATTGTGCTCGGCACGACACTGCTCGCCTTCCAATGGGTAGGAGGCCAGAATGCGCCGGACCAGGCCGCCGGCGACAGCAGTCGCAAGATTGCCAATACGGCGTTTGTTACATCAGCGCTCGCTGTGCTGAGTGGTTACCCAAAGGTCTACTCGATTTTGGCCTTACCGACTAGTAATGTCGGCCCGATTGTCGTCGCCGAAGTTGCGGAGGTTTGGGTCTGGGCGGCCAGCCAGTATTTCACCGGCTATCGTTCCCCGCTTTGCGGCCGCCCGCTCGACGGGCACACGGTCACGCCGCTGGCCAGTGAGGTCGATGCCGTGGGCGGCACGTTAAGTAAGACGGCATACGCCGGGCTGTGGGGCTACGCACAAGAAAACGGTCTGGTTGTTACATCCGGCGCTTGGACTGCCGGCATGCACAAGTTCGTGGATCTTGGTGGCGACAGCTTTCGTTGTCCAGACCTTCGTAACCAGTTCCGCAGATATACCGGCACCGACAAAGACACTGGAAATGAACGAACCCTCGCGTCGAATCAGCTCGATGCGTTTAAATCACATGCTCACGAAGGGGTAAATAATGGCGGCCCCTTTGGAGGAACGGCACCGTTTTCGTTCGCGGTCGGACAAGGGGCAACAGGCCCGACAGGTGGAACCGAGACAAGAGGCGTCAACGTCGCTTATCACCCGCGCCTCCATGCGTAAAGCGGCCGCGTCACAGCAAATGCAACGCCGCTTACGCGGGGTTCATGGCGCGGATTTTGGTTCGTCCCAGTGATCCCACATCGGCATTTGAACTAACCTCGAAGGATGTGTAATGGAATCGAAAGTCGTCTATCAAGCCGACGAAGTCGGTTTTTTCCTGTACCCGACGATGGCGTATGAGCTTTACCTGTCGCCCGGCGATTTCAACGTCCCCTACGGCGCAGTCGAAGCGCAACCGCCGACCGTTGAAGGTGGCATGGTGCCGATGTGGGATGGAGCCGCATGGTCGGTCGTGGAAGACCATCGCGGAAAAAAGCTCTATGTCGCCCACACCGGCCACGAATACCAGCTCGGCGCGGCGGTGGACGTCAGCGGTGAAAGCGTCACCTATCATGGCGGTGGCCCCATTCCTCCGTGGCTGACAGAAACGGCTCCTGAGGTGTCCACTGGAGTTGCCGGAACGCCCGAGGAAGGTCAATGATCGCCACCGTCCTTTGCGTTCTATACGCTGCCATTGTGTTCGCTGCGAAGTGCACGACCATTGCCGTCGCGACCTCCTTGCTCGATCGCGGCCTGACGGCCAGCACACCGTCCGACTCGGTTGCTCGCCGCCTGTTCGTGATCATCGCGGTCATCGCGTATCCCGCCTATGCCGTTGCAACCTGGGCGGGCGTCGTCGTTGCCGTGCTGTGCGTGAACTGGTGGGCGGTGCTGCTCGCCGATGACGACGGCAACTTGCCGCGCTGGCTGCGCTGGTTTCAGACCTTCGATGCCTCGATTGACGCCGGGTGGAAGGACGGCTACTTCCCGGCCGCGTGGGGCAAGCCGCCACATATGCGCTATGTGGCTCGGATGCTTTGGCTTCTGCGCAACCCCGCTTATGGACTGGACTACTGGCTCTTCGGGCTCACCTTTGACGCGTCAACTTGGCGCGTCCTGGCAAACATCGACCAGGACGACCTGGTGCTGTTCTTCGCCGTGGGCAATGGCGTGAACTTCTACTACCACGGGCGTTTCGGCGAAGCGAAGATCGGCTGGAAGGCGTGGAACTACTGGTTGGGCAGCACCTGGCGCGAAACGCCGTGGGGCCCGGCTTGGCAGATTCCCGTATGCGCCACATACAACCCCTTCAAGCGGCGCGTTTCGGTGGCGTAGTAATTTAGAAGAAAAGACGCGGCGATGCGGACGGTGCGCTAACACCGGCCGCATCCCGCCCTCGCAGAAGAGTCCTGCAAGTTAGGCAAAGGCCGCGTACCCCTGCAGAGGCGGCGTAAGCCTATCACATATGACGCACGATAAATGCACATCGCAACACCCATCATCCCGTGGCTTGGCGGGAAACGCCGTCTCGCGGACAAGCTGCTACCGCTCTTTCCGCCTCATGAGTGCTACGTGGAAGTGTTCTGTGGCGGGGCAGCCCTCTATTTTCTGCGCCCGATTCCCGCTCACGTCGAGGTAATCAACGATATCAACGGCGAGTTGGTGAACCTTTACCGGGTTGTACAACATCACCTCGAAGAGTTTGTTCGCCAGTTCAAATGGGCGATTTCCAGTCGACAGGTATTTGAATGGCAGAAGATGACGTCGCCGGCAACGCTGACAGACATACAGCGCGCCGCGCGCTTCTACTACCTACAACACCACGCGTTCGGCGGAAAGATCGACGGGCAGACGTTCGGCACCGCGACGACCGCCCCGACAGTTAACCTTCTACGCATCGAAGAACAGCTCTCGGCGGCCCACTTGCGCCTAGCTGGCACCACCGTCGAAAACCTGTCGTGGCATGACTGCATGCGCCGCTACGACCGCGCGCATACGTTCTTCTACCTCGACCCTCCCTACTGGCAGACGGAGGGGTATGGCGTGCCGTTCGAGTTTGGGGAGTATGAGCGCATGGCTGCGATCATGCGCGAGTGCAAAGGCAAGGTGATGTTGTCCATAAACGATCACCCCGACATCCGGGATGCCTTCGCCAGCCTACACATCGCGGAGCTGGACATCCGGTACTCGGTGGCCAACGCACGCGGTACGCCTCAGACCAGTAAAGAACTGGTCATCATGAATTGGGAAGCGCAGGTGTTTGGCGGCCTATTCTGATCCGATCAGGCGAAGTTGAATGCGTGGGGCGTGAAATTCTCTTGCAAATGCTGGAAAATACATCACACCCCATTTATCGCGCGAAACACGCTTGGTTTGTCGCGCCGCGCTTCAGCGTCGGCCGGCGAACGCGACGCGCACCAGCCGCCGCGCCCCTCCCCCCGATCGTCTCAATTCGCTTCGATCAATTCGGCAGACGACTCGCGCAGACATGCGGCGAAGAGTTGTGCGGCGGGCGTCGTCGTATCTTCCCGCCAGTAGAGAATTGCCTCACCCAGAGGGCCGAGCGGCGGCAGCGGCAACACGCGCATCGAACCGCGCTGCACGTAGCGCCGGGCGAGCGATAACGGCAGGATCGAGACAAAATCCCCGCCTCGCAGCAGCGAGAGGTTCAATGCCAGCGAACTCGATTCGATGGCCGGACGCTGCAAGGTCACCCCGTGCTCGGCGAGGATCTCCACCATCGTCGCAAACGCCGGCGAGCCGCGCATTGGCGTGATCCAGCGCACCTCCTGCAAGTCTTCCCAGGCGACAGGCTTTTCGGCACTATCGTGGCCGCCCAGCGGATGGCGCGTGCCGACCACGAAAACGAACGGCTCATGGTGCAGCGATTCGTGACGCATGACAGGCAAATGGCCGGTCACACGATTGCGTCCGAGCGCCAGATCGAGATTGCCCTCGTCCATCATCTTGAGCAGACGGTCGAGCGTGGCTTCCACGAACGAGAACGACGCGGTCGGTGCGCGCCGTGTGAACAGCTCGACCGCATGGGCTATCAACGGCTGCGGAATCGTCACCACGGCACCGAAACGCACATGGCCGGCCGTTCCGGCGGTCAGTGCGCTGACATCGCGCCGCGCCAGTTCGATTTGCCGGAGAATCTCGCGGCCTCGCTCGACAAGTACGCGCCCAATGCCCGTCAGCTCCACGGCGTTCCCCACGCGACGCACGACCGGCGCTCCCAGGGCCTCTTCGATCTCCGCGATCTGCTTGGAGATGGCCGGCTGCGTGACATGAAACGCCGCAGCCACGCGCGTGACCTGTCGCAGTTCCCCCAGCGTCACCAGAATGCGCAGATGACCCAGCTTCAGGCCACTGCGGAAAAAGCGCTCTATCGAATTATCGGTGGTTGACATGGCGGGCGTCGGAATGACGTAGCGCTGCGCGAGGCAGAACGCCGACATCATAACCAAATGGTAATGACGCGAGTGCAAACTGTGATTTGCCGTGGCGTCCGCTCCCCCTTACCCTTCGATCGAGCAGCACTGCCAAGCGGGCACCCCGTGATGTATGGGTCAATTCGGCGCCACTCCGCGCGGCTCCCGATTGAGACACCACCACATAACCGAACGCGAGTCACGCTGCTCAATAACTCGACGTGCCGAACGGCACGCATCCATGGAGACAACACTCATGAGCACGTCCCTTTCCGGCGGCGCGCGGCCGCATGCCGGCGCGAACGCCGCCCTGGACCCGACGCAGCGCGACGCGCTGTATCGGAAGCTGACCTGGCACATCATCCCGTTCCTCTTTCTCTCGTTCATCGTCGCGTACATCGACCGCGTGAACGTGAGCTTCGCGAAGCTGGAGATGCTCTCGGACCTGTCGTTGTCCGAAACCGTCTACGGTGCCGGGGCCGGCGTGTTCTTTCTCGGCTATTTCATTTTCGAAGTGCCGAGCAACCTCATCATGCACCGCGTGGGCGCGCGCATGTGGATCGCCCGCATCATGGTCACGTGGTCGATCATCTCCTGCCTGACGATGTTCACGCAGGGTCCAACCTCGTTCTATGTGCTTCGCTTCCTGCTTGGCGTAGCCGAAGCCGGCTTCTTCCCCGGCATCGTGCTGTATCTATCGAAGTGGTTCCCGTCGAACAAACGCTCGCAGATCATTGCCATGTTCATGGTGGCGATTCCGGTGTCTGGCGCGATCGGCGGACCGCTGTCCGGCTGGATCATGCAGCACTTCGGCGGTCTGCACGACTTCGCCGGCTGGCAATGGCTGTTCCTGATCGAAGGCATTGCATCGCTGTTCGTGGGCATCGCCGCGTTCTTCGTGTTGCAGGACCGGATCGAAACGGTGAAATGGCTGAACGCGGACGAGAAGCGCCTGCTCGCGCAGGATCTCGCCGCCGACGACAGCACCCGCGTCCATCAGAGCGTGCGGGAGGTGTTCCGCAACGGCAAGGTCTGGTTGCTCGGCCTGCTGTACTTCTGCATCGCGATGGGCAATTACGGCCTCGTGTTCTGGCTGCCGACGATGATCCGCGCCGCTGGCGTTGCCAATCTCGGCAACATCGGGCTGCTCTCGGCGGTGCCCTCGCTCATCAGCGCGGTTGCGATGATTCTGGTGGCTCGTCACGCCGATCGCCGCAACGAGCGCCGCGTGCATGTGGCCATATGCTGCCTGCTGGGTGCCGTAGGCATGCTGGCCTCGGTGTTGCTGGCCCAGCACCTGTGGTGGTCGATGGCTGCGCTCATCGTGGCCGCCATCGGCATCAACTCGATCGCG
The DNA here is from genome assembly GCF_902459745.1 of Pandoraea communis. Taxonomy (GTDB): domain Bacteria; phylum Pseudomonadota; class Gammaproteobacteria; order Burkholderiales; family Burkholderiaceae; genus Pandoraea; species Pandoraea communis. The sequence continues at coordinate 767,588 of NZ_CABPSJ010000002.1, forward strand.
CCGGTCTTCTGGGGCATTCCCACGGCGATGATGGGCGGTGCCGGTGCAGCCGCCGCCATCGCGCTGATCAATTCGACCGGCAACCTCGCCGGCTTCGTCAGCCCGTATGTCATCGGCTTTCTCAAAGACAGTACCGGACAACTGCTGCCCGGCATGATCGTGCTGGCGTGCGCGCTGGTCGGCGGTGCCTTCATCGTGCTGTCGCTGAGGCCGCAACGGAGTCGCGCATGAGTTTTCCCGTCTGCCTCGTGACCGGTGCCGCCACCGGTATCGGCGCCGCCACGGCCCTGCGCTTCGCACGCGACGGCTGGGCCGTGGCCATCAACAACTTCGACGACAGTACCCGCGACGCCGCAGAATCGGTGGCCGCGCAATGCCGCGACGCCGGTGCGCAAACGCTCGTCATCGATGCCGACGTCGGCAACGATGCGGCTTGCCGTCGCATGGCGGATGCGGTCGGCGCGCAATGGGGGCGGCTCGACGCCCTCGTGAACAGCGCTGGCACAACGCGCGTGATTCCGCACGGGGACCTCGACGCCATCGATGACGTCGAGTTCGAACGCGTCTACCGCGTCAACCTGATCGGCATGTTTCAAATGACGCGTGCCGCCGCACCGTTGCTGCGCAACAGGGCGGCAGGCGCATCGTCGGGCGCCGTCGTCAACATCTCGTCGCTCGCGTCGCTCAATGGCACGGGCTCGTCGATTGCCTATGCAGCGTCCAAGGGGGCAGTCAACTCGCTGACGCTCTCGCTCGCGCGCAATCTGGCCCCGCACGTGCGCGTGAACGCCATTGCGCCGGGCATGGTCGACGACGGCCTGCTGCGACGCGTGCTCGGCGACGATGCTTACGCCCGCGTGGTCGACGGCATGCGCGAGAACGCGCCGCTCAAGCGAGTCTCTCAGCCGTCGGAAATCGCGGACCTCGCCTGGTTCCTCGCCGCTCACGCGCCCGCGATGACCGGTCAGGTGATCGCCATCGAGAATGGCTTGCTGCTGAACACGTGAGCGGCAACGGCACGCGACACAACTTAAGGAAGCCCCCCCATGACAGATTTGCACAAGCACCGCTCCCGCACCGTAACGGAAGGCGTGACGCGCACGCCGCACCGCGCGTTTCTGCGCGCCACCGGCCTCGACGACGCCGCCATCGAAAAGCCGTTCGTCGCCATCGTCGATACGTTTGGCGAAAACACACCCTGTTCCATGTCGCTGAACCAGATCTCGGACAACGTCCGGCTTGGCGTGGCCGCCGGGGGAGGCGTACCGATTCGCGGCTCCGCGATCTCGGTGTCGGACGGCACTTCGATGAATCACTCCGGCATGCGCTTCTCGCTGGTGTCGCGCGAGACGATTGCCGACAGCGTCGAGTTGTTCGTGCGCGCGCATTGTTACGACGCGCTCGTTGGCGTGGCCGGCTGCGACAAGACGCTGCCCGGCATTCTGATGGGCATGGTGCGCGTGAACGTCCCCGGCGTGTTCCTGTTCGGCGGCGCGATGCTGCCCGGCGTGGCGCCGGATGGCTCGCAAGCCACCATCCTCACGGCCATCGAAGCCGTCGGCACGGCGCAGCGTGGCGATATGACGCCCGACACGTTGCACGGCATCGAAAAGCGCTGCACGCCGACGGCCGGTTCGTGCCCCGGGCAATTCACGGCGAACACGATGGCGATGGTGGCGGAAGTTCTCGGCCTCGCGCCGCTGGGCTCGGCCATGGTGCCTGCGGTGTATAGCGAGCGCATCGCCATTGCCCGGCGCGCAGGAGAAAACGTCATGCGCGCCCTGCGCAACGGCGGGCCGTTGCCGCGCGATCTGGTCACGCGCAAGAGTCTGGAAAACGCCTGCGCGGCGGTGGCGGCCACCGGTGGCTCGACCAACGCCATGCTGCATATTCCTGCGATCGCGCATGAAGCCGGCATCCCGTTCACGCTCGACGACGTCTCCGAAGTCCTCGCCCGCACCCCGCTCATCGGCGACATGCAGCCTGGCGGCCGCTATCTGGCCGTCGATCTGCACCACGTCGGCGGAGTGCCTGCGGTGCTCAACGCCCTGCTCGCCGGCGGCCACATTCATGGCGACACGCTCATGCAGAGCGGCGAGACGCTCGACATCGCATTGCGCGCGTTTCCCGGCCCCGACGGCCGCGTCGTCAAGCCGCATACCGAACCGCTCTCGCCAAACGCGGGGCTGGTCGTGCTGCGCGGCAACCTTGCGCCCGATGGCGCCGCACTCAAGACCGCCGGCCTGAAGCAACTGGTGTTCTCGGGCACCGCGCGCGTATTCGAAACGGAGGAAGCCTGCATGGCGGTGGTGTCGGCAGGCACGTACCGCGAAGGCGACGTGCTCGTGATTCGCAACGAAGGCCCCAAGGGTGGGCCGGGCATGCGCGAAATGCTGAGCGTGACCGCAGCGATCTACGGGCAAGGGATGGGCGAAAAGGTGGCGCTGCTGACCGACGGCCGCTTCTCCGGGGCGACGCGCGGCATGTGCATCGGCTACGTCGGCCCCGAGGCGGCGGCGGGCGGGCCGATCCGTTTGCTGCGCGATGGCGACCGCATCCACATCGACGCAATCAAGGGTAAGCTCGACGTCGAACTCTCCGACGAGGCACTCGCGGCACGCGCCGCCGAGACCCCACCGTTCGTGCGCGGACGACTGGGCGGCGTGCTGGAAAAGTACGAAGCGCTCGTGCGGCCCGCCAAGCTCGGCGCCGTGACGCACTCGGGTGCCGTGGAATGGCCCTACGAAGCCTTGCTCGGGGAGACGCCAACCCACGAGGACACGAATCGATGACTACCCCACGCGTAGGTTTTTGCGGTATCGGCCGCATGGGCGAACCCATGACGCGGCGGCTGCTCGCCGCCGGACACGAGGTCGCCGTCTGGAACCGCTCGGCGGCAAAACTGGCCGCGTTGACCGATGCCGGCGCAATGGCCTGCGTCACCCCGCAGGCGCTCGGTGAATGCGTCGATATGGCGCTGCTCTGTCTCGGTGACGGCAAGGCGGTGGAGGACGTGGTGTTCGGTGAGCACGGGCTCGTGCATGCGGCCACGCCGCCGCGCTTTCTCGTCGATCATTCGACGCTCTCGCCTGCGTTGACCCGCACCCTCGCCAAGCGCTGGCACGAAACGACCGGCAGCGTATGGATCGACGCGCCCGTGTCCGGCGGCACGGCCGGTGCCGAGGCCGGCACGCTGGCGATCATGGCGGGGGGTCCGAAAGAGGCTGTCGAAGCGATCACGCCGGTACTGCGCGCATTCTCCTCACGCGTGACACGCATGGGCGACACCGGCGCAGGCCAGACCACGAAGCTGGCCAATCAGGCCATCGTCGCCACCACACTCGCAGGGCTGGCGGAGGCCTTCCTGCTAGCCAAACGCAGCGGCATCGATACGTCGGCCGTACCGTCGGCGCTGCAAGGGGGGTGGGCCGATTCCGTCCTGCTGCAAACACTGTGGCCGCGCATGGTGACCCCCCCGGCGCATGCCACCGGTACGGTTCGCGTAATGCTCAAGGATCTCGATGCGATTGCAGAACTGGCCCACACGAGCGCTACGGTGCAACGCGTGCTGCCCGAGGTGCGCCGTCTGCTGAACGACGCCGCGCAACGCGGCATGGCGGATTGGGATCTGTCCCAGATTTTCCGGATCGGCGAAGCCGAGAGTTCGCCGCAAGCGTGACGATGACCTGAAGCGGCCATGCCCGTCGCGGGGCATGGCCAGTCGTGACTGAGAACTTACTTGACCTGCACCGTCGCGAAGTTCTGGCGGCCGAACGGGCTCACCTGATACCCCGAGACCTCCGAGCGCGTAATCACCGCGGCCACCGGATGGGCCAGCGGAATCCACAGCGCATCGTCCTTGATCGTCTTCTGCGCCGCCTGGTACTTGGCGGTACGCGTGGCGACATCGGGCGTGCGCTTACCGTCGCCGATCAGCTTGTCGAGATTGGCGTCGCAGAAGCGCGCGAAGTTCGTCCCCGAGGTCACGGCAGCGCAACTGAACTGCGGCGTGAGGAAGTTATCGGGATCGCCGTTATCCCCCGACCAGCCCATGAACAGCAGGTCGTGCTCGCCCGCCTTGCCACGGCGAATCAGCTCGCCCCACTCCACGGTCTTGATCTGCGCCTTCACGCCGATCTTCGCCAGATCGCTTTGCAACATCTCTGCGCCCACGCGCGGGTTCGGGTTGAGCAGGCTGCCGGCCGGACGCGTCCAGATCGTCGTTTCGAAACCTTGCGGGAAACCGGCGTCGGCGAGCAGCTTCTTCGCTTTCTCGATGTTGTGCGGATAGTCAGCCACGCTCTTGGCGTAGCTCCACGTGTTCGGCGGATACACATTGACCGCTGGCGTGGCCGTGCCCTCGAACACCTGCTTGACGTAACTGGGCTTGTCGAACGCCAGATTCAGCGCCTGACGCACGCGCACGTCGTTCAGCGGTTTGTGCTGCGTGTTGATGGCGACGAATGCCGTCATGAAGGCGGGCGTCTGCACGACCTTGAGGGCCTTGTCTACCCGCGCGGCCTGCACGTCGAGCGGCTTGGGCGACAGTGCGATCTGGCACTCGCCAACCTTCACCTTCTGCGCGCGCACGGCGGCGTCGGGCACGATCGTGTAGATCAGGCGTTCCGAAGCCGGCTTGCCGCCGAAGTACGACGCGTTGGCGTCGAAACGCACAACGCTGTCCTTCTGATAGCTGCGGAACACAAACGGGCCGGTGCCGATCGGACGCGCATTCAGTTCATCCGTCTTGTTGGCGGCGATGAGCTTGTCTGCGTACTCGGCCGAATAGATCGACGCAAAGCCCATCGACAGCATCGACAGGAACACGGCGTCCGGCTCGGACAGTGTGAAGCGAACGGTGTTGTCGTCAACCTTCTGCACCGACTTGATCAACTTGCCCAGCGAGAGCGATTGCGCATGCGGGAAGCCCGACGGCGTGAGCTTGTGCCACGGCGCGTTGTCGTTGAGCATGCGATCGAACGTGAAGACGACATCGTCGGCATTGAAGGCGCGCGTCGGCTTGAAGAGGTCGTTGCTATGGAAGCTCACGTTCGGGCGCAGCGTGAACGTGTAGATCAGGCCGTCGGGACTGACGTCCCACTTGGTCGCCAGACTCGGCACGACTTTCGCTTGCGCGGCATCGAATTCGACCAGCCGGTTGAACACCGGATCGGCAGACGCGTTGGTCGTGGTGAGCGAGTTGTAGCGCACGACGTCGAAGCCTTCGGGGCTGGCTTCGGTGCACACGGTAAGGGCCTTGGCGTGCGCTGCGAGAGGCACCAGCGGCAGGGAAAGGACAGTCAGAACGGCAGCGAGAGTACGACGCGAGCGACGGTGCATGAGCTTCTTCTCCAGGAAGTCGATGACGGTTGGCAAACAACGGGCCAGAATAGCGCAAATTCAGGACAACTGCCTTTGCGCCGCCGCATATGCTTATATCGGCCGTCTCGAACCCTGAAGCCGGAGGTCAATTCTGCCAACCGAAGACCCGCATCCGGTGGACGATGCTGTCGCGCGCCGCCACCACGGTTAGCCGCGAACTGACCGACATGTCGTACAGATAACGTGTACGGCCCGCGTAGGGCACGCTCACGTAGGGGTGCGCCAGCAACGGCACGCCGACGCCCGGCGCCAGCGCTTCTGCGTCGCCCGCCAGACGCGCCAGACACAAACGATGCGCGGCATCGCGCGCCACGGCGAACGGATCGCCCGGCTGTGCGCTCACCCGCGCGCCGTCGTCCGGCCCGACCGGCGTCGGGGCATGCACGGCCAGTGCCACCGGCCCCTGCCCCAGCGCGACGAACAACCACAAACCCGCGTGCGCCATGTCGACCCACACCTTGCCGTGCGGTCCCTCGCATTCCAGCGGCGAACCGCCAGGCGTGGGCGCCGGGACAGGGGCTTGTGCGGGAGAACAGCGGAACCAGCGGCCGAGAATCCAGCGCAGCGCGATGCGCTCCGACAGGAAACGATGGCGCATCTGTGCACGCGGCAGCCGGCGGGCGAGCGAATGTTCGGCCGCCGACAACCATGTCGCGCCGTCGTCGGGTCCGCCGGTGGTCGCGCCCGTAGCCCCGAAGGGGCGCCCGGCCAGCAGAAAGCGCCACAACCACATTTCGTCACCGTCACATCGAAGCAACGTGCGTGGCACCGCCAGAGGATGCTCACCAACGTTATCCACCGCCTCCCTATCGCTGCCCGACAGCGCACGATGCTGCGCGCCACCGGTCAGCTTGCGCTCCCCCTGACCGAACTGCCCTAACGGCAGGTACGTCATGGAAGGCGTTGGAATCGATGCCACCCGCGGTGCCGGATCGACGGTTCGTTTCAACATCAGCATTTACGACCTCCACAGGCGAGGTCTCCGACGACAGGTCTTGCCTGTGCCCAACGTCATCGGCGGCCGTTAATTTGTTAATGAGAATCATTATCAAATAATAGCACATGGGTCCACAGGAAAGCGTGCGAGGCTCAGACTGGAACTGGCGCGGGAGTGTGATTGGGCGGTATGAGCCGGCAGCCGCGAGGGCGGCGGCGGCATAGCGACGGAGGGTCGTGAAGCGCTGACGGGTCAGGCACCGGCCGGCAACGGCGGGCGATAACCCAGCGAATGACTGGCGGCCAACGCTTCCCGGCGTACGGCTTCGCCGATCGGGCCATCCATTCGGGAGTCGAATCCGCCGGTGGCGCCGAGCGCGGTAATCACGCCGACGAGACGGCCGTCATAGTTAAAGACCGGGCCGGCCAGCGCACTGATGCCGGTCAGGTTGGTGTCGCGCACGCTTGCCCCCTGCGCGGCACGCACCGACGCCCGGAGCGTGCCGATGGGATCGGCCGCATCGAGCTGCGCGCGCTGCTCCGGCGTGGCGTTTGCCAGTTCGCCTTCGGCCATCGCCAGTACCTGAGGATCGTCGAGCCATCCAAGAAAGACGCGCCCCGCCGCAGACCAGAGGACGGACATCACGGAACCGATACGCACATTGATCGTCACCGGCAGACCCGGCTCTTCGAAACGCACGATGGTCGGCCCCTTATTGCCCATGACGGCAATGAAGCAGGTCACGTCGAACGCCTCGCGCAAGCGCACGAGCGCCGGTTCGGCAGCCCGCACCGGATCGGCCTGGCGCATGGCTGCCACGCCGATGAGCATGGACTCAAGCCCGAGATGATAGTGCTGCGAGTCGGCGTCCTGCGCGACGAGCCCCTCTTCCACAAGGCTCATCAGATAGCGGTGAACCTTGGCGGGACTCTGCTGCACGTGCAAGGCAAGCGCGGTGAGGCTCGCGCGACCGCCCAGGCGGGCCAGTCCCTTGAGCACGACCATGCCGGTTTCGGCCGACTGTACGCGTTGTCGGCGGCCGCGCTCGCGAGGCGCGTCGATGGCATCGGTGCCGGATGCCGCGAGGCCGTCCGTCACGCCGGAAGGCGCAGCCGCACTGCGCGGGCGGCCAGCTGTGGGTCGTTTGCTTGTGGTCATCGGCGAGATTTTATGATGCAAATCGCTTTCGCCCGGCATCGACGGGCCTAGAGGTTAACCCCAGTCCACTAATTTACGCAATGCGTATTATATTTACGCTTATCAGATTCAGAGAATGTGAACGCTCTCTGTGCTCGCGATTGTCGGGCATCCGGGGCATATCACATCGAGATGAGGAGACGCACTCGTCAGATTCATGCGCCAGTGTGCTCGCACACTCGCCGCAAGATCGCGAGCCGCTCCTCTACACTTGTTTCATTGCGTGTGTCGTCACGAGCCTTGCATGGCCGTCGTCGCACCCGACCCAGAGAGCGTGAACGGATGAGCCAAACGACTTCCCCCACCCCCGACACTGCCGCCGCGAGCGCCGGCGGCTGCCCGTTTCATCAAACCGCTATCGACAAAGCCCCCAATGGCTGCCCGGTGAGCGCGGGTGCGGCAGACTTCGATCCGTTCGAAGACGGCTATCAGCAAGACCCTCCCGAGTACGTGCGCTGGGCGCGCGATCAGGAGCCGGTGTTCTACAGCCCGAAGCTCGGCTACTGGGTGGTGACGCGCTACGACGACATCAAAGCGATCTTCCGCGACAACATCACCTTCAGCCCGTCGATTGCGCTCGAAAAGATTACACCGACGGGACCGGAAGCGAATGCTGTGCTGGCGTCGTATGGATTCGCCCTCAATCGCACGCTCGTCAACGAAGACGAACCGGCGCACATGCCGCGCCGGCGCGTGCTGATGGAACCCTTCACGCCCGAGCATCTCAAGCATCACGAGCCGTTGGTGCGCCAACTCGCGCGCGAGTACGTCGACCGCTTCATCAACGATGGCCGCGCCGATCTCGTCGACCAGATGCTGTGGGAAGTCCCGCTCACGGTAGCGCTGCACTTCCTCGGTGTGCCGGAAGAGGACATGGACAAGCTGCGTGAGTACTCCATCGCGCACACGGTCAACACATGGGGACGCCCGAAGCCCGAAGAACAAGTGGCCGTGGCCCACGCCGTCGGCAACTTCTGGCAACTCGCGGGCAAGATTCTCGACAAGATGCGTCAGAACCCGGACGGCCCTGGCTGGATGCAGTACGGCATTCGCAAGCAGAAGGATCACCCTGAGGTCGTTACCGATTCGTATCTGCATTCGATGATGATGGCAGGCATTGTGGCGGCTCACGAAACGACGGCCAACGCCACCGCGAACGCAATGAAGCTGCTGCTCCAGCACCCGGACGTGTGGCGCGAGGTCTGCGAAGACCCGTCGCTGATTCCGAACGCGGTGGAAGAGTGCCTGCGTCACAACGGTTCGGTCGCCGCGTGGCGTCGTCTGGCTACGAAGGACGTGAATATCGGCGGCATCGACATCGCCGCAGGCTCGAAACTGCTGATCGTGACGTCGTCTGCCAACCACGATGAAGCGCACTTCGCCGACGCCGATCTGTTCGACATCCGCCGCGAAAACGCCAGCGATCAGCTCACGTTCGGTTACGGCTCGCACCAGTGCATGGGCAAGAATCTCGCCCGCATGGAGATGCAGATCTTCCTCGAGGAATTCACCCGCCGCCTGCCGCATATGAAGCTCGCGGAGCAGGCGTTTACCTACGTGCCTAACACGTCGTTCCGGGGCCCCGAGCATGTATGGGTCGAGTGGGACCCGGCGCAGAACCCCGAACGCCAGGATCCGGCCGTATTGACACGTCAGTCGCCCGTGCGCATCGGCGAACCGTCGGGCCACAGCGTGACGCGTCCGGTCGTGGTCGAGTCGGTCACCCCGGCCGCCGAGGGCATCATCAAATTGCGTCTCGTCGCTCCGGACGGCCGCGCCATGCCGCGCTGGGCACCCGGTTCGCACATCGACATCGAATGCGGCGACACGGGGCTCTCACGTCAGTATTCGCTGTGCGGCGATCCGTCGGACGCGGGCGCGCTCGAAATCGCCGTGCTGCATGAGCCGGAAGGCCGCGGCGGTTCGAACTGGGTTCACACGCAAGTGAAAAGCGGCGACCGTCTGCGCATTCGCGGCCCGCGCAATCACTTCCGGCTGGATGAAACGACGCCGCGCGCGATCTTCGTGGCTGGAGGCATCGGGGTCACGCCGATCGCCGCCATGGCACGGCGCGCGAAGGCGCTGGGTATCGACTACGAAATCCATTACAGCGGGCGCAGCCGCCGCACGATGGCGCTGATCGACGAGCTTCAGGCGCTGCATGGCGATCGCCTGCATCTGTGGGTGAAGGACGAAGGACAGCGTGCCGACTACGCCGCCCTGCTCGCAACGCCGCGAGACGGCACGCAAGTGTATGCCTGTGGCCCCCTGCGCATGCTCGATAGTCTGGCGCAATGCTGCGCGCACTGGCCGGACGACACGTTGCGCGTCGAACACTTCCAGTCGCAACTGGGCACGCTGGACCCCGAAAAGGAGCACGCGTTCGAGGTCACGCTCAAGGATTCCGGCATTACGGTCACGGTGCCGGCAGACCAAACGTTGCTCACGGCACTGCGCGCGGCGAACATCGACGTGCAGAGCGACTGCGAGGAGGGTCTGTGCGGCTCGTGCGAGGTCCAGGTGCTGGAGGGCGACGTGGATCACCGCGACGTGGTGCTCACGCGCGCCGAGCGCGACGCGAACACCAAGATGATGTCCTGCTGCTCACGCGCCTGCGGCAAGAAACTGGTGCTGGCGTTGTAAGCTGCGGCATCGGTCTGCGGAAGTACGGGGGGTGCAGTTCACTGCGGCGCCCCCCTTTTTTTGCCGCGTGTCGCGGTGACTTCGTGAAACGAAAATACATGCGGCACGACACGAAAACGCCGAGCGTTTCCCGACGCACTCAATGCGCGTGCTGAGGCTTGCGCAGCATCGTCAGTAGCGCGATGAGGGCCAACACCGAGAATCCGCACATGACGGTCGCGAGCGGGCGTGGTGAGCCGTCGTTGAGCACACCCAACAGGCCGCCTGCAGCGAAGCCGAAGCCGTACTGCACGCTGCCGACGAGCGCCGCCGCAGCGCCGGCGCGGGTCGGATGATTGGCCAGCGCCCCCGCCACCGAGTTCGCGGTGATGACGCCACGCAGCGACATGAACAGAAACAGCAGTGCAACCATCACCGGCAGCAACGCGACGCCCAACCACACCGTCGCACACAACACAGACGTCACGATGGCGCACCCGATGATGCCGAGACGCATCAATCGATAGGGCCCCACCTGCCCCACGCGGCGCGAGTTGAACATCGTCACCGATGCCATCCCGACGATGTTGATGCCGAAGAGCACGCCGAAGAATTGCGGCGAGACATGGAAGTACTCCATGTACACCAGCGGCGTGCCGGTAATGTACGTGAAGGACGCGCCGAAGACCGCACCGCCCGCCACCATGTAGCCGACGAACTGCGGGTCGCGCAACAGGTGCCAGTAAGACGCTGCCACGGCACGCGGGCCGCCCGCCTGACGCGCATGCACGGCACCGGTCTCAGGCAGGCGCCACAGCGCCGCCATTGCCCCCACACCGAACACCGCGAGAATGCCGAAGATCACGCGCCACGAGGTGAAGCGCAGCATCTGTCCGCCGATGAGCGGTGCCACGATCGGCGCCACGCTCATCACCAGCAACATGATCGAAAAGGCGCGCGCACTGTGACGCGGCCCGTAGACGTCGCGCACGATGGCCTGCGCGATCACCGGCATGGCGCACCCGCCGAGCGCCTGCACGAAGCGCCACATCATCATGTGCTCCATGCTGTCGGCGAACGCACATCCGATGGTGCCGAAGATGTACAGCGCGATCCCCGCCGCCATCGGCCGGCGACGCCCGAAGCGATCCGCAAGCGGGCCCCACACGAGTTGTCCGAAAGCGAATCCCAGAAAGAAGTACGACAGGGTGAGTTGCGTGGCCGCGGCGCTCGCGCCCAACTCGTGGCGCATCGTCACGAGCCCCGGCAGGTACATGTCCGTGGACGCCGGCGCGATCATCATGAACAGGCCGAGAATGCCGAGCAACACACGCTCGGAGGGCAACGCAGGAGAGAGTTCGGACGTCGATGTCATTATCGTTATGATGATTCGGCGCGAAGCCCGCCGCGCCGTGGATGACGCCGCGAAAACAGCGGCGCCCGCCATGATAACGCTGGCGGGCGCCGCACTTTCATACTCGATGGTTATCGCACGCTTAACCGCGGCTTATGGCGCGGCCTGCACTGCGGCGCCACCCTCAGTTGGCTGCGGCCGTGCGCAGCGTGCCGCCGTTGTTGCGCTGCGTGCGGGCAATGGCCAGCACACCGATCAGCGACACGCATGCCGGCACCGCCGCCGCGAGGAACAGCGACGACGACGACCATTGCAGATGCATCAGCGCTCCCCCCAGCACGGGGCCGAGCACCGACCCGATCCGGCCGATGCCGAGGCTCCAGCCGATGCCCGTCGAGCGCAGCGACGTGGGGTAGTAAGTCGCGGCCAGCGCGTTAAGCGCAGGTTGTCCGCCGATGATCGAGAAACCCGCGAAGAAGATGGCGATGAACACCGCAACCATCGACACCATCACCACCGGGTTGCCGATGGCCGCCGTAGCCGCAATCGCGATCAGGAAGGTGACCGCCAACACGCTAGTGAAGCCCACACGGTCGATCACCCGGCCGAGCAGCAGCGTGCCCATCACACCGCCGGCCCACAGGGCGGTGCCCGCCATCACGGCGACCTGCGTCGAATAACCGGCGTCGCGAATCACCGTCGGCAGCCAGTTCGACAGGAAGTACATGTCGAGCAGATTGGCGAAGTTGATGACCCACAGCAGCAGCGTCACGCGGGCACGACCGTCCTTGAACAGTTCGATGAACGGCACGCCCTTCGCCTTCTGCTCGTCGAGCACGAAGCGAGCGTCGGCTGGCACGTTGGCGTTGGGCGCCACGCGCAGCAACTGCTTGCGAATACGCGCGCCGTCGCTCTTCTTGAACATCAGGAACTGGATCGACTCGGGCAGCGAAATCCACATCAGCATGCCGAGCACCAACGGGATGGCCCCGCCGATATAGAACACTGCGCGCCAGCCCAGACTCGGAATGATCGCGGCCGTGATGAGGCCACCGACCACACCGCCCAGTGTGAAGCCGCACGACACCATCATCATGAGCGACACGCGAATGCGACGCGGGCTGTACTCACCGGCGAGCGCCATCGCGTTCGGCATGATGCACCCCAGCCCCAACCCGGCCACGAAGCGCCAGACGACCAACTCCGTGATCGTGTTGGCGAAACCGGTAAGGATCATGCACACCGAGAAAAACAGCGTCGCACCGATCAGCACCGGACGGCGGCCCAGCTTGTCGGCCAGCGCCGAAAACGTGAGCGACCCGACCAACATGCCGAACAACCCCGCACCGAACACTGGCGAGAGCGTTTCCTTGGCAATGCCCCACTCGCGGATTACCACAGGGGCGACGTAGCCCATGGCCTGGACGTCGAAACCATCCACCACCAGGCACATCGCGCACAACGCGATGACCCACCACTGATAGGCGCCCAGTCGACTCTCGTCGATCAGTTTGCCCACATTCACTTCTGCTGCTTTCATCCTGTCTCCAAACGTTCTCGCAACTTCGTGTCATTGCGTACCCGGTCGAGGCGCCGGCTTCTCCAGTCGTTGCCTCGCTTCCGGCACCCTGCCGCCCCGGTCGGGCATTCAGGGCATTTCATGCATCGCGATCAGAGGATGGATTTGCCGAATCCTCTCGCGCACAAAATTACGCTTTGCGGAAGTTTATCCCGCCGAACGTAATTCAATGCTTGGTGTTAACACTTAGATTCCCGGAGGATGCGTGCTTGCGTGCGAGGCTGTCCGACCAGCGCCGGATAGACCGGCATCGGCGAACGGGGCCTGAGTCTGTGGTTTTTCTCCATACGGAGAACGAGACGACGCCCGGTCAATGCGCCCAAAGGCTATACAGGGCGTGAAATTGAGTGATTGCCAGGGAAAAAAGCGGTGAATTGTCGCAGTTGTGGTTTTTCTACAGATTTTTTTGGCAGAGGTTAACCCATCTAGGGATTTCCCTGATATAGTTACACCTGTCTCCTCCACCTCCTCCTGGTGGATTTTACGGCCAGCAAATTGCTGGCCGTTTTTTTTACCTGTCGGTCCCGTGAGACCTCGCCCCAGCGGCAATAGATCGTAATGCGAGTGCGTCGGCGACATCACTGACAGCGGGCCTGCCTGCGCTACACTCGCTGCCATGAAACTCGCGCCACTCTCCACTCTGCTTTGTGTTTTGCCGCTCGCCGGCTGCTATGTCGTGCAGTATCCGGGAGGTGCGCTCACGCTCTCGCCGAACCCTGTCGCGCCGCAAGCCATGCGCGCTGCGCCGGGTGCGCCCGGCGCCGCAGAAGTCTCGACCGCGCCGGTACCCACGCCCAGTGTCTCGACCGCACCCGTGAAGTCGTCGCTAGCGCCGCCGCCGCCCGTCGGCACGGTCGCGCCTCAGCGTTATCCGAACGGTAATCCGGTGCCACCGGATTACCGGCCGCCAGCGCAGCAAACGCCACGCGCCCCCCTTTATCCAAACGGCTCGCCCGTTCCGCCGGACTATGTGCCGCCTACGTCGCGAGCACCGTCCGGCAGCGTCGCGTACGCACAAGACCCGGGATATGTGTCCTATCCGGCGTATCCCGCCTACCCGACTTATCAGACCTATCCGGCATATCCAGCGTATTCGGCCTACCCCGCGTACGCCGTCTATCCGGCCTATGCGACGTATCCGGCCTATGCACCGTTTTACCCGGCGTTCGGCGCGTCGCCTTGGGTCAGCAACGTGTCGGTTTCGTTTTCGTGGGGGCGTGGCTGGGGTGGATGGGGCGGCCGCTGCTGCCATCGCTGGCGCTGAACGGCTCCGCGTCATGCGCATAACTGGCTGACGTTTGATAAACGTGTGGCGCTGCGCTACGTGCAATGCCTAGCGTGACGGTCGGGAGCGCTCTCGGTACGACTCAGTGCGAGGTCGAGTTTTCGCGGGCCACGCGATCCTCGATGCGAAGCTCGATACGTTTTCGGATTTGCTGGGCCGCCTCGGACGCGTCATGCGCGTCGATGCTCGAGAACTCGCAACGGCCGATGTACTGCCCATCGCAATAGGCATCAACAGCGCCGTCAAAGCGTTCGTCGGCGCGCGGCGTAATCGCCCCGGCCAGCTCGAACGGACGCCCCGGCGGTGTGTTGCTCACGTAATGCCAAGAAAAATGATACGAATCAGTCATATGTCCCCTCGATAGTGCGACAGCTATGGACCTGTCTCCCAACGCTGTTTTTTGGGAAATCCTAACATGTACACGAACCGCGACAAACGATAGAAAAAAAGCGGCCCGCCATGACGGCGAGCCGGATAGTCCGTGGAGGTCGGGGGCACATCAGAACCACGGTCATTTCACTTTAGTCCCGAATGGTTGTCGTTATTCTCGGTAATTTGCCTGATGCGGCACAAAAATTTCTGCTGACTGCCGGCCATTCGACACCCAGCCCGGCAAGTAAAAATCTCGGGGGGGGTCGCTGAATCAATGGCAGGTTTACGCCCTTCAGCCATCGCCCACCTCGCATGGCAAATCCTCGGCCGGCACGGCTTTGCCAAACAACCATCCCTGCCCGATTGCCTCGGGAAACAGCGCCAGCATGTAGTCGGCCTGCGCCTCGGTTTCCACCCCCTCCACAATGACATCGACCTTGAGTAGCGCCGCCATCTTGCAGATCTGGTCGACGATGGCGCTGCCCACGGTATCGCTGCCAATGGACTGCGTGAACATGCGATCGATTTTCAGCGCGTCGACATTCAGCGTCGACAGATAGGCGAGGTTCGAGAATCCCGTTCCAAAATCGTCGATATGGATCTGATAACCATCGACACGCAAACGGTCGAGAGCCTCTCTGAGGCGTTTCATGTTGTCTGTCGAGCGCTCGGTAATCTCCAGCACGATTTGCGCGCGTGGCACCTGCACAGACGCCGACATGTGATTCAGATAGGTGTGGAACGTGCTGTCGACGATGTCCGTCGTCGCGAGATTGACGCTGATGTGAAACTCGGGATCGGCCAGCGCGCGCCCGTGCATATCGATCAACGCGCGGCGCACGACCTGCCGCGAAATCAGCCCGATCACCCCCCGACGCTCGGCAATCGGAATGAACATGTCCGGCGAGATCGGCGCACCGGCGCTGTCGTTCAGGCGTGCCAGCGCTTCCACGCCGATGACCTTGCGGTCACGCAATCGCACCAACGGTTGATACACAACACTGATGCCACCGGACTCGGCGGCTTGCTGCGTCACCCAATCGATCGACATACGGTAACGACGGCGCGAACGCCACGCCATGCCCATCGACGCACCCGCCGATGCGCCAATCGTCAACGCCAGCATGAGACCCAGCGGATTGGCCAGGATCTGCGACGACACGTAGACCGCCGACGCGCACACGTCCACCAGCTCCGAACACGTTGAATAGCGGCGCAACGGTCCGATCTCGAGCCATGGCGACGTGGCGCCCAGCGTAATACGCTGCTGGTCCTCGAACAGCCCGGCGCTCCAGAACTGGAAACTCATATCGCTCGTCGACGCGACAGAAGCGAAGCCGCTCGGCGGTGTCGCAAGCCGCTCCGGCAAGACCGGCGGACTGAACACCACCACATCGCCCATGCCCGTGGCATTGACCTGCACGCCGGGCGTCACGAAACCGGTCAGCGTACGCCAGAGCTTCAAGCCGTTGCGCGTTTCATGACTTGGCGGCGGCAGCTCGGGCTCCGGAGCGAGCCGTCCCGCGACAGCCGAACACAGCAGCCGGGAACCGTGAACCCGGCCGATATCGTGGAAATAGGGGCTGCGCATGGCGACGCGACGCAGCGCCAGAATGTCGGCGTCGGTACAGGGCACGGCGTCGCTGTACATCGCGCTGAGCAACGCATTACGGCTGGACACCGAAGCATCGCTCATGAAACCCATGATTTCGTGCACGTAGGCGCGCAGGCGGAAGTCGTCGACGCGAGTCTGCACGATCTGCCCCACCAGCAACATGACCAACATGCCCGCGATGCTCCCGGTCAGCACCGGCAGCCAGCGGGTCAGTCTTCTGAGCGTTTGCATGGCAGTCGCGTCCGCGTAACGCCCTGTATCCCATACAGGGCACGGCCGCCAGTGTAGCGCACCCCCTGCCCGATGTATCGGATTGCCACACGATGGGTCAGCAGGGCGCGCGCCACAGGCGTTTGCGTGATCCGCCGGTCTCAATATGCGCTGCGCAGCGCCCCGGCAAGCACGGCCGAAGCCCATGTTGGAGGGGGGACGAAATGGGGTCGGTGCCGGCGTAACGTTGCAGACTCCCCCCTTTCATGATCGTTCGACATGATGCTCAAATTTCGCAATCCGGCGGACGGCGATGTTGTCGAGATCACGTACATGTCGTGCGTCGGTGCCTTCTTCCTGGGTCCGGTGTATCTACTGGCCTACGGTTTCGCGTGGCATGCGCTCATCTGGACCGCTCTCGCCATTGGCCCCGCCTTGATCTGGCGGGATTCGGCACTGGCGATTTCGCTACCCGCCACCTGCCTGCTCTATTCGCTGATGATCCAGCCGCTGCTTATCGGCAAGTTGCGCGCTGACGGTTGGCTGCCCACGCGCGCCGACGCCGCGCCCGGCCCCGGCCAGCGCGGCTACGATGCCCATGGCGACATCCCAAGCACCGGCCGCGCCAGGCAAGGCGTGGTGCTCGCTCCGGCGCAACCCTCGGCCGCCACGCCCCCGGCGCACAACATGGTTAGTCTGGCAAACGGGCCGACAGCCAACGAAGGTGCTGCCCCGAGCGTCGACGAAAAAGCATGCCCGTTCTGCGCCGGAACGATCAAGGTGCAGGCGATGCGCTGTCACCACTGTCAGGCGAATCTGCAGGTGCCATCGCAATGAACCGGTCAAGCGCTGCCGAGCCGTGGTCGGCGCGATAGGCGAGGCTGATCGGCGCTAGCGGCACATCACCTTCGATCGGCCAGAAGCCCATACCGGGCGTGCGGATCTGACTCACCGACGCCGGCACCAGCGACACCCCGAACCCCGCGGCCACCATCGGCACGATGGAGGTGATCTGTGGCGCCTCCTGCCCCAGCTTCGGCCGGAAACCCGCCGCCTCGCAGGCTGCGATAATGCGGTCGTACAGTGCAGGACTGATCTCTCGCGGCAGCAGAATGAACTCGTCCTGTGCGAGCGCAGCAAGCGGCACACGCTCGCGCGCGCACATGGCATGCCCCAGCGGCAGCACCACCATCATCGGTTCGTCGACAACCGGCACGCTGACGATACCCTCCGGCACCTCGAACGGCGTACGCACGAACGCGACGTCGATGGCCTCGTCCAGCAACGCCGTCAGCAGACTCGCCGTATTGCTCTGCTGCGGATGCAGTTGAACGTCGGGATACCGCGCACGGAAGTCACGAATCCACGCCGGAATGCGCGGCTCGAAGTACGTTGCGCCCGCGAATCCGATACGGATCTGCCCCGCCTCGCCGCGCGAAATCTGCTGCATGCGACGCTTCACGCGCGCCACCCGCTCAAGAATCTGCCGCGCCTCGGGCAGGAACGCCTCGCCCAACTCCGTCAACACCACGTCGCGCGGCAGGCGCACAAATAGCGGGCCGCCCAGTTCCGTCTCGAGTTGCCGAATCTGCAAACTCAACGGCGGTTGCTGAATCCCGACACGCGCGGCGGCTCGCGTGAAATGGCGCTCTTCGGCCACCGCAATGAAATATTGCAAATGCCGCAATTCCATCACAACCCTCCTGTCAGCCCTGCCCCGCCGGGGTTTGCACCGACAATACATAAAAAGTATGTAAACTACGCTTTCAATATATTGGAAATGTGACCGATGGGTCAATACACTTCGAATCAAGCGCGCAGGGCCGCATCGTTGGTGACCGCGCCGATCAAGAGATTTGAATATAAGAGAGACGAGGAGCATCACGATGTTTGAAGACCGCATCCGCCTGGCGTCGCTACGCGACCGGGTGATGAGCGCTGACGACGCTGCAAAGCTGGTTGGCGACGGCATGGTGGTCGGCATGAGCGGATTCACCCGCGCCGGCGACGCCAAGGACATGCCGATTGCACTGGCCAAGCGGGCGAAGACCCACCCGATGAAGATCACGCTGATCACCGGGGCATCGCTGGGGCACGATTCCGACAAGACACTCACCGAAGCTGGCGTACTCGCCAAGCGCCTGCCGTTTCAGGTCGACACGACACTGCGCAACGCGATCAATCGCGGCGAGGTGATGTTCGTCGATCAGCATCTGTCGGAGACGGTGGAATTTCTGCGCACCGGTCAGTTCGGCAAGCTCGACGTGGCGGTCATTGAAGCCGTCGCCATCACCGAAGACGGCGGACTCGTGCCGAGTTCCTCGGTCGGCAACTCGGCGAGCTTTGCGATCCTGGCGGAAAAGGTCATCGTCGAGATCAATCTCGCGCAGCCACTCGCCTTCGAGGGCATGCACGACATCTGGATTCCGGGGCAGCGTCCGCACCGTGGGCCGCTGCCTATCGTCGACGTGCGTGATCGTGTCGGCACGAACGTGGTGAAGATTGCGCCGGAGAAGATTGCCGCCATCGTCATTACCGACACCCCGGACAGCGCCTCCAATGCCCTCCCGGCCGATGCCGACACGCAGCGCATTGCCGGCCATCTCATCGAGTTCTTCCAGCACGAAGTCTCGCGTGGCCGCCTGCCGCACACGCTGCCTGCCCTTCAGTCGGGCATCGGCACCATTGCCAATGCGGTGCTCACGGGCTTCATCGACTCGCCGTTCGAAGACCTCACGATGTACTCGGAGGTGCTTCAGGACTCGACGTTCGAACTCATGGATGCGGGCAAGATGGTGTTCGCGTCGGGCTCGTCGATCACGGTATCGCAAGCGGTGCAGGATCGTGTGTTCAAACATCTGGAGCGTTATCGCGACAAGCTCGTGTTGCGCCCGCAGGAGGTCAGCAACCATCCGGAAGTCATCCGCCGGCTGGGGCTGATTGCCCTGAATACCGCGCTCGAAGCGGATATTTACGGCAACGTGAATTCCACGCATGTCGGCGGCACGCACATGATGAACGGCATCGGCGGATCGGGCGATTTTGCGCGCAACGCTCGCATGGCGATCTTCGCCACCAAATCGATTGCCAAGGACGGCAAGATTTCGAGCATCGTCCCGATGGTGCCGCATGTCGACCACAACGAACACGATGTGGACATCATCGTCACCGAACAAGGTCTCGCCGACCTGCGCACACTGGCCCCGCGCGAGCGCGTAAATCTGGTGATCGATCGCTGCGCACACCCGAGTTACCGGGAGGTTCTGCGCGACTACTATCGCGACGCGCTGCGCTACGGCGGACAGACGCCGCACGCGCTGGAGCGCGCGTTCGACATGCACGTCAACTTGCGCGAGCGCGGCTCGATGCTGGCAGGGAAGTAACGTCGGTGCCGGTCGCCGACGCCGGGGGGCGAGGCGTGCCGGACACTGATCGACCGGCGTCGGCGGCAAAGACCGTTGCCGGGAAGAACATAGGACGCATGCGGTCCTGTGGGCCGAACGCTGGTGAGAGAGTGTTCAGGCATTCGCGGCTCGCCAGCGCTCGCTGGCGAGCCACTTTTTCCCGCTTTGCAAATGCCCTTCAGGCCGGTAGCCGTTGAGCAAGATGGGCCTGATGCTGATGGGTTGTACCCTCGAGCGTGAAGATCGACACCAGTTCACGCAAACCACCCGATTGTGCCGCCATCGACTGCGCGGCGGCAGAAGCTTCCTCCACCAGCGCGGCGTTCTGCTGCGTGACAGTATCCATCTGCATGACGGCCTGATTGACCTGCTCGATGCCCGTGCGCTGCTCCGTAGACGCAGCGGCAATTTCCGCCATCAGATCGGTCACGCGTTTCACCGCGCGAACGACCTCGTCCATCGTGCTGCCCGCCTCGGCGACGAGTTTCGTGCCGTCGCTGACCTGACGCGTCGACGCGTCGATCAGTTCCTTGATCTCCTTCGCGGCATTGGCACTGCGCTGGGCAAGCGTGCGCACTTCCCCCGCGACCACAGCGAAGCCTCGCCCCTGCTCACCGGCACGCGCTGCTTCAACGGCGGCGTTAAGCGCCAGAATGTTGGTCTGAAAGGCAATGCCTTCGATCACGCTCGTGATGTCCGACACGCGGGTCGAACCTTCGGAGATCTCGCGCATCGTCTCGACGACCTGACGCACCACTTCGCCGCCACGCCGGGCGACGTCAGATGCGTTCGACGCAAGCACGTTGCCCTGCTCCGCGTTGTCGGCGTTCTGTTTGACCGTGGTCGTCAGTTCTTCCATGCTCGCCGCCGTCTCCTCGAGCGACGCTGCCTGCTGTTCGGTGCGTGACGACAGGTCGGTATTGCCTGCGGCGATTTGTGCCGAACCGGTCGCGATGCTCTCGCTGGTGTTACGCACCTGCCCCACGACCTGCGCCAGCTTCGTGTTCATGTCCCGCAACGAACCCAGCAATTGGGCGAGTTCGTCTTTTCCGCGCACTTCGATACGCGAACTGAGATCGCCGCGTGCCACCGTCTGCGCGATATCCACACAGCGGCCGATCGGCACGGTAATGGAACGGGTGATGACCAGCGCAATAACGATGTTGACGCCCAGCGACAACAAGATCAGCACGATAGCGGCAATGAACGCCGTGCGGTATTCGTTCGCTGCGGCGTCGCTCGCCGCCTGTGCACCGGCGCGATTTACGGCCACGTGCTCGACTAGCCTGTCGCTGAGAACCGCGAAGCGCTTGAAGGCGTCGGTCATGATGAGCGCGCGCGCCTGCTCTTTGGCAGCATCATCGCCCTTTTCCAGCTCGACGGCGCGATTGTCGATCTCCAGATAGCTCGCCCACGCCTCGCGCACGGCATCGTAGGCGCGGCGATCTTCGCTTGATGCCACCAAGCTGTTGTAGCTGTCGAGCGTCTTGTTCATCAGATCGATGGCTGCCTGACGCCGCTTCATCTGCTCAACCTGCATACCGTCGCCCGCCGAGAGCAGCGTGCCGAGCGTGGCCCGGCGGGCCGAGTTGGCCGCAGTCTGTACGTTACCCAGCACCTGCACGCTGGGCAACCAGTTGTCGGCAAGATCGCGAGTGCCACCGTAAATACGTGACGCCTGGAATACCGCCATGCCCCCCACGACGCACAGCAGAACCAACGTGACGGCAAACCCGATGCTCAAGCGTGTGCCGATTTTGAGACTGTCCAAGAACTTCATGCCCGCTCCGTATTCGATAAAACAACAACAATCACATCGCATAACGGGCAATCATTCAAAAATCTTTAGCCAATAACTACAGAATTCTCACACAATGGCTTTTGATATTTTCAATAATATCCATAGAAATATATTTCTTAATCTATTAATTCGGATATTACTGTGCAATGGTGCAAGGGATCACCGCGCCTTTCGACGCGGCGCTAATTTTCCGGGCAGGTATCCGGCGTGGCCAGCGCGGCCTACTTGCTGGCGCCATCAAAGGGCGTCGGATGCACCGTATCCAGATCGATGCCATCGATACAGCGAACATTGACGGCTGCCATTTTCGACCCATCCGGCATTTCGCCAAAGGCGAACGCTTCAACACCGCAGGTCGGACAGAATTGGTGACGAATGACGTGCTTATTGAAAAGGTATTCCCGTGCCTTTCCCACACCTGCCGTTTGCGAGAACTCGGAAATCGGTGAAAAAGCGAGAATCAGTCCACGCTTTTTGCAAATTGAACAATTGCACGCAATTGTTTTGGATAAATCAATATTTGCAGTAAATCGCAAATCGCCACAATGGCATCCACCTGAATATTGCTGATTCGCCATGTCGTATCTCCCGATAATGTCGAGGACTTGGCCGGCGAAAATAAAATGCGAAGAATCTGCGAGGAGAAGTCCGCCGGCAGTGCGCTCTATTTTGCGACAAAATCCGGCGGACTGGCGATAGCCGGCGGCAACAGCGCCGGCCCCGCCAAGGAGGAACGTGAAGCGTTAGTGCAAAACGCCGGCTCAGGCGGCCAGCGCCGGTTCGTCACGATGCGGATCGCGCGAGCCGTTGGCGTAGTTGCGAACTGCGGTCATGCCGTGACGGCTGTGCTCGCGCAGTTGAAACAGCGCGACCGTGTCGGCCAGATTACGCGCCTGTTCGCTGAGCATCGCCGAAGCTGCCGCCGACTCTTCGACCAGTGCCGCATTTTGCTGCGTCGACTGGTCCATCTCCGCCACGCTGCGATCGATCTGGCTAATGCCGGTGCTTTGCTCCGTCACGGCGCTGTGGATCTCACCGATCAGACGGCGCACACGCGAGATGCCGTCGACGATTTCCCCCATCGTATCGCCCGCCGCTTGCACACGTTGCGTGCCGCTCTTGACGTTCTGCACCGACGCTTCGATGAGCGTCTTGATCTCGTGCGCGGCGGCTGCACTGCGTTGCGCCAGCGTGCGCACTTCGCCTGCGACCACAGCGAAGCCGCGCCCCTGCTCACCGGCCCGAGCCGCTTCGACCGCTGCGTTCAGCGCGAGAATGTTCGTCTGGAAGGCGATGCCGTCGATCACGCTGATGATCTCGGTAATGCGCTCGGACGACTGTGCAATTTCGCTCATCGTCGTCACGGCCCCCGTGACGACATCGCCGCCACGCGCGGCCGCTTCACTCGCGTCGTTGGCCAGACGCGTGGCATGCTCGGCCGCTTCGGCCGTCTGCCTGACGCTGGCCGTCAGTTCGGTCAGCGCCGCCGACGTTTCCTGCAACGTGCCTGCCGACGCTTCCGTGCGTTGCGACAGATCGCGATTGCCCATCTCGATCTCGCTCGTCGCCGACGTCATGCCATGGACACCGGCACGCACATCGATCATCACCGTGCTGATCTTGTCCACGAAAGCATTGAACGAGCGCGAAATCTGCGCGACTTCGTCGTGACCGACGACGTCGAGACGGTGCGTCAGGTCGCCACCGCCCGAACCGATGGTATCCATCGCATCGCGCACTTGCGACAGACGGCGGAAGGCTTGCGACGTGAAGAAGCTTGCGATCCCGATAGCGCACAGGGTCAGCACGATCAGTGCGATGATCGTGGCGCTCAACACGCGTGACAGGCCGGCCGTGGCTTCGGCTTTATCGAGGGCGACGACGAAGAGCCAGTCGGTGCCCGGCACCGGCTGCACCTTGAGCAGCTTGGCGGCACCGCTGAGATCGACCTCCATCGGTTCGGTCGCACGCTCCAGATTGGCAAGCGCCTCGGGGGTGAGCGATTGAGCAAGATCGCTCGACTGCTTGAGCATGAGTTTCTCATCGGGGTGCGCAATGACAAGACCGTCGCGCGAGACCACGAACGCGAGGCTCGACGGTGTGGGGTGCACGGCCTTGACGACTTCCTGCACGGCGTCGAGCGGCACAGCGCCGCTCACGGCACCGAGCGTTTGCCCGTCACGCAGAATAGGCGCGGCAAAAGATACGTACAGCTTGCCAGAGGCGATATCGGCGTACGGCTTGACGACCGTCAGTTTGCCCGCACCGGTCGCCCCCTTGTACCAGGGACGCACCGTCGGATCGTAGTCGGGCGGCGTGGGGCCGCTGGAGAAATACGACTTGTCGCTCCAGCCAATGCTGGAGATCGGAAAACCGTTCGTAGCGCCAAGCAGTTTGGTGAGCGCCACGCCCTGCTCGCCCTTTTCGACGGCGGCAGCTGTGCCCACGACCGACTGGCCCTTGGCCGCAGCCCAGCGTTCCACGGCGAGCGTGTTACCGCGTGCAACGGCGTCGAGCGTGTTGGCGATGGTCGACATCATGCTGCTGCGCACGATGACGTACGTGGTAATGCCGGAGAGGATCAGTGCACCAATAACGGTGGCACACGCGATCAGGATGATGCGTGTTCTAAGCGAAGATACTGTCATGCTGTCTGGACAGGCAGGCCTGCGGCTAGGGGGGGTCAAAAGACAGAAGCCAGCGCCCAGGCCACCGGCTCCACGAGGTGGGGGTTCCACCTTGTGACTTACGGCCTGCGCCGGTGGAACTTTAGGTGTTAACCCCGAAATTCGTATGTGAATTGACCACAACAACGCGCGCTCGCGCGTACGTGTCGTTATGGATGGCGAAAAATCAGGGATACGAATTGTATGCGGTGAAAATTGGCACCGCACGCCGGATTACTGCGCGGCCTCGATCAACCAGTCGAAGACCTCGGTCACTACCGGCGAGCGTGGCTCGCCGGCGACCCGGGACACCCACCACGTGACTCCCTCGATGCGCGGATAACCGGCAAGGATATGCAGGCGTCCTTGCGCCAGACTTTCGTCGGCCACAAGACGAGAGAGACAAGCGATGCCGCGGCCGCGCAGGGCTGCGTCGAGCAGAAGACGTTCGTCGTCATAGATCGCATGTTTGCGAAACGGCGCCAGTTGATTGCGAAATAGCGCGGCCGTGTCGTCGCGCGTGAAACTCTCTTCCAGGCAAACCAGCGAAGCATGCTCGGGGTGCTGCGCTTGCGGGAGATCCGCCAAGCGTCCGGCCAGCACTTCATTCGCGACAATCACCCACTCGTCTTTCAGGAAAGGGACTTCCGTCAGGCCGGCTTGCTGCAGCGGCCGGTCGCCAATAGCGATGTCGATATCGGTCTCGTCGATGAATCGTGCCGAATCGTCGGTCGACAACATCGGGCAAAGCGCCGGATGGCGCGCCAGAAGTTGATCGATACGTGGACTCAGCCAGCCGTGCAGCAACTCCGCCGGACCGGCGATAACGACAAGGCCAGGGTCGAGATACGTTGCAATACGGTCCAGCCCGCTGCGCAACGTCCCCACCGACCGTTGAATGCTGCGCTGGAGTACTTCGCCCGCCACCGTCAACTCCACCCCTCGCCCCACTCGCCGGAACAGCGGCTGCCCGACCTCCTCTTCCAGTTGCTGCACCTGATGGCTGATCGCCGATTGGCTAACGTGCAGTTCATCCGCCGCGCGGGAGAAATTCCCATGGCGGGCGGCCGCTTCAAAGCCCATCAATAACTTTAGCGATGGAATTCGCTGCCGGCTCATGGCCCCTCCGAGATATGAGAAAAACTAATTAATAATAGCAAGAAATATCGTTTTTCGTTATCGGTCATGCGCCTCAAACTGCGTGAACTGCCAGACTCGCCAGCGCACAAGCGGTCACTCGATGGCGGCGTCGTGCGGCAATTCTCAAGAGAACGGGGCAATGCAAACAAGGCGTGGGTTTCTGAAAAATGGATTGGCAGCGTCGGGCGCGACGTTGTTGGCAGGGGCCGCGGCCGGCAGTTTTGCCGGAAATGCGAGTGCGTTGACGCCCGGCACGACGGGTAGCGACACGCCGGAATGGATCATGCCGGATGAGGGCGAGCGGCACGCCGCTACATGGATGGCGTTCGGCGCGGGCGAAGACCTTTGGGGTCGTCGCCTGCAACGAGCGGCACGCGAGGGACTGGCCGGTATAGCGAAGAGCATCGGCAGCTTCGAGCCGGTCAACATGCTGGTGTGCGAGGAGGACTATGACGCCGCGCAGCGCATGTGCGGCAACGCAGTCAACCTGATCGTGCACCCCATCGACGATCTGTGGATACGTGACACAGGCCCCGTCTTCGTCCGCACACGCCATGGCGAAAAGGCCGGCGTCAACTTCAACTTCAACGGCTGGGGGGCCAAACAGTCTCACGCGAACGACGCCGAAGTGGCCGAATTCGTCGTTCGAAAGGCCGGGGAACGCGTGCTGGGCACGCCGCTCGTGCTCGAGGGTGGCGCCATCGAGGTCGACGGCGAAGGCACGGCCATCATCACGGAGAGTTGTGTCCTCAACCGCAATCGCAACCCGGGCGTGAGCAAGTCAGCGTGCGAAACGGAATTGAGGCGGCTTCTCGGGGTGCGCAAGATCATCTGGTTGCCGGGGATCGCCGGTAAGGACATCACCGACGGACACACCGACTTCTACGCGCGGTTCGTGCGGCCCGGGGTGGTCGTCGCGCACCTGGAAAACGACACCTCGTTCTACGAACATGCCGTCACGATGCGCCATCTGGACATCTTGCGGCAGGCGACGGATGCCGCAGGACGCAAGCTGCAAGTGGTCGCGCTCCCCGGCCCGAATAGTGTGCGCAGCACCTACGAATCGGACACGTTTGCGGCCGGATATATCAACTTCTACGTGTGCAACGGCGCCGTCATCACACCGCAATTCGGTGACACGCAGACCGACAGGAGCACGAGAGACAAGTTACGCGATCTCTTCCCCAAACACGATATCGTGCAACTCAACGTCGACGGAATCGCGAATGGTGGGGGCGGCATTCACTGTACTACGCAGCAGCAACCCGTTTGATGCGCGGTGCGCAGGGAGCGCATCCGCAAGCGGCTTTTCTTGACATCGCGGAGTAGCACTACTTAGCGTATTTTTTTGCCCCGGCAACGCAGACAACAGCGCCCAGCGTTGCGATCAGCATCGTCCAGCTCACGCTCTCGTGAAGCAACAGCGCGGCAAGCCCGAGCCCCATGAAGGGTTGGAACAATTGAAGCTGACCGACTGCGGCAATGCCACCCTGTGCGAGTCCTTGATACCAGAAGACGAAGCCGAGCAACATGCTGAATATCGACACGTAACCGAGGCTGAACCAGGCGGGGCCGCTCACGTGCGCAAACGAATCGGGGCGCGTAAAGAGTGCGAGGATCAGCATCATCGGCAGCGACAGGACCAGCGCCCAACTAATGACCTGCCAGCCGCCAAGCTTGCGCGAAAGGCGCGCGCCTTCGGCATAGCCCAAGCCGCAAACGACGATGGCAGCGAGCATCAGCAGGTCGCCGGCGAGCGACGCTTCACCGCCTCCCATGAGCGCATAGCCGACCACGAACGCGCTTCCGATGACGGAGAACACCCAGAACAAGGGCTTCGGGCGCTCTCCGCGCAAAACCGCGAATGCCGCAGTGCAAAGCGGAAGCAGCCCGAGAAACACGATCGAATGCGCAGAGGTGACATGTTGCAGGGCCAGCGCCGTCAGCAATGGGAAACCAACCACACCGCCCAGCGCAGTCAGCGCTAGCGATGGCAGGTCCTTGACGTCCGGTCGACGCTGCTTGAGCAGTACGAGTAACGCCAGGCTCAGCAATGCGGCGATCGTGGCTCGTGCACACGTCAGGAACGTCGGATCGAAGTCCTTCACCGCAACACGTGTCGCTGGCAGTGACCCGGCAAATATCGCGACGCCAATAGAACCGTTTACCCAACCGCTCGTTGACTTATCCACTTCCCTCTCCGTGAGCCGGCGCGAGCGCGGCGGCCAAAGCGCAATGTCAAAATCGGCGCATTCACGTCTCTGCTTCTCGTCTCTGCTTCTCGCCGCGCTCCGGGGGAATTGGGTCGGTAAATATCTCCCAAGAACTTGAAACCTGAGATGCGCGCGTGCATTGTATGGGCGATGTGCAGCACAAGTGAAATAATTGTCATGGATACATTTG
Organism: Pandoraea communis; assembly: GCF_902459745.1. GTDB lineage: Bacteria > Pseudomonadota > Gammaproteobacteria > Burkholderiales > Burkholderiaceae > Pandoraea > Pandoraea communis. Next base: position 795,555 of record NZ_CABPSJ010000002.1, read on the forward strand.
ACGATGGGAAAAGCTCGCTACAAGACGCTCGTCGATGCAATCGCTGCGGAGATTAAAGAGGGGCGGCTGCTTCCCGGCGCTCGCCTGCCGACCCACAGAGAATTTGCGGCCAGGGAGGGGCTCGCGCTGGTCACGGCGACCCGTGTGTTTGCCGAGCTGGAGGCAATGGGGCTGGTCAGTGGGGAAGTGGGTCGAGGCACCTTCGTGCGAGACATCTCGCTTCCGAGCGGCCATGGAATTGACCAACAGGACTTTGTGGCGGCGGGCACGGTGGACCTGAATTTCAACTACCCTTCGCTACCGGGCCAAACCGACATGCTGCGAATTGCGTTGCGGCAACTCGCGTCCTCCGGCGACCTCGAAGCGGCATTGAGATATCAGCCGCACAGCGGACGACCAATAGAACGAGCCGCCGTGGCACGTCATCTCGCGTGCCGGGGCCTGACCGTTGAAGGTTCCGATGTGTTGATAGTCAACGGCGCCCAGCATGGTCTGACGGTCGCCGTCATGGCGTTGCTGAAACCCGGCGACGTAGTCGCCGTAGATGCATTGACTTACCCCGGATTCAAAGTGCTGGCCGACGTGCATCGATTGGAACTGGTACCGGTGCCGATCTCCGCGACGGGCCCGGACCTGGATGCGCTGGCGAGCCTCTGCGTCAAACGACGGGTTCGCGCGGTCTATGCGATGCCGACAATGCACAACCCGATGGGCTGGGTTCTGGACCTTCAATGGCGTGAGCGTCTGGTCGAAATAGCGCAGAAACATGGACTCGTTATCATCGAAGATGCCGCCTATGCATTTCTTGCGGACAACCCGCCGCCGCCTCTCGCCGCATTGGCGCCGGAGACAACGGTGTATGTTTCCGGGCTATCGAAAAGTGTCGCGACGGGGCTGCGATTTGGATTTGCTTCGGCACCCAAGACGTGGATACCGGCAATGGAACGTACCGTGAGGGCTACAACCTGGAACGCCCCCGCCGTGATGACGGCCATCGCTTGCGGGTGGATCGACGATGGTACGGTCGCGCGGCTTGAAGAGGAAAAGCGGCAAGACGCGACGTTGCGGCAGGCAATTGCAGCGAATATCTTGTCGGGCCTGTCGCTCGTGCGGCACCCGTCGTCGTATTTCCTCTGGCTGCCGCTTGAGCCTGAGGTCAGAGCGGATCTGGTGGCCATGGCACTGATGCGACAGGGCATCTCCGTGTCGACGTCAGAACCCTTTGCTACGTCGTCTCACAGCACGCAAGCGATACGGCTGGCGCTGGGTTCGGTCGACATCCCGAAACTCCGCCAAGCGCTGCAATCCGTGAAGCAGGTCGTTCTCAGCCACCGGGACCTGTAGGCGCTCCCGTTCATTCCCATCGGGAAGTGCCATGGAACCCATGAAGAGTTCATATCAACGTTATGCAACAAAAAAGTTGAGCACGCTAAGCCGGTATTGGCGGATGCAGTGATCTGAACGGGGCCTCTCCAATGATGGAGAAAGAAGTGCATCTGCGGTGCCTTTCACTCTCGAGAAGTGAGTGTGAAGTTTCGCCATTCCCGTGGCGTCATACTGCATTGCGCCTTGAATGCGCGGGAAAGCGCGGCTTCACTGCCGTAGCCAACCTCAATCGCGATCACCTTTAGCGGTCGCCCCTGTCGCAATGCCTGCTGCGCCAACCTGATACGCCACCCCTGAAGATAAGCACCGGGGGTACAGCCAACAACACTGCGAAAACTGTTGGCGAACACGGTACGCGACATCCCCGAGATGCTAGCCAGTGTATCCAGCGACCATTCCTGTCCCGGTTGCTCGTGCATCGCCACCAGGGCTTTGCGCAGCCTGGGGTGCGACAAGCCGGCCATCATGCCACCGCTGATCTGCCCCGTCTCCATCAGGTGCCGCAACACCTGCACTAACACAACCTCGAACAACCGGTCGATCAGTACATGCCGACCGCAGTTGTTGCCGAATGCTTCATCGAACAACAGTGTCAGCACTTGATCGGCACCATCGACGTCATCCAGCGCTACGCATATGACGTCGGGCAACGCAGCCGACACCGGATTTGAAATTCCACCATCGAATTGAAGATCTGCACAGACCAGGTCTGCGCCACGCTGGGCGTCGGTAACAAAGCGCCTGGACATGGGGCGCGGATAGAGCAGCAGACTCGGAACGCTCACCTGAAGCGCGGGGCGTCCCGGATGAATGACCTCCATCGCCCCTCTCCTGACCAGATGCATCTGCCCTCCCTCGAGTGGGGCAGAGAAGTCGGTGATGCCACACATGGCGCCCGAATGGAACATACGCGCGCTTACTGGGAAGTGGTTCAGCAATGCCCCCAAGCGGTCAGTGCATGCTTCGATCAATTTGGAACTCTGTATCAAGTTTTTCGTATTTTACGAGACTTAAAGTACTTATTCCAGTTCTACAGTTCGTCCTGCCGCTTGGCACTACTCACCCCTCAAGTCACAAGGAGTACATCGTGTCGATCGAAAAAATTCTGTACCACGCCCAGGCGACCGATGGTCGCGAAGGGAGCGCCATCTCATCAGCGCACCTGGTCTTCCTCGTGAACAAGCCCAGGCGTTGGTCGACAAGGCCCACATCGTCTGCCCGCACTCCAACGCGACGCGCAACAACATCGATGTGCGCTTGAGCCTCGTTTGAGTCTCCTGGTCTCCTTCATCGTCAACCCCTCAACTAAAGGATTAGCAACATGAAAGTCACACACAAACTTATTGCCGCTTCCGCGATGGCTCTGGCATCCACCCTGTCTCTGGCGGCAGGTAGCCCGGGTGTCGAACACAATACCCAAGCCTTCCTTGAAGCCTTGGCTAAGGGCGGTGGCCAGCCACTGGAGACGCTGGCGCCTGCCGATGCTCGTCAGGTACTTGTCAGCGCGCAGAAGGGGGCAAAGCTGCCGCCTGCAGACGTGAGCGAGAAGACCATCACCGCCGATGGCAAGCAGATCGTGCTCAACATCGTTCGCCCCGCAGGCGCCAAAGGCGTGCTGCCCGCGTTTATCTTCGTGCACGGCGGCGGCTGGATCTTGGGCGACTTCCCGACGCACGAACGCTTCGTACGCGACCTGGTTGCCGATTCCGGCGCGGTGGGGATTTTCGTGAACTACACTCCTTCGCCCGAGGCGCGTTACCCCATGGCAATCAACGAGATCTACGCTGCCACAAAGTGGGTGGCCGACAACGGCGCGCAGATCAACGTGGACGGAAAGCGGCTGGCCATTGTGGGCAACAGCGTGGGCGGCAACATGGCCACAGTGGTGGCGCTGATGGCTAAAGCCAAGGGCTCGCCCGCATTGCGTTCGCAGGTGCTGTTCTGGCCCGTCACGGACGCCAACTTCGAGAACGCGTCTTACGATGCGTATGCCAACGGCCACTTCCTGACCAAGGACATGATGAAGTGGTTCTGGGATGCTTACACGACCGACCCGAAGCAGCGCCAGGAAATTTACACCTCGCCGCTGCTGGCGACGCCGGAACAGCTGAAGGGCCTCCCGCCGACGCTGATCCAGACGGCCGAGAAAGACGTGCTGCGCGATGAAGGTGAAGCCTACGCCCGCAAGCTGGACGCCGCTGGCGTGAATGTGGTCGCGACCCGCTACAACGGCATGATTCACGACTTCGGCCTGCTCAATGCGCTGGCCGATTTGCCAACCACTCGCGCGGCTCTGCACCAAGCCAGCGAAGAGCTGAAGGCCCGTTTGCGTTAACTTGATTTCGTCAGACAAGGCCGCTTTTCGGCCTTGTCTGACGTTTTTCGTTTAACCTCTCAGAGGTCAACCCGGCATGCCAACGTTATCATTCCCATCCATCCCCGGCTGAATGTGTACATAGCAAAAAAAATGCCCACCACAAAGGGTGAGCATCTTCAAAGAACGGCCGGAAAGCCGCGTAGATATTGGTAGGCCGTGCTGGGTTCGAACCAGCGACCAAGGGATTATGAGTCCCCTGCTCTAACCGCTGAGCTAACGGCCCGCAACTACCGGCGCTCGCTCAACAGCAATCAATTGCCTTCGAGGAACGACTTAAGCTTGTCGGAGCGGCTCGGGTGACGCAACTTGCGCAGCGCCTTGGCTTCGATCTGACGAATACGCTCGCGCGTCACGTCAAACTGCTTGCCCACTTCCTCAAGCGTATGATCCGTGCTCATCTCGATACCGAAACGCATGCGCAGCACTTTGGCCTCGCGCGGCGTCAGCGAATCAAGCACGTCCTTCACGACGTCGCGCATACTACCATGCAATGCGGCGTCAGCAGGTGCTACCGTGCCAGTATCTTCGATGAAATCACCCAAGTGCGAATCGTCGTCGTCACCGATCGGCGTTTCCATGGAGATCGGCTCCTTCGCGATCTTCATGATCTTGCGGATCTTGTCCTCCGGCATTTCCATCTTCTCGGCCAGCGTCGCCGGATCCGGCTCAACACCGGTTTCCTGCAGAATCTGACGCGAAATCCGGTTCATCTTGTTGATCGTTTCGATCATGTGCACCGGAATACGGATGGTACGTGCCTGGTCAGCGATCGAACGCGTAATGGCCTGACGAATCCACCACGTCGCGTACGTTGAGAACTTGTAACCACGACGGTATTCGAACTTGTCCACCGCCTTCATCAGGCCGATGTTGCCTTCCTGAATCAGATCCAGGAACTGCAGGCCGCGGTTCGTATACTTCTTCGCGATCGAAATCACCAGACGCAAGTTCGCTTCGGTCATCTCGCGCTTGGCCTTGCGCGCACGTCGCTCACCTTCGGCCATCTTGCGATTGACGTCCTTGAGTTCCGTGAGCGGCAACACCACACGCGCCTGCAGGTCGATCAGCTTCTGCTGCAGTTCCCGCACGGCCGGCACGTTACGTTCCACCACCGAGCTGTAAGCCTTGTTGTCGGCCACAACGGTGTAGATCCAGTCGACATTGGTTTCGTTGCCCGGGAAACGCTGCACGAAATCCGCACGCGGCATGCCGCACTTGTCGACCACGATGTTCAGAATCGCACGCTCGATGTTCCGCACTTCGTCCACTTGCGAACGCAGCGTGTCGCATAGACGCTCGACCGTACGCGCCGTGAAGCGAATCGTCATCAGTTCCATCTGGATGGCTTCGCCCGCCTTCACATACGGCTTCGACTGATAACCTTCCTTCTCGAACGCACGACGCATCTTGCCGAACCACTCGGCGATCACGGAGAACTTGGCGAGCGCGTCACGCTTGAGCTGCTCGACCTGCGCAGCCGAAGCAGCAGCACCACTGCTGCTGTCGTCTTCCTCGTCCGATTCGGCTTCCTCTTCTTCCGCTTCTTCCTCCGCATCCGCGTCGAAATCCTCGTCTTCGGAGGCGGCTGCCGCAACGGCATCCGCATTCGGATCGATCAGGCCATCGACCACTTCGTCGATGCGCATTTCTTCACGTTCGACCTTTTCGGCCATTGCCAGAATCTCGGCAATCGTCGTCGGGCACGCGGAAATGGCCTGCACCATGTGCTTCAGGCCTTCCTCGATGCGCTTGGCGATCTCGATTTCGCCTTCGCGCGTCAGCAGCTCAACCGTCCCCATTTCACGCATGTACATACGCACCGGATCGGTCGTGCGGCCGAACTCGGAATCGACGGTCGACAGGGCCGCTTCCGCTTGCTCCTCAACTTCGTCGTCCGTCGCGGCATTCGGCGCATTGTCGTTGAGCAACAGCGTTTCGGCATCCGGCGCCTGCTCGTAGACGGCCACGCCCATGTCGTTAAACGTAGCGATCACGCCTTCCAGCGCGTCGCCCTCCACCACGTCGTCAGGCAGGTGGTCGTTGATCTCTGCAAAGGTCAGGAAGCCACGTTCCTTGCCCAGCTTGATCAGTGTCCTCAGTTTGCCGCGACGCTCCTCAAGTTCCTCGGCCGTACCGGGCTGGTGCGAGGAAAATGCGTCCTTGAGCAGTGCTTTCTCTTTTGCCCGGCGATCACGCGCCTTCTGCTTTTCCACTTTGGTCTGATCTTCGTTCACGGGTTGATCATTAGTATTCGCTGCAACGTTCTGCCCTCCCGAAGCGGCGGTCTTCGCGGCCTTGCCACGCGTCTTGGAGACGGTAAGTGCAACTGCTGCCGGCGTGACTTCCACTGCCTCGGGTTTGCTTGAAGCCCCGGTCTTGCGTGGGACTCGCGTCGCAGGCGTACTGCGGCCCGCCAAGGTCGACGCCTTGGCGGTGGTTGCGCTCTTCGCGCTTTTTTCAGCGGGTTGTCGGGCTTGCGGTTTCCCGCCTGCCGTCGCCTTCGCAGTCGTTGCCGTCGTCGTCGCTTTGACGGATGGCTCGGACTTCACCGTCGGCTTGGCCGCTTTCGCAGCCCCCACCGTCGCGGCGGTCGCACTCTTGCGCTTGGTGACATCGGTCACCTTCGCAGCCGTCTTGCCGGTCGTCTTCGTTGCGCCGGCGGCTGCCTTAACTTGCGTAGTACGTTTCGCCGAACTTGCCTGGCTGGCCGTTTTCGTCTTGGCTTGCGCAACCGCGCCAGCTTTTACGGCAACGCCAGCTTTTGCGGAGCGAGACGCCCCCTTCCCACCAGACGCCGCCGCCGCGCTTGTCGCGCGCTTTGCCTTCGGTGAAGGGATAACCGTCTTTTTTCCGCTGGTCGTTGTCATCTTTGCCATAGCGATCTCGCTTGCCAGAAAACAGCCCACTGAAAACTTTCCATTATAGCACGCGGGCTTACCTCAACTTCGCGCGCCTCCTGTGCCGACCGGAGCCAGCAACCGCTTCAATTCGTCGCGTTGCCGCGACAGCGCCTGAGCATGGCGCAATTCATCGGACGTCAATGACGGCCGCTTGAAAATCGTCTCCAGCGCTTCGCACAGCCCATCGTATTGCAAACGCCGAATCGCGCTTCGCAACTCCGTGAGCCGCAGTGCAATCTGTTCCTCGCGACGCTCGACCTGCGCCTCATCGGCCGGGTCGAACAACAGCAGGTCGCGAGCGTTCTCTTCGAACGCGAGGATTTCGCGAATAATGTCGTCGAAACTCGCCCAGTTCGGCGATGCCCGCAACCGATCCGACATGAAGCGGAAATCGGCCTGGGCTCCCATTTCGCGACAATGCGCCAGCACCTCCGAGAAAATCTCGGCGTGGTGACGTCCATCCTGCAAAATCTTGGTCTCTTCTTCGGTCAATTCGTTTCCGAGCACCGGAAACATCAGCAGGTTCTGCAGTGCCCGATGCTCGGTGCCCATCACGCGCCGCTTCTCGCGCTTGGCCGGCGCCTTGTCCCACGTGTTCTGCCGGCGCGCCACGCTGATCTGCAACTCGCACAGCTCAGCCACTTCCTCTACCGAACTACCCACCCGCTCGGCCAGCGCATGCAGAATCTGCCCTCGCAGGGCATTCGCCGGCATCTGCTGCAGCAGCGGCTTCGCCTCGAACAGCGCACGCGCCCGGCCCTCGGGCTGATGCATCTCTTTACCGGCCGTCACTTCGCCAATCAGGAACTGCGACAGCGGCATGGCTCGCGACACCTCTTCGGCAAACGCGTTCGCGCCGTATTCACGCACGTAGCTGTCCGGATCGTGCTCGCTGGGCAGGAACAGGAACTTGAAGCTCCGGTTGTCATCCGCATGCTGCAAACAGGCTTCCAGCGCACGGCGTGCCGCCCGGCGGCCCGCCGCGTCACCGTCAAAGCTGAACACCACCGTCTCGGTCTGGCGCAACAGCTTCTGGACATGCATGGGCGTGCACGCCGTACCCAATGTAGCCACCGCCTGCGGAAACCCAAGCTGCGCCAGCGCGACCACATCCATATACCCTTCCACTACCAGTACGTAGCCCGCGTCGCGAATACCGGTGCGCGCCTCGAACAGGCCGTACAGCTCACTACCCTTGCTGAAAAGCGGTGTTTCAGGCGAGTTCAGATACTTCGGCTCACCTTTGTCCAGCACTCGTCCGCCGAAGGCGATCACCTGCCCCTTCGTGTTCCGGATCGGGAACATGATCCGGTCGCGAAAACGGTCATAACGACGCTTCGCGCCGCCCCCCTCGCCCTTCTCACTCTCGATGACGAGACCGGCGTCGAGCAACTGATCGTCACGGTAGTTCTGAAACGCGGCCTCAAGGTTCTGCCAGGCATCCGGGGCATACCCCAGCCCGAAATGCGCGGCGATTTCACCCGTCAACCCGCGCCGCTTCAAATATTCGATGGCGACCGGCGCTCCTCGCAATTGTTTGCGGTAGTAGTCGCAGGCACGCGTCATGACGTCGACCAGACCAAGGGTTTGCGCCCGTTGCGCGGCAGGTGCCGGCGCGCCAGGTATCGGCGCTTCACGCGGCACATCCAGCCCGACGTTGCGGGCCAACTCCTCGACAGCTTCGACAAATCCGAGTCCGGCATGCTCCATCAGGAAGCTGATCGCGCTGCCGTGCGCGCCACACCCAAAGCAGTGATAGAACTGCTTGGTGGGACTCACCGTAAATGAGGGCGACTTCTCGTTATGAAAGGGGCATAGCCCCATGAAGTTCGCCCCGCCTTTCTTCAACTGAACGTAGCGACCCACCACCTCGACGATATCGACGCGGTTGAGGAGGTCCTGCAGGAACGACTGGGGAATCACTGGATCGATGCCATCGCGATGCGGTGACGCGCCGTCGCGCAAACGACGGCAACTTGCCGCACCACAGAATTACGCAGCCAACGCCGCCTTCACTTGCGCGGACACGGCCGTCATGTCAGCCCGACCGGCCAACAGGCCCTTGAGCACACCCATGACCTTGCCCATGTCCTGCGGACCGGCAGCGCCGGTTTGCGCCACGGCGGCCTTGACCGCTTGCGCGACTTCGTCTGCCGAAAGCTGCTGCGGCATATAGACCCGGAGCACTTCGAGTTCGGCAGCCTCCTTGTCGGCCAGATCGGTACGGCCGGCAGCCTGGAACTGGCTGATGGAATCCTTTCGCTGCTTGATCAGTTTGTCGACGATAGCAACAACCGCTGCGTCATCGTCCAGAGAGATGCGCTCGTCGACTTCCTTTTGTTTGATTGCCGCGAGCAGCAGCCGGATGGTCCCCAGTTTGTCGGCGGCCTTGGCACGCATGGCCGTCTTCATGTCTTCGTTGATGCGTTCTTTCAGACTCATGAGCAGGGGTTCCGGAATTCGAATACGTTTCAGTGTAGTGCATGCCGCCCCAAAGAAAAGGGCGACTGCCGCCTGGCACTCACCGTGCGCGGCCGCAGCCGATAAGCTGGCGCAGACGCAACCGGGGGGCAGAAAGCACAAAAACCCGCTTGGGGAGACGATCACAAACGCGATCACAAGCGGGCACGCCGGAGACCTAGACCCGCCCCGGCTCAGACGCTGAACGTCCGTTTGGCCGGTGACGTGTCAGACGCAAATCCCCCGGCAATGCTTCCGAGGCGTCCTGAACTGTCGTCACAAACGTCCCGAAAACAACCATTGATGCGTCGTCTCCACGAAGGTGGGAGCGTATCACACGCCGGGAGTGGCCGTCTACGACAGTGCGTTCTCTCCTGCCTGACTGGCCTGAACGCTTTCGGACATCGCCCGGGCACAAGCCACCGCCGAGGCCCACGCCCACTGAAAGTTGTAACCGCCGAGCCACCCCGTCACGTCCACGACTTCCCCGACGAAGTACAACCCCGGCTGCGTGCGGGCCTCCATCGTTGCAGAGGAAAGCGCCCGCGTGTCGACCCCGCCGCGCGTGACTTCCGCCTTACGCCAGCCCTCTGAGCCGCATGGTTTGAGCGTCCACCCCGAAAACGTCTGGGCGAGCGAGCGCAGCGCCTTGTCCGGCAACTCTTGCACACGTGCCTGCGGCGAGAGTCCGCTGTTGGCCACCCAAGCGTCTGCCAGACGCGCCGGCACCCATTGCGCCAGCAAATTGGCCAACTGACGCTTAGACGTCGCCTTGGCCTCGAACAATGCCGCCTCAATGTCCGACGATGGCGCCAGATCCAGCGTAATAGGTTGTCCTGGCGTCCAGAAACTGGAGATTTGGAGGATGGCGGGCCCGGATAATCCCCGGTGCGTGAACAGCAGATCCTCGACGAAGCTGCCGGCTTCCTTCCCCTTACCCGTACTGACCTCGACTTCCAGCGACAAGCCGGACAGCCCTGCGAAGGGCGCCCACGTCGAGGCGTCGAACATGAGCGGCACGAGTGCCGGGCGCGGTTCAACGATCTCCAGACCGAACTGACGCGCGATGCGATAGCCCCAGTCCGTCGCGCCGATTTTTGGGATCGACAGGCCACCCGTCGCGATCACGAGCCGTTTTGCCGCGATATGCCCCGCATCGGTCGTCAAATGATACCGATGCGCCCCACCCGCCTCCGTATAGGCAACGGTGTGGACAGCACAGGGCATCCGCCAGTGCACGTGCCCCGCAGCGCACTCCTGGCGAAGCATCTCGATGATGTCTTCGGCGCTGTCGTCGCAGAAAAGCTGCCCGCGATGCTTTTCGTGCCACGCAATACGATGACGCTTAAGCAAATCCAGAAAGTCGCGCGGCGTATAGCGCGCCAGTGCCGAGCGGCAGAAACGGGGATTCTCGGACAGGTAGTTGGCCGGCCCGGCATTGATATTGGTGAAATTGCAGCGCCCGCCGCCTGAAATCCGGATCTTCTCGGCCAGACGCGTCGCGTGATCGATGAGCACCACTCGCAGCCCCAACTGCCCGGCCACCGCCGCGCACATCAGGCCGGCCGCGCCAGCGCCCACAATCGCTACATCGAACTTTTCCATGGCGCGCATTGTAACCGGCGGGCGGTAAGGTCGACTGGTATACTTGCCAGTTATCCCTCTTAATGACGCTCCGCGCCTCCCCTCACGCCATGCTGGTTCTAGGCATTGAAAGCTCCTGCGACGAAACCGGGCTCGCCCTCTATGACACGGAGGCCGGCCTGCTCTCGCACGCGCTGCATTCGCAGATTGCCATGCACCGTGAATATGGCGGCGTGGTGCCCGAGCTGGCGTCACGCGACCACATTCGTCGTGCGCTGCCGCTGGCCGAAGAGGTGCTCGCGCAGGCCGGCAAGCCGCTCAGCGCAGTCGACGCCATCGCCTACACGCAAGGCCCCGGCCTTGCCGGCGCGCTGCTGGTGGGCGCAAGCGTCGCGAACGCGCTTGCCTTCGCGCTCGATCGCCCGGTCGTCGGCGTGCACCATCTCGAGGGCCACCTGCTCTCCCCGCTGCTCGCCCCGGACGCCCCCGACTTCCCGTTCGTCGCGCTGCTGGTCTCCGGCGGTCACACGCAGTTGATGGAAGTGCGCGCCTTCGGCCAGTACGCCATGCTTGGCGAAACGCTGGACGACGCTGCGGGCGAAGCCTTCGACAAGACCGCCAAACTGCTGGGACTCGGCTATCCGGGCGGTCCGGCGGTCTCGCGTCTGGCCGAGTTCGGCACACCGGGACGCTACGACCTGCCACGCCCGATGAAGCACTCCGGCAACCTCGACTTCAGCTTCAGCGGCTTGAAAACTGCCGTGCTCACGCAAGTGCGCAAGCTCGACGGCAATGTTTGCGAGCAGGAAAAGGCCGATCTCGCGCGAGGCTTTGTCGACGCGATCGTCGACGTACTCGTCGCCAAGTCAATGGCCGCCCTCAAGCAGACCGGCATGAAGACGCTCGTCGTCGCCGGCGGCGTCGGCGCCAACGCACAGCTTCGCGCGGGGCTCAACGAAGCGGCCCGACGACGCGGCTATCGCGTGCACTACCCCGACCTCGCATTTTGCACGGATAACGGGGCCATGATCGCCTTCGCCGGCGCGATGCGCCTTAAGCATTGGCCGGACGAAGCGGACAGCGAATACGCCTACACCGTCCGCCCGCGTTGGGACCTTGCCGACATCGTGCGCAACATCTGACACCCCTTCCGGGGAACCGTCCAATAAAAAGACCGCTCCCAGGAGCGGTCTTTTTTTGCAGCGCGCTCCGGAAGGTGCCGCAACCTCAAGCTGCCACGCGCTTGTCGCGCTCGATCACGGCGTAAGCACTGTGATTGTGGATCGACTCGAAGTTCTCTGCCTGAAGCACGTAGGCCACAATCCGCGGCTCGTCGTTCAAACGCGTTGCCACGTCGCGCACCAGATCCTCGACGAACTTCGGATTCTCATAGGCGCGCTCGGTCACGTATTTCTCGTCCGGACGCTTGAGCAGCCCCCACAATTCGCAGGACGCTTCTTCTTCGGCCATGCGCACCAATTCGTCGACGGCGATGTCGCCCGCGATTTCCGCGTCGATGGTGATGTGCGAGCGCTGGTTGTGCGCACCGTACTGCGAAATCTTCTTCGAGCACGGGCACAGGCTCGTGACCGGCACGAGCACCTTGAGCCACACGCGCGTCTGACCGTTGCGCACGTCACCCGTGAGCGTCACCTCGTAGTCCAGCAAACTCTGCACACCCGACACCGGTGCGGTCTTGTTGATGAAATACGGGAACGTCACTTCGATGCGACCGGCCTCGGCCTCGAGCTTATCCAGCATGCTGTCGAGCATGGCCCGGAAGCCAGCGACATCCAGCGGCGCACGATGCGCCTCGAGCAGCGCCACGAAACGCGACATATGCGTGCCCTTCTGATCGGCAGGCAAATGGACATCGAGATTGAACAAGCCCACGGTGGCTTGTGCGTCGCCATCGGCCAAACGCACCGACAACGGGTGACGCACACCGCGCACGCCAACGCGTTGAATCGGAATCTGCCGGGTATCGACGGTGCTCTGCACGTCCGGCATGACGAAAGCGGGGTTCATCTGATTCATCTATTTCCTTCTTTGCCGGCAAGCCGACTGGGGGGAGGCAATGGGCAAACGTATCCGACGCACGGCTCGCGGGCCTCCGGCGAGTGTCATCGGGAACGTGCCGGAGAGCCCCGGCACGGGACGGAAAATACGTAACGCAAAACGAAACGATCCGGCGCGCAAGCCGGATCGTTCGGATATTCGGGACTACCGGACGCTCAGGCGACGAGCTTCGTCGTGACCTTGTCAGCTGCCCGAGAGGCTCCCAGCGACAGGTCGAAGCGCGCACAGATCGACTTCGCGATACCCGCCGCGTCGAGTCCCTCGGCCGACAGCAGCGCCGCCGGATCGCCATGATCGATGAAGCGATCGGACAGGCCCAATTGTAGTACGGGCCGAGTAACCCCACCGGCGAGCAGGGATTCCGCAACGGCCGAACCCGCGCCCCCCATGATGCTCCCCTCTTCCACCGTCACGAGGTAATCGTGTGTCTGCGCCAGTCGTGCGATCAGTTCATCGTCGATCGGCTTGACGAAGCGCATGTCGGCTACGGTCGCGTCCAGTTGTGCGGCAGCGGCAAGCGCCGGGGCAACCATGCTACCGAACGCCAGAATCGCCACGCGACGCCCGGCTTCCGCCCGACCTTCACGGCGCACGAGGCCCTTGCCGATCGGCAGCGCGGTCATCGTTTGCTCGATGACGGCACCCGTACCGGCGCCGCGCGGGTAACGCACGGCCGACGGGCCGTCGATCTGCACACCGGTGTAGAGCATCTGGCGGCATTCGTTCTCGTCCGACGGCGCCATCACGACCATATTCGGGATGCACCGCAGATAAGCGATGTCGTAAGCGCCCGCGTGCGTTGCACCATCCGCACCCACAAGGCCCGAACGATCAAGCGCGAAGAGGACCGGCAGATTTTGCAGCGCGACATCGTGGATCAATTGATCGTAGCCGCGTTGCAGGAACGTCGAGTAAATGGCGACGACCGGCCTGAGGCCTTCGGTCGCCATACCGCCCGCGAACGTCACAGCGTGCTGCTCGGCAATGCCAACGTCGTAATAACGTTCCGGGAAGCGCTTCTCGAACTCGACCATGCCTGAGCCTTCGCGCATGGCGGGGGTGATCCCCACGACACGCTTGTCGGCTGCGGCCATATCGCACAGCCAGTCGCCGAACACCTGGGTGTACGTCTTCTTGCTGTTCGTGCTCGGCTTGATACCTTCCGCCGGGTTGAACTTGCCGGGACCGTGATACAGCACCGGGTCAGCCTCGGCCAGCTTGTAGCCGTACCCCTTGCGCGTGACCACGTGCAAGAATTGCGGCCCCTTCAGATTCTTGATGTTCTCAAGCGTCGGAATCAGCGAGTCGAGATCGTGACCGTCGATCGGACCGATATAGTTGAAGCCGAATTCCTCGAACATCGTCGCAGGCACGACCATACCCTTCGCATGCTCTTCGAACTTGCGCGCCAATTCCAGCACCGGCGGCGCCACGCTCAGCACCTTCTCCACGCCCTTCTTTGCCGCCGCATAGAAGCGGCCCGACATCAGACGGGCGAGGTAGCGGTTGAGCGCACCCACCGGCGGCGAAATCGACATGTCGTTGTCGTTCAGGATGACCAGCAGCGGCACGTCTTCGTGAACCCCCGCGTTGTTCATCGCCTCGAACGCCATACCGGCTGTCATCGCGCCGTCGCCGATCACGGCGATGCCGAAGCGGCTCTCGCCCTTCGTGCGCGCGCCCAGCGCCATGCCAAGTGCCGCCGAAATCGACGTGCTCGAGTGTGCCGTACCGAACGTGTCGTACGGCGACTCGTCGCGCTTCGGGAAGCCCGAAATGCCGCCGAGCTGACGCAGCGAACCCATCGCATCGCGACGGCCGGTCAGGATCTTGTGCGGATAGCTCTGGTGGCCCACGTCCCAGACGATGCGATCCTCCGGCGTGTTGAACACGTAGTGCAGCGCGATCGTCAACTCGACCGTGCCGAGGTTGGACGACAAGTGCCCCCCCGTGCGCGACACACTTTCGAGCACGAAGGCGCGCAACTCTTCGGCCAACGGCGCAAGTTGGCGACGCTCCAGACGCCGCAATGCGGCCGGGTCATCGATGGTATTTAGAAGTTCGTACATCGTCGTTCCATATATAGGCGTTTTATCGGGCGGCCTCCCCAGTGGGCCAATCCCGATCTCCTGCCGGTGCGTTCTGTGGGGAGATCGCGCCGACCCTCCTTGCCCCTTGCTTATGTCTACTGCAAACCGCCCCCGGATCTCATGATCCTGTGCTGCTGGGGGGCCGCCTCGAAACTTGCCAGCCCGGCAATCCGCCGGTCAGTTGATGCGATCCACCACGTAATCGGCCAAAGCGCGCAAGCGATCCGCATTGCCGAGCGACGTACTCGCCGCATGGGCGTCGGCACGCAGTTTTTCCGCGTATGCCCGTGCGCCCTCAAGCCCCATCAGCGACACGTAAGTCGGCTTGTCGTTCGCGGCGTCCTTGCCTGCCGTCTTGCCGAGCGTAGCCGAATCGGCCGTCGCATCGAGAATGTCGTCCACCACCTGGAAAGCCAATCCCACGGCTGCCGCATAGGCATCCAGCGCAACCGTTTCGTCGTCCGACAACGCACGGCCGCAGATCGCTCCCATGCGCAGCGAGGCACGCAACAGCGCCCCCGTCTTCAGGCGATGCATGTTTTCCAGTTGCGGCTGCGTGAGCTTGATGCCGACGCTCTCCAGATCGATCGCCTGGCCGCCCGCCATACCGAGCGCGCCCGAGGCCATCGCCAGTTCGCGCACCAATGCGAGCGACTGCGCAGCACTCAGATCCCCCGTGGCTTCGCCGAGCAACGCAAATGCCTGGGTTTGCAGACCGTCGCCCGCGAGCAGGCCGGTGGCTTCGTCGTACTGGACGTGCACCGTCGGCTTGCCGCGGCGCAGATCGTCATCGTCCATGCACGGCAGATCGTCGTGCACCAGCGAATAGGCATGGATCATTTCCACGGCGCATGCGGCACGGTCGAGGGCCGTCTCGCTGGCTTGGGTCACTTCGCCGGCCGCAAAGCACAACAGCGGGCGCACCCGCTTGCCGCCACCGAGCACCGCGTAACGCATCGACTCGTTGAGTCGCGCCGAGCCGCCATCGGCTGCCTTGGGCAGCGCGGCATCGAGCGCCTGCTCCACACGGGCCTGCACCGCCTGCATCCAGGTCTTGATATTCTGATCCGCCATCGTCTTCATCCTGCACGTACCCTTCAGGCCGTGCGTGTTATTGAGTCGCCCCGGGGGCCACCTCGGGACGCGTTGGGTCGTGGGTCGCCTTGCCGTAGCCGGACAGTTAGAAGTCGTCGCGCGCCGCCTCGAGCGGCCTGAGCGTTTCACCTTCCAGCACCTTGACCTGCTGCTCCACCTTCTCGAGCAGGCCCTGGCAATATTTCACCAGCACAGCCCCCCGCCGGTATGCACCGAGCGATTCCTCCAGCCCCAGCTCGCCGCCCTCCATGCGCCCCACCAGCTTTTCCAGCTCGGCAAGCGCCGCCTCATAGGTCTCGGGCAGGTCCTGCGGCACCTCGGGTGCCGCGTCTTGCGACTTTGCAGTCTTGGCCATAAACGCAAAATTCAGGTCGAATGTTCCATTTTACGGCAAAAGCACGCCACCTCGCAGGGCGTAAATTGCCTCAAAACCGTCGGGGATGACAATTCTCGGACATTATTTAACGCAAATCATGGACTTAGGTGCCCCCGACAGCCCATACCGGGTATAATCGTCGGTTCCCTAAATCGATTCTTCGATGGTTGGGTTGTTCACTGCTTTCAAGCTCGACGGGAGTGGGAATGTCCAATCTAAGCAGCGCTTTGCAATTGAAACCGGCCTCGAGCCAATTGCCGGTCTACACGTATTTCGACGAGGCGCTCCTCGCCCGCGAACGTGAAGTCCTATTCAAATACGGGCCTCGGTATGTAGGCCACGAACTGATGGTGCCGGAAGCGGGCGATTATTTCGCGCTGCCGGCCGAGCAGGAAGGTCGCATGCTGGTCCGCAATGGCGCGGGCGAGCATAGTGGCATCGAACTGCTCTCGAACGTCTGCCGCCATCGTCAGGCGGTCATGCTCAATGGGCGCGGTAATGCACGCAACATTGTATGTCCGCTCCATCGTTGGACTTACGACACGAAGGGCGAACTGCTCGGCGCGCCGCATTTCCCCGAAAAGCCATGCCTTAACCTGAGCAAGTTCCCGCTGCAACGCTGGAACGGACTGCTGTTCGAAGCGCAAGGCCGCGACGTACAAGCCGATCTCGCACGTCTGGGCGTGAAGCACCATCTCGACTTTTCGAATTTCATGTTCGATCACGTCGAAGTGCACGAATGTAACTACAACTGGAAGACGTTCATCGAGGTTTACCTCGAGGATTATCATGTCGTGCCGTTCCACCCGGGATTGGGCAGCTTCGTCTCGTGCGAAGACCTGAGCTGGGAGTTCGGCGACTGGTACAGCGTCCAGACCGTAGGCGTTCATGAAGGTCTCGCCAAGCCGGGCAGCCCTATCTACCGCGATTGGCACGATGTGCTGCTGCGTTACCGCGAAGGCGTTCCGCCCGACTTCGGCGCGATCTGGATGGTGTACTACCCACACCTGATGATCGAGTGGTATCCGCATGTGCTGGTGGTGTCGTGGCTCATTCCGCGCGGCCCGCAGAAGACGACAAACATCGTCGAATTCTATTACCCCGAGGAAATCGCGCTCTTCGAACGCGAATTCATCGAGGCCGAGCGTGCCGCCTATATGGAAACCGCCCGCGAGGACGACGAGATCGCCGAACGCATGGATGCAGGCCGTCGCGCCCTGTTCGAGCGCGGCGTGTCGGAAGTCGGCCCGTACCAGAGTCCGATGGAAGACGGCATGCAGCATTTCCACGAATTCCTGCGTCGCCAGATGGGTGACTTCTAAACAGCTTCCTCCAGAAGCATCTCACTGCGTGAGAAAGCAGGCGCATCCGTTTGGGGACGGCGCAGGCGGCAATGTGGTACTGGCGAGACTGAATTAAATATTTGCCGAACTTTCGCCGAACGGCGGGCCATGGGCCCGCCGTTTTCGTTAGAATCGTCGCCATGCTTCAACGATGACCCTGCGGCAACGATCTATGCCGCGCGCGTCACCCGCGTTCAGCACAAAACGCGCCTTTTCGCCGTCAATCGGCCACAATTCGCCATGCAATCGCTCTGGATGTTGGTCTCCGCCTTCATGTTCACGTTGATGGGGCTCTTCATCAAACTTGCGGCAAACGAATACAACACCGGCGAAATCGTTCTCTACCGCAGTCTTATCGGCGTCATCGTTTTGCTGGCAATTACCGGCATGCGAGGCCAGACGCTCCGGACTCGCCACCTTGGCGCCCACGTCAAACGCAGCACCGCAGGTGTCATCTCGCTCGGCCTTTGGTTCTATTCGCTCACACAATTGCCGCTATCCA
Organism: Pandoraea communis; assembly: GCF_902459745.1. Classification (GTDB taxonomy): domain Bacteria; phylum Pseudomonadota; class Gammaproteobacteria; order Burkholderiales; family Burkholderiaceae; genus Pandoraea; species Pandoraea communis. The sequence continues at coordinate 813,747 of NZ_CABPSJ010000002.1, forward strand.
CAGCGATGACGCTCAATTACATGTCGCCGATCTGGATTTCGCTGATTGTCATGGCGACCGCCGCGATGCGCGGCAGCCTGCGTACCGACTTCCGTCTGGTCGCCGCGATCTTTGCGGGATTTGTCGGTGTGGCGCTATTGCTTCAGCCGACCATCGACAGTCAGGCCTGGGGCGGCGGCGTCGCCGGTGTTGTCTCGGGGGTGTTCTCAGCCGTGGCGTACATGCAGGTCAAGGAGCTGGGGGCGGCAGGTGAGCCCGACTGGCGCATCGTCTTCTATTTCTCGCTCGGTGGCGTGTTGCTGGGCCTCGGTTGGGTTGCCGTCGAAGGCATGCATGCGCTGACATGGCGCGGCACCGCGCTGATGCTGGGTATCGGCCTCGCAGCACTCATCGCGCAAACGGCACTCACCCGGGCCTTCAGTCTGGGCAACACCCTTGTCACTGCGAATCTGCAATATTCCGGCGTAATCTTCGCTACACTGGTCAGCATGCTTGTCTGGGACGATTGGCCCGCACTGGCCGGCTGGATCGGCATGCTGCTGATTGTGGTGAGCGGCATGACCGCATTGCGACGGCCGTCGGCGCCCGCCTGATTGCAGCCGCCGGGCGTCACACCAGGGCGCCGCGGTATTTTTGGCAACGGCTCCCGGCCGCCGATAGCGCCCCCAAGGGCTATGCGCGCTATGCGTCCGGCAAGCGGTTCGGTCAGTTCCCGCTGAACGATTCCCCCACGCCCGTCTGCGGAGACGTCATGATTCATACGCACTTCACCACGCTCATCAGTCCGCAAAATCTCGATGCGCTGATGCAAACCGCCGCCGGCGGCGGCGCCCCGGTGGTCATCTTCGATTGCCGCTTTGACCTCGTCAATCCGGCGGCTGGCGAAGCCGCCTATGTCGACGGCCATATCTTCGGTGCGTTTTACGCCCACCTCGAGCGCGATTTGTCCGGAAAGACGACGGGCAAAAACGGCCGCCATCCGCTGCCCGATCGCGACGCCCTCGTACGCTACCTTGCCGACTGCGGATTGTCGAACGGCCAGCAGGCCGTCGCCTATGACGCACAAGGCGGCAGGTATGCCGCCCGCCTGTGGTGGCTGCTTCGTTGGCTCGGCCACGAATCCGTTGCGGTGCTCGACGGCGGCCTGCAAGCCTGGGAAGCGGCGGGCTTCAAGCTCGACGCCGCCCCGCCCGAAACACCGCCGGCCGGCGACTTCAGCCCGGGCGAGCCACTCGCCACCACCGCAGACGCGGCCGCCGTCGAACGCAATCTGACTTCGCATGAACGTCTGGTCATCGACGCCCGCGCAGCGGATCGTTATCGCGGCGAGAACGAAACCATCGACCCGATTGGCGGCCACATTCCTGGTGCGGTCAACCGATGCTTCGAAGACAACCTCGGCCCTGACGGCCGTTTCAAGCCCGCCGCCACGCTTCGCGAAGCTTTCATGCAAGTCATCGGCAAGGATCGCCAACCGGAGCGGGTCATCTCGCAATGCGGCTCAGGCGTGACGGCTTGCCACAACCTGCTCGCGATGGAGGTCGCCGGGCTTCACGGCGCCAGCCTCTATCCAGGATCCTGGAGCGAGTGGTGCGCCGACAAGCGCCGTCCGGTCGCCACCGGAGCGCAACCGTAAGTCACGCAGCGGCTGCTCTGAAGCGCCAGCAGCAATGACAAAGGGCGTCCCGAGGGACGCCCTTCTTTCTTGCTTCGCGCGGCCCGGCGTCAAATAGCGGGCGCCACGCTATCCCATCAATGCGGCGACTTGCCCGTCGCTGATGCGGACATCGCAAGAGCACTGCCACCGTCCTTACGATCGTGTCCGTGCTCGTGCTCATGATCGTGACCGTTGAGCCACACCACCAGCGTCAGCCCGACAGCGATCAACAGGATCTGAGGCAGCGCATCGCGCGGCGACGTCCGACGCTGCATCTGCGGCATCAGGTCCGACACGGCGATGTAGATGAAACTGCTCGCCGCCAGCGCCAGCAGATACGGGATCAGGCTCTGCAGACGGTCGAGCATGAAGTAGCCCAGCACCCCGCCCGCCAGCGCCGTCAGGCTCGACGCCAGCGTCAGCACCAATGCTTTGCGGCGCTTGAAACCCGCATTGAGCAACACCATGAAGTCGCCGAGTTTGTGCGCCACCTCGTGGACGGTGATCGACACCGTTGCCGCCACCCCGAGACGCGGATCGGCCAGAAACGCCGCCGCAATCACAACGCCATCGGCAAAGTTGTGAATCGCGCTGCCAACCAGAATCATCCAGCCGCCCTTGCCCGCCTCGTGGGCATCGTGCCCATGCTCGTGATGATGCCCGTCGCCCTCGTGATGGTGGCTGTGGCGCAAGAGCGAGAGCTTCTCCAGCAGGAAGAACCCAAGCAACCCGCCCAACAGCCAGCGCGTGATGACGTGCGCGTCGACGTGCGACTCCAGACTCTCAGGCAGCAGATGCAACAGCGCCGTGCCGAGCAGCACGCCCGCCGAGAAACTCACCATCTTGTCGATGAGCCTGGAGAGCAGGCCGAGCGACAGCGACGCCGCCCCGGCAAGGCTCAGCACGCCGGAAGCCAGCGTGGCGATAACGATGAATAAGAAGATGGTGTCGATGGTGATTCTCCCGCAGGCAAGCCGGCGATTTAACCAGCTTTTACCGTTACAGGCAAACCGTCGGCTCGCGCAGCGCAAAGACGTTCGACGTCCCCCGATACGCTCGAACGACTCAACAAACCCGACGGCCCACCCGCAGCCCCCGCAACTCAGACCACACCATGCTTGCGGAACCAGTTCAACGCCAGCGTCCAGCCCGCCTTCGCGTCGGCCTCGACATAGCTCGACCGGTAGTCGGCGAAGAAGGCGTGCCCCGAATTCGGGAACACCGTCAGTTCCGACCCCTTCGATGCCGCGTTGCCCTTGGCAAGGGCCTCGCGCGCCCGCTCGACGCTCGCGACCGGAATACCCGCATCCTTGCCACCGTACAGACCGAGCAGCGGCCCGTGCAGCTTGCCTGCGATATCGATCGGATTTTCGGGGAAGTCGGCACTCTTGTCGCCGACGATACGCCCGTACCAGGCCACCGCCGCCTTCACGTTCGGGTTGTGGACGTCATAAAGCCATGCCACGCGACCGCCCCAGCAGAAACCGGTGATGCCCAGACGCTTCTCGTCGCCGCCATTGGCCACCGCCCATTTGACCGTCGCATCGATATCGCTCAGCACCTGTTTGTCCGGCGTCTTCGAGACGATCTGCGACTGAATCTCGGCAATTGTCCCCAGCGACTGCGGATCGCCCGCGCGCGCGAACAATTCCGGCGCAAGCGCCAGATAGCCGAGTTTGGCGAACCGGCGGCAGATGTCGGCAATATGTTGATGTACGCCGAAGATCTCCGAGACCACGACGACGGTCGGCAGATGCGTCTTACCGGCAGGCTTCGCGTAGTAGACCGGCATCTTGATGCCCGGCACGGTCAGCATGACCTCGCCCGCGTCGAGCCCTTGTGTGTCGGTGGTGATGGTTTCGGCAGCCACCGGCAGCACGGCCAGCGCAAACGCCGAGCCAGCGGCGGTCTTCAGAAAATCGCGGCGATTGCGCGGCGCCACTTCGGGCACGAGACTATCCAGATCCGCTTGCGACATGTCGCACTCCAGAGAAAAGCGTCGGTAGAAGAATTGCCGGGAAACCGCCAACGGAAAAGACGGGAATCGTCGATCCGGGCCGGACGTTCGGATATTACTAGAGAGGGCGCGCGCATGCACTCGGACACTGGCGCGCCGATGATCGGATCTATCCGAAACCGCACACGTCCAGCAGAGGAAGACCGGCGCAAGGCAGGGACGGCACGCTCGCCCCCCCTGCGGCCAACGTCAATGCAACTTGACGCGCGGTACGGTGGAACGCCGCAGACGATTGGCAATGGTATCGAGCATCATGCGCCAGACACCATGCAGCGCCGCCACGTGCATGCGATAGAGCGACGTGTACATCACCCGGGCGAAGAGCCCTTCGATGAACATGCTGCCACCGATCAGGCCGCCCATCAGATTGCCCACCGCGCTGAACTTGCCCAGCGAGACAAGCGATCCGAAATCGCGATAGGTGAATGCCGGCAAGCTTTGCCCTTTGAGCCGGGCATCAATGGCCTTGACCAGAAAACTCGCCTGCTGATGCGCGGCTTGCGCACGCGGCGGCACAAAGCCGTGTTCCGGCCATTCGCAGCTCGCGCAGTCGCCAAAAGCGAAGATGTCCGAATCCGTCTTGCTTTGCAACGTCGGCAAGACCTCAATCTGATTCAGACGATTGACGGCAAGCCCCAACGTACCGAGCACCGGCGGGGCCGTGATCCCCGCCGACCAGACCGTGATATCCGCGGGCAACACCTTTCCGCCGGTAGTCGTGACCTCGTTCTTGCGCACCTCGGCGACCGAATCGCCGCAAAGAATGTCGACATCGAGCTTGCCGAGCAATCCGGCAACCGCGCCGGACACACGCTCAGGCAGCGCCTTCAGAATGCGCGGACTCGATTCGATGATGGTAATGCCCACATCCTTTCGCGGATCGAGCTTCAGGCCGTAGGAGCGAAGGACTTCCGCCGTGTTGCGCAGCTCCGCCGAAAGCTCCACGCCCGTGGCGCCTGCACCGACGATGACGAGGTTGACCTTGCGACGCCCCGGGGCCGGCAAGCGCTCACCGCCTTGCGTGCCTTCGGGCACCTCGTTCACGCCGGCATGCTGTGCCGCCGGTGTTTCCGAATCATTCTGTGCGCGCACACAGGCCGCCATCAGGCGACGCCGGAAGCGCTCGGCCTGCTCGACCGTATCCAGTGCGATAGTGTTTTGCTGAGCCCCAGGCACACCGAAGAAGTTGGTGGTGCTACCCATGGCGAGGACAAGCGTGTCGTAGGGCAACGTACGCTCTGGCAGCAGATCGCCCTCGCCTTCGTCAGCCGCCGCCGGCACGGCCGCCAGTCGGATCGTCTTGGCAGCGCGATCCAGCCCGATCATCTCGCCTGCGGCGAACTCGAAGTGATGCCAATTGGCCTGAGCAACGTACGAGAGCTGGTGCGTCGCGGTGTCCATGACACCGGCGGCGACCTCATGCAGCAGCGGTTTCCAGATGTGCGACAGCGAACGGTCGACCAGCGTGATTTGAACGTCCTTGCCACGCCCGTACTTGTCGCCCAAGCGGGTGACAAGCTCCAGACCGCCGGCGCCGCCGCCGACCACAACGATGCGATGCACACTCACGATAACTCCCTGTGCTTGGAAAACCGTCCAGCCGGTCGGTCACTGCCGCCCCGGCGATAGCGATCACCTTACCGCAGAGTGCGGACTTCGGGTATGCCCGCATCTCTATTCCCGCTATTGCAAGAACCCGAGCGCGGCGGCAGCCAAGGCGCGCTGCATCTTGTATCGCGCACGCACTTTAGGCGCCAGCCCAGCCAACCTCGTCAGTGCGCCTGTTCCCAATTCTCGCCAACGCCCACCTCCGCCACGAGCGGCACGCGCAGCTTTGCCACGCCGCACATCAGTTCCGGAAGACGCTTGCGAACTTCCGCCAGTTCGTGATCGGGCACTTCCAGCACGAGTTCATCGTGGACCTGCATGATCTGACGCGTCTGCAAGCCTCTGTCGTCCAGCCAGCGCTGTACGGCGATCATCGAGAGCTTGATGAGATCGGCGGCGGTGCCCTGCATCGGCGCGTTGATCGCCGCCCGCTCGGCAGCCTGGCGACGCGGCCCGTTGCCCCCGTTGATGTCCGGCAGCCACAGCCGGCGGCCGAACACCGTCTCGACGTAACCGCGCGCCTTGGCGCTCTTGCGCGTCTCGTCCATGTAACGTGCGACGCCGGGGTAACGCATGAAATAACGATCGATGTACTGCTTGGCGGCGTCGCGCTCGATCCCGAGGTTCGCGGCCAGCCCGAACGCGCTCATGCCGTAGATCAGACCGAAGTTGATGACCTTGGCGTAACGACGCTGCTCGGAAGAGACTTCGAGCGGCGTGACGGCAAAGATTTCCGCGGCCGTCGCCCGGTGGATGTCCTCACCGTTGGCGAACGCGCGCAGCAGGCTTTCGTCGCCGGAGATATGCGCCATGATGCGCAGTTCGATCTGCGAATAATCGGCCGATACCAGTTGACTGCCCAGCGGGGCGATGAACGCTTCACGAATGCGACGCCCCTCGGCCGTGCGCACCGGGATGTTCTGCAAATTCGGATCGTTCGATGCCAGACGTCCGGTGATCGCCACCGCCTGTGCGTAGTTCGTGTGCACCCGGCCGGTCGACGGATTGACCATCTTCGGCAGCTTGTCGGTATAGGTCGACTTGAGCTTGGCGAGGCCACGATAGTCGAGCAACACCTTCGGCAGCGGATAATCTTCGGCCAGTTTCTGAAGCACTTCCTCGTCGGTCGACGGGGCACCGCTGGCCGTCTTCTTGACAACCGGCAGTTGCAATTGCGTGAAGAAGATGTCGCCGATCTGCTTAGGGGAATTCAGATTGAATTGCTGCCCGGCCAATGCATACGCCTCGGTTTCGAGCGCGATCAACTTGTGGCCGATTTCGTCGCTTTGCGCGGCGAGGCGAGCGGTATCGACGAGCACGCCGTTGCGCTCCATGCGCTGGAGCACACGCGCCGTCGGCATTTCGATGCTGCTGTAGACGAACTCCAACGTGGCTTCACGCGCCACATCGGGATAAAGCGCGCGATGCAAACGCAGTGTGATGTCGGCATCCTCCGCAGCGTATGCCTTGGCCTGTTCGATGCCGACTTCATCGAAGCCGATCTGCTTGACGCCCTTGCCGCACACATCCTCATACTTGATCGTCGTCACACCGAGGTGACGCGACGCAAGACTGTCCATGTCATGGCTGCGATGCGACTCGACCACGTATGACTGGAGCAGCGTGTCGTGCTCGATGCCGCCCAGCCTGATGCCGTAGTTCTCGAGCACATGCGAGTCGTACTTGAGGTTCTGACCGACCTTCTTGTGGTCCGGGCTCTCGAGCCAATGCTTCAGGCGCGCGAGAACTTCGTCACGCGGCAATTGTTCGACCTCGCCCGGTGCGCGGTGCGCCACCGGGATATAAGCCGCACGCCCCGGCTCGCACGAGAACGAGAGACCGACAAGTTGCGCCTGCATCGCGTCGAGCGACGTCGTCTCGGTATCGAACGCCGTCAGTTCCGCCGCTTCGATGATCTTCAGCCATGCGTCGAACTGTTCCCACGTCAGCACGGCGTCGTACTGACGTTCGATCGTGTCGGCCGCGGGCGCCGGTGCCTGCTCGCCAGCCTGCGTGGCGGCAGCGGCCTCTGCCTCACGCAGCAGCGTCTTGAAGCCGTGACGCGCAAAGAAATCGCGCAACGTCTCGGTGTCTTCGGGTTGCGTCTGCAAGCTGGCTTCGATGGACGTGACCTGCGGCGCGAGATCGCAGTCGAGCGCAACCGTCACGAGCTTGCGTCCCATAGGCAGCCAGTCGAGAGCACGTCGCAAATTCTCGCCTACCGCGCCCTTCACTTCCGCCGCATTCGCGACGAGGTTGTCGAGATCACCGTATTGCGTGAGCCACTTGACGGCCGTTTTCGGTCCGCATTTTTCCACACCCGGCACGTTATCGACCGTATCGCCCACCAGGGTGAGGTAATCGACGATGCGCTCGGGCGGCACGCCGAATTTCGCGGCAACCGCAGCGGCGTCGAGCGTCTCGTTGGTCATCGTGTTCACGAGCGTCACGTGATCGTTCACAAGTTGCGCCAGATCCTTGTCGCCGGTGGAGACCACCACGCGCATGCCTCGCGCGGCCGCTTGCTTCGCGAGCGTGCCGATGACGTCATCGGCTTCCACGCCGTCGATCATCAACAGCGGCCAGCCCATGGCGCGCACGGCTTCGTGAATGGGTTCGATCTGCGCGCGCAAATCTTCCGGCATCGACGGACGGTTCGCCTTGTATTCGGCGTACCAATCGTCGCGGAACGTCTTGCCCTTGGCGTCGAAAACGCAGGCGCTATACTCTGCATGTACGTCTTTACGCATGCGGCGCAGCATATTGACGATGCCGTGCAGCGCCCCGGTGGGTTCGCCGTTGGGGCCGCGCAAATCCGGCAGGGCGTGATAGGCTCGATAAAGATAACTCGAACCATCGACCAATAAGAGCGTCTTACCTTCCAGACTTTGCTGTTCCGACATATGACCAAGAGAAGAAAAGAGATACCCAGTCTGCGCATGCTGGCAGACCATGAGCGCGCCACCGCAAAAAAAGCGCGCGCGTCGTGGCAGATGTTCACGATTATGGCAGAGTTCATCGAGGCGACCGAGTACCTGTCCGAGATCCGGCCGGCCGTCAGCATCTACGGCAGCGCGCGTATCAAACCGAAATCGCCGTTCTACAAACTAACGATGACCATCGCCCGCAAATTCTCCGACAACGGGTTTGCGGTGATCTCCGGCGGCGGCCCCGGCATTATGGAAGCGGCCAACAAGGGCGCACATGGCGGCGCCTCGCCGACCGTGGGTCTGAACATCGAATTGCCGCACGAACAAAAGGGCAACCAGTATCAGGACATCTCGCTGCGCTTTCGTCACTTCTTCACACGCAAGGTCACCTTTGTGAAGAATTCGGATGCCTTCGTGATCATGCCGGGCGGCTTCGGTACGCTCGATGAGCTGTCCGAAGTCCTCACCCTCATCCAGACGCAGAAGTCGCGTCATGTCCCCGTGATTCTCGTGGGCACGGAGTTCTGGACGGGGTTGCTCGACTGGGTGCGCTCGACGATGTTGCCGATGGGACTCATCGGCGAGAAGGATCTCGACCTGGTGAAGGTCATTGACGATCCCGACGAAATCCTCAAGGCCGTGTTCGCCTTCTATGAAGGCCGCATCGAGCCCGAGTCGGAAACCAGCGAGAAGATGTTCTACCTGTAATCGCGACAATCTTCGCCATGAAAAAACCCTCAAGGGTTGGATTCATGTCCAACGCTTGGGGGTTTGCGTTATCACGGGCGCCGTTTTCTCGGCAGACACGGGATCTGCCGAGGCCTTGTGTCGATCAGCAGCCAGTTTCGCGCGGGGTGGTTTCCACCGCCAGACCGAACAGCGGACGCAGGCGTGTGCCGAACACATTGCCGAAAAACGCTGCCACCAGCCACAGCCAGCCGTGCAGGCTGCCCGAAACAATGCCACTGAAATACGCCCCGATATTGCAGCCGTACGCCAAACGCGCGCCGTAACCGAGCAGCAACCCGCCCACGACGGCCGCAATCAGCGAGCGCACGGGGATCTTCCACACGGGAGCGAACTTGCCGGCGATGGACGCGGCGGCGAGCGCCCCGAGAATGATGCCGATGTCCATCACAGACGTAACGTCTTGTGCGACCGGTGCATTCAGCACGTTGACCTGCTTCGCCCAGTACGGCCACGAGGCCACATCGACGCCGAGCGCCATGAAGGCCTTGGCGCCCCAGAGAGCGAACGCCGACGTCACGCCCCACGGACGACCGGCCAGCGCCAGCGTCGCGTAGTTCAGCAGCACCAGCGCCAACGCCCCCCACAACAGCGGCCACGGGCCACGCAAGAGCGCAGGCGTGCCCTTCGCACTACGCGTCATCGGCACGCCGACGACCCGCCCATGACGACGCTTTTCCGCCCACAACGTGAAGGCGCCGATCGCAGCGAACAGCACGAGATTCGCGATAAGCGCGGGCCACAGCCCCCACACCTTGACCAGTGAGACCGGCTTGATATGCGGCAACGATTCCCACCAGGGCAGATGCGCCGTCGCGACCACCGAACCGACGATGAAGGCGGCCAGCGTGACGATCATGCGCGTGCTGCCGCCGCCCACCGTGTAGAGCGTGCCCGACGCGCAGCCGCCGCCGAGTTGCATGCCAACGCCGAAAATAAAAGCGCCGAACGCCACCGACACGCCAACCGGCGAGACGAGTCCGACGACCTTGTTACCGAAGAGCGTTCCGTCGGCCAGCGCAGGGAAGAACAGCAGGACGCCGACGGCGAGCATCACCATCTGCGCACGCAGCCCCGCACCGCGACGATCGGCAATGAACACACGCCATGCCGACGTGAAGCCGAACGCGGCGTGATAGAGCGCCACACCGAGCAGCGCCCCCACACCGGCCAACGCGGCCTGCTTCGGGCCGACGGTGGCTTGCAGATAGGCGATGCCGGCGGCAATCAGCACCAGCGCAATGGCGAGCGGACGGGCGTTATATGCGGACGGCGAAGGCGGGGCCGTTTTGACGACGGCGGAAGCAGCGGAAGAAGACATGAATTGCGGACTCCAGAATGCAGATGGGCGGCACGCGGCCACCCATCAAGACGACGTTGGAGGATGCCAGAACACAGCAGTGAGGAAAACGACCCTTTCGTGATTCGCTTATTACCGGAAGGAATATAGCGGATAGCGATCGCGTGCTCCCGGCCGGCCGGACCACTCGCCCACGCCCCCGCTCAAGCCCCTTGAAACGACCTCCCGGAATGCAGCACCGCCCCGCAGGCAAGGAACCACGGCGTATTCAACGCGATTTCACGATGCGAAGCGGGGGACGTTTGATAGAATGGACATATTGGAACCCGCTGCGCCGCCCCGGCTTGCCCCAACGTCGCGGATGCGTTCCCGCCCTCGGAGAATAATGATGAAAACGCGCCTTTCCCGTGCCCTGCCCCTGCTGTTCGGTGCCGGCCTGTTGCTCACCGGCCATGCATTTGCCCAGGATGGCAAGGAAACCGCCGCGCAAGCCGCCAAACGCGAAGCTGACGCCCGCGCCGCTGCCACCAGCACCTCGTCGGTGGACGTCAACCAGGAGCGCAAGCCGAGCTACTACGTCAACGACCAAGGCACGACCGTGACCGAGTATCGCGATCGCGGCAAGCCGACGGAGATCGATGTCCACTCACGATTCGGCACCAATTACCAGTTGACCACGCCACCGGACAACTCGCCGCGAGCGCGCGACAACACGTCGCAAAACGACCGCTTGCCGTCTGTCGGTCTGAAGTTCTGACATCTCTGGTAATCTGACTCACCCCCGCGTGCCGCCTGGCGGCACGCCAGCTTCCTGTATGTCTTGATTCAGCGGCCCGCTGCACGTGCACGGGCCGTTTGTCTGAGACACCTCCACTCAACGCACGCATGGCCGTTTTCACTTCCGTCTCGCCCGAGCAACTCCAACAATGGCTGCAACGCTACGATTTGGGGAATGTTCTCGATTTCCGGGGCATCAGCTCCGGCATTGAAAACACCAACTACTTCCTGACGACCGAGCGCGGCGAGTTCGTGCTGACGCTGTTCGAGAAGCTCACCGCGACGCAGTTGCCGTTCTATCTTCAACTGATGGGCCACCTCGCGCATCACAGCGTGCCGGTGCCCGATCCGATTCCCGATCGCACGGGTGAGATCCTGGGCGAGTTGAACGGCAAGCCGGCGACCATCGTCACCAAGCTGGCGGGACGCTCCGAACTGGCGCCCACGCCGGCACACTGCACGCACGTCGGCGCGATGCTCGCGCGCATGCACCTGGCCGGACGAGACTTCACGCTCGAGCAGGCCAACCTGCGCAGCCTGCCGTGGTGGCGCGAAGCGACGCCCGAAGTCATGCCGTTCCTGAGCGACGCGGAACGCGCGTTGCTGCAAAGCGAGATGGCGCATCAGGAGGCGTTTTTCGCGTCGACCGACTATCGCGAGATGCCGGCCGGCCCCTGCCACTGCGACCTGTTCCGCGACAACGTGTTGTTCGACATGGCCGAAGACGGTTCGCCCCGCCTGGGCGGATTCTTCGATTTCTACTTCGCAGGTTGCGACAAGTGGCTGTTCGATCTGGCCGTAACGGTCAACGACTGGTGCTGCGACCTGTCGACCGGCGTGCTCGACGAGGCTCGCGTGCATGCCATGCTGCGCGCCTACGAGACGGTGCGCCCGCTCACGAGCATCGAAGCGTCGCACTGGCGCGATATGCTCCGGGCGGGAGCGCTGCGCTTCTGGGTGTCGCGCCTGTATGATTTTCACTTGCCGCGGGAGGCCGAAATGCTCAAGCCGCACGATCCGGGGCATTTCGAACGAATCCTGCGCGAACGCATCGAAGCCGTTTCCATCCCGTGGCTGTAACCTGACGTCCTATCGGAGTCATTCGAACCCTATGCAATTGCTTGAAGTCCCGCCGAAGAGTGGTTATGTGTGGCTGCGCCAGGGTATCTGGCTATTCCGCAAGAACCCGCTCGCCATTCTGACGCTGCTCTTCGCCTATTTGTTTGGCGTGATGCTGCTGTCGATCCCGCCGGTCGTGGGCGCGTTCCTGCCGCTGCTGTTCATCCCCGGCTTGTCCGTCGGCTTCATGGCCGCCTGCCGTGACATCATCAAGAGCAAACAGGTATTGCCGAACGTGCTGCTCGACGGCTTTCGCGGTCACGGCAAGGAGGTTTCGCGCCGCCTGCTGATCCTGGGCGGCTATTACATTGTGGCGATGGCTGCGGTGTTCCTGTTCTCGGCACTCTTCGACGGCGGCGATCTGCTGAACAAGATGCTCTTCGGCGGCCGCATCAGCGAAGAGTCGCTCGTGAACGGTTCCATGGGCCAGGCGATGCTGGCGGCAGCGGTGGCCTACGTTCCGGTGGCGATGATGTTCTGGTTCGCACCGGTGCTCGTGGCATGGCACGACGTCACGCCCGTCAAGGCGCTCTTCTTCAGTTGGACGGCCTGCGTACGCAACCTGCGTGCCTTCTTCGTCTACGGGCTGTGCACGGCGGTCGTCGCCACGGTGCTGCCGCTGATCGTGGCGCTGACGATGGCCGCGATGGGCGTTCATCAGTACGCAATGCTGATACTCATGCCGTACTCGATCCTGTTCACGGCCGTGCTGTACTGCTCGTTCTATGCAACCTATCGCGGCTGCTTCGGCGTGCAGGAAATCGGCGCCATCGATCCGAACGTCGCGCCGCCGGAGGCATAACCGCAGACAGCGCAGACAAGCGACCGGCAAAACAAAGGGCACCCTCGGGTGCCCTTTGTCATGGGTAAGACGCCGTCGTTACTCGATCGGCTGGAGCTTCGCGACGGCCAGTGCGAGCCACTTCTCGCCATGTCGGCCGAATTTCACATGCGCACGGGCTTCCACGCCCGCCCCCTCGAGCCCAATGATCTTGCCCTCGCCGAACTTGGTGTGGAAGACCCCCTGCCCCAGCTTGAAGCCGGTCTCCGACGCGCGCGAACGGTCGGCAAGCGCCTGCTCCGACTTTGTCGCCACCCATTCGTCCTGCTTCGTTGCGCCCACTTGCGGACGCGAGAACCAGTCGCGCCCCCACGCCGGCTCGGCTTGCCCCAGACGCGCACCAGATTGCGCACGCGGCGTCAGGAACTTCAGCACCGCTTCCGGGATTTCCTCGAAGAAGCGCGAACGCACGTTGTAGCGTGTCTGACCGTGCAGCATGCGGCTTTGGGTGAACGAGAGATACAGCCGTTCCTTGGCCCGCGTGATCGCCACATACATCAACCGGCGCTCTTCTTCGAGGCCGTCGAGTTCGAGCGCACTGTTTTCGTGCGGGAACAGTCCCTCCTCCAGCCCGGTGACAAAGACCGCCGTGAATTCCAGCCCCTTGGCCGCGTGAACCGTCATGAGTTGCACGGCGTCCTGCCCGGCCTCGGCCTGATTGTCCCCGGCCTCAAGCGAGGCGTGTGACAGGAAACCGGCGAGCGGGGTCATCTCCACGGGCGTGTCGGCGTCCACCACGCCATCGGGCGAGGCCAGGATATCCGGGGCGCCCGGCAGTGCAGGACGCATGGCAATCAGACGCGCCGGCGCGTCGAGCCCATAGCCTTCCTCGGCGATAAACGCCGTGGCGGCGTGCACCAGTTCCTGCAAGTTCTCGATGCGATCCTGACCTTCCTTCTCGGTTTGATAGTGCGTGATCAGCCCGCTCGCGTCGATGACGTGCGTGACGACCTCCGGCAGCGTAAGGCGCCCAGTGTCCTGACGCATCTGCTCGATCAACCGGACGAAGGCCGTCAGATTGGTGCCCGCCTTGCCGGTCATATAGGGCACGGCGGCGTACATCGAGCAGTTGTACAGACGCGCCGCGTCGGCCAGTTGCTCCAGCGACCGTGCGCCGATCCCGCGCGTCGGGAAGTTCACGACGCGGGCAAATGCCGTGTCGTCGTTCGGATTCTCGATCAGACGCAAATATGCCAGCGCATGCTTGACTTCCTGACGCTCGAAGAAGCGCAGCCCCCCGTACACACGATATGCGATGCCCGCGCCCACCAGCGCGTGCTCCATCACCCGCGACTGGGCATTGCTACGATACAGAATGGCGATGTCCTGACGCGACAGCCCCTGTGCAACGAGCGCCTTGATTTCATCGACCAGCCAGCTCGCCTCCTGCAAGTCGGTCGCGGCTTCGTAGACCCGGATCAACTCGCCATGCCCCGCATCGGTGCGTAAATTCTTGCCCAGACGCCGTGCGTTATTCGAAATCAACGCATTGGCGGCGTCGAGGATGTTGCCGTGCGACCGGTAGTTCTGCTCCAGCTTGATCATGTGCCGAACGCGGAATTCGCGCTCGAAGTCGGCCATATTGCCGACGTTGGCACCACGAAAGGCGTAAATACTCTGATCGTCGTCGCCCACCGCAAATACTGCGGCGTTCGACCCTGCGAGCATCTTGAGCCATGCGTACTGGAGTTTGTTCGTGTCCTGGAACTCGTCGACGAGAATGTGACGAAAGCGCGATTGGTAATGCACCCGCAGCGGTTCGTTATGCTTGAGCAACTCGAAACAGCGCAGCAGCAATTCGGCAAAATCGACCACCCCTTCGCGCTGGCACTGCGCCTGATAGGTGGTGTACAGCTCGACGAACTTCTGGTTGAAGGCGTCGTTGGCCTCGACCTCGTGAGGGCGCAGGCCCTGCTCCTTGGCGTTATTGATGAAATACTGCAGGTTTTTCGGCGGATACTTCTCATCGTCGACATTCGCCGCCTTCATCATTCGCTTGATCGCAGAGAGCTGATCGGCCTGATCGAGGATCTGGAAGCTCTGCGGCAGCCCGGCATCGCGGAAATGCGCGCGCAGCATGCGGTTGCACAGCCCGTGGAAGGTGCCGATCCACATGGCGCGGGGGCTGATCGGCAGCATGGCCCCCAGACGAGCCTGCATTTCCTTGGCCGCCTTGTTGGTGAAGGTCACCGCCAGAATACCGGCCGGACCGACATGGCCCTGCTGTATCAGCCAGGCGATACGCGTGGTCAGCACGCGCGTCTTGCCGGAACCTGCGCCCGCGAGAATGAGGGCTGGCTCGTCCGGGAGGGTCACGGCGGCCAGTTGTTCGGGGTTCAGATTCGCTAACAGATCGGGCATGTCGGGAGGGAATTTCGAGTGAAGCCCGATTATAAATCCTGCCGCACCGCGGAAACGGCACCGAATCTTTTATAATTCAGGGTTTCACGCATTACACGGTCCATCCAATCCATGAGCGACAGCGACAATACGCTTGCCAAGAGCTTCGAGCCGCAGGACGTCGAAGCCCACTGGGGCCCCGAATGGGAACGCCGAGGCTATGCCCGGCCGACTTTCGACGACGCCCGCGAAGATTTCAGCATCCAGTTGCCGCCGCCGAACGTTACCGGCACGCTGCACATGGGTCATGCGTTCAACCAGACGATCATGGATGGCCTCACCCGCTACCACCGTATGAAGGGGGCCAACACCCTCTGGGTGCCGGGCACGGACCACGCGGGCATCGCCACGCAGATCGTCGTCGAACGCCAGCTCGACGCCGAGAAGGTCTCGCGCCACGATCTCGGCCGCGAGAAGTTCGTCGAGCGCGTCTGGGAGTGGAAGGAACAGTCGGGCAGCACGATCACACGTCAGGTGCGCCGTCTGGGCGCCTCCATCGACTGGAGCCGCGAATACTTCACGATGGACGAGAAGATGTCGCGCGTCGTGCGCGACGTGTTCGTCACGCTGTACGAGCAAGGGCTGCTCTACCGGGGCAAGCGTCTCGTGAACTGGGAATCGGTCCTGCTCACCGCAGTGTCCGATCTGGAAGTGGTCAGCGAGGAAGAGGAAGGCTCGCTGTGGCACATCCGCTACCCCCTGGCTAACGGTTCGGGCTCGCTCACGGTCGCCACCACGCGCCCCGAAACGATGCTCGGCGACGTAGCCCTGATGGTCCATCCGGAAGACGAGCGCTACAAGCACCTGATCGGGCAGATGGCCAAGCTGCCGCTGTCCGATCGTGAAATCCCGATCATCGCCGACGATTACGTCGATCTTGAATTCGGCACGGGCGTGGTGAAAGTCACGCCGGCGCACGACTTCAACGATTACGCCGTGGGCCAGCGCCACAACCTGCCGCAGATCAACATTCTCACGCTCGACGCGAAGATCAACGAGAATGCCCCGGAAAAGTACCGCGGACTGGATCGTTTCGAGGCGCGCAAGCAGATCGTGGCCGACCTCGACGCTCAGGGGCTGCTCGAATCGGTCAAGCCGCACAAGCTGATGGTGCCGCGCAGCGATCGCACCGGCACGATCATCGAGCCGATGCTTACCGACCAGTGGTTTGTCGCGATGAGCAAGCCGGCGCCGGAAGGCACGTTCCATCCGGGCAAGTCGATCACCGAAGTCGCTCTCGACGTCGTGCGCGACGGTGAGATCAAGTTCGTGCCGGAAAACTGGGCGACGACATATCACCAGTGGCTCGAGAACATTCAGGACTGGTGTATCTCGCGTCAACTCTGGTGGGGACACCAGATTCCCGCATGGTACGACGATGCGGGCAATGTCTACGTCGCCCGGACGGAAGAGGAAGCTGCCGGGAAGGCACGCGCGAACGGCTATACCGGCGCGCTCAGGCGCGACGAAGACGTGCTCGACACGTGGTTCTCGTCGGCACTGGTGCCGTTCTCATCGCTCGGCTGGCCGCAAGAGACGCCCGAACTGAAGCATTTCCTGCCGTCGACGGTGCTCGTGACCGGCTTCGACATCATCTTCTTCTGGGTGGCGCGCATGGTCATGATGACCACGCACTTCACCGGCAAGGTGCCGTTCAAGACCGTGTACATGCACGGTCTGGTGCGCGACGCCGAGGGCCAGAAGATGTCCAAGTCGAAGGGCAACACGCTCGATCCGCTCGATATCGTCGACGGTGTGTCGCTCGACACCCTCCTCGCCAAGCGCACGACCGGCCTGATGAACCCGAAGCAGGCGACGAGCATCGAGAAGAAGACGCGCAAGGAATTCCCGGATGGCATTGCGCCGTTCGGCACCGACGCGCTGCGCTTCACGTTCGCGTCGATGGCCACGCTCGGCCGGAACATCAACTTCGACCTCGCACGCTGCGAAGGCTATCGCAACTTCTGCAACAAGCTGTGGAACGCCACGCGCTTCGTGCTGATGAACTGCGAAGGCCAGGACTGCGGCATGGCGCCGTGCGTGGGCGATTGCGGCCCCGACGGTCAACTGGACTTCTCGCGCGCCGACCGCTGGATCGTATCGCTGTTGCAACGCGTGGAAGCCGACGTTGCGAAGGGCTTTGCCGACTATCGCTTCGACAACATCGCCAGCACGATCTACAAGTTCGTGTGGGACGAGTACTGCGACTGGTACGTCGAACTGGCCAAGTGGCAGATCCAGAACGGCACCCCGGCGCAACAACGCGCCACGCGCCGCACCCTGCTGCGCGTGCTGGAAACGGTGCTGCGTCTGGCCCACCCGATCATTCCGTTCATCACCGAAGCCCTGTGGCAGAAGGTGGCGCCGCTCGCCGGCCGCTACCCGGCGGACAAGGCCGCAGGCGAAGCCAGCATCATGGTGCAGCCGTACCCGGTGGCCGACACGAGCAAGATCGACGAAGGCGACGAAGCCTGGATGCAGCAGTTGAAGGCGGCCGTCGACGCGTGCCGTAATCTGCGAGGCGAAATGAACCTGTCGCCGGCACAACGCGTGCCGCTGCTGGTCGCGGGCGACGTGCCATTCCTCACGTCGATCGCGCCGTATCTGCAAACGCTCGCCAAGCTCTCCGAGGTGCAGGTGCTGGACGACGAAGCCACGCTCGACGCGCAGGCTGCCGGTGCGCCGCTCGCCGTGGTGGGCGCGAACAAGCTGGCATTGAAGGTCGAGATCGATGTGGCCGCAGAGCGCGAGCGCCTCGGCAAGGAAGTCAAACGTCTCGAAGGCGAAATCGCAAAGTGCCACGGCAAGCTCTCCAATGAGAGCTTTGTGGCCCGCGCGCCTGCGAACGTCGTGGAACTCGAGAAGCAACGATTGGTCGACTTTGAAGCCGTTCTCGGCAAGTTGCAGGCCCAGCTGGCTCGCCTGCCGGCCTGAGACGCTCGACATCCACCAGGGAGATACCAATGAAAACCTTCGTGACCAAAGCCGTGTTCCCCGTTGCGGGCCTCGGCACCCGATTCCTCCCGGCGACCAAGGCGAGCCCGAAGGAAATGCTGCCCATCGTCGACAAGCCGCTGATTCAGTACGCGGTGGAAGAAGCGGCGGCCGCCGGCATTACCGAGATGATCTTCGTGACGGGCCGTAACAAGCGCGCGATCGAAGATCACTTCGACACGGCCTTCGAACTCGAAGCGGAACTGGAAGCCAAGAACAAGCAGGCACTGCTCGACGTCGTGCATTCGATCAAGCCGCCGCACATCGACTGCTTCTACGTGCGTCAGCCCAAGGCACTCGGTCTGGGGCATGCCGTGCTGTGCGCGGAAAAGCTCGTGGGCGACGAGCCGTTCGCGGTCATCCTCGCCGACGACTTGCTCGACGGCGATCCGCCGGTGCTCAAGCAGATGGTCGATCTGTACAACCAGTATCACAGCTCGATCATCGGCGTGGAAGAGATTCCCATCGAGCAAAGCCGGTCGTACGGGATCGTCGCGGGCAACGAGTGGGGCGAGAAGGACATCGTCAAGCTGACGAGTATCGTCGAGAAGCCGGCACCGGAAGACGCACCGTCGAATCTGGGTGTCGTCGGCCGCTATGTGCTGCGTCCGCGCATTTTCGATTGCATCCGCGAGATCGATCCGGGGTCAGGTGGCGAGATTCAGTTGACGGATGCCATCCAGAAACTGATGCACGACGAGGTTGTCCTGGCATACCGCTACAAGGGTAAGCGCTTCGATTGCGGCAGCAAGCTCGGCTACCTGAAGGCGACGGTGGAATTTGCGCTGCGTCACCCGGAGCTGAAGGACGCGTTCCGCGAGTACCTGCGCGAGTCGCACGGCGCTGTCATGTAAGCGTCAGGCACCGCACCAAAGAAAAAGCCGACGGCATGTCCGTCGGCTTTTTTATGCCCGCGCGATGCGGTGCGATCAGCGGCGGCGCATCAGGAAGTGGAACGTCTTGCCCTCTTCACGCGACTCGATGAGTTCGTTGCCGGTTTGCTTGGCAAATGCGCTGAAGTCGCGCGCCGAACCGGGATCCGTGGCGATGATGTGCAGCACTTCGCCGCTCTGCATTTCGGCAAGCGCCTTCTTGGCACGCAGGATCGGCAGCGGGCAGTTCAGACCGCTCGCGTCGACTTCTTTCTGAAATTCCATGCTCATGTCCCTCTTGTCAGTCTTGTGCGAATCTTGTGCCAGGTTCACCCTGCAAACCGCGATTCTACCGTAGTCGCCGCACCACGCCGTCAGCCCGCAATCGACAGCTTTGCCGAATCGACATATTCGACCGGCAGGTTGCGCCGGCGCAACCACTCGGCCACCGCATGTCCGGTGCCCGCGCGCCACGGACGCACCCGCTCCGGCGACACGAGACGGAACTCGGCCAGCTCTTCCGATAGACGAATATCGCCATCGCAGACCGCGTGATAGGCGATGATCAACTCATTCTTGCGCATGAATTCGTAGACGCCGAGCAGCGAAATCGCGTCGGTCTCCAGATTGGTCTCTTCCTTGATCTCGCGCCGCAGGCCATCTTCAGGCGTTTCGTCGCGTTCGAGAAATCCGGTGATGAGCGCGAACATGCCCTCGGTCCACGCGGCGTTGCGCGCCAGCAGAATCTGACCGCGATACTCCACAAGGCCGGCAACCACCGGCAACGGATTGTCCCAGTGGACGAAACCGCAAGCGGTATCCGGACAAGCGCGGCGAATACGCCCGGCGACATCACGCGAGTCGAGCGGCGAGGCACAGCGGGGACAGAAAATTAGTTCGTTCATGATCGTTCTTCCGCGAATTCGAATATCTTAAATGAACTCATGACGGGATGCACATTCAGAACTATCCAAGACGTCTGAAGACCAAGCCCATAAGGGCCGGGGCGTATAATCGGCTAACGTCTTTCACCCTTCGCTCACGACCAAGTGTCAGCTATCCCGCCAAACACCGAGTCTGCCTCGCCACCGCCGTCGCCTTCGCCGACACCTCCCCTCGCGCCGCCGTCGTTATCGGCGCGTCTGGCCAGACGGGGCGTCAATCGCTCGCGGCGCCTCTGGCATAACTACGGTGTGTTCTGGCTCGGCGCCGTGCTCGTGGGTCTGGTCTCGGTTGCGTACGCCAAGCTCATCGACTTCGGTTTCGAACTGTTCCAGCGCATGCTGTCGCATGGCGCCTGGCTGCCGCTGATCGTCACGCCGCTTGGCGCTGCGCTGGCCATCTGGCTGACGCAGAAGTTCTTCCGTGGCGCGGAAGGCAGCGGCATTCCGCAGGTCATCGCCACGCTGCAAGATTCGCGGCTGTCGAAATCGCTGCTGTCGCTGCGCATCATGGTCGGCAAGATTGCGATCTCGTTTCTCGGCATTCTTTGCGGCTTCACCATTGGCCGCGAAGGGCCGACGGTGCAGATCGGCGCTTCGCTGATGTATGCCATGCGTCATGGCTATCGCCGCAGCAGCGCGCACATCGAGCGTCAATTGACGCTGGCCGGCGCAGCGGCAGGTCTGGCGGCCGCGTTCAATACGCCGCTCGCAGGTGTGGTGTTCGCCATCGAGGAATTGAGCCGAAGTTTCGTTGCCCGGAACAGCGGCACACTCATCACGGCCATCATCTTTTCCGGCGTCGTGGCACTCGGACTGCAAGGCAATTATCTGTACTTCGGGCAAATCAAGGCGCTCACCGAATTCCACTGGGCGCTGATCCCCGTGCTCATTGCCGCCAGCCTGCTGACGGGCGTCGCAGGTGGCCTGTTCGGCTGGCTGATGCTCAACGTGGCGCGCTGGATGCCCGCGTCGCTGGTGAGCCTTCGCCGGACGTACCCGGTGCGCTTCGCGTTTCTGTGCGGGCTGACCATTGCCGTGATCGGCGTGGTCTCGGGAGGGACGACCTTCGGCAGCGGTTATGCGGAAGCGCGCGGCCTGCTCGAGTCGCATGCGGCGCTCTCGCCGCTCTACGCCCTGCTGAAATTCGCCGCGCTATGTGTATCGTAC
Organism: Pandoraea communis; assembly: GCF_902459745.1. Taxonomy (GTDB): domain Bacteria; phylum Pseudomonadota; class Gammaproteobacteria; order Burkholderiales; family Burkholderiaceae; genus Pandoraea; species Pandoraea communis. The sequence goes on from NZ_CABPSJ010000002.1 coordinate 835,120, forward strand.
CTGTCGGGGATTCCCGGAGGCATCTTCGCGCCGTCGCTCGCCATCGGCGCCGGGCTCGGCAACGTAATGGCTCACGTCACGTCGGCGATACCGCTGCCAGCGATGGCCGCGCTGTGTATGGTCGGGTATCTGGCGGCGGTCACGCAATCGCCGATTACGTCGTTCGTGATCGTCATGGAGATGATCGACGGCCATCAGATGGTGATTCCTCTCATGGCCGTTGCATTGCTCTCGACTCAGGTGTCGAAAGCCATCGCGCCATCGTTCTATCACACGTTGGCACACCGCTTTCTCACGCCTGCGATACCAGCGCCGCGACAGGCATGAATCGCGCCGCCGGCCCGCGCCGGAGAATCGATTACGCCTTCGCGCTCAGTTCCCGGACATCTGCGGCCAGACGCTCGACTGTTTCCGGGCGGGTATCCCACGCACACATGAAACGGCAACCACCGGCGCCAATGAACGTGTAGAAGCGCCAGCCCTTGGCGCGCAGCGCTTCGATCACATGCAACGGCAATTCCGCGAACACGGCGTTGGCTTGCGTCTCGAACATCAGCGATACGCCCGGCACATCGCGAAGGCGTTGCGCGAGCAGTTGCGCCATGGCGTTGGCGTGACGTGCGTTGCGCAGCCAGGTGTCGTCCTCCAGCATGCCAAGCCAAGGTGCGGAAATGAAGCGCATCTTCGACGCCAACTGCCCTGCCTGCTTCACCCGATACGCAAAGTCCTCGGCCAGCGCGCGATTGAAGAACACCACGGCCTCGCCTACCGGCAGGCCATTCTTTGTGCCGCCGAAGCAAAGCACGTCCACGCCCGCGCGCCAGGTCACATCGCCCGGATGACAGCCCAGCGTTGCGACGGCATTGGCGAAGCGAGCGCCGTCCATATGCACGCGAAGATTGCGCCGCCGGGCCACCGACGAGATCGCCTTGATCTCGTCGACCGAGTAGACGGTGCCGACTTCGGTCGCCTGCGTGAGCGTGACGACCTTGGGTTTCGGGAAGTGAATGTCCGAGCGCCGGTTGATCACCGATTCGACGGCATCCGGCGTGAGCTTGCCGTTGTTCTCGCGGCCGCGCGCGGTGAGCAGCTTCGCGCCGTTGGAGAAAAATTCGGGTCCACCGCACTCGTCGGTCTCGACGTGCGCCAGTTCGTGGCAGATGACGGAGTGATACGACTGCGACAACGACGCCAGCGCCAGCGAGTTGGCGGCCGTGCCGTTGAAGACGAAGAAAACCTCGCAGTCCGTGTCGAACAACTGGCGAATGCCGTCGCATACGCGCTGCGTCCAGGTATCGTCGCCGTAGGCAACTTCGTGACCGCTGGCATTTGCCTCGATCAGATAGTGCAGCGCCTCGGGGCAAATCCCGGCGTAGTTATCCGACGCAAAGTGTTGCGGCGTTTGTGCCGGTTCGCTGCCGGCGGCGGCACGGGCGGTGGCGTGAAGACTCGATACGGACGGGACTTGCGACATGACAACCTCTTCGATACGGCGGGGAGGCCGTGAGTCTCCCCGCCCCAGACCTACCGGCGGCGCCAGCGGCGCTCACCGGCTCACTCGGTTTTACTCGGGACGCGGGTCCGACCAAAGCGTACCCGCTGTGGACCAGTTCTCGCGCTTGATGTCGGTGATGATGATGTCCACGGACTCAGCCGAGCAACCGATCGTGTTCACTGCCGCTTCCGTGACAGCTTTGACGAATGCGCGCTTTTGCTCGACCGAGCGCCCCTCGAACATCTCGACGTGAAACGTTGGCATTGCCGTCTATCTCCTCATGTCGTTATCAAGATGGGCGGCGCCGCCGCCCATCCCCTTCCTCGGGCAAAGCCTGCCAGCCTTCCCTGCGCTCCCGACATCGCACCTGCGCGGCGGTCAATCGCGAAACGAGGCGTCTATTCTATCCAGTTTGCGTAGCAGTGCAGGCCACTCCAGCACACCTTCGATAGCACCACCGTCTTCGAGTTGAATGGCAGTCTTGTCCTGCACGGCGGCACTCGGCAGATGAGGTGGCATACCGCCCGCCAATGCTTGCAACTGGATCTCGCACGCCTTGACCAGCGTGGCCATCAGCACGAAGGCTTCGGCCACCGTGCGTCCGGTCGTGAGCGTGCCGTGATTGCGCAGCAGCATGGCCGGATACGGGCCGAGCGACGCCACGAGCCGCTCCCCCTCCGACGGTGAAAACGCCAGACCTTCGTAGTCGTGATAGCCGATACGCTCGTGAAAGCGAAGCGCGTGCTGCGAGATCGGCAGTAATCCGTGAGGCTGGATCGACACCGCAACGCCGGCCGTATTGTGCAAATGCATGACACACACGGCATCCGCACGCGCCGCATGCACGGCGCCGTGCAGCGCAAATCCGGTCACGTTCACGGGGTGTTCGCTCTCGCCCACGATCTCGCCGGCGATCGTGATCTTGACGAGATTCGATGCCGTCACTTCGTCGAATGCCAGACCGAACGGGTTGATGAGAAAGTACCCCGGCTCGCCCGGCACCATCGCGGAGATATGGGTGTAGATGAGATCGTCCCAGCCGTGCAGCGCAACGAGGCGGTAACAGGCCGCGAGATCGACGCGCATCTGGTGCTCGGCGTCGCTCGTGGCGGTGGCGGCCTTTTTGCCCGCCCGCAGGGTAAAAGACATAGAGAGCCCCAGAGGATGAAGATGTCGGATCGGCAGACGTCAGACGTCAATCGCGATAGCGAGGGCGGCGACAGCGGCACTGCGCGCGAGAATCAGAGTGCGTGCTTGAGCGAGCGCCGCCAATCCCACACGAAGCCGATCGCACCGAGCACGAGCACGCCGCTCGCGCACAGCAGCGCTGCCGTGAAGCTGCCAGTGGCCGCGACCAGTGGCGCAGCCGCCAACGGCCCGACGATCTGGCCGATGCCATAGGATGCCGTCACCAAACCGATCAAGCCATTGGCATTGTCCCCACGCAGACGCCGGCACTCGCGCACTGCGTACACGGTAATCGCCGTGAACGGCAGCCCCACGAGCACGCTGCCCAGCGCGAATCCCACCACGTTCGGCAGTACGATACCGATTCCTACCCCCAACCCCTGCATGACGTAGCACGCGGCGAGCAGCAGCCGATTGTCCCAGGCAAGCGGCGCACGCGCGCCAATGATCGCCCCCGGCATGACCATCAGGCCGAGCAGCGGGAAAAACAGGTCCGGCCACGCCGAGCCCGGTAGGGCCTGACGCGCGATCACCGGCAGAAACGTTGCCGTGATGATGTAACCGAAGCCGGCGAAGCTGTAGAGCACCGTGACAGGGATGACACTCTCGCCACTGCCATGATTGATGGCATGTGCCGCGGCCTGCCCCGGTGTACCGCCCGAGGATTTGGCGGCGTGGGCCGTCTTCGCGGCCTCGGGCGCGTCGGCCGCGAACGTGCGCCAGATCACCGCGAGCAACGCTAGTGCAAGCACGCCGCACAGCAGCCAGCCGCCGCGTGCGGGCCACGCCAGCGAGCTGTTCACGCTCGCAAGCAAGCCTGTCACCACGATGCCGGCCCCGGGGCCGGCGAAGATCACGCCCCCCAGACTCGGCATGCGCAATTCACCGAGTTTGCGGAAACCCCATCCGGCCGAGAACACCATCGCCCAGGCACTCATCACCCCCGCGAGCGTACGCACGACGGCCCACACGGCGAACGACTCGAGCAGCCCCATCGCCAGTGTCAACACGACGGTGGCAGCGAGTGCAAAACGGATGATGAGCGTCGGCGTGAAGCGCAGCCACATGCATGACAACGCGCCAACGAAGTACCCTGCGTAATTGAGGGAAGCGAGCCAACTGCCGTGCTGAATATCGGTGAGCCGCTCTTGCAGCATCAGGGGCAACATCGGCGTAAAGGCGAAGCGCCCGATGCCCATGGCAATGGCTAGCGCAAGCATGCAGGACAGCGCAATGCGCCACGCTGCGCGCTCAGGCGAAGGCTGGTGCAACGAGGCGGCTCTGTCGGAATCGGTGAGTGTGGCTGGCATGACGATAACTATGTGGGAAACCGGGCGCCGGTGCGCGCAACTTTCCGAATACTTTACATGCAAACCATCACGGAAAGCGGAGGTTCCCCTGCATCATGAAGGGCAATGGCAGCCATTGCCATCCGGGTGTGGCTGTGCCCCTCACGCCCGTGAAATACTGAGCCCATTTGCTTCGGTATCCTTTCAAATACTGAAATTGTATCGTTTGTTCATCAGGCCACCCGACGGCACGGGGTTATCCGCTCCCCGAATGCAAAACGCGCACCGAAGTGCGCGTTTTGCTCAAGCCATCCCGGCGAATCGCCGGAGACTGCCCATCGAACCGGAGCGGCAGCCTGCGCCGCCGCCCTTACCGGATCGTCAGAACTTGCCTGCGACCCAACCCTGCACGCCGGCCAGCGCCTGCGGCAACTGCGACGGGTCGGTACCGCCAGCTTGCGCCATATCAGGACGGCCCCCGCCCTTGCCACCGACTTGCTGCGCGACGAAGTTGACCAACTCGCCGGCCTTGACCTTGCTGGTCGCGTCGGCCGTCACGCCGGCAATGAGGCTGACCTTGCCGCCCTCGACAGCCGCGAGCACGATGGCCGCGCTCTTGAGCTTGTCCTTGAGCTTATCCATCGTCTCGCGCAGCGTCTTGACATCGGCACCTTCGAGTTGCGCGGCCAGCACTTTCAGACCGTTCACGTCGACGGCCTTCTCGACCAGTTCATCACCCTGGCTCGAAGCGAGCTTCGACTTGAGCGCCGCCAGTTCCTTCTCGAGCGACTTGACCTGCTCCTGCACCTGCGCGATACGCGGAGTGAGTTCGGCCGGTTGAGTCTTGAGCGCAGCGGCGGCCTCGTTGACCTGGTCGTCGAGCTTCTGCACGAAACGCACCGAGTTGTCACCGGTGATGGCTTCTACGCGACGAATACCGGCAGCCACGCCCCCTTCCATCACGATCTTGAACAGGCCAATGTCGCCGGTGCGCGTCACGTGTGTGCCGCCGCACAGTTCGCGCGACGTGCCGATATCGAGTACGCGCACTTCGTCGCCGTACTTCTCACCGAACAGGGCCATTGCACCGCCCTTGACGGCATCGTCGAAGGACATCACGGCCGCTTGCGTCGGCACGTTGGTCAGGACTTCCGCGTTGACGATGTCTTCCACGCGACGGATTTCCTCGGCGGTCATCGCGGCGTTGTGTGCGAAGTCGAAACGCGTCTTGTCGGCGTCGACGAGCGAGCCCTTCTGTTGCACGTGAGCCCCCAGCACTTCACGCAGCGCCTTGTGCATCAAATGCGTGGCAGAGTGGTTGCGAACGGTGCGAGCGCGGCGCACGGCATCGACCTGCGCCGTAACAGCCTCGCCCACCTTCAGTTCGCCCGATTCCAGCTTGCCGTAGTGGCCGAACACGTCAGCCTGAATCTTCTGCGTGTCCGACACACCGAAACGCGCACCGCCGGCGACGATCAGGCCCTGATCGCCCACCTGACCGCCAGACTCGGCGTAGAACGGCGTGGTGTCGAGCACGACGATACCTTGTTGCCCCGCAGAGAGCTTACCCACGCTCGTGCCGTCGACGTAGAGCGCCGTCACCTTCGCGCCTTCGAGCATCAGCTTGTCGTAGCCCTGGAAGCGGGTCTTGTCGCCGGTGTATTCGAGGGCCGTCGCCATCTTGAACTTGCCCGCGGCACGGGCCTGCTCGCGCTGGCGCGCCATCGCGGCATCGAACGCGGCCTCGTCGACCGTGATGCTGCGCTCGCGGCAAACGTCGGCCGTCAGATCGAGCGGGAAGCCATACGTGTCGTGCAGCTTGAAGGCGAGTTCGCCGTCGAGCGTGGTCACACCGCGCTTGGCCAGATCGGCCAGCGCCCCTTCGAGAATCTCCATGCCGTTCTCGATGGTTTCGCCGAAACGCTCTTCTTCCTGCTTGAGCACGTCGGTCACGCGTTGCTGCGCCTGCGCCAGTTCCGGATAAGCGGCGCCCATCTCGGCGACCAGATCCGGTACGAGCTTGTAGAAGAACGGCTTCTTGCAGCCGAGCTTGTAACCGTGACGGATCGCGCGGCGGATGATACGGCGCAGCACATAGCCGCGGCCTTCGTTGCCCGGAATCACGCCATCGACGATCAGGAACGAGCAAGCGCGGATGTGATCGGCAATCACCTTGAGCGAGTTCGCGTTGAGATCGGTCACACCGGTCTCGCGGCCCGCGGCCTTGATCAGGTGCTGGAACAGGTCGATTTCGTAGTTGCTGTGCACGTGTTGCAGCACGGCCGCGATACGCTCCAGCCCCATGCCGGTATCCACGCAGGGCTTGGGCAGCGGCGTCATGTTGCCCTGCTCGTCGCGGTTGAACTGCATGAACACGAGATTCCAGATCTCGATGTAGCGATCGCCGTCTTCTTCCGGTGATCCGGGGGGGCCGCCCCACACGTCGGCGCCGTGATCGAAGAAGATTTCCGAGCACGGACCGCACGGGCCGGTGTCGGCCATCTGCCAGAAGTTGTCCGAGGCGTAGCGCGCGCCCTTGTTGTCGCCGATGCGGATGATTCGCTCGACCGGCACGCCCACTTCCTTCGCCCAGATGTCGTAGGCCTCGTCGTCTTCCTTGTAGACGGTGACCCAGAGCTTGTCCTTCGGCAGTTTGTACACTTCCGTCAGCAATTCCCAGGCGTACTGAATCGCTTCGCGCTTGAAATAGTCGCCGAACGAGAAGTTGCCCAGCATTTCGAAGAACGTGTGGTGACGCGCCGTGTAGCCGACGTTCTCCAGATCGTTGTGCTTGCCGCCCGCGCGCACACTGCGCTGGGCCGTGGTCGCGCGCTTGTAAGGGCGCGTTTCGAGACCGAGGAAGACGTCCTTGAACTGCACCATGCCGGAGTTCGTGAACAGCAGCGTTGGGTCATTGGACGGCACGAGGCTCGACGAGCGCACGATGGTGTGCCCCTTCGACTCGAAGAAGTTGAGGAATTTTTCCCGAATGTCTGCGACTTTCATAGGCTGCGTGAGCGTGGGGACCGGGCGAGCTAAGCCAAGCCTGGTGGGTATTTTGCAAACTTTTGATTATACGGGAAATCGATCCAGTCACCGCGTCGCGCCGCCAACCGCACTGCGAAACGACGCTGGTCAGCAGAGAACGGCAGGACGTAGACTCCTTCCCAGAAGTTCCGCATTGCAAAACATCGTTCCGCGCGATGCCGACGACCCCGAACCACGACGAATGCACAGGAGATACGAATACGATGGGCGCGCTGAGCCATATCCGGGTGTTGGATCTTTCGCGAGTACTGGCCGGGCCGTGGGCCACGCAGAATCTGGCGGATCTGGGGGCCGACGTCATCAAGGTGGAGCGTCCCGGTGTGGGCGACGACACCCGTAGCTGGGGGCCGCCGTATCAGCGAGACGCTGACGGCAACGACACCCAGGAGGCCGCTTACTATCTCGCGGCCAACCGCAACAAACGCTCGCTCACACTCGACATCTCGCGCCCGGAAGGGCAAGCGATCGTGCGCGCACTCGCCGCGCAAAGCGACGTCGTCGTCGAGAACTACAAGGTCGGGCAACTCGCGAAGTACGGCCTCGACTACGCGTCGCTCAAGGCCATCAAACCGGATCTCGTCTACTGTTCGATCACGGGCTTCGGTCAGAGTGGCCCACACGCGTCGCGCGCCGGATACGACTTCATCGTGCAAGGCATCGGCGGCTTCATGAGCATCACCGGAGAGCGCGACGGCCTGCCGGGTGGCGGTCCTCAGAAGGCAGGCGTCGCCATTGCCGATCTGATGACGGGCATGTATGCAAGCCTCGCGATCATGGCCGCCCTCACCCACCGCGACCGCACGGGCGTGGGTCAGTACATCGACATGGCGTTGCTCGACACGCAGGTCGCCATGCTCGCCAACATGAACACCAACTATCTGGCGAGCGGGAAGCCGCCCGTGCGTTGGGGCAATGCGCACCCGAACATCGTGCCGTACCAGACCTTCCAGACGGCCGACGACGGCTGGATCATCGTGGCGGTGGGCAACGACGGGCAGTTCCGCAAGTTCGTCGAAGCAGGTGAAGCGCCCGCGCTCGCCGACGACGCGCGTTTTGCGACCAACCCATCGCGCGTACGTCACCGCGATACGCTCGTGCCGATTCTCGCGCAAATGGTGCGCAAGTTCGGCAAGGACACCTGGATCGACAAGCTCGAAGCCGCCGGTGTGCCGTGCGGCCCGATCAACACGCTGCCGGAAGTGTTCGCACATCCGCAGGTCATCGCGCGCGAGATGGCGCTGGAGTTGCCGCATCCCTCGGGCGGTGTGGCCCGCCTCGTCGCCAGCCCGATGAAGATGAGCGAGACCCCGCCCATTGCCCGTAGCGCCCCGCCTACGCTGGGCCAGCACAGCGACGAAATTCTGCGTGAACGCCTGGGCTTCGACGACACGAAGATCGCGCAGTTGCGCGGCGACAGCATCGTCTGACGCCCATGAAAAGGGCCTGACGCGAAGCCGATCGCGGCAGGCCCTGCTTTACCGGCGAGCCCCACGTCACGCGCCGATTTTCCACACGGATATCGCCCGCCTTGCCCGTCTATTCGTATTGCTTGCCCTCGGCGAGCAGCGCCGGGGTGCCGATCACCGCATTCAAGCCATCGAAGTCGAGCATGCGCTCACGCCATGCGGCCGTAGTGCCTTGCGCGTGCAGATTGGCGTAGTACCCCTGCAACGTGCTGGCGACAGCACGTGCCGTCCCGCCCGGGAAGATCACGATACGGAAGCCGATATCGGCGAGCGCCTGCGCGCTTTGCACCGGAGTCTTGCCGCCTTCGACCATATTGGCAAGCAAGGGCACGCGCTGCGCGAATCGCCCGCACGCCACGGCCATCTGCGCCGGACTGCGCAACGCTTCGATGAACAGCGCATCGGCCCCCGCTTCCAGATAACGCTCGGCACGATCGAGCGCCGCATCGAGACCTTCGACGGCCACGGCGTCCGTTCGCGCGAGAATCAGCGTGCGCGCATCGTGACGAGCATCGACCGCCGCGCGCACCTTGCCGATCATCTCCTGCACCGGCACCACGCCCTTGCCGTCGAGGTGGCCGCAGCGCTTCGGAAAGGTCTGATCTTCCAACTGAATCATCGCGGCCCCGGCACGCTCGAAGCCTCGCACGGTACGTTTGACGTTGAGGGCGTTGCCGAAGCCGGTGTCGGCGTCGACGATCACGGGAATGTCGACGCGCTCGGCAATCCGGGCGAGCGTGTCTTCCACCTCCGGATAGGTCGTCAGCCCGATGTCCGAGCGCCCGAGCCGGGTGTAGGCAATCGACGCGCCCGACAGATACACCGCCTCGAAGCCCGCCTGAGCGGCAATGAGCGCGGACAGCGCGTCGTAGACACCGGGGGCGAGCAGCACACCGCCGCCCAGGCGCTGTTTGAGAGACGGCGAGGTCATCATGCGGAGGTCTCCTGAGAAGGTGATTGGGCCGCGAGCACATCGGCTGCCGTATGCGCTGCGAGAAAGCCGCCCGCGACGGCCGAGCGCAGGCCGTTGCCCGACAGATAGCCCGAGACGGCATTGCCCGACACGCCGCGCGCCGCGCCACCGGCGTGCGACAGATCGTCCACTGGCGGCAAGCCATGACGAATCACCGGCGCGCTCATGCGGCAAGCCGGCCCACGAAGGCCTCGCAAGTCAGGACTTCGCTTACCGTGCACAGATCGGCAAGCGCGGCGTCGTGCGCGGCAGGCGTGGGAGCGGCGCAACCGTCCGAGAGCACGAGCACACGGTAATCGCGCATATGCGCGTCGCGTGCGGTGCTCGCCACGCCGCCGTTCGTCACGATGCCGCACACCGCTACGGTCTCGACGCCTGCGCGACGCAGCACCCAGTCGAGCTGCGTGTTGAAGAACGCCGAATAAGCCACCTTCCACACCGACATGTCGACGTGGCCCGCGAGGGCATCCACCGTGGCGTGTCCCGGCGTGCCGGCCACGAAGTCACCGCGCCTCAGAAAAGGCCGCAGCTGTTTCAGGTGCGGGGAGATCATCGGCTCGCCGTTCGCATCGGGCCAGAGCGTGAACTGACTCGCGGCGACGTAACCGCCCGCCGCTTTTAGCGATGCCGCCACCGGCGCCACCCGCGCGGGAAGCGCCTGCGCCTGCGGTGTGGCCGCTCCCCCGCGGTCGTACGCGCCGCCCGGCGTGATGAAGTCGTTCTGCAAGTCCACGATGATGAGCGCGGTGCGAGTGCTGTCGAGCTTGAGGGTTTGACTCATGTCGTCTCTCCGGTACCCGTGCTCAAGCGCTGCGTGTGATGAGCAGGTTGCCCAGCGCGTCGACGCGCCCCGAGAATTCCGGCTCCAGCCAGATCGTCGTATCCGGTTGCTCAAGGATTGCGGGGCCCGGCACCGTCGCACCGACCGGCAAATCGAGACGCGCATATCGCACGGCATCCCACCACTGTCCCGCGTGGTAGACACGTTGCGTACCCAGCGGCGCCGGCATGGCGCTGGCCTGCGGTGCGAGCACCGCGAGATCGAATTTCGGGCGCACACCGATGCGGGCGTAGCGCAGATTCATGATGCGCACCGCAATCCCGTCGAGCGCACCGCCGAACGCCTCGCGATAGGCAACGTCGAAGGCCTGCGCGATGCCTTCGCGATGCAGCGCATCGCGCAACACGGGCACACGTACGGTGTGGCTTTGGCCGACGTAGAGCATGTCGAGTTCGATGGCCTCTCGCACCGATTCGAAACGCACGCCCGCCGAATCCAGACGCGTCTGACAAGACTCAGCAAGCGCCTCCACACGGGCCAGGAGGTCCTCGACATCGAGGGCGGCAAGCGGTTGATTGAGTGTCTGCACGCTGTCGTGACGCATGTCGGCCATCACGCAACCGAGCGCCGAGGTCACGCCGGGGTAACGCGGCACGATCCCTGTGGTCGTACCGACCTCGCGCATCATGGCGCACACATGCAACGCACCGCCGCCACCGAACGGCATGTAGACAAACTGGCGCGGATCGTGGCCCCGTTCGATCGACACCACACGAATGGCCCCGGCCATCTTGGCATTAGCCACCGTCAGAATGGCTTCCGCCGCCGCATGCACCTCCAACCCCAGCGGCGCGGCCACGTGCTCGCCAATGGCCTGTGCCGCCAAGCCCGCGTCGAGTTTGTCGAGCAAGCCGCCGCCCAGCGGCCGGTCGGCGGCAATGCGTCCGAGCAACACGTTGGCGTCGGTCACGGTCGGGCGCAGATTGCCGCGCCCGTAGCAGGCCGGACCCGGAATGCTGCCCGCCGACTCGGGCCCGACTTGCAGCAAGCCGCCTGCGTCCACCGACGCAATTGAGCCACCGCCCGCCCCGATGGTTTCGATCTGGATCATCGGCGAGCGCACCACCATGCCGAACTCGATGGATGTCTGTGCGGAGAGCGATGCCTCGCCGCCCGCCACGAGCGAGACGTCGAACGACGTGCCGCCCATGTCGCCGGTGACAACGTTGGCGAAGCCCGCCGCGCGCGCAATCGCCGCGCACGCGATCACGCCGGCCGCCGGCCCGGAGAGCGCGGTGCGTACCGGGACATCGCTGGCGGTCTGCCGCGACATGATGCCCCCGTTGCTCTGCACGACGAGCAGTTCGCCGCCGAACCCTTGTGCCTTCAGGTCACGCTCGAGCCGCGTGAGATAACTGCCTACCACCGGTTGCAGCGCCGCGTTGAGCGTGGCGGTCGAGCAGCGCTCGAACTCGCGAATCTCGGGCAACACTTCCGTCGCCGCCGTCACATAGCCGTTAGGCCAGAGGGCACGAACCGCCGCGACCGCCCGCTGTTCGTTACCGGGGTTGGCATACGCATTGATAAAGAACACGCACACGGCGTCGCAACCGGCTTCGAGCAGCGCACGCGCCGCCGACTCGACCTGAGCGATGTCGACGTCGGTGTGAATCGTGCCGTCCGAGAGCACGCGCTCATCGACTTCGATGCGCAGGTCGCGCGGCACGATCGGCGTGAAGTCGCCGCGCAACCCCCATGTGGCGGGACGGTCGCGACGGCGCATCTCCAGCACGTCGCGAAAGCCGGTCGTGGTGATGATGCCGGTGCGGGCGACCTTACGTTCGAGCAGTGCATTCGTGCCGACCGTCGTGCCGTGCACGATGGTCGCGATAGCCCCCGCGCCTGCCGTCTCGGCGGCGGCGCCGACACGTTCAATGCCGTTCATGAAACCGCGCGCTTCCTCGCCGCGCGTCGATGGCACCTTGACGATGCGTGCCGCACCGGCCGCCTCGTCGAGCACGAACAAATCGGTAAACGTGCCGCCCACATCGACCCCCACGATCAGCGGGGCCCCGGTCGTTGCTGCTGTGCTCATGCCTGTTGCTCCTTCGTTGCCTTGCCGGTCGCGGCATCCGCCACCTGCGTCACATACCCCATCGCCCGGTCATGCGCGCGCGCTGCCGCGTCGCGCCGGGCAGGATCGCCGTAGCCACCGCCCCCCGGCGTCTCGAGCCGCACACGTTCGCCGCGCGCCAGCCGGATGCCGAGCATCTTCGAAGCCATCGGCGGCGTGCGCCACTCGCCGTCGTTCTGATACCGGAACACATTCGGCACCGACGCCTGACCACCCGCAATGCCTTGCGGCGCCGAGCGGCCGCGCTCGCCGAACACGAAGGCTTCTGCGCTGTCTTCCAGCAGTTCGATCTCGTAGATCGCGCCCAGTCCGCCCCGATGCTCCCCATCGCCCGCCGAATCGGGACGCAGCGCCCACTGGGTGAAACGCACGGGATAGGCCGCCTCGAGAATCTCGACGGGCGGAATCGTGGCGGTCGAAATCGGCGCGTTGCCGTGCGACAGGCCATCGCCATCCATGTGGCCGCCATGGCCGCCGCCGAAGAAGCTGAACATCACCCAGCGCTGGCCTCGACGTGCCTCGTCGGTGCGATAGCCCGCGATCGACAAGGCATTGATCGTGCCGTATGCCTGCGCCATCGCGCGTTGCGGCGCGGCTTTGGCCATCGCACAGAAGATCACATCGATCATGCGCAGGATCGTCTCGGTATAGCCGCCCACGGGGCGCGGGCGCTGTGCGGAAATCACCGACCCTTCCGGCAGCTCGAATTGCACCGCGTCCAGCACGCCCGCGTTGGCCGGCACATCCGGGAACAGGTGTTTGAGCGCCACGTAGCAGGCGGCGATCGCCGTCGCCCGGGAAATGTTCACCGGCCCCATGCAGGCGGGCGACGTTCCGGTGAAATCGAGCGTGAGCGTCTCGCCTTGCACCCGCATGCGCAACGCGATGGTGAGCGGCACATCGCGCACCCCGTCGTTATCGAGCATGTCCCGGTAGACGTACTCGCCATCGGGTAACGCGGCCACATGCGCACGCATGAGCTTGACGGCACGCTCGCGCAGTTGGCCCAGGGCCTCCTGCACCGTCGTGTCGCCGTATTCGTCGAGCAGATCTGCCAGACGTCGTGCGCCGAGGGTCAGCGCCGACAGTTGGCCGTTCAGATCGCCCCAGAGGCTGTCGGGCAGTCGCGTGTTCGCCTTGAGAATCGCGAGCACGTCGGCATCGAGTTCACCGCCGCGAACGATGCGCACCGGCGGAATCTGCACGGCTTCCTGCCAGCACTCGGTCGCCGCCGGGTTGTAGTTGCCCGGCACCGCACCTCCCACGTCGTGCCAGTGCGCGGCCGACGCCAGAAAGCAATACAGCTTGCCATTGCGAAACACCGGACGCACGAGCTTGAAGTCGTTGGCGTGGGTGCCACCCTCGTAGGGGTCGTTGAACAGCCACACATCGCCATCGACCATGCCGCCGCGCTCTGCCGCCGCGCGCGCTGCCGCCTGCACGGCGAAGGCCATCGCACCGACGAAGACGGGCAGGCCCGACTTGCCCTGAATCAGCGTGGCACCGGTGGCGGCGTCGTAGATGCCGTGGCAGGCGTCATGCGCCTCGGCAATGATGGGATTGAACGCACTGCGGTAAAGCGTCGCGTCCATTTCGTCGGCGATCTGCTCCAGACGGCCCTTGAGGACCGCCAAAGTGACGGGATCTAGCATGAGGAAACTCCGTTGGATGTCGCGTGGGGTGCCGTACGGCGCCGCTTGAGCAGGTTGAGCAGCCCGCCCGCGTCGACCATGTCGAGCAGAAAGTCCGGCACGGTCTCGCAGGCGAGCCGGCTGCCGTCGGCGCGCTCGACGAAACCTTCGCGCGGCGAGAGCCGCAGGGCTTCGCCCTCGGCAATGCGATGCGCGTCGGCGCAGGTCAGTAGCAACAGCCCCACATTGAAGGCGTTGCGGAAATACAGACCATTGAACGACGGCGCAATGACGGCGCGCACGCCGAGATGAACCAGCGCCGCCGCCGCCTGCTCGCGCGACGAGCCGATGCCGAAGTTCGGGCCGGCGACGAGCACATCGCCCGCCTGCACGCTCGCCGCAAACTCGGGGCGAACGCGATGCAGGCAATGGCGCGCGATCTCGTCGATGCCGAACTTCATGTAAGCGCCCGGCGCGAGCGCGTCGGTATCGATATCGGCGCCGACGACCCAGGCGCGATGCAAGGTGCTGCGTGGATCAACAGTCGTGGTTGGGGTGGTCATGGAAAACGTGTGACGAACAAAGTCAGGCGAGCAAGTCGCGCGGGTCGGCGATGCGGCCAGTGAGCGCGGCCGCCGCCACCGTATAGGGCGAGCCGAGATAGACCTGCGCCGTCTCCGCCCCCATGCGCCCCTTGAAATTGCGGGCGGTACTCGACACGACGGTTGCCCCTTCGGGAATCGAGCCGCCGTATCCCGCACAGGCACCGCAGGTAGTGGCAAGCACCTGCGCACCGGCAGCCGTGAGCACGTCCATCACGCCCTCACGAGCCGCCTGCGCCTGATCTCGCTGCGAGGCCGGGGCGACGACGAAGTGCATGCCGTCGGCCACGCGCTTGCCACGCAGCACGCGGGCCGCCGCGCGCAGGTCCTCGAGCTTTGCCCCCGTGCAGGCGCCCAGATAAGCGACGTCGACCGCGACATCGGCGAATTCGCCGACGCCGCGCGTATTGGCAGGGCTGTGCGGCGCGGCCACCTGCGGGGCAAGTGCGCTGGCGTCGAACGAATGCACTTCGGCGGCGGCGCCCTCATCTGACTGCCAGCGCTCGACGTCGATAGCGGCGCTCACGCCAGCCGAGCGTAAGTAGTTGAGCGTGGTCGCATCGGGTGCAATCAGCCCAACCTGCGAGCCAAGTTCGGCGCTCATGTTCGAGAGCGTCATGCGCTCCTGCATCGACAACGCACGCACGGCCTCGCCACAGAATTCGATGGCCTGATAACGTCCGCCATTCATGCCAAAGCGGCCGATCATGTGCAGCATCATGTCCTTGGCGGTCACACCGTCGGCCAGACGTCCGTCCCAGCGCATCTGAAGGGTTTCCGGCACTTTGACCCAGATCTCGCCCGAGACGGCGACGCCCAGCATTTCGGTACTGCCAATGCCGAACATATAAGCGCCGAACGCCCCGCCGGTGGGCGAATGCGAATCGCCGCCCACGCAGAACATGCCGGGGCGCAGATGGCCGTGTTCGGGCACGACCACGTGGCAGATGCCAACCGAGTCGTAGACGTTGGGCAGCGCCTGCGCGCTCGCCCAGTCGCGGGCGATGCGCACGATGCGCCGCGATTCGTCGTCGAATTCCGGCACGTAGTGATCGATGACGAGTACCACTTTCGATTTGTCCCACAACTGTGCGCCCAGCGATTCGAGCATCGGTTGCAGACGGCGCGGGCCGCTGGAATCGTGAAACATCGCGAGATCGACGCGACAAGTGACGATCTCGCCCCCGGCGACTTCGTCGCGGCCACAGGCGGCCGCCAGCAGTTTTTGCGTCAGCGTTTGAGTCACGGTCATTCCCTCACATTCCGAGATAGGCGCGGCGCAGGTCACTGCTCGCCAGCAACTCGGCGCACGTGCCGCTGTGACGGATCGCGCCGTTCTCCAGCACATAGCCGCGCTGGCCCGTTTCCAGCGACTGCCCCACGTTCTGTTCGACCAGCAGGATCGACAGGCCATCGTGTTGCAAGCGGGCGATCAGCGTGAAGAGTTCTTCGACCATCAGGGGCGAGAGGCCCAGCGATGGTTCGTCGAGAATGAGCAGCCGCGGCTCGGCCATCAGGCCGCGGCCGATGGCCAGCATCTGCTGCTCGCCGCCGGACATCGTGCCGGCGGGCTGGGCAATGCGCTCTCGAAGGCGCGGAAACAGATCGAGCATGCGCTCCAGACTTTGCTCGCGCGACGCGCGGCCACGGGCGAACGCCCCCAGCATCAGGTTTTCGCGCACGCTCAGGTTGGGGAAGATGCGGCGGCCTTCCGGCACCTGTATCAGCCCGGCTTTCACTACGTCGCGGTAATGACGCCCGGTGAGGTCGTGCCCGTCGAACCGCACGCGTCCGGCCCACACGGGGTTAATGCCCGAGAGCGTATTGTTCAGCGTGGATTTGCCCGCGCCGTTGCTGCCGAGCAGCACCACGATCTCGCCCGCGCCCACGCTCAGATCGACGCCGCGCAGCACTTCGACGCGGCCATAGCCGGTGCGCAAGCCTTCCACTTCCAACAAATGGCTCATTGCGCACCGCCCGACTGCGCAGCGAGCCGCGCCGCTGCACCGTGTCCCAGATAGGCTTCGATTACGGCGGCATCGGACGTGACTTCGCGCGGCGTACCGGCGGCAATCAGCTTGCCCTGCGCGAGTACCCACACATGCTCCGCAAGACTCATGACCGCGCGCATCACATGCTCGATCATCAGCACGGTCACCCCGCTCTCGGCGATTTCGCGCACCACGGGAATCATCTCGTCGATCTCGCTCGGGTTAAGGCCCGCGAGCACTTCGTCGAGCAGCAACAGACGCGGGCGCGTTGCCAGCGCACGAGCCAGTTCGAGCCGCTTGCGACCGCAGACGGTCAGGTCGGCGGCGGGCTTGTCCAACTGCGCCTGCAGGTTCGTGCGAAGTGCGATTTCCTCAGCCTCGCGCAGCGCTGCGCGGCGCTCGCGTCGATGCAGATGCGCGCCCACGGCAATGTTCTCGCGCACCGTCTGCGCACCGAACGGCTGCACGATCTGGAAGGTACGCGTGAGCCCCTGGCGCGCAGTTTCAAACGGGGCTTGTCCCGTAATGTCGCGTCCCTGAAACTCGACGCGGCCCGCCGTTGGCGTCAGGAATCCGGAGAGCAGACCGAACAGCGTCGTTTTCCCCGCACCGTTCGGGCCGACGAGTGCCGTGAGCGTGCCCGGTTTGACGACGAGACTCACGTCCTGAACGGCCTTGAGGCCGCCGAACGTAATGGACAGGCCATCGGCCTTCAACAGCGCCTCAGACACGGGCATTCTCCTCATGCGTGGCGGCCGCTTGCGCATCAGGCGCGGCAACCGTCTTCTTGTCCATTCCCAGCACCCGGCGCACCGATGCCCCCGCGCCGGTAATGCCGCGCGGCAGGAACATCACGATCGCAATCAGCACCACGCCATAGATCACCATCGACAGCCCCGGCAACTCGCCGAACAGATTTCGCGTGAACTCGCCCAGCGCATACAGCACCGCCGCGCCCAGCACGGGCCCCCAGAGCGTGCCCAAACCGCCCACGATCACGCCGACAAGTGCCTCGACCGAGATCGTCGAGCCGAAGGCAATGCCCGCGTCGATGTACTGGAACATCTGCACGTAGCACATGCCCGCCGCGCTCATGAATGCGCCAGAGAGCGCAATTGCACCGAGCTTCACGCGCAGCGGATTCACGCCGACCGCACGCGCTGCGTTCTCGTTGTCGCGCACGGCCTGCAGCCACGCGCCGAAACGCGAATGCCGCAGCCAGGCCGTGACGAGCAGCGCGGCCATCACGAAGACAAGCAGAAGCGCCGCATAGCCACGCGGCGACGCGAATTGCAGATTCCCGACGCTCTGATGCAACGGCACCATCAGGCCCACGCCCGCCCCGGTGAACGGCAGCGACACCGCGAGAATCCGGAAGACTTCCGCGAAGGCCAGCGTCACGAGCGCGAAGTACGACCCCTTGAGGCCGTAGCGGAACGTGATCGCGCCGATGGCGACGGCGACCACCGTCCCCATCGCGATGGCGAACGGCATCGCCAGCCACGGGCTCCAGCCCCATCGCAATTGCGCAATCGCTTGCGCGTAGGCGCCTACGCCGAAGAAGAGCGCATGCCCGAACGACAACTGTCCGCCGAACCCGCCCAGAATGTTCCAGGACTGCGACAACAGCACGGTGTAGAGCGTCATCATCACGAACGACAGCCACACGCCCGATTGCAACGTGGCCAGCAGCGCCGCGATCACGACACCGAACAGCACGATCCAACGAAGGTCTCTCATCGCTTGCTCTCCCCGCTCACGCGCGCGCACCGAACAAGCCCTGCGGACGCAGCAGCACGACGATGATGAAAATGGCGAAGATGCCCATCTGCCCGAGCGAATCGCCCAGCCATAACCCGCCCAGCGACTCGACCACACCGATGAGCAGCCCCCCGGCGAGTGCACCGGCGAAGCTCCCCATGCCGCCGAGCACCACGATGGTGAAGGCCACCAGCACGAAGCCGCTGCCCACTTGCGGGTTGACGTAGTAAGTCGGCATCAGGAAACAAGCCGCCGCGCCCACACACGCCATACCGATGCCGAACGACAGCGCGTAGACCCGCTCGACGTCGATCCCCATGAGCTTCGCGCCGTGCTTCTCCCTGGCAACGGCACGAATCGCACGGCCGAGATCCGTCGCCCGCATGATCCAGAAGAGCAACGCCGCCGCGGCCAACGCGCCGCCGAAGGCGACGAGCTTCGGCACAGACAGCATGACCGGGCCGATGTCGACGGTGGCGAGCGTGTAAGGGGTGTCGATAGTGTGCGTATCGGACTTGAACCACACCAGCGCGAGGTTCTCCAGCACGATGGCAAGCCCGAGGGTGACGAGCAGAATGTTCTCGTCCTTGCCGTGGCTGGCACGCTCGATCACGCACCGTTGCAAGCCGTAGCCAAGCGCAAACATGCCTAGCGTGACGAACGGCAGCGCAACATACGGATCGATGCCGAGCTTTTCCTTGAGCAGCCACACGGCGTATAGCGCAATCATCAACGCCGCGCCGTGCGAGAAGTTGATGATGTGCAGCACGCCGTACACGAGCGTGAGGCCCAGGGCGATGAGCGCGTACACCGCCCCCGTGGTGAGCCCGTTGAGCACGGCCGACAGGAGAATGACCGGGTCGAACATCGCATCAGGCCTTGAGCGGGAAGATCGGCGCCACCTGACGATAGGTGTCCGGCAGAATCACGTTGATGTCGCCGCGCGAGACCTGCGTGAGCAGCGGCTGTGCGCCCGTGTTCTGCCCGTTGACGAACTTCGTCGGGCCGTAGGGCATGATGTGGTCCTTGAACGAACTCGATGCGAGTGCCGCCGTAATCGCCGCGCGATCGACGGATTTGGCGCGCTCGATGGCATCGGCCAGCAGCATCATCGCCGTGTAGGTCATGAAGACCTCGTAGCTGAAGAACGCTCCCTTGGCTTGCGTGCGCGCTTTGAGCGTCGCAACGCGCGGGTCTTTCGGATTGAACCAATGGTTGCAGTCGATGATGCCGTCGGCGATGTCCGGAAACTCCTTGAGGAACTTGTAGCTCGACGCCGCGCCGCCGAGCACCGAGTAGATCGCCTTGGGCTGCACCTTCTGCTGCTTCATCGCACGCAGCAGTAGCGCGTATTCGTTGTAGTAGTTCGCCGGAATCACAATATCCGGATTCACCGAGCGCATGCGCAGCACGATGTTATTGAAGTCGCGCGTCGGGTTGGCGTGCTTGATCACTTCCTTGATCTCGAAACCGCGTGCGGGCAGTTCCTTTTGCAGCAGCGCGGCCGTGCCCGTACCGAAGAGCGACTCTTCGTGCACGATCATCACCGTCTTGGCCGGCTTCCCGGCGGCGTTGTTGAGTGCGGCGAGATCGTCGACCGCGCGCAGCGAACACATGCGGTAGCCGGGGCCAAAACGGAAGGTGTTCGTCAGGCCGCGCTCCACGATCTGGTCGGCCACACCCACGTCAACGACATGCGGCAGGCCATATTTCGCCGCCGTTTGCGTCGTCGCCAGACAGATCGCCGACGCATAAGCACCGACGATGGCCGACACCCCCGCCTCGTTCATCTTCTCGACTTCCGCCGACCCGGCCTCCGGGCGCGACTGCGCGTCGCCGAGCACCGCCTCGATGGGCGCGCCGCCAAGCGACTTGATGCCGCCTGCGGCATTGATGTCGTCAATGGCGAGCAGCGCACCGAGACGGCACTGCTGGCCGGAGTAGGCCAGCGCTCCCGTGACGGGATGCAGCACACCGATCTTGACCGGCTTGCCGGCGGCGTGCGCGAGCCATGGTGCGCTGGAAGTGGCAGCGAGCGCGGCCATGGCAGTGGACTGACGCAGGAACGTGCGACGCGAACTCATTGACGATTCTCCGGACGTGATCAGTGGAATTGGGCAGACAGTTCTTCGCTGACCCAGACCTTCGCGTCGATATTGCCGACACGAGAGAGTTGAAGTTGGTACTGGTAGCGATCGGGGCGATACAGGCCTTGCAACAGTTGCACGGGACGCTCGGACACGTCGCGCACGAGGCGCGTGACCGCCAGCAACGCAGAGCCGACGGCAATGTCGAGATGGCGTGCCACCACGGCATCGGCCAGGCGAGCGGAAATGGTTTGCGTCGCGCCGCCGAGTTCGACACCGGCTTCTTCGAGCAGCATCAGCAGCGGCTTGCGCTCAAGTTCTTCGCGATTGATCTCGGCGATCCCCTGGGGCACATGTGTTGTGATGTACGACAAGGGGCCAGCCTGCGTGCTGCGTACGCGGACGCTTTTGTAGACCGGCGCACCGAGTTCCAGCGCCAACGCGTCGGCAACGGCATCGCTCGCACCCACGACACTCGATTCGAGCACCGAAACGCTCGTGCGCAGTCCCATGTTGACGATGTTCTCGAGCAAGCCGGTCAGATGCGCCTTCTCGCGGGAGATGCCCGGCGTCTTGCCGCCGGTGCGTTGCCCGGCATGCAACGGCCACGTTCCCAGTCCCGGGCGACGCACGACGAGACCGTCGGCCACCAGCATTTCCATCGCACGGCGAATGGTGATACGCGCCACGCTGAACTGATCGGCCAGCACGTGTTCGCCCGGCACGCCGTCGCGATCGAAACGTCCCTCCTGCAACTGCTCGCGTAGCACGAGATAGATCTGGTGGTACTTCGGAAGCGGTAGTGAGGTATCCATGCGGCGATTCTGGAAGTGTCATAATGTCCGGTCAATAGAACAAAGCGACAGACAAAATGTTCTATCGGGAAAACACCTAAGGCATTCGGCATTACCGGAAGGCGGCCCGCAAACGCAGGCGCCGCAAGGGTTTCCAGGTTGCGGCGCAGCATGCTTCAAGGCTGCGCCGCAATCGTTTTCAGAAGCGGCCACGAGTTCGTGGGTGGCGCACCGATGAAGATTTCTAGCGTCAATGGAACAAATGGCGAGCGCAGTTGTTCTATCGGGAAATTCCCGAGCCGCGAGCCTCTTCCAGAATCCATTTCGAAAATGCCTGAACCGGCCTCTCACTCAATTCAATCGGCTCGGGAAGCACAAGGCAAAAGTTCTTGGTGAGCACCTTGCCGTCTGGCCAGGGCGCGACCAATCGGCCTTGCTCAAGCTCGGCGCCGATGTACAGACGCGGCACCAACGCCACCCCCAAACCGGCTAGTGCGGCTTCTATCAGCATGACGTGGAGATCGTAACGCGCGCCCACCGCCGGGTTGGTAAGCACGATGCCTGACGCTTGCGCATACCTCTGCCAGGCATCCGGATTCTGCCTTCTGTGAAGCAGTGGCAACGCATCGAGCGATGTGTTTGCACCGGCATCGGCAAGGAGCGCCGGGCTACAAACCGGCACAAGAATCTCTTCCAGCAGGCGATGCAGATGCATCCCCGCCCATGCGGGATGTTCAAAATGGATGGCCGCGTCGAAACCGCTCCCCGCGAGAAGGAAAGGGTCCATACGTTCCGCGATATGCACGGTAATGTTCGGATACTCGCGCTGAAAGCGCTTCAGCCGGGGAATGAGCCAACGGGTAGCGAAGGTGGGACTGGCGGCAATATCGATGCTCGCCCCCTCGATGGGTTGTCCCATCAGATACAGGCTGTCCCGCTCCAGCCGGTCCAGAATCTCCCGAACCTGTACCGCGTACCGCGTGCCGTGAGGTGCGAGGCGCACCCGATTTCCCACTCGCTCGAACAGCGCAACCCCCAAGAACGCCTCCAACCGGCCAATCTGACGACTGACTGCGCCCTCGGTGCGTGCCAACTCCTCGGCGGCGCGGGCGAAGCTGCCGTGTCGAGCCGCCGCTTCGAATGCCAGAAGCGCTGAGTTGCTGGGAATTTTACGTGGCATGGGGGTCTCGTCGATTCAAACGCGCTCGAGTCAGCTTGAGCAAACATCACTGAAGGCTGACTTTAATTCGCTATAAACACTGAAAACACCAGACTACCATTACGTTACCGCACTGATGATGCATTTTTCGCAGCAAGGTGCTCATCCGGCACAGAGGACAATCTGATGATCTACACCGTGGAATGCAGCTTCGCCGACGCCCACAGCGAAGCCGAATGGAACGACTTCTACAGCCTTGAAAAGCTGCCCGCCCTGATCTCGGTCACCGGCTTTCACACATCGCAACGCTTCCGGTCGATGAGCGACGGTTGCCCCGTCTATCTCGCCATCCACACGATTGACGGCATGGAAGTGCTGACGGGAGAGGAATATCGTCAGAAAGGTGGTGGCAATTTTGCGAGGTGGCAGCAACACATCACCGACTGGCACCGAAATCTGTATAGCGATATCGGTCTTGCGCCAGCGGTCGGTGCCGATGAAATCCTCGTGCTTTGCTCAAGTGGCCCCGATCCTCTGATTCGAATGGGCCTCGCGCCGCTGGCCATGCACGCCGTTGCGTTGGAGAAGTTTCCGGAGCACCGCTGGCTCGCCGTTATTTCGCGGGCAAACGCTCCGCTTGTCGAGAGCATCGCCGATGGCCTTCATCTATACGCACCGATGACAGAGCAACTGACAAGCCCCCGCGCTCTTTCGACAGCGTCGACGAAATAGGTCTGCAATGCCGAATGTCACATTCCATATCGAGGCGGGCAGCATGCCTTCCGGGGAGAGCCTTGCCGGGCTTTCCCGCGACTGTGTCGAGCTTTGTACGAACGTCCTCGAGGCCAAACTCGAAAACGTTCACGTCATCTATCTGGATGTTCGGCATGGACACGGCCATCCCGTCTTTGCGGAAATCCAGTATCGCCTCGAGACGTTTCGCACGCCCGCGGTAATGAATCAGTTCATGGAAGGCTTGGAAAGGGCCATTGCCCGCCGCACAGGTCTCACGGCACGCATTCGTTGTTTTGGCTATGCGGCGCCGAGCATCCACGCCCGAAATTAGTCGATCAGGAGAATTGTTGTGTCCGTTTCTGCCTTTCCGAGCCAGCAAGTTGGCGATTTCACCGTTACCGCGATCAGCGATGGCTACCTCACCGCCAGCCTCGACTTCCTCTCGAATATCGAGGCGTCCGAAGCGTCCAGAATGCAACGTGATGCCGGGCAGACGGTGCCCGACGCCGTGCATATCAACTGCTATGTGGTACGCGGCGCGGGCCGCACCATCCTCATCGATGGGGGGGCTGGCGGTATCAAACAATGGGGCGGCCGTCTGAAAGACAATCTGCTGCTCGCCGGTATCGAACCATCCTCGGTCGACACGATCCTGCTCACACATGCTCATCCCGACCATGTCGGGGGACTCGTGAATGCCGCCGGACAGATTGCCTTCCCGAACGCGGAGCTGGTCGCTCATCGGCGTGAGGTCGGATTTTGGCAGGATGAGGGAAATCTCAGTCGTGCGAGCGAGCGGGCACGCGGCAACTTCCGGATAGCCCGTCAGGTGTTCGATGGCTACGGCGACAGGCTGCGGACTTTCGATGATGGGGAGGTGTTTCCCGGCATCCGCGCGATGTCATTGCCGGGGCACACCGATGGACACACGGGATACCTCGTCGAATCTCGGGATCAAAGCTTGCTGGTTTGGGGGGATGTCGTGCATTTTCCTCACATCCAGATTGAACGCCCCGACGTATCGATTGCATTCGATCAAGACCCCACACGGGCAGCCACCACACGATCGAGGCTTCTGGACATGGTCAGTTCGGAGGGACTTCTGATCGCGGGCATGCATTTGGGCGAACTCGGCTTCGCGAGAATCAAGCGGACGCGGAGCGAATACGACCTGCTTTACGTGACCGAAGCCTAAAGCGATGGTGGCGAGAGGCTGCGATCCGCCTCGAGTGTGAGAAGGTCATGTGAAAAAGCTACCGCGCGCATATTGCCGGAAGGGATCTAACCTACGCGCGGATTGAGCAATCCTGGCAAAGACGAGCCCGTCCCGGTGCCTTGCTCGTGGTTCGAGTTTCCAGAATCTCGTTTATGCACCTATCGGCGGCGGTGTCAGCTATTGACCTCACACGTTAGTGAAGCATCGTTACTGGAGTTGAAGTAAAGCGCCAGAGCCTGGCGAGGACTGCCCACCGATGAAAGAAACCGAGATGACTTGCGTCAAGCACCACGATATCTGCATGCACCTGCGCAGCATATTGGGCAATGGTTCGCTCGGCTGGCCCGAACACGCGCTTCCACGTATATGGAACGCCTGCATCATCGAGAATCGCCCGAGTTTGCATTAGCGCATCGCGTGCCGCTTGCTTTTCTCGTCGATGCAATGCGCCCAACGAATGAAACGCAACAGCACGGCTATGGGTCACGTCATCAAGCACTTCGATAATCTCAACGTCGGACACACATCTCTCGGTGAACATGAATGCACCGTGACGTGCGGCCTCCGTTGCGCCTTGAGTTCCGAGCACAGGAATAAGCAGTCTTAGCACAATCGACCTCCGGTTACACACCACTTAGTTTTCAACTTCATTGAAGCAAGGACAGTGCAAGGATGGCATAAACGCACGAGCGCACCCCGTAAAAAACCAATCAAAATTGGCGGTGCCGGATGCCTGCCCAAGATGGTGATTGACTCAAAAAAAACGTAGAAATTGCACTTTCACGCCGACTATGGTTCACGTCACACCCACCAAACGGTATCCAATGCCGGTTTCCGCCAAGAGGTGCGGTGTCCCGCCCAAAACTGCGGGTTACCGATTGATTCACGGCCGTGCGCGTTCAAGCTGCCCTGCGAGTCGGCTTGAGTCCGAACAAGCCGTTGTAGCTTGCTGGCACCCGGATCGACCCGGTGGCATCGGTGGCATGCGCAAGCGGGACGGCGCCGGCTGCGCGGAACCGCGACATGAGCCACGAATCCGACAGGGCGACAACGCCGCTGGAGAGCCGGCTTCCTAGCTCCAGCCGCTTACCGCTCATGGCAACTGCAATATCCTTGACCAAAAACGGTACGCCAGCGACGCGGCATTGATGGCTTCGGCCGTCATCAATAACCTTATCCATTTCGCGCCTCCAGGCTACCGTCTGTGCCTTCGTGCGCAACGTTTTTGCTATACTCTTGCCCTCGCGTCGTATCTGAGCGCCAACGCGTTCCTATCTGTATCGCCTCCTTGCAGTAGAGAATCTGCAGCAAGGGCGACGTGAAACCGAAGGTTGCGGGGTGATCTGGCGTGATACGTTAGGGGTATCACAATCAGCCGGAAATCCCCGTAGAATAAGGCGATGCCCTTGATTTCAAAGGACGTCGCGCTACTGGATAGAATCCAGTCTCTCCCTGTAGTTCAGTTAATAGAATGACAAGATAAATAACTGATTCTCAAGGGATTTCGAATTTGCTGTAGCAAATTTGTAGCACTTGTATACCGCTGTGATTTGTGCCGACAACCTTAAAAATGCCTTTGTTTTCTCGGGTGAAATGTTCGGTTTTTGGACGCTCAGGACCGGGAACTTGCGAGCGCTGAAGCAGCATTTTTGTCTCGGCAGTCACCATGATTATTCGGACGTTGGCCTGCTCGACGAGCGCACGATACGTATTCGAATGTGGCGCTAGATATGCGGCTAGACGTTTGGTCGCTTCGCCCCCCCTCTCCCGCCGAACTAACTAGAGTGCCGCCCAGGCAGTGGACACTTTCAGTCAAACAAGTTAGTCAACCCAGCAATCCAATTCGCGGCCTGCCCAAGCAAATTCACCGCACATTAGCCCGGCGAGCGTTCAGGCCATACTTCGATCACGTTGCCGTGATCTGTCTGCGTGGGCACTTCCTACCGCCCGCCAATTTAGCGGACACCAGGTCTGAAAAACGTGCCAACCATTATTGGGTCAGCCACTCAAGCCGCCACACGCGTGATGTCCAGTCTGGCTGAGCAATCGACCGTCCGATCTAAGCAACGCCATTAGGTCGCTGCTAAGACCGAGTCACGTGCAGGGCCTCAACACCATTCCCGACTGAAGTGGATCATCAAATCTTTTCTACGGCTGTCTTGTTGGCTGTGCGTGAAGGTCGAATGTCGAATGACCGTTACCCCGACGCACCTACTGTCCTTATCATCCACGCCCCACAATTTCAAGCGCATCCCGGTCAGTCGTATGCGATTCCACATAACGTCGTATTAGGCTTCGATTTGAAGAAATCAAATTTGACCACCCCCCGTCCCAAGACTTATAGGCATACCAAGAATATCCGTAAACCTGCCCCGACGACATTCTGTTCATCGACCTCAAAACTGCATCCAATACCAGTTGCTCCACCGATGTACCTTTAAGCTCCAATATCGTTCCGAGATAAATAAGCCATCGCGCAAGATGTTCATACTGAGTCCATGCACCATCCTCGCCTGTCAGTCGAATTTTCGCTTCGATAACCTCCCCGAGAGTTCGCACAATAAGCGGATCATTAATACTCTTCCCGATCGCCGAAACCGATGCGACCACATCAAAAAACGAAGTTTCTTTCTTCAAATAATCGTCGGTATATTTCGCCCCATCAAATATTACTTTTCTGATATTTCCAACAGAAGGTCCAGATCGATCTCTTGCCGCATTCATCTCAGAACTTACGGCGCGAAAAAAATCATGAACACCCAATCCATCAAGCACCCTTATGCCATAGCAATGCGAATAATAGTCTTTGACATGACGATCAACCTTCCCTCTCGAAACCAAGAAAACATTTCCACCAATGACATGACTTCTAGAAAAACCTCGATAATCACTAAGAATCGCCTTGAGATTTGTGTCACCCAATGAATAACCAATAATTACCACTGTATTTTCATGAAGGAGCGTACTTAATTTTCTGGAAAAATACGATTCAGAATTAATAAACCTAAAATAATCATCAGACGTTACCACCATATTGGCGGGTGAGTCGACAGATCCATGGAGGTGATACACCTTCGTCTTCGCCATGGATCTCGGTATCGGCAAACCCGGAGACAGAGAATGACATAGATTTTCGCTGACTAAGCGCTCGACAAGCTTGTCATAGTTAGTGGTGACAATTCTTGCCGCATTTTTTTCAAGAAATTCTGAAATTACCGAATTATCACCATCCAAATCAATACTCGCAATACCTTTTGCGATCTCCCCTCTCAGGTCCACTCCTACATCGCAACACTTTATGAATATTATCTGCGCAACCTCCTCCAGGCTAAGTTGATTCTTTCCATCGACTGGAAACAAGGCATTTCTAACCCCGTCCGGATCAGGAAGCAAATCACAACAACCCTCCAACAACTCCCTCCAGCTAGGCGCCTTGTTGTTGGTTATCGCCTTAGAAAATCCAGTTCCAGTAAACAAACAGAGACTATTAGAAGCAGCCGCATACGCAATTTCAAAAAATGCACTCACCCCACACCTCACTATAAATTCTTAATTTGATATAAGACAAATCCAAACAACCATACAAATCATGGCACAAATGAAAAAATTAGCCTTGATACAGCGATATGTCATTTTCAACCCAAGGCACACCGATACCAAGTAGGAAGGGGAATCACCCTCCTTGGCCGAAGAAAACGAGCAGTCTGCGCAGGCAGAGAATGCGAAGTCCTTGGGTTCAACTTGTCCCCGTTTGGGCGATGAAGGGCAGCATGACTTCGCGCAATCAATTGCTTCAGCAATACTGACGACTATCTGGCGACCGGAATGACTGAGAAGGCCACTGCATCAGCTCGGCAAGGACAGTCGGCATGGACGCGTACCTCCTGCCCCCCACATTCTCCGGGATAGGCGCGCGGGAGCACTCGCCCCGCTCAAGGTGCCAAGCAACTACGACTAAGATTTTCGATTGATGCGAACTATATTTTAATTTATTGTTTGTAGTTCGAATAAATTTCCCAGTATGCGACTCGGAGATGTTAAATTCTGGCCCTATCGCCACCGACAGTTGGAACTATACGACGGAGACGCCATTAATCTTCGTCGGGCGACAAACCGATCGCGCCTCACCAGGGCGTGAAAAAGGGGATGCGTGTGACGTTCAGAAAAAATGTTTCAATTCCACCTATATATGCGGTTCATTCGCTCATTGAGGGGAACCGGGTCGTTCAGCTTTCAAGTGATTCAACCCAACAGGAAGTGACAGTGACTCCGGCCCAAGGACGCCGGAGAAACTACGCCACTCTCGATAGCGTTGGTGGCGAGGTGATTGCAATCTCGACAAAGACCATCGCAAAGCCCGACGATGTGGGTCGCTTGTTGGTCTTGACGGATACCGTTGATGTACCTGCAGAGCATTCGGATTGGAACTTGGCGGGCCAACCCACCAGGTGGGCCGATCCGAAGCCGTTGAATATTAAAGACGAGCGTTTGGACGACAGCCGCGCTAGAGCGCAGCGAGTCATCGACAGTTGGGACGACGCATTTCACTACAAAGAGGAGCGTAGCGTCGAGGGCGGACGGATCCTCCCAGGTTTGCGCGCTCCGCAATTGGGGGCCTTGCATGCAGCGCTGGGACATTGGAAGGCGTCCGTAAAGCCCGCAACCGTTGTCATGCCAACAGGGACGGGCAAGACAGAAACGATGCTCAGCTTGCTTGTGGCACAGCGCATACCGCGCCTATTGGTACTCGTGCCCAGCGATGCATTACGCGATCAAATTGGCTCCAAGTTCGTCAATTTGGGATGGCTGAAGAAGTTTGGCGTCGTAAGTTCCCACGCGGAGCCGCCCGTCGTTTGCTTCTTAAAAAAAATGCCGCGTGAGGCGGAAGCATTTCAGGGTCTTCTTCAGCGCTGTAACGTGGTCGTGGCGACCATGCGGATTGCTGCGGGCAGTCGAGTAAGACATAGGGATGCTCTTGTGGAATGGGCGTCCCACATGTTCATCGATGAAGCGCACCACGTCTCTGCGACAACGTGGGCATCCTTTCGGGAGCACTTTGGTGAT
This sequence comes from Pandoraea communis, assembly GCF_902459745.1. Taxonomy (GTDB): domain Bacteria; phylum Pseudomonadota; class Gammaproteobacteria; order Burkholderiales; family Burkholderiaceae; genus Pandoraea; species Pandoraea communis. The sequence goes on from NZ_CABPSJ010000002.1 coordinate 864,534, forward strand.
AAGCCCGTTCTCCAATTCACCGCAACCCCCTTCCGCACAGACGGAAAATTAGTTGATGGCAAGGTAATTTTCAACTATCCGCTTCGACGAGCACAGGCAGAAGGGTACTTCAAGCCAATCAAGTTTCGTCCCCTTGTCGAATACAACAATGACCGCGCGGATCACCGAATCATGAATGAGGCAGTTTCTGCACTTCGTGAAGATCTGGCTGCGGGATATGATCATGTGTTAATGGCCAGAGTCCAAACAATTTCTCGGGCTGAGGCAATCCATCGCATCTATTCTGAGCATGCTAGGGACTTTCAACCACTGCTTGTCCATAGTGAGCAAACTCAAAACGAACGGCAATCCAGCTTAGCGGCACTGCGATCCAGAGAGTCGCGAGTAATCGTTTGCGTAGACATGCTTGGTGAGGGCTTCGATATGCCGCAGTTGAAGGTGGCGGCCCTTCACGACATGCATAAGAGTCTTGCAATCACGCTCCAGTTTACCGGACGCTTTACGCGATCGGCCGACAACGCTATCGGAGACGCGACAGTCGTCGCAAACATCGCGGATGTCGCGGTCAGCGATCGGCTGAAGTCACTCTATGCTGAGGACGCTGAATGGAATGAGTTACTTCGGGTGCTGAGTGAGGGCGCAACCGATGACGAAATCAGGCGCGCCGAATTTCTGGATGGATTCGGCGAGGCTGCTCCCGAGGTTGCCTTGCAGAACATCGCCCCCAAAATGAGTGCAGTGGTTTTTCGCACAGGTCACAGGTGGGAGCCGGCCGACATCGGCAAGGTGATCAAGTCCACACGGATGTACGCGGGGCCATTCCTAAATGCTGCGGAGCGGGTGGCTGTATTTGTCACGAAAGATCAGGAGCAGGTCGCGTGGGGCGATGTTCGCGACTTGAAAAATACTACCTGGAATGTTTTTGTATTGCATTGGAGCGAGCAGCAACGGCTTTTGTTTATCAATAGTACGGATAATTCAACGGTGCACGAGGATCTGGCTCGCGCAGTCTGTGGGCCTGACGCAAATCTCATCAGAGGCGAACAGATATTTAAGTCACTGCATGGCGTTAACAGATTCCTCATTATGAATCTTGGCCTCCGCCACTTGATAAGCAAAGCTGTACAGTTTTCCATGTATTCCGGTTCAGACGTCGGAGCCGCCTTGGCAATGGCGTTGAGGCAAAACAGATCAAAGTCCAACCTCTTTGGACGCGGTTATGAAGCAGGGGAGAAGGTCAATGTAGGTTGTTCTCAGAAAGGGCGCCTATGGTCCCATCGCATCGCACATGACCTCGCAAAATGGGTCCAGTGGTGCCACAACATAGGAGCAAAGTTAATCGATCCCAACATTTCTACTGAGGATATCTTTCGAAATGTAGTGATCCCAGAGGTTGTGCAAGCTAGACCGGTGTCAGCGCTTCTCGGAGTCGATTGGAGTGACGAAATGCTTCATCGGCGAGAGGACGCAGTAGACATCGAGATTGACGGCATTTCAAGTGCATTGTTCGACGTAGATCTCCAGCCAGACTCATATGCCGAAGATGGTCCGTTGCGTATCCGCCTGCGAACACCTGACGGCGACTCAGTCTACGAGGTGCGTTTCGTCGCGGATGATCTGAGCTTCGTACTTGTTGAAGGAAGCGCCGCATATATAGTGATCGGGCGTAAGCGTGAGTCACTCGACCAGTGGTTTGGTTCAGAGCCACCAACACTGTATTTCGCTGACGGCTCTACGCTTGTGCGCAACGAGCTGTTCAAGCTGCCTCCGACAGAGCGACGAGTTGCATTCGACCGAGGGCGCCTAACTACGTGGAACTGGGACGGCGTCAATTTGCGGAAGGAATCGCAGGGAGTTGAAAAGGACCCGGAATCGATTCAACGGAGGGTTATTGAGTACCTGCTTGCTCGCATGGGAGGAGACGCAGTCGACATCGTATTTGACGACGATGGCTCGGGGGAGATGGCCGACGTTGTCGGGGTCAAAGTGCACGCAGCGCATGTCGAAGTAACGTTTTACCACTGCAAATACTCTAAGCAAGATGAAGCGGGTGCTCGTGTCGACGATTTGTACGTCGTCTGCGGACAAGCGCAGCGAAGTGCATTTTGGAGAGGCGATCCCGAGCGGCTCTTCAAGCATCTGCAATACCGCGAGGTGAAACGACAGCGTACTGGTGGGACGCGGTTTGAGCGCGGCAATCTTCAGATGCTGTCAACAGTTGCTCGATCTCTCATGTCGCATCGACTCGTGTTGAAGGTCGTCGTTGTTCAACCAGGCGTGTCGAATGCGGACATTAGCGTTTCGCAACTGGAGCTGCTCGGCGTGACAGAGCTCTACCTGCGCGAAACCTATGACTGCGATTTTGAGTTCATTGGGAGTTAAGCCGAAGTCAGATTTTTGCAGCCAACGTTAGCTTGGATCATGTTCCCAGTGGCGGGAAGTCGCAACGGTGCAACGAACCATTATTACGAGAGTGAAATTGCATACAGTCGGCATTGATTCGTTGCCACGTGATAGATCGGGTGCCAAGGATGCGACCCGCCGCGTTCGGTTTCGTGAAGCGGCGTTAACATACAGCACGGAAACGCTCGACCGCAGGGAAAACAGGCCGCCAAGGACACCAAGCGTCGGAAACAACGAAGGTTGCGCCCCGGTGTACTTACCGCCGAATTCCCACTAGATTCCGGAAGGATTATGAACAATGGCTCTCACGCCTCATGAGAAATGAAAAATGACTGACACAATCACTATTGGCGGCATGGCAGCCATCGTTACCTATGTCCACGAAATGGACATGTTCAGGGGGAATTCATCGGACTGAATGGAGGGGCTGACTTTTATGCGCGCGACCTGAAGACTCTGCGCAGTGAAAGTGAGCATTCTTTGCAGATTTTCTTAAATGAATGCAACCGACGCGGCGTTGCGCCCGAACGCCGCGAGCTGGACGAAAATCGCATCGGCTCGTAAGAAATCTCAATGCGAGGCAGAACCTCCCCTCGCCCCGAATCTCCTTTTTGCACTCACCTCAATCGGCGCCCCCCCCCCCGAAATTACACAACGTCTCGCGATCACGCTCCACTCGCTCCAATACCGGCGATGAATGACCGTGATCCTCATCTGTCATTCCCGTTCCCAGCCAATACGCATATTTCGGCCAGTTCTTGCAGAGCGCAAGGATTGCCTCCTCCGTCGCACACTGACGCCCGTCATAAATACTGCGCCAGGTCTGAGCTTGCACTCCACTCAGTTCCTCTAGCGCCTTGAACCTACGATGGCGCGGGGCGACCGTATCGACGATCTCTTTGATTCTGTCGCGCATATCGACCTCCTCCAAAAGCCACGAAATTAGGATGCCGAGCGCAATGACCGCACTCGCGTGAGTCGCAAAGCAGGCGAGCGCGCCACAGTGACTCGGAAGCCACGGATTGAATGTCAGAAACTGAAGTATAATATCTGACAAAATGGAGCTCATCGATGACTAAGCTACCCGAAACCATTCGCCTGCACGCCAGCTCGCTTTCTGAGGGCGGCGTCCTGTCGCCCAAGGAATTCCTGCATTTGGGAAGTCGAGCGGCTATTGATCAGGCGTTTTCGCGTCTTACGAAATCTGGCGAGCTTCTTCGTGTAGCCCGTGGCGTGTACGTTTCACCGATTCCGGGTAGGTTTGGCACTCGCCCACCGGCGCCCGAAAAGGTTGTACGTGCGTTCGCGGAGAAGTCTGGCGAAGTCGTGGTGTCTCACGGCGCAAATTCGGCAAATGCCCTCGGACTTACGCAGCAGGTCCCGACTCGTGAGGTATTTCTATCGTCTGGTCGAAACCGGAAACTTCGGCTCGGACGGTCGGTGGTAGCGATAAAGCATGCCCCGCAATGGATGCTTGCATTAGGAAGCGGAACGGCGGGAGACGCGGTGCGGGCACTGGCGTGGATGGGTCAAGCCCACGTGACCAAGTCGTTGAGCGCGCTCCATAAGCGATTGTCGGCAGACGACTGGAACACGCTCACTTCCGCACGCGCGGCCCTTCCATCTTGGATGGCGAAGGCAATAGGACAGGAGTCGTTACGTGGCTGAGTATTACTTTGATCTCAGCACTGACGAGCAATACGAAGCCTTAGCCTTTTCCAGCGCGCAGACCGGCAGGCCCGCTCATCTGTTGGAAAAAGACGTATGGGTGGTGTGGGTCTTGCGCGCGCTGTTCACGTCGGCGTTAGCAATGGACCTCACCTTCAAGGGTGGAACATCTCTATCCAAGGCTTACAAACTCATTGATCGCTTTTCCGAAGACGTTGACCTCACATACGACATCCGCCGCTTGATTCCGGATTTGGTCCCGGAGGGCGCATCGCTTCCATCAAGCCGCAGCCAGTCCAGCAAATGGACAGCCGCCGTCCGGCGCGCACTTCCTACGTGGATCAATGAACAGGTGCTCCCTGTTATCAGCGACGGCCTCACCCGCGAAGGGCTCGACGCAACGGTCGGACTTGCCGAAGACTGCACGGACACTGTTTTGCTCAGTTACCCGGCGCTTGCAAGCGGAACGGGGTATGTAGCCCCAGCCGTCAGACTGGAATTCGGCGGACGCGCAACCGGAGAGCCTCACACCGAAATGCCCGTGCGATGCGATATGGACGGGATTTTGGATAGCGTCTCATTCCCTGAAGCAAGCCCACTCGTCATGAACTTGTCCCGGACGTTCTGGGAAAAGGCAACCGCTGCCCACGTCTATTGCGCGCAAGGAAGAATCCGAGGCGAGCGCTATGCGCGTCACTGGCACGACTTAATGTCGATTGCCGATAGCAGTCAATTCGGTGCGATTCTCTCCGATACGGATGTCGCCGCGATGGTCGCCGACCATAAGTCCTGTTTCTTCATCGAAAAAGACAGCGATGGAAACGTCATCGATTATCGACAGGCCGTATCAGGAGGTCTGCGAATCGTGCCGGAAGGGCCAGCAAAGGACGCGCTTTTGACGGACTATCGCGCCATGATCGAGGACGACGTTCTGGTCGAAGGGAACGTGACGTTTGATGTGCTGATGAGTAAGTGCGAAGCCATCCAAGATATGTTGAATCAAGTCACATCCAGCACCTACGCAGCTTGAGCACCACACACGTATTGAGTCAATGAGCGCAAGGCCCCGCGTCACTTGTGCGCCATCACTCAAATATGGCTCTCGGGGGAAATATCCTTACCTTCCCCTAAGACCATTCCGAATTCGCGCATATCTCGCATAATTCGCCGCTTGCGTTCTTGTTGCATGCGAGTGGTCTCTGTAAGCTTGTTCTCGTCACGTCCCAAACGTGGCCGGACTTAGCGGTCCGATCGTTCCGTAGGGCACACAGCCGCAATGTATCGCGGCTTCGTGTGCGGTCTCATGCATGCCCTCGAAAGCCAACGGGCAGGCCTGGGCTGGGACACCTTCGGGTGTGCCGCCTAATCCTACTGAACAGCGGTCCGCTAACCCAGTCCAGTGCCTGCCCACCCCCTCTCGTCTCACGAGGGGCAGGATTGAAACGGTTAGCATGAGGACACAGCATGACCTCTCTCGTATCTACCCCTGTCGCTGTTCGCGATTCCCTCGACAAACTGCACTGCCTGTCGGAACGTCTTGTCGCACTTTGCATGGTCGCGGCCAATCAAGAAAGTGCAGAAGCCATCCCCTCGGAATTCACCAACGCATACTTTGAGCAGTTGGGCGACCTCGCAGACGAGGTTCTCGATGTAACGCAGCAGTTAGATGACGATCTGAGTTTTGCAGGAAACGCACCGCTCCTGCTTTCTTGAAGTCGTTACGCTTCACCACGTACTTGATGCCTCTCATTGCGAGAGGCATTTTGCTTTCTGCGCCCGTGAACATGCTCGTGGCACAAGGCCTTCGAGCATGACGAGCCACGTCCGGAGAGTGACTGCGACGGGCAACGACACTTCTAACCGGCAGCTTGCCGGGGAGCCGATGAACGATCTTGCTGTTTTCCTTAGCGGCTCAACCGCACAGAACGCAGTGATATCGCATTGCTGCCACCACATTGCGTTCGCCGTGCACCTTCCAACGTAAAGCGACGACATCAAGTAGAACAACTGCCGGTCGCCCCCAGCACCTGATTGGCGCTCTCCACCTCAGCGAGGCAACGGGGACACTTCCATGAAACGTTCTCGCGGCTTAGCGCCGCTGCAACCATCGGTTTAGCACCTTAGCTGCGACTACCCAGCCTTCCGGATTTTGTTTAAGTCCCGAGCCACTTGCTCCAGGGCAGGTGAGATATGCCCGCTCGCCTCGTCCGTGCGCCCCGTTACCAACCAGAAAGCAAACTGCGGCCAGACTTCGCCAATGGCTTCAATCATCTCGGATGTCGGGCGTTGCAGACCTCGCGAGACGTTCTGCCACCGCTTCGACGGGATACCCGTGAAGTCCTCCATCTCCCGCCAACATCGGTCGGCGTCGGCGACGTGCTCAATGAGTTCGCAGATACGCTCGCGCATCTCGGAATTTCCCCAAATACGTTCCAGACATGGAAACCTATACTTTAGGCATGTCTAATTTCTAGGCATCGGTAGCTCGGATTCCCCTGCTGCCGCTCACATGCAACCGGTGACCTTATGACCAGCAAACAAAAGCTCATCATCATCGACGTCACTCGACTCGAAGGCATCTCAAGCAAGACGGGTCGTCCCTACGACATGCGCACCGCACAGTGCGTGCTCTACCAATCGACAAGCGAAGGCGATCAAGCCGTCGTCGGCCGAGTCATGCTGCCGGACGGTCTCAAAGAAACGACCAAAGGCGAATACCTCGCGGAATTCGCCTTTTCTCAGTCGATGGACGGCCATCTAGTTCCGCGCATTGTAGCCCTGCATCCCTGTGCGAGCGGCGCGCGCCCCGCAACTTCCGGCAAATCCACAACCTGATTTTTCTGCCTTGCGTCGCGTCTTCATGTAGACGCCGATAACTCATCTTCTATATCCGGCCCCCCCGCCAGATTCTTAACACCGTCACAGCTCAATAGTGGTGATGGAAATCGGGGGTTGCGATGTTCCGTCAGTTCTCACTCAGCCTGTGCAACGGCTTCGGCCCGGCACGCGCCAAGCAAAGGCTTTCGCTCGCCGCCCGAATCTCGGACTACGACGGCCACCCGCTTCCTAAATGCGTTCGCGCGGCGAAGGGCCAGCAATGTACACAGGGAGGCTGCGCGTGACAGACCAAACCATCCGTCTGCTGGCCTGCCAACCCACTCGCCCACCTATGGCGGTTACCGCCATCGACCGCGAACTCTGCCCGCCAGAGAACGGCGAGCAGTTCACGTTGGTCTCCGTCGCCCCCTCGATCGCGCAAGCACATGCACCCGCCACCTCACTCGACACCGTGCAGATGGCGGGGTTCTGGACATTGGCACTCACAACCGTCGTTGGACTTTGGTTCGTAAGTGTCCATGTGGGCGCACTCCTCGGCTTCATCCGCCGAGGTTGAGCCAGCGCGCCGGGCGCATCCCGGCATCTCAATTGGAGTCAGTAACCATGAAAGAAGCACTTCAACACCTTCGCTCGATTGTCACGCGAACGACTCTCGGCATTACGTTGGGTACGGCGTCCTGCTTGGCTAAGGCAGATGGCGGTGGAGGTGGCGGCCCTGACCTGTCCTCGCTAACCAACGGTATCAACATGGGCTCCACCACCGCCGCAATCCTTGCGGTCGCCCTGTCGCTGGTCACCGTGTACGCCACGCTACGCGGCGCAAAGATCGTGCTCGGCGTTATCAAGGGCTAACCACTGAGCATGCCCGAGCGCTCCATCGCGCGTGTCGAGCGCTCGGCCACATAGCACGGGGCACCGTATAACTCGCCGGAGACCATCATGCCGACGCAAGAACTGTGGGATCTGACTTTCTTCGTCTGGGGAATCGTATGCGGATGGGCCGTCGTTCAAGGATTGCGGGGATAACGATGAAACGAACGATGGTGACCCTAGCGCTACTTGCGCTCCTCGCACCACAGCCGGCAATACCGCAAGCGCTCCCCGTCGCGAACTTCGCTATGAATCGCGCCATCGCTGGCGTCATTACGCGGATAGCAGCCTCCCGAGGTTTCGCGGCCAACGACGCTCGCGTTATTGCGACGTTAGAAGCGATCTCGTCATCGAGCACGGCGTTAAACGTCGTCTCAACTGGCGCGGGCATCGGCCTGTCCCTCGCTGGAGCACCCGTCTGGCTGACGATCCTCGCGGGGCTCGGCATAGTCGGCGCGGGTAGCCAATTGATCGCAACGTTGGGCGACGCTGAGGTCGCTATCGGACAGACCTATGACGGCTCCGTTGCGCTCGCGAGCAAGCTCCCACGCAAGGAACCCGTGAAGTTACCGTCCTACCCGGACTTCCAGACGTCTCCCTCCCACGAACCGCTTTTCGAAACTCTCAGACGCCTCGGGGCACATGTGTATCGAACGCATGGATGCTCACCCACGAATACCCGAGTCGCATGTCACGAATTTCCACTACTGCCGCCAGAGTCCACCGGCATCGCCTTGTCTTATCCAGAACACGGGATTCGCATCCCCTTCACGTCGATATCTGAGTTGGAGGAACTGCGCACACGTTGGCTGTTCCAGCCTGGCGATACAGATCTGCAACTGAAAATCATCGAGACGTTCGATGACTACGGCGAGTTCGCAGGCTTTGCCGAACGCATGTGGACGAACAAACACCGACCCTGCTACGACGACGCCCCGCCCTTTTGTCCCGCGCCGCATGAATGGGTGACACTCGAACTGAATCCCGCTGTTTTCGACATCAGCCGCGACGCCTTTTACGGACTCAACCGGATGACAACAGAATCGATTTACCCCGATCTGGATTCGGCGCGCGCTGGCATGAACCGGGAACTCATGAAGATGCCGATCAGCCCCAAGACGCTCGCCGACATTGTCGATGAATCGTGGCAGCAAGCGGCAGAAGCGCCTGACTATGCAGGACTCCCCTATCGCGACTCGGAGCCCGTCACCGAAGAGGACGTGGTGATATGGGTCAAAGAGAATCCCAAGGAAGTACCGCACATCGGCGACGTATTCGAGCCCGCCAATCCGCCGGACATCAAGACGGTGCCGATATCTCCTCGAATCCGCCCACGCGAAGATCCAAGCCCGCAGGTTGATCCCGAAACAGATCCGCGCGTCACGCCGAAGCCCGATCCAGAAATAGACCCGAACCCCGCGCGCGATCCCGATGAAGAGGGAGAGCCCAGCACCGGCCGCAACAGGAACACCGAGGGCGTCCAGGACGTGAATGTCGTCAACCGCCCAACTGTCAACATCGGCAACCGAGTCAAGGTCGATATGGGGCTAGGTGACGCCCCCGAAGTGGATAAGCCCAAACTGGAAGAAACGCCCACCGCAAAGATGATCATCGATCCGATCTTGGGGCTGACGGCCGACTTCAAAGCCTGGACGATGCCCTCGCACGGCGCTGCGTGTCCGCGCACAACGTTCCAAGTCTTCGATCGCACCATTCCAATCGATGCCCACTGCGAAATTGTCGAGCGCATTGGGCCACAACTTCGCCAGGTGATGATCGCCGCCTTCGCGGTCATGGCGCTTTTGATTGTTCTCTCCGCCTGAGGTCCCCATGCCGCTGTTTGCCATTATCGCGAGCGTTCTTAACACCGCGTTGGGCTTTATGTTCCGCGCGTCGGTGGTCAAGTGGGCGACATTCTTCGCGCTCTGGTATGTCGTCAGCGAATTTGTCGTCGCCCTCAAATCGAGCAACCTCTTCCCGCAGGTGTCAAAGCTTAACGAGGCGTTTTCGGGCATCCCTACCGGGGTCTGGTATTGGCTCGACCTGTTTGCCGTCTCACAAGGTGCGCCCATGATCATCAGCGCCATGGCAGCGCGCTTTCTCATCCGGCGTTTGCCGATCATTGGGTAAGCGCCATGGCAATCAACGCTTACACAGGCTTGATGGGATCGGGCAAGAGCTATGAGGTCGTTAGCAGCGTCATCGTGCCCGCGGTTTTAGCCGGTCGACGTGTGGTGACCAATGTCGACGGCATCAACGCGGACGCTATTCACGCTTACTGCACAGACGTGAAGAAAGCAGACCCGACAACGCTTGGCCCGCTGATTCCTATTTCAAACGCAGACGTTCTCAAGGCAGGCTTCTTTCCCGACGAAACGAGGCCGGACCTCGACTCAATCGTCAAAGCAGGCGATCTAGTGGCGATTGATGAGGCGTGGGAGTTCTGGTCCGTCTCGCACAAGATCAGCCCCGAGCACATGCGCTTCTTCCGCATGCATCGACATTACGTACATCTGGAAACGGGCGTTTCGTGCGACGTCGCGTTGATGATCCAGTCGATCACGGATCTCCACCGGCAGTTGCGCTCGGTGATCGAAGTCACGTTCGTCACGAAGAAGCTCAAGGAATTGGGGCTGGGCAATCGCTATCGCGTCGAGATGTTCGGCGGCGGCAGGATCACCAAGGCGGCACGACTGGGGACCACGACCACAACATACGACAAAGCCATTTTTCCGCTGTATCAGTCGTATGCCGGCGGCAAAGGGAAAGAGCGCGCCATCGATTCCCGGCAAAACATGCTGCGCAATCCCAAGCTGTGGGTGACCGCCGTATTTTTCGTGGGCTGCTGGATCGGCGTCGGGGTGTTCCTCTGGCGATTCTTTCATCCAAAAACAGAGGCATCACCGTCCAATACGGTCGAATCGAACGCTAACCTGTCGGCCTTGGCGAACACAGCGTTGGAGTCTGCACCCCGCCTACCGCAGCTCAGCGAGAGATGGCGTGTCGCAGGACGGTATTCAGTCGCTGGAAAGCGTTACGTCGTGTTGAGCGATAACGCGGGGCGCTTACGCGTCGAGCCCTCATCTGCATTTCGCAATAGCGGCCTCGGGATCATCGGTGAGGTCGACGGTCAACAGGTCACTGCATGGTCGGGGCAAAAGCCCGCATCCCAGCTCTTCGGAGAATCGCGATGAAGCCCCTATTCGCTGGCGCGATGTTGATCGCTGCAACCCAATCGTTTGCGGACGAGCCGCGCATCGTGCCCGCTCCCATCGATTACCGAGGGCCAGCCCTTCACGATGACGGCCCGGAGACTCGGGACAATATCGAGCGCCGCCCCTTGCCCGACTGGACCAACGCAAGTGTCCCGCCCCCTCGATTAAGGCCGAGCCCCTCATCCGGAAAATTCGACTTCCAGTTCGTCAATGTGGCGCAGCTCGTCTCGTTGCTCTATGGGGAAGCTATCAAGACGCCTTACGTCATTTCCCCCGAAGTGCTCGATGACCAGCGGATGGTCTCGATGCGATTTGATACGAGACGCGGCGACTTACGTGCGTTCCTCATCGCGTTTCTCGATTCGCTCGGGTTCGGCATCGAAAGACGCCAGGGTGTCGACTTCGTGTTCAAGCGATCAAGCGCTGGCATTGATGCGGAACCGCAATCCACCTACGTCTATCGCCCCCAATATCGAGACACCGCCTATCTCGCCAATCTTGTCAGGCCAGTGTTTCGAGGCCAGTTCACCGTGAACCGGGAAGTCCCCGCCCCACCCGAGGGACGAGCGGGCGGCAACATCCCCGACGGTTCTGCGGCGATGCTCATTGACCAGAAAGGCGACACGCTCGTTTTCCGTGGGACGAAAGCCGAAATTCTGATGCTCAAGGAGTTACTACCGCGAGTCGATACGCCGGTCGGTGAAGTCGCAGTGCGAGCAATGGCCTACGAGGTCACCCAAAGCAGCGAGCACGGCTCCGCGTTTCAACTCGCCCTGGAGCTGCTCTCCAAGGGCTTAGGACTGTCCATACAGGTAACGGGCGAGAGACTAAGCAACTCGGTACGCATCACAGCCGGCGATCTCGACACGGTGTTCTCGGCACTATCGAAAGACACACGATTTCAGGTCATCAACAGCCCCAACCTGCGTATTCGCTCCGGCTCGCGTGGAAAGCTCACCGTGGGGCAGAAAGTCCCCGTGTTGAAATCCGTCTCCTACCCTCGCGGCGGCGGCGAACCGGTTCAATCAGTCGAATACCACTCGTCCGGCGTCATCTTCGAGTTGCGGCCGACCGTGAAGGATTGCGTTATCGATCTGCACGTCTCGCAGCAAATCAGCGACTTCGTGAAAACGACGACGGGCGTCAACAAGTCACCAACGCTGAACACCCGGGAAGTGAGCACCGAAATCAGTTCGCGGGATGGCGACATCATCTTGATTGGCGGACTGACAACCAATAAGGCGTCCGACAACACCACGGGGCTGTCCTTCCTGCCTCGATTCCTCGATAGCCAGGCCGATGCGGCCTCGAACACGGAGATCCTTCTCGTCCTCCAGGTGGAGCGTGTCAGGACGTCTAGCGTCGGGAGTGTCGGCGCCGATGCCGAAGCCAGGGATGCCCACGGACGCACCTGCAACGTCCGGGCCGTTGACGCGCGACTCAGCGCGGCCCGCGCGACCGAGCAGCGGGTAACACCTCAGACGCCCGCCGAAGTGCCGCCGCCGGCCACACCTCCTCTCATTGAAAACCGTCTTTCCGCTCCCGCCGACAAAGTGGCGCGGATCGAAGGAAGACCGACGCTTCGCGCGACCGCCGCCGCCCGCAGGGTCGAGGACGGCGGGGGCGCGCGAAGCGCGCCCTAAATTTATATCCGTAACACTTAACGAGAAAGGAGGTGGCAAAGCACATCCAGCCAGGACAGAAACACTTCGACTTCGATCCGGATGAAAAAAGGCCCCGATGCAGAACACCGGGGCCAACGCCTTCTCCGCGATGACACATGACAAAGGAGCTGCCATGCAAGAACCGAGTTTAGTGAACGATTCCGCCTTCCGACGAGAGTGGATCATCAGGGGACGAAATTTTGGAGAGGGTCAGGTCGAGGTCACCGTCACCCGATTCGACCGCTACATGGGCGCTCAGAGGCTTCACACCCTGCCAAAAGCGAAGCGCGGCGAGTCAGAAAATTCGGAAGATAACCAAATGGCGGCAGCCAAACGAGCCAAACAACAAGTCAGATTGCGTTGTAAGGCCATTGGCGCAGATCGCATGATTACGCTGACCTACCGGGAGAACATGCAGGACAAGGATCGCCTGAAGCGCCATTTCGACGCTCTACGCCGCCGCTTGAACAAGATTCAGGATTTCCAGTACGTCGCAGTCCCGGAACGTCAGAAACGGGGCGCGTGGCATCTACACATCGCGGTAAAGGGACGGCAGAACTACCGGGTGCTCCGCGCGATCTGGATATCCATCGTTGGCGAAGACAATGGCAACGTCAATGTCCGAAATCCATTTCGTCAGAAAGGTCAGCATCACAAGCTGGCGGCCTACCTCGGCAAATATCTGACCAAGGACTTTGCCGAGCACAAGATGAACGAGAAGCGCTATTGGTCAAGCCGAGGAATCGTTATCCCGGAGCGTCATCCAATCGACCATATCCTGAGCGACGACCCGGTGAAGGCCATCGTCATTGCGTTCGAAGCGGCACAGGAAGTCGGCGCAAGCTTGGCCCACTGCCAGGCATTTTGGAACCAGCATCTCGGGTGCTTTTGGCTAGCCACGAAGGAGAACTGACATGAGCTTGCTTACTCGTGCGTACATCCTTGAGCGGTACGGTGTGAGACTGGGTGTAGCCCAGCTCTCGCAACTGCTATGCGTTGCGGAAGGAACCATCCGCAATCAGATAAGCGCTGACACGTTCCCCGTTCCAACTTACGTGGAAGGAGGCAGACGCTTCGCCTCATACGAGGCCATCGCTACCTATCTCGACTCGATTGCTCAAGACGCAATTGTTCGCTACGGTGCATGACAGATCGGAAGGGCTATCCGAGTCCGAGTTGCTCATCCGGATAGCCCAGCAGTAAATCAATTGCCCGACGTGGGTTAAATTTACGAAGCACTTCGCATGTCGGCTCTCGGCTGTGGATTCAACCGGTCGACCCTGTCTCTGGAATCATCGACAATATTAGCTTTGGCAGTGCGCAGGAATTACTACTACCAACTCGGAACTTCATCCGATGAGGCCGACTCACTTTAACTAAACATCCTCCGCGATTCCCGGAGCGTTTCAATATGCAATCACTTATCAATGAAATCTCAGTTGCGCTCGAGGCTTACCGGAAAGCAACTACGGAGAGCGGTGATGTGAAAGCGACAGAAGACTTTTCAAGGCTTATAGTGATTACAGAGAAGATAGTTGCCGCGATACAAACTGGTGACATTACCCAAGCAAAGCTCAGCTTGCTTGGGTTCTCACGACAAGTATCAGATTCCTTTGCAGTTCAACCGCTGGAATTTGGATTGCTGGCGAAAAAAGTCGCTAAGTTAAGAAAACTTGTGATTTGAGATCTTCATTGGCGGCAAGAAACAAACCGGATAAGTAGTGCTCTGCACGGGATTGAGTGACCGGTTGAATCCACAGTCGGAAGTCGCCCGTCGCAGAGCAGCGGCCGGCGGAATTTAGCCAGCAAGCGGGTAGGCCTCGCCTTCATCGCCCCGGACGACGGCAGAAAGCGTCACGGCCAGTTGCATAGCCGCAGCCATCGTTGGATCGACTGCGGATAGATTCCGAGGCGCGTTGAAACTTGCACAGCCACGATTCCAGCTAAAGGTCTTGATCCACTCGCCATTGACAAGGACCGCGACATCGCCAGGTCTTCCCGGAATCGAAATCCTTTCGCCCGTCACTGGATTCACCGACGTTACCGGGCGCTCGTCTTCCTTTAAAGAGGCTTGCCCGAGGATAGCGGCCCGCCATTCATCCAGCGAGATGGACGGATCACGTTCGATGTGCAGTCGATAAGCCATTGCAGAAACCGGAACGGTAGGGGGTGGATTACACTAACACGAATGACGGCTTAGGAGAAATCCGGGTGGTCGCAGGGGGGGGCGCACGAAGGTTTCGTCGAGCGGCGCGGGGCGGCATCCGGCCAACAACCGACGTTGGAATCCAATGACGTCTGGACATTCGGACAACCGCTATGCTGCGGAAACAGACACCCGTACCCGCGATGCCCGGCGACCAGCCTTCAAGTTTTTGTTTAAGCTTGTTGTTGAACCCGTTGAATGAGTGGCTGGCGCTGGAAAGAAGATACCCTAGGCTTAGCGGTGCGGTCTCCTGCAAAGACCAGGGTGCGGTTATCCGCTGGAAATGCTGACGAACTGGCTCCTGAGGTGCCTCCGCCGCGCCGGAGATGACGCAGAACCGAGCTATAGGGCTAACTTTCCGCTGAGTTTCGGCGATCAGGCATACGCATATATTTCTGGATAGTCTCACCGACCAACGGGTCTTGCAGCAGCGTTCCAAACGCTGTTTCCAGCCCCTTTCTGTCCTCGCAGTACCATTTACCATTCCCTGCGAGTTCGATTTCGCACGGATAGCCGGAGCGTGCCATATTCCATTTTGCAATCTCTGTAGGGTTCACCGTTGGAATGGTTGAGCAAACTGCCAAAGCAAAATACGTCACCGGCTGAAAATTTTTGGTGAACTGCCAACCATCCCGGAATTCCTTACGTTGAATTTGAACCTTGCCTTCTGTGGCGGCAAGCAGTTGCTTGTTTAATTCATCAAACACGGCATCAATTTCCGCTCGATTATCCTCGGCGGTCTTCGCTGCGTCGAGGCCAATATTTAAATGCTTCGTAAAATCAACCATTTAAAATCACCTTTTCAATAAGTGCAAACACAGGCATATGATCAAATAATTTATCATCATCTTTAACCAGTTCGGTATAGAACGGTATATCCACGACCCTTACGGCATCCTCCCTCAGATGCCACTTGGAATTACCAAGAAATGACGAAGAGAATATAATTTGATCAAACGTATGCCATTTGGTTAATCCGCCCGATTTGTAATAGTAACTGCCGCCATAAGATGGCAGTTCCGAGGATTCTCCCGAGTATGGAACGTTCGACACCATGTACCGCCAAAACGGGTTGTACATTAGGTGACGGCGTCGCGAGGCAAGTGTGCGATCGCGAGTTGCTTTCAAATGTCCTTCCAACGATTTCGCGAATGGTTCGTCATTGAAGTCCCCCATCACGATAACGTGGGCCGAGTTGTCAGCGCCGATAATCCCGTCCACAGCGTCCCGGAGCTGCATGCCCAACCGGTGCCGGTCAATGTGATTTTCATCACACCACAACCGACTTGGCCAGTGCGAGACGAATATATGGATCAAGGTTTCGTTGTCTGCCACTCCAAAATCGATACGTTGACCAACCTTCAGAGTGCTTCCGCCGCTGAAACTTACTACTTCGTTATGATCGAGCAAAAGGAGAGCAGCCGTTCGATAAAGCACACAAACATCAAAGGCACTCCTGCCCGCGCGGGAAAAACCCTCGTAAATCGAATACTCAGATATAGAGCATGCCGCCCGCATAGCGACCACGTCATCTGCCGACATCTCGCCAAGGCAAATCACGTCGATGGATAAGGTTCCGGCGAATAGATCGATCATCCCAAACGCAGTGTCTCGGTCCGCTTGCGTGGAGCGTCCGGGCCTGGCGGTCGGAGAAAGGCTCGTATTCCACCAGATCATCGATACCTGCATAACTTTGGGGCTTTGTTGGTTAGCGAAGTCACTCATTCGGTCGTCTCGGGTGCCACCCCCCCCAAAAAAAACGTCCATAATCGACATTATGGCGCACTTCTTTGCGCCGTTCGGAGTCGAGCCAGCCCGAGCCGCCCACTTACCGTATCCGACATCCAACTAAGTACGAACGGCCGCTTGGTCTCGCAAGCAGCCTTCGTGTTCCTATTTGGTGAAAAGGCAGTTCAGGGTCGGAAGTTGACGTTCACCAAAGGATCAACGAATCAAACCTGATGAACGTGCCAGCTCGAGACTGGCAACCAGTGTGCATCCAAATCCGATAATGCAACGCCTATCGCTAGGAAAATCTGCATAACAACATACTTTGAAAAGATATTTTTGAGTTGCCTGCATTTCCTGAGATTGGGGCATCCGGATGTCGGAACGGCAGGCGTCATGCCAACTCGCACTAACCATTGGCGCTGCGATTCTTTTTGAATGGAAGAAGCTTTCCCTTCTCAGCGAGATCTTCAGGTTGGAGGTTGGTATAGCGCTTCAAATGTCGCCAGTCCTTATGACCGGTAACGCCTGCGACCTCGGCAATCCCCCAACCTGCTTCAAATAGAGCACTGGTCGCCTCATGGCGAAAGTCGTGCAGATGCAGATCTATGATGCCTTTTGAATCGCATGCCATCTTAAAATACTTGCTGGCCGTCTGAGGCGAAAACGGAAAAATACGCGCCTCACCCTCAATCTGTGCCTGCCGCTTAATCACATCTAACGACGTCCCAATCAGCGGCACCCATTCATGATTCCCGACCTTGTTGCGCGGATCCTTGCGATCACGTACGAGCACCATCCGGTTGATCTCATCCAAATCACGCCATTCGATGCGGAAAATTTCGCCACGCCGGAACCCCGACTGTCCATTGATTTCGATGACGTCGGCCAACGGCAACGTGTATTCCGGATGCTCCCGATCCCACGCTATGATTCTCGCGATCTCATCGGCCGTCGGTCGACGCTCCCGCTTCCCCGACGACCCGATCAACCTCAGGTGATGAAGCATTGGCCGAGCTTTGCCGATAACGTCCGGCACGTCGAAATCCAAAAAGCTCGACGTATGCCGCAGCACCGTCCCGAGCTTCGAAATATCCATGTTGACGGTAGCCGCCCCAGCCCCGGCCCTATGCCGTGCCTGAGCGAACTTCACAAGCGTCTTCGGCGTAAGCTCGGCTATCGAGACCCCGCTGAAGTGCTCGGCTAACTGCTTCAGCGTGTAATCCTCAGTAGATTTGTCCCGAACCGGACGCTTCGACTCCTCACGCAAAATCCGGTAGTGCGCGATGATCGCCGGCAGCAGCGTCTTGGCCGACACCTTGTCCAGATTCCTGCCTTCATCAACCGCTACCTCAATTTCGCGTGCCCATGTGGAGGCCTGCGCCTTCGTCCGAAACGTTTTTGCTATACTCTTTCCCTCGCGTCGAACTTGAGCGCGCCAACGCGTTCCTACCTGCACAATCGATGCCACTGTCGCCTCCTTGCTGTAGCAAAAGTGTAGCAATGGCGACGTGAAACAGCAGGTTGCGGAGTGATCTGGAGTGATACGGTAGGGGTATCACGATGAGCCGGAAAGCCCCGTGAAATAAGGCGATGCCCTTGATTTCAAAGGACATCGCGCTAATGGATAGAATGCAGTCTCTCCCTGTAGTTCAATGGATAGAACGAGTGCCTCCTAAGCGCTAGATACAGGTTCGATTCCTGTCGGGGGGACCAGCCAGATAAGGCTTTCAGCGTTCCCTGTGACACGTTTGTGTCAAATCGGCAAAGTGGGCCTATGCCTTCGGGGTCGCAGCGGCAACAGCAAGTCAAACGCTATCCCACCCGAAACCGTCGACTGGATCGACTGGTGTAGTGCGATCGACTAGGCGGCCACAGCGCTGCTCGCCACGGCCATCGAGCTTCAAGGCTGGACGCGCTGACGCCTCAACGGCGCCATCGAATTGCGCGCCGTAGAAGCGCTATCGGGCATCAGGCTGTCCAGCGCTCACCCACTTGTGCCGTCTTGACCCACGCCATGAACGCTGTGGCTTCGGGGGTGTCTGCCGGTGCCGACCAACTCGCGTAATCGGACTCGACGAACGGTCGGTACGGGCCATGCTTCACTTCGAAAATCACCGCCCCCGCATCCAGCGACAGCACGGTGTGATGGGTGCCCTGCGGCATCTCCGTTACGCTCGTGCCCTCTCCGAGCACCTTGCGGTCAGTGACGATACCCGCCTCGTCGAACGTCAGCACAATAAAACGGCCGCGCAGGGCCGTGAGCAACTCCCACGTCTGGCGATGCAGATGCGGGCGAATGTACGTTGCCGGCTCCATCGCGATGGCCAGACGCTGAATCGGATCTTCCAGCGACTCGTGCAGGTTCTGGTTCATGCGCGCACGCGGCGACTGCTCGGCTTGTTGCGTCAGCACGTCGAGTGCGGCGAAAGTCAACGTTTTCATATCGGAATCGTGGGGAGTCAGGGGATAAAAGGATCGCGGCGTGGCAGCGACGGCCACGAGTGTAGCAAATCGATACGCCGCTTCCGTCCATAAAAAAACCCGCCTCGCGGCGGGTTCTTGACTTCACACTTCACTGCGCCATCGGCGCAACGACGTGCTTAGTACATCTTCTTCTTCAGCGTTTGGCTGCGCAGACGCTTACGCAGACGGGCCACGGCAGCGGCCTTCTTGCGCTTGCGCTCAGCCGTCGGCTTTTCGTAAGCAGCGCGTGCCTTGACTTCCTTGATCAGGCCCGTGCCGTCGATAGCGCGACGGAAACGACGCAGTGCAACTTCAACGGGTTCACCGTCTTTGATAACGATCTTGGTCATGCAATATCTCGAATAGTGATTCGGCTCATTCGAGCCGGATATTTAACTTACCGAGCAAAGATACCCTTCCCCGCCCTGCCGGAGACTCCTCCTGCCAGGCGCGACGAACGGACTTGCTACGGACTGCACTACACCACATCCGGCGGGACCGCGACTCACCTCCTCTGCGATCTCCCGATTGGCATTCGACGCCTCGCTCGCTACCGCGAACCCGCATCGCGCCTTCCAGACTGGCTGAACGGTTGATTGATGGCGAAGCAGATACTCATCGTTCGTCAGTGAGCACCACTCCCCGCACTTGCCCAAATTTTGGACAAGGTCGTGATTATACACATAAAGTGAGTGAAATGCACACGAATTGGCCTTCCCCGATACACAACAGACCCCGCCGGCAAGCGGCGGAGCCCTTTGCAACCGGATGAATGACTTCGGCCTCCCCCCTCCGGTCATGCCGACAATGCGGTGCGAATCGGCCTGAAATCCGCCTTGAAACTTGTGACGCATGCCAGCGACGACGGCGATTTGCGACGGCGCGCCGGTGCCCGTCGTCCATCGCGGCCACGATGGGGTAGCGTCACCCGTTGCGCGCTGGTCGACACCCGTCAGGTACATCTCCGTGCGCTTGCTCAACGAGGGCACTCCCCTTGGCGTTGACTGGAACCAACAACGCGGCTTCGTGCTCTTGGTGATGCCCGGGAGCGCCGTTGTACCACCCACGCTGCCATCGCTGTCGATGAAGGCCAAACCGCTCAGCAGGTAGCACTTGCTTCCACTGCATATGCAATGGAGTGCTTATTAAATGACTAGCGGTGCTTTCCTGCGAAGGAAAAAGCACCGCTGGTGATCGCAAAGCGGGCGCATTTTGACACGTCCGCGACGAAGTCCGCACATGAATGCGGCAATCGTTCCCGATATGCGCCGCTCGCCCTCGTAAGACGCTATGTCGTGCTACGACCCGGCGCCGTCTTGAGCGGCTTGGGTGCCGATGTTCCGACGGGCGCCGACGACGCAGTGCGCTTACGCGTCTTCGCGACACTGCCGGTCGCGACCGGTTTGGCCGTTCTCGCCGACTTTGCCGGTGCCGCGCCATTGGCTGCACCTACGGCGGCGGGCGAACCATTGCCCACTCTCGGCCCTTGCACCAACTTCGTCGCAGCGACAACTTTGGACGTCTTGCCCGGCTTCACCACCTTATTAGGCTTGTCCGCCTTCGCCGCTTTTTTCGGCTTGGCGGCCTTCACGGCCTTCGCAGGTTTAGCCGGCTTGGCGGCTTTGGAAGCCTTGGGAGCTGCCGGCTTAGCAGGGGTCTCCGATGCGGTCTTCGCGGCGGCGGCCAACTCCAGATCGATGGTGTGCTTGAGTCCGGCGATGACCGGCGCTGCCAGATCATCCGCAAAGTGATCGAACCAGCGCTTGGCTTGCAGGAGCTTTTTTCCGCCGAGGCGTCGCTTGTGATCTTCGTCGCTGGCGAGCACCTTGGCCGACAACCGTGCACGACCCTTCGATAGGCGTTCGAGAACGGTGATGATGGTGAACCCGCGATGTAACGTCTTTTGCTCTGCAGACATACTGGCCTCCTGAAGTCCCCATCTCGAGACGGGACCGGATTGGATCGACGCCACGAACCGAATCACGTGGACACGAGCGATCCTACCACGCCGCAATGCTTATGCCAGCAGGCTCGAGCCCCCCGGGCGTCTAGTGTGTGGTGCACACGCCCCCCCCCGGAGGCTCGAACGCTTAAGCAAGCTATTGCACGATGGCCGGAATCGCGAAACGGATGTCCGCTTCCACGAAGGCCCGCATGAGCGCCAGTTCGATGACCACGCTTCACCCACCGCCTATCGGTCCTGCCGCAACGCCAGGCGTTCCGCGTCGCTCAGACGTGCCCAGAGCGCCGGATCGACCTTCTCGCCCAGCCCTACGATCTGCACCGGGTTTGAGGCGCTGTAGCGCACCGTCTCGGGCGACAACGGCGAGCGCAGCGGCAAGACCTTACCGGCGTCTGCCCCTGCTTCCGGCGCATTCCCCTGCCCCAACGTACGCACCGTGAAGATCGACGGCTGCGATGCACGCGCGGCGCTTCGCTCGCGCTGCACGGCGTCCTGCGCGGCAGAGGCGGCTTGCGCTGCACTGGCGCTCGCGTTGGTGAGTGCCGCCACGTTCACGCCAGCGATGACCGGAATGCCGGTCGACTTCCCCTGCACCTGGATGTTCGCTGCGTTCACCACTTGCGGCGCCACCAGATTGATGTTCCCCGATACCCGAATCCCCGCCTCGCCGGCATCGATCGTCCCTAGCGGCGCCAGCAGATCGACGTCGCCCGGCTTCACCTCCGGAATCGGGTTGAGTGTGGCGATCCCCGCGCCGGTGCTCGGCACCTGCGGCGACAGTTTCACGTTGCCCCACTGGTCGTATTCACGCTTGGGCGGCGTATAGACGATTGTGGACTTCGAACCGCGCCCCGCGTTGATATCCCCTTCCGACGACCAGCCAAGAATGCCGCCTCCGAAGGTCGTCATGATCCGGCTCTGGCCGAGCAGAATGCTGCCGCGCGAGAACATCTCGATATTGCCGCCGCCTTGCGTAAGCACACCGGACTCTGCCGGCGGCGCCGCGCCCTCGATACCGAAGACCTGGCGCCCGCCCGGCGTGAGGAGTTGAATGCCCCCGCCGTAGTTGGTGCGGATGTAGCCACTGCGCGGGTCATAAATGTTCACCTGATTCTGCTGGTCCCAGATCACCCGATTCCCCCGGAAGATCAGAATGTCGCCCGCGTACGCCGTGGGATTGCCATTCGCATCGGTGTCCGGGGCAAGCGCGGCAATGGCATTGCGGCTGCGCAGGAAGCTGCCGTAGCGCGGGCTGGCCGGATCGTTGTACTCGCGCCCGCCAGCCTTGAGTTCGGCGAAATAGACATCGCGCGCAAAAACCCTCTGCTGCTCCGCCGGCAATCCGAGGTAGTACGCGCGGGCTTCGTCTCCGGTGCCCGAAAAGCCGTAACGTTCGGCCAGCCACGTCGCCAATTCCGCTTCGTAGGTCTTCACGACCTTGCCCGCCTGATCAGCCAACGGCACGCCGGTGCGCGCCAGATTGGCCGGGTCCAGATAGGGTTTCACGAACTGGAGATAATCCAGCCCCTTGGCACCCACACCCGCCTGCATGGCGATGCTCGCACCGGGACGCGTATCGGCTGTCGTGACAGGTCCGACGCTGGTCACCGCAGCACGGTCTTCCATCAGAATGTTGCGCCCGGCGCTGATATCCAGCGTGCCCGGACCGGCGACGTTGAATGAGCTATAGAGAATGTCGCGTCCGGCAGAGACGACCGACACGTCGGTCGCGTTGTTATGAACGAACAGATTGCCCGTGTAGCTCAAATCGAAACCGCTTGCAATGGCCCCAGAGCCTCCCTCAAGCAGCAGGTTGCCACTTCGCACGATGTCGCGTCCCGCCAGCATCCGGACCGGCTGTGCACCCTCATACCAGGTGCGGCCGCGCCGCGGTTCCCGCTCGAAGAAAGTGCCTGTGCCGGCGAACTTGATGATCCGCCCGGTACTCACCCCAACCAGATCACCATCCACGGCATAGAAGAGCGCCGGGATCGCGCCGGCATTCGGTTGCCCCGTCGCAGAATTCGCGTCGAATGCGAACAGCGGGAACATCCCGAGCCCCGCGCGATTACCGTCGCCAGAAAGATTGGTGGCGTCCGGTGTCTGTGCCATCGACCCACCCACGGGCAGCAACCAGGACAGATACGCGGGCCGTTGCGGCGTCGCAATCGCGCGCTTCGACGCCCCGGACTGGCTGACCGTGAAGCCCCCTGCATAGATCGAGTCAGCGGCGAGGAACTGCAACTGACCACCCGTAGACGACGGTGCCAGCAAGACCGGGAACCCGTCGTTAGTGGTGCCCTGCACGAGCCCCGGCTTACTGTAGTAGAGGCTGCCACTGGCCGCTACAGCACGCAGCGTCGACGGATACATCACGGCCTCATCCGTCAACGTGCCGACCGAGGTGTTGACCGGCGTGAGGTTGCCGCCCGCGGTGACCATATCGATGGCCGTGCGATCCGTCCACAAGGTGAACCAGCTCCAGCCGCTACCGTAAATGCCCGTCTTGCTGATATACGGCGAGGCATAGTCCATTGGAAGCCGGCCGGGATCGGCGACGTCGTGCGTGACCTGATCCGACAGGGTCGACAGGTTGAACGTCGAATCCCCCGGCACTAACGTGAATCCGCCTCTCATGTCGCCACGCGTGGATCGGAAGGGATCGAACGCGCGGGTCTCGCCCGCCGTATGTTGTAACCACGCGTTGCCGTAGACGAGGTCGATCGTACCCAGTTGGCCGGCCTTGATCTCGGTGTGACCGCGCAGGTTGCTGACCACGCCGTTCGCGTGGTCGAGAGAATTACTGCCAACAGGATTCACCGCGCCGCTCACGCGCAAATCGAGGTCGCCGCCACCGGTCAACGTCATGCTGCCGTCCGCCGCGACACGGCCGGTGCTCGCAACAGCCAGCACCAGCCCTTGTGGGCGCGGGTTCACCACCTCAGAGAAACGACTGCCGACAAGCCTCGTCAATTGCCCTGCGTCGCCATCGACCTGCGCCGTCAGATTGCCCCCGCCCAGCGTCCCGAACCCTGTAAAGCCGATCAGTCGGCTCACGCCCCCGCCAAATGCGCTGACAAAACTGCCGAAGTTGATCCACCACGCCGTCGGTTGCGCCTGGGTGCCGGTGGCCACGCCATCGCTGCCCTGACGCCATAACCAGTTGCTGACACTGGCGCTGTCGTACCCGCCGTCGCCCGGAAGCGGCCGCTGGCTGATCCACGCGCTCGGTTGCAGTATCGACCCCGTCAGATTGCCGCCGACACGCAGCGACAGGTTGCCGCCCTGATCGGGATACCAGGCGCGATACACACTGTCGGCGCCACCGTCGACAAACGCTTCATTGTTGCCTGCGGGCTCGTTGAGCACGGTGCCGGCCGCACTTCTCGCTCGCGGCAGGTTGTACGGATCATCCGGGCGAGTCTTGGCCGACGACGTACCGGCGGTGTAGACACCGTACAACGAGTCCATTCGCATGTTGCCGCCACTGAGCAATTCAAGATCGCCCGTGCCAGTGCGCAAGACGCTGAAGCGCTGACTCGTCGCGTAGTAGTTGTACGTCATGCCCGGCGCGGTACACCACCCCGGGTTCTCATCACACATCGTCGGCCAGCCGAGTTTGACCGGGTCCAGCACGTCACCCACATGGAGCGACGGATCGCCCCATTCGTCGATCCCTTGCTGCGTCCACGTATAGCTGACCTTGAGGACGCAATATGCCGGTGAATCCGAGCAGAAATCATCGACGGAGGAGTCGACACCCAGCTTTTTGAGCAGGGCCTCGTCGATCTTTTCGCCTGCCACAATGCCGTCAATCCCCAAATCCGCCGCCTCCTGCGTCCAGTACTGAACCCCTTTGGGTGGCACACCCTTGCCGTACATGCCGTAGTGGCTGTCTGCCAGCCGCAGGTCCCCATGCACCGGACGCGTTTGTACGATCCGGCTATCGGCCGCAGTTGTATCGGCCCCCGCGACCAGCCGCAGCGACCACGACTGAGATCCCTCGGGCAGCATCTGGGCAATGGCCCACGACTTGCCTTGCCGGCCGGCAATCTCCGGACGCAGCTCGATTGAGTCGACCCCCGCGAGCAGTTTCACGTCGGTACCTGACGGGATCACCGCCCCCGCAGCAAGCGCCTGTGCCCCGTTGAGCAACACCACGTTTCGTTTCAGATCGCCTTCGCCCGGATCAGGTGTTCCTAGCAACGGCACGCCCTTAGGCCAGAGCATGGCGCGTGCGCTCACGCCCAACGGCAACACCGAGCCAGGGTCGATCCGGGAATCGGCGGCAAGCGTTACCGACGTCTTCAGCAGCGTGCCAGCCGCAAACAAGACATTGCCCGCGCTGTCGCGCACGGCGCCCGTGAGTACCGTGCCGGCGGGCAATGTCAGAGGCGCGTCGAGCGTCACTGTCACCGGCATGCGCGTACCGGCCGGTATGACAACGCCCTTGATCGGCAAGTCGTAGTTGAGGATCGCCCCGGCGGGGAACGCGGTACCGTCGGCCAGCGTCACGCCCAGCCCCGGCACGACGATGTCGTCTCCGCCGAAGTTCATGCCCGGCAGCAGCTTCCACCCGTTATCGTCCTTGGTGATCGGCGGCGGCGAGAAGCCATCGTTGATGCTGCCGAAAATATCGAGATTTCCGCCCGCCCGCACGGTGAGCATGCCCACCTCTCCAGAACCGTAGACGTTGGTCTTCGCCGAGAGCGGATTGAGGCTCGCGTAGCGATAGCCCGACAGATCGAGGTCACCGCGAACGATCATGTCGCCGTCGGCGGTCTTGCTCACAACCTCCACGCCGGGACGCAAATGCAACGCGCCGAGGTAGTCGGCGTTATTGAGCCCCGCCATCTTCACGTTCAGCAAATTGCCGTTGGCCAGTGAGTGGTCGATGAAGGTCGTACTGTCTGCGTGCTTGCCGTCCATGTACGCCTGATCGATCACCTGATACGGGCGCCCGCCGGCCGCCAGTTCCAGCACCGGCTTGCCGTTCACATCGAGCAGGACGTTGCCATTGGCATCCTTGAGCGTGGCATATGGGGCGTCGTCGTACCGCTGCATGCCGTTCAGTGCAATGGACTTGGCCCCGCGAATGGTCAGACCGCTGCGAGCGTCGATGGCAACGTCACCGTAGGTGGCGGCATCGGCATCGCCCACGCTGCCCTGACTCCCCAGGCGCGGCGCGTTCAGCGTGAGCGTGCCGCGCGGCACGCCGTCGTTCTGCCCCGCTGCCGTGCCGAACGCCGCATTCGTGCCGTGACGCAAGTCGATCTGTGCGCCACGCCCCAGGGTGAGGGTGCCATTGCCCGAACTGAGTTCGACGATGGCTCGGTTCGGACTGTCGATGATCTTGCCGTAACTGTCCACGCGCAATACGGTGCTGTGCGCGTCGAGCACTGCAGTATCGGCCAGCGCGAGACCGTTTTTCCCCGCGAGCCGGATCGACCCGACACGCTCGCCGCTGGCGTCGATCATGCCGGCGATGGTCAGACTGCCGTTATCGACCGACACGTTGACGTCGCCCGCCTTGAGTTCACTGCCGATGGTCAGGTCGCCGCGCTTGAGCTGGAAACTGCGCCCGCCGAACACGCCACCGTCGTTCAGCCGCGTGTTGAGCGCCGCGAACTGCGCATCCGGCGACCCGGCGCCCAGCGATTGCGCACGGATCTCCACTCTGCCCGGCATGAACGGGACCCACGTGCCGGCGGCATCGTAGCGGCCGCTGCTGTTGCCGAGAATCCGGCCTTCCAAATCCACTTGCCCCGCTGCCGCATCCAGGGCGATGGCCTTTAGCGTGCCCGCGCTGCTGTTGACGGCGGACAGATCGATGGTCGACCCGCCTGACTGGAAGATGTTGCCGCCACGGCTCTCCAGCACAACGTCGCCTCCCCAGGTGAATTTGTCGACGTCGAAGAAGCTGCGTTTGCGCCCTGCCAGATCGATCTGCGCGGCGTCGGCCAGCGTCAGATCCTTATCGGCAATCAGCGTGAGCTTGCCGCCAGGCAGCACCACGGCCGTCGCCACGCGCAAGCTATCCCCGTGCAGTGTCAGATCTGCGCCCAGCGCGTCGATATCCCGCGAGCGATCGACCGGCACCGCACCTGCGGGCGCCGCCACGGAAACCGCGCCGCCAGCGGTGATCCGGTTCGAGGAACCGGCCGCCCCCGTCATGAGTGGCGTCGTCAGGTTCAGGTTACCGCCGCTGTACTGGAAGCCGCTCAACGCGTCATAGGCGCCCTTTGACTGATACACGGACAAACTGCCCTTGTGATTCGACGTCACGCGATCGCTGGCGCTGATGTTGACGTTGGCAAAACCCAGCGCCAGACGGTCGTACGACTTGATGCTGCTTGGTTGCGAGAACGGTCCGAAACCGAACTCGAAGCGCTCCGTCTCCAGATTCAACGCGCCGCTGCCGGTGCCTGCCCCGTTGGTGATCACGGCGCCGGGCTCGCTCTGCGCCCCGCCCCAGATCAAGTTAGCGGTACGGATAGTGGCCGCCGTCGCGGCATTGCCCTGCCCGTAGATGGCCGGCGTGGTGAGCACCAGACGGCTCAGCACGGATTTGCCGGTTGTCTTGTCGTAGGTATCGAGCGTGACGTCGCCGTAGAAGTTGACGCTGTTCGCCGCGCTCAGTGTCAGCGTCTCCAATGCCGGGGCACCTGTCGACGTGTCGCCGCGCAGCAGTCGGTCCATCAGACTCTGGTTCATCGCCAGACCGTTCGCGCGAGTACCGTTCGCCTGCGCTTCGGCAAGCGCTTGCGAGGTACCGACGTTGATGGCGCCCACCGCAAGCGTGAGATTGCGCGTGCCGTAGCGCACAGCGTCGTCGAGCGTGAACGAGCCGGTCGTTGCGGCAGCGATCGTGCCTTCGGAATAGAGCGTTGTCGTGCCGGTGCATGCGCCACCGGGACAGTTGCCTATCTCGATCCCCCCTCGCGCGGCAGCACTGGACGGCAAGAGATTCACCAGCCCGTTGGACGCCGCGAGTACATAGCCGTTTGCCTGATAGATGAATCCGTCGTTCGCGTCGTAAGCGACCTTGCCCCGGCCGAGCGTGTTGATGCCCGCCCCCTGCTCCACGCGAATCAGACCACCCGCGAGCGGATTTCCGGTATTATCCGCCGCCACGAGGAACACCTCCGGTGCCGACAATATCGCGCCGCTACGCAAATAGAGCTGCTCGGGCATGTCATAGCCGAAGCTGATGTAGTTGCCCCCCTGACCATAGGTTGTCGCTGGCATACCGCCAAGCACAATGCGTGACGCGCCGATATTGTTCAGGCTGTCCGCGCGCAGCGTGACGCCCCGGAATCCGGGCGTGGCGTTGGCGTTCGCGGCCACGACTTCCAGCGCCTGAATCCCAGCGCTTCCTATCGGCGTCAATACCGACACCGTGCCGCCGTAGCCGCCTTGCGCCGCATCGAAACGGCCCGTGCCATCGAAACGGAAGGCATTGGCACCGTCGCCCGGCTGTAGCGCCAACTGAAGCGTTCTGGCGTCGACCGGCAACGCGGGACGCGGAATACCGCGCCGCGCCGCATCGGCTATCGCGAACGTGGCATAGTCGGTCTCGTTGTATTGCGAGTAGGTACGCAACACATTCGCCGGTGTCAGGATCATCTGGCTGGCAAGACTGTCGCGAGACCCGGTGCCTGCCGTCGACAGGGTTCCGGAAGCGGACCACGAGCCGTTGCGCATGGCCTGCGCCGATGCGCCCGCGCCTTGTCCCGCACGTCCGTTGATTTCCACGCGGAACGCGCCCGGCAGCAGCGCGTAAGTCGAAGGCATCAACGTGTAGGTGCCTGCGGGCAGACCGGGCACGCCCGCGCCGATAGTGATCTGGCGGCCGATGGCCGGATCGCCAGTGCCGCCTGCCGACGGTGCGTAGGCCCTTTGCACGCCAGGAACGATGGCGTAGACCGGGTTGGTCTTCGAATCCGGCAAGACGAATCCGCCATTCGCACCAACCTGCATCAGCGGATAGAAGCGCGCGTCGGTGGAACCGCCTCGCCCCGACACGAAGCCGGCACCCATGAGGTCGCCACCGCCCGAAAGGTCGACCAGCGCGCCGCGCTCAACGCTGACCGACTTCCCCGCCAATACCAAGCCGGCAACGCCGCCCGCGCCCTGGAAGGTGACGTCCTTGCCGTTGTAAGTCCAGCTTTGACCGTCGAGCGTGCCCCCATAGGGCATGGTGAGACCGGCACCACTCACGGATGTCACGCTGCCGGGCAAAAGACGGACGGCCAGGCTGTTCGCGCCGTCATAACCCGGTGTGCCAAGCTGAATGCGTCCCAATGGTGCACGGACCACACCGCCCTGTTCCACGTTCGCGGCCAGCAACGACAGCGAACCGAATGCCGAATACGGGAGCTCCGGAATGACATCAGTGGTGCGTGCGACGCTCAGCTTACGCGCCGGGTCGTAGCCGGCCAGACCCTTGACAACACTGTAGCCGGCCCTGACCGCAGCACCTGCACCGGTGCCCGGGTACAACTGCGCGGCGCGAAGCGTGATGTCTCCGGGACCGGCCAGCACCGTGACGGGCTCCCCGCCATTCCAACCGTCGCTGGTGGGCATAAACCGCAAGTCGCCACGGCTGGTCAACTCAATGTTACCGGCGTCGACGGCCACCCTGCCGCGAACGTCGATGAGGTTGGCTTTCGCATCCAGTTTGCCAATGAGCGGGCGCGGCGCAGGCGTTACCTCGCCCGGGACGACGTACCCGTCCCGAGCATTCAAACGTGCCTGAGCCAGACGCAGGTACGACGCATCGAGGTGGACGTTCGACGGCGCGGCAGCGCCTTTCGCCGTCGTGAGGCCGCCGTAGATCTGCAGATTCTGGTTGAGCTTGAGCGAAACATCGCCAGAAAATCCAACTTGCCCGAGGATGGAAAAGTTATCGAAGCCACCTGCCTCGATCTGTGCCACGGACAATCGGCCGTACCCATAAGTCAGTGCGGCGGCGGCCTGTGCGGGCGTCAGCATGCCGTGCAAGGGGCCCTCACTCTGGACTTGCTCAACAGTCCATTCACGCGATGCAAGCACGCGCTCGGTCGCCGCCTGCTTCAGATAGGCCGCACTCACCTGCGCAACGGAGAATGTGCCCCCCGTCGCACCAGCACCACCGGCAGCCGCTCTGAACGCACCGTCCAGATACAGGCCATTGTTCGACGCAATCGAGATATTGCCGCCGTTGGTCGTGACCTGTCTTACGCCCTGACCGTCGACGTTGAGCTTCGCCTGCGCGCCGGAAGCATCGAGTACGGCACCGTTACGCACGACGACGAACAGGTGCGTGCCTGTCGCGCTACCGGTAACATGATCGATCTCTGCGCCGATGACGATATTGCCGCCGTTGCGCACCAGTCCGTAGGGATTGCCACGCGCGTCGCTCGCCGTCGCCGCCCGGGCCGCCACGTCCAGCACGGCGCTCTCGCCAATCCAGATCGAGCGGGCATGCCCGTGCGCGTTGACCGTCTCGGCCACCACGGCATTGTCCTTCATGTCGCCCAATGTAATGTTGCCGCCCCAGGCGTCCAAGGTGCCATTCACCGTGATCTGGCCGATGCCGCTCAATGCGATCGACTGGCCAGGGTCGACGCTGACGACAGCGCCCTTTCCAATGACCAACTGCGCCGTCGCCATGTCCTGCGCCGTCGAGAGGTAGTTGCCGGTTTGCAGGGCAAGACTCGCGCCTTTGCGCTGGGTGAGCACCGCCTTGGCAGCGTTCTCCTGATACAACTGCGGAGTCCACACCGTGAACCTGTCGCGCAGGTCGTTTGCCGTCGTCAGATCGCGCGCTTCGTCGGCACGTCGATAGACGGGCATCGTTACATCGACATGCGCGCCATCGCTCACGCTCAGGCCTACCGCACCGTTCACCCGATAATTGGAGAACCCCTTGTTGAAGAAGTCGCCGCCGAGCGTCAGGGTTCCCGCATCCGGCGCTGCGAGTGCATCGCCGATCAGTACCTTCTGCGAGAGCACGTCGAATGTGCCGCCACCGCCGAAGCCATAGGCACGAAGGTCGGCATCGGACCCCAGCGCAAGCGTTGCGTTGTCGCCTGTTGCCGCCAGCGTCACATCGCCGCCGCGCCCGCCTTGCAATTTACCGTCGCTCGCGAGCGTCGCCCCCGAGGAAACGTCGATGAGACTGCCCTGCCCCAGCCTCACGTTGCCACTGCCGCGAATGACAACGCTGCCGCCATCGCGATACGGCAGACCGTCGATCCGGTCCGGGTTCGTCACCAGGTTGCTCCACAGGCCGCTCGCATCGAGTTTCACGCCCTGGGCCAGGGTGACGTTGCCCACGGGCGCGACGGAATTGACGACGGTGTTGACAAGACCGTTCGTATCCATCTGACTGAGCAGACTGCCAATCTGGATACGGCCGCCGTGCGCGCTCACGTTGGCGTTCACCGCCACGTCGTTGCCGTACAAGGTGACGAGACCGCCGGACGCGGCCTGAAGGTCGCCGCCGACCTCGATACGGTCCTTGGCGGCAAGCCGTATCGCGCCGAGCGAAAAGCCGTTGAGCTGCGACGTGTCGAGCACCAGCTTGCCCTGACGCTCAGCGGGTGTCGCCGTGGTGAGATCCAACCCGGCCGCAACGCGCGCTTGCGTGTCGCGCAAGTCGACCTCGTTCATCACCGCACTCAGGTTGTCGTAGAGCAGGCCGCTGGTCTTGTCGTACATCGACTGATACTTGCCGACGATCAACTGCCCTTGACGTGCGACGGTGTTCTGCGACTGGTTGTACCCGTCGAGATCCGGTGCCGGGGCTTGTGTCTGCCGGGCACCCTGGAAGACGTTGCCGACAATGCCGCCTTCGAGCACCGCGCTCTTGGTCGAGACCAAGAGTCGCCCGGCGTCGCGACCGACCGTGTAGCCATTCTCAAGGCGTGTCGACGGCGCGATGAGCGGTGTGGCGTAGTAGCGGGTCGCGCGGTCACCCCAGCGGGCGTGGACATCCTCGAAGCCCTTGTAAATGCCGGTGTAAAGCAGGTCGGCCGGGGCCTTCGATACTTCGTACAGACTTCCGTCGGCACCCTTGAGCCAAGTCTGCTTCAGATAGCCGGTCTGCACATTGAACGTGCCGCCCGACAAATTGATGTTGGACCCCGATTGCGTAACGACGTCCGCGCCGCCGAAGGTCAGCGTGCCACCCTGTGCCATCCATTCGCCAACGCTATGTCCCTGGGTACCGAGGTAGCCGCTGACTTCGAGCAGGCCGCCTGCCGTGTACCAGCGGTCGCTGTCGTAGCCGTTCGTGCCCTTTGGAACGAAGACGACTTTGCGGCGGTCGATCCACACATCATTGCTGTTGAGCAGTTTGCTGCCGCGATTGCCCGGTGCATCGCGTTGCTCGTTGCCCTGAACGTTGACCTTGACGTTATTGCTCTCCATCGACAGATTGACGCCGACGGCACCGGAGACATCGAGTTGGGCGCCGTCGCGCACCAGACTGCGTGTCGCCGCGTTGACGATGATCTGTCCGCCGGTCGCAAGCGTCAGCGAGTCCTGCAGGAAGTCGACGGTGCCCGCGCTGGTAATCTCGATACGCGACTGGTCGCGACGGTCGTCGACCGGTGTAATGTTGTAGGCCCCCTCGACGGGCGGCCCGAGCAAGGCGCTGCGCTGACTGTCCAGCGCGCTGCCGTTGCCATCGATCACGATGGCGGTCGCCGCCCCGCGCCCAACGGCGATCTTGCTATCGGCCCCCACGGCCAATAGATGGATCGTGCCGCGCGTGTTGACCGATGTGGTGGCAATTGCCACGCCGTTTTGCTGGACATCGCGCCCGGCGAGCGTGACATCGCCCTCGCGAGCCATGATCAGGCCCGAATTGGTCACGAGTCCGGCCGCGCTGTTGGCGGCGAATTGCGGCGTAATCTCGCTGCCGCGTGTGGTCGACGCCGGGTTGCTGTTGGTCCCGACACCGCGCTTGATGACAAAGCTGTCGCCTGCCGCCAGCACCGCCTGCCCCTTGAGCGTGGCGATGTCTCCTGCGTTGTGCACTTCCTTACCGAGCAGTAACACGTATCCGCCACCGTCGGTCGACGCGCCGGGTGCGCGCGTCGCGATCTGCGCACCGGCCAATACCTCCACCTTGCCCGCAGCCCCGGTGAATGTCGGGGTGCTGGCCCCGACACCATAGATGCCGTTGTTCTGAAATTGGTCGTTGCTGATGTTGGCCGCCGCCGCCACGAGATTTCGCGTGTCGATCTGGCTGGACCCCGTGAACACAACACCGTTCCGGTTGGCGATCAGCACCGTGCCATCTGCCTTGATCTGCCCCTGAATCACGCTCGGCCGGGCTTTCGGATCGTTCACGCGATTGAGCACCGCCCAGTCGCGCTGCTGCTCGAAAGCGACCGTGGTGTTCTTGCCGACGTTGAACGTCTCCCAGTTCAGAATGGCCTTGTCGGCGGTTTGTTGCACCGACACCGTGGTCTTGCCGCCGGACACGGTCTGGGTCGGCGCGTTGGCGTTGATCCAGCCCTGCGTCAGGCTGTTGGAGTCGACTTTCAGGCCGCCGGCGGTCAAACCGTCCGGCACTGAGGCGTCGTTCTGCGCGGCCTGTCTGGCGGCGGACTGCATCGATTGCTGCGCCGCGATGGCCTGCGCAGTGATGCCCAGATTATCGATGGAGCGTTGCAGTTGAACGTTCGCAAGACGCTGTTGCTCGGACGGCGTATTTAACGATGAAACTGGCATGCCGTTAGGCAGTCTGCCGGTCTGCGTCGCCGTATTCTGTGCAGCGCCCCGAGCGGCGAACCAACCTGCGCTGAAAGCCTGTTGCGCATGCGCCTCGACGAACATGCCGCCCGTCGCCAGCGCCATGGCAATAGCACGCGTCATCGGTGCTGCACGAAACACGTTTCTCAGTTGTTTAGGATACCGTAATTTTCGTGCTGCGCCCGTGTGACCGCGTGTGCTCATCTCAAATCCTGCCGGTAAAGGGTCCATACCACTCGACCGCCCGCCCCGTGCCGGGAAGTCCTGTTCATCGGGGTACGCCGGACACCCACGACGTATCGTCATGATGACAACGCAACCCCATGCTCAAGGACGAACGGCGAACCCATCCACCCGCAGAATATTTCGAAGAATTTTTTCTGTAAGAGACAGCGACACGACATGGCGGCCACGTCGCTGCGAAGACGTCAGGAAAGTACGACCAATCCGCCCGGCAAAGCGCGGGCATTCAGGCCGAACGTGCGCTCCAGTTGCGCCACGGCCATATCCAGCAACGTAATGTCGAAGCTCCCGCTCACGGGCTGGCTGCGCAGCGATGCGTTCATCAGCACCACCCTGCCGCGCCGGTAACGGTTGATCTCGTCGAGTACCTGACTGAGCGGCGTCTCGCGGAACACCAGCATACCGTTGCGCCATGCGG
The DNA here is from genome assembly GCF_902459745.1 of Pandoraea communis. Lineage (GTDB taxonomy): Bacteria > Pseudomonadota > Gammaproteobacteria > Burkholderiales > Burkholderiaceae > Pandoraea > Pandoraea communis. Next base: position 898,963 of record NZ_CABPSJ010000002.1, read on the forward strand.
AGACATCGGCCACCGCGACACGTCTGACGCGACCAACCGTCGCGTCGTCGTAGACGGTCTGGTCACCGGCCCTCAAGACATGGCGGCCGGCGGGGTGATCGACGCTCACGGCCCCGTCAATACACGTCACGCAAACACCGCTGGCCAGACGGCGCACTTCGAAACGTCCCGCATTGGCTTCGCTGCGCCCCGCACCGGCGATGACGGCAAAGGCGGCACCGCCCGCCGCCACATCGACCGCAGCCTCCCCGGTCAGCAGCCGAATACCGACCATTTTCGCACCTGCGGTTTCCCGGCGAATGCTGGTCTCGGTATTGAGCATGACGTTCACCCTCGACGCCACCGAGATCGTGCGCTGCTCGCCGGTCGCCGTGCGGAAATCGGCCCCCCACGCTGCCGGGGCGGGCCAAAGGCCGGCAGGGGGATGCAGCACGGCAACGCCGGCGACCACGGCAGCGCTCGCGGCCGCACCGAGAAACGCGCGGCGGCCGAGATTCGGTCCATTCAGCGCGCGCACATGCTGCCGGGCCGCTTCGGGATTGCTCACCAGCACCTCGCGCGCGGCGGGCTTGATCAACGCCCACGCCTGCCTGGCCTCGCTGAAGGCAGCGTGATGCGCCGGACTGGTGTGCAGCCAGCGCTTGAACGCGTCGGCATCCCACGACGTCACGTCACCCGAGCTTAGACGACGCAGCCACGCCCATGCCTGGCGCTCAAGGTCGCCCGACGACGGGCCGCGGTTGTCGTCAGCGGAACTCACGCGTTTTCCCCATAGACTGCGCCATCCGGGAAGGATCTGGCATGCACGAGTGGCAGGCGGGCTGCCTGAAATTTGGCCTCATATGCAAGGACGAACGATCCCCCTGGGGAACCGCAGATTATTTTCATCATCGGTCTTTCCGGGCGATCAGGTAGTCGTGCGCCCGCTTCAGATCAGACTCGACCGTGCGCAGCGAAACGCCGAGCCGACGAGCCACTTCCTTTTGTTCCAGTCCGTCCCAATGAACCATCAGCACAATCTGGCGACGCCGTTTGGGCATGGCGTCGATGAACTGACGCAGCGCCTCCACGCGGGAGCGTGCCTCCGCGATCTGCTCCGGTCCGGGCGAGGGATCGGCCATGTCCATGAGTTCGGCGATTTCGTCGAGCGGCAGGGCTCGCCCCTGACGGCGCTGTATGTCGACGGCGATATTGACGGCCATGCGCAACAGGTAGCCTGCCGGACTATGGATCGGCTCGTCTTCCTCGCGACTGTGCACGCGCAGCCAGGTGTCTTGAAGCGCATCGCCGGCGAGATCGCCGTTGCCCAGCAGGCGTGTCATGCGCGACTTGAGCGTGGTGTAGTGCTTGGTAAGATAGTCCACCAGCACCATCGGCGGCGTGTCGTCGCTCATGAGCCCGCCCTGGCTGCCGGGTCGGCGTCGCACGACATGCCGAATTCGGCATCGCGCGGCAGCAGCAACATCGTGACGGGTTGCGCGATGTCCTTGGGCGGTGCGGCGTCCATTCGGAGGTCACGTAGCGTTTCGAGTACTGCGATGTCCCGGCGACGGTCGCCCGTCGAGCCGATCAGGCGGGGATGCTGGATGTGCCCGGAGGCGTCAAGCTCGAAGCGCAGCACGGCACGATAGCGGCCGGGCACGGTCAGCGGGTTGCCACACAACGCCTGCCAGACGCGTGCCTGCACAAATCCGGGATAGCCGGTCAGATTGCCCAGCCCATTGGGCGACGGCACGGCGGCACTATCACTCGCTGACTTCAGGATGAACGCGCTGCCTTGCCCCATATTGAATTTCTCGGCCGTCAGGCCCGTGCCTTCGAGCAATTTATGCAGGGCGGCCTCGGGCGAATATCTGCCCTGAACGGCCGTTGAGATTTGTCCCGCGAGGATTTCACTGCGATAGAGCGCCGGTTGACGCGCCGTGGCGCCATAACGCTGGAGCGCGTCGGTCAGCGCTAACGCCGGAATATCGAAGTCGATGCGTGATTCGGTCTCCTGCACTGGCGCGACCTGCCCTATTGCGGGGTTCGCACGCACCGGCGAAATCGCCGAAGTCAGCGCCAGGAAAATCGAACATCCCGCCAGCGCCAGCCAACTTGTCGATGCCCGATCAGCTGTCATCTTCTGTCGCGCGCCCGTCCAAACACCAAGGGCCGCGTGAACCAAACCTTTGGCAAATGCGAGTCAGATTACTTGTCCGACATGAAATTTCGGTGACAAACGGCATTGCGCGCCGTGTTTTAAGGTCTGCAAAAAGTTCGTGGGCCGAATGGAATCTTGACAGCTACGGGTAGCGGGTAAAAGCAAACTATTCCTGCCGCCGCGACAATTCTGGCGACGAATGCTTCGATGGCGATTTCTCGTCGTATCGCTGCCGGGCATCGCGAAAACCGGCCGCATTGTCGATAACCCATCGCCAGAGCGGGAGCATGCCCACCAGCAGTCCTCGTCCTGACTCGCTCAGACAATAATCGACGCGCGGCGGCACTTCGCCATGGTCGTGCCTGACGATCAAACCGTCGCGCTCCAACTGACGCAAGGTCCTCGTCAACATGCGTTGCGTCACGCCATCGAGCCTGCGCGCAAGCGCCGCGTGGCGCAACGTGCCCGCCACCCCCAAGGCATGCACCACACCCAGCGACCAGCGATTCCCCGCATGCGTCAGTATCTCGCGCTTGAGGCCGTCGTCGTCTGTGCTCAGTGCGTCGCAAGCCTCTTGCGACTGTCGCAGGAGTTCGTCAAATGAGGGCGTCTTCGGCGGTATCACGGGTGTGCCTTCTTCTCGCGGGTCCATAACGCTCCTATTATTCGCAACTCAACAGGAGTTGCAAATGCCCAATCAAATCCCGCCGAAAGGCCCCACCCTCGTGCTCGGTGCAGGGGAACTCGGTGCGAGCGTGTTACGCGAACTCGCCAGACTTCGCGATGCAGGCCAAGTGACCTCCGTCTGCGTTCTGCTGCGCCCGGGTGCCAACGCCGCCTCCGTCGCCATGATGCGCCAGCTTCGAATCGACGTTGCCGAGGTGGACCTCGCCGCCGCCAGCGAGGAAGCGCTGGCCACCGTCTTCTCTGCATTCGACCAGATCATCTGCTGCACCGGCTTCGTCGGTGGCCTCGGCACTCAACGCAAGATCACCGCTGCCGTGTTGGCCGCAGGGGTTGCTCACTACATCCCCTGGCAATTCGGCGTGGATTACGACGTCGTCGGCCGGGGCAGCGGCCAGGATGTCTGGGATGAGCAATTGGACGTGCGCGAGATGTTGCGCAATCAGGACAAAGTACGCTGGACGATTGTGTCGACCGGGATGTTCACCAGTTTCGTCATTTTGCCGGCATTTGGTCTGGTGGACCTCGAACAGGACACCGTGCACGCACTGGGTGACTGGGACTACAAGCTGACCGTCACGACGCCGCACGACATCGGCCGATTGACCGCCCTGATCGCGTCGTCCCGGCCATCCTTCGATGACAAGGTCGTGTATCTGGCGGGCGACACGTTCACCTATCGCGAACTCGCCGACACGTTGGAGACCGTGCTTGGCCGTCCCTTCAAACGGGAACTCTGGCGCGTGCCGCAACTGAAAGCCGATGCGGCGGCGCATCCCGACGACGTGATGCGCAAGTACCGGGTTGCCTTCGCGCGGAACGATGGCGTTGCCTGGCCGAAAAACCAGACACTCAACGACAAACTGGGCATGCCGGTCACAGATCTCGCGACATGGTTGCGCGAATGGCGGGACCGCGGCAATGATCGGATGTCGTGATCACAGGCGCCGACGGATGCCCCCACCGCCCGTGGACACGGAAACCATCGGCGGCGCCACCGTTCTTTCCCGGCGGCGCCGCCCCATGCCGGCTCAATGCGTGTTCAACGCGCGACGCTCCTCATCGGTAAGCCGCGCAAGCTGACGTGGATCGACGTGGTTGCCGCTGCCCACCAGTTGGAGAAGGCTCGATGGGTCATAGCCAAGCGTGCCTCGCACGCGAGATGCGGGTGGCGTGTCGCTGCCCCCTGTGCCGTCGTTAGCGCCGGCCCCCGTGCTCAACATCCGTACCGAGAAAATCGACGGCGTGTTCTGGCGTTGTGCGACACGCTCACGTGCCACCGCATCCTGCGCGGCCGAAGCCGCCTGCGCGGCCGTTGCACTTGCGTTGGTGAGCGCACCGACGTTGACTGCCGCAATCACCGGCAGGCCCGTCGACTTGCCCTGCACCTGCACGTTCGCGGCGTTCACGACGGCGAGCGCGGCAAAGTTGACGTTCCCCGACACCCGCACCCCCGCCTCGCCCGCATCGATCGTGCCCAGCGGCGCCACGAGGTCGACATCACCCGGCGGCACTTCCGGCAACGGCGCGAGCGTGGCAATGCCGGCGCCGCTCGACGGGACCGATGGCGACAACGTCACGTTCCCGCTGTCGTCGTACACGCGCTTGGGCGGCGTATAGAGTACGGTCGTCTTTGCGCCACGGCCGGCGTTGATATCGCCCTGCGCCGACCACGCCTGAATGCTGCCACCGAAGGTCGTCATCACGCGCGACAGGCCCAGCAAAATGCTGTCCCGGCTATAGAGTTGAATGTCGCCTTCGCCCTGCGTGACGACGCCCGCGTTCGCCCCCGGCGTCACCCCTTCCACGCCGACAAGCGTGCGTCCGCCCGGGTTCAGCATTTGGATGGCGCCGCCGAAGTTGGTGCTCACCGTGGCGTCGGTCGTCACGGGAACCGGCTTGCCGTTGACGGTGGTCGATCCGGTCACGCTGCTGAACAGCGTGATCGCGCCGTCGTACGTGATCGGCTTGCCCTGCGCGTCGCTCGTCGGGAACAACGTCGCGATGGCTTCGCGGCCGCGCAGATAGCTGCCATAACGCGGACTGGTGGCGTCGTTGTACTCGCGCCCGCCCAGCAGCAACTCCTTGAAGTAGACGTCACGCACGAACACCCCTTGCTGTTTCTGCGGCAATGCGAGGAAGTACGCGAGTGCGTCCGACGGCGCGCCCTGGTAACCGAAGCGGCTCTGGAGCCACGTGACGAGTTCGTCGCCATAGGCATGCACGACCTTGCCGCTGTCGGCCAGCGGTGCACCGCTCGCCAGTTGGTTCGCCGGATCGAAGTACAGGCGTGCGAATCGCGTGTAGTCCGGGCCATTGGCCCCCACGCCCGCAAGCACCGAAACCCCCGCCCCGCCGTTGGCGTTGGCCGGATGCGTCACGTCGCCAATGCTCTGCAACTGGCCGTAGTAGCCCTGATAGACGTTGCGGCCCGCCTGCACCTGAAGCAATCCGGGGCCGACGATGCTCGCCGACTGATAGATGATGTCGCGCCCGGCCTGCATCAGCGAGACGTCGCTGGCAGATTGATTGAGGAACGTACTCGGCACAGTGCCCGTGCCCACAATGTCGCGGCCCGCGATGACCTCGAACGGCTTGGCGGCAACGTACCAGATGCCGTGATCCGGGATGAATCCGCTTGATGCCGTCCGGTTGCGGATGACCGACATTCCGATCTGCAAATCGTCGATGTCGATGCCCGCATAGATCTGGGCGGGCGTCGCATCCTGCGCGTGCAGATTGCCCGACGGATAGTCCTCGCCAAACGCGAGGGGACTGGCCGAATTGATGCGTGTTCCGGCGTTGATGGAGGCGTTCGTCAGTGTCGTAAGGCTGAAGCCGTCCAACGAAGCGAAGAACGGATGGCCCGGCGTCGCGACGCTCGCGTAGTCGGCGCCCGACATCGCAATCGACAGGCCGCCGCCATAGATCGACCCGGCCGAGAGCACCCGAAGTTGCCCGACCGGCGACGGCATCAGCTCGATCGAACCGTCGCCGAACCGGATGTCGCCGTTGAGCGACGCAACGCTCAGGCTGCCCGGATAGAAGCCCAGCGCGTTCTGCCTGTCGCTGCCGCTGGCCCCCGACAAGGGCGCAACGTCACCACCGGCCGAGAGGAGGTTGAGCGCCGTGGACGGCGTCCACAGACTGAACTTCGTGAAGCCGCTCTTCGTCACGGCGCCCGATGCATTCGTGTAATACCCCCCTGCGATATCGGTGAGAATCGACATGCCCGCGTCGCCCGCCCCGCCGAGTACCAGATCCCCTCGCGCGGTAACGTTCGCGATACCGTCGCCGGTCAGCACGGTCGGCCCCTTGGTTCGCGACGTCAGCTTGATCGCGTTGGGATCGGAAGCGCGCGGATCGTACGTGGTCCAGTTGACGCCGCCCGTCTCCACGGCGATGCTGCCGACCGAACCGGCATTCACCGACGTATTGCCGCGCAATGCGCTCAGCGAACCGTAGTAGTCTCGGAGGAAGCCGGCGGCGGCTATCGGGGGCGCCCCGTTGAGCATGCCGCCGACCTTGAGCGTGAGATCACCGCCGCCGGTCTGCACGAGTGAGCCGTCGGCGAGCACCCGGCCTGTCGATGCCACGGCAAGATCAAGGCCCGTTGAGACGAGCCCCCCCGCCGTTGCCGAGGTGACGCCCGCGTCTCGACCGGCAATCACCGTCAGGTTGCCGCCGCCCAGCGTACCGATGCCCTGGAAGCCAATGAGTTGCAGGCCGGTCGTGTAAGCGTCCGTCTTCGCGAGCGAGCCGAAGTTGATCGACCACGCGGTCGGATCCGTTGTTGCGCCGCCACCGCCCTGCCGGTTCAGCCAGTTCCCCACCAGATTACTGTTCACGTAGCGCAGCGGGTTGTTCGTCATCTGGATGTTGCCGGTCACGTCCTGCTGCGCCTGAAGCAACAGATCGCCGCCGTGCTCCGTGTACCAGGCCTGAAGCAGGTTGCCGGTCGCAATGCCGGGCAGGTTGTACGGATTGTGGCCGTCAGCAGCCAGAATCGGCGCCGCCTGCGTGCCTGCCGTATAGACGCCATACGGCGTCGCTTCGCTGAAGCTGCCCCCGGCGAGCAGGTCGAGGCCGCCCGTGCCGGTACGCAGCACACTGAAGAACGTGCCGGTCTGCGACGGGTCGTAGACGCTATCGCTCAGCGTGAGATTGCCGCTGCCGCCCAGCGCCGCCACCGGCAGCAACGCGCGTTGGTCGGCGCCCGCCAGATCGGCACCGGCCACCAGGCGCAGCGACGCCGAGCGCATGCCGGGCGCGAGCATGGTGGCGCGTGCAGATGTGGCCGAGGCGGCGGGCGAACCGGGGTCCGTCTGAAGCTTCAGACTGTTCGCCGCCGACGTTTCGGCCCCCACGGGTACGTACAACTTGGTCAATTTCGTGCCGTAAGGAATCACCGCTCCGGTGGCATAAGTCGTACCGTCGGCCGACATCGGCCGGAACGGTGCCGGCAGGGCACCTCCCGTATTCAGCGTAGGCACAACCCAACCGGCGGAGTCGCTCACTTCCATCACGTTGCTCGGGAGCAACCTCCAAAGTAACGAGCCCTGCTTTGCGAAGTGCGCCGTATCCGTCGAGAACGTCGTGGGCGTCACCGCCGAGAAGACCGGCGCTCCCGCCGCCGTGCCCATAAAGCCATCTGAAATGCTGCCGTCGACCCTCAGATTGCCGCCGGCACGCAACACGAGCGCCATCGGCTCGCCTGCGCCGTACGTTGCCGACGACGGATTGCGGTCAGCCCCCGAGCCGTAGCGGTATTTCGCGAGATCGATGTCGCCCGAGGTTGCGAGGTCGCCCAGCGAAGCGATCTGCACGCCGGGGCGCAGGTGATACACGTTGCCGTAGGCTGCAAGACCCGCCGTGCGCGCCGTCAGCGCGCCGTTGCCCGTCGCAGTGTCGATGAATGCGGTGCTCGCGGCGTCGTAGCCGTCCATCGTGCTCTGCGTGATGACACTGCCCGACGGCAGTGTGTACGTCCACACACCGTTCAGCGCCACGCTGTCGGCACCGCGAATCGTCAGCGGACCTGCGGCGTCGATCGCGATATCGCCCGACGTCTCCGCCGTGCGCATGGCATTCAGAATGATGTCGCCGTAGTGCTTCGCACCCGGCGTGCTCACGTCAATGGCGGCCCCCGGCGCGAGTGTGAGCGTGCCACCGGCAGCCGTGAGTTCGACATGCCCGCGATTCTTCGCTTCGATGGGCGCTCCGTAGCTGTCGACCTGCAAAATCGTGCCGTGTGCGTCGAGCACGGCGCTGCTGCCGAGCGTCAGTCCGTTGCCGCCCGACAGACGAATGGTGCCCGGTGCGGCGCCCGACGCGTCGACGCTGCCGTTCACCGTCAGCGTGCCGCCGTCGGCCGAGATGCCGATGCTGTGCGCCTTCACGCCATTGCCGACCACCAGATCGCCAAGCTTCTGATCGAAACTGCGCGACGCGAAGAAGCCCCCCTGTGTGAGCAACGCGTTCAGTCCGCCGAAGTCCGCGAAGGTGCCGGCCGTGGCGCCGAACGCCCCGCTGGTGAAGCCGTCGTCGGCCTTGCCCAGCAGGCTGCCGCCCAACGACAGCGTCCCCTTGGCCGCGTCGAACGACACGGTGCCCGCATCGGCCTGCTTCGCCGACACGTCGACGACCGATCCCGCCAATTGACGGAGGTTGCCTTGCGCGCTCCTGAAGCTTGCGGTGCCGCCGAAGCCATACGCCGTCGCCGTCTGGATCACCGTCGGCTGGCCGCTCAGGTCGATGCGGCTGATGCCGTCGAGCACGATGTCGTTCGCCGCGTCGACCGCCAGCTTGCCGCTCGGCAGGAGCACCGTGCTGCCGAGATTCACGTTGTTGCCGGACAGATCGATCTCGGCGCCAGCGACGGTCGTCGTTGCCGTAGCCGGTGCCGCGCCCGCCGGCGCGACAACGCTCAGCGTGCCGCCCGCCGTGTAGTTCATGATCGACTTCGCCGCACCGGTGAGCAGCGGCGTGGTGAGCGTGAGATTGCCGCCCGTGCCGCTCTGGCCGAAGACGTCGCCCGCTTGCGTGCCGGGTGCCTGATAGACGTACAGCGCGCCGCGTCCGGCCGAGACGACCCTGTCGCTCGCAGCGAAGTTGATGTCGTTGAAACCGTAGATCGTGCGCGTGACGTTGGATGTGTCGAGCGTCTCGACATGACCGAGATCGATCTCCTTCGCGATGAATTGCAGTGACCCATTCCCGGTGCCCGGGCCACCGGCGGCAATCGCCGGTGCACCGACACCTTGCACACCGTTCCACGTGATGCGATCGGCCGCCACGACCGCCTGATCGCCCACGGCACCGACGCCGTAGATGGCCGAGGCATTGAGCACCAGATTGACGCCCGTCCCGCGCGTATCGAGACCGTTGCTGCCGAACAGGTTGATCGAGTTCGCGGTGCTCAGCGTGAGCCGTTGCAACGCGGGCGCACCGTGCGTCGGGTCGCCTTGCAGCAGCGTGTTGAGTACCGATTGGTTGAACACCACGCCCGCCGGATTACCTGCGGCCGCGACTTGCGCGGCATCACCCACGTTCAAAGTGCCCACTGCCAGCGCAATATTGCGTGCGCCGAAGCGCGCGCTGTCGTCAATGTTCGACGCGCCGTTGGTGGCGAATGCCAGCGTTCCCTCGGCATACAGGCCCGAGCCTGCACCGATGTTGATCGATCCGGCGCTCTGCGACGATCCGAGGAACTGGATGTCACCGTTGGACAACCCCAACACGGTCGCAGTCCCCGGGGAAAACAGCATGCCGGTCGAGGCGGTATCGAAGGTCGCCGGACCGCGCCCGATCGTCGTCAGCGTCACGCCGTTGCCAATGTTCAGGTTGTTGCCGACGAGGTAGATTTCCCCCGCGCTCAGCGTCACACCGTCACGCACGTAGAGATCGTTCGCCTGAGGGCTCGTTTGAAACACGAAGACGCCATCGATCGGGCCAACCGTGCCGTTGATACTCAGTCGCGGCGCACCAATGGCGTTCAGGGACGCGGCATTGACCGACAGCCCATTGAAGCCCGGCGTCACATCGCCCGTCGTAATCTCGCCGATGTTGAGCACGGCCACCTGCCCCGCGACACCACCGGCCGCAGGCTGGAACAGTGCCTTGCCGTTGAATGACAGCACACTCGTCGACGGCATCGGGTCCGGCGCATACGGCACGTCGAAGGTGAACCCGAGCCCCTTGCCGTCGCGGGGCAGCATGGGCGCCAGGCCGCCGAACTGCCGGATCTGCGCGGTCATGAAGTCGGCGTAGCTCTGCTCGTTGTACTGCGAGTACTTGCGCACCGCCGTGCCGGGCGTGACGAGCACGGTCGAGGGCAACTGGCTGCGTGCAGATGTGTTGGCGATGCTCGTGTAACCGGACACCAGATACGTGCCATTACCGGCAGCCGTCGCAAGCGCAGGCAGGTGCTGTCCGGTGCCGCCGATTTCGACGCGGTACGCACCCGGCAACAACGCGTAGTTCGACGGCAGCAGCGTGTACGTCCCTGCGGGCAGGCCGGGCACGCCGTCACCGATCGTGACGCGTTGCCCCACCGCAGGATCGCCCGCGCCATTCTCTGCGGCGATGGGGGCGTAGGCCGACGTGTAGCCCGGCACGATGGCATACACCTTGTCGCTCGCTTTACTGAGCTTCATCGTCGGGTTAGCGTTCACCAGCGGCGTGTTGAGCACGTTGACAGAGCCGCCGCGCCCCGAGACGAAGCCTGCCCCCGCAATCGTGCCGCCGCCCGACAGGTCGAGCACCGCTCCGCTGTCGACGCGCATCGTTAGCCCTTCGAGCGAAATGCCCGAGCCGCCTGCGGTATAGGTGAGCCCGATGCCGTTGCCGATGAGCGGGGCAAGCGCCGTACCGTTGTACGTGTAGGTCACACCGTCGACAGTTCCGCCATAGGGCACGGTCATGCCGTCCATTGCCACGGACGTCAGACTGCCGGGCAGGAACTCGATGTCCTTGGTGTAGACACTCGCGCCTTGCAGCGCGGCCGTCGTCGGGCCGATCAGCAGCTTGCCGAACGGCGCACGCAATACGCCCCCCTGACGCACGTTCGGGGCCGACAGGAACAGCATGCCGAAGACGGACAGCGGTGCGTCGGGTGTGACAGCCGTGGTGCGCCCGAGGGTCAGCGTGCCCGCGAAGTCGCTGTTGCGCTGCTGCCCCGCGACGATGTTCGCCACCGCACCGGTGGTCGGATACACCTGTGCGGCGTCAAGGTCCATATCCCACGAGGTGATCAACGTGGTGCCCTGCTGCATCGAGGGCGTCGGCAGGAAGCGAATGTCGCCCTGGCTGACGAGGCGCGTGTTACGGAAGCCTGGCGACGACGTATCGACGTTGACGTAGTTCACCGAGTCGTAATAGCTGCTGTACGACGAGAAGATCACCGGCCCTTGCACGTCGATGAGGTTGGCATCGATCTCGAACGTCGCCGTCGTCGGACGCCCCGAGGCGCCGGGATTCGCGATCGAACCGCTGCGTACCCCGTCCGGCGGCGCAACGCGCGTGCCGCTCAGCAGGACATACGGGGCCGCCAGACGCACCGTATTGCCGGTAGCCTTCGCGGCCGGATCGTCACCCGCCACCAACTGCTCGCCGGAGGTATAGGCGTTGGCGTTGAGCTTGAGGCTCTTGTCGAGGGCGAGCGATACGTCGCCCTTGAACATCATGTAATCGCCTGACGTTAGCGAGAGCGAGCTGAAGCCGCCGCCCTTGACCATGTCGGCGCTCACGCTCGTGCGGCCCAGGGGCAACGCCGCGACCGGTGCACCCGGGCCGCTCAGGTCGGGGGCCTCCGGGCGCGACTGCGTCACCGTGAGTGTGCTCGGCACAAGCACGCTGCTTGGTATCAGACCCGCCTGATCCGGGTAGAACGGCGTGAGCATCGACACGGACAGGTCGCCGCCAGAGGCACCGGCGCCGCCGGAGAACGCGTGCAGATTTCCGTCGAGATAGCTGCCTGCGAAGGAACTCACGGCAATCGCGCCGCCGTTGGACACGCGCGACATACGGCCGCTGGCGTTGGCCGGTTGGCCCGTCACCGTTGCTGTGTCGACCAGCACGCTAGCGCCATCGGCATTGAGCTCCGCCCCCGGACGAATCACGACGAACGACGTACCGCCACTCAGGTTGATCGTGCCGCCGTCGAACACGGTGCCGTAGGTGCGTCCATTGGTGTCAAGTGCGGTATAGCCGAGTCCCGAGACATCGAGCTTCGCGTTCGGGCCGAGCCAGAGCGAGGTGCCGCGAACGACGCCGTTCTCGTCGAAGTTGCGCGACGTGGGGAACGCGCCATCGGCGTCGCCGATGAGATTGATCTTGCCCGCACGTGCGTTCAATGCGCCGTCGACCGTGATCTGACCGAAGCCGTCGAGCGTGATGCTCTGTCCCGGATCGACCGTGATCGACGCCCCCGGTGCGATGGCGACGGTGCCCCCCGACGGATTGCCTTGTTCGTCCTTGGTCAGCGAGCGCAGCGCGATGCTCGCGCCCGCGCGTTGCGAGATCGTATCGGTCTGCGGGTTTTCCGCGAACAGCGGCGGCGTCCACAGAGCCAACGCTTTCGACGGATCGCTGCCGGTCACGGCCTTCATACTGTCGGCCGTGAAGCGGTAGACGGGCATGACCGGCGCGAGGGCCACGCCGTTGTCGACGCGCACGCCGTGTCCGCCATTGATGTCGTAGTTGGCGAAGCCCGCGTTGAACAGCGAACTCCCGCTGCCCGATGTGCCCGTGTTGAAGGTCGGCACTGGCGTGACGGCGATCGTCTGCGCGAGCGACGTGCCTGCAGGCAGGATGGCCCCCACGTCGTAGGTCTTCGGCACCGACACCACCGAGCCTGCGGCAAAGACGAACTGATAGGGATTGACCGGTACGCCGTTCGGGAAGACGTTCGACGGCACGACCGTACCCTTCAGGAACACTCCGTTGCCGCCCCAACCGGAGAGAACCGTCCCTGCCGGAAGCGTATCTCCGGCGAAGTAGTAGACGTCCTGGTTGTTGAAGTCCTTCGACTTGAGAATGAGCCCCGTCGGCACGATCCAATCCATCAGCGTCGCGCCGACCGGCACCGCAGACATCGTGACGTCGACCTGTAACGGCGTGTCGTAGACCATCGTCGTGTGCTTTTCAACGAGATCCATCGGTAACGGCGTCCCTGCGGGGATGGTCAGCGTCTGGGCGAGCTTCACCGACACCGGGGCTGGCGTGCCTGCCGCAAGCGTACCGCCCGCTACACCGGCGCTATTGCCGATCAGGATGCTGTCGGGGGTGGACAGCGTCAACGTGCCGCCGCCGTTCACGCCGTAGGCCACCACGGTGCCGTCGAAGGTCAGCGTGCCGACGCTCTTGCCGACGATACCGTCGCCCGCGATCAGGGTCACGTTACCGCCCGTGCCGCCCTTCGTCTTGCCGCCCGCAAGAATAGCGCCGCCCGAGGACACATCAATCACACTGCCGCTGCCGATGGTCAGGTCGCCAGTCGAATCGAATGTGACGCTGCCGCCGTTGAGATAGGTGACCTGCGACGTGGTATCCGGGTCGAGCGCGGCGTTCACCCAGACGCCGCGTGTGCTGATGCGGTAGCCGGGCGCCAGCGTCAGGTGCACGGCACCGTCGGCCGGGAGCAGTACGGTGGCATACTGATCGCCAGCTTTGAGGAACTGATTGGCAATCGCGACCGTGCCGCTTGGCGCGAAGAGGTTGGCCATCACGTCGACGGAAGGCGCCGACAGCGCCAGACGTCCGCCGTTGTCGAGTTGAAGATCGGAGCGCACGCCGATGGTACCGGCCGTCACCAGATCGATCTCGCCGAAGCGTGTCTGATTCAATCGTGAGGCATCGAGCCACACTGTGTTCTTGCGGGTATCCGTGAGCGTGTCGCCCACACTCATCCCGTTGGTGATGTCGTTGATGTCGCCGATCACGACATCCGTCGCGAAGGCCCCTGTGCGGCCCACGCCCGTGTACTGGCCAAGCGTAAGCGAACCGGCACGCGGTACGGCGAACTGGCTGAGGGTGTAGCCGTCGGTGAGCCCGGACGGACGTGCCTGCGTCTGCACCGGGCCGGTGTAGACGTTGGCGACCACATCGCCCTCGAGCACGGCCGTCGGTGCCGAGATCGACAGCCGGCCCGCGTCGCGCCCGACCGTGTAGCCGTTTTGCAGCACGCGCGTAGGCGCGATGAGCGGGCTGGCGTACGACTCGGTCAGGTTCTTGCCCCAACGCCGGTGCTCCACCTCGAAGCCGTTATAGACACCCGTATAGAGCACGTTCGATGGCGCAGTGTTGACGTTGTAGAGCTGACCGTCTACGCCCTTGAGCCACGTATGATTCAGATAGCCCGTCTGCACATTGAGCGAGCCGCCCGACAGGTTGATGAGCGCCCCCTTCTGCGTCACCACCTCGTTGCCGCCAATGGTCACAGTGCCGCCCTGCGCGGCCCACTCGCCAATGCCGTGCGTCTGATTGGCCAGATAGCCACCAACTTCCAGCAAACCTCCGGCGGTGTACCAACGCTCGTTCGCGTAGCCCCCCACGGACGCCGGAACGTAGATCAGACGCCGGCGGTCGATGTAGACGTTCGCATTGTTCAGTGCCGTGTTGTCGCGGTTGCCCGGTGCGTCGCGCTGCTCGTTGCCTTGCACGTTGATCTTGACGTTGTTGCTGTCCATCGACAGCGACACGCCGACCGCGCCTGAAACATCCAGTTGTGCCCCGTTTGCCACGAAACTGCGACCCGTGGCGCTCACCGCCAGTTGGCCACCGGTCGCGAGCGTGAGCGAATTGCCCTGAAACTCGACATTACCGCCGCTCACGATCTCGACGCGCGATTGATCGCGACGATCCGAGAGTCTCGACAAGTTGTCGAACAGTCCGGACGACATGCCGGCGCGCAGGCTGTCCTGTTTTGCGGAATCCTGCATCAACGCGGCACGTTGGCTGTCGAGCGCCGTCGCCCCGTTGTCGCTGATGAGCACCGACGTCAGCGCACCACTGCCCAACGTCACCTTGCCCAGCGTGTCGCTCGCCGAGTTCAGCAGGTGAATCGTGCCGCGTGTGTTCACCGTCGTGGTCGACACCGCCGTGCCCAACTGCTGCACGTCGCGGCCCGCTAGCGTGATGTCGCCTTCCGGGGACATCAGCAAGCCGCTGTTCACCACCTTGCCCGCCGTACTCTGTGCCACGAACTGCGGCGACACTTCGTTACCGCGGGTGGTCGACGGCGTGTTCGCGTCCGTGCCCACGCCCTTGCGTATCACGAAGCTGTCGCCTGCGGCCAACGCCACCTGTCCTTGCGGTGCGACGATCGTCCCCGCGTTGCTCACCTGATTGCCCAGCAGCAGCACGTAGCCACCGCCTTGCGTCACCGACGTCGGCGTGCGCGTCGTGATATTCGCCCCCGCCTGCACTTCGACCTTGCCCAGCGCATCGGTGAACGTCGGCGTCGTGCCGTTCGCGCCGTAGATCCCGTTCATCTGAAACTGCGCGTCGCTCATGCGAGCCGCCGCGACCACCAGATTGCGCGTATCGACCTGACTCGTGCCGCCGAAGATCACACCGTTACGGTTCAGGACCAGTACGGTGCCGTCGCCGTGAATCTGCCCCTGAATCTGGCTCGGACGCGCTTGCGGATCGTTCACACGATTCAGCACCGCCCAGTCGCTTTGCTGTGCGAAGTTCACCGACGTGTTGCGCCCGACGTTGAACGTCTCCCAGTTCAGGATTGCCTTATTGGCCGTTTGCTGGATGTTGACGTGGGTCTTGCCGTTGGCGCTCGTCTGCGTCGGCGCTTGAGCGTTGATCCAGCCCTTGGTCAGGCTGTTCGTGTCGACCTTCAGGCCGCCTTCGGTCAGGCCATCGGGGATGGTCGTATCGCTGCTCGCCGCTGCCGCGCGCGCATTGGCTTGTGCGGCCTGCATTGCCGCGATGTTCTGTGCGGCCGAACTCAGGTTCGCAATCGAGCGCTGCAACTGCGCGTTGGCCTGTTGCTGCTGCGCCGTGGGGTCCATCAGCGACGTGACCGGCATGCCGTTCGGCAGACGCCCCGTTTGCGACGCCGTTGCCTGTGCGGCACCGCGGGCGGCAAACCATGCGTTGCTGAACGCCTGTTGCGCATGCGCTGCCCCCATCGTGGTGAGAAGCAGCGTGATTGCCTGAGCAACGGGGGCCACCCTGCGTGAACGGCGCTTACGTCCTATGCCGTTTCTGCAACCGCTGCTCTGCATTGCCGTTGCCCCTTCGCGTCCACGCATGCTCATGCCCGAATCCTCGCTAATAGTTGATCGTTCCCGGCAAACTCGCCATTGGCGTCCCGTCGGAAACGTGCACATCGCCGCTTTTGGCGTTGTGTTGGCTTCCCGAGTCGCTAAGACGAATGGGTATTGCGAAAACCCTCAACTATTTCCCGATCATCGATACCTGCGAAATGCCGTCGTCGAATCGATCAACGCTGCGTGCTGCACGCAGCCAGATGGCGGCACTTCCGCACAAGAGACCGTCAGCTCAGAATCAGCAGTCCTCCCGGCAATGACCTGGCATTCAGATCGAATGTGCTCTCCAGTTGTGATAGCGCGGCGTCGAGCGAAGCGATGCGGAAACGTCCCGTTACCCGCTGATTTCGGGCGGCCTCGCTCACGAGCACGACGCGCCCGGCGCGATAGCGATTGATCTCGGCGACGACATCGACAAGGCGAATCTGGTCGAACACCAGTTCGCCTCGGCGCCATGCGCTCACCGCTTGTGCATTGACGTTGCCGACATCGCTAATCACGTGGTCGTTGTAGGCCACCTGCTGACGCGCCTGCAAGGCGCGCTTGCCTGCCGGATGGGAGACCTGCACCGAGCCGTCGATGCACGTGACACAAGCTTTGCCATCGAGATACCGCACTTCGAAGCGTCCGTCATGCGCGCGAGCGCTGCCCGCGCCCGCGGACATCGTAAACGGTTCGGCCACCCCCCCCAGATCGACGGCGGCCTCGCCAGAGAGCAGCGTCATGCTCACCGTTTTGCCGTTGTGCACGCTTTGCCGGATGCGGGTCTGCGTGTTGAGCGTGACAACGGTCTGTGCCGCCAGCGTCAGCGTGCGTTGCTCGCCCACGGCGGTACGTTCGTCGCCCCCCCATGGGTCCGGCAGGGTGCGGCGAAACACGTCCGGATAGAACCCTGCGACGGCCGCCGCCGCCCCTACTGCCACCGCGCCGCCGATGAACGCACGACGCCCCGCCGAGGGTTGCCGCCGTGCAGGACGAGCGGGCGCCGGTGCCGGAATCGCATTCGGATGCCGATCGGCATACATGCCGCTTGCCGTGCGCAGTGTCGCCCAGCGGTGCTTCACTGTGTTGAAGGCCGCCTTGTGATCGGCGCTCGTGTCGAGCCAGCGACGAAAGGCTTGTGCATCGACTTCGGTCACGTCACCGGAATCCAGCAGCCGCAGCCAGACGCGCGCCTGCCGTTGCAGGTCGTCCGAAGAGGAGGCTGAATGAGTGTCGCGTGTATTCATTGCGTCAAAATGGGCGCCATGCCAAAGGCAGGCAATTTAGCGGTATCGATGTCGCGGAACTGCGCATCTCCGGATGCCGCCAATGTGTGGACGAACGGCACCCCTCAAATCCCTCAATTATTTTTTGGCTTTCAGTTTCTCGTCCAGAAAATCGTGTGCACGGCGCAACTCGTTCTCGACAACGCGCAGCGAAACCCCCAGGCGCTCGGCCACGGCTTTTTGAGGCAATCCTTCCCATCGAACCAGTAACAGCACCTGACGACGCCGTTCAGGCAGCCGCTCCATCAATTGCATGAGGGCATCGAGTTCCGACCGATCTTCCGCAACGCGTGCGGGGCCGGGCGCCGTGTCCGACAGATGCATCAACGTATCGACCTCGTCGAACGAAAGCGAACGGCTTTGCTTGCGCTGTGCGTCGAGCGCGATATTGACGGCCACACGTACCAGATAACTGCCCGGGCTCTGTACCGTCTCGCTCGCTCCCGGCTCCTGCGTTTGCAGCTTGACCCAGGCGTCGTGCAAGGCGTCGCCCGCCAGATCGCTGTTGCCGAGCAGGCGTGTGAGACGGCGCTTCAGATTGTGGTAGTGCCGGGTGAGGTACTCGGGCAGGGGTCTGACATTCTCGGTCATGAATGACCGTCCTTGCCCTGCGACCGGCAAACGGGGGATGCGTCGGCGTGGTCAGGGTCGCGTGGCAGCAACACCATCGTCAGCGGTTGCGCCAGATCCGGAGGCGGCGCGCCGTCAATGCGCACAGTTGCCAGCACCCCGAGCACAGCAGCATCGCGCCTGCGCTCTCCGGTCGATGTCAGTAGACGGGCCTGACGCAGAGTCCCCGTCGCATCGATCTCGAAACGCAGCAGCGTTCGGTATTGCCCCGGCCGGGTGAGCGTATTGGCACAAAGCGCAGCCCAGACGCCCGCCTGCACCCGGCCGGCATAGGCAGTGGCCGGCGCGTCGTAGCTCGGCGACGACGACTCGGTCGTCGACGCCTTGAGTACGAACGCTTCTGCGGGACCCGTCCGGGCGCGCTGGACGGTGAGCCCCGAGCCCGTCAGCAAACGCTCCAGCGCGGTGTCGGCCGGAAGCTCGCCGTGTACGGGCGATGAGGTGAGGCCGGCCACCTGAGCACTGCTAAAGAGAGCGGGACGGCCGGAGATCATGGCGTAACGTTGCAGGGCATCGGCCAGTGGCTGCGCAGGAATATCGAAGAAGAACGACTTGGGTTCGGCGCCGGACTTCGGCGTTTGTTGCACGGTGATTGCCGGCACGGCAGACCGTCCGGGCTCACCGTCGGCACCGGCGAAGGCATCGACCGGCGCACTTCGCGCGGGCGTCGTCCCCACGCTCAACACCAGTAGCAGCCCCCCACAGCGGCGTAGACCAGGCAAGTACAGACGCAAGATGCATGCTCCCGACTTCCGAAAAGACAGCGCGTCAGGCAAAGCGCCGGCCTCGCTGCGCGCCGGACGGCACGCGTCAGTCGCCCATGCAGCACGCAACTCTGGAAAATACGGATGATGACATCGGAGTACGACAATTCTGTTACACCCCGCGACTGGCATTCGATGGCAAGGGGAACACGTTGCTGGCGGGCAGTCGGCCCGCATCGGCCGTATCAGGGAAGGCCGTGCCCTTCGAGGTGACATTGGCGAGGTCGATGAACCTGCCGGCGCAACGCGTAAGCGGCCACGACGGCCGCAGCAAAACCCGATGCCGCACCGACACAGAGCGACCAGCGCGGGCCGCCATGGTCGGCGACCCAGCCCACGATCGGAGCCCCGATCGGGGTGCCCCCGAGTGCGATACCCAGGCGCAGCGCCATCACCCGCCCTCTCATGGCGGGCTCGGTCGAGAGCTGCATCAGGCTGTTGGTCGTGTTGGTGAAGGTCAGGGCGGCCACCCCGATGACGACCAGCGCGCCAGCGAACAGCCAATAGTTCGGGGCGATGGCGGCCAACGTGCAGCCCAGTCCGAAAGACAGGGTACTGATCAATAGCGACACGAACTGCGGGCTGCTACGACCAGCGGCAAGCAGAGCGCCCGAGATCGTGCCAACGGCCATGATCGATGACAAGAGACCATAGCCGCGCGCATCGGTGTGGAAGACCCCCACGGCCATGGTCGAGATGAAGATCGGAAAGTTAAGGCCGAATGTGCCGATCAGGAACAGCATGACCAGGATTGCCTTGAGGTCCGGCCGGGACCAGACATAGCGAAATCCCTCGGTGAAGCCGCCCTTGCTGCGGCGAGCCCTCGCGCTGAGACGCAGTTCGGAGACGCGCAACAACGACAAGGAGGCGAGAACCGCAACAAAACTGGCACCGTTGATCAGGAAAGCCCAGCCGGTGCCGACCGAAGCGATGACCGCGCCGGCCGCCGCAGGCCCGATCATCCGCGCGGCGTTGAACGAGGTCGAATTGAGCGCAACGGCGTTCGACAGATCCGCGTCGCCGACCAGTTCTGCCACGAAGGTCTGGCGCACGGGCGCATCGAAGGCTGCCGCGCAACCGGACAGAAAAGCCAATAGATAGACATGCCAGAGCTGGACGGCGCCCGCGACGGTGAGCCCTCCCAATGCCAAGGCAAGCGCGCCCATCGTTGCCTGAGTTGCCATGAGGAGCTTGCGCTGGTTGAAGCGATCTGCCGCGAAGCCCGTCCAGGGCAGTAGCAAAAGCTGCGGCCCGAACTGGAGCGCCATGACCGTACCCACGGCCGAAGCGCTATGGTGCGTAAGTTGAGTCAGCACCAGCCAGTCCTGAGCCGCTCGCTGCATCCAGGTGCCCACGTTGGAAACCAACGCGCCGACCGCCCAGACCCGATAGTTGTAGCCCCTTAGCGAACGAAAGACACCGGAGGTCATTGCGCTCAGGAACGCTCGAGCCTATGACCATCGTGCAGGCGGCCAAATAGCCGCGCGCAAAGCAGGCCAATGACCAGAATGCCGAGCGCGAACGCAACGGCATCGCCCGTGATCTTCAATTCGAAATCGCCGACGCGGCAGACGAGCACGTAGCCGACGACGATATTGAAAAAGCCCCAGAGCACGTTCACGGTCGGAGACGAAAGCCCTTGCCCCGGCGGCTTGGCGAACGGGCTCTGAAACGGCTTTCCCATCACACCGCTGACGAAATGCGGCACCGCGTTCGTGAGAAAGGCACCGCCGAAGAAATAGGACACGAGATGCAGCCATTCCATTTTCAGGCGTTCCTCGTTCCGAGCAGATCGACGATTTCCTGGGCGGTGCCAGTTTCTCCCAGCCTCGGGAAGACATTCTTGATGCTGTAGTCGTGCGTCTCGAGGCGCGCGTCGGTCATGGCGTCGATGGCCAGAGTGACGTTGAATCCCTGCTCATATGCCTGGCGAGCGGTCGCCTCGATACCGGTTCCGGTGGCGACGCCCGTGACGACAACCTGGGTGACGCCCCGTGCCTTCAACCGGTCTTCGAGGTCAGTGCTGGCGAACGCGCCCCAGGTCTGCTTCGTCACGACGATGTCGCCAGACTGTTGGTCGAGTTCGGGGATGAGATCAGTCCATCCGGGCGGGAACGGTTCACTGCGGCGAGGCTGCTCAGTGCGGCCCGGTGCGCCACCGGCGACATTGACGAGCACGACGGGCAAGCCGCGTGCGCGAAACGCGTCGAGCAACGCTCGCGTGCGTTCCACGACCTTGTCTATGCGGTGAACGAAGGGGAAGCCGACGATACCCTTTTGCAGGTCGACGATGATAAGGGCAGTGTTCGGATCGAGCGTGGTGATGGCCATAGCTATCCTGAAAGGGTGCTGGAATCACTCAGAAGTCGGCGAGCCGCTGCAGCAATTTCACCGCGTCCGCGAGTGCGTCCTGTTCTTGGGGAGACAACTGCGTTTGCAGGGCACGAAACAGCCAATCCTCTTTGGCGGCCCGACTGGCGTAGAGGGTTTTGCGGAAATCGGGCGTCAGGGAGATCAGGGTTTGCCTGCCATCGGTCGGGTCGGGTTCGCCGCTCACGGCCCCCGTCGCCTCCAGACCGGCTACCGTGATACGCATGGACTGAGGACGCACGCTCTCCGCCCGCGCGAGGGCTGAGACGGTTGCAGGGCCGTCACGATCCAGACGGAGAAGCACCGACTTCTGAGCGGATGTGAAGTCGCCCGGATGCGCTTGCTCCCGCACCCGTCGAACCAGTTTGCTCAGGGAAATGCGCAGCTCACCCGCCAAGGCGGCCAACCTGAGAGTCTCGGATGTGTGTGATTGTTTGACCATGCGCGGATAATATCATACAGATAACCTGTACAGATAATATGTACAGGTTACATGTGTATATGCGTGACCGAACCGTTCATGTAACAACCACATTGGCTCGACGTCTCGGTCATTCACAACGAAACGCACCCGCCAATAGCATGCACTTGCGTCATTGAATACCGGCATCGAAACTGCCGTCGTACGAAATTCCATCGCACCATCTGCCTACCCAAAATGAGGGATCGCGACAGCGACGACTGCGTGCTAACGTTGCCCCGGCCTCGCCGCACCGGCAAACAACACGCGGCACGCTGAACATCGTTCCCTGTCAAGGAGACCCTCGCGATGACCGAATTTCGTCCAACCCGCCGACAGGCGCTGAAGCTCACGGCGGCGTCGCTCGCGGCACCGGCATTGCTGTCACCGGCAACCAGCGCCATCGCCGCCGGACGCGCAGATCTCGACGCCGCCATCAATCGCTTTGCCGCCCTCTCGCCGAAAACGACAAGTTGTCTCGTGGTGGCAACCCCGCCAGAAGGACTGGGCTGGCGTGCCGGCTACGCGCCCGAGCAACTCCTGTTCGTTGGCAGTGCTGTCAAAACTTACATCCTCGGCCAGTTCCTGCTCGACGTGGAGTCCGGCCGCAATCAACTCTCCGGCACACAACTGTGCACCGTCAGTGACGCCGTGCGCACGCCGGGCAGTCCGGTGTTCATCGGTCTGAGCGGACAGACGCAATACCGCACCGCTCTCGAATCGATGATCTCGCACAGCGACAATATCGGCACCGACATCTCGCTGGCCGCCGTCGGACCGGCGCGCGTGCGTGAACTCGTCAGGCGAATGGGACTGAACACGGTGCGCATCCCCGATTCCACACGCATCCTCTTTTCCTATCTGGCGGGCGCGCCATCGGGCGTCGATCTCGGCTGGGAAGGCATGCAGAAACTGGCGCACAACGAGAAGGTTTATTACGACAATCGTCCTCTCGTTTCTCGCACCGATGTCATCAACGATAAGCAATCGATGACCAGTTCGGCAAACGATCTCGTGAATTGGTACCAGCAAACCCTCGCGGGAAAAGTCTTCGCGAAGCCAACGTCGCTCGTCGAGTTCAAGCGAATCTCGGCGATGGCCGACGCGGTGTGGATGGCCGTGCCCCAAGGGCTGCTCGCCTACGGCAAGGGCGGCAGTCTTGACTGGGAGAAATTCCACGCTCTGTGCTTCGCCGGACAGATGTTCCTGGGCAAAACGCCCGTGACGTTCAGCTTCACGTCGAACTGGCAAGGCGACAAGACAAGCGTCGAGCGCACCGACGAATTCATCTCGGCGGTCAGCGACGTACTCAAGGCAGCCACGAATTCCGTCTGAGCGCCCGCCAGATCGGCTCCGGACAGTCGTCCGGGACCGTGAAGCGCCGGCCATCCGCATTCAGAAGTGCTTCGCGAGCCGCAACGCGGCGCTTTGTACCGTTTGCGACGCCGCCGTGCGAAGGTTGTACTCCGCACGGACCTCAAGCCCTTTCGACGACAGCAACTCGACCCCGAGCGCAAAGTTGGCATAGACACGCGGTTGTGAAGACGTAATGCGAAACGCCGCACCCGGGAACTGCACGAGCGACGCCTCGACGCTCACATCCCCTTTCGACGCAAAACTCATCCCCGCAGACAGATAGGGACGCACAGTCACGCCGCGATAGTCGAGACGTGCGCCCACCTCGATGGCAGGACTCAGCACTGCCGTTGTGCGCCCTTCGCTTTGCATCGCAAGATCGAACACACCGGCGCCGCTTTCGAGGTAAGCCGAATTCCTGTCGTACACGACGTCCAGATCGGTATAAGGCTTCACGTACCAGGCGGCATGGTTCAACTGATAGGACAACCGGGATCGCGCGCCGACGAAAAAGGCGTCCGGCCGACTCGTCGCTTGCGCGGACGCGCCCGGATAAGCGATCGTTCGATTCTGCGTGCCACTCTCGTAGCCGCCCAGCACGGCGAGCGCGATTTGCCACGGCCCCATCTGCCGCTTCAACGTCAGCCCGCCCCGAAAGCCATCGCTCGATACGTCCAGCGAGCGATCCGACGAGCGGGCATGCGTCACGACGTAACTCGCAGATCCGCCGAAAAACCAGTCATGCGCAATTTCCTTCTGTGCCCCGAATTGATACGTCACCTGCTGACTGCGAAAACCCACGTCGTCCGCCGTATCGAATCGATCGGCACGGGTGCCGATCACGCGAGCCCAGACGCAACTCCCTTCACCCATACGTGTGCCATTGGTGACGAACTGCGGGCAGCTCATCAATCGATTCAGGAAGTCGTAGTTCTCATGCCCCCGGGAACCCGCGCGCATGAGCGTCGCCGCCCCGGAGAGTACGTCCAGCGTCTTGCGGTAGGACGCCGCATCGCCCGCGCTCACGAACGGCTGGAACAATGGTCCGGCCTCGACCATGCCCGCATCCCAGTGAGTCTGTAGAAAGTCGGCGAACGACGCCTGATTGGTATTCAGCGACACGCCCGGCGGCCGGAAGTTGGCGTCCACCGATATCAGCGGATCCTGCGAGCCGCCATAGTGATCCTTCATCCGATAGTCGAAGACTAGCGCCGTACTCTTTGCGACGGCCGTCTCACCAGTTGGCGCCTTGTCGAAGTGCCCGATGCCAAGCCAGATGTTCTTGACCGGATTGCGAAGGATCGGCACGACGCTGCCTCCGAACGTCAATGCGCCCGTCACCGCCAGGAAGTCGCTGTTGTGGTTGGTGAAATCGAGGTCGGGCGCGTAGATGCCGGTGCCCGTCTGCCTGAAGTCTCCATACACTTGCGACGCCTGGAACACGCCCGGACCACCGGGGCTGATCGTGCCGTAGTTTTGCGTCAGCCCGGCCGAGAGCAACCGTGCCGTGCGTAACTCACCGCCCACGCGATTCAGAAACGTGCTGTCGGTGGTCAGTTGCACATTGCCCTGCATCACGCCACTGTTGGCGACACTCGCCTTGCTCATCGAAACGATGGCCGTTGCGGCTGACACCGTGCCAGCGTTCTCGACATTCACACCATCGGTATTGATGGCCAGAATGCCGATGCCCGAGGTCGCATTGGCCACCACGCTCGCGCCTTTGCCGATCGTCACGCCGATCGGCTTGCCTTGCATTGAGCCGGCCCCCGCGTTGCCCATGCTGATCGCCGCAATCGCGGGAGAGCCTGCGCCCATGGCGCCGACCACGCTGCCCGGTTGAAGCGTCACGTCGATCGCGCCGCCCGCGTTGCCACTCGCGCTCGCCGGCTGTTTCAGCCATACGCCGCCGTCGCTGAACACCGCCCCGCCGCCAAGACTCATCGCAAGGATGGCCGGGGCATTCGCGCCGTAGGTCACCACGCTGCCACTCGTACTCACCTGCACAGTGTTGCCCGCCCCCACCGCGCCGGAGACGTTGGCCTGTCGCACCATGTCGAGACCGTAAGTCACTGCGGCGGCATCGCCTGCGATACCGCCACCGCCGCCCACGGACTGCGCCAGCACGCCTGCCGCGCCGTCACCGTGGGTTCGGATGCCGCCATCGACAGCCACTTCCACCGTGCCGCCGTCATTTGCACCCGAGCGCGTGACGGAATTGTTGACCGACGCCAGCGTGACGCGTCCCGGCGCGGTGGTCGCCCCCGCAATGCCCCCGCCCCCGCCGACACTTTGGGCAACGATGCCATGCGCATCCTGACCGAGCGTTTGCACCGCGACGTTACGTGCGACGTTCACATTGACGTCGGCACCGCTGCCAAACGTATCGCCCTGCGCACCCAGTGTCAGGCTCGTGACCGGTAACGCGAACGGATTGCCGCCCTGAACGAGCGCGACATACCCGCCGCCACCGCCGATACTCTGCGCGAGTACGCCAAAAGATAGCGCCCCTTGCGTCGACAGTACTGCCTGCGTTACCGCAAGGTTCGTCAGATCGACACTGACGCTCCCGGCGTTGGCTTGCAGACTGCTGCCCCCCGCTGGCGACGCACCGAGCTTGACGACCGCCCCGCCGAGCAACGACGCGACCTGCGCGCCGACGGTCATTCCCGCAGCGCCGCCGCCGCCCGCAACGGACTGCGCGAGGATGCCATGCGAGAGCACACCGCTCGTGTAGACGCTGCCGGAACTAACGACCGAAACGGGTGCACCGTTCATGCTCGACGGCGACAGCGCACCGCTCAGGGTACTGCCCAGCGTGATGACGGGGGCGGCGACCTGCTGGCCAGCGGCGAGGTGCGTGCTCGCGTTCCCCGTAAGGCCGACCGCTGCCGCTCCCCCGCCGCCCGTGATGCTTTGCGCAACGACGCCGCTCGAATCTACGCCCTGTGTGGCGATCACGCCGCCGCTCTTGACGTTCACATGAGCGAACTGTCCCGCGTTGCCCGCCGGATTACCGGTGTACGCTCCTCCGAGGGAGAGCGACAGGGCCGGCGACGTCGATCCGGCAGCCGCGCCGAGGCTGCTCGCGCCGAAGGTGTAATCCGTCGCGGCCGCCTGCCCGCCCCCGCCGGAGATGCTTTGAGCGAGAATGCCCGGCGAACTGTCACCACGGGTCTGAATGCGGCTGGCGGGATCGCTGGCGTCGACATTGACCAGCCCCCCGCTTCCCGCGCTGCCACCCCGCCCGCCAACGCTGACATTGACGCTGTGCTGCGCGCTGGCGAGATTCGAGCCAAGCAGGTCGATGATGCGGGTTACCTCATTAATGATCCCCGGCGCATCTTTAGGTGCCCAATTTGAGAGAAAAAGCTCAAGGTTCTGCGACGTCGCTGCCCCCGTTCCGCCACCGCCACCCACGCTCTGCGCCAGGATGCCCGGCGCGCCGAACCCATTCGTGGATAACGTGCCGGTATTGAGCACGCTCACTTGCCTGCCATCGCCACCCCAGCCCCCCGATCCACCGACGGCGACATTCGTCCCGACGTTGGGCGAGACGTTGAAATAGGTGCCGACCTTGCCGGCCATTACGCCCAACAGGCTATCCAGACTCGAAAGCAGGCTCGATACGCTGGTCGATGCAGCAGTGCCGCCCTGACCGCCCCCGCCGCCGATACTCTGCGCGACGATGGCCGCCGAGCCGTCGCCCGACGTCGTCACCCGACCGTAGTTACTGACGGTGGCTGCGTTACCGGCCCCGCCCTGACCGCCCGAGCCACCCACGCGAACGTCCACACCGACCGTCAGCGAACCGAACGCCACATTCATCGAATTGCCGGGACGCATCAGCCAATTGCCAATCGTCTGCAACAGCCCCTGAACCGATCCGGGCGCGCCGAGCGTGGCGCCAAACGACTTCGCGGTTTCCTGTTGCACCATGCCGCCCACGCCACCGCCGCCACCGATGCTTTGCGCGACGATGCCCGACGAGTGATCGCCGGTCGTGAGCACGCTGCCATCGATATTATTGGTCACCAAAGCGGCCGCGCCGTCGCCCCCGCCACCGCCGGCACCACCGATTGTCGCGCCCACGCTGATGTTGAAGCGACTGTTCGGCGCGGCAATCGATTGCGCCCGCAGCGCGGCGGCAGCACTTCCCCCGGCACCGCCGCCCCCTCCGATGCTCTGGGCGAGAATGCCGACACTCTTGTCGCCCTGCGTCCAGATGCCGCCGCTGTTGTCGACCTGCGCTATTCCTCCTCCGCCGCCGTCGCCGCCGCGACCTCCGATCGAGACGTGCGGGCTGAGCGTGGCGGTAGGCACCTCCGGGCCGAGATCCGGTGCGATGGTGAGCGTTGCCGAACTGGCGAGTCCGCCGTAGCCCCCGCCGCCGCCGACGCTTTGCACGACGGCGCCATCGCTTGCGGCGGCCTGCGTCGTGATGCTGCTCCCGTCTTCCAGCGTGAGATGCGCCAGGCCGCCCGCTCCGCCACCACCGGCGCTGCCGCCATGACTGACAGCGACGCCAAGCCCAACACCGACGGTCATGGCGCGGGAAGACCCACCGGCACCGCCGCCACCGCCGACGCTTTGCAGCAGAATGCCGGTCGAGCCCGCGCCGGCGGTGGAAATGGCGCCGCCCAGATCCATGACGGCGTTACCGCCATTTCCACCGGCACCGCCATGGCCACCCGTGGCGATGCCGACGATGATGCCGGTCGTGTCAGCGTCGCCACCGTGCCCGCCACCGCCGCCAATGCTCTGCACCTGCACGCCGGGGCTCTGATCACCGGTCGTGAAAATCGAGCCGTTGCTGCCGACCGAAATGTTGCCGCCGAGTCCGCCGTTGCCACCCGACCCGCCGCCGATATTCATGATCCCCTGACTCAGTTCGGCGCCACCCGCCCCGCCCCCGACCGCGTGCGCCAGGATACCGACGGCGTCATTCCCCATGGTCATGATCGTGCCGTCGTTTTTGATATCGACCGCCAGACTTCCGGTGTTACCGCCCGAGCCGCCATTGCCACCATGTCCCGACCAGGGTCCGGATTCGCCGCCGTTGCCGCCTGCGCCCCCGATCACAGCGACCCGGATACCCATCGCGCCGACGCCTCGTGTCACGATGCTGCCGGTATTCGTGACCGTGACGGATCCCGGCGTTCCGCCGTCTCCGCCCTGAAATCCGTTCCCGGTGACACCGCCGCCGCCATCGCCGCCGTCGCCCCCCAGGCTATAGGCGGCAATGCCCGGCGCATTGGCCCCATCGGTCGTAATCGCCGCACCATTCGTGAGCGTGACGGTGCCGGCGTTACCGCCATTGGACCCTTTGACGTCCGTGCTATCGCTCATTCGTTTCGGCCCGTTACCGCCTACGGAGCGCGCGAGCACGCCGACTTCGCCGTCGCCGTGTGCCGTCACGGTGCCGTCCGCGATGGACACGGTGACATTACCGGCGTTACCGCCCCATCCGGAGAGCACATAGCCGCCTTCCCAGTCATCGATCCCCAATCCACCCTGTCCGCCCAGCGACTCGGCACGAATGGCCGCACCACCGTTGCCGCCGCTTGCGCTCGCGGTGACGACGGCCCCGCCACGCACGACCACGCTGGCGTCTCCGGCATTTCCCCCGACTCCAGCATTCACGCCGGCTCCCCACGGAATCGCACTGGTCTGCCCATTGCCTCCGATCGATTGCGCCGACAGCCCGTAGCCGATAGCGCTCACCGAGCCGCCGTCGAGCGTAAGGCGTGCAAAATTTCCGTTCCCGCCATTGCCGTTGCCATGGCCGCGATTGCCCCACAGACCGCCATCTCCCCCTTTGGACAGTACGGAGACGCCGAAACCGTTACTCACGACGGTGCTTTGCGCGAGAACGAAGTCGACGATGCGCCCGAAACCGCCGCTGCCGCCCCAGTGATCGCGGCCACTGACATCGTCGCCGTTGCCACCATTACCACCACTCACATCGACAGCGACGCCGGTCGCCCCGCCTGTCGAAAGAATGTTCAGGCCCGTGAGGGTGCGTTCGACGTCGATCTGACCGGGCTCGCCATCCGCGCCATTGGAGTCGTAACAGCAACCGCCCGTGGCGCCTCGATAGTCGAGGAACAACGGTCCCGACGTCTGTGCGACGGCTGGCCCTGCGAGCATGAGCCCCGCCACACCGCAGATTGCCCTGAGGCGACCCGGCGTCGCCCGTGCGGAAAACCGATCTCCCACGCTGCCCCCCCGATCCGAAAGCGTTTGTCCAATGCCCGGATTTGCACCCCATGTCATATCGATGTCGTGCGCGTATTACCGAGCCTTGCGCAGCGCGAACCCGTTTGTGCGAAACGTAGCATTCGATGTGCGGCGTCCGGCATCCCCCGAATTGAGTAAATGCGAGCCATGCCTACCCTGTTTTGGGGATGGGCGCTACGATGGCGGTGCGCTAATTTGCACGACATTCCCCTTACTCATCCTCTGGAACCCTACGCCATGCCTGTCAACCCGCCAGTCGATACCGAACCGGTGCTCCCCGGGCCGTTATTGCTCGTGGAAGACGATCCGGCCACGCAAACGCGCATGAGCAGCATCCTCAAATCGCTGGGCTACAGGAATGAGACGGTCTGCCTGGCCGGGAGCCTCGCGCAAGCGCGTCAGCATCTGGCGAGCACGCCGTTCGCGCTGATACTCGTCGATGTCGGCCTGCCGGACGGCAGCGGCGTCGATCTGATCGGCGAGTTGCATGACAGCGATCCCGCGCTTCCGATTCTGGTAATCTCCGCGTGGAGTACGGAGCAGATCATCGTGCGTGCGCTAAGGGCAGGCGCGACCGGGTATTTGCTCAAGGAGCGCGACGACGAGGAAATTGCGCTCTCGATACGCAGCGCGCTGCGCGGGGGCGCGCCGATCGATCCGTTTGTTGCCAGGCATATTCTTAGCCTTGTCGGGGTCAGCCGACCGGCGCCACGCTCACCGGGGGCGGCGCCTGGCACCGGTGAGCCGCCAACGGCCGAGGCCGTGCCAGCATTGAGCCCGCGAGAAATCGAGATTCTCGGGCTCGTCGCCAAGGGCATGACGAACCGCGAGATTGCAGCACTGCTCAATATCTCCAGTCTCACGGTCGCATGCCACATCAAAAACATCTACAAGAAGCTCGCGGTCAACTCGCGCACACAAGCTGTGTTCGAAGCGCGTACCTTCGGCTTGTTGCCCTGACCCTGCGGATCGGCACGATCCATGTTGCGCTGGCCGGATCGCTGTCTCTGCTCTGTCTTATTGGTCTAGTCCCGGGCATCGCAACCGCACAAGGGCAAACACGCCCGGCCGACAACACCACACTAACGTTCGATCGCATCGAGGCCGTACGCGCCACAAGCGACAGCGTCACGGGCATGAACCCCACAGGGGCCAACTGGCGCGCCGCCCACGCCCCCGAAACCGGCTGGACCAATGTCACGCTGCCCGATGTCTGGACACGCCGCTGGCCCGGCTATAACGGCGTGGTCTGGTATCGGCTCACATGGCGCGAACCGGCAAACCCGCAGCCGCGCGGACTGCTGCTGGAATACATGAACATGGCAGGTGCGGTCTATCTGAACGATGTGCTGATCTTGCGCGACAACTCGCTTGTCGAGCCGCTCACGCGGGCATGGAATACGCCGAGGTACGGGGTCCTGGACGCACCGGTGCTACGCCCCGGCGTGAATACGATGCTCGTGCGCGTCTCAGGCCTTGCCGCGTACAGCCCGGGACTCGGCCCGATCGTCCGGGGAGCACCCGACACCGTTCACGAGCGCTACGAGCGGGAGCAATGGGTGCGGCGCGATCTGCAACTCTTCAGTCTCGCGATCACCCTCACCCTGGGGATACTCGTGTTGATGCTCTGGCTGTATCGCCGCAATGAAACGGCCTACGGCTGGTTCAGTGTGATGTCGCTCACCTGGTGGCTCTACGCGGTCAATCAGGTGGTCACCCGGCCCTGGCCATTTACAACGAACGACGCATGGGAGATCTTCGTCTCCATCGCATTTCTGGCCTACTGCGGCAGCTTCACGATGTACGTACTGCGCTTTTGCGGCCGACGCATGCCGCGCACCGAAGCGCTGTTATGGACAACGTTCGGCGCCGGGGCGATCTGGCTAATCGTCATGCCGCATGATCGCATCGAGACGTCGCGCGCGCTCTGGGCCATCGTCCCCGGCGTGACTTATCTGGCGAGTTGCGTGCTGCTTTTCATCCTCACATGGCGGGAGCGAAGGCTGGAGCAACGCATCGTCTCAATGTGCGCGTTGACCTTCGTGGTCGCTGGCACCCATGATTTTCTGGTGTATTTCGGCGTGCTTGCATCGAACGTCTATTACACGACGCAAACGTCTCAGGTGCTCATGATCGGCATGGCCATCGTACTGGCGAAACGATTTGCCGAAAATTCCCGGAGAATCGCGCAGTTCAATGACGAGCTGCGCGTTGGCATCGATAACGCGCGCGAGGAACTGGCACATACACTCAATCGCCAGCACGAACTCGAAGTCGTCAACGCACGCCTCGCCGAGCGGCTGGATCTCGCACACGATCTGCATGACGGCCTTGGTGGGGCGTTGGTTTCGAGCATCGCGGCCATCGAACATGCGCCGCACACGTTGCCGCCGGCACGCTTTCTTGGATTGCTCAAGGAGATGCGCGACGAACTGCGTTTCGTCATCGACACGGCGGCAACGCATCAGCAAGGCGAACTGGCGCTCGCCGAACAAATTGCCCCATTGCGGCACCGGATTTCGGTGCTCTTCGAGACCCAGAACATCGAGTGCATCTGGCGGCTCGACGGCATCACGCAATGCGTGCTGAGCGCCGCACAATCGCTGGAGTTGCTGCGCATTCTTCAGGAAGCGCTCACCAACGTGCTCAAGCACGCGCGAGCAACTCGGGTCATTGTCGAACTGCGGCACGACGATGGCCAGATCACCTTACACGTCGAAGACAACGGTGTCGGTTTCGACATGAACGGCGTGCGAATCAATGCCGATACCCCGGAGGGCGGACACCTTCACGGCACCGGCCTCAACAGCATGCACCGGCGTGCGCAACGATTGGGCGGCTCGCTCGCGTTGCGGCGGGAGAACAATGCGACGATTGTGATGGTGCAAATCGACCACCCGACGTCCCCCCGTCTTCAGTAGCACTGAGCTTTAGAGTCCGAGGGTTAATGTAACTGCTTTTCCGCCGGGTTCCGGGCGTAGGTTGCCGGCGTTAATCCGCCCAGTGATTTCTTCGGCCGCTCCTCGTTATATTCGCGTCGCCATGCCTCGATCACCACCTTGGCATACGGCAGGCTGGTGAACCAGTGTTCGTTCAGGCATTCATCCCGGAAGCGTCCGTTGAACGATTCGATGTAGGCATTCTGGTTGGGTTTGCCCGGCTCGATCAGGGAACAGTTTTACGCCTCGCTCGTGCACCCAGCTCAGCATTGAGCGACCGCAAAATTCCTTGCCGTTGTCGGTACGGATCGCTTGCGGCAAACTTCGCAACGCCTCGCGCGTCACCTCATTCTCCAGCCGCGATTCCGCCAGCAGTTTCTTCAACCGGGCGTTTTCGGCCTCCAGATCCTTCAGCCGCTTCGCGTCGGATACATTCATGCCGCCGAACTTACTGCGCCAAAGGTAGTAACTGGCTTCGGAGAAGCTGTGCTGGCGGCATAGTTCCTTGACCAGTATTCCCGTCTCGGCTTCCCGCAGGAAGCCGACGATGTGCTCGTCGGTGAATCTCTTCTTCATGTCCAATCTCCTGACTACGTGATTGGACTCTAAATCGCCGCGCTACTCAAATCGGGGGGAGACGTCGGGTATCAATTGTCTTGATGAAGCTCTGCACTTTGCAAACGTCTACCTCGCGGTGAGTTGCCAGCAAAACGCCGAAAAACGCGCCGAAATGCCGCAGGATCGGCATAACCAACACGAGCTGCGACGTCATCCACTGAAACACTGGTAGTTTCCAAAAGATGTGTTGCATGTGACACACGCAGGCGTTGAACAAGTTCGTTCGGCGTCATGCCAAGCCCGGTGTGCATGCGCCTTGCCAGCGTTCTTGGCGAAATAGCGGCGACAGAGGCCAGTTCTTCCAGCGTGATCTGTCGGTCGATGTTGTTGATAATGAAATGCTCGACTTTCTGCAAGACTGGGTCAGACACACGAAGGTGCTCTATCGCCATATAGTGTGATTGGGAGGAGCGATTGTCCAATACCAAATAACGGGCTGCCCACTGCGCCAGTGTAGGGCTAGCAATGCGCGCGATGACAGCTAGCATCAAGTCTGCATGGGCGAAAGCCGAACCAGCCGTCAGTACGCCGGGAGCCTGAACAACCATCCGATCTGCTGCCAGGGAAACAGCGGGAAAACGGCGCGCAAACACAGAGGAAAGCCACCAAGTTGTTGTCGCTCGTTGCCCATCCAATACGCCTGTTTCAGCCAACATAAACGTCGCAGAACAGGATGCGGCCAGCATGACTCCCTTTGCCGCTGCACGTTCTAAAAATGCTGTCACACGTTGAGCTTCGTCCCGAGACAGTAATTCCTCAATCGACGTTTCGGTGGCTGCGAACCAGCCTGGCACCACCAGAACATCTGAAGCGCCAATACCTCGCAAACTGAGTGCGCCATCGACTGAGATGGAGCGACCAGCGCCAGATCGGACTGGATGACCATCAAGCGATACAACACGCTGGCGGAGCAGTCTGGCAGCGTGTGGAGCATGGGTCGTGCGGTTGTCAGCCAAGTGTGCGGCTGAACTGACGATATCAATTCCTACGCCTAGGCAGCTTTCAGTGACACCGTTGAGTGCAAGATGAGTAATCATAGTGGCAATTTTAGACCGAATATAGTCATTCTTGCCACTTCCGGGAAAGGAGTCAGCTACCTACTATTTTAGGTATGAATATCATTGATAAAAATGCGCAAATTGCGCAAATCCATGAGGCATCAAGACCTGGCACGCTGGTCAAGCTGGACTCGTCGTGGTGGAGGTTTGGTGGCCTTCATGGTGGTTTGACATCGAGCCTGCTGACGGGCGCAGTGCGTGACAAATCGCAGGGACGTGTCTTGCAACAAATCTCGGCACGCTTCCGCCGTGCCTTACGGACTCCGTTCATTCTGGAGGCGCACGAACCCTGCCAAGGGAAAACCGTATCCTGGCTGGATGCCGGTGCGATCCAAGAAGGCCATGTCGCTATATCAGCCAGTGCGGTGTTCGCCGAACCCCAGCAGAGGTTTGCGCAAACCTTTACTCCCCGAATGCCTGTAGTGCCGCCGTGGTCGCAGTGCCCGGTTTTCAGTGTACCGCTCGAGTTTGCACCTTTCGCACACCACACCGAAATCCGAGCGGTGGGTAACGTCCGACCGTTCAGTGGTGGAGCAGAACCGGAACTCATGGCCTGGTTGCGCCTTGTTGCCGACGATCTCCCTCCCGACGAAGCACGACTGGTGATGCTAATGGACGCACTCCCACCATCCTATGCAGCGGTGCGTGCAGCACCGCTGCCTTTGCCTACCGTCATGTTCTCGGATACCCCCGGCAGTCAACTGGCCCATGCAGTTTCGCCTTGGGTACTGCTGCGTGCGCGCACTGATGTTTGCAGAAGTGATGGTTGGCTTCTGGAGCGCCTCAATGCATGGACACCTGATGGCGCACACATCGGTTCAGCTGAGCAGTTGCGCGTTATGTTGGATCAAACGCACAGCAGTAAGGTGCATTGATGGCGCAACAAGCTGCATCATCTAATCGCGGCGGCTTGGGTGTATTGGCCAGCTTAGCCGCTCTGGCGACGCTCGCGACCAACATTGTTCTGCCCGCTTTTCCCGAGATCGGGCGCTCGATGTTTGTTTCTGCCCAGAGCTTGGGCATCACGCTTAGCGCCTTTTTCATTCCCTTTGCTTTGGGGCAGTTGGTCGTCGGCCCGCTCTCCGATCGCCTGGGTCGTAAAGGTCTGATGCTGAGTGGTCTGGTCACTCTCACCATCGGCAGCATTATTTGTGCACTGGCCATGCGGCTGGAATGGCTGATCCTGGGCCGAGTGATTCAGGGGATCGGTGCCTGCGCACCATCGGTGCTGGCCCGCTCGATCGCTCGTGATCGCTTTGAGGGCATGGCGCTATCCCGAGCACTGTCGTTCATCATGGTTGCAATGGCAGCGGCACCCGGGTTCTCCCCGCTGGCAGGAGGACTACTGAGCAGTGTGGCTGGTTGGCGCAGTGTGTTCTTGCTTGTTGCGGTACTAACCGTTTTGATCGGACTCCTCTACACGGCGTGTGTCGGCGAAACGCATCCTCGTACTGCGCGCCACAAGGTGTCCTTCACAGCCACTTTCGCCAACTACTTCCAGTTACTGAGCGACATCCGCTTTATTGCGCCTGCAATGGCTGTGGGTCTGACATCCGGCGGCTTGATGGCTTTCTTCGCTGCCACCCCGGTGATCTTGATGGATGGATTGACGCTAACCCCAGTCGAATTGGGCTACTTCTTCGCAACCACAGTGTTTGTTGTTTTTGCCGCCGGGCTGGTGGCTCCCAAACTGGCAGCTCGTTGGGGTGTACCTATTATCGCTATGGCAGGCAGTGCCATCTCACTGGCTGGTGGTACTGCTTTATTGAGCGGCTCAATGGGGTTGTTCCACTTCAGCATATCTATCAGCGTGTTCCTGTTTGGTGCGGGTCTACTGAATCCGCTTGGAACAGCGATGGCGCTTCAGCCGTTCGGTACTCAGGCTGGCGCCGCATCTGCCTTGCTGGGATTCCTTCAAATGGGCATGGCAACCTTGGCCATCACCACGATATCGGAGCTAGATTTTCCGACTTATCAATCCCTTGGCAGGGTACTGGCAGCAGGCATGGGTTTGGCGCTGTTGTGCCTGCTGGTACCCAGAAGAAATCCACTCTCACCCGATGCCAAAACCTGAATGTGCGTCGCCGAATCTCAATAACTAACCTATATGGGCATTGAATGAAACGTATTGTTGTGACAGGGATGGGGATTGTTTCGCCTCTAGGATGCGATGTGCGGCATGCTTGGAGTAGTTTGCTTGCTGGTCATAGTGGAGTCGTTTCACTACCACAGGTCATTGTTGATGGAATTACAGCCAAAGTCGCGGGAGTGGTGCCCGACTATTCAGAACAATATACCGCAGGCTTCGAACCCAATCATGCGGTAGAGCTGAAAGAGCAGCGTAAGATGGATCGCTTCATATTGTTCGCTTTGGTGGCTGCAAAGCAGGCATTGGAGCAAGCGAGGTGGAAGCCAGCCAGCGAACATGAAAAATTGCGAACAGCAACCATCATTTCATCAGGCATTGGTGGATTCGGAGCCATTGCTAATGCTGTCCGCACTACTGAATCTCGAGGACCTCGTCGTCTTTCGCCATTCACGATCCCCAGCTTCCTCGCCAACATGGCGGCAGGCGCGGTTTCAATTCAACACGGGTTCAAAGGGCCGCTTGGCGCACCCGTAACGGCCTGTGCTGCTGGCGTGCAGGCCATTGGGGATGCGGCGCGGCTAATTCGCGCCGGGGAAGCGGATATTGCGTTGTGTGGGGGCGCTGAAGCCTGCATTGATCGCGTCAGCATCGGCGCATTTGCGGCAGCGCGAGCACTATCGACGGACTTTTCTGAAATGCCACGCAAAGCCTCGCGCCCCTTCGATCAGGCGCGCGATGGTTTTGTCATTGCAGAAGGGGCCGGGGTGCTAGTTATTGAGAGCCTTGAACACGCATTGCAGCGTGGAGCCGATCCCATCGTCGAACTAGTCGGTTATGGCACCAGTGCTGATGCGTATCACATGACATCAACCCCCGATGACGGAGGTGGTGCCCGCCGTGCGATGGAAATTGCGTTGCGTCAAGCTGGAATCTCTGCCGCCGATGTGCAACACCTAAATGCACATGCGACATCTACCCCTATGGGAGACCGGAGTGAGCTTCGCGCGATCAAGTCTGTCTTTGCAGGAACGCCAGGCCCGGCGGTTTCTGCAACGAAATCCTCTACCGGCCATTTGCTTGGTGCGGCAGGAGGTGTAGAGGCAATCTTCACTGCATTGGCGGTGCGTGATCAGATAGCTCCCGCAACATTAAATCTCGAAAACCCAGATACAGAAGCAGAGACAGTTGATATCGTTTCTGGAAAATCGCGAGATATGGAGATCAACTATGCCATGTCAAACGGCTTTGGTTTTGGTGGGGTGAACGCCAGCGTGCTTTTCAAGAAATACCAATGAAGCGCACCGCGTTATATTCTGCACTTACTACGGGCCGGAATTTGTCAGCACGGCGCTGTTGAAGTGGGCGGTCCAGGAGCGGATCGAGACAGCGTTGATTGATCCGGGCAAGCCTTGGCAGAACGGCACCAACGAAAGCGTCAACGGAAAATTCCGTGATGAATGTTTGGCGATGGAGTGGTTTCGAAACCGGATCGAGGCAAAGATTGTGATCGAGGACTGGCGGAATCACTACAACGAAGTGCGTCCGCATTCGCGTTTGCAGTACCTGACCCCGGCAGAATTTCGCCGGGCTAGCGAATGTAGTTCAACCACCGGGGCCGTGAATCTCTAGACTCCAGTGGTACGAAAATCCGTCAGATCACTTCTGCAGCGGCGCTGCGCTCTCGTGTATGCCGGTTACGTGACACGCTCGCCAACGATCAATAAGGCTGATAGACGAACGTCAAACTTGGCAAAGTGCAAGACACTAACTTCGACGGGGTTCGACTAGGGCCTGTGACGTTTGGCGCTGTTCCAACCGTTTTTCCGGTAACAGGACGGTAATGAAGAGGGGAAAAGAAAAGGGTTACACGCCGAAACGTGTAACCCCTTGATCCTGCTGGTCGGAGCGATAGGATTCGAACCTACGACCCTCTGATCCCAAATCAGATGCGCTACCAGGCTGCGCTACGCTCCGACTAAAGAGGAAAGATTCTAGTCGGTTCCGCGCGCCGCGTCAAATAGTCACACGCGACGCAGGCACTTTCCCGGCGGTGGCTGGCACAATGGAGGTTCCATGGATGTCTCATCCGTGGTCACGCCAGCGCCACGAAACCCCGCCATAGTGGGAGGTTCTCCATGTCCGAACCCGTGTCAATGAATCTGATTCTCTGGCGTCACGCCGACGCCGAAAACCTGCCGGCTGCCCTCGCCCTGAGTGCGCAAGCCGATCTGGCTCGCGAACTTACCGACCGCGGCCGCAAACAGGCCGATAAAGCCGCCGAGTGGCTGCGTGCTCGTCTGCCCGACGACGCGCTCATCCTCTCCAGCCCCGCCGTGCGCGCCGTCCAGACCGCTCAGGCACTCACCCCCACGCCGCGTATCGTGCGTGATCTCGCACCCGGCGCGAACGCCATGACCTTACTCGGCGCCATCGGGTGGCCCGGCGCCAATCAGACCGTCGTCATCGTCGGCCACCAGCCCGCCCTCGGCCAACTCGCCGCCCTGCTGCTAAGCGGCCAGGAAGCCTACTGGACCATCAAGAAAGGCGGCATCTGGTGGCTATCCTCGCGCCGCCGCGAAGACGAAAGTCAGGTCGTGGTGCGCGCCGTCATCAACCCCGATCTTCTTTGACCCTCCCCCGATATCACAGCGGGACTCTCCGCAAACCCGCATGAACCGGGCATTGCAAGGCATCAGAAGCGGGACCTGACTCATGACACTGCGCGTTTTGTCATAGAATTGTCGCCTACCGTTCACGGAATCGACATTGATGCTTTTTAAAGTACGTCGCAACGCGACCGTCAAAAAAAGGGCCTTTATGCGCGACCTGCCGAACCCCACTATGCCGCTCTCTTCGCTGACCCCCACGTCGCGGAGGCGTCTTCCTCGCCCTGAAACGCCTGTCAAACCGAATCTGGCTGTGGCGTGGGCACGCGATGAAAGCGAGCTTCGGGAAGCACAACATCTGAGATATCAGGTCTTTGCAGAAGAAATGGGCGCCTCGGTCAAGGGCCCGGCAGGTCTGGACGTCGACGAATACGACCAATACTGCGACCACCTGATCGTGCGCGATCAGGACTCGCTCAAGGTCGTCGGCACCTACCGCGTATTGCCCCCGTCTCAGGCCAGCCGCCTGGGTCGTCTGTACTCCGAAGGGGAATTCGATCTCTCGCGTCTCGACCACCTGCGCCCGAAGATGCTCGAGACGGGCCGCTCATGCGTGCACGCGGATTACCGCAACGGCGCCGTCATCATGGCGCTCTGGAGCGGTCTGGCCGAGTACATGCTGCGCAATGGCCTCGAGACGATGCTCGGTTGCGCCAGCGTGCCGATGGCCGATGGCGGCCACTATGCCGCCAGCCTCTATCGCAAGCTGCAAGACACCGCCATGGCCCCGGCCGAATACCACGCCGTGCCGCGTATCGCCCTGCCAGTCGATGAGCTGCAATCGACGCTCGACGTCGAGCCGCCCGCGCTGGTCAAAGGATACCTGCGCCTCGGCGCCCGCATCTGCGGCGCTCCGGCATGGGACCCCGACTTCAATACCGCCGACTTCCTCACACTGTTCCGTCTCGCCGACATCAATCCGCGCTACGCGCGCCACTTCCTCGGCCCGGAACTCGTGAGCAAACTCAAACAAGCCTGACATAGGCTATCCCCCCAAGTTGTTTCGTCCTCGCATGAGAACAAAAAAGCCCGGCTTCTGCCGGGCTTTTCCTTTTCCAAGCCGCCGCCCCAGAGGGCAGGACGGCGCAGTCGCAACGCTTCAGGCGTACACCACCTTGTAACGCATGCCGATCTTCTCCCACTCCTGCGCTTCGCGTTGCAGGCTGTAATCGGTGAGCGGATTGGCATCGATCCACACGCGCGGCACCGATATCTGAAAGCCGTCGTCGAGACGCTCGACCTCGATACTGTCCGGCAGCGCATCGGTGCGACGACGACAAAACAGTACTGCCAACCGCAGGCAGAACAGCAATTGCCAATCGACCTGCTGCGCCTGCGACGCGAGCTTGCCGAGCTTGCCCACATGCCCAAGCAACAACTCCGCCAGCCTTGTTTGATCGGGCCGTGAAAATCCCGGCATATCCGCGTTGCTGCCGATATAGGCCGAATGTTTGTGATACGCACTGTGCGAGATCGACAAGCCCATCTCATGCAGCGACGACGCCCAGTTGAGCAACGCCTCCCCTCCCTCGCGGCGATCATCCTGATCGTCGTCACCCTCGACCACATCGATCGGCAACTGACGGTACAGCGAAACCGCCAGATTCCCGACCCGTTCGGCCTGCGAGCGATCAACGCCATAACGGCGCACGAACTGCTCGACGGTGACGGCACGCATATCCTGATGCTGCGTACGTCCGAGCAGGTCATACATGACGCCGAGCCGCAGCGCCGCGTCGGTCGTCTCCATATGATCGACTTCGAGTTCATTGAAGACGGAGAGCATGATGGACAAGCCACCCGGCAGCACGGGAATACGATCCTGCTTGAGCCCGGCGAGCTTCAGACGGTTGGCATTCTCGGCCTTGATGAGCGCCCGCTTGAGCCGCTCGAGGCCGCCGCGAGTGAGCCCATGCACCCCGCCGTCGTTGAAGCCGTTGGCTTCGAGCAGTTCGGCCAATGCCCTGGCCGTGCCGGACGAGCCTATCGCCTGCGACCAACCCGCCTCGCGAAACGTCGCAGAAATAATCTGAATCTCGCGGCGAGCAGCCAATTCAGCCTGCTTCATCGCGTATTCGTCAACATTGCCACTCGGGAAAAACAGACGACTGTGGCTCACGCAGCCAATATATAAGCTCTCCATGATCAGCGGCTCGTAATCTTGCCCGATAATGAACTCCGTCGAGCCGCCGCCAATATCCACCACCAGCCGGTTGCCCGGGCAAGTGGGCACCGAGTGCGCCGCACCCGCGTAAATCAGACGCGCCTCTTCCCGCCCGGCAATCACTTCGATAGGAAACCCGAGTGCGCGTTGCGCCTCACCCAGAAAGTCCTGCGCATTCTTGGCGACTCGCAGCGTGTTCGTGGCAACCGCGCGTACCTGATCGGGATGAAACCCGCGCAGCCGCTCTCCGAAACGCTTGAGCACCTCCCAGCCGCGTTGTTGCGACGGATGATCGAGATACTTCTCGGCGTTCAGGCCGGCCGCAAGTCGCACCGGCTCGCGCAGCGCATCGACCTGATAGATCTGCGTACCGGCGGATGTCTCCTCCACGCGGCCGATGATCAGGCGAAAACTGTTCGAGCCGAGATCGACGGCCGCAAGCAAGGGCGATGGGGTACTCATGTAGGGGTGCGCCTGAGCGAAGAGTGCCGAAGTGCGCAATGCCTCACATCAAATGCATGACGCGCACTCGACAAATAAATGACGAATAAGTTACAAATCGAATATGACACGTCGTTGACAAATGTGAATGTCATATAACTGTAACAATACGAATGAAGAATTCACGCCAATCCCATGTCTTTCGCACGTCCACTATGAATTACCCGCTGCTCAACCGCGAGCTGGGCATCCTGGCATTTAACGAACGTGTCCTTGCCCAGGCGGCCGATCCGGCCACGCCACTACTAGAACGTCTTCGCTTCGTCTGTATCGTGAGCAGCAATATGGATGAATTCTTCGAAATCCGCGTCGCCGGACTAAAAGAGCAGATGCGCGAAAATCCGGGCATGCTCACGCCCGACGGCATGACGTTTCAGCAAGTTTACACGCAAGTCTGCGCCCGGGCACAGGCGCTCGTCGAAAAGCAATACGCCATGTTCGACGGCCTGATGCCGCGTCTGGAGGCCGAGGGCATCGCCTTTCACCCCTCCGGCCAGTGGAACGACGCACAGGTCGAATGGGCCCGCGACTACTTCCTGCGCGAACTCGTGCCGGTGCTCACCCCCATCGGACTCGATCCGGCGCATCCGTTCCCGCGCGTACTCAACAAGAGTCTGAACTTCGCCGTCGAACTCGAAGGCAAGGACGCCTTCGGCCGCGACGCCGAACTCGCCATCGTTCAAGCGCCGCGCGCCCTGCCCCGTCTGGTACCCATGCCACCGGCGCTCGCCCCCCTGCCCAACAGCTTCGTTCTGCTCAGTTCGCTCATGCTGCGCTTCGCCAGCGAACTGTTCCCGGGACTCACGGCCAAAGGCTGCCACCAGTTCCGCGTCACGCGTAACAGCGATCTGTTCGTCGACGAAGACGAAATCACCAACCTGCGCACCGCGCTGCAAGGCGAACTCCCGGCCCGGCACCTTGGCGATGCCGTACGCCTCGAAGTCGATGCCGGCGCCCCGTCGCGCCTCGTGCGACGCCTTCAGACCGAGTGCGGTCTGGCCGACTCGGACTGCTATCGCGTGAAAGGCCCAGTGAATCTCGTGCGCCTCATGCCGTTGCCCGAGATGGTCGACCGCCCGGACCTGAAGTTCGTGCCGTTCGTGCCCGCGCTGCCCAAGCGAATGAGCGCCTCGCTTGCGATTTTCGATGTCATCGACCAGGGCGATCTGCTGCTGCATCACCCCTACGATAGTTTCCAGCCCGTGCTCGAACTGTTGTTGCAGGCCGCACGTGACCCCGATGTCGTGGCGATCAAGCAGACGATCTATCGTACGGGTAACGAATCCGCACTGATGGACGCCCTCATGGAAGCGGCGCGCAACGGCAAGGAAGTCACGGTCGTGGTGGAATTGCTCGCGCGCTTCGACGAGCAGACGAACATCAACTGGGCCGCCCGCCTCGAAGCGGTCGGTGCACACGTCGTCTATGGTGTCGTCGGCCACAAGTGCCACGCGAAGATGCTCCTTGTGGTGCGCCGCACCCGCCAGGGCAAGAAGACGTTCCTCAAGCGTTACGTCCACCTCGGCACGGGTAACTATCACCCGCGCACCGCGCGTCTGTACACGGACTTCGGTCTGATGACCGCCGACGAAGCCCTGTGCTCCGATGTACACGTCGTGTTCCAGCAGTTGACCGGGATTGG
The DNA here is from genome assembly GCF_902459745.1 of Pandoraea communis. Lineage (GTDB taxonomy): Bacteria > Pseudomonadota > Gammaproteobacteria > Burkholderiales > Burkholderiaceae > Pandoraea > Pandoraea communis. Next base: position 941,841 of record NZ_CABPSJ010000002.1, read on the forward strand.
CCGTCAGACGCACCTGAACGGGCTATGGCAGTCGCCGTTCACCATGCACACCCATCTGCTCGAGGCGATCCGTCGCGAGACGGAAGCGGCGGTGTCGGGGAAGAAGGCACGCATCATCGCGAAAATGAACGCGTTGCTTGAGCCGACGATCATTGCCGAACTGTACAAGGCGTCGCGCGCCGGCGTGAAAATCGATCTGATCGTGCGCGGCGTGTGCTCGCTGCGCGCCGGTGTACCGGGATTGTCGGAGAACATTACCGTTCGCTCGATTGTCGGGCGCTTTCTCGAGCACCATCGCATCTATTACTTCTATGCGAACGGTGACGAGCAAGTCATGCTCTCCAGCGCCGACTGGATGGAACGCAACTTCTTCCGTCGTGTGGAGGTGGCCTTCCCGGTGCGAGACAAGCGCCTGAAGACCCGCGTGATTCGCGAGGGCCTGATGATTCACTTGCGCGACAATACGGCCTCGTGGCTGATGCGTCCGGACGGCAGCTACGTGCGCCGCAAACCCGGTAAGCGGCCGTTCAACAGCCAGATGGCGTTGATGGCGGAAGTGGCGAAACACGTACAACAAACCAGCAACTGATCGGCCGGCCGCACAAGTCGTTGCCACAACAAGGAAAGGGGGCCGAAAGCCCCCTTTAATTATCGGATCGCGCCCCGCCGCCGCGCATCCCAGGTTCAAGCAAAAAAGGCGTCCGACCGTGAAATCGAACGCCTTTTGTCCCCTTTGGGTTTGCCGGGGCTCGCGTCTGCCGCCTGCGCTTACTCGTTCACGGCCACACCGGGGGCCGCTTCGATCGGTGCGCGATGCACCACCCGCGTCGGCGGGAAGTAGATCGCGAACGTGCTGCCGCGCCCCTCCTCGCTCGTCACCCGCAGATCGGCCTGGTGACGCGTCAGCACATGCTTGACGATCGCAAGGCCCAGGCCGGTGCCCCCCGTATCGCGCGAGCGGCTGCGATCGATGCGATAGAAGCGCTCGGTGAGCCGTGGAATGTGTTCTGCCGGAATGCCCAGACCCGAGTCGATGACGACGAAGCGAGCGCCGCCGTCGTCGGTGGCCGCCCACTCGATCTGGATCTTGCCCCCCTGGGGCGTATAGCGTATCGCGTTGCTCACGAGATTGCTGAACGCGCTGTGCAACTCGCCTTCGGCACCGCGTAGATCGAGCCCGTCGGCTACGCTCACTTCGATCACATGCTGCCCTTGCGAGAGCCCTTCGGCGTCGCTTCGCAGCGATCGCATCTGCATGCCCATGTCGATCCTGTCGTCAGACGGCGGCTTGCCGCTGCCTTCGAGCTTGGCGAGCGTAAGCAGATCGTTCACGATGTTCTGCATGCGCGACGCCTGCTGACGCATGATCTCGACATAACGCTGGATCTCTTCTGGCGAGAGTGGCAACTCACCGACCGTCTCAAGGAACCCGGAGAGCACCGTGAGCGGTGTCTTGAGTTCGTGCGAGACGTTGGCCACGAAGTCCCGGCGCATCGCGTCGGTGCGCTCGAGATCGGTCACGTCGAGCGAGATGATGAGCTTGCGGTTGTCGCCGTACGGGAACACCTGCATCGAGAGCACGTTGTTATGCTTCTCGCCCATGTGATGCATGAGCAGCGCCTCATCGTAGCGCTCCGACGACAAGTAGTGCACAAAGGCCGGCGTGCGCAGAAGGTGTGTGATCTGTTGACGCAGGTCTCGTTTGGCATCGATGCCGAAGTGCGTCTCGGCAATCGCATTGCACCACTCGATCTGATTATGCTCGTCGAGCATGATCACGCCATTGGGCGATGCCTGGATCGCCTGAATGAAACGCGCGTGCTGTTGTTCCACCTGCTTCACCTGGTTATGCCAGCGTTTGGCCAGCTTGTGCAGCCGGTAATAGATTTCGCCCCACAGCCCAAGTGCACTTGGCACCTCGCCATAGACCGGGGCGTCGAGCAGACGCCAGAGGCGCTGGGCATGATAGACGTTGAAGAAAAGCTGCGTCACCAGCAGAACGATGGCGGTAACGTAGCCTGCACTTGCCCCAAAAAGCCAGCCGACAGCCACCGAAATGGCCGCTTGCAGGATCAGGAATGCCAGCGCACGGGCCCAGATGATATTCATAGACGATGCACAGGAGGAGTGCCGCCCGCCGCCCATCGGGCAGCGGCGGCATTGGCACGGCAGGTCTCAACCGAAAACGAGGCGCGATGCCTCAGACCGACTTCGTCAGACGGTAGCCGCTGCCGCGTACGGTCTCGATCATAGCATCGTGGCCCGCCGGTTTGAGCGCAGCACGCAGACGCTTGATGTGCACATCCACCGTGCGCTCCTCCACGAATACGTGATCGCCCCATACCTGATCGAGAAGCTGCGAGCGGCTGTGCACGCGCTCCGGGTGCGTCATGAAGAAGTGCAGCAGCCGGAATTCCGTCGGCCCCAGATCCAGCTTGATGTCACCGCTCGACTGATGACTCGTCACACGGTGCGTGGCCGGATCGAGCTTCAGGCCGTTCACGCTTACCACATCCTCGGTCAACTGCGGCGCGCGGCGGCGCAACACCGCCTTGATACGCGCCATCAGTTCCTTCGGCGAAAACGGCTTGGTCACATAATCGTCCGCACCGATCTCGAGCCCCATCACCTTGTCCTGCTCTTCGCTGCGCGCGGTGAGCATGATGATCGGCACGTGCTTGGTGCGCTCGTTCGCACGCAACTCGCGCGCGAACGTCACGCCCGACTTGCCCGGCAGCATCCAGTCGAGCAGCACGAGATCCGGCAGGACGTCACTGATAAGCGTGAGCGCCTGCTCCGCGTTGTATGCCCGGATCGGGTAGTGACCCGCGTGTTGCAGATTAACGGAGATCAACTCGGAAATCGCCGGTTCGTCTTCTACGATCAGAATGCTGCTAGGCATCGGTTCCCTCTCAAACCTTCAATAATGTCCGGCCTTTTATTCGCCCTGCACTTTTCGCTGCAGATCTTCGCGCGAAATGTGCCGGACGTCAGTGCCTTTGACGATGTAAATGATGAATTCAGCGATGTTCTTGGCATGATCGCCGATACGCTCGATGGCCTTGGCAATGAACAGGAAATCCAGGCCGGCCGAGATGGTGCGCGGATCCTCCATCATGTACGTCACCAATTTTCGCACGAAGCCACGGAACTCATTGTCGATGGCCTTATCGTCACGCACGATCTCGGCAGCCGCCACGATGTCCAGACGCGCAAACGCGTCCAGCGTGCGGCGCAGCAACTGCGCGGCCATTTCGCCCGAAAGCTTGATTTCGGCGAAGTTCACGCTTTGCGCCGTGCCATCTTCGAGAAGGCGGCGCGTACACTTGGCGATCTTCTCGGCCTCGTCGCCGGCGCGCTCGAGGTTGGTAATCGACTTCGAGATCGAGAGCAACAGGCGCAGATCGCGTGCCGTCGGCTGGCGGCGGGCAATGATCTTGCTGCACTCTTCGTCGATCTCGACTTCCATCGTGTTCAGACGATGCTCGTTGGCGATCACTTCGTCGACCAGGCCGCGGTCGAACGTATTGAGGCCCTGCATGGCCGTCACAATCTGCGATTCGACCAGGCCGCCCATTTCAAGGACGCGCGAGCAAACCTGATTCAGGTCGGAGTCGAACTGGCTGGAAAGGTGTTTTTCGTTCATGTCGCGGGTTTCCTCGTGGGCATCAACCGAAACGGCCGGTGATGTAGTCTTCGGTCTCTTTGCGGTCCGGCTTGATGAAGATCTTCTCGGTCTCGCCGAATTCGATCAGCTCGCCCAGGTACATGTAGGCTGTGAAGTCCGAGCAACGGGCGGCCTGCTGCATGTTGTGCGTGACGATCACCACCGTGTAGTCGTCTTTGAGTTCCGCGATCAGTTCTTCGATGCGGCCCGTGGAAATCGGGTCGAGCGCCGAGCACGGTTCGTCGAGCAGGAGCACTTCCGGACGGATCGCGATGCCACGTGCAATGCACAGACGCTGCTGCTGACCGCCCGACAGGCCGTAGCCCGACTGTTGTAGCTTGTCCTTGACTTCGCTCCACAATGCCGCCTTGGTCAGCGCCCACTCCACGCGGTCGTCCATTTCCGAGCGCGAGAGCTTTTCGAACAGACGTACGCCGAACGAGATGTTGTCGTAGATCGACATCGGGAACGGCGTGGGCTTCTGGAACACCATACCGACCTTCGCGCGCAGCAGCGCGATGTCCTGCTTCGCGGTCAGCAGGTTTTCGCCGTCCATATTGATCTCGCCCTCGGCGCGTTGCTCCGGATACAGGGCGTACATCTTGTTGAACGTGCGCAGCAGCGTCGACTTGCCGCAACCCGACGGGCCGATGAAGGCCGTGACCTTGCGGTCGGGAATGCGCAGGTTGATGTTCTTGAGCGCGTGATACTTGTCGTAGAAGAAGTTCAGGTTCTTGACTTCAATCTTCGAGGGCAGTTTGATTTCTTGCGTCGGATTCGTCATGTTCGTCTCAACCGTCAGGTTTGCGTCGTGTCGTAGCGTTGTGCCGTCTCGCATTGCCGGTTACTTCTTGGCAAACAGCGTGCGCGCCAGAATGTTCAGGAACAACACCCCGAGCGTGATGATGAACACACCCGCCCAGGCAAGCGCCTGCCACTCCGCAAACGGGCTCATGGCAAATTTGAAAATCGTGACCGGCAGGTTGGCCATCGGCTGGTTCAGGTTCATCGACCAGAACTGATTCGAGAGCGCCGTGAACAGCAGCGGGGCCGTCTCGCCTGCGATACGCGCCACGGCCAGCAGCACGCCCGTCACGATGCCGGCAATCGATGCCTTCAACGTGATCTTGACGATGATGCGCCACTTCGGCGTACCCAGCGCGAATGCGGCTTCACGCAAGTTGTTCGGCACCAGATTGAGCATGTTCTCCGTAGTACGGATCACGATGGGAATCTGTAGCAGCGCGAGCGAGATGATGCCGGCCCAGGCCGAGAAGTGACCCATCTGCGCCACGACCAGCGCGTACACGAACAGACCGATCACGATCGACGGGGCCGAAAGCAGAATGTCGTTGATGAAGCGCGTGATGCTGGCGAGCCACGACTTCTGGCCGTACTCCGCCAGATACACACCGGCCAGAACACCCAGCGGCGTGCCGACGAGGGTGGCCACACCGACCATCACGACACTGCCCGCGATGGCGTTGGCGAGGCCCCCGCCTGCCGTGTTCGGCGGCGGTGTCATTTCGGTGAACAGCGACAGCGACAAGCCGCCGATGCCCAGCGAGAGCGTGGTGTAGAGAATCCACAGCAGCCAGATCAGGCCGAAGGCCATCGCCGCGAGCGACATCGCGATCGCAAAGATGTTCTTGCGGCGGCGGTAGGCCTGCAACCGCACGCGGGTGAAGGCGTCGGTGGGCTTCACTGCCGGCGTTTCCAATTCGAGCGCTTGTTGGGTCATTTATTTACCTTCGCCCTTTTCCAGGCGCAGCAGCATGAGCTTGGACAGCGCCAGCACCACAAAGGTGATGAAGAAGAGAATCAGACCGAGTTCCATCAACGCCGACGTGTGCAGGCCGGGGCCCGCTTCGGCGAATTCATTGGCAAGTGCCGAGGTGATGCTGTTACCCGGCGAAAACAGCGAAATGTTATCGAGCAAGTTCGTATTGCCGATCACGAAGGTGACGGCCATGGTTTCGCCGAGCGCGCGGCCCAGGCCCAGCATGACGCCGCCGATGACACCCGTCTTCGTGAAGGGCAGCACCACGCGCCACATCACCTCCCAGGTCGTGCAACCAATGCCGTAGGCCGACTCCTTGAGCAGCACGGGCGTGACTTCGAACACGTCGCGCATGACCGAGGCGATGTACGGAATGATCATGATCGCGAGGATCACGCCGGCGGGCAGGATACCGATGCCGAGCGGCGGGCCCTGGAACAGCGCACCGATCACCGGCACATTGCCAAGCAGCGCACCCAGCGGCTTCTGGAAGTACTGGCTGAAGATCGGGGCGAAGACCAGCAGGCCCCACATCCCGTAGACGATACTCGGGATGGCAGCGAGCAGCTCGATGGCCGTGCCGAGCGGGCGGCGCAGCCACACGGGCGAGAGTTCAGTCAAAAACAGGGCAATGCCGAAGCTCACAGGCACGGCGATGAAGAGGGCGATGATGGACGTGACGATCGTGCCGTAGATAGGCACGAGCGCGCCGAATTGTTCTGCAGGAGGATCCCAGTCCTTCGTCCACAGGAAGGCGAAGCCAAACTTTTGAATCGACGGCAGCGCGCTGATGATCAGCGACACGATGATGCCACCGAGTAAAAGCAGTGTGACGAGAGCGGCGCCGCGAGTCAGCATCGCGAAAAGAAAGTCGCCTACGGAAGACGGAGCGCGCTGCGCGCCCGGTGTTGCGAGGGAACTGGTGGCTTCTGCCATGATGTCGTCTCAGCGTGAGCGCGCCGCCAGCCGTTGCCAGATCGGAGTTCGGGCTTCGGAACAGGCGGCGCGGATATTGCCGGTTTTGAGGTGCCAGGCAACACAACAGTGCATTGCCCGGCACCTGCAAGGTGCTTTAGATGCCAGCCTTGGTGGCCGACTCGGCAACCTTCGCCTTCCAGCCAGCACGGATCTGCTTCAGAACAGCTTCCGGCAGCGGAATGTAGTCCAGTTCCTTAGCCGTGTTCACGCCGTTCTTGAACGACCAGTCGAAGAACTTGAGCACTTCGGCGCTTTGCGCTTCCTTGCCGGCATCAGCCTTCTGGTGCACGAGCACGAAGGTGGCAGCCACGATCGGCCACGACTTGTCGCCCTTCTCGTTGGTCAGGATCTGGTAGAACGTCTTCGACCATTCGGCCTTGGCGGCAGCGGCAGCGAACGTCTCGGCGGTCGGCTCGACCGTCTTGCCTTCCGCGTTCGTCAGGGCCGTGTACGTCAGCTTGTTCTGCTTGGCGTAGGCCGACTCGACATAGCCGATGGCGCCCGGCAGACGTTGCACGAAGGCGGCGACGCCGTCGTTGCCCTTACCACCCGTACCCGTCGGCCAGTTGACCGTCGTGCCTTCGCCAACCTTGCTCTTCCATTCGGCGTTGACCTTCGACAGGTAGTTCGTGAACACGAAGCTCGTGCCCGAACCGTCGGCGCGGCGAACCACGGCGATATCGGTATCCGGCAGCTTGACCTTCGGGTTCAGCTTGGCGATGGCCGGATCGTTCCACTTCTTGATCTTGCCCAGGTAGATGTCGCCCAGCACTTCGCCCGACAGGACCAACTCGCCCGCCTTCACACCCGGCACGTTGATGACCGGCACAATGCCGCCGACAACCGTCGGGAACTGGAACAGGCCTTGCTTGGCCAGCTCTTCATCGGTCAGCGGAGCGTCCGAACCGGCGAAATCGACGGTCTTTGCCTGAATTTGCTTGATGCCGCCCGACGAACCGATGCCTTGATAGTTGACCTTGTTGGAGGTCGACTTTTGGTAAGCGTCGGCCCACTTGGTGTAGATCGGAGCAGCAAACGTGCTGCCTGCGCCGGTAATCTCGCCCGCAATCGCGCCAGCGGCGAACAGAACGCCAGCCAGGCCGGCAATCGCAGTCTTCATCAGCTTCATGGATTTCTCCGAGTTGGTGTGGTACAGCGTGTGGATGATTCGAAGAATAGGTTCAGAATGTGACAGTAATGTGTCATTTTCGAAACCTCACAATATTCGCGTCACAGAGCCGCCTCGGAATCGTCACATTGCATGCACTTCCCCTCCGCCCATGAGGACTTCCTAAGATCGTTGATTGGCGCGGGTTTCGGCGTGCTCCCCCAGCGTTTTTGGGGATGCAAGACGCGTGTTCGGCACGCGTGTCAGCCTCGTGACAATGACGAAGAAGTGTCGGAATTGGTCTGACAATGCGCAGCGCGCGCTGTCACAAATGTGAACGTACGGCGCAGTACATTGCCATGTTGGGAATCTGGCGATACGAACGATATGGGCGAGCCGCCAGAAGGGCTGCCGCCAGGAAGAGGTCGTTCGTTGAGTCCGGGAGAAGCCATTGCCTGCCGCCACACACGGTGACGGCCGCTGAGGTCAAAGACCGATCATGCCGCCGTTTTGACGATGTTTGCCAGTTGTTGGGCGAAGGAAGAGGCCTGTGAATCCTCTCTCGCCTCGACCATCACGCGCAGCACCGGCTCGGTTCCCGAAGCACGGATCAGCACGCGCCCCGTGTCTCCCAGCTTGGCCTCGATGGCATCACGCTCGGCGACCAGACGGCTGTCGCTCTGCCAATCGTACCCAGCTGGCGTGCGTACATTGATCATGTGCTGCGGGAACAGACGCACCCCATCCAGCAATTTCGCCAGCGGCTTGTTGTCCGCGCGGCGAATGGCCGCGAGTACCTGTAGGGCCGAGATGATCCCGTCGCCCGTGGTGTGCTTGTCCAGACACAGGATGTGGCCGGAGCCTTCCGCGCCGATCTGCCAGCCGTGCTTGTACAGTTGCTCAAGCACGTAGCGGTCACCGACCTTGGCGCGCACAAACGGCACGCCCAACCCCTTGAGCGCGACTTCCACCGCCATGTTGGTCATCAGCGTGCCCACCGCACCCTGCACACCACCGCTGTCCAGACGGTCCTTGACCAGCAGATACAGGAGTTCGTCGCCGTTATAGAGGCGCCCTGCCCCGTCGACGATCTGCAGGCGATCAGCGTCACCATCGAGCGCTACGCCGAGATCTGCGTGATTTGCCCGGACGGCGCGCATGAGTGCATCGGGTGCCGTCGCGCCGCAGTCCTGGTTGATGTTGAAGCCGTTCGGGTGGTTGCCGATCGCGATGACTTCGGCGCCCAACTCATGGAACACATGCGGGGCAATGTGATATGCCGCGCCGTTGGCGCAATCGACCACGATCTTCATGCCCCGAAGGTCGAATTCATTCGGGAACGTGCTCTTGCAAAACTCGATGTAGCGGCCCGCCGCGTCATCCAGGCGGCGTGCCTTACCAAGCTGCTCGGAGCGCACGCACGTCATCGGATTGTCCAGCTCAGCTTCGATCTCGAGCTCGGTCTGGTCCGGGAGCTTGTTGCCGTCTGCCGAGAAGAACTTGATGCCGTTGTCGTGGTACGGATTGTGCGACGCACTGATGACCACACCTGCTGCCAGACGCAACGCCCGCGTGAGGTACGCCACCGCCGGCGTAGGCATCGGGCCCGCCAACATGGTATCGACGCCTGCGGCAGCGAATCCGGCCTCCAACGCGGCTTCGAGCATATAACCGGAAACACGCGTGTCTTTGCCGATCAATACGGTCGGGCGGCCCGTCGTCTGACTCCCCGCAAGCGCGCGCCCAGCCGCATAACCGAGCCGCAGCACGAAATCCGGCGTGATCGGGCTCTCGCCCACCGTGCCGCGAATACCATCGGTTCCAAAATAGCGTCGTTTCATTGTTGCATTGTTCCCTGTTGATACGTCGCGCCGGTTGACGATTCGTACGCGCGCGTCTTTCGTTTTCTTCGTACCGTGTGTCATCGGACGATGCGGTACCGCACCGCCATTTTCCATGACATGCGTCCCCGCTCGGTCCCCGTCCGATTTTGCCGGGTTCGCCGTGGTCTGATCGACGCAGCCCGCGTCGGCCTTACTCGGCGTCGCGCACGGCTTGCCACACCTTGAGAGCATCGACCGTCTCGGCGACGTCGTGTACACGTACGATGGCGGCACCTTGCTGCGCGGCGCACATCGCGGCGGCAACGCTTGCCACCTGGCGCTCCTGCGGCGACTGGCGTCCCGTGATTTCGCCGAGCATCCGCTTTCGCGACATCCCGACGAGCAACGGGAGGCCATCGCGCGACAGCACCCGCAAGTGTTTGAGCAAGGCGAGATTATGAGCGAGACTCTTGCCGAAGCCGAATCCTGGGTCCAGATACAGGCGCGTGGGCGCAACACCCGCCGAGAGCAACGTGTCCACCCGGCCGTCGAGGAAGGCCGCAACTTCGGTGACGACATCGGTGTAGATCGGCGCGTCCTGCATGGTTTTGGGGTCGTGCAGCATGTGCATGATGCACAGCGCCGCCTCGCTGTCGCGCACTGCGTCGATAGCGCCCGGCTGCTGGAATCCCCAGATATCGTTGATCATGTCCGCGCCGGCGGCCAGTACGGCTCGCATGACGCCCGGTTTGTAAGTATCAATCGACAGCGGTACGCCACAGTCGCGCAACGCTTCGACAATCGGCACCACACGCTCGAGTTCGGCGTCTTCCGGCAACGCCTCGGCACCTGGGCGGGTCGACTCACCGCCAATGTCCAGGATGTCGGCACCGTCGGCGATCAACTGCTCTGCATGGCGCAGCGCGGCGTCGCGGGCGACGAACTTGCCACCGTCGGAAAACGAGTCCGGTGTCACATTCAGGATGCCCATGACGTGAACCCGGCGGGCATCGAGCCGGAATCGTGGCCCGAATGCCAGCGAGTCGGACTTGACCGGGGTATCGGATGTCTCACCCGACACTGCGATGTCATCTGTGCCAGAAGGGGGAGAAAGCATGGGTTGCGACTGCTCGGAGGACATTCGGAAGCTCGTAGCTCAGTAAGACGTATAGAGCAGCCCATTCGCGGAGAACGGATCTGCGCGCCCGGGGCACCGGGCATTGGCGTATGGCCGTAATGTTACCGGAATCGCCCGCCGTATCGACGGCGGAAACACTCCGTAACACCGAATTTACCCACATCCCTGGTATGGCCGCACTCAGCCGCCGGCAACACTGCCCCAGAATGCAAAAAGACCGGCGAGAGGCCGGTCTTTCTGGGATGACAGCACTTTCGCCTGCCAAGGCGTCCGTTTAGACGGTCGCCGGGGTGTTGCTGGGTTTGAGCGGCGGATTGCCACCCGACGCACCACCGTTCGCCGAACCGCTCTTCGGAGGACGCGGCGGACGGCCGTCCATGATGTCGCCAATCTGCTCGCCGTCGATCGTTTCCCATTCCATCAGGGCCTGGGTCATCGCTTCGACCTTGTCGCGATTGTCTTCCAGCAGCTTTCTGGCCAACGCGTATTGCTCGTCCAAAATGCGGCGGACTTCGCCGTCGACCTTCTGCTGCGTGGCTTCCGACACCGACTTCGACGACATCCGGCCGAACACCGAATCCTGCTCGGTATCGACATAGACCATCGGGCCCAGGGCGTCCGACATGCCGTAGCGGGTCACCATGTCGCGTGCAAGCTTGGTGGCACGCTCGAAGTCGTTCGAAGCGCCTGTCGACATCTTGTTGATGAACACTTCCTCTGCCGCACGACCGCCAAACAGGATGGCGATCTGCGTGAGCATCGTGTCGCGATACTCCGAGTACTTGTCGTGTTCCGGCAACTGCATCGTCAGGCCCAATGCCCAACCACGCGGGATGATCGTCACCTTGTGCACCGGATCGGCCTCCGGCAACAGCATAGCCACCACGGCGTGGCCCGACTCGTGATACGCCGTCGCACGGCGTTCCTCGTCGCGCATCACGGCGGACTTGCGCTCCGGACCCATGAAGATCTTGTCCTTGGCATCTTCGAAGTCGAGCATTTCGACGATGCGCTTGTTACGGCGCGCCGCGAACAACGCGGCTTCGTTCACCAGGTTCGCGAGATCCGCACCCGACATGCCCGGCGTACCACGTGCAATGACCGATGCATCAACGTCGTTGGAGATCGGCACCTTGCGCAGGTGCACCTTCAGAATCTGCTCACGGCCGCGGATGTCCGGCAGACCGACGTAGACCTGACGGTCGAAACGGCCCGGACGCAGCAGCGCCTTGTCGAGCACATCCGAACGGTTGGTCGCGGCGATCACGATCACACCCGAGTTGGCTTCGAAGCCGTCCATCTCGACGAGCATCTGGTTCAGCGTCTGTTCGCGCTCGTCGTTACCGCCGCCCATGCCGGCGCCACGATGGCGGCCGACGGCGTCGATTTCGTCGATGAACACGATACAGGGTGACTGCTTCTTCGCGTTTTCGAACATGTCGCGAACACGGGCAGCCCCCACGCCGACGAACATTTCCACGAAGTCCGAGCCCGAGATGCTGAAGAACGGCACCTTGGCTTCGCCGGCAATAGCACGCGCCAGCAACGTCTTACCGGTTCCCGGCGGGCCGACAAGCAGCACACCGCGCGGAATACGGCCGCCCAGCTTCTGGAATTTCTGAGGATCTTTCAGGAAGTCGACCAGTTCGCCGACTTCGTACTTGGCTTCGTCGCAGCCGGCGACATCGGCAAAGGTGACCGGATTGGCATTTTCATCGATGAGACGCGCGCGGGATTTACCGAAGGAAAAGGCACCGCCCTTACCCCCGCCCTGCATCTGTCGCATCATGTAGAACCAGAAGCCGATGATCAGCAACGTAGGTCCGAGGTAGTAGAGAGCGGACATGAGCACGTTCGGTTCGTCGTCGGCCTTACCCGAGACCTGAACGCCGTACTTCATGAGATCGCCCACCATCCAGATGTCGCCAGGCGACACGATGGTGTATTTCTGGCCGTCGCTAGGCGTCACCTGAAGGCTGCGCCCCTGCACCACCACGTTCTTGATCTTGCCGTTCTTGGCATCGTCCATGAACTGGGAGTACGTCACGCCCTCCTGGACGTGCGGCTTGTCGAACTGTTTAAAAACAGTAAACAAGACCAGCGCGATGACTAACCACACCGCCGCTTTGGAAAACATATTATTGTTCAAAGCGTTGCTCCTTCATGAAATCGCTTCGCGCCAAGAATTCATTCTAATCCACTCGAAGGCGCACCGCCATAGTGATTCTCTACCGCCACCATAGCGCCAGTGCGCCGGTTTGACGGGCATCAACCCGGATTTTTCAGACCCCGACCGAGAATGAACGTTTCGGAAGATTTGTCCCGTGACGCCTTGGGCTTACGCGGCGCCACCGTTTTGAACTGATGTTTGAACTTTTCGACAATCTGGCTATAGCCGCTGCCGTGAAAACATTTGACCAGTAATGCCCCCTCTGGTTTCAGGTGGCGCTGAGCAAAATCCAACGCGAGATCGCACAAATGCTCGATTCGCGCCGCATCGGCCGATGCCACACCCGACAAGTTGGGGGCCATATCGGAAACTACAAGGTCAACTTTGCGTCCCGCCACAATTTCTTCCAACTGCTCGAGCACGCTGTCCTCGCGGAAATCGCCCTGCAGGAAGTGGACGTCGGCAATCGGCTCCATCGGCAGAATATCCAGCGCGATGATGGTGCCGTCGATGCCCCCCTCGACCCGCTTGCCGCCCGCGAGCTTGTTGCGCGCGTACTGACTCCAGCTGCCGGGGGTCGACCCGAGGTCGACAATGATCTGGCCCGGCTTGATCAGCCGGTCCTGCTCGTCGATCTCTTTGAGTTTGTACGCTGCGCGGGCCCGATAGCCTTCGCGCTGCGCCATTTTGACGTAGGGATCGTTGATGTGATCGTGCAGCCACGCGTGGCTGAAACGGTTTTTTGCCATAATTCTTCAAAAACGCTGCGAATTTGCAGGATAATACGCCCTTGCGCGCCCAAAATCCGTTAGCCAGCCAGCAGTCGCTACAGGCGTTCCGGCCACCGTTTGCGGGCGCATCCTAACTCGTTTGTCTCGTCTGTCTTCTATGCCCGCTTTGACCCTGACCCCGGCGCAACGCGCCGACTTGCGCTCCGCCGCCCATGCGCTGAATCCTGTCGTTCTGATCGGCGCCGACGGCTTGACGCCGGCGGTGCTCAAGGAAATCGACGGCGCCCTTAAGGCCCACGAACTGATCAAGGTGCGTGTTTTCGGCGACGAACGCGACGCGCGCGTGGCCATCTACGAATCCATCTGCGACCAACTCGGTGCAGCGCCGGTGCAACACATCGGCAAGCTGCTTGTCCTGTACCGCCCCACGCCGGACGAAAAGGAAATGCCGGTTCGCGGCAGAACCAGCGGCACTGGCGCAACGGTCAAGGGCCGTGCTCCGCGTACCGTCACGGTCGTCAAGAGCAGCACCAACGCCGGACGTCGCCCCACAGTCAAGAAAGTCACCGTCGCCGGCAACGAGCGCATGACCGCGGGTGGTATCGTCAAGCGCGCCAAAAAGCGCCAGACCAGCGTCAAGCGCCAGCGCAACGACTAAGCAGATGGCGGCGGATCAAGCACGTTCCGCCAGCCCTCGAAAAGACGCGCCCTGACATCGTCGGGCGCGTTTTTTATTGGGTGTCGCGATTAGGCGGCAAGCCGTGAAGCCCGCACCGTCGCGCGCCCTGCGGCATTTAGCCGCGTACCGGCTGACGCCAGATCAGCGCAATGCCAAGCAGGCTTTGCAGCAAATAAATACCGCTGGAAATGCCGTGGAGCATGCCGAAGCGCGCAGCAAAGGGCGACTGACCGATCTCAACACCGGACGCTTGCGCCTGTGCACGCAGATCCGCCATGAATGGCTGCAAGCCAAACCAGCTGACCAGCACACAGACCATCATCGCTACCGCCAGCCAGCGCAGGCCGCGATAGCAGCGCGCAGCGCGGGCATCGCTCGTGCGGGCGATAAGTGCCGTTGCGAGCCAGACCAGCAGCACTCCGCAAACCAGGCTCAGCCAGGCTTGTGTGTGAAACAGCCGGCCCGCGACCGTGCCGGCCATCGTGCGAGACTCCAGCACGACGAAGAGCGTGGGCGCAACGATATAGCCGATGGCCCACTGACTACCGCACCAGACGGTCGCGATCAGGCGGAACAGACGTTCGAGCCGCGGCGCGCCGCCAGTTGACGTCACGTCAGACGTAGCGGACATCGATGATCTCGTACTCACGCACACCGCTCGGGGCCTGCACTTCGGCCACGTCGCCTGCGTACTTACCGATGAGCGCCCGCGCGATCGGCGAACTCACCGAAATCTTGCCGTGCTCCAGATCGGCTTCATCGTCGCCCACGATCTGATACTGAACCGTGCCGCCGTTCTCGAGGTCTTCGAGTTCGACCGTGGCGGCAAACACCACGCGACCTTCGGCATCGAGTACCGACGGATCGATGATTTGGGCCGCTGAGAGCTTCGATTCGAGATCGGCAATGCGCCCCTCGATAAAACCCTGTTTCTCCTTCGCGGCGTCGTACTCCGCGTTTTCCGACAGATCACCCTGCGCACGGGCTTCAGCAATCGCAGTGATCACGTTCGGACGTTCGACGGACTTCAGGCGGTGCAGCTCTTCCTTGAGCAGCTCCGCGCCCCGTTTGGTCAGAGGAATGGTACTCATGCGCGTTGTTCCGAAAGACAAAAAAATTGCCGCAGCAAAGCCGCATTCGCACTTTTCGCGAACGCCGCTTGACCGCGGCTGTGACACCTATGTGGCGTTAGTGTAGCAGAGTTGTCGACGCTGCCAACCGGAGGGCTGGCAGCGTGGCATTCCGCTATAGATGGAGCATTGGTCGCCACCGACGGAGATCGGTTCCCCGGCGTGCGCGCCATATTTTTGAGACTTCGCCCAGGGTAGCGAACCACGCCCGGGCATATCCCTCGCTTACCCGCCTCGGGCGGGCGGGCATTCAGGCCGGCAGCAAAGCGTGCAGGCCCTGGAGATCGTACACCTCGAGGTTCTGCAGATACTTCAGGCCCTCCACTGCCGCACGGGCACCCGAGATCGTCGTGTAATACGTGACCTTGTGTGCTTGTGCCGACATACGGATCGAGCGCGAATCGGCAATTGCCGTACGGGTCTCGTCCACCGTAGTGAACACGAGGGCAATCTCGCCGTTCTTGATCATGTCGACAATGTGCGGACGACCGTCCTTCACCTTGTTGACCACGCGCACCGGGATGCCGGCCGCTTCGATCGCTGCCGCCGTGCCGCGCGTGGCCACAATCGGGTAGCCCAGCGCGTGCAGCATGCGCGCGACTTCGACGGCGCGCGGCTTGTCGGCATCCTTGACCGTGAGCAGCACCGTACCCGAGGCCGGCAGGCGCGAGCCAGCAGCCAGTTGCGACTTGAAGAGCGCCTCACCGAACGTGCGGCCGACACCCATCACCTCACCCGTCGAGCGCATTTCCGGTCCGAGCACCGGGTCGACGCCCGGGAACTTCACGAACGGGAACACGGCTTCCTTGACGCTGAAGTACGGCGGCGTCACTTCGCTCGTCACGCCTTGCGACTTGAGCGACTGGCCAACCATCGCGCGAGCGGCGATCTTGGCCAGTTGGCGGCCGGTCGCCTTCGAGACATACGGCACCGTACGCGACGCGCGCGGGTTCACTTCCAGCACGTAGATCGTGTCGACGCCGCTGCCCTGTTGAATCGCGAACTGCACGTTCATCAGGCCTACCACGTTGAGCGCACGGGCCATCGCGGCCGTCTGACGCTTGAGTTCGGCGATCGTCTCGGCCGACAGCGAGTAAGGCGGCAGCGAGCAAGCCGAGTCGCCCGAGTGGACGCCCGCCTGTTCGATGTGCTCCATCACGCCGCCGATGTAGACATCCGTGCCGTCCGAGATGCAGTCGACGTCGCACTCGATGGCGTCGTCGAGGAAGCGGTCGAGCAGCACAGGGCTGTCGTTGCTCACCTTGACGGCTTCGCGCATGTAGCGCTCGAGGTCGCGCGGTTCGTGGACGATTTCCATGGCACGGCCACCCAGCACGTACGACGGACGCACAACCAGCGGATAACCGATTTCGGCGGCGAGCTTCAGCGCCTGGTCTTCGGCACGGGCGGTACGGTTCGGCGGCTGACGCAGACCGAGATCATGCAGCAGCTTCTGGAAGCGCTCGCGGTCTTCGGCGGCGTCGATCATGTCGGGGCTCGTGCCGACGATGGGCACACCGTTCGCTTCGAGATCGAGGGCGAGCTTGAGCGGGGTCTGACCACCGTATTGCACGATCACGCCGACCGGCTTTTCGAGGTCGACGATTTCCAGCACGTCTTCCAGCGTCACCGGCTCGAAGTACAGACGATCCGACGTATCGTAGTCCGTCGACACCGTTTCCGGGTTGCAGTTGACCATGATGGTCTCGTACCCGTCGTCACGCAGCGCGAGGGCCGCGTGCACGCAGCAGTAATCGAACTCGATACCCTGACCAATACGGTTCGGGCCGCCGCCCAGCACCATGACCTTCTTCTTGTTGGTCGGCTGGGCTTCGCACTCTTCCTCATAGGTCGAGTACATATAAGCGGTGTTGGTCGAGAACTCCGCGGCACAGGTGTCCACACGCTTGTAGACCGGGCGCACCTTCTGTGCGATGCGGGCGCGGCGCACGGCGGTCTGGTCGGTGCCGAGCAGCTTGGCCAGGCGGCGATCCGAGAAACCGCTCTGCTTGAGGAAGCGCAGTTCGTCGGTCGTCAGGCTTTCCAGTGTGCGGCCAGCCAGTGCCTGTTCCTTCTTGACGATGGCTTCGAGCTGGGCGAGGAACCACGGGTCAATGGCCGTCTCGGCGTACACCTCTTCGAGGCTCATCCCCAGGCGGAATGCATCGCCCACGTACCAGATACGGTCCGGGCCCGGCTCGCCGATTTCGGCAACGATCTCGTCGCGGTCGGTCGACTTTTCATCCAGACCGTCCACGCCGACTTCCAGACCGCGCATGGCCTTCTGGAACGATTCCTGGAACGTGCGGCCCATGGCCATCACTTCGCCAACCGACTTCATCTGCGTCGTCAGGCGGGGGTCGGCTTCGCGGAACTTCTCGAAGGCAAAGCGCGGCACCTTGGTCACGACGTAGTCGATGGTCGGTTCGAACGAGGCCGGCGTGGCTCCGCCGGTGATCTCGTTGCGCAGTTCGTCGAGCGTGTAACCGATCGCCAGCTTGGCGGCGATCTTCGCGATCGGGAAGCCAGTCGCCTTCGAGGCGAGGGCCGAAGAGCGCGACACACGCGGGTTCATTTCGATGACGACCATACGGCCGTCCTTCGGGTTGATCGAGAACTGGACGTTCGAGCCGCCCGTCTCCACGCCGATTTCGCGCAACACTGCCAGCGATGCATTACGCAGCAGTTGGTATTCCTTGTCGGTCAGCGTCTGGGCCGGTGCGACAGTGATCGAGTCGCCGGTGTGGACCCCCATCGGGTCGAGGTTCTCGATCGAGCAAACGATGATGCAGTTATCGGCGCGGTCGCGCACAACTTCCATCTCGTATTCCTTCCAGCCCAGCAGCGACTCTTCGATGAGCAGTTCGCGCGTGGGCGAGAGGTCGAGGCCGCGCTTGCAGATCTCTTCGAATTCTTCGCGATTGTAGGCAATGCCGCCGCCCGAGCCGCCGAGCGTGAACGACGGGCGGATTACCATCGGGTAGCCGCTACCGCCGATTTCAGCCGTGATCTGGGCCTGCACGGCGAGGGCGTCTTCCATCGAGTGGGCGATGCCCGACTTGGCCGAACCGAGACCGATCTTGGTCATCGCGTCCTTGAACTTCAGACGGTCTTCGGCTTTGTCGATGGCTTCCGGCGACGCGCCGATCAGTTCCACCTTGTACTTGTCGAGCACGCCGTGGCGATGCAGGTCGAGCGCGCAATTAAGCGCGGTCTGGCCACCCATCGTCGGCAGGATGGCATCCGGGCGTTCCTTGGCGATGATGCGCTCGACGACTTCCCAAGTAATCGGTTCGATGTAGGTCACATCGGCCGTGTCCGGGTCGGTCATGATCGTGGCAGGGTTGCTGTTGATCAGGATGACCTTGTAGCCTTCCTCGCGCAGTGCCTTGCAGGCTTGTGCGCCGGAATAGTCGAATTCGCATGCCTGACCGATGATGATCGGGCCGGCGCCGATGATGAGGATGCTCTTGATGTCTGTGCGCTTTGGCATAACGTTCTCAACAAAAATTTAACTCAGCGTCGCGGTCGCGAGCTTCACACCGAAGCCGACGAACAGCGCGCCCACGCCGCCGGTTGCCCCGGCGCTCAACCGGCGACGTTGCCGGAAGTGCTCGGCCAGGCGGTAACCGGCCAGGATCAGCGTGCTCAGATACAGGAAACTGCAGGTCTGCACGATCACACCCAGCACCGCAAACGACACGGCGGGGTAGGCGTAGCCCGGATCGACGAACTGGATGAAAAACGACACGCAGAACAGGATTGCCTTCGGGTTCAGCAGACTGATGAACAGTGCGCGCTTGAACGGGTGGTCTGCATCCACCGGCTTGGGCGCCACAACGGCTGCGCCCTCATTCGCCCGCGCGGCTCGCGCGTTGGCGAGCGCGCCGCGCAGCATGTTCAGGCCCATCCAGCAAAGGTAGGCCGCACCGAGATACTTCACCACGAAGAACAGCGCCGGCTGCGCGTGCAGCAGCGACGCCACGCCGGCGGCTGCCAGCGTCATGAGGATGGTGTCGCCGAGAAACACGCCGCAAGCCCCTGCGTAACCGTGACGAACACCGCGCTGGGCTGCCACCGACAGCACATAGAGCGAGTTCGGTCCCGGCAGCAGAATGACCACCACCACGCCGGCCAGATAGGTCCAGAGGTTGACGATGCCGATCGAGTTTCCGAGCATGATGCGCGCGTCCTTATCCTTATCCGAGTCTCGTCGAGCCTGTGCTTACGCGGGCTGCTTGGCGTCGACCATCGACTGCACGAATCGGTCGAACAGATAGCCGATGTCATGCGGGCCCGGCGAGGCTTCCGGGTGCCCCTGGAAGCAGAATGCCGGGCGATCCGTCAGCTCGAAGCCTTGCAGCGTGCCGTCGAACAGCGAAACGTGCGAGACGCGCGCATTGGCCGGCAGGCTGTTCGCATCCACGGCAAAGCCGTGGTTTTGCGAGGTGATCACCACACGACCGGTCGCGAGATCCTTGACCGGGTGATTGGCACCGTGGTGGCCGGTCTTCATCTTGAGCGTTTTGGCACCGACGGCCAGCCCCATGATCTGGTGGCCGAGGCAGATACCGAAGGTCGGGATGCGGCGCTCGAGGAACGTCTTCGTGGCGGCGATGGCGTAATCGCACGGCTCGGGGTCGCCGGGGCCGTTCGAGAGGAACACGCCGTCCGGGTTCAGGGCAAACACATCGTCGGCCGAGCTTTGGGCGGGCAGCACGGTGACCTTGCAGCCACGTTCGGCGAGCATGCGCAGAATGTTGCGCTTGACGCCGTAGTCGAGAGCGACCACATGGAATTTCGGGTCTTTCTGCTCACCGTAGCCTTCGCCCAGACGCCATTCCGTTTCTGTCCACGAGTACTTCTGCGTGGTCGAGACGACCTTGGCGAGATCCATACCGGCGAGTCCCGGGAAGGATTGGGCGAGTGCGATGGCCTTGCCTTCATCGGCTTCTTCCCCGGCAAGGATGCAACCGTTCTGAGCGCCCTTCTCGCGCAGAATACGGGTCAGACGGCGCGTATCGATGCCGGCGATGGCAACGACGCCTTCATCCTTCAGGTATTGCGAGAGCGTCTTGTTGGCTCGGAAATTCGAGTCGAGGATCGGCAGATCCTTGATGATCAGGCCTGCGGCATGGACTTTCGTGGCTTCGACGTCTTCACCGTTGACGCCCGTGTTGCCGATGTGCGGATACGTCAACGTGACGATCTGACGCGCATAGCTGGGGTCGGTGAGGATTTCCTGATAGCCGGTAATGGCCGTGTTGAACACGACTTCACCGATGGTGTGACCGGCAGCGCCGATGGCGTACCCACGAAAGACCGTGCCGTCAGCGAGCGCGAGAATGGCGGGTGGGAATGACGGCAGCACGGGAAACTCCTGAAGGGTTCACCCCGGCTGCCAGCTCCATCGTCCGCCGCGATGACATCAGCGCGGGCACCGGAATTGCGCGGAATATGCGCACAGCGGATGCTCGGACTGCGGACGAGATGTCAGGCGGGTAGGCGCTAGGGTGAGGGTTAAATGACTAAAACCTTCAAAGTATAGCGCAAATCCCATTCATCTCAAAGCTGAACGTGTCGCGCATCAGTACGCTCTGCGTTCTCCCGGAGGGAGAGGCCGCCGGCTGACGAATACGCAGAGGGGATAGGGAAATGAATGCCCGCCCGCTGGGCTGCCAGCACGATATGGCGCTCCATCGCGGCCCCTGCGGCGGCGCCGTCGCGGCGTCGCAGGGCGTCGAGGATCTCCAGATGTTCATGATAGGTGGAAAGCACCAGTTCACGTTGGTAGAACGGCAGGCGCTGGCTTTCCATGACGATGTCCGTACTGCCGCGCAGGATATCGGCAATGGCGGCGTTCCCCGCGAGTCCCACAATGCGCAGATGGAACGCGAAATCGAGTTGCGCGGCGGTATCGACGTCGCCGTCAATTAGCGCCCCCTTCATCGTTTCGACGTTATCCGTGAGCCATTCCATTTCGCTGGCGCTGGCGGCATGAGCGGCGAGCCGGGCGGCGAAACCTTCGAGTGCATAGCGCAGCTGATACGTGTCGGCGAGCGAGATCTGGTCGGCGAACCGCCAGGCAACGCCCCTGCGCGCCGAGGCGTCGTTCACATAGACACCTTTGCCGGGGCGGATGGCCACCATGCCGAGCGCCTCGAGCGTCGAGAGGGCTTCGCGCAGCGAAGCGCGGCTAATGGCCAGCTCCTCGGCGAGTTGGCGCTGCGAAGGAAGCATGGCGCCGGCCGGATAGACCTGACGTTCAATGCGCTCGCGGATAGTGACGACGGCGGCGTCGGTTACGGCATGCGCCGAATGCTTCATGAGGCCTCACAAAAAATGCGGGGATACGTATGGTGCATTGTACGACGCCAAATATCCCCTCACGCGCTCCGGCAGCCGTTGTGCAGGGGATATCGCCACACTCGACGAAGCGACCGTGGAAATTCGCCCTTCCATAGGGAATCCCCTCAGAAGCCGCGTCTTGACCGGACTATATTGGCTTTCTAATATTCCCCATAACATCACTGGTCAGACCGGTATGACTTGTTTGAAAGCCTTGCTGGTGTTGGCGGGTGCCGAGCGCGCCAAGGTGATGTTGCCGTACAGAAATCAGCCCCCGAGAGCAGTCCGTCCGACATAGAAATCGCGAAATCCGAGAGAGTGATTTGCGCAGGCAGAGGAGACAAACCATGCCCAAGCTGTTCCGTTCGTTGTTTGGCCGAGTCGTCATTGCGTTGATAGCGGGTGTGGCGCTTGGTATTTGGTTTCCGCAGTTGGGAGAGTCGTTGCGTCCGTTGGGCGATGGCTTTCTGAAGCTGATCAAGATGGTCATTGGACCGATCGTCTTCTGTGTGGTTGTGAGTGGCATGGCGAGTGCGGGTGATTTGCGCAAAGTTGGCCGAGTGGGAATCAAGGCCGTCGTGTACTTCGAGATCATCACCACCTTCGCGTTGGTCATCGGTGCAGTGCTGGCATGGGTGACACGGCCGGGCGAGGGAATGAATATCGACATTCGCAGTCTCGATCCGAGCGCGATGGCGGCGTACACCGAGAATGCGAAGGGGTTGAAAGACACCGCTGGCTTCTTGTTGAAGATCATTCCCAACACCATTACCGACGCCTTTGCCAAGGGTGACATTCTGCAGATCCTCGTCTTCTCGGTCATGTTCGGCTGCGCGTTGGCGGCCCTTGGCGAGCGGGGCCGTCCGGTGGCGCGATTCATTGAAGACCTGAGCCATGTCTTCTTCCGCGTGATGGCATTCATCATCCGGCTGGCACCGCTGGGCGTATTGGGCGCGGTGGCTTTCACCACGGGCAAATACGGTGCGTCATCGCTCAAGCAATTGGGCTTGTTGGTGCTCGTGTTCTACGTGAGTTGTTTCGTCTTCGTCACCGTAGTGTTGGGGGGCGTATTGCGTCTGGCGGGCTTCAACATCTTCAAGTTCATCAAATACTTCCGCGAAGAGTTGTCCATCGTGTTGGGCACGGCGTCGTCCGATGCTGTGTTGCCCGCGATCATGCGCAAGCTCGAGTGGATGGGCATCAAGAAGTCGACGGTAGGCCTGGTCGTGCCGACGGGGTACTCCTTCAACCTCGACGGCTTCTCCATCTACCTGACGCTTGCGGTCATCTTCATTGCCCAGGCGACCAACACACCGTTATCCATGCATGACCTGATCCTTGTAGTGCTCGTGTCCTTGCTCACGTCCAAGGGGGCGCATGGCATTCCGGGGTCGGCCATTGTGATTCTGGCGGCGACGCTCGCGGCCATCCCGGCGATCCCCGTCATTGGCCTGGTTTTGATCTTGCCGGTCGACTGGTTCGTTGGCATTGCCCGGGCCATTACCAACCTGCTGGGCAACTGCGTGGCGACGCTCGTTGTGGCGGCATGGGAAAAAGACGTCGACTTTGCGAGGGCACACAAAGTGCTCGATGGCGCCCTGCCCTACGAGCCGATGGCAGCGTCGTCGGAAGATCGCACAGAGGGCAATGCCCCGACCAATGCAGCGGTGACGCCATAAACATCGCGGCGTAAGCCGAGAGTGAAATCGAACAAATCTTCTGCCGACGCGAGACGTCGGCACCTTTATCTGGAGTGAAAAGCAACATGGCCCTCGTTCCGCAAGATCCGAACGCACCGGAATTCGTGCGCCGTTACGTCAATCTGGCCGATCCGCGCCTGGGTGCGCAGGCATTGGAGGCCAGCGACGAATTCTTCGCGGCCAAAGAGCGCATGCTCAATCCTGAGCCGGCCGTCTTCATCCCCGGCAAATACGACGACAACGGCAAGTGGATGGATGGTTGGGAGACGCGTCGCAAGCGCGTGAACGGCTACGACTGGTGCGTGGTCAAGCTCGCGCGTCCGGGCGTGTTGTTCGGCGTCGATTTGGACACCAGCCACTTCACCGGCAACTTCCCGCCCGCGGCGTCGCTCGAGGGCTGCTACAGCCCGGATGGCGCACCGGGCGAGGCGGCCGAATGGTTCGAACTGCTCGCCTCGACCACGCTGCAGGGCAACTCGCATCACTACCACGCGATCATCAACCCGCGTGCGGCGACCCATGTGCGTGTGAACCTGTACCCCGA
>NZ_CABPSJ010000003.1 GCF_902459745.1 Pandoraea communis
GATCTGTTCACGGTCGTGCCGGAGCTGACGGGCGCGCTGTAAGCGCGTCACGAGTCAGGTGAGGTTGCAGGGCGTGCCTGTGAACGCGTCCCGCAGCCGATCCGCATGAGGAAACTGGCCGGCGACGGTGGGGGGCTTCATGCGAATCGGAAGGTAATTAAGGAATAGCAATGGACAAGGTCGATTGCGTCGTGATCGGCGCGGGGGTGGTGGGGCTGGCCGTCGCGCGGACGATGGCCATGGCCGGCCGCGAAGTGGTCATCCTGGAATCCGAGCGTGCGATCGGCACCGGCACGAGTTCCCGTAACAGCGAAGTCATTCATGGTGGCATCTACTATCCGCCCGGCTCCCTCAAAGCGAAGCTATGCGTCGAGGGCAAGCACCGGCTGTACGATTTCTGTGCCTCGCATGGGGTGGAGCACCGCCGTTGCGGCAAGCTGATCGTCGCGACCACCGGCCAACAGGTGGGTGAACTCGAGACCATCGCCGCCAACGCGCGCGCCAATGGTGTCGACGACTTGCTGTGGCTGAGCGCCGATGAAGTCACCCAGCTTGAACCCGAATTGCACGCATTTGGTGCATTGCTCTCCCCGTCGACGGGCATCGTGGACAGCCATGGGTTCATGCTGGCTTTGCAAGGCGATGCGGAGAATGCCGGCGCGATGCTCGCGTTCGACGCGCGTGTCGTCGGCGGTCGTATCGGTCATGCCGATGGCATCGAGCTGGATGTCGAGACGCAGGGCGTCATGTCGACACTGCTCGCGGACACGGTGATCAACAGCGCCGGGCTTTACGCCGTCGACATCGCCCGCACGTTCGCGGGGCTGGCGTCCGATCGCATTCCGCGGCGCTATTACGCGAAGGGAAGCTACTTCACGTGTGCGCAGCGCGCGCCGTTCTCGCACTTGATCTATCCGGTGCCGGAGCCGGGCGGGCTGGGTGTGCACCTGACGCTCGATCTTGCCGGGCAAGCGCGCTTCGGGCCGAACGTGCAATGGGTCGACGAGATCGACTACACGGTCGATCCGGCAGATGGCGATGGTTTTTATGCCGCGGTGCGGCGCTATTGGCCGACGCTGGCAGACGGCGCGTTGCAACCCGGCTATGCGGGCATTCGACCGAAAATCAGCGGGCCGGGCGAAGCGGCGGCGGACTTCCGTATCGACGGGCCGGCGGCACATGGGGTGGCAGGGCTCGTGAACCTGTTCGGCATCGAGTCACCCGGCCTCACAGCCTCGCTGGCTATTGCCGAAGCGGTGCGCGCGGTACTTTGACGCGAGACGTGACCGGCGGTCACATCTCGCGCATTCGCTGCTATCTGGCTAACCCCGTAATTCCCGTTCGGCGGTGCCGCGAGCGTTGCGCGGACATTCCTGTCGAATGAGAACGATTGCGATGACGGTGCGGCGTAACCGTAAGGGCGGCCGCTCAACGCATTGCAACCGGTGGCTTCCACGACGCCGGGTTCGTCCAGAACACCCCGCGCAGGCGATCGGTGTCGCCGCACGGCGTGCTGCGGGCCGGCTTGCTGACTTGACCTGCGCAGGTGCTGATATCGCGGCCCGATTGTTGCAGGCGTTTCAGGATCGTATCGAGCATGCCCGATTCGCGCCACTCATTGAGTTTGCGGCGGCAAGTCGGCACAGAGGGGTACTGCATGGGCAGCTTGGACCAGCTCTCACCGGTGAACAGCACCCACAAGACAGCATTGGTCAGCGTGCGCTGCTCGACTTGAGGGCGGCCGCGTCGTTCCGTACGGACCGGTCGGTCGCAAATCAGATCACGCAGGGCGTGCCATTCAACGTCGCTCAGTTCAGTAAACATAACACCTCGACCCAAAACAAACGGAGGCGCCGCAGGGGGCGAGTCCGGGCTTCACGATCTGGCAGGTACCGGTGCAATCTGGTGCGTGCTTATCAATGAAACCTCGGCCAAGGCGGCGTCGTTCCCCGATGCTGGAAATACAAGCAACAAGCATGCCAGGGCATCGGATTCTCTCGTGAAGAACGCCGAGGGCGGGTCGAACCACACTGCGAAGGGAGCGTTTAACCAGCAAAAAAACGCCCACTTGGCAGGTGGGCGCAGCTCCTGAGTGGCTATTGGGATAGGCAATCGCAAAAGCGTCAGGAGAAAAGGAATACGTGCCTTTGGGCCAGTCCGGATCGTTTTTTATTCTCGGTCCCGGCTTCGGTGTCTCGCTCCACATGCGCCAGCTTGTCAAGCTTGCAGGCGCCATGATGACAAAAAGCGCGAGTCGACGCGCTTCGGAATTACCCCCATTGCGGTGCATGGCTCACGACGAAGGCGACTCGCCCAAGTTGGGTGCTCGCTTGCGCCCCGATAGGGCACCATGTCGCGAGAATGGGCGCAACCCGATTTGTCAGAGGCGCAACCGAATCTCATCAGGCGAGAAAGCGCCCCGGTCGCAGCGTCGCGTTCCGTCAGGCCTCCACGGCCTGACGTCGATAATCGCCGGGGCGAACCCCCGTCCATTTCCGGAATGCGCGAAAGAACGCGCTCGGATCGGCAAAGCCTAGCGAGAGGGCAATCTCCATCATCGGCTTGGACGTGTGACAAAGCGCGTGAATGGCGAGATCGCGCCGCAATTGGTCCTTGATGGACTGATACGACTGGCCCTCGTCTTCGAGCCGCCGGCGCAGTGTCGATGGTGTTGTGTGAAATTCTCCCGCGAGCACTTCGAACGCCGGCCAGCCATCGGTCGGCATCGTCTTCAGACGCCGGCGTACCCGTGCAACCATGCCTTTCGTATTCTTGTATTTGAGGATGATGTTGGCCGGGGCCGCGCGCAGGAATTCCTTGACGGACACTTCGTTCTGCACCACGGGCAGATCCAGACATGCGGCGTCGAATTCAATGGCGGTATGCGCCGCGTGAAAGACCAGACGCGGGGAATACATCGTCCGGTACTCGTCGCTGTAAGCCGGTTCGGGAAATGCGAAGTACGCCGTGCTCAGTGTCACGCGACGCGCGATCAGCCAGCACGTCAGCGCATAGAAGAGGATCAGGAGCGTTTCGTGCCCGAAGATGCGCGGCGCTTGTGCGTCCGCACGCTCATGCACTTCGAGCCGGGCGAGCGCGCCGTCGCGCACCAGATGCATTTCGAGATCGTCCAGCAACAACCCCATGAAGCGCGCCGCACGTTGCAGCGCCTGCTCCAGCGTGCGGCAACCGATGACGCTGTAGCACAGCATCGCGAAGCTGCCGACCTTCATGCGGCGGGAATCCTGTCCGAAGAATTCGTCGTCGAGCGCGAGACTGATCAACCGCCACAAGTGAGCGTAGCGATCTGCCGAAACGCGGGCTTGCGGATGCGCGAGCAACGACGGTGCAATATCGGCGGCACGCAGCAATGCCGTCGGATCACCGCCGAGTCGCTCGACATGCGCCAACGCGTTGATAACGAAATAGATCGAGATGCTGCCTTTTTCCATGCGTCGCGAAACCGTACGTCGTAGCAGGGGAACCCAAGGATTCTAGCAGCGTGGCCCCTGTCGGCGCTTCCGGCGCCGTCCGAAAACTAGCTCGGCGCCTTCCGATTTCGCGTGTGTCGCGGGATCTCGATACGTCCGGTGACTTACTTCGGTGCCATACGCAATGCGCCATCGAGACGAATCACCTCACCGTTGAGCATGGTGTTCTCGACGATGTGACGCACGAGCGCGGCATATTCCGACGGACGTCCGAGGCGTGGGGGGAAGGGAACCGAGGCCCCCAGTGCGGCTTGCACCTCCGGCGTCATGCCCGCCATCATCGGTGTCTCGAAGATGCCGGGTGCGATCGTCACTACGCGCACCCCGACGCGCGCCAGTTCGCGGGCAGCGGGCAGTGTCAGCGCGGCAACACCGCCCTTCGATGCCGCATACGCTGCCTGCCCGATTTGCCCGTCGAACGCCGCGACGGACGCCGTGTTCACGATCACACCCCGTTCGCCTTCGGCGTCGGCGGTGCCCTCGGCCATTGCCGACGCCGCGATACGCAGCACGTTGAACGTGCCGATCAGATTCACGTTGACGATGCGGGCAAAGGTGTCGAGTCGGTGCGGGCCCTGCTTGCCCAGGATGCGCTCGCCGATCACGAGTCCTGCGCAGTTCACAGCACCGTTCAGCGCGCCGAATGCGTGCTGCGCAGTATCGACCAGGCGCTGTACGTCGTCCTCGCGTGTGATGTCGGTCGCCACAAAGCGAGCGGCGTCGCCCAGCAGGTTGGCTTGCGCGGCACCCGCTTCGGCGTTGATGTCACCGAGCACGACCTTGGCGCCGGCGTCGACGAACATGCGCGCCGTGGCGGCACCCAGACCCGACGAGGCGCCGGTGACGAGAAAGACACGATCCTTGATTTGCATGAGCTGCGATTCCTGAAAGAAGAGGGCGGCGCTCAGGCCGCGTTGGCCGACGCCTGCGCGGCCTTGGCGATTTCCTGATTGCGCAAGATGAAGCGCTGGAGCTTGCCGCTCGGCGTCTTGGGCAACTCGGTGACGAATTCGATTTCACGCGGATAGGCGTGTGTGGAGAGGCGGTGCCGGACGTGCGCCTGCAACTCGCTCGCGAGTGCCTCCGTCGGTGCGAACTGAGGATGCAGCACGACGAAGGCTTTGACCAACTCGGTGCGCTCCGGGTCCGGCTTGCCGACCACGGCCGTTTCGATCACTGCCGGATGTTCGATCAGCGCGCTTTCGACATCGAACGGCCCGATACGGTACCCGGCCGACGTGATGACATCGTCATTGCGCCCGACGAAGCTGATACTGCCATCGTCATTTCGCTCGACGGTATCGCCGGAGAGGTAATAGTCGCCGGCGAATGCTGGCGTGTCCCGCTCCCAATACCCGCCGAACCACATCAATGGTGACTGTTTGCGATCAAGCGCGAGAACCCCCGGCTGCCCGACCGGGCATTCGCACCCGTCGTCATCGAGCACGACCACACGGTGGCCGGGCGAGGCAAAGCCGGCGGCCCCCGCCTGCACGGGGTGGGCGAGGGCGTGGTGGTTGCAGACGACCATGCCGAGTTCCGTCTGCCCATAGTGGTCGTGAATGGTCACGCCGAGATGGTTGGCGAACCAGCGGATGACCTCGGGGTTGAGCGGCTCACCAGCACTGGATACCGCGCGTAGCTTTCCCTTGAGCGGCGCCGCTGCCTGATCGCCGCCGGCAATCAGCAGGCGGAATGCAGTCGGTGAACCGGCCAGATTCGTAACGCCGAGTTTGTCGATGATCCGGTAGGTGCTTTCGACGGTGAACGGACCGTCGTAAAACGTTGTGGGGATGCCCATGGCGAGTGGGCCCGTCACCGCGTAGTACAGGCCATAGGCCCAGCCCGGATCGGCGATGTTCCAGAACGTGTCGGTGGGGCGCAGGTCGACGGCGTCGCGCATGTAGCCGGCGAACGCCAGAATCGCACGCAACGGCACCATGACCGGTTTCGCGGCCCCGGTCGTGCCGGAGGTGAACATCATCAGGAACGGATCGTCGCCGCGCCGCAGCACGGGCTCGAAGTCCGGTGCGTGTTGCTCGACCTCGTGCCAGAAGCTGAAATCACCGCGGCGCACGCCCTGACCGCGCGGGCCGCCGACCGTGACGACGCTCGGGCAGTTGGGCACTTCATCGAGCTTGGCCCGATTGGCTCCGTCGGTGATCACGAGCTTGCTTTGCGCACCGAGCAACCGGTGCTCGATGGCCTTCGGCCCGAACGCCGTGAACAACGGTTGATATACCGCACCCGCACGCCATGTGCCGAGGATCGTCACGAGCAATTCGGGCGTTCGCGGCAGCAGTCCGCTCACGCGGTCGCCGGGCTGCACGCCCTGTTCGCGCAGGAAGTTGGCAAAGCGCGCGGAGAGCGTCTGCAATTGCCGGAACGTCCACGTCTGGCTCGTGCCGTCTTTTCCTTCCCAGAACAAGGCGATGCGGCCGGGAAGTGCATGCCGGTCGCAGCACTCGACACACGCATTCATCGCGTCGAGATTGCCTGCGAGCGTGGCGCGTACAGCGGCGTCGAGATCGAACGCCCGATAGGCGTCGGCGTAATCGGCAGTCATGGATCGTCTCCTGTAGTCAGTGCTGGCCGGCGGCGCGCCTATCATGGAGAGACTCGGACGCGCGTCGCCGGCCACCCCCGGCGCCGTCTTGACGGGGCGCAGCGCTCAAGGGCAATGGCGAAATTCATCGTAATGCGTGGCGTCGGCGGCAGGCAATGTCCAAACGGCTCAGAGTTCGTGAGGGATTTATCCACTCCGGCGATGGGGAAAGCGAGGCCGGACAAGGGCTTGCCAGACAATACCGCTCGGGGTTGACCTACGCGCTAAGGGTTTGTCCGGGGCGGGTTTCGGACGTCTCCGATGGCAATTCCGCTCATGCAAATTGCCGTTTTTGGCTATGGTGCCAATGCGGTGCGATGCCTAAACTGGGTCCATCGACATGGCACAAGCGCCGGCGGTCCATTCGGACAGCGTCAGGGCGCAGGAGACAGAACATGGATTTCTATACCGAAGACCAACGCATGATTCGTGACATGGCGCGCACGTTTGCCAGTGAGCAGCTTGCGCCAAATGCCGCGCAGTGGGACCGCGATTGCGCGTTGCCGGATGCGATGGTGGCGCAAATGGGGGAACTCGGGCTGTTGGGAATGATGGTGCCCGAGCAATACGGCGGGTCGTACACCGATTACACGGCGTATGCGCTTGCGATGGAGGAGATTGCCGTGGGGTGCGCCTCCACAGCCACGATGATGTCGGTGCATAACTCCGTGGGGTGCGCACCGGTCCTGAAATTCGGTACGGACGCGCAACGTGAGCGCTGGCTGCCGGATCTTGCTGCCGGCCGGAAGATCGGAGCGTTCTGCCTGACCGAGCCGCAAGCCGGGTCGGAAGCCAATAATCTGCGAACGCGTGCGGAGCGTCGCGGTGACAAGTGGGTGCTCAATGGAAGCAAGCAGTTCGTGACGAACGGCAAACGCGCGGCAATGGCCATCGTATTCGCGGTGACAGACCCGGCAGCCGGGAAGCGAGGCATTTCGGCCTTCATCGTGCCAACGAATACGCCGGGCTTCGAGGTGGGGCGCCCCGAACACAAGCTTGGCATCCGGGCATCGGATACCTGCCCGATTACCCTCGTCGATTGTGAAGTTGGCGACGACGCAATGCTTGGCGAGCCGGGGCAGGGGCTGAAGATTGCGCTGTCCAATCTCGAAGGCGGACGCATCGGCATTGCTGCGCTTGCCCTCGGTGTGGCGCGCGCGGCGTTCGAGGCGGCGCTGCGTTACGCCGGTGAGCGTCAGCAGTTCGGCAAGCCGATTCGCGAGCATCAGAGCATCGCGAACATGCTGGCCGACATGACGACGCGCATCAACGCGGCAAGATTTCTGATTCTCCACGCGGCAGCACTTCGCACTCAGGGATTGCCGTGCTTGTCCGAGGCATCGCAGGCCAAACTCTTTGCGTCCGAGCTTGCCGAGTGGGTGTGCTCGCACGCCATCCAGATTCACGGCGGATACGGTTATCTCGAGGACTATCCGGTGGAGCGTCATTATCGCGATGCCCGTATCACGCAGATCTACGAGGGCACCAGCGAGATTCAGCGTCAGGTCATTGCACGCGCGCTGGACTGACCGCGTCGCGGCACTCACTACGAATCGTATTGCCACTAGATTGTGCATGTGCCTGCCACCGGAAGCAGGGCACCGCAAGGAGGAGGGGGAGTGAATCTGCGTGACAACGCCGTTGAGGCGCAAGACGAAGTGTTGTTCGAGGTGGTCAATGGACTCGGCGTGATTACGCTGAACCGGCCGCGTGCATTGAATGCGATCACACACGGCATGGTGCGCGCGATGTGGGCGCAGCTCAACGCGTGGGCGCAAGACCCGGCAGTGCGGGCGGTGCTGATCGAAGGCGCGGGCGAGAAGGCCTTCTGTGCAGGGGGCGACGTTCGAGCGCTCTACGAGAGCCGCGTGAATCATGCCAACGAACATCAGGCGTTCTTCATCGACGAATACCGGCTCGACTATCTGATCCACCGATATCCGAAGCCGTATATCGCATTGCTCGACGGCATTGTGATGGGTGGGGGCATGGGCGTTGCGCAAGGGGCGGCGCTGCGCATCGCCACCGACCGCACACGATTGGCGATGCCGGAGACGGGGATCGGTTTGTTTCCGGATGTCGGGGCCAGTTGGTTTCTGGGGCATCTGGCGCCGACGCTGGCGCGCTATCTGGGGCTGTCCGGTGTGACCGTCAACGCCGCCGATGCGCTGTATTGCGGGCTGGCAGATGTCTGGCTTGAGGGCGACGCGCCTGCACAACTCAAAGCGATGCTCCGTGAATTCGATTGGCGCACCGGTGCGGCGGGAAGCCCGGCGAAGCGCCCTGCGGGGCAATACGCGTCTGACTCGGCCGATCTGCTCGAGCGACTGCGTGCCGCCATTCTGCCGCTGGGGCGCACATGGACGGACGCCGCGCCGCTCGCTCAGGTGAGGGCAACGCTGGATCGGCATTTCAGCGCCATCGATGTGCCAGGCATCGTGGCGTCGCTTGCCAACGATGCGCGCACGCCGTGGGCAGCCGAGACGCTGGCATTGTTGCAGCAGCGCTCACCGCTGAGCCTGTGCGTGACCGACCTGCAATTGCAGAAGGGGCGTCGCCTCGATCTGGCCGACGCCTTCCGGATGGAACTGGTGCTGGGGTATCACGCATTCGCGACCGGTGATTTCGTCGAAGGCGTGCGGGCGCTGCTGATCGACAAGGACAAACAACCGCGCTGGTGCTATGCCACGCTGGCGGATGTGCCGGCGGCGCAGGCCGATGCCTTCTTTGTCTCGCCGTGGCCGGAAGACGGTCATCCGCTCAAAGCGTTAGGGGAGCATTGAACTCGGGCAAACGCATGCGACAATGCCGGTTTTGCGGGGGACCGCACAATCCGTTGGAGTCCAGATGCTCGTCGAAATCGCCCGTCTGCTGCTAGACCTTGTTTTCTCGCTATTCGGCGCCTTGTTGCTGTTGCGTGCGTGGATGCAGGCCACGCGGTTGCCGCCGCGCAATCCGCTCTCACAGGGAGTGTTCCAGTTCACGAACTGGATGGTGTTGCCGTTGCGGCGTGTGGTGCCGGGTGTCGGCGGGATCGACTGGGCGTGCGTGATCGGCGCATGGCTGAGCGCCATCGTCTATCTGGTGCTGATCACGGCCGTGGTGGGGGTGTCGCCGGTCTCGGTGTTCCCGCGAGGCTTGCTGGTGGCGCTGGTGCTGGTCGCCAAGTGGGGCGCCAACCTCGTGATGTGGCTCACGCTGCTGATGGCCGTGCTGTCTTGGGTCAATCCGCGCGCCACCGCTATGCCGATTCTCCAGCATCTGCTCGATCCGCTGCTGCGCCCGATCCGCAAAGTCATTCCGATGATGGGCGGCTTCGATCTGTCGCCGCTGGGGCTGTTCCTGCTGATGCAGATCCTGCTGATCGTGCTCGCCCGCTTAAGCCTGTTCTTCGCGACGCTCTGATGCGTCGGCAGGCAGCGCCGCTGCCTGCTGCCATTCACGGGCGGTCTCCCCGGCGAAAGCTTCCGCCGGCGCGGACCGCCCGCTGACACCGTTCTCCGCCTCCCGATCCGTGCGCCGCGCGATCGTCATCGTCAGCCGCGGTGCTTCTGTGCGCTCACCAACCGAGCGCTCCAGCCCCAGACGACGCAGCACCCGGTGACCATCTTCGGTCACGATCACTTTGGCGTGTCCTTGCTCGACATCCACATGCACCAGACGCGCTTGTTCCAGCGCGGCAAGGTCCGGTGGCTCGAGCGCGTCGGCATCGATGGGGCCAAGGGATGCGGCCGCCAGCAACAGCGTGGCGATTTCATGCGGACTCAGCATGGTCATGCTCCTTGAGGCGAATTCATATCGTCAGCGTACCGGGCAGAGGTCAGCCTGCGGCTACGCCATGGTTACCGCACGTTACGACTCGCCTCCGGCCAAGCCTCCCCAGGCGGTCCCGCGACAGTCCTGTGTTCCGTTGCCTGATGATTTCGCGACGGTAGAACACCGTCGCGTCGTGACACCGTAGTTCTGAAGTCGGATCGCAAAACGTCCGGCAAGTTCGTGCATTCGGGTTTCCCCTAGTATGCCCGTATTTTGCGTATCTATGTGACGCGGCCCCCTTGTTTTGACAGGGTTTGGGCGACGCCGGGAGGGTATGTGGGGAAGTCTCGACGGCATTTGAAATATTTTTTTTCATTTGACGGGGTTCTGATGAAAATATACTTTCCTTCACTTCGATGGATTGCCTTGACTCATGATTGACGCAGAATCGTTGCCCGCCGATCTGCCGCTCACCGAGCGCATCGTGCGCGCCATGCCCGACCTGACGCCCGCGCAGCAGCGCATGGCGGCGTTCGTGCTCGACAACACGTTTCGTGCGGCGACCATGCGTATCGACGAATTCGCCGATGCCGTCGGCGTATCGCTTGCCACGGTCAATCGTTTCGCGCGCGCACTTGGCTTCGACGGCTATCCGCAATGCCGGGCGGCGATGGTGCGCGGGTATGAAGCCACGCTCGCGCCGATCGAAAGTCTGCGCACGAGCAAGGCGCAGGCGAGCGCGAGTGCCGATGTGATGGCCGCGTCGCTGGCGCAGGCTATCGAGAATCTGGATTGGACGCGTCGTGCGCTCGACGCCGCGACTTGCGAGCGTGCCGTCGAGTCGATCCTGCAGGCGCGTCGTATTTATGTGCTGGGGCTGGGGGCGAGCGGATATCTCGCCGGGCTACTGCACCATGGCCTTGATCCGTACTGCGAGAACGTGCAGGCGGTGGTCGGTGCCGGGGGATCGACGCATGCCGCGCGCCAGCTCTTCAAATTGCGCGAGGGCGATCTGGTGATCGCACTCGCGTTTCCGCGATACGTGTCCGACACCATCACGCTGTGCCGCCGTCTGCGTGGGCGCGGCGTACCCGTCATGGTGCTGACGGACAGTCCGACGTCTCCGCTGGCGCCGCTTGGCGATATCGTGATTTTCGTGCGCAGCAAGCCGCGTCTGTCGAGCAACTCGGAAGCGAGTGTGCTGGCGGTCATTGACGCCCTGTGCGATGCCGTCGCCCAGCGCGCCAAACATGCGGTGGATCGCGCCACCGAACTCACCGATTTCCTGCTGCCGTGGCTCGACTCGGCATCGCTCGCTTCGGCGGCAAGCGCGAGCGCGAGCGCACCGGCCAATGTGCCGGCGGGGCCGGTGGTCGGGCGGATCGTCACACCACAACGCACCGCCGCCGCCAACGCCACGGCGAACTCTCTTACGAACGCCGCCGTTGTGGCGAGCGCTGGCACGCAAGGCGCACCGAACCCTGGCCAACAGGCCACGCCCCGCACTGCGCCGGGCAGTGAGGACAGAAAGGACAGAGCATCATGAGTCACGCCCAACGCGCGGTCATCGCCATTCATGGCGGTGCCGGCACCATCAGTCGCGAGACCTCGCCCGAAGAACTCAAGGCCTATCACGAGGCGTTGGCCGGCGTGTTGCGCGGCGGGCAGGCCGTGCTCGCCGCAGGCGGTTCCGCACTCGACGCCGTGACCGAAGCCGTGCGTCTTCTCGAAGACTGCCCTCGCTTTAACGCGGGACGCGGTGCAGTGTTCACACACGAAGGCACGCATGAACTCGACGCCGCGATCATGGACGGCGCGACGCTCGACGCGGGCGCCATCGCCTGTGTTCATCGTTTGCGCAATCCGATTCTCGCCGCCCGCGCGGTGCTCGAACACAGCCCGCACGTGTTGCTCGTGGGCGAGGGCGCAGAAGCCTTTGCGGCGGCGAACGGCGCCGTACTGGTTGAGCCCGATTATTTCTTTACCGAAGCGCGCTATGCCCAATGGCAACGTGCGCTGGCCGACGCCGCTGTGGCGCTCGACCACGACATGCCGCTAAAGCAGGAGCCCATCGATCCCGACACCAAGTTCGGCACGGTCGGTGCGGTCGCCTGCGATAGCAACGGTCATGTGGCAGCGGCCACGTCTACCGGCGGCATGACGAACAAGGCCGTTGGCCGCGTGGGCGATTCGCCACTCATCGGCGCGGGTTGTTACGCGAACGATGCCACGGCGGCCGTCTCGGCCACGGGGACGGGCGAGGCATTCATTCGCACCGTCGCCTGCTACGAAGTGGGCGCGTTGATGGCCTACGCCGGGCTGTCGCTCGCGCAGGCTGCCGAGCGCGTGATCCGGGAACGTCTGCCGCGCGTGCACGGTCGCGGCGGTTTGATCGCGGTGGACGCGCAAGGCAATGTGGCTTTGCCGTTCAATACCGAAGGGATGTATCGCGGCGTGGCTCGTGTGGGCGAGACGCCTGTGACGGCTATTCACGAGTAACGCCCCCGAAAGATCAGGCCTGGCTGTTGACGGCAGGGCCTTTGGCACCAGATTCAGCAAGCGAAGATTAGCGAGGACAGGCGTGGCAGAGCGCAAGACAACCCCAACGATTTCGTTGCCCGACGAGCGAGTGCTCGACGTGAGCGGCCTTACCGTGCAGTTCGCGACGTCCGAGCGCGTGGTCACGGCCGTGCGCGACCTGTCCTTCCATGTCGATCGTGGCGAGACCCTCGCCATCGTGGGCGAATCCGGCTCCGGCAAGTCGGTGACGTCGCTCGCGGCGATGCGCCTCGTCGAGAACGGGGGCGGAAGCATCACGCAAGGCTCGATGATCATGCGCCGCCGTAATGGCAAGCTCGTCGATCTGACGCGTGCCAGCGGCCGGACCATGCGCAGCATTCGCGGCGCCGACATGGCGATGATCTTCCAGGAGCCGATGACCTCGCTCAACCCGGTGTTCCCGGTGGGCGAGCAAATTGCGGAATCCATTCGCCTGCACCAGGGCAAGGACGCGGCGTCCGCACGTGCCGAAGCCCTGCGTATGCTCGAACTCGTGCGAATTCCCGAAGCGCGCCGCGTGCTCGGGCGCTTTCCGCATCAGCTCTCGGGCGGTATGCGCCAGCGCGTCATGATCGCGATGGCGTTGTCGTGCAAGCCGGGCTTGCTCATCGCCGATGAACCGACGACCGCGCTCGACGTGACGATTCAGGCGCAGATTCTGCAATTGATTCGTGCGTTGCAGGACGAAATGCACATGGGCGTCGTGTTCATCACGCACGACATGGGTGTCGTGGCGGAAGTGGCCGACCGCGTGCTCGTCATGCATCGCGGCGACAAAATCGAAGAAGGCCCCTCGCGCGAAATATTCGCAGCGCCGCGCGAGCGCTACACGCAGGCGCTGCTCTCCGCCGTACCGCGTCTGGGTTCGATGCATGGCACCGATTTGCCCGCCCGTTTCCCGCTGCTGCGCTACGACGCGCCGGCCGGCGCCAAGCCCGCTGCCGAAACGCCGCAGCCGACCGTCCGGACCGACGCCGGTCCGATTCTGCGCGTGAAGGATCTCGTGGCCCGCTTCGACGTACCGTCGGGCTTCTTCGGCCGTGTGAAGCAACGTGTGCACGCCGTCGAGCGCGTGAGCTTCGATCTGTATCCGGGCGAGACGCTGGGCCTGGTGGGAGAGTCCGGATGCGGCAAATCGACTACCGGTCGCGCGCTGCTGCGTCTGGTCGCCAGTCAGGGCGGCTCTATTGAATTCGGCGGCAAGCCGATTCACGATCTCGCCGGACGCGCCTTGCAGACGCTGCGCCGCGACATCCAGTTCATCTTCCAGGACCCGTTCGCTTCGCTCGATCCGCGCCTGACGGTCGGATTCTCGATCATGGAACCGCTGCTCGTGCACGGCGTGGCCAGCGGCGCGGAGGCAGAGAAGCGCGTGGCCGAACTCCTCGACCGGGTTGGTCTGCCGGCCGATTACGCACAACGCTATCC
Organism: Pandoraea communis; assembly: GCF_902459745.1. Lineage (GTDB taxonomy): Bacteria > Pseudomonadota > Gammaproteobacteria > Burkholderiales > Burkholderiaceae > Pandoraea > Pandoraea communis. Next base: position 13,840 of record NZ_CABPSJ010000003.1, read on the forward strand.
GCATGAGTTCTCGGGCGGCCAGCGTCAGCGCATCGCCATTGCGCGCGCGCTGGCGCTCAAGCCCAAGGTCGTGATCGCCGACGAATCGGTCTCGGCGCTCGATGTCTCGGTACAGGCGCAGATCATCAACCTGATGCTCGACCTGCAAAAGGAGTTCGGCATCGCGTTCCTGTTCATTTCGCACGACATGGCGGTTGTGGAGCGTATCAGCCATCGGGTCGCGGTGATGTACCTCGGCCAGATTGTCGAGATCGGTCCGCGCCGCGCCATTTTCGAGAACCCGCAACACCCGTATACGAAGAAGCTGATGTCGGCGGTGCCGATCGCCGATCCGGCGCGCCGTCACGCCAAGCGGGAGTTGTTGACGGAAGAAATTCCGAGTCCGATCCGCGCGGTCGGCGACGAACCGCAGGTGCAGCCGTTGGTGGAAGTCGGCGCGGGGCACTTCGTGGCGCGTCACCGCGTGGCGGGCGCGTATTGAACCGGTGACCCGGCGAATGCGGCGGCGCGGCCAGATGTACGGGCTTGCGTTCACCGGCATGGTTTCCCCTGGGGAGTGATTCCCCGGTAGCTCAGGCAGTACCCAGTTGCAGCTCTAGTTATCACCACAATGTCCGCCAAGGGAAGCAGTCCTACGACTCGCTCGCGGCGACCCCGTCAGACCAGAAGGAGAAAGACAGATGTCGAAAAACGCTTTGTTGGGCGCTCGCTGGAAAACCGCGTTCGCGTCCGTCGCCGTGACCTGCGCCGTGCTCAGTGCAGCGCCGGCGTTCGCCGCCAAGGATGTCGTGATGGCCGTGCAGTCGACGTTCACGACGATGGATCCATACGATGCCAACGACACGCTGTCGCAGGCGGTCGCCAAGTCGTTCTACGAGGGCATGTTCGGTTTCGACAAGGACATGAAACTCGTCAACGTGCTGGCCGATAGCTATACGGTTTCGCCGGATGGTCTCGTCTACACGATCAAGCTCAAGTCGGGCGTGAAGTTCCAGGACGGCACGACTTTCGATGCCGCCGCCGTCAAGGCGAATTTCGACCGCGTGACGAATCCGGACAACAAGCTCAAGCGCTACAACCTGTATAAGGAAATCGCCAAGACGGAAGCGGTCGATGCCCATACGGTGAAGTTCACGCTCAAAGAGCCGTTCTCGCCGTTCATCAATACGCTGGCTCACCCGTCGGCCGTCATCATTTCGCCCGAAGCCCTCAAGAAGTACGGCAAGGACATCGCTTCGCACCCGGTCGGCACCGGTCCGTTCGAGTTCGTCGAATGGAACCGCACCGATTACGTGAAGGTGAAGAAGTTCGACGGCTACTGGAAGAAGGGCTATCCGAAGGTCGACACGATCACCTTCAAGCCGGTGGTCGACAACAACACGCGCGCCGCTGTCATGCAGACGGGCGAAGCAGGTTTCGCTTTCCCGGTGCCGTATGAGCAAGCCGACGGCCTGAAGGCGAGTGGCAAGGTCGACGTGATCGCCGGCCCGTCGATCATCCAGCGCTACGTGAGCTTCAACACGAAGCAGAAGCCGTTCGACGACGTACGCGTGCGTCAGGCCATCAATTACGCGATCAACAAGGAAGCGCTGGTGAAGGTGGCCTTCTCGGGCTACGCCACGCCGGCTGAAGGCGTGGTGCCGAAGGGCGTCGACTTCTCGACCAAGACCGGCCCGTGGCCGTACAACCCGGCCAAGGCGAAGGAACTGCTCAAGGAAGCCGGTTACCCGAACGGTTTCGAGACCACGCTGTGGTCGGCCTACACGTTCACGACCGCGCAAAAGGTGATCCAGTTCGTGCAGCAGCAACTGGCGCAAGTGGGCATCAAGGCGCAGGTGCGCGCGCTCGAAGCCGGTCAACGTGTCGAGCTGGTCGAGTCGGCACCGGACCCCGACAAGGCCCCGGTGCGCATGTACTACGTGGGCTGGTCGTCGTCGACGGGTGAAGCCGACTGGGCGCTGCGTCCGCTGCTGGCCTCCGAATCGTTCCCGCCGAAGCTGTTCAACACGGCGTACTACAAGAACGACGCGGTAGATGCCGACCTCAAGAAGGCGTTGCTCACCACCGACCGTGCCGAGAAGATCAAGCTCTACACGGACGCGCAGCAGAAGATCTGGAACGATGCGCCGTGGGCGTTCCTCGTGACGGAAAAGCTGCTGTACGCACGCAACAAGAACCTGTCGGGCGTGTACACCATGCCTGACGGCTCGTTCAACTTCACCGACATTTCGATGAAGTAAGCATCACGCGCAAGTGTGAAGTGCCCGCGCCGCCGCTCCGGCGGGTGGCGCGGTTTACCGCAAGACATGGTTTGGCAAGACGTTCGGCAAGACTGCGATGCTCAATTACTTTCTCAAACGCCTGCTCGGCCTGATCCCCACGCTGCTGATCGTGGCAGTGCTGGTGTTCGGCTTCGTGCACATGTTGCCGGGTGATCCGGCGCGTCTGGCCGCCGGCCCGCAGGCGGACGAGGCGACCGTGGCGCTGGTGCGTCAGGATCTCGGCCTCGATAAGCCGCTGCTCACGCAATTCACACACTTCATCACGCATGCCCTGCGGGGTGACTTCGGTTTGTCGATGCGCAGCAAGCAGCCCGTCTCGGAGGAGATCGGCAGCCGCTTCCTGCCGACGTTGTGGCTCACGCTGGTGAGCATGATCTGGTCGGTGGTCATTGGCATGGGGCTGGGCGTGGCGTCCGCCGTCTGGCGCAATCGCTGGCCCGACCGGTTGGGTATGACGTTCGCGGTGTCAGGCATCTCGTTCCCGGCATTCGCGCTGGGGATGCTGCTGATGCAGGTTTTCTCGGTGCAGCTCGGATGGCTGCCCACGATGGGCGCCGACTCCTGGCGGAGCTACATCCTGCCTTCGATCACGCTCGGGGCGGCGGTGGCGGCCGTGATGGCGCGCTTCACCCGTTCGGCGTTCGTCGAAGTGCTTCACGAAGACTTCGTGCGCACGGCGCGCGCGAAGGGCCTCAACGAAATGCACGTGGTGTTCAAGCACGCCCTGCGTAACGCCATGATCCCCGTCGTCACCATGATGGGTTTGCAGTTCGGCTTCTTGCTCGGCGGCTCGATTGTCGTCGAGGTCGTGTTCAACTGGCCGGGGCTCGGACGTCTCCTGATCGATTCGGTCGAGATGCGCGACTACCCGGTGATTCAGGCGCTGGTACTGTTGTTCTCGCTGGAGTTCATTTTGATCAACCTCGTGGTCGACGTGCTGTACGCCGTCATCAACCCGACCATTCGCTACAAGTGAGGCACGCATCATGAACGCGGGTCAACCGACTACTGCCACCAACACCGCAGCCGCTGCCGGCAGCGATCGCGTACGCACGCCGTGGCGCGAATTCTGGCGCAAATTCAAGAAACAACACATCGCCTTGGTTGCCGGGGCATTCGTGCTGGTACTGGTCATCGTCGCAATCCTGGCGCCGCACCTCGTGCCGTTCGACCCGGAGAACTTCTTCGACTACGATGCGCTGAACGCCGGCCCCTCGGCGACTCACTGGTTCGGCGTCGATTCGCTGGGGCGCGACATCTTCAGTCGCGTGCTCGCGGGCACGCGAATTTCGCTGGCCGCCGGTTTCGGCTCGGTCGCGCTTGGCGCTGTGATCGGCACGGTGCTCGGGCTGCTCGCCGGCTATTACGAGGGCTGGTGGGATCGCATCGTCATGCGAATTTCCGACGTGCTCTTCGCCTTCCCGGGCATTCTGCTCGCCATCGGCGTGGTGGCCGTGCTGGGGAACGGCATGATCAACGTGATCGTCGCCGTCGCCATCTTCTCGATCCCGGCGTTTGCACGGCTCGTGCGCGGCAACACGCTCGTGCTCAAGCATCTGACGTACATCGAAGCGGCGCGCTCCATCGGGGCATCGGACTGGACGATCATCATGCGGCACATTCTGCCAGGTACGGTGTCGTCCATCGTGGTGTATTTTTCAATGCGTATCGGCACGTCGATCATCACCGCCGCGAGCCTGTCGTTCCTCGGCCTGGGGGCGCAACCGCCCACGCCCGAGTGGGGCGCGATGCTTAACGAGGCGCGTGCGGATATGGTCAACGCGCCGCATATCGCCATCTTTCCGAGCGTGGCCATTTTCCTGACCGTGCTTGCGTTCAATCTGTTGGGCGACGGCCTGCGCGACGCGCTCGATCCCAAGCTCGATCGCCATTGATTTCGACCGGGAGCGCGACATGACCCCATCGTCAGACCTTCGCGAAGCCTTGTTCGGTGCGCCATACGTCGGGTATCTGCCCGCCGGCGCGCGCGATGCGATCACCGATGTGCCGGGCGTTTTCGTCGGCCATGTCACGCTCGCGGACGGACCGTTGCAGACGGGGGTGACGGTGGTGTGCCCGACACCCGCCGACGCGGCGGCGACCGCTCCCGACGCCCGCTGGGACCCGTTCCGCACCAAGATCCCGGCGGCGGCGGCCGTCATCAATGGTTTTGGCAAGAGCGTCGGTCTCATGCAGATCGATGAACTCGGTGTCATCGAAGCGCCTGTGGCGCTGACCAACACGTTTTCCGTGAGTCATGTGGTGCTTGGCCAGTTGCGCGCGGCACTCGCAGCGAACCCCGATATCGGGCGCGGCGGCCCGTCGCTCAATCCGACCGTTCTCGAATGTAACGACGGTTATCTGAACGATATGCAGGCGTTCGCCGTGACCGAGGCGCATTATGCGCAGGCACTGGCGAACGCATCGTCCGAGGTTGAGCAGGGGGCCGTTGGCGCCGGGCGAGGCATGTCGAGCTTTGGTCTCAAGGGCGGTATCGGTTCCGCGTCGCGTATGGTGGAGACGGCGGGGCAGACGTTCACCGTCGGTGTTCTCGTGCTGTCGAACTTCGGCCGTGCCTCGCAACTGACCGTCGCGGGGCGTCACGTCGGGCCGGTGCTCGACGAGCGTCTTGCGCAGCCCGAGCAAAGTGCAGCACCCGAGCGCGGCTCCATCATCATGCTGGTCGCCACTGACGCGCCGCTCGATGCGCGGCAGTTGCGTCGCGTCGCCACGCGCACCGGTGCCGGACTGGCGCGTACCGGCTCGGTGTACGGTCATGGCAGCGGCGACGTCGCGCTTGCCTTCACAACGGGCTACACGGTGCCGTATGACGCCATGGGGCGCGTCGCCCCTGCGGCCCTCGTGCCCGACACACAACTCGATCCGATTTTTCAGGCCACGGCCGACGCCACCGAGCAGGCGATCCTGCACGCGCTCTTTGCGGCCGAGTCCGTGCTCGGGCGCGACGGCCACGTGCGGCGTGCGCTTGCCGACGTGCTGCCCGACTGGGCGACGCTGTGAGCCTCTTCCTCTATTGCTGACATCATGCGCATCCTGATCTCCACCGACATCGAAGGCGTCGCGGGCGTCTTTCACGCCGAACAGACCCGGCCGGGCAACGGCGAGTACGAACGCGCGCGCCGCTGGATGACGCGCGAAGCCAATGCGGCCGTCGAAGGGGCGTTCGCGGGCGGGGCGACCGAAGTCATGGTCAACGACTCGCACGGCGGATTTCGCAACCTGCTGCCGGACGACCTCGATCCCCGTGCCCGCCTCGTGCTGGGCAAGCCGCGCTATCTCGGCATGGTGGCCGGGGTGGAAGCGGGCTGCGACGCGCTGTTCATGATCGGCTACCACGGCAAGGCGCAAAGCGCAGGCATTCTGGCGCACACGATCAATAGCTTCGCCTTCGCGCGCGTATGGCTGGGGGGCGTGGAAGCGAGCGAGGCCATGCTCTACGGCGCGCTCGCGGGCGAACGTGGCGTGCCGATGGTCATGGCGAGCGGCGACGACGTTTTCTGCGAGGAAACACAGTTGATCTTCCCGCACGCGCGCTTCGTGCAAACGAAGGCGGCGTGGGGGCAGGGTAGCGGCATGACGCTCAGCCCGAGCCAGTCATGCGACCTGATTCGCGACGCGGCGAAGGCGTCGCTTGCTCAGCCGCGCGAGTGGCACACGTATCAGGTGGAAACACCCGTCGAAGTGCGTCTTCAGGCGCAGACAACGGCGCTGGCCGATCTCTTCTGCCAATGGCCCACGCTTGAACGTGTCGACGGTGTTACGCTCCAATATGTGGCGCCGAGCGTCGAAGCGGCGGTGCGGGTGTTGAACTGCCTGTCCGCCATGTCGTTCATGCTGAGGTAGTGGCTGTCGCCTGGTTCCGAGGGTATTGAGTGCCACAGTGCCCGTCGTGGCCGGCAATGTTCTATGGTTCTGTCGGAAGCATCGCGCTGGTTGGCGTCTCGATGGTTTGTGATCGAATATCCCCTAAATCGCTAGGGTATTCCCTGTCAGACAGACAGGCTGGCATCGCGTGTGATAACGCGCCAGTGCCTGAGTCCGGCAGGCGCGCGTATTTCGTGTTGCTGAAATGGGACTGAGTGGGCGGCAGCCTATCGATGGCTGTCGTCGGCATGCGATAATTCGTAATATTTTGTAACAGGCGCGCCGCCTTATGAGGTGCAGCTTCGGATTATTGGACGCCGGTCAGTCCCGGCGGTAAATCATGGATATCAGAAACGCCCGACGTTGGGCGGAGCCCGGCGCCAAGCGTTACGTCGGTGCGTTAATGGTGGTACTTGCTGCGTTTCTTGTTCGCAGCCTGCTGCATCCGGTGCTCGATCACTCGATGCCGGGCATCTTCTTCGTCTGCGCTGTCATCATTGTCGAATTCTTGTGGGGTCTGGGACCGGCGATCATGGCCATGGTCATCAGCATCCCGATTTTCGATTTCTTCTTCGTTCCGCCATTTCGCGACATCGCTGAGCTTGACCGGCGCGACGTGTTGATCATCACGGGCTTTCTGCTGATCGCACCGCTTGCCGTCGTGCTGATCGAACGCCTGCGCCGAGCCCAGTACCGCGCAGAGTTGATCGCGGAGGTTGCACAGACGCGCTACGAGATGTTGCTGCGCGCCGAGAACGAGCGCATGTTGCTGTCCGACTCGGTGCAGTTGGGCAACGCCTTGATGACGTATCTCACGAATCACCTCGATACGATTTTCTATCTGGCCAATCCCGCGACGCATTACGAATTTATCGACGAGCATTTCCGCCGGGCGACGGGCGTCGCGCCCGAAGTCGTCAAGCGCGAGGGGCTGCGTGCGTTGCTGCATCCCGAGGACGCCGCGCGTGTGGAGGGACTATTCTCTGCCGATGGCGAGCGTCCGCAGCACGGTGCGCACAATCTGCGCATACGCACTCGCGAAGGCGGCTATGAGATGTTCCACTGCGAATTACAGTATTTCCAGGCTCATGTCGGCACCTACGTGATTCTGCGTTTGCATGCGGGGCCGGCAGTGCGTCCGGTCACGCCGTTGCACACGCTCACGCCGGCAGCCAATGCGCGAGATGTTGCCGAGACGCCGGTCGTCTCCGGCGGGGGTTGACGATGTTTCAGGAAGATATTTTCTACCAGGGTGGCGAGCACGCGGTGCTGCTGTTGCCGGGGCTGTCGAGCACACCGCTCGAAATGCGTCCGGTGGCGAAGGCGTTGCATCGCGATGGTTATACCGTTTCGGTGCCGCATATCGAGGGCTACGGACTCGGCACGCCGTGCACCGATTGGCGCTCGTGGATCGCCGCGGCACGGGCGAAGTATCGTGAATTGCGCGATACGCACGAAACCGTGTCGGTATGCGGCCTGAGCATGGGCGCGACGCTGAGTCTGGCCGTCGCGGAGGAGGAGCCGGATATCACGGCGCTTTCGCTGCTTGCCGTCACGCTCGTGTACGACGGCTGGACCATTCCCTGGTATTACCCGCTCGTCGATCTGCTCTATCACACGCCGTTCCGTCATCGCTATCGCTATCAGGAAAGGGCGCCGTTCGGCCTGAAAAACGAAGCGTTGCGCGCGCGCGTGGCGAAGTCGATGTCGCTGCACGACGCCTCGGAAATCGGCTCGGCCTCGTTGCCGTTGGCGCACCTCTACAACGCGCGCCGGCTGGCGGCGCATGTGCGCGAACGGCTGAGCCGCGTGACGGCCGATTGCCTCATTATTCACGCCGTGGATGACGATACGGCGAGCCCGCACAATGCACGTATCGTCTACGAAGGTGTGTCGTCAGAGGTGAAGCAGAAGTGCCTGCTCGGCGAGAGCTATCACATTCTGACGATGGACAACGAGCGCGAGACCGTCGCCGACGAGACGCGCCGCTTTTTCCGCGACGCCGTCGCGCGAAGCACAGGTGCCGCCGCGTCCGAGACGCGCATCATTTCCAAGGCGCTGCTGCGCGCCAAGCGCCGTCAGGCGGCTGCCTGACACGAAGCGGCAGCCGCACGCACGGGCCCGAGGGCTTGTGCGGTGCTGCCGCTGTCGTCTTCATTGTCCCCGTCGCCCTCCACGTTGTTTCGCATCTGTGATGCGGTGTCTGACATAGCGCTCGTCGACAAGTTGTCGACGAGCGCACGCGTCAAATCGATTTCGCCATGCCGGCGCAGTTCCGCGAGCAGCGTCTCGTGGACACGTTGGCAGACGCCCGCGTGCCGCCATGCGGCGAGCTGTCGCCGGCAGGCTGTGCCCGAGCCGCACCCCATCTCCTGCGGCAGCAGGTTCCACGCGATGCCCCAGCGCACAAACACAATGCCAGTCAGCACCGCACGGTCGGGTGTTGGCTCGCGGCCTGCATACCGGTGATTGTGTGGTGCTCGCTCGGGCAGAAGTGGCTCGATGAGTGACCGCAATTCCTCGTCGACAAGTTCTTTAGGCATCGCTTCCTGTTAGACAAAACAAGACAGGAAGTTAACGTCGAGTCGGGAAATTTAGTAAACCTAAAATTTAATTTGGCAACGGCATCCTTTGTGATTGTGGGAATTATCCCAGCCAAAGCGAATTTGTGAATGAGCCCAATTCTATGCCGATATCTCGGGTTTGCGATATTTCTGATCCTAGAATCTGTACGTTCATGGCACTCCAATGACGTCGCCCTTTGGGTGGTGGTCGTTGTGGTTTTTTTGATTTTTAAAAACAACTTAAACATAAAAAGTCAGATTCATCAAAAGGATTGAAGATGAAAAAGTTTCTTGTGTTTGTTGCGCCGCTATTTTTGGGAGCATTGTATGGGGCGGCAGCAGTAGCTCAACCTAGAAATACAATCACTGTTGGCTATGCGCAGAGCCGAATATCGGGCGGCGCCGCCGATCAATATCTTGCGGCTCCACTTACCTCGGGGTTGGGTGGTGTTGTTGCTCAGGCGCTTGGTGCAATCCTCTTGCCTGCCGGTAACAAGCCGGGTGGCGTAAACCTCAAGTACCGATACGAATTCGATGAAAACCTCGGATTTATTGTTTCTTATACAGGCACGGGAGGAACCACGAGCATAGGGTCTAACTCGAAAAAATTGAGATATGACTCACTAACGGCAGGTCCTTCGTATCGATTTAATAATTATCTCAGCCTCTACGCAGGTCTGGGTGCGTCAAGGGGTGAATATGGGTTTGATATAAATAACGCTATAATAAAAATCAAAGAATCGAATACAAAATACGGATTGGCTTCAATTGTCGGTGCTCAGATCAATGTCTACAAAAATGTTACGCTTGATTTTAGCTACGAATACTCCAAGTTGAATTTCAAAAACAATAAAACCGGAAAATTCAATACCTGGTCGGTGGCGCTCGGGTACAGATTCTAGTCAGGGGTTAAGCGTCGGAGACCATTTTGAAGATTCGCTCGCGTCCCCTCATGCCGAACTCGGCGTTGCGTGCGAGCCAGACTTCCCATCGTTACGTTCCGCATCGACGCTGGATGAATGACCAAGCCTGACGGAGCGGTTTCTGAACGCCGTCGTTGAGCGCGTAAGTTGCCATGTCATCAAACTGCCATCGATAGCCGGTTATGGTCGAAGTTTCCCGATCCAGCCGCCGGCATGACCTGTCGGCGGCGCTGTACACATCCGCCATGTCATCGCTCGTCATCGAATCCGTCAGCAAGCAGTGGGGCAATACACATGCGCTTCAGGACGTGAGTTTCGCGGCTGACGCCGGTTCGCTAGTCGTGCTGCTCGGCCCGTCGGGGTGCGGCAAGTCGACGTTGCTGCGCATGATCGCGGGCCTCGATACGCCGAGCACCGGACGCATTGTGCTGGGCGGCACCGACGTGACCGGGCTGCCACCGGCACGTCGCAAGCTCTCGATGGTGTTCCAGTCGTACGCACTCTTCCCGCATCTGTCGGTGCGCGAGAACCTGCTGTTCGGTCTGCGCGTGCGCGGCGAACCGGCGCGCGATTACCCGCAGCGTCTGGCGCGCGTGGCGTCGCTGCTCGGGCTCGAGCCGTATCTTGAACGTAAGCCTTCACAGCTCTCGGGCGGTCAGCAACAGCGCGTGGCACTGGGCCGCGCTGTGATCGCCGAGACGTCCGTCTGTCTGATGGACGAACCGCTCTCGAATCTCGACGCTCAACTGCGGCAGGAAATGCGTCGTGAGATCCGCGCGCTGCAACAGCAACTCGGCATGACGCTCGTCTACGTCACCCACGATCAGACCGAAGCGATGAGCATGGCCGATCAGGTTGTGTTGCTGCGCGACGGTCGCATCGAGCAACGCGGCGCACCGCACACGCTCTATGCCACGCCGGCCACCCGTTTTGCGGCGAGTTTCATCGGCACGCCGCCGATGCAATTGCTGCGCCTCGTGCGCCATGGCGACGCGCTGGTGCCTGCCGGGCAGACCGGCCCCGCGCTGGCCTCGGCCCAAGGCGGCGCACGAGACACCGTGTTGCTCGGGTTGCGTCCCGAGCATGTGCGCGCGGTCCCGCCAACGTCGGTGGGTGCGGTGCTGGCCACGGTGAGCGCCGTCGAATATCTGGGCGCAGACACGCTCGTCGCCTGCACGCTGGGCGAGGCAGGCGAAGTCGCCACCCGCGTGCCGGGGCACCGGCCGTTTGCGCCGGGCGAAGCGATCGGTTTGCAATGGGACACGGCCCACCAACATCTGTTCGACACGACCACCGGCGTGCGCCTCGCCGAGGCGACGGCGAACTGGCGAACCGTGGAAGTTGCGGAGCCGGTCTGCACCGGCGCTATTGCCGCGTCGGCGAGCGAATTGGCGACGGCGGCAGCACTCGCGTCGCTCAAGCCCGAGCAACACGTCTGACACGGGCTCGCCGCCGTAGCTGTGGCACCGGCGCGAGCCGGCCCGGTGCGGCGATCGAGAAGCCCGGCATCGGACACCAATCACACCACCACAACGCTTATATGGGGAACCAAGCGACATGCGACGCACGATTCTGAAAACGTTTGCGGCCAGTCTGGCTACGCTGGCATTGGGCGGCCTGACGGGCTCGGCCATGGCGCAGCAGAAGCCGGTCGAGCTTACGTTCTACTACCCGGTCGCTGTTGGCGGCCCGGTCACGAAGATCATCAACGATCTGGTGGCGGACTTCGAGAAAGATCATCCGAACATCAAGGTCAAGCCGGTGTACGCCGGGACGTACCAGGATTCCGTGGTCAAGGCGCTGACCGCCGCGAAGGCCGGAACGCCGCCGCAACTGGCGGTGCTCGCCGCCGCCGATGTCTTCACGTTGATCGACGAAGACGCCGTGGTGCCCATCGACAGCATCGCCGGCACGGCTGCCGACAAGCAGTGGCTCGACGGCTTCTACCCGGCGCTGATGCTGAACTCGCGCATCAACGGTCACACCTGGGGCGTGCCGTTCCAGCGCTCGACCATCGTCATGTACTGGAACAAGGACATGTTCCGCGAGGCCGGTCTCGACCCGGATCGCGCGCCTGCGAACTGGGCCGAACTGACCAGCTATGCGCAGAAGCTCACCAAGCGCGACGCGTCGGGCAATGTCACGCAGTGGGGTATCAAGGTGCCGTCGGTGGGCTTTGCCTACTGGTTGTTCCAGGCGTTCACCACGCCGGCCGGCGTCGAACTGATGAACCCGGCGGGCACCAAGACGTTCCTCAACGCGCCGCAGGCGGTCGAGTCGCTTCAGTATTGGGTGGATCTCGCAGCGAAATACAAGGTCATGCCGACGGGTGCGATCGAGTGGGGCACCACGCCGAAGGACTTCCTCGAGAAGAAGACGGCCATCATCTACACGACGACGGGCAACCTGACCAACATCCGCACCAATGCCACGTTCCCGTTCGGCGTTGGCAAGATGCCGGCCAAGGTGCGCGGCGGCAGCCCGACCGGCGGCGGCAACTTCTACGTGTTCAAGAAGACCACGCCGGAAGAAAGGCAGGCCGCGATGACGTTCATCAAGTGGGCCACCACGCCTGAGCGCGCAGCGCAGTTCGGTATCGACACGGGCTACGTTGCCGTGACGCCGGCTGCCTGGGAGACCCCGGCAATGAAGCAGTACGTGCAGAAGGTGCCCGCTGCCGCCGTGGCACGCGACCAGCTTGGCGTGAGCGTGGCGGAATTCTCGACGCACGACAATCAGCGTGTCACGAAGGCGCTTAACGATGCGCTGCAAGCCGCGCTCACCGGCACCAAGTCGCCGAAGCAGGCGTTGGACGACGCGCAACGCGAAGCGGACCGCATCCTGCGCGCGTACGCTCGCTGAAGTCTCGTCCTCGCTGGACGTCGCTGTCAGTCTCTTTGAAATGCGGGGCCGGCATATCGCGGTGACACTTCCGCGTGTACCGGCCCCGAGTGTTGAATCGATGGACCGTCGATGAATCGTTCCTCTGCTTCTTGGGTGCCCTGGCTGCTGCTGTTACCGGCGCTGGTGCTGCTCGTCGCTTTCACCCACTATCCGGCTGTGGCTACGCTATGGCACAGCGTTTTCTCGACGGCGCGTGCCGGCGCGTCGTCTGTGTACGTGGGCACCGAGAATTATCAGCTTCTGCTCGAAGACGCCGTCTTCTGGCAGGCGCTGCGTAACAACGTTCTATTCGCACTGATTACCGTGCCTGTGGCAATTGCGCTCTCGATTGCCATGGCGCTGTGGGTGCATCGTCAGGTGCCGGGGCGCGCGCTGTTGCGTCTGGCGTATTTCACGCCGGCCATTCTGCCGATGATTGCGGTGGCCAACATCTGGCTGTTTTTCTACACACCGCAGTACGGCCTGATCGCGCAGATTTCGCAAGCGTTCGGATGGGGCGACCATAACTGGCTCGGTCAGCCCGACACGGCACTGCCGGCGCTGATGATCGTGACGATCTGGAAAGAAGCCGGGTTCTTCATGATCTTCTATCTGGCAGCACTGCAACAGATTTCGCCGACGCTTGCCGAGGCGGCCGCGCTCGAAGGCGCGTCGCGCTGGCAGTTCTTCCGGCGCGTGCAGTGGCCGCTGCTGATGCCCACCACCGTGTTCGTGCTGATCAATGCCCTCATCAACGCGTTCCGCCTCGTCGACCACATTGTCGTGATGACGCGCGGCGGGCCCGACAACGCTACGCAATTGCTGCTGTACTACATTTATCAGGTGGCCTTCAGCTTCTGGGATACGTCTTACGCGGCGGCGCTGACGGTGGTCTTGCTCACGCTGCTCGCTATCGTCGCCTTTGTGAAATTCCGTCTGCTCGACTCACGCACGCACTATCAATGACGAACTCCACCAGCCCGACGCCTGCCACGCTCACGCCTGTGAAGCCACGTGCCGTCCTTCCCGCATTTTCCGCGAACGGTCAGGCGAACCTGATCGACACTGCGGGGGCATGGCTGCTCGGCCTGCTGTGGCTGCTGCCGTTGCTCTATGCGTTCTGGAGCGCGTTTCATCCGTCGGCCTATGCCACGCGCTTTTCGCTGAGTGCGCCGCTCACGCTCGAGAATTTCGTCCACGCGTGGCAAGCGGCGCCGTTCGGGCGCTATCTCATCAATACGTTCGCGCTGGTGACGGTGATCCTCGCCGCGCAACTCGTGCTCGCGACGCTCGCGGCCTATGCGTTCGCTCGCTTCACGTTTCGCGGCAGCGAGGTGGCGTTCATGATCGTGCTGCTGCAATTGATGGTTATGCCCGACGTGCTCATCGTCGAGAACTATCGCACCATCGCCTGGATGGGCCTGCGTGACACGATCCTGGGCATTGCATTGCCATACTTCGCGTCGGCATTCGGCATTTTCTTGTTGCGTCAGGCGTTCAAGACCGTGCCGCGCGAACTGGACGATGCCGCGCGCGTGGAGGGCGCCAACGCGTGGCAAGTGCTCTGGCGCGTGTATGTGCCGCTCGCGCGTCCGGTATATGTCGCATACGCGCTGGTGTCGATCAGTCACCACTGGAACAACTTCCTGTGGCCGCTCATCGTCACGAACTCTGTTGAAGCGCGCCCGCTGACGGTGGGGTTGCAGGTGTTCGCGTCGACCGATCAGGGGATCGACTGGTCGATGATTACCGCCGCCACGTTGATGACCGCCGCGCCGTTGTTCATCGCCTTTCTTCTCTTTCAGCGTCAGTTCGTGCAGTCGTTCATGCGTGCGGGCATCCGCTGAACGGCGAGCAGGCAGGCCCCATTCAGTGGCCCGAAAGCAAAACGGCACGCGGAAGTGCGTGCCGTTTCGTTGATCGCCGGACCCTATCGGGTCAGACCGGCGGCTGTCGCCGGCTTATTGGTCGGCGGCCTTGACCAGCAGAACCGGCAGCGTGGTGATGCGCAGCAGCGTTTCGGCGACGCTGCCCAGCAGCAGGCGATTGAGCCCGCGGCGGCCGTGCGTGCCGAGCACGATCACGTCGGCGTTCCATTCCTGCGCTTCGCGCAGCACGGCGTCGGCGATTTCATCGGTGCCTGCGTCGAGCGTGATCATCTTCGTTTCGGCTTCGACACCGCGCTTTTTCAACTCGGCTTGTGCCTTGGCGAGAATCTCGCCCGTTTCCTTCTCGAACGACTCCTGGCCCTCCAGCGGCACGAAGCCGCTATAGGCGCCCGCAGCGTAAGCGTTGGCAAGCGAGGGAACGACCGACACCAGGCGGATCTTGCCTTGGCTCAGGGCCACGAGCTTGACGGCCTCGTCCATGGCGCGGTTCGAGGGGGTGCTACCGTCGATCGAGACCAGAATGCGTTCGTACATGATGGTGTCCTCTTTGGGCTGAAAACGTGTGAAGGTTTGCGATGATGCCACGAAGACATCAATACGCCGGGATGATTTTGATTTTCGCACCGGGCGTATCGAAAGTCATCCCATGCAACGGTGCCGGGTTGACCATGCGCAATATCGCATCGTAATGCCAACCGCCGGCGCGTGCACGCCGGGAGGTTTGTGCTGTTTCAGATGCCGGAACGCATGCCGCCTCAGTTCGGCTGGCAGGCGATCACGAGATTGGCGACGCCGCCGCTCACGTCGCGTGCGAGTACGTCGTAGCCCTTTTGCAGGCATTGGGTGCGGGCGCGCTGGTCGCAGTCGCCGGCATTGGTGGCCGAGCACTGGATTCGCTGAGTGGGGCGTCCGTCCGAGGTGAACAGCGGGGCAGACGAGCCGCAAGCAGACAGCGCGAGAGTGAGAAGCCCCGAGGAAAGCAGAGTGGCGATCTTGGCGAGATTTTTCATGACGGTCGTCTTATAAGCTCTCGCGAGTATAACGCGGTGTCATGGCGCCGAGCGCGCCCCGGCCCCAAGGTTGGGATACGTCTCAGGCGGCCCCGCAGCGGCCCCTGATCGCCCTTGGCTGCCGCCCCCTTATCGATCCGTCGCGCCGGTGCGCTCTGCGGCACTTGCCAGACGTTGGCGGCGCAGTGTGCGCAGGCTGTCGAACACGACGAGCACGACACCGAACCAGATCGGCATGTACGTCCATAGACCGCGAGCCGTGAAGGGTTCGTCGAGCAGGAAGATCGAGACGACGAAAAGCAGCACCGGCTCCACGTACCCGAAAATGCCGTACAGCCCGATAGGCAGCATACGAGCGGCACCTAGCGTGCTCGCCAGTGCGCCGGCACTGAGCAGGCCAAGCGCGGGCAGCCAGAGCCAGTAGCGAGGCTCGCCGAGCACGATGGCGTTTTGCGGCCAGGCTTGCCAGAGCACCACGGCGGCGACCGGTGTCATGGCCAGCACTTCCATCGTGAAGCCGCTGAGTGGGTCGAGCCGCAGCCGCCGGCGCAGCACGAAATAGGGCGGATAGCCGAACATGATGAGCGCTGTCACCCATGACAGGGCGCGCGTCGCCCAGAGTTCATGGGCCACCCCCAATGCGGCCACGATTACGGCGGCCAACTGCAGCCGGTTCAGCCGCTCCTTGTACACCGTGCGCCCGGCCAGCACCATGGTGAGCGGCAGCAGGAAGTAACCGAGGGAGACATCGAGCAGACGCTGTTGCAGCGGAGCCCACACGAACAGCCAGAGCTGAACGCTCAACAGCGCCGCGCAGAGCAATACCGCGCCCAACAGCGCCGGCCGGTGAAGTACGTGCGAAATCGTGCTGCCGAGAATGTTCCAGCGCCGCAGTACCGACACGATGACGAGCGTGCCGGGCAGCGTCAGCAGAATGCGCCAGGCGAACACATCCAGGCCGGTCAGGGGCGCCAACTGCGAGACGAGCGCGGGCATGACGGCGAACATGACCGACGCCGAGACAGAGAGCATCACGCCGCGACCGGAAAGCATGGGTGTCCTGTGAAATGAGGCGAGAGGGCAGGCGCTTCGCCCGGATCAGGCCGCGAGCATAGCAAATTTGCACCAGACCGGGGCGTTCTCGTGAGATTGCGCCCGGCCGGGCCCGGCCAGGCTCATGAGCGCGTATGATCGCCATTCGTCGCCGTTTTTCATTTCTTGCCGCCGCGCGCGGCACATTTGCAGGAGATTCGTGCATGTCGTCCGTCCCCGCTGTTGCTGAATACGCGGCTTTCGCAGCTTCGATGGCCGATGCCGTCAGGCCGCTGTCGCTAGGCTGGTTCCGCCGGCGTCTGGCCGTCGACGACAAGGCGGACGAGAGTCCGGTCACGATTGCGGATCGCGAGGTCGAGACCGCGCTGCGCGAGAAGATCGCGGCACGATATCCGTCGCACGGCATTTGGGGCGAGGAGTTCGGCAAGCGCGGTGTGGATGCGGAATTCGTCTGGTCGGTCGATCCCATCGACGGCACGCGCAGCTTTATCACGGGGCACCCGCTGTGGGGCACCTTGCTGGCGCTGCTGCAAAACGGTAAGCCGATCGTCGGTGTGATCGACATTCCGGCAACGGGCGAGCGCTGGGTCGGTGTGAACGACGCCGCCAGCGGCGTGCACGAAGCCCGCTTCGGCGGCGAGCTATGCCGCACCAGCCCGGTGACTGTGCTGGCCGACGCGACTGTTTATGCGACGTCGCCCGACATTTTCGATGCGGCGGAGTATGCGCAATTCGAGCGTTTGACGAAGGCCGTGAGCCGCCGTCGTTTCGGCGGCGATTGCTACGCCTACGGGCTGCTGGCGAGCGGGCACATCGAACTCGTCATGGAAGCCGGATTGCAGACCTACGACTATCTGGCGGTGGCACCTGTCGTCGAAGCGGCGGGGGGTGTCATCACCGATTGGGAAGGCAAGCCGCTCACGCTGACCTCGCAGGGGCGCGTGCTGGCGGCGGCGAATGCCGAACTGCACGCCGCCGCGCTGGCGTGCATTCGCGCGGACTGAGATCGCGAGCGCGCCGGGGAACGGATCACGCCATCTGGCGCGGAAGGCCTCGCCAGATGCGCGGCAGCAAGACACCCAGCACGATGCCGCGCGTGGCGAGAAACGCCAGCAGCGCCAGCCACAAGCCGTGATTGCCCCACGCCGCGAGCGTGAGCGGCATCACGGCACCAAAGACCAGCAGACCGATCAGCGAGGACGTGAGCAGTTCGCGCGTGCGAGTCGCACCGATGAACACGCCGTCGAGCTGAAAACACCACACCGCGACAATGGGCGAAAGCACGGCCCACGGCAGAAATTCGCGCGCGGCCTCACGCAGCGCCGGTTGATCGGTCAGTGTGTCGATGATGGCGCCGCCCGCCAGCGCGTAGACCAGCGCAAACGCAACGGCGCAGCCCAGCGCCCATCCGAGCGACAGCCGTATCGCATGCAGCAACGCCTGCCGTTGGCGGGCGCCGACATAGGCGCCCACCAGCGCTTCGGCGGCGTGGGCAAAGCCATCGAGACCATACGCCATGAACGTCTGGAAGTTCAACAGCAGGGCGTTGGCGGCGAGCGTCGTATCGCCAAGCCTCGCGCCGACGCGGGCAAACCACGCGAAGGCGAGTTGCAGGAACAGCGTGCGCAGGAAGATATCGAGATTGAGCCGCAGCAGGCGCCACAGGGCGGTTCGTTCGACGAGCGTGGCAAGCCGCAGGGGCGGCAGGCCGGGTGTGCGGGCGAGCCAGAGCAGCCAGGCGCCGAGCACGAAGCCAAGCACATCGGCCAGTGCGCTCGCCGAAGCGATGCCCGCCACGCCCCACCCGAATACGCGTACGAAGACGAGCACGGCCACGATGTTCACAAGGTTGATGAATACCTGCACGGCGAGCCCTTGCCGCACGCGTTGACACGCCAGCAGATAGCCGAGCACCACATAGTTGCCCAGTGCCAGCGGCGCGGCGACGATGCGGATGCTGGCGTATTCGCGCCCGAGCGCCCGCACTTGCTCGCTGCCACCCAGCCACGAAATGCCCACCGACACCAGCGGATGGCGAAAGACCAGTAGCACCGCGCCGATGGCAAACGCCAGTGCCAGCGCACGCGCGAGCGTATCGCGCAGACGCACCGTATCGTTCGCACCGAACGCCTGCGCGGCAAGCCCCGTGGTGCCCATGCGCAGGAACGAGAAGCCCCAGAAGATCAGGTTCAGCAGCAGGCCGCCAAGCGCGACGCCGCCCAGATAGGCCGGTCCCGGCAAGTGACCGGCCACGGCAGTGTCGACGGCCGAGAGCAGGGGCTGGGTGAGATTGGCGAGCACGATGGGCACCGCCAGACGAAGCAGTTGCCGGTGACCGGTGGCCGCAGGGGCAGGGTTCATGGGTGAGTTGTGCGGCAGCCGTTCATGGCGGCACCGTCGGTCCGCGCAGGGCGGTGGGTTATGAGTGCGCCGATTATAAGGGCTGGCAGACGTCTGGACGCGATAGGGCTAGGGCACGCGTAAAGCACGAACGGTACAATGCCTGACTTCTCCGTCGCCACGGAAAGGCCGCGTAGGCCGTCCCCGTCGTTTTCACTGGTTTCGTCCGCCATGACTTCACCGAACTTCCCGGCTTCCCGTTCGGCCTGCCGCCCCTACCGCCGTTATGCGCTTGCCGTCGCCTTATGTCTTGCAAGCCTGCCGGTGCTCGCCGATGTGACGCTGCAGCGCGGCCCGCCGCCCCCACGCTTCGAAGATCCGCATGCGGCTCCCAAGGGAGAGTTCTGGGTGCCGGGCTACTGGCAATGGAAAGACGGCCGCTACGACTGGGTCGACGGTCACACGGAACCCAAACGGCCGGGTATGCGCTACACCCCGCCGCACTGGGAGGCGACGGGCGATCACGAATGGACCTTGCGCGATGGCGCATGGGAGCCGTCTGGCTGGGGGCCAGGCACGATTCACGAGATTCGTGCGCCCAAGTGATGTTGCGCTGTCGCCCTGCGGCATTGCACACACCGAGAATCCACTGGGTGTTTTATTCGGCAATCCGATGTATTCGATTATTTACCGACTTGACGGGCACAAGGCGGTGCCGTTACGCGAAAAATATTGACACGTCCAGAACGTTGAACAACACTATGCCGACATCGCGTCACCACGAAACGCGGAACAGTCGCAGTTGGCGTAATTTAAATTATTTGTGCAAAGAAATTGCGCGAGATTTGCGTGTGTCGGATAGACATTTCGAGTGCGTCGCCGGCGGCTGAAGGTGTAACGTCCAAGGACTTCCGGGGAGGAGGCGGGCGTCATCGATTATCGGGTTGTCTCAACGTTTTGGGATCCGTTATGTGCACCGTACGCATTGTCTCGAGCACCTCCCCGAGGGCAGCGCGCCTCGCTCGTCATTTGGCTCGGTATTCTTCCGTCCCCACTCAAACGCCTGGCGGATTCACGCACAGGTGCATAACGTAAGACCCCATACACGGTCTGCGGTCTCTTCGATCTGCGGGGCAATTGCCACGAAGATCTGTCGTTTCCCGAATTCATATGCCGGACAATCGCCGCGACGTGCGGCACGGCTCGTCACCATCGTGTGACAAATGGCAGGAGCGTGTATGCAGTGTTCAGTACCGTTGTTCGATGCCGTACCGTTGATCACCGTGTTTGTCTGCGTCGTGCTGGGCCAACTGCTCGGGCGCGTCAGGCTCGGCCCGATACAACTCGGCGGCGTGTGCGGTGCGCTGCTCGTCGCGTTGCTTGTGGGCCAGACCGGCTGTATGGTGGAGGGCTCGCTCAAGGACTTCGCATTCGCGCTCTTCATCTTCGCCATGGGCTTTTCCGCCGGGCCACAGTTCGTAGATAACCTGAACTTGCGTGGCCTGCGCTTTGGCGTGCTTTCCATTATCGAAGTGGTCTTCGTGTTCGGCATCGTGATGATCGCCGTGACGTGGCTCGGCCTGGACCCCGGCACGGCGGGCGGGTTGGCGGCGGGGGCTGCAACGGAATCGGCGATGGTTGGCACCGCCATCGAAGCCCTCAATCGGCTCGGCCTTGCGCCCGACGCGTTCAAGGCATTGCAGGCCAACGTCGTGACCGCTTACACGCTGACGTATGTGTTCGGCCTCATCACCATCGTGCTGTTCACCAACCTGCTGGCGCCGCGTTTGCTGGGCATCGATCTCAAGCAGGACAGCGCGCGCCTCGCCCGGGAAATGGAAGACGAGAACGGCGGCGAAGCCGGTGTGCCCGCGGCGCCCGATCTGGTCGGACGCAGCTATCGTGTGGCGCATCCGGGGCTGAGCGTTGCCGCGCTGGAGGCGGCGCTCGAGGGAAGTGTGGCCGTTGAGCGGGTGCGTCGTGCGTCGGCGTCGGTGCCTGTCGCGCAGAGCCTCGCGCTCGAGCCGGGAGACGAACTCCTGCTCGTCGGCCGGCGCGACGTCATGCTCGAAGCGCATGCGCTTGTCGGCCCCGAGGTCGCGGGCACCGAAACGAACGAGATCGTGCTGGTGGAGCGCGACTTCGTCATGACCAATAAGGAAGCCGAAGGCCGCACCGTGAGCGACCTGCGCCGCGAAGCGCCGATCGACGTGCGTCACGGCGTGTTCGTCAAGTCGGTCAGACGCATGGGCATGCCATTACCCTCGCTGGGCAAGATTGCGCTGCAACGCGGCGACGTGGTCACGCTGCAAGGCTTGCAAAGCGATGTGGACCGTGCGGGCGAGGTGCTCGGCAAACCCGTGCCGTATGGCAACAAGACGAGTCTCGTGTTTGTCGGCCTTGCGCTGATCGTGGGGCTTTGCATCGGACATCTGTCGGTGCGTATTGGCGGTGTGCCGATGACGCTGGGCTCGGGTGGTGGCGCGCTGCTCTCCGGTCTGGCGAGCGGCTGGCTGCTCTCGCGGCGTCCTACCTGGGGCGCGTTCCCGCCTGCGGCCTATGAATTGCTTAAGGAACTGGGGCTGGCGGTGTTCGTGGTGTGTGTCGGTCTGTCGGCCGGGCCGCAAGCTGCCGTGCTGCTGCGAGAGCACGGTCTGGCATTGCCGGTGGTGGGCATCTGTGTGTCTCTCATCCCGGCCCTGGTGTCGTTGTGGGTCGGCCACAAGTTGCTGCGTATCGACGGGCCCATTCTCATCGGCGCCATCGCCGGTCAGCAGGCGAGTACGCCGGCGATCAGCGCCGTGGTGCAAACGGCGGACAGTGCGTTGCCGGTCGTGGGGTACACGGTGACGTACGCGCTGTCGAACGTGCTGTTGCCGCTCATGGGGCCGGCAGTGGTTTTTGTCGCTCATCAGTTTTCGCGTTAGGGCGTGCCGGCAGGGTCGGGGCAAGGCCCTGACCCCGCCGGTCGCCGTTCCCATTTTTTGACGGAGGTTCTCCCGTGGAACTCGTGCATAGCATTCTTAAACATGTCCCGGAGGTCGCGATCTTTCTATCGCTCGCCCTCGGGTACGCCATCGGGGCGATCAGGTTCGGGTCATTCCAGTTGGGCGGTGTCGGCGGTTCGCTGCTCGTGGCCGTCGTTGTCTCTCAGATCGGCATCTCAGTCGACGCGGGCGTGAAGAGCATCATGTTCGCGCTCTTCATCTACGCCGTGGGTTACGAGAGCGGTCCGCAGTTCTTTAGTTCGCTCTCGCGCAAGACGCTGCGCGAAATCGGCATGGCCGTCTTCCTTGCCGCCTCGGGGCTGGTGACGGTGCTGATCTGCGCCAAGATTTTCGGCTTCGACAAGGGGCTTGCCGCAGGTGTGGCCGGTGGCGGTCTCACGCAGTCGGCCATCATCGGCACGGCCGGCGATGCCATCTCGCGTCTGGGGCTATCGGCGGACGAGGTCAAACGTCTGCAATCGGAGGTGGCCATCGGCTATGCCGTCACGTACATCTTCGGCAGCCTCGGCGCCATCATCGTGTGCGCGTCGCTCGTACCGAAACTCATGGGCCGCACGCTCAAGGACGATGCGAAGAAAGCCGAACTCGAGATGGCCGGCGGTCAGACTGCGCTCTCGGCCGACCAGGTCGATTCGCTGCCGCCGCTCGTCGGCCGTGTCTATCGCGTGACGACCGGCGCGGGCAAGCGTGTGGTCGACGTCGAGAAGCAGTTGACCGATGGCGTGACCGTCGAGCGCTTGCGCCGCAACGGGAAGATCATCATCGCCACCGACGATCTGGTACTCGAAGCCGGCGACGACGTCATGCTCATTGGACGCCGTGAAGCGGCGACCGACGCGTGGCGTCTGTTGGGCGACGAGCAGCGTCCGTCGAGCGATCTCGACATTCCGTTGCGTATGCAGGAAGTCGTGTTCGCCCGCAAGGGCGGCAACGGCAAGACGCTCGGCGAACTGAAGGCGGGCGTAGCGCGCGACGTCAAGCACGGCGTGTATATCGCGAAGATCGCGCGGATGGGGCAGCCCGTGCCGGTGCTCGACGACACCATCGTCTATCACGGCGACGTGGTCACGCTGTATGGCGCCGACAGCGACGTGCAGCGTGCTGCGAAGGAAGCCGGTTACCCCGTCGCTTATTCGGTGAAGACCGATTATGTGTATATGGGGATCGGCATCGTGTTCGGTCTGCTGATCGGCTACATCGTGGTCAAGGTCGGCGGTATTCCGCTCACGCTGGGCAGCGGCGGCGGTGCGCTGCTCTCCGGTCTGATCTTCGGGTGGCTGCGCGGCAAGCATCCGACCTTCGGCGCGATGCCGCTCGCTGCGAGTTCGCTGCTCAAGGAGCTGGGGCTCGCGGCCTTCGTGACCTGCGTTGGTCTGTCGGCTGGCGCGCAGGCATGGCAAACCCTTCAACAGAGCGGCGTCTCGATCTTCGTCGCCGGGGTGATCGTCACGATCGTGCCGCTGCTTCTCACCTATCTGTTCGGCCGTTACGTGCTTCGCTACGACAACGTGGCCATTCTGGCCGGTGCGCTCTCAGGCTCGCGCAGCGCCAACCCGGCCTTCGGCGAAGTGCTCGACAAGGCCGAGAGCAATGTGCCGACCGTGCCGTTCGCCATTACCTACGCCATCGCCAACGTGCTGCTCACGCTGCTCGGGCCGCTGGTGGTGTCGCTGACCTGAGGTACGCAAAGGCGTCGCGTGATCGCGACGCCGTACCGCCCGACGTATTTGGTTCATTCACCCGATCGTCCGTCATTGCCCCCGCAAGACGGAATCGCGATGGGTGGTAGATGGTTGTTCATGGAGAAATTGCTATGAAATCGAAGGAACTCGACGCACTCGCCAAACTCAGCCCGTTCGAACTCAAGGACACGCTGATCGCACTCGCTCAGGACAATGCCGCACAGCGCTCGATGCTCAATGCCGGGCGCGGCAACCCGAACTTCCTCGCGCTCGAGCCGCGGCATGGCTTCTTTCAGTTGGGCCTGTTTGCACTCTCGGAAGCCGAGCGTCAGTTCACGTACATGCCCGAAGGCGTGGGCGGTATTCCGCCCGGCAAGGGCGTTGAAGCGCGCTGGCTGGATTTCGCGCGCGAGCATCAGCACGAGCCGGGGGTGAAATTCCTCGAGAAGGCGATCTCTTATATCCGTGACCAGATGGGTCTGGTCGTCGAGGACTTCCTCACGGAAATGGTGAACGGCATTCTCGGGTGTAACTACCCGGTGCCGGATCGCATGCTGCGCAACACCGAGACGATCGCCGCCAAGTATCTGCGTCACGAGATGGTCGGCCGTCATCCGTTCGTGGGCAACTTCGACCTGTTCGCGGTCGAAGGCGGCACGGCAGCCATGACGTACCTGTTCAATACGCTCAAGACCAACCACTTGCTGCAGGCCGGCGACACCATCGCGCTGGGCATGCCGATTTTCACGCCTTACATCGAAATTCCGGAACTGGCCGACTACCAGCTCCAAGAAGTGAACGTGAACGCCGATCCGGCGCTGGGCTGGCAGTATTCGAAGAAGGAACTCGACAAGCTGCTCGATCCGAAGATCAAGGCGTTCTTCCTCGTGAACCCGAGCAATCCGCCGTCGGTCAAGCTCGACGACGCGTCGCTCGATCACCTGGCCGAGATCGTCAAGAAGCGTCCCGATCTGATCATCCTGACCGACGATGTCTACGGCACGTTTGCCGACGACTTCCGCTCGCTGTTCGCGATCGCGCCGTACAACACCATCCTCGTGTATTCGTACTCGAAGTACTTCGGGGCGACGGGCTGGCGTCTGGGCGTTATCGCCACGCACGAGAAGAACCTGTTCGACGACAAGATCGCCAAGCTGTCCAAGGCGGAACGCGAAGGACTCAATGCGCGCTACGCGTCGATCACGACGGAGCCGGAGAAGCTCAAGTTCATCGACCGTCTGGTGGCAGACAGCCGCGCGGTGGCGCTCAACCATACGGCCGGGCTGTCCACGCCGCAGCAGGTGCAGATGGCGCTCTTCTCGCTGTTTTGCCTGATGGACGAGCCGGATGCCTACAAGCACGCCGTCAAGCGCATCATCCGCCGCCGCAAGACTGCGATGTATCGCGCAGCGGGCATTGCCGACGAGACCGGACCGACGGCCGTCGACTATTACAACATCCTCGACCTCGAAGTGTTGGGCACGAAGATCTACGGCAAGGGCTTCGTCGACTGGTTCATGAAGAACATCGACCCGTCTGAGGTGCTGTTCCGACTGGCCAAGGAAAGTGGCGTGGTGCTGCTGCCGGGCCGTGGCTTCGGCACGTTGCATCCGTCCGGCCGTGTGTCGCTCGCCAACCTCAACGAGCCAGACTACATCCAGATCGGCAAGACGGTGCGCAAGCTCATGGACGAGTACAACGCGCGCTTTCTCGCGGGCGGCAGCAAGGGCGGCAAGAAGAAGTAAGTCAGCCGCACTGGGCGTTGCGCATCGACTTCGGTGCCGGGTCTGATCGCCCGGCACCCGCTGGCGCCCCCTCGGTCGCCCCTTCATGGCGATCGACCATTGCCCGGGAAGCGGTTTCCCGGGCTTTTTTGTGATGTGGGAGCGATGCGGCTCGCTAGCGGTGGGAATGCGCGCAAAGTGCGTCGTAGGTGCGAAACGCGCAAGGCGGGCGTGTGATCGACGGACACCCAATAAAAATGCCCGCACGAGGCGGGCAAAAATCACTACAGGGGAAGTCACGCGATATGAGTGGCAATCGATCGAAAGAGTTCCCGGCATTTTGTGACTGGCAGCGCGTCATCCGATCGACGTAAAATAGCCCCTTGTCGCTAAAGCACCCTCCTCATGTCGGACGCGGCGCATAACGCTAGCGGATGGCATCAGTGTGGGGTGGGATTTCGGGTGTCGAATGTCGTCGGTAAATCCGGCCATGTGGAGTCGCCTCCTGCTGGCCGCGTGCCTGAGTGCCGGGATACCGGTGTTCGCGCACGCACAATCCTTGCTCTCGGATCTCAATCCGCCATGTTTTACTGAGCAGAATGCCGTGTCCTATGGTTTGTGGGATCGCGGCCTTGCACCTCAGTATTTCGTGCCCCCTCCCGCGCCCGTCGTGCAGGACCCTGGCGCTTCATCGGACCCCATCGCCTTGTTCGCGGGGGACGATCCGAACGCCGTCGCGGCGGCCGTCGATCGCGAGGCCAGGCAACGGGCTGCCGCCGCTCAGGCGCCGCGGACGGCATCGGCGGCGCAAGCGTCGAACACCGATCCATCCCAAACGACGCCAGTCGCAGAGGGCACCCCGGAAGCATCGGCCGACGCCCCCCCTGCACCACCTTCTTCTGCACCATTACCCGCTGGCGACTTTGCGGTCGCGCCGGAGTTGAGTGCTGATGGCACGGCAATTTCCGTGGTGGATCTGGATGCCGCCGCATCGGCAGCATCGGCCGCAGGCGAGCCGCCGGCCGTCGCCGACGTCGCGCCGCCGAACGCCTTCCTCGCGCGCGCCGCCTGCCTGCGCGGGCAGCCGCGCCACGAGAGTTTCGCGACGCGCAACCTGCGCATGTTGATGCGCCAGGGGCTCGTGGTGCGCGACGATTCATTGCCACTCATCGCCACGCGCAGCCGCACACCCGGCGAGGGCGCAGTAGGCTTGCAGGTGCTCAACGAGCAGCCTTATCAGTTCAACGTCGGCATGAACAACAGCGGCATGACGACCACGGGCAAGATGCAGGGCACGGCGAACCTGTTGATGAACAACCCGCTGGGCATGTACGGCAAGTTCCATACCACGTTGAGTCAGGACTTGCAGAACGCGCGTCGCGATACGACGAATCGAAATGTGACGGCCAACTACTCGTTGCCGATCGACGCGGACTGGACTGTCGGGATCACGGGCAAGACCAACGCGGCCACGGACCAGATCGCCACCGGCACCACGCAAACGCAGACGCTGCAGTGGCGCGTGCGCCGCGCGTTCGACTTCACGGCCAACGGCTCGACGGGGCTCGAGTTTCGCTACAACCGCAGTCGCACCGAAGATCCGAACGCCATCCACACCTATGACAGTTTTGCCGAGGTGGGGCTGAGCCACACGCACAATCTGGGCACGTCGAAGCTCGATGTGTCGGTGATGCAGCGATTGAACGCGCCGTGGATGCCGGCGTCGAGCGGCCCGCCGGGATGGTCGTATCGCTTCCATTCGATCGACGCGAAACTCACCGTGCCGTTCTGACGAAGTCCATCACGGTATCGAGCGATACCGTTCGCACGAGCGAAGCGGGCATGTCCGCGAAGTGCTCGCACTCCCCGAACAGAATGACGGGCTTGCCGTAATGCACGGCGAGCCCGACCTCGTCACGCGTGCCGTGATTGCCGGGCAGCGCGACGATGACGTCGCTCGAGAGCACATTGATGTGATTGCGCGAGAGCGTGCCGGCCGGCGCGTCGGGCAAATGGCGTGGCAACGGACTCACGATAGGCACTTCCACGAACGGATTCGGATAGCCGGGCAGCGGACGGAACGTCGGGGCTGTGCCATCTTCACCGACGGCCTCGGTCGGCACGACACCGATACTGCGTCCTATACGTATACGCTGCGGAACGGCGCAAAAGGCTTCGCTCACGCTAGTCATTACGCCTTGCCCCCCGCCGGTGAGCAGGTGGTAACCGGCGAGCGCGAGTGCACGTCCGAGCGGCGCAGCAAGTTCGGTCCACGGCTGTTTGCCGGAGCCCATGACACCAACGGTTTTGGGACGCAGAGCAGAGGTCATATCGGAAGGCGGGCCAGAGCGCTGCCGATGATAAACGAATTTGCGTCGACGCATTGAGCACGACGGGACGGGGTGGGAACGGGAGGAAGTCAAGCCGGCCTGGCAGCGCGAATCGTTCAGGCAAAAAAAACCCGCCGGATGGGCGGGTGAGGAAGCAGGCCTCCCACGGGGAAGTGAAAGCCTGGTCTCGCGAGGTGTTTGCGAGACCCGTGTAGTATCGTGATCCGAACGTCTGTTGGCTATGGGTCAAGTCCTAAAGTCCATGTCAGACACTTTCCATTTCCGTTTCTTAACCTTTCTGACGCTTACGGGGCGATAGATGACCGAACCGATCGATACTACACCGGCCAACGCTGCCCAGATCACCGCCATGCAGGCATTGCGCGCGGCACTGCTCTCCCAACACAAGGTGCTGATTGCCAATGACCGCCAGCAATACGAAGCCGTCTTCGGGCCGGTGCCGACGGGACGCTTCGTGCAATTGCTGACGGAAGATGCCTGGTTCCGCTGGCTGGATCCGCTTTCGCGTCTGATCGTCGCGCTCGACGAGTGGCTCGAGCAGACGCCTCCGTTGGCCGAGGCGGGCATTGCGCTGGCCGATGAAGCCGCCAAGCTGTTCCGCAACGCCGACGCCGAGTTCGGCGAGCGCTACCGGCTGGCCTTGCAGCAGGCGCCCGACGCGGTGCTTGGCCAGCGTCAGGTCGTCGTGGCGCTGCGCGGCGTGCCGCAGTCACCGCCCGATGCGACGGGACAGACCGGCACGCCAATCGGGCAGGACGCCGATGGGGCGGCAAACAAGGGGAATGGCGCTTGAGCAGGGAGGGGGCAGACCGTCAAGCCGAATATTTGTTCCGGCGCTGACCGTTTTTTGGGCAATGATCTTGACAGCCCCTGTTCACGGGGCCTTCGAGAAGGTGGGGGCGGGTTATCCAGTGGGTTATCCACAAAGGGTGTGGACAACTTTCACCCTGGCAGTCCATGGCCGCCGGTCTCCTCACCTGCGATGTCCGAATCGGTGCCCGAAGCAACGGCTCGCTCGTTTTGTCAGAGACAGCGAGCGATCGAGATGACTGTCACGCCCGTCGTGTCGCTTAGCCGCGTGGCCAGAGTTCGGCGCGATGTGCCGTAATCGCCGCCACCACAATCTCGCGCATGCCATGCCCATCGGTGGCTTCGAGATGCTCGAGAATCGTCATGCGCATGCGCGGGGCCCAGAAGCGCCGCAGGTGGCCTGCAATGTTCTCGAGCGCCTCGCCGCGGTCGGGCATTGTCTCGAAGAAGTCCCCGATCTGATTGGCCATCTTGACCAGGTTGTCGGTGTCCATGATCTGTTCTGTCCCCTGAGTTCGTTCTCTGCCGTGTGATGCCGTGTGATGTTCTGCGTGGCGTGGCCAATCTCGCGTCCGCCGCACCGTCTTCTGGCGTTAGACGGTGAAGCCCGCCGGAGCCCTCCGGCGCTGGACGCGGATTGTCTGTCACCGCGCCGCTTCGTAGATATCGCAGACCTCGCGGACATCCGGCAAAGCGGCGCGCGTTGCTTCCTTCGACAACTTAGCCCGGACTCGCTTCCGTCGTGCTATGCGCGTGTCCGAGGAACGCCTCCTGCTGACGGTTGAAGTCCGAGTACTGACGCTGCCATTCCGACGGTTGCGCCACCGGTGTGACCTGCACTGCCGTCACCTTGTACTCGGGGCAATTCGTCGCCCAGTCGGAGTTGTCGGTGGTGATGACGTTTGCGCCCGACTCCGGGAAGTGGAACGTCGTGTACACCACGCCCGGCTGCACGCGCTCGCTCACGACGGCGCGCAATACCGTCTCGCCGGCACGACTCTGAATGCCGACCCAGTCGCCGTCCTTCACGCCGCGCTCTTCGGCATCGTGCGGATGGATTTCGAGGCGGTCTTCGTCGTGCCAATGGACGTTGTCGGTGCGACGCGTCTGCGCGCCGACGTTGTATTGCGACAAAATCCGGCCGGTCGTGAGGATAAGCGGGAAACGGCGTGTGACCTTTTCGTCCGTCGGCACGTATTGCGTGATGAGGAACTTGCCTTTGCCGCGCACGAATTCGTCGATGTGCATGACGGGCGTGCCTTCCGGCGCGGCTTCGTTACACGGCCACTGCACGCTGCCCAGACGGTCGAGCTTCTCGTAGCTCACACCCGTGAACGTCGGCGTGAGTCGGGCGATCTCGTCCATGATCTCCGACGGATGCGAGTAGTTCATCTCGTAGCCCAGACGCTTGGCCAGTTGGATCGTCACTTCCCAGTCGGCGTAACCGGCGCGCGGCGGCATGACCTGACGCACGCGTGAGATGCGGCGCTCTGCATTGGTGAACGTGCCGTCCTTTTCGAGGAACGATGAGCCCGGCAGCAGCACGTGCGCATACTTCGCCGTCTCGTTCAGGAAGATGTCCTGCACGACGATGCACTCCATTTGTTCGAGTGCGTGGGTCACGTGTTGCGTGTTCGGGTCGGACTGCACGATGTCCTCGCCCTGGCAGTACAGACCCATGAAGGTGCCGGCGAGCGCTGCATCGAACATGTTCGGGATGCGCAGACCCGGTTCGGATTGCAGCTCGACACCCCATTCGGCTTCGAACAGCGCACGGGCGCTTGAGTCCGACACGTGACGATAGCCGGGCAGTTCGTGCGGGAACGCGCCCATGTCGCACGAGCCTTGCACGTTGTTCTGACCGCGCAGCGGGTTCACGCCCACGCCCTCACGGCCGATGTTGCCGGTGGCCATGGCGAGGTTGGCGATGCCGATCACCGTCGTGGAGCCTTGTGCATGCTCCGTCACACCGAGACCGTAATAAATCGCCGCGTTGCCGCCTGTCGCGTACAGGCGCGCCGCACTGCGCACGAGATGCGCGGGCACACCGGTATGAGCCTCGGTAGCTTCGGGCGAGTTCTCGGCGCGGGTGATGAAATCACGCCACTGCTCGAACGCGCGATCCTCGCAGCGCTGCGCGATGAACGCATCGGCCATCAGGCCTTCCGTCACGATGACGTGCGCGAGTGCGTTGATGATCGCCACGTTCGTGCCCGGGCGCAGTTGCAGGTGATAGTCGGCCTTGATGTGCGGGCTCTTGACCAGATCGATGCGGCGCGGGTCGATCACGATCAGCTTGGCGCCTTCGCGCAGACGCTTCTTCATGCGCGAGCCGAACACCGGGTGGCCGTCGGTCGGGTTCGCGCCCATCACGAGGATCACATCCGACTGCTCGACAGACTTGAACGTCTGCGTGCCGGCCGATTCGCCGATGGTTGCCTTCAGGCCGTAGCCGGTCGGCGAGTGGCACACCCGTGCGCAGGTGTCGACATTGTTGTTGCCGAACGCGGCGCGCACGAGCTTCTGGACCAGATAGTCTTCTTCGTTCGTGCAGCGCGACGACACCAGACCGCCGATCGAGTCGCGCCCGTACTTGGCCTGAATGCGCTTGAACTCCGACGCCGCATAGTCGAGCGCTTCGTCCCACGACACTTCCTGCCACGGGTCGGTGATCGTCTTGCGAATTTTCGGCGTCAGGATACGGTCCTTGTGCGTGGCATAGCCCCAGGCAAAGCGGCCCTTCACGCAGGCGTGCCCTTCGTTGGCCTGTCCGTCCTTGTGCGGCACCATGCGCACGACTTCGTTACCCTTCATCTCCGCCTTGAACGAGCAACCCACGCCGCAATAGGCGCAAGTGGTGATCTTGGCGTGCTCGGCCTGACCGAGATGGATGACCGACTTTTCCTGCAATGTCGCGGTCGGGCAAGCGGCCACGCAGGCACCGCACGACACGCACTCCGAATCCATGAACGGCTGATCCTGCCCCGGCGAGACGCGGGCTTCGAAGCCGCGGCCCGAGATCGTCAGCGCGAACGTGCCCTGCGTTTCTTCGCAGGCGCGCACGCACCGGTTGCAGACGATGCACTTCGAGGCGTCGTAGGTGAAGTACGGGTTCGATTCGTCTTTCTGTGTGTCGAAGTGATTGGCGCCATCGAAGCCGTAGCGCACTTCGCGCAGGCCCGTCACGCCCGCCATGTCCTGCAGCTCGCAGTCGCCGTTGGCCGCGCAAGTCAGGCAGTCGAGCGGGTGATCGGAGATATACAGCTCCATCACGCCTTTGCGCAGTTCTTGCAGCTTCGGGGATTGCGTGCGCACCTTCATGCCGGGCTCGACGGGCGTCGTGCACGACGCCGGGAAGCCGCGACGGCCTTCGATCTCGACGAGGCAGAGGCGGCAGGAACCGAACGGCTCGAGCGAGTCGGTGGCGCACAGCTTGGGTACGTTCACGCCGCCTTCGGAGGCAGCGCGCATGATCGAGGTGCCCGCGGGCACGGTGATCTGTTCGCCGTCGATCTCCAGCGTGACTTCCTTCGTCGATTCGCGGCGCGGGGTGCCGTAATCCTTATCAAACATCGGGTCCATCATGGTGGGCACTCTCCTAGGCGGCCTTGGTCGGCAGATTCGACGGTTCGGCCGCGCCGAAGTCTTCGGGGAAATGATTCAACGCAGACAGCACGGGGTAGGGCGTCATGCCGCCCATGGCGCACAGCGAACCCGCGAGCATCGTGTCGCACAGGTCGCGCAGCAGCTTGATCTGCTTGGGACGGTCGCGGCCGTCGATGATCCGGTCCATCACTTCGACGCCACGCGTCGAGCCGATACGGCACGGCGTGCACTTGCCGCACGATTCGATGGTGCAGAACTCCATGGCATAGCGCGCGAGCCTGGCCAGATCGACGGTGTCGTCGTGTGCCACGATGCCGCCGTGGCCGAGCACGGCCCAGAGGGCGGCGAACGCTTCATAGTCGAGCGGCGTATCCCATTGCGATTCGGGCAGATACGAGCCGAGCGGCCCCCCTACCTGTACCGCGCGCAGTGGCCGGCCGGTGATGGCGCCGCCGCCGTAGTCGTACAGGATTTCACGCAGCGTCACACCGAACGCCTTCTCGATGAGACCGCCGTATTTGATATTGCCGGCGAGTTGGATGGGCAACGTGCCGCGCGAGCGTCCCATGCCGAAGTTCTTGTAGAACTCTGCGCCGCGATCCATGATGATCGGCACCGAGGCGAGCGAAATCACGTTGTTGATGACCGTCGGCAGGCCGAACAGACCTTCGATGGCGGGCAGCGGCGGCTTGGCGCGCACTACGCCGCGCTTGCCTTCCAGGCTTTCGAGCAATGCGGTCTCTTCGCCGCAGACATACGCTCCTGCCGCCTTGCGGACTTCGAGATGGAACGTATGCCCCGAGCCCAGAATGTTCTCGCCGAGGTAGCCTGCCTTGTTGGCGTTGACGATGGCTTCGGCCAGCACGTCGATGGCGTGCGGATACTCGCTGCGCACATAGATGTAGCCGCGCGTGGCGCCCACGGCGATACCGGCAATCGTCATGCCCTCCACGAGGACCAACGGATCGCCTTCCATCAACATGCGGTCGGCGAACGTGCCGGAATCGCCTTCGTCGGCGTTACATACGATGTATTTCTGTGCGGCCGGTGTGTTCAGCACCGTCTTCCACTTGATGCCCGTCGGGAACGCCGCGCCGCCGCGACCGCGCAGGCCGGACTCGGTCACTTGCGCGACGATGGCTGCGCCGTCCAGCGCGAGCGCGTTGCGCAGGCCGCGATAACCGTCGTGAGCCACGTAATCGTCGACCGAAACGGGATCGGTGATGCCTACGCGGGCGAACGTCAGACGTTCCTGCTTCTTGAAATACGGGATCTCTTCGGTCAGCCCAAGGGCGAGCGGATGATCGCCGCCGGCCGTGACGTTGGCGTCGAGCAGGCCGGGCACGTCGTCGACATCGACCGGTCCGTAGGCGACGCGCCCGGCGGGCGTGACGACTTCAAGCAGCGGTTCGAGCCAGAGCATGCCGCGCGTGCCGTTGCGTACCAGCTCGATATCGAGGCCGCGCTGCGCGGCTTGCGCCGTAATGGCTTCGGCAACTTCGTCGGCGCCGAGTGCGAGGGCGGCGGAGTCGCGCGGCAGATAAAGCCGCACCTTGCCGGGCGTCTTGGCGGGAGTGGAGGCTTGGCTCATGCGGCATCCTTGGCGCGGGCGACCAGACGGTCGAATTTCTCGGGGGTGACGCGCGCGTGCAGCTTGTCGTCGATCGTGATGGCGGGTGACGTCGCGCACTGGCCAAGGCAGTACACCGGCTCGAGCGAGACATCGCCGCAATGACTGTGCATGGTGCAGCCCAGCACCCGTTCCGCATGGGCCACGAGTGCGTCGGCGCCCATGCTCTGACACGCCTCGGCACGGCAGATCTGCACGACGTGACGCGTCGGCGCGCTGGTGCGGAAGTGGTGATAGAACGTGATCACGCCATGCACTTCGGCGCGAGAGAGATTGAGAGCGTCGGCGATGACAGGCACGGCATCCGGGGGTACGTAGCCGAAAGCTTCCTGAACGTCATGGAGGATCGGCAGAAGGGGGCCTTCCTGAGCCGCATGAACGTCCAGAATCGCTTGCACCGTCGCGATGGAAAAAGCCTCGCGCATGGCTGTTGTCTCCTGTTTGGCACACCGTGGGGAACGGTGCGCCTGAGGGTATGGGTTTATGTTCTTGTCCTGCCCCGGGGCGAGAGGCCCAATGGTCACATCCGGCGACGCTGCTCGGGTCTAGCGATCAGCGCGGCACCGGAAGAGCGTGCGGCACATAGCCCCCACCATATGCCGCACGGGCTCGGCCTCTCGCCCGTTGCTGACTTCCGTCAATCTTCGTCAAAGCTCTCGTACTGCGACTCGACAACCCCGCGCCGCGCTTCGGTTCGCCCGATGGGTGGCGGCGCTTCGTCACACGTTCCCGGTCGCTTGGCAGGCCTGCGCCGGCTGCGTGGCAAAGCATCAGTATGTGAAACACGATATATGATATACGGTATACGTGCAATAGATCGAAGCCCGGTTTGGGAGGCTCGTTTACCCGAATTGGGGGAGGGCAGAGATGAGAGGTGCGGCGCCATGCGCGCGGAGGAAGGGAGATGCGCAGGGTGGACGGGCAAAGAAAAAGCCAGCGACATTCGCATGTCACTGGCTTTTTTAACGGCAGCGTCCGTTGCCGGACCGGATGCAGCGGCTGACCTTACTCGAGGAAGTCGCAGTGTTCTTCCACGAAGGCGGCTAGGCCCAGCGTGTGGTCGCGTGCGAGTTTCTCGGCGAGTTCGGTGTCGCGCTTCTCGAGTGCAGTGATGATCTTCAGGTGATCGACAATCGAGCGGGCGGCCCGATCGTTTTGAGCAATCGTCACCTTGCGGATGGCGCGCACGTGAATGAACAGGTTCTTGATCGTATTGGCAATCGCTTGCGAGCCACCAAGATTGATCAGGGCCTGATGGAAGTCGATGTTCGCGTCCGAATACTCTTCGATATGATCGGTCGGTGGTGCATTGACGAACTCATCGAACAGGTGACGTAGCTTGGCGATTTCTTCATCGCTCGCATGCAACGTGGCCAACCGCGCGGACATCCCTTCGAGGGCGGCCCACATCTGGATCATTTCAACGATTTCACGCTTGGTCTTGCGGATGATGAAAATGCCGCGGCGCGGTACCGTACGCAGGAAGCCTTCCTGTTCCAGCAGGGTCATGGCTTCGCGAATCGGGGTGCGCGAAACGCCGAGCACCTGGATGAGTTGACGCTCGTCCAGGCGAATCTCTTCCTTCTGGTTATAGATATCGGCGTCGGCGATGGCTTTTTTCAGCAGCGCATACGCCTGATTGCGAAAACTCGTGGTGGTGTCGATCGGCTCCAGCGCGAGCGGAGTCACGCGCACCGGAGTTGGGGTGATCAGGGACATGCAATAGTCTCCTAGGTATTACGGCCCCTTCAGAGGCGCAATGCTTGCTGCCCCACGATGGTTGCCGACTTTGTGACGAGTTTACCCGATTCATTTGCCTGCGTGGTTTCCGCCAGGTACGCGAAACGACCGTTCTGTTCGGACTTTTCGAGCATCGAGGCCGGCAGGGCGACGAAGAGGTGAACCATCGCAACACCGGCGGCAAGTGCGGAAGCAAGGGCAAGCAAAGTAAGCGCAGCGACTAACATGGTGACACTCCTGATAAACGGTTAACGGTCGTAATGTGGGGGAGAACTTGCTTTGCATTGTATGTCGCGCCGCAACAAGTCTCAAGATATACCACATACCGAATATCAAAATTTATCGTTTTTCGGGACGTTCTTTACGTCACTCTGCCTGTCCGTCGCCCGGAGTTGTCTCTTTTTCCGATAGTGTTCCTTGGGTCGATGATGGCGGTGTACCTCCTGGGATGTCCGTCAGGCTTGCGTTAGTGTGGATTTCGGGACGCGGGTGGCGTGCTCGATTTTCGAGGGAAGCGGTCATGCCTCCTTGCTGTGGCAAATCAACGTTATTGCGTTGCCGCGAAACCACATCCGGTGTGGTTTGCCTCAGCCGGATAAGCCGAGGGTCTCCGGCAAAAAATCGGCCGCGACCGGAGAACCGGCGGCGGCACGTTTGAGCGGCTGCGGGGCAGGGCGGCAGCGCGATCCGTTTCGCCGGTCGCGCCGACCATTTTTCCGTTCTCTCTATATAGAGAGAGAACCGCTGAATCCGGCGAGGCACAGTCGCGTGCCCCGCACTACGCCGTCTCGAAGCAACGGCGTCCGGTTCAGGCCGCCTTGGCCAATCGCTCCTGCGCGGCGGCGACCGCATCGGGCTGCGTCATGAACTCGCGCTGTTGAATGAGGGCGAGCACTACGTCGAGCGTTGGCGTCGGCACACCGGCGAGGCGTCCCATTTCCTGGACGACGGAGACAAGCGGATCGATTTCCATTGCGCGGCCGCGCTCGAGATCCTGGAGCATCGACGTCTTGTGCGCGCCGACAGCGCCCGCACCGTTGATGCGGCGCTCGACGTCAACGCGAAAGTGCACCCCGAACTTATCGCCGATCGCCTTGGCTTCGAGCATCATGGCGCGCGCGATGGCGCGCGTGCCCGGATCGCTGGCAATGATGTCGAGCGTGCCGTGCGTGAGTGCCGAAATCGGGTTGAAGCAGAGATTGCCCCAGAGCTTGAGCCAGATTTCATCGCGGATGTTCTCGCGAATGGGAGCGTCGAGTCCGCCGGCAATCATCAATTGCGAGAGCTTCTCCACGCGCTCGGTACGCTCGCCGCTGGCTTCGCCCAGCGGAAACTTATTCCCGTAGACATGCTGGATCACGCCCGGCGCAACCACTTCCGTGGCCGGGTAGACGACGCAGCCAATGGCGCGCTCCGGTCCGAGCTGACGCCACTGGCGGCCGCCCGGGTCGATGCTCTCCAGCGTCGTGCCCTCGAGCGCGCCGCCGTGCTTATAGAAGTACCAGTAGGGGATGCCGTTCACGGCCGTGACGACGGCCGTGTCCGGGCCGATCAAAGGCTGCATCGCGTCGAGTACCGCAGGGACCGAGTGTGCTTTCAGGGCGATGATCACGTAATCCTGCGGACCGAGTTCGCGCGGGTCGTCCGTGCAACGCAACTGGGCGACGCGTTCCTCGCCATCGATCAGCAGTTTGAGTCCGTGCTCGCGCATGGCGCTCAGGTGCGGGCCACGCGCCACCAGACTGACATCGGCTCCGGCGCGCGCGAGTTGCACGCCGAGATAGCCACCGATGGCACCGGCGCCATAGATGCAAATCTTCATGAAGTCTCTCCCTCCAAAGGTCAATCGAAACCTGGGCCTGGTACTGGCCGTTTATTTTTCTAATACCAAATGTTGTATATCGTATATCACAAGGAAGGCAGCGCCAAGCATTCTGGGCGCGGCGAGCGTCATGGTTTCCCCGCAGATGCGCGAGAAATCGCGGTCTCGATGTGTGAGCCTGACCGGCATGAAAGGCACCGCTGAAATCGTCCCTCCGCGTCTGATGAGCGAATTATTACGGTGTATTACAGCGATGCCGGGGGATTAATGAAATCGAGTTGTTGTGAGTAAAACTAACAAAAATATCGTCTTGTGCTGGTTTTGAAAAATAGCAAGGAGGCCGATATAAAAAGGCTGTGCGCCTTATCTGGCAGGCTTCGTGGATCAGGTTAACTCCTTAGTGTTTTCGCATTGCGTTGTTGCGCCGCTCCGTCCTACAGTGGCGTTACTGTATCTAGCCGCCACTTAGGACAGTGCCTCGCGTGCCGTAGTTGTTTTCGCTGCAATGGACGAAAACGACTTCGGCAAGCGAGGAGGAAAGCGAGGAGGAAAGCGAGGACAGCAATAAATTAGTGTTGACTTATATCTGATATATCGTATATTTCGTTCGGTATATTTACGGGGGAAAAGCAAGAGTCCCCGTAAGCATCAGAGACAAGTCGACGAGGCGAAGACCTCGTAAAGCATACCCAGGGGGCACAGATCCCATCCGGAAGGTGTTGTTGTTGTGAAGCTGCCAAACAACTGGAAACCGATGGAGGAGGTACAAGTGGAGACGACAAATCAACACGGTAAGCAATCCGTGTTCGCGAGCCCTTGGGTTCAGCTCGTGTTCGGCGTGATTTGCATGGCGATGATCGCCAATCTGCAGTACGGGTGGACGCTGTTCGTCAACCCGATCGATGAGAAGTATCACTGGGGCCGTACGGCCATTCAGGTCGCTTTCACGATTTTCGTCGTGACCGAGACCTGGCTGGTGCCGATCGAAGGGTATCTGGTCGACAAGTTCGGCCCGCGCCCGGTGGTGGTCGGGGGTGGTCTGTTGTGCGGTATTGCGTGGGTGTTGAATGCGTATGCATCCTCGCTGCCGATGTTGTATTTCGCAGCGGCGGTGGGCGGCGTGGGTGCCGGTGCGGTGTATGGCACCTGCGTGGGTAACGCGCTGAAGTGGTTCCCGGATCGTCGCGGTCTTGCCGCGGGCATTACCGCTGCCGGTTTCGGCGCCGGTTCGGCACTGACCGTGGTACCGATCGCCAACATGATCAAGTCCAGCGGCTACGAGAACACCTTCCTGACCTTCGGGCTGGGGCAGGGGATCATCGTGCTGGTGCTGGGTCTGGCGCTCGCCAGTCCGCCGGCATCGATCGAAGCACTCAAGAAGTTGGCCCCGGGCGCCATGCGCTACAACGCCAAGCCGACGGAAGTCATGCGCTCCCCGGTGTTCTGGCTGATGTATCTGATGTTCGTGCTGATGGCCGCCGGCGGTCTGATGGCAACGGCACAGCTCGGCCCGATCGCCAAGGACTACGGTCTGGATCAGGCACCTGTCTCGCTTCTGGGTCTCACACTGCCCGCACTCACCTTCGCACTGGCCATCGACCGTGTGCTCAACGGGGTGACGCGTCCGGTGTTCGGCTGGATATCGGACAAGATCGGTCGCGAAAACACGATGTTCATCGCCTTTGCGATGGAAGCCGTGGGGATCTACGCACTGGCGAAGTATGGCCAGCACCCGGTGGCCTTCGTGCTGCTGACTGGCCTGGTGTTCTTCGCCTGGGGCGAGATCTACAGCTTGTTCCCGGCGACCTGCGCCGACACGTATGGCTCGAAGTATGCCGCCACCAACGCGGGGATGCTGTACACCGCGAAGGGGACCGCCGCTTTGCTGGTGCCCTTCTCAAGTGTCATCACCTCGATGACCGGTAGCTGGCAGGCCGTGTTCATGGTCGCCTGTGCCATGAATGCCTTCGCCGCCTTCCTTGCCTTGTTCGTCCTCAAGCCGATGCGTGCCCGTCTGGCACAGCGTTACGCCAGTGACTTCAAGGAGCAATCCAGTGAGCCGGTCGTGAAAGCTGCGGATCTGAGCCGCAGCACCACATAACGCGCACTGACTAAGCGAAGACGCAGACTGGCTGGCTTGATTAGCGAAATGTTTGACCGGCGTGCAATCCGTGCCCTCGCGGGCCCGGTTGCACGACCGGATGAGCAAGTAGAGAAGCAGTACAGGAATACCCACTAATCGTCAGACAAGACGACGCAACACTGAAACCGGAAAATTTGGAGGAGAGAATTATGTCCATTGCGATGACCGTGCCAGTCGGCAAGGCGGAAAACGACACCGCGGGCGACACGCTCAAAGACACCAGCCGACACGCGAACATCGTGTCCGAGGCAGAAACGACGGATGGTTTTCATCTGGTCATCGATGCCCTGAAAGCGAACGACATCGATACCATCTTCGGTCTGGTGGGGATTCCCATCACCGATCTGGCTCGCCTCGCGCAAGCCGAAGGCATGCGTTTCATCGGCTTCCGCCACGAACAGCATGCCGGCCACGCGGCCGCTATCGCCGGCTTCATGACGCAAAAGCCCGGCATCTGCCTGACCGTCTCCGCCCCTGGCTTCCTGAATGGCCTGACGGCACTCGCCAACGCGACCACCAATTGCTTCCCGATGATCCTGATCAGCGGTTCGAGCGAACGTGAGATCGTCGATCTGCAGCAGGGCGACTACGAAGAAATGGACCAACTCAATGCGGCCAAGCCGTATTGCAAGGCCGCATACCGCGTGCTGCACGCCGAAGATATCGGTGTTGGCCTGGCTCGCGCGATCCGCGCGGCCGTGTCGGGCCGTCCGGGCGGCGTCTATCTGGATCTGCCGGCCAAGCTGCTCGCGCAGACCATCGACGCTCAAAAG
The DNA here is from genome assembly GCF_902459745.1 of Pandoraea communis. Taxonomy (GTDB): domain Bacteria; phylum Pseudomonadota; class Gammaproteobacteria; order Burkholderiales; family Burkholderiaceae; genus Pandoraea; species Pandoraea communis. Next base: position 53,958 of record NZ_CABPSJ010000003.1, read on the forward strand.
GCGAAGGACTCGCTGATTCGCGTGATCGACGCCGCACCGCGTCAGATCCCCGCGCCGGATGCCGTCCAGCGCGCGCTTGACGTCATCAAGGGCGCCAAGCGTCCGCTGATTCTGCTGGGCAAGGGCGCGGCCTACGCGCAGGCCGACGCCGACATTCGTGCCCTCATCGAGAAGACCGGCATTCCATATCTGCCGATGTCGATGGCCAAGGGGCTGCTGCCCGACACGCATGAGCAATCGGCATCGGCCGCGCGCTCGTTCGTGTTGCAAGAGGCCGATGTCGTCGTGCTGATCGGTGCGCGCCTGAACTGGCTGCTCGCCCACGGCAAGGGCAAGACGTGGGGCTCGGCACCGAAGAAGTTCGTGCAGATCGATATCTCGCCGACGGAAATCGACAGCAACGTCGCGATTGCCGCGCCGGTCATCGGCGACATCGGTTCGTGCGTGTCGGCATTGCTCGCGGGCGTTGACAGCAAGTTCGGCAAGCCGTCCGCCGAGTGGACGGGCGCCATTGCAGAGCGCAAGAGCAAGAACCTGGCCAAGATGGCGGCAACGCTTGCCCAGAACCCGTCGCCGATGAACTTCCACAGTGCACTTGGCGCGATTCGCGACGTGCTCAAGCAGCATCCGGACATCAACCTCGTCAACGAAGGCGCGAACACGCTCGACTACGCGCGGGCCATCATCGACCAGTACCAGCCGCGCAAGCGCTTCGACTCGGGTACCTGGGGCGTGATGGGCATCGGCATGGGCTTCGCCATCGGCGCTGCTGTGACGAGCAGCCAGCCGGTCGTCGCCATCGAAGGTGACAGCGCGTTCGGCTTCAGCGGCATGGAACTCGAAACCATCTGCCGTTACGAGCTGCCGGTGACCACCATCATCTTCAACAACAACGGCGTGTATCGCGGCACCGACGTCAATCCGACGGGCGGCAAGGACGTGGCGCCGACCGTGTTCGTGAAGGGTGCGCGCTACGACAAGATGATCGAAGCCTTCGGTGGCGTTGGCTACAACGTCACCACGCCGGAAGAACTGACGAAGGCGCTGAAGGAAGCCATCGCGGCAGGCAAGCCGGCCCTCATCAATGCCGTCATCGACGAAGCCGCGGGCACCGAAAGCGGTCGTCTGACGAACCTGAATCCGCAAAGCGCGGCGATGAAAAAGTAATCCGAGTCAATCAAGGAGACATGACATGAGCAAACCCCTCGAAGGTATCAAGATCATCGACTTCACGCACGTGCAAGCCGGCCCCGCCTGCACGCAGTTGCTGGCCTGGTTCGGTGCGGACGTCATCAAGGTGGAGCGCCCCGGATCGGGCGACGTCACGCGTAGCCAACTGCGCGACATCCCCGACGCCGATGCCTTGTACTTCACGATGCTCAACAGCAACAAGCGCTCGTTGACGCTGGATACGAAGACGCCGGAAGGCAAGGAAGTGCTCGAGAAGCTGGTGAAGGAATCGGACGTGCTCGTCGAGAACTTCGCACCGGGCGCCCTCGATCGCATGGGCTTCACGTGGGAGCGTCTGAACGAACTGAACCCGAAGCTGATCGTCGCATCGGTCAAGGGCTTCTCGGACGGCCACCACTACGACGACCTGAAGGTCTACGAGAACGTGGCGCAGTGCGCCGGCGGCGCCGCCTCGACGACCGGTTTCTGGGACGGTCCCCCGACGGTGTCGGCTGCCGCACTCGGCGACAGCAACACCGGTATGCACCTGGCCATCGGTATTCTGACGGCACTCATCGGCCGTGGCCAGACGGGCCGCGGTCAGAAGGTGGCCGTCTCGATGCAGGATTCGGTTATCAACCTGTGCCGCGTGAAGCTGCGCGACCAACAGCGTCTGGACCGTGTCGGTTACCTCGAAGAGTATCCGCAGTACCCGCATGGCGAATTCAGCGATGTGGTGCCGCGCGGCGGTAACGCGGGCGGTGGCGGTCAGCCGGGCTGGGTGCTCAAGTGCAAGGGCTGGGAGACGGACCCGAACGCGTACATCTACTTCACGATTCAGGGTCACGCCTGGGAGCCGATCTGCCGCGCGCTGGGCAAACCGGAATGGATCAGCGATCCGAACTACGCCACGGCGCAGGCGCGTCAGCCGCACATCTTCGACATCTTCGCGACCATCGAAGCCTGGCTGGCCGACAAGACGAAGTACGAAGCCGTGGACATCCTGCGCAAGTTCGACATTCCTTGCGCTCCGGTGCTGTCGATGAAGGAAATCGCGAACGACCCGTCGCTGCGTGCCTCGGGCACGATCGTGGAAGTGCCGCACAAGGAACGTGGTACGTACCTGACCGTTGGCAGCCCGATCAAGTTCTCGGGCCTGAAGCCGGAAATCACGGGCTCGCCGCTGCTGGGTGAACACACCGACGAGATCCTGTCCGAGCTGGGTTACAGCAAGGATCAGATCGCGAACCTGCATACGTCGCGTTCGGTGTAAATTCCGCTCGCAGACGGTGCGTCGCATGCGCCAAAGCCGCCCTCGGGCGGTGGCGGTGCCTGCGCGCACGCGAAAGGGTTCATGGGTGCGGCTCTGCTCGGAGCAGGCACCCATTTTTATTTTCGGGACGGTGCTGCCCTCTAATTGATGTAATTTATTGGCATGTTTGGCAGCCATGTCAGGCGCATTCCCCACAAGAGCATTGGAGACATCATGAGTGCATCCGTCGACGTCAGTCAGTTGGTACAGGTGGTAGGCGACGCCATCGTCGTGGCCGACCCGCAGAACATCATCACGCTCTGGAATTCCGGTGCACAGAAGATGTTCGGCTTCTCGGCGGCCGAGGCGGTAGGGCAGCCGCTGGACATCATCATTCCCGAGCGGCTGCGCGCACGTCACAACGAAGGCTATGCCAAGACGATGGACACGGGCCAGACCAAGTACGGCAGCGACCTGTTGAAAGTGCCCGCTGCGCATAAGGACGGCCGTGCCATGTCGATTGCGTTCACGGTGGCGCTGCTGCATGGCGCCGGCGGCGAAGTGACCGGCATCGTCGCTGTGATTCGCGACGAGACGGCGCGCTTCCAGGAGGACCGGCAATTGCGCAAGCGCGTGGCGGAACTGGAGGCGAAGTTGGCGGCAACGGCAGGCTGATCGCCCGGACGCACCCGGCAGCGACCGAGCGTCACCCGGAAGTCAATGAAGCACTGATTTGCGACCCTCCATGGAGAGGCGAGCGAATCGGTGCTTTTTTGTTTCTCGGGCGATGACAGTGCGCTGGTCAGGACTCTTTGAGTATTTTGTATTCAATATATTCAAAGTCGCTTTAGTGAATACTTCCCGCCGGCGGTTGAATCTGGGGGCCGCGGCGCATGCCTGTAAACCCGTAGGCGGGGTGCTTCACGCATGCGGTGTTGCACCGCATTTTCCCTTTATTCATGCGGGTCTTGACCATTTCCGGCGCCTCGACATCGCGAAACGGTCAATGGCATAGGCAACAAAAAGCCGTTGATAAAATATAGTGTATGAAATACCGTATATCACAACAATGGATCAGCGATAGGTGGAGCGCCCGAAGCGGCGACGGCCTTCGTGAGATCCCGCGAGGCCCGCGTACCGATTCGTTTCGCATACCAATTACATAAACGCCGTCGCATCAGGAGGAGACAAACCATGTTCACCGTCGCCAGCTTCCGGCGCGAAGCCAGCCCCACGTGTGGCGCACACGCACAGCAGACACCGGTGTGTGCCGCGAGCCAATTTTCGGTGTACGTCCCGGGCGCAAGTGCCCAGGCTGCCTGCTGAACGGAGACGACCATGGGCAAGGCACTCGAAGGTGTGCGCATTCTCGACTTCACGCACGTGCAGTCCGGTCCGACCTGCACGCAGTTGCTGGCTTGGTTCGGCGCCGACGTGATCAAGATCGAACGCGCCGGACATGGCGACGTCACGCGCGATCAACTGCGTGACATTCCCGACGCGGACAGCCTCTACTTCACGATGCTCAACAGCAACAAGCGTTCGATCACGCTCGATACCAAGCACCCCGAAGGCAAGGCGGTGCTCGAGCGCATGATTCGCGACTGCGACGTGCTCGTGGAGAACTTCGCACCCGGTGCGCTCGATCGCATGGGCTTCACGTGGGAGCACATCCACGCGCTGAACCCGCGCATGATCGTGGCGTCGGTCAAGGGCTTCGGCCCCGGTCCGTATCAGGACTGCAAGGTCTACGAAAACGTGGCGCAGTGCGTGGGCGGTGCGGCATCGACGACCGGCTTCGACGATGGCCCGCCCATGGTGACGGGAGCGCAGATCGGCGACTCCGGCACGGGCTTGCACCTGGCGCTGGGTATCGTCACGGCGCTGTATCAGCGCACGATGACGGGGCAGGGGCAGCGCGTGCTGACCGCGATGCAGGACGGCGTGCTGAATCTGTGTCGTGTGAAGCTGCGCGATCAACAGCGTTTGGAGCGTGCGCGAGTGATGGAAGAGTATCCGCAGTTCCCGAACGGTCAGTTCGGCGATGCGGTGCCGCGCGCCGGCAACGCGTCGGGCGGTGGTCAGCCGGGTTGGATTCTCAAGTGCCAGGGCTGGGAGACGGACCCGAACGCGTACATCTACTTCATCACGCAGGCGCCCGTGTGGGGTTCGATCTGCAAGGTGATCGGCAAGCCCGAATGGGTCGAGCATCCGGAGTACGCCACACCTCGTGCGCGTCTGCCGCGTCTGCGCGAAATCTTCGACACGATCGAGCAGTGGACCATGACGAAGACGAAGTTCGAAGTCATGGCCATTCTCAACGAGTACGACATTCCGTGTGGCCCGATTCTCTCGATGAAGGAAATCGCGGAAGACATGTCGCTGCGCGAGACCGGGACCATTGTCGAAGTCGATCACCCGAAGCGCGGCAAGTACCTCACCGTCGGCAACCCGATCAAGCTCTCGGACAGTCCCACGCACGTGGAGCGTTCGCCGTTGCTCGGCGAGCACACGGACGACGTGCTCTCCGAATTCGGCTTCAGCGCGCAACAGATCGCCGCCTTGCGCGAAGTCGGCGCAGTGTAAGCGGCGCCGGACGGGCGCAAGTGTCTGCACGAGGCAGATGTGAACGACTCAAGACATCGAGCCCGGCGCGCGCGCGGCGAATCCTGCCGTGCTGCCGGGCCGTTACAGGAATGGCAAACGCATGAAGCTCTGGACCCGTTTCAAGACCGCACATGGCCGCATCGGCTTCGGCCTGCTGCAGGGCGATCACATTCTCGAACATCGCGGCAGTCTTTTCGATCAGCCGATTGCCACGGGCGCGACGATTGCCCGCGATGCCGTCGATCTGCTGTGCCCCTGCGAGCCCTCGAAAATCGTGGCGCTGTGGAACAACTTTCACGCGCTCGGCGCGAAGCTCGGCAAGGCCGCGCCGTCGCATCCGCTCTTCCTCATCAAACCTGCGACGTCGCTCTCCGGACCCGACGCCGTGATTCGTCGTCCGGCGTCGTATGCCGGCAAGATCGTTTTCGAGGGCGAGCTTGGCGTGGTGATCGGCAAGCGTGCGAGCAACGTGAGCGAGGAAGCCGCCCGCGATTGCATCCTCGGCTACACGTTGGTCAACGACGTCACCGCCGCTGAAATCATCGAGCAAGACGGCAACTTCGCACAGTGGACGCGGGCCAAGGGCTTCGACACGTTCGGCTGTATCGGCCCGGTCATTGCGCAGGATTTCGACTGGCGCGAGGCGGAACTGGTCACGCGCCTCGACGGCACGGAGCGTCAGCGCTACGCGCTCGCCGACATGATCTTCAACCCGTGGCAACTCGTCGCGCGTCTCTCACAGGACATGACGCTGCTGCCGGGCGACGTGATCGCGGTGGGCACATCGCTCGGCGTCGGCTCGATGAAAGAGGGCGCGCTGGTGGAAGTGAGCATCGACGGACTGGGGACGTTGGCCAATCGTATGGGCGGCTGACGAAGCAACCGATTTCACGGTGGTCGGCCGGGGTGGCAATGGCCTGAGTCGATCGCCCTTTTTCATTCGGCAGATTCGGCACGCCCCGGATCTGCCCGGCGCGGGGCGGCCCGATCGGCACCGGAGGCAGCGTGGCTTTTCCCCCTGCCTTCGGGCGGCGGCACGGGGCTCTTGTACGCCATCATGCCGTCGATGCGTTCGGCGCCTTCGGCCAGCAGGAATTCCCGGAAGGCCTGCGCAACCGGTGGCAGCCGCTTGCTGCGGCGATGCACGACGTACCAGCTTTGCCACGCGGGAAAGCCCTGCACGTCGAGCACCGTCAACTGGCCGGTCTGCAGTTCCATGCCGACGGTATGCGCCGACAGGAAGCTGATGCCCATACCTGCCACGACCGCTTGCTTGATGGTTTCCGTGCTGGCGATTTCCATCGTGATCTTCAGTTGCTGGGTGCGATGACCGAACGCGTCTTGCAGGGAATTCCAGGTGTCGGATCCGCGCTCGCGGCTGATGAACGGTTCTTGCGCGAGTCGCGAAAACGGAATCTGGCGTTCACCGGCGAGCGGATGATCGGGCGGCGCCACGATGACATAGGGGTGGGGCGCGAAGGCTTCGTTGATCGTGTCGATCTCGTGGGGCGGACGCACCATCACGGCCAGATCCGTGAGGTTTTCGCTGAGCTGGTGCAACAGTTCCTCGCGGTTGTGCACCGTAAGACCCAACGTCACGCCGGGATATCGCACGGTAAACGCGGCGAGCAGCCGGGGGAAGAAATAGTCGCCCGCGCTGATGACGGCCACGTTGAGTTTGCCGCCCGTAATGCCCTTGAGGTGATCCATTGCCTCTTCGGTTTCGCGAAAGAGCGCAATGATCGCGCGGCTGTAGTGAAGCATTTCGCTGCCCGCCGGGGTCAGGAAGATTTTCTTGCCTAGTTGCTCGAAGAGCGGGAGTCCGGCGTGTGTCTCAAGTTGCTTGACCTGTGTCGAGACGGCCGGTTGTGTGAGGTGCAATTCTTCGGCGGCGCGCGAAAAGCTCAGATGGCGCGCGACGGCTTCGAAGACCTTCAACTGACGGAGCGTGGCGTGTTTCATGCGGCGGGCTTTCGGAGTTCGAGGCGTGCGGCGGAACGGTTTCCGCTCGCGAAGTGAGATTGAGGAAGTATAAGTAATCGTTGATGGTTTGCATAATTAACTTTAACTGTCTTTTATGGGTTGGGCTGCGTAATCTGCAATGGCAGGCCCGCATGAAAGTGATGTGACAGCAAAGCGCCGGTGACATGTCGCGTCAGGCGAGAGCGGGTTCGCGTGTTCTGGAGACGATCACTGTTTTGGGAGAGCGCCATCATGTCTGTCATCGAAACGCATATCAAACCCGCCGCCCTGGCGCCGGTTGCCAACGCCCATCTGCATGCGTTCAACAACGCATTCGTCGAGTTGGGGCTGGACTGGTATTGGGATCACCACACGTACACCCGTTTGTTGCATACGACCGGGAATCAAGATTTGCCGCTGGCGTACCTTGAAGGCGCTTCGGCGCAGGCGTTGCGCATGGCTGAACTGGTGCTGATCGGGGCCTATCTCGACGGACACCAGCCGCATCTGCTGCGCGCCTACGAGCCGGAGTTCCTGTGCGACCTGATTCATTGCACGAAGGTGCGTTGCTTCGAAGCGGCCAATGACGGGCGTTCGATGCAGCCCGCGCGAGCCGCAGTGGCCTGAGTTTCACAACACGACAGGGGCTCAGACCCCGAGACAATAACTATGCATATTGGCATTCCAAAGGAGACGGCCGGCGGCGAATCCCGCGTCGCGGCCACACCGGAAACGGTGAAGAAGCTGGTGAGCGCAGGGCATCGCGTCACCGTGGAGCGTGGCGCCGGCGATGCCGCGAGCGTGCCCGATGCGGCGTATGTCGCCGCGGGCGCGTCGAGCGGCAGCGCGGCCGAGACGCTTGGCGCCGAACTGGTGCTCAAGGTCCGCGCGCCGTCGGTTGCGGAAGTTGCCCAGATCCCGCGCGGCAGCGTGGTCGTCGGCATGCTCAATCCGTTCGATGCCGAGAACAACGCTCGCATGGCGGCGGCCGGCATCGTCGGCTTCGCTTTGGAAGCCGCGCCGCGGACCACGCGTGCGCAAAGCATGGACGTGCTGTCCTCACAGGCCAACATCGCCGGCTACAAAGCCGTGATGCTCGCCGCCAATCTCTATCAACGCTTCATGCCCATGCTCATGACGGCGGCCGGCACAGTCAAAGCCGCACGGCTGGTCGTGCTGGGCGCGGGCGTTGCGGGCTTGCAGGCCATTGCCACGGCCAAGCGTCTGGGTGCGGTGATCGAAGCGTCGGACGTGCGTCCCGCCGTGCGCGAGCAGATCGAATCGCTCGGCGCCAAGTTCATCGACGTCCCCTTTGAAACCGACGAAGAACGCGAGATCGCCAAGGGCGTGGGCGGCTATGCCCGCCCGATGCCCGCCGCGTGGCTCGCGCGTCAGGCGCAACTGGTGCACACCCGTCTCACGCAGGCCGACATCGTGATCTCCACCGCGCTGATTCCGGGACGCGCCGCGCCAACGCTCATCAGTGAAGACACCGTCAAGGCCATGAAGCCGGGCTCGGTCATCATCGATCTGGCGGCCGGACGCGGCGCGAACGGGGGCGGCAACTGCCCGCTGTCGGTCGCCGACGAGGTCGTCAAAGTCCACGGCGTGACGATTGCCGGGTACACCAACCTCGCTGGCATGGTCGCGGCAGACGCCTCGGCGCTGTATGCACGCAACGTGCTCGACTTCCTGAAGCTCATCGTCGACAAGGAAGGCAAGCTCGTCATCGATACCAACGACGACATCGTTGCCGCGTGCCTGATGTGCCGCGACGGTGAAGTGCTGCGTGCAGCTTAAGGGGGGAGTCACAACCATGGAAATGATCAATCACACGGTGATCAATCTGATCATCTTCGTGCTGGCGGTGTACGTCGGCTATCACGTGGTGTGGAACGTCACGCCTGCGCTGCACACGCCGCTCATGGCGGTGACGAACGCGATCTCGGCCATCGTGATCGTGGGGGCGATGCTCGCGGCGGGTCTCACGGAAGGCAGTCTCGGCAAGACGATGGGCGTGGTTGCGGTGGCACTTGCTGCGGTGAACGTGTTCGGGGGCTTCCTCGTCACGCAGCGCATGCTCGAGATGTTCAAGAAGAAAGACAAGCCGGCAAAGGCTGCGGCTAATGACGAAGCAGCAAAGGGAGCGCACTGACATGAGCATGAATCTTGTGACGCTGTTGTATCTGGTCGCGTCGATCTGTTTCATTCAGGCGCTCAAGGGCTTGTCGAATCCGAAAATGGCGCGTCGCGGCAACGCGTTCGGCATGATCGGCATGACGATTGCCGCGCTCACGACCCTCGCGCTGATCTTCGAACTGCGCAAGCTCTCGAACGGCAATTTTTCAGGCCTCGGGCTGATTCTCGCGGGCCTCGTCGTTGGCGGCGGTATTGGCGCGTATGTCGCGCGCAAGGTCGAGATGACCAAGATGCCGGAGCTGGTCGCGGCCATGCACTCGCTGATCGGTCTGGCGGCCGTGTGTATCGCGGTGGCCGCCGTCGCCGAACCGGCTGCGTTCGGCATCGTTGCGGCGGGTCAACCGCTGCCGCCGGGCAACCGCATCGAGCTGTTCATCGGTACGTTCGTCGGCGCGATCACGTTCTCGGGCTCGGTCATTGCCTTCGGCAAACTCTCGGGCAAGTACAAGTTCCGCCTGTTCCAGGGCGCACCGGTGGTCTTCAAAGGCCAGCATATGGTGAATCTGGCGCTCGCGATTGCGATGCTCGGCTTCGGCGGCGCGTTCTTCGTCTCGCAGAGCTGGACGCCGTTCGTCATCATGACGGCCATTGCTTTCGTGCTGGGTGTGCTCATCATCATCCCGATTGGCGGGGCCGACATGCCGGTCGTGGTGTCGATGCTGAACTCGTACTCCGGCTGGGCCGCCGCAGGCATCGGCTTCTCGCTGAACAACCCGATGCTCATCATCGCGGGTTCGCTGGTTGGCTCGTCAGGCGCGATTCTCTCGTACATCATGTGCCGCGCCATGAATCGCTCGTTCTTCAACGTGATTCTCGGCGGCTTCGGGGCAACGCCCGGCGCAAGCGCAGCGGGCGGCGAGCAACAGCAACGCCCGGTGAAATCGGGCTCGCCGGATGACGCCGCGTTCCTCATGAGCAACGCCGAATCGCTGGTGATTGTGCCGGGTTACGGTCTGGCCGTGGCCCGCGCACAGCACGCGCTCAAGGAACTGACCGACAAGCTGATCGAGAAGGGCGTGAGCGTGCGTTATGCGATCCACCCGGTGGCGGGCCGTATGCCGGGCCACATGAACGTGCTGCTCGCCGAAGCCGAAGTGCCATACGATCAAGTGCTGGAAATGGATGAGATCAACGGCGAATTCGGCCAGACGGACGTGGTGCTGGTGCTCGGCGCGAACGACGTGGTGAACCCGGCGGCAAAGAACGATCCGCAATCGCCGATTGCCGGGATGCCGATTCTCGAGGCGTACAAGGCCAAGACGATCATCGTCAACAAGCGTTCGATGGCGGCGGGTTACGCCGGTCTCGATAACGAACTGTTCTATCTCGACAAGACCATGATGGTCTTCGGCGATGCGAAGAAGGTGGTGGAGGAGATGGTCAAAGCGGCGGCTTGACCCGATCGATCGGCTTGATCGGGGTATCACCGGGGCGCGCCGCCGGACGCGGCGCGCCAGCGTCATTTCAATGACTCGTTTGCTCACTTTCTGGCAGGGCACAAGCACATGAACGTATCGCTGAGACAACTCAAGGTCTTCATGGTCGTGGCGCGCAGCAAGAACTTCAGCCGCGCGGGCGCCGAGATCGGCCTGACACAGCCGGCCATCAGCCGCTGCATCAACGAACTGGAAGGGCAACTTGGCCTGCGCCTTGTCGACCGCACCACGCGCGAGGTCGCGCTGACCGATGCGGGGATCACGCTCGCCGGCAGTCTCGACCGTGTGCTCGACGAACTCGAGATCGCGCTGTTGCAGACGCACGGTGCCGAAGCACGCACGACCGGTCGCGTACGCATCGGCGCCGCACCGACGATCTCCGCGACGCTGCTGCCGCGCGTGCTGCTGGCATCGCAGGCGACGTACCCGGATATCGCACTCGCGCTCGTCGATCAGATGCAACGGGCAGTGCTCGATAGCGTGCGTGCCGGCGACGTGGACTTCGGCATCGTGGTCGCCCCGCAAGGCGCGGACGATCTCACGACCGAGCATCTGATGAGCGAGCCGTTCTGTCTGGTGTGCCGCAACGATCATCCGCTCGCCTCACAGGCGGCTGTGCACTGGTCCGAACTCTCGGGCGAAAATCTGGTGCTGCTCAATCAGAGTTCGGGCAGCCGTCCGTTGATCGACCGCGCGCTGACGACCCAGAAGGTGCAGGGCACGATCACGCAGGAACTGGGCCATGTGAGCACCATCTTCCGCATGGTGCAGGAAGGACTGGGGATAAGCGTGCTGCCGCCGCTGGCGTTGCCGCTGCCGGAGAATTCGACACTGGCCGTGCGCCCGCTGTTGCCTGCCTTCGAGCGCAATATCGTGCTCGTGCGCCGCAAGAACCGCTCGCTCTCGCCGGTGGCGCACACGGTGTGGGAGCTGATTCACTGCGTTGTTCGGGAACGCAACAAGGGGTTCGCGATAGGGGCAGAGCGTCACGTTGCTGCTGCGGCCCCTTCGGGGAATTGAATCTCCGATTCGAATCAATGACTTGCGTCCTGTCATCAAGGACTTTTCCACAGACTTGAACACAAAATCTGTGGATAAATCGGCAGCGCTTGCGGGCCGTTTGCCTGCGGGGGCGGCCGTCTGATCGCTTCTGCCGAAAACGCCATACCGATCAATCGCTTGGCGATTTTTCCGCGCTCGTTGTCCACAGCCTTGTGAACAAAAACGGTGGATAACTCGCGCCTCATCGCGTGCGGGGTGACGTCGACTTCCGACAGGTTCGTGTCGGATTGCCAAGATGCCCCGGCGCGCGGATGCACAGCACTGCCACACGGGGTGCGTTAGAATTCCTGACCTGAACGGCTCCGCATCGCGCCGGGGCTTCGCCGGTCTTTTCTTCAAACGACAACGCAGTTTTCTCTGTCGCGTCACTCCCGCGTCTCTTGCGATTCCCATGACTTCCGAAACGACGACGCCGCGCACGGGCTTTTGGCCGGCACGCGCGGCGACCATGGCATTGCTGTTTTGCAGCGGCTTCCTGTATGCGACGTGGGGTGTTCACGTGCCCACCGTCAAGGCGATGTTCGACCTGAACGACGCCAGCCTCTCTGTCGCCATGTTCGCCGTGGCGGGGGGGGCCATTGTCACGATGTCGCGCACGGCGCGCTGGGTCGGCCGCGCGGGCAGTCAGCGCGCCAGCCTCCAGTCGGGCATGGCATTGGCGCTAACAAGCGCCTTCATTCTCTCGATGCCGAGCTACTGGGGCCTCGTGGGCTGGCTCGCCCTTTACGGCGCGGCCAACGCGACTTACGACGTTGCCGTCAACGCGCAGGCCGCCACGCTCGAAGCCCGCTATCGCCAACCGATTATGGCGTCGCTGCATGGTTGCTTCAGTCTGGGCGGCATGGCGGGGGCACTCGTTGGTGGTGCGTGGCTGGCGCATCACGGCTCGCCGCAATGGCACATCGGTCTCGCCGCGTTGGTATGCGCCGTGGTGATCGTCGCCGGCGCGCGCTTCATGCAGCCCGACGTGAGGCCCGGTGAAGCGCCGGTCGCGAGCCAAGGCGCCGACAAGGCCGCCGTCCCGGTGCATCCACTGCCTGCGCTGAACGATGCCGAGCGTCGCCGGCTGCATCGCAAGCTCACGGGCTTCGGTGTTCTTGCGTTTCTGGGGCTGGTGGTCGAAGGCGCGATGTACGACTGGACGGCGGTGTACATGCGGGAAGTGGTCGCCGCGCAAGGGGCGTGGGTGGGGGCTGGGTATGCCGCATTCTCGCTCGGCATGGCGGGCGGGCGCTTTGGTGGCGACCCGGTGCGCGCCCGTATGGGCGGCGCGCGACTGTTGAGGATGAGCAGCCTGCTATGTGTCGCCGGCGTGTTGCTGGCGCTGTTCTGGCGGGCGCCTGCGGCGGCTGTCGCGGGCTTCGCACTCGCGGGCCTCGGATTGTCCAATGTAATGCCGGTCATGTTCGCCGCGTCGGGCGAGGTGGCGCGCGGTGCTGGCATGGCAAGCGCCGAAGCCATTGCGGTCATGGCGCGGCTTGCCTATCTGGGACTGCTTGCCGGACCGGTGCTGATCGGGGCGATTGCTCACGGTATCAGCTTGCCGGTGGCGCTGGGCGCGGGGCTGCTGTGCATCGTACCGATCGCCTTGCTCGCGCCGAAAATGCTGGCAGGGGCGGACGGGCGCGCAGCGCAGCACTGAAACGCCGCGTGCGCGCCGAACCCATTTACTTCAGTGTGACGGACACTTCGCCGATGCCGTCGATCGTGCCGCTCAGCTTGCCTTTGCTACTCGCGGGGATCATGCCGACGTACGAGCCGCAGGTGATGATGGCGCCTGCGCGCATGGTGATGCCGCGCTTGCCGTTGTGATTGACTAGCCACGTGAGCAGGGCGCGCGGGTCGCCACCGGTGTTGCCGGTGTGCGCCGGGGTGAGGTCGGTGCCGTCGAGCGAGAACCTGAGTTTCGGCGTCAGGTAGTTGAGCGATGCATCGTAGTCACGGCCGCTGCCGATCACCAGCGCACCGTTGTTCTGCAAATCGGCGAGCGTGAATCGGCTGTCAAGTCCTTTCGATGCGAAGCGACTGTCAGTGATTTCAATCGTGGCCAGCGTTTCGCCGACAAACATCATGGCCGCTCGCTCGTCGTAGTTGCCCGGCTTGATGTCGCGTGCCAGACGGAACGCGATTTCCAGTTCCAGTCCCGGGCGGAAGAAGTCGTCGAGGGCCAGCGTACCGCCTGCATCGCTCACGACGGATGCCGGAATCGGCGCGCAATTCGGAAGGTCCGACGGCTTTTTGGCACCCACTTTCCACGCAGCAATCGTCTCGCCGAGCAGGTCGAGCGTGCGCAACTGCACGGCATAGGCAGCGCCAGCGTCGGCCGGGAGCAGCGCCGGCGCGGGCGCGTCGATCGGCGTGTCGCCGCGACGGGTATCGGCCAGCAGTTGGGCCAGCGATTCGACAGCGGCTTGATTCTCGAACATGTTGCAGGTCTCCTGAGGGAAGGGCGATGCGCCAGGCATTTGCCGGCAGCACATAGCCCCACATCGTATACAAAATTCATGCGCCATTGCGCAGTGCAGCGAACGTGACGGCTACTTAGTGAAAACACCACCTAACGTAGTCAAAGTCGCGTTGATCTGCGAGAATCGGACTTCGAAATAATTCGTAATATTTCGTGCGGCCTGGCAGCGGTGGTGAACGCCGTCGCCCACGAAAGTGCAGTGCGTGCAGTCGATGACCTTCTTCTCAAAGTGAACGACCCGAACCTATGCACTCCGTGACCCTGAATGCCGTGCGCGATACCCTTATCCATCCGCCGGACAGCAGCGCGGCGCAGCCGATCAGCCGTCAGGCGCTGCATCATGCCGTGATGGATCGTTTGCGCAAGATGATTACCGAAGGAGCGTTGTTGCCGGGGGCTCATCTGAACGAGCGCGCTTTGTGCGAGCAGCTCGGTGTATCGCGTACGCCGCTGCGCGAGGCGCTCAAGATGCTCGCCGTCGAACGGCTGATCGAATTGTTGCCGAATCGCGGCGCGCGCGTTGTGACGCTGTCGGTCAGCGATATCGCCGACGCGTTCGAATTGCTCAGCGGTCTCGAAGCGCTGGCGGGCGAATTGGCCTGCGAGCGTATCACCCAAGCCGAAATCGACGAGATTCAGGCGTTGCATTGCGCGATGGACGCGTGTCACGCGAACGGCGATCTGTCCGGCTATTTCGACTGCAATCAGCGAATTCACGACCATATCAATGCGGCCGCCCGCAACCCCGCGCTCACACACATGTACCAATCGGTCAATCAGCGCCTGCAAGCTCTGCGATTCCGATCGAATCTGCACGCGGGCAAATGGGAGCAGGCCGTCGACGAGCATGTGGCGATGCTGCGCGCTTTGCATCGGCGCGACGGTGCCGCATTGGGACGACTGCTGCGCGCTCACCTGATGGTCAAGTGCGCGACGGTACTCGCCAGCATGCGAGCCGCCGCGTAACCCACAAGCGGCACAAGCGGTACAAGTGCGCCCCCGATACGCGCGCGCGGACGTTGCACGTTGCACGCCACCCGTTCAGGCCGCGCGGCTCATACTCACCAGCCCTTCGTTGAGCATCGCCGCCACGTAGGCGTCGGTCTTGCTGCGCAGGTGCGCCTCCATCAGCGAGCGCAATCGCTTGCCATCGCGTCGACGCAGTAGCGCAAGCATTTCCGCGTGTTCGTCGACCGCCTGACGCCAGCGCTCGGGGGTGGGCGTGAGCCGTTCGCGTACATACCGCAGACGGGCATTGAGATTGTGGAAGTACTCGGCCAGCGGGCCGTTGTCCGCCATGCGAAGAATGCTCAGGTGGATCTGCTGGTTCAGCGCAAAGTAGGCCGCGTGATCGGCACGCGCGTATGCCGATTCCATCTCATTCTGTAGCCGCGCCAATGCGTCGAGATCGGCGTCCGACGCTTTCTCGCACGCCTGCTCTCCCGAGAGTCCTTCGAGCACCGCCATCACGGCGAGCAGATTCACCACTTCATCGACGCTCACGCGTGCCACGCGCGCCCGGCGTGTGTCCGAAATCTCCACCAGCCCTTCGTTCGCCAGCCGCTTGAGCGCTTCGCGCAACGGTGTGCGAGAGACGGCCAGTGCTTCGCAGAGGGCGCGTTCCGAGAGCGGCGCGCCGGGGCGCAAGTCACCGCGCACGATGCGTGCCTTGAGGGCTTCGTATGCGGTGGCGTTCAGCGAGGCGGACGTGCTCATGCGTTATGGGCCATAAATTGGAATGCCAATTCTGATGAGGATGTGCTAGATCGTCAATCGGAAATCTCCATTTTTTGCATGTTAACCCTGATTATTTGCTTTTCCGCTTGCCAACTATCCGACGAGGAATCTATCGTTTACCGAAAATTGGTATACCAAAAATCGAAGCCGGCCGACATTGGGTACGTGCCGGTATGTGAAGGAGGCAATGTGACATCGACCGTTCTGACCGAGCGACACGGCGCAGTTGCGCGGGTCACGCTCAATCGTCCAGAGAAGCTCAATGCGTTGACCAAGCCGATGTGGCAGGCATTGGGCGATACGATTCTGACCTTGTCCGAGACACCCGGCGTGCGCTGCATCGTGCTGCGCGGCGCGGGGGAGAAATCGTTTGCGCCGGGAAACGACATTGCGGAGTTCGAAACGGATCGGGCCAACGTCGAGCAGGCGCGCGCGTATGGCGCGCTCATGCATCGCACGCTCGACGCGCTGGTCAATTGCCCGGTGCCGCTTGTCGCGATGATTCATGGCATTTGCGTTGGCGGCGGTATGGAAATTGCCGCTGCCTGCGATGTGCGTATTTGCGGGGAGTCGAGCCGTTTCGGCGCACCGATCAATAAGTTGGGGCTGGTGATGGCGCACGCGGAACTCTCGGGGTTGGTGCGGCTGCTCGGCCCGGCACGCGCGCTGGAGATCCTGCTCGAAGGCCGGATCTTCGATGCGCAAGAGGCGTTGCGTATCGGTCTCGTCAGCCGTGTGGCGGCGGACGCCGAGGTGACACGCGAAGCGCTAGCAAGTGCGCAGCGCATCGCTGCCGGAGCGCCTCTGGTCGCGCGCTGGCACAAGCGTTTCGTGCGTGAACTGGCGAGCGGTCAGCCGCTCACGCCGGCGCAGATCGATGAGGGTTTCGCGTGCTTCGGCACGGCCGACTTCCAGACGGGCTATCGTGCTTTTCTCGCGAAGACGGCCCCCGTGTTCGAGGGGCGCTGAGATGACCTGTTCCGAGCAGCGGGCCGGCGGGCCGTTACAGGGCGTCAAGGTCATTGAACTGTCGCACATCATGTCGGGCCCGGTGTGCGGCATGATGCTCGCGGACATGGGCGCGGACGTCATCAAGGTCGAGAAGATGGAAGGCGACGACGCGCGTCGATTCGCACCGATCTTGCCGCACGGCGAGTCGGCCTCGTTCATGATGCTCAATCGCAACAAGCGCGGCATTGCGCTCAATCTCAAGACGGAGGGCGGTAAGGCGGTACTGCGCAAGATGCTCGCCAGCGCCGATGTCGTCACCGAAAACTACCGTAAAGGGACGATGGAAAAGCTCGGCCTTGGCTATGAGACGCTGCGCGAGGCCAACCCGGGCCTCATCTATTGCGCCATTTCCGGCTATGGCCGCACTGGCCCGTATGCGGACAAGGGCGGCTTCGATCTGATTGCGCAGGGGCTCTCCGGCCTGATGAGTGTGACAGGCGAACCGGGGCAGGCGCCCATTAAGGCGGGCTCGCCGATTGCCGACATCAACGCGGGCATTCTGGCGGCGCTCGGCATCTCGGCAGCCTACGCGCATCGACTGCGCACCGGGCAAGGGCAGATCGTCGATACGTCGTTGCTAGAGGCCGGTTTTCAGCAAATGTACTGGGCTGCGGCCAACTTTTTCGCGAGCGGTGAGAATCCGCCGAAGCTCGGTTCTGCGAATCCCACGAGCACGCCTTATCAGGCCTTTCGTACGCAAGACGGCTGGATCAACATCGGTGCGGCCAATCAGGCGAACTACGAGCGTCTCCTACTGGTGCTCGACGCCCCCGAGATCGCTAGCGACCCGCGCTTTGCCACCAATGCAGGCCGCACTGCCCACCGCGCGGAACTTGTCGAGCGGCTCACGGGTTATCTTGTGCGCGACACCACGCAGCACTGGGTCGAGCGTCTTGATGCGGTCGGCTTGCCGGTGGGGCCTGTGCTGCCGATCTCCGAGGCGGTGACGCACCCGCAGATTCTGGCGCGTGAGATGGTGGTGGAGACGGTGCATCCGCTTGACGGCCCGACGCGCAGTATCGGTTTGCCGATTCGCTTTTCCGAAACGCCCAAGTGCACGGGCGGTCCCGCGCCCCGGCTTGGCGAACACACTTGCGAGGTGTTGGGCGAGTACGGTTTCGATGCGCAACAGGTTCACGACCTGATCACACAGGGGGCGGTGCACGCGTTGGAGGAGGTGGCACGAGCGGGCGCATGACGTATGGGGTGCGCTTGCGATGCGGATTCTCCGCGTCTTCGCAAATTGTGTAGAACTTCCCTCCCGGTGGCCGCATGCCGACGAGGCGCGTACCATAGGGCTTCACGCGCTCGCGTTCCCCGGCGCAAGCCGGGGGCACCGTTCCTCCCCTGTTCGCGAGGTGAGCATGCCGGCACGTATTGAAGATTACGCAATGATTGGCGACTGCCGCAGCGCCGCGCTGGTTGCGCGCGACGGCTCGATAGACTGGCTTTGCTGGCCATATTTCGATTCCCCTGCCTGCTTCGCTGCGCTCCTGGGCGGCCCCGAGCACGGCCGATGGAAGCTCGCTCCCGATGATCCCCACGCCACGTGCACACGGCGCTATCACGACGACACGCTGATTCTCGAGACCCGTTTCGAGACGGTGGAAGGTTGCGTTGCCGTGATCGACTTCATGCCGTTGCGCGACGGCGCCGCCGATCTGGTGCGGCTGGTCAAGGGCATACACGGCACCGTTTCGATGTCGATGGAACTGATCCTGCGTTTTGACTATGGTGCGTCGGTGCCGTGGGCGCGAGCGCTCGATGCCGACGATTCGACCGGGCCGGGCATGCGGCTCATTGCGGGCCCCGACAAGGTGGTCGTGCGCACGCCGGTGGCGATTCAGGATGTGCCGGGCAGTCTGCGCGCGCGATTCGACGTGAAGGCGGGCGACACCGTGCCGTTCGTGCTCTCCCGCGTGCCGTCGCATCATGCCGACCCGCGCGAGATCGATCCGCTCGCGGCGCTGGCCGATACCGAGCGTTATTGGCGCACGTGGGCCAACCGCTGTCAGCTTGACGGCCGCTGGACCGAAGCGATTCGCCGGTCGCTCATCGTGCTCAAGGCCCTCACGTTCGTACCGACGGGCGGCGTGGTCGCAGCGCCCACCACATCGCTTCCCGAGCAACTCGGGGGCGAACGTAACTGGGACTATCGCTATTGCTGGTTGCGAGACGCTACGCTCACCCTGCAAGCGCTCATGCTCGGTGGCTATTACACCGAGGCGAGCGACTGGAGTCACTGGCTGGTGCGCGCCGTGGCAGGCGCGCCATCGCAGGTGCAGATCATGTATGGCCTTTCGGGCGAGCGACGGCTTCCCGAATGGGAAATCGACTGGCTGCCGGGCTACGAAGGGGCGAAGCCCGTGCGCGTGGGCAATGGGGCGGTCGGACAATTGCAACTCGACGTTTATGGCGAGGTGATGGATGCCTTGCATCAGGCGCGTCTGGGCGGCCTGGAGCCGGACGATGCCACGTGGGAGGTGCAGACGAAGCTGGTCGCCCATCTCGAGACCGTCTGGCGCAAGCCGGACGAGGGCATCTGGGAGGTGCGCGGTGGACGTCAGCACTTCACGTATTCGAAGGTGATGGCCTGGGTGGCGTTCGATCGCGCGATCAAGTCGGCCGAGCGCTTCGGATTGCCGGGGCCGGTCGATCACTGGCGGCACCTGTGCAGGGAGATTCATGCGGACGTCTGCGCGCACGGCTTCGACAAGGTGCGTAATGCGTTCATGCAGGCCTACGGTTCGACAGAGATGGATGCGAGCGCGCTGATGATTCCGCTGTCGGGTTTCCTGCCGGCGGACGACCCTCGCGTCATCGGCACGATCGAAGCGGTCGAGCGCGAACTCATGCATGACGGACTGGTGCAGCGCTATCGTACGAACCGCGTCGCCGATGGCTTGCCGGCGGGCGAGGGCGCATTCCTCGCATGCAGCTTCTGGATGGTCGATTGTCTGGTGATGATCGGCCGTCACGCCGACGCCCGGAAGTTGTTCGAGCGATTGCTGTCGTTGCGCAACGACGTTGGCCTGCTGGCCGAAGAGTACGACACGCATCACGGGCGTCAGGTCGGCAACTTCCCGCAGGCGTTTTCGCACATCGCGCTCGTGCACGCGGCGATCCGTCTGGAGGCGCTTGCCGACGATGATCGGGCAGACAATGCGACGGACGAAGGTGCCGACGAAGACGAGGCACGCTTCGAGCATGTGGGGTATCGGGCGATCAGGGCCTGACGGGCGAGGAGAGGGGCCGCCGCTGGCGCGTTCTCCGGCTGACGGCGGCTACGGCTTAAGGAAATCGATCGGCTTGCCGTAAATGCTTATAAGTCCTTACTTTCTCGGTTTTTGCCGAACTACCCGTTCTCATGACCATCCTCATTTCTGCCCAGGGAAGTGCGACATCCAGGTTGCAGGACCTGTGGCAGTCGCATATCGAACAGCAACAGGCCGAGAAGGCGAAAACGGCAGACAGTGCAGTCGATAGCGCAGCCAAGTCGGGGGTGCCCGCCAGTGCCTCGAACTCGGCGGGCGCGGCCAATGCCACCAGCGCCACCGGCAACAGAGGCGCCAGCACGAATATCGGGGCGAGCGAGCGCCGCACCGATACCAATAGGGTCGATACGGCGCGTGGCGCTCAGGAGGGCGCCACGCAGACGGGCAACGCGGTGAGCAGCGGTGCAGACGCGGGCGGCAGTGGCAACCCCATCGTCGCCGGGACGATCAAGAACCTCAAGGCGATGCTGGCGAAAGTCATGGCGCAGCTCGACGCCGTGCGCAACAACAATCGGCTCCCGCCGGAAGAGAAACTCCAGCAGACGACGGCGTTGTCCGCGCAGGCGATGTCGATTCAGGCGCAGATCATCTCGCTGATGAACCCGACCAAGACGAGCGGCACGCGCGTCAATACGACGGCCTGAGACGCTTTGCCGTGACCGCTGATGCAAGATTCGCATCAGTCGGCGAAGCCAGGCGCGCTAGAATTCGGCTTTCGTTTGATTCTTCATCGCGGCATGCCCAGCCGTCATGCCTCGTCAAGGCGCGCATGAAGCAAGACAAGACTCTCACCGCCCTGCTATGGATCGTCGCGGCGGGCTTTTTCATGCAGGCGCTGGACACGACCATCGTCAACACGGCGCTGCCCGCGATGGCGGCGAGCCTTGGTGAGAACCCGTTGCGCATGCAGCCGGTGGTGGTCTCCTACTCGCTGACGATGGCCCTGCTGACCCCCGCGTCCGGTTGGCTGGCGGACCGGTTCGGCACGCGCCGTGTCTATTTCGTTGCGATTGTGCTGTTCGTCCTCGGCTCGATTTGCTGTGCGATGGCGCATACGCTGCCGCAGTTGGTGGTCGCGCGCGTGCTGCAGGGCGCGGGCGGCTCGATGCTGTTGCCGATCGGGCGTCTCGCCGTGCTGCGCACTTTTCCGGCCGGCGAATATCTGGCGGCGCTGGCCTTCGTGTCGATTGCGGGGCAGGTGGGGCCGATGATCGGTCCGGTGCTGGGCGGCTGGTTGGTGCAAGTCGCTTCATGGCACTGGATATTTCTCATCAACGTGCCGATCGGCGTCGTTGGCAGTCTGGCGGTACGGCGTTACCTGCCACATCCCACGCAAGATGAAGTGATCGACACGGGTTTCGACTGGATCGGATTCGTTTTGCTCTCGGTCGCGATGGTGTCGTTCACACTGGCGCTCGATCATCCGTTCTCCGATACGGGGTGGGGGGTGTCGTTGGGGCTGGCACTGCTTTGCATCGTCACCACGCTGGGGTACTGGCCGTATGCCCGGCGTCGTACCGCTCCGCTATTCCCGCTTGAACTCTTCGAGACGCGCAGTTTCAGTCTGGGCCTGCTGGGCAATCTCGTCGCCCGTATCGGCAGCAGCGCGGTGCCGTTCCTGTTGCCGCTACTGCTTCAGGTGGCCATGGGCTACAGCCCGCTCGCCTCGGGGCTGATGCTGCTGCCGATCGCGCTTGCCGGGGTGGTGGTCAAGCGCATGGTGACGCCGCTGGTGTTGCGCCACGGCTACACGCGCTTTCTGATGGTCAATACGGCTGTCGTCGGGGGCTCGATCGCCAGTTTTGCGCTGTTCGGCCCGGGCTGGCCGATGTGGATTGGATTGTTGCAGTTGGCGGTATTCGGCGGCGCGAACTCGATGCAGTTCGCCGCGATGAACAGCGTTACGCTCAAGGATCTCGGCACACGTCGTGCCAGTGCAGGTAACGGTTTGTTCTCGATGGCGCAGATGCTGGCGCTGGGGTTGGGGGTGACCATTGGCGGTCAGTTGCTGGCGCTGTTCGGTCATCTGGCCGGGCAGGCGGGCGAGGTGGGCATGGGCGGCACGGTGACGGGCTTTCGCCTGACGTTCGTGTGCGTTGGCCTGATTACGCTTGCTTCGGCGCTAGTGTTCCGCCGCGTGGCAGATCCGGCCGCAGTCGCTGGCGGTGGCGAGACGCAACCCGCGTCTGCCACCGATCTCAAACGCTAAGCGCGCGGCTTACTTCTTCACCAGCGCACACTTCGACTCGGCCAACGGGGCAAACGCCTTGTCGGCCGGAATTGTCTCCAGAATCTTGTACAGATCCCATTCCGACTTCGATTCGGCCGGCGTTTTGACCTGCACCAACAGCATGTCGTGCACCAGTTTGCCGTCTGCGCGAATCTGGCCGTTGCGGATCACCGGGTCGTCAATCTTCATCGACTTGAGCTTGGCCATGACGGCATCAGCCTCGTCTGTGCCCGCCGCCTGCACCGCCTTCAGATAGTTCAGCACCGCCGAATAGACGGCCGCCTGCATCATCGTGGGCATCTTCTTGTGCTGCGCGTAAAAGCGCTGGGCGAACGCCCGCGAGCGGTCGTCCTGATCCCAATAGAAGCCGTTGGTGAGAATCATGCCCTGCGCATTCTTCAGACCCATGCCATGGACTTCCGTAATCAACGACAGCAACGGCGTGAAGACCTGTTTGCCACCCTGAATGATGTTGAACTGCGAGGCCTGTTTGACAGTGTTGAGCGTGTCGGTGCCCGAGTTCGCCAACGCAATGACCTGTGCGCCGGATGTTTGCGCTCGCAGCAGATACGACGACAGATCGGGCGAGTTCACCGGGTGTTTCACCGAGCCCACAACCTTGCCGCCCTGACGCGTGAGAATCTCGCTGGCGTCTTTCTCCAACGCCTGACCGAAAGCATAGTCGGCAGTGATGAAGTACCACGACTTGAGGCCGCGACGCAGCAGCGCCTGCGAGGTCGAATTCGCGAGCGCATAGGTGTCGTACATCCATTGCACACTGTGCGCCGTGCATTGCTCGTTGCTGATGGCGGACGAACCCGCACCGGTCACAAGCGCGATCTTCTTCTTCTCGTCAGCGATGCGATCAACCGCAAGGGCGACGTTCGAGAACGTCAGGTCGGTAATCATGTCGACCTTGCCCCGGTCGTACCACTCGCGCGCAATGGTGGCGCCAGTGTCAGTCTTGCCCTGCGAATCCGCAGAGACCAACTCGATCGGCGCACCAAGCACCTTGTGATCCCGCGAGAAGTCGTCGATTGCCATGGTGGCAGCAAGCACACTGCCTTTGCCCGCGTTGTCGCTCGACACGCCGGACAGGTCAGTCAGTACACCGATCTTCACTACACCATCCGAAGTGCCGCCGGTCGGCGCGGCATGGGCGGTGGTGACGGCGTAGCCAAGCGCCGTGAGGGCGACGGATGCGGCGACGGCTATCGTGCGGCGCAAGTGGCCGGTGAGGCTGGGCATGTCTTTGTCTCCAATGTTCAAGTGATGACGCCTCGTCGGCCGCCCTCTCTTTTGGATGACTGACGCCGCAAGGCCTCGAACATATTAAACATTTCGTAATCGATTGCGCAATCCGTAATGCTGGCCGGGCGTATCGGGATTTTCCTGACCTTTCGCATTTCTGCTAGACGGCGTATGCGCCGACGTTATGCGCGGTTCACGACGCGTCGTCACGCCCCAACGACGGACCGGAGCCCCTTTCCGCCTCTCAGACATAAACCCAACTCGCTGCAGAAAGGGGCCCCGATCCGTCTCTCCCGATTCCCTTCGCTCCTCGTCCTCCCCGCTGCCTGCCGCAGCGGTGAGGACTCGCTCGACAGTTCGTCGCTGCAACTGACCACGCACGTTCAATGGCAGCGAACAATAGCAGAGCGTCAAAACCGATGGTTCACCCGTACGTAGGCAGATATTGCCGACGCATGGCTCGTGTTGATCAGCGCGTCTACACCCAGCGACACCGCGGTCGCCTTCGAGGCCTGCAGACTCACGCTGGCTCCCGTGGTCAGGAATGAACGTGGCAGATCGGTGCCCGGCGCAATAAACACGGTGCCATCCTGGCTCTGCACCTGCACGACGCGACCTCCGCCCAGCACTTCGCGCGCATACCCGAGGCGCAATTGCATATTGACGGGGCGCGCCGTATCGCCAAACGCTTTGTCAAGGGTTATACCCACGTACGGCTGCAAGCTGCGGACGTTGTCCGCACCCACTTGCAGATTCTGGCCGCTGGCTCCGTCTTCTGTGAAGCGATTGCCGTGTACGTAGGCGTAGCGCAGCCCGATATGCGGCGCAAGCGTGAAGCCGGCCACCTGCATCGGCAGGCTGGCCTGCGTGGCAGCCGTAAATTCCTGGCCGATGTGGTCACCCTCTGCGGTACCGATGCCAACGAACGAGCGCTTCTGCGAGAGGAAGTTGAGCCCGTAGCCCAGCGTGCCCGATACGTTGACCGCGCCCATCGGCTGGCTACCGTAGAGTGCCAGGCGCAGCGTGTCGATGGCGCCCGACGCGCCCGTGCCATCTTCGCCGAGCGTGGTGTGAGTGTAGCCGCTGGCCGCACCCACCATGGCGGTGCCAAGCTGACGGTCCGCACCAGCCAGGAAGCCGTATTCGTGCGTCAGGAAGCCCGGTGCGCTGCCCGTGCCTCCTACCTTCGTGCTGGTGCCTGTGGCGGTGATCCACGCGTCGGTCGATGTGGCCAGGTCCGATTGCAGGTTGCCCAATCGTCCCAGCAGTGCCGCGTTGGCCCCCTGGGCCTGCAGGAGAGCTGTCGTGCCGACGGCGGTGTAGATCGACGTGTTGGTCGGCGCCACCACCAACGGATCAGCCGCCGAGCCGGCTGCCGCCGCCAGCGTCAGGTCCACCGCATTGGCGCCGTAGTTGACGGACGACTGCAGCGTACCCAGATTGGCGCCCGCCGTGGTGGTGTTGGTGACGGCGCTAAAACGGCCCGTCACGCCATTGGTGGCGGTGAGCAGCGTGTACTGGCGTGCCGTATACGTGCCCGGATCGTACACGATGGCCAGCGTACCACCGAGCGTCGCCGAGCCACCCACATGCAGTTGCGAACCTTGTGTCGGGCTGACCTCGATCGACAGCGTGCCGGTGGCCGCCTGCACGTAATTGCCGTTCACGGTCAGCGTGCCGATGGAGCCGCCGGGCGCCACCGTCCCGCTGTTGTTCACGTTGCCCAACACCGTGCCATGGCCGCGCAGCGTTCCTCGCGTGCTCACCTGCACGTTGCCGCCCAGCACTGCGCCGGCGCTGGCCGCATCGCCCACGGCGACGGTTCCGCCCGATACCGTCGTGGTGCCGGTGAACGCGCTGCTGATGCCGTTGAGCGTGAGTGTGCCAGTGCCCTGTTTCACCAGGCCGCCGCTGCCGGTCAGGCTGCCGCCGAAAGTCTGCGACGTGTTGTCCGTCAGCGTAAGCGTGTTGGCCCCGAGCGCCAGTTGACTGCCCGATACACCGGAGAGGTGCGCCAGCGACTGGTTGCCGCCGGCCGACAACGCCAGTACCGCGTTCGACCCGGCCAATGCCACCGTCGCTGCCTGGGAGAGGCTGCCCACGCCGGACAAGACCAGGGTGCCCGCATTGACCGTCGTGGCGCCAGTGTAGACGTTCGCCCCCGACAGTGTTTGTGTCCCGCCGTTGAGCGTGAGCCCGCCCGTGCCGGCCATGCTACCGCTGAACGTGCCGCTGGCGTTGGTGAGCGTTAACGTTTGGCCCCCTAGCCTGACGGTGCCGGTGCCGGACAACGTCGTCACTGTCGTGCCTCCCTCGGTGCCGGAAATATCGAACGTGCCGTTGTTGATTAGGCCGCCGGAATTGGCAATGCTGCCCGAACCGCTCAACGCCAGCGTGCCGCCGCTGATCGTGGTGCTGCCGGTATAGCCACTTGCGCCGGCCAGCGTCTGGGTGCCGGTTCCCGCTAGCGTCACGCCACCCGTGCCGTTGATCGCGCCGCTGAATGTGGCGTTGCCAGTGTTATTGACGGTGAGCGTATGGCTGCCGAGGTTCACATTCGAGCCTGCCGCACCGGCTAGCGCGCCGATGGTTTGCGCGCCGGCCGCGCTGATATCGAACTGTGTGCCCGCGTTCGCAAGGTTGATCCTGCCGGTCGAGGCCAGGCTGCCGCCCGCGCCGAGCGCCAGCGTGCCATTGCTGATGGTCGTGTCGCCGGTGTAGGTGCTGGTGCCCGTCAACGTGAGCGTACCGGCCCCCGCTTTTGTCAGGCCGCCCACCCCGCCAATGCCGCTGGCCAGTGCGATGTTGTTGCCATTGGTGTCGAGCGTGCCGCCGTTCATGCCCAGCGCACTGAGGCGGCTGGAAATATCCGTGGTATTTCCCACGGCCCATTGCAGGCCGCCGCCGTTCAATGTGACGCTGCCCGTGCCGAGATTGCCGCCGTTGCTGAAATTGATCAGGCCGGCGTTGACGGCCGTGCCGCCTGAGTACGAATTTGCACCGGTCAGAAAGGTCGTGCCGCTGCCGTTCTGTACCACCTTGCCTGTGCCGGCGATGGCAGTGGAAAACGTGTACGAGGTGTCGGACTGATTGAAATTGATGGCGCCGAGATTACTGATACTGCCCGCCAGCCCGGTGACCGTGCCCGCGCTCGTGCCGTTGGCCGTGGCGTTGCCGATGTTGAGCGCGCCGTTACTTCCGATGGTGAAGGTGGCGCCGCTCAGGTTCAGCGAGCTGCCATTGCCCAGATTGAGCACACCGGCACCGCCAGCACCGCCGTTGCCAGAGCACCCGCAGTTGCCGCCCGTGCCACCCAGGCCGCCAATGAAGAGCTGACTACCCACCGTGACGACCGCCCCGCCGGTGAGTGTGAGCGTTCCGCTGCCGCCATCGCCACCGTTGCCGCCCCGCGTGCTGCCGGCTCCGCCCGAACCGCCGCCACCGCCGGCTCCCCCGACCAGCAGCGTGTTGACAACGTTCAGCGTCGTCCCGTTCAGGTCGAGAGTTCCCGCCCCTCCGGCGCCACCGTTGATGCCACCGAGATTGCCGCCGTCCCCGCCGCCCCCGGCACCCCCGATCCCCACGTAATCGTAAGTCGCCAGGAGTCCGCTGCTGCCATTGGCCGGGCTGGCAATTACCTGTGTTGGGTCCGGAACCCCGCTGGCGCCGCCGCTACCGGGCAAGAAAAAGTCGGCGCCCCCGTTGCCGCCGCGCACGCGCCCCGCGCCGCCATCGCCACCGCCCACGCCCTCTGTGCCGACGAGGAGCACTTCGGCCGCACGCGCAAGCGGCGCCGTCAATCCTAGCGACAGGGCCATCGCAGCACTTACCGCAACGTGCCGGCCGCGCTGGCGGGGCCCTCCCGTGCAGGTACCCTTTGCATGTGACACCGCCAATTCCGATACGGCCTGCCACACCCTCGCCGTCGCATTCCAGACCACCCGGTAAGTGCGATTCATCCCGTCAACCCTCATGATTTTTTGTGGATCGAGTCTACATAGCCGTAGCCGCGATGCTTGGCATGCTGATCGCGGCGTCCGCACAGGGCGGCCATATGACGTTCAGCACTCGAAAACAAGCAAATGTAAAATTTGTCGCAGCGATATTCCATTACCCGGAAGAGTAGTCATGCACACCGACCCGACCTTGTTGCAGGAAATCGTCCGCCTTTACGAAGCTGAGGCTGACTTGCTGACGCTGCCTGCCATCCTGTTTGAGGGGGTGGTGCGGCTGACCAACGCTGACGTGGTCACCTTGACAGAGGTTCACCATCGCACCGGCGAACTGCGTGCGCTGGTGTCGGTGGAAGACGATCCGGCCCGGCGCCAGGCGGCGTTCCAGGCTTACGCACGGCACGCGCCCAGTCACCCGTTCTGGCAGAAAGACCCGGCGTTCTTTGGCGAGCGCGCGGTGCGTGAGTCGGATGTCTTTACGGATGACGAATTCATGACGCTTCCGATGGCGCAGGAAGTGTTTTTGCCGTCCAACGCGCGCCGCATCATGGGCTTGGTGATGCTGCAGGAGGAGTACTTTTTGGAGCTCAGCGCGCACCGCTTCGTCGGCCGGCCCGCCTATAGCGATGCCGAACGCGATCGGCTCCAGGCCTTTCGCCCGCACGTGCTGCGGACATATCGCCAGGCCCAGCAGCGCACGATTGACAAGCTCCCGCCGGCGGATCGGCTGGGCTATGCGTTTCCCGAGTTGACACAGCGACAGGTGGAAGTGGCGGTGTGGGTGGCGCAAGGCAACTCGAACGAAGCCATTGCCGCCGCCATGAACATCAGCCCGGATACGGTCAAGGCGCACCTGAAAGCCATCTTCAGCAAGATCGGCACAGACAGCCGCCTCGCGCTGGCCAAACTCGTGCATACCGTGCCGCCGTTCTCGCAGATGCCGCCGCTGTGGAAACTTCCGTTGGAAACTTGGGGCACACAAACGTCGCCCGTTAGCCAATCCGTTTGATTCGGGCGCCAAGAAAAAGCGAGAAACACGGAAGGTCGACCCGGCGCCGATTCCTACATCGTGACCGTGGTGTCCTGCGGCCTCGAACAACTGGATCTGGGGGCGCTGTTTGGCATCGTTGGTCGGCATGGCGCCAACCTTGCCGGGCCATCGTCAGGTTGCGCGCGACATACGTCCCGGCTTGGTCGGGCCGGTCTTGCTCAGGGGCAGGACCGGCCGTTTTTTGAGAAAGCGGGTGAGCGCGCTCAGCCCTGGCAGCGAGGCGTTGCGCCCTGCGCGCTGGTGGCAATGGCGTTGCCGATGCCTTCCACCAGACGGTCGACCAGCCGGCGTTGTGCGGCAACCACTTCGGCAACCCCACCCGAGGCAGGCTCCGTGCCCGCAAAGCGGCAGGTCAGCATCATGTCGCCCGGCACCCGGCGAACGCTCCAGACCGCGGTGAGCGCAGCCTGTTCACCCGGCGTGGACTCAAAGCGCTGGACCGACGTCGACACCCGATACACGGCGAGCGCATCGGCACGGGGCAACCCATATACGTCCATGGCACCGAGACGCTGCGTGAGGCCGCGCGAGATCGTCGACGTCAACTCGTTCTTGAGCGGCGCGGCCCAGCGAGATTCCTCGAGAATATCGACGCGGCCACCACCGCGGGTAACGACGATTTGCGGCCGGTCAACCTGGTCGGGCACGGCTACCGGAGAGATTTCGATGGCGTAAGGCGTTGCCGGCGCGTTGGCGCTGGCCGCGGCGGCGGGGCCGGTGGCATCGGTCAGCGTGTAGAAGCTCGACGGCGGTGATGCACAACTGGCGAGCATCAACGTGAGGGCGGCTAGTGCGGCACCGGCCATCGGCGTCGCACGGCGGCGCGGGCTGCGGTTCATCTCAATGGGCCTCGTCATGGTTGCGGATCCTTCGGTTTGCCGCGCAGCAACGCCTCGGGGTGCTGCTGCAGATAGTCGGCGAGCGTGTTGAGCGAACGCAGGGTCTTGGTGAGTTCCTGCATGGCCTGACGAACGTCTTGTTGCACCGGGGCGTCTTCGGAGAGCGTGCGCTCGGCAGCGCCGAAGCTCTTCTTCGCCTCGCCGAGCGTAGCCTTTGCCTCGGGCGCGATCTCGCCGTCGAGCTGGCGGAACAGGCCCTGCGCACTGTCGAGTGTCTTGTCGAGCTTGCGCAGCGACGAGTCGAGGCTCTGCCCGATGCTGTCGAACGGAATCTTGTCGAGCTTGCTCGCAATATCGGCGATCTGCAGCTGCAACTGGTCGAGCGTGTTGGGCACGGTCGGCATGATCACCACGTCGTCGACATGTTCGGCTTTCGCGGGTTTCGCGTTCGGGAAGAAGTCGAGCGCCACATACAACTGACCGGTCAGCAGATTGCCGGTGCGCAACTGGCCACGCAGGCCACGCGCCACGAGCGCATCCAGAATCTGATGGCGGACGGCTTCAGTAGGCTCTTCGTTGTTTTTCGGGTCGCGGCGGCGCAGACGGTCGGGATAGACCTGCACCGTCACCGGCATACTGATCCGCTTGCTCACCCGGTCGAATTCCACGCCGATCGACGTCACTTCACCCAATGCAATGCCCCGGAAGTCCACCGGCGCACCGACGGACAGACCGCGCAACGACTGCTGGAAACGGAACACGACCGTGACCGGATGTGTGTCCGGCGCCTTCATCGCCGTGGTTTCATCCGGCGCCAAACGGAATTCCTGACCCGGCTTGGCCATCACCCCGGCACCCGAGTCGGCCGGTGCCTGGAAGGCAATGCCGCCAATAACCACGGACGTCAGCGACTGCGTGTTGACCTGGAAACCGCTCGAGTCGAGCCGAAGGTCGATGCCGCTTGCGTGCCAGAAGCGAGTGTTGGAGCCGACGTACTGATCGTAGGGGGCTTGTACGAAGGCGCGCAGTGTCACGCCCTTGCCGTCCTGATCGAGCGAGTAGGCTTCGATCTGTCCGACCTGAATCCGGCGGTAATAGACGGGCGAGCCGATGTCGAGCGAGCCGATGTCTGCGGCATGCAGGATGAACGGCTTGCCAGGCTGGCCGGTGGAGACGACCGGCGGCACTTCGAGACCGGTGAAGTGATTCGAGGTGTCCGCCGATTTGCCCGCGTCGGCGCCAATGTAGGCGCCCGAGAGCAGTGTCGAGAGACCGGAGACGCTGCCCCCCGCCACACGCGGGCGCACGATCCACCAGCGTGAATCCTTGACGGCGAATTTCTTGGCGTTCTTGGTGAGGTCGACGGTGACGCGCACGTGAGACAGATCGTCCGACAGTTCGATGTTCTTGACCGTGCCGATGTCGACGTCTTTGTATTTGACCTTCGTCTTCCCGGCTTCGATGCCTTCGGCCGATTTGAAGTTGATAACGACACTCGGTCCGCGCTCGATGAGTACCTTGGCAACGAGCGACAGGCCAATCAGGGCGGCCACCAGCGGAATCAGCCAGACGAGCGACGGCGCCCAGCGTTTGCGTGGTTCGATGACCGGCATGGGCAGGTCGTTGGCCCCGGACGGCGGCACCGCCTTCGGGTCTTGCGAGTCTTTCGGTTCAGTCATGATCGTCCTGTTCGGAATCGTCGTCTCGGATCTGATCCCAGATCAGGCGAGGGTCGAACTGCATGGAGGCCAGCATCGTGAGCACGACCACCGAGCCGAAGGCCAGGATGCCCGGCCCGGCCTGAATGACAGCCAGCGATTGAATATTCACGAGTGCCACCATCAGTGCGACGACGAAGACATCGAGCATCGACCAGCGGCCGATGAACTCGATCATGTGGTACAGCTTGGTGCGTTGATGCGGATTCCAGCCGGCGCCCCGCTGCGCGGTGAAGCACAGCAGCGAGAGCGCAATGAGCTTGAGCATGGGGACGAGAATGCTCGCGGTGAAGACGACGATGGCCAGATCGTATTCGCCGCTGCTCCAGAAGTAGATCACCCCGCTCATGATGGTGTCACTGGAGTTTCCCAGCAGCGAGCGCGTCTGCATCATGGGCAGTACGTTGGCGGGTATGTACAGGATCGCGGCGGCGATCAGCAAGGCCCAGGTGCGGGCAAGACTGTCGACTTTGCGCTGGTGCAGGACGGCGCCGCAACGCGGGCAGCGCGCCTTCCCGGTCGTTTTGACGGCGCGCGAGAGCTGCCCGCACGCGTCGCATGCCACGAGTCCGGCGTCTTTGGCGGAACGGAATTTCATCGTTGCACCGCCCGCGATTGTGCGGTGCCGGCCGCGTCCGGGGCCGGCGTGTGGTCGATCACGATCCAGAGATTGCGCAGGTCGTACGACAGCACCAGTGCCAGCAGCACGGTGAGCGCCCCGAACGCCCACAGCGCCACGCCAGGCAGCACGCTCGCCATGGCCGAGAGTTTGACCAGTGAAACCAGTACCCCCAGCATGAAGACTTCGATCATGCCCCACGGGCGGCAGAATTCGATGGCACGCATCACATGGAAGACGCCATATGGCTGCCGGCCCAGCGAGAGCGGGGTAAACAGATGCACCAGTGCGAGCAGTTGTAACAAGGGAAACAGCACGGTCGTGGCGAAGACCAGCAGGGCGACGAGCCACATGCCTTCGCGATACAGCGCCCAGGCGGCGCCCACGAGAGTGGTCTCCATATAGATGCCTTGCACCTCGATCTCGACAATGGGGAAGGCGTTCGCGATGGCGAACACGATCAGGCAAGTCAGGGTGAGCGCGAGCACGCGCGACAGGCGCAAATCCGGCGCGCGGTAGAGAACCGAATGGCACCGCGCGCAGCGAGCAGTCTCCTGCGGCGGCAGGTCCAGGCGACGGTGCAGCGTGTCGCAGTTCGGACATGCGATCAGGTTCGTCACGTCGTCTTCTGGGGGCAACGTATCCATTACCGGGGGGCGTGACCAAAGTGACGCACAGAATACCAAATTGGCAAGGAAGTTCCCTCGTAGTCAGGCTCAACGCATGATGCGGCACGATTTGTGCTAAGTCACGGAAAACATGCTGTCTTTGCTCTATACTCGACAAACTCCCGCATAGATTCAAAAGATTTGAGGAGAAATCCCCATGCTAAACATGTCGAGGCGCCAGTTTCTCAAAGTGAGTGGCGCAACGCTTGCCGGGTCCAGCCTGGCAATGCTCGGGTTCGCGCCCGACGCGGCACTGGCGGAAGTCCGTCAGTTCAAGCTGGCGCGAGCGACCGAAACCCGGAATACCTGCCCGTACTGTTCTGTCGCTTGCGGCATTCTCATGTACAGCTACGGCGACGGTGCGAAGAACGCGAAGAAGAGCGTTTTCCACATCGAAGGCGATCCAGATCACCCGGTCAATCGCGGTACGCTGTGCCCGAAGGGCGCCAGCCTGATCGACTTCATTCACAGCCCGAATCGCCTCATGTATCCGGAATACCGCAAGCCGGGTTCGGACAAGTGGGAACGCATTTCCTGGGACGATGCGCTCGACCGCATCGCCAAACTGATGAAGGCCGACCGCGACGCCAACTTCGTTGAAAAGACGGACGACGGCATGACGGTCAACCGCTGGTTGACGACGGGCATGCTCGCCGCATCGGCATCGAGCAACGAAGTCGGTTACCTCACGCACAAAGTCATCCGCAGTACCGGGATGCTGGGATTCGATAATCAGGCGCGTGTCTGACATGGCCCGACGGTGGCAGGTCTTGCCCCGACGTTTGGCCGTGGAGCGATGACGAACCATTGGGTCGACATCAAGAACGCGGATCTGGTACTCATCATGGGCGGCAACGCAGCCGAGGCACACCCGTGCGGTTTCAAATGGGTGACCGAGGCGAAGGCGCACAACAAGGCGCGCCTGATCGTCGTCGACCCGCGCTTCAACCGTTCGGCATCGGTCGCGGATTACTACGCCCCGATTCGTACCGGCACGGATATCGTCTTCCTCGGCGGGTTGATCAACTACCTGCTCACGAACGACAAGATTCAGCACGAATACGTCAAGAACTACACCGATTTCACCTTCCTGGTGAAAGACGAGTTCGCGTTCGAAGACGGCATTTACTCGGGTTATAACGCCGAGAAGCGTACTTATGACCGCAGCTCCTGGGATTACCAGAAGGGCGCCGACGGCTACGTGCTTACCGACCCGACGCTGCAACACCCACGCACGGTGTTCCAGTTGATGAAGCAGCACTACTCGCGCTACACCATCGAGATGGTGGAGCGTGTGTGCGGCACGCCGGCCGACAAGGTCGAGTACATCTTCAAGCAGATCGCCGAGTGTTCGACGCCGACGCGCACCATGACCATCATGTATGCGCTGGGCTGGACGCAGCATTCCATCGGTTCGCAGATGATTCGAACCGGCGCGATGGTGCAACTGCTGCTGGGCAACATCGGTGTGGCGGGCGGCGGCATGAACGCGCTGCGCGGGCACTCGAACATCCAGGGTCTGACCGACCTCGGATTGATGACCGACTTGCTGCCGGGCTACATGTCGTTGCCGAAGCAGGCCGAGCAGAGTGTCGACCAATATTTGACGGCGCGTACGCAAAAGCCGTTGCGTCCGAACCAGCTCAGCTACTGGCAGAACTATCCGAAGTTCTACGTGAGCCTGATGAAGGCGTGGTGGGGCGACGCGGCCACGGCCGAGAACAACTGGGCGTACGACTATCTGCCCAAGCTCGACAAGCCGTACGACCTGCTGCAGGTGCTCGAGTTGATGAACCAGGGGAAGATGACCGGCTACATCGCGCAGGGCTTCAACCCGCTCGCGGCCGCGCCGGGCAAGTTCAAGTGGGATCAGGCGCTCGCCAAGCTCAAGTTCCTGGTCGTCATGGACCCGCTGGCCACCGAGACGTCGGAGTTCTGGAAGAACTTTGGCGAGCACAACGACGTCGACTCCAGCAAGATCCAGACGGAGGTGTTCCGCCTGCCGACGACCTGCTTTGCCGAAGAAGACGGCGCGCTGGTCAACTCGGGCCGCTGGCTGCAATGGCACTGGAAGGGCGCCGAGCCGCCGGGCGAAGCACGCACCGACATCGAGATCATGACGGGGCTGTTCTTGCGCCTGCGCGAGATGTACAAGACGCAGGGCGGTAAATTCCCCGACCCGATCGTCAATCTGTCGTGGCCGTACGCCCAGGCGGAGAGCCCGTCGCCCGAGGAAATCGCCAAGGAATACAACGGCCGTGCGCTCAAGGACATCGTCGATCCGAAGGACCCGACCAAGGTCACACGCAAGGCCGGCGAGCAATTGGCCGGCTTCGCGGAACTCAAGGACGACGGCAGTACCTCGTCGGGTTGCTGGATCTTTGCCGGTGCCTGGACACAGGCGGGTAACCAGATGGCGCGCCGCGACAACAGCGATCCGACCGGTATCGGTCAGACGTTGAACTGGGCGTGGGCGTGGCCGGCGAACCGTCGCATTCTGTACAACCGTGCCTCGGCCGACCTCGCGGGCAAACCGTTCAATCCGAAGCACAAGCTGGTGTGGTGGAACGGCAAGGCCTGGACGGGGGCGGACGTGCCCGACTTCAAGGTCGACGAGGACCCGGCGGGCGGCATGAGCCCGTTCATCATGAACCCCGAGGGCGTGGCGCGCTTTTTCGCGAAGGCGGGTATGGCCGAAGGGCCGTTCCCCGAGCACTACGAGCCGTTCGAGACGCCGCTGGGCTACAACCCGCTGCATCCGAAGCAACCCAAGGCCACCAGCAATCCGGGCGCACGCGTGTTCCCGGACGATCTGGCGACGATGGGTACCGTGGATAAATTCCCGTATGTGGCGACGACCTATCGTCTGACCGAGCATTTCCACTACTGGACCAAGCACGCGTTGCTCAATTCGATCATCCAGCCGGAGCAGTTCGTCGAGATCGGCGAAGCGCTGGCGAAGGAGATCGGCATTGTGGCGGGCGACACGGTCAAGGTGTCGTCCAACCGGGGCTTCATCAAGGCCCGCGCGGTCGTCACCAAGCGCATTCGTGCGCTCAAGGTGGACGGCAAGACGATTCACCACGTCGGCATTCCGATTCACTGGGGCTTCAAGGGGGTGGCCAAACCCGGGTTCCTCGCGAACACGCTTACGCCGATCGTCGGCGACGGCAATTCGCAGACCCCCGAGTTCAAGTCGTTCCTGGTGAAGGTCGAGAAGGCATAGGGAGGCGCCATGGCACTGCAATCACTTGATATCAAACGGCGCTCGGCAACGACCTTGCCGTCGCCCTCTGTGCGCGAGGCGCACACGGGCGACGTCGCCAAACTCATCGACGTCTCGAAGTGCATTGGCTGTAAGGCTTGCCAGACGGCGTGCATGGAATGGAACGATCTGCGCGACGAAGTCGGCGAGAACGTGGGCGTGTACGACAATCCGCGCGACCTGTCGGCGGACTCGTGGACGCTCATGCGCTTCACCGAGTACGAAAACCCGAAGGGCGACCTCGAGTGGCTCATCCGCAAGGATGGCTGCATGCATTGCGAGGACCCGGGCTGCCTGAAGGCCTGCCCGTCGCCGGGGGCGATCGTGCAATACGCCAACGGCATTGTCGATTTTCACGAAGAGAACTGCATCGGCTGCGGGTACTGCATTACCGGGTGCCCGTTCAACATCCCGCGTATCTCGCAGAAGGACCACAAGGCCTACAAGTGCACGTTGTGTTCCGATCGCGTGTCGGTCGGGCTGGAGCCGGCGTGCGTGAAGACGTGTCCGACCGGCGCGATCATGTTCGGCACCAAGGACGCCATGAAAGATCAGGCGGCCGAGCGCATCGAAGACCTGAAGTCGCGGGGCTTCGATAACGCGGGGCTCTACGATCCGGCGGGGGTGGGTGGCACGCACGTGATGTACGTGCTGCATCATGCCGACAAGCCGTCGCTGTATCACGGCCTGCCGGATAACCCGCGCATCAGCCCGATGGTGACGTTCTGGAAGGGCATCGCCAAGCCGCTGGGCGTAGCCGCCATGGCGTTCACTGCGATTGCCGGCTTCTTCCACTACATCAAGACCGGTCCGAACGAGACGACCGAAGAGGATGAGGCGCAAGCCCGCCGGTACGATGCATCCCGCAAGGGCGATGGTCCCGATGGCCAGAAGGGCGCCGTCACGCACGAGGAGGTCTGACCATGTCGCACGAACCAAGCGATCGCAAGGACGATCTGATCGAGCGTTACAACGCCGCGGAGCGCATCAACCACTGGATTGTCGCGGGCACGTTCATTCTGCTCGCGCTTTCCGGGCTGGCGCTGTTCCATCCGTCGATGTTCTGGCTCACCCATCTGTTCGGCGGCGGGCCGTGGACGCGGATTCTGCATCCGTTCGTCGGGCTGGTGATGTTCGTCGCCTTCGTGTGGCTCGCGCTGCGGCTTGCCCGCTACAACAAGTTCGAGTCGCGCGACACGGAGTGGATGAAGAAGATCGG
The DNA here is from genome assembly GCF_902459745.1 of Pandoraea communis. Classification (GTDB taxonomy): domain Bacteria; phylum Pseudomonadota; class Gammaproteobacteria; order Burkholderiales; family Burkholderiaceae; genus Pandoraea; species Pandoraea communis. The sequence continues at coordinate 90,949 of NZ_CABPSJ010000003.1, forward strand.
TGACGTGCTCGACAATCGCGAAGAGAATCTGCCGGAGGTCGGGCGCTACAACGCCGGACAGAAGCTGCTTTTCTATGTGATGGTGTTGTGCATGATCGGACTGCTGCTCTCGGGTATCGTGATCTGGCGCGCATATTTCGCGTTCTACTTCCCGATCTGGGTTGTTCGTCTGGCATCCGATGTGCATGCGGTGTGTGCATTCGTGTTGATTTGCGGCATCATTACGCACATCTACGCGGCGATCTGGATCAAGGGTTCCGTGCGCGCCATGACGCGCGGAACCGTCACCCGCGGCTGGGCGTGGAAACACCATCGCGCCTGGTACAAGCAACTCAACAAATGAGTCCGGCCCAGGTGGCCGGACGCTCTTACGAGGCCGGCCACCTTGCAACGCATTCTTGAACCCGGACAGATCGAGTCGCTCGATCGCACTTCCATTCCCCGTTTGCGCATGCCGCAGCGTGCCGAGGTTTTCTCGGCACGGGCGGCGCGCTTGCGTCAACTTGCCGACGGCCATCCGCTGGGCGACTACCTGCGGCTGATGGCCGTACTTGTCGACGCGCAGCAACGCGTGCTCGACAACTTCCAGCCAGAACGCCCGTCCGTCGAATCCATCGAGCAGGCACAGCGGCACTGCATGCCGCTCGTGCCCGCCACCGGCGGATACGACGCGGGGCGCTGGCAGCCGCTGCTCACACCGCTGCTCGACGCTGTGGCGGCGCAGCCGGACTTGCCGGCTCCGGTTCGCGGGGTACTCGATCGGATTCGTGCAACCGATCCGGCCACGCTCGAAGCTGGGGCGCTATCGCTGCTCGCCGGGCACGGCAAAGGCGTCGATGCCGCGAGCGCACCGTTTCTGATGGCCGCGCTGCAAGTGCTCTGGACGGGCGTGGCAAGCACGTTCGATGCAAGCGAAGTGCCGATGCTCGACGTGCCCAACGTCTGCCCGGTGTGCGGCACGCTGCCGGTGGCGAGCGTCGTTCGTATCGGTGGCGCGCACGAAGGCTACCGCTATCTCGCCTGCGGACTGTGCTCGACCGAATGGCATATGGTTCGCGTGAAGTGCACCCATTGCGAAGCGAGCGAACATGTCGCGTACCACGTCGTCGACAAGTCGGGGGACGCAGCGGCATCGAACGCACAAGCTTTGGCGGCAGTCAATGCCGAGGCAGACGTCGCCAAGGCCGCCGATGGCCGTCCGAAGCTCGACGAAGCGGCCAAGCGCGTTGCGTCGTCACCCATCCGGGCAGAGTCGTGCGACGACTGCCACGGCTATCGCAAGATCTTCTATCAGGACAAAGACCCGTTCGTCGAGCCAGTTGCCGATGACCTCGCGAGCCTCGCCCTCGACGTATTGATGGGCGAAGCGGGATACGCGCGGGCCAACGGGAACCCGTTGCTCTGGCAGAACACTGAAGACGCTTAAGGGGATGGGGATGGCCGAGCACGATCACGGGCTGGCGGGGGCGGCGGATCTGCCGTCGCTTGACCGGCTGCTGGGGATGCCGGAGTTTCAGGCCGCGCTGGCCGACTTTGGCCGCACACAAGTCACGGCTGCCTTGCGTCGTGATCTCGACGAATGCCGTGCGGCGGCGCTCACGGGCACGCTGACGCGTGACACGCTCACACCGGCTGCTTTCGGGGGGCGAGTGACGCACGCCCTGACCGAGCGCAACCGGGGGACGCTGCGTCCGGTCTTCAATCTCACGGGTACGGTGCTGCACACGAATCTCGGACGCGCGTTGCTGCCGGAGGCCGCCGTCGAGGCCGTCATGCAGGCGCTCACCGCCCCGGCCAACCTCGAATTCGATCTCGCTACTGGCGGACGCGGCGACCGCGACGATCTCGTCGCGCCCTTGCTGTGCGAGTTGACCGGCGGCGAGGCGGCAACTGTCGTGAACAACAACGCAGCGGCGGTGCTGCTGATGCTGGCGACGCTCGCCAAGCGTCGTGAGGTCGTCGTCTCGCGCGGCGAACTGGTGGAGATCGGCGGCGCGTTTCGCATCCCCGACATCATGACGCACGCGGGCGCGAAGCTCGTCGAGGTGGGCACGACCAATCGCACCCATGCCGCCGACTATCGCAATGCGATTGGCGACAAGACGGCGTTGCTGATGAAAGTGCATTGCAGCAACTACGAGGTTTCTGGCTTCACCAAGAGTGTCGACGTTGCCGAGGTCGTGCAGATTGCCCGGCCGCACGGTGTGCCGGTGGCGGTGGATCTCGGCAGCGGCACGCTCGCGCCGCTGGAGCGCTGGGGCCTGCCGCACGAGACGACCGTGCAGGAGACGATTGCGGCGGGCGCCGATCTCGTCACCTTTTCCGGCGACAAATTGCTGGGCGGGCCACAGGCGGGCATGATCGTCGGACGCAAGGACCTCATCGCCAAAATCAAGAAGCATCCGCTCAAGCGAGCACTGCGCGTCGGCAAACTGACGCTTGCTGCGCTCGAGCCGGTGCTGCGCCTGTATCGCGATCCGGATCATCTGACCGAGCGGCTCACCACGTTGCGGCTGCTCACGCGTACACGTGCCGACATGGCGGTGCAGGCGGAGCGTCTCGCTCCCGTTCTTGCGCAGTCGCTGGGCGATGCCTATACCGTCACCGCCGCGCCGATGGTGAGTCAGATCGGCAGTGGCGCGTTGCCCGTCGAGCAGCTTCCGAGTTATGGACTGGCGATTGCGCCTGCCGGTGGTGGCAAACGTGGCAGCGGTCGTGCGCTCGCCAAACTCGAAGCGGCGTTGCGCGCGCTGCCGTATCCGGTGATCGGCCGCATTGCCGATCAGACGTTATGGCTCGATCTGCGTTGTCTCGAAACGGAGGAAGAGGCGCGGCTCGCGCTGCAATTTGCGGAGCTTCGTGCATGATCGTGGGCACCGCAGGTCATATCGACCACGGCAAGACGAGTCTCGTTCGCGCGTTGACCGGTGTCGACACCGACCGGCTGAAGGAAGAAAAAGCGCGCGGCATTTCCATTGAATTGGGGTATGCCTACACACCGTTGCCGGATGGGGAGGTGTTGGGATTCATCGACGTTCCCGGACACGAGAAGTTGATTCACACGATGGCGGCCGGTGCGGTCGGCATCGACTTCGCGTTGCTGGTGATCGCGGCAGACGACGGCATCATGCCGCAGACGCGCGAGCATCTCGCCATTCTGACGATGTTGGGCGTGCGGCGTGGCATGGTGGCGCTGTCCAAGGCGGATCGTGTCGACGCGGTGCGTCTGGCGGCGGTGACGCAAGAGATCTCGCAATGGCTCGCGCACACCCCGCTGGCCCAGGCTGACGTGGTGCCTGTGTGCGCGACGACGCCGGGCGACGCTGGTGTGGCGCTGTTGCGCGAGTCGTTGACGCGTGCGGCGCAGGCGCTGAGCGAGTCCGGCAACGCATCGCGCCGCAACGACGCCGTGTTTCGACTGGCGGTGGACCGCGTCTTCACGCTGGCGGGCCAAGGCACGGTCGTGACCGGCACGGCGTTCGCCGGCACCGTGCACGTGGGGGACTCCCTCACGGTGATGCCGCAGGGACTGCCGGTGCGCGTACGCAGCATCCATGCACAGAACCGGCCGGTGGAAGCGGGCAAGGCAGGGCAGCGCTGTGCGTTGAATCTGGCGGGTGTCGAGCGTGACCAGCTCGGGCGCGGCGACTGGATCGTCGCTGCGGGATTGTCGGCGCCGTCGACGCATGTGGACGTCGAGCTGCATTGGCTGGAAGGCAGTGCGCCGCTCACGCAATGGTTTCCGCTGCACGTTCATTTAGGCACGGCGCATCGGCAGGCCCATACGGTGCTTCTCGAAGGCGACACGCTGGCGCCGGGGAGTACGATGCGCGTGCAGTTGGTCTTCGATACGCCTGTTTGCGCAATGCCGGGCGACCGCTTCATCGTGCGCAATCCGCAGGCGACGGCAACCGTTGGCGGCGGACGCGTGCTCGACCCGGCGGCGCCCGAACGAAAGCGTCGTTCGGCTGCGCGTCTGGCGTGGCTCGATGCCGTTGCGCGTTATCTCGATGATGACGGGCTCGATGCGCTTCTCGCGCAGTCGGCATTCGGACTGACGAGTGCGCAGGTGGTCGCGCTGACGGGGTTGCCTGCGGGGCAATGGCAGTGGCCGGCGAACGCCGTGGTGCTTCCCGAGGCGGAAGGGGGGGCACTGGCGTTTGCGCCGCAGGCGTGGGACATCGTTCGCAGCCGGGTGCTCGATGCGCTGCGCGACTATCACGCACGCGTGCCGGACGAGCCGGGTCTCGATGCTGCGCGTCTGGGCCGCATGACGTGGCCGTCGCTGGACACCTCGTGCTGGCGCATTGTGGTGCGCGCGATGTTGGCCGAAGGTGCGCTGGCGCGCACGGGTGCGTGGTTGCACCTGCCGGCGCACCGCGTCGAAATGACGGATGAGGAGAATGCGCTGGCCGAAGTGTTGCTGCAGTGCGTGGCGCGGGGGCACTTCGATCCGCCTTGGGTCCGGGATATGGGACGCGAGCTGAACGTGCCCGAAGAGCGGGTACGCTCGGTGTTGCGCAAGCTCGCGCGGCAGGCACGCGTGCATCAGATCGTTAAGGACCTGTTCTACGACGACGCGTGCATGCAGACGCTGGCGGGCATGATCGCCGGCGCGGACGGCAAGGTCGAAGCCGGCGTGTTTCGGGATGCGACGGGATTGGGGCGCAAGCGTGCGATTCAGATTCTGGAGTTCTTCGATCGTGCGGGATATACTCGCCGCGTTGGCAATTTTCATGTGCGGCGTCCCGGAGTGGTGTGGGGGGCGGCGTAAGTCAATGTTGGGGTGACGTTATCGTTAGGTCGCCTGCGCAATGCAGGAGCACTTCCCTCGTCATTGGGCAAGTGAAATTGTTTTGAATTAAGGAAGGCATCCGTATCCGGTGATGCGGCCGGGCTTCAAACCCGGTTGGGGGCGTCAGCCGCTCCCAGGTCGGTTCGACTCCGGCTGCTTTCCGCCAGAGATTCTTGTGTGGTCCAACAAAATGCCCGTCGACGCCTTACGGCCGTCAACGGGCATTTTGCTATGACGAGGGCGATTGCTCAGAGGGGCCTTCGCCGATTCAGGTTCGGCGCGTACAGCATGCGGGAATTTGAGAACAGGAATGAGTGCGTCACAGACATAAACGACACAAACAACATGGCCGACATGGCGAGCGCGGCGTTCGGGAAACCGGCCTTGCTCAGTGGCGGCACATAGGGCGAGGCTAGGTTAGCCTTGTCGGTCCCGCGGCAGATGACGAAGGATCGTGGCGACAGCCTGCTTCACCGACAGGCCGGCAGTGTCGATGACGAGAGGCTCGGTATCCCAAGCATCGTATTGACGTTCGAGCACGCTTTCCCATGTCGGCAGGTTGTGGCCGGGAATATCGGCACGTCGGCCCTCGACCCTGGCGCGGTGCATGGCTGCATCGGAGCAAATCAGCGCGACCTCGACGATAGGCACACCGGTTTCGCGCGCCACACGTCGCCAGGCACTGCGCGTCACCTGCAAGGCATTGACCGAATCCGCGACGACGGTCTGCCCAAGGCGCAAATTGTCTTTCGCCACGGCATACCCGGCGAGATAGCCGGCAGGCCCCACATCGGCACCGCAGCTTCCAGACGCGATAAATGCCTGCTCCAACGTATCGATACGCAGATAGACTGCGGCCATCTCGCGAGCGAGGGCTTGCGCCACGGTTGTTTTTCCGGCACCTGGCAGTCCGGCGAAGGCGATCAACATTTGCGAGGTTCTCACTAAGGTGCGATCACGCCGTCGCGCCGTTCGATGTTGTCAGCGCGGCCACGCCGAATCGGAAGCCCCGGCTGGCGCTGGCCGTCGAGATGTAGACGGTCGTTGGTCCGGGAATCGCGACGAGCACGGCGACGGTCGCCAGAAAGTGCGGCAGAAGATTGAAATTGATCATTCCGATGGTTTTCTGCGAAGTATCGGCAATACGGCGGAGAACGGAGGAGGGTGAGTCTGTCGCTCGTGCACCCATACGGGCCATAGCGTCGTGCGCATCGTAACACTGCTTTCACTGACAGCTTTCCTGCGTCGCGGCCGCCTTCGCCCGATCCTCAACGCTCGACGGGGTATGACAACGGGGCGTTGAGCGAAGCGATTCAACTTCACGATCGCACATCTTCCCGGCGCCTGGCGTGATCCCTTGCCGTACGCTTCCCCCCTGCCTCGCTGGCAGGGGGAAGCGGGGCTATCGTTTACCCGAAAATCCCACTGTTCAACAGATTTTCACGTTGACCGGCCAATTGTTTTTTGCTGGTATACCAGTCATGAGCCAGACACAACATACTCCCGCCCTGAGCGATTCGGCCTATAACGCCATTCGCGCCCTGATCGTCTCCGGTGAAATTCGCGCGGGCGAAGCGCTCTCCGAGCGTGCCCTGTCGGAGCGCTTCGGCGTGAGCCGCACGCCCGTGCGCGAGGCGATTCGCGCGCTCGCCAACGACGGCCTGCTGGAGATCGTGCCGATGCGCGGCACCTTCGTGCGGCAGTTGTCGGTGCGGGACCTGAGCGAGATTCACGAAGTCCGGCTCGCGCTCGAAGGCATGGCCGCGTGGCTCGCGGCGCAAAAGGGCGTGACGCCGGCGCTCCAGGAAGTCGCCGTTCGCTTGCGTGCACTGGATGCGCAGGGCGAGCAGGGCTTGCCTCTTGACGTCGACATCACGCAGCGCGTGGGCTGGCAGTTTCACGAGGCGATGTTTGCCGCGGCCGACAACGTGCGGCTCACCGAGACCTATCACGCGTTGCGCACCCAGAATGGTCTGGCGCTGCAACGCATCCCGCATTACGACGCCGAGCGCACGCGCGCCGCAGTTCGCGAACACCTCGCGATCTTCGATGCCATCGCCGCCGGGCGTCCCGAGGCGGCCCAGCGTCATGTCTGGGATCACCTCACGCACGCCATGCAAGCGCGCCTGCAGGCGCTCGTTCCTCCCACCGTGCCGCCCGGTACTCAGCGCTGATCGCCTCTGACAAGCGAAAACCGCGTCGCCACGCAATTTCCGGAGATTGTTGTCATGTCGTCACGTTCCGCCAGCAAGAAACGTCTCATCCCGTTGCCCGTCCAGATGCTCATCGGTCTGGCGCTCGGCATCGGCTGCGGTATGTTCGCCCCGGCGCTTGCCACGAAGCTCATGCCCTTGGGCACGGCCTTCGTACAGGCCGTGAAGATGATCGTCGTGCCACTCGTTTTCACCGCGATCACGCTGGGCATCTATCAGATGGGGCACAACGCCCGCGCGCTCGGAAGGGTCTCGGCCATCAGCCTCATCTACTTCTTCATCGCCACGCTGGTCTCGATCGTGATCGGACTGGGCCTGAACGCGATCTTCCATCCGGGACTCGGGGCGAATCTCGCGGCGGCACATGCGTCGGCCAAGCCGATTGCCGCCTCGGTCGACTGGACCAAATTCTTCCTGGAGATGATCCCGTCGAACATCTTCGCGGCGATGAGCGGCAGCAACCTGTTGCCGGTGCTGGTCTTCGCGGTGCTGCTCGGTCTGGCGCTCTCCACCATCGGTGAGCGTGCCAAGCCGCTCGTGGGGGTGCTCGATGCCCTCATGGGGGCCGTGTTCAAGCTGACGGACTGGATCATCTCGCTCTCGCCGCTCGCGATCTTCGCCATCATCTCCTGGCTGTTCGCAACGCAGGGTATCGGCACGATTCTCGCCCTCGTCAAACTCGTGGGCACGATGTACCTCGGCCTCGGCGTGCTGCTGGTGCTGTTCTGGATTCTGCTCAAGGCCATCGGCGAAAAGCCGCTGGAGACAACGCGCGCCATCGGTGAGCCGGTGATTCTCGCTTTCGCCACGCGCTCATCGGAAGCCACGCTGCCATTGCATATGGAGAAGCTCATCGCCATGGGGGTGCCCAAGGCCATCGCGTCGGTCGTGCTGCCGCTCGGTTACGCGTTCAACCGCGACGGCTCGATCATGTACTTCGCACTGGCCGTCGGTTTTCTGGCCGATGCGTATCACGTGCCGCTCGACATGCCGACGCTGCTCTCCATCGTGCTCGTCACCACGCTCGCCAGCAAAGGCAGCGCAAACGTGCCGTCTGGCGGGCTGGTGGCCATTGCAATGGTGCTCACGACCATCGGCGTGCCCATCGAAGCGCTCGCGATCATTGCCGGTGTCGATGCCTTCCTCGACATGGGCCGTACTGCCATCAACGTTTTCAGCAACACCGTGGCCGTCAAGCTCGTCATGAAGCTGGCCGGCATTGCCTACGAGTCGCCCGAGGCTGTGCAGGTGGCGCTTGCTGCCGAGGCCTCGTCCGCGAGCACCGGCAGCCATGCCCACGCTCAGGAGTTCGCATGACCTCAGGTAACACGGGGCGCTTTGTCGATCTGCGAAGCGATACCGTCACCCGTCCCACGGCACTGATGTGGGAAGCAATGCAGGCCGCGTCGCTGGGTGACGACACCCTCGAGGGCGACCCCACGGTACGCGCACTCGAACATCTCGCGGCGGTCATGACCGGGAAAGAGGAGGCGATGTTCGTCGTCTCCGGCACGATGGGCAACCTGATCGCCTCGCTGTGTCATGCCACACGCGGTGGCGAGGCCGTGGTCGACGCACAGTCGCACATGGCAAAGTCGGAGGCGGGCGGCATGTCGCGGCTCGCGCATCTGTATCCGGTGCTTATCCCGTCGGTGCGCGGCGAGATGGATCTCGATCAACTGGCCGGGGCGTTGCGTCCCGGCTTTTCGCGTTACGGGCAGCCCACGGCGATGGTCGGTGTGGAGTCGACCCATAACCATTCCGGCGGCTACGTGCCGTCGCTGGGGTATTTAGCCGACGTGCACGCGCTGGCGTCGCGTGCGCGGGTGCCGGTGCACATGGACGGTGCCCGCGTGTTCAACGCGGCCGCCGCGCTGGGCGTCGACGTCGGCCAGATCACCACCCATTGCGACAGTCTGACGTTCTGCCTGTCAAAGGGACTCTCCGCGCCGATGGGCGCCATGCTCGCCGGTTCGCACGCGATGATCGAACAGGCGCGCACATTCCGGCGCATGACGGGCGGCGGCTTGCGTCAGGCGGGCATTATGGCTGCGGCGGGCAAGGTGGCGCTGGAGACGATGATCACGCGCCTGTCCGACGACAATCGGCGCGCGCAACGCTTGTGGGCAGGACTCGCACAGATCGATCCTCAACTGGTGGACGCCGTGCCGTCGAAAAGCAATATCGTGCGGTTGCGTGTGGCGGAGCAGCGAGAATGCAATCCCAGCGCGTGGGAGGCGGCGCTCGCGGAGTGCGGCATTCTGGCGCGCGCGAGCGGCACTTCCATGCTGCGGCTGGTCACGCACCGTCATATCGGCGACGACGACATCGATGACGCCATCGCCGCCATTGCATCGATTCGCGATAGGTTGGTGGCGAACGCCTCACCGTTTGGCGCTGTTTGATTTCGTCCGAAGGAACGCACCGGGGGCCGAAGCCGCCGATTCGGCAGCGACTTGCAACAGTGTGTTGCACGCCGCTGCCGGCCGAAAATCGGAAATGGCGGTACACTCCGAGCACACGCCACCGCTGTCTGGTGGCACGCGACTCTCCATTTCGGCCCGTTTGAACGTCATCATGAAGTCCCCTGGTAATGCCTCTGCCACGCCCGCGTGCGACGCTGGCGAATGCGTCGAGCTTGTCGCTACCGCGACCCTGCCGACCCGCTATGGCACTTTCACCTCCCACGCATTCCGCGTCAAAGGCAGCAACAACGAGCATCTCGCGCTGGTCATGGGGGATGTGTCGACCGATGCGCCTACGCTGGTGCGTCTGCATTCGGAATGCCTGACGGGGGATGTCTTCGGTTCCTACCGCTGCGATTGCGGCGAACAACTCGACGCGGGTATGCGCAAGATCGCCGAAGCCGGCTGCGGCGTCATGCTGTATCTGCGAGGCCATGAAGGACGCGGCATCGGCCTGAGCAACAAGATTCGCGCGTATCTGCTGCAGGAGCAGGGCCGCGATACCGTTGAAGCGAACCTTGATCTGGGGTTGCCCGACGACGCTCGCGAATACGACTCCGCAGCCGCGATCCTGCGCATTCTGGGCGTGCGCTCGGTGCGTCTCATGAGTAACAATCCGAAGAAGTTCGATACGCTCACGAAGCACGGCATCCCGGTCTGCGAACGCGTGGCGCTCGACATTCCGATGCGCGAGGAAAACGAACGTTACATCCGCACCAAGCAGGTGAAGTTCGGGCACTACTTCGAAGAGAACGAATAAGGGCTGGCCGGCGAGTTCGGCCGGTGGCGCGCCGCCCCGCATTCATGCTCACAGAAATGCCGTTCGGCAGGCGCGCAAGCCCGGTCCTGTGGCTTTGGGCGGCGGTAAAGCGCCTCAATCGATAGGTAAATTCCCAACTAGGTTGCGGCGCAGCATTTTACGCTTGACGCTCCAATTTGGCCTCAGTTACCATCCGCCCTGTCTTCAATTTAAGGGGTTGTCCGTGAATTCCGATGCCAGTAGTAGTCGACCGTTGATCGACTGATTGCCTGAGGATCCACAGCCTTCCCTGTGCCGCGTCCTCATGCAGGATGCGGTGTCTAGCGCCGATAATCGCTCTTCCTGAGCGTCACCTCTTCGGCGCGATTCCCGCAGAAATTCCACTGTTGTGCCCGTGATGGGTGTTGTCGTCTTGCGCATGCCTCTGGCATCGAGACGGCACGCGCACGCGCCGACTGCCCTTGCCGCGTGCGGTAGGGGCGAATCGCAGCCATGCGAGGAAGTCATGCGAGTTTTTCAAACGTTTCAGGCTTCTCAAAGCCAATCGACGCGCACCACGCCGGTGTCGCGCCTGACCATCGTCTGCCTGGCCGAAGCCCTGGGGGCATTGCGCAAGCAGATGTTCGTCGATCTCACCGCGCTCGGGCTTCGCGCGACGCACGTCAGCATTACGCGCTGGAACGACCGCGACGAAGCGTCTGCCACCGTCACGCTCGATTGTCCGCTCGCCTCGCGTGCGTCGCTCACGTCGCTCGTCATGCGCCTGTCCGGCGAGCGTAGCGTGCGTCGCGTGGTCTGGTCCGATGACGGCACCCGTCGCGTGCCCGCCGATGCCATGCCCGCGCACGCATAGCGCGACACCGCCGATCGATGCGTCATTTCTTTGCCGCGCAGCGCGATAGCGTCTGCCGGTATGCCGAATAGCAAAACATAAGGAGTCCGATATGGAAGACGGAAGTAGCCGAATGAGGCCCGTCGGAACCGCGCGCCTGTCGCACGGACTTCCGGCGGGCGCTCCGATGCCAGATCCAAGAATTTTCGTTACTACCGACCGCGCGCCGCGCGGCGCGGCTGGGTGCGTTTGCGCGTTTTTCCGGAGACATGACATCCGGTAGCGCTTGACGAGACCGGCCGGCCGCCATGCCAGCGTAAGCCGTGCCAGGAAATCGTCATGAACAAGAACCTTCGCTCGCGCCATAAACAGCGCGGCTTTGTCGAACACTCGACAACCTCCGACCTGCCGCTCTCGGGCCCCGACGCCGTCGCCCGGCTGGCGACCGAACCACTGCAGGACGTCTTTCACACACTCGGCACCGACGAGAGCGGTCTCACGCTCGAGGATGTCGGCCAGCGCCAGACCCGCTTTGGCCCCAACGAGATCGCGCACGACAAGCCGCCCCACTGGACGGTGCAGTTGTTCAGTGCCTTCAAGAACCCGTTTGTCATGGTGCTGCTCGCGCTCGCCATCGTCAGCTTCTTCACCGACGTCTACTTCGCCGACCCGGACGACAAGGAGTACACGGGCATCATCATCCTGTTGACGATGGTGACGATCAGCGGCCTGCTGCGCTTTTTCTCCGAGTTCCGTTCGTTGCGCGCGGCAGAGAAGCTCAAGGCGATGGTGCGCACCACGGCGTCCGTTCGCCGCCGTGTCACCGTCTCGGGTGAGTCGGAACGTCACGAAGTCGCCATGCGTGAGCTGGTCGTGGGTGACATCGTGACGTTGCAGGCGGGCGACATGATTCCGGCCGACCTGCGTCTGATGGAATCTCGCGACCTGTTCATCAGTCAGGCGGTGCTCACCGGCGAGGCGTTGCCCGTCGAGAAGTACGACACGCTGGGCGCCGTTGCGCAAAAGTCGGCAGAGACGACCGGCGGGCAGGGCAATGCCAGCCTGCTCGACCTGTCGAACGTCTGCTTCATGGGCACCAACGTGGTGAGCGGTACCGCCACCGGTGTTGTCGTTGCAACGGCGGGCGACACCTATTTCGGTGCGCTTGCGAAGAACGTCGTGAGCCACAAGCGAGTCGAGACGAGCTTCGACCGTGGCGTGAACAGCGTGAGCTGGTTGCTCATCCGCTTCATGTTGGTGATGGTGCCGGTCGTCTTCATGATCAACGGACTGACCAAGGGCGACTGGGTGAGCGCCCTGACGTTCGCGCTTGCGGTGGCCGTCGGCCTGACGCCGGAAATGTTGCCCATGATCGTGAGCGCCAATCTGGCGCGCGGTGCAATGGCAATGGCGCGCCGCAAGGTGGTGGTCAAGCGTCTGAACTCCGTTCAGAACTTCGGCGCCATGGACGTGCTCTGTACCGACAAGACCGGCACGCTCACGCAAGACCGCATCATTCTCGAGCGGCATCTCGACGTGACGGGCGACGAGCAGGAGGACGTGTTGCGCCTTGGCTGGCTCAACAGCTATCACCAGAGCGGACAGCGCAATCTGATCGACGTGGCGATCATCCGTCGCGCCAACGAGATCGGTGACGCCGTGCGACCGCGCACGTTCGCCAAAATCGACGAGTTGCCGTTCGACTTCGTGCGCCGGCGTTTGTCGGTCGTGGTCGCCAACGACCGTGGCGAGCACCTGATGGTGACCAAGGGCGCCGTCGAAGAAATGTTGTCCGTCTCCACGCACGTGAAGACCCCGGCGGGCGTGCGCGCGCTCGACGACACGGCCCGCGCCATGCTGCTGGCCCGTGCCGAGGCTTACAACGAAGAGGGCTTCCGTGTCCTTGTTGTCGCGACGCGCGACATTCCGGCGGGCGAGACCAAGACGCAATACAAGACGACTGACGAAGCGGGCCTGACGGTCTGCGGTTTCCTGACCTTCCTCGATCCGCCCAAGGATTCGGCCGCGCCCGCCATTGCCGCACTGCGCGAGCACGGCGTGACGGTCAAGGTGCTCACTGGCGACAACCCCATCGTCACGATGAATGTGTGCCGTCAGGTGGGCATTGAGCCGGGTACCCCGTTGCTGGGATCGGACATCGAGCCGATGGACGACGCCAGGCTACGTGAGATCGTCGGGCACACCACGGTGTTCGCGAAACTCGCACCGCTGCACAAGGCGCGCGTGGTCAAGGCATTGCAGGCGAACGGCCACACCGTGGGGTTCCTGGGTGACGGCATCAACGACGCCCCCGCATTGCGCGATGCAGACGTTGGCATCTCGGTGGACACCGGTGCCGACATCGCCAAGGAGACCGCTGACATCATCCTGCTCGAAAAGAGCCTGATGGTGCTGGAAGAGGGCGTGATCAAGGGACGGGAGACGTTCGGCAACATTCTGAAGTACCTGAACATGACGGCCAGCTCGAACTTCGGCAACGTGTTCTCGGTGCTGGTGGCCAGCGCGTTTCTGCCATGGCAGCCGATGCTCGCGATGCAACTGCTGGTGCAGAACCTCGTGTACGACATCTCGCAGATGTTCCTGCCGTGGGATCGCATGGACCCCGAGTTCCTCAAAAAGCCGCGCAAGTGGGATGCCGGCAATATCCGGCGCTTCATGTTGTGGCTCGGGCCGACCTCTTCAGTGTTCGACATCACGACTTACGTGCTGATGTGGACGGTCTTCGGTGCGGGCGCGCTGTATCACGCCCAGGGTGGCGACGCGGGGCAGGTCATCATGAACTCCGGCTGGTTTGTCGAAGGCCTGGTGTCGCAGACGCTTGTGGTGCACTTGCTGCGCACCCAGAAGATCCCATTCCTGCAAAGCACGCCGGCGCTGCCGATCATGCTGTCGACGTCGGTGGCCATCGCGATCGCCTGCTGGTTGCCGTACTCGCCGTTTGCCGAGGCACTGGGCTTCGTCGCACTGCCGGGCTCGTACTTCTACTGGCTCGTGGCGACCATGCTCGGTTACATCGCGCTGGCTCAGATGGTGAAGACGATCTACATCCGCCGCTTTGGCCGCTGGTTCTGATCGAGCCTCGACCCGGCGCACCACTCACATTGAAATGACGCGACCCTCCCGCCCCTTTGGGCGGGGGGCGGGCGACCCACATGCAAGCACCGCGCAGCGCGCGGTGCGACATAGGCTTAACAAGAGAACGAATCATGAAGAAGCAACTGATGTATCTGGCGCTGTTTTGCCCGCTCAGCGCTTTCGCCGCCCACCCGCTGGTCACCGACGACACCGGCACGCAGGGCGACGGCAACTGGCAATTCGAGACGAATAGCGAAGTCACGTCGAAGCAACCGGACATCGGGCACCAGAGCCTTTGGAACAGCACGCTAACGCGCGGCGTGGGCGAGGCGATCGACCTCTACGTCAACGTCCCCTACACGACCATCCAGAATCGCTCCGATACTGCGGGCAGCGGCATTGGCGATGTGGAGACGGGCGCCAAGTGGCGCATGTACGACGACGGGGCTTTCAGTGTCGGCCTCAAACCCTACCTGACGTTTCCGTCGGGCAACGATCGGCGCGGGCTCGGCACTGGCCGGGTGAATGCCGGTGCGACGTTGCTCACCCAGTATGCGATCGGTGACTGGACATTCTTGTTCAACGCCGGGGCAACCTATGAGCCGAACCGACAGTCGCAACGTCAGGCATTGTGGAAGGTCTCTGGGGCGGTGATGTACCGTGTGTTGCCGTCAACGCAACTGATCTTCGATGTCGGCACGTCGCAAAACCCCGACTTCGCACAGCGGACCCATCCGGCGTTCATGATTCTCGGCGCGATCTACAGCCCGAAGCCTTGGCTGGATCTCGACGTCGGCTACCGGCGCGGGCTCAATCCCCAGACCTATAGAGACTCCTGGATGGGCGGGATGACCGTCCGCTGGTAAAGACGCCGGCCGGCCAGGCGCGTTGGGCCGGGGCGCGGCAGGGCGGGGCATCGAACCTCGCTCGCCAGGACGCAGATAACTTTGCAGTATAATTTTTTTTCAAAGTGATTGTCCTGGCGCGCCGCGCCGCTTACCGAACGCTTCCATGCCAAAATTGCCGGCCCAGAAGGCCCTTACCGTCACCAATCCAGCCTGTCTCATCGACGGTTCCGACGCCGAATTCCGTCATCTGATCAATGGGTTGCTGCCATTCGCCGCACGGCTGTTGTCGGTGCGCGATGGTTTTGGCAGCCTGATCGGTCTGACGGGTATTCAATACTCGCTGCTCCAGTCAGTGGTGCATCTCTCGTCGCAGGGGGATGTCACCGTCAATCAATTGGCCGAGCACTTGCACCTGTCGGGTGCGTTCGTGACCATCGAGACGAACAAGCTCAAGGCGCTCAAGCTGATCGACAAACGTCAGAATCCGGAAGACCGCCGCAAGATGAGCCTGACGGTCACGGCGGCCGGCGCAAAACTGCTCCACGAACTGACACCCTCTCAGCAGCGTATCAACGACGTGCTGTTCGAGGGCGTAACGCGTACCGAATTCAAAGTGCTGTGTGCCGTCGTCGACAGACTCGTGACCAACGGCGACCGTGCCACGCTGGATCTGAGCCACCTGCTGGCGACCCGCGACAAGCGCTGAACCCGGCGCGGCACCGGCGTTCCCTCAGTGAGCCGCCCACTGAATCGAGTTCAGATCGACACCGTCCTGATACATATCCCATAGCGGACTCATTGCGCGCAGCTTGCCGACGGTGCCGCGCACCTGTTCGATCACGCTGTCGACTTCCGCCTCGGTCGAGAAGCGCCCCAACGTGAATCGGATCGAGCTGTGTGCGAGTTCATCGCTGCGCCCGAGCGCGCGCAGCACGAACGACGGTTCGAGCGACGCCGATGTGCACGCCGAGCCTGACGACACCGCTACGCCCTTGATCCCCATGATGAGCGACTCGCCTTCCACGAAGTTGAAGCTCACGTTCAGATTGTGTGGCACGCGGTGGGTCATGTCGCCGTTGATATACACCTCGTCCATCGTCTGAAGGCCCGCGAGCAGGCGGTCGCGCAGCGTGCCGACGCGTGCGGCTTCCGACGCCAGTTCGAGCTTCGCCAGCCGGAACGCCTCGCCCATCCCCACAATCTGATGCGTCGGCAACGTGCCCGAGCGCATGCCGCGCTCGTGGCCGCCGCCGTGAATCTGCGCTTCGATACGAATGCGGGGCTTGCGGCGCACATATAGGGCGCCGATGCCCTTCGGGCCATAGAGCTTGTGGGCCGTGACCGTCATCAGATCGACCTTGAGCGTTTGCAGATCGATCGGGATCTTGCCTGCGGCTTGCACGGCGTCGCAGTGAAACACGATGCCGCGCTCACGGCACAGTTCGCCGATCTCCGCGATCGGCTGAATCACGCCGATTTCATTGTTCACCATCATCACCGACACCAGGATGGTGTCCGGGCGCATGGCGCTGCGCACCGTATCGACCGTAATCAGGCCGTCTTCCTGCACGTCGAGATAAGTGACCTCGAACCCTTGCCGTTCCAGATCGCGCATGGTGTCGAGCACGGCCTTGTGCTCGGTCTTCACGGTAATCAGGTGCTTGCCCTTGCCGCTGTAGAAATTCGCCGCGCCTTTGATGGCGAGGTTGTTGCCTTCGGTCGCACCAGATGTCCAGACGATCTCGCGCGAATCGGCACCCAGCAGCGCGGCAACGTGTTCGCGGGCCGTCTCCACGGCCTCTTCGGCCGTCCAGCCGTAGCTATGACTGCGCGAAGCGGGATTGCCGAAATTGACGTTCAGGTACGGAACCATTGTCTCGACCACGCGCGGATCGACCGGGGTCGTTGCGCTGTAGTCCATGTAGATGGGGGCTTCGAAAAGCGACGGCGTAGTAGACGGCATAGGGAACTCCGAATCGTCCGGTGGACATCTTGAATTGCGGCCGAGTGTAGCACCGCATCTCTCACGAATCGCACTCTCCCACATTGAAAAAAGGGTTTCATGCGACCCCTTTCACATGCCGTACGGCTCGGGTCGGCGAGATAAGTTGTACGCAATCAGGTTGTGTCTTGTGCAATGCGATCCCCATGAAACCCCATAACCAGTAAGGGTTTTGCCCGCTTAGGGTGCGGCGATGCACCAGCGAAAAGCATATGCACTTTCTTCGCGCTCAGGGTTTACCTTGCTTGATTAGCTATTTTTGTTAACGTTCAATAATCACTAACAAACAAAGCTAAATGCGAAAGACGGTTTGCTGGGTGAGACGACGGGAAGCGCGTCGTTTCGCAGCGAGGCCGCTTTGAGAAGGAGGTAATCATGAACGACGCATCGACCGCAGTACAGGCTTCGGAAGACGAGGGGCGACAGTTCCGTCGCACGCTCGCCATGTTTGCCACAGGCGTGGCCGTGATCACGGCGCCCCGCGACGACGGGCCGCCCATCGGTATCACTGTGGCGTCGTTCAACTCGGTCTCGCTTGCGCCGCCGCTGGTGCTGTTCTCTGTCGACCGGCGCTGTCTGAGCCTCGACGACCTATGCACGGCTGCGCGCTACACGGTGAACGTGCTCGACGAGAGCCAGCGCGACACCTCCAACCGTTTCGCGACTGCCCGGGGTAACAAGTGGGACGGCGTGAGCTTCGAGGGCGAGGGCATTGGCCGGTTGCCGGGTGCGCTGGCCGCCATCGAATGCGAGCCGTATGCGCAACACGACGGTGGCGATCACGTGATCTTTGTCGGACGGGTTGTGCGCCACGCGGCGCGCCACGACGGCCGGCCGCTCATTTTCTTCGGCGGGCAGTACCGCTCGCTCGACACCACGCCGGTCGCGGCGTGAGTTCCCCAGGGTTTCAGGAGAGAGTCATGGTAAAGAACGGTAGTCAACATATCGGCCAACTGCGCGACGGACGTGAGGTGTATATCGACGGCAAGGCCGTCGGTGACGTGACCACCCATCCGGCGTTCCGCAACTCCATTCGCAGCTACGCGAGTCTGTACGACTTTCAGGCGCGTCCCGAGAACCTCGAGGCAATGACCTTCGCGTCGCCGGACACGGGCGATCGGGTCTCGCGCATCTGGCAGTTGCCCACGAGCTACGACGAACTGGTGCAGCGCCGCGAGATGCTCGAAGCGTGGAGCGAGTTGCATTACGGCTTCATGGGGCGCTCGCCGGATCACGTGGCCTCGTGCATTTCCGGCATGGTGATGGGTATCGACGTTTTCGAACAATACGACGCCGGGCGCGCGGGGGCGCTGCGCGACTACTACAAATACGCTCGCGACAACGATCTGTTCCTGACGTATGTGATCGTCAACCCGCAGGCCAATCAGTCGAAAGCTGCGCACGAGCAAGAGGACAAGTACCTCGCGGTCGGCATTGTGGATCAGGACCACGAGGGCATTACGGTGCGGGGGGCGAAGATGCTCGCCACCAGCGGCATCATGGCCAATGAGGTCTTCTGCAGTTGCATCCAGCCGCTCAAGGCGGGCGACGAGATGTACGCACTGTCGTTTGCGATCCCCATGAATACCAAGGGCTTGCGCGTCCTGTCGCGCAAGTCATACGAGGGCAGCGCCACGTCGGTGTTCGATAACCCGCTCGCGTCGCGCTTCGACGAGAACGACGCCGTGCTGTATTTCGACGACGTGAAGGTGCCGTGGGAGCGCATCTTCGTCGCTGGCGACACGGCCATGTGCGCGAAGCAGTTCCACGCTACGCCTGCCCACAGCTATCAGAACTATCAGTGTCAGGTTCGACTGATGGTCAAGCTGCGCTTCCTCGTGGGCATCGCATTGCGCATTACCGAGGTGAACGGCACCAATGCCTTCCCTCAGGTACGCGAGACGCTCGGACAACTGGCGGCCGAAGCCGCGATGGTCGAGGCGTGGGTGCACGGCATGGAGGCGAAGGGTCATATGGAGAAGGGTTACTACGTGCCGGACCGCAACCTGCTCTACGGCTCGCAAGTGCTCACCCAACAGCTCTACGGCAAGGTACTCGGCACGCTTCGCGAACTGGCGGGCGGCGGCATGATCATGCTGCCGTCGAGCATCCACGACTTCGAAAACCCGATGCTCGCCAGCATTATCGAGAAGACCCAGAAGTCGCCGGTGGCCGACGCCGAAGCGCGCGTGAAGTTCTTCAAGCTCGCCTGGGACGCCGTGGGCTCCGAATTCGCCTCGCGCCATAACCAGTACGAGATGTTCTACGCCGGTGCGACCTTCGTGACCAAGGGCCATGCCTATCGCACGTACGACTGGCAGAAGGCCACGCGTCTGGTCGACAACCTGCTCGGCACCTATGCGCTCTCGGACGAGATCGTCCGGCAGCCGGTCGCGGCCTGAGCTGCACTGCATTCCCACGACAACCGCATTACGACGGTATTACCCGCCACAGACAAGGAGTTCCCATGGCGATCAACAAGTTGCATGACGAGTTTCACTCCATCGATATGAAAGAAGGATGGGAGGTGCCTCCCGGCTATCCCCCGGGCATCGAACAGAAGATTCTCGCGGGCTCGCTCGACGAGCCGAACCGCGCGGGCAGCCGCACGCGCTTGCTGCGCTTCGCACCGGGCATCTACACCACGGCCCCGTTCGTGCATACCTACTGGGAGGAGGTCTATCTCGTCTCGGGCGATCTGACGGTCGGCAACGACGCACAGGGCGAGGGCGGTGAAGCGTTTGCGCCGAACACCTATGCGTGCCGCCCGCCGGGCGCGTTCCATGGCCCCTTCAAGTCGAACGGCGGCTGCCTGCTTCTCGAAATTCACTACTACGACCCGGCCTGACACGTTCAAGGCAGGGCATTGGGCGCGGCGAACGTGAGGGCGTTGCCGCGCCGCCGGGAGACGGTTTCACCCACACCACACCTCTACAGGCTATCGGGAAAACATCATGTTTACGTTTTGCGCAAGTCGTACCACGTCAATGGCTGCCCTGGTGCTCGCCGCCGCCTTCGCCGTGCCGTTCGCCGCACAGGCCCAGCCCGGCAAGATGAGCGACGGGGTCGTGAAGATCGGCGTGCTCACCGACATGTCGTCGATCTTCTCCGACATCGGCGGCAAGGGCTCGGTGATTGCCGCGCAAATGGCCGTCGACGACTTTGGCGGCAAGGTCAACGGCGTGCCGATCAAAGTGATTTCGGCCGATCATCAGAACAAGACCGACGTGGCGGCGACCATCGCCCGCGATTGGTTCGACAACCAGCAGGTCGACGTGGTCGAGGATTTGCTGCCGTCGTCCGTGGCGCTGGCGGTGGCCAACGTCGCCAAGGCCAAACGCCGTATCGCCATCGTGACGGGCGCGGGCACCACACGGCTCGTCAACGAAGACTGTTCGCCGTACACGGTGCAGTACTCGTACGACACCTATTCGTTCGCGTCGAACACGGTCAAGGCGATGACGCGCAGCGGCGATAACAGCTGGTATTTCCTCACCGTCGACTACGCGCTGGGCGCGTCGCTGGAGAAGGATGCCACCGAAGCGCTGCAACACGTGAACGGCAAGGTCGTGGGCCGCGCGAAGCATCCGCTCAATTCGGCGGACCTGTCGTCCTATCTGCTGCAAGCGCAGGCGTCGCGCGCCAAGGTGATTGCGCTGGCCAATGCAGGTGCGGACACCGTGAATGCGATCAAGACGGCGCGCGAGTTCGGCATCACCGCCCCCGGCAAACAGAAGATTGCCGGTCTGCACATGTTCATCAGCGACATTCACAGCCTCGGACTCGAAGCGGCGCAGGGCATGACGTTGACCACCGCTTTCTATTGGGACCGAGACGACGCCTCGCGCACCTGGGCCCAGCGCTTTTTCGCGAAGACCGGCAAGATGCCGACGCTCGTGCACGCTGGCACCTATTCGTCTGTCATGCACTACCTGCAAGCCGTGCAGCGCACCGGCACCGACGAGGCCGACACGGTCATGGCGTCGATGAAACAGGCACCCATCAACGACTTCTTCGCCAAAGGCGGTCAGATTCGCCCCGATGGCCTGATGGTGCACGACATGTATCTCGTGGAAGTGAAGTCGCCCAAGGAATCGAAGAAGCCCTGGGATTACTACAAGGTGCTGCAGACGATCCCCGCCAACGAGGCGTTTCGTCCGCTCGCCCAGAGCCAGTGCGCGCTCGTGAAGAAGTGATCCCAGGAAGTCAGGCCATGACCGGAGTTGGCAAGATGAATCTCATGCATTTCGTTGTACAGACGGCAGACGGTATCGTCGAGCGCGATGTCGCCATCAAACAGCTTGTGATTGCGGGCTGGACGGGGCGGGATGTCGAAGCGATGGAGCATCACATCCGTGAATTGGAGGTGCTGGGCGTGAAGCGCCCGGCGGCCACGCCGATGTTCTACCGGGTATCGAGCGACCGGCTCACGACGCAGGCCCACATCGAGGCGAGCGGACGCGCAAGCAGCGGCGAGGTCGAGTTTCTGCTCGTACGCAGCGGGGGAGAAACGTATGTCGGTGTAGCGTCGGACCACACGGACCGCGAGGTGGAAACCTACGGGGTGACCGTCTCGAAGCAGATGTGCGAGAAGCCCTGCGCGGCGATGCTGTGGCGGCTGGCCGACATCGAGCCGCATTGGGACAGGCTCATGCTGCGCAGCTACGCCAACATCAACGGCGAAAAGGTGCTGTACCAGCAGGGGCCGGTCACGGCGATGCGCTCGCCGCAGGATCTGCTCGCGCGCTTCGCCGAGGCAGGCGGGCGCTTCGAAGACGGCACCGCCATGCTGTGCGGCACGCTGGCGGCCATCGGCGGTATTCGTTCGGCCGAGCGTTTCGATTTCGAGCTGGAAGACCCCGTGCTCGAACGTCGATTGCAACATGGTTACGGTATTACCCCGCTACCGGTGGTGGGGTAAGCGCATGCATCACGACGACATCATTCTCGAAACCCGCCAGCTCACCAAGGCGTTTCGTGGCTTCACTGCGGTGGACGGCGTGGATCTGAAGGTCAGGCGCGGGGCGATTCACGCGCTCATTGGCCCGAACGGTGCGGGCAAGACAACGTGCTTCAACCTCCTGACCAAGTTCCTGACACCGACGTCGGGCCAGATTTTCTATCGCGGCGAGGACATCACCCGTCTCGCCCCGGCGGCGGTGGCGCGGCGCGGCATGATCCGCTCGTTCCAGATCTCGGCGGTGTTCGGACATTTGTCCGTTATCGAGAACGTGCGCGTGGCGTTGCAACGCGCCACGGGCCAGTCCTATCACTTCTGGCGCAGCACGCGCGGGCTGGGCGACCTGGATACGCGTGCGATGGCGTTGCTCGATGAGGTAGGCATTGCCGCCTATGCGCACGAGTTGACCGTATCGTTGCCCTACGGACGCAAACGGGCGCTGGAAATCGCCACGACGCTTGCCATGGAGCCGGACGTCATGCTGCTCGACGAGCCCACGCAAGGTATGGGACATGAGGATGTCGAGCGGGTGGCTGCGCTCATCCGGCAAGTCGCGGCCGGGCGTACGGTGCTGATGGTCGAGCACAACATGAAAGTGGTGTCGGGCATCGCCGACACGATCACCGTATTGCAGCGCGGCGAGATTCTGGCCGAAGGCGACTACGCCACCGTCACGGCCGATGCTCGGGTGCGTGAAGCCTACATGGGGTCGGCGGATGCCACGCTGGAAGGAGCGCACGCATGAAAGCCTACGAATCGTCGCTCGTCGCGGCCAGCGTTCCGGCGCTGGCGGTGACCGGCCTGCAAGCGTGGTACGGCGAATCGCACATCCTGCATGGCGTCGATCTGGTGGCGGGGCAGGGCGAGGTCGTCAGCCTGTTGGGACGAAACGGCGCGGGCCGCAGCACGACGTTGCGCGCCATTCTCGGGCTCACGGATACGCGTGCCGGTTCGGTGCGCGTTTTCGGACGCGAGACCATCGGCCTGCCGACGCGCAAGATCGCACGATGTGGCGTGGGCTTCTGTCCGGAGGAGCGGGGCATCTTCGCCAGTCTGTCGTGCGAGGAAAACCTGCTGCTGCCGCCGGTGCTGGCGACGCGCGGCGCCGCACCGGGGCAGGCCGGCATGTCGCTCGACGAGATCTACGCGATGTTTCCGAACCTGGCGGAGCGCCGGCACAGTCCGGGCACGCGACTCTCGGGCGGAGAGCAGCAGATGCTGGCCATCGCGCGCATTCTGCGCACGGGGGTCCGGCTGTTGCTGCTTGACGAGATCTCCGAAGGGTTGGCGCCCGCCATCGTGCGCACACTCGCCCGCATGATCGAGACGCTCAAATCGCGCGGCTACACCATCGTGCTTGTCGAACAGAACTTCCACTTTGCCGCGCCGCTTGCCGAGCGCTTCTATGTCATGGAGCACGGCCGCATCGCGCTGCAATTCGACGCCGACCGGTTGTCCGCCCATACACAGGCGCTGCAAACGCTGCTCAACGTGTAACCCGCTCAGAAGGTCATTGCCGTGATTCCTTTCGATATTCCTCTGCCGGCGTTGCTCAGCCAATTGATGCTCGGGCTGGTCAACGGGTGCTTCTACGCCGTGCTGAGTCTTGGCCTGTCGGTCATCTTCGGCTTGCTCAATGTCATCAACTTCGCGCACGGGGCGCTGTTCATGATCGGCGCGCTCGTGGCCTGGATGGGCGGCCAGTATCTCGGGCTGAACTACTGGGCGATGTTGATGATCGCGCCGTTGGCCGCCGGGTTGCTCGGTGCGGTCATCGAACGCGGGCTGCTCTCGCGCATTTATAAGCTCGATCATCTGTACGGTCTGCTGCTCACGCTTGGCCTCACGCTCATCATCGAGGGGCTTGGCCGGTCGGCGTACGGCGTGTCGGGCATGTCGTTCGAGGGGCCGGCGCTGCTCGCCGGCGCGACGCGTCTGCCGTTCATGGTGTTGCCGAATTACCGCGCGTGGGTGGTTGCGGCGTCGCTCGCCGCTTGTGCGCTCACGTGGTTCGTCATCGAGCGTACCCGCATCGGGGCCCTGCTCAGAGCCGGTACCGAGAATGCGCGGCTCGTCGAGACCTTCGGCGTGAACGTGCCGCTCATGGTCACGCTTACCTATGCCTTCGGTGCCGCGCTGGCGGCATTCGCGGGGGTGCTGGCCGCCCCCATCATGCAAGTCTCACCGATCATGGGGCAGCCGATGATCGTGACGGTCTTCGCCATTGTGGTGATTGGCGGCATGGGGTCGATTGCCGGATCGGTCGTCACGGGGCTCGCGCTCGGGGTGCTGGAGGGACTGACCAAACTTTGGTACCCGGAGGCTTCGGCCACGGTCGTGTTCGTGATCATGGCGCTCGTGCTGCTCGTGCGTCCGCATGGTCTGTTCGGTGGTTATGCCTACAAATGAGTCGTCGATGATGCGTCAATACCGTTTCGATTTTGTGCTGCTCGTGCTGTTGGCCGCGTTGCCGGCCCTCGGGGTCTATCCCGTCTTTGCGATGAAGGTGCTGTGCTTCGCGCTGTTCGCCTGTTCGCTCAATCTGGTGCTTGGCTACACGGGGTTGTTGTCGTTCGGTCATGCCGCGTTCTTCGGCGGGGCGGCGTACTTCGCGGGTTATGTGATGCGCGATCTCGCGTGGTCGCCGCTGGCCGGTATGCTGACCGGCGTGGTGACCGGCGCCGTGTTCGGGTTGGGTTTCGGGCTGTTCGCGATCCGGCGTCAAGGCATCTATTTCGCGATGATTACGCTCGCCTTCGCGCAGATGTTCTACTTTTTCTGTCTGCAAGCACCATTTACCGGCGGGGAGGATGGGTTGCAGGGCGTGCCTCGCCAGACGCTCTTCGGCTTGTCGCTGGACAACGATCTCACGCTGTATTTCGTGGTGCTTGCCGTGGTTGCGGCAACGTTTGCGTTGATGTCGCGGGGCATTGCGTCTCCCTTCGGCCGCGTGCTGGCGGCGATCAGGGAGAACGAGCCACGCGCGATTTCGTTGGGCTATGAGGCGACGCGTTTCAAGCTGCTGGCGTTTGTGCTGTCGGCCGCGATAGCGGGCCTCGCGGGGGCGCTCAAAACGCTGGTGCTCGGCTTTGCCACGCTGTCCGACGTGCATTGGTCGCTCTCGGGGTCGGTCATTCTGATGACGCTGGTCGGTGGCATGGGCACGCGCTTCGGGCCGGTGGTGGGCGCGTTGCTCATCGTCTCGCTGGAGACCAAGCTCGGCGATATCGGTAACTGGCTGGCGCAGGCGACCGGCTGGCCGGCTTTCGCCGGACTTGGTTCGATGGTGAGTGTGGTGACGGGGGTGATCTTCGTGCTCTGCGTGTTGCTGTTCCGTCGCGGCATCGTTGGCGAATGGCTTGCCTGGCGGCAACGCTGGGTGGCGCGCCGTAACAACGTGGTTCGCCCGGCGGCGTTGGCTGGCGCGATCAAAGGGTCGGGGCGATAGCGGACGGGGGTGGCGCAAGGGCCTGGCGGGACATAAGATGCATGTCAAGGCCATGTTAAACTGCCTCGCAAGACTACCGGGCGGCAACATCGTGCCGCCCTGTCCGCTCCCGCTGCTCCCCGCCGAATGCGACTCACCGACCATACCGATTACAGTCTGCGCACCCTGATCTACGTCGCGGTTCATCCCGACGAGCTGGTGCACGTGCAGTCCGTGGCTGAGGCGTTCGACATTCCCAAGAATCATCTCGTGAAGATCGTGCAAAAGCTCGGTCAACTGGGCTTCCTGCACACCGTGCGCGGACGCTCGGGCGGGATTCGGCTGGGGCGGCCGCCGGAGCGCATCGGACTCGGCGACGTGGTGCGGGCGATGGAACCCGACTTCGCGATGGTCGAGTGCTTCCATCCGGGCGAGAGCGCCTGTGTCATCACGTCGGCATGCAACTTGCGCGGCGTGTTGGGCGAGGCGCTGCGCGCCTACTTCGCGGTGCTCGATCGCTACACACTGGCCGATCTGGTGGGCAAGCCCGCCGTGTTGCGACGCCTGCTCGGCGACGCGGTGGCCGCCGTCGTTCCGGTCGCGGATATCAAAGTCAAACGGCGCGTCACCGAGTCGTAATCCCGCCGCAGCGCCCGTTTTTTCCGCATTCCTCCGATTTTTTACGCGCTTATCGACGTTCGCTATCGATGCCATAGCGCCGGTTAATGGCTATCGCAAGATCTGGACGATTGGTCGCATCTTGCAGACGCGCAGCCGCGAAATTTGCCTCACCCTTTTGTAATCTTGAGTCGTGCCCGATAACGCCAGCCCAGCGATTCAACGCATGAGGTACGCGGTCGAGCAAACCAACACCCGGCGCTTGTTGCCGAACGAAAGGAGTCTCATCATGAACGCCCGTATTATTGCCGCTGCCCTGATCGCCACCGCTACGCTGGCTTCCGCTTCTGCCTTCGCCGAAACCCAAACCGCCGATGCGGGTCAACCGGCCGCGACGCAAGGCGTCACCCGTGCACAAGTGCGCGACGAGTTGCGTCAGGCGCGTGCCTCGGGCCAACTCGACCAGTCGCTTCAAACCTATCCGTCATTGCTGCAACAACGGTCTTCAGCCGGTCGTTCGCGCGCGGAAGTTCGCGCGGAAATCGGCACAGGTGCGCCCGTGGGTGACGACCGCGCCTGAGGCGTCGGTCGTGGTCGAAGGGAGGGGATGCCGGTTGCAAGCAAGCGTTGGCCAAATCCCCGATAATTGGCGCACCAGGTTAGACAACACTCGAGTGCGCCATGGACCGGCTCTCCACCTTGATTTCGAATTTCGGCGTTCGCGCCGGTGTGTTTCATAGCGGCGGCCTTTGTGGCATTGCCAGTTACGGTGTCGACGCACATGACGGCGGACATCTGCATTTGCTGCGTACAGGCGAAGTCGCGCTTGTGCTTGAAGATGGCTCGCGGCAGGACATCGTCGAGCCATCGTTGATCTTCTTTCCGCGCCGCAACCATCATCAGTTGCTCTCGGGAGAAGGCGCGAGAACGGAACTCGTGTGCGGATCGCTGTCGTTCGACGGCGGACAGAACAATCCGCTCGTGGCGGCGCTGCCGGAGTATCTCGTCTTGCCGACGAAATCGCTTTCCACGCTCGAACTCACGTTGAACTGGTTGTTCATGGAAGCGTTCGGCACGCAGTGCGGGCGTCTTGCTGTGATGGACCGCTTGTTCGAATTGCTCGTCATCCAGTTGCTGCGCCATGTGCTGGAGCAGCGCATGGTGAGTCATGGCATGCTTGCGGGGCTGGCCGATCCGCGCCTTGCGCGGGCGCTGCATGTGATTCACCATCAGCCGGGTGAAGCATGGACGGTGGAGTCGCTGGCCGGCACCGCCAACATGTCGCGAGCCAACTTTGCCGCGCAGTTTCGCGAAGTCGTCGGGCAATCCCCGGCGGATTATCTGCTCGACTGGCGCATCGGCCTTGCGCAGAAACGTCTGCGCGATGGCCAGCCGATTGCGCGCGTGGCCGAAGAAGTGGGGTATGAAAGCGCGTCGGCGCTCGCTCGCGCCTTCCGCCGTAAGACAGGAAGCAGCCCGCGCGACTGGTTGCGCGCGCAGATGCACGCCGTGACGATGCTGCCGCCGCCGCGCGTGACGCTCGTACCGGCGCCGGCTCAGGCGGCTTAAGCACTGTAGTACCGTGGAGACGTTCAGTACGAAAGCCCGGCGCAGCCGGGCACAAGTCATGCGTCACAAGACCGGCCGGAACGTGCGCTGATGCGCAACGTCCCGGCTGGTTTGTTTTTCAGCCTTAGAAAACGTGGCTCACGCCCAGGCGCACGACGGTTTGCGCGTTGCTCGCCGACGACATGCCGTTGGCGGCGTCGCCAACCGAGGCCGTCGCGTCGATCACATTGCCGAAGGTATCGAGCGTGCTGCCGGAGGCCTTCTGGTAGCCCGCCAGCGCGTACAACTCCGTGCGTTTGGACAGGTTGTAGAACGCCGCGAGGTTGAACTGGTGGTACTTCGCGCCCGACGTGTTCGCGGCCGGAGCATTCACGTTGGTGAAGCTGTAGCCGCCGCCCAGCCGGAATGCTCTGGTCACGCGATACATTGCCAGCACGCCGACAGAATCGAACTTGGCTGTGCGGGTAAAGCGCGAGTAGCTGCCTGCCGAGTACTCCGTATGGCTGTAGTTCGCGCCCAGCGTGGCGTCGCCGATCTGGTAGGTCATCGAGGTAGCGATGATGTCGCGTGCCTTGGCGCTGGCATAACCGGCGTTGATCGACGATGCGAATGCCGATTCGGACGAGCCTGCCCAGCTTCCGATCGTCGTGTCCGTGGCACTCGCCTTGTCGTTGTTGGCGTGCGAGTAACCCGCACCCCACGCGATCGGGCCGTTCGCGTACTGCCCGGCGAGACCCCAGGTGTTCTGACGTCCCATCGTGCCCGGCTGGCCGCCGAAGCCGTACATGGCGCCGAAGGTGAAGCCGCCCCACGTCGGGGAGCGGTATTTCACGCTGTTGTTCACGCGCGAGCTGTGATCGAGGTTGTCGACGTCGCCCGGATGCGCAGCGACGCCCGAGAGCAGTGCCGTGCCACCGACAGAGCCGACCAGATCGATCAGCGGGTCGTACTGGCGGCCGAGCGTGACGGTGCCGTAAGCCTTGTCTTGCAGGCCGACGTATGCGTGGCGGCCGAACTCCGCACCTCCCTGACTCGCGATACCGTTACCGATATTGAAGCCGTTCTCCAGGCGGAACAGCGCCTTCAGGCCGTTGCCGAGGTCTTCCGTTCCCTGAATGCCCCAGCGGCTGCCCTGCCACGTGCCGCTCTGGAACGCGTAATTCGATGCACCATTGACGAGCGCCGGGCGGCCGGCCGCGCCTGCACGGGTAACGCTGGCGACATTGCTGGCATAACCGATGCCGCCGTCGACGATACCGTACAACGTGACATTGGACTGGGCATGAGCGAGCGCGGCAACACCGCAGCCGATGACCAGTGCGGCAGCACGGGCGAGAGGGGGGAGAGCAAGTGGCTTCATGGTGTGTTTCCTGTGTGTGGCAGTGGGGGGGCGATGCCTATTCCGGCTTGACGAATCCTGTTGTCGCATCGCGATTTAAATTAGGAATACTACAAATATGACAATCGTTTCTCCGTGGGGAAGCCGTTTGACTTCGGCGGAGAATCAGGCGGTGCGTCGGTCGCCCGTCGCGCGGCGGCAGAAAGCCGCGCGAACGGACGATTTACTTCGACGCGCTCGGCGCCTGATTGGCCAATGCCGCGCGCAAGCGAGCGGGGGAATCGGTCATCACGGCATCGAAACCCAGCTGTGACGCCGCTTCGAAGTCCTGCGGCGTCTCGACACCGAAGGCGACGAGATGCACGTCGCCGCGCGACTTGAAGCACTGCACGGCGGCAGGCGTCCACCAGTTCGCCACGACTTTCGAGATCCCCTCGCCGAGCGTGAAGCGCTCAACCACTTCCACCTGACGATGCAATTCGATGCCGGCCCATGTGCCGGGCGCGGGCGGCGCATCGCACCGTCCTGCGAGTGCAGCGGCAACGAGGCGGCTACGGGTCGCGTCGCGCGACTCGAACAGTTGTGCCTGAGGGCGGCGAGCGCGCAGGCGGTCGGTCGCTTCGGCTTCGGTCGAATAGAGGCGCACGCGCGACCAGGCGTTGGTCTCGTCGAGCACCTTGATGACGGCTTCCACCAGCGGTGCGGCGGGCGTTTGCTTCATGTCGAGCAGCACGGGCACGTTGGCGGGCACGGCGGCGAGCGCCTCGCGCAAGGTGGGGATGGGCAACGGGTGGTCGCGGTACGGGAAGACGGTCTGCCCGTTGGTGTCCTTGCGAGAGAAGGCAAAACCCGCATTGAGCCGATGCACGTCGGCGTAGTCGATGTCGGCGAGCTTGCCGCGTCCGTCGGTCAGTGTGGAAAGATCGGCCGGACGGTACATCACCGGCACCCCGTCGCGCGTGACCTGCACGGTCATCCACAAGGCCTGCGCGCCGTTCTGTAACGCATTGGTGAAGGCCTGCACCGTGTTCTCGGGGGTGTCGCCGGTGCCGCCGCGATGCGCGACGATCAGCGGGGTGGCGCTGGCAACGGCCGGGGTGAGCGTACCGAAGACGAGGGCGAGCGCGGCGACGCCGGCCGCCGCAAGGCGTGTCCACTCGGGCCGGGCGGGCGGGGCGGCGAAGCGATTGAAGCGGGGGGAAGCGGAGTGCATGACGGGCGGTCTCGAGGCGAAGAGGTGAGCGATCGGTATCGGGTCAGACAATGAGAATCTCGGGCGACGCGAGTGAGGCGGACGGTGCCTGCAAGTGTTCGCGCAGCGGCTCGGGCAGTGGAGCGTCGGTGATGACGAGATCCTGTTCGTCGAGTTGGCCACCCCGCACGCTGGGTTTGCGGGAGAACTTGTAGGTGTCCGCCACGAGAATGCGATAGCGGCTCGCGTCGCGCAGAGCTTCGCGCGATGCGGCTTCGTGACGGTCGTAATCGAGCAGCGTGCCGTCGTCGTCGATGCCGCCAACGCTGTACACGCCGACATCGGCGCGATAAGCACGGAACAGGCGGTCGGCTTCGTCTCCGAGAATCTCCGGGTTGGGCGAACGCAGTTCACCGCCGGGAACGATCACTCGGTGTTCGGGGTTGCTTGCCAGAACCAGCGCGGCGCGCAGGTTATTGGTGATGACGCACAGCCGCTTGCGAGGCACGAGGGCGACGGCGACTTGTTCGGGCGTCGTGCCGATGCCGAGCAGCACCGTGGCGCCATCGGGGATACGCTCGGCGGCCGCGTGACCGATGCGCAGCTTGCCTTCGAGGTTGCGCACGCGACGCACTTCGTACGGTTGGTTCGGACCCGGCGTGAGCAGGCGCGCGCCGCCGTGATAGCGACGCAACACATTGGCATCGCACAGTGTGTTGACGTCACGGCGAATCGTCTGGGTAGCCACACCGAAGTGATCGGCGAGCGCATCGACACTCATTTCGCCATGCTGGCGAAACAGGGCAACGATGCGGGTCTGGCGTTCGGAAAGGTCCATCGGGCGGTCGTGTCGCGCACATTCGTTCTGGAATGGGCGCCACTTTGACAGCCGAGCGTGACATTCAAATGACGATGGGGAATGTTCAAATGAACATTTTCAGTCAGCGAGAAATGTTCGGACGAATGGGGGCATTGGCTTCGAATTTCGCGCGACGCGTTGAAAAGAACGTGCGCACGTTGCGAATATTCGCCGAGCTTTTGAACAGCCGGCGCGCGAGTTCGTCGTACTGCGCCATGTCGCCGACTTCGGCGATGACCACGAAGTCTGGCCCCGGCGACACGCGGTAGCACTGGGTGACGACGGGCTCCGCGCAGATGTAGGACTCGAAGGTGTCGTAATCCTCGGCGGTTTGCCGGTCGAGACTCACTTCGACAACGGCGGTCAGCGTCGGCCCCAGCTTCGACGGATCGATGATGGCGATCTGTCGCTCGATCACGCCCGCGTCGCTGAGTGCCCGCACCCGGCGCAGGCAGGTTGGAGCGGACGCATGGACGCGCTGCGAGAGTTCAAGGTTCGAAATAGACGAGTCGGCTTGCAGCTCGCTCAGGATTCGCAAGTCCAGATCGTCCAGGGTGATGCCCGTCATGGGGTCTCCTGCGGAATGGGATTGTGTGAAATTTAATTTCATTTGTAGTTTATTGTGAATTTATATTTCACGTAATAGTGAATATTGACAATTAATTTCAGTGCATCAACTCTACCATCGCCTCACTGAGTGACAACGAATCAATTCGGAGAGGCGTTATGTGTGGAATCATCGGCGCGGTCGCGCAACGGGATATCGTCCCCAACCTTGTCGACGGTCTGAAGCGTCTGGAGTACCGCGGGTACGACTCGTGTGGCGTCGCGCTGTATCGCGAGCGGGAGTTGGTGCGCGCACGCAGCGTCGAGCGCGTGGCGAATCTACAGGATGAAATCGGCCGACTCGGGCTCACCGGTTACACCGGGATTGCCCATACGCGCTGGGCAACGCACGGCAAGCCGGTCACCGACAACGCGCATCCTCACTTTTCGCCGAGCGCCGACGCGCCGCGCATCGCGCTTTCGCACAACGGCATCATTGAGAATCACGAGTCATTGCGTGCGACGCTGGAGTCGCATGGCTATTGCTTTGCGAGCCAGACGGACAGCGAGGTCATCGCGCATCTGATCGACCATCTTTACGATGGCGATTTGTTCGAAGCCGTGAAGGCAGCCGCATCGCAGTTGCGTGGCAGCTACGCCATTGCGGTGATTTGCCGCGACGAGCCGCATCGCCTGGTCGGCGCGCGCGACGGCATGCCGCTGATCGTCGGTGTGGGGGATGGGGAGAACTTCCTCGCCTCCGATGCGATTGCGCTCGCGAACGTCACCGACCAGATCGTGTATCTGGAGAACGGCGACGTTGCGGACGTCCAGCTTCACCGCTTCTGGGTCTCGGATGCGCAGGGGCAGCGGGTCGAACGTCCGGTCAATCGTGTCGCCGCGCATAGCGGGGCGGCCGATCTGGGGCCGTATCGCTACTACATGCAGAAGGAGATCTTCGAGCAGCCGCGGGCGGTCGCGGACACGTTGCAGGATGTGACGTCGATCATGCCTGAGCTATTCGGTGACAACGCCTGGCGGGTGTTCAATGAGGTGGACTCGGTGCTCCTGCTCGCTTGCGGAGGGAGTTATCACGCGGCATTGACGGCGAAATACTGGATCGAGAGTCTTGCGCAACTGCCGGTGAGCGTGGAAATCGCGAGCGAGTATCGCTATCGCGACAGTGTGGCCAATCAGAAGACGCTGGTCGTCGCCGTTTCGCAAAGCGGCGAGACTGCCGACGTGCTGGGGGCCGTGCATGTAGCGAAGCAGCGAGGAATGCGTCACACGCTGGCGATCTGCAATGTGGCGACGAGCGCGTTGGCGCGCGAGTGTGCGTTGACGTTTTTCACGCGGGCCGGGGTGGAGATCGGTGTGGCGTCGACGAAGGCGTTCACGACGCAGCTCGTCGCTCTGTTTCTTCTGGCGTTGACGCTGGCACAAAGCCGTAAGCGTTTGTCGGATGGCGATGAGCAGCAACATCTGCGCGCCCTGCGGCATCTGCCGGACGCCATCGCAAAAGTGCTGGCGCTGGAGCCGCAGATCATTGCGTGGGCAGAGCAATTGACGCGCCGGCAGGACATCCTGTTTCTCGGCCGGGGGCTGCATTATCCGGTCGCAATGGAAGGGGCGCTGAAGATGAAGGAGATTTCGTACATCCACGCGGAAGCGTATCCGGCGGGCGAACTCAAGCACGGACCGCTCGCGCTCGTGAGCGATGAAATGCCAGTGGTGGCGGTGGCGCCGAACGACCGGTTGCTGGAGAAGCTGAAGTCGAACATGCACGAGGTCAGCGCGCGAAACGGCAAGCTCTACGTATTCGCCGACAGCGATTGCGGCTTGTCGCCCGGCGCAGATATCGACGTGATCCGGTTGAATGAACATTACGGTCTGCTGTCGCCCATTCTCCATACCATCCCGATGCAGTTGCTGGCGTATCACGCCGCCGTTGCACGCGGCACGGATGTGGACAAGCCGAGAAATCTGGCGAAATCGGTCACGGTGGAATGACGTTTGTGACAGGTCTGGCGGCCCGTATTAATCGCAGTTGTGGCATTTCCTTACGAGGCTGAGAATTGCACTCAACCCGACGCACTGTCGACGACAAGTGAACACGGGAGAACCGATAGATGACCTTCAAGGAGATTGACATGGGCGACTTCGAAAACCCTCTCTTCGCGCTTCTCGATTACCTCATCCGCGTGGCGTTCTGAGCAGTTCCCGGCTGCTCATGCTTTCAGGCACCACGGCGCGTTTTTCGCCGTGGTGTTTCGTTTGGCAAGGCCAAGGTTAATGCGCTTTCGCGGAGGCGCGTTGCCGTACCAGCAGCAAGCTGGTCAGAATGAACGCCAGCAAGGCAAAGGAAGCCGAGTATCGGCTCAACGCAAGTCCGCCGGCACTAATGGGCTTATCCAGAAAATCACCGACAACGGCGCCTAGCGGCCGGGTGAGGATGAATGCAGCCCAGAACAGAAAAACACGCGACGTTCTGGTCCAGAAATACGCGCCGACGAGACCCAGCAGAAGGGCGCCGAAGACGACCGCCGCGCCGGTATAGCCAAGCCCGGCCGTATCGGCAGTCCAGTCTCCCAGCGCTGTCCCCAGCGTCTGGGAGAACATGATCGTGACCCAATAGAATGCTTCCGCCTTCGGCGAGTTGACCGTATCGATAGCCACCGAGCCCATCGTGCGGTGCCAGACCCACAGCGAACCGAGCAGCAATGCCAGCAGGATCGACGTTCCACCCGCGTACCCAATGCCCAGTGAACGGTCGGCAAAGTCAGCCAGTGTCGTACCGACGGTCGTCGTGGCGATGATCGTTACCCAATACAACGCGGGATGAAACGATTTCGCCCGGATTTGCGCCGTAACGGCAACGACGAAAATCAGGGCGAAGATGGCTGTGGCGACAAGGTATCCAAGATTCATCGACATGGAAACGGCGTCGCCACCTGTTTCACCCAAGGTCGTGGCTGCAATCTTGACCACCCAGAACATGAGTGTGACCTCAGGCACCTTGCCTAGAGTCTTCTGAATATTGGCATTCACGGCTTAACCTATTGTGCAGACGCTCGTGCTTTTCCTGCGCTCGCGGCCGGTGATGAATAGGTTAAGTTTCGCGTGTGATTCTTAGTTCACGCATAGTCCGACCGGCTGAATATCCGCCGGGCTCAGCGTGAGCGCCGAGGGACGCATGCGCAAAAGGGACGCTGCCCGAACGCGCGCCTCACTCTGCCGCCGACCAGACGGCGAGTTCGTAGCCGTCAGGGTCGGTGAAGTGAAAGCGGCGGCCGCCCGGGAACGAGAAGACGGGGAGGCTGATCCTGGCGCCCGCGGCTTCAACACGGCGTTGGGTTTGAGCGAGGTCGTCCGCATACAGGATGATCAGCGGACCGCCCGGTCGAGCTTCGCCGGGAGTGAATCCGCCAGTGAGCCGGCCGTCGCTGAACTCGGTGTAGGCCGGGCCGTAGTCGGTGAATGTCCAGCCAAAAACACTGCCGTAGAAGGCTTTGCTGCGGGCGATGTCGCTCACGTTGAATTCGATATTGTCGATCTGACGGTCGAGACCTCGTGTGCTCATGTCTGTCTCCTGGCGGGGGTTCAGTGGTGCGAGTCGTTGTGCCCTTCTGGCAGGGCATAGTCGAACGCATAGGAATGCTGGCCGTCGGTAATGGTGATGACCGGCGTCCCCGAAATTCCAGACAATGCGTCGGTACCGGAATCGGGAACAACGCTGATGGACTGGACAGGCGCGCCGCGCATCATGGTCGCACTGTGCTGGAGCACGAAAGTGCCGCTGCGGCCTTGCAGCGCGCCACGCACCGTTTCCATCGCCACGTAGCCGGCGGAACCCTGAGTGCTGCTGCGGAACGACAGCATTTCTCCCTGGCTTGTCGCCTGCAAGTCACCGTGATACGTCTTGTTCAACGATAGACGGCCAAGCCCGGTGCTGTCGGCAACGGGGCTTAGCGGCTGCGGCTCAAGTTCAATGTCGAAGCACCCTTGGGCTGAGTAGTTCACTTGCTTGGTCCTCGGTTGGAGTGTGCGAAATACTGTGTTTTTGTACAGTATTCAGTGTACTCAAGCTTCGCCAATATGCAAGCGTTGGATGTCATTGCACCGCAAAACGACGAAGCCCCGCACGAGGCGGGGCTTCTTTGCATAACGGCTTCGAGGTGTTCTCAGGCGCGTTGCGGCACCAATCGCAAGCCACTGGCAAGGCAGCCTGCGGCCGAGAATATCGCCCCCCACGCCAGCGCCCACGTGGAACCGTGCGTGCCCGCAAGACCCAGGGCCAGGGCGACGAGCGCCGCGCCCGTCGCCTGACCCAGCAGTCGCGACGTGCCCACCATGCCACTTGCCCCACCGCTGCGCTCAGGCGGAGCGCTGTGCATGAAGGCCTTCAGGTTCGGCGACTGGAAAAAGCCGAAGCCCAGACCGCACAACGCCATCCGCCAGCCGATATCCCATAGCGCGGCATGCTCGGGCATGACCGCGAGCAATGCCATACCGGCGCTTAGCATCGCCAGACCGATCGCACCCAAGGCACCGGGCGGATAACGATCCGACAGGCGCCCGGCCAACGGCGCAATCGCGGCCACGAAGAACGGCCACGGCGTCATCAGAAAGCCTGTCTCGATGGGGCTGCGATGCAGCACGTTTTCGAAATAGAACGGCAACGACACGAGCCCCAGTCCCTGCGTTGCAAACGCACAGACGGCGGTGATCGTGGAGAGTGCGAACGCGGGCAGACGCAGCAGATCGACCGGCAGCATTGGCGCACGATGGTCGCGCTCGCGGCGAATGAGCGCCCATCCGAACACCAGCGCCCCGACGAAGCAGCCCAGCGTCAGATGCCAGTCGGCCTGTTGCGCGCTCTGACTCAACGCGAAGATCAGCAGCGAGAATGTCAACACGTTGAGCAGCGCGGCGATCATGTCGGGCTTATGTTCGCTGCGCGGCGTGTCTGGCAGGTTGCGGCGCGAGAACGCCAGCGCCAGCAGCGCCGTGGGCACGTTGATCAGGAACAGCCACGGCCAGCTTGCGAACGCGAGTACGAGCGACGCGATCGTCGGCCCGATGGCAAAGGAAATGCCGACGATGAGTGCGTTCAGCCCGACGCCGCGTCCGAGCTGATGGGCCGGATACAGGAAGCGGATGAGCGCGATATTCACACTCATTACCGCCGCAGCGCCCACGCCTTGCATGAGGCGAGCCGCCGCCAGAAAGCCGAGCGTTGGCGACAGTGCGCACAGCAGCGACGCAACGAGAAACACCGCCACGCCCCACATGAATACGCGCTTGTGGCCCATGCGCTCGCCCAGCGAGGCAAAGGGGAGCAGTGTCGCGACCATTGCCAGTTGATAGGCGTTCACGATCCAGACCGAAGCCGACGGCGTCGTGTTCAGATCGAGCGCCATTTGCGGCAGGGCCGTGTTGGCGATGGCGGTGTCGAGACTGGCCAGCGAGACGGCAAGCAAGACCGCCGTCATCGCGAGGCCGCGTCCGGTGGCTGGCGGCTCGTGCGATTGCACCCCGGCAGGGGCGCCAGCCGTGGGCGTATTGGCGGTCGGGGGCAGCGACGACATGACGGATCAGCCCTCGGCCAGAATCTGACGGATGGCCTGTTCGAAAACTTCCGGTGGTTGGCCGCCGCTCACGAGATGGCGGTTATTGAAGATGACCGCAGGCACCGAGCGGATGCCGAGGTTCTGGTAATGACGCTCGAGCGCGCGTACCTGCTCGGCGTATTCGCCGGTGGAGAGAATCTCACGGGCTCGCGTCGCGTCGAGGCCGGCTTGCACCGCAGCGTCGACCAGCACTTCCGGATCGCTCGTGCGCTTGCCTTCAACGAAATAGGCGCGAAACAGGGCTTCCTTGAGCGCCAATTGCTTGTCGTGACCGACCGTCTGTGCCCAGTGCAGCAGGCGATGCGCGTCGAACGTGTTGTAGGCGCGTGTGCGCAGATCCATACGCATCGGGAAACCTTCGGCGGCCGCACGTGCGCTGATGTTCGCCTGATTCTGTGCCAACTGCTCCGGCGACAGACCATACTTGCGCGACATGTAATCGGCGAGCGGCACGCCTTCTGCCGGCATATCGGGATTGAGCTCGAAGGGGCTGAATTGCAGGTCGGCGTCAACCTCGTTGCCCAGGTGGCCGAGTGCCGTCTTCAGCGAGGCAAGGCCGATGGCGCACCAGGGGCAGGCGACATCTGAGACAAAATCGATCTTGAGTGTAGCGGGCATGATCTGACGGCGCTGTGGCGGCGCGGGCAATGAAAAACGCGTCGCCTTGCGCGACGCAACGCCGCAATCGTCGCATAATTCGGCAATTCTCGCCGGTCGCCACCGAGATTGCGCCGAAAGCCTTTATTCGTGCCGTGTTCGGGGCGCGTATGCCCGAGTGGCGATGACGAGCCGTTGTTTTGTTGTGTGAAATTATTGTTTCGCCTGATGAGGCTATTAGCATCGGGTAGCCAGGTGCCTGCTGCGATGCGATGTCGTGAGAAGCGATTTTCCGAGCGCCCCGATCAATATCAAGGAGTCCGTCATGCCGTCCGCCGCCGATCTCGTCAAGTCCCTGGGACTGCAGCCGCATCCGGAAGGAGGGCACTATCGTGAGACGTATCGCGCGTCGGGCACGATTGCGGCGCAGGCGCTACCGGAAGGGTTTTCGGGGCCGCGCAACATTTCCACTGCGATTCTCTACTTGCTCGAAGCCGATGATTTCTCCGCCTTCCACCGGATTCGCAGCGACGAGATCTGGCATTTCCATCTTGGCGGCACGCTCTGGATTCACGAGATCGACCCGGCGGGCAAGTTGACAACGACACGTCTTGGCACCGATGTCGCGGGCGGTGAACGTCTTCAACACGTGGTTCCCGCAGGGCATTGGTTCGCTGCGCAGCCCGCGCCATCGACGAGCTACTCACTGGTCGGATGCACCGTCGCGCCGGGTTTCGCGTTCGAGGATTTCGAGATGGCCGATCCGGCGGCGCTCGCGGCGCACTGGCCGGCGCACCGTGCGCTGATCGAGCGGCTCGGCCGGCGCGCGCCTGCATGATCGCGGCGCGGCGGTGGTCGAGCCACGCGAGACGCCCGAGTACGTTAGCATCACCGAAAATCCTTTCACTTTGTCTCTGCCCCCATGTCCAACGACGTTCATTTCTACGACCCGGCCAAAGGCCACGGTCTGTCCCACGACCCGTTCAAGGCCATCGTTGCACCGCGTGTGATCGGTTGGATTTCCAGTCGCGATGCCACGGGCCGGACCAACCTGGCGCCATACAGCTTCTTCGGCGCGTTCGCGACATTCCCGCCGATCATCGGCTTTTGCAGCGAAGGCTTCAAGGACTCCATCGCGAACATCGAGGCCACGCGCGAATTCGTCTGGAATCTGACGAGCAAGTCGCTCGTCGCGCAGATGAACCAGACGTCGGCCCCCGTGCCGCATGCGGTCGACGAATTCGAACTGGCTGGACT
This sequence comes from Pandoraea communis, assembly GCF_902459745.1. GTDB lineage: Bacteria > Pseudomonadota > Gammaproteobacteria > Burkholderiales > Burkholderiaceae > Pandoraea > Pandoraea communis. The sequence goes on from NZ_CABPSJ010000003.1 coordinate 129,954, forward strand.
GACGAAGGCACCCGGCATCAACGTCGATGTGCCTCACGTCGCGGAGTCGCCCGCGTCGCTCGAGTGCAAATTGCTGCAGATCGTGCGCTTGCAGGATCTCGATGGCAGACCGATGGACAACTGGCTGGCGCTCGGGCAAGTGGTCGGCGTGCACATCCGCCGCGAGTACTTGCGAGAGGATGGCCTCTTCGATACGGCGAAGGCGCATCCCGTGATGCGTGCCGGTTATCTCGGTGACTATGCCGAGATCGGGCCGATGTTCGATCTGCGCCGCCCGAAGGCCTGAGTGGCAGAAATCGTCTTAGCGTTGCCGTGCGGGCATGGCAACGCAGACACAATCGTCGACCGTCCGGTCGGACGAAGTGCTCGCAATCATTTGTAAAATTTGCTGCGATGCAAAACATTTTCGAGGCGCGTATGCTTGCCACCTTCATTGACGCCCTCGCGCCTGGCGTTCCCTCCCGAGGGCATTGATTTGCCTTGATTTGCGTGCGTCGCACACTGCGATGCGTGCGGGATTGGTTCGTCCATGGCTGCGTCCAAATGGTGCGTTTTCGCTGGATTTTTGTTGCACCACATCAGGCCCTCCAATGTTCCCCATCCTGTCCCTTCTCATCTGGCTTCCTATCGTCGCTGGCGCGCTCGTCATGCTGCTGGGCCAGGATCGTCATCCCAACATCGTTCGATGGGTGTCACTCGCTGCTGCCGTGATGTCGGCGGTGCCCATTGTGCCGCTGGTGCATGGTTTTCGCACCAGCATGGCGAGCCTTCAATTCGTGGAGCGGTTTCGCTGGATCGAATCGTTCGATGCTTCATGGCACGTAGGCATCGATGGTATTTCCCTGTGGCTCGTGGCGTTGACCGGGGTGACGACCATCATCGTGGTGCTGGCGTCGTGGCGTGCCGTGACGACGCGCATGAGCTCGTACTTCGGCAGCTTTCTGGTGCTGTCGGGTCTGATGCAGGGCGTGTTCACCGCGCAGGACGGCATGTTGTTCTTCGTGTTCTTCGAGGCGACCCTGTTGCCGCTGTACTTGCTGATCGGCGTGTACGGACGCGCCAATCGCACGCATGCAGCCGTGAAGTTCTTCTTCTTCTCGCTGACCGGCTCGCTGATGATGCTGCTCTCGATGCTTTATCTGTACATGCAGACGCAGAGCTTCGACATCGCGCGCTGGCAGACGCTGCATCTGCCGTTGGCGGTACAGGTGATGCTGTTCATCGGGTTTCTTGGGGCGTTCTCGGTCAAGGTGCCGATGTGGCCCGTGCATACGTGGCTGCCCGAGGTCCATCTCGATGGTCCGACGGGGGCGGCCGTCATGCTGGGGATGCTGAAGCTCGGCGGCTATGGGCTGCTGCGATTCAACTTGCCGCTGTTGCCGGACGCGAGTCATTTCCTCGCACCGCTCATGGTGGTGTTGTCGCTGATCGCCGTGATTTACGCGAGTCTGGTCGCGCTGGTGCAAACGGATCTGCGCAAGCTGCTCGCCTATTCGGCCGTTGCGCACATGGGGTTGGTGACGCTTGGGTTGTTCCTCTTCTCGGAGATGGGTACCGACGGCGCGGTGATGCAGATGATCTCGTATGGCATCGTCTCGGGCGCAATGCTGCTGTGTACGGGAATGTTGTATGACCGTACCGGCAGCGCATCGATCGACAGTTATGGCGGTGTGGCGGCAACGATGCCGCGTTTCGCTGCGTTCTCGATGCTGTTCTCTATGGCGAATGTCGGCATGCCGGGAACGTCGGGTTTCGTGGGCGAGTTTCTCGTGTTGATGGGCGCGATCAAGGTGAATTTCTGGATCGGTGCGTTGGCGTCGCTGACGTTGGTGTTGAGCGCGGCTTATACGCTGTGGATGTACAAGCGCGTGATTTTCGGACGCGTGGGAAATGCGCGCGTGGCGTCGCTCAAGGATGTGAGCCGTCGCGAGTTCGCGCTGCTCGGCGCGATGGCGGTGATGGTGCTCGGCATCGGCCTTGATCCGAAACCGCTCACGGATGGCATCGACGCTACCGCGATGCAGGTCGTGCAGGACATCGAAAACCATCGCTTGCCGGCAGGCGATCCGGGCAGCAGCGAGATGGCGGGGCATCGGCATGGCGATGTCGCAGGGCACGCTGCGGCGACGGTGAAGGGCACACGGCCTGACGCGTGACGGCGAATCGGCCGATGCGACGGCAGCGCTTACGCAACGTATGCTGCCCAAGCGACGATTCTCATCGCGGCGGGCGCTTGATGAATCTGATTTTGTGTTGATTCAGCAACGTAAGCCAGTCCAATTGTGAGAGACCATAGATAAGGCCAAGCAGAACCAGTTGCGACCCGACAAAGTAAATGCCCGGATAACCGCCAAGAGCATCGGCTTTTTCATCCAGTTTGGCCGACGCGAACTGTGCGAGGCTTGTCCATGCAAGGTAGCTCGTCGTTCGGCCAAGAAAGAATGCGAGTGCAATGGTCTTCAGGCCAAGTCCCGTCAGACCATACGCGATGAAAAGATAGTTCGACGGAAGCGGGCTGAACGCATATAGGAGAAAGACTGTCGCGGTCACGGTCTTCTTGCGTCCCAACCACGCCGCAGCCACGGCGATGTTCTGTCGGTCGATGTCGCGCATCAGCCGCCCGAGGATCAGCCAGTGAGAGCCCTTCGCGAGCACCACCCGGCCACCTGTCGCCGCCAGCGCGGCGACCACGGCCATGAGTACCGGATTGAGGTCAGGCTGCCGGAAGCCGATCCACGACAAGACCATCCACGTCGGCGGCGCGAACGCGGGCACCACGTTGAGCACAAAGACCGTGCCGAAAAGCAAGATTAGCGTCATCGTGACCTGATCGTATGCGCCCATGCGTCACCTTGCGAGCAGCGCTGTCATGGAGAAGAGCCGCGCGAACATGGGGACAGTCATCAGTAGCGTCAGCGCCGCGCCGGTTGCCAGAAGCACCAGCCAGAGATAAGGGTTGCGCTGACCCGCGCCCGCAACAATGTGTCTGTGGTTCATCACGCGAACGGCGAAAATCAACGCGACATTGCCTAAGACGAGTGACAGAAAGCCGTAGGTGCGGGCAATGGTTGGATCCAGGCCGCGATAAACCAGCAGTGCATAGACACCGAGCACGGCAAGAGCAACGATGGCGCCAATCGCGAAGCACTGGATCATTGCCTTGCCCGACAGCAACGCAATGCCGCCAGCCCGGGGCGGCCGGCGCATCAAGCCGTCGCGCTCCGGCTCATTTTCAAAGACGAGCGAACATACGGGATTGATGATCAATTCCAGAAAGACAATGTGTACCGGCCCAAGAAGGGGGGGCCAGCCGAAGATGATCGGGATCATCACGGCGCTCACCATCGGCACGTGAACGGCGACCGTGTAGCTGATCGCCTGAACGAGGTTGTCGTAGATGCGACGACCCAGGCGGATCGCGGTGACGATTGGCGCGAAGTCGTCTCGCAGCAGAATCAGTGACGCAATCTCGCGTGCGGCCTCGGCACCGCGATTGCCCATCGCGATACCGATGTGAGCCGACTTGAGCGCAGGTGCATCGTTGACGCCGTCTCCCGTCATGGCGACCACGTCGCCGCGCGCTTTGAACGCTTCGACAAGCCTTAGCTTTTGTTCCGGCCGGATGCGCGCGAAGACACTGGTCGTGAGAAGCGCATTTTGAAGCGATGCATCGTCCATCGTGTTTAGCGCCTGACCGGTCAGCAGGTGCCGGGGGTCGATGCCGACCTCCGATGCAATCGCTCGTGCCGTGGACGGGTAATCCCCTGTGATCATCACGACCCGAATACCTGCTGCACGGCAATCGCCGATCGCTGCGGCCGCATCGGGGCGCACCGGGTCCATCAGACCGACCAGTCCGACGAAACTGAAATCGAACGCGTGCGGGTCTGTGGGCCACGGTGAGCCGGGATGATTTGCCTTGGCCACACCAAGCACGCGCAGTCCGCTGGACGCCATGCGTTCGGCTTCGGCAAGGATGGCTTCGCTGCCGGCACCGTCGAGATGACAGAGCGTACAAACGGCTTCTGGTGCCCCTTTGCATGCGATGGCGTGGTGCCCGCGCTCAGGTGCGTGCCATGCGTGCGCCATTGCGGGCAATGCCGACGATAGTTCGTATTCATGGACGAGCGTCCAATCGGTATGCAGGTGCTCCGCCGGGCGGAGAAATTGACGGCTTGTCTGGTGAAAGGCGCGTTCCATCGGATCGACGGGCTCAATCTCACTGGCGAGGACAAGGTATTCGAGCAGTTCCTTTAGTGACTCGTCGATTTGTGGTGTGTTCGCATCAATGATCTGTTTCCGCCCTCCGGCCCAAAGGACGCGAACGGACATCAGGTTCTGAGTAAGTGTGCCGGTTTTGTCGACGCACAATACCGTGGTCTGGCCGAGTGTTTCGATCGCATTCATGCGACGCGTCAGAACGCCGGCGGAGACAATGCGGCGTGCGCCCAACGCCATGAACACCGTCAGAATCACGGGAATTTCTTCCGGCAGGATTCCCATTGCCAGCGAGATGCCGGCCAGCACGCCGGGCAGCCAGCTATCGTAGCGCCATCGATAGAGCACGACCAATGCTGCGCACAGCAGTATCGCGAGCATGGCGAAACGCTTGACGAAAAGGCCCGTCTGAATTTGTAGCGGCGAGCGGCCTTCCTCGATGGTCGACAGCGACTTGCCTATCCGCCCAAGCGCCGTTTGCGCGCCTATCGCGCTCACCGTCATCCAAGCCTGACCCTGCACCACCATCGAACCGAAAATGAGTCGATTATCTTCACTGTCGATCGCGCTCTTTGCGACCGCCTCCGATTCCCCTGTCAGCAGTGACTCGTCAACGCACAGACCATGGACTTCGACGACGACGCCGTCTGCGGGAATCCGTGCACCTTCGTCGACGAAAACCAGATCGCCCGGCACCAGTTCGGCAGCGGATATCAAACGCCGCTCACCATCTCGCAGCACCTGTGCACGCGGTGCAGACATTTCGCGAAGCGACGCCAGAACGCGCGCCGTTCGATGACTCTGCACCGCCGTCAGGGCGACGATGGCGAGAACGAACCCAAGCAACAGGAAGGCTTCGGCCGCGTCGCCGATCACGAAATAGATCGCGCTCGCCGCGAGTAGCAGAATGAACATCGGCTCGCTCAGTACGTCGCGAGCGGAATTCCACCAACTGTGGCCCTGCTGTGAATCGATGATGTTCTTGCCGAACTTGGCCCGCAGGCGCTCGACGTTTTCGCTAGAGAGACCTTGGCGAGCGGGGGCGCGAGGGCCCATGGCAACCGCCTCGCGCGCAGACATGTCGAGCGTGCCTGAATGCGGCTGAACGTCTGATGATTGAGGCATCTGCGTGGCGTCCGATCCGGAAGAAGATGCTCACGAATTCCGGTGTTGATGGCTGAGTGAACTCCATTCAGCATTACACCACGTTGCGCAGTACCTCTTGACACGCGTCAAGGAAGCGCCGAAGGGAGCACATTTACAGTGTCGGGATTGAATGGACAGCGTGCCGAAAGGGCTCGGATCTCTGCCCGGAAGCGGGCACCGACAAAGCCGATAGGAGGGGGTATTCGTGCCGCGCAGCTACAACTCGGTCACAAGTCTTTGCCGATGACTGCGGATTGCGTGCGTGCGGGAAGGAAAGGGCGATCGCGTTGCCCCGGCAAACTAAGTTTTTGCGGAGCGAAAGGAAAAGGGCCTGCATCTCTGCAAGCCCCTTGAATTCGTTTGGTAGGCCGTGCGGGATTCGAACCTGCGACCAACGGATTAAAAGTCCGCTGCTCTACCAGCTGAGCTAACGACCCAACGAAGAAAAAGATTATAGCGTCGCGGCCTTTTTACTGTCAATACCCGTGCGGCGCAGATACGTCCGAATCGCGGGTATTTCCCGCATACGCGTGCGAATTTCCGTCAAACGCTGCGCTCGATGCGCCACATTTGGTACTTGAATGCGCAGACGCCGCCCGCGAGAATCGCCATGATCGCGAGAAACGATCCCAGCGCCAGCGTCGATACGCCCGACAAGCCTTGGCCGACCGTGCAGCCCAACGCCGTCACACCCCCGAAGCCCATCAGCACCCCCCCTACCATGTGGTTTGCCGTGTCTTCAGTGCCCTGAAATCCTTCCCAGCGGAAATTACGCGACACCAGCGCGTAGACGAATGAGCCGGCGATGACGCCCAGCACGCTGGCGATGCCCAATGTAATGACATTGCTCGTGTCGCTCCACATCATCAACCAGTACAACGTGAACGCCAGCGGCGAGACGAACGACAGGGCTTCCATCTTCCCGGAGTTCGTGGCAACGAAGCTCTCCTCCAGCGTATTCGGATTCTCGGCAACATAACCGATCTTGCCCGAGACATACCACAGCGCCACGATGATCGCTCCCACGACAAAACCGCCCAGCAGATTGTCGAATGTCCAGAATTCGCGTCGTGCAAGCGCCGCAATCACGAATGCACCGCCAATCACCAGCCCGAGAACGAGCTGCGCGCGGTGGACGTCTGCGCCGAACAGGCCACCCAGCAACGTGGGCAAATCCTGTGACGTCGCGAACGTCGTCTGCACGCTGTCGATCGCCGCCACGCGCAGCACCGCGAACACGCCCTTGAGCGTCATGTAAGCCGACAAGCCGATCATCGTGAAGACGAGCAGCGACTTCAGATTGCCGCCGCCGATGCGTACCAGCGTCTTGCTGCCGCAACCCGAAGCCAGCACCATGCCGAAGCCGAACAACCATCCGCCAACGATATACGACAACCAGGTGAAGCGCGGTGTCGTGTAAATCGCTTTGACCGGATCGATGATGCCCTGCGACGCGAGGATGCCGGTGCCGATGGTCGCCACACCGATGGCAAGCCACCACATGCGCATGCGATTCCAGTCACCGATGTTCACGATGTCGGAAAGGGCGCCCATCGTGCAGAAATGCGTGCGTTGGAGCACAGCACCAAACACGAAGGCCAGACCAAAGGTGAGCCACACAACAGTGTGGGACAGGGCGGTGAGATCGACGTCGGTCATGAGGCGAGAAGGCGATAGCGGCCGTGCCCGGCCGTTCGATACATTGTCGCGAGCCACGGGGTGCGGCCGGCATTGTTGTCATCAGACGTGCTGCACAGTTCGTGCGCGAACACGTCGCGGGTGCGGTCGTCATGTGAGCCTGGCAGTGTTCTGCTGGTGCACACATCCCCTGAGACGCCGCGCCTCGAGCGCTTGGAAAGTCCGTATTCTACTTGAGGCAGCCCTCGCGCTTGCAAACCCCAAAAACGACAACGCCGCCCAAAGGCGGCGTCGTGCGTTTGACGAGTGTCCTCACACGGAAGGCAGGTTCGCGCAACCTCCCGAGGGGCGTCTTACTTCAGCTTGGCCACACGCTTCTTGGCCTCCGATGCCGATTCGCTGTCCGGGTACTTGGCCACCAAATCATGCAACGTCTTTTTCGCTGCCGCAATCTGCCCGGATTCCGCCTGGTTGCTGGCGATTGCCAGCATAGCCTCGGCAGCCTTCGGGCTCGTCGGGTACTTCGTCACGATCCCTTGCAGCGTCGCAGTCGAACCCTTCAGATCCTTGTTGGCGTACTGCGCATTGCCAAGCCAGAACTGTGCTTCGGGTTGATACGGGCTGCCAGGATACTTAGCCGAAAAGGTCCGGAAATCCGTTTGCGCACCCTTGTAGTCACCGTTGCGGAATTTCGTCAGCGCGGCGTCAAAGACATCTTTCTCGCCCGGTTGGACGGTGCCTGTCACGCCGCCGACGGTCATCTGCTGCGGTTCGAATTTCTTCAGACGGCCATCGAGGTCGTTGTAGAAATCCTTTTGACTTTGTTGCAGGTTCGCAAGCTGGTTTTTCAGATCTTCGTTCTGACCGCGCTGGTCGGCCAGATCACGCTGCAACTGCTGGATCTGGTTGTTCAAATCCAGCACGTTGCGCGTGAGCCCCTCGATCCGCTGCTTGTCCGAATCCAGACGGCTGCGGATGTCGAGGATCGCTTTGCGCGCCTCGTCGTCGTCGAACAATCCGGCATGCGCGAGCGGACTCAGCACCGCAGTGCCGAGCATCCCCGCGCAGATCATGTTTTTAAGCAAACGAGACGTCATGACGATTCAATCAATAAGCCAGATCGGCGCGACGGTCCTGGGCCCAACTAGCTTCGTCGGTACCCGTGGCCTTTTCCTTACCCAGCGAAACGGCTTCCATCTGGTTGGTGTTGGCACCCAGTGCCGACATGGCCTTCACCACGGCTTCGGCACGTTTCTGACCCAGGGCCAGGTTGTACTCGCTCGTGCCGCGCGGGTCGGTGTTGCCCTGAACCAGCACGTGACGTTGCGAGTACTTGTTCAGGAAGGCCGAGTGTGCCTGGAGCATCGGCGTGTACTGAGCATCGACGTTGTACTGGTCGAAGCCGAAGTACACGCTACGCTTGGCGAGCGGGCCGTTCGGGTTGTTCAGTTCGTCAGCCGATGCGTCGACGGGGGCGACAGCGCGGGCGTCGGTCGTGGTCTGACCCTTGTTGGCGTTAGCCTGGTCGTCGAGCTTCACGCCCGACGAGCAAGCGGCCAGAGCGGCCAGCGAAGAGATGGCGAGGATGTTACGAAGCAGGGAACTCATATGAGCCTCCGATTGATGTTGCTGTTGATGTTATTGCATGAAAGGGCCCCAGGAGGGTTCGCGAACTTCCCCTCCTCGGACCTGAAGAATCTGCCGGGTTTGCCCGTCCACCGAGACTGCTGCAAGAACCTTGCGGCCGCCAGACTGCGTTGCATAAAGAATGTACTTGCCGTTTGCGGCAAAACTCGGTGACTCGTCGTGGCTGGTGTCGGTCAGAGCCGTAACATCGCCAGTACTCATATCCTGCACGCACAGCTTGAATCCGCCGCCTTGACGCGCGATAAACGCGAGCAACTTGCCATCGGGACTGATTCGCGGGCTGACGTTGTAACTCCCCTTGAAGGTGACGCGCTGCGCTCCGCCTTCACCTTCGCCACCGGCCGGCATCTTGTAGATTTGCGGACCACCGCCACGATCGCTCGTGAAGTAGATCCATTTGCCGTCCGGGGAATACTGCGGTTCGGTGTCGATCGCGCCGCTGCGCGACAGACGCTTGAGGCCACCGCCATTGGCGTTGACCTGATAGATCTGCGTATTGCCGTCACGCGAAAGCGCCACGGCGAGCCTGCTGCCGTCCGGTGACCACGACGGTGCGGAGTTGTTGCCCTTCTCGTTGGCCAGCACGGCGCGGCGGCCCGTCGGCAGATCGTGGATGTACACGACCGGCTTGCGCTTCTCGAACGAAACGTACGCCACCTTGGTGCCGTCCGGCGACCATGCAGGCGAGATGATCGGCTCGCGGCTATTGAGCGCGACGCGCGCATCCTGACCGTCGGAATCCGAAATTTGCAACTGGTAGTTGCTGCCGCTATGCAGAACGTACGACAGACGCGTGGCGAACACACCGCGGTCGCCCAGCAGCTTCTGATAGATGTAGTCGGCAATCTTGTGTGCGGTCAGCCGGAGATTCGCCGCAGAAGAGGTGAGGGCCAGGCCGCCGAGCGGTTGACCGTTCACGGCGTCGTACAGACGGAAGCTGACCTGGAAGTTGCCGTTACCCGCCGGGGCGATCGTGCCGGAGACGAACGCGTTCGCGCCCTTGGCGCGCCACGTGCCGAGATCGACCGAATCGTCCACGCCAACGGTGGCGCCGCCCGTATCGATCTGGTTGAAGCGGCCGCTGTTGCTCAGGTCGGCCTTGATCACGGACACGATGTCCGTCGGCGCGACGCCTTTGAAGTTCGACACGGCGATCGGGTAGCGATTGGTACCGACGCCATTGATCTCGACGGTGAGCGGGGTCTGCGCATGGGCGATCGTGCACGCTGCGGTGAGCCAGGTGGCTACCAGCGCACGCCATGCATATTGACTGGAAATTCGCATGCGTTAGATTAGTCAGTTACGCGTTGCAACGGCCATTTTTACCACATCCAGATGAAAATGGACTCGCATCGCTCGGTTTTCGTTCCCGTTTGACAACATTCCTCAGCCCTTTGGCCGGAGGTGAATGTCGAGCGTCGGGGGCGGAGCCTTACCGTCGACACCGCGCGGCAAGGGGTCTGATTTCTTGATGGCAGCCATGGCGGCGGCGTCCCACGCGGGATTGCCGCTCGACTTCGTCAATTGCATCGACAGGATGCTGCCGTCCGGTGCAATACGTACGGCGACAATGGCTTGCGGGTTGCCCGTCGTATCGCCGGCATAGGCAATATTCGGCATGACCTTGGCACGCACACGTTCGGCATAGCCGGCCGCGCCGGTACCGCCGCCGCCGGCGCCCGTCCCACCCGCCTGTGTGCCGAGACCGTTGCCGTTGGCGCCTGGCGTGCCGTTAGCCATGCCGCGCAATGCTGCCAGTCGCTCGGAGCGCGCGGCATCGGCCGCCTTCTGCGCGGCTGCTTCCTTCGCGGCCTTGGCCTTGGCAGCCTTGTCTTCCGCAACCTTTTTCTCGGCGTCTGCCTTCTTCTGGGCATCGGCCTGTTGCTGCTGCTTCACCTGTTCGGCCTTCTTGGCGTCCTCTTCTTTCTGACGCTTCAACTCGTCGGCCTTCTTCTGATCGTTCAGCTTCTGCTGGCGTGCGGCGTCCTCTGCGGCCGCTTTCTTGCGGGCGAGTTCGGCGGCCGCCTGCTGCTCGGCGAGTTGCTTCTGCTTGAGGGCTTCCTGACGCGCCTTTTCCTGTTGCGCCTCGAGCAGACGCGCCTGCTCGGCGGCTTGCTGTTCCTGCTTGCGCTTCTTCTGCTGGAGGGCGATGTCGGCGTCTTCTGCCTGCGGCGTGGGCGCGGCGATGGCGGGCGGCGCGGGTGTCGGCGCAGGCGTCACCACCGGTGGTGTCGGCTCAACAACTTCAGAAGGCGTCCACAGTTCGGCTTCGGAGCCGGCTGGCGAGCTGTTCTGCCAGCGCATGCCGTAGAAGAGCAGCGCAAACAGCAACGCATGCATGAACAGCGCGAGGAGAAATGCCCGCCCCGTGCCGCGCTCATCCTTGCGCGGGCCAATGGGACGGTCGGAACGGGCTACAGTGCGGCTCATTTCTGCTTGACGAGCAGGCCCACGCGCTTGACGCCCTGGGCCTTGAGATCGGACATCACATTCATGACGATTTCATAGCGCACCGATTTATCGGCGGCAATGACGACCGGCTGATCCGGGTTCGCGGCCTGACGGCCTTGCAGGAAACCGGTCAGATCGCCCCCGCTCATGCGCTGCTCGATGGTGTTCTCACCATCCTTGTAGCGCACCAGCATGCGGTTATCGGCTTCGATATTGACGACCACCGGCGGTGTTTGCTGCTGCGGGCTCGCGTTAGCCACGCTCGGCAAATTGACGATCGACGGCGCCACCAGCGGTGCGGCCACCATGAAGATGACGAGCAGCACCAGCATCACGTCGATGTACGGTACGACGTTGATGTCCGCCATGGCGCGACGGCCGCGGCGAGCGTTGCGCATAGAACCTGCCATGTCTCGGCGCTCCCGGAGTGCTTAGTGAATCTGCCGTTGCAGGATGTTGGAGAACTCTTCGATGAAGCTTTCGAAGCGGATCGACAGCCGGTCGATGTCGGTGGCGAAGCGGTTATAGGCAACCACGGCAGGGATAGCGGCGAACAGACCGATGGCCGTGGCCACCAGCGCCTCCGCGATACCCGGCGCCACATTGGCGAGCGTCGCTTGTTGCACGTTCGACAGGCCGCGGAATGCGTTCATGATACCCCACACCGTACCGAACAGGCCGATGTACGGACTCACCGAGCCGACCGACGCGAGGAACGGCAGGTTGGCTTCGAGCGAGTCCATTTCACGTTGATAGCAAGCACGCATGGCACGGCGCGCGCCGTCGAGAATGGCGTGCGGATCGTTCAGCCCCTTTTCGCTGGCCTTGATGTACTCGCGCATGCCCGATTCGAAGATACGTTCGAGCGAACCCGTCTGATGGCGGTTGTTCAGCGCGCTTTGGTACAGCGCCTGAAGGTCACCGCCCGACCAGAAATCACGCTCGAAGCGCTCGGTTTGGGTGCGGGCGCGGCGAATCGCGAAGATCTTGCGGAAGATGTGCGTCCACGAGAGCAGCGAGAGCAGCAGCAGCAGGCCCATGACTGCCTGGGCGAGCACGCTGGCATGCATGACCAGCGAAATAATGGAAAGATCTTGATCGGGCATGGTGTGGTTATTGACTGGACTGACCGGAATTCTTGTCGTTGGCTTCAGGCGGCTGCCGGACGGGCAGGCTCCCCCGTTGCGGCGTTGACCGACTTGGCGGCCGATTGCATGACGAGGCGCACTTGTGCTGGGATTTTTCCTGGGCGCAGGGTGTGCGCTGCCACGCAGCCGATTTTGATGCTTCCGCGCGCCAACAGTTCGCTGCGGCCGTCGGGTGCGGTGCGCCAGGCTTCCTGTTCGAAATCGACGGAGGCGCCGCCAATGCGCTCGATACGGCTTTTGATGGTGAGGAGATCGTCTAGCCGCGCGGGGCTCAGATAGTCGACGGCCGTCGAGCGCACGATGAAAATCATCCCGGTGCTGCGGGCCAGTTCGAGTTGCTCGATGCCGAGCGAACGGAGCCACTCGGTACGGGCCCGTTCAAAGAATTTTAAGTAGTTGGCGTAGAAGACGACGCCCCCGGCGTCCGTGTCCTCGTAGTAAACGCGAATTGACCAACTGGTATCAAAATCAGCCATGCCGCGCATTGTATCGGAACCGGGCCGCAACGCCAGTCACGGAAACAGAATTTTTCAAACCGGGACGGTGACGTGAAGTTTACGGATGATTAGGCGACGGGCTGCGGCGCACCAAACTGGGGCGAAATTGCGCGAATGCCCCGTGTGGCGGGGGATCGCGCTGGCGCCTGAGCGCAGCCCGTCTCTATATAATGATGGCTCGCAAGCCCCCTGAATTTCCGACAGGGCCGTCGTATGCGCACGTCGGCATCGCGCCCCGTTTGAGCCCTTTCTTAGCGAATCAACCTGCGAGGCCCTCGAATTGACTTCCCCCTCATCGCAAGCATCTTCCCTTCGCGTCGCGTTTCTCGGTCTGGGCGTGATGGGTTATCCCATGGCCGGTCACCTGCAACGTGCGGGTCATCAGGTCACGGTCTATAACCGCACCGCTGCCAAGGCGCAGCAATGGGCGAAGGAATATGGCGGCGCAACCGCCGCCACGCCGGCTGACGCGGTGCGCGACGCCGATATCGTTGCCGCCTGCGTGGGCAACGACGACGACCTGCGCAGCATCGTGCTCGGCGAGCATGGCGCCTTCGCCGGCATGAAGGCGGACGCTGTTTTCGTCGACCATACGACAGCGTCGGCCGATGTGGCTCGCGAACTTTACGCGGTCGCTCGCGAGAAGGGCCTGCACTTTGTCGACGCCCCCGTGTCGGGCGGCGAAGCCGGCGCCAAGAACGGTGTACTCACGATCATGTGCGGGGGCGACGCCCCGGCGTTCGACCGGGTGGCCGCCACGCTCGGCGCCTACGGTCGCGCCGTCACCCGTATCGGCGAGGCCGGCGCCGGGCAACTGGCCAAGATGGTCAATCAGATCTGTATTGCCGGGCTCGTGCAGGGGTTGTCCGAGGCGGTCAACTTCGGCGAGCGCGCCGGTCTGGACATGCCGCTCGTGCTCGACGTTATCAACAAGGGTGCAGCCGCGAGCTGGCAAATGGACAATCGCGGTCAGACCATGATCGACGGCAAGTTCGATTTCGGTTTCGCCGTGGACTGGATGCGCAAGGACCTGGGGCTGTGTCTGGCCGAAGGGCAGCGCAACGGCGTGTCGCTGCCGGTCACGGCGCTTGTCGACCAGTTTTACGGCGACGTACAGGCGCTCGGCGGTTCGCGCTGGGATACGTCCAGCCTGATTCATCGCTTGCGCGTGCTGTCCGGCAAGAAGGCCTGAGGCGCTTTGGCAGCATGAGCGTCACGGTGGCGGCAGGATGCCCGGCGGCACGCCGCGCTGTCGCCGTCCACCGCCGTCAGGTGGCAGGTATCAGGTATTTGGAATATCTCCGGGTTTGTCTCCAATCGTCAGCGGGTGCCGATTGGCACTAGAATGCGGAAAACGGGACGTCGCGGCGCGACGGTACGGCGGCGTGGGGGCTTGGGAGCGGGCTTGCGCGGTGGCGTGTCGACGTTGGGCAGAAGGGAGACCGCCGCGAGCGATAACGATCTAGAACACAACTCGAACCCGGGATCCAGATACCGACATGAGCAATCAGTCGAACGCTGCGGCCGTCCGCGCATTTCGCATTCTCGAAATTCTCAGTGCCTCGGGCACGCCCATGACATTGGCGGAGATTGTTGCCGCCATCGGTCTGCCCAAGCAGACTGTGCACCGCATTCTCAAACAACTCGAAGCCGCCTGGCTGGTCACGCGTGAGGCTGGCAGCCGGCATTACGAGCCGTCGTCGCGGGTGCGGGCGATGGCCGTCAATGCGCTGATGCACGTGGGCCCGGCGGCCGCGCGTCATGCCATTCTTCAGCAACTGGTCGACAAGCTGGGCGAGACCTGCAATCTGTCGATGCTCTCGGGCGACGACCTCGTCTATCTCGATCGTGTGGAGACCGAATGGTCGCGCCAACTCAAGCTCTCGCCCGGTTCGCGCGTGCCGCTGCACTGCACGGCGAGCGGCAAGCTGCTGCTGGCGTTTCTGCCGCGCGCGCGTCGTGAGAAGTTGATCGCACATCTGCCGTTGCGCCCGCGTGCGGAGAACACCATCACCGATCTCGAAGACCTGCGCGAAGAGTTGACGGAAACGCGCAAGCGCCGCGTGGGCACCAATAACGAAGAGCATGTGCCGGGCATGATCGCGGTGGCCGTGCCGGTGATGCTCGACCGCAATCGTGCGTGTGCCGCTATCGCGGTGCAGGCGAGTGCGCAGCATTGCACACTCGACAAGCTCATGACGTTCCTGCCCGACCTCGAGGCTGCGGCCGAGACGATGGCGGCGACGTTCAACGAATGAGGCGCGAATAGCGCCCGAGTCGGGAGCGTTATCGCCGCGCCACTTCACATGCCGTCGCTATCCTCTCTATCCCCTCACCGCGCCGGAACGGCACTCGCAACGGCGTCTGGCATCGATGCGGTGGCAGGAACGGCCGGGGCGAGCGTCGCGAAGATCTGCTCGAGTTGCTTTGCACCTTGTGCAGACTCTGCCCGCATGCGCGGCCCGATGAAGATGGGATCGAGAATCAGGAAAAGCAGATTCGGCGTGCGATAGATGAAGTCGCGCTCGAAGCGGGTGCCGGTGCCGTCCGGCGTGAGCCTGTAGCGGACTTCGCCCGACGGACGCCGGTTGACCTCGCCTTCGATGCGCCATTCGAGCGGCGGATTCGCGCCGGCGACTTTCCAGTGAATGATCCCGTGCCGGCCTGCGAGCCGGAATTCTTCGGCCACTTCCTCTCCCACCTTGAGCGGATGGTCGGTCGCCCCTTGCACGGTGATCGACGCCGGATGCCACTTGGGCCAATGGCTCGGCGTGGTGGCGTAGTCGTAGACGACCTGCGGCGGCGCGCTCAGCGTGACGGTATTCACCACGTGTGTCTGGCGCTCGAAGGGGAGGGGGAGCAGCGAGAGCAGGGCGAGCAGAGCCACGGCGCCGAGGACGAACAGGAAGGCTCGCTTCATCGGCGCGCGCTCAGGCACCGGCAGGCGAATCGAGTTCGACATCGACCATCAGATCGTCGGCAAGGCTTTCCAGCGTCTCGCGCAGCGATTCCGTACTGACACTCGCCGGCACACGAAGTCGGGCCGTCGCGCGAAACAGCGTGCCGCCCGACATCGACCCCTCGACGCATTCCGTCGCAAGTTCGTCAATGCTGATGCCACGCGAGAAGAGCACGTGCGAGATTTCCTTGACGATGCCGGGATGATCCTGCCCGACCAGATCGAGCTGAAGCGTACGGGCGGCCGGATCGGTGGCGGCGCTTTGCGCGCGCGTCACGGTAATACGCAGCCCGTGCGTTTCCAGCGCGTGCAGGGTTTGCGTGAGCGCGTCGGCATTCTCGTCGGGGACTTGCAAATGAATGATGCCGGCAAACTGGCCGGCAAGATTGGCGAGGCGGCTCTCCAGCCAGTTGGCTCCGGAGGCGCTTGCGCGATCGGCGATCGCATTGACCAGCCCCGGACGATCCGGGCCGATCACGTTGAGAATCAGGGACGTCGTCATCACAGGCTCCATCGAAACTGAGGGGCAAGAGGCGGCGCAGACCGCGCGCTTGCTCCGGCGGGGCCGTTGCGCGCAGCAGGCTCAAGTGTAGTGCAATTGCAGGGGGTGCCGCTATGGCGCGCCTTTGCGGCAATGCAGATTTCGGCGCCGGCTCACGGACGGTCCGCCGCCATGGCGAGCAACGCGATCACGGTGGCGTCGTCGGTTGGCACGAAATCGCTGTACGCCACGCTCACTGCGTAGAAGGGCTGCGGCGTTTCCAGACAAACGACAGCGTCTGCGAACGAGGAGAGCCGGGCAATAGCGTCGCGCGCACCGACCGGCGCACAGGCAATGAGAGGCGTCGCGCCGAGGCGGCGCATCGCCCGCAATGCCGCGATCATCGTTGCGCCGGTCGCAATGCCGTCGTCGACGACCACGACCGGCCGGCCTTGCACATGTGGCGCACCGCGTCCCGGCGTATACGCCTGACGCCGTTGCTGGATAAGTGCTCGCTGACGTGCCGTTTCATGCGAGAGATACGTGCCGGTGGCACCGATCGATAGCGCGTGATCGGCGAGGAAGATGCCGCCGAACTCGTCGACCGCGCCCACGGCTAGCTCGGCTTGATGCGGCGCACGCAATTTGTGGGAGAGCAGCACGTCGAGCGTGCCGTTCAGTTGGCGGGCGATGGGCAGTGCGACCGGTACGCCGCCGCGTGGAATGGCCAGCACCAGCGGCGGCGCGCAGCGTGCGATCAGTTCGTGTGAGGCGAGCACGTCGGCCAGCGCGTTACCTGCGGCGGCACGATCGAGAAACGAGGCAACGGCGGGCATGGTGCAAGGGCGGGGGTGAACCCCGCAGAGGGCATCGGTACCGCCATCCTAACGCCGAGCCCTGATGCCCGTTTTTGCTAATCCACGCGTACGTCGCATTAGTTGTGTGCGGTGGCTCAACGGGCAAGCAATTCGGGCACGGTGCCGACGAGTAGCGTCACACCGGAGCACGCGAGCAGTGCGAGCACCATACGCCGGAAGGTGTGATCGGAGAGGAATCGATAGGCCCACGCGCCGGCGAGCGTTGGCAGGATCATCGACGGCACGGCAATCGTGAACATGTGCAACGTCTGGGCCGTAATGACACCATGCACCGCGTAGAGGGTGATGGTGAGCGTGTGCATGACGATGAAGAAGATCTGCATGACGGCGCGCTGCATGTCTTTGTCCCAGCCGCGCAGCGTGCACCATAGGGTCGGCACTACGCCGACGAGTCCGCCAATGCCGCCCATCACGCCGCCGATGAAACCGACCACGCCGTCCGCCTTACGCCCGCCGTGCCGGATACGAGGCAGGTGTGCGGCGAGTAGCAGGATCGAGCAATAGATCACGAGTACCGCGCCGATGCCTGCCCGGAACCACACCGGATCGAGATAGCGAAGCATCCACACCCCGACCGGCACACCGATCAGGCCGCACAGTACGAATGGGGCGAGGCGATCGAGTGGCACGGCCCGTCGGACGGCGCGCAACCCCAGCAGTTGGCCGATGAGAGAACAAAATGCGGCGAGCGGGCCCGCCAGCGTGGGCGGCAGTGACCACGCCCAGAAGGACAGTGCGACCAGACTGAATGCAAAGCCGGACAAGCCTTGCACGAAACCGGCGACGCAGGCACCGACAATGAGGGGAAGCAACGGATCGGCAGTCATGAATCGGGCGGCGTAGCGGTGTCGTGGCGCGCCAGCGCATCAGACGCCGCCGTGGAGATGCTCGGAGGACTTTCGGCGGCGCTCACCGCTAGCCGTTGCGGGCAGTCTCGGGTTTATCGTTATCAGCGGCCATTATGCGGCGATCTTGCCGATTCACGAAATTCATCAAATGGCTGGCAGCGGCCTTGCACAGCCTTTCGCGATCCCAGACACCCTTACGCCCCTTACGCCCCTCATGCCCCCGAACGGATGCCGCAGCGTTGCCATGCGGCAACGAACGCCGTGCCGACTGCGATGCCGAGTGCTGCGCCCGCGAGCACGTCGCTCGTCCAGTGATAGGCGGCAGCGATCTGGCCGAAGCTCGTCAGGGCAACAGCGATGGCGCACGGCCAGCGCAGCGCACGGTGCCTCAGTGAGAGCACCGTGGCGAACGCGAGCATAACGCTCAGGTGGCCCGACGGGAACGACGCGTACGCCGCGCCGTCGCCACCGAAGAGATGAAACTCGAAAACGCCGTCGCGCAGATACGACGGATTCTCGTGAATCCACGTGGCCGGCCAAGTGCGCCCGAACGCGAACTTCAAGCCCTGCTTGAGCACACTGCTCACCCCCACCGCGCCTGCCGAGAGCCACAGCGTGACGGCCCATGCGGGCAATTGCCGGCACCAGACGAACACCGCGCCAACGATCGCGAACGTCGGCCAGGCGAGAACGAACAGCGGCGAGGGCAACTCCGCGACATGCTGAATCCAACGCGTGCCCTGCGTGTGCACATGTGCGAAGTCCACCACCGGCCGGTCGATCCACACGATGGCGACCAGCGCCAGCAGGAGACAACCCGCGGCGCTCAGCCATGCGGTGCGCAGGCAAGGACGCGAAGTCAGGGCAGCGCCCGAGGCCGGTGACAACGCCGGAGGGGCGTTAGAAGTCGGTTCGTTCATAACGTGGGTTGAATTGAACAAAAAATGAGCATCGGCGCGCGAGGCAACCGCCACATGGTAGTGGCTATCGGCGGCGCAACCTCGAACGCCCCATTTCGGACTGCATGCCGCGTTGAATGTTGCCAGACATAGCGATGGGCGCGCGCGCATCTGCCAACGCAGGCAGGTAAGACACAACGTCAGACACTGCGCCGCCGTCGTGGCGATTTGATGACGGTCAGAGCGTACGCGTTGCGCTCATGACATGCTTGCGCGGCGAGGAAGCGAAAGATTCTTTGCGATGCGAGGGGGCAACGTCCTACAATCGTCCCCTACGTGAATGTCGTGCCGCGCTTCGAGGCGTGGCAGCCGGGCCGTTGAGCCGGCAGCAGGATTTCCGTGAACACAGACGTCGAATGGCGTCACAGCAGTTTCGGATGGTGTAGTTCGCTTGGCAAAACAAAATCAATATCACATGCGGGGGCAGTAGTGACTCGGGGATTCGAAAGCATCATCGATCGTCTGGCGCGTGAGTTCTGGCACGCCGCGCACACGCGTGAGCAGCAGCACGCCCAAATGCAGGCACGCTCGCTGGCGGAAGTCCGTGCCGTAGATCAGGCGCAGCGTGCATTGGAAGACGCGCCAACGGCCGACGCCGCCGCTCGCGAGCGCCTGCAACTGGCGTGGCGGCAGGCCGAAGCGGCGGCGCAAGGCGCAAGGGCCAAGCTGGAAGTCGGGCGGCTCGAACGTTTGCTCGCCGATGGCCTCACGCGCGATCTGCGGATCCCGCCGGCCGATCTGCGCGCACGTAACACGCCGCCCGTGCTCGATACCCGGCACCTCCCGAAGATCCTGGCCAAACCTGAATGGGAAACCTTCGCGCCCGAAAAGCCGGGCCGGCTTGCGCTGGCCGTGCCGGGTGCTTCGGGACGTTACGAGCAGGCCGTCACGAAGGCGCGCAGTGAATTCGTACATGCGGAGCGCGAGTACGAGGCGTCGAAAATCCGTCGCACGCAAGGCTCGATGATTCTCCAGATCGCGCAGCAGAAGGCAACGGAAGCTGCGCGTGCCGACAGCGCCCGTCACAACGCGGCCGTGGCTGAATTCGAAGGGGCGCTGTTGCGCGGCGAAGCGGCGGCCGTCACCGGCTATGCGCGCATCGTGCTCAGCCGCAGCCCGTATCCGGAAGCGTTTATGCAGACGCTCGCGGCGCATTACGTTGAAAACCACAAGCTGCTGGCCATCGGTTACGACGTGCCGACGCTCGACGCCGTCGTGCCCGTCGCGCTCGAATACCACTACAACGCTGCGGAAAATCTCGTGCAAGGTGTGCCTGCGGAGCAGGCGCTGCGTGCGCGCGTCTATGCCGACGCGTTGCGCCAGATCGTGCTTCGTTCGCTACACGAACTGTTCTCGGCCGACCCGCTGCGTCACGTGAATGCCGTCGTATTCAACGTCTACGCCAGCAACGGCGACGCACGCGTGTGCCTGGCGAGCGTGCATGTGGCGCGCGCCGACTTCGCGGCGCTCGCCCTCGCGGAGGGCGATCCGGCGACGCATCTGGCGGCGCTGGGGGCTCGCATTTCCGCGCGGCCCGAGATGTTGGAGGCGGTGGCGCCGGTGGCGGGTGTCGACATGACGCAGGTCGTCACGGATGCCGATGTTGCCGTTGACCGCCGTTTCAATCTGATGATGCTCTCCGACAAGGACTTCACGCAGGTGATGTTCCACTTGCTGCGCTCGCACGGTTTCGAAGGGCCGCCGCTGCTGCCGGGTGAGGCGCCGGGCATGCTGATGTGCCGCGCGTGGGACCCGCATCCGATTTTCGGCGGTGACGTTGTCGTGCACATCTACCGCGAGATGGACCGTGGTGCGCGCCTCGAAATGGCTGCCGCCCGTGCCATGCTCACGGAGATGCAGCAAATTGGCGCGGCGCGCGGCATGTTGATCACCACCGGGGAGTTCGAAGACGGTGTCGAGGAGTTTGCACGGGATCGTCGCATCGAACTGCTCGCCGGGCATCACCTGGTCTTCCTGCTCAAGGAGAACGCAGGCGTGGATGCGAGTGTGGTGGTGCCGGAGGTGCTTGATCCCGCCGCAACGTTGTTCTGACGTTTTTTCACGCCGGCGGCGATTCATCGCCCCGGTGTGGGCGTCCTGCTATAGTGAGCCGACCTGACCCACGTCATTCGCATTACGGAGGATCGTATGTCACGACACATGGCAAGTTCGGTTGGTGCAGGTTGGAGGCTGTCCAGAGTTGGGGTGGTGGGCGCAAGCGTTGCACTGGCACTGGTTTTGGGCACACCGATGCAGGCGCAGGCGCAACTCGACCTGCTCAAGAACGCCGTGGGCGGAAGCTCGGGCGGTGGCGACACTGGCGGTCTGGCAGGCAGTCTCGGCGGGCTTGGCTCGATCGGTTCGCTGACGTCCGGCAGCGTGGGTAATGCGACGGGCGTGTTGCAGTTCTGCATCAAGAACAACTATCTCAGTGGCGCGAATCTGAACTCGGCGACCAACGTCAAAGACAAACTTCTCGGCAAGATCGGCGCCCAGTCGGGGGCGCCGGCTGCCAGCCCCGGCTATCTCGACGGGGCCAAAGGGTTGCTGTCCTCTCCGGATGGCAAGACGGTCGACCTGAACGGCGGTGGACTCAAGGAACAATTGACGCGCCAGGTCTGCGACAAGATTCTCGATCAGGCGAAGTCCTTCCTCTGACCCTGTCTTCCAGAGCGCATCGGCGGGCTGCATTGCCTGCCAGTGCTCAGGACGGGGGACGCTGACGGGCATCCGGATGGCACCAAAAAAATTCCGCACATTGGGTCTTTGCCGAGGGCCATGCGGGGAGATACGCTGGTCAATCCCCGCCGCTTTTTGTTTGGAGCCATCGATGTATCTGCCCGCCCCATTTGCCGAGTCTCGTCTGGATGTTCTGCACGATCTCATTCGCATGCATCCGCTCGGTTTGCTCGTGAGCGCCGGTGCACAGGGACTGGTCGCCGACCCGATTCCTTTCCTGGTGTATCCCGGCGAGGGCGAATTCGGCACGTTGCGGGCGCATCTGGCGCGGGCCAATCCACATGGTCGGGCGCTGCAAGGTGTCGACGATTGCCTGATCGCGTTCACGGGGCCGCAGGGGTATATCACGCCGTCCTGGTATGCCGCCAAGGCAGAGCACGGCAAGGTGGCGCCGACGTGGAACTACGCCGCCGTGCATGCATGGGGCAAGCCGCGCGTGATCGACGACGCGGCATGGTTGCTACGTTTCGTGGGCGATCTCACACAATCGCAGGAGCAGGCGCGTACCGCGCCGTGGGCGGTCGAAGACGCGCCCGCCGACTTCGTCGACGGCCTGCTGCGGGCCGTCGTTGGCGTGGAAATTCCGATTCGCCGCATCGAAGGCAAATTCAAGATGTCGCAGAATCGCCCGATGCCCGACCGTGTCGGTGTGGTGGAAGGACTGCGTGCCGAAGGACCGATGAACGAGCCGCTGGCCGCGCTCATCGCTCAGCGGGGCGATGTGCCCGGCGCCTGAGGCCCAAATCTTCCGAGGGCGGCTATCGCTGGGGGCCGTAACGAATCGAAACAATTCAGCAGGGCGGGGGCGGGTTATACCGTGGTGTCCCCGCATACAATGCGGCTACCCAACTCGGATGCTGCAATGAAGACGCTGCTCCTCATGCTCGCGCTGGTGATTTGCCTGCTCTTTCTCGAGCAGGCATGGTTGCCGGCCGCGCAAGCGGACGAGTGCGATAACCTCGGCCCCGCCCAGACCCTGCAATGCGCCGCCTATGGCGCGGCGAACGTCGTCCCCGAATAGGCGATCATCCGCTACAATCGCACCCCCTGAAGTCTTACCCTAAGTCGTGCGATGAAGCAGTTTCGATGGACGGTCACCGCAGTGCGCGCAAGCCGCTTGCGCGCGATGACCGGGCAGTTGGCAGTGTCCTTTGCCTCTCTGATATTCCTTTCTTCCGTAGTTGCCTTCACGGCATTGCCGGGCGATGCGTTCGCAGCCGCCACGGCGTGTGGCGACCATTACTGGGCCGGAACGGCACCCGACATTACCAATGCCTCGATGACGCGCGATGCGCGCGAGGTGTGCTTCGGTGCGTTCGGCGTCATGCACTCGGGGGTGACGCGTACGCCGCTGTGGTCGGCCGAGCGTCTCACACGCGCCGGCTTGAGCGACGCGCGCCAGATCTCGCGCGTCAACAATTTCCACGCCGAGTCGCGGCTTCCTCCGGATGAGCGGGCTGAGCTGCGCGATTATGTGCGCTCGGGGTACGACCGGGGGCACATGGCGCCATCGGCCGATATGCCGGACGCGCAAGCGCAATCCGAGAGCTTTTCGCTGGCGAACATGGTGCCGCAGAATAGCGAGAACAACCGCTATCTGTGGGCGGGCATCGAGTCGAGCGTGCGCAAACTTGCGCAGGATCGCGGGGAGTTGTTCGTTCTCACCGGCCCGCTTTTCAAGGGCAAGACGATTACGCAGGTCGGCGATCGGGTGATGGTGCCTACGCAGCTCTACAAGGTGGTCTACGACCCCAAGCGCAAGCAGGCGGGCGCCTATCTTGTCGCGAACGAAGCCACGGGCGACTATTCGGTTGTGAGCGTGGCAGAACTCGAGACGCTGGCCGGTATCGACTTTTTCCCTGGCATGCCGGCGGACGTGAAACGCACGGCGATGCGTCTGCCCGCACCCAAGGCAGCGGGCGGCAAGCGCAAACGTGATCCCGAGGTGCCGTCGTATCGCGAGGTGCAGACGGTGCTCGACTTCTTGCGTACGATCATCCGCTAAGCACGGCGCAACGCCTTTGGCGTTGCCTGGTCGATGAGGGGCATGGCCTCGTCGACCGATCTCAACCGACCGATTTCCTCTCGATTCAGGAGCCTCCCGATGTCCGCCTCGTCTTCTGCCAGCGCGAAGTTTGCCCCGTTTGCCAACGACGCCGATGCGCTCACGCTCGGTGAACTGAACGTCGAGAACCATACGGATCACGTCGCCATCTTTGGCAACCTGGAGATTCGTCGCGATGCCGAGGGGCTGCGTCAGGCGCAGGCGCTCAAAGCGGTGCTCGACGCTGTGGTCGCGGCGCTTTCCAGCGCAGACCTTCCGGCGACCACGGAAACGTCGGGTGGCACGACTGCGCGACAGGTGAAAAATCCGTTCGAGTCGTGATATTGGCGGGCCAGGGAGGCACCATGCCCCCCCCCGGATTTACCCCAGCTTTGTGGTTTATTCGAAGAATCGATGGTGCACTGCACTACGGCGTAGGCGTCCCGCTCCTCCCATGCCCTCTCCGTCCCGGTAGCCCGGCCTACCGCAGACATCACTCCTGCCGCACGACGGCATACGCCGCACCCGGAAAATTTCCCAATTCCACGGTCCATGCGGGTTGCGCGACAACTTGTCGCACCTGCGACATTCTGTCGCATTGACATGCCTCGCCATAAATCTCGAATCACGTCACGGTGACGGTATTCCCGGTCGTCTTATTCGGTCTCGAAATCTATCCGAAGCAGGTGTTTGGCTTGCGGCGACGCAGCACGGACGAGGGGTTTACGGCTGCCGGACAAAGCGCATACTAGCCCTGCGTCTCGTCGATTCCGATAGCGTGAATCGATGACCGGCAAGGCTACGAACACTAAACAACGCGAGGTAACTTATGCACATCCGTTGGAAAAAAGTGTATTCGAGTGGTTGGGGAACGATTCATCACGATGCACCCCGTTCCCATCGCAGCGCCACTGAGCGCGAGCAACTCTTTCAACGCCTGTTGGCAATCGCGATCGCCTGTAGCGTCGGCGGTTTCGTGCTTTTGTCCGTAGGTGCGGCCTTCCTGGGACGCTAAAGTCACAGATCTTCCTTTTCGTGCGCGGCACCGCCTTCGGCGGACTGCCGCGCCGCGTTGCTCTGGACGACGCATTTCTCGATTTTCACGCGAAAAGTCCGCTCCCGTCCTTCCTGATGGTGCCGGGGGCTATGGCGCTTTCCTCCCGCCATTTCAATCACCTGCTTTGAACGAACGTCCGCTCTGTTTTGAAATGTCTTGTTACAAAGATGTTGTATTTCAAAAAAAGGCTGGCACGGCCAAATTCCGGCAATTCTCTGCAATTTCCCGTTAAAGATATGGCGAGAGATACGATAAAGCGCGCAATGCGCGTTGATATCCATCGTCGATAACGTGGTCTCCCGTGGTGCTATGGCTGCATTCTGCAAGTTCACGCTATTGCGTTTATGAAAGAATAGTGCGATCTTGAAATGGAGGTGCTGTGTCGGAATTTTGGGTAGTCCGCCTGTCGGAATTTGCCCGGATTTATCCGAATTGTCTTGCGCCTCAAAACTTTCGATAAAGAAGAAAAGAACAACAATAGTGCGGGCTGGTTTGATTGATTTGTGAGGTGCGCCATGGAAATTCGCTGGGAAAAGTTGTACTCGGGCGGATTGGGTCGTTTTTACGACACTTCGGAATCGAGCCGCCGTCGGGCACGGCGTGCACAGTTGGCATGGTTTGGCGTGGTCATCTCCGTTGGCGTCGCCATCGGGGCCATCGCCATCGCATGGCGCTGGATCTGATGCTCGTCACTGCGCGGCGCTTGGGGATCACAGGAATGCTGGTACTGCTTGCCGTCGCGGTGAGTGCGCCGGTTCGCGCTCAGGCACCGCCGATGCCAACGGAGCCGCTCGACATGGCGGGAAAGCCATGCGGGGCGCTGCGTGCCCTGCCGGCTGACGTTACGCACTATCGCTACGAAGTGGCGAACCGGTGCGAACGTCCCATCGTGTTCTTCTGGCGTTGCAATGGCACTGACACAGAGCATTCTCTGGACGTCGCCGGCAAAGTGACGCAGTCCGCCACATGCATGAAGGAGACGGCTGCGGCCGGAGAGATCGTATTCCGCTTCGATCCGCCGGGCACGGGCAACTGAACGCCGGTTCGCTATCCTTGCTTCGCCCCCTTGCAAGGCGCATGGCCCGCGCCGCCGTTTCCCCGGCTGACGCGGCCGGGTAGATGCCCTGCATCCGGCTGGCCGGTCGCCATCGCTGGCGGGAATGGCTATCATGACGTCATATGGCCCGCTGGCGTCTCCGGCGGTGCCCGTGACGGATCTGCGCGAGCGCTGCGACCCGATCTGTCGCGATCACGTCAACCGGTACACCCCCCAAGGACTCCCCCATGACCGACACCGTCACCCCGACCCAGCCGTCGCTCGACACGGCGGCATTGCGTGAATTCGTCGAACGCAAATGGAATGACGAAATTCTGCATGCACTGACCGACTACATCGCGGTACCCGCCAAAAGCCCCGGTTTCGATGCCGATTGGGCACGCAACGGCTACATCGATCGCGTAGTGCGCGACGCCGCCCAATGGGCGGAACGTCAACCGGTCAAGGGACTGCGGCTCGAAGTGATTCGTCTGGAAGGCCGCACACCGGTAATCTTTTTCGAAGCGCCGGCCACGCGCTCGGGCAGCACCGAGACGATCGTGCTCTACGGTCACCTCGACAAGCAGCCCGAGTTCGATGGATGGCGCAAGGACCTCGGCCCGTGGACGCCCAAGTTCGAAGACGGCAAGCTCTATGGCCGTGGCGGCGCGGACGATGGCTACGCGATCTACTCGAGCGTGACGGCGCTCGCCGCTCTCGATGCGCAAGGGGTGGAGCGCCCGCGTTGCGTGGGTCTCATCGAGACGTGCGAAGAGTCGGGCAGCTACGATCTGCTGCCGTATGTCGACGCACTGCGTGAGCGTCTGGGCCGTGTCGGTCTGGTCGTCTGCCTCGATTCGGGGGCGGGCAACTATGACCAGTTGTGGCTGACGACATCGCTGCGCGGCCTGATCTCGGGCAGCCTCGAAGTCCAGGTGCTCGACGAAGGTATTCACTCGGGCGGCTATGGCGGGATTGCGCCGTCGAGCTTTCGCATCATGCGTCAGTTGTTCGAGCGTCTTGAGGACGCCGGCACCGGCAACGTGCTGCCGCAGGGCTTCCATGCGCCGATTCCGCTACAGCGTCTGAAAGAGGCGGAAGCCACCGCACATATTCTTGGTGACGACGTCTGGAAGAAGGTGCCGTGGGCCTGCGGTCAGGACGGCCTGTCGGTGTTGCCGACCACGACCGATCCGAAGGAAGCGCTGCTCAATTCGACGTGGCGTCCGTCGCTGTCGGTGACGGGGGCTGCCGGTCTGCCCGCGCTGGCCGATGCGGGTAACGTGCTGCGCCCGCGCACGGCGTTCAAACTGTCGCTGCGTCTGCCGCCGCTCGTTGACGCTGCCAAGGCCGTGGCCGAACTCAAGTCGTTGCTCGAACTCGATCCGCCGTACAACGCGAAGGTGACCTTCAAGTCCGACGCCGGCGCGGCCTCGGGCTGGAACGCTCCCGACGTAGCCCCCTGGCTCACGTCGGCGCTGAATACGGCATCGCAACGGCACTACGGCGAGGATGTCGCATACATCGGGCAGGGCGGCACGATCCCGCTGATGAACACGCTGCAAGCCGGTTTTCCGACGGCGCAGTTCATGGTGTGCGGCGTACTCGGTCCGAAGTCGAACGCTCACGGCCCGAACGAGTTTCTGCACGTGCCCTACGCGAAGAAGCTGACCGCTGCGGTGGCCGAGGTGATCGCATTGGCGCCTTGAGCGAGGTCAGGCGATGGGCGCGAAAGGCGCCGTCGCGACGAAAGACCCATCGGGCCGCCTGAGTGCGGCCCGATTTGTTTTGGCTGTGTGGGCAGGACGGGGTCAGAGCCGATGCGTGGCGGCGTCCAGCACCTGCACGCCGCGCATGAAGTCATCGAGATCCATGCTTTCCAGCGGATTGTGTGAGCCATTGGCGTTACGTACGAATACCATGCCGCTCGGAATGCCTGCGTTGGCGAAGATGGCGGCGTCGTGTCCGGCGCCACTCGGCACCCGTTCCTGAGGAAGATCGAACGTGCGGCAGACGTCGACCAGCAACGACGACACGTGCGCATCCATGATTGCCGGGGGCGACGAGAGTCGCCGGTCGAACACGAACTGCACGCCGCGATCGCGTTCGATGGCGCGGCACTCCGTGCGCATCAACTCGTAGAAGACATCGAGCGTATCGGTGCTCTGGCTGCGCACTTCCAGACTGAAATCCACCTTGCCCGGAATGCGCGAGATGGCATGCTCGGCGGGATCGGTGCCGACGATACCGGTGGTTACCACCAGATCGATGCCACGCTCGAGCAGGGCGCGCCAATGCTCGTCGAGACGCGTGATGAGATCGGCCACCGCGAACATGGCGTCGTGACGCAACCAGCGCGGCACGGCCCCCGAGTGACCCGCCTCGCCCACACACGACACGCGATTGTGGCGAACATTGCCGCGAATGCCGGGCACGATGGCCACGGGCAGGTTGCGCGCGACCATCACCGGACCCTGTTCGATGTGCAGCTCCAGCCACGCTTTGGCTCGCGAGGCGTCGAACAGCATAGCCCCGTCGCGAATCGCGTCGACGTCGGCGCCGGCCTGCGCCATGCAGGCCGCGAGCGAGCGGCCATGCGTGCGATGGGGCATGGCCAGATCGGCGTCGTTCAGTTTGCCGAACAGCGCACTCGATCCCATGTATGCACGGCCGAACCACGCGCTTTCTTCGCCACGCAGTGCGAGCACGCGTACCGGTGTGGCGGGATGACGCTGGCTGCGCCGCTGTTCGACCAGGCACAGCAGACCGGCCACGATGCCGGCGAGACCGTCGTAGTTGCCGCCTTGCGGTACGGAGTCCAGATGCGAGCCGATCCATGTAGCGGGGGCGTTGCTGGCGTCACCGATATCGTCGGGCAGCGTGAAGATCAGGTTGGCGGCGCGGTCGCGCGTGACGGCCAGTCCCTGATGTCCGGCCCATTCCGTCAGATACGAGGCTGCGGCATTCTCGCCTTCGCCGTAGCTGTCGCGGGTAATGCCGACGCCATCGTCGCCAAGACGGCGCAGGTCGGTGAAGAGTTGCTCGGCCAGCGGGGCCAGCGCGTTCAGTTCCATGAGTGTGCTTCTTTTCGCGTGAGGCTTTGCGAGGGTTGCGTGTAACGTGTGACGGCGTGCTCAGCCGGATTGCTGTGCAAAGCGCAGCCAACGGTCGGTCAGTTGGGCGTCGAGGGCGACGGCGCCGGTGAGCGTCGCGACGTGATCGATGGCCTGTGCGTCGCAGTACGCCGCGAGTCCGTCGATGATGTGTCCCATCACGGCCGGATCGCGGAACGACGCCGTGCCGACCTGCACGGCCGACGCGCCCGCGAGCATGAATTCCACGGCGTCGTCTGCCGTTTCGATACCGCCGCAGCCGATGATCGGAATGCGCACCGCACGATGGCATTGATGCACGAGCCGAATGGCGAGTGGCTTGATCGCCGGTCCGGACAGACCGCCCATCACGTTGCCGAGCTTGGGCTTGCGCGTGCGCACGTCGATCGCCATGCCGAGCACGGTGTTGCCCATGACGATGGCGTCGGCACCGGCGTCTTCCGCTGCTTTGGCAATCAGCGCGATCTGACCGGCGTTGGGTGTGAGCTTGACCCACAGCGGGTGCGAGGTGCGCCGGCGAATGGCGCTCACGGCCTTGTATGTGGTCTCGGGCAGCATGGCGAAGGCCATGCCGTCCGCTTCGAGGTTCGGGCAGGAGATGTTCGCTTCGATGGCCGCGACTTCCGGCAGCGAGAGCGTCTCGCAGGCTTGCCCGAAAGACTCCGCCGTATCGGCAGACACCGACACCACCACGGGCGTATCGAAACGTGTATAGGCGGGCAGAACATCGCGCCGGTAGGTGTCGAGGCCCTTGCTCGGAATGCCGATGGAGTTGAGCATGCCGCTGGCGGTCTCGGCCACGCGCGGCGTCGGATTGCCCGCACGCGTGGCAGGCGAGACGCTCTTGACGACAAGCGCGCCGAGCCGGGTCAGGTCCAGCGCTTCGGCATATTCGACCGCGAAGCAACCGGAGGCCGGCATGACCGGATTGCGCAAGGTGAGCGATCCGATGCGTACGGAAAGATCAGCCAAAGTCCACCTCCCCGACGACATCTCGAATCGGAAACACAGGGCCTTCGCGGCACACGCGCAGGAATTGCTTGTCGCCATCGCGATCGAACAGGCGCACGCAGGACAGGCAAACGCCCATGCCGCACGCCATGCGTTGCTCCATCGCCACCTCGGCGGTGATGTGCGGGTGTGCGTGCAGCACACGCTGGAGCAGCATCAACAGACGATGCGAGCCGCAGGTGTAGACGGCGTCGTGCGGTGTGGCGTCGAGCAGGGCGCGTATGCGCGGCGCCAATGCCTCGACGGCCGACGAGCCGTCGGTGTCGAACACGCAATGCACGTCGGCCAGTGCGCGGGCCTGCGGCGAGCGCAGGAATTCGTCGCGCATCAGATCGGCCTCGCTGCGGGCCGACATGACGACCGTCAACTTCAGCCCGGCCGCCGCCGCGCGCTGCACGAGCGGCGCCATTGTCGCGAGCCCCACGCCGCGCGCCACCAGCATCACGCGCTGCCACTGCTCAGGCTGCGTGTTGAGCGTGAAGGTGTTGCCCAGCGGGCCGACGATATCGAGCGTTGCCCCTTCCGGCAGGGTGGCCAGCGCACGTGTGCCAACGCCCGTCACGTTGTAGAGAAATTCAATGGTGTCCGGCTCGGGGCCGGTGCCGTACACGCTCATGGGGCGCAGCAGGAAGGGCGCGTCGCTGTCGGTGACCGGGCACTTCAATTGGTAGAACTGGCCGGGCTGCGTCGTGAGGGCGACGGGCGCATCTGCCTGCAGACGCAGATAGCGGTAACGCGCATTGACGGCGCGATGCGCGAGCACGCGGCAACGATGCGTCGCAACCGTAGGGGTGGGGCATGTCGCCTCTTGCGCGGCATGTGTGTCCGGGGGCACCGGCGCCCATGGGCGGGTGACGTCGGCACACGTCAGAGTGGCAACTGACATGGGGGCTCCGAATAAATGGGGGCGGGCGTTGTGAGGCGACGCGACGACGTCGTAACGTCGCACGCGTCGTGTCTCCCGTTACTCGAGTTCAACGCCTTTGAGTTCGGGGATCAGGAAACGCGTCGCGAACATGTCGAGCACGTAAAGACTCGCGAGCAGCGCGATGGCGATCTGGAACGAGTAGCGGGCAGCGAGTGCACCGACGACGACAGGCCCCAACCCGCCGATGGCGCGTCCGATGTTCCACAGCACGTTCTGCGCGGTGGCGCGTGCAGCGGTGGGGTAGGCCTCGGACATGAGCGTGCCGTAGCCGCCGACCATGCCGTTGACGAACATGCCCATCAAGGCACCGGCGAAGAGCATCACCATCGGGTCGGTCAACTGGGCGTAGACGAGCACCATGACCACGGCCCCCGCCTGATACAGCAGGAACGTGGGGCGGCGTCCGATACGGTCGGCCAGTTGCCCGAACGCCCAGACGCCGATCATCATGCCGATCACGGTGACTGCAGTCCAAATGCCAGACTTCGTGAGCGAGAAGCCGAGCTTCTGCGAGAGGAACGTCGGCAGCCAGATCATGATGCCGTAGTAGCCGAAGTTCTGGACCGAGCAAAGAATCACGATGCCCAGGCTCACCCGGGTGGTGCGGGCGTCCTTCACGAGCAGACGGAAGGCGTTGCTGCCCTGACCTGACTTCGCAGGCTTGCCGGTGCGTCGCACGAAGACTTCGGGCTCGTGCAGCTTGTTACGCAGCACCCACGCGACGAGTGCCGGCAGCACCCCCACGAGGAACATGCCGCGCCAGCCGATATGCATCAGCAACAGCGGTGTGAGCAGTGCCGCGGCGAGTACGCCCGTCTGCCAGCCCAGCGCGACGTAAGACGAGACGCGTGCGCGTTTGGCCGCAGGCCACGCTTCGGCGGCCAGCGCCATGCCGATGCCGAATTCGCCGCCGAGTCCGATGCCCGCAATCGTGCGATACACGAGCAAGTCCCAGAAGCCCTGCGCAAATGCGCACAGCCCGGTGAAGACGGCGAACAGCAGGATCGTCCACGTGAGCATACGCACACGGCCGTAGCGATCCGAGAGCGCACCGAACAGAATGCCGCCCGCGACGGCGCCGATCAGTGTCCACGTCACGAGTGCACCGGCCTGGCCCGGCGAGAGTTGCAGCCCAACCGTAATGGCCGGGAGCATGAAGCCGAGGATCAGCAGATCGAAACCGTCCATCGCATAGCCGATGGCAGAGCCCGCAAGCGCTTTCCATGCGTAAGGGGTAACGATGTCGTCGGACGTGGCGCCTGGGCGTTGGGCACTCGGTGTGTTCAGGTTGGCTTCCATGATCGGTTCCTGTGGGACGGTGAATCGACGCAGCGGGGTTAAACACCGCACCGCGCGGTTTTCGTCAAATTGTCTAAATTTTTAGACGATCAAGTGAAAAAAATACCGCCGGGGAGATGCGAGCCAAGCGTCGTCCATCGTCACGCATCGTCATCATGCGTTATGCGTTATGCGTAGACCTCGGTCGTCAACTGTGCGGCGAAGCCGTTCAGCGTGGCGAGGAAGGTGGCATCGGAGGTGGCCGCTGCATCGCGCAACATCGTGGCATGGGCTTTGGTGCGGGCGAGAAATGCCTGAAACGTCTCGCCGTTGGCGGCAATGCCCGACTGGCGTTCCGCGAACGTTTGTGCGGCCTGCGCGAGCAACAGCAACGCAGCGGATTCCCGCGTGGCCGTGCGCGACGCATTGAGACAACGTGCAGCAAAATCCTCGATGTCGGACAGACCGACCGTGTCGCGTTGTAACCAGACGCATGCAAGCTGCAGATCCATCATGCTCTCCATCTGTCTAAATATTTAGACTAAACGAACCCGGCAGGGCAGGCAAGACGAAAATAATCGGGTCAAACCCTGATATCGAGACGCCATGCGACGGCAGCCATTGCTGATGAGCATTGCGTGCCGTCGCGTGCCTCGGGAAGGCTGGCGGTATCGCCAGCCCTCACTCAGAACTTCATGCGCAGGCCGGCGCCGTAGGTCTGTCCGGTCGACATGTCGCTCATGTGGTCGTACTTGTATGCGGCGTAGATGTCCGTGCGCTTGGACAGCGGGTAGTCGTAGCCGAGGGCCCATGTGGTGCGGCGCTGGTTGTCGCCCGAACCGTTCGAACCGGTATAGGCCACCGATGCGAGCACGCTGCCGCGGCCGAGCGGGACCGATGCGCCCAACTGACCCGTATTCGCGTGGAAGTTGCCGCTTGCGGCCTGACTTGCTACGAGCATGTACTGGGCGAAGACCTTCACCACGGCGAAGTCATACGAGAGGCCGAGTTGTGCCGTGTTCTGGTTGGTCAGCCCGGCGACGCCCGGCAACTGCGTGCCGAAGTCCCCCGGTGTCGCGCTGAAATTCACGTACTGATAGTTCGCGGCCGCGGCGAACGGGCCATTGGCGTAGGTGACGGACGCCGCCCATTTCTTCGCGCTATGGTCGGTCGCGCTGTTGCCGGTGGCGTAAAGCAACGTGCCCGCCAGCCCGGCGTAAGTCGGCGACGTGTACGCCACGGCGTTATTCCACGCCGAGTCGCCCACCACGCCCTGTGTCCCCAGACCCTTGTAGGTGTGGAAGATCATCGGCGAGAAGGTGTACGAGTTATTGAACGGGTTGAACTGGATCGTCGCCAGATAAAGCGGCGTCGTGATGCGGCCGAGGCGCAAGGTGCCGAGTCCGTTGGACAGGCCGACATACGCGTTGCGCGAGAAGAAGCTGTCGCCGGCGAAGCGGCCGTAGGTTCCGTTGTTCGGCTGGAAGTAGCTCTCGAGCACGAACAGCGCGCTGTTGCCGCCACCCAGGTCTTCGGTGCCGGCCAGGCCCCAATACGACGTGGTCATACCGCCGCCTTGCTGCACGACGGCAGCGTTGCCGCCCGGGTTCTTCACCGAGCCGACATAAGCGTCTGCCAGGCCGTAGAAGCTCACGCTCGATTGGGCGTGGGCCGTGGTTGCGAGCGTTGCGGCGCTCAGTGCGGCGGCACCAGCCACCTTGTGCCAGGTCTTCATCATTTCCTCTTTGTTGTATAAATTTCTGGACGGCGCGCAGGCTATCACTGCCGGCGCGTGCGGTCACCCCCCAAACCACGGCAAACCTGCTCCCGGTGCAGGGCATTCCCACGCAATGGGGTATCCGTGTTCGGGATCGTGCAGATGTCTAAAAAAATAGACAACAGGAAAAATATTCGCCGGGCGAATGTGGGGTGTTTGCGACAGTGCACCCAACGGGGCGGGGTGAGTAGGGACTGTCATGGCGCGGCATCGGGACGTGCGGGCGACCGGTATAATCCCCGCACTGCAATGCGGGTGCGGCGCGATTGGCCGGGCCGGGCATTGGCATCCGACAGGGGGCGATTTGAATCGAGCTGCGACGACATCCCGGGCGCCGAGGGGCGCGCGTTTCAATTTCCGAGCCATTGGCGAGCGCTTGCGCGCCTACCGGCTGGCGGCGGAATTACGTAGCGAGGATGTGGCGGAGCGCCTCGATATCTCACGCGCGGCCATCTATAAGCTTGAGCGCGGCGAGATCGTCAAGATCGATACGCTTGAGCGGCTCGCGGCACTGCTGGGGGTGTCGCTCGCCAATTTGCTGGGCGTGGAAGTCGAATATCACGACTCGGCGGTGAGCTATTTCGAGCGGATGCGCCAGTTGGAGAGCCGCTCCGAGCGTATCGTCGCGCACTTCGACCCGATTTCGTTTCTGCTGACCTCGGAAGACTATGACGTGTGGCTGCGTCACATGCTCGACGAGAGCATTCCCCCCACGCTCGCCGACCGCCATTGGGCGAACACGATCGATCGCGTGCTGGGCATCTTGCAGGATCGCAAGTCGAGTTTCTCGCGTCAGCGGCTGGCGGTGACCAGCCTCATCGGGTTGCGCCAGATCGAGCAGTTCCTGCATCACGGACTCGTCGGGCGGCTGGGACTGCCGCCGGGCGTGCAGCTCGAGCGGAAGATGGCGGCACGTCGCGAGGTCGCGCGCATTGTCGAGTTCCTCGAGGCCGACACGACGGGCGTGCAGATCGGCATCGTGAGTGACAACATGCCGAACGAGACGTTCCAGATCTTCGAAGCGCAGGGCGAAGCCTATGTCGCTGTCTCGCCGTTCCGTCTGGGCGAGCTACCCAACTTACGTACTGGTATTGCCACGATCACGACCTCGCCTGACGGGGTGGGCATGTATCGCGCCATGATCGATCGCCTGTGGGCCGATTCGGCCAAGGGGAGGGAAGGCGCGGCCCTTTTGGGGCAACTGCTCGCACGTTTCTGATGGCGGTGGGAAACGGATGCGCTGGTGCCACAAAGCGAAGCCATTCGACATTATCGATATCCCCGCACGGCGAATCCATTTAGTCTCCACGCGCCTGAAGACCATCCGGTCTGTTTATCTGGAGACGATCATGGGAACAATTTCCGCAGCATCGAGCCATTCGCCGGTGCAAATCCTTTCCGCTAACTGGTCGAAGCCGCCTGAAGACGGGAACAGCTTCGGCTCTGACTTTCAGCGACTGGGGTCGGTCGCCACCTCCGCGCTTGCGCCAACCGGCAAGTCCTGGCAGACGTATCCCGCACGGCAGAGAAGTGATCTGGAGAAGTGTGGCATTCCGCTTGGCACTTGGTGCGGTGAGCGCGATCGGGATGTGCTTCATGCCAAGCGCCTGCAAGCCCACCCGCTGATGCCCAGGTTCGTCGGTGAAGCACTTGAGCGCTGGCGCTCCACCTATCTCGACGGTATTGGCAAGGACGTGAGCTTCGAGCGCGATCGCGCGTCGTCCATGCAATCGGTGCGCTACGGCATTCCGCCTGTCGCCAAGCCGTTTGTTCGCGCATTCGACGTGGCACGGGTACGTGCCCAACTCGAGGAGATTACGCCACTGAACAACGAGATCCGTCAGTTGAATATGACGGTGCAATCGTTGCCGGAGGGAGAAACGAAGCGGATCGCGCGGGGAAATCTCGTTGACCTCGCTTCGCTCCGGGATGCCATGCTGGACCTGACCCTGGGGGCGCACGAACGCAAGCGCGACGAACTCAAGGCGGAAATCAGAGTACTGATCGCGCTCAACGACATGGCGCGCGAAGCCGAGAGAGAAATGACCAACGGCGGTGCCGACGTGCCATTGCGACTTTCCGTGCGCGATGGCAACTGGGTGCTCAAACCTGCGGCTTCGACGTCCTGGTTCGCCAAGAACAAGACGCGTGCCGCCAACGACGCGGCACGGTTGGCGTTGCTGCTTGGCTATCCGGCAGATCAGCCGGTCTCGCTCAAGATGATTCGGGACCGAGGGTTCGGGGTGCACGAGTATTCGTCGGTGCTCAATCACGCCAAGGAAGGGGGGCGCGGGGCAGGGCGTTCGTGGCTTGCGGCCAGAGCGTTGGATATCGATGCGTGGAAGACCGAGGGCAGCACCGTGATGGACGATGCCATGCGCCCCCAGGAGAGCCGCAGACTTAGCGTCACGTCGTTGCCGGAGTCCGACGACAGTCGGTCCGATCCCGGCCTGTCCGGCGACGGACTATTCGACGAGCATCACTATGCGGTGCTGCCTCTGCGCACCGGCGAGCGCCAGGAACCTGGCGACACGCCCACGCCAGTGCGTGGCGAGCATCACAACGAGGGACTTCATCGGCACGCCGGTGCGCGAAGCGCGCTTGGCAATACACCCGTGCCCGTGCACGACGACACACTGCTTGACGAGGGTTTCGACGGCGTGCCGCATTTCGCCGGCCCGGACGGTAGCGAATACGCACTCGTGAGGCGCGCTGAAACGTCGCCGGGGAGCGTGAGACGGTCGCTGACGTCTGGCGCGGCGCGCTTTGCGCAGATGCTCAACGTGGCGCGTTCGCTTGACCCGCAGGCTTCGGAGGAACTGACGCCCCCATTGCTGCGGCGCTTGCCGGCGTCATCGCCACCGCACCTGCCGTTGTCGTTGCCGCCTATCCTTGAGTAATTCACCACAATCACTGCATTAAGCACCAAGGCCGCTGCCGGAATACGGAGCGGCCTTTTTCGTGCTTGAAGGCGTCTCCGCCTGCGATCGCAGGCTTCTCATCCCGCGGGAGAAAGCGACTCCGAAATTTCGCTCGCCGAAACGCTTCGTGCGCGCGTAACTAATAAATATTTTAATTATTTGCAAGTCTTTCCAATCAATATGTTGCGAGATTTTTGCAACGACCCCTTGCTTTGCTATGTAGGGAACTTGTAAGTAGAATTGCCGCGTTAAATTGCGCTACGCGAGGTGAATGGCCTGTCAGGTTTTCTTCGCGCATGGCGAGCCACTATCGCTTGACTGTCATGCGTGATTCGTCCCGTCCCCCACACAAAAACGGAGAACTCCATGTCACAGGACAAGGAACCGCGCCGGCGCTTTCTGCGCCAGGTGCTGGCGATCGTGCCTGCTACGACGCTTGCCACCGGTGCGACGCTTACGCAGTCCGCCTGTAGCAGCGACAAGTCT
Organism: Pandoraea communis; assembly: GCF_902459745.1. Taxonomy (GTDB): domain Bacteria; phylum Pseudomonadota; class Gammaproteobacteria; order Burkholderiales; family Burkholderiaceae; genus Pandoraea; species Pandoraea communis. Next base: position 167,214 of record NZ_CABPSJ010000003.1, read on the forward strand.
GCTACCCCCGCTGCTTCGACCACGCCTTACGAGCCCAAGTACTTCACTGCCGACGAATGGCGTTTCGTGAATGCTGCCGTCGACCGTCTGATTCCTGCCGACGATCTCGGCCCGGGCGCGCTGCAAGCCGATGTGCCGCAGTTCATCGACCGTCAGATGGAAACGCCCTTCGGGCACGGCAAGCTCTGGTACATGCAAGGGCCGTTTCATACCGATCAGCCGCCCGAGATGGGTTACCAGTTGAGCCTCGTGCCGCGCGATATCTATCGTCACGGCATCGCGGCTTGCGATGCGTACTGCAAGAAGCAGTACAACAAGGTCTTCGCCGACCTCGATCACGCCACGCAGGAAACTGTGCTGGGCGATCTGGAGAAAGCGAAGATCGCGTTCGATAGCGTGCCCGCGCGCACGTTCTTCTCTTATTTGCTGGCCAACACGAAGGAAGGTTTCCTCTCGGACCCCATCCACGGCGGCAACAAGGACATGGTCGGCTGGAAGCTGGTGGGCTTTCCCGGCGCTCGTGCCGACTTCATGGACTGGGTGGACCAGCCCAACGTCAAATACCCGTACGGGCCCGTATCGATTTCCGGAAAGCGGGGCTAATTCATGGCAATCAAGAAAGATAAGGTCGACGCCGTCATCGTGGGCTTCGGCTGGACCGGGGCGATCCTCGGCCAGGAACTCACCGATGCAGGGCTCAACGTCGTGGCGCTCGAGCGCGGCGCCATGCGCGACACGCCGACCGACGCCCAGTACCCGAAGGTCATCGACGAACTCGAATACTCGGTGCGCGGCAAGCTTTTTCAGGAACTGGCGCGCGAGACCGTCACGATTCGTCACACGCCGGACGACCTCGCAGTGCCTTATCGCCAGAACGGCTCGTTCTTGCTGGGCAATGGCGTGGGCGGTGCGGGGTTCCACTGGAACGGCATGCACTATCGCATTCTTCCGGAAGAACTGAAGCTGCGCAGCCATTATGAAGAACGCTACGGCAAGAAGTTCATCCCCGAGGGCATGACGATTCAGGACTTCGGCGTGAGCTACGAAGAACTGGAGCCGCACTTCGATTTCGCTGAGAAAGTGTTCGGCACGTCGGGCAAGGCGGGCAACCTGAACGGCAAGATCGTGCCGGGCGGCAATCCGCGTGAGGGCGCGCGCTCGAGCGAGTTTCCCACGCCGGCGTTGCCGAATACTTACGGCGCGACACTTTTCGAAAAGGCCGCCCGCGAAGTGGGCTTCAATCCGTATCCGGCACCTGCCGCGAACACGTCCGAGCCGTATACGAATCCGTACGGAGTGCGTCTCGGACCGTGCAACTTCTGCGGCTTCTGCGAGAACTACGGCTGCTACATGTATTCGAAAGCGTCGCCGCAGACGACCATCCTGCCGGTGCTGCTCAAGAAGACCAATTTCGAGTTGCGCACGAATGCGTATGTCGTGAAGGTCAATCTCGACAGCGACGGCAAGAAGGCGACGGGGGTGACGTATATCGACGCGCAAGGCCGCGAAGTCGAGCAACCTGCCGATCTCGTCATCATGGCCGCGTACCAGATGCACAACGTGCGCTTGCTGCTGCTCTCGGGCATTGGCAAACCGTACGATCCGAAGACGGGCGAGGGTGTCGTCGGCAAGAACTACGCGTACCAGATGAACGGCGCGGTGAACGTGCTGTTGCCCAAGGGCACGCAGTTGAACCCGTTCGTCGGTACGGGCGCAGGCGGCGTGTCGATGGACGACTTGAACGGTGACCAGTTCGACCACGGACCGCTGGGCTTCATCGGTGGCGCGAGTATTCGTCACGTGCGCTATGGCGGACGTCCGATCAAGATGACCCCGACCGTGCCGGGCACGCCGTCGTGGGGCAGCAAGTGGAAGGCGGGCATTACCGACGCGTATCAACGTTACATGACCATCGGCATTTCCGGCTCGGTCATGTCGTATCGCGACGCCTGCCTCGATCTCGATCCGACGTACAAGGACGCCTATGGCGTGCCGCTGCTGCGCATGACGTTCGACTGGCATGACAACGAATACGCCATGCTGGGCTACATGGGCGACCGGATGGAAGAGGTCGGCCGCGCGATGAATCCGGAGAAGGTGTTCCGTGCGATTCGCAAGAAGGGCACCCATTACGACACGCGGATCTACCAGAGCACGCATACGACCGGGGGCGCCATCATGGGCACGAATCCGTCGAACAGCGTGGTCAACAAGTACCTGCAGAGCTGGGACGTGTCCAATGTGTTCGTGATGGGCGCATCGGCCTTCCCGCAGAACATGGGTTACAACCCTACGGGCGTGGTGGCGGCGCTGGCGTACTGGTCTGCGAAGGCGATTCGCGAACAGTACCTCAAGAACGCCGGCCCGCTGGTGCAGGCTTGAGGAGCGCAAACATGATCCGCAAAACGATGATGAAACGCTCCGTTGGTGCGCTCACGGCCGGTGCCTTGGCACTCGTGGCCGTTGCCGTGTGGGCGCAGACTGCGACGGCACCCTCCGGGGCAGCCGTCTCGCCGGTGCCCACGCCCGCAGTGCCTGCCACGACGGTGCAAGGCGGCGCTCAGACACCCGCCGCTAACGATCCGCAAGCGCAGCTCGTGAAGCGGGGCGAGTACCTCGCCCGCGCCGCCGATTGCGCTGCGTGTCACACGGCGCCCAAGGGCAAGCCGTTTGCCGGCGGTCTGCCGATTGCCTCGCCTATCGGCACGATCTACTCGACGAATATCACGCCGGACAAGGACACCGGCATCGGCAGTTACAGCCTCGAAGACTTCGACAAGGCGGTGCGTCACGGCGTCGCCAAGAATGGCTCGACGCTGTACCCGGCCATGCCGTACACGTCGTACGCGAAGGTGCGTCCGGCCGATGTGAAGGCGTTGTATGCCTACTTCATAAACGGCGTGCAGCCGGTTGCGCAAGCGAACAAGTCGACCGATATTCCGTGGCCGATGTCGATGCGCTGGCCGCTGTCGATCTGGCGCAAGATGTTCGCGCCGGCGGTCGTGGCCGACGTCGCGTCGACCGATAACGATCCGATCTCGCGCGGTCGCTATCTGGTCGAAGGGCTGGGCCATTGCAGCGCATGCCATACGCCGCGCGGCGTCGCCTTGCAGGAGAAGGCGCTGACGGACGACAGCACGGCGTTCCTCTCGGGCGGCGTGGTCGACAACTTCCTCGCGAAGAACTTGCGTGGCGATGTCACCGACGGTCTGGGCAACTGGAGCGAAGGCGATATCACGGCGTTCCTGAAGGGCGGACGTAATGATCATTCCGCGGCCTTCGGCGGTATGTCGGACGTGGTGCAACACAGCACTCAGTACATGAACGACGACGATCTCACCGCCGTTGCCAAGTACCTGAAGACACTGAAGCCGGTCGATCCGAACGCCAAGGCGCTCGCCTACGACGACACTGTGGCCAAGGCGTTGCGTACGGGCTCCGACAAGAGCAATGGCGCGCTCACGTTCCTCGACAACTGTGCGGCATGCCACCGCAGCACGGGCAAAGGCTACACGCAAACGTTCCCGACGCTCGCGCTCAGTTCGACGGTGAATACGGCAGATCCGACTTCGCTCATCCATATCGTGTTGCGCGGTGCGGAAATGCCGTGGACGAAGACGGCGCCGACGCATTACGCGATGCCGGGCTTCGACGATCGTCTGACCGATCAGGATGTGGCCGACGTGTTGACGTTCGTGCGCTCCAGTTGGGGCAACAAGGCGCCGGCGGTGACGAGTGCACAGGTGGCCAAGGTGCGCAAGGACGTTGGCGCGGCACCGCAGCCGCTGCGCTAACCGCCGTGGCGTTTCGCGCGCGACCGGGCATACCGGCGCGAGCGCTTCGCCCGGGGTGAAATGAAGCCCCGCCGGGCAGTTCTGCCGGCGGGGCTTTTCAATGTCCGCGATCTGCCGGCGCGAACGGTATCGATGCAAAGGGGGGGGGACGCATTGCCATTCATTCTTCTGGCGCTCGTCGTGCTGGCGGGCATCGTGTACGGCGCGGCGCGGTTATACGCTGCCGTTTCGCTCAGGTTCGGCACGCTGGCGGCCGTGGCGACGATTGCCGGGTGCGTGCTGATCGCCGTGTGGCTCGCGAGGGATGCGGTGCGGCGCTATCGCGCCGTGCATGGCGTGCGGCGAGACGGCAAGCGGCTAGTCGGTGTCGTAGGCGAGTGGGGCGAACTCACGCTCGACGCCGATCGCAAGATGGGCACGATTCGCGTGAACGGTCACGAGACGCGATTTGTGTTTTCGGATGTCTCGTCGGCGCATCCGGTCAGCGAGGGCGGGCGTTGGTGGCTCGTGCTTGAACTCGCCCACAACGCGCAGGCGAATTGGCGTGTGCCGATGCCCGGCCGCTCGCTGGCGCAACGCTGGACGAAGATATTCCGTCTGGCGAGCGCGCATCGTCTATAAGTCGGCAGGCCCTCAGACTCTCACACACTCACGCACTGGCCGTTAGCGGCTGCCGGACCGGCGGCGCTGCGCGTTCGTCGTTGATCGGGAAGTGCAGGGCGGCTGCCACGGCACCCAGGATCGCCGTCGCGGCCCAGATCAGATTGTAGGAGCCGGTAACGTCGAGCACGTAGCCACCCAGCCACGCACCGAGGAACGAGCCGACCTGATGGCTCATGAAGCACAGGCCGAAGAGCGTTCCCAAATGCTGTGTGCCGAAGACTTTCGCCACCAGACCGCTGGTGAGCGGTACGGTGCCGAGCCACGTCAACCCCATGATAGCGGCGAAGATCACCACGCTCGTGTCGGATTTCGGCAGCAGGAAGAAGAGTGCGATGGCCGCCCCGCGAATCAGGTACAGCCAGCCAAGGACGTGATGCTGACGATACCGTCCGCCAAGCCAGCCGCATGCCCAGCTTCCCGCCATATTGAACAGACCGATCAGCGCGAGCGCAGTGGCGCCCAGGCCGGCGGGCATGTGGCACATCACCAGATAGCCGGGCAGGTGGGTGGCGATGAAGGCCAATTGAAAGCCGCAGGTGAAGAAGCCGAGCGTCAGCAACTGATAGCCGCGATGGCTGCGCGCCCGACGGAGCACTTCGCGTAGCGAGACGTGTTCGCCGTCGTTGCCCGACGCGGGGGAGGCGGCCTTGCCGGCGGTTCCCTGTGCGGCCGCATTGCCGCGCCGCTGCAGCGTCATGAAGAGGCCGAGCGGGGCGGCACAGCACAGGATCAGTGCGAGGGCGAAGAGCGACGTCGACACGCCGTAGGTCTGACGCAGGCCTTGCGCGATAGGCACCAGCGCGACCTGTCCGAGCGAGCCTCCGGCGCTCACGAGCCCCATCGCCATCGTGCGTTTCTCCGGCGTGACGGCGCGGCTGACGGCGGGCAGCACCACACCGAACGTCGTACAACTGATGCCGAGTCCGACGAGCACGCCGAGTCCGATGACAAGCCACATTCCGGACGGCGCCAGTGCCGCCATCGCCAGCCCTCCGGCGAACGCAAACGCGCCGAAAGCAACGACGGGGGCCGGGCCGTGACGGTCGGCCATCGCGCCGGCAAACGGCTGTGCGAATCCCCATACGAGGTTGTGCAGTGCGATGGCGAAGGCCACGAGGGTGACGGGCACGCCGCGATCGTACGAGAACGGATTGATGAACAGACCGAACGTCTGCCGGGTGCCCATTGCGGCACTCAGGACGAGTGCCCCGGCAACGATGATCAGGGTGACGCGGTTTTGCAGCGAGGGCGCCGCCGAAGTCGAGGGTTTTTGCATGATGGTGAGTCCTCCTCGCGGAAGTCTGGCAACGACATGCCCTTCTGGCAAACGAGTTGTGCGTTACGGCGAGTGAATTCTATTCACCCGAAGGGGCGGGCCTGTTCGATAACCCAGTCGCGGAACGCCACGCACTCGGGGTGCGATTCGATGTCTTGCGCGCAGATCAGCCAGTAGGCCCCCTGCGCAGGCGTCGTGATGTCGTGTGTCGGTACGAGGGTACCGCTCGCGAGATAGTCGTCGACCAGCGGGCGGCGTCCGATGACCACACCAAGGCCGGTCATTGCCGCGTCGAAGGCCATTTGAATGCTGTCGAAACTCAGGCCGCCCTGGGCATCGAAATCATCGATGCCTGCGCCTTCGATCCAGCCTTGCCAGTCTTCACTGGCGCTGGTCACGTGAATTCGTGTGACGGCGCGCAGGTCGAGCTTGCCGTCGGCATCGGCATGGTTCGCACGATACGCCGGACTACAGACGGGAACGAGTCGTTGGCCGAACAGCCGGTGCCAGGCGTCGCTCGCGACCGGTGCACGCGACAGGCGGATGGCGAAGTCGAAGCCGTCGGCCGGGAAGCCCACCTGTCGCTGAGACGAGTCCATCGTGATGTCGACGTTCGGCATGCGCTGCAAGAACGTGCTCAGGCGAGGGAGGAGCCAGCGCGAGGCGAGGGTTGGGGCACAGGAAATGGCGATGGCGCGCGAGGCATCCGGCGTGGGCAGACGTCGCGTGCCGGTGAGCAGCAACGAGAACGCTTCGGTCACGTAGGCGAGATAGTCGACGCCTTCCGGAGTGAGCGAGAGACCTTGCGGCGAGCGGATAAACAGGGCGACGCCAAGCGTCTGCTCCAGCCCGACGATGCCGTGGCTGACGGCGCTCGGCGTGAGATGCAGTTCGGCGGCAGCGCGTTTGAAGCTCTGGTGGCGCCCGGCGGCTTCGAACAGGCGAAGGGCGGATAGCGGTGGCAGGCGGGGCGGCATCGGATAAGGTGTCGAGCGGTCGGTGAGCGGGGGCAAGCGCGCCGGTATCGATGGCTTTGTTCGGATGGCGTCGATTTTCGCACGACGCCGGGCGTTGTGTGTCGGCGGTGCGTCGATGGGGCCGGGTGGCTGGGCCGGCGGGATGGCGACTGTCACGGTTGGCGGCCGGTACAGGCCTGTCCGGATTTGGCGAACTGTATCGGGATTCGGGCAGCGCGCGTGCCTATCCTGTGGCTCCGCGAGTCCCAAGGTGACTGCATGAGGCGGCGCCGGCGCGGGGGGGGGCTTCAGACTTTCGAACATGACGACCGAACAATTGCTGGCCTTCTGTGCTTTCGCTGTCATCACGCTGGTGACGCCGGGTCCGAACAACATGATGATCCTCGCTTCGGGGCTGAACTACGGCTTCGCGCGCACCTTGCCGCATCTGGCAGGCATCGCCTTCGGTTTCGCGCTGATGGTGTTTCTGACGGGCACGGGCCTGCATTCGATCTTCGTGCGCTTCCCCGTGATTCACACGGTGCTGAAGTACGCCGGGGCGGCATATTTGCTGTGGCTTGCATGGCATTTGGCGCGCTCGGGGCCGATTGACGGTGAGCGTCGTGAGCGCGAGCGTCCCATGGGGTTTCTCGGCGCAGCGGCGTTCCAGTGGGTGAATCCGAAGGCGTGGGTGATGGCTGTGGGTGCGATCAGCACCTATCTTCCCAAGGCGTCGCATTTGCCCGACGTGATGGTGCTCACGCTGATCTATGGTGTGCTCTGTGCGCCGTGCATTGGTCTGTGGGCGGGATTCGGCGTTGCGATGCGACGGGTGCTCACCGATGCGCGCTCGGTACGGATCTTTAATGGGTTTGCCGCAGCAATGCTGGTGGCGTCGCTGTATCCGATTCTGATCGAGTGATGACACGAAGCGTCTGACGACGTGCCGGGAAGTGATGCGCAGGAGCGAAGAGATTCCATCGTTATACTGACGGCTTCTACGAATCTCTCCCGCCAAACGTGAGGTATCGCCATGCCCCGGATGTTCGTCAAGACACTGCCTTGTCTCGTCGCTGCCGCGACACTCGCTTTCTCCCCGCTCTCGTCGTTGGCCTGCACCCGGGTGGTATATCTCGGTGCAAACGACGACGTCGTCACGGCACGTTCGATGGACTGGAGGCTCGACGTCGCCACCAATCTCTACGTGTTGCCGCGAGGCATTGCGCGTTCGGGAGAATCCGGGCCGAACTCGCTTCGCTGGACAGCGAAATATGGCAGTGTGGTCGCCACGGGTTATGACGTATCGACGACGGATGGCGTCAACGAGAAGGGGTTGTCTGCGCAGTTGCTGTGGCTGGTGGAGTCGCAATATCCGAAGTTCGACAGGGGCGCGAAACCGGGGCTGACGATCGCAGCCTGGGCGCAATACGTGCTGGACAACTTTGCGACAGTCGCCGAAGCGGTGACCGCGCTCGAGAAAGAACCGTTCACGATCGTGACGGACAACGTGCCGGGTGAGAACCGGCTCGCGACCCTGCACCTGTCGATGTCGGACAAATCGGGTGACAGCGCCATCGTCGAGTACATCAATGGCCGGCAGGTGATTCACCACGGCCGTCAGTATCAGGTGATGACGAATTCGCCGACGTTCGACGAGCAACTCGCATTGAACACGTACTGGAAGCAGATCGGGGGCACGACGTTCCTTCCGGGGACGAATCGCTCGTCGGATCGATTTGCGCGGGCGTCGTTCTACATCAATGCGATTCCGAAAAATGAAGACCCGGTCGAGGCGCTGGCGAGCGTGTTCAGTGTGATTCGCAATGTGTCGGTGCCGTACGGGATCACGACGCCGGGCGAGCCGAATATCTCGTCGACGCGCTGGCGCACGGTGGTCGATCACAAGCGCATGCTCTATTTCTTCGAGTCGGCGCTCACGCCGAATACGTTCTGGGTGGATCTGAACAAGGTGGATTTTGCGGCAGGCGCACCGGTGAAGCGGCTCGATCTCGGTAAGGATCAACGCAATACGTTTAAAGGCGAGGTGTCGGGTGAGTTCAAGGTGGCACCACCGTTCCCATTTTTGGGGGCGAATACCGGCAAGGGGAGTTGATAAAGGAAAACGGGCCCGAGGGGCCCGTTCTTTCCCGTAGGAGACGCGACTAGGCGCGCGCAGACTTCGTACGAGCTTGCAGATCTCGCAAGAGGCTTAGACTTCGCTCAATTGACTGCGAGCAATATGTCCGACTTGGCGTTGGGCGCCATTTGATTTGGACGGGAAGAGATGACACAGTTACGCCCGGCCGACTTGGCTGCATAGAGGTACTCGTCGGCGCGGCTCAAGCAATCTTGGGTGGTTTCCATGCCAAGCGCATCGCCCGAATGTACGTAAGCACCAATGCTGACGGTGACGCGGCCATGACGGCTGAATGCATGAGGCTCACCTTTTGCCTCAATCGCGCCGCGAATCTTCTCGGCCATCCGCAAGGTACCTGCTTGATCGGTGCTTGGCAGCACCACGCAAAACTCCTCCCCACCATAGCGACCAGCGATGTCGCCCGGACGTCGAACGTTGTCCAGGATGCAGCGCGAAATCATTCGGAGCGCGACATCGCCAGCAGCGTGGCCATAATGGTCGTTATATTGCTTGAACTCATCAACATCGATCATCAGGACGCCAAGTGGCTGTTGAGTTCGATTCGCCCGTCGCCATTCGGAATCGAAGGCCGCATCAAACGCGCGGCGCGTCGCCAGGCCAGTCAGTCCATCTGTATTGGCAAGCGTCTCAAGCTGCCGCTCCATCTCGAACCGCTTGCGCAACTGCTCGGCAAAGAAGACAGAAGCCGCCAGCAACAGTACGTTCAGGGTTGCGACAATTGAACCGATCACCATCGCGCGATATCTCCAATTCCGGTAGATATCTTGAGTGGGCAATCCCACCGTCACCGCCAGTGGGTAGCCTTCGATCCGGCGCGACGTCAGCAACCGTTCAACGCCATCGCGCTTGGACGTTGCCACAACAGTGAGTATTTTTGCGTTTTCCGCAAATACGGGGCTGGGCTCGGTCGGCACAATTCGCGAATCGCTTGACCAACTGGCATAGAGGGTGCCATCCAGACCCGATAGTGCGATTGTGCCTGCAGTCCCAACGTTGACACCTTCAAACAGGTGTGTGTAATAGCTGACGCGCAGTGTGCCGACCACGATGCCGGAAAATTTTCCATCCACGTCGTTCAGGCGGCGACTCAAACCTACCGTCAATCCTTCACCCCCAACGCGCGGTACGAATGGTTTGCTGACGAAGAGACCAACATCCTTGGCAGTCTTTTGCGCGGCGAAATAGTCGCGGTCTCCGACAAATACGGAGCGTGGCGGTACCGCGCGGGAATCGGCGAAAACATTTCCCTGCGCATTCGCTACGAGCAGCGAACCTAAGTCACGTGCGGCGCTCGATCGGTCAAACAAGACCAGTTGACGGATCTCCGGTGAAAGCGCCATCACGTGGGGGTTGTGAACCGCATCAACGACCGCCTGCAGCGACAGGTCATAAGTCTCTATGTTGCGGGCAATATCCCGCTCCAGAATCAACGTGATGTTCTCGGAGAACTCCTGCGCGCGCAGCATGGCATCGGAACGCATTTCATACAGTAATGCCGCTGTCAGGATTGAGATGACGCCGGCGAGAGATGCAGTGCCAGCGATGAACAACGATGGGCGTGATGCTAGGGCAATGGCAATACGACGAACAAACATACACAGAAGCACAACCAGAAGAGTTTTTGTCTGAGATGCGGTGTCTGCAACCACCATCTGCAGTCCTTGCGCTGTGCGAATTTTACGTGACTTCTTGCTGGTATAAGTCAGTTCCCTGTATGAATGAAGTCGCTTGTCGTCACCGGAAAAGCGCGAATGGGAAGAGTCGTGGGAGGAAAAAAACCCCGAAGAGGCTTGCTCTATCGGGGTTTTGAGGAAGACTGAGACAGTCTTCGGAAGTGTTGTTGGTGGAGCCGGCGGGGATCGAACCCGCGTCCGCAAGTACTCTACGACCAGTTCTACATACTTAGTTCAGTCATTTGATTTAACCGTTTTGTCGCGGACGAACACGCTACGCAACGGCGATCCATTTAATTTTCGGCCCCGGCGCCATGGCACCACCGGAGATTATCTGACGTAAATGACCTCGCGAGGTATTGCTACCCTGGCCCGTCAGCGAGCCAGTGCGAGGAAGGCGCCCTTAGGCAGCCAGTGCGTACGAGTTATCGTTAGCAGTTACTAATTTCCCATTGATTAACGAGGTGACGGGTCCTCGGTATGCCCTGAATCGCTTCGCTACCCACGTCGAAACCATGTCGGCCCCAGTGGTATGTTAATTATGACACAAATGGCTCACTTCAGTGCGAAGTCCACCCGCGTGGTCGCTCCCTTATCCTTGATGCCGTCGGCATTGAGCTTCGGCGCCACCACGAACATGCGGTCCGACGCAATCTTGCCGTCCAGCCACGACCTCACTCGCTGTGCCCGCCGTTCCGCCAACGCCCGCAGATCGTCGTCGCTCACCTTGACGTTCGTCTCCAGCAGCTTCTCCATCTCGTCGTCCGGCAACGATTTGGCAAACCCGATCATGTTGCGCGGCTTGGCAAAGTCGGCCGCCTTGTACGCTGCCGTCAAATACTTGCTGCGTTCCTCCGGACTCACCGTCACGCTTTCGACGTCGATACTCTCGCCCTTGCCGACCATCGACTTGACCTTCTGCGCCTTGATCGCGCGCTCTACCGCCACGCTGCGCAGACCGTCGGTGTCCTTCGCCGGATCGACACGACCCACGATATCCAGCTTGAGCGCGGTGCGATCCGTCAGCGCCTTCACAAGCGTCTCGAGGCGTTTCTCGTCGTCCGCTGTCAAACGTGCGCTGCCCGGCGCGAACTCGACGTAGCCCAATTCCTGATCGCCGCCGCCAAATGCCGACGCCAGCAAACTGAACGGTGCCGTCACCGCCTTGACAATCAGGTTCACGAACGCCCGGAAAATCACACCGCCAAGGCTGAACTGCGGATCGTCGAGCGAGCCGGAAATCGGGATATTCACATCGATTTCGCCTCGCGAATTCTTCAGCAGCGAGACCGCCAGCCGCACCGGCAAATTCGTGGCCGTCGGACTTTCCACCCGATCACCGAACGTCAGTTGGTCAATGAAGATGTGGTTGTTCGCCGTGAGCTTCGCCTGATCGAGCAAGTAGTGCACGTCGACCGTGAGCTTGCCCTTTTCGATGGGGTAGCCCGCGTACTTCGTGGAATACGGCGTGAGATTGGTCAGTTCGATACCGTCGGCCTTGGCCCCCAGATCCACGAACGCCATCGGCGCGAGCGGATTGATCTTGCCGTTGATGTCGATCGGTGCATTGCGATTGACCTTGCCTTGCAGCGCCACCTCCGCGGGCTCGGTCGTCGCCGTGCCGAACGCACCGATGTGCCCGCCAATATCCGTCAGGTTGGCCGTGTAGTTCGGCTTGACGAAGTTGTCGGTGAAGTTGATGTTCCCGCCTTGCAGCGTGATACGTCCGATGCGGACATCCGCAGGCAGTGCCTTGCCGGCACCGTAGCCGGGCCCGCGCTGTACCGTTGTTTCGCCCGCTTTCTGCTCCTTCTTCTCGGGTTCTGTCGGTTGCCCCGCTTCCACCGCCGACGCGGCCGCGTCGAGCGGCGGCTTGGCCGGCGTGCCGCCAAGCGGAACGCCTTCATTGGCGCGCGTGAGCGAACGAGGTGCGGTCTCCTTGTTGCCGACCACGTCCGCCAGGTTCAGGCGCCCATTGGCGTTGATGATCAAACGCGCGTAGAAGCGCGACAACGCTATGCTGCCCAACTGCACGTTGGGCTTGCCGCTGCCCACCGCCAGATTGATCTGCTGCACCGACAACGCGTTCCAGCGCATGAAGTCGTCCGCTGTCACCTTGTCGAGCAAACGGACGTTGCCGAGCGTTGCATCGCCGCGATACGTTGCCTGCGGGGTGTCGCCTTTCATGGCGAAGGTGGCGCGTCCGTTGCTGGAGAGCAGGGCGCTGGCAATGCTCGCGTTCAGTTGATCGCTCATATAGGAGTCGAACGCTGCCAGATCGAGTTGCTGCGTCTTGATCTGGAGATCGCCTGCGAGCGGTTGCGGTGTGATGTTGCCGGAGGCGTTCAGCGAACCCTTCTTGTTGAGCGTGCCGTTGACTTCGAGCTGTAACGGTTTGCTCATGTCCTGCGATGCGCCTTGTACCTTCACGTTCAGCGGCGCGAATTTCGCATTGATCGGACGGCCTTTGACGTCGCGGTCTTCGAAGCCGATGCTCGCGTTCTCGAGCGCCACCTTCCCGACCTTCCATTGCCAACCACCAGCGCTCGCCTGCGACCCCGAGGCGCCCGTGGCCGTCCGGCGGCCGCGCTCCGTGCCGACACGCGCGTTCGCGCCCTGGCTGTTACCTGAGGTGGCCTTCGGCTGACCGTCCCCGGTCAGTGCGAGCAGGTTGATCTTGCCGTCCTTTTCGCGTCGTGCCGACACGTCCAGTCCGGTGACGGTCACCTCGTCGACGACGGCTTGGCGTGCCCCCAGATCGAAGCGCGAGAGCTTCGCTTCCGCCTTGGCGAGCTTGAGCGGTGCATCGCCCTTTTGGCCGGTGAGCCACTCGACCTTCTCCAGCGTGGCCGTGGCCGGCGAGATCTGCACGTTCGGCTGCTTGTCGGGCGCAAAGGCCGCATTGAACTTGGCCTGTGCGCCAACCGAGCCGCTCTTCAGATTGCCGGCGAGCGCGCCTTGCGCCAAGGGCAGCAACGGTGCGAGGGCGATCGACTGCGCGTCGAGTTCACCACTCGCGTTGTACGCATTCAGACTGAACTGGCCGTGCGCCTTGACCGACCCGCCGCTCTGGATGCCGAGCGAGGCGTCATACGTCGCGGGGTCCTTGCCGAGCGTCGAGAACTGCTTCACGTCGATCTGGATGTTCTCCAGCGACACGCTGGCCGGTTTTGCCCCACGTTCATCGGTGAAGCGCAGCTTGCTGTCCACGAGCGAGATGTCGCCGATGAGCAGATCGAGCGGTGCGGGCTGAGCGGCGGCCTGCGCTTTCGTTTGCTCGGCTTCGGCTGCCGAGGCGGGCGTTGCGGGGCGCGCCGTCTGCTGAGCGGGAACCTGCGGTGCGCTCTTGGCCGCCTCGCTGCCCTTCGGCGACGCCGCAGCCTGATTGACCGCCCTGCCTACTGCCTTGATCACCGTGCGCTGCGGCAGCAACGCCTTCTCGACGTTGATCGACCCGCCTTTTTCCATCGTGACCTGCTGATCGAGGCCGTCGATCCGAACGCTGTCGAAGTGATAGACGTTATTGAGCGGCTCCACCTTGCCCAGCTTCACGTCGATCTGTTTGACCGCGATGAGCGGTGAGCCGTCCGGTTCGACGACCTTGGCATCGGAGAGCCCCGCCGTGCCCGTGAGCAGAACGTGATTGCCATCCTTGTCACGCGTAAAGCGCAGCTTGAGATCGGTGCTGACGGCGCCGCTCTTGATCTGTGCGGGTACGCTGACCGGCGAATAACCGAGGTACTTGGGCACGTCGAACCGATCGAGCTTGATATCGATCGTCGATTCCATCGAATTGGCGAACGGCTTGGTCTGCCCCGAAATATGCAGCGGCGAGCCGTCGATGGACGCTTGCAGCAGCGGCTGCACGAAGATATCGGTGTCGGCCGGCAGATTCGCGATGAACGGCACACCGACCTGCAAATTGTCGATGACGTGCTTCTCGTTCTGCACGGTGTCGTCGAAGCGGATCGTGCCGTTCTTGATCTGGACGTTGTTCAGTGCAAAGCGCGCGGGTTTGGACGGCTCGGGCGAGGGCGGCCCGGACGTCGCGCGATCGACGATGTCCGAGAAGTTGAAGCGTTGCGGCGCAGTGCGCACGATGTTGACGACCGGCGTGTCGACGTAAAGCTCGTCGATGACCGGCGCGAAGCGGAACAACGACCCCCACGAGGCGTTCACGCGCAGCATGCCAACATCCACGAATGGCTGCCCCGGTGTCTTGTCGCCAATATGCACCTGATGCAGATCGAGGCGCAGCGTGTAGGGATTGAAGCTGACATCGCCCACGCTCACCGGCCGTTCCAGATAGGCCGAGAGTTTGTCGATGGCGTAATGCTTGAGGACGGCCGGCACCGTGAAATAGCCGACGACACCGAACACGGCGATGACCCCGGCGGCCCACAGGCCGGTCTTGCGCGCGCGCCGGCGCACATCAGGGTTGCGTCCAAGTGCGCTTGCGCGCGCAATGCGTTGTTGCAGGCGGGTGCCGCCTGCGGATGATTCAGAAGAGGGTTTGCGATCGTTCGCTTGCTCGGCCATGCGGTCTCCCGTAAGTCGCCAGTGAAGCACGCGCCGCGCCACTGTTGCGCGGCGGGACAGACCCGGGACCGGCCGCTGCTGCGGCGGCCCTGTCCCGGCAGGTGATGACGTGGCCGTTCAGGCCGGCGGCATCACCAGCGGGGCGATCGCACCCGCGCGTTCGACGACGGCGTCGGCCTGCCATTGGGCAGGCGCCAGCGAGTCGCCGCAATAGCCGTAAGCGGCTGCGACGGTGGCCATCCCCGCCGCTTTGCCCGCCTGAATGTCACGCAGGTCGTCGCCGACATACACAACCTGGGCAGGTGAGACACCGATGCACTCGGCGGCATACAGCAACGGAGCCGGGTGTGGCTTGCTATGCGGCGTTGTGTCACCCGACACAACGCACGCGGCACCGTCGGCGAGCCCGAGCAGCCGCACGAGCGGATTCGTCAGACGCGCGGCCTTGTTGGTGACGATGCCCCACGGGACGGCGCGCTCTGCCAAGGCGGCAAGCAGCGCGGGAATCCCATCGAAAAGTTCACTCTCTACGCACAAGGCAGCTTCGTAATTGGCGAGAAATGCATCGCGCAGCGAAGGGAACGCGGCGTCGTCGGGGCCAACGCCGAACGCGCTGCCGATCAGCCCGCGCGCGCCGTGCGAGGCCTGCAAACGCAACGTCTCGTAGGCGCCCGGTGGCAGGCCGCGGTCGGTGCGCACCTTGTTGACCGCTGCAACGAGATCGGGGGCCGTGTCGGCCAGCGTGCCGTCCAGGTCGAACAGAACGGCACGCACGTTGCCGTTGAGCAGACGCAATGCGGTACCGGTGGAATAGGTGGGCACTCGGGCGGGGGGCTCGAACATATCAGGCATCGCGCGTGCACGCGATCATGTAATTGACGTCGGTGTCGCGATTGATCGCGTAACGCTTGCTCAGCGGGTTGTACGTCATGCCGCGCAGGTCGCGTACCGTCAGGCCGCTTGCGCGGGCAAACGACGCGAGTTCCGACGGGCGGATGAACTTGGCGTAATCGTGGGTGCCGCGCGGCAGCATACGCAGCACGTACTCGGCGCCGACCACGGCCAGCAACCAGGCTTTCGGGTTGCGGTTGAGCGTCGAGAAGAAGACGTGGCCGCCCGGTTTGACGAGCGTTGCGCAGGCCGCTACCACCGACGCTGGCGACGGCACGTGTTCGAGCATTTCCATGCACGTCACCACGTCGTACGTCCCCGCG
Source organism: Pandoraea communis (assembly GCF_902459745.1). GTDB lineage: Bacteria > Pseudomonadota > Gammaproteobacteria > Burkholderiales > Burkholderiaceae > Pandoraea > Pandoraea communis. The sequence continues at coordinate 183,487 of NZ_CABPSJ010000003.1, forward strand.
TCGCGGGCGGCAAGCGCCTCGGCGGAAATTTCCTCGTAATCGATGGAGAGGCCGGCTTCCAGACTGTGCAGATCCGCCACGCCGAGCGCCTTCTTCGACAGGTCGATCCCTTTGACTCGTGCGCCCTGGCGGGCCATCGACTCGGAGAGGATGCCGCCACCGCAACCAATATCCAGTACGCGCTTGCCTTGCAACGGCACATGTTGCTCGATCCAGTCGAGGCGCAGCGGGTTGATCTCGTGCAGCGGCTTGAATTCGCTGTGCGGATCCCACCAACGGTGGGCTAGTTCACTGAATTTATTGAGTTCTTGCGGATCGGCGTTCATCACTTGCTCATGGACATTGACGGCTGACGACAGGCAGGATGCAGCGCGGCAGCGCGTGCCGGTGTACCGGGGCTGACCGGCGGGGCCGTCGAGATGGGGCAAGTATAACGAAGTGAGCGTACCCATGTCCAAAGCGCGAGGCGTGGCGCGGGCCGGCAGCCAATGCGTCGTCCGTGCGGTGCCGGTAAAACGAGCGTTTGAAACTAGGAGTGATTCGCTCGGCCGTCTACATGGCGCGAGCATGTCCGCCCGCTGTCCGTCGCGTGGCAAAGCCTTGTATAGGCAGGGAAAATGCCAACTGCGAGCCCTGCACAGATGCGACACACTCGGGGGCACATCCCGCCATGTGGCCAGGATGACATCGTGTTTGTCGCAGCGCCTGACGGCACCGGACGTCGCGGCGGCAAGCCTCCGGCCATTCTGGATCGGACTCCCCAGGGAGGCGCCATGACACAACCCACGGCGCAAGACAATTCCGGCCCCGTGCCCGACCGCCCGCGCCGGCCTGACTTGTTGCATCGCTGGCGCTGGCTCGCACTCGTCGCGTTGGTCGTCGTTGCGCTGCTGATCTGGCGTTGGGCCACGCATCGCGCACCGCCGCCTGTTGCAGCTCCTTCTCCCGTCGCCGTTGTTTCGCGCGTTGTCGTGTCTGCGGATCTGCCGCGTTACGTCGCGGGAATCGGCACCGTGCAGGCGACGACGTCCGTCACCGTGCGCGCGCGCGTCGACGGCCAGATTGAGCGGATAGCGTTCTCGGAAGGGCGGGATGTGAAGGCGGGCGATGTGCTCGTGCAAATCGACGCAAGGCCGTACCGGGCGCAACTCGAACAGGTTCGTGCCACGAAGGCGCGCGACGTCGCACAACTCGTCAATGCGCGCCTCGATTTGAAGCGCTACCAGACGCTGGCGGCGCAAGGTGCGTCGTCACAGCAGCAAGCGGATACGCAGGCCGCGCTCGTCAAACAACTCGAAGCGGCCGTGCAGACCGATCAGGCGCAAATCGACTTCGCTTCGGTGCAACTCGATTACACGACGATCCGCTCGCCCATCGACGGACGGACCGGGGTGCGGTTGATCGATGTCGGTAACATCGTGCATGCGGCCGACGCGAGCGGCATTGTCATCGTCAATCAGATCGATCCGATTACGGTGCTGTTCACCTTGCCCGAGGATGCCGTCGGCGCCGTGAACGCCGCAGTGCAAGCGGCGGGCAATGCCGGACTGGTGGTCGACGCTTACGCGAGAAATGGCGGTGAGCGTCTGGCCTCCGGCAAACTCACGCTCATCAACAATCAGATCGACAACGCGAGCGGCACCGTGCAGCTCAAGGCGACGTTCGCCAACGCCAGCCATCGGCTGTGGCCAGGCCAGTATGTCAACGCGAGGCTGACGCTGGGGGTGATAGCCCAGGCGATTGCGCTCGACGCGTCGGTCGTGCAGAGCGGCCCTGCCGGGACCTTCGTCTACGTGGTGGACGCGCAGGGCCGAGCGGCGGTTCAACCCGTGAAGGTCGGTGTCACGCAGGGTACGCAGGCCATCATCGAGAGCGGCCTGACAACGGGCGCGCGCGTGGTCGTCGACGGACAGCTCAAGCTGCGTCCGGGCACGCCGGTTACGGAGGTGCGCAACGCGTCGGGGGGCGGGGCGATGCCGCAACCGGCCGCACCCGACGGCCGCCCGGTCGGGGCGTCAGGTCCAACGGGCCGCTAGCGCGCGCCGGCCTCCGCACCCTCGCCCATGTCCCTATCCGCCACGTTCATCAAACGGCCCATCGGCACTTCGCTGCTCGCGGCCGCGCTATTTCTGGTCGGTGTCGCGGCCTGGCCGTTGCTGCCGGTCGCACCGCTGCCGCAGGTCGATTTCCCGACGATTCAGGTGTCTGTCACCCTGCCGGGCGCGGACCCATCAACGATGGCGTCGAACGTGGCCACGCCGCTCGAGCGACAATTCTCGCTCATTGCGGGACTCACGCAGATGACGTCGACAAGTGCGCTGGGCACCACGTCGATCACGTTGCAGTTCGACTTGAATCGCAATATCGATGCGGCGGCTGTCGATGTACAGGCGGCCATCAATGCGGCGGGCGGACAGTTGCCGAGCAACCTGCCGAACCCTCCGACGTACCGCAAGATCAATCCGGCCGACTCGCCGATTCTGATCATGTCCGTCAAGTCGGACACGTTGCCGCTCACCGCCGTCAACGATTACGCGGACAACGTGCTTGCGCAACAAATCTCGCAGATCGATGGCGTTGGCCTGGTCAACATCGGGGGTGTCCAGAAACCTGCCATTCGCATTCAACTGGACCCGGACAAGGTGGCCGCGCTCGGGCTCGATCTGGAGAGTGTGCGAGGCGCGCTGGTCAGCGCCACAGTCAATGCGCCGAAGGGAAGTTTCGACGGACCGCGCCAGAGCGTGACGGTCTATGACAACGGCCAACTGCTTGACCCCGTGCTCTGGAACGACGTGATCGTCGCCTATCGCGGTGGTGCGCCGGTGCGCGTCCGCGATCTGGGACGGGCGGTCGCCGGGCCGGAAAATGCGCGCTTCGCGGGATGGGCGTTCCGCGGGGCCGCGATGCCGCAAAGCGAGACGCTCAAGAGCGGGCGCTCGGTGTTTCTGGCGGTGACCAAGCAACCGGGGGCCAACGTCATTGCCACGGTCGAGCGCATCAAGGCGGCACTGCCGCGCTTGCAGGCATCGATACCGCCTGCCGTCGAGGTGAATATTCTGACCGACAGAACGCAGACGATCCGGGCGTCGGTCGAGGACGTTGAGTTCACGCTGGTGTTGACCGGCGTGCTGGTGGTGCTGGTGATCTTCCTGTTCCTGCGTAATCTGTCGGCTACGCTGATTCCGGCGGTGACGGTGCCGCTCGCCATGATGGGAACGGCGGCCGTGATGTACTTGATTGGGTTCAGCCTCGACAATTTGTCGCTCATGGCGCTCACGATCTCTGTGGGCTTCGTCGTCGACGACGCCATCGTGATGCTCGAGAACATCTATCGTCACGTGGAAGACGGGATGCCGCCGTTGGAGGCGGCCTATCGCGGGGCGGCCGAGATCGGCTTCACCATCGTGTCGATCTCGGTGTCGCTGGTCGCCGTTTTCATTCCTCTGTTGCTGATGGGCGGCATCGTTGGGCGGCTCTTCCGGGAATTCGCCATTACGGTGACGCTCACGATCGCCATCTCGGTGATCGTGTCGCTGACGCTCACGCCGATGCTGTGCTCACGATTTCTGCGCCATACGCCGCCCGAACGGCACGGCCGCCTGTATCGCTGGTTCGAAGCCGGCTTCGACCATATGCAGAGCGGCTATCGACGCGGCTTGCAGGGGGTGCTGGCGCATCAGTTCGCAACGCTGCTGGTGTTCCTGGCGACGCTCGCCCTGACGGCCGTGCTCTATATCGTGATTCCGAAAGGGTTCTTCCCGCAGCAAGACACGGGGTTCGTATTCGGTTTCGCGGAATCCGCCCAAGATACGTCGTTCACGTTGATGAGTGAGCGCGTGATTCGTGTCGCCGACGTGGTGCGTCAAGACCCCGATGTCCTGAGCTTTGTCGCGAGCACCGGCAACACCACCGCCAATACCGCCAACTTCTATATCAACCTCAAACCGAAGGCGGCCGGACGCACGCTGTCTGCGGATCAGGTTATTGCGCGATTACGGCCCAGGCTCGCGCAGCTCGAAGGCATCAACCTATTCTTGCAGGCCGGACAGGACATCAACGTGGGCGGCCGCCTTGCTCGTACGCAGTACCAGTACACGCTGACCGATGCGGACATCAACGAACTCAATCGCTGGGCGCCGCTGCTGCTCGAACGGCTGCGCCGGTTACCGCAACTCACGGATCTCGCGACCGACCAACAGAGCAACGCCGCCACAGTGACACTGACCATCGATCGTGACCGGGCGTCGAGCTTCGGCATCTCGCCGGCGCTTATCGAGGCTACGCTGTACGACGCGATCGGACAGCGACAGATCGCGCAGTACTTCACGCAGATCAACAGCTACCACGTTGTCATGGAGGTCACGCCGGCGTTGCAGGCCGATCCGGCGTTGCTCGATAAGCTCTATCTGATGTCGCCGACGACGGGTAATCGTGTGCCGCTCTCTACGTTTGTCCGCGTTGATCGTAGCAAGACCAACTACCTGCTCATCAGCCACCAGAGCCAGTTTCCGGCGGTAACGCTGTCGTTCAATCTGGCGCCGGGCGTCTCGCTTGGCGAGGCGGTCGACGCGATTCGCCGCACGCAGGCGCAGATGAATCTCCCGCTCTCGCTCAACGGCAATTTTCAGGGAACGGCACAAGCGTTCCGCGACTCGCTGTCGACACAGCCGTACTTGATTCTGGCGGCGCTGGTGGCCGTGTATATCGTGCTCGGCTTGCTCTATGAGAGCTATATCCACCCGCTCACGATTCTCTCGACGCTGCCCTCGGCCGGGGTCGGTGCGCTGCTGATTCTGATGCTCGGCGGGTACGATTTGAGCGTAATCGCGCTGATCGGCATCATCTTGCTGATCGGGATCGTGAAGAAGAACGGGATCATGATGGTCGACTTCGCGCTCACGGCTGAGCGCGACCAGGGGCTGTCGCCGCAGGAGTCGATCTATCAGGCATGCCTGTTGCGATTTCGTCCCATCATGATGACGACGATGTGCGCCTTGCTCGCCGGGTTGCCGCTGATGCTCGGCACGGGGGCCGGGTCGGAGTTGCGGCGTCCGCTGGGGTACGCAATGGTCGGCGGGTTGGTGCTGTCGCAGGCGCTTACGCTTTTTACGACCCCCGTTATTTACCTCTATCTCGACCGGGCGAGTCTCTGGTTTCAAGCGCGCAAGGCGCGTAGAGCGAAGGCGCGGGACGCAAACGCCTGAGTGAAGTGGTCGCGGTGCCGGGCATAACGTCGTCATGCACCGCGATCGGGGCCGCGAGGTTACGCTGCGGCAGGCAAGTTCGCCAACACGGCCTGCGGGTCGTGATAGACCAGACCCAGCGCGTCGGCGACGCCTTGGTTAGTCACCATGCCGCGCGCTACGTTTAGCCCTGCCAGCAGGTGCGAATCGGCAAGCATGGCCGGAACCGGTCCGTGATCGGCCAGTTGCAGAATGAATGGCAGCGTCACGTTGTTGAGGGCGAACGTCGAGGTACGCGGCACGCCGCCCGGCATATTGGCCACACAGTAGTGCACGATGCCTTCCACCACGTACACCGGATCGGCATGCGTCGTGGCATGCGACGTCTCGCAGCAACCGCCCTGATCGATCGCCACATCGACGATCACCGCGCCTTTGCGCATCAGGCCGAGCATCTTGCGGGTGACGAGTTTAGGCGCCGCCGCACCCGGAATGAGCACACCGCCGATCACGAGATCGGCTTCGCGCAAATGGGTCTCGATGGCGTGCTGCGTTGAATAGACCGTCTGTACGCGGCCACCGAACTGGGCGCTGATGCGGCGCAACGCGTCAACCGATCTGTCGATGACCGTGACCTGCGCACCCATGCCCACCGCCACCGTTGCGGCGTTGGTGCCGACGACACCGCCGCCCAGAATCACCACCTTGCCCGCTTCCACGCCAGGCACGCCGGAAAGCAGCAGTCCCAGTCCGCCGTGCGTCTTCTCAAGCGCGGTTGCCCCGGCCTGAATCGACATGCGTCCCGCAACCTCGGACATTGGCGCAAGCAACGGCAGGCCGCCATTCGCGGACGTCACAGTTTCATACGCGATGCACGTGGCGCCGCTCTTGATCAGGTCACGGGTCTGGTCGGGATCGGGGGCGAGGTGGAGATAGGTGAAGAGCGTGTGCTGAGGGCCTAGCCGGGCGCGTTCCACCGCCTGGGGCTCTTTGACCTTGACGATGAGTTCGGCGTGCTCGAACACCTCGACAGCGTTGGCGGCGATGTGCGCACCGGCGCCAGCGTAGACCGAGTCGTCCATGCCGATGCCGGCACCCGCCCGCGTCTCGACCCACACTTCGTGCCCGCGTGCCACCACTTCGCGTACGGCTGCGGGCGTCATGCCTACGCGGTATTCGTGGTTCTTGATCTCCTTCGGTACGCCGATTTTCATGATGTGTCTCCTTTGTCGTGATGTGACAGCAAAAAGCGGGTACTTCTCATACACCTGCCTTTCGGCGGCACCAACAAAAAACGGCACCCGAAGGTGCCGTTTGTGGGGTCAGGCAAAGGCCGGTTGGGCCTGGGCCTGAGACGCGCCGCTGTAGCGCGCCACCGACAGATCGTCGGCCAGAATCGCCGGCCGGCGCCCAGACATCAGATCGGCCAGTAACTGGCCGGAACCGCAGGACATCGTCCAGCCCAGCGTGCCGTGCCCCGTATTCAGGAACAGATTGCGCAGGGCGGTGGCGCCGACAATCGGCGTGCCGTCCGGGGTCATGGGGCGCAGGCCGGTCCAGAACGACGCTTCAGCCGTGTTGCCGGCGCCCGGATACAGATCGTTCACCACCATTTCGAGCGTTGCGCGGCGTGCCGGATTGAGCGTCTTGTCATAACCGACCACTTCGGCCATGCCACCGACGCGGATGCGGTCGTCGAAACGGGTGACGGCGATCTTGTAGGTCTCGTCGAGCACGGTCGACACCGGGGCGCGCGATGCGTCCACGATCGGCACAGTGATCGAGTATCCCTTGAGCGGGTAGACGGGAATGTCGACAAGGCCGCGAAGGAACGGCGTGGAATACGAACCGAGCGCGACCACGAAGGCGTCGGCGCGCTGCATCGTGCCCGCGCAGACCACGCCTTCGATCTTGTCGCCGGCGACTTGCAGGCCGTCGATCGGCATGTCGTAACGGAATTTCACACCGAGGGCTTCGGCCATTGCCGCAAGACGCGTCGTGAACAACTGGCAGTCGCCCGTCTCGTCGTTCGGCAATCGGAGGCCGCCCGTGAGTTTGTGCGACACCGTTGCCAGCGCGGGTTCTGCGCTGGCGAGCGCCGTGCTGTCGAGCAGTTCGAAAGGCACACCCGCCTCTTCGAGCACTGCAATGTCCCGTGCGGCGTTCGCCAGTTGCTCGTCGGTACGGAACAATTGCAGCGTGCCCGCTTGGCGGCCCTCGTAGGGAATGCCGGTCTCGGCACGCAGCGAACGGAAGCAGTCGCGGCTGTATTCGGCGATCCGCACCATGCGTTCCTTGTTGACGGCGTAACGCTCAGGCGTGCAATTGCGCAGCATCTGATAGAGCCACTTGAGCTGCGTGAGCGTACCGTCCGGGCGGATGGCGAGCGGGGCGTGCTTCTGGAACAACCACTTGACGGCCTTCGTCGGAATGCCCGGCGCCGCCCACGGGGAGGCGTAGCCCGGTGAAATCTGGCCGGCGTTACCGAAGCTGGTCTCGAGCGCAGGGCCGGCCTGGCGATCGAGCACCGTGACGTCGTGCCCGGCCTTGGCCAGATAGTAGGCGCTGGTGACGCCAATGACGCCGCTTCCGAGAACGATGACCTTCATTGCGTTGACTCCTGTAAAACCGTGGATATCCAGTAATAATTCGCATGCTATTCTTGGATTGCCAGGTTTAGTTAATGTATATCGTCAAGATTCAGGAATAAATCATGAGAGTCCAACAGCAATCGGTCCGGACGCTGGATCGGCTCGACCGGCGCATCCTCACATTGCTTCAGCAAGACGGTCGGATGTCGATGAAAGACCTCTCGGAACAGGTCGGTCTGTCGATCACACCCTGCATCGAGCGCGTGAAGCGCATGGAGCGCGACGGCGTGATCATGGGCTACTTCGCGCGGGTAAATCCGGCGGCGCTGGGGGCGTCGTTGCTGGTATTCGTCGAGATCACGCTCGATCACAAGTCCGGCAACATGTTCGATCAGTTCCGCAGGGAAGTGCTGAGGATTCCCGAGGTGATGGAGTGTCACTTGATCTCGGGTGACTTCGATTACCTGATCAAGGCGCGCATCCGGGAGATGTCCGAGTACCGCAAGTTGCTCGGCGACATTCTTTTACAGTTGCCCGGCGCCGTGCAGTCGAAGAGCTACGTCGTGATGGAGGAGATCAAGGAGACGCTGACCATCCACGTCGAGGAGTGAGCAGGGAGGGGGGGCGGCGGGGTGAACATTGTCTTTCATGGTGGAATACTGTATATATGTACAGTATATTGAGACCATTAGGAGAGGCGTTGATGACATCACTTCGCCGGGGACTTCGCAAAGGTCGAGGCGCGCTGTCCAATATTGAATCCAGATTCGACAATTGGAACAGAGCGCCCGACGACGATGGACTTGCCGCCATCTTGGCGCTTGAGGGTGAGCGCCCCGCGCCCAAAACAACGGTTGCATTTGAGGATGCAAAATCAATCATCTCGAGAAACCAGTCGCCAGACCTCCCATTTAATCAATCGATTAATGCTTACCGGGGGTGTGAACATGGTTGCTCGTACTGTTTTGCGCGGCCGACGCATGCCTATCTCGGGCTATCCCCCGGTCTTGATTTTGAGACCAAGCTTATTGCGAAGCCAAATGCGGCTGCATTACTCGAGAAAGAGCTTTCGAAGCGCACCTACATACCGAGCGTAATTGCCCTCGGTACGAATACCGATCCGTATCAGCCGATTGAACGAGAGCACCAACTGACTCGCAGAATCCTTGAGGTTCTCGAGGCGTTCAATCATCCGGTGGCGATCACGACCAAGTCGCATCTCGTGACACGCGACATCGACATCCTCTCGCGGATGGCGGAGAAGGGGCTCGCTCGGGTTTATCTCTCCGTCACGACGCTGGACGCGGAGCTTGCTCGGAAGATGGAGCCGCGTGCCAGCACCCCGTCGAGGCGGGTGGACGCTATTCGCCTGTTGACGGCTGCCGGGATACCTGCCGGCGTATTGGCCGCGCCGATGATTCCCGCGCTCAACGACCATGAACTGGAGAATATCCTGAGCGCAACGGCAAATGCCGGTGCGTCCGCCGCCGCTTATGTGTTGCTCAGATTACCGCTGGAGGTGCACGACATCTTTATCGAATGGCTCGAACAACACTACCCCGGGCGGAAGAATCATGTTCTGAGCATTATTGAAAGCATGAGAGACGGCAAGCATTACGACGCTGAGTTCGGGCGCAGAATGCGCGGCACGGGCATATTCTCGGAGTTGATTGCCAAACGATTCGAACTTGCATGCAAACGGCTCGGCCTCAATCAGGAACGCAGCAAGCTGCGCACCGACCTGTTCCAGGTACCCATTAAGCCTTCTGCTCAGGGAAGCTTATTCTGAGGCCAACCCCGTGAGTCGCAGCGCGTACATCGCACCGGCTCGTCTACAAGGCGCTCATTGCGCGGCAAAGGATGTAAGCGGCGCGAACTGCCAGGTCGAAGGACGGGTCGCGCGCCAACTCGCGACCGGCCACGCAAATGATCCAGTCCCCCTTTTTGCGTTCGCAGCTCATCGTCCGGTCCTCCATCTGATCCGAGAACCAGCGCCACAACGTCGCGTCTTGTTCATTGGCACGGGCCGCAGCCTGGAGCTGGGCCATCCTCAAGCGGATGTTGCCATTCGTGAAATCTCCGTGTTTGCTCATCCCGTGTCTGTCTCAAAGTGCCGGCCCCGCGCAGCCAAATGCCGACTTGGGGGCTTGTGTACTTTATTCGGATGAGTCCACGGTTTCCATCGTCTTCTGGTATGACTGGCCTACACGTTTGGCGCGTCCGTTACCGGAAAGGACGGGCGCATAAGGGCTCGGCATCGCCCGCGGCGACATGAAATCGACAGCCTTAATTCCTTCATGGTTGGCGATGATAGTATTTGCCAGGCAGCCGTTTGACTGCAGGAAGACGGGCGCTTTTCGAGCTGCCAGCGTCAATGGTGTTTTCAGTAACGCAAGGTCGCCCAGTTGTGTCTGGATTGGCGCGACGATCATGAGTACCTGGCCATGCAACTCTCCACATCGACTCACGAATCTGCCAAACCGGCCATTCAGCGCGACTCATTGGGGTGCTTGTCGGCGGCATTGCGATACGATCAGGCGCTTACCGCCGGCGATCTTCATTTCTACCGCAAGAGTTCCGTGATTGAGCGGACGAGTCAGGTCGTGAACCCAGCTTCAGCGCGAGGGTTTCTGGTTGGCGTCTCTCTGATGGAAGGCCATCGCCGACGCATTTTCCGTCCGAATCAGGCAAACATGCATGCATTCGAGGCGGGTTCCATCTATCTGCGAAACTTCCAGGACGACTACAAGGCGGATATGTATGGGACGTTCGATTTCGTACTCATCGAACTGCCGCGCCCCTTCATGGAGCGTACCGCGCTAGAACTCGGCTGCCCGGGAGGTCTCGAACTGCAACATGCCGCAGCGCAGACGGATACCGTGCTGGCCCATCTCGCTCAAGCGCTCTTACCTGCGCTCGCGCGGCCTGAAGGCGCCAGCAGGCTGTTCATCGATCAGCTCGGACACGCGATCGGTACATATCTGGTTGAACACTACGGAGGTGTCAACCCGGGACACATTCACGCCATGGGCCGCCTTTCGCCTCGCGTACTCGCGCGGGCGCAGGAGTACCTCGCGGCGCGACTTGACGACGGAAATGTGTCCATTGCAGCCGTCGCCGATGCGTGCCAATTGTCCCGAAGCCATTTTTCCCGGGCATTTCGGCAGAGTACCGGCAAAACACCGCACGAATGGCTGCTGGAGCGTCGCCTCGAGCGCGCGGCGGCGCTACTGCGCACGACTGATTTGCCGATCGCCGGGATTGCTGCGTCGTGCGGCTTTGCGGATCAGAGCCATCTCACGCGCAACTTCTCCAGGAAGCTTGGCCTGACGCCGGGTGACTGGCGGAGCGGTCGGCACGACTAGGCTCGCCTGAGTGCCAGCACATGCCAGCCATCATCCAGTTCGCGCTGAGCACAAAACGACAATAGAGCGCACACGCGTTCAAGCCAAAGGGCCGGGGTAACACTACATTGCTGTCGGGCGCGTCCCATCTCCCCAGATGTCGTCATGGGGAGATTCGCGCCTCTGATGTCGATGCTATGTGGAGGCTCTACCGTGACTGCTGTACTACCGATGCGCGCCGAACCAGCGCGGCAGGACGACGCGGTGGTCCTTGTTGTCGATGATGACTTGCAGGTGAGAAACGCGCTGGGAAGTCTGTTTCGTTCAGTCGGCATACAAGCTGTGCTGCTCGGCTCTGCGGCCGAGCTTTTCGACTTCGGCTTTCCCGATGCACCTTGTTGTCTGGTGCTCGATGTGCGCCTGAAGGGGCGAAGCGGCTTGGATGTGCAAGCCCGTATGGCAGAGCTTCGCATTCATATCCCTATCATCTTCATGAGCGGCCACGGGGATATTCCGATGACGGTTGCTGCGATGAAAGCGGGAGCGGAGCACTTTCTTTCCAAGCCGTTCCGTGAGCAGGAATTGCTCGATGCCGTCACGGAGGCACTACGCAAGGAGCGCTTGCGACGTGAGCGCATGCGCCGGTTGGCTGCGGTGCGCGACTGCTTTCGTTCGCTGACGCCACGAGAGAGTGAGGTCATGACGCATGCCGCATCGGGTTTGACAAACAAGGAGATTGCCGCCGCCATGTGCATCAGCGTGGTGACTGTCAAAGTTCATCGATGCCAGGCAATGCGAAAAATGAGGGCTCGGAGTTTCGCCGATCTGGTGCTTCTTGCGCAAACGCTGGGTCTCGTGCTGCTTTCCTCTGGGGCCGACGCTGATGAGCCGCTTGCCATCGGATTGCAGGCGCGGCGCCTCGGGGCCGCAATAGCGTAGGGCAGGCATCGGGCAGAGGACGACGATCGTCTAGGGACGTCTCGTCGATCCACTGAACGACACGCTCACGATGGAGAAGAACCCGTCTTGCGAAGATGTAATGCGCTTTCAATGCACTGGATGATGTCCGTGTCCTGGAAGGGCTTGTAAAGAACGCACGTCGCACCCAATGCCTTGGCACGCTGATCGAATCCCTCATGCGCAAAGGCAGTCATGAAAATGACCGGTATATCGAGATTGCGTGCGCGCAGGGCCTCAATCAAAGCGAAGCCGTCCATGCCGGGCATTTGCGCGTCTGTGATCACGCAGGCCAGGCAAGGCAGTGAAACGCACCGCAGTAGCTCCTGACCCCCTCCGAACAGTTGCACGCCAAGATCGAGCGAACGCAGCAGCCCCCCCATGGCATTTCTGACGGCGACATCGTCGTCGACTATGGCGATCGTGGGGCGAGCTATCACACTGACTCCTGGTATTCGCGCTGAGCGCTGGCAATGCTCTGCTGGGAGCGTAACGCCGAATCCGTGCGCACCCCATCACACGATGGTATTGCCGATTCCTCGGGGGCACGTCTCACGTGATGTTGCGATGAAGTCGCGCCGGCTGTGAAGATCAGTTCCCCTGCAATCGTGCGCGAGCCAGCCATTCCGTCCGATTCATACCAAGGTATTACATGCATATCTGCGTCGAAATGGCGCCGCATATGGAAAAGTCCCCGTAGGTGTAGGCGCCGCCGGGGCCGTTTGATGATTGAGAGTAGGCGGCGCTATTTTTATTGTCGATGCTGCCCTGGCCGGGGAGCAACATGGCGCGCTTAGCCAGCGGCCAGCCTTGTTCGCCCGCAGTGACGCGTTATCTTGCTGAAATGCTCGAAGTTTGGTACCGCTACTACAGACCGCAAGAGAGTGGCTGCCTTGTTCGTACCGCCTCAAATGCCCGCTGTCCTCCAGAGAAGGACAGCGGTGGATCGGACAGCTTACTTCAGATCGTCCAGTGCACGCCGGGTTCCTTCACCATAGGCCGGATCGGCCTTGGTGAAATGCGCAATCTGCGCACGCACGATGTCTTCGGGCACGCCCTGCATTGCCGCCGCGATGTTGGCGAACAGGCGCTGCCGCTGACCCTCGTCGAACAGGCGGAACAGTGCCCCCGGCTGACTGTAGTAGTCCGTGTCGACGCGGTGATCCCAGCGGTCTGCCGCACCCTCGAGTGCCAGTGGCGGCTCGAGTGCGCGCTCGCTCGCCGCGAAGGCGCCCTGGCGGTTCGGCTCGTAGTTGAGCTTGCCACCCTGATTGCCGTCTACGCGCATCGCGCCGTCACGATGGAAGCTGTTGTGGAACGGGCATTTTGGCGCGTTGACCGGGATCTGGTGGTGGTTGATCCCCAGACGATAACGCTGCGTGTCGCCGTACGAGAACAGCCGGCCCTGCAGCATCTTGTCCGGCGAGAAGCCGATGCCCGGCACGATGTTGGCCGGATTCATCGCTACCTGCTCCACCTCGGCGAAATAGTTCGCCGGATTACGGTTCAGCTCTAGCACGCCGACGTCGATCAGCGGGTAGTCCTTGTGCGGCCACACCTTGGTCAGATCGAAAGGATTGATGGGGTATTTCGCCGCATCGGCTTCCGGCATGATCTGCACGCGCAGGTTCCAGCGCGGGAAATTTCCATTCTCGATGTTTTCGTACAAGTCGCGCTGCGCGCTCTCGCGGTCAGCGGCCACGACCTTCGCCGCTTCGTCGTTGGTCCAGTTCGCGATGCCCTGCTGCGACTTGAAGTGGAATTTGACCCAGAAGCGCTCGTTGTTCGCGTTGACGAACGAGTACGTGTGCGAGCCGAAGCCGTGGATCTGACGGTAGTTCTGCGGCAGGCCGCGCTCGCTCATGAGGATCGTGACCTGGTGCAGCGACTCCGGATGCTTCGACCAGAAATCCCACACGGCGATCGGGTCGCGCAGGTTGGTGCGCGGATTGCGTTTCTGCGTGTGGATGAAGTCGGGAAACTTGAGCGGATCGCGTACGAAGAACACCGGCGTGTTGTTGCCGACGACATCCCAATTGCCTTCGTCCGTATAGAACTTGATCGAGAAGCCACGCACGTCTCGCTCGGCATCCGCCGCGCCACGCTCGCCGGCCACGGTCGAGAAGCGAATAAACAGCGGCGTCTCTTTGCCGATCTCGGCGAAGATCGACGCCTTCGTGTACTTCGTGATGTCGTGCGTCACGCGGAACGTGCCATACGCGCCTGAACCCTTGGCGTGCACACGGCGCTCTGGAATCACCTCGCGGTCGAAATGGGCCAGTTTCTCCAGGAACCAGACATCCTGCAGCAGCATCGGCCCGCGCGGCCCGGCGGTTTGTGAGTTCTGATTGTCGGCAACCGGGGCACCCGCAGCCGTGGTGAGAGTATCTCTGTTCATCGTGGATCTTCTAGTTGGGGAAGGATATTGGGGCGGGATCTGTCTAAGGCCAACCCTGGTCTGGGGGCGAACGCCAGGCTCGCGCAATAGGGTGACTGGCCGGTCTTCCAGGCACCGGTTCAGGTCAATGGCAGTTGCAGCGTGCCGTGAGCGTGCAAAACCAGGAGAGATTAATGGGCGGCGCAGGCCATCACTATTGTCTGTTTGTATTACCCGGCTGGATCTTCGGCCGGGGTGCGGACTTTGGAACGCTGTTTGCTCAGATCTGATCGGCTCGGCACTGACGGCGCGGATGTGAGGGGGGGAACCGCAAGAAGGCGAGGGCGTCTCGGGTTCACTCGTCTGCCGATTCACTTCTGAAGGCTGTTGGCTTCATCGCGCCAGGTCGAGAGACTGAGCGCCAGCAGCAATACGATTGGCAGAACTACACACCAGAGCGAAAGCACTGAATAGCCAAGGGCGCCGAGCGCAGCGCCCGATGCGAAACCCGCGAGCGCCGGCACCATTTTCTTGAGCCGGCCGCGTATGGCTTTGCGTTCCACCTCGGATGCGGATGGCAGGTCCACCAGATCAATGACGATTTGCGTGGTATTCCCCGTCATGATCGTAGTGGGGCCCAGGTCTGACAACGACGTCCTGGATAGTGCGTTCTGAATCCCCATGGCCACGACGGCAAGCGTCCCGGCGCCGATGGCCATCGGCGTATCCGGGTCGGAAATGGGGGAGGCTTGCAGTCCGGCAATCATGAAAAGAACCAGCGCGGTGGCCTCGGCAAATAGCAACAGCGGCGGTGCCGATTGGCTGTTCCGTACCATGCGTGACTCGGTCAGCCGGGTGGCCGCAACTGCCAGTGCGAACGTGGGCAGCGCGAGCAGTTTGGCGAGCAGGCCCGCCGAATCGCCAGCGATGTCGACGCCGATCATCACGAAGTTCCCTGTCACGTGCGCCGTGAACAGGCCGAACAGTGAAATGAACCCGACCACATCGACATAGCCTGCGACGAAAGCCAGGATGCCGCCGAACGCTGGTCCCGAAAGCGCAGGGCGGCGGCCCGTGTCTGGGAGCTGTATGGGGGTCAATGCGGTCTCCCGCGAGAGTGGGTCAACTGACGCTCAGAAGCTGTGGCGCAGCGCAATGGCGAACGTCTGCGGGTCGGCGCCGGCCTTGATGCCGACGTTATTGATGGCGAAGTCATAGGTCGCGTTGCTGCGGTTGTTGATGCGGCTGTAGTAAGCGTAAAGCCCGGTTCGCTTGGAAAGGGGGTAGTCATAGCCGACGGTTACCTGAAATGCGCCGGTCTGCGAACCGCTTCGAACGGCGCCGATGGTTTCCGTCGCCGTGCCGGTGCCGTTGCCGACGAAGGCGAGGCCTGCACGTAGGCTGCCGGTGCCAAGCTGCTGTATCAGCGAGACATAGTAGCCATTGCGCGTCAGGTCTCCCGTGGCGGTGCGATAGTGCAGGCGTTCATACACGGCACTGATGCGCGTCGACGGGAACTGGTAGGAAACGCCTGCCTTGATGGCATCGTCGTTGCGGCCGCTGGTCTGGTAGTGCTGGTGGATTTCGTAGGCCAGCGTCAGGTTCAGGTTGCCCTGGTCATAGGCAGAGGCAAAGGAATACAGCGCTGGATTGCGCGGCACCGTTGTCTTTTCCTGCGGCAGTCCCCAGGCGATGGCGCCGCTGAAGCCGTGCCACTTCGGCGACTGATAGTGCAGCGAGTTCTTCTGCCGTCGATCGAATGCGCTGGTGTTCTGAACATTGTCGCTGGTGGCCGCAGAGCCATTACCCATCAGCGCCATGTAACCCGCAGTGGTGGCGTAATACGGGTCGTAACTCTTGGTTGCACTTGTGTACGGTGTGTCCCAGTTGCCCATGAAGAGGGTGCCGTACGGGCCCTGAAGGCCAAGCCGGCTATCTCGCCCGGCAATTTCCCCGGAGCCGTTGTTGATCGACAGGGCGCTTTCAATTTGCCAGATCGCCTTGATCCCATTGCCTAGCGGTTCTTCGCCCACCATGCCGAACACGGAGCGGTTATTCGTGAGGCGCGCCGCATCGCCCAATTTGGTTCCATCGGTTGCGGGGGTCACGGTCACATACTCGACTGCCGTGTTCAGCCGGCCATAGATCGTGACGTTGCCGTCTGCCACGGCAGGTGCTGCGGCTGCGGACAACAACACCGCCAAGGCGACGTGAATGCGCCGGGGCGCGATTGCGTGAGTACGGCGGGAATGGGCCTCTGGCTGCTTTCGGGAACGACGCATGCTGTTATTGGCTCCCTTCTTTGCTACGCGCGGGGAGGGATGCCGACTGCTCGACGGCCGTGGCCGCATTGGGCGGGGTGCCCGTAATCTTAGGGACGCATTCGCCGCGGAACCATGCCATGGTGACGGGCTCTCCCGCCAGCATGCGCTTGACCGGCGGCACAACCTGCTCGCCAAGGAGCATGCCCAGCAGCCCGATCAAAGCAATTGCGGGGGGGGCAGGCGAGCGGACCTGCATCAGTGCATAGATGATGCCGACCAGAATGCCGGCGCCGAGGGAGACGATATAGAGTTTCATATAAGACCCGATGAAAAAGGGGGGAATCGGCGTGGTGCTACGCTGGCGGCAGGCCCACCCCGAGCAGGTGCCGGACGTGTGGCGGCTCGGCGCCCACGTGGAAACCGATCACGTCGCGCTGCAGATCGGCATCGGCATTGGGTACTCGCTGGTGCTGGCGCAAATGTTCGGCCCAGGACTCGACCAGAAACCACTCGGTCAGTAGTTCGGGGTCGGCCGGATCTTCCATCACGCCCCAACTGAACGCGCCGTCGCGCAGACGCTCTTCCGAGAGCTTGTGCACCACGTGCAGGAACGCATCGCGATTGGCGGGCGGGATGCAGTACTCGATCAGGATCATCACCGGACCACGGTCATGCGCAATCTCGTCGGCCATTTCCGGTTCGGGCCAGCGACGTGCGGGGCCGAGGTCCTCTTCACCGCTCGGCAGCCGCATGCGGCGCAGGATCAGCGCGGTAACGGCCAGCCCCGCCGCGGCAATCAGTAGCGCGTGCGGTGTACCCAGCGCCTGTGCCACAAAGCCCCAGATCAGGCTGCCACCGGCCAGCGCGCCGTTGAACACCATTTGGTAGACCGCCAGCGCCCGGCCGCGCACCCAGTTCGGCAGGATCGCCTGTGCCGCGCCGCCAAGCGTGGTCAGCGCAATGATCCACGCGGCGCCGAGCAGCAGCAGTAGCGGCAATGCCAACCCTATCGGGGGCGCGCTCGACAGTGCCGCCATGACAACCGCCGTGACGATCGCGGACAACAGCACCATGCCGTCGGCATCAAGCCGCTGTTGCAGTCTGGGCATCGTCAGCGCGCCGAGGATTGCGCCAGCGCCCACTGCACCCAGCAACACGCCATAGAGACTGGCACCGCCATGCAACAACTGACGGGCGACCAGCGGCAACAACGCCCACACGCCGCTGCCGAAGGCAAAGTACACGGCGGCGCGCGCCAATACGATGTGCAGCTTGCTGTGCGCGCGGGTGAAGCGTAAGCCTGCGCGGAAAGCGCTGAAGAAGTGCTCGCGCAGCGGATCGCTGGGTTGTTCGGGGCGCTTCCACCAGATCAGCGCAGCGACGACGAACACGTAGCTGATCACGTCTGCGCTATACGTGGCGGCCGCGCCGAATGCCGCGAGCAACAGACCCCCGGCAGCCGGACCGATCGCACGGGAGACGTTCACGCCCAGCGAGTTCAGCGCCACGGCCTGTCGCAGCGTGCTCGGCGGCACGAGTTCGGGCACGATCGACTGCCACGTCGGCCCCATCATCGCCGCACCCACACCGCCGACGAACGCCAGCGCAATCAGGATTTCGATGGTCAGCGCATGGCGCCATGCCAGCAGCATCAGCGTGCCGCTGACCATGGCCAGTCCGACCTGGACCACGATCAGAAAGCGGCGCCGGTCGAGGATGTCGGAGAGCACACCGGCCGGAATCGCAAGCAGGAAGACGGGTAGCGTGGCGGCCACCTGAATCGTGGCGACCGCTGCCGGTGACGTGGAAAGATCGGTTGCCAGCCAGGCGCTGGCCACGTCCCGCATGAAGCTGCCGATGTTACCGAGGATCGTGGCCACCCACATGACCGCAAACGTGGGTAGGGCCAGCGGGGCAAACGTGCCCCCCGATGCAGGCTTGGCCGCCGAGGTGGCGGGTTGCGTCATGGTTGCCTCCGCGTGCGAAGGTCATCCCACGCCACGAGCAGGAATCCACCCACCAGACCCAGATGTTCGAAGAAGGCGTTAGCCATCGCGAACTGTGCCTCGGGCGGTGCGCTCCAAAACCGGTTGGCAAGGAACGTGGCCATGAATGTGAACGCTGCCAGCGCCAGTGCACCGAGCCAGCGCCAGACGCCGGTCAGGATCGCGGCCGACGCACCAAGCTCCAGCGCAATTGTCGCCGTCGCCAGCGGCCCGGCGGGCGACAGGCCGAAGTGCTGCATTTCGGCCACTGCGCTGGAGAAGTCGAACAGCTTGACCAATCCCCCCTGCAGGTAGGCGGCGCACAGCAGGAGCAGGGCGATCCAGCGTAGCCAGCGAGGCAGCCGGTGTGTGTTGTTGCCGGCCGCACCCGGCGGGGGTGTCGAGATGGTCATGGCCGCTCTCCAATGGGGGGGGTAACGTGGATCCGTGGATCCGTGGATCTGTGGATCTGTGGATCTGTGGATCAGCGGATCAGAATGCCCAGCACGAGCAGCCCAGCGCGCCCCAGAACGTGCTTTCGTCCGACGCCGGCACGCCCGAGGTCCAGGCCTTGGCATGCGCGTGGCCATGCACGCCGCACGAACTGGCGCAGCCGCACGCGGTGTTCAGCGCCATTGCGCGCGCCTGGGTCTGCGGGCGCGGCTGGTACTGGCTGCCGTGGCGGGTCGGCGACCAGTCGGGCATCGCGGGCGGGATGTCGGGCGAATGCTTGCCGAACTCGCTGTCGCCATAGACCACCTTGCCGCCGAGCACGGTCAGCACCGACGTGATGTCCTGAATGTCGTCGCCCGGCACCGAGAAGTAGTCGGCCGACAACACGGCCAGGTCGGCCAACTGGCCCACCTTGATCTGGCCCTTCTTGCCCACTTCGGATGAGAACCACGTGTTGGCCTCGGTCCACAGGCGCAGCGCCGTGTCGCGATCGAGCAGGTTGGCCGGCGGATACATCGACATGCCGCCCACGGTCTTACCCGTGGTCAGCCAGTACAACGATACCCACGGGTTGTACGACGCCACGC
The DNA here is from genome assembly GCF_902459745.1 of Pandoraea communis. Classification (GTDB taxonomy): domain Bacteria; phylum Pseudomonadota; class Gammaproteobacteria; order Burkholderiales; family Burkholderiaceae; genus Pandoraea; species Pandoraea communis. The sequence goes on from NZ_CABPSJ010000003.1 coordinate 203,228, forward strand.
GCGTGGCGTCGGTGCCGGCGCCGACCTTGACACCCTTCTCGAGCATCTTCTTGATCGGCGGCGTGGCTTCGGCCGCCCGGGCACCGTAGCGCTCGACAAAATATTCGCCCTGGTAGGCCATGCGGTGCTGCACGGCGATGCCGCCGCCAAGCGCCGCAATGCGGTCGATGTTGCGATCGGAGATGGTCTCGGCATGATCGAAGAACCAGTTCAGACCATCGAACGGGATGTCCTTGGCGACCTTCTCGTAGACATCGAGCGCGCGCGAGATGGTCTGGTCATAGGTCGCATGCAGACGCCACGGCCAGCGCTTTTCCGCCAGCAAGCGGATCACCGGCTCCAGATCGGCTTCCATCGACGGCGCCATGTCGGGACGCTCGACACGGAAGTCCTCGAAGTCGGCCGCCGTGTACACGAGCATTTCGCCGGCGCCATTGTGGCGATAGAGGTCATCGCCCTGGCCGGGCTTGACGGTCGACGTCCAGGTCTTGAAGTCGCTCAGCTCTTCCTTGGGCTTCTGCGTGAACAGGTTGTAGGCCAGGCGCACGCTCAGGTGGCCTTCCTTGTGCAGTTCCTCGATGACGTTGTAGTCGTCGGGGTAATTCTGGTAGCCGCCGCCGGCGTCGATCACGCCGGTCACACCGAGGCGGTTCACCTCGCGCATGAAGTGGCGCGTCGAGTTCTTCTGATACTCGATCGGCAGCTTCGGGCCTTTCGCCAGCGTGGCGTAGAGAATGGTCGCGTTCGGCTTGGCGAGCAGCAACCCGGTCGGATTGCCCGACGCGTCGCGCACGATCTCGCCGCCCGGCGGGTTGGGCGTGTCTTTCGTGTAGCCCACGGTGCGCAGCGCGGCGCCGTTGAGTATCGCGCGGTCGTACAGGTGCAGGATGAACACCGGCGTGTCGGGGGCGACGGCATTCAGTTCGTCGATGGTCGGCAGACGCTTCTCGGCGAATTGATGTTCGGTAAAGCCGCCCACCACGCGAACCCATTGCGGCGCCGGCGTGCGGTCGACCTGGTCTTTCAACATGCGCATGGCGTCGGCCAGCGAACGAACGCCGTCCCAGCGCAACTCCATGTTGTAGTTCAGGCCACCCCGGATGATGTGCATGTGACTGTCGATCAGTCCGGGAATGGCCCGCCGGCCATTCAGGTCGATCACCTTGGTCTGCGGTCCTGCCAGTTTCATGATGTCCTGGCGCGTACCCACTTCCACGAAGCGGCCGTCCTGGATGGCCACGGCGTCGGCCTGCGGATTGGCACGGTCGAGCGTGGTGAACTTGCCGTTAACGAGAATGAGGTCGGGAGTCAGGTTCGATGACATGGCGAAGGATTCCGAAGAGGCTGCCGCCCCGGAGGCGGCAGCCGAGGCGATGAAAGGCCGGCGGGTTGAGGACATTTCGGCTTACGTGTTCAGGAAGGCCAGCAGGTCGGCATTGACCTGGTCGGCGTTGATCACGCACATGCCGTGCGACGCACCCGGATATACCTTGAGCGTGGCGTTCTTGACGATCTTGGCCGACAGGCGGGCCGAATTATCGATGGGCACGATCTGGTCGTCGGCACCGTGCAGGATCAGCGTCGGCACGGTGATCTTCTTCAGGTCCTCGGTGTAGTCCACTTCCGAGAACTCCTTGATGCAGGCGTACTGGCCCAGAATGCCGCCGCTCATGCCCTGTGCCCAGAACGCATCGATGGTGCCTTGCGAAATCTTGGCGCCGGGCCGGTTGAAACCGAAGAACGGCGTGGTCAGGTCTTTGTAGAACTGCGAGCGGTTTTCCGCGACACCCTTGCGAATGCCGTCGAACACTTCCATCGGCAGGCCGTTCGGATACGCCGCAGTCTTGAGCATGATGGGCGGCACCGCGCCGATCAACACCGCCTTGGCCACGCGCTTCGTGCCGTGACGGCCGATGTAGTGCGCCACTTCGCCGCCGCCGGTGGAGTGACCGACCAGCGTTGCGCCTTTGATGTCGAGGGCGTCCAGCAGCGTGGCCAGGTCGTCGGCGTAGGTGTCCATGTTGTTGCCCTGCGCGGGCTGGTCCGAACGGCCATGGCCGCGACGGTCATGGGCGATCACGCGAAAACCTTTCTGCACCAGGAACAGCATCTGGGCGTCCCAGGCGTCGGCATTGAGCGGCCAGCCGTGCGAGAACACCACCGGGGTGCCCGAGCCCCAATCTTTGTAGAAGATGCGCGTGCCGTCTTTGGTCGTGACGAAGTGGTCTTGCTTCGTGGCGTGGCCGCTGGCCGGTGCGGCTTCTGCGGCCGTGGGCGTCAGTGCGGCAAGCGATGCTGCCGCAGCGCCGATAGTGCTACCTACCAGCAGTTGCCGGCGCGATGCATCGACGTTGTGACCTGATTCCTGGGTATGTTCTGTTTGCATGATTAGGGCTAGCGGAAAGTTGGCGCGAAATCCTGGAGGACGAGATCGCGGGTTGCATCGGCCCGGGCACGGACGTCGTGCGCAGGCCGATGCCTATCTCTTCTTGAACTGCTGTTTAGCGTGCGGGCACCGGGGCGATGGACTCGTGCCCCGTCGCCGTGCGCTGGGCGGCCTTGTGGACCATCGTGTAGGCGTAGTCGACACCCATGCCATAGGCGCCCGAGTGTTCCTTCGCCACCTTCATCACGGCGTCATACGTGTCGCGGTGGGCCCAGTCGCGTTGCCATTCGAGCAGCACTTGCTGCCAGGTCACCGGCACCACGCCAGCCTGAACCATGCGTTGCATGGCGTAGTCGTGGGCTTCCTTGGTGGTGCCGCCCGAAGCGTCGGCGACCATGTAGATCTCGTAGTCGCCTTCGAGCATGGCGCACAGCGCGAAGGTGGTGTTGCAGACTTCCGTCCACAGACCGGCGACGACGACCTTCTTGCGGCCGTTGGCGGCGAGCGCATCGCGCACCTTCTGGTCGTCCCACGAGTTCATCGAGGTGCGTTCCAGCGTCTTCTGGTTCGGGAACACGTCGAGCAGTTCCGGATAGGTGAAGCCCGAGAACGACTCGCTCTCGACGGTGGTGATCGTCGTCGGGATATTGAAGATCTTCGCCGCCTTGGCCAGGCCGACGACGTTGTTTTTCATTGCCTGGCGATCCATCGACTGGACGCCGAAAGCCATCTGCGGCTGATGGTCGATGAAGATCAACTGGCTGTTCTGCGGGGTGAGGACTTCAAGCTTGGGGTTCGACATTGCGTTGCTCCTGTTAGGGGGGCGAGAGTGAGGCTGCCGTGGCGTCCCCGCCGGGGCAGAGCCGCATCGGGGCGGCTTGGCATAAGGGCTGCGACCGGCGTTCGTATTCGGAGCGCAACCTGAGGCGAAGCATAGTCGGCGCTGTTGGCCGTCGCTATTGTCGAATCGTATTAGCCGCCCGCTATCTCGATTTCATCGTGACGCCGCAAGGCCGTGCTACAGCCAATAGGGAATGGCTTCGCCACCCTTGCTGTGTCGGGATGCACCGGGGCTGCGTGCGAGTTCGATGTGCGTTAGTCTGTAATGAGACCGGCTGGATCAGCCACCCACTGTCACGCCCGACTAACCCCATGGTATAAGTGGCCCACGATCCCGGCCGTGTGCTGTAATGAACAGTTTTGCGGGGTCATGGCGGCGAGAGCGAGCCTGCCCAAACCGCGCGCGCCGATGGGTGCGCTGGAGATAGACTGTGACAATCGACGGCTTCGTAACCGCAGACACCCGTGCGAGTGATGAAGCGATGGTGCTGATCGTTGATGACGACGCGATGCTTCGCGGCGCGTTGGAGAACCTCTTCCGCTCCGTCGGGATGCGCGTCACACTGTTCGCATCCGCTGCCGAACTGCTGGCGTTCGCATTCCCGGACGCACCCACTTGCCTTCTGCTCGATGTCAGGCTTCGCGGTCAGAGCGGCCTGGACCTACAGACCCGGCTGTCCCAAATGGGCATCCAGATCCCGGTCATCTTCATGACGGGTTATGGCGACATCCCGATGACGGTTGCCGCCATGAAGGCGGGTGCCGAAGATTTTCTGGCGAAGCCATTCCGCGAGCAGGACCTGCTCGATGCCGTGGCGGCCGCCTTGCAAAAGGATCAGCATCGCCGCCATGGCATGCGTAAGCTGGATGAACTGCGAGCCAGCTACCAGGGCCTGACACCGCGTGAGGCGGAGGTCATGCGCAAGGCAGTGGCCGGTTTGTTGAATAAACAGATCGCCGGCGAGCTAGGGATCAGCGAGGTCACGGTGAAAATTCATCGTGGTCAGGCCATGCGCAAGATGAAGGCGCGCACCTTCGCCGAGCTTGTCCTGATGGCACAGCAACTCGGCATTTGCGAGGCGCCGCTTTGAGTCCCCGTCGCCTCCCGCCATCGGCGTGAGGTGTATCTAGTCGTGAGGCGGCAGGGTGAACTGAAACACGGCCCCGTAAGGCACATTGGGGCTCGCCCACAGCCGCCCTCCGTGTGCCTCGACGATCAACCGGCAGATCGCCAGGCCCATACCCAGGCCCTCCGCCTTGGTCGTGAAGAAGGTTTGGAAAACCCGCTCCAGATCTTTCTGCGCCAACCCGATGCCGGCATCCTGAACGGCAACCCGCACAGCCCCCGATGCGTCGAGGTGCGAGCGAATCAACAGTTCCCGCGGCCGCCCGGTCACCGCTTTCATTGCCTCGATGCCATTCATCATCAGGTTCAGGAGCACCTGCTGCAACTGCACCCTGTCACCGACAACCGGCGGCAGGTCAGGCGCCAGCGCCGTGCGGAGCAGGACTTGATGGCGGCCGACCTCTCCCTGGATAAGGGCAATCGTGTCTTCGATCAGGGGGAGCACGTCAATGCGCGCCGTGACGGCGGCGGTCTTCTTGAGCAGCGCACGCATTCCTGAAATCACCGCGCCGGCCCGGTGGCCATCCTGAACGATGCGCCCCAACGACTCTCGCACCTCGGCGAGATCGGGGGGCTGGCGAGCAAGCCAGCGCAGGGCCGCATTGGCGTTGGTGACGATGGCGGCCAACGGCTGGTTGACCTCGTGAGCGATCGAGGCGGTCAGTGCGTTCAACGTCGTCACGCGGGTCACGTGTGCCAGCTCGGCTTGTGCCTGACGCAGCGCCTCTTCGGCGCGCTTGCGCTCGGTGAGATCCAGCGTGTAGGAAACACCTTGATCCCCACCCTCTTCGAATGTCGCACACCCTAGCAGGACGAGCACGCGGCTTCCATCCTTGCGGAAGAACTCTTTTTCGAACGGCGGCAAGGTCCCGCTGATCCGAAGGTCCTGGATCAACCTGGTATCACGCTCGCGCCAGTCGGGAGGCGTCAGGTCTGTCCAGAGCAAGGGGCCCGAGGCGAGGTCTTCGCGGTCGTAGCCCAGCATGTTGAGGAACGCGTCGTTGGCCTCGAGGATTCGGCCGTCCAGGTGCCAGATGCAGATCCCGATGATGTTGGCCTCAACCAGGCGCTGGATCTTTGCTTCGCGTTGCGCGAGATCCCGATACAAACACGTTATCTCCAGCGCGATCGCGGCCTGGGAGGCGAGCATCTTCAGCACGGCGGTCCGGCTCGGTGCGAAGACGCGTGGCGAGAGGTTGTTCTCGAGGTAGAGCACCCCGATGAGCTTGGCCCGTGTGAGCAATGGCAGGCAGAGAATCGATCGGGCATGATGCTGCCGAACGTAGGGATCGGCAGAAAACGGGTGCTGTGCCGCGGCATTGTCGAGAATGATGTTCTCGCGGGTGCGCAAGACATAGTGGAGCACCGATTCCGGCAGCGCCGTCGCAGTCACGCTCTCGTCGCGGAGCTGCACCTTGACAATATCGCCACCGGTCGTCGCCTCTGCCGCAATGCGCTGCTCGTCCCCTTGGGGCAGGATCAGCAGTCCCCGTTCCGCACCGGCCTGTTCAATCGCGGTGCGCATGAGTGTGTCGAGCAATTTGTCCAGGACGATCTCGCCGGACACCGCTTGCGAGACGGCGATCACAGTGGTGAGGTCCAGGTGATCGACCGGCGCCCCGATCGTCGTCGTCGGCGCGGGTGCCCGCTCTTCTCCACTGAGGTGCGGATACAGCGCATCGAGTTGCCGCACCTTGGCGCTGGCGCCCCAGTGGAGATAGCCATGCCGAGCATCCTGCAAATACACGCGGGCAATCTTCTCAAAACCACGTGCGGCATAAAATCGCCCGGCCAACTCGTTGGCGAGTGCCTGGTTATGGATGAAATCACTGTCCTGTGCGGCGCGGATGGCCGACTCGTAGAGGCGCATGGCATCCGCTTCGCGCCCCTCGATGCGCGCGATTTCTGCGCCAACCAATGCGGCTCGGTTCTCGAAATTCTCTGGACAATGCTCGGACCAGACAAGGAGCTGGCGATGATGTGCGGCCAGTGCCTCCCGGTGCCGGGTTCGCTCCGGTGTGGCGGCCGTGCCGCAGTATGCGGCACGCGCCAACGCCGCGTAGAAGTGGTATTCCGCCTGCTCGAAGAACGATGGCGATGTCCAGAGAAGACTCGCTGCCCTGTCTGCCGCCGTTATGGCAGTCGCGTAGTCGTCGGCGAGCAAGCGTGCCTGCAGTTTCCGGATCCAATACCAGCAGGTGGCGAGGGCAGGGCTCGGTGCCTCGTCCAGATACCGCTCGAACTGCGCTTCGTTGAATTCATCGTCATCGAAGACGCCGAATACCGGGGTCAGTCCGCGTAGCGTTCGCGCTAGCTGGCGTTGGGGGACAACCCGGTCGACGGTGAGACCGAAGCTCGCCCGGCGCGCGAAGCCGATCGTGGCCTCGGCTTCGTTCTGCACTTCCCCAAGCGGATCGCCACAGGCGAGCAATTGCGTAATGAGGTTGTTACGCGCGAAGGACGCATAGGTCAGGTCACCGGCCTTGCTGGCCACGTCGAACGCGCGCCGCACCAGACTGCGCGCGGCACGGATGGGTTGGGTCCATTGCATCACGTGGCCCGCGAAAGCCTGGTAGACACGAGCCCGGAAGCGGTCCAGGCCACGCTGCTCGACGAGGTTCAGTCCGAGCTGGCCGAAGCGGAATGCCGCTTTGTAGTCGCCGGACTGAGGCCCCAGGAGCATGCCGAGCCAGGTATAGGCGAGGCACGACGCGTCGCTGTTGCCATGCTCGAGGCTGATGTTTGCCATCCGCGCGATGATGAGAGCGCCCAGGTTCACGTCGGTGTACCAGGCCGGCAGCATCAGCGCGGTCAGGACATCCATCGTCTCGCATGCGACCGCATTGGTCATCATCGGCAGATCGAGCAGTGCCTCGATCGGCCGGTCGCCAAGTTGGCGCCACATCCGATCGTATTCTTGCAGGACCTCTTCATCTGTCGGGTGTGCCGGGCACTGGACGCCGGCGCGGTACAGGTAGTCGAGGCCCACCTCGACGGCGCGCTCGCGCTGGCCGAGGGCCAGAAACAGCTCCAGCCGCAGTTGGGTGACGGAGGCCAGGTCGGGGAGGTTCGCGGCACGGCCCGCAAGCTCGGCCAGACGTGCGTCTGCCGCAGCCACCGCGCCGGTCAGAAATTCGCATTCGGCGAGGTGGAATTCGAGCGCGAAAGCAAACTTTGGCCGGTGCTTCCAGGCGTCCCCCTGCACGAGCGCCGCGCCGGCGGTGAGATAGGTCAGCGCCGAGGCATAGGCCGAGGACGCCTTAGCACGCTGGCCGGCGAGCAGATTCAGCTCTGCCACTTGCTCCCGCTCATGGGGCGCGGTGATAAGACCGGCGCCACGGTTGAGCTGGCCGACGATCTCGAAGACACACTCCGCTATGGCCTCAGGCGGCGTGCCCGCAACGAGCCGTCTGCCAATCGCGAGGTGCGCTGTCGGCCGCGCGTCTTCAGGAATCAGGGCGTAGGCCGCCTCCTGGATACGATCGTGCAGGAATCGGTAGATATTTCCCAAACGTAATACAAGTCCGGTGCGTACCGCCAGCCACAGCGCCGCGTCCAGTTCCGCCTCGCTGGCATCCTGGACCATGGCCAGGGTAGCGATCGTCGCGTCATTCCCGAGACACGCCAACTGCTTCAGGGCGTTACGGGTCGTGGTGGGAAAGCGCCTCAGCTTGGCGAGCATAAGATCAACCACGTTGTCGGTGAAGCCCTTGGCCCGAATCTGCTCAAGGTCCCAAGACCAGCGCGCGCCACGATGATCGAAAACGAGCAGCCCCTCTTCGGTCAGAGCGGTAAGGAACTGAATGGCGAAAAACGGGTTACCTCCGGTCTTCTCATGCACCAGGCGGGCCAGAGGTGCGGCGTCTCCGGGGGCGCAATGCAAGGCATCGACGATGAGTCGGCTCACATCGTCGAGCCCAAGCGGGAAAAGTGCGATGTCATTGATTCGCCCCCCGGCCTGGCGGATGGCCGGCAATCGCAGTAGCAAAGGGTGTCCGGGCTTGACGTCGTCGTTCCGATAGGCGCCGATAAGCAGCACGTGGCGTACCTCCGGCTGGGTCGCCAGATACTCGAGCAGATCGAGGGTCGCCGCGTCCAGCCACTGCAGGTCGTCGAGAAAGAGCGCGAGCGGATGCGTGGGTTGGGCAAAGACGGCAAGCAGGCGCTGTAAAACCATCTGGAATCGGTGCTGTTCGTCGCGCGGCGGCAGCTCCGGAACCGGGGCCTGCGGCCCCAGAATTAGCTCGAGTTCGGGGATGAGCGGCACCATGAGGCCGCCGTTCGGGCCCAGCGCCTCCGCCAGTGCGGCGCGCCAGGGCGCCAAGTCGGCCTCGCTCTTGCCCAGTAGTGGGCGGATCAGACTCTGGAAAGCCTGCGCCAACGTCGCATACGGGATGTCTCGCTTGTACTGATCGAACTTGCCCGAGGCAAAGAGGCCATTCCTGTGAGCCAGTGCGCTGCGCAATGCAAGCACGGCCGAGGTCTTCCCGATACCGGCGTAGCCGGAGACCAGCACAATCTCCGGCGTGCCCTGGGTGACGACTCTGTCGAAGGCAGCGAGCAAGGTCTCAATCTCGCGTTCTCGTCCATAGAGGCGCTCTGGAATCAGTGGGCGATCAGGCAGGTCGTGTTCGCCGAGCGGGAAAGCGTCGATGCTTCCCTGGCATGCCCATGCAGCCAGACTGCGCCGTAGATCGGCCTCCAGCCCCGCTGCGGTCTGGTAGCGCTCCTCCGCCGTCTTGGAGAGCAGCTTCATTACGATGGCGCAAAGCAATGGCGGGATCGACGGTACCCGTTCCGCCAGCGGCACTGGCTGCCGGGCGAGATGGCTATGCAACAGGTCCATCGGATCGTCGGTGGCGAACGGCAGCACACCCGTGAGCATTTGATAGAGCGTGACGCCGAGCGAATAGAGGTCGCTACGCGCATCGATCGACCGGTTCATGCGTCCCGTCTGCTCGGGGGCCATGTAGGCCGGCGTGCCGGCGATCTCTTCCGGTGGCGTCAGTGCCTGACGCTTGCGCGACTGGCGCGAGGTAATGCCGAAGCCCGTGAGCCGCGCCTCGACAAGGGAATCGTTCACCAGGATGTGGACCGGCTTGATGTCCTTGTGTATAAGACCCCGCTGGTGGAGCTGGTCCAAGGCCGCCGTGATGCTGACGGCCAGGCGCAAGAAACGGCCCACCTCCATGGGGGCGCCCAGTTGCGCGGCAAGTGGATTGCCGCCGGGGTCCTCAAGCAGCAAAACAGTCCGGCCATGTTCCCGCACAAGTTCCAGCGGCCGCACTGCCCAACTGCCGTCCAACTCGCCCCTCAAGCCGTATTCGTGTGTGAGGCGAGCGAGGCTGGAGGGCATCGGGTGCTCGGCTGCGGGCCACACAGCCAACACAGCCCTCGGCACGCCATCCGGGCCGGGTCGTGAGCCCCGACCGACAACGCGATCGCCGTCCTCCCACGCGACTTGGAAGCCGGCGGCCGTCTCGTTGCCGAAAGAAAACAATGAGTTCATCTGCTGTAATTCGCTCTCAATTCCGTCACTGCTTTTGGGGTTTCTGCACCGGATGCGTCGAACAACTGTCCCCGCAACTGTCATACCGGCGAGCGGGTCACGGCGGCCGGGCGAAGCAACTTTCGCCATATCGAGGCCTCAACTGACCCGCCCCCTTCAGTAGGGCAAAAGCGCTTCCAGCAAAGTCCCATAAATCAGTTCCTGGAAAGCGGCAGGAGCATCCGCTGTCGCCCAATGTTGCGCCGCAAATGCTGCGGGCGAAAGATCGTTCAGTGCGCTGCGTGGCCTTGGCTCGTTGTCGTCCCGGCGTCGTGTCGCGACGACCGCCCGAGCCTGTGCCAGGCGCGTGAATCAGCGCTCGTTCACGCACGCATCGCGGAACTCGCCGCTGAACGATTCGATGTACGCATTCTGCGTTGTATTGCCCGTCGGAAGCAACTTCAGAGTGACGCCACTTGCCTACGCCTAGTGTTCGAGCGCGCGGCTGGTGTCAATGCCCTGGCGACATACAACGATGAGATGCCGTGGTCGATGACGATGTCGACGGGGTTATGTTCAAGGCCGCTCCCGCAGCGAGATCTCCGAGCGTAACCATTTAGAACCGCCGATGCTATTATCGGCGTTGCGTTTTCAATAGAACTTGCCCCCAGCGGCAAGAGGCACTCACGAAGTTCAGCTCTCCAACTGCAAAATCAACTTCGTTTTACTGGGGAATTTCATGCGTCTTTTGCGTTCTCTTCCTTTGGCAGCTCTTGCGCTTGTCGCGGCAACAAATGCCCATGCCAGGTCTGAGGTATGTCATGCGACTTCCAAGAAGGAAATCGCCTCCTTATTCGATCGCTGGAATACATCGTTGAAAACTGGCGATCCGAAGAAGGTTGTTGCCAACTATGCCAAAAATTCAATCCTGTTGCCGACTGTCTCTAACAAGCCGCGCCTGACAGCAGAAGAGAAGGAAGACTACTTCGCACATTTTCTCTCGGGTAAGCCAGTGGGGGCGATTGACAGCCGTTCCATCGAAATTGACTGCAATAGCGCGATCGACGCAGGCTTATACACGTTCAAATTTGCGGACGGTGCGGAAGTGAAGGCCCGCTACACATTCACCTACAAATGGAATGGTAAGCAGTGGCTTATTTCTAGCCATCACTCGTCCGCCATGCCGGAAAAGAACTAGGGGCATGGCGTAACGATGGTTGAAATGCCGGAAAGATTTAAAGGCTGAATCAATTCAATTTGTTTGAAGTGGAAATTAAGGTAATCCGTAAATATGAAATTGAGGGGTGGCTGAAGGATTGAGTTAATTCTCTGAGCGGTTTGACTTCGAGATATCCTGCTTTGCCTATTCAGAGGAGTGCTGTTTTATTGATTTTTGGAGTGAGCTGTCATCTCCGCACTCGTTGCCTATAAGCACGTCGCCAACAAAGAAAATAAATCAAAAATAGGTGCGGTGGAGCTAAGAAGATAGCCCATGTTTTTGTGCGGTATTCAGGTGGGAGGCAAGCGTGATGGTGATCGGGCTGGGATGCGTGGCAGGTTGACCCTGACGGTCGGCATCCGGCCGGTTTCGTGCTGGATGCCGGGGGTGTCGTTATGCGTCGCCTTTGGGGGCGAACGGCGGCAGATAGGGGGCGATGCTGTGCGCGATCACATCAAGTGCGGCGTTGTCCGCAGTCGGCCGCTGACGAGCGAGGTGAATGGCGCGCAGCGTCAGAAGCGAGTACAGGGTGGCGTGACTGCCGCCCATGGAGGCAAGGGCTTCGGTGTGACGTGTGACGATGCCGGCATCGCCGCGTGAGACCGGGCCCGCAAGTGCTCCGGACAGTCCGCGCTCGCGAGCCGCATTGAGGGTGCCCATGACGAGCGGCCACATGGCTTCGCGGGCGTCGTCTTCGGACATGCCGATCGCTTTCCACAGCAAGGTGGCTTCGTCGAGCAGGCAGAGCAGAAAACTGGCGGCGTAGTTGGCCCCTGCGTGATAGCGCATCCGCTCGCCGGCGGGGATCGACAGGGCGCGACAGCCGATGGCGTCCGCGAGGGCATGCAACGTGGCGCTCAGCGGCGCGTCAGCCTCGATGGTGATCGCGCTGCCTGCCATGCGCGCAGCGTCGTCGTCGAGCCCCGCGAAGAGAAACAGCGGATGAAAGCCGCCGATCTGCGCGCCTTGTTGCGTCGCGGGCGCGAGCAACTCGACCTCGGAGGCACCGCTGCAATGCACCAGCGCCTGACCGGCACGCGGGTTGAGATGCGCCGCACATATGGCGATGGCATCGTCGGGAACGGTCAGAAAAACCAGATCCGCGCGCGAGAAGACGGTATTCATATCTTCCGGACGGTGGACTGACAGTGCCTCACATCCTGGCTGTGCGGACGCGATGCGTTGCGCGGCGTCAATCCGGCGGCTTGCAACCGCCGTCACCTCATAACCGGCGCGACTGGCCGCAGCGGCAAGCGCACGAGCGACGCGACCGGCACCGATGAAACCCAGTGTCGGCCGATGGGCGAGGGCGGGGACGGGGGGCATTGTCACGGTCGCGTGTTATTGCGACAGCCGGTTGGGCGTGTCGTGTGTTTCGAAATAGGTCTGAAACGCGACGGCGAGGCCGACCATCATCAACAGCGCACCGACGAACAGCGACAGGCTGACGATGATGACGGCAATCCAGCCCGAGCGCGACTTGTGCCCGGCGCGGCTATTGAACTGGGCATCCCAGCGTTCATCGGGGCGAAGTCCGTAGACGATGGCCGCGAGGAACGCCGAGAACAACGAGATGGCACCGAGAATCGTGAGCCCCCATCCTGCCGGAGAACGCAGTTCGCTCGTCACCAGGAGCCCCCAGCCCGCCACGCCGCACGCCGAACCCGCGATGTGGGCCCAGCCGAAGCGGTCTCGCAGACCATACAGATAGAAGCGATGCAGGCCGAGCGTGCCGAACAGCATCGCCAGGCCAGCGGTCAGGGTCTTCGATTTATAGGCGACTGCGTTCATTTGTAATGGTTATCGGGCAGGCGTTTCGCGAATGACTTCGACGAGCGTCCAGCGCATGCTCGAAGCGTCGGCGGGCGGATTGGCGACGGGTTCGCCGTGAATTTTCACGCGGTATTCTACGCCGGGCTTCCACTCGAATCCATCGATGTGGGCATACCAGAGTTCCCACTGCGTCTTGCCGGAATCGTCGGCATTACGCACGCGCAGACACTTGCGTGGCGCCACGCCGACGCAATCCGCCATTTGCGAATCGACATCGAGGATGCGGTCTTCCGTCTTGCTCGAGGCGCCGGTATCCGCGACAGGACGATTGAGCAACGTCTGCGCGGCGTAGGTCAGCGTTTCGCCATTCGAGGTGCTCAGCGTCAACTGCGTGTCGCGGCGCTCGAAGCGGGTGACAAGAGGAAGTGTCTTCAGATAGCGATCTTCGAACGCCATGGAATCGGGGCACGCCATCCGGGTGGTGGCCGGGGCCTTGAGGGTGACGTTTCCATTGCCCGGGCCAATCGTGTATTGACCGAAGATGCGGTTGCATCCGCCCGTGCCCGAGAACGCTCCCTTGTCATTGAAGGTGAGGTTGATCGCGCGGCCCTCCGGCAGGCTCGGAACGTCGCTCGTGCCCTCCCATCTCACGAGTTGCCAGGTGCCGAGAATGTCGGCCGGGGCCGTTGCCGCAGCGGTGGCGCCAGACGTATCCGAAGGCGGCGTGGCGCCGCCGCCTGACGGCGCGGCACAGCCTGCCAGCATGGCCGCCGGCACCAGCAGCATAGCCATATAAGAGGCAAAGGAGGACGGCAGGAACGAGAGTGGGCGTTGGGTCATGATCTTGTGTCGACGTAGTTACGAAGATGGCGGGGACGGGGGAGGTCACGAGGGATCGGGGAGGCATGTCCGAACAGTGCCGTAAGTACCGTGAAAGATTGACCGGGCAGGGAGCGGGACAGTTCCTTGCGCAGTTGTTGCAGCCAGATTTCCGTATCGATGCCGGGGCGGGTCATCAGCATGCCTCACGGTTTTCGGTAGGTAATGCGATAAATGGCACCTGCATGATCGTCACTGACTAACAGTGAGCCGTCCGGCAAGGTGAGAAGATCGACGGGACGGCCCCAGACCGATTCGTCGTTCCCTAACCAGCCTTGCGCGAATACTTCCTGCTTCGCGACGTTGCCTTTGGCATCGAGTACGACGCGCACGACCCGGTAGCCCACCTTGCGGCTCCGGTTCCAGGAGCCATGCTCGGCAATAAAGATGCTACCGCGATAGGCATCAGGGAACTGCTTGCCGGTATAGAACTTCATGCCGAGCGCAGCAACGTGCGCGCCCAGCTTCGCCATTGGCGGTGTGAAGGCCGAACAGCGCGTCTCCTGTCCGAATTCCGGATCCGAAACGTCGCCGGCATGGCAATAGGGGAATCCGAAGTGCTCGCCAACACGAGTGAGTCGGTTGAGCTTGTCGTCGGGGATGTCGTCGCCGAGCAGGTCGCGGCCGTTGTCGGTGAACCAGAGGGCATTGGTCCCGGGTTGCCAGTCGAATCCTACGGTGTTGCGCACGCCGCGAGCGACGACTCGCCAGTCGGTGCCGTCCGGCTTTATGCTGCCGATCATCGCGTAGCGGTTCTCGTCGCGTTTGCAAACATTGCAGGGGGCGCCAACGCCAATGTATAGACGTTGATCGGGCCCGAATGCCATATACCGCCAGCCGTGATGACTCTCGCTCGGCAGCTTGTCGTAGACGACGGCTGGCTTGCCGGGATTGTCGAGACGGTTCTCGATGTCGTCGAGCTTGACGATGCGGGAAACGGCAGAGATATAGAGTGCGCCGTCACGCATGGCTACCCCAACGGGCATGTTCAGCCCGGAGGCCACGATCCGGACTTTGGCGGCATAGGCGCGAGATGGGTCAAGGGTAATGGCATAAACGTCGCCTTGCGCCCGGCTACCGACGAATAACGTGCCCTTCGGGCCGAGCACCATGCCTCGTGCGCCGGGAATCTGGTCCGAGAGAACCTCGACGTGAAATCCGGGAGGTAGCGTGAGGCGTTCGATGGGCAGGGCGTCGTCGCGTGCGGTCGCAAACTGTGGCGCGACTGCCAGAGCTGCGCCGAGAATCAGGCCGGTCCGGCGCGCGTATTGAACAAGGCGGCCGACTGGCGTGCAGACCCGCGTTGGCCCTTGCGGCCGGAAGGGGGGGCGCCATCCATCGAGAAATCGTCGCATGCCTGACTCGCTCCGCTCACAGGATGGGTGCATTGTAGTCCAGTGCCGGTGGGGCGCTTGTGTTCCCCGCGTCGGTGGCCCAATAGGGGCGTGGCTGGGCGGGATGTGGCCGGTGCCGGGGGAAGTGTTTGTTTTGACGAGGGTTTTGCGCTATAATCACGCGTTTTCTGTCCGAACACTTCTGGATTCACAAGGATTTATTATGGTCGTTATCCGCCTGGCTCGCGGCGGCGCGAAGAAGCGCCCGTTCTACAACATCGTTGCAACCGACTCGCGTAACCGTCGCGATGGCCGCTTCATCGAGCGTATTGGCTTCTACAACCCGGTCGCTGCCGAAGGCACGGAAGGTCTGCGTATTGCTCAGGACCGTCTGACCTACTGGCAAGGCGTTGGCGCACAACTGTCGCCGACCGTGGCTCGTTTGCTCAAGCAAGGCGCCAAGGCTGCTGCCTAAGCGCTTCAGCTAGTCGAGCTGTACGCATTGCTGTCGGTTTGCCGGCGGCATGAGAATTGAACGGCGGTGCCTGTTCCCGGGTGATCTGGGGCGGGCATCGCCGTGTGTTCGTCACAACGTTGGATTGGCATGGTTCGTTCCGCTCGACCCGCGCGTGAGCGGGTACCGCTGAAAATCGGTGCTGAGGCACGGCGTGCCGCTGGCATGCGCGCAGAGCAGGTGCTCGCCCCGGTGGCCGAAGTGCCCGGCGATCTCGTCGAGCTGGGTTATATCGGCGACGCCTATGGGATTCGCGGCTGGATTAAGGTGCAGCCGCACACGGGCAAGGGCGATGGGCTCTTGGCCGCGGAATGCTGGTATTTCCGTCGTCCCGGTGAGTCGGTCTACACCAAGGCCGATGTGCTGCACAGCCGGGGGCATTCGGGTACGGTCGTCGCGCAATTGCGCGGCAGCGACAGCCGGACTGCCGCCGAGGCGCTCAAGGGCCTTCAGGTCTGGGTGCCGCGCAGTGCGTTCCCGAGCGCTGGCGAAGACGAGTTCTACTGGGTGGACCTGATTGGCGCCCAGGTGACGAATTTGCAGGACGAATCGCTGGGTAAGGTCGTCGGTTTGCTCGATAACGGCGTGCACACTGTGCTGCGTGTCGTCTATGACGTGCCTGCCGTCGACGATAAGCCGGCGAAGACCGCCGAGCGGTTGATCCCGTTCGTAGGCCAATATGTGCAGACGGTCGATGTCGAGGCTGGGCGCATTGTGGCTGACTGGGGTCTCGATTACTGAGATACCGATTGATCGCCCGGCCGTTGTTGCGTCCGGGCACCTCTGGACGGAACCGGTCTGATGCAGTTTGACGTCGTCACGCTCTTTCCCGAGATGTTTCGGGCGCTGACCGACTGGGGCGTCACCAGCCGGGCGTTCAAGCAGTCGCGCTACGGTCTGCGGTTTTGGAATCCGCGTGATTTCACGCATAACAACTACCGCACGATCGACGATCGGCCCTATGGCGGCGGCCCCGGCATGGTGATGCTCGCCAAGCCGCTTGACGATGCGATCGCCGCAGCGAAAGCGGCGCAGGCCGAAGCCGGCGTGCCACGGGGGCGTGTGCTGTTGATGTCGCCCCAAGGCAAGCCGCTCACGCACCGCCGGGTTGTCGAGTTGCGCGAACAGGAGCAGGGGTTGATTCTGCTCTGTGGCCGCTACGAAGCCATCGATCAACGTTTGATTGATCGGGTGGTGGACGAAGAGGTCAGTGTTGGCGATTTCGTGCTGTCGGGTGGGGAGTTGCCCGCCATGGCATTGATGGACTCGCTGATCCGGCTGTTGCCGGGTGCGCTGAACGACGAACAGTCGGCCGAGCAGGACAGTTTCGTGAACGGACTGCTCGATTGCCCGCATTACACGCGGCCGGAAGAGTACGAAGGTGTGCGCGTGCCGGACGTGCTGTTGGGCGGGCATCACGCAGAGATTGAAAAATGGCGGCGCCGCGAGGCGTTGACCAATACCTGGCGCAAGCGCCCCGATCTGATCGAGAGTGCACGCGCCAACGGATTGCTCAGTCGTGCCGATGAGGCGTGGCTGGCAAGCCTGCGGGCCGATACGTCGGCCAAGTAGGTAGCGGGTGTCGTCATGGGGACGGCATTCGGTTTGAACCCATCCTCTGTCGGGGCCGGCATGCCGGTATATAACGCCGATACGATGGCACAAGGAGTGGTAAATGAATCTGATCGCTAAGATCGAGCAGGAAGAAATCGCGCGTCTGACCGCGAACAAGACGATCCCCGACTTCGCCCCGGGCGACACCGTGATCGTCAACGTGAACGTTGTGGAAGGCACGCGCAAGCGTGTGCAGGCTTACGAAGGCGTTGTGATCGCCAAGCGTAACCGTGGCCTGAACTCGGCGTTCATCGTTCGCAAGATTTCGTCGGGTGAAGGCGTTGAGCGTACGTTCCAGACGTACTCGCCGCTGATCGCCAGCATCGAAGTCAAGCGTCGTGGTGATGTTCGCCGCGCCAAGCTGTACTACCTGCGCGAGCGTTCGGGCAAGTCGGCACGTATCAAGGAAAAGCTCACGTTCAAGAGCAAGACCACTGCTGCTGCCGAGTAAATCGGACGCCGCTACGTCTGGCGACCTCGTGGCCGGGCGTAGCCAAAGCCGCATGGAAAAAGCACCCTTCGGGGTGCTTTTTTCATTGTGCTATGCCGCATGTATTCAAATGCGGCGGCGCGCCATCGCCATCGAATGCGTCGAATTGCCGGGGGATTGGTATTTTCTTCGCGTGTACGTCTTTCCGGCTTCCTCGCTAAAATAGCGAAGTTCTCCCTCGTTCAAAGGTCTACGTGGCGCCACCTCTCATTCTGCATCCTGAAGCGTTACCCATCGTCTCAACGGGCGAAGGGGAGCCCACGGTGCCGGCAGAGCGGTTGACCCCCGAAGCATTGCGAGACCGCCTTGCCAGTCCGCCGATCTGGACACCGGAGTCGGGTGCTATCGAAGTCGTCTCCCCGTCGCTGTTCACGCCGCGCGCCGCTGCCGTGCTCGTGCCGCTGGTCATGCGTCCGCACGGCACCACGGTATTGCTCACCAGACGAACGCAACATCTCAGCACGCATGCCGGACAGGTGAGTTTTCCTGGCGGCAGCCGCGAGCCTGATGACCCTACGCCGATCGCGACCGCCCTACGCGAATCGCGAGAAGAAATCGGGCTTGATTCGGGAGCGGTGGAAGTGATCGGCCGCTTGCCGGACTACATCACGGGAACGGGTTTTCGCGTCGCTCCGGTCGTGGGCCTGGTCAAACCGCCATTTGATCTTGTCGCCGATGCCGGTGAAGTGGACGAGATTTTCGAGGTCCCGCTCAATTTCCTGATGGACCCTGCGCATCACCAGATCCGTGTCTTCAACTATCAGGTGGGCGAGCGTCGCTTTTACGCGATGCCGTATCCGAAGCCAACAGGGGGAGAGTATTTCATCTGGGGCGCGACGGCGGGCATGTTGCGTAATTTCTACCAACTCTTGCGGGCCTGACGCGAAAGGCGAATCGTTTTTGCGCGTTGTCTGCTTGAATGGTGAAGTGAGTGCGCCGCAGAGGCGCTTGGGGCGGGCATTCGAGAGAAGCTGTGCTATCGTTACACCATTCCGTCTGGTGACCTGAACGCACGCATGACATTCTTTTCGGTACTCCTCGCGCTGATCCTCGAGCAGGTGCGTGCGCTCTCCACGCAAAACCCGATCTACAACCTGATTCGCTCCCACGCGACCCACACGTCGCAGACCTTCGATGCGGGGCAGCCGCGTCACGGTGTGCTGGCGTGGATGGTCGTCGTGTTGCCGTTTGTGCTGGCGGTTGGCGTCATCTATTACCTGCTCATGCGGGTGAATATTTTCCTGGGCTTTGCCTGGAACGTGTTCATCGTCTATCTGACGATGGGATTCCGTCAGTTCAGCCACTACTTCACTGACATTCACGTCGCACTGAACAACGACAATGTGAACGAGGCGCGTGAGATCTTGCGCCAGTGGATTGGTATCGACACGGTCGACATGCCGGTGGACGAAATCGTGCGCCACACGCTGTTGCATGCGGTCATTGCCTCACATCGCCACGTATTCGGCGTGTTCTTCTGGTTCCTGATGCCGGTGGGTCCGGCGGGGGCGGTGCTGTACCGTCTTGCGGAATACCTGTCGCGACGCTGGACGGAAAACGCGCCGGATCGTAGCCCGGCGTTCGGCGTCTTTGCACGCAAGGCGTTCTATGTCATCGATTGGGTGCCGGCACGTTTGACGGCGATCGGTTTCGCCATCGTCGGCAACTTTGAAGACGCGATTTATGCATGGCGTCACTACGCGAAGCAGTGGCCGAATGAAAACGAAGGCATTCTGTTGGCGGCGGGTAGCGGTGCTCTCGGCGCGCGACTCACGGGGCCGTTGGCGGAAGTCTCCAGCGTCGATGCGCTGAATCAGGTCGATGATGCCGTTCTGCCGGTCGGCAGCGAATGCACCCCTCGCACGCTTCAAGCGGCTGTGGGTCTGGTGTGGCGCGCTGTTCTGTTGTGGATGCTCCTGCTGTTGCTCCTGACCCTCGCTGTGTGGCTGGGCTGATAGTTCAAGCGGCAGCACCTATGAAAAACCCCGCAGAAGCGGGGTTTTTTTGCGGATCGGGTTCTGACAGACACCTCAATATGGGATCTGTTGCTCCGATTCGTGGACGAGCTGTGCATAAAGCGCATGCCGCTGTTTCGAGATCCGTCCGTCGGCGACGGCCTCGAGAATGGCGCAACCCGGCTCTTTCAGGTGATGGCAGTTGTAGAACCGGCACCCGGTGAGCAGTGGACGAAACTCGGGAAATGCGCGCTCCAGTGCCCCTTCTTTGAGGTGGTGCAGACCAAACTCCTGAAAGCCCGGTGAGTCGATGAGCAAGCCGCCTTCGGGCAGATGGAAGATGCGCGTGAAGGTGGTCGTGTGCTTGCCTGAGTTCAACACCGTGGAGATTTCGCGCGTTGCCGCGTCGGCATCGGGCACTACGAGATTCACGAGGCTGGATTTACCCATGCCCGACTGCCCAAGCAACAACGACGCCTGATGCGCGAGGCGCGGCAGCAACAATGTCTTCGAAGTGTCCGGATCGGCGCGCACGGAAAGCTCCAGCACCTCATAACCCAACGCGCGATACGGCGCCAGACGCTCGCGCGCTGCGGGCAGGGCATCCACCACATCCGTCTTGTTGAGGACGATCAACGGGCGCAACTCATTGGCTTCTGCTGCCACGAGCGCGCGGCCGAGCAGATCCTCGCTGAAATACGGCTCGGTCGCCAGCATGATGACCAACTGGTCAATGTTGGCGGCGAAGAGCTTGCTTTTGAACTGGTCCGAACGATAGAGCAGATTACGGCGCGGCAGAATCTCCTCGATGACCCCCTGATCGCCCGTGCGTGCCCAGGCAACTTCGTCGCCAACGGCAATTTCGCTTTTCTTGCCGCGCGGGAAGCACAGCACGGTTTCTCCATTGTCGGCTTCCACGACATAGTGGCGGCCGTGGGCTGCCGCCACACGGCCGTGGCGTCGTTCGTGGTCTGTCGTCTCGACCGGCGTAGCCTTACTTTTGCTGCTCCGCTTCATGCGTGCCCCAGCAGACGGTCGATGCGCTGGGATGCAGGCGGATGCGAGTAGTAGAACGCGGTGTAGACCGGGTCGGGGGTGAGCGTTGATGCGTTGTCCTGGTACAGCTTTACGAGGGCATTGATCAGATCGCTCGCTTGGGTCTGGCTGGCGGCGAACGCGTCGGCCTCGAATTCGTGCTTGCGAGACGTCAGGCTGTTCAGCGGGCTCGCGAAGAAGCCGAACACAGGCAGTACAAGGAAAAACAGCACCAGTGCCAATCCATTGTTGCTGCCGGTCATCGACGGCATCACGCCGAGTTCGGTGTAGAACCATGTGCGTCCGGCCAGCCATCCAAGCAGAGCAAGGAACGCCAGCGACAACGCGAAGGCGGCGATCAGCCGTTTCGTGATGTGGCGACGCTTGAAGTGGCCCAATTCGTGCGCCAGCACAGCTTCGATTTCTGCGGGGGAGAGTCGCTCGATCAGCGTATCGAAGAACACGATGCGCTTGGCGCGGCCGAAACCGCTGAAATACGCGTTGCCGTGTGCCGAGCGTTTCGAGCCGTCCATCACGAAGAGGCCGCGGGCTGCGAAACCGCATCGCCGCATGAGTCCTTCTATGCGTTGTGCCAGCGATGCGTCCGAGAGCGGCTCGAACTTGTTGAACATCGGGGCGATGACGTGCGGGAAGATGAACTGCACGAACAGGTTGAATGCGACCCAGACGACCCAGGTGTATAGCCACCACAGTGGCCCCGCGCGTTCCATCAGCCACAGCACGACGAAGAGCAGCGGCAGCCCGAGCACAATGCCGATGGCAGTGCCCTTGACCAGGTCGGCAATGAACAGCCCGAGCGACATGCGGTTGAAGCCGAACCGCTGTTCGATCACGAACTGCCGCACGTAAGTGAAGGGCAGGTCGACGATGCCGGAGATCAGCAGGACGGCGGCGATCAGCGCGATCTGGCCCACATAGCCTTCACCGAGCCATTCCGAGATGCCGATGTGCAGCACATTCAGCCCGCCAAGCAGCGTGAATGCGACGAGCAGCACCGCCTGAGCGAAGATCTCCGCCATGCCCAGGCGCGTGCGAGCGACCGTGTAATCGGCGGCGCGCTGGTGGTCTGTCAGCGTGATCGTGTCGGCGAACCGCTCGGGGACGGCTGCCCGATGGGCGACCACATGGCGAACCTGACGAGCGGCCAGCCAGAGCTTGGTCATGACCATCGCCAGCAGGAAGATCACGAAGAGATAAGTGAACATGCGCTTAAGAAGAATCCGAAGTATGCGAGAATTATAAGTTCTTTCGACCGGCCAGGCGCCGCGCCGGTCGCCCACCGATGCGTTTTCCAGAGTCTTCCGATCATGTCTGTCACTCCATCCCAAAATCCCACGTCTGCCGCGACAGAGACGACGCTTGCACGGGCCGAGTTCAATTTGGTCTGGCTCGACATGGAAATGACCGGTTTGCAGCCCGATAGCGACCGCATTATCGAAGTGGCGGTCGTCGTCACGGATTCTGCGCTGACGCGCCGAATCGAAGGACCGGTCTTCGCGATTCATCAGTCGGACGCCGTTCTGGACGGCATGGACGACTGGAACAAGTCGACGCATGGCCGTTCGGGGCTGATCGACCGCGTGAAGGCGTCAATCGTTGACGAAGCGTCGGCCGAAGCCCAGTTGATCGAGTTCCTGTCTCAGTACGTACCACCGAACAAGTCGCCGATGTGCGGTAACTCGATCTGTCAGGATCGCCGTTTCATGGCGCGGTACATGCCCAAGCTCGAGGCGTTTTTCCACTACCGGAATCTGGACGTCAGCACGCTCA
Organism: Pandoraea communis; assembly: GCF_902459745.1. Lineage (GTDB taxonomy): Bacteria > Pseudomonadota > Gammaproteobacteria > Burkholderiales > Burkholderiaceae > Pandoraea > Pandoraea communis. The sequence goes on from NZ_CABPSJ010000003.1 coordinate 225,672, forward strand.
AGGAGCTATGCCGGCGCTGGGAACCCACGGTCTATAAGGGCTTTACCAAGCGCGCGGCTCACACCGCGTTGGCCGACATCCACGAGTCGATCGACGAACTGGTGTATTACCGCGAGCATTTCCTGAAAACGGCCGTGCCCGGCGCACCTGACACTCCGAGATCGGCCCCGGCCTGATGTCCGCAGCATGACAAAGAACGCCAGCGAAATCGCTGGCGTTTTGTTTTGGATCACTGAAACGGGCGATCCGGGAAGTCTGGATGGCGGACGGGTCACGCCGATTTCGGCGCGCGAATCGCGCTCTTGGGGCGGAAGGCTTTGCAGATGCCTTCATCCGTCTCGATGTACGGCCCGCCGATCAGGTCGATGCAATACGGCACGGCGGCAAAAATGCCGGGCACGACCGATTTTCCGTCGGCGTCGCGCAGCCCTTCGAGGGTTTCCTTGATCGACTTGGGCTGACCGGGCAGGTTGACGATGAGGGCGGCGTGATCTGCCGTCTCGCGGATCACGGCCACCTGACGCGAGAGGATAGCGGTCGGTACAAAGCGAAGGCTGATCTGGCGCATCTGCTCCCCGAAGCCTGGCATTTCCTTCGTGCCCGCGCGCAGCGTGGCTTCCGGCGTAACGTCGCGCCGCGCGGGTCCTGTCCCTCCGGTGGTGAGCACCAGATCGCACGCCATGGTGTCGACAAGTTCGATCAGCGTCGCGGTGATGCCATCGGCGTCGTCGGGAATCAGGCGGGTTTCGGCCACCCACGGTGAGGCGAGCGCGCTGGCAAGCCAGTCCTTGAGCGCCGGGATGCCTTGATCCTCGTACGTGCCCTGACTCGCCCGGTCACTGATCGAGACGAGGCCTACGCGGAGTTCGTCCGGATGTGAGCGCGCGATCATCAATCTTCCTCACGGGTTGGGAATTCCGGCAATTCGTTATCCGCATCGTCCGAAGATTCGGCGGTACTGGGCGATCCGGTGCCAAGCAGGTCCTTGAGGGCCTGGAACAGTTCACGGAAGGCCTTGGGCGGCTTTTGCGCAGCCTGTTCACGGCGGGCGTTGCGAACGAGCGTGCGCAGTTGCTGGGCATCGGCCCCCGGGTGCTGGGCGAGCAGTTCGGTGAGGGCTTCGTCCTTGGCCAGCAGGCGTTCGCGCCAGCGTTCGAGCGCGTGCAGCTTGGCCGTTTCCGCCTTCGAGACACCATTGATGACGTCCAGGGCGCGACGAATTGCCTCGACTTCGGACTCATCGAGGGTACGCATTTGCTTGCCCACGTACTGCATCTGTCGACGGCGGCCTTCGTGTGCCGTGATCTTGCGGCAGTCCCGGACGGCCCGTTCAAGGTTATCGGGCATGGGCACGCGGGCGAGCGCGTCCTTGCCAAGGTTGACCAGTTCTTCGCCCAGATCCTGGAGGGCATGCGATTCGCGCTTGCGCTGGGATTTGCTCGGGCCTTCGTCGGCAAGCTCGCTGTGGGCGATACGGTTAAAGCGTTGAATGTGCGTCATGGGCGCTATTGTAACGCGGCGCGCGCCGTCCAAATAGTTGCCGGGCCCACGCACGACGGTGAGGAAGTCGCGCTAAGATGGCGGTTCCTATTCAGCCACTGACCCAATCGCGCCGATGTCCCAAGCGACCCAGCATTTCACGCATACCCAGGACCAACTCAAGGAAATCGTCAGCGACGTACTGCAATACGCCCGTTCGCTCGGCGCCACCGATGCGGCCGCCGAAATCTCCGAGGGCGACGGTCTGTCGGTCTCGGTGCGGCGCGGCAAGGTCGAGACCATCGAGCGCAACCGCGACAAGCTCGTGGGCGTGACGGTCTTCATCGGTCAGCGTCGCGGCAACGCCAGCACGTCGGACTTCTCGCGCAAGGCATTGCACGACACGGTCGACGCCGCCTACAACATCGCCCGTTTCACTGCGGAGGACGACTGTGCCGGGCTCGCCGAGTCCGAACTGCTGGAAATGCATCCGCAGGATCTGTCGCTGTTCCATCCGTGGCGCATCGCTGCGGATGAAGCGGTAGAACTGGCGCGTCGTGCCGAGAAGGCGGCGCTCGACGTGAGCCCGGTCATCCGCAATTCCGAAGGCGCGAGCGTGTCGGCGCAGCATTCGCAGTTCATGCTTGGCACGACCCGCGGTTTCCTTTCGGGCTATCCGTATTCGCGCCATTACCTGTCGGTCTCGCCGATCGCGGGTTCGGGCAGCCATATGCAGCGCGACGACTGGTATTCGTCCAAGCGCGCTGCCGAGGATCTGGCGTCGCCCGAGGCGGTGGGCCGCTACGCCGCCGAGCGTGCGCTGGCGCGCCTGCATGCCCGCAAGCTCTCCACACGCAAATGTGCGGTGCTGTTCGAGGCACCGCTCGCCGCCGGTCTGCTGGGGGCGTTCGTGCAGGGGGTGAGTGGCGGTGCGCTCTACCGCAAGGCCACGTTCCTTGTCGACACATTGGGCAAGCCGGTGTTCGCCGACCACGTGGGCATTTACGAAGATCCGCATGTGCCGCGCGCCATGGGCAGCGCCCCGTACGACGAGGAGGGTGTGAAGACGCGCGCACGGGACGTCGTGAGCGACGGCGTGGTCCAGGGCTACTTCCTTTCCACCTACTCGGCGCGCAAGCTGGGTATGCAGACGACCGGCAACGCCGGCGGCTCCCACAACCTGCGCATGTACAGCAAGCTCACGGCGCCGACGGACGACTTCCGTGCGATGTTGCGCAAGCTGGGCACGGGCCTGCTCGTCACCGAACTGATGGGGCAGGGCGTGAACTACGTGACGGGCGACTATTCGCGTGGCGCGTCGGGCTTCTGGGTCGAGAACGGTGAGATTCAATACCCGGTTGAGGAAATCACGCTGGCGGGCAACCTGAGCGACATGTTCCGCCAGATCGTTGCGATCGGGGCCGACACGCTCGTACGCGGTACCAAAGAAGTCGGGTCAATCCTGATTGAACAAATGACCATCGCCGGTCATTGATGCTGCAAAAAGCGGTTATGGCGCGATAAACGCGTTGCATTTATGCGCCATAACAAGGCAAAAACCCTTTTGCCCCGTGTCCGGCACAGGCGGTTTGCGTTATCCTTAGGAGTTTTCTTAAGCCGTGGCTTAAGAACAGACACGGTAGTTAGGGTAATGGGCGCGCTCATAAGGCGCGCCTTCTCATAACTAGAGACTAGGTATTGGAGGAAGAAGACTCATGAAAAGCACCATGACCAAGTTGCTGAGCGCGCTTGTCGCTACGGGGATGGTGGCTGCGGCCCACGCAGCCGATCTGAAGATTGGCGTGGCCGAAGCACTGTCGGGCGGCGCTGCGCAATATGGCGCGGCCATCAAGAATGGTTTCCAACTGGCCGCTGACGAAATCAACGCTGCCGGCGGTATCAATGGCAACAAGCTCGTCCTTCAGGTCGAAGATGAGCAGGGCAAGAAGGAAGAGGCGATCAACGTCTTCAAGAAGCTGATCTTCCAGGACAAGGTACTCATGGTGTTCGGCCCGACGCTGTCGAACTCGGCACAGGCTGCCGATCCGATCGCACAAGCCGGCAAGACGGTGGCTTTCGGTACGTCGAACACGGCTGACGGCATTACGTCGATCGGCGACTTCATCTTCCGCAACTCGGTGACGGAAGCCGACGTGCTGCCTGAGACCATCAAGGTGGCGGCCAAGCACACGGGTATCAAGAAGGTTGCCGTGCTGTATGGCAACGACGACGTGTTCACCAAGAGCGGCTACGACAACTTCAAGAAGGCCCTTGAGGATCTGAAGATCCCGGTCACGACGACCGAAACGTTCGCCAAGGGCGACGTGGACTTCAAGGCGCAGCTCACCAAGATCAAGGCCAGCAAGCCCGACGCCATCGTGCTGTCGGCGCTGATTGCCGAAGGTGCGCCGATCATGGTGCAGGCCCGCCAACTGGGTATCAACGTGCCCTTCATTGGTGGTAACGGCATGAACTCGGTCAAGGTGTTCGATCTGGCCAAGGGCAGCTCGGATGGCCTGTGGGTGGGTAGCCCGTGGTCGATCGAGAACAACACGCCGGCCAACACGAAGTTCATCGGTGCCTACAAGGCCAAGTACAACGTGGCTCCTGATCAGTTCGCGGCGCAGTCGTATGATGCGATGTACATTGCAGCCGCTGCCATCAAGAACGTGAAGATCTCGGGCAACCTGGAAGCTGACCGTAAGGCACTGCGCGACGCGCTGCCGAAGGTCACGCACGAAGGCGCTACGGGCAAGTTTGCGTTCCGTCAGGCCATGGGCAAGAACGGCAAGCCGGCCGGCTACGATGCGCAACAGGCGCCGATCGTCAGTGTGACGAAGGGTGGCAAGTACGTCATCGAGAAGTAAGCAGCCCGGCAGTACTTGAAGAAGTCAGCATGGGCGTAGGGCCGAAAGGCGCTACGCCCATCGGCGTTTCTGGCACACGCCGTGCCCCCAAGCGGCGCGTGCCTTTGTCCCTCAGGCTGGAATACACACCATGCTGGAACAGCAACTCGTCAACGCGCTCTCCCTCGGGTGCGTGTACGCCTTGTTCGCGCTCGGGTTCACACTCGTGTTCGGCATCCTCGGCGTCATCAATCTTTCGCACGGCGCGGTCTTCATGGTCGGTGCCTATGCGGCGCTGCAAGCCGTCGTGCGCCTTCATCTGCCGCTTTGGGCGGCCATCCTGACGGCGGTTATCGTTGCCGGCTCGCTTGGTTTGCTCATCGACGTGCTGGTGCTCAAACCGTTGCGCAAACGCGGCGCGCCTCACCTGATCCCGATGATCGCCACCATTGGCGTGGGCATTCTGCTCAACAACGGTGTACAGGGCATATTCGGTGCGGAGAATTTGCGTTTCCCGTACGACGTCGTGTCGCAGGAGACCCTGACCGTCGCTGGCGTTCACATGACGGTGCTCGAACTCGCGATCATCTTCATCTCGTTTGCGCTCATGGCCGTGCTTATCACCACGATCAAGAAGACGCAACTGGGCCGCGCGTTGCGTGCCATTGCCGAATCGCCGAAGGCAGCCTATTTGCTCGGGATCAACGTCGAGGGCCTGTTCCTGGCGACGTCGTTCGCTGCGGCGGGGCTGGGTGGCATGGCTGGCGTGCTGATCGGGTTGTACTCCAACGCGGTGTTCCCGCTGATGGGGCAGCCGATGCTGCACAAGGGTATCGCGGTGATCATTCTGGGCGGTATGGGCGACATCCGTGGTGCGATGATCGGTGGCTTGTTCCTTGGCTTTGCCGAGGTCATGTCGGTCGCGTACATCGGTTCGAACATGCGCGACGCCGTGGCGTTCGGCCTGCTGTTTCTGATCCTGCTGGTGCGTCCGCAGGGGTTGTTCGGCAAAGTGCTCGAACGCAAAGCGTAATCACGGGGGCGCAATGGACTGGTTCAATAATTTCTGGGCGGTTTACAGCAATCTGGTGTTGACGCTTGGCACCAACGCGTTGCTGGCCCTGTCGATATACCTCACGCTCTCGTGCGGCATGCTGGCCATGGCCAACGCGGCGTTCATGGGCATTGGTGCATACACTGCCGCGTTGCTCACGATGAACTACGACACGCCGTTCGCCGTGTCGCTCGCGGGTGGCATGGCGGCGCCGGCGCTTGTCGCGTTCATCATCGGCAAGCCGACGCTGCGTCTGTCGGGGGTGTATCTGGCGATGGCGACGCTCGGCTTCGGTGAAGTCGTGCGGGTGCTGATTCTCAACACCGAAGACCTGACAGGCGGTGCGTTGGGCCTGAACGGCATTCCGCAGCTCACCCAGTGGTGGCATGTGGCGGCAGCGGTGGTAATCGTACTGGCCGCGCTGTGGCGTTTGCGCCGCTCGAAGGTCGGTCGTGCCTTCGAGGCCATCAAGGAAGACGAGACGGCGGCGGGCCTCATGGGCATCAATGTCACGGGCTACAAGATGTTGGCGTTCGTGCTGGGGGCGGTGCTTGCCGGGTTGGCAGGGGCGCTCAATGCGCATCTGACGTTCTTCATCGGACCGAACGAATTCGGTTTCGACCGTGGCGTCGAGATTCTGACGATGGCAATTCTGGGCGGCATCAACGGATTGGCGGGGCCCGTACTGGGCAGCACCATTCTTACGTTGTTGCCTGAGTTGCTGCGTGCGTTCAACGACTTCCGCCTTGTGGTCAACGGCCTGATTCTGGTGCTGATCGTGCTGTTTCTGCCCAAGGGTATCTGGGATCCGATGCGATTTCGCCGCTGGTTCCGTGCCGACAAGGCGCGTTCGGCCTCTTCCACGTAAGCGGACGAGGGACACGACATGCTCAAGCTTTCCAATATTTCCAAACGATTCGGTGGATTGCACGTTCTGCAGGACGTGAACATCGAGGTGCCGCAGGGCACCATCTTCGGCCTGATTGGCCCGAACGGTGCGGGTAAGACGACCGTTTTCAACCTGATCACCGGCCTGTTGCAGCCGACGGGCGGCAGCATTACGTTCGACGGCGAGAGTCTTGTGGGGCAGAAGCCGCACAAGATCACGCAGCGGGGCATTGCCCGCACGTTCCAGAACATTCGCATCTTCAAGGAGATGACGTTGATCGAGAACGTGGTGGTTGGCATGCACCGCCATCTTTCCTACGGCCCGGCTGGCCTGCTGCTTTCGCTGCCGGGTTTTCGGGAGATGGAGAAGCGTTCGCGCGAGCGCGCCCACGAGTTGCTTTCGTGGGTAAAGCTCGATCACAAGGCGTACGACATTGCCGACAACCTCTCGTACGGCGACCAGCGCAAGCTCGAACTGGCGCGTGCGCTTGCGACCGAGCCCAAGCTGTTGCTGCTCGACGAGCCGGTGGCGGGCATGAATACGGGTGAGAAGGTCGATCTCATGAGCGAGATCGAGAACATCAAGGCGCGTGGTTACACGATCTTCATGATCGAGCACGACATGCGCTTCGTGATGGGGTTATGCGAACGCATCGCGGTGTTGAACTTCGGCCGCATCATTGCCGAGGGCAAGCCTGACGAGATCAAGCACAACCCGCAGGTCATCGAGGCATATCTTGGCCGTGATGACGACGATGATATGGCTGCGCTTGCGGCTGGCGCGGAGGACAAGGCATGAGTGTGTTGCTCGAAGTGAAGGGCCTGAAGGTGGCCTATGGGCATATCGAAGCGGTGAAGGGCGTCGATTTCTCGTTGCGCGAGCATGAGATCACCTCGCTTGTTGGGGCCAATGGCGCGGGCAAGTCGACGACGCTGCTGGCGCTGTCCGGACTCATCAAGAGGCAGGCCGGCTCGATTCTGTTCCAGGGCGAAGAGATTGGTGGTTTGGCGCCGAACAAGATCGTGCAGCGCGGTTTGGTACAGGTGGCGGAGGGCCGAGCCACGCTTACGACGATGTCGGTGCGCGAGAACCTTGAGCTAGGCGCCTACACGCGTCGAGACAAGCAGAACGTGAAGCCGGATCTGGACAAGGTGCTGGAGCGATTCCCGCGACTGGCGGAGCGAATCGACCAGATGGCGGGTAACTTGTCGGGGGGCGAGCAGCAGATGCTGGCGATTGGTCGTGCATTGATGGCGCGTCCGCGCTTGCTGTTGCTCGACGAGCCGTCGATGGGTCTTGCGCCGATCATCGTGCAGGGCATTTTCAGCACATTGAAAGAGATCAACGCGGATGGGTTGACCATCTTCCTGGTGGAGCAGAATGTGCGGCAGGCGTTGAAAATTGCGCAACATGGTTACGTGCTGGAGACGGGCAAAGTGGTGTTGGAAGACACGGGCCGCAACCTGCTGGGTAACCCTCGAGTACTGGAAGCGTACCTAGGCGGATGAGTTTCTAAGAAAGAGCACATAACCCCTCATTCATGTGGGGGAGGGGAAGAGCAGACGACGTAGCCAGCGCGGCGTCGACGGGTTATCTGACGATAGCTGGTCGACGCCGTTTTTCGTATAGGGGGGGATAGAAGGCCCCCTTCGAAGGCGAGGGTGGAGACGGATCGGGGCCCCTTTCTGCAGCGAGTTGGGTTTATGTCTGAGAGGCGGAAAGGGGCTCCGATCCGTCTGGAGGGGGGTGTTAAGGGTAAGTCAGAGCGACAATCGAAGAGAAAAAAAGGCACATTGGCAGGGGGGATGAATTGGTGCATGCTGCGGCTAAACGGTAGTCGGAAGGGGGGGGCGTTCCCGGTGCCAGATGATGCCGGGGCTGCATGGGGCTTCGAAAAAACGGCGAAGGGGGCGACATGGACGGCTTTCTGATGGAGCGGGCATCGAGGGGGCAGCGGGCATTGGCGGGCTGTCTGGCGATCGCGATCCTTGCCGCTTTGATATTGACGGCACCGCAGGCGACGGCAGCGTTGCCGGCGGTCGCGCCATTTTTGCCCATGTGCGGGTTGACCGTGTTCACGACGGCGGCGATTGCATCGTTTCTGTTGGCGGCGCAGTTTCAGGTAAGTCGGCTGCCGGTGTTCGGGCTGCTTGCCGGTGCCTATGCGTTCACGGCGTTGACTGTTGCCATGCAGTTGTTGACGCTCCCGGGCCTGTTCTCGCCGCAGGGCTTATTCGGTGCGTTTCCGACGACATCCGGCTGGATCTGGGCGATTTGGCACATGGGTTTTCCCTCGCTAGTGCTCATCGCCATGATTTCGCGGCGTCTTTTCGTGTTGCAGTCCGTGACGCAGATGCTGCCGACGGGGCGGGCGTTGTGGCTCTTCGTCGGTTTGCCGCTGGTGGTGGGGGCGTTGCTCTGCGTGACGGTATTGGCCGTGCAGTTGCCGCCTGCGCTGGCGCCGGCGACGGCACCGGGGGACTTCTCTGCGCGGGGCGCGGGCGTGGTGTTGCTGGTGGTGAATCTTGTTTCGTTGGGCGCCGTGCTGGCGATCGGCCGTCTGCGTACCGTGCTGGATTTGTGGATGGCGCTGGCAGTCCTTGCGTGCGTGACGGACACCGTGCTCAGCCTGATGAGCACCGTGCGATTCTCGCTGGGCTGGTACCTGGCGCGGCTGTTCAGCATGTCGGCGCCGGGGTTACTCGTTTGCGTGCTCGTGTGGGAAGTCTCGCGGTTGTATCGAGAACTCACGCGTGCGCATCTGAGATTGATCGAATACAGCAACCGCGATGCGCTCACCGGCATCTTCAATCGCCGCTACTTCAACGACCGGTTTCCGCAGGATTTCGAGCAGGCGCGCCGCTCTGGGCACCCGTTATCGCTGTTGATGGTCGACGTCGATTATTTCAAGCGTTACAACGACCAGTACGGCCACCCCGTGGGTGACGAGTGCCTTGAGCATGTCGCACTCGCCATCATGCGGGCGACGCATCGGCCAGCGGATATCGTGGCGCGTTACGGTGGCGAAGAGTTCGTGATCGTTCTGCCCGAAACCGACGCGAATGGCGCATATTTCGTCGCCACGCGCGTAACGGAGGGCGTGCGGGCGTTGGCGAGGCCCGCTCCGGGGCCGCAAGGGATTGTGACCGTCAGTGTCGGGTGTGCGACGCACGTGCCACAGCAGGGGAATGCCGGCGATACGCCGGAGCGCCTGATCGCATTGGCCGATGAGGCGTTGTACACGGCCAAGCGTCTCGGCCGTGACCGCGTGTATGTTTCCGAGGGCGTTGCGCTGGCGGCTGACGGCAAAGGCGGTGCGGCGGAGCATGTGCCGCACGCCAACCTGCACGCCTGATCCGGATGCCCGGCGTGAGAACGAGAACGGCGCGCGCGTGCGCGCCGTCAGATCAAATTCGCTCGTAGGTGACGAACGCGTAATCGAAGTCGTTCGGGGCGGGGGAGTGATGCGTCTCACGTGCCGTTTCCCGCCATTGGGCCGAGGGTAGATCGGGGAAGTGAGCGTCGCCCTCGAACGCTCTGGCAATCTCCGTGACGATCACCTTGTCCGCGCTCGCCAGCGACTCAGCGTACAACTGCGCGCCGCCGATCAGGCAGACTTCCTCGGTGCCCACACACAGCCGCATCGCGTCGACAAGCGAGCCGGCCACCTCGCAGCCATCGATTTTCAGATCCGGATTGCGCGACACCACGATATTGCGGCGCCCCGGCAGCGGACGGCCGATTGAATCGTAGGTCTTGCGTCCCATGACGATCGGCTTGCCGAGCGTCGTCCGCTTGAAGTGGGCGAGATCTTCCGGCAAACGCCACGGCAATTGATTGTCGCGCCCGATCACGCCGTTTTCGGCGCGGGCAACGACCAACGTGAGAATCGTCATACGGCCACCGGCGCCTTGATATGCGGATGCGCTTCGTACCCGGTGATCTGGAAATCTTCGAAACGGTAATCGAAGATCGAGTCGGGCTTGCGCGCGATCTCGAGCTTCGGCAGCGGGAGCGGCTCGCGCGCGAGTTGCGTGGCGACCTGTTCCAGATGATTGTTGTACAGATGGCAGTCGCCGCCCGTCCACACGAAGTCGCCGACATCCAGCCCGGTCTGCTGCGCCATCATGTGCGTGAGCAGTGCGTAGCTTGCGATATTGAACGGCACACCGAGGAAGATATCCGCGCTGCGCTGGTAAAGCTGGCACGACAGCTTACCGTTTGCCACGTAGAACTGGAAGAACGCGTGACACGGCGGCAACGCCATGCGCGGAATCTCTCCGACATTCCATGCAGAGACGATCAGGCGGCGGGAGTCCGGTGTGGCGCGAATTTGGTCAACGAGCTGCGTGATCTGGTCGATATGACCGCCGTCGGGCGTCGGCCACGAGCGCCACTGGGCACCGTAGACCGGACCGAGTTCGCCGTTGGCATCGGCCCATTCGTTCCAGATCGACACCCCGTTTTCCTGCAGATAGCGCACGTTCGTGCTGCCCTGCAGAAACCACAGGAGTTCATGCACGATGGACTTGATATGCACTTTCTTGGTCGTGACGAGCGGAAATCCTTCCTGCAGGTCGAAGCGCATTTGATAACCGAACACCGAGCGCGTGCCTGTGCCCGTGCGGTCGGTCTTGTCGGTGCCATGTTCGAGTACATGGCGCATGAAGTCGAGGTACTGTTTCATAGGCCCATCCGTTTTGCCGGATTCTACCAGCCTCAGCGTGAGGGTGTGCTTCAGGGGCGTCAGACCGGGGCGCCACCGACCGTGAATGCCACCGGATGCCGCACCGCCAGACGTAACCCCACGCGCTCCCCCGCCTCGTGCGCCAACTCGCCGTCGACACGTGCGATCACCTCCCGGCCCGACGCCAGACGCAGCGTATAAAGCTGGTCGGCGCCACGGAACGCACGCCTCACGAGCGTGGCTTCGAACGGACTGGCGGGGTCGTGCACAATGTCGTCCGCTCGCAGCAGAACGTCGACGTTCACCGGATAGGCGTCTTTCGCCGCCGCGCGCAACAACTTTTCCGCCAGCGCCGGCACGACGGCAATTTCCCCCAGTTCGAGTGAGATGCCGCCACCCTCGGTATTGCCCCGGAACGTGCCCGGAATCAGCGCGCCGCGGCCGATGAAGTCCGCAACCACACGATTGGCCGGCGTACGCCATAGCTCACGCGCGGGCGCCCACTGGGCAACGGCACCCGCATGCATCACCCCGATGCGATCGGCCATTGCGAAGGCTTCGTGCTGATCGTGCGTGACGAGAATCGCCGTCGCACCGCTCTCCCGGATGATCTCGCGCACCTCCACGGCCAGCCGTTCACGCAGATCGAGATCGAGATTCGAAAACGGCTCGTCGAGCAGCAGCAGGGCGGGGGAGGGCGCCAGCGCGCGCGCAAGCGCCACGCGTTGCTGCTGGCCGCCGGAGAGTTCATGCGGATACTTGCGCAACGCGCCCGCCAGACCGACCCGTTCAGCGAGTGTCTGCACCCGGTCATGACGCTCGGCCCGTGCCATGCGCCCAAGGCCGAAGCCGATATTCTGGGCCACGTTCAGATGCGGGAACAACGCGTAATCCTGAAACACCACGCCGACGTGACGACGCTCGGGCGGCTCGCTCATCTGCGCATTGGCCACCTCGTGCGCGTCGAGGACGATGCGGCCACCCGCCAGCGGCTCGAAGCCGCACACGGCACGCAGCACCGTCGTCTTGCCACAACCGGACGGGCCAAGCAGGCAGCCGATTTCGCCGCGTGCAAGCGATAACGACAGGTCGCGAACGGCCGTATGGACGTGGCCGGCGGCGTCGTAATTCACACAGATGTGGTCGAGCAGCAGATAAGGCAGAGGCATTGGCGTGGCGTAGCGTGTGTCGACGCGAGCACGTCAACGGAAACAGATGAACAGGCGCGAATCGGCGGCTTGGTTTGACGGCCGGGCACTTTCCATTTCCGGCCGCGTCAGAGTCCTAATCGCGAATGCGTATAATTTACACCGCTTTAGACCGGTGAACGCCTGCCGGTTCCCTTGCGGCGATGCAGGGCATACGGCGACTGGCCGTCACCGGCGTATTTCAAGCCGCCACCTGATCGTCCACCCATTGACTGCTACCCGTCTCGATCTGCCGATGTCATCGACGCCTCCGTCACGCGCCGCCACCGATTCTGTTTTCGTCGATACTTCGTCCGGGGCAAGTGATCCGGCTGAGGGTCTGGTCACGTCCGCCGCGCTCGCCGGTGCGGGACAGACGCCGTCACCCGGCGGTTCGTTTCATGCTTCCCCTGCCGCCCGGCGTGGGCGTGCACGCCGGCTGTGCAGCGTGTGGGCGTGGCGGTGGGTGGCGTGGGCCCCGGCGCTGATCGTGCTTGTGCCGATGTTCGGCATCGTGGCGGCGCTGGGGGCGGGAGATGCTGGCACGCGCGCCATCCTCACCCATATGCTGGATACCGTGCTGCCCGAATACGCCCTCAATTCGCTGCGCATCTCGTTGGCGGTGAGTGCCGGGGTACTCGTCATGGGCGTGGCAAGTGCATGGCTTGTCGTTCACTATGCGTTTCCCGGACGACGTCTGCTCGAGTGGGCACTGATCCTGCCGCTCGCGATGCCCGCGTACGTGACGGCCTACGCGTACACCGACTTCCTCCAGTTCGCCGGGCCGGTGCAGAGCGTATTGCGCAAGCTGCTCTCGGTCGACCGTGTGGCGTGGTTTCCGGAGGTGCGCTCATGGTATGGCGCGGCGTGGGTTTTCACGGGGGCCTTCTATCCCTACGTCTATCTGCTGGCCCGCACCGCTTTTCTGGAGCACAGCCAGCGCTTCTTCGAGGCGGCACGCTCGCTCGGGTGTACGCCCGTGCAGGCGTTTGTGCGCGTGGCATTGCCGCTCGCGCGACCCGCGTTGGTCGCGGGGGTGGCGCTCGTGCTCATGGAGACGCTCGCCGACTACGGCGCCGTCGCTTACTTCGGGGTGCCGACCTTTACGACCGGTATCTACCGTGCGTGGTTGTCGATGGGGGACCGGGTGGCAGCGGCGCAACTCTCGGCGTGCCTGCTGTTCGCCGTCCTTGTCCTGTTGATCGCGGAAGCACGCAGCCGGGCGCGGCTGCGGTATTACGGGGCGCCGGGACGCTCGCCGACGACGTCGAGACGCACTCGCCTGCGAGGCGGACGTGCGGCGCTGGCAACGCTTGCCTGTGCGCTGCCGCTCGTCATCGGCTTCCTGTTACCTGCGTTCATCATGCTGCGGCTCGCGGTCTCCGAACTGGATCAGGTGCCTTGGCCACGCTATGGCGAATGGGTCTACAACACCGTGCGTCTGGCGGGCGTGGCGGCGTTCGTCGCGAGCGCCTTTGCCATCGTGCTCGGTTACGCCCAGCGACTGGCGCCGGGACGCGTGACACGCATCGCCGTCCGGCTCGTGGGCGTTGGCTACGCGATCCCCGGTGCGGTCATCGCCTTGGGCATTCTCACGCCGGTGCTGCATCTCGACACCTGGCTGGGCAACGTATTCGGCGCGGACGGCCTGGTGCTCGCGGGCACGGGGGGCGTGCTGATCTATGCCTATGTCGTGCGATTCCTGCCGGCGGCGCTGCAAAGTGTGGATGCCGGTTTCGCTCGCATCGCCCCCAATCTCGACGCCAGCGCCCGCAGCCTCGGCGTGGGCGGCTGGTCGATGCTGCGCCGGGTGCATCTGCCGCTGCTGCGCGGCAGTGTGCTGACGGCGGCACTGCTGGTATTCGTGGACGTCATGAAAGAACTGCCTGCCACGCTCGCGCTGCGGCCGTTCAATATGGACACGCTGGCGGTCGTCACGAGCCATTTGGCGGCCGACGAGCGCCTTGCCGAGGCCGCCGTGCCGGCCTTGACGCTCGTGCTCGTGGGACTGTTGCCGGTGCTCGTACTGGCCCGTGCCATTGCGCGGCGCGGGTGAGCGTGCAACGCCCTCCGGTCCCGTAAACTCTCGACAGGATTGGTGGTTGCCGCGCCGATAGCGCCGCACTATAGTCAAAGCAGACCCGGCAACGAAGCCGGGATGATTGAGCGTCAACAAAATGATTGCGATCGTCATTTGCAAATGTTGGCTGTTCATGGCCTTGGCGTCGGCACCACCGCCCGAGGTATCGTTCGACACGGCGGACGGCGGCTGGGCTGCCGTTCTGCTCGCAGGAGCGATGCGCTAGTGGTTGTCCTGGGAGGGGCCGGCGCAGGCACTTGAGACGGATGCCCGACGTCCGATGGCAGTCTGCAACCTGCTGCCTTGAAGTCGGTTTCGTGCCGTTCGACGCCTGACGCGTTCTCCCCCCCTTGCGTCGTCGAATCACCGGTTTTTCCCGGATTCCGCGTTCGTTCACAGTCATTCATGATGGTTTGCGAACGTTCGCCGGCGGTTCGGTGTTGTTTTCCGGCGTCGTCAGGGGCGGTCGCGAGTGGCGTTTTTGCCACATGCACCGCAAAATCGCTGTCAATGCAGTGCCTTGGGGAGATAGGCATGGCGCTATGGCGGATCGATCTTGTCTCGCTGCGACTGTTCGTCGCCGTTTGCGAAGAGAGCAGCATTGCCCGCGCTGCCGAGCGCGAATTCATCGCGCCCTCGGCCGTCAGCAAGCGTATCAACGACCTCGAATCACTTGTCGGTTCCGCACTTCTTCAGCGCCACAAGTGGGGCGTGCGTGCCACTCCGGCGGGCGAGGCCTTGTTGCATCACGCGCGCAACGTGCTGCGAAGTCTGGAGAAGATGCAGGGCGATCTGTCCGAGTACACCAGCGGTGTGCGTGGCCACATCCGCATCTTCGCCAACGTTTCCTCGATCGTCGAAACCTTGCCCGATGAACTCGGTGCTTTCCTGCGCCGGCATGATGGGGTCAAAGTCGACCTCGAGGAACACACCAGTGCGCAGGTCGTGCGCGGCGTGGCCGACGGCGCCACGGACATCGGCATCTGCTGGGACGCCGTCGATACCCGCGACGTCGAAGTCTTTCCCTATCGCCACGACCAGATCGTGACCGTGCTGCACCGTGAACATCCACTGGCCAGCGCGGAGCAACTCGCATTCGTCGAAACGCTCGATTTCGATCAGGTCGGCGTGCATCCGGACAGCGCCATGTACACCGTGCTGCGGCGCCTGGCCGCCGAGCAGGGCAAGACCGTCAAATTCCGCATTCATGTATCGACGTTCGAAGCCGTGTGCCGCATGGTGCGCGCCAATCTCGGGCTGGCGGTGGCGCCGCGCGAGGCGGTCGGCATCTATTCGCAAGTGACCGACGGTGAGGCGCTGCGCATCGTGCCGCTCACCGACCCGTGGGCGCAGCGGCGTCTGATCGTGTGTGTGCGCCGCTACGATGCCTTGCCTGTGGCATCGCGCATGCTGGTCGATCATTTGTGCGCGCGTAACGTAACAGAGGGTAACGCCTGAAGCAGGGGGGAGCGGCAAGCATCGTGATTGGCGATGTCTGGCATGCCGAAACACAACTTGTCGTGGCATTGGTGGCAGCGGATGCTTTGCAGGGCCGATAGCGATTCCGGCCGACGAGCCGGAGCGCGCCTGTGTCCCGCATTGCGCGGGAGGAGACACGCGATGACACATACCGAAGCGCGCCGAGTGCGCGATGCCGTGGGACGTCTGATTTTCGTTCTCACACTGATTGCGTTAGGCCTTGTCGCATTGAGCCTGAGCGCCGGGGCATCTGCCGCCCCCGCCCAGCCGCTCGAAAAGCCGAAGATTACGATTGCCGTCGGCGGAAAGCCCGGCCTCTATTACCTGCCGTTGACCATTGCCGAACAACTCGGCTACTTCAAGGATGAAGGGCTCGACGTCACCATCGACGACTTCGCCGGCGGCTCGAAGGCCTTGCAGGCCGTTGTCGGCGGCAGTGCGGACGTGGGCACCGGCGCCTTCGAACACACGCTGCTGATGCAGACCAAGGGGCTCACCTATCAGGCGTTCGCCGTGTTGGGCGCGGCGCCGCAACTGGTGCTCGGTGTGGTGAAGGCCAAGGCCGGTGAGGTCAAGTCCGTCAAGGATCTGAAGGGGATGCGCATCGGCGTCAGCGCGCCGGGATCGAGCACGCACATGCTGGTGAACGTGGCGCTCGCGAAAGTGGGCCTCAAGCCGAGCGATGTGTCCATTGTCGGTGTCGGGAGTAATGCGACGGTGGTGGCCGCAGCCCGTGGCGGACAGGTCGACGCGATCTCCAACGTCGATCCGATGATGACGCTGTTGCAGGAGTCGGGCGACCTCAAGGTGCTCGTCGACACACGTACGCAAGCCGGCACCCGCGCCATGTTCGGCGGACCGATGCCTGCCGCCGTAATGTACGCGCCGCAGAGTTTTATCCAGAAGAATCCACGTACGGTGCAGGCACTGGCCAATGCCATCGTGCGGGCGGACAAATGGCTCCAGCACGCCTCTGCCGCCGATCTCCTGAAGACGGTGCCGGAGCCCTATCTGCTGGGCGACAAGACACTCTATCTGAAGGCCTTCGCCAACTGCCGCGAGGCGTTTTCGCCGGACGGCATGATGCCTGCCGACGGTCCCGCCACGGCGCTGAAGGCGCTTGCGTCGTTCACCC
Organism: Pandoraea communis; assembly: GCF_902459745.1. Lineage (GTDB taxonomy): Bacteria > Pseudomonadota > Gammaproteobacteria > Burkholderiales > Burkholderiaceae > Pandoraea > Pandoraea communis. The sequence goes on from NZ_CABPSJ010000003.1 coordinate 242,508, forward strand.
CCGAGGTCAAGCCGTCGCAGATCCGGTTGAGCGACACGTGGACCAACACTTTCGCGATACAGGCGAATCGACAGTACCCCTGAGCGTTTGCTGACGAACGCGCGTTTGGACGTCATGACTTCACATTCCCCACGTTGCCGCACGACAATTCGGCACGGAACTTGCGATCGAAACGGGTGAGCCCATGCGGGAACATTCGAGGAGCGATCTCATGCAAGCTACCGTGAAACTGAACGGACGTGTGCTGTGGTTGAGCGACCGTGCCGACGTCATGGCCCGGCAACTTGCGGGCGAATCACTGACGCGGGCCGAAGCCGGGCCCTTGCGCGACCAGATTTCCACCGACGAGATGACGCCCGCATGGGCCTGTCTGGCGTTCGACGAAACGCTGGGCGACTACGTTTACGTCGGATTGCGATGCAGTGACGACTCGGCAGATCTTGCCGGAGTGTTTCCTGTCAGGCCAAAGGCGGTGCGTGAAGGCGGTTTTGCACTCTCCGTCGCGGGGCTGCGCCGGGGTAAGGGATCGTCGCGCGAGGCCAGTCCGTTTGCCGAGTGGTGTGCAGGCATCCGCGTGGTGATTGCCGAGAGTTTCGAGCGCATCTACGCGCAGAACTGTCAAAACCTCGGGCTGCTGATGTCGACCGATGTGGCGCTTGCGGAGCGCTTGCAGGCGGGCGAAGCGGTGCCGATCGAGGTCTTTCTCGAGGACTGCGATCCGTTGGGTGAAGCCATTGTGCGCAGCGGGGGACTGTTCGGCTACACGCGGCGGCGTCTGGCGGGAGACACCGTACCGCCACGTCCCGCCCATGCGCCGGGCCCGATGACCTACGGCGAGAAGCTCATTGCCAAGGCGCTTGGCGTGGCTCGCGTGCGCGCGGGCGATGCCGTGTTCGTGCCCGCCGACTGGCGCTTCTCCCATGAATATGTGACGCCCATGGCCGTGAGCTTCCTGCGCCACGCCTTCGGCGATGCGGTGCCCGAGTTGCACGATCCGGCGTCGATATTGTGCTTCGAGGACCACCTCACCCATCTCGACGCGGTGTCCGCCGACGCCAGCCGGCCGCCGGCATTGGTGGATGCGGCGAAACGTCTTGGCACGGTGCAGCGTGAATTCTGCGCGCAGCACGATCTGCGCCTGCACGGGCGCGCGGCCGGCGGCGGCTCGGAAGGCATTTGCCACGCGCTGATGCTCGAGCGCTACGCCTTGCCGGGGCAGGTGATCGTCGGCACCGATTCGCACACGCCGCATTGCGGTGCCATTGGTGCGTTCGCCTTCGGTGTCGGGGCGACGGAAATGGCGAACGCCTGGCTGACGGGGGACGCGCGTCTGGCGGTACCCGGCACCTGCCTTGTGCAACTGCGCTCGTCTTTGCCGGCGGGCGTGGGGGCGAAGGATCTGGCGCTGCATCTGCTGCGTCTGCCGTATATCCGCGACGGCCGCGCCATCGGCCAGATCATCGAATTCGCCGGTGAGGCGGTGGCGCACCTATCGACCGACGAGCGCGCCACCCTGACCAACATGGTCGCGGAGATCGGCGGGTTGACAGGGCTGATCGTGCCTGATGCCGAGACCGTCCGGTATCTGCGCGAGCGGCGCGGCATCGACTTCTCGCTGGCGCCGTGGATGACCAACGATGCGCAGGCGTCATACGCGCACGTCATCGAGATCGATTGCGCATGTCTCGGGGCGATGGTGGCGAGTCCCGGCGATCCGGGCAACGGCGTAGCGCTGATCGATCTGACGGCGGCGGTGCCCATCGATATTGCTTACGGCGGGTCTTGTACGGGCAGCAAGCGCGACGATCTGCGGGCTTGTCACGATGTGCTCGCATGGGGGCTGTCGCATGGACATCGTGTGGCCGATGGGGTGCGCTTCTACCTGCAATACGGTAGCGAAGACGTGCGGGCATGGTGCGAGGAACAGGGTTACGCCGACGTGTTCGCGGCGGCAGGCGTGACGATGCTCTCGCCGGGGTGTGGCGCGTGTGTGAACGCCGGTCCCGGCGTGTCGCGCGCCCCGGGCGAAGTGGTCATCAGCGCGCAGAACCGGAATTTCCCCGGACGTTCCGGGCCGGGACAGATGTGGCTGGGGAGTCCGGCCACGGTGGCGGCGAGTGCCCTGGCAGGGTACATCGTCGGCTTCGATCAACTACGACGCGACGGATTCGTCCCGCATGCTGCGAGGCCGCCAGGCCGGCCGTGTGGCGAAGCGTCGAGAGTAGGTTCGGGAGGGTAGTCGATGCCGCAAGAATCTCCTGCGGCGCCAATGCCGTTGCAAGGCATTCGCGTCGTGGAGTTTTCCCATATGGTCATGGGCCCCACGTGTGGCATGGTGCTCGGCGATCTCGGCGCCGACGTCATCAAAGTGGAACCCGTGGGCGGCGACGCGACGCGGCGTCTGCTGGGCACGGGGGCGGGCTTCTTCCGCGCGTTCAATCGCAACAAGCGCAGTCTGGCCGTGGATATCACCCGGCCCGAAGGGCGCGAATTGATTCTGCGTCTGGTGGGCACGGCCGACGTGCTGACCGAGAACTTCAAGCCGGGGCGAATGCGTCAGATCGGGTTGGATTACGCGACGTTGTCGCGTCTGAATCCGGCGCTCGTCTATGTCTCGCTCAAAGGCTTCTTGCCGGGCCCTTACGCGGCGCGCACCGCGCTCGACGAAGTGGTGCAGATGATGGCCGGGCTGGCCTATATGACCGGGCCGCCCGGGCAGCCGCTGCGCGCAGGGGCGTCGGTCAACGACATCATGGGCGGTGTGTTCGGTGCCCTCGCCGCGCTGGCGGCGCTGTATGAACGCAAGACGACCGGGCGCGGGCAGGAGGTGCAAGGCGCGCTGTTCGAGAACTGCGTGCTGCTCGCGGCGCAGCACATGCAGCAGTATGCCGTGACGGGAGTGGCACCCGACCCGATGCCTGCGCGCCTGTCGGCCTGGGGGATCTACGATGTGTTCACGGCACGCGACGGCGTGCAGATCTTCCTCGCTGTCGTGAGCGACACCCAATGGCGAACGTTCTGCGACGTGTTCGGCCGTCAGGATCTGGCCGACGATGCGCGGCTCGCGACCAATAACGACCGGGTACTGGCGCGCGACTGGCTACTGCCCTTGTTGCGCGAGATGGCGCAAGGGTTCGACGCGAGCTATCTGGCGGCCGCGTTCGAGCGTCACGGTCTGCCGTTCGCGCCGATCGTCGCGCCGCAGGCGCTGTTCGACGATCCGCATCTGCTCGCGAGCGGCGGATTGGGCGATCTGGTGACTGAGAACGGCGAACACACGCAGGTGCCGCTGCTACCGATCACGATGGCGGGGCAACGCTTGCCGGCGCGCCGTGCCCTACCGGCGGCGGGTGAGCATACGGGTGAAATCCTGCGCGATCTGGGGTATCTGGATACCCAGATCGCCCGTCTGTTGAGCGAGGGGGTGGTGGCGGGACCGGTGCATGAAACCCTGCCGGACAATGCCTCCGGCGCCAATGATCACACCGGTCCCGTTTTGTGGGAAGACGGCGCCAGTCGAGGCTGAATTCGGCATTTTCCGAGCGAGGATGGCGTGTCGTCTGCTTGCGGGCGGACGGCACGGCGCGGTACGGTGTGGGCATCGCCGCTCACTCCTTCTCTGCACGCCATGACCGCATCGTTCGATCTATCTCACGCACGTGAATCGTCGGCACCGTCTGCCTTGGCCGACGCACCGCTTGCCGGCATTACCGTTCTGGATCTCACCCGTCTGTTACCCGGTCCGCTCGCCGGCCTTCGTCTCGCCGAACTGGGCGCGCAGGTCATCAAGATCGAGGACAAGGGCGCTGGCGACTACGCCCGCGAGATGATGCTCGGCGAGGACGAGCCACCGCCGAGCGCGTTCTGGCGTCTGCTCAATCGCGGCAAATCGGTGGAGCGGCTCGACCTCAAGAACGATGCCGATCGCGCGACGTTTCAGGATTGGGTGTCTCGTGCCGACGTACTGCTCGAAGGATTTCGCCCCGGCGTGATGGCACGGCTTGGCTTCGGCTATGAGACGCTTGCGCGCCTCAGACCCTCGCTGGTGATGGCGTCGATTTCGGGCTACGGGCAGCATGGACCGATGGCGCAGGCGGCGGGGCACGATATCAACTACATCGGCTATGCGGGGGTGCTCGACCAGCTGGGGGACACGGCGGACGCGCCTATCGTCCCGAACTTCCAGATTGGTGACTTGTACGGCGGCGGGCAGGCGGCGGCGCAAGCCGTGTTGGCGGCGCTCGTCTTCGCACAGCGCACAGGGCGTGGCCGGTGGCTGGATATTTCGATGACGCACGAGGTGTTTCGCGCGAACCTCGTCCCCGCCGTGGCGTTGCACCGGCAGGGGCACGTGTCGCGGGCGGGCACAGATTTGCTCAACGGCGGTGTGCCTTGCTATCAGGTGTATCGCACTCAGGACGAACGCTACATGGCCGTGGGGGCACTCGAACTCAAGTTCTGGCAGACCTTGTGCGACGTACTCGGGCGCAGCGACTGGAAGTCGCGGCACTGGTCGCTGGGCCAGGTCATTGGCGGCGACGATGCGCGCGCCCTTCAGGGTGAGCTTGCGGCGGTGTTTGCAAGCGCATCGCAGGCCGATTGGACGTTGCGCTTTGCCGATGCCGATTGCTGCGTCACGCCGGTGTTACGTCTGGAGGAAGCCATGACGCACCCGCTGTTTGTTCAGACACGCGAGGCGCTCATGCCCTGATGCCGGGGCACGGCAGGTTACCGAATGTCACAATTTTTCAGGGAGGTGAGGCGCGAGGTGCGGCCTTCCATCGCGTAGAGTCGTCGCTTACCGACACCGATACGCTCATGACTCGACGGCTCGCCTTACATCGACATCGACACTGGTTCACCCGCGCTGCGAGAGGACGATTGGCGTTCGCGCTCGTCAGTACGGTGGCAAGCGCGGCGATGACCGGATGTGTGTCCTATCAGGACGCACCGGCAGATCACGGGAAAGTTCGCTCGACAGCGATGACGGCGGCCGATCTTGCGCAGACGGATATCAATCGCATGGCGACATTGGGTATGCGGGCCAATCTCGAGAGCTTGTACGTGTTGGCCGACAAGCTCTACAGGCGTAACCCGCGCGAATGGCGCAAGAGCGGGGCCACGAGTCAGGCCCAGGCGATGACGCAATTGCGCGCTGCCGTCGAAGGGCGGCGTAGCGTGCCGGCGCTACAGGATCTGCGCGACGTGAAGGCGCTGTCTCTCTCGCTCGCCCCGACGTTCGATGGCGATCGCGTGGCCGCTTTCGTCTTCAGCCTGTCGGACACGATCATCACCGCGCACGGTGGAACGACCGTGTTTTATCTGAGCGATGGTCTCGATGCGCAGCGGATCTATAACGCGGCGCGCAACGTGGAAATTGCCGCGTGGCTGTTGGCGAGCCGTCGTGACCCCGCAGGCAATCCGTTATTGCTGGCGAACGAAATCGCTGATGTGCGCAACGTGAGCTTTGAACGGGAGTTCGGCAAGGTCATCGGCCGCCTCGACCTGCTGGCCGAGATGCTCGACGAAAAGTACCGCCGTGCGGGCATCGGCTATGCCCAGAATTTACTCGGCGCGCAGTTTCTCCAGTTCCTGCCTGTGCGATGATGGGACGTCACTGATGGGGCGCAAATGTTGCGCGAATGCTGTATATTTGCACAGTGTTTTCGCCGCCTGCCATGTCCTCCCCAATACGCAAGATCATTCACTGCGACGCCGACTGCTTTTACGCTTCTGTCGAGATGCGTGACGATCCGTCGTTGCGGGGAATTCCACTGGCCGTCGGTGGCCAGCCGGATCAGCGAGGTGTGGTCGCCACATGCAATTATGAGGCGCGCGCCTTTGGCGTGCGCTCCGCCATGCCGTCGGCTCAGGCGATCAAGCTGTGTCCGGTGCTGCGCATCATTCCCCCGAGGATGAGCCGGTATCAGGAAGCCTCGCAGCGCATCATGGCGATCTATCGCGATTACACGGATCTCGTTGAACCGCTTTCGCTGGACGAGGCGTATCTGGATGTCACAGATAGCGCGCATTGCGATGGCTCCGCGACGTTGATTGCCCGCGAGATTCGCGCTCGCGTTGCCGCAGAAGTCGGGCTGACCGTCTCGGCCGGGGTGGCGCCGAACAAGTTCATCGCCAAGATCGCCAGCGATTGGCGCAAGCCCGACGGCATGTTCGTCGTCAAGCCCGCGCAGGTCGATGCGTTCGTGGCTGCGCTGCCCGTCGAGCGCCTGTTCGGCGTGGGCAAGGTGACGGCGGAGAAGCTCCGCGCACTGGGCGTGGATTCGTGCGGTGACTTGCGAAGTCACTCGATGACCAATCTCACCGAGCGGTTCGGCGTGTTCGGCCAACGTCTGTTCGAGCGCTGCCGTGGCATCGACACGCGCGAAGTGAGTCCGGATCGCGAACGAAAATCGATCAGTGTCGAGACGACCTACACGCGCGATCTGCGAACGCTCGCCGAATGCGAGACGGCACTCGAGCCGCTGCTTCGTCAATTGTTCGAGCGCGTTGAGCGCGCGCGTCGCAGCGAGCCGCTGGCCATCGCGAAGATCTTCGTGAAAATCCGTTTCGCCGACTTCTCGCGCACGACTGCCGAAGCCGGTGCACTGGGTGTCGACCCCGTGCAATGCCGGGAGTTGCTGGCGGAAGCGGTGGGCCGCAAACGCCGCCCGGTGCGCCTGATGGGCGTGGGCGTGCGCCTGCTGGAAGCGCAGGCGGCACGCCAGTTGCGACTTTTCGACGACGAGCAGAGCTGCACCTCACTCACCGCGCCGCCGCTGGGCGATAATGCGGCATCACAGGCATAGATCGCGCGAGCGAGATGAGGGATGGCGGAGATCATCGAAGTCACATTGCGGCTGGCGGCGGCATTGATTCTTGGCGGCCTCGTCGGGCTCAATCGAAATTTGCATCACAAATCTGTCGGCTTGCGAACGCTGGCAATCGTGTCGTTCGGCTCGGCGTTGTTCGTGCTGGCGGTTGTGCCGTTTCCGGGGTCGTCGCTGAGCTACGACAACTCGTCGGTCAGCCGGGTGATACAGGGCATCGTCGCCGGCATCGGTTTTCTTGGCGCGGGTTGCATCATCCGTCCGAGTCACAGTGCGTCGGTGCATGGGTTCACCACGGCGGCGGCGTTATGGAGTACGACCGGGATCGGCATCATTTGCGGTCTGGGCCGCTGGCATATCGCGCTGGTGGCGATGCTGCTACTGCTTATCGTGTTAGCACTCGGCGGGCGGATCGAAGCGCTCGCGCACCGTTGGCTGGGGCACGACGAGTTGCAAGAGCCTTCGTCTAACGGGGACGCGCCGGCGCCGCATGAGCGCGACGGCAAGTGACATCCATCCTGCGTCTGCAGAAGATGCACATCGTAGCCTCCTCGTCCCGGACGTCACGGCCAAAATCCTGCGGATACCGAAGAAAAATGCCCGCCGAAGCGGGCAAATGACGTTGTCGCAGTACCCTCAAAAGGACGTAAGAGGGCGATTTCATTTTGGTCAGCGACGGGTCATTCGCCAATCGGGGCTTGCCCGATTAGGGAAAGCACGTCGGGGGGACTACGTAGGTTTGCCGAGAGATCGCACGCCCCCTCACCGTAGCGCGCGCAACTCCGTGGCGCGAGCCCGCGCGACCCGCAAGCCGTCGGCCTTGAGCGAGAACGTGGCGGCATCGGCTTGCTGCGAGGCGTCGGTTGCTGAGGTGTACGTCACAATGGCGGCCTGCCGCTCGCGGTGGAATCGCTCGGTGATCGGCGCGCACTCTGCGGCAGCTTCATCCGCCAGCCGGGCAGAATCGGGCACAAGATCGATATAGCGCGCGACATGGCCGTAGAGGCATGTCCGGTACTGGTCGGCCGCGGCGTCGGCGGCGGCCAGATGACGCTCACGCAAGGTGGCGGGGTCGGGCGCGGGAGGACGCGTCGCAGCAGGCGTGGTGTTCGGTTTCGATGGGGTGGCGCAGCCAGTGACAAGCAGCACGGTGGCGACACAGAACAGGGCGGGCACGACAAGGCGCGTGCGGGCCAAATTCGGAAACTTCCGAGTCATGAGGTAATCGAGGCCGATGGCATGAAGTCCGCGATCTCGCTATGGTAAGGGATTTGGCGGATTCGTCCCGAATCAACCGACAACGGCGCGCGGATGTCGCGCAAATCCGACATGAGCGAATTCGAAAAAGGGCTGGTCTGGATGCGGCGCGATCTGCGCTGCACCGATAACGCAACGTTGACGCAGGCGCTGTCAACGTGCCGCGAGGTGTATGTCGTGTTTGTTTTCGACACGACGATTCTTAAATATCTGCCGTCCGACGATCGCCGTGTCGCATTCATTCACGACAGCGTGGCCGAATTGGCTCGCACCCTGGAGGATGCCGGGGGCGCACTGATCGTGCGTCACGACGATCCCGCCGTAGCGATTCCCTCGCTGGCGAAGTCGCTTGGCGTTCAGGCCGTCTTTGCCGGCCGGGACTACGAACCGGCGGCGGTAGCGCGTGATCGTTCCGTGGCGCGCTCGCTCGACGATCTCGGCATTGCATTCGAGGCGCTCAAGGATCAGGTGATCTTCGAGGCCAGCGAGATTCTCACGGCGCAGGGTGAGCCGTACAGCGTGTTCACGCCTTACCAGCGGGCATGGTTGAAGCAGGTGCGTCCGGTCGATCTGGCGCCTCACGGGCGCACGCGTGATCTGGAACATCTGGCCGTGCCGCCGAACGGCGCCGAGGCACTTCCTTCGCTCGCGTCATTGGGTTTCGACGTGCCGGAATCTCGCCGGATGTCGGTTCCGGCCGGGGAGTCAGGCGCTCGCCAACTGCTGGACGATTTTCTGCCGCGTATGGCGCATTACCACGAGCGACGCGATTATCCCGCCGTGCGCGGACCGAGCTATCTGTCGGTGCATCTGCGTTTCGGCACGGTCTCGATTCGCACGCTCGCTCGCGAAGCCCATGCTGCAATGCTCCGGGAGGGGGATGCCGGAAGTGGCGCCCAGAAATGGCTGAGTGAACTCATCTGGCGCGAGTTCTATTTCATGATCCTGCACCATTATCCGCATGTCGCCGGGCAAGCGTTCAAACCCGCTTACGACGCTATCGAATGGGCTTCGGGGACGGCAGCCGACGCGAATTTTCAAGCCTGGTGCGAGGGCCGAACGGGGTATCCGCTGGTGGATGCCGCCATGCGTCAGATCAACCAGACGGGCTATATGCACAACCGCCTTCGCATGGTCACGGCAAGCTTTCTGGTCAAGGACCTGGGCATCGATTGGCGACGGGGCGAGGCGTATTTTGCACGCGCCCTGAACGATTTCGATTTGGCGGCGAATAACGGTGGCTGGCAATGGGCGGCGTCGACCGGGTGCGATGCGCAACCGTATTTCCGCATCTTCAATCCGACAACCCAGTCGGAGACGTTCGACCCACACGGCCGTTTCATCCGGAAGTATGTGCCGGAGCTGGCCGATCTGCCGGACAAGGCGTTGCATGCGCCGTGGCGAGCGGATGCGCAGACGCTGCTTGACGCCAAGGTCACGCTGGGGCGCGACTATCCGCAACCGGTAGTTGCTCACGACGTGGCCCGAAAGGAGACACTTGCACGGTACGCTGTCGTGAAGACACCGGCCGTTTCCGGCAAGCGCGGCGACGACATGGGCGCGGAGTGATGAAAGATCGGTGTATACCCCCGTCAACTTTTTCCGCTTCTGGCCGTTGATACGAGTAGGGCACTCAAGAGGCCTGGGCTTCGGTAGCGGTTCACAACGTCGGGGGGCGTTCGTGGGCGTCAGGGAGGAAGCAGTACAACAAGAATTGCTCGGAAACGAGCGAAGGCAGGCCAAAACCACACGGGGAAGCTGAAGAATGCTTTGCCGCACAGACGGCGGCTTCACCACACGGGGTTTGCGATGAGCGAGTGCCCGGAGCGTTAACGTTCCGGGCATTTTTTTATGGGGAGTCAGGCTGTCGGCGTTGGGCTGTTGCGCTCAGGACGATCCAGACCGCCAGATTGAACGGCAGGGTGAAGTACGGCCAGCCCAGCGAACCGAGCGTCTGGCCAAGCGTGATGCAGATGGCGCTGGCCAGAACGGCGCCGGCAAAGCGCAAGGCGGGGCACCGTGCAAACACGCCCAATCCGAGTGCCGCAAGAAACGCATTCACGCCAATCCCGCCGGCTTGTCCGGCCATCGCGGGCCATATCGTTGCCAGCGCGGAGAGACCCGACCAGACGGTGCCGCCCGCTGCCAGCGCCCACAACGTGGTGCGCACATTCCAGAGCGCGAGCACGTACCAGGTGAGCAGACCCAGTACTAGCGGTGCCATGAAGACGACCTGACCAACCGAGCAGAAGACGACGCCGGGCGTGCCGGTGTCGCACGAGAGTGCCCCGGTGCGCGGTAACAGCGCCAGCCAGGGCTGCGCCGCCCATGTGAGCGCCATGACTCCCACAAACGGGCCGGTCAGGGCAGGGAGTCTGTAGCGGGCGAGTGCGGCCGTCGTGAAGACGGTCAGGCAGACGCAAACCACCAGCCATGCGGCGCACGCGGCGTCGGGTTGCCACAGAGCGCCGAAAGCGATGCCGGTCAACGCGCCGTTGTACCCAAGTGTCCCGCTGCGGTGCTGCTCACGCGGCAGCCGTAGCATGATCGCCAGACACGATGCGGCGACACTTGCCGCCAACCCGGAAAGGGCGGCAGGTAAGTCAGCCAGCGCGAGCACGGCGAGCAACAACAGGCCGATGCCTGCCGATGGAATGAAGTAGATCTGTGCGAAGTTCGCGACCGTGCCGTGAAGCGCATCGGTCAGCCAGCGGCGCTCAATCGCAAAGTGCACCGGGGATGCCGGCATGGGCGAAGGATGAGGCATTGGCATGGTCGGACCGCGGCGGTTCGGGAGGGCATTGACGGTGAGCTCGCGACGTGAGGCGCCTGAGTGGGCGCCCCCCCCCCCCCCCCGAAAGACACACGAGCGATGAGCGCGAGCTTACGCCGAACCGGTCTGTCCTGGCGCTTCGGCGCCTTATAGTCGGTATTTCATCGCATGCGGCGGCCGCCTGCCGCGAATCAATCGCGCCCGGAAAAGCAAAACCCGCGCACGAAGGCGCGGGTCTTGTTCGGCGGGCGTCGCTATGCGGCGATTACTTGCCGCCGCCCTTTGCCGGTTTGACTGCCCAGCTATCCTTGAGCGATACGATCCGGTTGAACACCGGCTTGCCCGGCACCGAATCGTGGCGGTCGGCGACAAAGTACCCATGACGCTCGAACTGCACGCGATCTTCCGGTGCAACGTGCATCAGACCCGGTTCGACAAAGGCTTGCGTGACATGCTTCGCGTTCGGATTGATGGCGTCGAGGAAGTTCTTGTCGCCAGCATCCGGGTTCGGGTCGAGGAACAGCCGGTCGTAGATGCGCACCTCGGCGGCAACCGCATGCGGCGCACTCACCCAATGGATGTTGCCCTTGACCTTGTAGTTGTCCGCGCCTGGCGTGCCCGAACGGCTGTCTTCGAAGTAGTTGCAATGCACGGCGGTGACGTTGCCGTTGGCATCGGTATCGAAGCTCGTGCACTCCACTACGTAACCGTAGCGCAGACGCACCTTGTTACCGGGGAACAGTCGGAAGAAGCCCTTCACCGGCTCTGCCTGGAAGTCTTCGCGCTCGATCCACAACTCGCGCGAGATCGGGAACGTGCGCATGCCGCGCTCCGGGAAGTGCGGATGCACCGGTGCCTGACAGTCTTCCTGCTTGCCTTCCGGGTAGTTGTCGATGACGAGCTTGAGCGGATCGAGCACTGCCGTCGCACGCGGGGCCTTCGGATCGAGGTCGTCGCGCAGGGCCTGCTCGAGAATGCTCATATCGATCCACGACGCCGACTTCGCCACGCCGATGCGCTCGCAGAACAATTGCAAGCTTTCGGGCGAGAAGCCGCGACGGCGCAGTCCGACAAGTGTGGGCATGCGCGGATCGTCCCAACCGTCGACGTGTTTTTCGTCGACCAACTGGCGTAGCTTGCGCTTGCTCGTGATGGCATAAGTCAGTTGCAGACGCGCGAATTCGATTTGCTGCGGCGTCGGACGCGTGAACATGCCGGCATCGGCCAGTTCGCCCAGCACCCAGTCGTAGAACGGACGCTGATCTTCGAACTCCAGCGTGCACAGGCTGTGCGTGATGTTCTCGATGGCATCTTCGAGCGGGTGCGCATAGGTGTACATCGGGTAGAGGCACCAGGCGTCGCCCGTACGATGGTGATGCGCGTGACGGATGCGGTAGATGGCCGGGTCGCGCAGGTTGATGTTCGGCGAGGTCATGTCGATCTTGGCGCGCAGCACGTGCGTGCCGTCGGCAAATTCGCCTGCACGCATGCGGCGGAACAGATCGAGGTTCTCTTCGACCGAACGGTTGCGGAACGGCGAATCCTTGCCCGGCTCGGTCAGCGTGCCACGGTTGGCGCGCATGTCGTCGGCGCTTTGGCTGTCGACGTACGCCTTGCCGCGCTGAATCAGGATCTCGGCGCCCTGATACAGCTTATCGAAGTAGTCGCTTGCGAAGTAGAGGTGTTCCTTCTTCGGCGTCTGATAGCTGAAACCGAGCCACTTGACCATTTCAATGATCGAGTCGACGTATTCGGTTTCTTCCTTTTCCGGGTTTGTGTCGTCGAAGCGCAGATGGCACACGCCATCGTAGTCGCGCGCCATCCCGAAGTTCACGCAGATGGCCTTGGCGTGACCGATGTGCAGATAGCCATTGGGCTCAGGCGGGAAGCGCGTCTCAACGCGCTGGCCCCATTTGCCCGAGCGATTGTCTTCGTCAATGATATTGCGGATGAAATTGGATGCCGCGTTCAGCTCTGTGCTCATGCCTGACCAGTGTTTGGAGTTTGGCGAATATTCTACCGTACCGCATTGCACCACGGGCGAGCGTTCGCGCGGCAACACGGCGGGGATGTGGAGGCTGCGTGGAGTTGACCCCTGGAAACGCGGAGAACGTGGCGTCGGGAAGTGGTCCGGACGGGCATCCACTCGCACATGCGGGCAGGCGGCCGGTGCCTCGCGCGCGCGGGGCACCGGCGCTCAGGGGTCAGACGTTCGGTGCCTGGACTGCGGTGCGCTGTGCCGGCCAGTCGGCGTAGGACAGCAGCCAGAGAGAAATGATGTTCACGACCGGGATGAAGGCCAGTACCGTCAACCATGGCGACAGGCCGAGCCGGGTCAGAATGCGCCAGACGGGAATCCCAACGAGCACGATAGCGACGAGCAAGCCTATAAGACTGGACATGCGATATCTCCCGAAAGTCCCGCCGGCGGCGGGCTGCGACACCAAGTATATAGCGCGGGCCAGCCGTTGCCGCGCCCGGATTGTTCTATCCTGAAAAGACTGCCGGTGCTACCGGCGGCCTGTGAGTGACCCTCAAGGGAGGACATCATGGAACTGCACCTCCATTCGCATCGCTACACGCACCGCTCGCCCGACTGGGTGGCGGCCGCTATTGCCGGCTTTGTCGCCTGCGCCTTCTTCTCTGCGGTGGAAATGCTCATGGTGCTGCTGGTCTCAGGCCAGAGCCCGTGGGTGCCGCCTCGAATGGTCGCGGCCATTGTGCTGGGCCCGGGCATTCTGTCTCAGCCGGCCACGTTCGACCTTTCCATCGTCTCCATGGCGCTCCTGGTCCACGCGGCCATCGGCGTCGTGCTTGGCGTGGTGCTGGGCGCGATCATCGCGCCGTTCCGGCTGGACTCGGATGTGGTCACGGTGTCGGTTGCGGGCGGGGTCTTCGGGCTCGTCGTCTACGCCGTCAACTTTCACATCATGACGCAGTTGTTTCCGTGGTTCATCGAGTCGCGCGGCTGGACGATGGTCGCCGGGCACGTGATCTTCGGGGCGTTCGCGGGCTATATGTACTGGGTACTGGCCCAAATAGAGGACCGCACGGCCACGCCGTAGCCACAGTTCGGGATTGCGCCGCTTCGGTGCACGAGCAGGATTTTTCTGTTATCATTCGCGAACTGTACTCATTTTTCCGTCATCTTCGGATTCAATGAGTGGCAGTCCCCCGTGGCATGAATTGCCGGGCAGGTTCAGACCCCGTCCGGAAGATAGCCAACGTGTGGCACGATTATCACTACACATGTGCCGCACGACCGTGCTACCCCATGTCGCCCTGAATGATTGGCGCGATTCCACGTGACCAACGTTCTTGTTGCTGCCCTCGACCGGGCGGCAGTGCATCGTTCCCCGAAACAGGAAGTCGTACACAGAACGCCCCCCGTTGCGCCTTACGTTGCGCAATGACGGTGTGCATAGGGTCTTGTGCCGTATGCAGCGTTCAGCAGTGCCGTCTGTCGTATGTCAGTCACGCGAATGTCGTGTGCTTGTCATATTTGCCCGATAGGCTGCGTGCACTTCACGGAAACATTTGTGCAAATCTGCACTCTCATCACCGTAAGCCGATTCGAGAGGGATAGTTATTAGTCAAATTTTATGCAGTAAGAAGGATACAAAATGAAAACAACGCAATATCAAGAATTCCAGTACATCGTCCATGCCGTGGAGCGTGACAACGCCCGGTGGGACGCGTTTTACGAGATTCATCGTCCGACCCGTCAAGGCATGAAAAAAGTAGGTGCCTATCAGGTGCAGACTGCCTACGGCTTTGCTACGCAAGGTAACGCCCTTGATGACGCCGAGCGTAATGCCCGTGCCGACATCGAGCAAGGCATCGTCTACTATCAGTAAGTCGGATTCCCAGCAGTTCATTCCATGTGCGCGATGCTGGCATCGTCGCTTTGCGACGGTGCTATAGTCCGGCCTTTCACAACGAGAGGCTGGAGCGTCGGGAATGGAATGGATTTGCAAGTCGTTCGACGAGTTGGGCAGCACACTGCTTTATCGCATTCTGGCGGCGCGAAGCGCCGTATTCGTGGTCGAGCAACAGTGCCCCTATCAGGACGTCGACGGACGCGATCTCCATAGCCTGCATCTCGTCGCGCAAGTGCGCGACGCATCGGATCAGCCGCAAATTGCTGCGTATCTCCGCCTGTTGCCGCCGGGGCTTGCTTATGACGAAGCGTCGATCGGGCGCGTGATCACGGCGGCGTCGCATCGCGGCACCGGGCTCGGGCGCGAGTTGCTGACCCGGGCGATCGCCATTGCCGAGGTGCAGTGGCCGTCGGCCCCGCTGCGCATCGGCGCTCAAGCCTATCTGGAAGCGTTTTATGGCGCGTTCGGGTTCGTCAAGGTCAGCGAGCCGTATGACGAAGACGGCATCATGCATATCGAAATGCTGCGCGCGCCGGCGGCGCAATGACAGTACCGTCGCCGTGCAATAGCAGTGCAATATCGGCCGGGCCTTCGCGCCCGGCACTACAATACCTCCCATCGCAGTTCTCCCGTTCCCCGACACATGGCCTTGTATTCCATCACGGGCGCCCAACTGGCGTTCGGTCACGTGGCATTGCTCGACAATGCCGATTTTTCGCTCGAAGCCGGTGAGCGCGTCGGGCTTATCGGGCGCAACGGCGCAGGTAAATCGTCGCTGCTCAAGATCGTGGCGGGCTTGACCGTGCCCGACGACGGGCTGGTCGCTCGTCAGGCCGGGCTCAATACGGTCTATGTGCCGCAAGAACCCGAGTTCGACGCCGATCAGACGGTGTTCGACGCCGTCGCGCTCGGCCTCGGCGATTTACATCTGCTGCTCTCCGATTATGATCGCACAGCCGAGGCGCTGGCCGACGCCCCCGACGGGGCCGAGCACGATGCGCTGCTCGCGCGTCTCAATACCCTGCAGTCGTCGCTCGACGCCGCCGACGCATGGCAAGTCAAGACGCGCGTCGAGACGACCATCGCTCAGCTTGGCCTCGACGGGCACGCGCGCGTGGGAGCGCTCTCCGGCGGGATGCAAAAACGTGTCTCGCTGGCACAGGCGTGGGTAGCCAAACCCGACGTGTTGCTGCTCGACGAGCCGACCAACCACCTCGATTTCGAAGCGATCCGATGGCTGGAAGACCTGCTCATCGGTTATCGCGGTGCGCTGCTGTTCATCACTCACGATCGCAGTTTCCTCGACCGCGTTGCCACGCGTATCGTCGAACTCGACCGCGGGCGCTTGCTCTCGTACCCCGGCAACTTCACGCAGTATCAGGAGCGCAAAGCCGCGCAGCTTGAAGTCGAGCGGGTGGAGAACGAGAAGTTCGACAAGCTGCTCGCGCAGGAAGAAGTGTGGATTCGCAAGGGCGTCGAAGCGCGCCGCACGCGCAGTGTGTCGCGTATCGAGCGTTTGAAGACGATGCGCAACGAGCGCGCCGAGCGTCGTGAAATTCAAGGCAACGTGCGCATGGATGTGGCGCAGGCCGAGAAGTCCGGCAAGATCGTGGCGGAACTGACCAACGTCACAAAGTCGTATGGCGAGCGCGTCATCGTGCGCAATTTCACGGCGACCCTCATGCGTGGCGACAAAGTCGGCCTTGTCGGCCCGAACGGTGTCGGCAAGACGACGATGCTTAAGCTCATCCTCGGCGAAATCGCGCCGGATAGCGGGCAGATTCGCGTCGGCACCAATTTGCAGGTGGCGTATTTCGATCAGATGCGCGCGCAACTCGACCCCGAGAAGAGTCTGCTCGATACGATCAGTCCGGGCAGTGACTGGATCGAAATCAGCGGCGTGCGCAAGCATGTCATGAGCTATCTCGGCGACTTCCTGTTCTCGCCGGAGCGTGCCCGCTCCCCGGTGAAGTCGCTCTCGGGCGGCGAGCGGAACCGTCTGCTGCTCGCTCGATTGTTCGCGCGCCCGGCCAACGTGCTGGTGCTCGACGAACCGACCAACGATCTGGACATCCCGACCCTGGAACTGCTCGAAGAACTGCTCGAGGATTACAGCGGCACGGTGTTCCTCGTGAGCCACGATCGGACGTTCCTGGATAATGTGGTGACTTCGGTCATCGCAGCGGAAGGCGACGGCAACTGGCGCGAGTATGTCGGCGGGTTCACCGACTGGCAGGTGCAGAGTGAACGCTCCGCCGCGCTTGCTGCGCAGCGTGCGCCGGCCGACGAGGCCGCCAGGGAAGCGCCCGGCGCGTCGAAGCGCAGCGCCAATCGCACGGTCAAGCTGAGCTACAAGGAGCAGCGCGAACTCGACGGTCTTCCGGAGCGCATTGCCGCATTGGAAACGGAACAAAAGGACGCCGCTGCGAAGATTGAAGATGGCTCGATCTTTGTGAAAGATCCGGCAGCCGGGGCGGCGTTGTCCGAACGTTTCGAGGCCATCGAACTAGAGTTGCTCGAAGCGCTCGAACGCTGGGAAGTGCTCGAAGCCAAGCAGCGCGGCGAGAGCGCCTGACGATTGAACGAAGCGCTTGCGGCCGGATATCCGGCCGCATCGCGTCGACTGGCACGGGTTGTCATTCGAGCGCGTTGCGAGTGACAGTACAATAGGCCGCGATTCATCAGGCGCGGCTCGCCTCCCGGCTCACCCATGCCGGGCGCCGAGCGCGCAGAGTGCCCATTATGTGGGCGCCGCAACTCAAGTCGTTGATCCGGCGTCGCTTTTTTCATGTGTTAATGGGTTTTCCCCGTGGTTGTCCACAGGATGTGTGGATAATCACGGGGCGTCGTACCCCAATTTAGTCACGCTATGTCGAAAAAAAATACGCCTGCCCAGTACAGCGAAGCGTCCATCAAGGTCCTGAAGGGCCTTGAGCCGGTCAAGCAGCGCCCGGGCATGTACACCCGCACCGAAAATCCGCTGCACATCATTCAGGAAGTCATCGACAACGCGTCCGACGAAGCGCTTGGCGGTTTCGGCAAGCAGATTCTCGTCACGCTGAACAAGGATGGTTCGGTGAGCGTCGAGGATGACGGCCGGGGCATTCCCGTCGGCATCCACCCGGAAGAGGGCGTGCCGGTCGTTGAAATCGTGTTCACGCGTCTGCATGCAGGCGGCAAGTTCGACAAGGCTGCCGGCGGCGCCTACACCTTCTCCGGCGGTTTGCACGGCGTTGGCGTATCGGTGACGAACGCGCTGGCGACACGTCTGGCCGTGACGGTCTGGCGTGAGGGCCAGGTCTCCGAACTCGAATTTGCCAACGGCGGAAACGTCAGCGTGCCGTTGCATTCGCGCGCCGCACAACGTGGCGAGAAGAAGAGCGGTACGCGCGTCACCGTCTGGCCGGACACGAAATACTTCGACAATCCTGCGCTGCCGCTGGGTGAACTGCAACGCTTGCTGCGCTCGAAAGCCGTGCTGTTGCCGGGCGTGCGCGTCACGTTGCGTCAGGAGAAGAACGGCGAAGAACAGACGTGGTTCTACGAACATGGTCTGCGCGGCTATCTGGTCGAATCGCTGGGCGGCGCAGAGCCGCTCATCCCGTTGTTCGAGGGCGAGCGATTTGCCGATGGCAGCGAAGACAGCTTTGCCGAAGGCGAGGGCGCAGCGTGGGTCGTGGCATGGACCGAAGACGGCGCGCCGGTGCGTGAGTCGTACGTCAACCTGATTCCCACACCGGCAGGCGGTACCCACGAATCGGGGTTGCGCGAAGGGCTGTTTCAGGCCGTGCGCGGCTTCATCGAACTGCATAATCTTCAGCCCAAGGGCGTGAAGCTGCTGCCCGAGGATGTCTTTTCGCGCGTGTCGTTTGTGCTGTCCGCGAAGGTACTCGATCCGCAATTCCAGGGGCAGATCAAGGAGCGTCTGAACAGCCGCGACGCTGTGCGTCTCGTGTCGTCGTTCACGCGTCCTGCGCTTGAACTGTGGCTCAACCATCACGTCGAGCACGGCAAGAAGCTTGCCGAACTCGTGATTCGTCAGGCGCAGGCGCGCACGCGTGCAGGCCAGAAGATCGAGAAGAAAAAGAGTTCCGGTGTGGCCGTGTTGCCGGGCAAGCTGACCGATTGCGAGACCGAAGACATCACGCGCAACGAACTGTTCCTGGTTGAAGGTGATTCGGCGGGCGGCTCGGCGAAAATGGGGCGCGACAAGGAGTTCCAGGCGATTCTGCCGTTGCGCGGCAAAGTCCTCAACACCTGGGAAACCGAGCGCGACAGGCTCTTCGCGAACAACGAAGTGCATGACATCGCCGTGGCCATCGGCGTCGACCCGCACGGCGCGAACGACACGCCCGATCTGTCGAATCTACGCTACGGCAAGATCTGCATCCTCTCGGACGCCGACGTTGACGGTTCGCACATTCAGGTGTTGCTGCTCACGCTGTTCTTCCGTCATTTCCCGCAATTGATCGCGAAGGGGCACGTGTATGTGGCACGTCCGCCGCTGTACCGCGTAGACGCACCGGCACGTGGCAAGAAGCCCGCGCAGAAGCTCTACGCGCTCGACGAAGGCGAACTCGAAGCGATTCTCGACAAGTTGCGCAAGGACGGTGTGCGCGAATCCGCATGGTCGATCAGCCGCTTCAAGGGGCTGGGAGAAATGAGCGCGGCGCAGTTGTGGGAAACCACCATGAATCCCGACACTCGCCGGTTGAGCCCCGTGGCACTCGGCGGGCTCGATTTCGACGCGACCGTGGCGCGGATGAACATGCTCATGGGCAAGGGCGAAGCGGCGCAACGGCGTAGCTGGCTCGAGGCCAAGGGCAATGAAGTGGAAGCCGACATCTGAGCGTTTTTGCGGGTGTCGTTCCAATGACGGGGACCTCACGCATGTGCAGACCAGCGTGAGCGTTCACATAGTGGGATAATCCGAGTCTTACTCTTACCGGGAGTCGCGTTATGTTGCGTTCAATGCGTTGCATTTTCGTGCCGTTGCTGCTTGCGGGCGCAAGCGTTACCGCTTTGGCACAATCGCCTCAACCGCGCGTCTTTTTCGTTGCTCCGGCGGACGGGGCAACGGTGGCAAACCCGGTGGTGGTCAAGTTTGGCGTCGAGGGAATGGCGATCAAGCCGGCGGGCGATATGACGCCCAACACCGGTCATCACCACCTCATCATCGACGGCGGTTCCATTCCTGCAGGTCAGGTCGTCCCCACCGACGATACGCACCTGCATTTTGGCAAAGGCCAGACCGAGACGAGCGTCAATCTGACGCCGGGCGATCACACGTTGACGATGCAGTTCGCCAACGGTGCGCACCAGTCGTACGGTCCGGCGATGAGCCAGACGATCAAGGTGCATGTCAAAGGTCAGCAATAACCACTTCTCGATGACGTCTCGCCTTAGCGCGCTGCGCCGGCAGGTCTCTCTGCGCAAGTTCGCAGGGCTGGCGCTGGCGGCCGCGCTGCTTGGCGCGACGCCATTTGCGCACGCCGAACTCTACGGTTACGTCGACGAGAATGGCGTCGCCCATCTGGCGGCGCGCAAACTCGATGCGCGTTACCGTCTGGTCGTCGGAGCGGGCGGGAATGCCGATCTGCGGGCGTCGCAGGGCGGCGTTGTCAGCGGTACCGATCGCTCGCGTCTGTACGACGCCCTTGCGCGTCACCCCAATCTGAAAAAACTGGCGCCCCTGATCGCGCAGGCGGCGCAGCGTTTTCAAGTGGACGCTGCGTTACTCAAGGCCGTCATTGCGGCAGAGTCAGGATTCGACAGCGCGGCGGTGTCGCCCAAGGGAGCCGTCGGTCTGATGCAGGTACTTCCGGCCACGGGCGAGCGTTACGGT
This sequence comes from Pandoraea communis, assembly GCF_902459745.1. Taxonomy (GTDB): domain Bacteria; phylum Pseudomonadota; class Gammaproteobacteria; order Burkholderiales; family Burkholderiaceae; genus Pandoraea; species Pandoraea communis. The sequence goes on from NZ_CABPSJ010000003.1 coordinate 263,094, forward strand.
GTGCGTGCCGACGCGAAGCGCACGGTCGCGGAAAAACTCGCCGATCCGGATATCAACGTCCTGACCGGAGCGCGCTATCTGCGCGATCTGCAGGCGCGCTATCCCGATCGTCTCGAGCTTGTCCTCGCGTCGTACAACGCCGGCGAGGGCGCCGTGGCGCGTCACGCCGATCAGATCCCGCCTTACGCGGAGACGCGCGACTACGTGGCTGCCGTGCTCGAACTCTATCGACGTTTCAATCCCGAGGCGTCGAACGCTGCGCCCGGCAGTGGTGTGATACGGGCCAGTGGCGACGTGGGACAAGTCGGCCGCGCTCGCGTGAGCGGTTCGCGCAACGGCCGCATTCACGTCATTCTCGGTGCGCCGTCTGGCCTTCCTGTCGTGCCCGCTACCCTGCCGAACGCGTCGGTGCGTGACTCGGCGCCCAAGGTACTATCTTCCGCGCTGCCGACCGACTGAAGCACCATTCCACCGACTTTGCCACCGGAGGTTCGCGGGCGCGATGGCTGTGTTGCCGCATGTCGATTCCACGGTCTCGATGCTTGGATTCGTCTGAAATGTGAGCGGAGTCATCCCGATTCCCATCGCTTCCTCGCTGAAATCGCGTCTCGCTTTGTCAATCGGACGTGTTTTTGCCGAAATGTGCCGACGAGCTTGGTATGATCTCGCGGTCAACGTCCACCCGAACTCTCGTCAAACGTTCGCAGCAAACCCACAGGTTTTATGGAACAAGTAGAAGATCTCTTTACGCAACCGTCGGATGACGACACGCTGACGCTTGGCGCCTATGCCGAGCGCGCTTATCTGGACTACGCAATTAGCGTGGTTAAAGGCCGTGCACTGCCGGACGTCTGCGATGGCCAGAAGCCGGTGCAGCGCCGGATTCTGTTCGCGATGAACGAAATGGGCCTTGCGGCCGACGCCAAGCCGGTGAAGTCGGCGCGTGTGGTCGGCGACGTGCTCGGCAAGTTTCACCCGCACGGCGACCAGTCCGCCTATGACGCGTTGGTGCGTCTTGCGCAGGATTTCTCGATGCGCTACCCGCTCATCGACGGCCAGGGCAACTTTGGCTCGCGCGACGGCGATGGTGCGGCAGCCATGCGTTACACCGAAGCGCGTCTGACGCCGATCGCGAAACTGCTGCTCGACGAAATCGATGCGGGCACCGTGGACTTCGTGCCGAACTACGATGGCTCGACAGAAGAGCCGCGTCTGTTGCCCGCCCGCCTGCCATTCGTGCTGCTCAATGGGGCCTCGGGGATTGCTGTGGGGCTGGCGACCGAAATCCCGTCGCACAATTTACGTGAAGTCGCGTCGGCGGCGGTTGCGTTGATCCGCTACCCGAAGCTCGACGATGCCGAGTTGATGACGTACGTGCAGGGCCCGGACTTCCCGGGCGGCGGTCAGTTGATTTCGAGCGCTGCGGAGATCCGCGCCGCCTACGAGAGCGGCCGTGGCAGTCTCAAGATGCGTGCGCGCTGGAAGATCGAAGAGATGGCCCGCGGCCAGTGGCAAGCCGTCGTGTACGAGCTGCCGCCGAACACTTCGGGTCAGAAGGTGCTCGAGGAAATCGAGGAAATCACCAATCCGAAGATCAAGCTCGGCAAGAAGACGCTTACGCCGGAGCAGCAGAACCTCAAGCAGTCGGTGCTCGGCATGCTCGACACGGTTCGCGACGAATCGGGCAAAGACGCGCCCGTGCGGCTGGTGTTCGAGCCGAAGTCGAGCCGCATCGACCAGCAGGAATTCGTCACGATGCTCCTGGCGCACACGAGCCTGGAGTCGAGCGCCTCGGTCAACCTCGTCATGGTGGGCGCCGATGGCCGCCCGGCGCAGAAGTCGTTGCGCGACATCATCACCGAGTGGATCGGATTCCGCTTCGAGACGGTGACGCGCCGCTCGCGCCATCGTCTGGGCAAGGTCAATGACCGAATTCATATTCTCGAAGGCCGGATGATCGTCTTCCTGAATATCGACGAGGTCATTCGTATCATTCGCGAGTCGGACGAGCCGAAAGCCGCGCTGATGAGCGCGTTCAAGTTGAGCGAGCGGCAGGCGGAAGACATTCTGGAAATCCGGCTGCGTCAGTTGGCGCGTCTCGAAGCGATCAAGATCGAGCAGGAACTGGCCTCGTTGCGCGACGAGAAGGCAAAGCTCGAAGAGTTGCTTGCCAACGACAGCACGATGAAGCGATTGATCATCAAGGAGATCGAAACCGACGCGAAGCAGTTCGGCGACGATCGCCGTACGCTGATTCAGGAAGAAAAGCGCGCCGTCGCCGAGGCCCGCGTGGTCGATGAGCCGGTCACGGTCGTGGTGTCTGCCAAGGGCTGGGTGCGCGCCTTGAAGGGCCACGGCCTGGATGCACAAGGCTTCTCGTTCAAGCAGGGCGACGCCCTGTACGGTGCCTTCGAATGCCGCACCGTCGATCCGCTGATTGCCTGGGGCAGCAATGGCCGCGTCTATTCGGTGGCCGTGGCGCAATTGCCGGGCGGGCGCGGCGATGGTGTGCCGCTCACGTCGCTGATCGAACTGGAATCGGGTTCGCGGTTGCTGCACTACTACGCGGCATCGGGCGATCAGCAACTGTTGCTGGCCACCTCGGCGGGTTTCGGTTTCACGACGAAGCTGGGCGACATGGTCAGCCGTGTGAAGGCCGGCAAATCGTTCATGACCATTGACGACGGCGCTGAGCCGCTGGCGCCGACGCCAATCTGGCAGGGGGCGAGCGCAGTAGCCTGTCTGTCGAGTGACGGCCGTCTGCTTGTGTTTGGCATGGACGAGATGAAGTCGCTCACGGGCGGCGGACGCGGTGTCACGCTGATCGGTCTCGAAGACAAACAGACGCTGGTGTCGGCTGTGCCCATCAGCCAAGCCGGTGTCACGGTGTACGGCGAAGTTCGCGGCGGCAAGGTGCAGTCCGAGACGCTCTCGGGCGCATCTCTGGCGCCGAACATCGGCAAGCGCGCCCGCAAGGGGCGCTCGCCAGCGGTCAAGTTCGCCACATTCAAGCCACGTTCGCTCGAGCCGGTGTTGCCGGCCGCGCCCTCGGCATCCTGACGGGAGTCATGCATGAGCGTTTATGCCTTCAGCCTTTTCTTGCATCTGGTCAGCGTTGCCGTCTGGATCGGGGGGATGTTCTTTGCGCTGGCCTGTTTGCGGCCAGCGTCGTCCGAACTCTCGCCGCAGCAACGCCTGCCGTTGTGGGAGGCGGCGCTCACGCGATTTTTCACATGGGTGAGCGTGGCCATCGTGGTGATCCTGCTGTCGGGCGGTCACATGATGCTTGCGATGGGCGGTTCGTACGCCCGTTGGCCCGTGCACGCGATGGCAGGCATCGGCGTACTGATGATGCTCATCTTCGGTCACGTCCGCTTTGCCCTGTTCCCGCGTCTGCAACGTGCGGTGCAGGCGCAGTCGTGGCCTGACGGTGCGGCTGCGGTGAACGGCATCCGCCGGCTGGTGATCCTCAACCTCGTGTTGGGCGTCGTCGTTATCGGTCTGGCAGCTTCTCTGCGCGGCTGATCGCGGGTCAGCCGGCTGGCCGGCTTGTCTCGTGAAGACTACCTGCCACTTCGTGGCACATCGCGACAAACGCCAGCACTAAGGGGCTGGCGTCGTCGCGGCGCTTGGCCACCAGCAGGGGCGTGTGGGCATCGGGCTCACTGAGGTCCATGAAGCACGCCCCCTCGATCTGAATGCATCGCACGGCGGCGGGGAGCACGGCAACACCCAGCCCGCTTGCCGCGAGCGCGACGATGGTTGTCGACTCGCGCGCTTCCTGCACCACGCGTGGCGTAAACCCCGCGCGCTCGCACATCTGCCGGATTTTTCCGTCGACGGCGGTACCGACATCGTGCGGATGCATGATGAACGCTTCGTTGGCCAGATCTGCAATGGATACGCTAGTACGGCCGGATAGCGCATGCCCCTGATGCAGAACCACAACCAGCGCTTCATCGATCAACGTCTCGAAACTCAATCCCGCCACCGGGGGGGCGTTGTCCGCCTGACGCAATAGGCCAATGTCGAGCGTGCGCTCGGCGAGCGCGTCCCGCTGGCGTTCCGACGGGGATTCGCTCAGTGTCAACGTCACACGTGGATACCGCTGCCGATAGCCGGTGAGCACGCGTTTCATCAGATTCGTCATCGGTGCGGAGGTTGTGAACGCGATGCGCAATTCTCCGGCGTCGAGTCCCGCAATTTGCTGCACCTCCAGACGGGCTGCGGCGGCATCGGCCAGGATCTGACGCGCTCGCACGAGAAACGCGCGTCCGGCGGCGGTCAGGAAGACACGCCGCTGCGAGCGCTCGAAGAGCGGTACGCCAAGCGCTTCCTCCAATGCACGAATCTGCATCGAGAGCGGCGGCTGCCCAATATTGAGTTTTTGCGCCGCGCGGCTGAAATGCAACTCTTCAGCAACGGCGACGAAGTAGCGGAGATGGCGCAGTTCCATACGTCGAGCCTCGATTGATCTGTTTTATATATGGAAATATCGCTTAAATATATATTGGACGTGGGGTAACGGCAAACTTATCATTGGTTCCATACCTTTCATCCTTGGTTCGCACGAGGCGAGCCAGCATCATGGCATCAACGAACTCCCTTCCTCTTCCCAGCGGCGTACCGGCCGGTAGCGTGCCGGCATCCAAGCTCCCGGCAGGTGTTGCACGCGGCACGCGCGAATATGCCGTCATCAGCCGAGCGCTCTTTTTCGGTGGTTTTTCGACGTTTGCGCAGTTGTATTGCATGCAGTCGCTGCTACCGCTGTTGACCACCACGTTCGGCATCACGCCAGCGCAAGCGAGCTGGTCGGTGTCGGCCGCCACGATGATGATGGCACTGGGTTTGCTCGTCACGTGCGTTGCGGCAGATCGCGTGAGCCGCAAGCGGATGATGACGATTGCGCTGCTTAGCTCGTCGGTGCTGACGCTCGCGAGTGCGTTCTCCACCAACTTCGAGACGCTTGTGATTCTCGGTGCTCTCAAAGGGTTGGCGCTCTCCGGATTGCCGGCAATTGCGATGGCGTATCTGAGCGAGGAAATCGATCAGCGATCGCTTGGCATGTCGATGGGGCTGTACATCGGGGGCAACATCCTCGGCGGCATGGCCGGACGCGTGCTTGCCGCATTCGTGGCGGACATGTTCTCGTGGCGCGTGTCGGTCGCGGTGATCGGGCTGGTGTGTCTGGCGATGGGGCTGGAGTTCGCTCGCAGCCTGCCGCATTCGCGCCGCTTTACCCCGCGTCATATGACCGTGCGCGACGCCCTCGGCCATGCACGTCGCCATCTGGGCGATCCGGCGCTGTTGGGGCTGTACTTGTTCGCCGGGCTGATGATGGGCAGCTTTGTCAGTGTCTACAACTATCTGGGCTTCCATCTGTCGGCATCGCCGTTCCATTTGCCGCATGCCGCGATCGGCGCGATCTTCACGATGTATCTCATCGGCGTGGTCGGCTCGTTCATCGCCGGGCCGCTGTCGGATCGCGTGGGCCGCCCCCGCCTGTTGTGGGTGCTGGTGGCGTTGGCCTTCGTGGGACTCATCACCATGCTCTCCTCACAGGTGTTGGGGGTGGTGATCGGCTTGGCGATTTTCACGTTCGGCTTCTTCGGCGCGCATACCGTGGCCAGCAGTTGGGTGGGACGCCGCGCAACGGAAGGGCGGGCGATTGCCTCGGCACTGTACCTGTTCTTCTACTATCTGGGCTCGAGCCTCTTGGGCAGTTACTCTGGCGTGATGCTCAAGTCGCATGGCTGGCAGGGTGTCGTGGCGTTGCTCGCCGTAGCGGTGGTGTTGTCGCTTGCCGTTGCGATGGCCATGCGCCGCGCTTACGGCAGCGGTCAGCCGCGCTGATCTACGCGGACAACGCACACGCCGCACATCCCCGAGCGCCCACAAAACAACAGCCACCCGAGGGTGGCTGTTGTCATTGGGTGTGCGAGGATGGCCGCGACGCGGCGCATCTCACACGGCGCTGTCGTTACGCGAGTTCGGCGATCAGCTCGATCTCGACGCACGCGCCCAGCGGAATCTGCGCGACGCCAAAGGCCGAACGCGCATGCTTGCCGGCGTCGCCGAACACTTCCGCGATCAGTTCCGATGCGCCGTTCGTGACCAGATGCTGATCGGTGAATTCCTGCGTCGAGTTGACGAGGCTCATCAGCTTCACAACGCGCTTGACCTTGTTCAGGTCGCCCGTGTGGGCGTGCAGCGTGGCGATCAGCTCGATGGCGACGGCACGGGCGGCAGCCTTACCCTCGTCGACGCTGACGTCTTTGCCGAGCTTGCCGGTCCAGACCTTGCCGTCCTTCTTGGGCAGATGGCCCGAGAGGAATACGGTATTGCCGGTTTGTGCGCTCATCACGTAGGCGGCCGCAGGGGCGCCGGCGCTCGGCAGTTCAATACCCAGTTGCTTCAGTTTGTCGTAGACGGACATGTACGGCTTCCTTGCAGATGCGTTGAATCGGACCGATCGATCGGTCGGACAGGTCGGTATGAGGCTGGTGCGGCGACTTGCGCCAGACGCGCCGTCGATCGCCGGCCCGAATTCCCTTCAGGCCGGCAGATAAGACGCGCTGGGCAGACGATTCAGGCGGCGCGACGCGTGAGCGCTTCGGCGACGAGGGCGCCAAGGCGCGCAACGCCCGCCTCGATCTTCTCGGGCGGCACGGTGACAAACGACAGCCGCAGCGTATTCGATTGCGGCGTGCCAACGTAGAAAGGCGCACCGGGCACGAACGCCACATTCTGCGCAATCGCTTTGTCCAGCAACTGCATGGTGTCGATGCCGGCGGGCAATGTCAACCAGATGAACATTCCGCCTGCCGGCGTCGTCCAGGTGGCGTCAGCCGGCATATGCTTTGCCAGCGAGGCGAGCATCGCCTTGGCCTGTGCCGCGTAGAGCTTGCGGATCGACGGGATGTGCGTATCGAGGAAGCCGTCTTTCACCACTTCGTACACGATGCGTTGCGTGAGGCCCGGCGTGTGCAGATCGGCGGCCTGTTTGGCCTGCACGAGCTTGGAAATCACGGCCTGCGGGCCGATGATGAAGCCGAGCCGCAATCCCGGCGCGAGGACCTTCGAGAACGAACCCATATACAGCACGTGCTCAGGGGCGAGCGACATGAGACTGGGCAGACGCTGTCCTTCGTAGTCGAGTTCGCCGTACGGATCGTCTTCGATGATCGCCAGGCCGGCCCGCTTGGCAACGGCGGCCAGCGCCTCGCGGCGCGCCATGGACAAACGGCGCCCGGTCGGGTTCTGGAAGTTCGGCATAGCGTACAGAAAGCGTGCGCCATCGACGATCTCGGGCGTGAGCGCTTCGGGCAGCAGGCCTTGGTCGTCGGTCGGCACCGGCACGTACTTCGGCGCGAACAGCGAGAACGATTGCAGCGCGCCCAGATAGCTCGGCGCTTCCACCAGTACGCGGCTACCTTCATCGATGAAGATCTTGCCGATGAGGTCGAGGCCTTGTTGCGAGCCAGTCGTTATCAGGATGTTCTCGGGAACGAGCGTCAGGCCGTCGCGCGAGTAACGCTTGGCGATCCACTCACGCAGCGGCGCGAAGCCTTCGGTGGGGCTGTATTGCAGCGCAGCCTGCGGCGATTCGGTCAGTACGTGCTCGGCAGCGGCACGCATTTGGGCGATGGGGAAGGTGGCGGGGGAGGGCAGGCCGCCGGCGAACGAAATGACTTCGGGGCGTTCGGTGACCTTCAGAATTTCGCGAATGGCCGAGCTGGTCAGATTGCGGGCACGTTCGGAATATTGCCAATCATGCATGATGGTCTCGCTTTGAGGATGCGGCCTTTCTGAGCGGCCGCGAGTATCGGGCGTTGCGCGTGCCGGGCACGTGGGGGCAAGCGCAAAACGCCGGGGGGGCAGACGCGCCGCGGTGCAGGGATCACATGCACCGCGACGTGCCTTCAGACCGGTTTGCTCGTGAGTCGCGAGGCGCCGATCTTCATGTTTTTGCCGAGTGCGATGGTCAGTACGACGCCGGCGGCGAACAGCCACGTTGCCGTGTCGACCTGTTCGCCGAAAAAGAGGGCGGACAGCGCAATCGTGAAGAAAATCTGAAGCAATTGTACTTGGCCCACGCGCGCGATCCCGCCCATGGCGAGACCGGCATACCAAGCGAAAAAGCCGATGAATTGAGAGAAGAGGGTGACGTAGGCAAACGCGCCCCAGGCTTTGCCGCTCACAGGCCACGGTTGCTGCCACGCGAGCCAGCCCACTGGCAGCACCAGCACCGGCGCACACACCACGAGCGCCCAGCAGATCACCTGCCAGCCACCCATCTCGCGAGCGAGCTTGCCGCCTTCGGCATACCCGAGGGCGCCGATCACCACGGCGAGCAGCATCAGGCCGTCGGCCGCGTGCAGACTGCCGCCTCCGGCGCGCAGTGCGAACGCAATCACCAGCGCGCTGCCAGCGAGCGCAAAGACCCAGAAGCCGCGCGACGGCCGTTCACCGCCGAGCCAATAGGCGTAAATCGCGACGAAAAACGGCTGCAAGCCGTTGACCACCGCGCCGTGCGACGCCGGAATCGTCTGCATCGCCCATGCAGAGAACACGGGGAACGCGACGATCACGCCCAGCGAGGTGATGGCAAGACTCTTGAGTTGCGGCAGCGTGGGCCACGGTTCCCGGCGCCACCAGAGCAGGGCGCCCGCGAAAACGGCGGCAACCAGCGCACGTCCCAGTCCGTTGAGCAGTGGATTGACTTCCGCGACGACGATACGCGTCATCGGCAACGTCAGACTGAAGATCAGCACGCCGATCAGCCCGATCAGCATGCCCCGGGATTCGCGCGAATTCATGGTGTTGCCTCGTGTATCTCGTTCTCGGTTGTCCGCCCGGCAGGCATTGTGCCGGGCGCTCGGTGTCACTGGGTGTTGCCCGGCCCTAGCGCAGCGTGCGCGGCCCTTCGGGCGTATCGATTTCTGCTGCGAGCGACGGCTCGACCAGTGTGGCTTCGACATTGACGAGGGTGTCCGCGCCAAGCCATTGCAATTGTTCATTGATCGCTGTCGCCTGCGGATGGAAGCCGCGCAATAACGTGACGGCACAATCGGCGCTGGGCAGCATGTCGGCCGGGTGCTGCGGGGAGTCCCATTGGATCAGCGTCGGCAGTACACCGTGTCCAGCGCCTTGCCATGCGGGCAGGCTGCCGTCGTCGGGTACGCCGATCTGCCAGGTCAGCGCGCCGCGTTGCATTTCGATGACCGGCGCCAGCCGCTGCGGATATTGCGCCTGCCAGCGCGGCAGCGAGCGCGGACGGTCCACCCGGGCCACCCAATGCGCCAGATACGGTCCACGGGCGAGACGGGCCTGAACAGCCTCGTCGTCGAGCCCGAACCAGCGCGCACGGCCGGGCGGCGGGGCGTCCGGATCGATGGCGATGATCTCCAGATAGGCGCCGCCCCACAGCCCTAGCAAACTGTTATGCGTGCCCATGCGTGCGTGCTTGCCGCCACGCTGTGGCACAACGTCCGTCAGGCCGAGTTGCTCGATGACATGGGCTTCGCCCGCCTCCAGCGTTTGCGCGGCAACGACGAGATGATCCAGTTTCAGGGCGTGAGGTGCAGACATAGTGGGTTCGGGCGATAAAACCGATAGCTTACTCCGCGTCGTTCGTCGCCTTGTGCCTTTAACGGGTCATCGATTCATCCGCGCGAGAGCCGCGCCACCGTCCGATTGGCCACACGCGCCGCCAGATCGCGCAACGCGAGGCGCCAGCCGAGGCGTCCGCCCGCACGACGGGCCGGCTTGTCGGCCAGCGGCGAGAGCGTCTTCGCCGGCTGACTCACGCGCAGGCGCACGCCATCCTGCCATGTGCCGAGCCACACCCGCTGACCGTGGCGAATCTCGAAGCTCTCGCCGGCCCGCAGCCAGTGGTCGGCGGGCTCGCCTTCCACGGTCAGCCACAACACGCCCTGCAGCACCTGAAGCGATTGTGGCAACTCGGCAGCCGGACTCTGCCAGAAGACAGTCCGTTCCCGGTCCAGTTCGAAGAGTCGGATTTCACGCATAGCGGTCTCCAGTTGAGGAGACACTTTATCGTTTAACTCCGGTACAGTACCGGTACAGATGTCAATGAAATTTTCGGTACAGTTCGGGATTGACAGGGAATTTGGCTGGCGTAGAGTGGCGAGCCATGAGCGGCAATGGGCAGACACTTCGGTAGTGAGGTGCCGTCAGCCGGGCAGAGGTGGACAGACGATGACGACGAACCATATTTCTCCGTTGGCGCTGGCGGACAACGCCGCGCTCGACACCGCACGCATGACGCTCGTCGACCAGCTCGTGCACTGGGCGAGTCTGCGCATCGAGGAGCGAGTATTTCTGCCGGGCATGCGCATGCCGTCGATCCGTTCGCTCGCGGAAGACAAACGCGTGTCGCGCTTTTCTGTCGTCGAGGCGTACGAGCGGCTGGTTGCGCAGGGGTATCTCGAGGCACGCCGCGGTTCGGGGTTCTACGTGCGTGAGCGGCCCGTGATGCCGCCGCAGAACGCCGCTGTACCGATGGTGGCAAAGGGCCCCATCGACGTGGCCTGGCTCGTGCGCAGCATGCTGCACTCGGTGGCGCCGGAGCGCGGTCCCGGCATGGGCTATCTGCCGCCGGGCTGGCTCGACGCCGACATGATGACGTCGGCCATGCGTTCCATGAGCCGTCAGTCGAGTGCGCATCTGCTGCAAACCGGCAATCCGCACGGCTTCCTGCCGTTGCGTGTTCAACTTCAAACGCAACTCGCGGAACTCGAAATCGGCGCACGGCCCGAGCAGATCGTGCTGACGTCCGGCATTACGCAGGCGGTGGATTTTCTGCTGCGTCTGTACGTGCGCGCGGGCGATACCGTGCTGGTGGGAGATCCGGCCTGGTTCGTGATGTTCGGCCGCATTGCGTCGCAAGACGCCCATACCGTTGGCGTGCCGTACACGCCGGACGGGATGGATATGCAGGCACTGGAGCGTCTGGTGCAGCAGCATCGCCCCAAGTTGCTGATCATCAATTCGATTCTTCAGAATCCGACCGGCACGTCGCTGACGCCGGCGCGCGCTTTCCAGATTCTGCGTCTGGCGGAGCAGTACGACTTCATGGTGCTCGAAGACGACATCTACTGCGACCTGTGCCCGCCGCACCAGCAAGTGGCGCGTCTGGCGAGCCTCGATCAGCTCAAGCGAGTGATCTACCTGGGCAGCTTCTCGAAGACCCTTGCCGCGAATCTGCGCGTGGCGTTTGTGGCGTGTTCCCCCGAGTTGGCGAAGACCTTCATCGATCACAAGATGCTGTCGGGGTCGACCACCCCGGAGATCAACGAACGGATCGTCTACAAGGCGCTCACCGAGGGGCATTACCGGCGTCACGTGGAGCGGTTGCGCTCGCGTCTCGACGACGTGCGCGACAACACGCGGCGGCATCTCGAGCGCATCGGCCTGCGTATGTTCGGCGATCCGACCTCCGGCATGTTCCTCTGGGTCGACACCGGCGTCGATACCAGTGCGGTGGCCGCTGCCGGGCACGAAGCGGGTTTCCTGTTTGCGCCGGGGGCATTGTTCTCGCCGCGTCAGACGCCGAGTACGTGGATGCGTATGAACGTCGCCTGCTCCAGCGATCCCGCCATGCTGACATTCCTCTCGCGACAGCTCGAACTGGCCGCCTGAACGGTCGGAAGACGGCCCGCCGGCCGGCCTGGCGGATGGCCCCGACAGCCCCGGATTCCGACGGGGCCCGCTGCAATTTTCCGTATCTTCGCGCAACTCGCACCGAAATAACCCTGCTGGCGGCCTTGAAATGCCGGCTGCCTGTCCCTATGTTCCGATCTGTACCGTCGTTTTGGCAGCGCGCGCGCAAGTGCGCCGGGCGGCGGTCAGCGTCGATATTCCATTCATCTCACCGATTCATGAGGGTTCCCGACCATGGCGCAAGAAACCATGAGCTTTCAGGCAGAAGTCAAACAGCTTCTGCAACTGATGATTCATTCGCTGTACAGCAACAAGGAAATCTTCCTGCGCGAATTGATCTCCAACGCGTCGGACGCCGCTGACAAGCTTCGCTTCGAGGCCATCAACAACGCTGCGCTGTACGAGCAGGATCCGGAACTCAAGATTCGCGTGTCGTTCGACAAGAACGCCCGCACCGTCACCATCGAGGACAACGGCATCGGCATGAGCCGCGAGGAAGCGATCTCGCATCTCGGCACGATCGCCAAGTCCGGCACCAAGGAGTTCTTCTCGCGCCTGTCGGGCGATCAGCAGAAGGACGCCGCGCTCATCGGCCAGTTCGGCGTGGGCTTCTACTCGGGCTTCATCGTCGCCGACCGTATGACGGTCGAATCGCGCCGCGCCGGTTTGCCGGCGTCGGAAGGCGTGCGCTGGTCGTCGACCGGCGAGGGCGACTTCTCGGTCGAGACCATCGAGCGTGCCCCGCGCGGCACGGCCATCACGCTGCACCTGCGCGAAGGCGAAGACGAACTGCTCTCGTCGTGGCAACTTCAATCGATCATCCGCAAGTATTCCGATCACATTTCGCTGCCGATCGTCATGCGCGGCGAGACGTGGGACGAAGAGAAGAAGGAGATGGTGCCCGCCGAGACGGATGAGACCGTCAATCAGGCAAGCGCGCTGTGGACACGCAGCAAGAGCGAGATCAGCGACGAGCAGTACACGCAGTTCTACCAGCACATCGCTCACGACATGCAGGCCCCGCTGGCCTGGACGCACAACCGTGTCGAAGGCCGCAGCGAATATACGCAATTGCTGTATGTGCCGGGCCACGCCCCTTACGATCTGTGGGATCGCAATTCGCAAGGCGGCCTGAAGCTGTACGTCAAGCGCGTGTTCATCATGGACGACGCGGATCAACTGCTGCCGAACTATCTGCGCTTCGTGCGCGGGGTGGTGGACTCGGCCGATCTGCCGCTGAACGTCTCGCGCGAAATCTTGCAGGAAAGCCGCGATGTGAAGGCGATCCGGGAAGGCTGTGCGAAGCGCGTGCTCAGTCTGCTCGAAGACCTGGCAGAGAACCAGCAAGACAAGTACACGCAGTTCTGGGGCGCGTTCGGTCAGGTGCTCAAGGAAGGCACGGGCGAAGATCATGCAAACCGAGAGCGCATTGCCAAGCTGCTGCGTTTTGCCAGCACACATAACGACTCGGCCGAGCAAAGCGTATCGTTGGCCGACTACGTCAGCCGGATGAAAGCAGGTCAGGACAAGATCTACTACGTCACGGCCGAAAGCTGGGTGGCGGCAAGCCACAGCCCGCATCTGGAAGTCTTCCGCAAGAAGGGCGTGGAAGTGCTGCTGCTCACCGATCGCGTGGACGAATGGATGCTCTCGTACGTGCATGAGTTCGACGGCAAGGCACTCGTGAGCGTGGCGCGTGGCGATCTGGATCTGGGCGCGCTCGAGGATGCCGGCGAGAAGGCGGCACAGGAAAAGACCAGCGACGACCTTAAGCCGCTTGTCGAGAAGATGAAGGAAGTGCTCGGCGATAAGGCTAAGGACGTGCGCGTGACGTTCCGTCTGACCGATTCGCCGTCGTGCCTGGTGTCGGACGAGAACGATATGAGCGGCACGCTCCAGCGTTTGATGAAGGCGGCCGGGCAGAAGATGCCGGAATTCCGTCCGATTCTCGAAATCAACCCGGAGCATGCGCTGATTCAGCGCCTCAAGGCGGATAGCGCCGATCTCTCCGACTGGACCGAACTGCTGTTCGATCAGGCGTTGCTTGCCGAAGGTGGCAGCCTCGAAGATCCGGCCGCGTTTGTGAAGCGTACCAACGCGCTGCTGCTCGCCGCACGTTAATCGCAATCATCGCGTAGTTCAAAGGCCCCCGCGTCGACATGTCGCGGGGGCCTTTGTATTTTCGGTGAGCCTCCTGCTGGCCGGGTCGCAGTGGATTTCCCGCGTCGGGGGACGGCCGTTTTGTGCACGGCACGCCGTCGCGCAGCGCCTTTATAATGCCGAGCCATGACTTTTCGATTCGATGTAGGCGGGCGGCGCTGGCAGGCTGTCCCGGCACCGGCGCTCTCGCGTCGTCATAAGGACTGGCTGACCCGGGGCGGTGCGCTCACACGCCATTTGTCGGCACTTGGCCGGGTGAGTGTGCGCGTCGTGGCAGAACGGGTGATGCCCGCCGACGCCGACCAGTGCCGCGCCATCGGCGTGCCGTTGCGTACGCCGATGTGGGCTCGCGATGTCATCCTGCTGATCGATGACGAGCCCGTGGTCGTGGCGCACAGCGTCACGCCGCTCACGTATAGCCGTTCGATCTGGCAGGCGATGCGTCGTCTGCGTACGCGTCCGCTGGCCGATCTGCTCTATCACGACCCTGCGGTCATGCGTTCCATGCTGGTGTCGAGCCCGTTGGGGCCGCGCCATTTGCTGCATGGCCGTGCGCGGCACGACGCCCGCGATCCGCTCGTTGGCGCAACGCCGCACGCGCGGCTGTGGGCGCGCCGCTCGGTGTTCGTGCGGCACGGGGCGCCGCTGCTGGTGACCGAAGCGTTCCTGCCGCGATTCTGGCGGCGTCTGCAGGCTGCGCACGGTGTGCCGGCGCACGACTGAATGCCATGGCGACGTCTCCCACCCCTGATCTCAAGCGCAATTTTCCGCCCGTGGCGGACGCGCAGACGCGCGTGCTTGTTCTCGGCAGCCTGCCCGGCGAGGTGTCGCTCGCGCACCAGCAGTACTACGCGCATCCGCAGAATCGCTTCTGGCATCTGGTAGGCGAGGTGATCGGTGAGCCGTTGCCGTCACTGCCCTATGCCGCGCGGCTGGCGATGCTGCGCACGCACGGCGTCGGACTGTGGGATGTGGTGGCGGAGGCGCGCCGCGAAGGCAGTCTCGACAGCAACATACGCTTGCATGCCGGCAGCGATCTCGCGGGCCTGATCGCCACGTTGCCGTCGCTGCGTGCCGTGGCATTCAACGGCGGGACGGCAGCCCGTATCGGGCAGCGCGCGTTGGCACAAAGCCGCGTGACGATGCCGGTACTGCTGCTGCCGTCGAGCAGTCCGGCCTATACGATTCCGTATGCGACGAAACGCGACGCGTGGCTCGCATTGCGCGACTGGCTGGGGGCGAAGGCGTCTGCCTGAATCGCAGGGCGGCCGGTGGCGATACGGCAGGCCTGACGGCTGTCTTGCGCGAACCCGGTACAATGCGAACCCATCGGAATTTCCCGAGTTTCACAGAAGGACACATGACCCTCATCAAACGCAAATCCATCGAAGCCGAAGCGTTCGTCAGCGACGAGCGCACCACGCGTGCTCCCCGTCCCGCTTATAAGCCGCGCTTCGCGCCGGTGACATTCTCTGAACTGGGTGGCGTGCGTTACCTGCATTTCGGCACGGAGTGGGTGCAAGGGGCGATGCGTCTGTCCAAGCCCGACCGTATCGAGCTGGAATATGCGCAGCAGATGATGGCATGGTTGCTGTTCATGCGCGCGCCGAAGCATGTGGTGCAACTGGGTCTCGGCACGGGCTCGATCACCAAGTTTTCGCACCAGCATTTCCCGCGCACGCAGGTCACGGCCGTTGAACTGAACCCGGCCGTGGTTGTCGCCGCGCGCACGATGTTCAGCCTGCCGGACGACTCGCGTTATCTGAAGGTGGTGGAAGCGGACGCGTGGGATTTCGTCACCGATCCGGCGAATCACGGCGCGCTCGACGTGCTGCAAGTCGACCTCTACGATGCGACCGCACGCGGCCCGGTGCACGACACGCCTGCGTTCTACAAGGCTTGCCGTGCCACGCTGCGTGAGCCGGGCATGCTGACGATGAACCTGTTCGGAGATCACGACAGCTATCCGAAGAACATCCGTCGTCTGCGTCAGGCTTTCGATAACCGCGTGATCGAATTCCCGGAAGTGCACGACGGCAATGTCATCGTGCTGGCGTTCAACGGCCCGCTGCTGTCGGTCGAGTGGAAGGACGTGGAAGCTCGCGCGAAGGTGGTGGAAGCCGCCACGGGCCTGCCGGCCAAGCGTTGGGTCAAGCAGCTTCGCTCGGCCAACGGAGACGGTGGCCCGGTGTTGACGATCTGACGTCAGCCCGCCAACCTGCGCCGCACGATGCGCGCGCAGGAGACGTAAAAAAGCCAGCCGAGAGGCTGGCTTTTCTTTTGGCGCGACGCGAGCCGCTGTCTCAGGCCGCGATTTCGTTGATGCTCAGCGCTTCGCCGCCGGCCACGATGGCCAGCAGACGGTCGACGTTCGGATGCGCGCCCGGACGGTGGCGCGCGTCGGCGGTGTGCTCACCGAAGACGGTCAGGCCGTGCTCGGCAGCCTTGGCGTCGAGCGTGCCGAAGGCCTGCTTGAGATAGTGGTACACGGCGAGCGAGCCTTGCTTGCCCGGTGCGTTCTCGATGGTCGCCACGACCGCGCCCTTGCCGTCGCGCAGTTCGATACGAGCGATGCCCTCGATGCTGCCGATGGCGGCCATCTGTGCGAGGTTGTCCTTGAAGACCGGGGTCGGTTCGATCACTGCCATGGTTGCGCTGCTCCTGCGGTTACGTTGAATTCGAAAAAACGGTGCGGGCCGAATGGTATCACCTCGGCCCGCGGGGCTTGCTGCCGCGTTCACACGCCAATCATGCACGCCGCCATTGCAGGATCGCCAGCGTGAGCCCGCCCGCGATCAATCCCCAGAACGCCGAGCCGATGGACAGCAGCGTCAGGCCCGAGGCCGTCACCATGAACGTGATGAGCGCGGCTTCGCGTTGCTTCGTGTCGTGCATGGCATTGGCCAGACCGTTCATGATCGAGCCGAACAGGGCGAGGGCGGCGATCGAGACCACCAGCGCCTTCGGGAAGGCGGCGAACAGGGCGGCGATGGTCGCCCCGAACGTGCCGGCGATCAGATAGAACACACCCGACCACACGGCGGCGGTGTAACGCTTGGCCGGATCTTCGTGCGCTTCGCGTCCGGTGCAGATGGCGGCGGTGATGGCTGCCAGATGAATGCCGTGCGAGCCGAACGGCGCGAGCAGTACCGACGCGATGCCCGTCGTCGAAATGAGCGGCGACGCCGGCACTTTGTAGCCGTCTGCGCGAAGCACGGCCAGACCGGGTACGTTTTGCGACGCCATCGCCACCACGAACAACGGGATCGCGATGCTGACCGTCGCCGATAGGGAGAACGACGGCGTGGTCCACACGGGCTTGGCGAGCGAGACGTCGAAGTGACTGAAGTCGAGCAGGCCGAGCCCGCCCGCGACCGTCGTGCCCACGATCAGCGCGAGCAGAATCGCGTAGCGCGACGCAAAGCGCTTGACGACGAGATACGTGAAGAACATCGAGAGCACGAGCGCCGTCTGATGCTGGGCCGCGACGAAGATTTCCAGCCCGATGCGAAACAGAATCCCGGCGAGCAGCGCCGACGCCAGCGCGGGCGGCACGCGGCGCATGATCGTCTCGAAGCCGCCCGTAAGCCCGCACAGGGCGATGAGCGCATTGCAGACGATGAACGCGCCGATGGCTTCGCCATAGGGCACGCCGGGCAGCGAGGTAATCAGCAGGGCAGCGCCCGGCGTCGACCACGCGATGACCACCGGAGTGCGATAGCGCAGCGATAGCCCGATGGTCGTCACGCCCATGCCGATCGAGAGCGCCCAGATCCATGACGAAATCTGCGCAGCGCTGAGGTGGGCGGCCTGTCCGGCCTGGAACATCAGAACGAGCGAACTGGTGTAGCCCGTCATCATGGCCACGAAGCCGGCGACGATCGCCGACGGCGACGTATCCGCCAATGGCCGAAGGGGGGGCAAGGGAGTGGTGCTGGACGTCATGGTGGAAGGGGGCCTCTCGTTGCGTTGTTATTGTGATGCTGCGCCACGTTACGCGATGCCGGGTGGCGAGACATGCCGCCGGCAGTCTCGGGCCGGGCGTTCGATCTGCGGTGATGAGGTTGGGCGGTTTGGGTTCGGGCTCACTTGCTCAGCACGCGCATGGCCGATTCCAGCCCGGCCAGCGTCATCGGATACATGCGGCCTGCAAAGAGCTGCCGGATGACCGAGATCGACTGACGATATTGCCATATCGGCTCGGGCTCCGGATTGAGCCATGCGTGATGCGGGAAGCGGTCGATGAAGCGGCGCAGCCACACGGCGCCGGCTTCCTTGTTGTTGTACTCGACCGAGCCGCCCGGTTGCAGCACCTCGTACGGACTCATCGTGGCATCGCCCACGAAGATCAGCTTGTAGTCGGCCGGGTACTTGCGCAGCACGTCCCACGTCTCGAAGCGTTCGTTGTGACGGCGTCGATTCTGCCGCCACAGATAGTCGTAGACACAGTTGTGGAAGTAGTAGAACTCGAGATGCTTGAATTCGGATTTCGCCGCCGAAAACAACTCTTCGGTACGTGCGATGTGGTCGTCCATCGAGCCGCCGACGTCGAGCAGCATCAGCACCTTCACGTTGTTGTGACGCTCCGGCACCAGTTTCAGGTCGAGCCAGCCGGCGTTGGCCGCCGTCGAGCGAATCGTGTCGTCGAGATCCAGCTCCTGCACCGCCCCCTCGCGCGCAAACTTGCGCAGGCGCCGCAGCGCGACTTTGATGTTGCGGGTGCCGAGTTCGACGGTGTCGTCGTAGTCGCGATAGGTGCGTTGATCCCACACCTTCACCGCCGTGCGGTTGCCGTTGCTCTCGCCGCCGATGCGGATGCCTTCCGGATTGAAGCCGCCGTTGCCGAATGGCGACGTGCCGCCCGTGCCGATCCATTTGTTCCCGCCTTCGTGGCGGCCTTTCTGCTCGTCGAACAGTTGCCTGAGCCGCTCCATGAGCTTGTCGATCCCGCCCAGCGCCTGAATGCGCGCGCGGTCTTCGGGGGACAACTCACGCTGCATGCGCTTCTCGAGCCACTCGAGCGGCACCTCGCCCGAGGCGTCGACAATTTGCTGCACGCCTTTGAAATACGCACCGAACGCCTGATCGAACTTGTCGTAGTGCTTCTCGTCCTTGATGAGCGAGAGGCGCGCCAGATAGTAGAACTCGTCGAGCGAGGGCGCGATCACCTGACGGTGCAGCGCTTCGAGCAACGTCAGGTATTCCTTGACCGAGACCGGCAGTTTCGCCGCGCGCAAGGTGTAGAAGAAGTCGATCAGCATGACGGTGGCGCGCTTACCGGTTGGCGCGGTTCATGAAGACGAGGCGCTCGAACAGATGCATGTCCTGTTCGTTCTTGACCAGGGCGCCTGCAAGCGGCGGGATCGCCAGCTTGTTATCGGCGCTGCGCAACGCTTCGGGGCCGATTTCCTCGGCCATCAACAGCTTGAGCCAGTCGATAAGCTCCGACGTCGACGGCTTTTTCTTGAGCCCCGGAATCTCGCGCACCTCGAAGAACGTCGCCATTGCGGCACCCACCAGTTCGCGGCGAATGTTCGGGAAATGCACGTCGATGATCGACTGCATCGTCGCGGGATCGGGGAATTTGATGTAGTGGAAGAAGCAGCGGCGCAGGAAGGCGTCAGGCAGTTCTTTCTCGTTGTTCGACGTGATGATGACGAGCGGCCGGTGGCGCGCTTTCACGAGCTGGCGCGTCTCGTAGACGTAGAACTCCATGCGGTCGAGTTCGCGCAGCAAGTCGTTGGGGAACTCGATGTCGGCCTTGTCGATTTCGTCGATGAGCAGCACGACGGGATGATCGGCCTCGAAGGCCTGCCAGAGCACGCCCTTGACGATGTAGTTCGCGATGTCGCGCACCCGCTCGTCGCCCAGTTGCGAATCGCGCAGACGCGAGACGGCGTCGTACTCGTACAACCCTTGCTGGGCTTTTGTCGTGGACTTCACATGCCATTGCAGCAACGGCATATCGAGCGCGGCGGCGACTTCCTCAGCGAGCATGGTCTTGCCGGTGCCGGGTTCGCCCTTGATGAGCAGTGGTCGTTGCAGCGTGGCCGCCGCGTTCACGGCGAGCTTGAGGTCGTCGGTGGCGACGTACTGGGAAGAGCCTTCGAAGCGCATTGTCTGTGCCGTCCGCAAACAGCCGGCCAACCGGCCGGGCAGGGAAAAAGTTCAGTATAAGACATTGCGCATGAGCTTCGCCGTGACAGTCAAAATCTGTCTTTGCATCAAGGGCTTGCGGAAAAACTTCGGAGAACTGTGCGGGTCAGCCCCGAGTTTCCGGGGGCGGAGGTGTGGGTTACAATCGATTGCTTTTTTCACAGGTCGGCGGCCTTGGAGTCGGGACGTCGATCTGCGTGTTGCGGGCCGGTATTCCAACCAAAAACGTTCCCAAGAAGACCATGAAAAAGTTCCTCACCATGATGGCGCTGGCGCTTGGCAGCACGTCGCTCACGTCGCTTGGCGCGCTTCACGCGGCCGAACTCAAGCCCAATCTGGACGCGGCAAAGGACAAGGTGGCCATGTGTATCGGCTGCCACGGCATTCCCGACTATCGCACCGCATTTCCCGAGGTGTATCACGTGCCCCGGATCGGCGGACAGAATGCGAAGTACATCGAAAACGCGCTGAAGGAGTACGCGAAGGGCGACCGCAAGTTCCAGACGATGCATGGCATCGCAGCCACGTTGACCGATCAGGACATCGTCGACATTGCCGCGTACTACGCGGCGCAATCGGCGTCGACGCCGGTCAATCCCCAGAAGTAAAACGTGCGTGGCTGAGGAGAACACGATGAAGCATTCGATGGTAAAGGCCGCCGTTGCGGCATCCCTGGCGCTCGGCGCCATGCTCGCGGGTGGCGTCAGCCCGGCGTACGCCGCCGGCAATATCGCCAACGGCAAAGCGCTTGTCGACAAAGGCATGTGCGTAAGCTGCCACGGCGCCAATCTGAACGCGCCGATCACGCCGGAGTATCCCAAGCTGGCGGGGCAATATGCGGACTACGTGTATAACGCGCTGCGTGCCTATCAGAACGAAACCAGTCTGGTATTTGGCCGCAGTAACGCGATCATGAAGACGCAGGTCATGTCCAATCCCGCGACGCTCGGTAAGGACGGTAAGCCGCGTCCGTTCACCTCGCAGGAACTCAAGGATATTTCGGCCTATATCGAATCGCTGCCCGGCGATCTCGTGACGAAGAAGTGAGCGGTCCGGCACCGGCATAAAAAAACGACGGTTGCGCCAAGGGCAACCGTCGTCTGCTTTGGTGTCTTCGCTTGCGGGTCGGGTTCGTGCCTGTCTTCGCTCAACGCGACGCTTGCTGCTCGATGCGCTGCAGATAGGCATCGGAGTCCGGCGGCTGACCGGTGCGTTGCGCCTCCCAGAGCGTTTGCCCCAGGCATTCCATGATGCGGTGCTGTGCGTCATGCGGCGAGTCGAGGCGCTGGGTCAGCTTTTCGTACGCGGCACGAATGCCCGGCGGCTGATCGATGGAGACCTGCTCGCTGATCGCCAGATGCATCGACAGATGCAGGAACGGGTTGGTCTGCCCGGCTTCGGGCGAGTAATCGCGGGCGCTGGCTTCTTCGGTGTCGGACAGGGCGTCGTGATACTCGGGATGTTCGTGGATCCAGTCGGCGGCAATCGTCTCGAGCGGCGTGAGGATGCTGCCGCTGCGCTGCTTTTGCCAGGTGGTGCAGAAGAATTGCCGGACTTCGTCGCGGCTCGGATTGAACATGGGGACTCCGTGGGGTTCGGGTGAGGCATCTTGCGGCGCGCCATCCCATGACTACAATGGCGGATCGATGGCCGCAGTGCGCCGGGCGAGCCGTAGTGGCGGAACACGCCGATATCGCATGAAAACTGGCCGTATTGTCGCTCAATTTTCCCAATCATGTCGCAAAGCCCCCGCGTGCCGGCCGCCACCGGCGACACCCCCATCATGCACTCGGCGCCCCCGCCTTCGGCCTGGATCGGCGTCGCATTGATTGCCGTGTCGGCATCCGCATTCGGCGCCATGGCCATCTTTGCGCGAGCGGCCACGGCCTCTGGTGCGGATATCTTCGCGATGCTGCTGTTTCGCTTCTTCGTGGCCGCCATCCTGCTGCTGGTCTGGTGCCGGTTGCAGCGAGTGCGCTTCCCGTCGCGCCGCCGTGTGCTTGGCATTGTGCTCATGGGCGGCATCGGCTACGTCGGCCAGTCGCTTTGCTTCTTCGGGGCATTGCAGTACGCGCAGGCGTCGCTGGTCGCGCTACTGCTTTATCTCTACCCGGTGTTCGTGACAATACTGGCGGCCATCTTTCTGCATGAGCGCCTGACGCCCGTGAAGCTGGGCGCACTCGTGCTCTGCTCGCTTGGCACCGCGCTCACGGTTGGCGGCGGGCACGGGCAGCCGCTTGGCATGGTGCTGGCCGTGGCCTCGGCACTGATCTATTCGGGCTATATCGTGGTGGGGGCGAGGCTGACGAAGGGCGTCGATGCCCGTGCCACCGCCGCGCTCGTCTGTCTGGCGGCAACCATCTCCTTCGGTGCGATGGCCGCAGTGCGTATGTCGCAGGGGTTGCCGTTGCGGTGGCCGGCCGGGTCCGGGGGCTGGGCGGCGCTCGTTGCCATCGCGGTGTGTTCGACGGTCATTGCCATTCTGACGTTCTTCGCCGGATTGCAGCGTCTCGGGGCAGGGCGCGCCTCGATGCTCTCGACGCTGGAGCCGGTGGTCACGGTGCTGCTCGCCGCCGTGCTGCTGGGTGAAACGCTCACTGCGCCGCAGCTTGCCGGCGGCGTGCTGATTCTGGCCGGGGTGGTCTGGCTATCGGCGCGCGGGGCACGCGGCGCGTCTGCAAACGCCTGAACTCGCGGGGATTTTTATCGCGTCAGCGCGTGTTGCATGGCGACGGTACAATCGCGCATCGTTCGCCATTCATCTGCCGAGGTCTATCGTCATGAGCAGTATTGCCAAAGAAGCTATCGCCCAACTATTCACCCATGCCCGCACGCACAATGTGTGGCTCGACAAGCCCGTCAGCGACGAAACGTTGCACGAGCTGTACGACCTCATGAAATGGGGCCCGACGTCGGCCAACACCACGCCCGCGCGCATCGTCTTCGTGAAGAGTGCAGAAGCGAAGGCCAAGCTGCTCGAATGCATGGCGCCGGGTAACGTCGACAAGACCCGCACGGCGCCCGTGACGGCCATTGTCGCATTCGACCTGAAGTTCTACGAACATCTGCCCAAGCTGTTCCCGAATGGGGCCGAGAAGATGGTGCCGATGTTCTCGGGCGATGCTGCGAAGGCCGCTGGCGCTGCACATATGAACAGCTCGCTGCAAGGCGGTTACTTCATTCTTGCCGCCCGCGCGCTGGGCCTCGATTGCGGCCCGATGGCCGGTTTCGACGCACAGAAGGTCAACGACACGTTCTTCGCCGGCACTGACTGGCGTGTCAACTTCATCTGTAATCTGGGGTACGGCGATCACGACAAGCTGTTCCCGCGCAATCCGCGTCTGTCGTTCGACGAGGCGGCCCGCATCATTTAAGCCGGACACGCGACGCGCCGAGGATGTTATTACGGCGCGCCAAATAAGACGGGCGGTCCCGATGCCGGGACCGCCCGTTGTCGTTCAAGGTGTTTGCGTTTGTCTGGGGAGGGGGCGGATCAGGCCTTCGGTGCGGGCGTTTTGGGCCGGAAGTCGCACAGCGGTTCGATGGCGCAATGCCAGCACTCGGGCTTGCGCGCCTTGCACACATAGCGGCCGTGCAGGATGAGCCAGTGATGCGCGTCGTGTTTGAATTCGCGCGGGGTGACGCGTTCGAGCGCCAGTTCCACCGCCAGCGGGTCCTTACCGGGCGCGAGGCCCGTTCGGTTCGCCACGCGGAAGATGTGCGTATCGACGGCAATCGTATCCTCGCCGAACGCGGTGTTGAGCACCACGTTCGCCGTCTTCCGGCCGACGCCCGGCAGTGCTTCGAGGGCCTCACGCGAGCGAGGCACCTCACCGCCGTGCCGATCGAGCAGCAACTGACACGTCGCAATGACGTTCTTGGCCTTCGTGCGGTACAGGCCGATCGTCTTGATGTAATCGGACACCCCCGCCTCGCCGAGCGCGAGCATCTTCGCCGGCGTGTTCGCCACCGCGTAAAGCTTGCGAGTGGCTTTGTTCACGGAGACGTCGGTCGCCTGTGCCGAGAGCAGCACGGCGATCAGCAATTCGAACGGCGACGTGTACTCCAGCTCCGTTGTCGGATGCGGATTGAGTTGTTGCAGCGTCTCGAACAGGGCACGGCGTTTGGCGTCGTTCATGGCGGGTGGCGCGAGGGGTTGGGGCGGTCTTGTTGTTGGAGGACGGGGCGTGCAGCCGCGCGTCTAGGCCTTGCCCGAGGTGTCAGGGGTATCCGGGGGAGGCGCGTCAGTGTCGGTCGCAAGACCCAGCCGCTTGCGGCGTGCTTCGGCCTCGTCGATCTGCGCCTGCACGGCAGCAGAGACATTCTCCGTATTTTTCGGGCCAAGCCCTTCGGCGGCCAACGTGGCTTTCTTCTGACGTGCGCGCGCCAACGCGGCCTGAATGATGGCCTGCTTGCGGGCTGCGGCGGTCGACGCCTCGTCCAGCGCCGGCGACGAATCCGGTGTCTGTGTGCCACCCGATGAAACCGGCGAAGCCGTCGTCAGTGTCTCGGTGGCTTGCGATGCACCGGGCGCGCCCGGTGCGACGCGGGCCGCGCGCGCCGCCAGGCGCGCTTCACGTTGCGCCTTTTCCTTCTCGAGGCGTGCCTGATGAGCCTCGAAATGCGAGCGGGCCTCGTCGGCCTGTGCCTGCGACCAGGCCTGCCAACCGGTGCGCTCGCCGGTGACCGGCACCATGTCGATGCAGTCGACGGGGCAGGGCGGCACACACAGGTCGCAGCCCGTGCAGCGGTCTTCGATGACCGTATGCATCAACTTGGCGGCACCCACGATGGCGTCGACAGGGCAGGCCTGTATGCAGAGCGTGCAGCCGATACACAGCGACTCGTCGATGATGGCGCGCGGACGGGGACGCTCTGCACCATTCTCCGGATTGAGCGGAATCACGGGGCGGTCGAGCAGCCTGGCGAGACGCGCCACACCCTCGGCGCCACCCGGCGGGCACTGGTTATAGCTGGCTTGCCCGCTGGCGATGGCGTCGGCATACGGACGGCACCCTGCGTAACCGCACTTGGTGCACTGCGTCTGGGGCAATAGGGCATCGATGCGCTGCGCGAGCGCGCTGACTTCGGACACGTCTTTAGTGGGGGATTCGGCGGAAAGTCGAATTATCCTGCATTTTGCAGAAACACTGAAACCGTTGTGCCATAATTCCGCCGGTTGAGAACGACCGTCCGATCATGACGACACCAGAAACCAAGATCAAACGGGACCCCGAACGCACCCGACAGCGCATTCTTGCCGCTGCGATCGAGGAGTTTGCCGAACGTGGTTCGAGCGGTGCGCGCGTGGACAGCATCGCGCGCCGAGCGGATATCAATGAGCGCATGCTGTATTACTACTTCGGCAACAAGGACCAGCTCTATCTGGCCGTGCTCGAAGAGGTCTACGGTGAATTTAACCGTGCGGAGCACGCGCTGAAGCTCGACGTGCTTGCCCCGCTCGACGCCGTGGCCGAACTGGCTCACTTCGTGTGGGACTATTACACCGATCATCCGGAACTGATTCAGCTCATCAACAACGAGAATCTGCACGAAGCGAAGTCGATGCGTCAGTCGACGGAGATTCGTCAGCAGGTCTCGCCGATTATCGAGTTGCTCACACAGACGCTCAAGCGAGGTGAGGCCAGTGGCGAAATCCGCCTGGGCGTGGACCCTGTGGATCTGTACGTGACGATCTCGGCCATGGGCTATTACGTGATGTCGAACCGTCATACGCTCTCGATCGTGATGGGGCGCGACATGATGGCCGCCGATTCGCGCAAGACGCACTCCGCGTTCAATACACAAATGCTGCTGGATTCGCTACGAATGCGATGATCTGAGCGCCGCGGTCTGCATTAGCTGCGCTGCCAGTCAAAAACAAAACCGCCGCGTGGGCCTGAGCCCACGCGGCGGTTTTGGTATGGCAGTCGAAAAAAACGAATGCCGTTCAGGCGTGCTTCGCGATGAAGTCGCGAATCTGCGGATAGATCACGTTGCGCCAGCGGCTGCCGGAGAAGATCCCGTAATGGCCGCACGACGGCGCGGTGAAATGCGCCCGGCGCTTGACCGGGATGCCGGTGCACAGCTCGTGTGCCGCCTGCGTCTGACCGCTGCCCGAGATGTCGTCCAGCTCGCCCTCGATGGTGAAGAGCGCAGTCGTCTTGATGTCCTGCGGACGGACACGCTGGCCTGCCACATCCCACGTGCCACGCGCGAGGCTGAAGTCCTGGAACACGGTCTTGATCGTGTCGAGGTAGTACTCGGCCGCCATGTCGAGCACGGCGTTGTACTCGTCGTAGAACCGGCGATGCGAGTCGGCATCGTCGTTGTCGCCACGCATCAGGTCGAGATAGAAGTCCCAGTGCGACTTCACATGGCGATCCGGATTCATGGCGACGAACCCGGCGTGCTGCAGGAACCCCGGATAGACCAATCGGCCCGAACCCGGATAGTTGGCCGGCACCGGATGGATCACATGATTCTCGAACCACTCGTAGGACTTGTTCGTCGCGAGCGAGTTGACCGACGTCGGGCTCTTGCGCGCATCGATCGGGCCACCCATCATCGTCATGGTCTTGGGCGTCTTTTCGCCGTTCGAGGCCATGAGCGAGATGGCGCCAAGCACCGGCACGGTGGGCTGGCACACCGAAATGACGTGCAGATTTTCCGCGCCGATGTGGCGAATGAAATCCTGGATGTACGCGACGTAGTCGTCCAGATGGAACTCGCCGTCTTCAAGCGGCACCATGCGTGCATCGACCCAGTCGGTGATATAGACCTTGTGGTCCTTGAGCAGCGTCGTGACGGTGTCGCGCAACAGCGTGGCGTGGTGCCCCGACAGCGGAGCCACCACCAGCACGACCGGATCGTCCTTGAGTTGCCCCACGGCGCTCGCGTCGTCCGCGTATCGCTTGAATCGCAGCAAGCGGCAGAACGGTTTCTCCATCGCCGTCATTTCCACGACGGGGATGTTATGACCGTCGACTTCGACTGCCTTGATATTGAATTCGGGTTTTTCGTAGTCCTTGCCGAGCCGATACAGCAATTCGTATCCGGCGGCGATGCGGGGTGCGCCCGGCATCATGGCAAGCAGGCTGCCCGGGTTGACGAAAGTCGTCGCAGCCGCCTTAGCCCACGTCGTGAGGGGATTCAGCCACGCGCGGTTGTACTCATGAATCTGATACAGCATGTTATGTGCCCTGGGGCGGATGATGTAGGGAATTATGCAACCGTTTATCGCGGCGGTGCAACGCAGCATAACCCTGATATATGGCATTTCCGCATCATCGCTATAGTTTTAGCTTATTCCGCCGATTGTTATTAACTATCGTTGCTGCGGTGCAACAAACGAGGAGCAAAAAAAGCCCGCCGGATGGGGCGGGCTTTTCATCGATGACGCCAGCGGCGATCAGCGCAGCACTTTGGCGATGGCCGAAGCGACGACGTCGATGTTCTTGTCGTTGAGCGCGGCCACGCAGATACGGCCCGTGCTCACGGCATAGATGCCGAACTCTTCACGAAGACGCTCGACCTGATCGGCGGTGAGGCCTGAGTAAGAGAACATGCCGCGTTGCTTGATCACGAACGAGAAATCGCGTTGCACGCCATGGGCGCGCAGCTTCTCGACCAGTGTCAGACGCATGGCGCGGATGCGCTCGCGCATTTCGGCCAGTTCCTCTTCCCACATGGCGCGCAGTTCGGGGTTGCCCAGCACGGCGGCGACGACCGAGCCGCCGTGCGTCGGCGGGTTCGAGTAGTTGGTGCGGATCACGCGCTTGAGTTGCGAGAGCACGCGGGTCGATTCGTCCTTGCTGCCCGTCACGATGGACAGGGCGCCGACACGTTCGCCATACAGCGAGAACGACTTGGAGAACGAGCTGGACACGAAGAAGTTCAGGCCGGCGGCTGCGAACAGGCGCACCACGGCGGCGTCGGCGTCGATGCCGTCGCCGAAGCCCTGGTAGGCGATGTCAAGGAACGGCACCAGCTTGCGGGCCTTCACGACTTCCACCACCTGCGCCCACTGGTCCATCGTCAGGTCAACGCCCGTCGGGTTGTGGCAGCAAGCGTGCAGCACGACGATGGTGCCTTCCGGTTCCTTGCCGAGCATGTCGAGCATGCCCGGCAGGTTCACGCCGTGCGATTCGGCATCGTAATACGGGTACGAGACGACGTTGAAGCCGGCTTGCGTGAACAGGGCACGGTGGTTTTCCCAGCTCGGGTCGCTGATGGCGACGGTGGCGTTCGGGTTAAGTTGCTTGAGGAAGTCGGCGCCAATCTTGAGGGCGCCCGTGCCGCCCAGTGCCTGGGCGGTGATCACGCGGCCTTCGGCCAGCACGGGGGAATCCTTGCCGAACAGCATTTCCTGCACGGCCTTGTCGTACGCGGCAATGCCTTCGATCGGCAGATAGCCGCGCGGCAGACCCGCGGCGACGCGTTGTTCTTCCGCTGCTTTCACGGCCTTGAGCAGGGGCAGCTTGCCTTCCGCATTGAAATACACGCCCACACCCAGATTCACTTTTTCGGTACGGTGATCGGCGTTGTAGGCTTCGTTCAGGCCAAGGATGGGGTCGCGCGGGGCGAGTTCGACAGCGGAGAAGAGAGTCATTTCGACGGCTCGAGGCAGGTAGAAGGAAAATGCAGCGGGTCGGCCGCCACTTACGCGGGATCGGCCCAACGGGGTATTTTAGCGAAGATTGCCTGCGCTTGTGGTAAACGCCGCTTCGCAAAGCGTGAATTCATGCGATTTCGACACGAAAACTGCCACGGATTGCCAGAATTTGACGAAGTCTGAGCAAGGTGAACCGTGCGACTTCGCCGCAGGTTGCCGAGTGTGCTGCCGATGACCCCGTTGTCACCCATCGAACTCAGGGAATCGTCCGACGCGCTAGAATGCCAAATTACGTCTCTCATGCTCGCACCCCCGCCATGACCCCTGCGGCTGAACACGACCTCGACGAAAGCAAGTTCCTGACGTTCCCGGATTCTCCCTACCAACTCTATTGCCCGTTCCCGGCCGCCGGCGATCAGCCCGCGGCCATTGCGCAGTTGACCGAAGGCGTGGAGGACGGGCTCGCGTTCCAGACGTTGCTCGGCGTGACCGGTTCGGGCAAGACGTTCACGATGGCGAACGTGATCGCACGGCTTGGCCGCCCGGCCATCGTGTTTGCGCCTAACAAGACGCTTGCCGCCCAGCTTTACTCGGAGTTCCGAGAATTCTTCCCGCGAAATGCGGTGGAGTATTTCGTCTCGTACTACGACTATTACCAGCCGGAAGCGTATGTGCCGCAGCGCGATCTCTTCATCGAGAAGGATTCGTCCGTCAACGAACACATCGAGCAGATGCGTCTTTCGGCGACGAAGAGTCTGCTCGAGCGCCGCGATGTGGTGATCGTGGCCACCGTCTCCGCCATCTACGGTATCGGGAATCCGACCGAATACCACCAGATGATTTTGACGGTGCGTCAGGGCGACAAGATGGGCCAGCGCGACGTCATCGCGCGACTGATCGCCATGCAATACACGCGCAACGAAACGGACTTCGGACGGGGTACGTTCCGTGTGCGCGGCGACACCATTGATATCTTTCCGGCGGAGCACGCCGAACTGGCGTTGCGCGTCGAGCTGTTCGACGACGAAGTCGACACGCTGCAACTCTTCGACCCGCTCACCGGGCGCGTGCGGCAGAAAGTGCCACGATTCACGGTGTATCCGTCCTCACACTACGTGACCCCGCGAGATACGGTGCTGCGCGCCATCGAGACGATCAAGGCCGAATTGCGCGACCGGCTCGATTTCTTTTACAAGGAAAGCAAGCTGGTCGAGGCGCAGCGGCTGGAGCAACGCACCCGGTTCGATCTGGAGATGTTGCAGGAGCTGGGTTTCTGCAAGGGCATCGAGAACTATTCGCGGCATTTGTCCGGCGCCGCGCCGGGCGAGCCACCGCCGACGCTTGTGGACTATTTGCCGCCCGACGCGCTGATGTTTCTCGACGAGTCGCACGTCCTCATCGGGCAGTTCAACGGCATGTACAACGGCGACCGGGCGCGCAAGGAAAATCTCGTCAACTACGGCTTTCGTCTGCCGTCGGCGCTGGACAACCGCCCGCTCAAATTTGCCGAGTACGAACGCAAGATGCGTCAGGCGATCTTCGTCTCCGCAACCCCGGCAGATTACGAGGCCAAGCGCACGGGCCAGGTGGTGGAGCAGGTGGTGCGTCCGACCGGGCTGATCGATCCGATCATCATGGTGCGTCCGGCACGTACGCAGGTGGACGACGTCCTCACGGAAATCAACAAGCGAGTGGCGGTGGGAGAGCGCGTGCTCGTCACCACGCTCACGAAGCGCATGGCGGAGCAACTCACCGAGTATCTGTCCGATAACGGTGTGAAGGTCCGTTATTTGCATAGCGACATCGATACCGTCGAACGCGTAGAGATCATCCGCGATTTGCGCTTGGGCGCATTCGACGTACTGGTCGGGATCAACTTGCTGCGCGAGGGGCTGGATATTCCGGAGGTGTCGCTCGTGGCGATTCTCGACGCGGACAAGGAAGGTTTTCTGCGCGCCGAGCGGTCATTGATTCAGACGATCGGGCGTGCGGCGCGCAACGTCAATGGAACGGCCATCCTGTACGGCGACAAGATGACCGACTCGATGAAGCGTGCGATCAGCGAGACGGAGCGTCGCCGTGCCAAGCAGATGGCGCACAACGAGGCGAATGGCATCGTGCCGACGGGGGTGAAGAAGCGCATCAAGGACATCATCGACGGTGTTTACGATCCGCAGGATGCCAAGGCGGAGCTGGCCGAGGCCAAGGAGCAGGCGCACTACCAGGACATGTCGGAAAAGCAACTGGCGCGCGAGATCAAGAAGCTCGAGAAGCAGATGCAGGAGCACGCCCGGAACCTGGAATTCGAGAAGGCTGCCAAGGTGCGCGATCAATTGCTGCACGTCAAGGCGCTGGTGTTCGGGACCGACGGCGCGAGCGAGGCGGAGCTGGGGCCGAAGATCTGATGGCCGACGGTTGAATCCATCGCACCAAATACACGGAGCGGCTTGCTGAGAGCGGATTGTCTAATATCCGAGTTGATTTATCGGCGAACGCCGTGGGAAAGCACGGGATCGGTGGGTCTCGCCGATGCGTCGGTTTTCACTTAAACCCATCGACCTTCTCGAAAGCCGGGGCGATTCAAATAGTGCGCGCAGTACCCAGACGACCCACACATCTTTTTCCAGTAGGTGGGCGGGCCGTCAGGATTGCTCACGCGAGAATGCCAGAGCTTCGTACTGTTCGTTCTTGCTGAGGTCAAAGAAGTACTCAGCCACGTAACGACTCCTGCCCGATAGCCTTCGCCATCCAACGGTCTGAGGACCCGCGGGTTGCCACCCCCCGCCGAGCGCCTTGAATGCGGCGACCGCTGCGCGCGCCGACTCCGTTTTCGCCTGAACCCGCTCGTCGGATACGCGCAGCAAGTTCTGATCGGCCTGCAGGACTTCGATCAGGCTGACGACGCCTTTTTGGTAGGCCGCAAACGAGGCGGCTCGCGCCCGGCCGAGCGAATTCACTCCCTGCGCGAGAACGGCAGCCTGTTCTTCGCGCTTGACGAGTGCCGAGAAAGAATTCTCGACGTCCTCCGTTGCGTGCAATGCGGCAAGTCGGTACGCGGCGAGCATCTCGGCGTCTTGGCCTTTGGCCTCATTGATCTGCGCATTGATGCGGCCGAAATCGAACAGACGCCAGCGCAGCCCCAGCACGCCAGCGGCCTGACTGGCGCCACTGCTGAACAGGTTGCCGCTGGCCACCGAAGTGGCGCTCCCAATCAGCCCGCTGAGCGACACCTTGGGGAAATATTCAGCGATTGCCACGCCGATACGCGCGTTGGATGCAGCAAGGCGACGCTCGGCCGCGATCAGATCGGGCCGACGCCTGAGTAACTCACCGGGCGAGCCAGTACCCGCGATTCGCGGAGCGGCCGGGATATCGCCCCCCTCGATGAGTTCCGCCCGATGCGTGCCGGGCTGTGTGCCCAGCATTACATCCAGCGCGTTCATCGCCGTATCCAGCCCCGCTTCGAGGACTGGGACGGATGCCCGAACCTGCGCAAGCGCACCTTCAGCCTGGCTCACCTGAAGGTCGGCCGCCAACCCTTTGCCATAGAGGAGGTTGATGGTCGAGAGCAGATCTCGCTGCGTCTGCAACTGCTTGCGGGCCACCTGCAGGCGAGCCTGCAATCCACGAATGGTGATGTAGATGTCTGCGGTCTGTGCTGCCACAGTCAGGCGCGTGGCCACTGCGCCGGCCTCTGAAGCCTGGTAGTCGGCAAGTGCAGCTTCCCGCCCGCGACGCAGGCCACCAAATACATCCAGTTCCCAGCTTGCGCTGAAATTGGCCTCGTAGTCGTTGCCGTAGCGATCGAAACCGGGCGTTGAACTCAGGACACGTCCCAGCGGCGTTTCAACCGACTGGTGGACCCGGGCCGCCTGGCCGCCGACATTGCCGGAAGGCAGCAACGCGGCATTCGCTGCCCCGAGCCCAGCGCGCGCCTGCGAGACGCGAGCGGCGGCCTGCGCGAGGTCTAGGTTCTGTGCCAGCGCGAGCGTAACGAATCGTGTCAGTTGCGGATCGCCGAAACCGGTCCACCACGTGACTAGGTCTGCGCTCTCCACCGCCTGCCGGTGAGCTACCGCGGCCTGGCCCTGGAAATGGTTCGGCATGGCTACATCGGGCCGGACATAGTCGGGGCCGACAGCGCAGGCCGCCGAAAGGCTGGCGACAATGACCGCAGCAAGGAGGTGTTTGGGTAGCATGAGCGTCTTAGCGATGTTTCGTGTGTGACTATAATACCAAATAGTCACTTGTTGTCCATTTCTGTATGCTATGCCCATGAAAAACACCACCACTCCCTCCGCCCCCCCGCGAGGCCCGGCTGATCACGAGGTGCGGGACCAGATCGTTGCCGCCGCCACCGAGCACTTCAGCCGGTATGGCTACGAGAAAACGACGGTCTCCGACCTTGCCAGGGCGATCGGATTTTCAAAGGCTTACATCTACAAGTTCTTCGAATCGAAGCAGGCCATTGGCGAGATGATCTGCGTCAACTGTCTGCGCGAGATCGAAAACGAGGTCACGACAGCCGTCGCGGAGACGGATCTGCCGCCGGAGAAGTTACGACGGATCTTCAAGGTCTTTACCGATGCGAGCCTCAGGCTATTTTTCCGGGATCGCAAGCTATACGACATTGCCGCATCAGCCGCCACGGAAAACTGGCGGGCGGTGCAAGCCTATGAGGCACGTGTGCAGAAGTTGCTCCAGGAAGTTTTGCAGGAAGGTCGGCAAAGCGGAGACTTCGAACGCAAGACGCCGCTGGACGAAACTGCAATGGCGATATATCTGGTGCTGCGCCCCTACCTCAATCCGTTACTCCTGCAGTACAACCGCGATACCACCGATGTTGCGCCTGCGCAGCTGTCCAACCTGGTACTCCGAAGTCTGTCGCCCTGATACGTTTTGGTTGTGACTATTGACTAAAATAGTCACTGGAAACATAATGAAAGCCATCGTCACTTTATCGATGGGACTTTCATGTTCTCGCGACGCCTCACCACCTCTGCACTCGCCTGTGCGCTGCCGCTTGCGCTGGTGGCCTGCAGCGAAAAAGCACCGTCCGATCCGCGCACCGAGGTGCCGCTGGTGCGCACGGCCATCGTTCACCGCGCGGTCCCCGCGTCCCGCTCGTTTACGGGGGCCGTCGCGGCACGCGTGCAAAGCGACCTGGGTTTCCGTGTTTCCGGCAAGGTGCTGGAACGGCTGGTGGATGCCGGCCAAACTGTCAAACGCGGCCAGTTGCTGATGCGCCTCGATCCCATTGATCTCAAGCTCGCCGCGCGGGCCCGGCAGGAGGCGGTCACCGCTGCGCGGGCGCGAGCGCAGCAGACCGCGCAGGATGAGGAGCGGTATCGCGACCTGCGCGGCACGGGGGCGATCTCGGCTTCGGCCTACGATCAGGCCAAGGCGGCCGCCGATGCAGCCAGGGCGCAGCTCAGCGCGGCCCAGGCCGACGCCGACGTGGCGCGCAATGCGACGAGCTATGCCGAGCTGCTCGCGGACGGCGATGGCGTCGTAATGGAAACGCTGGCCGAACCCGGCCAGGTCGTCAGCGCCGGACAGCCCGTGGTGCGCCTGGCCCATGCCGGGCGCCGCGAGGCCATGATCCAGCTACCGGAAACCTTGCGCCCGGCCATCGGCTCGGTCGCCCAGGCAACCCTGTTCGGCAACAGCGGCGTCAGCGTGCCAGCTACGCTGCGCCAGCTCTCGGATACGGCAGATCCGCGTACCCGCACCTTCGAAGCGCGTTACGTGTTGCAGGGTGCGTTGGCCGACGCGCCGCTAGGCGCAACCGTCACGATCGAGATGCCGGACGCACGCGTGGCGCTCCAGGGCGGCATGCAGGTGCCGATCGGCGCGGTGCTCGATGCGGGCAAAGGGCCCGGCGTGTGGGTCGTCAACGGCAAGCCGGCCAGGGTTGCATGGCAGCGGGTGACGGTCCTGCACCTGGACGACGACAGCGCGCGCGTGTCTGGCACGTTGAAGCAAGGCGATCGCGTCATTGCGCTCGGCGCTCAGTTGCTGCACGAAGGCGAACAGGTCCGCGTGTCCGGTCAGGCCGTCGCGATGGCGAACGAAGGAGCACGTCCGTGAGCGAAGGCCGATTTAATCTGTCGGCGCTCGCCGTGCGCGAGCGTTCCATTACCCTGTTCCTGATCTGCCTAATCTCGCTGGCCGGGCTCCTGTCGTTCTTCAGGCTGGGTCGCGCCGAAGACCCGGCGTTCACAATCAAGGTGATGACTATCATCACCGTATGGCCAGGGGCCACTGCGCAGGAAATGCACGATCAGGTCGCAGAGAAGATCGAAAAGCGCATGCAGGAGCTGCGCTGGTACGACCGGACCGAGACCTACACGCGGCCCGGCCTCGCCTTCACGACGCTGACCTTGCTCGACAGCACGCCACCTTCGGAAGTGCAGGAGCAGTTCTACCAGGCCCGGAAAAAAATCGGCGACGAAATAGCCAACCTTCCGGCTGGCGTGGTCGGGCCGATGGTCAACGACGAATATGCTGACGTCACGTTTGCGCTCTTCGCACTGAAAGCCGCGGGCGAACCGCAACGGTTGCTCGTGCGCGATGCCGAGATGCTTCGCCAACGGTTGCTGCACGTGCCTGGCGTGAAGAAGGTCAATATCATCGGCGAGCAGGCCGAGCGCATCTACGTCCAGTTCTCGCATGACCGGCTGGCAACACTCGGTGTCAGTCCGCAGGACGTGTTCGCCGCGCTCAATGGCCAGAACGCCCTGACGCCAGCCGGCTCCGTGGAGACCAAAGGTCCGGAGGTGTTGATTCGCCTGGACGGCGCCTTTGACAACCTGCAGAAGATCCGCGACACGCCGGTCGTCGTGCAAGGTCGCACGCTGAAGCTCTCGGACATGGCCACCGTCGAGCGCGGTTATGAAGATCCGGCGACATTCATGATCCGCAACAACGGAGAACCCGCGCTGCTGCTCGGCGTCGTGATGCGCGATGGCTGGAACGGGCTCGATCTCGGCAAGGTACTGGATAGCGAGGTCGGCACAATCAACGCCGGGCTGCCGCTGGGGATGAGCCTGACCAAGGTCACCGATCAGGCCGTCAACATTCATTCGGCGGTCGACGAGTTCATGCTCAAGTTTTTTGTTGCTCTGCTGGTGGTCATGCTCGTGAGCTTCGTGAGCATGGGCTGGCGCGCAGGCCTGGTGGTTGCCGCCGCCGTGCCGTTGACGCTGGCCATCGTGTTCGTGGTGATGGCCGCAACAGGCAAGAACTTCGACCGCATCACCCTGGGGTCCCTGATCCTGGCGCTTGGCCTGCTGGTAGACGACGCGATTATCGCCATTGAAATGATGGTGGTGAAAATGGAGGAAGGCTACAGCCGTGTGGCCGCCTCTGCCTATGCCTGGAGCCATACTGCCGCACCCATGCTGTCGGGCACGCTGGTGACGGCGGTCGGCTTCATGCCTAACGGCTTCGCGAGGTCCACCGCAGGGGAATACACCAGCAACATGTTCTGGATCGTCGGCGTTGCGCTGATCGCATCCTGGGTCGTTGCCGTGGTCTTCACGCCCTACCTCGGCGTAAAGATGCTGCCCGACTTCAAAAGGGGCGAAGGCGGCCACGACGCAATCTACGACACGCCGCGCTACAACCGCTTCCGTCAGTTGCTCACACGCGTCATCGCGCGCAAATGGCTGGTCGCCGGTTCGGTCGTCGGCCTTTTTGCTCTGGCCATCCTCGGTATGGGCGTGGTCAAGAAGCAGTTCTTCCCGATCTCGGACCGTCCCGAAGTGCTGGTCGAGGTGCAGATGCCCTACGGCACGTCGATTTCACAGACCAGTGCCGCCACACATAAGGTGGAGGCATGGTTGGCTAAACAGAAGGAGGCCAGCATCGTCACCGCGTACGTCGGCCAGGGGGCACCGCGCTTTTTCCTGGCGATGGGGCCGGAACTTCCCGATCCGTCCTTCGCGAAGATCGTGATCCGCACGGACAGTCAGGAGGAACGCGATGCTTTGAAGGCGCGACTGCGGCGAGCCATTGCCGACGGTCTTGTGCCCGAAGCGCGCGTACGCGTCACGCAACTCGTGTTCGGGCCATATTCGCCGTTCCCGGTCGCCTATCGCGTCACCGGTCCGGACCCGGACAAGCTGCGCGCAATCGCGGCTGAAGTTGAGCAGTTGATGGAGGCCAGTCCGATGATGCGCACGGTCAACACCGACTGGGGCACGCGCACGCCAACGCTGCACTTCGCGTTGCAGCAGGACCGTCTGCAGGCGGTAGGGCTGACGTCCAGCGCCGTCGCCCAACAACTGCAGTTCCTGCTCACCGGCGTGCCTGTCACCGCCGTGCGCGAGGACATTCGAACCGTACAGGTTGTGGCGCGTTCGGCTGGCGATGCGCGCCTCGATCCTGCCCGGCTCGGCGATTTCACGCTGGCCGGTGCGGATGGACAACGCATCCCGCTGTCGCATGTGGGCAAGGTCGACGTGCGCATGGAGGAGCCGATCATGCGCTGGCGCGACCGCGTGCCGACGATTACGGTGCGCGGCGACATTGCCGACAACCTGCAGCCGCCGGACGTATCAGCGGCAATCACCAGGCAGCTTCAGCCGATCATCGCGAAGCTGCCCAGTGGCTATCGCATCGAGCAGGCGGGCTCCATCGAGGAATCGGCCAAGGCGACGACCGCCATGTTGCCACTGTTCCCGATCATGCTGGCGATCACGCTGGTCATCATCATTCTCCAGGTTCGGTCGATCTCGTCGATGGTGATGGTGTTCCTGACCAGCCCGCTTGGCCTGATCGGCGTGGTGCCGGCGCTGATCCTGTTCAGGCAGCCGTTTGGCATCAATGCGCTGGTCGGCCTCATCGCGCTTTCGGGGATTCTGATGCGCAACACGCTGATCCTGATCGGGCAGATTCACCAGAACGAACATGCCGGGCTGGATCCATTCGATGCGGTCGTCGAAGCCACGGTGCAACGGGCGCGCCCGGTGATCCTCACGGCTATGGCGGCGATCCTGGCCTTCATACCGCTGACGCATTCGGTGTTCTGGGGAACCCTCGCCTACACGCTAATCGGCGGCACATTGGCCGGGACAGTGCTGACGCTGGTGTTCCTGCCGGCCATGTATTCGATCTGGTTCAGGATCCGGCCCGGCAGCGCTGCGGGTTCACACAAGAGCCGGGATCACCACTCATCGCATCCCGAACCGATGACGCAGGATGCGCTCGACGCGCGTTGAAACACCATCAATTCACCAAACGGAGCTGTTCATGTCGAATTCCACGGTTGTTATTGTGACCGGCGTGTCATCGGGTATCGGACGTGCCACCGCCGAGAAGTTCGCGATGCGAGGTTGCCGCGTGTTTGGCACAGTGCGCAGCATCGCAAAAGCGGTGCCTATCTCCGGAGTCGGGCTCATCGAGATGGACGTTCGCGACGATGCTTCGGTCCAGGCTGGAATCCAGTCCGTCATCGAGCGCACCGGGCGAATTGATGTACTCGTCAATAATGCGGGAACCAGCCTGATCGGTGCCGTCGAGGAAACTTCGACTGCCGAGGCCTTGTCGCTATTCGATACCAACGTCTTCAGCGTTCTGCGCACGACGCAGGCAGTACTTCCCCATATGCGGGCACAACGCGGCGGAAGGATCGTCAATGTCAGTTCCGTGCTTGGATTCCTGCCCGCCCCCTACATGGGACTCTACTCCGCATCCAAGCATGCCATCGAAGGGCTGACCGAGACCCTGGACCATGAGGTGCGTCAGTTCGGTATCCGGGTAGCGTTGGTCGAACCATCCTTTACCAGGACCAATCTGGACACCAACGCCCCTCTGGCTCGCTCGAAAATCGCCGGCTATGATCGCGAGCGGGATCTTGCATCCAGCGCAGTCGTCAACAGTGTCAAAGGTGCCCCCGCGCCCGACGGCGTAGCGGGGACAGTAGTTGAAGCGGCGCTTGGCACCTGGCGTATGCGACGCACACCAGCCGGCGAAGCGTCCCTGTTGCGCAAGTTGCGGCGCTTCATGCCCTCCGGCCCCGTGGATGCGAGCTTGAGGAGAACATTCGGGCTCGCGTGAAGTCCTCTCGTCTGCCGCGCCGGTGGAATACTGGCAGCGCGGCGACGATCTTTCTCCCGCGATAGTCGTCTGCACGGGCAGTACCGGGGCGAGGTATTCAGCGGGCATTTCGCTGGCGTCGGCGTCAACTCAGTATTTCGCGCCACCGACGAGTAGAAAGAACACGATCGGGATGAAGAGGACGCGGCCGTAGAATGTGCCGAAGTCACGGGCCAGAAGGGCGAGGAGGCTCATACCCGCACCTCAGCTTCGGCAAAAACGTTGATCTCGACCTCGAACGCGACCTGCAGGATCTCGCCGGCGTGCTTTATGTCCTGCTTGATGAGCGCATCCTGCAATGCGCAGTAGCCGTCGTAATCGGTGTCGATCAGGCGCTGCACTGCGTTCTGGACGTCGGCTGATTCGGCGGCACGCTCGCGGGCCGCACGCTTCAACTCGTCGAGCGTTTGCTGACGAACGTGTGCGCCGGTGTTTCGCGACACCGCGCATTCGAGTTGTGTGTACATGGGGATTCCTTCTGACGTGCGGGGGGCGCCCCGGCAGAACACCGTGGCGATGCGGCTTTAACCATGTCCGCCATGGGCCTGTGAGCGGTCAGGCTCGCTCTGGTGCAATGGAACCGTCTACTGGACCGAACCGGAGTACTGGAAGGCTAGTGCGTTACTGCTCGGCCAAGCCCGCGCTTATACTTTCTTGAACTAACAACAAGGAAACTCCTGATGCGCCGGGGCACCAACGAGCATTTGATGTGGTCCATGATCGACCGTCGGCGGCGCGCCGTCTGGATCCGACTAGGCTTTTTTGCCGGCGCAGCGACGTTCCTTGGCCTCAGTTACTACCTTCTATTCCACGCGTATGAGGCGTTTGCGTTTCACAAGCCGCTGTCGTGGGGGCGTTACTCGGTCAGGACCTATCGGTTCGAGGATGGGGCCAGAGCGTACTTCTACGTGGCAAGCCTGCACGTTGTCGGTGGGGTCATATTCGTTGGATTGAGCGTCTGGTACTTGCTCAAGGGGATATTCGAACGACCATGGGTGTAAGACCCTCAAGACAGCAGACCCGAGATCCTGATCAGATCGGGGAAGGTGGGTACGGGCAATAATTTAACGTCGCCGCGCCGACGCGGATCTGCTCACTTGGAGGTATAGCCAGAATTCGAACGCGCGACTGGAGAGGGACGTCCCAAAGCTGGCGCGTATGGCGAAATCCACCTGTCGGAAAATGGCCGGATTGCGAATTACTACGCATCAATCCCTGACTGCCGTGGCCGTCATTGCGGCCGGCGCAAGGTTCGGTTGAACTGATCCACAACGGAGCTGGATATGACACGCTACGAACCGCTGATATGGCTCGCGCTATCTGTCGTTGGGCTCTATGCGCTACGCCGCTTGTACCGGCGCGGGTTCAATCTTTACGATCCTGTCCTCACCGAGAAGGAAAGCAGGCGGCGCGATATCAGATTCGCGGCATTCGTGGTGCTCTATATCGCTGCTGCGGTAGGCAGTTTTTTCGCCAAGCAATAGGGCGCCTCACTCTGTTCACCGTGAACCGCGCTTTGGCGGACTGGATACGGCAGGGGCACCGCGCAGCGCTGCGGCCATGCCCGCAGATGCGATTGAGCCGGACGAACACCCACGTAGGCGGGTGAGCAACATCGTAAGCGCGTCGTCAGTACCGTCTTGACAACGTTATCGGTTGCCCCAGCGGTTGGATGCCATACGCATTAACGTGGCGTTTGCCGCGCGCATATCGAACAGTTCGGGGTCGAAGACAGGGCCAACCCAACTACGGTAATGGTCGGCTTCTTCGCTATCTGGGTGGTCGCGTAACGCGGCGAGGAATGCCTCGTACCCAGGCGGTCCGCCCACGTCCTCGGGGGGGGGGCAAGCGCGTGCGCCGTCGATGACCTGGGCGACTCCCCAGGGCTCTCGGCCGATGGTCTCAATTTTCTCGACGACGATGTCGTGATCCCAGCCGTCGCCGAAGTCGTATCGGTAGAGGATGCGGGATCCCGGTCGCAGTGCCTTATGCACTTTGGCTTTCCGGTCGTCGAGCGTTTTGTCCAGGTTCATGAACTCCAAGCCCGCTTCAGTGTCGAGCTGGGCATAGGTCTCGTCGTCGATCAGGAAGTCGTGTAGATGGGCATCCGACCAGCCGAAGGCGGCTTGCAGGATGTGGTGCAGCTTGCGCAGTGACTCGGTTCCTTCGACGGTGATCCGGCGCCAGATCGCCGGTCTGATGTACTGCAATTGCACACGCAGGGTGTAGAGCTGGAACGACTTGGCCATCGGGTCTCCGGGGTATGGATGTCGATGGCATTATCCCTTTACTGTGCTGAGGCGGTCATGCTGCCACGGCAGTAACGCGTTGATCCGGTTGATCGGTTGATCCGCGATGCACGCCAGGACATAGCGCAGATAGGCCTCGGGATCGATGTTATTGAGTTTGCACGCGCCGATCAGGCTGTAAATCGCGGCAGCACGTTCGCCGCCCGAGTCCGCGCCAGCGAACAGGTAATTGCGCCGGCCGATGGCCACGCCACGCAATGCCCGCTCAACTGGCAGATTGTCGGTTTCCAGTTGTCTGTCGTCGCAGTAGCGCGTCGGAGCTTCCCACCGGTTCAGAGCGTAGAGAATCGCCTGACTCGTGTCGGATTTGCGCGAGAGCGTTGCCAGCGTCGCGCTCAAGCAGCAAGGCTTTGAGCGCTTCAACATCATCCGGATAGGTGTCGGCCGTGGGCATGCCCGCAGTTTACGCGGGCGCCGGCACGTTTACAGCGCCGAACTCGGCTCGGTCGTGCGCACCGGTTGCCGCCAGTCGATACCTTCGAGCAGCATTGGTAACTGTACCTGGCTCAGGCAGACCACGCTCCAGGCGCTTCATGAGTAGACACATGCCATCACCGCTCCACCACAGCACTTCTCACGGCACGTTGTCCGGTTGAGTATCGTCACAAGGTCGTGCGCCTGGTGGACTTTGCAACGTGTCACGACGCCACTGAAGTACCCGACCCATACTACGGTGGTGCGCAAGGCTTCGAAACTGTGCTCGACTATATTGAGGACGGTCTCGACGGCCTGCTTGCGCGACTGGAAAAAGAGACCTGAAGCATTGGCGTTCGACGGATGAACGGTACGGGACGAAAGACTGAGCATCTTCCGCGACACGCGTCGATGGGGATATCATTCGCCCCAGCATCGGCGCGGTTGCGCCGGTTCGGCGGGTATCCCCTGTCTTTCGTCACCTCGGTGTCTCTCATCACCCGTTCCCCAATCGATGCTCAATTCGCTCAATTCGTACTGGCGTAAATGGCGCGCCTCTCGTCACGCCGGCCATCAGCTCGACGAACTGCTTGCACACGCCGACCCATCTGCGCCGCTGGCCGTCCGTAA
The DNA here is from genome assembly GCF_902459745.1 of Pandoraea communis. Taxonomy (GTDB): domain Bacteria; phylum Pseudomonadota; class Gammaproteobacteria; order Burkholderiales; family Burkholderiaceae; genus Pandoraea; species Pandoraea communis. The sequence goes on from NZ_CABPSJ010000003.1 coordinate 305,163, forward strand.
TCAATGGCTGATCGAATTGGCGCATTGGGTGCAAAAGCGTGGCGCGCTCGTCAATGAAGTGGAAGTGCGCGAGGCGGGCGAGGCGGCGCGTTATCGTCCGCATACCCGCCTGCGCTATCTGCTGCAAATGCTCGACCGGAATCCGGCATGGCGTTTGCCTGTTGCTCGCACGCTGCGTAGTGTCATTCACGAGAGCGACGCGATTTCGTTGCTGTGCGATACGGGCTTGCCCGTGCGGCCGGGATTTTGGGGCGCGCTGGTCGAGCGTATCGAGAAGGCGCTGATTCCGCCGCCGCCGACACGACGCGATCTCTCCGCGTTGTGCTCGCTCATGTTCCCCGACGGCGACGCGGCCGATTGGATCGCCGCCATGCCCCCCGAACTGCTGGTCGATCTCATCGCGCTGCTGCATTACGGCGAGGACGAGGATGACGACGCCGACTGGAATCCGTTCGCCGACGATCTGCTTGCCGCAATGCATCACCTCGTCGACCAGATTGCGTCGACCGGGCTGTCGCAGGCGGTGCGTTCCCGTCTGACATATCCGCGTGCCACCGAATCGCCGTTCTACCGGCTCGGACGCGCCATGCAGGAACTCGAAGATGCCGGGCAGGCGTTCGCGCATGGTGCGCCGCCGTCACAGCACTTCGTGCAGCACATCAACGTGTTTCGCGCATTGCTCGACGATTGCGGCCGCGCGGCGCGTCAGGTGTATGCGCATCTCGACGAGAACGGCGTGAGCGTGGATATCGTGTTTCAGGTGGAGCGGGCCAAGGCGCGTATTCGCCGGCTCGAGCGTCTGCTCGAGGCGTGGCTGACCCAGGCCGATGAGGATCGCGCTACGGCGCGCGTGCGACTGTTCGCCGATCTGGTGCGCGCGAATCGGGCGAGCCAGAGCGTGGGTGAACTGGCACGGACCTCGTTCGGACTGCTGGCGCGCAAGGTCGTGGAGCGCAGTGCCGAGACGGGCGAGCACTACATCGCCCGCAATCGCAGCGAATACTTCGCCATGTTGAAGATGGCCTGCGGCGGTGGCCTCGTGACGGTGGTGACCGTCTACGTGAAGTTCCTGATTGTGAGCATGCACCTGCCGACCGTTGTCGAGGGCTTCCTCGCCGGTGCCAACTACGCGCTTTGCTTTCTTTTCATGCACTTTTGCCACTTCACACTGGCGACCAAGCAGCCTGCAATGACGGCACCGGCCATCGCCAGCAAGCTTGACGACGTGGACACGCCCGCTGGCATGGACGCCTTCGTCGGCGAGGTGATCGCCCTCGTGCGTACGCAGGCGGCGGCCATCTTCGGCAATCTGGCGATGGTGTTTCCGTTCTGCCTGCTGGTGCAGTGGGCGGTGTCGGCGGCGCTAGGTATGAATACGATTTCGCCCGAAAAGGCTCACGCGACGCTCACGTCGTTCTCGATTTTTGGTGTCACACCGCTCTTTGCGATCCTGACCGGGGTGCTGCTGTGGTTCTCGAGTCTGATTTCGGGCTGGGCGGACAACTGGTTCGCGCTACACGGCATCGGGGATGTGCTGGCCTACAACCGGCGTCTGCGCTTCGTCTTCGGCCGCAATGGCGCGGCGCGGCTGGCGGATGGGTGCCGTCGTCACATCGCCCCTGTGCTTGGGAATCTGACCCTCGGCTTCATGCTGGGGCTGGTGCCGGCCGTGTTGACAGCGTTCGCGCTGCCATTCGAGGTGCGCCACGTGACGTTGTCGACAGGCTCGATTGCCACCTCCATTGGGGTGCTGGGCATCCCGGTGCTGCACGATTCAGCCCTTTGGCTGGCGGTGGCTGGTGTCGGGTCGATGGCCCTGCTCAACGTTGGCGTCAGTTTTGCGTTAGCATTCCACATGGCGCTCCGATCACGTCCACTGCGATTGGGCGACCGCCGGCAAATCCATCGCGCCATCTGGCGCGCCGTGCTGCGCAATCCTCTGGTGCTGTTGTTCCCTCTGCGCTCCCCGCAGAGGGATGCCCGTCCCGAAAAATAAGAAATTTCACGAACGGGTGAGGGAACTTCCGCAAAAAATGGGCCAGAAGTACTTGACTAAATTCGTAGGGAATTTATACTTGACGAAAATAGTCGAGATTAATCCCCTGCATCATCATGAGACTTACCACGAAAGGCCGTTTCGCCGTTACGGCGATGATCGATCTGGCCATGCGCCAGGACGCGGGTCCCGTGACGCTTGCGGGCATTAGTCAGCGTCAGCGAATTTCCCTCTCTTACCTGGAACAGTTGTTCGGTAAGCTGCGTCGCCACGAGATCGTGGAGAGCGTGCGCGGGCCGGGCGGCGGTTACAGCCTTGCGCGTCGAGCGGAAGAAGTGACGGTTGCTGACATCATCATTGCGGTCGACGAACCGCTCGATGCCACCCAGTGCGGCAGCAAGGGCAACTGCGAGAAGGGCCAGGACGGCCATCGCGGCCACTGCATGACGCACGAGCTGTGGGCGACACTCAACCAGAAGATGGTCGAGTATCTCGATTCCGTTTCGCTGCGCGACCTTGTCGAGCAGCAACGTAGCAAGCAGGCCCAGCAGGCCGTTCTGCGCGACACCCGCGAGTCCGGCACCAACAGCCAGACCATCGCTACGCGCATTCCCAATTCGGTCTTCGATATGGCCCGTTCATAACAGGCGCCACGGCACGATCCTGGAGCACCCCATGAAAAACGACACCCTCAACCTCCCCATCTATATGGACTACAGCGCCACGACGCCGATTGACCCGCGCGTCGTGGACAAGATGTTGCCCTACCTGCGCGAGCAGTTCGGCAACCCGGCATCGCGCAGCCACTCGTTCGGCTGGGCTGCCGAGCAAGCCGTGGAGGAGGCGCGCGAGGAAGTCGCCAAGCTGGTGAACGCCGATCCGCGCGAGATCGTCTGGACGTCGGGCGCCACCGAGTCGAACAATCTCGCCCTCAAGGGCGCAGCGCACTTCTACCAAGGCAAGGGCAAGCACCTCGTCACGGTGAAGACCGAGCACAAGGCCGTACTCGATACGATGCGCGAGCTTGAGCGCGAGGGCTTTGAAGTCACGTATCTGGACGTGAAGGACGACGGTCTGCTCGATCTGGACGTTTTCAAGGCGGCATTGCGTCCGGACACGATCCTCGTCTCGGTCATGGCCGTGAACAACGAAATCGGCGTCATTCAGGATATCGGCACTCTCGGTGAGATCTGCCGCGAGAAGGGCATCATTTTCCACGTTGACGCCGCCCAGGCGACCGGGAAGATGCCGATCGATCTGGACAAGCTGAAGGTCGACCTGATGTCGTTCTCGGCGCACAAGACGTATGGCCCGAAGGGTATCGGCGCGCTGTATGTGCGTCGTAAGCCGCGTGTGCGTATCGAGGCACAGATTCACGGCGGCGGTCACGAACGCGGTATGCGTTCGGGCACGCTGGCCACGCACCAGATCGTCGGCATGGGCGAGGCGTTTCGTCTCGCACGTGAAGAAATGGCAGCAGAGAACGAGCGCGTGCGTATGCTGCGCGATCGTCTGCTGCGCGGTCTGACGGAAATGGAAGAGGTGTATGTGAACGGCGACATGGAACAACGTGTGCCGCACAACCTGAACATCAGCTTCAATTTTGTCGAAGGCGAATCGCTGATCATGGCGATCAAGGATGTCGCGGTGTCGTCGGGTTCGGCGTGCACGTCGGCCTCGCTGGAGCCTTCGTACGTATTGCGTGCCCTGGGTCGTAACGACGAACTGGCGCACAGCTCGATTCGCTTCACGGTGGGTCGTTTCACGACTGAGCAGGAAGTCGACTACGTGGTCGAACTGCTCAAGGGCAAGATCGGCAAGCTGCGCGATCTGTCGCCGCTGTGGGAAATGTACAAGGACGGGGTCGATCTGAAATCGATCCAGTGGGCCGCACACTGAGCATTCAAGGAGTTAGCCATGTCGTACAGCAAGGAAGTTCTGGATCACTACGAAAACCCGCGTAACGTTGGCTCGTTCGAAAAGGGCGACGACGCTGTCGGTACCGGTATGGTCGGTGCCCCGGCTTGCGGTGACGTGATGAAGCTGCAGATTCGTGTGAACGAAGCCGGCGTGATCGAAGACGCCAAGTTCAAGACCTACGGCTGCGGTTCGGCGATTGCTTCGTCGTCGCTCGTGACCGAGTGGGTCAAGGGCAAGACGCTGGATCAGGCGCTCGACATCAAGAACACCCAGATCGCGCAGGAACTGGCGCTGCCGCCGGTGAAGATTCACTGCTCGATTCTGGCCGAAGACGCCATCAAGGCGGCCGTGGCCGACTACAAGCAGAAGCACGGCCAGTCGGCCGAGCCGGCAAAAGCTGCCTGAGCGGCACGACGGATAAAGGAATCGGCACGATGGCCATTACATTGACCGAGAAGGCCGCGCAGCACGTTTCGCGTTATCTGACGCGGCGCGGCAAGGGCGTAGGCCTGCGGCTGGGCGTGAAGACGACCGGTTGCTCGGGCCTGGCCTACAAGCTGGAGTACGCCGACGACGTGGCGGGCGAAGACACGGTCTTCGAGAGCCATGGCGTGAAGGTGATCGTCGATCCGAAGAGCCTGCCGTACATCGACGGCACCGAACTGGACTTCGCGCGCGAAGGCCTGAACGAAGGGTTCCGCTTCAATAATCCGAACGTCAAGGATGAGTGCGGCTGCGGCGAGTCTTTCCGCGTCTGACGCCGCGCCGTTGCGCGAGATCGTCGGTTTTCGGCAAGACGATGAAGGCCAATGGGTCGCGCGACTGGCGTGTGGGCATGGGCAACATGTCCGGCATCTTCCCCCGTGGCAGATCCGGACGTGGACGCAAACTCCCGCAGGCCGTGAAGCGATGCTCGGCACCACACTGCCCTGTCGCAAGTGCGAACGCGGCGAGCCGGCGGAGGCGTGAAGCGCGTCGGGTGCGCTGAGTATGTTAGGCGACGCAGTGAGATCGCAGCGGACGCCGTCAACGACGGCAGACGTGGCGAGAGCCTGCCGGGCGGTGAGCAGTAGCGTAGGCAGCAAGGCGGCGCGAGCCGCTTTTTTTACGGGCCGAAGGCGGGTGGCGTGACGCGACGGCATATCGCATCGACGCCCGTGACGAATGAAGAGTGCGCGATGAGTGCGTTGACTGACAACTATTTCACGCTGTTCGATTTGCCGCAGCGCTTTGCGCTCGATACCGAGGCGCTCGAGACGGCTTACCGTGCCGTCCAATCGCGCGTGCATCCGGATCGATTCGCGAGCGCGAGCGACGCCGAACGGCGCGTGGCCATGCAATGGGCTGCGCAGGCGAACGCTGCCTATCGCACGTTACGCGACCCGTTACAGCGCGCGACGTACCTGCTTACGCTGCAAGGCATCGATGTGGGCGCGGAGAACAACACCGCGATGGCCCCCGATTTCCTGATGCAGCAGATGGAGTGGCGCGAAGCGATCGACGACGCCGTCGCTGCACGCAATATCAACGCCCTCGAAGCGCTTGCCCGGTCTCTGCGCGACGATCGTCGCGTGCGGCTCACCAAGCTGGGCGACTGGCTCGAGAGCAGCGCATGGCAGCCGTCGGCGGAAGCCGTGCGGCAACTGATGTTCATTGCGCGCGCCGAAGACGACATCGCGCAGCGCATCGAAATGCTGGAAAACGCGTGACGGCCCGGTGCGGCGCCGTCACATGTCATTGAGAACTGCTTGAGAACAGGGTGCACGCGCGAGCGCGTCGCCCGCATTGCAAAGTCATGGCCCTTCTGCAAATTTCCGAACCCGGCATGTCCCCTGCGCCGCACCAGCGGCGGCTCGCCGTGGGCATCGACCTGGGCACGACGCATTCGCTCGTGGCCTCCGTGCGCAGCGGTGTGGCCGAAGTCCTCCCCGACGACCAGGGCCGCGTGCTGCTGCCGTCCGTCGTGCGTTATCTGGGCGGTCACCGTACCCAGATCGGCCACGACGCCAAGGCGGCTGCGGCTACCGATCCGCGTAATACCATCGTCTCCGTCAAACGCTTCATGGGCCGGGGTCTGGCCGATGTCGCTCACGCCGATAATGCGCCGTACGAATTCGTCGACGCGCCCGGCATGGTGCAGATGACAACCGCAGGTGGCGTGAAGAGTCCGGTGGAAGTGTCTGCCGAAATTCTGGCCACACTGCGTCAGCGCGCCGAAGACACGCTCGGCGACGATCTGGTGGGCGCCGTGATTACCGTGCCCGCGTACTTTGACGACGCGCAGCGTCAAGCCACCAAGGACGCCGCGCGTCTGGCCGGCCTCAACGTTCTGCGTTTGCTCAATGAGCCGACGGCAGCGGCGATTGCGTACGGGCTCGACAATGGGGCGGAAGGCCTTTACGCCGTCTACGATCTGGGCGGCGGCACGTTCGATATCTCGATTCTTCGTCTGACGAAGGGCGTGTTCGAAGTGCTCGCTGCGGGCGGCGATTCCGCGCTCGGCGGCGACGACTTCGATCAGGTGATCTTCCGCTGGGTGCTGGAAGCCGCCGGTCTCGACGCCGCCTCGCTCACGCCCGAAGACGTACGCGGCCTTCTCGATCATGCGCGCACCGCGAAGGAAGCGCTGACCGATGCCGAACAGGCCCCCATCTCGCTTGCGCTGTCTGGCGGGCGCAACGTTGCGCTGCAACTCACGCGCGAGCAATTCACCGCGCTTGGCGCGCCGCTCGTGCAACGCACGATCGGCCCGATGCGCAAGGCGTTGCGTGATGCCGGCATGGGGCAGGAAGACGTGAAGGGCGTTGTCCTCGTGGGAGGCGCGACGCGCATGCCGCAAGTGCGCGCGGCCGTCGCAGGCTTCTTCGGCCGTGAGCCGCTGATCGATCTCGATCCGGATCAGGTGGTGGCGCTCGGCGCCGCCGTGCAGGCCAACTTGCTGGCCGGCAACCAGGCGGAAGGGGACGATTGGCTGCTGCTCGACGTTATTCCGCTCTCGCTCGGTGTCGAGACGATGGGCGGCCTCGTCGAAAAAATCATCCCGCGTAACGCGACGATTCCGGTGGCCCGCGCCCAGGAATTCACCACCTTCAAGGACGGCCAGACGGCGATGGCCATTCACGTGCTGCAAGGCGAGCGCGAACTGGCCTCGGATTGCCGCTCGCTGGCCCGGTTCGAGCTGCGGGGCATTCCGCCGATGACGGCCGGTGCGGCGCGTATTCGCGTGACGTATCAGGTCGACGCCGACGGGCTGCTTTCCGTCTCGGCACAAGAAGTGCATTCGGGCGTGGCGGCCTCCATCGAGGTCAAGCCGTCGTACGGTCTGGCAGACGACGACATTTCGCGCATGTTGCAGGACAGCTTCGGTTCGGCCGAACAGGACATGCGTGCACGCGCGCTGCGTGAGCAGCAGGTGGAAGCCGAGCGTCTGCTGGTGGCGATCGATAGCGCTTTGCAGGCCGACCCGGAATTGCTCGATGCCGGTGAGCGCGCCAAGATCAATGGCCTGCTGGCCGACTTGCGCCAGAAGGCCTCTGGTGACGATCAGACCGCGATCAAGGCAGCGACCGAAACGCTCTCGCACGCGACGGACGAGTTTGCCGCACGCCGCATGGACAAGAGCATCCGCGCAGCGCTGGCCGGCCGGCGCGTGGCGGACATCGACAAACTGTAAGACACACACGGAAATTCAAAGTTATGCCTCAAATCGTTGTATTGCCTCACGTCGAGCTGTGCCCGGAAGGCGCCGTGCTGGAAGTTCCGACGGGCATCTCCGTGTGCAGAGCACTGCTGGACAACGGCATCGAGATCGAGCATGCATGCGAGTTGTCGTGCGCGTGCACCACGTGTCATGTGATCGTGCGCGAGGGCTTCGAGTCGCTGGCGCCGGCGGAAGACGAAGAGGAAGATCTGCTCGACAAGGCCTGGGGCCTTGAGCCGACGTCGCGCCTGTCGTGTCAGGCGCTGGTGCCTGCCGACGGGGATCTGGTTGTCGAGATTCCGAAGTACACGATCAACCACGCCAAGGAAAATCACTAAGCAACGCCGTTGGCGTCGTGTGGTGACAAGTCAGGAGAAAAGGAGCCTGCCCATGAAATGGACTGACATTCAAGACATCGCGATTGCGCTTACCGAGGCCCATCCCGATATCGATCCGCAGTACGTTCGCTTCACCGACCTTCACCAATGGGTGATGGCGCTCGACGGTTTCGACGATTCGCCGGACCGTGCCGGTGAAAAGGTGCTGGAAGCCATTCAGATGGCGTGGATCGACGAAGTCTGACGACTGTCTATCGCGTTGGAATCAACGATTCCGCCAAAACAAAAGCCGCTCTGTCGAGCGGCTTTTGCGTTTTCTGCGATGCGGGTTACGGCAGACATCGATGATGAGGCATCGGCTGCCGCGATCATCCCGCGCGCACTAGCCCGTTGTTCTCGAGGCGCACACGGTCGCCCGGCTGCACGCCCGGTGCCGACTGATACGTCCAGTAGCGCGTCGTGCCGGTGTCCATGCGCACGTACACACGATAGACAGTCTCGGAGCGCACGCGCTTCTCGACTTCATTGCCGGCCAGACCACCGCCCAGTGCGCCGACCACCGTCATTGCGGTACGGCCGTTACCGGCGCCGAACTGATTGCCCAGCAGACCACCCGCGACTGCGCCACCGACGGCGCCCAGACCTGAAGCGCTACCCTGCGTGCGGATCGGTTCGATCGACTGCACGGTGCCGCACGTCGAACACGTTGCCGCCCGTTGCTTGGCGGGCGCTTCTGACGTTTGTGCGTACGACCGCTGCGGGGCAGGGGCACGTTGTGCCGGCGCCTGCGGCGGCGCGTACTGCGCTTGTTGGGGCGGTTGCTGCGGTGCCTGTTGCAAGGCCTGCTGCGGTGCTTGTAACGGCGCCTGTTGCGAGGCTTGCGGCTGCGCCTGCGGCGATTGCAGCGAAGGCGATGACGGTTGTGCCGCCGAGGTCAGTGCGTACTGCGAACTGTTGCTGGTCGGCGTGGGGCCATCCGTACTCTTGGCCACAGGCAGCACGCCTGTGATCGCGGCGACGCCGAGCAGACTGACGACGACGATACTGCCGGCAGCCGCAGCGGCCAGGGGATGCATGCGACGCGGTTGCAGATCGTTATCCATGTTGTTTTCTCCATCGTGCGGTTGTTGCGAACCCCTTTCTACGTGCTGGCGGGCACGGGCGTTTCGCATGAGAAAAGTTTCCGTCAAGGCAAGCGCGGCGTACGTTTCATTTTGTAACGCGATGTAAGATGTGCATCGTAGCGACACCTCCTCAGGTGCGCTGCAATGGCAGGATAAGTCTATGAGATATATGGAGATTTTCCTAGGGTGACGGCATTCATCGCACCCGTCGTGAGGGCGTGTCTTAACAAATGAAACAAGTCGTGCGGGAGGGCAGACGTGAATCGTCAGGCGACGTCATCCGATGGGGCCGTGGGCCGTGCGGCGTATAGCTGTTAGCGGTGACGTTGACGATGCAGTTGATTGCACTGCATGTGCGGCGGCGGTGGCGCGCGCATAATGGCGCGTATTGTCTGTGAACGTCATTTTCGCCTATTTGCGCCAACGTCATGATCGATACATTGCCCCCGCTGGATACTCCGTTCGATGTGGCCGCCCATCCGCACGTCTATCCGTATGTGGTGCAACGCACCTGGGTCGACACGAATGATCCGTCGGGCGACGTCAGCGAGCCGTTTTCCGACGACGTGTTCGTCACGCTCGTGCTCGATGGCCCGACAGGGCTGCGCCGGTTGCAATCCCAGGATCTGCATGACGCCGGTCTGACGTTCGAAGCGGCGTTTGCGCAAGCGGCATCGAACCTCTCGCGCGCCTGGTCGGCGCGGCACTTCGAGTTTGGCATTGCCCGGCTGGACGACGGTACCCTGATCGGTGGCTGTCGCGGTAACTGGATGGCACCTGCAGGCGGTCTGGTGCTGGGCAATCTCTACCAGTCGATGGTCGAACACTTCGACGTGGACGAGTTTGCCGCCGTCGCCGTTAATCGCACATTTCTTCTCGCATTTCCGACCGACACGAAGACGCTGTCCTCGCTCGCGCTACGCCAGTTGGTGGAGGAAGGCGCGAGCGGTGCGATTCTGCCCATCTCGCGTCGCTGGCTGCGACTGGATGGCGACTGGCCGTCCGCTTATCGCGGTGAACAGGTATTTTAGAAATATTTTGCGCCGGTTGGCGCGGGTGATGGCCTCGGCGCCGGCGCGCTCGAATTCGGCGAAGGCGCACGTGTTCGATCAGCCGGGCGGGCCATGCAATACAGCTCGCGCTGCCGCGCAAGGTCATAGGCGTGGCTATCACCCTTGGCGAGCAAGGCGAGGACGCAGAGGTCAAGCACGCCTTTTTTTAGTGCGCGGCCACGCAGCGAGACTTAACGTGCTTGGTTTTCCAAATTCCGAGGACAAAAAAATGCCGCAGCGCCCTGACGAGGGCTGCGGCATTTTCATGGTGACCGTAGTGCGAGGCGAGGGGACCCGCCTGCTGCCCTGCGATCAGTCTTCGCGGCGCAGGTGCGGGAAGAGCAGCACGTCGCGAATGTTGGGGCTGTCGGTGAGCAGCATGATCAGACGGTCGATGCCGATACCGCAGCCGCCCGTGGGGGGCATGCCGTATTCGAGCGCGCGAATGTAGTCGGCGTCGTAATACATGGCTTCTTCGTCGCCGGCGTCCTTTTGCTCGACTTGCGCCCGGAAGCGGGCAGCCTGATCTTCCGGATCGTTCAGTTCCGAGAATCCGTTTGCGATCTCGCGCCCCGTGATGAACAGCTCGAAGCGCTCGGTGATGCCCGGCAGCGTGTCCGATGCGCGTGCCAGCGGCGAGACTTCCACCGGGTAGTCGATGATGAAGGTCGGCTCCCACAATTGGCTCTCGGCCGTCTCTTCGAACAACGCCAGTTGCAGCGCGCCCAGACCGGCGTTCTTGAACTGAGGCGCATCGACCTTCACGCCGTACTTGCCCAATGCGCCGCGCACGAAGTCGATATCGGCCAGTTGCGCGTCGGTGAACTCCGGCGCGTACTTGCGGATGGCTTCGACGATCGTCAGGCGATGGAACGGCTTGGACAAGTCCAGTTCGCGACCCTGATACTGGATGGTTGCGGTGCCGCGCGCATCGATCGCCGCATTGCGGATCAGCGATTCGGTGAAGTCCATCAGCCAACGGTAGTCCGTATAGGCTGCATAAAACTCCATCATCGTGAATTCCGGATTGTGGCGCGGCGACACGCCTTCATTGCGGAAGTTACGGTTGATCTCGAACACACGCTCGAAACCGCCGACGATCAGGCGTTTCAGATACAGTTCCGGCGCGATACGCAGATACATTTGCATGTCGAGCGCGTTGTGATGCGTGATGAACGGCTTGGCTGCGGCGCCGCCCGGGATCGGGTGCAGCATCGGGGTTTCGACTTCCATGAAGTCGGCGTCCGTCATGTGCTTGCGGATCGAGGCGATGGCCTTGGCGCGAGCGCGGAACGTGCTGCGCGTCTCGGGCGAGGTGATCAGGTCGACGTAGCGTTGACGGTACTTCGTTTCCTGATCCGACAAGCCGTGGAACTTGTCCGGCAGCGGGCGCAGGGCCTTGGCGAGCAGGCGCAGCTCCTTCACCTTAACCGACAGTTCGCCGGTGCGCGTGCGGAACAGCGTGCCGGTTGCGGCGATGATGTCGCCGATGTCCCAGCCCTTGAAGGCAGCCATGGAATCGGTGCCGACGTCGTCACGGCCGATGAAGAACTGGATCTGACCGCTGCCGTCCTGCACCGTGGCGAAGGCGGCCTTGCCCATCACACGCTTGAGCATCATGCGCCCGGCCACCGACACGGGAATGGGTTCGGCTTCGAGCGTTTCGTTATCCACGTCCTGGAAGCGCGCCTGCAGATCGCCGGCCTGATTCTCGGGACGGAAATCGTTCGGGAACGCGACGCCGTTGGCGCGCAGTGCCTGCAGCTTCTCGCGACGCTCCGCGATGAGCTTGTTGTCGTCCTGCGGCAGGTCGCCAGCCGGAGTGGCCGTTTGGGCCGGAGTGTTTTGATCGGTCATGATGCGAGCGATGAGGTTATTCGGTAAAACGTAGCGTGTGCAGCAGGGCATTCTTGAGCGAGCCGTCGGGCGCGCCCAGCCAGATCAGTTCGGTGCGATCCTGATGCGCTCCGGCATTGGCCGCCGCACTCGGGTCTCGCACGAACAGCGCCGCGATCGCCTGTGAGCGCGGCTCATACAAAATGTGGACGTACTCGCTAGGGCAGTCGTGCGGCTTGCAGCTTTGCACCAGCAACCAGGGCTTGCCGGCCACACTCACGCGTTGCGACGGCGTCGACGTACCCCCCTGACGCACCCACGCGGGAACACCGCGCGGCGCGACAATGCGCGCATACGCGCCCGAGAAGTCCGGGCGCTTGAGCAGTTCATGCAGGTACGGTCCCGTCTCGGGATTTGCACCGGGTGCGCCCGGCGTGCTGGCCGGGGCAGCAATGGCGGCGCGCTGCATGCACAACGCACTCACCACCCACACGGCTAGCGTGCGGACAAACGCCATTCCTTACACTCCCTGCTTGAGACTCGCGGAGATGAAGTCGTCCAGGTCGCCGTCGAGTACCTTGCCGGTATTGCCGGTTTCCACCCCAGTGCGCAGGTCCTTGACGCGCGACTGGTCGAGCACGTACGAGCGAATCTGATGGCCCCAGCCCACATCGGTCTTGCTCGACTCCAGCTTGTCCTGCTCGGCGCGACGCTTGCGCATCTCGTGTTCGAACAGGCGCGAGCGGAGCATGTCCCATGCTTCGGCGCGGTTGCGGTGCTGCGAACGGTCGTTCTGGCAGGCCACGACGATGCCGGTCGGGATGTGCGTCAGACGAACAGCGGAGTCGGTCTTGTTGATGTGCTGACCGCCTGCACCGGAGGCGCGATACGTGTCGGTGCGCACGTCGGCCGGATTGATGTCGATGTCGATCGAATCGTCCACTTCCGGATACACGAACAGGCTGGCGAACGACGTGTGGCGACCGCCCGACGAGTCGAACGGCGACTTGCGCACCAAACGATGCACGCCGGTTTCCGTACGCAGATAGCCGTAGGCGTAGTCGCCAGTGACCTTCAGCGAGGCGCTCTTGATGCCCGCGACGTCGCCGTCCGACACTTCGAGCACTTCGGCCTTGAAGCCCTTGCGTTCGCAATAGCGCAGGTATTGGCGCAGCAGCATGCCGGCCCAGTCGTTGGCCTCGGTGCCGCCGGCGCCGGCCTGGATGTCGATGAAGCAGTTGTTCGGATCGGCCGGGTTGTTGAACATCCGGCGGAACTCCATCTCGCCCACGCGTGCGGCGAGACCCTGCGTGTCGCTCTCGAGCGCCAGCAACGAGTCTTCATCGCCCTCGTCGCGGGACATTTCGAACAGTTCCTGCGTATCGGAAAGGCTGGCGTCGAGTTCGGTCAGGTTGGTGACGATGCTGTCGAGCGCCTTCTTTTCCTTGCCCAGTGCCTGCGCACGTTTGGAATCGTTCCAGATGTTGGGGTCTTCGAGTTCTTTGTTGACTTCAATCAGGCGAGCTTGCTTGACATCGAAGTCAAAGATACCCCCTGAGCTCGCCAACGCGGGTGCGCAGGTCGGCGAGCAGGGATTCAAGGGCGTTAAGGCGTTCGGCTTCCATGAGCTATGACGGTTGCGAATTCGGGAAAACCGCAATTATAGCGCAGCGAAGCCCCCATTCCCCCTACATTTCAGGGATATCTCAGCGCGCGGCGCGACGCAGACCGAAGGCGTCGCGGGCGTAGCCGGCGTCCGCGAGCGACGTGTCGTCGAACGAGGCGAGGGCTTCCGCCTGCAACGTCTGCTCATAGTGCTGGCGCCATTGATCGACGGCGCGGAAGAACAGGCCGAGCGGCGTGACCGGCGCAGCCACCACCGGTGTGAAGGCGTTGACTTGGGCAGCGGCGGACAGAGGGCGGAGCATGATGTGACTTCCTTCGGGAGTGGCGATGGACTGACCGCGGCGGGATGCCGTGGCAGACGTCGCACTAGGGATAACCCGAAGCTTATGCCTTTCCGTTACGCTAAAAAAGTGAAATGTTGAGGCGATTTTGTTCACTATTATTGAAGTGTTGCCGCTCGTCGCTTAACATGGGTCGATTCGATCCAATTCCTGTTGTCTGCGGCCTGGCCCGGGAGACGTTCATGGATTTTCTGCAACTTCAGACCTTCAAGGCCGTCGTCGACGAAGGCGGCGTGCTTGGCGCTGCCGAAGCACTGCACTGTGTGCAGTCGAACGTCACGGCGCGCATCCGGGCGCTTGAACACACGGTAGGCGTCAAGCTCTTTCACCGGCAGGGGCGACGTCTGCAACTCACCCCGAGCGGGCGCACGCTGCTGGGCTATGCGGAGCGGATTCTGGCACTCGCGCGCGAGGCCAGCGCGGCGCTCAATCCGGCCAGCGAGCCGTCCGGCGACTTTTCGCTGGGGGCCATCGAGTCGTCGGCGACGTCGCGCTTGCCTGCGGTGCTGGCGCGGTTCCATGCCGCGTATCCGAAGGTTCGTTTGAATCTGGTGACCGATACGTCGCTCAACTTGCTCGACGAGATCCAGCACGGCCGTGTCGACGCCGCCCTGATTGCGGGCACGGCCTGCCTCGAAGCGCAGGCGCAGGCCGTTGTCGTGTCCGATGAGGTCTACCGCGAGCCGATCGTGTTGGTGGCGCCGGCGCGGGCGGGACGGGTGCTCGAAGCGTCGGACCTGTCGGGCGCCACGCTCCTGATGTGGCCGCCGGGCTGCCCGTATCGCGCCACGATGGAGCAATGGCTGGCGGCGAACGCCGTCACGCCGGGCCGCATTCTGAGCTACGGCAGTTACGCGACCATCGTAGCCTGTGTCGGCGCGGGCGTGGGTTACTCACTCGTGCCGCGCGGCATCTATCTGCGATACCGGCAGGAGGCGAACATCGTGGGACATGCGATGGAGGACCTCGCTGCCGTGCCGAACTTCTTCGTCCGGCATCGCGGTGTCGACGTGCATCCTGCGCGCGAAGCCTTCCTGCGCGTGATGCACGAGTACGTCGCCGAGGCGCAGTCCGCGTAGTTTTCCCGCCAGACGGGAACGCAGGCGAGTCGTTGCGTGAAGTGCTCGCCGGGGGGGCGGAGAGTCCGACACGGTGCGCTGCGGATCTGCAAGCGCTTCGCGTCGCGTCAGGCCTGCGCGTGCTCGACGATCATCTGCACGCGCGACACGCCGTTGAAGGTGTCTGCGGCCAGTCGATACGCGAACCGCGCACGGCTTGGCAACGTGTCGGCGTGATTGAACCAGATGGCATTGAAGCGCATGCGTCCACGACCGAGTTGCAGCTTCAGGTGCTTGTCCTTGAGGATGGCTTGCGAGAGCACATCGAACTCGCCCGAGAACACCGGTGGCGGGAAGCCTTGCCCCCACACTTGCGCGTCGAGCAACGCGACGAACGGCGGCACGAAGCACTCGTCGCCAATGTCGCCATCCGTTTCGATCACCCGAGACAGTGTCTTCTCGTCGAGCCATGCCTGTCCAACCGCCTCGAATGCCGCCTGAAAGCGCGGCAGGGCGTCGGCAGCTATCGTGAGGCCAGCGGCCATCGCATGGCCGCCAAACTTGCCGATCAGGCCCGGTTCGCGTTTCGTGACCAGATCGAGCGCGTCGCGCAGGTGGAAACCGGGAATCGAGCGGCCGGAGCCCTTGATCTGCCCGTCGTCGCCTGGGGCGAACACGATGGTCGGACGATAGAACTTCTCTTTGAGGCGCGCGGCAACGATTCCGATGACGCCCTGATGCCACGTTTCGTTGAAAGCGCAGAGCGTGGTGGCGGCGCGAGGATCGAAGCGCGCCAGGTCGGCCAGCGCTTCCTGCTGCATTCCGGCTTCGATTTCGCGGCGTTCGCGATTCATTGCATCGAGTTCTTGCGCGAGCGTCCACGCGCGGCCGTCGTCGTCCGTGAGAAGACACTCGATGCCGAGCGACATGTCGGCGAGGCGTCCGGCGGCGTTCAGGCGCGGGCCGAGGCCGAAGCCCAGATCGAAGCTGCCTGCCTGCCGTGCATTGCGGGCGGCCGCGCGAAAGAGGGCGTTGATGCCCGGATGCATGCGGCCTGCGCGCATCCGCGAAAGTCCCTGCGCCACCAGAATGCGGTTGTTGGCGTCAAGTTTGACGACGTCCGCGACCGTGCCCAGTGCGACCAGATCGAGCAATGCGTCGAGACGGGGTTGTTCGCGCGCATCGAACGCGCCGCGTGCACGCAACTCGGCCCGAAGCGCGAGCAGGACGTAGAACATCACGCCGACACCGGCCAGATTCTTGCTCGGGAATTCGCAGCCCGGCTGGTTCGGGTTGACGATGCAGCGCGCGTTGGGCAATTCGCTGCCGGGCAAGTGGTGATCCGTCACCACGACTTCGATGCCGAGCGCCTGCGCGGCAGCCACGCCGTCGAGGCTGGCAATGCCGTTGTCGACCGTGATCAATACGTCGGGTGGCCCTTGTTTGCCTCGCGCGGCCAACGCCACGATTTCGGGCGTCAGGCCGTAGCCGTATTCGAATCGGTTCGGCACCAGATACTCGACCTTCGCACCGAACATACGCAGACCGCGCACGGCCACGGCGCAGGCGGTTGCGCCGTCGCAATCGTAATCGGCCACCACCAGCATGCGTTTGCCTGCGGCGATAGCGTCGGCAAGGAAAACGGCGGCGTCTTGCGCCCCTTTGAGCTGTGCGGGCGGTATCAGGCGGGCGAGCGCCGTTTCCGTCTCGGCGCTCTCGGCCACCCCGCGCGAGGCGAACAGGCGGGCGAGTACCGGGTGGACGCCGTCGCGCGAGAGGGCGTCGGCCGTCGCGTCGTCGACATGGCGGGTGACGATGTCGGTCATGCCACTTCCTCGCCAAGCCGGGCGAGCGGCACCATGCAGGCGCCGAGCGGCTGTCGGCGCCAGAACTTGCGCAGGTCGCTGCTGCGCGAGCGGATCGTCACGCTGTGGCTGTCGCCGCACAAAGTGAGTGCGACTTCGCGCGCTTGCCCCTTGGCGATGCGCTCAAGCGCGGGTGCCAGCCACATGCGGTCGATGTCGACGAGGGCATCGCGCCAGCGCGCCCAGTCTTCCACGAGGAAATACGGCGTGAGGGTGTCGATCTGCACAAGGGTGCGGCCGTCTGCGGCGGCGAGACCGGCGTCGGTGCCGTGCAAGGCGATTTGCAGGTGGGTGGCCAGGCCGCGTGTCGCGGGGTCGTCCGCCAGAATGGTCACGCAAGGCCGGTTCAGACGCGGGGCGGCGATACGCTGGCCCCCGGCGTACAGCCAGAGGGCATTGACCGGCGGCAGGCGGCGTGCTTCGCGAGCCTGATTGGCCGGATGGTCGTACCAGGCCATCTGCACTTCGTTCTGCCACTTGCGCCACGTCAGTTCGGCCTTGCCTTGCGGCAGCCAGATATCGACGTTCCGGCCGGCAGCCCGCGCGGGCGACGCGGTGAGCAGGTCGCCCAGCGCCGGCGCGCTCAGATACCACCGGTCGGGACGCGGGGCGATCAGCTCGGCGCCTTCCTCGGCAAACAGCGCGTGCGCCGTGGTGAAGAGGGCCGCCGATTCCTCGGCGCTCAGCGCCAGTTCAGACGGGGCCGTCAGCACCAGATGGTCGGTGGCGATATGGATGTGCGCGGGCTGCGCGCAGTACCAGAAGCGGGTGTCGAGCGTGCCGCTGTCTTCCAGCAGCATGAAGGGGGCTAGTGGCGCGCGCGAGGGCCCGCCGGGCAGGCCAAAGGCGTCGGCCAGCCAGCGTTCATGCGGCAGCGTGGGAACAAACGGGTCTTCCGGCACGTCTTGCGCCGACTGGACGCCGCGCGCGAGCAACTTTTCGAGCGCGGGCAACTCCAATCCGGCCAGCAGTGCGGGCAAGTGGGCCGACGCGGGCAGCGCGAACGGCAAGAGAAAGTGCAAGGCAGGTGTATCCATGTCGAGGCGAATTGTATGGCAAACTTCGCGCTGGCAGTTGGGTGACCCTGACGTCAGGTACGGAACGTACCGTCCTTCGCGCCGGGCAGGGGCCGGGCGCGGAGCCCGGACGCCAGTGCAGACCGGCGCCGCTACGCTCCGATCGATCCTTATCAAGAATCAGGAATCCGTTTGAAATTCCCATACGAATGGCAGATCGGCTGGCGCTATACGCGCACCGGCAAGCGATCATCCGGCAACGGTTTCATTTCCTTCATTTCCTTCATCTCCATGGCTGGCATTGCGCTGGGCGTGGCAGCGCTCATTGTGGTGCTCTCGGTGATGAACGGCTTTCAGAAGGAAGTTCGGGACCGCATGCTCTCCGTGCTGGCACACATCGAGGTCTTCGCCGTCGACGGCAATCTGCCCGACTGGCAGCGCACGGCCGCCGAGGCGCTACAGAACAAGAACGTCATTGCTGCCGCTCCCTATGTGGGCGAGCAGGCCATGCTCACGCGTGACGACAACGTGCGCGGCGTGGTGCTGCGCGGTATCGTTCCCAGCGAGGAAGCCAAGGTTTCCGATCTCGGCAAGCAGATTACGGACGGCACGCTCGCCAACCTGACACCGGGCGGATTCGGTATCGTGCTCGGACGCGAACTGGCCCGGGCGCTGGGGGTGACCATCGGCGACAAGATCACACTGGTGGCGCCACAGGGAACCATTACCCCGGCCGGGGTGCTACCGCGCGTGAAGCAATTCACCGTGGTGGCCATCTTCACGGCGGGACACTATGAATACGACAGTTCGCTCGCGCTCATCGATCTGCACGACGCCGAGACGCTGTTCCGTCTTGATGGCCCGACGGGCGTGCGTCTGAAAATTCAGGACATGGAGCAGGCGCCGCTTGTCGCGCGTGACCTTGCCAAGACGCTGACCGGCAACATGTGGGTGCGCGACTGGACGCAGCAGAACAAGAACTGGTTCATCGCCGTGCAGACCGAAAAGCGCATGATGTTCATCATCCTGACGCTCATCATCGCCGTGGCCGCTTTCAATCTGGTGTCCTCGCTCGTGATGACGGTGACCGACAAGTACGCGGATATCGCTATTCTGCGCACGCTCGGTGCACAGCCCGGTTCGATCATGAAGATCTTCATCGTGCAGGGCGTGACCATCGGCTTCGCCGGGGCGTTGCTCGGGGTGGCGCTGGGCTGTCTGGTGTCGGTCAACATCGGCACCATCGTGCCGTTCATCGAGCGCTTGCTTGGCATACACTTCCTGCCGCAAGACATTTACTTCATCTCCGAATTGCCTTCGGATCTGCAATCGACGGACGTGATCCGCATCGGGGTGATTTCCTTCATCCTTTCCGCGCTCGCGACGATCTACCCGAGCTGGCGTGCTTCGCGTGTCAAGCCGGCGGAGGCCCTGCGCTATGAATGACGCCAACAAACCCATGGCTCCCGTGTCGAACCTTGCTTACGACGGCCCGGTGCTGAGCGCGCGCGATCTCCACAAGACGTTCCGGCAAGGCGAACTGAATGTGACGGTGCTCAGCGGCGCGAGTCTCGACGTGTTACCTGGTGAGAAGGTGGCGATCGTGGGCGCGTCGGGGTCGGGCAAGAGCACGCTGCTGCATGTGCTGGGCGGGCTCGACGACCCGTCGCGTGGTGAGGTGTCGCTGCTGGGCAAGCCGTTCTCGTCGCTCAAAGAGCGTGACAAGACGGCGCAGCGCAATCGGTCGCTCGGCTTTGTCTATCAGTTTCACCATCTGCTGGCCGAATTCTCGGCGCTCGATAACGTGGCGATGCCGCTGCGGATTCGTCGCTTGCCGACCGAGCAAGCGCGCAAAACGGCGCAGGCGATGCTTGAGCGCGTCGGGCTGGGCCCGCGCGTGAAGCATCGCCCGTCGGAGCTGTCGGGGGGCGAACGTCAGCGCGTGGCGATGGCGCGAGCCCTCGTGACGCAGCCGGCTTGCGTGCTGGCCGATGAGCCGACCGGCAACCTTGACGGCCATACCGCCGAGACGGTGTTCGAACTGATGCTCGAGTTGTCCGAGACGCTGAAGACCAGCTTCGTGATCGTGACGCACGATATCGATCTGGCCCGTCGTTGCGATCGCGCGTTGCGGCTGCGCGAAGGCGTGCTCGAACCGGCCTGAACATCGGGCGAGCGCGCTGGCCCCGGATGTCGGGCGAAATTGGCGAAGCGCCGGGGGATCCCCGGCGTTTTGCTTTTCAGGCGCGAGCGAAGCAACGTCAGTTTCGGCAACGTCCTAGACTGTAACGCGGTGTTTTCCGATGGTCATCAACGGCGCGGCGTGCGAGCCTTGTCATCGACCCGTAGAATTGACGCTCAAGGACACCTGACCATGTGGATCGATACCCATTGCCATCTCGATGCGGCCGAGTTTGACGCCGACCGTGCGACTGTAATTGCCGACACTGCCGCTGCGGGCGTGGTGGGGTTGGTGGTACCCGCTGTTGAATGCGCGACGTTCGACGCGGCGCGCGCTGCTGCCGGGGCGATCTCCGGCGGCGCCTATGCGCTGGGCATTCACCCGCTCTACACGCCGCGTGCGCGTGATGAAGACATTGCCACGTTGCGTCGCGCCGTCGAGCGGGCGATGGGCGATCCGCGTTTTGTCGGTATCGGCGAGATCGGGCTGGATTTTTTCGTCAGGACACTTGATCCCGAGCGTCAGCAGTTCTTCTACGTCGAGCAATTGAAGATCGCGCGCGACTTCGATTTGCCCGTCATCCTTCATGTACGCCGCTCGCAGGACGCATTGCTCAAGCAACTGCGCATCTTCACGCCGCGCGGCGGTATCGCTCACGCCTTTAACGGCAGCCGCCAGCAGGCGGATATGTTTGTCGAGCGCGGCTTCTGCCTGGGGGTTGGCGGTCAGATGACGTTCGATCGTGCCTTACAGATTCGTCGTCTCGCAGTGGACGTGGCGCTCGATGCCCTCGTGCTGGAGACCGACGCACCCGACATTGCGCCGGCGTGGCGTTACAAGCAACGCAATAGCCCGGTCGAACTGCCACGCATCGCGCAGGTGCTGGCGGATCTTCGCGGCGTGTCGATCGACGCGCTGTCGAAGGCGACGTGTGCCAATGCGTGGCGCGTGCTACCGCGTCTGCCAGGGGCCATGGCCATGACTCCCGGTGACGGGCCTGCCGCAGACACCTCCCTCATCTCCAACGAACCTGCGCGCTGACGCTGCGGCGTTGCGCGGTCTTTGAGACATGACGTGGTGACGTCATGAGAGTTGTGCTGCTTGCGTGGGTCGCGGGCGTCTGGTGGCTGCAACAGGCTTCGGCCTTGCCAGGCGGGCGGGTACTCGCTACGGCCATGGGTCTCGCCGGGGGCGTGTTGTTGGCGTGCGCACTCTGGGCGGTGACACGGAGCGGGCGCGCTGGCGCGGGCGCGTCGACGGACACTGGTGGCGCTGACCCGGCACGAAGTGCGGTGTGTGCCGTTCAAGGATGGCGTCAGCGGTGCGTGGTGACAGCGCTTGCGTTGTGTGCGGCGACGCTCGGGTATTCATGGGCGGCGCTTCGGGCAGAAGTGCGATTGAGCGATCGTTTCTCCACCGTGCTTGAGGGGGAAGACCTGTTGGTCGTCGGCACCGTGGCTGAGCTGCCCGTGTCGGCGGGCGACGGACTGCGGTTCGCGTTCGATGTGGAACACGCGTATCTCACTGGCGATGGGTGCGCGTTGCCAGTCATGGAGACGCCGGAAGCAGTGTCCGGGACGCGTGGCGAGCGACACGATTCGAAGCGCGGAGCGGCGTCGTGCGGGCCAGTGCATGTGCCGGCGCACATCGAACTGGTCTGGCCGGGGCATTCGTTTTTCGGTCGCCAGAAAGTGGTGCGAGTTGCCGACGTCGGGCAAACGCAAGGGCCTGCCGAGCGTGCGGGTCCGACAGGCCCCGGACGTCCGCGGGCAGGTGAGCGATGGCAATTGCCCGTGCGACTGACGTCCCCCAGAGGCTTTGCAAACTGGTACGGATTCGACGCCGAATTGATGGCGCTTGCACGGGGCGTCCGTGCGACAGGATATGTGCGCACTTCCTATGGCGGGGGCAGGGCGTCAAACGTAGGCGGCGCACGGCGTCTGCAATCCGGGCCGATGCCGGGATACCGTTTCGCTGCGTGGCGCGAGCGGCTGCGCGACGACTTTCGGATCGCGCTCGGACCGTCGGCGCGATATGGCGGCGTGTTGATGGCGCTTGCACTGGGAGAGCGTGGCGACATTGCAGACGACGACTGGCAGGTGTTTGCCGATACGGGGGTGAGTCACTTGCTGGCGATCTCGGGGCTGCACGTATCGCTGGTTGCCGGGGTGTTTGCCGCGCTCGCCGGCGCGCTGTGGCGTCGGGCATGCGGGAGGCATTTCGGCTTGCCACTATGGTGGCCGGCGCCGAAGGCCGCGGCGGTTGCGGGTCTGCTTGCCGCAGTGGCATATGGGGCGGTCGCCGGGTGGGGCGTGCCGGTGCGTCGGGCAGTAGGCATGGTGGCGATTCTGGTTCTGGCGCTGCTCAATGGCCGATTCGCTGCGCCGTCTTACGTGCTGATGTGGGCGCTGGCCGTCATCGTCGCGCTCGATCCGTGGGCCGTGGTCACACCGGGCCTGTGGCTCTCATTCGGCGCAGTCGCCGCGCTGGTGTTGGCCGCGAGACATCGCGACCGATGGCGGGTAGCACGGCGGCGCGGGGCGTCTGAAGGGGTGCATGCCTCCACTACGCCCGGTGCGCTCAATGCGCTGGACGCGTCAGAGGTGTCCCACCGGTCTCTTTCGTCCCTTGCGTCCGAAAGGCCGCTTAGCGCGCGAGACGCTGCGAGCAGCACGCGCAGCATCGGCGTGTTTGGCCGCTGGCGAGCCGCGGCATTTGCCTCTCTGTGGCAGGCGGCGCGCGCGCAATACGCGGTCACGATAGGACTCGTGCCGTTGACGCTTGCGTGGTTTGGTGCGGTGCCGTTGCTGGGGCCGTTGGCAAACGCCGTCGCTATTCCGCTGATGACATTGATCGTGACGCCGCTGGCGCTGGCTAGCCTGCTCTTGCCCGCGACGTTGTCACATTGGGCGTTGGCGCTGGCGCATGCGGTGGTCGTCTGGCTGGCGGATTGGCTCGGCATGCTGGCGGCATTGCCATGGGCCGTGTGGCGTGCAGGGGTTGCGCCGCCTTGGGCACAGGTGGCGGCGGTCGGCGGTGTGATCGCGTGCCTGATGCCGCTGCCTGTCGGAATGGGAATGCGCAGGGCGAAGGCTTGGCGGGGTGGTGTTCGCTTCGCGGGTTTTGCGCTGATAGTGCCGGCATGGCTCGCTTCGTCGCCGCGCCCCGGTGCCGAGGCGTTTCGCGTCACCATGCTCGATGTCGGGCAAGGCAATGCCGTGCTCGTCGAGACGGCAACGCGCACGCTGCTCTTTGACGCCGGCCCGCCGTTGGGACGGCGCAGCGATGCGGGGCGCCGTGTGATCGTCCCCTATCTCCGGGCGCAGGGTGTCGAGCGGCTCGACCGTTTCGTCGTCAGCCACGCCCACGACGATCACTTTGGCGGCGCGTTGAGTGTGTTGAGGGCGTATCCGCACGCACAGGTGTTTTCGTCGCTGCCTGCGACGCATCGGGTGCGCCGCGCCGCCGCTGCTCATCGAACTTGCCTCGCGGGACAGCAGTGGACGTGGGATGGCGTGACGTTCCGGTTTCTGCACCCGGACACTGCGACGTTGCGCGATGGCTGGGGCGGGCGCGTCGGGCCAAACGGTGTGAGCTGCGTGTTGCGCGTATCGAGCGGGAAGCACAGTGCGCTACTCGCAGCGGACGCCGAAGCACCCCAGGAGCGCACCATGCTGGCGCGCTTCGGGGCGGATTTGCACTCGGACGTCCTGCTCGTGCCGCATCACGGGAGTTTGACCTCGTCGACGTCCGAATTCGTGGAGGCGGTGTCGCCGGGCCATGTGGTGTTTCAAACGGGCTATCGGAATCGATTCGGACATCCGAGGCCGGCTGTGGTTGCGCGCTATCGGGCAGCAGGCGCTCGGATTTGGCAAACGGTGGCGCACGGAGGCGTTCGGTTCTCGATCACCGGAGATGGGATCGAGGCACTGTCCTACCGCGAGCAATACCGCCGGTACTGGCACGCCACTGATCCGGACGTGTAGGGGCGGTGCCTGACGGCGCGGGTGTGGGGACGTGGCGCCGGTCCGGCCCAGGTTTCGCGATTCGACTGAAACCTCTACCGGCACTCAATGCACTCGACGGGCGGTTCGCTAGAATGGTTCGACAAGTGCCAGACGGCCGGATTGGCCGACAGTGGATTCGGGGGGGGTAGACTGGGCGGGCAGGGGCGGTAGCGTCGCGCCTTCCGACTCCGGTGAAATTCCCATCGGGCTGGTTTGGCAACATGAAGAATTCCATGACAAGAGAGATCATCCATTTTTCGCACGGCAATGGCTTCCCCGCAGGCGTCTATCGCAAGATGCTCGGCGCGTTGGCCGACGAGTACGACGTGCGTGCCATCGACCGTATCGGTCACGACCCGCGCTATCCGGTCACGCCGGGCTGGCGCTATTTGCGCAACGAGTTGGTCGACACGCTCGAGCGCGAATATCACGGGGAGCCGGTCTGGCTCGTCGGGCATTCGCTCGGCGGCTTCCTGAGCCTCATGGCTGCGCTCAAGGCACCACAGTGCGTGCGGGGCGTGGTGATGATCGATTCCCCCATCGTTACGCCGGGGTGGCGCACGCAAATGCTGCGGCTGGGGATGCTCACCGGACTTTACGAACGGCTCTCGCCTGCCGGCGTGACCAAGCGGCGCCGCGATCGCTGGCCCGACTGGGAGGCGGCATGGCGGCATTTCGCCAGCAAGCCGGTGTTTGCCAATTGGGATCCGGACGTGCTGCGCGACTACATCGATTGCGGCACCTTGCCGACGGGGGAGGGCGAGGCCCGGCGTCTGGCATTCGCCCGCGAAATCGAATATCGAATCTATCTGACGCTGCCGCCGCAGCTTGCCGCACGGGCCATGCGCGGCGTGCCGGTGCCGGTCGGCTTTCTGGCAGGTACCGAATCGCGCGAGTTGCGGCAGGCGGGAATCGGGGCGACGCGGCGTATCGTGGGCACTCATCTGCGTTATGTCCACGGCACCCATCTCTTTCCGATGGAGCACCCGCTGGAGACCGCAGCGGCGGTGCGCGACATGCTCGCGGAGCTGCGCGGCGAACACCGGCACCCGCTCGCGGCATGAGACTTATGCGGGCGGCCCGCGCCTGAAGGTAGCCGAGCCGGGCAGATTCATGCCGTAGTGTGCCTGCCGTACCGGGGCGGTGCGCGCGATGGCCTGTCAAGGCCAAAATTTGCCGCGCCGCACCTCGAGGGCAAGGAAGCTTTCGGGTATAATCCGGCTTTCCCGCGAGCAATTACTGCGATGACCAAATTCGTTTTTGTCACGGGCGGCGTGGTTTCCTCTCTTGGTAAGGGAATTGCTGCCGCATCTCTGGCCGCGATTCTAGAATCGCGTGGCCTCAAAGTCACCCTCCTCAAGCTTGATCCCTACATCAACGTCGACCCGGGCACGATGAGCCCGTTTCAGCACGGCGAGGTGTTTGTCACTGAGGATGGTGCGGAAACCGACCTCGATCTGGGCCACTACGAGCGCTTCATCAGCGCCAAGATGCGCCGTGCGAACAACTTCACGACAGGCCAGATCTACGAATCGGTGATCCGCAAGGAGCGCCGTGGCGAATATCTCGGCAAGACCGTTCAGGTCATTCCGCACATCACCAACGAAATTCAGGCCTTCGTCGAGCGCGGCGCGCGTTCGACCTGGGACGGCCATCCGGACGTGGCCATCGTCGAAATCGGCGGCACGGTGGGCGATATCGAATCGCTGCCGTTCCTCGAGGCCGCACGTCAGATGAATCTGCGCCTGGGGCGCAACAGCGTGGCCTTCGTGCACCTGACGCTCGTGCCGTACATTGCGACGGCAGGCGAACTCAAGACCAAGCCGACGCAACACAGCGTGCAGAAGCTGCGCGAAATCGGTATTTCGCCGGACGTGCTGCTGTGCCGTGCCGACCGTCAGATTCCGGAAGACGAGTGCGCCAAGATTTCGCTGTTCGCGAACATTCCGCAGGACGCCGTGATCTCGGTCTGGGACGTCGACACGATCTACAAGATTCCGCAGATGCTTCATGACCAGGGCATGGACAAGATCATCTGCGACGAGCTGAAGATCGAAGCCAAGCCGGCCGACTTGTCCATGTGGACGCGTCTGGTGCACGCCGTCGAGAATCCGAAGCATGAGGTCACCATCGGCATGGTCGGCAAGTACGTCGATCTGACCGAGTCGTACAAGTCGCTTATCGAAGCGCTGCGTCACGCCGCCATCCACACGGAAACGCGCGTGAATATCGAGTACATCGATTCCGAACAGATCGAGAAGGACGGCACGGATGCGCTTAAGCATCTGGACGCCATTCTCGTGCCGGGCGGTTTCGGTCGCCGCGGTACCGAAGGCAAGATCAAGGCGGTCCGCTACGCTCGCGAGAATCGCGTGCCGTATCTGGGCATCTGTCTCGGCATGCAGCTCGCCGTGATCGAGTTCGCACGCGACGTGGCCAAGCTGGCCGAGGCCAACAGCACGGAGTTCGATCCGTCGACGCCGCATCCGGTCGTCGCCCTCATTACCGAGTGGCAGGGCCGCGATGGCAAGATCGAGCAGCGTACCGAAGATTCGGATCTGGGCGGCACGATGCGCCTGGGCTCGCAGCGCGTGCCGATCAAGGCCGAAACGATGGCCTCGCGCATCTATGGCGACACGGTCAACGAGCGCCACCGCCACCGCTACGAAGTCAACAACTACTACGTTCCGCAGCTCGAAGCTGCCGGCATGGTGATTTCGGCGCGTACGCCGACCGAGAACCTGCCGGAGATGATGGAACTGCCGCAGCAGGTGCACCCGTGGTTCGTGGGCGTTCAGTTCCACCCGGAATTCACCTCGACGCCGCGCGACGGCCATCCGCTCTTCAAGGCTTATGTTGAAGCGGCGCTGGCAGGTCAGCAAGCGCGCAAGAAGGCTGCCTGAGACTGAGCTGCCGCGAGCGAGAGACAAGGAGTTCCCATGAAACTGTGCGGTTTCGACGTTGGCCTGGATAAGCCGTTTTTCCTGATCGCAGGCACCTGCGTCGTCGAGTCGGAGCAAATGACCATCGACGTCGCGGGGCAGCTCAAGGAAATGACGAGCGCGCTCGGCATCCCGTTCATTTACAAGTCGTCGTTCGACAAGGCGAATCGCAGTTCGGGCAAGTCGTATCGCGGCCCTGGGCGCGAGGCTGGCCTGAAGATTCTCGAGGAAGTGCGCCGTCAACTCGGCGTGCCGGTGCTGACCGATGTGCACACCGAAGAAGACGTGGCCGTGGCCGCGCCCATCGTCGATGTGCTGCAAACGCCTGCGTTCCTGTGCCGTCAGACGGATTTCATCCGTGCCTGCGCCCAGTCCGGCAAGCCGGTGAACATCAAGAAGGGGCAGTTTCTCGCGCCGCACGACATGATCAACGTCATCGACAAGGCCCGCGACGCCGCGCGTGAAGCCGGTCTGCCCGATGACGTGTTCATGGCCTGCGAGCGAGGTGTCTCGTTCGGCTACAACAATCTGGTTTCGGACATGCGCTCGCTCGCGATCATGCGCGAGACCAGGGCGCCGGTCGTGTTCGACGCAACGCATTCGGTACAACTGCCGGGCGGTCAGGGCACCAGTTCGGGCGGCCAGCGCGAGTTCGTGCCGGTGCTGTCGCGTGCGGCCGTGGCCGTGGGCGTGTCGGGCCTGTTCATGGAAACACACCCGGACCCGGCCTGCGCCCTTTCGGACGGCCCCAATGCCGTGCCGCTCGGACGCATGCGAGAACTGCTCACCACGCTCAAGACGATTGACGCGGCGGTGAAGCAGGGTGAGTTTCTGGAAAATCATTTCAACTGAAGTTCGGCCGGTGTGCGCAGAAGTGCGGCATCGGTGCCCACGTCAGGATTCGGCGCATGCGCCCGACGTGCGCGCGGCATGTGACGGGCTGCGGCGCGATGCAGGTTCCCTTTAGCGTTTTTGTCATTCAGTTACCGAGGAATACATGAGTGCAATCGTAGATATCATCGGGCGCGAAGTGCTGGACTCGCGCGGCAATCCGACGGTCGAGTGCGACGTGCTGCTGGAGTCGGGCGTGATGGGCCGTGCGGCAGTGCCGTCGGGCGCATCGACCGGCTCGCGCGAAGCGATCGAACTGCGCGACGGCGATAAGGAGCGCTATCTCGGCAAGGGTGTGCAGAAGGCAGTCGAGCACATCAACACCGAGATTTCGGAAGCGATCATGGGCCTGGATGCAGCAGAACAAGCCTTCCTGGATAAGACCCTGATCGAACTCGACGGCACGGACAACAAGTCGCGCCTCGGCGCGAACGCCACGCTGGCCGTGTCGATGGCCGTGGCCAAGGCGGCGGCGGAAGAAGCCGGTCTGCCGCTGTACCGCTACTTCGGCGGTTCGGGCGCCATGCAAATGCCGGTGCCGATGATGAACATCGTCAACGGCGGTGCGCACGCCAACAATAGCCTGGACATCCAGGAGTTCATGGTGATGCCCGTCGGTCAGACGAGCTTCCGCGAAGCCCTGCGTTGCGGCGCCGAAATCTTTCACGCGCTGAAGAAGATCATTTCCGAGAAGGGCATGAGCACGGCCGTGGGCGATGAAGGCGGTTTCGCACCGAACTTCGCGTCGAACGAAGAGTGCCTGACGACCATTCAGCAAGCCGTCGAAAACGCAGGTTACCGCCTGGGTGACGACGTGCTGCTGGCCCTGGACTGCGCCTCGACCGAGTTCTTCAAGAACGGCAAGTACGAACTCGCCGGTGAAGGCCTGTCGCTGACCTCGGAAGAGTTCGCCGACTACCTCGCCAACCTGTGCGACAAGTTCCCGATCGTCTCGATCGAAGACGGCATGTCGGAAGACGACTGGGCCGGCTGGAAGATCCTGACCGAGAAGCTGGGCAAGAAGGTGCAACTGGTCGGTGACGATCTGTTCGTGACCAACACGAAGATCCTGAAGCAGGGTATCGAGCAAGGCGTCGCCAACTCGATCCTTATCAAGATCAACCAGATCGGTACGCTCACCGAGACCTTCGCCGCCATCGAAATGGCCAAGCGCGCCGGTTACACGGCCGTGGTGTCGCACCGTTCGGGCGAAACCGAAGACTCGACGATCGCCGACATCGCCGTCGGTACGAACGCCGGTCAGATCAAGACCGGTTCGCTCTCGCGCAGCGACCGTATCGCGAAGTACAACCAGCTGCTTCGTATCGAAGAAGATCTTGGCGATATCGCTTCGTATCCGGGTAAGGAAACGTTTTACAATCTGCGCTAATTCCGTTTCCCCGGGAAGCTGAGCCCCGCCTCCGGTCGGGACGCACTTCCCGGAATTCTTGCCAGGCGAAAGCATGCGAATGGTGACATTGGTACTGGTGCTGCTTCTGGCGGCCATCCAGTATCCGCTCTGGTTCGGCCACGGTGGTTGGTTGTACGTGCACGAACTGCGCGACGAGTTGAGCGCCGAACAGCAAAAGAACGAGCAGTTGAAGGAACGTAACGATCGCCTTGCCGGCGAAGTGCAGGATTTGCAGGAAGGCACGGCGGCGATCGAGGAACGCGCTCGTTTCGAGCTGGGCATGGTCAAGGACGGCGAAGTGTTCGTGCAGTTCGTCGCACCCGACGGCACTGGTGGTCCGCAGGCGGCATCCGGCGCCGATGCGCCGCTGGTGTCGTCGACCGAGCCGGCGCACAAGTCGGTCGCGGCTGCCCCGCCTGCCGCTACGCCATCGTCGCAAACGAAGGGCAAGGCGCAGTCGGCGCACAAGACTCAGCATCACTGATCGTCGCTGGCATGATGTGCGAACGGTAAAACGAAAAGGCGTTCCCTCGGGAACGCCTTTTTTATTTCATGCACGGTGTCGCTCAGAAGCCGATGCCGATGCCAACCGACGAGCGCGGGCCATACCATCCGGGGCCGTACCAGCCTGGCCCATACCAGCCGGGGCCGTACCACCCAGGGCTTCCCCAGCCGCCATAGAAGTAGGCGTTGCTGTTATAGCTGCGCATGGCGTCGTCAAACGCGCGTTGTGCGCGTTCGCGCTCGATGGCCGTTTCCTGCTCGTCGTAGATGCGCTTGTTCAGGCGTGTCAGGTCTTGTTTCTGCGCTTCGGTCAATGCAGGGGCGTCTTGCGTCTGCGGAAGACGCGCCGCCGGCGCGTCAGGGGGCGGTATTTGCAACGGCGCGCAGCCGGCGACGAGCATCAGCGCCGATGCGCCGAGCGCGCCGGTGACTGACCGAATTCGCCGGACGCGCAGCGAACCGGCGGCGTGTGCGTTGGGAGCGAGTCGCGACATGAACGAATCCCCGTGGATTGGCAGCGCAGCAGTGAGACCGAAGGCCTCATGACATGACGTGAGATTCACCGGCACGCGGGTCGTTCCGCGCCCGGCGATCTCAACGCCTCTCAATGCTGCACGGACGGTGCGGTGTGCGGCTGCTCGGCAAAAAGCTGCGCCGCATCCACCTTGTCGAAATGATAGGTCTGGCGGCAGAATTCGCACGCCACTTCGACGTTTGGACGCTCGTCGAACACGCTCATGACCTCCGCCTCACCTAGCGTACGCAGCATGTTGGCGACCCGCTCGCGCGAGCAAGTGCAGCGAAACGACGCGACTTGCGGCTCGAATACACGTACCGTTTCTTCCCAGAACAGGCGATGCAGCAGCGTTTCCCGATCGGTACTCAGCATTTCGTCGCGCTTGAGTGTGTTACCCAACTGACAGACGCGATTCCAGGTGTCCTCATCGAACTCGGGGGCCAGCTCGGCGCCGGCCCCTGCCGTACCGCCATGCCCCGGCAGCTTCTGCAACAGAATCCCGACCGTGTGGTTGTCGTCCGATGCCAGCCACAGGCGCGTATCGAGTTGCTCCGAATGGTGCATGTAGTGCTCGAGTACCGATGCCATGTCGGGCAGGGGGCCATGTTCGTCGGACAGCGGCACGATGCCTTGATACGGTTGCTGGCCCGGTTGTTTGACGCGGGGGTCGAGCGTGATGGCGAAGTGCGCATGGCCATTGACGTTGACGAGCGACTTGAGCGTCGCATCTTCAGGAATCTCGCCGCTGTACTTCGCCGTGGCGCGCATCGTCAGGTCGGCGTTGCATTCGACCACGATCATGGTGACGGGGCCGTCGCCGTGCAGTTGCAGAATCAGGGCGCCGTCGAATTTGACGTTGGCCGTGAGCAGCGCCGCTGCAGCCATCATTTCACCGAGCAGATGGCGTATCGGCAGCGGGTAGTCATGGCGCTCCAGCACCGCGCGCCAGGTGGCGTCGAGGCTGACGTATTCACCGCGCACCGGGGCGGCGTCGAACATGAATTTCTGAAGTTGATCGGACACGGTTGAATTCCTGAAAAATGCGGCAACGGCGGTCAATATGGCGAGTGGCGGTGTAGGGAACAAAAACCGCACGAACGGGCCAGATGTCGCACAAAAAGCCGGTGATTGGCGCGTTAATGTTGCGTTATTTGGGGGCGCGCACCGCATTTTCAACACGTCGGGCAGCCCAGGCCCGTGCGCCGGGCCGCCGGCGCGCGTTGGCGCCGGTGGTTCGCATCAGCCGATGCGCACCAGTTGTTCCTTGAAGACCTGACGGCGTGTCGCGTAGACGTCCGCGTTGCGCTTCAGGTTGGCGACTTCCTCATCGGTCAGCTCGCGTACGACCTTGGCGGGCACGCCCAGAATCAGGGAGCGGTCGGGGAAGGTCTTGCGTTCGGTGACCAGCGCCCCTGCGCCCACCAGACTGTCGCGGCCGATGACTGCGCCATTGAGCAGCACGGCCTGAATGCCGATCAGCGAGTTCTCGCCCACCGTACAGCCGTGCAGCATTGCCTGATGGCCGATGCTTACGCCGTTGGCCAGCGTGAGCGGATAGCCCGGGTCGGCATGCAGGACGGCACCTTCCTGTACGTTCGTGCCCACACCGACCTTGATCGGCTCGTTGTCGCCGCGGATCGCCACCCCGGGCCAAACGCTGCTGTTCTCTGCGAGGATCACCTCGCCGATGATGGTGGCAGTGTCGGCCACGAAAGCACTCTCGTGGATCTGCGGGGTCTTGTCTCCAAGTTTATAGATCGGCATAGCGGCTTCGGTTCGCGGTTAAAATCGACGAAATAGCTATTGTAACGTCATGGCCGACTTCACTCCCGCGCCCGGCGGCGATACCGCCTGCAACGCCTTCTCCGGCAGTTCCACCCAACACGTCCCGTCTGGCGACGCCTCCTACGCGCCCAATTGTGCCCGCGAGCGCGCGCTCGGCCTTCTGCGCCTGTGCGATCCGTATCAGAAGGCTGAGGGCGTGGCGGCGCTTCGCGATGCCGTGCGCGAAGGCGCCGCGCACTGGCGCCCCGAACGGCGCTTCGATGCGGCTGAAGCCGCTGAAGTGAACGGGGTGGCGAGGGCGTCCGATCCGGCTGGCGAGGCCGAAGCGCACGATGCGGGCATTCCGGGACGTCCGGCATTACCCCGGTTGGTGTCTCCACGTGAGCTGAAGCACCGCGCTGTCACGTCGGTGGAGGGACGCGCCGCTTTGCTGCACGCGCTCGCCCATATCGAATTTAACGCGATCAATCTCGCGCTCGACGCCCTATGGCGCTTCGATGGCCTGCCTGCCGCGTATTACGACGACTGGCTGCGGGTCGCCGCAGAGGAGGCGTATCACTTCACGCTGCTCTCGACGCATCTGAAATCGTTAGGCGATGCCTACGCCTACGGATGCTTCCCGGCGCACGACGGTCTGTGGGAGATGGCGCGCAGGACGTCCGGCGACTGGCTGGCGCGTCTCGCCCTGGTGCCGCGTACGCTGGAGGCGCGCGGATTGGACGCCAGTCCGCCGATCAAGGCGAAGCTGGCCAGCGCAGGCGACGCTGCCGGTGCGGCCATTCTCGACATCATTCTGCGCGACGAAATCGGGCATGTCGCCATCGGTAACCGTTGGTATCGCTGGGGCTGCGAGCGCGCCGGATGCGATCCCATCGAGACGTATTCCCGGCTGGCCGTCCAGTACCGTGCGCCGCGTCTGCGAGGACCGTTCAATCTGGAGGCGCGCCGGGCGGCGGGCTTCGACGATGACGAACTCGCGGCCCTTCAGGCGAGCGAGTGACGGCGCAGTCGATGCACCAATTTTGAAGCCGATATACTCGGCGTTCCCCAATCCTTTCGCTCTTCACTATCCGCCAGCGTCATGACCGATTCGCGATCCGAATTTCTGACTGTGCGCGGCCTGCGCCACCATGTCCGGCAGTGGGGCACGCCCGGTGCACCGAAGCTGTTTTTACTGCACGGGTGGATGGACGTGTCGGCGTCGTTCCAGTTCGTGGCCGAAACGCTGGCGCAGCGCTGGCATCTGCTTGCCCCCGACTGGCGCGGCTTCGGCCTCACGGACTGGCCGGTGGCCGACGGCCGCTGCGGCAGCTACTGGTTTCCCGACTATCTCGCCGATCTCGAGGCCTTGCTTGACGTCTACACCGGGCCCGGCGACGCCATTAACCTGATCGGACACAGCATGGGCGGGAACGTCGCCTGCCTGTACGCCGGGGTGCGGCCGGCGCGGGTTCGGCGGCTTGTGAATCTGGAGGGTTTCGGTCTGCCGCCGTCTCAGCCGATTGCGGCGATCCGTCAGTTGGGGCGGTGGCTCGACGATCTGCAAAGCGTGCCGACGCTGCGCCCCTACGCCACGCTTGACGCGGTGGCCGCGCGGCTGCGCAAGACGAATCCACGGCTCACTCCCGAACGGGCGGCGTGGCTGGCCCAACGGTGGGCGCGCCAGGCGCGCGACGGGCAATGGCATTTGCTTGCCGATGCGGCGCACAAGATCGCCAATCCGTATCCGTACCGGCTCGATGAAGCGATGGCGGTATGGGGCAACGTGAGCGCACCGGTGCTGCATGTGGAGGCAACGGATTCGGAAGTGCTGCAACACTTCGTCGGGGCGCAGGGGAAGGAGGCGTTCCGCGAGCGTTTTGAGGTCTTTCCGAATTTGACGGAAGCCTTCGTGGCCGATGCGGGCCACATGCTGCATCACGATCAACCGGAAGCTGTGGCACGGCTGATCGACGACTTCTGCCGGGCGTAAACGGGATATGAGCGGGACATAAGCGGGCGTCGGCGCGCGAGCAACTCGCGCAGCGTGCACTTGCGCGGTAGAATGAAGCCGTCATTACAACGTCACTCGCTGGTGTCCGGCGGGGCAGACGTGTCACAGCCTGGCCTCATCATGCTCAACGCGGATCTTCATTGTCATTCCAAAGTCTCGGACGGTACGCTTACGCCGTCTGAAGTCGCGCAGGTCGCTTTTGAGGCCGGTGTCGACCTGTGGGCATTGACGGATCACGACGAGATCGGCGGCCAGCGTGAAGCGCGTGCGGCGGCCGAGGCGCTTGGCATGCGTTACGTGAGCGGTGTGGAAATTTCCATCACATGGGCCAATCGCACGGTGCACATCGTCGGGTTGAACATCGACCCCGACAATCCCACGCTGATCGACGGCCTTGCGGCCACACGCGGCGGGCGGGCGACACGCGCCGAGCAGATGAGCGAACAACTGGCCGCGGCGGGTATTCCGAACGCCTACGAAGGGGCGCTGCGCTACGTTGGCAATCCTGACCTGATTTCGCGCACCCACTTCGCGCGGTATCTGGTGGAAATAGGCAAATGCGCGTCGGTCTCGGACGTGTTCGCGAAGTATCTTGCCGAGGGGCGTCCCGGCTATGTGCCGCACCGCTGGGCAACGCTTGAAGATTCCGTGAAATGGATTCGTGGCGCGGGCGGCATTGCCGTCGTGGCGCACCCGGGCCGTTATAAATTCTCACCGCTCGAATTCGGGGTACTGTTCGATCAGTTCCGCGAACTGGGCGGCGAAGCGATTGAAGTGATTACCGGCAGCCACACGCCGGAGCAGTACCGCGAGTATGCCGATGTCGCGCGTCAGTACGATTTTCTGGCGTCGCGCGGCTCGGATTTCCATGGACCGACCGAGAGCCGCGCGCTCCTCGGCAAGCTGCCTGCGTTGCCCGACGATCTCACCCCGGTCTGGAGCCGCTGGCAGTAACCTCCCGACGCTATGTCGCAATTCTTCCAGATTCATCCGGAAAATCCTCAGTCACGACTCATCAAGCAGGCCGCCCAGATCATCGACAAGGGCGGCATCGTGGCCTTACCGACCGATTCGAGCTACGCGATCGCCTGTCATATCGACGACAAGCAGGCCGTCGATCATCTGCGCCGCGTTCGTGGTCTTGACGAGAAGCAACTGCTGTCGCTGCTGGTGCGCGATCTGTCGGAGCTGGCGGAGTTCGCCATGGTGGACAACCGGCAGTATCGATTGATCAAGGCGACCACGCCGGGGCCGTACGTTTTCATTCTCGAGGCGACGAAGGAGGTGCCGCGCCGTCTCTCCCATCCATCGCGAAAGACGATTGGTTTGCGGGTGCCGGAGCATGCCATTACGCTCGCGTTGCTTGAGGAGCTGGGCCAGCCGCTGCTCGCCACTACGCTGATTTTGCCGGGCGAAACCGAGCCGCTGAACGACCCTGAAGAGATTCGCGAGCGGCTGGAAAAGCAACTGGATCTGGTGATCGATGGCGGCGCTTGTCCGAAAGAGCCGTCGACGGTGATCGATCTGACGGTGACGCCGCCCGAGGTGCTGCGCCGCGGGCGCGGCTCGCTGGCGCCCTTCGGGCTGTCGTGACGGGGCGCATATCGCCGCTTTGCAATGCGCGGTAATACTGGCGTGCGGGTCTGCTTGTTACAATAGCAGGCTATGAATGCAGACCTGATCCAGACCATTGCGGTCTACGCGCTCCCCGTCCTCTTTGCGATTACGTTGCACGAGGCCGCGCATGGCTACGTCGCCAAGTATTTCGGCGACCCCACGGCCTATCTGATGGGACGTGTGACGCTCAATCCCTTCAAGCATATCGACCCGATCGGTACGGTGCTCGTGCCGCTCGCGCTTTACTTCATGACGAGCGGAGCATTTCTGTTCGGCTACGCGAAGCCGGTGCCGGTGGCGTTCGGCAGCCTGCGCAATCCACGCGTCGATACGATCTGGGTGGCGCTCGCCGGCCCGCTCTGCAATTTCGTTCAGGCGATACTTTGGGCCGTGTTCGGACTAGGCTTGCAAGTGATCGGCGTTCACGAGCCGTTCTTCATGATGATGGCGCAGGCGGGCCTGCTGGTGAACCTCGTGATGTGCATGTTCAACCTGTTTCCGGTGCCGCCGCTCGATGGCGGCCGCGTGCTCGTGTCGCTGCTGCCGGCGCGCGCTGCCTACACGCTGTCGCGGGTGGAGCCCTTCGGCTTTTTCATCGTGATGGCGCTGGTGGTGAGCGGCGTGCTTGGCCGTGTGTGGCTGTGGCCGCTCATCCAGTGGGGGCGAGACCTCATCGTCTGGATGCTCACGCCGCTGTTTTTGCTGGTTTCCTGAAGCTTTTGCAGAAGACAACAAGACCATGTACCCCGAACGCGTTTTTTCCGGCATGCGACCGACCGGTCGTCTGCACCTCGGCCACTATCACGGCGTGCTCAAGAACTGGATTCGGCTTCAGTCGGAGTACCCGTGCTATTTCTGCGTGGTCGACTGGCATGCGCTCACCACGCACTATGAAACGCCGGAAGTCATCGAGCAGAACGTTTGGGACATGCTGATCGACTGGCTGGCGGCAGGCATCGATCCGAACCAGGCCACGCTCTTCATCCAGAGCAAGGTGCCCGAGCACGCCGAACTGGCGCTGCTCATCGGCATGAGCACACCGTTGGGCTGGCTCGAACGCGTGCCGACGTACAAGGAACAGATCGAGAAGCTCAAGGAAAAAGACCTGTCGACGTACGGCTTCCTGGGGTATCCCGTGCTTATGGCGGCCGACATTCTGCTTTACCGCGCGCTGCATGTGCCGGTGGGGGAGGATCAGGTGCCGCACGTGGAAATGACGCGCGAGATCGCGCGTCGTTTCAACTACCTTTACGGCCGCGAAGCCGGCTTCGAGGAGAAGGCGCTGGCGGCTGCGCGCAAGCTTGGTGGCAAGCGCTCGAAGCTGTATCTGGAACTGCGTACGGCCTATCAGGAGCAGGGGGACGACGAAGCGCTCGAGCAGGCCCGTGCGATGCTCTCCGAGTCGCAGTCGCTGTCGCTGGGAGACCGCGAACGGCTCTTCGGTTATCTCGAAGGCGCGCGCAAGCTGATTCTGGTCGAGCCGCAGGCCTTGCTCACGCCGGCGTCGCGCATGCCGGGGCTCGACGGCCAGAAGATGTCGAAATCCTATAACAACACCATCGGTCTGCGCGAAGACGCAGAATCGATCACCAAGAAAGTGCGCACCATGCCGACCGATCCGGCGCGTGTGCGTCGCACCGATCCGGGCGATCCCGAGAAGTGTCCGGTGTGGCAACTGCATCAGGTCTACAGCGACGACGATACGCGCGACTGGGTGCAGAAGGGCTGCCGCAGCGCCGGTATCGGTTGCCTCGAGTGCAAGCAGCCGGTCATCGACGGCATTCTGCGCGAGCAGCAACCGATGCTCGAGCGCGCGCAAAAATACATGGACGATCCGTCGCTGCTGCGCGCCATCGTGGCCGATGGCTGTGAGAAAGCTCGAAAATCTGCGCAGGAAATCATGCGCGACGTGCGCGAAGCCATGGGGCTGCAATATTCATGACGGATGCTGGCGTTCCCGGCATGATGCACGGCGTGGGCGCTCCGTCGCCGTGGCTGGTGCGTTGGACGCATCTGATTCCATCGGGGGCGCGTGTCCTCGATCTGGCGTGCGGCCACGGACGTCACGCGCGCTGGCTTGCGGCACGAGGTGCGCAAGTCACCGCCGTCGATCGCGACGAGGTGGCACTTGCCACCATGTCAATGCTGGCGAACGTCACGACACTGGCGGCCGATCTCGAAGGCGCGCCGTGGCCGTTGGCCGAGGGCGCAACGTTCGATGCCGTCGTTGTCACGAATTATCTGCACCGGCCGCTGCTCTCGCACATTGCCGCCAGCGTGGCACCGGGCGGCGTGCTGATTTATGAAACCTTTGCGCAGGGAAACGAAAGATACGGAAAACCGTCCAATCCACTGTTTCTGCTGGCGCCGGGTGAGTTGCTTGATACGGCGCGCACGGCGGATTTGCGCGTGGTCGCCTTCGAGGATGTCACGTTGCCTGCGCCGCGTGCGGCGTGCGTTCAGCGTTTGTGCGCGACGCGCGCTGCCCCCGGGGAAAACCCCGGCGCTGCCGCGCTGTACGAGGCGACCGCGTAATCCGCTACAATCCACCCTTATCGCTGAATTGTTCGATCAACCATGACTACCCAAACTCCGATTCAAGGCAGTATCGTCGCGATTGTCACGCCGATGGCAGAAGACGGCAGCCTTGACCGTGAAGCACTGCGTAACCTCATCAATTGGCATGTCGATGAAGGCACTGACGGCATCGTGATCGTCGGTACGTCGGGCGAATCGCCGACCGTGAACGTCGAAGAGCATTGCGAACTCATTGAGATCGCCGTGCAGCAAACGGCGGAAGCCGGTGCTTCGCGCGGGCGTAAGGTGCCGGTGATTGCCGGCACGGGCGGCAATTCGACGGCGGAAGCCATCGAACTGACGAAGCATGCGAAGCAGGTCGGTGCCGATGCATCGCTTCAGGTCGTGCCGTACTACAACAAGCCCACGCAGGAAGGCCAGTACCAGCACTTCCGCGCCATTGCCGAAGCCGTTGAGCTGCCGGTCATCCTCTATAATGTGCCCGGCCGTACCGTGGCAGATGCCAGCAACGATACGCTGCTGCGTCTGGCGCAAGTGCCCGGCATCGTCGGCGTGAAAGACGCCACGGGTAATCTGGATCGTGGTATCGACCTGATCCGGCGTGCCCCGAAGCACTTTGCCGTGTATAGCGGCGACGACCTGACGGCAGTTGCGCTCATGCTCATGGGCGGTCAGGGTAATATCTCGGTCACTGCCAACGTGGCACCGCGTGCGATGCACGAATTGTGCGTCGCTGCGCTGGCCGGCAATGTGGTCAAGGCACGGGAACTGCAATTCCAGTTGTTCGAACTGCACCGTGCCATGTTCGTCGAAGCCAATCCGATCCCCGTGAAGTGGGCGCTGCAACAAATGGGCATGATCGCGTCGGGCATCCGCCTGCCGCTCACGCCGCTTGCGCAGGCGTATCAGGACACGGTGCTGGGTGCTCTCAAGTCGGCCAACATCGCCGTTGTCTAAGCTGTCGTTCAAGCCCCCGGGTTCGATTGCCCACCTTTTTTTGCGACTCATGAAACGAATCGTCAGTAATTCCGTAGCTCGTCCCGTGCTGGCATGGGCCGCTATTGCCTCGTTGGCCCTCGTCGCCGGATGCAGCTCCCTCTCGAGTGCCTTGTCCTCCGATAAGGTGGACTACAAAAGCTCGAAGACCGGCCCCTCGCTCGACGTTCCCCCGGATCTGACGAATGTTCAGGCCGCTGATCGCAAGTACGTGACTCCGGCCGGTACCGCCACACTGTCGACCTACGAGACGCAGCAGAAGGTCGTGGCGACGAACCCGACGGACACCGTGCTGCCGGCTGTGCCTGGCATGAAGGTCGTGCGCGACGGCAACGAGCGCTGGCTGGTGATTCAGAAGGCTCCCGGCGATCTGTGGCCGACGCTGCGTGAATTCTGGCAAGAGAACGGCTTCGTGCTGACGATCGACTCGCCTGACACGGGCGTGATGGAAACCGATTGGGCAGAGAATCGTGCAAAGCTGAATCAGGACATCATCCGCGATCTGCTCGGCAAGGTGCTCGACGGTCTGTACTCGACCGGCGAACGCGACCGCTTCCGCACTCGCGTGGAACGTGATCCGAACGGCGGCACGGACATCTACATCACGCATCGCCGTATGGTGGAAGTGTTCACGAACTCGCAGAAGGACACGACCAAGTGGGAGCCGGCACCGAATGATCCGGGCCTCGAGGCGATCTTCCTGACCAAGCTGATGCAACGCTTCGGCGTGCAGGTGGAGCAGGCTCAGGCTCAGGTTGAGGGCGCCAAGACGGGCGTGCCGACGAGCCAGGTCGTGAAGACGGCAGACGCGGCCTATCTTGATATCAACGAGCCGTTCGATCGTGCATGGCGTCGCGTTGGTGTGGCGCTCGACCGCGGTAACTTCACCGTGGACGATCGCGACCGCGCGAAGGGTCTGTACTTCGTGAGCTACGTCGATCCGGCAACGCTCGCCAAGGACAATGGCTTCTTCTATAGCCTGTTCCATGCGAAGGAAGTGCAGGACAGCAAGAAGGCCAAGAAGTACAGCGTGAACGTGCAAGGGCGCGGCGACAGCCAGACGCGCGTGCAGGTGCTCGACGACAAGGGTAACGTCGACAATTCGCAGATCGCGCAGACGATCATCAGCGTAATTGGCAACCAGCTCCGTTAAGGCGGGGCGTGCGATTCGCCAGTTTAGGCAGTGGCAGCGAAGGTAATGCCCTGCTGGTGGAGGCGTCGGAAGGCGCCTCCACGACACGTATTCTTCTCGATTGCGGTTTCTCGATGCGGGAGGTCGAGCGGCGTCTTGCGGCACGCTCGATCGACGTGACGTCGCTCGACGCCATCGTCATCACGCATGAGCATGCCGACCACATCGGCAGTGCCCTTTCCCTCACGCGCAAGTACCGGATTCCTCTCATCATGAGTTGGGGAACGGGGCAGGCCGTCAAAGTACACGCAACCCTCAAGGCTGGCGACGACGATGCGCTCGTGCGCTGGTGTCGTTCCGACGAGCCTTTGGCGGTAGGCGGTATCGAGCTTCACCCCTACACCGTGCCTCACGATGCGCGTGAACCGCTTCAGTTCGTGTTTTCCGACGGCGTGCGCCGCTTGGGGGTGCTCACGGATGCCGGGTGCCCGACCGCTCACTTGATCGCCACACTGGGCGGCTGCGATGCCTTGGTGCTCGAATGCAACCATGATCGCGAGATGCTGGCCAATAGTAAGTATCCGGCGTCGCTCAAAGCGCGAATCGGTGGCATCTATGGTCATCTGGCGAACGAGGCGGCCGCAGAGATTCTGGCGGCGATCGACAGAGCGAAGCTGCAGCGCGTGATTTGCGCGCATTTGAGCGAGCAGAACAACACGCCTGAACTGGCCATGGCGGCGATGTCCGCTGTCATCGGCACCGAGACAACGGAGATACTCGTGGCGACGCAGGCAGGGGGCTTTGACTGGTTGGCGTGCTAGCGGCGTAGGCCCGTCGCATTGAGCTGTCGGCAGGGCGGGGTGGCCAGGGCGGATGCGATACGACGCGCAGGAATAAAAAAAGCCGGTCGAAAGACCGGCTTTTTTTGCTCAACTGCCTTGCGGCAGCGAGAGCTTACTTGCTGGCAGCAGCGTCAGCAGCCGAAGCAACGGCGTCAGCGGCAGCACCAGCAGCCGAAGCGACCGTGTCAGCAGCAGCACCAGCAGCCGAAGCAACCGTGTTGGCAGCAGCGCCAGCAGCCGAAGCGGCCGAATCAGCAGCAGCCGAGGCAGCCGAAGCGGCAGCGTCAGCGGCCGGAGCGGCGGCTTCTTCCTTCTTGCCGCAGGCGGTCAGGGCGATAGCCAACAACGAAGCGACGAGGAGAGACTTCTTCATGATCACGTCCTTTTATGGTAGAAGACAAGCGAATGAATATTAATTACGGTAATACGCTCTTGCCAGCGCAAAGCCGATTGCGAGACATTGGCAATTGAGGATTACCCTTGGTCATGCAAGCTGCTTGGCGAGAAATTATATTGGGTTTTCCCCAACGCGTCACGTCAATCTCGCGCATTTACCCCGCTTTTTTCCTTACAGCGCGCAACTTTCGCACGGTCTTCGAGTCTGGTTCGAGTTGCAGCCATCCCGAAGTATACCAATCGTACAGAATTTCGACGATTTCTTGGCTATTTTGCTCGAAACTCGCACATTCCTCGGCATCCAGTCGACGGAGGTCGGCGAGGCGCCGTAACGTCGATCTTGCACTGACGGGGACTTCGAGCGGCTCACCGTTGACGTAGTATCGGTTGCGTCGATACAACAATTGTGTCTTCGCCGAGAGCGCCAGGCCGCGCGACGACGCTTCGCGGACGAAACGCGTCTCTGAAAGCGGCGTTTCCGGCGGGTCGAAAAACACATGCGACTTCGGTTCGCTCAACCAGCGCCCAAGGAAGTCCTCCACCTCTTTCTGTCCCCAGCGCACCTTTTCGAGTTGCGAGACGAGTGTGTCGATCATGGCATCGGGCAGCGCGGCAGGATGCTTGACGGCAGATTGCGACGGGTCGGCGTATCGGCCAGCGAAATGACGTGCGAACGGCAATTCGGGGGCGTTCTCGGCAAGGTAGTGCAGGAAGTTCTGAAGCATCTCCTGCTCGAGCGGCGCGCGAAAACCGATCGAGTACGTCATGCACTCGCCTTCGGCGACACCGTCGTGTGCATAGCCTGGCGGCAGATACAGCATGTCGCCTGGCTCGAGCACCCATTCCTCTTCGGCTTCGAAGTGCTT
Organism: Pandoraea communis; assembly: GCF_902459745.1. Classification (GTDB taxonomy): domain Bacteria; phylum Pseudomonadota; class Gammaproteobacteria; order Burkholderiales; family Burkholderiaceae; genus Pandoraea; species Pandoraea communis. The sequence continues at coordinate 347,654 of NZ_CABPSJ010000003.1, forward strand.
CAGGATGCGCAGCGGCACACCCTCGAGCCATGTGGTGTCACGTTGCGGCCCGATGCGCCAGCGACGCTTGCCATGGGCTTGCAGCAGAAAGACATCGTAGGAGTCGAGATGCGGTCCCACACCGCCGCCATCGGTGGCGTAGCTGATCATCACGTCGTCGAGACGAGCGTCGGGAATGAAGCGAAACTGTTGCATGAGGGCATCGACGGCCGGCGCGTGCAGATTCACACCTTGCACGAGAAGCGTCCATTGTTTGCGCGTGAGCGGCGGCAAATCGGTGGCATCGAACGGGCCGTGCTCAAGTTGCCAGCGCTTGCGCGCATGGCTGATGAGTCGAGATTCGACGTCGTCCTGCGCGGCGAGTGCGAACAGCGCGTCGCGCGAGAGCGGCGCGGTAAAGCCGGGGATCGCTTGCCGGATGAGTAGCGGGCGCTTGTGCCAGTAGCGCTTCATGAAGGCCTCGGGCGCGAGACCGCCGAGCAGGGGCGATGTGGGGCGGGATGTCGTCATGCGTAGATCGATGCGTTAAAAGTGACAGCGGGAGGCAACGGCGCCGGTGTCTGTCATCCGATGGCAGCCCGGCGCGTGCTTGCGCGAGGTGCAGGAATGAACACAATGCGAACACGCGGTGCGCCCGCTTGCGGACCTCGATGTCGCTTCAGGTTACTGCCGGGGCGCTGTCATACGGCTGCGCGTATAATGCGGGCTGTTTTCCGGAGAGTTTGATGAAGATCGAAAAGAATACCGTCGTCTCGGTGACTTACAAGTTGTCGGACGCTCAGGGCAACCTGATCGAAGAAAGCGGCGCCGAGCCGATGGTTTATCTGCACGGCGGCTATGATGGCACGTTCCCCAAGATCGAGGAAGCGCTCGATGGCCAGGACGTTGGCTATGAGGCGCAACTGCAACTGGAACCGGCCGACGCGTTCGGCGACTACGATTCCGAGTTGATCAAGGTCGAAGAGCGTGGCCGTTTCCCGGAGCCGCTGGAAGTCGGCATGCAGTTCGAAGGCACGCCGGAAGATGGTGACGATGAGTCCGACACGTTGATCTACACGGTGACGGACGTTGCCGACGACAAGGTTGTGCTCGACGGCAATCATCCGCTCGCGGGCATGGCGCTGCGTTTCGATCTGAAGGTGACCGACGTGCGTCAGGCGACGGAAGAGGAAATCGAGCACCAGCACGCGCATGGTGCGTCGGGTCTCGAGGTCGTCGACGAAGACGAAGACGACGCACCGACGCTGCACTGAGTTTCGGCGTCGCACTGCTGTCTAAGGGCAGTGCAGGCGACGCACGACGCGCGAAAGCCGTATCAGGACATTCGCCGGGTCCGGCGCATTGCATATCGCGATGCGCCGGACCCGGCGTTTGCGTTTCCAGGGCCTCGCTCAGCGGCTGTGCGCGGCGGGATGTGTCGCCGTGTTGGGCGTGCGTGCGGGGCCGATGGGCGTGACGCCCTGATTGGGGTCCGAGCTGACCGAACTGGCTCCGGTGACCAGACCGGACGACGGATAGACGGCGGAGTACGGCGCGGCGTAGGGCGCAGCGCCTGAGGGGCTGGCGGACGTTCTGCCGGGTTCGGGGTTCGGCGCGACGACCGATGCCGGCGCCGCGCCACTGCTGCGCTGAGCATTGGCCGCTGCCGCGCTATTGGGGGCGAGCGCCACGCTCTCGAAGCGGAACAGTTGCGGCGTACGCGGATCGACGCGCACGCGCACCCAGCGGTCTGCCGCGGGCGAGCCATAGCTGCTCAGTTGCGTGAATGACTTGACGGGCGCGCCGTGGGTATCGCGCAGCGGTTGCGTGTGACGCATCGTCTTGCCGCTGTCGATCAACAGGATTGGCGCTTTGAAGCGATTGGCAAGGCGCAGCAACTGCGCACGGAAATCCTTATAGCCATCGATCCCGTGCCGTCCGGACCGCTCCGAGAAGATGCCGCCCAGACCACCGCTGTGCGCCGGTTCGAACTCCGGATCGGCTTGCGCGACGATGACCATGCCAATAGCGTCCTTCTGTTGTGCGTAGACCGCCGCGTGCTGCAACCAGACGCGCGTTGCAATGACCCGATCTTCGTATTCGCCGTTGCGTCCTCCGGCCGAGCGGTAATTGTTGTTGTTACCCGGAAGGTTCAGGCCGACGAACACCACGCCGCGATAGAACCACCGCACGTTCTCGTGATACTGGCGAAAGCGTGCCATGTCGCTCTGACGCGTGATGTCGAACTGTGCGTAACCCACGGGGCCCGGGCCGAGCAGCGCATCGTCGTTGAATGCGTGATCGCGCAGAAAATCGAGGCGCTCCACGGGGTTGTAGCTCCCCTCGCTGGCGCGCTGGCAATCGGCCCAGTCGTTAGCGCCGGGCACATAGAGAAGCGGCTTGGGAGAACTGGCGAGCAGACTCAGGCGCTGCGTGATGAGTTCGTCACGGCACGACTCCGTGACGTCTTTGATATTGCCCGCGTGAACGACAAATGCAGCCTGCGTGTCGCCAATGTTGGTCAGCACGCTGCGCACCACGGGCACTTCGGCATTCCCGAACGGGGTATTGCCGAGCACGGCAAAATCGAACGGCGGCGGTTTGGGTGCGCTCTTGGCCACGGCTTTCGCGGCGGGCTTCGCGTTGCCCTGCGACGCTGCTGCCAACGTTGAACCCGTCGCCAGCGCAAGTGCCACGAAGCACACCGCGAACAAGCCGACGCGGGGGTGGCGAGGGGCGCGCAGGCGACGCAGCTTCAACACGGGAAGTCAGTGGTTCGCGCGGCCGTCCATCAGGCCTCGCAGTTCATACAACAGTTCAAGCGCTTCGCGCGGACGAAGGTCGTCCGGATCGATCTGTGCCAGACGCGCCAGCGCGGCCTCGGCGTCCAGGTCGAGTGCGGCGGCCCGACGTGTCGTATCAGGTGTCCCCTGATGTGCCGCCACGCTGCCGGCATCGTCGTCGAGATCGTCCTCGATGGGCGCGCGGGGCGCGAACAGATCGAGCTGCGGTGCGGCCGGATCGAGCGCCTGCTGTTCGAGCAACGCAAGATGCTTGCGCGCCGCGCGAATGACCGGCATCGGCACCCCGGCAAGCTGCGCGACCTGCAAGCCGTAGCTCTGGCTCGCGGGGCCATCCTGAACCGCGTGCAGGAACACGATGCCTTCACCATGCTCTACGGCCGACAGATGCACGTTCGCGCATTGCGGGAATTCGTCCGGGAGTTGCGTCAGTTCGAAATAGTGCGTGGCGAACAACGTGTAGCAGCGATTGTGACCGAGCAGATGCCGCGCAATCGCCCATGCTAGCGCGAGGCCATCGAACGTCGACGTGCCGCGTCCGATTTCGTCCATCAGCACGAGGCTCTGGTCGGTTGCCGTATGCAGAATCGCCGCCGATTCGGTCATCTCGACCATGAACGTCGAGCGTCCGCCCGCGAGGTCGTCCGAGGCGCCGATACGCGTGAAGATGGCATCGAGCGGCCCGAGGCGTACGGCCTCGGCGGGCACGTAGCAGCCCACGTAAGCGAGCAGGGCGATCAGCGCGGTCTGACGCATGAACGTCGACTTACCGCCCATGTTCGGGCCGGTGATGAGCAGCAGGCGGCGGGCATCGCCCAGCGAACAATCGTTGGCGATGAAGCGCTCCACCTGTTGCTCAACGACCGGATGACGACCCTGACGAATGTCCACCACGCGATCTTGCACCAGCTCGGGCTTTACCCAGCCCAGTGTCTCGGCGCGTTCGGCCAGGGCGGAGAGAACGTCCAGTTGGGCGAGTGCCTGCGCAATGCGCTTGAACTCGGTGATGTGCGGCAGCAGGGCTTGCAGCAGCGCGTCGTAAAGCAGTTTTTCCCGGGCGAGCGAACGTTCCTGTGCAGACAGCGCCTTGTCTTCGAATGTCTTCAGTTCCGGCGTGATGTAGCGCTCGGCATTCTTGAGCGTCTGACGGCGACGATAGTCATCGGGCACCTTGTCGGTCTGGCCGCGCGTGACTTCAATATAAAAGCCATGCACCTTGTTGAACTCGACACGCAAATTGTTGATGCCGGTACGGGCACGCTCGCGCGTTTCCAGATCGATGAGGAACTGTCCGCAGTTCTCCGAGATGTCCCGCAACTCGTCGAGGTCGGCATCGTAGCCGCGCGCGATGACGCCGCCGTCGCGCACCATCGCAGCCGGGTCTTGCGCAACGGCGCTCGTGAGCAGCGCGAGCGCGGCGTCGGGAATGGCAAGGTCTTCGTGCAGGATGGCAAGCAGCGGCGAACTTGTTTCGACGGCGCGCAGTGTGGTGTGCAGCTCGGGCAGACGGCGCAAGGCATCGCGCAGGCTCGACAGATCGCGTGGACGCGCCGTGAGCAGTGCCAGACGTGCCGTAATTCGCTCGACGTCCGCCACATGTCGCAGTTCGCTGTTCAGCGCGCGCCACGTGCCGGGGCCTTCGAGCAACGTGGCGATGGCCTGTTGGCGCGACTGCGGCACCTGCTGATCGCGCATCGGGTGGTGAAGCCAGTGACGCATCAGGCGGCTGCCCATCGTGGTGCCGCAGGTGTCGAGCAACGAGAGCAGCGTTGGCGATTCGGTGCCGCGCAGCGTCTCGGTGAGTTCCAGATTGCGCCGGGTCGCGGCGTCCAGGCCAATATAGGCCGCTTCCCGCTCCACGTTCAGACTTTGCACATGGCGCAGCGACTGGCCCTGCGTAGCGGCTGCGTATTGCAGTAGCGCACCGGCCGCACCTAGCGCGGGGTTCAGGCCATCGCAGCCGAAGGCCGTCAGGCTGGCAACGCCGAGTTGATCGCGCAGTCGCTGCGTGCCGGCAGCCGTGTCGAAATGCCAGTCGGGCACCCGGGTCGTGGTGCCGAGGGAAAGGCCCTCGAACGTTTTCAAGGCGCTATCCGGCACGAGTGTCTCGGCCGGGCGGATGCGCTCCAGCTCGCGCGGCAGCTTATCGGCGGCCACTTCCATCAGGCGCAGTTCGCCGCTGGCGAGCGACAGCCACGCGAGGCCGGCGATGCATTCGCTGGCGCGCCGGGCCGGGGGTATCTGCACGGCGAGCAGATACTGATCGACCTTGTCGCTGAGCAGCGCGGCGTCGGTCAGCGTGCCGGGGGTAACGATGCGCACGACTTTGCGCTCCACGGGGCCCTTGGCGGTGGCCGGGTCGCCGATCTGCTCGCAGATGGCGACCGATTCGCCTAGCTTGACCAGCTTGCCAAGATATTGCTCCACGGCGTGATGGGGAACGCCGGCCATGCGGATCGGTTGACCGCCGGACTGGCCGCGCGCGGTAAGCGTGAGGTCGAGCAGGCGTGCCGCCTTGGCCGCGTCATCATGGAACAGCTCGTAGAAGTCGCCCATGCGATAGAAGACGAGCATGTTCGGATGCTCGGCCTTGATGCGCGTGTACTGCTGCATCATCGGCGTCATCGGTGCGGTGGAGGCGGGGGCAGGGGTAGCTTGGGTGCTCGTCATGAATGAATTCGGGTCGGGCGAGTCGGGTCACGATGCCTTGGGCAGGTGGCACCTGCCGGAGGATCTCGCGGTGAGCCGGCATGCAGCGCGCCGGTTCGCACCATCGTGGCGCGTTGGATGCGCAATTTTACGACGGGTTTGACCCGGCCCGTCATGCGACGTGCTGCGATGTTGCCTTCAGGTGTCGGTAAACATGTCACATGAAGGGGGCGAATTATTCTCAAGTTTCCCGAAAATGTGCCGTTTCGGGTGGTAAGCTCCGCAAAAATTACCAAAAAGCAGCGCAAGCTACTCTCGCACGGGTCAGTATGGTGAAGTCGTTGAAGGGACGAGTCGCGTTGGCGACAGCGCTCGTCTCGATGGTATTGATCGTCGGTGTGGCCGTTGGCATCGAGTTTTTCGTTTACGGGGAATTGCGAAACTCGATGCAGGCGCAGCTGGACTCGCAGGTCAAGCTCGTGGCCGACCAGCTCGACGACAAATTGCGGGGAAAGTTTCTCGCGCTGCATCGTATGTCCCGCCATATTGGCGATCTCCACGCCATGACGCCCGCGCAGTTCGACACCTTTGCCGGCATGTCGGTGTCGATGCCGGAGACGTTCAACACACTTTTCGTGGCCGCTCCCGACGGCCGCGTGCTCTACGACTCGACGTTCCCCGCCACGCCCTTCAATATTGCCGATCGCGATTACTTCCAGCAACTGCTCGCGGGCGCGCCGCAGGCCGCCTCAAGCGTGATTGCGGGCAAGATCACGCGCTCGCCGGGCATCGTGCTCGCTGTGCCTGTCACCGATGCGCAGGGTAAGGTGATGGCCGTGATCGGCGGGGCAGTCAATTTGCTGCGGCAGAATTTTATCGTTGATCTGGCGAGCAACGCGATCGGCGAGACGGGGCGTTACTGTCTGGTCACCAACGAGAATCCGGCGCGGTACGTCATTCAGGCCGATGTGACAAAGATTCTCACCCCGGTGGGGCCGGAGCAGACGTTGTGCGGTATACGCGATCCCGGCCAGCACGAGATCGTCCACATGCACCCGCTGGTCGCGCGCGCGACCATGACGACGACGGGGTGGTCGGTCGTGGCGGTAGTGCCCGGTGCCGAAGCTTTCGATCCGCTCGCGCGGGTGCGGCGGCGCGTCATCATGCTCGCGATCGCCGCCATCGGTATTGCGGCGTTTGCGATGTGGTGGATGGCGCGGCGCATGTTGCATCCGCTCGACACGCTGCGCAACCTCGTACAGCGCAGCGCCGGCGATATGCGTGCCGTGCAATCGCTGCCCGTGCAGCGTGCCGACGAGATCGGAGCGCTCGCGAACACGTTTCGCGACATGATGGAACAGTTGGGCGATCGTACGGAGGCGCTGGAAATATCGCGCGAGGCGGCACGCGCGCACGTGCGTCGCATGCAGGAGATCGCAGATCGCGTGCCCTATTTGGTGGCGTTTCTCGACGGTGAAGAGCGCTTCGCGTTCGTGAACCGGGCCTGTGAGCAGCGATTGCGCCACTCGCGCGAGCGCATTCTCGGCGCGACGGCGCGCGAGTTGCTTGGCCCGTCGCTGTATCGTGAATTTGCGCCTTACCTGTCGCGGGCATACGCCGGCGAGGCCGCCACCTTCGTCTGGGATTTCGGCGAAGACGCGGCGTATCGCTGCTTCGAAGTGAGTTATCAACCGGAGTGGGCGTCGCAGAATGTGCTCGCCGGCGTTCACGTATTTGTGCGCGACATCACCGTAGAGCGTTCGAACGAGCGGCGCTGGCGACGTGAATCGCACACCGATCACCTCACTGGGCTGCTCAATCGCAAGGGATTCGATCAGGCGCTGGCCAACGCCGTGCGACGTGCGCGCGAAGGCGCCGGGGCGCAGGCGCTGCTGTTCGTCGATCTGGATCGCTTCAAGGTGGTCAACGACACCTGGGGCCATGCGCTGGGTGACGAACTGCTTCGGCGGCTGGCCAAGCGGCTTGTGGCGAGCGTGCGTGAGAGCGATGCCATCGCCCGTTTCGGCGGCGACGAGTTTGCCGTCATCATGGGGGATGTTCAGGATGTCGTCGACGTCGAGCGCACGGCGATGTCGATTCTCGATCTGGCGTCGCGGCCAATGGTGCTGTCCGTCGGTGAGGTGAGTGTGGGGGCCTGTGTCGGCGTGGCGATGGTCGCGCGTGGTGAGGACAAGACGCCCGACATGCTGTTCCAGGCCGCAGACCGCGCGCTCTACAACGCGAAACACGGCGGACGCGGGCGCTTCGTGCTCGGCGATGGTGCGCCCGGCCGATTCGCGTGAGCGGGCGCTCACCGGGGCGGCGAGATGTCTCGCGGATGTCGACGGTAATGCGCTGGCGTTTGCCGGGAGGGTTGGCCTGCGGTGAGCGTCGCGTATTAGGCAACGGCAATCGAACACGCCATTGCGATGAGCTTCTGTGAAGTTACGAGCGTGAATTGTCTGTCGCACAATGAACGACGCCGTACGTTGACTGCTTACCGCAGTCGATGGAGCCGGCGAGCGAAAGTGTTCATACAGGAGGCGGGCATGAAACTCGAAGGCGGACGAAGCCGGGTAACCACGCGGGCGGCTTCCGACGCAGGGTGGCGCGAGGCTGGGGCGCGCCGTGAGCCACCGCGGGCATCGCATCGGGCGCCGCGGTCGCGGCAGCGTACCGAGGGACGCGACGACAATCCGAGGTATCTGAGTTTGTCGGTTCGCGAAAACGAAGTGTTTCATATGCTGGTCGACGGCCTGGCCGTCAATGAGATCGTTGATGTCATGCATTCGAGCGAGCGAACGATCGCAGCACACGTCGCAAATATCCTGCACAAACTCGCGCTCGACGATAGTGCAGACCTGATCGGCTACGCCATTCGGCACGGGCTGATCGACGAAGGGGGGGAAGGCGTCGCCTGACGGTCTTTCCGAGGTAGGCGTCGCTGGCTTGCCCCGAACCGCCGGCTTCTTCCTTTTGGGCACAATCCGGCGCGTCGCACAAGGTCGTTACGATCCCACGCGACGCGCCCGTCAACCAGACAGTGAGCGCGTCGGTTCACGTCGCGCAAACCAAACCAACTGCGAGCACGTTGCCAATGTCGTGCCAACGTCCCGAATAATTCCGATTGATCGAGAACGAGCGCGAGGTTCGCTTCGTCGGCCAACACGATCGCGCTGTCGGTGATAAGGTACCGGCTCGACACAATTTACCGAGGGTGCGTGTCATGGCCGGTGCGCTTGAAGGCGCGCGGCGCAGGCATCATCCTCACGACCCCAACGAGACGGGCGACCCGCTTCGATGCGAGGACTTCGCCCCCGAAACCGAGGACAGACACGATGAAGGCGATCGAGATCACGCAGTACGGCGCACCGGAAGTGCTCAAGCCCACCGAGCGGCCGCGTCCCGAACTCAAGCCGGGCGAAGTGCTTATCAAGGTGGCGGCGTCGGGAGTGAACCGTCCGGACGTGCTTCAGCGTATCGGTCAGTACCCGGTGCCGCCGGGCGCCTCGGATCTGCCCGGACTCGAAGTCGCTGGCGAGATCGTCGAAGGCGCGCTCGATGGGGCAGACAACCGCTGGGGTCTGAAGATCGGTTCGCGCGTGTGCGCGCTGGTGCAGGGCGGTGGCTATGCCGAGTATTGCGCCGCGCCGCTCGCACAGGTGCTGCCGGTGCCGGAAGGGCTGTCGGACGTGGAGGCGGCGTCGCTGCCGGAAACGTTCTTCACGGTGTGGAGCAACGTGTTCGATCGCGCTCACCTCGGTGAGACCGAGACGGGCGAGAAGGAGACGCTGCTGGTGCAAGGGGGAACGAGCGGTATCGGCGTGACGGCGATCCAGCTTGGCGTGGCGCTCGGCCATCGCGTGTTCGCAACCGCCGGTTCCGACGAGAAGGCTCGCGCATGCGAAGCACTTGGCGCGGAGCGGGGCATCAATTACAAGACCGAGGATTTCGTCGCCATCGCCAAGGAACTCACCCAGGATCGCGGCGTGGACGTCGTGCTCGATATGGTGGGCGGCGACTATCTGCCGCGTGAAGTACAGGCGCTGGCCTTTGACGGACGCATCGCCATCATCGCGCTGCTCGGCGGGAGCAAGGCCACGCTGGATATGGGCGCGCTATTGCGCCGCCGCCTGACAGTGACCGGCTCGACGCTGCGCCCGCGCTCGGTAGCATTCAAGGCGGCCATCGCGCAGCGCCTGTACGAGAACGTCTGGCCGCTGTTTGCGGCAGGCAAGATTCGTCCGGTGATTTATCAGACGTTCCCGGCCGAACAAGCGGACAAAGCCCATGCTTTGATGGAAACCAGTACGCACGTCGGCAAGATCGTGCTGACCTGGTAAGCACGCCTGCGTCGATTGATGGTGGGAATCCGCGTGAAATGCGTGTTTCATGCGGATTCTCGCGTTAGAAAGCCATCGAAATTGACCCCCATGCCCTGGACGCACTAGAATGAGAGGTTTTTCGTCCATACGCATTGGGGGATAAGGCGTGACAACTGGTACCGCAGCTTCGGCTCGCACCATCAGCCGCAAGGCTGGCAAGCTCGTCGTGGGCAATTGGAAACTGCATGGCAGTCTGGCCGGCAACGAGGCGCTTCTGGGCGACCTGCTGGCATCGCCGGTGCTGAGCGCGCCGGGCGTGATTGCGGCCGTGTGCGTGCCGTTCCCCTATCTCGCACAATGCCAGACTCGCCTCTCGGGGCAGGTGTTGGGCTTTGGTGCGCAGGATGTCTCGGCGCAGTTGAGCGGTGCCTTCACGGGCGAAGTCGCGGCGCCGATGATTGCCGAGTTCGGTGCGCAGTTCGTGATCGTGGGGCACTCGGAGCGTCGCACGTATCACGCCGAGACCGATGCGAATGTTGCTGGCAAGACGGTGCGCGTGCTCGATGCGGGCATGACGCCGATCGTATGTGTGGGTGAGACGCTTGCCGAGCGCGAGGCCGGTGAGACGACGGCGGTGGTGACGCGTCAGCTCGAGGCGGTACTCGCAGCGCTGACGGTGGAGCAGGCCGAGCGGATCGTTGTCGCTTACGAACCGGTTTGGGCGATTGGTACGGGCAAGACGGCAACCTCGGCCGAGGCGCAGGAAGTACATGCCCATCTGCGTTCGCTGTTGCGCGCGAAGGGTGAGGCGGTCACGGATGTGGCGGTGTTGTACGGTGGCAGTGTGAAGCCGGACAACGCGGCCGAGCTGTTCTCAATGGCGGACGTCGATGGCGGTCTGATCGGCGGTGCGGCATTGAAGGCGGTCGATTTTCTGGCGATTTGCGAGGCGGGACTGTCGCGCTGATTGCCAATGCCATGCTTCGTCATGGCACGAAATAGTCATGATGCGGTGCATCAAAAATGCACTGCAAATCGGATTTTTCTATACGGGTGATGAGATGGGGTTGTTGAAAACGTTGTTGATCGTGGTGCAGGTGCTTTCGGCGCTGGGCATCATCGGTCTGGTGTTGCTTCAGCATGGCAAAGGCGCCGACATGGGCGCTGCATTCGGTAGCGGTTCGTCGGGCAGTCTCTTCGGTGCATCGGGCTCTGCGAACTTCCTGTCGCGTACCACGGCAGTTCTGGCGGCCGTATTCTTCGTGACCACGCTGGGTCTCACGTATCTCGGTTCGTATAAGCCGGCAGCAAACATCGGTGTCCTTGGTAATTTGCCTGCCGCGACTTCGCCGGCAACGGCGTCGGCACCTGCTGCGGCAAGCATTCCGGCACCGGCTTCTGTGGCCAATCCGCAGGGCGTGCCCAAGTAATTGACGATAGCTTTGTGACAAGTAATAAGCTGTAAAGAAAATCGAAAAAAAATCGATTTGTGCATTGAACAAAAGGTGGAAGGGCGCTACTATAGCGGTCTTGAAGCGATTCGTAAGTGACAGCGGATTGCAGACTATGAATGCCGACGTGGTGAAATTGGTAGACACGCTATCTTGAGGGGGTAGTGGCGAAAGCTGTGCGAGTTCGAGTCTCGCCGTCGGCACCACAGTTCTACGATGCCAGCCTTGCGTTTATGCTTTGGCTGGCATTTTATTTTGTGCTCACCGTTCATCCGCTTTCCGGTCCCCACGCCATCGACGAGAGCGGTTCTTTGAACTAACCGAAAGAGGGTAGAGTTGAACCTCGGAACCTATTATCCCGTCCTGCTGTTTCTTCTGGTAGGTGGCGGTCTTGGGGCGGTACTGATTGGGGTTGGTAAATTCCTCGGCCCCAACAAACCCGACAGCGAAAAACTCTCTCCGTACGAGTGCGGCTTCGAGGCTTTCGAAGACGCGCGCATGAAGTTCGATGTGCGCTACTATCTCGTCGCCATCCTTTTCATCCTGTTCGATCTGGAAACGGCATTTCTGTTTCCGTGGGGCGTGGCCCTGCGCGATATCGGCTGGGTGGGCTTTATCTCCATGATGGGTTTCCTGCTTGAGCTGCTCGTCGGTTTCGTGTTCCTGTGGAAGCGCGGTGCGCTTGACTGGGAATAAGACCGTCAACGTATTGGCAGCATTGCAGAAGGATTCAGGGTAAGCATATGAGCATCGAAGGGGTTTTGCGCGAAGGGTTCGTCACCACCACGGCTGACAAACTCATCAACTGGACGCGCACGGGTTCGCTTTGGCCGATGACGTTCGGCCTTGCGTGTTGTGCCGTTGAAATGATGCACGCCGGCGCGGCGCGTTACGATCTGGACCGGTTTGGCGTGGTGTTCCGCCCGAGCCCGCGTCAGTCGGACGTGATGATCGTGGCCGGCACGCTGTGCAACAAGATGGCGCCCGCGCTGCGCAAGGTGTACGACCAGATGGCCGAGCCGCGTTGGGTGATCTCGATGGGGTCGTGCGCCAACGGCGGCGGTTACTATCACTATTCCTACTCGGTGGTGCGCGGTTGCGATCGCATCGTGCCAGTCGACGTCTACGTGCCGGGCTGTCCGCCCACGGCCGAGGCGCTTGTCTACGGCATCATCCAGTTGCAGTCGAAGATCAAGCGGACTGCGACGATCGCGCGTAAATAACCGCCCCCGCCCATGTCTACACTAGAACAACTCAAGACCACCCTGCAAAACGTGCTTGGCACTCGTGCCGAGCAGTTGGTGGAAGCCCTCGACGAGCTGACGTTGACCGTCAAGGCAAGCGACTATCTCGAAGTGGCGCGCACGCTGCGCGATCATCCCGAGCTGAAGTTCGAGCAATTGATGGATGTTGCCGGCCTGGACTACTCGGCCTATGGCGAGGGTGCCTACGACGGCCCGCGCTATGCCGCCGTCTCGCATCTGCTCTCGCTCACCCACAACTGGCGTCTGCGTGTGCGCGTGTTCGCACCGGAAGACGATCTGCCGGTCGTGGCATCGCTGATCGATCTGTGGAGTTCGGCCAACTGGTTCGAGCGTGAAGCCTTCGATCTGGTCGGTATCGTGTTCGAGGGTCACCCGGATCTGCGCCGTATTCTGACGGACTACGGTTTCATCGGTCACCCGTTCCGCAAGGACTTCCCGACGTCCGGTTATGTCGAGATGCGTTACGACCCGGAACAGAAGCGAGTGATCTACCAACCGGTGACGATCGAGCCGCGCGAAATTACGCCGCGCATCATCCGCGAAGAGCATTACGCCGGTCTGAAACATTAAGGTGGCCTTGTGGCAGACATCAAGAACTACACTCTGAACTTCGGTCCGCAGCACCCGGCAGCGCACGGTGTGCTGCGCCTGGTGCTGGAGCTGGACGGCGAAGTGATCCAGCGCGCCGATCCGCACATCGGCCTGTTGCACCGCGCGACCGAAAAGCTCGCCGAATCGAAGACGTTCCTGCAATCCGTGCCGTACATGGATCGTCTGGACTACGTCTCGATGATGTGCAACGAGCACGCCTATGTGATGGCGATCGAAAAGCTGCTCGGCGTCGAAGTGCCGATTCGCGCACAATACATCCGCGTGATGTTCGACGAAATTACGCGCGTTCTGAATCACCTGATGTGGATCGGTTCCCATGCGCTCGACGTGGGCGCGATGGCGGTGTTCCTGTACGCCTTCCGTGAGCGCGAAGATCTGTTCGACGTGTATGAAGCCGTTTCGGGTGCACGTATGCACGCGGCTTACTACCGTCCGGGCGGTGTGTACCGCGATCTGCCGGACACGATGCCGAAGTATCGTGCGTCGAAGTTCCACAACGAGCGTGCGATCAAGAAGATGAACGAAGCGCGCGAAGGCTCGCTGCTGGACTTCATCGAAGATTTCGCCATTCGCTTCCCGAAGTGTGTCGACGAGTACGAAACGCTGCTCACCGACAACCGTATCTGGAAGCAGCGTCTGGTCGGTATCGGCGTGGTGTCGCCCGAGCGTGCCATGCAGCTCGGCTTCTCCGGTGCGATGCTGCGCGGCTCGGGCATTGCCTGGGATTTGCGCAAAAAGCAGCCGTACGAAGTGTACGACCGCCTCGAGTTCGACATCCCGGTGGGTAAGGAAGGCGATTGTTACGACCGTTATCTGGTGCGCGTTGAAGAAATGCGCCAGTCGGCCAGCCTGATTCGCCAGTGCGTGAAATGGTTGCGTGCCAATGAAGGTCCGGTGATTACGGACAATCACAAGGTGGCGCCGCCGTCGCGAGTGGAAATGAAGTCGAACATGGAAGAGCTGATTCACCACTTCAAGCTCTTCACCGAAGGCTTCCACGTGCCCGCCGGCGAGACGTATGCCGCTATCGAGCACCCGAAGGGCGAGTTCGGCATCTATCTGGTGTCGGACGGTGCCAACAAGCCGTACCGCCTGAAAATTCGCGCGCCGGGCTTTGCCCACCTTTCTGCGCTCGACGAGATGGCAAAGGGTCACATGATTGCAGATGCTGTCGCAATCATCGGTACCCAGGACATCGTGTTCGGCGAGATTGATCGCTAAATGCGCAGCGGGCGCCCCAGGCGCCCGCAGTGTTAATTCGGCAGGGTTTCGCAGGTCGATACCATTGCCGTTCCAGTTGCCGTGCCTGTGAGTTGCGGGCAGCCGAGATGATCGGCTCGCCCGCGCTGGCACGAGCGGGGATAACGTTTTAGAGAACCGTCGGATCGGAAATGCTTTCTCCCGAAGCCCTGAAGAAAATCGACCGTGCCGTTGCCAAATACCCTGCCGAGCAGAAACAGTCGGCGGTAATGCACGCACTTGCCGTAGCGCAGGTCGAGAAAGGCTGGTTGTCGCCCGAAGTGATGCAATTCGTGGCGGACTACCTCGAGATGCCCGCAGTCGCGGTGCAAGAGGTCGCAACCTTCTACACCATGTTCAACACGAGCCCCGTGGGCAAGTTCAAGTTGACCGTGTGCACGAACCTGCCTTGCCAGCTCACGCGCGGCGAAGAGATGGCCAAGTACCTGAAGGAGAAGCTGGGTGTCGAGTACAACGACATCACGCCGGATGGTCTCTTCACGGTCAAGGAAGGTGAGTGCATGGGCGCTTGCGGCGATGCCCCCGTCATGCTGGTGAACAACCACCGCATGTGCGGCTTCATGAACGAAGCCAAGGTCGACGCGCTCATCGACGAGCTCAAGGCCAAGGGTGCCGCGGGAGAGAAAGCATGACGTCGCTGCACAACCGTCACATCAAGCCGCTGATTCTCGCTGGCCTCAATGGCGATAACTGGCATCTGGAAGATTACGTCAAGCGCGGTGGTTACCAGCAGCTCGCACGCATTCTGAAGGAAGGCCTCACGCCGGAGCAGGTCATTGCCGACGTCAAGGCATCGGGCCTGCGTGGCCGCGGAGGCGCAGGCTTCCCGACTGGTCTGAAGTGGAGCTTCATGCCGCGCGCGTTCCCGGGTCAGAAGTACCTTGTCTGTAACTCGGACGAAGGCGAACCCGGCACGTTCAAGGATCGCGACATCCTGCGCTACAACCCGCATGCGCTGATCGAAGGCATGGCCATCGGCGGTTTCGCCATGGGCATCACCGTCGGTTACAACTACATCCACGGCGAAATCTACGAAGTGTATGAACGCTTCGAAGCGGCGCTCGAGGAAGCGCGTGCCGCCGGTTATCTGGGCGAGAACATCCTCGGCACAGACTTCTCGTTCCAGTTGCACGCTCACCATGGCTATGGCGCGTACATCTGCGGCGAAGAAACCGCATTGCTCGAGTCGCTCGAGGGCAAGAAGGGCCAGCCGCGTTTCAAGCCGCCGTTCCCGGCGAGCTTCGGTCTGTACGGCAAGCCCACGACCATCAACAACACCGAGACGTTCGCGGCGGTTCCGTTCCTGCTGGCCACCGGCCCTCAGCAGTATCTGGAAATGGGCAAGCCGAACAACGGCGGCACCAAGATTTTCTCGGTGTCGGGCGACGTCGAGCTGCCGGGTAACTACGAAGTGCCGCTGGGCACACCGTTTCCCGAGTTGCTGGAACTTGCCGGTGGCATGCGCGGCGGCAAGAAGCTCAAGGCCGTGATTCCGGGCGGCTCGTCGGCACCGGTCGTGCCGGCCGGGTTGATGATGGAAACCACGATGGACTACGACAGCATCGCCAAGGCTGGATCGATGCTGGGCTCTGGCGCCGTGATCGTGATGGACGAGACACGCTGCATGGTGCGCTCGCTGCTGCGTTTGTCGTACTTCTACTACGAAGAATCGTGCGGTCAGTGCACGCCGTGCCGTGAAGGCACGGGCTGGCTGTGGCGCGTGGTCAATCGTATCGAGCACGGTGAAGGCCGCAAGGAAGATCTGGACCTGCTCAACTCGGTGGCCGAGAACATCATGGGCCGTACCATTTGCGCGCTGGGCGACGCCGCAGCGATGCCGGTGCGCGGCATGCTCAAACACTTCTGGGACGAGTTCGCCTACCACGTCGAGCACAAGCATTGCTTGGTCGGCGCTCACTAATCCCTTTTGACGCTTGGCATTGAACCGCTATGGTTGAAATCGAAATTGACGGCCAAAAGGTCGAGGTGCCCGAAGGCAGCATGGTGATCCAGGCTGCCAAGAAGAATGGCACCTATATTCCTCACTTCTGCTACCACAAGAAGCTGTCCATCGCTGCGAACTGCCGCATGTGCCTGGTCGAGGTCGAAAAGGCCCCGAAGGCCGTGCCGGCCTGTGCAACGCCGGTGGCCAACGGCATGATCGTGCGCACCAACTCCGAGAAGGCTGTGAAGGCACAGCAATCGGTGATGGAGTTCCTGCTGATCAATCACCCGCTCGACTGCCCGATCTGCGATCAGGGGGGTGAGTGCCAACTGCAGGACTTGGCCGTCGGTTACGGCAAGTCGGCGTCGCGCTATCAGGAAGAGAAGCGCGTGGTGTTCCACAAGAACGTGGGCCCGCTCATCTCGATGGAAGAGATGTCGCGCTGCATCCACTGCACCCGCTGCGTGCGTTTCGGTCAGGAAGTGGCCGGCGTCATGGAGTTCGGCATGCTGGGGCGCGGCGAGCACTCGGAAATCACGTCGTTCGTCGGCAAGACGGTCGACTCCGAACTCTCGGGCAACATGATCGACCTGTGCCCGGTCGGTGCGCTGACGTCGAAGCCGTTCCGTTACAGCGCCCGTACGTGGGAGCTGTCGCGCCGCAAGTCGGTGAGCCCTCACGATGGCGTGGGCGCGAACCTCGTGGTGCAAGTGAAGAACAACAAGGTCATGCGCGTTGTGCCGCTCGAGAACGAAGCGGTCAACGAATGCTGGATCTCGGACAAGGACCGTTTCTCGTACGAAGGTCTGAACAGCGACGATCGCCTCACCAAGCCGATGCTCAAGCAAGGCGGTGAGTGGCACGAAGTCGACTGGCAGACGGCGCTCGAATACGTCGGTCACGGTTTGACGGACATCATCCGCGACTTCGGCGCCGACGCCGTCGCCGCACTGGCCTCGCCGCATGCCACGCTCGAAGAACTGCACCTGTTGCAGAAGTTCGTGCGCGCACTGGGCAGCGAGAACGTCGACTTCCGTCTGCGTCAGACGGATGTATCGGGCGGCACCCAGGGCGCACCGTGGCTCGGCCTGCCGATCGCAGAACTCGACACGCTGCAAAGCGCACTGGTCGTCGGCTCGTTCCTGCGCAAGGATCATCCGCTGTTCGCCTCGCGTCTGCGCTCCGCTGTGAAGGCCGGTGGCCAACTCAACGTGCTGCACGGCTCGGACGACGATCTGCTGGTGAAGCTCGCCAACAAGATCATCGCCGCACCGAGCGCCTGGGTGAGCGAACTGGCCGGTATCGCCGTGGCGGCTGCCGCTGCCAAGGGCGTTGCCGCTCCGGCAGAGCTGGCCGGTGTGAGCGCTAGCGATACGGCCAAGGCCATCGCTGCGTCGTTGGTGAACGGTGAGCGTCGCGCAATTCTGCTGGGTAACGCCGCTGTGCAGCATCCGCAGTTCTCGCAACTGCACGCCATCGCGCAAGTGATCGCTGACATCACCGGCGCCACGCTGGGCTTCCTGACCGAAGGCGCCAACACGGTCGGCGGCTACGCAGTGAAGGCCACGAACGCGAAGGGCGCTGCCGCGCTGTTCGCGCAGCCGCGTCAGGCATACCTGCTGCTCAACGCCGAGCCGGAGTACGACTCGGCCGATGCGAAGCAAGCACTCACGGCTTTGAGCGCCGCGAAGATGGTTGTCTCGCTCTCGCCGTTCAAGCATGGCCTCGACTACGCCGACGTGCTGCTGCCGATCGCGCCGTTCACGGAAACCGCCGGTACGTTCGTCAACGCCGAAGGTCTGCCGCAACACTTCAACGGTGTGGTGCGTGCGCTGGGCGAAACGCGTCCGGGCTGGAAGGTGCTGCGCGTGCTGGGTAACCTGCTGAAGCTGCAAGGCTTCGAGCAAGACACGGCCGAGCAGGTTCGCGACGAAGCCCTCGCCGGTTTCTCGGCGGCCTCGCTTGATAACCGCGCCAAGGCTGCACTGACTGCGCCGAAGGCGGCGGGTCAGGGGCTGGAGCGTCTGGCCGATGTGCCGATCTACGCTGCCGATGCACTGGTGCGCCGTGCGCCGTCGCTGCAACTGACGAACGATGCCAAGGCAGCGCTGCGTGCCACGCTGCCGGCGGCACTGTTCGACAGCCTGGGCCTCGCTGCCGGCGACGCCGTGCGCGTGCGTCAGGGCGATGCCGTGGTTACGCTGCCGGCCGCTCGCTCGGAAACGCTGCCTGCCAACGTGGTGCGCGTTCCGGCAGCCACGCCGGCGTCCGCCGCGCTTGGCGCGATGTTCGGTGAAATTTCGGTGGAGAAGGCGTAAATGAGCCTGAACGAAGTCATCAATCAATACGGCACGCAACTGCTGGGCGTGGCCTGGCCGACGGTGTGGGCGCTGGTCCGCATTCTCGTTGTGGCCGTGATCCTGCTGCTGTGCGTGGCGTACCTGATTCTGTGGGAGCGTAAGCTCATCGGCTGGATGCACGTGCGTCTCGGTCCGAACCGTGTGGGTCCGGCCGGTCTGCTTCAGCCGATCGCCGACGTGTTGAAGCTCCTGCTCAAGGAAGTCATCACGCCGTCGCAAGTCAGCAAGGGCATTTACGCCATCGCTCCGGTGATGGCGGTGCTGCCGGCCTTTGCGATCTGGGCGGTGATCCCGTTCCAGCCGGGGGCGGTGCTGGCCGACGTGAACGCCGGTCTGCTGTACGCCATCGCGATCTCGTCGATCGGTGTGTACGGTGTGATTCTCGCCGGTTGGGCATCGAACTCGAAGTACGCCTTCCTCGGCGCCATGCGCGCGTCGGCCCAGATGATTTCGTACGAAATCGCCATGGGCTTCGCGCTGGTGACGGTGCTGATGACGGCTGGCTCGCTCAATCTGTCGGACATCGTGCGCTCGCAAGAGCACGGCATGTTCGCCGGCATGGGGCTGAACCTGTTGTCGTGGAACTGGCTGCCGCTGCTGCCGATGTTCCTCGTCTACTTCATCTCGGGTATTGCGGAAACGAACCGCCACCCGTTCGACGTGGTGGAAGGTGAGTCGGAAATCGTGGCCGGTCACATGATCGAGTACTCGGGCATGGGCTTCGCGCTCTTCTTCCTGGCCGAGTACATCAACATGATCATCATCTCGGCGCTGGCTTCGGTGTTGTTCCTGGGTGGCTGGAGTGCGCCGTTCGGCTTCCTGTCGTTCATCCCGGGGGTATTCTGGCTGGCGTTCAAGGTGTTCCTGCTGCTGTCGGTGTTCATCTGGGTGCGTGCGACGTTCCCGCGCTACCGCTACGACCAGATCATGCGTCTGGGCTGGAAAGTTTTCCTGCCGTTGACGATCGTTTGGGTGATCGTGGTGGGTGGCTGGATCATGTCGCCCTGGAACATCTGGGGCTGAGGCGAACGGAGTAGAGGAATCCCATGGTAAGGGCAATCAAGGACTTTTTCGGCAGTTTCCTGTTGTTGGAACTGCTCAAGGGCATGGCGCTCACGGGGCGCTACACGTTCGCTCGTAAGGTGACGGTGCAGTTTCCGGAAGAGAAGACGCCGCTGTCGCCGCGTTTTCGCGGTCTGCATGCGCTGCGCCGTTATCCGAACGGTGAAGAGCGCTGCATCGCCTGCAAGTTGTGCGAAGCGGTGTGCCCGGCAATGGCCATCACGATCGAGTCGGATGTGCGTGACGACGGCACTCGCCGTACCACGCGTTACGACATCGATCTGACCAAATGCATTTTCTGCGGCTTCTGCGAAGAAAGCTGCCCGGTGGACTCGATCGTCGAGACACACATTCTCGAGTATCACGGCGAGAAGCGTGGCGATCTGTACTTCACCAAGGAAATGTTGCTCGCGGTGGGCGATCGTTACGAAAACGAAATCGCGGCGGCCAAGGCGGCCGATGCGCCGTACCGTTAAGCAGGGCAGGGCGCGGCAGATCGATGGCGCGCCCGGTACGGCAATTGACGTTGGCTAATTCTCGCGACACCCGGTGATTATGGAATTCACAACCTTTCTTTTCTACGTGTTTGCGCTGATCCTCGTGGTCTCAGGCCTGAAGGTCGTGACCTCGCGCAACCCCGTGCAGTCGGCACTGTTCCTGGTGCTGGCCTTCTTCAACGCCGCGGCGATCTGGATGCTGCTAGAGGCCGAGTTCCTGGCGATCATGCTGGTGCTCGTCTACGTCGGCGCGGTGATGGTGCTGTTCCTGTTCGTGGTGATGATGATCGACATCAATCTCGACGAACTGCGACGGGGCTTCGGCAAGTTCATTCCGCTGGCGAGCACGGTCGGCGCGATCATGATCGTCGAAGCGTCGCTGGTGCTGATGCGCGGCTACGGCGCCACGCGCGCGCCGGTCAAGGCTGTGTCGGCCCCCGATGTGCCGAACACCAAAGCGCTCGGTATCGCGCTGTACACCGACTATATCTTTGCCTTCGAAGTGGCAGGTCTGATCCTGCTGGTGGCCGTTGTGGCAGCCGTTGCGCTCACGATGCGTACCCGTAAGGATCACAAACAGACCGACCCGAGCAAGCAGGTACGCGTGAAGGCGCGCGACCGCGTGCGTCTGGTGTCGATGCCCGCCGAAGCCCGGCAGCAATCCACCGGCACTGACAAGCCGGCGGCGGAATAAGGAGACAGCATGATGTCGTTGTCGCTAGCGCATTACCTGGTGTTGGGCGCGATTCTCTTCGCGATCAGCATTACCGGTATCTTCCTCAACCGCAGAAATGTGATTGTGCTGCTGATGGCCATCGAGCTGATGTTGCTCGCGGTCAATCTGAACTTCGTCGCGTTCTCGCACTACCTGGGCGACATTGCCGGCCAGGTATTCGTGTTCTTCATTCTTACGGTGGCCGCCGCGGAAGCCGCGATCGGTCTGGCCATTCTGGTCACGCTGTTCCGTAAGCTCGAAACGGTCAACGTCGAAGATCTCGACCGCCTTAAGGGTTAACAAAAGCGAACGCTGTTATGGCATCCACATTGAATCCCAACCTGCTGCTCGCGATCCCGCTGGCGCCGCTCGCCGGCTCCCTGATTGCCGGTCTGTTCGGCAAGCAAGTCGGACGCGCGGGCGCCCACACGGTCACGATCCTCGGCGTGCTGGTCGCGTTTGTCCTGTCGGTCATGACCTTCATCGACGTCATGAACGGTGCGAGCTTCAACGCCACCGTTTATGAATGGGCTCGCATCGGCGAACTCAAACTCGAGATCGGCTTCCTCGTCGACACGCTCACCGTCACCATGATGTGCGTGGTCACTTCCGTCTCGCTGATGGTGCACATCTACACCATCGGCTACATGGCGGAAGACCCCGGCTACCAGCGCTTCTTCTCGTACATCTCGCTGTTCACGTTCTCGATGTTGATGCTCGTGATGAGCAACAACTTCCTGCAACTGTTCTTCGGCTGGGAAGCGGTGGGTCTGGTCTCGTACCTGCTGATCGGTTTCTGGTACACGCGTCCGACCGCAATCTACGCCAACATGAAGGCGTTCCTGGTCAACCGTGTCGGTGACTTCGGCTTCCTGCTCGGTATCGGCCTGCTGCTGGCCTTCACCGGCACGCTGAATTACGGCGAAGTGTTCGCCAAGGCCAACGATGTCGCGGCCCTGTCGTTCCCGGGCACCGACTGGCGCCTGATTACGGTGGCCTGTATCTGCCTGTTCATCGGCGCGATGGGTAAGTCGGCACAGTTCCCGCTGCACGTCTGGCTGCCCGACTCGATGGAAGGCCCGACCCCGATCTCGGCACTGATTCACGCGGCCACGATGGTGACCGCAGGTATCTTCATGGTGAGCCGCATGTCGCCGCTGTTCGAGCTGTCGGACACCGCGCTGTCGTTCATCACGATCATCGGTGCGATCACGGCGCTGTTCATGGGCTTCCTGGGCATGATCCAGAACGACATCAAGCGTGTCGTGGCCTACTCGACGCTCTCGCAGCTCGGTTACATGACGGTCGCGCTCGGCGTGTCGGCCTACCCGGTGGCCATCTTCCACCTGATGACGCACGCGTTCTTCAAGGCGCTGCTGTTCCTCGGGGCCGGCTCGGTCATCATCGGTATGCACCACGATCAGGACATGCGCAACATGGGCGGCCTGTGGAAGTACATGCCGATCACGTGGATCACGTCGCTGCTCGGTTCGCTGGCGCTGATCGGCACGCCGTTCTTCTCGGGCTTCTACTCGAAGGACTCGATCATCGAAGCGGTGGCAGCCTCGCATCTGCCGGGTTCGGGCTTCGCTTACTTCGCAGTGGTCGCCAGCGTGTTCGTCACGGCGTTCTACTCGTTCCGTATGTACTTCCTGGTCTTCCACGGCAAGGAGCGTTTCGGTCTGGCGCACCATGACCATCACGACGCGCATCACGAGGAAGAGGAAGAGGATTCGCACGGCGAGCACCATGGTCTGGCACCGGGTCAGAAGCCGCACGAGTCGCCTGCTGTCGTGACGATTCCGCTGATTCTGCTGGCGATCCCGTCGGTCATCATCGGTGCGATTGCGATTGCCCCGATGCTCTTCGGCGAATTCTTCAAGCAGGGCGTGGCGTTCAAGGACGTGATCTTCATCGGCGAGAACCACCCGGCGATGGAAGAACTGAGCCATGAGTTCCACGGTTGGGTAGCGATGGCGCTGCACTCGTTCGGCACGCTGCCGATCGCGTTGTCGGCACTGGGTATCGTGCTCGCAGCCTTCTTCTACCTGAAGCGCCCGGACATTCCGGAAGCACTGAAGAACAAGTTCTCGGGTATCTACAATCTGCTCGACAACAAGTACTACATGGACAAGATCAACGAAGTGGTCTTCGCCAAGGGCGCGCTCAAGATTGGCCGCGGCCTGTGGAAGGCGGGCGATCAGGGTCTCATCGACGGTGCCGTCGTGAATGGCAGCGCGCGTCTGGTGGGCTGGTTCGCCGGTGTCATCCGCTTCGCACAATCCGGTTACATCTACCACTACGCGTTCGCCATGATCATCGGCATGCTCGGGCTCCTGACGCTGTTTGTGACGTTGAACGGCAAGTAATAGGGGGAGCCAACAATAATGCAATCGCTACCGCTTCTGAGTCTGGCCATTTGGCTGCCCATCCTGTCGGGGATCGTTGTCCTCGCAGTGGGGAATGACCGTAACCCGACGGGCGCACGCGTGCTGGCGCTCATCGGTTCGCTGGTGAGCTTCCTGGTCACGCTACCGCTGATCTCGAACTTCGACGCCAACACGCCGGCGTTCCAGTACGTCGAAAAGACGAGCTGGATCGAGCGTTTCCACATCAACTACTTCCTGGGCATCGACGGCATCTCGCTGTGGCTGGTCGTGCTGACCGCGCTCATCACGGTGATCGTGGTGATCGCGGGCTGGGAAGTGATCACGGAGCGTGTGTCGCAGTACATGGCCGCGTTCCTGATCCTCTCGGGGCTGATGATCGGTGTGTTCTCGGCGCAAGACGGCCTGCTGTTCTACGTGTTCTTCGAGGCCACGCTGATCCCGATGTACCTGATCATCGGTGTGTGGGGGGGGCCGAACCGTGTGTACGCAGCGTTCAAGTTCTTCCTGTACACGCTGCTCGGCTCGCTGCTGATGCTGGTCGCGCTGATCTATCTGTACACCGCAACGGGTTCGTTCACGCTGACCGACTGGTACGCGGTGAAGTTGCCGATGAACGTGCAGATACTGCTGTTCGTGGCGTTCTTCATGGCCTTTGCCGTGAAGGTGCCGATGTGGCCGGTGCACACCTGGTTGCCGGACGCTCACGTGGAAGCGCCGACGGGCGGCTCGGTCGTGCTGGCCGCCATCATGCTGAAGCTTGGTGCGTACGGTTTCCTGCGCTTCTCGCTGCCGATCGCCCCGGACGCCAGCCACTACCTGTCGGGCTTCATGATTGCGCTTGCGCTGATCGCCGTCGTCTACATCGGCCTCGTGGCGCTGGTGCAGACCGATATGAAGAAGCTGGTGGCATACTCGTCGATTGCGCACATGGGCTTCGTGATCCTCGGCTTCTTCATGTTCAGCGAAATCGGCATGCAGGGCGCGCTGGTTCAGATGATCTCGCACGGTTTCGTGTCGGGCGCCATGTTCCTGTGTATCGGTGTGCTGTACGACCGCATGCACTCGCGCAACATCGCCGATTACGGCGGTGTGGTGAACACGATGCCGAAGTTTGCGACGTTCTTCATGCTGTTCGCGATGGCCAACAGCGGTCTGCCGGCGACGTCGGGCTTCGTGGGTGAATTCCTGGTGATTTTGGGCGCCGTGAAGCTGAACTTCTGGGTGGGCCTGCTGGCGGCCACTTCGCTGATCACCGGTGCGGCTTACTCGCTGTGGATGTACAAGCGCGTGATCTTCGGTGCCATCGCCAACGACCATGTGCGTGAGCTGATCGATATCAACAAGCGCGAGTTCTTCATGCTGGCCGTGCTGGCTGCACTCACGCTGTTCATGGGTATCTATCCGAAGCCTTTCACGGACCTGATGCACACCTCCGTGGTTAACCTCCTCGCCCACGTGGCGCAGACCAAGCTGCCGTAATCGGGGAGGACATCTAGATCATGCAAAACATTAATCTGCTGCCTGCGTTGCCGGAGGCCATCCTGCTGCTCATGATCCTCGTGATCATGATGTGCGACGCGTTCCTCGGCCAGACGCGCAAGCTGAACTACGTTCTGGCACTCATCACGTCTGCGGTCGTGTCCGTGCTGTGGGCTTGCAATGCCGGGGACCCGGCATCGCACTACCTGTTCGGCAATATGTTCGTCGCCGATCCGATGTCGAACCTGCTCAAGGCCTTCGGTGGTCTGGCAACGTTCGTCACGTTCATCTACGGCCAGAAGTATCTGGAGGCGCGCGGCCTTGCCCGTGGCGACTTCTATGTCCTCAGCCTGTTCTCGCTGCTGGGTCTGTCGGTGATGATCTCGGGCAACAACTTCCTGACGCTGTATCTGGGTCTGGAACTGATGTCCCTGTCGCTGTACGCCCTCGCTGCCGTGTGGCGCGATTCGACGAACGCGACCGAGTCGGCCATGAAGTACTACGTGCTGGGCGCGCTCGCTTCGGGCTTCCTGCTGTACGGCATGTCGATGATGTACGGCGCGACCGGTTCGCTCGAACTGGCCAAGGTCTTCGAAGTCATCGCTTCGGGCGCCGTGAACAAGATCGTGCTCGTGTTCGGCGTGGTGTTCGTGGTCGCCGGTCTGGCGTTCAAGCTGGGCGCTGCTCCGTTCCACATGTGGGTGCCGGACGTCTACCAAGGCGCACCGACCCCGGTCACGCTGCTCATCGGTGGCGCGCCGAAGCTGGGTGCGTTTGCACTGCTGCTGCGTTTGCTCGTCGAAGGCATGCTGCCGCTGGCGATCGACTGGCAACAGATGCTGATCATCCTGGCGGTGCTCTCGCTGGTGATCGGTAACCTGACGGCCATCGTGCAGACCAACGTCAAGCGTCTGCTGGCGTATTCGACGATCTCGCACATGGGTTTCGTGCTGCTCGGCATGCTCTCGGGCGTGGTCGGCGGCAAGATCGACGGTATCGCCGACGCTTACGGTTCGTCGCTGTTCTACAGCGTGATCTACCTGCTGACGACGCTGGGCACGTTCGGTATCGTGCTGCTGCTCTCGCGCAAGGGCTTTGAAGCCGAGAACCTCACGGATCTGAAGGGCCTGAACCAGCGTAGCCCGTGGTTCGCCTTCGTCATGCTGATGCTGATGTTCTCGCTGGCCGGCATTCCGCCGCTGGCGGGCTTCTATGCCAAGCTGGCTGTGCTGCAAGCCGTGGTCAACGCCGGTATGGTGTGGCTGGCCGTCGTGGCCGTGATCGCATCGCTGATCGGCGCGTTCTACTACCTGCGTGTCGTCAAGCTGATGTACTTCGACAAGCCGGAAGACGCCAATGCGCTGGAAGGCAGCGGTACGATGCGCTTCGTGCTGTCGCTGAACGGTCTGGTGCTGGTTTATCTGGGCCTGATGCCGGGCTCGTTGATGGATTGGTGCCTGCGCACCATCAAACTGACGCTGGCCAGCTAAGCGGCCGGGGACGTTCGGAAGCGCGACGTCGGCGAAGGCAACGACGCCGACAGGAAACCGGGCAGGGCGGGCCGAGATGGCCGGCCCGGCTCAAGAGAGACAAACAGGCGGAGGCAAGAACGATGGGCATGTCGGCAGGGGGTACGCTTGTGATTCTGCTGGCCGCGCTGGGCGCGAACCTGCCGTTCGTGAATCAGCGCCTGTTCGGCCTCATTGCGCTCAAGCGGGCGATCAAGCCGCTGTGGCTGCGTCTGATCGAACTGGTGGTGGCCTATTTCGTGGTGCGCGCCCTCGGATATCTGATCGAATCGGGCATCGGCAACGTGTTTTCGCAGGGCTGGGAGTTCTACGCCGTGACGGCGAGTCTGTTTGTCGTGTTCGCGTTTCCGGGCTTCGTTTACCGATATTTGTGGCGTCATCGACCGGCGGTGGCCGCTTGAGATGTCTGCTTTGCAAAACGCCGCCCTTGGGCGGCGTTTTGTTTTGGGTTCGCCAATTTTCAGCCGTGGAGGGCTTATGACCCAACGTCAAACCGACGATCAACATCTGATTGAGACATGTGTTACGAGTGAGACGGTCTACGACGGTGCATTCCTGACCATCAAGCGCGATCGCGTCCGTCTGCCCGATGGCAAGACAGCCGTGCGCGAGTACACCACCCACCCGGGGGCGGTCATGGTGATTCCGCTTTTCGAAGACGGTCAGGTGCTCATGGAGCGTCAGTATCGTTACCCGCTCGAGCGTGTGATGACGGAATTGCCCGCAGGCAAGCTCGACGACGCCGAAGGCGGTCTGGCCTGTGGTCAGCGTGAACTGCTGGAAGAGACCGGGTACTACGCCAAGCGCTGGGACTACCTCACGCGTATTCATCCGGTGATTTCGTATTCGACGGAATTCATCGATATCTGGCTCGCACGCGACCTCACGCTTGGCGAGCAGCGTCTCGATGAAGGCGAGTTTCTCGACGTGTTCAAGATGCCTGCGACCGAACTGCTGCAGTGGGTGCGCGACGGGCGCATAACGGACGTAAAATCGATCATCGGCGCGTTCTGGCTGGAGAAGATATTATCGGGAGTCTGGCAGCCGAACGAGCGTTCGCCGCTGCGCTGATCCATCGTCATTATTTCAGCTCGTGCCTTGCGACTGGCGGGGCCGGGACACATTCATAGCGTCATGAAGGTTTTTGATTTGCGTTGTGCACACGAGCACACCTTCGAGGGCTGGTTTGGCTCGGAGGACGATTACCTTTCGCAGCAAGCGCGGGGGCTGGTGACTTGCCCCGTTTGCGGTGATACGGCGATCGTTCGCATGCCGTCTGCGCCGCGCCTGAACTTGTCGGGGGCGACCTCGCGAGCCGATGCCGCGCCGCCAGCGGCCATGCCGGGGCAGCAAGGCGCTTCGGGCGGCGCCATCGAGGCGAAACGCGAATTGCAGACGCTGTGGATGAAGGCTGTGCGCCACGTCATGGCGAACACGGAAGACGTCGGCAGCAACTTCGCGGAGGAAGCCCGCAAGATCCATTATCGGGAAGCCCCGGAGCGCAATATCCGAGGGACGGTGTCTCGGGAAGAGACCGAGGCGCTGGCGGAGGAGGGCATCGACGTGATGCCGCTCCCCATTCCCGACGGCTTCAAGGATACGTTACAGTAAGCCCATCGCCGGAGCCGGTTCGGGGTGCGGCAGCGCCGGCATCCGGTGCAGTCCTGGCTTTTGCTGGCGATCGCTGCGCTATTTCCACGCATTTGCACGCATTTCCATTCTCACGCGCCCGACAGACGACGCCGGCGCGCCGTACGGAGGAGTTCGCGATGGCAACGTTCGAGTATTACTTCGAGGATTTCGCAGTAGGCGACACCTTCGATCTGGGCGAATACACGTTCACGGCAGACGAGATCGTGCACTTTGCCCGGCAGTTCGATCCCCAGCCGTTTCACGTCGATGAGTTGGCCGGCCGCGAGTCTCATTTCGGCGGACTGGTGGCCAGTGGCTGGCACACTTGCAGCATCATGATGCGGATGAATGTCGACAAGCTGCTCTCGCGCTCGGCGAGCATGGGGTCACCGGGCGTCGAACAGATCGAATGGCTCAAGCCGGTGCGCCCAGGGGACACGATCAACGTGACGAGCAGCACGCTGGAGGTTCGCGCGTCGAAGAGTCGTCCCGATCGCGGTATCGTGCGGCAGCTCTGGACAGCCACGAACCAGCATGGCGAGGAAGTGTGCCGGTTCCGGGGAACGGGGCTCTATCTGAAGCGCGTCGTCTGAAGCCAACTGAAAAAAAACGGCAGACGGCTTGGCCGGCGGGCGTTTCGGCCCGCCGCGCAGCACTCAATGCGACAAATCGCTCACCGACGCCGCCGGGGCGTCGCGTTTGACCTGAGTGATGCCGTCTTCCATCTGCTCGGCTGTCGAGAACATCTGGCTCTGGCCGATGATCTCGCCATTGCGCGCCTTGAGCACGAAGTAGGGGCGGCCTGACGTCGATGTCTTGCGCTCGAAACGATGATCCTCGACCGAGTTTTTGCGAACGGACTCGATGCCGTTCTGCGCAGAGGCACGCGCCTTATAAGTCTCGGAAGAGAGGATGATGTGCCCGCTGTCGGCCAGCAGGTGAAAGTGAAATTCACCGTTCGGGCTACGCTTGAGTTCGAACTTGCCTGACATATGTGGATCTCCCGGATCTTCCAAAAGCCAGCGGCGAGGGACTGCGAACTGCAAGAGACGACGGCAGAGGGCCGCGTCGGAGAAACCTTGAAAACCTCTTGATATACAGACTCGGTGGCGCCTACGTATCGAGCGGATTGCGCTTAGATTAGCACCGCCCGCGTCCCGGCGATACCGCAGTTTGTTTCGAAGTGTAAACCACTTCCCGCGATGGCCTGCCGAACCGGGACTTGAGGTGCGGCAAGGCACCGGCGGGAGATTGTGGTGCCGGCGTTGCGGCGCACGCTTTAGTGGCGCGCGTACTGTGTCGCGCCGAACAGCATTTCGCGGGCCTTGTCGTCTTGCAACGGCTTGCGCGCGTCGGCCAGCACCTTGATACCGCGCTGCACCGCCGGACGTGCCTCGATGGCCTCGAACCATGTCTGCACGTTGGGGAAGTCCGAAAGCTCGACGCCCTGGTTCTTCCATGAGCGCAGCCACGGCCAGATGGCGATGTCCGCGATGGTGTACATATCGCCAGCAACATACGGATGGCTGCTCAGCCGCTTGTCGAGCACACCATACAGACGCCGCGCCTCGTTCGTGTAGCGCTTGATCGCGTAATCGATCTTCTCGGGGGCGTAGATCCGGAAATGGTGCGCCTGACCGAGCATCGGCCCCACGCTGCCCATCTGGAACATCAGCCATTCGAGGGTTTCGTACTTGCCACGCACGTCTTCCGGCAGGAAGCGGCCGGTCTTGCCCGCCAGATACAACAGAATCGCGCCCGACTCGAACAGCGAGATCGGTTTGCCGTCCGGACCGTCTTCGTCGACGATGGCCGGGATCTTGTTGTTCGGCGAGATGGCGAGAAAGGCATCCTTGAACTGATCGCCTGCGCCGATATCGACGGCATGTGCGTGGTAGGGCAACCCGCACTCTTCGAGCATGATGTGGACTTTGTGGCCGTTAGGCGTAGCCCAGGAATAGACCTGAATCAATTGCGGCTCCTCATTGGGGCGTCGGTCGACGCCGTTCCCCGTCAAGGCGTGGCGACGATCGCGTCAGGCGCCCGGCACGGTGGTGTCTCAGATGACGAAACGGGCCGGGGGGCGAGCGTCGCCCCCCGGAAAAACTGCCCGGAAATTACACCACAGAACGTTTTTCTCTGCCGGGCGCGAGGTCAGCAAGCAGTGCCGGTGTCGGCCTATGCGTTCAGGTAACGCGCCAGTTCCAGTTTGGCGATGGCATTGCGGTGAACTTCGTCCGGGCCATCCGCGAAGCGCAAGGTGCGGGCGCTGGCATAGGCGTAAGCCAGTGGGAAGTCGCCCGAAAGCCCTGCCGCGCCGTGTGCCTGCATCGCCCAGTCGAGCACCTGACATGCCATGTTCGGCGCGACAACCTTGATCATCGCGATTTCCGCCCGCGCCGCCTTGTTGCCCACCGTATCCATCATGTAAGCCGCTTTGAGCGTGAGCAGACGCGCCTGCTCGATCTGGCAGCGTGCTTCGGCGATGCGCTCTCGCGTTACGCCCTGCGCGGCGATCGGTTTGCCGAATGCCACGCGCGCGAGTGTGCGTTGACACATCAGCGACAGGGCGCGCTCTGCCAGGCCGATGAGCCGCATGCAGTGGTGGATGCGTCCCGGTCCGAGACGTCCCTGCGCGATCTCGAAACCGCGTCCTTCGCCGAGCAGGATGCTGCTCGCGGGCACGCGAACGTCGTCGAGTTCGATCTCCATGTGACCGTGCGGAGCGTCGTCGTAACCGAACACGGTGAGCGGGCGAACGCGCGAGATTCCCTTGGCATCCGAGGGCACGAGAATCATCGATTGCTGTGTGTGCTTGGGGGCATCCGGGTCGGTCTTGCCCATCACGATGTAGAGCGCACAACGCGGGTCGCCTGCGCCGGTCGACCACCATTTGCGTCCGTTGATAACGTAGTCATCACCGTCACGGCGAATCCGGCATTGCACGTTGGTGGCGTCGGACGAGGCGACGTCCGGTTCCGTCATCAGAAACGCGGAACGAATCTCGCCGCGCAGCAGCGGTTCGAGCCATTGCGCTTTTTGCGCGTCAGTCGCGTAGCGCTCGAGCGTTTCCATGTTGCCGGTGTCGGGGGCATTGCAGTTGAAGACTTCGGGGGCCCACGGCACTTGTCCCATGATCTCGCACAGGGGCGCGTACTCGACGTTGCTCAGGCCCGCACCGCGCCCGGAGTCGGGCAGGAATAGGTTCCAGAGCCCTGCCTGCCGGGCGAGCGGCTTGAGGCGTTCGATGACCTGCGACGGTTGCCACGCGTCGCCCTGACGGCGCGCGATCTCGATTTCTTCGAGATAGCGATGTTCATTCGGGAAGATGTGTTCGTCGAAGAAGGCGGAAAGGCGCGCACACAAGGCTTCGACTTTGGGGCTGTAGCTGAAATCCATGAGGTCTCCGTTCAGTGTCTGTCTGCGTGACCAGGGGCCGGGGCTGTGCTGCGTTGTGCGCGCAGTGCATATGCCCACGCGAGTTCGGCCATCGGACGCGCGCGCTTGCCTGCGTCGAGCGCTTGCTGGCTGGCCGCAGTGCCGTCGACGACGCGTTTCATGATGCCTTGCAGAATCGCGGCGATACGGAACATGTTGTATGCGAGATAGAAATGCCACTGCGCGGGCGGCTTGATGCCCGTGCGCTCGCCATATCGGGTGACGTAGGTGCTTTCGTCGGGAATGCCGAGCGCTTGCCAGTCGAGTCCGGCGATACCGCGAAACACGCCGGGGCTCACATGCCACGCCATGCAGTGGTAGCTGAAGTCGGCGAGCGGGTCGCCGAGTGTCGACAGTTCCCAGTCGAGCACAGCGAGTACACGGGGTTCGGTGGGGTGGAAGATCAGGTTGTCCAGACGGAAGTCGCCGTGCACGATGGTCGTGCGCTCGGGCACGTCGGCAGGCAGATGTGCGGGCAGCCACGCGATGAGCTGGTCCATGGCGTCGATGGTTTCAGTCTCCGACGCGCGGTACTGCTTGCTCCACCGGGCGATCTGCCGGGCGATGTAGTCGCCGGGTTTGCCGTAGGACTCAAGCCCGACGGCGCGATAGTCGACCCGGTGCAGTGCCGAGATGACGCGGTTCATTTCGTCGTAGATGGCGCTGCGCTCGGCCGCCGTCATGCCGGGCAGCGAGGGGTCCCAGAATACGCGTCCCGGCACGAAGTCCATGACGTAGAACGCCAGTCCGATCACGCTTTCGTCCTCGCATAAGCCTCGCATGCGAGCGACGGGGACGTCGGTGCCTGCGAGCGCATCCATCACGCGGTACTCACGCTCGATGGCGTGGGCAGACGGAAGGAGTTTGGCCGCCGGCGCAGGCTTGGTACGCAGCACGTAGGCGGCGCCGGGGGTGGACAGGCGATAGGTGGGGTTGGACTGGCCGCCGTTGAATTGGGTGACGGTCAACGGCCCGGCGAAGCCGCCGACGTGTGCGATGAGCCAGCGCTCGAGCGCGACGGTATCGAAGGGCGCGTGCTCGCCAAGTGCGCGTTCGCCTGCAAATGCGGAAAAGTCCTGTGGAAGCTCCTCGGCCATGCTGTCTCCTGCATTTCCGGTGCTACGTTGATCGTGACGATTCGACTGCGTGATGCACTTGCCGCGCGGCCGCCTCGAAGCGTGCGGCCGCCGAAAATCCTGAGCCTGCTGCGAACTTATCCTCGCTTTCGCGTGCGCAGGAACGACGCAAAAATCTTCTCCATGACCGTCAGCCGGTTATCGCGATGCAGCGGCTGCGGCGGCGCGAAGTTCATCAGGCGCACCACCCAGTCTTCGGGCTTGTCGCCCACGTCGAGCGCGTTGATGCACGCGGGCGTCTGGGCGAGTTGGCCCAGAAAAAGGCGTCCGAGCGGATGCATGGCATGCGACAGAATCGCGCGATTCACGCCGCCGTGCAACACCAGCAGCACGGTGTCCCATGACGTATCGGCCCGGAGTTCCGCCAGCGGCGGCACCACGCGATCGAGCAGTTCGCGCACCGACTCGCCGTTCATGAATCGGGTGTCTTCGGGCACCAGGCCGTCGAACGCACTGAGAAACGCCTGCGCGAGTTCGGCCGGCGGCAGGTCGGAAACGCTGCCGGCACGAATTTCTTCCCAGCACGACCACGTCTCGATAGCGATCTGCTGCCCAGTCTCGGCAAGCACACGCTCGGCAGTCTCGCGCGTACGCGGGAGGCCACTCACGATGACCCGGTCGAAGCGGATCTTCTCGGCGGCGAAGGCGCGTCCGGCGGCGCTGGCTTGCGTGCGCCCGAGTTCGTTGAGCGGGACGGAGTCGGCGTCGATGGGCTTGCCGCTATCGTCGAAGTAGGTGACGTCGCCATGGCGCATCAGATAGATGCGGCGGCGCTGCGGTGGTGAGAAGGTCAAGGGACCGGTATCGGGGCCCGGATGGCCGAGTGAACGCATGCGGAAATTCTCCTGAACGGACCGGCAGCCGATCGGCGACTGCGGCAAAGCGTTGACCGGCGGCGCACGTCGAAGGTTCGCGTGCGCCGCGCGTCTGTCACACGCTCAGGCGTATTTTGCCGGACGTTTCTCAAGGAAGGCACTGATACCTTCCAGACCGTCGGCGTGGTGCAGCGAGGCGACAAAGTTGTCGCGCTCCGCCCCCAACTGCGATGTCAGCGTCTCGCGGGCGCCGGTCTCGATGAGCGTCTTGATACGGCCGACGGCGTTCGGCGAGAGCTGTGCGAGATCGGTCGCCCAGTTCAGCGCTTCGGCGCGGGCTTGTCCGGGCGCGACCACGCGGTTGACGAGTCCCGCAGCAGCCAGACGCGTCGCTGCCACCGGCTTGCCCTCGAGCAGAATTTCGGTGGCGAGCGGGCGGGGCAGGGCTTGCGAGAGGAACCACGAGCCGCCGCCGTCGGGCGTGAGGCCGACCTTCACGTAGGCCATCACGAACTTGGCGTTGTCGGCCGCAACAAGCAGATCGCACGCCAGCGCGAGCGAGAAACCCGCGCCAGCGGCCGCGCCTTCGACGGCCGCGATGATCGGCTTCGGGCACGCGCGCAACGCATCGATCCATTCGGCGAGCGCATCGATGCTTGCCGCTTGCACCGACGGATCTTTCTGACGATTCTCCAGCAGCCGGTTCAGGTTGCCGCCCGCGCAGAAGAAGTTGTCGGCGCCGGTCAGCACTACGGCCCGTACGGAGGCGTCGCGCTCGGCGGTGGCCAGCGCTTCGACCCCGGCGGCATACATATCCGGATGCAGCGCATTGCGTGCTCCGGGGTTGGACAGCGTCAGCACCAGTGTCTGGTCGACGCGTTCGGCAAGCAGTTCGGCGCTCATGAGTCGAGTCTCCGGATCACTGTTCTTCGGTAAGCAGCGACACGCCAAGCTGCGCACGACGCGAAAGCCACGGCGACGGGCGATAACGCGGGTCGCCATAGAACGATTGCAGATTGCGCAGGACGGTGAGCAACTGGCGCGCACCGACCGCATCGCCGAGCGCAAGCGGCCCCTTGGCGTAGCCCAGACCCAGCGTCACGGCGCGATCGATGTCGCCCGGTGTGGCGATGCGCTGTTGCGCGATATCGGCACCGATGTTCACGATGGTGGCGATCACGCGTTGCGCGACGAAGCCTGCCGAGTCGCGGATCACCGTGACGGGTGTGCCCTCGTATGCAAAGAGCGCATGGGCGGCGTTGCGCGCGTCGGGTGTCGTGACGGGCGTGGTCATCAGGGTGTGACGCTTTGCGCCCGCGAGCGGCAGCAGCGTGTCGATAGCTACCGTGCGCGTAGCGTCAAGCCCTTGTTCGACGGCGCAGGTCGTGGCGTCGAGGCCGAGCGGCGTGACAACGATCAGTGCCGTCTCTGATGGCTTGTCGCCGTTTTCGATGGCAACGCCCGTCGTCCCCAGCAGTTCGACCACTGCGGCGAAGCCACGCGCATCGGCGCGGCTCACCCAGACGCTGGCCGGCAGGGTGTCGGGGGCGGGAGCCTCGGCCGGCACCTGTTGCTTGCCGTCGACGTAGCGATAGAAGCCTTCGCCCACTTTGCGGCCGAGCAGCCCGCCGGCGAAACGCACGGCCGTGATCGGCGACGGCCGGAAGCGCGCCTCTTCGTAGAATTGGTGGTAGATCGATTCCATCACCGGGTGCGAGACGTCGAGTGCGGTGAGGTCGAGCAGTTCGAACGTGCCGAGGCGGAAGCCCGCTTGCTCGCGCAGGATGCGATCAATGTCGGCAAAACTCGCCACCCCTTCGCTCGCGACGCGCAGGCCTTCGGTGTTCATGCCGCGTCCTGCGTGATTGACGATAAAGCCCGGCATGTCCTTGCAGCGCACGGCCGTGTGCCCCATGCGCCGGCCCAGCGCGAGCAGGGCGTCGCCGACGTCGGGGGCGGTGCGCAGGCCGTCGATGACCTCGACCACCTTCATGAGCGGCACCGGGTTGAAGAAGTGGTACCCGGCCACGCGCTCCGGACGCTCGCACGCCGCGGCAATGGCCGTGATCGACAGCGAGGAGGTGTTCGACGCGAGGATGGCATCGGCCGCGACGATACCTTCGAGCGAGCGGAACAGGTCGCGCTTGATCTCGAGCTTTTCGATGATGGCTTCGACCACGAGATGGCAGTCGGCCAGGTCCTCGAGCGCACTGCACGCCTGCAAACGGCCCATCGTCGCCTCGACGCTGGACGCTTCGATCTTGCCCTTCGCCGCGAGCTTGTCCAGCGTGTCGCGCAGGGCGTCCAGTGCGGCTTGCACGGCCTTCGCGTTGGTGTCGTACAGCTTCACGCGCAGACCGGCCTGTGCGGCGATCTGGGCGATGCCGCGGCCCATGGCGCCAGCACCGACGATGCCCAGCACGTCGATAGCCTTGGCCGGAGAGTGAGCGGATGCCGGGGAGGAAGATGCAGTCATTCGGAGTGTCTCGAAGTTGATGTCGATTGTCGTCGATCGGTGTCGTGCTGCCGGCGCGCATGGCACCGTACGGCGTGATGCGTCATTCTATCGTCCGACCGGTCGGTCGGGAAATGAATTTCCTGCCGAGTTGCGCGGCGATGCAAACCGATGCCCCTATTGTGTTGCCGCTATTGTCGCCGATCTCGTTGCGGCTGCCAGCGCTTGTTCCGCTGGGCGGTCGGCAGCGGGGCGGGAGATGGCCGGTTCGCTGGCGGATTTCGGGACGCCGTTCGCGGCGTCATTGATGCGAACGATCGTGCGATACCGTTACAATGCGCGAAGCCGCTAGTCGCACTCGCTACCCTCTCCGCCTCTGTAGACGCGGGAAACGCTAGGTCGCGACGGTGTAGCCGGGCGATGACACTGCAAGTGCGAGCCGCGACCGGCAGCCAACGAGACGCCGCCGCTGCACTGAGGCGGTGCACAAAGGACGCATCATGAAACTGCGCATGGACGGTGGCGCCTCACCGACAAACCGGGGCGCTGGTCATGCCGCATGGGAGACATCATGTTGAAGCTGTACGGCTTTCCAATCAGTAACTACTACAACAAGGTCAAGGTTGTGCTGTACGAGAAGGGCTTGCCCTTCGAGGAATCGGAATCGACCCCCTGTCAGGAAGAGTGGATGCTGCAATCGTCGCCGCTTGGCAAGGTGCCGTATCTGCAGACGGAAAACGGTTTTCTGTCCGAGTCGCAGGTGATTTGCGATTTCCTTGAGTTGGCGTATCCGTCTCCCGCGCTCTTCTCCAGCGATCCGTGGCAGCAAGCCAAGGAGCGCGAGTTGCTGGCGATGACGGAGTTGCATCTGGAACTCGTGGTGCGCGAGGTGTACACGCAGGCGTTCTTCGGCGGCACGGTGTCGGAAGGCACGCGCAATCGCACCGAGAAGCTGCTGCGCCGGAACATCGTTGCGTTCAAGCGGCTGGCGAAATTCGCCCCCTACGTGGCGGGTGACACGTTCTCGATGGTGGACATTGCCGCCGCCATCCATTTGCCTATCCTTGGCATGGCCACGCAAGCGGTCTATGGCGAAGACTTCCTGCAGGCGGCCGGCATCGACTGGAAGGCGTACAGTCAGCGGCTCGCCGAACGTGAATCGTTCCAGCGTATGCGCGCAGAACAGAAGGCCTACCAACAGGCGCAGCAGGCGAAGAAGGCGGGATAAATCAGCCGACGCCTGACAGTCAGGCAGGGTGGGGCCTCCCCCCTGATCCGCCTGCGTTACCGCGATAAAGCAAAAGGGCCGCAATGTTCCAGATTGCGGCCCTTCGTTTTTCTGACGGCTGACACCTGACAACCGGCGGTCGTTGGTGGTCAGATCTTCGCCAGTCGAGCCAGCGCTTCACGCAGCGTGTCATCCTTCTTGGCGAAGCAAAAACGCACGACGCCCGATTCGTGCGGCTCGTGATAGAACGCCGAGACGGGAATTGCCGCCACGCCGATCTCGCCGGTCAGCCACAGCGCGAAGTCGTTTTCGCTCATGTCGCTGATTGCGCTGTAATCCACGCATTGGAAGTAGGTGCCTTCGCACGGCAGCAATTTGAAGCGCGTGCCTGCCAATCCTTCGCGGAACAGGTCGCGCTTCTTCTGGTAGAAGCCCGAGAGTTCGAGATACGGAGCAGGGTCGCGCATGTAGTCCGCCAGCCCCACTTGCATCGGTGTGTTCACGGTGAACACGTTGAACTGATGCACCTTGCGGAATTCCGCCGAGAGGGCGGCCGGTGCAGCGACGAAGCCGACCTTCCAGCCCGTCACATGGTACGTCTTGCCGAAGCTCGACACGATGAAGCTGCGGCGCGCGAGTTCCGGATGGCGCGCCACGCTCTCGTGCCGCTTGCCGTCGTACACCATGTGTTCGTAGACCTCGTCAGAGATCAGCAGAATGTCGGTGCCCGCCACGATCTCGGAGAGCTTCGCGAGATCTTGCTCGTGCCACACGGTGCCACTCGGGTTGTGCGGCGTGTTGAACAGGATGAGACGCGTGCGCGGCGTGATCGCGGCGGCCAGCTTGTCGAACGGAATGCGGAACTCGGGGGCTTCGAGCGTGATGAACACCGGTTTGCCACCGGCCAACTCGATCGACGGGACGTAGCTGTCATACGTCGGCTCGAACACGATCACTTCGTCGCCCGGATGCACGCTCGCGAGAATCGCCGTGAGCAGCGCCTGCGTCGCGCCGGCCGTTACCGTGATTTCCGTGTTCCAGTCGTAATGCTGCCCGTAGAGATTGCCGATCTTGCCGGCAATGGCCTGACGCAGCGCGGGTACACCCGCCATCGGCGGGTACTGGTTGTGGCCTTCGCGCATGGCGCGCGAGACGGCGTCGACGATCTTCGGGTCGCAAGCGAAATCGGGGAAGCCCTGTCCGAGGTTCACCGCCTGTTTCTCGGCCGCCAATGCCGACATCACGGTGAAGATGGTGGTGCCGACGTTCGGCAAACGCGAGGCGAGCGGCGGGGCAACCAATGCCTGAGCGGCAGGTGTGGTGGCGGCGAGGGAGGCTGGGTGGGGCGCGTTCATTTATGCGATGGACGATGCAGTGATCAGGCCGTCATTCTAACGCCGCTGCGCGCTGCATGCGGGCGACACCCGGTCACCCGGCTTCCGATTTCGGACATTCCTTGGTCCGTTCTCCGGCCATTCCGATCGGGCTCTCGGAATTCATGCGCTCGGGACGAGCAACGACGTGAAAGCACTCGCCGTCACGATACGAAAACCGAACTGACGCGCCACGCGGCTGCGCAGCTTCAGCACGGCCTTGTCCTTGCTGACAAGCCAGTGTGCGTGCCCGTCACGGGCAGCTTCGAGGAATTTCTGATCGTCGCGGTCGCGGCATAGCGGCAATTGGGCGGGCGGCGGCGCGTCTTCCGGCACCACGATGCGCTGCGTATGGGCATCGACCCAGGCGAGGGCGGCGGCGTTGTCGATCTCGCGCGCGGAGAATTGCGGGTACGTGAGCACCACGGCGAGTTCGTCGCGGCAGCGCGGCGCCATGAGCGCGGTGAGGCGGCGCTCGACGAGGGCATCGCGCATGGGACGCACAATGGGGTCGTCGAAGACCAGCAGATCGATCCAGACATTGGTGTCGAGGACCACGCGCGGTGGGGTGGCGAGCGTATCGAGGTGCTCGGCGAAGGCCCGCTCGGCGGGCGTGGCAACAGCGTTTTGAAGCATTGGATAGAATGGCGGTTTCTCGTTTTCGCAGGAACGCTGCACCCCATATGATAATTGTTCTCTCGCCGGCCAAATCGCTCGACTACGAAACGCCGCCGCACGTGAGCACGCACACCGTGCCGCAGTTCGTCGACGACGCTGCCGAACTGATCGAAGGCCTGCGTGAACTGAGCCCCGCTCAGGTCGGCTCGCTCATGAGCATTTCCGATCAACTCGCGTCGCTGAACGCCACCCGTTATGCCGACTGGTCGCCTCGTTTCGACACGAGCAACGCCAAGCAGGCTGTGCTCGCCTTCAATGGCGACGTGTACGAAGGCCTCGCCGCCCGCTCGCTGAACGCCACGCAGCTCGACTTCGCGCAGAAGCATCTGCGAATCCTGTCAGGCCTGTATGGCGTGCTGCGTCCGCTCGATCTGCTGCAACCGTATCGACTGGAGATGGGCACGCGTTTCGTCAACAAGCGCGGGCGCGATCTGTATGCGTTCTGGGGAGAGCGCGTGACGCAGACGATCAACGCGTCGCTCGCGGAGCATGCCGAGACGCGTCGCGTGCTCGTGAATCTGGCGTCCGAAGAGTATTTCAAGGTCATCAAGCGCCGCTTGGTCGCGGCGCCGGTGATCACACCGGTGTTCGAAGACTGGAAGAGCGGCAAGTACAAGATCATCAGCTTCTACGCCAAGCGCGCACGCGGTCTGATGGCGCGTTACGCGATCGAGCGTGGTGTGACCGATGTGCAGCAGCTCAAGGCCTTCGACAGCGAGGGCTATGCGTTCGACGACAGCGTGTCGAACGATTCGCTCTGGGTGTTCCGCCGTCGCGTGGCCTGACGCCAGCCGATCCCGGCCCCGTGGCAATGTCACGGGGCTTTTCATTTCCGCCAGTGAGACAAGTCATGACCGTGCGCATCAGCAGCAGGTTCGACAGCGGCGCCATCCATGTGGTGAGCGCCGAGCGTGCCGACGACATTCACGTTCGCGTTCCGCAGGACGGCGCCGCGGAGTTTGCGCAGTGGTTCCATTTCCGCGTGCAGGGCGTGGGTGGCGCACCGTGCCGCATCGTGTTCGACAACGCGGGGCAGACGTCCTATCCGCGCGGCTGGGAGAACTACCGCGCAGTGGCATCGTACGATCGAGTGACCTGGTTCCGCGTGCCGACTTCCTACGACGCTCAGGTCATGACCGTGTCGTTCACGCCCGCGCACGACAGCGTCTATCTGGCGTATTTCGAGCCGTATCCCGAGGAGCGTCATCTGGCGCTGCTCGGCACGGCGCAGAACTCGCCACGCGTGAGTTCGCGCTCACTGGGGCAGACCGTCGACGGGCGCGATATGACGTTGCTTACCGTTGGCGAGCCGCGCGCAGGCAAGCGCAACATCTGGGTGATCGCGCGTCAGCATCCCGGCGAGACGATGGCCGAGTGGTTCGTGGAAGGGCTGCTGCGCCGTCTGCTGGGGGCAGGGGATTGGGCGGGTGATCCGCTCGCCACGGCCGTGCTTGACGAAGCCGTGCTGCACATCGTGCCGAACATGAACCCCGACGGGGCGGCGCGTGGCAATCTGCGCACGAATACGGCGGGCGCGAACCTCAATCGCGAGTGGCTCGAGCCGGATCTGCAACGCAGTCCCGAGGTGTATCACGTGCGTGCGGCCATCGAGGCGGTGGGCTGCGATATGTTTTTCGACATTCACGGCGACGAAGCGCTGCCCTATGTGTTTCTCGCCGGGAACGATGGTGTCGAGTGGGCGACCGACGCAGTGCTTGCGCGTGAGAAGGCGTTCGGCGAGCGCCTGAAAGCCGCGAGCCTCGACTTTCAGGACAAGTTCGGCTATCCGCCGGGCAAGCACGGTCTCGAGTCGCTCAAGCTCGCGTCGAAGTGGGTCGCCCGCCGCTTCGGCTGTTTGTCGCTCACGCTGGAAATGCCGTTCAAGGACAACGCAAATCGTCCGGACGCGCAGGTTGGCTGGAGCGGCGCACGAAGTGCTGCCCTGGGCGCGTCGATGCTTGCCGCGATCTGGTCGCAGATGCAGGCGGACAACGCGTAACGCCTAAGGCAATGTCGGGGCGCAGCAAAGCACGACGCGCCATGCGTCGTGCTTCCTTTGGCGAGCCGATCGCGTTGATGCGATCAGTTCGACTTCTTCTTCGCCGTGCTCTTCTTGGCCGTGCTGCCGCTCGATTTGGCCGAGGACGATTTCGCCGACGACTTACCGCTTGACGACTTGGCAGTCGTGCCACGCTTGCCCGACTTCGCGGTGGCGTGAGACGCCTTGCCGCGCGTATTCCCGCGTGTTGCCCGCTTCGCGGGTTGTTCGACCTGCGCCAGCGGCGATGTGTAATCGAAGCCCATCATGCGGCCATCGACGTAGCCACAGCGAATGTGGATGTTGTCCGTCTGACCGTTGGTGCGTTTGCCGATGCCGTCGAGTTCGACCATCTGCGTGACGTCGACGCGTTGCTTGCGGTCGCCGAACGGACCGGACCAGGGGGCGACCTTGGCATGCTCCGGGTCGAGCGCGTGCTCGCCGTACTCGACACTTTCGTAGCCGGGCAATGTGGCGACGACGAAACTGGCGTGCGCCGCGCAATCGGCCACGAGCGGATCGGCTTGGCGGGTGTTGATGAACTGCTCGACCAGCGCGCGATGCTGTTCGAGCGTGAAGGCCTGTGCGGGGGCCGTAAAGGCCGACAGGCAGAGCGGCGCGGTGACGGCGGCGATACCTGCGACCTGGCGCACGGCTCGCAACACGACGCCTGCGGCGCGTTGAAAAAATCGATTCGACATTCTGTAATGAATTCTCGGGGGCGCTAAGGCATTGCAGAGCAATGCGGGCATGCGGTGACTCACCGGGTAAGTCGCTGGCACGCGCCGCTCGCGAAGAGGCTTGACCGCATTTTGAAAAACAACGGCAAAGCGGCTCTCATCTTAACCGAAAAAAAGGCGCTGACGCCCGCCGGGTAAGCCG
Organism: Pandoraea communis; assembly: GCF_902459745.1. Taxonomy (GTDB): domain Bacteria; phylum Pseudomonadota; class Gammaproteobacteria; order Burkholderiales; family Burkholderiaceae; genus Pandoraea; species Pandoraea communis. Next base: position 389,648 of record NZ_CABPSJ010000003.1, read on the forward strand.
GTAGACGTAACACGGCGCGTCGCGAAAGTTACAGCACGCTACAATGCGTGCCTGACCGACGCTCCGATGCAGCGACGACCTCGCGGATTTCGCGCGAATCGCGGCTGTCCGGCGAGGGTAGGGGGCGCATTGTGTCATCGGCTGGCGCAGCGCAATCGCTCGAATAGCGGCGCATTTCGAGAGGTTTCGAGCGACTCGCCCAATTTGCATTCAGGTATCGACTCTGCACGCCCCACGTTTTTCTCATTTCGCATGTTCGCAAATTCGCGCACTGTCGACAGTGCTCAAACCGGCCCGCACGACAAACTGGCGGATCTCGTGAACCGTCATCGCAATGCGGTGTTTCGCAAGCCGTTGGCCGCCTATAGTGCGGGTGCGTTCGATGCCGCCGTCGCCGCGTGGCGCGACGCCGGAGCCGCACCCCTCATCATCGATGCGGGATGTGGCGTCGGTGAAAGCACCTTGCGACTGGCCACACAATTCCCCGATCACTTCGTCATCGGTATCGATCAATCGGAGAGCCGCATCGTGCGCGGCAAAGATTGGTGGGACGGCGTGTGGCCCGAGAACTTCGTGTGGGTGCGCGCCGATCTCGTCGACTTTTGGCGGCAATTGTTCGACGCCGGTATTCGTCCGGCGCGTCACTACATCCTCTATCCCAATCCGTGGCCGAAAATCGGCCAGCTCGCGCGACGCTGGCACGCTCACGCAGTCTTTCCCACCGTGGTGGCCCTTGGCGGCGTGCTGGAGTGTCGCAGTAACTGGAACATCTACATCGACGAATTCGCGCTGGCGGTCGAGTGGCTCAGCGGTGTGCGTCCGGTCGTCGAAGCGTGGTCGCCCGACGCCGCGAGCGTTGCCCCCATCACGCCGTTTGAGCGCAAGTATCTGGCATCGGGGCATGGGCTTCATCGATGCGTCGTGACGCTGCTGCCGTCGCCGCTCGCCTCATCATCGAACTGATTCGGCGGGCGCCTCGCACCAACAAAAATGGCCGGGCGCTGATAACGCACGGCCATTTTTTTACCATCGACACGCGTCATGGCGACGCGACGGCGATCAGTGGAAATGCGGACGGTTCGGTTCGGCGTCTTCCGGCATTTCCGCATGGACGACTTCGCCCACCGGGTCGGGATACAGCGGCACGCCACAATCGTCGCAATACTCCGGATCGAAACGGCCCGGATGCTTGCGAATCTCGGTCACGCCACAGGCCTTGAGCAGGTCGGTGACTTCGTCGAGTGCACCGCCTTCGACTTCGCCATTCTCACGGCCATACAGCGGCCACACGACGCCGTAGATGACGTCGTTGCTGCCGCGCTGTGTGAAGCCGATGCGGTACTCGTCGATGTTCTGCTCACCGAAGCCGGCGATGACAGCGCGCAACTCGGCCGGGGTCAGCGTCAGCACGTCTTCGAGATAGCGCAGCGCCGTGCGGATCGTGTGCGGACGAATGCGCTCGTCTGCCTCGCGGCAACTCGCGTAATACGCGTCGGGCAGCAAGCACTCGATTTCGCAACCTGGCAGTAGTGCATTCAGATTCGGCCCGCCCTGAGCCGACCATGCCTCCTGACATTGACCACGCTCTGCGTGACGTGCGCCGTCTTCTTGCCAGCGGAACATCGGCGCTCCCTTGGGGACCGTGACGGCCGCCAGCAAAAAGCGCGGGTCGGCAAGAATCGGCGCCGTCTCCGGCAGATCGTTGCTCGGCTGCTTGACTTCGGCATTATCGACGGCCGCGCGCACGAGTTGCTGCGTGACCTTCCACGATTCGCAATGCGTGCGCGGCAGTTGATCGATGCTGTAGAGATACGGCGAGATGGCCACGCGCGCCGATTCCGCGAGCACATGGGCGTGCAGATGAGCGCGAACGGGCATGAGCGCGTCGGTCTTCACGGGGCCCGAGGGGATTGCGTAACGCGTCCAGGCCAGGATCGGGATGGCGACGAGCAGACCGTCCCACACCTGACCTTCAGCTTCCGGCTCGGCGGATTCGCTTTGCGATTCGATCAGGTCCGCCAGCGCGCCATAAGCCTCGCTGTGGTTGGCCTGAAGGTGATCGAGCGCCGCGTCGATGGCCGGCTGGTTGCCGGTGCGCAGCACGCGCGTGAGCAACGTGTCGAGCTGGGCCTCCCAGAAGCGGTCTTCGATACGGCTGCCTGAGGCGGCAAGCGCAAGCGCGTGGCCGACCAGTTTTTCGGCGTCGGGAGTCAGTCGTTTGGCGGTGCGTGAGCGCATAGTGTGTAAAGCAGAAATGCATGAACTCACGATTGTACGGCATGCGTGAACGCGATTGATGGGACGCTTGCACCAATCGCGTTGTCCCCGGGGCGCGCGCCCGCCGGGCGCCATGACACCGGCGGCCGGATATCGTCAGAAATCGAACGCAAGATTGGCCGGCGCCGACAGCCTCGTGCGACGCGTCGCCCCCGTGCCTGCGCCGGCGACCGAGGCCAGCGCAGCGCCTTCGAGCGAGAGCAGCGCGAGTTTGCGCTCGACGCCGCTGGCATAGCCGGTGAGGGTGCCGTCCGCGCCGATCACGCGGTGACAAGGCACGATGATCGTTATCGGATTGCGCCCGTTGGCGGCACCGACGGCGCGTGATTTGTTCGCGTCGCCCAACGCGTGAGCGAGATCGCCATAACTGCGCGTCTCGCCGAACGGGATGCGGCAAAGCGCCGCCCAGACGCGCTGCTGGAACGGGGTGCCTTCGGGGGCCAGCGGCAGTTCGAAGGTGCGGCGTCCTTCGCGAAAATACTCGTCGAGTTGGCGCTTTGCTTCGTTGAGCAGGGCAAGATCGTCGCCCTTGCGGCGCACGTCCTCGTCTTGCGGAAAGTACTTCTGATGCGAGAAATACACGCCGGTGAGCGCGTCGCCGTTCGCGACGAGCAGCATTTCGCCCAGCGGGCTGTCGTAATACGTTTCGTAGCGGATCATGTGTCCACCTCCTGCAAAGTCTCGACCGGCTGGCCGGTCGGTCCCTGCGCCGCCGCCCGCCAGATGTGCAGCGCTGCGTACGCGCGCCACGGTGCCCACTGGGTCGTGCGTGCGGCGACGGCACGTCCATCGGCCACGCCCAGCGCCTGACGCAGTACCAGGTCGTCGACAGGTATCGCGTCGGGCGAGCCAAGGGCGCGCATGGCGATGTACTGCGCTGTCCATGGCCCAATGCCCTTGATCGCGAGCAGCGCCTTCACGGTGGCTTCTAGTGGCGCTAGCGGGTCAAGCCGCAGGTGAGCATCGACGATCGCCTGCGCGACCCCGTGAATGGCGGCAATTCGGCTTCGAATGATACCGGCTTCGCCCAGTGCCTCGGGGGGCACGGCGAGCAATTGTGCGGCACTGGGGAAGGTGTGCGTCAGACCTTGCGCCGGCACGGGCAGGGGCGTGCCGAAACGTTGCGCGAGCCGCCCGAGCAAGCGCCGGGCACCCTTGACCGTGATCTGCTGGCCGACGACGGCGCGCACGGCCATCTCGAAGCCGTCGACGGCCCCCGGCACCCGCAGGCCCGGTGTCGTTGTGGCGAGCGGCCCGAGGTGCGCGTCGATGACGTCTGGACGCGCGCCCAGATCGAACAGATGGCGCAGTTTGCCCAACACCTGCGGCACGCTGCCGGCCAGCACCGGCGGCAACGTCACTTGCAGGGCGTGACGATCCGGCAGCAGCGCGATGCGGCACCATCCGGCGACCGTTTGCCCGTCTTGTCGCTCGATACTCAGTGCGCGCGTGTAGACGTCGCCCTCTCGTAGTTCGACACCTTCAATTGCCCGGTCGCCCAGAAAGTCGAGCAGTGCGTGCCAGGCGAAGGGCGGCCGGTAGGCAAGCTGGAAGACGAGATCGCCGTCGGGCAGGGCGGCGTGACGAGCGTTCAGGCGAAGCCGGCCGGGGGCGAAACCGTAGCGTGTCTTGAACAGGCCGTTGAAGCGTCGAACGCTGCCGAAGCCGGAGGCGAGGGCGATCTCCGTGACCGGCAAGGCGGTATCGGTGAGCAGGCGCTTGGCGAGCAACAACCGTTGCGTCTGCGCGTACTCGACGGGAGAGACACCGAATTCGTCGGCAAAGATACGGCGCAGGTGGCGCTCCGTGATGCCGATGCGGGCAGCGAGGGCCGGGAGTCCGGCGCGGTTCAGGAAGCCTTCGTCGATCATGGCTGCGGCAGCATCGGCGAGTTCGCGGCTGGCATCGAAACGTGCGCCGCCGGGCGCGAGTTCGGGGCGGCACTTCAGGCAAGGGCGATAGCCGGCCTTCTCGGCAGCGGCGGCGCTGCCGTAGAACGAGCAGTTTTCAAAGCGCGGCGTGCGAACGTTACACACGGGGCGGCAGTAGATGCCGGTGGACGAGACGCCGACGAAAAACCAGCCGTCGAAACGCCGGTCGCGAGCGGAGACGGCCTTGTAACAGACTTCGGGATCGAGCGTCATGGGCAAGGCAGCCGGCAAGGCAAGGGGGAGGACATGGCTGTCACTCTACGCGCGAGACCGAAGCGGTGCTAGTCATTTTCGGACATGACAGCGCCCTGCGCGCAATCGTCTCCAATAACGACAAAACCCGGCGCGAGGCCGGGTTTTGCTTGCTACCAACCGCCAATCAGGCCGCGGCGAGCAGTTGACGCAGCACGAACGGCAGGATACCGCCGTGCTTGTAGTAATCCACTTCGATCGGCGTGTCGATGCGCAGCAGGACTTGCACCTTTTGCGTTTCGCCGTTCTTGCGATGGATCACCAGCGTGACATCCTGTTGCGGCTTGATGTCGGCCGTCAGACCTTCGATGTCGAACGTTTCTTCGCCCGTGATGCCCAGCGACTGTGCGCTGTCCGAGCCCTTGAACTGCAGGGGCAGCACGCCCATGCCGACCAGGTTCGAGCGGTGGATACGCTCGAACGAACGCGCGATGACCGCCTTCACGCCCAGCAGTTGCGTGCCCTTGGCTGCCCAGTCACGCGACGAACCCGTGCCGTACTCTTCGCCGCCGAACACCACCGTGGGGGTGTTTTCGCCGACATACTTCATGGCGGCGTCATAGATCGACAGTTGTTCGCCGCTCGGCTGGTGAATCGTCAGGCCGCCTTCGACGCGCGAACCGTCTTCCTTCGCCGGGATCATCAGGTTCTTGATACGGACGTTGGCGAACGTGCCGCGCATCATCACTTCATGGTTGCCGCGACGCGAGCCGTAGCTGTTGAAGTCGGCCTTGAGCACGCCGTTTTCGAGCAGCCACTTGCCTGCCGGCGACGTTTCCTTGATCGAACCGGCCGGGCTGATGTGGTCGGTCGTGACCGAGTCGCCGAACACGCCCAGGGCGCGTGCGCCGTGAATCGGCTCGATATCGGTCTTCGGATCCATGGAGAAACCGTCGAAGAACGGCGGCTCGGCGATGTAGGTCGACGTCGGCCAATCGTAGACCTGACCCTTCGACCCCTTGACCTTGGCCCACAGCGGGCTCGGTTCCTTCACCGAATCGTAGTTGGTCTTGAAGACCTTCGCGTTCATCGCGAACTTCATCAGTTTGTGGATTTCTTCGCTGGTCGGCCAAATGTCGCCCAGGAAGATCTCGCGGCCTCCCTTGCCCTTGCCGACCGGCTCGGTCATCAGGTCGCGACGCACATTGCCGGCAATGGCGTAGGCCACAACGAGCGGGGGCGAGGCGAGGAAGTTGGCGCGGATGTTCGGGTGAATACGCGCTTCGAAGTTACGGTTACCCGAGAGCACGGCCGCCGCGACCATATCGTTCTTCACGATCGTGTCGTTCAGTTCGGCCGTCAGATCGCCGGCGTTGCCGATACAGGTCGTGCAGCCGTAGGCCGTCACGCCGAAGCCCAGCTTCTCGAGGTACGGCAGCAGGCCGGCGGCTTCGAGATACTCGGTCACCACGCGGCTTCCCGGGGCGAGCGACGTCTTGATGTGCGGCGCCACCTTCAGACCGGCTTCCACGGCCTTCTTGGCCAGCAGACCGGCGGCGAGCAGCACGCTCGGGTTCGACGTGTTCGTGCACGACGTGATGGCCGCGATCAGCACGTCGCCGTTGTTCACGTCGATACCGCTGTCGGTCTTGTAGGTCGTGTCGAGTTGTTCTTCGGTCTTGTTGAAGCCGTTTTCAGCCACCGGCTTCGTGAACAGATCCTTGAAGGTCGATTTCACGTTACCGATTTCGATACGGTCTTGCGGACGCTTCGGACCGGCCAGCGACGGCGCGACCGTGCCCAGGTCCAGCTTGAGCGTCTTCGTGTAGTCGATGTCGTTCGACTTCGGAATGCCGAAGAGCTTCTGCGCCTTGAAGTACGATTCGAAGGCGTCGATTTCGCTCTTCGTGCGGCCCGTACCCTTGAAGTAGTCGATGGTCTTTTCGTCGACCGGGAAGAAGCCCATCGTTGCGCCGTATTCCGGCGCCATGTTCGCGATGGTGGCGCGGTCCGGCAGCGTCAGGCTGGACGTGCCTTCGCCGAAGAATTCGACGAACTTGCCGACGACCTTCTCGCGGCGCAGCATTTCCGTGATCGTGAGCACCAGATCGGTGGCGGTCACGCCTTCGCGCAGACGGCCCGTGAGTTCCACGCCGACCACGTCAGGCGTCAGGAAATACACCGGCTGACCCAGCATGCCGGCTTCGGCTTCGATGCCGCCCACCCCCCAGCCCACCACGCCGATGCCGTTGATCATGGTCGTGTGGCTGTCGGTACCCACGAGGGTATCCGGGTAGAACACGTCGTCCTTCTTGTGCACGCCACGTGCGAGGTATTCCAGGTTCACCTGGTGCACGATGCCGTAGCCCGGTTGCACGACGCCGAACGTATCGAACGCCTGCATACCCCACTTCATGAACTGATAACGCTCGTTATTGCGCTGGAATTCCAGCTTCATGTTCAGGTCGAGCGCTTTCTTCTCGCGGAAGTGATCGATCTGGACCGAGTGGTCAACCACCAGATCCACCGGCACGAGCGGCTCGATGCGCTTCGGGTTTTTGCCCTGACGCTCGGCGACATTGCGCATGGCGGCCAGGTCGGCCAGCAGCGGCACGCCGGTGAAATCCTGCAGCACGACGCGTGCCACGACGAACGGGATTTCGTCGGTACGCTCAGCGTTCGGCTTCCAGTTGGCCAGTTGCTTGACGTGCGCTTCCGTGACTTTCTTGCCGTCGCAATTGCGCAGCACGGATTCGAGCACGATACGGATCGACACCGGCAGGCGCTCGACATTCACACCCAGGGCTTTTCCCAGTTGGGGCAGCGAGTAGAACTTGCCTTTCTTGTTGCCGCTGAGTTTGAACTCTTTAAGCGTTTTGTGGAGGTTGTGGGCCATGATCTTTCCTTGAGTGATACAGAAAAACGAAGCGGTGGTGATGCGTTTAGCAGAAGGCGGCGTCGCGCGGGCACTCTCGCGGGTGCCCGCTACGACGCCAGTGCGCCGGGTGTCCGGCGTACCGGGGACTACGGGTATGGCTGAGGCTGCAGCAGGAAAGCGGCTGGCGCATCATGCAATCGGCGTCCGAGTCGACCGGACAAGCCTCAGTTGGTCACCTTGATCAGTTCGACCGATTGGGTCGGGGCGAGCTTGTTCTGCTCCGCCATCGCTTGCGTTGCGCATTCGTCAGCCAGACGGCTGCCGCCATCGCGGTGCGTGAACAGCATGGCCTTGGCCGGGATCACGACCAGGTCCATTCCGCTTGCCGCATCGTAGAAACGGTCGGCGCCAGTCGTCGTCTGTTGGCGCGGCAACTTGTAGTTGCGGCCATCAAAGAACATCGTGAGGATCTGGTCGCGCTTCATGTCGCCCTTGATGAACAGCTTCTGGTTCTCCTTGCAGCTCCACTGTTCAGACCCCTCGTCCGGTTGCACCGGCGCCGCAGCAACGGTCGCTTTCTTCTTGGCCGGTGCTTTCTTCTTCGGTGCGGGCTTCTTGGCCGTCTGGGCGGCCGATTGCTCAGCAGCAAATGCAGTCGGCACAAGGGTAGCGGAACACAGGGCGACCAGTGCGGTCAGGCAAAGCTTTTTCATGATGAATCTCCAAACAATGGGTGAGAGCCGACAAAAGCGCAGATTATCGTACGAAGTTTGCGTTGTTCGGCGTCACCATACAAATTTTTTCAATTCCCTTGCGCCAAGCACAGCGGGCGGCGGCGGTACGAACCGGCGTCGCTGGAGGGGTGTTGCAGTGTGGAATTCGGCATCACGCCGGATCGGACTACGCGAGCTCATGTTGCCGCCCTTGAGGACGGTCATGACGCGAAGGGGGCGGGATGCTTGGCGAAGCAAACGCTGAACGGGGCGCGAAACGTTGCGCCGCACGGTCGCCGCAGGCATTACGCACACGCCGGGCATCCGGTCCGGTGCGCTCTGTGCGGCAGTGAGGCGTTGCATTCGCTTGGCCAAGAAGTCGCTCGGTATTCTCGGTGTTGCTTGGGGCGGTGCCAGGGTCATGGTGCGATAGACGGCGCGGTCTTTTGCGCTAAATGTCGTCACTTCGATCATAGCTCCGGTCGACACGATGACTGCTGGAAACGTTCCCTCTGTCGGGAGGGGGTGCGCCGGCACTGGGGGTAGCCGCCGGCGCAGTTTCGGCCCCTTGCGACGCTTTTGGCATCGCGTGGGGTCGAGTCCCCGGGGGATTAGCCCAGCAGATGTGCCACGCCGGCGCGCTCTTCCTCAAGCTCGTTCAGCGTGATGTTCATCTTCTCGCGCGAGTAGGCGTCGATCTCGAGGCCTTCCACGCGCTTGTACTTGCCGTTTTCGCAGGTCACGGGCACGCCGTAGATCACGTCTTGCGGAATGCCGTACGAGCCGTCCGACGGAATACCCATCGTCACCCACTTGCCGTTCGTACCCAGCACCCAGTCATGGATGTGGTCGATAGCAGCGTTGGCAGCCGAAGCGGCCGACGACAGACCACGGGCTTCGATGATGGCGGCGCCGCGCTTGCCGACCGTCGGCAGGAACACGTCGTTGTTCCACACGTCGTCGTTGATCATCGACTTCACGTTCTTGCCGTCGATCGTGGCGAAGCGGTAGTCGGCGTACATCGTCGGCGAGTGGTTGCCCCACACGGCCAGCTTTTCGATGCTGGCGACCGGCTTGCCGGTCTTGGCGGCGATCTGCGACAGGGCACGGTTGTGATCCAGGCGCAGCATTGCGGTGAAGTTTTCCTTCGGCAGATTCGGTGCCGACTTCATGGCGATGTAGGCGTTGGTGTTGGCCGGGTTGCCGACCACGAGCACCTTGACGTCGCGCTTGGCGACTTCGTCCAGAGCCTTGCCTTGCACCGTGAAGATTGCGCCGTTGGCTTCGAGCAAATCCTTGCGCTCCATGCCCTTCGAGCGCGGACGGGCACCAACCAGCAGGGCGACGTCGGCATCCTTGAAGGCGACCTTCGGGTCGTCGGTCACAACCACGCCAGCGAGCAGCGGGAACGCGCAGTCTTCCAGCTCCATCACGACGCCCTTGACGGCGGCTTGAGCTTGCGGGAGGTCGAGCAGTTGCAGGATGACGGGCTGATCCTTGCCGAGCATGTCGCCATTGGCGATGCGGAACAGCAGGGAGTAGCCGATTTGGCCAGCGGCGCCGGTGACGGCGACACGCATTGCGGGTTTTGCCATGAGAATCTCTCCAGACGTGTACAAATTCCTGCGAAGCTTAAGGTAAGCTCGCCGTCCGGGTGGCATTTTTTTGCCAGGCTGACAGCGCCGCGTCACATGAAGCTTCTAAAATTCCTTGACCTACGGAAGCTTGCGGGCTGCGGGGTGTGCTGCCGTCGATGAGTGCGAAGCACCGGACTCTCTTATATGATAGCCGTGCTGCGGCTGCAGGCCCCTGTTAGCCCGCGCCAGTGTAGGAGCCGTCGCAACGAATGTCAACTCTATCTTATGTCTTATATAAGACATAGGATTATTGCTGTTATTCGATGGACGAGGGCCTTGATTTGTGGTCAAATCGCCGCCATGAATGCGAACGTTCGCGACACATCCAACACTACGCCGCCTGTCGATGCCCCGCAGCGACAGGACAGCACGCGCGACGCCGCACCGGCCTCCCAGGCCCCGCAGGGTGCCGCCGCCCCGGGAGCGTCGCCGACATTCAGTCCACTATATCAGCAGATCAAAGGGCTCATCACGCAGAGCCTGCAGGCCGGCGAATGGAAGCCCGGCGAGATCATTCCAAGTGAGGTCGACCTGGCTGCCCGCTATAAGGTGAGTCAGGGAACGGTGCGCAAAGCCATCGACGAGTTGGCCGCCGAGAATCTGCTGGTGCGCCGGCAAGGGCGTGGCACGTTCGTTGCGACTCACCATGAAGACCGGGTGCAATTCCGGTTTCTGCGTCTTGCGCCCGATTCGGGCGAACCCCATCACCCGCCCAGCCGCCTGATCGAGTGCCGCCGCATGCGTGCACCGGCGGAAATCGCGCGTCAGCTCGATCTGCGTGCGGGCGATGGCGTCATTCTCATTCGCCGCATGATGGATTTCTCGGACCGTCCGACGGTGCTCGATGAAATCTGGCTGCCGGGCGCGCTGTTCCGCGGACTGACGGCAGAGCGGCTCAATGATTACAAGGGGCCGATGTACGGCCTGTTCGAAGATGAATTCGGTACCCGCATGATCCGCGCCGTGGAAAAAGTCCGCGCTGTGGCCGCAGACGACGTGACTGCGGATCTGCTCAAGGTGCCGAAGGGGTTCCCGCTGCTGAGTGTGGAGCGCGTTTCCTACACTTATGGGGACAAACCGGTGGAAGTGCGCCGGGGCTGGTACGTCACCACGGAACATCACTACCAGAACGAATTGAGTTGAGAGGGCAGGGCGACTTCCCAGGTGCGAGCCGGCGTCGTGGCCGGTCAGTGCCTGAAGTCTAGGCATGAGGGGCGGCGTGTCGTGCGCCGTTGGCGGGAATTTCCGGAGCATTGGAACCGGTATGGTGCAACGCACTAGAATCGGCGCTAAAATCCGGGGCTGATGTAACTACATGGGGTCTAGCATGGCTGAAGTGGTAAAAAAAGAGCGGCCAGTCTACAGGAATATCGGTATCGGACAGATTGTCACGTACCGTCTCCCGCCGGCTGGTATCGTTTCCATTCTGCACCGTATTGCCGGTGTGATCTTGTTCCTTCTGTTGCCGTTCGCGCTTTATTTGTTCGAACAGAGCCTCACGTCGGAACTCAGCTTCGACGTTCTGCGAAGCATCGCCTCCAACTGGTTTGTCAAGCTTGTCATCCTGGCATTGTCGTGGGGCTTCCTGCACCACTTCTGCGCCGGCTTGCGCCATCTGCGCATGGACTTCAATCACGACGCGGTGAGCAAGGAAGGCGGTAAGAATTCGGCAGTGGTCGTTCTGGCCGTGTCGCTGGTGCTGACGCTGGCCGTCGCCCTCAAGCTGTTCGGAGCGTTCTAAGATGGCACAGAACAATATCGGTTCGAAGCGCCTCGTCGTGGGCGCGCACTATGGCCTGCGCGACTGGATTGCGCAGCGCATGACTGCGGTCATCATGGCCGTGTACACCGTGATCCTGTTGGTGTGGTTCTTTGCCGCCAAGGATTTCTCCTACGAAGGCTGGGCCAGCATCTTCGCGCATCAGTGGATGAAGCTGGCCACGTTCGTTACGCTGCTCGCGCTGTTCTATCACGCGTGGGTCGGCGTTCGCGACATCTGGATGGACTACGTCAAGCCCGTCGGTGTGCGACTGGCGCTGTACGCGCTGACGATCGTCTGGCTGCTGGCTTGTGCCGGCTATGCCGCACAGATTCTGTGGAGAGTGTAAAGAATGGCTGCAATTAAAAATTCGCTGCCGCGCCGCCGCTTTGACGTCGTCATCGTGGGCGCAGGTGGTTCGGGCATGCGCGCGTCGCTGCAACTGGCCAAGGCCGGTCTGTCGGTGGCTGTGCTGTCCAAGGTGTTCCCCACCCGTTCGCATACCGTCGCTGCTCAGGGCGGCATTGGCGCTTCGCTCGGCAACATGAGCGAAGACAACTGGCATTACCACTTCTACGACACGATCAAGGGTTCCGACTGGCTCGGCGACCAGGATGCGATCGAGTTTATGTGCCGTCAGGCACCGAACGCCGTCTACGAACTGGAACACTTCGGCATGCCGTTCGACCGTAACCCGGACGGCACGATTTACCAGCGCCCGTTCGGCGGCCACACGGCCAACTACGGCGAGAAGCCTGTCCAGCGCGCTTGCGCGGCTGCCGACCGTACCGGTCACGCGCTGCTGCACACGCTGTATCAGCAAAACGTGGCAGCCAAGACCCACTTCTTCGTAGAGTGGATGGCGCTCGATCTGATCCGTAACGAAGAGGGCGATGTCCTCGGCGTGTCGGCGCTGGAACTCGAAACCGGCGACGTCTACCTGCTCGAAGGCAAGTGCACGTTGTTCGCAACCGGCGGTGCCGGCCGTGTGTACGCCGCTTCGACCAACGCGTTCATCAACACCGGTGACGGTCTGGGCATGGCCGCGCGTGCGGGCATTCCGCTCGAAGACATGGAATTCTGGCAATTCCACCCGACCGGCGTGGCCGGTGCGGGCGTGCTGATCACCGAAGGCGTGCGCGGCGAAGGCGGTATTCTGCGTAACTCGAACGGCGAGCGCTTCATGGAGCGTTATGCCCCGACGCTGAAGGATCTGGCGCCGCGTGACTTCGTGTCGCGTTCGATGGACCAGGAAATCAAGGAAGGCCGTGGCTGCGGCCCGAACGGCGACTACGTGCTGCTCGACCTCTCGCACATCGGTGCCGAGACGATCATGAAGCGCCTGCCGTCGATTCGCGAAATCGCACTCAAGTTCGCCAACGTCGACGCGATCAAGGAACCGATCCCCGTCGTGCCGACCATCCACTATCAGATGGGCGGTATTCCGACGAACTACAACGGTCAGGTCGTCCTGCAGAAGGACGGCACATCGACGCCGGTCAACGGCTTCTACGCTGTGGGCGAATGCTCGTGCGTGTCGGTCCACGGTGCGAACCGTCTGGGCACGAACTCGCTGCTCGACCTGGTGGTGTTCGGCCGCGCGGCCGGTAACCACATCGTCGACTTCGTGAAGAACCACGGCGACCACAAGCCGCTGCCCGCCGATGCCGGCGAGAACGCACTGGCGCGTCTCGGCCGTCTGGAAGCCTCCAGCTCGGGCGAGTACGCACAGGACATCGCCAACGACATCCGTGCAACGATGCAGAAACATGCGGGTGTGTTCCGTACGTCGGATCTGCTCAAGGAAGGCGTGGACGAGATCAAGCAAGTGGCCGAGCGTGTGTCGCACGTCCACCTGAAGGACAAGTCGAAGGTGTTCAACACGGCGCGTATGGAAGCGCTGGAAGTCGACAACCTGATCGAAGTGGCCAAAGCCACCATGATCGCGGCCGAAGCCCGCAAGGAAAGCCGCGGGGCGCACGCGCACAGCGACTATCCGGAGCGCGACGACGCCAACTGGATGCGCCACTCGCTGTTCTTCAGCGAAGGCAACCGTCTGGATTACAAGCCGGTGCAGTTGAAGCCGCTGACCGTCGACTCGGTTCCGCCCAAGGCGCGGACGTTCTAAGGGATTCGCAAGATCATGAAACGCATTTTTGAAGTCTACCGCTACGATCCGGACAAGGATGCCGCACCGTACATGCAGACCTACGAGGTTGAACTCGACGGTCACGAGCGCATGCTGCTCGACGCCCTGGTCAAGCTCAAGAAGCTCGACGAAGGCATCGCATTCCGCCGCTCGTGCCGCGAAGGTGTGTGCGGTTCGGACGCGATGAACATCAACGGCAAGAATGGTCTGGCCTGTCTGACCAACATGAACGATCTGCCGAACAAGATCGTTCTGAAGCCGCTGCCGGGTCTGCCCGTCATTCGCGATCTGATCGTCGACATGACGCACTTCTTCAACCAGTACCACTCGATCAAGCCGTACCTGATCAACCCCGAGCCGGCACCGGAGAAGGAGCGTCTTCAGTCGCCCGAGCAACGTGATGAGCTTGATGGTCTGTACGAGTGTATTCTGTGCGCATCGTGCTCCACGTCGTGCCCGAGCTTCTGGTGGAACCCGGACAAGTTCGTCGGCCCGGCGGGTCTTCTGCAGGCCTACCGCTTCATCGCCGACAGCCGCGATACGGCAACCAGCGAGCGTCTGGACAACCTGGAAGATCCGTATCGCCTGTTCCGCTGCCACACGATCATGAACTGCGTGGATGTGTGCCCGAAGGGTCTGAACCCGACGAAGGCCATCGGCAAGATCAAGGAGCTGATGGTGCGTCGCGCCGTCTGACCAAGCGATCATGCCGGATATCAATCACCAGTCCGATCCGGTCAAGCGTGCCCGCCTTCGCTGGCGGGCACGCCGCGGTTTGCTGGAAAACGACCTCATCCTCGAACGATTCTTCGCCAGGTACGAAGCCTCGATGACTGACGAGGATGTGGGCGCCCTCACGAAGCTGCTCGATTTGAGCGACAACGATTTGATGGATCTGCTACTAGCGCGCAAAGAGCCCGAGGCGGATCTGGACGGGCCGGACGTGCGGCGCCTGTTGGCGCTTTTGCGTGCCGTGTAGGGGTTTAAGTATTTTTTTGAGGAAGCGATATGACTCCGTCTGATGTTAAAGCCACCCTATCTTTCTCTGACGGTTCGCCCAGCGTCGAACTGCCGATCTATCAGGGAACGATGGGCCCGGATGTAATCGACATCCGCAAGCTGTACGGCCAGACCGGCAAGTTTACGTATGACCCGGGCTTTATGTCGACGGCGTCGTGCAATTCCGCCATCACCTACATCGATGGCGACAAGGGTGAGCTGCTGTACCGCGGTTACCCGATCGAGCAGTTGGCCACCAACTGCGACTTCCTCGAGACGTCTTATCTGTTGCTCAAGGGCGAACTGCCCAACGCAAAGGATAAGGAAGAGTTCGTCAAGACCGTGACCCGTCACACGATGGTGCACGAGCAAATGAACTTCTTCTTCCGCGGTTTCCGTCGCGATGCTCACCCGATGGCTGTGCTGACCGGTTCGGTCGGTGCGCTGTCGGCGTTCTATCACGACTCGTTGGACATCAACAATCCGACGCACCGTGAAGTTTCGGCCATTCGCCTGATCGCCAAGCTGCCGACGCTCGTCGCCATGGCGTACAAGTACAGCATCGGCCAGCCGTTCGTGTATCCGCGTAACGACCTGTCGTACAGCGCGAACTTCATGCGCATGATGTTCGCCAACCCGTGCGAAGAGTACGAAGTCAACGACGTGCTGGTGCGCGCCCTCGACCGTATCCTGATCCTGCACGCCGATCACGAGCAGAACGCTTCGACGTCGACCGTCCGTCTGGCCGGTTCGTCGGGTGCGAACCCGTTCGCCTGTATCGCTGCCGGTATCGCATGTCTGTGGGGCCCGGCGCACGGTGGTGCGAACGAAGCCGCGCTGAACATGCTCGAGCAGATCGGTTCGCCGGACAAGATCCCCGAGTTCATCAAGCAAGTGAAGGACAAGAACTCGGGCGTGAAGCTCATGGGCTTCGGTCACCGCGTGTACAAGAACTACGACCCGCGCGCCAAGCTCATGCGCGAGACGTGCTACGAAGTGCTCAACGAACTCGGTCTGCACGACGACCCGCTGTTCAAGCTGGCCATGCAACTCGAGAAGATCGCTCTGGAAGACGAATACTTCGTGTCGCGCAAGCTGTACCCGAACGTCGACTTCTACTCGGGTATCGTTCAGCGCGCGCTCGGCATTCCGACGTCGATGTTCACCTGCATCTTCGCCCTGGCACGTACCGTGGGCTGGATCGCGCAGTGGAATGAAATGATCGGCGAGCCGGATCAGAAGATCGGCCGTCCGCGTCAGCTGTTCATCGGCCACACGCCGCGCGAAGTCGCGTCGATCGACAAGCGTTAAGCCTGTCGAGGCGTTCGGCACGGCTCCCGCTTGCCGTGCCGGCACCTCAACCTTGCCGAAACGGCAAGGCGGTGCGGCCCGCAACGAGCCCTCGTTGCGCTATATTCGAAGCCACGGCACAAGCTGCCGTGATTCGCACAAATCCCCGGTTGATCGTGCGTTTACCGCCCGGTTTCCCGGGGATTTTGTATTCCGCCGGCGCGAAAGCGCTATGGCATAATCAAAAGTTTACAGAACGATATTTGTTCTCGGAACGATAATTTAGCCCCGCGTTTTTATCATGGCCAAGACGCTGTATGACAAATTGTGGGATGCACATGTCGTGCATACCGAGGACGATGGCACTACGTTGCTCTACATCGACCGTCACCTGTTGCACGAGGTGACCAGTCCGCAGGCGTTTGAGGGGCTAAAACTCGCGCAGCGTCCGGTCTGGCGACTTTCTGCCAACCTCGCGGTGTCGGACCACAACGTGCCGACGACCGATCGTACGCAAGGCATTGCCGATCCGATTTCGCGTTTGCAGGTCGACACGCTCGACACCAACTGCGACAACTTCGGCATCACCCAATTCAAGATGAACGACGTGCGTCAGGGCATCGTGCACGTGATCGGCCCGGAGCAGGGCGCCACGCTGCCCGGCATGACGGTGGTTTGCGGCGATTCGCACACGTCCACGCATGGCGCGTTCGGCGCGCTGGCGTTCGGCATCGGCACATCGGAAGTCGAGCACACGCTCGCCACGCAAACCTTGCTCATGAAGAAGAGCAAGAACATGCTCGTGAAGGTTGAGGGCACGCTGCCGCGCGGTTGTTCCGCCAAGGATATCGTGCTCGCCGTCATCGGCCGGATCGGTACTGCGGGCGGCACGGGCTACACGATCGAATTCGCCGGATCGGCGATCCGTTCGCTCACGATGGAAGGCCGCATGACCGTGTGCAACATGGCTATCGAGGCCGGTGCACGCGCCGGTCTGGTGGCCGTGGACGATACGACGATCAACTACGTGAAGGGCCGTCCGTTTGCGCCCACGGGCGTGGAGTTCCAGCAGGCCGAAGCCTACTGGCGTACGTTCCACACCGATCCGGGGGCCCATTTCGACCATGTAGTCGAGATCGACGCGAATACGCTGGTTCCGCAGGTGAGCTGGGGAACGTCGCCGGAAATGGTCGTGAGCATCGAAGACCGCGTGCCCGATCCCGAGAAGGAGAAAGACCCGGTCAAACGCAGTGCCATGGAGCGTGCGCTCGAGTACATGGCGCTCACGCCCGACACACCGATGGCGAGCATCAGTGTCGACAAGGTGTTCATCGGCTCGTGCACCAACTCGCGCATCGAAGATATTCGTGCAGCGGCTTACGTCGTGAAGAAGCTTGGCCGTCGCGTGGCGTCGAACGTGCGTCTGGCGATGGTGGTGCCGGGCTCGGGTCTGGTGAAGCGTCAGGCCGAGCAGGAAGGGCTGGATCAGGTCTTCAAGGCCGCAGGCTTCGAATGGCGCGAACCGGGCTGCTCGATGTGTCTGGCGATGAATGCTGATCGTCTGGAGCCGGGTGAGCGCTGCGCGTCGACCTCGAACCGCAACTTCGAAGGCCGTCAGGGCGCGGGTGGGCGTACGCACCTTGTGAGCCCGGCGATGGCCGCAGCGGCTGCCATCGAAGGCCATTTCGTCGACGTGCGACGCCTCGTCTGACGCTTTAGCATCGGTTTAACCGTCGTTTGACATCGTTTTTGACAGAGAAAGAATCATGAAAAAACTGTGGATGCTGATCGGTGCGGTGCTGGTGCTGGGTGTGGCGGGGTGTAACACGATGGCAGGCCTCGGCAAGGATACTCAAGCCGCCGGCTCGGCCCTCGAGAACGCCGCGAAGAAGTGATGCGACGGTGCGTGTCGCGGGCAATCGCCTCGCGCATGCACCTACGAAATTTCCGGCTTTGACGGCTCCGGTTTTCCGGGGCCGGACGTAGCCGAACTGTTTTGATCAGGTGGTTCGTGATGGAAAAATTTACTGTCCATACGGGGTTGGTGGCACCGCTGGATCGCGAAAACGTCGATACCGACGCGATCATCCCCAAGCAATTCCTGAAGTCGATCAAGCGCACGGGTTTCGGCCAGAACCTGTTCGACGAATGGCGTTATCTCGATGTCGGTCAACCGGGTCAGGATTGCAGCGCGCGTCCGCTCAATCCGAACTTCGTGCTGAACCAGCCTCGGTATCAGGGCGCGACGATTCTGCTTGCCCGCAAGAACTTCGGCTGCGGCAGTTCACGCGAGCACGCGCCGTGGGCGTTGCAGCAATACGGCTTTCGCGCCGTCATTGCGCCGAGTTTTGCCGACATCTTCTTCAACAACTGCTACAAGAACGGGCTGCTGCCGATCGCGCTGTCCGAGTTGCAGGTTGACCATCTGTTCAATGAGACGGCGGCGTTCAACGGCTACCAGTTGACGATCGATCTGGACAAGCAGGCAGTGGTGACGTCCGATGGCCGCGCTTATGAGTTCGACATCGCACCGTTCCGCAAGTACTGCATGGTGAACGGATTCGACGATATCGGCCTGACGCTGCGTCACGCCGACAAGATTCGCGCCTACGAGGCCGAACGGCTCACGAAGCAGCCGTGGCTCGCAACGCGTCTGCCGGGCTGAGTCCCGAGCACTCAAGGCACATCCAAGGAGATTGCATGAAAATCGCTGTGTTGCCGGGTGACGGCATTGGTCCGGAAATCGTGACGGAAGCCGTCAACGTGTTGAACGCACTTGGCGAAAAGTTCGAGCTTGAAGAAGCGCCCGTCGGTGGCGCCGGCTATGCGGCCGCGGGTCATCCGCTGCCGGACACCACGCTCAAGCTCGCGAAGGAAGCGGACGCCATTCTGTTCGGCGCCGTGGGCGACTGGAAGTACGACTCGCTCGAACGCGCGCTGCGTCCCGAGCAGGCGATTCTGGGGTTGCGCAAGCATCTTCAACTGTTCGCCAACTTCCGTCCCGCCATTCTGTACAAGGAACTGGCCGACGCGTCGAGCCTGAAGCCGGAAATCGTGGCAGGGTTGGATATCCTGATCATTCGCGAGCTGAACGGTGACATTTACTTCGGTCAGCCGAAGGGTTTCCGCCAGTCGCCGGACGGTGCTTTCGAAGGCGCGCGCGAAGGTTTTGATACCATGCGCTATAGCGTGCCCGAAGTGGAGCGTATCGCGCACGTCGCATTTCAGGCCGCAGCCAAGCGTGACAAGCGTTTGTGCTCGGTCGACAAGGCCAATGTTCTCGAGACGTCGCAACTGTGGCGCGACACGATGATCGAGGTCGCGAAGCAGTATCCGGAGGTCGAACTGTCGCATATGTACGTCGATAACGCCGCGATGCAACTGGTCAAGGCGCCGAAGAACTTCGACGTGGTGGTGACTGGCAACATGTTCGGCGATATTCTCTCGGATGAGGCGGCGATGCTGACGG
Organism: Pandoraea communis; assembly: GCF_902459745.1. Classification (GTDB taxonomy): domain Bacteria; phylum Pseudomonadota; class Gammaproteobacteria; order Burkholderiales; family Burkholderiaceae; genus Pandoraea; species Pandoraea communis. Next base: position 408,942 of record NZ_CABPSJ010000003.1, read on the forward strand.
GGTCGATCGGCATGCTGCCGTCGGCGTCGCTCGATGCCAACAACAAGGGGCTGTACGAACCGTCGCATGGTTCGGCGCCTGATATCGCCGGCAAGGGTGTGGCCAATCCGTTGGCGACGGTTCTGTCGGCGGCCATGATGCTGCGTTACACGTTCGGCCTCGCAGAACAAGCCGACCGCGTGGAGAGCGCAGTGAAGAAGGTGCTGGCGCAAGGCCTGCGCACGCCCGACATCTGGCGGGAAGGCGCGACCAAGGTCGGTACGCGCGAAATGGGCGCGGCGGTCGTCGCCGCGCTTTAACGCGGACGGGGCGTCGTGAGACGCCCCTCTGCGCAATTGCAACGATAAGAGAGTGGATAAATGAAAACCGTAGGTCTGGTAGGTTGGCGGGGCATGGTCGGTTCGGTTCTGATGCAGCGCATGCAGCAGGAGAACGACTTTGCTTTGATCGAGCCGGTGTTTTTCAGCACCAGCAACGCGGGCGGCAAAGCCCCGTCGATGGCGAAGAACGAGACTTCGCTGAAAGACGCCAATGATGTCAATGAGCTGAAAAAATGCGACATCATCATTACCTGCCAGGGCGGTGACTACACAACCGAGATCTTCCCGAAGCTGCGCGCTGCGGGCTGGAACGGCTATTGGATCGACGCAGCCTCGACGCTGCGCATGGCGAACGATGCCATCATCGTCCTGGATCCGGTCAACCTCGATGTGATCAAGAATTCGCTGACGAAGGGCACCAGGAACTTCATCGGCGGCAATTGCACGGTGAGCTGCATGCTGATGGGCCTGGGCGGTCTGTTCCAGCATGGTCTGGTCGACTGGCTGACGTCGATGACGTATCAGGCGGCGTCGGGCGGTGGCGCACAGCACATGCGCGAGCTGCTCACGCAGTTCGGCAGCATCAACGCCGAAGTCAAGGCGCTGCTGGATGATCCGCACTCGGCCATTCTCGAGATCGACCGTAAGGTGCTCGCCAAGCAGCACGCGCTCACCGCCGACGAGACCAAACAGTTCGGCGTGCCGCTGGGCGGCAACCTGATTCCCTGGATCGACAAGGATCTGGGCAACGGCCAGTCGAAGGAAGAATGGAAGGGCGGTGCCGAGACCAACAAGATTCTGGGTCTGGGCGACGGCTTCCCTGGCACGCGTGCCATTCCGGTGGACGGTCTGTGCGTGCGCATCGGTGCAATGCGTTGCCACAGCCAGGCGCTGACTATCAAGCTTACGAAGGATGTGCCGTTAGATGAACTGACCGACATCATCGGCCAGGCCAATGACTGGGTGAAGGTGGTGCCGAACACGCGCGAGGCGTCGATGAAGGATTTGACGCCTGCCGCGGTGACCGGCACGATGACCATTCCGGTGGGGCGTCTGCGCAAGATGTCGATGGGGCCGGAGTACCTGTCGGCATTCACGGTGGGCGATCAACTGTTGTGGGGCGCAGCGGAACCGCTGCGTCGCATGCTACGCATCCTGCTCGACGCTTGAGCGTCGACGCGTATTGGTAAGGCGTGAAGAACGGCGGCCCGCGGGGCCGCCGTCCGCGCTTTGGGAGGCGCCCCATTTTGCTGGGGCGTCCAGAGAAAATCGACTGACAGGCTTGACAAGACACAGTGCGGAAATACTCGATCGGCAAGCGTGCAAACTCGTCCCGTAACTCGTTTCGCCTGAGCGCGGCGGCGGCCGTCCTGTGGAGCCTCGGGCTTCTCAATGCCGGTGCAGCAGAGTTCGGCCCGCAGCAGGTGCGCTCGGGTCCGGGCCAGCCGCTGCGCGCAGTGATCGTGCTGGGCAACGTGTCGCAAGCCGAAGCCGACGGATTGTCGGTGAAGCTCGCACCGCGCGATGCCTTCAGGCAGGCAGGTCTGCGTTACGACCCTACGCTCGAGAAGCTCTCCGTCTCGGTCACGCCGACTGCGGGACGCGAGCCGGGGTACAGCGGCACGTATCTCGTCCATGTCGATTCGGCTGAGCCGGTCAGTACCTCGTTCCTCGATCTGTTGCTGGTGCTCGAATGGCGCACCGGCCGGCAGTCCAACGCGGTCACGCTGTCCGCCATCCCGGAAGCCAGTGCTGCGCAACCGCAGGCGGTCGTGCCCGCGCAGACGTCGAATAGCGGGGCGCCCGCGACGGCTACCTCTCCCGCGTCTTCCCCGGCACCGGCACCGGCTCCTGCGGCGTCTGCTCAGCCGGGCAACGCATCGGGGGCGGCCGCAGAGGGCGCGCGTAAAGTGGGCCGGGGAGACTCGCTCTCGTCGATTGCCCGCGAATTCACGGGCGGCGAAGGTGGCGCAACGCTCGCGCAGATGATGACCGCGCTGTTTGAATCGAACCGCTCGGCGTTCATCGGTGACGATCCGAACCGGCTGCGTCAGGGGGCGACGTTGACACGCCCGGCCGATGCGCAGGTGCAAAGTATTCCTCCCGCCCAGGCACGCAAGTTCGTGTCTTCGGCGCGGGAACAGTTTGACGCGTATCGCGCGCGGCTGGCCGAATCGACGGCGCAGCAGGCAGCACCGGCCGGTGGCCGCAGTGCACAGGGCGCGATCGAAGCGGGCAAGGCACCGGAAGCGGCCGCCCCCGCCACGCGCGATGAATTGAAGCTGTCGCGACCCGGCAAGGGGGGGGCGGGCGGCAAGGCCGGTCGAACCGGCGGCAGCGAGGAAGAGCAAATCGCCCAAGGCAAGGCGCAAGCCGAGGCTCAGGGCAGGGTGAATGAGTTGCAGAAGAACGTAGCAGATCTCCAGAAGCTGTTGGCGATGAAGAATCAGGCTGTCGCCAATCTGGAGGAGCAGGCCGCCGCCGCTTCCGGGGCGACTGCGCAGGACAAGACGGCGAAATCCGCCGACGGCAAGACCACGACACCCGCGGCTGCCGCTGCGGTACCGAATACCGCGAAGGGCGCGGCTGACGTGAAGGACGCCGCCGCAGCAGACAGTCCGGCCACGGCGGCCGTAGCGTCGGAGGCTGCGGCCACCGATACTGCCTCGGCCGCATCGGCGAGTGCGACAGCATCGGACGCTACGGCCGCCGTGGCGGCACCGGCTAGCGAGGTCGCAGCGGCGTCTGCCGCCAGCGCGCCGACAGCCGAGTCGAAGCCCGCGCCCAATGCCGCCATGAATTGGCGTGCCGTGACGCAGAATCCATATGTGCTGCCGGGCGCTGGCGCGCTGGTGGTGTTGCTCGGCCTGTGGTGGCTGATGCGTCGCCGCCGTGCCGAGACACCGGCCGGGCAGCCCGGCCCGTATGACGACGGGCACGACGCGCATGCCGGCCAGGATCACGATGCGCCGCACGATGGCTCGCAGGCTGACGAGCCGGCATCAGGTGTGGCAACGGCGGGTGCCGTGGCGGCTGCCGGTGCCGTAGGTGCTGCGGCGCTATATGCCGCCAATCAGGCGGAAGCCGATGAGCATCTGCATCCGGCTGCCGAGGACACACGGTCGGCGTCGGACGATGGTGTGGCTGCCGTCGAAGACGTTCAGCCGGCCCCCGAGGCGGCCGAAGCCAGCGTGCCGGAAGAATGGGATGTCGAGCCGTCGCCTTTGGACAACACGTCGGCGGAAGCGGCTCACGCTGAAGGTTCCGACAACTCGCCGGTGACATTCGAGGCGCCGGAAGTGGCCGCTGAACCGCTCGTCGGCGAGGTGGCGTCCGATGTGCCGGATGCCTCGTCCGAAGCTGCCAGCGAGCCGGAAATCGATTGGAATGCCGCGTTTGCCGAGCAGGCGGGGGAGGCAGGCGAAGTGGCTGCCGCTCATGACGATCCGGCGGCTGCCACGTTGTCGTCGCTGGAAGCGCTTGACGCTGCGGCGGCCATCGGTGGGGTTGCGGCTGCGCACACGGCACAAGCCGAGCCGACGCCTGCCGCGCCGGTAGAAGCAGCGGAACCGGCAGAAGCCATGACGCCGATTGCCGACGCGACGCCTGACGGCGGCGTGGCAGGCATGGTGGGCGATCTGGATCTGGCGATTCCGGGGCAGCCGGCGCATGTGGGTACGATTTCGAACGATGCGTTGCCTTCCCTGAGCAAGGGGCTGGGCTCGGTACAGTTCAAGATGGAGCCTAAGGACGATCCGAGCCACCCGCAAACCAGCGCGGATGAAGCGGGCGACGATACCTATCCCGAACTGAGCGACGCCGATTTCGACGCCGCGATGGAACAGGCACATCGCCCCCCCGAGGCGCCGCGCAGCTACACCGATACTGCACACGAAGCACCGTCGCTCAAGCCGCTGTCGTTCGATCTGTCGGACTTCAGCCTCGATCTGAAGGGAGACGAGGCCTCAGCCGCACCGTCGTTCGTCAGCGCGCCGGCGCTGCCCGCCGACATCGGCGTAGAGGCGTTGGTCGAGCACGAGACGCTGGATTCGACGCCGCCGGAAACGCCGTTCGCGGCCGAACCCGCTGCGCCGCAGGTGCCGCAAGTGATCGTACCGACGCCGGAGCCGATCGTCGCGGGATCGTCTGCCGAATCTGCGGAGTCAGCCGCGCCTGCCGCGTCCGCCACGCCGAACGTGCCTGACGAATTCCATACGAAACTCGAACTGGCCGTCGCGTACCAGACCATCGGCGACGACGATGGCGCGCGAGAATTGCTTGAAGAAGTGATCGCCGGAGGGGATGCGGCACAGCAGTCGGCCGCTCGCACACGGCTGGCCGAGCTTGGCAAGTGACGCCACGGCACATCGACGATCACACCACTGATTGACCGTAGTTTGGGGCGCTCGTAGGTTGGGCGCCCATTTTTCTTTTTCATATGCGAATTGCACTGGGCATCCATTACGACGGTACGGCGTTCTCCGGCTGGCAATCGCAGCCGCATGGCAACACCGTGCAGCAAACGCTCGAGGCCGCACTGCGCGAGTTCGGCGGCGTAGCGCTGCCCACGACGGTCGCAGGACGCACCGATACCGGCGTGCATGGCATCGGTCAGGTGGTGCATTTCGATACCGAACTCGATCGCGCGATGTTCTCGTGGGTGCGAGGCGTGAACGCCTTCCTGCCCAAGACGGTTGCCGTGCAATGGGCGCAAGCCATGCCCGGCGACTTCCATGCGCGTTTTGCCGCCTTCGAGCGCACGTATTTCTACGTGCTTTACGTGCATCCCGTGCGTTCGCCCTTGCTCGACGGCCGTTGCGGCTGGCTGCACACCCCGCTCGATCTCGACGCGATGCGCACCGCGAGTCAGGCGCTGGTGGGCGAGCATGACTTCTCGGCGTTCCGCTCGTCGGAGTGTCAGGCCAAGACGCCGGTCAAGCACCTGTACGCTATCGATATCGAGCAGCAGGGACATTTCTTTGTGTTCCGCTTTCGGGCGAGCGCGTTTTTGCATCACATGGTGCGCAACATCATGGGGTGTCTGGTCGCCATTGGCCGGGGACGTCAGCCCGCGAGCTGGATGCCGCAAGTGCTCGCGAGTCTCGACCGGCGTCAGGCCGCCCCGACGTTCATGCCGGACGGCCTGTATCTGGCCCGTGTGGGGTATCCTGAGCGTTTCGCCGTACCCGAGCCCAACTGGGCCGCGTGGCCGTTCCCGATGCCGTGGGCAAGCTTATGAAATCCCGTACCCGAATCAAGATTTGCGGCCTGTCGCAGCCGGCGGATGTCGACCATGCCGTGGCGCTGGGGGTCGACGCCATCGGCCTCGTTTTCTACCCGCCGAGCCCGCGCTATGTGGATCTGGCGCGCGCGGCCGAACTCGCCCGCCGGGTGCCGCCTTACGTGAGTCTGGTCGGCTTGTTCGTCAATGTGACGGCCGACGAGATCGCGCGTACCGTCGAGGCGGTGCCGCTGACGACGCTGCAGTTCCACGGTGACGAAACTCCCGAGGAATGTGCAACGCTGTCGGCGGCGGCAGGCAACCGTCCGTACATGCGCGCCATGCGTATTGGCCCGGAGACGAAAGACAGTGGCGATTTGCTACAATTCGCCAACGCATACACCGCCGCACAAGGCATCTTGCTCGATGCTCTGGTTGAGGGCTATGGCGGTGGAGGAAAGGTTTTCGATTGGTCACTTATTCCAAAAGACATCGCGCGTCGGGCCGTTTTGAGTGGTGGCTTGAACGCACACAACGTTGCTGAAGCCATCGGCCGGGTGACGCCTTACGCCATCGACGTGTCGAGCGGTGTGGAGGCGTCGCGGGGCGTGAAGGATCACGCCCGCATGACGGCGTTCGTGCAGGCAGTGCGTGCTGCCGACGCCGAATAGGCAACCCGCCGGGGCGCCCGCCAGGGCCGCTCACCGGTAATGCGAAGAGTGACGACCATGTACGATTTACCTGACGCCCGAGGCCATTTCGGCCAGTACGGCGGTGTCTTTGTGGCTGAGACGCTGATTCACGCGCTCGACGAACTGCGCGAGGCCTATGCCAAGTATCAGAACGATCCGGCTTTCCTCGAAGAATTCCATTACGAACTGAAGCACTACGTCGGCCGTCCGTCGCCGATTTATCACGCCAAGCGCTGGAGCAGCGAGCTGGGCGGTGCGCAGGTGTATCTCAAGCGCGAAGACCTGAACCACACCGGTGCGCACAAGGTGAACAACGTGATCGGGCAGGCGCTGCTGGCGCGTCGCATGGGCAAACGCCGTGTGATCGCAGAGACCGGCGCCGGTCAGCACGGTGTGGCCACGGCGACCATCGCCGCGCGCTTCGACATGGAGTGCGTGGTGTATATGGGCGCTGAGGACGTGAAGCGTCAGGCGGCCAACGTCTATCGCATGCAACTGCTCGGTGCGACCGTGGTGCCGGTGGAGTCGGGGTCGAAAACCCTCAAGGACGCGCTCAACGAAGCCATGCGCGACTGGGTCACGAACGTCGAGAGCACGTTCTACATCATCGGCACTGTGGCCGGGCCGCATCCGTACCCGATGCTCGTGCGCGATTTCCAGAGCGTGATCGGCGAAGAGTGCAAGGTGCAGATGCCCGAACTGGCCGGACGTCAGCCGGATTACGTGCTCGCCTGCGTGGGCGGCGGCTCGAATGCCATGGGTATTTTCTATCCGTACATCGACGAGCCGAACGTGAAGCTCGTGGGGGTGGAAGCGGCCGGCGACGGCATCGAGACCGGCCGTCATGCGGCGTCGATCATCGGCGGCACGCCCGGCGTGCTGCACGGCAACCGCACCTATTTGCTCCAGGACGCCAACGGGCAGATCACCGAGACGCATTCGATCTCGGCGGGGCTGGACTACCCGGGGGTGGGGCCTGAACACGCGTGGCTGCATGACATCAAGCGCGCCGAGTACGTGGGCATTACCGATACCGAAGCGCTTCGGGCGTTCCATGACTGCTGCCGGATCGAGGGCATCATCCCGGCATTGGAGTCGAGCCATGCGCTCGCTTATGCGTGCAAGTTGGCGCCGACGCTGCCGAGCGACCAGATCGTGCTGGTCAATCTTTCGGGGCGCGGCGACAAAGACATGCACACCGTGATGGCGCTGGCCAAGCCGGCGCCTGCGGGCGCATAAGCGGCGCTGCGAGATGCCATTGATCCCTAGATCCCTGTTCCCAGATCCGTTGAGGACACCAGAACCAGCATGACCGATCTGACTGATCGCAAGGCACAAAATGACATCCTCGGGGCAGAGCGCCCCGTGGACGCCACCGAAGCCGCCGCCGCGCGTCTCGAGGCCATGGAAGCGGCCGGGGAGCTGCGCGCGCGTTGGGCGCCGGGCGACATCACATTGCGTCATGCCGACTTCCTGCATCACTTGCACGAATTGGAAGACGGCAGCGTCGACCTGATTCTTGCCGACCCGCCTTATGGACTCGGCAAGGACTACGGCAACGACTCCGACAAGCGCTCCGGCGAGGACTTCCTCGGCTGGACGTACGGCTGGCTCGAGGCGGCGGTTCCGAAGCTCGCGCCGCGCGGCTCGCTTTACCTGTTCTGCACGTGGCAGTACGCCCCGGAGCTGTTCGTATTTCTGAAGCAGCGCATGCTGATGATCAACGAGATCATCTGGGATCGCCGCGTGCCCAGCATGGGCGGCAGCACCCGGCGGTTTTCGTCGGTCCACGACAACATCGGCTTTTTCGCGGTCTCGAAGGATTACTACTTCGACCTCGATGCCGTGCGCGTGCCGTATGACGCCGCAACGAAGAAGGCGCGCTCGCGCCGTATCTTCGAGGGCAGCAAGTGGCTGGAACTGGGTTACAACCCCAAGGATCTGTGGTCGATCTCGCGATTGCACCGGCAAGACCCCGAACGCGTCGATCATCCGACGCAGAAACCGCTGCATATCATCGAGCGCATGGTGCTGGCCAGTTGTCCGCCCGGCGGTCTCGTGCTCGACCCGTTCATGGGCAGCGGCACGACTGCCGTGGCTTGCGCGCTGCATGGCCGGCGATTCGTCGGCTACGAGCTGAACGCGCATTACCACGCGCTCGCCAATCAAAGACTTCAGAGACTTTCCGATCATGTCCCGCATTCAAGCGACGTTCCAAGCCTTGCAAGCGCAGGGTAAGAAGGGCCTCATTCCGTTCATCACCGCCGGCGATCCCGAGCCGGGCTGGACGGTCAAGCTGATGCATGCGCTGGCCGACAACGGTGCCGACGTCATCGAACTCGGCGTGCCGTTCTCCGACCCGATGGCTGATGGCCCGGTGATTCAGCGCGCCTCGGAGCGTGCACTGGCCCGTGGTGTGAGCCTGGCCGAGGTGCTCGGCTATGTGGCCGTATTCCGCCAGACCAACGACCGCACGCCAGTCGTCCTCATGGGCTACGCCAATCCGATCGAGGCGATGGGCCTCGACACCTTCGCCGAGCGTGCCGCGACGGCCGGTGTGGATGGCGTGCTGGTGGTCGACTACCCGCCAGAGGAAGCCGAGGCGTATGTGAGCGCCGTGCGTGCCCGTGGCATCGATCCGATCTTCCTGCTCGCGCCGACATCGACCGATGCGCGTATCGCCGCCGTGGCGCGTCAGGCGAGTGGCTATCTGTACTACGTTTCCCTCAAGGGGGTGACGGGCGCCGCGAGCCTGGATATGGACAGCGTTGCCGCCAAAATTCCCCAGATCAAGGCCGCTGCGGCCCTGCCGGTGGGCGTGGGCTTCGGTATTCGCGACGCCGCAACGGCCCGTGCCGTGGCGAGTGTGGCGGACGCCGTGGTCATCGGCAGCGCCATCGTCCAGCGACTGGAAAACACGCCGCGTGATCTGACGGGCCAGAACGCGGTAAAATCGCTGGCTGAATTCATCGGCGGCATTCGCCAGGCGCTCGACGAGGGCGCCAAATCGGCGTAAATTCGCGGCGTAATTTTGCCGCACCGTCCGGTGAAACGCTGAATTGAAACGGCCGTGTCATACGGTCGCCCCGAAACGCCCGCCCCTGATGGTGCGGGCGTTTGCCAAGGAGAAACTATGAGCTGGCTCGATAAGCTGCTGCCCCCGAAGATCAAGCAAACCGATCCGACGCAGCGCAACAAGAGCATCCCGGAAGGGCTGTGGATCAAGTGCCCGTCGTGCGAAGCCGTGCTGTATCGCAACGACGTGGAAGCGAATCTGCACGTTTGCCCGAAGTGCGACCATCACATGCGCATTGGCGCGCGTGCACGTCTCGATGCGCTGCTCGATCCGGAAGGCCGTTACGAACTCGGCCAGGAGATCGTGCCGGTCGATGCGCTGAAGTTCAAGGACAGCCGCAAATATCCGGATCGCATCAAGGAAGCGATGGACGACACCGGCGAGACCGATGCGATGGTCGTCATGGGCGGTGCCATCCACACGCTGCCGGTCGTGGTCGCGTGCTTCGAGTTCTCGTTCATGGCCGGCTCGATGGGTTCGGTGGTCGGCGAGCGCTTCGTGCGCGGCGCGCAGAATGCGCTGGAGCAGGGCGTGCCGTTCATCTGCGTGACCGCTTCGGGCGGTGCGCGTATGCAGGAAAGCCTGCTCTCGCTCATGCAGATGGCCAAGACCACGGCCATGCTCACCAAGCTGACGAACGCCAAGCTGCCGTTCATCTCCGTGCTGACCGACCCGACGATGGGCGGTGTGTCCGCCAGCTTCGCCTTCCTCGGCGATGTGGTGATGGCCGAGCCCAAGGCGCTGATCGGCTTCGCCGGCCCGCGCGTGATCGAGCAGACCGTGCGCGAAAAGCTGCCGGAAGGCTTCCAGCGTTCGGAGTTCCTGTTGCAGAAGGGCGCGATCGACATGATCGTCGACCGTCGCAAGATGCGTGAAGAGATCGCTCGCCTGATCGCTTTGATGCAGTGCCAGCCGGCTGACGCTGTCGCCTGAGCACGGCAAATTCACGCGTGCGATGGCGCGGCGCTCGCCGTTGCAGTGCCCCCAAGGGCGGTGCAACAGCGTAGAATTACGCAACGCCACGCAGTGCCGCGCGAGCGGCGCCTGAACGCATCACTTAGCAGGAATGAAGCGCGGACGTTAGTGACGTCCGCGTTTTTGTTTTTCTGCCTCGCACATCCATGCCGATATACTCCACTCTCGACGCCTGGCTCGCCCATCTCGAAACCGCTCACCCCGTGGGCATTGATATGGGCCTCACGCGCATTGGCCGCGTGAAAGAGGCGCTCGGACTGCAATTCCCGTGCCCCGTTTTCACGATAGGCGGCACCAACGGCAAGGGTTCGACCTGCGCAATCATCGAAGCTATTCTGCTTTCTGCGGGGTACCGCGTTGGTTGCCATACGTCGCCGCATCTGCTGACCTTCAACGAACGCGCGCGCCTTAACGGCGAGGTCGTCGACGACGCCACGCTGCTGCCGCACTTCGAAGCCGTCGAAGCCGCACGCACGAGCTTCGATACGCCGGTCTCGCTCACGTACTTCGAGTTCACCACGCTTGCGATCATGCACATGTTCGCCACGGCCGGCCTCGACGCCGTGATTCTCGAAGTCGGTCTGGGCGGACGGCTCGACGCGGTGAATATCGTCGATGCCGACTGTGCCGTGATCACGAGCATCGACATCGATCACGCGCAGTATCTGGGCAATACGCGCGAGGCGATCGCCATCGAGAAGGCCGGCATTTTCCGGCCCGGGAAGCCTGCGATTTGCGGCGATCCCATGCCGCCGGCCACGCTTGTCGCCGAGGCGGAGCGCATCGGCGCAGACCTATGGCTGTTCGGCCGCGATTTCAACTATCAGGGCGACAAGCAGCAATGGAGCTACGGGGGACGTCAGATGCGCCGTCCAGCGCTGGCGTATCCGGCGCTGCGCGGCGCGAACCAGTTGCTCAACGCGTCGGCGGCGCTTGCCGCCCTCGAGTCGATGCGCGATCGGCTGCCGGTCTCGGCGCAGGACATTCGTCTGGGGCTTGCATCGGTCGAACTGCCGGGACGTTTCCAGGTGCTGCCGGGGCGTCCGGCGGTGGTGCTCGATGTCGCGCACAATCCGCATGCGGCCGCAGCGCTTGGCCACAATCTCGATGGCATGGGCTTCTTCCCGTACACGTATGCCGTGTTCGGTGCGATGGCCGACAAGGACATCGAAGGCGTGCTGCGCCATCTCGTCGACAAGGTCGATCACTGGCGTCTGTGTGCGCTGCCGACCGAGCGTGCCGCCACGCCGGCGTTGCTTGAAGAGAAGTTGCGGGCCGTGGGGTTCGTGGAAGATGCGGATCATTCGGTCGAGACCTTCGAATCCCCCGAGAAAGCCTATGCCGCCGCGCTCGAGCAGTGCGGGGAGAATGATAGAATTGTAGTTTTTGGATCGTTCTTTACGGTGGCGGGTGTGATGTCGCACCGCAAATTGCAGCGCCACTGAGGTGTGAAGGTGCGTTTGCCGTGACATTTTCTTACGAGAAATGTCATGCGTATGACGCACCACATGCGCGATGATCAGTCCAACGACGCGAGTTACGACCTGAGCCAAGGCCCTATGGGATTGTTTTCCTTCCGCAAGAAAGACGCCGAAGCCGTTCCCCCGAAGCGCGGTAGCCGCAGGAGCGGCCGAACCGGCACCCGTACGGCGGGAGGGGGCGAGTACAGCGAGCACGAGCAACTCGACCCGCTGCTGCCCGAGAAGCAACGCGCGCGCCGCCGTCTGGTCGGCGCGTTGGCGTTGGTGCTCGCGGCCGTCATCATTTTGCCGATGGTACTCGCGCCCGAACCGAAACCGGCCGCCGACGACATCGCCATCCAGATCCCCGGAAAGGATGCCAACTCGCCGCCCGTGCGCGTGAAGCCGAATGCGGCGGTTGCCGTTACGCCGCCGTCCGACGCTTCGCTCGACAAGGGTGAGGAAGCGCTCGACAGCAGCACGCTGGCCGGCGCCAACCCGGTCAAGCCCGCGCCGACGCCGGCCCCTGCACCGACGGGCGTGCCCCCGGCCACCGCCGTGGCGCCTGCTCCCGCACCGAGCGCCGTGCCGGAACCGCAGGTGGCGCAAGCAAAGCCGGAGCACAAGCCGGACGTCAAACCCGACGTCAAGAAGCCCGAGCAGCGTGCCGAGACGAAGCCTGCTGCGAAGCCGGACTCGCACGACACGGCCAAGGCGCAGGCCAAGGCGCAGCCGAACAACAACGTGGCCGACCCGATTGCGCAGTTCGCGCAGAACAATACGACGTCCAAGGCCACCAAGCCGGCCGATAGCCACGACAACACGCAGAAACCGGCGTCGTCGAGCGGCAAGTATCTGGTGCGCATCGGCGCTTTCTCGACGCAGGATCGCGCACAGGCATGGCTCGTCAAACTGAAGCTCGTGAACGTGCCGAGCTACATGGTGAAGAGCACGGTCGACGGCCGTGAGCTGTATCTGCTGCGCGCGGGGCCGTTCCCCGATCGCAACAGTGCCGAAGCGGCCGGCAAGAAGATTCGTGACGCCGGACTGACGGCGCAGGTCGCCGAGGCGGGCTGAGTTGGGCGATACGGTGCATAGCGGTCTGTTGACCGTCGTGGATTACGCGGCAATTGCCATTCTGATTGGCTCGATGCTGCTGGGCATGCTGCGCGGACTCGTGCGCGAGCTGTTCAATCTGGTGGGCTGGGTGGTGGCGTTCTTCGTGGCGCGCGCGTTCGGCCCGGCGGTGGCGCATTGGTTACCCGCCGACCTGCCCGGTGGCGAGATGACGCAGGGCGCACTCGGTTTCCTGCTGGTGCTCGTCGCGGTGGTGTTCGGCGCAGGCATCGTCAGCGCGCTCGTGGGCCGCATGACCGATATGATCGGCTTGCGCCCGGCCGATCGCGGTTTAGGGATGTTATTCGGTATCGTTCGCGGCATTCTGCTCTTGATGTTGTTGATGGTCGCCGCCAAGTTAACGGCATTGCCGCAACAACCGGTATGGCAGCACTCGTTGGTACGCCCGTGGGTGGACGCGGGGCTGGAGCGGCTCATGCCTTACCTGCCCGAGCCTGTGCAGCACTACCTGCATAAGCCTGAGGCCGCGATGCCGAGCGTCAATCCGCTGGGAACGCCAATTCCCTTGCCACAACTGGAACCCTATCGGGGAACGCCGGATGCCGGCGGGCAGGGCGGTAACGGTACGCAGGGGCATTCGGGCAGCCAGAGCGGCGGCGCGATGTCCGGCGTGTCGAGGCTGATGGGTGGCGGCACCCTGCGGGAGGGCAGCGCCGGCAACGGTTTGGCGGGCGATGGCTTGGGCGGTGCGCAGCAGCAGGGGTGGGGCATGCGCAGCAGTGGATCGGGCACGCCGTCGACCGGCCTGCACAAGGTTGCCGAATGACGGATAATACGGTCCTCCGTTTGACACAGATTTCGCTGTTTTTTGAAGGATTTATGCCATGTGTGGCATCGTCGGTGTAGTCTCCAAGTCCCCTGTCAACCAGTTCATCTACGATAGCTTGCTGCTGTTGCAGCACCGCGGGCAGGACGCCGCCGGTATCGCCACGACGGACGGCCAGTCGTTCTACATGCACAAGGGCAACGGCATGGTGCGCGACGTGTTCCGCACGCGCAACATGCGCGACTTGCCGGGCACGGTCGGCATCGGTCAGGTACGTTACCCGACGGCCGGTTCGTCGAGCGCCGCACAAGCCCAGCCGTTCTACGTGAATGCGCCCTACGGCATCGTGCTTGCGCACAACGGCAACCTGACGAACTGGGAACAGCTCAAGGACGAGATGTTCCGCGTCGACCGTCGCCATATCAACACCACCTCCGATTCCGAAGTGCTGCTCAATGTGCTCGCGCACGAATTGCAGCAAAGCGCGCGCGACGGTCTGAGCGTCGCGTCGCTGTTCGAAGCGGTGGGTAAGGTACACGGCCGTCTGCGCGGCTCGTACGCTATCGTCTCGATCATCTCCGGCTTTGGGCTGCTCGCGTTCCGCGATCCGAACGGTATCCGTCCGCTGTGCATCGGCCGCTTCGATGGCCCGAACGGCACGGAGTGGATGGTGGCGTCGGAGTCGGTGGCACTCGAAGGCATGGGCTTCGCGTTCGAGCGCGACGTCAAGCCGGGCGAGGCGATTTTCATCAGCAACGACGGCGAACTGGTGTCGCAGCAGTGTTCCGAGTCAGTGTCGATGCACCCATGCATTTTCGAACTCGTGTATCTGGCGCGTCCGGATTCGGTGCTCGACGGCGTGGCGGTCTACGACGCGCGTCTGCGCATGGGCGACTATCTGGCCGAGAAGATTCGCCGCGAGATCGACTATCAGGACATCGACGTCGTGATGCCGATTCCGGACTCGAGCCGTCCGGCGGCCATGCAGGTTGCCAAGCGACTGGGCCTGAACTATCGCGAGGGCTTCTTCAAGAACCGTTACGTTGGCCGCACCTTCATCATGCCCGGTCAGGCGATGCGCAAGAAGTCGGTGCGCCAGAAGCTCAACGCCATGCGCGTCGAGTTCAAGGACAAGAACGTACTGATCGTGGACGACTCGATCGTGCGCGGCACCACCAGCCAGGAAATCGTGCAGATGGCGCGTGACGCCGGTGCGCGCAAGGTGATCTTCGCGTCGGCTGCACCGCCGGTGAAGTTCCCGAACGTGTATGGCATCGACATGCCCACGCGCAGCGAATTGGTGGCCTATGATCGCAGCGACGAAGAAGTGGCGCGCATCATCGGTGCCGACGAACTGATTTATCAGGACGTCGAGGACATGAAGGCCGCCGTGCGTGACATCAACCCGGCGCTGTCCGATTTCGATGCGTCGTGCTTCGACGGGAAGTACATCACGGGCGATGTGACGACCGAGTACCTGAACCGCCTGGAGCAACAACGCAAGGCACGGAAGGCGCCGGTCGCGGAAGCGAATGAGGGCGACGATAACGAGCCGCGCGGGGCTCAACTTGGCCTCTGAGCGGCGCCTGAGGCCGACCAGTCGGGCGAATGCCCAGTGGGCAGGGGGGATTTTCCTTCCTCGCCTGCAACGTGCTACACTGCATTTCACGTCGATTTGATTTCAGCTTGCGGACGTGGGGGAACATCCCCGAAACAGCTAAAGCGAGGCCTAGACAGATGGATTTCGAGCCCGTTTTGCTGAACAGCGAAACGGGCTTTTCTTTTTTTTGGCCGGCGATCGGGCCAACCCAATCACGAGATACACGATGGACTCCTTCGACTTCGATACCCTGGCGGTGCGCGCGGGGACGCAGCGCTCCGAGTTTGGTGAGCATTCCGAGGCGCTTTACCTGACCTCGAGTTTCGTATTCAAGAGCGCGGCCGAGGCCGCCGAACGCTTTGCGCATTCGGAGGAGGGATTCACGTACTCGCGCTTCACCAATCCCACCGTGTCGATGTTCCAGGATCGTCTGGCGGCGCTCGAAGGCGGCGAGGCCTGCATGGCGACCGCCTCGGGCATGAGCGCCATTGTCTCGGTGGTCATGGCCACCCTCTCGGCGGGGGATCACCTCGTCAGTTCGCAGAGCATTTTCGGCTCCACGCTGAACGTCTTCTCCACGATTTTCAGCCGCTTCGGTGTCGAGACGACCTTCGTCGATCCGACCGATCCCGAGGCGTGGCGCGCCGCGATTCGTCCGAACACGAAGATGTTCTTCCTCGAAACGCCGTCCAACCCGCTCACGGATATTGCCGACATCACCGCCATCGGCAAGATTGCCAAGGAGGCGGGGGCCCTGTTCGTCGTCGATAACTGCTTCTGTACACCGGCATTGCAGCGTCCCATCGAGTATGGTGCGGACGTCGTCGTGCACTCGGCAACGAAGTACCTCGACGGGCAAGGCCGTGTGCTGGGCGGCGCGATCGTCGGCAAGAAAGACTTCATCATGGGCAAGATCTTCACGTTCGTGCGCAGTGCCGGCCCGACCCTCTCGGCGTTCAACGCCTGGGTGTTGCTCAAGGGCTTGGAGACGCTGTCGCTGCGCATCGAGAAGCAGTCGGCCAATGCGCTCGCCATTGCGCAATGGCTGGAACAGCAACCGCAAGTGGCTCGCGTGTTCTACCCCGGGCTGCCGTCGCATCCGCAATACGAACTCGCGCAGCGTCAGCAGAAGGCGGGCGGGGCGATTGTCGCGTTCGAACTCAAGGGGGCGACGCCCGCCGAGCAGCGCGAGAACGCGTGGCGCGTGATCGACAACACGCGCGTGTGCTCGATCACCGGCAACCTGGGCGATACGCGTACGACGATCACGCACCCGGCGAGCACGACGCACGGTCGCATCACGCCGGAAGCACGCGCCGCCGCGGGCATCACGGAAGGGCTGATTCGTCTGGCGGTGGGGCTGGAGTCGCCCGCCGACATTCGGGCCGATCTGGCTCGCGGTTTCGTTAGCTGAGCGGAGCCGTCTCCATGAGTCGATTCTGGAGTACGGGCGTTGCCGATCTGACGCCCTATGTTCCCGGTGAGCAGCCGCAGATGCAGCGTCTCATCAAGCTCAACACCAACGAGAATCCGTACGGTCCGTCGCCGCGTGTGCTGGCTGCGATTCGCGAGGCGCTCGGCAGCGATGCCGACGCGCTCAAGCTGTATCCCGATCCCGACGCGCGCCGTTTCAAGCAGGCCATCGCTACGCGCTTCGGGCTCGAAGTGGCCAACGTGCATGTGGGCAACGGGTCGGACGAAGTTCTGGCGAATGTCTTTCAGGGGTTGCTGAAGCACGACAAGCCGATTTTGTTTCCGGACATCACGTACAGCTTCTACCCGGTGTATTGCGGGCTTTACGGCGTGGCGTTCGAGAACGTGCCGCTGACCGAGACGTTCGAGATTCGCGTCGACGATTATCTCAAGCCGAATGGCGGCATCATTTTCCCGAATCCGAACGCGCCGACCGGCCGCGTGCTGGCCTCCGGCGAGATCGAGCGTCTGCTGGCGGGGAATCCGGATTCCGTCGTGGTGATCGACGAGGCTTATATCGACTTCGGTGGCGAGAGTGCTGCGGGGCTGATCGCGAAGTATCAGAACCTGCTGGTGGTGCAAACACTGTCGAAATCGCGCTCGCTGGCCGGCTTGCGTCTGGGTTTCGCCATCGGGCATCCGGATCTGATCGAAGCGCTCGAGCGCGTGAAGAACAGCTTCAACTCGTACCCGCTCGACCGTCTCGCGCAGGCGGCTGGTGTGGCGGCCATCGAAGACGACGCGTATTTCGAGCAGACGCGTCAGGCCGTGATCGCGAGCCGTGAGGGATTGGTGACGCGTCTGAAAGCGCTTGGCTTTGACGTGCTGCCGTCGACGGCGAACTTCGTGTTCGCGCGTCACCCGTCGCACGATGCGGCACAACTGGCCGCCGCCCTGCGGGAGCGCTCGATCATCGTGCGGCACTTCAGGCACGCGCGCGTGGCGCAGTTCCTGCGCATCACCGTGGGCACCGAGGCCGAGTGCCAGAGCTTCACGCAGGCATTGAAGGAAATTCTGGCGGGCTGAAACGTGGTCCGGGGCGATGTCTTGTCGCAGAAGGCAAGGCCGCGTAATCCGGGCCCGAGAGGGCCGGTAGCGTTGGGGGAAAATAGTCCCTGCGCCGCCGGCTTTTTTTTCGTTTTCGTGTGATGACATGGCTGCCCACGCTGCAGCGCCCGGCTGCGCGGGGAGGGCAACAGGAATCCCCAGCCTGCGTTATTCTGTCGGGCGTGTTGCCAATCGGAGACTTCAGCATGTCGCACAACGTAGAACTTTTCATCAATGGACAGTGGAAGGCGGGCGCAGAAGGCCTCACGCTGCCGATCGAGAACCCGGCGACGGGCGAAATCATCGGTACGGTGGCGCGCGCTACCCAGCCGGACCTGGACGCAGCCCTGGCCGCCGCCGAAGCCGGCTTCGCCAAGTGGCGCGAAATCGCTCCGTTCGAGCGCGCGAAACTCATGCGCAAGGCTGCGGGTCTGCTGCGCGAGCGTGTCGGCGATATCGCACGTCAGATGACGATGGAGCAGGGCAAGCCCATCGGCGAAGCCAAGGGCGAAGTGCTCTCGGCTGCCGACATCATCGAATTTTTCGCGGAAGAAGGTAAGCGTGCCTATGGGCGTTTGATCCCGGCTCGCGTGCCGAACGTCTACCAGATGGTGATCCAGTCGCCGGTCGGTGCGGTGGCGGCATTCACGCCGTGGAATTTCCCTGTCAATCAAGTCGTGCGCAAGGTCTCGGCTGCCTTGGCTGCCGGTTGCTCGGTGATCGTGAAGGCCGCGGAAGAGACGCCCGCGTCGCCGGCCGCGCTGATTCGCGCTTTCGCCGATGCCGGTCTGCCCGACGGTGTGCTTAACCTCGTGTACGGCGTGCCGGCCGAAATTTCGTCGTACCTGATTCCGCATCCGGCCGTCCGTAAGGTGTCGTTCACGGGCTCCACGCCGGTAGGCAAGCAACTGGCCGCGATGGCCGGTCTGTACATGAAGCGCGTGACGATGGAACTCGGTGGCCATGCCCCGGCGCTGATTTTCAACGACGCGGACATCGCTGCGGCCGTGCGCAACCTCGCGGCAGGCAAGTTCCGCAACGCCGGTCAGGTCTGTGTTGCCCCGACGCGTTTCCTCGTGCAACGTGGTGTCTACGATCAGTTCGTCGACGCCTTCGTGAAGGCCGCCGAATCGTTGCGCGTGGGTAACGGTCTGGACCCGGAGACGACGATGGGCCCGCTGGTCAACGGCAAGCGTTTCGAAGCGATCAGCGCCATCGTGGACGACGCCGTCGCCAACGGTGCGCAGCTCAAGACCGGTGGTAAGCGTGTGGCCGAAGGCGGCCACTTCTACGCGCCGACGGTGCTGTGCAACGTGCCAATGAGCGCGAAGATCATGCACGAAGAGCCGTTCGGCCCGGTGGCCATCGTCAACCCGTTCGATACGGAAGAGGAAGCCATCGCCGAGGCGAACCGCTTGCCGTATGGTTTGGCGGCCTATGCGTATACGACGTCGCAAGGCACGGCGCATCGTCTGTCGGCGCGCATCGAGAGCGGCATGCTGACGATCAACCATGCGGGTCTGGCGTTGCCGGAGGTGCCGTTCGGCGGCGTGAAGGATAGCGGCTACGGTTCTGAGGGTGGACCGGAAGCCCTCGAAGCGTATCTGCAGCCGAAGTTCGTGACGCGTCTGGAAGTCTGACGCGTACCCGCTAAGGGAGAAAGCCGATGCGAGTTATCGCATCGGCTTTTTTTGTCGCTCACCGCTTGCCGGTGGCGATGACGGGCCGCCTATCTGGCGGGTGCGGCGTCGAGTGAGGTGAGCCGTGCGGCGGGAGAGCACAGGATGATGCCGAGTTGTGCGGCAAATCCGGCTGACATGCCGATCAGGCAGGCCTTGGTGCCGAAGCTCGCCGCGAGCCATGCGCCGAGAAACGCACCGAGAGGACGCGCACCGAACGTCGCGGTCATGGTTGCCGCCGACACGCGGGCTACTAGTCTGACTGGCGTGACGACCTGCCGCAGCGATGTCGTCGAAATCGTCCATACGATGGGGCCGAAACCGAACAGGAAGAAGGCACCAAAAACCACGCCATAGATCGTCATGCCGCCGGACAGCGGCAACGTTCCTGCCATCAACAGC
Source organism: Pandoraea communis (assembly GCF_902459745.1). Taxonomy (GTDB): domain Bacteria; phylum Pseudomonadota; class Gammaproteobacteria; order Burkholderiales; family Burkholderiaceae; genus Pandoraea; species Pandoraea communis. Next base: position 428,790 of record NZ_CABPSJ010000003.1, read on the forward strand.
GCCGCGACAGTAGCGCAAGCCGGCCCGAGAACGATTTGTCTGCCAAATCGGAAGTGTGCTGCGATGCGCGCATAGCCAAACGCGCCGCACACCATGCCGAAGCCGTAAACGCCCAGCGCAATGCCCACCATCTGAGCCGTGAACGCGAGCGAGTGAATCGCGTAGTACGCAAAGACTGCCAGCAGCAGGTACCACGAGGTATTGAAGACGAAGGCTGTCGCGACGATGGGGCGCAGGTATCGGTTCATGGCAATGAAGCGGACACCTTCCATCAACTCATGGAAAAAGTGACGCCGCGATATCGGTCGAGGTGCCTCGTGCGGTAGCCGCGACAGGCAATAGGCGCTGGCGAGCGAGAGCAGGAAAGCGCCGGAGAAGGCGGGGGTGCCCGAGGCCCACCCCGCGAGCAGGCCGCCGAGTGCTGGGCCGGCGGTGAATGCCACGCTGCGGGCAATCTCCAACCGTCGGTTCGCGGCGAGCAAGTCCCCTTGGCCCACGAGCGCGGCGACCAGCGAAGGGGCCGCCGCACCGAACACCACCGTGCCCGTTGCCATGGCAAAGCCGAGAACGGCCAGTGCGGTGAGCGTCAGCATGCCGCTGCGGAACAGCGCAAACAGAAGCAGCAGCGCAAGAGCGCGCAGCAGTTCCGTCGCGATCATGAGCGGTTTGCGCCGGTATCGATCGGCGAGCACGCCGGCGGGCAGCGACAGCAGCAGAAACGGCAATGTCGTTGCCCCTTGCAGCAACGCCGTCTGCGCTGCCGATGCGCCTAGCGCGATAACCGCCATGATCGGTATGACAGCAAGCGTCATCTGTTCGCTGAACTGCGCCGCCAGATTGGCTTGCGAGAGATTGTTCACCAGTGACGGGATACGCGGGGCATCGACGCGTTTTCCGGGCGAGACGGTTGCTTGCTGTGGGGTGCCATCGGCCATTGCGGCTGCTCCGTTTTTTGGGGGGGAAATCCCTTTGGCGCAGTCTAGTCCGATGCACAGGCGCAAACGCTCCGCTTCTTGCGCTTGAATTCGGGCGAAAACGCGGGCTTTGCCTCAGTAGGCCCGTCCGTTGATGCTGCGCGGGCGCGGCCGAAACGCGTCGCTCAACACATCGTGCGAGGCGTCGTAGTACGCCGAGTCGATATCGAGCATGCCCAGCATCGTGTGTTCGATCTGGTCGGTCTGATACGGCCGGGATTCAAGCGCGGCGCGTGTTTGCGAATTGATCTTGTCGCGAGTCCAGACAAGCATCGGAATTTCGTAGCCCGAGGCATCGGCGACCGACTGCCCCGTGTGATTGCGCGTATGACCGACTTCCTGCGCGTGATCGGAACTGAATAGCAGGCTGGCATCGGCCGATGCCGTGGCCGACATGGTCTTGCGGATCAGACTGGCGACGACGTAATCGTTGTATGCCATGGCGTTGTCGTATTCGTTGCGCAGACGGCGTACCCATAGCGAGCGTCCTTGTGCCTCAAGCGTGGTCATGACGGCATCGTCGCTGTTGTCGAAGCGCGCGAACTCCTCGGGGTAGCGCATATCGTAGGTCGGATGCGCGCCCAGCAAATGCACGATGATGAGCTTGCGAGGCGCGTCGCTCGCGAGTGCGGCGTCGAACTCGGGCAGCAGATTGCCATCGAAATTGTTCTCGCCCCGCCCAAACCCCTTGTTGATGAAGACGCGCTCGTCGGCGCGATTGGCCACCAGTCCGAGCCAGCCGTCGTTGGGCACCTGATTCGAGATCCAATAGGTGCGATACCCGGCTTCCCGGGCGAGCATCACGAGATCGGGCTGACGCGTCCAGGCCTCGGGATCGTCGAGGCTCGCCGGCGTGAGCATCTTCATGAGCGACGCCATCGTCGCCGGCTCCGACGACACCACATCGCGGAACACGGTGAGGTCGTCGCGCATCGAGTTGAGCATCGGTGTGGTATTGCGCGCGTAGCCGTAGAGCGACATGTTATTGCGGTTCAGGCTCTCACCGATCACCCACACGACAGTCTTGCGCTCAGGCCCGTGATACTGCACGCGCCAGTCGGCGCGCTGCGCCATGTTGCGTTCGAGTTCGCGTTGCAGCTTGGCGGCGTGGGCCAGTTGTCCCTGATAGTCGAGATAGCGAATAGGCCAGTAAAGCAACGGGTTTTCCTTGGCCATCGTCGGATTCAGGTGCAGCGCGAGAAAGCCGGTGAGCAGGCTGGCAACGGCAATCTTGCCGCTGCGGCGCAGCGAAGGCGGGGCGCTCGTCGCCTCAGCGCGCGACAGGCGGCGCTCCAGCACGATCACGGCTGACATCAGTATCACGAAGACGGTGCTCGCCTCGACGATGTCGCGCCAGTTGTGACGGAAAAACTCGCCAGCCTCCGACGGGTTGGTGTTGAACACCGCCTGCAACACCAGCAGATGATTCGGACGCAGGCCGAAGTAATCGCGCAGGAACCCTTTGGTCGCCGCGTCGAGGAAGAAGGCGGCAATCACGCAGAGCGTTGTCGCGCTCAACCACGCCGCACGCGAGCGCAATAACAGGCAAAGGCCGGCGAGTCCGGGCAGGGCCGTCGCCATGAGCGCCGCACTCTTGCCGTATTCGCTGGCGCCGAGCATGCCGAATGCCCAGAACAGGGCGAGTCCGCCCAGTCCGAGACAAAGGCGATAAAGCAGTGATTTCAAGATGATGTCCCCCATGACTTCGCGCACGTCGTTGCGTGCCTGTCGATCACCGGCGGACCTGTGCCGGCCGATGTTGCGATTCGACCGAAGTTTTGGGAATTGGTGTCGCATGTCCGAAAAATTTTCGGACGAATGCCATTCGGCATTCGGATGTCTCCGACCGGCGACGCCCGGCTGTTAGCGATGCGCCGGGCGGCCCCGGTCAGTGCAGTCGCGCGCCGTTGGGGACGGGGCGTTCGACACCCGCGAGGACAATGGCGCCGCCGGTGTCGGCAAAACCGGTAATCAGGACTTCCGAGACGACCCCGGCGATGCGCTTCGGCGCGAAGTTGCACACGCACAGCACCTGCGTGCCCACCAGCGATTCCGGGGCGTAGTGCACGGTGATCTGTGCGCTTGACGTCTTTACGCCCAATTCCCCCAGATCGACTTCCAGCACATAGGCGGGCTTCTTCGCTTTCTCATTGACGCGGGCCGCCACAATCGTGCCCACGCGCAAATCGATCCTCTCGAAGTCCTGCCACTCGATGGTCTCGGCCATGTCCTGTTCCCTATTTCTTTGTCGACGGATGAATAGGCGCAAAGCGTAGCGCGTTGCCGCCGGTCCTGGCTTGTGAATTTCGGCAGACGGAAGCCGGCCCGGGGCGGCGCAACGGGTGCAGTCGGATCAGTTGACTGAGGCGGTGACGCCGCACCCGGTGTGTTCGCGACGCCAGACAGCGGGCGTTTTACCGAAGTGTCGACGGAAGGCATGGGTGAGGGCGCTCTGGTCGTTAAAGCCCACATCGAGGGCGATGTCGGCGAGCGTCGCGTCGTTCGCGGCCAGCAGAGACGCCGCGCGCGCGAGCCGAAGGCGCATCAGATGCCGATGAGGTGTCTCGCCGCTCAGCGCGACAAAGCAATCGTGAAAATGCCGCACGCTCATTCCGGCCTCTCCTGCCAGCGTGGCGATATCGGGCGGTTTCGCCAGTTCGGCTTGCAGCCGGGTGTCGATGCACGCCAGATCCAGCCGGACAGTGCGCAACGCGGGCCGCGCCGGTGCCAGGCGCGCCACAAGCGCGGTAAGCCACTCACGCACGACCGGATCGTCTGCACTCAGGGGGTGTCCGTCGTCCACGCTCGCGCTCACCTGCTGGACCAGTGCCAGCAGCTTTGCGTCGAGTGCAAAAAACGCTTCATGTGAGAACGCCCGTTCTGTGCCTGTCATTGTGGCGAGGTGCGACGGCACATCCAGCACGACCTGACGATTGGGCCCGTCGCCCCGGTAATCGTGCCGCACGCCCGCCGGGATCACAACACCGTTGCGCGCCCCCACGCGACCGGACTGCGTGGCGTCGCCATCCAGCGAAATCGACATGCGTCCCGAGAGTCCGATCACGACCTGATGAAAATCGTGCGTGTCGGTGCTGTCGGTCGGACGGTACTCGCGCAGTTCGAGGATCGGGGCAGACATGATGGAGGTGACGTGAAAACGGCAAACGCTCGGGAATCAAACGTTAGCACCGTCCTGAGGAATAAGGCGTGGAAGGTGCATGACTTCAGGTTATGAAAAAACGCGCAAAGCAATCCCGGATTCATTGGTTCGGGTGCACAGGGCGGATCGCTACACTGATTCTCCAGTAGCCGGGACGATCCGGTAAGCACTGCGCAAGCCGCCCGTCGGGCCGTTGTGCGCCCGGTGCGCTTTGATTCCTCAGGGCCAGCGTGCCAGCACGCATACGGCCCGTCTTTGGCAGGGAAGTATGACATACGCCGTCACGATCTCGGGCAGCCCGTCGGCCGCCTCGCGCAGCGCCCGTTTGCTGCGGTTTGTCGAATCCGAACTGGCTGCGGCCGGCATTGCGGTGCGCCGCATCGACATACGTGCGCTCTCGCCGGCAGCGCTACTCGCCGCCGACACGTCGCACGACGACCTTCGTCATGCGCTTGCGCAAGTCGCCGGTGCGCAAGCCGTGATTGTCGCGACGCCGGTGTACAAGGCCGCCTACAGCGGTCTGCTCAAAGCCTTTCTCGACGTGCTGCCGCAAGACGGTCTCGCCGACAAGCTGGTCGCACCGTTTGCCACCGGGGGCAGCCCTGCACATCTGCTCGCACTCGATTACGCGCTCAAGCCGGTGCTTTCCGCTCTCGGCGCGCAGCACATCCTGCGCGGCGTGTTCGCTGTCGATCAGCAGGTGCCGAAGGAAGAGGGCGCCACGCTCGATGCGTCGATCGCCCAGCGACTGGGCGCGACGGTCGATCAGCTCTCGCAGTGGCTGCATGAACGCGAGGTGATTCGTCAGTGGCCGGTCGCGGCGGCCGCTGCCGCACGCACGGCTGCGGCCCGGGCAACGCTCGCCGCCTGAGTGCCGGAGTTCGCATGCAAGTCTTCTGGTTCATTCCGACACACGGCGATACGCGTTACCTGGGGACCTCCGACGGCGGACGGGTGTTCGATTTCGATTACGCGCGGCAGATCGCCAGCGCCGTCGATTCGCTCGGATACGAGGGGGTGTTGCTGCCCACGGGACGTTCTTGCGAAGACGCCTGGGTGACGGCATCGAGCCTCATTGGCGCCACACGCCATCTGAAGTTTCTCGTCGCCGTACGGCCGGGGATCGCTTCGCCCGCGCTTACCGCGCGTATGGCGTCGACGTTCGATCGCCTGTCGGGGGGCAGGTTGTTGATCAACGTCGTCACAGGCGGTGACGCGGGCGAACTCGAAGGCGACGGCTTCTTCGCCGGCCACGCCGAGCGTTACGCCGTCACCGACGAGTTCCTGCGCATCTGGCGTTCGCTGTTCGAGAAATCGCACCGCGGCGAGCGCGTCGATTTCGAAGGCAAGCATCTGCGAGCCAAGGGCGCGAAGCTGTTTTTCCCGCCGGTACAAACGCCGCATCCGCCGCTGTACTTCGGTGGCTCGTCGGAGGTGGCGCGCCAGATCGCGGCCGAGCAACTCGACGTCTATCTGACGTGGGGTGAGCCGCTGGCCGACGTGGCCGAGAAGATCGCCGACGTGCGTGCGCGCGCCGCCAGACTCGGGCGCACGTTGCGCTTCGGCCTGCGTCTGCATGTGATCGTGCGCGAGACGGAAGACGACGCATGGCGCGCGGCCGACGCCCTTATCAGCAAGCTCGACGACGAGACCATCGCGGGTGTTCAGGCGCAGTTCGCGAAGATGGATTCGGAAGGCCAGCGGCGCATGGCGGCACTGCACGGCGGACGCCGCGACAAGCTCGTGATCGCGCCGAATCTGTGGGCGGGCGTGGGGCTCGTGCGCGGCGGGGCAGGTACGGCACTCGTGGGCGACGGGCCAACCGTGGCGCAGCGTCTGCGCGAGTACGCCGATCTGGGCATCGATACCTTCATTCTGTCGGGATATCCGCATCTCGAAGAGGCGTACCGCTTCGCCGAACTGGTGTTCCCGCATTTGCCGCGCAACGTGCGCGAACGGCTCGGCAATGTTCCGCTGGCTGGGCCGGTTGGCGAAGTCATGGCCAACAACATCGTGCCGAAGGCGTCGCAAAGCTGAGCGCGCGGAATGCGCTGCACGGCGTCGAACCCGCCTCACCATGAATTGAATTGAAGAGAAGCGAGGCTGCAATGCCTCGGGGAGAATTGGTATGACGCAAACGACCTTGACCGACACACAGGCTGCGGTCCCCCTCGCTCGCGGCGGAGGTGCGCTGCAACGCTACCGGCGCACGGTAGCGAGACGGCTTGCGCCGTGGGCCGTGCCCATCGTGCTGGTGGCGCTATGGCAATTGGCCGCGCAGCAAGGCTGGCTGTCGACACGGGTGCTGCCCGCGCCGTCGGCCGTGGTCGACGCTGCCTGGCAACTCGCCGTGAGCGGCCAGATCTGGCGCGATATCGGCGTGTCGACCGGTCGCGCAGTGATCGGCTTTCTGATCGGCGGCGGCCTCGGCCTGTTGCTCGGCATGCTGACCGGCTTGTCGCGTGTGGCGGAAACGGCACTCGATTCGTCGTTCCAGATGCTGCGCAACATCCCGCATCTGGCACTCATTCCGCTCGTGATCCTGTGGTTCGGCATCGACGAGAAGGCCAAGTTGTTCCTGGTGTCCATCGGGGTGTTCTTCCCGATGTATCTGAATACGTATGCCGGCATTCGTGCCGTCGATCCGGCGTTGGTGGAGATGGCGCGCAGTTACGGTTTGCGGGGATGGGCGCTGTATCGAGACGTGATTCTGCCGGGCGCGCTGCCGTCGATTCTGGTCGGCGTGCGCTTCTCGCTGGGCTTGATGTGGGTGACGCTGATCGTTGCGGAAACCATCTCGGCACAGTCGGGTATCGGTTATCTGACGATGAACGCTCGTGAGTTCCTCCAGACCGACATCGTGCTCGTGGGGATTTTGCTGTACGCGTTGCTCGGCAAGCTGGCCGATGTGCTGGCCAAAGCACTGGAATTTCGCTGGTTGCGTTGGCATCCGGCCTTTCAACGAGGAGCCGCCGCATGAGCGCACAACAATTGGCCCCGGTCGCGGGCGTCGACATCGAGGCCGAATGGACGGCCGAGCAGCGCGCCGCAAGCCGCTTGCCGCTCGATCCGCAAGCCGATCCGTTCGGCACGCAACTGCCGCTCGGTCCGAACGTTGCCGGCCACGCCGTGCCGCGCACTACGTCGGGGACGAATCTTAAAGTGGTGCATCCGGCGAGCGACGTGGATGCCCCGGCATCGACGGCTGGCCTGCATATCGACAGTGTCGGCAAGCGTTATGGCGCCCGTCCGGTGCTTTCCGACTTCTCGCTGACGATTCCGCGCGGCGGGTTTGCCGCCATCGTGGGGCGCAGCGGCTGCGGCAAGTCGACACTGCTGCGACTGATCGCGGGCCTCGAGACGCCCGACGCGGGGCACATCACGCTCGACGGACATGCGCTCGGTGGCGCATCCGGTGCGGTGTCCACGCGCATCATGTTTCAGGACGCGCGTCTGCTGCCATGGCGCACGGTGCTGGAAAACGTCGCGCTCGGGCTGCCGAAATCGTCGCACGCCAAGGCACTCGACGTACTGGGCGAAGTCGGTCTGGCCGAGCGCGCAAACGACTGGCCGAGCCAGTTGTCCGGCGGACAGCGCCAGCGTGTGGCGCTCGCGCGGGCCTTGGTGCATCAACCCGACTTGCTGCTGCTGGACGAACCGCTCGGTGCGCTCGACGCGCTCACGCGTATCGAAATGCACGCCCTGATCGAACGTCTGTGGCGTGCCCATGGCTTCACGGCATTGCTTGTCACGCACGATGTGCAAGAGGCGGTGGCGCTGGCCGATCGCGTGGTGCTCATCGAGCAAGGGCAGTTGGGTCTTGATCAATCGGTGCCGCTGGTGCGTCCGCGCGCCCGCGGCAGTGTCGAGTTTGCCGGACTTGAGGCCCGGGTACTCGCACGTGTGCTTCAAACCGAGCCCTTAGCCAGCGCCCACATTCCCGCACCCGAGCCGCTGTGGCCGGCGGCAACCGTGCGCTGGGCTGTCTGACGGCATTCGTTCACTCGTTTCTTCGCTCTCTTTTCCGAACACAGGAGTTCATCATGGGTATCACCGCTATCAACGTCCGTAACCAGTTCAAGGGCCGTATTCGAGAAATCCTGCGCGGCCCGGTGCTGTCCGAAGTGGATGTCGAAACGCCGAGCGGCATCGTGACGTCGGTCATCACCACGCGCTCGATCGACGAACTGCGGCTGGACGTCGGCTCCGAAGTCGTGGCCCTCGTCAAGGCGACCGAGGTCTCGCTCGCCAAGCTCTGAAACCTTGGCACAGCGTCGCGCCCGGCGGCGTTTTGCCGGCCATCGTTCCGGGGTGACGGGGCCGCATCGGACGCGCGCGCGGGGCGGCGTCCGATGCAGGTGGAGGGAAATTCCGATCCCTCGCTCGGACTGTGCCGCGAATGCACGCACTCGGCTGATATAATGACGGCTTCCGAATGTTGGCGACCCGCCTGCGCGAGACCCTCCGCCGCGGGCGTTTTTGTTTGTTGCCAACGCGATGCACCGAAGCCAAACCATGACCACTGTCCGCACCCGCTTTGCGCCTAGCCCGACCGGATTCATCCATCTGGGCAACATCCGTTCCGCTCTCTATCCGTGGGCCTTCGCGCGTCACAACAAAGGCACGTTCGTGCTGCGCATCGAAGACACCGATCTCGAGCGCTCGACCCCGGAAGCCGTGCAGGTCATTCTCGAAGGCATGGAATGGCTCGGCCTCGATTATGACGAAGGCCCGTTCTACCAGATGCAGCGCATGGATCGCTACCGCGAAGTGCTCGCGCAACTGAAGGCGGCCGGGCATGTTTATCCGTGCTACATGAGCGTGGAAGAACTCGACGAGTTGCGCGAGCAGCAGCGCGCGCGCGGTGAGAAGCCGCGTTACGACGGCCGCTGGCGCCCGGAGCCGGGCAAGGTGCTGCCCGAACCGCCCGCTGGCGTGCAGCCGGTGCTGCGCTTCAAGAACCCGCTCAGCGGCAACGTGGTGTGGGAAGACGCCGTGAAAGGCCGCATCGAGATCTCGAACGAAGAACTCGACGACCTCGTGATCGCGCGCCCGGACGGCACGCCGACGTACAACTTCTGTGTCGTGGTCGACGACATCGACATGGACATCACGCACGTGATTCGCGGCGACGACCATGTGAACAACACGCCGCGTCAGATCAACATCTTCGAAGCGCTCGGCAAGCAGCCGCCGGTGTATGCGCACTTGCCCACGGTGCTCAACGACCAGGGCGAGAAGATGTCCAAGCGCAATGGCGCCATGAGCGTGGTTCAGTATCGCGAAGAGGGGTTCCTGCCTGAAGCCGTGGTGAATTACCTGGCGCGTCTGGGCTGGGCGCACGGCGATGCGGAAGTCTTCACGCGCGAGCAGTTCGTTGCGTGGTTCGATCTCGACCACCTGGGCAAGTCGCCGGCGCAGCACAATCCCGAAAAGCTGCTGTGGCTGAACAACCAGTATCTGAAGCAGGCCGACAACGAGCGTTTGGCCGGGCTGACCGATCCGTTCTTGCAAAAGGCGGGCGTGTCGGTCGAAGGCGGTCCGTCGCTCACCGGTGTGGTTGCGCTGTTCAAGGATCGTGCGAACACGATCAAGGACATCGCGCAAAGCGCCGAAATGTTCTATCGCAAGCCTGAGCCGTCGGAAGCCGATCTGGCCCAGCACATGACGGATGCGGCGCGTGCGGCGGTGAAGGACCTGGCCATCGCACTGGCGGCGCTGCCGGAGTGGAAGAAGGAAGCGATTTCGCCCGCTTTCAAGGCTACGCTCGCGCAGCACGGCATGAAAATGCCACAGCTCGCGATGCCGGTGCGCCTGCTGGTGGTCGGCACGACGCACACGCCGGCCATCGACGCCGTACTGGAACTGCTTGGCCGCGATACGGTGCTCACGCGTCTGGGCGCGTAAGGCGTTACGTGTGAGTCGTTCCGGGGCTGCCTGCAGCCGCGCCGGAAACCAAAAAACCCCGGGATGCGTGAGCATCGCCGGGGTTTTTTTACAGGGGGCGTCGTGCCCCCGTATGCGCTTCTTACGACTGTGCGCTGTCTTGCGTGGCCGCAGTGCTGGCGCGTGCCGGCGTGGCCGGACGTTTGGCGCGCGAATAGCCTTCAAGCAGCTTGACCATCTGCGCGTAGATCTTCGGGTTGCCCGCGAGGATTTCGCCTTCGAACAGGAAGTCCGACTCGCCGGTGTAGTTACCGACCAGACCACCGGCTTCGGTAATCAGCAGGCTGCCGGCGGCCATGTCCCACGCGTTCAGGCCTTGCTCGAAGAAGCCGTCCATGCGCCCGGCAGCGACGTTGGCCAGGTCGAGTGCCGCAGCACCCGGACGGCGGATGCCGGCGCAATGCTCGGTCATCGTGCCGAACATCTTCAGATAGTTCTCAACGCCTTGCAGATCGCGGAACGGGAAACCGGTGCCGATCAGGCCGTCGGCCAGACGATCGCGGCGCGACACGCGAATACGCTTGCCGTCGAGGAATGCACCACGCCCACGCGAGGCGGTGAAGAGTTCGTTGCGGGTCGGATCGTAGACCACGGCCTGCGAGACGATACCCCTGTGCGCGAGGGCGATCGACGTGCAGTAGTAGGGCAGGCCGTGAATGAAGTTGGTGGTGCCGTCGAGCGGATCGATGATCCATTGGTATTCCGAACCCGTCTTGCCGTGCTCCTCGCCCGTTTCTTCGGCGAGGATGGCGTGGTCCGGATAGGCTTGCAGGAGGGTTTCGATGATCGCCAGCTCAGCCGCTTTGTCCACTTCCGTCACGAAGTCGTTGTGCTGCTTCTTGCTGACCTTGACGGTGTCGATGTCGAGAGAGGCGCGGCTGATGATGTTGCCGGCGCGGCGCGCGGCCTTCACCGCGATATTGAGCATGGGATGCTGCATGACAGATTCCTGTTAAGGCCATTGCCGACGGTACGCGCGACCCTTTCTGGGCCGGCCGGCAGGCATGGCAGACAAAGCGAACAAATTGAGCAAGAGCGATGCCCCGCAAGCGCCGCACACTGGGTGGCGGCTCGTTTGCGAGGACGAAAACGCGTATTTTAGCAAAAACACGGCCTATGCGCTGTGCCGTCTTTGTCTTCCGACCCTTTTTTCGTCGGAAGGATCTTCCCGCGCGTGGTGCGGTGTGACGGCACGCAGCGCTCGCGATTCAGGGCAAAATAGCGACGTTTGCCGCTGTGCCGCCCGTTGTGTTGCAATGTTGTTGCGCCGATCCAGGGCCGGCGTTTTCTGCGGTGCCATTCCGTTCACTGCCTCTGGTTTCTCATCTGCGCTGTCTCATGTCCCAATCTGCTGCTGCCGTACCTTCGCCACGGTTGTTCGATCAAGTGCGTTTCGTGCTCAACGAGACCAGCCACCCCGGCAACGTCGGTTCGGCGGCGCGTGCGATCAAGACGATGGGCTTTGGCCAGTTGGTGCTGGTCGCGCCGCGTGCCGGAGAGGCCGTGCTGGGGGATCCGGAAGCCGTGGCGCTTGCGAGCGGCGCCGACGACGTGCTGGCGAACGCGCGAATCGTGCCCGATCTGGGGGCGGCGTTGCAGGGCGTGAACTGGGCTGTGGCCCTTTCGGCGCGCTCGCGCGAATACGGCCCGCCCAATGCCGAGCCACGCGAGAGTGCCGCGATGGCCGTGCAGCATGCGGCGCAGGGCGAGGCGGTGGCGTTTGTCTTCGGCAGCGAGCGTACGGGGCTGTCGAATACGGATGTGGAGCGTTGTAATGCACTCGTGCATATTCCGGCCAACCCGGTGTACAGCTCGCTGAATCTGTCGCAGGCAGTGCAGTTGATCGCCTACGAAGTGCGCATGGCGTGTCTGGCGCGCGAGCGCGGCGAGGCAGCTCCCGTCGCGGCGATGGTGGCGATGGCGTCGCTGCCGTCAGGGCTGGATGGGCAACCCCCGGAGGCGCTCGCCACCCGTGACGACGTCGAGGGCATGCTGTCCCATCTGGAGCGAGCGCTCGTCGACCTCGATTTCCTCGATCCCGATAATCCGAAGAAGCTGATGACGCGCCTGCGCCGGCTTTTCGCGAAGAGTCATCTGGCGCGCGAGGAAGTCAACATTCTGCGCGGCATCGCGAAACACATTCTCGAGCGCAAGCGCCGGCATTGATGCGACACTCTCTCGTGCCGCCTGCTTTCCGGTAATTGCGCAGCGATCCGCCCCAAGACGGCCGGACGCAAACGACAGGATCGAATACGTTCATGTTTACCCAACTTCGCGAAGACATCGCAGCCATTCGGCAAAAGGACCCTGCGGCCCGCAGCAACTGGGAGGTCTTCACCTGCTATCCCGGCCTGCATGCGGTGATGCTGCACCGGGTGGCGCACAGCTGCTGGCAGTCCGGCTTCAAGTGGCTCGGCCGTTATGTGTCGCAGTACGCGCGCTTTCTCACGGGCATCGAGATTCATCCCGGTGCGACGCTGGGCCGCCGCGTCTTCATCGATCACGGCATGGGGGTGGTGATCGGCGAGACGGCGGTGATTGGCGACGATTGCACGATTTATCAGGGCGTCACGCTTGGCGGCACGTCGTTGTCGCGCGGTGCGAAGCGTCACCCGACACTCGAACCCGGTGTGATCGTCGGCGCCGGGGCCAAGGTGCTCGGTGGCTTCACGGTAGGCGAGGGCGCAAAGATCGGCTCGAACGCCGTGGTCGTGAAAGCGGTGCCTGCCGGTGGCACGGCGGTGGGCAATCCCGCGCGCATCATTCGTCCCGATACGCCTCGCGAGGGGGGCGAGGCCAAGCCGCAGGGCGGCGGTCGCAAGACGGAATTCTCTGCGTACGGTATCACCCCGAACGCCGACGATCCCGTCTCGCTTGCCATCCACGGGTTGATCGAAAATGCCACCGACCAGTCGCACAAGATCGACGTGATGGTGGCGGCGCTCAACCAGCTCGGTGCCCATCTCGAAGCCCTCGGGGCAAGCAAGATCGACACCGCCGAACTGCGCAAGCTCGGCAAGGAAATTCAGGATATGTGAGGCGATACGGCGTCACATCGTCGATAGATCAACGGCCCGTCATCAGCGCGGGCCGTTTTGCATCGAGACGACGCGGGCCTTAGATGCTTGACGTCGTGGAAGGGGCGAGATCGATGGCGCGCAGGCCGTGCGCGTCCCATTGCAGATACCCGCCGCGCGGCGGCTCCACGTCGAACTCCCAGTCAGGCAGCACCCAGCGCACGCGACGGCCATCGGCATGCCGCGCCGGACGATGCGTGTGCCCGTGGACGAGAGTGCGTTCGCCGGCAGCGTCGAGCAGGGCTGCGATGGCGTTCGCGTTGGCATCGGCGTAGGCCATGCGATGCGCGCCCTTGGCGGCGCTGCGTCTGCGGATGCGGTTTGCAATGGCCATGCGCAATCGCAGTGGAAGCCTCAGGAAAAACGCCTTGCCGAGCGGCGAATGGGCGACGCGGCGAAAGCGCTGATAGCCCACGTCGTCGGTACATAACTGGTCGCCGTGGCTGAGCACCAGCGCCTGCCCGAGAAACGAGAAGACGCACGGGTCGTCGAGCATGACGGCACCGGCCGCACGTGCAAATCGCTCGCCGAGCAGGAAATCGCGGTTGCCTCGCATCACGGCGATGGGCACGCCGCTCGCCGACAATTCGGCCATGGCCGCCGTCATCCGGCGGGCGAATGCACCCAGGGGTTCGGTGGCGGGCGATGGGCAGGGGGCAGCGGCGGCGTCGGTACGGTTCGGTGCGGCCGGCACGTCGACATCGAGCATGTCGTCGCCGATCCAGTATTCGAACAGATCGCCGAGGATGAACAGGACGGACGCTTCACGTGCAGGGCCGCGAAGGAAGTCCTCGAAGACTTGCACCGTGCGCGGCAGCGCCGGCGACAAGTGAAGATCGGAAATGAAAAGCGCGGGCCCGTCGCCCCGGGGTGTTATGGGGCATTGCGGGCACCGCGCAGTCGATACTGGCATCGAATGTCGCAGTTGGCGGTGGCGGCGCTTACGCGACGATCACGGCCTTTTCGATGACGACGTCGTCAACCGGCACGTCCTGGTGGAAGCCCTTCGAGCCGGTCTTCACGCCCTTGATCTGGTCGACGATGTCCTGACCTTCGACAACCTTGCCGAACACGGCGTAGCCCCAGCCTTGCGGCGTCGGTGCGCTGTGGTTCAGGAAGTCGTTGTCGCTGACATTGATGAAGAACTGTGCTGTGGCCGAGTGCGGATCGTTCGTGCGCGCCATGGCCAGGGTGTACTTGTCGTTCTTCAGGCCGTTGTTGGCCTCGTTCTCGACCGGTGCTTCGGTCGGCTTTTGCTTCATGCCAGGTTCGAAGCCGCCGCCCTGGATCATGAAGCCGTTGATCACGCGATGGAAAACGGTGTTGTCGTAGAAGCCGTTCTTGACGTAGTTGAGGAAGTTCTCGACCGTCTTCGGGGCCTTGTCTGCGTCGAGTTCGATGCGAATGACGCCGTGATTGGTGTGCAGTTCAACCATGATGCTTTCCTTCTGATGAAATGGTTCCGATGGGCCGGCGGATTTCAGTGCTTGACGACGCTGGCCGATTCGATCACGACGGGCTTGGCCGGCACGTCGTCGTACATGCCCTTGCGGGTCGTGGCAACGCCCTTGATCTTCTCGACGGTATCCATGCCGGACACCACCTTACCGAATACCGTATAGCCGTAGCCATCCGGGCTGGGGTAATCCAGTGACGCATTATCCTTCACATTGATGAAGAATTGCGCGGTCGCGGAATTCGGGTTCGACGTCCGGGCCATGGCAATGGCGCCTTTCACGTTTTTCAGGCCGTTCTGCGATTCGCTGGGAATCGGTGCGCGCGTGGTTTTTTCATTCATCTCGGGCGTGAAACCGCCGCCCTGAATCATGAAGTTGTTCATGACGCGGTGGAAGATCGTGCCGTTATAGAAGCCACTGTTGACGTATTGAAGAAAGTTCTCGACCGTCTTCGGGGCCGCCTTCGGGTTGAGTTCGACCACGAAGTTGCCGGCCGACGTCTTGAACTGCACTTGCGGCTGGGCGCTTTGCGCGAACGCGCTCAGGCTCGTGCCCGACAGGGCGGCCGCAGCGATCACGCTGCCGAGCAGTGCGCGCCGCAGGCGATTCGGAAAGGGCATGCGTGTCTCCGTATGCAATGAGGGTTCGGTTAGAGGGAAGACGCGGCGCGTCTCAGTTGCCTGACTTGCCGACATTCTTGAGCGCGGCGTCGTCGCTGGCCTTGGCCGGTGCCGGCGTCTGGCTCACGGGCGCCGCGCGCTGCGGGGCAAGCATGTTGGACAGGATTTTCTCGCGGTTCGATACGCGTGCTGTCGGCGCGAGCTTCAGCGATTTCTGGTAAGCCTGCTGGGCGAGCTTGGCATAGATGTCGCCAAGGTTCGAGTAGGCCACGGCGAAGCCCGGATTGTTGCGAATCGCGCTCTCGAGCGCGGCACGCGCCTTATCGTACTCACCTGCCTGCGCGTAGAGCGCCGCGAGGTTGTTGAACGGCTCGGGCAGTTCCGGGAAGTCCTGCGTGAGGGCGGTGAAGGCGTCGATGGCTTCGGCGTTGCGACCCATCTCCATGAGCACGCGACCGCGCGTAAAGCGCACCTGCGCGTCGCGAGGATACTGCTTGAGATGGTCGTCGATCTTCGCCAGCGCGTCGCTGAACTTGCCGGTGTCGGCCAGCTTGTTGATAGCCGATTCGCTGGCTTGCTGCGGCGTTTGCAGCGGGGCGGGCGGTGGCGGATCGGTGATGGCCTGAGCACCGGCGGGCAATGCGAACAACGTGCCCGCGAGGCCGAGGGTGGCGCCCGCAAGCGCCAGCACACGGGCGCTGCGTACAGCAGCTGCGACCGGGCGGAGTCGGGAGACAAGGCGCGTTGCGGGGGACAAAAGTGACCGGCTTCGTTGCGTCATAGTGGGTGCTTGGGATACCTGAGAGGTGCGCAAGAGATGCTATACTCGGCCGCATTCTAACAAAACACCTGCGCCCGGCCCGCGCCATTTCTCGTAGTGGCGGTGGATGCGGTTCGCAGGTTCGTTTTTTCTACCGCACGGCGCGCAGCCCGCCTCGCGATGTCGCTCTCGCCACGAAGTCCGTGACGTCCCCGAGAACATCGTCGCAGCGTCCGGCGCTGTTGCCGCCCGGTCAAGCGCTTATCTATGGATTCACTCCGTGTCTACAACTCGCTCGCGCGAGACAAACAGCCGTTCGTACCCCTCGTTCCCGGCGAAGTCCGCATGTATGTCTGCGGTATGACGGTGTATGACTACTGTCACATTGGTCATGCGCGCGTGATGGTGGTGTTCGACATGGTGCAGCGCTGGCTGCGTACGCTTGGGTATCAGGTGACCTACGTACAAAACATCACCGACATCGACGACAAGATCATCAAGCGCGCCGTCGAGAACGGCGAGACGATGCGCGAACTGACGACGCGTTTCATCGCGGCAATGCATGAAGATGCCGCCGCGCTCGGCGTCCAGCGTCCCGATCACGAGCCGCGCGCGACCGACTTCATCCCGCAGATGGTCGACATGATCGGTGCGCTGCAACGTAACGGTTACGCCTATCAGGCCGAAGACGGCGATGTGAACTATGCCGTGCGCAAGTTCTCCCGCTATGGCCAGCTTTCGGGCAAGTCCATCGAGGATCTGCGTGCCGGTGAGCGCGTTGCCGCCAATACCGCGAAGCAGGACCCGCTCGACTTCGTGTTGTGGAAGCGCGCGAAAGACACTGAGCCGGACGAGTCGAAATGGGCCTCGCCGTGGGGCGCGGGCCGTCCGGGCTGGCATATCGAATGCTCTGCGATGAGCTGCCAGTTGCTGGGCAATCATTTCGACATTCACGGCGGCGGGGCCGATCTTCAATTCCCCCATCACGAGAACGAGATTGCGCAGAGCGAAGGCGCCACGGGCGAGACGTTCGTGAATTACTGGATGCACAACGGCTTCGTGCGCGTGGACAACGAGAAGATGTCCAAGTCGCTCGGCAACTTCTTCACGATTCGCGAAGTGCTCGCGAAGTTCGATGCGGAAGTCGTACGCTTTTTCATTCTGCGCGCACAGTACCGCAGCCCGCTCAATTACAGCGATGCGCATCTGGACGACGCACGCGGCGGCCTCACACGTCTGTACACGGCGCTCAAGGATGCGGCAGGCGATGGCACACCGCTCGACTGGAACGAGTCATACGCGCAACGCTTTGCGGCGGCGATGAATGACGATTTCAACACGCCGGTGGCGATTTCCGTGCTGTTTGAACTCGCCGGTGAAATCAACAAGCAGCGCGATCCGGTGCTCGTGCGTCAGTTGCAGGGACTCGCCGGTACGCTGGGGTTGCTCGGCCGTGACCCGCAATCGTTCCTGCAAGGGGCGGCGGGCGGTGAGGGCGCGGACGATGGCGACGCGTTGCGTATCGCCGTCGAAGCGCGCATCGAAGCGCGCGCCCAGGCCAAGCGTGAACGCAATTTCGCTGAAGCCGATCGCATTCGCGCCGAACTGCTGGCCGAAGGCATCGTGCTGGAAGACCGTCCCGGAGGCGCCACCGAATGGCGTCGTGCCTGAGCGCGGCGCATCGAGGCAAATCTCATGGTGACTCGTAAATCCGTGGCCGCTAAGGTTGCAACCAAGACCGCTGCGGCCAAGACAGCGCAGAAGGCGGCCAAGGCCGTCAAATCGGCGCAGGCCGTCGAGAGCGCACGTCGCGCGCCGGCCAAGGCAGCCGTCGGCAAGCCTGCGGCCGTCAAGACCGGCAGGAAGACCGCCGCCGCCAAGACGACCGAAAAGGCGGTGAAAGCCGGTACTGCTGGCAAGGCCGCACAGCCGGCGGCATCGAAGGTCGCGCAAAAGGCGGTGCCGAAGTCCGCAACGAAGGTCGCGCGTAAAGCGCCTGCGAAGTCAGCGCCCGCGACCTCGCATCGCGTTATCGCCAAGCGCGATGGCGAGACGCGTATCGTGACGCCGGCGATCGCGCGAATCGATCACGACGTCGTCGAGCAGGTCGTGACCGGCGCCGTGCCGCTGCCGGTGGCCTCGGGCGCGACGCGTCCCGGCTTCTGGGATCAGGCGTGTGCCGATCTGATGAAGCGCGACCGCATTCTCAAAAAACTGATTCCGCAATTCGGTCCGGCGCATCTGACCGGACGCGGCGAACCGTTCGTCACGCTCGCGCGCTCGATCGTCGGTCAGCAGATCTCCGTGAAAGCGGCGCAAGCCGTGTGGGACCGTGTGGCGGCGGTCTGCCCGAAGCTCACGCCGGCCCAGTTCATTAAGGCCGGGCACGACGCGCTCGCCGGTTGCGGGCTGTCGCGCCGCAAGGCAGAGTACATCCTCGATCTGGCTACGCATTTCAAATCGGGCGCGCTGCACGTCGACGCCTGGGCGAGCATGGACGACGAGGCCGTCATCGCCGAGTTGACCGGCATTCGCGGCATCGGCCGCTGGACCGCCGAGATGTTCCTGATGTTCAACCTGGTGCGCCCCGACGTGTTGCCGCTCGACGATGTCGGCCTGATCAACGCGATCAGCGTCAACTATTTCAGCGGTGAGCCCGTCACGCGCAGCGAAGCGCGGGAAGTGGCCGCCAATTGGGAGCCGTGGCGCTCCGTCGCCACCTGGTACATGTGGCGTAGTCTCGAACCGGTGCCGGTGGAATACTGATTGTTCTGCCGAGGACGTATAATCCGCGTCCATTCCGTCTCATTCAGTCATTATTGGCGTCTATTGCGGGTTGAACGACAATGAAAGTTGTCTATCTCGGCCGGGTAGACGTTGCCGGCGGTACAATACGCTGCCGCATTTCCGGGGAAACCTGATGAAGAACACCTTTTTGGATTTTGAACAGCCGATCGCCGAACTCGAAGCGAAGATTGAAGAGCTGCGCTTTGTGCAAGACGATTCAGCCGTCGACATTTCCGAAGAGATCGAGCGCCTCTCCAAGAAGAGCCAGCAGCTCACCAAGGACATCTACACGAACCTGTCCCCGTGGCAGGTTTCGCAAATTTCGCGTCATCCGCAGCGTCCCTATACGCTCGATTATGTTCGCGACATCTTTACCGACTTTCACGAACTGCATGGCGATCGCGCCTTCTCGGACGATCACGCCATTGTGGGTGGCATGGCGCGTTTCAACGGTCAGGCCTGCATGGTCATCGGTCACCAGAAGGGCCGCGACACGAAGGAGCGCGCGCTGCGCAATTTCGGCATGCCGCGTCCCGAGGGGTATCGCAAGGCCATGCGGCTGATGAAGCTCGCCGAGAAGTTCGGTCTGCCCGTCTTCACGTTCGTCGATACGCCGGGCGCTTATCCGGGGATCGACGCCGAAGAGCGTGGCCAGTCGGAAGCCATCGGTCACAACCTGTACGTGATGGCCGAACTCAAGACGCCGATCATCACCACGATCATCGGTGAGGGCGGTTCGGGCGGTGCGCTGGCTGTCGCCGTGGCCGATACGGTCATGATGCTGCAGTTCTCGACGTACTCGGTGATCTCGCCGGAAGGTTGCGCGTCGATTCTGTGGAAGAGCGCTGCCAAGGCACCCGAGGCGGCCGAAGCGCTGGGTCTGACGGCTCACCGTCTGAAGGCGCTGGGCCTGATCGACAAGATCATCAACGAGCCGCTGGGTGGTGCGCATCGCGATCCGCTCGGCATGGCCGGCATGCTCAAGCGTGCGCTGGCCGACTCGCTGCGCCAGTTCCAGGGCATCAGCCACAAGGAGCTGCTCGAGCGTCGTTTCGAGCGTCTGATGAGCTATGGCAAATTCAAGGAAGCCGTCGCGAAGTAAAGCGTCCGTCATTGCGTCGTCGCCCGTCGTGGCGATGACGCCGAATCCGATGCCTCATCACGATTCTTCTGCTGCCGCGTTCGCATCTGTCCGATGCGACGCGGCAGTTGCACATGTGGACGTTGCTTTGCGTCTGGCGCTGGCGGCGCACGTCACCGCTTGCGACGCCCCCACACCCGCACCTGCACCCGGCAGCACCCTTGCCCTCGCGCTGAGCGGCGGCCTCGACTCGATGGTGCTGCTCGATGCGCTCGCACATTGGGTTCGGACGCGTCGTGAGGCCGGCGAGACGGTTGCGCCGCCGCTGGCCGTCCACATTCATCACGGACTGTCCGAACACGCGGACGACTGGCTAGTCGTGTGCGAGCGCGAAGCGCGTTTGCGCGGTTTTGTGTTCGAGGCGCGGCGCGTGAATGTGCCGCGCGACGCGCGTCAGGGTATAGAAGGCGCGGCACGTGCGGCGCGCTATGACGCCCTTGCGGCGTCTTGCGTCGCGCACGGCGTGGGATGGCTTTTGAGCGCTCATCACGCGAACGATCAGGCCGAGACGGTGCTGCTGCAAATGTTGCGTGGTGCTGGGCTGCCCGGTGTGGCGGCGATGGCGGTGGAAGGCGCGTTGCCGGTTGCGGGCGGCGAACCGTGTCGCGTGCGCTTGCTGCGCCCGCTGCTCGACATCTCGCGCGAGACGATGCGTGCGTATGCCAAGGCGCGTTCGCTATCGTGGGTCGAAGATCCGTCCAACGACGATCGCCACTACCTGCGTAATGCGTTGCGTCACGATGTGATGCCTGCGATCGCCGCACATGTCCCTGCGTACCGGGAGACCTTGGCGCGGTTTGCACGACATGCCGCGCAGGCGCAGTCGCTGCTCGACCAACTTGCGCAAGCCGATTTCGACATGGCGCGTTCGCCATCGGCTAACGGAGACGAGCGTTTGCAACGCAGCCGTTTGCGGACATTGGACCCATCTCGACTGGCGAATCTTCTGCGGTACTGGACTGCGCGCCGCGGGTTGGTCATGCCGCCGGAAGCGCGGCTGGAGGAGTGGGTGCGGCAGATTCGCGATGCGCAGGCCGACGCTTCGCTCGAGTTGCCGCATGGCGACGCCGTCTTGCGGTTGTATCGCGACGAATTGCAATGGACGGCGGTCTACGGTTCGGCAGATCTGGACGATGTGGCGCCTGACGCCGTATTGCGATGGTCGGGCCAGCGGGAATGGCCTTTGCCGCAATGGCAGGGGCGCATCGTGTTCGCGCCGGTCGCCGAGGGCGAGTCTGTCGAGGGCACCATCGATGAGCACATGTTGCGCGCCCATCCCCTCGTGGCAAGGTCGCGTGCGGGCGGAGAGCGATGGCGCGAGCGTGCGGGTGGCCATTCGCGCTCGCTCAAGCACTGGTACCAAAATCGCGGGGTCGCCGCGTGGTTGCGGCATGTGCCGATCGTCTGGCAGGGGAGCGAGATCGTTTTCGTTGCGCGTCTGGGGATCGATGGTGCGGCACAAAGTGACGAGAGCAGCGGCGTGCGCTGGCGGATGATGTGGTGCGACGAGGCATAAGGCGCGCAAAACAGCATAATCTGCTGCCGGATGCGGCATCTCGTGGCAACGGCAGCGCAATCTGCGCCAAACCGGCTCAGGCGCGATACATTCGTGCGATAATGAAAAGTTCCGCGAATCGAAACGTCACCGATACTCATGGCGGGTATCTGCGCAGGATTCATAAACGGTTTTAAATCAATGTGTTAGCAATGTTATGGCTCTGATCGTACACAAATACGGCGGCACGTCGATGGGCTCGGTGGAGCGCATCAAGAATGTCGCCAAGCGCGTGGCCAAGTGGCATAAGGCCGGTCACAAGATGGTGGTGGTGCCGTCGGCGATGTCCGGCGAGACCAATCGTCTGCTGGGTCTGGCCAAAGAAATTTCGGCCCATCCCGATCCGCGCGAACTCGACGCCATTGCCGCCACAGGCGAGCAAGTGAGCGTTGGCCTGCTGGCGATAGCGCTCAAGGACGCCGGCGTCGATGCCGTGAGCTACGCCGGCTGGCAAGTACCGATCAAGACCGACAGCGCTTTCACCAAAGCCCGCATTTCGGAAATCGACGACAAGCGTGTGATGGCCGATCTCAACGCCGGCCGCGTAGTGGTCATTACCGGCTTCCAGGGGATCGATCCGAACGGCAACGTGACTACGCTGGGTCGCGGGGGCTCGGACACGTCGGCAGTGGCGGTGGCTGCTGCGCTCAAGGCCGACGAGTGCCTGATCTACACCGACGTCGACGGCGTGTACACGACCGATCCGCGTGTGGTCGACGAAGCGCGCCGCCTCGACAAGGTCACTTTCGAAGAGATGCTGGAAATGGCCAGTCTCGGATCGAAGGTGCTGCAGATCCGTTCGGTGGAATTCGCAGGCAAGTACCAGGTCAAGACTCGCGTGCTCTCGAGCCTGACCGATCCGATGATTGCGCTCGACCAGGAAGCGCGCTCGGGCACGCTGATTACTTTTGAGGAAGACGAACAAATGGAAAAGGCCATCATCTCGGGTATCGCATTCCAGCGCGACGAGGCCAAGATCACCGTGCGCGGCGTGCCGGATCGTCCGGGCATCGCGTACCAGATCCTCGGCCCGATCGCCGACGCGAACATCGATGTCGACATGATCATCCAGAACCTGAGCGTGGAAGGTAAGACCGACTTCACGTTCACCGTGCCGCGCGGCGACTATCAGCGTGCCATGGCGCTGCTGCAAAACGATGTCCAAGGTCACATCGGTGCTGCTGAAGTCGTGGGCGATCCGAAGGTCTCGAAGGTGTCGATCGTCGGCGTGGGCATGCGCTCGCACGTCGGTATCGCCAGCAAGGCCTTCCGCACGCTGTCGGAAGAGGGCATCAACATCCAGCTCATCTCGACCTCGGAGATCAAGATCTCCGTGTTGATCGACGAGAAGTACATGGAACTGGCGGTGCGTGCGCTGCATAAGGCGTTCGAACTCGATCAGGCGTAAGCGCCCTCGGTGGAGTCGCGCGGCGTGTTGCATGCTTGCGTGGAGCATGCGGCGCGCAGCGCGAATTTCGCGATGTGATGCGGGGAAAACTCCCCGAACGTGTCGAGTGCATGACACCTGTGCAAAAAATGTTGGATTTTGATGCGCATAATGTTTGACGGCATCGAGAACAGTAGGTAATATCACGCCTTCGTTACATCACCTCCCTGATGTGACGACAAGTTTGGGAGACGTGGCCGAGAGGTCGAAGGCACTCCCCTGCTAAGGGAGCATCTGGGCCAAAACCTGGATCGAGGGTTCGAATCCCTCCGTCTCCGCCAAGTCGCCTTGGCGGAACACCCCCGGCTCTTCGCGGAGAGCCGGGGGTTTTTTCTTTCTCGAGTTCGCGCGTTGGCGATACCTCGCGCGTCGATACCATCTCTTCTTCCAGCGAGGACAACGATGTCGACCATCACCACCGATTCCGGCCTGCAATACGACGATCTGCAAGTGGGCGACGGCACCGAAGCCACGCCGGGCAAGACTGTCACCGTTCACTACACGGGTTGGCTGACCGACGGCAAGAAATTCGATTCGAGCAAAGACCGTAACGACCCGTTCGCCTTCGTGCTCGGTGGCGGCATGGTCATTCGCGGTTGGGACGAAGGCGTTGCCGGCATGAAGGTCGGCGGCAAGCGCAAGCTGGTCATTCCGCCCGAACTGGGCTACGGCGCGCGCGGTGCCGGCGGCGTGATTCCGCCGAACGCGACGCTGGTCTTCGAGGTCGAACTGTTGGACGTCTGAACGATCGAATGCCGTAACGCAAACGGCATCACCGGTACCACAGACACCCCCGGTGCCTCGCAGGCACCGGGGGTGTTTTTTTTCGAAGGTCATCGTCATGCGCGCTGGCCTTTCATAGGAGCCTTTACGAGGTGTCTCACTCAGTCGCGCCGGTTTCCAGATTCTGGTTTCCCTTCTCGCTTGTGCTCTTCGAGTTTGCCGTCTACATCTCGAACGACATGATCATGCCCGGCATGCCGCTGGTAACGCGCGAGTTCGGCGCGTCGGCGGACATGACCACGCTGGCGCTCACCGCCGCCATGCTCGGCAACGCCAGCCTGCAATGGCTGCTCGGACCGCTGGCCGATCGCTTCGGACGCCGTCGCGTGCTGCTCTGCGGCCTCGCGATGTTTGTCGTGGCGTGTCTGGCGATGCACTACGTACAGACGATGCCGCAATTCATCCTGCTGCGTTTCCTGCAGGGCATGGGCTGCTGCTTTGTGCTGACAGTGGGGTATCCGACCGTGCACGAAGCCTTCGAAGAGAAAACGGCAGTCCGTGTCATGGCGCTCATGGCGAACGTGTCGCTGCTCTCGCCGCTGTTCGGGCCGCTGGCGGGCGCCGCAGTTGTGTCGTATTGGCCGTGGCGCAGCATCTTCTGGCTGATCGCCATCGTGGCCGTGTTCTCGTTCATCGGGTTGTATCGCACCATGCCGGAACTCTCGCGCCATGACCGTGGTGCGTTGAACGCGAAGCAACTCTGGGCGGGCTACAAGCTGCCGCTCTCGAGTGCGCGTTTCTGGCGTGGCGCCGTGCTGACGGGGCTTGCCGTGACGCCGCTGCTCACCTGGATCGCACTGGGTCCGGTGTTCCTGATCGAGCGAGCCGGTTTGTCGCAGATGCAGTACGCCGTGTTGCAAGTGCCGGTGTTCGCGGCGTTGATTCTCGGCAACGTGTTGCTCGCGCGTCAGGTCGGCCGCTGGTCCAATGGACGGTTGCTGGCGACCGGCGTGGCGGCCATGTTGATCGGGGCGGCGGTATCGCTCATCGGCACGGCGATTCTTGCGCCGGGCTATCCGGCGTTGCTCGTCGGCACGTCGCTGCACGCGTTCGGGATGGGCATGTGCTACGGCGTGGTCTATCGGCAGTCGTTGTTCGCCGTCGACAGCCCCAATCGCGCCACGGTGGCCGGCATGCTCAGCATGATCACCATCGTTGTCGCGGTCGCCGTGATCGAGGTGATGAAGGTGGCGTATCTGCGCTTCGGGGACCCCGCGCTCGGCATTGGTGCGATGATGGCGGCGGCGCTCGTCGCGGTGCTGGCGGCGAACTTCGTGCCGCCGCCCGCGCAGGACGCGCTTGCACAACCCGGACGGTAGTCGTCAGTCAGACCTGAAATGAAAAACGTCAGCAGAAAGTTCGCTGGCGTTTTTTTGTGCGCGAGATTTCAACCGTGGGCGCGTTCGTCGGTGACGGCTTGCGCCCGATGCGAGTCCGCATGTTCGACCTGTGCCGCCGGGGTGACCTCAGGCGCGTTTGCTGCCGGTGTGCCGGCAGCGCGCTGCGTGGTTGCGGCGGGCGTGGCGTAGTAGTCGCGCTCCCACTTTTCGTGATTGGTCTTGGCCTGCTGCAACTCCGGTGTTAGCGGGGCGAAGGCGAGCAGCAATCTGTTGAGCCAGGACACCGGCGCTTTGCATGGGCGCTCGAAATCGACGAACAGCACCACGCGGGTCTCGTCGGTATCGTTATGCACCTGATGCGGGTACGCGTCGTCGAAGATTACCGCGCGATTCGCCTGCCAGACATAGCGTTGGCCATCGACTTCGATCCAGCAATTCTCGCGCTGGCGTGGCACTTTCAGCGCGAGATGCAAGCGCAGTACGCCGTTGTAAGGTCCGCGATGCAGCGGGATCTGCTTGCCGGGCGAGAGGATGGAGAAGAACGCCGTGCGCAGACCGGGAATGCCTTCGAGGGCAGCTGCCGTGGCCGGGCAGCGGGAGAGATTGCGTTCGGCACGCATGCCGTAGCCGAGAAAGACGAAGGTCTGCCACTGATGGTCTTGCGTGATGGTGGCGACGTCGGGCGAGATCTCGTGAAATGCGGGCAGGCGTCCGGGAGTGGCCAGGACGGTTTCAAGCTCTTTGGCGATTGCCGGGGCCTGTGCTTCGATGGCTTCGACCCAGGGGAACTGGGCATTATCGAAGATGGGTTTGTCGCCGACCAGCGAGCTGAGAGCAATGCGGCGTTGCGCGGCTTCAACACACTGAAAGAAAAACTTGGCGAGCCAGCGGGGAAGAGTACGGTTGGGGTTCTGCACGGGCGATCGTGTAGCACTCAACGTCGGCCTCCAGGGCGGAAATAAGGGAACCGGGCCGGCGAGCATGTGCCTTTCAGTGCGGTGAACGCCGGGCTTTTGGGTACAATTGTCGCGCGGTCCGACCGTGCCGCCAACCCTCATGCGGGAAATGTGCGTGATGGTGTGGTTACGAGACGTTACCAGATGTCGCGGCGGAGCGAAGGGGAGGGGCTGGATGCGTCCGGGCCCTGACAGTCTGGCGCACGCGCCGACCAATACAGGAGACGCATGAACGCGCGCACCACACGGCATCCACACTCAACGCGGGGCTCGCTCCGTGGCTTCGTGTTTTCTCTGACGGTTGTTCCGGTGCTTGCCGCGGGTCTGTTGCTGGCCCCTGCGGCCCACGCCAAGTACGCCATCGCGCAATACGGTGAGCCCAAGTATCCGCAGGGGTTCACGCACTTCGATTACGTCAATCCCGATGCGCCGCGTGGCGGCACGCTGACACTGGCGAACCCCGATCGCCGCACCAGCTTCGACAAGTTCAACCCGTTCACGCTGCGCGGCACATCGCCGCCGGGGGTGCTCGGTCTCATGTTCGAGACGCTCGGCATTGGCAGTGCGGACGAACCCGCGACCGTCTACGGCCTGCTCGCCGACGACATCGCTGTGGCCCCCGACGGCACCTCGGTCACGTTTCACATCAATCCGGCGGCACGTTTCAACAACGGCGATCCGGTGACGGCGCAGGACGTCAAGTATTCCTTCGATACCCTGATGAGTCCGCAGTCGGCGCCGGGCTTCAAGGTCATGCTCTCGGACGTGAAGGGTGCGACGGTCATCGACAATCGCCGCGTGCGCTTCGACTTTCGTCGTGTGAGTCCTGATCTGCCGCTGCTCGTGGCAACGGTGCCGGTTTTCTCGCCCAAGTGGGGCGCCGGCGCCGACGGCAAGCGCAAGGCATTCGACGCCCTGACGTTCGAGACACCGATTGCGAGCGGCCCCTATCTGATCGAGTCGTACGACGGCGGGCGGCGTATTACTTTCCGGCGCGATCCGAAGTACTGGGGGCGCGACCTGCCGGTGCGACGGGGCACGTACAACTTCGATCGCATCGTCTACAAGCTGTACTCCGACGACATCGTGCGACTCGAAGGCTTCAAGGCGGGCGAGTTCGACGCGATTACCGAGTTCCGCGCCCGAAGCTGGGTGCGCAGTTACGTGGGCAAGCGTTTTCGCGATGGCGAGCTGATCAAGCGCGAGTTCGCGCATCACAATGCGGCCGGCATGCAGGGCTTCATCCTGAACGTGCGGCGCGACATGTTCCGCGACGTGCGTGTGCGCCGCGCGCTGGACCTCGCGCTGGACTATCAGTGGCTCAACCGGCAACTGTTCTACAACCAGTATCAGCGCATCTACAGCTACTTCACCAACAGCGATCTCGCGGCGCGCGGCATGCCGAGCGAGGCGGAGTTGAAGCTGCTCGAGCCGTTGCGCAAGAAGCTCGATCCGGCCGTGTTCGGGCCGATGGTCGTGCAGCCCACGACGAACCCGCCTGCGAGTCTGCGCGAGAACCTGCGCGAGGCGCGGCAACTGCTGGCGCAAGCGGGCTGGACTTATCGCGATGGCGCTCTACGTAACGCGAAGGGTGAGCCGTTCGTGTTCGAGTTTCTCGACGACGGCGGTGCGATGGGACCGGTCGCGTCGGCTTACGCGCGCAATCTCGCGAAGCTCGGCATCACACTGAACTTCCGCACGAGCGACTTTGCGTTGTATCAGAAGCGTATCGAGACCTTCGACTTCGACATGATTTCGTTGCGCTATCCCGATTCGCAGATCCCCGGCACGGAGTTGATCGACCGCTTCGGCAGTCAGTCGGCCAACGTGGACGGCTCGGACAACGCCATCGGTCTGAAAGACCCGGCCGTCGATGCGCTCGTGGCTTCACTCGTGCGCGCGCATACCTACGAGGATCTCGTGGCCTCCGCGCGTGCGCTTGACCGGGTGCTGATGCACGGCTACTACATCGTCCCGAACTGGTTCTCGTCGACGCATCGCATGGCGTACCGGCAATATCTGCGGTTCCCGGAAAAATTGCCGCAGTACTACACCGCGGAAGGCTGGCTCGTGTCGATGTGGTGGGATTCGCGCATCGAGCCGGGCAAGGCGGCAACGTCCGCTGCGTCTGAGGTGCCCGTGGCGTCCGGTGCGTCCGTTCCCCCGGCCTCCGCCGCATCTGCGGCGTCCCGATAGATTCACCCTGAGCGTCAGGCACCGACAGGAGCTGTCCCCCAACCATGTGGTCCTACATACTCAAACGGCTGTTGATCATGATTCCGACGCTGCTCGGCGTGATCACGCTGACCTTCGTCGTCATTCAATTCGTGCCGGGTGGTCCGGTCGAGCAGGTGATGCTCGAACTCAAGGGCCGCGCGGGCGGTGGCGGCGAGGCGAGCGGCTCAGGCGGCAGCGATTATCGCGGGCGGCGCGGTATCGACGCGCAACAACTCGCGCAGATCAAGGCGCTCTACGGCTTTGACAAGACGCCGGCGGAGCGCTACTGGCTGATGCTCAAGCGCTTCGCGAAATTCGACCTGGGCGAGAGTTACTTCCGTCACCAGAGCGTGTGGTCGCTGATCGTCTCGAAGTTGCCGGTGTCGATTTCTCTCGGGCTGTGGACGTTTTTCCTGACGTACCTGATATCGGTGCCGTTGGGCATCGCCAAGGCGGTGCGCAACGGTTCCCGATTCGACACGCTCACGAGTCTGGTCGTGCTTGTCGGCTATGCCATCCCCGGCTTCGTGCTCGGGGTGCTGTTGCTCGTGCTCTTCGGCGGCGGCACGTTCTGGCAGTTGTTCCCGCTGCGCGAACTCGTCTCCGATAACTGGAGCGATCTGTCGTGGCCGGCGAAGATCACCGATTATCTGTGGCACATCACGCTGCCGGTGACGGCGTCGGTCGTCGGCAGTTTCGCCGTGATTACCATGCTCACGAAGAACGCCTTCCTCGACGAGATTCGCCGGCAGTACGTGCTGACCGCGCGCGCCAAAGGTCTCTCGGAGCGCAAGGTGCTGTTCAAACATGTCTTTCGCAATGCGCTGATTCCGCTGATTACCGGCTTTCCGGCGGCGTTCATCGGTGCATTCTTCGCTGGGAGTCTGCTGATCGAGACACTGTTCTCGCTCGACGGGCTCGGCCGCCTGTCGTACGAATCGGTGCAGCGCCGCGACTATCCGGTCGTGCTCGGCTCGCTGTATCTGTTCACGCTCATCGGCTTGCTGACCAAGCTCATCTCCGACCTGTGCTACGTGCTGGTCGACCCGCGCATTCAATTCGATCGACTGGAGCACTGACGTGACCCGATCTGCCACGCCATCGCCACGCCCGTCGTCGTTCGCCTCAACGCCTTCGCCATCGCGTTCGCCGCGCTGGCGCGTCTGGCGGCGCTTTCGCAGCCACCGAATGGGCTATTGGAGCCTTGTCGCGTTCGTCGTGCTGTTCGGCATCAGCCTCTTTGCCGAGGTGATTGCCAACGACAAGCCGTGGGTCGTTCGCTACGACGGGCAGTGGTATTTCCCGCTCGTGAAGACGTATCCCGAATCGACCTTCGGCGGCGACTTCCCGACGCCGACCGATTACCTCGATCCGTTCATCGAAGGCCGTATCCGCGCAGGCGAGAACTTCGCGATCTATCCGCCGGTGCGCTACAGCTACGACACCATCAACTATTTCGCGAAGGTGCCCAATCCTGCGCCGCCGTCGTCGGAGAACTGGCTGGGCACGGACGATCGCGGGCGCGACGTCTTCTCGCGGCTGCTCTATGGGTTCCGGCTATCGGTCATCTTCGCGCTGGCGCTGACCATCTCCGGCACCTTGCTTGGCGTGCTGGCGGGGGCCGTGCAGGGCTACTATGGCGGGCGCATCGACCTGACGCTGCAACGCCTCATCGAAATTTGGGGATCGCTGCCCGAGCTGTATTTGCTCATCATTTTTGCGTCGATTTTCGAGCCGCATCTGTGGCTGCTCTTCGTGCTGCTCTCGCTGTTCGGCTGGATCGGGTTGTCCGACTATGTGCGTGCCGAGTTTCTGCGCAATCGTCAGCTCGATTACGTTCGCGCGGCGCGGGCGATGGGGCTTTCGAACTGGCAGATCATCCGGCGTCACGTATTGCCCAACAGCATGACGCCCGTAATCACGTTCCTGCCATTCCGCATGAGCGGGGCGATTCTGGCGCTCACGAGTCTCGACTTTCTCGGGCTTGGCGTGCCGCCGCCCACGCCAAGCCTCGGCGAGTTGCTCAATCAAGGGAAGGCGAATCTCGACGCGTGGTGGATTTCGCTGGCCACGTTCGTCGTGCTGGTGCTCACACTTCTGTTGCTCACCTTCATGGGAGACGCCTTGCGGAATGCGCTCGACACGCGTATCGCGGACAAACAGGCCGCGGCCGGGGGGGCGATGTGACCGCGCCGCTGCTCAGTATCGAAAACCTGTCGGTGCGCTTCGGTGACACCGAAGCGGTGAAGGGCGTGAGCCTTGCTATCGAGCGCGGCGAGCGCGTCGCGCTGGTCGGTGAGTCGGGTTCCGGCAAGAGCGTGACGGCACTGGCCATCCTGCGCCTGTTGCAGGACGCACAGATCCAGGGACGCGTCATGCTCGACGGCGTGGACCTGGCGTCGTTGAGCGAGCGTGCCATGCGTGGGGTGCGCGGTAACGACGTCGCCATGATCTTTCAGGAGCCGATGACCGCGCTCAATCCGCTCTATCCGATTGGCGAGCAGATTGCCGAGGCGCTCGAACTGCACGAGGGACTCTCTTCCAGAGACGCCAAGACACGTGCGGTAGAGTTGCTGCGCCGCACGGGCATCCCTGAGCCGGAACGCCGTGTGTCCCACTTCCCGCATGAGTTGTCCGGCGGCCAGCGCCAGCGCGCCATGATCGCCATGGCGCTCGCCTGCCGTCCCAAGTTGCTGTTGGCGGACGAGCCGACCACGGCGCTCGACGTCACCATTCGCGCACAGATCATCGAGCTGCTGCTCGAATTGCAGCGCGATGCCGCCGAGAAGCGTGGCATGGCTGTGCTGCTCATCACGCACGACCTGAATCTGGTGCGGCGGTTCGCGCAACGCGTGGCGGTGATGGAGAAGGGCGTGCTCGTGGAGTGCGCAGATACCGAGACGCTTTTTGCGAATCCGCAGCATCCGTACACAAGGAAACTCATCGACAGCCGCCCGCAACGCGAGATCCATCCCGTGCTGCCGATTGCGCCGGTGTTGCTCGAAGCGCGCGGCGTCGCGGTGGATTATCCGATCTCGCTGCCCGGTATGCGCGGCTGGTTCCGGCGCGGGCAGTTCCGCGCCGTGCATCCGGTCGATCTGGCATTGCGTCAGGGAGAAACGCTCGGTGTGGTGGGTGAGTCGGGCTCCGGCAAGTCGACGCTCGCGATGGCGTTGCTCGGGCTTCAGCACGCAAGCGCCGGACAGATCGAGTTTCAGGGCGAGCCGCTTTCGTCCTATCGCGGCACCGCGCAGCGCACGTTGCGCTCGCGCATGCAGATCGTATTTCAAGACCCGTTCGGCTCGCTGTCGCCGCGTATGACTGTCGAGGAGATTGTGGGGGAGGGGCTCGCGCTGCATCGTCCGCAGCAGACGGAGGACGAGCGGCGCGCTCGCGTGGCGGGCGTGTTGCGCGAGGTGGGGATCGATGCGCGCGCCATGTCGCGTTATCCGCACGAGTTCTCGGGCGGTCAACGGCAGCGGATTGCCATCGCGCGTGCGCTCGTCGTCGAACCGCAGATTCTCGTGCTCGACGAACCAACCAGCGCACTCGACGTCTCGATTCAGCAGCAGGTGCTTCATCTGCTCGCCCAATTGCAGATCAAGTACAACCTGAGCTACCTCTTCATCAGTCACGATCTGGCGGTTATGCGAGCCATGGCGCACCGCGTTCTGGTGTTCAAGGATGGGCATCTGGTGGAGCAGGGGGATACGGAATCGGTATTTTTTGATCCGCAAAACGATTACACCCGGGAACTGGTCGCGGCGGCCATGTTGTAGGCTCATGACATGGTAGTGAAACGTCACATAACGTCGCGGAACGTCGTCTAAATCGCAAAGGCTTGATTGGAAATGAGAATTTTCTGGTTGTAGTGATTGTTTTTTTCTATTACCTTTTGACATCATGTGACGTTCACATTACTATCGCCTACCAATAAAGTTGAATATTCAACGAGTTAACAGGTCAGTTCAGACGACAAGTTCGGCGGTGGGTCTAGCCGGGCGTGACTCGAGGGTGTTCGACACGGCAGCATCCTGTTGCACCTGACGAGCTACTCATCGGCCATCCGACACACTCAACCCGGCGACCAATGCAGACGACGACCCCTTCGCGCACCCGCAAGACTCTCCTTCTCGCGTTCACTGCCGCTGGCCTCGTCACCGCTTCGTTGACAGCGAAGGCTGACGATTACAACAGTGGCCCGAGCCCCGCTGCTCGTGCTGCCGCCGCCGCCATTCAGGCCGCCAACGCTTCCCAGAATGCCACGGCCAACGCTGCCACGGCAGGCATGTCCGATGCCCCGCAGGCGGCTGTCGAAGAGTCGCGTGTGCAACGTGCGCAGAAGCTGCTCTCGAACGTTACCGACAAGGCATCAGACGTCGTACTTGGCGCGTTGAACTACATCGGCGTGCGCTACAAGTACGGCGGGAACACGCCGGACAGCGGTCTGGATTGCAGCGGCTTCGTGCGCTATGTGTTCCAGGACACGCTCAATTTCATGCTGCCGCGCCGCTCGGAAGAAATGAGCCAGGTGGGCGAGCGTATCGCCAAGACCGATCTGAAGCCGGGCGATCTGGTGTTCTTCAACACGATGCGCCGCAGCTTCTCGCACGTTGGCATCTATATCGGCGGTGACAAGTTTGTGCATGCCCCGGCCACGGGCGGCAAGATTCGCGTGGAAGACCTGCGTGAGTCGTACTGGTCGGCCCGTTACAACGGCGCTCGCCGTGTCGAAACGCTCAAAGCCAGCGCCGAACTGACGCGCGTCGAGCAACTCTTCAAGAACGACCACCCGATGTAAGCTGCGGTGTCCGCTGAGTCAGTGGACATCGACGCGAATGAGAAAGCCGCCCGATGGGCGGCTTTTCTTTTGATGCATCCGGTCCTCTATGGGGCTGGCCAAATGCGTTCTGGCGCCTGGCGGGCCGCGCGCGTGGCGGCCCGCCAGCGAGGGTACCCCTTTAGCGCGAAGCCTGAGGCATGCCGCGCGTAGCATCCGTCTGGGCGTCGGCCAGCTTGCGCTGTATCTGCGGCCACAGCTTCGCGACGGCTTCCTCACCGGCCAGAATCGCTCGGTTGCGGCCCTGGAAATCCGAGGCGGCCATCTTTGCCAGCGACGGGCGAATCACGATGTCGGCGTTCTTCTCCAGTTCGTACTGCTTG
Source organism: Pandoraea communis (assembly GCF_902459745.1). Lineage (GTDB taxonomy): Bacteria > Pseudomonadota > Gammaproteobacteria > Burkholderiales > Burkholderiaceae > Pandoraea > Pandoraea communis. Next base: position 462,173 of record NZ_CABPSJ010000003.1, read on the forward strand.
ATCGACTGTCCCATGATCGTGAACGTCTGCATGAGGATGTCGAACTGGCCTTGTGTCGCCTGCGCGGTCGGATTGGCCGAGATATCGACTGCAATCACGAAGTCGGCGCCCATCTGCCGGGCGTATTCGGCCGGCACCGGGGCGACGAGACCGCCATCGACATAATCGCGTGCGCCAATGCGTACGGGTTCGAACACGCCCGGCACGCTGCTTGAGGCCCGCACTGCCTGGCCCGTGTTGCCGCGACGGAACAGGATGGGCGCGCCGCTCTGCAAGTCGGTGGCCACGATGCCCAACTGACGCGGCATCTGCTCGATCGGACGGTCCTTGAGGATCTTGTTGACGTAAGACTGCAGCGCTTCGCCTCGCAACATGCCGCGCGAGCGGAAGGGCATCGTCCAGTCGCTGATCGACGCCTCATCCATCGTGGAGGCCAGACGATTGAGCTGGAAGCCGTTCAGCCCCGAGGCGTACATCGCACCAACGACGCTGCCCGCGCTGGTGCCGACCACGATGTCTGCGTGAATGCCGCGGGCTTCCAACGCCTTGATCACACCCACATGCGCGAAGCCACGAGCCGCGCCGCCACCGAGTGCCAGGCCTATCTTCAGCGGCCGTACAACCTTGGGGGGCGCGATCGGCGTGGCGGGCACTGCCGGCGTCTGCGCAACCGGCGGTGTCGGGCTGGTGGGCGTGGCAGGTGCATTGCTGCCCTGCGAGTCGACCGGCGGGGCGCTGGCACACCCGGCCAGCACGGCAGCCATGGCGAGGGCGCTCAGGGCCGTGCGCGGGGACGTGACAAGCCGGCGGGGCACAAGGGCGGGCCGGAGGGAAGACGACATAACGGGGGCGGTATGGGTGGTCGGCGTGAGCGCGCGACGCATAACTCGAATCAACGACAACAAGAGGAAACTCCGGCTAGGCAGGACTAACGCTCGCGGTACCGTTTATCGTAGGGAAGAGAGGGCACTGGCGCGCGTCGACTTGCAATTTTACGGCGATTGGAGCGGCGCAGGCGCCATTCGGTTCACTTTTCGAGGGGGGCATCAAAGTGCGGCACCTGTTGTGGAACCCTTCGCGCCATGGCCCGTCTTATCAGCCGCAACACGCGTAATCTACGGTCGCCCACCGGTGCCTTGATGCGCAATGGCGTCAACCGCGTTGGCGAACCCGACGCCTCTTGCTCTCGCGGTGGTTATCGCGGTAAATCCCGCACTGCGCTGCATCCTTGCTCTGAATAGTGAATATCGAAATCAATGAAAATGGGAATCATTTGCGTTGATGATCGTTTTTCATTATGCTGTTCCTCTCTACGAAACTACGACTGCGGGGGAATGGCCCATGAAGGCGAAGACGATCGGCAAACTGGCACGACTGACGGTGCTCGGCATCGCGATGACGGCGGCATTCGGCGTGCAAGCGGACACCGCTGGCGTGCTGAACCTGTACTCGGCGCGCCACTATCAGACCGACGAACAGCTTTTCGGCACGTTCACCAAGCAGACCGGCATCAAGATCAATCGGATCGAAGCGGACGATGCAGCGTTGCTGGAACGCCTGAAGAGCGAGGGTGCCAAGAGTCCGGCGGATGTCATCCTGATGGTCGACGCCGCGCGTCTTGCGAAAGCCGACGAAGCGGGGCTGTTTCAGCCGACCAAGTCGGCCATACTCGATGCACGCATTCCGGCCAAGCTGCACGCCGCGAGCACCAAGGCGGGCACCGACTGGTACGGCTTTTCGACGCGCGCCCGTGTGATCGTCTACAACAAGGACAAGGTCGACCCGAAGACGGTCCAGACGTACGCGTCGCTCGCCGAGCCGTCGCACAAGGGACAGGTCTGCACGCGCTCGGGCTCGCATCCGTACATGCTTTCGCTGGTAGGCGCGCTGATCGCCCGTGAAGGGGCTCAGGCGACGCAGAAGTGGGCCGAAGGCATGGTGGCGAACTTCGCCCGCGCCCCGCGAGGTGGCGACACCGATCAGATCAAGGCAGTAGCGACCGGTGAGTGTGGCGTCGCCCTGGCGAACTCGTACTACTACGTGCGCATGGCGCGCTCGGACAAGCCGGAAGACAAGGCCCTGATGTCGAAGGTCGGCTTCATCTGGCCGGATCAGGCAGGTAAGGGCACCCATGTGAATGTGGCGGGCGCCGGCATTGCCAAGCATGCGCCGAATCATGCGAACGCCGTGAAATTCCTCGAATATCTGGCGAGCGACGAAGCCCAACAATACTTCGCAAACGGGAACAACGAGTGGCCGGCGGTGACGACGACCAAGGTCGACAATCCGGCACTTGCCGCGCTTGGCGAATTCAAGGCGGAAGACGTGCCTATCGGCACGATTGCGAAGCATCTGCCGGAAGCGCAGCGCATTCTGGATCGCGCAGGCTACAAGTAAAACGACAGGGTGACAGGGGAGGCTCCTCTGTCGCTGATGTGCGTCGTTGGCGTGAGCCAAAAAAAACCAAAAGGGCACCGGGAGAATTCAGGTGCCCTTTTGGTGTTTACGGTGTTTGCGGCGTTATCGTCCGCCGCCGGCCACGACGACCGGCTTAGCCGACTTCTTCGTCTTCGCCCGGTTGATACATGTGGTAATCGCCCGTGGCGTAGACACCCTTGTAGGGCGTGGGCGACTCGTCCTCGTGATCAATCGGATGCGTCTCGGCGATGCGCAGCGATTCGCGGACTTGCGGCGGCTCGCATTCGGCGATCAAACGCAGTGCTTCTTCTGCATCGTCGGCCACGACATCGTAGGTGGTGACGAATTCGGGCGCCGGGCCATCGGGATCTTCGTCTTCCAGCGGTTCATACCACTGACCTTCCACGATCAGATGCATCGCGCGGGCAGTGTCCGACTGGGCGTCGCGCACGGCACGCAGCGCCCACAGGGCGGCGTCGCTCCACTTGTACAGTTGCACGGCTTCCAGCGCGCTGGCGAGCGCCTTGTCGTTCTCACCCGACTGCTTGTAGGCGAGCGACAGCTCGGCAACGACGTCGGCCATCGAGACGTTGCTGCCTTCGTCGTCGGCTTCGTGCTTGTGCAGCGCCTCGTAGGTGGCGATGGCGGCTTTCGGCTCGCCTTGCGCATTGAACAGATGCATGCGCAGGGCGATAGCATTTTCGATGAAGGCGCGGCCGGCCTGTGCGAGGTGCGGGCTTTCGAGCACACGATCGAGACGCGTTTGCGCCGACGCCAAATCGCCGTGGCGGGCGAGGGCGTTGGCGTGATTGAAGTCGACGATCACGAGGTCTTCGTCCGGCGCACAGTTGCCGGCGGCCTCGTAGGCCTCGATGGCGGCGGGGAAGCGTCCGAGATCAGAGCGATAGTTGCCGAGCAGTTGCCAGAGCAGCCAGACGCCCGGCGCATGGGCGACGCCAGCTTCGAGCACGGCCACTGCCTGTTCCATTTCGTCCATATCGGCGTAGGCCATTGCCTGCACCTCATAGGCGCCCGAGTACTGCATCGACTCGAGCCGTTTGCCGACCTCCAGGGCCGATTCGGGATCGCCGGCTTCGAGGTGGGCAAAAGCTTCCGCCATCAATTCGTCTTGCTCGGACATTGCAAATTCTCCTTCGGGAACAGCTTTAGGGGGAAGGCGTACCGACGGCCAGTGCGCGGTACCGTCCCATCATATAACAGTCATCGTGACAGCCCGCACCGCCGCCGCATGGGGCCGGTGATGCCGAAACGGGCGAGACACTGGGGGGAGGGGCGGCGCCGGGAACGCGCGCCGTAAAGAAGAAAAAGCCGCGACAGGCGTCGCGGCTTTTCGCTTGATGTGCCGGGGTGGAATCAGCCGCCGCGGCGCATCAGGTCGAAGAACTCTGCGTTGTTCTTCGTCTGCTTGATCTTGCCAAGCAGGAATTCCATGGCTTCGGCCTCGTCCATATCGTAGATGAGCTTGCGCAGCACCCAGATCTTTTGCAGGATTTCCGGCTTGATGAGCAGTTCTTCGCGGCGCGTACCCGACTTGTTCAGGTTGATCGACGGGTAGACGCGCTTTTCCGCGAGGCGGCGCTCAAGGTGCACTTCCATGTTGCCCGTGCCCTTGAATTCTTCGTAGATCACGTCGTCCATGCGGCTGCCGGTTTCAATCAGCGCCGTGGCGATGATCGTGAGCGAACCGCCTTCTTCGACGTTACGCGCCGCGCCGAAGAAACGCTTCGGGCGTTGCAGCGCGTTGGCGTCCACACCGCCGGTGAGCACCTTGCCAGACGCGGGGATTACCGTGTTATAGGCGCGAGCCAGACGCGTGATCGAGTCGAGCAGAATGATGACGTCCTGCTTCATTTCGATCAGGCGCTTGGCCTTTTCGATCACCATTTCGGCGACTTGCACGTGACGCGTGGCCGGTTCGTCGAACGTCGAAGCGACCACTTCGCCCTTCACCGAGCGCTGCATTTCGGTCACTTCTTCCGGGCGCTCGTCGATGAGCAGCACGAAAAGCTTGGCTTCCGGATGGTTGGTGGCAATCGCGTGAGCGATGTGTTGCAGCATCACGGTCTTGCCCGACTTCGGCGAGGCCACGAGCAGACCGCGCTGGCCCTTGCCGATCGGGGCAATCATGTCGATGATGCGGCCCGTCACGTTCTCTTCACCGCGAATGTCGCGCTCGAGCAGCAACGGCTTGTTCGGGTGCAGCGGCGTGAGGTTCTCGAACATGATCTTATGTTTCGAGGCCTCGGGCGGATGGTCATTGACCTTGTCGACCTTCACGAGCGCGAAATAACGTTCGCCGTCCTTCGGCGTGCGCACTTCCCCTTCGATCGTGTCGCCGGTATGCAGGTTGAAACGGCGGATCTGCGACGGGCTGATATAGATATCGTCCGTGCTGGCCAGATACGACGTCTCAGGCGAGCGCAGAAAACCGAAGCCGTCCGGCAGCACCTCGAGCGTACCGTCGCCATAGATGGTTTCGCCGGTCTTTGCGCGCTTCTTCAGAATGGCGAACATCAGCTCCTGCTTGCGAAGGCGGTTGGCGTTCTCGATCTCGAGGCCATTCGCCATTTCAAGCAGTTCGGAGACGTGCTGGGACTTTAGTTCGGATAAATGCATACGGAGGTGCCGTCCGTTGGACGACAAGTGAAGTATCAGGGAAAAAAGATGAGCGAACGCTCGAAGAACTTTGAGATGCTTTCCGCCGGATTATATAGCAAGCAGCGCGGGGCGCAAGCGCTGTGCCGTGTATTGGGCGCCGGGGTGTCGCACGGCGACGACAAAGGCCCCGGCTGCCTTCGGCTCAGGATTACAGATGCTGGTCGAGGAATGCGGTCAATTGACCCTTGGCCAGGGCGCCGACCTTTTGGCCCGCGACGGCGCCGTTCTTGAACAGGATCAGCGTCGGGATGCCGCGGATGCCGAACTTGGCCGGGGTCGCCTGGTTGTCATCGACGTTCATCTTGGCGATCTGCACCTTGTCGCCGTACTCCTTGGCCACGTCTTCCAGGATCGGGGCGATCATCTTGCACGGACCACACCATTCTGCCCAGAAGTCGAGAAGGACCGGCTTGTCGGAATTCAAAACGTCCGCGTCGAAGCTGGCGTCGGAAATGTGCTTGATTTGTTCGCTCATGAGTAAAGTTGCCTCGTCTGACTATTCGGAAACGTCCGGCGAAAACGGCTCGCTTTCACCGACGCTAGAGATGTCACCCGGTTTAGCTGGGCGTGCATTCTCCATATGGAGGCTGCAATCGCGTGCTTCAATAGCGTGCGCCAATGCAGTTTGTGCCCATCTTAGCGGAAATCGCAAACGCTTGCGCGCGGTGCCTCACATGCCGCAATACCCCCCGGCGGGCGGTCATATACGATGCTCTCGCGGAAATTGAGCTTCTGTTGGAGCGGCGACTCTGGTAGAATTCGTTCCTGACGGGCCTCCTCGCATGGTGGCGCGGCCAATCTGGTCAGGTCGGGAACGAAGCAGCCACAGCCGTTTTCTACCAGTGCCGAGGGTCAGGCTCGTCACCTACCTCCTTGTTTTATCGATGTTCTCCGCGCGTTCTGCGCAAATTCTTCTCTCGTTTGGCGCTGCCGTTTATCGTCCCCATTGTGAACGGACGCGACGTGACTCTCGTTGTCTGCGGACGCTTACCGCCGATCGATATCCTCGCTGTTTCACCGCGTATCGCGTGGGCTCGATGGCCTTGGTAGAATCGCGCAACATTTTTTTCTATCGGGCCGATAGCCTGCCGGATTTGGCAGGCCGCGAACGCCTGATTGGGCGTTGACATCGGTGCTGAAGCACACCGCCGAACTGTTACAATTTGGCATGACCTATCAAGTACTCGCGCGCAAATGGCGCCCCAAAGGCTTCTCGACCCTGGTGGGCCAGGAGCATGTCGTGCGTGCGTTGACGCACGCGCTCGAGCAACAGCGTCTGCATCACGCCTATCTGTTTACCGGTACGCGCGGCGTCGGCAAGACCACGCTCTCGCGCATTCTGGCCAAGGCGCTCAATTGCGAGACGGGGATTACGGCGCAGCCGTGCGGCGTCTGCAAGGCATGCCGTGCCATTGACGAGGGGCGCTTCGTCGACTACGTCGAAATGGACGCGGCGTCGAATCGCGGCGTCGACGAGATGACGTCGCTGCTCGAGAAGGCCGTCTATGCACCGGCGGACGCGCGCTTCAAGGTCTACATGATCGACGAGGTGCACATGCTGACGGGCCACGCGTTCAACGCGATGCTCAAGACGCTGGAAGAGCCGCCCGCGCACGTCAAATTCATTCTGGCGACGACCGATCCGCAGAAGATTCCCGTCACCGTGCTGTCGCGCTGCCTGCAATTCAATCTGAAGCAGATGCCGGCCGGGCACATCGTGTCGCATCTGACGAACATCCTTGGCGAAGAAGGTATCGAGAGCGAGCCGCAGGCGTTGCGCCTGCTCGCCAAGGCGGCGGGCGGCAGCATGCGCGACGCGTTGTCGCTCACCGACCAGGCCATCGCCTACGCGGCGGGCCCGCTGAGCGAGACCGCTGTGCGCGGCATGCTGGGCGCGATCGATCAGAGCGTGCTCGTGCGTCTGCTCGATGCCCTTAAGGACGAGTCGCGCTCAGACCTGCTGGCCGTTGCCGACGAAATGGCCGAGCGCAGCTTCTCGTTTGCCGCTGGATTGCAGGATCTCGGCAGCTTGCTGCACAAAATTGCACTGGCGCAATACGCGCCGCAGGCGGTCTCCGACGACTGGCCCGAAGCGGCCGACGTGCGGCGTCTGGCCGAAGCGTTGTCTCCCGAAGCCGTGCAACTCTATTACCAGATCGCTACGCGGGCGCGCGGTGAACTGGGCCTTGCCCCCGACGAATACACCGGTTTTTCGATGGCGCTGCTGCGTATGGCAGCGTTTACGCCGTTGCTCGCGGGCGGCACGCTTGCCGAGCCGCCGACGCCGCAATCGGCTGGCGTCGCGCGCGCCGCCGCACCGTCGCGTGCGCCTGCGGGTGAGCCGACTCGCCCGTCCGCGGCATCTGCTCCCGCCGCTCCCGCTGCTCCAGCGGCACAGCCCGAAGCACGTCGGGCCCCGGCAGCTCGCGCCAGCGCGCCGACCGACGGTGCGCCGATGTCGCCCGCCCGTGCTGCGCTCGCGGCGCTCAATGCGGGCCGTAAGGGCACGGCTGGGCGTACGGGGGGCGGTGCCGCCAGCGCGAATCGCGGCAGCGCCTCGCGTGCGTCGGATGATGCGCCGGCCGGCGCCGATCCAGAGCCCGAGCCTGCCGGATCTGCGACACCACCGCTTGCACCTGCCGCGCCGCAGCGAGCCTGCGTCTACCGGGAAGCCGACGGCGTTGCACCGGTCTTTGCCGGTGAATGGCCGGCGTTGGCTGCAGAACTCCCGGCGCGAGGCCTCGCTCAGCAGCTGGCCTTCCAGAGCGAACTGACGGAAGTGGCAGGGCGCGCGCTTCGTCTGCGCGTGCCGTTGCGTCAATTGGCGGATGCGGCCACCACCGACAAGCTGCGTCAGGTGCTTACAGAGCACTTCGGCACCGAGGTGCAATTGCACGTTGAGCTCGGGCAAGTGGGCACGACGGCGGCGTCGCTCGCGGCAGAAGCGGCCGCCGCGCGTCAACGGGCGGCGGAACAGGCGATTGCCGGCGATCCGGTGGTGCGCGAATTGATCGACGAATTCGACGCGCAGATCCTGCCGGGCAGCATTCGCCCGGTACAATAGGCAAATTCGCTTTCGCGAAACGGCACGAGGTTTCGAACTATCCTCCCAAACGCGCGTTACACACGCTGCATGCCCCTCATACGATTTACTCAGGAGTCAAGATGCTGAAAGGAAACATCGCGGGTCTGATGAAACAGGCTCAGCAAATGCAGGAAAACATGAAGAAGGCGCAGGAACAGTTGGCTCAGATCGAAGTCGAGGGTCAGTCCGGCGCCGGTCTGGTCAAGGTGGTGATGACGTGCAAGAACGACGTGCGCCGCGTGACCATCGATCCGAGCCTTCTGGCGGACGACAAGGACATGCTCGAAGACCTGGTGGCGGCTGCGTTCAACGACGCCGTGCGCAAGGCTGAAGCGACCGCGCAGGAAAAGATGGGTGGCCTGACCGCCGGTCTGCCGCTGCCGCCGGGCTTCAAGATGCCGTTCTGAGCATCGCTCGCCAGTCCCCAGAGAAAGACGACGCATGCCCCAGCTCTCGAGCCTGCAGGAACTCGTCGACGCCTTGCGCGCGTTGCCGGGTGTCGGTCCGAAGTCCGCGCAGCGCATCGCTTACCACCTGCTGCAACGTGACCGCAAAGGCGCGGTGCGGCTGGGCGAAGCGCTGGTGCATGCCTCCGAGCAGATCCGCCATTGCGCGCGCTGCAATACGTTTTCCGAAGTCGAAGTCTGCGAGACGTGCCTCGATCCCGAGCGCGATACGAGCCTGTTGTGTGTCGTGGAAACGCCTGCCGACCAGAACATGCTCGAGCAGACGATGACCTTCAAGGGGCTGTATTTCGTGCTCATGGGCCATCTCTCGCCGCTCGACGGCGTGGGGCCGGGCGAAATACATTTCGAGCAGTTGATTCGCCGCGCCACCGACGGCGTGGTCAAGGAAGTGGTGCTTGCCACCAACTTCACCAACGAAGGCGAAGCCACCGCCCACTACCTCGGACAGATGCTCAAAGCCCGCGGTCTGCGCGTGAGCCGACTGGCGCGAGGCGTGCCTGTTGGGGGCGAACTGGAGTATGTGGACGCCGGCACCATCGCTCGCGCAGTCCTCGACCGGCATACGCTCTGAGCATGACGCGGACGTGACGCCGCCCGCACTTGCGCGTAGGTACTGGTACCAGTCATCCAATCGGATTAGCTGTTTTTCGCTATACCTGCGCCCACCCCTGTCTTCTAGACTGAACCTGCCGACTTGAGGACCCAGTTGCGGGGGAACACCATAACTCTCGAGCGGCGTGGGGCCGTATATCTGTTGTGCAGATCCGGTCGAAGACCAAAAAACTGTACGCAGGCACTGCTTAGGCAGGGAGTTAAGGTATGGCTAACGATACCGGGCGCACCCTGATTTACGCCTCCCGAAAGCATAACGATGGCTTGCTGTCGTTTCTGGGAGAGCAAGGCTGGCAAGTCGTGCCGGCCAAGAGCGCCAGCGACGTCGGTCGCATTTTGAATCCGGGGGTCACCAGTGCAGCACTCATTGACCTGGCGAGCGGTTATAGCGACCGCGAGATGGGGGCATTCGAGTCCTGCATGCAACCTGCCACTGTCGGTTGGGTGGCGGCCACGAATCCCGAGCAACTCACGACAACAGCCATTCGCCGGCTGATTCGCGATTACTGCTTCGACTACGTCAACGTTCCGTGTACGAACGATCAGCTCGCGCATTCGATCGGTCATGCGTGGGGCATGGCGTCGCTCTCGGAAGTGCCGACCTTCACGCCGCAAGTGGGCGGCGATCAGGAGATGGTCGGAACGTGCGAGGCGATGCAGCAACTCTTTCGCACCATTCGCAAGGTTGCCAATACCGATGCTCCCGTGTTCATCTCGGGCGAGTCGGGCACGGGCAAGGAGCTGACTGCGGTGGCTATCCACGAGCGCTCACTGCGCGCGAAGGGGCCGTTCGTGGCGATCAATTGCGGGGCGATTCCTCCGCATCTGATGCAGTCCGAACTATTTGGCTACGAGCGCGGTGCCTTTACCGGCGCGAATGCGCGCAAGATCGGCCGGGTCGAGGCTGCTAACGGCGGTACGCTGTTGCTCGACGAAATCGGGGATCTGCCGTTCGAGAGTCAGGCGAGTCTGTTGCGTTTTCTGCAGCAGGGCGCGATCGAGCGTCTGGGCGGTCACGAGGTGATTCCGGTCAATGTGCGCATCATCTCCGCAACGCACGTCGATCTGGAGGAGGCTGTCAAGGAAGGCCGTTTCCGCATGGATCTGTACCACCGCCTGTGCGTGCTGCGCGTGGAGGAACCGCCGCTGCGCGCTCGCGGACAGGACATCGAGATTCTGGCGCACCATGTGCTGCAACGCTTCAAAGGCGACAACCATCGCAAGATCCGTGGCTTCACGCAGTGCGCGGTGCAGGCGATGTACGAATATCACTGGCCGGGCAACGTGCGCGAGTTGATCAACCGCGTGCGCCGCGCCATCGTGATGGCCGACAGTCGCACAATCTCGGCGAAGGACCTTGATTTGCTGCCGTGGGTACCGACGTTGGTGCGCACGTTGGAAGAAATTCGCGCGGAGGCCGAGCGAACGGCCATCGAGCAGGCATTGCTGCGCCACTGTCACCGGCTGACGGACGTGGCAGCAGAGTTGGGCATTTCACGCATTACCCTCTATCGGCTCATGTGCCGGTACGGGATGCGTGGCGACGAATCGGGCGTGCCGGCCTGATATCTTCTGGCGAAGAGAGGGCGGCCGTCCTGTGATGAGCAGGGCGGTCGTTTCTTTTTGGGCTCCTGAGTATCGCCGTGTCGAATCCCCCGAAGGCGCCGCAAACCATCGATATGCTTCCCGCTGTCCTCTCGTTCCACGATTGTTGCCATCGCCAATAACGACGGGCGATTCGAGCGATGTCTGTGGCATTCCCAATATGTCATTCCCATACGCATTGCGTTGTCTCACGCATCGAGCGAACGCGTCCCGAGATGTCGCGCGTGCTTTCAGGCGATGGAGCATCGGGCATCTCTCCCGACGCCATCACGAGGCGATGTTCTGTGGCTTCGCCGTGCCGCGAAACCGGTGTCGAGGGGTGTCTCGCGAACACATCAAAGATGAAACATCCGGGGGAGCGCACGCCATCGTGCCACGCACGATCCCATGTGACAGCGCCATGTCGTTATCCCGTTGCCCGGCAATTTCGACGCAAATCCGTCACACGAGCCCCTTGTAAGCCGGGCCTCTTCGGCACCCGTCGCTGGTGACGTCGATATCGTTCGCAGTTCGGAAGGTCCGGCGCTCGCACGATGGTGCTGACATTCGCGGCCAGACGCAGGCTACGTATCAATGCTGAAACGTTTTCGCACACTTGCCCTCGCATGCCATCCGTTCGAAAAAACTAACGCCAATATTTTCAATCACTTAAGGCGGGTGGCACGGAAGTCGCTTTATTGAGCCGGGCAAGGAGGGCTTAGCGATGCGAATTCTCACCACCGAAATGCAGTACCGCGTACGACAAAGCGCCAGCGCACTAAGCGCAGCCGTCGTCGTGGCGCTCGGTCTGTGTGCCGTACCGGCGCACGCTCAGGACGTCTCGCGCTCGCCGCTCATGCATGTCGCGATGCTTACCGGCTCGATGGTGCCGGCATCGTTTGGCACGACGGTGCGTCCGGTCATGTCGATCTCCGACGCCGATACCAGCGTCGTGGCGCCGGTTGCTGCACAGCCGTGCGCAGACGAAGCCGCGGCTGTCGCAAGCAGCGACGACTCGGGCAACGCCGCCGATGGCAATCGTATGGGCGAAGCCGGCATGCCACTCGCTGCCGCCCGCATCGACGACGAACAACTCGGAAGCCAGCGCGGCCGCAATCTGCAAGGCGGCGCGATGGTCAAGTCACCCGGAATGGCGCTCGCCAACGGCGTTACGTTGTGGGACGAACTGCCCGGCGCCGTGACGCCGACGCCGCGTCCGCAACAACTGTCGAATGGCGTGAACAACATTCAGGTGACGCGTGTGACTTACACGACGCGGTGAACAAGATGACCCCCATTTCCATGACCCATGCCGGCAGTCTGCTCGCCACGATGATCGTGGCGCTGACACCGGCAATGTTGCCCGGACGTGCACATGCCGAACCGGCGGCGCCCGGCGACATCGTGGTCGAGCGCAGCATCGGCCCCGAGATCGCGTACCGCGGTCTGCCGCGCGTCGAGAACCCCATCGCCGTCTCGGTGCCTGCCTTCCCGACGGGGCCCTTCAATACCGCCATGGGGGCCGTCAATCAGGTCACCGATGGTGAATTGACAGGGCGCGGCAATGTGGGGCTCGTGACGAGCGCCGTGCAATCCGGCATCAACCCGGTGATGGGCGTGCTCGTGGGCAATGCCCGTGGGGGTAACGGGCTCAATACCTCGAACGGTGTCGGCGGCGGGTTCGGCGCCGGGGCCGGCGGTGGTGTCGGCAGCATCGGCACGCTCGTGCCGTCGGTGATCAACTCGGCGTTGGCACCGCTCACCAGCATCGGTGCGGCGGGAGCGGCGAAATGAGCGCACATCGCGGGTTGTGCGGCGCGCAGCGCGCCCTCCCTCTGGCCGTCGCGGCGTTACTGGCGACATTTGCCGGCGTGTCGTCGGCACAGGACGTATGGATTGTGAACGGCGAACTGGCCGGCACGCACGCCACGATCGAGAACGGTGTGGCGGTGGGCGTGACCGGGGCGCTGGGGGTGAACCAGGCGGCGGGTGTCAACAACGCCCAGGCCAACAGCGCCGTGATCGCGAACGGCGGCGGGCTGACGGTCGGTGCGTCGAGCACTAATCAGCAAGCCCTCGTCACATCGACGACCGGCGCTGCCAGCGCCGCGATTCAAGGCAACGCATTTTCAGGCACCTCGGGGCTGACGCAAGTCAACCAGGCGAGCGGTGCCGGCAATCTTCAACGCAACGCGACCGTCATTGTGACTGGCGATGCGTCTGGAGTGGCGAGCGTATCGGATACGGCACTATCCGCTGCGATCTCCAAGGGTGGCCCGGCTGGGCGCGACAACCTCAACGATCGGTTCCGCACGGCGTCGATATCCGGTGACGCTTTTCGCGGGGCGAGCGGTGTGGTCCAAGTCAACCAGTCGGCTGGGATAGGCAATGTAACCGCAAATGTTTTTGTGCTCCGTCCCCCGGCGGGCACATCTTTTTAACTGGGTAACTCTCTCGTCAAGGAGATGGTCATGAAAACGAAAGCAATTGCAGCGGCTGCACTGCTGGTTGCAACGGGTAGCGCCCTGGCGTCGCCCAATCACCAGCAATATAGCTTCTCGTTCATCGGCAACGAGACCAACGTTCTGAATCTGGTCGGCATTTTCGGGCTGATCGGCATCAGGGGCTGCGTCACGGTGGATAACACCGGCAACGCCGTCGTGCAAAGCAATCAGAGCGTAGACGTACACGGCGTGAATCTGAAGGGGCCGCTGCTTGGCAGCTTTGTGACGGGCAAGGTCACGTATGGCGTCGACTCGAAGACGACGACGGTGTCGGATCAGGGCAGCGCTTACCTGTTGGCAGGCAAGACGACCACGCACTACGACAACTCCACGTCGTGGGTGAGTGCCAGCGCGAGCGGCCACCTGAACACGAGCCAATCGTTCCAGGCCGGTGCCGCTTACGTGGCAGGGCAGTCTAGCTCGGGTTCGGGCAGTTTCATCACAGGTGGCGGGTATCAATACTCGAATATCGCTGGCGGTGCAGGTATTGTCGGCGGCGGCGTGATTCCCCTGCCGGGCGGTTGGGCCGTGTATGGCGGCTACCTCTTCGGTAACTTCGGTGCTGGTGAGCACTCGGCCTGGGGCGGCTATGCCTACCAACAGCAGTCGCAGCAGGCCGCCGGGTTCCTGGCAGCAGGCTTCCTGAACACGCAGAAGAGCTTTGATGCATCGTTCCATGCCGTCCTGAACCACGGCAATGAATCGGTCGAGAGCGATACGGTTGCCGCAGCCGCACTGTGGGGCTTCACCAACACGTTCACGAAGTCCACCGTATGGACCAAGGGAGCGATTACGTACCACTTCAACACGGCGCAGTACCAGACGATGGGCGCAACGCTCGGCCATGGTGCGCTGGCTAACGCCAACGGCAACATCGGTGTGAACGTGGCAGCAGGCGCCGACAACGCGCAGGCCAACAATGTCGCGATCGCTTCGCTCAATGCTCAGCCGGTGTATGCCTCGGCTCAGGTGTTCGCGAACCAGTCGTCGAAGGGCTCGGCCAGCATCTCGCAGTTCTATGTCAACTCCAGCGTGGGTGATGGTGCTCTCGCCGGTGCAACCGGGAACGTGGGTGTGAACGTGGCTGCGGGCGTCGGCAACGTGCAGGAGAACGGTCTGTCAGCAGCAGTCTCGCAAGGCGGCAGTGGCTGGCACAAGGGCGGCGCAGCCAACTCGACGGCGCAAACCGACCAATCGGCAAGCATGAAGGCCTCGGGTGACTTCATCGCCAACGCTTCGCTGGGTAACGGCGCACTCGCCTTTGCTAGCGGCAACGTCGGCGTGAACGTGGCTTCGGGTATCGGCAACGTGCAGGCCAACAACCTCGCCATCTCGGCAATCAAGTGATGTCGCTAACCGGTCCGGGAATTCCCGGGCCGGTTTTTTCATGAGGTGTGTCATGAGTGAAGCGCGTCGTGCCGCTGTAAGGATCGCTACGGTTTGCGCTCTGGCGTGCGCAAGCGTGGCCGGGCACGCGCAGTACGCATCGGTGAATCTCGAGTCTTCGACGGGTGTACCGGCGGTCAAGAAGATGCGTTCGTTCAAATCGATGCGCTACGTGAATCTGGTCCAGCAGGAATACGACTTCAGTTGTGGATCGGCAGCCCTGGCAACACTGCTGCGTTATGGCTACGGGATCGATATTCCCGAGCCGGAATTGATCCAGAAAATGATGGTGTTTTCCAATCCGGAAACGGTCATCAAAAATGGCTTCTCGATGCTCGACATGAAGAAATTCGTGGAGACGCTTGGACTCGAGGGCCGAGGTTTCAAAGTTGACGTGAACGCGCTTTACGACCTGAAGATCCCGGTTATCGCGCTGATCGACGTCAACGGCTATCAGCATTTTGTGGTCATCAAGGCAGCGAAGGACGGACGCGTGTTCGTATCCGATCCGGCGCTCGGCAATCGCATCATCGAGCAAGCCGATTTTGCCAAGCAATGGAACGGCTTGGTGTTGGCGGTCATCGGCAAGCCGTTTATGGAGGATTCACCGCTGCTCAAAGGAAACGAATCCCTGGCAGTCAAGCTGCGCGACAGTGCGCTGGCGACCGGGACGTCACCGACCCCGATGGTGGATTTCGGCATCATCCGGGCGGACCTGTTTTGAGATCAGACCATCATGAACCGATATGTTCCGATGCTGGCAATACCGCTGTTTGCGAGCGCCCTGCCGGCATTTGCATCGAGCGTGGTGCCCGAGACGTGGACGCCCGTGAGCGACGAAGTGCTCGCGCATGCGACCGGCAAGTACGCGCAACAAAACATGATCACCGGCTTTCAGCTCGTGATGCAGTCGCAATGGCAGATGCCGACCGGGGCGAGCCTGGCGGCCACCGGTGTGCTCGGCGTCAGCCAAGGGAGTTCCGGCTTCCAACTGCAGACTGGCGCAGCCACCGGCATCATCCCCGGCTTCGTGAGCGCGACCACACCAATCACACAAGCCGTAGCGGGTGGGATGAGCGTGCTCGTGAATGGCGTGGCTCAGATTACGCAAGTTGCGGGAGATGCAAACAATGCCTTGAACAAAGCCACAATTCAGTTCGGCCCTGGGATATTGATTACCACGCTGGTACCGGTCAGCGGGCAGGGCGCGAACAGTTCGCGCACGACGGTGGGCAACCTGAACGCGAGCGTGGCCATTACGTCCGCAGGTATGCAGATCTCGCTCAATACGCCGAACGGCAATCTCGGTCAGAGCGTGGGCGGCGGTGCCGGCGCGGCGATGAACCAGATCATGCAGGTCGTGCAGGTCGCGGGTAATGCTCAGCAGGTCATGAACACGATGCAATTGAACCTGCAGACGAGTCCGCTCACGTCGAACGCGCTGCGTCAGGCCGGCATTCAGAACGCAATGGCGAACATGGTCGCCCTGCGCCGATGAAGTGAAGAGCAAGTGAAGTAACGGCGTCGCGCTGCCGTGTGTGCACGGGGCGACGCCGGCAGCAGTGTCCGGCAATGCAAGTCGTCGCCGGACACGATGAAAACTAGAAGTGGGGCGTCGCCGCAGCAACACCCGCGGCGCAAAGCAGGTGATGTCGGCAGGGCCCGCGCATGACATATCGAGGTGAATGGCAACGGGTTTCGCACGCGTCACCCCGCAGTCGAGCAGCAAGGACAACGTTGTTGGTAATACACGTTTGTTGGATTGCGCGCGGACGCCTGTCCGCACTTTTACCCGGGGGGGATCATGAAGACTCACCGCTTTTTTCCCGTTGCCGCTATTCCGTTGGGGGTACTGCTTTTCACGCTATCGGCCCAGGCTCAGGAGCATACGAACCCATCGCCGGACGACCGTCTGCAAATGTTGATGGACATGGTCGACCGGCAGCAGCGGGAAATTTCTTCTCTGAAACAGCGCCTCACCGACATTGAGATGGCGCAACGCGGTCGCGGTTTGACCGCGTGGGACACTGCGCAGATTGCGCAGGTCTCTCCCGGCGATGGTTCGGCCGCTGGCTCTGCAGGTACCCCCGGCGGCGGTGCTGCCGGGGCTGCGGGCCCGACAACGGCCACGCCGATCGGCGAGACGCAGCAGATGCAAAAGAGCGAGAGCGACTCGCAGCGCACGCCGGCCGAAGAGGCGGTGGTGCAGGCGCAGCATGCGCCGCTGTTCGACCGCAAGCTCACTATCGACGCCGGTATCAGTTACAGCTACTACGACCGTCGCCAACTCGTGTTGAGCGGTTTTCTCGCCCTCGACGCCATCTTCCTCGGTCAGTTGAACCTCGGCCAGACCAAGGCCAATGTGTGGACGTTCGACGTCAACACGCGCTACGGTATCAACGACCGGTTGAGTGTGGCGTTCGACGTGCCGTACCTCTACCGCAATTCCGACTTCATTTCGGGTGGGGTGGGCGGCGCGGCGTCGTCGATCAGCGATATCAGCAAGAATTCGGCGAACATCGGCGACGTCAATGCATCCCTGTATTACCAGATCGTCAAGGAGAATGCGAACTGGCCCGATATCGTGGCGTCGTTGCGGGTGACCGCGCCGACCGGCACGTCGCCGTTCGGCATCAAGCTCGGTACGCCCGATCCGACCAACAACAACCTGACGACGCCCTCGCGTCTGCCCACGGGGAACGGGATCTGGGCGGTCACGGCCGGCCTGTCGTTCTTGCGCACCTACGATCCGATCGTGCTGTTTGCCAACGTGGCGTACACGTACAACGTGGCTCGCACGTTCGACGACATCTCGACCATCGAAGGCACGACGCAGCCCGCGAAGGTCAAGTTGGGCGACATCGTTCAGGTTGGCGCCGGGATGGCGTTGGCGCTCAACGACAAGACCGCGTTATCGATCTCGTACTCGACGGCGATCTCGCGTGCGACCAAGACGGCCACGCCGGGTGGCTCCTGGACCACGGTGGCGGGCAGCACGACCAACGCGGCATCGCTCAACTTCGGCATCAACTACGCGATCAACAAGCACTGGACCGTGAATGGTTACGTCAACGCCGGCATGTCGCCGGATGCACCGAACTATGTCGTCGGCCTGCGCTTCCCGTACACGTTCTGATGATGCTTTCGGCGCGTGGCGCCGAGCAGAAGTCGATTGTGCAAAGCGTGTGCTGCGCGTCACCTTGATCGGGGGCGCGCAGCAATACGAGGTAAAGAGAACGGGTCTTGAAGGTGTCGCGGTGCTACCGGCCCATCGGTCAATGTGAGATGCCGACAGGTACGCGGCCGACGCTGGCATTGACTTTCAGGCTCGTCGTCTGCAAGCCCGGCGCGAGGGACGGCGGCGAGTTGGGTGAGTAGGCCGACGCTGTCACAGTCGGGCGTGGCTGGGCCGGCAAAGTCGCTGATGCCTGAGTTGGCTTGGGTGCCGGCGCTGGAGGAATGACTTCGTCCCACAGACGAACGTTGTTGGCTGTGGTTGTGGTGGTGTTGACGGGTACGACGACGACCGGTGTCGCGCCAGACAGATTGGCGACGACACTTTGCTGCAGGTTCGCCGCACGAGTGTTGGCGAGCAGCATGTCGCTCACGGCGACCGGGACACCGGCAATGCCGGTAATGTCGGCCTGCGCAGCACTTGCAAAGCACGCAGCTGCCAAGCTGAACGTGGCACTGCGCATCGTCTTGATGGTGATCTTGAACATAGCGTGCCCCCCGGCCTCCGCGTGCTGTCCTCCCAACACTGCTTGTATTCTATTGCGCGATTTGAGAAAAGAAAGGGAAAAAAGTAATAGCGGAATCTCCGAAAATTGAGTAAATAATTTACGCAGATCGCGGTTTGTCGCGCTGAGGCAACAATGATCGGCATTATCGAGAGGGGAACGTGCCGCCATGCGGGCTTCACGCGTAAACTCGGCCGAAAGCGAGGTGACGCCTGATGCGTAAAGTATGACGAACACCTGAGGATTTCCTCGGTTTTCGTGCTGGCGACGGGGGATGTTTACCATTCCTGAGCTGGCAAATGAGGCATGCGGCGGGCGTGACAAAAAAAAGCGGGGGACGGCAGTACTACGGTGCTGACCGGAACGACAGGGGAAACCATGCGTGTGCTGGTCGTAGGTGAGGCTGCCACCTGGCTGGGCGGCCTGCAAATCGCGTTGCAAACCGAAGCGAACGCGATACCGCCGGTCTTGCGTCATGTCGGCGATGTGACGGTGCAGGACTGGCTCTGGTTACGCGAATTGCCTTCGCGGCGCGCGCTCGTACTCGAAGAATCGGTGGCCCGTACGCCGGCTGTCGACACCCTGTGTACGACGGCGGCCGAATGTGTGCCGCCGGTGCCCGTCATCGTCATCGGCGATGCGGGTTTTCCCGATGAGATCATTCGCTGGCTCCAGGCGGGCGTTGCCGCATGCCTGCCTTGGCCGAATTCGGTCGCGCGAATTCGTTCGGTCTTCGATCTTGCGTTCTCGGGGGGACGATTCGTGCCGGAGGAAGCGCTCTCGGCGTTACTCGTGCTCTGGCGGCAGGAGGCCATGGGAGAGGCGTTGCCGCTCTCGCGTTTGCCGGTGTTCCCGCTGGGGGGCGACAAGGCGACACAACTGGCCGAATCGGCGCTGCTCGGCATCTCCCAGCGGCAGTACGAAATTCTCGCGCTGCTCTCGCGCGGGTTATCCATCAAAACGATCTGCCAGCAACTGGTGATTTCCGAGGGGACCGCCAAGACGCATGTCTCCGCCCTGTATCGGCGGCTCGGCGCGCGCAATCGCGGCGAGGCCATTTATATTGCAGCGCAGCGCGGGGCGCGTCATCTGTTCGAAACATGAGATATCGCCGATGCGCCGTTCGATCGGACTTCGGATCGATTTGACTCGGAACTTTCCAGGATCTGCTGCGAGGTTATTGGCCGATAGCCGAGTGTCGAATTACTATACGAACTTCATTTGCCACCCATTTGCACAGGCGTTGCCCTCGGGCGGCGTCGCGAAGTCGATGGTGATGGCCGTCGCAAGGCACAGGAGTCTACGCGTTGTCCAAGTCGTCCAAGCCGTTTGAATCTGCATTGCCGCAAGGTCCTGCCACGGCGTCTACGGCCTTCGCCGCCGGCACGTCTCCCGAATCTTCCGCCTCGCCTGCCGCCAGTGGCGCCGGCTTGCCGGCGCGTGGTGCGCTCGCTGGCGTGAAAGTCCTTGAACTCGGCACGCTCATCGCCGGCCCGTTTGCCGCGCGCATGTTGGGCGAGTTCGGGGCCGAAGTCATCAAAATCGAAGATCCGCAGCATGGCGATCCGCTTCGCAAGTGGCGCAAGATGCACCCCGATGCAGGAGGCACATCGCTCTGGTGGGCAGTGCAGGCTCGCAACAAGAAATCGGTGACGATCAACCTCAAGTCCCCCGAGGGGCAGGAGATCGTGCGTAAGCTCGCGGCACAGGCCGACATCGTGGTCGAGAATTTCCGTCCCGGTTTGCTCGAGCGGTTCGGGTTGGGGTACGAACAACTGTCGGCCGAGAATCCGGGGCTCGTGATGGTGCGCCTGTCGGGATATGGACAGACGGGGCCGTATCGCGACCGGCCCGGCTTTGGCGCGATTGCCGAGTCGATGGGCGGGCTGCGTCACATTACGGGCTATCCCGATCTGCCGCCGCCGCGCATCGGTATCTCCATTGGCGATTCCATTGCGGCATTGCACGGCGTGATCGGCGCGATGATGGCGCTGCATCACCGCAACGTGAACGGCGGGCGAGGACAGGTGGTCGACGTCGCATTGTATGAGGCCGTCTTCAACCTGATGGAAAGCGTGGTGCCGGAATACAGCGTGGCCGGCATGGTGAGAGAACGAACGGGCGCGTCGCTGCCCGGCATCGTGCCCTCGAACACCTATCCCTGTGCCGACGGCATGATCGTCGTGGGGGGCAACAGCGACCCGATCTTCAAGCGCCTGATGCATGCCATCGGGCGCTCCGATCTGGCAGAAGATCCCGCGCTGGCGCACAACGATGGCCGTGTGCCGCGCACGCAGGAAATCGACGAGGCGATCGGCCACTGGACGCGCGGGCGCTCCATCGACGAAGCGCTGGCCGTGTTGCAAGGGGCAGATGTGCCTGCGAGCCGTATCTACACCGTAGCCGACATGTTCAAAGATCCGCAGTTCATCGCGCGTCAGATGATCCAGCGACACACGTTTCCGGATGGCACCCCTATCGATTTGCCTAACGTCACGCCGAAGCTATCGGACACGCCTGGCCAGACACAATGGCTCGGCCCGGCACTGGGTGCTCACACGGACGAAGTGCTTGGGCAACTGGGTTATGATGCCGGGCAAATCAAGGCACTGCGCGAGGGTGGCGTCATCTGAACCGACGCGATCACGCGCAGTATCACGGGGCGTGGCACTCGCCGCGATCCGCGAATAACAAGCACGTCAGACGAAGAAAGAACGCTGCAACCACGGAGACAAACACTATGCAAAGACGTCAGTTCGTCACGGCACTGGCCGCCACCGGCCTGATCGGCACGGGCATTCGCCCGGGCTTCGCCCAGGGCAAGCCTGAAAAGACCAAGGTCGCGATTGCCGTCGGCGGCAAGAATCTGTTCTATTACCTGCCGCTTACGATTGCCGAACGTCTGAATTACTTCAAGGACGAAGGGCTCGACGTCGAGATTTCCGACTTCGCTGGCGGCTCGAAGGCATTGCAAGCCCTCGTGGGCGGTAGTGCCGATGTGGTATCGGGTGCTTACGAACATACGATCCTGTTGCAGGCGAAAAATCAGTACATCCGAGCGTTTGTCCTGCAGGGACGCGCGCCGCAGATCGTCTTCGGTGTGTCGAACAAGACCATGCCGAACTACAAGTCGCTGGCCGACCTGCGCGGCAAGAAGATCGGCGTGACGGCGCCGGGTTCGTCGACGAACATCATGGCGAACTTCGTGCTTGCCAAGGGCGGTGTCAAGCCCAATGAGGTGGCGTTCGTCGGCGTCGGTGCGTCGTCCGGGGCGCTTGCTGCAATTCGCTCGGGCAATATCGACGCCATCGTCAATCTCGATCCGGTGATCACCATGCTGGAGCGCGGTAAGGAGATTCGTGTGATCTCGGACACGCGTACGCTCAAGGAAACGGTGTCGGTGTTCGGCGGAAACATGCCGGCGGGGTGTCTGTATACGAACGAATCGTTCATTCAGAAGAATCCGAACACGACGCAGGCGCTCACGAATGCCATGGTGCGTGCGCTGCGCTGGCTCCAGACGGCAGGGCCGTCGGACCTCATCAAGACGGTGCCCGACGCCTATCTGCTCGGTGACCGCGCGCTGTACCTCGATGCGTGGAGCCGCGTGAAAGAAGCCATTTCGCCGGACGGCCTGATTCCTGCGGATGGCCCGGCGACCGCGCTACGCACGTTGCAGGCGTTTGACGAGACGGTCAAGGGCAAGTCGATCGACCTGTCGAAGACGTTCACGAATGAGTTCACCAAGAAGGCCGATGCCAAGTACAAATGATGACTGCGCCGGCGCTTAGTTTCGACAGTATTTCGTGTACGTTTGTCGCGCGAGACGATCGCTCGAAACGTTACACCGCGGTGGCCGATACCTCGCTCGATATCGCGCCGGGCGAGTTTGTCTCGGTCGTTGGCCCGACGGGGTGCGGCAAATCGACGTTGCTCAACGTCGCTGCCGGGCTGTTGGCGCCATCGTCCGGCACCGTCAAGGTGTTTGGCGAAACGCTCAAAGGCATCAACTCGCGCGCGGGCTATATGTTTCAGGCCGAAGCATTGATGCCTTGGCGCAACGCCATCGACAACGTGAGCGCAGGTCTCGAATTCCGAGGCGTGACGCCCGAGGAAGCGTCGGTGCGCGCAAACGAGTGGCTCAAGCGTGTGGGGTTGGGCGGGTTCGGTGATCGTTATCCGCACCAACTCTCGGGCGGCATGCGCAAGCGTGTCGCCATGGCGCAGACGCTGATTCTCGATCCGGACATCATTTTGATGGACGAACCGTTCTCGGCACTCGATATCCAGACGCGTCAGCTCATGGAAAACGAGTTGCTCGAGTTGTGGGCAGCCAAGCGCCGTGCGGTGCTGTTCATCACGCACGATCTGGACGAAGCGATCGCGCTATCGGACCGTGTCGTGGTGCTTGCGGCAGGGCCGGGCACGCATCCCATCGGGGAATTCCGGATCGATCTGCCACGTCCGCGAGATGTGGCGGAAATTCGGAATCATCCGCGCTTCACCGAACTGCATGCTCAGATTTGGGACGTGTTGCGCGAGGAGGTGCTCAAGGGCTATGCGCAACAGTTGAAGGCTGTCTGAATCGTCATGTGTGATATCTCAGGGCTCGTGATAGGTGTGTGCGGCTGGGCGCGCTGGCTGGACTGGATGGAATGGTTCAATTTGCCGGACGGCTTTGGCTTGTTCGATTGGCCCATCTGATTCGCCTGGTGGCTTGTCTGATATTCCCGGAATTCGTTCGTCATGCGTAATCGTTCGTTCATGCGCCACCTGCGTTTGTGGCAATGGCTGCTGCTGGTGGTGGGTTTTCTCGTCTGGTACGTTCTCACGAGCCCGACGCTGCTGCCCGCGTTCTATTTCGACAGCCCCGACAAGGCGGCTTTTTTCTTCGGTGAGCCGCAGAAGGTGCTGCTCCAGATCTGGCAATGGTTTGTCAGTGGCGAGATCTATCTTCATCTTGGCGTCACGCTGGTGGAGACGGTGCTCGCCTTCGCGATCGGTACCGTGTTCGGGTTGGCTGTGGGGCTTTGGCTTGCACTCTCGCCAAGTGCGGGGGCGCTGCTCGATCCCTACATCAAGGCGGCCAACTCGATGCCTCGCGTCATCCTCGCGCCGATCTTCGGTGTGTGGTTCGGGCTTGGCATTTGGTCGAAAGTGGCGCTGGGCGTGACGCTGGTGTTCTTCATCGTGTTCTTCAACGTCTATCAGGGCGTGAAAGAGGTGAGCCCGGTCGTGCTGGCGAATGCGCGCATGCTAGGGGCGAATCAGCGTCAGTTGTTGCGTCGCGTGTACCTGCCGAGCGCTACCAGTTGGGTGTTCTCCAGTCTGCACAACTCCGTCGGACTCGCGTTCGTGGGGGCCGTGGTCGGGGAGTACCTCGGCTCGGCGCGAGGCGTCGGTTATCTGATCCTGCAAGCGGAAGGAACCTTCGACATCAACGCGGTCATCGCCGGGGTGCTGATTCTGACGGCGTTTGCGCTCGTGCTCGATGGGCTGGTGGGGGTGGTTGAGCGGCGTTTGCTTGTCTGGCAGCCGCAAGCCGGAGAGACCGAGAAGATGTAACGGCGTGTCGGGCCGTTCGGCGGGCGTAGTTTCACCGCCGGCGGCCATGACCGATTGGCGGCAAACTTGTGGCAGGACCGTGGCAAAACTGTCGACGCCGTGCCGTGGCGAAGACGCGACCGATGCCGCTATGGCGTCATATCCGAGCACCTTTCCTCGGTTACAATTGCCGCATGCGAATCCTGCTCAGCAACGACGATGGGTATCAGGCGCCGGGCCTGGCCGCGCTATATGAGGCGCTGGCACCGCTTGGCGACATTACCGTGGTGGCACCCGAACAGAACTGTAGTGGTGCGTCCAATTCTCTGACCCTGCAACGACCGCTTTCCGTGTTCAAGGCGGGCAACGGTTTCACGTTCATCAACGGCACGCCGACCGACTGTGTGCACGTGGCGCTGACCGGGCTGCTCGACGAGCGGCCCGATATCGTGGTCTCCGGCATCAACAATGGCCAGAACATGGGCGAAGACACGTTGTACTCCGGTACCGTGGCAGCGGCCACCGAGGGTTTTCTCTTCGGCGTTCCTTCGTTCGCGTTCTCGCAAGTCAACAAAGGCTGGGATCATCTGGAAAGCGCAGCGCGTGTAGCGCGCGAGATTGTCGAGCGTTATATGGAGCGCCCGCTGGGGGCCCCCTTCCTTTTGAACGTCAATATCCCCAATTTGCCGTACGACCACCTGAAGGGCTCGCTCGCGACGCGTCTTGGGAAAAGACACCAATCGCAGCCAGTGATCCGTCAGGAAAGCCCGCGCGGCGAAACGATTTACTGGATCGGTCCGGCCGGCGATGCTCGCGATAGCAGCGAAGGCACGGATTTCCATGCCGTGGCGCACGATTACGTCTCGGTCACCCCCTTGCAACTGGATCTCACGCATACCGCACGACTTGGCGTCGTGCACGATTGGCTGGCCAGCGCAGGGGTGGCCCAACGATGACGACATCGCCGAAGCGTTTTCCTCTTCCTCTTGCCGAAGTCATGACGCGCCGGCAACGCAAGGCGCCGGTGCTCGACAAGGCGTCGCGGGCCAGTCCCGCCGGTGCACCGCCTGCCGCGATGACGCGGGGCACTGCGCCTGCGAACCCGGGAAATGGAAAGCCGACGGCGAACGGAAGTGCTTCCGCCGCGACGCATAACAGCCTGCGAGCTGCTTCCACGCCGATGGCAGGGGCTTCGGCCCGGCCCGGCGGCGCGCACGCGCCGCACTCGGTCGTGCCGAAAGGACTTGCAAGACCAGCGTCGGCACCGCATGCTCAGCCAGCGTCGCATCCCACGAAAAGCGCTCCTCGGCCCGCCGCCAAGGTGCCGGGCGCGGGTGTCGCTCAGAAGGGGAGTGCGCCAGGTGCGAAGAGCGCGGTGCGCAGTGCGATGCCTGGGAAGGTTTCGACTGGCGGCACAGCCCGTGCCGGCACATCGGCCCTTGGCAGTTCGCCCGATGGCATCGGGCTGACGTCGGATCGGGTGCGGGCGCGAATGGCTGAACGCGTGGCGGCGTCGGGCGTCAAACACCCGGGCGTGCTGGCGGCGCTGGCGACGGTGCCGCGTCATGGGTTCGTGGATGCGGCGCTTGCTAATCAGGCTTATGAAGACGCCGCGTTGCCGATCGGGCACGGACAGACCATTTCGAAGCCGTCGGTCGTCGGGCGCATGATCGAATTGCTGCTTGGCGGGGGGCGTCCACTGGAGAAAGTGCTGGAAATCGGCACGGGTTGCGGCTATCAGGCGGCGGTGTTGTCATGCGTGGCACGCGACGTCTATTCCATTGAGCGCGTTCGTCCGCTGCATGAGCGGGCAAAGGCCAACCTGCGGCCCTTGCGGGTGCCCAATATTCGCCTGCACTACGGCGATGGGCGTCTGGGCCTGCCGGCCGTCGCGCCTTTCGACGGCATCGTCATCGCGGCTGCCGGACTGGAAATTCCGGACGCGCTGATCGATCAGCTTGCGGTCGGCGCACGTCTTATCGCCCCGGTGGGTGGTGAGCAACAGATTTTGACCCTCATCGAGCGCGTCGGTGCGCGCCAATGGCGCGAGACGCAGCTTGATAGGGTGTTATTCGTCCCCTTAAAATCGGGCATCATTTAAGCCCGTCGGGCCTATTCTGCGGAGGATTTGAGTGAATTTGCGAGCGGGTTTCCAACAACGCGTCGCCAGTGTCCTGTTGCTGAGCATGCTGGCAGCGTGTGCATCGCGACAAGTCGGGGCGCCGGTCGTCGACCGTACCGTAGGCGGTACGACGACCGACAGCAATGTGCCGGGCACCGCGCCCGTCATTGACAACACACCGGTGCCGGCCGGGTATTATCGCGTCAAGCCGGGTGATCGCCTCTATCGCATCGCGCTGGAGAACGGTCAGAACTATCGCGACATCGCGCGATGGAACAATATTCAAAACCCGGACCAGATCGAAGTCGGTCAGGTACTGCGTGTGAAGCCGCCGGCAGGCGACACAGGTACGCCGGTGCCGGCACCCGTGGCCAGCACGCCGTCGTCCGCGAGCAGCAATCCGGCATCGGTGCCGCCCGCTGTGGTGACACCGCCGGCCAGTTCGTCGGCATCGGCGGCACCGTCTGCCGTGTCGAGTGGCGAGTTGCAGCTTTCGTGGCCGGCCAAGGGCAGTGTCGTGGGCCGTTTCGACGATTCGAAGAATAAAGGCCTGAACATCGCTGGCAGCACCGGCGATCCCGTCTATGCGGCGGGCGCGGGTAAAGTGGTGTACTCGGGAGCCGGCCTGCGTGGCTATGGCAACCTTGTCATCATCAAACACGATGCCACCTTCTTGACGGCGTATGCGCACAACCGCACACTGTTGGTCAAGGAAGGCGACTCCGTGACGCGGGGTCAGAAAATTGCCGAAATGGGTAACTCGGATGCAGATCGTGTCATGCTGCACTTCGAGGTGCGCCGTGACGGCAAGCCAGTGGATCCGATGAAGTATTTGCCGCCTCAATAAACTAGGCAGGGTCGAATGCTCAAGAGAAAGCGTCGTACTTCGCAAGAGGAAGACCTCGCTGCCCCGGAGACCGATCAGGACGTTGACGATCGGCAATCCCGGCAGGACGAGGACGTGGACGACGCTTTCGACGAGCGCGAGGCGGAGGAGGAGGACGCCTCGCCGTCCGACACCGCCGAGGAGGGGGGAGGCACTGCCGCCACCGGCCGCAAGCGCAAAGCTGCCGCCGGCGACGACTTCGGCACCGTGTTGCAAGCCGAGCTCACCGCCGACACCGTCCAGCACTATCTTAATCGCATCAGTGTCAAGCCGCTGCTGACGCCCACCGAGGAACTTGATTTCTCCACGCGTGCGCAGGCGGGCGAGTTTGCCGCGCGCCAGGTCATGATCGAGCGCAATCTGCGCCTCGTTGTGAGCATTGCCAAGGGCTATCTCAACCGCGGAGTGCCGTTGCTCGATCTGATCGAGGAGGGCAACCTCGGCCTGATGCACGCCATCGAAAAATTCGACCCAGGGCGCGGTTTCCGTTTTTCGACGTATGCCACGTGGTGGATTCGCCAGAGCATCGAACGCGCCATCATGAATCAGGCGCGCACGGTACGCTTGCCGGTGCATGTCATTCGCGAACTCAATCAGGTACTGCGCGCAAAGCGTCACCTTGAAAAGAGTGCGGCGTATGTCGACGGCGGTGAGCAACGGGATGCGCGCGTCGAGGATATTGCCGATCTCACCGGCAAGACACCCGAGGAGATCATCGACATCCTCGCGCTCAACGAGCATGTGGCGTCGCTGGACGCACCGCTGGAAATCGATCCCGGCAGCAGTCTGCTCGACCTGCTTTCTGACGATCATAGCCAGGCCCCCGAGCAGGAGGTGCAGCATCGCGAGCTGGAAGACCTCATGCGCCTGTGGCTCTCGCGACTGTCCACCAAACATCGTTATGTCATCGAGCGCCGGTTCGGCCTCAATCGCGTGGAACCTGCCACGCTCGAGGAACTCGCCGACGAGATGGGATTGACCCGCGAGCGCGTGCGTCAGATCCAGCAAGAGGCGCTCGTCAAACTCAAACGCTATTTCGCGTCGAACGGCGTTCGTAAGGACGCGGTGCTCTGATAGATGTGGTGGCCTGTATCCCGCGTTGAATGCGAGCGGGCAGGGCGACGATGCCGAATTGCGATGCTCGCTGATTCTTTCTTTTGATTTTCATCATGCCATCTCCCGTACTCGTCTTCGACATTGAAACGATTCCCGACGTCGACGGTTTGCGCAAGCTCGAACCGGCGTACGCAGGGTTTTCCGACGACGCCGTTGCCGAAGCCGCTTTCGCCGCGCGCCGTGAAAAGGTCGGGCACGACTTCCTGCCCCTTCACCTGCATCGCATCGCCGCCATCTCGTGCGTGTTCCGCGATCGCGACGGGTTCCGCGTGAAGTCGCTAGG
Source organism: Pandoraea communis (assembly GCF_902459745.1). GTDB lineage: Bacteria > Pseudomonadota > Gammaproteobacteria > Burkholderiales > Burkholderiaceae > Pandoraea > Pandoraea communis. The sequence goes on from NZ_CABPSJ010000003.1 coordinate 490,599, forward strand.
CACACTCGACGATGGCGAGGGAGCGCTTGTCTCGGGCTTTTATCGCACTATCGAAAAATACGCGCCGCAAATCGTGTCGTGGAATGGTGGTGGCTTCGATCTGCCGGTGTTGCATTACCGCGCGATGATTCACGGCATTGCCGCGCCCCGTTATTGGGACATGGGTGAAGACGACCGCGAGTTCAAGTGGAATAACTACATCAGCCGTTATCACCAGCGCCATCTGGATTTGATGGACTTGCTGGCGATGTATCAGGCGCGCGCGAATGCCCCGCTCGACGACCTCGCCAAGCTGTGCGGATTCCCCGGCAAGCTCGGGATGGACGGCAGTAAAGTCTGGGAGGCTTATCGCGGCGGCAAGCTCGAAGAGATTCGCAACTATTGCGAGACCGACGTCGTCAATACGTACCTTGTTTACTGTCGTTTTCAGTTGATGCGCGGTGGTTTGCGCCAGGCGGAGTACGATCAGGAAATCGAATTCGTAAAGCGCTCGCTCGAGCAGGAAGCGGCGCCGCACTGGAAGGAATATCTCGCCGCTTGGGTGTGATTCCGTTCATTTGCGACGAATTAGGCAGGATCGCCTTGCGAGTGCTGCATGAATGGCGGGCGAATCGATTAAAATGTCGGGTTTGCTGTCGCATATGAGAATGAAGACGTGACCCGCTCCTCCCGAAACTCCTCGCGCAATCGGCCCAGCGCCGAGCCCGGCATCATCGATATCGAATCGCTCGACATGGAGGCGCGCGGTGTCGGCCGCACCGCACCCGAGGGAGAGCCAGGTACGCCGGACTTTAAACCCGGTAAAGTGATTTTCGTCGAAGGCGCGCTGCCGGGCGAACGCGTCACGTATCTCAGCTATCGGCGCAAGCCCAAGTTTGAGCAGGCGGAAGCCATCAATGTGCTGCGCGCGAGTTCGATGCGCGCCAAGCCGCAATGTCCGCATTTCGGCAAGTGCGGGGGGTGCTCGATGCAGCATCTCGAACCGCGTGCGCAAATTGCCATCAAGCAACGGGTGCTCGAAGATAATCTGGCGCGCCTTGGCAAGGTGAAGGCCGAAGCCATACTTCGCCCGATTCAGGGGCCAGATTGGGGTTACCGATTCCGTGCGCGCTTGACGGTGCGCTATGTGCCGAAGAAGGGGGGGGTCCTCATCGGATTCCACGAGCGCAAGAGCAGCTATGTGGCCGACATGGACTCGTGCGAAGTGTTGCCGCGTCACGTGTCGGATATGCTTGTGCCGCTGCGGCGTCTGGTCGAATCGCTATCGATTCGCGAGCGTTTGCCGCAGATTGAGTTGGCGATTGGCGCGGACGTGACGGCACTGGTGTTGCGTATTCTCGAGCCTCTCACGCCGGCGGATGAAGACATGCTGCGCGCGTTTGCAGACGCGAATCGCGTGCAATTCTGGGTGCAGACGAAGGGGCCGGACACGGCGGTACCCTTCTATCCGCTTGAGCCGGAGTTGCACTACACGCTTCCGGAGTACCAGATCCGGATGCCGTTCAAGCCCACCGACTTCACGCAGGTCAATCACCAGATCAACCGCGTTCTCGTGCATCGCGCGCTGCGATTGCTCGCGCCGGAGTCGCATGAACGTGTGCTCGATCTGTTCTGTGGTCTGGGCAACTTCACGCTGCCTCTGGCGCGCCGTGCCGGATCGGTTGTCGGGATCGAGGGCAGTACCGCGCTGACCGAACGCGCGCTCGCCAACGCGCAGCGCAATGGGGTGGCGGACCGCACCGAGTTCGCTTGCCGCAATCTGTTCGATATCACGGCAGACGATATTCGTGCCTTGGGCGCCTTTGATCGTTACTTGATCGATCCGCCGCGAGAGGGCGCCCTGGCGGTATCGAAGGCGCTGGCCGAACTGGCGCAGCAGGGGTGCGAAGGCCTGCCTAAGCGCATCGTCTACGTTTCATGCAGTCCCGCGACGCTTGCCAGAGATGCTGGCCTTCTTGTGCATGAGGCGGGGTATCGTCTGACGCTGGCCGGTGTGGTGAATATGTTCCCGCACACCTCGCACGTCGAGTCGATGGCGGTTTTCGAGCATGAGAGCATCGGCCAGCCCTGGGTGCCGCGCATGCGAGTGTCGGAATCTGACGTCGCCGAGCATCAGGCAGATGAAGGTCTTGAGGCGATTGCCGGGGCCACCGGCGGTGAGGGCGTGATTCACGAAGCGGCCTGACGACATTGCGTGATTGGCCGCGGACTTTGCGAAATGAGTTGCGGCCGGTTGGCTGAGGTGCCGAGCAGGCAGGGCGGCGAGGCGAGCTGGAAAATCACGCCGCGTAAATAAAGAAAAAAGCCAGTCCCGAGGGACTGGCTTTTTTGCGTCTCCGGTGACGCGGGGATGTCCGCGCCGCCGCGACGGGGGCGTCAGTTGCGATTGCCGCCCAGCACACCGAGGATGGCGAGCAGGTTGGTGAAGATGTTGTACAGGTCGAGATAAATCGCGAGCGTCGCCGTGACATAGTTCGTCTCGCCGCCGTTCACGACGCGCTGCACGTCGAACAGAATGTATGCCGAGAAGATGGCGATGGCGAGGACCGAGACCGTCAGCATCAGCGCCGGCAGTTGCAGCCAGATGTTGGCAACCGAGGCCAGCAGAATCACGAGCACGCCCATGAACAGCCATTTGCCCAAGCCACTGAAGTCGCGCTTGCTGACCGTGGCGACCGTTGCCATCACGCCGAAAATCACGGCGGTTCCGCCGAACGCCAACATGATCAGCGATGCGCCGTTCGAGAAGCCGAGCACGAAGCTCAGCAGGCGCGTAAGCATGAGGCCCATGAAGAACGTGAAGCCCAGCAGCAACGCCACGCCTACGCCGCTATTCTTGAAGCGCTCGATGGCGAACATGAAGCCGAAAGCAATGGCAAGGAATGCGATCACACTGACCATCGGGCTGCCCGCGAACAGCGAGAAACCGTAATTCACGCCCAGCCAAGCCCCGGCAATCGTCGGCAGCATCGACAGCGCGAGCAGCCAGTATGTATTGCGCAGTACCTTGTTGCGCACCTGTACGGTTGTGGCGCCTTGCGTCCCACCGTAGCCGAAACGTTGGAAATCCTGGTTCATATAATGTGTTCTCCGTGGTCATTGTGCCCGCCGGCGGGGCCGGCAAGCGCCTCTTGACGCTTACGATGACCGGCTCTCGTCGCCGGCAAATCCCCCGCAGCCGTTGGTCTGGCTTGTCGTCGAAGTCAAAGGATACCGAAAGACTCCCGGGAAAGCGCTCAGACGATTCTCGAAATCTCAGGGCGAATGCCTGAATTTCAAGCCGCCGGCACGCCATCCGACCTTCCCATTTGGGTAAGGTGCCGGAATCACACCCTTACGTCAACTTCTTGAAAAGCCGGATCGTCCCGGCCGTCTTGCGTTTGAGCGGTACGCGTACCGTAGGTTCCATCACCATCATAACAGCCTTCGTGCTACAATTACGGGTTCATGTTGGTTATATAACTGCTTAATTTTTTGGAGTTTTTCATGGCAGTCGAACGCACTTTGTCGATTATCAAGCCCGATGCCGTTGCCAAGAACGTGATCGGCCAGATTTATAGCCGTTTCGAAGGCGCAGGCCTGAAGATCGCAGCCGCCAAGCTGGTGCACCTGTCGCGCGCCGAAGCCGAGCAGTTCTACGCCGTGCACAAGGAGCGCCCGTTTTTCAAGGATCTGGTCGACTTCATGATCTCCGGTCCGGTGATGATTCAGGTGCTGGAAGGTGAGAACGCCATCGCGAAGCACCGCGAACTGATGGGCGCTACCGATCCGAAGAAGGCTGAGAAGGGCACGATTCGCGCCGACTTCGCCGACAGCATCGACGCGAACGCCGTGCATGGTTCGGATGCCGCCGAAACGGCTGCTGTCGAAGTGTCGTTCTTCTTCGCCGGCCTGAACGTCTACGCGCGTTAATACGCGTTTAGCCGCTCAATCGCAGGAAGATACCGAAGGGATGTTGACGGACCAGGGCCATGACCAACCTCACGAATCTGCTTGATTACGATCCGGACGGTCTGGCCGCCTATTGCGGCACGCTCGGCGAGAAGCCGTTCCGTGCTCGCCAGCTCCAGCGCTGGATCCACCAGATGGGTGCCGCCGATTTCGACGGCATGACCGATCTTGCCAAGTCGCTGCGCGAAAAGTTGCACACACGTGCGATCATCGCTGCGCCGGCGGCCATCACCGACCACGTGTCGACCGATGGCACGCGCAAATGGCTGTTGGACGTGGGTAACGGCAACGCCGTCGAGACCGTCTACATCCCCGAAGAGACGCGTGGCACGCTTTGCGTTTCATCGCAAGCGGGCTGCGCCGTCAACTGCCGGTTCTGTTCGACCGGCAAGCAGGGTTTCTCGCGCAATCTGTCGCTTGGCGAAATCATCGGTCAATTGTGGATGGCCGAGTTTGCGTTGCGCCGCGACCTCGGGCGAGAAGGCAAGAACGAGCGTGTCATCACCAACGTGGTGATGATGGGCATGGGCGAGCCGTTGCTCAATTTCGACAATGTCGTGGGTGCAATGCGCCTGATGCTCGACGATAACGCCTATGGGCTGTCGCGTCGCCGTGTCACACTGTCGACCTCGGGTGTCGTGCCGATGATGGATCGTCTGGGGCAGGAACTCCCTGTGGCGCTGGCCGTGTCGCTGCATGCGCCGAACGACGCACTGCGCGATGTGCTCGTGCCGCTCAACAAGAAATATCCGTTACGCGAACTGATGGGCGCGTGCGAGCGTTACCTGGAAGTGGCGCCGCGCGATTTCATCACGTTCGAGTACTGCATGCTCGACGGTGTGAACGACACCGAGGCGCATGCGCGCGAGCTTGTCGCCCTGACGCGCGACGTGCCGTGCAAATTCAATCTGATCCCGTTCAATCCGTTTCCCGAATCCGGCCTGCTGCGCTCGAAAGACCCGCAGATCAAGCGCTTCGCGCAAATTCTGCTCGACGCAGGGCTCGTGACAACCGTGCGCAAGACGCGCGGCGACGACATCGATGCGGCATGCGGTCAGCTCGCTGGAGAGGTGCAGGATCGCACGCGGCTTGCGCAGCGCGGCAAATTTGGGAAAATCGCGGTCGAGGTGCGTACCGTATGAGGTTGCGCATGAGCGGGCGCGGACCGTGGCGAGGGCCGTCGGCCCCGCACGCGCCATGCCGCCCGTCGGATCAGTCTCGCACTACAGCATTCCTTGCGCGGGGCGCGTATCGTGTCCCGCGCGATTCCGTCAGTTCCTCGCTGAGTCGTCCGATGCGCCGTGCAGATCTTCACGCCGCGTGCACGGGAGGTGAGGTAGTGGAACTGTCGCCAGCATATCCTCAGCCGCTGCAGGCGGCTGTCTACGAACGGGGGCGTATCGATGGATAACCAGAATCAGGCGGATGCATGCGGGCAAGCCGGGGCCGAGAGCCAAGGATTGCCGCAGGGAGCGACCGTCGGATGGACTGAGCTGGGGGCGCAGGTGGGTGCGCAACTGGCAGCATTGCGCGAGCAGCGCGGCATGTCGATCGAAGACGTGTCGGCGCGCTTGAAAGTCTCGGTGCAAAAGCTCAAGCGTCTTGAAGCCGGCGAGTGGGATGCCTTGCCGGAAATGCCATTTATTCTGGGTGTCGTGCGCAGCTACGCACGCATGCTCGGGGCCGATCCGGAGCCGATGATCGAGCCGCTGCGCCGTTTTGGCCGCGCTGCGCCCATCGATATTCCGCAACCCCCGACGGGCCAGCCGAGTATTCCGAAGAGCCCGGTGCGCTTCCGCTCGCCGGTTGCCGCGTCGCAGGCCAAATGGCCTTGGGCGTTGGCTGCGCTCGTCGTGATCGCCGGCGCTGCCTGGTATTTCGGCAATGCCCACAAGCCGGGGCGTGGTTCCACCGAGCCGGCAGAGTTGGCCAGTGCTGCATCGGCCCAGGGAGCGACAGACGTTGCCGAACCGGCCAGTCAACCTGTGGTGGCCGATGCCAATGGCACGCCGCCCGGCGCAGACGGTACGAATAGCGTCAACACCGGCAATACCGAGGGTGCCGTCAATACTGCACCGGCCAGCGCTGCCGCAGCGGGCCCGGGCCTGATTGCGGCTACCGATCCGACGCACGTGGTTGCCGGGCTGACGGGCGCCAGCGCTGCAGCCGCGCCGGTGGCGCCGACGCCGGGAACCCCGGCCGATGGCAAGGCGTCCATCCCGGGTGCGCCAGGTAATGGCAAGATTGCGTTGCACCTGAAGGCGGATAGCTGGGTCGAAGTACGTTCGAAGGACGGCAAGGTGCTGTTCTCCCAGTTGATGCGCGCAGGTGCCGAACAGGTAATTACGGGCGATGCGCCGCTCAAGGTCGTTGTGGGTAACGTCGCGGGCGTCGAGTCGCTGGAATTCAACGGTCAACCGGTCGAGATCAAGTCCCGCAACGCGGGCAATGTGGCGCGTCTGACGCTCCAGTAAGACCGAAAGAGGGTAATCATGGCTTCTGTAGAATGCATGCCGATCATCGGCGGTCCGGCACCCCGCCGTCAGTCGCGCAAGGTCGAGATTCGCTGGGGTGGGCAACTGGTGACGGTCGGTGGCGACTCGCCGATTCGCGTGCAATCGATGACCAACACCGATACGGCAGACGTGATCGGTACGGCCATTCAGGTCAAGGAACTGGCGCAGGCAGGCTCCGAGCTGGTACGCATCACCGTGAATACACCGGAAGCCGCCGCCGCGGTGCCGGCAATTCGCGACCAACTTGACCGCATGGGTGTGATGGTGCCGCTGGTCGGCGACTTTCACTACAACGGCCATAAGCTGCTTGCCGACTATCCGGCATGCGCCGACGCGCTGTCGAAGTACCGCATCAACCCGGGTAACGTCGGGCAAGGCGCCAAACGTGATACGCAGTTCGCGCAAATGATCGAAATGGCGATCAAGTACGACAAGCCTGTGCGTATCGGCGTGAACTGGGGCAGCCTGGATCAGTCGCTGCTCGCGCGGATCATGGACGAGAACGCGGCACGTGCGACGCCCTGGGATGCACAGAGCGTGATGTACGAAGCCCTTATCACGTCGGCGCTGGAGTCGGCGGAACTGGCGCAACGCGTGGGTTTGTCGGCCAACAAGATTTTGCTCTCCTGCAAGGTGAGCGCGGTGCAGGACCTGATCGCCGTTTATCGCGAACTGGCCAAGCGTTGCGACTACGCCCTGCATCTGGGGCTGACCGAAGCCGGCATGGGGTCGAAGGGTATCGTGGCGTCGACGGCCGCACTGTCGGTGCTGCTGCAGGAAGGGATTGGCGACACGATCCGTATTTCGCTGACGCCGGAGCCCGGCGGCGCGCGTACCGGTGAGGTCGTGGTGGCGCAGGAAATCCTGCAGACGATGGGCCTGCGCGCGTTTGCGCCGATGGTCATCGCCTGCCCTGGGTGCGGCCGCACGACGAGTACGGTGTTCCAGGAACTGGCCTCGAATATTCAGGCATATCTGCGTGAACAAATGCCGATATGGAAGGCGCAATATCCGGGCGTCGAGAATATGAACGTCGCGGTGATGGGGTGTATCGTGAACGGCCCCGGAGAGTCGAAGCACGCGAACATCGGCATCAGCTTGCCGGGGTCGGGCGAATCGCCGGCGGCCCCCGTGTTCGTCGATGGTGAAAAGGTGCGCACGCTGCGCGGCGATCATATCGCCGAAGAGTTCCAGCAGATCGTCGACGCGTACGTGAAGACCCGCTACGGTCAGGCCGAAGGGGCGGTCGCCGCATAAGCAGGCAGGACACACAAGAGAATATGACTGACGCAAAGAAGAAGCGCCCCGCCAAACTGGCCGGGGTCAAAGGCATGAATGACATTCTTCCGCAGGACGAAGCCCTGTGGGAGTTCTTCGAGGAATCGGTGCGCGCCATGTTGCGTGCGTACGGCTATCAGCAGATCCGTACGCCGATTCTCGAGCACACGCAATTGTTCACGCGCGGTATCGGTGAAGTGACCGATATCGTCGAGAAGGAGATGTACAGCTTCACCGATTCGCTCAACGGCGAGCAATTGACGATGCGCCCGGAGGGCACCGCAGCCGCAGTGCGTGCGACGCTCGAACACAATCTGCTGTACGGCGGTCCGAAGCGTCTGTGGTATTTCGGCCCGATGTTCCGTCACGAGAAGCCGCAGCGCGGCCGCTATCGCCAGTTCCACCAGGTGGGCGTTGAGGCGCTCGGTCTTGCCGGTCCGGACGCGGATGTCGAAATCATTCTGATGTGCCAGCGCCTGTGGGACGATCTCGGGCTGACCGGCATTCATCTGCAACTGAACTCGCTGGGGCAGGGCGAAGAGCGTGCACGTCATCGTGCCGATCTGATCGCGTATCTCGAGAAGCATGTCGACTTGCTCGATGAAGACGGCAAGCGCCGTCTCTACACGAACCCGCTGCGCGTGCTCGATACGAAGAACCCGGCGATGCAGGAGATGGTCGAAGGGGCACCGAAGCTCATCGACTACCTCGGTGAGGACTCGATCAAGCATTTCGAAGGCGTGCAGTCGCTGCTCAAGGCGAACAACATTCCGTTCACGATCAATCCGCGTCTGGTGCGCGGGCTGGATTACTACAATCTGACCGTGTTCGAGTGGGTGACCGACAAGCTGGGTGCACAGGGCACGGTTGCCGGTGGCGGCCGTTACGATCCGCTGGTCGAACAACTGGGTGGCGATGCCACGCCGGCGTGCGGCTGGGCCATGGGAGTTGAGCGCATTCTCGAATTGCTGCGCGAAGACGATCTCGTGCCGCAGGCCGAAGGCGCCGACGTGTACGTCGTGCATCAGGGTGACGCGGCTGTCGCGCCTGCGCTGATCGCGGCCGAACGTATGCGTGATGCCGGTTTGAACGTCGTATTCCACTGCAGTCCGGACGGCAAGGGCAGCAGCTTCAAGTCGCAAATGAAGCGTGCGGACGCGAGCGGCGCGAATTTCGCAGTGATCATCGGCGAGAACGAAGTGGCTTCGGGCACGGCCGTGGTCAAGCACCTGCGTGCCGCCGATCAGGCGAACAATCAGACGAGCGTAGCGTTCGACGGCCTCGCGGAGCACTTGATCGACACGATCGTCGCCAGTGCCGACGAAAGCGTGAACGAAAGCCTGGCCGATGTCGGCGCGGGTAACGAAACCCTTCATTAATTCAAGACGCCAGACACGGAGAGCACCGGCGAATGAGCAGCTATCACGAGGAACAGGAACAGATCGAGAACGTAAAGGCCTGGTGGAAGCAGTACGGCAATTACGTTATCTGGACGCTGGTCGTCATCATGCTGGCCTATGGTGGCTGGAACCTTTGGCGCTATTACGACCGCAAGCAGACGGTCGAGGCGGGCGTACTGTATGGCGAGTTGGAGAATGCCATCGACGCGAAGGACAAGGCGAAGGTGGCCCGTATCGCGTCGGACATGGAAAGCAAGTTCAGCGGTACGCCGTACGCACAGATGACGGCAATGCTTGCAGCCAAGTCGCTTGCAGATGCGGGGGATGCGGCGGGTTCGAAGGCGCAACTGCAGTGGGCGGTGTCGAACGCGAAGGACGACGAGTACAAGCAACTTGCCAAGCTGCGTCTGGCCGGTGTGTTGCTCGACGAAAAAGCGTACGACGAAGCGCTCAAGCTGCTCGACAATCCGCCCGCCCCTTACGCCGGTCTGTTCGCCGATCGCCGTGGCGACGTGCTGGTCGCGCAGAGCAAGGTGGCCGATGCGCGTACCGCGTACAAGCTGGCACTCGAAAAGCTCGACAAGCAGGATTCGGGCATGCGCCAGTTCGTTCAGTTCAAGCTCGACGCGCTGGGGGCCTGACGCGCGTTTGGCACTCCGTTGGCAAGTATTACCCTCCCATAACGCATAACCGGGTACATGATGATCTTTAACGACTTCCGTCGATCGATGCCGCAAACGATGGCCATGTCACAGTCCGCGCAGGCGGCGTCGACGCGCCGTGGCATTTTCAAGCGCGCGGGCAGTGCCGTGCTGACGCTGGCAGTGCTGGGTACGCTGGGTGGTTGCGGAATCTTCGGCGGCAAGCCGGCGCACGAGCCGACGCCGCTCACGGAGATCAAGCAGGCGTTGACCGTCAAGCAGATCTGGACAGCCAGCGTTGGCAAGGCCGGCGCTTACAGCTTCGCACCGGTCGCGGTGGGCAACGCCGTGTTCGCCGCAGGCGCGAACGGCAGCATCGTGCGCGTGGATGCGGATACGGGGGCATCGACCTGGTCGGCCAAGGCGGATACGAACATCACCGCCGGTCCGGGCAGCGACGGCGAGACGACCGTCGTCGCCACGCACAAGGGCGATGTGATCGCGTTCGATCACGACGGCAAGCAGTTCTGGAAGGCCAACGCCGGTAGCGAGGTACTCACGGCGCCGCTGGTTGGTCGCGGCATCGTTGTCGTGCGTGCGATCAACAATCGCGTGACGGCGTTCGATTCGGGTACGGGCTCGGTGCGTTGGTCGTATTCGCAGCCGTCGTCGACGCTCACGCTGCGTACCGGCACGGGCATGACGTTCGTGGGTGACCGTGCCGTCGTGACGGGCTTCCCTGGCGGCAAGATGGTGGCGCTCGACGCCAATACCGGCAACCCGCTGTGGGTCACGCCGCTGTCGTACCCGAAGGGTGTGACGGAAGTGGAGCGTGTGAACGACGTAACCGGCTCGCCGGTCGTGTTCGGCCGTCAGGTGTGCGGTGCGACGTTCCAGGGCCGTGTGGGCTGTGCCGATGTGCAGACCGGCAATGGCTTGTGGGCGCGCGATTTCTCGTCGCCGAACGGTGTTACGCAGGATGAACGTGTGGTGGCGGCAGTGAACACCGATGGCGCCGTCTACGCCTTCAGCGCTGCCGATGGCAGTACACTGTGGCAGAACGACAAGCTCAAGTACCGCGACCTGTCGGCGCCGTTGGCGCTCGGCCGCGTGGTGGTGGTGGGCGACAAGCAGGGCTATCTGCATTTCCTGTCGCGTGACAATGGTGAGCTTCTGGCTCGCGTCAAACTGAGCGGTGCGATCGGTGCGCAACCGATCCTTGCCGGCCAGACACTGGTTGTGCAAACGCGCGACGGCAACATCTACGGCTTCCGTCCGGATTAACCGGTTACCGGCAGCACCCGGGCATTTTCCGGGAACGGCCGGCGCGCTGCCGGCCGTCTTCGTTTTTAGGGCTTATTCATGAAACCCGTGATCGCGCTCGTAGGGCGCCCCAACGTCGGCAAATCGACGCTATTCAACCGTTTGACCCGCTCGCGCGACGCGCTCGTCGCCGACATGCCCGGGCTCACGCGCGACCGTCACTATGGCGAGGGGCGCGTTGGCGAGCATCCGTACCTGCTGATTGACACCGGTGGCTTCGAACCCGTGGCCAAGGAGGGCATCTTCCACGAAATGGCCAAGCAGACGCGTCAGGCCGTGGTTGAGGCCGACGTGGTGATCTATATCGTGGACGGACGTCAGGGTCTCACGCCGCACGATCAGATCATTGCCGATTATCTGCGCAAGACAGGGCGCAAGATCATGCTCGTGGTCAATAAGGCCGAGGGCATGAAGTATTCGTCGGTCGCGAACGAATTCTACGAACTCGGTCTGGGCGACCCGCTCGCCATCTCGGCCGCGCATGGCGACGGTGTGAAGGAAGTCATCGACGAAGCCATCGCACCGTTTTACGCGAGTCAGGACGAGAGCGAAGAGGATAAGCAGAACGACGGGCGAGTGAGGATTGCCATCGTCGGGCGTCCGAACGTCGGCAAATCGACGTTGGTCAATACACTCCTCGGTGAAGAGCGCGTGATCGCATACGACATGCCGGGCACCACGCGCGACTCGATTCATATCGAATTCGAGCGTCAGGGACGCAAATACACGCTGATCGATACCGCCGGTCTACGCCGTCGCGGCAAGGTTTTCGAGGCTGTCGAGAAGTTCTCGGTTGTGAAAACGCTGCAATCGATCGCCGATGCGAACGTCGTGATCCTCATGCTGGATGCCCGTCAGGACATCTCGGATCAGGACGCACATATCGCCGGTTTTATCGTCGAATCGGGGCGTGCGCTGGTCGTTGGCGTGAACAAGTGGGATGGACTGGACGAGTACACGCGTGAGCAGACCAAGCAGGAATTGGAGCGAAAGCTCAAGTTCCTCTCTTTTGCGAACTTTCACTTCGTTTCGGCCGCGAAGGCCACGGGCATTGGCCCGCTGATGCGCTCGGTGGACGAGGCGTACGCTGCGGCGATGAGCAAACTGCCGACGCCGAAGCTGACCAAAGCCCTCATCGAGGCGGTGGAGCATCAGCAGCCGCGACGTTCGGGGTTCTCCCGTCCGAAGCTGCGCTACGCCCACCAAGGGGGCTCGAATCCGCCGATCATCGTCATTCACGGGAATAGTCTCGATGGGGTGACCGATACCTATCGGCGTTACCTCGAGAACCGTTTCCGCGAAACTTTTAAGTTGAAGGGCACTCCATTACGCATAGAGTTCCGGAACAGCGCGAACCCTTACGCCAAGGGCGAGTGAAAGCCAGTCCAGGGCGGGGTTTTGCTGGCGACGCTAGCAAAATCAGCTATAGTGTGGAAGTCAGGGTGGGAAGCGCGCACACGCCTTGGCTTACGGTCATTTGCTAAAAATACAATGGAGTAACTTATGAGCAACAAAGGGCAACTTTTACAAGACCCGTTTCTGAACGCCTTGCGTAAGGAGCATGTTCCCGTCTCGATCTATCTGGTCAACGGTATCAAGCTGCAGGGAAACATCGAGTCGTTTGACCAGTATGTCGTCCTGCTGCGCAACACGGTTACCCAAATGGTCTATAAGCATGCCATTTCGACGGTCGTACCTGCGCGTCCGGTGAATTTCCATCCGGAAGCCGAGCAGTCCTGATTCAGGCTCGCCCGACCGGGAGTCTCTCCGGCCGGGCGAATTTCTCTTCCCCACCGCCCGCTCTTGTCCAACAGCCCCAATACCCATCCCCAGCGTAGCTTGACGATCAACGCCGCGCTCGTCGGCATCGATTTCGGCAAACTCGATTTCGAAGCCAGCCTCCAGGAACTCGACCTTCTGACGCAATCCGCAGGCGCCACGCCTGTCGTGACCATTACTGGTCGCCGTCACAGCCCGGATGCAAAGCTCTTCATCGGCAGTGGTAAAGCCGAAGAGCTGCGTGCCGCCATCGAAGAGTACGACGTCGAACTGGTCATTTTCAATCACGCCCTGACGCCTGGCCAGCAGCGTAACCTCGAACACCTGTTGCAGCGTCGGGTGGTCGATCGCACCAGCCTGATCCTCGATATCTTTGCCCAACGTGCCAAGAGTCATGAGGGCAAGCTGCAGGTCGAACTCGCGCAGTTGCGGTACCTGTCCACGCGCCTGGTGCGTGCCTGGACCCACTTGGAACGTCAGAAGGGCGGTATTGGCTTGCGCGGACCGGGTGAAACGCAGTTGGAAACCGATCGCCGACTGCTCGGCGACCGCGTGAAGTCGCTCGAGGTTCGCCTCGAGAAGCTTCGACGCCAGCACGACACGCAACGTCGTGCGCGCCAGCGCAGCGGCACCGTGTCGATTTCGCTGGTGGGCTACACGAATGCGGGCAAATCCACGCTGTTCAATGCGATGACGAAGGCCAATGCCTACGCCGCAGATCAGTTGTTTGCCACGCTCGATACCACCTCCCGTCGTGTTTATCTTGGCGATGTCGGGAACATCGTGCTGTCTGATACTGTCGGATTCATCCGCGAGCTGCCGCACCAATTGGTTGCGGCATTCCGGGCGACGCTTGAGGAGACGGTACACGCCGATATGCTGCTGCATGTGGTGGATGCCTCAAGTCAGGTGCGCCAGGAGCAGATGGCCGAGGTCAACGCCGTTTTGGCAGAGATCGATGCGGCCGACATCCCGCAGATTCTCGTCTGGAACAAGATCGACGCGGTGCCGGAACTGGCCGCACAAGGGCCGAGAATCGAACGGGATGAAGCCGGGCGCATTACGCGAGTCTTTTTGAGCGCGCGCACCGGCCAGGGCCTCGACCTGCTGCGCGAGGCCATTAGCGAGGCGGTTGTGGCCGGCACTGCTGGGTTACAATCGCAGATCGAAGCGCCCGATGTCCGGCTTATCGACCGTTGGGGCGATGTGCCGCGCGCAGAAGACAGATAACACGAGACGTCACACCGTGAAGGGTGACTGCCACGGGGAACACCGGCAGCGCACAACACGGGTGACGAACTGGCAAGAGACTAGACGGAGGCCGGGCAAGGCCACCGATCGGCACACCAGAGATTCGGGAACTACGCGCGAACCGGCAGCATGCGCGCTCCGAAGTGAGGCGCGCCGGTCGCAACGCCAAGACCGCTTCAGTCACCACGCTTCTACCTATGCTTCCAAGAGCTTTGATGCGACGAGTTGGCTTGATATTCTCCCTGAACGACCCGCGCTGGGGGCGGGACGGCGGCGATACGCCGTCCGGTAATCAGGAGCCGAACCGCCCCGATCGTGCGAACAATCCGAATCCGCAGGATCCGAAGGAGCCACAGCGCGGACCGCAAGGTCCGCAGCAGGACGGCCCCCCCGATCTCGACGAACTGTGGCGCGATTTCAATCGGCGTCTTAACCGTATCTTCGGCCGCAAGAGTGGCGGAGGCGGCAATAACGGCGGTTCGAGCAATTTCTCCGGCGGCTCGCGCGGATCGAGCATCGGCGCCGGCGTTGTCATCGCGCTGGCATTCCTGATCTGGCTGGCCACCGGCGTCTTCATCGTCCAGGAAGGTCAGGTCGGCGTCGTCACGCAATTCGGCAAATACAAGTACACGACGACTTCGGGTATTCAATGGCGCCTGCCGTACCCGTTCCAATCGGTCGAGATCGTCAACATGTCGCAGATCCGTTCGGTCGAAATCGGCCGCTCGAATACGATTCGCGATACCGATCTGAAGGATTCGTCGATGCTCACGGGCGATGAAAACATCATCGACGTGCGCTTTGCCGTGCAGTACCGCATCAAGGATGCGACCGAATTCCTGTTCAATAACGTGGACGCCGAATCGTCGGTGAACTTGGCAGCGCAAACGGCGGTTCGCGAGATCGTCGGCAAGAGCAAGATGGACTTTGTGCTCTACGCCGGTCGCGAAGAGATCGCCAACGACCTGGTCACTTCGATCCAGCGCATTCTTGACGACTACAAGACCGGCATTCTGGTCACGAGCGTGACGATGCAAAGCGTGCAGCCGCCTGAGCAGGTGCAGGCCGCTTTCGACGATGCCGTGAAGGCTGGGCAGGATCTGGAGCGTGCGAAGAATGAAGCGCAGGCCTATGCCAATAACGTGATTCCGCGTGCCAAGGGTACGGCGTCGCGTCTGACGGAAGAGGCTGCCGGCTACAAGGCGCGTGTCGTGTCGCAAGCGCAGGGCGATGCCGATCGCTTCAAACTGGTGCAGGAAGCCTATGCCAAGGCGCCCGGCGTCATTCGCGAGCGGATGTACCTGGACACGATGCAGCAGATCTATTCGCGCACCACGAAGATCATGGTGGATTCGAAGAACAACAGTCTGTTGTACCTGCCGTTGGACAAGATCATGGAGCGCACCCGCAGCGGCGATGCGTCGCCGCCGGCCCCGGCCTCCGGTGCGGCAGCGAATGCAGCCACTGGATCGTCTGCTGCTGATGACAGCTCGGACGCCGACCATGATCGATCGCGCGCGGCATTGCGCAACCGCGACCGCGATTCACGCTAAGGGGATAAGCGCATGAACCGTATTGGAACCGTAATTGTTGCGCTGATCGTTCTGTTGATCGTGCTTGCCTCGACGATGTTCGTGGTGGATCAGCGCCGTTTTGCCGTGGTGTTTTCGCTGGGCGAGATCCGCGACGTATATAGCCAGCCTGGCCTGAAATTCAAGTTGCCGCCGCCGCTCCAGACCGTGCTGTATCTGGACAAGCGCATCATGACCATCGATAACCCGGAGCCGGAGCGCTTCATCACGGCCGAGAAGAAGAACCTGATCGTCGACTCGTATGTGAAGTGGCGTATCGTCGACCCGCGCAAGTTCTACGTGAGCTTCAAGGGTGAGAGCCGTCTTGCTCAGGATAGATTGACGCAGCAGATTCGCTCGGCATTGCAGGAAGCGTTCACCAAGCGCACGGTGACGGAGGTGGTGTCCTCGCAGCGTGAACAAGTAATGCAGTGGGTGAAGCAGAAGGTCGGCGAAGACGCTGCGCAAGTGGGCATCGAGATTGTCGACGTGAGGATGCGCCGCGTGGATCTGGCCGCTGGCATCAGCGATTCGGTCTATAGCCGGATGGCTGCCGAGCGTAAGCGCGTGGCGAACGAGCTGCGTTCGACTGGCGCTGCCGAGGCCGAGCAGATTCGTGCCGATGCCGACCGCCAGCGCGACGTGGTGGTGGCGGAAGCCTATGCCAAGGCCCAGCAGGTCAAGGGCGAGGGCGATGCCGCTGCGGCGGGTATATACGCGCAGGCATTTGGCCGTGATCCGCAGTTCGCGCAGTTCTATCAGAGCCTGGAAGCGTACAAGGCGACGTTCCGCGACAAGGCGGACGTCATCATTGCCGACCCGAACAGCGATTTCTTCCGATTTATGCGCGGCTCCGGTGGTGCTGGCGCGCCGAGCGGAAAAGCGGGAAAATAACGCCTTTGACATCCGAGTAGCTGCCACCGCCCGCGTCAAACGCGGGCGGTGGCGTTTTGGCCGAGTCCCCCTGTGACCAGCAGCACGATAATTCTCGCTTTGGCCCTCATGCTGATCGTCGAGGGGTTGTTTCCGTTTGTCGCTCCGGAACGGTGGCGGCAAAGTTTTCGTAAAATAACGGAAATGCCGTCCGGCCAGATTCGCTTCTTCGGCCTGGCCGCCGTCTCGTTGGGGCTGATTCTGATGCTGCTGGCCGACCACTAAAAGGTGCTTCCCTGCGCCGCCTGAGTACCGAAATATCCATGCCGAACTGGCTCCTTCCCGAAAATATCGCCGACGTGCTGCCGTCCGAGGCGCGCAAGATCGAAGATCTGCGCCGGCTCATGCTCGATCGCTTCCGTACCTACGGGTACGAACTCGTGATGCCGCCGATGCTCGAGTACGTCGAGTCGCTGCTGACCGGCACCGGCCACGACCTCGATCTGCGCACGTTCAAGCTCGTTGACCAGCTCTCGGGCCGTACGATGGGCCTGCGCGCCGACATCACCCCGCAGATCGCCCGTATCGACGCCCACTTGCTCAATCGCAAGGGCGTGACGCGTCTGTGCTATGCGGGGAGCGTTCTGTTTACGCGTCCGCGCAATTTGCTGGCAACGCGCGAACCGTTCCAGATCGGCGCTGAAATCTTCGGGCATAGCGGGCTGGAAGCCGATCTCGAGATTCAGGAGCTGTTGCTCTACTGCCTGCAACTTGCCGGCCTAAAGCAGATTCGGATCGATCTGTGCCATGCAGGCGTTCTGGAGGCGCTGATCGAGCGTGTGCCGGCTGCCGAGGCTATTGAGAGCCAGTTGTTCGGTGCCCTGGCAACCAAGGATGTGCCGCAACTCGAAGCGCTGACTCGTGACCTGCCTGTGCCCCTTCGCGACGCGCTGCTGGCGTTGACCACGTTGTATGGTGAACCGGCCGAGACACTCGCTCGCGCCCGCAAGGTGCTGCCGGATCTGCCCGGTGTGAAGGCTGCATTGGACGATCTGGCCTATCTGGCGGCGTCGCAGAGCAAGGATGGCCCGGCAGTGCTATCCATCGATCTGGCCGATCTGCGAGGCTATCAGTACCACAGTGGCGTGATGTTCGCCGCATATGTCGATGGCATCCCCAATGCGATTGCGCGCGGTGGACGCTACGACAAAGTGGGGCAGGCGTTCGGGCGAGACCGTCCGGCAACCGGTTTTTCACTTGATTTGCGTGAATTGGCAGCAATTTCGCCGGTTGAAGCGCGCAGTAACGCCATTTTGGCGCCGGCGGACGACGTCCCTGGGTTGCGTGCCAAGATCGAGAGCCTGCGAGATGCGGGCGAGGTCGTCATCCGCATGCTGCCGGGGCACGATCAGGATTTCGAGGAGTTCACAGGGGACCGTGTACTTGTCGAGAAAAATGGTCAGTGGGTTGTGACGCCCCGGTGAACTTCGCTGAAAAAAGCGGCACTAGCGCCCGTCAACACGGGTAGAATACGTTTTTAACCAAACCAACTATTGTTATGTCCGGCAATGCTTTGAATCAGGGACGCAACGTCGTCGTTATCGGAACCCAGTGGGGTGACGAGGGCAAAGGTAAGGTCGTCGACTGGCTGACCGATCACGCGCAAGGCGTGGTGCGATTCCAAGGGGGCCATAATGCCGGACATACGCTCATCATCGGTGGCAAGAAGACGATTCTGCGCCTGATCCCGTCGGGCATCATGCACAAGGACGTAACTTGCTACATCGGCAACGGCGTGGTGCTTTCGCCCGAAGCGCTGTTCAAGGAAATCGATGAGCTGGAAAGTGCCGGTCTGAATGTCTGCGGCCGTCTGCGTATTTCCGAAGCCTGTACCCTGATCCTCCCGTACCACATCGCCATCGACCAGGCGCGCGAAGCGCGTCGCGGTGCTGGCAAGATCGGCACGACCGGTCGCGGCATCGGTCCGGCGTACGAAGATAAGGTCGGCCGCCGTGCGTTGCGCGTGCAGGACCTCTTTGATCCGGAGACATTCGCCACCCGTCTGCGTGAAAACCTCGATTATCACAACTTCGTCCTGACGCAGTATCTGGGCGCGAAGGCTGTCGACTTCCAGGAAACGCTGGACACGATGCTCAGCTATGCCGCGCGTCTGAAGCCGATGATTTCAGACGTGTCGCAGATGCTCTATGCCGCCAACCGCGAAGGACAGAATCTGTTGTTCGAAGGCGCACAAGGCACGCTGCTCGATATCGATCACGGCACGTACCCGTTCGTGACCAGCAGCAACTGCGTCGCAGGTGCCGCTTCCGCTGGCGCTGGCGTGGGGCCGCAGCAATTGCACTACGTGCTGGGCATCACCAAGGCATATTGCACGCGCGTTGGCGCCGGTCCGTTCCCGAGCGAGCTGTACGATGCGGACAACCCCGCACGTCAGGAAGCCATTGGCCTGAAATTGGCGACTGTTGGCAAGGAATTCGGCTCGGTGACGGGCCGTCCGCGCCGCACGGGCTGGATGGATGCCGCAGCACTCAAGCGTTCGATCCAGATCAACGGCGTGACGGGCTTGTGCATGACGAAACTCGACGTGCTCGACGGCCTCGAGACCGTGCGTCTGTGCGTGGGCTACAAGATTGACGGCAAGATGATCGACATTCTGCCGCGCGGCGCTGTGGACGTGGCGCGCTGTGAGCCGGTGTACGAAGATTTCCCCGGTTGGACGCAGAGCACGTTTGGCGTGACGTCGTGGGATCAACTGCCGGTTCAGGCGCAAACCTACCTGAAGCGTATTGAAGAGGTGAGCGGTATTCCGATCGATATGGTGTCGACCGGACCTGACCGTGACGAAACCATTCTGTTGCGTCATCCCTTCAAGAACTGAAATACCAGTAGGACTGGCAAGGCACACCATGAATCTGCCCCAAAACGACGATAAGAACCTCTGGGTCTCGTGGGAAGAGTACCACCGGCTGATCGAGCGTCTGGCGCTCAAGGTCTATGAGTCCGACTGGAAGTTCGACAAGATCCTGTGTCTGGCCCGTGGTGGTTTGCGTGTAGGCGATCAGCTTGCACGCATCTATGACGTGCCGCTCGCGATTCTGGCGACCAGTTCGTATCGTGAAGCCGAAGGCACTGTTCGTGGCGATCTCGACATTGCCCAGTACATCACCATCACGCGCGGCGAGCTGGAAGGCCGTGTGCTGCTGGTCGACGATCTGGTCGATTCGGGGGTGACGCTCGAACGCGTTGGCAAGCACCTCAAGGAGCGTTTCCCGAAGGTGACCGATGTGCGCTCCGCAGTGCTGTGGCACAAGGCTTGCTCGAAGGTGGCTCCGGATTACGCGGTCGAATTCCTGGCAACGAATCCGTGGATTCACCAGCCCTTCGAGGAGTACGACACGCTGCGTCCGCACAACTTGTCTGCGTGGATCAAGCGCGGCACCTGAGCGATATTGGTAAGGCCGGGTGTGCTGAGAGACGCAGTTCGGCAGGGAAGCCCAACAAACAGGCGGTGACATCGAAAGATGCCCCGCCTGTTTCGTTTTGTGTGTCCGTTTCCGAAGTGCTTGCCGTGGATTTGACATGCGATAGCGCGGTGAGGCCATTTGGCGGGCAATCTCCCCTCTGCTCAAAGCTTCAGTGCCCCGGGTGACGTGATTTCATACGATATCAGTCACGACCTGTGCAGATTCTTCGACTGCGATTCCGTCACGATGAAGTGGTTTGGCCACTATTCCGCGATTTTCTCCGCATGTCTTGTTGGCGTGATGGCACTGATCAGCACGCCAAGTCTTGCCGCGTCCGCCGTGGCGGGAGTGCGTACGGCAAACGGACTTCGATATGTCTATGTGACCAACCAGACATCGATGGCCAAGGCCAAACTGGCAGTGCTGGACCGATGTAGGACCCAACTCGCGTCCGGTAGCCGGGGAGGGCAATGCGAGGTGTTGATGGCCGGGAACGGGCCCGCATACTGGGCGGTTGTGCGTGCAAGTAACGGGGAGGTTGGCGTCGCGCTCGGCGATACCCAGACATCTGCCGTTCAGGACGCATTTGTCGTTTGTCAGCGCGGGGGCGAATGCTCTGCCGATAACGCGCACATCTGGTTCGATAACGGCCAACGTCCAGGCAAGCGCTTGCCGCCGCCTCCCGCGGCTCAGGCATCGCCCGCGCAGTGCCGGATTCCTACGGGGCAGGTCGTACGCATGCAGACGCGATGTATCAACGGCGAGTGCATCCGGACGTATGAGAACGGGTGCACGGTTCGCTTCCAAGCGGCACGCTGTCTGGACCCGGAGACGAACAGCTACGTGTGGAGACCGAACGGTTGCGGCGATGGGGGCTGATGATTCTGCATGCTGCGGGCGGATCGCCCGGTGCGTGATGTGTTGTTCCGTGCATCCCGCCATCAATGAAAAATGGGCGCCTTCGAGCGCCCATTTTTCATTGAAGACTCCCGTTGGGCGTCAGCTTGCCGACATGCCGCTGTGACGCAGCAAGGCATCAACTTGCGGCGCGCGGCCCCGGAACGCGATAAACGACTCCATTGCCTCGCGGCTACCACCCACCGCGAGAATTTCATCGCGATAGCGGGCACCCGTTGCCGTGTCGAGTACCGATCCGCTGACCTGCGCGGCCTCTTCAAACGCTGCATACACGTCGGCAGACAGCACTTCGGCCCACTTGTAGCTGTAGTAGCCTGCCGCATAGCCTCCCGCAAAGATGTGGCTGAACGTATTCGGCCAACGTGAGAACTCCGCTTGCGGTGTGACGTGCAGCCGATCATTGATGCGTTTCGAAAGCGCCAGCACCGACTCGTTGCCACGCGGATCGAAGTCGTAATGCAGGTGCATGTCGAAGTCGGAGAAGACCAACTGGCGCAGCATCATCAGGCCGCTCTGGAAATTGCGCGCTGCGATCATCTTGTCGAACAGCGTGCGTGGCAACGGCGCGCCTGTATCGACGTGCGCCGTCATGTGTTCCAGTACATCCCATTCCCAGCAGAAGTTCTCCATGAACTGAGACGGCAATTCGACGGCATCCCACTCGACGCCATTGATGCCCGCCACGCCAGCATCTTCCACTTGCGTGAGCATGTGGTGCAGGCCGTGTCCGAATTCATGGAACAGCGTGATGACGTCGTCGTGCGGCAGTAGCGCGGGCTTGTCGCCAACGGGGGCGGGGAAGTTGCAAACGAGGTAGGCTACCGGTGTTTGCAGCTCGCCATCGTGCAGGCGCTTGCGGGTGCGGGCGCTGTCCATCCATGCGCCACCGCGTTTGCCTTCGCGGGCAAACAAGTCCATGTAGAACTGCGCGACCAGTTCGCCATCGCGCTCGATGCGGAAGAAGCGCACATCCGGATGCCAGGTTTCGGCATCTTGCGGACGAATCGTGACACCGAACAACGCGCCAGCGACGCGGAACAGGCCGTCAAGCACCTTGGGCAACGGGAAATATTGGCGGACTTCCGTTTCCGAGAAGGCATAGCGTTGCTGGCGCAGCTTTTCCGACGCGTAGGCTGTATCCCACTGCTGTAACTTATCGATGCCAAGCGAGGCAGCGGCGAACGCCTGCAGTTCTTCCCAATCCTTTTCGGCGTACGGACGCGCGCGGCGGGCGAGGTCTTCGAGGAACTCAAGGACTTGCGCGGGCGATTCGGCCATCTTGGGTTCGAGCGATACCTCGGCATAGTTCTTGAAGCCGAGCATGTGGGCTTCTTCGCGGCGCAGCGAGAGTTGTTCGACAACGATCTCAGTGTTGTCCCAACCGGCTTCGCCGTCGCCGAATTGCGGGCCAAGTTCAGATGCACGCGTGACGTTGGCGCGATACAGCTTCTCGCGAAGCGCACGATTGTCCGCGTATTGCAGCACAGGGAAGTACGACGGGAAGTGCAGTGTGAATTTCCAGCCTTCGAGGCCGTCGCGTTCGGCTGCGGCGCGCGCAGCGGCCTTGTCGTCGTCAGGCACGCCGGAAAGCGCCTGCTCGTCGGTCACGACAAGTGAAAACTTGTTAGTGGCGTCGAGCACGTGGTCCGAAAAACTCTTGGCCAGATATGCCTGCCGCTCCTGAATTTCGGCGAATCGCGGTTTCTGATCTTCGGGAAGTTCGGCGCCGCCGAGGCGGAAACCGCGCATCTCGTTGTCGAGAATCTTCTTGCGTGCTGGCGACAGACCTGCGAATTCCGAACCCGCAGCGATGGCCTTGTACTTTTCGAACAGCGCTAGATTCTGACCGACGCTCGCTGAGAACTCGGTGACGCGCGGCAGGTTTTCGCTGTACGCCGCGCGTAGCTCCGGTGTGTCGGCGACCGCGTTCAGGTGCCCGACGATTTCCCAGGCACGGCCCAGTCCTTCGGTACCGTCTTCCACGGCGTCGAGAATGTTGGCCCAGGTCGCCGGCGTGGATGGGGCTGCTGCCCGGTCGACGGCCACGCGCGCTTGCTCCAGCAATACGTCAACGGCGGGCGTCACGTGTTCGGGGCGGATCTCGGCGAAACGCGGGAGTCCTTCGATATCGAGCAGAGGATTGGTTTGCGGCGTATTCATGCGTTCGGTGTCCACTGGAAGGGGCTTACAAGGAGTGTGGGGGCATCCAGTCGAATTTTCCAGTCGTTTTTTTCAACTGGTACGATTGAGATGGCTGATGGGGAACCGCCTGAAACCCCCTGTCGGGCATGCGTTCGCCGGGTTTTGCTGGGTAGCGGCGACGGCGGCTGAGGACGCTGCCGATACGCGATACAGACAGGATTTTCGGGACATTCTGACCCTGGCATCGGCCCTTTCGCGTGGGGCACTGGCGCGGGGCCTGGAAAAACAATAAGGGCGCAGCCGGCCTGTCGGTCGGCTGCGCCCTGCGAGTAGCGCGGAACTGCCTGACGCTCAGGCGCCGAGCGCGCGCTCAGCTGCCTCGATGGTATTCACGAGGAGCATGGTGATTGTCATCGGACCGACACCGCCCGGCACCGGCGTGATGAAGCCGGCGACATCCTTGACGCCGTTGAAATCGACATCGCCACACAGCTTGCCTGCGTCATCGCGGTTCATGCCAACGTCGATCACCGCTGCGCCCGGCTTGACCATGTCGGCCGTGACGATGTTGCGCTTGCCCACGGCTGCGACGATCACGTCGGCGTTGCGGGTGTGAGCGGCCAGATCGCGCGTCTTGCTGTTGCAGATCGTGACGGTGGCGCCAGCCTGAAGCAGCATCATGGCCATCGGTTTGCCAACGATGTTTGATGCACCGATCACCACGGCCACTGCCCCACGCAGCGGGAAATCCACCGATTCCAGCATTTTCATGCAGCCATACGGCGTGCAGGGGCGGAACAGCGGCGCGCCGGTCATCAGGGCGCCGGCATTCGAAACGTGAAAGCCGTCGACATCCTTTTCCGGGGCGATAGCCTCTAGCACCTTGTGGCTGTCGATATGTTTCGGCAGGGGCAGTTGCACGAGGATGCCGTTGATCTTCGGATCGCGGTTGAGTTCATCGATGCGGGCGAGCAGGGCGCTCTCCGTCAGGTCGGCCGGGTAGCGGTCGAGCGACGAATGCAGGCCGTTGTCTTCGCAAGCCTTGACCTTATTGCGTACGTAGACCTGGCTGGCAGGGTCCTCACCGACCAGAACCACGGCAAGACCGGGCTGATGGCCACGGGCGGTGAGGGCGGCGGCGCGCGTGGCAACTTCGGCGCGAATGCGTTTGGCGAGGGCGTTGCCGTCGATGAGGGTGGCGGTCATGATGCGTGGGTATCGTATGAAGGAAGGGGGCTGGCCCATAGGGCCGGATACGGCAGCGACAGTCAGGCGGTGACAGACGCGAAGACCGTATTATAACGGCGCGCCGGAACGGGCGGGAGGGGGCAAGTTGCCCCGGAACGAGCATCGACGGGCATGCCTTCGGCTGTCATTCGACCGCCTGGGAAGCGAAGTGCTTCGTCGAATTGGCGTCGCTCGATATTGATGGCGAGCAACGCCATGCAAATGCGGCCGGAAGACAATCCACCGGCCGCTAATCCGACACCCCGTCAGTGGGCCGACGCGGTGCGATGCATACGGCATACGGCAGTCTACGACACGGTCAAGGGCGAGGTGAGCCGCTTGAGCGCTTGGAGAGTGCAAGGCGGAGCAAGTCGGCGACGGTATTGACGTTGAGCTTCTCCATGATGTTGGCACGGTGTGCCTCGACCGTTTTGATGCTGATGCCAAGATCATCGGCAATCTGCTTGTTCAGGCGGCCGGCAATAATGCGCTCCAGCACCTGATGCTCGCGGCTCGTGAGCTTCGAAAGCAGGTCTTCGGCAGCTTGCTGCTCACGTTGGCTGCTCGCGTCTTGCCGGGCCTTCGAGAGCATCCGTTCGACTTGAGCGCGGAGTTCCGCTTCGTCAAAAGGCTTTTCGATGAAGTCCATCGCACCTTTTTTCATCGTGTCGACCGCCATCGGCACGTCGCCGTGGCCCGTCACGAAGATGATCGGAATGTTGAACCGGTTTTCGACTAGTTTTTCCTGTAGCTCCAGCCCGCTCATGCCGGGCATGCGAACATCGAGAATCAGGCAGCCCACCTGATGTCCGTTGTAGTGCGAAAGAAACTCCTCTGCGCTTGCAAAGCCTCGCACATGGTAGCCATTGGCCTCGAGAAGCCAGCGAAGCGAGTCACGGACCGCTTCGTCGTCATCGACAACGAAGACGGTTTCTTGGTCGATATTGGTGTTGGGTGTCGTCATAGTCCTCCCCCGGATCCGGATGTCGTATCGCCTTCTAACGGTAACAGAATACAAAATGTACAACCATTCCGCACGCCATCGATTTCATTGTTTTCTACCCAAAGACGGCCGTGGTGCGATTCGATGATCGAACGGCAGATGTTCAGGCCCATGCCCATGCCGTCCGACTTAGTACTAAAAAAGGGTTCAAACAATCGTTCGATTGTCGCTTCGTCTACGCCGGGCCCGTGATCCGAGACCTGGAATTCGACCGATTTGTCGCGACGCTCCACGTGCAGACGCACCGTGGAGTCACGTCGCTGGCCTGGCGGCGGCGTGTAGCCGTGCATCGCCTCGGCGGCATTCTTGAGCAGGTTCACGATCACCTGTTCGATAAGAACCGGATCGACGTTGATCTGTGGCAAACCTGCGGGCAACTCGGTGACGATGCGAATGCGGCGTTTGCGCGCCTCGATCTCGGCGAGGCCCACGGCATCCGCCACGATCTCATAAATCGATGACGGTTGGCGCTTCGGCTCGCTGCGTTTTACGAATGCCCGGATCCGCTTGATGATCATGCCTGCGCGAACCGCCTGTTGGGATGTTTTCTCCAGGGCAGGCAATAACGTTTCCGGCGAGGTGCGGCCGGCACGCACGAGGGCCGCAGTGCCCATGCAGTAGTTATTGATGGCGGCGAGAGGCTGGTTCAGTTCGTGAGCGAGCGACGAGGCCATCTCGCCCATCGTCGTCAGACGTCCCGTGAACTGCAGGCGCTCTTCTTCCTGACGGGCCAATTCTTCCGCATGACGCCGCGCCGTAATGTCGGTTGCCACCTGCAACTGTGCCAAGTGGCCGTCCACCCACTGAATATATTGGCGTCGGACTTCGAACCATTTCTGGTGTGCGGGCAGATAGATTTCCTGCGTCTCGGCCGCCGTGTCGGTAAGCGAGGCAGCCGGCAATCCGGCAAACGCGTCGACCATGTCGATGTGGTCGAGCGAGGCCGGCGAGAGTTCGCCACCGCCCGACAACTCCAGATGGCCTTCAGGGCGCGTGCCGAACAATTGGCGGTAGTAGCGGTTCGCAAACAGCAACTCGGCCTTGTCGACGGCGAGCACGGACACCGACGCGTCAAGGCTTTCGAGCACGGTCGTAAAGCGCTCGTGGGCTGCGGCGAGTTCCTCACGTGCCCGCTTCGGTTCGCTGATGTCGGTCAGCGAGGACATCCAGCCTGTCTGGCGGCCATGCGCATCCACGAGCGGTGAGACGAACATGCGTGCGTAGAAGATCGTGCCGTCCTTGCGCTGCACACGAATTTCGAACCCGTGCGAGGGGGCCTTGCCGCGCAGCGTCATGTCAATGCGACGCTGCATCTCGTGGATGTCGTCCTTGGGCCAGTAAGGGTAGGGCGGTGCCCGGTTCATGAGGTCTTGCTCATCCCACCCCGTCATCCGGCAGAACGCCGGGTTCACATAGGTGATATGGCCCTGAAGGTCGAGCACCCGCATGCCGATCACGATGGAGTTTTCCATCGCTCGCCGGAACGATGTCTCGTTGAACAGCGCTTGTTGGGCCTCGAATCGTTGGCGCGTATGCCGCCACAGGCTCCAGAGACTCCAGAGGACGAAGCAGGACAATCCGGCAATCAACCAGACCAGTGTGTTGTTGACGAAATTGCCGACCGCCGGATACGAATAGATCCGTACGGCGAGGCTGTGGCCGGGCGGGTCGAGCAGTAACTCGTACGAGACGTCGCGCGGCAGAGGCGGTCGTGTCGATGTCGTCGCCAACTCGTTGTTGTGGGTGTCGATGAAGGACACTTTGAATTTGTCGCCAAGCTCTTGCGGCAATTCGTGAATCAGCAGGCCCTCGACGGAATACACGGCGCTGATCGTGCCGAGAAATTCACGTTCGCGCAGCACGGGGACCTGAACGACGATGTAGCTCGCGCCGGACGCGTCGTAGATCAACGTGGAATAGGCCGATCGGCGCGAATCGCGGGCGGCACGAAATGCGACCAGGAGTTCGTCCTCCATCGGATGCTGAGCCGATCCCTGCAAACGCGAAGCGAAAGGCGAGTCGGCCGGCACTGCCCACTTCGGGCGTTGCGACGCATCGAGCCAGTTCATGAAGACGATGTCCGCATGATTCTGCATCAGCTCGCTCGCCGTATTCTGGAAGTGCGCAACGTCCTGCGGCTTTGCCGCCGTATCGCGGGCAAGTGAACTGATCTGGTCCTGAATGGCCAGCATATTGAGGCGGATCTGCTGCTGCGCCCAAGCCACGTTCCGATACAGCGTGTCCTGCTGCTGCTCCGTCTCTCGCCGATTCAGGCTCCACAGGATCAAACTCATCACCACGAGGAAGATCACAATGGAGACCAGCGGGACCAGCAGGTAGTAATGCGACTCCGCGAACCCCTGCAACCAGCGATTGGAGCGGGCAGGCGCGGTGGCGGACCGGGACGGCGGAGCGGAGTTGGCAAGGCGTGGCGAAAGCATGGCGAGATTGTAGCGCAGGCGCGCCGGTTTCCCTCTGCCGCGACCTGTTAAGGATGGCTTTTCGGAAGGGTCCGATGTTTTCGGTAAGACACCAGCGCAAAGTGCAACGGAGACCGATCGGTACGCTTTCAAATCGTGGTGTGATAGTGCCCGCAACCCTTTGATTTTATGTGCACTGCAACAGAATTCCGTATTATGAAATTTGCTATCGTAATCTGAAATTTCGCTTGCGGAGGCAGGAATAACCTTCGTACAATGCCCCGGTAAAAAAGCCGGTGGGCCCGTCCATGAAGCGGGTATCGACCGTTACGCCAACCCGCTAACGACAGACAAGGAGACACCATGTCCGCCGTACCTGAAGAAGCCCTGAAGATCGTATCCCCTGCGGACGCTGATCCCCAAGAAACGCAAGAATGGCTGGCCTCGCTCGAAGGCGTGCTGGCTGCTGAGGGCCCGGAACGTGCCCACTACCTGCTCGAGAAGCTGATCGAGTTCGCTCGTATCAATGGCGAACATCACCCGTTCTCGGCCAACACCCCCTATATCAACACCATCCCCGTCGAACAGCAGGCCCGTATTCCGGGCGATCAGGATGTCGAGCACAAGATCCGCTCGTACACCCGCTGGAACGCGATCGCGATGGTGCTGCGCGCCGGGAAGGACACGAACGTCGGCGGCCACATCGCTTCGTTCGCCTCGGCGGCAACGCTTTATGACGTCGGTTTCAACCACTTCTGGCACGCACCGTCCGACAAGCACGGTGGCGATCTGGTCTTCGTGCAGGGGCACTCGTCGCCGGGTGTGTACAGCCGTGCATTCCTGCTGGGCCGTCTGGAAATGACCCAACTCGAAAACTTCCGTCAGGAAGTGGACGGTGGCGGTCTGTCGTCGTACCCGCACCCGTGGCTGATGCCGGACTTCTGGCAATTCCCGACGGTGTCGATGGGGCTGGGCCCGATCATGGCGATCTACCAGGCTCGTTTCATGAAGTACATCGAGTCGCGCAACATCGTGAAGACCGACGGCCGCAAGGTCTGGGCATTTCTTGGCGATGGCGAGACGGACGAGCCGGAGTCGCTGGGTGCCATCGGCATGGCCGGTCGCGAGCAGCTCGACAACCTCGTGTTCGTGATCAACTGTAACCTGCAGCGCCTCGATGGCCCGGTGCGCGGTAACGGCAAGATCATCCAGGAACTCGAGTCGGAATTCCGTGGTGCCGGCTGGAACGTCATCAAGGTCATCTGGGGCAGCCGCTGGGATTCACTGCTGGCCCGCGACAAGAAGGGCCTGTTGATGACGCGCATGATGGAGTGCGTGGATGGCGAGTATCAGACGTACAAGTCGAAGGATGGCGCCTATGTGCGCGAGCACTTCTTCAACACGCCGGAACTCAAGGCAATGGTCGCCGATTGGTCCGACGAGGACATTTGGGCGCTGAACCGCGGTGGCCACGACCCGCACAAGATCTACGCAGCGTATCAGTCGGCCACGCAACACAAGGGGCAGCCGACCGTTATTCTGGCCAAGACCATCAAGGGTTATGGCATGGGCGAAGCCGGCCAGGCCATGAACATCACCCACCAGCAAAAGAAGATGCCGGTGGAGTCGCTCAAGAAGTTCCGCGACCAGTTCAAGCTGCCGATTTCGGACGATCAGATTGTCGAGGTGCCGTATCTGAAGTTCGAGGAAGGCTCGAAGGAACTGGAATACATGCGCGCTCGCCGCATGGAGCTGGGTGGCTACCTGCCGCAGCGCCGTACCAAGGCCGCTTCGCTGCCGGTGCCTGCGCTGGGTGCGTTCGACGCACTGCTTAAGGCGACGGCAGAAGGCCGCGAGATTTCCACGACGATGGCGTTCGTGCGTATTCTCAACGTGCTGCTCAAGGACAAGGCGCTGGGTCAGCGTATCGTGCCGATCGTGCCGGACGAGTCGCGCACCTTCGGTATGGAAGGCCTGTTCCGCCAGATCGGTATCTGGAGCCAGGTGGGGCAGCGTTACATTCCGCAGGATCAGGATCAACTGATGTTCTACCGCGAATCCGAAAGCGGTCAGATTCTTCAGGAAGGCATCAACGAAGCCGGCGGTATGTGCGACTGGATCGCTGCCGCGACGTCGTACTCGACGCACGGCGAGACGATGATCCCGTTCTACATCTTCTATTCGATGTTCGGCTTCCAGCGTATTGGCGATCTGGCCTGGGCGGCCGGCGATATGCGTGCTCGCGGCTTCCTCGTGGGTGGCACGGCCGGTCGTACGACCCTGAACGGTGAAGGTCTGCAGCACGAAGACGGACACTCGCTGTTGTGGGCGTCGTCGATCCCGAACTGTCTGCCGTACGATCCGACGTTCGCGTACGAACTCGCCGTGATTGTTCAGGACGGTTTGCGCCGCATGGTGCAGGATCAGGAAGATGTGTACTACTACCTGACCGTGATGAACGAAAACTACGCGCATCCGGCCATGCCGGAAGGCGTGGAGCAGGACATCCTGAAGGGGATGTACGCGTTCCGTCGCGGTGCAGACAACAGCAAGGCGCCGCGCGTGCAACTGCTGGGTTCGGGCACGATCTTCAACGAAGTGATCGCCGCCGCCGAAATGCTCAAGGACGATTGGGGGGTCGAATCGGATCTGTGGGGCTGCCCGAGCTTTACGGAGCTGGCCCGCGAAGGCAACGATGTCGCGCGCTACAATCTGCTGCACCCGACCGAGACGGCGCGTCTGACGCATGTCGAGAAGTGCCTGAACGATACCCGTGGTCCGGTCATCGCATCGACCGACTACATCCGTACGTACGCTGACCAGATTCGTCCGTTCGTCCGTGGTCGTTACGTGGTGCTTGGCACCGACGGCTATGGCCGTTCGGATACGCGTGAGAAGCTGCGTCACTTCTTCGAGGTGGATCGTAACTGGGTCACGGTCGCTGCCCTCAAGGCGCTGGCCGATGAAGGCACGCTGCCGGCGAGCAAGGTCGCCGAAGCGATTGCCAAGTACAACCTGGATCCGAACAAACCCAACCCGATGACCGTCTAAAGGCCGCTTCGCGCGGTGTGCGCGACCGTCAGCCGCCCCTTGGCGGCAGGCGGGCGCACGCCGCACGTCAAGCGCAGCCTCGAGGAGACTGTGGAAAATGAGTCAAGTGATCGAAGTGAAAGTCCCGGATATCGGTGACTTCAAGGACTTGCCCGTCATCGACGTGCTGGTCAAGGCGGGCGACAAGATCGATGCCGAGCAGGCCCTGATCACGCTGGAGTCGGACAAGGCCACCATGGACGTGCCCAGCCCGGCCGCCGGTACCATCAAAGCGTTGAGCCTGAAGGTCGGCGATGAAGTATCCGAGGGTTCGCTGATTCTGACGCTCGAAACAGCGAACGGCTCGGGCGCCCAGGCAAACGGTGCCGCTGCCCCCGCGCCAGCCCCGCAGGCCGCTGCCCCGGTATCTGCACCAGCGCCGGCCGCCAGCGGCGGTACGAGCACGATCGACGTGAAGGTGCCGGACATCGGTGGTTACGACGATGTGCCCGTGATCGACGTGTTGGTCAAGGTGGGTGACACCGTGACGACCGAGCAATCGCTCGTCACGCTGGAATCCGACAAGGCATCGATGGACGTGCCGAGCCCGGCGGCAGGTGTCGTCAAGGAACTGAAGATCAAGGTTGGCGACAAGGTGTCGGAAGGCACGTTGATCGTTGTGCTCGAAGGTGCTGCCACGGTGGCTCCGGCTAAGGCCGCAGCACCGGCGCCGGCACTCACTCCGGCTGCCCAGAGCGCGGCACCGGTAGCGCCGGCTCCCGCCGCTGCTCCGGCGCCTGCCGCCGGGCCGGCGGTTGCTGCTGCGGCCGGCAATCAGCCGATCAGTCACGCCAGCCCGTCGGTGCGTAAGTTTGCCCGTGAACTGGGTGTGGACATTACGCAAGTGAAGGGCTCGGGTCCGAAGGGCCGCGTGGTCGTTGACGATGTGCGCAATTTCGTCAAGAGCGCACTCGCGGGCAACCGCCCGGCGGCTGCGGGTGCCGCACCGGCGGGGGGGGGCGAGCTGAATCTCCTGCCGTGGCCGAAGGTCGACTTCTCGAAGTTCGGCCCGGTCGAGCCGAAGGCACTTTCGCGTATCAAGAAGATTTCGGGCGCGAACCTGCATCGCAACTGGGTCATGATCCCGCACGTCACGAACAACGACGAAGCGGATATCGGCGAACTCGAAGCCTTCCGTGTGCAGTTGAACAAGGAAAACGAAAAGGCCGGTATCAAGGTGACGATGCTTGCTTTCGTTATCAAGGCCTGCGTCCTGGCCCTGAAGAAGTTCCCCACGTTCAACGCGAGCCTCGACGGCGACAACCTCGTCTTCAAGCAATACTTCCATATCGGCTTCGCGGCAGACACGCCCAACGGTCTCGTTGTGCCCGTTGTTCGCGATGCCGACAAGAAGGGGGTGTTCGAGATCGCACGTGAGACCTCGGAACTGGCCAAGCTCGCTCGCGAAGGCAAGCTCAAGCCGGATCAGATGCAGGGCGGTTGCTTCTCGATCTCGTCGCTCGGCGGTATCGGGGGCACGACCTTCACGCCGATCATCAACGCGCCGGAAGTGGCGATTCTGGGCTTGTCGCGTTCGTATCAGAAGCCGGTGTGGGACGAGCGCAAGCAGCAGTTCCTGCCGCAACTGACGCTGCCGCTGTCGTTGTCCTACGATCACCGTGTGATCGACGGCGCCGAAGCCGCACGCTTCAACGCCTACCTGGGCCAACTGTTGCAGGACTTCCGTCGCGCAATGCTGTAACAGGCGGACGCCGCCGGTAGCGCATAGGCGCAAACCGGCGGCGCTCGCGCGACAGCTTCAGGATCTGGACGGGGAGGGGCATCATGACCACCGTGGTAGTCGTCAAGAAGGCAGGCGAGATCGCCATTGCCGCCGATTCGCTCGTGACGTTCGGCGACACAAGACTCTCGCAATCGTACGAGGAGAATCGCAAGGTTTTTCTCGTGGGCGATTCCTATGTCGGCCTGGCCGGCACGACCGCGCACTTTCCGGTCATGCGCGCCATTCTTTCCGGTATGGCAGACGAGTGCCGTCTGCACTCTCGCGACGAAGTGTTCCGCACGTTCTGTCGCGTCCATCAGAAGCTCAAGGAAGAGTATTTCCTCAACACGAAGGAAGAGGAGGACGATCCGTACGAGTCGTCGCAGATCACCAGCGTGATCGCGAATCCGACGGGTATTTACGGGGTCTATTCCTACCGGGAAGTGTTTGTTTTCGATCGGTTCTGGGGGATCGGTTCGGGGCGCAACTTCGCGCTCGGTGCCATGTATGCCCTCTACGACCAGGATCTGAGCGCTAGCGCCATCGCCGAAGCGGGCGTGAAAGCGGGGGCGGAGTTCGACAAGAGTTCCGCCGGCCCGTTTCAGGTGCATGCGTTTCCGATCGATACCACCATCAAGTCATAAATGCGACAGGGAGACCCCGCATGAGTCTCATCGAAGTCAAGGTACCGGACATCGGCGCAGAGGGCGTGGATGTCATCGAAGTGATGATCAAGCCGGGCGACAAGATCGCCAAGGAAGCGTCGCTCATTACGTTGGAATCCGACAAGGCCTCCATGGAAGTGCCGTCCGAAGTGTCGGGCACGGTCAAGGAGGTGAAGATCAAGGTGGGCGACAAAGCCAGCCAGGGCACACTGATCGCGCTGATCGAAGCCGATGATGCGGGGGCCGCCAAGGTCGCCGCTCCGGCGGCTGCGCCGGCACCGGCAGCGCCCGCTGCGCCTGCGGCTCCCGCGCCGGCCGCCGCCAAGCATAGCGGCGGCGCAGATACCGAATGCGACGTGCTCGTGCTGGGTGCCGGTCCGGGAGGTTACTCGGCCGCGTTCCGCAGCGCTGACCTGGGCCGCAAGACGGTGCTCGTCGAACGCTACGCAACGCTCGGTGGTGTGTGCCTGAACGTAGGTTGTATTCCGTCGAAGGCGCTGCTCCACACGGCGGCCGTCCTCGAAGAGGCGCAATCGCTGGGTCATCACGGCATCTCGTTCGGGAAGCCCGAAGTCGATCTCGACAAGCTGCGCGCCTATAAGGAAAGCGTTGTCGGGAAGCTCACGGGCGGTCTGGCCGGCATGGCCAAGATGCGCAAGGTGGAAGTCGTTCGCGGCGTAGGCAAGTTCCTCGACCCGAACCATATGGAAGTCGTGGCCGAAGATGGCAGCAAGCGTACGGTGAAGTTCGCGCAGGCGATTATCGCTGCGGGCTCGCAGGCGGTGAAGTTGCCTTTCCTGCCGGAAGATCCGCGTATCGTCGATTCGACCGGCGCGCTCGAGTTGCGCCAATTGCCGAAGAAGATGCTGGTGATCGGCGGGGGCATTATCGGTCTGGAAATGGCGACGGTCTATAGCGCCCTGGGTACCGAGATTGACGTTGTGGAAATGCTCGATGGCCTGATGCAAGGTGCTGACCGCGATCTGGTCAAGGTTTGGGAGAAGATGAACGCGAAGCGATTCGGTCGCGTCATGCTCAAGACCAAGACGGTGGGTGCCGAGGCCAAGCCCGATGGCATCTATGTGAAGTTCGAGGGCGAAGCTGCACCGGCTGAGCCGCAGCGCTACGACCTCGTGCTGGTCGCGGTGGGCCGCAGCCCGAACGGCAAGAAGATCGGTGCCGAGAATGCGGGCGTGTCGGTGGGCGATCGCGGCTTCATCTCCGTCGACAAGCAGATGCGCACGAATGTGCCGAATATCTTCGCGATCGGCGACATCGTGGGGCAGCCGATGCTTGCGCATAAAGCCGTACACGAAGCGCATGTGGCGGCCGAAGCGGCGGCAGGAGAGAAGGCATACTTCGATGCCATCCAGATTCCGTCTGTGGCCTATACCGATCCGGAAGTGGCTTGGGCCGGCAAGACCGAGGACCAACTGAAAGCGGAAGGCGTGAAGTACGGCAAGGCCGTGTTCCCGTGGGCAGCATCGGGCCGCGCTATCGCCAATGGCCGCGACGAGGGTTTCACGAAGCTGTTGTTCGACGAAGAGACGCATCGCATCGTTGGCGGCGCGATCGTTGGCACGCATGCGGGCGATCTGATTGGTGAGCTGTGCCTGGCCGTCGAGATGGGGGCAGACGCCGTCGACATCGGCAAGACGATTCACCCGCACCCGACGCTGGCCGAATCGATCGGCATGGCAGCGGAGATCTACGAAGGCGTTTGCACCGACGTACCGCCTGCGCGCAAAAAGTAACTCGCGTCGGCACTGGCGCTTGGCATCGAGTGTCGAGCATTTGCGGTGCAAGCGTCGAAGGCCGATGCGCTGGCGGACGCCCTCAATCGCGCCGTTCGCCATTGTGGCGTCTGTCAGAAGAAAGCCGTCATCCCATTCAGGGGTGGCGGTTTTTTTATGTGCGGATGTCGGCTGCGAAATGTCTGGCGCGAACGCCTGCCGCATGCGTCGCGACTGGCGTTCGATCGACCCCGTCGCGGCGGGAAGGGCACAGGAGCGGGGGGGGGGGCGTCAAACCGCTGCCCCAAAAAGAAACCCGGCGCGGGCCGGGTTCGAAAGGTACTTAAAGTACCGAGGAGACAACTGGGTGTCGCTGTATCACTTTGAGACACAGCGACAGATTTTCAAGCGTCCCTCGCGACAGCGCTATAAAAGCGCTATCGATTACTTCTTGGTGCTGGCAGCGCGCGAAGCCTGAGCGGCAGCCTTCGATGCAACGTTGGTCGCAGCAGCGAAGTTCGTCTCAGCGATCTCCACGGCTTGCTTGGTTGCCTTCTGCACGCTGTCGAAAGCGCTATTGGCAGCCGACAGTGCCGACTTGGCGAGTGCAACCGCCGACTCGGAACCGGCCGGGGCGTTCTTGGCCAGGTTGTCGAACAGCGCTTGGACATTGTGCGAGCCTTCAGCCAGTTGGGCTTCAGCCACCTTGGTCACTTCAGCTTGCGTCGACGAAGCGATTTCATACAGGTGGCGGCCGTACGCGAGTGCCTTTTCGGCAGCCGGCTGGACGAGGTTGGCTTGCAGAGCGAGCAACTCTTGCGCGTCCTTCACAGCGAAAGCCTTCTGCGCGGTCGAAGCGGATTCGGCCAGCGATGCCTTGACGGCTTGCAGGTTCAGCTCGACCAGCTTTTCAACGCCTTCGAAGGCTTTGTTGGTCAGGCCAAACAGGGTTTCGAGGTTGGCTTTATGGGCGGCAGCGAGTTGCTCGGGGGTCAGAAACGACATGGCGTTCTCCTATGGTGTCATACACAACATATCGACCCACTCCGTGTTCGCTGGTTGGTTCTCACCTTATGTCGGTGAAAACACGGTTGGGGCCTCTCAAATCGATGCATTCTCTTTTGTGCATCGCACAATTGCAAGTGTAGAGATATTTTTGGCAGTGTCAAGTCTTTTTTGTGCGCCGCAGCAATTCAACAAAAGCTTACAAAATCAAAAGCTTGAGATCCCATCAGGGGCGAGTGACACTGCGTCGCGGCGACGTTTTCACGCTCCCCGGAGAGCCTTGATTGGTGCGGTTTTGCACTGTTTTGGCGCCCGGCGCACCATGCACGGCGATGGTACTATCAATAGGTTCCGGCACCGGCGGGACGGTAACGCATGCAAGATTGCTCTCGCTTTCGAAGGGGGCGCGTGCTGTCCGCCAGTGCCGATATTCTTCACCGCCTTTTTGCGTGCCGCATCTGCCGGCCACTCGCGTCGATGCAAGCGTTTTACAGCGACCATTTCGTCTTGCCATTGCCGCCGGGGCATCGGTTTCCCATGGAGAAGTATTCCCGTCTGCGCGAACGCGTTACCGGCGAACTCCCGGAAGTCGCGCTGGCCGAGGCCTTGCCCGCAGACGACGCGATGCTGGGTCGCGCCCATTCGCGGGAGTACGTGGCGCGCGTGAGCGCCGGTGAGCTGAATCCGAAAGAGCAGCGCGATATCGGATTTCCGTG
Organism: Pandoraea communis; assembly: GCF_902459745.1. Taxonomy (GTDB): domain Bacteria; phylum Pseudomonadota; class Gammaproteobacteria; order Burkholderiales; family Burkholderiaceae; genus Pandoraea; species Pandoraea communis. The sequence goes on from NZ_CABPSJ010000003.1 coordinate 527,309, forward strand.
GTCGCCGCAGATGGTCGAGCGCTCGCGCCGGTCTGCCGGGGCGACAGTGGCCGCCTGCCGTGCCGCGCTCTCCGATGGCGTGGCCGTGAATCTCGCTGGCGGCACCCATCACGCGTATGCCGATCGTGGGGAAGGGTTCTGTGTATTCAACGACGCCGCCGTCGCCGCCCGCACGATGCAGGCCGAACTCGGCCCCCACACCCGTGTCGCGATCATCGATCTCGATGTGCATCAAGGCAACGGCACCGCCGCCATTTTCGAGCGCGACCCCAGCGTCTTCACGTTGTCGCTGCACGGCGAACACAATTATCCGTTTCATAAGGCGAACGGCGACCTCGATGTGGCGCTGCCCGACGGCTGCTGTGACGACGAATATCTCGTCGCGCTCGGTCATGCGCTGACCGATCTTTTCGCGCAGTTCACGCCGTCGCTCGTGATTTATCTCGCGGGGGCCGATCCATTGGAAAACGACCGGCTCGGCCGGCTGGCCCTGACGCAAGATGGATTGCTCGCGCGCGACCGTCGTGTATTGACGGCGTGCGCCGAGCGGGGACTGCCGGTCGCTATCGCGATGGCGGGTGGCTATGGCCGAGACATCGGGCAGACGGTCGCCGCGCATTTCGCCACGATCCGGCTCGCCAGCCAATTCCAGCGCGCGAGCCGCCGTGTCTTCCGCGCGCCGGCGGGCGGCGTTCTCGTATGAGCGAACGTCAAATGGCAGCCCGGCCCCCCTCGCATTCGGCCAAGGGGCACGCAACGGCGAGCAACGCACGCCTGAGCCTCTGGAGCGCGACCATGCCATGGTGGTTCGTGCTGATCTGGAGCACGGGCTTTATTGTCGCCAAATACGGCATGCCGAATGCCGAACCGCTGACGTTTCTGGCGTTGCGCTTCGGCGGCACGCTGCTGGTCATGCTGCCCGTCGCGTTGTTGACGGGCACACCTTGGCCCATGCGGCGTGAGGGCGGCGGCGCCGGGCGCATCGACTGGCCGCTCATTGCGCATCTTGCCGTGTCCGGCATCCTGATCCAGGCGGTATATCTCGGCGGCGTGTGGGCCGCGATCAAACAGGGCGCACCGGCGGGACTGGCAGCATTGATCGTCGGTATTCAGCCATTGCTGACGGCACTTTTTGCGCGCGTGGTCGGCGAGCCGGTCTCGCGACGCCAATGGCTCGGGCTGCTGTGTGGATTTGTCGGCGTTGGGCTGGTCGTTGCCAACAAGGTCGGTGTTCGCGGCATCGGCGTGGGACCCGTGGCTTTGTGTGTGCTGAGCCTGTTCGCGATTACGGCCGGCACGCTCTATCAGAAACGTTTCTGTGCGCATTTCGATTTGCGCGTCGGTACGCTCGTGCAGTTCGGCGCGGCTTTCGTCGTGACGCTGCCCGCGGCGTGGGCGCTTGAAACCATGCAAGTGCGCTGGAACGTTGAAATGCTTGGCGCGCTCGCATGGTCGGTGCTGGCGTTGTCGATCGGTGCAATTTCTTTGCTGTTTTTGCTGATCCGGCATGGTGCCGCGACCAAGGTTTCCAGCCTTATGTATCTGACGCCGCCGACCACCGCTGTCATGGCCTGGCTGCTGTTCGGCGAGATGCTGTCACCGCTGAGTGCTGCCGGGATGGTCGTTGCGGCCCTCGGCGTTGCGCTTGTGATCGAGCGGCGGGCGGTGCCTGTCGCGTCAGCGTCTTGAGCCAGACGCCATTTCCCTTTCATTGTTTGGCGCGAGCAAAAGTCTATGAAACAAGAACACCCGCGTGCGCAAGCTGCGCAACCCTCGCAAAGCGACAACGCCCCAACATCCGGCCTGCCCATGCAACCCATGGTTGGGGAAAGTACCCATCGCCCGGCTGTCAACGATAACGCCAGGCTGCGCGTGGAATATGTTGACGAGGCGATTCGCAGCCGGCGTTCGATTCGAGCCTACCTGCCGACGCCCGTGCCGCAGGCTACCGTGGCGGACATTCTTTCGGTTGCGTCGCGTGCGCCTTCGGGCAGCAACATTCAGCCGTGGCAGACCTATGTGCTGTCCGGTGAGGCGTTGAAGTCGCTCACGACGCGGCTGTTGGACGCGTTCAACGACCCGGCCCAGCGATTGATGCACCAGGAGGAGTACGCGTATTACCCGCGCGAGTGGAGTGAGCCTTATCAGGCGCGTCGTCGCAAGGTGGGATGGGATCTGTATAGCCTGCTGGGCATCGGGCGCGCCGATAAGGAGCGCATGCACGGGCAGCACGCACGTAACTTCACGTTCTTCGGTGCGCCGGTGGGTTTGATCTTTACGATCGATCGGCATCTGGAGCAGGGCAGTTGGCTGGACTACGGCATGTTCCTGCAAAGCGTGATGGTCGCGGCGCGCGCGCGAGGGCTCGATACCTGTCCGCAGGCGGCGTTTGCCACGTTCCACCAGGTCATTTCGGCGGAACTGCGATTGCCCGAGACCCGGATGGTCGTGTGCGGTATGGCGTTGGGTTACGCAGATCCGGAGGCGGTCGAGAACCGGCTCGTCACCGAGCGTGCGCCTCTGAATGAGTGGGCGCATTTTTTGAACTGATTGATATCAAGGGGTTGGCATAATTTGGCAAATTTTGGCGATCATGTGATTTTTTGCGTTGCGTCGCACAAAACTGCCAGATGCCGGTTTAAGTATTTCCGCTAAGTCATTCATATTGCTTATTTTTTCGGAAGTTACTAAACTTCTCACAACCTCGTTGTCTGCCAACCTCACGCTACCCCCAATTTATGTACGCGATCACGACTCTTGCGCGTCTGTGCCGCTCCCGCCTCTGGGGTGCTGCCGTCGTGGCGATTTCACTCGCCGCCGGTACCCCGGCAGTCACTTACGCCGCTGGTAAGACGAGCGAATGCTCGCCCAAGACGGCCAAGACTGCTGCCCAGAAGCGCGCATGTGCCAATCCTAAAGCGACGAAAGCCGTCGCCGCTTCCAAAACCGGTGCCAAAGGTGCCGTCGCCACGACCGCCGCTCGCGATACCAAGAGCGTGAAGGCGGGCGGCAAGGCGCGTAAGCTGGCCACCGTCGACGACGACGCTGCTGCCAAGCGTGTCGCCGTCAAACGTGTCGTCTACAAAAACGGCAAGCGCCGTGTCGTGACGTCGTATCGCACCGTCAACTTTACGCCGCAAGCACCGGAGCGTCTGTCGACGGGCCGTGCGTTCGGTCTGCACGAAACGCCTGACACTCTCGCGCTGCGTTCCTCGGTGGCTTATGTGATTGACGAGCGCACCGGCGAGTCGCTGTTCGACAAGAACTCGCAAGCGGTGCTGCCGATCGCCTCGATCTCGAAGCTGATGACGGCGATGGTGTCGCTCGACGCCGGTATCCCGATGACCGACGTCATGGAAGTGACGGACGAAGATCGCGATTACGAAAAGGGCACAGGTTCGCGCCTGTCGGTGGGTTCGCGCCTGTCGCGCGAAGACATGCTGCACATTGCGCTGATGTCGTCGGAGAATCGTGCGGCCGCTGCGCTGTCGCGCTACTTCCCGGGGGGCCGTCCCGCCTTCCTGGCGGCGATGAATCGCAAGGCCAAGCAACTCGGCATGAACGACACGCACTTCAACGATCCGACGGGGTTGTCGAGCCAGAACGTGTCGAGTGCGCGTGATCTCGTGAAGATGGTCAAGGCCGCTTATCAGTACCCGATGATTCGTCGTTTCTCGACGGATACCAATTACGACGTCAATACCGGCCGCCGTGAATTGCACTACGTCAGCACGAATCACCTGATCGGTCATCCGGGCTGGGAAATCGGTCTGCAGAAGACGGGCTATATCAACGAAGCGGGTCAATGCCTCGTGATGCAGGCCAATGTCGAAGGCCGTCCGGTGATCATGATTCTGCTTGATTCGACCGGCAAGTATTCACGCTTCGCCGACGCCACGCGCGTTCGTAAGTGGCTGCTCGATGGCGGCGGCACTACGCCGCAGCGTACGGCGGGCACGACGCCGACGGCACAGGTCGCAACCAACAGCGAACACGCGCTGTAAGCCGTGTCTCGTTAAGTTGCGCGGCGCACGTCGCGCCAACTATGAAACAAAAGGCGCTCCCGAGGGAGCGCCTTTTGTTATTCGGCCGTGCTGTTCTGCGACTGACTGCTGCCGCCAGCATCCGGGTTCGGCACGTGAAAGCCCAGCGACGTCGAAATGTGCAACGCAGTCTCGTTCAGGTTGGCGAGCCACGCGTCCTGTAAGCGGTCGGCCGGCGCAGACAGCGAAAGCCCCGCAACGAGCTTGCCGCTATCGTCGTAGATCCCTGCCGCAATGCATCGCACACCCAGCTCGAGTTCCTCGTTATCGCGTGCATAGCCCGACTTACGCACGTGAGTCAGTTCACGCTCGAGCTTTTGCAGATCGGTGATGCTATTGCGTGTATGTCCAGACAGGCCGGTGCGTGCGGCGTAGGCGCGTACGCGCGAGGCTTCGTCGGCGGCGAGGAAGAGCTTGCCGACCGAGGTGAGGTGCAACGGCGCATGGCCGCCGATGGCGCGCACCACCTGCATGCCCGAGCGCTCGCTATAGGCACGCTCGATGTAGACGATTTCGTCGCCTTGACGTACCGACAGATTGACCGTTTGACCGGTAATGCGATGCAGGCCGCGCATCGGCGCGAGCGCGGCATCGCGTACCGACAGGCGCGCTTTGACCAGATTGCCGAGTTCGAGCAGACGCATGCCGAGACGGTACGTGCCCGGATCGCAACGATCGACAAAGCGGCAAGCCACCATGTCGTTCAGGATGCGGTGCGCGGTCGACGGATGAAGCTCGGTAGCTTGCGCCAGTTCCTTGAGGCTCACGGGATCGGCGTGGCCGGCAAGGGCATCGAGCAGACGCATCATGCGCTCGATTACCTGAATGGACGTGCGCGACTCCGCGCCTGGATTGCTTTCGTCTTTCATGGGGTAGGGCCGAGTTTCGTATAGAAGTGATTCTATATCATATTGTGAAAAATTCGCAGAGTTCGCATAGAGGACTTCTGCGAAAAATCCAGCCGTCCGATGCGCTGGCGCCATCGACGGTTGACGCATCTGGCGCGTCCGGCGAGCCGTAACGGGCGTGTTACAGGAAAGCGTCGTTGCCGCAGTAACTGCCGGCCTAAACCAAAAGTGGTCTTTCGCTCGCGTGCCTATCATTCCCTTGCCATTTAATTCGGTGTCTGACCGGATCGGAAGATGTGGTCGGCACCATAAAGGAGGCGCTGGGAATGTATGGGTATGTTTATGCGCCGGCGGCCCCATGGTCGCAGGGGAAGTGCGAGTTGAAGCAGAAGGCCGCCACAAGCGGAAAGTCGATTGCCGAGAAGCACGAGGAAATCGTCCGGCAGTTTCAACAGATTGCAAACACAAAGGCGCAGTTGGGATTGAGCAGTGAGTCGATCACCCGGCTGGAGAGCGCATTTGCTTCGACGTACAAGAAGGCGACCTCAGGCTACTGGGGCGGCGGGCTTTGGGACGGGTTTTATCGTTATACGTCCAACCCCAGCCGTCAGGGGTTGTACTTCCTGGTTGGCGAGCAGTTACATGACCGCGACATCGACAGTCTCACACCGTCTGCCAGGCGGTTTTCGATGATCCTGGGGCATTTGGCGGATGCGCTGCGCAAAGAAGAGGAGATGCTGCACAAATGCGGCGAGATGGTTGAACGCTCGACGGCGCTCAGGAGTGCGACTTTTGAGGACGCCGCTGCGCAAAGAGCCGAGTACGCGAAGATCGGTGCGGAGTGTATGGACGTTCTGGCCGAAGTCGAGCAGTGCCTGAACGCTGCACGCGAGACGATCAGGTGCGGGTCGAAGGAAGTGTGGCCGGAGAGGAAGCATTTCGGCAAGCGCTTTGCGATGTCGGCCGTCCTGTATTGCATCGCGGGTGGCCTTGCGATTGCGGCGCTGATTGCGTCGAGCGGCACACTCGCCATCGTCGGGGTGGTGTTGGCGATAGTGATTCGTGTCGTCAGTCTGGGAAGCATTCGCGGGTTCGACCGCGAGCGGGGGTGGAAGTCTGTCGAGAGTCTGTTGGCGAGTGCAAAACAACTTATTGAAACGGAGGGGGCAACGATGAAGACGTATTTGGATATCAGCGACCGGCGTGCTGCTTTGGCACGTGAGGACATGATGTGGAATCTGCTGCAGGATGTGAGGACCCAGACGCAAGGTACGGATGCCCGGGTCAGCGCCATGGCGGAGCAAATGAGCGGCGTCGTTTCCAGTGTGGACTCGCTGCGAGGCGATGTCAGGCGGCAATCCCAGGCATTAAACACGACGCAAGAAACGCTGGTGTCTGGCTTCAGTGCGGTTGAGCGCAAGCTCGACGATTTCAGAACCGATCTGCAGCGGCTGTCGCGTTTGCAAGAGGTCACGTCAATGCGTTCGGCGATGGTAGCGCTCTCCACATTCCCTGCGGGCGATGCATCGTACCGCAACCGGCAGATGCCCGAACGCGCGAATTCCTGGAGTCCATATACACACGCCGGCGCTCGCATGGCCTAGTCGGCGGTGAGCGTCTGCGCACATCTGCGCGAGATGCGGGAATCCACGCTGGGCCGGTTCGGCCCAGCGACTTATAATGGCGCATTATTCCCGAATAGAGGATTCCCCCAATGCGCGTCGGACTCTTTGTCACGTGTCTAATCGACATGATGCGTCCGGAGATCGGTTTCTCGACACTCAAGCTGCTCGAGACAGCCGGCTGCGAGGTCGTGATTCCCAATTCCCAGACTTGCTGCGGTCAGCCCGGCTACAACTCTGGCGAACGGGCCATCGCCCGAGATCTCGCTCAGAAATTTCTCGATGAATTCGAATCGTTCGACTATGTCGTCGTGCCGTCAGGGTCATGCGGTGGCATGGTCAAGGCGCATTACGGCGATCTCTTTGCCGACGACCCCGAACTGATGGGGCGTTACGAGCGGCTGCGTCCTCGTGTGTTCGAGCTGACCGATTTTCTCGTCAACGTGCTGCATGTCGATACGGTGCCCGGCGATTACAACGGCGAAGTCACGTATCACGACGCCTGCTCGGGGCTGCGTGAGCTTGGCGTCAAGGCACAACCGCGCGCATTGCTCGCAAAAATGCCCGGCGTGAAGATGACCGAGATGAAGGACTGCCAGGCTTGCTGCGGCTTCGGGGGTACCTTCGCGCTCAAGTACGGCAACATCTCGACGGCCATCGTCGACGAGAAGTGCGCCAATATCGCAGCGAGCGGTGCACCGGCAGTGGTGCTCGGCGACCTCGGGTGCATGCTCAACATCGAAGGGCGTCTGCGCCGCACCGGCGACACGAAGACGCGCGTGCTGCACATCGCTCAGGTACTTGCCGGCGATGCGTGAGTTCGCCGCAGTCCTCCCGACAATCACGCTTGTGCGCGCGGTGATGCGCGCCGGCGGCCATCACCTTTCGTGAGTCGCGATGCAAGTTCAATCGATGCAATTCAAGGCGCGGGCCGGGCAGAAGCTTGCCGACCAGCGTTTGCAAGCCAACCTCAAGAAGCTCTCGACCAAGTTCGTGACGGCGCGTGCTGCCGCCATCGAAGAGATCGACTTCGAGGCGACACGCGAGGCGCTCAAGGAGCGCCGCAATCGCGGGCTCGAGACGCTCGACGTCTGGCTGGAGATCTTCGAGCGCGAAGCCACGCGACGCGGTGCGACCGTGTTGTTCGCGGAATCGACGCAGGATGCAGCACGTCTGATTGCGGAGATCGCCCGCAAGCACGATGTGAAGAAGGTGATCAAATCGAAATCGATGGTCACGGAAGAGTTGCAGCTCAACAAGGTGCTCGCCGACATGGGCGTGCAGTCGGTTGAGACTGACCTTGGCGAGTACATCCTTCAGATCAACGACAACGAGCCGCCGTCGCACATCATTGCGCCGGTGGTGCACAAGGATAAGGACGAAGTCGCCGACCTGTTTGCCCGCGTTCACCACAAGCCGCGTCTGACCGAAATTCCGGCGATGACGCGTGAAGCCCGCGAGATGCTGCGCCCGCAGTTCCTTTCGGCGGACATGGGCGTGACAGGGGGCAACTTCCTCGTGGCAGAAACCGGCTCCGTGGCCGTGGTGACGAACGAGGGGAACGAAGGCATGTGCACGATCATGCCGCGTGTGCACGTGGCGGTGACGGGCATCGAGAAGGTGTTGCCGACGCTTGAGGACCTGGCGACGGCGATGCGTCTGCTACCGCGCTCGGCAACCGGGCAAGGCACATCGAACTACTTCTCGCTGCTGACCGGCACGCGAGCCGAGGGCGAGGTCGATGGCCCCGACCACATGTACTTCGTGCTGGTGGATGGCGGCCGCTCGGGTCTGATCGGCGGCGCGTTCCAGGAGATGCTGCGTTGCATCCGCTGCGGCGCGTGCATGAACCATTGCCCGGTCTATCAGAAGATCGGCGGTCATGCTTACGGATGGGTGTATCCGGGGCCGATGGGATCGGTGCTCACGCCGAGTTACGTCGGGCTCGAAAAGACGCTCGATCTGCCGCAGGCGGCGACGTTGTGTGGTGAGTGCAATCGCGTCTGCCCGGTGGGAATCCCGATTTCCGATCTGCTGCGCAAATTGCGCGAGCGTCAGGTCGATCGTGGTCTGCGGCCGTGGCAGGAGCGGGCGGCGCTCGCCGCGTGGGCATTCGCCGCGCGTCGCCCGCGTCTGTATGCAACGCTCTCGAGGCTGGGCGCTTGGGCATTGCGACGGATGGGGCGCGATCGCGGCAGCATCTCGAAGCTGCCGTTTGCCGGCGGTTGGACCGATACGCGTGAGATGCCTGCGCCGAGCGGCAAGACGTTCCGTGCGATGTATCGCGAGCGTCGCGCACCGCGATAAGTGTGGTGTGATGATGCGCTGGTGCCGTTGATGCGCCGGTGATGCAGCAAGAAGGCCGGGCCCCGGATGTCAGAGACAGGCAGCAGGGGTGCCGGCTTTTTTGTGTCCGTGAGACTTAGCTTCGGGCGGGTAACGCGAGACGCTTTTCGATGCGCCGCTGCAACGCCGACAATCCGGTCGACAGTACCCAGTAGATGGCAGCACACGCGAGATAGAGCGGCAATGGCTGATACGTCGACGCGATGACCTCCTGCGCGGAGCGCAACAGCTCCGTTACCGTAATGACCGAGACCAGCGACGTGTCCTTGATCAGGCTGATAAGGCTATTGCCGAGGCTCGGCACGGCCATGCGCAGGGCTTGCGGCGCGATGACATAGCGCAGCGTTTGCCAGTAAGACAGGCCGAGGCTGTACGCCGCCAGCCACTGGCCGCGCGGCATGCCTTCGAGGGCGCCGCGCATGCTCTCCGACAGATACGCGCCGACGTTAAGACTCAGCGTGAGAACACCGGCCGGTGTCGGCTCGAGCGAGATGCCGATGCCTGGCAAGCCGTAATAGATCACGAAGATCTGCACGAGCAGTGGGGTGCCGCGCATGACGCTGACGTAGGCGCGGGCGATACCGCGCAGCACGCGGATCTTGCCGATGCCCATGATCGCCACGATGACGCCGATCACCAGACCGAATACCATCGACAGCAATGCGAACTTGATCGTGAGCACAGTGCCTTGCAACAGCACCGGCATGGATTGGGCGGCGAGTTCGAATGGATTCATGGGGGATTTCTGGTGGTGAATCGTGAGCTGAAAAGACGACGGCCGGCACTCGCGTCATTTGCGTAGTGCCGGCCGTGATGCGACCGAAATGTGTCGCTGCGCGGCTTGCGTATTACTTCGCAGGCTTGGACACGTCCTCACCAAACCACTTTTCCGCGAGCTTCGCGAGCGTACCGTCCTGCTTCATGCTCGAGAGCGCATCGTCGATGGCCTTGGCGAACTTCGGATTGCCCTTGCGGAACGGGATGCCGACCGATTGGTTGGTGTCTTGCAGCACGGCACCGGGACGCAGCGGCAGGTTCGACGTTTTGATCAGATACGCCAGCATCAAGCGGTCGTTGAGGGCCGCATCGACGCGCCCGGCCGCAAGATCGCGCAGATACTCGGGGGCGCCCGGGTATGTACGCACATCAATGCCTGGCACCGCTTTCGCGAGCTTGTCGTAGTTGCTGCCGAGGCTGACGCCGAGCTTGTGGCCTTTGAGCGCTTCGAGCGAAGCGAATTCGCGCTTGTCGTCCTTGCGTTGAATGAGCTGGGCGGCGGAGTAGGTGTACGGCTGGCTGAAGTCGAGCGATTTCTTACGCTCGTCCGTGATGGCGACCTGATTGACGATGACGTCGAACTTGCCCGCCACGAGTCCACCGATAATGCCGCTCCATTCCGTCGTCACGAACATGGGCTTCACGCCGAGACGCTGCGCGACGGCCTTGGCAACGTCGACATCGAAGCCGTCGAGCTGACCATCGGTGCCGCGATAGTTGAACGGCGGGTACGTGCCTTCGATGCCGATTTTCAGCACACCGGCGGACTTCACGGTGTCGAGCAGATCGGCCGCGCGGGCGGGCGTGGTGCCCACCAGGGTGGCGGCGGCCAGTGGTACGAGGCACAGCGTCTTGAGCCAGGCTTTCATGATGATGAAGTCTCCCTGAGGCAGATGAAGGGGCAACGTTCAGCCAGTCAGGCCGTACGCAGCGCTTGCACACATTCTCGCACCAGCTCGGGGCCGCGGTAAATCAGACCACTGTATACCTGAACGAGGCTGGCCCCCGCATCGAGCTTGGCTCGTGCATCGGCACCCGACAGAATGCCGCCAACGCCGATGATTGGCAATGCGCCACCCAGTTCGGCGGCGAGCGCACGGATCACGCGATTCGAGGCGTCGAACACCGGGCGTCCCGATAGGCCGCCCGTTTCGTTAGCGTACGGCAGGCCCGCCACGGCTTCGCGCGAGAGCGTCGTGTTGGTGGCGATCACGCCGTCGAAGCCGTGACGCGTTAGCGTATCGGCGATGACCTTGATCTGTTCGTCGTCGAGATCCGGCGCTATCTTGAGTGCGATCGGCACGTACTTGCCGTGACGATCGGACAGTTCGCGTTGCTTGTCCTTGAGCTTGCCGAGCAGCGCATCGAGTTCGTCGGCGCCCTGCAATTGGCGCAGATTCTTGGTGTTGGGCGACGAGATGTTGACCGTTACATACGTGGCGTACGGATACACCTTCTCGAGGCAGATGAGATAGTCGTCGACCGCGCGCTCGATCGGCGTATCGGCGTTCTTGCCGATGTTCAGGCCCAGCGGTCCTTTGTAGCGCGCCGACTGCACGTTCTGAAGAAACTGCTCGACGCCGCCGTTGTTGAAGCCCATGCGGTTGATGATGGCTTCGGCTTGCGGCAGACGGAAAATGCGAGGCTTCGGATTGCCCGGCTGCGGGCGCGGCGTGACGGTACCCACTTCCACGAAACCGAACCCCAGCGCGGCGAGGCCATCGATGCAACTGCCGTCCTTGTCGAGGCCGGCGGCAAGACCGACGGGGTTCGGGAAGCGGATACCCATAACCGTACGCGGATCTTCGGGCAGCGTCTGACCAATGAGGCCGGCCAGTCCGAGCGAGGCGGCAGTGCGCAGCGTGGCCAGTGTCAGATGGTGGGCTTGTTCCGCGTCGAGGCAGAACAAGGCGCGACGGGCCAGGGGATAGAGGGGCGCAAGCACGATGTCGGGTTCGGCAGAATCGGAAAGTCGCCATTTTACCGGTATCCCGGTCGCAGAGCGCGTCTTTTTCTACGCTCTGCGTACTCTTGTTTTGCGCAGTGCCGGGGGGTGGATGAGCGCGATGCGCACTACTGGTGTGATTGAGGCGATTGGCCGGCGGCGTCGAGCATGGCTTCAGGCATGTCTTGCCATTGACCGTCGAGCAGGCCTTGCAGCGGCCGGAAGTTGGCCTTGTACACCATCTTGCGGCTCGCCTGAATCCAGTAGCCGAGATAGACGTGCGGCAGCCCTAGGGCGCGCGCCTGTTCGATCTGCCACAGGATGTTGTATGTGCCGTACGATGCGCCTTCGACGTCGGGGTCGAAGAACGTATAGACCGACGACAGGCCGTCACTCAGGATGTCCACCATGCTGATCATGCGCAGCGTGCCTGCGCCCTGATGGCCGGGCGGCTCGCGGAATTCCACCAGACGGGAGTTCACACGGCTTTGCAGCAGGAACTGCTCGTATTGCTCGCGGCTGTCGTGATCCATGCCGCCGCCCGCGTGGCGCCGCGACTGATAGCGCATATAGAGCTGGTAATGCTCTTCGGTGTAATGCAGGCCCGATACGTTGACGGCGAGGCCGGCGTGGCGTCGCCAGATGCGGCGCTGCGTACGGTTTGGCACGAAGCGCGCGATCGGCACGCGCACCGGCACGCACGCGCGGCAGCCGTCACAGTACGGGCGGTATGTGAAGACCCCGCTGCGACGAAATCCGGAGCGAACGAGTTCGCTATAGACGTCCGAATTGATTAGATGACTGGGTGTGGCGACCTGCGAGCGGGCCGTGTGATTATCGAGATAGCTGCAGGGGTAGGGCGCCGTTGCGTAGAACTGAAGGGCAGACAGCGGAGAGAGCGGCAGTTCGTTCGGATGGGTCACTGGGAAACCTCGTGAGCCTTATCTGCTGCGTTACCGTAGGCCAGTGCGCTGAGCACCTGTTTGTCCAGGCGCCAGACCGGCGCGGGGGCCATGACCGCCGTCTTCACGTGCGCGAGAAACGCCTGGCGGGGAATTTCGCCGCCGCCGAGCGACGCCAGATGCGCGGTACTTTGCTGGCAGTCTATCACCTCTATTGCGTGTGTGCGTGCAAACGCGACGAGCGCGGCAAGCGCGATTTTCGACGCGTCGGTGCGCTTGGCGAACATCGATTCGCCGTAGAACATGCGGCCGAGTGCCACGCCATAAAGGCCGCCGACACGCTCGCCTTCATAGAAGGTTTCCACGCTGTGGGCGAGCCCGGCGTCGTGCAGCGAGCGGTAGGCGGCAACGATGGCCGGTGTGATCCATGTGCCGTCCTGGCCGCGACGCGGTGCTTGGGCGCATGCCTGCATGACTGCGGCAAAGTCGACGTCCAGGCGGATCTCCCAGGCGTCGTCGCGTAGCACGCGGCGCAGCAATTTGCGGAAGTTGTGGCTGACGACGAAGTTCTCGGGGCGCAACACCATGCGCGGGTCGGGGCTCCACCAGAGAACGGGCTGGCCCTGCGAGTACCACGGGAAGATGCCCTGCCGGTAGGCGGCGAGCAGACGTTGCGCAGAGAGGTCGAGTCCGGCCGCGAGCAGCCCCGGCGCTTCGCTCGATGCATCGAGCGCTTCGTCCACCGGCGGGAACGGATCGTTTGCTTCGAGCCAGACGACCATGGTGAGGTTAGCGCTCCGGAGCGGCAGTCGGCTTCATGCAACGCGCGATGAGCGTGCGCTCAGACACGCAGCATCGGCGTGAGGATGTCTTCGGTGTGCGCCGTATTGACGGGCAGCGACGGTACCGGTGTACCCGGCACGGCGGCCTCGTCTTGCGAGGCTTCGAGGTGTACGCCGAATGCCCCTGCGCGACGGTCTTCGAAGAAGAAGCGCAGGGTCTTCGCCACGGTCGGGAAGGCGATCTCGTCCCAGGGGATCTCGTCTTCCGAAAACAGGGCGACTTCGAGGCTCTCTTCGCCGGCGGCGAACTGCGGCTCGCACATCTGTGCCAGATAGAAGATATGAACCTGATTGACATGCGGTACGTTGAGCAACGAGAAGAGGGCGCCGACTTCGACGACGGCGCCAGCTTCTTCGAGTGTCTCGCGTGCGGCGGCCTGCGACGTCGTTTCGCCAATTTCCATGAAGCCTGCGGGCAGCGTCCAGTAACCGAGACGCGGCTCGATGGCGCGTTTGCAAAGCAGCACCTGATCGCCCCACACAGGCACCGTGCCGAGCACGTTGCGCGGGTTCTGATAGTGGATAGTGCCGCAATGAGTGCAGACATGCCGCTCGCGATTATCGCCGGGCGGAATGCGCAACTCGACCGGGTGGCCGCAGGCGGAACAGAATTGGATGGGAGGACGTCGGTTCATGGTTGCTGCGAGTGTATCATCGGCAACGCACGCTGTGCGGCAAGGCCAACAGCGCGTTGGGATAACCCGTGTTGGGGCACATGCGGCGGTTTTTTCCCGACCCCCAGACCTGGGCCAGAAAAATAATCGGCCAGTTATGTTGCGCTGCGATGGCAATTGCCATATAATTCAATTCTTCAGACGCGGGGTGGAGCAGTCTGGCAGCTCGTCGGGCTCATAACCCGAAGGTCACAGGTTCAAATCCTGTCCCCGCAACCAAATTCGAAAGCCTGATTTCCACAAGAAATCAGGCTTTTTGCGTTTTGCCTCCGTCGCGCATATTTGTCATGGGTACGCGTGCACGTCTCTCGACATATCCAACTGCGGGTTTCCATGTCAGGCATCTTCACTACGCACGAAAACGAATTCGACGCCATCGTCGAGCTTTGGGAGGCGTCCGTGCGCGCGACGCACGATTTCCTGGGCGACGCCGATATCGCCTGGTTGCGTCCGCGCATTCGTCATGACTATCTGGGGGCGGTCACGCTACGTGTATTTCGTGACGACGCTGGCGTCCTTCGTGGTTTTCTCGGGGTGGCGCAGGGCAATGTGGAGATGTTGTTTGTCGCGCCCGACGTGCGCAGGCAAGGCATTGGTGCTGCGTTGCTGGCTTACGCCGTGCGTGAGCTGGGTTGCACGAGCGTCGACGTGAACGAGCAGAACCCGCAGGCGCTGGCGTTCTATCGGCGCGAGGGGTTCGAGGTGACGGGGCGATCGGAACTCGACGGGCAGGGCCGGCCGTTCCCGCTGCTGCACATGAGACTCGCTAGCGCGAAGCCGGCAGCAGGCGCTGTTTGATCTTCGCGCCGAATACGTTCACCACGAGGCCAGTCATCACCAGCGCGGCCCCGGCGATTTGAGCTTCGGCCAGTTGTTCGTCGAGCAGCAGAGCGGCGGATGCAAGGCCGATGATCGGCACGAGCAGCGAGAACGGCGCGACCTGACTGGCGGGGTAGCGCGTCATCAGGCGGCCCCACAGCGAATAGCCGACGAGCGTTGCGATGAAGGCGAGGTAGGCGATGGCGAAGATCGATGTTGCGGAGATATGCGACAGCGAGTTCGCGATTTGCTGCGGGCCTTCGAACCAATAGGAGAGCAGGGCGAACGGAATCGGCGGAATCAGGCTGGCCCAGACCACGAGGCCGACGAGATCGACATTGCCGATCTTTTTCGTGATGACGTTGCCTGTCGCCCAGCTAAGCGACGCGCAAAGCGTGAGCACGAAACCGAGTGGCGTCATCGCGCTGCCGCCGTGCATGCCGATGACGGCGAGGCCCGCTGCCGCGATGAGTAGGCCGTAGATGTTTTGCGCGCGGAAGCGTTCTCCGAGGCACAGCACAGCGAGCCCCAACGTGAAGAACGCCTGCGCCTGAAGCACGAGTGACGCCAGGCCGGCGGGCATGCCGACGTACATCGCGGTAAACAACAGTGCGAATTGCCCGAACGAAATCGTGATGCCGTAGGCGACCAGCCAGCGCCAGGGCACCTGCGGGCGTCTGACAAAGAAGATCGCGGGGAAGGCGGCGAGCAGGAATCGAAGGGCGCCCAGCAACATTGGCGGCACGCCATGCAGGCCGACCTTGATGACGACGAAGTTCACGCCCCAGGCGAGTACGACGATAAGTGCCTGCAACAGATCCTTCGGTGCCATGCCGGCGTCTCCTTGTGCTGCATCGAGGTTATTGGAGGAAGGCGAAAGTGTACTCCTGGGGCGTCGACGTGTCGTGTGAAAAACCGGCGCCATGGCTCGTGGGGCCGGACTCATGCGGAGTAGAATTTTTTCGTTACGAGGGAGTTCTGCCAATGAAGAAGTCGAGACTCACGGACGGCCAGATACTGGGGGCGCTCAAGCGAGCGGAAGCGGGTCTGGCGATGGCTGCGTTGTGCGGGGAGCCGGGTATCAGCTCGGCGACGTTTTATAAATGGCACTCGAAGTACGGTGGCATGGACGTCCCGATGATGTCGCGCATGAAGGAACTGGTGGCAGAGAACGCGCGGCTACGCAAAGATGTACATCGAGGAGAAGCTCAAGGCTGAGATCGCCTCGGAGGCGCTGCAAAACAGGTTCTAAAGCCGTCTCGCCGACGGGAGATGGCAAAGCTGGTGGCGACGTCGGTGCCGCAAAACGTCCAATGAATTCGCACAATACTCATGGTTGCCCGACGTCCGGCACCAATCCAGGGATGGCGCGTGTTGCAGGCGATTCGCTTTACCGCAAATCGGGGACGGCGGCACCACATCTCATTCAATCTCGGTGGTTTCTCGCCAGTCGGCGATTAGGGTTTGCTGGCTGCCATCGTAGGGCCTAAGCGAAGCAGCAGCGGGTCACGTCAAATGGCTTTCGCTCCGTCAGCACGTGGAAGCAAGCGCCAGTTTGTGTGCCGGTGCCGTCATGAGGACAGCAACGCCGACAGCGCTGCCAGCCCAACCGGTGCTTGAGCTACCCATGGCACGGCAAACGTACGCTGAGCCAGTCCACCTGACAGCCTGGCCATTTGCCGCCGCTCGCCATCCAGACGGGCTTGCAGCAAGGGGTCATGCGTGCCTGAAGCCAGGATGGATTTGTTGACTACCCATGCATAAGGCTCGATCTTGGCGCGACGCAGGTCGTCTTGCAACGCGGCCGCTTGGGACACCGGCGTCACCTCCGGCAAGGTGACCAGGATGATGCGGGTGTAGCTGGCATCTTGAAGGCGCATCAGCGGCGTGACCATATGAAGAGGGCCCTTGCCTTCAAACTCGCGCGTCATCTGACGGTGATAGGCGCCCGTGGCATCCATCAACAATAGAGAGTGCCCGGTGGGCGCCGTGTCCAGCACTACAAAGGCGGTGCGGGCTTCGGCCACCGTGCGCGAGAACGCGTGGAACACGGCCACCTCTTCGGTGCAGGGCGATTGCAGATCCTCCAGCAGCAAGGCTTTTTCCTGCTCATCCAGCCCGGGCGAGCGCGCCGCCATGATCTTGTCGATGTAGCGCTGAGTCTCCACCTTGGGATCGATGCGGCCAACTTGCAGGCCCGGCAACTCGCCATCGAGCGTCATGGCCAGGTGGGCCGCCGGGTCGGTGGTGCTGAGGTGAACCGCGTGACCGCGCTTGACCAGGCCGATGGCCAGCGCCGCTGCAATGGTGGTCTTGCCGACGCCACCCTTGCCCATCACCATGATCAGGCCTTTGCCGGCAGCAGCCAGTTCATCCACCAGCTTGTCAATGTGCTCTGTGGATAGTGGCGTTTCATCGATCATGGATCTACCCTGCCCATTGGCTGGAGGCGCGTCGGTCAACAAGGCGCGCAAGGCGGGCAAGCCGACCGTGTCAAAGGCCCGCAAAGGCACAGTGCTTTGGGGCAAGGCGCGCAAGGCCTCGGGCATGGCATCCAGCGCTTGTTGGCCTAGGGCCTCGATGGCGCGTGCCACAGCATCGTTCGGGTCGGTGGCTTTGAACACGCCGTTGATCATCAACTGCTGGTTGTTCAAGCCAAGCCCCCGTAACTCTTCAGAAGTACGAGCCGCCTCGGCCAATGCGCTGCGGTCGGCGCGCGCCACCAGCACGACGGTGGTGAGCGCTGGATCGCACAAGGCAGTGAGGGCTGCATTGAAGCGCACTTCCTGCATCTTCAGGCCCGAATGCGGCCCCAAGCAGGAGGCGCCCCGGTCGTTGTCCTTGAGAAAGCCGCTCCAGGCTTTGGGCAGGCTCAGCAGGCGCAGCGTGTGCCCCGTGGGCGCCGTGTCGAACACGATGTGGTGGTATTCAGCCGCATCACCCGCAAGAAGGTTTGAGAACTCGTCGAACGAGGCGATCTCGGTGGTGCATGAGCCAGAGAGTTGCTCACGCACCGTGGCGCGCTCGGCCTCAGTGGCTTGCGCCTCCATCTGCGCCAGCACGCGCTGGCGGTAGGTCTCGGCCGCCACGTCGGGGTCGATGTTGAGCACCGACAGGCCCGGTGCGCCTGGCACGGGGGTGGGGATGTTGCGAAGCTCGATGCCCAGCATTTCATCGAGGTTCGATGCGGCGTCGGTGCTGACCAGCAGCACCTTCTTGCCCGCGTCTGCCAGCTTCAGCGCGGTCGCAGTGGACAAGGACGTCTTGCCAACCCCGCCTTTTCCTGTATAGAAGAGGTGCCGGGTCGGATGGTTCAGAAAGGCCAAGGGTTGTGACTGGGGCTGTGGCCTGAGCCAGGCCTGCACTTCTTCATGCGATGGCAAGCCGCCGCTGTGCACGATCTGGCCACCGATCATGACGGCAGGTGTGGCCTTGACGCCAAAGCGCTTGATCTCGTCGGGGTTCTCGATTTTGGTGATCTCCACCGCGACACCAGCGGCGTTGGCCACCCGCTTGATCATCTCGATGGTGACGTGGCACTTACTGCACCCCAGACCCAAAACTTTGATTTCCATGACGATGATCCTTGGTTTGATTTCTTCCAAGCTGCTCGCGCAGATACGATTGCGCGGACAGCGGAATTACTGTGCGCCGGTTGGCGTAGCCCGACAGGTGCTTGCATCCACAAAACGCAAGAGACGCAAGGCGTTGAGCACCACCAACACCGTGGCATTCTGATGAATCAACATGGCAACACCGCGTGCGAGGCGCGGCTCAAGGCAATGGCAAACGACAGCCTGGCCAGATCACCGCCCATCAGTGCCACATCGGCGGTTTCCAAGGCTACGTCAGTGCCTCTGCGTCACCCATGCCGGAGATCACAACTGACGGTTTGCTGACAGAATATGGCGGCCAGAACCGCGAGATGAATGACCGGTTACAAGCGCAACGACAGGCCGATTCGGGTCGAAAATCGTCGTCTCAGAGCCTTCTTTTTCGGCCCTATCAGCCGCCGCCACCCTTACTAATACCCAAAATCCCCTCTCCTTAAAAATCAAAAGCTTCCCTTCCGCAGCCGACACCCCGAAAAAGTAAAGCCCCCACCCGAAACCCCTTACCCCACAAGCCTCCCAGCCACCAACAGCCAAGGGTAAATAGCCTATTGAGTCAAAACCTGGGCCTTCGTCCGTCCGCACCTCGTCGAGCGGCGGGTCGGCTTGCGCCGTGGCTTCGAGAGCGCCAGGCCGAGCAGTTCCTTCTCTCTTGGCAATCCGCATGGCCGCAGCGGGTTTGCGATCGAACGTCCGCGCCTCGGAATAGATCACCCGGCCGCCTCGCTTGAGGCGGATCTGTGCGGTATCCCCTATGCTTTTGTCCTTTCGTTCCTGTATCGCGATTGCGCCTATAGGTTATGTCGGTGGGTACATGGCTTTTTTGATGTTACAGCGTAGCACTCGGGTGCCAACACGGGCGAAAATGAGCAAAAACAATGGAAATGAGCTGCTATGTTTTCGCCGCACTCGCCTGTTTTGTAAGGGATTTTGCATGAATTCAACACCCCGCCGCGTCAGCGTCGCGCCGATGACTGCTTGGGGGTAGGTGTTCCTGTCGTGCCTGATCTGGCCGGCGATTCCGATGACTTGTACGTTAAGTATTAGTAGTACAAGTCTATGGGCGCACTTCGTGCGCCCGCCGTCCTCGCCCCTGCGGGCGGCGGGCGCGCGCAGTGCTTCCAAACTTCTGTCCGTAACCCTTCGCGTACAAGACGAGCGATAGCGCGCCATTGAGGCTGAAAGGTTCGGCATGAGAGCCGGGATGCAAAGGAATGAGGTAGTGGCGAACGCGCGAGGTCATACCCGCTGCTCGGTCACGCGGGCCGCGCTGAGCCGCGCGATAACCGCCCGGACTCCGCAAGCACGCATACGCAACCCTCTCTCCGGGTACGGCGCTGACACTCCCGACGCTAGACGCCTTGAAAGACGACCGGCTTACGGAAATACAAACGTCAACGAACGAACCAACGGATGAGGTTGGGTTACGACGGTGTTACCTGCTGGGTGAGATAGGGAATTTTGGATGATGGCCGCAGTACGACGATGGACACTGCCCGCGATGGGATCTTGGCCGAGCTCTCGTTTAATTGCCCCAGCATACGCTTTTGAGCGCAGATCGACTTCTGGCTTCTGCCGCCGGAAGTGGAGATAGGCCAGTGCGCGCCCGTACTGCTATGCACTGAAAAAACTAAACCCAAACGGAAGCCACGTATGGAAGCGTGGCGCGAATGTGGAGTTATTAAAGCAGCGCGCGAACGCACCGTATATGGGGAAATTCCGATTGGGTCAGAGGTGAGGGGAGTGATGGCTTGCATGGCGAATGGCGTGGCGTGGATTTGAGATAGCGAGCGCCGTAAAGCGCAGCGCTATGAATGCAGCCGAAACATGCGGGGGGCCATGCCGTTGGCAGAGTCAGATGAACTGCTAGGTGACGACTATACGTCGAGAAAGTCAGCTTTCAACTTGTGGCATTCGCAGACGAGTTCGACTGTCATTTCGCCAAGCTCTTCGAAGATCGCGAGAAGGAAGCGGTGAGGCATTTCCTTGCCCGCGTCTGTGGTCGTACATGTCGTGAGCACGAGGATACGTTCGGCGAGAGTGCTGAGCTTGTCTACGGACGAGCGGATGGGGAAAACTGCTGGGGGATTACAGGTCATGTGGGGCACCTCGATCTAGCCAATCTGAGAACCCCGCCACCCGCTGCATTGCGCAGGGGTGGGCGGGCACTGGACTAGGTTGGCGAACCGCTGATGATTCGGATTAGGCGGCACACCCGAAGGTGTCCCAATCCAGGCCCGCCCGTTGACGCAGAGGCGCGGCACAGCGCACACGAAAGCCGCAAACATCGCGGCTGTGTGCCCGAAAACATCTTTCGGGTCGCCAAACCCGGCCGCGTTTGGAGCGCGACGGGAATTAGATTAACGATCCGATTTCGAGGGCACCACTCGGTCGGAGTTGCATTCTAGGTCACTCGCTGCAATTCAGAACATTCCGATGCCTCAATAGGGATTCTTCTTGGTAGACGAGAGGATCTGCGAGCTACCGGGCACCAGAAGCGTAAACAGAGCCAAGTGGCCCCATTTACGTGTAAACAGCGGAAGTGGACCGGCCAGGTTGAGATGCTGCATCAACGAATGCCTTCTCACCCGCAATGAATGTCGTCGTTACGGTACCTGGCCGGAGAACTACGCCGCGAAGCGGCGATGTCACCAACAGACAGTCATCCAAATTCAATTCAAACCAATCTGCCCCCTGAAACGCTTCGATTCCGGCGCTAGTGGAAGGAAACTCATACCCCCTGATCAATGCGCTAGTGGGGAGAAGTTCGCTCACTTTCACCACGTAAAAGTGCTCTGCGCCTACGGCCCGAAACGCGGCCCCAATACGGTCGGCGTCTCCATCGAATAGGGCTTTGTCATCGATTTCGATTGCCTTCCACGACATCTGACTCAACACGGCCGAATCAAGTGTCCAATCCGCAGCTAGCAAGCGCCGAAGTGACGTGGCCTCATCTCTATCGATCGTTCGGACTCGCGCGCTTGGTGTCATGCAGGATTCTCCGTCGCGATTCTTGATTCAATCGATATCGACAGTATTCAGGCTGCGGTAGGGTCACTATTCGGGCGCCAGGCGCCACTGAACAAATGACGGATACGGTGTTCCATTGAGGAACGCCAAGAACACTTCGACAACTTGATCGGCCATGAACCATTCATCTGCGCGCATCGGAATGTGGCCTGCTCCGAAGACCAGGATCGTGCCGTCTGGGCGTACCGGCGAGGGCTTGTCATGGAACGCCCTCCATCGTTTCGCGCCGAATTCGAAGCGCTCAATCATGCAACTGACGCCACCACCGGCTACCTGCACGTAGTTGCCCGAATCATCGGTTAACGACGCATAGGACGACTTTCCGTAGCTTCGCAGCGCTTTGAGCGCACGAGCCACCTGTGCAGGAGTCGGCGCGTCGTTTGCCAGCTTTCGCTCGACGTCGAGTTTCATTGTTGGTTCGTCTCGATTTCTCTCATTAAGACGGGAATCATATCAGTGTGTGGACCGTATATCGAACGACTGCTTTGGGTCGGAACCGCCGTCGCAAAGGCTTCTTTGCGGTGACCTCCCCCGGATACCCGAGCACCTTGAATTAGAAAATTCCGGCTTCAATGTGGGAGATTCGGAACTCGCTCGGAGTGCATGGTGTGGCGAGGGCTGCTTTTGCTGCTATAGCAAGCAGGGCGTCGCTCCCCCAATGGCGGCCGAATGTGGTCGTCGCCTATCGGCCATCAAGGGTCATTCGCCCGCTCTGCCGCTCGGACCTTCGGGCGTCGCCTCCCATCCGAGAAGCGGTCGTTCAGTTCATGATGTTCGCCGCCACCCCGACCAAGAGTTCAATTAGGGTCTGCGTGCGAAGGCGGGGACCGACAAGCGCGCCTCGTCCGGGAAGATTCGGGCCGCTCAGCGACAGCTTGGTCATCTGTCGCTGACGATGACGGAGCACTACGTGCAGGAGCGGAAGGGTGACAGGGTAGATCCTACGAAGTGACCTCATTTCCTAGGGTAAATGGGTAGCCCTTGGATGAGCACGAAGTGTTGTTGAGAGTCGCCTCCGCGAAAAACCCAGGCGTCGGCTTGCCAGGTCCAGGTATAGCTGAAGGAGGCAAGCCGATTCATGTTTTAGCGCCTTGTGCGTACCTCGAGGCTTTTTTGTTTTAACAATCAGTCGCTTTTTGGTGGGACTGGCTTGAGTCGCGGTTTCGGCTTTTTCCGGGGAGCAGACTCACCTGCAGCGGAATCGATTTCAACAGGCGCAGCGACTGCCTCGGTGCCGATATCTAACACCTCCGCTGCCGCTATGTTTGGTAAGCGGCTTGGTACGGTGAGAGCGTCGGGTTCCTCGTCGCGTTTTGCATGATAATCGTGCCCATATACGTCGAGATACGCCTTAAAAAATTCGTCCCGATCGCGGAATTCGGAAAATAGCGGCCAATCGTGGTACGCCCCTTGATGAACCAGTTCTCCACATTTCCCGATTTGTCTCATCAAATCCGCTGCCGTTTCGTATTCGTCTTTTAGGACGGCAACAGCAAGCTTGAAATCTCTTATGGAGGCGGTCCAGTCGCAGGATTTCAAAACTCTTAAGCATTCGTCGGTTTTTTTGATTTTTTTATATGCAATTGCTAGATTTATGTTTCTAATTCTAATGTTTAGTTCGTCTGCACCTTTTTGCATTTCAGGTGAAAGTGAAAATGCTCCCATACTTGCTGCAAGCTGCCAGTTTTTCCTGCGAAGCTCATCGTAGACTGCTAAGCGTATATGTTCGTTTGCAATGTCAGATTCTGCAGGCAAGACCTTTCGCCACAAGGTATATACAAGCATAAAAGCGACAAGTGAAAGTACATGGCAAGCCCTGAAATAATATGAGGCGCCGACGGTTAGTGTTTCGCCGGCCGTGAGCTTCGGATCAAGTTGGCAACCCTCTTTTTTGCAGACACCAAGATATTGCTCGCTAACGATCCCATCGTTGTGCGTCATCAGGTTCCGGCGCTGCCCGATTTCAACGAATTCATGCCACTCGGGGAATTTTTTCAGCGTTTTTAAGCCAAATTTGTTTTCGAGAAGCGAGAATTGTTCTACATAGCTTTCCCTCCTGAAAGAGTCGATCTCCTTTTCAAGCATGTCTTTTTTTGCGGCGTCTAGCGTGTCAAATTCCAGTAGCTCTGCTAGCGTAACCTCCCGCTTTACACTCTTTAGTAACTCGGGTTGTTTCTCATAAATTATTGTAAGTAGGTTTCCGATAAAAGCATCGAATTCGCTAAACAAACCAATGAACAAGCTTCGCTCAACAATAGTTCCCATCTTGGATTTATTGAGGCGTGTGTACTCGGTCAACGCCGCGATGAGCGCGGTACGCTCTCGGATGTCGTCGGGCATTCTGACGGTAAAGCTGTCAGTTTCTTTCTCATCTATATGCGGGCTAATAGTTTCTAGGCACTCATCGATTTTCGCTTTGAAATGCGCAAGGATCGCATTCATCGTAATCCTTGCGGCGCGACGCATGTCGTCAGTCCGGCTCACGAATTCGCCCGCTAGTTGCGCCAGTGGCGATTGCGGAGGGCGATCTGGGGGCGCGCCGGAAGGCGAGGTACCGGGAGCATTAGTATCGACCGGTGGTTTGCCGACACCACCGCCGTCCCCATTTGGGCTCGGCGTCAGTGCTTCTTCTTCATCAAGGACGTAATTCGCTGATTTTTCACCCGGTTTCATGTTTCCCCCGTTGGTCTTCGGCCGGTTTATAGCGCTGTAAATCCCAAAGTGTAGCGTTGGTTTTGTAGTGAGGTGAATTGAAACACGGCCGTCTAGCGTTTCGGTGCGGCCAACCGGCAAAAACGGCTCCCCCGTTGATCGCATCGTTGGACGGCATCGAGCACGCCGCGCGATTGGGTCGAGCCACGCGAATGGCCGTTGTACGTCGGAAACGCCCATGGATGGGAAGGCGGGTCGACCGGCAGAAGTGGGTCGAAAGCCGCCATCGCAATGCCGACCTTTTCGACCCAATTCCGCACCACGCCTCAAATCCCCCCTACCATAAAATCAACGACTTATCCTCGCGCCGTAACACCCCAAAATAGTTAACGCCCCATCCGCAACCCCATAAGCCTCCCAACCACCCCCACCCAAGGTTAATAGCTTACGAGTCAAATCTTGGCGCTGCGCTTTGTCACGCTCAGGTGCTTGCTGAGTCATGCGTCCATTGCCGGGGCTAGTCTCGCAAGCCAGGGCCAGTCGGCGAATCGATTGCCCGTCTGGCGGATATGCGTGTATCTCTTTAGGCTTGCCCAACTCCGGTGGCCGGTTACGGCGGCCACACGAGGTATCGACAGACCTTGCTCGAACAGCCAGCTAGTGCCCTCATGGCGCAGGTCGTGAAATCTAAAGTCTTCAATTTGTAGAAACTTGCATGCGCGCGTGAACGCTGCGCCGACCGCATCCGTGGTGTGGGGGAAAATTCGGTCTTCCCCTTCGTGTCGCGGTATCGCCGAAAGAATGCGCATGGCTTCTGGGGGAAGGTCGCACCAAACGTCGTTGCCGATTTTCTGACCGGGGTGTTTCATGTCCCGAACCAATATCCGCGATCCCTCCCTATCCAAGTTCGACCACTTGATCGTAACGATCTCCTCTTGACGCCGAGTCGAGAACATAGCGAACGGGACTATGTATTGCATCGGTGCGCTATTCGGATGCCTTTTGCGGATGCCAACGAAATGCTCAAGTAGCAGATCCAGTTCAGCAAAGCTTGCGCGTCTTTCCCTTTTTGCGGACTTGGCCGTATGACCGAGATGAGATAGGACTCGTCGCGCATCCTTCAAGGCTTGCTCAGACAGTGGATAGCCCCAAGCGGGGCGGGCGACATTGACGACTGCCCCGATGTGGGACATATAGTTGCTCGCCGTTTGTGGAAGGACGTCGAGGCTTTTGGCAAATTCAACGTAGTCGGCACTCCCCAACTCGCTGCAACGCTTTTCGCCGATTGGCGCTCGCGCGACGGCGTTCAGAACTTGGGCCTTCGTGCGTCCGATTTCCTTGATGGACTCGCGGACGTACTTCCCGATGACCTCGCTAAAGAGGGGATCGGCTTGCGCTGCGGCTTCGAGCCCGCCAGGTCGAGCTAACTCCTTCTCTCTTTTGATGATCCACGCCGCCGCAGCTTGCCTGCGGTCAAACGTCCGTGCCTCGGTATACGCCACCCGGCCGTCCCGCTTCAGGCGGATCTGTGCCGTATACCCTATACTTTTGTCCTTTCGTTCCCGTACTGAGATTGTTCCCATAGGTTTTCGTCGGTGCTACACGGCTTTTTTCGGTGCTACACCGTAGCACTTGTGTGCTAAAACGAGCCTAAATGGCGTCTAAAATTGGGAAATCGGGCACTACGCTTTTTGCTGTAATCGACTGTTTTGTAAGAGATTTTCAATGAATTTACCCTCCCGCCGCGTCAGCGTCGCGCCGATGATGGATTGGACGGATTCGAACTGTCGCGTCTTTCATCGTCAGCTTTCGCGCCATATGTGGCTGTATACCGAGATGGTCACGACCGGTGCGCTGCTGCATGGCGACGTCGCGCGCCATCTCGACTTTGATGCCGTGGAGCATCCCGTTGCACTGCAGCTTGGCGGAAGTGAGCCGCAGGATCTCGCGCGCGCCGCGACGCTAGGCGAGCAGTGGGGGTACGACGAGATCAACCTGAACTGCGGTTGTCCGTCGGAGCGTGTGCAGCGCGGTGCGTTCGGCGCTTGTCTGATGGCCGAGCCGGAACTGGTGGCCGACTGTGTGAAAGCGATGCGCGACGTGGTGCAGGTGCCAGTGACGGTCAAACATCGCATCGGGATCGACGACGTCGAGTCGTTCTCGTTCGTCGAGGACTTCGTCGGCAAGATTGCAGAGGCCGGTTGCACGACGTTCATCGTTCATGCGCGCAATGCGATTCTGAAGGGATTGAGTCCGAAGGAGAATCGCGAGATTCCGCCGCTCAAGTACGACTATGCGTATCGTCTCAAGCAAGTCTTCCCGCAACTCGAGATTCTGATTAACGGCGGTGTGAAGACGCTTGATGAAGTCGAACTGCATTTGCAGCATGTCGACGGCGTGATGCTGGGCCGGGAGGCATATCACAATCCCTACGTGCTGGCGCACGTCGACGCGCGCTTCTATGGCGACACGTCGCCGGTGAAATCACGCGAGGAAGTGGAAGACGCGCTGATCGAGTACGCTGCGGCACAAGTGGAGAAGGGTAAGTATCTTGGCGGGATCACGCGTCATGCTTTGGGGCTATATCGGGGCGTGCCGGGCGCACGCGGATGGCGTCGTGTGCTATCCGATCCGAAGCGTTTGAAGGCAGGCATCGGCGCGTTCGAAGAGGCGCGTGCACAGTTGCGTGCGGGTGCGGTTTCCGAGCGAGACGATGCAGAGTCGTTAGCAGCAGCGTGATCTTGAGGCGGCGAACGAACCTGCTTCGCGTGCGTTCGCCGCGTTAGATGACGATGTCGCGCATCGATCGTGCACGAGAGCGAAGAAATATTCCGAAGCGGTGAAAAAAGTGCTTGGCAGCGCAATAAAAACGTCGCTATAATCTTGTTTCTGTTCAGCAAGCAAGTCAAGTTGCTGATCACGGCGGTGGCCGTAGCTCAGTTGGTAGAGTCCTGGATTGTGATTCCAGTCGTCGTGGGTTCGAGTCCCATCGGTCACCCCAAAATTCCCTTGTAGTTCGTAGCGTTGCCGCTATCTCAATCGTTCCATGCAGTGAAATTCGGAACGAAAATCCCAAATTCGGAATTCATTCAGTAGCATCAGCGATCTTCGTTCTGCGTCGATCGTAGTGTCGGTGCGTTGTCGACGGGTTCGTGTGTGCGGCAAAATCGTACGCATCGGCGGCACGCTTCTCGAGCTTTTTCGTGATGGCAGTGGGGCGGATGTCGAGAAGCGAGAAATAGGCCGGACGCTTCGTGAGTTTGAGCGCCAAGTCATCCACATTTTCCCCCTTGCGCTGTGCAGCTTCGCGGGCCTTCTTCGCCTTGAATTCTTGCGCGATCGTCTCATCCTTCTCGCCGATATACGAGTACATCGCGTCCTGCCACACTGAGTTCCAACCGCTTTTCGTGTAAGGCCACCCCCTGCGATTCGGGAACAGGAACACGCTCGACACTTTCCGCTCGCGCTTCGCACGCTCGACGACCACCCGCAAGCGAGGCGACCACTTCCGCAGTTTGCGCGTCACTGCCTCGCCAAGCTTTCGCTTTGCGCTGACGACCATCACGCCGTCGTCACTTATTCCGGATATGTGGTACGGGCGCACCTCTGCGGCCCGGAAGCCGGTGAGATAAGTGAACATGCCGGCTACGCCCATCGTGCGAAACGCCTGTGGCCGCATAGCAAAATGCGAGGGTGAATCTAGAGATAGCGGATAACGGCCCACCGCATTGGATGGGCCGCAACAACGGTTACCGCACCAATCGCGGTTTCTCGCCCCGCTTCGCCGCGTGAAGAATGACGTGGGGCCCCATCAACCTATCCGTCGCTACCATCGCTTCTGCGAACGTCTCGAAGTAAATCGCATGCTCAGGGTCGGACACATGTGCTCGCCTGATTTCTCCTGCTGTCTCGTCCCAAGCGTAACCGAGGTACTTCCTGTATTCGTGGAACCAGACAACATGCCCTTCACGCGTCAACGACTTGGGGAGGTCGAGTTCGCCGTTTCCTCCATCCTTTCCGCCATTGTCGTTTGAATCGCTCATCAAAGTCTCCTTAGATGCCAGTGGATTTAGCCGTGTTAGCGGCTGAATTCATCATCGCAGGCGTGCTGTGCCCTGAGTTTCAGTAACTTCCGAATATTCTGAGTACTCGGTCGGGACTCGACAAACAACTCCCGTTCCCGACATCGGGCTGGGCATGCAATTTGATAACTATTATCAATGGTGATAAAATTCCAACTATTCCAGCCAAGCCCCCTAACTGAGGAAATCATGATTAGCGCTGAACTTGGGCGACAGCTTGAGAGCTACATTGCCGAGCTTGTGGCGACGGGCCGTTACGGCTCGAAGAGTGAGGTTTTGCGCGAAGGCGTGCGACTCATTCAGGATCGTGAGACCCAGCTTGCTGCGCTCGATGCCGTCGTTGAGAAGGGCATTGCCGACGCGGAAGCAGGTCGGGGCCAACCGGCCGCCGACGTGTTCGACCGTCTCGAAAAGAAGTATCAGGCGATGGTGAACGACAAGGCATGATCGTTCACTTACTGCCCGAAGCCATCGTCGACCTCGAAGCCATTGGTGACTACATCGCGCGGGACAATCCGCGCCGTGCCGTGACGTTCATTCAGGAACTGCGAGACAAGTGCTTGAGTCTTGCTGAGATGCCGCTAGCGTTCCCCGTGGTACCGCGTTATGAGCGTTACGGTATCCGCCATCGCGTCTATGGCAACTACCAGATCTTCTATCGTGTGGTCGAGTCGGACGACCGAATTGACGTCGTCCATATCCTCCACAGCGCTCGCAACTACGCCGCAGTTCTGTTCCCGTGAGCCGATGCCGGTGGGGCACGTAGGGGGAGGATCGCGCTGCTTCCCAATCGCGCCTAATACCGGCTCGTAAACTCCTCGCAGAGCCCCGAATTTTCGTGCTGAATTTTTGCGCAGGCCATTGGGGGTATCTTTGGGACGCACTGGCAAATACGGCTTCAAGCGTTGGCCCCTCTCTGTCGATTTCTTGTCAACGGGCGGCCGGAAAGCCTTGTCGCACCGTTGCATGTCCAGCTATGAGAATTGACAATCGGGACACCCTAACAGCCTAAAAAAAGAAAAATTGCTATTTGATAACCGGATTGTGATTCCAGTCGTCGTGGGTTCGAGTCCCATCGGTCACCCCGAAATTCCCTTGTAGTTCGTAGCGTTGTTCGCGACAAGTCCTCTCCCGGTCAGGGAAAATTTCCAAGAAATTCATGTGCCGGGCATTGAGGTGGCCGCGTCATTTTTGCATCCTCTGAAGCACGCTGCACACTCGCGAATCGGTCGGACAGTTTTGCGCCACCCGTGAGGGGCGCTTCCGACGAGTCTTCAGATCTTATGCAGGTGGCGCTTTACCACTTCACCCGCTTTGATCCGATGATTCGCGAACTGTTCGGCCTTGGACGCCCAACTCTCGATCTCGGCGTAATGTCCTTCATGCCTTGCGCACAACTCGGCGACTTCGGTACTGCTCAGCGATTTGTCAGCGGTGATGACGTCACGCAAGGCGTCGCATGCTTCATGCATCTTGGCTGCGAGATGGGCGCGATGGTCCGGCGTCGTGACGAACATCTTGACCGCAATCGCCTGAATCCCCTCGCTTAACCTCTGCAATCGCTCCTGGGAGGTGATCCCTTCGTTCGCATTGGTCGCAATTTCAAGTAGATTCAGGCCGACTTTAACCTCGTCTTCGTACATAAAACACTCCGGTGAGAATGATCCAGCCAGGTGGATTGGCCGCCTGCGGGCGTGACGTCGTATGAGAGCGATTCATAGCATCCCTTGGCGGGGCCCCCCCCCTGAACAAAGACTGACAAAGTTTGATCTATGTCTAATACCGCGTCCGGCGCCTGCCGCCAGTGCGAGCGAGGCCGTCCATAATGAATCCGTCATGTTCACATGACCCTGTCTTCCCGGGTGGTCATGGTGCCCCATGCGACCCGGTTTCAAGACCCACCCCCAGGTGGGTCTTTTTTCGTCTGCGCCGCCCTCCGCCGTGTGCTAGGTGAAACGTGCCGATGTCACTTATTGAATTCGAACGTGCTACGCTTTTTGAAAGCGTAAGGTGTTTTTCGACTTTCAGGGCGCAGCGGAGGTGGCAATGAGTTCCTTTCTGCACGGCGGCATCGGACTCGGAAACGACGGCGAGTTCGTGCGTTTTTACGTCAACGTCGATGGCAGCGTTTTCAACTGCCAGATAGGGCGGGCCGCACTCAATCGTCTCGCAAATGCCGACGCCAGCGGCGAAGCACTCTTCGATCAGTTCATGGATGCCGAAGACGAGATCGTCAAGCTTGCCGCCAACGCGATTGCCAGTGGCGTGCGCACCGAGCCCATCGTCGTCGATGTGCCATGAACCCATGCGAGTCAACCTTTTCGCGCCGAACACGAGCCACCCCGTTCGACATGCCATTTCCTGCATCCCGCCAACCGGAGTCTGTTATGAACTACGCATCGCATGAGCAGGTCTACGAATACCGCGCAGGTTATCAAGTTCGCGTGCGCGCCTTTCAGAAGGAGTACGCCGGACCCTGGGACTATCTGGTGCAGGTCATCAAACACGGCAAACCGGAGGGGCCGGAGGTGCGATCCCCTGACGGGCATCGCGACAATCGTGTCGACGCCGAGATGGCCGGGCGTAAGGCCGGAGAGCGCATCGTCGACGAGTTGCTTGGCGGCGATTCGTACGAATGACACCAGTCCCGGGGGCAGTCTCAATTCCCCGTCGCAGCACCGGCATGTCGCCGCCATTGACCGTCTGCCGACACCGACGCGAGACCGTCCTCCGCGAGTTTCTCCAGATGCGCCTGCAAGGAGCGCCGAGCGACGGCGTGCCGTGACACGGGCACATCTGCATACACCACCGGTATGAGCGTCTCGATCGTCGTCGGCCCTATCTGCGCAAGCGCATTGAGCGCGCGGGCCTCGCGCGCGAGCCGATGCGCAATGAGCCGGGCAATTCGTTGCGCCGGCCGATCCATCACAAAGCCATGCCCAGGGGCGAGCCACTCGGGCGCGAGCGCGGCCAGTTTCGCAAGCGACGCCAGATAGGTCGCCATATGCCCGTCAGGCGGGTTGATGACGACTGTCGAGCCTTGCATGACGTGGTCGCCGGTGAAGACCAGCTCAGCGCCTTCCAATGCATAGCAAAGATGATTGGTCGCATGCCCGGGCGTATGAATCGCGCGCAGGATACGGCCGTCCGGCAACGTCACCGCGTCGCCGTCTGCCAGCGTCACGTCGGGCACGAAGGCTGTGTCTTGCCCTTCGTCATGACGCGCGCGCATGCCATAGGTCGTTGCCCCCGTCCGCGCTTTTAACAGGCGCGCGCCGGGTGAATGATCGCGGTGCGTATGGGTGACGAAAATCTGCCGGATGGGGCCGCGAGCGGCGCGCAGGATCGCGTCGATGTGCGCCGGGTCGTCGGGGCCCGGATCGATCACCGCCCACGCGTTGTCCGGGCTGCCGCCCACTAGATACGTATTCGTGCCGGGGCCAGTCATCATGCCTGGATTCGGCGCGGTCAGACGCAGCGTGCCGGGCATCAGTGTCACCACGCGCCCAGGCACAATCTCGTAGCTGCCCGCGCCTTGTTCGTGCGGATCGGTCAGGGTCAATTCGGCCCAGGCCGGCTCGTCCGGTGTGACCGGCCAGCGACCCCGTTTGCCGCTGGCAAGACGCGGCTGAATGCGCGGTACCCCTTTCAGTGCCGCTGCGGCGGCTATCGCCTGATCCGAAGTGCCCATGCCCTCCAGCCATTGCAGCAGCTTGCGCGTGGGCGGCAGCAGGCGAAGTTGATCGGCATGCGTGAGGGCGTACCGGGGGCGCATCCATCGGTGCGCCGCCGTCTCGATCTGATCGACTTCGACCTGTTGACCCTCGGGAAGCCTCGCCAGAAAGAACCGTGTGTCAAAACGCTTTGCCAAGCCCAGCGGCGTGACCCAATGACTCAGATAGTGCAGACGTTGCGCGGCGAGTTGCACGTCGAACGAGCGGCATAGCGATGCAATATCGACTCGCCCCTCGTGCAGCGCCTCGCGTTCGCCGCGCATGATGCCGAGGCGATGTTGGTCGACGGGGGTGCCAGAGCCATCGTCGGCGAACAACACGCCCGTTTCCTCGAAGCATTCCCGCATGGCGGTCACGTAGTAATCGAGGCCCCCCTCGGGCAGTTGCAGACGCCGACTGGCCGTCGCGTCGTCGAGGGCATCGCACACGAGGTGGCCCAGCCGGTCGCCAGCATCGACTACGCCGCCGGGGAACACGTAGGCATCGGAACTGAAGTCGGTCGCGCGTACGGCGCGTCGCAACAGCAAGACTTCCATGCCGCTGGCTCGTTCGCGCAGCACGACGACGCTGGCGGCCATTCGGAGGCTGGGTGGCGCCGGGTGGGCTTCGTTGCGATCGGACATGAGGCGTGCGCACGCAAATCGCGCTGAATCGGGAAGCGTCTAGTTTGCCACCGGAAGGCCCCCGCCGCAGGCGGGGCTACCCCCGATGTGCGGCCTGAGTGGAGTGTGCGGTGTTCGGGGCGAGCAGGGTGAGCCGCGTGTGTCGGGGCGGCGTCATGACGCAGTGCCATTCGCCGCGTGCACCGACACCGTCATGGCGGGCTGGGGGGCACCGTACTGTGGCGCGGGCATGCGTGCCGCAACGTCCTTCAGCCATTGCATCGTCGCCTCGGGCTGCGTAACGGGCAGCATGTGGCCGCCGTCCACGAGCGTCAACTGCACGCGTTCGCTGGCGAGCGGCATGGTCTCGCCTTGCAGGCGGTAATCGAGGATGCGGTCGCCACGTCCATAGAGGATGTCGACGGGGACCGACAAGGCTGGGTAACGTGCTGCAAGGCTGGGCATGTCGCGTTCGGCGGCGAGGATGTCGACGCTGCCCGCCTCGAAGTTGCCCGGCCGGAAGCCGAGCACGCCGCCGCCGCGAACGAGGAAGTCCTTCGGGGCGTCTTCCGGGCCGAAGACATGGGTGAGTGTCGTGCGGCCCGTCATCATGCCGATAGGCACGGCGAGGGTGCGTCCGACCCAGCGGCGCCAGCGGGCGCTGCGAATGGCCAGGGCGCGAAAGGCCGCAGGCACCTCGGACACCGGCTGCGTCAGCGGTGCGATCAAGGCGAGTGCCCCGACGCGTTGCGGATGGTCGAGCGCCAGCGCCAGCGATACCGCCCCGCCCAGCGAGTGCCCTACGACAAGCGGACGTTCAAGTGCGAGGGTGTCGATCAATCGGGCGACGACGTTCGCCTGCGAGGCAATCGCGCCATCGTGTTGTGCGGCACGCGTCGAGTAGCCGGACCCTGGCCGGTCGACGAGCACGATGCGATGCGTGCGCGCGAGCGCTGCCAGCGGCAAATAGGCGAAGTTGCGCAACTGACCGCAAAGGCCGTGAATGAACACGACGGCCGGACCCTGGCCGAAATCGACGTAATGCAGACGCTCGCCATCGATATCGAGATATTGGCCGTCTGGCGGCACGGCCGCTTCGGCGCGGCGTGCAACGCGATGCGTGAAACGCATCAACACGACCGCAACTGCGGCAAACGCAATGACGAGGCAACCGAACAAATAAGCAATGAGCATGATGGCGTATCGAGCAGCAGGCAACGGGAGTCAGGGTGCATCGTAACAACGCGGGGCGCAAGCGGGTTACAACGTGGCGCGTCACCCATCGCGGCGCGTGCGGGCTAATAACGTGTCGCCGATGCCGCGACGCCCGTCGTATTCGATGCATGCGTGGCCGTGGTCGCGTCCGGCCCGACCGGTCGCGTCGCGCGACGCTCGAAACGCATGGCGCCATCGTCGACGCTGCCCCAGCGCATCAATCGCAGGTCGCGCAGGTAATTCTGATAGAACACCCACGGCTTGCGGCCACCCTGTTTTGGCAGCGCTCCGGCGGCGCGCTGAATGTAGCCCGACGTCAGGCCGATGGCCGGCATCTCGCCATGCTCGCCGTCGCGCAACTGCGGTACGCAGGTGTCCGCCCCCTGCGCATTCATATGATTGATGAGACGGCAGACGTATTGCGCGATCAACTCGGCTTTGAGTGTCCACGACGCATTGGTGTAACCGAAGACCGATGCAAGGTTGGGCACGTCGCTGTACATCATGCCCTTGTAGGCGACCGAGTCGGAGAGTGCCACGGGTTTGCCGTCGACCAGCAGACGGGCGCCGCCCATCAACTGCACGCGCAAGCCGGTCGCCGTCACGACGATGTCGGCGTCGAGCGTCTTGCCGCTTTTGAGCGCGAGTCCGTTCGCAGTGAAGGACGCGATCTCGTCCGTCACGATGGTGGCTCGTCCGTCGCGCAACGCCTTGAAGATGTCGCCGCCCGGTGCGAGGCAAAGCCGTTGATCCCACGGTTGATAGCGGGGCGTGAGGTCGCGTTCGACGTCGACATGGCCTTGTGCCTGCCGCGCTGCGCGGCGAATCAGTAAGCGACGGATGGCGTGCGGCCAGCGTCGCGCCGCATTGTAGAAGCCGAGGGCGATGAGCACGTTCTTCGCGCGCACGATGCGGTGCGCCATGCCCGCCGGCAGCCACGTGCGCAAACGTTCGGCGACGCCGTCGCGACTCGGCATCGACAGGATGTAGCTCGGCGAGCGTTGCAGCATGGTGACGTGCGCCGCCGTCGCCGCCATGCTCGGCAGCAGCGTTACCGCCGTGGCGCCGCTGCCGACGATGACGACGCGCTTATCGCGATAGTCGAGATCCTGAGGCCAGTGCTGCGGATGCACGATGGTGCCGGTGAAGGCGTCCATGTCCGGCCACGTCGGTGCGTGTCCGGCATCGTAAGCGTAATACCCGCTGCACATGAAGAGGAAGCGGCAGGTGAGCGCCTGCGTGTCCTGACGGCCGTCGGCGTGTGTGCGTTCGATGTCCACCGTCCAGCGCGCGATAGTCGAATCCCAGCGGGCCTCACGAACCTTGTGGCCGTAACGGATCAGGCTGTCGAGCCCCTCTGCGCGAGCGGTGTCCTTGAGATACTCGAGAATCTCGCCGCCATCGGCAATGGCCCGGGGGCTGGCCCAGGGACGGAAGCTGAAGCCGAGCGTGAACATGTCGGAGTCGGAGCGCACGCCGGGATAGCGGAAGAGATCCCATGTGCCGCCGAGCGACTGGCGCGCTTCGAGCATGGCGAATCGCGTGCCCGGACAGCGCTCGCGCAAGAAATGCGCGGCAGCGATGCCGGAGAGTCCTGCGCCGACGATGATGACGTCGAGGTCTGTGCCGACACGGTCGACGTCGGTGGCTGTCGTGTTTGCCGTCATGGCGATGGTCTCCGGGCGTTGTCTATTTGGTTGCCGTGGAGCGAGCCGCTGCGTCGTGCGCTTTCGACGAAGGCTTGCGAGCCATGGCAGAGCGCCGGTAGAGCCAGGCCACCACGGTCTGATAGCGCGCGCCGAGCAGACGGGCCAGTTTATCGATGCGGTGCGCGTCGTCGCCGACGAGCACGCGTCGTGCATTACGCTCGACGCCCGCGAGGATCTGCCGTGCAGCGGCGTCCGCACTCGTCGCGTCGATGAGCTTGTTGGCACGCCGGCGGTGCGTGTGGGCGTCCACACCGGTGAGCAGGGTGATGCTGTCGTCGATACGCGAGGTCAGCACAATGTTGGTCGCGACGCCGCCCGGATGCACACACGTACATGAGACGGGCGCGTGCGCCAGTTCCAGCTCCATTCGCAACGCTTCTGTGAAGCCGCGCACGGCGAACTTGCTGGCGTTATAGGCCGATTGGGTCGGCATGGCGATGATGCCGAACAGGCTCGACGTATTGACGATATGCCCTTCGCCGGACGCCATCAGGTGGGGGAGGAACGCCTGCGTGCCATGCACGACGCCCCAGAAGTTGATGTCCATCAGCCATTTGAAATCTTCCTGGCGCATGGTCGCCACCGGCACCGACAACGAAACGCCGGCATTGTTGAAGACGAGGTTGACCTTGCCGTGGGCTGCAGCCGTCTCGTGAGCCCAGGCGAAAACGGCGTCGCGATCGGCGACGTCGAGCCGCTGCGTCGTGACGCGAACGCCCAACGCGCGGCAGGCGGTGGCCGTGTTCGTCACGCTGCTTTCGTCGATATCCGATAACGCGAGATGCGTCCCGCGGCGCGCCAGTTCGAGTGCCAGCGAACGGCCCATGCCCGACCCGGCACCGGTAATGGCTGCCACTTTGTCCGTCAACGTCTTCACCGTGTTTGTCTCCGATTTGTGACGCGTCTACCCACCGTCGGGTGACGGACGTCGCATGATCTGTAATCTTTAATTTGGTGTTGATCGTCACCACTTTAGTTTTACACTCAGGTGATGTCAAATAGCGAAATGGAACAAGGGCTCGAATCGAGAGATGCCGCATCGACGGCATCGCCACCTGCGGGGCCGGGTGTGCCGCCAACGGCGACCGGCGGGCGGCGCTATGGCGGGGT
Source organism: Pandoraea communis (assembly GCF_902459745.1). Taxonomy (GTDB): domain Bacteria; phylum Pseudomonadota; class Gammaproteobacteria; order Burkholderiales; family Burkholderiaceae; genus Pandoraea; species Pandoraea communis. The sequence continues at coordinate 563,872 of NZ_CABPSJ010000003.1, forward strand.
GGGGCAGGCCCAGCGGGAGCAGGCACGCCTTACTGCACTGATCGATGCCGCCACGGAAGTTTTCGGCACGGTCGGATTTCGTCGCGCGACGGTGCGTTCGGTGTGCCGTCTGGCCAAGCTCAACGACCGGTATTTCTATGCGGCGTTCGAGAACCTGGAGCATTTGTTGCGAGCGACGTACGCGCATCATGCGCAAACCTTGCTCGGGCAATTGCAAGCTGCCATTACCGAGAGCGCACCAACGCTCGACGCGCGGCTCGACGCCAGTCTGCACAGTTTTTTCGCGTTTCTGCGCAACCCGCATGCGGCGCGTGTCTTGCTGCTCGAGGTGATGGGCGTGAGTTCCGAGATGGACCAGACCTATCACCGCTATATCTCGGAATTCGCAAAGCTGATCCTGAGCATGGCCAACGTGCCGCCGCCGGCCAGTGAGGACGCGCAAGCGCAGGCGAGAATTGTCGGCGTGGCGCTGGTGGGCGCGATGACCAACGCCGGCACCGCCTGGGTGCTCACGGGCTATCAGGAGAGCGAGGCATGCATGGTGGCGAGTTGCCGCCGTGTGCTGCGAGGTGCGCTTGTTTGACGTTGCCGGCGGCGCAGCGGCGGTCATGCTCGCTACAATACGGCTTTCGCGTACGACGCCAAGTCGCGTCGACGCTTCTGATTTCTTACTCTCCAAAGGTCGAAAATGACCACTATCGGAACACCGCTGTCGCCGAACGCGACGAAGGTCATGCTGTTGGGCGCGGGCGAACTCGGCCGTGAAGTGCTGATCGCATTGCAGCGTCTGGGGGTTGAGACGATTGCCGTGGATCGCTATGACAACGCGCCGGGGCAGCAGGTTGCCCACCACGCCCGCACCATCGCGATGACCGATCCCGAGCAACTCAAAGCGTTGATCGAAGCCGAAAAGCCGGATCTCGTCGTGCCCGAGATCGAAGCCATTGCCACACCGATGCTCGAAGCGCTCGAAGCAGACGGTGTGGTGCGCGTGATCCCGACGGCTCGCGCCGCGCGTCTGACGATGGATCGCGAAGGCATTCGCCGTCTGGCCGCCGAGACGCTGGGGTTGCCGACGAGCCCGTATCGGTTCTGCGATTCGCTAGAGCAATTGCAGGCCGCGATCGATGGCGGCATCGGCTATCCGTGCATCGTCAAGCCGGTGATGAGCAGTTCGGGCAAGGGGCAGAGCAAGATCGACGGCCCCGCCGACGTGAAGGCGGCATGGGATTACGCGATGGCCGGTGGCCGAGTGAGCCACGGTCGCATCATCGTCGAGGGCTTCATCGACTTCGACTACGAAATCACGCTGCTAACCGTGCGTGCGCGTGGTGCCGACGCGCAGATCGAGACGCACTTCTGTGCCCCGATCGGTCACAAGCAGGTGAGCGGCGATTATGTCGAGAGCTGGCAGCCGCATCCGATGTCGTCGGTGGCGCTCGAACGCGCCCGTCTGATCGCGCGCGACGTCACGAACAACCTCGGCGGACAGGGCATCTTTGGTGTCGAGCTGTTCGTGAGGGGGGAAGACGTGTGGTTCAGCGAAGTCAGTCCGCGTCCGCACGACACGGGCATGGTCACGATGATTACCCAATGGCAAAACGAGTTCGAGCTGCATGCGCGCGCCATTCTCGGTCTGCCGGTCAACACCACGTTGAAGACGCCCGGCGCGAGTGCCGTCATTTACGGCGGCGTGGACGCGACAGGCATCGTGTTCGACGACGTGGATCGCGCCCTGCAAGTGCCGCAAACCGACATTCGTCTGTTCGGCAAGCCGGAGAGCTTCGTGAAGCGCCGTATGGGGGTTGCACTGGCGTATGACAACGATCTGGATGTCGCTCGCAGCAACGCGCTCGAAGCCGCCAGTCGTGTGAAGCCGCGAGCGGTCTGAACCGAGGCGGATCACTACGCCAGCATCGCGCAGTACTGCGCATTGAAGCGGTAGATGGGCATCGTGGGCAGCGGCTCACGATGCTTTTTTTATTTTTGCGGTTGCGAAACGCAACTATTAAGTTGTATTGTGCAACTATGTTGAGGTAGATTTCAGCGAAATGCCAATGGGAGCGTTTGCACAGTGAGTCCCGATCCGTCGTTGGTCGAAGCCATTCGCACCGTATCGCGCGAGATGGTCCGGGAGCTGGGTTTCATGGGCGGCAATTTTGCCGGCACCGATCTTTCGCCGTCCGCTGTCCACGCGTTGATCGAGATCGAGCGCGGGGGTATTACGGCGCGCGACCTCGGCGCCCGGCTTCATCTCGAGAAGTCGAGCGTCAGCCGGATGCTGCGCAAGCTGGTGCAGTCCGGCGATGTCGGCGAAGCGGTCTCGGAGCACGATGCCCGTGTGAAGCGGTTGTTCCTGACGCCGGCCGGCAAGAAGCGCGTGGCAGGAATTCACGCGTTTGCTCGCGCGCAGGTGATGGAGGCGCTAGGTCGTCTGGCGCGCGGGCAGGATCGCATCGTACTGGACGGAATGCGGCTTTACACCGCCGCGTTGAAGCAGCGGTGACGAGCGCGTGCCTGGGCGTGTGGCGCAGGCCCGGAAACGTTACCCGGACGAAGTCGTCCTGAAACAACATCTTGAGAGGTCGCTACCATGAACGATTTCCCCTCGCTGACCGAACTTGCCGGGCCGATACCCGTCAGTGTGCCGGCAGGAAGACTCGACGGCCGCGTATGCCTCGTCATGGGCGGCACCAGCGGTATCGGCCGCGCCACGGCCTTACGCATGGCTCAGGAGGGGGCGCGTGCCGTGATCGCCACTGGACGGCGCAAGGCACTCGGAGACGCGCTGGCGGAGGATATCCGGCGGCTCGGGGCAGAGGGCATGTTCGTCAGCGCGGATTTGACGTGCGAAGCGGATATCGTCAGCGCAATAACGCAAACGATGACGCAATTCGGCCGGCTCGACACAGTGTTCAACAACGCCGGTTTCCAGGAGCCGCGCGCGCGATTGGCTGACCAGACCGACGCCGTCTATTCGCAGGTGTTCGACACTAATGTTCGCGCTGTCTTTCACGCGATGCGTCACGAGATTTCCGCGCTTCTCGCCTCCGGTGGCGGCACTATCGTCAATAACACGAGTGTGAGCGGTGTACGCAATCCCAATGCCGGGCTCGCGCTCTATGGTGCCTCCAAGGCGGCGCTCAATTCGCTCACTCGCGCAGCCGCGATGGAATATGCCCCTTCGGGTATTCGCATCAATGCGGTCGCACCCGGGCGTGTGGTGACCGCCATGATGCTCGCCTCGGGCATTGCCGATATGCGCAGCGTTGCGGCGGGTCTTCCGCTCAAGCGAATGGGGCATCCCGAGGAGGTGGCCGCCGCCGTCGTCTGGCTGAGTTCCAGTGAGTCCAGCTATGTCGTCGGACACGTTCTGGCAGCCGATGGCGGCTTTCTTGCGGGCTGAACTGGCGCTGACTCAGGGATTCGGCAAGGTCACCCTCTGCGCGCGGTCATGCGGTGCATCGAAATCCTGCAACGGGCCTTTCGGTGTGCCATTCGCCGTCTACCGGTAAGCCCATCGCCACCTCCGGATCGAAAAGTTCAGCATACCTGCAAAAATGAAAAAACCCCGCGTGAGCGGGGTTTTCAGTTCGGGCAGGCCTTGCGGCACTACCCGAGGCGCGTCGATCGCGTTAGCGATCAGCAGCGAAACATCCGTCGCTTACAGCGGCTGGATGTTGCTGGCCTGACGGCCCTTCGGTCCCATCTTCACTTCGAAGCTGACCTTTTGGTTCTCTTGCAGGGACTTGAAACCCTTCGATTGGATTTCCGAGAAGTGAGCGAAGAGATCTTCACCACCTTCGTCCGGCGTAATGAATCCAAAACCCTTGGCGTCGTTAAACCACTTGACGGTACCAGTTGCCATTTCTTAAATCCTTAAAGTTTTCAAATGAGCGAGCGAGAAGCTCAGCGAGCGCATGACATTAAAGCTGATCAGGTACAACCGAGTTGACGCAGAGGGCGACATTAGATGACACAAGACTCGCCATACAACGTTCATGCACCCGTTTTTTTACGGGAAAGGTGGGAAGGTGTCAAGCAGGGAAACTTTAGATTGTTGATCCACGCCAGTTTCAAGCCATTTTTCGCTGCGTTGCGGCATGCATTCGGTACTGCCGGACGACCGGTCTGACTACCCTTGTGGCGGCACGTCCGAGGTCATGTCTTTTCGGTCTGCCAGACGTAACGCAATGCCGGCACTTCAATGCCGGGTGACACCGCAATCGGATGAACCCTACCCGCGCGGCCGCCCAGCCGGTCGTAGAACTGCCGGGCGCGCGTATTACGCGCGAGTACCCAGAGATAAAGTGCAGCGTCGGGATCGAGGGCACTCGCCCAGTTCCTTACCTGATGAAACAAGGCCCGGCCAACGCCCCGGCCTTGCCACGTGGCGGCCACATGGAGGTTATCGAGCAAAATGCCGTCACCGCCGGATAACGCGCACACGAATCCGGCGAGCGGTCCATTCGCCATGTCGGGACACGCTTTCCATATACGCATTGCGGGGTCGTCGGCGCGCATCAAACGGTCGCGCCACAACGCAGCGTGTTCCTGCATGAGATGATCGCGCACATGTTCCGTCGGCAGCATATGCGCATATGTCGCTTGCCAACTCCGCGCATGCAACTCTGCGATAGGTGCAACGTCCTCCATCGTCGCCGGCAGGATGTGGGGCGACGTCATGCTGGCGCTCCCATCGAACGGGAAGCATGCCCGGCAAAATGAGAACCGCCGTCACCGAAAACGGCGAGCGCAAAAATATCATCGAGCGAAGTGATGGAAGGTGTGTCTTGTGGCGTGGACGCAACGCGAGCGCTGGCTTGCCGGGGTGTCATGGACGTGTCACCGCGCTATGCGGTTTGAGTGAAAGAGACCGGTAGAGAGCGTCGCCTTGCTATGCGCGCTCACTTAACGTTCACTATAACGCGGTGCACGACTTCAGGCACGCGAATGCGGATGCCGATGGCTGGCCACTGTCGGGTGTGTCCGGTGCGTCGTTTTGGGCGGCAACGTGTGATGCGCCTTCATGGTTTTCTTCTTGCCGTGTGCTGTCTTGTGTGCGTGATATTTCTTAAGCGCAGACGTCTTCGCCGACGCTTTCGTCGCTGCGCCGTGACGGCGATGCTTCGATGACGAGGCATGCTGCGTTTTGGCGTGATGACGGGACTGGGTGTGGGAGGCGGAAGCGGCGAATGCCGAGGCCGAGAACATCGCAAACGTTGCCAGCGCAAGAGCGACGCCGACGTTGCGCAGGGTGCGCGGGTAGAGCATGGACAACAAGGTCTCCGTAGGTTTGAGTGCCGGCGCCGTCGGCGGGTGTGCCGCGCTGCCGCCCGATCGGGCCGGATCGCACCGTCAGCTTTGTCACTGGCAGTGCGTTCGAGCGGCCGCGATTGTAGGGCTGCAAAAATGACTTGTCGAGATGGTCGGCCGACCGTCCGAATGATGCGCTGGGGTGCAGCCAACGAATTTGGTGCGCCGCCACATGGTCTGCTAATGAACTAGGTATTTTCCCTAGCATCACAAAAAACCCCGCCACGGCTCGATTTCATGGCGGCAAAATTCACTGGCACCACCCTACAATTTGACGGGCGGGTGCCGTTAACGGCCTCATGATCGTCTCCCTTGCAGACGTTATCATGACGGCCTCACCACGGGCTCGGCGAACGCGTTCGATACATTCGTTCCGGCCTGTTACTTGTCCTTCGGCGCCCATGATGGGCGTGATGTCGAAGCGCCAAGGCACGATGCAAGGCAAACACGCTAGGCGGCCGCGAAGTGCCGCGTGTCTCTCGAGACCTTACGTGGCAACCAACCAGGCACCGACGCTCGACTCCTTGCAATCGCTGCTGGCGACCGTCCAGCGCAATGAGCGCTCGCTCAAACGTTTTCAGGACATCGAGTTGGCGCTGATGGGTGCGCCCGACTTCAGTCAGTTTCTGGAAGTGATGCTTAACCGCTTGCGCCACGATTTCGATCTGTCGGGGGTGCGTCTGATGCTCGCCGAGGTCGACGACACGTTGCGCGATCTTATCGACACGGCCGAAGGTATTCGTGCGCTCGACGCGGGTCTTTGCATCGCGCAGGACGCCGGAACGTTCTCTGCCGTGTGTGGCGATGGCCAACTCTGGATCGGCTCGCCGCGTGAGCGCCACGCGTCGCTCTTCGGGCCGCGCGCGCCAGCAAGTGCCGTCGTTATGCCGCTTGCCCGCAACGGCCGCTATCTGGGCGTCATCGCACTGGGCAGCCGCGACGTGCGCCGCTTCTCGCCGGAAATGGCGACCGATTTTCTCGAGCGCTTCGGCGCGGTTGTTGCCGTGTGTCTCGAGAACATGTGGAATCGCGAACGCCTCAAGCGTATCGGCCTGACCGATCCGCTCACCGGGCTGTCGAATCGCCGCTATTTCGATCAGCGTTTGCGTGAAGAAGTGGTGCGCGGCGCACGTTATGGTGCGCCGCTCGCGTGTCTGCTGATCGATATCGACCATTTCAAGCGCGTCAACGATAGCCATGGTCACGCCACCGGCGACCGTGCGTTGCGTGCCGCCAGCGTGTGTATGCGTGCGCAATTGCGAGTGACGGATACCCTCGCCCGTTACGGGGGGGAAGAGTTCGCCGCACTGCTCGTGCAGACGGAACAGAACTGGGCGGGGACGGTTGCCGAGCGAGTCCGTCGCGCTGTGGCGCGGTTGGAAGTTCCGGACGACGACGGTGCGCTCGTGCCGCTCACGATTTCCATTGGCCTGGCGAGTGTGGACCCGCGTGATAGTCACGACCCAGAGACACTTCCGATGCGTTTGCTTGGCGCTGCCGACGCGGCGCTGTACACAGCAAAGCGTTCCGGTCGCGACCGCGTCGTCGCGGCCTCTGCGGCGACGCTGCGTTGAGCGTATCACCGGCGGGCAGCGACAAGCCCGAAATGACGCCGGGGCCTGCTTGCCCTTGTCTTATCGTCCGCTGAACCAGCCGATCAGCAGCGACACCGTCACCACCGAAAGCACCGTCGAAATCAGAATCGCGCGCGAGGCGACAGCGGCTTCGCGTCCGTACAGTTGCGCCAGCATGAACGGCCCCGTGCCAATGGGCAGGGCCGAGAGCAGCAGTGCGCTGTGCGCCCAGATCGTCGGAAGATCGAAGACACGGAACGCCAGAAATGCCGTGACCGCCGGTTGAAAGATGAGCTTGAGTCCGACGAGACGTCCCACCGCGCGTGCAATCCGGGGCTCCTTGGCCGCCCCGGAGCTTTGCGCGAGAAACATGCCGATCGCCACCAGTGCGCACGGACTGGCCGCCCCGCCGAGCAACGTGGTGAAATGCAACACGGGCGCAGGCAGTGCAACACCTGCGGCCGCAAACGCCATGCCGGCGAACGGCGAAACGACGAGCGGATTGCGCACCAGCGCCCGGGCGACGAAGCCCGCCGTGCGACGCCAGTTCGGCGTGGCTTGCAGATCCGTCTCGATGATCGCGATGGAGATGGCGAAGAGCACGGTTGCTGTGAGCAGCATCGCGACGACCACCGCCGGTACGCTGGCCGGACCGAAGGCCACGAGACACAGCGGCAATCCCATGAACCCGGCGTTCGGATAGGCCGCGCCCATGCCTTCGATGCTGGCGTCGGTCAGACGTCCGCGCACTGCGCGATCGAGCATGAAAGACAGCGCGAACGTTGCGGCCATGCCGCCGCCGAATGCGCCCAGAAACCCAGGGTTGACCAATTCCGCCCACGTGATCTGCGCCATCGACTGGAACAGGACGGCAGGCAGCGCGAGATAGACGACAAAGCGGTTGAGCGCGTCGAGCGCGGTCTCGCCGAGCCAGGCACGACGGGCGCACAGATAGCCGACGAAAATCAGCCCGAAGACGGGGAGGGCGGCGGAGATGACGGCTTGCATGATCAGTGCGACGCGGCCAGCCGCGCGAGCCACTCGCGGCGCGCATTGCCGCCATCCGCTTCGGTGTGTTCGCGGGCGGCGGCCTCGGCGCCATCGGCATCCCCAGCCGCGATGCGCGCGACGATTTCCCCGTGTTCGAGCCAGACAACTTCCTGCATCGGCATGGCCCCAAGCGTCGCGGCCATCGCCCGCATGATGTGCGGCCATTGCGGCGCGACCGTCTGCGCGATCAGCGGGTTGCCCGACGCGTCGTGCAACGCCGTGTGGAAAGCCACCTCAATGCGGACCTGACGCGCCACCGGTGTGCCTCGCGTCATCGCCATGCCAGTCGCAACCGCCTCCTGCAGACGTCGCAGTTCCGGTTCGCGCAACGTGCCTTGTGCCATACGTGTGGCCGCGAGCCGTGCGGCGAGACCGTCAAGGGCCGTGCGCACCTGGTAGAGCTGGCGCAGGTGATCGGCGTCGATGGGGGCGACCTCCAGACCCTGACGCCCGCTGTCGCAAACCAGACCGTCGCGTTTGAGCAACTGCAAGGCATGGCTGACGGGCTGACGCGACACGCCTAGCGAATCGGCCAGTTCGGCCTGCCGGATGCGCTCGCCCGGGGGCAGCGTGAGATCCGCAATGGCGTCGCGCAGACGCGAATAGACCTGATCGATCAGTACGGGCGTGCTCGTCAGGGGTTCAAGCGGCGCGAGGGGCCGGTCGGTTGCTGTCGAGTCGGGGGATGCAGCGGGGTTCGACATGGAATTCCGGTGCTCGCCGGTCTTCGTGATATCTGGAATTCCGAATTCTACACTTGCGAACAGACGCTGGCGTGCTTTTTTTGACCCATGGCAGTCGTGAAGGAGGGCGAGGCGGGCGGGGCTTACGTCAGTCGCTCGGATCCAGTTCGGGAGGGGCGACGAATGCAGCGCGCGCGGGTGTCTGAAGCAGGGCCTGAACGGTCGTGCGGGTGCGCTGGAGGCGGCGGGCGAGCGCCCATGCGTCGGCCTCGTGTTCGAACAAACCGACGATCAGGTGCGGTTCCGCGGCAAAGCCGTCGGAAAACAAGCCGATATTCTTCGCGATCATCTCGCTCGCCCGCTCCACCGACACAGTGTATTGGCGCGGCGAACGGTATTGATTGATGACTACGGCAAAGGCGCGGGAGAACGCGTCGGACATGCGGGAACCTCCTCTGTCGGCGTCGCGCGAAGTCTCCGATCTTGATCATTGGAACTACGCACTCGGCGTTGCACTTCCGGTGATTGTAGGCGATGGCGAGGCGCGTGTCGGGACAAAAGCGATGCGCGTGCGCATGACCGGCGGCGCGTGCCGGCGGCAGCAAAAAAAAGCCGCCGAGCGGGTCGGCGGCGCAACAGAGAGGGTGACAGCGCAACCGAAGTTGCCGAAGACCAGCATAGGTGGCGGCGATGACAGCGTCGTGACCGTCGTATTTGACGATGGGCTCAACGCTTGCGGTGATCGACTGCCGGATCGCGCCGCGAAATTCGGAAAAATTTTCGGGAAAAGCGCTCACCGCGCGCGCCGCGCGCCAGAGACCTTCCGTTGTTCGATGCGCTCGAACGCGTAGGCCGGCTATACGAGCACGGGCAACGCCTCCATGACAAGGAGTGCAACGAGCGCTCCGGCCACCGCACCGGCCGCGCGCAGGCCGTAGCGCGTGCTGCGGGTCGCGACGGGGATACCGCCAACGAGCAGCGCGCCGGCCACCGCCATCGGCAGGAACAACGTCAAGTCGTAAAGGTTGAAGTGGAATATGGGCATCTTTCTTGTCTCCTCACCTGAGTCGCGTTTCCACTATAGGACGGCGGCGGAGGATGCCCAAATTTGGTGCGACGCAGCATGTTGCTGCGCGGAGAATGATGCTTTGGCGGTATCAGTCTTCTTGACGCACGGCGTGCATCTTGCGGCGTGCGTTCCACATCGCCATGTCTTTGCGAGTGCGTACGCGGTCGCTGACGTTGATGTCTGCGGGCCGGGCGCCCGGGGTAGAGGCGGCAACGTCGTTGGCTTCGCTGCGCGCCTGCACCATCATGACGAGCGTAAGCAGCGAGGCGGCAAGCGCCAGCAAGATCAGCTTCATATGACCCCCGAGGGTGAATCTCTGGTGAATCTGGTCGGTGTTATGCATCGTCGTCTTCGTCCTGACCGGTCCGCCAAAGGGGACCGTGCCGGCGAGGGTGGCGCGATGCTTCTGTGATGCACTGCTGACGGACTACGTTGCCGCAACTGCCTGACGGGAGGGGGGGCTTCGGTGCGTCTGACGCTGGCTGAGGCCACGTCTCATATTGCGCGACGCATCATAGCCAGCGATTATGACAACGCGCTGCGGAGATCGAATTCTCACCGGCTGTGTAACGCGTCACCTCACGTCCTTTAACGTATAGCGACGGCTGCGGCGAAAAGTTTAGAAATCCTGACACTTTTTTTTCGACACGGACCCAAAGCGCGATGCCACCGCGTTTCGGTCCGTGCCTCGCCTGCGGCGCGCTTACGGCTGATGCGATGTCGTCGCGCGGACCGCCGGCCTGACCGGCCCGGCGGGCACCGCGCTCAGGCAAGACCATGTCGGCGACGTTGGCCGAAGTGGCGATCGGGATCTCGACGTCCTTGCGCCCTGCCGCAACGAGTGCTTTCTTCAGATCGCCGACGAGTGCCGCGTAGTTGGCAGTCATCCGGCGCACACCGACATGCGTTGTACGCCCTGGGCGCCTTGGCGATGTCACGCGCCGTCGCGCGAGGTAAGATAGCTGCCGTATCGCAATGGTGGCCAGATGGCTGGTAGCGATGCCATTACCGGCTTCCCGAACTTTCCCGGATTTCGTCATGCTCGAACTCATTTCAGAACACCGTTGTTTCGGCGGCGCGCAGCGCTTCTATCGTCACGCCTCGACCACCATCGGTCTGCCGATGCGCTTTTCGGTGTTCCTGCCGCCGCAAGTGCGCGACGGCCGTGCGGTGCCCGCGCTGTTTTATCTTGCGGGGCTGACCTGCACGGAAGAGACGTTCATGATCAAGGGCGGCGCACAGTGGCTGGCCGCAGAGCATGGCGTGGCGCTGATTACCCCCGACACCAGCCCGCGCGGTGCGGACGTGCCGGGCGAGGCCGATGCGTGGGATTTCGGCGTCGGCGCAGGCTTCTATCTCGACGCGACGCAGGCGCCATGGTCCAAGAACTATCGCATGTACAGCTATCTTGTCGACGAACTCTACGCATTGGTGACGCAATCGCTGCCCATCGACGCGGAGCACATCGGCATCTTCGGTCACTCGATGGGGGGGCATGGTGCGTTGACGCTAGCGCTGCGCAACCCTGACAAATTCCGCTCGGTGTCGGCGTTTGCGCCGATTGCGGCGCCGATGCGTTGCCCGTGGGGCGAGAAGGCGTTCACCGGGTATCTGGGGACGGATCGAGAAGCGTGGCGAGAGTACGACGCCAGCGAACTGATCGCGAAGGCCGGTCAGATGGTGTTCCCGGGCGGTATTCTGATCGATCAGGGCCTGAACGACCAGTTCCTCGAAGCGCAACTGCACCCGGACATCTTCGAGCAGGCATGCCGCGACGCCGGCCAGCCGCTGACGCTGCGACGTCACAACGGCTACGATCACGGCTACTACTTCATCCAGACCTTCATGGCGGATCATCTGTCACATCACGCCGAGCAACTGCGCACGTATTGATCCGCCCGGCGCCGTACTGCCTGCGCAGTCAGACCGCCCGCGCCTCGTAACGGCGCGGCGGCGTGACGATCTCGTCTTGCGCCCGAACGATTTCCAACTCATAACGGCCAGCGAGATGCGTGGCGCGCAGCACGGCGTCGACTGCGGCAAGCGTGTGCTCGAACGCCGCACGAGCCGTATCGCCCTTGAGCAAGCGCGCGAGGAAGACACCCGAGGTCAGGTCGCCCACGCCCACAGGCTGACGCGAGAACGGATACAGCGGACGGTAGCCATGCCAGGCCTCGTCGTTCGTCACCACCAGCATGTCGAACCGGTCGGCAGGCTTGCCGGCGTATTCCAGATGCTTGACGAGCACCATCTTCGGCCCGCGTGAGAGCAGGGCGCGGCATGCCGCGACGGCATCCTCAAGCGTGTCGATCGGATGCTGCGAGAGTTTTTCCAGCTCGAGATGATTGGGGGCCATGATGTCGGCCGCCGCAGGCATGTGTTCGACGAGATACTGCTCGATGCCCGGCTTGACCTGGCACCCTTTCTCGGGATGCCCCATCACCGGGTCGCACAGGTAGATCGCTGCGGGATTGGCCTGTTTAACGCGCTGCACCGCCGCGAGCACGAAGCCCGCCTGCTCCGGCGCACCGAGATAGCCGGAAAGTACGGCATCGCAATGTCCCAGCTCACCGATGTCGTCGATGCCATCGACGAGCCGCAGGATTTCTTCGCTGGGCAACGCTTGCCCGGTCCATTTGCCGTATTGGGTGTGATTCGAGAACTGCACCGTGTTGATCGGCCAGACATTGACACCAAGACGCCGCATCGGGAACTCGGCGGCGCTGTTACCGGCGTGGCCGAACACGACATGAGACTGGATGCTGAGAATGTTCTTCATATTGATGTGGCGCGCTAAGGCAAAAAGGACAACGCCCGCTAGCGGAACGATCCTGTCGCGAGACGAGAGCGTGCCAGTTGCGGGCGTTGATCGTCAGCGCGGTGTGCAGTCTGTTCTGCTCACCGCACCCGACGTCTGCTGCGTTACTTCTTGGACGAAATGATGGCGTCGGCCACGTTCTTCGGCGCCTCGGCGTAGTGCTTGAATTCCATCGTATAGGTGGCGCGCCCCTGTGTGAGCGAGCGCAACGATGTCGAGTAGCCGAACATTTCCGAGAGTGGCACTTCGGCGCGCACGATCTTGCCGCCGCCCACGATGTCGTCCATGCCCTGCATGATGCCGCGACGCCCTGAGAGGTCGCCCATCACGTTGCCCATGAACTCTTCGGGCGTTTCGACCTCCACGGCCATCATCGGCTCGAGCAGCACCGGATCGGCTTTGCGCATGGCCTCCTTGAAGGCCATCGAACCTGCCATACGGAACGCGTTCTCGTTCGAGTCCACGTCGTGGTACGAACCGAATGTGAGCGTGACCTTCACGTTGACGACCGGATAGCCGGCCACCACGCCGCTGTTGAGCGTCTCGCGAATGCCCTTGTCCACGGCCGGGATGTACTCGCGCGGCACCACGCCACCCTTGATCGCATCGACGAATTCGTACGGCTTTTCCTTGTCCGGTTCGAGCGAGATGACGACGTCGCCGTACTGGCCGCGGCCGCCCGATTGCTTGACGAATTTGCCCTGCACGTCTTCGACTTTCTTGCGCACCGTTTCGCGATAAGCGACTTGCGGCTTGCCGACGGTCGCTTCCACGCCGAACTCCCGGCGCATGCGGTCGACCAGAATTTCGAGGTGCAGCTCGCCCATACCGGAGATGATCGTCTGCCCCGATTCTTCATCGGTTTGCACGCGGAACGACGGATCTTCCTGCGCCAGACGATTGAGCGCGAGGCCCATCTTTTCCTGATCGCCCTTGGTCTTCGGTTCGACGGCCTGCGAAATCACCGGCTCCGGAAATTCCATCTTCTCCAGAATGATGACGTTGTTCGGGTCGCACAGCGTGTCGCCGGTCGTCGCTTCCTTCAGGCCGACGGCGGCGGCGATGTCACCCGCGCGCACTTCCTTGATTTCCTGGCGCGTGTTCGCGTGCATCTGCAGAATGCGGCCCAGTCGCTCTTTCTTGCCCTTGAGCGGGTTGAGCACCGTGCCACCCGACTCGATCACGCCCGAGTACACGCGGAAGAAGATCAACTGGCCGACGAACGGGTCGGTCATGATCTTGAACGCGAGGGCGGCGAACGGCTCGTCATCCGACGGATGGCGCTCGATTTCCTTGTCGTCCTCATCGTGACCGGCAATGGCGGGCACGTCGACGGGCGAGGGCAGGTAATCGATCACGGCGTCGAGCATGGCCTGCACGCCCTTGTTCTTGAAGGCGGTGCCACACAGCATCGGCACGATCTCGCCCGCGACAGTGCGCTTGCGCAATCCCGCCTGGATTTCCGCCTCGGTCAGCGTTTCGCCGCCGAGATACTTCTCGAGCAGCGCCTCATCGGCCTCGGCGGCGGCTTCGATCATCTTCTCGTGCCATTCCTGCGCCGTGTCCTTGAGGTTGGCGGGAATGTCGACATACTCGAACTTCACGCCCTTCGACTCTTCGTCCCAGACGATGCCTTTCATCTTCACGAGATCGACCACGCCCTGGAAATTGTCCTCGGCGCCGATGGGAATCTGGATCGGCACGGCATTGCCGCGCAGACGTTCGTGAATCTGCTTGTAGACACGGAAGAAGTCGGCGCCCACGCGGTCCATCTTGTTGACGAACGCGATGCGCGGCACCTTGTATTTGTTGGCCTGACGCCAGACCGTCTCGGATTGCGGCTGCACACCGCCGACCGAGTCGTAGACCATGCACGCGCCATCGAGCACGCGCATCGACCGCTCGACTTCAATGGTGAAGTCGACGTGGCCCGGCGTGTCGATGATGTTGATGCGATGTTCGGGGTAGTTGCCGGCCATGCCGCGCCAGAAGCAGGTTGTCGCGGCGGACGTGATCGTAATGCCGCGTTCTTGTTCCTGCTCCATCCAGTCCATCGTGGCAGCGCCTTCGTGGACTTCGCCCAGCTTGTGGTTGACGCCCGTGTAGAACAGGATGCGTTCGGTCGTCGTTGTTTTGCCAGCGTCGATGTGAGCGCTGATGCCGATGTTGCGGTAGCGCTCGATGGGGGTCTTTCGGGCCACGGTACACCTCTTTTCCGGACGGTGGGGAGAAAGCATAACAGCAGCCATCATACTCCAATGTTGCAATGCCGCGCAGGCGGCGATATCGCGCGAAAGGCCAGCAAGCATGGGGATTTGCGAGGGGCTGCGGCCCCATGTCACAAGCCTTCTCAACCGTGCGCACCCCCTTCGCAACCCCATGCAATTCGCCGTGCCTCGGCGGGGTTGCCCGCACAGCGGGCATCACACCGTCACGCTGTCACTCGTCAGGCAACCTGGCGCTGACGGGCGAACGCGAGTACGGCCCCGCGCGAACCATTGGCGGCGACGTCCGTGTCGCCATCTTGACTGGACGTGTAGGCGTCTCCCTCCGAGAGCCGGAACACGGCGACGGCTTCGCGCAGTTGACGCGCCTGGTCCTCCAGCGACCCGGCGGCAGCCGTGGCCTCTTCGACGAGTGCAGCATTCTGCTGCGTGACCTGATCCATCTGCATGACGGCCGTGTTGACTTGCTCGATGCCGCCCGACTGCTCGCTCGATGCCGCAGAGATCTCACCCATGATGTCGGTCACGCGCTGCACGGCTTGCACGATTTCCGTCATCGTGCGACCGGCATCGCGCACTTGTGCCGAACCGTCTTCCACCTTGCCGACGGAGGTCTCGATGAGGGTCTTGATCTCCTTCGCTGCGGCTGCGCTGCGCTGGGCGAGCGTGCGAACCTCGCCGGCGACGACGGCGAAACCGCGTCCTTGTTCGCCGGCCCGCGCGGCCTCGACGGCGGCGTTCAGCGCAAGAATGTTCGTCTGGAAGGCGATGCCGTCGATCACCCCGATGATGTCGTTGATCTTTGTCGAGCTGGTGGCAATTTCCTGCATCGATGCGACGGCGCGTTCGACGACGCGTCCGCCTTCGCCTGCGATGTCCGATGCGTTCGACGCCAGTTGCCTTGCCTGGCGGGCGTTGTCGGCATTCTGGCGCACGGTCGCCGTTAGTTGTTCCATCGACGAAGCGGTTTCTTCGAGCGACGCCGCTTGCTCTTCGGTGCGTGCCGACAGATCGGTATTGCCTGAGAGCAATTGCCCCGAAGCCGATGCGATGGCCGCCGTGCCGCTACGCACACGCCGCACGATCTGGTCGAGGCTTTCATTCATGTGTTTGAGCGCTGCCATCAGTTGGCCGGTTTCGTCGCGACTCGTCACGTCGATGCGGCTCGAGAGATCGCCCTGCGCCACGCGTTCGGCCACTTCGACAGCGCGCGCGAGCGGACGCGTGATGCTGCGTGTGACCGACCAGGCGGCGACGATGCCTGCGACGGCCGCCGCAGCGCCAAGGGTGGTGAGCAGCCATTTGGCGAAGACGATGTCGGCGCTCGTGGCGGCACTGGTTTCGTCGACGATCTTTTGCTGGAGCGTGACCAGTTCGACGGCCTCGGCCTGCATGGCGTCGAGTGCGGGCAGGGCGTCCTGCTGTGCGATGCGCAGCGCGGTGTCGCGTTGGTCGGCGCTCAACGCCGAGATCACGCCGCCGCGTGCCTTCAGAAAGGCATCGTTGTGTTGCCGCACGCCGTCGAGCAACTGCTTGCCTTTACCCGACGTCACGTACTTGTCGAGCACTTCCTGCGCCTTGGCGATGCGGGCGAGGTTGGCGTCGATGCGCTCATTGAGCGCGCTGCGTTGGGTGGCGTCCGTGGTGACGATGGCTTCCATCAGGCGGCGGGCATTGCCGCGCACCATGGCGTCAATGCGGTGCGCCGCATCGGCTTTGGCCCACGCGCGGGTGAGCAGTTCTTCGTTGGCACGTTCGATGGCGACGAAACGCATCAGCGTGATGATCAGCATGCTCAACAACAGGATTAGCAACGTACCGAAGCCGATGGACAGCCGGGTTCGGATCTTCAGGTCGGCGATTCGCATAGGTATGACTCCTTTTAGGGATTTGATGCCGGGGCAACACGGATGACGTGTGGCGCATGGCGTTTCGAGGAGTGGTCGCCGGTTTGCCGCAGAGCGCTTCGATACGGCGGGTGAAGCGTGACGCGACGTTGGCTCACGCGCCGAGAACGACACGTGCGAGATGTCCGGCGACGCGTGACGGGGGATTCTATGAAGCCTGTCCGTCTACCTTCGTATACGACGAAAAATACGATAACTGAAGGTATTCCTACACACAGGCGGGGTAGACGACGGGATAGGCAGTGCGGCGAATTCCGACAGGAAGGTTAGATAAAGCGCACCGCATAGATCGGAGGCAGGTGCGCCGAGACGCACTCCCATTGTTCGCCGGCGTTGTTGCTGATCCATAGCGCACCGGTCGTCGAGCCCATGGCAAGCGTGCGGCCGGTGGCGTCGATATCCAGCCCGTGGCGATAGATGAGGTCGTAGGACGGTGTCTCCGGCAGCCCGTGCGAGAGCGCGGTGAACGACTCGCCGCCATCGCGCGTGCGAGTGACGACGAGCCGGGCGTCGACCGGAATGCGGCACGCATCGCGCTGTGCCGGCACGAACCACGCCACGTCGGGGTCGTGCGGATCGACCGCAACGGCAAAACCGAAACTCGACGGCGCCGCCTGAATCCGTCGCCAGGACGCGCCGTAATCAAGGGTGCGGAAGATCCCGTTGTGATGCTGTGCCCACAAGGCGTTTGGTGCGTCGTGGCATTGCACGAGGCGGTGAACGTCCTGCGCATTCGGATCGAGGCGTCGTTCGGGCGGCATGTAATCGGCTTCCATGCCGCTGGCTGCCAATGCCCAGGTGTGTCCGTCGTCGCGCGTGCGCCAGACACCGCCGGTCGACACGGCCACCATCACCTGCCGGCTGTTGTGCGGATCGATGCAGATCGAATGAATGCCTGCATGGTCGTAACCGCCCCCCATCCACTCGGCGCGCTCAGGGCGATCCCACAAGCTTTGCACCAGTTCCCAGTGCTGCCCATGGTCGCCGGAGCGAAACAGGCCGCCGGGAATCGTGCCGGCCCACAGGACGCCGGGCGCGTCCGGGCCGGCCGCTTCGAGCGACCAGATCAACTCCACCGAGGGGGCCTGCACGTCGCTGGCAGATGATTCGGACTGCTGCGTTTGCGGGGCGAAGGCGGGCGGGGTGAGTTCGGTCCATTCGTTCGCGTCGCGAGTGCGGCCCCAGAGTTTCACGCCGAAATGTCCGAGATTGAGCGCAGCGTAATCCGTGCCGTCGCGCGCGTCGTGCAACACCATGCTCACCGGCTCGCCGGGAAAGTCGGGAGTGTTCGACATTAATCGCCAGGCAGTGCCCTCACGTTGCCACGTGAATAATCCCTTGCGGGTGGCAACCAGCAGCGTGGCTCCGGTGACATGTTCCACGGTTTTCCTCCTTGATGCGGGCGGGTCTTGTCGGGCGCCCGCCGGTTCATCCCCCCGAGAGCGCTTGCGCCACGTACACGCGGCTGGCGTCCTCGAGCGGGTCGCTCAGCGAGCGACGGTCGCGAATCAGCCATCCATCGACGAAGACGGCGACGTGCGCCCGCAAGCGCCCCTGGTCGTTGAACAGATAGCCACGTAGCTCGGGTGTGTGAGCGACGCATTGGGCGAGCACGTCGCGGACGGTCGGTCCATCGACGGACTGGGCGTCCACGCTGACGTGGCGCTGGATTGCGGGTGCAAAGGTGACGGTCGCCATATCCCGGCCATGCGGATGCCGTGGCGACACACGAATCCGCAATGCGATGAGAACGAGACTTTCAGTGTAGACAATGAGGATGGCTCGCGCAGTGTGCATTGCGGCATCGTTGCGTGGCCGCAGCGCTATGTTCCGCAGGAAATAACGCGCGTTGCGTCCCTATGCGCGATAGCAGGGCCGCAGTCTGGTGTCCTTTGGATGACGATCTGTGAGTGTCTATGCCTTGGAAAGCGTCGTCACAGGGTGTGGCATCGCATATCGGACACTCCCCATCCCCCATTCACCTCGTTATTGTTCACCATTATCGGAGTGCCCGCGAGCGCAGTGCCGCAGGTAAATCCAAGGAGGGAGCAATGGCAAAAGGCAAAGCAAAAGACATTGGCATGGGGCGTTGGTCCGATGCGGCGATCAAGCGTCAGTGGCGGCTACACCGGGCGGGGGAGGAATCGCAGAAGGAGGATGTGACGGTCAGGCGCCCGCCGGAGATGGCGAAATGCGAGGGCTATTTCTTGTGGAGCGTGCGTCAGGCGGCGTTCGTCGGTCGTCACGACGGCACCCTCAAGGGCGGCGGGCGGCATTACGCGATGTGCACGGCGCAAGCGAAACGGTATGCGAGCGCGGCGCAGGCGAGGGCGGCGGGAGACGCGATCGTGGGTGGCGTGCTGATCATGTACGGCTACGCCGTCAACACCCCGCTCTATGTCGTGGGGCGGTGACGGCAAGCGATGATCTGCGGGGGGGGTTACTTACCCAGTTCGTGACCGACGACACCACCGACGACGGCACCGCCGATGGTACCGGCGGTGCTGCCGCCGGTGGCCTCGTGACCGATGACACCCCCTGCGACTGCGCCGCCGAGCGTGCAACCGAAGATCGACGAGCCTATGGCGAGCGCGGTGATGACAACGAAAATCGACTTCGCCGTTTTCATGATGAATCTCCTGTGGCATGTGCGCGTTGCGCGCGGCGCAGCGACATGAGTCCAGCTTAGATGGCCCGCGTTGCGTGCACTATCGGCCGCGACTGAATCGACTGTAGGAATAGGACGACAGGCCCAAGGGCGGGCAGCGGAATCGACGATAGAAACGACAAGGGCCGCACGATGTGCGGCCCTTGTGAGCATCTGGTGGGGCGTGAGTGACTCGAACACTCGACCTACGGATTAAGAGTCCGCTGCTCTACCAACTGAGCTAACGCCCCTGTGCTACCGGGAGCAAAAAAGACCGCAGGCGATGCAGCCTTTCCTGTCGTACTTGGTGGGGCGTGAGTGACTCGAACACTCGACCTACGGATTAAGAGTCCGCTGCTCTACCAACTGAGCTAACGCCCCGATGCAACCGGGAATAAAAAAGGCTGCACGGCAAAGCAGCCTTTTTTCAGAATTCGTTTGGTGGGGCGTGAGTGACTCGAACACTCGACCTACGGATTAAGAGTCCGCTGCTCTACCAACTGAGCTAACGCCCCAACGAGACCGAGATAATATCGATTCTTCCGCAGGGGGTCAACCCTAAATGGTGAAAATCCGCAAAAAAGGTCTCAGGCGAGAAGCGGAACCAGCTCGAACGCCAGTACCGCGAGCACGGCGCCGACGACCACGAGCAGCGAGCGCCAGCACATTCGAATGGTGCCCTTGCAGGGCATCGCGCCCACGACGATCGCGCCGAAGACTGCGATCGCAAACATGCTGATGAGTTGGGCGTTGGAAAGGTGGGGCATGATCATGATCGATCTCTCCGCCGTTATCGCATGAGTTAAGACGCGATTCCAGTATAGAAAGCTGCCCTTTCCAAGCAAAGCGGCGCGACAACCGGGATTTCCCCAGTGGCCGCGCCGTGCGTTGTTGCTCTGCGATCTGTCCGATTCAGTCGACTCGAACGCCGCGTATGGACATCAACGTTATTCGGGCAGATCGAGAATCAGGACGATCGTCCATGCGTCTTCGCCTTCGTGATGGTACTGACGCTCCACCACGATAAACGGTTGCTTCTTGTCGCCCTGACCGAGGAACAGCACGTCGCCTTCGGCCGGCATGCATTCGATCGGCGGCAACGCCAGAGGGGTGCCTTTGGGGACGAGCTTTTCGGCCTTCTTCGCCGCGCGCTCGGTCCATTCGATATCGAATTCGATCTGACTCACCGGATGATCCTGTCTATGCAAATTGAAACGGCTGCATGGTAGCACGCAGCTTGCGCGGCACAGGAAAAAAAGCCCGCTCCCTAGGCGGGGAACGGGCGAAGGTCCCATGCGATAACGGGGTACGCATGGCGACAGGAGATGCGCCCGAGGGAAACCGTCGGTGCCCGCCCGGCCAGAGGGGAAGTGAACTGGTCCGCAGGGGTATGACGGTTTGCTGCCCGGTATGGCGTGGGCGCGCGCCTGTCGGCGGGACAATACGAGGTGACGCAACACAGGCAGGCGATGCCGTCCCGCCTGTGTGCGTCACGTCATGCTGCCGGGGTACGGCAACACGACGAGGGGCAATGTGGGCCGACGCACCACGCAACTATCAGTGGCGAGCGCCGACCCGTGTCGGGGGAGAGAACGTTTGTGCCACCCATGCGAATTGAGTACCTTCTGGATACGCATCGCTAAGGTGAGCGTTGTGTGCAACCGTTGAAGAAAGTCTAAGCGTCTGGCTATTGCGGAAAAACGGCAATCAAGCGAATAGATACTTACGGGATTCGCAACAATGCGCTCTCCCAGAAAAAACGCCACCCGTGAGGTGGCGTTTGCGATGCTGCCGGTGGCGTCGGCGTCGGCGTCGGCGTCGGCGTTCAGCGTGTAGCGATGGCGACTGCGGCGCCGGCCATGACCGTGCCGGTCGCGCGATTCAGGCGTCGCACGGCGTGAGCCGAACTGAGCAGCCGACGGGCGCGGGCGGCGAGCACGATGTAGCTGCCGAACACAATCGCGAGCACGGTCAGCGTGACACCCACGACTTCGATATAGCCGAGCGCCGTCACCTTCTGGAGATCAAGCAGGTTGGGCAGCAGGGCGAAGTAGAACACCACGACCTTCGGGTTGCCCATCGTGACGGACAGGCCTCCCAGAAAGAGCCGCCACGATTTCTCACGTGGTGCAGTGGCCATCGGCTCTGTGGGGGCGATGGCCGGGGCGTGCCACATCTTCCATGCGAGATAGAGGAGGTAAGCGGCGCCCGCATATTTGATCGCGAGGAAGACACCCGAGAACGTATGCGCCAGCGCGGCTACGCCGAGCACTGCCAGGGTGAGCCAGACGACGTCTCCGATCGCCACGCCTGCCGAGAACGCGATCGCGCCCTGCATGCCGCGTCCGAGGACGCGCGCGACGATCGCTGCAATGCCCGGGCCTGGTGTGCCCGCGCCAACGAACAGCGCGAGGGCGAAAGTCAGCAAATGTGTCCATTCCATCTCGGCGTCTCCTCGCGTTGATGACGATCAGCGTGATCTGAAAAGGCGGCTCATGCGCCGAGCCAGGGAAGGCCGCGGAAGCACCAGCCGCTCACATGCTTGCGATGGCCTTCGCTATCCTTATCACCTTCGAAGCCTTCGAGAATGTCGAACGACTGGGTGTAACCTGCTTCGAAGGCAACTTTGGCCGCCGCTTTAGAGCGGGCGGCGCTACGGCACAGGAACAGCAGCGGCGTGTTCTTGTCAGGTGTTTGCGAGGCGAGTTGTTCGAGGAAGTGCTCATTGGGCACCCCGCCGGGGTAACGCACCCATTCGACGTTGGCGTACTGACCGTCGGGCACTTGCGGGCGGCCGACCCAATCGAGTTCGGCGCGTGTGCGCACGTCGATCAGACGAACGTTTGCATCGGCGTTGAGCAGCGCCAACGCTTCTTCCGGGGTCACGGCGCCCGCATAAGCGAGCTGGCCGCTGGCGCGGCGTTGGGTGGCTTGATCGAGAATGGCTTTGGCGCTTGTCATATTGCTGTGATCTCGCTAGTCGATGGTTGTCCTTCATTCTAGCGTGCACTTCGCGCGAGATGCGCTTTTGGCGACATTGGAAATCGGCGCGGCGTAGGATGTTCGGCGCATACGCGTTAAACGCGCGATATTTGGCGGTGCATTAGGACGGTGCATTGCGATGCACAATTCCGGTTCGCGACATTCGTCCGATGGCACCTTAAAGGTGCATAATCGATAAATGCACCACTATGGGTCTATTTTGATGTGGCTTGCACCGAAATGGAGAATTTAAGTCCGTGAGCGGGAATTCGGGGCTGGACGCACCAGAATCGATTATTTCCTTAGAAATCAGAGGGAGAGGGTGGGGTAAGGCGAGTTGGCCAGATCTTGGCACGCTTCCTGCTTTACTCAGGCGAATCCGAACACGGAGTTCGTTAAGAGGGTGCGGCGACGCGGGCGATAAGCGCCAGCAGCGCCAGATTGAATCTTTCGGGAGATAGCATGAGCAAATCTGTGGCAGATGTGATTAACCTGGTCAAGGAAGAAGACGTCAAGTTCGTCGACTTCCGCTTTACCGATACGCGCGGCAAAGAGCAACACGTCTCGGTGCCGGTGTCGCACTTCGACGCCGACAAGTTCGAGAGCGGTCACGCTTTCGACGGTTCGTCGATCGCCGGCTGGAAGGGCATCGAAGCCTCGGACATGCTGCTGGTGCCGGACCCCAACACTGCCTATATCGACCCGTTCTATGAAGAAAGCACGCTGGTGCTGACCTGCGACGTGATCGAGCCGGCCGATGGCAAGGGTTACGACCGCGATCCGCGTTCCATCGCCAAGCGCGCTGAAGCCTACCTGAAGAGCACGGGCCTGGGCGACACGGCCTTCTTCGGTCCGGAGCCGGAATTCTTCATTTTCGACTCGGTCCAGTGGAGCACGGACATGTCGGGCACGTTCGTCCGCGTGAGTTCGGAAGAAGCCCCGTGGTCGTCGTCGAAGGACTTCGAAGGTGGCAACACGGGCCATCGTCCGGGCACGAAGGGCGGCTACTTCCCGGTCGCACCGGTCGACACGTTCCAGGACATGCGCTCGGAAATGTGTCTGTTGCTCGAACAACTGGGCGTGCCGGTTGAAGTGCACCACCACGAAGTCGCCGGTCAGGGCCAGAACGAAATCGGCACCAAGTTCTCGACGCTGGTTCAGCGCGCCGACTGGACGCAGATCCTGAAGTACGTCGTGCACAACGTGGCACACAGCTACGGCAAGACGGCCACGTTCATGCCGAAGCCGATCGTGGGCGACAACGGTTCGGGCATGCACATCCACCAGTCGGTCTGGAAGGATGGTCAGAACCTGTTTGCCGGTAACGGCTACGGCGGTCTGTCGGAATTCGCGCTGTACTACATCGGCGGCATCATCAAGCATGCTCGCGCGCTGAACGCCATTACGAACCCGTCGACGAACTCGTACAAGCGTCTCGTGCCGCACTTTGAAGCCCCGGTAAAGCTGGCCTACTCGGCGCGTAACCGTTCGGCCTCGATCCGTATTCCGTACGTTGCCAACCCGAAGGGCCGCCGCATCGAAGCGCGCTTCCCGGACCCGATGGCCAACCCGTACCTGGCCTTCTCGGCCATGCTCATGGCCGGTCTGGATGGCGTGCAGAACAAGATCCACCCGGGCGAAGCTGCCGACAAGAACCTGTACGACCTGCCGCCGGAAGAGGATGCAAAGATCCCGACCGTGTGCTCGAGCCTCGAACAGGCGCTGGAATACCTGAACGAAGACCGCGAGTTCCTGACCCGTGGTGGCGTGTTCACGGACGGCATGCTCGATTCGTACATCGCGCTCAAGACGGAAGAAGCACGTCGTGTGGCAATGACCACGCACCCGCTCGAGTTCGAACTGTATTACTCGCTGTAATCGAATCGCTGCGCAGGGAATGCGCCGGCATGACGGAACGCCAGCGGCCGACCGTCATGCTCGACAAGCAAGGGGGATGGCCGCGGCCGTCCCCCTTTTTTATCCGCAGCGCGTATTCACCTCGTAGCCATCCATGAACCTATCGCCTCGATCCTTGATGAAAAGTGTCCGTGCTGGTGCGAAAGGGCAGACGAAGCGTGCTTCGCCTGCCGCTGCCGATGAAGACACCCGTGCCACCGAAGTGACGGCTGACGCCACCGGGTTGTCCGGTCACATGTCGGCGCTGCACACGAGTATTGAGCCCTGGGAGGCGAAGCTCGCGGCGACCGGTATCCTGCCCGGTCTCGAAGCGTTGCCGACCGTATTGCTGGTGCTCGAGAAGCACACGATGCGCGTCGTGTTCGCCAACCCGGCCGCAGAGGCGCTGCTTGCGCTCTCGCGCCGTTCGCTGTCGCAGATGACGTGGAACGACGTTTTCGCAAACGGCGAGGTGCTGACCTCGACGATGGCCGACCTGATCGCCAACCACTTTCAGGCGACACGCCTCGATCTGGTGCTTGAACGCACCGCGCAGGAACCGTTGCATACGCACGTGATCGTGGCTGCGCCCGAGTCGGCGCCTGACTTCGTGATCGTCGAGCTGATCGAGAACGAGCAGAAGATCAAGAACGAGCGAGAAGAACGCATCATCGACCAGGCGTTGATGAACAAGCAGCTCATCCGCAATCTGGCGCACGAGATCAAGAACCCGCTGGGCGGGATTCGTGGCGCGGCGCAGTTGCTGGAGTTCGAGCTGGATCAGCGAGAGTTGCGCGAGTACACGCAGGTCATCATCAAGGAGTCCGACAGACTTCAAACGCTGGTCGACCGCCTGCTCGAGCCGCATCGTCACCCCTATATCGCCACGGACGTGAACATCCACGAAGTGTGTGAGCGTGTGCGTTCCGTGGTGCTTGCCGAGTTTCCGCAGGGCTTGTCGATCGAGCGCGACTACGACGTGAGCCTGCCGGATTTTCGCGGCGACAAGGAGCAACTCATTCAGGCGCTGCTCAACATCGTGCGCAATGGTGCCGAAGCGTTACGCGAGCAAATCGCCCGAGGCGACGCACGTATCGAATTGCGCACGCGCGTGGCGCGAAAGATCACGATCGCCAAGCGATTGCACAAGCTGGCATTGGAATTGCATGTGATCGACAACGGGCCCGGCATTCCCGCCGACATTCGTGATCGCATCTTCTATCCGCTCGTTTCCGGGCGAGAGGGGGGAAGTGGTCTGGGACTGACGCTGGCGCAATCGTTCGTGCAGCGCCACGATGGTCTGATCGAATGCGAAAGCCGGCCCGGACGAACGGATTTCCGAATCCTGCTGCCCCTGGGCTGATATTGCCCTCACGCCGTTGGCCGTAGCACCTGCGGCCGGGCATAGACGTTATACGGTGAACAATGAAGCCGATCTGGATAGTAGACGACGATCAATCGATTCGATGGGTCCTGGAAAAGGCGCTCTCGCGCGCCAACCTGCCGGTGCGCAGTTTTACCGGCCCGCGCGAAGCCAGTGCGGCGCTCGAACACGACTCGCCACAGGTGCTGGTCTCGGACATCCGCATGGCGGGCGGCTCCGGGCTCGAACTGCTGCAAATGGCCAAGCAACGGCATCCCGGACTGCCGGTCATCATCATGACCGCGTTCTCGGATCTCGACAGTGCGGTTGCGGCCTTTCAGGGCGGCGCGTTCGAGTATCTGGCCAAGCCGTTCGACGTGGATCGGGCCGTCGAACTGATTCTGCGCGCGGTCGAAGAGAGCTTGCGCGAAGCGACGGACGACGAGCGCATCACGGAAGAGCCCGAAATCCTCGGGCAGGCCAGTGCGATGCAGGACGTGTTTCGCGCCATCGGACGTCTATCGCATTCGAGCGCGACGGTGCTCATCACAGGCGAATCCGGTTCGGGCAAGGAACTGGTCGCGCGTGCGCTGCACCGGCATTCGCCGCGCGCGTCGGGGCCGTTCATTGCCCTCAATACGGCGGCGATTCCGAAGGATTTGCTGGAATCGGAATTGTTTGGCCACGAGCGCGGGGCTTTCACCGGCGCGCAAGCCACGCGGCGCGGACGCTTCGAGCAGGCCGAAAGCGGCACGCTGTTTCTCGATGAAATCGGCGATATGCCGCTGGATTTGCAAACGCGTCTGTTGCGCGTGCTCTCGGACGGCAATTATTACCGTGTCGGCGGGCATAGCCCGATCAAGGCGAACGTTCGTGTGATCGCGGCCACGCACCAGAATCTGGAAGATCGCGTGCGTCAGGGACTCTTCCGGGAAGATCTGTATCACCGCCTGAACGTGATTCGCCTGCGTTTGCCGTCGTTGCGCGAGCGTAACGAGGATATTCCGCTGCTGATACGTCACTTCCTGCAGAAGAGCGCGCGTGACCTGGGGGTGGAGACGAAGCGCATCAGCGAAGCGGCATTGGCGCATCTGACGCGCTTCCCGTTCCCCGGCAACGTGCGTCAACTGGAAAATCTGAGCAACTGGCTGACTGTCATGGCCCCGGCGCAGACGGTCGAGATCAAGGATCTGCCACCGGAGTTTCAGACACTGACGCCGACATCGATGACCGGCGCGGGCACGTCGGCGGGGGTGCCGGCATATGCTGCCGCGTCGACCACCGCTGTGGCGGCGTCGGTACCCGCGGGTGCCGCAACCGGGTACGGTGGCGTGGGCGCCGGGCCTGCGGCCTCCGGTGTGGCTTCGAGCGTCAATGGTGTGCCTGCGGCGGCCGGCGTTGGTGGCGCGTCGGCAGACGTGACGGGGGCCGAGAGCTGGGAGCCGATCTTGCGCCGTGAGGTGGCCCGTTTGCTTCGTTCGGCATCGCCCGACGTGATGGATCAACTGACGCGCCGTTTCGAGACCGCCCTGATCAACGAGGCACTCGATTTCACTCGCGGGCGCAAGGTCGAAGCGGCGAGCCGTCTCGGCATCGGCCGAAACACCATTACGCGCAAGATTCAGGAGTTGGGGCTGGAAACCTGAAGCCAATCGGGTTAGGCTCCCCGATTCACGGATAACGACAAGGGAGTCGGACCATGGCAAGACGCATCCTGTTGACCGGTGCCACCGGGCAGGTGGGCTGGGAGCTGGCACGTAGCCTGCAAGGCTTGGGCGACGTGCACGCCCCTGGGCGCAACGAGATGGACCTGCTCGACACCGACAGCGTGGTGCGTACGTTACGTGACTTCGCGCCTGACTTGATTGTCAATCCGGCGGCCTACACGGCGGTCGACCGCGCCGAGACGGACGAGGCAGCGGCGTATCAAGTCAACGCCGTCGTGCCGGGCATCATGGCCGAAGAGGCCAAGCGTCTTGGTGCACTTGTCGTGCATTACTCCACCGACTACGTTTTTGACGGGACGTCCTCGACGCCGTATCGCGAGGACGAACCCACCAATCCGCAGAACGCCTACGGCCGCACCAAGCTTGCCGGTGAAACGGCCGTTGCGGCGAGCGGCGCGAATCATCTGGTGCTGCGCACGAGCTGGGTGTATGGGGCGCGCGGTGCGAATTTCCTGCTCACCGTCCAGCGCCTTGCCCGTGAGCGCGACGAGTTACGGATCGTGGCTGACCAACATGGTGCGCCAACGTGGTGCCGGACGATCGCCGAACTGACGTCGCAGGTTCTGGTGCAGGGATTCGGCGAGCGCGGTGTCGACGCGGATTTCTGGCGCGAGCACGGCGGTCTGTATCACTTGACGGCCGCGGGGCAGACGACCTGGCACGGATTCACCGAAGCGATTCTCGATCTGAGCGCGCCGGAAAAGCGGCCTAACGTTGTGGCGATTCCGACTTCTGCCTATCCGCTGCCGGCCAAACGTCCCGCTTACTCAATCCTCGACAACGACAAGCTCGCACGCACCTTCGGCGTTCGGGCGCCCGACTGGCGTGACGCGCTGACGCTCTGTCTCGCCTGAGACAACGGCATCCCCCGACGGGGTCGCGCACTAAATCGGAAATTCCTCAGCGCGCGACACTGAATTCCTTCGGCAACATGGTGGCTTTTTCGCGCATACGCATAAGCGTGTGCCAAGGAGCGACGCATGTTGTCGGTTCAGAACCAGATATCCGGCGGGGAACAAACCTCGGCGGCAGTCCGCGATGTCGAGGGCAGTGCCGTCAGTCGCGGCTCATTATCGTCTTCCGATATCGCAGCGCTCAGTGCGGCACCGCCCGAGGCGCTGCGCCGTGCGATTCTGCGAGCCGACGAAGATGAGCGGCGTGCGATCGCGCAGCAAGTCGCGTGGCTGGTGAACATTCTCCCGTCCTCGCCGGACGCGCTGGGACGATACGCAAGCATTGAGACGCTTGGGGCAACGGCGGATGCCTCGTCGGGGGCGTTGCCGTTTGACAAGGGCGCGCTCAAACAGGCATGGGTCACTCGCTTTTCGCACCTGCTCGATGGCGAGCGTGCCGCAGCGGTGGCGCGCGATCTGGTGAAATGGTGCGGCACGCAGCATTGTCAGACGCCAACGGCTGCGCTATGGCATTGGCTGCCGTCGGCCGACGAGGCCTCGGACGACGTGCTGGCATGTGAGCGCCTGCCCATGCGCGAATGGCCGATCTCTGTGTTGAATACTGCATTGACACTGTCGAATCTGCGCAATGCCAGACTTCCCGATCTGTGGATGCCCAATGCCGATTTGCGCGGCGTGATGGCGCCGGGCGCGCAGTTTTGCGGCGGGCATTTCAATGGTGCTTGGTGGGGCGGGGCATCGTTACCCAAGTCGGGGTTCGCCTGCTCGAAGCAGATCGGTGCGGATTTCGAAGGCGCAAATCTGCGTGGTGGGAATTTTCGGGCGGCGGATCTGAGCGATGCGAGGCTTGTGAACGCCGATCTTCGTGGCGCCGTGATCTTGCACACCGTCATGTGTGGTGCCGACATGAGTGAAGCCAAATGTGCAGGAGTGACATTCACGAAGGCGCGTCTCGACGAGGCTTCTTTCCAACAAGCCACATTGCACGGTGCCCGCTTCGTCGGTGGCAGCGCGCACGGCATGAAACTGGTTGGGGTTAAGGCAAAGCGTTCGCAATGGATGTCGATGGCGATGCGCAAAGCGCAGGCGTTGGGTGCCGATCTTCGCGGGGCCGAATTCCGCCAGTGCACGCTCACCGAATGGGACGCTCGCGGGGCGAAGCTCAACGACGCGTTCTTTGCGTCTTGCGATCTGCGTAATGCCCGGTTTTGCGGCGCGAGTCTGAAACGTCTGCGTATCGGGCCCGATTGCAATCTGGCCGGTACGCGGTGGCAGGACGCCCGAATTCGTCTCGACGTGACATGGCTGCGCAGCTTGACACCGCCGGAACTGGATAACGTCGTGCAGTCGTGGATGACACTTCCGCCCGATCAGCCGACGGCGCGCGCGAATGTCTTCATGCAACTGCTGGTCGCGTTGGGCCGCAAGCCGGGCATGCTCAACATGGGGCACGAAGCGGCGCCGCCTTTGCATCGGCTGCCGGAACATGTGCGGCGCAGCGACTGGCTCGGATGCTTGCTGGCTGCATTGGGCGAGACGGGGGGCATTGGCGAGCATGACGGACTCTCCGAACTGCGTGCTCAATGGTTGAACCAAACGCTTCAGGATTTGACCGACGTCCCGCTATGGCGTGGACGAGCGGAATGGGTCACACCGTCGCTGATGCGGGCGCTGCACGGAGGCTGTGGGCCTGCCTCACAGAAGGCGCCCTGGTCACTCGCCGGGGCAATGTGTCAGACGCTCTACTGGGCGGGTGAGGGCGCGGGTGGTGTCGGCCCGGTGGGCACTCAGGCGTTGCGTGAAGCATGGTTCGATGCGTTGCCGGCACAGGT
Organism: Pandoraea communis; assembly: GCF_902459745.1. Taxonomy (GTDB): domain Bacteria; phylum Pseudomonadota; class Gammaproteobacteria; order Burkholderiales; family Burkholderiaceae; genus Pandoraea; species Pandoraea communis. Next base: position 593,875 of record NZ_CABPSJ010000003.1, read on the forward strand.
GCCCATCGCCCTCTCTGCGGACGGGATCAATGCGTCCGACGCGAGTTTTGCCGTGTTGATTCGGGCGGACGGCAACGTCGCGGCGCGACTACCGGTGCATCTGCTGGCCAGACTTCTTGGCTCGCATAACGGTGGTGATCCGAAGGAAAGTGACGCGCCTTTCGTTCGCGATACGCTGCCGGGTTGGCATTGGCTTGGCACGCGAGTGGTGGTGTGCGATGCCGAGTCGCCCGAGGATTATCTGCCCGGCACCATGGCACAGCTCCCGGGACTGCTGCGAGAGTTCGGATTTCTCGCCGGACTCTGGCCGGTAGAACGTCGTCTGGATGGCTTCGTCAGGCTGATCGGACGTTGGTGTGGGAAGGAAGGCGCGCACCGTGCCAATGCCGCATGTCATGGAACGTGGGACACCACGCATACCGACGCTACTACTGCCGGTACCGACATCGGTACTCCCGAGGATGCGGCACGTGCCTTGTTGAGTGCGACAGACCGGCTGAACGCACTGGTGAGTTCGGCTCGCGCGCCCGGTCATGTGCAATTGCGGCCCGCCGGACATGCCGATATCGAGGACATTTTCCGCGATGTCCCGCTCGTGATGCCTGTTGAGCAGACACCCCTGAGCTCATTGATGACGCGCCGGGTCCGGCTGATTTCTCTCGTGGCCGGACTGAGCTGGCTGGCGACCCAGCCGCAATGGCAGCGGCCTTGGTCGACAGCCAAAGACGAGTCGAGTGCGCTCCGGGGGACGACGACTTCCGCAGATGCGCCTCGCCTGTATCGCTACTACGCGCTGGCGCTGCTTAACGAAACAATGAACGGTGACCCGGCATGGCGTCATCTGCCTCAGGCGATCGCGTTGCGCATGTGCTTGTCGAGCGAAGCGGGTTCGGCGGAATCGTTAGCGGAGCGGTTGGCCGATTGGCTGACATGTCCTGAAATACGTTACCTGCCGGGGCTGGCGCAAGCATGTCGTCACACACTTCCCTGGTTCTGGGCCATTCGGCTGCCGCTTCGGGCCGGCACGATTCGTCAATCCATGATGGTGCGGCGAGGGGCCGCGGGTGCTTCGTCCGTCGACCCAAGCGGAGATTGACGGGCCTTTTGCCCGATATTCCGTCGTCAGAACAGGCGTGCTTTCGTGGTAAAAATACGTACACGCAATGCGTTGCTCCTTGTCGGGAGCGGCGTTTCCAGCCGGCTGGATGCGTGGCATTTCTGTAGTTGGCGACATTTGTTGGGTGTTGGCCGCGGATGCCAGCGCGAAGAGGGCCGCCCAAGACGCGGCCCCGCGTGCCGGAATGCGGGGAAGGCCAATGCCTTGTTCCCAAACTATCAAGGGTTTCGTACCCGACAGGCACCATGCACTCGACTTGTATTGCGTCAGGCTATCCGGGGTTCGTGGCAGTCAACCGCCGCGAGCTTGATGCGCATGTTCCACTCTCGTGGCCTTTGTTCGATGCCGACGGCACGCCGTTGCTGGCGGCGGGCGAGCGTTTGCCGTCCGAGGCCGATCTCGATTGGCTCTTCACCATGTTCGCGCCGCACCGGCCGCTGCCCGACGGGGCCACCACGGGCGAGGCGGCAGGCCGCACGGAGGCGGCGAACTCAGCATCGCCGCTGGGAGCGGGGGCGTCGACGGTATATCTCCACGGTTTGCCTGTGCCATTGCCCATCGGTGCGTGGATACAGGTGCGCGTCGCGCCGGAAGCGCAGACTACGCGCGTGCGTGCACGGCTGATCGGCCGGGCGCCCAACGGCATGTTGATCATCACGCCGCCCACGGCGGGGGAGATGCGTTTGCCGGTGACCGCAGGCGATAGGCTCGCCCTCTGGACGTTCCCCGGCGACAACCTGTACGAATTCACCTGCGACGTGCATAGCGTCCATCATGGACCGTTCGACTATTTGTTGGTCTCGCGTCCGTCTCAGGTCCGTGAGACACCGGTGCGTCGCACGCCTCGTGTCGATACGCGGCTGGTCGCGCGACTGTCGCCACTGGACGAAACGACGCGGGCGTCATTTACCCGCATGCTGGCCGATCCGCAGGACACGCCCGAGTGGCTGGTGATGGTGCGAGACATCAGCGCCGATGGGGCGGGGATCCTGGCGAAGGCGCCGTTACCCGATGGCTGCCATCATGTCGCGTTGCAGTTCCGCGTGCCGATCGGTGCGGACGTCGTCCCGATTCTCGGCATGGCGGCGGTGCGCGGCGTCGAGGGGCCGCTTGTCGATGGCACCTGGGCTTACGGGCTGGAATTCATGCAAATGGACACGCGCAACAAGGCGGCGATTCGCTGCTTCGTCTATGAGTCGCGTCTGACGGACCCACGCGCCGGCCAGTAACCTGCCAAGTGACCTGTCAAGGCCTTGCCCGATGAAAAAACGGCACCTGACTCAGGTGCCGTTTTGCATTGCCGAAGGGAAACGAGCGCAGGCGCGTTCGTTAGTCCTTGAACGTGGCAACGACCGGGGTGTGATCCGAAGGCTGCTCCCATGTGCGCGGAACGCGGTCGATTTCACAGGCGGTGCAACGCTCTGCCAATGCGGCCGATACGAGGATGTGGTCGATGCGCAGGCCGGCATTGCGGCGGAAGGCGCCCATGCGGTAGTCCCACCAACTGAATGTCTTTTCCGGTTGATCGAACATGCGGAACGTGTCGCGCAAGCCAAGCCCTTGCAGACGCGCGAACGCCTGACGTTCTTGCGGCGACACCAGATTCTGGCCTTCCCATTTCGCGGGATCGTGCACGTCGCGGTCTTCGGGCGCGATGTTGTAATCGCCGAGAAGCGCGAGTTTCGGATGCTGCTCCATTTCATCGGAGAGCCAATGGGTGAGGGCGTCGAGCCAGTTCAGCTTGTAGGCGAACTTGTCCGAACCGACCGCCTGTCCGTTCGGGAAGTAGCCGCAGACCACCCGCACGTCTCCGATCGTTGCCGTGATGAGCCGCTGCTGCTCGTCGGCGAAGTTCGGCAAATTCTTGACGAGATCCTTGGCTTCGCCCACTTTCGTGTGGTTGACCAGCAGTGCGACGCCGTTATACGTCTTTTGCCCCGTGAAGTGCGAGGTGTAGCCGAGCGCGGCGATTTCCGTGATCGGGAAATTCTCGTCGGTGAGCTTCAGTTCCTGAAGACAGAGAACGTCGACCGGATTGCTGCGCAGCCAATCCTGTACGTGGCCGAGACGAACCTTTAGCGAGTTGACGTTCCAAGTGGCAAGTTGCATGAAGAATCGTATCTCTTGATTTGGCGAGGGTTGGGTGGGTGCTTCGTTACGCCGGTTTCTAGCGGACTGTCCTTGTCTCGCCCGGTAGGCGGATCACGGCGAAACACTATGCCCGCATTGTAGGCGACTATCCTTCGGGCCGCGATTGTCCGACTCACCGCGCAATGCCTTCTGCTGCGATGTTGCAGTCATGTTGACGACAACACGAACCTGTCATTGGGGGGCGACGGTGTCTGAAGGAGTACCATCACTGCGAGCGTTGCAGCTCGAGAGACGGCTGTGCTGTTGTTTTCCGCAGGCTGTGTCCTTGACGATGCCGGAGGTGACGATGGAAAGAACGATTGCGTACCGTGGCTTTGAGATCTACGTAGCGTTGAAGCCTGCCGCGCAGGACACGTTCGACGTATGGTTTCGCGTGGATGGCCCGATCAAGCTGGCAGGCATCGTGGCCCTTGGTACGCCCATCAAGGTTCGCAACGGACCGTTTTCGCGGCGATGGGCTTATCTGGTCGCGGAAATCGCCGGCCAGGCAGCGATCGACGTCATACTCGGCGCCCCAGAGCAGGGGGACTCGTCGTGACGAGTCTCCCGCTTCATGAATTGACGGCGTGCTCTCCCATACGAAGCGAAGCTCACCGCACAGCGATAACGGGTCAATCCGGCTTTGCGGGTGTGGTGTCGCGCCGGTACATGTCGTAGTTTCTGTTCGCGTCGGCCTGACACCGACTACGCATATCGACGGGCTGTTCGTTGCAAAGACTTCTGTGCCACGCCTGTCCTGTGGCGTGCATTTGTTGCGACGAGCAGCCACCAAGCCAGCCAGACACCGCAATGAGGGCGATGGCGAACGAATGTCGCTGTGCGGAACGGCGCAGCGGATTTGTGTTGGGCATCATGTGTCGGTGTTTTCACCGTCTTCGGTGTGAACGGCGGGTTCGTAGCGAAGCAAGTCGCCGGGCTGGCACTGAAGATAGACGCAGATTCGCTCGAGCGTTTCAAAGCGAATGCCCTTGACCTTCCCCTGCTTGAGAAGGGAGAGGTTGGCTTCCGTGATCCCCACGAACTCTGCCAATTCCTTGGACTTGACGTTGCGCTCGGCGAGCATCACGCCCAGCGTGACTCGTATTGGCATGAACCTTCCCTCAGACGAACTGTCGATGCTCGTCCGCGATTTCGGTCGCGTCAACGAGAACCCAGGCGATCACGGCGACGATTCCGGAGAATAGCAATTGCAGCAGCGTGTCCGATCCCACGTTCACGGCGAGGCTCCATGTCCGTTCGGGGCTCAATGCGCTAAGAAGCACACTGAGCGCCGCACCTGCCAAAGGCTGCAGCGCGGCCGATACCGCCATGGCCACGGCAAATGTCCGAAGTGAACGCACGGCCGCGGCAGTGAGCGCCTGATCGTTCGCAAACAACCGGAAGCATTGACGGGCGGCCAGGAGGCCAAAGACCAAGGCGGCGAGCGGCACCATCGAAATCGCAAATCCCCCGACCCGTGACAGCGCGTCAAGCGTTGCGGGGGGCGCGATGCCCAGGCCTGCGTGACGAAAGACGTCTGCAGCGGATGTCGCCGTCCAATAGCGCAGCATGCCAAGTACAAGCAACACGGGAACCGTGAGGCAGGCCCACGCCATCACGTTGCTCAGGCGACGGATTCGCGCGATTCGCCGCAGATGTTCCGGCAGGCCTGCGGAAGCGCCGGGCGGTAGCGTTTTGTTCGTGACCATGGGGAGGCGCAACGCGTTGTTGAGATGAAAATTATTATTTCACGATAATTTGTTTTCGTTAAGCGAAATTTTATCGGAGTAAGTCATCGACATCCTCACTCGCCTTACTGCGCGCCGGAACATAGACGAATAGGGGCGTCATCGACGGCATCGCGCTATCGAGCCAGGGCCGGGGGGGAATCGATAGCCAGTGCGTCAGCGGCGCGCGGGCCACCCAACTGGCCCCCATTTCGGCGAGCCATATCGAGACGCGTTGTGTCGGTGCGAGACGAACAGTTCCGCTATACCCGGCGCATCGGGGAGAAGCCCCTCGGCGGGGCGTGTTGAGGCACTCGTAAAACCTGCCGTTGGCAAGTTGGCGCAGTGTCTTCGATGCCGGGCGGCAGGTTCAGGCTCAGGCCTTGGGCGCCGGTTTGTCGTTTGCATTGCCCGAGGGCAATTGCGGCGCACTGACGAAGTCGTCGAGCGAAAGCCCCTTTTCCTTGAGCAGGGCTTCGAGCACCGGTTGCAGACGGCCAAGACTTTCCTGAACCGCTTCACGTACCGTGTCGACCACCACCTGCGTGCTACGTTCGATCTCGATGTTGATGCGCGTGCCGGCGACTTTGTCTTCGAACGTTGTCATCCGACGTGTCTCAGGAATCAGCCACACTTCGAACCAGCCTTCCTGCCGATTCACTTCCGAGACGGTCAGGCTCGCGCCATTGATCGCGATGTAGCCCTTTGCAAAGATGTACTTGCGGAACGCTTCGGGAATGGCGATGCGCAACACGCGATTGGTGTCCGACGTGCGTACGCTGAGAATTTCCGTCGAGAAGTCGATGTGACCCGAAAGCGGATGGCCACCGATTTCGGCACCATCCTTTGCCGCGCGCTCGACATTGACCAGCGCGCCGGTGCCGAAGCTGCCGAGCGTGGTGACGTTCAGGCTTTGGAGGATGACGTCGAACGATGCGGCGGTTGGCGAGAGCAGTTGGGTGACCGTCAGGCAGACGCCATCGACCGAGACGCTGGCGCCGAGTGTCAGGTCTTCGCAGAAGCCTTCGGGAAACGCCAACTCGAGGGTGCGCATGCCGTCGCGATCTTCGATGGATGACAGCGTGGCCGTGCCTTGAACAATTCCGGTGAACATCGTGATGTCTAGAGTCGTGGGTTGCTATGCCGCCGTATTCTACTGCCTTGCGCGGGTATGCCGCTCGTCGTGCGGCGTGCTACGATGCCGCCTTTTCACCGGATCGACAGGATCGATATGGGTTTCGAGGGCTGCCTGCTGGCGGAGGACTTCTACTATTGGGCGGAGACGTCGCCCGCGCCGGACGGGCAGTTCCACGGGGTGGTGCATTTCACCGGCTGGCGCGATGTAGATGATGTCATCGAAACGCTGGACCCGCCGCTCACCCACACCACGCCTGACGGCTACCGATGGGCTGGCGATGCGCTCGAAGCCGCTCACACGCTGGCAAAGGCGCTGGCCGCCGATGGCAGCCTCGGTATCGACCTCTGACCCTCCGGAATCCCTGAATTTGATTCAGCCTGCCTGATGCCTGGCGGGCAGCCCACAACGGACAGCATCATGACCCAGACAAAATTTGAAATTCAGAAACGCAAGGGCCTGAAGATTGACGCCGGTGTGCGTCGTGGCCCGCAAGGCGGCAAGCAGGTCGGTGCGCAAGGCAAACGCAATGCGGCCGGCAGCAAGCTGTTGGGGGCATTGCTCGGTGTCCCGTCGGACAAGACGGACGCTGCCGACACGGCCAGCACAACCCCGAGCGAGACGAAGAAGCAGGACGCCGGCCAGTCCTGAGCGGACACTGGCGCGCGGCTGACACCGCCGCGCTCAGCCCGCTGCGTCAGCCGGGCTATTGACGGGTCATCAGGGAGCCACCTCGCCCGACGGGGCGGGGCGGCCCGCAAATCAGGGCACTATCGCCAGGAACAGGAAGGTGGCGAACAGCACCAGGTGAACGGCCCCTTGCAGCACGGTTGTGCGTCCGGTGCCGAGCGTGATTACGCCGACGAGCAGCGTGACGGCGAGCAACACCATATCTTTCGGTGCCAGACCGAGTTCGATAGGCTGGTCGAGCAGCAACGAGACAGCCGCTACGGTCGGGATGGTCAGCCCGATACTCGCCAGTGCCGAGCCGAGAGCGAGATTCAGACTCGTCTGAAGTTTGTTCGCACGCGCGGCGCGCAGGGCCGCCAGGCCTTCCGGCAACAAGACCAGCGCTGCAATTACGATACCGACGACCGCCTTCGGCGCGCCGGCCACCGCCACGGCATTTTCCACGGCGGGGGAGAGCTTTTTCGCGAGGCCCACGACGGCCAGCAGCGCCACCACCAGCAGCCCCAGACTCAGAATGGCCGTGCGACGCGACGGCGGCGGCACGTGAATCTCTTCGCCCGGCGCTTTCGCAAGGAAGTAGTCGCGATGGCTCACCGTCTGCACGAACACGAACACTATGTACAGCACGAGCGAAATCATGCCTTCGAAGGCCAGTTGCGACGCTGTGAGCCCTGGGCCCAGCACCGAACTGGTGTAGTTCGGCAGAACCAGCGTGAGCACCGACAAGGCGCACAGCACCGCGAGCGCCGCACTCGCGCCTTCGACATGAAAGCCCTGTGTGTGGTGACGCACGCCGCCGAAAAGCAGGCACAGTCCCACGATCCCCGTCGACACGATCATGATGGCTGCGAACACTGTGTCGCGCGCCAGTCCCGCTTTGTCGGGGCCACCCGAGAGCATCACCGAGACGATCAGCGCCACTTCGATGATGGTCACCGCGACCGCGAGCACGAGTGTGCCGAACGGCTCGCCGACCCTGTGGGCGACGGTTTCGGCGTGATGAACGGCAGAGAACACGGCGCCGGCCAGTGCGACGCCGCATAGCGCAAGCGATGCACCATAAGGCAGGAACCCGGCGACGCCGAGTGCAACGAGGGCCAGGATTGGCATGTACATGGTCCAATGGACCAGCTTGGCGGTCTTTGAGGAGGACATCGTCGGAGACTCCAGAATTCGGGGAACGGATGCGGCTTGAGGTACGGCTGGTCAAGCAACGGCGGGAACGTTGCCCCGGTGAGAATGTTGGGGCGGCGACTCATGGTCGCAGAAAAGTGACACACCGACAACAGAAAGGCGTGGCATCGCCAGGTCGCCGGACGGGGCACACAGGTCTGCGCGAGAGGCGCATGGACAAACGATCTTCCGGGATGACGCTTCTGACGCCGAGCCGGAGGACGTCGGGAAATTCCATAGGACGAATGAGGAATTCGGAAGACGCCGCACTCACGTTGACACACGATGGACGTCAGGCGTAATGTTTCGTTCATTGGTCTTACCACTGAATGGCATTGTTTGGTGCTGCCGTTCGCCTTTATCGCCGACGCCATGTCCTTCGACCCCATCGTGCAGGTTTCCGTCTCTGAGCAAGTTGCGCAGCGTCTGCTCACGATGATTCGCAGCGGGCTGCTCAAGCCCGGTCAGCAGCTTCCGCCCGAGCGCGATCTCGCGAGCATGCTGGGTGTCGGTCGGCCGGCGGTACGCGAAGCGATTCGGGGGCTCGCGTTGCTTGGCTTGCTGCGTATCCGGCAAGGAGAGGGGACGTTCGTCGGATCGCTCGAGATGCGCGAATTGCTCGAGCCGCTCGAGATGGTCATCGAACTCAATGCGGGCACGCTCGAAGCGCTATTCGATGCGCGGCTGGTTATCGAGCCGGGTGTCGCGGCGCTTGCCGCCATGCATATCGGCGATACAGAGATCGCACGGCTGCACGCGCTCGTCGACGACGAACAGGCGCTCCTGGGCAATCCGGAAACGTTCTCGGCGGCGGATATGGCATTTCACGAGACGATCGTCGACGCCTGCGAGAACCCGTTCCTGCAAAGCATCTCGAACAGCCTCTATGTGCTGGGCAAGAAGAGCCGCCGCGTAACGTCGCAAGTCGAGGGGGTGCTGGCGCGCAGTCTTCAGGACCATCGCCATATTCTCGACGCCTTGGAGGCTCGCGACCCCGAGCAAGCGTCGCAAGCGATGCGGCGCCATCTTTGCCGCGTGCGCGACGCTTATGCGGCGTCGGGCAGCCTGGCAAAGGCGGCAGAAGGGACTGTCGACGTCTGATCTGCCCAACGACCGTCAGCGTACCCACCCCTATTCCAAACCTATTCGAACCGAATCCACAGGCCCACGAGGAGGCATCCATGACAGGCCGGCTGGCGGGTAAGACCGCCGTCATTACCGCTGCGGCACAGGGCATCGGCCGCGCAAGCGTCGAAGCCTACTTGCGCGAAGGCGCACGTGTGATTGCAACCGATCTGAACGCCGAGACGCTCGCGCAACTCGACGATCATCCCCATCTGCTGCGGCGTCCGCTCGACGTGACCGATGGCGCTGCGGTCACGGCACTTGCCCAGGAACTCGGTGCGATCGACGTGCTGTTCAACTGCGCGGGTTTCGTGCATCACGGCTCGATTCTGGAATGCGACGAAGCGGCGTGGGACTTCTCGTTCGATCTGAACGTCAAGAGCATGTACCGGACGACGCGCGCCTTCCTGCCCGCCATGCTGGCCGCAAGAGGTGGGGCGATCATCAACATGTCGTCGGCGGCGTCGAGCGTGAAGGGCGTGGCCAATCGCTGCGTCTACGGCGCGAGCAAGGCCGCTGTGATCGGGTTGACGAAGTCGATTGCGGCCGACTTCGTGACGCGTGGCATTCGGTGCAATGCCATCTGTCCCGGCACGGTGGAATCGCCATCGCTGCGCCAGCGCATCGCAACGCAAGCCGATGCGGCGGGCACGAGCCTCGCGGCAGTGCGCGAGCAGTTCGTGGCGCGTCAGCCGATGGGGCGCGTCGGCTCGCCGGGAGAGATTGCAGCGCTGGCCATCTATCTGGGTTCGGACGAATCCGCCTTTACCACCGGCGCCATCCATCTGATAGACGGTGGCTGGTCCAACTGATTTCGCAAGGAGAATTGCTTTGAAACTGCTGCGTTTTGGCCCGAAGGGCCGGGAAAAGCCGGGCTTGCTCGATGCAGACGGCCAAGTGCGTGACCTCTCCAACGTGCTCGCCGACATTACGCCGGAGACGCTGAGTCCGCAGGGGCTGGCAGCGTTGCGCGCGCTCGATGTGAGGTCGTTGCCGGTGGTGGCCTCGCCGGGACGTCTGGGTGTGCCGTTCTCGGGGCTGGGCAAGTTTCTGGCCGTCGGCCTGAACTATAGCGATCACGCGGCCGAGGCGGGGCTGGCCGTGCCGACCGAGCCGGTGCTCTTCACCAAGTGGGAGAACTGTCTGAACGGACCGAACGATCCCGTGGTATTGCCCAGGAATTCCGTGAAAGGCGACTGGGAGGTCGAGCTGGGTTTCGTCATCGGCACCACGGCACGCTATGTGCCGCTTGAACGGGCGCTTGATTACGTGGCCGGTTATTGCATTGTGAACGATGTGTCCGAGCGCGAGTACCAGATCGAGCGAGGTGGCACGTGGGACAAGGGCAAGGGCTTCGATACGTTCGGACCGGTTGGCCCGTGGCTCGTGACGACCGATGAGATCCGCGATCCGCAGCAACTCGGGCTGTGGCTCGACGTGAACGGCGTGCGCCGTCAGACGGGGAACACGTCGACGATGATCTTCAGCGTGGCGTATCTCGTGCACTACCTGAGCCAGTTCACCACCCTGAAGCCGGGCGATCTGGTGACGACCGGCACGCCCCCGGGCGTGGGCCTGGGTCAGAAGCCGCCGGTGTTCCTCAAGCCGGGAGACGTGATGCGTTTAGGCGTCGATGGTCTGGGCGAGCAAACACAGGAAGTCCACGCCTACGACACGCGCTGGCTCGATTGAGTGCGTGCCAGATTTTCTTCACATCCATCCTGTACGGTGACGAGTGTCGGGCGGCGTTGGCCGCCGTCATGTCAGTCATATACATCACATTCGTCATCGACAGCATTGGGAGCGATCCATCATGCAAGACCTGAGAGGTAAATTCGTTCTGATTACCGGCGCGAGCACCGGTATCGGCGCGGCGGCGGCCAAGGCCTTCGCCGCGCAGGGCGCAAACGTGGCTGTGCACTACAACCGCTCTGCGGACAAGGCGGAAGCGGTGGCCGAGGCGGTACGGGCATACGGCGTGAAAGCGATGACGGTCGCCGCCGATGTGGCGGATACCGGCGCTATCGATGCTGCGGTGGCGCATGTGCTCGATGGTTTCGGGCGCATCGACGTGCTCATCAATAACGCTGGCAGCCTTGTCAAACGCACGCCCTTCACCGAAGTCTCCGATGCCTACTTCGAAGATGTGCTCAACGTCAACGCGCGCTCGGTCGTCGCATTCTCTCGTGCTGTCGTGCCCGCGATGCGCAAGCAGGGCGGTGGTGCGATCGTCAACGTGACATCCATTGCCGCGCGTCACGGTGGCGGTCCGGGGGCCCTGATCTATGCGGCGGCCAAGGGGTTCGTGAGCACGCTCACGCGCGGTATGGCGAAGGAACTGATGCCGGATCGCATTCGTGTGAACGCCGTGTCGCCGGGCGTCATCATGACGCCGTTCCACGAGCAATTCAGCACCGAGGCGCAGATCGAGGCTTTCCGTCAGAGCATTCCGATGGGACGCCTCGGCGATCCGGACGAGTGCTCCGGCGCATTTCTGTATCTCGCATCGGAGACGTTGGCGAGTTATGTGACCGGACAGATCATCGAGGTCAACGGCGGGCAGTTGATGCTCTGACGCGGTTCGACGTCAGCCGTAAGGGCGACGCGGGCGATTGCCGCCACGCGTCCGGGCCCGGCGGGTCGCTCGTCTGAGGGCGGCGGTCCGCCGGGACAAATTCCGCGTTTCCCCCGGAAAATTCTGCATCGGCATTGCCGCACGACGCAAAATTGCGTCCAGCACGGCATTGCCGATTCGCTCCGCCGGCAAATGCTGGCACACTTGCTCCATTCGTCTGAATTTGGTCTGCGGCACTTGCGCGCAGGCACAACTATTGAGGGGCAAATGGAACGCTGTCCGTGGAGCGAAGGCTTCGACCAGTATCGCCGGTATCACGACGAGGAATGGGGGGTGCCGCTGCGAGATTCGCGCGCGTTGTTCGAGTTGCTGATGCTCGAGGGGGCGCAGGCCGGATTGTCCTGGTCCACGATTCTCAAGAAGCGCGATACCTACCGCAAGGCGTTCGACGACTTCGATCCGGCGCGCATCGCGGCATATGGCCCGGAGGACGAGGCGCGATTGATGGCGGACGCCGGTATCGTGCGCAACCGTCTCAAGATCAATGGTGTCATCAAGGGTGCCCGCGCCTTTTTGGCGATGGAAGCGGCGGGTACGCGCTTCAGCGAATTCGTGTGGCAGTTCGTTGGCGGTGAGCCGTTGCAGAACCGCTGGGCGGCGCTTAGCGAGGTGCCGGCAACCACGGCCGTCTCCGACGCAATGAGCAAGGCGCTGAAGAAGGCCGGATTCACCTTTGTGGGATCGACCATCTGCTATTCGTTCATGCAGGCAGCGGGGATGGTGAACGATCATCTCGTGGCGTGTCCGCGTCACAAGGCGGTGAAGGCACATGCGTTACCGGGCGGTAAGAGCGGTGTCGCGCAGGGCCGGAAACGCCGTGCGGGGGCGTCGTCGGCTACAATCGCGCCTGACGAATCAGGATCTGCCTAATGTTCAGCTACCGCCACGCCTTTCACGCCGGCAACCATGCCGACGTGCTGAAACACTTCATCGCCGTTGAATGCATCGATTACATGCGCCAGAAAGACACGGCGTTCTGGTACATCGACACGCATGCGGGCGCAGGCGGCTACGCGCTCGACGGCAAGTGGGCCGACAAGACGGGCGAGTTCGAGACCGGCATCGGCCGCCTCTGGACGCGCGACGACCTGCCGCCGCCTCTCGCGGACTACGTCGCGCTCGTGCGCGAATTCAATCCGGACGGCAAACTGCGCTATTACCCCGGCTCGCCATACTTTGCGCTGCAATTGCTGGGCGACCGCGACCGGTTGCGTTTGTTCGAGGCGCACCCGACCGAGCAGGAGGTGTTGCGTGAGAATTTCGAAGCGCAGGGCCGGGCTGTGGCGCGTCGCACGATGATTTTTGGTGCCGACGGTTTTGCGGGCCTCAAGACGATTTTGCCGCCTGCGCCGCGCCGGGCGTTCACGTTGATCGACCCATCGTATGAAGACAAGCGCGATTACACGCGCACGACGCAGACTGTGCAGGAAGGTCTCGATCGTTTCCCGACGGGAATGTATGCCGTGTGGTATCCGCTGGTGCAGCGCCGTGAGGCGTCGCAATTGCCGGGGCGCATGAAGCGTCTCACGATCGACGGACGACCGATCAAGAGTTGGGTGCATGCCGCGCTGACCGTTTGCAGTCCGGTGCCGGGTGGCATGGGGTTGCACGGCAGCGGCATGTTCATCGTGAACCCGCCGTACATGTTGCAGGACACCCTCAAGGCGACCCTGCCGTATCTGGTCAAGACGCTTGGTCAGGATAAGGGGGCCCAATTCCTGCTCGAAGGCCGGCAGAACTGAGGCGTTGCATCGAGCGCGCTCGGTGCGCGGCGCTCATTTGCCTGAAGCCGGTGCTTCGTACGGCAGCGACAGAAGCTCTTCCGGCGACAAATAGCGCCATTCGCCCAGCGCGAGATTGCCCATCGGCAGGCCGCCGATGGCGATTCTGACCAGCCCCTCCACCCGATTGCCTGCCGCTGCGACCATCCGTTTGACCTGGTGGTATTTACCTTGCGTGATCGTCAGGGCGATCTCGTGCGACGAGGGACTCATGACGTCGGTCGCGGCGAGCCTTTCGGTTTCGTCGCGCAGCAAAACGCCCTCGCGCAACGCCTGCAACATCTCCTCGGTGACCGGATGCTTGGTGGTCGCCACGTAGCGTTTGGGTACGTGGCGGCGCGGCGACATCATGGCATGCAGGAACGGCCCGTCGTCGGAGAGCAATAGCATGCCGGTCGTATCCTGATCGAGCCGGCCGGCCGGCTGCACACCACGCACCGCCAGCGGCAGGGGCAGCAGCGAATGCACGCCTTCGTGATGCGTCGGACTGGTGGAGCACTCAAAGCCCTCGGGCTTATTGAGCAGCACGTAGACGTGTTCGCGGTATTCCCACGGTTCGCCGTCAAGCGTGAACTGCAGGCCCAGCGGGTCTACCGTTTCGCGCGGATTGTCGTGCACCACGCCGTCGATGGCGAAAGCACCGGTTTGGATGAGCTTGCGGCACATTTTGCGACTGCCGAAGCCCTGCGATTGCAGTAGGCGATCTAACTCGATGATGCGTTCTCCGTCAGGCCATGTGAATTCAGGCCGCTATTGTAGCGGCCTGGACTCATGTGCCATAGCCTCGACGCCTGACGCTCATGCGCATGGGCGTGTTTGTCGCTTACTCGTCCTGCGTGGCGCCGCTGAAACGGCGGTAGATGAAGCGCGCGGCCCAGTCGAGCAGGAAGCCAAGGACGCCGATCACGAGAATGACGGCCGTCAGTTCCGAGTACGCAAGGCGATCGCGCGTGTCGAGGATCAGGTAGCCCAGTCCTGCGTTGACCCCCAGCATTTCTGCCGGTACCAGCACGATCCAGAGAATGCCGATCGCCAGCCGCACGCCGGTGAGCACGTGGGCGGCGATGCCGGGAACGTAGACATGCCAGAGCATTTCCCACCGTGTTGCGGCAAGGCTCTCGCCCAGTTGCACCCAACGGCGGTCGATATGGGTCACCCCCGCGGCCGTGCTCATGACCAGTGGCCACAGCGCCGCGAACGCGAGCAGGAAGTACACCGCCGGGTCGCCGACGCCTAGCGACATGACGGCAATCGGCATCCATGACAGTGGCGAGACCATCCGCAGGAACTGCAGCGAAGGCGTGAGCGCTTTATCCAGCCAGCGAATGCGTCCGATCAGAAAGCCCAGCGGAACGCCAAGGACGACGGCCCATGCCAGCCCGACGCCGATACGTCGAAGGCTGGACAACATATGCAGACCCAATTGTTCGTCGCGGATCAGGTCGGGCAGGGCGCTCAGGGCTGCCGCGGGCGAGAACTGTGCGGCGAGCGAGCCGGGCGTGGTGAAGGCCGCGATCCCGAGCCACCAGATCACAACGATGCCGGCCAGTCCCGCCAGGCCGAGCCATGTTTGCCGACCGAAACGTCCGATCGATTCACTCGTCGGCAAGTCGCGGGTTGCTGAGTTCGCCGTGTTCGCGTTCTCGGCGGCACGAGCGGACGCGAGATCAGACAACGATCACCTCCTGACGCGTGAAACCATCCGGCAGACCGAACGCCTTCATGCCGCCCACCGCCGCGATGCTCTTCTTGACGAACCGGTCGTCGACAAGATCGCGCGCAACAAATGCCGGATCGAGCTTCGCGAGGAATTGCGCATTGCCTTCGACCTGCGTCTTCTGCATATGACGCACGAGTGCTTCGGTATAGCTCGGATACGGGTACGGCTGGAAGTCGATACGCTTCTCGTGCCAATCGGCGTGAACGATCGCCTTGTCGGCGAGGTAGCGGCCCTGCTCCGACGCGGCCGGCGCCAGCACGCGCTGCAAGACCTGGAACGGATGCGGGGTATAGCGATTTTCGCCTTCCTTCGATAGCAAACGCGCCGCGTCTTCCGGATGCGCCCGCGTCCATGCCTGCGCCTTGACGATGGCATCGACGACCTTCTGCGACCATTCCGGGCGCGACGTCAGATCGCGCTCGTGCATCGTCACCACGCAGCACGCATGGTTCTTCCACACATCGCCGGTAAAGCGAAGCACCTTGCCGACCTTCAGGTTTTCGGCTGCCGCGTTGAACGGTTCGGCCACGATGTAGCCGGCGATCTGCTTGGCGGCGAGTGCCGGCGGCATGTCCGACGGCGCCATGACGATCAGGTTGACCTCGTTGGCCGCAGGCGCACCAGACTTCTTGAGGACGGGCGTGAGGCCGTTGGCGGCGAGCAAGCCTTGCAGCACGACATTGTGAATGGAATACCAGAACGGCACGGCCACCGTCTTGCCGCCAAGGTCGCTGAACTTGTTAATGTCGTTCGTCACGGTGATCGCGCTGCCGTTGACGTGATTCCATGCCACCACCTTGGCTTGGGCCTGACTGCCGTACCGGGCCCACACCGTCATCGGGGAGAGCAGGTGAACGACGTTGACCTGTCCCGAGAGGAAGGCTTCGATCAACTGGGCCCAACTGCGCAGCAGTGTTGGCTTTTCCGCCTTGATGCCAGCCTGCTCGAAATAGCCGTTGTTGTGAGCGACCAGTAGTGGCGTGGCGTCGGTAATCGGCAGATAGCCGATGCGCAACGGCGCGTCCGGTTCGGCGGCGGCGCGTGCGGCGGCTGAAGCCAGCAGCGGTGCGGCACCGGCCACGGTCATCATCGAAGCGAGTTTGAGCCATTCACGGCGGGAAATTTGGCACATGGTCTGGGAATCCCCGTAGGTAGGACGGTGTGGTCTATTGTGTTTTATGCGTCGTCGCATCGCGGGACATCGCATGTTGCAACGCTTGCAGTATTTCGATGCGCAATGTGCCCAACGCTTGCACTTGCGCTTCACGCGGCGATGGCAGGTCCACTCGCCATTGCGCCAGCGTGCGGCCCTGATTGCCGAGCAGCACGATACGATCGGAGACGAGCAACGCTTCGTCGATATCGTGTGTCACTAGGACGGTAGCGGCGCCAGTGTCCCGAACGACGGTGACAAGCAGGCGCTGCATGTCGGCGCGTGTCACTTCGTCGAGCGCGCCGAACGGCTCATCGAGCAGCAGCGCGCGAGGTTGACGTGCGAGACAACGGGCAAGTGCGACGCGCTGCGCCATGCCGCCGGAGAGCTGGCGGGGATGCAGTTGATGGGCATGTGAAAGTCCCACTTCGGCCAGCGCAGCATCGATTCGCGCACGTCGCGTTTCGCGCGAGAGTACCGGCTGTCGCGCGAAGGTCAGCCCGAAGGCAACGTTGCGTTCAACGGACAGCCAGGGCAGCAGGCATGGGTCTTGAAACGCCAGCGCAATGTCTGGCCGAGGGCCGGACAGCGGTGAGCCATCCACCTCGACCGTACCGTCACTCGGGGGGAGAAGGCCTGCGGCAATGCGCAGCAGTGTCGATTTGCCGGAGCCGCTGGGCCCGAGGACGGAAACGAGTTCGCCGGGGGCGACAGACAGGTCGACGCCTCGCAGGATTGCCCGGTTGCCGTATGACAGACCGATGCTGCGCAGCGTCAGAAAGGACGGCGCGCGCGAGTCATCCTCGCGCGCGGTGGCGATGAACGTGTCGGTATGCGCGCGTTGCGTCGCCGTAGGTTGGGTCATGAAGCCGTTCCGGTCTTGAGTTGTTGCGCGCGTTGTGCCGCGAGCTGGTTCTTCAGTTGCACGAGGCTCGGTGTGACGATGGGAACAAAGGCGGCCTCGCGCTGACGTCGTGCCACGCCCGACAAGCCGCGCAGATACCCGTGTCCGCCTCCCGTTTGGACTTCCAGCGTAGCAGCGCCATGGACGACGTCCGCGAGGGCAATGCGCAGTTCGAACAGACGCGCGGGTGTCTCGACGAACTCGCCTTGTGCGACCCCCGCCTTCAGGCGAGCCTTGAGTGTATCAAGTTGCTCTGACAGCGCGGTGACCTCATCGGCTACGGCGGCACGGGCGCTCGGCCCAGCGTCGTTGGTGCCCGCGAGACTTCGCCGTGCGAGGCCCAGCGACATGCCACATTGCAGCCCGAGGAATGCCGGGCGCACACGCACGAGCCACGCCGGCGCGTTGTCGGTGATGCGTTCGTCGTCGGTGAGCAGTGTGTCTGTCATTCGCAACGCCGCCGTATTGGTGCCGCGCAAGCCGATCAAATCCAGATCGTCGCTGCGTGTGACACCCGGCGCATCGTGCGCGATGGCGAAGATCGATGGCGGGCCACCTGCTTCGTGATCTGCTGCCGCTGCGGCGACGAACCCCTGCTTGCGCAGGTTGGTGATCCACGGCAGCGCGCCGGTCACGTGCCACGCCGTTTCGCCGATCGCGCCATGCTCGCCCGGCGCTTGCGTCGCGCGGATCTGCAGTGGTTCGATGGCGGAAAGGAATTTCATGGCGTTCGATAATCCCGTCGCGCCTGCGAGTTCGCCTGAAAGCAGGGCAGGCAGGAGACGCTCGCGCAGCCCCTGATTTGGGCTTTGCAACAGATATTCGATGAACGTGCGTTGTCCCCACAGGACGAAGGCTGCCGCAAAGGAGTGTTGCGCAACATCGGCGACACTGTCGATCGCGTCGCCAATCGTGCCGCCAGCCCCACCCAGCTCGGCCGGCACGCCAATGCGCAGCAGGCCGGCCGTGGCCAGTTGCGGTAAGACGTCGCCGCAGAGCGTGGCTTCCGTGTCGAGCGTTTCGGCGTGGGTGTCGAGCCAGGCCGCGAGCGCGGGGGCGCTTGCGGCGAGTCCGCGCAGGCTGGCGTGTGTGCTCATGCGGCTTGTTCCTTGGGCTCCCAGCGGTATGCCGCCAGTTGCGGATTCAGTTCGTTTTGCGAAAGATTGTTCGCGAAGTTGCATAGTGTAGCCAATGACACGCCGAGCACCACCTCGAGTGCTGCGGCGTCGTCGAAGCCGGCCGACTTGAAATCGGCGAATTCCGCGTCCGACACGGCGCCACGCGTCGCAATCACGGCGCGCGTGAAGACGGCCACGGCGTCGAGCTTGGCGTCAGACAGTCTGTTTTGGTTGCGAATGTCATTGACGAGGGCCTCGGGCAATTGCGCCTTCTTCAGGGCAACGGCAGTGTGGCCTGCGACGCAGAAGCCGCAGCCATGAATGCCGGCTGCCGTGATCTGCACGACTTCACGCTCGGCGAGCGTCAGGCTGGCGCGGCCGTTGATTGCGCCCACGCTCAGGTACGTTTCGAGCGCCGTCGGGGCGTTGGCGAGCGACGCCACCAGATTCGGCAGGAATCCGTTTGCCGCTAGCGATTTTTCCAGAAACGGACGGCTCGCCTCCGGGGCGGTCTCAAGGGTATGCAATGGCAGTCGGCTCATATCGGGCTCCTTACAGTCGAGCCTCCATTGTGCGCAGGCGCGGCCGAATGCTCAATGCGCGCGTGTCTGGAAATTCTGCGGATTTGTCTCGGCGTGCCTCGGAGATGTCTCAATGCACGCCGTGTCGCTGCCGCGGGAGTGCGGCATGGCATCGGCGGACGAGGCCGGCTCGCGGGTCAGTGCAGTGCGTAGGGAGCAGCGGGTATGAGAGCCGAGTGTGTCGGGGCGGCGTCTGGCGCGGCACTGCGGGTGGCCTGACGTCGCCATGCGCCCGGCTGGATTCCTGTTACCCGTTTGAAGGCCTGTGCGAAGGCCGATTCCGATTGGTAGCCGACGTGTTCCGCAGCTTCGGGCAACGAGACGCCCTCGCGAAGCAACGCTGCTGCGGTCTTCATTCGAACCAGCGTGACGAATTGTGCCGGCGGTTGGCCGCCAATCTCGACGAACTGCTTGCAAAAGCGCGCCCGCGACATGTGGACGAACTCGGCCATCGCATCCGTCGTCCACCGCTCGCCCGGCGACTCGATGATCGCCGCAGCCAAGCGCCCGAAGGCGTCGCGTCGCATCAAACGCCACATGCCCGGTGCAACGTCTTCGGCATGCACGGCTTCACGTAATGCGTAGTAAAAGAGGAGGTCGGTCAGGCGCGCCAGCAGCGGTGATGGCGTCTCGCCGGGGCGGCGCGCCTCCGCCTGAATCAGCGAGAAGATCTGCGTCATCCCCTCGATACGCCCGTTAGCGCGACGCGCCACGATCGGGTTCGGCAACATGCCCAGTACCAACGCGTCGAGGTCGGTACGGAATTCGAAAAAGCCGCAGGCCAGAGAGACGGACGACGGGGCGGTTGCGTGAGGGCGTGGTTGTGTTGGCAGCGGTGTCATCTCGCCGGCGCGTGCCGACAGGTCCGCAGGAGGTGCCGCATCCGGCGACAGGCAGTGCGGCACGTCGGATAGCAGGAAGACAGCGTCGCCCGCGCCGAGCGGGATCGTACGTGCCATCTGCCCACCCTCGGCATCTATGTGCAAATAGCATCCGCCTTCCAATAGCACGTGGAAACTCGCCCGTTGATGACCCGCCGTCGACGCCTGATAAACGCCGCAATACTCGCCCACGTGAAAGAGCGTGCTCTTCAACTCAAGCCCAGCCAACAACCAATCGGCAACCCGATCCGGATGTCCTGAGTTCTCTTCGGAAAAGCCCTGTTGGCTCTCTCGCCGCTTTCTCGCGTCCTGCGTCTCGTCCCGCATCGCTACCCACCCGTATATGCCAATCCCTCAGCAAAGCGACCATCCTCCCCATGCACATAACGTTGGGCAACTATTTTTTCGTTGGATGCTTATTACGAGGGTGGGGTGGTGACGGGGGATGGAAACCGAACCTTCGATAAGGCCCGGATCGGTGGTGGTGCCAGCCCCCATACGGCGCCTGCGGCACCGAGAGGACTCGGTCACGTTCCGCGACCCCGGCATCGCTTGCAAGCGATGCCTTTCGAGTCCCCACGCAATGTGCGCAGGCACATTGCTTTCTGGGCAGATATGAAAAAAGCCGACGATCTTTCGATCGTCGGCTTTTTTGGAATTTTTTGGTGCCCAGAAGAGGACTCGAACCTCCACGGTGTTACCCGCTAGTACCTGAAACTAGTGCGTCTACCAATTCCGCCATCTGGGCCCCGTCAGCTTGCTAACTGCTTGCTCGCTGCGAAGAAACAAGATTATGCCGAGAGGGAAGTGGGCTGTCAACAGGTTTGCGCCGGAATTTCAAAAATCTTTCTTGCGCCCGCACAACCCCCACAGCCCCTCAACTCGCTACGCCGCTCGCCCCATATGCTCCAACCGAATCATATCGATCAAGTGACGCAATCCCGGTAACGTCTGACGCCGGCTCGGGTAATACATCGACAACGGCGGCCCATCCACCGCCCAATCCATCAGTACCGCCTCCAACGTGCCATCGGACAATTCCGCCGACACGTTGCGCTCCAACACATAGCCCAACCCCAAACCACCCACCGCCGCAGCGATCACGCCATCGCTCTCGTTAATGCTCAGCGCACCCGGCACATCCAATTCCAACGCCGTTGACCCATTGCCCAATTCCCATTTGTACAACGTGTTGTCGCCTAATCGCATCCGGATGCAATTGTGCGACATCAAATCCTGTGGCACTTTCGGCCGTCCATGCCGCGCAAAGTAGGCCGGCGCCCCCACCACGATCCACTTCAGCGCGGGCGTCAACGGCGTCGCAATCATGTCGCCCGGCACCGTGTCGCCATAACGCATCCCCGCGTCAAAACCCTCCGCCACAATATCCAGCATCCGGTCATCCACCGTGACATCGAGTTCAATGTCCGGATACGACGCCACGAATCGGGGGAGGATCGGGTCGAGCAGCAAGCGCGCCGCATCGCGGGGTACGTTCAGGCGCAATCGTCCGGCAGGTGATGCGCGATAACGATCCAGCGCGCCAATCGCCGATGCAATCTGCTCAAGGCCCTGTTCCAATTCCTTCGCCAAAGCCGCGCCTGCCGCCGTCGGCGACACAGACCGGCTCGTGCGGTTCAGCAATTTCACGCCCAGGCGCGCTTCCAGATTGCGCATCGCGTGACTCAGGGCAGAGGTCGTCACGCCCAACTCGGTGGCGGCCTCCCGGAAGCTCTGCCGGCGGCAGATCGTGACAAAAACATTCAAATCGGCAAGCTCGCCGCGAGTGAAGGCAGGCATGAAATTCCCAACAAGTATCAAGCAACAAAATCCAGAAACACCCGACAAGCCCAACGTATTAAGCATCCGTTGAGCATTATTCATTTTTTTGTGAGGTAAATTTTACCGACTTCCTTTTGATTCTGTAGCGACGCCACGGGCGGCGTGACGGAAACGCTACACATTCTCAGTATCGGTAAACCGGTGAGCCGTATCGTGCTTGGTACCTGGGCCATTGGCCGGGCGATGCGGGAGGGCTCGGACGATGCCGAATACATTGCCACGATTCATCACGCCATCGATCGCGGCATCAACCTGATTGATACCGCGCTTGTGCGTTGGGTGGGGCGCTCGGAAGAGGGGGGGCGCTGGAAGGGCTGCGCGAGACTGGTCGGATGCGTGAAATCGGCGTGAACGACTTTTGCAACACCCTATGGGTGACTGATTGGGGCGATTCCGTGGGAGCCGCCCCATCTTTTTGTCGTTCAATGGACGGCCAATCAGGCGTCCACGAAAATCACCTGTCCAGTAATGAAGCTGTCGACCGATCGCTCGAATGCCTTGCCAACCAACGCACCCGGCACCGGCTGATAGCCCGGCATCATCTCGCCATACATTCCCCACGCTTCCTCGATCACCGTCGGATTGACCGCGTTGATCCGAATACCGCGCGGCAATTCAAATGCAACGCATTTCACGAACGTGTCGATCGCACCGCTGGTGGTGGCATCGGCAATGGCCAGCGGCATGGGTTTGATGTTGAGAATGCCGGAGATCAGCGTGAAAGAACCGCCGCTCTCGATGTAATCGAGACCCACTTTCACCACGTTCATCTGACCAACCAGCTTGCTCTGGATTGTGGCTTGCCACTGATCGTCGGTCATGGATTCGAACGGTGCGTATTCGCAATGGCCCGCAGCGCTGATGACGGCGTCGAATTTGCCCGCGGCTTCGCGATGCCTTTCCTCGCGAGATCTTTCTGCGGCATAGCAGTGGGTTCGAGCCGACGGAGTTTGCACTCGGTATCGCGCGGAAGTTCGAGCAGATCGTGGCGGATGTGGATGATGTTTTTCAGGCGGAAGTGTTTGATCCACGTTCTCTGAATCGCTGGGTTACCGTTATCGCCAATGAATATGCTCAATTGTCGATTGTCCCGAAGCTTCTCGCGAAAATTCGGCAACTCGCGCCGGATTTGAAAGTGCGGATTGTGGATTTTGACCGGCGCGCGCACGCGAAAAGACTTGCCGACGGCGATGTTGAGTTGGCGATCGGATTTTCAACGTTTGTCGACGATTCGCTCCCGCGCATCTCGCTGATCGATGAGCACTATTGCTGCGTCGCAGGCGAGAGGTCCGAGATTGCACGGGCAGTTCGGAGTCCGGTGGATTTGGCTGGGTTCGCTTATGTCGATTTCGCAGATAGTGCCAGCTATTCGGGGAATGCTGTCGAGAGGTTTCTGGCCGCGAATGATGTGCCCCCGCGTACGCCCGTCGCCACGCTCGCCTGCTACACGTCGCTGCGGCCATTCCTCGAACACAACGATGTCGTCGCCTTCGTTCCCTCCGCCGTCGCCTCCGCCTGTCAATTCAAACGCATTGAATTCGAGGTGAAACCCGACTCCTTTTCCGCCGTCGTCGCATGGCACCGGCGTACGTCAGGAAGCGCGCTAGGGCAGTGGCTTCGGGATCTGGTCAGGGAATGTGTGGGGGACGCCTCTTCAACACCGAACCTTCGATAAGGCCCGGATCGTCCGCGCCAGTGCTCTCGCTCGTTGGTGTAGCGCGCACGATTGGCACCGTAACACAACGACCGGGAAACGCCGTTCCGTGGGGCATCGTTGTATCGTTGGGCACCATCGGTGCCGGTGGTGGATTCGTGATGCCGCCGAACCGGACACTGGTGCATTTCGAAGTCGTGGTCATTCATGTTGGCGTTGCAGGCACAGTCCCGTCGTGCCGCGACCGCGTCGGAGAGGGGAGCGCTGCATGCGTGACACGGGGAGGGGTAATCATGCGCCGAGAGTATGGTCACGCTGTTATCGTGCCGTCGCCCTGGGAAGGCTGCCGTGGGGCAATCCAGAGCGCCGGGGCGTTTGTGATGGATTCTCCGAGCAGCCGGATCACGGCTTCCATATACTCGCGCGCGACCCGAGCCGCTGCGTCCGGGGCCGATTGCTTGATGGCGTGGAATAGTTTCTCTTCGAACTGTATGGCCAATGCCCGATTGTCCTCGTCCCGATACTGCTTGTTCCTCATGATGAGAGATTGATCCTCAATGACCCTGCATACGCGATCAAGCGCTATGTTGTGTCCCGCTTCGATCAGGGCAATGCGGAACAGATGCGCGTGATTGGCGAACTCCTTGAAGTCGTTTGCTTCGTGTGATTCCCGCATCCTTGCGAGGAACAGTTCAAGTTCGTGGACCTGCGAGGGTGTCGCACGCAGCGCTGCGTGTGCGGCAAGAAGTGGATCTAGATTTCTACGCACCGCCAGTCGATCGAGAAAGTCGTCATGCGTGTCTACAGGCAAGCTGTAGCCACGATCGGAGTCGGTGATGAGGCCTTCCCGCGCAAGCTGAAAGAGCGCTTCCCGTACCGGCGTGCGTGAAACACCATAATGGGCGGCCAGTTCAAGTTCGACCAGTCGCTGGCCGGCATAGAAGCTGCCGTTGCGCAGATCTTCCCGAAGCATCCGATAGACTTGATCACGCAAACGATCGCTTTGCACAACGCGTCGTGGGCTATTCATACCAGTATTCGACCGAGAGAAAAGATGACCAGGCTAGCTTGTCGACAGACCTGGATTTCGGCCCAGTATATCGCGCAGTTTCCGACAGGCGGCGACCGGAAGTCGGCGGATATGCATGATTTATGCTCATGGGTGTCGAGTCGAAAAATGATTTGATAACACTCACGGCTGCCCGTTACGCTGCATCGTCTGAAATCTACAGAGCAGAGAGTACGGAATCATGGATCGCCCGATTGTCATCATTGGTGGGGGAGTGGCCGGCGTTTCGGCGGCAGAAGCGCTCCGGGACGGAAAGTACGAGGGGCGCATCGTACTGCTCAGCGACGAAGCGGCTGCCCCGTACGACCGGCCGCCCCTCTCGAAGGATGTGCTGCGTGCCGACGAACTTCCGGCAAGCGTCTGGTTGCGTGATGAGGCCTTCTATCGCGCAAAGGGAGTCGAACTTTTGCTCGGTGCCCATGCGATTTCCATCGACGCGTCAGGTCATTCCGTTGTGTTGTCCGACGGTCGCCGGATCGACTATGACCAACTGCTGCTGGCAACAGGATCTCGTGCCCGAGTTCTCGACATATTTCCTCCCGGGGCCGCGCACGTGCATTATCTGCGCACGCTGGCGGATGCGCAGGCATTGCGTCGCGAGATGGTGAAGTTGGGCGGCGCAGGCCATTTGCTGGTGGTCGGCGCCGGTATCATCGGTCTGGAAGTTTCTGCGGCCGCCCGCGCGGCCGGATTTCGGGTGAGCGTGATCGAACCGGGTGCGCGGCCGCTCGGTCGCTCGGCGAGCCCGATACTGTCTGCCTTCCTGGCCCGCACACACGAGAACCACGGTGTCGATATCCGGTGCGCGATACATCTGTCACGCGTCGAAGCACGGGACGGGCGATATCGCGTGATGCTCTCCGACGATTCAACGCTGGACGTTGATCTCGTGCTCGTCGGCATCGGCGCGGTGCCGAACATGGAGCTCGCGCGGGATGCCGGGATCGAGACCCGTCCAGAAGGGATTCTCGTCGATGGTCAGGGGCGCACGAGTGCGCCAGACATCTATGCGGCGGGGGAGGTCGCCTTCCACTTTAACGAACGTACCGGTGGGCATCGTCGCGAAGAGACGTGGCAGCACGCCGCCGATCATGGGGCACATGTGGCTCAGTGCATGATCGGTATCTGCCAGCACGCATACGCCGCGATGATGTCGTACTGGACGGATCAGTACGATTACAGCGTGTTGGTGTTCGGCAATCCGCATGGGACAAGCGAAGTTGTCCGCGGGGATTGTGCCACGGGTTCGTTTTCAATCTTCCACCTCAACCAGTCGGCTATCTGCGGCGTCACGACGGTCAATGCGGCACGTGAGATGCGGAAAAGCCGACCGTTGGTCATGAAAGGGGCGGTAGTGCCTGGAGACGTCATCGCGGATCCGGCCGCAGACCCCTATCAATACGGCTGATCCCCGCCATCATCTATCAACGACGTCACGTCATCTCACCGCTTCAGGCGCCAGGAGTGTGAACCATGCAGGCAGCACCTTTCCATCTCGCGTTTCCCGTTCATGACCTCGACACGGCGCGCCATTTCTACGGCACGGTCCTGGGATGCGAGGAAGGTCGCAGTACCGATCACTGGATCGATTTTTCCTTGTTTGGCAACCAGATCGTGACTCATCTGTGTGCAGACGGCGGCAATTCGTCGAAGAGCGACGTCGACGGACATGGTGTGCCGATTCCGCACTTCGGGGTGGTGTTGTCGATGGATGCCTTCCATGCACTGGCCGAACGAGTGCGCGTGGCCGGTATCAGGTTCGAACTTGAACCGCAGATCCGATTCAAGGGGCTGACGGGGGAGCAGGCAACGATGTTCTTCAAGGATCCCTCGGGCAATGCGCTCGAATTCAAGGCATTCGCCGACATGAGCCAGTTGTTCGCGAAGTAAGGTGGGGCATGGAAATTCTGTTTGCAATGAACGGGGTGAATCCCTCCCTCTGGCTTGATGCTCTACGAAAGGCGATGCCGGCCGCGAATATCCGGACTTGGTTGCCAGGTGACAGTGCGCCTGCGGACTATGTCATTTTCTGGAAGGGCGATCCAGCCGCGTTATCCGCGCGCACGGGCCTGAAGGCGATCTTCAATATGGGGGCTGGCGTTGACGCGCTGATGGCCCTGGTTGGCGAGCATCCGGGGCTTATCGATGACCATGTGCCGGTAGTTCGTCTTGAGGATGCGGGCATGGCTCGCCAGATGGTCGAATATGCGATCTATTGCGCGCTCCGGTTCGCCCGGCATTTCGACATTTACGAGGCACATGCGCGTGAGCGTGTCTGGCAACCGCTCGACGCCTGCTCGTTCGACGCCTTCCCCATCGGCGTGCTGGGTGCGGGCAAGCTTGGGCTGCCCGTGGCCACGGCACTGGCCGGACTCGGTTTCCCGGTTCGCCTCTATAGCCGGAGCGAGAAGGAGGTGCCCGGTGTCACCACTTATGCTGGCCCGGAGAGACTCATGGAGTTCGCAACGGGTACGAGCCTCATGGTCAACCTGCTGCCGAACACGCCTGAGACCGAGGGGATCCTGGGAAAAAGCCTATTCGATGTGATGGCCGACAGCAGCTATATCGTGAACCTCGCGCGCGGCAGCCACGTCAACGATACAGAACTCATTGCAGCGCTCGACAGTGGCAAGCTGGCCAGGGCAGTACTCGACGTGTTCCGGGCCGAACCACTCGCTGCCGACCATCCGTTCTGGTCGCACCCGGGCATCGATATCACGCCTCATATCTCGGCGCGAACGTTGCTTGCCGAAAGCGTTGCGCAGGTCGCGGAAAAAATCGCCCGGCGCGAACGCGGCGAGCCTCTTGCAGGCCTCGACTTCCGTCGAGGGTACTGAAAGCCTGCAGGGGCAGGCCTAGACAACCTGCCCCATCCGCCCGGCTTCGGCGCGCAATATGATCGGTACCGACTCCACGAGAGTCTCGCCCGGGTGCTCCGGGCGCCGGAGCGCCTCTTCCAGCAGCCAGTCGCGCATCGCGACCACAGCCGGATCGTGCTGGCCGGTTTCCCGCATGAGCAGATAGTATTCACCGGCACTCGGAACGCGAGTCTGGATTGGGCTGCAGAGGTGTTCCCTGTCGTCCAGGCTCTCGTAAATGATGCTGGGGACCAGGGCAACGCCTTCGCCTTCCCGTGCGGCCTGCAGTGCCATAAAGAAATGGCCATAGTCGACCATGTTGAGCGAGGGTAGCGGGCTGATCCCATGGCAGGCAAACCAGTCGGTCCAGGCGTTCTTGCGCGTGGCATTGTTGATCAGCCGGAATTTCAGCAGGTCGAGAGGCTCGACCACCGGAGACATCTGAGCCGCGAGGTGGCGCGACATGACCGGCACCAGCGTGTCCTCGAATAGCGGCCATGCGTCGAGACCCCGCCAGTGGTCCGTCATGACCAGGTCAATGCGCGGGCAGGAGGGGTTGTATCGCTTCCCTGGCAGCCTGCCCACCCGGATTGCGATGTCGATCTCCTTGTTCTGCAGGTTTGCCGGTTCTATCGACGATACCAGCCGCACCTCAATGTCGGAATGCATCTTCGTGAACCTGGCGAGCCTCGGCATGAGCCAATATGACGCGAGGGTCGGTAACACGTCGATCGTAAGGATCCGGTGCTTGTCCCGCAGGCACCGCCGCGTCGCGTTCTCGACCACGCCGAGTGCGAGTTGCACCGACTCCAGGTAGTCGCGCCCGGCGTCTGTGAGCTCGATACGTCGAGTGAGGCGGATAAACAACTTCTGGCGCAGGAACTCTTCGAGCTGGCGCACCTGTCGGGAGATGGCGCCCTGGGTCAGGTGTAGCTCGTCTGCAGCCAGAGTGAAGGAGAGCAGGCGGCCAGCCGCCTCGAACGCGCGTAGTGCAAGAAGTGGTGGAAGACGTTGCGCCATCGTGAGCCTCTAGCGTGGGGAATCCAGGGTATGCACACGTAATCGTGCCGCCATGCACGTCACTGTATACAGCACACAAAAAAAGGAAAAGTGGAAAATTGGTCTATTGGGGGAGCATGAGGGAAAGTCCCGATCCGATCCATGACTGAGAGGAATGCATCACGACCAACAAATGGTTTGTCGCCCTGTTTGCGCGCTTCTACCATCGCTGCACGAGTTCCCCGGAGAGCGTATCGAGGAGCGGGTCTTATTTTTTGGATGTGGGAAGAACATGCAAAGACAAGCAACAAAGGTCGGGATCGCAGTGCTGGGTACGGTTGGCAAGACGGTGGCCGCCGCAATCGATCAGGGTGTGCCGGGCGTTAGCCTGGTGGGCGCAGCAGCGCGCAACACGGAGGCGGCGCGGGCGTGGCTCGCGCAACTGGACAGCAGGCCGCGCCTGATGTCCTTCGAGGAAATGGCGCAGGAGTGCGACGTCGTCGTCGAGTGCGCGCCGGCGGCCCTGCTGCCCGATATCGTCGAACCGGCCCTGCGTGCCGGCAAGACGGTTGTTGTGCTCAGTTGCGGTGCGCTGCTGGCCCGCCCGGACCTGATTGATCTCGCACGCGAGACGGGGGGGCATATTCAGGTGCCAACCGGTGCCTTGCTCGGCCTCGATGCGGTGACCGCAGCGGCGGAGGGCAAGATCTCATCGGTCCGGATGATTACCCGCAAGCCCGTGAAGGGTCTGGTTGGGGCGCCGTTCCTTGAGGAAAACAAGATCGACATCAGCGACATCCAGGCGCCGATGCAGATCTTCGCCGGTACAGCTCGTGAGGCGGCAGTGGGTTTCCCCGCCAACCTCAACGTGGCGGTGGCGCTTTCGCTGGCGGGTATTGGCCCGGATGAGACGCGGCTCGAGATCTGGGCAGATCCGGCATTGACGCGGAACACCCATACGATTGTGGTCGACTCCGATTCGGCTCGCTTCGAGATGACGATCGAGAACATACCGACAGAAAACCCGAAGACCGGACGCATCACGGCGCAAAGCGTGCTGGCTGCGCTGCGCAAGATCGGTGCGCCGCTTCGCGTGGGCACCTGAGGAGGCTTGCTCCATGAGACCTCCCGTCGAACTTCACCGCCTCATTTCTGCGGCGCTCCGAGACAGCGACCTGACGGCCCGGCTTCGTGCAAACCCGGGCGAAGTGTACGCGGCCTATTGTGTACCGGACTGGCAGCAGGCTCTGCTGGGTTCAGATATTTCCCTGGCCATGGAGCAGATTGGTGTTCATCCGAATCTGCGCTTCAAGTTTCTCGCGCTGCAGGGACTGCTTCGGCTGAAGTCCGTCTCGGTTGCACCTTTTCTCGACTCGCTGAAAGAACGCCACTGAAGGAAAGCCATGGGACAAATCGTCGGTGTAGCGGCTACCTCGCATACGTTCGGTACAACGGAGGATGCTCCGGAGACCGTGGAACGAGTGAGTGCCGGCATGGCGGAGATCGGGCGGGCGATCGCCGATAGTCGTCCGGATGTTCTGGTGATTGCATCGAGCGATCACCTGAACAACTTCACCCTGGATGCGCAGATCGCATTGGCGGTGGGGATTGCTGACGAGTACCAGCCGCTCGGTGATATGGGGGTGCCGCGAACACCTTTGCGTGGCAATCGCGAGTTCGGTGCGGGCTTTGCCGAATTCTGTGCGGAAGTTGGTTTCGATCTCACGCCGGTCGAGAACATCCTCCCCGACCACGGCATTGCATTCCCTAATGCGTTCAGCAACCCGGACGGGCGGGCCGCACTGGTGCCGCTTTATTTGAATACCGTGATGTCGCCGACGCCATCTTGCGCCCGTGGATATGCATTGGGCCTGGCGTTGCGGCGATTCGTGCAGACGCGCCGTCCGGAAGCGGAGCGGGTGGCAGTCATCGGCAGCGGAGGGTTGTCGCACTGGGTCTGCCATCCCCGTTCAGGCGAGGTCAACGAGGCGTGGGACCGGCGCGTGATCGCCAGCATGATCTCTGGCCAGGGCGCTGAACTCGCAGGGCTCACGCGATCCGACATTCTTGAGGAGGGCGGCAACGGGGGGCTCGAAATTGCCGCCTGGGCATTTGCGGCGGGTGTGGCGGGAAATGCGACCGGCCGCGAGATTTACTACGAGCCGCTGACTTCGTGGTGGACGGGCATGGGCGGAGTATTGATGAACCTCGACAGCGAGCTCGCCTGATGGTCGGTACAAGCGAGGGATTTATTTTCTGGACATGAATGCGATGAATGAACTGAAACTGCCAGCCTGGGCCGAGAGCGCTTCCCGAGCGATCACCGTGGACGGGATCGAGACACATTACTTTGAACTCGGCAGCGGGCCGCCCCTGATCCTGATCCACGGCGGTGGTCCGGGCGCGGACAGTTGGGGCAACTGGCATGGGTGCTTGCAGGAATATGCGAAGAACTTCCGGGTCATCGCGTACGACATGCCGGGCTTCGGGCGCTCGTCCAAACCGTCGCCGGAGCTTTACCCATATGATCAGGCGAGCCGCAACCGGCATCTGATCGGCCTTATCGAGGCGCTCAAGCTGGCTCCCGTCAACCTGATCGGCAATTCGATGGGGGGGGCGACTTCACTAGGCGTGTGCATCGAGCGTGCGGATCTGGTCGACAAGCTGATTCTCATGGGCAGCGCAGGACTCGCGGTCAATAATCCGGACCCGGGCGCCAAGGAGATCCTGAAGCAGTATGACTACACGCTCGGGGCGATGCGAGCGGTGATGGAGACTCTGACCGGATCCCGGTTCAAGGTGGAGGAGCATGTGTTGCAATACCGGCATGCTCTGATGCAGGACCCGGCCGCCCAAGCGGCGATTGTCAGGATCGTTCGCTCGGACCTGAGCTACCCCGAGGAGCGCATCGCAAGCGTCACGACACCGACGCTCGTGGTAGGCGGGAAGGAGGACAAGATCGCAGTGCCTGCGCGAAATTTCCGCTATCTCGAACTGATCGAAAACTCGTGGGGCTTTTTCATTCCGCACGCGGGTCACTGGGTCATGCTGGAGGCGCCCAAAGTGTTCGTCGGCGTGAC
This sequence comes from Pandoraea communis, assembly GCF_902459745.1. GTDB lineage: Bacteria > Pseudomonadota > Gammaproteobacteria > Burkholderiales > Burkholderiaceae > Pandoraea > Pandoraea communis. The sequence continues at coordinate 625,247 of NZ_CABPSJ010000003.1, forward strand.
GACGAAGTTCCTGCTCGAGAACTGGGCGGAATAGAACGGCTTAGGCCGGATACGACAGCCCGCGCCGTCATCCCTTCAAGGGGATGGCGGCGTTTTTTTGCATTGAAGGGCGCGTCAGAGCAGGAACGGCAGATCCTCGCTGCTGGCCGTGGCAATGGTCCCCGGCGTCCAGTCCTTGTTGACGTACAACTGCATCACGAGTCCGTCGGCATCCTCGACGCAGACCGCGTGACGCGATGCGTGATTCACGTCACGGACGACTTTCCCGCCGAATTCGGCGACACCTTCCACCGCGGCCCGAAGATCTTCCTCCGACCAGACTTCCACGCCGACGTGACGTAGGCCGGGGGTGACCCGTTCGTCGCGGATCAGTGCGATGTCACCGGTACTCACCGTCCCCGCCAGCAGTACCGAGGTGCCATCCCGGCTGCTGAAGAACGGCTGCAGGCCGGCCACCTCGGTATAGAACCGGAACATGGCTGCGAAATCCCGCGTGACCAGTGCCATGTGGGTGACGCGTTTGCCGTGGATCAGCGTGTCCGCAAGGCGTTTGAGGTTCGGGTTCGGGTTGTAGAGGTGCCGCGTGTCGGGCACGTTCGTCTCGCCAGGCACCCACTTCGGCTTTTGCTTGACGATAATTCCCTTGCGCGCTTCTTCCCAGTTTTCTACCACGTCGGCATAGAACTCAACCTCGTTTCCGTCCGGATCCTTCAGGTAGATCGAGTGGGCGACGTCGTGGTCGGCCGGGCCGATGAACTGGATGCCGGCAGCAAGTGCCGCCTTGTATGCGTGGACGAGATTTGCCTCCGAGTCAACCTCGAAAGCCAGGTGGTTCAGGCCCGGCCGTTGCCCCGCTTTCGCGTATTTGCTCCGAATGTCGACGAGCGCGAAGTCGTGATAGGTGTTGCCGTTGCTCAGGAAACTGGCGAGGTTATCCGGTTGCCGGTAAGCCTCGGCAAAGCCGAATACATTGCGATAGAAATCGCACGCCTTGACATAGTCGGAGACAAACATATTCGCGTGCGCGAGACGGCGTGAAGAAAACAGTTTCTGGGAGACGTCGCTATCCATAAAGAAATACCCGTAGATGAGTGGAGGAGCAGATGGCCGGATTGGTCAGCAGCCTGCTCTCCCAACCCTAATCTTTCGTGTCCGACACGTACAAACGATTTATGCGCGTATTGCGCATGAGCGAAGCTCAGGTATCGACTAAAAGCAGGGGATTTTTCACTACAAGGGTTCACGCGAAACGTCGATTTTGATGCATGACTCAACGTAATCCATGGTGACACTTTAATTCTGTTGTCCACCAATTTCGGCGGGGCTAGATTTCGCCCATCCTGTGAAATGAATTTATCAAATTACGTCCTCATGCCGGAATACTCCAACTCCTTCTCTGTCTCGAGTGACTCTCGCGTAATTGTCGTGGGTGCGGGCCTGACTGGTCTGTCTGCGGCGATCGAGCTTGCGGAAGCCGGCGTACCGGTCCTGGTCGTAGAAAAGGGCGATGTCGGCGGTGAACAGAGTCAGTTTGCCCTGGGATGGGTACGAACAACGGGCCGCCCACCGGTGGAAATTCCACTAAGCCTGCTTAACCGCAGCCGCTTCGATGCGTTGATGCCGGATGCCTCCAGGCTTGCGTACGGCGTGCTGTTTTGCGCGAAGGACGAGACTCAACTCACGAGGCTTGAGCAATGGGCAGATGGTGCGGCGCGGTACGGCGTGAAGACGCGCCTGCTTGACGCTGCGGATACGGCCGCACGCCTGCCAGGTTGCGCCACGGGAACGGTGGGCGGCCTTCTGACTGAAGTCGACACATCGATCGATCCACGACACCTCGTGCAGGTGCTCGTCGCGCGCGCGGCAGCGCTGGGTGTCGAGATTCGTACCCGCTGTGCGGTACGCGCACTCGACACGGCAGCGGGGGAAGTCCGCGGCGTTCTCACTGAGAGGGGAATCGAGCGCGGTGCGTCCGTCGTTCTGGCAACCGGAGCATGGACACGTCTGATGCTGCGCGATGCGGGGTACACATTGCCGTCAGTGAAGGTACGTTCCTCTCTCGTACGTATTCGCACTGCCGCGCATTTACCGCCCGGGTGCATTGGCTGCGCCGGTGTGGCAGGCGTTGGCTATCGCGCGGCGCCGGACGGCACCTTTGTCGTCGGGCTGGAGAACAACAACCGGCTGGAGGTGACGCCGGATGCATTGCGTTTCGCGTCGCGATATCTGCCAATGTGGTGGGCGCATCGCGGGGAGATCAAACCGTCGTTCGGGCGTGCGTTCTTCGACGAACTGGGTGTTGGCCGTGCGCGCCATCAGGATCAGACCTCTGTCTACGAACAAAAACGCATCTTGCGCCCCGAGCCCGGGCAAGCGTTGACCCAACTGACGATAAGCCGTTTTGCCGAACTTTTCCCATCGCTGGGCGATATCGAACTGCTTGAGAGCTGGGCTGGCTACCTTGACATGACGCCTGACGGTTTGCCGGTGATTTCCGCGGCTGAGCGAACGCCTGGGCTATTCGTCGCCACCGGATTGAACGGTAGCGGACTCGGTACCGGTCTCGCAGCGGGCAGACTCATCGCCTCCCTCGTGACGGGGCGCATGCCGGAAACAGACATTTCCCCGTTCCGGCTCGCACGGTGGTCCCGCGATGGGCCGCACGGAGTAGATGACCCCGAGAAACACGCAGCGCAATCAACGCAGAGCACAACTGGATTCCCCGATGTTGAGGGACTATCCGACCCGACTCCGGCGCAGCCACGCACGGAAAAATTACGCCAGTGAACAGCAGCAACGGCGCCGTTTCCTTCCCTAAATTTTGAAATCATGCAAACAAAACATATTCGGAGAAACCTGTCCATCAGGTGCGCGATGGCGAAAACCGGCGTTGCCACGGCAGCGATCCTGGGCTGCCTGCCAACAGTGCATGCACAGAGCAGTGTCGATCTCTACGGCAGTGTGATGAGTGGTGTGATCTGGACGAACAACGTGGCAGGTGGCAAGAGCACCGGCATGGCCGAAGGGCCGAGCCGTTGGGGCCTGCGAGGTAAGGAAGATCTGGGCGGTGGCATGAAGTCCGTGTTTCAACTGGAAAGCGGCTTCGCGCCCAGCACGGGTCAGTCGTTTCAGGGCGGACGTCTTTTCGGGCGCCAGGCTTATGTCGGGTTGAGCAATGACGCGTGGGGCACACTGACGCTTGGCCGGCAATACGACATGTCCGCCAGTTGGCTCGCGCAGACGAGTGCGACGTATCGCTGGAACGGCTACTTTGCGCATCCGGGCGACAACGACAACTTCAACTACCAGTTTCGCGTGAACAATGGGGCGAAGTATGTGAGCCCGGATCTGAACGGTTTGCAGTTGGGCGCGATGTATAGCTTTGGCGGCGTAGCGGGCAGCTTCGGTAACCAGAGCGCGATGAGCTTCGGCGCGAAGTACGAGAGCGGGCCCGCGAAGATCCAAGCTGCGTATTTCCACATGAATCACCCGGCGCTCGCGGCTTCCGAGGGGAACTGGAGCACGATCCTGTTTCCGCAGATCTCGCCGACTTCGCCACTCAATAACAACGCACTGAACCCGTCGAGCATGGACATTTACGGCATTGGTGGGACGTATCAGATCGGCAAGACGACGCTCGGCCTGCTGTGGAGTCACAGCGACTACAGGAAGCTCGGCGATACCACGGGCGGTCTCGCTGATGCGAACGTGCGCTTCGACAACATCGAAGCCAACGTCGCATACAACGTCACGCCGCAGGTGCAAGTTGTGAGTGCCTACACGTACACCATGGGCAAGGTTAACCAGACGGGCTTCGCGCCACAGTATCACCAGATCAATGCGGGCGTGAACTACTTCCTCTCGAAGCGGACCATCCTGTATCTCGCCGGTATTTATCAGCGTGCCGCCGGTGACGCAACCAACGCCAACATCGAATGTGCGGGCTCGTCATGCGAGGCGAGCAGCTCAAAGAACCAGGTTTCGGTGCTCAGCGGAATTTTCCATACTTTCTGAGTCCGGTCGGCGCATGCGCCGCATTCAATCTGTCAAAGGAAACGATATGTCTTCCACTGCGTTTGAGAACGTCGAAGAGACGGGTTCGTTGAAGAAAACATTCAGTTCGATGTCGCTCTTCACGCTGTCGTTCGGCGTGATGGTCGGTTCCGCCTGGATTGTCATCATAGGTGACTGGTTTGGAAAGGCAGGTCCGCTTGGCGCAATCGTCGGGCTCTCTGCCGCAGCGCTGATGATGTGTATCGTGTGTCTCGTCTATGCCGAACTCGCTGCACGCATTCCGGCTTCGGGCGGCGAGATCGTCTACACATTCGAGGCGTTTGGCGCATCAAGCGCGTTCTGGGTCTCGTGGATCTACACGATGCCGATTCTCACGGTCACCGCGTTCGAAGGCATTGCGCTCACGTGGATGGTCAATACTCTCGTGCCGCAGTTCGGCAGTACCGTGCTCTACCACGTACTCGGCCACGATGTGTCGGTGGGGCAGGTGGGCCTGGGCGCAGCTATTACCGTATTCATGATGGTGCAGAACTACTTTGGCGCGAAGTTTGCGGCGGGTTCACAGAAGCTGCTCACCGTTTCGTTCCTGCTGATTGCACTAGGCGCCGTCTTCATTGCCCTTTCGAAGGGGAGTGTCGCGAATCTTGCGCCACTCTTTTACTCGGCCCACCCGGGCGCGCATTGGTGGTCGGGGGCACTCGCGATTTTCTCGTCGGGCCTCATCTGGTTCTCAGGGTTCCAGTCGATTCCGCCCGTGATCGAAGAACGTAACGACAATGTGTCGTTTGCTCTGGTCGCTCGGGTAATGGTGATCTCGATCCTGTTCGCTGCGGTGTTCTATGCACTTGTGATTGTCGCAGTCGGCATGGCACAGCCGTGGATCGGTATGCTAAAGACTGACATGCTTACGGCCACTGCCTTTGGCAGCCTGACACCGGGCGGCTGGCTGGCGAAGGCCGTGCTGGTGGCAGGTACGATTTCCATTCTCAAGGTCTGGAACGGCGCATTCGTATGGGCAACGCGTGTGATTCTGGTGCAATCACGCGCACGCTTCCTTCCTGCCTCGCTAAGCAGGGTGCATCCGAAGTACGGCACGCCGACTCGTGCTGTGTGGCTCGTCGGCCTCGTGAGCTTCGCGGGCATCTGCCTCGGACCGGGGGCGATCCTGCCGATTCTCGATGCGGCCGCTGTGTGCGTCGGCATCGTCATCGCGAGCGCGCCGATTGCACTATTGGTGCTGCGTATGCGTGACAAACGCGCCTCGCATGCCAATGCTCCGGCCTGGAGCGTACCCGGTGGTGTGCCGACTATCGTGATCGCACTCGTGAGTACGCTTTCGCTTTCGCTTGTCGCTTGCGTGCAGCCCTTCATGCTTTCGAATGGCGGAATCCCGCTCTCGTGGCAGATTCTTGCCGTATGGGGCGTGATCGGCGTCGTGCGCTGGGTTGCGATGCACAGGACGTTCAGCGACAGTAGCGTCGCAAGGCGCGCGTTGCTTGGCGCGACCGAGGTGGCGAACTGAGGAAACAGGGTGTCTTCTGCCGTCGTCCATATGCTGTCGCGTCATGGTGAGGTCGTACCCAGCCATGACGCATCCGGTTTTAACTCACTGCAATATCTGGATTCCGTTACCATGAAATACGATGAAGCTCTGCCGTCGATGATGCGCGCGGTGCGCCTCGACGAAGTGGGTCCGCCAGAGAATCTGCGCGTTGTCGATCGTCCGGTCCCTTCGGTCGGGCCACGTGACGTGCTGATCCGCACCGCTCTGGCCGGCATGATCTACGCTGATGCCGAAGCGCGGAAAGGCACCTATTTCAATGCCACGCCTCTTCCCTGGTTCCCTGGTCGCGAGGTTGCCGGTACCGTTGTGGCGTGCGGCGAGGAGGTGGAAGGATACGCGCCGGGTGACCGCGTGATGGCACTGGTGCTCGCTGGCGGCTGCTACGCGGAATACGTGCTCGCATCGCCGCACGAACACGTGTCCGACAATGGCGTGCGCGCGCCGGGCGCGGATATCGTGAAGTTGCCGGATAACGTCGCGTTCGAACAGGGGCTCGTTTATCTCGTCAACTTCCGTCTTGCTCATCTTGTCGTACACGCGCTTGCGAACGTGCCGCCGGGCGCCAGCATTGCGATTCACGGCGCGGCGGGTGGTATGGGCACGATGATCACGCAGATTGCCGCTTCCCTGGGTTGTGCGATAACGGCGCTGTGTCGGGGGAGCGAAGAAGTCGCATTCTGTTTGGAAAACGGTGCAACGCGTGCTATCGATACACTGGGTTGCGACTATGTCGGGGCGGTGCTCGATGCAACCGATGGAGAGGGTGTCGATTTCTCCTTCAATGGTGTGGGTGGCCCGACCATCAACCGGGATCCGCTGATCGTCAAGCCGTTTGGCGAAGTGATTCTCTATGGTTACGTGGCGGGCAAGACTCCCCTGGAGCCGTTCGACGTCGATAAAACTTGGGCGCTGAAGCTCTTTTCGGCAACCGACTATCTGAGCACGCCTCATTTTCTGGCGGCAACCGAGGCGATGCTGGAATGGCTCGCCACGCGCCCGCTACTGGCGTTGGGAGAAGTATTTCCGATGTCGTGCGTCGCAGACGCGCATCGTGCGCTGGAAGCCGGAAGGCTGCTGTGCAAGCTCGGCCTGCGCCCAGACGCGTCATGAGCGTCACAACGCCTTACCGTCGCGCCGACGGCCCGAAGACGGTCACGGTGGTGGGCGCAGGCATCATCGGCATTTCGATTGCGCTGCACCTCGCGCAGCGCGGTGTTCATGTCACGGTGCTTGACCAGAGGGATAGTATTTCGCCCTGCACCGATGGTGCCTTTGCGATGTTGATTGCCACGCACCCCGATGGTCCTCCCGAGTTCAATACGCTGTACGGCCACGCCATCGATGCATGGCATCGCTTCGATGACGAATTCGACGGCGCACTTGACGTGCGCTGGGAAGGCGCGCTGATGTGGGCTGAGGAAGGCGACGCCGCGAGGCATCTGGGCGAACAGTATGAGCGGCTTTCACAATGGGGCAGCGCGGTCGAGCGCATCGACGCCCGGAATTTCGCGTCGTATTGCGACGGTGTGGAGACCGGGCCGGTTACCGCAGGCTACTGCTCAACACGTCATGGCGTGGTGGACCCGGCGCACGTATGGAAAATCATGCGTGCCCGCTGCATCGCGCTCGGTGTGGCGTTTGTGACTCGCACGGTTAGCGAGATCAACGTGCTTGCGAAAGGCTGCGGGTTGCCACATGCCTATGTAGAGGGCCTGCCAGCGCCTGAAGTCCTCGTGCTTGCGGCAGGTGAGGGTACGGCTGCACTGGCTGCAAGCCAGGGAGCCGAAGTCGCCTATACGATCGCTTCAGGGAGTCTGGCGCACAGTAAGCCCATACCTCGGCGTGCGCTGCCGGCACTTGTCGGCCCCAGAATTTCGGTGAAACAGAACGCAGACGGTCGCATCGTCGCAGGGCTCGATTACGCGCCGAATGCCGCTTGCGATGACACGAGCGAGGCCTATGGTACGGCGTTGCTTGCAGAGGCGCGCCGGTTGTTGCCCGGTTTGCCGGAGCTCGAACTTCAACGGGTCACGCACGGTCGTGTGCCGATCCCGCGGGACACCCAACCGATTGCGGGCTTTCTGGACAACATCGCCAATTGTTACGTGGCTGTCATGATGAGTGGCATTACGATGGCCCCTCTGATGGGGCAACTGATCGCTGATGAAATCGTCTTCGGGCGCCGCCATGCGCTTCTCGCTCCGTATGCACCGTCGCGTTTCAAATCCGAATGATTTCCGGCTACGCGGGGCGTTCGTAAGCGGACCGCGTACCGGCATCACGAACGAAGGAATCCCATGCCATATTTTCAGACAGGCGGCAGTAGCATTTATTACGAGACTCACGGCAGCGGCAAGCCGGTTGTCATGTTGCACGGGGTCGGTGGCAACCACGCCAGTTGGTTCTACCAGTTGGCGCAGTGGGCTGAGCGCTTCCAGTTGATTACTTTTGACGCTCGTGGATTCGGCAGGTCGACAGATGCGGAATCACTCGGACGCAGCGCATTTACCGATGATCTCACCCGGCTGCTCGATCACCTGGGAATCGCGCGTGCAGCGTTGGTTGCCCAGTCGATGGGGGGCGGGACCGCAGTTGACTTCACATGCCGCTTCCCCGAGCGTGTGGAAGCGCTGGTGCTCGCCGATACGCTTGTGTGGCTTGATCCGCCGCCAGAGATGGTCACAGAGTTCTCGGCTGTACAGGAGAGGACGCGCAACCTCAACCAGCTCGAACGCGTCCTTGGCGCGACGTTCCGTGCCGCACAGCCTGCGCTCAGCGAACTGTATCTTCAGATTGCAGGTTTCAACCGCTATACAGTCAAGACGCTTACCGGCACTCAGACCCGCTACCGACCGCGGGCGCTGGCGCTAACCGGCGTCCCGACGCTGTTCGTGGCCGGCGAGGAAGACGTGCTTTTTCCCCCAGGCGTGATCCGCCAGGCATGGCAGGAAGTACCCGGGGCGGATTGGATAGTGCTCGACAGGGCAGGTCACTCTGCCTATTTCGAAGCACCCGAGTCCTTCAATAAGCAGGTTGGCGACTGGCTGGAAGCACACACGGACAATCACGAGCCGGCCATGCGTACATGATTTCCACGCCTTTCGTGCAGGCAGGCGGGGCATTGCAGTCGAGCCTGCTGTCTACCCCGGCACTCTCCGGAACACGCCGGCAACTCGCCGTAGCAACGAGGATACGCCACGACTTCTGATCGTCGTGCAGGGCGTGGTACGTGAGGCGGATCGGGAAGGACTCCGGTCCGCTTTGCTATTTTGTCGTGCCGATCCGATGCATGAGTCTCATGCATTCATATCCTTCGAAGAAATCGTTTGTAGCGTATTTATCAGCCACTTATTTTCGAGGTTGATGTATGCAGTCCACGTTTCAATAAAGTCATTGCATACAGTACACAGTCAATCATGAATCGTCCTCATATCGCCAGGAATGAACATGGAATCTCAAAACAGTTTCGTCGATGCAGCTCTGCTCAAACGCGTGCCGCGGTGGAGCAAGTATCTGGAAGCCAAGCTCGGTTTTCGCAATCACTGGTATCCGGTGCGCCTCTCTCACGATATTGAAGAAGCGCAGGTGGTGTCGGCCACCGTGTGCGGTGAGGAGATCCTCCTGAAGCGGGTGGATGGCAAGGTAAAAGCGATCCGTGACCGTTGCCTGCATCGAGGGGTGAAATTCTCGGAAAAGGTGGAGTGTTACACCAAAGATACGATTACCTGCTGGTATCACGGCTTCACCTACAAGTGGGACAACGGCAAGCTCTGCGATATCTTGGCCGCGCCCGACAGCAAGGCAATCGGGCGGCGGGGGATCAAGTCCTATCCCGTGCAGGAAGCGAAGGGACTGATTTTCGTCTTCGTGGGAGACGACGACGTCAAGGTGCCGCCGCTGGCCGAGGATGTTCCGCCGACTTTTCTCGACGAGGACATGAGCATTCACGGTGCGATCTACGACGTCGATTCGAACTGGCGCGTGGGGGCAGAAAACGGCTTCGACGGTCTGCACGTCTACATCCACCGTACGGCTGAGCTGGTGTCCAATACACAGCGCTCGCTGCCCATCGGTCACCTGTCCGATTCGGCCAAGGTGGAAATCATCGATGCGCAGGGGGGGCCGAAGGGGGTCTACGACCTGTTCGCCAACCACGTGAGCGTCTGGGAAGGGAAGGTCGATGGAAAAACCGTCATCACGGGTACCAAGCGCGTGTCGGACAAACCCACGCGTACCACCGCAGCATCGATCTGGCTGCCGTGTGTACTGCGCGTAGACAACTTCCCCGACCAGGAGATCACGCAGTTTGAATGGTATGTGCCTGTGTCCGCAGACAAACACCTGTATGTGATGACCGTCGGCAAGCGGGTGTCGTCTGAAGAGGATCGTGCAGCATTCGAGCACGAATTTCAGTCCCGTTGGAAGCCGATCGGCTTCGAGGGTTTCAACGCACAGGACATCACCGCCCGTGTCGCGCTCCAGAAGTACTACAAGAACGACAGTTCCTGGCTCGACGAGATGTTGATCGAAGGCGACGCTCCGATTATCAGATGGCGCGAGCTGTGCCAGCAGCATGCGCGTGGCGTGCAAAAGCCCGAACACATGTGACCGATCGGGAGATGAATGGAATGGCCGAAAAAATTTTTCTGTGCCGAAAAAGCGAAATGGGCGACGGCTCAATGCGCCAGGTCTGTCCGCGCGGTATCGATGGCGAACTGGCCGTGTACCGGGTCAACGGCTCGATCTACGTGACTGACGATCTGTGCACGCACGGGATGGTTGCGCTGACTGGCGGCGACCTTGAGGGGACCACCGTGTATTGCCCGTTGCATGGCGGCGCCTTCGACGTTTGTACGGGGAAAGCCACGGAGAAACCCTGCACCACGCCGCTCAGGACGTACGAGGTCGTGGTCGAGAACGACGACATCTATTGTCTGTACGGAGAGTAACGGGATCCAGGTCCCAGGAGCACATCATGTTTACTAGAGAAGATAATGAGCGTCTGTGTCGGGTCGGTCCCGGCACTCCCATGGGCGAGGCCTTTCGCCGCTTCTGGATCCCGTTCCTGCTGCCCGAAGAACTGGCCGCCGACGGCGCGCCGGTGCGTGTGCGTCTGCTGGGCGAGAATCTGATCGCTTTTCGCGACACCGAGGGCAAGCTCGGTCTGCTTGACCGGTACTGCCCGCATCGGCGGGTCGACCTGTTCTTTGGGCGCAATGAGCAGTGCGGGCTGCGTTGCCCGTATCACGGTTGGAAGTTCGATACTGACGGCACAATCGTCGAAATGCCGGCCGAGCCGGAAAACTCGCAGATGCTGCAGGACACGCGCATCAAGCACTATCCGGTCATCGAGTGGGGCGGCGTGATCTGGGCGTACATGGGCGATCCGGCGCACAAACCCGCGCAACCCCCGCTGATGGAGTGGGCCACCGTGCCTTCGACGCACCGCTATATCAGCAAGCGCCTGCAGCGCACGAACTACGCCCAGGGTGTCGAGGGGGGAATCGATTCGAGCCACGTTGGCATCCTGCACAGTCTCCTGGATCCGGACAAGAAGGATCTGCCATTCCGGCAGAAGCAGGTGTCGCCGCTGTCTGCCGTGCCATACCTGGCAATGGACACGGCGCCGAAGTTCTTCGTGCGCCCTACACGCCACGGCATGACCATTGGTGCGCGGCGCAATGCGTCGGAGATCGAGTATTACTGGCGCATCACGCAGTTTCTGCTGCCGTTCTACACGATGATCGCGCCAAGCAGGAACGATGGCACGGTCATGGGGCATTCGTGGACGCCGATCGACGACTACAACTGCTGGGTGTTCACCATGACCTGGAATGGTGAGCGCCCGTTGTCCGCAGACGAGCTGGACTACGGTGCAGTGCACTCGGACACGAAGGACGATGGCAGCTACGAGCCGCTCGTTGGCGCGGCCGACGACTACGGGCTCGACCGTGAGGTGCAGCGCCTGCGCAGTACGACCGGCATTGAGGGAATCGGGATGCAGGACACCGCCGTGCAGGAGAGCATGGGGCCGATCGTCGACCGTTCGCTGGAAAACCTTGGCTCAGGCGACGCCGCGATCGTGCGCTTCCGACGCCTGCTGCTTGGCATTGCCGACGAGTTGGAAACGACGGGAGAAGTCGCAGTGGCGAAGCAGGCGGATCTGTACAAGGTGCGGTCCGCCGGGGTCGTGCTGCCGCACGGTGTGGACTTCCAGGAAGGTTCGGCTCGGTACACCGAAGTGAAATAGCAGACGCGTTCAGGCTTTCGAGCCAGTTCGTGGTTCATCATGTTTGAAGGTCAGGTACGCCGGCAGCTTTGCGTCAACGGCCGGTTACCTGATGCGGTATGACAAGGAGACTTCCTGATGTCCGACCTAATCTCGCAAATCGCCGCGCGCCTGCGGCATGCGCAACAAACGCGTGAGCCGATCGAGCCGGTGCGCGGCGAGATCGCGATTGACGACATCGAGACGGCATACGCGGTACAGCAGGCGAACGTTGATCTGCGTGTCGCGAACGGCGAGCGCATCGTCGGCCGCAAGATCGGCCTCACATCGCTCGCGGTGCAAAAACAGTTGGGCGTGGGCCAGCCCGACTTCGGCACATTGTTCGCTGGCATGGCATATGGCGATAGTCAGCCGATGCCGCTTCCGGCGCTGATCCAGCCGAAAATCGAAGCCGAGATTGCATTGGTGCTTGAGGGCGATCTCACGGACGAGAAGCATACATTTATCGACATCCTGCGCGCGAGTGCTTACGCGCTTCCCGCGATCGAAGTCGTCGACAGCCGCATCCGGGACTGGGACATCCGCTTCGTCGATACCGTGGCGGACAACGCGTCGAGCGCGTTTTTTGTGCTCGGCAGCCGGCCAGTGCCTTTGTCGCGATTGGACCTGAGCGCGTGCGCGATGACGCTGGAGTGCGGCGGTGAGGTGCTGTCCCGCGGCGCGGGCGGCGCGTGCCTTGGCAATCCGCTTAACGCAGCCGTCTGGCTTGCAGACCGCATGGTGCAGCTTGGAACTCCGCTGCGTGCGGGCGATGTCGTGATGACCGGTGCGCTTGGCCCGATGGTGGTCGTCAAGGAGGCGGGCACGTTCACTGCGCAGATCGAAGGGCTCGGCAGCGTCCGCGCGACGTTCGACGCCGGGTCATGAACCATGAACTAATGAGAGGGGGGCGCACCTGGCACCGGAAAAACGAAAGGTAGCGATTGTAGGTTCGGGGAAATATCGGCGAGGGTCTGATGATCAAGGTGATGCGCAACAGCAAACGCGTGGAAATGGGGGGGGGCGATGGCGGGTATCGCCCCGGCCCTTGAGCGCGCAGTTACGGTTGACTTGGCCAGTCGAATCCGTCGGGCAGTCAGGGGCATGGCAGTCTGCCCGACCGTTCGATGTGGCGCCCGCTGTCTTGCTTTGACGGGCGCGTCAACCGAACAACGATAGACCATAAAAGCAAAAAGCCCGCTGCGACAAGGCTTTGCGGGCTCTTGCCGGACTGCGTTGCACTGCCTTGAACCGCTTTCTGGGCAGATATGAAAAAAGCCGACGATCTTTCGATCGTCGGCTTTTTTGGAATTTTTTGGTGCCCAGAAGAGGACTCGAACCTCCACGGTGTTACCCGCTAGTACCTGAAACTAGTGCGTCTACCAATTCCGCCATCTGGGCCCCGTCAGCTCGCTTACTACCCGCTCGCTGCGAAGAAGTGAGATTATGCGTACAGTGTGCGGCGGTGTCAACACTTCTGGCGGAAAAATTTTCATTTCCCTCGTGCACCCTCAGCCTCACGCTCAAATTCCGCACAGGTAGAAGTTTTCGCGAGGTTTGCCGTATGATTGTCTCTGACCGTGCGACGCCGCTATCCGCGCTACGCACAACCACCACGGACCGTCGGGCGCATGGTGCGCCACTCGGCCGGACTCAACCGGCACAGTAACGCTACCGACCTTTGAGCAAATATCCCTATCCGATCCCGAGCCGCGAAGAAATCCTCGGTGTCCTGCGCACCGCCGACTCCGCGCTGTCTGCCAACGATATCGCCGAAGCCCTGGCCATCAAAAAGCAGGAACGCGAGGGCTTCTTCAAGCGCCTCGCCGCGATGGAACGCGATGACCAGATTCGCCTCGACCGCCGCGGCTATTATCAACTGACTCACCCTTCGAACTTCATCGCCGGTCGTGTCATCGGCCACCGCGACGGCTATGGCTTTGCCGTGCGCGACGATGACGGCGATGACCTCTTCCTCCCCAACGAGGAGATGAAGAAGGTCATGCATAACGATCGCGTCCTCCTGCGCATCGCCGGCTACGATCGCCGCGGCCGCCCGGAAGGTCACATCGTCGAAGTGGTCAGCCGTGCCAACACCCACGTCATCGGCCGCCTCCTTAACGAGAACGGCGTGATGGTTGTCGCCCCCGAAGACAAACGCATCGGTCACGACATCCTCATCCCGCCCCGCGCCCAAGGCAAAGCCAAGGTCGGGCAGGTCGTCTCCGTCGAACTCACCGATTACCCCAGCCGCTACAGCCAGCCCATCGGCCGTGTCTCGGAAGTTCTCGGCGATATCGACGACCCCGGCATGGAAATCGAGATCGCCGTACGTAAATACGGCGTTCCCCACCAGTTTTCTGCCGAAGCACTCGCGGCCGCCGGCGCTCTGCCCGACGACGTTCGCGCCCCCGATTTGCGCCACCGCATCGATCTGCGCGATGTCCCCCTCGTCACCATCGACGGCGAGGACGCCCGCGACTTCGACGATGCCGTCTACTGCGAACCCGCCAAAATAGGCCGCGCCAACGGCTTCCGTCTGATCGTTGCGATTGCCGACGTCTCGCACTACGTCACCCCCGGTGGCCCGCTCGACGCCGACGCCCTCACACGGAGCACCTCGGTCTACTTCCCGCGACGCGTCATCCCGATGCTCCCGGAAAAGCTCTCGAACGGCCTGTGCTCGCTCAACCCCGAAGTGGATCGCTGTGTCCTCGTGTGCGACGCCCTCGTCGCCCTTAACGGGGAAGTGAAGGCGTATCAGTTCTATCAGGCCGTCATTCACTCGGCCGCGCGCCTGACCTACACGGAAGTCGCTGCCGTTCTCGGCAACACCAAGGGTGCCGAGGCCCAACGCCGAGCCGCACTGCTGCCGCACCTGCAAAACCTGTACGACCTGTACAAGGTGCTGGCCAAAGCCCGCAAGTCGCGCGGCGCTATCGAGTTCGACTCGACCGAGACCTACATCGTCTGTAACGCGCAAGGCAAGATCGAACAGATCCTGCCCCGCACACGCAACGACGCCCACCGTCTCATCGAGGAGTGCATGCTCACGGCCAACGTGTGCGCTGCCGATTTCCTCAAGCGTCACAAACAGGCGGGTCTGTACCGTATTCACGCGGGCCCCTCCGGCGAGCGGCTTCAAGTGCTGCGCACGTTCCTCAAAACCCTCGGGCTCTCGCTCGGCGGCGGCGACGAGCCCGCGACGTCCGATTATGCGGAACTGATGACGCAGATCGAATCCCGTCCCGATGCGCCCATGCTTCAGACCATGCTTCTGCGCTCGATGCAGCAGGCGGTCTACAGCCCGGACAACATTGGTCACTTCGGTCTCGCCTATCCGGCCTACACGCACTTCACCAGCCCGATTCGCCGCTACCCGGACCTGCTCACGCACCGCGCCATCAAGGCAATCCTGGTGGGTAAGAAGTACGAGCCGGAGATCCCTGGCGGTGTCGAGCTGACGACCGGTCTGTCACCGCACGCGCGCAAGTTGCAGAAGGACGACGACGCGGCCAAGGCCAAGAAGCCCGCCAGCGCGAAGAAGCGCGACGCGATCTGGGACGAACTCGGCCTGCATTGCTCTGCGAACGAGCGCCGTGCCGACGAAGCCTCGCGCGATGTCGAAGCCTGGCTCAAGTGCTACTTCATGCGTGACAAGCTGGGTGAAGAATACGGTGGCACGGTCAGCGCCGTGACGTCGTTCGGCATCTTCGTGCAACTCGACGATCTGTTTATCGAAGGCCTCGTGCACGTCACGGAACTGGGCAGCGATTACTTCCAGTTCGACGAAGTCCGGCACGAACTGCGCGGCGAGCGGACCGGTATCCGCTACCGCCTCACCGACCGCGTTCGCGTGCAAGTGAGCCGCGTGGATCTGGACGCGCGCAAGATCGACTTCCGCCTAGTGCGCGAGCCGAACGCCCGCACGCTCGCCAAGACGTCAGGCCGTGTCGAACGCGGTGGCGCCCCGGTGCCGGCACCCGCCGCCGGTACGCCCGGCTTGGCCGGTTCGGCGAGTGCCGGCCCGACCATCCGGCAGTTGCCCAAGGGCGGTGCGCTGCTCAACGGCGTACAACTGGCGCCGCCGGCAGGCAAGCGTCCGGCGAAGCCGAAATCGGCGAAAGTGAAAGACGCGCGTGCCGAGCGCGGCGCAGCGCCGCCGATCAAACGCGCGGGGGGCGGCAACGCGCCCGCGAAGCGTCCGGGAGGTCCGGCGAAGAAGCAGCGTCGTTGATTCGCGCCTCGCGTTGCGGTCGATGCCGCGGGTATCGATGCGCGGCGTGTTGCGCGGTTTGCAGTAAGATGGGCGCCTTGTGCCGGTAGCAAACGGCATCTGATGCCCGCGATGGATTGCGGCGGCGGTGGCCCATGCGGGCTCCGCCGCCGTCGTGCTTTGTGCGTCGGCAGTTGCGAACGGCCGCGCGGGCACACGCTATTTTGAGGATGTGAAATGAGTCAATTGAAACTGCTGTTCGGTTTTCACGCCGTGACCGCGCGTCTGCGTCACGATGCGAGCAGCGTCGAAGAAATCTACTATGACCCGAGCCGCCGCGATCGCCGCATGACGGACTTCCTGAAGCATGTGGAGTCGGTCAAGGGCACGCCGGGTGTGAAGATCAAGGTCATTCAGGCCGACGGCAAACGTCTCGACGGCATGGCCGGATCGTCGCGCCACCAGGGCGTCGTCGCGCGAGCTCAGGAAGTGTCGCTGGCGCTCAATCTCGACGAACTGCTCGATGGCATTTCCGGGCCGCCGCTGCTACTGGTACTCGATGGCGTGACCGATCCGCACAACCTTGGCGCGTGCCTGCGCGTTGCGGACGGGGCAGGGGCACATGCGGTGATCGCACCGAAGGACCGTGCCGTCGGCCTGAACGCGACGGCGGCCAAGGTCGCCAGCGGCGCGGCCGAGACGGTGCCGTACATCATGGTGACCAATCTCTCGCGCACGCTGCGCGAATTGCAGGAGCGTGGCATCTGGGTCGTCGGCACCTCCGACGACGCGCCCGCCGACATCTACGGCACCAAGCTCACTGGGCCGATGGCGATTGTCATGGGCGCCGAAGGCGAGGGCATGCGCCGGCTGGTGCGCGAGACTTGCGACGAGTTGATGAGCATTCCGATGGCCGGCGGCTGCGAAAGCCTGAACGTCTCGGTAGCGAGTGCCGTATGCCTATATGAAGCGGTGCGCCAGCGAGCAGTGGCAGCGGCGGGCGCGAAGTAGGCGAAGCGATGCCCGGCGTGCGATCGCCGGGCAGGTTCCTGCGTCCGCTTACCGTGCAGCTTCGATCAGACCTTCGAGTTTGACGGCATCGGCGGCAAATGCGCGGATACCTTCTGCGAGCTTTTCGGTGGCCATCGCGTCGTCGTTGAGCGCGAAGCGGAACGACGGTTCGTCCGTTCTCACGCGATCGATGTTTGCGGCACGGGCGTCTTTGGCATCGAGTTGGCGGCGCACCTCGCCTTCCGTTGTGCGGAGTTGTTCTAGCAGCGCAGGGCTGATCGTCAGCAGGTCGCAGCCTGCGAGTGCCAGAATCTGCCCGGTCGAGCGGAAGCTCGCACCCATGACTTCCGTGTCGTAGCCAAAGTGCTTGTAGTAGCGGTAGATGGCGGCAACCGAGCGCACACCGGGGTCGTTTTCCCCCGCATTGTCCGCTTCCATCCAGTTCGCGCCTGCCGACTTCTTGTACCAGTCGTAGATTCGGCCGACGAACGGCGAAATCAGTCGTGCGCCTGCTTCGGCACAGGCGGCCGCTTGCACCAGCGAGAAGAGCAACGTCATGTTGCAGCGAATCTTGTCGCGCTCGAGGATCTCGGCGGCGCGAATGCCTTCCCACGTTGACGCAATCTTGATGAGCACGCGATCGCGCTCGATGCCTTGTGCTTCGTACATCGCGATGAGCTTGCGTGCGCGGGCGACCGTGCCTGCGGTATCGAACGACAGGCGTGCGTCGACTTCAGTCGACACGCGACCGGGCACGATGTCGAGAATCTCGCGTCCGAAAGCAATCAGCAGACGGTCGATGATCTCGTCGGTGGATTCGGTGCGGTGTTCGCTCACGACGCGCGTGAGAATCGGACGGTAGGCATCCTTCTGGACGGCGCCGAGAATCAGTGAGGGATTGGTGGTGGCGTCCTGGGGCTTATAGGCGTCCATCGCCTGAAAGTCGCCGGTGTCGGCCACGACGATGGTATGGCGTTTGAGCTGATCGAGCTGATTCATGAGAGCGCCCCTGCGAGAAATGCACTGCGTGACATGAAGTCCGGGATACGTCCGGGCGACGAAAAAAGGCGCGGCACGCCCGACTCCGGTAAACTTCCGACTTTACCAAACTTTGCCGGAAATCCCCATGACCCAAGACGAACTCAAGCGCCTGGTCGGCCAGGCGGCTGCCGACTATGTGAACAAGCACGTGCCCGAGGGCAGTGTGATTGGCGTGGGCACAGGGTCCACGGCCAACTGCTTTATCGACGCGCTCGCGGCTCACAAAAACCGTTATCGCGGCGCTGTTTCCAGCTCCGAAGCCAGTACTGAGCGTTTGCGCAAGTATGGCATTGAAGTGTTCGACCTCAATCAGATCGAAAGCCTGCCCGTCTACGTCGACGGTGCCGACGAGATCAATACGCTCGGTCACATGATCAAGGGCGGCGGCGGGGCGCTCACGCGCGAGAAGATCGTCGCATCGGTGGCCAAAGAATTCGTCTGCATCGTCGATGCATCGAAAGAAGTGGCCGTGCTCGGGGTTTTCCCGCTGCCGGTCGAAGTGATTCCGATGGCGCAGGCCAGCGTTGCTCGCGCACTGACTGCGCTTGGCGGCGAGCCGCAGGCGCGTGTGCGTGCCGACGGCAGCCCGTATATGACCGATAACGGCTGTGCGATTCTCGACGTCCATGGCTTGCAGATTCTGGACCCGGTGGCGTTCGAGGCGCGGGTCAACCAGATTCCGGGCGTAGTGACGGTGGGTCTTTTCGCGCAACGTGGCGCGGATATCACGTTGATGGGTACGCCGGAAGGGGTGCGTACCATCGATTACAAAAACTGATTCCGGGAGGGCAGGATGGCTGGATCGCGTCGTCTTCCCGAAACCTGGTTCCGTCGGGGCCTGTGGTTGATCGCCGTGTTGTTTGCGGCGTTCCTGATTGGTCTTGGCGGGCTCGTTGTCGACAAGCTGCCGGGGGTCGCGCCTGCGCCGACACTCGACTCGTTCGTTGATCGTGCGCAGGCTGAGCGCGCTGACGCTGCGATCAAGCAGGCGCAGACGCAACGCGAAGACGTGGAGAGTGGGCTCGAGACGGCGCGGTTGCAGCTCAAGGCGCGAAGCACGGCGTATCGCAATGCTCGTGAGTCGTTCAACGATTGGGTGGCTACGCGTACGGCGACGGCGCAGGCCAGTCAGGATGCGGAGCTTGTTTCGCGCACGCGTGCGCTCGACGTGCTGAAAGCGGCTGAACGCGATGCTCAGACGCAGGTTGACGCGTTAGAGGCGAAACAGCTTGAAGCGCAGCGGGCGGTTCAAACGGCGCGTGTGGCGCGAGAGGCGCTGAACGTGGCGGCGGGTGAACAGTTGGTGGTGGTTCAGCGTTCGCAGGAATTGAAGGTCTTCGGCATTCGATTGGCGTTAACGATGCCGTTGTTGGCGGTGGCGGGATGGCTTTTCGTGCGGCAGCGTAGGAGTACGTGGTGGCCGTTCGTGTGGGGCTTCGTCTTCTTTGCGTTGTTTGCGTTCTTTGTGGAGTTGGTGCCGTATCTGCCGGACTACGGTGGCTATGTACGTTATCTGGTCGGCATTGTCTTGACGGTGTTGATAGGGCGTTACGCGATCGTATCGTTGCAGAGATATCTGGCGAGGCAGAAGGCGGAAGAGCAGTTGCCGGACGAAGAGCGGCGCAAGACGTTGTCATATGATTTGGCGCAGGCGCGTTTGGCGAAGTCGGTGTGTCCGGGGTGTGAGCGTCCGGTGAAATTGGACGATGCTGAGCGTGACTTCTGCGTGCATTGCGGCATTTGCTTATTTGATCATTGCGGCACATGTACGACGCGAAAAAATGCGTTTGCGCATTTCTGCCACCACTGCGGTGCGCGATCGACGGGAACGAGTGTGGAGGGTAGCCAAATAAAGGCGACCTGAGAGACCTGAAGAAAGAGAAAAGGAAAGAAAAAAGGGCACACGAAGCGATTCGTGCGCCCTTTTTTGCTGCCTGGTGGGACGGGGTCGTAAGTGGAGACGGATCGGGGCCCCTTTCTGCAGCGAGTTGGGTTTATGTCTGAGAGGCGGAAAGGGGCGCCGATCCGTCTGGAGGGCGGCGTTAAGAAGGGGAGGCCGATTACTGGGAGCGATTACTCGGAGGGTGGCGGCACATACCCTTGAGCGACGTCGGCACCGTCACCGAAGAAATACTTTTCCGTTTGCTTGACGAGATACTGACGGGCGCGCGGATCGGCCATATTGAGGCGATTCTCGTTGATCAGCATGGTTTGTTGCTTGAGCCATCCGGCCCAGGCTTCTTTCGAGACGCTTTCCCAGAGGCGTTTGCCGAGTTCGCCGGGCATGGGGGGGAAATCGAGACCTTCGGCTTCTTTACCGAGCTTGATGCATTGAACCATGCGGGCCATGGGGGAACTCCTTCGTAATCTTGGTGTGGCGTGACAGGGAGGCCGTGCGCTGGCGGTCGTCTACCGGAGGGTTTGACGGGGGCGCGCATCTGGGTGATGCGCCGCGGCCGATGAACGGATATGGGGGCAGGGGGGGCGAGACTCAAGGGAAGAAAACCTTGGAAGAATCGCGCAACCTGCCGGCCTGTGGTTACAGTTTCTTGATGAGCACGAGTGAGCGGCGTTGCCAGTTGTACAGGCGGCGGCGGTCGGCGGGTAGATCGTCGACACCGGCCTTGACGAAGCCGCGCTTGAGGAACCAGTGTTCGGTGCGGGTGGTGAGCACGAACAGGCGTTCCAGGCCACGGGCGCGGGCGCGTTGCTCGATGTGTTTGAGCAGGCGTTCGCCGTCCCCTGAGCCTTGGGCTTCCGGGTCGACTGTCAGGCAGGCCATCTCGCCGATGCGTTCGGTTGGATAGGGGTAGAGTGCGGCGCAGCCGAAGAGGCGTCCATCGTGCTCGATGACCGAGAAGTGATCGATGTCGCGTTCCAGTTGGTGGCGTCCGCGTCGTACCAGTGTGCCGTCCGACTCGAGTGGTTCGATGAGTTGCAGGATACCGCCGACGTCGTCGATGGTGGCTTCGCGCAGGCTTTCCAGGTTCTCGTACGAGATCATGGTGCCCACGCCATCGTGCGAGAAGAGTTCGAGCAGCATGCTGCCGTCGAGGGCGAAGGGCACGATGTGCGCGCGGCCGACGCCTGCGCGGCAGGCGCGCGTGGCGTATTTCAGGTAGAAGGCCGAGTCGCGGTCGAGCGTGCCTTGCGACTGAAGGCGCTGGGCGTCTTCTAGCGTCAGTTCGTGTTGCAGCTCGTTGTATTCGTTCTGAACGCCGGGCGTCTCGGTGATGAAAATCAGCTTGTCGGCGCGCAGAGCGATGGCGGCTGACGACGCGACGTCTTCCATCGTCAGGTTGAACGATTGGCCAGTGGGCGAGAAGCCGAGTGGCGAGAGCAGTACGATCTTGCCGTTCGTGAGCGACAGGCGGATCGATTCGGCGTCCACCTTACGTACGACGCCCGTGTGCTGGAAGTCTACGCCGTCGACAATGCCGACCGGGCGCCCCGTGACGAAGTTGCCCGACACGACGCTGATACGCGCATTGCCCATCGGCGTGTTCGGCAGCCCTTGACTGATCGAAGCCTCGATATCCAGGCGCAGTTCACCGGCTGCTTCCTTCACCGCTTCGAGCGCGGCGGCGTCGGTAATACGCATCTGCTGGGCGAAGTGCGATTCGATATGTCGCAGGCGCATCTGCTCTTCGACCTGGGGTCGTGAGCCGTGCACCAGCACGATGTGCATGCCCATGGCACACAGCAGCGCAACATCTTGAATCAGCGAGTCGAGCCCGCCGGCGGCGACAAGCTCGCCGCCGAAGGCAACCACGAAGGTCTTGTCGCGAAACGCATGGATATAGGGGGCGACCGATCGCAGCCAGTCCACGAACTGGGCTTGGTGGGCGGTCTCGTCGTCTTGCAGAGTGGGGTCAGGTTCGGTCAGCATGGGTGTACGTGCGCAAACATGCGCAGATTATATAATGCGCGCCCATGGCAAGTGATGAACGAAATCGACAATCTCAGCCCCCGAAGCCGAAAGTGACGGCGCCGGGGCACACGCGTGCCGAATCCACGGCCACGGCGTCAACCCAGAAGGCCGCCAAGAGCGCGCCCAAACCCCCGCGTGCCGACAGCGCCCGTGGCCAGAACCCTGCGGGCGGGCGTCGTCTGACGCCCGCTGAGCGCGAAGCGCGCGACGCCGAACGTCTGGCCGCCCGGCAGGCGGCTGCCAACCGCGTCACCGAAATTAACTTCCCCGAAGCGCTGCCGGTCTCCGGCCGTCGCGAGGAGATCGCACGCGCCATCGCCGGCCATCAGGTCGTGATCGTGAGCGGCGAGACCGGCTCGGGCAAGACCACCCAGCTTCCCAAAATATGTCTGGCGCTCGGGCGCGGACTCGGCGCCGGTGGCACCGGCCTGATCGGCCACACCCAGCCGCGCCGCATCGCCGCGTCCGCCACCGCGCGCCGGATCGCCGACGAACTGAATACGCCGCTTGGCGAGATCGTCGGCTTCAAGGTGCGCTTCAACGACACCCTGTCGAGCGGCGCGTCGGTCAAATTGATGACAGACGGCATTCTGCTCGCCGAGACGCAGACCGATCCGCTGTTGCGCGCGTACGACACCATCATCATCGACGAGGCGCACGAGCGCAGTCTGAACATCGACTTCCTGCTCGGCTACATCAAGCAACTGCTGCCGCGGCGCCCTGACCTCAAGGTCATCATCACGTCGGCCACCATCGACGCGGACCGTTTCGCCCGGCATTTCGGCACAGGGGAAGGCGACGACCTGCGCCCGGCGCCCGTCATCGAGGTGAGCGGCCGCCTGTATCCCGTGGAAGTGCGCTACCGGCCGATTCAGGACGATGCGCGCATCGCCAACGCCGAAGGGCGCGAGGGCAGCCGCGCCAGCGCCCGTGACCGCGAACGCGATCTGATGGACGGCATCGTCGACGCCGTCGACGAACTGTGCCGCGAAGGCTCGGGCGACGTGCTCGTGTTCCTGCCCGGCGAGCGTGAAATCCGCGAAGCCGCCGAGGCACTGCGCAAGCACCACCCGCCGCATACCGAAATCCTGCCGCTCTTCGCACGTCTGTCGGCAACCGATCAGGAGCGCGTGTTCAAGCCCTCCAACGCGCGTCGCATCGTGCTCGCCACCAACGTGGCGGAAACGTCGCTCACCGTGCCGGGCATCCGTTATGTAGTCGATGCAGGGACCGCGCGCGTCAAACGCTATTCGTATCGCAACAAAGTCGAGCAACTGCAAATCGAGTCGATTTCGCAGGCGGCCGCCAACCAGCGGGCAGGGCGCTGCGGCCGCGTGGCCGACGGCATTTGCATTCGTCTGTATGACGAGACGGACTTTCAGTCGCGGGCGCGTTTCACCGACCCGGAAATTCTGCGCTCGTCGCTCGCCGCCGTCATTCTGCGCATGCAGTCGCTGCGGCTCGCGAAGGTCGAGGAATTCCCGTTCATCGAACCGCCGCCTGGCCGTGCCATTGCCGACGGCTATCAACTGCTGAACGAACTGGGCGCCGTCGACGATACCAACCAGCTCACGCCGCTTGGGCGCGAACTGGCGCGTCTGCCGCTCGACCCCCGTGTGGGCCGCATGATCCTCGCCGCGCGCGATCACCAGTCGCTGCGCGAAGTCCTCATCATCGCCAGCGCGCTGGCCGTGCAAGACCCGCGCGACCGGCCCATCGAGGCACAGGACGCCGCCGACAATGCCCATCGCAAGTTCGCCGACGAGAAGTCCGAATTCCTCTCTTGGCTCAAGATATGGCAGTGGTTCGACGAGGCGATCGCCCATAAGAAGTCGAACCGTCTGCTGGCGCAGGCCTGCCGCGACAACTTCCTGTCGCAGTTGCGCCTGCGCGAATGGCGCGACGTTCACAGCCAGTTGCTTACCGTCGTGCGAGAGCAGGGCTGGCGCATCAACGAATCCGAGGCGACCTACGAACAGTTGCATCTGGCGCTGCTGGCGGGCTTGCTGGGCAACATCGGCTGCAAGGCCGACGACGATCCGCACTTCCTCGGCGCGCACGGTATCAAGTTCCATATCTGGCCGGGTTCATCGCTTGTAAAGAAGGCCGGGCGATGGGTAATGGCCGGAGAGCTCGTCGAGACGAGCCGTCTTTATGCGCGGTGCATCGCGCGTATCGAACCGGAATGGATCGAGCGCGTGGGCAAGCACCTCGTGAAGACCTCGCTCTCCGACGCGCATTGGGAGAAGAAGGCCGCGCAAGTCACCGCGTACGAACGCGGCACGCTCTACGGGCTGACGATCTACGCGCGCCGCCGCATGAACTTCGGCCCGCGCGACCCGCGCCGCGCCCGTGAAATCTTCCTGCGCAGCGCGCTCGTGGAAGGCGAATGGGAGACGAAGCTGCCGTTTTTCGCCCACAACCGCAAGCTGATTGCCGATATCGAGCAGCTTGAGCACAAGTCGCGCCGCCAGGACGTGCTCGTCGACGACGAACTCATCTACGCGTTCTACGACGCCAGCGTACCCGAAGGCCTCTACGACGGCGCGAGCTTCGAACACTGGTATCGCGAGACCGCCAAGGGCACACCGAAGTTGCTGTACCTCGTGCGCGACGATCTGATGCGTCACGAGGCTGCCGGTGTCACGACGGATCTGTTCCCGAAGAAGACGATCGTCGCGGGCATCGAGATGGCGCTCACGTACCACTTCGAACCGGGCTCGCCGCGCGATGGCGTGACACTCGCCGTGCCGCTCTACGCCCTCAATCAGGTCGACGCGCGCCGCTGCGAGTGGCTGGTGCCGGGCATGCTCAAGGAAAAGGCGCATCTGCTGATGAAGTCGCTGCCGCAGAAACTGCGGCGTCATTTCGTCCCGTTGCCGGAATACGCCGCAGGCTTCCTTGATCGTGCGACGTTCGGGCAGGGGGCGCTGCTCGATGCCCTCATGGCCGACGCTCGCGAGTTGACCGGCGTCATGCTCAAGTCGAGCGACTTCAAGCTCGAAATGCTGCCGGCTCACTTGTCCATGAACTTCAAGGTCATCGACGAGCACGGGCGGCAACTCGGCATGGGGCGCAACCTTGCCCAACTGCGCGCCGAACTCGGCCAGCAGGCGCAGCGCACTTTCCAGCAATTAGCCGCGAAAAGCGGCGCGACGCCGACCGGCGGTGCGACTGTCGATGCGCAGACGCGTGGTGCGTCGGTCCCGGCAACGTCTGCGGCAGGTCGCGGTACTGGAAAGGGCGATGCAAGGGGGGATGCCAAGGGCGGGGGCAGGGCGGCAACGCAGGCCGCACAGGCGTCTGTGGCGGCCGCCGTCGAGCCGGGCCGTTACGACAACCTGACGACATGGAGCTTCGGCGAGTTGCCGGAGATGCTTGAAATTCGTCGCGGCGGTCAGACGCTGTTCGGCTACCCGGCGCTGGTCGATCGCGGCGATCACTGCGATCTCGAGGTGTTCGACGATCCGGACGAGGCGCAGCGTCAGCATCGCGCCGGTCTGCGCCGGCTCTTCGCGATCCAGTTGCGCGAGCAGGTGAAGTATCTGGAGAAGAACATCCCGGGCTTGCAGCAGATGGCGATGCAGTACATGAGTCTGGGCACGCAGGAGGAACTGCGCGAGCAGATCGTCGATCTGGCGCTCGATCGCGCGTGTCTCCAGTTGCCGTGGCCGAGCGAGAACGCGTCGTTCGTGGCACGCAAGGACGAGGGGCGAGGGCGCCTCACGCTGCTCGCGCAGGAGATCGCGCGTCTGGCCGGGCAAATTCTCACCGAGTACGCCGCGTTGCATAAGAAGCTGGCGCAAGCCAAACCGTTCGCGCAGGCGTATGCGGACATGACGGCGCAATTGCAGCGGCTGATCGGCAAGCGGTTCCTGATCGACACGCCCTACGCGCAACTGGCGCACTTCCCGCGCTACCTCAAAGCGATGGCCGGGCGCATCGACAAGCTCAAGGCCGACCCGGCGCGTGACGCGCGTGCCATGAGCGAACTCGGGCCGTTGCTGCAGAACTGGCAGCGGGCGACATCGCAACGCCGCGATCAAGGCGATGCGAGGCTCGAAGAGTTCCGCTGGCTGCTCGAGGAGCTACGTGTCTCGCTGTTCGCTCAGGAACTGCGCACGCCCATGCCGGTATCGGTCAAGCGTCTGCATAAGGTCTGGGAGGCGTTGCAACGCTGACATGGCCCAGGCAGGCGCGTCGTCCAGCGACCGGGGCGAATGCCGCGCCGGTGGGATCGTGGCGTCCGGAGCCCTCCTCGGGACGCCATTCCCGCAGGCAATCCGGCCGCCGGTTTGCGTTACATCAGGAAGTGATGAAAAAGCGTTTCGTCAGATCAAAAAAGGTGTGCCGCAGGCGCACTGACGAGGCGTTCCCGGCCTTACAATAGCGAGACTTTTTCGAAGCCTCACCTCTGCATGCTTCGTCACCGTTTCATCCACTTTTCTGCCCATTTTTTTCTCCCGAGAGACTCTGTAATGCGCAAACTTCTGATCGCTGCCAGTCTGGCTGCCTCCCTGGGGCTGGCTGCGCTTGCCGGACCGGCCAGAGCCGCCGCGCCGGTACCCGAGAATGTCGTGGTCGTGCTCAATTCGGCCGATGCCAGCGTCAGCCTCATCGACAAGGCTACGCAGAAGGTCATCCAGACGTTCCCGGTCGGGAAGGAGCCGCACCACTTGATGGCCACCCCTGACAATCAATCGCTCATCGTGGCGAATTCGGTGGGCAACAATCTGGTCTTCCTCGATCCGAAGACGGGGCAGATTCAGCGCAAGATCGAGAACATCGAAGACCCGTACCAGATCGGCTTCTCGCCCGACAAAAAGTGGTTCGTCGCCAACGCGCTGCGTCTGGATCGGGTCGACGTGTACCGCTTCGACGGCAAGAACCTGACCGTGGCGCAGCGTATCCCGCTCAAGAAAATGCCAAGCCATCTGGTCTTCACACAGGACAGCAAGACGGTGTTCATCTCGTTGCAGGAGTCGAACGAGATCGCCGCCATCGATCTGGCCACCCAGAAGGTGCTGTGGACGATGAAGGTGGGCGACAGCCCGGCCGGGGTGTGGCTTACGCCCGGCGACAAGTACCTGCTCGTGGGTATGACGGGGGCGGACTATGCTGCCGTGGTCGACTGGCGTAACCAGAAGGTCATCAAGACGATTCCGACGGGCAAGGGCGCGCACAACTTCCGCTCGCTCGCCGATGGCAAGCACGTGCTGATTTCGAACCGGGTGTCGAGCACGATCAGCATCATCGATCAGGATGCGCTCACGAACGTGGGCAACATCACCGGATTGCTGCCGGGACCGGACGACATGGAGCTTTCGGCGGACCGGAAGACCCTGTGGGTGACGTTCCGCTGGGCACGCAAGGTGGGCATCATCGATCTGGCGCAACGCAAGCTGATCAATACCATTCCGGTAGGACGCTCCCCGCACGGGATCTATTTCTACGACCGTGCGCCGGTGCTGTAACATCAAAGCATCGCCGCCAAGGCCCTACTGACCGGGCGTCCTCACGACGCCCGGCCCCGCGACATGTTCGATTCGTTGGTCGACGGTTTCTCCACCGCCTTCTCGGCGGTGCAGACCGAGATCTACATCCGCATCGTGCAGCCGGTGCTGTTTGCCACCGGAATGATGCCGTTCGCCGACGACGCCTTCGACGGTGTCCAGTTTTTCCTGATCGGCGTGATCCAGATCGTGCTCATGCTTGTGCTGCTGCGTCCGCTCGAGGCGCTCGCGCCCGCCGAACAGTGGCGCGAGCGCCGTGCCGTGCGTGTGGACGTGATCTACACGCTCGTGCACCGGCTCGGGCTCTTCAATCTGGTGTTCTTCTTCGCGTTCCGCCCGTGCTTCGACAATCTCCAGTCGTGGTTGCGTCTGGCCGGCTTCGTGAATCTGAACGTCGAGGATCTGTGGCCGCCGGTGACCGGACATGCCTTTGCGAGTTTCCTGATCTATCTGCTGATACTCGACTTCGCAGGGTATTGGTATCACCGCGGGGAACACACGTTGCGCTGGGGGTGGGCGCTGCATGCGGTGCATCACAGCCAGCGGCAGATGTCGCTCTGGACCGATAACCGCAATCATCTGCTCGACGATCTCATCAAGGCGGCGTTTTTCGCGACCCTCGCCATTCTGATCGGCGTGAGTCCGGTGCAATTCGTGCTGCTCGTGGCGGTCTCGGAATGGCTGCAGAGCCTTCAGCATGCGAATACGCGATTGCGTTTCGGCTGGCTCGGCGAGCGATTGCTCGTGAGCCCGGCATTTCACAGGCGTCACCACGCGATCGGTGCCGGCCATGAGGGCCGCCATCGCGGCTGTAACTTCGGCGTGCTGTTCCCCTGGTGGGACATGCTGCTCGGCACCGCCGACTTTTCGCACGCGGGTGTCGCCACCGGAATTCGCGACCAACTCCCGCCACCGGCGGGCCGTCTGGCCGACTATGGCGAGGGCTTCTGGGCCCAGCAATGGCTCGGTTTGCGGCGTCTGTGGGCGAGCGTGCTGCCACGCCGCCCCGGCGCTTCTGATTCCGCTTCTCGTACCGACGGCACCGACCGTACCGAATCTGCATGAACGATATTCTTCGCGCGCTTGGCCGCGCGCTCGTGAGCCTGTTGCATCCGCGCATGTTGTGGCTCACCGCAATGCCCTTCATCGTCTCCGGCCTGATCTGGGGCGCCGTGATCTGGTTCGGCTGGGAGCCGTTTACCGACTTCCTGCGCGTCTGGCTCGAGCAATGGCAATTCACCCAGTGGATCTACCGCTTCTTCGGCTATTTCGGGGTGGACAGCGTGCGCATGGCGCTTGCACCGTTCATTCTCGTGGCGCTGCTTGTCCCCCTGATCGTGGTGACGGCGTTGCTGCTGATCGCGGGATGGTCGATGCCGGCGGTCTTGCGTCACCTCTCGCGCCGCCACTTCATTCATCTGGAGGCGCGGCAGGGCGGCTCGTTCTGGGGCAGTCTCGGGCAGTCGCTCGGTGCGACGGTGGTTTTTCTCATCGCGGCACTCGTGACGCTGCCGCTGTGGCTCGTGCCGCCATTCTTCGCCATCGTGCCGCCGTTGTTGTGGGGCTGGCTGACGTATCGCGTGATGACGTACGACGCGCTGGCGTATCACGCCAGTGCCGAGGAGCGGCGCCGGATTGTACGCGAGCGGCGTTTGCCGCTGCTCGTGATCGGGGTGGCGACGGGGCTGCTCGGTTCGCTGCCGACGCTCTTGTGGGTCTCGTCCGTCATCATGATCGTGCTGTTCCCTGTCATTGCGTTGCTGGCAATCTGGCTCTACGTCGTGATCTTCGTGTTCTCGGCGCTGTGGTTCGCACACTACTGTCTGCGTGCGTTGTCGCGATTGCGCGCGGAAGAGGCCGCCCGGCATGGGCCGACGCTCGCCGTCACCGTGTTGCCCGATTCGGGCACGCCGTCGTCCGAGAGCGAAGACCTGCCGCCTGCGCTGTCGCCGCCGGTACCGCCGCTGCCGGGAACCGGACCGGGGCCATCGAACGGTTCACCGTGAAAGTGGCACAATCGCTTCACTGCGCGCTGCCGCCGGGCGGCGCCGCGCGATTCCCCCCAAGGCTCTGACGACAAGACAAAGGAAGCATCATGGCGGTAGGCATCATCATCATTGGCGACGAGATCCTCTCGGGACGTCGTCAGGACAAACATCTGCCCAAGATCATCGAGTTGCTCGCCGAGCGCGGCATGCAACTGGACTGGGCCGAGTACGTGGGCGACGATCCGGCGCGCATCACGGCCACGCTGCGCCGCAGTTTCGCCAGCGACGATATTGTTTTCGTGACCGGCGGCATTGGTGCCACCCCCGACGATCACACGCGCCAGTGCGCGGCGGCGGCGCTGGGCGTGCCGCTCGTGCTCACCCCGGAAGCCGAAGCGCTCATCATGGAGCGCATTGCCGACACCAGTCCCGATGGCCGTGCCGACATGAGCCAGCCGGACAACCGGCATCGTCTCAAAATGGGCGAGTTTCCGGAGGGTGCGCGCGTGCTGCCGAACCCATACAACAAAATTCCCGGTTTCTCCGTCGCGCAGCACCACTTCATGCCCGGTTTCCCGGTTATGGCGTGGCCGATGATGGCCTGGGTGCTCGATAGGGACTACGCAGCGCTGCATCATCTGACGAAACACGCTGAGCGATCGGTGCTGGTCTTCGGCTTGGCCGAGTCGACGCTGACGCCGCTCATGGAGGCCATCGAGGCCGAGTACCACGGCGTCAAGGTGTTCAGCCTGCCCAGCGTGGGCGACCCGCAGCGTGGAGAGATTTATGCGCGCCGCCACATCGATCTGGGCGTGAAGGGCGATCCGTCGCTGGTTGGGGCCGCTTTCGAGCGCCTGATCGCCGGGGTGGATGCGCTGGGCGGCGAGATCGTTGATCCGGCCGAGGCCGTTGTGCCGCCGGAGGGAGCGGCGCCGTCGGCGACGTGACTGGCCAGCACTGAAGCGACTGGCGCGATTGACACGACGATAGCGGCGCTTGCCTGTGATGGGGCAAGCGCCGTTTTTTTTGACGGATGACGTGGAAGAGGCAGGCGAGCGTGCCGCTCAGAACGGGGCAAGCACAAGCTTGCCGATGGTGCGTCCGCCTTCGAGCTGCGCGTGTGCGCGACGCAGGTTCGCCGCGTTGATCGGTCCCATAATTTTACCGACCGTCGTGCGCAGCGTGCCGGCGTCGACGAGCCGTGCAACTTCGGTCAGCAGCTTGTGCTGCGCAATCATGTCCGGCGTTTCGTACATCGCACGCGTGAACATGAATTCCCAGACGAACGTGGCGCTCTTGCTCTTGAGCAGACCGATTTCGAGCGGCCCCGCGTTCTCGACGATCGAGCAGATCTTGCCTTGCGGGGCCACGGCTTCGGCCATGGCCGGGAAGTGGGCGTCGGTGTCGTTCAGGCACAACACGAAATCCACCTGGGGCACGCCGGCCGCCTTCAATTGCGCGGGGATGTCCTGGTAATGATCGATCACGTGCTGCGCGCCGAGCTGACGGCACCAGTCGGCCGATTCGGGGCGCGACGCGCTCGCCACGATGGTCAGTCGAGCCAGACGGCGTGCGAGCTGAATGGCGATGGAGCCAACGCCGCCGGCGCCCCCGACGATCAGGATCGACTTGCCTTCGTCACTGCCGTCAGGGGCGATGCCGAGGCGATCGAAAAGGGCTTCCCACGCGGTGATCGTCGTGAGCGGCAGCGCCGCTGCGTTCACGAAATCGAGCGACGCGGGCATGTGGCCGACGATGCGCTCGTCCACGAGATGGAACTCGCTGTTCGCGCCGGGACGGGTGATGCTGCCTGCGTAATAGACCGGATCGCCGACCTTGAAAAGGGTGACGTCAGGGCCGACGGCGGCAACGGTGCCTGCAGCGTCCCAGCCGAGTACGCGCGGCGTGGCTTCGACCTTGTCTTTCGGTGCGCGAACCTTGGTGTCGACGGGGTTCACGGAAATGGCTTCGACCTTGACCAGCAAGTCACGTCCGGCCGCTACAGGCATGGGCAGTTCGATGTCTTCGAGCGATTTGGGGTCGTTGATGGGCAGGTAACGGGTCAATCCGATGGCTTTCATCTGCGTTCTCCTTAAGTTGCGGCGCGCCGTGCAAGGGGGGGGGCGACGACGCACGTAGTGCGATAGCCAGAGACTACGGCTGGTCGATTACTTTGAGAATCCTGATAATACGGAAAAGATTTTTTGGAAAATCCATCAAATGGCATTGGACCTCGATACGGTGGCGTTGTTCGTGCGCGTGGCGGCGCTCGGTAATGTCTCAGCGGCAGGGCGCGAGCGAGGGCTATCGCCGGCCACCGCGAGTACGCGGCTGGTGCAATTGGAAGGGGCGCTGGGCACGCGCCTGCTGCACCGTACGACGCGGCGCGTCGCATTGACGCAGGAAGGGGAAATCTTCCTGCTCCAGGCGCAGGCGCTGCTTGCCGTCGAGGCTCAGGCACTGGCGAGCGTCGGGCAGGGACGGGCGGCGCCTCAGGGGCGTTTGCGGGTGTCGTGCTCGTCGTCGTTCGGCCGTCAGCATGTCTCGCCGGCGTTGCCCGAATTCCTTGAATCCTATCCAGGTATTTCGCTCGACTTCCGGCTGACGGATCGCGTCGTTGACCTCATTGAGGAGGGCGTGGATCTTGCCATTCGCGTGGGTGCGTTGCGCGATTCGACGCTGGTGGCCCGCAAGCTCGCCACGAATCGGCGCACGTTGTGCGCATCGCCTGCGTATCTCGCGGCGCGGGGGGCGCCGAAGCACCCCAGCGACCTCGCCGGGCACGACTGTCTGATTCTCGGCGAGCAGCGCGATTGGCGGTTCGTCACACCGGGCGGCACGCGGGTTGTGCGTGTGAGCGGGCGTCTCGCATCGGATAACGGCGAGGTGTTGCGCGATGCCGTTCTGGCGGGGCTGGGTATTGCGCTCAAGTCGACATGGGACATCGGCGCCCACTTGCAGCGCTGCGAGCTGGTGCCGGTGCTGCCGGCATACCCGCTGGCGGAGGAAGTCGCGATCTGGGCCGTCTACCCGAGTCGGGTGTTCGTGCCGCCGAAGACCCATGCACTGATCGAATTCCTGCAAGCACGCTTTGGCCCAACGCCGTATTGGGATGGGGATGCTGTCGATGCCTCGCCGGCGTTGACCCGGCCGCAGTGACGGTGCGTCAGTGCAGGCGATGGTTGCGGGGCTGCTGCGTGCGGGGTTCCTCGTGACCGATGGCCGGGCTGGCGTGATGCAGCACGAGCCGCCAGCCGTCGGCTTCCTTCAGATAGACGTTGGTGGCGAGCACAAAGGCGTAACGTGCCTCAGGATGGACTTCGACCTGAATCTGTTCGAGCACGTTATGAACGGCGCACAACGGATTGCGAGCGACCTGAAGATGGCTTACCGTCAATTGCATTCCGCCGTTCGCGAGGATCTGGCGCCAACTCGTGCGAACGGCCGCCGGGCCGACATGCCTTGGCCCCGAGGGGTGAATGCAGACGATCTCCTCGTCTTCCGACCAGACATCCATCAGCGTATCGGTGTCGCCGGCGCGCAGCGCTTCGTAATACGCATGCTCGGCGTCTTCCGGGCTCAGGAAAATGGCAGCGGGCATAACGGCAGCCTCCGTCGGAGTGATGCGCCGGGCTTGCGGGTATGCCGCCCGGCGAACGCGCCGATTATGGAGGGTTTGCCCGAGCTTGTCGAACACCCGGACGATGGCGGCGCCTGTGAGCGACTCTTGATCTGGCGCAAGGCAATGCCGGCCCGGTGCCGGTAGCTTATCGGTAATGCAGGAAAGCGAAAGTCAGCGCGGGCGGCGGCTTAGGGCGGGAGGCGCGCGGGGACGCGTGGGGCGCCCCCGGTTGCCGGTCTCAGCAGGGCGCGCCCGCGAGTTCGCGCAGTGCGATGGCGTCGACGATCTTAACGTGACGCTGACGGATTTCGATCATGCCGTTCTGGGCGAACCGCGAGAACAGCCGGCTGACGGTTTCCAGCTTGAGGCCGAGGAAACTGCCGATTTCCTCGCGGCTCATGCGCAGCACGAATTCGTTGGCTGCATAGCCGCGGGCGGCCAGTCGCTCGGAAAGGTTGATCAGGAAGACGGCCAGACGCTCTTCGGCGCGCATCGTGCCGAGCGCGAGCAGTTGCTGGTGCTCGTTGCGGATTTCCTGGCTCATCAGGCGGTGAAGCTGGCGTTGCAGCGACGGCACCTGACGCGATAGCGTCTCCAGTTCGCCGAAGCGAGCGATGCACAACTCGCTGTCTTCGAGCGCAATGGCGGTGCTCGGGTGACGGCTGTCGGCCACGGCGTCCAGGCCGATCAACTCGCCCTGAAGGTGGAAACCGACGACCTGTTCGCGGCCGTCGGGTGCGGTAACGCAGCTTTTCAGCGAGCCGAAGCGAATGCCGTAGACTGCGTTCAGATCATCGTTGGCGTGATAAAGCACTTCGCCCTTCTTGAGGCGACGGCGCTCGCTCACGAGTGAGTCCAGTCGTTCCAGTTCGGGTTCCGGAATGCCGACGGGCAGGCAGAACTGCCCCAGCGAACACGTGGAACAACGGGGCTGAGCGATGGGAGTTCGACCGATCTCGGTGGTCATGGAGGCCCCTGAAGTTATTTCGCGAGTTTACCATGGGGGCGTCGACCTATCGTTTTCCTTACCAAGACGTCAGGGTTTCGACGAAGCTTTACGGGCGCGAGTGTTTCAGTAATAATTGCGCACATACCGGACGTCCGTCTCGCCGTACCATCGGCCTGGGCGTTTTCCCGGCAGGTCGTTCGAAGCATCCAGGTTGCGCCGCCGTCACTACGACCGAACACAAACGGGCGCGCACTTATGCGAAGCGGGTTACGACCGCTTCTCGTGTTCCAAGCATCCATTTATTCCTGATACCGGGTCGCCAAGCCCCCGGTCTGCTTAGTCGCACATGAATACCCAAGAGGCGAAACTCGTCCTCGAGACCGCGTTGATTTGCGCGCAGGAGCCGCTCAAGGTCGGCGATCTGCGCAAGCTTTTCAATGACGCCGTGTCTGGTGACACGGTGCGCGCGCTGCTCGAGGAAATCCGCGTGCAATGGGATGGCCGAGGTGTGGAATTGGTGGCATTGGCCACCGGCTGGCGTTTCCAGAGCCGTCCGCGCATGCGTGAATACCTTGATCGCCTCAATCCGGAGAAGCCGCCGAAGTATTCGCGCGCCGTGATGGAGACGCTGGCGATCATTGCATATCGTCAACCTGTCACGCGAGGCGACATCGAAGAGATTCGCGGCGTGACGGTCAATACGCAGATCATCAAGCAGCTCGAAGACCGTGGCTGGATTGAGGTGATTGGTCATCGCGACGTGCCGGGACGCCCCGGCCTGTACGCCACGACCAAGGACTTCCTCGATGATCTGGGGTTGCGGGCGCTCGATGCGCTGCCGCCGCTGGAAGATCCCGCGGCACAGGCGCAGATCGATCTGCTCGCGCAGCAGAACATCGAATTCGGTGAGCGTGCCGAGGGCGAGGCGGGTGACGAGGCGACGTCCGACGACGCGCCCGTCGCCGATGCCGACGCGCTGGCGCGTCTGGCGCAAACGCGTGCCGATGAGTTGCCGCTTGCCCAAGGGTTGCCGGAAGGTCAGCGCCCGTTGGTGTCGACCGAAGAGGAATTGACGCAAGACGCCTTGCTCGATGCCGTGATGGCGGAAGGCGAAGGTATGCGCGAGGTGTCGCTCGAGGTGCTGGCGCAGGCGTCGAGCGAAATGACGTCAGACGTTGAGGAACTCGCGGACATTGCGCACGTCAGTGAGCAGGTCGATGCACCACGCGGCGACGCTTCCGGCGACGACGGTGCGCGGGATGCCGCGAAAGCAGCATTCGATACCGATCTGCCGGAGGATGACATTGCCGGCCTGTCGGAAGACGTTGTGCAGGACGAGGAATATTCCGAAGAATCAGAGTCTGCGGTGTCGGTCGGCGACGATCCGCCGCAAGATACGCAGGACGTAGCGACGCAGGCGGCAGATTCCGCGGCGTCGGTCACGCAGGAGGTTTCCCCGCACGCTGTCGACTCGGCAGCGAACGAAGCCGCCGCCGGACAGCCCATGTCCGGTGCGATGGATGACGACGAGAACGACGGGGACGACAAGAATCTCGTCACTGGTACCTGAAGGCACCGGCGCCTGGCGCCGGGAACACCCGCGGGACCGTTAGCGATAAGAACGAAGTCGCGGCAAGCATTTGCCGCGCATTCATGGTGCGAACACGGATCAGGGCAGCCACTAATGCCTGCCCACGACGATCCCGTTTTCCAATGAGGTTGTGTTGAAACAAAACGAAGAATCCCAGGACCTGCACGCACGCGATGCCGGTGCCGAAGCACGCGCGCCGGAAGGCGAGGGCGGCGACGACAAGACATCGCGCCGCGGTTTGCGCCGTGGTCCGCGCAGTCTGATTGCCCGCCGTCGTGCGGCTCAGCAAGCCAAGCGCGAAGGCGAGGACGGCGGTGCGGGTGAGTCCGCGCCGGACGCCGCGCAAGGCGCACCACTTGACGACGCACCGCAGAGGCCCGCAGCGGGCGCTGACGGTGCGCCGTCGGCTGCTCAGGGGCGTCCTCCTCGCAATGGCGCACGCAAGCCGCGCGGCGGCAAGCGTGACGGTGCCTCACAGGCGTCGCAGCCGGCGCAGGCCGGTGGCGGTGCTGGCAACGTCGCTGCGCCGGCCGGCAAGGCACCGCAAGGGGCCAAGGGGCGTGGCCGCAAGGGGGCGCCCGGCGCTGGTGGCGCCCGAGGCAACGCCGGTGGCAAGGGCGGCGACGACGATCTGTTTTCGTTCGTCACGTCGGGGGGCTTCGACAGTGAGGAGTCCGATGGCGACGCCAAGGCAGCCGCCAAGCGTGGCCGCCGTCCGGCAGATCGCCGTGTGCTGTCGCCGGATGACGAGGCACCGAAGCTGCACAAGGTGCTTGCCGAAGCCGGCATGGGCTCGCGTCGCGAGATGGAAGAGCTGATTCTCGCCGGGCGTGTGTCCGTCAATGCAGAGCCGGCCCACATCGGTCAACGCATTCTGCCCACCGACCTGGTTCGCATCAACGGCAAGCTCGTCAAGCGTCGCATCACGAGCAAGCCGCCGCGCGTGCTGCTGTATCACAAACCAGCGGGCGAAATCGTCAGCCATGCCGATCCGGAGGGGCGCGCGTCGGTGTTCGACCGCCTGCCGCCGATGAAGACGGCCAAGTGGCTCGCCGTCGGCCGTCTGGACTTCAACACGGAAGGTCTGCTGATTCTCACGACGTCCGGCGATCTGGCGAACCGATTCATGCATCCGCGTTACGAAATCGAGCGTGAATACGCCGTGCGTACCGTGGGGCAACTGAGCGAAGCCTCGCGCCAGCAACTGCTGCACGGCATCAAGCTGGATGACGGCGAGGCCAACTTCCTGCGTCTGAAGGATGGGGGCGGCGAAGGCTCGAATCACTGGTATCACGTGGCGCTGGCCGAAGGCCGGAACCGCGAAGTGCGCCGTATGTTCGACGCGGCGGGGCTGATGGTGAGTCGTTTGATCCGTACGCGCTACGGCCCGTTGACGCTCCCGCGCGGTCTCAAGCGCGGTCGTTACGAAGAACTGGATGACGCACAGGTTCGCTCGCTGTTTTCGGCTGTCGGCATGAAGATGCCGGGCCTGAGCCCGGACGAGAAGCCAAAGGGCGCTCGCGGCGGCAAGGCTGGCGCACCGAAGGAGTCGCGTCGTCAGCCGGACCCGATGCAGACCGCTCTGGGGGTTTTCAGTCGCGAGCCGGGGCAGTCGCGCCGTCCCCGCGCCAATCCGCTGACGGCATTCGTTGGCCCGAGCGGCGGCTATCCGGGACAGACGCCTTCGCCGCGCGGTGAAGGGCGACGCTTCGGCGGTGGCGGCTCGACGGGCGGCGGTGGTTTCGGCGGCCAGTCGCGCAGCGGTAACGGTAACGGTAATGGCAATGCTAATGGCAATCGTAGCCGTGGCGGCAACCGGACGGGCGGCGGTGGCGGCGGTAACAGCGGTGGTGGCAACCAAGGCAACCGAGGCAATCGCGGCGGTAACCGTTCGCGTTGAGGCTGCCCGAACGTCACGATGTGGACGGCCGGCGAAGAATGGGGTGGCGAGCGATTGGCCGCCCCCATTTTGCAGCGCAGCAACGTTGCATTGATGCCCGTCAGGCGGGCTTTGGGGGCACCAAGCGTTGCAAATCGGCCCAAAACCATATAAAATCAATGAATAAGCTGGTTTGCGTGCCGCGCGATCTGTTGCGGCGCGCACCTCATGCGCAATGAGGCTGTAAGAAATGGGCGTTTCGCCCATTTTTTTTTGCCGCGAGCGTTTTACGCGCGGCCGATGCCGCCGCGTCGGGGAGTGGGTGTGCCAACACAGGTACGCCGGCCCGGACAGTCGAGGCAGGTATCGTGCGACGTCCCATGCGGGGCGCGCAGACATGTCGGGCGCTGCTAATGCGCGCGAGTTTTTCTAGGGTGAGCAAAGTTGCAATTGCCAGAACTGATCGAGACCACGGTCGAAGGCCTGGGTTACGAGCTGGTCGATCTTGAGCGCGCCGGCGGCGGTTTGCTGCGCGTCTACATCGACAAGCCGGAAGGCATCACGATCGATGACTGCGAGACGGTGAGCCGTCAGCTCTCGCATGTCCTGATGGTCGAGAACGTCAACTACGACCGACTCGAAATATCGTCGCCGGGGCTGGATCGTCCGCTGCGCAAGCTGCGTGACTTCGAGCGTTTTGCCGGTGCGGAAGTAAGTCTTACGTTGCGTGTGCCGCTCGAAGGCCGCAAGCAGTTCCGCGGCATCTTGCAGGCACCGCAAGGCGAAAACTTGAGCCTGGAGTTCGAAGGCAAGGGCGGCCCGGCGCTGCTCGATTTCACCCTCGCGGATATTGACCGTGCGCGCCTTGTGCCGCAGATTGATTTTAGGAGTCGCAAACGATGAGTCGCGAAGTATTGCTGTTGGTCGATGCGCTCGCGCGCGAAAAGAACGTCGACAAGGATGTCGTGTTCGGCGCGCTTGAAGCAGCATTGGCTTCGGCCACCAAGAAGCGCTACACCGAAGACGTCGACATTCGCGTGCACATCGACCGCGAGTCGGGCGAGCACGAGAGCTTCCGCCGTTGGCTGGTCGTGCCGGACGAAGCCGGTCTGCAAGAGCCGGACAAGCAGATCTTGCTGTTCGAAGCCAAAGAAGAAAACCCGTCGATCGAAATCGACGAGTTCATCGAAGAACCGGTGGAATCGCTGGAGTTCGGTCGTATCGGTGCGCAGGCGGCCAAGCAGGTCATTCTGCAGCGCATTCGCGATGCCGAGCGTGAGCAGATCCTGTCGGACTTCCTCGAGCGCGGCGAAAAGATCATGACCGGTACGGTCAAGCGTCTCGACAAGGGCAACCTGATCGTCGAGTCGGGCCGTGTCGAAGCGCTGCTGCGTCGCGATCAACTGATTCCGAAAGAAAACCTCCGTATCGGTGACCGCGTTCGCGCTTACATCGTGAAGGTCGACCGCACGGCGCGCGGCCCGCAAATCGAACTCTCGCGCACGGCGCCGGAATTCCTGATCGAGCTGTTCGGCATGGAAGTGCCGGAAATCGAGCAAGGTCTGCTGGAGATCAAGTCGGCCGCTCGTGATCCGGGCGTACGCGCCAAGATCGCCGTGGTGGCTTACGACAAGCGCATCGATCCGATTGGCACTTGCGTGGGCATTCGCGGCACGCGTGTGCAGGCCGTGCGTAACGAACTGGGCGGTGAGAACGTCGATATCGTGCTGTGGTCGGAAGACCCGGCGCAATTCGTGATCGGCGCCCTCGCGCCGGCGGCGGTGCAGTCGATCGTCGTGGACGAAGAAAAGCACAGCATGGATGTCGTCGTCGACGAGAACGAACTGGCCGTGGCGATTGGTCGCAGCGGTCAGAACGTGCGTCTCGCGTCGGAACTGACCGGCTGGCAAATCAACATCATGACGCCGGATGAATCGGCAGAGAAGCAGAACGAAGAACGCGGCACGCTGCGTACGTTGTTCATGCAGCGTCTCGATGTGGATGAAGAAGTGGCGGACATCCTGATCGAGGAAGGTTTCTCGAGTCTGGAAGAGATCGCCTACGTGCCCCTTAACGAAATGCTCGAAATCGAAGCATTCGACGAGGACACGGTGCACGAGCTGCGCAATCGTTCACGCGACGCACTGCTGACGCAGGCGATTGCCACCGAGGAAAAGGTCGAAGGTGTTGCACTCGACCTCAAGAGCCTCGATGGCATGACGCCCGAGTTGCTGGCCAAGCTGGCCGAGCATGAAATTCAGACGCGCGATGATCTGGCCGAGCTGGCTGTCGACGAACTGACCGAGATGACCGGCGTCGACGAAGAAGCTGCGAAGGCACTGATCATGAAAGCGCGAGAGCACTGGTTCCAATGATGACCTGCCCCGGCATGCATATGGAACAGTGAACTTTGAAGTTAACCGCAAGGCGCCTGGCCTTGCTTGAAGAGGTTTGAATGGCGAGCATCAACGTAGCCCAATTTGCTGCAGAACTGAAAATGCCGGCCGGCGTGTTGCTGGAGCAACTCAAAGCCGCCGGCGTGGACAAACTCAGCGCCGACGATTCGCTGACGGAAGCCGACAAGGCCCGTCTGTTGGAACACCTGCGCCGGTCCCACGGCGCGGGTGACGGCGACAAAAAGAAGATTACTCTGACGCGTCGCCAGACCTCGGAAATCAAGCAAGCCGACGCGACCGGCAAGGCGCGCACGATTCAAGTCGAAGTGCGCAAAAAGCGCACCTTCGTCAAGCGTGACGAGGTTGCGGAAGGCGCGGATAACGCGGCGGCCGCTGCCGCCGAAGACGAAGCGCTTCGTCAGCGTGAGGAAGACGCACGCCGCGAAGCGGAGCGTCTGGCGGCGGAAGCTGCCGAACTGAAGCGTCGACAGGAACAACTGGAGCGCGAAGAGGCCGAGCGTCGCGAGCGCGAAGAGAAGGAAGCTGCCGAGCGCCGTGCGCGAGAGGAAGCGGAGCGCGCAGCGGCAGCAGCCAAGGCAGCCGAAGAGCAGAAGGCGAAAGCCGAAGCCAAGGCCGGCGTGGAAGCCGAAAAGGTGCCGAGCGTTGACGCCGAAGCTGCCACCAAGGCAGACGCCGAGAAGGCTGAAAAGGCCGAGCAGGCCGAGAAGGCGGCCGCGGCCAAGGCTGACGTCGAGCGCGAGCAGGCCCGCAAGGCCAGCGAGGAAGCCCGCGCGGCCGCCGAAAAGGCGAGCGCGGCTGCTGACAAGGCGCGTGCCGAAGAGGAAGCCATTCGCAAGCGTCGTGCTGCGGCGGAAGCCGAAGCGCGTGCGATTCGCGAAATGATGAATGCACCGCGTCGCGTGCTGAAGGCACCGGAGCCGGCACCTGCTGCCGCTGCCGCTGCCGCGCCGAAGGCCGAAGCGAAGGGTACGCTGCACAAGCCGGCCAAGCCGGAAGGTGCCGCGAGCGCCAAGCCGGCAGACAAGAAGCCGGCCGCAGCCCCCGCGTCGGCGACGGCTGGTGCAGCTGATAAGAAGGACAAGAAGGCCGGCGCCTGGCAGAAGGATGCCGATAACCGCAACAAACGTGGCGGCATGAAGACGCGTGGCGACGCGAGCGGCGGTTCGGATGGTTGGCGCGGCGGTGGCCGTGGCGGCCGTCGCGGCGACCGTCATTCGCAGGATGGTCAGGCATTCCAGGCGCCGACCGAGCCGGTGGTGCGTGACGTCCATGTGCCGGAAACCATCAGCGTTGCCGATCTCGCACACAAGATGTCGGTCAAGGCCGCAGAAGTCATCAAGCTGATGATGAAGATGGGTCAGATGGTGACCATCAATCAGGTGCTGGATCAGGAAACGGCAATGATCGTGGTGGAGGAGCTTGGCCACCGTGCGATCGCTGCGAAGCTGGACGATCCGGAAACGCTGCTGGAACTGGGCAACGAAGCGAAGGAAGTCGAATCGCTCCCGCGTCCGCCGGTGGTGACCGTGATGGGTCACGTCGACCACGGCAAGACCTCGCTGCTGGACTACATCCGTCGCGCCAAGGTGGCGGCGGGCGAAGCCGGCGGTATTACGCAGCACATCGGTGCGTATCACGTCGACACGCCGCGCGGCACGGTGACGTTCCTCGATACGCCGGGTCACGAGGCCTTTACGGCCATGCGTGCTCGTGGCGCTCAGGCAACGGACATCGTGATTCTGGTAGTCGCAGCGGACGACGGTGTGATGCCGCAGACGAAGGAAGCAATCGCTCACGCGAAGTCGGCCGGTGTGCCGATCGTGGTGGCGATCAACAAGATTGATAAACCGGAAGCCAACCCGGACCGCGTGAAGCAGGAGCTGGTGGCCGAGGGTGTGGTGCCGGAAGAGTACGGTGGCGATTCGCCGTTCGTGCCGGTGTCCGCCAAGACGGGGGCGGGTATCGACGACCTGCTCGAGAACGTGCTGTTGCAGGCCGAAGTGCTGGAGCTGAAGGCGCCGGTGGATGCGCCGGCCAAGGGTATCGTGATCGAAGCGAAGCTGGACAAGGGTAAGGGCCCGGTGGCAACGATTCTGGTGCAGTCGGGTACGCTCAATCGCGGCGACATGGTGCTGGCCGGTCAGGCTTACGGCCGTGTGCGCGCCATGCTGGATGAAACCGGCAAGAGCGCGAAGGAAGCTGGTCCGTCGATCCCTGTGGAAATTCAGGGCCTGTCGGAAGTGCCGGGGGCCGGTGAAGAAGTGCTGGTGGTTCAGGACGAACGCAAGGCACGCGAAATCGCACTGTTCCGTCAAGGCAAGTTCCGCGACGTGAAGCTGGCCAAGCAACAGGCCGCGAAGCTCGAGAACCTGCTGGAGCAGATGACCGAAGGCGAAGTGAAGACGCTGCCGTTGATCATCAAGGCCGACGTGCAGGGTTCGCAGGAAGCGCTGGCGCAATCGCTCAACAAGCTCTCGACGCCGGAAGTGCGCGTGCAGATCGTGCACGCAGCGGTGGGGGGCATCAGCGAAAGCGACGTCAACCTGGCAACGGCTTCGAAGGCGGTCATCATCGGCTTCAATACGCGTGCGGATGCACTGGCACGCAAGTTGGCCGAGTCGAACGGTATCGACATTCGTTACTACAACATCATCTATGACGCAGTGGATGAGGTGAAGGCGGCGATGTCGGGCATGCTGGCGCCGGAGAAGAAGGAAGTGATCACGGGTCTCATCGACGTGCGCCAGACGTTCAGCGTGCCGAAGATCGGGAAGGTCGCCGGCTGTATGGTGCTCGACGGCTTCGTCAAGCGTTCGTCGCACGTGCGTGTGCTGCGCGACAACGTGGTCATCTTCACGGGCGAGCTGGATTCGCTCAAGCGCTTCAAGGATGACGTGAAGGAAGTCAAGTCCGGCTTCGAGTGCGGTCTGTCGGTGAAGAACTTCAACGACATCACGGAAGGCGACCAACTGGAAGCGTTCGAAATCACGGAAGTTGCGCGCTCGCTGTAACGCGATTTGCACAACGGATGTGGAATGGCCCACCAA
Organism: Pandoraea communis; assembly: GCF_902459745.1. Classification (GTDB taxonomy): domain Bacteria; phylum Pseudomonadota; class Gammaproteobacteria; order Burkholderiales; family Burkholderiaceae; genus Pandoraea; species Pandoraea communis. The sequence goes on from NZ_CABPSJ010000003.1 coordinate 668,298, forward strand.
GCCGGGAAACCGGTGGCGTGGGCCATTGCATTATTAGCGAGTATGTTATGGCAAAGAAACGTGGCGTTCCGGGTCGGAATCTTCGTATCAACGACCAGATCCAGCGCGATCTGTCGGAGTTGATTCAACGCGAAGTGAAGGACCCGCGTATTGGTCTGGTCACGCTGCAAAGCGTGGAAGTAACGCCGGACTATGCGCATGCGAAGGTGTATTACACGACGCTGACCGGCGATCCGAAGGCGACCGGTGAGGCGCTCAACGAGGCGGCCGGTTATCTGCGCAATCTGCTGTTCAAGCGCTTGCACATCCATACGGTGCCGACGCTGCACTTCCACTTCGATCAGTCGATCGAGCGCGCCATCGAAATGTCGCGACTGATCGATACCGCCAACGCTACGCGCGCGAAAGAAGAAGCGGGTGAAGGCGGCGTGCAAGACAGCGACAAGGAAGACGACGGCAAGTAAGCTGTCGATTGACGACGCAGCCTGCCGGGCTGGCTGATAGCGAGCCCGGTGATTTAGCGATGCCTGCGCATTCGTGAAGAGTGCCAGGGGTCGATTCCGACAAGAATCTCTCAAGCAATCCCCGCATCATGACGGACCCGCGTTCGCAGGCACCCCGCCAAAAACTCCCCCGTTTCGCCCTCGATGGCGTGCTGCTGCTGGACAAGCCGCTGGGCCTCTCGTCCAACGACGCGCTGATCAAGGCCAAGCGCCTGTTGCAGGCGTTGAAGGCGGGGCATACGGGCACGCTCGACCCCCTGGCGACCGGTTTGTTGCCGCTGTGCTTCGGCGAGGCGACGAAGTTCTCGCAGGATTTGCTCGAAGCCGACAAGACATACGAGGCACGTGTGCGTCTGGGCGAGACCACGACGACGGGCGACGCCGAAGGGGAGGTGCTGCTGACACGTCCCGTGACGGTGGATGAAGCGGCGATTCGCGCGGTGCTGCCGCGCTTCACCGGGTCCATCTCCCAAGTGCCGCCGATGTACTCGGCGCTCAAGCGCGATGGAAAACCGTTGTATGAATATGCGCGTGCTGGGCAGACCCTTGAGCGTGAAGCGCGCGACGTCACGATCCATCTGCTGGAAATGACGGCGTGCTCGTTACCCGACGCTGCCGAGTTCACCTTCCGCGTGACATGCAGCAAAGGCACTTATGTGCGCACGCTGGCAGAAGACATCGGCGAAGCGCTGGGCTGTGGGGCGCATTTGCGCGCGCTGCGACGCACGGCGGTTGGCCCGCTCACGCTGGAAGGGGCCGTCACGCTCGACGATCTGGCGGCGATCGATCACGCGCAGCGCGTTGAGAAGCTGGCGCCGGTCGATGCGCTCCTGAAGACGCTGCCGACAGTCTGGCTCGACGAAGCGCTCGCGAAGCGCTTCGCTCATGGGCAACGGCTGCGTCTGGACGAGACCCGCTGTCCTCAGCCCTTGCGCGCGTGCGCCGCTGCACACCATGACATCGAAGTGAAGGTCTACGCCGAAGCCGTTGGCGACGCCGCCGGTCGTTTGCTGGGGGTCGCGCGGCTGGATGGCGAGGCGTTGCTCACACCGCAGCGCCTTTTGAAAACACAGTAAGCGGTTGTGCTGACGACGGTGCGTTTGCGCGCATTGCCGTCACGCTCACCGCTGACGGTTCGTCGTTCTCAGTTCGAGACGTTTTCGGGTTTGAGTTCGACGATGGCGTCCAGCGCTGCCTTGACGTCCATCGCGTACTTCGCCAACGCCTTTTGCTCCTCCGTCTTTGGCTCGAAGGACGGCACACCGACCGGGTGATTGCTTTCGTCGACGGCGACAAACACCATCAGGCAGTCGGTCGTCTGACGCAGCTCGCCCCACTTGGGGTCGCCCGCGTGCACCGACACATGGATGTGCATGCTGGTGCGCCCCGTCGCCACGATACGTGCGCGCAGTTCCACGAGATTACCCACCAGAATCGGACGGCGGAAGCGGATGTTGCCGACGCTGACCGTCACGCAATAGCGGCCCGACCACGTGGCTGCGCATGCGTACGCCACTTCGTCGATCCACTTCATGAGGGAGCCCCCGTGCACCTTGCCACCGAAATTGACAGCGGCCGGCTCGGCCAGAAAGCGGAAAGTGATTTCGGAGCGTTCGCTTTGATTCTGCGGGGTATTCATGATGTTTGTGCTTGCGGGCTGAAGGTTCTTTCTTTCCCGGCCACCGTCCGGTTTTGGGGCTGTGAGATGGGAAAAGCGCCATGATACTGCGATTGCGCAAGGTATGCCGGCACCTCGAGCAGGTAGCCATTCACGTCGATTCACGGTGGTTTGGCCGGTATGACGGCCGTTTGCCAATGCCGAGAGTATGCCAAGGGTGCAAGCGCCTGCCGTGGCCGATAAAAAAACCCCGCTAAACATCAGCGGGGTTCAAGAAGTGCCCAGCAATACAGAGCAGGGCCGGGCACTCGGGGGGAAGTCTTGGCTTGGCTTCAGTGGGCGCCGGCCGCGGCGTCTGTGCCGCCACCGCCCTTCATCGGGCGCGTAATCCACACCATCGCGATCATCAGCACGAACAGCAGTGCCGAGATCCAGAAAATGTCGTTGGCGCCGAGCATGGCCGACTGCTGTGTGACCAGCCGGTCGATATAACCGTTAGCCTGTGGCGTCGTCATGCCGAGCTGGTTGAGGCTTTGCACCGAGTCATTAAACGTTGAGTCGTATGGCGTCAGATGCTCGGTCAACTGTGCATGGTGCAGCGTGATCCGGTTGTCCCACATGGTCGTCGCAATCGACGTGCCCACCGCGCCGCAGGTAATCCGCACGAAGTTGGACAGCCCCGCCGCTGCCGGAATGCGGTGCGCCGGCAACCCCGACAAAATGATGGCCGTGAGCGGGATGAAGAACATCGACATCGGTACGCCCTGCAGGAACGTCGGGATCATCAGCGTGCGCGTATCGACAAGCGTGTTGAAGTGCGAGCGCATCAGGAACACCAGTGCAAACAACAGGAACGAGACTGTCACGACCCAGCGGGCATCGAGCCTTGGCAGCGTCTTGCCGATGACCGGCGACAAGATGATGGCGAACAGACCCACCGGCGCCATCACCAGACCCGCCTCCGTGGCCGTATAGCCGAGGTAGATCTGCAACCACTGCGGCAGGATCACGAGATTGCCGAAGAACAGGCCGTAGCCCACCGAGATGGCCACCACGCCGCCGGTGAAGTTGACCCGCTTGAAGAGCGTCAGATCGACCACCGGATGCTTCTCGGTAATCTCCCAGATGACGAAGAAGCAGAACGACACCAGTGCCACGAGCGCAAGCACGACAATGGTCGACGAATTGAACCAGTCGAGTTCCTTGCCTTTGTCTAGCATCACTTGCAACGAGCCGACCCACAACACCAGCAAGGCCAACCCGACCGTATCGATCGGTTTGCGCTGCGTGGGCGTTTCGCGCTTGGCGTAAATCAGCCACGTGACATACGCGGCGGCAATGCCGACCGGAATGTTGATGTAGAAGATCCACGGCCAACGGTAGTTATCGGAGATCCAGCCGCCGAGAATCGGGCCCATCACCGGTGCGACCAGCGTTGTCATGCCCCATAACGCCAGCGCCATCGAACTCTTTGCGGGGGGATAGCTCGAGAGCAGCAGCGATTGCGAGAGCGGGATCATCGGCCCGGCCACGGCGCCTTGCAACACACGGGCCGCGAGCAGGATCTCGAGCGTGGGCGCCATGCCGCACAGCCACGAGGCCAGCACGAACAGCAGGATCGATGTGATGAACAGTCGCACCGCGCCGAACCGTTCGGTGAGCCAGCCCGTGAGCGGCACCGAAATGGCGTTGGCGACGGCAAACGACGTAATCACCCATGTGCCCTGGCTCGATGAGACACCCAGGTCGCCGGAAATGGCGGGAATCGATACGTTGGCAATCGATGTGTCGAGCACGTTCATGAACGTGGCGAGCGACAACGCGATGGTGCCGAGTACCAACTGGCCCCCCGACAGGGGGCCAGGAGCGTGTTGATTTGCCATGAGATATCAAAGGGGGTGGGGGGCACCCCCCTCCGCTTTACAGGGGACGTGCGCGAGCCGGCTGATTGCGCGTGTCGTTGGCGCCACCGCTGCCAGCGGCAGCTCCGGCACCCGCGTTTTCGGTAATGATCTTGGCGACGATGTCGTCGGCGTCGTGGCCGACCTTGTCGTACACGTCGGTCGAATACACCGGCAGCGCGGGCGCTTCACCCAGCTCCTTGCCGTCCGTGTTACGCACGTTGACCTTGACCTGCATCGACAGACCGACGCGCAGCGGATGCTGTTGCAACTGCTTCGCATCGAGCGCGATACGCACCGGCAGACGTTGCACGACCTTGATCCAGTTACCCGTGGCGTTCTGCGCCGGCAGCAACGAGAAGGCGCTACCCGTGCCTGCGGAGAAGCCCGCGACGGTGCCCTTGTACTCGACCGACGAACCGTACACGTCGGCCGTGAGCGTCACCGGCTGCCCCACGCGCATGTGCGCGATCTGCACTTCCTTGAAGTTGGCGTCGACCCAGACTTGGTTGAGCGGCACCAGCGCCATGAGCGGGGCACCCGTCGCCACGCGCTGGCCAACCTGCACCGAGCGCTTGGCCACGTAGCCGTCGACCGGGGCGGGGATCGACGTGCGGGCGTAGTCGAGATACGCGGCGCGCACCTGGGCTGCGGCCTGCTGCACGTTCGGATGCGTGGTCACCGAGGTCTTGTCGGTGAGCGCCTTGTTCGACACCAACTGTGCACGCGCCTGTTCGAGCCCGGCTTGTGCCGACTTCACGGCGTCCTGGGCGTGGGCCAGTTCTTCGCGCGACACGGCGCCCGTTGCAATTGCCATTTCACGACGCTTCACGTCGGCCTGTGCCTTGGCCAGTTCCGATTCGCGCATTGCCACGGTGGCGGCATAGGCGTCGTTGTTCACGAAATAGGTGCGTACCTGACGCACGGTCTGCGCCAGATTCGCTTCGGACTTCAGCAACGCCACGCGAGCGTCGGTCTGGTCCAGCGTGACCAGCGGCTGACCAGCCTTGACCATCTGCGTGTCGTCGACCTTCACGCCGGTCACGGTGCCGGCCACCTGCGGCGTGATCTGCACCACGTTGCCCGCGACATACGCATCGTCGGTATCTTCGTAATAGCGCGCATACAGCGCGTAGTAGGCACCGTAGCCGATGGCTGCAATGGCAATCACGGCCGTCAGCGTCAGCATCATGCGGCGGCGCTTGCCATTGCCCTGGGCCGGCTGAGCAGGTGCTTGTTGTTGGTTCTCGCTCATCATTTGCTCCGTACTAATCTCTTAATGTGCTTTGACGTTGTCTGTTCTGTCTTGCGCGACGTGTAGCTACCTGCCGGTCAGTGCGTCTGTGCGGCATCGCCTTGGGCATCTGCCGGGCGTTCCTGACCCACGACGAGGCCCGATGCCTGAGCATCGAAACCACCGCCCAATGCCTTGATCAGGCCAATCTGCTGGTCGCGCCGTGCGCTGTCGATATTCACGCGTGCCTGTTCCTGCGCAAGCAGTGACGACTCGGCTGTGAGTACGGTCAACTGCGGCGTGAGACCGGCCTTGTAACGATCGATGGCCAGGTCGTAGGCGCGTTGTGCGGCGTCCTGCGCCACGCGCTGCGACACCATCTGCTTGTCGGCAGAGCGGATCGACGACATGCGATCGGCGATGTCGCCAAGCGCTCTGTTAAGCGTCGAGTCGTAGTTCGCCACTGCACTTTCATACGCGGCGTACTGGCCCTTCAGGTTCGCGCGCAAACGGCCGCCGTCGAATATCGGCAGCGAAATCACGGGACCGGCCTGAATGCTCTGGCTGCTCGGATCGATCAGCTTGCCCAGCCCGAAGGTGGAGAAGCCGAACGCGGCGTTGAGGTTCACGTCCGGATAGAAACGTGCCTTCGCGACGTCCACGCCCTTGAGCTGCGCTTCCACCCCCCAGCGTGCCGAGACGATGTCGGGGCGACGGCCGAGCAGTGCGAGCGGCAGGTTGTCGGGTAGAGCGGGCGTAGGCAACTGGGCCAGTTTGGGCGGTGCAATTTCCAGACCGCGATCCGGCCCCTTGCCGAGCAACAGGCCGAGTTGATGGCGCGTAAGCAGGATCTGGCCGTCGAGTTGGGCGATTTGCGTCTGAATGTCGGCGGTGTTGCTGTCAGCCTGCTTCTGCTCGACCTGCGTATCGAGACCAGCACGAACGCGATCTGCTGTGAGCTTGCCGAGGTTCTGGCGTTGTTTGCTCACGCGATCGAGAACGTCGTGCAGTGCGTATTGCTGCGCGAGCTGGTTGTACGAGCGCGCGACGGCCGTGGCCAGCGCGAGCCGCACTTCCTGATCTTCGGCTTCTTCGGCCCGCTCGGCCGACGTGGCTTGCGCACGTGCCGAACGGTTCTTGCCCCACAGATCGAGTTCCCACGACAACGAAGCGGTCAGATCGCCCTGCGTGAACCATGCACCGCCGAAGCCTGCCGGGTAGATCGTGTTTTCGGTGAATTTCGAGCGGTTGATGTCGCCCGAGAAGCCGACCGATGGCAGCAACGCTGCGGCGGCCCCTTCGGTCTGCGCTTGCGCTGCCTTCAACCGGGCGGCCGCCATGGCCAGATCGGGGTTGCCCGCGAGGGCTTCGTCGATCAGAGAGACGAGTTGCGGATCGCCAAAGCGCTGCGCCCAGTCGGTACCCGGCCATTGGCCACCCTCGGAGGGTAGGCTGCGCTGAGTTTGATACTGATCGGGCGTGCTGATCTGCTTGTCGCTGTGGATGCCGGCGAAATTCGCACAACCCGCGAAGCCCAGTGTGACAGCCGCGAGACAGAGGGCGGAAATCGCTGAGCGGGCCCGCAGACGCGGGAGGAACGGTGAGGCCGCTTTCATCGCAAAACCTTTACGAGTGAAGTCTTGTACTGACGATAATCGGGAATTGGGCATTGACGAGGGCGTGAAATAGTGGACTCGTCATGTTTTTTGGGAGGCAAATCGGAACGGCTTTCACCGTCACCCCGACTCGCCGTTGGCGATGACTCGCCGCAACAGGCTTTTCAGAAAACCCACTTCCTCCACGGAAAAACCTTGCAACAGATGGTCGGCGGCGCGCACGAAAATGTCGGGCATCCGATCGGCCATTGCGTATCCGGCCTCGGTCGCACTCAGGTTCACCGTGCGGCGATCCATCTTGCTGCGCTCACGCATCAGCAGTCCGTGTGCTTCAAGCCGGTCGAGCAGGCGGGTGACCGCGCTCGCGTCTATACAGTAGTCACGCGCCAGATCGGCCGCCGTCTTGCTCTTGCCTGTGGCGACCTTGTAAAGCATGGTCGCCTGCGTGCTCGTCAGGCCGTACTGCGACGTTTCCTTCGTCAACTCGGCCAGAATCAACTGACGCACCCGGGCAACGAGATACCCGAGGGAATCATCGATGTCATAGGCGTTGCGGGGAGGATCGCTCTGGGGCGCGCCCGGCTGCGGCGTCGGCGCGGTAGCGGAGGGGGTGACGGGCGGTTCGGCCATTTTCGTGTTGCTGCAATAGTTGACTAGTCACGATTATAGCGTCCGCTTAATAAATTTCAAGGCCATGCAATAGTTGACTAGGCAATTATTTTGCTGGAGGGGTCGATGCTTTGTGTTGGATTGGTGCGTGGCGACAAGAATTAGCGGGAGAAGATGGGGGAGCGTGGGGAAGCGGTTCATGACGACGGCGCCTGAAAGTCGTCCGCCGTTGTTGCATTGCAGAAAGGCCATGACGCGAGACATGCGCAAGTGGTAGAATCGCGGATTCTCCAAAGGCTTTTTTCGAGCACCTCTTTCATGACCCGCGCTCTCCGTAATATCGCCATCATCGCGCACGTCGACCACGGCAAAACCACGCTCGTCGACCAGTTGCTGCGCCAGTCGGGCACTTTCCGCGAAAACCAGCAAGTCGCTGAACGCGTGATGGACTCGAACGACATCGAAAAAGAGCGCGGCATCACGATCCTCGCCAAAAACTGCGCCGTCGAATACGAAGGCACGCACATCAACATCGTCGATACCCCGGGACACGCGGACTTCGGCGGTGAAGTGGAACGCGTGCTTTCGATGGTCGACAGCGTGCTGTTGCTCGTCGACGCCGTTGAAGGCCCGATGCCGCAAACGCGCTTTGTGACCCGCAAGGCACTTGCCCTCGGTCTGAAGCCGATCGTCGTGGTCAACAAGATCGACCGTCCGGGCGCACGTCCGGACTGGGTGATCAACCAGACGTTCGATCTGATGGACAAGCTCGGCGCAACCGACGAGCAGCTCGACTTCCCGATCGTCTACGCGTCGGCGCTGAACGGTTTCGCCAGCCTCGACTCCGATGTGCGCGAAGGCACCATGCGCCCGCTGTTCGAGGCGATTCTCGAGCACGTGCCGGTCCGCGAAGCGGATGTCGACGGTCCGCTGCAACTGCAGATCAGCTCGCTCGACTACTCGACGTTCGTTGGCCGTATCGGTGTCGGCCGTATCACGCGTGGCCGCATCAAGCCGGGCCAGCAAGTGGTGATGCGCTTCGGCCCGGAGGGCGAAGTGCTCAAGCGCAAGATCAATCAGGTGCTGACGTTCCGGGGCCTGGAGCGCGTGATGTCGCCGGAAGGTGCGGAAGCGGGCGACATCGTGCTGATCAACGGCATTGAAGACGTGGGTATCGGCGCAACGATTTGCGACGTCGACACGCCGGAAGCCCTGCCGTTGCTGACGGTGGACGAGCCGACGCTGACCATGAACTTCTGCGTCAACACGTCGCCGCTGGCCGGCCGTGAAGGCAAGTTCGTGACGAGCCGTCAGATCCGCGATCGTCTGCACAAGGAACTGAATCACAACGTGGCGCTGCGCGTGAAAGACACGGCGGAAGACTCCGTCTTCGAAGTGTCGGGCCGTGGCGAGCTGCACCTGACGATTCTCATCGAGAACATGCGTCGCGAAGGCTATGAACTGGCCGTGTCGCGTCCGCGCGTGGTGCTCAAGGAAATCGACGGCGTGAAGCACGAGCCGTACGAAATGCTGACCATCGACCTGGAAGACGAGCACCAGGGCGCGGTCATGGAAGAAATCGGCCGCCGCAAGGGCGAAATGCTGGACATGGTGTCGGATGGTCGTGGCCGTACGCGCCTCGAGTACCGCATTCCGGCTCGCGGCCTGATCGGTTTCCAGGGCGAGTTCCTGTCGATGACCCGTGGTACGGGCCTGATGAGCCACATTTTCGACGCTTACGCACCGCTTAAGGATGGTACGTTGGGTGAGCGCCGCAACGGCGTGCTGATCTCGCAAGACGACGGTGCCGCCGTGGCCTACGCGCTGTGGAAGCTGCAAGATCGCGGCCGTATGTTCGTGTCGCCGGGCGACGCGCTGTACGAAGGCATGATCATCGGTATCCATAGCCGTGACAACGACCTCGTGGTCAACCCGATCAAGGGCAAGCAACTCACGAACGTGCGTGCGTCGGGTACCGACGAAGCCGTGCGTCTGGTGCCGCCGATCGCGATGAGCCTCGAATACGCTGTCGAGTTCATCGATGACGACGAACTGGTCGAAGTCACGCCGCAGACGATTCGACTGCGCAAGCGCTACCTCGTGGAACACGAGCGTAAGCGCGCATCGCGTGAGCAGAAGTAACGCCGGCGATGGCGTCACAGCGTAGCGGATGAACGTCTGCTGCGCCTCGATGCCAGTCTGTTGGAAAGAAAGCCGGTGCTTCGCACCGGCTTTTTTCGTTGTGGTTTTCGACATGCGGCGCGCGGTGCCTGCATGCTGTCGAAAGCCCCCGAGAGGTCGCGTCGCGCGCGCGACCGTTCCGTTGATATTGCTGAAGCACTCGCCAGACATGACCGAATTTGTTCGAACCGAAATCCGCGGCCGCATCGGCTTCATTACCCTGACCCGCCCAAAGGCGCTCAACGCGCTCTCGCACGACATGATTCGCGCGATGGCGTCGGCACTCGGCGCATGGCGTGACGATTCCAGGGTGCTGGGCGTTGTTTTGCAAGGCGAAGGCGAGAAGGGCTTATGTGCGGGCGGCGACATTCGATATTTCCACGAGGCCGTGAGCGCAGGGCGCACCGACATCATGGATTTCTTCACGGACGAGTACACGCTGAATTACACGATCGCCACGTACCCGAAGCCCTATATTGCACTGATGGACGGCGTGGTGATGGGCGGCGGCATGGGGATTTCGCAGGGCGCAGCGTTGCGAATCGTCACTGAGGCAACGCGCATGGCGATGCCGGAGACAGCCATCGGTCTGTTCCCGGACGTTGGCGGCGGGAGCTTCCTTGCTAACCTCGCGGGGCATCTCGGCGAGTACCTTGGCACGACCGGTATTGTGTTTGGCGCGGTCGACGCCTGTGAAATCGGTCTGGCCGACGCGGTTGTTCCGCGGGCCTCATTGCCGGCGCTGTGCGAATTGCTGGCAAACGGCGAGTGGCAAGATGGCGACGCCGTACTCAACGCGGCACGCATGTTCGCCCGTGAAGCGCTGCCGCCGGCCGGTCTGGCGCCAGGTAAGCTCGCGCCGCTGCGCGATGTGATCGACAGTCACTTCGGGCTGCCGGACATGCCGGCCATTCTGAGGGCGCTCAAGCGCGAAGCGCGCTGTGAATATTCGGGCTGGGCAGAGGAGACGGAACACCTTCTGCGCAGCAAGCGCTCGCCGTTGATGGTTTGCGTCACGTTGGAGCAGGTGCGTCGTGCACGCAAGCTGTCGCTGGCTGATGAACTTCGTGAGGAATGGCTGATGATGCGCAGCGTCTTCAATCTCGACGGCCGTACCGGCGCGGAGAGTGTCGAAGGCATTCGCGCATTGGTTGTCGACAAGGACCACGCGCCGCGTTGGCAGCATGCCGACATTGAGTCGGTGAAACCGGCAGACGTCGCGCGCTTCTTCGACGGGGATCGCCTCGGCGCCGACAATCCGCTACGCCAACTCGGCAAGTCAGGGCCCGTCGAGCGACGCAGTTGCGGGTGAGTCTGGGCGCTTATACCGCAGCGAGGCAGAACTGCTCGCCGACCGCCTGATCGAGTTTGCGGCAGATGTCGGCGATGCTGCCCACCATCACGATGTGCGATACGTCGCGATATACACGGACTTCGTGATCCGCTGGTGTCACTTGCGCATCGCGATGTTGAAGTTCGCGCACGTTGCGCGATGCCTTGATGGCCTTTCCGGACGGACATGCGCGGCGCGTTGCCGACGCCACGGCGGCCGCGAGTGTGCGGGGCAGGACGGTGCTGCGTGCGCGTGCGGGCACCGTGTAGGAGCGGGCAATGGCGGGGGCGGAAGCGAACGGGCCAGACAGGGCCGAGAGTCCGTACACGGCTGACAGCCGAGCTTGCGAAGTGGCTCGCACGCGCGATTGACCGAAAGACGTACGCAGCAAACCAAAGAGTCGAGCCATGATGCGATCCTTTTTCCAATGTGGGTCTGAGGGACGCGTCCTGCCGCGTATTTCGCAAATTGCGGGCGCAGCAGGGCACGGGCGCCGGACCCAGCCCGGCGCAATCGGAAATGCAAATCTTCAGGGAGTGGGGCGCTGCGCTACAACGCGCAGTCCCCGGCGTCGCGCTTAGAGATCGTTGTTGCGGATCAGGCCGACCGCAATGCCCTCGAGCGCAAAGTCGCCGCTACCTTCATTGACGTTGATGTTTTCGAAATCCGGGTTCTCGGCGATCAGCTCGACGCCGCCCGGCACGCGGTGAAAGCGTTTGACGGTTACGTCGTCGCCAAGGCGTGCCACGACGATCTGGCCCTCGCGCGCATCGGCAGCCTTCTGTACGGCCAGCAGATCGCCATCGAGAATGCCTGCATCGCGCATCGACATCCCGCGCACCTTCAGCAAGTAGTCGGGCTGGCGCGCGAACATGTTCGGGTCGCACTGGAAGTTGCGCTCAATGTGTTCCTGCGCAAGGATCGGGCTGCCCGCTGCCACACGTCCGACGAGGGGCAGCGACAACTGCATCAGGCCCATGTGCGGCAACGTGAACTGGTGTACACCGCCCGCTTCGTCCAGACGCTTGAGGCGGATGCCACGCGATTGGCCCGCAGCCAATTCGATCACTCCTTTGCGCGCTAGCGCCCGCAGGTGCTCCTCCGCGGCATTGGCGGAAGAGAAGCCGAGTTCGGCGGCGATTTCAGCGCGTGTCGGCGGAAAACCGGTGCGCTCGATCGCTTGTCGGACCAGTTCGTAGACCTGCTGTTGACGGGCGGTAAGTTTGATCATGGCATCACTGTATGGAAGCACAGGTGGCTGTATTTTTGTACAGTGTTTGTAAAAACGCAAGGGAAAACTTCATGTAGTGCGTGAAGTTTCCGCCACATCTCCCCGACTTCGCGCCGCACGTCGCCAGTGCCATGGGCCGCTGGGCATCGGAAGCGCCGCGCAGTAGATTGACGTGCGCCGCTGCAACGGGGCCGCCAGACGCTATCGGTCATCACCGCCTGTCACTTATGCGAACCCCTGAGGAGACAAGGGAGCGAGCGCGCTGAAGGCCGCTGCGGCTGAGCCGACATACGGTTGGGTAACCAAAGTCTTCCTTCAGCATCATTTCGCCAATCCTTATTCCGGCATAAACAAACGAAAAAATATTATTTTTAATTATTTAGCGCCCCTCATAGACTGGCCTCCTACACACGAGAAGCAAACAAGGAGTGCAAGTCATGAGCAAAGCAGCACGGGGATGGAAAGCTAAAAAGCTGGTGGTGGCACTGGGCGGCCTGGCACTGGCCGCCGGCATGACGATTCAGGCGCAGGCCGCGAGCCTTTCGTTGCTCAATGTCTCGTATGACCCGACGCGTGAGCTGTACGCCGACTACAACAAGGCTTTCGAAGCCCATTACAAGCAGACCACCGGCGACACGGTGACGGTGAAGGCCTCGCACGGCGGCTCGGGCAAGCAGGCCCGTACCGTGCTCGATGGCGCACCTGCCGACGTCGTCACGCTCGGCATCTCTGCCGACATCGACGAACTGGCTCAGGCCGGCCTCGTGAACAAGGATTGGCAAAAGCGTCTGCCTGACAACGCTACGCCGTACACCTCGACGATCGTGTTGCTGGTGCGCAAGGGCAATCCGAAGGGGATCAAGGACTGGGGCGATCTCGTCAAGCCGGGCATCAGCGTCGTGACGCCGAACCCGAAGACGTCGGCGGGCGCTCGCTGGAACTACCTTGCCGCATGGCTCTACGCGCTCAAGCAACCGGGCGGCAATGAGCAAAAGGCGCAGGATTTCGTCAAAGCGCTCTACAAGAACGTGGGCGTGCTCGACTCGGGCGCTCGTGGTGCCACCACGACCTTCGTGGAGCGTGGTATCGGCGACGTGCTGATCGCGTGGGAAAACGAAGCGCTGCTCTCGGTGAAGGATCTCGGTCCGGACAAGTTCGACATCGTGGTGCCGTCGTCGTCGATTCTGACGGAGCCGCCGGTGGCCGTGGTCGACAAGAACGTCGACAAGCATGGCACCCGCAAGGCTGCCGAAGCCTATCTGCAATGGCTGTATTCGCCGCAAGGTCAGGAAATCGCCGCGAAGCACTTCTATCGTCCGCGCTCGCCGGAGATCGCGAAGAAATACGCGTCGCAATATCCGAAGCTCAAGCTCTACACTGTCGACGCCGATCTGGGCGGCTGGACGAAGACGCAGGCCAAGCACTTTGCGGACGGCGGCATCTTCGACCAGATCTATACCAAGAAGTAACGCTACGACGAAAGGGACCCTCGCATGAGTACCGCACTGTTTCCCCTCTGGCGCAAGCCGAGTGCCTTGCCGGGCTTTGGCCTGACGATGGGCTACACCGTCGCATACCTGAGCCTTGTGGTGCTGGTGCCGTTGCTGATGGTCTTCATCAAGGCAAGCTCGCTCGACTGGACGAGCTTCGTCACCGCTGTGAGTTCGCCGCGCGTGCTGGCGTCGTACCGCCTCACGTTCGGCATCTCGCTGGCGGCCGCCATCCTCAATGCCGTATTCGGTTTCATTCTGGCGTGGGTGCTGGTGCGTTACACCTTCCCAGGCCGGCGATTCGTCGATGCGCTGATCGACCTGCCATTCGCCTTGCCCACGTCCGTGGCGGGCATCGTGCTGGCGGCGATCTACGCGCCGAACGGCTGGATCGGACGCTGGTTCGAACCGCTCGGCATCAAGATCGCCTTTACGCCGCTGGGCATTTTCGTGGCGCTGGCGTTCATCGGACTGCCGTTTGTGGTGCGCACGCTCCAGCCGGTGCTCGAAGAGTTCGAGCGTGAGCAGGAAGAGGCGGCGGCGTGCTTGGGCGCCACACGCTGGCAGACGCTGCGTCACGTGATTCTTCCGGCCGTGCTGCCTGCGCTGCTGACTGGCTTCGCGCTGGCCTTCGCGCGCGCCGTGGGCGAGTACGGCTCGGTCATCTTCATCGCCGGCAACATCCCGATGGTCTCGGAGATCACGTCGCTGCTGATCGTGACCAAGCTCGAACAGTTCGACTATGCGGGCGCTGCGGCACTGGCCGTGGTGATGCTGGTGATCTCGTTCGTGTTGCTGCTGCTTATCAATACCCTGCAATGGTGGCTGCAACGCCGTCATTCGGGCCGGCGCGCCAGCGGCGTGTGATTCAGGAAAACGAGAGAGAACGTTTCGACCATGTCAGATTCACTCGCACTGTCACGCACCTTGCCGCGTGCGGCCAAGGCGCGTAACGCCGATCCGACCGACGAGCCCGCGCTCGTCAAGGCCGTGCTGATTGGCGTCGCGCTGCTGTTCTTCGCCTTGTTTCTGGTGTTGCCGCTCGCGTCGGTATTCGTTACCGCCCTGGGCAAGGGATTCGCTGCTTACTGGGACGGCCTGACGAACGACGACGCGCTCTCGGCCATTCGCCTCACGGTGCTGATCGCCGTCATCGCCGTGCCGCTCAATCTGGTGTTCGGTGTGGCGGCGTCGTGGGCGATTGCGCGCTTCGACTTCAAGGGCAAGAGCGTGCTGACCACGCTCATCGATTTGCCGTTTTCGGTTTCGCCGGTGATCGCCGGGATGACGTTCTTGCTGATCTTCGGCCGTCAAGGGCCGATTTGGGACTTTCTCGACGCCCACAACCTGAAGATCGTGTTCGCGCTGCCCGGACTGGTGCTCGCGACGGTGTTCGTCACGTTCCCGTTCGTGGCGCGCGAATTGATCCCGCTCATGCAGGCACAGGGCAGTGAGGAAGAGGAAGCCGCTCGTGTGCTCGGCGCCACCGGCTGGCAGGTGTTTATGCGCGTGACGCTGCCGAAGATCAAATGGGGGCTGCTGTATGGCGTGATTCTGTGTAATGCCCGCGCCATGGGCGAGTTCGGTGCGGTGTCGGTCGTCTCCGGCCATATTCGCGGCGAGACGAACACGCTGCCGCTGCATGTGGAAATTGAATACAACGACTACCACACGGTGGGGGCATTTGCGGCAGCGTCGATTCTCGCGTTGCTCGCGCTCGCCACGCTGGCCCTGAAGCTGTGGGCCGAACGCAAGCTGGCGCAGGACAAGGCCGCGCGTCGCGAAGATGCCGTGGCGGCCTGAGCGGACATCGCATCGAGGAGCAAGACAATGAGTATCCAGGTACAACAGGTTTCGAAGCGGTTCGGCAATTTCGCGGCGCTCGACGAAGTAAGTCTCGAATTCCCCACGGGCGAGCTGGTCGCGCTGCTCGGGCCGTCCGGCTGCGGCAAGACCACATTGCTGCGCATCGTTGCCGGGCTGGAGTTTGCAGACGCCGGTCGCGTCGTTCTGAACGGCGAGGATGTCGCCTCGGTTGGCACGCGCGAGCGTCAGGTCGGCTTCGTGTTTCAGCATTACGCGCTGTTCCGTCACATGACGGTGTTCGAGAACGTAGCGTTCGGGCTGCGCGTGAAGTCGCGCCGCGAACGTCTTTCGGATGCGCAGATTCGCAACAAGGTGCACGAATTGCTCGGTCTCGTGCAGCTCGACTGGCTGGCTGACCATTACCCGGCAGAACTCTCGGGCGGACAGCGCCAGCGTATTGCACTGGCGCGGGCGCTGGCCGTCGAGCCGAAGGTGCTGCTGCTCGACGAGCCGTTCGGTGCGCTCGACGCCAAGGTGCGCAAGGAGTTGCGTAGCTGGCTGCGACGTCTGCACGACGAACTGCACATCACGACGATCTTCGTCACGCATGATCAGGAAGAGGCGCTCGAAGTCGCCGACCGCATCGTGCTGATGAATCGCGGTAAGGTCGAGCAGATCGGCGCACCGCAAGACGTCTACGACACGCCGCAGAGCGCGTTCGTCTATGAGTTTCTCGGCACCGCGAACCGGTTGCCGGGGGAACTGCGCACGCACGATTTCATTGCAGACGCCGGCGCGTATCGCGTGACGGTGCACAAAGACGATTTGCCGGCTGTGCCGCAGGATGGCCGTGCGATTGCGTACGTGCGTCCGCACGATCTCGCGCTGCTGCCGGCGCACGATGGTGGCCCGGGTATTAACGTGGCCGTGCGCCGCGCGATTCCGCTGGGCGGCACCGTGCGCGTGGAACTCGCCGCACCGGGCGATGCGGTATGGGAGGCGGAACTCACGCGCTCGGGCTGGCAGGCGCTCGGCGCCGATGCTGGCGCCCCGCTGCGGGCAGTGCCGCGTCAGTTGCGGGTGTTCTCCGCACACGCGTGAGCCGCACGGCGGTGTCGCATGACAGCATCGAACGACAGACCACAACAAGTTGAAGCCATTGGGTACACATCGTTGACGTTTTGAGACGTCACGGACAGACAAAGCAACAAGGCGGAGTTACATCATGAATTTCCAGCAATTGCGCTATGTGCGCGAAGCCGTTCGGCAGAACCTCAACCTGACGGAGGCGGCGAGTGCGCTGTACACGTCGCAGTCGGGCGTGAGCAAGCAGATCAAGGATCTCGAAGACGAACTCGGGGTGGATGTGTTCGTGCGTCGCGGCAAGCGTCTCACGGGACTGACCGAGCCCGGCAAAGCGGTGCTGCAACTGATCGAGCGCATGTTGCTCGACGCCGAGAACCTGCGCCGCGTGGCGCGTCAGTTCGCGGATCAGGACAGCGGTCATCTCGTGGTGGCGACGACGCACACGCAAGCGCGCTATGCGCTGCCGCAGGTCATCAAGCAGTTCACGAGCGTGTATCCGAAGGTGCATCTGGCGCTGCGCCAGGGCAGCCCGCGTCAGATCGCGCAGATGGTCATCGACGGCGAAGCCGACATTGGCATCACGACCGAGGCGCTCGACCGTTTTCCCGATATCGTCACGTTCCCGTGCTATTCGTGGCATCACGTGGCTGTCGTGCCGAAGGATCACCCGCTGGTCGGGCGTGAAAGCGTGACGCTCGCGGACATTGCCGAATACCCGATCATCACCTACGACGGCGACTTCACGGGCCGCTCGCACGTGGACAAGGCATTCTCCGATCAGGGACTGGTGCCGGACATCGTGTTGACGGCACTGGATACCGACGTAATCAAGACGTACGTCGAATTGGGGCTGGGCGTGGGGATCGTGGCGGCGATGGCTGTCGATCCGCGCAAGGATCAGGATCTGGCGGTGCTCGAACTCGACAACGCATTCGAGCCGAGCACCACGCGGATCGGCTTGCGCCGCGGTGCGTTCCTGCGCTCGTATGCTTACCGTTTCATTGAAATGCTGGCCCCGGCGCTCAAGGAGCAGGAAATTTCGACGCAACTGCGAGAAGCGCTGGAATTCGCGGCCTGACGCGGCGGAGCGCGACATTTCCGGGGGCGGGCAGGGCGGCGCACATTTTCAGGCGTTGTCGGGCACATCCCCGTCGTTCGGCCGTGGTTTGGCCATGGATCCCGCCCGCTGAGGCGGGATCGATATTTTCAGCGATTGGGAAGCCGGGCAGTATTGGATACAATCGTTGACATGACTTTGACCTCATTCAACCCCATCCCTCATTACACCGTGTCCTCGGGCGATCTGCCGCGCATTGCGCTGCTCGCCACGGGCGGCACGATCGCGGGCAGCGCGGCCGATGCGACGCGCACTGCCGGTTATCAGGCCGGGGCGCTCGGTGTGCAGGACCTGCTTGCCGCTGTCCCGGCGCTGGGCACTGTCGCGCACATCCACGCCGAGCAAGTCGCCCAGATCGACAGCAAGGACATGAGTGTGGCGCTCTGGCAGAAGCTTGCCGCCCGCGTGAACGCCTTGCTTTCGCAGCCCGATGTGGCAGGGGCGGTGATTACCCACGGTACCGATACGCTGGAAGAGACTGCGTATTACCTGCACCTGACCATCAATAGCCGCAAGCCGGTGGTGTTGACGGCGGCGATGCGGCCCGCAACGGCGCTCTCCGCCGACGGACCGCTCAACCTGCTCAATGCCGTGCGCGTGGCTACCGACCCGATTTCATCGGGCCGTGGCGTGATGGTCGCCATCAACAACCAGATTCACTGCGCACGCGACGTCATCAAAACGAGCACCTACAAGGTCGACGCTTTCCACTCGCCGGAAATCGGCGTGCTGGGCTGGGTGCAGGACGAGCGGGTGGCGTTCCAACGTGCGGCGTTGCAGTACCACACCGTCGAGAGCGAGTTTGTCGGACTCTCGGGCGAGTTGCCCGCCGTCGAAGTGGTCTCGAGTTATGCGGGTGTGTCGCGGATCGCCGTCGACGCCCTGGTGGAAGCCGGCGTGCAGGGCATCGTGGTCGCAGGCACGGGCAACGGCTCGCTGCATTCATTGCTGCAACAGGCGCTGGCCGAGGCCGTGCAGCGCGGCGTGACGGTCGTACGCGCCGCACGCGTGGGCAGCGGACATGTCATGCACAACGGCGCGGCACCCGACGATCAGTATGGCTTCGTGAGCGCGGGCAACCTGCATCCGTTCAAGGCGCGTGTTTTGCTGATGCTGGCGTTGCAGGCAGGTGTGCCGCGCGAGCGCATGCAGAGCCTGTTCGCCGAGTATTGACCCGCAGCATCCGATCGTCTGGGGCAAAAAAAAACGGCGCCGGCCGTTCATTCGAACGACTTGCGCCGTGACGCCCGGCCTCCGCCAGTGCGCGCCGTATCTCCCTGATTGCCTGACGTTGCCTGCGCGGCGGTGAATTACGCCACGGTATGGTTGGCGAGCATTTCCAGCGCGCGCACCATGCCCGAGTGATCCCACGCGGCGCCACCGTTGGCGGCACAGGCGTTGAACAGCTCCTGGCACGTGGCTGTGTTCGGCAGCGAAACGCCGAGGGCCTTGGCGCTCTGGAGTGCCAGATTCAGATCCTTCTGATGCAATGCGATGCGGAAGCCCGGCTCGAAGTTGCGCTTGACCATGCGCTCGCCGTGCACTTCGAGAATACGCGACGATGCGAAGCCGCCCATCAGGGCCTCTCGCACCTTGGCAGGGTCGGCACCGGCCTTCGAGGCGAACAGCAGGGCTTCGCCCACGGCTTCGATCGTCAGCGCGACCACGATCTGGTTGGCGACCTTGCAGGTCTGGCCGGCACCGCTCTCGCCCACGAGCGTGATGTTCTTGCCCATCAATTCGAAGAACGGCTTCACGTCGTCGAACGCCGCTTGTGAACCGCCGACCATGATCGACAGCGAGGCAGCCTTCGCGCCGACTTCGCCGCCCGAGACCGGTGCGTCGAGGTATTCGGCGCCCAGCGCCTTGATCTTCTTGGCGTATTCCTTCGTTTCGATCGGCGAGATGGAACTCATGTCGACGACGATCTTGCCGGCCGAAAGGCCTTCGGCCAGTCCATCCTGACCGAACAGCACAGCACCCACGTCCGGGGTGTCCGGCACCATCACGAAGACGATGTCGGCACGCTTGGCGACTTCCTTGGCCGACGTACAGACCGTGGCCTGAGCGTCAATCAGGTCTTGCGGGGGCGTGCGGCGCTCGTACAGGAACAGCTTGTGACCGGCGTTTTGCAGATGCTTCGCCATCGGCGCGCCCATGATGCCCAGACCAATGAAACCGAGTTGTGCCATTTTGAGACTCCTTGTTGCCAAAGTTTGATGTGTGATTCGCTGACGCCCGGACGAGCGGGGCGATGGCGCGCAAGCGCGTCCCCCCGTGCTCCGGCCGCATGCCCCCTGCATGCGGCCGGCGGGGCCCTTCCTCGTCGAAACCCGGTCAGCCGGCGTGCCGCTTCATCGTCGTGCAGCTACGCCGTTGTGTCGTCTGCACGCCGCCGGGGGAGGCGCAGTGCAGGGTGAACGGGGGCGTTTCGAAAATCAGGCGGCTTCGCGCAAACCCGCTGCCTTGAACCAGCCGAGACCGTCGGTCGTGGTGGTCGCGGGTTTGTACTCGCAGCCGATCCAGCCGTGGTAGCCAATGCGATCGAGGAACGCGAACAGGTAGGCGTAGTTGATCTCGCCCGTGCCCGGCTCGTTGCGGCCCGGGTTGTCTGCGAGTTGCACGTGAGCGATACGCGCCAGATTCGTCTCGATGGTCTTGGCGAGTTCGCCTTCCATGCGCTGCATGTGATAGATGTCGTACTGCAAGAACAGGTTGTCCGAGGCGACAGCGTCGAAGATATCCAGCGCCTGTTTCGTGCGGTTCACGAAGAAGCCGGGAATGTCATACGTGTTGATCGGTTCAACCAGCAGGCGGATGCCTTCGGCCTTGAGCGCTGCGGCGGCGAAGCGAAGGTTTTCCACAAGCGTTTCCTGGGCAGCTTGCGTCGACAGGTCGGCGCCTTGCTTGCCCACGAGGCAGTTCAATTGCTTCACGCCCAGCGCCTTGGCGTAGGTGATCGCTTCGCCCACACCGTCGCGGAATTCGGCAACGCGATCCGGGAAGATGGCGATGCCGCGCTCACCGGCTTCCCAGTTGCCGGCCGGCAGGTTGTGCAGCACGAGGTCAAGCTGATACTGGTTCAGCTTGTCGGCGATCTGGTCGCGGTGAAACGAATAGGGGAACAGAAACTCCACGCCGCGAAAGCCCGCTGCGGCGGCCGCCTTGAAGCGGTCGAGGAACGGCACCTCGTTGAACAGCATGGTCAGGTTGGCGGCAAATTTCGGCATTGCGCTGACTCCTCTCTCTCTTTTTTAGGGGGTGGTTTCGACGATTTCGATGCAAGGGTGTTGCCGGGTTGCGGGGCGCGCACTTTGGCCGTTCACGGGCGCTAGCCGAAAGCGGAGGGGACGCACGCGCCCCGCAATCCTGTTGCAGATCTGGCTGGCTTCGGCTTATGCCGTCACTGCGTTGTCTTCTTCCACGACGTCGACGATTTCTTCGAACTCATTGACGTTGTCGATCTCGGTGCCCATCGCGATGTTGGTCACGCGCTCGAGAATCACTTCCACGATCACCGGCACGGAGAACTCGGCCATCAGCTTGCGAGCCTGAGCAAACGCGGGCTGGATGTCGTTCGGCTGGAACACGCGAATCGCCTTCACGCCGAGCCCTTCGGCCACCTTCACGTGATCGACGCCATAACCGTTCACTTCCGGCGAGTTCACGTTCTCGAACGCGAGCTGTACGCAGTAGTCCATATCGAAGTTGCGCTGTGCCTGACGGATCAGACCCAGATACGAGTTGTTCACGACCACGTGGATGTACGGCACCTTGAACTGCGCTGCCACGGCCAGCTCTTCGATCATGAACTGGAAGTCGTAGTCGCCCGAGATCGCCACCACGTCCGACGACGGCGATGCCACCTTCGCGCCGATTGCCGCCGGCACCGTCCAGCCCAGCGGGCCTGCCTGGCCGCAGTTGATCCAGTGACGCGGCTTGTTCACGTGCAGGAACTGTGCGGCTGCGATCTGCGACAGACCGATGGTCGAGACGTAGCGCACGTCGCGACCGAAGAACGCGTTCATTTCCTGATACACGCGCTGTGGCTTGATCGGCACCTGATCGAAGTCCGTGCGGCGCAGCATGGTGCGCTTGCGCTTCTGGCAGTCGGCCACCCACTGCGAGCGGTCCGGCAGACGGCCGGCAGCTTTCAGTTCCCTGGCAACTTCCACGAACAGTTTGAGGGCAGCCTTGGCATCGGAGACGATGCCGTAATCCGGACCGAACACGCGCCCGATTTGCGTCGGCTCGATATCGACGTGCACGAACTTGCGGCCCTTGGTGAAGACATCGACGCTGCCAGTGTGGCGGTTGGCCCAGCGGTTGCCGATGCCCATCACGAAGTCGGAGGCCAGCATGGTCGCGTTACCGAAGCGATGCGAGGTTTGCAGGCCGACCATGCCGGCCATGAGCGGATGGTCGTCGGCGATGGTGCCCCAGCCCATGAGCGTGGGCACGACCGGCACGTTCACCGTCTCGGCGAACTCGACGAGCAGATCGGCGGCGTCGGCATTGATCACGCCACCGCCCGAGACGATCAACGGACGCTCCGAAGCGACCAGCATCTGAATCGCCTTTTCGATCTGCGCACGCGAAGCCGCAGGCTTGTACACGGGCAGTGGCTCATACGTCTCCGGATCGAAGTCGATCTCGGCGACCTGCACGTCGAACGGCAGGTCGATGAGCACCGGCCCCGGACGGCCCGAACGCATCAGGTGGAACGCCTGCTGAAACACGCGCGGCACGAGGGCAGGCTCGCGCACCGTCACCGCCCACTTGGTGACCGGCTTGGCGATCGACTCGATGTCGACGGCCTGGAAATCTTCCTTGTACAGGCGGGCGCGCGGCGCCTGACCCGTGATGCACAAGATGGGGATCGAATCGGCCCATGCGGAGTAGAGACCCGTGATCATGTCGGTGCCTGCCGGGCCCGACGTGCCGATGCACACGCCGATGTTGCCGGCTTCAGCGCGCGTATAGCCTTCGGCCATGTGCGACGCACCTTCGACGTGGCGGGCAAGTACGTGCTCGACGCTGCCGGCCTTGCGCATCGCCGAATAGAACGGGTTGATGGCGGCGCCCGGCACGCCGAATGCGGTCGTGATGCCTTCCTTCTCCAGCACTCGGACGGCGGCCTCTACGGCGGTCATCTTGGCCATGTGACTCCTCCAATGGGTAATGAATAATGACGTCGGAGCTCACTTTAAGCCGGTACGATTTGTTTGATAAGATCACAAAAGATCGTTTTTTTAAGAACAAAAAGTATCGAATGGAGGCGTGATGGACCGTTACAAACAGATCGAAACCTTCGTGCATGTAGCTGAAGCGGGCAGTCTGGCAGCCGCAGCGCTAAAGGAAGGTGTCTCGCCGGTGATTCTTGGGCGGCGCATCGATGCCCTCGAAAAACGGCTTGGCATCAAGCTGATGTACCGGTCCACGCGCCGGCTGGCGCTCTCGGAGGAGGGCGGCGCTTTTCTCGAGCGCTGCAAGCAGTTGCTCGGCGACTGGGAGATGGCGGAGAACGAGATCAGCGCGGGACGCCATGCCGTCTCGGGGCATTTGATCGTGTCGGCGCCTGCGGCGTTCGGTCGCAAGCATGTGGCCCCGCACGCGCCGGCGTTTCTGCGCCTGCATCCGGAGGTTCAGATTTCGTTCAATCTGACCGACCGGGTGGTCGACATCGTGCGCGAGGGGTACGACATGGGCATTCGCATCGGCGGCTCCGTCGACCCGAACTTCGTGGCCGTGAAACTCGCGCAGAACCGGCGCGTGGTGTGCGGCACGCCGGCATATTTCGCGCGGCATGGCCGCCCTAAGACGCTGGAAGACCTGGCCAAGCACAATTGCCTTGCGTTTAACCTGCAAGGCGGCCAGCAACGCGGCTGGTACTTCAAGCGGCAGGGCAAGCTCGTGACGATTCGCGTGGCGGGCAGTCTGGACTGCAACGACGGCGAGTTGCTGCACCGCTGGGCGTTGGAAGGGCTGGGGCTGGGCTGGCGCTCGACGTGGGAAATCCAGCGCGAACTGCTCTCGGGAGCGCTGGAGACCGTGCTCGACGAATACGCGCTGCCCGACTACGACATTCTCGCCGTGTACCCGCAACAGCGCTTCCAGCCCGCCCGGGTGCGTCTTTTCATCGAGCAGTTGCGGCAGATCTACGCCCGTCCGAACTACTGGCTGGAGAATGCCTGAGGCAGGGCTGACGGTACCCGGGAGCGGGCGCCGGGACGCAAGTCGGACGGCACCGATAGGGCGGGAGTTGATGATCGACATGAATTCCGCTAGAATCGCGGGTTCTGCAACCTTGCTGCACTGGTTCTGACGCCCAGGCGGCTTTGTCCATAAGGAGCTCTATATGCGTCATTATGAAATCGTATTTATCGTTCACCCCGATCAGAGCGAGCAAGTGCCTGCGATGATCGAGCGCTACAAGGGCATGGTGACGGCCAAGGCTGGTCAGATCCATCGCGTCGAAGACTGGGGCCGTCGTCAACTGGCCTACATGATCGAAAAGCTGGCTAAGGCTCACTACGTCTGCATGAACATCGAGTGCGACCAGGAAACCCTGGACGAGCTGGAACACGCATTCAAGTTCAACGACGCCGTTCTGCGCCACCTCGTGGTTCGCATGAAGAAGGCCGAGACCACGCCGTCGCCGATGATGAAGGAAGTGGCCCGCGAAGAAGCCAAGAAGGCTGCCGCCGTGCCCGCGACCGAAGCTGTTGCTTCGTAATTAGCGCACCGGAACGCATCAGGGTGCCAACGGAAACATCGACCGCGTGAATCGTTTACGGCTAGAGGCCAGCATCGTCGAAATCGGCACGCTGCGCTATACCCCAGCCGGACTTCCTGTGATCGATGTCACGCTGGCCCATGCGGGAACTGTTGAGGAGGCGAGCGTCGCTCGTCAGGTCGAGTTCTCGATGCCAGCCGTTGCGATCGGTCCCATCAGTGCCAAAGTCATGGCGTTGGGACTCGAGAAGCCAGCCCAGTGGGCAGGTTTTCTGGCAAAAAAGCATCGCAATAGCCGCACCCTGGTGTTTCACATCACAGCATTGCAAGAATTTGAAAAGGATTGTTGAACATGCCGCGTCCTAACGGTAAAAACAAGAAGTTTGATCGTCGCCGCCAACAGCAAAACCCGCTGTTCAAGCGCAAGAAGTTCTGCCGCTTCACCGTCGCTGGTGTCGAGCAGATCGATTACAAGGATGTCGAAACGCTGAAGGACTTCATCGGCGACAACGGCAAGATCACCCCGGCTCGCCTGACGGGCACCAAGGCGCACTACCAGCGCCAACTCGATACGGCCATCAAGCGCGCGCGTTTCCTGGCGCTGCTGCCGTACACCGATCTGCACGGTGCTTAATCGCCAGTCGACGAAGGAGAATAGATAATGCAAGTGATTCTGCTGGAAAAGGTCGTCAACCTGGGTAACCTGGGCGACATCGTGAAGGTCAAGGATGGTTTCGCACGTAACTTCCTGATCCCGACCAAGAAGGCCCGCCGCGCCACTAAGGACGCGATCGCCGAATTCGAAGTTCGCCGCGCCGAACTGGAAAAGGCTGCCGCCGAGAAGCTGGCTGCTGCACAAGCCGAAGGCGAAAAGCTGAGCGGTCTGACCGTGCAAATCTCGCAGAAGGCCGGTGTTGACGGCCGTCTGTTCGGTTCGGTCACCAACTTCGACATCGCCGAAGCCCTGGGCACCCAAGGTTTCAAGGTCGAGAAGATGCAAGTGCGTATGCCGAATGGCCCGCTCAAGACCGTGGGTGACTTCCCGGTCCAGGTGGCGCTGCACACTGACGTCATCATCGACGTGAACGTGTCGGTGCTGGGCGAGCACGCCTAAGTCGTATCCGCGTCAGCTTCCCGACGCGAATAAAAGACGGAAGCCGGTCCGCCGGCTTCCGTTTTTTTATGCCTGTCTGTTCTGTTTTGCGGGTCGCCGGGATTATCCGGCTGCCGGTCATGCGCTGATCTACGCCGACCGCCTTCCGGTTGCGCTCCCTTCCACGTTCGTTACGTTCGATAGCTCCACCTTATGCTGCCTCCAGGGAAACTGCTGAACAAACCGCGCTCGGAAAAATCGTCGCGCAAGCGGGATTTTGCCGGGGGGGACCGCGATCGCGGGGACGGTATAATGCCCGGCATGAACGCGCCCGATCCCCAGCTCGATTCACTCAAAGTGCCGCCGCACTCTATCGAGGCGGAGCAATCCGTGCTTGGTGGGTTGCTGCTCGATAACAGCGCGTGGGATCGTATCGGCGACTTTCTGGCCGACTCGGATTTCTACCGCTACGATCACCGGATCATCTATCAGCATATCGGCCGCCTGATCGCCGGCGACCGTCCTGCCGACGTCATCACCGTTTTCGAATCGCTCACCTCTGCCGGTAAAGGCGAGGACGTGGGCGGGCTCGCGTATCTGAACGCGCTGGCGCAGAACACCCCGAGTGCGGCGAACATCCGCCGTTACGCAGAGATCGTGCGTGACCGGGCCGTGCTGCGCAAGCTCGTCACGGTGGCCGACGAGATCGCGTCCGACGCTTTCAACCCGCAAGGCAAGGAAGTGCGCCAGATGCTCGACGAGGCGGAGGCGAAGGTCTTCGCCATTGCCGAAGAGGGGTCGCGCAGCACGAGTGGTTTCCTTGAGTTGCAGCCGCTGCTCACGCAAGTGGTCGAGCGCATTGACGAGTTGTATCACCGCGAAGGCGGCAGCGACATCACCGGGATTCCCACGGGGTTCGTCGATCTTGATCGCATGACCTCGGGCTTCAATGGCGGCGATCTGATCATCGTGGCCGGCCGTCCGTCGATGGGTAAAACGACCTTCTCGATGAACATCGGCGAGCATATCGCCGTGGAAGAAGGGCTGCCCGTCGCCGTGTTCTCGATGGAAATGCCGGGCACGCAGTTGGCCATGCGTATGCTGGGGTCGGTGGGGCGTCTCGATCAGCATCGGTTGCGTACCGGTAAGCTGGTCGATGAAGACTGGCCGAAGCTCACGCACGCGATGCAGAAAATGAACGAGACGCAGTTGTTCGTCGACGAGACGCCTGCGCTCAACCCGATGGAACTGCGTGCGCGCGCGCGCCGTCTGGCACGTCAGTGCGGCAAGCTCGGCCTGATCATCATCGATTACCTTCAGCTGATGAGTGGCTCGGGCGGCGGTGAAAACCGCGCGACCGAAATTTCCGAAATCTCGCGTTCGCTCAAGGGCCTCGCCAAAGAGTTGAACGTGCCGGTGATTGCGCTCTCGCAGCTCAACCGTAGTCTTGAACAACGCCCGAACAAACGGCCGGTCATGTCGGATTTGCGTGAATCGGGCGCTATCGAACAGGATGCCGACATCATTCTGTTCATCTACCGCGACGAAGTGTATAACCCCGATACGCCTGACAAGGGCACCGCCGAGATCATCATCGCGAAGCAGCGTAACGGTCCTATCGGCCACGTGCGTCTGGCGTTTATCGGCGCCTACACCAAGTTCGACAATCTGGCGGGTCCCCAGTACTGACGCATTGATTTCCGCCCATTAGTGCGGGTGTGCGGTGACGCGCGCCCGCAACGAGGTAGAATGTGACGTTTTTGTGTCGACCCGTCCCCTATCAATACCCGGAGTTTTCCAATAATGTTCGGTCGCTTCATGCCCACCGAGGGCAAGTTCTTTGAGCTGTTCAACCAGCATGCAGCGTGCATGGTTGCCGGCAGTCGCGAGCTGTCCGCCATGCTCAACGATCTGCCCAATGCCGAGGCACGTACCGTTGCTGTGCAGAACAACGAAAAGAAAGCGGATCGCATCACGCACGAGACCATCGATCTGATGCACAAGACGTTCATCACGCCTTTCGACCGCGATGAGATCCATAAGTTGATCAGCACGATGGACGACATCCTGGATCTGATGGAAGACGTGGCGACGGCCGTGTGGATGTACGACGTCAAGAGTGTGCCGAGCGAAGCCCGTACGTTGGGCGAGATCTGTGTGAAATGCTGTGAGCGTGTGCAAAGTACCGTGGCGCTGCTCAACGATATGGATCGTGCCCGCGAGATTCTGAAGCTCTGCGAAGAAATCGACGGGCTTGAATCGGAGGCCGATCGCCTGCTGCGCGCGTCGCTGTCGAAGTTGTTCCGCGAAGAATCCGACGTGAAAGAGCTGATCAAGCAAAAGGCGGTGTCTGAATTGCTCGAATCGGTGACCGATAAGTGCGAGGACGTTGCCAACATCATCGAAGGCATTGTGCTGGAAAACGCCTGAGCGGAGACTTTCGATGGCAACGCTGCACATCAGCCTTTGGCTGATCGGACTATTGGTCGCTCTGGCGCTCTTGTTCGACTTCATGAACGGCTTTCACGACGCCGCCAACTCGATCGCCACGGTGGTCTCGACGGGCGTGCTCAAGCCGCATCAGGCGGTGGCTTTCGCCGCCATGTTCAACATCATTGCATTGTTCGTCTTTCATCTGAAAGTCGCGGCGACGGTGGGCAAGGGCACGGTTCACCCCGAGATCGTCGATCACTATGTGATCTTCGGCGCTCTCGTGGGCGCTATCGCATGGAACATCATCACCTGGTACTACGGCATTCCGTCGAGTTCGTCGCACGCCCTGATCGGTGGTCTGGTCGGCGCGGCGGTGGCCAAGGCGGGCACGGGATCGCTCGTCGCGAGTGGTCTGCTGCAAACCGTGGCATTTATTTTTATCTCGCCGCTGCTTGGTTTCGTGCTCGGCTCGTTCTTCATGCTCCTGGTGTCGTGGCTGTTCTTCCGAACGCCACCCGCGCGCGTGGACCGCTGGTTCCGTCGCCTGCAACTGGTCTCGGCCGGTATGTACAGCCTGGGGCACGGGGGTAACGACGCGCAGAAAACCATCGGTATCATCTGGATGTTGCTGATTGCTGCCGGCATGTGGCCGCAGGAAGCGTCGGAACCGCCGTTGTGGGTGATCGTGGGCTGCTATCTGGCGATCGGTCTGGGCACCATGTTCGGTGGCTGGCGTATCGTGCGTACGATGGGGCAGAAGATCACCAAGCTCAAGCCGGTGGGGGGCTTCTGCGCCGAAACGGGCGGGGCGTTCACGCTGTTCTTCGCCTCGTGGCTCGGCGTGCCGGTCTCGACCACGCACACGATTACCGGGGCCATCGTAGGTGTCGGCGCCACGCGCAAGCTCTCGGCCGTGCGTTGGGGCGTGGCAGGCAACATCGTCTGGGCATGGGTGTTGACGATCCCGGCCTCGGCGTTCATTGCCGCTATCGCCTGGTGGGTGGGCAAACAGATTCTGTAATGTCTTTTCCGCAGTTATGCCGTCGTCATGGCGGCGAACTTGCCCGGAAACATGAAAAAAGCGGCTTCGGCCGCTTTTTTTATTTTCGCTTCGTGCCTCGCGTTGCACGAGCGCATTGACGCGCGATATGGCCTTCATCGAGAAAATCAATTTCAATAGTCAATTGCGATTGATTATCATTTTTTATAGCGTTTTATCGAACCCCGTTGGAGGCTAATATGAACACACTGATTCATCATTCCCTGCGCAGCCGTCCACTCGCCGCGCTCATGGGCGTGGCAATCAATATCGGCGGCGCCGCGACACTGCTCGCGCATCTGCGCTGACCCACATTACATTGGTCACACGGAGAGCGTATGCAACGCGACGCATTCGAGCGAGAACTGGCCCTGGAGGGTTTTACGGAGCTGGTGAAGGTAACGAGAGAGGCGGGCAATCTCGACGTGCATGCGCATCCCTTTGAGGCGAAGGCGCTGATTCTTTTCGGCGAGATCGCCATTCGCATCGGCGACAACGAGCGCGTGTATCACGAGGGCGATGTCTTCCATCTGAGGGCCAACGAAGCGCATGCCGAGCATTACGGCCCGGCGGGTGTGCAATATCTCGTTGGCCGCAAGACCCTACATTGAGCCGTTGGCGAAGCGGGCAATCGGATCGTCGTCCTGCGCGGGTGGCGTGACGAGGTTGGCGGTGCGGCTCGGTGGCGACACCAGTGGTGTTTCCATCGGCGACGGCGTAGCGGACGTGAGCGGCCGGTTCGGTGCGGTGTTCATCGGTGCGATCGGCACATTAGCCAGCGGTGCTGCCGCAGGCGCTTGCGCAACCGTCGCCGGGGCCGAGCGATTGACGTAGGTCGTGTTGCCTGCGGGCGCCTTGTTGGCGGCCACGCGTCGAACGCCGTCGATCCGGCGTGCCCAGTACGGCACGTAGAGACTCTCCAGACGGACAGTGCCCCCCGTATTCGGGGCGTGCACGAACTTTCCCTGACCGACGTAGATGCCTACGTGCGAATGGGCGCGTCCCGTGGTGTTGAAGAAGATGAGATCGCCCGAGGCGAGATCGTCGCGCTCGAGTGGGGTGCCGACACCGCTCATATCGGCCGTCGTACGCGGCAGATTCACACCGGCGGCACGCGCCACCACATAGCGTACGAGACCGCTGCAATCGAAACCGGAATCGGGGGTATTGCCGCCGTAGCGGTACGGAATGCCAACAAGGCTCATCGCTTCGAGCGTGATTTCCTCCTGACCTGCGCTGCGCTCGGGCCCCACCGTGCGGTTGCCATAGTTCGCAGTGCCACCTTGTCTGACCGATGGGCCTGACGAGCACGCCGCCACCAGCAGCGTGAGGGTCAACGCGCCTGCGCACCGCCATAGCGCGTTCGGCAGTGCTGCCGGCAGCGTTGCGTGGCGAGCAACAAAGCGAGGAGTGCAGGGAGGGCGCTGAATTCGCATGCGCCGAGTTTACGACGCTTGCCGGGCAAATGCATCGCAAAAGTGCCGAAATACGGGCGTTCTGTGGCATTGATGTCACAAATGCGTCGATTCCCAGGCGATTTTGTCATCGACACACCGTGCCGCCTGTATCGAGCACAATAAAAAACGGCGCCCGAAGGCGCCGTTGCGATGAGCGTTGAATGCTCGTCATTGGCCCGAAGACGTCAGAGAATTTCCGCCGCGTAATCGGCCAGACGCGAGCGTTCGCCGCGCGCGAGCGTGACGTGTCCGCTGTGACCCCAGCCCTTGAAGCGATCCACCACGTAGGTGAGGCCCGAGCTGCCTTCGGTCAGGTAAGGCGTATCGATCTGCGCGATGTTGCCCAGACAGACCAGCTTGGTGCCGGGACCCGCGCGCGTGACGAGGGTCTTCATCTGCTTCGGCGTCAGATTCTGCGCCTCGTCGATGATGACGAACTTGTTCACGAACGTGCGCCCGCGCATGAAGTTCATGCTCTTGACCTTAAGTCGCGAGCGAATCAGTTCCTGCGTAGCCGCGCGGCCCCATTCACCTGCGGAGTCGTCCGTCTTTTGCAGCACTTCGAGGTTGTCGTCGAATGCGCCCATCCACGGTTGCATCTTCTCTTCCTCGGTACCCGGCAGGAAGCCGATATCTTCACCGACGGGCACGGTCGCGCGCGTGATGATGATTTCGTTGTAGCGCTTCTCGTCGAGCGTTTGTGCCAGGCCTGCAGCGAGGGCGAGCAGCGTCTTGCCGGTACCGGCCTGACCGAGCAGCGTGATGAAGTCCACTTCGGGATTCATCAGCAGATTCAGCGCAAAGTTCTGCTCGCGGTTGCGTGCCGTGATGCCCCACACATTGTTCTTGTGGTGCCCATAATCGCGCAGCGTTTGCAGTAGCGCCGTCTTGCCGTTGATCTCGCGAACCTGTGCGTAGAAGGGGGCCTCACCGTTGTTCGTCTCCAGATAGACGAACTGGTTGATGAGGAAATTCATGCACAGCGGCCCGGTAATGCGATAGAACGTGGTGCCGGTACGGTTGTCCTGCCAGCTCTCCATGCCCTTGCCGTGCTTGGTCCAGAAGTCCGGCGGCAGAGCCATCACACCCGAGTACAGCAGATCGCTGTCCTCGAGCACCTTGTCGTTGAAATAGTCTTCCGCAGGCAGGCCAAGCGCATGCGCCTTGACGCGCATGTTGATGTCCTTCGACACCAGCACAACCTGACGATCGCGGAATTTGTCCTGCAGTGCGCGCACGACGCCGAGAATCTGATTGTCGGCTTTGCCTTGCGGCAATCCTTCGAGCGGCGGCACTTCGTGCAGATCGGTCTGGAAGTACAGGCGGCCCGTGGCGTCCTTGTTGCCGAGCCGGGAGAGGGGAATGCCCTCGGCCATCGACTTCGTGCCGCTTTCCGCGACCAGTCCATCGAGGGTGCGGCTCACCTGACGCGCGTTGCGCGCCACTTCCGACATGCCTTTCTTGTGGTTGTCCAGCTCCTCCAACGTCATCATTGGCAGATAGACGTCGTGCTCTTCGAAGCGGAACAGGCTGCTCGGGTCGTGCATGAGCACATTCGTGTCGAGCACGAAGAGCTTGGCGGGTTCCAGATCCTTGTTGCGGGCACGCTTCGAACCACCGTTCGTCGCCGTCGACTTCACGGCCTTGAGAGACGGGGTTGCGCCGGTCGAGTCGGCTGCCGGAGGCGGCGATTGGGGCGAGCGTGCTGCGGGCGACGGCTGTGGTGCAGTCTGCGTCACCGGACCTGTTTTCGGGACGACCTTCAATTCGGCCGTGCCTGCTGCACCGGACGTCTCGCCCAGTGCATGTTGTTCAGATGAGGGGATCGGTTTCTTGGCCTCCGTGCGCGAAGGTTTGAGGCGAGTGGGGAATTGTTCCGGGGCAAGCAGCGTGCCCGGTTTGGTCGGCGCCGATGGCAATGGCATAGATTTCCCGTTCAAGAAAACACAACACTACTCGGCCAGGACAGACAGCGATACCACACGTCCCGGCAACAAAAAAGCCGCCTGCCCGGACGCACCGGAGAGGCGGCTTGGCTGAAGGCGCCGCCGTGGCAACGCCTGCAATAGTCTCGTTCAATGCGCTTGATCATTACGGCCGACTATAACGTCTCTTGCCGGACTTGTATAGCGTCGAATGCTCTCGACGACGGCCGCTATCGACCTGTTCGCAACACCCTTACAGATAGCGCCCGTCCCGGTTCAATGGCGATGCCCGGCGCCCATTTGTCCCGGAGCATCGCACGTGCCGGCGGGTGTTCAGAGCGCCTGTACGGCAGCCAGGACATCCGCAACGTGATCGGGCACGCGCACGCCGCGCCACTCCTGGCGCAACACGCCTTTTTCGTCGATCAGGAAGGTGCTGCGCTCGATACCCAAATGCTCTTTGCCATACAGTTTTTTCAACTTGATGACACCGAACAGCTTGCAGACGGCTTCGTCACCGTCCGAGATCAGCGCAAAAGGCAGTTCGAGCTTTCGCTGGAAATTCTCATGCGATCGAAGGCTGTCGCGCGACACGCCGACGATCTGCGCGCCGGCAGCCCGGAACTGATCATAGCTGTCGCGGAAATTCATGCCTTCCGTCGTGCAGCCGGGGGTGTTGTCCTTCGGGTAGAAGTAGATCACCAACTTCTGGCCGCGATGCGCCTTGAGCGAAAAATCGCCGCCGGTGGCCGGTGCGGTGAAATCGGGCACGGGAGTGTCGATGGCTACCGTCACTATGGTCTCCTTGGGTGGCCTTTCAAGGCCGAAACGGGGAAGCAGGTCGAGGCGGGTTCAGGCAACGGCCTGCCCCTCGAGAATCAGATCGCCTGAGCGGCCCGGAATTTCGCCCCACACGACGGGATGCGCCGGCAGCGAGGCGAGATCGAGCGTCTCGTAGTACTGGCCCATCGTCACCAGATCGTGCCCTTGACGACGCCATCCGGCCAGCAATTGACGGAACAACGGGGCCAGTTTTTGGCCCTCAAGCTCTGCGTGAAGCGTGAACACGTGATGTTGCGCCGGATCGCGGGTCAGGGCAAGCAGGTGCTCGGCCACGCCGTTGATATCGCGGCCGTCGATACCGAGCAACTCATCTACAGTGGGCAGCGTCGTCGGCATTTGCACGTGTTTCAGGCGCACGCCATCGACGATCGGGTAGTGCGGCGCCGTACCACGCCCGTCCGACGCATATTTCATGCCCCAGGCGTCGATCTGCCGGAAGGCGTCATTGTTCATCTGCCAGCCGGCCGCGCCGTGCGTGAGCGGCGGTGCGCCGAAGATCTGCGTGAAACGTGCATAGGCCTGCGACATCTGCCGCTGCGTCCAGGCGGCGTCGCGCGTGCGCACGTTGTCTTGCCAGTAGGTGTGGTCCCACGTGTGGATGCCGGTCTCGTGTCCGGCGTCCTGAACGGTGCGCATGACGCTGGCCGCGCGCAGCCCGATGTCCGGGCCAGGGAGCAGGGTGCCGTACATGAGCGTCTTGAAGCCGTAGTGTTCGACGACCGAAGTGCGCGAGACCTTCTTCAGAAAGCCGGGGCGGAAGACGCGCTTGAGCGCCCAGCCGGTGTGATCCGGCCCGAGGCTGAACAGGAACGTCGCTTGTGCCTCGTGCTCGGCCAGTGCCGCAAGCAGATTGGGCACGCCTTCACGCGTACCGCGCAGCGTGTCGACGTCGATCTTCAGGACAATCTTGGCCATAGCCGCCCTCAGGTGGGGGATCGCGCAGACTTCGCGCCATCTCCCGAATGTCGAATGAAAAATGTCGAGTCAAAAACGCCCGATGCGCCGAGGGCGCACCGGGCGTGCAGTGCGATGTCTTACCCGCGACCGAGTGGCGGCGGGCCAGAGCTTTGCACCTTGGCTCGTAACTCGGTTACTCGCCTTCGACCAGACGGCGAGCTTCGGCAACGTGGCTACGATACGCTTCGAAAATCTTGCGCAGTGCGTCGTCCATCGAGGTGGTCGGTGCCCAGCCGAGTTCCTGCATGGTGTTCTCGATCTTTGGCACGCGGTTCTGCACGTCCTGATAGCCGTTGCCGTAGTACGCGCCCGACGAGGTTTCGACAAGCTGAACCTTTTTGGCCGTGTCGGCGTACTCGGGGTATTCGGCGGCCAGCTTGAGCATCATGTTGGCCAACTCGCGCACCGAGAAGTTGTTCGTCGGGTTGCCGATGTTGTAGATCTTGCCGCTGGCAATGTTGTTCTTGTTGTCGATGATGCGTACCAGCGCGTCGATACCGTCGTCAATATCGGTAAAGGCGCGCTTCTGGTGGCCGCCGTCGACCAGACTGATGTTCTCGCCACGAGCGATGTGGCCGAGGAACTGCGTGACCACGCGCGACGAACCTTCCTTCGGCGTGTAGATCGAGTCGAGACCTGCGCCGATCCAGTTGAACGGACGGAACAGCGAGAAGTTCAGGCCTTCCTGCATGCCGTAGCCCCAGATCACACGATCCATGAGCTGCTTCGAGCAGGCGTAAATCCAACGCGGCTTGTTGATCGGGCCATAGATCAGCGGCGAGTTTTCCGGATCGAATTCGCCGTCGGTGCACATGCCGTAGACCTCGGAGGTCGACGGGAACACCAGATGCTTGCCGTACTTCACGGCCGAGCGCACGATCGGCAGGTTCGCCTCGAAGTCGAGTTCGAACACGCGCAGCGGGGCCTTCACATAGGTGGCCGGCGTGGCGATGGCCACCAGCGGCAGGATCACGTCACACTTGCGGACGTGGTACTCGACCCATTCCTTGTTGATCGTGATGTCGCCTTCGAAGAAGTGCATGCGCTCGTGGTTGATCAGATCGCCCAGGCGATCCGTGAGCATGTCCATGCCATAAACTTCCCAGTCGGTCGTCTCCAGGATGCGCTTCGACAGGTGGTGGCCGATGAACCCGTTGACACCGAGAATCAGGACTTTTTTCATATTACGGTCAGTGATTGAGCTGGGAAAACTGTTCCGGCGTGACAGGCTTGCCGTCCAGCAATAGTTCATGAATGACGATGGCATTTGCGTCGCCGCAAACGCCAAGGAGCGCATTATCCACTACTTGCAGTCCGCAGGGCAAACCGGAGGGAACCGGCGAGCGTGACAGACGGGCGCGCGTGACCACCCAGCGGTGGTCCGCTGCGTCGGTAAATGCGCCGGGATAGGGCGGCGCAACGGCGCGAATCAGGTTATAGACATCTTGTGCCGGCTTCGACCAGTCGATACGGCCGTCCTCCGGCTTGCGTCCGCCGAAGTAGCTGCCCGCGCTCAGATCGTTGAGATGACGCGGTGCCGTGCCGGCGATCAGGCCGGGCAGGCAGCGCCAGAGCGTCTGCTCGGCCGCGACCGTCACTTTCTCGAACACTTCGCCGGCCGTGTCATCCGGCAGGATCGGCACCGCCGTCTGGTCGATGATCGCCCCGGCGTCCGGCTTGGCGGCCATTTCGTGCAGTGTGGCGCCCGTTTCTATTTCGCCCTTCAAAACCGCCCAATTCACCGGTACGCGGCCACGATACTTCGGCAGCAACGAACCGTGCATGTTGAAGGCGCCTCGAGGGGCGATTTCGAGCACCGCCGGGGGAATCATGTGGCGGTAGTAGAACGAGAAGATGAAATCCGGCGCAATGGCACGGATTTGCTCGGCAAGCGCGGGATCGGCGGGATCGTCGGGGGTGACGACCGGGATGCCGTGCTCGGCGGCGACACTGGCGACGCTGCCGAACCAGATGTTCTCGTTCGGATTGTCCTGATGCGTGACGACGAGTGCGACGTCGACGCCGCGCGCGAGCAGCACCCGAAGGCAGCGCACGCCAACGTTGTGATAGGCGAAAACGATGGCTTTGGCGCTCATGAGGCGTGCGATCCCAGTTCCGTCGCGCCGGTGGTCCGGCTGGCGCTTGAGGGGCCGCCGGCGGCGTTCTCCGAACGGCCCGACGGGTGTTCTTCAAGCACCGCCTGAACCAGATAGCGCGGGCGCTGACGAACCTGCTGATAAATGCGGCCGATGTATTCGCCGAGCAGACCCATGCCGAACAGAATCACGCCAAGCAGGCAGAACGTGACGGCGAACAGCGTGAACACCCCCTGGACTTCCGAGCCGAAGAGGAAGCGGCGGGCGATCAGCACAATGAACAACAGGCCGGAGGCGGCGGACAGTGTGATGCCTACGCCCGAGAGCCATTGCAGCGGCACCACCGAGAAACCGGTGACGAGGTCGAAATTCAGACGAATCAGGCTATAGAGCGAATACTTCGACTCGCCCGCAAAGCGTTCCTCGTGAGCCACATCCACTTCCGTGGGGTTTTGCGCGAACGTGTAGGCCAGCGCCGGAATGAACGTGTTGATCTCGCGGCACTGATTGACCGTGTCGACGATGTGACGGCTGTAGCCGCGCAGCATGCAGCCCTGATCGGTCATGCGAATACGCGTGATGCGCTCGCGCAGGCGGTTCATGGCACGCGACGCATGGCGGCGGAACCATGTGTCCTGACGGTTCATGCGCACCGTACCGACATAGTCGTGACCTGCGGCCAACTGCTCGACGAGCTTGCCGATTTCTTCGGGCGGATTCTGCAGATCGGCGTCGAGCGTGATGACCCACTCGCCGCGCGTGTGCTCGAAGCCGGCCAGAATGGCCATGTGTTGTCCATAGTTGCCGTTGAACAGCACAACGCGCGTCACATCCGGACGCGCGCGGTACTGCTCGGCGAGCAGCGCGGCAGAACGGTCGCGGCTGCCGTCGTTGACGAACACCACTTCGTAAGTCACGCCCAGTTGGTCGAGCGCCGGGTACAGCCGGTCGAAGAGGGCGGCAAGTCCTGCCTCTTCGTTATAAACCGGGATGACGACGGAGAGTTGTGGACAATTCATTTTTGATGATCAGCGCAAATGGCATTAACGGCTTCGCAGACGCGCGCAACGTCGGCATGGGTCATGGCCGGGAACAGCGGCAACGTCAAGAGCGTGCGGCCGAGGCGTTCCGTATGCGGGAACTGCCCCTCATGGAAGCCGAGTGAACGATACATTGTAAACAGGTGGATAGCAGGGTAGTGGACGCCGCTGCCGATACCGCGCGCCTTAAGTTTTTCCATGACGCCGGCACGGGTGATCGTGAGCCGCTCCAGCGGCAACTCGACCTGGAACATATGCCAGTTCGAGTTCGTGAAGTCGGCATGCGGCAGACCGAGGCCCAACGCCACTGCGGGGCCTCCCGCGAGCGTATCGAAGTACAGGCGGACCAGTTCCTTGCGACGCGCGTTGAATGCCGCCAGGTGCGGCATCTGACCGAGGCCGACGCGGGCGGCGACATCCGTCAGGTTGAACTTGCCGCCGAGCACGTCGACGTCCATGCCGTCGAAGCCGGTGCGGGTCACGCCCTGCAGGCGGTACTTCTCGGCCAGACGTGCCTCGTCCTCATTGTTGAAGACGAGGGCGCCGCCTTCGATGGACGTCAGATTCTTATTGGCGTGGAAGCTGAACGATACGAGATCGCCCAGGGCGCCGATGCGCTCGCCGCGCCACGTCGATCCCATCGCTTGCGCGGCATCTTCGATCACGCGCAGGTTGTGACGGCGTGCAATGTCGTACAGCCGGTCCATATCGACCGGCAGTCCGGCGAGATAGACGGGGATAATGGCGCGCGTCTTGGGCGTGATCGCCTTTTCGAGCAGATCGAGGTCGATGTTGCGCGTGACCGGATCGACGTCGACAAACACGGGCGTCGCGCCGACTTCCAGAATCACGTTGGCCGTAGCGACCCACGACAGCGACGTGGTGATGACTTCGTCGCCGCCTTGGACGCCGGCGAGGCGCAGGCCGATCTCGAGCGTCGCGGTGCCGGAGTTGAAGGCGCGCACAGGGCGTCCGCCAAAAAACTCGGACAGCGCTTTCTCGAAGGCCTGCACTTGCGGGCCCGAGGTGATCCAGCCGGAACGCAGCACCTCGGCGACGCCAGCAATGGTGGCGTCGTCGATGCTCGGCCGCGTGAACGGCAGGAACGGTTGATTCGATTGGGAGGTTGCCGAGTCGCTCATGATGTAAGACAAAGCCTCAGGTAAGCATTGGGGGATGCGTCAGCACTTGATGCGGCGCACGCGTCGATTCCATCGGCTCACAGCCTTAGCTGCGCGCCAGAATATAAACACCGATCAGAATGATGCCGATAGCCACGACACGTTGCATCGACAGCGTCTCGCCAAACAGGTACCAGGCGGCGACCGCGTTCACGACATAACCGAGCGAGAGCATCGGATAGGCGATCGAGACTTCGACGCGCGAGAGCGCCAGAATCCAGACGACCACGCTAATGGCATAGCAGACGAGCCCACCCATGATCGGTACTTGTGTGGCGAGCTTGATGCCGATGGGGACGATATTGGCGCGCGTGAATTCGAGCGCGCCAATCGAGCCGGCACCGGCCTTGAGCAACAACTGGGCGCACGCGTTGAGCAGCACGCCCGTGAGAATAAGGGAAAACGTAGCGAGATTCATGGAACGTTTGTGAACGTTTGTGAACAATTATGGATGTTGCAAATTGGCTGGCGCTTAGCCCTGCTAAGCCTCCGGCCTCGTAATGCTGCCGCTGTGCGGCGCGAATGATCGGGGAAGCAAGTCAATCGACGGGCAAGCGCGCTATTTTACGTTGTCTCCCGGCTGCGGTTTCGAGATCACTATGCGGCGACTGTCACGCGCGATGATGTGCATCGGCAGATGTTGCGCTTCGAGCTGACCGAACGTGCCCGGGTCGACCAGCGCGAGGGCTTTGGGGTCGGCCCGCCAGCGGGCGTAGAAGTCATCAAGCGTCGGCAGCCACTTCTGCGGCTCCTGCGTCACGCCGAATTCGAGTTCGTCCGGATGCTGCACCATGATCATCGTGCGGCCGAGGTAATACGGCATGGTGTGATCGAGCACATTCACGGAATAGAAAGGCACGTTCGGCCCGAGACGCTGCATCTCCGACTCGATCGCCGGCACGAGCAGTACGCCCGAGCTTTGGCGGCCGAACACTTCATGCCCCATGCCGCCGACCATCACAAGCAGCAGCATGGCGCCGGCAAAGGTGAGCAGGGCGCGACGTGCGCTGTGCCGCGCCAGCCGCCAGGCCACGAGGGTTCCCGCCAGACCGATGCCGAGTGCGAAGTACAACCAGATCTGGAAGGCTTTGTACAACTCGTTCGGGTTGCGCACGCTGCCTGCGCGCCCCACGAAGATGGCCACCATGACCAGCGCTGCGATCAGGAAGATCGCGTAACCGGCCAGATGCAGGCGTACCGTTTCGCGGCGCAACTGTGCCAGATACAGGCCGAAGAGCAGGGCCATGGCGGGTGCGATGGGCAGCAGATACGAAATCAGCTTCGAGTGCGAGGCGCTGAAGAACGCAAAGATGAACAGCGACCACACCCAGAGCATCAGCGCCGGGGCAAAGCCGTTGGGCTGGCGCGGCATGCGCAGCGTGGCGCGCACGGTACCCGGCAGCACCGACAACCAGGGCAGGAAGCCGACGATGAACACGGGGACGAAGTACCACGGCGCGCCATCGCGATTGTGGCCCGCCATCGCGAAGCGGCGGAAGTGCTCGTTGATGAAGAAGAAGTCGAAGAATTCCGGATTGTGAATCTGCACGAGCACGAACCACGGGGCCGCAATCGCAAAGAAGACGATCAGGCCGCTGCCCAGATACAGGCGCCGCCACAAGGCCCAGTCGCGTGCGACGAACGTGTAGATGACGAGCACGCCGCCCGGCAGCACGATGCCGACCAGCCCCTTGCTCAGCACGGCGAGCGCCATGGCCGCCCAGCACAGCCACATCCAGCCGCGCACGGCGGCGCGCGCCAGCCCTGGGCGCTGGGCCAGCAGCAGTGCGCACAGTGAAAGGCCCATAAAGAACGACAGGCCCATGTCGAGCACGTTGAAGTGCCCGAGCAGCGACCACAGCGGCGCGCAGGCCAGCGCTGCGGCGGCGAACAGGCCGACACGCGCATTGAACACCCGGCGGCCGGTGAAGCCAACCATCAGCACACCGGCAAAGCCGGTGAGCGCTGTCCACAGCCGGGCTTGCCATTCGCCGAGTCCGAAGGCGACAAAGGTGAGCGCGTTCATCCAGGTTTGCAGCGGCGGCTTCTCGAAATATTTGTAGCCGTTGTAGCGCGGCGTAATCCAGTCGCCGGTGACCCACATTTCGCGTGCCATTTCCGCATAACGCCCTTCGTCGCTCGCAATCAGATGGCGATAATCGAGCGCGCCGAACCACACAAGCGCGAACGCCACAAGAAGCAGCCAGAAAGCAGCGGGGGACAGCGGATAGGACGAGGGGGGCGCGTTGGAGGCGTTGGACGCTGAGAGCGGAGGTGGAGCGAGGGGTTCGGCCGATAGGCCGGAGGCGAGCGGGCGGCGGCTCACTCAGCCGCCTCGGTCTCGATGAGCAGCGCGAGCACGACCCGGCGTCCTTCGCTCATCAGAATGTTGTAGGTGCGGCAGGCCGCCTGGGTGTCCATGGAGTCCACGCCGATACGGGTGCTGGTGAGCGTGCTGGTCAGCCGGGGATGGGCGAAGCGCAGGCGATTGCCGCTGCCGAAGATGACGACC
Organism: Pandoraea communis; assembly: GCF_902459745.1. GTDB lineage: Bacteria > Pseudomonadota > Gammaproteobacteria > Burkholderiales > Burkholderiaceae > Pandoraea > Pandoraea communis. Next base: position 709,334 of record NZ_CABPSJ010000003.1, read on the forward strand.
TCGGGGTCGAGGGCGCGCAGCTTTTCGAAATGGGACGGATCGAGCGCGTCGAAGCGCGACACCGGCCAGGCCTGAATCTCGCCCTCGGGCGCAATGATCACACTTTGTTCGTGACGAACCTTGTTCACCTCGACGTAGCCGGGGCCGTAGCCGGTGACAGTGTTCAATGCTTGCGACGGGTCTTGATGCAGTTTCACTTTCGGAGATTCCCTACCCATGGGGTTAACCAATGGTTATCCAGTGGTCGACGAGCGTCGGCGGGTCGTGCAACGGTCGGGCATCTTGCCTCGCGTGGCGCAAACCGTCAATGATGCATTGCCGAACTCTGTCATAATTGGCTAAATTATAGCTTTTTGCCGTACGCAGCACGGCAAAACCGTTGCAGTGCGGCATTTGCCACGCCGAAACCGGGGGGGACGCGGTGTCATGTGCGCTTCGCGCACACGCTTGCGGACCGCCGGTCCGCCGTGCGTCCCGCCTGCTGCCGGCCCGTTCGGACGCTGCGCCGCCCGTCAAGACCACTACCGCCGTGAAACCGATCCTCAAATCGCAGAAATTGCAGAATGTCTGTTACGACATTCGTGGGCCCGTGCTCGAACATGCCAAGCGCATGGAAGACGAAGGTCATCGCATCATCAAGCTGAACATCGGTAATCTCGCGCCGTTCGGCTTCGAGCCGCCCGACGAGATCGTGCAGGACATGATCCGTAATCTGCCGAATTCGGCCGGTTATTCGGATTCGCGGGGCGTGTTCGCGGCGCGCAAGGCGATCATGCACTACTGCCAGCAAAAGCGCATCAAAGATGTGCGGCTCGACGACATCTACCTCGGCAACGGGGCGTCGGAGCTGATCGTGATGGCCATGCAGGCGTTGCTCAACGACGGCGACGAAGTCCTCGTACCTGCCCCCGACTACCCGCTCTGGACGGCTGCGGTCAGCTTGTCGGGCGGCACGCCGGTGCATTACATCTGCGACGAGCAGGCCGACTGGCAGCCCGATCTGGCGGATATCCGCAAGAAGATCACCCCGAATACGCGGGCGATCGTCCTCATCAACCCGAACAACCCGACCGGGGCGCTGTATTCGGACGAACTCCTCAAGGATATCGTCTCGCTCGCCCGCGAGCACAAGCTCATCATTTACGCCGACGAGATTTACGACAAGATCGTCTACGACGGCGCAGAGCACACCTCGATCGCGTCGCTTTCCGAGGATGTCCTCACCATTACGTTCAACGGCCTGTCCAAGAGCTATCGCGCTTGCGGCTATCGCTCAGGCTGGATGGTGGTGTCGGGCGACAAGCGTCCGGCGCGCGACTACATCGAAGGGCTGAACATTCTGGCCTCGATGCGTCTGTGCCCGAATGTGCCGGGCCAGTACGCCATTCAGACGGCGCTGGGCGGCTATCAGAGCATCAATGACCTGATCGTGCCGGGCGGGCGCCTGTACGAGCAGCGCGAGATCGCCCACCGTATGCTCACCGACATTCCCGGTGTGACCTGCGTGAAGCCGAAGGCGGCGCTGTACTTGTTCCCGCGTCTCGATCCTGCGGTGTATCCCATCGCCAACGATCAGGACTTCATCCTCCAGTTGCTGCTCGAAGAGAAGGTCCTGCTGGTGCAGGGCAGCGGCTTCAACTGGATGCATCCCGACCATTTCCGCGTGGTGTTCCTGCCTCACGAGGGCGACCTGGAAGACGCCATCAGTCGCATTGCCCGCTTCCTGGACGGTTATCGCCGTCGCCACGGCAAGTGATGCGCGCCAACCGATTTCGACTTTTGAGTAAAACTGCATGAAACCGATCAAATTGGGCCTGCTCGGCCTTGGCACGGTGGGCTTCGGTGCCTTCCAGGTACTCGCTCGCAACCAGGAAGAAATTCAACGTCGCGCCGGCCGGGGCATCGAGATTACGAAGGTCGCGGTGCGCAACGTCGAACGCGCCCGCGGCCTCGTCGGCGATGCGGCCGTCGTGACGGGCGATCCGTTTGAGGTGGTCAACGACCCGGACATCGACGTCGTGGTCGAAACCATCGGCGGCTACGACCTCACCAAGGAATTGGTGCTCAAGGCGATCGAGAACGGCAAGCACGTGGTCACGGCCAACAAGGCGCTGCTGGCCGTCTATGGCAACGAGATCTTCGCCGCCGCGCGCAAGGCCAACGTGATGGTCGCTTTCGAAGCGGCAGTCGCCGGGGGGATCCCCATCATCAAGGCGCTGCGCGAAGGCCTGACCGCCAACCGCATCCAGTGGATCGCCGGCATCATCAACGGCACCACGAACTTCATTCTTTCGGAGATGCGCGACAAGGGCATCGACTTCGACGTGGCGCTGGCCGACGCGCAGCGTCTGGGCTACGCAGAAGCCGATCCGACCTTCGACATCGAAGGTGTGGACGCCGCGCACAAGCTCACGCTCATGAGCGCGATCGCTTTCGGCGTGCCGGTGCAGTTCGATCGCGCGTATATCGAAGGCATTACCAAACTGTCGGCACTCGACATCAAGTATGCGGAAGAGCTGGGCTATCGCATCAAGTTGCTGGGTATCACGCGTCACGTGGAGGCGGGCATCGAGCTGCGCGTGCACCCGACGCTGATTCCGGCCAAACGTCTCATCGCGAACGTGGAAGGGGCCATGAACGCCGTGCTGGTGCAGGGTGACGCCGTGGGCGCCACGCTGTATTACGGCAAGGGAGCAGGCGCCGAGCCGACCGCCTCGGCCGTGGTGGCCGACATCGTCGACGTGACGCGTCTGCAAACGGCCGATCCGGAGCATCGCGTGCCGCATCTGGCCTTCCAGCACGACGCGCTGTCGAATACGCCGGTGCTGCCGATCGACGAAGTCACCACGAGCTACTACCTGCGCTTGCGCGTGGTCGACCGTGCTGGCGTGATGGCGGCGCTCACGCGCATCCTCGCCGACCTGGATATTTCCATCGATGCGCTGCTGCAAAAGGAATCGCGCGAAGGCGAGCACCAGACCGACATCATCCTCCTGACGCACCAGACCCAGGAGAAGCACATCAACTCGGCGATCGCAAAGATCGAGGCCATGGAAACGGTGCTCTCGAAGGTCACGCGCATCCGTATGGAAGCGTTGAGCTGAGCGCCTGGGCGCCGGCGTCTGGCCACATGAACCGATACGACAGGACACGACCCACATGAAATACATCTCCACGCGCGGCGCGGGCCTGACCTCGGGCGAGCCGCAATCGTTTTCCAGCATTCTGCTCGGCGGTCTGGCACCGGATGGTGGCCTGTATCTGCCGACGCAATACCCGCAAGTGACTGCCGACGAGTTGCGCGCCTGGCGACAGTTGTCGTACGCCGATCTGGCCGCCAAGGTGCTGACCAAGTTCGCAGGCGATATTCCGGCTGAAACGCTGGCGGACCTGACGAAGCGCACGTACACCGCCGAGGTGTACTGCAACGTGCGTCCGGGGGAGGACGCCGCCGAGATCACGCCGCTGCTGCCGCTAGGTGTCGAGAAGGACACGCAACTCTCGCTGCTGGCGCTCTCGAACGGCCCGACGCTCGCGTTCAAAGACATGGCCATGCAGTTGCTGGGCAACCTGTTCGAGTACGCACTGGCGCAGCATGGCGACGCGCTCAACATTCTCGGCGCGACGTCGGGTGACACGGGCAGCGCGGCCGAGTACGCCATGCGTGGCAAGGAAGGCATTCGCGTCTTCATGCTCTCGCCTGCGGGCAAGATGAGCGCGTTCCAGACGGCACAGATGTACAGCCTGCAAGACCCGAACATCTTCAACCTCTCGGTCGAAGGCGTATTCGACGATGCGCAGGATATCGTCAAGGCGGTCTCGAACGATCATGCCTACAAGGCGCGCTACAAGATCGGCACGGTCAATTCGATCAACTGGGCGCGTGTCGTGGCGCAGGTCGTGTACTACTTCAAGGGGTATTTCGCGGCCACGGGCGGCAAGGCAGGGCAGGACGGCGAAGTGTCGTTCACGGTGCCGTCGGGCAACTTCGGCAACGTTTGCGCGGGCCATATCGCGCGCATGATGGGCCTGCCGATCCGCAAGCTGGTCGTGGCGACGAACGAGAACGACGTGCTCGACGAATTCTTCCGCACGGGCCGTTACCGCGTGCGCAAATCCGCCGAAACGTTCCACACGAGCAGCCCGAGCATGGACATCTCGAAGGCATCGAATTTCGAGCGATTCCTGTTCGATCTGCTGGGTCGCGATGCCACGGCGACCGCCGGGCTGCTGTCGAAAGTGGAGCGCGAAGGCGGCTTCGATCTGTCGGGTACCGAGGCGTTCGCCCGAGTGGCGCAGTTCGGTTTCGTTTCAGGCCGCAGCACGCACGCCGATCGCGTGACGACGATTCAGGACGTGGCCAAGCGCTACGGCGTGGTCATCGATACGCACACGGCCGATGGCGTAAAGGTGGCTCGCGAAGCCCTCGAGCCCGGTGTGCCGATGGTGGTGCTCGAGACCGCGCAGCCCGCGAAGTTTGCCGAGACGATTCGCGAGGCGTTGCATCGTGAGCCGCCGCGGCCTGCCGGGTTCGAGCAGCTCGAATCGCTGCCGCAACGTTTCGAGACCGTGCCGAACGACGTGGCTCGCGTGAAGGCCTACATCGCGGAGCACACCGGCCTGTAAGCCGGCGATTGCTCTGTCCTCTGACTTCCGGGCCATTCGTCATGCTGAGTACACAAGAAGCGCTTGATGCCGTGCTGGCGGCCGCCCGCCCGCTCGATCGGAGTGAGACGGTCGACACGCTGGCGGCCAACGGCCGCGTGCTGGCGGCCGACGTGATCGCCACCCTCGACGTGCCCCCCATGGACACGAGCGCCATGGACGGTTACGCGGTGCGGGTGGCCGATTTGCCGGGGGGCGAGACGGTGTTGCCGGTCTCGCAACGCATTCCGGCGGGGCATGCGCCCGAGCCGCTCGCCGGCGGTACGGCGGCGCGCATCTTCACGGGGGCGCCGGTGCCGCAAGGTGCCGATGCCGTCGTTATGCAAGAGCAGTGCGAGGCTCGCGACGATGGTTCGGTCGTCATTCGTCATACCCCGGCCGAAGGTGAATTCGTCAATCGGCAAGGGGCGGATATTCGGCGCGGCAGCGTTGTGCTCGCCGCAGGCACGCGGCTGCGGGCGCCTGCGCTGGGGCTGGCTGCCTCCGTCGGTATGGCGAAGCTGCAAGTCGCACGCCGCCTGCGTGTGGCGGTGTTCTTCACCGGTGACGAACTGACGATGCCCGGCGAGACGTTGCGCGCGGGCAGCATCTACAACTCCAACCGCTTCGTGCTGCGTAGCCTGTTGGAGAATCTGGGTTGCGAGATGACCGATTACGGCATCGTCCCGGACAATCTGGCTGCCACGCGGGCGATTCTGCGCGACGCCGCACGTGCCAACGACCTGATCCTCACGTCCGGCGGTGTGTCGGTGGGGGAGGAAGATCACGTCAAACCGGCGGTGGAGGCCGAGGGCCGCCTCAGTCTGTGGCAGATCGCCCTCAAGCCGGGCAAGCCGCTGGCGTACGGTGAAGTCAATCGTGCGGGCGGCGAGACGGCGCACTTCATCGGCTTGCCGGGCAATCCGGTGTCGAGCTTCGTGACATTCCTGCTGTTCGTGCGTCCGTTCATCTTGCGGTTGCAGGGTGTCACGGACGTGGCGCCGCGTCGCATCGCCATGCGCGCCGATTTCACGCAGACGAAGGCGGATCGCCGCAACGAGTTCGTGCGCGCCCGGATCAATGCTCAGGGCGGCCTTGACGCCTTTCCCAACCAGAGTTCGGCGGTCCTCACGTCGACCGTGTGGGGCGACGGCCTCATCGACAATCCCCCGGGCCATCGCATCGAAGCCGGGCAGACAGTGGCGTTCCTGCCGTTCTCCGACCTCCTATATTGAGAGACAGGCCCGTTGCATTTGCGGTGGGCCAGCCAGACTATGCAGATCGATCTTCGCTTTTTCGCCAGCGTCCGTGAGGCGCTGAATGTCGCTGAGGAGCGCGTCGAGGTTCCGGCCGGGATTGCCACGGTGGGAGACGTGCGTCAGTGGCTGTGCGGTCGCGGCCCGGTCTGGGCCGAGACGCTGGGGGCGCAGCGCTCGCTGCGTATGGCGCTAAACCATACGATGGTGCCGGCCGCCACGCGCCTGACCGAGGGGTGCGAAGTCGCGTTCTTCCCGCCCGTCACGGGCGGTTGAGCCGCAATCGCTTACCCGCCATAGCGAAACACTGAACAAGGAGACACCGCCACCATGCCGATTCGCGTACAGATGGAGGATTTCGACCTGTCGGAGGAGATTCGCCAACTGCGCGCGGGCGATCTGCGTGTGGGGGCTGTGGCGAGCTTTGTCGGCACGGTGCGTGATCTGAACGACGGCAAGGATGTTTCGCGCATGACCCTCGAGCACTATCCGGGCATGACGGAGAAGGCGCTGGAGGCGATCGTCGTGCAGGCCCGCGAGCGTTGGCGCCTGTTCGACGCGCTGGTGATCCACCGCTACGGCGATCTGGGGCCGGGCGATCAGATCGTGCTGGTCGCTGTCACGTCGGCCCATCGGGGGGATGCCTTCGCCGCGTGCGAGTTCATCATGGACTATCTGAAGACCGAGGCGCCGTTCTGGAAGAAGGAATCGACGCCGCAGGGCGAGCGCTGGGTCGATGCGCGCGAGACCGATACTGCTGCGCGGGACCGCTGGGTGACGGCCGAAACGTCTGGCTCGGCGGAAAATCGCTGATTTTCTGTTTTTTTGCTAAAAAACGTCGGCAAACGTTCGGAATTTTCGCCGATCAGGTCATGCGAGTCATGCGTGGGGCTGCGTCGGTTTTGCCTGCTTCACGCTGTCGAGTAGCGCCTTCTGCGCCGGGGGCAGCGTGTACTCCCATCCGAACAGATTCAATTGAAGGCTCTCCGCGATACGGATGGCCGGCTCCGCAAAGGCGAAGGCGGCCTGCGGCTCGAACAGGTTATCCAGCGTATCGAAGAATAGGGCGAGCCAGCGGCTGAAATGCGCTCCGCTCAGGTGACCAAAGGGCTGGTGAGCCTGCGTCACGTTGCCGCGGTACCGTTTTGCGCCGAGCACGATGCTGGACCAGAACCCCACCATTTTTTCCAGATGCATGTCCCAGCGGCCTTCGAGCGCTTGCCGGAAAACCGGCCCGAGCATGTCGTCGTCGCGAATCCGCCCGTAGAACGTGTGGACGAGCAGGCGCACGGCATCTTCGTCAATCTCCGCGAGGCGCTTTTCGGGCCATTCGCCGGGTGTTTGGTGGGATGTTTCAGCAGGCATTGGGGGGAATCACCGGGGTGGGCGCCCGCGCCACTTCTCGTGTTTCGGCGCCGGAACGACGCATGGTGCGGCACGCTAAAAGTGGCTATTATGAGCTTCAAACCTGGGCGTGTCCTGCGGTTGTTTCACGCTGCCGAACCCTCCCGTCGCAAGCCCTGATACCGGCTTTCACCGGCGTGGCGCGAAATGTCAATCGTCGCGCTGTAATGCCCCTTGAAACCCCAGGGGATTGTCCGCACATCCGATCCAGAAAGATTTCTAACCGGAGCACTAGATGCGACAAGACAAATTCACCACGCAGTTCCTGGAAGCGCTGGCTGATGCCCAAAGCATGGCAGTCGGTCGCGATCAGCAGTACATCGAGCCGCTGCATCTTCTCGCGGCGCTGATCGCAGAGCCCGAGGGCGCTGCGCGCTCGTTGCTGCAACGCGCAGGCGTGCAGGTCCAGCCGTTGGCGCATGACGTCGAGACGGCCATTGCGAAGCTGCCGCAGGTGCAGGGCACCGACGGCAACGTGCAGGTCAGCCGAGAACTCGCGGGCCTGCTTAATCAGGCCGACAAGGAAGCGCAGAAACATGACGATAGCTATATCGCCACCGAAATGTTCCTGCTGGCGCTCGCCGACGACAAGGGCGAAACGGGCAAGCTCGCCCGCGCTCGTGGCCTGACGCGCAAGTCGCTGGAAGCGGCCATTCAGGGCGTGCGCGGCGGGCAGTCCGTGAACAGCCAGGAAGCCGAAGGCCAACGCGAAGCCCTCAAGAAATACACGCTTGATCTGACCGAACGCGCTGCCCTCGGCAAGCTCGACCCGGTGATCGGCCGCGACGACGAAATCCGCCGCACGATCCAGATTCTGCAACGCCGTACGAAGAACAACCCGGTACTCATCGGTGAGCCGGGCGTGGGCAAGACCGCCATCGTGGAAGGCCTCGCTCAGCGTATCGTCAACGGCGAAGTGCCGGAGTCGCTCAAAAACAAGCGCGTGCTCGCCCTCGACATGGCGGGGCTGCTCGCCGGCGCGAAATTCCGCGGCGAGTTCGAAGAGCGCCTGAAGAGCGTGCTGAGCGACATTGCCAAGGACGAAGGCCGCACGATTCTGTTCATCGACGAGATTCATACGATGGTCGGTGCCGGCAAGGCCGAAGGCGCGATGGACGCCGGCAACATGCTCAAGCCCGCGCTCGCGCGTGGCGAACTGCATTGCATCGGCGCGACCACGCTCGACGAATACCGCAAGTACATCGAGAAGGACGCCGCTCTGGAGCGTCGTTTCCAGAAGGTGCTTGTCGACGAGCCGAGCGTCGAGGCAACCATCGCCATTCTGCGCGGCTTGCAGGAAAAGTACGAACTGCACCACGGCGTGGAGATCACCGACCCGGCCATCGTGGCGGCGGCTGAACTCAGCCAGCGTTACATTACCGACCGGTTCCTGCCGGACAAGGCCATCGATCTGATCGACGAGGCGGCCTCGAAGATCAAGATGGAAATCGATTCGAAGCCGGAAGTGATGGACAAGCTCGACCGTCGTCTGATCCAGTTGAAGATCGAGCGTGAAGCCGTCAAGAAGGAAACCGACGAAGCGTCGCAAAAGCGCCTGGGGTTGATCGAGGAAGAGATTTCACGCCTGGAGCGTGAGTACGCCGACCTCGAAGAAATCTGGACGGCCGAAAAGGCTGCCGTGCAAGGCAGCGCTCAGGTCAAGGAAGAGATTGACCGGGTGCGTGCCGAGATCACGAAGCTGCAACGCGAGGGCAAGCTCGACAAGGTGGCCGAGCTGCAATACGGCAAGCTGCCGCAGCTCGAAGCGCAGTTGAAGGATGCCGCTGCCGCAGAGGCGGCGGGCCAGCAGGCGCATCCGCGTCTGTTGCGCACGCAGGTGGGCACTGAAGAAATCGCCGAAGTGGTCTCGCGAGCCACGGGCATCCCGGTCTCGAAGATGATGCAAGGCGAGCGCGAAAAGCTGCTCAATATGGAAGCCAAGCTGCATGAGCGCGTGGTGGGGCAGGACGAGGCGATTACCGCCGTGGCCGACGCCATCCGCCGTTCGCGTGCAGGGCTTGCGGACCCGAACCGTCCGTATGGGTCGTTCCTGTTCCTCGGGCCGACCGGTGTGGGCAAGACCGAGCTTTGCAAGGCGCTGGCGATGTTCCTGTTCGATTCGGATGATCACCTCATCCGTATCGACATGAGCGAGTTTATGGAGAAGCACAGCGTGGCGCGTCTGATCGGTGCGCCTCCGGGCTATGTCGGTTACGAAGAGGGTGGCTACCTGACGGAAGCCGTGCGTCGCAAGCCGTACAGCGTGATCCTGCTCGACGAAGTCGAAAAGGCTCATCCGGACGTATTCAACGTGCTGCTGCAAGTGCTTGACGATGGCCGGATGACCGACGGGCAAGGCCGTACCGTGGACTTCAAGAACACGGTGATCGTGATGACGTCGAACCTCGGTTCGTCGATGATCCAGTCGATGGTCGGCGAGCCGCAGGAGCGGATCAAGGACGCGGTGTGGACGGAGATCAAGGATCACTTCCGTCCGGAGTTCCTGAACCGGATCGACGAAGTCGTGGTGTTCCACGGGCTCGACCAGAAGCATATCGAGTCGATTGCCACGATCCAGATCGAGATCCTGCGTCAACGTCTGGCCAAGCTGGACATGACGCTCGAGGTCAGCAAGGCGGCGCTCATGCACGTGGCGCGCGAAGGCTTCGACCCGGTGTTCGGGGCACGGCCGCTCAAGCGGGCGATTCAGCAGGAGATCGAGAACCCGGTCGCCAAGCTGGTGCTCGCAGGCAAGTTCGGGCCGAAGGACACCATTCCGGTCGACTGGCGCGACGGGCGTTTCACCTTCGAGGGCGAAAGCGCTCCGCAGGTGAGCAACGAGACCGAAGCCACCGCCGGGTAAGCCTGAGTAGGACAAACCTGATCGATCCCCGTGCTCCGAGAGGAGCGCGGGGATTTTTTTGTCTATTTTTTTACGCGTGACACCTGGCATCGTCGTGTCACAATCATCGGCGAAAATGCGCGGCCGCAGCACGTCACCGCGCGATGCCCGCCGCCCGTCGCTTGCCGTTTGCGCCGGCCGTTCGCCGTTGGCGGCGTGTTGACGCCATTCGTCGCAAGACGGCTGCGTGCGTCGGGACAGGTTTTTATCGTAGCGCCATGATCCGTACACAGCGAGGACGTCATGGCGACGATGGTGGGAATGCACTTGGGGGCTGCGGTAGCGGCCGTACTGTTGGGCGTCGGTATTCTGCTCATGCGACGCGGCACATCGCGGCACCGTTGGGTCGGCCGGTCGTGGGTGGCGGCGATGGCCGTGACGGCAGCGACGAGCTTCGGGATCCGTGAACTCGGCGGGGGCCATCTGTCGTGGCTGCACGCACTCTCGGCTTACGTGCTGACCGGTCTGGTGCTGGCGGTGGTGGCGATACGGCGGGGTAACGTGAGCGCACATCGCCGGCAGATGCTGGGCCTGTACGCCGGGCTAGTGATCGCCGGCGGCGCTGCCGTCCTGATGCCGGGGCGGGTGCTCAACAGCGCGCTGACGCAGATGTGGCACCATGAGGCAGCCGCCGCGCCGGGGGGCGCAGGTGGGGCGAGCGGCACCGAAACGTCGGTCACCCGCAACGGCAGGAACAGCGATAAGCAAGCAGGGGCACTAAAACAAACGCAAAGGGCGCCAGAAGCCGGGCCAGGCTCGCTCGCCATGACAGGCGGGGCAGGCGCATGAAACGCATGTCGACGATGAGACAACCGCAATCCGTTGAGCGCGCACACGCAGGCCCCGTCAAAGTGACGAGAGGCCTGTGGCCGACGTTTTTTCGCGAACTCGTGGGTGTGGGGCTCTTCAACACGGTCATCGCCCTGATCCTCTTTTTTGTCGGTTTCGGTGGCACCTTCGTACAGAATTTCGTTTTCAGTCAGTGCATCGGCATTTCCATCACCGCGTTTGTCGACGGTGGACGGCGCGCGATCTGGCGTGACGGCGCGCCGGCGACGGCGCCGTTCCTGCTGCTCGTGGCGTTCGGTTGTGCGGCCGGGCTCGTGTCAGGCATCGCCATCGGTACCGCGCTGCTGGGACTGCCGATCTCGATGTGGCGGCCGTTGAACGGACACTCGCTGCCCATCGTGCTGCTCATCGCGTTGCTTGCCACCGGCATCGGCACGTATCACGGGTGGTCGCGCGCGCGGCTGTCGCAGTTGCGCGAAGCGACGGCGCAGCAGGCGCTGCGCGAGGCGGCGGCGGAAAAGGCACTCGTCCACGCACAATTGCAGACACTGCAGGCGCAACTGGAGCCGCACTTTCTGTTCAATGTGCTCGCCAATCTGGACTCGCTCGTCGCGAGCGATCCGGCGCGCGCACGGACCTTGCTCGGGCATCTCAACCGGTTCTTGCGCGCGTCGCTCGCGGCCACACGGGCCAAGGTCACGACGTTGGCCGACGAATTCACGCTGCTCGAAGCCTTGATGGCGATCCAGCAAGTGCGCTTCGGCGAACGGCTGCGTTACACGCTCGATTTGCCCGAGGATTGCCGCACGTTGCAGGTGCCCCCGATGCTGGTGCAACCGCTTGTCGAGAACGCGGTCAAGCATGGTGTAGAACCGCTTGCAGGCGGCGCTTCGGTGGATGTCAGCGCCCGGCGCGAGCGTTCGGCGAACGGCGAATGGCAAGTGGTGGTGCGCGTGGCGGATGACGGCGCGGGCTTTCGTGCCGCCGTGCGAAGCAATGTGCCCGAGCCTGTGGGGGGCGTCGGCCTGACGAATATTCGAGAGCGCCTGCGGGTGCTCTATGGCGACACTGCGCGCCTCACGCTCACCGAGAGCGTGCCGCGAGGCGTTGTCGCAACGTTGCGTTTGCCTGTGGGGTTCTCCGGGCCGCAAACGGTGCCAACGGCATAGGTTTCCAGTCCCAGAGAGTGCAGTGCATGACATCCCCCGTTGCCCTGATTGCCGAAGATGAACCTTTGCTCGCCGACGCGTTGCGCACCATGCTTGCGCAGACGTGGCCCGGGTTGCATGTGCTGCCCGTAGCACCGGACGGGACGTCGGCGATTGCCGCCATCGCGCAGACACAGCCGGATGTCGTTTTTCTCGATATCTCCATGCCTGGCGCGACCGGACTCGACGTCGCTCGCGCATGCGCGCGGCTGGCCCGGCCGCCGCAGATCGTGTTCGTGACGGCGTTCGATCGGTTCGCGCTCGACGCGTTCGACGCGGCCGCCGTTGACTATCTGCTCAAACCGGTGGAGCCCGATCGTCTGGCGCGCACGGTGGCACGGGTGCGCGAACGTCTGGCCATGCCGGACAGCAACGCGCTTTCGCAACTGCTGACGACATTGCGCACGCATCTGGAGGCGGGAGCCCAGTCAGGGCAGCAGGACGGCGCGCCGGAGCCACGTATCGCCCCGCCCACGGATACCCGCGAGTATCTGCGGTTTGTCCGGGCCTCGGTGCACGACGAGATTCGCATCGTCCCCGTCGAGGATGTGTGCTTTTTCGAGGCCGCCGACAAGTACGTCGTGGTGGCGACGACCGACGGCGATCTGCTGATCCGCACGAGTCTGCGGGAATTGATGCCGCAACTCGATCCGTCGCGCTTCTGGCAGGTGCATCGCAGTACGGTGGTCAACGTTGCCGAAGTCGTGAGCGCACAGCACACGCCGTTGGGCCGTCTCACACTCAAGCTCAAGCGTCGCAAGGATCGCGTGGCGGTCAGTCGTCAGTATGCGCATCTGTTCCGGCAGATGTAGCGTCGGGAACGGTGGCGAAGAACTCGCTGGGGGTGCGTCCGAAGGTGCGTTTGAACATCGCGGAAAACGCACTCTGACTTCGATAGCCCAATTCCCTGGCGATGCGGGCGAGCGGATATCCCTTCGATGCGAGCGGAATCGCCCGTGCCAACACAACATGCTGGCGCCATTGCACGAAACTCATATTGAGTTCCTGCCGGAACAGCCGTCCGATGGTACGCGGGCTGGCGCCTGCGTAGCGGGCCCATTGATCGAGTGTCCAGGCGCGCGCCGGATCGACCAGCATCGCGTTGCATAGGGTGAGCAACCGCTTGTCGCGCGGTAGCGGCACCTCCAGGGGCAACGGTGACGCACGCCGCAACTCGTCAAGAATCAAACCCCCCAGTAGTTGCTCGCGGGGGGCATCAAGGGTGTCCTCGGGCACGTCGATGGCCGCGATCAACTCGCGCAGCAACGGCGACACCTCCACGACTCGGCAATGATCGAGTCCCGCCGGGATGACGTCCGGATGGACGTAAAGCGTGCGCAGGTACGAAGGTTCGTTGACTTGCAGGCTGTGCACGACATTCGGCGGAATCCAGATCGCGCGCGATGGCGGTACGATCCACGCCGCATCGGCGACCGCAATCTGAATGACACCTCGTGGCGTGTACGCGACCTGAGCCCAGGCATGCTGATGGTCGGGCACGCGGATGCCGTCGCCCAACGGCCGTGCGCGCAGCCGCACCGGGCGCGCCTGGGTCGGCATGAATGCCGTGGGCAAAACATACGGTCCGGGGTCGACCGGTGATGACGTGGCGGCATCGGCGCCCGGTGGCTCGGCATCCAACAGGCCGGGTGACACGGGCATGAGGTTGGGCATGGCGTAATCGCGACAATTTGAGTTTCATAAGTGTAAATCAGCCGCGCATGGGCGTTAGGGTCTCTCGGTTTCCATCGGTCGCTCAAGGGCGCGTGCCACAGCTTTCCGGGCGGCAAAGACGCTATGATCCAAGTCAGTATGCGGCGGACGCCGCTATATGCAGCCACAGGCGGTTATCGGCGGCTATCGGCGGCTATAAATGGCCCGACGCCTTTTCCTTCGTTCCCTGACGTTCTTCTGATCTAACGTCAGCCAATTCCGATCTGGATGTTCGTGATGACAACGGTAACGCGTGAGATGTGCGACGCCCATGACGCCTCGGACGAGGCAATCTATGCCTTCGTCTATGGCACGCTGCGTGCGGGAGAAATCAACGACATGATGCGAGCGGCCGCACGTCACGGCATTGCGGCGCCGGTCTACGTCGGCAGCGCGTCACTCGGTGGGCGGCTGTATGATTTCGGACACTATCCGGGCATGGTGTTCGCTGAAGCGGGCCAACATGTGACCGGTGACATTTACCGGATTCCGGCGGCACTGATCCCCGTGCTCGACGAGATCGAGGCGGTCTATCCGGGCGAGGCGGGGTTGTTCGTTCGGGAGATGCACGACGTCGCGTGCGACGGCGCGACGTATGCATGCATCGTTTATCCGGTGAGCGAATCGGCGGTCAGTCAGTTGCCGCAGATTTCAGGAGGCGATTGGGTTGCCTACCGTCGCGAGCGCGATGCCAACGCCGCCTGACCTGAGGTCTTTGCGCCACCAGCGTTGACGTAGTTGCCCCGCGCGCGCTATCTGCCGATGGCGAGTTGCCGAAGCATCGACATCGGAAAGCCGAACGGATTCAGCGAGGTCGCTACGTCGTAATGGTCGATGCCGTCTGCGCGTTTGAGCAGACGCGCGAGACCGACTGTCAACGGCAGCACCAGCCATTGCAGCGCGCACTTGAAGACGAACTCGAGTCCGGCCATTCGGGCCATCGCGTCGATGTCGAGCACATAGGCGAATGCCACCGCCACAAACACGACCGTGTCGAGCATGGCGGCCAGCGCGTTGCCCATCATGAGGCGCACGCTCGCCAGCCGGCCGTGCATGGCCACCTTCATGCGAGCGAGGGTGGCGGCGTTCGCAAACTCCCCCACGAGGCACGCGGAGACCGACGCGAGGAACATGTGGGCAATGGCCCCGAACCAGTGGCGTTGCACCTCGTCGGTGAAGCCGGTCTGTGCTGCCCAGGCGGCATCGGTCGGCAGGCACGACATCAGCCATAGAAATCCGATCATCACCAGATTGGCCGAGAGACCGCTCCAGATCACGATACGGCTGATGCGGTAGCCGTAGACCTCCGTGAGCACCGACGAAAACAGATACGCGAACGGGAAGCTGATCAGCGCGGCGGAGAACGTCAGCCGGAACGGCTCGTCCCCGATCGACCAGGGCAGCGTGACTTCACACACGCGCGCACCGAGCGCATTCGAGATCAGAAGGAAGCTCACGAAGGCAATCGCGAGCACGATCACGGCCGGCGTGATGCGTGTGGCCTGGCGCGAAGGGGGAGTGGTACAGGCGGGTGGCGTAGAGGCGGTATCGGTCATTGCAATCATTGGCGAACAGTGCGGACGTTGGAAATGGCAATGGCATGCGTGGCACGTACCGGGTTGATATCGATGCCGTGACGTCGCGTGAATCGTGCGCCGACGGCCAGTCTTGTCGGGGCGCATTGGGCGAGCACGTCGGCGAAGAGCTGGTCGACGCATTGTTCGATCAGCATGGCGCTATCGCGGTACGAGAGAATGTAGGCTAATAGCGAATGCCGACAGATCGGCTCTCCCGTGTAGTCGAACCAGACGGTTCCGTAGTCGATGCCATCGGTCAGCGGACATCGCACGCTCAGCAGGTCGGAGGTCAGGCACTCGTGAAGCGGCGATGCAGGTGAGGTGTCGGCGTGACGGGCATGGCGCAGGAGATCGGCCTGTACGCCGCCGCGCACTACGCTGACCGGTGCCAGATCGAGGCTCAGCGCGCCGGGCCCGCATGCAGTGGTCGTGCGCACGGCTTGCCTCACGGGTGTCGTGCGCACGAGGACATAGGCTTGCAGGCCGCGCGATAACTCGCCCGCCAAGTGCGCTTCGACCGCGTCGGCCGATTCGAAGCATTGGTCGCGCAGTGTGAGGAAGTAGCGTTGCGCGTCCGACATTTCCAGCGTGTACGGAGAATCGCACGGGATCACGAGTTCCACGACAGCGATCTGCGGCCGCTCATGCATGTCCAGCCACGTGACTTCGTAGTGATTCCAGAGGTCGTACCCGCGTGGCGTCACAACCGGCAGCGGACCAGTCGAAGGGGTTCGATGCGGCAAGCGCATGCGGGGCATTGGATGGATGCCAGCAGACTTGGGGGAGGGCGATCCGTGAGATCTCGCCGTCCGGTTTGACGATGGGCTGGCGGGTGCGCGTGCCGCCATGTCCGAATATGACCAGCGTGCCGGACATCGATGTGGGACGATTCACGCGTTCCCATGTTTCCGGCGGCCGGTCGCGCCGCCTTTTCGACCATGCGCTCATCTGACATTGCCCGTTTACTGACGCTCGCCGCCATCTGGGGCGCGAGCTTTCTTTTCATGCGCATCATCGTACCCGCACTCGGGCCATTGCCTACGGCCTTCCTGCGCGTCACCCTCGGTGCCGTGGGGCTGGCGGTGATTCTGCTGGCGTTGCGGGTTCGCTGGGAGTTCAAGGGGCTGCTTGGGGCGTCGATGGTGCTCGGCGTGATCAACTCCGGCATTCCGTTCGTGATGTACTGCCTGGCCGCCCGTGTGCTGCCTGCCGGTTACTCTGCCATCCTCAACGCGACGACACCTCTCATGGGCGTCATCATCGGCGCCCTGTTTTTCCATGATCGCCTGACGGGGGCCAAGGCGCTGGGCGTGTTGCTCGGTCTGGTCGGGGTGGCCGTGCTGACGCGCACCGGCCCGGTCACGATGTCCGGGCCGGTGGTCATGGGGGCGCTGGCGTGTCTCGTCGCGACGTCCTGCTACGGTTTGGCGGGCTATCTGACCAAGCGCTGGATCACCGATCGAGGTGGCCTCGACGCCAAGCTCGTGGCGTTTGGCAGCCAACTGGGCGCCGCCATCGTGTTGCTGCCGTTCTTCGGCTACGTGTCGGCGACGTCTGGCATTCCCGGCCCGGCCACGGGCGGTGTCTGGGCTGCAATGGCGGCGCTCGGCTTCCTGTGCAGTGCAGTGGCCTATATGTTGTTCTTCCGCCTGATTGCGGATCTTGGCCCGCTGCGCTCGCTGACCGTGACTTTCCTGATTCCGCCGTTCGGCGTGCTGTGGGGCGCCTTGTTCCTGAATGAGGCGGTCACGATGGCGCATTTTTTCGGCGGCTGTTTCATCGCGCTCGCGGTGTGGCTCGTGTGCAAGCCGCCGAAGGCCGTGCCGTCCACCCGTCGCGTGGCGTCATGACCTGAGCGCCGGGCAATTCTGCCCGCGTGGAGGGCGCCCCGATCGAAGCCGGTAACGACTGTTACCGGCTTTTTTCATGATGCGGAATGCCTTTGCGGTGCGTAAAAATTTGCGCTGCTTGGCACAACGCCGCAATTTCAGGAAGGGAAATATCGTTTCACATCAAGAAATCAACTTCATATCTATTTGATTTTAATGAATAAAAAATATTATTTAAGATGCTAATTTTCTCTGTTGCATCGCATGAGAAATGCCTACACTCTTATACAAGACCTGCCGATTTGGAAACGCCGAGAGTGGTCAACCGCAGTTTCGGCAACGACAAAGCAGCAAAGCGTCACCCCTCTTTATTTGTATTGAGAAACTAGGAGAGATCATCATGGCGACTCGTCAAGAGCAAGTGAAACAACTCGAGCAGGACTGGGCGAACAATCCGCGCTGGAAGGGTATCAAGCGTGGCTATTCGGCCGAAGACGTGGTGCGTCTGCGCGGCTCTATCCAGCCGGAACAAACGCTTGCCCGTCGCGGTTCGGAGCGCCTGTGGAGCATGATCAACGACGAGCCGTTCGTGAACGCGCTTGGCGCACTGACGGGCAATCAGGCCATGCAGCAGGTCAAGGCCGGCCTCAAGGCCATCTACCTGTCGGGCTGGCAGGTCGCGGGCGACGCGAACCTCGCAGGCGAAATGTACCCCGACCAGTCGCTGTATCCGGCCAACTCGGTGCCGCAGGTCGTGCGTCGCATCAACAACACCTTCACCCGTGCCGATCAGATTCAATGGTCGGAAGGCAAGAACCCGGGCGATGAAGGCTATATCGATTACTTCGCGCCGATCGTGGCCGATGCGGAAGCCGGCTTCGGCGGCGTGCTCAACGCCTTCGAACTGATGAAGGCAATGATCGAAGCGGGCGCCGGCGGCGTGCACTTCGAAGACCAACTCGCCTCGGTCAAGAAGTGCGGCCACATGGGGGGCAAGGTGCTCGTGCCGACGCGCGAAGCCGTGGCCAAGCTCGTGGCGGCGCGTCTGGCTGCCGACGTGCTCGGCGTGCCGACCGTCCTGATCGCGCGTACCGATGCGGAAGCGGCAGATCTGATTACCGCCGACGTCGATCCGACCGACCAGCCGTTCTGCACCGGCGAGCGCACCGTCGAGGGCTTCTACCGTACGCGCAATGGCCTGGATCAGGCAATCGCACGCGGTCTGGCCTACGCACCGTACGCCGATCTGGTGTGGTGTGAGACCGGCAAGCCGGATCTTGAATTCGCCAAGCGATTTGCCGAGGGCATCCACAAGCACTTCCCGGGCAAGATGCTTTCGTACAACTGCTCGCCGTCGTTCAACTGGAAGAAGAACCTCGACGACGCCACCATCGCCAAGTTCCAGAAGGAACTCGGTGCCATGGGCTACAAGTTCCAGTTCATCACGCTGGCCGGCTTCCACAGCCTGAACTACTCGATGTTCAACCTGGCGCACGGCTACGCCCGCCGTCAGATGAGCGCCTTCGTGGAGTTGCAGGAAGCGGAATTCGCCGCTGCCGACAAGGGCTTCACGGCAGTCAAGCACCAGCGCGAAGTGGGTACGGGCTACTTCGACGCCGTCACGCAGACGATTGAGCGCGACGCATCGACCACGGCCCTGAAGGGTTCGACGGAGGACGAACAGTTCTTCGACGAAAAGAAGGCGCAGGTCAAGATAGCCTGACAGGGCTGAGGGAGGGCGCGACGCGCCCGCCTGCAACGATGCGCGTGGGGGCACATCGTCGTGGGTGGAGCGCCGCCGCGTCATGACCGCGCGTCCGGCTTATCCGGCCGGGGGCAGTCCTGACTGTGGTCCCGTCGCGGTGAGGGCTGCAATGCACGCCTGAACGAGAAAGGGCCCGTGAGCTTATCCCGCTCACGGGCCTTTTTTCATGAGTTGCCAGGTTGGCGCAGACGGATCACCGATAGACGAGTACGGGGATCTTCGAGTGCACGAGAACGCGCTGCGTCTCGCTGCCCAGCAACAGGCTGGTGAGTCCACGGCGTCCATGCGAGGCCATCAGGATAACGTCGCACCTGTGGCGTTCTGCTGCGTCAATGATGCCCAGATAGGGCGCAGGGAAAGTGGAGCTGTCGCGATCGAACGGCACACCCGCTGCTGCAGCGGCTTCGGCCAGCTTATCGAGGTGGGCGCAGGCTTCTTCGGCAATGCGCTCGCTGAACGTGGCAGGCGCTTCCAGCACGTACTCGCTGAAGGGGGAGTAAGGATACTCGGCGAGGCAGCAATAGCCCGTCACTCTCGCGCCGAGCGCACGCGCCAGTTCGAGTCCGCCAGTCACGGCCTTTTGAGATAGCTCCGAGCCGTCGGTCGGAATGAGGATGTGGGTAAATAACATATGACCTCCCGCAGTTGGCGTTGCTGAACACGCGTTCACAGGCTCGCGCAGGTATTACACGGTCTTGCACCCAGTCTGCTGTTCCGGCGATCTCGACACTTTTTTGGGTGTCGACATCTGCATCGCCAGCAAACCCTTCACTTCGATTCTATGGCTTTGGCGCGGCGCAACAACGGGGGCAAACCCGGTAGTGCTCGTCTGCGTGACGCCGCCCACCCGTGCAGTCAAGCCCGATCGGGGTGCCTCTGCACCCCGCACGCACTATAGGCGTGCGAATGCCGAAATTTCGGTACCCCAAACATGCGGCCCCCCTCCGCTTCATCCTCGTGTCGATGCGGGATGGGGAGTGCACGCAATAAGCGTTACTCACGCTACACTGAACTTCGACGTATTTGTCCCCGTCCTACTCATCCATGTTTTCACCGTCCGCGTCGCACGTAACTTGGATGACGCGCCGGCCAACGTTCACGTGAGGATGCCGATGTCAGCCGATTTTCCCGATGATGCTGTCCACAACATGCGGAACGATCCGCAGACGCAGACACTCGGCCCGAGACGTGCGCCCGGCAGGATCATAGAGACGCGCCCGGACACACTACGCGGTTTATATCCGCCTATCGAGCCCTACGAGAGTGGGATGCTCGATGTCGGTAACGGACATCGTATTTATTGGGAGCGGTGCGGCAATCCGCTCGGCAAGCCGGTGGTGTTTCTGCATGGCGGCCCTGGGGGCGGTTGTTCGCCGGAGCACCGGCGATTGTTCGATCCGGCCAGGTACTGCATCACACTGTTCGACCAACGTGGTTGCGGACGTTCGATCCCGCATGCAAGCCTTGAGCACAACACCACATGGGATCTGGTGGATGACATCGAGCGGTTGCGAGTCAAATTCGGATACGAACAATGGCAGGTGTTTGGCGGCTCGTGGGGCAGCACGCTGGCGTTGGCCTACGCGCAAGCGCATGTGAATCGTGCGAGCGAACTGATCGTGCGAGGCATTTTCACGGTGCGTCGCGAAGAATTGCAGTGGTACTACCAGACGGGCGCCTCGTGGCTGTTCCCGGATCGTTGGGAGGCGTTTCTGGCGCCGATTCCGCTCGAAGAGCGCGGCGATCTGATGCGCGCCTATCGGAAGCGGCTGATTCATCCCGACGAGGCGGTCAGAATTGAGGCGGCCCGTGCGTGGAGCATGTGGGAGGGCAGCACGATCACACTGCTGCCGGACGACCAGCTCGCAGAGGCCTTTGGCGACCCGCATTACGCGATTGCGTTTGCCCGCATCGAGAACCACTACTTCGTGCACGATGGTTTTCTCACGCCGAATCAATTGATCGACGGTGCGCACCGTTTGCGCGACGTTCCGGGGGTGATCGTTCAGGGCCGTTACGACATGGCGACACCTGCGCATACCGCATGGGCGTTGCACAAGGCATGGCCGGAGGCGGATTTCTATTGGGCGCCGGACGCCGGACATGCGTTTAGTGAGCCCACCATCCTGCATTGGCTGATCGAGGCGACGGACCGGTTCGCGTCGGCGTCCTGATTCAGGCGCACAAAAGAGAAAACCCCGGATGTCGACGACTGATGTCGACATCCGGGGTTTTCAGACATTCGGGCAGGACTCGTCGATGACTCGTCCTGCCGGTGTCAGGCTATTCAGTCGCTGCGACGCTTGCTGAAGCCGCTGCCGCCGTTGCGATTGCCGAAGCCACGGTCCTGACGCGGTGCGTCGAAGCTGCGGCCGCCACGTTCCTGACGGTTGCCGTCGGCCGGACGCGGCGAGCGACGCTCGAAGCGGTCGGTCGCGCTGCCGTTCGAGAAGCCATTGCCACCGTTGCCGCCTTCGCCTTGCTGGTAGCCACTGCTTTCACGGCGCTCGAACGGGGCACCGGCCGGCTTGGCGCCGCCGAAGCGTTGGCCGCCCTGATAGCCGCCATTGCCGCCATTACCGCTGTTGTTACCGTAACGCGGGGCGCTGCTGTTGCTCCAGCGGCTGTTGCCGCCGCCTTGACCATGACGCGGACCGCCACGGCCTTGACCCGGACGCTTGCTGCCAGCACCACTGCCACCCTTCGGCGGCGAGCGACGCGGTTCGAAACCGGCCACTACGTTCACCGGCAGCGGTTCACGCGTGTAGCGTTCGATGCGGCGCACGGCACCGATTTCACCGTGTGCGGCGAGGCTCACGGCCACGCCACGACGGCCGGCACGGCCCGTACGGCCAATGCGGTGGACGTAATCTTCTGCGAACTTCGGCAAATCGTAGTTGAACACGTGCGTGATGCCCGGCACGTCGATGCCACGTGCTGCCACGTCGGTCGCCACCAGCACGCGCACACGGCGCTCGCGCAATGCGCGCAGCGTACGGTTACGCACGCCTTGCGGCATGTCGCCGTGCAGTGCAGCGCTGTCGAAACCGGCTTGCTCGAGTTGGTCGGCGATCAAGTCGGCGTCGCGCTTGGTCGACGTGAACACGATGGCCTGATCGAGCGCGTCGTTGCCGAGC
This sequence comes from Pandoraea communis, assembly GCF_902459745.1. GTDB lineage: Bacteria > Pseudomonadota > Gammaproteobacteria > Burkholderiales > Burkholderiaceae > Pandoraea > Pandoraea communis. The sequence continues at coordinate 731,558 of NZ_CABPSJ010000003.1, forward strand.
AAGTGCGTGAGCAGGCGATCCTTGTGGGCGCGGTCGTCCACATAATGGAGCGTTTGCTCGATGTTGGCGTTGGTGCGTTGTTCGCTGCCGCGCGTGATCTCGATGGTTTCCGGATCACGCAGCAGACGACGCGTGATTTCTCCCATGCGGCCGTCGATCGTTGCCGAGAACAGCAACGTCTGACGCGATTCGGGCGTAGCGTCGACGATGGTCTGGATGTCGTCGATGAAACCCATGTCCAGCATGCGGTCGGCTTCGTCGAGCACCAGCATCATCAGTTGCGACAGATCGATCTTGCCGCTCGAGATGTGATCGAGCAGACGGCCCGGCGTTGCCACAATGATTTCGGGCTGCTTGGCCAGCATTTCGAGCTGACGCGGGTAGGGCATGCCACCCAGAATGCTGACCGTACGCAGACGGCGCAGTTGCTTGCCGTACGTATCGGCAGCCGTCGAGACCTGTTGCGCCAGTTCGCGCGTCGGCGTGAGCACGAGCAGCAGCGGTTGAGCCGCCACGCGGCGCACGCGCTGGCCCTTGCGGGGCTTTTCGCCCGGGGCGGCCGGCTGGTTGCGCGGATGGGCGGCCGGAGCGCGGCTGCCCAACTCGCCGCTTGCTTGCATTTCGGCGAAGCGGTGGATAGCGGGCAGCATGAAGGCGGCCGTCTTGCCCGAACCCGTCGGGCTCGACACGAGCAGATCGCGACCGGCAAGCGCAGCGGGGATTGCGCGCTGCTGAACCGGCGTCGGGCTGGTGTAGCCTGCGGTGATAAGGGCCGTCAGAATTGCCGGGTTCAGGCCGAGTTCGGCGAACGAGGGCTGACCGTCGGTGCTGACTGCCGGCGTGGCGTCAACAACAATAGCGGCGGTGTTTTCTTCAGACGTAGGGAAATACGTCTGCGCGAGCGCAGACATTTTGGAATGCTGTTCCATGAATCCTCTTGCGGATTGAAAGGTGATGTCGGGGCGTTGGCGCCAATCGGCAAACCCAATTCGTCGCAAGCAGGAAGCAAATCGCGGATGGGGCAGAAAGCGGATCGAAATCCGTATCGTAAGCCAGGGACGGCGGCGGGTCGTTCCATCAGGAACGCCAGTACCGGCAAGAACTACAGCGGCTTATCACAGGATTGGGGCAAAACGCAGTTTTTCGTCGCCTGACGAGGTATTTCATAGAACCCCGCGAAGCGAAGCGCGGATTATACCTGTTTTTTTTGAAAAGTGCACGTTCGGATTTTCACGGGGTCGCAGGAGTCCCTTGGGCATGCATTTCAGGGGAGTACCGCAGTGGCTGGCGTCAGCTTTGGCGCGGGTTGCCGTCGATCCCGCTAGGTTGCTTGTCGCGCGCCCGATTACAATAGCGCCATGTCTTCGATTACGCTTCTCACTCTGGATACCTCGACCGAGTTTTGTTCGGTCGCCTTGTATCGTCACGATCCCGCCAGTGGGGCGCCGGCCCTTGTGTTCGAGCGTCATCTCGATACCGGCCCCGTCTCCAGTACCCATATTCTTCCGGCTGTGCGCGATGTCTTGCGCGAGGCTGGTGTGACGCTTGCCGAATGCGATGCGATCGCCTTTGGCGCCGGCCCTGGCTCGTTTACCGGGCTGCGCACCGCGTGTGGCGTTGCGCAGGGGTTGGCCTTTGGGGCCAAACTGCCCGTCGTGCCGGTGGGCACGTTACTGGCTTGTGCCGAAGCGGCGCGCGCTTTGCGCGTCGACACGCAGCGGGTTCTTGTCGCGCTCGATGCGCGGATGAACGAGGCTTACTGGGCCGACTATGCCTGGGACGCCGCGGCCGAAGACTGGCGCGAAGCGCAGTCGCCGTCGCTCGACGCCGCCGAACAGGTGCGTGCCCCCGACGCCGCTTTCGTCGTCGCCGGTAATGCCGTGCTGGCGTTTGGCGAGCGTTTGCAGGCAAGCGTGCAGGCGCAGGCCGTGTTGGTCGATGCCATGCCGCGTGCGCGTTACGTCGCGACGCTGGCGGCGCGCGCCTTCGCTCGAGGCGAGGCGATTCCTGCCGATCAGGCCATGCCGTTCTACCTCCGTAACAAGGTGGCGCAGACGACGGCCGAGCGCGAGGCCATCAAGCAGGCGGCGGTGCAGGGCGCCGGCAAGGAGACGCCCTGATGCGCCAGACCGGTCCGAATCATTTTTCGCCGATGACGTTGGCTGATCTCGATGAGGTTGTCGCCGTCGAGGTGCGCGCATACCCGTTTCCGTGGACGCGGCAGAATTTCGCCGATTCGATGGATGCCGGGCATCAGGGGGTCTGCCTGCGCGCGGTCGATGGCTCGTTGCTGGGCTATTTCCTGTTGATGCCGGTCGTCGACGAGTCGCATTTGCTCAACGTGTGCGTCGTGCCGGAAATGCAGGGTAACGGTCTGGGTGTGCAGTTGCTCGAAGAGGTGGTACGCGTGTCGCGTGAGCAGGGTATGGGCGGGGTGTTGCTGGAAGTGCGCCCGTCGAATATGCGGGCGTTGCGCATCTATGAGCGTTTCGGTTTCGAGCAGATCGGCCGGCGCAAGGGATATTATCCGGCGAGTGGGCGTCGTGAAGACGCCATTGTGATGCGCCTGTCGTGGGAGACCGATCGTGCCGTGGCCTAAAGCGATTCTGGAAGAGTTTGGGCTGTGGCCGGTGTGGATGTCGCACGATGCCGTGGCCAGGGCGGCGGTGGTGACTGCCGAAGACGGCGATGTGGCAACGCTCGCCGAAACGGTGGCCCTTCGGGGCGGTCTGCCGGCTGACGATATGCCGCCATGGGATGTGTCGCCGTCCGTCGCGCAGGGCAGCGTGCGTGCCGCTGCGCGTGCTGCGAGCCTGGATGAGGCGCCGGCTGCACCTGTCACGCGTATAGCGCCTGTCCGCGCGGAAGTCGCGCGAGGGTCGCCCCAGAGCGGCGGTGCCAACCGTCGCATGGCCGATCTGCCGCCCGACGACATCCCGATGTGGCTCGATAGCGATGGTAACGGCGACGGCGATGCTGCCGCCGACGCCGCATTGTGGTCAATCGTGCGCGATGCGGGCGAGACCGGCGCGCCGTCACGCCCTGCATTGCCGGGCGTCGAGACGCTGGACTGGGAGGCGCTGACCGAGCGTGTCGCCAATTGCCGCTTGTGCGGCTTGTGCGAGAAGCGTACGCAGACGGTCTTCGGCGTAGGTGACCGCGAGGCCGATTGGCTGCTCGTGGGCGAAGCGCCGGGCCAGCAGGAAGACTTGCAGGGCGAGCCGTTCGTCGGTCAGGCAGGCAAACTGCTCGACAACATGTTGCGAGCCTCGGCGTTGCGGCGCGGTGAGAACGTCTATATCGCGAATGTGCTCAAGTGCCGTCCACCGAACAATCGCGACCCGGAGGCGGACGAAGTCGCGAACTGCGAGCCATACCTGAAGCGTCAGGTCGCGCTGCTCAAACCGCGAGTGATCGTGGTGATGGGGCGCTTCGCGGCGCAAAGTATCCTGCGCACACAAGCGAGCATTGCCAGCCTGCGCGGGCGTGTGCATGAGTATGAAGGGGTGCCGGTGATCGTGACGTACCATCCGGCCTATCTATTACGCAGTCTGCCCGACAAGGCCAAAGCCTGGACGGATTGGTGCCTGGCGCGGGCTACCTACGAGGCAGTGTGCGAATCGACTCCGGCCAACAAGCCTACGGCGAACTGATCGAAACGCTACGCGAGGCGCCGGTGCGCGACCTCGCGTGGCTATTGCTGTCTGCCGACCTTCTCAGTGCTACCCGTTTTCCGGCGGCACTCGCCCATTTCGATAGTGTGCAGGCGGCGGCCGATGTGGCGCCCGACGACCCTGCCATTTCCGTATCCGGCATCTTGCCGGGGACACTGCCGAGTGTCTCGGAACCGGTCTTCCACTCCCGACTCCTGCACGATTGGCTGCAGGCTTGCGATGCGAATCCCGAGCCGTTGCGCGAATTTCTTGCGCGTGGCGAAACCAGCCGGCTGGGGCGTTATGCGGAGCAACTGCTGCATTTCGCGCTAATGCACAGCCCTCGGTTCGATCTGCTTGCCGCGGGTTTGCAAGTGCGCGATTCGCGGCGGGGCAACATGACGCTCGGCGAGTGCGACTTCCTGCTGACGCGTCGCGCCGACCACCAATTGCTTCATTGGGAACTGGCGGTAAAGCTGTACTTGTTCGTGCCGCCGGCGCTCCCGGCGCCGGTGCTCGACGAACGCGCCGCCCAGTTTCATTGGCTGGGGCCGAATCTGGCCGATAGTCTGGCCGACAAGGTCGCGCGCTTGCTCGGTCATCAACTGCGCCTGACGACACTCGAAGCTGCGCGCAGCGCGTTGCCTGCCGCCGGGCCATGGCTGCCGCAGGTGTATCTCAAGGGGTGGTTATTCCATCCGCTCACGCAACGCGGGCAGGTGCCGCAGGTGGCGTCTGAATCGCACGGTCGAGGCTGGTGGGCGACGCTCGACGAATGGTGGGCGCATGCGCAGTCGACGTCTCACGACGCCGTGGCGTCGGGCGAGCGGCGCTGGGCCATGTTGCCGCGGGCACGTTGGCTTGCGCCTGCCCGTGTGGACGACTCGGCCGCTTTATCGCTTGCCGCGATACATGTGCGCATCGAGACGCACTGGCGCGAACGTGGTATCGCCGAGCCATTGTTGATCGTCTCGTTGTCGCAGCGAGCGGGCAAGGAGGGGTGGTTCGAGTGCGAACGAGGATTTATCGTGCCGGACTACTGGGCGCCGCGCGCTCGCCATCGTATCGAGGAATTGAGCGAGCGGGCCGGTGCGGCGGCGCGTCGTGCGCTTGCGCGCAGTGTGGACGACGGCGCGCCGTCAATCTGATTCGGTGCCCGAGCGGGCGCCTCAATCCTTGGGCCAGACCGCGTGGAAGTGATGGACGGGGCCGATGCCGCGACCGATATGAAGCGCGTCGCTGGCGGCGAGTGCACCATTGAGATACGCCTTGGCGTCGCGCACGGTGTCCGACCAGTTGTCGCGACGGGGACGCAACGCGGCCAGTGCGGCGGAGAGCGTGCAGCCCGTGCCGTGCGTGTTGTGAGCGGCGATGCGCGGTGCGCTGAATCGTTCGACGCCTGCGGCGCTCACGAGCCAGTCCGGGCTCAGATCGCCGGCGAGATGGCCTCCCTTGACCAGTACATTGCGGGCACCGAGCGTGCGCAGCGCTTGCGCCTGTTGCTCCATCTCGCTTTCGTCGGTAGCGGGCGCGACACCGAGTAGCGCGGCGGCTTCCGGCAGATTCGGGGTAATCAGGTCCGCCAGCGGCAGCAGTTCATCGCGCAGCGCGGCAACGGCATCCGGTTGCAGCAACGCGTGACCGCTCTTCGAAATCATCACGGTATCGAGCACGACGAAGCGCGGTTTGTATCGCCGCAATCCGGCGGCCACCGCGCGCACGACCTCGGCGTTGGCCAGCATGCCGAGCTTGACCGCATCGACTTCGAGGTCCTGAAACACGGCGTCCATCTGGGCGGTGACAAAGCTCGCCGGCGGTGTGTGGATACCGGTCACGCCTTGCGTATTCTGCGCGGTGAGGGCGGTAATCACGCTCGCGCCGTATGCGCCGAGCGCGGAAAACGCCTTGAGGTCGGCTTGGATGCCTGCGCCACCGCTGGAGTCGGAGCCGGCGATGGTGAGGGCAATGGGTACGGGCGAATGACGCAAATTCATATCAATGCTTGACTTCGCCAATGAGCGAGACCGAATCGAATTCGCGCTGATTGGCCTGATGACGCTTCATGACAAGCCACATCGTGCCCGACACAAACACGCCAAACAGAATGATGACGACCCCGACCGGCACGTTGAACCAGATCAGCAGTGCATAGAGGCACAGCATGATAAGTACGGACAGGTTCTCGTTGAAGTTCTGCACGGCGATGGAGTGGCCGGCCGAGAGCAGCACGTGGCCGCGATGCTGGAGCAGGGCGTTCATCGGCACCACGAAGAAACCTGCGAGTGCACCGACGATGATGAGGAAGATGTACGCGACGATCAGGTAGAGCGGCACTTTCCACTCGGTGCCGTACGGCAGCAGATCCTTCGAGAAGAACGCCATCGCCATCACCGCGAGGCCCATGGCGATGCCGACGGGCAACACCGAGAGAGAGCGCTTGAGCGGAATACGCGAGGCCGCCAGGATGGCGCCGACGGCGACGCCCACGGCCGATACGGCTTGCAGAATGGCACCTTCGGACAGCGACATGCCGAGCGCTTTTTCGGCCCAGCGCAGCACGATGAACTGCAAGGTTGCGCCTGCGCCCCAGAACAGTGTGGTGACGGCGAGCGAGATCTGGCCCAGCTTGTCGCGCCAGAGCGTGACGAAGCAGTCGGCAAAATCGGAGACGAGTTTGATCGGATTGCGTTCCTGACGCGCATAACGTGCGCCCGTGTCCGGAATGCGCAGATTGAACAGCGCGGCAATCACATAAATGGCCATGATGACGACCATCGCGGCCATCGCCGGCGAGCTGATCACCTCAGGAGTGCGCTGGAGAATCCACTCCGATATATGCGGACTGATCAGTGTGCCGCCGAGCACTGTGCCGAGAATGATCGAGCTGACGGTGAGGCCTTCGATCCATCCATTCGCGGCGACCAATCTCTCGGCGGGGAGTAGCTCCGTGAGAATGCCGTACTTCGCGGGCGAGTATGCCGCCGCGCCGAAGCCCACTACGCCATACGCTAAGAGAGGGTGCGAGCCGAACAGCATCAGCAGACAGCCTGCGACCTTGATCGAGTTGCTGATGAACATGACCTTGCCCTTGGGCATCGAGTCGGCGAAGGCGCCCACGTAAGCGGCAAGAATGACGTACGAGAGAACGAAGAAGAGTTTGAGCAGCGGCGTCATCCACTGCGGGGAATGCAAATCTTTGAGGAGTGCGATTGCGGCGATGAGCAATGCATTGTCGGCCAGCGACGAAAAAAACTGCGCGGCCATGATGGTATAAAAGCCTTTCTTCATCGGTACTTGAGTCGATCCCGTGCGGCGTAAAACTTGCGTGTCTCGGTTGTCGGAATCCGCGGTGCCCGCAAGGGGCTCCCACACGGGAAGAAACCGGGCTTAAACACAGGGGTATCTGCGCACATCAGTCGCTCAAATGTCGCTAATCGACCGTATATTCGGTCTTGCAGCCCCCGTGCCGGGCGCCCGTTCGCCCTCGGTCTGAGACCGATATTGTCATCGGGAAAAAGATTTCAGCAAAACAAGTTGTGCGCACGGCTTTATAACACGAAAATATGCCGATGCGTTATGCCGCCAGCCTGTCCTGGCGAGCTTCTCCTCTGATTCTGTATCCGCCCATGCCTCGTCCAATCAAAGTCTCGATTCATACTGCAGCCCTTGCCCATAATCTCGATGTCGCCCGTCGCCATGCCCCGAACGCCAAGGTGTGGGCGGTGGTCAAGGCCAACGCCTACGGGCACGGCATCGATAACGCATTTCCCGGATTGCGCGACACCGACGGCTTCGGCCTGCTCGATCTCGACGAAGCCGTGCGTCTGCGCGAACTCGGCTGGGCCGGCCCCATTCTGCTGCTCGAGGGCTTCTTCAAGCCCGAGGATCTGGCGATCGTCGACGAGTACGGTTTGACGACTACCGTGCATAGCGACGAACAGTTGCGCATGCTGGAGATGGCGCGTCTGAAGAAGCCGCTCAACGTGCAGCTCAAGATGAATTCCGGCATGAACCGCCTCGGCTTCTCTCCCGAGCGCTATCGCGCCGCATGGGAGCGTGCTCGTGCAATTCCCGGCGTGAGCCAGATCGTGCTGATGACCCACTTCTCCGATGCCGACGGCGCGCGCGGCATTCAGTATCAGATGGAAGCGTTCGAGCGCGGCGCCCGCGATGTGCCAGGTGAGCGCAGCCTTGCCAATTCCGCCGCCACGCTGTGCTATCCGGAGACGCATGGCGCGTGGGTCCGTCCCGGCATCATGCTCTATGGCTCCTCGCCGAAGGGGCTCGAGGTCCCGGCGGCGACGTTCGATCTGCAACCGACGATGACGCTCGAAACCGAGTTGATCGGTATTCAGGAGATTCCGGCGGGCGGCACGGTGGGCTATGGCAGTATCTTTACCGCCGAGACGCCGATGCGCGTGGGCACGGTCGCTTGCGGCTATGCCGACGGCTATCCGCGTGTCGCCCCCACTGGCACGCCGATCCTTGTCGACGGTGTGCGCACCCGCACGCTGGGCCGCGTGTCGATGGATATGCTGTCCGTCGATCTCACGCCGGTGCCGCAGGCGCGCGTGGGCTCGTCCGTGACGCTCTGGGGGCGTGGACTGAGCATCGACGAGGTTGCGGCCTCGGCAGGCACGCTCGGCTATGAGCTGATGTGCGCCGTGGCGCGTCGCGTGCCCGTGCACGCGAACTGAGCGTCGCCACAGGATTTCCATGGCCAAAGCCAAGACTGTCTACATCTGTACCGAATGCGGCGGACAGACACCCAAGTGGGCGGGGCAATGCCCCAACTGCAACGGCTGGAATACGCTCGTCGAGTCGGTGGCGGAAACGACGACGGGTCATCGTTATCAATCGCTCGCCAAGAGCACGCCGGTACTTAAGCTGGCGCACATCGAAGCGGCCGACGTGCCGCGCTTCTCCAGCGGCGTGAGCGAGTTTGACCGCGTGCTGGGCGGAGGGCTCGTGGCCGGCGGTGTGGTGCTGATCGGCGGCGATCCCGGCATCGGCAAGTCGACCTTGCTGCTCCAATCGCTTGCACATCTGGCGCGCGAGCGGCGTGCACTGTATGTCAGCGGCGAAGAGTCGGGCGCGCAGATTGCTTTGCGGGCGCAACGGCTCGGCCTTGGCGCGGCGGGAGAGGGCGGTGGCGAACTGGACCTGCTCGCGGAAATTCAGCTCGAAAAGATTCTAGGCGCGATCGAGTCCGAAAAGCCCGACGTCGTGGTGATCGATTCGATTCAGACGGTCTATTCCGAAGCGCTCAGCTCCGCCCCCGGTTCGGTGGCGCAGGTGCGCGAATGCGCGGCGCAGCTCACGCGAACCGCGAAGCAGAGCGGCGTGACCGTCATCATGGTCGGCCACGTGACGAAGGAAGGCAGCCTCGCGGGGCCGCGCGTGCTTGAGCACATTGTCGACACGGTGCTGTATTTCGAGGGAGATACGCACTCGTCGTATCGGCTGGTACGGGCGTTCAAGAATCGCTTCGGTGCCGTCAACGAGTTGGGTGTGTTTGCGATGACCGAGAAGGGGTTGCGCGGCGTAGCGAATCCGTCGGCGTTGTTCCTCTCGCAGCATGAACAGAGCGTGCCCGGTTCCTGCGTGCTCGTCACACAAGAGGGCACGCGGCCACTGCTCGTTGAGGTACAGGCGCTGGTCGATACCGCGCAGGTGCCCAACCCGCGGCGGCTGGCGGTAGGACTTGAGCAGAACCGTCTGGCGATGTTGTTGGCGGTGATGCATCGCCATGCGGGCATTGCGTGCTTCGATCAGGACGTGTTCCTGAATGCCGTTGGCGGTGTGAAGATCACCGAACCGGCGGCGGATCTGGCGGTGTTGCTGGCCATTCATTCGTCGCTGCGCAACAAGGCGCTCCCGCGCGGCATCGTGGCGTTCGGCGAAGTCGGGCTGGCGGGGGAGATCCGTCCTAGTCCGCGTGGTCAGGATCGTCTCAAGGAAGCCGCCAAACTCGGCTTTTCCATTGCGATCATCCCGAAAGCGAACGCGCCGAAACAGCCCATCGACGGCCTCGAAGTGCACGCCGTCGACCGGCTGGAGCACGCGATTTCGGTGGTCGCGGGGTTGTAAGCGCGCACGGCTAGCATGAAAAAAGCCCGGTCGGATCGACCGGGCTTTTCCTTTGGCGTCGCGGCATGGACTGCGTCGTGTGGCCGCTGCCGCTATCGGATCAAGCGATCTGCTCGAGGGCTTCCTGGGCTTCGAGCCATTCGGCTTCCACGTCCGAGAGCTTTGCCGTGACGTCGGCCTGTTGCTTGAGGCTATCGGTCAGCAAGGCCTTCCTGGCGTCTTCATAGGTGCTGCTGTCCGCGAGGATAGCGTCGAGCCGGGCTTTTTCGTCCGAGAGCTTCGCGATGGACTGCTCCAGCTTCTCGATCTTCCTTTGCAGCGGCTTGCGCAGTTGTGACAGCCGCTGACGTTCCTGCGCCTCGGCACGCTTCTGATCCTTGCGGTTGACGCCGTCGGCACCGTCGCTACCTTCGCCATTGCCGCTGCTGGCGTCTCGTGCTGCCGCACGTTGGTCGGCTGCGTGTTGCAGCAACCAATCGCGGTAGTCATCGAGATCGCCGTCAAACGGCTGCACTTCGCCGCCGGCCACCAGCAGAAACTGATCCGTGGTCGCGCGCAGCAAGTGCCGATCGTGCGAGACGAGAATCAGCGTGCCGTCGAACTGGGCGAGCGCCATCGTGAGGGCATGGCGCGTCTCGAGATCCAGATGGTTGGTCGGTTCATCGAGCAACAGCAGGTTCGGCTTGCGCCAGATGATGAGCGCCAGCGCCAGACGCGCCTTCTCGCCACCGGAGAACGGCGCAATCGACGACGTCGCCATATCGCCGCGGAAGTTGAATCCGCCAAGAAAGTCGCGCAATTCCTGTTCGCGCGTGTCGGGGGCGAGGCGTTGCAAATGCTGCAACGGAGAATCGTCATGGCGCAGGGTTTCGACCTGGTGCTGGGCGAAATAGCCGATCTGCAAGCCCTTGCCGGTCTTCACCTCACCCGCCAGTGGCGCAAGCGTGCCGGCGAGTGTTTTGATGAGCGTCGATTTGCCCTGACCGTTGGCGCCCAGCAGGCCGATACGCTGTTCGTTCTGCACCGACATCGTGACATGCGGGAGGATGACCTTCTCGCTGCCGTCTTCGAGCGGATAGCCGCAACGCACCGCATCAAGCACGAGCATCGGGTTCGGCGCGCTGTCGGCCGGACGGAACTCGAACGTAAACGGCGACGCGATATGCGCGGGCGCGATGCGCTCCATCTTTTCGAGCGCCTTCATTCGGCTCTGCGCCTGACGCGCCTTCGTTGCCTTGGCCTTGAAGCGCGTGATGAACGATTCAAGGTGCGCAATCGTCTTCTGCTGCTTGTCGAACGCGCTTTGTTGCAGCACCAGTTGCTGGCCGCGCAGAATCTCGAACTGGCTGTAGTTGCCGCCGTAACGCTTGATCTGTTGATTCTCGATATGCAGTGTGACGTTGCAGACTTCGTCGAGAAACTCGCGATCGTGTGAGATCACGATCAGCGTGCCGGGGTATCGCTTGAGCCAGTCTTCGAGCCAGACGATGGCGTCGAGATCCAGGTGATTGGTCGGTTCGTCGAGCAGCAATAGATCGGACGGGCACATGAGCGCCTGCGCCAGATTCAGGCGCATGCGCCATCCGCCCGAGAAACTGGCGACAGGCAACTGCGTTTGCGCAAGCGTGAAGCCGAGTCCGAGCAGCAGGGCTTCGCCACGGGCGGGGGCCGTGTAGCCGTCTGCGTCGGCGAAGGCGGCGTGCGCCTCGGCTTGCGCGTGACCGTCATGCGCAGCTTCGGCGGCCGCGATGGTTGCTTCGATCTCGCGCAGCCGCGTGTCGCCGTCGAGCACATAGTCGAGGGCAGTGCGCTCGACGGCAGGTGTCTCCTGCATCACGTGGGCGACGCGCCAGCTGCTGGGCACGAAGACATCGCCGCCATCGGCGTGCAACTGACCGCGCAGCAACGCGAAGAGGGTGGATTTACCCGCGCCGTTGGCGCCGACGAGGCCAACGCGCTCGCCTGGATTGAGCGTTACGGAGGTGTCCTCGAAGAGCGGCTTGGTGCCGCGTGCGAGGGTGAGATGTTCGAATCGGATCACGAAAAAGGCCGAAGGGAAAGCGGGTCAGTTCGTCCTGAGTCCGCGTGGCGAGCCGGGTATCGCCGACCCAACGGGGAGCGAACGAGCCGTGCATCGAAACCGTGGTGCGGGGGGACGGCAAAACCGGCATTTTACCGGTCTGAGCGCATGAAAGCGATGCGCACCCCGCCGCGCCTACAGAATTGGGGCGAAAAGCCGCGCCAGACGCATCACAATCTGACGCCATCTCGGAATCTTCCGGAAATCGTCCTTGTTCAGCAGGGCGGCCTGCTCGAAGTCGTGCGTCAGCATGTACGCGACGTCGTCGGCGAAGGCGCGGTCAACGGTGAGCAGCATGATTTCGAAGTTGAGACGGAACGACCGGTTGTCGAGATTGGCGCTGCCGACGGCGGCTGCGCTGTCATCGATCAGCACGACTTTCTGGTGAAGGAAGCCATGTTGATAGCGATAGACGTGGATGCCGCTGCGCGCGGCCTCGAACGCGTACGAGGTGGTCGCCTCGAACACGACATAGTGATCGGCCCGATCCGGGATCAGAATGCGCACGTCTACGCCGCGCAGCACCGCCAGACGCAACGCGGAGAACACGGCTTCATCGGGCACGAAGTAGGGCGTGGTGAGCCAGACTCGCTTCTGTGCGGCGTTGACGGCGGTGACAAAGAAGAGGGACGACGTCTCCAATCGGTCAGCAGGGCCGCTCGGCACGACCTGACAGTGCATGTCTTCGCCGGAGGCGGCTGGCAGGCGGTTGAGTTCCGGTACCGTACCCGTGCTCCAGTGCCAGTCTTCGGCAAATGCGCGCTGGATACCCACCACCGCAGGTCCACGCACGGAGATATGCGTATCGCGCCATGGGGCCAACGGCGGTTTCTCGCCGAGATACTCGACCCCGACGTTGTGTCCGCCGATAAACGCTTCGTTGCCGTCGATCACCACGATCTTGCGGTGATTGCGAAAGTTGAGCTGAAAGCGGTTGACGAAAATGCCGCGTTTCGCAGCCGCGAACTCGTGCACCGTCACACCGCCCAGGCGCAGCTTCTCGCAATAGCTGCTCGGCAGATCGTGGCTGCCGATACGATCGTAGAGGAAGTACACCTTCACGCCCGTCGCGGCGCGCGCGAGCAGACGCGCGGACAAGGCGCGTCCGAGCGCGTCGTCCTTGACGATGAAGAACTGAACGACGACGTAGTCACGCGCGCGATCGATAGCGGCAAAGATGGCGTCGAACGTGGCCCGGCCGTTCACCAGCAGACGCACCCGATTGCCCGCCACGAACGACATCCCCGTCATGGCGGTAAGCGCGGCAAACTCCGGGTGCGCTTCCATCGCGACGGGCGGCTCACCGCTCCACTGCGTTTCGCCCATGCGTGATTGCAGCGCCTCGTTGCGCGCACGGCGCGCCTCGACATAGCCGATGAATTTCGACCGGCCAAGGAACAGATAGGGGATGAGGGTGAGGTAGGGTATCGTCACGAGCGATACTGCCCATGCCACCGCGCCTTGCGACGTCCGTACCGTTAGAACGGCATGGATGGCGGCGATGGCTCCCATCACGTGAAGACAGGCGACGGCAAAGCCGACGTCGAGCAAATTGAACGCCATGACGGACTACCTTCCTCCATGCCGAGAGTCGCGCGGACCCGGGAACCCGAGTGTAACCGGGGTACGTGGACTTAGACGAGGGCTCGCGGCAAAACGCGAGCCCCGAGGGAGTTACTGCATTACGGCAGATCGGCTGCCTGCACCAGGAAGACCATATCGTCGCCGGCACTCGTCGCCAGCCACGTCATCGGCAGATCCGGGAACGCCGCCTCGACGAAGTGACGTTCGTTACCGACTTCCACGACCAAAACGCCGTCATCGGTCAGATGCTCTCGGGCACCGGCAATGATGCGGCGAACCACATCCATGCCGTCGTCGCCGCCGGCCAATGCCAGACGTGGCTCGTGACGGTATTCGGCCGGCAGTGCCTGCATCGAACCTTCGTTGACGTACGGCGGATTGGTGAGAATGACTTCATAGCGCTTGCCCTGTGGCAGCGGCGCATAGAGATCGCCCAGATGGAGCGCGATGCGGTCGTCGAGACCGTAGTCGGCCACATTGATCTTGGCCACGGCCAATGCGTCCGGGGAAATGTCGACCGCATCGATCTGCGCCGCCGGGAAGGCTTCGGCGGCGAGGATCGCAAGGCAGCCGGAGCCAGTGCACAACTCGAGCACGTCCGCGACGTCTTCGGCGTGATCGACCCATGGCTGCAAGGCGTCTTCGAGCAACTCGCCCACGAACGAACGCGGCACGATGACGCGTTCGTCTACATAGAACCGGCGGCCATGCATCCACGCTTCATTCGTGATGTACGACGCCGGCACGCGCTCGCCTGCGCGACGGTTGATGACTGACAGCACGCGCTCGATTTCCTCGGGCAGCAAACGCGCGTCGAGAAACGGGTCGAGCGTATCGATGGGCAGGTGCAGCGTATGCAGCAGGAGATAGGCGGCCTCGTCGTAAGCCGTGGCCGTGCCATGCCCGAAGGCCAGTTCGGCCTCGGTAAAGCGCGAGACGGCGTAGCGCAGCAGATCGCGCAGCGTCCGGAACGGGTGGGGTGCCTGAGTCGTCATGATGATTACCTCGCGCGCCTTAGGCCACCAGGCGCTTCAACACGCCGCGGTAGATGTTCTTAAGCGGCTCGATATCGGCCACGGCAATGTGTTCGTCGATCTTGTGAATGCTGGCATTGCACGGACCGAATTCGATGACCTGCGGGCAAATGCGGGCGATGAAGCGCCCGTCCGACGTGCCGCCTGTGGTCGAAAGCTCGGTCTGAAGCCCCGTTTCCTCGTGGATCGCGCTAGAGAGGGCTTCCGACAGATCGCCGCGCGGCGTGAGGAAAGGCTGGCCACTGATCGACCAGTCGAGCGTGTAGGTCAGGCCATGACGGTCGAGTAGTTCGTGCACGCGCTGCTGGAGACCCTCGGACGTGCTGGCCGTCGAGAAGCGGAAGTTGAACATCACCGTCAACTCGCCGGGGATGATGTTGGTTGCCCCGGTGCCTGCGTGAATGTTCGAGATTTGCCACGTGGTGGGCGGGAAATAGTCGTTGCCGTTGTCCCAGACCGTCTGCGTCAGTTCGGCGAGTGCCGGCGCGAACAAATGCGTCGGGTTCTTGGCGAGATGCGGATAGGCGATATGACCTTGGACACCCTTGATCACGAGCTTGCCCGACATCGACCCGCGGCGGCCGTTTTTGACCATGTCGCCCAACTGCTGGCTCGACGTCGGCTCACCGACCACGCAGTAGTCCAGGCGCTCGCCGCGCGCTGTGAGCGCTTCAACAACCTTCACGGTGCCGTCGGTGGCCGGGCCTTCTTCGTCGCTCGTCAGCAGAAAGCCGATGGCGCCGGTGTGATTCGGATGCTGGGTGACGAATTCCTCCGAAGCGACCACAAATGCCGCGAGCGACGTCTTCATGTCGGCGGCGCCGCGACCGTAGAGCAGGCCGTTACGATGCGTCGGTGCAAACGGATCGGAATGCCATTGTTCGAGCGGGCCGGTCGGCACCACGTCCGTGTGGCCGGCGAAGACGAGCAGTTTGCCCTCGGTGCCACGCGTGCCGCGCTTGACCGCCCACAGGTTGGTCACGCCGTTTGATGCGATGGTCTCGCACGCGAAGCCGATCGCTTCGAGGCGGCGCGCCAGAATGGCTTGGCAGTCACGGTCTTCGGGCGTCACCGAGTGACGGGCGATCAGTTGCTCGGTAAGCGCCAGCGTGGCGCCTTGGGAGGAAGTCATGAAATCAGAATCGTGAGGCGTAACTGTCGGGCGTGAAGCCCACGGAAACCTTGCCGTCGGCCACCAGCACAGGGCGTTTGATGAGCGACGGGTTTTCGATCATCAGGGTGCGGGCGACCGACTCGTCGGCCGCCGCAGCCTGTTGCTCCGGCGAGAGCTTGCGCCACGTTGTGCCCTTGCGGTTGAGCAACGTGGTGAGGGGTACCTGGGCGAGCCAGTTACCCAGCAGTGCGTCGTTCACGCCCGCCTTTTTGAAGTCGTGGAAGTCGTACGCCACGCCGCGCTCGTCGAGCCACACGCGCGCCTTCTTCACGGTATCGCAGTTGGGAATGCCATACAGCACTGCCGTCATCGCCAGAACTCCTGATGTCGCGATTACAAAAGAACGAGGCGCAACATCGCAGTCAGGACTGCGACTGCGCCTCGTCGGTGCCGCGTGGACTTATTCGCCGCGCAGCAGGTCGTTGATTGCCGTTTTGGCGCGCGTTTGCGCGTCGACCTTCTTCACGATCACGGCGCAGTACAGGCTGTACTTGCCGTCCTTCGACGGCAGGTTGCCCGGCACGACGACCGAACCGGCCGGCACACGGCCGTAATGCACTTCACCCGTTTCGCGGTCGTAGATCTTGGTCGACTGACCCAGATACACGCCCATCGAGATCACCGAGTTTTCTTCGACGATCACACCTTCCACGACTTCCGAGCGCGCGCCGATGAAGCAGTTGTCTTCGATGATGACCGGATTGGCTTGCAGCGGTTCGAGCACGCCGCCGATACCGACGCCACCCGAGAGGTGAACGTTCTTGCCGATCTGTGCGCACGAACCGACGGTGGCCCACGTGTCGACCATCGTGCCTTCGTCAACGTAGGCGCCGATGTTCGTGTACGACGGCATCAGCACGACGTTCTTGCCGATGAACGAGCCGCGGCGTGCCACTGCCGGGGGCACCACGCGGAAGCCGCCGCGCGCGAAGTCTTCTGCGGTGTAGCTGGCGAACTTGCTCGGCACCTTGTCGTAGAACTGGCTGAAGCCGCCGGCGGGCATCACGGCGTTGTCTTCGAGGCGGAACGACAGCAGCACGGCCTTCTTGATCCACTGGTTCACGATCCACTGGCCGTCTTGCTTCTGGGCCACGCGCAGGGTGCCCTTGTCCAGCTCGGCGATGACGTGGGCGACAGCCTCACGCACGTCGGCAGGTGCCGACTTGGCCGAAATCTCGGCACGGTTTTCCCAGGCTTGGTCGATGGTGGTTTGCAGTTGTTGCGACATGGCGAGAATCAGTTGCAGTAAGGATTAAAGGGATTGGCAGAACTGCACGATGCGCTGGGCGCCTTCGGTGCATTCGTCCACATCGGCCACGAGGGCGATGCGCACATAGTGCTCGCCCGGGTTGGCGCCGTGCGCCGCGCGGCCGAGGTACGACCCGGGCAGTACGGCCACATTGTATTGCGCCAGCAATTGGCGTGTGAATTCCGTGTCGGACAGGCCGGTTTTCGCGTCAACCTTGGCCCACAGGTAGAAGCCCGCGTCCGGCAGGCGCACGTCGAGCACTTCGGCGAGCATCGGCGTGACGGTCTGGAATTTCTTCAGGTACTTGCTGCGGTTCAGGCGCACGTGGGCTTCGTCGTTCCACGCCGCGACACTCGCCGCCTGCACGGCCGGGCTCATCGCGCAGCCATGGTACGTGCGGTACAGCAGGAATTTCTTCAGAATGGCGGCGTCGCCGGCCACGAAGCCCGAGCGCATGCCGGGCACGTTCGAACGCTTCGACAGGCTGGAGAACACCACCAGACGCTCGAAACCACGACCCAGTTGGTGGGCTGCCGCAAGACCGCCCAGCGGTGCGCGCTCTTCGTCGAAATAGATCTCGGAATAGCACTCGTCGGACGCAATCACAAAACCGTACTGGTCCGAGAGTTCGAACAGACGCTTCCACTCGGCAAGACCCAGCACGGCACCGGTCGGATTGCCGGGCGAGCAGAGATAAACGAGCTGGACATCGCGCCAGACATCCGCCGGCACGCTATCGTAATTCGGGGCGAAGTTGCGCGCCGGATCGCTATCGACATAGTAGGGCGTGGCGCCGGCAAGCAGCGTTGCCCCTTCGTAGATCTGATAGAACGGGTTCGGGCACAGCACCCGTGCACCGGGCTTACCGCCGTCGACCACCGCCTGTGCGAACGAGAAGAGTGCCTCGCGCGAGCCCGTGACCGGCAACACTTCGGTGGCCGGATTCACGTTGGGCAGCGCGTAGCGGCGCGCCAGCCACTGGGCAATCGCCGCGCGCAGCGGTTCGCCGCCCGCCGTGGCGGGGTAGTTCGAGAGGCCGCCCAGCCCTTCGATCAAGGCTTCCTTGATGAACTGCGGCGTCGGGTGCTTGGGCTCACCGATGCCGAAGCTAATGGCCTTGTATGCACTGGCGGGCGTCACATCCGCTACCAGCGACTTCAGGCGTTCAAAGGGATAGGGCTGGAGCTTGTCGAGTAATGGGTTCACGAGAATTCAAACAGACTCAGGGCTAGGGTTCGCGATGCCACTCAGGGCAACGCTCGAGGCAATTCGGACCGCGCAAGGCGGCTGGGCCGGATCTCCCGGGGCGCCGGTGCGCCATGATGCGATTTCCGGCGCCGGGCTTGCGGATGGCATGCCACATATGGGTTCGCACTTATCCAGTACATCACGCAACGGGGTTCCCGGACGCGCTCAAGAATGGCAAGATCGGCAAAGCGAAAATTATACCGTTACGGCGCCCACAAAGCGCGGCCGCCGCGTAATTCAGCACATTCCGGGGCGCCAATGAGGCAAGTCTGCGGAGTATCTCAGGTTTTTCAGGAGTCAATAGTATGACCGTAGCCGGCAACGGCGCGCACGGCCCGGCATCGAACGCCGGCGCTTCGCTGCGCACCCGGGCGGCACCCGCCTTGAGCATTCTCATCGGTTCCTCCGTATGGGGACTGGCCTGGTTTCCCTACCGCATGCTTGGCCAGTGGGGTGTTGCGGCGGTGCCTGCACAGATTTGTACCGCGAGCGTGGCGCTGCTGCTGCTCACGCTGGTTTATCGCCGCTCGCTTGGTACGCTGCGCTGGTCGTGGCTGCTGGCCGGTGTGGCGTTCGCGGGAGGCACGACCAATGTGGCGTTTGTCTGGGGGACGACGCATGGCCATGTCATGCGTGTGCTGCTGCTTTTCTATCTGACCCCAGTTTGGACGGCGCTTTTCGCTCACTGGCTGCTCGGCGAGCGCGTCGGCTTGCGTGGCGCGGGCCTGATCGCGCTGGCGTTGGGCGGGGCGGGGCTGATGCTCTGGTCGCCCGAGTTGGGCTGGCCCGTGCCGAATAACCCCGGTGAATGGGCCGGAGCCATTGCCGGTGCGGCTTTCGCCCTCAATAACGTGCTGCTGCGACGCGTCAGTCAGTCGTTGCCGGGGGTGCGCGCGGAAATGCGCAGTTGGACGCTCTATCTCGGCTGCGCGGTCGGCGGGTTGCTGGTGCTGCCGTTCGACGGCGGCGCCGAAGCTGGCCGTGCCACCGTCGCGGCCCTCACGTCGAGCGCCGCGACCGCTGCGGTTGCGCTGGCGCTGGGTTGCGCCATTGCGGCAACCAACGTCGTCGTGCAGTTCGGCCTGGCGCGTGTGCCGGCCAATCAGGCGGCGCTCATCATGCTGTTTGAAATTGTCGTGGCGGCCATTTCGTCTTGGTGGCTTGCCAGCGAAGGGCTGGGCGTGCGTGAAATCGCCGGCGGGCTGTGCATTGTGGCGGCCGGCGTTCTGTCAGGTATTTTGCCGGATTCGCGTCGTTGTAAATCCGCGACGGCAGGGGATGCGATGGTATGATGCGTACCGATGTTATATCGATGTAAGCGGCCTGCGCGCGCCAGCGTGCGCAAGGCCCGACAGGACCAGCTAGCGCGTCTGCGTCTTTCCCATCATTCAATGACCGATAAAGCGAACCTGCCGTGCGTCTGACCTCCATCAAACTCGCTGGCTTCAAGTCATTCGTCGATCCGACGAACTTCGCGGTACCTGGCCAATTGGTCGGGATCGTCGGCCCGAACGGGTGCGGCAAATCCAACATCATCGATGCCGTGCGCTGGGTGCTCGGCGAGTCGCGCGCCTCCGAGCTGCGCGGCGAATCGATGCAGGACGTGATTTTCAACGGGTCAACCGCCCGCAAACAGGCGAGCCGCGCGAGCGTCGAACTCGTGTTCGACAACAGCGCCGGGCGCGCTGCCGGGCAGTGGAGCCAGTACGCCGAAATCGCCGTCAAGCGCGTGCTCACGCGCGACGGCACCTCCAGCTATTACATCAACAATCTGCCGGCTCGCCGCCGCGACATTCAGGACATCTTCCTTGGTACCGGCCTCGGGCCGCGCGCCTACGCCATCATCGGGCAGGGGATGATCTCGCGCATCATCGAGGCCAAGCCGGAAGAGTTGCGCGTGTTCCTCGAAGAAGCCGCGGGCGTGTCCAAGTACAAGGAACGCCGTCGCGAGACCGAGAATCGCCTGCAGGACACGCGTGAAAATCTCACGCGCGTTGAAGACATTCTGCGTGAGCTCGGTACCAATCTCGAGAAGCTCGAATCGCAGGCCGTTGTCGCCAACCGATTCAAGGACTTGCAGCGCGACGGCGAAGAGAAGCAGCAGTTGTTGTGGCTGCTGCGCAAGAACGAAGCCCAGAACGAACAAGAGCGTCAGCAACGCGCCATCGAATCGGCTCAGGTCGATCTCGAAGCACAGATGGCGCGTCTGCGCGGTTCGGAAGCCGATCTTGAAACGCTGCGCGCCGCCCACTATACGGCCACCGACGCCGTACAGGCCGCGCAAAGCGCCATGTACGAGGCGAATTCGGAAGTCAGCCGTCTGGAAGCCGAGATTCGCTACGTTGTCGAGTCGCGCAATCGCGTGCAGGCCCAATTGGCCGCGCTCACTTCCCAGCGCGAGCAGTGGCAGGCCCGTTCCGCGCAATCGGAAGAAGAACTCGCGCTTGCCGAAGAAGAACTCGTCATTGCCGAAGAGCGCGCGGCCACCGCGCAAGATCAGGCGGCCGATCAGAACGACGCGCTGCCTGCGCTCGAAGCCGGCTGGCGCGATGCGCAGAATCTGCTCAACGAGCAACGCAGCGAGATCGCGCAGGTCGAGCAGAGTCTGAAGCTCGAAGCGGCGCACCAGCGCAACGCCGATCAGGCGTTGCAGCAGTTGCAGCAGCGTCAGGAGCGTTTGCAGGGCGAGGCGCGCGGGCTCGACAAGCCCGATGAAGCCGAACTGGAAGCGCAACGCGCCGACCTTGCCGAACATCAGGCGATGCTCGAGGATGCACAGGCCGAACTCGCCGATGCACAGGAGCGGCTGCCGCGACTGGAAGCCGAGCGTGCCGAGGCGCAGGCTCGCGTGCAGTCGGAAGCCGCGACCATTGCGCAACTCGAGGCGCGTCTGACGGCGCTCAAGCAGTTGCAGGAAAGTGTGCAGACGGAAGGCAAGGTTCAGCCTTGGCTCGACAAACACGAACTGGCGCAACTGCCGCGTCTCTGGAAGAAACTGCATATCGAGCCGGGCTGGGAAAACGCGCTCGAGTCGGTGCTGCGTGAGCGTCTTGCCGCACTGGAAATCAGCAATCTGGACTGGGTGAAGGCCTTCGCGAGCGATGCGCCGCCGGCCAAGCTGGCGTTCTATTCGCCGCCGTCAGCGGCCCGTCCGCTCGAAGCCCCGGCCGCGTTGCGCCCGCTGCTCTCGTTGCTCCGCATCGACGATCCGGGCCTGCGCGCCGTATTGCAGGAATGGCTCGGTCACGTTTTCGTGGCCGACGATCTGACGCAAGCCATGGTCGCCCGGGCGCAACTGCCCGAAGGGGCATCGATTGTCGTCAAGGCGGGCCACCAGGTCACGCGCGTCGGCGTACAGCTTTACGCCGCCGACTCCGAACAGGCCGGTTTGCTGGCCCGTCAGCAGGAAATCGAGAATCTGGGCAAGCAACTGCGTGCCCAGGCCTTGCTCGCCGATGAAGCCAAGTCGAGTGCTGTGCGCGCGGAGGCGGCCTATAGTCAGGCGGCGCAGTCCCTGACCGAGGTGCGCGGACGTGCGGAGCGGGCCACGCAGCGCGTGCACGCACTGCAAATGGATGTGCTCAAGCTCACGCAAGCCTATGAGCGCTACAACGCCCGCAGCACGCAGATCGACGAAGAACTGAGCGAGATTGCCGCACAGATCGAAGAGCAGGTCGCGTTGCGCGCCGAATCGGAAGCGAATTTCGAGCAAAGCGATTCGCGTTTGGCCGAATTGCAGGCGACATTCGAAGACGGTCAACTCGAATTCGAATCGCTCGACAGCCAGCTCTCCGACGCCCGCAACCGTGCACGCGAACTGGAGCGCCTGGCGCAGGAAGCGTCTTACGGTCAGAAAGGGATTTCGAGCAAGATCGACGAACATCGCCGTAATATTCAGACGGCGCTCGAGCAGGCCGAACGTCTGGTGGTGTCGATTGAGCAAGCGCAGGCCGAACTCGCGCAGATCACGGAGCAGACGGTCGAGAATGGCTTGCAGGACGCACTCGAATTACGCGCCGAGAAGGAAGAGATTCTTGGGGCTGCCCGTATCGAACTCGATGCGCTGACGCAAAAGCTGCGCCAGAGCGACGAAGAACGTCTTGCTGCGGAGCGCGGGCTGCAACCGCTGCGCGACCGCATCACGGAATTGCAGTTGAAGGAACAGGCGGCACGCCTGAATCGCGAGCAGTTCGTCGAGCAATTGACGACGGCCGAAGTCGATGAGGAGGCGCTCTCCGCCAAGCTCACGCCGGATCTGAAGCCGTCGTATCTGCAAGGTGAAGTCACCCGCATCAACAATGCGATCAATGCGTTGGGTCCGGTCAACATGGCTGCGCTCGAAGAGCTGGAAACGGCGCGCGACCGCAAGGTTTTCCTCGACGCGCAGTCGGCCGACCTGAACGACGCCATCGAAACGCTCGAAGGCGCCATTCGCAAGATCGACGAAGAGACGCGGGTGCTGCTGCAAGGCACGTTCGACGAAGTGAACAAACATTTCGGAGAACTCTTCCCGATGCTGTTCGGCGGCGGACAGGCCAAGCTCATCATGACCGGCGACGAAATTCTCGACGCGGGCGTTCAGGTGATGGCGCAACCGCCGGGCAAGAAGAACTCTACGATTCATTTGTTGTCTGGTGGTGAGAAGGCGCTCACGGCGATTGCGCTGGTGTTCGGGATGTTCCAGCTCAACCCGGCGCCGTTCTGTTTGCTCGACGAGGTGGACGCACCGCTTGACGATGCCAACACCGAGCGCTACGCCAAGATGGTGGCGCGCATGTCGGACCGTACCCAATTCGTATTTATTTCGCATAACAAAATCGCGATGGAAATGGCCAATCAGCTCATCGGCGTCACCATGCAGGAACAAGGGGTGTCGCGGATCGTGGCGGTGGACATGGAGTCTGCGATCAATCTGGCCGAGATCGCCTGACCCCGCGCCCAAGATGGAGAAGAGAGAGGAACGCCACGCATGAATGAACTGCAGCTGAGTTTGATTGCCGCAGGGGTAGTAGTACTGCTGGGGGTCGTGGCATATAACGCCTGGCAGGGCAGCAAAGCACGCGCACGCATTCCGCGTCGCATGCCGGTCGATGGTGCCGGTATCGACGCGACTGCTGGGACGCCCGACGCCGACGACGATCGCCCATTCATCGAACCGACGCTTTCGCCCCCGCGCGTGCCTGCGCATTCGGGCGAGCGCCGTGAGCCGACCCTGGGCGGCCCGGTTGCAGCGTCCGGTACGTCGGTGCAGGATGCCTTTGCCATTAACGAAGACGCCTGGGATGCGCCGCCTGCCGCACGCAAGCGTGCCGCACAAGAAGCGGCCGCTCTCGCGGCGCAAACCGATGAAGCGGGCGCGGCTACGGGCGAAACGCCATCGGTGACCGACTCCCCCCTGCCGGGTCATCAGGACGCGCAAGCACGCGACGCGGAACAAGCCGCCGTCGTGAGCACGGTGGCGCGGGTTGACGCCGAACTCGCGTCCGACGACACCGTGGATGCCGCTGCAGCCGGCGCGGTTGCTGCGGCTGCCGCTGCGCCCGATGCGGAAACCCTTGCACACGCTGAAGGCGCTGCGGCGCCGGGGGCGGAGCCGGTTGCTTCGGTTGTTCCGGTGGCGCCACCGGCACCCATCGCGGCAGCTCGTCCTGCAGTGCCGAGCGGCCCGCCGCCGGTTATCGACGAGCGCATCGACTGCATCGTCGAACTGCCTTTGGCAAACATGGTGGCTGCGGAGCGTCTGATGCCGTTGACTGTGCGCATGCGACGTGCAGGCAGCAAGCCGGTCAACGTCGAAGGCCGTGCCGACGAGCATTCGCCGTGGGAGTTGATTCGCACCGGTGGGCGCTACCATCAGTTGCGCATGGCCGTGCAGTTGGCCAACCGCGCGGGCGCGTTGAACGAAGTCGAGTTCTCGGAGTTCTCGAACCTCGTTCAGACGCTCGCCGACGCGGTTGACGCCTTACCGGAACTGCCCGACATGATGGAGACGGTGGCCCGTGGCCGTGAACTGGACAATTTCGCCGCGCAATGCGACGCGCAACTGTCGGTCAACGTGCTCTCGGACGGCGCCCCCTGGTCGGCGAACTACGTTCAGGCGGTGGCAACGCAGGATGGTCTGCTGCTCTCGCGCGACGGCATGCGTTTCGTCAAACTCGATGCTCGCCAGAATCCGGTGTTCATGCTGCAATTCGGCGACACCAACTTCCTGCGCGACGATTTGACGTACAAGGGCGGTGATCTGATTACGATGCTGCTCGATGTGCCGGTGGCCGACGAAGACCTGTTGCCGTTCCGCCTGATGTGCGATTACGCCCGTTCGATTGGGCAGCGCATCGGTGGGCGCGTCGTGGACGATCAGCGCCGGCCGCTTTCGGATGCTGCGCTGCAAAACGTCGACAAGCAATTGCTCAAGCTCTACGAGCGTCTCGAGGCGCGGGGTCTGCCGGCAGGCTCGCCGGTGACGCGCCGCCTGTTCAGTCAGTAACGACGAGTGCGGTGCACGGCAGACGACGATCTGTCAGGCACCGCGTTCGATGCACGCCGTTCACCGTCGGGTGAGCGGCGTTTTCATTCCGATTGATTGCTGCTATCGGCGGCGCGCAGGTGCGTACGTCGAAGGCATAATGTTCTGACTTCTCGTATCCCGAGTTTCCAAGCATGTCCCAAACTTCAGTTCCGGGTCAGGGTGCGAACGCGCCAAAGGCGGCCGATGTCACGGCGGCTGCGCAACGTGCTGCCGAGTTGCGCATCGAATTGGCGCGTCACAATCGCGCCTATTACGAAGAGGATGCGCCGCTGATTCCCGATGCCGAGTACGACCGCCTGTTTGGCGAACTGGTCGCGCTCGAGACCGACTATCCCGAATTGCAGCGCCCCGATTCGCCCACGCAACGCGTAGGCGGTAAGCCGTTGGAGGGCTTCGCGCCGGTTGTGCACCGTGTGCCGATGCTTTCGCTGAATAACGGCTTCGCCGACGAGGATGTCGAGGCGTTTGATCGCCGTGTGTCCGATGGGCTCCGCGATGGTAACGCGCCCTCTGGTGACCTGTTCGGTGCACCTGTCGAATACGCCGTCGAGTTGAAATTCGACGGTCTGGCGATTGCGCTGCGCTACGAGCATGGCGTGCTCGTGCAGGCGGCAACGCGCGGCGATGGCACGACCGGCGAGGATGTCACCGCGAACATTCGTACGATCAAAAAAATCCCGCTGCGTCTCGATGCCGACAATCCGCCGGAAGTGTTGGAGGTGCGAGGGGAGGTGCTGATGTTCCGTGCCGACTTCGACAAACTCAATCGGGCTCAGGAAGCGGCGGGCGAGAAGGTCTTCGTCAATCCGCGCAACGCCGCCGCAGGCAGTCTGCGACAGCTCGATTCGAAGATCACGGCCAGGCGGCCGTTGTCGTTCTTTGCTTACGGGGTGGGCGAATTGGTGGGCGCTCCGATGCCGGAGACGCACTCGGCCCTGCTCGACTGGTATGTGACGCTCGGGATTCCGGTGAACGATCGCCGCGAAGTCGTGCAAGGCGCTGCCGGACTACTCGCGTTCTACCGGTCGGTCGGCGAGGCGCGTGAGACGCTGCCGTATGACATCGATGGTGTGGTTTATAAAGTCAATCGCCGTGACGAGCAGGACCGCCTTGGGTTCGTCTCGCGCGCTCCCCGTTTCGCGCTGGCACACAAGTTCCCGGCACAAGAAGCGCTGACGACATTGCTGGACATCGAAGTGCAGGTGGGACGCACCGGCGCGATGACACCAGTGGCACGGCTTGCGCCGGTATTTGTCGGCGGGGCGACTGTGACCAACGCAACGCTGCATAACGAAGACGAGATCCGCCGCAAGGACGTGATGATCGGCGACACGGTGATTGTGCGTCGCGCGGGGGATGTGATTCCTGAAGTCGTCGGGTCGGTGCTCGAGCGCCGGCCGGCCGATGCGCGGGCGTTTGTCATGCCGACGGCGTGCCCGGTGTGCGGGTCGGCCATCGAGAAGCTGCCGGACGAGGTGATCGCACGATGCACCGGCGGATTGATTTGTGCGGCGCAGCGCAAGCAGGCGTTGTTGCACTTTGCCCAGCGCCGGGCGCTCGACATCGAGGGGCTTGGCGACAAGCTCGTTGAGCAACTGGTCGATCAGCAGATTATTCGGACACCGGCGGACCTGTTCAAACTGGGCGTGGCAAAGCTCGCGGTGCTTGACCGGATGGCCGACAAGTCGGCGTCGAATCTGGTCGCAGCATTGGAGACGGCGCGTCACACGACGCTGGCGCGGTTCATCTTCGCGCTGGGTATCCGTCATGTGGGCGAAGCGACCGCGAAGGACCTCGCACGCCATTTCGGCAAGCTCGACAACGTGATGGCGGCCAGCGTCGATGAACTGCTGGCGGTGCCGGACGTCGGCCCCATTGTGGCCCAGTCCATCGCCAATTTTTTCGGTGAGCCGCATAATGTCGAGGTGATCGAACAATTGCGGGCGGGCGGCGTCACCTGGCCGGAGTCTGAACCTGCGGCTGTGGCACCGCTGCCGTTGGCGGGCAAGACGTTCGTACTGACGGGCACATTGCCGACGCTCTCGCGCGACGAGGCGAAAGCCATGCTTGAGGAGCGGGGCGCGAAGGTGGCTGGCTCGGTTTCGGCGAAGACCGACTATGTCGTGGCGGGCGCCGATGCGGGCAGTAAATTGGCGAAGGCAGAGGCACTTGGCGTGCCCGTGCTGGACGAAGAGGCTATGCGGGCAATGTTGGCCGCGCTTTGATGTGAGGACCCAACCGATGATTCGCGACATACTGAAGATGGGTGATCCGCGCCTGCTGCGTATCGCCAAACCGGTGGAGCATTTCAATACGCCGGAGTTGGACCAACTAGTCGAAGACATGTTCGACACCATGAAGCATGCGAACGGCGCCGGTCTCGCGGCCCCGCAAATCGGCGTCGACCTGCAGGTGGTGATTTTCGGCTTCGAGCACAACGAGCGCTATCCGGATGCGCCGGAGGTGCCCAAAACCGTGCTCATCAATCCCGTCATCACGCCGCTGACGCAGGACATGGAAGAGGGGTGGGAAGGCTGTCTGTCGGTGCCGGGGCTGCGCGGTGTGGTCAATCGCTACTCGATGCTGCGCTATGAAGGATTCGATCAGACAGGCACCCCCATCGACCGGGTGGCCGAAGGCTTCCACGCCCGGGTGGTGCAGCACGAATGCGACCATTTGATCGGAAAGCTCTATCCGATGCGGATTACCGACTTCAGCAAGTTCGGCTTCACCGAGATTCTCTTCCCCGGACTCGATCCGAATAGCGACGACTGAGGTTTGATGCGGTTGGCCAACGTTATTCGTCAATGCGTCAGCATCAATGGTCATGAAAAAGCCCGCCTCGATGGCGGGCTTTTTCGTGCGCGGCGCAGTTGATTCAGAAGCCTTCGCCGGTGCGCAGGTAACGCCACTCACCCACGGGCAGGTTGCCCAGCGTGATGCGCCCCATGCGCACGCGCTTGAGGCCAGTCACATGCAGGCCGACGAGTTCGCACATCCGGCGAATCTGACGCTTCTTGCCTTCCTTGAGCACGAAACGCAGTTGCTCCGGGTTCTGCCATTCGACCTGTGCGGGCTTGAGCGGCTGATCGTCGAGTTCGAGGCCGTGACGCAGAAGGGCCAGACGCTCGGCAGGGAAGTGCGCCTCGACGTTTTGCTCATGCTCGTTGTACGACACGCGCACGAGGTATTCCTTCTCGATATCCGAGTCTTCGCCGATCAGTTGCTTGGCGATGCGGCCATCCTGCGTCAGGACGAGCAGGCCCGTCGAGTCGATGTCGAGGCGGCCGGCCGGTGCAAGGCTGCGCAGGTGCGACGGCGAGAAGCGCACGCCGGCATCGTCTTCGGACCAATGGTGTTCACGTGTCACCAGTACGACTGCGGGTTCGTAGCCGTCTTCGGCTTGCCCGGAGACATAGCCCACGGGTTTGTGCAGCAGGATAGTGACGCGATTGGCCTGTTCCTTTCGTGCGGCTTGCACCACGGTGATTTCCTGCGTCGGCAGAATCTTCGTGCCGAGTTCGGTGATGACCTTGCCGTCAACGCGCACCCATCCCTTGGCGATCCACTCGTCGGCTTCGCGGCGCGAGCACAGACCGAGCTCCGACATGCGTTTGGATAGGCGCAGCGACCCGGCCGCATCGTGATGGACCTTGATGTCGTCGTCATCGTCGCGGGTTGCACGCGGCGCGCGTGCGGGACGCGTCGATCGCCCGGCCTGGGTGTCTCGATCGTCACGAGCGAAGCGGCTGCGTGGCGCGTTGTCGGCGGCACGGCGCGGGCGGTCTTCGTCGAAGCGTCGCGGAGCGCGGTCGTCGGTACCGCGTTTGGCGGGACGAGCGTAATCGTTGCGGGCACCACCTTCGGTGGCACGGCGCGGGCGGTCTTCGTCAAAACGACGCGGAGCGCGGTCGTCTGTGCTGCGCTTCACCGGACGGGCGAAATCGCCGCGGGCACCGCCCTCAGCGCTGCGGCGCGGGCGGTCTTCGTCGAAACGACGCGGTGCGCGATCATCCGTGCCGCGTTTGGCAGGGCGCGCGAAATCGCCACGCGCACCGCCTTCGGTGGCACGGCGTGGGCGGTCTTCGTCGAAACGACGCGGGGCACGATCATCCGTGCCGCGTTTGGCAGGGCGCGCGAAATCGCCACGCGCGCCACCTTCGGTGGCACGACGTGGGCGGTCCTCTTCGAAACGACGTGGAGCGCGGTCATCTGGGCTGCGTTTGGCGGGGCGGGCGTAATCGCCACGCGCTCCGCCTTCGGTGCTGCGACGCGGACGGTCTTCGTCCAAACGTGCAGGACGTGCTCCTGCAACGCGCTCACGTTGACCGCGCACCGGCGGGCGTTCACCCATGGGGCGCTTTTCATATGGCTTTGGCGCGCCGGTTGCGGGTTGGCGCGGCGCGGCGCCACTGCCGGCAGGGCGTCGCGCGCCGCGGGGCGTCGCGGCATCGTCTGCCGGACGCGGACGTGACGGTTTTGCCGCAGGCTTCCTTTTCGCGCCGTTGGCGTCGAGCATCGACGCGGGCACGGCCTTGGTCGTACGACGCAGCGCGCCGGACGAACGCACCGGTGCGCGGGTCTTGTCGAGCGTGCGGGGATGTTTGGCGCCGAGTTTGGCGCGCGGGGTATCGCTCATGGTTCCAATGCTTCTAGTAATTCGGTCTCGACGGCAATTTGCAGGCGATTGTCCTGCAAACGGCTGCCATCAAGCAGGAACGTATCTTCAACACGTTCGCCGAGGGTATTGATGCGGGCGGTACGCACGCTCACGCCATGACGCGCAAGTACGCGGGCGACCGCATAGAGCAAGCCGGTGCGGTCGTTAGCCGACACCGACAGCAGGTAGTACTGGCCACGTTCGTCGGGCCGCAAATCGACGCGCGGCGTGACCGGGAAGCTACGCGAACGTCGTGGCAACCGTCCCTTGTTCGGCTCCGCCATCGGCTCGACGCGCGTGAGCAACGACACCAACTCGCTTTCCACCAGATTGATGATGTCACGGTAGCTGGTATCGAGGCCTGGGTCCGTCAACAGGAAACTATCCAGTGCGAAGCCGTGGCTGGTCGTGTGCACCTTGGCATCGAGAATCGACAGCCCCTTGCGCTCGAAATAGCCGCAGATGCGAGCGAACAGATCGACCTGATCGCGCACGTACACCATGACCTGAAGCCCTTCGCCAATCGGCGACGGGCGCGCCTTGACAATCGGAACGGCGCTGTCGACCTGTCGCCACAAATGACGCGTCTGCCATGCGACGTCCGCCGGATCGTTGCGCAGGAAGTACGCTACGTCGAGTGTGTTCCAGAGCGCTTCCTGCGCGCGCTCAGGCACGGTGTACAGTCGCAGCAGCCCGAGCGCTTCCTCCTTGCGCGTTTTCAACTGCGAACGCGGATCGGGGTTCGCACCGCCCAGCACCTGCAAGGTAAGCCGATAAAGGTCTTCAAGCAGCTTGCCCTTCCAGGCGTTCCAGACTTTGGGGCTGGTGCCGCGAATATCGGCGACCGTCAGAAGATACAGCGCTGTCAGACGTCGTTCGTTACCGACCTTCTCCGCAAAACGCCGGATGACCTCGGGATCGGTTGTGTCCTGCTTTTGCGCGACGGTGCTCATCGTCAGATGCTCACCGACAAGCCAGACGATCAACTCGGTATCTTCCTTGTCGATGCCATGACGCGTGCAGAAACGTCGCGCGTCGGCCATGCCGAGTGTGGAATGATCGCCGCCACGGCCTTTCGCGATGTCATGGAAGAGGGCCGCAATCGTCAGTACCCATGGCCTGTCGAAGTTCGCGATCAACTGGCTGCAGAACGGATACTCGTGCGTGTGTTCCGCCACGGCGAACCGGCGGATGTTGCGCACGACCATCAGGATGTGCTGATCGACCGTGTACACGTGATACAGATCGTGCTGCATCTGTCCGACCACGCGACGGAAGTTGATCAGATACCGGCCAAGCACGCTCGTCTGATTCATCAGGCGCAAGGCATGCGTGATGCCCTGCGGTTGCTGAAGAATTGCCAGAAACGTACGGCGGTTCTCCGGATCGGCGCGCCATTGCGCATCCATCAATTCGCGCGCATTGTACAGCGCCCGTAACGTCCGCGCCGACAGGCCTTTTACGCCCACGACCTGTTCGTATAGCAGGAATGTCTCGAGGATCGCGTTTGGATGACGTTGGTACAACTCGTCATCCACGATTTCGATCATTCCCTGCTTCTCGACGAAGCGCTCGTTGATCACACGGGTGACACCGCTGGTCTGCGGGAACAGACGAGCCTCGACATTGAGCAGTAGCACCGTATTGAGCTGGGAGACGGCCTTCGCCGCCCAGTAGTAGCGGCGCATCAGTTGCTCGCTGGCGCGCTTGGTCGTTGTCGCGTTGAAGCCCAGACTCTGCGCGAGCGATGTCTGCATGTCGAACACGAGCACATCCTGACGCCGCCGTGCGAGCAAGTGAAGCCGCGCCCGCAGCCCCTTCAGGAATTGTTCGTTGCGGCGCAATTCCTTCAGTTCGCGGTCGGTCAGCAAGTCTCGTGCGAAGAGTTCCGACCAGCTATTGCCAAGGCCCGCCGCTTTCGTCATCCAGAGAATGACCTGCAGATCGCGCAGACCGCCGGGGCTTTCCTTGCAATTCGGCTCGAGGCTGTAGGGGGTGTCCTGATACTTCGCGTGACGCTGGCGAATTTCCAGTTGCTTGCTGCGGAAAAATGCACGCGGATCGAGGTCTGCCGAAAAGCGCTGCTCGAATTCGTCGAAGAGGGCACGGTTGCCTGTCAAAAGCCGCGCTTCGAGCAGGCTTGTTTGAACCGTAATGTCGGCGTGCGCTTCAATGATGCACTCGTCGACCGTACGCACCGACGAGCCGATTTCCAGTCCGATGTCCCAAAGGAAGCCGATGAACGGCTCTACGTGCGACGTGAGCGCCGCTCCCTCGGCATGCCGATGCAACAGGAGAATGTCGACGTCCGAGTGCGGATACAGTTCGCCGCGGCCATAGCCACCGACTGCTACGAGCGCGAGATCGCCGGGCATCTGACACTCGGCCCATGCTTCGCGCATGGCCTGATCGACGGCCTGACACATGCCGTGCAACAGGGTGTCGATCTTGCCGTGCGCGGAAAAGCGTTCGACAAGCTCGGCCTTGCGTTCTTTGAGGGCCTGACGTAGCGGAGAAGGGGCGTGCGCACGCGCGTGCATGACGGCTTCCTGAGTATGTAAGTAATGAGCCAGGCCGGGTAGCCGCCCGTTCGGCAGGCGGCAGGACGATATGAATGCTCAGGCTGCTGCCGCGAACGATGTTACGTACGACGAGCCGGGCGGCGGCGGGGGCGTCAGGGCCGAATGCGTCAGCACTTCGTGCCCTGTCTCCGTCACCAGCACGGTGTGCTCCCACTGCGCTGACAGGCTGCGATCGCGTGTCTTGACCGTCCATTGGTCGGGCATCGTCCGAATCTCGCGCTTACCGGCGTTGATCATCGGCTCGATAGTGAAAATCATCCCGGTTTGCAGCACGAGCCCGGTACCCTGCCGGCCGTAATGCAGAATCTGCGGATCTTCGTGGAACACCTGGCCGATGCCGTGGCCGCAGTATTCGCGCACCACGCTATAGCCCTGGGCTTCGGCGTGGGTTTGAATCGCCTGACCGATATCGCCAAGATGCGCACCCGGGCGTACCTGATTGATGCCGAGCCACATGCATTCATATGTGACCTGCGTCAGACGCTTGGCGAGGATCGAGCCTTCGCCGACGATGAACATCCGGCTGGTGTCGCCGAAGTAGCCGTCCTTGATGACGGTGATGTCGATGTTGAGTGCATCGCCGTTTTTGAGCACCTTGTCGCCGGGAATGCCATGGCAGATCACATCGTTGACCGAAATGCAGGTGGCCTTGGGGTAGGGCGGATAGCCCGGCGGCTGGTAATTCAGCGGCGCCGGTACGGTGCCCTGTTCCTTGGTCATGTACTCATGGCAGAGGCGGTCGAGTTCCCCGGTGGAGACGCCAGCGCGCACGTGCGGGGTAATGAAATCGAGCACTTCGCTGGCCAGTCGACAGGCGACGCGCATCATTTCAATATCGTGGGCATTCTTGAGGGTGATGGCCATTGCTGAATCGGGCAAGTTGCTTGAACAGTGTCGCATTATCGCACCAATGGACGGTTTTCGCCCCGTCTGGCGCGGATTTCGGAGCGTTCCGACAATGAATTGCCGATGTTCCGGCGCGCGGCGGGCCACGGAGCGAGTCGGGTCGAATGCCGCGCGAACCGGGCGTTTCCGGCTTGTCATCACAAGTTCACGCGCCGCTTGAGTGCCAGCGTGGTGCGATGCTATAATCTCGGGCTAAGTCGAGGACGAGTTGCTGATAAACCCAAGGGTTTTCCCTTGGGTTTTAAGGGTCTTCGCCGGGTTTTGCGGGTATTATTTGCCCCAATGTGGTGCCGGAGGGCGCTGCACCCGGTGAGGTGCCAGGTGGCAAATGTCGTCATCGGCTTGGAAATCTTGAAATCGCGGGCCGGCGCACCCAGGGTGCCCGATCTTCCCCGGCGGGCCATGCAAAGCTGTATGGCAGTCTGGCGAAACGGGTACGGCAGCCGGTCTAAGACCTAACCCTCACGGAGAATCACATGTCTGTCACGATGCGTCAGATGCTGGAAGCGGGCGTCCACTTTGGTCACCAAACCCGTTTCTGGAACCCCAAGATGGCCCCGTATATCTTCGGCCATCGCAACAAGATTCACATCATCAACCTCGAAAAGACGTTGCCGATGTACCAGGACGCACTGAAGTACGTGCGTCAACTGGCAGCAAACCGCGGCACGATCCTGTTCGTGGGCACGAAGCGTCAAGCGCGTGAAATCGTGGCGGAAGCCGCAGGCCGCGCCGGTATGCCTTTCGTCAACAACCGTTGGCTGGGCGGCATGCTGACGAACTTCAAGACGCTGAAGTCGTCGATCAAGAAGCTCAAGGACATGGAGCAGGCTCTGGAAGCCGGTGAGCAAGAGCGCATGAGCAAGAAGGAAGCGCTGCTGTTCGATCGCGAAATGGCCAAGCTGCAGAAGTCGATTGGTGGCGTGAAGGAAATGGGCGGCATGCCCGACGCCATCTTCGTCGTCGACGTTGGTTACCACAAGATTGCCATCACCGAAGCCAACAAGCTGGGCATTCCGGTGATCGCCGTGGTCGATACGAACCACTCGCCGGACGGCGTTGACTACGTCATCCCGGGTAACGATGACTCGAGCAAGGCAGTTGAGCTGTACGTGCAAGGCGTTGCCGATGCGATCCTCGAAGGCCGTGCAAACGCCGTCAAGGAAGTCGTGGAAGCCGTTCGCGGAGATGGCGACGAGTTCGTCGAAGTGAACGAAGAGGCGTAAGCGGCCACCGCTGCGTAACAAAGGGGGCTGCTTGTGGCGCCCCTTTTTTTTAGTCCGATTTTCCCGCGTCGGGTGCGCGGGGCGCCGAGAGCGGGCAGTGCGGCCGTTCGGGCGCCATCCTCTCCCGACTGATTCGATATACAGGAGTAACGATATGCCGGCAATTACTGCAGCAATGGTGGGCGAACTGCGCGCCAAGACCGATGCGCCGATGATGGAATGCAAGAAGGCGCTGACTGAAGCCGACGGCGACATGGTCCGTGCTGAAGAAATCCTGCGTGTCAAGCTGGGTAGCAAGGCCAGCAAGGCCGCCAGCCGTATCACGGCAGAAGGCGTGATCGCTGCCTACATCGACGGCAGCAAGGGCGCCGTTGTCGAAATCAACTGCGAAACCGATTTCGTCTCGAAGAACGATGACTTCCTGAAGTTCGCCAACGACGTGGCCAAGCTGGTCGCCGAGAACGGCCCGGCCGACGTGGCGGCTCTGTCGGCGCTGCCGCTCGAAGGCAAGACCGTCGAGCAGGTGCGTGCCGACCTGATCGGCAAGATCGGCGAAAACATGACGATCCGTCGCTTCCAGCGTTACGAGACGTCGGGCAAGCTGGCTGCGTACCTGCACGGCACGCGTATCGGCGTGGTCGTCGAGTACGAAGGTGCTGACGCTGAAGTGGGCAAGAACGTCGCCATGCACATCGCCGCCATGAAGCCGGTGGCCGTGTCGGGCGATCAGGTCTCGCCGGAGCTGATCGAGAAGGAGCGTAAGGTCGCTGCCGAGAAGGCTGCCGAATCGGGCAAGCCGGCAGAGATCGTCGCCAAGATGGTGGAAGGCAGCGTGCAGAAGTTCCTGAAGGAAGTCTCGCTGTTCAACCAGGCTTACGTGAAGGACGACAAGTCGACCGTCGAGCAGATGCTCAAGGCCAACAACACGTCGGTGAAGAGCTTCACCATGTTCGTGGTTGGCGAAGGCATCGAGAAGAAGCAGGACGACTTCGCTGCCGAAGTGGCCGCACAAGTGGCCGCTGCCAAGCAGTCGTAATTCGCGCAGTATCGCAGTATCCGGGGGCGGCGGTGCCGTCCCCGTTGTTTCATCCAGAATACCCAACAGTGCCCGACCAGACTTCTTAAGGACCGCCATGTCTACTCCTTACAAACGCGTACTTCTCAAGCTCTCTGGTGAAGCCCTCATGGGTGACGATGCATTCGGCATCAATCGTGCGACCATCGAGCGCATGGTTGGCGATATTGCCGAAGTCGTTCGCCTGGGCACGCAATTGGCCGTCGTGATCGGCGGTGGCAATATTTTCCGGGGTGTGGCTGGCGGAGCCGCCGGTATGGACCGTGCGACTGCCGACTATATGGGCATGCTGGCCACCATGATGAACGCCCTGGCGCTGCAAGATGCCATGCGTCACGCCGGTATCGAGGCGCGTGTACAGTCCGCGCTGCGCATGGACCAAGTCGTTGAGCCGTACATCCGCCCGCGTGCGATCCGTCAGCTCGAAGAGGGCAAAGTCGTGATTTTCGCCGCAGGCACGGGCAACCCGTTTTTCACGACCGACACGGCGGCTGCGCTGCGCGGCTCGGAAGTCGGCGCCGAAGTGGTGCTCAAGGCGACCAAGGTCGACGGCGTGTACTCGGCTGATCCCAAGAAGGACCCCAACGCGGTAAAGTATTCGACCATCAGCTTCGATGAAGCCATTTCGAAGAACCTGCAGGTCATGGACGCGACGGCTTTCGCGCTGTGCCGCGATCAGAAGATGCCGGTGCGCGTTTTCTCGATTGTGAAGCCGGGCGCGCTCAAGCACGTTATCCTCGGCGAAGACGAGGGAACGCTCGTCCACGTTTGAGCTCAAATTGCGGCGTTGGCGTGCATTGGCGCGCCAACGCCGTATCATTTACGTTTTGCGTAACAATTCAAGGTTTGGAGGTTGTCATGAGCGTTGCTGACATCAAGAAAAATGTCGAGCAAAAGATGAAAAGCTCGATCGAGTCGTTCAAGAACAACCTGGCGAAGATTCGTACCGGTCGCGCGCACGCCGGCCTGCTCGATCATGTGCAGGTGGATTACTACGGCTCGATGGTGCCTATCTCCCAGGTCGCTAACGTGAACCTCGTAGACAGTCGTACGATCGGCGTGCAGCCGTGGGAAAAGAAGATGGTCCCCGTGGTCGAGAAGGCCATTCGCGAATCGGATCTGGGTCTGAACCCCGCCACGCAAGGCGATCTGATTCGTGTGCCGATGCCCATGCTGACTGAGGAGCGTCGTCGCGAACTGACCAAGCTGGTCAAGTCGGAAGGCGAGTCCGCCAAGGTTGCCGTGCGTAATCTGCGCCGTGATGCCAACGAGCAACTCAAGAAGCTCGTCAAGGATAAGGAAGCCTCGGAAGACGATGAGCGCCGTGGCAGCGACGAAGTTCAGAAGCTCACGGACAAGTTTGTCGCCGAGATCGACGAGTTGGTGAAGCAGAAAGACGCCGAGATCATGACGGTTTGAGTGCCCCTGGCACTCACCGTAAGATCTCCGCCGACTTTCGCGCTCGACTCCCGCGCCGTATCTCAATGGGTTTTCTCAGCTCTTCGCTCTCTGTTCCCGAATCAGCGAGCATTCCGCGCCACGTCGCCATCGTCATGGATGGCAACGGGCGTTGGGCTACCAGTCGTAAATTGCCCCGTGTCGCAGGGCATAAGCGTGGCGTCGATGCCGTGCGTGAAGCGGTGACGGCATGCGCCGAACTCGGCATCGAATACCTGACCCTGTTCGCGTTCAGTTCCGAGAACTGGCGTCGTCCGCAGGATGAGGTCTCGACGCTGATGCAGCTTTTCATCCTCGCGCTCGAGCGCGAGGTGGGGAAGCTGCACAGTAATGGAATTCGTCTGCGTGTGATCGGAGCGCTCGAAGCGTTCGAACCGCGCATTCAGGAACTGGTCAAGCGTGCGGAAGCGCGTACGCGGGACAACAAAGGTCTCACGCTGACTATCGCAGCCAACTACGGCGGGCGGTGGGACATTCTGCAAGCCGCACAGAAGCTCGCTGCCGCGCGTGTCGCGCAGGGTGGGGCCGCTGCGCTCGAGACATCGTTCAGCGAAGACGACCTCGCGCCTTACCTGAGCATGGCGTATGCGCCGGAGCCGGATCTTTTCATTCGAACTGGCGGCGACCAGCGCGTCAGTAATTTTCTGCTCTGGCAACTGGCGTACACTGAACTGTATTTCACCGAAGAATTCTGGCCGGACTTCAACGCCAATACGCTCAAGCGGGCCGTCGCCGAGTTTCAACAGCGCGAGCGCCGCTTCGGCCGTACCAGCGCGCAAGTTCAGAACCCCTCGGGACAATCCGCCTGATGCTCAAGACACGCGTTATTACCGCTGTCGTACTTCTCGCCATTCTCTTGCCCGTGATCTTCGTCGGTACGCCGGCGCAGTTCGCATTGCTTGCGGCCGTGATTGTGGCTGCCGCCGGTTGGGAATGGGGGCGGCTCGTCGGTCTGAACGGAACAGGTGCCGTCTTCTATGGTGCGCTCGCGCTGCTGGGCGTGGGCTTCACATGGGTGGGCGGCTGGACACTGTCGTCGATCTGGCTCAAGCCCGCCGCCATCTTCTGGCTGCTGGCCGGACCCTATACGCTGGCACGTAAGCCCGCAACCAAGGGGGCATGGCGCGGTTTGCTGCTTGTCGCCGGTCCGGTGTTGCTGATTGCGGCGTGGCAGGCGCTGTGTCTTGCGCGTGAGCGGGGCGTGGCATTTCTTCTCTCGGTACTCGTGATCGTTTGGCTCGCCGATACCGGTGCCTATTTTGCCGGTCGCGCGTTCGGCCGTCGCAAGCTTGCCCCCTCGATCAGTCCTGGGAAGTCTTGGGAAGGCGCTGTCGGAGGGTGGCTGTTGGTGCTCGTGGCCGCCGCGGCGGTGCTCGCGAGCGGCTTGCAGGCGCCGACCATCGTTTCTCATCTCGCAGGCGCGCTCGGCCTGGCACTTGGCGCATTGGCGCTGACGGTGCTGGTGGCTTTTTCGGTCGTGGGCGATCTGTTCGAATCTCAACTCAAGCGGCAAGCCGGTGTGAAAGATTCCAGCGCGCTGCTGCCTGGCCATGGGGGCGTGCTCGACAGAATCGACGCATTGCTTCCTGTGCTCCCACTGGCTCTGCTCTTCGTCTGATCATGTCGCAACATCTCTCTATTCTTGGCTCCACCGGCTCCATCGGCGTTAGCACGCTGGATGTAGTGGGGCGTCATCCCGACCGATTCTCCGTCTATGCGCTGTCGGCGCACCGCAATCTGGATCGCCTGTTCGAGCAATGTGTCGCCCATCGCCCGAAGGTGGCAGTGGTGGCTGATGCGCAAGGCGCTCGCTCGCTTGCGGCGCGTCTGGCCGATGCCGGGCTGAAGATCGAAGTGACTTACGGTCCGCAGGCGTTGATCGAGATTGCGCAAGCATCTGAAGTCACCATGGTCGTGGCTGCCATTGTCGGTGCCGCCGGGCTCCAATCGACCCTCGCCGCCGCTCGCGCCGGCAAGCGCATTCTGCTCGCGAACAAGGAGTCGCTCGTGCTCTCCGGCGCGCTGTTCATGGCAACGGCCGAGCGCGCGGGAGCTATGTTGCTGCCGCTCGATAGCGAGCACAACGCCATCTTCCAGTGCTTGCCGCAAGTCGCCGGGGAAAACCGGGTTTCGACGCGCGGTGTAGAAAAGCTGGTCTTGACTGCTTCGGGTGGCCCGTTCCGCGAGCGCGAACTGGCCTCGCTCGAGAACGTCACACCGGATGAGGCGTGTGCGCATCCGAACTGGGTGATGGGCCGCAAGATTTCGGTGGATTCCGCAAGCATGATGAACAAGGGGCTCGAGGTTATCGAAGCCCGCTGGCTGTTCAACATGCCGCCCGAGAAGATCGAGGTGCTGATTCATCCGCAGAGCGTGATCCACTCGATGGTGACGTATGCCGATGGTTCGACGCTCGCGCAGCTCGGGAACCCCGATATGCGCACGCCGATTGCTCACGCACTTGCTTTCCCGGATCGCGTAACGTCGGGCGTGACGGGGCTCAATCTCGCCGATATCGGCAAACTGACTTTCGAAGCGCCGGATCTGCGCCGTTTCCCGTGTCTGCGTCTGGCGTTCGACACGCTGCGCAGCGGCGGCACAGCCGGCGCATTGCTCAATGCTGCCAATGAGATTGCAGTCGCGGCATTCCTGGAAGGACGCATTCGCTTTACCGCCATCGCGCAAGTCGTCGAGCAAGTGCTCGATACCGTCGCGGTTGGCGAAGCCACCTCGCTCGACGTCGTGCTCGAGGCGGATCGTCGTGCCCGTGAGTTGGCGGCGGGTATCGTCGCCAAGCTGCCGGCGCCTGCGTCGTCCTGACGCTCAGGTGTATGTCGTAATGTCCCCTGGGGCTCGAATTCGCTCATGACTCTGTTGACCACGTTGCTCGCGTTTGCCGTCGCCATTGGCGTGCTGGTGGTATTCCATGAGTTGGGCCATTACTCCGTGGCGCGTCTGTGCGGCGTTAAGGTTCTGCGATTCTCGGTTGGGTTCGGCGTGCCGTTGTTCAAGTGGACGATGGGCCGCGATCGCACGGAGTGGACCGTCTGCGCCTTGCCGCTCGGCGGCTACGTCAGAATGCTCGACGAACGGGACGAGACGCAGATCGTCGCGCCGGAAGATCGGGCGCGCGCCTTCAATCAGCAGTCCGTCTACAAGCGCTTTGCCATCGTTGCGGCCGGTCCGATCGCAAACTTCCTCCTTGCCATTGCGCTGTACGCGGGACTGAATCTGGCTGGCGTGACCGAGCCCGTTGCGCGTATTGCACCGCCGGCGGCAGGGACGTTGGCGGCGCGCGCAGGCATGTCCGGCGGTGAACTGATTACCGGCGTCCGTGAGAACGGCAGCAGTCCCGACGAAGCGGTCGGCGACGAAGTACCCGTGCGTTCCTGGGAGGATCTTCGCTGGCGTTTGGTCGATCCGGTGATCGACGGACAGCGTGTCACGCTGGTGGCGCGTACCCGCGACGGTCGCGCCGAGTTCATGCTGGATGCCGCCGGTCAGCATTTCGATGCCGACGGCGAGCAAGACTTCATGCAGCGCCTCGGGCTGGTGCCGTCGGCACGCGTCAAGGTGGGGCAACTGATGGCCGGCGGGGCCGCCGGTCTTGCCGGGTTGCGCGTCGGGGACGAAATCACTGCAATCGACGGTAGCCCCGTCGGATCGGCGAAGGCCCTTGTGGACGCCGTGCGTGCTCATCCGGGTAAGCCGATGACCCTTACGGTGCGGCGCGACGGTGCGCTACGCAACGTGCCGCTGACACCGAGTGCGGAGGCCGATCCGGCCGAGGCGGGCGGAGCGAGCGTTGGCAAGATCGGTGCGGCGCTGGCCAGTCAGGTCGACACGGTGACGGTGCGCTACGGGTTATTCGAGGCGATTGGGCGTGGTGCGCAGCGCACGTGGGACGTCACGGCGTTCAGCGTTCGGATGTTCGGAAAGATGATCACCGGGCAGGCATCGCTGAAGAATTTGAGCGGGCCGGTGACGATTGCAGACTATGCAGGGCGTTCGGCCAGACTCGGGCTGGATTATTTCGTTGCCTTTCTCGCGCTTGTCAGCATTAGCCTTGGCGTATTGAATCTGTTACCAATTCCAGTTTTGGACGGTGGCTATCTGTTATATTATGCGGTCGAAGCGATAACCGGTCGGGCAGTTTCCGAGCGGTGGCAAAGCGCACTGCAACGAGTGGGCATCGTTTGCATCCTTGCGCTCTCCGCCGTAGCACTTTTCAATGACCTGTCGAAGTTGCTGCACTAGACAGCGTCACGAGCCTGCCGTCGCAGGCAAATCCGAGTTTTTACGATTCAATTGTTTCTTGGGGAAGCAAGTTGTCGAATAAATACCACCTTGTTCCGAAGACCCTGGTGATTGCGGTTCTGGCGGCACACAGTTTCCTGGCACGCGCCGTCGAGCCGTTCGTGGTCAAGGATATCCGAGTGGAGGGCTTGCAGCGCATCGAACCCGGTACCGTGTTCTCGTACTTGCCAGTCAAACCCGGTGACAAGTTCAACGACGATAAGGGCACCGAAGCAATTCGTGCCCTTTATGCAACGGGCCTGTTCTCGGACGTGAGCGTTGAAGCGCAAGGCAGCGTGCTGGTGGTGCACGTCAACGAGCGTCCCGCGATTGCATCCATCGACTTCCTTGGTATCAAGGAATTCGATAAAGACGGTCTGAAGAAGGCGCTGCGCTCGGTCGGCCTGACCGAAGGCCGCACCTTCGACCGCAACCTGCTCGACAAGTCGGAACAGGAACTCAAGCGTCAATACCTTACGCGCGGTTACTACGCTGCCGAGGTGAAGACGACGGTCACGCCACTTGAGCGTAACCGCGTGGGTATCCAGTTCGCCGTGACCGAAGGCCCGAAGGCGACGATCCAGCAGATCAACTTCGTCGGCAACAAGGCGTTCTCGTCGTCGGATCTGACGGCGGAGATGGAACTCGGCACGCCGAACTGGCTGTCGTGGTACTCGAAGAACGACCTGTACTCCAAGGACAAGCTCACGGGCGACCTGGAAAAGCTGCGCTCGTTCTATCTGAACCGCGGTTATCTGGAATTCAACATCGACTCCACCGACGTTTCGATCACGCCGGACAAGGACGAGATGTTCCTCACGATCAACCTGCATGAAGGCGAACCGTACAAGGTGTCGGACGTCAAGGTTGGCGGCGAGATGCTGGGCAAGCAGGATGACATTCAGAAGCTCGTGCAGTTGAAGCCAGGCGACACGTTCTCTGCGGCCAAGCTGCAAGCCAGCACGAAGGCGATTTCCGATCTGCTGGGTAACTACGGCTTCGCATTCGCCAATGTGAACGCCCAGCCGACGATCGATCGCAACAACCACACGGTGGCGTTGGCGCTGACGATCGATCCGGGCCGTCGCGTGTACGTTCGCAAGATCAACATCGTGGGCAACTCGCGCACGCGTGACGAAGTGATCCGCCGCGAACTGCGCCAGCTCGA
Source organism: Pandoraea communis (assembly GCF_902459745.1). GTDB lineage: Bacteria > Pseudomonadota > Gammaproteobacteria > Burkholderiales > Burkholderiaceae > Pandoraea > Pandoraea communis. The sequence goes on from NZ_CABPSJ010000003.1 coordinate 773,570, forward strand.
AAGCTCGTGGTACGACGCCGACCGCCTCAAGCTTTCGCAGGATCGTATCAACCGTCTCGGCTACTTCACCGACGTGAACGTGACGACCGAGCCGGTAGCCGGTTCGAACGATCAGGTCGACCTCCAGGTGAAGGTGGAAGAAAAGCCGACCGGTACGATCAACGTGGGTGCGGGTTTCTCGTCGACCGACAAGGTGGTGCTGCAAGCCGGTATCAGCCAGGACAACGTGTTCGGTTCGGGTACGTCGCTGTCGGTGAACGTGAATACCGGTAAGACCTACCGTACGTTGGCTGTCACGCAGGTCGATCCGTACTTCACGGTCGACGGTGTGAGCCGTATTACCGACATCTACTACCGTACGTATCAGCCGCTGCTGCTCACGAGCGATTCGGATTTCCGTATCAACACGCTAGGCGGTAACCTGAAGTTCGGTGTGCCGTTCTCGGAAGTCGACACGGTGTTCTTCGGTATCGGCTTCGAACAGACGCGTCTGCACCTGACGAGTGATGGCACGACGCCGCAGCGCTATATCGATTACGCCAACCAGTTCGGTTACATCAGCAACAACTACCCGCTGACCGTGGGCTGGTCGCGCGATTCGCGTGACAGCGCACTGATCCCGAATCGTGGCCATTATCAGCAGGCCAACATCGAAATCGGTACGCCGATCGGGACGACCAAGTACTTCCGTGCCTACTACCAGCACCAGTACTACTACCCGGTGAGTCGTGGCTTCACGCTGGCGCTCAACGGCGAAGTCGGCTACGGCCACGGGATGGGCGGCCAACCGTTCCCGATCTTCAAGAACTACTTCGCGGGTGGTATCGGCTCGGTGCGGGGTTATGAGCCGAGTTCGCTGGGTCCGAAGGACACCAACGGCGAGCCGCTGGGTGGTGCTTCGAAGCTGATCGGTAATGTTGAACTGACGTTCCCGCTGCCGGGCACGGGTTATGACCGTACACTGCGTATCTTCACGTTCCTGGACGGTGGTAACGTGTTCGATAACGGCCAGGCGATTACCTTCAATAACCTGCGCTATTCTTACGGTTTCGGCCTGTCGTGGATTTCACCGATTGGCCCGCTCAAGCTCTCGATGGGCTTCCCGCTCGTCAAGAAGACCGGCGATCAGTATCAGAAATTCCAGTTCCAGGTCGGTACGTCGTTCTAACGACGGCACATCGACCGGTTCCGAACGTTTCATCGTTGTAAGGGGTAATACATTGAACGGTATCCGTAAGCATTGCCTTCGCGGCGTCGCCGCGGCGTTGCTGGCTGGCGCGGCATTTGCCGCCATGGCTCAGGATGCGCGCATCGCCGCCGTCAACTCGGATCGCATTCTTCGCGATTCGGCGCCGGCCAAGGCCGCACAAGCCAAGCTCGAAGCCGAGTTCTCCAAGCGGGACGCGGATCTGCAGGCGATGGCGCAACGTCTCAAGGCGATGTCGGACAAGCTCGACAAGGACAACCCGACGTTGTCCGACACCGAGCGTGCCAAGCGTCAGCGTGATCTGGCCGCCGCCGACACTGAGTTCCAGCGCAAGCAACGCGAGTTTCGTGAGGACCTGAATCAGCGTCGCAACGAAGAACTCGCAGCCGTGCTCGATCGCGCCAACCGCGTCATCAAGCAGATTGCGGAAGTGGACAAGTACGATCTGATCGTGCAGGAGGCGGTCTACGTGAGTCCGCGTATCGACATTACCGACAAAGTGCTCAAGACGCTGAACGCAAGTTCGGGCAGCGGCACTGGCGGCAAGTGACGGGCGCGTCGTCCATGCCGGCGTTGCCGTCGGTGTCGCTGGCTCAATTGGTCGCTCGCTTCGGCGGCGACCTCGTGGGTGACGGCGATGTCGCGGTCGATGGTCTGGCACCGCTCGATCGCGCGAGCGCCAAGCAACTCGCGTTCCTGTCCAATCCGTTGTATCTCGCCGAAGTGCCCAATTCGGGCGCGGCGGCCGTGATTCTCTCCAAAGCCGACTTCGACAAGCTGCCGTCGCATGAAGGGCGTGCGTGGATCATCGCGCCGAATCCTTACGCGTACTTTGCGCGCGTGGCTCAGATGTTCGCGCAAGCTGCGGCACCTGTGCCGCCTGCCGGTATTCATCCGAGCGCAGTCGTCGATCCGACGGCCGTGGTGCCGGCGTCGTGCGTTATCGGTCCGAATGTCGTGATCGAGGCGGGGGCGCGTCTGGGTGAGCGGGTTCGTCTGGTGGCGAACGTGTTCGTCGGTCGCGGCACGACGTTGGGTGACGACGTGCTCGTCTATCCGAATGCCACGCTGTACCACACGAGCGTGATTGGCGCGCGTTGCGTGATTCACGCGGGTGCGGTGATCGGCTCGGACGGTTTCGGATTTGCGCCCGACTTCTCTGCCAATGGCGGTGAGTGGGTAAAGATTCCTCAGGTGGGACGTGCGGTGATCGAGGACGACGTCGAAATCGGCGCGTCGACCTCCATCGATCGCGGCGCGATGGCCGATACGGTGATCGAGCGCGGTTGCAAGATCGATAATCAGGTGCAGATCGCGCATAACGTGCGCGTGGGGGCCTACACGGTGATTGCCGCATGTACGGGCATCGCCGGCAGCAGTACCATCGGGAAATTCTGCATGCTGGGCGGCGCCGTGGGCGTGGCCGGGCATGTGACGATTGGCGACCGGGTCATCGTGACGGCCAAGTCGGGGGTGTCGAAGTCGATTCCTGGCCCGGGCACCTATACCAGCGCGTTTCCGGCTATCCCGAATGCCGAATGGAACAAAAACGCGGCCATCATGCGTAATCTGGACAAGATGCGCGACCGCGTGCGTCAACTTGAAGCGAAGGTCAAAGACCTGCAGGACAAATGAGCGAGACCACTATTACCATCGACATCCACAAGATCATGAAGCTGCTGCCGCATCGGTACCCGATGCTGATGGTGGACCGCGTGATCGGCCTGGAGCCGCACAAGAACATCAAGGTCATCAAGAACGTTACGATCAATGAGCCGTACTTCACGGGCCATTATCCGCAACGTCCGGTGATGCCGGGCGTGCTGATCGTCGAAGCGCTGGCGCAAGCCGCTGCGCTGCTCACGTTCTCGGAAGAGGCGGTGCACGACGAGAACACGCTTTACTACTTCGTGGGTATCGAGAGCGTTCGCTTCAAGCGTCCGGTCGAGCCGGGTGACCAACTCGTGCTCGACGTCGATTTCCTGAGCGAGCGCCGCGGCTTCTACAAGTTCAAGGGCAAGGCGCTGGTAGACGGCAAGATCGCGGCGGAAGCCGAGTTCATGTGCATGGTCAAGAAGAACGGCGAATAACCGGAATCGAGATGCTCATGACCCATATTCATCCCACCGCAGTCGTCGATCCGAAGGCGCAACTCGCTGAGGACGTTGCCGTCGGTCCCTACGCAATTGTCGGGCCGAATGTGACGATCGGCGCCGGCACGCAGATTCTTGCGCATACGATTGTCGACGGCCATACAACGCTGGGCGAGGGCAACAAGATCGGCCCGTTCGCGTCGATCGGCGGCAGCCCGCAGGATATGAAGTACGCTGGCGAGCCGACGAAGCTTGTCATTGGCGATCGCAACACGATCCGCGAATTCACGACCATCCACACCGGTACGGTGCAGGACGGTGGCTTGACCGGTGTCGGCAACGACAACTGGATCATGGCCTACGTGCACATCGCTCACGACTGCCACGTGGGCAACCACACGGTGTTTTCGAGCAATGCGCAACTGGCCGGCCACGTACAAGTCGGTGACTGGGCAATCATTGGTGGCATGACCGGTGTGCATCAGTTCGTGCGCATTGGTGCGCATTCGATGGTGGGCGGGGCTTCGGTACTCGTGCAAGACGTGCCGCCGTTCGTGATTGCGTCGGGCGACCGCGCGGTGCCTTATGGCATCAATGTCGAGGGGCTGCGTCGCCGTAACTTCACCGCCGATGCCATTACCGCGCTGCGTCACGCGTATAAGCTGCTCTACAAGAGCGGTTTGACGCTCGACGAAGCGAAGGTGCAGATCGAGGCCTTTGGCAACGCAGGTGCGCCGGATGTCTTCGACGCCGTGCGCTCGCTGCTCGATTTTCTCAACACTGGCACGCGCGGTATCGTGCGCTAATCTATGCCGCCGACCCTTCCCGGCGCCGGCCAGCGAACCCTGGCGATGGTGGCCGGGGAGCTGTCTGGCGATCTCATTGCCGGCAACGTCCTTGCCGGTCTCAAGCAGAGTCTTCCGGCCGGCATCGCGTACGCGGGTGTCGGTGGTCCGCATATGGCGGAGGAGGGCTTCGACGCCTATTGGCCGATCGACAAGCTCTCCGTCATGGGCTATGTCGAAGTCATCAAGCATCTGCGAGAGATTCTCTCGATTCGCAAGCAACTTCGCGAGCGTTGGCTGGCGGACAAGCCGCTGGCATTTGTGGGCTTCGACGCGCCAGACTTCAATTTCGATCTCGAAATCAAGCTGCGCGAAGCGGGCATTCCCACGATCCATTTCGTGAGCCCGTCGATCTGGGCTTGGCGAGGTGGGCGCATCAAGAAGATCAAGCGCGCGGTCGATCATATGCTGTGCCTGTTCCCGTTCGAGCCGGAAATTTATCACCGGGCGGGTATCGATGCGACGTTCGTCGGCCATCCGATGGCCGATAAGATTCCAATGGTGCCCGACGTCGCCGGTGCGAGGGCCAAGCTGGCGCTCCAGGGAGATGGCCCGGTCGTCGCCATCCTGCCGGGCAGCCGGACATCCGAGGTGCAACGTCTCGCGCCGGTGTTTTTCGCGGCGATGCGTTTGCTGGCCAGGCGCGACCCGTCGATTCGCTTCGTCCTCCCGGCCGCGACGCCGCGTCTGCGCGTGCTGATGCAACCGATTCTGGACGCCCACAGCGATCTCAATCTGACCGTGACCGATGGTCGAGCGCCCCTTGCCCTGGAAGCCGCAGATAGCGTGCTACTTGCCAGCGGAACGGCTACGCTGGAAGCAGCGCTGTACAAGAAGCCGATGGTCATCTCGTATAAAGTGCCTTGGCTGACGGCGCAGATCATGAAGCGTCAGGGATATCTGCCGTACGTCGGGTTGCCGAATATCCTGTCGGGCGAGTTCGTCGTGCCGGAGTTGCTGCAGCATTTTGCGACCCCTGAAGCCCTCGCCGACGCCGTCTGGAAGCAATTGACTGACCCGGCGTTGCGTGAATCCTTGCAGGCGCGCTTCACGAAGATTCATGAACAACTGCGCCAGAACACGGCGGCGCGTTCGGCCGAAGTCATCGAGCGCGTGTTGCGTGAGAAAGGGCGGATATGAGCGAGGAAGTCAAAGTGCGCCGTGTCGCGCGTAAAGTCTCATCGGGCGAAAGCAGTGCGCCCGGCGCTGGCAGGCCGCGTACCCGTGCCGCCAAAGCGGCGTTGCCGCAGATGGCGTTCGACCTGTTTGCCGATGTCGCCGCCGATCTGACCTGTGGCGTGGACGAAGTCGGGCGCGGGCCGCTGGCCGGGCCCGTCGTGACGGCAGCGGTAATTCTCGATCCGTCGCGTCCGATCAAGGGCTTGGCCGATTCGAAGAAGCTCACGGCCCAGCGTCGTGAGGCGCTCTATGAGGAGATCGTCGAACGCGCGCTCGCGTATTGCATTGCCGAGGCGAGCGTGGCGGAGATCGATTCTCTGAATATCCTCCATGCGACGATGCTCGCGATGCAGCGTGCCGTGAATGGTCTGTCGCGCGTGCCGACGCTGGCGCTGATCGACGGCAATCGCTGTCCCGTGCTGCCGATGCGTGCCGAGGCCGTTATCAAAGGCGACGATACGGTGCCTGCGATTTCGGCGGCGTCGATTCTTGCGAAGGTCACGCGCGACCGTCAGTTGGTCGCCCTGCACGAAGAATTCCCGCAATACGGTTTCGACGAACACGTCGGTTATGGCACGCCGCGCCATCTGGAGGCGCTTCGCCAGCACGGCCCCAGCCCGCATCATCGCCAGTCCTTCGCGCCGGTTCGAGAGGCGTTTGAAGTCTTTGGCGTGCTTACTGTTTCTCGTCTGGCGCGTTCGTCATGAAGCTCATCAGTTCCAAAGACAATCCGTTCTACAAGCGCCTGAAGCAACTGGCACAGTCGAACCAGCAGCGGCGCAAGCTCGGTCAGACATTGCTCGAAGGCGTGCATCTGGCCGACGCTTATCTCGGCGCGCTGGGGCAACCGCTCGTTTGCGTGGCAGCGGAACCGGCGCTTGAGAACGATGAAGTCGCACAGATCTGGACGAGGGTAGAGGCCGAGCGTCGCGTGTGTTTGCCGCAGGCACTCTTCGAGCCGCTGTCGACGCTCGTCAACGGCGTGCCGCTACTGTTCGTCGTGGAGGTGCCCTCGGGGCATCTGCCGACGTCGCAAAAGACGGACTGCATCATCCTGGATGCGGTGCAGGATGCAGGTAATGTGGGTTCGATTCTCCGCAGTGCAGCGGCCGCGGGCGTTCGCGACGTGTATTGTATGTCGGGCACAGCGCTCGCCTGGTCGAGCAAGGTGCTGCGTGCCGGAATGGGCGCGCATTTCTCCCTGAATATCGTGGAGCATTGCACGCCGGATTCGCTCGCGCCGCGTCTGTCGGTGCCGTTGCTGGCGACGAGTTTGCAGGCGAGCACATCGCTGTACGAGCAGGATTTACGCGCACCTGTGGCATGGGTCTTCGGCAATGAAGGTGCCGGCGTATCGCCACATTGGCTCGAGCGCGTGCAGACGCCGATTCGTATTCCGCAGCCGGGCGGTATGGAGTCGCTCAACGTGGCGGCGTGCGCGGCCATCTGCCTGTTCGAAGCGGTGCGTCAACGACTGTCCTGAGCGGGTTCGCGAGTGTGCGTGGTGCAAACAAAAAGGGACGCCGATGGCGTCCCTTATGTCATCAGCGCAGCCGCAAATCGCGCGGCCGAAAGACGTCAGTAGACGTCACGCTCCAGTTTGATTTCCTGCAGAATGGTCGTGGCGATTTCTTCGATCGACTTGTGTGTCGACGACAGCCATTTGATCCCTTCGCGGCGCATCATCGCCTCGGCCTCGTTGACCTCGTAGCGGCAATTTTCCAGCGACGCGTACTTGCTGCCCGGACGGCGCTCGTTGCGAATCTCCGAGAGCCGTTGCGGATCGATGGACAAACCGAAGATCTTGTCCTTGTACTGGTCGAGCGTAGAAGGCAGCTTTTCGCGCTCGAAGTCTTCCGGGATCAACGGATAGTTTGCGGCCTTCACGCCGTATTGCATGGCGAGATAGAGCGTGGTCGGCGTCTTGCCGCTGCGCGATACGCCTACGAGGATCACGTCGGCGCTTTGCAGATTCTTGTTGGACTGACCGTCGTCGTGCGCGAGCGAGAAGTTCACCGCCTCGATCCGGTTCTTGTAAGCCTCGCTGTCGGCGTTCTGGTGAACGCGGCCAATGGCATGCATCGATTTGAGGCCCAACTCCACCTCGAGCGGTTCGATGAACGTCTGGAACATGTCGAGAATCACGCCGTGGCAATTGCGCAGAATCTCGTTGGCCCGCGCGTCGACGAGTGTGCTGAAAATGATCGGCCGGACATTCTCCGTTCGATACATTTCATTGATCCGTTGTGCCGTTTCATAGGCTTTATCGACAGAATCCACGAACGGAACGCGAATCTGACGGAAACGCATTTCGAATTGTGCGAGGATCGAATGCGCGAACGTTTCGGCGGTAATCCCGGTGCCGTCGGACACGATGAAGACCGGGCGTGCGGCAACCGGTGTGGCCGCTGCGGCGGGGGACATAGGGGAATTTCCGGTAGTCGAGGAGTCGCTCATGCGCAGAATCGCAAATTGGTGCATTGCACGGTAGAATAGCGGCAACTTGTTGGATAAGCAATTGTGCAACCATCGCGCGCCGCCCGGCTTCAGGCCCGTCTGGCGGGGCGCAGCGGGCAATTCCGATGGTTCGATGCAGGTCGTCGGGTGCTAGCCCCTGGTTCTCGACGCAGCCAAAGCGCGATTTCTTATCCAACAGGTCGATCGGTCCACGTCAGTCCCAACCGATCCTCCGAGAATTTTTTTTCTTACCTTAGGGGCTTTTATGACTAACGCAGCACACGACGGCGCCTACGTGGTGCCGTTTGAGCATCTGCGCATGACCGACGTCGAGTCGGTCGGCGGCAAGAATGCATCGCTTGGCGAAATGATCAGCCAACTGGCCAGCGCCGGCGTGCGCGTGCCGGGTGGTTTCGCCACGACGTCTTTCGCCTTCCGCGAGTTTCTCCACCACAACAATCTGACTGAGCGCGTTGCCCAACGCCTCGAGGGCCTGGACGTGGATAACGTCAAGGCGCTCGCAGAAGCCGGTGCCGAAATCCGTCAGTGGATCGTCGACGCACCGCTGCAGCCGCAACTCGAGAAGGAGATCCGCGAGCAGTTCGCGCGCATCGCAGACGGCCAGCCGGACGCCTCGTTCGCCGTGCGTTCGTCGGCAACCGCCGAAGATCTGCCGGACGCCTCGTTCGCCGGTCAGCAGGAAAGCTATCTGAACGTGGTCGGTATCGAAGACGTGCTTGATCGTATGAAGCACGTCTTCGCCTCGCTGTACAACGACCGTGCCATCTCGTATCGCGTTCACAAGGGCTTCACGCACGCCGAAGTGGCGTTGTCGGCCGGTGTGCAGCGCATGGTTCGCTCGGACTGCGGCGCGTCGGGTGTGATGTTCACGATCGACACCGAGTCTGGTTTCCAGGACGTTGTCTTCATCACGGCCAGCTACGGCCTGGGTGAGACGGTCGTGCAGGGCGCCGTGAACCCGGACGAGTTCTACGTTTTCAAGCCGACGCTCAAGGCGGGCAAGTACCCCATTATTCGCCGCACGCTTGGCTCGAAGCTCCTCAAAATGGAATTCACGCAACCGGGCGAGCCGGGCCGCGTGAAGACCATCGATGTGCCGATGGAGCTGCGTAACCGCTACTCGATCACCGACGACGATTGTGTCGAACTGGCCAAGTTCGCGCTGATCATCGAGAAGCACTACGGTCGTCCGATGGACATCGAGTGGGGCAAGGACGGCAAGGACGGCAAGATCTACATCCTGCAAGCGCGCCCCGAGACGGTCAAGAGCCAGGCCGTCGGCAAGGTTGAGCAACGCTTCAAGCTCAAGGGCGATGCCCCGGTGCTGACGAGGGGCCGAGCCATCGGTCAGAAGATCGGTGCAGGTCCGGTGCGCGTGATCATGGACCCGAGCGAGATGGAGCGTGTGCAGCCGGGCGACGTGCTGGTGGCCGACATGACCGACCCGAACTGGGAGCCGGTGATGAAGCGTGCATCGGCCATCGTGACCAACCGTGGCGGCCGTACCTGCCACGCGGCGATTATCGCGCGTGAGCTGGGTGTGCCGGCAGTGGTCGGCTGTGGCGACGCGACCGACGTGCTCAAGGATGGCGCGCTCGTGACCGTCTCCTGCGCCGAAGGCGACGAAGGCAAGATTTACGACGGTCTGCTCGAGACCGAAATCACCGAGATCCAGCGCGGCGAAATGCCGAAGATCCCGGTGAAGATCATGATGAACGTGGGCAACCCGCAACTCGCCTTCGACTTCGCGCAACTGCCGAACGAAGGGGTAGGTCTGGCGCGTCTGGAATTCATCATTAACAACAACATCGGTGTGCACCCGCGCGCGATTCTCGAGTACCCGAACATCGACGCCGACCTGAAGAAGGCGGTCGAATCGGTGGCGCGTGGTCATGCATCGCCGCGCGCGTTCTACGTCGACAAGCTGGCCGAAGGCATTGCCACGATCGCCGCAGCCTTCTATCCGAAGAGCGTGATCGTGCGTCTGTCGGACTTCAAGTCCAACGAGTACAAGAAGCTCATCGGCGGTTCGCGTTACGAGCCGGACGAAGAAAACCCGATGCTGGGTTTCCGCGGTGCTTCGCGTTATATCTCGGAAGACTTCGCCGAGGCGTTCGAGATGGAATGCCGTGCACTCAAGCGCGTGCGTGACGAAATGGGTCTGACCAACGTCGAGATCATGGTGCCGTTCGTGCGTACGCTGGGTCAGGCCGAGCGTGTGGTTAACATGCTGGCTGGCTACGGTCTGAAGCGTGGCGAGAACGGTCTGAAGCTGGTGATGATGTGCGAAGTGCCGTCGAACGCCATTCTGGCCGACGAGTTCCTCGAGTTCTTCGACGGCTTCTCGATCGGTTCGAACGACCTGACGCAGCTCACGCTGGGTCTGGATCGCGATTCGGGCATGGAACTGCTGGCCAAGGACTTCGACGAACGTGACCCGGCCGTGAAGTTCATGCTGACCCGCGCGATCAAGGCGTGCCTGTCGAAGGGCAAGTACGTCGGCATCTGCGGTCAGGGCCCGTCGGACCATCCGGATCTGGCCGAATGGCTGGCGAAGGAAGGCATTGCTTCTATGTCGCTCAACCCGGATACGGTCATCGAAACGTGGCAACAACTCGCCAAGCTGGCGAAGTAATCGTCACGATCACGACCTGAGTTGGGACGCGTCCGAGCGGCATCTCGGACGCGACCGAAAGGCAGCGCAGTCCTTGGGATGCGAGCGCCGGCCGGTTGGTTTCGTGCTATAAACCCCGGTAATACACCGGGGTTTTTTTATGTCTGGGAGTTGTGATGGAGCAAGCTTGGCTTTGGTTCGGCGTTGCCGGATTGACCGTGGTGCTGGAGCTGGCAAGCGGAACGTTCTATCTCCTGATGGTGGCGCTCGGAATGACGGCTGGCGGCATCGCGGCGGTATTACGCATCGATTGGCCGCTGCAGCTGGTGATCGCAGCAGTGGTGGCCGGCGTGGCCGTCTGGTTCCTGCGTCGCAGCCGGTTTGGCCGGCGGCGCATCAAGGTTGACGCAACGGCAGATCCCAACACCAATCTGGACATCGGGCAGCAATTGCATGTCGAGGCGTGGCAGGCTGACGGCCGCGCACGGGCGATGTACCGCGGCGCCGAGTGGGACGTCGAGCTAATGCCCGGTGAGACCGCAGATGCAGGTTGGTTTGTCATCCGGGAGGTGCGTGGCAGCCGATTGTTCGTTGCCCACGTGACGGTGTGATTGCGGGACGACTTCAGTCCATGCATCCACGTGAGAGTTAGGCATTACCTCATTACCCGCTAGGGGATAGCTCATTTTCGAGCTTCTACGTCGCATCGGGTCTGTGTTCCGTTACGATGCATGGCCTGCCATCGCGGGTGACGGGGAACCAGCCTGCCGTAATGGCGGGCGCTTCAGGGGGAAACATGTTCGATCTATCCAACGTCGCGTTTATTGTTTTTATCATCGCCGTGGTCATTGCGGCGCGTTCGATCAAGATCGTGCCGCAGCAGCATGCGTGGGTGATCGAGCGTCTCGGTAAATATCATGCGACCCTCACGCCGGGGCTCTCGATTGTCGTGCCGTTCGTGGATCGCGTGGCCTATAAGCATTTGCTCAAGGAAGTGCCGCTCGACGTACCGAGTCAGGTTTGTATCACCAAGGACAACACGCAGTTGCAAGTCGACGGGATTCTGTACTTTCAGGTGACCGATGCGATGAAGGCATCGTACGGCTCAAGCAACTACGTCGTGGCCATCACGCAACTTGCGCAAACGACACTGCGTAGCGTGATCGGCAGGCTTGAACTCGACAAGACGTTTGAAGAGCGCGCGTTCATCAACCACAGCGTGGTCAATGCGCTTGATGAAGCAGCGTCGAACTGGGGGGTGAAGGTGCTGCGTTACGAGATCAAGGATCTCACTCCGCCGAAAGAGATTCTGCACGCCATGCAGGCGCAGATCACAGCCGAGCGTGAGAAGCGTGCACTGATCGCGGCATCGGAAGGGAAGCGGCAGGAGCAGATCAACCTGGCGACCGGCGCACGCGAAGCGGCTATCCAGAAGTCCGAAGGTGAGCGTCAGGCGGCAATCAATCGGGCGCAAGGTGAGGCGTCGGCCATTCTGGCGGTGGCAGAGGCGAACGCCGAGGCCATTCAAAAGGTTGGGACGGCGATTCAGACGCAGGGCGGCATGGAAGCTGTCAACCTCAAGGTGGCCGAGCAATACGTCAATGCGTTCGGTAACCTCGCCAAAACGAACAACACGCTGATCGTGCCGGGCAATCTCACGGATTTGAGCGGCATGATTGCTTCGGCGCTCAAGATCGTGCGCGGCACCGAAGGGGGATCGATCCCGGGAGGTGATGGCGGCGGTGTTGGTGGCTTCGGTAATTCGACTCCCCGGCGCTAAACTGGCGCAACAATGAAAAACGGCCCAGATGGGCCGTTTTCTTTGGGTGGTTGGCAAACGTGTTGGCTGTATCGCGCGCACCATGCCGATGCCGCGCCTCAGGTGGGCGTGCGCATCAAACGTGCTTTTTCGCGATCCCAGTCGCGCTTCTTTTCCGTCTCGCGCTTGTCGTGAAGCTTCTTGCCCTTGGCTAGCCCGATCTCGCATTTCACCAGACCTTTGCTGTAGTGCAGGTTGATGGGAACGAGCGTGTATCCGCGTTGCTCCACCTTGCCGATGAGTTTCTTGATTTCGTCGGCTTTCAGCAGAAGCTTGCGGGTGCGCACGGGGTCGGGCTTGATGTGCGTCGACGCGGTCTGCAGCGGGCTGATGTGCGTGCCGATCAGGAAGATCTCGCCATTCTTGATGACGACATAACCCTCCTTGATCTGCGCCCGCCCGGCGCGAATTGCCTTGACTTCCCACCCCTCGAGCGCGATCCCGGCTTCGTATCGCTCCTCGATGAAGTAATCGAAGAAGGCCTTCTTGTTGTCAATGATGCTCATGGATCCTTGGCGGGTAACTTGGTCGGACCCGGTGAGTCGGGCTCGGGTAAAATAGCGATTTTAACAAAGAGTCTCGGCAAGAGGCGGCTTGCGACGCGCGGGGGTCGATACAGCATCGATCGCAGGCGTGTCGTGCGAACACCTCGCCCGACAGACGATGGCCGAAGTCAGTAAAACCGTTCTCGTGCATTTCTCCGATGAGCAGATGTACGACCTGGTGACCAATGTCGCCGATTACCCCAAATTCCTGCCCTGGTGCGGTGGTGTCGAGATTCGGCATCAGGACGAGCACAGCATGGAGGCGTCGCTGATGATTGACTTCAAGGGTCTGAAGCATTCATTCGCGACGCGCAATATTCAGACGCGTCCGGACTCCATTCAAATGACGTTCGTCGAAGGACCCTTCAAGCGTTTTCACGGCACGTGGAAGTTCACCGCGCTGCGCGAGAACGCCTGCAAGATCGAGTTTGGCCTTCACTACGAATTTGCGAATTTTCTGCTCGAGAAGGTCATCGGGCCGGTGTTCAGTCACATTGCCAATACGTTCGTCGACGCGTTCGTCAAGCGCGCGGAGGCCGTGTATGTCGAGTGAGCTGAATGTCGAAGTCTGCTATGCGCTGCCTGACGAGCAGACGATCATTCCGTTGACGTTGCCGCAAGGCGCCACAATGCGTGATGCGATCGAGCGTAGCGGCGTGCTGCAACGCTTTCCCGAGCTGGATCTCGCGCGCGTGAAAGCGGGCGTCTTCGGCAAGGTGCGAGCGCTCGACGCCGTAGTGGAAGCGGGCGATCGCGTCGAGATCTACCGCGTGCTCAAGGCTGACCCCAAGGTGGCGCGTCAGCGACGTGTCGAGAAGGTGCGTAACGAAGGAAGCCGGGAAGGGCAGAAGTGGCTGGGGAGCCGTCGCGGGAGCTAGGCCGGCGACAGACTCCCGGTTCTGCACCGGTCAGTGTGTCGATCCCCGCGAATGTAGCCGTACCGACGCGCTGACGCCCGCGAGCAGCAGCACGATGGCCGCGAGTTCCAGCAGACGCGGTACGCGCTGTTCGTAAATGAAGCCGTAGATCAGCGCGAACAGCGTTTCAAACACGATCATCTGGCCCGACAGGGTCAGGGGCAGCCGCCGGCTCGCCGCATTCCAGAACGCGTTGCCGATAGTCGATGCGCCTATCGCTACCGCGATATTCACGATCAGGAACATTTGCCAGTCGCGCGGCACGTCGGTCGCTGCCGGGTGTGGCAGCAACACGGCCGGGATAGCCAGCGCCAAGGCCAGAACGCCAGTGGCGACGCCCGTCAGCAACGACCATTCCTGACTCGTGAAGTGCCCGAATTGCGCCAGATAGCGGGCATTGGCCACGGCATACCAGGTCCAGCTCACCAGAGCGCCGACGGCGCAGGCGATGCCTGCGAGCGTCAGCCGCCAGTCCCCGCCACTTGCCGAGGCATGGGCGAACACGTCGACATTGATGCAGACGATACCCGCGGCCACCAGTGCCAACGGGCCCGCCAGACGGGACAAGGGTATCGCGCCGTGATCGCGGCTGCCGACCAGCGTGACCGTCACGGGCAGCACGCCAACGATCAGCGATGCGGGGGCGATGCCGGCCATCTGCACGGCACCTGCGAGGAACAGGTAATAGATGAGGTTGCCGACCAGACTTAGCCGGAATAATGCGCGCCAGTCATGGCCTGAGACGGTATGTCGCAGGCGCGCCCAGAGCGGTGCGAGCAGTACGGCCGACACTAGCCCGTAAAGCACGTAACGGGCAGCCGACAGTTCCAGCGGCGAGAAGCCGGGCAGCAGGCGAGGGGCCAGAAAGACCAGTCCCCACAATGCGCCCGCCGCCAATCCGAAAGAAATGCCTTGCCCCATGAAGTTCGTGCCCGTGGTTCGTGGTATCGAGATGCCGGTGATCCGTGCCGCCCGGTGTGCCGGTTGTGCCGGTCAGGGCGGTGCAGGAAGGGCGCAAGAATAGCATGGGGCCGGTGCGTGCCGATTGTGAAATCCGGCATTCGGCGGGCCAGGGCGCCGACCCAAAAGGGGGGCGAAACATACGCGAGTCGTCTCTCGGGGAAAAAGCCCCTTGACATGTGGGGCACACGTTCCATGCAACTCGCGATTTCTGTATAATTCGATTTTGCGCCTATAGGATTTGCCATGCGTCTGATCCAAAAAGCACTCACTTTCGATGACGTGCTCCTCGTCCCGGCGTACTCCGCCGTTCTCCCGCGCGACACCAAGCTGAAAACCAAGCTCACGCGCAACATCGTCCTGAACATGCCTTTGCTGTCGGCCGCCATGGATACGGTGACCGAAGCGCGTCTGGCCATTGCCATGGCGCAACAGGGCGGTATCGGCATTATTCACAAGAATCTCAAGCCGGCCGAGCAGGCGCGGGAAGTCTCGAAGGTCAAGCGATTTGAGTCGGGCGTTCTGCGTGACCCGATCACGATTCCGCCGCACATGAAGGTTCGCGACGTGATCGCGCTGTCGCGCCAGCATGGCATTTCCGGTTTCCCGGTCGTCGAGGGCGCACAGCTCATCGGGATCGTGACCAACCGCGACCTGCGTTTCGAGAGCCGTCTGGATGAGCCGGTGCGCGCGATCATGACGCCGAAGGAGAAGCTCATCACCGTGCGCGAAGGCGCGTCGCCGGCCGACGCCGAGCAACTGATGCACAGCCACCGTCTGGAGCGCGTGCTGGTCGTCAACGACGCTTTCGAGCTGCGTGGCCTGATGACGGTCAAGGACATCATGAAGGCGACCGAGCACCCGCTCGCGAGCAAAGACGAGCACGGCAAGCTGCGCGTTGGCGCGGCAGTGGGTGTGGGGCCGGACAATGAAGAGCGCGTCGAGTTGCTGGTGGCTGCCGGCGTCGACGTGATCGTGGTCGATACGGCTCATGGCCATAGCCAGGGCGTGCTCGACCGCGTGCAGTGGGTCAAAAAGCATTTCCCGCAGATTGAAGTGGTGGGAGGCAACATCGCCACGGCGGGGGCTGCGCGGGCCCTGATGGAACACGGTGCAGATGCGGTCAAGGTCGGTATCGGCCCGGGCTCGATCTGCACGACGCGTATCGTGGCCGGTGTCGGTGTGCCGCAGATCACGGCAATCGCCAATGTGGCCGAAGCCCTCGAAGGTACGGGTGTTCCGCTGATTGCCGACGGCGGCATTCGCTACTCGGGCGACATCGCCAAGGCGCTGGCCGCAGGGGCGCACACGGTGATGATGGGCAGCATGTTCTCCGGCACGGAAGAGGCGCCGGGCGAAGTGTTCCTGTATCAGGGCCGTTCGTACAAGAGCTACCGCGGCATGGGTTCGGTGGGCGCGATGAAGGACGGGGCTGCTGACCGTTACTTCCAGGATCCTGCGAACAACGCCGACAAGCTGGTGCCGGAAGGTATTGAAGGCCGTGTGGCCTACAAGGGCAGCGTGAACGCCATTCTCCATCAGCTGACCGGCGGTATCCGCTCGTCGATGGGGTATCTGGGTTGCCAGACGATCGAAGAACTGCACAAGAACGCCGAGTTTGTTCAAATTACGGCTGCTGGCATGCGCGAATCGCATGTGCACGATGTTCAGATCATGAAGGAAGCCCCCAACTACCACGTGGAGTAATCGCCCATGAAGGCCATGTTGCGTACGGTACTGTTCCTCGATGCGGCGCTGAATCTGGCACTCGGTGTGCTGCTGATCGCGTCGTTCTGGTCATCGCTGTACGTGGCCATTGAAGTGCCCGCACCATCGCCCGTGCTCTATGCGCAGGCGCTTGGTGTAGCCTTCATCGGCGTGGCCTGGCTGCAATGGCACGCCACCGTGAACGGCCAGTTGACGGCGACTGTTGCGAAAGTGACGGGGCATATCAATTGGGTGATCGGTGCGTTCGTGCTGGGCTGGCTGATCTCCGGCCAACTGGCGGTGACGGGGGGCGGCAAGTTGTTGATGCCGGCGCTTGGTGCTGTCCTGTTGGTGGTGGGTGCCATTCTCGTCAAGCTGGCGTCGAGCGTGCGCACGAAAGAGCGCGTGCAGGCGGTGCAGCATGCCGGCGGACGAGTGCGTGGGGGTGCCGTGAGCGACACCCGGCGCAACGCACCGTACGATGACGCGGATGCCCGGGCTCTCGACGATGCCCGAGGCACGCGCGCTGAGCCGCGCATGGAGACGCCTGGGGGCGGCTCCACCTCCGTCAACACTACGCCGGTCGCGCCTGCGGGCAGCACCGGTACTGTCACGCCCGTGCCTTCCGCCACGGCGCCGACGTCCAACGAATCCACTTCTTCCGTACCTCACGATGCACGACAAAATCCTCATTCTTGACTTCGGCTCGCAAGTCACCCAGCTCATCGGCCGCCGCGTTCGCGAAGCGCACGTCTACTGCGAGATCCACCCGAACGACGTTTCGGACGAGTTCATTCGCGAATTCAATCCGAAGGCCGTCATTCTGTCGGGTAGCCACGCGAGCACATATGAGGATCAGGATCTGCGTGCCCCGCAGGCGGTGTGGGATCTGGGTGTGCCGGTGCTGGGCATTTGCTACGGCATGTTCGCGATGACGGTCCAACTGGGCGGTCAGGTCGAGGCGAGCAACCATCGCGAGTTCGGTTACGCCGAGGTGCGTGCGCATGCGCATACGCCGCTGCTCGAGGGCCTTGAGGATTTCCGTACGACCGAAGGTCACGGCATGCTCAAGGTGTGGATGAGTCACGGTGACAAGGTCACGCAATTGCCGCCGGGCTTTGCGCTGATGGCGTCGACGCCGAGCTGCCCGATTGCCGGTATGGCCGACGTGGTGCGCAACTACTACGCAGTGCAGTTCCACCCGGAAGTCACGCATACGGTGAAGGGCCGCGAGTTGCTCGAGCGTTTCGTGCTGCAGATTGCCGGCGCGAAGCCGGACTGGATCATGCGCGACCACATCGAGGAAGCCGTCAAGGCGATTCGCGAGCAAGTGGGCGACGAAGAAGTGATTCTGGGGCTGTCGGGCGGTGTGGATTCGAGCGTTGCGGCGGCGCTGATTCATCGCGCTATTGGTGATCAACTGACGTGTGTGTTTGTCGATCACGGTCTGCTGCGCCTGAATGAAGGCAAGATGGTGATGGAGATGTTCCAGGGGCGTCTGCACGCGAAGGTCGTGCATGTCGACGCCGCTGAGCAGTTCATGGGCCATCTGACGGGGGTGACCGATCCGGAGCAGAAGCGCAAGATCATCGGCCGCGAATTTGTCGAAGTGTTCCAGGCCGAAGCGAAGAAGCTGAAGAACGCGAAGTGGCTGGCGCAGGGCACGATTTATCCGGACGTGATCGAGTCGGGTGGCGCGAAGACGAAGAAGGCGACGACGATCAAGAGCCACCATAACGTTGGTGGCCTGCCGGAGACGCTGGGGCTGAAGCTGCTTGAGCCGCTGCGCGACCTGTTCAAGGACGAAGTGCGCGAGCTGGGCGTGGCGCTGGGCCTGCCGCATGACATGGTCTATCGTCACCCGTTCCCGGGGCCGGGGCTGGGCGTACGGATTCTGGGTGAAGTGAAGCGCGACTACGCTGACCTGCTGCGTCGCGCCGATGCCATCTTCATTGAAGAGTTGCGCAACACGGTCGAGCCGAACAGCGGTAAGACGTGGTACGAACTGACGAGCCAGGCGTTCGCGGTATTCCTGCCGGTCAAGAGCGTGGGTGTGATGGGCGATGGCCGCACGTATGAATGGGTCGTGGCACTGCGCGCCGTGCAGACGCAAGACTTCATGACGGCGCACTGGGCACACTTGCCGCATGACCTGCTTGGCAAGGTCTCGAACCGCATCATCAACGAGGTTCGTGGTTTGAACCGCGTTGTTTATGACATCTCGGGCAAGCCACCGGCAACGATTGAGTGGGAGTGATCTAGCATCGTCTCACACCGTTTCAGGCAGTATCAAAAACTTCACGAAACCCAAGCGGGATAAGGAGTTAGTGGCTCAGGCAGTCTCAGCCGCTATCACCCGATCTCGCTCATTTTGACGGGCGTCGTGACGGTATCGTTGGAAGCGGTCGAAAACGCCGCTTCCGGTACCGACAGGGGGTCTGACGGTATCAAGCGGCAAATCAGAGTGAGGCTGATTTGCTAACTGATCGTGAGTTGGGTGCCCTGACGCCCAAGGAAAAAATGTTCAAGGTGAGCGACCGCGACGGCTTGTACGTGGCGGTGCTCCCAACTGGTACCCGGGCCTTTCGGTACGACTACCGTCTCAACGGCCGGCGCGAGACCTTGGCGATCGGGCGCTACGACCCGGCATGCAAGGTGACCCGCGATCTCGATGCGCTTGAGTACGGGATGGGTATTTCACTGCGTGAGGCGCGCACGCTTCTGGACCGTGCTCGACGCGACGTGGAGCGCGGCGTGTCGCCATCGCGCGCCAAGGCTGAGAAGCGTGCCGCAGCGGCCGAGGCGCTGACGTTCGGCGGCTGGGCGCAGACCTACTTTAAGCACAAGGCGGACCCCAAGAGCGGGGCGGAGCAGTTAGCGGACAGCACGCTCGAGCTGCGGCAATCGACGTATCGGCGAGTAATCGAGCCCGAACTGGGCCGCCTGAAGCTTGAGGAGGTGACGCCGCAGCGCCTGATGCGTCTGTGCCTTGACGCGAAGGAGAAGCGCGGCCCGGCTGTTGGCGTCCACGTTCGGGAAGTGGTGCACGCGGTGTTCCGCCACGCACAGGGCAGTGGCATTTCGATCCCGAACCCGGCGGACAGCGTCCGCGCCAGCGCAATCGCCACCTTCGAGCCGCGTGACCGCGCATTGTCTCCGGCCGAGATCCGAAAGTTCTTCACTGCTCTGGAGCAGGTTGCGGCCGCACCAACGCTGCGCCTGGCGCTGAAGTTCGTTCTGCTGACCGGTGTGCGCAAGAGCGAGTTCATCGACGCGACGTGGAGCGAGGTCGATTTCGACACGGAGCGCTGGACGATCCCCGGTTCGCGCATGAAGGCCGGCAAAGCCCATGTGGTCCCGTTGAGCGAACAGGCGCTGGACATTCTGACGGCGTTTCGTTCGTGCTTTGGAGCAAGCCAATACTTGCATCCAGGGCGCTATGACCACGATTTGCCCATCAGCAACGCTACGCTGAATCGCATCATCGACGCTGCGGTCGAGCGCATCCAGAAAGACGATCCCGAGTTCCAGACTTTCGGCGTCCACGACTTGCGGCGAACGTTTTCTACCGGCCTGAACCGGGCGAAGTTCGATGAGCGGTGGGTTGAAATGTCGCTCGCTCACGCGCCGCGAAACAGGATCGCAGCCGTGTACAACGTGAACCGCTACCTGTCGGAGCGGAAAATCATGCTGCAGTGCTGGGCGGACACGATCGACTGCTGGATGCGCGGCGAGTCGGCACGCGAGCTGATCGCCGATGCCAAGCGGCGGGCCGCAGAGGTGCAC
Organism: Pandoraea communis; assembly: GCF_902459745.1. GTDB lineage: Bacteria > Pseudomonadota > Gammaproteobacteria > Burkholderiales > Burkholderiaceae > Pandoraea > Pandoraea communis. Next base: position 793,720 of record NZ_CABPSJ010000003.1, read on the forward strand.
GAGGATGATCTCGACGACGATCTGTAGGGTCGACTGCTAGGAGCACGCCCCGCCTAGAGCGGGGCGTGTGGCAGACTTCCTCAACTTGGTTGAATAAAATCTCTTTAAAAATCATTGGGTTACTCTAATCATTGCCTCGTGTCGTATCACGTAGTCTCGTCGTGACATTACCGTGTAGGCATTGGCTGGCGCACTGGCGCGGCCGCCACACGAGGACTAACGCAATGAACCCGCCCATTCGAATTCTGCGGCTGAAGGATGTTCAGCAACGAATCGGAATCTCCCGCCCAACTGTTTATCGGTGGCTGGACAAGGATCCGTCTTTCCCGAAGCCGGTCTCACTTGGTTCGCACTCGATTGGTTTTGTTGAGAGCGAGATCGACGCCTGGCTTGAGGCCCGCGTCCGGGCGTCCCGTGGAGAGGTGGCCGCATGAGCCGCCTTCCTCCTGAACTCGATCTGCGACTGACCAATGAGGCGTCGTCAACTGCTGAGGTGCGGCGTTGCATGGCTGTGCACGGCGCGGTGCTCGAATCCTTTGGTTGGCACGCAGTCCCGGTCCAGAACGGGTTCCATCGCTGGGTCGCATTCAACCGCCAGAACGAAGGGGCTATCGCGGACGCGCATCGGGACACCGGGCTGATCGCGATTCGGCGTGAGGGCGAGTCGCCTGTTTTCAGCCTCAACATCCCATCGCTGCTAGTTGTTGCATGCCAATTCGCTCAGGAAGGGTTTGGCTGCATTCCTGATGGGGAGGTCTTGGCTGTTCTGCTGGCCTGGCTCCTTGTCGATGCCTGCGGACTGCCAATGAGCGACGAGCTCATCACGGCTCTCGCGATTCAAAACGCAAGAATCGCAGCGGAGTACTTCCCGCAATGACCGCACTCAACCAGCCGCGCCGCACATTGACGACTGTGGCGCCTGGCTACCGCAGCGATCAGCGCCAAACCCGTCGCAATGCCTGCCCAGGCCCGCAGTACTAAACCAAGGGCCAAAAAAATGCCGACACGCGCTTGTACCGGCATCAATGGCCCAAACAATTCGAAGCTCATGAGTCTTCATTCTGGTATCACGACCGCCGAGACTGGCGGTATGTCGCAAATTGGTGACGTCGAGCGTTACATCAGCGCCATGTTTGCACTCGATCCGGGCATGGAACGCGAGTCGTGGGTGCGCGTGGCAATGGCGGCCAAGGCCAGCGGCATAGACCTTGAGCACTTCGACCGTTGGAGTTCAGCCGCAGACAACTACGACGCCAAGGATTGCGCGGCCACGTGGAGGTCAATCAGCGCAGATGGTCGCGTTGGCCCAGGAACGTTGATCCAGATGGCGCAGGAAGCTGGCTGGCGTTACGAAGGCCAGCGCGTTCAGCTAAGCGCAACCGAGATCGCCCGGCGCGATGCCGAGCGTGCCCAGCGTCGAGAACGCGAGGAGGGGCAGCGTGTCGCACAGCATGAAGCTGCGGCCGCGCATGCCACGAGCATCTGGAACGGCGCGAAGTCCGCCGCGAAGCCGACCGATGTCACACACGCATACCAGCGTGCCAAGGGCATTTGCTCGAACGGCGCGCGCACCGGCGACTGGCCGGTGATCGACCCGGACACAGGCGAGATCCGCTACACCGTCAAGAACGCGCTTCTCCTGCAGATCCGCGACTTCGATAAGCGCATCCACTCGGTACAAGCGATCATCGAGCGCACCGGCGAGAACGGGCGGACAGAGTTCACCAAACTCTTTCTCCCCGGCGGCGCCAAAAAGGGCCATTTCTTCCCAATTGGACAGCCGCGTCAGGGTGCTGATGGCCGCCGCACGTTCATTGTCGCCGAAGGGTTTGCGACCGCTGGGAGCGTTCATGAGGCGACCGGGCATGGCTGCGTCGTGGCGTTCGACGCGGGCAATCTCGCGCCGGTGTGTCGCGAGATCCGAGCACGGTTTCCGGGTGCGCACATCCTGATTGTCGGCGATCGCGATGCCGAGGATCACGCGCAGTCTACGGGCTCGCGCAAGGCTGCTGATGCGGCCCTCGAGGTCGGCGCATGCCTGTTCGTTCCCGAGTGGACAGGCGCTGGGCGCGATGCGAACGACATCTTTGTGCGCGGTTTTCAGCACGAGTGGGTCGATGCGGACGGCAATCACCAGACGGTCAATATCGCCGGGCCAGACCATCTTCAAGCCTGCGTTGAGCTGGCGCTTGCGGCCGGGCCTCTGCAATCCGAACAGTTCAAGCAGACGATGGACGGTCTCGCGCGCGTATCCGCCTCACAGGCCGACGACGCGGGCAGCGCTGAGGATGCGGTGGGTGCTATCCAGCAGGCGAGTCGGGCTGACGACGTCGATCCCGAGGACGATACCGCACCCGGCGAGAACCCGTTCGCGAACAATCGGCATTTCCGCGTGCTTGGCGTCGACGGGGACGCGTACTTCTTTTTCCGGAAAGGCCGGAGAAACCAGATCCTGACCATCCGCACGAGCGGTCTCAGCAAGAACGCACTGATGTCTCTCGCGCCGCTCAACTGGTGGGAGGGGATCATGCAGGGAAACTTCGACAAGGACGCCGCCGTTGGCTTCCTGATGGAGGCGGCCGAGGCGGCGGGCATCTATGACCCTACGTTCACGCGCGGGCGCGGAGCGTGGTGGGACGGCGACCGAATGGTGGTGCACCTGGGCGATCGACTGTTGGTCGACGGTACATCCACAGAACTGGGCGCGATTCGCTCGGAGTTCCTCTATCAAGGCGGCCGCAAGATCGTGGCGCCTTCGGATACGCTGCTCAGCGCGGCCGATGGCACTTGGCTGCTCGAAATGGCGAACTCGTTTCGCTGGGCGAAGTCGGCATCGGCGCCGCTCCTATGCGGTTGGTTGCTGCTGAGCCCCTTGTGCGGTGCACTGCGTTGGCGTCCGCACGCGTGGATCACGGGCGGCGCCGGGTCTGGCAAGACGACGATCCTGAATGAGTCTGTGCGCCCGCTGATCCCGGCGGGCATGGACGTGTTTGCCAACGGCGACAGCACGGAGGCGGGCCTCCGCCAGACCCTGCGCAGCGACGCGAGGCCGATCCTGATCGACGAGAGCGAGTCCGACACGGAAGCGGCGGCGACCAAGATGCAGCGCATTCTCGTCATGATCCGCCAGTCGTCGAGCGACACCGGCGCGCAAACCTATCGAGGCACCGTCGGCGGTGAGGCGCAGGCATTCCAAGTGCGTTCGATGGCGCTGCTTTCCAGCATCGGCGTCGCGCTCGACCGACAGCAGGACCTTGAGCGCGTCACCGTGCTCGCGCTGCGGCCGAAGCGGGAAGGCGAGGCGACCGACGTGAAGAACTGGCCGGCCATCCGCGCCGGGCTCAACAAAATTGCGAGGGACAAGACGCTGAGCGCGCGGCTGTTCCGCCGTTCGATCGACATGGCGCCCGTGATTATGGAGTCGATCGACGTGTTCACGGAGGCGGCAGCCACGTTCTTCGGAACTGCGCGCGAGGGCGACCAGATCGGCGCGCTCCTGGCCGGCGCGTGGTGCCTCGTCAACGATCGATTGCCGACACCGGACGAGGCGTTGGCGGAGATTAAGCGGCACGACTGGCACGATTACCAGGAAGGCAAGGCCGAGGAGCAGGACGATCTGATTGCGACGCTCATGGGGCGCCCGATCACTCGGCAAGGTGGGGTTCGGACCTCGGTTGGTAAGTTGGTCGCATGCGCGGCAGGATATGCGGTCGAGGAACTGGGCATCCTGCCGACCGTAGCCGACAGCGAGCTGCACAACTTCGGCATGAAAGTGAAGGATGGTTTTGTTTGGTTCCATCCGAAGAACGCGGAGCTCCTCAAGCTGATGCGGGAAACGAAGTTCTCGTCAGACCTTCGAGGGCGGCTGAAGCGAATTCAGGGCGCCAGCACCAAAGACGGCATCCGCATCGGTGAGGCTGCTACCAGCGGGATCCTGATCCCATTGAGCGCCGCGCTGAGCCATCGGGATAGCGACGACCAGACGTTCTAGCCGGTTAGCCGTCGGCTGTGGCGTCCGGGTCTGGTTGCATTATCGGCCAAGGCTTGCCTGACGGCAGGTCGGGGTGACGCGGCTCGCCTTCCGGCATTCCGTGTTCATCCCGAATCTCGTCGATCTGACGCAGCCGGCGCGCAGCGGCGTCAGTGGGACCACCGTCCGTGGTCAGTGCAAGCAGCTTTTGGCGCAAGCTATCGGCAGGGACCGGAACAACGTTGTATGCGCCTGCCCAATCGCTGACGGGCTCATGCTCAGTAACAAGCCGTTCAATGGTTTGCCAGCTAGCAAAGGGCCGATTTAGCTCTTGTTCGAATTTTACGAGTAACAGCAAACCGTCGTTGTCGGGAGCTTCTGCGACCGCGCGGGTCAGCAGTGCCAGCCCGGGAGTGGTCGGGCCGGCATTCAAGAGGCCGTACAAATGGGAGCGTAGGTCCGGGTGCGCTTCGATCTGGCTGCCGAGTTCCCGCGCTAGGTGCCAGTCGTTCCCCACTCGCTCGAAAGCCCCGGCGGCGGTCAGGTCAATGATACGACGCGCTGAAGATGGTGTGCCGAGCCTCAAAACTGCCGCGCGCCACCGCTCGTTCAAGTAAAAACGCGGGTCTTCCTCGGCGAGCTTGAACAAGACCTGTTCGGCTTCGTCCGATGGAGCATTGGCAAGAACCCCGACCATTTCCTCCAAGAAGCGAGGCTCGCGCTGCGTGGGCGGCATGCCGCGCACGACAGCTAGCGCCCCGGTTGGATGGCTTACGAACGGCAGAAGGCGCAGCCACAACTTCAATTCGTAGCCATCGCTCTGCGTCAATATCCATGGTTCGGTCTTCGCCGCCTCGAGCGTCTCGGAGATTCCGTCGGAAACAACCTTGATGTCGATCTCCTCGCCCGAAAGAACGAGGTTCAGAAGCAGAGTGGGACGCGCGCGCCTCGGTGCGAGGGCAATGAGCTTCTGGATCGTGCTGTCGCGCTGGCCGTGCGGAAGCCGTACAGCGGCAATGCCAAGCGCGACCGCGAGTGCTTTCTGTTCGTTTGTCGCGCCATCCGCAGTTAGGGGTTCGACCGCGGCGAAGATTGCTTCGGCTTCCGCAGAAGTTGCTTGAGGATCGACGGCACGCGCCCCGCGCTTCTCCTCTACGCCCGAGAAGTCCACTCCGAACATAACGCGCTTATCTTTCGGCGGCTCGTTTGCGGCGCGCCATTGGTCGGCGAGCACCTGCGCGGCGAGTTCGCCGAAGTGCTGGTCCGCCAGATATTCCTGCATCATGGCGGCGGTCTCTGGCGTTTTGATTGCCGAGAAGGCCCGCTGGTACTCGTGCGTCATGGGCTGGCGAGCTTCGTTCAAGGCGTCGCCTTGCCGCCAACCGGCAGCCTCCGCCTGCTCGCGGTAAGCGCGGAAGCGCCGCAGATTGTCGTCCAGTAGCCGTTTCAAGATAGGCAGCAGGTCCACGGACGGAGCGTGGCTCGCAAGCGTGCCGATGCTGGCCTTTTGCCAGCGCTCCGCGTCGTCCGAGGCAAGCATCCGGTTGCCCCAGTCTTCGACGAGGCCCCGTATGGACGCCAGCGCGGCAGCGTCGAACGGTCTGCCGCGTTCGGTTTCGCCATCGGGATGTCGCGAGAGAAGTTCGGCCAAGCGCGTCATCTGCTCGTTGTCCGCCTGCGCCGACCGCGCTAGTACGGCGGCAACGAGACTCGTGCCGGGCACGTGCGCGATGCGGTTTTGTAGCCCAACGTAAAGCTCACTGGCGGCTTGGTCGAACTTGCCATCAGCGCGCACGCGCGCTCCTGTGTCGAGCAATGCGTCAACCATGCGGCCCACGGCGATCGGCCCGAGTACCGACGCGGCGGCCTCTGCACGGGCATCGTGGCGGCCAGGGTCGGAAAGCGCCAGATCGACTAGTGCGTCGTCTTCCAGAGCGAATCCAGCAGACGCTAGAAGGTCATCGGCGCCGTAGAACAACGGATGGCCCGCACGTACGCGCACCAGCAGGCCGTCCGCGATCGCGCCCAAATAGCGGTTGCGCGCCTCATAGATCAATTGCACCCCCGCATCCTGGGGCTGGTCGATCTCCATCGTGCTGACAATATCTCTCAACTCGGCGCTTCGGTCCTCGCGGCCTTGCGCGTCCACGATCCCGCGCAGGCGATCATGAGCTGATGTGCCATTCGCCGCCTGCCGCTCGCGCGTCGCCGCGACGCCTTTTCTTACTGGCTCATCGTCAACTTCATCGATGAGGTCTCTGCGGACAACCAGGTCGAAGGTCTTGTCGCTCGCGTTGTGCAGTACTTCTGCTACGTGGCGGTCCGCCCGCCGAAACGAGAGCGCGTCGACGACGGATGCCTGTACTTCAGGATCGGGATCGTTCTTCGCAATGGCGCTCGCGAGATCGAGGCCATCCATCCCGCTGCGCGAGGCCATTTCGCTGAGCAGCACGGTCCGGAGGTGCGGCGACAAAGCCTTGATCTTGTTCTCGGCGTCGTTTCCCAGGATCGAGGGTCTAAAACGCCTGCAATTGCGCAACGCCTTGAGGCTGATCTGATCATCTTGATTGGTGATCAGCGGCCAAACTGCATCGAGGAATTCTGAGCGACCAGACGTGAGCATGAAGCGAACGGCGCGATCGACTGTTCCGGGTGCGTGCCAGCGCGCCACGAGTCCTTTAATGGTCTTGGCGATCTGCGACCACACTTCTTCCGTGGAGCGGAAGATCATCTCGGCGGCCAGGATCGGATCGACCTCAAATGCGGCGACGATCGCCTTGCCGCACGCGGCCCGCTGGTCCGCATCGCCGCGCGCCAGACGCTCGACTGCAAAGAGGATGGGTTCCTCCCATGCCGGGAGATTGAAGACTTCTGCCTTCAATGTCTCGCGCCCGCTGGGATCGTCGACTTCGGCGATGATCCGGCGCTCGACCGAATGAGACGCGTACCATTCCTGAAACTGCTGGTGCTGAAATGAATATCCCGGTGTATCGCCGGCGCGCATTAGCATGTGGTTGCCGACAAGCACATTGAGTACAGCGTCGGGCTGCGGCTTGATCGTGATCTGTCCGTCCTCGGCCAGCATGTTCTCCGTCTCAGAGATCGATCGCCGTGCGTGTCTGTCGGCGATGGTGCTCGCCGTTCGGGTGGCGAAGACGGCGAGACCGTCGAGGTACTCCTGCTGAAATCCTCGCGCGACGGCGTAAAGGGCTTCCGCGTGGCTAGCCTCCTCCTCATGCGCGGCCACGAAGTGCCGTAGCACTTCCTCCTTGGTCGTCGGGAATGGCGCGTTATCCGGAAGCGAGAGCAGGGCGGTCAGATAGAGCGGGATTGTCACGAGCTCACGCACGCCGGCCGTGCGCCATGCCTGGTCGACGAACTTCGCGCCCCCGTCGCCGCGCATCGAAACGGCGATCTGCATTTGCTGCGCTTCGCTGAGGGGCAGAAGATCGACGCGCGTCCCGCCGAAAGGAACGTCGAGCGCTTGCCGGCGGGTCGAGACGATCAGGCCGAGTTCGGGCAATTGCGCCTTGAGGGCCGTGATCTGCACCCGCGCGCGATTCCGCGCTTGCGCGTCCAGTTCGTTCCATCCATCGAGAAGCAGCACAACGCCGGGCTGCGCGGCGGCCTTTCGATAGTCGTCTTCCGAGATCCCACGGAACGCTGGGCGCTTGAGAATCGAGTCCAGAATCGTCGCGTCTTCTGTGGCCCAATCGCCGAGCGGAACGACGAGCGGCGTCCCTTTGCCGTTCGCCAGAACGCCTTCGGCGATCTGGAAGAGCGTAGTGGTCTTTCCCATGCCGGGCGGTGCGACAAGAATCAGATCGTCCAGCGACGTGGCCGCACCTGCAAGCGCGCTTGTCGTCACAGGCTCGTCGAAGTCGGCAACCTTCAACGTGAGCGGGACCGACGTGGACGGCCATTTCGCGGTTTGCCTGAAAACTCGCAGATCGGCTTCTGCGGCGGCGCGTACGCGCTCAGCCAATTGCGGGTCGGCGACATCTGCGTGCCCGGGCAATGCTTCGTGCCGCAGCACACGCCGCCACGACTCGTTTTCCGCTTGCCTCTTCCATTGGTGCAGCAGCGCCACGGTGAATTGCGGATCGGGGGAGTCGATCGCCTTGCCGTGATCGCGGCACATCCAGATGCCGTTCTTTGCGGAGGAGCGCTCCTCTCGCGACATCGTCGCGTCGTAACGCGGGCCGCCAGGAGCGGCCGCGCAGATGTGGGCCGCCGTCCCGATGTTGATCTCGCCTTCGCCGTCAGACGTTGCTCCAACCGTGTCCGCGCGACATGTCGGAAACGAGCAACGCCAGCCCGCGCGTTTCGCGATCTGCAGCACCGTATCCTTATTGAAGTCGTCTCGATTTCTCTTTGCCACCTGACGGACACTCGATTTCGGCTTACGGTTCGGAGCGAACGAGCCGAGTACATAGTCTGGCCGCCTCCCGCTGCGCAAACTTCGCGCACGCCGGTGCCCGCGACCCCGGGATGTTGTTGGGAATTCTCGAATCCCAACACAAACCCAACGCTCTAAATACCTGATTTATAAGAAATGTTGGGGATGTTGGGATGTTGGGATTTTTAACAACAACAAAATTATAAAGTGAAGGAAGCCACCCCGAACTCACACAAGGGTCCGGAGCGGGGATCTCCTTTCATATATCTATCTCAATCCCAACAATCCCAACAACCCAACAACCTAAGCCAGACAAGGGTATGCGGGTGTTGGGAATGTTGGGATGTTGGGAATTGTCGCGGGAAGCCCGATCTGGCCCGGTAGGCAAACGAAAGGGCACCCCGTATCCGAGGCGCCCTCCGTTAGAACAGTCAGGCGAGTAGCAAGGCCACCGAAACCACGCCAGGCTGGATTGCATGCCTGGCAGTATCCAGTCCGATTCACCGACTCTCAAAATGCGCTACGAGGGATCGTCGCGGGGTCTAAGAAACGGCCCTTGTCGATCCACCTGCAGTCGCCACTGACCCTGCCGGTTCTACGGCCCTGCTCGCGAAGGCACGTGATGATGACGCTGTTCGGCTTGTATCGGCCCGAATTGTCGAAATTCCAGCACGCTTCCATATCGGTCGGTGCCGACTGGAGCAGTAAGGAGGCGCGAGCGATTGCCCGATATCCATCGTCGGGCTTCCCCGGCACGCAAAGTTCATTGGTGAGGGTGATCGGGAAGATGTGTGCGTTACCCGGGAAGATCCCGATGACCTTGATGGGAGTTGTCTGCGGAAGAGAGTCTGATGACCGGGAAATTGGCTTGCGCGAGAACGCGAGACATTCGTCCCGCCGCAAGAAGAACCGAAAGACGCTCTCGGCGCCGTCTTCGTGTCGACCCGTGATTGTAACTAGGCGCCCATCCTGGCTTATGGTTTCCGTTTGCTCGACACGTTCACGGTTTCCCCAGAGGTTAGCTGGCACCCCGGAATTGATCGGCGCGCATCTCTCCATGCTTGGCCCAACAACGTAGACGGTATTACTAAAAAATGCGTCCTTGGGATTGAGGTGAGGACGGTCATTGCCTTCGCCGCTCGCATGCACGCTGCTAGCTATCAAAAAACCAATAAAGGTCAGGTAGATGCGGCTCTTTCGATGGTCTGCTTTTTCGTACATAGCTACGCCCAGAAAGCTAAGGAAGTCTTAGTGTACAAAAAATCGATCACTAAGAACATCTTAGCCTTTGATGGAAGGGCTGAGCATGGACACGCTGGCGAAACGGCTGAGAGAGGCTCGCACGGAGGCCGGGTTGTCCCAAGAGCGACTTGGGGTTCTGGCCGGGATTGACGAGATGTCCGCGAGCGCTCGAATGAACCAGTACGAGCGAGGGAAGCACGTTCCAGATTTTGGCACTGTGGTTCGCATTTCAGCAGCATTGAAGCTGCCTCCGGCGTATTTTTATGCCGTGACGGATGCGGAAGCGAATCTGCTGCGGAAGTTTCATCGGATGACTAAGGCACAACAGGGCAAAGTCACTGCTCTGGTTGACAGCCTTGCCCCCTAAGCAAGGTGAAGGCATCAACGTCCGGCACTGCAGTAATTGCGGGGTTGTTGTCGTGAATCGAAACTATAGGCATCCCTGTTTTGCTGTTTTGGAGCCTATGCCACGTCCATCCGATCCACGCCGCGACCAAGCAGTCGAAACTATGCGCCGTCTATGCGCCGAGCACGGCCTCAAGGAAGGCTGCCGGCTGGCTCGCGAGCAATTTTCGGACATTCCGGATGGCACGTGGGGGCGCTGGCGCGTCCAGGCGCTCGGCCGGGCTCCAGAGCGGGAGGAGCTCGAACGTGATGCGCGCGCCAACATGGCGGCTGAGGTCCGCGAGAACATCCCGGCCGTGGCGGAGCTCGTTCCTGCCGCTGAGGCCCTGCCGGCTCAGCGTCGAGCGCTGGACTTTTGGCGGATGCTTGACGAGCTCGACGAGGATGCTCGGCTGCTGCGCGAGTTTGCGACCACGACGGGGCTCGACGGCAAGCGGAAGGTCAAGGTGCCGTTTGCACTGCGCGATGCTCACCGCATGCGATGCGACTTGATCCGCTTGGCCCTGCAGCACGCTGAGGTGGCTTGGAGCACGGAACGTGCTGCGCGCTTCCACGATGCCATCCTCCAGGAAGTCTCAGCCGAGTCCCCGGAGCTTGCCGGCCGGATCATTGCGAGGCTCAAGCGCGTGGCAAGCGAGGCGGAGCAACGTGGGTTCTGATGCGAGAGCGAGCATGGATGATTTGGGTCGGTATTTCTGGGCGCTGACGGATCACGTCTGTCGCGAGTGCTTCGTTCGCGTCGTGGCCCGTCCGGGCGACGATGACGATCAGGTTTTTCGCTGCAGCAACTGCGGCTCGGAAGCTCAAGGTAGCGACGAACGCGTGATTTGCGCCTGTGGCCTGCCTGGCGTTGAATGCCGGCCGAACGACAATCCGACGCCGGCGGATCCCGGCGAGATCATCGCGGTCGCGCCGGGACGCGCCCCCTAGCTGTGTTCGTTGCGCAGTTCTCGTGCAATCTGCTTGAGCGCGCCACTGGTACCTGTTTTCGTGCGCCCACAAGCCGTTTTTGCATAGGCGGCCCGGACTTGTCTTCCAGGTAGGGAAGAAGGCCGTTCACTATAGACGGTAATCGATGACCGGGCTTCGAGACGACAAGGCCACTGCTGACCGTTGGGAAGGAACGGGTTTATGCATCCTCTTTCCTTCGTGCCTCGATAGAAAACGCCGACTTCTTCAAGCGTTACGGAGAAATCGCTCAGATTCTGGATTTCGATGCAGAACTGAAGATGCGAAGGAGCTCCCCCGACCGGGGTAGCATGTTTCGGGGTAACCCGTAACTTCAAGCGCGACCGATCGAGCGCAAACCATGTGTTCATGACCCCGAGAACGGCACCTAGGACTGCAATTGCAAGCGTAATGCCCTGTACGAGATTGGTATTAATGACGGCCCCCGTTTTGTTTTATGTCCGGTGGAATCTAACTCCGTGACGTTCTACCACAAATTGCCTTGGTGCTTATCCGGCACGTGATCAGTCTTTAGATGGTATCCCCATCAAGGGCCGGACGACTCCGCCGTGCCTTATCTCCGGTAATCGCGCGTGCTTTCCTCTGCCTATCAATGTTGTAAGTTAACCGCTTGATTCATCCCCGCGTATGTCGCAGATCTGTGTGGGTACGGTGGACTTCGGATCACTTCGGGAAAGCGGAGCCGGAGAGAAAAATGGGCACGAGAGAGTGGAAATGGGGCAATTTGGGTGACACCCCGGAACCTCGAAGTCCGCAGGAGCTCGTGTGTACCCACCTTAGCTCTCCAAGGACGATGTTTGCGTCGAGGATCAGACTAATCTGAAACAAGGACACCAATGCCGATAGATTTTTATTCCGTTGACGAACTCCCGCAGCCAGACAAGCTCGTCTGACCTAATGGCATCCCCGAGTGACTTTTGACTTCTCCATCTTACTGGCACACGGGGCCGCGTGAGAGCGCACTCGGCTTCCGCAAATTTCCCTGGATGATCAGTACGCAGACCTGAACACCATTTTCCAGGGATTGAAGACCCACCAACTGCGCGGGGTCACGCGGCGGGCCATTCTTTGGGCTGCAATCCAGCACGCAGAGCACTGCAGTCTTTTTACCCTTCGCCACCGCATAGGATGCTGTTTGATTAGTAAAGCGCCTGCCATCCTCTAGAGCGAAAAGTGTCGATTTCTCAACCTTCAACTCAATAGGGATTCCACGGAACGATAGATCGGTGGTTCCGCCCGCTGCGTTGGCATGTTCGTCCAGTTCGATCCCAATGGATGGGCTGCGTCGCAATGCAGCACGAACATCCTGTTGGAACTCAGCTTCAGATCGTGTACCCGGAAACAGCGCGTCTTGAACCGAACTGCCAGCAAGATTGAACAGCGCGGCCAGGATTGTTAGCAGGTCAAGCAACTCCGGCTGCGCAATACCCGGCACTCTACGTAATGCTTGACGAAACTCGATGAGGCGCCTGTCCAATGCAGGATAGCCGCACCAGGTACGCGACGGATCTGTGCCATCAACTAGCAGCGTCCGATGTCCCACAATCGCAACCGGTTGCTCCGACTTGGGTGGTAGAAACTCGGCCGCATATTTGAATTCGAACGGCCTCGCTTGGAGACCTTGCGACACCTTCAAAATGGCGCGACCTCGCTGATGTAAGACGTACGGTGGATCACCAACCGGACGGGAAAAACGAAAGCTTGGAAACTCGTATGTTGAAGCTGGCTCCACAGAAACTGGTGTAAGTTGTAATTCACTATGGTCCTTTGGCCATCTCGTGACGCGGACTTCCAATTCCAGATCGTGGACCTCTCCAGGCGTAAGCTGGTGGGTGTGCTGGGCGTCGATCAAGTCGATCTGAAACTTCAGAAATGCCACCGTGAGCGGAAGCGGTTCAGCCCCAGTCTTCTCGTCGAAGTGCTGGCCGTGCATCTTGCTAGTAAAGGGGATGTCTTGGGCAAACATGCCTAGCGGCAGCGGTACAGCACCGACAGCATTGAGAAGCTTTACGGCGTCGTCCAGGCTAGATACTTCAGGCAATGCTTTACTGGTTTGGACCAGACTGGCAGCCGCCGCCTGACTCTCATATTCCTTCAGCCAAAGTTGGTAGCGTGCCTTCGCGCTTCGTAAAAAGCGGTCAGCGTCTGGGAGCGCCGTCAAAATGGCATCGTGCCATTGTGCTAGAGTCGCCGAAATTCGCACCAGTCCTGCAAATGCAGCGTATGCGACCGCGGCGACTGGATTAGCAAATGACGCCGAAATCGAGTCCAGCTCGCCGGCCAATGCACTCAGATCGTCCGTGTGTGTCGTCCCTGGGAACCCCAGCAACGCTTCCACAGCGTTCAGGCGCGGCGAACGCGCGTCGGGGCGAACTAGATTTTGTCTCATTCATCACCTCTGCCGCGTTTCGCGCCTTGAAAGATCTGCCGCCATTGGCTAGCACATTTGAGAGCATCCGCATGGTTTTCTGCCGCTAGGTGTCGTTCGAACTCTATCTCAAGCACCGACAACTGCGCGTATTGCTTACGCACCAGCATCCGCGTTGTGTCAGGTAGTACTCTATGTGAATGGCTTGCAATCTTCGCGGCAACGTCCCACGCACCGACTACGCTGAGAACCTCAATGCAGGCTGCGGACAGAACCCAATCATCGGGGCGTTGCTCGCACAAGGTTACTAGGCTCGCCTGCATGCCGAGCAAATCGCCTTTAGGAAGTTCACGTAGTAACGATACCAATTGATCGTCATAGGTTTCATGATGCTCCTCCGACTGCAAGAGCCTCAGAAGCAGATCGGGAAATCCCTTTATGGGTACGAGTCGCGTCAACATCCACGAGTGGCTGTTTCGTAGTACGATCGCTACGTCGACCTTCATCAATACTGCAACAAAGACGGGGCCCCATACACCAGCAAAGCGTGGTTTCTCATGCAGGCGGCCTACTAGCAGCTCTATACACGTCACAAGAAACGAATCATGTTCGCGGTCGCCTTGAGCATACGCCCAGAAAATCACCATCAACCTCTCGGTAATTCGATCTTCGTATTCCGCTGGAAAGGAAATGCGCTCGAGTGCCTCGACGGCAGACTGATGAACGCCGATGATCGGGTCCGACAACAGCAACAGAAATGCGTCATGTACAAGGGAAGGAAGGTCGGATACCCGCGAGTGACGTAATTCTCGCAATGCCTGTGCGGCGGCCATCCTCACCAACGCGGACTCCCCGACCATTGCGCCATAGAGAAACGGGAGCACGGCATTCGTTGATGCCGCTGTGTGCATCAACGGCGGCAAGGCCTTGATGAGAGCGCTGCGGAACTGCTCTGGCCACTGTATGTCGCTAGCGATGAAATCAATGAATTTCCCCGCAGCAGTGGTACTTTCAGTCGCGGCGCTACTCGCCCATTCCAGCATGGCAGAACGCAGACCAGCCAATTGCTGCCGTCTGTTGTGGCGGTCCATTTGCGCAAGGAAAGCGCTCGCTTCGTCGGAAGAAACCTGCGCCGGCGAATTAGTGATGTCCGTGAGAGCCTGATCCAACAACGCAGCCGTTCCCAGCAGGAGTTCCATTTGATCGCATGCGACCTGAGTAAGCTGCTCCGGAAAGTGCCGCAAGGCTTCGTGAGTCTCCTGCATCACATCGTGATTCTGCGTCGCTGCAACCCACGTCAAGAGGCGGCGTAGCGCTGTCCCGTAAGGCCTGAGATTGGAAATCACGTCGACAGATTCAAAGCGACTGCCTGGCAATCTCAGCAAAGTGGAGTAAACGCCGGCGATCCGCCCTTCGCCAGCGGAAGAAGCTCCTTGATAGTAATTTACGAGCAATGTGTCGACTTGCTGATCGTCTGCCAACATGGCATAGACGAGCGCCCGCTCCAGTTCGTGCACGACTTCGCGCATTTCCGAGTCCGAGTCGATATCGACTAATGAATCGACTCGAGCGAGTTTTGCCGCAAGGCTGCGAACCAAACTCAATGGATAGGCATTGCCACGATACGCGAGCGGAATCGCTCTCGCCGCAGTCTCGACAATGAAACCCGAGTGACTAGCGACCAGACTATCTAACGCCTTTTCTGCCGCATCGGGAAATCTGGACACCAAAGCTTGCAGTGCCTTGGGGCGCTTCTCGGGTTCGGAAAAATAAAAGTCGCTACGCTGCGGTGCAGCCAGCAAGCACAAACTCTTGACGGCCGTTTGCACTTGAGATGCATCAACTAAGTCAAGGTGTGCCACCAGGACTTCCGCAGCAGTCTCGATATTGCATTCCCTCGAGAGACATTGCATCGCGCAAGAAACTTGCCGCTTGTGGTCCTGGGATACTATCCGCAGACAGCTCAATGCCGTCTCGATCGCCCACGACTCGTTCGACTCAATCAGATGGAAGAGGTGGTTGACAACGTCATCGACAAACACCTCCGGCGCGAGATGGGCAGTTGCAATGATCTTCTCGGACGCTGACTCCGTACGAGTTTGATCCAATGCCTGCAGGTCTTCAATCAAAGAAGCAACAGGTACTGCGGCACTGGCCTGCAGTGCAGAGCGCACTTTCTGGCGGGAATCGAATTCGTCGCGAAGCTTTTTTTCCTGCCGCTCTTGATCGGCGACCCTAGCAGCCACTTGCTGGTCTCGACGGCTCACGAGCTCCGCAATATTGGGGAAACGCAACGGTTGACGGACCGTGCAATTTACGCAATTTCGATCGTAGAATGCGAGCGCCGCCTCCTCGAGATGCCAAGTTGCGAACCCGTCAGCAGGGGCGTGGTCACAGGCCATTGAGTGATGGCCGATCGGGAATCCGGTAGCGGCCTCGATCATGCCAACACCACCGGTTTTTTTAATCCTCGCGTGGCCGCACCAGTTCTGGATAAGAACCTTAACTTCCTGGTTGCGCTGGCCGACTTCTACGGTCCGCAAGTAATCCCGTTCGCTAACCATGAGCTTAGAACCTCTGTTGTTTCAGGAGAATACAACTGCTGCAGTTCATTTTAATCGGTCGGCGCACCAAAACATGCAATGTCTGCTCCGGGGCGCGTTCAAACGGTCGCAACCGTCGCAAACTGGCCAGTTTTGGTCGTTCGACATGGACGGCCGGATCGTCGACAATCGCTACCTGACTTTCGTATTTCGCGTGTAATCATAGGCCAGGAGTGCTTACGATCCCGGCAACAGTCCAAAAATCTCACGGACGCAGCCGGCAAGATGGTGTCCGGTATCAACGACGTCCGAGACGTGCTCCTGGCTACCTTTGGCCGTCGTGGCATGCGTGCCGCGGCCGATTGCACAAGGCTGTCATCGAGGGGCAGCGGCAGGACATTACCGACCTCTATAACGCGCGTATGAAAATGGCCCAGGCCTCGGCGTCGATGTCTGTGGGCGAATGCGGTCGCACGGTGCCCGTGCAAGAGACCACAATGAAAGCGGCTCAGTCCGAGATGGCTGTTGCGAAGGCGGGGCGCGACAAAGCACTGTGGGAGCTTGAGGCCGGCGATACACCTGTCAGCAGCACGCAGGGGACAAATACCCTCCCGCTGCCGGGTTCCTTTAAGGGCAGCGGCAGCGGCAGCGAGACACCGGGTACCGCTACGTGTCGCGCAACAAATCCGGGAAATATCCGCTACAGTGGTTTCGCTCGTAGTGCTGGCGCTATCGGCCAGGACAGTAGCGGCTTTGCGGTGTTCCCGGACGCTGCTATCGACACCGAGGCCATGCAGGCTTTGCTCCGGTCCTATAATGGGTGCGGTCTCAATACCGTCGGCGGCGTGGTCGAGCGCTGGGCTCCGCCGAGTGAGAACGGTACCAGTAGCTGCGCAAAATCGGTCGCCAAGCGTCTCGGGGTTCGCGCCGACGGCACAGTGCATAGCCGAGCGATTGATCTGACGGTGGATACGGAGGAGGTGCTTGTCGCGGTGCTGCGCGACGAGCAGCAGGCGGTAAGGTTCGGCTTTTTGCGGTCGGGCTCCAGCGATCGATAGAAGAAGCGGGCTTGAGCCACCGGAGCCGGGTGCTTAGCCGTGCACCGCTTGAAGGGGCTGGCCGCTTGGCTGGAGTGAGGGCGTCGGTCCGACGACGACGAGCGTGCCCTGTACCCGATCGAGGTCCATCGTCACAATCTCTATGTGATCGGACAACGCCTTTCGCAGTAGTGCAGCCTGTTCCAGCGGGACCATCGGACCGAGCAACAGCCGAGAGGGCTTGGATGGCAGATCGAAGTGTTCACTGTCAGTGATGATCCGGTACTCCTCCTCGTAGGCCCACTCCTCGCCCTTCCCGTTGAACAGGTGCCTCATGTCATCGCGGGTTTGCTCCTTTTCCGAGAAGACTGACGAGAAGGGGGAGTAGACCACCTTGGTAAGGTCAGGATCGTCGTCTGGGATGTCGACTTCGATCGCAACGCCTTTGTGGCCCTCGGCGTAGTGCGACCACAGCAGGAAGTTTGTCGGGGTCGCCGACAGCGACGCTATTCTATATCCGTCGCGTGCCTGCTCGATACGGCTCGCCATGATTGACTCGTACCGGTGGCTTCTGTTGCCCAAGTAGATTTCGTACCTGCCCTCGAGCGGGTCGTTCAGCGTCGACCAATGTGCGCAGTAAAGGCGTTGGTTCAGCACGAGATCGAGCACATGCCAGAGGTTGGCGAGCGACTTGTATTTGTAGAGTTTCATGGCCACGTTCTAGTTGACGGCATCTGCCGCCGCACTTGAGCCAGCCGGTTGCCGTGGCGGCCCTCTGGCAGGCATGGTATCCGATGCCTTAGATTAGCGAAACTGGTCGGACTGACTGAGGCTGTACGTGCAGCGCCGGATTGCCCCTCGCCATCCTGCGCTCCGATACACCTCGGCTTTGAGCACATGGATTTGCATCCACTGTTCCTTCTGGAGCATCGCCGGCCTTTGCGTGCGCAAAAGATCGACTGTACTGGAAGGTGGCTCAGAATTACCTTGCGCGAAGTGGCTCATTTTTACTTTGCGCGCAATACGGCGGAAGACAGGCGTGTGACCTGGCCGGCCTTTGCCTCGCTCTCGGTTGCAGGAAATGGTGCGCTCCTGCGCGTCTTCGGTTTGTAGCGGCAATCAGGGAAGTTAGAACAGGAATAGAACTCTCCGTAGCGGCCTGTACGCAAGACCAGAATCCCTAGCTTGCACGACGGGCACTCCTCTTCGTGAATGGTCTGGCGGTCGGTATCAGTGATCGACACGGCACCGTCCTCTTCCAGTTCTCGCAAAAAGCTGGAGTGTTGCCCGCGCACGGTGAACATGGCCACACTTCGTCGTGCCCTGGTAAGTGCCACGTAGAACAGACGACGTTCTTCACCGTGAGCGTAGTTGTCCCCAGCAGGCATGGCTAAGGCTAGGACAGGATCATCAGTCCGCGTGTTCGGAAAGCTACGTCCGCGCAAGACGCTGAGCATTTCCGGCAGGATCACGTAGTCGGCTTCGCTTCCCTTGGAACGGTGCACTGTGAGGAACGATACGTCCACCCAGCGCTCGAACCGACCCTTGTCGGTTGGGACGTATTGGCGATCGGCGTTGTAGCGACCGAGCACGTAGACGCAGACCTTACCGCTGCGCCCAGGCGGGATGCTACCGTCACGGACCCCATTGGCCAGCTTGATTAAGAACTGGTCGATGGCATCGGTCAGCTGGTCCTTGTGGTCCACTTGGAACGCCTGGAGCACGGGCCCCACGGTGGGAGTGACCGACGTCACACGTTTGCTGATTTGCGTTGGGTTCTTCGACACAAATCGGCTCGACACGTCGCACAGCGCCTGAGGGCAGCGGAATGTGTGCTCAAGTTTGAGAACCTGGCCGTTGCCGAACCAATCCCGGAAACCGGTCATCACCGACACGTCGGCGCCCGCAAAGCGGTTGATTGACTGCCAGTCGTCGCCCACGGCGAACAAGTATCGCCCAGGCTTCTGGACAAGGGCGCGGCACAAGCGAGCCCGAGCCTGGGAGGCGTCCTGGAACTCGTCGGCCATGACCAGCTCGTAGGGCGCCTCGTATCGACCGGTCTCCAGATGTTCGGCTGCCAGGTTCAGCATGTCCTCGAAGTCGATACCGTCCTCGGCCGCCAAAGCAGCATCCCACGCTTGAATGATGGGCTCGGCAATGTTGAGGAACATGCGGTGGCGGTGCTTGAACATATTGTCCGGCATCGCAGCCAGACGCTGGCGCAGCGTCGTCGTTGTCAGGCAGTTGCTTTTGGCGTGGCTAATGAACGTTCTCACCAGGGCCACCAGTTCCGATGGCTCCATCGGTTTCTGACCTTCGGCGGGAATCTCGCGATCCGGGTTGGGGTCGAGTTCGATGCCCCGGCGGGTCAACTCCTCGGTAAGGTGCTTGAAAACATCCTCATTGCGGATTTGATGCGAGGTCGTTTCGATCAGCGACGTCCCTCGTTCCGCATGCAGCTTGCGCTTCCACTCGACGCCGGCTAGGTAGTCGTCGAAATGAGGCGGGGCATTGCCCTTGGCATCCAATGCGAAATGCTCGTGGTAAAGATCGACGCCCGGGTAGTAAAAGTCCGGACGGTATTGCCGGCGATCTTCGTCGGCGGTTTTGAACTTATAGGGTTCCTCGTACCGGTAGTCCACTCCGTTGAGGAACAGCCAGTTGCAGAGCATTGCTTCTTCCCGGCTGCGTACGCGGTTCCCGTCTGCAGTCAGCGTGAGGCCCTTGCCTTGGTTGTCCCAAACGTCCGGCGCGCCGCGCGAACCGAACGCAGGCAGGTCCCGGCCGAACACGAACCGGAAGAGGTCCCACTCGTTGCGGAAGGTGAGAGATCCATCTTTGAGTTGATCGATGATCTCGGTTAGCTTGCGGACTCCACCGACGGTGTCGGCTGCCCAATCCGGAATGTCCGGCTTTTCCTTGGTGGCCTTGCCGATGATGCGCAGGCCGAGCGCGTGAAAGGTCGAGGTTTCCACCGCAACGCCGGTCATGCCCAGGCGCTCAAAGGACTTGGTGGCGCGGTCCGCGAGTTCGATAGCAGCCTGTTTGTTGAAGGCCAGCATGATGATCCGCTTCGGGGCAACAAAGCCCCGGTGGATGGCGTAGGCAGCTTTTGCCACCATCGTGGACGTTTTGCCCGAGCCGGCTGATGCGACGACCTGTACGCGGTTGTCGAAACAGATCACCGCTCGTGCTTGCTCATCGGTCAGAGGCTTGCTCTCCACCCGGTCGAACAGGTCGCGACAAGCCGTCAGCTCGGCCTCAGTATGGGCAATATTTAGCGAGGCCCAATGAGGTCGGTGGTTCTCTTCCCATTGAAGGAGGGAGCGATCGATCTCGGAGGATTTTTTCTCCACCCAAGCCTGCATACGAGCGTTTTTCATGCGCGCCCGAATGGTTTTTACGTCGATAGGCGGACGCGCTGCTTCTATAGCCACCTGCATTTCGTGCGTGATCCATCGCCGGTCTGCTTTTGCAGCCTGCTCTTGCTTGGTCTTGTGTTCAAGCCAATTGAGCACGGTTTGATAGGCATCTATCAAAAACGCCACGTCCTCGCGGATTTGTTTTTCGGCGAGCGCGGCGTCTAGCGCGCTGGTTAGGTGGGCGCCTCGAACGTTGGGCAGTCCATCAACCTTCACTGCTAGAGATCGGCCTGGGTGGAACGTGACGTCCGTCCAGAAAAATCCCCGATTCACCCGATAGGAGCCATCCTCGTCAATGCTGATGTTGTGCGTTCTTCCATTCACCGTCAACGATAGCTTTAGGCCTTGAAGGCTCAAGCGCCAGTCCGGAGATCGTGTCAGATTTCGGCCCCACGTCGAGGGACCCCATTCTGTTATCATTATTTACCCCGCAGTAGTCCCGTAATCCGGTCTCGGTCGAGCCTTATAGTCGGTCATCTCATAATAGCCTGACGCCGCTATGCAGGCGGGCGAAGAGTGCACTGCGATGCCCGTCCGAACGGGTGGTGGCTTCCGATGCCTTCGGTGAGCGGAGCGAATCGGCCTGACTCAGGACGCACCGTCGCGAACTTTCTCGGGCTCGCTGAGCCGGGGAGGCAAGATGTGACCGTGTTTTGGTGTCGGTATTAATGACGGTATAGCAACGGCGAGACAGCCTAAACGCCTTTATCTATCGAAATTTAGGCCGCGAATTGACAATCGAGTGGGAGTGATCCGGCGTCCGGCACCGGCCGGCATCTGCGGGTAGTAAAATACACCTAAGCCCGCGATTTTGCGGGCTTTTTTGCATCCCCGTTTGGCAATGGCTGGTGTCTTCCGGCCCCCTTAAGCACGTTTTCCTTCTGGTATGAACGATGGGATCGTTTCTGCGTGATGCCATAACGTGCTACCGATATGATGCGCCTGCCTTGCGGCGCATCATGGTATTGATTCTGGGTTTCAGTCTACGAGCGCGAGCTGAAGCCTAAATTTGGTAGCTAGAAGTTGGCGGAGATTACGCA
Source organism: Pandoraea communis (assembly GCF_902459745.1). Taxonomy (GTDB): domain Bacteria; phylum Pseudomonadota; class Gammaproteobacteria; order Burkholderiales; family Burkholderiaceae; genus Pandoraea; species Pandoraea communis. The sequence goes on from NZ_CABPSJ010000003.1 coordinate 815,115, forward strand.
TGAGGACCCGCGGATGTTAACCGACGCCATCGTGGAGCGCGGTGCTCCGGCAAGTCGCTCGCTAAGTTCGGGCCACATGACTTGCGGCGAACGGCCAGCACGCTGCTGCATGAGGCCGGCTACAACACGGACTGGATTGAAAAATCACAGGGCATTGTGCCTGCTCGTTGTGGGGCGATTTCAAAAGGAAGAGGAGCCCAGTGCCCTGACTCGTAACCGACCCGCGTTACCGCAGAGCAGTCGAACTGTGGAGAGCGTGATTCGCGTCGCAGGGCTCACGATCGCCGCGGCCTCGGCCATTCATGCAATGGGCAAGCGACCCGCAGCCGGCGTTCGAGGCTACCGAAAGCGGTCTGTCGCGGTGCCCATAACCGGCCGTTCAATTGGCGGATTTCCGGCAGAATCCTGCCGGCGGCCCTTCAATTATGATCGCTTCAACGAGAGCTAAATATGATCAGGATGTCGTTTAGTGTCAGGAGATTTGTCGCCCATGGCCCCCTGCGCCCCTGTCATCCGTGTCAAGCTGATGTCGACTGAGCTTCCTTCTGCGACTGGGCAATCCGCGACCGGTTTTCGTCGCCCCACGCGCAAAGCGGTTTCAGCGCTATTGCCAAAGAGTGACCAAATGGGGTCATTTCGTAGTCCACCTTGGGCGGCACCGTCTGATAGTCCCGACGAATGACAACCCCGTCGTCCGCAAGCTCTCGCAACTGCTGAATCAGGACCTTCTCGCTGATACCTGTTACGAGCCGCTTCAGCTCACCAAATCGACGAGGGCCATGGTTGAGATGGAATAAAACGAGGGGCTTCCACTTGCCGCCGATAATCGTCAACGCCACCTCTAACCCGCAGCTATCTGAACGCAGTTCCATCAAAAAACCTCATACTTACCTTTAGGTAGGTACTATCTTATCAGAGTGTGCTGTTCCATAATCCGACCTCGAACGTAACTGGAGTGTCGAAATGGGTAGGCTTACAGGTAAGGTTGCATTGGTCACTGGGGCGAACAGCGGTATCGGACTCGCAATCGCAAAGCGCTTTGTGGCGGAGGGCGCGCGTGTTTTCATGACCGGCCGTCGTCAGCAAGCGCTGGACAAGGCAGTCGCAGAGGTCGGCGGTGACGCTCGTGGCGTCCAGGGGGACGTATCAAACCTTGCAGACCTCGACCGCCTCTACGCGATCATTAAGGAAGAAGCGGGTGTCATCGATGTCCTCGTTGCGAACGCTGGCGGTGGCGAGTTCGCCGCACTCGGCAACATCACCGAAGAGCATTTTGACAAGACATTCGCGACTAACGTAAAAGGAACGCTCTTCACGGTGCAGAAGGCCTTGCCGCTGCTCAAGGATGGGGCATCTGTCATCCTCACGGGCTCGACGGCAGCCGTCACTGGCATCCCGGCATTTAGCGTCTACAGTGCGAGCAAGGCGGCCGTCCGTAACTTCGCACGCGGCTGGATTCTGGACCTCGCGCCGCGCAAGATTCGCGTGAACGTACTTGCGCCCGGGTCGACTTCGACACCCGGTTGGCACGACCTTGCGCCGTCGAATGACGTACACGAAGGCATGGTGAGCTCGGTTGAGGCGACGACCCCGCTAGGACGCTTGGCATACCCCGACGAAACCGCGAGTGCTGCACTATTTCTGGCATCCGATGAGAGTAGTTTCGTCAACGGCAGCGAACTGTTTGTCGACGGCGGCTCGGCTCAGATTTGATTTGCGTCTGCGGTGGGTGGGGGCGGACGAAAACTTGGACTACCTGGAGGTCGTTCATGTACTCGTATGAAGAGCGTCTTCGAGCGGTTCGCCTTTATCTAGAGTTGGAAACCGGCCTCAGATGGTTTTCAATGATTTAACACCGGGTGAATCTTCCCGAAAACACAGCCTTCGGCCATCGGCCGAAGGCATTCAAACGAAGATGCCGTTGACGTCTCCGCCATGCGGTATGCGTCAAATGGTTTCGTTCTCGCGTAGGGTCAGTGGGCTGCTGGCTGCGAATCGGGCGATCTCGTCTTTGCGCATGAAGGCGACGCCGGACTTGCGCTTTGCATAGGTGATGAATTCGTCCCACACGCTCACCATCTGCGGTGAGCCGCTGATGCGGTCGTGTGCGCTGATCGACATCATGCGGCGTCGCGATCCAGCCTCCTCATACAACGCATCGAAGTCCCGCTTGATCTGTGCCAGGAATTTGTCCGGCGAGTAGTGGCGTCCCTCAATCAACAGGATGTCGTTGTTGCGCAGGGTGTAGGGGACGACGACGAAGTCCTTGCCGTTGACCTGCTCGATAAAAGGTTCGTCGCGGCTGACGTCGTCGATGTGATAGAGATAGCCGAGTTCCTGCAGAAGCGATAGCGTATTGGGACCGCGACGTAGCCAGTTGCAGTTGTAGCCCACGGGGCGCTGACCGGTGACTTCCTCGACCATGCGAGTTCCCTCGGCAATGAATCGATTCTCTTCCTCGCGGTTCATCGCGTACTGAGAGCTCCAGCGCGGGCCGTGGCCGGCTGCTTCGTGTCCTCTGGCCACAATATCGCGAGCCAGATCCGGGTGCTTCTTTGCTGCCTCGCCGATCATGTGGGAGGTCACTTTCACACCGTGGCGGTCCCAAAGATCCAGCATGCGGGGAATACCTTCCCGATAGCCGTAAGCGAACCAGGTGTTCGTTGCGGGATCGGAAGGTACGTTGGCCGGGAAGTCCACTGTTGGGAAAGGGCTGTCAGTCCCTTTCGGTGGCTGGCCCCCCGCCTCGAACTGCATGGAAATGGAAACCACAAGGCGGGTGTTGCCTGGCCAGAACTTGCCGTTGTCATTACGAGGCTGAGTGGACTTGGTCATTGGTTTCTCTGTATTTGCTTGAACGCTGGGGAGCATCGAAGCGGTTGCGATGCCACCGGCAATCACGCCTGTCTGCTTGAGGAATTGACGCCGCTTTGCATCCGGCGCCTGCGGGGATTCCCGTGTCGAGGCCATGGGGGCGATCTCCGTTACTTGGCCGCCAGGCCAGCCTGTTGGAGGAAGGTGAGGTTGTCTTCCAGATGCCAGTCCTCGGCGATGCGCCCGTCGGCGATCCGATAGATGTCGGTCGCAATGAAGTCGATGTTCTGGCCGCTCCCCTGCTTGCCCATGAAGGTGCCGGTGAAATGACCAGTGAAGTGGAGGTGGGTGACCACGCGGTCGCCGGCCACGATCATCTGACGAACTTCGCAACGCAGGTCCGGCACGGCAGCACGGAAACCCTTCGAGGCGGCAAGCACGCCTTCGATGCCTTGAGGACGACCGTCAGGCAGGGTGTTGTCGAAGAACGTCGGTGCAAGGGCGTTCCGCGCCATGGCCTCGTCACCAGTGTTCCAGAACGTGCCGTAGCGGCGTGCCGCGAGAATTTCTGCTTCGAGCGTCTTCTTCGGAAGACTTCTATCAACGACCAAAGTACCGGGTTTGACCAGGTCGTCAAATTGAGCAAATGCCGGTGTGATCACGGTTCCCAAGATAAGGGCCGGGATCAGGGCGGCCGTGTGAAGCCATCGGTGTGTCTTAGCGTGCATGAGGATCTCCAGGATTTGAGAGGTCGTGGCACCGGTGTCGGTGTCCGGTCTGTTGCAATAGTTACTCAACAAATCGTGGATAAATACGGGTATTCTTTGAATAGATCCTTTCCAATAATTCAAGAATTGAATGATGATCGACAACCTCCCGAGCCTGCGTACCTTTGTGCGCGTTGTGGCCGCTGGAAGCCTGTCTGCAGCTGCGCGAGAAATGGATATGTCGCTTGCGATGGTCAGCAAACGGCTCACGCAGCTCGAGCGTGAGCTAGGTATCCGCCTGCTCCAACGCACCACGCGAAAGCAGGTGCTGACAGAGGAGGGGGTGCTGTTTCACGCCGAAGCTGTTCGAATACTCGAGGCTATTGAGCAGGCGGAGGCGGTCATCTTGGGGAGGTCTCAAGCTATTGATGGGACGGTTCGTCTGAGCGCTCCCGTAGAGTTTGGCCGGCAGTGGATCGCCCCCGCCATTGCGGCCTTCCAGAAGAAGCATCCCAAGGTGCTCGTCCAACTGACACTTTCCGATGTTGTCGTGGATCTTCTCGATGCGAACATCGATCTGGCCATCCGTTTCGGCAACCTGGCGGATTCATCACTTATCGCCCGTCCGCTGGCCCCCAATTTCCGGGTGCTTTGCGCATCGCCGGCGTACCTAAAGCGGTTCGGAGTACCCAATCACCCAAATGAGTTAATCCACCACCAATGCATACTGATCGGTAATCACGCCCGAGCGGTATGGACATTTGATGGCGAGGAGCATCTCTCGGTGCAAATCATCGGAACCTTCCTCACGAACGACGGCAGTGCGGCCCATACGTTGGCGCTCGAAGGTGCGGGCATTGCACGCAAGTCAATCTGGGACGTGGGCGATGAAATCGCCAACGGCCGGTTAAAGAGGGTGCTTCCGGCGTTTGCAATCCCCGCTGCACCGTTGAATGCGATCTACCCGACTGGGCGTCATCTCGCGCCGCGTGTGCGTGCCCTGGTGGAGTTTCTGGGTGACAGGCTGAGCAAAGCGTGGCGGTGGGAAAGCATGCGGGAAGCTGACGTTAAAGCCTAGTTCATGGGCTTGGCGGGCAGTTGATTCGACGCCAATACTCGTTGCGACGCCGCAAACTGGCCCTGGTCCGTTCGGCCCGGCGCCATCCCGTCGACATTCCAAGGGGGGGGCAGGTCAGTCGATTACTGCCTATCAACTCACCTGCTACGTGTGTCGTTTTTTGAGGGATATAAGTCCTTTGCGTCATTCTGTGTGGATTCCATAATTTGCTCACGAAATCGAGTTGAAGCAAGCGCAGTAGCACTTGATTCTTCGGCTCGATCGATAACGAAGCAGAGAAAGGAACATAGACATGAGGCTTAAAAACAAATCGGCGTTGATCACGGGTGGCACGAGTGGCATTGGTCTTGCCACTGCCAAGCGCTTCATTGCAGAAGGCGCCAAAGTGGCGGTAACGGGTCGCGATGAGGCCGTGTTTGATCGCGTAAAGGCAGAACTTGGCGAGAACTCGCTCGTCCTCAAGGGCGATGTACGTTCGCTCAAGGACATGCGAGCGATTGCTGCCGAGGTGAAAGAGAAGTTTGGTGGTTTGGATGTCGTTTTTGCCAATGCTGGCTGGGCTTTCCCATCCGCACTCGACGACATCGACGACGAACGCTACAGCGAGATCATGGACATCAACGTCAAGGGCGTGGTGTTCACGCTTCAAGCGGTGCTGCCGGACTTGAGAGAGGGCTCCTCGGTCATTCTCACGACATCGTTCGTCGATCAGACCGGCAAGCATGGCATTTCGTTGACTGCGGCGGCAAAGGCCGCGGTGCGATCGCTTGCCCGTAGCTGGTCCTACGAGTTTCTCGATCGCAAAATCCGCTTTAACGCGATCGCTCCCGGCGCAATAGAGACGCCCCTGATTGGCAGATGGGGTATGGCCGACGAGGAGGTTCGCAACCTCAAGGTGGAACTCGCGAAAGCCATTCCGGTGGGCCACATGGGCAGGGCCGAGGACATCGCCCACGCGGCGCTTTATCTCGCTAGTGACGAATCCTCCTACGTCGTCGGCACCGAACTGGTCGTCGATGGTGGCGCTTCGCAGCTTTAAGTCTTCGGTGCCCGATTTCAGCCTCTGAACCTCATCGCTGTCTGTCCAAACCCGCAAACCCAATTAACGCCCGCCAGGATTTTCGCCGTGGCGGTTCTTCAATCTGGCCCAACCTGGCTGTGCTTGGAGCGGGGCCAAAGTGCAAGGAGAAATTGTCTTGACCGACCATAGCAAAAATAACGCCTCTGGAGAGCAACTTACCAGAGCAGGTCATTCCCGCCGAGGTGCCCTCAAGTTTGGAAGTGTCGCCGCGCTCGGCGCCGTAGTGGGTGGTGGCGCATTGTTTGGCGGCGCCACTCCCGCTTTTGCGCAGGCGGGCAGTAAGGCGGAGCTTGCCCCGAATGAACCCCTCAATATTCTGATCGTGAATTACGACGGGGGCACGCTTCTCGATTTCGCTGGCCCTAGCGAGATTTTTCATCGACTACCCAATACGAACGTTCGCTACGCGAGTCTCAATGGCGGTAACGTCACCCTCGAGTTCGGGGTTGTTTATGGCAACACGGAACGACTGGCCGATATCGAGAAGACCGACCTGATCCTGGTGCCCGGTGGTTCCGATTTGTCGGCGCCTATGCGTCCGGAATACCTGAAGCAGATTCGACGCCTGGCCGACGGTGCCAAACACGTTACGTCGGTTTGCAATGGATCGCTCGTACTCGCTGCAACTGGCATCCTCAAAGGTAAGCGAAGTGCCTGCCATTGGGCCTTCGTCAACAAGCTCGCCGAATATGGTGCGATCGGTGTTCCGGATCGTTTTGTAGAAGACGACAATGGCCGGTTCATGAGCGGTGGAGGCGTGACAGCGGGCATCGACTTCGCACTTCGCGTTGCCTCGAAGATGAGGGGGCAACAGGCCGCCGAATTTACGCAGCTCGTGATCGAATACGATCCCGCTCCGCCATTCCATTCCGGTCATCCCAGAGACGCACGGCCGGAAGTCGTCGCGATGGTCGACAAGGAATTGCCCGGCGCGTCCAAGGGCCTCGCCAGAATTCCAGGCGTTCGCTGAAATATTCGCGCTCACCTTCACTTCCCCCCCTCTTTGACTGGAAACAGATCGATGCGACAAATCCGTTATTTTGCTGCTGCCGTTGCAGTTTGCCTTTCGCCTTTCGTGGTTGCCCTGCCTGCGTATGCCAATGGCCCGCAGCCTCAAACCGAAGCGGCCATCAAGGCCGAGAACGCCCGATGGGTGCAAGCCTATATGCGCGGCGATTACGAGGCGATAGGCCGCCTCTATACAAAAGATGGCTCGCTCCTGCCGCCCGGAGGCAACAGGATCGTCGGGGCCGCAGCAATCGTCGAGCACTTCACGAAAGCCAGCGCCGGATCTCAGCCTGACACCGTATCTTTCAGCAATTACGAATTCTATGGTGACGATCGGGTCGTGACCGAGGTGTCGGATGCCGAGATCCACGATCAGAGTGGAAAGCTCAAATACCGAGGCAAGCAGATCCTCATCTTCTTGAAGCAGGGCGGCACTTGGAAGCTGCATCGCGACATGTGGAACGATTCCGCACCCTAACCGGCGTTAGCGCCCCTGCATTTTGCTGACGGGAGCCGTTCTGTTCCGGACTCAGGCCGGCGCCCCCTTTCTCACACACGTCGCTGCGGGCATGCGGCGACGTGTTGAAAGGCCGAAAAGGGCAGGTTGCCCGTGCGGAAATTAACGTATTCGTCTTGCGAGTGACCTAACCATGAAGACAGTTGTCGTTGCAGGTGCGGTGGGCGTCATAGGTCGGGGAGTTCTCGCGTTCTATGAAAACAAGGACGTGAACCTGGTAGCCGTCTCCCGCCGGGCACCGGATTTCCCCACGCGCGCGAAGCACTTGCCGGCCGACCTGCTCGATCGCGATTCCTGCGAAAGATATTTCTCTCAGGTTCCGCACGCGACCCACCTCGTGTTCGCTGCCTATCAAGAGAAATCCTCCCCCGCAGAACTCGTCGACGTGAACCTGCTGATGCTCAGGAACATGGTCGAGGTTATGGAGAAGCACGCACCGAATCTGCGGCACATCACGCTGATGCAAGGTGGCAAGGCTTACGGCGTGCATCTCGGTGCAATGCCACTCTCGCCGGCGAAAGAGAGCGATCCTCGCCATATGCCCCCCAACTTCTATTACGACCAAGAGGATTTTCTCAGAGACCACTCGGTCGGGAAGGCGTGGTCTTGGACCGCGCTTCGTCCGGAAGGCGTTGCTGGTCTGGCGGTTGGGAATCCGATGAACCTGCTTATGGTGATTGCCATTTATGGGACTATCGCAAAAGCCCTTGCCGTTCCCATGTCGTTTCCCGGACCTCGTGCTGCCTACGACGCGCTGTATCAGGTGACGGACACCCGGCTCCTCGCTCGAGCCGTCGATTGGGCCGGAGAAACCGCGCACTGCCGCGGTGAGGTCTACAACATCACCAATGGTGACTACTTCCGATGGGCCCGGGTCTGGCCACGTTTGGCTGAATTCTTCGATGTTCCCGCAGGGGAGCCGATCCCGATGTCGTTGCACCAAATGATGGCGGGCAAGGCCGGACTATGGGGTGAACTGGTCAGACAGCATGGTCTGCGCCCGTACGCCTACGAGGAAATCGTATCGTGGAAGTTCGGCGACCTGATTTTCAAGTCCACCTTCGACAACATCACGAGCACCATCAAGGCACGCACGCACGGATTCCACGATTGCCTCGATAGCGAGGAGATGTATCTCGAGATGCTGGAAGACCTACGGCAGCAGCGGTACATCCCGTGACGTGGAGACGATGCCTGAAAATTGGCATTTGAAGACCGGCAGCTTGATCTTCCCGAAGGTGGGCCAATGTGATTTCGCAGGTCCCTTTGAAGTGCTGTCGCGCATTCCGAACTCGACGTTCCACACCGTGTGGAAAGACAAAGGGACCGATCAGCGGTTGCCGCTGAGCCTGCTTTCACGTCGAATTGATTGCGGCGGATGCCCATACAGTTTGACGAAGGCTCTGCGCATTCGCTCCGGATCGGTGAACCCCACAGCGAGAGCAATCTGCTCGATGGGTTCGCTACCGTCTTGCAAGCGCAGCCGCGCGGCTTCAACTCGCAAACGCTCGACCGCCTTAGCAGGGGTTTCACCCGTTTCTCGGCGAAATGCTCGCCCGAATTGTCTCGGACTCAAATTTGCAGCATCCGCGAGTCGCTCGACAGGTAGTGCTTCGGTCAAATGTTCCCTGGCAAAATTCAGCGCGATGCGAATGCGATCCGATTCCGGATCCATTTGCGACATGGCCGAGAATTGGGACTGACCTCCTGGCCTGCGATACGGAACAACTAAAAGCTTCGAGACGTTGCGCGCAGTTTCCGCGCCCATATCTTTTTCGATCATGGCTAGCGCCAAGTCTATTCCAGAGGCGATGCCTGCCGACGTCCACATGCGACCGTCCGCGATGTAGATACTATCGCCCTCGACTCTGGTGCGAGGGTAGCGAGACTGCAATTGAGCGGTGTAGCGCCAGTGCGTTGTTGCTCGCAGTTCGTTCAATAGGCCGGTTTCCGCAAGCAAAAATGCCCCCGTACACACGCTTGCCACCCGCGACGCTTTGGCACTCAATTTCTTGGCAGCAGCGATGTTCTCCGATTCCTGCATGGGGTCTATATCGCCACCTACGAAGATGACAGTATCAAACGCGCGTCTTCCGCTTGGCTTTGTTTCGATCGAAAGCCCCGCATTGCCAGGAACCAATCCTCCCGCCTGTGAGATGACATGAAGATCATATGGAGTGTGACCAACGGCTGTGGCCACCTGATTAAAAGTCGAAAGCGGGCCAGCAAGATCAAGCGCGTCGTAGCCACGGCAAACGAAGAATCCAATTCGATGCATGAAGATATTGTCAACCGAGAAGCCTGAGTTGTCGCATTTTAAGGGAAGTTTGAAGATAGAACTGTTTGTCCTAAATCGAGGGAAAAACGTCTTTTGAGACTTAATCAATCAGGCGTATGGTGGATGGCCTGAGCGGTGCGGGCAAGTCATCGGAGATCTAGCCGTTCATGTCGCTCGATAGAGAGAATCAAGACAAGGACATAAGGAATGACCAAGAAAGCGTTTCAGATCCCTGCGGATCATCCGATGTTTGCTGCGACGCAAAGCGGCTACGAGAGTTATGGTTATTCGCCAGCCGTTCGCGCGGGCAACTTCCTTTTCATCGCTGGTGAAGTCGGTTTCCGATCCGACGGCTCGGTTCCCGAGAGCGTTGCTGAACAGACTGAGGTTGCCCTGGAGCGAACCAAGGAAATCTTACGGCTGCAGGGGCTTACGATGGCCGATCTTGTCGAGGTGGTGAGCTATCACGTCAATCTTAAAGATACGGTCGATGAGTTCTTGCCGGTCAAGGCGCGCTACACCGAGCGTCCGTTCCCTGCCTGGTCGATAATCGGGGTCGAGGCGCTCGCGCTTCCTCAACTCAAGATTGAAATTCGAAGCGTCGCTGTTTTTCCCGAAGGGAAATAACCAGGAGGGATACGGACGCTGCTGGTGTCCGGTTCAGTGTCCGCCGGCCAACATCTCAGCGTCAGCGCCGGCGGGAATCCGCATGGCGCTTGACGGATCGGTCACCGCGCGCCACACCGCTTCGGCCACATCCCGCGCATGGGTGATCGGTCCCGGTTCACGCAATCCCGCCATGAAGCGCTGTACGACCCCGGCATACGCCTCGTGGTCGAGACCCTGCATGTGGGCGCGTCCGTTCTCGCCGAAGCGGGTCTCCGGCGCACGCCCTGGCAGCACCAGGTGTGCGCGCACACCGAACGCCCCGAGTTCCAATGCCATCGACTCGGTGAACGCGTTCACCGCCGCCTTGCTCGCGGTATAGGCGGCGATCAGCGGAATCGCTTTCAAGGTGACGCTCGACGTGACGTTCACCACGACGCCGGCTCTGCATTCCCTGAACTGAGGCAGCACCGCCTGCGTCACAGCCATCGTGCCGAAGGTATTGGTCTCGAAGAGTTCGCGTATCGTCGGCATCGGGGTGACCTCAAAAGGCGCTGCCGAGCCGAAGCCTGCATTGTTGACGAGAGCATCTAGCGGCCCCGCGGCCTCGACCGCCTGCCGGATGCTTTCCGGATCCGTCACGTCGAGCGCGAGTACGCGTAGATTTGCGGAGCTGGGCAGCACGTCCTCTCGCGGCGTGCGCATTGTCGCGACAACCTTCCAGTTGCGCTCGAGGAAGTACCGGGCGGTTTCAAGGCCGAAGCCGGAAGAGCATCCGGTGATCAAAACGGTTTTCATTGGGTGGCTCAAAGGTGAGTTGCAACGCCAAGACGATAGACCACTGCGACCGGACTTTCTATAATTGGGCGTCCAGAATTAATTTGCAGGAGTCCGGGTATGGTTGACCCGTTGGCAGAGGTGGTCACGCTTCTCCAGCCACACGCCAGGCACGCCAAGCTCGTCGTCGGCGCTGGGCCATGGCATATCCACCGCTCGGATGCCGGGCAGCCGTTTTATTGCGTCGTTCTTGAAGGCGCCTGCCGCCTCGCGGTTGACGGGGGGGAAACGATTGAACTCAGCTCGGGGGATTTCATCCTGGTCCCTGAGGCTTACGGATTCGCAATGTCCAGCATGCTGCCGCTCCCGGCCGATATGCCGGAAGCCGTACCGGTTGCCCTGGCCGTCGGGGAATTCCGGATCGGCGATCAGAATGGATCGCCAGACCTGAGCATGCTGGTGGGCCATTGCAGCTTCGACTCTCCCGACGCGGACCTGCTGGTGTCGCTGCTTCCGCAGGTCGTGCATGTACGTGGCGAGCCGCGACTCACCACTCTTGTTCAGCTTGTCAAAGACGAGTTTCGCGACCGGCGTCCGGCGCGCGAAGTCATTCTCGACCACCTGCTCGAAGTCCTGCTCATAGAAGCCCTTCGCTCGACGACCGGGACACCCGCGTCGCTCGGCCTCGTGCGGGGGCTTGCCGACGAACGCCTTGCCGTCACCCTCCGCCGGATGCATGAAAGCCCGGCCAGAGCGTGGACGGTGGCAGAGTTGGCCAGGGAGGCTGCACTCTCTCGTTCAGTCTTCTTCGAGCGTTTCAGCCGTGCGGTAGGCCTCGCGCCGATGGCGTATCTGCTGACCTGGCGCATGGCCTTGGCGAAGAACATGCTTCGGCGGAGCAACCGTGGCATCGCAGAGATTGCGGAGTGCGTCGGCTATGGTTCCGCGAGCGCGTTCAGCGTTGCGTTCGCCCGTCACGTCGGATTGCCGCCGGCACGCTACGCGCGGGAGCAGGCGATGCCTGCCCTCTGACTTCACCGAAGGTAAGTATCCGGCCAGAAGCGCGTTCGGCGTGAATGGCATGGCTTTCGATGAACGCGTCGAAGTCGAGTGCATGGCGTCCAAGTCACCGGAAGCCTGCGGGCGTTGACGAGCGGGCAAGGCAACCGTCCTTACCTTGATAACCCGCCCGAGCCCAAGGTCGTCACGCTGTAATGCAAGTTGGCGACCGATGCGCTGCGCACCCCGGAATGTCTGCAATGCGTTCTGCGGGTGCGCGCCTGCCTCAAACCGAGCGTGTCAGTCCACCGTCGACGCGAATGTTCTGGCCGGTGATGTAACCGGCACCATCGGACGCCAGAAACGCCACGGTCGCCGCGATCTCTTCCGCCTTGCCGTAACGCTGCATCGGTACGCTCTCACGTCGCGTCTCTTGCTGCGGCAGGCTGTCGATCCATCCCGGCAGGACGTTGTTCATCCGCACGTTGTCCCTTGCATACTTGTCCGCAAACAGCTTCGTGAACGAGGCCAGTCCGGCACGAAACACGGCGGATGTCGGAAACATTTCGCTCGGCTCGAACGCCCACGCCGTCGAGATGTTGATGATCGTGCCCGAGCCTTGCCTTTGCATGATCGGGGTCACGAGTCGCGTGGGGCGGATCACGTTCATCAGATACGTGTCCATACCGCGATGCCAATCCTCGTCGCTGATTTCCAGAATCGGCGCGCGTGGGCCGTGGCCTGCACTGTTCACGAGCACGTCGATACGGCCCCAGCGCTCGACGGCCAACGCGACCAGCTTCTCCAGCGCATCGTTCGACTGGTTCGATCCGGTGACGCCCACACCGCCCAGCGCCGTGGCCAATGCCTCGCCCTTGCCAGACGACGACAGGATGCCGACCTTGAAACCGTCCGCCGCGAGACGCCGAGCAGCCGCCGCACCCATGCCGCTGCCCCCGGCCGTAATCAACGCCACTTTTTCTACTGTCATGCCGATATCCTCCGAATACGCTGACGAACACCCCGGTGGTGGTCAGCCTTCATGATTTGCGTGCGTCAGCGTAACATTGCCGCGCACGCTCGGCGCACCGGATTTCAACACATCACTCAGTAGAAAAATCAGAACGTGATGCAAGCCCTCCGCCGATTGCCGTCGCTTAACGTGTTGCCCCCCTTCGCTGCGGCTCGTCGGCAGTGGCCAGAATTTACGCCTGAATACGCTGCACGAAGCCATGCCGTCTGGTCGCAAATGCGACACCCCATGCAGCCAGTGCGAGCACTACCAGCACATGTGGCAGCGCGGCGGCACCCCATGTCGACAGTACTGCGCCACCGAGGATCCCGCTGCCCGCGAACGACAGATTGAACACCGTCACGAGCATCGATTGCGCAACGTTCTCGTGCTTGCCCGCCGCGTTGCCCAGCGCCGTTTGCAAGATCGTCGGTGCGCCGCTGAAGCAGAGGCCCCAGAGTATCGCGCCCGTGATGAGTACCGGCCACGACGTCGGCCATGCCCCGAAGACGACGATGACAATCGTGAACCCGGCGAGGGCCAGCAGCACAAGTCGGCGCAGCCAGCGATCCACCCACAGCCCGACGCCCCAGAGTCCCACGAGCGTGCAGATGCCGAACGTCGACAAGATGGCGGCGAGCCGGTCGCCCATGCCTGCCGACGCGAGAAACGGCGCGATGTAGGTATAGAGCGTGTAATGCGCGATAACCCACAGCATCACCACCGCGAGCACCGGACGAACGCCCGGCAGACGAAGCACGTCGATCATCGAAGCCCGCGCGCCGGAGGCGCTGCCGGTGTCGTTCGTGCTCGGCACGTCGGGCACGAACAGGCGTATCCAGCCGACGAGAATCAGCGCGACGGCCGCCAGAGCACCGAACACCCAGCGCCAGCCGATGAGATGCCCGAGCGCGGTGGCTGCGGGGACACCGATCGCCAACGCGAGGGGGACGCCGAGCATGGCGATCGCGAGCGCGCGTCCTTGCCGCGATGGGCTAACAAGGCGGCGCGCATAGGTTGCGATCTCACTCCATGCGAGCCCCGTTGCCAGACCGACGACGAAGCGCGCGGTCAGCGTCAGTGTGAAATCGGTCGAGACAGCGGTGACCGCATTGCAGACAGCAAAGCCGAGCAGGGCGGCCAGCAATACCGTGCGGCGCGACCAGCGATGCATCAGCACGGTCAGGGGCACGGCCCCAAGGCCCGCGCCAAGGGCGCACAGGGTGACCATCTGGCCTGCCCATGATTCCGAGATGTTGAAGCCGTCGGCCAGTTGCGGCAGCAGGCCAGCGGGCACTGTTTCGTTCGCGGCCGCCACGAACGTGGCGAGCATCAATGCGGTCATCGATGCCCAGGGCGTTGCGTCGGCTAACGTGGACGATGTTGCCGCGCGGCCGGGCGATGGCGTTGGGGAGGAACGTGGGGAGGAGGTGGGGGAGGTTGGCATAACGGCGGCGTCCAAACATGAAGTGTCCCGGGCGGGACGATGTGACGTAGTCTGCCAACGCGCGCTATATTTGATAATTCGCGGGAAATTTGAATAACTTTCAAATCTGGATGAAAGATGGCGACGGACAAACTTGGCGACATGCGTCTTTTCACGAGTGCGGCGACGCTCGGCAGCCTGTCGGCGGCCGGGCGCAAGCTGGGCCTGTCGCCCGCTGCGGCGAGCGCGCGTCTGGCGAAGCTCGAGGCGTCGTTGCAGACGCGTCTGTTCGTGCGCACGACGCGTCAGTTACGTCTCACGGACGAGGGGCGCGTCTATCTTTCGCATTGTCTCGTCGCCTTGCAGGCCATTGACGACGGCGAAGCGGCGCTACAGGCAGGGTGCGCAGCAATACGGGGCAAGATCCGGTTGTCTGCCTCGACCGATTTTGGACTGCACAAACTGTCGCCCTGGCTCGACGAATTCACGGCGCGTCATCCTGATGTGCGGCTATCCCTGACCTTGACCGACTCCATTTCCAATCTTGTGCAGGACGACGTCGATCTGGCGATTCGCTTTCGCGAGCCGAATGACGGCACGCTCGTGGCGCGGCGTCTTGCGCCGATGTGCCGCGTGCTGTGTGCGTCGCCGGATTATTTGGCCCGTCATGGAGAGCCGGCGACCCCGGAGGCACTCTCGGCGCATCGGTTCATCGTGTTGGTGACATCGTCGGGGCCGCTCAACGAGTTTTATTTTCGTCAGGCGGAGGCGGTCTGGCAATTCACGGTGCCGATGGCGCAGGCGTGGGAGACGAACGACGGGACGCTGGCGCGCCGCTGGGCGCTTGACGGACGGGGGATTGTGCGCAAAACGCTGTGGGATGCCGCCGACGATGTGCGGGCGGGGCGGCTGAAGATCCTGCTGCCCGATTACATCGTCAAGGAGCCGGGGGTGTATGCGGTGCGGCACCGTACGCGATACATGGTCCCGCGCGTGCGCGCGCTGCTCGATTTCCTGATCGACCGGTTCGCGCAGGAGGCATCTGCCTGGCCGGACATCGGCACTTGCCGCGTGTGACTTCGTGTCATCATATGGCATGGCCCAGATCCCGCTCTTCCCGCTCGGTAATGCCCTGTTTCCCGCTGGGGTATTGCGTTTGCGCATCTTCGAGGTGCGCTATCTCGACCTGATCAAGCGATGCCTTGCCGACGGCACCGAATTCGGTGTCGTCGTCTTGCGTCAGGGTAGCGAAGTCCGTCTGCCCGACAGCGTCGAGGAACCCGCCATGATCGGCACGATGGCACGCATCGACGACTGGCATGCGACCATGCCGTCGTTGCTCGAAATCGTGTGTCGCGGCACGACCAAGTTCCGTCTCTCGTCCGTCGAATTGGGGAAATACGGGTTATGGATGGGAGAGGCGCAGATGTTGCCGGACGATGCCAATGTCGCCGTCCCCGATTCGCTCCAGATCAGCGCCGATACCTTGGGCAAACTGATCGCCGGGTTGCAGCGCGATCCGGCGCGTGCGGCGAAATTGCCGTTGGCGCCGCCGTACCGGCTCGACGAATGCGGATGGGTTGCCGATCGCTGGGCCGAGTTGCTACCGTTGCCGGCACACGAAAAGGAGACGCTGCTGGGCATGGCGGACCCGGTGGCACGTCTGGCGCGCATCCAGGCCTTCCTGACGGATCACGGCGTGCTGTCCTGAGCGCCCGGACGGGCAAGGTGTGGCGGGGACGTTTCGTCAATGCCGGTCAGACAGGCGATAATGCGGCCTGCAAAGTCTCTCCCTGCCGGCGTACCACGTCGTGCCGCTGCCAGCGGCATCGGGTACGGGGCATCGTTACAAAAGTCCATGACAGTCCAGATCAACGAAGAACTCAAGGCGTACATCGATCCGTTGACGCCTGATGAATATGCTGCGCTCGAACAGAGTCTGCTTGCCGAAGGTTGCCGCGACGCGCTCGTCCTGTGGGGCGATGTGCTGGTTGACGGCCACAATCGCTACGAGATCTGCCGCAAGCACAACATCGAATTTCGAACCGTCCAGAACCCCTCGTTCAAGTCGATGGACGACGTGCGCCTGTGGATGATCGACAACCACCTGGGCCGGCGCAGCGTGTCCGATTACCAGCGCGGCGTGCTGGCGTTGCGCAAGAAGACGATTCTCGAAGCGCGCAGCGGCGCACAAGCTCCCGCGCCGGCGGAAGCCCCGCACGCCGCGATGGCGAACGATGGCGCCGCACAGGACGACGGCAAGACCTCGATTCCGGCGCACACGATGGCGCTCACGCGCGCGGCGCTGGCTCGGGCGGCACGTCTGTCGAGCAATACGCTGGGGCAAATCGAGCAGATCCACAATGCGGCGGCGCCGGAATTGGTGGATGCAGTCAAGCGTGGCGAAGTGTCGATCAATGCGGCGGCGGCCGTATCGACCTTACCGGCCGCGGCGCAAGTGGCAGCGGTGGTGGCGGGCAAGCAGGAGTTGCGCGAGTTGGCACGTCAGGTGCGTGAGGCGCGCCCGGTCAAACCGCGCAAAAAGAAGGACGAAGAGATCGTTGAAGACGACGATGACGGTACCCCGCCGTGGGACACCAGCGCCGATCCGTCCGACGAACTGACGCGTCTGTCGAAAGAACTCAAGGCCATGACCGCCGAGCGCGATGCGCTCAAGAAAAAGGTGGCCCATCTGACGATTGCGCTCGCGGAGGCGCGAGCGGGTAAGTGATCATGCGAACTTCCGGACCCCAGGCACGTCATCAGGCCATTCGCGACACGCTTCGCCACGAGATATTGAGCGGCGTGCTCCCGGGTGGGTATCAACTTCGTCAGGAAGCGCTGGCCGAGCGCTTCAACGCCAGCCGAGTGCCGGTGCGCGAAGCGTTGCGCCAACTGGAAGCGGAAGGATTGGTCACGCACCATCTGAACCGTGGCGCAACGGTAGCGAGCATGAATCTCGAACAGTTGTGCGAGTTGCTCGATATTCGCGTGGCACTCGAATGCCACGCCGCCAAGCTCGCCGTGCCCAATATGGCGGAGCACGACTTTCAGGTGATGGAGCAGATCCTGGCCGAGTACTCGGCGTCTGAAGTCGTCTCGGAGTGGGCCGAGTACAACCGGCGTTTCCATCTGGCACTCTGCGCGCCGGCCAACAACCGGCGCCTGCGGATGCTCATCGAAGAATACTGCCTCAATACCGACCGTTATTCCCATTTGGCCATGTCGCAGGCCACCGGCAAAGAGAAGCCGCAGCACGATCATTACGAGATTCTGGCTGCATGCCGGCGTCGCGACGTCACGGCGGTGGTGTCTCTTCTTGAGGCACACATCCTCAGAACGCGTAATGAAATCAAGGCGATGGCACGCGATGACGTCAGCTTTCTTTCGCGCGCCGCCATCTGAGCTCATTCTCCCGATTGCAGAGAGCAACATAGTAAGTCGCACGGATTTATGAACCCGAGGCACGAATCTTGTGCGTCTGCGGGGACTTTTGGCGCGAGCGGGAATCCGACACACTGTGGTCTTCAGTCAAGCCATTCAACCGACGTTGATTTTTTCTGGCATGACGTTTTCGACAGGAGTTGCACTCATGAGTCTTCCCGCCTTCGGCCTCGGCACGTTCCGTCTCAAGGGCCAAACGGTATTCGACACCGTCACCAACGCGCTGGAGTTGGGTTATCGCGCCATCGACACGGCGCAGATCTATGAGAATGAGGCCGACATCGGCCGTGCGCTCGCGGCATCGCCCGTCAAGCGTGACGAGCTGTATCTGACGACCAAGATCTGGATCGACAACTTTTCCCACGACAAGCTGATTCCGAGTCTGAAAGACAGTCTGTCGAAGCTGGGCACCGACCGCGTCGATCTGACGTTGATTCACTGGCCGTCGCCGGCCAATGCCGTGTCGATGGAGGAATATCTCGGTGCGCTGCGCGAGGCGCGTGAACAGGGGCTGACGCGCGCCATCGGCGTGTCCAATTTCACCATCGCGTTGCTTCGGCAGGCCATCGGTATTGTTGGGGCGGGTGAATTGGCGACCAACCAGATCGAACTGAGCCCGTATCTTCAGAACCGGAAGGTAGCGGAATTTGCCCGCTCGCAGGGGGTGCCCATTACGTCGTACATGACGCTGGCGTACGGGAAAGTGCTGAACGATCCGGTACTGGCGAAGATTGCCGGCGCCCATGGGGCGACTACGGCGCAAGTGGCGCTGGCGTGGGCGATGCAGCAGGGGTATGCGGTGATTCCGTCATCGACCAAGCGTGAGAATCTGGCCAGCAACATGAAGGCGCGCGATTTGCGTCTGAGCGATGAGGACATGGCGCAGATTGCAGCGCTGGATCGCAACGATCGTCAGGCCAACCCGGCATCGCTCGCCCCGGCCTGGGATTGAAATATTCGGTAATACGGGCCTGGCATCGTCCGAGCACGGGAGAGATTTTTCGTTCGATCGTGCAGAACCCGGGGGCTGGCCGTGGCCGGCACCATGCTGATGGCGCTGACCGAGGTTGCGACGCTTGTGCTGTATCGCAAGCGCCGTGTACCGAACGCCGTGACGTGATGGCGTGAGGGGGTGATGGCTGGCTGCGAATGCGGGATATCGCGGGTGACGGGATGTGGCGAAGGGCGTGGTGGTAGCGGGGGGCTGTGCGAGAATAGCGCATTGCCGATAGCGGCCAATTGCGCTGTGCGGGGCGAGTCCGGAAGGGGTGGCAACGCGCAGCGGCTTTTCGTCAACGTTTCATGAATCGAGATTTACCCGCGACCGACGAGACCTACATGGGCCTGGCGCTCCAGCAGGCTCGCGCCGCGATGGCGCAGGGAGAGGTGCCGGTCGGCGCCGTAGTCGTTTGCGACGGGCAGGTCGTCGCCGTCGGGCACAACTGTCCGGTGGGCGGGCACGATCCGTCTGCGCATGCCGAGATGCAGGCGTTGCGGGCTGCGGCGCAGGCGTTGGGCAACTATCGTTTGCCGGAGTGCGAGTTGTACGTGACGCTCGAACCGTGCGTCATGTGTGCGGGTGCCATCATGCATGCGCGAATCAAGCGGGTGGTGTATGGCGCGATGGACCCCAAAACGGGGGCCTGCGGCAGCGTGGTCGACCTGTTTGCGGAGCCGCGCCTCAATCATCATGCCGAAGTCATTGGCGGTGTCATGCGCGATGAGTGCGTCGGCATTCTCCAGACCTTCTTCAGCGAACGGCGTGCTGCAGCGAGGGCACGACGTTTGTCGGCCGCCGCCGAGGCAGCGAGCGAGACGCCGACGCCTACACCTACACCGGGATCTTCCAATTGACGCAGACCAAGCATCTCCAACTGATTGCCCCGTCCGGCTATGCGCCTGATGCCGAGGTTGCCACGCGTGGCGTCGAAACGCTGGAGCGGCTTGGCTACACCGTGGCCAATCGTGAAGCACTTGAGCGCCGGTATTTGCGCTTTGCGGGCACCGATGCCGAGCGCGTGGCCGAAATCAATCAGTTGGCGCAACGAGATCACCCTGTTCCCGATGTCGTACTCGCGGTGCGCGGCGGCTATGGGGCTGTGCATCTGCTCGATCATCTCGACTATGAGGGACTGCATCGCCGGCTCTCGGGCACGCCGGTGGCGATGATCGGTCACAGCGACTTCACCGCAGTGCAACTGGCGCTGTTGGCGCAGGCGCATCTGAGCACCTTTGCTGGGCCGATGTTGCTGGCGGACTTCGGTGCGGAGTCGCTGAGCGACTTCACCGTCACGCAATTTCAATCGGTGCTGCACTCACCGAGTCACGTTGCTCAGTGGCAGGGCGATGGTGCGAGCGGGGACATCGACGTCTCCGGCACCTTATGGGGCGGGAATCTGGCGATGGTATGCAGCCTGATCGGCACGCGGTATCTGCCGCAGATCGATGGCGGTGTGCTGTTCGTCGAGGACGTGAACGAGCCGCCTTATCGGGTTGAGCGGATGCTGTATCAGTTGCATCAATCCGGCATTCTGGCGCGGCAGCGGGCGTTGGTGCTGGGGGACTTCTCGCAGTATCGCGTGACCGACTACGACAACGGGTACGACATGCCGACCATGATCGAGAGTGTGCGCAAGGTCATCGGTATTCCGGTTGTGACGGACATGCCGTTCGGTCATTGTCCCGACAAACTGACCTTGCCGGTCGGGGGGCATGCCAGATTGCAGACATCCGGGGCAGAGGTCACGCTGACGCTTACGGGATATCCCTATATGGCGGCGTGATGCCGGGCTGAGGGTTCGGGAGCACATAAACGCGGCATACGAAAGCACGCCGGGTCGATTCGACGGCCCGGCGTGCTTTTTTGTTGTCTGGCCAGTTTGATGATGGTTGCGCGAAATTTGTGGTTGTTTGGCGGGTACTTCGGGGGAGTTGACGTTCCAGAGGACGGGGTGACGAGGGCGATGTGGAACGCAGTCTGGCGGCGTGCAGGGTTGTGGGCGAATGGCGGAGACGGGGCGACTATACGTCCAGGCGCAGCCTGAATATCTGAATATGGCTATGTTTCCGGGGAGTGGATTTGGCTACACTTCTTCGATCGTTCCGCCATCAGAAGGACGCCAAGACATCATGGCCAGCAACAACGCAAGCTCCAAGGACTATCCCCGCGACCTGATCGGTTATGGCCGCCACGTACCGTTTGCCGACTGGCCGGGGCGTGCGCGAATCGCCGTTCAGTTCGTTCTGAATTACGAAGAAGGCGGCGAGAACTGTGTTTTGCACGGTGATCGGGCGTCCGAGCAGTTCCTGTCCGAGATCATTGGCGCGGCGGCTTACGAGGCGCGTCACATGAGCATGGAGTCCATCTACGAATATGGCTCGCGTGCGGGCGTGTGGCGCATCTTGCGTGAATTCGAGCGTCGCGGGCTGCCGCTGACCGTCTTCGGTGTGGCGATGGCTATGCAGCGTCATCCGGAAGTGACAGCGGCGTTTCAGGCGTTGGGGCACGAGATTGCGTGTCACGGCTGGCGTTGGATTCACTACCAGAACGTGGATGAGGCGACCGAGCGCGAGCACATGCGTATCGCCATCGACATCTTTAAGGAAATGACGGGGAGCGCGCCGCTTGGCTGGTACACGGGCCGCGACAGCCCGAATACGCGCCGTCTGGTGGTTGAGCAGGGCGGGTTTGTCTACGACTCGGACAACTATGGCGACGACCTGCCGTTCTGGACACAGGTGCAGACGAGTGGCGGCGAGGTCAAGCCGCATCTGGTCGTGCCGTACACCCTTGATTCCAACGACATGCGCTTTGCTGCGCCGCAGGGTTTCAACACGGCGGACCATTTCTTCCATTACCTGCGCGATGCCTTCGACGTTTTGTACGCGGAGGGGGACGAGGCGCCGAAGATGTTGTCCGTTGGCATGCATTGCCGGTTGCTGGGCCGTCCGGGGCGCTTCGCTGCGCTACAGCGATTTCTCGATCACATCGAGAAGCATGATCGCGTGTGGGTGTGCCGTCGCATTGACGTGGCGCGTCACTGGCAGGCGCGTCATCCGTTCGTGGCGGCTTAGGCGAGTTGATGCGTGAGGTGCTGCGCCTGGAGGGGCGTAGTGCCTAGTGGTTGGTATCCAGATTGAATCCGACAGGCGTCATCGGGCTGTGCGAGAAGCACGGCGGGGCGTCATCTTTGTTTCCCAGGAGAGCGGTTGATGAACGCCCCGTTGCCTATGACACAACGTACTGTTGCCGAATTGTCGGTGCTGCTGCGCGCCGAGTTCGTTGCTGCGCTCGACGGCATTTTCGAGCATTCCCCGTGGGTGGCAGAAGCGGCGTGGGAAGACCGGCCGTTTGCCACCGTCAATGCGTTGCATGACGCCATGTGCCAGGCTGTGATCGATGCGGGTGAAGGCCCGCAGCTTGATCTCATACGTGCTCACCCGGAGTTGGCGGGCAAGGCGGCGGTGCGTGGCGAGTTGACGGCTGAGTCTACGCGAGAGCAGGCGGGGGCGGGGCTCGATCAATGCAGCGCTGAAGAGTTTGCGCGTCTGACCGAACTGAATGACGCGTACAAGGCCAAGTTCGGTTTCCCGTACATTCTGGCCGTGCGTGGTCACACGCGCAGCAGCATCATCGAGAACTTTGCCGGGCGCCTTGAAAACAGCCGGGCGGACGAGATCGAAGAATGTCTGCGACAGATCTTCCGGATCGCAGGATTCCGTCTGGAGGATCTGGTGCGCGACTAAGGCGCTGGCAGATCGGGCGGACGGGTGTTCGCCACAGTGTTTCAAGCAGGTTTCGTATTCATCCGTTTCAGACTTTACCGAATCCTCAGGAGTTGGCATGGCCCTCGTTCCGCAAGATCCGAACGCACCGGAATTCGTGCGCCGTTACGTCAATCTGGCCGATCCGCGCCTGG
>NZ_CABPSJ010000004.1 GCF_902459745.1 Pandoraea communis
GCTCACACTTGGCCTGTTTTGGCGGCTGCCTCTCGCTTCTCTCTCGCTTCCTCCATCCTCGCTTTTTTCATCCCGGCAAGGGATTTATGCGCATCATTCGAAGCTGTCGGTGTTGCACCATCGTCATGACGTGAAATTACAGATAGATCGATATTCATTTCTCGCTTAGCATTTGGCCACGGGGTTAGTGAAGTTCGTGGAGTGAAACAGGTGGTGAATCAAGATCGGGGCAAGTGCCATGCAAAGTGGCGTGCAGGTGCGGCGTATGTCGGTGCCGCTGTCGTTATCTGGGGAATTGGTGGGTGTGCCTCACCCGGACCGTCTTCGACGCAGGTTTCGACAATAGCTGTGCCGGGACAGCGAGACGAAATTGCCCCCCTTTCGGCCGCAGTAAATTCGGATGGCCTGCCTCCGCATTGGGAGACTTATTTTGTCACCCGCAAAAAGCGGCTCACCAACTACGAACAGACCACCGATGACGACGGAATTGCCGTAATCCGAGCGACTGTTGACGGATCCGCGTCTGGAATCGCTCAGAAACTGGATGTACCGGTGTACCCCGGTGCCAAGTTAACGTGGCGCTGGCGTGCCGACAGCATGCCGATCAGCGCCGACATTCGCACGAAGCGATTCGATGATGCACCTGTACGCATCGCGCTCGCATTCGATGGCGATCCGGCAAAGCTCACCGTACAAGATCATATGCATCGCGAGCTAGCCAGGCTGGTGAGTGGCAGGGAATTGCCGTTCGCCACGCTGATGTATACCTGGGGTGACGATAAATTCGCTACAGATGAGGTCGTCGAAAATCCTTATACCGGCCGTATCCGCTCTGTCGTTGTCGAACGCGGAGAAGCCAATCTTGGGAAGTGGCGGACGTATTCTCGCGACGTCGCCAAGGATTATGAGAAAGCGTTTGGCGAGCCTCCGGGGCGTCTGATTGGCATTGCCATCATGAGCGATGGCGACAATACGCAATCGAAATTCACCGCCTGGTACGGTGACATCCACTTGGAGACGGACCGCGTCCCCACGACTACCGCCGCGAAATAGCGGACTTCTCGCGACATCAAAAACAAAAAAGCCGGCAAATTCTATTTGCCGGCCTTTTTGTTGCGACCCGGAAGACTAGATCACGACAGCTTATTGATCCCGCCCAAAATACATTTCAACCAGCTTCACCCAGTAGGTGCCGCCAAGCGGGAGCAGATCGTCGTTGAAGTCGTAGCTGGCGTTGTGCAGATTGCACGGTCCGAGGCCATGTCCCGTGTCTCGGTGCGTGCCGTCGCCGTTGCCGATGAACGCATACGCGCCAGGCTTCTCGAGGAGCATGAACGAAAAATCCTCCGCGCCCATCGTCGGCTCGACCTTGTCGTTGACGTTCGCGTCGCCGACCACTTCGCGCATGACATCCGCACACAGTGCGGCCATGGTTGGCTCGTTGATCGTCGGCGGATAGTTGCGCTGGAATTCGATCTCCGCCGAGCAGCCAAGTCCTTTCGCGACGAACTCGGAAATCTCGCGCAGGCGCGTTTCAATAAGATCCAGCACTTCAATCGAGAACGTGCGAATCGTACCGCCCAACCATGCCAGATCGGGCACCACATTGGTCGCATCACCAGCGTGGATCTGGGTAATGGACAGCACCGCAGCGTCGATCGGGCGCTTATTTCGGGTAATGATGCTCTGCAGGGCCTGAGCGACCTGAACGGCGGCGATGACCGGGTCGATCCCCGCATTTGGAATGCCGGCGTGGGTACCCTTGCCGCGAATCGTGATCTTGAATTCGTTGCTTGAGGCCATCATCGGCCCCGGCGTTACGGCGAACGTGCCTGTCGGCACCCCCGGCCAGTTGTGCATGCCGAACACGGCCTGCATGGGAAAGCGCTCAAACAGCCCGTCCTTGATCATCTCGCGAGCACCGCCGCCACCTTCCTCGGCCGGTTGGAAAATCAGATATACGGTGCCGTCGAAATGGCGATGCTTCTGAAGATATTGCGCTGCGGCGAGCAGCATGGCCGTATGGCCATCATGACCGCACGCGTGCATCTTGCCGTCATGTTTTGACGCGTGTTCGAACGTATTGGCTTCGTGAATCGGCAGGGCATCCATATCGGCGCGCAGACCGATCGCGCGGTCGCTGCTGCCATTCTTGATGATGCCGACGAGCCCGGTTTTACCGAGTCCACGGTGGATGGGGATACCCCATTGGGTCAACGTCTCTGCGACGACGTCGGACGTGCGCTTTTCCTCGAAACAAAGTTCGGGGTGCGCGTGAATGTCACGTCGGATGGTCTGGATTTCGCCGCGAGCGGCGTCGATTTCTGGAATGAGCTTCATGACGGGGGATTCCTGCAGGGCGCAATGACTCATCTTACCCCTAATGGCCAGGTCTGGCATCTTGGCAGAAATGCCCGAGCGTGATCTCGGATACGTCTGGAAGATGCCGTGAATGCCCGTGTGGCGGGGGCGAGGCGCAAATGAACGTAATACAATATCGCCAGCGTCCCACCATTGCTTGACGCAGCCATTCGGTAGAGAGAGGAGTAGATTCATGACGACCAATACCCATGTCGTTCGGGCTGCATGTCCGCATGACTGTCCCGATACATGCGCATTGCACGTAACCGTGGAAAATGGCGTCGCGATCAAGGTCCAGGGGGACCCGGACCATCCCACCACCAATGGCGTCTTGTGCACGAAAGTTTCGCGTTACACCGAGCGAACCTATCATCCGGATCGCTTGTTGCACCCGCTCAAACGTGTTGGCCCGAAAGGTAGCGGACAGTTCGTGCGAGTCAGCTGGGACGAAGCCCTCGACGAGATTGCCTGCAGGTTGAGAGCCATTGCCGCGCGCGACCCCGAAGCCATTCTGCCGTACAGCTATGCGGGCACGATGGGATTCGTTCAGGGCGAATCGATGGCCGCGCGCTTCTTCAACAAACTGGGCGCGTCCGATCTCGATCGCACGATCTGTGCGAGTGCGGGGGCTGCGGGTCTGCGATACACATACGGTGCCGGCGTCGGTATGCATGTCGAGCACTTCGTCGACAGCAAGCTGATTCTTATCTGGGGCAGCAACCCGATTACGTCGAGCGTCCATTTCTGGGCGATTGCACAGGAAGCGAAGCGGCGCGGCGCGAAGCTGATTGCCATCGATCCCTATCGCTCGCTTACCGCCGAGAAGTGTCATCAGCATATTGCATTGCTGCCAGGCACGGATGCCGCGTTGGCGTTGGGTATGATGCATGTCCTGATCGCCGAGGATCTGGTCGATCACGAATACATTGCGCGGCATACGGTCGGTTACGC
The DNA here is from genome assembly GCF_902459745.1 of Pandoraea communis. Classification (GTDB taxonomy): domain Bacteria; phylum Pseudomonadota; class Gammaproteobacteria; order Burkholderiales; family Burkholderiaceae; genus Pandoraea; species Pandoraea communis. The sequence continues at coordinate 3,313 of NZ_CABPSJ010000004.1, forward strand.
CGAACTCAAGGATCGCGTGAGCCGCTATACGCCGGCTCGCGTCGCGGAAATCTGTGGCATTAGCGAAGAGACGATCACGACGTTGGCGCGAGAGTATGCGAGCGCGAAGCCCGCAGCGATCCGGCTGAACTACGGTATGCAGCGTGCCAAAGGCGGCGGTCAGGCGACGCGCGCGGTCGCGTGTCTTCCTGCATTGACTGGCGCCTGGCGAGATCCGGCGGGCGGGATGCTGATGTCGACATCCGGCTATGCACCCGTCGATGCGGTGGCGCAAGCACGTCCTGATCTGCGGCCACGGCAGGACAAGCCCACGCGTGTGGTGAACATGAGTGCAATCGGCGACGCGCTTTGCCACCAGGGCGACGAGTTGTTCGGTCCGAAGATCGAGGCGCTGGTGGTCTACAACAGCAACCCTGTTGCCGTGGCTCCCGAGTCGGGCAAGGTGGCGGCCGGGTTCGGCCGCGAGGATCTCTTCACGGTGGTGTTGGAACACTTCCAGACCGATACCGCAGACCACGCAGACTTTGTGCTGCCGGCAACGACGCAGCTCGAGCATCTGGATATTCACAAAGCGTACGGACATACCTATCTGCTGGCGAACAATCCGGCGATTGCGCCGCTCGGCGAGGCCAAACCCAACTCGGAGATATTCCGTCTGTTGGCCAAGCGCATGGGGTGGCAGGACGCATGCTTCTCCGACACCGACGATCAACTTGCGGAACAGTCGATCCGTTGGCGCGATGCCCGTATGGCAAACAGCGACTGGGAAACCCTCAAGCGCGATGGGTGGATTCGCTACGACCTTCCCGAAGCGCCGTTTGCAAACGGACAGTTCTATACCCCATCGGGGAAATGCGAGTTCTATTCCGAGCGTATGTTGCAGGAAGGCTTTGATCCATTGCCGGACTGGGTGCCGCCATACGAGTCTGTCGCCAGTAACCCCGAGCTTGCGGCGCGCTATCCGTTGGCAATGATCTCTCCGCCAGCTCGTAATTTCCTGAATTCGAGCTTCGTGAACGTTGATAGCCTGCGGGCATCGGTCGGCGAGCCAACACTGGATATCCATCCGTCGGATGCCGCCGCGCGTGGCATTGCGGACGGCATGGGGGTACGAATTTTCAACGATCGAGGTACGTTGAACGCGAGGGCCCGCGTTACGGAGAAAGCACGTGAGGGCGTCGTCGTCGGGCTGTCCATCTGGTGGAAAAAGCTCGCACCGGACGGTAAAAATGCCAACGAAGTCACGAGCCAGCAACTCACTGATCTTGGCCGGGCACCGACGTTCTACGACTGCCTGGTCGACGTCGCACCGATATAAGCGCGGTCGATTTCAGGCTAACGCCGAGGAGCCCACGATGCCGACCTTGTTTGCGATGGTTACGACGTTTTGCCGTTGCCGGTTGCAGACGCTTGCGGTGATGGTGCTGGGATGCGGCTTGCTGTTCGGTCTCGGCGGATGTAGTCAGGTCGGCTATTACGCGCAATCGATCAACGGGCATTTCACGGTATTGCACGAGGCGCAGCCCGTGTCCGATCTGCTTGCGGACCCATCGATCGATCCGCGGTTGCGTTCGCGGCTAATCGAAGCGGAGCAAATTCGTAGTTATGCGGTATCGGCGCTCGGCGAGCCGGATAACGGTAGCTATCGCAGCTATGCCGACCTGAAGCGTCCGTTCGTCGTCTACAACGTCTTCGCTGCCCCCTCGCTGTCGCTGAAGCTACGAGAGTCGTGCCTGTTGGTTGTTGGATGCGTCGAGTATCGCGGTTACTACTCCCGTGAATCCGCCGAGGCTTACGCGGCCGAGTTGCATAGGGATGGGTGGGAGACGTTCGTTGCAGGAATCCCGGCTTATTCGACGTTGGGGTATTTCGACGATCCGCTGCTGAACACTTTCATCTATCTACCGCGAGCGGAAGTCGCGCGCATGATCTTCCACGAACTCGCCCATCAGATTTTGTTTGCTCGAGGGGACACCGCGTTCAACGAGTCTTTTGCCGTGACAGTGGAAACCGTGGGCGTCCAGCGCTGGCTTGCCGCACATCCCGATGCCGCGATGGAGTATGAGCGATATGACGCGCACCGGCGTCAGTTTCGAAAACTGGTGGACAGCTATCGAAAACGTCTGGAAGCGCTCTATGCCGGCCCGGAGACGGATGCCGAGAAAACGGCCGGCAAAGAGGTCATATTCACCCGCATGCGTGCCGACTATGAGGCATTGAAAACGTCCTTGGGAGGATACAAAGGCTTCGATCTCTGGTTTGCCGCCGATTTGAACAACGCCAAAATCGGGTCCTTCGCGACATACAACCAATGGGTGCCGGCATTCATGGCGCTGCTTGCGCAAGTGCATGGCGATTTGCCCAAGTTCTACGCTGCCGTCAAAACCATGTCGAAACGGCCAGAACCCGAGCGTAACGAGGCGCTCGCCGCCTTGGACAGAACCTATGAAGCGGCTACGGCGCGAGCCTCGCTGGACACTCCGATGCAGGCGGGGCGATAAGCCAACTGCAACGTCCACCAGGCTTTCCTGTCAGATAGCGCGGTCAAGCGCGCGACACGCCGCGTCAAATTGAAAGCGGTGATTCTCGTGCGTTACCCGATCACCGACTTCAAGTCTCCCAACAGCAGGTAAAGCTGGTGTTGCCGGTCTTCCGGAAGCTGTCCCAAGCGCTGCTCGATCCATGTTTCATGCGCGCGAGCCATATTGGAGAAGGCTTTCTTGCCGCGTGGGGTGAGTTTGATCAGGAAGGCGCGCCGGTCGTTGACGACCGTCTCACGCGTCACCCAGCCTTCTTTCTCCAACTGATCGGTGATTCCTGTGACATTCCCGCCAGTGACCATCATCCGCTTGCTTAACTCGCCCATCTTCAACCCCTCGGGGTGGCGGTCGAGTTGCGCGAGCAAGTCGAAGCGCGGCAGCGTGCAATCGAATTCCTGGCGCAAGCGCGAACGGATATCCGTCTCGATCATGTTGGTGCAGGTGAGCAACCGCAACCAGAGGCGCAGTGCATCGTGCTCACGATCGCGGGCTCGCGTTTCCAGATCGAGAGAGTCGGAGTCGGCGAGGCTCATGGTCGGAGGAGTGAAATTTACAGTATGGAAATTTTAGGTTTGAAATAAACGCTCGGTCAAGCTGGGGACGTTACGAGGTCGCGTAACATGCCTGCAAATCGGAGATTGGGACAAAAAAAGGGCACCCGAAGGTGCCCTTTCGTCAAACAAAGCCTAAGTGACAGAAACTGTCAGCTTAGAACTTGTGACGGATACCAGCCGTAACGGCGAACTGGTTCGAGCTTTGCGAGTAGCCCAGACCGCTCAGCGATGCACCGCCAGGAGCGTCGTCGTTGGCGTGTTGCCACAGACCAACCAGGTACAGGTCCGTGCGCTTCGACAGGAAGTAGTCGGTGCCCAGGTTGACTTGGTGGTACTTCGGCGACGTGCCGTTCTTGGTGCCAACCGTACCGTTGATCGTCGTCCAAGTGTACGCGTACGATGCGCCCACTTGCAGCGCCGGGGTCAGCATGTACTTGGCGCTCAGTTCTGCATTGTCGAACTTCCAGCTGCCGCCGCCGACGTACTGGTACACGCTGTGCGAGTACACCAGACCGACCGTTGCCGGACCGAAGGCGTACGAACCGCCTGCCGATGCGATCCATGCCTTGTCGTTGGCACCACCAGCCGTCATCGGCGTGTTGGTGTCGTTGACAGTAGCGGGCGCCGGCAGGTTGTTGTTCATCAGCGAGCCGGAGTTGTTGCTACCAGCCGAGTTGATGTACAGGAAGCCAGCACCCAATGCCACCGGGCCGTTAGCGTAGCCAGCACCAACCGAATATGCGCGGTTGTTGCCGAAGCCCGTACCGGCGGTACCATTGTTGGCCGAGTTCGAGAAGCTGTACAACGCGCCAGCGCTGAAGCCACCGTAGTTGATCGTCGTGTACTTGACAGCGTTGTTCACGCGGAACGAGTTGTTCAAGTTGTCGTTATCGAACGGGTGAGCGCCCGCCGACGTGGCCCACTGGCTGCCGACAGCGAACGGACCAACGAAGTCGACCACGGAGTCGTACTGACGACCGATGGTGAACGTACCAGCCGTCGTGCTGCTCAGACCAACGTAGGCTTGACGACCGAACATACGGCCGTTTTGGCCCAGCGTGCCGTTGCCCAGGTTGAAGCCGTTTTCCAACACGAAGATCGCCTTCAGACCACCACCGAGGTCTTCAGCGCCCTTCAGGCCCCAACGCGAACCTTGCAGGTTGCCGTTGGCGAACTGGAAGTTCTTGGAGGCGTTGGTAGCCGTGCCAGCGATGTTGCCGCCAGTCTTGCTGGTGTAGTTCAGGCCAGCGTCGATGATACCGTACAGGGTCACGCTGCTTTGAGCGTGAGCAGCGCCTGCGAATGCGCCGAGCACACCCAGAGCGAGAAGCGACTTTTTCATTGAGTGATCTCCAAAGGATTGTGAGATTTGTTTAACAAGGTCACTAGTGATAACGTCCTTGCTAATCAACTTCGCGAGAAGTTGGACGTAATGTAACAAATTCAATGTGGGCGGCAAAGGAAAAGGCCGGTTTTACGCGGGTTTGCGGCCCCCTTTGTTTCGTTTACGCAACAGCCCGGAAACCAGCGTCCGGCGGGGATTTCGTGCGTTTGTGCCCGCGCAAGGCACGCCGGATAAAGGGGCGTATCATCGGCAGCGGACGCGAATGAACTGTCCTTTATTCCGCATTGTGAAATATCGAGGTAAGTTGAAAGTACGATGTTCTCCGACAGCCTGATCTCCGAACTTGACCGCGGCCTGCGAGCGATCGCCGGCGTCACCCGGGCCTCGCGCCCGACGCCCGTAATGGCATCTGCTTCAAATGGTGATGCCCTGGTCGGCGACGATGCGTTAACGCCGCAGGAGCGTCGGCACGTGGCGGGCCTCATGCGCGTGAATCATGTCGGTGAAGTTTGCGCGCAGGCGCTATATCAGGCGCAGAAGCTGGCGACGACGCGCCCGGAGCTGCGGGCCGCCTTCGAGCATGCGGGTAAGGAAGAAGAGGATCACCTCGCATGGACGGCTCACCGTCTCTCGGAACTGGGTTCGCGCCCCAGTCTGCTCAACCCGCTTTGGTACGCCGGTGCATTTGCCATCGGTTTTGTCGCCGGCAAGTGCGGGGACAAGGTCAGTCTGGGTTTCGTGTCAGAGACGGAGCGTCAGGTGGAGCATCATCTGGAGAGCCACCTGGACGACCTGCCCCCGCACGATCTGCGCTCGAGAGCCATCGTGGACCAGATGCGAATCGACGAAATCGAACACGGCCAAGCCGCACGCGACGCTGGCGGTATCGAACTGCCGGTGCCGGTGCAGCGTGTGATGCGTGCTGCCGCCAAGGTCATGACGACGACCGCCTACTATATATAGAACGTCTGCAACGCCCTCCCCGAACGACCCCCCACGTACCGATCGATCTTCCTCTGCGAGACGCGTGCCGGCCGGTGATCGCCCGGCTTTGTCACGGCGTGAGCGCGCACTACCGGGTATCGATAGCGCTGACGGGCCTCCCGCGAGGCGATACCCAAAGTTTGAGGTTCCACTTTCACTATCGCAGTTATGTCTTTAATTTTTCTGACAAAATTCCGTTTTCTTGCTTTAGGAAAGTGAGCTAAGTCATTGTTCTGCCTAACAAATTCGCTCCTAAAAAAGGGCGAAAGGCTTGACCGGCCAAACACTCTCCTCTAAAGTGGGAAATAGTGTGAGAAAGTGTATTTTTGTGTGGTGTAGGGCACAAAATCTTTCTCTTTCGGTATAGCGGGCAGGCGGACGAAACCTCACGGGAGCGCACGTGTTTCAGGGAGCCTCGGCACTTTCACTCGATGCGAAGGGACGGATGTCAATTCCGGCCCGGCATCGTGACGTGCTGCAGGGCGACGCTGAAGGCAAGGTGACCATCACCAAGCACCCAGACGGATGTCTGTTGCTGTTTCCGCGTCCCGAATGGGAAATCTTCCGCGGCAAGATCGCCGCACTGCCGATGGACGCGCACTGGTGGCGACGCATCTTCCTGGGCAACGCAGCCGACGTCGAGATGGATTCGGCGGGCCGTGTCCTGGTGGCGCCCGAGTTGCGTGCGGCTGCGGGCATGGATAAGGAAGTCATGCTGCTGGGCATGGGCAGTCACTTTGAACTCTGGGATGCCGCGACGTATGCCGCCAAGGAACAGGCGGCGATGGCGCAGGGCATGCCGGAAGCGCTGAAAAACTTCACTTTTTGACAGATCAGGTGGTCCGACGAGCATGGCGCACGCGGTGGAAACGGTAATGCAGCACCGCACGGTCCTGCTCGAGGAGGCCGTGGATGCCTTGCTGTGGCGCGACGACGGCGTATACGTCGACGGCACGTTCGGCAGAGGCGGGCACAGTCGCAGGATTCTCGAGCGACTGGGTCCCAGGGGGAGGCTGATCGCATTCGACAAGGATCCCCAAGCGATCGCGGAGGCGGCAAAAATTGCCGATCCGCGATTTTCGATTGAGCACGAGAGCTTCGCGACATTGCGCGAGGCGCTGGCCCGGCGCGGCATCGACAAGGTGTCGGGGGTATTGCTGGACCTGGGCGTGTCGTCGCCGCAGTTTGACGACCCCGCGCGCGGATTCAGTTTTCGTTTCGACGGCCCGCTCGATATGCGCATGGATCCCACGCGCGGTGAGTCGGCCGCCGACTGGCTGGCCCGGGCAACGCTGGAAGAAATGACGGAGGTCATCAAGGACTATGGGGAAGAACGGTTTGCTTTTCAGATTGCAAAGGCGCTTGTTGCTCGCCGGGCAAACGCCGAACACCTCGGTCCACTCGTCAGCACTCGCGAGCTTGCCGCGATCGTGGCGGGCGCCGTCAAGACCCGTGAGAAGGGCAAGGATCCGGCAACACGCACCTTTCAGGCTCTACGGATTCACGTCAATCAAGAGCTTGCGGACTTGCAGATAGCACTCGACGTGGCGGCCGATGTCCTCGAAACGGGAGGCAGACTCGTGGCGATCAGCTTTCATTCACTGGAAGACCGCATCGTGAAGCGCTTCATGCAAGCGCGCACCAGTGCGCCGGTGGTGGATCGCCGCGTGCCTTTGCGCGCCCATGAAATTCCCGAGCCGCCCTTCAAATCCAGCCGCAAGATCAAGCCGTCCGCCGAAGAGGTGGAGGCGAACCCGCGTGCGCGCTCGGCGATCATGCGGGTCATGGAGCGGGTGGCAACATGAGCCGGCTCAACGTGCTTCTGCTCGCGCTGCTCATTGGCTGCGCGTTGTCGCTGATCAATGCCCAGTACCGGGCGCGCGGGACGTTCGTCGAACTCAATCGCGAGCAGGCGCTCGAGCATCAACTGTTGCAGGACTGGGATCGTCTCCAGTACGAGCAGAGCGCGCAGAGCAAGAGTGCCCGTATCGAAAGCGTGGCCCGCAGCGACCTGAAGATGCAGGCCGTCTCGCCGGGCCGCACGCAATATCTGTCCGCGCCGGCCGGTAGCACCGGCGCGATGGTGGATGTGCCGGTGCCGAGCGCGAGCGCCGCGTCTGCCCCAGCGAGCGGAGGCAAGCGATGATTCGCCGCAAAGACGCCAAGGCCAAAACCAAGGATGTGCAGTTCTCTGCCAGCCCGGTGCTGTCCGTGCGTCTGCCGATGTGGCGCTCGAAGATGCTCGTCTTCGTGATCTTCGGCGCGTTTGCGTCGCTGGTCGCGCGTGCCTTCTGGATTCAGGGGCCGGGCAACGCTTTCTATCAACGTCAGGGCGAGAGCCGTTACGAACGCACACTGGAGATGTCCGCCACGCGCGGCAAAGTGTTCGACCGTAACGGACAAGTGCTTGCCACCAGTCTGCCCGTCAAGGCGATCTGGGCCATCCCCGAGGACGTGCCCGACGACGTCTCGGCGCAGCAGGTCCGCCAACTCGCGCGTCTGCTCGAAATGGGGGAGCCGGATTTGCGCCGCAAGCTCAATCAGGAAAAGAGCTTCGTCTACGTGAAGCGTCAGGTGTCACCGGACGTGGCCAAGCAGGTTGCCGATCTGGACATCCCCGGCATATACCAGCGCAAGGAGTACAAGCGCTTCTATCCGGAAGGCGAGATCGCCGCGCACGTGGTGGGTTTCACGAACGTCGAGGATATCGGGCAGGAAGGCGTCGAGCTGTCGATGCAGAAGGATCTGGCGGCAACCCCCGGTAGCCGCCGCGTGATCAAGGATCGCCTGGGGCGCGTTGTCGAAGACATCGACATCCTGGCGCAGCCGCGTGACGGCCGCGACATTACGCTCTCGATCGACAGCAAGATCCAGTTCCTCGCTTACAGCGAACTGAAGGACGCCATCGAGCGTACCGGCGCGAAAGCCGGCAGCGCCGTGGTGCTCGACGTTCGCACGGGCGAGGTGCTCGCGCTCGCAAACCTACCGACGTATAACCCCAACAACCGCACGAATCTCACGGGCGCGCAGCTGCGCAACCGAGTCATCACCGACACGTTCGAGCCGGGTTCGATCATGAAGCCGATCACCATTGCGGCTGCCATCGAGAACGGCTATGTGAAGCCGACGTCGACGGTGATGACCACCGGCCGGGCCAACTTCTTCGGTGCGACGATCACGGATACGCGCGACTATGGTCTGCTCACCGTGCAGGGCGTCATCCAGCACTCGAGCAACATCGGCACGGCCAAGATCGCGCTGCAGATGAAGTCGCAGGAAATGTGGGACATGTTCACGAGCGTCGGCCTCGGTCAGGCGCCGAAAATCGGTTTCCCCGGCGCCGTGGCCGGGCGTTTGCGTCCGGCCAAGAGCTGGCGTCCGATCGAGCAGGCGACGATGGGCTACGGCTATGGGCTGTCGGCCTCGCTGATTCAGCTTGCCCGCGCCTACACGGTGTTCGCGCACGACGGCGAACTGCTGCCGATCTCCATCTACAAGACGGATGGCGGTGTCGTGAAGGGCACGCCGGTCATCTCGCCGGCGACGGCCCGCGAAGTGCGCAAGATGCTGGAAATGGTGACCTCGCCCGGCGGCACCGCCACGCGTGCCCAGGTGGTCGGCTATCGCGTGGGCGGCAAGACCGGCACGGCCTATAAGCAATCGGGCAAGGGATACGACAAGAGCAAGTACCGCGCGTCGTTCGTCGGCATGGCGCCGATGTCCGAGCCGCGCATCATCGTGGCCGTCACGCTCGATGAGCCGGACCGCGGTTCGCACTTCGGCGGCGTGGCCGCCGGTCCGGCGTTTGCCGCGATTGTGGGCGGTACGTTGCGTGCGTTGAATGTGGTGCCGGATTCGCCGGTGACGAAGCTCGTTGTGAGCGACAAGGTGGAGGAGAGCGAGCCATGGGCACCGTGACCCCGACGCCTCAGAACCCCGTCACGCTCGCCATGATCGCGGACGCCACCGAGCGCGCGACGCTCGCGCAGGCATGGGATTGGCTGCGCCGCACGGTGCCGGCCGGCGCAACGCTACACGCGGATAGCCGCCGTGTGACGCCGGGCGACGTGTTCGTTGCGTACGCCGTGAAGGGGGCGGACAGCCGTGGTTTCATTGCCGATGCGGTCGAGCGGGGCGCCGCCGCCGTGCTGTGGCAGAGCGATGGTTTTGTCTGGCCGGCGTCGCAGGCCGGTGTGGCAAACGTGCCGGAATTCGGTGTGCCGCGACTCGACTGGCTCGCCGGTCCGTTGGCGGCGCTGTGGTACGGCGAGCCGAGCGCCGGTATGACGATGCTGGGCGTGACCGGGACGAACGGCAAAACGTCGTGCAGCCAGTGGCTCGCGCAACTGCTGTCGAAGACGGGCACCCGCAGCGCCGTGATCGGCACGCTGGGCAGTGGCTTCCCCGGGCATCTGACGGTGACGGGGTTCACTACGCCGGACGCCGTCCAGTTGCAACGCAGCCTCGACGACCTGCGCGCCCAGGGGGCGAAGGCGGTCGCGATGGAAGTGTCGTCGCATGGCCTCTATCAAGGTCGCGTCAACGGCGTGGCATTCGACGTTGCCGTCTTCACCAATCTGACGCAAGACCACCTCGATTACCACGGCACGATGGCCGAATATGAAGCGGCCAAGACGCGCCTGTTCGACTGGCCGACCCTGAAGGCCGCCGTCATCAACCGGGACGATGCGATGGGGCAACGCCTGCTCGCGCGTCTGGCGGGGAAGACCCCGGTATACGAATATGGCGTGCACGGCGATGCGGTGTCCGCGCACGGTAACCGAGTGTTGCGCGCCGAAGATATTCGCGCGACGACGGCGGGCACGCGCTTCACGCTGCATATCGACGATCACAGCCAGCAGATCACGGTGCCGCTCATCGGCGAGTTCAATGTGAGCAACGCGCTTGCCGTGCTGGGCGCCGCGCTGGCTGCCGGTGTGCCGCAAGACGCGGCCATTGCCGGACTGGCGACGCTCACTCCCGTGTCCGGCCGTATGGAGCAGATCGGACAACCGGGACAGCCGTTGGTCGTCATCGACTATGCGCACACACCCGATGCGCTCGACAAGACGCTCGAAGCGCTGCGTCCGGTGGCGACAGCGCGCGGCGGCAAGCTCGTCTGCGTGTTCGGTTGCGGTGGCGATCGCGACGCGGGTAAGCGTCCGCAAATGGGCGCCGTGGCCGAACGTCTGGCAGACGCCATCGTGCTCACGAGCGACAATCCCCGCACCGAAGTGCCGGCCGACATCATGGCGCAGATCGCCGCAGGGCTTGCGCACCCTGGCGCCGCAAGGCACATCGAAGACCGGGCGAGCGCGATTCTGCAAGCCGTGCGCAGTGCGCAGGCCGCCGATGTGGTGCTCGTTGCGGGCAAGGGACACGAAAGTACACAGGAAATCATGGGTAAGAAGCGGCCGTTCTCCGATCAGGAGCATGCGCGTCTGGCACTCGCTGCGCGTGCCACCACTGTGCGCGGAGGTGGCGAATGACGATGTGGCAACTGAGCGACGCCCAAGCCGCCGTCACCGATTCGCGCGTGATGGGGGCACCGTCGACCGCCTTCATGCGCATCGTGACCGACAGCCGTTCGGTGCAGCCGGGCGATCTCTTCGTGGCGATCAAGGGCGAGCGGTTCGACGCGCACGACTTCCTGACCGACGTGGCGCGCGCAGGTGCTGCCGCTGTGGTCGCGTCGCGCGTGCCGGAAGGGTTCGAAGTGCCGGCACTGATCGTGCCGGATACGCGTATTGCGCTGGGTGAGCTGGCTGCCGCGTGGCGCCGCCGCTTTGCGATTCCCGTGGTGGCCGTGACGGGCAGCAACGGCAAGACCACGGTCAAGGAAATGATCTCGGCGATCTTCGCCGAGGCGGTGGGGGCGGAGGCGCGTCTCGCGACCGCCGGCAACCTCAACAACGACATCGGTTTGCCGCTTACGCTGTTCCGTCTGATGGACGGCCACAAGCTCGCGGTGCTCGAGCTGGGCATGAATCACCCCGGCGAGACGGCGTATCTCGCGAAGATCGCGCAGCCGACGGTTGCCGTCATCAATAACGCGCAGCGCGAGCATCAGGAGTTCATGGTGAGCGTGGCCGCCGTTGCGAAAGAGCATTCGGCCGTGCTGGCGGCGCTGCCCGCCGACGGCGCGGCAGTGTTCCCGGCCGAGAGCGAATTTGCGCCGATGTGGCGCGAGATCGCGGGCACGCGCCGTGTGCTCGACTTCGCGCTCGACACGCGCGCCGCGGTATCGGGACGTTATGACGTGGCCACACGTGTGCTGCGTGTGGCGTCGCCGGCCGGCGACTTCTCGGTCGCGTTGCCGCTGCTCGGCGAGCACAACGCGCGCAACGCTTTGGCCGCCATTGCGTGTGCCGTGGGCGCACATGTCGATATTGGTTCGATCGTGCGGGCACTCGAAGCGTTTTCCGCCGTCAAAGGCCGTCTTCAGGTGTCAACGCTCTCGAAGGGACCGCTCGCCGGTGTCACCCTGATCGATGACACCTATAATGCGAACCCCGATTCCGTTCGGGCCGCTATCGACGTATTGGCTCAAACGCCGGCGCCGCGTGTTCTGGTGCTGGGCGACATGGGCGAAGTTGGCGGCAACGGACCGGCGTTTCATCGCGAAGTGGGCGAATACGCCGCGCAGCGCGGTGTCGACCGCTTGCTGGCGATCGGGGAGCAGACGCAAGCCAGCGTTGCCGCTTTCGGCGACGGCGGCGAGCATTTTCCAGACGTGACCGATGTCGCCCCCCTCGTGGCCGAGTTGAAAGCCACGTTGAGTGCGCCGGCCACGATATTGGTGAAAGGAAGCCGCTTCATGCGGATGGAGCGCGTGCTCGAGCAGTTGCGCGCGACGAGTGAAGGCGGGGGCGTCGACGCCCCGGCCAAGTGATAAAGGATTGATGGAATGCTGCTGACGTTGGCGCAATGGCTGCAAGCGGATGCGAGCTATTTGCGCGTGTTCAACTACCTGACGTTTCGGGCCGTGATGGCAAGCCTCACGGCGCTGGTGATCGGGCTCTCGTTCGGGCCGATGGTCATCCGCAAGCTCGCCGAATTGAAGGTGGGTCAGGCCGTGCGTACCGACGGCCCGCAGACTCACCTTGTGAAGTCGGGAACGCCCACGATGGGCGGCGTGCTGATTCTCATCGGCATTACCGTCGCCACGTTGCTTTGGGCGGATTTGAGCAACCGTTTCATCTGGATCGTGCTGACCGTCACGCTGGGTTTCGGCATCATCGGCTGGATCGACGACTATCGGAAGGTGGTCTACAAAGACCCGCGCGGCATGTCGTCGCGCGAGAAGTATTTCTGGCAATCGATCATCGGCCTGTTCGCGGCGATCTATCTGGCGTTCTCGGTGTCGGAGACGAGCAACCTGAAAGTGATCGAGTTGTTCATCAGTTGGGTGCGCAACGGTTTCCCGCTCGATTTGCCGCCGAAGGCCGACTTCATCGTGCCGTTCTTCAAGACGATGAGCTACCCGCTGGGCGTGTTCGGCTTCATCGCGTTGACCTACTTTGTCATCGTCGGCTCGTCCAACGCCGTTAACCTCACGGACGGTCTCGACGGCCTGGTCATCATGCCCGTCGTGCTGGTCGGCGCGGCGCTGGGCGTGTTCGCTTACGTGATGGGCAACGTTGTCTACTCGAAGTACCTGCTGTTTCCCCATATTCCGGGCGCGGGCGAGTTGCTCGTGTTCTGTTCGGCAATGTCGGGCGCGGGGCTGGCGTTCCTATGGTTCAACACACACCCGGCACAAGTGTTCATGGGCGATGTCGGCGCGTTGGCGCTGGGCGGCGCGCTCGGCACGGTGGCGGTGATCGTGCGCCAGGAAGTCGTGCTCTTCGTGATGGGCGGTGTGTTCGTCGCGGAGACGCTGTCGGTGATGTTGCAAGTGACGTGGTTCAAGTACACCAAGCGACGCTTCGGCGAAGGGCGGCGGATCTTCAAGATGGCGCCGCTGCATCACCACTTTGAATTGTCGGGATGGAAGGAAACGCAGGTGGTGGTCCGCTTCTGGATCATCACGCTGATGCTGGTGCTGATCGGCCTGTCGACGCTGAAGCTGCGCTGACAGGACGAAAGAAGACGAGCGAGCGGCGTCGCGCACGGGAGAAGCCGCCTTCTCGCAGCGCAGCACTAAAGGAAGGGCCGCTCGCGCCGATAGCGGAATATCGGTGTCGTTGAAGCGATGCATTCGTAGGTTGTTTGAATCGATAAAAAGGGAAAGAGCGACGTGTTCGGCGAGAAGTTTGGTGAATCCTGGCAACCGCGTGTCCTGATCCTGGGTCTGGGAGAGTCCGGCCTGGCGATGGCGCGTTGGTGCGCGCGTTACGGCTGCCGCGTTCGCGCAGCCGATACGCGCTTTGCGTCGTCGGAGACACCGCCGAACGTTGTGACGTTGCGCGTCGACGCGCCGCAGGCCGAGTTCATCGGTGGCGCGTTTGCCGGGCAAGTCGATGCATTGCTCGACGATATCGAACTGATCGGTATCAGCCCCGGTCTTTCGCCGAACGCACCCGATGTCGCGGCCCTGCTGGCCGAAGCGGCCGAGCGCGGCGTTCCCGTGTGGGGCGAGATCGAATTCTTCGCGCAGGCGTTGCGTCACATGCAGGCGACCAGCGGCTACGCCCCCAAGGTGCTGGCCATTACCGGCACGAACGGCAAGACCACGACCACGAGTCTGACCGGGCTGCTGTGCCGTCGTGCCGGAAAGCGGACTGCCGTGGCGGGCAACATCAGTCCGACGGCGCTCGACCGTCTGACCGAGTGCATTGCCGACGCCACGCTGCCCGACGTCTGGGTACTCGAACTCTCCAGCTTCCAGCTCGAGACGACGTATTCGCTCGCGCCCGATGCGGCCGCGATTCTCAATATCACGCAAGACCATCTCGACTGGCACGGCGGCATGGACGCCTACGCGGCGGCCAAGGCGCGCATTTTCGGTGAGCAGACCGTACGCGTGCTCAACCGCGAGGATGCGCGCGTCATGGCGTTTGCCGCGCCCGAGGCCAATGTCGTGACCTTCGGTACGAACAAGCCCGAGGCCGTTGGCGACTTCGGTCTGGAGATGGAAGGCGGCATGTGGTGGCTCGTCGAGGGCATCACGCGCGACGAGGCGCCGCCCGCACCGAAGCGCCGCAAGGCGGGGGCCGTGGAAGCGGCGGTCGAGGTGTATGGCAAGCGTCTCATGCCTGCCGATGCGCTTCGCATCCGCGGTCAGCACAACGCTGCAAACGCGCTGGCGGCGCTCGCGCTCACCCGCGCCATCGATCTGCCGATGGCCAAACTTCTGCATGGCCTGCGCGAATATCCGGGCGAGCCGCATCGCGTGCAACTCATCGGCACGCTCAACGAAGTCGAGTATTACGACGATAGCAAGGGCACCAACGTTGGCGCGACCGTCGCGGCCATCACGGGCTTGCAGAAGACGCTGCTCCTGATCCTGGGCGGCGAGGGCAAGGGGCAGGACTTCTCGCCGCTGGCCAATCCCGTGGCGCATCACGCGCGCGCCGTGCTGCTGATCGGCCGCGACGCGCCGCTGCTGCGCGAAGCCCTGACCGATACGGGCGTCGAGCTGATCGATGCCCCGACGCTCGAAGACGCGACGAGAGAAGCCGCCAAGCTGGCCCAGCCGGGCGATGCGGTGCTGCTCTCGCCCGCTTGCGCGAGCCTCGACATGTTCCGCAACTACGAGCATCGCGCGCAGGTGTTTCGCGACACCGTGGTTGATCTGGCCGCCGACGCGGGGGTGATGCTATGAACCGTATCAAGTCGTTCTTCAGCAAGAAGCGTCAGGCGGGCTTTGCCGGTGCCGGCACGGCTACCGCGCCGGGCGCCGCGACCCAGGCAGCGAGCCGCACGCTCGGCAGCATCAAGCCGACGCGCTCGCGCATGCTCGAGTACGACCACGCCCTCATGTGGGTGGTGATCTCGTTGCTGTCGCTGGGGCTGGTGATGGTGTATTCGGCGTCGGTCGCGTTGCCGGACTCGCCGAAATATAGCGGCTATTCGACGTATCACTTCCTGGGCCGTCACATCGTGTCGCTCACGATGGGGCTGACTGCGGCGGCGATCACGTTCCGTATTCCGGTCAAGACGCTCGACAAGCTCGCGCCCAAGGTCTTCCTGCTGGCGCTGCTGCTGCTGGTGATCGTGCTGATCCCGCACGTGGGCAAGGGCGTGAACGGCTCGAAGCGCTGGATTCCGTTCGGCGTGCTCAACCTCCAGCCGTCGGAAATCATGAAGCTTGCCGTCACGCTTTACGCCGCGAACTACACCGTACGCAAGCAGGAATTCATGCAGAGCTTCGGCAAGGGCTTCCTGCCGATGGGTATCGCCGTGGTGTTCGTCGGCATGTTGCTGCTGCTCGAGCCGGACATGGGGGCGTTCATGGTGGTCGCGGCCATCGCGATGGGCATTCTGTTCCTCGGTGGCGTGAACGGCCGTCTGTTCGGCGGGCTGGCGCTCACGGCTGTCGGCACGTTTGCCATGCTGATCTGGTTGTCGCCATGGCGTCGCGAGCGGATCTTCGCGTATCTCGATCCGTGGCGCGAAGACTATGCGCTCGGCAAGGCTTATCAGCTCACACACTCGCTCATCGCGTTCGGACGCGGCGAATGGACCGGCGTGGGGCTGGGCGGCAGCATCGAAAAACTGCACTACCTGCCGGAAGCACACACCGACTTCATCCTCGCGGTGATCGGCGAAGAGTTCGGCTTCCTGGGGGTGCTGGTCGTCATTCTGCTCTTCTACTGGCTGGTGCGCCGCGCGTTCGAGATCGGCCGTCAGGCGCTGGCGCTCGAGCGCACGTTCGCAGGGTTGCTCGCGAAGGGCGTAGGTGTGTGGCTCGGTGCACAGACCTTCATCAACATGGGCGTGAATCTGGGCCTGCTGCCGACCAAGGGGCTGACGTTGCCGCTGGTCAGCTACGGCGGCTCGGGCATCTTGCTCAACTGTGTGGCCGTGGCGATTCTGCTGCGGGTGGACTACGAGAACCGCGTATTGATGCGGGGAGGAAAAGTATGACCGAGCGCGCTACCGCGATGCCGGCACCGGAAACGAAGACACGCACGCTGCTGGTGATGGCCGGCGGCACGGGCGGTCACGTCTTCCCGGGGCTCGCGGTTGCCAACTTCCTGCGTGTGCAGGGGTGGCGCGTGGTCTGGCTCGGCAATCCGAACGGCATGGAAGCGACGCTGGTGCCCAAGTACGACATTCCGATGGCGTTCGTGACGTTCGGCGGCCTGCGGGGCAAGGGGCTCATGACCAAGCTGCTGCTGCCGCTCAACTTGCTGCGCGCGTTCTGGCAGAGCATTGGCGCGATTCGTCGCGCCAAGCCGAATGTGGTGCTCGGAATGGGCGGCTACATCACGTTCCCGGCGGGCATGATGGCGTCGCTGCTGGGGCGTCCGCTTGTGCTGCATGAGCAGAACTCGGTGGCGGGGATGGCGAACAAGGTGCTCGCACGCGTGGCCGACAAGGTGCTGCTCGCGTTCCCCGACACCATCGAGGGCGGCGAATGGGTTGGCAATCCGATTCGTGCCGACTTCGACGAGATGGCACCGCCGGCCGAGCGTTACAACGCGCGCACCGGGCCGCTGCAGATTCTGGTGGTGGGCGGCAGCCTGGGCGCGACTGTGCTCAACGAGATCGTGCCGAAGGCGCTGGCGAAGCTGCCGCGCGAAGATCGTCCGCGGGTCACGCATCAGGCGGGCGTCAAACATATTCAGACGCTGCAGGCGAACTACGCCGCAGCGGGGGTGACGGTCGACGCGGTGCCGTTCATCGACAACATGGTCGAGGCCTACGCGGCGGCGGATCTGGTGATCTGCCGGGCGGGAGCGATGACGGTGGCCGAAGTGGCCGCGGCTGGCGTGGCGGCGCTCTTCGTGCCGTTCCCGCACGCGGTAGACGACCATCAGACAACGAATGCGCGTTTCCTCGCCGACAAGGGCGCGGCAACGCTGATCGATCAGCGAGAGCTGTCGGTCGAGGCCCTGGCCGAGTGGCTGCGCCGTCAGACGCGCGAATCGCTGCTCGCGATGGGAGAGAAAGCCAGGGCGCTCGCCAAGCCGGACGCCACCGAACAAGTGGCGCGCGTGTGCGCGGCTCTGGCCAAGGATTGAAATGAAACACATCGTCAAACACATTCACTTCGTCGGCATTGGCGGCTCGGGCATGAGCGGCATTGCCGAGGTGTTGCTCAACCTGGGGTATCAGGTGAGCGGCTCCGATCTCGGCGACAACGCGGTGACCCAGCGCCTCGCGGGCCTCGGCGCGCGTATCGCTCGCGGCCACGCGGCCGAGCATATCGAAGGCGCGGACGCGATCGTCGTATCCACCGCCATCACGGCTGACAACCCGGAAGTGCTGGCGGGCCGCGCCCGTCAGATTCCCATCGTGCCGCGCGCGCTGATGCTCGCGGAACTCATGCGTCTGAAGCAGGGCATCGCCATCGCCGGCACGCACGGCAAGACGACCACAACGAGCCTCGTGGCGAGCGTGCTTGCCCAGGGCGGGCTGGACCCGACGTTCGTGATCGGCGGCCGCCTGAACAGCGCCGGGGCGAACGCCAAGCTCGGCACCGGCGACTTCATCGTGGTCGAGGCCGACGAGTCGGACGCCTCGTTCCTGAATCTGAATCCGGTCATCGAAGTCATCACCAACATCGATGCGGATCATATGGATACCTACGGGCACGACTTCGCCCGTCTGAAACAGTCGTTCGTGGCCTTCACGCAGCGCCTGCCGTTCTACGGTATTGCCGTGCTGTGTGTGGACGACCCGAACGTGCGCGAGATCCTGCCGTTCGTCTCGAAGCCGATCGTGCGTTATGGCCTGTCGGAGGACGCACAGGTGCGTGCCATCGACGTGCGTGCCGACGCCGGGCAAATGCGTTTCACCGTGCTGCGCCAGTTCGGCGCCGGTGCCGCACCGCTCGACATCACGCTGAATCTGCCGGGCGAGCACAACGTGCGCAACGCGCTGGCGGCGATTGCCATTGCCACCGAACTCGAAGTGCCCGACGCCGCGATCCAGCAAGCGCTGGCCGAATTCAACGGGGTTGGCCGACGCTTCCAGCGCTACGGCGAAATCGAGCTGCCGAAGGCAAGCGGCGGCGGCACGTTCACATTGATCGACGACTACGGGCATCACCCGGTCGAGATGGCCGCAACGCTGGCTGCCGCGCGTGGTGCGTTCCCCGGACGCCGCATCGTGCTGGCCTTCCAGCCACACCGTTACACGCGTACGCGAGATTGCTTCGAGGATTTCGTGAAGGTGTTGTCCGATGCCGATGCCGTGGTGCTCGGCGAAGTGTATTCGGCGGGCGAGGCGCCCATCGTGGCGGCTGACGGCCGCGCGCTGGCGCGCGCATTGCGCGTGGCGGGCAAGGTCGAACCGGTTTTTGTGGAAGACGTTGCGCAATTGCCCGACGCCATTTTGCAGGTCGCTCGTGCGGGCGACATCGTGATCACCATGGGTGCCGGCTCCATCGGCGCGGTGCCCGGCAAGTTGCAAGTTCAGCAAGGAGTTTGACGTGAGTGCTTTCGATCCGAAACGTTTCGGCAAGGTTGGCGTCCTGATGGGTGGGCGCTCGGCTGAGCGTCAGATCTCGCTGATTTCGGGCAATGGTGTGCTCGAAGCCCTGCGCTCGCGTGGCGTGGATGCGCATGCTTTCGACACCGGCCTGCATGACCTTGCCGCATTGGCCGCGCAGAAGTTCGATCGCGTGTTCATCGCACTGCATGGCCGCTACGGCGAAGACGGTACGCTCCAGGGCGCACTGGAACATCTGGGTATTCCTTACACCGGCAGTGGCGTGTTGGCCTCCGCACTGGCGATGGACAAGGAAATGACCAAGCGTGTGTGGATCAACGAGGGGCTGCCAACGCCGCGCTTCGTGATGCTCAGCGCCGACAGCGACTTCGATGCTGTGGCGAACGATCTCGGCCTGCCGCTGATCGTCAAGCCGTCGCGCGAAGGCTCGACCATCGGGCTGACGAAGGTCACCGAAGCGTCGCAGATGAAGGCCGCGTACGAGAAGGCCGCCGCGCTCGACCCGGACGTACTCGCCGAGGAGTTCATCGACGGCGACGAACTGACCGTGCCGGTGCTCGGCGTCGGCACGAAGGGGGCTGCCGCCGCGCGTGCCCTGCCGGTGATCCGCATCGTGGCGCCGGAAGCGAACTACGACTACCAGAACAAGTACTTCAAGGACGACACGCGCTACGAATGCCCGCCGCCGCTGTCGGTGTCCTTGCAGGAGGAAGTGCAGCGCCTCGTGTTGCGCGCCTACCTCGTGCTGGGCTGCCGTGGGTGGGCTCGCGCGGATGTGATGCTTCGCAAGCGCGACAACAAGCCGTTCCTGTTGGAGATCAATACGTCGCCGGGCATGACCGGTCACTCGCTGGTGCCGATCTCGGCGCGGGCGGCGGGCCTGTCGTACGAAGACCTGGTGGTCGAAATTCTGGCAACTGCGACGCTCGATCTGCATCCGAACGCGCAGTGGAAGCCAGAGTGAGCCGAGTCAAACCTTGAACGCGTTGAAGAACGCCCTGATACGGAAAGCAAATCGCCATGTGGCACAACGTACGCCTGCTCAACGCCATCGCGAGTGCGCTCGTCGCGCTCGTCGTGCTGGCGGCGCTCGCGGCGGGCGGCCATTGGCTGATTCAGCGGCCGATCTTCACGCTCAAGGCGATCCAGATCGATGGGGACGTGTCGCACATCAATGGACCGACCTTGCGCGCAAATGCGGTGTCGCGTCTGAAGGGCAACTTCTTCACGATCGATCTGGACGCGACGCGTGCAGCGTTCGAGGCGGTGCCCTGGGTGCGTCATGCGAGTGTGCGGCGTGTCTGGCCGAATCAACTGGCCATCACAATCGAGGAATACAAGCCGTTGGCCACCTGGAACGACGGCCGTCTGGTGAGTGCGGACGGCGAGTTGTTCGCAGCGAATCTGGCGGAAGCCGAGGACGAGGGCAAGTTGCCCGAGTTTGCGGGGCCGCCGGGCAGCGAGAAAGATGTGACGGCGCGGTACTACGACTTCGTGAAGTGGTTCGCGCCGCTGAATATGAAACCCGAAGCGGTCACGCTGTCGAATCGTTACGCATGGGGCGTGCGGCTCGCAGGGGGCGTGCAACTGGCGCTGGGACGGGAGCGTACGCCCGAAACCCTCGCCACGCGCAGCCGGCGTTTCGTACAAGCGTATCCGCAGGTTGCGGCGCGCTGGGGAAATCAGATCGAGTATGCCGATCTGCGGTACCCGAACGGTTTTGCGGTGCGGGCCGCGGGTATGCGTTTTTTGAGCGAGGAACAAGCCAAGAAGCTAGCCGCGACACCTGCGCAAAATCGGGATTCGCGAAAGCCGGCAGTTGCGCAACCTGCCGCACGGCAGAAGCGAAGCCAGTGAGACTTCAGGACTTACACACGCTATGAGCAAAGATTACAAGGATCTGTTGGTCGCCCTCGATATCGGCACGTCGAAAGTCGTGGCGGTGGTGGCCGAACTGCGCCCTGAAGGCCGGTATGAAGTGATCGGCCTTGGCCAGAGCGAGTCGCGGGGCCTGAAAAAAGGCGTCGTGGTGAACATCGAGGCCACCGTGCAGTCGATTCAGCGCGCGCTCGAAGAAGCGGAGCTGATGGCCGACTGCAAGATCACCAATGTGTTCACGGGCATCGCCGGTAGCCACATCCGCAGCTTCAATTCGAGCGGCATGGTGGCCATCAAGGACAAGGAGGTGACGCAGGCCGATGTGGCGCGCGTCATCGAGACGGCCAAGGCGATCAACATTCCGACCGATCAGCAGGTGCTGCACATCCTCACGCAGGAATTCATCATCGACGGTCAGGAAGACGTGCGCGAGCCGATCGGCATGAGCGGCATCCGTCTCGAAGTGAAGGTGCACATCGTGACCGGCGCCGTCTCGGCCGCGCAGAACATCGTGAAGTGCGTGCGCCGTTGCGGCCTTGAAGTCAACGATCTGATTCTGCAACCGCTGGCGTCGAGCATTTCGGTGCTTACGGAAGACGAGAAGGAACTCGGCGTAGTGCTGATCGACATCGGCGGCGGCACGACGGATATCGCGATCTTCAGCGAAGGCGCGATTCGTCACACGGCGGTGATTCCGATTGCCGGCGATCAGATCACGAGCGATATCGCGATGGCCGTGCGCACGCCGACGCCGGATGCGGAAGACATCAAGATTCAGCACGGCATCGCCAAGCAGTCGCTGGCTGACCCCGACGAGATGATCGAAGTGCCGGGGCTGGGCGAGCGCGGTCCGCGCACGCTCTCGCGTCAGGCGTTGGCGGCGGTGATCGAGCCGCGCGTCGAAGAGCTGTTCTCGCTCGTGCAGCAGGTGGTGCGCGAGTCGGGTTACGAAGAATTGCTGTCCTCGGGCATCGTGCTCACCGGCGGCGCGGCAATGATGCCGGGCATGGTCGAGCTGGGCGAGGACATCTTCCTCAAGCCGGTGCGCATCGGCGTGCCGGAGTACGCAGGCGGTCTGGCCGATGTGGTGCGCAGTCCGCGCTACGCGACGGCGATGGGGCTGCTGCTCGAAGGACGTTCCCAGCGCATGCGCGGCCGCAAGGTCGCCGTGCAGTCGGGGCAAGCGAATCAAGTCTGGACGCGCATGCGCGACTGGTTCTTCAGCAATTTTTGAGGTGTTTTTGAGGGGCGCGGATTCGGCATTGAAAACACGCGAGGCTTACCCGAGCCACACGTGACCCGCAGTACCGGATCTGCTTTTAATTCACTGGAGGCGCTATGAACTTTGAAATGTTGGAAACGGAAACCAACGGCACCATCATCAAGGTGGTGGGTGTTGGTGGCGCTGGCGGCAATGCCGTCCAGCACATGATCAACCGTGGTGTGCAAGGCGTGGAATTCATCGCCATGAACACCGACGCTCAGGCGCTGGGCCGCTCGCAGGCCAGCGTTACCATTCAGCTCGGCAAGACCGGTCTGGGTGCTGGCGCCAAGCCGGAAATGGGCCACGCCGCGGCTGAAGAAGCCCGCGAGCGCGTCGCCGACGCCCTGCGTGGCGCGCACATGGTGTTCATCACCGCCGGTATGGGCGGCGGCACGGGCACGGGCGCGGCACCGGTCGTGGCGCAGATTGCCAAGGAAATGGGCATTCTGACCGTGGGCGTGGTCTCGAAGCCGTTCGAGTTCGAAGGTGGCAAGCGTATGCGTGTGGCCGAGACGGGCGCGCAGGAACTGGAAGACAACGTCGACTCGCTGATCGTTGTGCTCAATGACAAGCTGTTCGAAGTCATGGGCGACGACGCCGAGATGGACAAGTGCTTCCAGTGCGCCGACGACGTGCTGCATAACGCCGTAGCCGGCATCGCCGAAATCATCAACGTCGACGGCTTGGTGAACGTCGACTTTGAAGACGTGAAGACGGTGATGGGCGAGCAAGGCAAGGCGATGATGGGCACGGCAACCGTTGCCGGTGTCGATCGTGCGCGTCTGGCTGCCGAGCAAGCCGTGGCGAGCCCGTTGCTCGAAGGCGTGGACCTGTCGGGTGCCCGTGGCGTGCTGGTCAACATCACGGCATCGCGTTCGCTGCGTCTGTCGGAAACGCGTGAAGTGATGAACACCATCAAGAGCTACGCCGCCGAAGACGCGACCGTGATTTTCGGTACCGTCTACGACGACAAGATGGGCGATGCATTGCGCGTGACCGTCGTGGCAACCGGCCTGGGCCGTGCGGTTGCGAAGAAGGCCGCTGCACCGATGACGCTGCTCAAGACCGGTACCGACAACATGCCGATCGCGACCGGCCATGTGCCGAACGTTGGTCAGGCGGGCGGTACGGATTACGGCGCGCTCGATACGCCGGCCGTGTGGCGCAGCACGCGCGAGACCGCAGCTTCGCACGTTGCCGCGTTGCAGGAAAAGGGTGTCGACACGTACGACATTCCGGCCTTCCTGCGCAAGCAAGCCGACTGACAGGGTTGCGCGCGGGCCGGGTGCCAGTGCCTGGCGCCGCCGCACCTTGGGAATCGCGAGACCTACGCAGGTCGTCGTGAGGATTCGCCGTCGCCCCATCTACCATGCCAAGTGGCGTGGGGAAGGCGCGCCGCAATGCGAGTCCGAATGGCGATACGGCAAGGTTGTGATCGCGGGAAATGCCTTGTGGCTGCGACAACCAGAGTCGCAATAGGCGTCAACGCATCGCAGATAACGAACGTTACGGGTAAGCGTTTGTGATCCCGGACCCGGTCTCGCGGATCTGTCCCCCGACCGCTGCGGCATGCCTCCGTCGCGGCGGCCGGGGTGCCCCGAAAGTGCATGACGTCCGGCGTGTGGCCAGACGGCGACGCACAAAATGATGGAACGGCAGAACGACGCAATGACCTATTTCGTAACGCGAGATGGGCGGCGGACATACCGATGAGGCAAAATTCGGAATGTTTAGTAACGAAGCGTTGTGTTTGTGGCACAGCGATGAAGGCATCGATCTGATATAATTGCATCTATGATCATTAGCGGCTGATAGCTTTAATAAATAGCATGCTCAAGCAGCGCACACTCAAATCCATCGCCAAGACAGTCGGCATCGGCTTGCACTCCGGTCGCAAGGTCGAGTTGTCGTTGCGTCCGGCACCGCCCAACACGGGTATCGTTTTCTGTCGCACCGATCTGAATCCTCCTGTGGAGATTCCGGCGTCGGCGATGGCGATCGGCGACACGCGTCTGGCGTCGGTGTTGCAGAAGGATGGTGCGCGGGTGTCCACTGTGGAACACCTGATGTCGGCATGCGCGGGGCTGGGCATCGACAATCTGTATGTCGACGTGACGGCCGAAGAAATTCCGATCATGGATGGCAGTGCAGCGACGTTCGTCTTCCTGATTCAGTCGGCAGGCATCGAAGAGCAGGCTGCCGCCAAGAAGTTCATCCGTGTGACGAAGCCGGTCGAGATTCGCGAAGGCGACAAGTTCGCCCGTCTCGAGCCGTACGACGGTTTCAAGCTCAAGTTCACTATCGATTTCCGCCACCCGGCCGTGGATCGCACCGGCCAGGCGCTCGAAATCGATTTTGCCGAGACGTCCTACGCGAAGGAAATTGCGCGCGCCCGTACGTTTGGCTTCGCGCATGAAGTCGAGATGCTGCGCGAACTGGGCCTGGCGCGCGGGGGCAGCATGGACAACGCCATCGTGCTCGACGAATACCGCATCCTGAACAACGACGGCCTGCGCTACGACGACGAGTTCGTGAAGCACAAGATGCTCGACGCGATCGGCGATCTGTACGTCATTGGTCACCCGTTGCTCGCCTCATACACCGCATACAAGTCGGGACACGGTCTGAACAACCAGTTGCTGCGCGAGGTTCTCGCACAAGACGCCTACGAAATCGTCACGTTCGAGCACGCCGAAGACGCTCCGCGCGGCTTCCAGTTCGATCCGCAAACGCAGTTCGCGTAAATCGCGCAAATGGCGGCACGCTGCCGCATGGATGTAACAAAACGAAAGCGTCGGGTTCCCGGCGCTTTTTTATTTGACGCGCAATAAATATCGGCGTTGTGCCAACGATGAGATTCATCGGGACATGAAAGTCGCGATGGCGCCTCTTACGGCTTGCGCGACCCGCCGTATGAATGACGGGCGACGAGACGGGCGAGGGCGTCGCGCAGCGGCGAGGGCTCCAGTGCGTCGCGCAGGTCTCGCAGACTGACGAGCCCTTGCCGAGGCAGCCGGGCCTCCTTGGGCGGCTTCTGGGGTTCGGGGGCGGCGATGCTGACCCGGATCCGGATCGTACGAATCAGCCAGCCGCGTTTGGCGAGGCCGTCAATCAATGACGGCGTCTGCTGGCGCAGACGTGCGGCCAGCGCATTGTTGGCGACGAGAAAGACCAGCGCTCCCTCGCGCGGCGGTGTGACCTTCACACTGGCGGTAAGCGCGGGGGGCAGCAACGCATGAACGTCCCGCTCCAGCCGGCCCAACTGTTCGGCGGCGACCAGCAGCGAACCGGCGCCGTCGGATGCGGACAGGAGGGTAGTCAGGGGGCGGGCGACGCGATTTGCTTTGGGTCGTTTCATATGATGAGACAGATGTCGCCGCATATTTTACCTCGCCATCGGGCGTCACCTCTGCCCGGCCCGTGAAATCACCGGATTGCCGGCGTTGGGTACCGCCGGGACGTGTAACCGCAGCATGCTAGAATCCATTTTTCAGTACAGGTATCGAACCGGAGTGAGGCCAGCGTGCCAAACACCGGTGACCCGCAGCGCGCAGGCGCATCGGGCGGTTGGCATTTCCGGGGCATGGCGCCGGAGTGCGTGCTCCACCCGATGACAGGCTGTGCGATTGCGATCGACATTTGCCGCCCTAACCAGTGATCCGATGATTCCCGGTCTTCTCAAAAAAGTATTTGGCAGCCGCAACCAGCGGCTCATCAAGCAGTACCAGAAAACCGTCACGGCGATTAACGCCCTCGAGCCGCAGATCGCCGAACTGAGCGATGAGCAACTGCGCGGCAAGACCGAGGAATTCAAGCAACGCATCGCCCAGGGGGCGACCATAGATTCGTTGCTCGTCGAAGCCTTTGCGGTGTGCCGTGAAGCCGGCAAGCGCGTTCTCAAAATGCGCCACTTCGATGTCCAGTTGATCGGTGGCATGGTGCTGCACTTCGGCAAGATCGCCGAAATGCGCACGGGTGAAGGCAAGACGCTCGTTGCGACGCTGCCCGCCTATCTGAATGCACTCTCGGGCCAGGGTGTGCACGTGGTGACCGTCAACGATTATCTGGCGCAGCGCGACGCCGAGTGGATGGCGCGTCTGTACAACTTCCTGGGCCTGTCGGTGGGTATCAACCTGTCGCAGATGCCGCACGATCAGAAGCAGACGGCTTACGCGGCCGACATCACGTACGGCACGAACAACGAGTTCGGCTTCGATTACCTGCGCGATAACATGGTCTACGAGACCGAGCAGCGCGTGCAGCGTACGCTCAACTACGCCATCGTCGACGAAGTGGACTCGATCCTGATCGACGAGGCGCGTACGCCGCTCATCATCTCCGGCCAAGCCGAGGATCACACCGAACTGTACGTGAAGATGGATCGCCTGCCCGCGATGCTCGAGCGTCAGATCGGTGAAGAGAAGTCGGACGGCACGGGCGTCGAAGTGCCGGGCGACTACACGCTCGACGAGAAGGCGCGTCAAGTGTTCTTGACCGAGCGCGGCCACGAGAAGGCCGAGCAACTGCTCGCCGAGTGGGGCATGATCGCCGAGGGCGACAGCCTCTACGCGCCGCAGAACATCACGCTCATGCATCACGTCTATGCCGCACTGCGCGCGCACACGCTGTTCCACAAGGACCAGCACTACGTGGTGCAAAACGACGAGATCGTCATCGTCGACGAATTCACCGGCCGACTGATGGCTGGCCGCCGCTGGTCGGAAGGTTTGCATCAGGCGGTGGAAGCGAAGGAGCGCGTCTCGATCCAGCACGAGAACCAGACGCTCGCCTCGATTACCTTCCAGAATTACTTCCGCATGTACGCCAAGCTCTCGGGCATGACGGGTACGGCGGATACCGAAGCGTTTGAATTCAACGAAATCTACCGTCTCGAGACGGTGGTGATCCCGACGAACCGTCCTCCCAAGCGGATCGACCGTCAGGACCAGATTTACAAGACGGCCAAGGAGAAGTACGACGCCGTCATCAAGGACATTCGCGATTGCGTGGAGCGTGGCCAGCCGGTGCTGGTAGGCACGACGTCGATCGAAACGTCCGAATACCTCTCGCAGTTGCTCACGCGTGAAAAGCTGCCGCATCAGGTGCTCAACGCGAAGCAGCACGAGCGCGAAGCCGAGATCGTGGCGCAGGCGGGCCGTCCGGGCGTGATTACTATCGCCACGAACATGGCCGGTCGCGGTACCGACATCGTGCTGGGCGGTAACGTCGAGAAGCAATCGAGCTTCATCGAAGTGGATGCCGCGCTGTCCGACGCCGACAAGGCCGCTCGCATCAAGCAATTGCAGGACGAGTGGCAAGGTCTGCACGAGCAGGTGAAAACCGCTGGCGGCCTGCACATCATCGGCACCGAGCGCCACGAATCGCGTCGTATCGACAATCAATTGCGCGGCCGTTCGGGCCGTCAGGGCGATCCGGGTTCGTCGCGCTTCTATCTCTCGCTGGAAGATCCGCTGCTGCGCATTTTCGCGGGTGACCGCGTGCGCGCGATCATGGATCGTCTGAAGATGCCGGAAGGCGAAGCCATCGAAGCGGGCATCGTCACGCGCTCGATCGAGTCGGCGCAACGCAAGGTGGAAGCGCGTAACTTCGACGTGCGTAAGCAACTGCTGGAGTATGACGACGTTGCCAACGATCAGCGCAAGGTGATCTACCAGCAGCGTAACGAATTGCTCGAAGCGAATGACGTCTCGGAAACCATCGCGGGCATGCGTCAGAGCGTGTTCGAGGATCTGGCGCGCACCTACGTGCCGGTGGGCACCGTGGAAGAGCAGTGGGATCTGAAGGGGCTGGAGACGACGCTGCGCGAAGAGTGGCAGCTCGACTTGCCGCTGCAGTCGCGCATCGAAGGTGCGGACGAGATCGACGACGAGGATATCGTCAAGGAAGTGATGGACGCGGCCGAAGCGTCCTACAACGCCAAGGTCGAACTGGTGGGACGCGAGTCGTTCTCCGGTTTCGAACGCTCGGTCATGCTTCAGAGTGTGGATTCGAACTGGCGTGAGCATCTGGCGGCGCTGGATCACCTGCGTCAGGGCATCCATCTGCGCGGCTATGCGCAGAAGAATCCGAAGCAGGAATACAAACGCGAAGCGTTCGAACTGTTCGCTCAGTTGCTCGAGACCATCAAGCTGGAGGTCACGCGCGTCATCATGAACGTGCGTATTCAGTCGCAAGAAGAGCTTGAGCAGGCAACCGAGTCGCTCGACGACAGTACCGGCGGTCTGATCAACATCGAGTTCAAGCACGACGAACTCGAGACCGTGGGCGGCGAAGGCGAGATCGACGAGGACGCCGGTCGTCCGGTGGTCGCGGCACTCGCTCACGCGGCGAGCGCCGCCGCGGCGGTCGATGGCGAGTTGTTGCCGAAGGTCGGCCGCAACGATCCGTGCCCGTGCGGCAGCGGTAAGAAATTCAAGCACTGCCACGGCAAACTGTCTTAAGATGTGAACCGATCGACGCGGCGCCGACTCAATCGGCGCCGCGTCGTTTATAGCGCCGGGTTTTCAACCGGCCGCACCGATCAACCGCCGCCCCGGCGGAGTGTCGTGCCGACATCGCCAGGGCGGGAGCTGCAACCCTTACCTCTCGCGGGCGAACCCTAATGGCCGTCAATTTCCCCTCGATCGAAGCCTCCCAACTGCGCGCCATTCCCGGCGTCGAGCTGGGCTGGGCCGAAGCCAATATCCGTAAGCCGAACCGCAAGGACGTGCTGGTCATGCGACTGGCCGCCGGTAGCACGGTCTCCGGCGTTTTCACGTTGAATCGCTTTTGCGCCGCGCCGGTGACGGTGTGTAAAGAGCACCTGGCCGCGCATGCAGGTATTCGCGCGCTCGTCGTCAACACGGGGAATGCCAACGCCGGTACCGGCGAGCCGGGCATGGCCGCTACGCGTGCGACGTGCAACGCACTGGCTGAGTTGCTGTCGGTCGCGCCGAACCAGATTCTGCCGTTCTCGACGGGCGTGATTCTCGAGCCGCTGCCGGTCGACCGCCTGGTTGCCGGTCTGCCGCAGGCCATCGCCAATCTGGCGCCTGCGCATTGGTACGAGGCGGCCCAATCGATCATGACGACCGACACGCTGCCGAAGGCCGCGTCACGCGAAATTCTGATCGACGGCAAGTCCATCGTCCTCACGGGTATCAGCAAGGGCGCCGGCATGATCAAGCCGAACATGGCAACCATGCTCGGTTTCGTCGGCACCAACGCGCGCGTGGCGCAACCGGTGCTCGATGCGCTCGTGAAGTACGTCGCGGACCGTTCGTTCAACGCCATCACGATCGATGGCGATACGTCGACCAACGACTCGTTCATCGTCGCGGCTACGGGCCAGACCGACCTGCCGGAAATTGCCAGCACGGACACCCCGGCCTTTGCCGCATTCCGCGATGCCCTGCTGTCGATCTCGCAGGAACTGGCACAACTCATCGTGCGCGACGGCGAGGGGGCGACCAAGTTCATCACCGTGAAGGTCGAAGGGGGGCGTGACGTGGCCGAGTGCCGTCAGATCGCCTATGCTATCGGCCATTCGCCGCTGGTGAAGACCGCGTTTTTCGCATCCGATCCGAATCTGGGCCGTATCCTGGCCGCGATCGGCTATGCCGGCGTGGACGACCTCGACGTCAGCAAGATCGACCTTTATCTGGACGACGTGCTGGTCGCCCGCGCGGGTGGCCGCAACGCCGACTACCGCGAGGAAGATGGCCAACGCGTGATGAAGCAAAGCGAGATCACGGTACGTGTAGTGCTCGGCCGCGGCGACGCTGCCACGACCTTGTGGACGTGCGACCTTTCGCACGACTACGTGAGCATCAACGCAGATTACCGTTCCTGAGCCCTGACGCGACGGCCGCGCACCTCCCAACCGGGGGCGTGGGCCGTCGGCGCAGAGGGCCGATGCCGGACCGGCATCGGCCACGCGCCGGCAGACGTGACCAGCAGTGTCGGCGCGTCGCCGGCAGGTGGCAAAAGCACCGTGGCGCAAAGCGAAGGGAAACCATAACAGACGAAGCATCGACACAGGCGCCCATCAGCGGCGCGGGGATTTCGAAGCATGGACAAACTGGAGCAATTCCTGACGCGCGCGGAAGGCGTGCTGGCTCGGTTGGAGGCGATGTTGCCCCCGGCCGCCCCCGAGATCAACTGGAGCGCCGCGATGGCGTTTCGTTGGCGCAAGAAGCAGGGGCGTGGCTTCCTGCAACCGGTGGCGCACGTATCCGAGATTACGCTGGGCGATCTGCAGAACATCGAGCGCCAGAAGGGGCTGATCGAGCAGAATACGCGCCAGTTCGTGCGCGGTGAGCCCGCCAACAACGTGCTGCTCACCGGTGCGCGCGGCACGGGCAAGTCGTCGCTGATCAAGGCATGCCTGAACCAATACGCCTCGGAAGGCCTGCGTCTGATCGAAGTCGACAAGGACGATCTGGTCGATCTGGGCGATATCGTCGACCTGATTTCGCAGCGTCCCGAGCGTTTCGTGGTGTTTTGCGACGACCTGTCGTTCGAAGACGGTGAGTCGGGCTACAAGGCGCTGAAAGTCGCGCTCGATGGCTCGGTTGCCGCGCAGTCGGACAATGTGCTGATCTACGCCACGTCGAACCGCCGTCACCTGTTGCCCGAGTACATGAAGGACAACGAGAGCTATCGCCACACCGAAGACGGTGAGATTCATCCGGGCGAAGTGATCGAGGAAAAGATCTCGCTGTCAGAGCGTTTCGGGCTGTGGGTGAGCTTCTACCCATTCAAGCAAGATGACTATCTGACGATTGTCAGCCACTGGCTGCAGCACTTCGGTGTGCCGGCCGGCGAGACGGAGAGTGCGCGTCACGACGCGCTGATCTGGGCGCTGGAGCGTGGTTCGCGTTCAGGCCGCGTGGCGTTTCAGTTTGCCCGCGATTGGGCGGGCAAACAGCGTGGTGCGTCGCACGCATCGTAACGATCCGGCAAACGGGTGGGGGGCGTGCCAAAGGGCCGCACCCGTCCGATTGCCAGTCAGGAAATTCCGCAGGCATTGTGCAGTGATATGAGAGACTCGAAACGATTTGCGCCCGATGGGCGTCCCGTCACGGAAGTGGCCGTTGGTGTGATGGTGCGCCCGGATGGCTCGGTGCTCCTCGGGCAGCGTCCTGCGGGGAAGCCGTATGCGGGCTACTGGGAATTCCCGGGAGGCAAGCTCGAAGCGGGCGAGTCGGTGGCTGCGGCGCTGGCGCGCGAACTGCATGAGGAACTCGGCGTGACGGTGCAGCGTTGCGCGCCGTGGCGCGTTCTCGAACACGATTACCCGCATGCGTATGTCCGTCTACATTTCTGCAAGGTGACGGCATGGCAGGGGGAGCCCCACGGCAAGGAAGGTCAGGCGCTGGCGTGGGAGCGCCCGCCGGTGAGCGTTGAGCCGCTGCTACCGGCCGCGCTACCGCCGTTGACGTGGCTCGCCGAGGAATTGGCGGCGAAATTATAACGAGGACGGGCGTTGCCGGCGGGCCGGCGACGAGAGGCGCTTCCAGAAATGAAAAAAGGCATCCGTGAGGGTGCCTTTTTCATTAGGTTCGACGGATTTCGCTTCCGAGTGACCGTCCGGTTTAACGCTGTGTCGGATCGAGCGGTGCGTCCTGCGACGGATCGTCCGGCGATTCGGCGGGGATCGTGTACTTCTCGGCCGCCCAGGCACCCATGTCGATCTGCTTGCAACGCTCGGAGCAGAACGGGCGGAACTTGGCCTGCGGTCCCCATACCACCTTCTTGCCGCAGGTCGGACAGTTAATGACCGTCGTCATGGTCTTAAAGATTGCAGAGCGTCAGCAGGAACGGCACGTCGCTGTCGACGGGACGCGGCTTCAGATCGCCGTCCTGCGTCGTGAAGCGCACCCACAGCATGTACTTGTTGGCGCTGGCTTCGGGAATGACGCGCAGATCGGCCGCGACACGCACTTGCATGAGCTGATAGACGCGTCCGGTCAGCATTTGCTGATAGCTGCCTTGCTGTGCCATCGCCTTGCTGGCGTGGCCAGACTCGCGAGCGAGGCCCAGCACGATGCCAATGGCCTCACGCAGCGGAAGCAGCGGGCCGATCCATTTGTCGATGTCGTGACGGCGCTGTTCTGCGTCATTGTGACGCCACGCGTAATACGACGGCAGATCGAAACGGCACGTGCCACCTGGGATCACCGAGCGGCTACGGATGCTTGCAAGCCATTCGTTGTCGTTCAGGTGCTGGCCGGGTTTGCCGGGAATCTGGTTGAGGTTCGCGATCGCCAGCTCGACTTCGCCGATGAACTGCTCGAGCGCGTCGGAGGCGATATCGGGATTGCCGCGATAGGTATGAAGCGTTTGACGCTGCCGGTCGAGTTCCTTGACCAGATCGTTCTTCAGGTCGGTGCGCCCGGCGATGTCGGCAATCTCGAACATCGTGATCAGCGCCGCATGGTGATCGAGCGGCTGATCCTGTCCGACGAAAAAGGCAAAGCGCCCGAACAGCTCTTCTAGCCGAAGCAGCGTGCGAATGCGTTCGTTGAGCGGATATTCGTACAGGATCAAGCGCGTTGGCCCAAGAGAGTTGGCGCTTTTCAGCGTAATGGCGACATTCTAATGCCGGAATCTGTCGGGGTGCAACGCGAGTGGGCGCTCAATCGAAGGCGATGTGCGTCAGTTACGCAGGAAACGCGGCCGCCAACGTCGATTAATTGCCCTCCACCTGCGCCGCGAGCTTCAGATAAGCCGCATGCAAACGGTCGACCTGTGGCGCCAGCGGTGCGTGCTGAACATCGTTGTCGATGACGTCGTCGGCCGCAGTGAGCCGTTGCGCGCGGGTGGCCTGCCGCGCCATGATCGCCTGCACCTGCTCACGTGTGAAGCGGTTACGGGACATCACTCGCGCGATCTGCGTTTCCTCGGTGCAGTCGACGACGAGCACCCGCTGTACCCGCTCGCGCCACGTACCGGACTCCACAAGCAGCGGTACGACGAAAATCAGATATGGCCCTTCTGCCTCGGCGGCGGCACGCTCACACTCAGTGCGAATCAGCGGATGGGTAATCGCCTCTAAACGCGCTCTTGCCGCGTCGTCGGTGAAGACCGCCTCGCGCATGCGTGCGCGGTCGAGCGAGCCGTCCGGGGCGACAAAGGCGTCGCCGAACTCGCGCCGGATCGCGGGCATGGCGGCGCCCCCCGGTGCCGTGATGCTGTGCGCGATGGCGTCGGTGTCGATGATGGCGATGCCATGGGTGGCGAACAGATTGGCGACGGTCGTCTTGCCGCTGCCGATGCCGCCGGTCAGGCCGATGGCGTAAGTCATGGAGTTCCTCCGATCCAGATCATCAGACCGTTGCCGCAGAACAGCGTAGCGATGCCCGCCGCTGCGAGAAAAGCGCCGAACGGAAACATCTGGTCGCCACGCAGGCGTCTGGCGATCCATGCGCCGCCGGCCACAACGATCGCCAGCAGGCAAGCGAGCGTGAGGATTTGCAATAACGCCGTCCAGCCGAACCACGCACCCAGCGCCGCATAGAGTTTGAAGTCGCCGAAACCCATGCCTTCGCGGCGACGCAGCCACCAGTACACCCAATACAACGCCCACAGGCTCATGTAGCCCGCGGCGGCGCCAACGACCGCCGCAGGCAGTGCGGCGAACCAGTGACCGAGGTTGCAGAGCAGTCCGGCCCAGAGCAAGGGCAGCGTCAGCATGTCGGGCAGGAGTTGTGTGTCGTAGTCGATGTAGGCGAGCGCGATCAGTGTCCAGACAAGCCCGAGTGCACCGATACTCTGCCAGGTCGGGCCGAAGCGCCAACTGATCGCGGCACTGAGCACGCTGCTTAGTAGCGATAGCTGCCAGCGGCGTGACGGGGCAGTATCAAGTCGCGCGAGGTGTGGCGAGGCGAGAGAACCCGCCCGCGTCATCGCGGCAGACGGCAGGGCGGCCGGATGCGAGGGGGCGTGAAGCGGTGGGGTGCCGGTTGCATCGGTGGCCTGCATCTCTTCGAGCCAAGCCTGTTCGACGGCGAGCGGCACGCGCCGCACGACGACATCGAGGCCGAGCCCGGCGACGATGCCCAACGCCGCGAACAGCAAAAGGCGCCAGTGAGGTTCCAGTTGCGCTAGCCAGTCGACAAGAAGCAGTTCTGCGTCACCGTTCATGCGACACCGTATCCGAGTTGAAACATCGGCAGGTACATGGCGAGGACCATGCCACCGATCAGCAGTCCAAGAAACGTAATCATCATGGGTTCCAGCGTCGCGCAGGCACTGACCAGCGCATGCGAGGCCTCTTCGTCGAGCAGGCCGGCGGCCTGGTTGAGCATGCGCCCGAGTGTACCCGATTCCTCCCCAATCACGACCAGTTGAGCGATCACCAGCGGCCAACGCGTGTGGGCTTCGAGCGAGCTTGCGAGTCGTGCGCCGCGGGCAACCGCCCGATGCACGTCGTGTGCCGCTTGCTGCATGACGAGGTTGCCGCATGCGCTCGCGGCGGCGTCCATCGCATCGGGCAGCGCGACGCCTGCGTCGACCAGTGTGCCGAGGGTTCTGGCCCACCTCGCGGCGCTCATCATGCGAATGATCCGGCCAGCGCCCGGTAGCCGCAATATCAGACGATCCCGTAGCCGCCGTATGCGCGCGCTGCGACGCCATGCCGCCGTGACGACTAACCCCGTCGCGCCGAGACCGGCCAGCAGCCACGGCCCGTTGGTCAGCGAGGCGCGTGACATGTCGATGAGCCACCGGGTGAGGGGCGGCAACGGCACGCCGCCACCGGCGGCGCTGGCGAATAGCCGCTCGAACTCCGGGATCACCCATTGCAGCAGCGCGATCACGACGGTGACGGCAACCACCAGTACCGTCGACGGATAGGCAAGCGCACGCTGGAGCTTTTCCTTGACGGCTCGTGTGTGGTCGTATTGCGCGCTAAGCCGCGCCAGCGTCGGGCCAAGTTGACCGCTCAATTCTCCGGCGGCGATCAGTTGACAGTCGACGCTGCTAAATCGGCGGCTGGTTCGTGCCATGGCTTGCGCTAACGGATGCCCTTGCGCGACGTCCGACCCGACGGCAGAGGCCAGCCGTTTGAGCCCTCGTGTATGGGCGCCGCGTGCGAGCACATCGAGTGCGGCCGTGAGTGGCACGCCCGTACCCAGTAACGTGGCAAGACGCCGGACGAGGTCGGTGGCGTCTGCCGCGCCGACTCGCCCCGCCGGCGTGTGTCTGCGGCCCGCACGGATATGCGTGATGGTCAGACGCTGGTCGCGAAGCATCAGGCGCGCAACAGCTTCACCGGGAGCAATCACTTCTCCGCGGCAACGCCGCCCATCGGCATCCGTACCTTGCCATTGCCAGCGGCGGGAGTGCGTCATCGATGGCATGGCCTATTCCTCTTCGAAAAGGTGAGCGGCCGAGATCGATGCACTTCCATTGAACGCCGGCGCGTTGTGCATGACGAGGCAGGCGGTGCGTGGTGCCACGCATGTTGCGAGCGTGAGTCAGGCAGGCGTTGTCGCATCGACATCCTCCTCGCGGACCGTGCCTGCTGAGGCATGCCAGAGTCCGGCTTCGCGCAATGTCATAACGCCTTCGCTTCGGGCTTGTGCCGCAAGTTCATGTGGGCTACGGCCCTGCGCAATGTTGATCGCCTGTGTCGCGCTGATCGGCATTACCTGAAAGGCACCGATGCGCCCGGCAAAGCCGGTGCCATGACAGCGCATGCAGCGATGTCCGGGCGGTGCTGTGCCTTCGGATGCAGTACCGGGTTCGCAACCCGCCGGGCAGCGTCTTCGGAGCAACCGCTGTGCGCTGATGACCAGCAGCGTCGACGAAAGATTGAATGGCGCAACCCCGAGGTCGAATAGCCGGGCGAGTGTGCTGGGCGCGTCGTTCGCGTGAACGGTCGCGAAGACGAGGTGCCCGGTCTGTGCTGCCTGCACGGCGATCTCGGCGGTTTGCGGATCGCGGATTTCGCCAACGACGAGCACGTCCGGGTCCTGCCGCAGAAACGCGCGCAGAGCCGTTGCAAAGTCGAGCCCGGCACGTTCGTTGAGATTGACCTGCGTGATACCCGGCAAGCGAATTTCCACCGGGTCTTCGATGGTGACGATGTTGCGCGACGTGTCGTTGAGCCGCCGCAGGCAACTGTAGAGCGAGACCGTCTTGCCGCTGCCCGTCGGGCCGGTTAGCAGAATCATGCCGTGCGGTTGAGCGATCGCGCGGGCGAGTGCAAGGTACTGCTTCGGTGTGTACCCGAGACCTTCCAGCGAGAGCGGGACCTTCGCGCCGTCGAGCAAGCGCACAACCACCTTTTCGCCGTGCAGCGTCGGCAGCGCGCTGACGCGGCACTCGACCGGTTCGCCCGCTTCGCGCCACACCATACGTCCGTCCTGAGGCAGACGCTTCTGTGCAATATCCAGATTGGCGAGCACCTTGATACGCGAGACGAGCATGTCGCGCCACGGCATGGGCACGTCGCGGTGCTCTTGCAGAACGCCATCGATGCGCAGCCGAATGCGAAAGCGTTGCGCCATCGGTTCGAAATGCACGTCGGACGCACCTGTCCGAATGGCTTCACTCAGCATCTGCTCGAGGAACTGTAACGGCGTAGCAGCGCTGCGTGACGTGGTGAGTGGTGCGGTGAGCGGCCCGGCAGTGACCGGCACAGTCGCGTGGCTATCGACTGTGCGCGCCGCGTCTGCGGATTCGGATGCGTGAAATGACATGACAGGGTTTGGCGAGGACTGGGTGAAGCTTCAGTCTCGTCAAAACCCTGGGGAGGCTCAATCGGAATTGCCCGAAAAATGGGGCGATGTCACTGGCAGTGAGCGAGTGCGGCTCAATCGTGCGGCGAGCGTGTGGCCGGCTTGAACAGACGCACCATCTTGATGGCCTGATTGTCGATTTGCACGATTTCCATGCGCACACCGCCGATTTCCAAGCTGACGGCGGCTTCGGGAATCTCGCGTAGCACTTCCAGGATCAGACCGTTGAGGGTCTTCGGGCCGTCGGTCGGCAGATGCAGATTCAAGCGCCGGTTCAGATCGCGCAGTCCCACGCCGCCGCTGACCATGCAATCGTCGTTCGTCGTCCAGCCTGAGCGACTGCCGCCCGTGCCAGGCACACTCGTCGTGAATTCGCCGATGAGTTCTTCGATGATGTCCTCGGTGGTGACCAGCCCTTCGACTTCGCCGTATTCGTTGACGACCAGCCCTACGCGCCGGTGGTTCTCCTGGAAGTACTGCAACTGGCGCAGCGCCGGCGTATCGCTCGGGATGAAGTACGGGTCGACGAGCAGCGCGCGCAAGGTGTCGACGGTGAGGTCGTCGGGGTGTCGTAGCGCGGCAAGCGTGCGACGTACCGGAAGAATGCCGACGATGCGATCGATGTCGCCGTCATAGACCGGCAGCTTGTTGTGATAGCACGTCTCGAGTTGCGTGAGGATCGTGTCGAGCGGCGCCGAGATGTCGAGCGCCTCGATGCGCGCGCGCGGCACCATCACGTCGTCAATGGTGATGTTCTCGAGATCGAGCAAA
This sequence comes from Pandoraea communis, assembly GCF_902459745.1. GTDB lineage: Bacteria > Pseudomonadota > Gammaproteobacteria > Burkholderiales > Burkholderiaceae > Pandoraea > Pandoraea communis. The sequence goes on from NZ_CABPSJ010000004.1 coordinate 40,959, forward strand.
TTGAGCAGCACGCTGCGCGGCTTGGTCGGCATGTAATTGCCGGCCTCGAGCACGATGGTGCGCAATTCTTCCGTGGTGAGGCGAGCTTCGTTTGCTGCACGGCGCGTATCGATGTGCAGCACGCGCAGCATGCCGCGCACGAAGCCGTTGAGCACCCAGACGAGCGGCGTGGCCACTTTCACGATCGGCTTGAGCAGCGTGCTGGCCGGTAACGCGATGCGCTCGGGATACGTAGCCCCTACGATCTTCGGGCCGATCTCGGCGAAGATGATGATAAGCAGCGCAATGAGTGCGGTCGCGATCGACAGCGTGACGGCGTCGTTACCGAAATAGCGCACCGCAATCGATGTGGTGAGCACCGGCACGACGGTATTGATGACGTTGTTGCCGACGAGAATCGTGGAGAGCAGCGCTTCAGTGCGCGAGAGCAGGCCCTGAGTGGCCTGGGCGCCGTGGACGTTCATCCGTACCAGATGCTTCAGGCGATGGCGGTTGAGTGCCATCATGCTCGTCTCGGAAATGGAAAAGAATCCCGAGCAGACGATCAGGAGGGCGACGGCGCAAATCTGCGCCCATAAGGGCAAGGCTTCCAAGCGTTTGGGCGCGCGAATGGCGCGTGGGGTGGCAATGAGTCGCCACTATAGCAGAGGGGATGAGGCACCCGTCATATGGGCTGGGGGCGCATGATGCGCCAGATCGAATGCGACGGACTGCATGACATTCGAGCCCGCTTCGCCAGGACGGCACGGTGCGAACCGTACGGACAACAAATGCGGCGGACATAAAAAAACCGCCGGACACGTCCGGCGGTTTTTTTGCTTTGCTTGAGAGCAAAGTAAATCCTGGTCGGGGTGAGAGGATTCGAACCTCCGGCCTCTACGTCCCGAACGTAGCGCTCTACCAGGCTAAGCTACACCCCGCTTCGATACTGCTGCTTCGCCGTTAAGTGCGTCGCGCTATCGAGTAAGAACACAATTCTAGCAGGCTATTTTTATATTGGGAAGAGGGGAGTGCAGAAATTGTTTGCGCTGCCGCATCCGCCTCTTCTTTCGCGCGTGCGAGCGTGTAGTCGAGTGCGCCCGTGCGCGTGATTGCCGCGAGGATCGGCTCGAACTTGTCGGTGCCGCCATTCTCGATGGCTTCGCGCACGAGGGCGCGCTCTTCATCCGTGCCGTGTTGCAGCACATGAATGAGCGGCAGCGTCGGCTTGCCCTCGCGCAGGTCGTCGCCCGCGTTCTTGCCCATCGCGTCGGTGTCGCCTGCGTAATCGAGCCAATCGTCCATCAACTGGAACGCCGTCCCCAGACGGCCGCCGTATTCACGCACGGCGGCTTCGGTCTGCGCGTCGGCATTGGCGAGCACGGCAGCGAGTTGCGTGGCCGCTTCGAACAGCGTGGCCGTCTTGTATTGGATGACTTGCAGGTAGCGCGCTTCGTCAACGTCCGGGTCATGCATGTTCAGCAACTGCAGCACTTCGCCTTCGGCGATCACGTTGGTTGCGCGCGCAAGAATCTGCATCACACGCATGTTGTCCACGCTCACCATCATTTCGAAGGAGCGCGAATACAGGAAGTCGCCCACGAGCACCGACGCCGCATTGCCGAACAGCGCGTTGGCGGTCTGTTTGCCGCGGCGCAGGTCGGATTCGTCGACGACATCGTCGTGAAGCAGCGTTGAGGTGTGAATGAACTCGATGACCGCGGCCAGTTCGAAGCGGTGCGGCGAACTCACGCCGAGCGCGCCGGCGACGAGCAGCAGCAATGCCGGACGCAGCCGTTTGCCGCCCGAATTGATGATGTATTCCGAGATCTGATTGATCAGGACCACCTCGGAGGCCAGCCGGTGGCGGATAAGCTGGTCGACGGCACGCATGTCGTCGGCGATGGCGGCCAGTACGTTCTGGGGAGAAGTCGAAGCAGTCAAGACAAGGCTCGGGTGAGGAAAAATTCGCCCCAAATTATATAGTGCGCGGGGCGACTTTCGGGGACCAGCCCCGCGTAAAGGCTGGTTTCACGGAAGTCTTTGACTCAAAAGGAGAAAGTCTGTATAATTCCCGGTTTTCGTGCGCGCATTCGTTGCGTCAGGTCCGAAAATACTTCGGTATGACGGTCCGCAGCGGTGTGATCGGCCGGTAAGTCGAGTCCTTTTGGGGCCCTCGGCCGGCGCGGAAATTCTCTTGTTTATGAGTGAGGTTCAACAATGTACGCGGTCATAAAAACCGGCGGTAAGCAATATAAAGTTGCTGCTGGCGAAAAGCTCAAAGTAGAACAGATACCGGCTGACATTGGCGCTGAAATCACCATCGACCAGGTTCTCGCCGTTGGCGAGGGCGAATCGATTAAGTTCGGTGCGCCGTTGGTCAGTGGGGCTTCCGTCAAGGCTACCGTTATCGCCCAAGGTCGTCACCCCAAGGTGAAGATTTTCAAGATGCGCCGTCGCAAGCACTACCAAAAGCGTCAAGGCCATCGCCAAAACTACACCGAGCTGCGCATCGACAGCATCAACGGCTAATCGATCGAGCTAGGTAAGGAGTTAAGTCATGGCACACAAAAAAGCAGGCGGATCGTCCCGTAACGGCCGCGATTCTGAGTCGAAGCGCCTCGGCGTGAAGGTGTACGGCGGTCAGGCAATCCTGGCTGGCGGCATCATCGTTCGCCAACGTGGTACTCGTATGCATGCCGGCGAAAACGTCGGTATCGGTAAGGACCACACGCTGTTTGCACTGGCCGACGGCCACGTGCAGTTCGCCGTCAAGGGCGCAGCGAAGAAGCAAGTGGTTAGCGTGGTGCCGGCAGCGTAAGCTAAGCCTTTTGCCACCAAAAGGCTCCGCTCTCATGCGGAGCCTTTTTTGTTTGTCCCGCCTGTGCGCCGCAAGCATCGCGCGCCCGGCCGGATCATTGAACAGTATTTGGATCGTCTGCGGACGGTCGATTGAGCGGAACGAACCCACATGAAATTCATTGACGCAGCGCGTATCGAGGTGATCGCCGGGAATGGCGGCAATGGCTCGGCATCGATGCGCCGTGAGAAGTTCGTGCCGTTCGGTGGACCTGACGGCGGCGACGGCGGTCGCGGCGGCAGTGTGTATGCCGTGGCGGATCGCAACATCAACACCCTGATCGATTACCGTTATTCGAAGAAGCATCTGGCGAAGCACGGCGAATCCGGTCGCGGCGCAGATTGCTACGGCAAAGGCGGCGAGGACATTTTCCTGCGCATGCCGGTCGGCACCATCATCAGCGATATGGAAACCGGCGAGACCATCGCCGACCTGACCGAACACGGTCAGGAAGTCGTGCTCGCGCAAGGCGGCGCAGGTGGTCTGGGCAACCTCCATTTCAAGTCGAGCACGAACCGTGCGCCGCGTCAGAAGACGGATGGCAAGCCCGGTGAGCGCCGTATGCTCCAGCTTGAGCTGAAGGTGCTCGCAGACGTCGGTCTGCTCGGCATGCCGAATGCAGGCAAGTCGACATTCATCGCATCGGTATCGAATGCACGTCCGAAGATTGCGGATTATCCGTTCACGACGTTGCACCCGAATCTGGGTGTCGTGCGCACCGCGCCGGGCAAGAGCTTCGTGATCGCCGATATTCCCGGCCTGATCGAAGGCGCTGCGGAAGGTGCGGGGCTGGGTCACCAGTTCCTGCGTCACTTGCAGCGCACCGGCCTGTTGCTCCATATCGTGGATATCGCACCGTTCGACGAAGGCGTCGACCCGGTGGTCGATGCACAGGCCATCGTTCTCGAATTGCAGAAGTACGACGAGGAGCTGTTCCAGAAGCCTCGCTGGCTGGTGCTCAACAAGGTCGACATGGTGCCCGAAGCGGAGCGTGCCGAACGCGTGGCCGACTTCAAGACGCGCTTCGGCTGGAGTGGCCCCACGTTCGAGATTTCCGCGCTGACGGGCGAAGGCTGCGAGAAATTGTGCCTGGCGGTGCAGGAATATCTTTACCAGCAACGTGGTGCCGTCGAAGAGGCGCTTGAAGATGCCGCATTGGACCCGCGTTTTCGCGCTGGCAGTGCCGCCCCGGCCGAGCCGGCAGCCGAGAACACGCCACAAACGCCCCCGGACGACGCGCCGAAGGCGTAAACTTCTCGTCACTCAAATGCGGGGTGCTGTCGCGCCAGATCGCGTCACCCCTCGTGAACCGGCTGCTGTAGCCATGTAAGGGAAGGGCGGTCCTACGTCACTTCCCGCCGCCTCCCGGCGACTGCAGCTGCCCGTCTTCCCAATATATCCGCAGGAGAATCCAGGTCCATGCGTTCGGTCATCGCCGATGCCAAGCGGCTTGTGGTGAAAGTGGGCTCCAGTCTCGTGACCAATGACGGTCGCGGTCTGGACGATGTTGCCATTGCGCGATGGGCGCAACAGATCGCCGCGCTGCGGCACGGTGGCGACGGACGTGCGCCAAAGCAGGTGGTGCTCGTCAGCTCGGGCGCCATTGCCGAGGGAATGCAGCGTCTGGGCTGGGCGCGCCGCCCGAAGGCCATCGATGAACTTCAGGCGGCGGCTGCCGTGGGCCAGATGGGGCTGGCGCAGGTCTACGAGACCCGCTTCGCCGAGCACGGCGTGCGAACCGCGCAGATTCTCCTCACGCATGCCGATCTGGCAGACCGCGAACGCTATCTGAATGCGCGGACGACCTTGCTGACGTTGTTGCGACTCGGCGTGGTGCCGATCATCAACGAGAACGACACGGTGGTGACCGACGAAATCAAGTTCGGCGACAACGACACGCTGGGCGCGCTCGTGACCAACTTGATCGACGGCGACGCGCTGGTCATCCTGACCGATCAATCCGGCCTGTACACAGCCGACCCGCGTAAGCATCCCGACGCCGAGTTCGTGCACGAGGCCGAAGCGGGGGACGAGCGTCTGGAAGCGATGGCCGGGGGTGCCGGGACCAACATCGGACGCGGCGGCATGTTGACCAAGATCCTTGCGGCCAAGCGCGCAGCCACGAGCGGCGCGCATACCGTGATCGCGTCGGGGCGCGAAGCCGACGTGCTCTTGCGTCTGGCTGGCGGCGAAGCGATCGGCACGCAATTGGTCGCCCGTACGGCGGTGCTCACGGCACGCAAGCAGTGGATGGCCGACCATTTGCAAGTGCGCGGCCGTGTCGTGATCGATGCGGGCGCGTGCAAGAAGCTGGTGGAAGAGGGCAAGAGCTTGTTGCCGATCGGCGTGATCGACGTCGAAGGCACGTTTGCGCGCGGGGAGGTGATTGCCTGCATGGACGAAGCCGGTCACGAAGTCGCGCGGGGCCTGTCCAACTACAGTGCCTCCGAGACACGACTGATTCGCCGTCACCCGAGCAGCGATATCGAGCAGGTGCTGGGCTTTGCGAACGAGCCGGAATTGATTCATCGCGACAATCTGATTCTGCGCTGAGAGCTCCGGGGTGGGGGGAAGCCCCCTCGCATCGGACGTGAAAAACGCCGGCACGCAATGCGTGACCGGCGTTTTTTTCGATGAAGCGTGGCAGGTGAGACCCGCCTGCTGCGCTCAGCGGTAGGTCGGATTGGTCGTCGGGAAGCGCAAGCCCTGAACGATGGCCTTGGCGTTGCCTGCTGGCGTCTTGTCCTGGCAAAGATAATCGCGGTACAGAATGCCCTGATAGGCCGTCGAGCCATACGGCCGGATCGGGCGCCATTCGCTGTTGCGCGCCGGTATCCAGGTGCCGTCCGGTCGAGCCGTGGCATACAGACGCGATTCGAACGACGAGCAATGAATGCCTTCGTACGACACGTTACGCGCGCCTTGCTTGCTGCGAATCACCGCGATGTAGCGGACCACGCCGTCATCCGTCACCTGCACCGACTTCGCGTCGATGGCGTAGTCGAGCGTCGCGTTCGGCAAGGTGGGGAAGCTCACGAGGTCGGCGTCTTGCGGCGGCGTTGTCGGCAGAGCGTACTCCGCTTCCTTCCATTTGCCCTTGGCGGCTTCCTGCTGGGCGAGGTATTCGTCGAAATCCTGGACGGGTTGCGACATGCTGCTGCAGCCGGCAATCAGCGCCAGAGCGGCCAGAGGAGCCAGGGCGGCCAGGCGCGGGGCGCGGCGGGCAAAGAAAGGACGCATGAGATGTGGATGAGAAGTCGGTTGGACGGCGGATGAACGAAAGCGGGCAATCCGCGCGGCATCCCGGAGGACGCCAGGTCAAAAAAGGGCGCGGGCATGACGCCCGCGACCGATGATGGGACAAGCCGGCCGCGGCCTGGTTCAGTGCTCCCGGGGCGGCATGCCCGAGCTGGCGGTGTCGGCAGCTTCGCCGGGGCCGCCGCAGTTCTCGCTGTTGCACCTGTCGTCATGCGCGTCGGTGCCGCCGGGCGGCATGTCTTCGATCCGGGCGCCGGCGCGCGGAAACCGCCGCCGGTCATGCTGCGCGCGTGCGGCCGAGCGTCGCAGATAGCGCGATAGCTCGTTCAGGGCGAGCTGATACACCTCGCGCTTGAACTCGATGACTGCGTCGAGCGGCACCCAGTACTCGTTCCAACGCCAGGCGTCGAACTCGGGATGATCGGTGGCGCGCAGGCAGATGTCGCAATCGCGACCGACCATGCGCAGCAGGAACCAGATTTGCTTCTGGCCCCGGTAATGTCCGCGCACTTCGCGCTTGATGAATTTGTCCGGCACCTCATAACGCAGCCAGTCGCGTGTGCGACCGATGATTTTGACGTGTTCTGGCTTTAGCCCGGTTTCCTCGTGCAATTCTCGGAACATGGCCTGTTCAGGCGTTTCGCCGTACTTGATGCCGCCTTGCGGGAACTGCCAGGAGTGCTCGCCCAGCCGCTTGCCCCAGAACACTTCATTGCGTGCGTTTAAGAGGATGATGCCGACGTTCGGGCGAAAGCCTTCACGGTCAAGCATACAACCACCCTTGAATCCTTTAAAATTGCTTCGATTATAAACAGATAATCACCGGCGCGGCGGCCGGCGGCGGCTCGGGTGACCGGGGCGGCGTGTACGGCCGGCGGGTGTCTCAGGGGCTGCGACGACGTTTTGGCGCGCCCCGGCCTCGCTTCTGGTCACCGACCTGAGCGCTGTGCGCGCCGTTGACCCTCATTTTTCCGGAAATCTGCATGAAAGCTTCTCGTTTCTTCATCGGCACCCTCAAGGAAGCGCCCACCGACGCTGAAATCGTCAGCCACAAGCTGATGATGCGCGCCGGGATGATTCGCCGCGTCGCCGGCGGTATCTACGATTACCTGCCGATCGGCTTGCGCTCGATCCGCAAGGTCGAAGCCATCGTTCGTGAAGAAATGAACCGCGCAGGCGCGCTTGAACTGCTCATGCCGGCTGTGCAGCCGGCCGAATTGTGGCAGGAGTCGGGGCGCTGGGAGAAATACGGCCCGGAACTGCTGCGTCTGAAGGATCGCCACGGCCGCGAATTCGTCGTCGGCCCGACGCACGAGGAAGTCGTGACGGACATTGCCCGCCGCGAAATCAAGAGCTACCGCCAACTGCCGGTGAACTTCTATCAGGTGCAGGCGAAGTTCCGCGACGAGATCCGTCCGCGTTTCGGCGTGATGCGCGGTCGCGAATTCATCATGAAGGACGCCTACTCCTTCGATAAGGACCGCGCGGGCATGCAGGTGTCTTATCAGAAGATGTTCGACGCCTACGTTCGCATCTTCACGCGTCTGGGTCTGACGTTCCGCGCCGTGGTGGCCGACAACGGCTCCATTGGCGGCTCCGGTTCGCATGAATTCCATGTGATCGCCGACACCGGCGAAGACGCTATCGCCTACTGCCCGACGTCCGACTATGCAGCCAACGTCGAAATGGCCGAGGCGCTCGCGCCGCAGGGCGAGCGCGCCGCCCCTGCCGAGGCACTGACCAAGACCGCCACGCCGGGCAAGGCCAAGTGCGAAGCCGTCGCGGAATTGCTGTCGATCCCGCTGGCGCGCACGGTCAAGTCGATCGTGCTCGCTACCGACAGCGAAGACGCCGGCACCACCGTGTGGCTGCTCCTGCTGCGCGGCGACCATGAACTCAACGAGATCAAGGCGAGCAAGGTGCCGGGGCTGTCCGACTTCCGTTTCGCGAGCGAAGCCGAGATCGTCGAATGGTTCGGCACGCCGCCGGGCTATCTGGGCCCCCTCGGTACAAAGAAGCCGGTCAAGCTCGTGGTCGATCGCACGGTCGCGAAGATGAGCGACTTCGTGGTCGGCTCGAACGAGGTCGACTTCCACACTACCGGCGTGAACTGGGGCCGCGATCTGCCCGAGCCCGAAGTCGTGGCTGATCTGCGCAACGTCGTGCCGGGCGATCTCTCGCCGGACGGCAAGGGCGAGATCGCGCTGTGCCGGGGTATCGAAGTGGGCCACGTGTTCCAGTTGGGCACCAAGTACTCGGACGCCATGGGCGGCACCTTCCTCGACGAGACCGGCAAGCCGGCACCGATGGAGATGGGCTGCTACGGCATCGGCATCACGCGTATTCTCGGTGCGGCCATCGAGCAGAACTTCGACGATAAAGGCATCATCTGGCCGGAGTCGATCGCGCCGTTCGAAGTGGTGCTGTGCCCGATGGGCTACGACCGCAGCGACGCCGTGCGTGCTGCCACCGATAAGGTCTACGAAGCGCTGCTGGCGGCCGGCGTCGACGTGATTCTCGACGACCGTGGCGAGCGTCCCGGCGTGATGTTCGCCGAGTGGGAACTGATCGGCGTGCCGCATCGCGTGGTGATCGGCGACCGTGGCCTGAAGGAAGGCAAGATCGAGTATCAGGGCCGCCGCGACGCGCAAGCTCAGTTGCTCGACGCCGCCGTCGTGGCGGAAGTCGTCACAGGCAAGGTGCGCGCAGCCAAAGCGATCTGAGCGAGGAGCGCGCGGTGCGCCGGTGAACGTCTGCCGGTGAAACGTCGCGCGAGCGCAGACGCATGAGGCAATACCTGACGGCAGTCGCCCTGGCGGCTGCCGTTGTCATATCTGGAAGCGTTATCGGTATGGAATATACGTTCGCGTCAGCGACGGTGCTGTTGCTGCTCATCACCGACCCGTTCGGCAATATCCCGATCTTCGTGAATGCCCTGAAGAATGTGCCGGCCCATCGACGGCCGCGGGTGATCTTGCGCGAGGTGCTGATTGCGTTTGTCATCCTGCTGCTCTTCATGCTGGCGGGCGATCGCTTTCTGCGCATGATGAGTCTCACCGATCTGTCGTTGCAATTGGCCGGGGGCATCGTGCTGTTCCTGATCGCGCTGCGCATGATCTTTCCCCGTCCCGATCAGGGCTCGTTGCCCGATGCGGGCGAGCCGCTCATCGTGCCGCTGGCGATACCGGCGCTTGCGGGGCCGTCGGCGCTCGCGACCGTCATGCTGCTCGTGTCGCAGCAACCGGGACGCATGCTCGAGTGGATCACTGCACTGTGCGTGACGATGGCCGTTTGCGCGGTGGTGCTGCTTCTTGCCGATCGCATCGAACGATGGGTCGGCTCGCGCGTGGTGGCGGCATTCGAGCGTTTGATGGGGCTGATTCTGGTGGCGATCTCGGTCGAGATGATCCTCAAGGGCGTGAAGACCTTCGTGCACCAATTCTGATGGCGTGGTGCGTGCCGCGACAACCATGAAAAAGGGGCCGCGTCTGAACGGGCCCCTTCGGACTGTCTTGCGGTGCGGGAGGGTATCCCGCCGCGGCGCTTAGCGCGGCGTAGTCAGCGCACGGATGGCCGGCAGGTTACGCCAGTAGCCTTTGGCGTCCATGCCGCAGCCGAAGACATAACGATCCGGCACCGTGAAGCCGCAGAAATCCGGGCGCGACGGCTTTTCCTTCGTCAGGATCTTCTCGCACAGCACGGCGCTGTAGAACTTCGAGGCGCCCATCTCCAGAATCCGGTCACGAATCGCCGCCATCGTGGCACCTTCGTCGAGAATGTCGTCGAGCACGAGCACCACGCGATCGCGCACCGAGTCGCGCGGCGCCACGCGCCACTGCATCGCACCGCCGGTGGTGGTGTTGTTGTAGCGCGAGAGGTGGATGTAGTCGAACTCGAGCGGGAAGTCCAGGCGCGGCAGCAGCATGCCGGTGAAGACGGCCGCGCCGCCCATGACCGACAGCACCATCGGGAATTCGTCGCCGATGGCGTCCCTGATGGACTTGGCCATCGTGTCGACGGACCGGTTCACCTCGTCGGCCGAGACGATTTCTTCGGAATTACGGAATACTTCGAGGGCTTCTTCGCGGTTCATATGGGGCGACCCTGTGGAACGTGTTGCTGGGGGATGTCGCTAAGTGCGGCCCGGAGTATATACGGAAAATCCGTAGGAATGCCCGGACCGCGACCGGTAAGCCTGGCTCAGCGCATGCCGGGCATCATGCCTTTCATGCTGCGCATCATCTTCATCATGCCGCCGCCTTTGAGCTTCTTCATCATGGTGCGCATCTGGTCGTACTGATTGAGCATGCGGTTGACCTCCTGCACCTGAACACCGGCACCGGCGGCAATACGGCGCTTGCGGCTCGCCTTGATCAGTTCCGGCTTGGCGCGCTCGGCCGGCGTCATCGAATTGATGATGCCCTCCATGCGGCGCACCTGCTTCTCGGCCTGATCCATGTTGGTCTGGCTGGCTGCGGCCTGGAATTGGGCGGGCAACTTGTCCATGAGCGACGACAGGCCGCCCATCTTCTTCATCTGGCCGATCTGCGCCTTGAAGTCGTTCAGATCGAAGTCGCCGCCTTTCTTGACCTTGTCGGCGAGTTTTTGCGCGGCCTGCACGTCGACGCCGCGTTGCGCTTCCTCAACGAGCGCCAGAATGTCGCCCATGCCGAGAATCCGGTTCGCCATGCGATCCGGGTGGAAGACTTCGAGGCCGTCGAGCTTTTCGCCCACACCGACGAACTTGATCGGCTTGCCGGTAATGTGGCGCACCGACAGCGCTGCACCGCCGCGCGAGTCGCCGTCGAGCTTGGTGAGCACCACACCGGTGAGCGGCAGTGCGTCGTTGAAGGCGCGGGCAGTGTTCACGGCGTCCTGGCCGAGCATGGCGTCGACGACGAACAGCGTTTCAATCGGCTTGAGTTCGGCGTGCAGGGCACTGATTTCCTGCATCATTACTTCGTCGATACCCAGACGGCCGGCCGTGTCGACGAGCAGCACATCATGGTGATGGCGGCGGGCCCAGTCGACGGCCGCGCGGGCGATGTCCACGGGCTTCTGATCGGGTTGCGACGGGAAGAAGTCGGCGTCGACCTGCTGTGTCACCGTCTGCAACTGGGCGATAGCGGCGGGGCGGTAGATGTCGGTGGAAACTGTGAGGACTTTCTTCTTCTGGGCGCGCAGCAGCTTGGCGAGCTTACCGACCGTGGTCGTCTTACCCGCGCCCTGCAGGCCGGCCATCAGGATGACGGCGGGTGGCGTGGTCGCGAGATTGAGTTCGGCGGCACGGCCTTCGTAGTCGCCGCCCATGAGCGCGGTCAGTTCGCGCTGCACCACGCCCACGAGTGCCTGGCCCGGCGAGAGGCTGGAGATCACCTCCTCACCCAGTGCCTTTTCTTTCACCTTGGCGATGAAATCGCGGACCACCGGCAGGGCGACGTCGGCCTCGAGCAGGGCGAGACGCACTTCGCGCAGCATTTCCTGCGTGTTGGCCTCGGTCAGGCGAGCTTCGCCGCGCAGCGTCTTGACGACTTTGGCGAGGCGCGTAGTGAGATTGTCGAGCATGAAACGTATCCTGTAAGACTCGCAGTGGCCCCGGCGGCCTGTCCCGCGGCCCCGGAGGGGGCGTAGTGGGTGTGGCAGCGCGCCCGTCATGGGCTGGTGTAAACTTCAAATATGACTATTTTACTGTATGCGCTGACCGCCATCCTTTACGCCGGGCTGGCGGTTTGTTCGTGGCAAGGATACCGGCGCGATGCCGCGCTCGCTCTGGCGGGCGGGCGGGTCGCGCCTGTGCCGGTCACGGGCACCCCGTCGCGCTGGCCGATGCAGCTTTCGCTGCTCGCTGCGCTGCTGCTGCACGGGGTGTTGCTGCATCAGACTATCTTCCGCGCGGACAGCATGCACTTCGGTTTCGCGTACATGCTCTCGGCCATGCTGTGGCTCTCGGTCGGTATTTACTGGATCGAGAGTTTCTTCTTCCCGCTCGACAGCCTGCGACTGATGGTCACACCCGTGGCCGCCGTTGCGTGTCTGTTGCCGATGATTTTTCCGGATGTGCGCATTCTCGGTTTTGCCGCAGATCCGATTTTCAAGGTGCACTTCATCATCGCCAACATGGCCTACGGGCTGTTCGCACTGGCCGCGCTGCACGCGCTGCTGATGATTTATGCCGAGCGGCAACTGCATCCGTCGCGCAGCAATGAGGCGACCGGCTGGCTTTCGCGCTGGCTCGAGACGTTGCCGCCGCTGCTCACGATGGAGAAATTGCTGTTCCGGTTGATCGGTGCCGGGTTCGTATTGCTGACCCTGACGCTGATTTCCGGTGTGATGTTCTCCGAGGCGCTGTTCGGGCGCGCGGTGCGCATCGATCACAAGACCGTGTTCGCAGTGGTGTCGTGGCTGATGTTCGGCGCGGTGCTGCTGGGCCGGCACTTTTATGGGTGGCGCGGGAAGGTCGCGCTGCGTTGGGTTCTGGCGTCGTTCGTGGCGCTTTTGCTGGCGTATGTCGGCTCTCGCTTCGTGCTTGAGGTGGTGCTGCATCGCATAACGGAGACTTGAAGCGCGATGCGCAATATCCTGCTGTTACTGGTGTTGTTGGTGGCTGGCACATGGTGGATGCGGTACAACGAGCGTAAGCGCAACACCGAGCGCGATGAGCGCAACGAGCGCAACGAACAGCGGCGTCCGCCGCCGGCGAACGGTCCGCGCCCGACCGTGCGCGAAGCGCTGCCGCCGGCGGAGCGTATGGTGCAATGCATCGAGTGCGATACCTACCTTCCCGAGAGCGAAGCCATCGGCGGTTCAGGCGGCAAACATTTTTGCAGCGCTGCGCACCGCGACGCCTATCTCACGCGCGAACACCGCGTCTGAGTCCCGCTGCGCAGCCAGACTGCGCAGCGATTCCGAATTTCCCCCTCGTCTCTGGCATGGCGCTCGAATGGGCCGCCTTGCGCATGCCTGTCGCATGCACTAAAACACAGTAACCGGCTCTGTATAAAAGAACCATAACAACAGAGACGAGATGACAGGAGGGCGCAACATGCTAATGCGCAGACGGATGTATTTTCTTCTTCCCGATCTGGCCAGTGCCGGGCGCACGATGAGCGATTTGCTGCTCGCCCGGATCGACGAGCGTCACATCCACTTTATGGCACGTGACGAAATGGACCTGGAGGGACTGCACGAGGCTAACCTGCTTCAGACTTCCGATATCGTGCACGGCGCAGAAGCCGGACTCGTGATCGGCGGGTTCTGTGGTTTGGCAGTCGGTGCAGTCGCCGCGTTTTTCCCCATCGTGGGCACACGTCCCCAATGGGAATTGATGATCGTGACCGCACCTCTCGGCGCGCTCTTCGGCGCCTGGGTGTCGAGCATGATCGGTGTGTCGGTGCCGAACTCCCGGCTCAAGGCGTTTCGCGAACCGCTCGAGCGCGGCATGATCCTGCTCATGGTGGATGTGCGCGACGGTCGTGTTGACGAGATTCGCGACATGCTCAAGGAGCATCACCCTGAAGCGCATATGGAAGGGGTGGAGTCGGCAATTCCGGCATTTCCGTGATGGATGGCAACGAACGAGGCGATCGGATCGACATCGAATACCGGATTGACGCAGGAGACGAGTATCACCGGCCGGGAACGGCCAATAGCGCCGCACCTGTGAGCGGCGCGGGGTGGTGCGCGTGTCGTATGACACGAGTACGACGCCATCCCAGGGCGTGGTCACGCCCACAGAAGCCTCTCGGCCAAGCACGGCGGGAGGCTTCTTCTTTGGGAATTCGCCATCGCTATCGCCCAGTGGCCCGCAGGCACCCGGCAACAGGCGATATGTCGACGCACCGCTCGCATCCGGCATGCCGGGCATGCTGGCGGCAGGCGCGGGCCAAGTGGGCTACAATGGCGCCCCTCGCTCTACGGGAGTTCGCCATGCCCGTCATGCTCCAGTCATTTGCGTCCCCTAACGTTGCGCCTCGGTCGTGTGATCGTGTTGAGCGGCGCACCTTGCCGATGCCGCGAGGTCGCGCATGAACGCGCCGGATCAACGTCCGTCGCTCACCCTCGATGCCAACGGATGGGTGCGCGAAGCCGAACGTCTGCCGTCGCCCAATTTCGACACGCGGCCCGACGGGATGCCGACCGACCTGCTCGTGGTACACAACATCTCATTGCCGCCGGGTCAGTTCGGCGGCGATGAAATTGCGGCATTTTTCCAGAATCGGCTCGACCACGATGCGCATCCGTTCTTCGACGAGATTCGTGGCGTGCACGTCTCGTCGCACTTTCTGGTGCGACGCGATGGTGCGTTGCAGCAGTTCGTGTCGTGCGATGCACGGGCGTGGCATGCGGGGGCGTCGTCGTTCGAAGGCCGTTCGCGCTGCAACGATTTTTCAATCGGCGTTGAGCTTGAAGGCACCGACGAACTGCCGTTCACTGCGGCGCAGTATGCAACGTTGGCGGCGCTAACGCGTGCGTTGTGTGAGCGTTATCCGATTCAAGCCGTGGCCGGACATGCCGACATAGCCCCGGGCCGGAAGACCGATCCGGGACCGCATTTCGAGTGGCAGCGATTGCGCCGCATGGCGGATCTGAGCCCCGAAGCATTGCCGTTTCAGCCGGCCGATTAATCCCCATCCGGGGACAGGTTTTGCTTGACAGGGCGATGGCACGGGCGTCCCCGGCGCGTGAAATTTTTGGGTTTGCGGAGTGCGTCATCTCCACTATACTTAGTGCCAATTCCAGTGCCGACCACTACATCTAGTGGTTGATGTCGGGTTCGGCCCAGGATGCAATAACCATCAATACCGTGCTTGTCCCGCGGCGTTTAGTGGGGCGGCACAGCAGCAAAGCCGTGCAGCGGACACCTCGAACCCTTGGCCGTCCGTCGGTCGTGCGGTGTTCAGCACTTCGCTCCATCGGCGCCCCCAGGGCGCATTTTTGCCGGCAATAAAACTGGTAGAGACGCGCTAACAGCACCATCTCATTGGAACGGGAGTTTTTACATGCAGACTAACGAAAACCTCACCCGCCCGAACCCCACGCCCGCCGCAACTGCTGGCAGTGGCGCGGGTGCGTCGGCGCCCCAGACGACGGGCGCATTCGAGCCGGCCACCAACGCCGACTTCAAAGTGATTCGACGCAACGGCGCGGTGGTGGGTTTCGAGCCGTCGAAGATCGCCATCGCTGTGACCAAGGCGTTTCTTGCCGTGAACGGCGGTCAAGGTGCGGCTTCGGCGCGCGTGCGCGAACTCGTGGAGCAATTGACGCAGAACGTCGTGCGCGCGTTGGTGCGTAGCCGTCCGAACGGCGGTACGTTCCACATCGAAGATATTCAGGATCAGGTCGAACTCGCGCTCATGCGCGAAGGTGAGCACAACGTGGCTCGCGCCTACGTGCTGTACCGCGAGAAGCGTTCGCAAGAGCGTGCTCAGGCGGTCGAGACCACGCAGGAAGCCGCTGCGCCCGACGCGCCGGTGCTGCGTGTCACCGACGACGGTGTGACGCGTACGCTCGACATGGCCGTGCTGCGCGGCGTGGTGCAAGCCGCCTGCGAGAATCTCGGCGATGAAGTCAAAGCCGATCCGATCCTGACGGAGACCATCAAGAATCTGTACGACGGCGTGCCGCTGTCGCAGGTCTACGATTCGGCGATTCTCGCTTCGCGTACGCTCATCGAGAAGGAACCGGCGTATAGCCAGGTCACGGCCCGTATCCTGATGCACACGATCCGCCGCGAAATTCTCGGCGAAGAAGTGCCGCAGGGCGAAATGGCTGCGCGCTACATCGAGTACTTTCCGCGTTTCATCAAGCAAGGGGTTGAGGCCGAACTGCTCGACGAGCAACTGCTCTCGTTCGATCTGGCCAAGCTGGGCGCCGCGCTCGACGCGTCGCGCGACCTGCAATTCAACTACCTGGGCCTGCAGACGCTGTACGACCGCTACTTCCTGCACATCGACAGCCATCGTATTGAAATGCCGCAGGCGTTCTATATGCGTGTGGCAATGGGTCTGGCGCTCAATGAAGTCGAGCGCGAAGCGCGTGCGATCGAGTTCTACCAGATTCTGTCGAGCTTCGACTTCATGAGTTCGACGCCGACGCTGTTCAATTCGGGCACGCGTCGCTCGCAGCTCTCGTCGTGCTACCTGACGACGGTCTCGGACGATCTGGAAGGTATCTACGAAGCGCTCAAGGAAAACGCGCTGCTCTCGAAGTTCGCGGGCGGTCTGGGCAACGACTGGACGCAGGTTCGCGCACTTGGCTCGCACATCAAGGGCACGAACGGCAAGAGCCAGGGCGTGGTGCCGTTCCTGAAGGTGGTCAACGACACGGCCGTGGCCGTGAACCAGGGCGGCAAGCGCAAGGGCGCTGTCTGCGCGTACCTGGAAACGTGGCACCTGGACATCGAAGAATTCCTGGAACTGCGCAAGAACACGGGCGACGATCGTCGTCGTACGCACGACATGAACACGGCGAACTGGATTCCCGATCTGTTCATGAAGCGCGTGATGGAAGGCGCCGAGTGGACGCTGTTCTCGCCGTCAACCTGCCCGGATCTGCACGACAAGTACGGCAAGGCCTTCGAACAGGCTTACACGGCCTACGAAGAGAAGGCCGCGCGCGGCGAGATCAAGCTGTTCAAGAAAGTGCCGGCGCAGGCGCTCTGGCGCAAGATGCTGGGCATGCTGTTCGAAACCGGCCATCCGTGGATCACGTTCAAGGACCCGTGCAACATCCGCTCGCCGCAGCAACACGTGGGCGTGGTGCACTCGTCGAACCTGTGCACGGAAATCACGCTCAACACGAGCGAGACCGAAATCGCCGTGTGTAACCTCGGCTCGGTGAACCTCGTGGCTCACCTGAAGCAGACGGCCAACGGCTACGCGCTGGATCACGAAAAGCTGCAGCGCACCATTCGCGTGGCGATGCGCATGCTCGATAACGTCATCGACATCAATTACTACGCGGTGGCGAAGGCGCGCAACTCGAACCTGCATCACCGTCCGGTGGGCATGGGCATCATGGGCTTCCAGGACTGCCTGCACCTGCTGCGCACGCCCTACGCGTCGAACGACGCAGTCGAGTTTGCCGATCGTTCGATGGAAGCCGTGTGCTACTACGCCTACTGGGCGTCGACCGAGCTGGCGAAGGAGCGAGGTCAGTATTCGTCGTACAAGGGCTCGCTGTGGGATCGCGGCATCCTGCCGCAGGATTCGCTCAAGCTGCTGGCCGAAGAGCGTGGCGGTTATGTCGACGTCGACCTGTCGAGCACGCTCGACTGGGACAGCCTGCGCAAGCACATCGCCGATCACGGCATGCGCAACTCGAACTGCGTGGCGATCGCACCGACCGCGACGATCTCGAACATCATCGGCGTCTCGGCCTGTATCGAGCCGACGTTCCAGAACCTGTACGTGAAGTCGAACCTGTCGGGCGAATTCACGGTGGTCAACGAGTATCTGGTGCGTGACCTGAAGGCTCGCGGCCTGTGGGACGAAGTGATGGTCGCCGACCTCAAGTACTTCGACGGCTCGCTCGCCCGTATCGATCGCGTGCCGGCCGATCTGCGCGAGATTTACGCCACGGCGTTCGAAGTCGAACCGAAGTGGCTGGTCGAGGCGGCGTCGCGTCGTCAGAAGTGGATCGATCAGGCGCAGTCGCTCAACATCTATATGGCGGGCGCTTCGGGCAAGAAGCTCGACGAGACGTACAAGCTGGCTTGGACGCGCGCACTGAAGACCACGTACTACCTGCGTACGATGGCTGCAACGCACGTCGAGAAGTCGACGGTGAGCCACGGCGCGCTGAACGCGGTGAGTTCGGGGGGGGTGACGCCGAGCGGAAGCTTCTCGGCCGAGCCGAGCTCGCCGCTGGCACAACCGATGCCGGAAGCCGAAGGCGCGGTCTGCACGATGCGTCCGGGCGACCCTGGCTTCGAAGAGTGCGAGGCTTGCCAGTAAGCAGAGCGTGCCGAGGTGCCCGACAGGGACCCGGCACCTGGGAAAAACCCCGTCGCCCTTGCGGGCCGACGGGGTTTTTTCTTGGGTGATTCGTCTGGCGATCTGGCCAGATCAGGCCAGATCGATGCGCATCGACAGGTCGAGCGTTTGTCCGTGCGCCAGCACGACGTGATCGTCGTCGAACTCGCCGACCCGGTGTGTCGACGGCTCGAGGCACAGGTACGGACGCCCCGCCGGCGAGTGCAGCACCAGCCAGGTGGTGTTGTCGCTGCGCACGGTGACCGAGCGCAGGCCACCGGCGTAGTCGATACGCGCGTCGAATCGTCCGGACTCGGAGGGCACTTCGGCGAACCAGGTCGATCGTCCCCCGGTATCGAGTCCGCCGCCGACGGACACGACTTCCATCGCGCCGACATGCACACGCTGCTCGCTCGGCCAGCGGATGTCTTCAGAGGGCGAACGCCAGATGGCTTCCGATTCGAACATCAGACGCGCGCCCGCAGGCCAGCGGAAGTACGGGTGCAGCCCGAGTCCGGCCGGCATGTCTTCGGCGGAGAGATTGGTGATCGACAACAGCATGTCCACCCCGTGCTCGTCGAGCGACACCGAGAGGTACGCCTGATAGTGCCAGGGCCATTCGGGTTGGGCGGGGCTGTCGAGTTGCAGCACACAACAGTCAGGGCTCTCGTCGACGACGTCCCACTCGCGCCGCAGCCCCCAGCCGTGCAGCGAACTCGACGCCGCAGGCGCCTCGCGAACGCCAATCGTGCGCTCGCGCCAGTGCAGGGTGTCGTCGCGCAACATATTGGTATACGGCAGCATCGGAAAGGCACCGGCCTTCGGCCATTCGTCAGACGAGAACGGTTCGTTGCCCAGCGGTACGAGGTAGTCGAACAGGTCGCCGCGCGTGTCGCGGCGAGCGAGTCGCGCGAGCCGGCCGCCGCAACCGGGTTGGACTTCGGCCACGAGCGAGCCTTTCGAGAGGCGGATCGGTTTGCCTGGCGTGAGTATGCGTGGGGTCGGGCCTGGCGAGCCCGCTTGAGTCTGTGCGCTGTCGGCGCTTGGGAATGTCATCGTCGGTATCTCCTTCATCGGCGTCTGGCGGTGGCGCGCGCCGGAATCTGCCGTTCCGGTCCGCTGCGCGGTGACGCTCGCCGCCACAGGATACGCCAATGTGACGCCACCCTCTCCGGAGGCAGCGCCATGACTGTCGTGCGACGCCGTTTCGTGGCAAGATGCCGGTCCCGCGAGACCGGATGCCAATCGGCTAAGGGAAATCGCCAAACACTAGGTATAGTGGTTATCGTGCGGTGCGACACTATATCTAGTGTCGCGTGCTGGAATGAGTGACGTAATTGTGCTAAATTGGAGTCATTCAATTCGACGTCGGGAGGTCATGATGTTGTTATCGCTCTCGTGTCGGCGTTGTTGTTCAAAACTGCGCAATTGCGCATCTGCATTACCCCCGAAACACGGCAACTTTTCCGGCGAACTTCGCACTGACGGCGATAGGTCGCCGACTGCCGGATCGCAAGTTTTTTGTCAGCCTTCGCTCGCGAACGGCTGATCTGTCACTTCGGCGATGTGCGCGCCTGTGTGCATCGCATCAACCTGAACGGACTGAGACCCTATGCTTAACTGGGAAGAAGACACCACCTCCGCCAAACCGGCTGCTCCCTCCGCCGCTCCGGCGCCTGAGTCGAACATTCTTGGCACCCAAGGGGATACCCCGAGTGTGATCGCCTCGCAGTCGACGCGTCGCGTGAGTGCGTCCGACAAACGCGTGATCAACGGCACGACGGATGTGAACCAGCTGGTGCCCTTCAAGTACAAGTGGGCCTGGGAGAAATATCTCGCGGGTTGCGCGAACCACTGGATGCCGCAGGAAATCAACATGTCGCGCGACATCGCCCTGTGGAAGGACCCGAACGGTCTGACCGAAGACGAGCGCCGCATCATCAAGCGCAACCTCGGCTTCTTCGTGACCGCCGACTCGCTCGCCGCGAACAACATCGTGCTGGGCACCTATCGCCACATCACCGCGCCGGAGTGCCGCCAGTTCCTGCTGCGTCAGGCGTTCGAAGAGGCGATTCACACGCACGCTTATCAGTACATCGTCGAGAGCCTAGGACTGGACGAAGGCGAGATCTTCAACGCGTATCACGAAGTGCCGTCGATTCGCGACAAGGACGAATTCCTGCTCCCGTTCATTGAAGTCGTGGCCGATCCGTCGTTCCAGACCGGCACGCAGGAAGCCGACCAGAAGCTGCTGCGCTCGCTGATCGTGTTCGCCTGCATCATGGAAGGTCTGTTCTTCTATGTCGGCTTCACGCAGATCCTCGCGCTGGGCCGTCAGAACAAGATGACGGGTGCTGCAGAGCAATATCAGTACATCCTTCGCGACGAGTCGATGCACTGCAACTTCGGCATCGATCTGATCAATCAGGTGAAGCTGGAAAACCCGAACCTGTGGACGCCGGAGTTCCGCGAAGAGATTCGCGAGCTGTTCAAGAAGGCGGTCGAGTTGGAGTATCGCTACGCTGAAGACACGATGCCGCGCGGCGTGCTTGGTCTGAACGCGGGCATGTTCAAGAGCTATCTTCGCTTCATCGCGAACCGTCGTTGTGCCCAAATTGGTCTCGAAGCGCTCTACCCGAACGAAGAGAATCCGTTCCCGTGGATGAGCGAGATGATCGATCTGAAGAAGGAGCGCAACTTCTTCGAGACGCGTGTGATCGAGTACCAGACCGGCGGTGCGCTGAGCTGGGACTAAGCCCAGAGTGAAAAATGGGTGCTCGCTGCAAAGCGAGTATCCATGCGGGTTTCGAGAGGGTGGTGTGTGCGTGCATGACACGCGTGACCAGCAACAAGAGAAGCAAAAGAGAACGTGCAGGTCACGCACATCATCCTCACTCGCAAGACGTTTCGATCGCTTCGCAAGTGCTTCGCATGCGTCGACATGCGAGTGCGATGTGCATCAAATACAACAGATTGACTTCGTCATTACGAATGTTGTGCGCTTTTTTACGTGCAAAGTATTAACATCGCATCACAAAAGAATTATGATTCGCTCAAATAAATTGCAGTCTCGATGAACACACGAAAGCACATTGCTTTCCTCCCGCGACAGAGAGCTGGTAGTTACGGAGCGTAAAAACCTTGGTGCATAGCAAGCAGTATCGCTTATCCGCTATCGCAATCTCCTCCATCCCGATGACGGGACAGGCAAGCTACCCCCCGAAGAATCTGGCGAATCCCCCTTCTCAAGACAATCGAATTGCTGGCGGCAATGTCGCCGGCAATTTTTTTGCGCGCGTGACCACACACGGTCAGCGTCATGCGTGCAGCGCCGAATTCATTAGCGTAAGCCGTCGTTGTCCGATGCGTACGCCGATGAATAGCCCGCTCGCCGGCGGTTCACCGCACGGTGGTCGGGTTTCCTTCTCAGGTGGTTTGTTTGAGTGATCTTTCACGTTAAGGAGCAAAGTGATGGCTACTACTGCTAAGAAAAAACCCGCAGCCAAGAAGGCTGTTGCCAAGAAGCCGGTAGCGAAGAAGGCTGCCGCCGCCAAGAAGCCTGTCGCCAAGAAGGCTGTGGCTGCTAAGAAGCCGGTCGCGAAGAAGGCAGCTGCCGCCAAGAAGCCGGCAGCGAAGAAGGTTGCTGCCAAGAAGCCGGCAGCCAAGAAGGTTGCGGTGAAGAAGGTTGCCGCCAAGAAGCCGGTCGCCAAGAAGGCAGCGGTGAAGAAGGTTGCCGCCAAGAAGCCGGTCGCCAAGAAGGCAGCAGTGAAGAAGGTTGCTGCCAAGAAGCCGGCCGCCAAGAAGGCAGCAGTGAAGAAGGTTGCTGCCAAGAAGCCGGCAGCCAAGAAGGTTGCGGCGAAGAAGCCCGCTGCCAAGAAGCCTGCTGCTAAGAAGCCCGCTGCTGCCAAGAAGCCGGCAGTGAAGAAGGTTGCTGCAAAGCCTGCTGCGGCTCCGGCTGCGGCACCGGCAGCACCGAAGACGGCGCTGAACCCGGCAGCGGCATGGCCGTTCCCGACCGGCAGCCGTCCGTAATTCGAGTGCCGATGCAGGAACCAGGGCACTTAGGTGTCTTTTGATCGAGTAGGCCTACTCGATCCGAAACCCGCTGTGATGAGCCATCGTCGCAGCGGGTTTTTTCATGGCGCAAATGAAAACGGGCGACCTGAGTCGCCCGAGTCATGCGTGCGCAAGCGCGATACGAGATTGCCCCCGGCAAGTACCGCGCGCGTCAGCGCAACGTGAAGACTTAGTGCGTCACACGTGTCACGCCGCCGCTCGAGAGCAGACGCACGCGCTGTCCCGGCTGGAACGCCTCGTCGGCATCCTGCGTGATCGCACGCAGCTCGCCGTTGTCGAGTCGCACCGTGATTTCCAGACCCGCCTTCTTGCTCATGCGGCTCTCGATGGCTTGACCTGCCACTGCGCCCAGCAGACCGCCGACGATGCCCGTCGCAATCGAACCGCGGCCGCCACCGATGGCGCTGCCGCCGATGGCACCGAGCGCGCCGCCGCCAGCGATGCCGAGAATGCCCGGGTCGCCGTTGCTGCTGTCGATCGTCACCGGGCGCACCGATTCGACCGTGCCCATGCGCACGACCTGTTCGCGTTGCGCCTGACGGCTGTTGTAGACGCTCGCAGAATTGCTCGGGCCGAACGCCGTGCAGGCGGACAGAGAGAGCGAAGCCGCGGCAGTGAGAATAATGAGCGGTGTGGTCAGTCGTGCCATCGTTGTGCCTTTTCTAAGATCATTCGAAGCGGTGGCCGAACGCTTCTACAAATTGCGCCTCGATTTCGCTGCGCGCCGGTGCATACGTCTGCGGGCCTTGCTCGGCAATCTTGAGTGAACCCATCAGGCTGGCCAGGCGGCCGGTCGTCGGCCAGTCGAGGCCCTTTTCAATGCCATACAGCAACCCGCCACGGAACGCATCGCCGCAACCGGTGGGGTCGACGATGCGCTTGGCGCTCACGGCAGGAATGTCGTGTTGCTTGCCGTCGGCGAAGATCAGGGCCCCGTGTTCTCCGCGCGTGACGACAAGTGCCTCGACTCGGGACTGCAGGTCTTCCATCGACCAGCCGGTCTTCGAGCAGAGGAGCTTGGCTTCGTAGTCGTTGACCGCGAGATACGTTGCGAGTTCCACCATGCGGCGCAGTGCCTCAGCCGAGAGCAGCGGCAAACCCTGGCCCGGATCGAACACGAAAGGCACTCCCGTCGCGGCGAAGCCTTCGGCGTGGGTAAGCATGGCGTCCGGGGCATCGGGGGCGACGATACCGAGCGTGGCGCCTTTGACATCGGCCACGCGATTCTCCGCCGAAAACATCATTGCGCCGGGGTGGAAGGCGGTGATCTGGTTGTTGTCCAGATCGGTGGTGATCATGGCGTTCGCCGTCATGCTGTCGGTGACGGTGCGCACGAATTCCGTCGTCATGCCAAGCGATTGGAAACGCTCGAGGTAGGCAGCGCCATCGTCACCGACCGTACCCATCACCACCGGCGACCCCCCCAGCAGATGCAGGCTGTAGCCGATGTTGCCGGCGCAGCCGCCGAAGTTGCGGCGCATCGTCGGCACGAGGAAGCTGACGTTCAGGATGTGTACCTGATCGGGCAGGATGTGCTCGCCGAAGCGGCCTTCGAACGTCATGATGTTGTCGTAGGCGAGCGAGCCGCAGATCACGGTAGTCACGGAACAGGTCCTTGCGAAAGGTAATAAGGGGGGGCCAACAAGGGCGGCAGCAGATGACTCTCAGTCGAGCCGCCTCATGCTGTCAAAAAAAACTGGCCGACGCATCCGTTGCGCCGGCACGGGAACTGCGATCCGGCGCGCGCCGGTCGAATCGACCGACGCGGGCGAGCCGGCTGAACGGCGGTGATTTACGACAGGGCGGCGAGCGCGGCGTCGTAGTTCGGTTCGTTCTTGATCTCGGGCACGAGTTCGGCGTGGATCACGCGGTTATCGGCGTCGAGCACCACGACGGCACGGGCTGCCACACCGGCGAGCGGGCCGGTCGTGATCGCCACGCCGTAGTTCTTGAGGAACTCGCGACCGCGCATGGTGGAGAGCGTGACGACGTTGTTCAGGCCTTCGGTGGCGCAGAAGCGGCTCATTGCGAACGGCAGGTCGGCCGAGATCACGAGCACGACAGTGTTCTCGAGCTTGCCTGCGGCTTCGTTGAATTTGCGGGTCGAGGTGGCGCAGGTCGGCGTGTCGAGGCTCGGCACGATGTTGAGCACCTTGCGCTTGCTGGCGAAGTCCTCAAGCGTGACGTCCTGCAATTTGGCGTTGACGAGCGAGAATGCCGGTGCGGTCTGACCCTTCTGCGGGAACTGGCCGTCGACTTCGATGGGGTTACCCCCGAGCGTGACTTGGGACATCAATATCTCCTGAATTGAGTGCAACAGCGCTGTCAAGGATAGAACGCGAGCACCCGGTAATTACTGGCTAGCGCTGCCTGCGCCGACAATCGTAACCGAATCGTGCGTTCATTGCGTGAAGCCAGCCCGGCCTCGCGCAGTGCGGCATCGGTAACGTAGTCGCTGGCCGCAAAAACGCGTCGCACGACGGGCTTGCCGTCGATGTCCGACAGCGTTAGTTCGAGCGATGGCCAGGCTACCGCGTAGTCCGCCTGATTGCGGATGAACACGGTGAGCGTCATGGGGACGGCGTCGGCCAGGGAGGCAGACGCCGCGCTTGCCGTTGCGTCGGTGGCGTCTGCTGCGCCGGCGTCGTCGGTGACAAGCGTCACGCTGGAAAGCTGAATCATGTCCGGCTGACGCGGCGGTGCGATCGTCACATGCATCGGCCGGCCGATAGCGGCGAACACGCCGCGCAATGCCGGAACCCGGTCGACCAGTGCGGCGTGTTCGATCCAGGCCCACTGTGCAGCCAGGCCGAGAATCGCCAGCGTGAGCAGCACTCGCCAAATCACGCGGCCGGCACCGGGGCGTTGCGGTTGCCCGGCGAGGTGGATCGATGTCGGCGGCCCGGCGCGGGGGGACGAGGCGGTGGATGCGGTCGGTGCGGTGAGTCCTGCGGGCTCGTCGTCGTCGATGTAGCGCCCCGGGCCATGTTGCATTTGCGCCCGGCTTTCGTCGGCGGTGCCCAGCAATGCGGCGATGGCGGTGGGCGTGAGCATCTCGGGCACCGGCGGCCGTTCGGCGCGGGGGACGGATTCGTTTGCCGATGCCGCAGATACCACTTTATCGATCGGCAGCGACGACACCTGCGGTTCGCCCGCGATGTCGTGGGTAACGGGGCCGTGCGGCGGGACGGTATCGCTGAGGGCAGTGCCATCGTCTGGCGTCGCACGCATTGCCTCGGCGGCCGGCGCGTCACTTGCGTCGCTGGGCGCATCGCAGAGATAGGTGCGTCCGTCGAACACTTCACGACAATTGCCGCAACGCACCAAGCCGTCGCGCAGCTTGAGCTGATCCGCGACGACGCGAAAGACGGTATGGCAGTGGGGGCAGCGAGTAGCGAGAACGCGCGAGGGCTGGGTCATGGGACTCGAAGGCTCGGCGCGTTGTGCGCGGTTTAGCTGGCGGCCTGCCCGTGCAGGCAGACCCAGCCATCGTAAGCGCGCCAGACCGACATCTTCATATAGGGCGCGTAGGCGGCGATCACTTCGTCGGCTTGTCGTTCCAGCACGCCGGACAGCGCGAGGCGTCCGCCCGGTGCCACCCGCGAGGTGAGCATCGAGGCCAGCAGCTTGAGCGGATTCGACAGGATGTTGGCGACCACAATGTTGAACTGGCCGTCGCGCAGGTCGTCGGGCAACCCGTATTCGACCGGCGCGTGATTGCGTTCGCTGTTGTAGCGGGCGGACTCGACGGCCTGCGGATCGATATCGATACCGATGACCGGATCGGCGCCGCACTTGCGCGCAAGAATTGCCAGAATGCCGGAGCCACAACCATAGTCGAGCAGCGACTGGCCCGGCTGTACGTTCTGTTCGAGCCACTCCATGCAGAGTCGCGTGGTCGGATGGCTGCCGGTGCCGAAGGCCAGACCCGGATCGAGTTCCAGGATAAGGGCGTCGGCGTCCGGGGCGTCATGCCACGACGGCACCACCCAGATCCGCTGGCCGATCTGCATCGGCTCGAACTGCGATTGCGTGAGGCGCACCCAATCCTGCTCCTCCACGTCACGCAAGGTGAACGCGGGTGATGCGGCGAGCCCCAATTCATTGACCGCCGCCGCGAGCAGCACGGCGGCATCCTGGTCTTCCCCCACCAGCGCGACCACGCGCGAGTGCTGCCACGCGGTGTCCGGCGGGGTGAGACCAGGCTCGCCGAACATCGGTTGCTCGTCGGGCGTGTCGGCGTCCGCGTCTTCCACCGAGACGGACAGCACGCCGAGATCGAGCAGGGCGTCTGACAGGGCCTCGGCTTGGGCACGGGCAACTTCTACGACGAGTTCGCGATACATAGCGAGTAGTTCCTGCGAATGAACGACTTAATTGCTGCCGACGGCAGACTTCTGCGCCAGCTTGTGTTCCAGATAATGGATGCTCGTGCCGCCTTCGACGAACTTGGCGTCGAGCATCAACTCCCGGTGCAGCGGGATGTTCGTCTGGATACCTTCGATCACGATTTCCGACAGCGCCACACGCATGCGGCGAATCGCCTGGTCGCGCGTTGCCCCGTAGGCGATCAGCTTGCCGATCATCGAATCGTAGTTAGGCGGCACGAAGTAGCCGTTATAAGCATGCGAATCGACGCGGATGCCGGGGCCGCCCGGCATGTGCCAGGCGGTGATGCGACCCGGCGACGGCGTGAACTTGAACGGATCTTCGGCGTTGATCCGGCACTCGATGGCGTGCCCCTGGAACTGGATGTCGCGCTGACGGTAAGCGAGCTTCTCGCCGGCCGCGATGCGGATCTGCTCCTGCACGATATCGATGCCCGTGATCATTTCCGTGACCGGGTGTTCGACCTGCACGCGCGTGTTCATTTCGATGAAGTAGAACTCATTGTTCTCGAACAGGAACTCGAACGTGCCGGCGCCGACATAGCCCATCTTCTTGCAGGCGTCGGCGCAGCGATCGCCGATGCGCTCGATCAGACGGCGCGGGACCAGCGGTGCGGTCGCCTCTTCGATCACCTTCTGGTGACGGCGCTGCATCGAGCAGTCGCGCTCGCCCAGCCAGACCGCATTCTTGTGCTTGTCGGCGAGAATCTGGATTTCGATATGGCGCGGGTTCTCGAGGAACTTCTCCATATAGACTTCCGGATTGCCGAACGCACGGCCCGCTTCCTCGCGGGTCATGTTGACCGCGTTCACGAGCGCCGCTTCCGTGTGCACCACGCGCATGCCGCGGCCACCGCCGCCGCCTGCGGCCTTGATGATCACCGGATAGCCGATCTGACGTGCAATGCGCACGATTTCCTTCGGATCGTCGGGCAACGCGCCTTCCGAACCCGGCACGCAGGGCACGCCGGTCTTGATCATCGTCTGCTTGGCCGAGACCTTGTCGCCCATCAGGCGAATGGTGTCGGGGCGCGGGCCGATGAACGTGAAGCCCGATTGCTCGACGCGCTCGGCGAAGTCGGCATTCTCGGAGAGAAAGCCGTAACCCGGGTGGATGGCCTGGGCATCGGTGACTTCTGCCGCGCTGATGAGCGCAGGCATGTTCAGATAGCTAAGCGGCGAGGGCGCCGGGCCGATACAAACGGCTTCGTCAGCGAGCTTGACGTACTTCGCTTCCTTGTCGGCTTCGGAGTAGACCACGACGGTCTTGATGCCCATCTCGCGACACGCGCGCTGGATGCGCAAAGCGATTTCGCCGCGGTTGGCGATGAGAATTTTTTCAAACATTATGTGCAGTCCTGCCCGTAAGGGGAGAGGAGCGGGGCCGGACGCCGCTTGCCGCCAGGCGGTACACAGCTGTGCTGCGCGGGGCGTCCGACAACCGGCATTAGCCGATCACGAACAGCGGCTGACCGTATTCCACGGCTTGACCGTTCTCGACCAGGATTTCCTTGATCACGCCAGCCTTGTCCGACTCGATTTCGTTGAGCAGCTTCATGGCTTCGATGATGCACAGCGTCTGGCCTTCCTTGACCGAGTCGCCGACTTGCGCGAACGGATCGGCGCCCGGCGACGGGGCACGGTAGAACGTACCGACCATCGGCGACGTCACGATATGACCTTGCGGCAGCACCGGCGCGGCCGGGGCGGGGGCGGCGCTCGGCGCGACGGGAGCTTGCGCAGCGGCTTGCGGGAGTGCCGGCATGGCCATCTGCATCGGGGCGGCGATCACTTGGGGCGGCGCCTTGACGATGCGGACCTTGCCTTCGCCTTCGGTGACTTCGAGTTCGGAAATACCCGATTCGGCCACGAGGTCGATCAACGTCTTGAGTTTGCGCAAATCCATGAAGGAAGCTCCTTGATTCGATATCGGCACGGGGGCGACGCCCCGCGCGGGGAAATGGGGATGAGAGGACTACCCGCCGGCGAGTCGCCGCAGGGCAAAATCGAGTGCGAAGGTGTAGCCGCGCCAGCCCAGGCCGCAAATCACGCCTTGCGCAATATCGGAAAAGTACGAGTGATGCCGGAAGGCTTCGCGCGCATGGACGTTCGAGAGGTGGACCTCGACGAACGGAATGCCCACCCCGGCCAGCGCGTCGCGCATCGCCACGCTGGTATGGGTGTAGGCCGCAGGGTTGATGACGATGAAGTCGATCGACTCATCGCGCGCCGCCTGAATCCGGTCAACCAATGCACCTTCGTGATTGCTTTGGAATGTCACCACCTCGGCACCCGCCGTCTTGGCCTGCGCCACAAGGGCAGAGTCAATGTCGGCCAACGTCGTGCGGCCGTACACCTCCGGCTCGCGAGTACCGAGCAGGTTCAGGTTGGGGCCATGGAGCACGAGAATGCGGTGAGGCATCGGCGAATCAAATTTCACGAAATTGGGCGCAATTAAACGCCAGTTGGTCGATTTTGTCCAGTGGGGCGAAAATTGTGCCGTGCCACTCACGTCCGGCGGGACTTCTCGTGACGTCCCCCGTGACTTCCTGTTTCCGCTGTGGGGTCAGATGAGCGGCTTGAGCGCCGCGCGGACCTCGTCCGACGTGATGCGGCCGAGCTTCTCATAGTGCAGGCGGCCCTGCGGATCGACAACGACGGTGAACGGT
This sequence comes from Pandoraea communis, assembly GCF_902459745.1. Lineage (GTDB taxonomy): Bacteria > Pseudomonadota > Gammaproteobacteria > Burkholderiales > Burkholderiaceae > Pandoraea > Pandoraea communis. Next base: position 70,162 of record NZ_CABPSJ010000004.1, read on the forward strand.
AACGCCCCGGCCTTGTTTCCCAGGGCGCGGGCCAGATCGGTTCCCGCGTAGCCGGCCACGAGCAACGGATAGTCGACTTTTACCTTCTGCTCGAACGTGATCATGTTCTGGGCGGTATCGATGCCGATTCCCACGAATTGGACATTTTTACTACCGAATTCCGAGGACAATGCCTGCAAATCGGGCATTTCTTCCACGCAAGGCCCGCACCACGGCGCCCAGAAGTTAACGACCAGTGTCTTGCCGCGCCATTGCGAGACGGCCTGCTCGTTACCGCGCAGGTCGGGCAACCGGGTGGCGAGCAACTGCGCGACGGCGGCGTCCGGGGCGTTTGCCGGCGGCGGGTTCCGGTGGCCGAGCCAGAAGCCGCCCGCCAGCCCTGCGAGCGCCAGAATCACCAGAATAACAATGCGTTTTGCCATGATGGGAGGGAGGGCAGAGGTGCCGGGATCAACGGTAGATGAAAAACGGAAGGTAATTGAAGAGAATGCGTGGCGATTTTGCAGCAACATGACGGCAGATCAACTGCTGGCCGCTTGCTCCGCGGTGGTTTCGGCAATCAGCGCGCGGAGGCCTTTGGCATCAACGCGGACCGGGCGGCCGTTGCCGTCGGTTGTCTTGAGCGCACCGCGCATGTCATCCAGGGAGTACAAGGACAGATGCACGCCTGCAGGTTCACCCCGCTGATGACGCTCGCGCCACAGGAAACTCAGCGTCTCGACCATGCCACGGCCATTGAAATGGCGGCTCTCCGAGACCTCGTAGTCGATACCCCGATTGAGCAGATCGATGGCAACTTCCTTCGGATTGTCGCAAAAAGCCTGCAAATAGATATCCGATAGCGCCGTTGCCGTGCCGTTGTAGACGGCGCCGGTAATGAACGGCCGGTAGCGTGCCAGTTCCGTCATGACGGTGAGCGCCACTTGGCGCAGGTGCGCCAGCTCGGCAGGCTGCGTGTCGGAGAGGAACGTCTGGACGTATTCGCGGACTTCCGCGTCTATCTGATCGTTATCTGGCAGCAATTCGCCGGCAATCCGCGTCTCGCCGGTGACCTGCTTCGCCGCCTTGCGCTTCGCGGTAGCGTAGTCGGCACCCTCCTCGGCGATGAGGCGGGCGGCGGCCAGCGCAATTTCTTCGCGCAGGCGTTGGGCGTCGGTCCAGGATTTGCGTGTCATGCGGACGATGATACCCGAAAGGCATTGCGGAGCACGCCACAGGTACAATGGAGCCCTTGGCTTTTCGGCACTCCATTTCCCGCACGGGTTCGGCCCGTCCTCACCACGCTCCCCATCCATGCATATTCATATTCTTGGCATCTGCGGCACGTTCATGGGCGGTCTGGCAGTCCTCGCACGTCAGGCCGGCCACACCGTCACGGGTTGCGACGCCAACGTCTATCCCCCCATGAGCACGCAACTCGAGGCGCAGGGCATTCGGTTGATCGAGGGGTTCGACGCCGAACAGGTCTCGCTGGAGCCCGACCTGTTCGTCATCGGCAACGTCGTCTCGCGCGGCAATCCGCTGATGGAAGAGATCCTGAATCGAAACCTGCCTTACACCTCTGGCCCGCAATGGCTCGGCGAGCATGTGCTGTCGAAGAAGTGGGTGCTGGCCGTGGCGGGAACGCACGGCAAGACGACAACCACGTCGATGCTGACCTGGATTCTCGAGGACGCCGGGTATCACCCGGGCTTCCTCGTCGGCGGCGTGCCGATGAACTTCGGGATCTCGGCGCGTCTGACCGATAGCGATTTCTTCGTGATCGAGGCCGACGAGTACGACACGGCCTTTTTCGACAAGCGCTCCAAATTCGTCCACTACCATCCGCGTACGGCGATTCTGAACAACCTGGAATTCGATCACGCCGACATCTTCCCGGATCTGGCCGCCATCGAGACGCAATTCCATCATCTGGTGCGCACAGTGCCGGGACAGGGCCGCGTGATCGTCAATGGTCGCGAGCCGGCGCTCGAACGCGTGCTGGCGCGCGGCTGCTGGAGCGAGGTTGAACGCTTCGGTGTGGCGGACGGCTGGCACGTCGCTCAGGCGAACGACGCACTCGCGCCGGGGCAGGAAGCCTTCTGGGCCCATCACGGCCCGGTGGCTGCCGGGGAAGTGAAGTGGTCACTTCAGGGCGAGCACAACCGGATGAACGCACTGGCAGCGCTGGCGGCGGCACGGCACGTGGGGGTGCCGCCGGAGCAGGGCGCGGCGGCGCTGGGCAAATTCCAGAACGTGAAGCGCCGCATGGAAGTGCGCGGCGAGGTGGCGGGCGTCACCGTTTATGACGACTTCGCTCACCATCCGACCGCCATTCAGACGACATTGGCCGGACTGCGCCGCCGGGCTGGCACTGCGCGCATTCTGGCGGTGCTCGAACCGCGCTCGAATACGATGAAGCTCGGCGTGATGAAGTCGCAACTGCCCGCGAGTCTGGCCGATGCCGATCTGGTGTTCGGCTACGGTGCTCCGTCGGGCAAAGACGCGCTTGGCTGGAATCTTGCCGAAGCACTCGCTCCGCTCGGCGCCCGGGCGCAGGCATTCAGCGATATTGACGGGCTGGTGCGTGCGGTGAGTGCGGCAGCACAGCCCGGCGACCAGATCGTGGTGATGAGTAACGGCGGCTTCGGCGGCATTCACCAGAAATTGCTCGACACGCTGGCGGCGCGCGCCTGATTCCGGCACCGTCGCTGTTTGTGCATACTGATTGGGTTTTATCGGGGGCTCACATGATTCTCTATTTGCACGGCTTCCGTTCGTCGCCGCGTTCGTTCAAGGCGCAATTGATGGCTGCTCGCATGCACCGGCTCGGGCTGGGACATGCCTGGGCGTGTCCGCAATTGCCGCCGTCGCCGCTGGCGGCGGTGGTGGACGCCCAGCGTCTGCTGACCGGCGTGGCGCCCGACGAGTTGACCATCGTGGGCAGCTCGCTGGGCGGCTACTACGCAACCTATCTGGCCGAGAAACTTGGCTGCCGCGCGGTGCTGCTCAATCCGGCCACGCGGCCGTACGACGACCTGGGTAAATGGCTCGGCGAGCAGCCGATGTGGCATGGCGGCGGCACTATCGTCGTCGAGCCGCGCCACCTGGACGAGTTGCGCATGATCGACGTGGCGCAGATCACGCGCCCCGAGCGCTACTACCTTGTGGCGGCGACCGGCGACCAGACCCTGGACTACCGTGACATGGTGGCGAAGTTCCCGGGGGCCAAGCTCACCCAGATCGAAGGCAGCGACCACGGTATTTCCGATTTTGTCGATTACATGGACGACGTGCTGCGCTTCGCCGGCATCGATGTCACCACTTCGCCCGGTGCCGCGGGTTCGCCCGCGAGCGAATGACGCGTTTGCCCGTTCTGCCCTAAACCGCCGTAGTTTGGCGGGCTACAATATCGCCTATTGCGATCGATGGCTGTTTCATGAACATTTTTTTTGAGGAATCCGGCGGCTTCAAGGCTGGCACGGTGTTGTCGCAGCAGGGTGAGTCGTATCAGGTGGAACTGCCTGGCGGACGCCGTAGCAAGATCAAAGGACGCGACGTCCTGTTGCGTTTTGAGTCGCCCTCTCCCGCTGAGTTGATCGCCCAGGCTCAGGCTGCTGCACAGGACATCGATATGAGTTTCCTGTGGGAATGCGCGCCTGCCGAGGAGTTTCCGTTTCCGACGCTCGCCGCCGAGTACTTCGGTGAAGGCGCGAGCGTTGCGCAACAGGCCGGACTGGCACTGGCCCTGCAGGCCTCGCCGATCTACTTCCGCCGCAAGGGCCGCGGCCAGTATCAACGCGCGCCGCAGGAACAAATCCAGGCCGCGCTCGCGGGACTCGCCCGCAAGCAGCAGCAGGCAGAGTTGCAGGCCACCTATGCAGATCAGATGATTGCAGGCACGCTGCCCGACGCGCTCAAGGGCAAGGAACTGCTGCTGCTGTTCCGCCCGGACAAGAACGCCATCGAGTGGAAGGCGCTCGACGCCGCCGCCAGCGCCCTGGGTAAGACGCACGCCGAGGTGATGCTCGCCTGTGGCGGCATTGCGTCGCCGCGCGCATATCACGAGGCGGCATTCCTCTATGAGTACTTCCCGCGCGGTACCGGCTTCCCCGATGTGGGGCCGGTTCCCCTGCCGGGCGACGATCTGCCGCTGGCCGACGTACAGGCATTCTCCATCGACGATTCGACGACGACCGAAATCGACGACGCGCTCTCGGTGCAGTTGTTGCCCGACGGCCTGCTGCGCGTGGGTATCCACATTGCGGCGCCGGCGCTCGGCATCACGCGCGGCGACGCCATTGACGCTATCGCGCGGGTACGCCTGTCGACGGTCTACGCGCCCGGCGAGAAGATCACGATGCTGCCCGACGCCGTGGTCGAGGCGTACACGCTCGCCGAGGGCGGTGCCCGTCCGGCGTTGTCGCTGTATGTCGTGGCCAAGGCCGACACATACGAGATCGTTGCCACCGAGACGCGCGCTGAACGCGTGCCGATCTCTGCGAACCTGCGCCACAACGAACTCGACTCGATCATCACGGCCGAGGCGCTGGCCGACGGCAGCGGCGACTATCCGCACAAGGAAGCACTGCGTCTGCTGTGGCCGTTCGCGCAGTCGCTTTACGACAAACGTCAGGCCGCGCGTGTGGGCTATGGTCTGCGCCCGGAAGTGCAGAACAAGACCGACTTCAGTTTCTACGTCGACGGCGAGCACGTCACGATCAAGCAGCGCCTGCGGGGTGCTCCGCTGGATCTGATCGTCGCCGAGATGGCGATTCTCGCGAACAGCCGTTGGGGACGCCTGCTGGCCGAATGCGGCGTACCCGGCATCTACCGTGCACAGCGTGCCTACGGTGTGAACCGTACGCGCATGCAGACGTCGCCGGCACCGCACGAGGGCCTCGGGGTCGAGCAGTACGCGTGGAGCACGTCGCCGCTTCGTCGCTACGTCGATCTCGTGAACCAGTGGCAGTTGATCGCGTGTGTGCGTCACGGAGTGACGGCCAAGCTGGCGGCGCCCTTCAAGCCCAAGGACGCCGATCTGTATGTCACCGTCTCGAGCTTCGAGGCCGCTTATGCTGCCTACGGCGAGCATCAGAGCCGGATGGAGCGTTACTGGTGTCTGCGCTGGCTGCTTCAGGAGAACAAGTCGCAGGTGCAGGCGAGTGTGCTCAAGGGCGACACGGTGCGTCTGAACGACATCCCGCTGACGTTGATCGTGCCGGGACTCGGTCTGCACGCGCGTGGCACGCAGATCATGCTCGACGTGCTGTCGCTCGACGTCGTCACGCTCAGTATTTCGGTGCGTATCTCGCAGGTGCTCGGCGCCAGCCAGACCGTGCTTGCCGATGACGATGACGAAGGGGAGGGCGGCGCGGGTGAGGGCGGCGACGGCGGCGAAGGGGGGGCTGAGGGGGCAGGCGGTGCGGACGGCACCGATGACACCGACAGTACCGACAGCAACGACAGTAACGACGATACCGACAGTGTCGAAAGCCGCAGCGAAGAGGACGCCGTGTCGGCCTCGCCCGACACGAGTGCGCTTGTCGAGCAGCCGGCAGATGCCGGCTCGGAGACCTCGCCGCTCGCCGCGGCGCTGATGGCTGCGGGCGCTCGCGACGCCTCTGCCGGCTCGGCGTGCTGAAACCGGCCCTCGCTTCTGGCAATCTGGGCGCGGCACGCCGCCGTGGCTGGTCGCTCATGCGCGAGCATCCGCTTGCCACGGGCCTCGTATTTTCGGCCGTGGTTCATCTGCTCGCGCTGGCGGTGCATTTCGTTGCGCCTGATAGTTTCCGGCTACACAGCGCAGACTCGCCGCTAGAGGTCGTTCTCGTCAATGCGAAGTCGGCCAACGCACCCGACAAGGCCGCCGCGCTGGCGCAGGCCAACCTTGTGGGCGGTGGCGAGCATGACGGTGAGCGCGCGACGTCGCCCTTGCCGTCGCGCGCCGTCGAGCGCGACGGCGCGCCTGTCGCGCAGATCCAGCGCAACGTGAGCGACCTTGAGGCGACCCAGGAAAAGTTGCTTTCGCAACTGCGCAGTCAGTACGCCGCCGCGCCTGAGTCGCAGCGCAATCGTGCCGATGCCGTGCAGCGCGGACAAGGACACGACGATCAGAGTGTCGATCAGCAGATCGCCCGTCTGCAGGCGGAAATCGACAAGCAGTTGCGTGCGTATCAGACTCGTCCGAAACGCGGCCAGGTCACGGCCAACACGCGCGAGGTGGTGTACGCCCGATACTTCGATACGCTACGTCATCGCGTGGAGCGCTACGGCACGGAGCACTTTCCGCAGATCGGCAACGACCGCCTTTACGGCGAGCTGATTGTGACGCTCAACGTCAATCAACGCGGTGGACTGGGGTATCACAAGGATGGCTGGAATGTCACGGGTGTGGAGATCACGCGAAGCTCCGGCAATCGCGATCTGGACCGCCGCGCCGTGGCGATCGTGCAAGCGAGCGCTCCGTTTGGCGACTTCTCTTCCGAGATGAAACAGCGCTACGACATCCTTGAAATCGTCACGCGGATGACATTCTCCCGTCAGGGCGTGCAGGCCGAAACGCTGGCCGCACCGCCGGGGGCCGAGGCACGGTAATACCTCGTATTTCAAGGGGCGGTCTGGTCGGAAAAAACTTCCAACTATTTCTATAATTGCGAAGTTTTCTCCGACTCTTGGAAAGTCCGCCATGAAATGGATTGTGTTGGCGATCTTTGCTGCGTGTGCTGCATATGTGCATTTCCGGGGTAAGGTTCGCCACAAATTTTTCCGCCAACTCTCTGACCATTCGACGTTTCTGTCGCCACTGAACGTGTTCATGTATACGTTCTCCCGTGTGCCGACGACACCGTATCTGAAAACCGAGTACTTCCCGGAACTCGAGCCGTTGCGCCAGAACTGGGAAGTGATTCGTGCCGAAGCGGTGTCGCTGCTTGACGCGAGCCGAATCAAAGCGTCGGATAAGTACAACGACCTCGGCTTTAATTCCTTTTTCAAGAGTGGTTGGAAGCGTTTCTATCTGAAGTGGTATGACGACGCGCATCCGTCTGCCAATGAACTCTGTCCGGTGACCACCGGTCTTGTGCGCCAGATTCCGACGATCAAGGCGGCGATGTTTGCCGAACTGCCGCACGGCAGCCGCCTCGTGCGTCACCGGGATCCGTTCGCGGGGTCGCTGCGTTTTCACCTCGGGCTGGTTACGCCGAACGATGATCGCTGTTACATCGATGTCGACGGTCAGCGCTATAGCTGGCGCGACGGCGAGGGCGTGGTGTTCGACGAGACGTACGTTCACTATGCCGAGAACCAGAGCGGTCGGAACCGCATCATTCTGTTTTGCGACGTCGAGCGCCCGATGAAGTATCGCTGGACGCAGGCGATCAACCACTGGTTCGGCCGCCATCTGGTCGGTGCGGCGGCGTCGCCCAACGAGGCTGGCGACCGTACCGGCGGGTTGAACAAGGTGTTCAAGTATATTTATTCGATCCGCATTGCCGGCAAATGCCTCAAGGCGTGGAACCGCTACGTGTACTATGCGGTGAAATGGGCTTTGTTCGGCGGCATCGCGCTGTGGATCTTCTGGTGATCGGCGCTCGCCGAGCGTCGGCCAAACGCCGTATTTGACGCATGCAACAGCGGCGCCTGAGCGAAAGCCAGGCGCCGCGTCTTTGAAAACGATGACAAACCAAACGCCACCCGGGGACCTGCCGGCTGATCGCTACGCGGTGATCGGTCATCCTGTCGAACACAGTCAGTCGCCGTTCATTCACGCCGAGTTCGCGCGCGAGACGGGACAGCATCTCACCTATGAACGTCTGCTCGCGCCACTCGACGCGTTCGCGGCCACTGTCCGAACTTTCATCGAGAGCGGCGCGCGGGGTGCCAACGTTACGGTGCCGTTCAAGCTCGAGGCTCACGCGCTCGCAGATCGTCTGACCGAGCGCGCGCAGGCGGCTGGCGCGGTCAACACGCTGGTGTTCGACGCACAGGGAATTACCGGTGACAACACCGACGGTGTGGGGCTCGTGCGTGACATCGAGGGGCCGCTTGGCATTTCGCTCAAGGGGCGCCGCGTGTTGCTGCTCGGCGCCGGCGGCGCGTCACGCGGCGCGATGCTCCCGCTGATCGAAGCGGCGCCGGCGACGCTGTTCGTCGCCAATCGCACGGCCGCACGCGCCGATGAGCTTGTTGCACGTTTCGCGACGGCGGCGCGGCGTCACGGCGTTGCGCTGGCCGGCGGCGGTTGGGACGCCACCCCGGCGGCGTTCGATGTCGTCATCAATGCCACGGCCGGCAGTTTGCAGGGTGAGGTGCCGCCGTTGCCGGCGGGCGTCTACGCGCCCGGCGCCTTGGCCTACGACATGATGTACGGTGCGCAACCGACAGTGTTCATGACACATGCATTGTCGGCCGGCGCGGCACGCGCGGCGGACGGACTGGGCATGCTGATCGAACAGGCGGCTGAAGCGTTTGCGGTGTGGCGCGGCGTGCGTCCGTCGACCGATGCCGTGCGCGCAGCGTTGCGTGCACAACTCGCTGCCAAGGGCTGAGCTTCCGCGATGGCTGTGCAGCGACGCGCTCCGCGCACGACCCGTCAACGCCGTTGGGGGCCGTGGCGATGGACGGCCTACGTCGTCACGCTGCTGTTCGTCGGCGTGCTGGCCACACAGCTTTACTACTTTGTACAGATCGGCTGGTGGGTGCATTTCAATCCGCAGTCGACAGCGTTCATGCGGGCGGCCGAGGCGAGGCTGCGCGAGACCGATCCGAACGCGACGCTGCGGCACGAATGGGTGCCGTACGATCAGATTTCGCGCAACCTGAAGCGCGCGATCATTGCGAGTGAGGACGCGAACTTCGTCAACCACGATGGCTTCGAGATCGACGCGATGCTCGGCGCGTGGGAGAAGAATCAGAAGAAGGGGCGCATTGTCGCTGGCGGTTCGACCCTTTCGCAACAGTTGGCCAAGAATCTGTTTCTGTCGAGCGAGAAGAGTTATCTGCGCAAGGCCGAAGAGCTGAGCATCACCTGGATGCTCGAGTTCTGGATGGACAAGCAGCGCATCTTCGAGATCTATCTCAATTCGGTGGAGTGGGGCGAAGGCGTGTTCGGTGCCGAAGCGGCCTCACGTTACTACTATGGCATTCCGGCCGCCAAGCTTTCGCCATGGCAGGCGGCGCGACTGGCCGTGATGCTGCCGCGTCCGCGTTATTTCGACGCTCATCGCAATTCGCCGTATCTCGCGCAGCGCGCCGGCGTGATTTCGCGTCGTATGGGCGCTGCGGAGTTGCCGCAGTAGCGCGTTGCCGATGCCGTGCCGTTTCTGCGGCGTCTACGCCGCCCCGGTGTTCCGCAACCCGAGCCCCGCGTGAGCGGGGAGGCGAGCGGGGCTAGTGTCTCGGCTGTGCCGCGTCCGGTACGGGCTGTGCAGGCACCTGCATGATGGTGCGCGTCGGGAACGGCAGCGAGCAACCCACGCCCTCGACCGTCTCCTTGACACGACGCTGGAGATCCCAATACAGCCCCCAGTAGTTGCCCAACAGCGACCAGACGCGCACGTTCACAATCACGGCGCTGTCGCTGACCTGCTTGACCATGATTTCCGGCGCAGGTTTATCGAGCACCCGGTCGTCGTGCGCGACGTGCGCACGCAGCGCGGCCATGGCTGCGTCGAGATCGTCATCAAGGGCAATGCCTACGGTGATCTCCATGCGACGCGTGGCGTTCCGGCTGAAGTTCGTGATCGGCTGCCCCCAGATCTGATTGTTCGGCACGCAGACGTAAATACCGTCGGCACTCGTGAGCGTGGTGGTGAACAGGCCGATCTCGTCGACCGTTCCCGCGACCGAGGCACCGGCGGTAATGTAGTCGCCGTTGCGGAAGGGGCGAAGCACCAGCAGCATTGTGCCCGCCGCGATGTTCTGCAACGTGCCTTGCAGCGCGAGACCGATCGCCAGGCCGGCGGCACCGAGCACCGCGATGATGCTGGCCGTTTGTACGCCGAACTGCGCCAGTACCGCAACGATGGTGATGATGCGTACCGACCAAAGCACGACCGACTCGATGAGCGGCCTGAGCGTGGCGTCGAAATGCGGTGAACGGCTCAGTGTGCGGTGAACGAAGCGGGCCAATCGTTTCGCAATCCAGAAGCCGATCAGCAGAATCAGCACAGCCTGTACGAACGACAGCCCGTAACGAACGGCGTTGCCCGCGAGAAAACCCATCACCGCGTCGAAGGACGCGAGAGGGGTTGTGACTTCATTCATCTTGCTGTTCTCCCTGTCGATGGACGCGTGAACGCGTCGATACCAAGGTTGACGCAAAGTGCGTAGATTGGTTCGACTAGCTTGCCACCGTTCCCGGCTGGCTGCGCCGACTTTGGGGATTTTAGGAGGATTCTTACCGAAGAATCGTCCACAGACCGACGACAGAAGACGCGTGTCATCGCGAAAGGTTGCCGCTCTTGGCGTGTCTGTGGCGTGGCTGCTACACTTGCCGTCGCTGCGTAGCCGGGAGAACCTCGTTTGATCAATGCCTTCGTCATCCATCATGGCCGCCTGCAACAGGTGACGTGTGACCACCCCAGCGACCTGGCCAGTGTCTCACCGGTCTGGGTCGATTTACATAGCGAATCGGAAGAGGAGCGCCGCTGGGTAGAAGAGGCCTACAACGTCAAGTTGCCATCACGCGATGAGGTGACCGATATCGAGGCATCGGCCCGTTATTACGAAGACGATGGTGGCGTGCTGCACATCCGCACGGATTTCCTGCTCGACGACGAAGAGCAGTCACGCAACGTGCCTGTCGCGTTCGTGGTGCTCAAGGATCTGTTGATTTCCATCCACGACGAAGATTTGCCGGTGTTCCGGTTGGTGCGCATGCGTGCGCGCATTCGTCCGGGGTCGGTTCGCGACGCCATGGACGTATTGCTCGACCTCTATTCGACCGACGCCGAGTATTCGGCCGATTCGCTCGAAGGGGTGTACGCTGCGCTCGAAGCCGTGAGCAAGCGAGTGCTCGGCAAGAATCTCACCGACGCCGATGCCGCCAAGGCGCTGGAGAGTATCGCCGCCGAGGAAGATCTGAACGGCCGGATTCGGCGCAACGTGATGGATACGCGCCGCGCCGTGTCGTTTCTCATGCGTGCCCGCATGCTCAAAGACGAGCAGTATCAGGAGGGCAAGCAGATCCTGCGCGATATCGAATCGCTCGATAACCACACGGCGTATCTGTTCGACAAGATCAACTTCCTGATGGACGCCACGATCGGCTTCATCAACATCAATCAGAACAAGATCATCAAGATATTCTCGGTGGCGGCGGTTGCCTTTCTTCCGCCCACGCTGATCGCCAGTATTTACGGGATGAATTTCCAGATGATGCCGGAGCTGCGTTGGGAGGTCGGTTATCCGTTCGCCATCGGCTTGATGATCCTTTCGGCGATTGCACCGTTCCTGTATTTCCGTCATCGCGGCTGGCTCGACTGAACGGCTGAGGCGGTGCCTGACGCCGCCATCGCAGCCAGCTTGCGCCGGACAAGGGAGGCGAGGCCGCCGAGCAGGTAAAATAGCGGCCATCGCTGGATGGAACCAGTCTCGAATCACCCTCCGCCGGACTACTGCCGCCGGAACCCCGCCGGAACCCCGTCATGACATTCACCGAAGTTCTCAACGCCGCCTGGACGCGCAACAATTCACTGCTTTGCGTGGGACTGGACCCTGAGCCGTCGCGCATCCCCGCACATCTGCAAGGTCAGCCCGACGCGATTTTCGAGTTCTGCCGCCAGATCGTCGATGCTACCGCGCGCTACGCTTGTGCTTTCAAGCCGCAGATTGCCTACTTCGCCGCACATCGTGCCGAAGACCAGCTCGAGCGGCTGATTGCGCACATTCACGCCGATCATCCGGGCCTGCCGGTCATCCTCGATGCCAAGCGCGGCGATATCGGCAGCACCGCCGAGCAGTACGCGCGCGAAGCATTCGAGCGCTATCGTGCCGACGCCGTGACGGTGAACCCGTATATGGGTTTCGACTCGCTGGAACCGTACCTCGCGCATGCCGATAAGGGCGTGATCGTGCTGTGCAGGACGTCGAATCCGGGGGGCAGCGATCTGCAGTTTCTCGATGTCGACGGCAAGCCGCTGTATCAGACGGTGGCGCGTTTGGCGGCGGGGCCGTGGAATACGAGCGGTCAGATCGGTCTGGTGGTCGGTGCAACGTTCCCGGCGGAAATCGCGACCGTTCGCAGCATCGTTGGCGATATGCCGTTGTTGATCCCAGGCGTGGGCGCTCAGGGCGGCGACGTCGAGGCGACGGTCAAAGCCGGCCGTACCGCCAACGGCACGGGCATGATGATCAATTCGTCGCGAGCCATCATCTATGCCGGTCGCGACGAGCAATTCGCCGAGGCTGCGGCGACGGCTGCGCAGAAGACGCGCGACAGCATCAACGCTTATCGCTGATCGGGTGTCGTATTGATGCGCGAGTCGTCGACGTCATTGTCCAATACGTAACGGCAGCCAAGTCGGGCTTTACCACCGCGCCATCGGTGATGACGCCCCCAAAAAAACAGCGCCTTGCGAGTGAATCGCAGGCGCTGTTTTTTTATGATTGCCGGATGGCTGCGTTCGCGCAGTCTTGTGCTCTCCGCTGCGCGTTTGGCGCGACGCGGGACGAGCCCGGCAGCTACGCTTCGGCTTTGTCGAGCAACTCGATAACGCCACGCAGCGCGTGTAGTGCCGCCTGACTGCGCACCTGCGTGCGATCGCCCTTGAACTGCTTCGTCTCGACGAGGGTCGTGACGCGGTTGCTCCACGCGAAGCACACCATGCCCACGGGCTTATCGGCTGTGCCGCCGCCAGGACCGGCGACGCCAGTGATCGACAGCGAGATCTGTGCACGGCTATTGAGTAGTGCACCTTCGGCCATAGCGCGTGCCACGGGTTCGCTCACAGCGCCATGCTTCTCGATCAGTTCGGCCGGAACACCAATCATCTCGGACTTGGCTTGATTCGAGTAGGTGACGAAGCCGCGCTCGAACCAGTTGCTGCTGCCGGAAATGTCGGTGATCGCAGCGGCGACGAGGCCACCGGTGCACGACTCGGCCGTCGTTAGCATCAGGCGTTCGTCACGCAGACGGTTGCCGACCTTTACCGACAGTTGAGCTAGAAGATTTTGTTCGGAGACCACGGGACGACGCCTTCAAAAAGTCTATGCAACGAATACGTAACGGGCGCGGGCGAGGCATTTGCGGGACGCCCGTTGTGGCGCTGTCTCAGTGTGACCCCACAGCGAAAACCCGGCAGGCACGCCGCCGTCACGCCACTGTCACCACGGTAGAAAGGCCGGTCAGATCGAGCGCCACAACGCAATCACGAGCAGCGTGCAGAACGCGGCGACGAGATCGTCCAGCATGATACCGAGGCCGCCCTTCACCGTGCGATCGAAATAACTGATGGGCGGTGGTTTGACGGCATCGAAGAAGCGGAACAGGACGAACGCCACCAGTTGGCCACCGAAGCTCGCCGGGGTAACGAACAGCAATACGATCCAGAACGCGACGATCTCGTCCCAGACAACCGCGCTCGGGTCCTGTATGCCGAGCTTGCGTGCCGTAAAGCTGCAGATCCAGATGCCGCCAATAAGGGATGCGGCGATCAACACGCCCCATCCGGTGACGGTCAGATACAGATTGAGCACCAGATACGACGCCCACCCGAACAGTGTTCCCACGGTGCCTGGCGCGAATGACGACAGGCCTGTGCCGAAACCGAGCGAAAACAGGTGCGCGGGGTGCGACAGCAGGAAACGCGAGGTCGGCCGGCGCGGGCCGCTGCCCGGGTTGACGGCGGCCGTTTGATCAGTGCTCATTGGAAATGGTCGAAACTTTTGTAATCGGCAGCGACGGCCGCGCCAGTCTTGTCGTGAAGATGCAGCATCGTTTGGCGCGTGTCGGGAAGCGCTATTGTACCGATACGCGTGAGACGTATGCCAAGTTCGTCACCGATCGCCGCGATTCGAGGCCGTTGGGCGCTGTCGGCGCAAAAGCACAATTGATAGTCGTCGCCACCTGCGAGCGTGCAAAGGCGTTGAACCTCGCGGGTTTGCGATGCCAGCAGGGGCGAGCGTGGCAGGTCATCGACATTCACCTGCGCACTCATGTTCGAGCGCTCAAGAATGTGGCCGAGGTCGCCGAGCAATCCGTCCGAGACATCTAGCGCAGCACGTGCCACGCCTCGCAGCGCCAGCCCGAGTGCGATCTGAGGCTCGGGCCAGTCCATCGCGCGGCGCGCGAGCGCGAGATCGTCCGGGTGAAGCGACCATTCGTCGCGCAATGCACCGAGCGCGAGCCGGGCATCGCCGAGGGTGCCGGAGACCCAAATGTCGTCGCCGGGCCGCGCTGCATCGCGACGCAGCGCCTGGGGGCCCGGCACACTGCCGAACACCGTCACGCAGAGATTGCGCGGACCACGTGTGGTGTCGCCACCAACCAGCGGGCACGCGTAGCGGTCGGCCAGCGCCGAGAGGCCTTGCGCGAATGGTGCGAGCCACGCGGGATCGCTGTCGGGCAGGGCGAGGGCCAACGTGAATCCCATGGGACGTGCGCCCATTGCCGCCAGATCCGACAGGTTGACGGCGAGCGTTTTGTGGCCGAGTGCGCGCGGATCGGCATCCGCGAAGAAATGACGGCCCTCGACGAGCATGTCGGTCGAAATCGCGAGTTGCTCGCCTGCCGGCGGGTGCAGCAGGGCGCAGTCGTCCCCGATGCCGAGCGTCACATGCTCACCCTGGCGTGTTGCGTGGGCGAAGAAGCGGTCGATCAGCGAGAACTCGGACAGCGGCGAAGGTGACGGGATTGTCGTGGTCATGGGTACCGGTACAACCGTTGCCAGCGCTTTGGCGGGATGCGTTGCATTGCAGCGCGGCTGCGTGGCAACGTGAGGCGTCAGGCGGCGGGCAGTGAGTAAAAGTGTAGAGGCGTAAAAGGGTGAAAAGGGTGAAAAGGGTGAACGGGCTGCCGAAATGCACAACGCGAACCCCTATTCTAAGAGGCTGCTCCCGCTTTCCCAAGTGGACAACCGGGGCCCGTCACGAATTCAGCCTATCTCTCATGATCCTCTCGGATAACACCTGAGTCGACCTTCATCCCTCGTCTGAAATGGCAGATGATGGTGCAATGCAGCGTTGATTTCACATGGATTTATGACCACTATCGTCGTGGAAATGCAGTAACGCAGGTGCGGCCCTTATCCGTTTTTTGCATAAATTGCGCGAATAAATGGGGCTACAATTCGCAGTGAAAATTTGACTCATTCTGCTCGTCCAAGAGCCTCTCCCCATGCCCACGCCGATCGATCCGAAACTGCGCGAAGCTGCGCTCGAGTATCACGAATTTCCCACGCCCGGCAAAATCGCCATCGCGCCGACCAAGCAGTTGCTCAACCAGCGCGATCTCGCGCTGGCGTACTCGCCGGGCGTTGCGGCCGCGTGTGAGGAAATCGTCGTCGATCCGCTCAATGCATCCCGTTATACGGCGCGTGGCAATCTGGTCGGTGTCATCTCGAACGGCACTGCCGTGCTTGGTCTGGGCGACATCGGTCCGCTGGCATCGAAGCCGGTGATGGAAGGCAAGGGCGTGCTGTTCAAGAAGTTCGCCAATATCGACGTGTTCGATATCGAGATCGACGAGAAGGACCCCGAGAAGCTCGTCGACATCATCGCCGCGCTGGAGCCGACTTTCGGCGCGATCAATCTTGAAGATATCAAGGCGCCCGAGTGCTTCATCGTGGAGCGCAAGCTTCGCGAGCGCATGAAGATCCCGGTCTTTCACGACGATCAGCATGGCACGGCCATCGTGGTTGCTGCCGCACTCATCAACGGCCTGAAGGTTGTCGGCAAGGAACTGACGTCGGTGAAGGTAGTTACGTCCGGCGCGGGCGCCGCCGCACTCGCGTGTCTGGACCTGCTCGTCGACATGGGCCTGCCTATCGAGAACGTCTGGGTGACGGATCTGGCGGGTGTGGTGTATGAGGGCCGTACCGAACTGATGGATCCGGAAAAGATCCGTTTCTCGCAAAAGACCGATGCCCGCAGCCTTGCCGAGGTGATCGGCGGCGCAGACGTGTTCCTCGGCCTGTCGGCTGCCGGCGTGCTCAAGCCGGAAATGGTCAAGACGATGGCCGATCAGCCGCTGATCTTCGCGCTGGCCAATCCGAACCCGGAAATCACGCCGGAACTCGCGAAGGAAGTGCGCCCGGATTGCGTGATGGCCACCGGTCGCACCGACTACCCGAATCAGGTCAACAACGTCCTGTGTTTCCCGTTCATCTTCCGCGGCGCCATCGATGTTGGCGCGACGACGATCACGCGCTCGATGGAAATTGCCGCCGTGAACGCACTGGCGGAATTGGCGCGTCAGGAGCAGAGCGATATCGTGGCGTCGGCTTACGGTATCAAGAACCTGTCGTTCGGCCCTGAATACCTGATTCCGAAGCCGTTCGATCCGCGTTTGCTGGTCAAGGTCGCCACCGCTGTGGCCGAAGCGGCGATGGCCGCTGGTGTCGCCACGCGCCCGCTCGCGGATGTGGATGCCTACTCGCAGTCGTTGCAGCAGTTTGTGTACCACAGCGGCAGTCTGATGAAGCCGCTGTTTTCCGTGGCGCGCAGTGTGCCCGCCGACAAGAAGCGCATTGCGTTTGCCGAGGGCGAAGAAGAGCGTGTGCTGCGTGCCGTGCAGGTACTCGTGGACGAGCGCGTGGCGACACCGATTCTGGTGGGGCGCCCGGCCGTGATCGAACATCGCATCGAGCAATATGGTCTGCGCCTTACGCCGGGTGTCGATTTCACCGTCGTCAATCCGGACCACGACGAGCGCTATCGTGATTACTGGGAGACGTATCACCAGTTGACCAATCGCAAGGGCGTGACGGCGTCGTACGCACGCGTCGAAATGCGCCGGCGCACGACGCTGATTGCCGCCATGCTGGTGCGCAAGGGCGAGGCCGACGGCCTGATCTGCGGCACGGTGTCGACGCCGGGCCGTCACCTGCACTTCATCGATCGCGTGATCGGTAAGCGCGCGGGCGGCCACGTGTACGCCGCGATGAACGCGCTCATTCTGCCGAATCGCCAGATTTTCCTGGTCGACACACACATCAACCAGGACCCGAGCGCGGAGGAACTGGCCGAGATCACGTTGATGGCGGCCGACGAGATTCGCCGTTTCGGCATCCAGCCGAAGGTGGCGTTGCTCTCGCACTCGAACTTCGGTACGAGCGATGCCAATTGCGCCCGCAAGATGCGCGAAACACTGGCGATTTTGCAAGAGCGTGCGCCAGAACTGGAAGTTGACGGGGAAATGCACGGTGATTGCGCACTCGACCCGGAACTCCGCGCTCGCATCATGCCGGACTCGACGCTTACCGGCGCTGCCAACCTGCTTGTCATGCCGAACATCGATGCCGCCAACATTGCCTACAATTTGCTCAAGACGGCAGCCGGCAACAATGTCGCGATCGGCCCGATCCTGCTAGGTGCGGCGAAGCCGGTGCATATCCTGACCGAGTCTGCGACGGTACGCCGCATCATCAACATGGCTGCGCTCGTGGTGGCCGATGCGGCAGCGCAGCAAGAATCGCGCTGATCTGACGAGGACGCAGGGCAGTTTGGCGCTGTTCGCCACACGTTAACGACAAAACGCCGCACCGATTCGGGGCGGCGTTTTGTCATTTTCGCGACGCATTTCACCCAGCGAAAATCTCCGTGTGGGTGCTTACTGTCGTGAAGACCCCTGTGTTTTCATGAATTTGTTGACTAGTTTGGTTGCAAAATGTAAGCCGACATTGATTCTCGGGAGCAATAGCGATAACCTTACGGCTTCACCCACCAGAACAAGTCCGCAGCGCAAAACGGCGTCGGGCGACAGGCTAGCTATGACAATGGCACGTTGGCTTCATCGGGGCATCGTGGCGCTGACGGCGGCTGGTAGTGTTTTTCTGGCGGGCA
Organism: Pandoraea communis; assembly: GCF_902459745.1. Lineage (GTDB taxonomy): Bacteria > Pseudomonadota > Gammaproteobacteria > Burkholderiales > Burkholderiaceae > Pandoraea > Pandoraea communis. Next base: position 88,144 of record NZ_CABPSJ010000004.1, read on the forward strand.
ATACCGTGGCGCGCGAAACCGCGCCATACGTCACGGATCAAACGGCGGCGGTATCCGTTGCCGAGTTGCCTCGTGAAGCGCAGCGCACGCTGACGCTGATTGCTCAGGGCGGGCCGTTCCCCTATGCCAAAGATGGCATTGTGTTCGGGAACTACGAAAAGCGTCTGCCCAAAATGCCACGCGGCTATTACCATGAATATACGGTGCCGACTCCCGGTGCCCGCAATAGAGGTGCTAGGCGCATCATCTGCGGCGGCGACCAACGCACAGTGGATCCGTGTTACTACACGCAAGATCACTACAACAGCTTTAGACGCATAAGGGAATGACAGCAGTATGAGTGAGCCGGTTTTCGCACAGGAACGCGGGAAAGATCTTATGGCAGATCCATTCGGTGCGGGCGAGGGCAACTTGTTCAAGCAGGTGCTGGGCCTGCATGCTGTAGCGCGGGCCGGCCGCCGCCATACCTTATCGGAAGAGGGAGATATGAGTCTTTTCAAGACCGTCAGGCCGAATATCGTGCAGTCGATCCGCGCATTCCGCGTGCCGGAACTGGCCGCAGAGGCCGAGCGACTCGGGCAGCACTTCCTATACGCCAATTGTTCACAGGCGCAGAGCAAGGCCGAGGTGCTGGAGACGATTGCCACGTCGTTTCTATTTCCCAAGCATTTCGGGAAGAATTACGACGCATTGCACGACTGTCTCACCGATCTTGTCAGCCACTCTGGCCCGCAACCGGGTTTCGTGGTGGTGCTTGAGGGACTGCCGGTGGTGACGAAGTTCGATAAGGATGGCCGGGAAACGCTGCTTGATGTCTTCCGTGACGCTGCTGAGTTCTGGTCAGAGCGTCGTGTCAGTTTCCGTGTTTTCTACTCATTTGCCTGATCGCTACTGGTGTTATCGGCGGTGAATCCTCTCGAAATCGCCGCCTCTGACGTAGACAGATGAGTGCCGTGATGTGATCTTGTGTCATATCGAAGGCAAGAAAAAAGGTCCGCAATGCGGACCTTTTTTCATTTCACCATGACTCCAGTGCCGCATTTCGCTGGACTACGCCGAAGCTCGATACAGCAGATTTATCAATAAATTAGGCGCGTCCACCATATGCCGGTGCTTTCCGAAACCTGACCTGACTTCCCTGCTGGTAGCCCCTATGAGGCTCCCGGGAATCGGGCCATTCCGAGGAGTCATCATGGCAAAACTCAAGCTCACCAAGCCTGCCTTGGGCCAGTACGGGGAATTGACCGTCGTCAGATGTGCGGGTCGCACATCACCAGCGGATACCGCAACACCTCTTCCAACGGGATGCGCTTGTGTGTCAATAGGGGAGGCCGTGCAGGAACGGCCCCTACCAGTGGATCGCTCCAGGCCAGTTCGGCCAGCAGGCTGTCGCCGGCTTCATCGGACTGAGCGAACCCCAAGTCGTACAGGTCGTCATGCAGCCCCTTGATCTGTTGCGACAACGGCACTTCGACCAGATGGATATCGACCTCGGGATCGTCCTCGTGGCACTGCATCAAGAAGGCGCTCAGGCGCGGCGATGTGATGCCATCGGACAGCGCCACACGAAGTTGGTTGGCCGTCGTAGCCGGCCGCGACGGCCTTGACACTCTCACGGGCCTGCTGAAAGGCAGTGAAGATGCGTGGGACGCGTTCCAGGAACATCTGCCCGGCGCGCGACAGGCGGGTGTGGCGCGAGTTGCGGATGAACAGGCGAGTGCCCAGTTCTTCCTCCAGTTCCCTGATGGCTCGCGACAGCGGCGATTGCTCGATATGCAACTTCTCCGCTGCACGGGCGAAGTGCAGTTCTTCGGCTACGGCCAGGAAGCAGCGCAGATGCCGAAACTCCATCACGCCCTCTCGTCGCTACTGCAAGGCTTCGGCCCGTAACGCGGCCTGCACGGCAGGCCGAGCGCCGACCCGCTTCACATAGGCCGGCAGCGCGGGCCAGCGGCTGAGGTCGATAGAGAAGAACTTGCACCAGCCCAGCACGGTGAACAGGTAGGCGTCGACCACGCTGAAAGCTGCACCTGCCAAATAGTCCTGCCGGCTCAGGGTGTCTTGCAGGTAGTCGAATCGCTTGAACAGCTTTTCGCGGAAAAACGCTTTGGCTTCCTCGGGTAACGCAGCGTTGAACAGCGGAGCCGAACCAGCGTGGATTTCGCTGGTGACGAAGTTCAGCCACTCTTGCAGGCGCACCCGCTCCCAGGTGCCCGCAGCCGGTGCCAGTCCGTTCTCCGGTTTGAGGTCGGCCAGGTACTGCACGACGGCTGGACCTTCGGTCAGGACTTGGCCGTCGTCCAACTCCAGTGCGGCGACGTAGCCCTTGGGGTTGACGGTGCGGAAGTCGCGGCCGTCGGCGGTCTGCTTGGTCTTGTTGTCCACCTTGACCAGCTCGAACGGTAGGTCTAGTTCGCGCAGCACGATGTGCGGGGAAAGCGAGCAGGTATAGGGGGCGTAATACAGCTTCATGAAGACTCCATGGGAAGTTGAAAGCCAGTCGCGCGGCACGTTGCCTTGCGCTGCATGCCACTGTGCTGGCATGGAGTCTTTCTGTAAAATTAATGTTTAATTTTTTATGTATTAGCTGGGCTACTGATATTCATGATGAACCTCCTGCACTGGCGTCTGCTAGTGGCTGTGGCCGAGGCGGGCAACATCTCGCGCGCTGCCGAGCGCGTGGGCATCACCCAGTCGGGTGCCAGCCAGGCCATCGCCCAGTTGGAAGCCGCGCTGGGCTTCCGGGTGTTCTCCCGGGAGCGGCGGCATGTCGGCGTCACGGCCCTGGGCGGACAGGTCATCGAGCACGCGCGCGCCATGCTGGAACGGCTGGACGCCATCCGTGTACTGGCCGATGACAGCCAAGGATTGAGCGGCGGACGCATCCGTCTGGCGAGCTTTCCGTCGGTGATTTCGACGCTGCTACCCGGCCTGCTGCGCGACTTCCAGCGCCGTCATCCCGGCATCGAACTGGTGGCACTGGAAGGTACAGACGAGGAAGTGGAAGACTGGCTGGCCGCCGGCACGGTGGAGTTGGGTGTGGTGCTGAACCCCGCACCGAGCCGGGCGGCGGCGGTGCTGGGGCACGATGCCTGGGTGGCGGTGCTGCCGGCCAGCCATCCGCTGGGGCGTCGCGCCAGCGAGAGCGGCGTCACTCTGGAAGAACTGGCCGCGCAGCCCTTCATCCTCGCCACCGGCGGCTGCGCCGTGAATGGGCAAAGGCTGGTCGAACAAGCGGGCCTGCACCTGTCAGACTTGCGGGTGACGGTGCGCGATTGGGCCAGCGCTTGCGTACTGGTGCGCGAAGGCATGGGCGTGGCGTTGGTGCCTGAATCGACCTTGCCCGATGAGCAGCGCGGCCTGCGTGTGATGCCGCTGGTGCCAGTAATCCACCGCGAGTTCGGTCTGGTGTGCTCGGATGCCGGGAAAGCGTCGCGACCGGTGCAGGCGCTGCTGGAAGGGCTGCTGTGCAAAGATGGCTCTCCCGGCAACAGATAGCTGCCGGTGCTATCCGATTGCAGGCCCGCGCTACCGCCGAGTACCGTCGCGGTGATCCACTGCCCCAGCCGCTGCTTGATCGCGAGCCTCCACGGCACTAGCGAGGAGCCTATGCCGTCTTCCAGCATCGCGTAGCGCCCGTTGGCGAGCACAGATAAGCGCCGGCCACATGTTGCCCCCCCGTGAAGGGATGATGCCCTTTCCAGCCTACGCTAGATATTGCTGTATCGCTTCAGGGTTCTCCGTCGCACTGTGCACCTATTTGGCCCCTGAGGCATAAGGCGTTGGAGGCAATCAGCCGCTGAAATCTGGCCTAACCTATTGCCCCACAAGACCTTTCACGCCGCTGCATAGGTCCGAAAAAACGTGACGGCGGACATTTTTCATTTCTGGCCGGGGGCCGACTATCCGACGCTTCGGTGCCACCTCAGCCGGTATGACCGCCAAGGAACTTCTGCGCGAGACTCGCCAGATCCAACTGGCCTTGCGGCAGGTCGCCGTTCGGCGTGAGTTGATTGACAACCTCCGGCAGAAGCGAGGACAACTGCTGTGCGGCGTCGTCCTGGCTGATGCCTGCGGTATCGGCCAGTTGTTGCAGTCGGCCGCCGGGCCCAAGCGCTTGCGCGACCTGATCGGCTGAGACGGGCTGGTTGCTTCCGGTACCGACCCACGAACGCATGGCGTCGCCGAGTCCGCCGGTTTCCAGCATCTGCGCGAGGCCGCCCAGACCGCCGAGCGCGCCAACCAAATCACCGGGGGAGGTCGCCTGGGCGTCTGAGCCCGTGGGCTGCGGTGCCTGCGCACCGCCCAGCAAGCCGCCCAGCAGGCCGCCGAGACCGCCACCGCCCGCTGCGGCGCCACTGCCGCCCAGCATTCCACCGAGTGCACCGCCTAGCGAACCGAGCAGGTCGCCGCCCTGACTGCCTTGACCTTGCGCGTTACCGGAGCGACTGGCGATCATCGCCAGCAAGCCCATCAGTAGCAGCATCTTGGTATTGCCGCCGCCGCTACCGCCACCGGCCTGATTGCCGGACACGCCGCCGAGAATGGAATCGAGGATACCCATGAGGAATTGCTCCTTAGGTTTGAGAAGCCGTTGATCGAGTCATCTATGCTTACCAACCGCCCCAGCGCGCGGCCAAAGCAGCGAGCACCGCAATGCCTGCCGTTTCCGTCCGTAAGATACGTTCTCCTAGGCGAATTGCCGCAAAACCGGCCTCCCGCGCAAGCGTTTCTTCCTGAGGTGTCAGCCCGCCTTCTGGGCCGAAGAGCAACACGCCAGATTCAGTCGGCGCTTCGTGCGGCAGCGAATCGAAACCGCTGTCCGCTCTAGGTGACAATAGTACACGCCATCCGTAGCACGTCATCGTGTTCTGCTCGCGTAACCATGGTCCGATCGGCCGGATCGGCAGGATGCGCGGCACGCGGTTTCGCCCGCACTGCTCGCACGCGGCTTGCGCCAGCGCTTGCCAATGCGCTACCCGTTTTGCGGCGCGCTCTGCATCGAGGCGGATCACCGAGCGTTCGGTGGCGAGCGGTTGGATGTCTGTCACGCCAAGTTCGATGGCCTTTTCGATCAGCCAGTCCATCTTGTCGCCGCCGGCGATGCCTTGTGCCAGCGTGACGCGATACGGCGCCTCCGTTTCCCGCGTATTGTGCTCTGCGAGCTGCGCCGTGGCGTGCCGCTTTTCCAGCGTCGTGAGTACGGCCGGATACTCGCCGCCCGTGCCGTTAAAAAGCGTGAGCGTGCCACCCGCCTTCAGGCGCAATACCTGAACGTGACGAACCACGGTGTCGGGAAGATCGAGCAGGGCGCCGGCGTGCAGTGGCGCATCGATGAAAAAGCGAGGCATACGGGCGAAAGGTGAAGGAAGGCTGCGAGGCCGGGCGATGGGGACAGAAGCATACCCCAACGCGATCGAAGCGAGCGTTTAGCCGCGCGGTGCCACGGGGCGAGCGAAGCCCCAGCGATACCCGTCCGGGTCTTCCAACTGGCAGAAGCGATCGCCCCAGAATTGATCGCTGGGTGGCATCAGCCCTTTTGCTCCGGCGGCAATGGCGCGGGCATATAACGCATCGACGTCTTCTGTATACACGTAGAAGCTCTGCGGCGCTTCCACGCCGGCGCTGCGCGGCGTGCGTGCCGTGCTGGCAAACGCGCCTTCGGGCGCGAACATCAGGATCAGTTGGCCCTGATAAAACATTTCGACATGCATGACCGCACCGTCGTCGTCCACCATGTCATGCATCGTGAAACCGAACGCCTGGGTATAGAACGTTGCGGCCGCTTTGGCGTCGCGCACGGTCAGATAAGGCGTCAACCACGGTACATGAGGCGGGCGGGAATCGGACATGACGGTGCTCCGGTAGGTCTGCCGGCGGGGGCAATGGGCGCGCGTTCCGAATCATGAAAACGGGGAAGGAACGGGCGTGGCCGACGGTCGTGACGAGCCCTCAATATACAAGGAACGCGTGTTCGCTTCACTCGCAGTGTGTCATCTTGATGCCGAGTGATCCGGCGAGCCGCCAAGCACATCCGTCAGTTCCGGCGGGACGTCGAACAGCGCGGCGTGCCGCGAGGGCGAATAGTGGCGCAGGGGTTGCAACGCGTCCGGCAGAGCGTCAGAGACGCTTGCGCGCACATCGAGAGAATCGCTGGCGAACACGAGTGCCCATTGCGTGCCATACAGTGGCACATACGTCGTTATGGGCTGGACGCAGGCGAACACCGAGCGCAGGGCGGCGAGCATCCGTCGCACCGGATCGGCCTCGAACCAGGGGGCTCCCAGTTGCAGGGCGATCCCGCCGCGTGGTGTGAGTAACGCGCGAATTTTGGCGAAGAACGCCGCATCGTGAAGCGTCGCCGCCTCGCCATCGGCTTCCGTCAGATCGAAAATCGCGGCATCGAATCGTTCGCCACGTGCGAGCGCGGCATCCACGAGATGCCGGGCGTCGCCGATGACGAGCGTCGTGCGCGGATCGTCAAATGCACCGTCGGCCAGCGCCGGCATGTACCGAAGGATTGTTGCGGGAACCTGAGCATCGAGTTCGGCAACGACGACCTCACGCACACTTGCGTGGCGCAACGCCTCGCGTGCCGAGCCGCCGTCACCGCCGCCGAGTATCAGCACGCGCTCGACACTGCCGTGCGCAAGCATCAGCGGGTGCACCATGCATTCGTGGCAGATATGCGCATCGGCGAGCGAGGCCATGAACCGGCCATCGAGCCGATAAGCGCGTCCGAGCGCGCCGAATGCCGGCAGATCCAGGATCTCGATGTGTTGGTGAGCCGTCGTGGCGGCGAATACCGGGTGCGCGGCGAACGAATAACCGGCCCACTGCCCGAGCGGTGCCGTGTAACGGGGCGGCGCGATGCCGGCTTCATGTTCGGGGACGTCACGTTTGGCGGGCATTGGCAGGGTAACTTCCTCTAATTTGGGGCGATTACGCCACTTTCTCGCATGATTCCACGTTCCCGCCGGTTGGGGAAGTTCGCCACGAACGACCCGGGCAAGTGCCGTATCTGGTAAAATCTCGGTCTTTTCCTGCATTTGAATTTCGCGCGGCAGCTTGCGGCAACGGGGCACGCCCGCTCTTTCGGCTGGTCACCATGACGAACTCCTCTTCTGCTACGGCTGCACTGATGGCCTCTGCCATTCGCGTCCTTTCCATGGATGCGGTCCAACAGGCCAACTCCGGTCACCCTGGCGCGCCGATGGGCATGGCCGATATCGCCGTTGCTCTCTGGGGCCGTCATCTCAAACACAACCCCGTCAATCCGCACTGGTTCGATCGCGACCGCTTCATCCTGTCGAACGGCCACGGTTCGATGCTCATCTATTCGCTGCTGCATCTGACGGGCTACGATCTGCCGATCGAAGAGCTCAAGCATTTCCGTCAACTTCACAGCAAGACACCGGGTCACCCTGAAGTGGGCGTCACGCCGGGTGTCGAGACGACCACCGGCCCGCTGGGGCAGGGCATCACCAACGCCGTGGGCTTTGCGCTCGCCGAGGCGCTGCTTGCCAAGGAATTCAATCGCCCGGGCAACGACATCGTCGATCATTACACTTACGCATTCCTCGGCGACGGTTGCCTGATGGAAGGCATCTCGCACGAAGCCTGTTCGCTCGCGGGCACGCTGCGTCTGAACAAGCTCATCGCGCTGTACGACGATAACGGCATCTCGATCGACGGTGACGTCGAGTACTGGTTTGCCGATGACACGCCCAAGCGCTTCGAAGCTTACGGCTGGAACGTGATTCGTGGCATCGACGGGCACAATGCCGACGCCGTGGATGCCGCCATCGCGCAAGCCAAGACATCGGACCGCCCGACGCTGATCTGCTGCAAGACGCTCATCGGCAAGGGGGCTCCTAACAAGCAGGGCGGTCACGATGTGCACGGCGCACCGTTGGGCGCGGACGAAATCGCTGCCACGCGCGCTGCGCTGGGTTGGCATCTGCCGCCGTTCGAAGTGCCGGCCGAAGTCTACGCCGCATGGGATGCCAAGGTGGCAGGGCAGAAAGCCGAAGCCGCGTGGAACGAGCGTTTTGCCGCCTATCGCAGCGAGTTCCCGGCAGAAGCCGCCGAGTTCGAGCGTCGTATGAAGGGCGAATTGCCGGGCGACTTCAAGTCGGCTGCCGCGGCATTGATCGCCAAGACCAACGAGAAGGCCGAGACGGTCGCGACGCGCAAGGCGTCGCAACTGGCTATTGAGGGTCTGGCAGCGGTGCTGCCGGAATTCCTGGGCGGCTCGGCCGACCTGACCGGCTCGAACCTGACGAACTGGAAGGCCAGCAAGGCCGTGCGTGCGAACGCAGAAGGCGTGCAGTTCGGCAACCACATCAACTACGGTGTGCGCGAGTTCGGCATGAGCGCCATCATGAACGGTATTGCACTGCACGGCGGATACATTCCGTTCGGCGGCACGTTCCTGACGTTCTCCGACTACAGCCGCAATGCGCTGCGTATGGCGGCGCTCATGAAGCTGCGTTCGATCTTCGTATTCACGCACGACTCGATCGGTCTGGGCGAAGATGGCCCGACGCACCAGTCGATCGAGCATGTCTCGAGCTTGCGTCTGATTCCGCAAATGGACCTGTGGCGTCCGTGCGATACGACGGAGACGGCGGTCGCGTGGGTGGCTGCGGTGGAGCGTCACGATGGTCCGTCGAGTCTCGTGTTCAGCCGCCAGAACCTGCCGTTCGTCCCGCGTGACGATGCGCAGATCGCCAACATCCGCCGTGGCGGCTACGTGCTGCGTGACGTGGCGAATCCGCAGATCGTGCTGATGGCGACCGGCTCGGAAATGGATCTGGCCCTCAAGGGCGCCGAAGTGTTGGCTGCCGAGGGGATCGCGGCGCGTGTCGTGTCCATGCCGTCGACCAATGTGTTCGACCGTCAGGACAAGGCGTATCGCGAGAGCGTGCTGCCGCGCGGTGTGCCGCGTGTGGCCATCGAAGCCGGTGTGACGGCATTCTGGCATAAGTACGTCGGCCTGGAAGGCGGCGTAGTCGGCATCGATACCTTCGGCGAGTCGGCACCGGCCGGCGTGCTGTTCAAACACTTCGGCTTCACCGTCGACCACGTGGTTGCGACGGTCAAGTCCGTGCTTGGCTGATTTCGTTAGACCTTACGGAGATACCCCCATGACCATTCGCGTCGCTATCAACGGCTACGGCCGTATCGGCCGCAACGTACTGCGTGCCCACTACGAAGGTGGTAAGAAGCACGACATCGAAATTGTCGCCATCAACGATCTCGGCAATGCGCAGACGAACGCTCACCTGACGCAATACGACACCGCTCACGGCAAGTTCCCGGGCACGGTGTCGGTCGACGGCGACTTCATGGTCGTCAACGGCGACAAGATCCGCGTGCTGGCCAACCGTAACCCGGCAGAACTGCCGTGGGGCGAGCTGGGCGTGGATGTCGTGCTCGAGTGCACGGGCTTCTTCACCTCGAAGGAAAAGGCCAGTGCCCACCTGAAAGGCGGCGCGAAGAAGGTCATCATCTCGGCCCCCGGCGGCAAGGATGTGGACGCCACCATCGTGTTCGGTGTGAACGAAGGCGTGCTCAAGTCGACCGACACGGTCATCTCGAACGCTTCGTGCACCACGAACTGCCTGGCGCCGCTGGTTCAGCCGCTGCATGAGAAGATCGGTCTGGAAACGGGCCTGATGACGACGGTTCATGCTTACACCAACGATCAGGTGCTGACGGACGTCTATCACGAAGACCTGCGTCGTGCGCGTTCGGCCACGATGAGCATGATCCCGACCAAGACGGGCGCCGCTTCGGCTGTCGGTCTGGTGCTGCCGGAACTGAACGGCAAGCTCGACGGCTACGCCATTCGCGTCCCGACGATCAACGTGTCGATCGTTGACCTGTCGTTCATCGCCAAGCGCGACACGACGGTGGACGAAGTCAATGCGATCCTGAAGGAAGCCGCTGAAGGTTCGCTGAAGGCCATCGCTACGTACAACACGGCACCGCTGGTGTCGGTCGACTTCAACCACAACCCGGCCTCGTCGAACTTCGACGGCACGTTGACCAAGGTGTCGGGCCGTCTGGTGAAGGTCAGCTCGTGGTACGACAACGAGTGGGGCTTCTCGAACCGCATGCTCGACACGACTGTCGCGCTGATGTCGGCGAAGTAAGCGCGTTCGACGCGAGTTGTAAAAAAAGCCGCTGTCGTGAGACAGCGGCTTTTTTCATTGGCGATCGCTTTCGGGATTCGTCCGGTATCGGATTCGGTGGCGGGCAATATTCCGCGATTCAGGTGAGAAGTGGGGGGGGAGCCTTGATCCGGCGATGTGCCCACAATGCCTGAGACGCACCGCACTTTACGGAGAGCTATCGTCAGCGAAGCGCAGTAACGTGGCGCTAAATGAGCGGCGGGGATGCGGGGAAAATCCCAGAACGCCCTTGCGGAAAGGCATTCTGACAGGGGCAATTTTTAGTTTTTTTGACGGTACGGGCACGGTTCCTTTGTGCAACTCCCGTACATGGCGAGCGAGTGTTCCTGAAGCTCGAAGCCGTTTTCCTTTGCAATCATCTTCTGGCGGCGTTCGATTTCTGCGTCGAAGAACTCTTCGACACGGCCGCAGTCAAGACACACTAGGTGATCGTGGTGATTGCCCTGATTGAGTTCGAAAACGGCCTTGCCGGATTCAAAGTTGCTGCGCGACAATAGTCCGGCTTGCTCGAATTGGGTCAGCACACGGTAGACCGTGGCGAGGCCGATGTCGAGATTTTCATTGAGCAGATGACGGTAGACGTCTTCAGCGGTCAGATGGCGCACCTTGGTACTCTGGAAAATCTCCAGAATTTTCAGGCGCGGAAGCGTGGCTTTCAGTCCGATATTTTTCAAATCGGCGGGATTCGGCATCGCTCTACGTCCCTAGAGTACAATACAGCCCCAATAATAATGCCTTTTTGCCTTGCCCGGGTGCAAACCGGGGCAAACGGGACGGTAATCGCCGTCAATGGGGGCGATGTGGCGGCGCGCCCGGCGTGCCGGAGTCAAGTTCGATTTTTTTGAAAGCGAGTCAGATTTGCGTCGTTATCTCTCCCTTCCGTTCTCCGTCTGTGCTGCGGCGGCATTCCTGGCGTTGGCCGGCTGCTCGACGTATGACAGCGTGACCGACAAAGTGATCGGCGTGGTCACGCCGTATCGAATCAACATCGTTCAAGGCAATTTCGTCTCGAAAGAGGCCTATGACCAGCTCAAAGCCGGCATGACCCGCGATCAGGTGCGCCAGTTGCTGGGCACGCCGCTGCTGACGGACATATTCCACGCAAACCGCTGGGACTACGTCTTCTACTTCAAGCGCGGCAATGCCTCCGTGGTGCAAGAGCGCCATCTGAGGGTGTATTTCGACGGCGATACGCTGGCACGTTGGGAGGGCGGCGAAAACTTGCCGACCGAGTACCAGCTCGTTCAGGAAATCGACGGCCAGAAGGGCAAGACCGTGAAGACCGAGGCGCCCGCGCCGTCGACCGCGAGCGCTGCCGCCGCTGAGGCCGCAGCACCGTCGCCGGATGCTGCCGCCATCGCACCAACAGCCGCACCGGCGGCAAACGGCGTCTCGACGGGGGCGGCCGCCCCTGCCTCGCAGGCCGCGTCTGCTGCTGGCGACAGCGCATCGGGGAGCACCGGCGCATCCAGCGGTACGGGGCTTGTTCCGTCGCCGGGCGTGACCTCTGGTGGTGGTCTGTTCTCGATGCCCAAGTAAGCGGTTGAACGTCTAAAGAATCACGATGATGAAAATTGCGATTGCTGGCGCCTCCGGCCGTATGGGCCGGATGCTGATCGAAACCGTCCTGGCGGCCGACGACGCCGAGTTGGTCGGTGCCCTCGATCGTGAAGGCAGCCCGGCACTGGGGCACGATGCCGGTGCGTTTCTGGGCCGCGAGACGGGGGTGAAAATCACCGCTGACCTCGACGCCGCGCTCGCCAACGCCGAATACCTGATCGACTTCACGCGCCCTGAAGGCACGCTGGCGCATCTGGCTGCCGCCGAAAAGCACGGCGTAAAGATGATCGTCGGCACCACGGGCTTTTCGGAAGAAGACAAGGCGCGTCTGGCTGCGGGGGCCGAGCGTGTGGCCGTCGTGTTCGCTCCGAACATGAGCGTTGGCGTGAACGCTACGTTCAAGCTGCTCGAAGTCGCCGCCAAGATTCTGAATACGGGTTACGACATCGAGATCATCGAAGCCCATCATCGCCACAAGGTCGACGCCCCGTCCGGTACGGCGTTGCGCATGGGCGAAGTCGTGGCCGAGGCGTTGGGCCGCGATCTGAAGGAATGTGCCGTCTATGGCCGCGAAGGCGTGACCGGCGAGCGCGATCCGTCGACTATCGGCTTTGCTACCGTGCGCGGCGGCGATATCGTCGGCGATCACACGGTGCTCTTTGCCGGCATCGGTGAGCGCATTGAAATCACTCACAAGTCGTCGAGCCGTCTGTCGTACGCGCAGGGCGCGCTACGTGCTGCCCGCTTCCTCGCGCAACGCAAGACCGGCCTGTTCGACATGCAGGACGTGCTGGGCCTGCGCTGATCCAGCGTTGGCTTCTGGTCAGGGAGCCGGCTGGGCGTATCGCGCGTGATGCGCCGGCCGGTCTCTGAAGTCCTTGAAAGGGTCGGACTTCACCGCTGATCGCACGACGCATCGGCGGGTTCCGGAGTCAAAGCGACCTAAAGGCCGCATCCCCTCGCAGCCGCCGCGCCGAATCCGCTCCCGGCGGCGTTATAATTATCGTTTTCCCCGGATTTGCCCTGAAAGTCTTGCGTGCCGCGCCATCTGTGCCGCATGTCAATGGGGGCCGACCGAGCCGAATCCTATCCGCCGACCCATCATGCAAGAAAAATACGTTCCCGCCGACGTCGAAGCCTCCGCCCAGTCTCACTGGCAGGCGATCGATGCCTATAAGACCACCGAGCGCGCGGACAAACAGAAATTCTATTGCGTCTCGATGCTGCCGTATCCGTCGGGCAAGCTGCATATGGGGCATGTGCGCAACTACACCATCAATGACGTGATGTACCGTCAGATGCGTATGCGCGGCTACAACGTGCTGATGCCGATGGGCTGGGACGCCTTTGGCATGCCGGCGGAAAATGCGGCCATGGCCAACGGCGTGCCGCCGGCCAAGTGGACGTACGACAACATTGCGTACATGAAGAAGCAGATGCAGGCCATGGGCCTGGCGATCGACTGGTCGCGCGAAGTTGCCACCTGCAAGCCGGAGTACTACCGCTGGAATCAGTGGCTGTTCCTCAAGATGCTCGAGAAGGGTGTCGCTTATCTGAAGACGGGAACGGTTAACTGGGACCCGATCGATCAGACCGTGCTTGCCAACGAGCAGGTGATCGACGGTCGCGGCTGGCGCTCGGGTGCGCTTGTTGAAAAGCGTGAAATCCCGATGTACTACATGCGTATCACCGAATACGCCGACGAATTGCTCGGCGACCTGGACGAACTCGGCTGGCCCGAGCGCGTGAAGGTGATGCAGCAGAACTGGATCGGCAAGAGCTTCGGCGTGAACTTCGGCTTCCCGTACGAACTCGACGGCGAGAGCAAGTTGCTGCGCGTGTTCACCACGCGTGCCGACACGATCATGGGTGTGACCTTCTGCGCGATTGCCGCCGAGCATCCGCTGGCCACGCGTCTGGCAGCCGGGCGTCCCGACTTGCAGGCGTTCATCGCCGAATGCAAGCAGGGTGGCGTCGCGGAAGCCGACATCGCCACGATGGAAAAGAAGGGGATGCCGACGGGCTTCTTCGTCACGCATCCGCTCACCGGCGACAAGGTTGAAGTGTGGATCGGCAACTACGTGCTGATGGGTTACGGCGAGGGTGCCGTGATGGGCGTGCCGGCGCACGATGAGCGCGATTTCGCGTTCGCGCGCAAGTATGGCCTGCCGATCAAGCAGGTTGTCGCGACGGCCGGCGAGACGTACTCGACGGAGGCCTGGCAGGCTTGGTATGGCGACAAGGAAGGCGGCACGCTGATCAACAGCGGCAAGTACGACGGCCTGGGCTTTGCGGCTGCCATCGACGCCATTGCCGCGGATCTCAAGGCGAAGGGCATGGGCGACAAGCAGGTCACGTTCCGTCTGCGTGACTGGGGCATTTCGCGTCAGCGCTACTGGGGCACGCCGATCCCGATCATTCATTGCGACGCGTGCGGTGCCGTGCCGGTACCCGAGAAGGATCTGCCGGTTGTGCTGCCCGAGGATCTCGTGCCGGACGGCACCGGCAATCCGCTCGCCAAGTCTGAAGCGTTCCTCAAGTGCGATTGCCCGAAGTGCGGCAAGCCGGCACGCCGTGAGACCGATACGATGGACACGTTCGTGGACTCGTCGTGGTACTTCTCGCGCTACGCCTGCCCGGACGCCGACAAGATGGTCGACGAGCGCACCAATTACTGGATGCCGATGGATCAGTACATCGGTGGCATCGAGCATGCGATTCTTCACCTGTTGTATTCGCGCTTCTGGACCAAGGTCATGCGCGATCTGGGGCTGGTGAGCTTCAAGGAGCCGGCGCAGAACCTGCTCACGCAGGGCATGGTGCTCAACGAGACGTACTATCGCGAAGACGCCTCGGGCAAGAAGACATGGTTCAACCCGCTCGACGTGCAAGTGCAATTCGACGACAAGGGCCGTCCGACCAGCGCGACGTCGAAGGCCGACGGGGCAGATGTGACGCTTGGCGGCATCGAGAAGATGTCGAAGTCGAAGAACAACGGGGTCGATCCGCAATCGCTGATCGATCAGTACGGCGCCGATACGGCACGTTTGTTCGTGATGTTCGCCGCACCGCCCGAGCAGCAGCTCGAGTGGTCGGGCGCCGGCGTTGAAGGCGCGAGCCGCTTCCTGCGCCGTCTTTGGGGCTTTGGTCAGTCGCAGGCTGCGCTGCTGCGTCAGACGGACGCCGCCATCGAGACGGCCAACCCGGCGGCTCAGGCGCTGCGACTCGAGATTCATAGCGTGCTCAAGCAGGCCAACTACGACTATCAGCGTGTGCAGTACAACACGGTGGTGTCGGCCGCGATGAAGATGCTCAACGCCATCGAAAGCGACAAGGGCGCTGCGGGCGCTGGCGCGGTGCGCGAATGCTACGGCATTCTGTTGCGCGTGTTGTACCCGGTGGTGCCGCACGTCACGCACGGTCTGTGGGCCGAGTTGGGCTATGCCGCCCAACAGGGCGATCTGCTCGACGCTGCGTGGCCGGAAGTCGACGAAGGCGCGCTGGTGCAAGACGAAATCGAACTCGTGTTGCAGGTGGCCGGTAAGGTGCGCGGTGCCGTGCGCGTGGCGAAGGACGCTTCGCGCGAGACCATCGAGCAAGCCGCACTGGCACACGAAATGACTGCCAAGTTCGGCGAAGGCAAGCCGGTGAAGAAGGTCATCGTCGTGCCGGGCCGTCTCGTGAACGTAGTGGTCTGAGGTGGCAGCCGCTGCCGCTGGTCGATGAATTGATGACGTTTGGTGACAAGAGGGCACATCACGTGCAAATCACATCCGGGCAACGAGGCGTCGGCGTGACGCGCAGGATTTTCGGCTGGGTCGCCTTGCTGGGCTGCGCGTTGACGCTGTCCGCGTGTGGCTTCCAGTTGCGTGGCGCAAGCGAGTACGCGTTCCATCGTCTATACATCTCGGGTGGCGGTCAGATGGCGACCGATATCTCGCGCTATATTCGCTACGGCAGCAAGGGGACGGTCGTTGTGACCGAACCCAAGGACGCCGATGCCCGGCTCGAAATCGTGAGCGCGACGGGGTCACGCTCGGCGATCAGTCTCGACGCAAACGGCCAGGCGCGCGAGTATGAAATGCGCGCCTCATTCACCTTTCAGCTCGTGACGCCGGACGGAACGCCGATCATTCCGTTGAGTACGATTCGCCTGACGCGCAATCTGCCGTATAGCGACAGCGAAACGACGGCACGCGACGCGGAAGCTGCGCTGCTCAATCGAGACATGCAGAAGGACGCCGTTGCTCAGATCATCCGTCGCATGGAAGCGGTAAAGTCCATGCCGGCGAAGAAGCCGGAAGAGTAACGCCTACCCTCATGCAACTGCGTCCCGACGCGCTCGACGCGCATCTCGCCAAGACCCTCTCGCCGATCTATACGATCTACGGCGACGAGAGCCTGCTCGTGCAGGAGGCGGTGGATCGCGTGCGCGCAGCAGCGCGTGCGGGGGGCTTCACCGAGCGTGACGTGCTCAGCGTCGAGCGCAGCTTCGATTGGGGCGCCCTTGCGAACGCGGGCCAGTCGATGTCGTTGTTCGGCGACCGCAAACTCATCGAGTTGCGCATTCCCGGCGGAAAGCCGGGCAAGGACGGGGGCGCTGCGCTCAAGGCGCACGCCGATGCTGCCAATAGCGACGTGCTGACCATCATCACGCTGCCCCGGCTCGATGCCACTGCGACCAAGTCCGACTGGTTTTCGTCGCTCGATCGCGTGGGTGTCACGATCAAGATCGATCCGGTCGACCGGAGCCGTCTGCCTGACTGGATCGCCCAACGCCTCACCGCGCAGGGACAGCGCGTCGAAGCCGGTGAGCCGGGACGTCGCGTATTGCAGTTCATCGCCGACCGCGTCGAGGGCAACCTGCTTGCGGCGCATCAGGAAATTCAGAAACTCGGCCTGCTGTACCCATCGGGTGTGCTGGCGTTCGAGCAGGTGCAGGATGCCGTGCTCAATGTCGCGCGCTACGACGTCTTCAAGCTCAGCGAAGCTGTGCTGGCCGGCGATGCCGCCCGGCTGGTTCGCATGCTCGACGGTCTGCGCGGCGAAGGCGAGGCCGCACCGCTCGTGCTGTGGGCATTGACCGAAGAGGTTCGCACGCTTGCCAAGATCACGCGCGGGATGGCAGCCGGTAAGCCGCTTGCCATGTTGCTGCGCGAATACCGGGTCTGGGGCCCGCGCGAGCGACTGATGGAGCAGGCGGCGAATCGCGCCACGCCGGCCATGCTTGCGCAGGCGTTGCAGTTGGCGGCGCGCCTGGATCGGCAGGTCAAGGGCCTGCGTGCCGATGGCCTGCCCGGCGACCCATGGGACGGCATGCTGCAACTCGGCCTGCTGCTCGCAGGCGAGCGACCGCCGACGGCGCGCTCCGCCCGCGCACCGCGTCCGGTGCACGCCTAGCGCGCCCTAATTCCCGCCAACGCCGGCTGCCTGCACTGGCTGCCAACAGAATGCAAAGGCGACCGAGTCGCCCAAAGAACTGCCGAACCGACGATATGGATATCAAAGCCTACATGCAATCGCTGGGCCAGCGTGCCCGCGAGGCGTCACGCGCCATGGCGCGTGCCGACACTGCCGCCAAGAATCGCGCATTGCTGGCGATTGCGGATGCCATCGAACGCGATGGTGCGACGTTGCAGGAAGTGAACCGCCGCGATCTCGAGCGGGCGCGCGCCAACGGTCAGGACGCTGCGTTCATCGATCGCCTCACGCTGTCCGACAAGGCGCTGCGCACGATGATCGAAGGGCTGCGCCAGATTGCCGGCCTGTCCGATCCCATCGGCGAGATCAGCAACGTGCGCGTGCAACCGAGCGGCATTCAGGTCGGTCAGATGCGCGTGCCGCTGGGCGTCATCGGCATCATTTACGAATCGCGCCCCAATGTGACCATCGACGCCGCAGCGCTTTGCCTCAAGTCGGGCAACGCGACCATTCTGCGCGGCGGTTCGGAAGCCATTGAGAGCAACACTGCGCTGGCAGCGCTCATTGCCCGGGCGCTAGCGGACACCGGACTGCCGGGTGACGCGGTGCAGGTGGTGAATACGCCCGATCGCGCGGCGGTCGGCGAACTCATCACCATGACGGAATATGTCGACGTGATCGTGCCGCGCGGTGGCAAGAGCCTGATCGCGCGTCTGATGCAAGACGCCCGCGTGCCCATGATCAAGCATCTCGATGGCATTTGCCACGTCTATGTCGACGGCCGTGCCGACCCGGCGAAGGCGCTGGCGATTTGCGAGAACGCCAAGACGCACCGTTACGGCACCTGCAACACGATGGAGACGCTGCTTGTCGATCAGCAGGCCATCGGCCAGTTGCCCGCCATTGCCCGCATGTTCCAGGGCAAGCAGGTCGAGTTGCGTGGTTGCGAACGCACGCGCGCAGCGCTGGGCAGTGCCGGCGTGACCGGGGCGGTGGCGGCGACCGAGGAAGACTGGTCGACGGAATACCTCGCACCGGTGCTGGCGATCAAGATCGTCGACGGCCTCGCACCGGCCATCGAGCACATCAATCGTTACGGCTCGCATCACACCGACGCCATTGTCACCGAGGACTACTCCGCTGCGATGCAGTTCCTGCGCGAAGTCGATTCGGCAAGTGTGATGATCAACGCCAGCACGCGTTTCGCCGACGGCTTCGAGTTCGGTCTGGGCGCGGAGATCGGTATCTCGAACGACAAGCTGCACGCCCGGGGCCCGGTGGGTCTCGAGGGCCTGACGAGTCTGAAGTACGTCGTGTTCGGTCACGGCGAAGTTCGCCAGTAATCGCGTCGCCAACTACGTCCTATGAAACTGCAAGTGCTCGGCCCGGCCGATTTTCTGAAGATGCCGTGGAAGAACGGCCAGGGTGTGACGACGGAGTTGGCCGTGGCGCGACGCGCTGGCGACGACGGCTTCGACTGGCGGATTAGTACCGCGACGATCGCGGCGCCGGGGCCATTCTCCGTGTTCGCGGGAATTGACCGTTCGCTGGCAATCGTCCGGGGCGGCACACTCACGCTCAACGTCGAGGGCCGTCCGGATGTCACGCTTACGACGCGCACGCCCCCCTACGCGTTTGACGGCGAGCTGAACGTGAGCAGCACCCCGGTGCTGGAAACTGCCGGCGTGCCCATCGACGACTTCAATGTCATGACGCGTCGTGCCGAATGGCAGCACACGCTGGCGCAGCATTGTCTCGATGGGGAGGCAGTGACGTGGAAGTTGCCAGCGGATGCCAACGCGATCGCCTTCCTTTATTGCGCGCACGGACAAGTACAGGTGACTTTCGCTGATGCTCAAGCCGTGAGCGTTCCCGAGGGGCATGCGTTGCGCATCGAAGGCGGTGACACTTGTGAATTGCGTGCCGACGCCGATCCTGCCGAAGTCTTCCTGACGACGCTCTCGCGACGCTAAACACCTGGCCCTGGCTTTGCGCACTACCGTCTCGTCGTGTGGCCGTTAGAGAAGCGCGGGAGGTGTCGGGGGGAGGCACTGAGGGCCTGTGAGGGGATGGACCGGGGCGCCTTTCTGCAGCGAGTTGGGTTTATGTCTGAGAGGCGGAAAGGGGCCCCGGTCCATCTGGAGGGCGGCGTTGAGGGGGAGAGGCAATCCCCACGCTGCCTGGCTGTGGCAAAGCGCGGCGAACTCCCAAAAAAAATGCCGCTTCGATTTGCTTCGAAGCGGCATTTTTGTCTCAACCGAGCGGTATGACGCCCGAAGGCGCAATTCTCTGTCGCAGAGCTTAGGGGCGCTTAGTGACGGAAGTGACGCGTACCGGTCATTAGCATGGCGACGCTGCGTTCGTCGGCAGCGGCAATGACCTCATCGTCGCGCATCGAGCCGCCCGGGTGAATCACGCAGGTGGCGCCTGCGTCGACCACCACGTCCAGGCCGTCACGGAACGGGAAGAACGCGTCTGATGCCACCGCCGAGCCGATGAGCGACAGACCTGCGTTCTGTGCCTTGATGCTGGCGATACGTGCCGAGTCGACGCGGCTCATCTGGCCGGCACCCACGCCCAGCGTCATGCCGCCAGCGCAGAACACGATAGCGTTCGACTTGACGTACTTCGCCACGCGCCACGCGAAGAGCAGATCTTCCATTTCCTTCGGCGTCGGATGACGCTTCGTCACCACACGCAGTTCATGCGGGGCCACGTTCTTGGCGTCCGGCGACTGAACGAGCAGACCGCCGCCCACACGCTTGAAGTCGTATTGATTCACGCCGTTGCCCAGCGGGACTTCCAGCAGGCGCACGTTCTGCTTTGCAGCGAAGATTTGCTTGGCGGCGTCGGTAAACGACGGGGCGAGCAGCACTTCCACGAATTGCTTGACCACCGATTGTGCAGTCGCTTCGTCAACTTCGCGGTTGAACGCGATGATGCCGCCGAAGGCCGACGTCGGATCGGTCTGGAATGCCTTCGCGTACGCTTGCGCGGGCGTGGCGGCTACGGCCACGCCACACGGATTTGCGTGCTTGATGATGACGCAGGCCGGGGCGTCGAACGTCTTCACGCATTCCCAGGCGGCGTCGGCGTCGGCAATATTGTTGTACGACAGTTCCTTGCCCTGAAGCTGGCGATAGTTCGCGAGCGAGCCTTCCGGTGTGACGATGTCGCGGTAGAAGGCGGCGCTTTGGTGCGGGTTCTCGCCATAACGCATGTCCTGCACCTTCGTATACGCCAGATTCAGCGTAGCCGGGTAGGCGGAGCGCTCGCTGTGACGCAGCGACTCGTCAAGGCTCGTGAGGTAGTTCGTGATCGCGCCGTCGTACTGGGCCGTGTGGGCGAACACCTTGGTCGCCAGACGGAAGTTCGTGGCGTAGCCGACCGTGTTGCCGTTCGCCTTCATTTCATCGAGCACCACGGCGTAGTCGGCCGGATCGACGATCACGGTGACATCGCGGTGGTTCTTCGCCGCCGAGCGCAGCATGGTCGGGCCACCGATGTCGATGTTCTCGATGGCGTCTTCGAGCGAGCAATCATCGCGGGCGATGGTCTGTACGAACGGATACAGATTCACGACAAGCAGATCGATCGTCGGAATGTCGTGTTTCTCGAGCGCGGCCATATGCTCGGGCAGATCGCGGCGGGCCAGAATGCCGCCGTGCACCTTCGGATGCAGCGTCTTCACGCGCCCGTCGAGCATTTCCGGAAAACCGGTGTAGTCGGCCACTTCGGTCACCTTCAAGCCGGCTTCTGCCAGCAGTTTGGCGGTGCCGCCAGTGGAGAGGATCGACACGCCCTGAGCAGCGAGCGACTTGGCGAAGTCGACGATGCCGGTCTTGTCGGAGACGGAAATGAGAGCTTGCTTGATCATGACGGACGGTAGTGAAGCGGCAAAAACGGGCGAGTTGGGCGAATGGCTGGGCGCAACGGTTAGAGCAGGCCGTGCTGCTGCAACTTCTTGCGCAGCGTGTTGCGGTTGATTCCCAGATATTCGGCGGCGAGCGACTGGTTGCCGTCGGCCTTGCCGAGCACGAACTCGAGCAGCGGCTTTTCAACGACCGAGACGACCATATCGTAGACATCGTGTGGCCGTGCGCCATCCAGATCGCGGAAATACGAATCCAGACTGTCGCGCACGCATTGTTCTATGTTTGTTTTGCTCATGCTGCTAATAGCTCCCTCGGCGATTCTTGTTCATAGCAGAGGCGGTCCGAGTGCGCCTTCTGCTGTTCGAAAAACTCGTTGACCGCAGCCAACTGTTCCTGCGTGGTGTCGAGCGTATTCATACGCTGGCGGAACGTGGCTGCCCCAGGCAGGCCACGCGAATACCACGCGATATGCTTGCGCGCGGTCCGCACACCGGTGTACTCCCCATAAAAGTCGTAATGGTCTTCGAGGTGTTCGTTCATGATCTGCTGGATCTCGTCGACGCGCGGCGGCAAAGCAATCTCGCCCGTCGTGAGAAACAACTCAATATCGCGGAACAACCACGGGCGTCCCTGCGCGGCGCGGCCGATCATGATGGCGTCTGCGCCGGTGACTTCGAGCACATGCTTCGCTTTCTGCGCCGTAGCGATATCGCCGTTGGCCACCACCGGAATACGTGCGGCGGCCTTTACGGCGGCGATGGTCTCGTACTCCGCGTCGCCGTGATACAGATCGGCGCGGGTGCGGCCGTGAACCGTCAGCATGCTGATGCCGCACGCTTCGGCAATACGGGCGACCGTGAGGGCATTCTTGTGTTCGCGGTCCCAGCCCGTGCGAATCTTGAGCGTGACCGGCACCACGTCGCCCACGGCGCCAACGACGGCGGACACGATTCGGGCGACGAGCGGTTCGTTTTGCAGGAGGGCCGATCCGGCGGCAACGTTGCAGACTTTCTTGGCCGGACAGCCCATGTTGATGTCGATGATCTGTGCGCCGCGTTCCACGTTATAGCGGGCGGCCTCGGCCATCATGGCCGGGTCGGCGCCGGCAATTTGCACCGAGATCGGGGCGACTTCGCCAGCGTGATTCGCCCGGCGCATCGTCTTCTCGCTCTTCCAGAGCTGTGCGTTCGACGCCACCATCTCCGAGACGGCATAACCCGCGCCGAGTCGTTTGCACAACTGGCGGAACGGCCGGTCCGTCACACCCGCCATGGGAGCGACAAACAGGTTATTGCGGAGTTCGTGGGGGCCAATACGCACGATGAAGGGAAAAGGCGGGAAAAAGTTTGTATTTTACTGCGAAAACCCGTTCCCGTCGCCTAAAAAATGTGCAAATCGTTCGGGAGGGTTTGCCGGGAAAGCCCGGTTCAGCCGCGCTGGCCGAACAGCATCTGGCGAGCGAAGGCGGTTTTGACCGGCGGGACGAGGTCGAGACCGGCCAGCGCCATGCCGCGCAGAACGGCGACAGGCGCGGCGTCGATGCCGAAGACGCGAGGCAGCAGATCGGTAATGCGGATCGTGAGGCCGCGGTCGGCGCGACGCCGGCGGGCGAAGGCGGTGAGCGCGGCGGGGCCCGGCACGCCATGGTGGTGGGGGGCACTGTGCGCGTTGCGCACCAGCGTGTCGGCCAGATCGAAGGCGTCGCGCAGGCCGAGATTCAGGCCTTGTCCGGCGACCGGGTGGAGCGTTTGCGCGGCGTTGCCGATGGCGGCGATGCGGCCGTCGACGACGTGCCCGAGGGCGTTCAGGCCCAATGGGAAACCGGCGCGGGCGGTCACCGATGTGAACCGGCCCATGCGGTCGCCGAACGCCGTGTGCAGTTCCGTGAGGAACGACGCGTCGTCCATCTCCCGACGGCGTTTCGCCTCGGCGTGCGAGCAACACCACACCAGCGCGTAGCCGTTTTCCTGCGGTAGCAGTGCCAGCGGGCCGTCCGGGGTAAAGCGTTCCCATGCCCAGCCGATGCGCGGCCGCTCGCAGGTGACGAAGCCGACGAGCGCCGTCTGACCGTAGTCGCGCGCGCGTGGGCGAGCCGTCTGGCTCTCGAACAGGCCACCCTCTGCGTTCACGGCAAGCGTGGCGTGCAACGTGTGCGCCTCGTCGTCGACCGAGGTGCCGAGGGTGATCGTGACCTGTTGGGAATCCTGACGCAGGGCGATTGCCCGATAGGGGCGGAAGTGATGCAGGCCCGGTGCGTCTTGCGAAGCGGGCGACGATGGGGCGGCGGGGGCGTGCTCGAAGCGGGCAGGAACGCGTGACATGGCAGCGTCCAGCGCGCGCATCAGCGCGCCGTATCGCACCACGTAACCCAGCGCGGGAACGCCGTGATCGAGATAGTCGATTTCCGTGCTGCCGAAGCGTTGCGCCTGCGAGACGTGGATATGCTGAATCGGTGTGCTGTCGAGTCCCAGCCCGCTGTGCGGCCATGCGCCGGCGCGCGTGAGAATCTCGCGGCTACCGTGCGAGAGGGCGAGTGTGCGCGGGTCGTCGTAACCGGCCTGTGCGCTGCGCCCATCCACCAGCGCGATGCGCAATTGCGGCGCGCGTTGCGCAAGCATCAGCGCGAGCGCCGTGCCGACAGGGCCGGCACCAACGATCGCCATGTCGAACCGCCGGACCGGATGTTCGTCCGCCGTGGGCGAGGCGGGTGTCGGCGAGGCGGGGGGCTGGGCGTGCGTCATCAGCCGCGCATCAGGGCTTCGATCTCGTCGGCATCGACCGGCACGCCGCGCGTGAGCAGCGTGCAGCCGTCTGCGGTCACGACCGCATCGTCTTCGATACGAATGCCGATATTCCAGTAGCGCTCGTCGATGTCCGGCGCGGGCCGCACATAGATGCCGGGCTCGATGGTCGTCACCATGTTCGCGGCCAGCGTCCGCCACGGACGTTCGCCGTTCGCACCGTCCTCGCGGTACTCGCCGCAATCGTGCACGTCCATGCCGATCCAGTGCCCCGTGCGGTGCATGTAGAAGCGGCTGAACGACTTGTTGGCGATGACGTCGTCGAGGCTGCCGGCGATGTCGCGCTTGAGAAGGCCAGTGTCGAGCATGCCCTGTGCGAGCACGCGCACGGCAGCGTCGTGGGGCGCATCGAAGCGCACGCCGGCGCGTGTGGCGTCGATGGCGGCTTGTTGCGAGGCGAGCACGATGTCGTACAGCTCGCGCTGTGCGGGGGTGAACTTGCCGTTCACCGGGAACGTGCGTGTGATGTCCGAGGCGTAGCCGTCCAGTTCGCAAGCCGCGTCGATCAGACACAGATCGCCGTCGCGCAACTCCGTGTCGCCCGCGCGATAGTGCAGCACTGTCGCGTTGGCGCCGGTGGCGACAATCGAGCCGTACGCCGGGAATTGCGAACCGTTGCGGCGGAATTCGTACAGCAGCTCGGCTTCGAGATGATATTCACGCAGCCCCGGGCGCGATGTCTTCATCGCACGCACATGGGCATCGGCCGAAATCTTGCCGGCGCGCGCCATGATGTCGATTTCAACGCGGTCTTTGACCAGACGCATCTCATCGAGAATCGCGCGGATATCGCGTGCGGCCGACGGGGCGGATACCCCCGTGCGGCTTTGCGCACGCACCGCGCTCAACCAGTGACGCACCTGACGATCCTGCTGGGCCGAAGCGCCGAGCGCATAGAAGAGCGCGGGAGCGTCGGCCAGCAGTTGCGGCAAACGCGTATCGATCTCGTCGATGGGGTAGGCAGCGTCGAAACCGAAGGTCTCGCGTGCGGCTTCCGGGCCGTAGCGATAGCCGTCCCAGATCTCGCGTTCTTCGTTCTTCGCGCGGCAGAACAGGATCGAGTGCCCCGTGCGGCTGTCGAGTACGACGACCGCTTCGGGCTCCGTGAAGCCCGACAGGTAATAGAAATAGCTGTCGTGACGGTAGGGGTAGTCGCTGTCGCGGTTGCGCGGCACTTCCGGCGCCGTCGGCAGAATGGCGACGCCGCCACCGGCCTTGCGCATCTGTTCGATGACTCGCTCGCGGCGGGCACGGTAAGGGGAATCAGACATCGCGGGCTCCATTTCGTCTATTCGTTCGAGTTCAGGCGTGTTCGGATGTATTCAGGCGATTCTACTGCCGGGGGCGAGGTCTTGCCGGGCGCGCACGTCGGCATCCAGTTCGGCGAGCTGTGCCGGGGTGCCAACGTTTTCCCAGATGCCATCGAAGCGCTCGCCGCTTGCCTGGGCGGCGGCAATCGAGCGCTGATACAGCGGCGTGAGCGCCATGCGCGTGCCGGGGGCGATGCCGTCGAACAGGCGCAGGTCGTACAGCGCAATATTGCCGAACGTCAGCGGGCTGGATGCGGCCGGCGCGGTCTCGGGCAGATACAGACGCCCTGTCGCGTCGAGCGCGAAGTCTCCTGCCGGATGAAACGGCGGGTTCGGCACCATCACCAGATGCATTCCAGGCGCGGACTGTGCGGCCATACGCGCAGCCTGCGGACGCAACGATGCGTAATCGAACGCCGTGAACACATCGCCCGAAATTGCCAGAAATATGTTGCCGGCCCCTTCGAGCAACGCACGCGCCTTCGCAATCCCGCCGGCGGTCTCGAGCGCCTCGGCCTCGGCCGAGTAAGCGAGCCGCACGCCGAACGCGCCGCCGTCGCCAAGCGCGGCTTCGATCTGCGCACCCAGCCAGGCGTGATTGATGACGATGTCCGCGAAGCCCGCGCGCGCGAGCGCTTCGATCTGCCACACGATGATCGGTTTGCCGCCAACGCTCAGCAGCGGCTTGGGCGTGACGTCGGTGAGCGGGCGCATGCGTTCGCCGCGTCCGGCAGCGAAGATCATCGCTTTCATTGCTGTCATGCGGCGCGCCTCAGAACGTGTAGCCGACGTCGACCTGCTGGCCGGTCAACTCGTCGAGCAGCTTGGCCAGCGGGCGCAACGGCGCGTAACGATCGGCAACCTTGCGCGCGTACTCGATGAAACGCGGGGTATCGGCCAGATAGCGCGGCTTGCCGTCCCGATAGTTGATGCGCGCAAAAATGCCGAGCACCTTCAGGTGGCGTTGCAGGCCCATCCATTCTGCCTGCCGGTAGAACTCGCCGAAGTCCGGGTCGACCGGCAGGCCGGCCTTGCGGGCGCGTTCCCAGTAATAGGCCAGCCAGTCGAGCTGGCGCTCTTCATCCCAACTGCGAAACGCGTCGCGCATGAGCGAGATGACGTCGTAGGTGAGCGGGCCGTAGACGGCATCCTGAAAGTCGAGAATGCCCGGCCCCGTGGTGCCCGGCAGGCCTGGCATCAGATTGCGGGGCATGTAGTCGCGGTGCACGAACACCTTGGGTTGCGCGAGGGCATTGTCGATGAGCAACTGATTGATGCGATCGAGCGTGGCCCGTTGATCCGCGCCTAATTCCACCTTCAGATGCCTGCCGACATACCAATCCGGGAACAGGTCGAGTTCACGCCGGAGCAGCGCCGTATCGTAGGGAGGCAACACATTCGGCCGCGAGCTTTTCTGCCAGACGATCAAGGCGTCGAGGGCGGCGCGCATGAGCGTGCGCGCGTTCTCCTCGTTGATCACGTCGAGATACGTCTCGCGTCCGAGATCCGTCAGCAGAAGGAAACCCTGCGCGAGATCCTCGGCCAGCACCTTCGGCGCTTGCAAGCCCGCTTCGTCGAGCAATTGGGCGACGTGAACGAACGGGCGGCAATCCTCCTGGGGCGGTGGCGCGTCCATCACGATCAGGCTCGGATGGGCCGGATCGTGACTGCCGATGCGAAAGTAACGCCGGAAGCTGGCGTCTGCCGACGCCGGTGCCCACTGTGTCATGTCGAGCGCAAACGGTTCGGCCACGCTGGCGAGCCAGTTGCTCAGGGCTTTCAGGCGGGGATCGGCGGCGTCGGAGAGCGAGTGGGAAGCGTTGGAAACACTCGCGGCGGCAATGGGGTGTGCGGTCATGATGGGGGCGGTAAACGTCTTGCCATATAATACCCGATCATGTTTTCCCGACGCCCTGATTCTCGACCTCGATCGACCGTCCCGAATGTCCCGGCCAAGCCGTGCAGACATCCGGGATTGGCTGCCCGCAAGCGGCGCCACGATTGTCACGCTGTTTGCGTACATGCCGGATAAACAAGTCCATACGAATGATGATTCTTCGCTGCGTCGCCTGATGCGTACGCGGCGTAAGCCGCTGGCACTCCTGCTCTCCCTTCCCGGAGTGTGGTGTTCGCTTGCCGGCGCACAGGAAGCCCCCCCGCCCGATATCGCCAGGAGCGACGGTCTCGTGCTGCGCACGGTGCCGGCACTTGTCGACAACCCGTTGGGTGCTGGTGAAGATGTGCCGATGTACGTGCGCGGCATGCACCTGACTGGCCGGACCAACGTGGATGCGACGGTCGATGACGACGCTGAGGCGCGCAAATACCGCCAGTTCGTGAAGGGCGACCGCCTGACGTACGACCAGGACTCGGATGAAGTCGTGGCGCGCGGCAATGCGCGTCTTTCTCAGGGCGGGAATCTGTTCGTGGGCCCCGAGGCCCATATGTATACCGGCGCGGGCGACGGCTACATGCTGACGCCGACTTACCGGCTGGTATCGGGTGGTGGCGGCAAGTCGGAGCGGGCGGACATCGAGGCGAACAACCTCGTGACGTTGCAGCGAGGCACCTATTCGGCTTGCGCATGTACGGACGAAGGCCAGACACCGGCCTGGTACATCAAGGCGTCCGAGTTCGAGTTCGATCAGGAGCAACAGGAAGGCACGGCGTATAACGGCATTCTGTTCTTTCAAGGCGTGCCGATTTTCGCCAGCCCGTACCTGTCGTTCCCGACGTCGAACGAACGCCGCTCAGGCTTCCTGGCGCCGACGTTCACGCAGTCGACCCGTACGGGCTTCGAGCTGTCCACGCCGTACTACTTCAACATCGCGCCGAATCGTGACCTGACGATCACGCCCCGCTTCATGACCAAGCGGGGTGTGATGCTCATTGGTGACCTCCGCTATCTTGAGCCGACTTACGCAGGGTTGTTCCACCTTGAGTATCTGCCGAAGGATCGCGTGACGGGCGACGCCCGTTACACGTTCACGTGGCAGCATAGTCAGTCGCTCGGCTACGGCGTGAACGGCTATGTCAACTTTTCGAAGGTATCGGACGACACCTATCCGGACGACTTTGGTGCTGGCACCAACTTCCAGACGGGGGTACAACGCGTCTACAACCGCGAAGCTGGGTTAACGTGGGGCTACGGCAACTGGTCGTTCCTCGCACGGGTGCTGAAATATCAGACGCTCGCACCAAGTGCGCCGCAGTACGAGTCGGTGCCGGAGCTGTCGGCGACATACAACAAGCTCGATTTCCACGGTTTCGATTTCACGATGCCGATCCGGTACAACCGGTTCCAGATCGCATCGTCGACGGGCCAGCCGAATGGCGAGCGGCTCTATGCGCAGCCGACGTTGAGCTACCCGATTCTGACGCCAGGCTACTTCGTCGTACCGAAGGTCATCTTCAATGCGGCTTCGTACAACGTCAATTACCCGAACGGATCGATGATGCAATCGTCGATTACGCGTACCGTACCGACGTTCAGCTTCGATACCGGGTTGACGTTCGAGCGCCCGGTGAACCTATTCGGTACGGCGATGCGGCAAACGTTGGAGCCCCGCCTGTTCTACGTGTATACGCCGTATCGCAATCAGAGTTCGATCCCGATCTTCGACGGTGCGGTTTCTGACTTCAACCTCGCCGAAATTTTCAGCGAGAACTCGTTCATCGGCGTCGATCGGATTCAGGATGCCAATCGCGTCACGATGGCGCTGACGTCGCGCCTGATTGATGCGGAGTCGGGCGTGGAGCGTGGCCGTGTCTGGTACGCGCAGCGTTACAACATTCAGCAATCTCTGGTGACGATGCCGGGCGGCAAGCCGGAAGACGCCGGCGTGTCCGACTTCCTGGTCGGTGGTTCGGCGCTGCTGTATAGCAACATCACGTTCACGTCGAACGTGCAGTACAGCCCGAATACGTCGCAGTTCAACCGGGGGGACGCGGGCATTACATGGCGTCCGGGCGAGCGCCGCGTATTCAACCTGTACTATCGTTACCTGCGCAATCCCGCGCCGGTCGTGGGACAAACCGCATTGTCGATCACGCCGATCAACCAGGTCGAACTTTCCGGTCAATGGCCGATCACACCGCGTCTCGGGGTTGTCGGGCGTTTGAACTACAGCATTACCGACAAGACGTTCATCGATGCCCTGGCGGGTTTCGAGTATGATGCCGACTGCTGGGCCTTCCGGGTGGGGCTCCAGCGGTACGCGACCAATGCCACTACGACGACCTCGCGCATCTTCGCTCAGTTGGAGTTGAAGGGCTTGACCAAGTCCGGCAACAGTGCCACAGAAGCCTTCAAGGTCGGGGTGCCGGGCTATCAGGCGCCGCCGACGAACCAGATTCCTTCTCGATTCAGCAACTATGAATGACATGTTTGTGAAGCGTGCCTCGCTGCTGGCGGGCCTGTGTCTCGCGGCAGGGGTGGCAGTGGCTCAGCCGGCGCCGGTCAGCGCCAAAGCCGCCGGTGCGCCTGCGTCGACCGCACGCGCGGTCGATTCCATCGTGGCCGTGGTCAACGACAGCGTGATCACGCGCAAGGAACTCGACACGCGGATCGAGGAGGCCAAGCACCAGCTCACGCTTGCCAAGCGTCCGATTCCGGACGCCGACATGCTGCAGCGTCAGGTGCTCGAGCAAATGATCATCACGCAGGTGCAGCTCCAGCGTGCCAAGGATGACGGCATCGTGGTGAAAGACGCCGATGTCGAGCAGGCACTGCAACGCATTGCCGCCGACAACCGTCTGAGCGTCGATCAGTACAAGGCGCGCCTGTTGCAGGCCGGTGTGCCCTGGGACGCGTTTCGCAAGGAAGTGCGCGAACAGATCATTCTGGCGCGTCTGCGCGATCGCGAAGTCGACAGTCAGGTGCAGGTCAGCGACTCGGAGATCAACACGTTCCTCGCGGCGCAGCGTGGCGCGGCGGCAACCCCGTCGGCACCCGAATACCGTTTGAGCGAAATCCTCGTGAAGCTGCCTGACGGCGCAACGCCCGATCAGGTCAGCGCCGCACAGAAAAAGGCCAACGAGGCCCTGGACAAGGCAAAGGCCGGGGGTGACTTCGCCGCGTTGGCAAAGCAGTATTCGGATGCCTCCGACGCCGCCAACGGTGGCGACATGGGCTTTCGCATTCCCGAGCGTATTCCCGATCTGTACCTGAATCAGATTCAGACGCTGCAGCCGGGCACCGTGGTACCGCAGGTGCTCCGCAGCAACAACGGCTTCCACGTCATCAAACTGGTCGAGACCCGCAAGCAGGGTGGCGATCAGGGCATGACCGTACCGCAGATCCACGCGCGTCACATCCTGATCCGGGTGGGCGACGGTGTGTCGGAAGCCCAGGCACGTCAGAAGCTGCTCGACATCAAGGCGAAGGTCGAATCGGGCAAGGGCGATTTCGCCGACTTCGCGCGCCAGTTCTCGGTGGACGGCTCGGCGTCGCAGGGCGGCGATCTCGGCTGGATCTCGCCGGGCGAAACGGTGCCGGCGTTCGAGCGAGCCATGTCCGAACTCAAGGACGGTCAGATCAGCGACCCGGTGCGCTCGGAGTATGGTTATCACCTGATTCAGGTGCTGGGACACCGCGAGTCGCAAGTCTCGGGCGATCAGGAGCGCAATCTCGCGATGCAGGAACTGCGTGGCCGCAAGGCAGAGCAGCAGTACCGCGACTGGTTGCAGCAACTGCGCGACAGCGCTTACGTCGACTATCGTCTGAGCAGCGCGCAGCAGTAAGCGCTGCATGAGACGTTTCGCCAACCCCCTCCCTTTTCAGGCATGACTCCCGACCGGTCCTTCGTCCTCGCCATCACCACGGGTGAACCGGCGGGCGTCGGGCCGGAGTTGACGGTGCAGGCGCTCGTGAAGTGCCTGTCCACCGCGCAAGAGACTGCCGGCCCCGCCGTCGATACCACGCTTTCCCGTTGCCAGTTCGCTGTGCTCGGCGATGCCTCGTTGCTCGCCGCGCGCGCACAGGCCGTAGGGTTGGGCGACGCGTGGCAGGGGTTGTTGGCAAGCACGCGAGTCCGTGTCGTGCATCATCCGCTTGCGGTTGCGGCGCAGCCGGG
Organism: Pandoraea communis; assembly: GCF_902459745.1. Classification (GTDB taxonomy): domain Bacteria; phylum Pseudomonadota; class Gammaproteobacteria; order Burkholderiales; family Burkholderiaceae; genus Pandoraea; species Pandoraea communis. Next base: position 119,384 of record NZ_CABPSJ010000004.1, read on the forward strand.
GCAACTCGACGCCGCCAACGGCCGCTACGTGCTGGCGTTGCTCGACGATGCCATCGACGGCGCCTTAGCGGGCACCTACGATGCCATCGTCACGGCCCCCCTGCAAAAGAGCACGATCAACGACTGCGGCGTGGCCTTCACCGGACACACCGAGTATCTCGCCGAGCGCACCGGCACGCCCCGTGTCGTCATGATGCTCGCTGGCGGCGGGTTGCGTGTGGCGCTGGCAACGACTCACCTGCCGCTCGCGCAGGTTCCCGGTGCCATTCGTCGCGACGATCTGTTGCAAACACTCGTCATCCTCAATCACGATCTGATGCGTCACTTCGGTCTGACGCGTCCGCGCATTCTCGTGACCGGGCTTAACCCGCACGCAGGTGAGTCGGGCTACCTTGGACGCGAGGAGATCGACGTCATTACCCCTGCGCTCGACGATGCCCGCGCTGCCGGCATCGATGCCCGTGGCCCGTATCCTGCCGACACGCTGTTCCAGCCGAGGCATCTGGAAGGGGCCGACGCGGTTCTTGCGATGTACCACGATCAAGGGTTGCCCGTGCTCAAGTACGCGAGCTTCGGCGCGGGGGTGAACATCACGCTTGGCCTGCCCATCATTCGCACGTCGGTCGATCACGGTACCGCGCTCGATCTCGCAGGCACGGGGCAAGCCGAGAGCGGTAGCTTGCTCGAAGCCTTGCGCACGGCGGCTATCATGGCGGCCAACGCCGCAACACACGCACCATCGACGGCCGGCACGACCGGCGGTCCGGACGCCGCACAACCGCGTTCATAAGGAATTTCACATGAGTAGCGCATCGAAGCGCACGGGCGTCCAACAGGGCCACGTGGCGCGCAAACGTTTTGGTCAGAATTTTCTCGTCGACATGGGCGTGATCGACGCGATCGTGAGTGCCATCTCCCCGCGCGCCGACGACTTGATGGTCGAGATCGGACCGGGGCTGGGCGCCCTGACGACGCCGCTTACCGAGTGGCTGACGCATCTGCACGTCGTCGAACTCGACCGCGATCTGGTCGGCCGTCTCTCGCGAAAGTTCGGTGAGCGCGTGAGCGTGCATGCGGGCGACGCGCTCGATTTCGATTTCGGATCGCTCGTCCCGGAAGACCGCCGTGACGAAGCCCCGCTGCGCATTGTCGGCAACTTGCCGTACAACATCTCGAGCCCGTTGCTCTTTCACCTGATGCGTTACGCAACGCTCGTGCGCGATCAGCACTTCATGCTCCAGAACGAAGTGGTCGAACGTATGGTGGCGCCCGCCGGGTCGAGCAACTACAGCCGGCTCTCCGTCATGCTTCAGTATCGCTACTGGATGGACAAGGTGCTCGACGTGCCGCCAGACGCCTTCAATCCGCCGCCGAAGGTCGATTCGGCCGTCGTGCGGATGATCCCGCGTGCGGTGGCCGATCTGCCGCAGGTCGATCTGGACGTGTTCGAAGCGGTCGTCGCGCAGGCATTCTCACAGCGCCGAAAGATGCTGCGCAACACGCTGCACAGCTATCGCGACCGGGTCGATTTCGACGCACTCGGGTTCGATCTCACCCGCCGCGCCGAGGATGTCCCGGTCGATGAGTACGTGAGCCTTTCGCGCGCGATCAGCGGCGCCGGTTCACAAGGCTGATCCCGGCGAATACAAGGACGACGGCGCACCCAAAGCGCCATCCGACCGATTCGCCGAGAATCAGCACGCCAAACGTCACGCCGAAGAGCGGGCTCAGGAACGAGAACGACGCGAGGCGGGCGGCGCTGTAGTGCGTGAGCATCCAGAACCAGATCAGATAGCTCGCAAAAGCCACGCCGACGGACTGATAGGCGAGGCTGACCCACGCCGTGGTCGTCATCGGGGCGATATGGACGTTCCCTGTCGCCAGCGCCAGCGCGCAAAGCATCACGGCCGAGACGGCGAGCTGATAGAGCAGCGTCTTCGACGGTGCTGCCGTCGCCAGGCGCGACGCCCGCACGACCACCGTCGTCAATCCCCAGAGCAACCCCGCCGCGATGCCGAGCAGGTCGCCGGGCCAGGTCGTCGCAAGGTCTGAGCCGCTGCCGTCGGAGAACGCCACCACGATGCCGCAGAAGGCGGCGGCCATGCCGAGCCATTGCATCGGCCGCAGACGCTCGCTTGGCACCGTCCAGTGCAAGCCGATGGCGGTGAAGCAAGGGGCCGAGTAGACGAAGACGGCCATGCGCGAGGCGGTCGTATGCGTCAGGCCGACGAAGATGCAAAGGAATTCCAGCGAAAAAAGTACACCGGCGAGAATGCCTGCGGGCAACGTGCCGTCGCCCGTCACCAGCTTCTGACGGCGCCACAGCATCCATCCGCCCACGAGCACTGTCGCAATCAGGGAGCGCAAGCCCGCTTGCAGCACGACGGGCACGACAGGCGCGGCCAGTTTGACGGCAACCTGCTGGCCACCCCATATCGCACACAAGACCAGCATGATGGCGAGCGCTGTGGCATCGATCGGGTGTGCCGTGGTTTTCATGGAATTGTTTAGGATAGCGATGTATTGTGCGTGCAGTACGCAATGCCGCCCATTGTCACCGATACCGCGGCTGCACGCCGCATTCTGGTGCGGGCAACATGGGTAATTCGATAGGTATTGTTTCGTCGTTCGGCACAATGTCTCCCCATTTTAAGGGTTTATTGCGCGTCGCCGTGCCGATACAATGCTCCGCGCGGACGATTGCGTCCGCCTCTGCTTGCCCTGTCGTCATTCATCGCCGCATCTCGTATGTACAAGAAAGGCTCTGCCGTCGAACTTCAGTTTTCCCCGTCGCGACTCAATGATCTGGCTGGCGATCCGTACTGGATCGACCTCAGCCGCGACGAAGCGCAAGCGTTGCTTGCTGCCCTGCAATCGCATTTGAGCCGTCCGACGAGCGACGCCTGTGGCACAGAATCGCCGCTGGTATTCACGTTGCAAGATCCGGCGGCCGCCCGACAGGCCGAGAGCCCCCGGGGCGATGACGTCGTGTCGGCGTCGAGCGATGAGCGGGTCACGGCGTCACGGCAATGGGTTTGCGTGATCTGCGGCTGGATTTACGACGAAGCGCAGGGCTATCCCGAAGATGGCATCGCGCCGGGAACCCGCTGGGAAGATGTGCCGCAAGACTGGCGCTGCCCGCTGTGCGACGTCGGTAAGGAAGATTTCGCGATGGTGGAGTTCTGAGGTTTCGACAGCCTCGCGCCGGTTCGCTGGACCGAAAACGGCGCCACGCGGCGCCCTCTGCGGCGCCGCCGAGGCTTGCCGAAAATCACAGCACGTAGTTCGGGCTAGTGTCCAGATAGTCTTCCAGATGCAGCAGTACCTGCCCTTCGCGCAGCAGCAGCACGCCGTATTGCGGGTTCTCGTTCTTTCCCACGATGTTTAGCGATGGGGCTTGCAGTTGCAGCGCGACATGGTGGTTGGTGCTGCGCAGCGTGGAGTAGGGCATGCCTCGGAAGGTGCCGAAGATCGGGCGGTGGATGTGGCCGAAGAAGCAATGGGCGATACGCGACTCGAAGCCGTCGATGGCGGCCTCGAACGGACCGGTGTCGCGCAGGGAGATGTCGTCCATGCTCGTAATGCCGATCGGGAAGAACGGGTGGTGCATGAACAGCAGCACGGGCTTGTCCGCGTCCTTCAGCGCGGCCCTGAGCCACTGCGCGCGCTGCTCGCAAAACACGCCCCAGTGCACGCCCGGCTCGTTAGTGTCCAGGAAGAGGGCGGTGTGCCGCTCCAGCGGGACGGCGTATTGCACGAACCCGTTGGCATCGCGCGGGATGTGCGGGAAGTGGCGCACGAAGTTGGTGCGGCTGTCGTGGTTGCCGAGGATGGGGTAGACCGGCATGGGCAGCGCCGCGAGGCATTCGCGCAAATGCTCGTAGGCGTTGTCGTGCCCGTAGTGGGTCAGATCCCCGGTGATGAAGACGGCACGAGCATCGGCATGGTGGACGTTGATGTGCTCCACGGCCTGCTGCAGGCGCAGCTTGGGATCAAGCCCGTACAGCGCGCCGGCGTCCTTGACGAGGTGCGTGTCGGTCAGGTGGATGTATTTGTCGAAGCGGGTCATGTCGGCAGGTTCTCCGGGCGGGATCAGTCGAGGAGCTTTTGCACGTCGGCGGCCATGGCCTTGAGCGCGTCCGCAGGCGTGGCGGAGCGGTCGAACACCGTCTGCGTGTGGTTGTCGATCACATCGGTGATCTTCAGGCCGTTTTCGCCCGGGAAGGCATACCAGCCGGTCAACAAGGGAATCTGCCTGACGGCGGTGTACTGATTGGGGTTCTGGTCGTAGTAGCCCTTCAGGCGGGCCGGGTCGTTGATGGGCAGGGTGTTGGCGGGGAAGTAGCCGGTGTTCTTCGTCATGATGGTGGCGCCTTCGGGCCCGGTGGCGAATTTAATGAACTCCCACGCGGCTTTCTGGCGTTCGGGATCACGCGTGAACATCATGGCGACGTTGCCGCCTGCGGGTACGCGGCCGTTCTGGGCGGGCACAGGGAACAGGCCGGTCGCCAGCTTGAAGCGGTTGCCGATCAGCTTTTCGATCTGACTCAGGCGCGATGTGGACGTGACCAGCACTGCCAGGCGGCCCGAGACGAACATCTGCGAAGCCTCCTTGTAGCTGATGTTGTCCATGGTGCCGCCCTGCGCCATGCGCCCCATCAGCGCCATCGCGCGCTGACCGGTGGCATCGTCGAACGCCACCTTCTTTTCCGACGCGTCCAGTATCTTGCCGCCCATCGAGTACACCAGCGATTGCCACAGCCAGTTGCCGGAGATGCGCCAGTCGAAGTACAGGCCGCTGGTGCCGGCAGTGGCTTTGCGCGATGCGTCCGACACGCGCAGGATGTCGTCCCAGGTCTTGGGCAACTGCGCCGCGGTCGTCCCGGCTTTGCCCAGCAAGTCCATGTTGTAGTAGACGATGGGCGTGGACAGTGCGAACCCGATGCCGGCCTGCTTACCCTGGATCTGCCCGAGTGCCAGCAGGGAGGCGCTGTAGCCGCTTTGCTCCCAGTGCTTCTCCTGCCGGATGAAGGGCGTCAGATCGACGGCGATGCCGCGATCCACGAAGATGCGCTGCCGGTTCAATCCCTGGAACGAGACATCCGCCAACTGCTTGGTGACCGCGTGGCGCAGCGCCTGCTGGGCAGCCACTTCGTATTCAGGCGTGGGAGAGCGGAACTTGACCGTGTAGTCGGGGAACTTCTCGGAGAACTTCCGGGCGATGGCATGCTGCGTGTCGTTGAACAGCTCCGGGTACGGATAGTCCACGATCAGCTCGACCTTGGCGGCATGAGCCACGCTCAGCAGGGACAGCGCGCCGAGGATGGCGGCGGCGAATTTCAGTTTCATCATCAACTCCTTCAAGCTTTGACGCCCGCAAAAGTGACGCCTTCGATAAAGCGCTTTTGCGCGAACAGGAAAAACACAACCAGCGGAATCGTGATCATCACGGTGCCCGCCATCAGGGGGCCGTAGTCGCTGCCGGCATCCTCGTTGGCGAAGAACATGGCCCCCAGCGGCGGCGTGGCCAGGTCCTGGGTACTGATAACCAGCAGCGGCCAGAAATAGTCGTTCCAGTGCCACACGACCGAAAAGATGGAGAAGGCCACGACCGACGGCATGCACGCGGGCAGGACCACGCGCCACACCAGCTCGAACTCGCCCATGCCGTCGAGCCGCGCGGCGTGGATCAGGTCGTCGGGGACACCCTTGATGGCTTGACGGAACATGAAGATGCCGAAGGCTGATGCGACGAACGGAATGATCAGTGCCGCGCGGCTGTCCAGCAGCCCCAGGTGGTACAGGAAGACGTACAGCGGGATTGCCGTTGCCTGGAACGGCACCATCAACGACAGCATCACCAGCCCCCAGGCGAGGCGGCTGCCGCGAAAGCGCAGCTTGGCAAAGCAGTAGGCGGCGGGGAAAGCCAGCACGATTTGCGCGGCCAGTATGCCAAGGCACACCACCACGCCGTTGAACAGGTAGCGCAGCAGCGGCACGCGGGTGAGCGCGGCACGGTAGTTCTCCCAGGCGGCCCAGTCATGCGGCAATAGCCGCAAGCCGGCATCGAAAATCTCGCTGGCGGGCTTGAGCGAGATGGACACCATCCACACGAAGGGCAGCAGGTACAGCAGGGCCAGCGTCATCAGCAAGGCATGACGCACGCAGCGGCCTGCCAGCGAGGGGGCGAGAGGGGAGCGCATCAGTAGTGGGTCCTTTTTTCCATGCCCCTGTGCTGCACCAGGGTGAGCAGGAAGATGCAGGCCACGAAGACCACCGTCATGGCGGAGGCGTAGCCCATCCTGAAAAAGCCGAAGCCTTCGGCATAGATGCTGTGCAGCAGCACATCGGTGGCCTTGTTGGGGCCGCCCTGTGTGAGCACGTGCACGGTGTCGAACACTTGCAGCGCGCGAATGGCGCACACCGTGACGACGAACAGCATCGTTGGACCGAGCAGCGGCAGCAGCAGCCGGAACAGGCGGTCCACCGGATTCGACATGCCGTCGAGCAAGGCGGCGTGGCGCAGCTCCGGCGGAATGGCCTTGAGGCCTGCAAGGAACATCACCATGGCCAGGCCCGACATCTGCCAGATGCCGATCGCCGCCAGCGTGGGCAGCGCCAGGTCGTAGTCCCGCAGCCAGTTGTACGGCCCGAGGCCTACTAAGCCGAGCAATCGGTTGAGCAGGCCTAGCGTGGGGTGCAGCATGAACTGCCAGACCACGGCCATGCCGATCAGCGTGGAAGCCACGGGCAGGAACAGGGCGGTGCGGTAGAAGCCGCGCAGGCTGGTGTGGGCTTCGATCAGCAAGGCGCTGAGCAGGCCGATGGCGATGGCGCCGAGCGATACCCAGACGAGGTAGTAGACCGTGTTGCGGAACGCCTTGCGAAAGCCCGGGTCATCCCACAGCTCACGGTAGTTATGCAGGCCGATCCAGTCGAAGTGGCTGGCGCCGAACTGCCAGTCGGTCAGCGACATCACGGCCACGATGCCCATGGGGGCGAGCAGTAGCAAGGCGGTCAGCGCCAGACTGGGCAGCAGCATCAGGGAGGTTTGCAGGCGGGGCACTGACATGCTCATGCCTCCACGCGGCGGCCTTGCGCGTCGAAGAAAACGGCCTGCGACGGGGGAATATATAGCGTCGTCGCATCGCCCTCGCGCACGGGCTGCATCGCGTCAGCCACCACCGTGATTTCTTCCTCGCTTGCCGTGCGCGCGGCCACGACCTTCTCGCTGCCCGCGTACTCCACCGATTGCACGCGTACCTTCACGGGCCACGCCCCGCTGGCGGCGTGCCACAGGAACTGGTGCGGGCGCACGCCCACCTCCACGGCCGGAGCGGGCGTGGCTTGGGCGGTACCCTCCGGCAGCGATCTCAGCGACAAGATATTGATCCGTGGCGATCCGACGAAACGGGCCACCTCCTTGCTGACCGGGCGCTGGAACAGCGCCTCCGGGGTGTCGAGTTGCAGGATGCGTCCGTTCTTCATGACCGCTACGCGATCGGACATGGACATCGCCTCGTGCTGGTCGTGCGTGACGTACACGAAGGTCACACCCAGTTGGCGGTGCAGCGCACGGATTTCGCCGCGCAGCGACTGGCGGAGGTTGGCATCGAGGTTGGACAGCGGTTCGTCGAACAGGAACAGCGAAGGACTGCGCACCATCGCGCGCGCCAGCGCGACGCGCTGGCGCTGACCGCCCGAGAGTTGTGCGGGCTTGCGCTCCCAGAGGTGGTCGATGCCCAGGGTCTGGGCCACTTTGCGTCCGCTTTGCTCCACCTGCGTATGTGTGCGGCGCACGGCGGGGCTAGCGTGCCGTACGAGCGGCAGCCGCTGCCAGAACGAGAGCTGACGCATCAACAGCGGCGTGCAGATGTTGGCGCCCACGGTCATGTGCGGATACAACGCGTACGACTGGAACACCATCGCGCAGTCGCGCTCGGATGGCGTTTGCGCCAGGATGCTCTGATGGTTGCGCCGGATGTCGCCACTGTCGGGCAGATCCAGCCCGGCCAGAAGCCGCAGCAGCGTGGACTTGCCGCACCCGGAAGCCCCCAGCAGCGTCAGGAATTCGCCATTGCGGATATGCAGATCCAGCCCGTCCAGAACCGTTGCGTCGCCGTAGCGTTTGGTGATGCCTTGGATGTCGATGTGTGGCATGGCGGTCAGCAGCCCAGCAGCCGGGCCAGTTGTGTGAAGGACTCGAAGCGCAGCGCCGCAGGTGACAACTCGTTCAGGTGCCGGTGATAGCCGCACAGGTGCGCGGCGAAGGGCACGCCCGCCGCGTGCGCGCATTGTGCGTCGATGCACGAATCGCCCACGAACAGTGTCTCGCCTGGTGAGGTCGAGAGTTGCGCCAGGCAGGCGTGCAGCGGTTGCGGGTGGGGCTTGGGGTGCGCTGTGTCTCCCAGACAGATCAGCGCGTCGACGGCGGCGTCCAGGCCGTGGTGCCGTAGCAGCCGCAGGGCGCTGGCGCGATCGCGATTGGTGCAGATGCCGATACGTGCGCCAGCCGCCTGCACTTGTGTCAGCAGCTCCGGCACGCCGGGGTACAGCGACGCGTCGAGCAAAAAGTCGTTCAGATAGCGGGCTAGCAGCTGCGCGTGTTCACGCGCCTGTTGCTCGGTGGAGATCGCCGCTTGTGCCATCGCCAGCGCGAACATGGGGGCGATGCCCGCGCTTAGTTCCTGCTTCAGCCGTCGCAAGTCGAGGGCTTGGCCGGGTAGGTGGGCATGCAGCGTAGCAACGAGGCTGGGCCAGCTGTCAATCAGCGTGCCATCCAGGTCGAAAATGGCGGCCTTGTAGGTGATTTCGAATTTCATGATCGAAAATGTACGAATAGATCATGAAATTCATGTGACAACGATCATTTTCGATCTTAATTTGATCGATCATGGTTTTTGAATCACAATAGCACCCACCGAGCGAGGGCCGAATGATCAAAGCTGAACGACACCAACGAATCCTGGCGCGCATGCAAGAGGCGGCATCTGTCACTGTGAAAGATCTGGCCAAGGCCTTTGCCACGTCGCCCATCACCATCCGACGCGACCTGATCGAGTTGGGCGAGCGCGGTCTGCTTGAGCGCACCCACGGCGGTGCGATTGCGACTCATGAGGTTTTCGCCGAAGGCTCGGCGCGCTACGAGATGTACAACTACGGTGAGCGCAACCATCAGCAGTCACAGGAAAAGGCCGCCATCGCCGAATGCGCCGCGCAGTTCGTCAGCGATGGCGACAACATTCTGATCAACGCCGGCACGACCGCACAGGCGTTGGCGCAGGCGCTGCGCGGGCACCAGGACCTGCACGTCATCACCAACGGTCTGACTGTGGCCAGCACTTTGGGCCAGGGCGTGCGGACCAGCGTGTACGTCCTGGCCGGGCGGCTGGACGAGCGTAAGCAGGCCACCATCGAGCACCCTGGCGTAGAGGGCTTTTCACGCCTCCAGGTGCGCGAGGCGTTCCTTGGTGTGCATGCAATATCGACTGAAGGTATCTACATGCGCGATTCGGAGGACGCCAATATGAACCGCGCATTCATGGATGCCGCCCGACAGGTGACCGTGTTGGCCGACCACACAAAATTTCAGGCGTTCGCCAGCTTCCTGATTGGTGGCTGGACACGGGTTCATCGTCTAGTCACCGACGAACTGGCCGATCAGGAAGTCCTGCAAGCCATTCGTGAACAAGGGGTAGATGTGGTCGTCGTCGAGGGGCTCTAAATCCAACTGTTAATGCTTTTTTTGTATCAGTTCGATCTTGTAGCCATCCGGGTCTTCCACGAAGGCGATGATCGTGGTGCCGCCCTTGACCGGCCCGGCTTCACGGCTGATTTTCCCGCCGGCCGCGCGAATCTTGTCGCAGGCTTGATAGGCGTCATCGACTTCGACGGCCAGATGGCCGAACGCGGTGCCGATTTCGTACTTTTCCACGCCCCAGTTGTAGGTCAGTTCGAGCACGGTGTTCTCCGACTCGGCGCCGTAGCCGACGAACGCCAGCGTATACTTGTACTCAGGGTTCTCGCTCTGACGCAGCAGTTGCATGCCGAGCACGCGTGTGTAGAAATCGATCGAGCGCTGCAGGTCGCCGACGCGCAGCATGGTATGGAGCATTCGCATGGTGTGATTAACGTGTGGGGACAACGAGACCTCGATTGTACCCGCGTCCATGAAAATGAGCCGTGTTCATGTGGCGTTGAGAAATTCTGATAATCAGAATCGGTGTTCGCTCAGAATTCCGGCAACCACTCGGGAGCGTGCGACTTGAGGGTATCGCGCGCCGCCTCGAATTCCGGAAAGATCGACGCCACGGCCTGCCAGAAACGAGGCCCGTGGTTCATTTCCTTCAAGTGCGCCAACTCGTGCGCGACCACGTAATCGATCACGCCGAGCGGGAAATGGATCAGGCGCCAGTTCAGGCGAATGCGCCCGTCGGCACTGCAACTGCCCCAGCGAGTCGATGCCGACGACAGCCCCAACGCCGAATAGCGCACACCAAGCCGCTCGCCGTAGACTTCCAGCCGTGTCGTGAAGAGCTTGCGCGCTTCCTGTTGCAGCCAGCCCTGCACGCGGTCGCGCATTTGTTCCGGCGCGGCCTGTGGCGGCAGTTCGAGCCACAGCGTGTGTGTATGAATGTCGTATTGCGCGGCGCCCGCTCGTTCGCCAAGCCGCACGGTCAGCGTGTGGCCGAGGTACGGCAGCGTGGCGCCGTCGATCCAGGTCACGCGTGGCACCACACGACGTGCAGCGCGCTCGCGAAACTCGGTGATCTTGTTGAAGATCCAGCGCTTCTTCTCGACGATGGCGGCTTCCACATCGGCAAGCGTGACCCAGCGCGGGGCGGTCACGGCGAGCCCCGATTCGTCGATCATGAACCCGATGGTCCGGCGCGAGGAGCGCTTGAAGCGGTAATAGATCGCATGGCCGTCGAGCACGATCACGCGTTCGCCGTTGGCGGGTGTCCGGCGCGGGCCGGTGGTGCTGCCAGGCGGGGCGGCTTGCAGCGTGTTCGTGTCTGCCACCGATGGGCTTAATGCCGCGGACGGGCCGGGGGCATCGGTGGCCACGCCATTGGCTTCGGCGGCGGGGTTGCCGAACAGATCGAGTTCCATCTGGGGAGCAGGTGTCTCATGCCGGGAGCGGATGTCGCGGGTAGCGGGTAGGACTTTCGACATGAGACGGTCTCGGCGTGCGGGTCAGGTCCGGGGTGAGGCGTCGGGCTTGTCGGCCGAGGGGGACGCGTTCGCTCTCGGCTTCGACGTGTAGGCGTCCGGGTCGATGCGCACCATTTCGCGTTCGATCCATTCGGCCACGTCGGCGTTGACGGCTTCGGGTGTGCGGCCCGCCGTTTCAATGACCGGCCCGATCGATACGATCACTTCGCCCGGGTACTTCTTGAACGAGTTGCGCGGCCAGACACGTCCGGCATTGTGCGCGATGGGCACGACGGGCGCGCCGGTCGTTGCTGCGAGCCGGGCGCCGCCCGACTTGTACTTGTTGCGCGAACCGGTCTTCGTACGCGTGCCTTCCGGGAACATGATGATCCACGAACCCTCCGCCAGACGCTCGCGGCCTTGTGCGACGACCGACTGAAAGGCGTCGGTGCCCTTGCTGCGGTTGATGTGAATCATGCTGAGCAGACCCAGCGCCCAGCCGAAGAACGGTACGTAGAGCAGCTCGCGCTTGAATACGTAGCACAGCGGGCGAGGCATGAGCGCGGGCAGTGCGACCGTCTCCCAGGCCGACTGATGTTTCGACAGGATGATCGCGGGGCGGTCGGGCAGGTTCTCCCAGCCAATGACCCGGTAACGCATCCCGCACAGCTTGTCGCCCACGCGAATCACGACTTTGCACCAGCCCGCCGCGAACCAGTAACGCTGCACGCGCGACAGGAACGGAAAGGACACGATGCACGCGATGGCGTACGGAATCGTCCAGACGATCAGGAAGATGAAGAAGAGAATCGAACGAAATTGCAGCATCGGGTTTTGGCCTGGGGTGGGGTGCCGGAGCGATTGTCCTACGCGTTTTGACGCGTGTCCTGGGTCATGTGGCGGGCGAGCGCCACTTATGCGCTCTTGGCGTTCTCTTCGGCGAGCAGGTCGTTCACGAAGGCTTGCAGGCTGTCGTGCACCCGTGTGCCTTCGGGCAGATTGCCGGCGGCGAGCGTTTTCTTGCCCTTGCCGGTGAGCACCAGATGCGGTTTCGCGCCCACTGCGGCGGCGGCCTGCAAATCGCGCAGCGAGTCGCCCACGGCCGGCACGCCGGTCAGATCCGTCTCGTAGCGCCGCGCGATTTCCTGGAACATGCCGGGCTTCGGCTTGCGGCAGTCGCAGGCGTCGGCGGCGGTGTGCGGACAGAAGAACACCGCGTCGATGCGCCCGCCAGCGGCAGCCGCCAGCTTCGACATCTTCGCGTGCATGGCGCCGAGCGTTGCCATGTCGAACAGCCCGCGCCCCACGCCCGACTGGTTCGTCGCCACTACGACCCGGTACCCCGCCTGATTCAGACGGCCGATCGCCTCGAGACTGCCGGGCAGCGGCACCCACTCGTCCTTTGACTTGATGAACTGGTCCGAGTCGGCGTTGATGACGCCGTCACGGTCGAGAATCACGAGCTTGCGGGCGGCGGGGCCGGGGGTACGATCTTTGCGCGAATCCATGGCGAACGGGCTTCCGGGACGTTAAGCCGCAGTTATGCGGCGAGCTTCGAGAGATCGGCCACGCGGTTCATCTGCACATGCAGGTGCCAGAGCAGCGCGAGGCGGTTGTTGCGCAGCGCCTCGTCGTCGGCCATCACCATCACGTCGTTGAAGAACGCGTCGACCGCATCGCGCAATTCGGCCAGCGCCGAGAGGGCCTGCGCGTACTCGCGTGCCGCGAACTTCTGTTCCACGACCGGGGCGACTTTCTCGAGCGCGGCGGCGAGCGACTTCTCGGCCGGTTCCATCAACAACGACGGCACGATCACGCCATCGGGCGGCGGCGCCGTCTTCTTGAGGATGTTACCGATGCGCTTGTTCGCGGCGGCGAGCGCTTCGGCCTGGGGCAGTGCCGAGAAGGCGCGCACGGCTTCCAGGCGCTCGATCAGATCGCTCAGATCCAGATGCATCGACGGCGACACCAGCACTGCCTCGATCTCGTTGGCGGCGTAGCCACGCTCGCGCAGATAGCCACGCAGACGATCGAGCACGAACTGATAGACCTCGCGCAGATACTCGGGGCCGGCCACGCCCGACGTGAACTGCTTGTAGGTCACGTCCAGCAGGTCGGACAGCATGACGGGCAGACGGCGCTCGATGAGCATACGCACGATGCCCAGCGCATGGCGGCGCAGCGCGAACGGGTCTTTCTCACCGGTCGGTTGCAGGCCGATACCCCAGATGCCGACGAGCGTTTCGAGCTTGTCGGCCAGCGCTACGACGATGCCGGTGTGGCTGGCGGGCAGGGCGTCGCCGGCGAAGCGCGGCTGATAGTGCTCAGAGCACGCACGGGCGACCTCGTCGGCTTCGCCATCGTGACGCGCGTAGTACGTGCCCATGGTGCCCTGCAGTTCCGGGAACTCGCCCACCATGTCGGTCAGCAAATCGGCCTTGGCCAGCAGCGCGCCGCGTTCGGCCAGCGCCACGTCGGCACCGATCATCTGCGCAATGGCGCCGGCCAGCTTCACCAGACGCTGCGTACGCTCGAACTGCGAGCCCAGCTTGTTGTGATAGACGACGTTCGCGAGCAGCGGCACGCGATCGGCGAGCGGCTTCTTCTTGTCTTGCTCGAAGAAGAACTTCGCATCTGCGAGACGCGGGCGCACCACACGCTCGTTACCCGTGATGATCTGCTCGGGGTGGGCGGTCTCGATATTGGAGACGATCAGGAAGCGGTTCGTCAGGCGGCCGCCCTCGGCGAGCGGCTTGTCGGTCAGTGCGAAGTACTTCTGGTTCGTCTGCATCGTGAGAATCAGACATTCCTGCGGCACCGCCAGGAATTCCTTCTCGAAGTGGCAGGCGTAGACCGCGGGCCATTCGACAAGTGCGGTCACTTCATCGAGCAGCGCGTCGGGCATCACTACGTGGTCGTTGCCTGCGGCCGCAAGCAGTTGCGTGCGAATCGCGTCGCGGCGGCCCGTGAAGCTGGCCAGCACCTTGCCTTCGGTTGCCAGCACTTCAGCGTAGGTGTCGGCACTGGCGATGGTGACTTCACCCTTCGACAGGAAGCGATGCCCCAGCGTCTTGTTGCCCGAGGACAGGCCGATGGCGGTGGCAGGCACGAGCGTGTCGCCGTGCAGGGCGATGAGGCCATGCACCGGGCGCACGAACTGCACCGTCTCGCCATCCGGGCGCTGGTAGCTCATGACCTTCGGAATCGGCAGCTTGCCGAGCGTTTCGTCGAGCGCGGCCTGCAATGCGTCGGCCAGTCGGGCGCCCGCTGCGGTGTAGGTGTGGAAGAACGCTTCGGCCTTGCCGTCCATCGCGCGCTCGAGGCTGGCGACCGGCAGGTCGGCAAAGCCCATGGCGGCGAGTTTCTTCGCCAGCGGCGCGGTGGGGTTGCCGTTGGCGTCGAGGGCGACGGACACCGGCAGCACCTTGGCGCGGATGCTCGCGTCCGGGGCGCGCTCGAGCACGTTCGAAATCGTGACGGCCAGACGGCGCGGGGTGGCGTATGGCGTGACTACGCTGGCGTCGGTGGTCAGGCCACGCGTGCGCAAGCCATTGGCAATGCCGTCGGCGAACGCGTCGCCCAGACGCGCCAGTGCCTTCGGCGGCAGTTCTTCGGTCAGCAGTTCGACCAGCAGGGTGCGTTGTGCGGTGCTCATCATGCGGCTTGCGTTTGGTTTTTGGCGGCGGGGGCGTTCAGCATCGGGAAGCCGAGCTTCTCGCGCGAAGCGTAGTAGGCCTGTGCGATCAGGCGCGACAGCGCACGGATACGGCCGATATACGCTGCACGTTCGGTCACCGAGATGGCGCCGCGCGCGTCGAGCAGGTTGAAGGTGTGCGCCGCCTTGAGAATCATCTCGTAGGCCGGCAACGCCAGTTCGGCTTCGATGAGGCGCTTGGCCTCGCTCTCGTAGTTGTCGAAGAAGCCGAACAACATCGGCTGGTTCGACTGCTCGAAGTTGTACGTCGACTGTTCGACTTCGTTCTGATGGAACACGTCGCCATAGGTCAGGCGGCGCTTGACCGGGCCGTCAGCCGTCTGTTCTTCCCATTCCGTCCACACGAGGTCGTAGACGTTCTCGACCTGTTGCAGATACATGGCCAGACGCTCGATACCGTAGGTAATTTCGCCGAGCACCGGCTTGCAATCCAGACCGCCCACTTGCTGGAAGTAGGTGAACTGCGTCACTTCCATGCCGTTGAGCCACACTTCCCAGCCCAGACCCCAGGCGCCGAGTGTGGGGTTTTCCCAGTCGTCTTCCACGAAGCGCACGTCGTTTTCGGTCAGATCGAGGCCGAGCGCGCGCAGCGAACCCAGGTACAGGTCGAGAATGTTCTCCGGTGCCGGCTTGAGCACCACCTGATACTGGTAGTAATGCTGCATGCGGTTCGGATTCTCACCGTAACGGCCATCCTTGGGACGGCGTGACGGCTGCACATAGGCGGCGCGCCACGGCTCCGGGCCGATTGCGCGCAGGAACGTGGCAGTGTGCGAGGTACCGGCGCCGACCTCCATGTCGTAAGGCTGGAGCAACGCACAGCCTTGCTTGTCCCAGTAATCCTGCAATGTCAGGATGACTTGTTGAAAGGTAAGCATGATGAATTCGCGCGGACGAACAGGAAAAAATGCGGATTTTGCGCAGTTCACTGGCCCGGCCGCGAGCGCGGCCAGCAAACTAAAACGTTGAATTTTAGCGGGTATTCGACCCGAATGGGGCGTCAGTGCCCATTGGGTGGTGCGACAGGGGGATTTTCACGTCCCCCTGCGTCATTTCGATAGCGCCGGCGCGGCTCAGCGCGAGCGGCGTGTCATTGCCAGACCGAGGCCCAGCGCGACGAGTGCGAGCACCAGTGCAGGGCCGTTGCCGAAGCGAATATACGGCGTGAGGCCGGTGTAAGGCTGGACCTTGCCCGTGAGCGCACCCGTCGTCATCACAGGCAGGCGCCCCTGCACATGACCTCGGGCATCGATGATCGCCGTCGTGCCGGTGTTCGTCGCACGCAGCATCGGCCGCCCCGTCTCCAGCGTGCGCATGCGCGCGATCTGCAAGTGCTGGTCGAGGGCGATGGTGTCGCCGAACCACGCAAGGTTCGTTGCGTTGGCGAGCACCGTGGCAGGCTCGGGCATGCTGCGCAGTGCCTGTGCGATTTCCTCGCCGAACAAGTCCTCGTAGCAGATGTCGAGCGCCACGCGCTGATCGCGAATCGGGAAGCCGCCCGGTGTGGCCGTGCCTCGCAGGAAGTCGCCAAGGGGAATGTGCATCATGTCGACGAACCAGCGAAAGCCCCAAGGGACGAATTCGCCGAAAGGTACGAGGTGATGCTTGTCGTAGCGATGCAGCGTCGCGTCGCGCGGCGTCACGCCGAACAGGCTGTTGGTCAGATCCGTCGGCCCCCGGTCGGTGAGGGTCGCGCCTACGGCACCGAGCACGACATGCGAGCCGGTGCGATCGGCAAACTCCCGGATCGGTCCGGCCACGTCGGGCGGAATGCCTTGGAGCAGCACGGGGAATGCCGTCTCCGGCGTGATGATGAGATCGGCCGGTGCGGCCACGATCATGTCCCGATACAGCGCCATGGCGTGGTCGATCCCGGCGCGCTCGAACTTCATGTCCTGCGCGATATTGCCTTGCAGTAGTCGCACGGTGAGTGGTTTGCCCGAGGGCGTCGTCCAGGCGTGGCGGGCGAGCGCGCCGCCCACGCCGAGCAGCGCCAGCGTGCAGACCACGGCGGCCAGACGCCGCATGGGCAGTATTGGCCGCCCCGGCACGGCGACGGGCAGCAACGCGCGGGCGAGCCATGCCGCCGCCAGCGCCGCGAGGCCGCCAATGCCGTAGACCCCGACGAGCGGCGCGAAGCCTGCCAGTGGCCCGTCGACATGGGCGTAGCCGGGAGACAGCCACGGGAAGCCGGTGAACACGGTGCCGCGCAACCATTCCGCGAGCGTCCAGGCTCCTGCGAACGCCAGCGCACGCCATGGGCCGGTAGCTGTGACCCAACGAGTGACGAACGTCGCCAACGCAGGGTAGAGCGCGAGGTAGATCGAGAACAGCACGACCGCCGCACCGGCCATGACGCCGGGCATGCCGCCGTAGGTGTGCATGCTGATGTAAAGCCACCAGATGCCCGAGACGAACGACGCGACACCGAAGCAACCGCCGAGCCAGAAGGCATCGCGCCGCGAGGCGCTGCGCTCGACGAGCGCGAAGAGTCCCGCCATGGCGAGCAGTTGCAGCCACCAGACGTCGCGCGGTGCGAAGGCCAGCGTTTGCGCAATACCGGCCAGGCCGGCGAGCACACGGGCACGCCAGGCCGGCCACGTGCGCCGCTCGGGCGCGTGGACGGTCATTTCCTGCATGGATCGATGGATGGGTTACTCGGGCTGAACGGCAGGTGCCGGCTCCACGCGCCGCAACAGCAGCATGTGGACCTGACGGCCGTCGGCGCGCATGACTTCGAACACGAGATTGCCGATGCGCATACGCTCACCGCGGCGCGGCACACGGCCGAACTGGTGCGTGATCATACCGCCGATCGTGTCGTTCTCGTCATCGTGGAACTGCGTGCCGAAGGCTTCGTTGAACTGCTCGATCTCGGTCAGCGCACGAATGCGATACGTCCCGTCGGGCGCGGCGATGATGTTGTCTTCTTCTTCATCGAAGTCGTATTCGTCCTCGATGTCGCCGACGATTTGTTCGAGCACGTCTTCAATGGTGATGAGACCTGCCACGCCGCCGTATTCGTCCACGACGATGGCGATGTGATTGCGATTGACGCGGAAGTCGTGCAGCAGCACGTTCAGACGCTTCGACTCCGGAATGAACACGGCCGGGCGCAGCATGTCGCGCACGTCGAAATCGTGATTCGCGTAGTAACGCAGCAGATCCTTCGCGAGCAGAATGCCGATGATGTTGTCGCGATTTCCCTCGAAGACGGGATAGCGCGAGTGAGCCTGTTCCAGCACGAACGGGACGAAGGCTTCAGGCGTCTGTTCGATGTTGATGGCGTCCATTTGCGCGCGCGGCACCATGATGTCGCGTGCACACAGATCGGCCACCTGGAATACGCCCTCGATCATCGCCAGAGAGTCGGCGTCCATCAGGTTACGGGCGTGGGCGTCTTGCAGAATTTCAAGCAACTCTGCGCGCGACTCCGGCTCCGGGGAGATCAGATCGGTGAGGCGTTCGAGCAAAGAGCGAGGTTTATCAGGGTTTTTTCGACCAGGTCGACTGGGATAAGGGTCGTTCATGACGGCGCGTCCAAGTTGGGCGGACGCCGAGCTGTTACAGGAAGCTCAAGGATACACCAGATGTGCGGCATCTCCGCGACAGGGCCGCAGCGTTTCGTCATTCGGTGTTTGCTGCCGCGCGATGCTGCGGATTTCAGGCCATACCGGGCGTTCCCGCGCATTTCAGCGTGCACTGCAGCGGTGCAATATGGCTTCCAGCGCCGGGTCGGGCATACCGGCTTCGCGCAGCGCCTTGACCGTGCGGGTGACGTAATCCCGTGTCGTGCCGTAGCGTCCCTGCGCATGATCGAAGACCTTGCGGATGATGTCGTCGGGCAGGCGGCCCGCGTAGCTCTTCACGTCGCGTCGCATGACGAACGCGAGGGCGGGTGCGGTGCGGCCATCGGCGAGTACGCAGTTGAGCCATGCCGGACGATACGAGCCCATCGCCATCTCGCGATACCAGAGCGTTTCGAGTTCGGTTCGCGCCTTGGCGGCCGAGAGTCGCAGCGCCACGCCCGCACACGAACCGCCTCGATCGAGCGCGAGCACGAGCCCCGGTTGTTCCGGGGTGCCGCGATTGACGCGCGACCACAGATACAGCCCCCGATGGTAGCCGTACACGCGGGCGCGCTGGCTCTCCTCGACGGGCAGACCGGGGTTCCAGATGAGCGAGCCGTACGCGAAGATCCACAGATCCTGATGACCATCCCAGCCGGTTAGCGCCGCGTCGAGCGACGACGAGAGTTCGTCCGGCGTCAGGTGACGGCCCAATCCGATGTCTGGGGGGTACGTGGTGCATCCCGGCCCGCTCGACACGCTGGCCGGTGGCGTCTCGGAGTCGGTCGGGCGATCGGGCATGCGGTCCATACGATGTGGGGTCAGGCGCGGCGCGGCTTGGCCGGCATCCTGATGTTGGCTGAGGTGGCGGGGGCAGACTTTTCCGACGCATAGGGATCGGCGTAACCGAGACCGGTGAGGATCTCCGTCTCCAGACCTTCCATTTCCTGCGCTTCGTCGTCCGCTTCGTGGTCGTAACCTTGTGCGTGGAGCACACCGTGCACGATCAGGTGCGCGTAGTGCGCTTCGAGCGAAATACCTTGCTCGTTCGCCTCGCGCTCGACAACCGGGCAGCACAGCACGATGTCGCCGGTCACCGGATCGCTTTCGTCTTGCGCGTAGGCAAACGTGAGCACGTTGGTGGCGTAATCCTTGCCGCGATAGCCGCGATTGAGCGTCTGGCCTTCTTCGGCGCCGACGAAGCGCAGCGTCAGTTCGGCGTCGGCCAGCAGCGCAGCCTGCACCCAGCGGCGCACGGCGGTGCGCGAGAGCAGCGCCTTGTGCGCGGCGAACGCCGGGCCGGCCACGAACTGACTGGTCAACGTGAGCGCATGGCGTGGCGAACGTGGAGCCCGCTCGCTCATGCCTTGCCTCGCGGCCCGTGGCCGTCGCGCCGTTCGCGCTCCGTCGATTCCGGCAGATCCAGCCCGGCTTCGGCATGCTGCGTATGGGCGTCGTACGCTTCGACGATGCGTGCGACCAGCGGGTGACGTACCACGTCCACGCTGGTGAAGCGGGTCATGGCGATGCCGCGAACGTTTTTCAGGATCAGTTGCGCTTCCGTCAGGCCACTCTTCTGACCGCGCGGCAGGTCGACCTGCGTGGTGTCGCCGGTCACGACGGCCTTGCTGCCGAAACCGATACGCGTGAGGAACATCTTCATCTGTTCGGGCGTCGTGTTCTGCGCCTCGTCCAGAATGATGAACGCGTGATTGAGCGTTCGGCCGCGCATATACGCGAGCGGCGCGATTTCGATCATCTGCTTTTCGAAATACTTCTGCGTCTTGTCGAAGCCGAGCAGGTCGTAAAGCGCGTCGTAGAGCGGGCGCAGGTACGGATCGACCTTCTGTGCGAGATCGCCGGGCAGGAAGCCCAGACGCTCGCCCGCTTCCACGGCCGGACGCGTGAGCACGATGCGCTTGACGGCGTCGCGCTCGAGCGCGTCGACGGCGCACGCCACGGCCAGATAGGTCTTGCCGGTACCGGCCGGGCCGATGCCGAACGCGACGTCGTGCGAGAGGATCTGCTTGAGGTAATCGCGCTGCGCCGGGGTGCGGCCGTGCAGGTCGCTGCGGCGCGTGTGCAGCACGGGCGAGCCGTCTTCGGTCTCGCCAGCGGCAAACGGGTTGTCGTCGCCGTGACGCACGGTCGGCACGAGGCCCTGACGCGATTCCACCAGCCCCAACTGAATGTCGTCGACGGACAACGGTTCGGTGGCGCGGTTGTAGAAGCTCTCGAGAGCCTGGGTGGCGATCACGGCGCTCTTGCCGCGAACGGAGAAGCGATGGCCGCGCCGGGAAATCGAGACGTCGAGCGCCTGTTCGATCTGGCGCAGGTTCTCGTCTAACGGGCCGCAAAGGTTGGCCAAACGGCGATTGTCGTCGCGCGGGGCGGTGAATTCTTGGGCGGGTGCTTTCAAGATCCGGTCGGGTGCCTGTTCAGGTCGTTCGATGGAGTCGCCGGGGGCAGGCTCGGGGATGCGGTGTGTGCGCCAGGGACTGCCGGGTCCGTTCATATTCGCAAATTTCGTTCAGTGCGTGGTGACCAGTTCGCCACGCAACGAGTGCGG
The DNA here is from genome assembly GCF_902459745.1 of Pandoraea communis. Lineage (GTDB taxonomy): Bacteria > Pseudomonadota > Gammaproteobacteria > Burkholderiales > Burkholderiaceae > Pandoraea > Pandoraea communis. The sequence continues at coordinate 140,391 of NZ_CABPSJ010000004.1, forward strand.
GTAGGCGAACGTGATCACGACATCGGTCATCTGGCCGATCAGGCTGGCGCGTTGCGCCTCGGGCACGGGGAAGTTCACCACGCGGTTGTTCTCCGTGCGGCCTTGCAACTCGTTAGGGTCCTTGCGCGAGACGCCTTCGACGAGAATGCGCTGACGCGAGCCGACCATGCTCTGGCTGATGCGCGCGGCGTTTTCCTCGATCACGGCCTGCAAGTGTTGCAGACGGCGCAGCTTGACTTCGCGCGGCGTGTCGTCCGGCAGGTTGGCGGCCGGTGTGCCAGGGCGGGGGCTGTAGATGAACGAGAAGCTCGTGTCGTAACCGATCTCGTGAATCATCGCCATCAGCTTGTCGAAATCCTCTTGCGTCTCGCCGGGGAAGCCGACGATGAAGTCCGACGACATCGACATGTCGGGGCGAACCTGACGCAGACGGCGGATGATCGACTTGTATTCCAGTACGGTATAGCCCCGCTTCATCGCGGAGAGCACGCGGTCGGCGCCGTGCTGCACGGGCAGGTGCAAGTGGCTCACCAGCTTGGGCACCTTGGCGTAGGTATCGATCAGGCGCTGCGTGAATTCCTTCGGGTGGCTGGTCGTGTAGCGGATACGCTCGATGCCCGGCACTTCGGCCACATATTCGATGAGCAACGCGAAGTCGGCGATTTCGCCGTCAGCCATCAGGCCGCGATAGGCGTTCACGTTCTGGCCCAGCAGCGTGATTTCACGCACACCTTGCTCGGCCAGACCGGCGATCTCGGTCAGCACGTCTTCAAACGGACGCGACACTTCGTCGCCACGTGTGTAGGGCACGACACAGTAGCTGCAATATTTCGAGCAGCCTTCCATGATCGAGACGAACGCGGTCGCGCCCTCGACCTTGGCCGGCGGCAGGTGGTCGAACTTCTCGATTTCCGGGAACGAGATGTCGACCTGCGAGCGGCCGGTGGTGCGGCGCGCTTCGAGCATCTGCGGCAGACGGTGCAGCGTTTGCGGGCCGAACACCACGTCCACATACGGGGCGCGCTGCACGATGGCGGCGCCCTCCTGACTGGCGACGCAGCCGCCCACGCCGATCACCAGATCCGGCTTGATTTCCTTGAGCGCGCGCATGCGGCCCAGATCCGAGAACACCTTTTCCTGCGCCTTTTCGCGCACGGAGCAAGTGTTGAACAGGATGACGTCGGCGTCTTCGGGGGAATCGGTCTTTTCGAGACCTTCGGCGGCGCCGAGCACGTCCGCCATCTTGTCGGAGTCGTACTCGTTCATCTGACAGCCGAACGTCTTGATGTAAATCTTCTTTGCCATTGAGTGTGCGCCGTTCGCAGTGGTTAACCTGGGGGCGTCCGTATTGGATGTTTCAGGGGTTCAGTCTTGCCGGGCCGCGAGAAAAATGCGGTGCTCCAAACGCAAAAGCCGGCGTGGCCGGCCTGTCCGGACCTCCTTGGCGGGGCCGGTGTGTGGTGCACGCATTATACCGCGTGCACCGTGGGGGAGAGCGGTGAGACTAGTGGTTGTCCTTCATCGCGGCAGCGACTGCGCGGATGTTGTGCTGGAACAACTGGAGGTAGGTCGTGGCTTCCGGGTTCTGCGACAGGGCGTCGGAGTAGAGTTTGCCGTCGACCTTCACCTTGGCGTCTTTGGCGATACGCTGGACCAGACGCGGATTGGAGATGTTCTCCATGAAGACCGCCTTGATGCCCGTGCGGCGGATCACGCGAATCAGGTTCGCCACATCCTTGGCGCTGGCTTCGCTTTCCGTCGACACCCCCTCCGGGGCGAGGAACTTGATGCCGAAACGCTGGCCGAGATAGCCGAAGGCGTCATGTGAGGTCAGCACCACGCGGCGCGCGGGCGGAATCGGCGCGAGTTGCTTGTTCGCCCAGGTGATGAGGTCGTCGAGCGCGCCCTGATAGTTTTTGGCACGTTCCGCATAGTAGGTGCTGCCCGCCGGATCGGCTTGCGACAGGGCGGTCGCGATATTGACGGCCATCGCCTTCACGCGCTCGGGGTCCTGGAACATGTGCGGATCGGTCACGGTCTTGCCTTCGTCGACCATGGTGCGGGGCTTGAGGCCCTTCGTGACGGTGACGAGCGTGCCGGGATAGTGGCTCGACTTCATCAGGCGGGGCAGCCAGCCCTCGAAGCCCAGGCCATTCACGAAGAAGAGTTTGGTGCCGGAGATCTTGGCGACGTCGGCCGGGGTCGGCTCATAGACATGCGTGTCCTGATCGGGGCCGACGAGTGTGGTGACGTCGACCCGGTCGCCGCCGACCACCTTCACGATGTCGGCCAGAATGCTGAAGCTAGCGCCCACGGGCAGGCGCGTGTCCTGCGCGCGTGCCGGACCGGCAAGCGCCAGCATCAGGGCGAACACTGTGGCGAGAAGCCCTGCACCAAGCCACGATTTGCCACCCGACGCGTTGCTGCCCCACTTACCCAATCCGAACATGTTTTCCTCTCTTAAAGCGCCGGAGCCTTCGCCGCATTGGCGTGGCCCGCCGTGGCAAGCAGTGCGCCCAGATAGGCGATGCCTGCCGTCAAAACGATGGCTGGTCCCGAGGGACAGGCCAGGTAATACGAAATCAGCAGCCCGATCACGCTCGATGCGCTCGCGACCAGCCAGGCCACGAGCAGCATGCCCGGCAGCGTGCGGGCGACGAGCCGGGCGGTGGCCGCCGGCAGCATCATTAGTCCTACGGCCATGAGCGTGCCCATCGCCTGAAAGCCGGCTACGAGGTTCATTACCGTCAGCACGGTGAAGCCGAGGTGATAGCGCATCACGCTCTTGCCTTGCCCACCGAGGAAGGTCGGATCGGCGCTATCGAGTACAAGACCGCGATAATGCCACCCGAACCAGAGGAGCGTCACGGTCGCGATCGCGGCGACGAGGATGAGTGACGGATCGTCCACCGCGAGCACCGAACCGAAGAGCAAATGCATCAGATCGACACTGTTGCCCCATTTGGAGACGATCACCACGCCACCGGCCAGCGCCAGTAGATAGAAGCCGGCAAACGACGCGCCTTCGTCGAGCCGCGTGCGGCGGCTCGACAGCCCGGCGAGCAGTGCCACGAGCAGGCCGGCTACCATGCCGCCGCCCGCCATCCAGGGCAGCGACAGCCCGCCGACCAGGTACCCGACGGCCGCCCCCGGCAGTACCGCATGCGAGAGCGAATCGCCCATCAGGCTCATGCGGCGCAGCAGCAGGAACACGCCCACCGGCGTGCACCCGATCGACAGCGCGAGGCTGCCCACGAGGGCGTGCCGCATGAAGTCGAACTCCGAGAATGGGCCGACGAGCCAATCCAGCATCGTGCTCATCGAAGGCCGCCTCGCGGGGTAACGGCTGCACCCGGTGCAGGTGCGCCACCGTAGGCGGGGAGGCTGGAGGATGCCGATGCCGTGCCCGCCACGCGGGCGGTGTAGCCCCCGGCGCCCCACAGGCCCGTCTGCGTACCGCCGCCGGCGATGTCGGCAGACGGCAGTCCGCCATGCAGACACTGCGCCGGCGTGCCCGAGGCCACCAGGCGGCCGGCCATCACGGCGACATGCGAGAAGCGTTCGAGCACAAGCGGCAAGTCGTGAAGCACCGTGACCACGGTGCGCCCCTCGTTGCGCCATTGGTCCAGCAACGCGAGTAACAGTTCCGCCGACGGGACATCGATTCCCGTGAGCGGTTCATCCAGCAAAACAATGGGCGCGTCTTCCACGATCAGCCGCGCAAAGCGGGCGCGCTGCCATTGGCCGCCCGACAAGACTTCGAGAGGCTGAGCGCGTTTGTCTGCAAGGCCGACGCGGGCGAGGGCGTCGTGAGCCCAGTCGAATTCGCCGCGTCCGAGGCGGCGTGCGTCTCCCGTGCGCCGCCACGTGCCGGTCAACACATATTCCTCGACGCACATGGGGAACCGGTGATCGGTTTCGGGCCGTTGCGAAAGATAGGCCACCGGCCCGTCGCAAACGATCTTGCCCTTCGACGCCTTCTGCAAGCCCGCGAGCGCACGCAGCAGGGTGGTCTTGCCGCCGCCGTTGGGGCCAACGACCGCGGAGAGTACGCCGGGGGCGAACGTGGCGCTGACATCCTCCAGTGCCGTGTTCGGCCCGAAGTGAACCGAGAGGTCATGGCAGCCGATCATGACGCGACTCCTCGCAACGCCCAGAAAACGAGCGCCCAGAGCGGCACGAGCACGAACAGTGTCAGTGCCGTTCGTTCCCAGCCAGCGAGACGGTAGAGCCAAACGGAAAAACGGATCATGGGTGAGACGGGCGATGCCCAGACACAGATTGCAACTGTGTAATAAATGCAACAAGGTTGCATTATTGCATGAATTGACCCATGGCGCCGCTGGCATCGAGCGAGCGCGCCGGGCGGGGCAGAGCGTGTGTGAAACTTGCCGGGACACAACGCGTTACATATCAAGGCAACACATTTTGGCGAACCGGCGTAACATGGGTTCACGCCTGATCGACTGGCACGCTGTTCGCTTCATTCCAGAGATCGGCAATATGCAAGGCATCGATGAGACGGTGGCATGGTGCAGCGCGGTGACCCGAGTCAGCGTATCTGGAGAGGGGACCGGGAGGCGCCACCGGCAGCCGTCTCTGCCGAGGAGGTTCGCCCGTTCAGATAACCGGCCGTCTTCGACTTTCCGCCCGCGACACCCCGCGCCGACGCGTGATGATCGCACGACCTTCGCGACTTCGCGCAGTCGCGTCGCCTCGACAGGAAAGCACGCCGTCACGCGCCCACGTCTTCGCATTCGTCGACGTCGTCGGGCAGCCCACTTTTTTTCCGCAAACATTGATTGAACGTTGGGTAAAAGTGCTACCTGATAGGTAGGATTCCTTAATTAATTTTCGGCGCCTCGAAGCCCCTCGGAATGCAGACAAACCCGAGTGCGCAATGCGTGCGAGAGGGCAGGGAAAGCCGCTCGAATTCTGGTGTATTTTGATCTGCGTGCGCAGTGCGTAGATGAGGCGAAAACCCTTGTGGAATGCGGGTTGTCGGCAATGCTTAGCGATGCGGAAAATATCTAGCGACAGTTTTTTTGTTTGTGCATATGATGAGTTAACGGTTGCAATTTTCAGTGACAAGTTTAAAGTCAACCTAAACCGATTTTGAGTCGTTCATGTAAGGGAGGGGACAGTGCGAAAGGTTTCGCGAAAGTCGCTCCGGCATGCAGTGAGCCAGGTCGAAACCATTGCGCAGTCATCCGGGTCTTAGGCAACAGAGCGGACATCGTTTTGCGATGTTTTCCGATGAAGCGGGGGTGAGGCATATGGATATTTTCAGCCACTACACGACACGTTTCGAAGCACGCAAGGAAGAGGAATACAGCATCCAGGAGTATCTGGAGATCTGTAAGAAGGACTCGACAGCGTATGCGACGGCAGCCGAGCGTATGCTGAGCGCCATCGGTGAGCCCGAGCTTATCGACACGCACCACGACCCGCGGCTCTCGCGGTTGTTCTCGAACAAGATCATCAAGATCTATCCTGCCTTCCGTGAGTTCTACGGCATGGAAGACACGATCGAGCAAATCGTCTCGTTCTTCAAACACGCCGCGCAAGGGCTCGAAGAGCGCAAACAGATCCTGTACCTGCTTGGGCCCCCGGGCGGCGGCAAGTCGTCGCTGGCCGAGAAACTGAAGGCATTGATGGAGGACGTGCCCATCTATTGCCTGAAGGGATCGCCAGTGCACGAGTCGCCTCTGGGCCTGTTCTCGCCCGAGGAAGACGGCAAGATTCTGGAAGAGGACTTCGGCATTCCGCTGCGGTATCTGAATACGATTCCGTCGCCGTGGGCCACCAAGCGTCTGAACGAATTCAACGGCGACATCACCAAGTTCCGCGTGGTGAAGGTGCGTCCGTCGGTGCTGCAACAGATCGCGATTGCGAAGACCGAGCCGGGGGACGAGAACAATCAGGACATCTCGTCGCTCGTCGGCAAGGTCGACATCCGCAAGCTTGAGGAGTATCCGCAGGACGACCCGGACGCCTACTCGTATTCCGGCGGTCTGTGCCTGGCCAACCGTGGCCTGCTCGAATTCGTCGAAATGTTCAAGGCGCCGATCAAGGTGCTCCACCCGTTGCTGACCGCCACCCAGGAGGGCAATTACAAGGGCACGGAAGGGTTTGGTGCGATTCCGTTCGACGGTATCGTGCTCGCTCACTCGAACGAGGCCGAATGGCAGAGCTTCAAGGGCAACCGTAATAACGAGGCTTTCCTCGATCGTATCTACATCGTGAAGGTGCCGTACTGCCTGCGCGTGACCGACGAGGTGAAGATCTACGAGAAGCTCGTGAAGAACAGCTCGCTCGCCAACGCGCCGCGCGCGCCGAACGTGCTCAAGATGCTCGCCCAGTTCGCGGTGCTCACGCGTTTGAAAGAGCCCGAGAACTCCAACATCTTCTCCAAGGTTCGTGTCTACGACGGTGAAAACCTCAAGGATATCGATCCGAAGGCCAAGTCGTATCAGGAATATCGCGACTACGCCGGTGTCGATGAGGGGATGACGGGCATGTCCACGCGCTTCGCCTTCAAGGTGCTGTCGAAAGTCTTCAATTTCGACAATACCGAAGTGGCGGCCAACCCGGTGCACATGCTGTACGTGCTCGAGCAACAGATCGAGCGCGAGCAGTACCCCGGCGAAGTCGAAAAGCGCTATCTCGCCTATATCAAGGAGTATCTGACCGCGCCGTTTGTCGAATTCATCGGCAAGGAGATTCAGACCGCCTATCTCGAGTCGTACTCGGAGTACGGCCAGAACATCTTCGACCGCTACGTGAATTTCGCAGATCTCTGGATTCAGGATCAGGAGTATCGCGATCCGAATACCGGTGAGATTCTCGATCGTAACGCGCTCAACGACGAACTGGAGAAGGTCGAGAAGCCGGCCGGGATCACCAATCCGAAGGACTTCCGCAACGAAATCGTCAACTTCGTCCTGCGCGCACGCGCGAACAACGCGGGCAAGAATCCGCTCTGGACGAGTTACGAGAAGCTGCGGGCGGTCATCGAGAAGCGCATGTTCTCGACCACCGAGGATTTGCTGCCGGTGATCTCGTTCAACGCGAAATCGTCCAAAGAGGATCAGGAAAAGCACGCCAACTTTGTCAACCGAATGGTGGAAAAAGGCTATACCCCGAAGCAGGTTCGCCTGCTCGTGGAATGGTATCTGCGCGTGCGCAAATCCTCGTAAATCATCGGGGCCACTATGTCAGCAATCATCGACAGACGGCAAAACGGCAAGAACAAAAGCGCCATCAACCAGCAGCGTTTCATCAAACGCTACCGCGATCAGATCCGTCGCGCGGTGGCGAAGGCGGTGGGCGGGCGCAAGATTACCGATATCGATGGCAGCGGACAGGTCTCGATCCCGGTCAAGGACATTTCGGAACCGTTGTTCCACCACGGGCCCGGCGGGCGGCGGGAGATGGTGCATCCCGGCAATCGCGAGTTCGTGGTGGGCGACAACTTCGAGCGTCCGCAGTCGGGGGCGGGGGGCGGCGGAGGCCGCGCCAGCGACTCGGGAGAGGGTGAGGACGACTTCGTTTTCAACCTCTCGCGCGAGGAGTTCCTGAAATTCTTCTTCGAGGATATGGCCCTGCCGGATCTCGCCAAGCGGCGTCTCGCGCAGATTCCGGAGTTCCGCAAGGTCCGTGCAGGCTATTCGATCGACGGCACGCCGTCGAACCTGAACGTCATTCGTACGATGCGCAGCTCGCTTGGGCGCCGCATCGCACTCACGGCACCCTATCGCAAGCAGTTGCGCGAGCTGGAAGCCGAATACGCGGACATCGTCTCGCGCGAAGGCGATACGTCGCCGCGCGCGTTGGCGCTGGCGCACGAGATCACGCATCTGCGTACCCGTGTCGAAGCGATTCCGTACATCGAGAAGCTCGATCTGCGCTACTCGAACCGGGTCATGCAGCCGCGTCCGCAGGCGCAGGCCGTCATGTTCTGCCTGATGGACGTTTCCGGTTCGATGGATCAGAGCCGCAAGGATCTCGCCAAGCGCTTCTTCATGCTGCTCTATCTGTTCCTGCGGCATAACTATGAGCGCATCGATCTGGTGCTGATCCGTCACCACACCACGGCGAAAGAGGTCAACGAAGACGACTTCTTCTACGCGCGCGAATCGGGTGGCACGGTGGTCTCGAGCGCACTCAAGCTGATGGCGGAAATCATCGCGGATCGTTACTCGCCGAGCGACTGGAATATCTACGGGGCGCAGGTGTCCGACGGCGATAACTGGGACGGGGATTCGCCGATCTGCCGCGACATCCTGAATCAGACGATCATGCCGGCCGTGCAGTACTTCGCGTATGTGGAGGTAGCCAGCGCCGAGCCACAGAACCTGTGGAACGAATACCTGTCGGTCAAGCAGCAGCATCCGAATTTCGCGATGCAACGCATCATGGAAGCCGCCGAGATCTATCCGGTGCTGCACGACCTGTTCAAGAAGAAGGCGGCCTGAAAACGGTCCCGCGTCGATACCCCAACGAGGGCAACGAGGACGCATCATGGCGTATATATCCACCGGATCGGAATGGACGTTTGAACTGATTCAACGTTATGAGCACGAGATCGCGCGCATCGCGGCCGACTTCAAGCTCGACACGTATCCGAATCAGATCGAGATCATCACCGCCGAGCAGATGCTTGACGCCTACGCAACCGTGGGCCTGCCCATCGGCTACCACCACTGGTCGTATGGCAAGCACTTTCTGTCGTCCGAGCGCGGTTACAAGCGGGGACAGATGGGCCTCGCGTATGAGATCGTCATCAATTCGAACCCCTGCATCGCGTATCTGATGGAGGAGAACAGCATGACCATGCAGGCGCTGACCATCGCGCACGCCAGCTACGGTCATAACTCGTTCTTCAAGGGCAATTACCTCTTCCGCACGTGGACCAGCGCCGACGCCATCGTCGACTACCTGCTGTTCGCGCGCAATTACATTACCGAATGCGAACAGCGGTACGGTGAGCAGTCGGTCGAGTTGCTGCTCGACTCTTGCCACGCACTGATGAACTACGGTGTGGACCGGTACAAGCGGCCGAAGCGGCTGTCGCTTGCGCAAGAGCAGGCGCGTCAGAAAGAGCGGGAGAACTACCTGCAATTGCAGATCAACGATCTGTGGCGCACGTTGCCGCACCGCGCCTTGCACGATGACGACGAGGACGACGGGCTCGACCCCGGTGAGTCGGAAGACCCGCGTTTCCCCGGCGAGCCGCAGGAGAACCTGCTGTACTTCTTCGAGAAGAACGCGCCCAAGCTAGCCCCTTGGCAGCGCGAGATCGTGCGCATCGTGCGCAAGCTCGCGCAGTACTTCTATCCGCAGCGTCAGACCAAGGTGATGAACGAGGGCTGGGCGACGTTCTGGCACTACACGATCTTGCAGCAGCTCTACAAGGAGAAGCTCGTCAACGACTCGTTCATGATGGAGTTCCTGCACGCACACACGAACGTGGTGTATCAGCCGTCGTTCGACAGTCCGTATTACAGCGGTCTGAACCCGTATGCGCTGGGCTTTGCGATGTTCCAGGATATTCGCCGCATGTGCGAGACGCCGACCGACGAAGACCGCGAGTGGGCCCCCGACATCGCGGGCACCGACTGGCTCACGACGCTCGACTTCGCCATGCGCAACTTCAAGGACGAGAGCTTCATCCAGCAATTCCTCTCGCCGAAGGTGATTCGCGATCTGAAGTTGTTCTCCGTGCTCGATGACGACCGCGACAGCCGTCTGCGCGTGACCGCCATCCACAACGACACCGGCTATCGCGAAATCCGCGAGATGCTCGCGCAACAGTACAACCTTAGTCAGCTAGAGCCGAACATTCAGGTCTCGCATGTGGATCTGCACGGCGATCGCTCGCTCACACTGCGGCACGTGCAAAGCGATCGCAAGCCGCTGGACGAGGGCTTCGAGGAGGTGCTCAAGCACGTAGCGCGGCTGTGGGGTTTCACGGTGCGGCTGGAGACGGTGTTCGAAGATGGGCGCAGCGAGATGACGCATGAGACCAAGGTCGAGAAGCGGCGGCGCTATGCGTTGAGCGCGTGATGAAGATTCCGTTCGTCGCGCTCGATCACGTGGTGCTGCGCACCAATGACATCGCCCGGCTTCAGCATTTCTACATGGATATTCTCGGCTGCACGCTGGAGAGGGTGCAGGCCGATCTCGGGCTGGTGCAGTTGCGCGCGGGCGATGCGCTGATCGATCTGGTCGACGTCGCGGGCGAGATCGGCCGCCATGGCGGTGTTGCGCCCAGTCCGGAAGGACACAATCTCGATCACTTCTGTCTGCGCGTCGAGCCGTTTGACGATGAGGCCATTCGACAGGGGCTGGCCTCGCATGGCGTAACGCTGGGCGAGGTGGTGCAACGCTACGGTGCCCACGGCGAGGGACCGTCGTGCTATCTCGTCGACCCGGACGGCAATACCGTCGAACTCAAAGGCCCACCGTCCCGCCCGAACCGCTGAGCGCCCGCACCTGCCTGCCTCCCCTCGCCGCGCTGCGTCAGTGCGTGCTCAGGCTGCCATCTGTCCCAGCACGCTTTGATCCCGCCCCTTATGCTTGGCCTGATAAAGCGCCTTGTCCGCGCGCTCGAGCATCGCACTGATGACGAGCGGCTCTCCCGGCAACCATGACGCAATGCCTACGCTGATCGTGATCGCTTCGCCTTCCTCGCGCGCGGTCTGCGGTAGCAGTTCCGTGCTGGCGTGTTTGACCGATTCGCGAATTCGGTCGGCTATGCGAAGCGCGGCGTGTTCGTCGATCTCCGGCAGCACCACGGCAAATTCCTCTCCGCCCAGACGAACGGCAAAATCGCTCGGCAGACGGATGCAATGCTGAATCGTGTTGGCGATGCGCTGGAGCACGGCGTCGCCGAAAGGATGTCCGTAGCGGTCGTTCACCTGCTTGAAGAAATCAATGTCGATGAGCAGCACCGACAGCGGAATCGCCTGCTGCTGAACGCGCTCGACGACGAGGCGAATGCGGTTGTCGAAGTAACGCCGGTTGTAGATATGGGTAAGCGGGTCGATGAAGACTTTCTCGACCAGATCGGTGTTCGTGAGTGCGAGCGACTGATACTGCCGGGTGATTTCCCAGACGAGCGCGAGTGTTGCGACACCCGGCGACGCCAACGCAAGAAGACGTGCGGCGTACCACTGGTAAGAGGCTTCGCTGGGGGCAGTCAGGCAGAGCAGCAATTGGCACAGCGAGATGGTGACGACCACCCACACGAGCAGGAACAGCTTGTGCGTCAGCCGGGTGACTGCCGCAACTCGCCACCACAGCGCGACGTAGGCGACGAAAAGCGCGCCGAGAGCGAGGGTCTCGATGCTCATGCCGCCGGCCAGATGCGGCGTAACGAGCGTGTGTCCGGCACCGACCAGCGCAAGCGATACCGTCACCCAGACGATGAGCACGACGGCACCGTAGCGCGCCGCTTCCGAATAGCCGGGACGTATGTGCGGATCGGTACGCGTGAGCGAGTAACTGCGCACGCTCAGCATCACGTACACGGCGAAGCTGGTTTCGGCGACGAGCCAGAGCCAGAAGGGGGCGCGCGTGACGTGAGAGGTGATGCCGGCAAGCTGATTCGCAAGCAACACGCCTTCGGTGAACATGAAGAGTCCGCGCAGCAGGAATGCGCATCCGAATTGCGCGAAGTACCGTTTGCCGTTGTAGAGATACTGCACGCCGAGCAGGCAGGCCGTCGACAGATTGAGAATGCCGCCGGCCGAGACGAGGAAGAACGTCAGTAACGGATTCACCGCGCCTTCGAGCGCGCGTGCGAGAAATCCCGCGAGGGTGAGCGCGGCGCACGCCACCAAGATCGTGGTCGCGGCAACGCGATTGCCCTGTTCGGTACGGCTGATGGTACTTTTCATAGTTGTTATTCGCCGATCAACGACCTCGTGCGTGCCTCGCGCACGATTGCCTTTTACCGTTCAACTATCGCCCCCGCGACTGGCCGCAAGGTCATCGCCTTACGTTACCGTCCCGGTTCCCCGATTTCGCGCTAAATAGTTGAAAACTAAGATAAACCTTGGAGAATACACGAGTTTCCCTGGGTTGGCATCCGTTTCGAAGGGAGGGCGTCGATTTCCCGTTCGACCCGCCGGGAAGCGCGAATCAGAGACGATTTTTGCACTGTTTTCCGGCGCGCGAAAGCACCTTGTTACCTCGCGGGGCAATAATGTCTGCGGCACGTCGATCTGCTGTGCGAAATATCGAGATGACGAAATTCGGGACGTGACCCCCAAGACACCCGCGGCGCCTGTGATGACGGGGGATTGCCGAGTGTGCAATTAATTCGTTATCCGATTTATATGAGGAATATGTGATGTAATATTCCTGAAAATACGTGGGATTTATCGCGATAAAGCGGCTGGCGGGTTGGCATCGACGCACTATCTGTACTAGAATTAAAAAAGCCAATCGCTGTGATTGGTCCATAGAAACAGCAGAAAAAGCGTCGCCGGTGTTCCTCATTGCGCCAGCGGCCGGTTCCATCACTCAATGAGTTTGTGCGGTAAAACACTCGCGCGTTTTCAATAAGCGTGCACCGAGAGGCCCAGGCGCCCAGAGCGTCGAAAGCTCGTCTCTCATGTCGCATTTCGCGACGCCTGGTTCGTCACCGTTGTCTTCCACAGACCTTCGGAGCGAACACTTCACAATTTGCAAGGCAGCTAACAGTTGTCATGCTTGTTTGACCGCGTTGTCACGCGGGGCGACTGCTATTGCCTCGCGACAGCGCTGCCAACCCATTCAAAGGGAGCATGAACGTGGCGAAGCAGTATCGCATTCTCTATTTGGCCGGCTTCGGGCTGCTCGGTGTGGCCGCAGCCGTTACCGGCCTGGTGTATTGGCTGGGCGTCGACACGCTTGTCAAATACCAGGGTGACCTGGTGTATTACACCCAACAGCATCTCAAGCTCGTGGCGATATCGATGGCGATGGCCATTGCTGTCGGCGTGCCCGCTGGCGCGCTGATCTCGCGGCCGAAGTTCGCGAAGCATGCCGAGCGCGCTGTACAGATTTTCAATATCGGCAACACACTGCCGTCGCTTGCCGTGCTGGCATTGTCGATGGCCGTGCTCGGCATCGGCGACCGGCCCGCCATTCTGGCGCTGTGGCTTGCGTCGCTGCTGCCGATCGTGCGCAATGCCTACGAAGGCTTGCGGCAAGTGCCGCCCGCGTTGCGGGAATCGGCACGCGGCATGGGCATGACGCCCGCGCAGGTGCTGTTCCGTGTGGATCTGCCCAATGCCATGCCGGTCATCGTCGGTGGCATTCGCACTTCCCTCGCGATCAACGTCGGCACTGCGCCGCTCGCGTTCCTGATCGGCGCTGACAGTCTGGGACAACTGATCTTCCCCGGCATTTATCTGAACGACCCGACGAAGCTGCTTCTCGGCGCTGCCGGGACTGCGCTGCTCGCACTCGTACTCGACGGCATCGTTGCCTTCACGAGCGGGCTCTGGTTCGCACGTCACGGCGCCCCGGCGCGCTAAGACCAAGGAGACCCCAAGCATGCAAGTTTCATTTCCTCATACGCTCGCCGGTGTCATGCCGCGCTGGATGCGGCTGCTGGGCGCGGCTTGTCTCGCACTCGCCGCGCTCGGTGTGATGGCCACGAGCGCCACCGCAAATGCCGCAACGCTCACCGTCGGCGGCAAGAACTTCACCGAGCAGTTGATTCTCTCCGAGATGACCGCTCAGTACCTGCGCAGCAAAGGGTATGACGTCGAACTCAAGAACGGCCTGGGCAGCGTGGTCATGCGCCAGGGACTGGAGAGCAAGCAGCTCGACATCGCCTGGGAATACACCGGCACGTCGCTGATCGTCTACAACAAGATCACCGAGAAGCTCGATTCGCAGCAGGCCTATGAACGCGTGAAAGCACTCGATGGCAAGATCGGCATCGTCTGGCTCAATCCGTCGGCGCTCAATAACACCTATGCCTTCGCCATGCCGGGCAAGATCGCCCGCGAAGAGGGGGTGGAAACGGTTTCGCAACTCATCGACAGATTCCGCGCGAATCCGAAGATGTTGTTTGCCTTCGACATGGAGTTCGTCGGCCGCGCCGATGGTCTCGAGCCGATGGAGCAACTCTATGGCTTCCATCTCGAGCGGCCCAACATCAAGCAGATGGACCCGGGCCTCGTCTATACGGCGCTTAAAAACGAGCAGATCGACGCCGGTCTCGTCTACACGAGCGATGGCCGCAACAAGGGTTTCGATCTGAAGGTGCTGGCCGACGACAAGGGCTTCTTCCCGGCATACGCAGCCACACCCGTGGTGCGCAAGGAAGTGCTCGATGCCAACCCCGGGCTTGCCGACGAACTGAACGCGCTGTCCGCGAAGATCAACAGCGAGAACATGAGCGACATGAACGCGAAGGTCGACATCGACCATCGGGCGGTGTCGCGTGTGGCGAGCGACTTCCTCAAGCAGGAAGGGCTGGTGCAGTGATGGCAATGCCGTCGTTGCGCCCGATGTTACTGAATGAGGAGTCCCATGATTGAATTCTTGACGCATAACTGGCACCGCCTCCTGACCCTGACGGGGCAGCATGCGTGGCTGGTGGCCGCATCGGTCGGGGCCGCCATCGTGGTTGGCGTGCCGCTGGGCGTGCTCGTCACGCGCTTTCGCTGGTTGTCGGGTGCCGTGCTTGGCCTGGCGACCGTTGTTCTCACCATCCCGTCGATCGCGCTGTTCGGTCTGATGATCCCGGTCCTGTCGGTCTACGGCATGGGCATCGGGCCGGCACCGGCCGTTGCGGCCGTCTTCCTGTACTCGCTGCTGCCGATCATGCGCAACACCAGTCTCGCGTTGCGCCAGATCGATCCGAGCATTCGCGAAGCGGGTATCGGCATTGGCATGACGTTCTGGCAGCGCCTGCGCCTGGTGGAACTGCCGCTGGCCGTGCCGGTGGTACTGGGCGGCGTGCGTACCGCCGTCGTCATGAATATTGGCGTGATGGCCATTGGCGCCATCGTCGGGGCCGGCGGTCTCGGGGTGTTGATCACCCAGGGGATCAGCCAGAGCGATACCCGGCAGCTCGTCGTGGGTGCGGTGCTGGTGAGTTTGCTCGCCATCGTGGCCGACACCCTGTTGCACCGCCTGCAGCGCGTGCTGACACCGAAAGGAATCCGAACCGTATGATCACACTCGACAATCTCACCAAAAGCTTCGTCCAGAAGGACGGCACCCCCGTGACCGCAGTCAACTCGGTCAGCCTTGAAGTGCCGCCGGGCGAAATCTGCGTCTTTCTCGGCCCGTCGGGCTGCGGCAAGACGACCACACTCAAGATGATCAACCGGCTGATCAAGCCGACGTCCGGGCGCATTCTGCTCAATGGCGAAGACACCGGCAACATCAACGAAATCGAACTGCGCCGCCACATCGGTTACGTGATCCAGCAGATCGGTCTGTTCCCGAACATGACCATCGAAGAGAACATTACCGTCGTGCCGCGCTTGCTCGGCTGGGACAAGAAGCGTTGCTGCGAGCGCGCAACGGAACTGATGAGTATGGTGGCGCTCGATCCGAAGCGCTATCTGTCGCGGTATCCGCGCGAGCTATCAGGCGGACAACAGCAGCGTATCGGCGTGATCCGCGCACTGGCAGCCGATCCGCCCGTGCTGCTCATGGACGAGCCGTTCGGCGCCGTTGATCCGATCAACCGCGAGTCGATTCAGAACGAGTTTTTCCAGATGCAGCGTCAACTGGGCAAGACCGTCATCATGGTCAGCCACGATATCGACGAAGCGATCAAGCTGGCCGACCGCATCGCGATCTTCCGTCAGGGACGTCTGGTGCAGTATGCGCAACCCGATGCGCTGCTGGCACGTCCGGTCGACGAGTTCGTGGCGAGCTTCGTGGGACATGACCGAATTCTGAAGCGTCTGTTGCTGGTGCGCGCAGAGGATGCGGCGACGCCGCAGCCGACCGTCAAGCCGCAGACCACGCTGGCCGAGGCCTACGACATGATGGACGAACTCGATACGCGTTCGCTGGTGGTCGTCGACGAGAACGCACGCGCACTGGGTTACATTGCGCGCCGCGATACGCGTCACGCGCAGGGGACGTGTGGCGAGCGGGTGCGCGACTTCAAGGCGTCGGCCGTTGCGGCCGACAACTTGCGAGTGCTGCTCTCACGCATGTACGAACACAATCTGGCGTCGCTGCCCGTGCTGGGCGATGACAACCAGTATCTCGGCGAGGTGACGCAGGATTCCATCGCCGACTATCTGAGTTCGGGCAAGTCGCGCGGTAATGGCGGCGGCACCATCATCGCACCGCCGTTGCCTGGCGCATCGAGCGTGGTCGCCAGCGTTCCGTTCGGGGCGGCGGCGTAAGCCGGCTGGCGTCTTGTGGCGGTCGCGCATCGCGTGGTCGATCGGACGGGCGTCATTGACGTTCGTCCGGCAAGTCGGAGAGTGACGGCCTGGCGCGGCCGTCATTCTTGCGTTCACACGCCCGGTGGGCGGTTTGGGTAATCGGTAGCAAGGAGTTGCGCAATGACGTGGGAAGCAGTGATGGCGTGGTTCGAGAATGCACCCTGGGCGCGGATGGCCGGGGCGTTGGCGTTACTGGCCGGTGTGGCGCTGCTGGTGCAGGCGGTGGCGCAGGTCCTGATCGTTCGCGTGGTGCGCATCGTCGTGCAGCGCACGGCCAATCGCTGGGACGACGCGTTGCTTGCGCATCGCGTGTTTCATCGCGCCGCGCGCATCTTGCCGTATCTCGTGATTCAGTTCGGTATCGCGTGGGTGCCGGATCTTGCGCCGAAGGCCGTGATGGTGATTGGCAACCTTGCGCTCGCGACGACGCTGCTCTACGCGACGCTCGCCATTGCCGGCATTCTGGACGCGGCGCAAACGGTCTATGCGCTCTCCGAGCATGCACGTACGCGTTCGATCAAAGGATACGTTCAGTTAGGCAAGATCGCGCTGTATGTGGTGGCGGCGATCGCCATCGTGGCGACCATCGTCGACCGCTCGCCGTGGCTGCTGCTCTCGGGGCTTGGGGCAATGTCGGCGGTGCTGTTGCTGGTGTTCAAGGACACGATCATGTCGTTCGTTGCCAGTGTGCAACTGACGTCGAACGACATGCTTCGCGTGGGCGACTGGATCGAGATGCCGCAAGTCGGCGCCGATGGCGACGTGGTGGATATCGCGCTGCACACGGTGAAGGTGCAGAACTGGGACAAGACGATCACGACCATTCCGACGTGGCGGCTGATTTCCGAGAGCTTCCGCAACTGGCGTGGCATGCAGCAATCGGGCGGGCGCCGTATCAAGCGCACGCTGTTCGTCGACGCGGGCAGCGTCGGCTTCCTCGACGATGCAGAGATTGAGCGCCTGTCGAAGCTGCATCTGCTCGGGGCGTATCTGATGGACAAGCAGCGTTCGTTGGCGGATGCGAATGCGGCGCTGGGTACGGCGGCGGGGGTGCCGGCCAACACGCGACGTCTGACGAACATCGGCACCTTCCGGGCGTATGCGCTGGCCTACCTGAAGACGCATCCGAACATTCACGATGGCATGACGTGCATGGTGCGCTCGCTCCAGCCGTCGGCAACGGGAATTCCGATCGAGCTGTACTGC
Organism: Pandoraea communis; assembly: GCF_902459745.1. Taxonomy (GTDB): domain Bacteria; phylum Pseudomonadota; class Gammaproteobacteria; order Burkholderiales; family Burkholderiaceae; genus Pandoraea; species Pandoraea communis. Next base: position 158,018 of record NZ_CABPSJ010000004.1, read on the forward strand.
TTCACGAACACCACGGTGTGGGCCGAGTACGAACGCGTGCAGGGTGATGTCTTCGATCATCTGCTCGCGATCTTGCCGGAGTTCGGTTTGCGCATGTACCAGAACCCGGCCGGTGCGGATCTTTTGCGCTGGCAAGGGCCGCGGGTGGCCTGATCCTCCCGCAGGAGCCCTTGCCGATTCAAGGCAACGATCGAACGCGATGACGCGCGGAAGTTACGCCGCCGATTCGTCGAGCGTCGGATAGTCGATGTAGCCGCGAGCGTCGCCGCCATACAGCGTATCGCGGTCCAGTTCGTTGAACGGGCCGCCGCGCTTGAGGCGTTCCACCAGATCCGGGTTGGCGATGAACGGTTTGCCGAACGCGATCAGGTCGGCCAGATTTTCCTTGCGCGCCTTTAGCGCGAGTGCGAGATCGTAGCCGTTATTGGCCATGAATGTGCCCTTGAAGATGCGATGCAGCTTCTGCAGATCGAAGCCGTTCTCGACTTCACGCGGACCACCCGTCGCGCCTTCGACCACGTGCAGGTACACCAGACCGAAGCGGTTGAGTTGCTCGACCGCGTACGTGAACACCGGCTCCGGGTTACGGTCGCCGCAATCGTTGGCCGGGCTGATCGGCGAGAGACGAATCCCCACGCGCTCGGCACCCCATACGTCGACGACCGCCTGCGTGACTTCCAGTGTCAGACGCACGCGATTCTCGATGCTGCCGCCGTACTGGTCAGTGCGATGGTTCGTCTTGTCGCGCATGAACTGGTCGAGCAGATAGCCATTTGCCGCGTGGATTTCCACGCCGTCGAAACCGGCGCGTTTCGCACACTGCGCTGCATGACGGTATTGCTCGACGATGCCTGGGATCTCGGACGTCTCGAGCGCGCGCGGCGTTGGATGCGGTTCGAAACCGTGCTCGGTGAACGCCTTGCCCGCCGGCTGAATCGCCGACGGCGCGACCGGCAGTGCCCCGCCAGGTTGCAGTGACGGGTGCGAAATACGACCGACGTGCCAGAGTTGGCAGAAAATCTTGCCGCCCTTGGCGTGCAACGCATCAGTCACCTGCTTCCAGCCGGCAATCTGCGCTTCGGTATAAATGCCCGGCGTGAACGCGTAGCCTTTGCCCTGCTGGGAAATGTTGGTGGCTTCACTGATGATGAGGCCGGCCGAGGCGCGCTGGGCGTAATACTCGGCAACCATCGGGCCCGGGACGTCACCAGCACCGGCGCGACTGCGCGTGAGCGGTGCCATGACAATGCGGTTACTCAGTTCGAGGGGGCCAAGCGCGTACGGCGAAAAGAGATCGGTGTCCAGCGTGGCCAAGGGAGTCTGTTGCGAGTCCATCATTGCTGAAGTCCTGTGAAAGTGGGGGGATGCTGTGCTGCACAAAACTGGCACAGGTTACGACTTTTTCTCTGGTCGTGCAGACGACCTCAACGCCGGAACGGCCAGGCACATTTGTCGCCGGATGCGCTCTGTTTCAGGCCCCGGCCGCCACGGGGCGCTTCGGTGCGTGCGGTGCAATACGCAGCACCATGAGCGCGCCGAGAATGCACACGCCGCCCGAGAGCATCGAGGCCATCGTGTAGTTACCCAGCGTGGCGCGCAGCGAACCGGCGACAAGTGTCGCCGTCGCCGCACCGAGTTGGTGGCCGGCGACGATCCAGCCGAATACGATCGGGGCCATCGCTTTGCCGAAAACATCGGTCGTCAGACGCACCGTCGGCGGTACCGTGGCGATCCAGTCCAGACCGTAGAACAAGGCGAAGAGCGGAATGCCGAAGAAGTCGAATCCGAACGCATACGGCAGATAAATCAGCGACACGCCGCGCAATCCGTAGTACCAGAACAGCAGCACACGGCTGTTGTAACGATCCGAGAGCCAGCCCGACGCCGTAGTGCCCACGAGGTCGAGCACGCCCATGGCCGCCAGAATGCCCGCACCCTTGACCTCGGAGAGGCCGTAATCGCCACACATCGCGATGAAGTGCGTGCCGATATAGCCGTTGGTGCTCGCGCCGCAAATGAAGAAGCTGAAGAACAGCAGCCAGAAGTCGCGCTTGCCCGCCGCCATGCGCAGTGCCGACAGCGCAGTCTTGAGCGGATTGCCTTGGGCGAGCGGCGTGTCGGCGGCGTCTTCCGGCGCGCCGACCGGGCGCAGGCCGACCGACCCCGGACGCTCCGGCACGAGGAATGCCACGAGCGGCAGCACCAGCGCAGCGACCAGCCCCACGATCAACACCACCGGACGCCAGCCGTAGCTCTCGGTGATCGCGGCCATGATCGGCAGAAACACCATCTGGCCGGTGGCGGAGCTGGCGGTGAGAATACCCATCGCCAGACCGCGATGCGTGTGGAACCAGCGGTTCGATACCGTTGCCGCCAGCGTCACGGCCGCCACGCCCGTTCCGCCGCCCACCATGACGCCCCAGATCAGCACCATCTGCCAGGGGGCCGTCATCAGCGATGAAAGCGCCGTGCCCGACGCGAGCAACAGCAGGGCCACCATCACCGTCGGACGGATGCCGAAGCGCTGCATGGCAGCCGCAGCAAATGGGCCGGTCAGACCGTAGAGCGCCAGGTTGACGGAAATCGCCAGCGAGATCGTGGCGCGGCTCCAGCCGAAGTCGTGCTCGAGCGGCACCATCATGACGCTCGGCGTCGCGCGAATGCCCGCCGAGGCGAGCAGGACCAGGAAAATTACGCCGACAACGATCCAACCGTAGTGGAAGCGTCCGTCAATGCGCCTTGCAAGTGCAGCCTTCATGGCGGAAATCCTTGCTGGGGTTCGGTGTTGTTTGCCGAACCGGGAACGTTTGCGAGAACTGGGATGTCTACGTTCATCGGTCGTCATGTGACAGACCGGTAACATGAGGTTGCCATGTTATGAACCGATCGGTAACATGTCAAGTATTCCTTTGTGGCGGCAGGGCTTTGTCCCGCGTCGCAAATTTCTGCTTTTGGGGAGCGCCAGGCAATGGCCAAATCGACAACGACCGTACCGCCCGTAAGGCCTGACATGTCGGACCCGGCGAACGCGGGCGTGGCAACGGCAGCCAAAGGCGAGGGCAAGGTTGCGCCGTCGAGGCGTCGCAGTGCGGCGTCGCGCGCGGGCAAGGCCGCGCGGCATGTCACACCGGCGCCCGTCGCGCAGCAGTGTTTGCTCAATGCGGCCGTGGAACTGTTTCACGCGGAAGGCGTGCGTGCCGTCGGGGTGGATGCCGTTGTCAAGCGCGCCGGTGTGAACAAGATGTGCCTCTATCGTCAGTTCGCATCGAAGGACGAATTGATTCTGGCGTACCTCGATCACATGCAGACGATGAGTCTGGCGCGTATCGACGAAAGCATCGCGAAACGGGCGGGAGAGCCGCGCGCACAGATGTTGCAAATCTTCGTGGATCTTTCCGAGCGGGCGAGCAAACCGGGCTATCGCGGCTGCCCGTTCGTCAATGTGGCGGCTGAATTCCCCGACCCGGCGCATGCGGCGCGCAAGTTGGTGGTGGACTACAAGGCGGAAGTGGTGCGGCGCTTCACGGCACTCGCCACGGCCGCCGGCTTGCAGAAACCGGCGCCGCTGGTCGACGCGTTATCGCTCATTCTCGAAGGGGCTTACGCGGCGAGCCAGACCTTCGGCGTCGGCTCGCCGCCGCTGCGCATCCTGCCGGCCGTGGCGCGCCGGATCATCGAGGCGGGGATGGCGGGCGAGTTGGACGCGGCCTGATGCCGGCCCGCATCGCGCGCCTTCAGGCGCGCTGACAACTCGCCGCGCTGGCTCGTCAGGCGGCGAGCCGCTTGAGCGCCACCGCTGCCGAACCGCGCCCGCCCGCAAGCTCGTTATCCGAGGTCATGCGAAACGCGGCGACCGCCTGGTCGAGCGCGCGCGCCTGGTCTTCCATCGACGCGGCGGCGGCTGCCGCCTGCTCCACGAGTGCAGCGTTCTGCTGTGTGACTTCGTCCATTTGCGTGACCGCACGGCCGACCTGCTCGATGCCGTGGCTTTGCTCGGTAGAGGCCGCCGAAATCTCGCCCATGATGTCGGTGACACGCCGCACGGCCTGCACCACGTCTTGCATTGTCTGACCGGCCTGCGTCACGAGGGTCGAGCCGTCCTGGACCCGTGCGTTCGACGATTCGATCAGGTCCTTGATCTCCTTGGCCGCTGCCGCGCTGCGCTGGGCGAGTGTGCGCACTTCACCCGCAACGACCGCGAAGCCGCGTCCCTGCTCACCCGCGCGGGCGGCTTCCACGGCGGCGTTGAGCGCGAGGATGTTCGTCTGGAACGCGATGCCGTCGATCACGCCGATGATGTCGACCACCTTGCCCGAGCTGTGCGAGATGCCTTCCATCGTCGTCACCACCTGATCGACGACTTGCCCGCCGCGCACGGCGATGGCAGAGGCGTTCTCCGCCAGTTGGCTCGCCTGACGCGCGTTGTCGGCGTTCTGCCGGACGGTGGACGTGAGCTGTTCCATCGATGAGGCTGTCTCTTCGAGCGCTGCCGCCTGCTGTTCGGTACGTGCCGACAGATCGGTATTCCCTTCGGCAATTTCGCGTGCTGCGAGCGTGATGGCGCTCGTGCCGCCGCGAATGCGTCCGATCATCTGCTGAAGATTGGCCTGCATGCGCTGCATCGCGAAGAGCAGGCTGGCGCCGTCGCCCTGACGCAGACGCACTTGCGTGAGCAGGTCGCCGTCGGCAATGCGCGTCGCGATATCGGCCGCGTATTCGGGCTCGCCGCCGAGGCTGTGCTGGACGTTACGAATGATGAGCAGCATGACGCCAGACACGGCCAGACCGATCACGGCGAGCATCGCACCCCAGCGAAGCAGGGCACCGACGAAGGCGGCATTGATGTCGTCGACGTAGACGCCGGTCGTCAGATACCAGTCCCAAGGCGAATAGGTGCCGACACGGCTGATCTTCTCGACGGGTTTGTCCGAGCCGGGTTTGGGCCAGAGATAGGTGACGAATGGGTCGTCAGTCCGCGCAGCCGCGACGATCTCCGAGAACATGAGCTTGCCCGACGGATCGCGGAACTGGCTCATGTCCTTGCCTTCGAGCTTGGGATTGACGCCGTTGAGCACGATCACGCGCTGCGAGTTCAAGATACCGAAATAGTTGTCGCCGTCGTAGCGGATCGCACCGATCTGCTCGCGCGCAAGCTTTTGCGCCTCGGCGACACTGATCTCACCGCGCTGGGCGCGTTCGCCGTAGTACTTGGCGAGACTCAGGCCGGCATCGACCACGTGCGTAAGGCCCTCGCGCCGCTCGGCCAGCATCGTGTCGCGCTGCGCCCAGGCCCCCCAGACCGCCATGGCTAGCAGACTGACCCACATCAATGCAACGGCAGACCACAACTTTGCTTTCAAACTCAACTGCTGGATCACTTCGTCTTCCCCACTGATTCCGCGCTGGTGTCACTCCGGCGGCGGCCGCGCGTGACGCGTCACCACGCCCGCGCGGTCCGATTGTCGATCGATTGTCAATGCTCCCGATGAGAACACGGACCCAACATGTGCTAACGGCAGTCTGGGAAAGGACTTGAGCGGTGCGGGGGGGGCAGAGGAAGGGCGAAAGCGGCTCAGCCGTGAATGACCACCAGCAAGCCGCGTGCCACGGCTTTTCCGACGTTGCGGATGGCATGGGCGCGGTCGGCGGGATAGCGGGCAGTCTCTCCCGGCCTGGCGCGTCGCGCGAAGTGCTCGACTTCGACGTCGACCTGACCGTCGAACACGGTGAAGTGCTCGCGCGTGCCCGGATCGTGTGGCTCCGACACGAGCGCTGCGCCGGGTTGCAGCGTCAGCTCGTACCACTCGAATTTGCCGGCCAGCTCCATCGGGCCGAGGATCTTCAACTGATAGGCGTGCTCCGCCCCCGCCAGCGTGGGAATTTCATGCTTGCCGATCACGCGCACCGGCTCGGGGTCGCCGGTGGGGGCGCCGAGCAATTGATCGAGCCGCACGCCCAGTGCGTTGGCCAGCCGCCACGCCACCGCGATGGTCGGGTTGGCCTTGTCGCGCTCGATCTGCGAGAGCATCGACTTCGAAACGCCGGAAGCGCGGGAGAGCGTCTCGAGCGTCATGCCACGCTCTTTGCGTAGTTGCTGAATCATGTCGCCAACGGGCGGCGGGGCGACCGGGGACATCGTGGACGCCGCGGGAGTGCTTGCCATATGAATTCCGGGATATTAGAATTTTCCAATATATTGAAACTTGTTCAATATAAAGTATAGTTTCCGATAAGGTGAATGGCTGCATGGTAGCAGAGCAAACGGCCCGTTCACGCAAGACTTTCGATACCCGGGCGGCATTCACCGATGCCACCGGAATCTTCGGCCGGCGCCGCACAGCGGCGCCGGCCAACCGCACAAAGGAGATGCCCACGATGACTGCACACACTCCGGAGGCCCGCGAGGGTTTCTATCGCCAACTGACCGAACGACTGGAAGATACGCGCCGCCAGGGCCTTTTCAAGCAGGAACGCGTGCTCATGTCGCGGCAGGGGCCGGAGGTCATGTGCGACGACGGGCAAACGCGCATCAACCTGTGCGCCAACAACTATCTGGGGCTGTCGGGCAGCGAAACGCTCGTCAAGGCGGGGCAGAAGGCGCTGGAAGACTTCGGTTTCGGCCTGTCGTCGGTGCGCTTCATCTGCGGCACGCAAGGCCCGCACAAGGATCTTGAAGCGCGCATCGCCGCGTATCTCGGCACGGAAGACGCCATCCTGTACGCCGCCGCGTTCGATGCCAATGGGGGTCTGTTCGAACCGCTGTTCGACGAGCAGGACGCCATCATCTCCGATGCGCTCAACCACGCCTCGATCATCGACGGCGTGCGTCTTTGCAAGGCGCAGCGCCTGCGCTATGCCCACAACGATATGGAAGACCTCGAGCGCCAGTTGCAGGCGGCCGCCGGGGCGCGTCATCGCATCATCGTCACCGACGGTGTGTTCTCGATGGACGGCACGATTGCCCAGCTCGATCGCATCGTGGCGCTGGCCGAGCAGTACGGTGCGCTCATCATGATCGACGAGTGTCACGCGACCGGTTTTATGGGCCCGACGGGGCGAGGCACGCACGAGCATCATGGCGTGCTCGGCAAGATCGACATCATTACCGGCACGCTGGGCAAGGCGCTCGGCGGCGCGATGGGCGGCTTCACGGCGGGCCGCCGCGAGGTGATCGAGACGCTGCGTCAGCGCTCGCGCCCGTATCTCTTTTCGAACAGCCTCGCGCCGGCCATCGTCGGCACGTCGCTCGCGGTGTTCGACGAACTCGAACATTCGTCGGCGCGCCGCGAGCAATTGCACGAGAACACCGCGTTCTTCCGCAAGGAAGTGGCGGCGCTGGGTTTCACCATCAAGCCGGGCACTCATCCGATCGTGCCCGTCATGCTTTTCGACGCCACGCTTGCCCAGCGCTTTGCGCAGCGACTCTATGAGTTGGGCGTGATCGCCACCGGCTTCTTCTACCCCGTGGTGCCGCAGGGGCAGGCGCGCGTGCGCGTGCAGCTCTCGGCAGCGCATACCCGCGAACATCTGACGCGTGCGCTGGCGGCGTTCGCGCAGGCCGGCAACGAACTCGGCATTCTCAAGCAAGGTTGAACATGGAACGCATCCTCATCATCGGCGCCAACGGGCAGATCGGCAGCGAACTCGTCGAGGCGCTGGCGGCACAGTATGGCAACGAGAATGTTGTCGCCACGGACATCGCACCGGGGCCGTCGCGCCACCCGGTGCACTACGAGACGCTCGACGTGCTCGATGCGCCGCGTCTGGCCGCGCTCGTCGAGCGCTTCGGCATCACGCAGATCTTCCATCTGGCGGCGCTGCTCTCGGCAACCGGCGAGACCCGCCCGCTCCAGGCCTGGACGCTCAACATGAACGGCCTGCTCAATGTGCTCGAGTTGGCGCGTGAGCGCCAAGGGTTGCGGGTGTTCTGGCCGTCGTCGATCGCTGCGTTCGGCCCGCATACGCCGGCCGTCGAAACACCGCAGCTCGCGATCATGGACCCCACCACGATGTACGGCATCAGCAAGCAGGCCGGCGAGCGGCTGTGCGAGTACTACTTCACGAAGTTCGGCGTGGATGTGCGAAGCCTGCGCTATCCGGGCGTCATCAGCTACAAGACGCCCCCAGGCGGCGGCACGACCGATTACGCCATCGAGATATTTCAGGCGGCGCGTCGCGGCGAGACCTACACGTGTTTCCTGAAGGAAGACGCGACGCTACCGATGATCCACATGCCCGATGCCGTGCGTGCCACGCTCGAGTTGATGAACGTGGACGCCTCGCGGCTGCGCGTGCGTTCGTCGTACAACGTGGCTGGGGTGAGTTTCGATCCGGCGACGCTGGCGGCGGCGATTGCGCGCCGCGTGCCGGGCTTCACGGTGAAGTACGCACCGGACTTCCGCCAGGCGATTGCCGAGACGTGGCCGCATACGCTCGACGACACTCACGCGCGCTACGACTGGGGCTGGAAACCGGCCTTCGGCCTGGACGCGATGGTCGACGACATGCTGGCCAACGTGCCGCTGGACTGGCACGCACCGGTCTTGGGAAACGCCGCCTGACGAGGGTTGCCGTACCGCCTACTTCGGGTGATGCACCGCGTAGTAGGCGAGTGCGGCGAGCACCGCACAGGTCACGGCGAAGGCGCGACGGCGCCAGCGGTGGGCCGGCGTGAAGGTGATGACTCGGCCGCGGCCTTCTTCTTTGGAATGGTAGTAGCTCATGTTGCACCTTCTCGGGTCTGATACACGGTCTTTGCCGCGAAACGAACCTGCCCGAGCGTCCATCGATGCGCCCCCCGGCACAGGACAGGCAGGTTCCGGATCGATTATGCGACCGCACAAAAACGACCGCTAATCAGTATCTTTACCGATAGGTGTGGTCTTTTTGATACGGTCACGCCAACGCGTCGCGTGTTTCGACGATGCCTTCGGCACCGGGGTGACACCCGCGTTTTCCCGTCCGCCCCAATCCCCGTGGACCCCCCGGCATTGCTCCGGACAAGTGTCTAGATTCACGAGAATCTTGCGTTGCGAAGGGTGTGCTGAATCCACATTTCCCCGCTTGCGTACTGCCCCGCGCGCTGAAACAATGCCGGAAAACGGTGACCACGCCGATGGTCACCTCCGAGTCGTCGTTCATCACGCCTGGGGAGGGTCGTGCCATGACGCCGAATACGCGCCGCACCATCGCTTGCGGCCAATGCGGAACCGCCATCGCGCGCGCCGCGTTCGTTCTTGTTGCCGCCGGGTTCGTTGCGGCCAACGTCCATGCGCAGGAGGCCATGCTGCGCGCCAACAATCAGGTATGGATCGGTGCCGGTGCCCAGCAGTTGCACTACTGGGAGAACATCGCGCCCGGCAAGAGCGATTCCGAACGTGGCACGACAGCGGCATTCGCGCTGGGTGCATCGACCCAGCGGCAGTTGTTCGGGGTCTCCAATCTCTACTTCAGCGCAGCGGTGCGAGTGGCGCACGGCAACGTCGACTACGGCGGTTATCTGCAAGACTTTGCGGGGCGCGTCATCCGGCCCGATTACCAGATGAAGACGCGCTCGACGGCAACGGACGTCGCGCTCAAGGCCGGTAAAGCCTTTCCGTTTCATCTCGGCACCTGGAATGCGCAGGTGGTGCCCTACGTCAGCTACAGCTACCGCGACTGGATTCGCGACAGCAGCCGCGATCCGTATGGTTTTTACGAGCGCTATCGCCATCACGTGGTTGGCGGCGGCCTCATGGGGCAGCTCGAATTGACGCAGAAACTGGTAGCAACGGCCGACATTCGTGCGGGGGCCATGGTGGGGGCATCGATGACGCTGGCGGGCTCGCAGAACACCTTCAGCCTTGGCAACAAGCCGGTCGTCGTGGCGGGTTTCGGACTCGACTACGCGGTCGCGCGCAACTTCCATGTGAACGCGACGTACGAGTGGTCGCGCTTCCAGTACGGCCGTTCGAGCGTCACGCAGGTGCAGCCGGGCGTGAACGCCTACGAACCCGATTCGAAGACGATCAACCAGACGTGGATGATTGGCGCGGGCTACGCGTTCTGATAAAAGACAACGCCGCGCGGTCGGACGACCCGCGCGGCGTTATTTTTCCGGTAGTCATACCCCGGAGAACTGCGATCAGGTCGCGCCTTCCACGTCCTCCAGACTGAACGTTTCGGTGTGATCGTTATACGAGAAGATCTCGGCATAACGGCCCCAGTTGATGGCGGTATCGAGCGTTTCCTGCGCGAGATCGTCCGACATCGAATCTTCCAGCTCCTGTTCGAAACGCACGCGCGGCGCGCGCTGCCCGCGGCGTTCTTGCAACACCGAACGGATCTTTGCGGCGAGCGGCACGTGACGCAGCAGATGCTCGGCGAACAGCACTTTGCGTTCCTGCGTGCTCACATCCACGAAACGCTTGCCGGCGGCGGTCAGCAGAATGTCGCCTTCCTTGAGTTCCGCGAAGCCCAACTGGTCGAGAATTTCGGCCACCGGGAAGAGGTCGTCCACTTCGAGCAGCAGCGTCTGGGCGATTTCCGGCAAATCGGCGCGGCCGTTGTAGGGCGGGCCGGCGAGCGCTTCGAGCAGACCGGCCATCAGGTTGGTCGACACTTCGTGCAGCGGGCTCGACAATTCCAGCGGTATCTTCTGCGTGGTGTGCGCGTTACGGCGCGACGTCATCAATGCATAGATATCGTCGACCATCTTCCGGAAGGCCGGATCGAGCCGGTTGCGGCGGTGCGGGAACGGCACCTTGATCTCGGCGACCACCCGGCCCGGATTCGACGACAGCACCAGAATCCGGTCGCACATGAACACGGCCTCTTCGATGTTGTGCGTGACGATCAGGATCGACTTGATCGGCAACTGACGCTGACTCCACAGATCGAGCAGGTCGGTACGCAACGTCTCGGCGGTCAGCACATCGAGCGCGGAGAACGGCTCGTCCATGAGCAGCAGCGTCGGGTTGACCACGAGCGCACGAGCGAAACCCACGCGCTGGCGCATGCCACCCGAGAGTTCGCGCGGATAGGCATTTTCGAAGCCGTCCAGACCGATCAGGTCGATGGCCGCGAGCGCGCGGCGGCGGCGCTCCTTCGGCTCGACACCGAGCGCTTCGAGACCGGCTTCCACGTTTTGCAGCACCGTCAGCCACGGGAACAGGGCGAAGGTCTGGAACACCATCGCCACGCCTTCGGGCGGGCCTTCGAGCGGCTGACCAAGGTAGCGGATGTCGCCCGAGCTGGGCTGAATCAGGCCGGCGATGATGCGCAGCAGGGTCGACTTGCCCGAGCCGGAACGGCCGAGCATGCCGACGATTTCGCCTTCATGCAGTTGTAGATTCACGCCATCGAGCACTTGGCGCTCGTCGCCGCCCTTGCGGAAGCCGCGGCTGACGTTGGCGAGCGAGAAGATCTCTTTTCCGGCAATCGGTTGGTGGGTATCGTTCGGCATCACGGTCCCTTCAATTCAGGCGAAGCTTGTTTTCAGCGATGGCGTACATGGGGCGCCACAGCAAACGGTTGAACAATACGACGAACAGCGCCATCACGGCGATGCCCAGCAAAATACGCGGATAGTCGCCGGCGGCCGTGGTTTCGGCGATGTAAGCGCCCAGACCGTGCGCGGCGAGTTTATCGTCACCCCACTGCACGTATTCCGAAACGATGGAGGCGTTCCATGCGCCGCCCGAGGCTGTGATCGCACCCGTCACGTAATAAGGGAAGATGCCCGGCAGCATGATCTGACGCCACCACTGCCAGCCGCGAATGCGGAAGTTGGTGGCGGCTTCCTTGAAGTCGTTCGGGAAGGTGGTCGCCCCGGCGATGACGTTGAACAGGATGTACCACTGCGTACCCAGCACGATCAGGGGCGAGAGCCAGATGTCCGGGTTGGCATGGAAGTGAACGATGGCCACCACGAAGATCGGGAACAGCAGGTTCGCCGGGAACGCGGCGAGGAACTGCGCCAGCGGCTGGATGCGCTCGGCGAGCTTCGGGCGCAGCCCGATCAGCACACCCAGCGGCACCCACACCACGGAGGCGATGGCGATGAGTACGATCACGCGCACCAGCGTGATGAGACCAAGGCCGAACACGCGCAGGATTTCCGGGAAACCGACTTCGGCCAGCACGAACGCGCAGATCTTCCACGCTGCGGTCAGTCCCATCGCTACCAGCAGCGCGGCCCATAGCCAGTCGATCACGCGCGAGAGCGAGGTTCTCGATTCGGAATGGATCGCGACGGGCAGCGAGAACGGCATGCGCATGCGCGCAATCGTGCGCAGCAGCTTGCCGAAGGGGCGCAGCAGGAACTGAATTGCGCGGGTGCGTTGAATGACGTTGAGCACCCACGACTCGGGGGCGGCCTGCGAGACCGTGTCTTCCAGACGGAATTTGTCGGACCACGCGACCATCGGCCTGAACAGGAACTGGTCGTAAATGACGATGACGACGACCATCGCCAGAATCACCCAGCCCACCGCGTGCAGATCGCGCTGCAAGATGGCCGTGGCGAGATACGCGCCAATGCCAGGCAGTGTGACGGTCTTGTCGCCCACGGTGATCGCCTCCGACGCCACCACGAAGAACCAGCCGCCCGACATGCTCATCATCATGTTCCAGATGAGGCCAGGCATCGAGTAGGGCACGTCGAGCTTCCAGAAGCGCTGCCACGGCGAGAGGCGCAGATTCACGGCGACTTCCGCCAGGTCGCGCGGCTGGGTGCGCATCGACTGGTAGAACGAGAACGTCATGTTCCACGCCTGGCTCGTGAAGATCGCAAAGATGGCGGCGCATTCGGCACCGAGCACGCGTCCTGGGAACAGGGCGAGGAAGAAGGTGACGGTAAATGAGATGTAGCCCAGCACCGGCACCGACTGGAGGATGTCGAGCATCGGGACGAGCAGCTTCTCGGCGCGGCGGCTCTTGGCGGCGAGCGTGCCGTAGACGAGCGTGAACAGGAGCGAAGCGACCATCGCCGCGAGCATGCGCAGCGTGGTGCGCAGGGCATATTCGGGCAGGTTAGCCGGGTCTAGCGAGATGACTTCGGTCTGCAAGTCGGCTAGCGGTGCCCAAGTCTGGCGAATGCCCGACGAGCTGACCATCAGGAAACCGATGATGAGCGGGAAGGCAATGAAATCCCAGCGATTGGGCAGCAGGCGTCGCGCAGTGGCGGGGATGAACGGACGGGCTACGCGCGTCATCAAGACCTCGTGTGGATGAGGGTTCGGACGGACAACAGGACTGAAGCGCCGGTATGCGGCACGGCAGCGACGCGGCGCGTGTGCAGGGACGGCAGCGGATGCTACCAGATTGACCCGCAAAATGATGTTAAAGCGCGTGACGTGGGCTGGCAAATTCGGGCATCGATGTCCGAATGTGGTTTTTATGCTGCAATGCGGGATGGCTTGTTTTGACAGGCGATACCCAGGAGGCCGCCGTAGCGATCCGGGGGTGAAGAACCGGTATCCGGAGGACGATCTCGCGGTGCTGCGAGGGCGAAAATGTCACATTGAAGATGTGAACTTTATTCGCGTTGCGCAGACCAATTCCCGCGGCTTGCTTCGTGCCGCGCGGTCGTGTAGTGTGCACCGCTCGATCGGGCCACGGCGCCTGTCGCCGGGGGCAGCAAGTTGCCTCGGCTTTCGTGTAGCTTGCCGGCCCGTCCCCTCCCATTCCCAGACAAAGCAAGGATGCGCCGCATGACGACGCCATTAGATGCGCGTTGCGAGCGTGCACGACAACTGAGTGCCGCCGGCCGGCTCGACGAGGCGATCGCCGAGTTGCGCCTAGTACTGAAACAATCTCCCGAATTTCTCCCCGCTCTCGAAGGACTGGCCTACGTCTCGCTGCGTATGAACGCCTTCGAATCGGCTGCCGACGCGTTCGATCGTTTGATCGCCCTTGTGCCGCAGCCCGGCGCGCAGGCGTGCTTCGATGCTGCCATGGCCAGCCTCCAGGCGGGTCGCCAGATGCGTGCCGAGGCGTTGTTCGAAGCGACGGTGCAGCAGTCGCCGGACGTCATCGGCACGATGCACACCATCGGCCTGACCTGGGCGCAGGCGGGCGACAGCGCTCGCGCGCTGGTCTGGTTCGAGCGCACTGCGGCCAAGGCCCCGGCGCTGTGGCAGGCCCATTTCAACCGTGGGCGCGCCCTTGGCGCACTGGGTCGCTACGACGAAGAGATCGACGCTTACCGTCTCGCCAACGCCATTGCCCCCCAGCAGCCCGATCCGCTGGTGAACCTTGGTGTGGCGCTGCGCGAGCGTCATGCGTTCACCGATGCGTTGCAGTGCTTTCGCGAGGCGGTAAAACGCTCACCCGAGCATGCCGGCGCGCGCACCAACCGTGCGCAGACCAATTTGCTGATGGGTGACTTCGAGCACGGCTGGCATGACTACGAATGGCGCTGGCAAGACGGCGGCCAGCGACGCCGCTTCAGCGACCGGCTCTGGGACGGCCGCGCGCCGCTTGCGGGCAAGACGGTGTTCGTCTACAGCGAACCGGGCTTCGGCGACACGCTGCAGTTTGTGCGGTTCGTGCCGCGTCTCGTCGAGATGGGGGCCAACGTCGTGTTGTCGGTACAGGCGCCGCTCGTCACGCTGCTCGGCGGCTTTGCGCGCCGGGTGACGGTGCTTGGCGAGCACATGCCGGTGCCGTCGTTCGACTGGCAACTGCCGTTGCTCAGCCTGCCGCATCTGCTGAAAGTGGGGGGCAACGTCGCGGTCCATTCGCCGTATCTGCGCTCGAGCGCCGGACGGGAAATGATCTGGCGATCGATGCTCGGTGCCAAGCCGGAGGGGACGTTGCGCGTCGGGTTTGCGTGGCGCACGCGTCCGTTCCCGCCGCACCGCGACGTCGCGCTCGCGCATTGGGCGCCGGTCTTCGGCACGAACGCGCAGTTTTACTCGTTACAGGTCGACGCGACCGACGACGAGCGCGCGGAACTTGCCCGCTACTCCAACGTGCGTGACATTGGGGCGAAGCTGAGCGACTTTGCCGAGACGGCGGCCGTCATTGCGCAGATGGATCTCGTGATTTCGGTCGACACGGCCGTGCTCCACGTCGCCGGTGCGCTGGGCAAACCTGTCTGGGGACTGGTCAACTTCACGCCCGACTGGCGCTGGCAATTGGCGCGCCGGGACAGCGATTGGTATCCGTCGCTCACGCTCTTCCGTCAGCCGCAACGCGGCGATTGGGATGGGGTGATGGCGCAGGTCGGTGCCGATCTTGCCGCCGCTGTACGGGGCGAGTCGGCGGCGGCGCCGGCGCTGCAAGTGGGACAGTCAGCGGCGTAGTCAGGCCGCCCGAGGACGACGCCGTTCGGTTCGGAATGGCGTCGGTCGGGCGTCAACGCGCATTACCCGGCATCGGCTTGGGTGTCGTCGTCACGCAAGCGCGTGTAGATGTTCCAGCTTGCGATGAACAGCGCCGCGATCAGCGGCCCGATCACGAAGCCGGTCAGGCCGAAGAGCGACATGCCGCCGAGGGTCGAGATCAGCACGACCCAGTCGGGCAGTTTCGTATCCTTGCCGACCAGAATCGGGCGCAACACGTTGTCCACCAGACTCACGATGGTGCCGCAGAAGACAAACAGCACCACTCCCCTCCAGATTTCCCCCGAGAGCAGCAGCCAAACCCCGACGGGCACCCACACGACCGCCGCGCCTACGGCGGGCAGCAGTGAGAGGAATGCCATCACCACGGCTGCGAGCACGTAGCCCTGAATGCCGAGTACCGCGAAGATGAAGCCGCCGAGTGCGCCTTGTGCTACGGCAACGGCGATGTTGCCCTTGACCGTCGCGCGCACGACGGTGGTGAACTGCCGGATCAGCAAGCTCTTGTGGCGCTCGTCGAGCGGCAGGGCACGGCGTACCGTCGCGCCGATCGCGGTGCCGTCGCGCAGCAGGAAGAACAGCAGATAGAGCATCACGCCGAAGCTCACGAGCAGTTGGGCCGTGTTCTGGCCGATGCTCACGAGATACACCGCCACCAGGCGGCCGATCTGCGCCGCGCCGTCGCCGAGTTTCTGCTGGATCGCGTTGACATCCTGCACGCCGGCGAGGTCCATCACACGATGCACGCTCGCGGGCAGGCGGTCGAGCAATTGCTGGAAGGCGATGGTGAGTTGCGGCAGATCGGCGCGAAAGCGAACGAGTGCCGTGCTGATCTCCTGCGTCAGCATGCCCACGACGAGAGTGAGCGGCAGAATCACGATCAGCAGAATCAGCGCGAGCGTGGCGAGGGAGGCCAGGTTCGGGCGGCCGCGCATGCGGATCAGAAGGCGGCGTTGCACCGGCTGAAACAGCACGGCAAGAATCGTCCCCCAGAAGACAGCGCCGAACAGCGGGAACAGAATCCACCCGAACACGATCGTCACGACGAACAGCATGAGGTGGAAGAACTTGCGCTGGTCGCTATGACTTGACATGAGGTTTCCTCGCGGGTGGCGGCGGCACAGATGGCACGCCAGTCGTTCTTATATCAGAAGCGGACGTCGCGCCGATTTCCTGGAGGATTTGCGCCACGAGCGGATGACCCTCGCCGCGTCGAGAGCGAATGGCGTGAATGTCTTCGTGAACATCGTCTGGGCGGCCCAGCCAGCGCAGGCCGCGCAGTAGCGAGACGCCGCCCGCGCCGGCTTCGCTCAGGGGAAAGACGCCCATGCCTCGCGTGGCGAACACCGCCATGAGCGCGCTGTCTTCGAATTCACCGACGATATGCGGGCGAACGCCCTGTGCCTCGAACCATTGATCGAGCCGGGCGCGCAACGCCGAGTGGCCCGTTGGCAGCAACACGGGCAGGTCGGCCAGGCATTGGGGAAACGCGTCGCGCGAGGCATGACGCACGAGCGATGCCGGGCCGTACCAATCGACTGGCGATTCGACCAGACGCTCGCTCGTGAGCCGCAAGGTGGGGTTGTACGGCGCGGGTTGGCTTGCCAGCACCAGATCCAGCTTGTGCAGCGCGAGTTCGGCGAGCAACTGCTCGTGCTCGCCTTCGTGGCACACGAGCCGAAGGGAGGGGGTGCCGAGTATGGGGGCGAGGATCGCGTGGGCCGCCAGCTTGGATATCCCGTCGGCCAGCCCGACCGCCAGCCGCGCGACCCGGCCGCTGGCGGCTTCACGAACTTCGTCGGGGATCGACTGACCGAGACGGAAGATCTCTTCCGCGCGCCGGAAGGCTGCCTGGCCGGGCTCCGTCATGGTGACGCCGCGCCCGGCCGGCTTGAGCAACTGGTGGCCCAGCGACTTCTCAAGCTCGCGCACCTGCGCACTGATCGTCTGTACGGCCATGTCAAGGCGTTCCGCCGCACGGGCGAACCCGCCTTCCTTGACGACGACCCAGAAATAGTAAAGATGGCGGTAGTTCAACATATCGATATGAACTTCGGAAAAACCGAATTGTAATGAAGTATATAACTGGTTTTTGCGAAGCATGAGTTCGGAGATGATGCTGTCCTGAGCCCGCAGCCCACGTTGCATGCGGGAAAACGAAAGGGGGCGCGGCCGCTGGGCGGCAAGTGCCCCGATAACCCTACGGAATCTCTGGCGCACATATGGACTATCTACTTGCTTTAGCGGCTGACCCGGCGGTATGGGCGGCGCTTGTCACGCTGGTGGTCATGGAAGTCGTGCTTGGCATCGACAACCTGATCTTCATTTCCATCCTGACCAACAAACTGCCGTTGTCGATGCGTGCCCGCGCACAGCGAATGGGCATTGGCCTGGCGCTGGTCATGCGTCTGGCGTTGCTCGGCACGGTGGCGTGGATCGCGAAGCTGACGACACCGCTCTTCGATCTGTTTGGTCACGGTTTTTCGTGGCGCGACCTGATCCTGATCGCAGGGGGTCTGTTCCTCGTGTGGAAAGCGACGAAGGAGATGCATCACCATGTGGCGTCGGCAACGGACGAGCCTGCGCACGGTGAAGACGCATCGACCGCGGGTGCGGTAGCGACGATCACCGCTCGTGCGGCCGTGGTACAGATCCTGATGCTCGATATCGTGTTCTCGATCGACAGCATCGTGACGGCCGTGGGCATGACCGAGCACATCCCGATCATGTTCGTTGCGGTGATTGCGGCGGTGACGGCGATGTTGTTCATGGCGGGGCCGCTCTCGCGATTCATCGAGGCGAACCCGACGGTCGTGATGCTGGCGCTGGGCTTCTTGCTCGTGATCGGTATGACGCTGATCGCGGAAGGCTTTGGGTCGCATATCCCGAAGGGTTACATCTACGCAGCCATGGCTTTCTCGGCGTTCGTCGAGGGGCTGAACATGATGACGCGTCGTGCGAAGGCGCGTCGTGAGGCGCAGAAGGTTCGCGTGTTGCACTAAGCGGTGCGGTGGAGAGCAGAGCGAGGCGGTGCCGGTGACGATCGGTGCCGCCACTACGGTCAGCCACGCAAGAAGAAGTCGCCATTCGAGAGGTTCGATCGATTGACGTCGACCGAGGTGAGTGAAGCGAGAAAAGCCAGTCGGTTGACTGGCTTTTCTTTAGGAGCAGCGCTTTTTTATGACTATCGGGAGGCAATTACGGCTTCGGCCGCTTCGATAAACCCTTGGCCGCCCGGGCCGGAAGTAATCCAGTTAGGCGGCACGGGAATGTGCGGCAGATATTCCTTCACGGTGCTCATGCCGACCGTATGTTTGAAGAATGCGAACATGGGGGCGTCGTTTGTCGAGTCGCCGGTGTACAGCACGGCGTCGCGGTCTTTTTCGATGTCGACACCGTAGGCTTCGGCCATGGCACGACGTGTCATCGACAGCTTGTCGTATCCGCCGAACCAGCCGAGAACCCAGAGATTATTGATCGTGGCGTCTGCGCCGGCGCGTTGCAGTTCGCGCACGATTTGCTCACCGGCTGAAGCATCCGCCGTGCCCATCGGGCGTACGCTGAAAGAAGATCCCGCCGTTCTCGCCGATCACACCGTCGACCGGCCACATGCGCGCCATTCGATCACACAAACCGGCGGGCGCGGCGGTGACAGGAATGACACGTATGCCTGCTTTCTGCAACCTCTCCAGCGCGCGATACGTATCGGCCGCGAGCCTGCCTCGATAGGTCAGCGTTTCGTCCATGTCGGTGAGGACGAACCGGACATCCTTGAACTCGCTCGGGGTGGCATCTGACAGGTGACGCATAACGTTCACGATCAGGGCGAGAGAAGGAGAGCCATTATGCAATCAATGACGAAATGACGCCGAGTGCGCGGGTGATAACGCGGAGGGGAGGGGGCACAGCGCTGATTCGGACCAAGCCCGGAGCGGAGAGTGTCAAGCAGTGCTGACGACAAACAAAAAAACGGCTTCCATCGCTGGAAGCCGTTCTTAAATTTGGTGGCGAATCAGGGACTCGAACCCCGGACCTGCGGATTATGATTCCGTCGCTCTAACCAACTGAGCTAATTCGCCGTAGAGGAAAGATTATAGGTAGGCCCCTATGGGCTGTCAACATTTTTTTGCGGGGCAATCAAAATAGCGCGAGACCGTCGTTGGGTGCGCCCCCGGAGCCGGCTGTGGAAATGACAACGCCGGAACCCGAAGGTCCCGGCGTTGACGATCCATCTCAACCTGACGGACAGGTCACCCCATCAATCGTTGGCGTAGATGTCGACGTCTTTGGTCTCCTTGATGAAGAGCATACCGATGACGAAGGTCACCAGCGCAATCACGATCGGGTACCAGAGGCCGGAGTAGATGTCGCCCTTGGCGGCCACGATGGCGAAGGCCGTGGCCGGAAGGAAGCCGCCGAACCAGCCGTTACCGATGTGATACGGCAGCGACATCGAGGTGTAGCGAATACGCGTCGGGAACATCTCCACCAGCATTGCGGCAATCGGACCGTACACCATCGTCACGAAGATCACGAGAATCGCCAGCAGGATCACGACCATCGGTTTGTTCATCTGCGCCGGGTCAGCCTTCGGCGGATAACCGTCAGCCTTGAGCGTGGCCGACATATCCGTCTCGAACGCCTTGGTCTTGTCCTTCGCGTCCACCGCCTTGCCGTCCACCGACTGGATCACCTTGTCGCCGATCTTCACCGTCGTCATCGTGCCCGCCGGAGCGGCTTCGTTCTGATAGTTCAAACCAGCGCGCGACAGGTAGCTCTTCGCGATATCGCACGAACTGGTGAACTTCGACGTGCCCACCGGGTTGAACTGGAACGAGCACTCGTTCGGATCGGCGATGACCGTGATCGGCGAGCGGGCGGTTGCGGCTTCGAGCGCCGGGTTGGCGTAGTGCGTAAGCGCCTTGAAGATCGGGAAATACAGCAGCGCTGCAAGCAGGCAGCCGGCCATGATGATCGGCTTGCGGCCGATCTTGTCCGACAGCGCGCCGAAGAACACGAAGAACGGACTGCCGATCAACAGACCCAACGCCACCATGATGTTCGCGGTGTTGCCGTCGACCTTGAGCACCTGCGTCATGAAGAACAGCGAGTAGAACTGGCCCGTGTACCACACGACCGCCTGACCCGCCGTCAGACCGACCAGCGCCAGAATCACGATCTTCAGGTTCTTCCATTCGCCGAACGATTCCCGCAGCGGTGCCTTCGATCCCCTGCCCTCTGCCTTCATGCGCTGGAACGCCGGCGATTCGTTCAGTTGCAGACGAATCCACAGCGAGACGAGCAGCAGCACGATCGACAACACGAACGGAACACGCCAGCCCCACTCGCCGAACGCTTCTTCGCCTATCGCCATGCGGGTGCCGAGAATCACGAGCAGCGAGAGGAACAGACCCAGCGTGGCCGTCGTCTGAATCCACGATGTGTAGAAGCCGCGACGACCGTGCGGGGCGTGCTCGGCCACATACGTGGCAGCACCACCGTACTCGCCGCCGAGGGCGAGGCCCTGCAGCAAACGCATCGAAATGAAGATGACCGGTGCGGCAATCCCCCACGACGCATAGCCCGGTAACAGGCCGACGACCAGCGTGGACAGACCCATCAATGTGATGGTGACGAGGAACGTGTACTTACGGCCAACCAGGTCACCGATGCGGCCGAACACAATGGCGCCGAACGGACGCACCGCGAAGCCCGCCGCAAACGACAGCAGCGTGAAGATGAATGCCGCAGTCGGATTGATGCCCGAGAAAAAGTGCCTGCTGATGAATGCGGCCAACGAACCGGCCAGATAAAAGTCGTACCACTCGAACACTGTGCCCAGCGACGACGCGAAGATGACCTTGCGTTCTTCTTTGGTCATCGGCGCATGCGTAGCGGCTGTCGTTGCAGTAGCCATGCGGTTGTCTCCTGTAATGTAAGCACGCCCCTGGATCGTGCCCGGGCCGTTGCAACTGATTATTGGAGTGCAACCTTACCGCCGTCTGACGCCAAACTGACTCGAACCTTACGCCGCTAGGGACTTACCCTCGACTTTGGCGGAAAATCGACCGCATTTCGCGTGTTTTCGTCACGCATGCGGGTTTTCGATAGGCGCGTCTGCGAGGGGCAATGTCACCCGAATGAGGGTGCCGGTTGCTTCGGGATGCTGCGCGTCGACATGGTCGAGCACGCTCACGTCGCCACGATGGATCTGCACGATCTCCCGCACGATGGCCAGCCCCAGGCCGCTGCCGTCGCTGTCGCTGCCGAGAATGCGATAGAAGCGCTCGAACACACGCGGACGCTCCGATGCCGGAATGCCCGGCCCGGTGTCTTCGACTTCAAGATGAACGAAGCCGTCTGACGCCTCATGCCTCAGGCGAACCGTCACCTTGCCGCCAGCCGGTGTGTAACGGATCGCATTGTCGATCAGGTTGTTGAGCAACTCGCGCAGCATCACCGGCTGACCCGACAGATGCACGGGAAACGGCGGCTCCTCGAAGCCGAGGTCGATCCGTTTGGCGAAGGCCGCCTGGAACCAGTCCTGCATGGCGCTACGGGCGAGCACGCTGAGGTCGACCGGCGTGAAGGCGGCGGCGTCGTTCGCGCTGTTCTCCGCACGGGCCAGCGCCAGCAACTGATTCACCAGACGCGCCGCCTGCTCCGAACTCACCGCGATCTGGGAGAGCGAGCGGCGTAATTCGTCAGGCGATGTCTGGCGCAAGGCGAGTTCTGCCTGCATGCGCAGCCCGGCCAGCGGTGTCTTGAGCTGGTGGGCGGCGTCAGCGATAAAGCGCTGCTGGAGTTTCATGTTCTGTTCGAGCCGTGCGAGCAGATCGTTGAGCGAACCGACGAGCGGCGCGATCTCCGGCGGTGCCTGGCGTGCTTCGAGTGGCGACAGATCGTCGGGGCGACGGGCGCGGATATGTTCCTGCAACGCATGCAGCGGTGCGAGACCGCGCGACAGGCCAAACCAGACGAGCACGATAGCCAATGGCAGGATCACGAACTGCGGCAGGATCACGCCCTTGATGATTTCGTTCGCCAGTTGACTGCGTTTGTCGAGCGTCTCCGCAACCTGTACGAGTGCCATGCTGCCCGGCGGCTCCATGCGGGGCAGATCGACGTAAGTGAATGCGACACGGATGTCGTTGCCGCCGACACTCTCGTCGCGAAACTGCACAACTCCCGGCTGCGGACGGTCGTCTTCATGCGGCAAGGGCAGTTCCGCTGTGCCGGCCACGAGCTCTCCCTTCGCGCCGAGTACCTGAAAGTAGACGTTGTCGGTGGTGTCGGCGCGCAGCAGATCGCGCGCCGGCATGGGCAGTGTCAGTGTGACTTGTCCGCGATCCGAGTGGACTTGCTGCGCGAGGACGTAGGTGTTGGTCTCGAGCGCCCTGTCGAATGGGCCATTGGCAATCGATTTCGCGACGAGATACGTGACGGCAATGCTCATCGGCCAGAGCAGGAGCAGCGGTGCGAGCATCCAGTCGAGGATCTCGCCGAAGAGCGAGCGTGGCGGGGGCTCGGCCTCATGCTCGAGCGGCGCGCCGAAGCCCGGACGCACGAATGGGTCGGCGTACGGATCGAACGGATCGGTGGCGTCGGCGGGCGAGGCGGGCGCGGCGGGCGCGGTGTAGCCGCGTCTTGCGGACGTGCCATGCGCCGTAGGCGGCGGGGAAGACGAGGCGTCCGGGTCCGCAGGGTTGGCGCGACGATGGTGGCGAAAGCTCAGACGCATCGGACGGGAAGACTAAAGAGGCTGGAACGGCTGACGCCGTATTCGGCGCACTAGGCCGCGTTCGCTGGCGTGGTGGCGGCCGGCTTCTCCAGACAATACCCCAACCCGCGGATCGTGGCGATGCGTACGCCGCTGGGCTCGATCTTCTTGCGCAGCCGGTGCATGTACACCTCGATGGCGTTGTTGCTCACCTCTTCCCCCCAGCCGCACAAATGGTCGACGAGCTGCTCCTTGGAGACGAGGCGGCCTGTGCGCAGCAGCAGGACTTCGAGCAATTCGAGTTCGCGGGCGGACAGGTCGAGCATCTGCTCATTAATATAGGCGGTGCGCCCGACTTGATCGAAACTGAGCGGGCCGTGACGGATGACCGTAGAGCCGCCGCCCGCACCACGCCGGGTCAATGCGCGCACGCGTGCTTCGAGTTCGGCCAGTGCGAAAGGCTTGGCCATGTAATCGTCTGCGCCGAGATCGAGACCCTTGACGCGGGCGTCGACGCTGTCGGACGCGGTCAGAATCAATACGGGCAAATGGGAATTACGGGCGCGCAGCCGGCGCAGGACTTCGTGACCGGGCAGACGAGGCAGGCCGAGGTCGAGAATCAGCAGGTCGAATGTCTGGGCAGACAGTGCAGAGTCGGCTTCAAGCCCTGTCTTGACGTGATCGACGGCGTAGCCCCCCTGGCGCAGCGAGCGGGTCAGGGCGTCAGCCAGAATGCTGTCATCCTCTGCGATGAGAATTCGCATGGGCGTGATAGCCTTGTATAGGCACCGGCGCCTGACGGCGGCGGTGTGTCTCCAGTGATGTTGCGGCGCGTGGTTCGCGGCTTTTTTTGTCGTTTCGGCGCTTTCGGACAACAGGCACTTGCAAAGAGCACTGTTTTTTTATACAGTACCAGCATTCAAGCCTCACTCGAGCCGTCTCGCTCATCATATCAAAGGACGATTCATGGAAGAAAGCAAGAAAGGGTCTGCCAATCTGTCGGCCGAGAAAGGCAAGGCGCTTGCCGCCGCCCTCGCGCAGATCGAAAAGCAATTCGGCAAGGGCTCGATCATGCGTCTGGGCGACGGCGAGGTCGAAGCAGATATCCAGGTCGTCTCGACGGGCTCGCTGGGTCTGGACATCGCGCTTGGCGTGGGTGGCCTGCCGCGCGGTCGCGTAATCGAAATTTACGGCCCGGAATCGTCGGGCAAGACCACGCTCACGCTGCAAGTCGTGGCGGAAATGCAGAAAATCGGCGGCACCTGCGCGTTCATCGACGCAGAGCACGCCCTCGATGTCGGATACGCCAACAAGCTGGGCGTCTCGGTGCCCGAACTGCTGATCTCGCAGCCGGACACAGGCGAACAGGCACTGGAAATCGCCGACGCTCTGGTGCGTTCGGGCTCGATCGACCTCATCATCATCGACTCGGTCGCGGCGCTGGTGCCGAAGGCCGAAATCGAAGGTGAGATGGGCGACTCGCTGCCGGGTCTGCAAGCCCGTTTGATGTCTCAGGCCCTGCGTAAGCTGACCGGTACCATCAAGCGTACGAACTGCACGGTGGTCTTCATCAACCAGATTCGTATGAAGATCGGTGTGATGTTCGGCAACCCGGAAACCACGACGGGCGGTAACGCGCTGAAGTTCTACTCGTCGGTGCGTCTGGACATTCGCCGCATCGGCTCGATCAAGAAGGGGGACGAGGTTGTCGGTAACGAGACCCGCGTCAAGGTCGTCAAGAATAAGGTCGCGCCGCCGTTCCGCGAAGCCATCTTCGACATCCTTTATGGTCAGGGGATCTCGCGCGAAGGCGAAATCATCGATCTGGGCGTGAATGCCAAGATCGTGGAGAAGGCTGGCGCCTGGTATAGCTACAACGGTGAAAAGATCGGCCAGGGCAAGGACAACGCACGCGAATTCCTGCGTGAAAATCCGGATATCGCTCACGAGATCGAAAACAAGGTGCGTGCATCGCTCGGCGTGACGGCGATCAACGAGACCGGCGAGATCGAAGAAGCAGGCGAGGCCTGATAACCCCGTTTCGGAACGGCAACGCGAAGCCACATGGCATCGCGTTGCCGTTTTTGCTTTCTAGCCCTTGCCTTGATTGCGCCACGATGACGTCATGATCAATCGCCGTCCTCCCCGAGACTCGAACGCACCGCCGCCCCCACCGGGCGACGAGGCTGTTTCGGTCAAGCGATCGCGCAAACCCGTGCTGAGCCTCAAGGCACGCGCGCTGTCCTATCTGGCGCGCCGCGAATATAGCCGGACGGAATTGCGTCGCAAGCTCGTGCCCTTTGCCGATGCCGAGGATCCCGAAGCGCTCGATCGTGTGCTCGACACGCTCGAGCAAGAGCGCTGGCTGTCCAACGAACGATTTGCGGAAAGCGTGGTGAACCGGCGCGCATCGCGCCTGGGTACGACTCGTATCGTCAACGAACTCAAGCAGCACCAGGTCGACGCCGAGACGGTCGCGGCGCTCACTGAGCAGTTGCGCGGTACGGAACTGGCGCGCGCCCGCGTCGTATGGCAGAAGAAGTTCGGCGAGGTCGCCACCACGCCTGAAGCGCGGGCTAAACAGATGCGCTTTCTCGCCTCACGGGGTTTTTCACGTACCGTTATCAGCAAAATTGTGCGTGGTGCCGATGAATTTTCGGACGACTTTTGACGCGCGTTCCATCGCTTTCCTGATAAATGCGTGGTCATTCATCGACGAAGTGCCAACGACAGCCAGCGGTTGGTAACCCGCATGAATGTTGGTGTGACGTAACAATGAATCTCGCGTGACACGTCGTGCCACAGTTATCGCGATATGGCGTTGCACCATGCGTTTGATCATCCCGCGATTTTGATAACCCGACCAATTGGTCGGGTAATTGCCCCTTATGCGACGGGCTTCTGCTGCGCTGCGGCAGAGGGCGCCGTGGCCTATGCTAGAATCAAGGTCTTTCTGCGTTCATGCATTGCACACTCTCGCATGCCGCTCTCTGAGCCCGCCCCTCGTAGTCTGCGTCACCGTCGCACGATCGCTGTCGAAGCGTATTCGCGCGAGGATGGCCTATGGGACATCGAAGCCCGTCTGACCGATCATAAGGATCGGGATTTCGCATTGGCGACCGGGCTTCGCAAGGAAGGCACGCCGATTCACGAGCTTTGGCTGCGTTTGACGATCGATGAGAATTTCGAGGTGCATGACGCGGAGGCCGTCTCCGACTGGGTGCCGTATCCGGGGATTTGCGATCAGATCGGCTCTGAATATCGTCAGTTGATCGGACTTAACCTGCGGCGCGGCTTCCGGCACGCGGTCCGCGAGCGCCTTGGCGGCGCGTCGGGCTGCACCCATCTGACAGAACTTTGCAGTGTCCTGCCGACGGCAGCGATTCAGGCCTTTGCCGGGGTGGTCATTGACACGCCCGATACGGCGCTCAAGACCGCCAACGATGCCGGTAATTCGGCACCTCCTTTCCAACTCGGACATTGTCACGCCTTGCGGTTTGATGGCGAGGCAGTGCGCCGGTTTTACCCGCGCTGGTTCAACGGCCGCGCAAACGATCGAGCGAACGAGCCCACGACGCCCGTCACAAAAGAAGCGGTGCGCGATGGCGCTTCGACTCGCGAGCTCGAACCCAAACTTCCAACTCAGCAAGAAGGGAATCACGCATGAAGATTCATGAGTATCAAGGCAAGGAAATCCTCCGAAAATTCGGAGTCGCGGTGCCCCGCGGCATTCCGGCGTTTTCCGTGGACGAGGCCGTGAAGGCAGCCGAGGAACTCGGCGGTCCGGTTTGGGTGGTCAAGGCCCAGATTCACGCAGGCGGTCGCGGTAAGGGCGGCGGCGTGAAGGTTGCCAAGTCGATCGAGCAAGTGCGCGAATACGCCAGCCAGATCCTCGGCATGCAACTGGTCACGCACCAGACCGGCCCGGAAGGTCAGAAGGTCAATCGCCTGCTGATCGAAGAAGGCGCCGACATCAAGAACGAACTGTACGTCAGCCTCGTGGTCGACCGTGTCTCGCAGAAGA
The DNA here is from genome assembly GCF_902459745.1 of Pandoraea communis. Lineage (GTDB taxonomy): Bacteria > Pseudomonadota > Gammaproteobacteria > Burkholderiales > Burkholderiaceae > Pandoraea > Pandoraea communis. Next base: position 185,088 of record NZ_CABPSJ010000004.1, read on the forward strand.
TTGTGATGATGGGTTCGAGCGAAGGCGGCATGGACATTGAAGAAGTTGCCGAAACGCACCCGGAACTGATTCACAAGGTCATCATTGAGCCGTCCGTGGGTCTGACCGACGCACAAGCCGACGATCTGGCCAAGAAGATCGGCGTCCCCGATGCTTCGATTCCGCAAGCCCGCACGATCCTGCAAGGTCTGTACAAGGCCTTCTGGGAAACCGACGCATCGCTGGCCGAAATCAACCCGCTGAACGTGAGCAGCAACGGCACGGTCACCGCCCTGGACGCCAAGTTCAACTTCGATTCGAACGCCCTGTTCCGTCATCCGGAAATCGTCGCCTACCGCGATCTGGACGAAGAAGATCCGGCTGAAGTCGAAGCCTCGAAGTTCGATCTGGCCTACATCTCGCTCGACGGCAACATCGGTTGTCTGGTGAACGGTGCCGGTCTGGCCATGGCCACGATGGACACCATCAAGCTGTTCGGCGGCGAGCCGGCGAACTTCTTGGACGTGGGCGGTGGCGCCACGACCGAGAAGGTCACCGAAGCGTTCAAGATCATGCTGAAGAACCCGAACCTGACCGCCATTCTGGTCAACATCTTCGGCGGCATCATGCGTTGCGATGTGATCGCCGAAGGCGTGATCGCAGCGTCGAAGGCCGTCTCGCTGAAGGTGCCGCTGGTCGTGCGCATGAAGGGCACGAACGAGGACCTGGGCAAGAAGATGCTCGCCGAATCCGGCCTGCCGATCATCTCTGCGGACAGCATGGAAGAAGCTGCCCAGAAGGTTGTCGCGGCTGCCGCAGGCAAGTAACCAGAACAGTCGAAGCCGCAGCGGCGTGCCGCCCCGAGGGGCTGTGCGAATGCTGCCCGGCAACCGGATGAAGGAAATCAAGCAATGTCGATTCTGATCAACAAAGATACTAAGGTCATCACCCAGGGTATCACTGGCAAAACCGGCCAGTTCCATACCCGCATGTGCCGCGAATACGCGAACGGCAAGAACGCGTTCGTCGCTGGCGTGAACCCGAAGAAGGCTGGCGAAGACTTCGAGGGCATTCCCATTTTCGGTTCGGTCAAGGACGCCAAGGCGCAGACCGGCGCAACCGTGTCGGTGATCTACGTGCCGCCCGCAGGCGCTGCTGCCGCCATCTGGGAAGCCGTTGAAGCCGACCTGGATCTGGCGATCTGTATCACGGAAGGTATCCCCGTTCGTGACATGATCGAAGTGAAGGACCGTATGCGTCGCGAAGGTCGCAAGACCCTGCTGCTCGGCCCGAACTGCCCGGGCGTGATCACGCCGGACGAACTGAAGATCGGCATCATGCCGGGTCACATCCACAAGAAGGGTCGCATCGGCGTGGTGTCGCGCTCGGGTACCCTGACGTACGAAGCCGTGGGCCAGCTGACCGCCCTGGGTCTGGGCCAGTCGACCGCTGTCGGTATCGGTGGCGACCCGATCAACGGTCTGAAGCACATCGACGTCATGCAGATGTTCAACGACGATCCGGATACGGACGCCGTGATCATGATCGGTGAAATCGGTGGCCCGGACGAAGCGACGGCCGCCGAGTGGATCAAGGGCAACATGAAGAAGCCAGTCGTTGGCTTCATCGCAGGCGTGACTGCGCCCCCGGGCAAGCGCATGGGCCACGCCGGCGCGCTGATCTCGGGCGGTGCCGATACGGCCGAAGCCAAGCTGGAAATCATGGACGCCTGCGGTATCAAGGTGACCCGTAATCCGTCGGAAATGGGCCGCCTGCTCAAGGCTGCGCTGTAATTCCCGCCGGATGACCGCGTGACGGCCGCCCGAACCGGCGGCTGTGCAATCGGTCAGTAAAGAGGGAGCCCAGAGCATCGGGCTCCCTCTTTTGTCATTGCTTCTCTCAAATCATTCGTTTCATTCGTTCCCGAGGAAATTCCCGCCATGCTTGCGTTTTTTGCCGAGCTGAACTGGGCCGCGGTCCTGCAGATCATCATGATCGACATCCTGCTGGGTGGCGACAATGCCGTGGTGATTGCGCTCGCCTGCCGCAACCTGCCGGCCAAACAACGTTTGCAGGGGGTGATGTGGGGGACGGTGGGCGCAATCGTGCTGCGCGTGATTCTGATCGCGTTCGCCGTGACACTGCTCGCGGTGCCGTATCTCAAGGCGCTGGGCGGGCTGCTACTGCTCTGGATCGGTATCAAGCTGCTGGTGCCCGATCAGGACGCCCACGACAGCGTGAAACCGGCCGACAAGCTCTGGACCGCCGTCAAGACCATCATCGTGGCCGATCTGGTGATGAGCGTCGATAACGTGATCGCGATTGCCGGAGCGGCAGAGGGCGCCGCCGATCACCATCAATTGCCGCTCGTGATCTTCGGCCTGCTCGTGAGCATCCCACTGATCGTCTGGGGTTCGCAACTGGTGCTCAAGGCACTCGACCGCTTTCCGTTCATCGTCATCGCCGGTGCCGCACTGCTGGGTTGGATTGCCGGCGGTCTGATCGCCTCCGATCCGGGCGTCGGACACCTGCTGCATCTGCCGGGGGCCGCAGCCGAATACACGCATTACGTGGCGTCCGGCATTGGTGCTGCGCTGGTCGTGGTGGTCGGACTCGTACTCAAGCGACGTAGCGAGGCACGTCAATTGCGTGCAACCTCTTCGAAATAATCGAGTCCATTGGGCACAGACCGTTGCTCTCGATTGACGGCGGATTGTCCGGGAGAGTCGCTCCCCGATCGGACGAATCGTCCTGGCTCAGGCTAGGATGATTCTCCCTACCCGTACGGCTCCGCCCGATTTTGATCTGCGGCAGGGCGCTTGCCGTTGGGGCTGTGGCATACTCCGCCCACTTCCCCCCGATGTCCCTTTTGTTTTCATTGCTTTCGCAGGGAGTTACACAATGCGTCGTTTCGGCCACCGGACCACCGGTATCGCCAAGTCTCGGGGTTTCACCCTGATCGAGCTGATGATCGTGCTGGCGATCATCGGCGTGTTGGTCACGGCAGGGGTTCCGTATCTGCAGAACTATCTGGTGCGCGCACGCGTGGTCGAAGGGTTGGGGGTTGCGGCCTCGGCCAAGGCACTCGTGAGCGAGAACGCCATGCATGGTGCGCCGTTCAATAGCGGCTGGCAGGCACCGAGCGCGACCGATAACGTGAACTCGGTGAGCATCGACGCCGTGAGCGGTAACGTGACGATCGCTTACACGCAACGCGCGGGCGACGGTGCCATCGTGCTGGTGCCCACGAGCGCGGGTGCCGACGGTGCGCCCAAGGCACTGACGGCGGGCAAGGCGCCCGAAGGTCAGATCGTATGGACGTGTTACGCACAAGGCCGTGAGGGCGCGCCGAACGGTGCGACGTTGCCGGCCAAAATGGCACCGCCGGAGTGCCGCGGCACTGCGTCCAAGGGGGCCTGAATCCGATTCGCAGGCGGTCGTGGCGCGTCACCCATGGTTATGCGCCAGACCGTCTGAGGCGACGGATTCTTTGACGGCGTATTCGCGCGCGTCAGGCATGAAATGGCCGCCCCCGGGGCGGCCATTTTTCGTTATGCTTGCGCATCTTCCAACCGGTGCATTGCACGGCGGCGATCTTGTTTCCTCCTTTGCTTCTCTCGATGATCGGGCTCACGGTAGCCCTGATCTGGGCCTTGCCCTATAACCTCGTCAAGCACTCATACCCGATTTCCACGTTCTATTCGGAAGCGTTGACGTTTTCGCTCTTCGGCGTACTCGGTTTGCTCGCAATGATTGCCGCGTGGCAACGCGACGCTCGGGTGCTACGCATGCCGCGCGTCACCTGGACGCCGCTTGCGTTCGTGGCGGTCATTCTTGTGCAACGTGCCACGATGCCGACCGAGCTGCCGCAACTCATGATGACGGCGTTGCTCTACGGCGTGGCCATGATCGTGGCGGTAAGTGCAGGCTTCTGGCTCGCGCAACTTGGCTGGCGCAACGTACTGATGCGATGGAGTGCCGTGGCGCTCACGCTCGGCGGGCTGTATGCGGTGGGTGCACAGGTTCTGCAGGCCTTCCATCTGGAAGGCAACGTGCCCTGGCTGGTGGCCAAGTACTCCGTGACGGTCGCCCGGCGACTGTTCGGCAATATGTACCAGCCGAATCACCTGGCGACGTATTTGTCGCTCGCCAACGCGGGCGCCTTCTATCTCTGGTATCAACGCAAACTGCCCGCCTGGTTCTGGCTGGCTGCGTGCGCCGCGTTCGATATCGGCATCTGTCTGACCGGGTCGCGCACGCCGTGGCTGCAACTGGCGCTGCTGTCGGCATCGGGCTTGTGGCTCGTGTGGATGGAGCGTGCCGAGCCCACGCGCAACATGCGCCGCTCGATGCGATGGTTCGTGCCGGCCGCGATCCTGCCCTTGCTCGCGCTGATGACGATGTTCGTCGGCTGGGCAAATGTGGCCTGGGGATTGCAACTTGACGGCAGTGCGGTGGCCCGCATGCAGCAGGCGGGGCAAGTGACGGGGCGCCTGAACCTGTGGGAGTACGGTCTGGCGATCTTCCGCGAGCACTGGTGGTCGGGGGCGGGGTGGTCGAATTACATCGACGCGCAGTTCGCGCTGGTCGATAAGCTCGGTCCGGTCGAGATGGCCGACAACGCCCACAACGTGTTGCTCGACTTGCTCGCGAAGACCGGCATCATCGGCACGCTGGCGATCCTGGTACCGCTGGCGTTCTGGTTCGTGCGCGCCGTGCGCGGCATCAAAACGCCACCGATCGCGCTTGCGTTCGTTCTGCTCGGCATGCTTGCCGTGCACGCGATGCTGGAGTATCCGCAACACTATGCGTTCTTCCTGCTGCCCGCCATGTTCCTGCTCGGTTTTTGCGAGACGAAGCAGATCGACAGCGTGTCGCCGACCGCGACCGGTGCCGTCAACGGCGTGATTCTGCTATTTGCGTGCGTAGCGATTCCCTGGCTTTATCACGACTATCAGCGCGTCGAGGTGGCGTATCGCGCCGGCAAGATCGACACGTATCGCACCGATCCCGCGCTTTTCTTCGCGCCGTATGGTGACTACGCAGTCACAGGGGCCTTGTTCCTGAGCCGCGATCAGCTCGACGAAAAGCTGGCCGCGCATCGCGAAGCATTGGCGCTGGGTGCCGGACCGACGATGATCAAGCGTTACATCGTGCTGCTCGCCCTCGCAGGACGCGACGACGAAGCGCTGGAAGATATTCGCCGTCTGAAGAACTACAATTCGGCGATTTTCGAAGGTCAATACGCCTCACTGGTCCGCATGTTGCGGGCTCAGGGCGATGATTTGGCGCCTTTCGTCAAACGGGTGATCGAGGCGTGGGGCCGTCCGAAGGGGGATGCGGACGACGACGCGATGGTGTCTCCGCAAGGGAAGTCGCGCCAGGTGTCGTAGTCACATCGATGACGCGCCGGCTTCGGCCGTAAAGAGAAACGCCCGCGACATTCGCGGGCGTTTTGCTTTCCGGTATTTCCCATCATTTTCCATCGAAGGCTCAGGCTTCGGGGGCGTCGCTCTCCTGATCGGTCTCTTCACTGCGAGCCCAGAAGAAGCGATCGGGGAAATGGCGCCCCATGCCCGGACGGAACGCATTCTCCAGCACCTGCTGCAAATACTCCTGTGCTTCGCGTACCGCCTCGGGCACGGCAAGGCCGTTAGCGAGCATTGCGGTGACGGCGGCCGCCAGCGTGTCGATGGCGCCGGCCACGTTATGGGGCGGACGGTCCCAGGCGTCTTCGCGCACGACGCCGCCGTCGGCATAGAGCGTGTGCGTGAATTGCGGCGCGTTGCTGTCGCTCACCAGCACGAACTCGCAGCCGTTCTCCAGCAGGATGGAGACCGCTTCATCGAGCGAAAGATTCTCGTTTTCCGTGACGGTCTGCGCCAGGGCAATGGCGCTGGCCGGGCTCACGACAAGCACACTGGCCTGCGGCACGAGGAGGTTGGCTGTGGCTTCACGCAATTCGTCGGCCGAGAGCAGATGCTCCCCTGCCAATCCGAAATCGGGCGCCACAACGAGGGGTGTCTCGTCGTAATCGGCCACGATTTCGGCGATGGCCGCGACGTTTTCTGCGTTGACGGCGCTTCCGACCTTGAAGGCGGCGACGGGCATGTCTTCGAGCAGCATGCGCGCCTGGTCGGCGATCCAGTCCGGATCGATCGGTTGCACTTCATCGCAAGTGCGTGAGTCCTGGGAGGAGTAACCGGTGAGCACCGACACGCCATAACCGCCCATGCTGGCGAAGGTGAGCAGGTCGGCCTGCACGCCGGTTGCCGAAGTGGGATCGGAGAGTCCGAAGGTCAGGAGAATAGGAGGGGATTCAGTGTGCATGGAGGCAGGATAGACGGCGATCTGGTCAGGCTTTGGGTTCGTTGGTACCATCACGCCTTAAATGCCCGTTTCGGAGCGCTGAAAAGCGCCGTGGGCACCACCTGTCCGGACAATGCACCGGCCAAGGTTCCCACAACACCGCACGGCATCTCTGCCGGCGGGGCCCGAAGCGGTTGACAAGCCATTGTAACGGAACGCTCGTCGCTGAAGAAAGAATGGAATACAAGAGCTGGATGTGCCTCATTTGCGGTTGGATTTACGACGAAGAGGCAGGTTTGCCCGACGAGGGTATTGCGCCCGGTACCCGCTGGGAAGACGTGCCCATCAACTGGACCTGCCCCGAGTGCGGAGCGCGCAAGGAAGACTTCGAGATGGTGCAGATCTGAGGCTGGGCGGCTCGGCCGCCTGTTTCTCCTAGATCCCCGCGCGTTTGCCGCGTTCTCCGATGTCTCCGAGTCCCTTTAAGCCGTCTGTACGGCACTGTGCTCGACGATTCGCCCGGCCATCGGCCGGGCCGGTGGCGCGGCGGACTTCCCGCCCGAATTCACGAAGACCGGCCGCATGGCCAGGAGATGGCCCATGGTGACGCCGCAAACGCCTTCCGACACCACCATCAACGCCCCCGGCGCGTCCGCGCGTGAGGCGCGTGACACGACCCCCTTGTGGCGTTTGCCCGAGGTGGCGCAAGCGCTGACCGAAGCGTCCGACGCCTGGTCGAACGGCCCGGCCGCTGCGCTCGGACCGTTGCGACGAGCCAACCGTCTGCTCCAGTCGAGCGGCCACGCCGATTGGTCGCTGCACGGCGAGCGCCTTGTTCAGGCGATTGCCGAGGCGGCGTATGGGCAACCGGGCAGTCAGGACGCGCAGCGCAACGCGCTGCGCCAGTTCGAGCGCGACATCTGGCAGGCGGGGGCCGCTCCGGCTGCCGCGCCCGCATCGACAGACACCGCTGCCGCTTCCGAAAGCTGGTCCGGTGCGCCATCGCTGGGCGAGCTTCGGATGGCCGGATGGGCGATTGCGCACCCGCGCCTGCACGGACTGCCCGCCGGTACGGCGCCGTTGCGCGCCGACGTCGAGCGAGTCCTGTTGCGTCTGTTGCGTCCCGATGCAGATGCGACCGACACCACGGCGGCGCTGGCGCAACTGGCCGATCTCGCTGCCGATCTCCACCGAGCCGGCGCGACGGCACCGCTCGATTACTGGCGTCTGGCCGCGGCGTGGCTGCGGTTCGCGCGTGCCCCGCTGAGTCTGGCCGACAAACGCCAGATCGGGCGGATGAATCTGGCGCTGCGCAAGCAACTGACTCGCCCCAGTGGGCCGGGGGACGCGACGCCAGCGTCTGCAACGGCCGGCGGGGGCGGGAAGGGAGCCAACGAGGTGGTGCCCGGACACGATCTGCTCGAAGCGCTTGCGACGTGGCATGCGCAGGCGCCAGATAGCTGGCTGGGCACGCTGCTGGCCGACTTCGGCGTGCTGCGCCGCTCCGGCCGTCTGCCTGAACCCTTGGCCGACGCCGTACAAGCGGCGCAGAAGCAGGGCGCGGGCAGCAGTTCGCGCGACTGGTTGCGCATTGGTCCGTTGGCGGTACGGCAGGACGTTTGCCAGACGTTCCTCAGCCTCGCCGATGAGGCGCTTCCGAATTTGAACGATCCGGCAGTGGCCGCGAAGGTCGCGGAATACTCCGCAGCGATCGGACTGGCGCCTGTCGCGCGGCTCGCGGCGGCGGTGGCCGCGACGGGCGAGCGACTCGCGGTCTCGCCGCCTGCGGAGCCGGGCGGTCCGGCGGCGCTGGCGATGACCGTCAAGGCGTTGCGCGGCATGCTTCATCAGTTCGCGGCCGACACGTATCCGGAATCGCGCCCGGATCTGATTGCCGACATGGCAATGTGGCGGGAGCGTGCGCTGGATGCCAGTGTATTCGGGCAGCGGCTCGTCACCGCGCGCGACGTTCCGTGATAAAGTCGGCGCAAAGGTCGCCTTTGGCGGCCGATCGCCGTACCACGATGCGGAAAATGTTCGTCCGCTGACCGGCCGCAGGCAGGTGCTGCGAGCCCGCGCGGGAGCCATGTCCCCGCTGCGGAGTGCGACACCGAGCGGCAGACCGTCAAACAGGTTCCGATAAACTTGGCCCTATGCCGAACGACCGTATCAATCTCACGAATCAATTCCTCATTGCCATGCCGGGCATGGCCGATCCGACGTTTTCCGGCGCCGTCGTGTACCTGTGCGAGCACAGCGAAAAAGGTGCAATCGGGCTGGTCATCAATCGTCCGACCGACATCGATCTGCAATCGCTCTTCGAGCGTCTCGATCTGAAGCTGGAAATCGATCCCCTTGCGCATCAGCCGGTGTTCTTCGGCGGACCGGTGCAGACCGAGCGCGGCTTCGTGCTGCACGAGTCGACCGGCACAACGTACAGCTCATCGCTCTCGGTGCCGGGCGGCCTCGAGATGACGACGTCGAAAGACGTGCTCGAAGCCGTGGCCAACGGACAGGGGCCGAGCCGCTTTCTGCTGACGCTCGGGCACTCGGGGTGGGGGGCGGGGCAACTGGAAGACGAGATCGGCCGCAATGGCTGGCTGACCGTCGCCGCCGACCCGGGCATCGTGTTCGACGTGCCGCCTGCCGAACGCTTCGACGCAGCGCTTGCGCTACTCGGCGTCACGTCGTCGATGCTCTCTGCCGACGCAGGTCACGCATGACGGCTGGCAGTGCCACGGTACTCGCCTTCGATTACGGCGAGCGCCGGATCGGTGTGGCGATCGGCAATCTCATGCTGCGCGAGGCCCGCGCGCTCACCGTTCTTGCCAATCTCAATCGCGAAGTCCGGTTCGCCGAGACCGGCAAGCTCATTGCCGAATGGCAGCCTGAACTTATCGTCGTCGGACTGCCGTGCCATCCCGACGGCACGCCGCACGCGATGACCCAGCAAGCCAAACGTTTCGGAAATCAACTCAACGGGCGATTCGACGTGCCGGTCGTGTGGGTCGACGAACGCTACTCGTCGGTCGCCGCTGCGGCGGCGCTGGCCGAGGCAGGCGTCAAGGTCTCTCAAAAGACATCGCTCGACGCCGAAGCCGCTCGCATCATCCTCCAGCAGTACTTCGACGAGCATGTACCTGCCTGAGCGCCTGACCGGCATCACGCCTGACAGTCTTCTGCGTGCCGTCGCCGCACAACGCCGCATCGGCACGGAGTCGTCCCTGCATGGCTAACGGAATTCTCGGGCGACGCGGCCACCCCCAACTCAACCGTCACGGCGAATTGAAGCATTTGCTGACGGTGGAGGGGCTGCCGCGCGCCGTGCTGACTCACATTCTCGACACCGCCACGCAGTTCGTCGGCGTGAACGACGCCGACGTGAAGAAGGTGCCATTGCTCAGCGGCAAGTCGGTCTTCAATCTCTTCTTCGAGAATTCGACACGTACGCGAACGACGTTTGAGATCGCGGCAGCGCGCCTGTCGGCCGATGTGCTGAATCTGAATATCAACGCGTCGTCGACGAGCAAGGGCGAAACCTTGCTCGATACCATCGGCAACCTGTCGGCGATGCATGCGGACCTGTTCGTCGTGCGTCACGCGCAGTCGGGCGCGCCCTACCTGATTGCCGAGCATTGCGCGCCGCGTGTGCATGTCATCAACGCAGGCGACGGGCGTCACGCACACCCCACGCAAGGCTTGCTCGACATGTACACGATTCGCCATCACAAGGGCGAATTTCAGAACCTGACGGTCGCGATCGTAGGCGACATTCTGCATTCGCGCGTGGCGCGTTCCGACATTCACGCGCTCACGACGTTAGGCGTGCCGGAAGTCCGCGCCATCGGCCCGCGCACCCTCTTGCCCGAGGGGCTCGAGCAACTCGGCGTGCGCGTGTTTCACGACATGGACGAAGGGCTTCGCGATGTGGACGTCGTCATCATGTTGCGTTTGCAGAACGAGCGGATGAGCGGTGCCTTGCTGCCGTCTGCCGCCGAGTACTTCAAGTATTACGGCCTGACCCCGGAGCGTCTCGCATTGGCCAAGCCCGATGCCATCGTCATGCATCCCGGCCCGATGAACCGTGGTGTGGAGATCGACTCAGCGGTCGCAGACGGCCCGCAGTCGGTCATTCTTGAACAAGTGTCGTTCGGCATCGCCGTGCGCATGGCGGTGATGAGCATCGTCGCCGCGAACCACGGGTAAGCGCGCCATGAGATTGCATCTGAAGGGCGGTCGCGTTATCGATCCCGCAACCCGAACCGACCATATTCAGGACGTTTTCGTCGCCGGCGGAAACATCGCCGCGCTGGGCGCGGCGCCTGCCGGCTTCACTGCCGAGCGCACGATCGACGTGACGGGGCTGGTGGTTATGCCCGGGCTTGTCGATCTGTGCGCACGCCGCGTGAGCGCGGCCAGTGAAGCGGCAGCGGCGCTCGCAGGCGGCGTGACACGCATGGTTTGCCCGCCGGATACCGACCCTGTGCTGGATGAGCCGGCGCTTGTCGAGATGCTGCAATTGCGCGAGCGCGCCACACCGCTTGCGCAGGTACACCCTCTGGGCGCGCTGACGGTTGGCCTCGCCGGGCGTGAACTCACGGAAATGGCGCAATTGACGCAGGCGGGCTGCATCGGGCTCTCGCAGGCGAATGCACCGATGGCCGATAACCGCACGTTGCTGCGTGCGCTGGAATACGCGGGGACATTCGGGCTGACGGCATGGTTACGTGCCCAGGATGCCTCATTGGCCGCCAGTGGCGTGGCTGCCAGCGGGGCCGTCGCATCGCGTCTGGGGCTGGCGGGTATTCCGGTGGCTGCCGAGACGATCGCGCTTCACACCCTTCTCGAACTCGTGCGCGTCACGGGCACGCGGGTGCATCTATGCCGATTGTCGTCTGCTGCAGGGTTGGCGCTCGTGCGCGCGGCAAAGGCCGAAGGCTTGCCGATCACGTGTGACGTTGCCGCCCACCATCTCCATCTGACGGACATGGATATCGGTTATTTTGATGCCCAGTACCGGCTCGATCCGCCGCTGCGCGGGCAACGCGACCGCGAAGCCATTCGGGAAGCGGCGCGCGACGGTACGATTGATGCCATCTGCTCCGACCATACGCCGCTCGCTGCCGACGCCCGTCTGGTACCGTTTGCGGAAGCCGCGCCGGGCGCGAGCGGTCTGGAACTGCTCTTGTCGCTGGTGCTGAAGTGGGCCGACGAGACTCGCGTGCCGTTGATCGATGCGCTCGCACGCGTAACGTACGCACCGGGGCAGCGTCTTGCTGCTGTTGCACCGGGCGCGGGCCGTCTCGCGCCGGGGCAACCGGCCGATGTTTGTGTGTTTGCGCCGTCGGCGCACTGGACGGTTGCCGCGCAGAATTTGCGCAGCGCTGGCCACAACACCCCGTTCCTGGGATACGAATTGCCGGGTCGCGTACGTTTCACGCTGGTCGGTGGCCACGTGGCATACGAAACCCTCGCCGTTTAGGATGCGATTGCCGTGCTCTTCATCAAAAAACTTCGTCTCGGCCTGCACCTGTCGCGCGGCCTGCTGACCGCGCTGATCTTCTTCCCGTTTCTGTCCGAGGCGGCCAAACACCGTCGCATTCGTGCGTGGTCGCAGAAGCTGTTGAAGCTGTGCGGCATGCGTCTCGAGGTCGAACAACATGCGCCGTTGCCCGACAGCGGTGTCATGCTGCTGTGCAATCACGTGTCGTGGATCGACATCTTCGCGATCAACGCATGGCAACCGGTGCGCTTCGTCGCGAAGGCCGAGATTCGCCATTGGCCGTTGGTCGGCTGGCTGTGTGTGCAGACGCGCACGATCTTCCTGCAACGCGAGCGCCGTGCCGACGCACGCCGCATCATGCATTACCTGTCGGATTGCCTGCGTGACGGCGACATCATCACGGTCTTCCCCGAGGGCACAACCACGGATGGGCGTAGCCTGTTGCCGTTCCACGCCAACCTGCTGCAAGCGCCGGTGAGCACCGGGAAGCCTGTGCAGCCGCTGTGCCTGTTCTACACCGATGCCGAGAGCGGACGCCATACGATGGCACCGGCGTACATTGGCGAGATGAGTCTGATCGAGTCCATCGACATGATTCTGCGCGCGCCTCCCATGACGGTACGGCTGTCGATCGACGAGCCGCAGTATCCGCAGGAAGGGCAGCATCGGCGCGAGTTTGCGCTTGGTGCGCAGAAGGCGGTTGGCGATGCCCTACAGCGTTTCTTGCCGGAGGCCGTGCTGCCGCAAAGCGGTTCGGTGGGTTCGCGCGACTCGATGTTGAGCGACGAAGAGGGCGACGCCGCGCAGGCGGTTCAGGTCTGACACGAGAGACGAAGACGAGGGACGAAGAAAAAACGGCGCCTGCATGGCGCCGTTTTCGTTGGATCTGGAGACGCGGACGCCTTCGCCGTCAATTGCCTTTGCGCTTTGCCCCTTTGTCCGCTTTGTCCACTTTATCGGCCTTGTCGAGCTTGCGGGCGCTCTTGCCGAGCTTCTCGGCTTTCGCGGCCTTGAAGGCATCTTCGGCCTTATCGGCCTTCTTCATCTTGGCGCGCTTCTTGCCGTCCACCAGGGTGAACGGGTCGCGGATCTGTGGGCAATTGATCTGAATCAGGTCGCGCTCGGCAGGGGAACTGGCGAGTTTCACCGCCGTCAATTTTCCTCCCCAGACACAGCCCGTATCGAGTCCCAGCACGTTCTCACGCATTACCAGACCGAGTGCCGACCAGTGACCGAACACCACCGTGACGTCGGCCGTGCGACGCCCCGGCGCGTCGAACCAGGGCTTCAGTTCGGTCGTGGCCGCATCGGCGCCTTCTTTGATCTTGAAGTCGATGCGGCCGTCGGCGGTGCAGAAGCGCATGCGGGTCAGGGCGTTGATCGTGAGCCGCTGGCGGTCCTCGTCGCTCAGCCCTTCTTGCCACTGGTCGGGCTGATTGCCGAACATGCGTGAGAGGAATGTCTTCCAGTTCGGGCCGCGCAGTTGCGTCTCCACGTCGCGGGCGAGCGTGATGACCTGTGTGGCGTCCCATTGCGGCAGCACGCCGGCATGCACCATCAGATGGCCATGCGCGAGGTGTGCAAGCGGCAAACGGCGAACCCAGTCGATGAGGGCATCGCGATCGGGGGCGTTGAGGATGTCGTCGATGGTATCGCTGCCGTGAGCCTGACGCACTCCGGCCGCCACGGCCAGCAGATGGAGGTCGTGGTTGCCGAGGATCGCTGTCGCGCGCGTGCCCAGCGCGATGACCTGACGCAGCGTGTCGAGCGAGCGCGGGCCACGATTGATGAGATCGCCGGCAAGCCAGAGATCCGCGTCCTGAGGCAGGCGTGCGAGCAGTTGTTCAAACGACGTTTGGCAACCTTGCAGGTCGCCGATGGCATAGATGTTACGCATCGCGTAGGTGGCGCTGTCTTGTCTTGTTGTCCCTGTCAGGGGGGAGTCCGCGTGCCGCAGCGACACACCTTCGTGTGCATTGCCCCCCCGTGGTCTTTCATTTCTTGTAGATCAGCCAGCGTGGCGCTTTGAAGCGAACGATGCGCAGGTACAGCCAGACATACGTCACCATGAAGGCGATGCAGCACAGCGCTAGCACCAGACTATGTCGCCAGAAAACCGTTGCCGGAATCACTGCCAGCAAGCATAGCAGCCAAAGGTACGGCGAGGTCAAGGAGTTGCGTTGCGTGAGTGCACTTGCCGTTCGTGCGCCCGCAGCCCAGCGCATCAACCGTTTGTAGACGAGCATGTGCAGATGCACGCCGTCGGGGATGCCGGGCGAGATGCCGCGCACGAAGCGCTTGCGGTAGATCGAGAAGCAGACTTCGAAGGCGGGGTAAATCACCATAAGGGCGGGATACCACGGCGAGACCTGCGGGTTGCGCATGACCAGCAATACGGCGATTTCGGCCAGCATGAAGCCGAGGAAATAGGCGCCGCCATCCCCCAGGAAAATCAGGCCACCGGGGAAGTTGAAGATGAAGAACCCGAGAATGGCGCCCACCATGATCATCGACGTGGTTAGCACGACGGGGTCCTGCACCTGAAATCCGACATAGCCGAGCGAGGCGAACATGATCATCGCCACCATGGCCGCGAGCCCGTTGAAGCCGTCGATGATGTTGACCGCGTTGGCCATGCCGGCAACGCACAGCACGGTCAGCGGTACCGACACCGCAGCGAGCATCAGCGCACGGTCGGCTATGCCGATGTCGATGCGGGTGATGTGGATATCGAGTACGAACCACGCCAGCAGGGCGGCAATCATCGTGCAGACAAGACGGACCGTTGGCGTCACCTTCTTGGTCAGGTCCTCGATGAAGCCGGAGAGGAACGCGGGCAGGCCGCAGGCGATGAGCAGCAGAATGTTGTGCGACACCCTGGGGTAGGAGACACCCAGCGCCGCGGCTGCCACGAGCAGGCCCGCGAGGATGCCGACGCCGCCGATACGCGGCACCGGACGCACATGAAACTTCTGCACCCCGGCGACATCGCTATCGCCGGAGAAGCGGGAGTGAACGTGCGCGTAGCGCACGATCAACAGCGTCGCGATAAACGACACGACGAGGGCGATAGCAAGACTCAGCATGATGCGGGAAGGGATCCGAGAATCCGAAAATACTCTGCAATGACGACGTGCTCGTCGAATTCGCGCGCTACTTTAGCACGTCCGGCATCGCCCATTAGAACGAGTGCGTTCGCGGGCATTCGTGCCATGTCGCGCACGCAGGCGGTCAGTGCAGCGGCGTCGCGCGCGGGCACCAGGCGGCCCGTCACTCCATCGTCAATCACGTCGCGACATCCCGGCACGTTGCTGGCGATGAGCGGGCGGCCCATTGCGCTGGCTTCGAGTAGTGTGCGTGAGAGCCCTTCCCGGTACGAGGGCAGCACCACGCAATGGGCATTGGCGATGACCGGCCGGACATCGTTCGTCGTGCCGAGATACTCGATGATGCCCTCGCGCTGCCACGCATCGACCTCGCTGCGCGTGATGGCGGTGGGATTCTCGACGTCGGTCGCGCCCAGCATCTGAAAAGTCACATGGGGCATCTCTGCATGAAGGGCGCGAGCGGTCTGCACATACTCCAGCACACCTTTGTCGCGCAGCAGACGGGCAATGAGCAGGAAACGCATCGGCTTTGGGGCAACGTCCCCGGGCAAATCCGAAGGCGGCCACGGTGCTTTTGCGAAATGGGCAAGGTCGACGCCTTCACCGGGCAGTAGACGGGTCTTCCCAATGGCGACAAGGCCGCCTTCGACAAACGCCTTATGGTCTTCGATATTGAGAAACCAGTTCTCGAGCGTATGACGAAATGCCACCCGGTAGAGGTGTCGTGCCAACCGGGTCGTCAGCGATTCACGAATGAAGACGTATCCGAGCCCAGTGGTCATCGACACCGAGGGAATACGCGCGAGGCGTGCGGCGATAGACCCGTAGATGTTGGGTTTGATCGTGTAGTGAAAGATCACGGCCGGGCGCACTTGCCGGTACAGGCGATACAGCCGCCACATCAGACCGAGGTCCTGGAGCGGGTTCTGTCCCTTGGCCGCCATCGGCACACGATGCACCGTGCAACCCATTTCTGCCAGCGGCGCAGCGAAGGCGTCATCCGGGGCTGCGACGTGTACCGGATGGCCAGCCGCAAGCAAGGCCGCAATGGGGCCGCGCCGGAAGTTATAGATCGACCAGAACGTGTTGGAGCAGAGCAGTACGGGAGAGGTCATTAACAGTGCCGGGGGCGGAATCAGGAACCCACGCGCCGTGCGTCGCGCAGTCGGGCATAGGTCTCGAGCCATCGCGTCACCACGGCGTCGAGAGAGTAATGGGCGAGGATGCGCTCGCGATTGGCCGCGCCGGCCGCCTGGCGCACGCTCGCGTCGGCGTGCAGGTGGTGAATCAGGGCGTCGCCCAGCGCCTGCGCATCGCCCACGTGCACCAGCGTATTGGCCGGGCTGCTGCCAACCAGTTCGCGCACGCCCCCGCAATCGGTCGATACCACGGGCAAGCCGCTGGCCATCGCCTCGCCGATCACCAGCGGTAATCCTTCCCAGGCAGACGACATCGCGTACACATCTGCGGCACACATCCATTGCGCAATGTCGTCGCGACGCCCGAGCAAGGTGACGGCACCGGCAAGCCCGCGAGTATCGATGAGTGCCTGCACCGAGGTGCGCAACGGTCCGTCACCCGCGATGAACAGGCGTGCTTCGGGCAATTCGCGCAGCACATGCGAGAACGCGTCGATCAGCGTCGGATAGTCCTTCGCTTCGACCATCCGGCCGGCGGCGAAGACGATCGGCGCGGCGTCGGATGACGTTGCCCGAACGGCGGCGCGCCACTGCGAACGCGCTTGCGCGTCGGGACGGTAGCGTGCCGTATCGATGCCGTTGGGCATGCTCGCGATACGTGCGGCAGGGGCGGCGCGCTGTGCGACGAATGCCGCCACGGCGTCCTCGCTGACGTTGGTCGTCAGGTCGGTCCACCGGTCGGTCAGCCGGTAGGCCAGCATTCGCAGACGCCCCCCTTCATTACGGCTGTGGGCGCTCGTCACAAGCACCGGCATTCGCACAAACCAGCGCGCCACGCGTGCGAGCAGATTGGCATGCACCATGTGGGCGTGCACCACATCCGGTTGCCACGCTCGCAGGTGCGAGACGAGCCGCCGCAGCGCACATGCGAGCGACCACGGCGTCTTGTTCGCTTTCAGTTCGATGCGCGTGAGTCGTGGCGATTCCGGCAAGTCGATCGCGCACGTCCCGGTCAGCGAGATCAGATCGACGTCGTGACCGCGCGCGAGAAACCCCCGGGCGAGATCCGCGACCTGGGTCTCGGCGCCGCCCAGTTGCAGACCGGTGACGAACAAGGCAATTCTCATCGTGCGCTCTCTGGCGTTGACTTCCTCTCGGTCCAAAGGGCTTCCCAACGTGCTGCGATGGCATCGGGCCGGAAGGCCTGCGCATGCGCGTAGCCGGCCAGCCCGAGTCTGCTTCGCAGCGAAGCATCGCCGATCAGGCGGGACAGCGCGCCCGCCAGTGCATCGAGGTCGCCGTCGTCCACGACGAGGCTGTCGACCTCGTCGTTCAGCAACGCGCGCGGGCCGGCGTCGGCAGCGTAAGCCACGATAGGTACCGCATACGCCTTCGCTTCGATGAGCACCAGTCCGAAGCTTTCGCGTCGTGACGGAAGGCAGTAGATCGCCGCTCGCGCGTAGTACTGCGCGATGTCGGTCACGGCGGGAAGCACCTCGACACTGTTGGCGACGCCCGCGTCGCGTGCTTGCGCGCGCAGGGCATCGCGCAACGCCCCGTCGCCCACGATGCGCACGCGCCAACCGGGGGCGTCGTGCGCAATGCGTGCCCAGGCGTCGATCAGCCGGTCGAAGCCTTTCTCCGGAATAAGACGTCCGACGGCCAGAATGCAGCAATCGTCGAGGTGCTCCGGCGCCGTGCCGGGGATCGCAATGCCGAGCGGATTGGGCAGCGCGACGAACTGCGCACGGGCGGTCGGATGCTGCCTCTGCCAGGCGCTGCGATCGGCCTCGGTGAGGACAACGACGGCGTCGTATCTGCGTGCTGCCAGCGCGCGTGCCCACCGGCGTGCGCGCCGGCCGAGGTCGCTGGCATACGTGCTGTGCTCCCAGGCCACGCGATGCAACGGCAGGCCGAGCGTGGCGGGCACCGTGTAGAGCGCAAGCATCGGGTCGACATCGATCATCACATCGATGGCATGCTCTCGCACGTAACGCCGCACCTGCTGCACGATGGACAAATAGTGACGTTTGAAGGCCACGCGCTCGGCGAACATCGCGTGATGCGCCACGCCCGGCGCCAATGGGAAGACGGGGGTGTAGCCCCAAAGCGAGAGCACATGCACGCGATGCCCGCGTGCCGCGAGCGCATTCGCCAGTGTGGCCGCCGCGCGCTCGGCGCCGGCAAAGGCCGCGAGCGTGCCGGTGAACAGACAGACCGTGCGCGGGCCGGTGGAATGCGGAGTATGAGCCGGTGTCATCGTGTCAGTCCCGTCGCAGCAGCCAGACGCCAACCACCAGCGCGGCCGCATAGCCCGCGCCGAAGCCGAGTGCCCCGGCGAGGGCGCCGAATTGCGGTGCGAGCCCGCGTACGACAACGAAAGCCACCGCGGCGGCACACAGCCATTTCGCGATGACCCAACGTCCGGCACCGCGACGAATCAGCGTCAGATTGAGGGCAGCGTCGGCGAACACGAGAATCCCCATGAGTGCCGATACGCGCAGAATCTGCGCCGACTCGGCAAACCCTGCACCGTAAATCAGATGCACGATCCAGGGGGCCAGCAGTGCAATCGGAATCGCCAGGCTCGCCCCCGCGGCCACCATCAGCCATACGGCGCGCACGGTGTTGCGCCTCGCGGTGGCATTGTCGGCCGTCTGGAAAATCAGTTGCGGCGCCAGCGAATTCGCGATGATCGGCGCGACAAGCACGAAGTTCTCCGTGATCTGCATGGCGGCGGCGTAGGCGCCCAGCGCCGAGAGCGGAATGAGCGGTTTGAGCACGAGTTGGTCGATGCGCTTGAAGAGAATCATGAGCATCAGCCCGCCCCAGAACGTCATGCCGCTGGCGAGCAGATCGAGCAACAGTTGGCGTTGCCAGATCACCGGCGTCTTAGGCGAATGCTTCAGGTAATAGCGCACGAGCAACGCGGCGGCCACGATAGCCTCGATGGCGTAGACGACGGCGAACGCGGCAACCGGCGCATGCATCAGAAATAGCACGGCCACGAGCGCGAGCTTGACGCCCAGCCCGCAGAGGTTGGCGCTCACGCTCGGACGGTTGAAGGTGCGCGCCTGAAGCCATGCGATCACGATGCCGAAGGGTTCGCGGAACCAAAGCGCCACGCCGAGCCAGAGGGCGACGGCCACCAGGTCGGACTCCGCGAAGCCGATGAGGTAAACGGCGAGAATCGTGTAGGCGACGGCGGCGGCGGCCAGACGCAGTACGAAGGCGTGTGCGATGACCGTGCGTTGGTCGGCCTCGGGCTTGCCGACCAGACGCGGCACCACGACCTCGCTGCCGCACAGCAGCGTGAGGGACGCAGCGAGGAACACGAGCGATTGCGCGTATTGAAACAGGCCGAACTGTGCGGCGCCGAGACTGCGGGCCAGAAGGCCGGAGACTGCGATGCCGCCGGCGATCTGCGCGCCGCGCTCGGTCAGCATCCAGAGGATGTTGCGAATGATGGTGCGATAGGGCATGTGGCGCTCGCGCGGCTCACTCGTTCTCAAGATAAGCAAAACCGGCCTTGCGAGGCCGGTGCGGGTGGACTTCACGCGCTTGTCATGTCGTGCAGCTACCGAGGCAGGCCATGACTGACAGGGTTTCGGGACGCGCCGCAGTGCAGCGAAGTCCCGTATAATTTTAACGTAATGCAGCCGTTCCCGGCCGGGCTTCCTGCCGGGATTTGGCGTTTGTGGCGCGGCCGGCGTGTTCCTCGCGGCCAAGGCGTTCGCAACATCCGGCTCGTAGTGGGGGCGGGCAGGCAACAAGCCGGGCCCCCCGCAATGGATGCTCATTTCTCCCCTCGTTTCCGAGAGACGCTTTCCCATGACGCAAACCACGCAAGTTTCGCCTGCGATTTTCAAGGCATATGACATTCGCGGCATCGTTGGCAAGACCCTGGATGCCAACGTTGCGAACCTGATCGGCCGCGCGTTCGGCACCGCCCTGCGTCGCGAAGGCGGCAATGCCGTCGTCGTCGGCCGCGATGGCCGGTTGTCCGGCCCCGAGCTTGTCGGCGCACTCTCCGACGGCCTGCGTGCCGCAGGCGTGGATGTGGTCGATATCGGCGTCGTCGTCACGCCGATGGTGTACTTCGCGACGAACATCACGCTGCACGGCCGGGTTGTCGATTCCGGCATCATGGTCACGGGCAGCCACAATCCGCCCGATTACAACGGTTTCAAGATGGTGCTGCGCGGCCGCGCGATTTATGGCGATGCCATCCAGGGCCTGGCGAAGCTGATCGAACAGCAGGACTTCGAAACGGGTCAGGGCACGTACACGGCCGACGAGATCGGCGAGTCGTACCGCGCGCGCATCGCCAACGACGTGCATCTGGCGCGTCCGATGAAAATCGCGGTGGACTGCGGCAATGGCGTGGCGGGGGCTTATGCACCGGCGCTGTTCCAGTCGCTGGGTTGCGATGTCGTCGAACTGTTCTGCGAGGTGGACGGCACGTTCCCGAACCACCACCCGGACCCTGCGCACCCCGAAAATCTTCAGGACCTGATCAAGACGCTGCAGACGACCGACGCGGAAATCGGTCTGGCGTTCGACGGCGACGGCGATCGTCTCGGCGTGGTCACCAAGGACGGTCAGATCATCTATCCGGATCGTCAGTTGATGCTCTTCGCCGCCGAAGTGCTGAGCCGCAACCCGGGCGAGAAAATCATTTACGACGTGAAATGCACGCGTAACCTCGCGGACTGGGTACGCGAACACGGCGGCGAGCCGCTCATGTGGAAGACGGGCCACTCGCTGGTCAAGGCCAAACTCAAGGAAACGGGCGCACCGCTCGCGGGCGAGATGAGCGGCCATGTGTTCTTCAAGGATCGGTGGTACGGTTTCGACGACGGCCTGTACACGGGCGCGCGTCTGCTCGAAATCCTGTCGAAGGCCGCTGACCCGAGCGCAGTGCTCAACGCGTTGCCCAATTCGATTTCGACGCCCGAGCTGCAGATTCCGCTGGCCGAGGGCGAGAACTTCGCGCTGATCGACAAGCTGCGCGAGACCGCCAGGTTTGACGGGGCGAAGGACATCATCAAGATCGACGGCCTGCGTGTCGAATATCCGGATGGTTTCGGACTGGCCCGTTCGTCGAACACTACGCCGGTGGTCGTGCTGCGTTTCGAGGCCGATAGCGAAGCGGCCATCAAGCGCATTCAGGACGACTTCCGCCGCGCCATTCTGGCTGCCAAGCCCGACGCGAAGCTGCCGTTCTGACGCGAGTTCCGGGGGTGCCGCCGGCGGATGCGGCCCCTCCGGCACAAGCCGCACGAAGGCGAGCGCGGGACGCTGCAAGGACGCTGTGACCGGAACACGGGGGCTAAAGATGCCCATCGAGGATGTCCGGCGCGCCGGGTCGGGGTAAAATCGCGGTTTTGCTCACGAGGCCCGGCCGAACCGCCGGAGCGTTCGGTTGCAGGTTCTGATCGTCAAAGTCTCGTCGCTCGGCGACGTTGTCCACAACATGCCCGTGGTGCAGGACATCCTGCGCCAGTATCCCGACGCCCAGATCGACTGGGTGGTGGAAGAGGGCTTCGTCGACCTCGTCAAACTCGTGCGCGGTGTGCGCCGCGTCATTCCCTTCGCCCTGCGCCGCTGGCGCAGGAAGCCGCTCGCGGCGCGCACCTGGCAGGAAATCGGCACGTTCCGCCGCACCCTGCGCGAAACCCCCTACGACTATGTGATCGACACGCAAGGCCTGGTCAAGACCGGCTGGATTGCGCGCACGGCGCGAGGCGAGGTATGGGGACTGGGCAACCGGACCGAGGGGGCCAGCTACGAGTGGCCCGTGCGTTATCTGTATCGTCACATGGTGCGCATCGAGCCGCACACGCACGTGGTGACGCGTTCACGGCTGCTGGTGGCCGGGGCGATGGGCTTCCAGGTACCGGATGAGATCGACTTCGGCATTGCCACCGAGCGGGCAGACCACAGCCAGTGCCCGGATCGCCCGTATGCGGTGTTCGTGCATGCGACCTCGCGCGACGACAAAACCTGGCCTGAAGACGATTGGGTGGCGCTGGGCCGGGATCTGGCCTCGCAGGGTTTCGCGATCGTGTTGCCGTGGGGCAGCGCTGCCGAGCATGAAGTCTCGCTCAGACTGGCCGCAGCGTTGGGGAAAGACGCCTGGGTGCCGCCGAAGATGAACCTGTCGCAGGTTGTCGGCCTGATCGACCGCGGCGCGATCACGGTGGGCGTGGACACGGGGTTGGTACATATTGCCGCAGCGCTGAACCGTCCCACCATCGAGCTATACAATTTCAGCACCGCGTGGCGCACCGGCGGATTCTGGTCGCCGCGCATCATCAATCTTGGCGACGCGCAACACAAGCCAACGCTCGCGCAAGTGCGCGATGCCGTGCGTCAACTCGCGCCGTCGCCGGCACCTGTGGTGAGTGGCGACGCCGCGTCCGGAGAGGATAGAAGCGTATGAGCCAAACAAACGCAAGCAACCAGATCGTCACCGTCGAATCCGGCAACTGGCAGGGCGGACAACTGTCGATACCGCGCGAGACGCTCGTGGCCGATGTCGAGGCGGGCAAGGTGCTCTACTTCCCGCACCTGGCTTTTGCTATCGAGGCCGGGGAGCAACGCTTGCTCGATCCCGCGATTGCCGACCCCAAACGCAAGAACATCAGCCTCGATCCCAAGACCGACGTGCTTGTCGGTGTCGCGGCCGACGACGCCACGCAGCGCGCCGTTCACGCCTTGGTCAAGCGCTATTACGCGCAGGCATGCAGCCTGATCGACGGCTTGCTGCCCGAGTATCGCGGCAAGCTGCGCGCGGCGCCTACGAGCTTGCGTCTGCATCAGGTCGAAACGCGCCAGACGTCGTGGCGCAAGGACGATGCCCGCCTGCACGTCGATGCTTTCCCGTCGCGTCCGAACTACGGCGAGCGCATCCTGCGCGTGTTCACCAACATCAACCCGGCAGGCCAGCCGCGTGTCTGGCGCGTGGGCGAACCGTTCGAAGACGTGGCCAAACGCTTCCTGCCGAAAGTGCCGGCGCAATGGCCGGGGTCCGCATGGTTGCAGAACGCCGTGG
The DNA here is from genome assembly GCF_902459745.1 of Pandoraea communis. GTDB lineage: Bacteria > Pseudomonadota > Gammaproteobacteria > Burkholderiales > Burkholderiaceae > Pandoraea > Pandoraea communis. The sequence goes on from NZ_CABPSJ010000004.1 coordinate 208,182, forward strand.
GTATCACCAAGCGTCCGCGCAGCGGCTACGACCACATCATGCTGCACCTGCATGACGGAATGAAAGCCGACATGGGCTACCAGCGCGATGCCGATCAGCAGACCATACCGTTCCCGCCGGGCAGCGTTTGGGTCTGCTTCTCCGACCAAACGTCGCACGCGGTGATGTCGGGGCAGTTCATGATGGAGCAGACGTTCTTCCTGCCCGCCGAAGCGATGGTGCACCCCGAGTGCTCGCCGCTGGCGGTATTGCAACGCCTCACGCATCGCGCGCTCATCTGAATGTTGCTGCGTCTCGTCTATCGCGCACTCTGGTGGATCGTTGCCCCGTTGGCGGTGATTCGCCTGTGGTGGCGCGGCCGGTTTGAACCCGGCTATCGCCGTCACATCGGGGAACGCTTCGGGTTTTACGATTCACCGCCATACACCGGCCGCCCGCTGATCTGGGTGCACGCCGTCTCGGTTGGGGAGACACGTGCCGCGCAGCCGCTGATCGACGCGCTGCTCGAACGCTATCCGTCTCACGGCATTCTGCTCACGCACATGACGCCTACCGGGCGCGCCACGGGCGACAACCTGTTCGGCGATCGTGTGCTGCGTTGTTATCTGCCTTACGACATGGTCGGGCCGATCCGGCGGTTTCTGATGCAATGGCGACCGAGCGTCGGCGTGGTGATGGAGACGGAAGTCTGGCCGAACCTGATCTTCACCTGCCGTGAAAGCGGCGTGCCGCTGGTGCTGACCAATGCGCGAATGTCGGCGCGTTCGTTCCGGCGTGCCGCTCGCTTTGGCGATGCCGCCAAGCCCGTCTTCGGCGGTTTCAGCCGTGTGTTCGCGCAGAGCGATGCCGATGCCGAACGGCTTCGCATGCTGGGGGCGAACGATGTCGATGTGATGGGCAATCTCAAGTTCGACATGACGCCGCCGCCCGCATTGCTCGCGCTGGGCGCACGGTGGCGCGAGCGCTTCGGCGACCGAAAGGTCTGGCTGGCGGCGAGCACGCGCGACGGCGAGGAAGCGCTGGTGCTTCAGGCTCGCGCGATGCTCGCAGCCGCCTCGGACGTCGGACGTCGCTCGCTGCTGGTGCTCGTGCCGCGTCATCCGCAGCGCTTCGACGAAGTCGCGGCGATGCTGTCGAGGGTGCGCCTGAATTACGTTCGACGTAGTGCCTGGCCCGACGACGACGCGCCGCTGCCTGCCGACGTCGACGTCGTGCTCGGCGATTCGATGGGCGAGATGGCGGCGTATTTCTCTGCGGCCGATGTCGCGTTCATCGGCGGGAGCCTGTTGCCGCTGGGCGGTCAGAATCTGATCGAGGCCTGCGCGGCAGGCACGCCAGTCGTCTTCGGTCCGTACATGTTCAACTTCACGCAGGCCAGCGAAAACGCGTTGACGGCGGGGGCGGCGCTGCGCGTCAGCGATGCCGGTGAACTCGCCACGGCCTTGACCGATCTGCTGCTCAACGACGACCGTCGCCTTGCGATGCGCACCGCCGCGACGCTGTTCGCCAAGCAGCACCAGGGCGCGACGGCGCGCACCGTGACTGCGCTGGGCCAGTGGTTGGACGTGAGCTTCACCGCCCCGCAGGACTGATTCGGCGACCGCGCTGGACGTTGTCGCGCACGTCGAAAAAAAATGCCTCGCATGCCGGACTGGCGATGCGAGGCATTTTGCTATGCGCTTTCGCGCCGCTGCCATACGCGGCACGACGCGACGCGCTGGGCGATCAGCGTCGCATGGGCGGTGCCGTGATTCCCGGTCGCACGCCACGCGCGGGCAATCCGGCCCCGGCGCCGACGGGCGTGGCTTCGCGAGCACCTGCCATGGCCGCGGAAGCTTCCGGATTCTCCGTGAGCAACGCGTTAAGCAACTGCAAGTCCGTGTCGACGAGTGTGGCGGCGCTGGCTTTGAGCTGAAGGCTCGAGAGCAGCGTGCTATAGCGCGCCTTGGCGAGGTCGCGCCGGGTGGTGAATAGCTTGTCTTCGGCGTTGAGCACATCGGCGTTGATGCGAATGCCAACCTGATAGCCGAGCTTGTTCGACGCCACCGAGGATTGCGCCGATTGTTCGGCTGTTTCAAGTGCCTTCACCTGTGCCAGTCCGCTCGATACGCCAAGATAGGATTGGCGCGCGTTGAAGACAGCCAGGCGTCGCGCGTCATCCAGATCTGTCATGGCCTTGTCTTCCAGCGCAAGCGTCTGGCGCATCTTGCTCTGCACCGCGCCGCCAGAGAAGATCGGAATACTGATCTGAATGCCGATCTGTCCGGCGGAACTCGGTCCCGCGCCTTGGCTCGACGGGCTCGACATGGACGACGTCAGCAGACTGTTGGCGTTGCCGACATTCGAGTGCGCTCCGGCGGCGACCAGATCGACCGACGGCATATAACCCGACTTGGCCTTGGACGTTTCGCGGCGAGCGGTCTCGAGTGTGAGCGTTTGCAATTGCACGGCGTAGTTGGCCTGCTCTGCCTGCGCGACCCAGTCCGCCACGTTGTTGGGCTGGGGCGAGGGCAGCGTCGCGCCTGCGCGCAGCGTGGCGAGCGAGCCGACCGGATGCCCGACGATCCGTGCGAAGGCGGCACGGCGTACATCCAGCGTGTTCTGTGCTGCGATTTCCTGCGCGGTGGCCTGATCGAAGCTGGCTTGCGCTTCGTTGGTGTCGACGATCGTGGCGTTGCCGACCTCGAAATTCCGCTTGGCGGACGCGAGCTGTTCGGCGATGGCCTGCTTGTGCGTGCCGGCTAGCGCCAGGTCGTCTTGCGCGGCGAGCACGTCGAAATATGCGGTCGCCACGCGCAGGATCAGATCCTGCTCCGCTTGCGCAAACGAAGCCTCCGCACTCGCGACCGTCAGCTTGCCCTGCTGATACGACTGCCAGCTATCCCAGTGGAAGAGAGGCTGCGTGAGCGCGAGGCCGTAGCCGCTGCTGACGAACGTGTTCGAGACATTCCCCGAGCCGTAGTGCGTATTGACGGAGCCCCAGCGCGCGGTGACTTGCGGCAGGAGGGCGGCGCGGGCCTGCGGCAATGCCTCGATGTTGGCGAGGTAGGCCGAGCGGGCGCTGGCGATCAGCGCGTCGCGGTTTTGGGCTTCGCTGTAGAGCTGGAGAAGGTCGGTCGCGCAGGCGGGTGCGGTGTGAACCATGAGGGCCGCGAGCGTCGTCGCCATGACGAGGGCGCTTGCGGAGACAGTGCGCCGCGCAGGCGCACGCTTGGCCGCGCGCTCACGCGCGGCAAGCCTTGAGGGGCGCACGGCCCTGGCTCAGTAAGTCGGCATCGACGGATCGACCTGGCGAGCCCAGGCATCGATTCCGCCGTCCAGATTGAACATCTGGGAGAAACCTTGTTGTTCCAGAAACATTGCGGCACGCGCGCTGCGCATGCCGTGATGGCAGATGCACACGATGGGCGTATCGGCGTCGAGTTCCGTCAGACGGGCGGGCACATCGCCGAGCGGCACATTCTTGCTTTGGGCGATGTGGCAGGTCTGCACTTCCCAATCCTCACGCACGTCGAGGAGCGTGGGTTGACTGCGGTCCCCGTCCGCGAGCCACTGGGCCAATTGCGCCGGTGTAATGTTTTGCATGATGTTCGTGTGGTCGTATGGGTGGCGTCCGGCCCTCGTTGATTCCCGCAGGCATTCGCCCCACAAAAGGGGTGCGGGACCGGTCCGCTCGCGGCATTCCGGGGCGTGCCATCCGCGACCGGACGGCACGTCACCCGGCAGCCGGGCTCAGAACTTGAAGCTCGACGGATGCGGCGCGACCAGATAGGCCACTTGCGTCTCGAACATGTTTTCGGTGCGGTACTCGGTCTCGGAGATGCGTGTGATCAGCTTCGCTTCCATGACCGGGCTGCCACCGATGAAGGCTGCCAGACGGCCACCGACCTTCAGTTGGTCGAGGAACGCTTGCGGCAGTTCGGCCAGGGCACCCGAGATGGCGATCACGTCGTACGGTGCGGCGGCGCTCCAGCCTTGCGCGCCGTCGGCGTTGATTACTTCCACGTTGGTCACGCCGTTGGCGCGCAGCGTCTGCTGGGCAGTTTGCGCGAGATTGGCGTCGAACTCGATGGTCGTTACGTGATGGGCGTTGTAGGCGAGCAGGGCCGCCATGTAGCCCGAGCCCGTGCCGATTTCGAGCACGTTTTCGTTCTTCTTCGGCGCGAGCGCTTGCAGGATGCGCGCTTCGACGCGCGGGAACATCATGTGCTGGCTCTTGTCGGGAATGGCCGCGCCCGGCAGCGGCAGTTCAACGTCGGTGAAGGCGAGGGCGCGCTGGGCCGTCGGCACGAATTCCTCGCGCTTGACGAGCTTGAGCAGATTGAGCACCTCTTGATCGAGCACGTCCCAGGGACGGATTTGCTGCTCGATCATGTTAAAGCGGGCCTGTTCGTAATTCATTTCGGTTACCGTGGGTAGTAGGCAAACACAACCCGGCATTTTACCAGTTCCGGGCGGCAGTCATTATGACGCGTGAACTTTTGCCGCATCGGCGGCGCAAGGGCGGTAGGTACAGCGGCTGAGCAGCGGTTATGCCGCGGCCTTGGGCGCGACCGGCTGGGCGACCCGTGCCAGGTAGGCGCCGCACATTGTCGCTATCTGATCGGCGATCTGTCCCGCCAGCGTTTCGCAGCAGGCGCCTGGGGGCGCGCGGTTCTCCAGAATCGCCTTGATGGGGCCGCTCATCGAGTTCAGGAACACGAAGGCGACCGTCTCGGGATCGTCGAAATGCGCTTCGCGTGCGGTTTTCAGCATGGCAACGGTGGCGGCGTGCATGCGCGTGGCCGCGCCGGCAAACACTTCCCGCCCGTCCAGATCTTCCGAGAGCCGGTACAACGCCTGTGCTTCCTCGATGTCCGTCATCTTGGCGCCGACGTACGCCTTGGCGAGCGAGCGCGCCATCACGTCGAGCGGCTGCCCGTGAGAGGCGACGCACGTGGCCTCCACCGACTCGACGATCCGGTCGATGTGCCGCCCAAGCACCGCGTAGAGCAAGACCTGTTTGTTCTGGAAGTACTGATACAGGGTGCCGACGGACACCCCCGCACGCTCGGCAACGCGAGTCGTGGTCAGTTGGCGCCCGCCGTCGAGCAGCAAAACCTGAAGCGCGGCTTCGAAAATCGCATCGATCGTAACCCGAGAACGCGCCTGCTGCGGCGATTTACGGGGCGTTGCGCGGCCTTGGCTGTCCGGTTTCATATGCGAATGGAAAAGCTGAAGGATTCTTCATAAACTCGATGCTAACAAATTTGCGTGCGGTCTGGCGCAGCACAACAGAGATTTCGACGGGAGCAGTGATGAAACGGGACGCAATCGAGAGCGCGGTACGCGAGGACGCCGAACGTCATCTGGGAAGCGTGGCATTGGTGACGGGCGCGACGCGGGGCATTGGGCACGAAGTGGCGCGCGCGCTGGCCGAGGCCGGCATGACGGTACTCGTAGGGGCACGAGAGGAAGCCAAGGGAGAGGAAGTCGTTGCACCGCTGCGCAAGGCGGGGTTTCAGGCGGAGACGTTGGTGATCGATCTGCTCAGGCCGGAGACGCTGCACGCGGCGGCTTATCGCATCGGCCGCTATCACGGGCGGCTCGACGTGCTGGTGAACAATGCGGGCGTGACCGATCCGCGCGACGATACCCCGGAGAAAGCCTCCATCGAAGCGGTCGAGCGTGTCTTCGCCACCAACTTTTTCGGGACATTGCGCGTGACCCAGGCCATGTTGCCGTGGCTGGCGCGCTCGGCGCGGGCGCGTATCGTCAATGTGTCGAGCGGCCTCGGTTCGCTAGCGCACAACAACGATCCGGCGTGGGAGCACTCGGCGTTCCGGCAGATCGGATTCAATGCGTCGAAGGCGGCATTGAACATGTTGACGGTGCAGCTCTCGCAAACGTTGCGCGAGACGTCGATTACGGTGAACTCGGTCGATCCGGGCGCCCCCGGCGACCTCGCACTCGATGTGAGCGGCAAACGGGCACGGCAGGGGCTGGCTGAGGGGGCGCGCAGCGTGCTGATGCTGGCGCTCGGCGAGCGCGGGCCGGTCACCGGCGGGTTCTTCGACGTCGAAGGCAGTTTGCCCTGGTAGGCCGGGGGCCGGCGGCCGAGACGTTCGCTTCGTCACTCGCGGTAGAATGCGCGGCCCGAACCGGTGTCGCCCTGTGAGGCTGACGCCGTGCTCCCTGCATTCCCCCGATCCATTCATGAACTGCCGATCCCACTGCGCGGCGTGTTGCATCGCGCCTTCCATCTCGACGCCCATTCCCGGCATGCCGAACGGCAAGCCGGCGAACACCCGTTGCGTGCAGTTGGACGACGACGACCGCTGCCGGATCTTCGGCAGCGCGCAGCGTCCGGCGGTCTGCGGCTCGTTGCAGCCGTCGGCCGAGATGTGCGGCGAGGATCGCGCGCAGGCGATCGCGTGGTTGTCGCAACTCGAAGCGATGACGGCGCCGATAGTGGCGTGAGCGGGCACGCCGAGGTGCAATGAGGCGTCTTGAAGCGTAGAAGCGAGTCACAAGCGAATGCTATAGTCGCGCGTATCGGGCGCCCCGCGCCCTGTAGCGGAATGTGACATGCCGGGTAGCACTCAGTCAGATCAATCAATTCGTGAGCAGTGCGAGACACCTGTCGCACGGCAAACGCCAGAGGTTTCACGCCGTCGTTGGCTGGCGTTGACGGGGGCGGCTGCCCTCGCTGCGGGGCTGGCGGCTTGCGCGGGATTGCCGTTCGGCAACGACTACACCTTCTCGGAAAGTCAATTGCAGCGCGCGCTTGAGCGTAAGTTTCCGTTCGACCGCCGTGTGTTGGCCGTGCTCGACGTAAACCTTACGCATCCCCGGCTGACCTTGTTGCCGGAGAGCAATCGTCTGGCGGTATCTGTCGACGCCGCGGTAACGCATCCGCTGGGCGGCGCGCCGCTTACCGGTACGCTCGCCATCGACAGCGCGCTTGCGTACGATCCCGCCACGATGTCGGTCGTATTGCGTGATCCGGAAGTCGAGACCTTCACGATCGATGGGTTGCCCGAGCGCTGGTCACGGCAACTGAACGCCGCAGGTGCCTTGATTGCGACGCAGTTGCTGCAAGGCACGCCTATCTACACGTTCAAACCCGAGCAGCTCAACATCGGCGGCGTGGCGCGTCAGCCGGGCACGATCACCGTGCTTTCGCACGGGGTGAACGTCAAATTCGATGCTCGCTGACGGCGCGCCTGTCTTCCTAACCCTCTATTCAAGACTTCTCAGGAACTCATTGCATGGACTTGTTGCTGGCGTTCAAAGCCGTCATTCTCGGTGTAGTCGAAGGTCTGACCGAATTTCTGCCGATCTCGTCGACCGGTCACCTGATTCTGGCCGGCAGTCTGCTCGACTTCAACGACGACAAGGGTAAGGTCTTCGAGATTGTGATTCAGTTCGGCGCAATTCTCGCCGTATGCTGGGAGTTTCGCGTCAAGATCGCGCAGGTGGTGGCAGGCCTCGGCAGCGATGTGAAGGCACGTCGCTTTGCGGTGAACGTGATCGTTGCGTGTCTGCCGGCCATCGTGCTCGGTCTGTTGCTCGGCAAGCACATCAAGGCGGCATTGTTCAATCCGACTGTTGTGGCCACGGCGTTCATCGTGGGCGGCGTGATCATTCTGCTGGTGGAACGGCACAACCGTCGCAATGCCGACGCGGGCAAGCTGCCGCGCGTGAATTCGATCGACGACCTCTCGTTTGCCGACGCCCTGAAAGTCGGCTGCGCGCAGTGCCTGGCGCTCGTGCCGGGCACGTCGCGTTCGGGGGCGACGATTATCGGCGGGATGGTGTTCGGGCTCGAGCGCAAGGTGGCCACCGAGTTTTCGTTCTTCCTCGCGATCCCGATTTTGTTCGGCGCCACCCTTTACGAACTCTACAAGGCGCGCTCGACGCTGTCGGTCGACGATGTCAGCCTGTTCGGCATCGGCTTCATCGCGGCGTTCATCAGCGCCTTCATTTGTGTGCGTTGGCTGCTGCGCTACATCGCGTCGCACGATTTCACGGCGTTCGCGTGGTATCGCATCGTGTTCGGGCTGGTGGTGCTGGCCACCGGTTACAGCGGGCTGGTTGTCTGGGCTGACTGAGCCGACGCACGCGACACGGGAAGCAGAACGAAGAACGAAGAAGGGGCACCGCGTGGTGCCCTTCTTCATTTCCGCAATGTCCGCGATGGGCTTCAGCCACGCTTGCGGAACACGAGATCCCACACGCCGTGGCCAAGGCGCAGGCCGCGATTCTCGAACTTCGTCACGGGACGATAGTCCGGACGGGGTGCGTAATCGGCCGCCGTATTTTCAAGCGTGGCTTCGCCGCCGAGCACTTCGAGCATCTGCTCGGCATACTCCTGCCAGTCCGTCGCACAGTGCAGATAGCCGCCCGGCTTCAGACGCGAGGCAAGCAGTGCCACGAACGGCGGTTGCAGCAGGCGGCGCTTGTGGTGGCGCTTCTTGTGCCAGGGATCGGGGAAGAAGACATGCACGCCGTCGAGCGAGCCTTCCGGCAGCATGTGTTGAACAACTTCCACGGCATCGTGCTGAATGATGCGCACGTTCGACAGAGGTGTCTCGCCGATGAGCTTGAGCAACGCGCCCACGCCCGGCTCGTGTACTTCGACACCGAGAAAATCGTCCGCCGGGCGCACCTTCGCGATGTGCGCGGTGCCATCGCCCATGCCGAAGCCGATTTCGAGGATGCGCGGTGCATCGGCGCGCCCGAAGGCGGCGGGCCAGTCGAGCGGCTCGGGCACATACGGCAGCACGAACTTCGGGCCGAGCGTATCGAAAGCACGCTTCTGCGCTTCCGAGCTGCGTCCGGCGCGGCGCACGAAGCTGCGAATGCGGCGCGGGTGCGCTACGCCGTCCGGTCCGACGAACGTCTCGTCTTCGCCCGTGGCATGGGATTGCGGCGCGCCGATGTCGGCGTCGTCGTCGTGGGCCGGTTGCGCGTCGTCAGCCGGCGGTTGTCCGTGGTTCGTCATGGAAACAGAAAGCCGTCTGGGACGACGGCTTGTCGAGGTGTGCTGCGGCGGGCGGCATATCCGGCATTACGGCCTGATGTCAGCGCCCAACACGATGATTTTTCAAAGGATTTTCCCGCGCCGTGGCGTCGGGAACGGGCTCGATTATCCACCGGAACCCCCTCCACTGGCAAGTTGGCGTCCCGCTTACGCCGGCCGGACGACCTGAGTGTCCTCCGGCGCCACGGGCCGGCCGTCGCGAGTGGTCGGCTGCAAATCGGCCAGCGGCTTGCCGGTTCGCGTGTCGATCAGCGTCGAGTGACGCTCGCGCCGCTCGAAGCGGTATTTCTCTCCCCACTGCCGTAGCGCCACGATCAGCGTGAAGAGTTCGCGGCCCTGAGGCGTCAGCACATATTCCTGGTACGACGTGCCGTCCGAGGCGGGCTGCACCGAGAGGATGCCCGCCTCGACCAGCGCGCGCAGACGCGTCGTCAGCATGCTGCGCGCCACGCCGAGGCTGCGCAGGAAGTCGCCGAAACGGCGCACGCCATCGAAGGCGTCGCGCACGATGAGCAGGCTCCACCGGTCGCCGATGACGTCGACCGTGCGCGCGACGGGACAGGTATCCAGCGACGGGGCGGGCGCTTCGGATCGGGTTTGCGTCATGTTGAAGGCGTTTTGCAGGAGCGAAAATTGAGTTTTATTTTAAGACTGGTTTGGTTATGATCCAACAAGTCTTAATTTGAAACTAGTTTTGGGGGCTTCATGTCATCGTGTCCATCGACGCATGTCGCGTCTGCGCCATCGAACGTGTCCCGAGCCGCGCACCGAATGCCGCGAGCGCTTGTGGCGATCTTCGCGTGTGCGGCGGGGCTGAGCGTCGCCAACGTCTACTACGCACAGCCCTTGCTCGATGCGCTGGCGGACGACTTCGGGATCTCGCGCGGCGCGGCGGGTGGTGTGGTGAGCGCGACGCAGGCGGGGTGCGCGCTGGCATTGCTGTTCCTCGTGCCGTTGGGTGACCAGTGGGAGCGCAGACGCCTCATGCTTGCGCAACTCGCGCTGCTGACGTTGAGTCTGCTGGCCGTGTCGGCGGCAGCGTCTGCCGTGGCGCTGCTGCTTGGCATGACGCTCGTCGGCATGCTGGGCACCGCGATGACACAGGGCCTCATCGCCTACGCGTCGAGTGCGGCGGGTGAGCATGAGCGCGGACGTGTCGTCGGCGCCACGCAGGGAGGTGTGGTCGTCGGTCTGCTTCTGGCGCGAGTCATGGCGGGCGGCATTGCCGACGTCACCGGATGGCGCGGCGTGTATCTGGCGTCGGCGGCGGGAATGGTGGTGCTTGGCGCAGTGCTATGGCGCGCGTTGCCGCGTCAGCCGACATCGGGTACGCGGCAGCGCTACGTCGTGCTGCTGGCGTCGATGTTCCGTCTGTTGCGCGAAGAGCGCACGTTGCAGATTCGCGGCATGATCGCGTTGCTGATGTTCATGGCGTTCAGCATTTTCTGGAGCGCTCTGGTGTTGCCGCTGTCCGCTGCGCCATTCCACTTCTCGCATACGAGCATCGGCGCTTTCGGGCTCGTTGGCGCGGCGGGGGCGCTGGCCGCAGCGCGCGCGGGGTATTGGGCAGACCGTGGGTGGGCGCAGCGCACGACTGGCGTCGCTCTCGCGCTGTTGGTGTTTTCGTGGCTGCCGCTGGCGGGCTTGCAGGCGTCGCTGGGCTGGCTCATCGTGGGCGTGTTGCTGCTCGATCTCGCCGGACAGGCGATTCACGTCACGAATCAGAGCCTGATCTTTGCGGCGCGCACCGATGCCCCGAGCCGTCTCGTGGGGGCGTACATGCTGTTCTACGCGACGGGCAGTGGCCTGGGGGCGGTCGCTGCGACGGCAACTTACGCGGCTTTTGGCTGGGTGGGCGTGTGTGTACTCGGCGCGAGTGTGAGCCTGACGGCGCTCGCGTTCTGGGCGGCGACGTTGCGCGCGATGCCGGTTACCGCCGCCGGCCGGCGTTAGCGAGCCTTCGCGCGTGACGGCTTGGTGACGGTGGCGGCGCGGGCAGCGGGCTTGTTGCCGAGCACGCCGGTCGTCTCCATGTCTTCGAGCCACGAGAGGGCATCTGCATGGCGCAGGAAATGCCGTAGATAGTCGGGCGAGACGTCGTGCATGAGTGAGAGCGCGCGGTGCACCAGATGGCTGGAGTTGAGCGGCCCTGCGTTTTCCGGCACCTGCGCGAGCGACTGACGGAGATTGCCGTTGGTGCTGAGCTTCGACCACGTCTCGCGAAAGTACTCGAGAACATCGAGGTCTTCGAAGGCGTCGTCGGTGGAAATGACCGTCGGTGTGACGGGCACGGTCATCGGCGAGGGTGACACGACGGGGCGCTGTTGCGGCGCCGACGACACGCTGCCCGGTTGAGCGGCCTCGCGCGCCGGTGGCGTCTGACTTGCCGGCGTTGCCGCTCGGCCTCTGGCAGGTGCCTTTGCCGGTGCGGGACGCTCTCCCGTGCCCACTCGTTGCGCGATGTCGGCCGTGAGTACGGCGAGCGGCGACGATGCAGGCTGCGAGGTCTGACGGCTTTCATCGGAGGGCGCCACCGGCGCGTCGCCAAGCGATTGTACGAGTTCGTCGACGAGCGTCTTCAACCGCTCATCGAGCACACGTCGCACATCCCCCGTGTAGGCACGGCTGCGCAGCGCCAGCGCTTCGATGCGATGAAACCGTGCAGGATCGCGTTTATCGACGCCTTGCATCCGCCACGCGGCGAGTTGCGCCGGCAATGCGTCCGATGCCTCAGGCGCGGGCGTTGCCGGCGTCGCAATCGTTTCGTCGCACTCGACGCGCATCGCCTCACGCATGGGGCTTGCCCACACTGCTGGCGCTGCTGCGCGGCATCGGCGCGATTTCCACGCGCCGGTTCTTCGCGCGGCCGGCTTCGTCGGCGTTCGACGTGACGGGTTGCTCGGCACCGAACGCTGCCGAGAAGATCGATGACGGCGGCACGCCTGCGGCAATCAATTCGCGGGTGACGGTGAGTGCCCGCTGGGCCGACAACTCCCAGTTATCGGCGAATCGCCGGTTCGTCTCACGCACCTGCTGATCGTCGGTGAAGCCGCTGACCATGAGGATTTCGTCGCTTGCGCGCAGATAGGCGCTCAGCGGGGCGGCCAGACTGTGCAGCACTTCACGCCCCTGTGGCTGCAACTGGTCCGAGTTCAGCGCGAAGAGCACGTTGCCGCTGATGCCGATGCGGCCGTTCACGAGCGTGACGCGGCCGCCGGCGAGCGGCCCGGCAAGCGCGTGCTCGAGTGTCTGGCGGCGTTGCGTTTCGGCACGCCGCTCTTTCACTTCGCGTTCGAGCTTGGCGGACAGTTCGATCTGCACGCCGATCACGCCCAGCATGATGAGGACGAACGCGCCGAGCATCACTGACATCAGATCGCCGAAGACGGCCCACGTCGGCGCTGCGGCACCGACATCGCCGCTGTCTGCGATATCCGCGTCGAAATCTTCCCTCATGCTGCCACGCTACCCGGTTGTGCCCGCGTCTGCGCCATATCCTGAAGGTTCTCGAGAATCTGCTTCTGCGACATCACACTCAGTTCCACCACCTCACGCGCCTGTGCGACGTAGTAGCCAAGCTGTTCGTCGCTGCGCGCCATCGACTTGTCGAGCGCGGCTTCGATGCGTTGCAGATGCTCGAGCAATTGCGTGTTCGATTCACCGAACGATTGCACGGCTGCCCCGAAGGCGTCGCCAAGGCTGGCGATTTCCACGGCGCTGCCGGTGACCTGTGCCGATGCGGCGGCGAGCTTCTCGGTCTGAGCGGCGATGGCGTCGCCCAGGTTCGTGCCGGCGCGCTCGAGCAATTGCGCGGACGTCGTGACCAGTTCATCGACGGCGGCGCGTTGCTCGTTACCGGCGTGCCTGACGGTGTCGAGCAGCGTGCCCAGTGTGTCGAGCAGGCGCGAGCGTTCGTCGAGCATGGCGTTGTCGCGCACCATGCTGTCCGAGAGCTTCTGACGCAGTTCGCCGATGATCTCGGCGGCGGCTTTCGGCGCTTCTGACGCGGTTTGCACCAGACGCGAGATCTCGGCAATGGTGTCGCTCGCATTGGCGCGCGTCTGTTCGGACATTTCGAGCGCGGTGCGGGCGAGCGTGTCGCAGATGGCCTGTTGCTGGCTGGCGGTTTGCGCGCCGACCTTTTGCCATTCCGAGCGCAGCGTGGCGAGCGTGCCTTCGAGCGTTTCGGTCCACGCGGACAGGCGCTGCGTTTCGCGCTCGGCGGTGGCGTCGTGATGCGCGGTGTTGGCCGCGTTCAATGCTTGCAGCAGCGACGCGCTGTGCTGCGTCAATGCCCCGGTCGTTGCGGCGACGAGTTGCTGGTTGCCGTCGGCCAACCGCTCGCTCGTGCGTGCGTGTTCTGCGATGGCGTCGCGCCATGTTTGTGCGACGTTTTCCGACGTCGAGTCCATTTGTGCCGAGACACTTTGCAGCAGTTGCGAAGCGCGCGCCTCGAAGGTTTCGGCAAAGCGCACGAGTGCGCCGCCCAGATCGCGTGCGAGCGCATCGTTTGCGGACTGCTGCGCCGTGAGCGCTTGTTTCCATTCCCCGGACACGACTGCGGCCGTCTCCGATACGCTGTGCATCGCGCCTTCGGTGCGCTGGCTTACGCCGTCGATCAAGTGTGCCGAGCGTTGCTCGAAGGTCTCGGTGAAGCGGGTGAGCGCGGCGGCGAGTTCGGTGTTCAGCGCGGCGTTGGCCTGCTGTTGCAGCGCGATCGATTGATCCCACGCCTGCGCAACCCGCTCATGTGCCCCGGTGACATTTCCGCTGGCGGCGTCGAGCTTGGTGGCGACATCGGCAAGCAACGTTTGGGAGCGGGCTTCGAACGTTTGTGCGAAGCGTTCCAGCGCGATGCCGAGATCTTGTGTGAGGGCGTCGTGCGAGCGCTGTTGTTGAGACAGGGCTTGCGCCCACGCCTGAGCCACGGTCGTCTGCGCAGTCGCAATGCTGCCCGTGGCGTTATCGAGGCGCGTAGTGACGTCGGCGAGCAGCCCGGCCGAACGTGTCTCGAAGGTCTGGGCAAATTGCGCGAGCGTCGCGCCAAGATCCTTGGCGAGCGAGTCGTTGGTGCGCTGTTGCGCGGCGAGCGACGTCTCCCAGGTGTGGGCGACCCCGGCATGGGCGCTGCTGACTTGTCCGGTGACGGCTTCGAGGCGTGTGGCGACATCGTCGACCAGGCGCGCGGCGCGCGTGTCGAACGTCTGTGTGAACTCCCCCAGGGCGGTGCGCAGACCGGTCGCGAGCGATTCGTTGGTGCGCAATTGAGCGTCGAGCGAGTCTTTCCAGACATTTGCTACGCGTTCGGTGGTGGCTTCGAAGCGATCGGACAGGCCGTCCATTCGATCCTGCATCGCGCCGGCGACGGTCTGATGCCACGATGCTGTTTCACGCGCGAGACTCGCCATCGTCGCTTCGACTTCCGGCCGGATGGCGGCGCCGGCGGCACTCGCCGTAGTGGCCACACTGTCCTTCAGATATTGCTGCATGGCGCTGGTGAGTTGCGCGTAGGACGCATCGGTCTTCGCGTGAAGCGCGTCCTGATTGGCGGCGAGCCGTTCGCCAAGCGCCTGACTCTGGCGCTCCATCGCGGCCATCATGTCTTGCAGCCGGTCGACGAGGGCGGGCATGACCGTCGCCTGTTGCGCAAGGAGTTGCAACGTGGTTTCGCGTTGATGCTGTTGCGAGAAGCCGCGCAACGTCGTGACGATATGGGCGTCGAGCGATTGCACGACTTGCGCGCGTTGCTTACGGGCGAGCGCGGCCAGCAGGCCTAGCATGGCCGAGGTAGCGACACCGGCCACCGACGTGCCGAATGCGAAGCCGAGGCCCTTTACCGGAGACGCCAGCGAGGCACGAATTGCTTCGAGATCGGTGGCGCCTTCGAGCGCGAGGCCGGTGCCGCGCAGCGTGGCTGCCATGCCGAGGAAGGTGCCGAGCATGCCCAGCAGCACGAGCAGCCCGACGAGGTACGGCGTGAGGGCCGGGCCGGGCAGGCCGACGCGCTCGCCTTCGACGCGCAGGCGCACGGCGGTGCGCAGCCCGGCAGGGAGCGTATCGAGCCACGAGGGCAGCGACGCGGGCGCTGCGTTCAGGCCGGAGACGGCATTGGCGAGGGCGTCGGTCGCTTGATGGAAGCGTTTGAGTTCGAGGGCGCCGATGAGATAGACGGCGGCGATCAGCAGGGCGACGGCCAGCGCGAGGGTATTGGTGCCTGCATAGCCGATGGCGATCCAGCCGACGACGGCAAGACCTGCGGCAAAGGCAACGAGATCAACGAGGTAACGGGTCATGTTGTCCGGGTTCACTAACGTTTTCGCCGGGGTGAATCGAAGTGAGGGCGGCGATCAGCCCTTCGATCGGTTCAAGGCGTATATCCAGTTCCGCAAGCAGAATGCTTTGCATGTCCCGGTGGAAGGTGTCGAGCCACGTGCCGGCGGGCGCGAGCGGCGGTGCGCCGGGCACGCGCGGGGCGGCCATCGCCGCCTGCTCCGTGTCGCGCAGCCGTACGAAGTGCGCTTCGAGCAGATTCGGCACGCTGGCGAGCAGTGTGCGCTCGCGTGCGCCCATGACGCGCTCCATGACGGTGTCGACGCTGGCGAGCCGCGCGGTGTCCGGTGATTGCGCGGCCAACTGTCCGCGCAGACGGGTGCGCAGGGCGCTGATTGCCGTGTCCATCGTCTGTTGCGACGTCGCATAGCGTTGCCGATAGGCCGGAAACTCCGCAAAGGACGCTGCCCGTTGACGCTCGGCGGCGCTCAATGCCCGGATCTGCCCGCCGGGCGCGGCGGCGAGACCGCAATCGCGGGCAATCGCTGCGGCGAGGTCTGCGCGTACGCGTGCCAGTTCGCTTGCCGCGCCGTGCGCAGCCGCGCGCACGCCGGGCATTGCGGCGGGCGGAGGGGCTTTGAGGGCCGACGACAGGGCGATGGCGTCGGTCCAGCCAACCCACTGACTCATGCGGTCCGACAGCGACGGCGCAGCTTCGGGCGGCGTGAACGTGCTGATACGGGCCAGAGAGCGGATGAGGGTGGGGGCGCTGATAACGGGACGCCGGGGCACTTGCACCATTCCACTGAGGGGTCAAAAACCCAGCAGTTTACACTGCGCGCGCCTCCCCTTTACCGCTTGACACTCGGGCGGGGGACTTGACGGGCGTGACGAGGCCAGTTCAGCGACTCGTCATGGCCGGATGGCGGCTGTCTGGTGCCGTCTGGCCGCCGTGCGACGGCATTGCCACTGCCGTTACCCCTGGCGCATACGCCGACTGTGATTTATCTCAGTTTTCGCGATCCCCTGCGGGGTATATCGTTGACCCAACTCGCGACAAACGCGAAACAACGAAGCAAACACTGGAGGTGTGAAATGGGCTGGGGACTTCTTTGTGACGGATTGGTGACGGTGGGTACGTGGGCAAGCCGGGCTGCACCGGTGGCCAAGTTTTTCTCCGACATGGCCGATCTCCTGATGTAAAGCGAGATAGGCGAAATCGAACTTAACAACGAGTGGAGGTGTGAAATGGGCTGGGGACTTCTTTGCGACGGATTGGTGACGGTAGGTACGTGGGCAAGCCGGGCTGCACCGGTGGCCAAATTCTTCTCCGACATAGCCGACATTTTCATGTGAGCTGGCTCAGCAAGCGGAGCACACAGCCTCGGGGGCTTGGGCGAGACCCGAGCGAAGGCAAGGCAACAGTCTGGCGAGAGCGAGGGCTGCCATCGCGGTCCCGGCCCACGGCGGCGAACGTTGCGCCGATGATCAATTCGCTCGTGGTAAACGCCGCCCACGGCGGACGACTCAGCGGTGAGCGGAATTCGATTGCAGAAAACAAAAAAGCCGTCACGAGGACGGCTTCTTAGAAGAATTCTGGAGCGGGCGATGGGAATCGAACCCACGGCTCTAGCTTGGGAAGCTAGGGTATTACCATTATACGACGCCCGCGCAGAGCGGCATTTTACGCGGGGTTGGGGGTTTTTGGCAATCGATGCGTTTTGCAGGTGGGTACGATTCTAGGGTGAGGGCCTTGGGATCGATTCCCATCGAGCCCGCGAGAGCGACGCCTAAGGACGGAGCAATGTCGCCCCGTCCCATCGGTGATGATCTCTGTCGGCGCTTCACCTCCCTCAAGCGCCACCGACACGCAATGCCGTCTTCAATATCTTCCCGTAGTGGTTCTTCGGCAGGGCATCGACGGGCACATACCGCTTCGGGCGTTTGAATCGCGCGATGTGCGCCAGACAGTGCTTATCCAGTTCCGCGCTCTCTAGCGCGGCACCCGGTGTGCAGACGACATAAGCCACGACCACTTCGCCCCATTCCGGATCCGGCTCCCCAATGACCGCGACCTCGGCTACCCCGTCGGCGCGCAGCAGCACTTCTTCCACTTCACGCGGATAGATGTTCGTACCGCCGGAGATGATGACATCCTTCGAGCGGTCTTTTAGCGTGAGGAAACCATCGTCGTCCAACACGCCGATATCGCCCGTCCATAGCCAGCCGTTGCGAAGTGTCTTTGCCGTCGCTTCCGGATTACGCCAGTAGCCCTGCATGACGACGTCGCCGCGCACCACGACTTCGCCCGCCGTTCCCGAGGGCACGGGCACGCCGTCGCTATCGACCACCTCGACTTCCACCATCGCGTGCGCGTGACCCACCGACGCCAGACGTTGCGGCCAGCGCGGATGTTCGCGTGTCGCGATGCAATCACGCGGCAACACGGAGATTGTCATCGGCGACTCGCCCTGACCGTAGATCTGCACGAAGCGCGAGCCCATCACCGACAACGCGCATTCGATATCCGCCGTATACATCGGGCCGCCGCCATACACGATCGTCTTGAACCCTTCGGACGATGCACCGGCTGCCTGCGCGTGGCGCACCAGACGATTGACCATCGTGGGCGCGGCGAAGCACGAGATGCCGCCGAGGGAATCGGCAAGCGCAAACATCTCTTGCGCGTCGAATCCGCCCGACGCAGGAAACACGTGCCCCGCGGCTTGCATCATGAAGACCACGCTGTACAGCCCAGCGCCGTGCGACATCGGCGCGGCATAAAGCGTGCGGTCTTCGCGGCCGACCGCATCCACGTCTGCGATGTAGCACGCCGCCATCGACCAGAGGTTGCGATGCGAGAGCATGACGCCCTTGGGTCGTCCTGTCGTCCCGGACGTGTAAAAGATCCATGCGAGGTCCGTGTTCTCGCGCGATGCCACAGGCACAGATTGCGACGCATCCGCCTTCACCCATTCACGCACACGATCATCTTCCGGCGAGAGGCAAATCGTCGGCGTCGCAAGACATTCGGCCAGCGCCTGTGCGTCCTCTGCTTCTGCCAGCACCACTTCCGCTTGCGAGTCGCCGACGATGAACGCGGCTTCGCGCGGATGCAGTTTCGCGTTGATCGGTACCGCGACGAGGCCCGCCCACCAGATGGCATAGAGCCATTCGAGATACTCGGGCCGATTGCGCATCCATAGCGCTACGCGAGCGCCATCGGCCAGCTCTAGAGAGCGAAGGCCGCCGGCGATGCCGGCGCAGCGGCGCGCCAGCGTGGCGTAGTCGAACTGCGGCGATTCGCCGAGATAAGTCGCAATGTGGGCGGGATGCCGTACGGCGGCCCGCGCAAGGGTATTGGCAATATTCATGGCAAGAACCGAGCGCGCGCCGCGCGCCCGGGCAAAGTAAAGAATCGGAACCGAGGCGGAGAGGGGAGCAGGTTTAGCGCGCTGCCGTACCTCGGACGGGAGTGGCGGCGTGTGCGCTGACGATGCCTGCACGTCGCGTCGTCACGGTGAGGAATGCAAAGAGCAGCAGACCGTAGATGAGCACCATGACGCTGAGCGTGTTCATGCTGGCGCTATATCCGCCGAAGGTGTCCTTCGCCCAGCCTGTCAGGTACGGGCCGACGAAGCCCCCCAAATTGCCGACGGAGTTCACTAGACCAATACCGGCCGCGGCGGCGGCGCCCGTCAGGAACATCGGGGCAAGCGGCCAGAACAGAATGTTCGACGCCAGAATCCCCGCTGCGGCGATGCACAGCCCGATGATGCCGACGTACGGCGACGTCGCGCTTCCCGCCATCACCAAGCCCACCGCACCGATCGCTGCCGGCACGAGAATGTGCCAGCGGCGCTCGCCGGTCTTGTCGGAATGCCGCGCGTTGATCACCATGGCGATGCCAGCGCACACATACGGCACGGCACTGAGCAGCCCCGCGCGTGTGTTGTCGAGCCCGCCGATGCCCTTGATGATCTGCGGCATCCACAAGGTGATGCCGAACAGCGCGGTGATGTTGCAGAAGATCGCCAACGCGAGCAGCAGCACCTTGCCCGAGAGCAGCGTCTGCATGACGCTATATTGCCGCGCGCTTTCCTTCGCGGCGCGCTCCTGCGCGAGCGTTCGCACCAGCCAGTCGCGTTGGGTTTCGGTCAACCACGTGATCTTGTCGGGCGAGCTGCCAAGTACGAAGTAGGCGATGACGCCGACCACCACAGCCAATGCCCCCTCGAGCAGGAACATCCATTGCCAGCCGCGCAGTCCGGCGAAGTCATGGAACGACGTGAGAATGGCTGTCGAGAGTGGTGCACCGATTAGCACCGCCAGCGGCAGACCCAGAATGAAGATCGCTGTCGCACGCGCCATGGCGCGTCCCGGGAACCAGAGGCTCAGGTACAACACGATGCCGGGGAAGAACCCCGCTTCGGCGACGCCGAGCAGGAAGCGCATCACATAGAACGACGTTTCGCCTGAAACGAACGCGAACCCCGCTGAGACAAAGCCCCACGTCACCATGATGCGGGCGATCCAGATGCGCGCGCCTACCCGATGGAGGATCAGGTTGCTCGGTACCTCGAAGACGAAATAGCCGATCGAGAAGATACCCGCGCCGAAACCGTAGACGGTCGCGGTGAATCCGAGATCGCCATTCATGTGCAGGGCAGCGAAGCCGACGTTCACACGATCGAGAAAAGCGACGATGTAGCAGAGGATCAGGAAGGGCAGAATGCGCCGGAATAGCTGGCCAATCGTCTCCTGCGCGATGCGGGAGTCCAGCGCGGCGGCGTTATCGCCACCGGCGGCCGATTGGCTCGCCTGTGATGCAAGGGTCGGGTTCAAGGGGTGTCTCCGTCATGGTTCTGTTATGTTTGCTGGTCACTGCCAACTGCCCATTTCGTATTTCTTATTCGTACCGCACAGCTTCACTTCAATGCATTAACGCTTGTAGTCGTCGCCGTAGCGCTCCAGTTGACGCAACAGGGGAGGCCACTCGCGATCACCCGAGCCGCGTAGATCCGTCACCCACTGATGGGCCGTCAAGGCGGCGATGTCCGGTGCCGGAATCCGCAGCGGTGCACCCGTCGCCTGCGCGAGCAATTGCGCGCGGGCCGCTTTCTCCAGATAGAACATTTCCACGAAGGCATGACCTACCGAGCGTCCTACGGTAAGCGTGCCGTGATTGCGCAGAATCAGGGCTGCGTTGCTGCCCAGGTCGGCAAGCAACCGCTCGCGCTCGCCGATGGTGAGAGCGATGCCTTCGTAATCGTGATAACCGAGGCGTCCTACAAAGCGCATGGCGTGCTGCGTGATGGGCAGCAGACCGTCTTCCAGCGCAGACAACGCCATGCCCGCCTCGGTGTGCAGATGCATCACACAGGCGGCATCTTCACGCGCTGCGTGGATGCACCCGTGAATCACGAAGCCGGCCGCATTGGGACGGTAAGATGAGTTGCCGATGACTCGACCGTCGAGGTCGATCTTCACGAGATTCGATGCCGTGATTTCGTCGAACGCCAGACCGAGCGGATTCACGAGGAAATGATGCGAAGGGCCAGGCACGCGCGCAGACAAGTGCGTGTAGATCAAGTCGTCCCAGCCGTTGAGCGCGCATAGGCGATACGCGGCAGCGAGATCTTCGCGCACGCGTTGCTCGGCCGGCGTGATGCCGGTGTCGGCCAATGCTTCGCCCGCGGGCAGGGCAAATGAAGAAAAAACTGTGTCAGACTTCTGCATTCCATTCTCCAAACCGACGTACCGCTCGACGAGCTTCCAAAGCGGTGACGAAATTTATAAACTAAACGTTTAGTTTAGTATTTGTCTGGGCAAAGCGAATGTCAAGTCAGTTGAATCCCGAATCTCCCGCGGCAGGCCGGCGCGGACGCAAACGCAGTGTGGAGGCGGAGCGCGCCGTGCTCGACGCGGCATATCGTTTGTTGCTTGAGCAGGGGTTATCCGCGACGACGATGGAATCCATTGCGACTGCGGCGGGTGTGAGCAAGGCGACGATCTACAAGTGGTGGCCGAACCGCGCGTCGGTGATCATGACGGCCTTCCTGCGTGAGGCGGGGCAGGCGTTGCCGTATCCGGAAGAGTTGCAGCTCGACAGCATTTTTTCGCGTCTGCTCAAGATGGCCGAGGAATTCTGCGGGCCGATGGGCACGATGATCAGCGCGCTGATTGCGGAAGGACAGTCCGATCCGGAAATCGCGCAGGCGTTTCGCGACGGTTACGTGTCGGCGCGCCGTCAGCAGGGCGTGGAGATCGTGCGCGACGCTGTGGCACGCGGGCTGATCAAACCGGGCGACCCCGATGTCGTGCTCGACATCCTCTACGCGCCGCTTTATTACCGCTTGCTCGTCGGCCACAAGCCGCTGACGCGGGCGTTTGTACGCGAGCACGTCGACCTTGTCATGCAAGGCCTGATCGGCCCGAACGGCAAGGTGCCTGCGATGGCGGCGAAGACTGCGCGAGGTACAAAAGCCGCGCCCGCGAAGACCGCGCGTGCGAAGGGGGCGGCAAAAAAGGCTTGACGCGTCGGATGGGGGTGTTGATAAACTAAACGAATTGTTTAGAAATTAAGGCGACAACCCCCCCTGACGGAGACGCATGGTATGACCTCATCCCCTGAGCGCGCGAAGCGCAAATCATTGGACATTTTGCGCGATAGCGGCCACGCCGTGGTTGTGACCGGAGCGAGCGGCGGCATTGGCTTGGCGGTGGCGAACCGCCTCTTCGATGACGGCTGGCATGTGGTGGCCACGGATCTCGATCTTGCCCGTTTGCGCGATGTCTTTGGCGCGCGTGCTGCCGAGCCGAGGATGACGCTGGCGGCGCTCGACGTGACCGACCATGCAGCGGTCGATGTCCTGGCGGCATCTCTGCGCGAGCGCTGTGGCGTTGCGGGGCTGGTGAATGTCGCGGGCCTGCTACAAGACGTCGTGCCGATGCTGGAGATGGACGACGACATGCAGCGGCGTGTGTGGGAAGTGAATTACTTCGGCGCCCAGCATTGTCTGCGGGTGTTTGCGCCGCTGATGA
This sequence comes from Pandoraea communis, assembly GCF_902459745.1. Classification (GTDB taxonomy): domain Bacteria; phylum Pseudomonadota; class Gammaproteobacteria; order Burkholderiales; family Burkholderiaceae; genus Pandoraea; species Pandoraea communis. Next base: position 230,521 of record NZ_CABPSJ010000004.1, read on the forward strand.
AGCAGGCGGGCGCGGGTGCGGTCGTCAACATCACGTCGATCAACGAACTACGTCCGTTGCCGCTGCATGCCTATTCCCCGACGAAGGTGGCACTCGGTGCGATGACGCAGTTGGCGGCGGGCGAATTGGGCGCGTCTTGCATTCGCGTCAATGCGGTCGCCCCCGGCTTCACGCTGACGCCAATCTTCGAGGACAAGCTTGCGACGGGCAAGCGCAGCGCCACTGCGATTGAAGCGCATTCGGCGCTGGGGCGTCTGGTCGGTACCGACGAGATTGCGGCGGCCGTTAGCTTCCTGATGTGCGATCAGTCGAGCGCAATCACAGGGGTGAGTTTGCCGGTGGATGCTGGCTGGCTGGTGAGTTCGCACTGGATGAATTTCCGCGAACTGTCGCGCGCCAACGCTGCGTGAACTTACTGCGCCGCGCGCTTACCGCGTGCTGTGCAGTTCAACCACTTTCGTTTCGCCGATGGCGCGAGCGCGCAATTGTCCGCAACCGCCATCGACGTCTTGCCCGGCGCTGTCTCGCACCTTAGTCAGTACGCCGCGGCTGTGCAGATAGCGGACGATCTCGCGAATGCGTTGGCGATCTGGGCGCTGGTAGTCGTCGCCTTCGAGACTATTGAAGGGGATGACGTTGAGCACGCCGTATTTCCCTTTGAGCAAGCGCACGACGGCGTCGAGCTCATCGTCGCCGTCGTTGATGCCGTTGAGCAGCGTCCATTGATATTGGATCGGGTAGCCGGTGTCGCGAGCGTATTTTTCGCCGAGGTCGATCAGCGCATCCGGTGCAATTTTCGGTGCGCGTGGTAGCAGGTGGGCGCGCAGGTCGGCCTTGGTGGTGTGCAACGACAGCGCCAGTGCGGGCTTGATGCGTCGCCGGGGCAGGGCGTCGAACACGCGCAGGTCGCCCACGGTGGAGAACACTAGGTTCTTGTGGCCGATATTGCCTTCGGTGCCCAGCAGGTCGATGGCTTCGAGCACGTTGTCGAGGTTGTGCGCTGGCTCACCCATTCCCATGAAGACGACTTTCTTCACTGCGCGCCGACGTCTCGCCAGTACGACTTGGGCGAGGATTTCCATGCTTGAGATCTGGCGGATCAGGCCACTCTTGCCGGTCATGCAGAAGCGGCAGCCGACGGCGCAGCCGACTTGCGTGGAGACGCAGAGGCCGTCGCGCGGCAGCAATACGCTTTCCACCATCTGACCGTCCGCGAGTTCGACGAGCAGGCGCGAGCCGTCGTTGCCCGTGTGTTCCGAGCGGACGCGGGCGAGGCCGTCGAGTTCTGCGGTGAGTGCGGGAAGGGCATTTCGCAGCGCGAGCGGCAGGAAGTGTTCTGAACTGCGACGGCGCGTGCCGGTGTCGAGTGCTTGTCCGTTCAGCCAGACGCGAGCCACCCGGCCACGATGGACAGGTTGAGCGCCGAGTGCGGCGAGGCGTTGATCGAAGTCGGAGAAGCGCATGGGAAGCGGATTTTACTCCACCTGATCGTGGCAAGCCGCGCGGCCATAAGCACAAGGCGTCGGCGTGACGTCAGTGGCAGAACAATCTAGCGGAGAAATAACAGAGAGGGTGTTGGAGCGGGCGATGGGAATCGAACCCACGGCTCTAGCTTGGGAAGCTAGGGTATTACCATTATACGACGCCCGCGAAGACCGGCATTCTAAGCGGGGTTGGGAGATTTTGGCAATTTGCGCGTTTTGTCGGTGGGTGCGATTCCGGGATAAGCGCCTTGGGATCGATTCCCATCGCAGGCGCTTTTTGAGATTCCATTTGGTCCGATTTCAGGCGGTGTTGGGGCTTTCTTGGTCGCCCGAAACCTAGATTAGCTCTTGCTGCCCGGAGGCACGAGAATGTCTGCGGGCTTATAGCGATCGCAATAAACCTCCAAGCCCAGTTTGATCAACGGTGCGGTTACCGAAACGGCGATTGCCTTGATGCCGAAACCGATGTCGGCGAGCACCGAGGTTAACGCAAGCGCGTAGTACTTCTTGGAAGGAAAGGCGCTCATCCCTTGAGAGTACCAAGCCTTGTATATTTCACTGGCTGGATCGCACAGTGATCGCCATACGACGAGCTTGAGAGACGAGAAGAACGACTTCCCAAGTTCAGACTTCTTTTCGAGATTCGCGCTGGGCGGCAAATACTTGATCTCGGTCACGGTCAACTGACGCCTCGTTGTCAGGTCAACCTTGCGCACAAATGCTACAACCTCCGATGGAAGTGCTCTCCCAATATCGGCATAGATTTCGTCGTCCGTCTTGGTTCTGACGAGATGGGATGCCTCGTCATGAATTGCCTCGAAGTCGAGTTTGCATGGGTCCAGATTTCGGATTGCCTCGACAAAGCCCTCTTGCTCGAATCGTTGAGTGACATGCGCGAGAAAACGTCGTCGACGATTTAGATCTCGGATGCTGGTACTTGCCAAAACCTCAGCAATTAAAGGCTCCGCGTCCGGAAGTCGGCGCTGCCTCAGCAGACACACAGCAAGTAGCGCGGTCGCTTCTGCATATACCTTGGTCTGCGGCGAGGTCTTTTGCCGTATCCCAGTAAAACCGAGTTCCGCGACCTTGAGCTCACCGGCTTGCATCGCAGATTCGAAGAGCCAGTTTTTAGCCTGCATGAGGCGGGTCTCATGTCCGGTGGCGCGCAGGAGTGATTGAATATCTGCTGCGTGCTCCTTGGCTCTCGCGTAATTAGCATTGATTACGGCGTTTCGAAGAGCAGGCATCAAGGATGCGGAGTCGTTGCTTTTGGTGCTCTGTAAGCGGTGGCGGTTTCGGCACACGTCGACGAGACATTTGGGGGACGGTTTGAAAGCGCACGGACCGCGATGCGAATGATCGACGATCCCCATTCCGTCGTCATACGCGTTGGGGACTTGCATGAGTTCCAACGATGTCCCCTTTATGGTTGCCTATTGTTGTGTATCGTGGATCAGCTCGTCAATCACTCTGACGTACGGTGATTTTGGCCTCGACCAGTACCAGAAGTACCCCCACCGTTCGCACCGACCGGATGTAACACCACGAAATACGCGGAAATCTCGGTCTAGGTTTGCAGCCAATCTATCTAAGGACGTATCTCAACCGGTGGTTGCGACGATCCCGACTGTGGTCGTCGTGCTGGTCCGGCGCTGCGGGATAACGAGAAGCGAAAAATATAATAATTATGTGTTCTGTTATCCCATCCCAGTCTCTAGACGGGGCAGGTCAAATTCTTCGCTCGTAAAGGTCGACGAGCTCAACCATGTCGATCTTGAGCGCGTCGTGCAGTCTGAAGAGCGCAGACCGAATTGACGTGGCGCTGTTCGGACGTTTCGCGCAACGGCGCTCGGGCGCGCCGGTGAGTGTGCCCGAAGTCTTTGCGTGATGATCTGCCAGCAGGTGGAACGACCTACCTGCTTCGGGGCCGACAAACCCACCACTACGGGCTTTGCCAAGAACCCATTTATCTGCCAAGCATGAAAGTGCCAGACGGCAAGTTAGCCGCGATTGTCGATCCAGTCGCGTGCCCAAGTCGATGCATGCCCCAACGCTTGCATTTCGTCTTCGAAATATTCGAGCGCATGGAATGCGTAAGAGGTGGACTCGGTGTTAGCGGCATCGCTACGCACAAGCAGCAAATTGGCGGCAAACCAGCCGTCGGGCAATCGATATGCCGAAGGGGAGACGGAATACCCGTTGTACTGATGATGATAGTTATTATTTTTCATGGGCGAAGCGCGAGCAATGCGCTAGCGAAAAGCGAGCGAAGCACGTATGGCACATGCCATACAGGCGACCGAACACGGATATGGGAGCGGGAGTGAGCTTGTCGAGAGGGCAAACGGAGCGCACGAAAACGGTGCGATCAGATCGGGAGCGTTAAGCGCCGAGAGAGGATGCCAGACAAGTAAAGGGCCGGCGAACCGGCCCTTGAACTGCGTTACTGCGGGGTAATGTTTGCTGCTTGCATACCCTTCGGGCCACGCTTCGTTTCGTACGCCACCTTCTGGTTTTCAGCGAGCGTCTTGAAACCATCGCCTCGAACTTCGGAGAAGTGAGCGAACAGGTCGTCGCCGCCAGCGTCAGGCGTGATGAAACCGAAGCCCTTGCTATCGTTGAACCACTTAACGGTACCGGTATCCATAATAATTCCTTGAAAATAAATCGATAGCCCCATTGCGGAGCGAGGAAAACTTCAAGGAGTAGGAGAGGACAGCGAATACTGCGCAGAACACGCAGAAAAGTGATGATCAGCAATCAAGCTTCTTGAATATTTCTGAATGCACAGTACGGTTATATACCGAGGCTGTCAAGGTATTTCTCGAAACGACGCCGCTGCCGAGGGAGAAAGCATTCAGCGGTCGCGTGATGATCGTCGCGTTGACACATCGATGCGCCGCCGCGACGCGTGCTACATCCTTTGATTTCCAGTGCGCGCCCACCGCTCATTATGCTCAGACCCGTCGACGAAGCTCCAGATTCGCTGGTTTGCCCGTTGCTTTGTTTGTTCGTCCTCCAATGAGCCGACTCGATATTTGCAGTATTGGCAGAGGTTGACTTAAGAATGGCAGGCAGGGCGCTTGTCGGGGAATTTTCATGACCTTACGATGGCGCTGAGTCCACATTCACGAGGAGAGCACCTCATGTTGCAACTAAGGCCGAGCTGCGAACATTGCGAAGAGGCATTACCTCCCGAGTCGACGCAGGCGCGCATCTGCAGCTTCGAATGTACGTTCTGTACAACGTGTGTTGACGCTATCCTGGAGAACGTCTGTCCGAATTGCGGCGGCGGCTTTGCCCCTCGTCCCATACGGCCTGCGCACGACTGGAGGAATGGGAACAACGTGTCGGGTCATCCGCCAACGTCGGTTGTCACGCATAAACCTGTGGATACCGAGAGGCACCGCGTGTTCGCATCGGAGATACGGGGCATGGCACCGCAGGATCGCTAGGCCACCCTGAGCATTATTCGTTCTGATCGCACGCGCCGGATCTGCCGCTTTCGACTCAACGCTGCGCGTCTGTGGGAATTGGGTTGCAGCCACTTGCATTTGTTGCGGCGAGAAATTCGAGAGCTCCGTAATCTCCTGCTTCGCACCCTGCGGGATAACGAGAAGAGAAAAATATAATAGTTATGTGATCAGTTATCCCATCCACGTCCCTTCACGGGGCAGGTCAAATTCGCTGGTGGTATAGGTTGACGAGTTCAACCATGTCGATCCCTAGGGCATCAGCGATATCCACGAGTTCAGGCAGGTCGAGATGGTACTTGCGGGGGGGGACTACCCCCGTGTTTTCAGGAAAGGTGCAGTACTCGCTATTGGCTGAACGGCTGCAACTGGACGAATTCAGAAGATCGAAGCTGGGATGCGCCTTACTACGTGAGATTCAACCCACCATCCGACAGCAAAATTTCTCCAGTTAGATAGTCTGAGGCGACCAGCATCATGACAGCCTGAGCAATGTCTTCCGGACTAGCTGACCGCCGCATTGGCGCTCTCGTCTTCCAAAGCTCCTGTGCCTGCGTCCAGTCTGCGGTCAGTGGTGTATCTACCAGTCCGGGAGCAACAGCATTTACCCGGATATCGGGCGCAAGCGATACTGCCAGCAGGCGAGTCATGTGGTTTAGTGCGGCCTTTGTAGCCGCGTAAGGGATTGATGCGCCCTTTGGCCGAACACCCGCATGCGAGCTAACGTTGATCACGCAACCTGGGCGTCCATGTTGAACTGCGTCACGTAATGCAGATTCCGCCTCGGCTATCAAACGAAACGGAGCGACCACATTAACCTCATGCAGTTCCGCCCACACCGCTGGTGTAGCTGCAGCCAGATCTGCATGAGGGATGACCCGGCTGATCCCCGCATTGTTGACCAGAACGTCGAGTCGTCCCCATGTGGCGACGGCTTCACGGATAAGCCGTACCCTGTCCGCATCGTCAGCCAGGTCAGCCTGTACGTAGATAGCTGAACCGAGTTCGCGAGCCAATGCTTGACCTGTTCCCGCTGAACTGCGCGAATGCAAGACAACTGAGAATCCTTCGCTTGAGAGCCGCCGGGCGATGGCAGCGCCGATGCCAGAAGTCGAACCGGTAACAAGCGCGACAGGGGACGTAATTTTCATGGTTGTTGGCGTGGATGACAGTCGTTATCTGATGTTCGTTCGCCGATTGTCGACGATCCAGGTGACTGTGTCGAACGTCTCGTTGTCGTCTATGCGCACATAGCCGCGCCGGTGGCGGTCACCGCTACCGGCGCAATTGCCTGTGCGCTGGAGGTATCTAAGATACACATGATTTGTTATCCAAAGCATAAAAAAAGAAAGGATTGCTTAGAATTCATATTCATGTCATCGGCACGGTGAATACTCTGCGGCTTCGAACAAGTTCCAAAGAGGACATCGGGGTATATGAAACCACTTGCCATTTTGGCTGGCGTCATCGCGCTTTTTGCCGAACAACACGCCTTCGCCGCCAGCTTCATCATCACCAACGGCCTGACAAGCAATGCAGGGCAGATCCTGTCCAGCGGGCAGTCCGGCACGATCCAGAGCGGCGGCCTGCTTTCGGTCGCCGGCAGCACCATCGGTGTCTCCATCACGGGCAACGCCACACTCGTCAATAACGGCACGATCAATATGACGGGCACCGGCCGCGCCATCCGCGACAACACGGGTGGTCTGAGCCTCACGGTGACCAATGGTGTCGGAGCGAGCATGACCACGTTCGACGCCGACGTCATCCAGATGAATAAGGCGAACAGCAACGTCGTGTTCAACAACTATGGCACGCTGACCTCGACGAACAACTCCGCTCAAGGCAACCAGGCGATCGACTTCAACGCGATCACGACTGGCACCAACGTCCTGAACAACTTCGCGGGCGGTGTCATCCAGGCAAACGAAGCCGATGCCGTTCGCCCCGGCGTCAACGGCGTCATCAACAACGCCGGTATCATCCGCTCGACCAACAATCCAGGCAGCACCAGCAGCAGCGACGGTGTCGATGCGCAAACGAACACCGGCGTCGTCGTCGTCAACTCGGGTACGGGTCTGATTCAGGGCGCACGCCACGGCATCACGGGGGGAGCCAACACCGCGACCGACGGTACATTCACACTCTCCGTCACGAACAACGCCGGTGGCACGATCCAGGGCATGAACGGCTCAGGGATCAACATCGACGGCTTCAACGCCAACGAAGTCGTCACGATCAACAATGCGGGCTCGATCGTCGGCAATGGGGTGACTGGCGATGGCGATGGCGTGGACGTCGACGGCCTCGTCAACATCACCAACTCGGGCACGATTCGTGGCGCAAAGGCGTTTAACGACGTGAGCGAAGGTGTGACCGCCGGCGGCGGCACGATCGTCAACAGTGGCACTATCATCGGCGAGAACACTGCGGGCGGTGTGGGCCGAGGCATTACGCTCGCCGGTGTCGACAAGGACCCGATCACCAAGCTGCCCATCACCCCGCAAGGCATCTACGCCAATTCGACTATCGTCAATAGCGGCCTCATTCGCGGCCAGAGCGACTCGGCCATCGCTGTGACCGGCAGCCGCAATGCGTTCACCGTGACTGTCGTCAACCAGGCGAGCGGCGTGCTCGAAGGCGGCGGTGCGACGGCGGCCGTCGTCAACACCGGCGCGAACGACGCGACCGTCATCAACTACGGGACGATCACCGCCGATCAGAACGGCAAGGCGGTCGATCTGGGCAGCGGCAACAGCACGCTGCAAATTCTCGGCGGCTCTGCCGTCGTGAACGGCGATGTGTCGGGCGGCACCGGCACCAGCACGTTGACTATCACGCCAGGCACCGGCAACGCATTCAACTACAACGGCGCGATCTCGAATTTCTCGGCCGTGAGTCTTGGTGCTGGCACCATCGCTCTGAATGGCGCCAGTTCCTACGCGGGCACGACCGCGATAGCGAGCGGGGCGACGGTGATCGTGGGCGACGCTTCACACCGAAACGCAACACTCGGATCCGGTCTGGCGACAGTGGCCGCAGGCGCCACGCTGGCGGGCTATGGCGGCACGCTCGGCAGCGTGACGAACGCGGGCATGATCGCCGTCGGAAGCGCATCGCCGGGCGCGGCGTCCGGTAGCACGGGTACGTTCACGATTGCTGGCGACTACGTCGGCAACAACGGAACGGCGTTGCTGAATGCATCCATCGCGAACGACAGCTCATCGGTGGCCTCGGACAAGCTCTTGATCAACGGGAACGCCAGCGGTACCACTGCGCTCAAGGTCAACATCACTGGCGCAGGCGTAGCCACGACGGGCGCCGGCATCCAGCTCGTGCAGGTCAATGGAACGTCGGCGGCGGGCGCATTCAGGCTTGCTGCACCGGTGCAAGCGGGGGCCTATCAATACCTCCTGCGCGAGAGTGCTGCGGCGGGCACCGCAAGTTGGTATCTGTCAACGTCGTACGGCTCGGGCGCAACGGCGTACCGCGCGGCGGCCGTAGCCTATGCCATGACGCCGCAACTCGTCACGGACTTTGGTTACACGACGCTCGGCCGTTTCCAGGAGCGCATGGGTAGCCTGCGCGGCGACGCAGGGGAAGGTGGCAGCCGCAGCGCCAACGGCGTATGGGGGCGCGTATTCGGCAAGACGATGGACGCCGATATGTCGAGCCGCTTCAACGCCGACGAACGCATGTTTGCAGCGCAATTCGGGCGGGATTGGCGTTTGGCCACGGACGCCTCGGGCATGGGCGGCAGCGCCCACGCGGGGTTGACGGCGACCTTCGGTACGGCGTCGGCGTCATTCTCGGACAGTGCCCGCACGCTCGACCCGACGCTCTCCGCCGCGACCGGGTCGGTCACCATGCAGGCGCAGTCGGTGGGCGCGTACTGGACGCGCATTCTGCCGCAAGGGGCGTACGTCGATGTGACCACGCAGGTCTCGCACTACCGCAACAAATATAGTGACGCGGGCGGTATCGGGGCGACCCAAAACGGCTTCGGTGCAGCGCTCTCGGGCGAGATCGGGCATCCATTCGCGATTCTGGGCTCGGGCGTCACCATCGAGCCGCAGGCGCAATTGGCTTATCAGTATTTGCACCTGAACGGCTTCAGTGACAGCGTGTCCGGCGTGTCGGGCAATACGACGAATGCGTTGCGCGGTCGCGTCGGCTTCAAGCTGGGTGCGCCAGATCTGGCGAACGTCGCGGGCATCGGTTCGGCGTCTCCCTATCTGACTTTCGACGTCGTGCACGACTTCCTGTCACCGGGGCAGACCAGCGTCGCTGGCGCGACCTTCGACAGTCGTCTCGCGAAGACGTGGTACGAACTGGGCGCCGGCATGGCAGCGACCTTGGGCCGCACATCGTCGCTGTACGCGAGCGTGAAGTACGCGCGCAACCTGGGTGGCGACTATCGTCGCAACGTGTACGGCCAGGTGGGATATCGCTACCACTGGTAAAAAGCGAGGGCGGACGGGCGCCATTCGCAGGTTGATCCGGCGGCCAGGGGGGGGGCACCGAACCCAATGGCCGCCGGCCGCACTACCCTGCATCCGGCGCAGGATACCCGCACCATAGCGTTCATCCTCCGGCTGAGCCAGCTCGTATCGTGATCCGACCGTTGTCGTATTTCCCGCATCTTATTGCTTTGGCGGTACTGATTGGGTGACTCGGCGTGACTCACATTGTCATCACCGAACTTGCCAAGCGAACGCAAGCCACCGCAGACTTGCGCTTCAACGAATTTGCCACTGACACCGCGAACAAGGTACAAGGTCAGTTGCTGCGCTATGTCGATATCCTGCCGGGGTGGCGAGGGCTCTGGTCGGTCGTCGGCACGCCCACATCCGAAGCGTTTCGCGACTACACAGACGCGTTGCACATTCGGGACCGGTTCCCTTCGACGATCAATTGCCGCCCTTCCGATAGAGGGCGAGCCCGCCAGCGAGCGTGAACATGACAACGGCACACACGCGGTTCAGGCGTCGCAGGCCGCGTGCCGTCATCAGGCGCGCGGCCTGCACGCCACCGGTGGCATAGAGCGTCATCACCATGATGTCGACGGCGGCCGAAACGATGGCCAGCACGGCATACTGCGGCGCGAGCGGCATCGACGTATCGACGAACTGCGGCAGAAATGCCGTGAAAAACAGCAGGATCTTCGGATTGGTCAACGCGACACCGAAGCTGCGCAGGAAGACGCGTCGTGCGCTCAGATCCGACTTGATGCGCACTTGGCTGAGATCCTGTGGATGATGGCGCCACAATTGAACAGCAAGCCAGACAAGATAGGCGACACCAACCCATTTGACCGTCGCAAATAACGACGCCGACGCCATGAGCAGTGCGCCGAGTCCCGCGCCCACCGCAGCGACGACCAGCATGTCGGAGAGTGCTGCGCCGCACATCCCCACGATCACCACGCGCCAGTTACCCGAAATGCCGTTCGCGAGCGCGAGCAGCGTGGTGGGGCCGGGGATCAGGCCACCGATCAGGGCGGCAGTAGCGAAAATTGCGAGCGTGGAGAGTGGCATGGCGAAATATCGGTGACTGGGCGAAACTGCCAGTCTTGCAGATACCATCGAAGGCAGCAAGCAGCGGATTCGGCTTGTGCATCGAGGCGATTGTCAGCGTGTCAGCGTGGACGAACGAGCGTGCGACGCTCGTAATCGAGCGATCCCATCTCTGCCAGACGGCTGATCGTGCGTGACAGATCGCGCCAGTCGCTCAGGGCGTCGAGCGCAGGAATGAGTGGTGCGTCCGAGGCGATCAGCAGCGTGCGTCGACGGTCGTAGCAGATGTCGATCAGCCACAGGAATCGTTGCAGCGTATCGGGGCGTTGCAGACGTTCGACGTGCAGGTCGTCGACGATCAGCGATTGCCAGTGCTCCGCGAGCGCGAGGTAATCCAGATGCGAACGATGAGCGACGCACAGGTCGTCGAAACTTGCCCAAAGCACACGGTTTCCTGCGCTTCGTGCAGCCAGGGTGCGGCCCGCCAGCGCCACCTCCGACGGCGCCGATGCGGGCATCCCCTCCAACTCGATGTAACGCGCAGGCAAGACGTCGCGGGCATATTCCAGCGGTGCGATCCAGCGCGGCAACCGTGCCGCTTCACCGCCCAGGCGGTAATCGGTGGCGCCGTCGAAATGGATGATCGCGAAGCGTTGCAGAATCACCGCGATGGTCGGTTCGAAACGTTCGTGAAACTCGGGATCGGGCAGTAACTGTTGTGGCGCGTAGTTCGACGTCAGCACCAACCGTACGCCGCGTGCGAGTGCCATGTCGAGAAAGCGACCGATCAGGAAGGCATCGGCGATGTCGTGGACGTGAAACTCGTCGAAGCAAAGCAGTTCAACGCCTTCCAGCCATCGGTTGGCGACGGCGGCGAGCCGGTCGTCGCATTTTGGTTCGCGCACGAGTTGGCGGTGTATGTCGCGCAGGAATTCGTGAAAGTGCACACGCCGCTTTTCGCACACGGCGATGGCGAAGGCCGCGTCGACGACGAGGCTTTTGCCGCGCCCGGGCGGACCGTAGCAATACACGCCGTCGACGGCGGCTCGGCTCGTGCTTGTGTCCGTCAGCCGGGCAAGTGCGGCGATGGTCTCGCGTTGACGAAGATCGGGGCGGAGGTGGCGCTCGGCCAGCGCTTGCGTTACGCGCGCGGCGTCGATCATGAAAGGGAGACTCCGGATAACAGAGGCCGGCGCATGACCAGCCAACGAGCGCCACTATACCGGCGCGGTGCGACGGCGGCCAATACGAAATTCGGCGCGGTGCTATCGCATTTCGGCATTGCCGGTCTGCTTTCTGGCGTACGCAGAATGCTGCTAGAATCGCCGCAGGCCGATGTTGCCTGCCGCTCGCACCCGTGTCCGGGATCGGTGAAAGCATCGCAGGAGTCGCATGTCCGTCCCGTTCATCAGGCGACGCGCATCAGCAACGCGAGCACTGATCGAATTCGTCGCCACCGAACACTAGCAAGGATGGTAAACATGCGAACCTATCTCGACGCCAAGATCATGGCCAAGTCGTTGCGCGAGCGTCTCGCGCGCGAGGGCATCGACATTTCCCACGCGCAAGCTCTGGAATCCGTCGCCGCGCAGTTCGGCTTCGCGGACTGGAACGTGCTCGCCGCCAAACTCGCGTCTGCCCCGGCGGACGGGATCGTCTTCGACACCGTCGCGCCGATTCACCGCATCTTCGACGAAGCGAAGGCACGCGAATTCTATGTGGACTTTCTGGGTTTTCAGATCGATTGGGAGCACCGCTTCGCCGAAGGTATGCCCCTGTACTGTCAGGTTTCGCGCGCGGGGATGACATTGCACCTGTCAGGCCATTTCGGCGACGCGAGTCCCGGTGCGACGACGTTCGTCTTCATGCGCGGCGTCGAGGCGTATCAGCGCGATCTGTCCGGCAAGCGCTATCCCAATATGAATCCCGGCATCGAGGCGCTCGACTGGGGCAAACAAATGACGGTGACCGATCCGTTCAATAATCGTATCCGCTTCTGCGAACCGAGCGACTGAGGGCACGTCCCCCTGCGAACGGTCATCGCAGTATGTGGCGATGACCGTCGATGCCATCCTCTCTCATTGCCCGTAGAGCGGCCCGTCCCAACCGTCGAGGTATTTGGGTAAATCGTCCTGCACGTCCAATACGCGATGACGATAGAACAGGTGCATCGTCGGTTGCAGGTCGGCGGGCAGCCTGGTGTCGTGTGCCCGCGCGAGTCGTGCATTCGGCACGACGTACATCTCCAAACGATTGGTGCCATGAAGGGTCTCGCCGCACGCGGCGCAGAAGCGTCGCGACATCTTGCGCGACGGATGCGAAAACGTGTGCGTGGCGCCCGCGATCGCCACTTGCGACGGCGCCCAGGCGGTCGCCGCCAGCACCGGCGTACCGTAAAAGTCGCGGCAGGCGTTGCAGTGGCACAAGGCGCGTGCGGCGGGCTTGCCGGTGAGTGTCATCGAGACGCTGCCGCACTGGCAGGCTACCGTGATCGCTGCGGTTCCCGGGGTTGTCGTGTCGGTCATGAGAGCCTATCGAGGGCAAAGGGGCGCACGCGGCGCGACGGCGTAAGCATACGAGGATGCTTCGGGCGCGTGTCCCTGCTGAAATTGGCGGGTTGCGTATTCCCTCGTGCGCATTCTTCGGGATACCCCGCTGTTACCGGGGAACGCGCAAGGAGGCAGCGAATGCGCTAACGTATGTGCTTTGCGTATGTCCGTATCCCCAAACGAGGAAGTCTGGCATGTCTCATCCCTTCGATCCAGAGCGCTATTTCCGGCGCATTGGCTATACCGGCCCGCGTGAAGCCACGCTCGATGTTCTGCGCGCGGTGCACTCGCTGCATCCTTTGGCGATCCCCTTCGAAAACCTCGATCCGATTTGCGGCCGGCCGGTCGAGGTCGATCTGCCGTCGGTCGTCGCCAAGTTGCTCGACGGGGGGCGCGGCGGCTACTGCTTCGAGCAGAACGCCTTGTTCGCCAACGCGCTGACGCATCTGGGTTTCGCCGTGACGCCGTTGATCGGGCGCGTTGCGTGGGGACGTTCGTTCGATGCGGAAGCGCCGCTGACGCACATGTTGTTGCGTGTCGATCTGGACGGCGAGGCTTTGCTGGCCGATGTAGGCTTCGGCTCCGTGACCCTCACGGCGCCGCTGCGCCTGCAATCGACACAACCGCAATCGACCTTGCTGGAAACGTTTCAGTTGGAGGCGGTCGGTGCGGACGATGGCGCGCCGCCCAGCGAGTATCGTTTGAGCGTGCGCTCGGCACAGCGGTGGCTGCCTGTGTATCGTTTTACGCCGAAGCCCGCCGAATGGATCGATTACAAGCTGGGCAATTGGTACACGTCGAGTGCGCCGGACTCGATCTTCCTGAATCAACTCATCGCATGCCGTGTGCTGCCGCAGGGACGGATCGCCTTGCTCAACACAACGCTCACGGAGCGCTCCGCACAAGGCGAACTCGTGACGGAAACCGATATCGCATCGGGCGCGCAACTCGCGCAGATTCTGCGGGAGCGATTCGGTCTGACGCTCGACGGCATCGATACCGATGTGCTGTATAAGCGTGCGAAAGCGTGCGCCGCCAAGGCGGCTGAGTCACGGCAATAGCATTGGCGATGGCTTCCCGTCGCGCGTTTGCGTGAAACGAAAAGGCCGCCTCCGGAGGGGAGGCGGCCTTTGTCGTTGCGCCGTGTTATCTGTCGATGTGTGTCAGTGGGCCGAAACTGTGCCCGGCCACATCCGCACCACGAGTGCTCCGATGGCGGCAAGCGTGGCGAGCGATGCAACGCCCGTCCAACCCCAGTGTGCCAGTGCCTGAGCGCCGAGCGCTGCGCCTATCGACATGCCGATGAACACGCCGACGAAGAGCACCGCGTTCAGACGGCTGCGGGCGGCGGGCTCGATGCCGTACACGATGGTCTGATGCGATACGAGCGCCACCTGCACCCCCAGATCGAAACCGATGGCGGCCAGGCCGATCAACCACAACTGAGCGTGCGCGCCGAGCATGGGGGCGAGCAGCATCGCTGCAAACGAGACGGCTACCAGACCCGCACCGAGACGCGTCACGATCTGCGGCCCGCGACGATCGGCAATACGCCCGGCCAACGGCGCACCAAGTGCACCGGCGGCACCTGCCAGACCGAAGGCGCCTGCCGCAGCAGCCCCCAGATGGAACGGCGCTTCGTGAAGCATCACCGCCAGCGTCGACCAGAAGGCACTGAACCCGACCGACAGCAAGCCCTGCGCCACAGCGGCACGGCGCAACGCCGGATGACGCCGCCACAGGCTGGCCACCGAGCCGATTAACTGGCGATAAGTCATCTGCGTCGTCGGATGGAACGACGGCAGACCGCGCCATGCCACGACACCAAAGCCGGCCACGCTGATGGCGGCGACGACGTACATCGCGCGCCAGCCGAAGTTCTGCGCGACGAAACCCGACACGACCCGCGAGAGCAGAATGCCCAGCAACAACCCGGTCATCACCGTGCCGACCACCCGGCCCCGGATCGATTCGGGAGCGAGCGCGGCCGCCGCAGGCACGATGTCTTGCGCCATCGTCGCCGTCAGGCCGATGGCCAGACTCGCGGCGAGCAGCGTGCCGATGCCCGGCGCGAAGGCAGCCAGCAGCAGCGCGAGCGTGAGAATCGCGCCCTTGACCAGCACGATACGACGCCGATCGATGATGTCGCCAAGCGGCACCAGCAGCAGAATGCCAAGCGCGTAGCCAAGCTGGGTGAGCGTGGGCACCCAGCCGACGGTCGTGTTGGCCGCGTGGATGTCGTCGGTCATGATGCCGAGCATCGGCTGAGCGTAGTACAGCGAGGCAACCGTCAGGCCGGTGCCGGTGGCCAGTAACAGGATCAGCCGGGCGGACAATTCGGGCTGAGGCCGGACAGCGGCCTGAGCCGTGCCGTTCTTGCCGGCCGCATCACTTGTTTGAGCGGAACTCATCAGGGGGACTCCGGTAGCAAAAGTATGGGCGTAGTGTCTCGCTTGGTGCGGTGCAGCGGTAGGCCTATAATCCGTACAACATTTATACGTGATGCGTATGACAGAGCCCCTCGAACCCCCGTCCGCTACGACCGACGCTGCCGCCAGCCGGGGCGGAGGCGCCGACCGCGTCGAGTTGATGCAGACGTTTGTGCGCATCGTCGAGGCCGGCAGTCTGTCGGCGGCGGCAGTGCGGCTCGGCACCACGCAGCCCACCGTCAGCCGGCGTTTGCAGATGCTTGAGCGTTCGCTGGGGCTCCGACTGCTCCAGCGGTCGACGCACCGCATGAAGCTCACCGAAGACGGCGAGCGCTGCTTCGCGCGAGCGAAGGAGTTGGTCACGAGCTGGGAGGCGTTCGAAGCCGATCTGCGCGGCACGGGCGACGACCCGGAGGGCACCTTGCGCGTGCTCGTCCCGCACGCGTTTGGTCAGGAAATGATGGTTGGGCCGCTTGCTGACTTTCTCGAGCGCTATGTCGGGGTCAAGGTGCACTGGTTCCTGCGCGACGATGAGCCCGATTTCATTGCGGAAGGGCTCGACTGCGCGATCCACGTGGGGGAACTGCGAGACCCGTCGAATGTGGCGATCACGTTGACCGACGTGCCGCGAATCGTCGTGGCGTCCCCCGAATTGCTGGCGGGGCGCCCACTCCCCGCGCACCCGTCGGATCTGGCGTCGTTGCCATGGCTTTCGCTCTCGACGTTCTATCGCAACGAGATCACGCTCACGCATGAGACAACCCGCGAGGCAGCCCGCGTCGCATTCGACCCGCGCATGAGTACGGACAATCTCTATGCGTTGCGCAGTGCCGCAATACGCGGGCTCGGGGTGGGGATCTGCTCCGCATGGGTGATGGCCGAGGACGTGGCGCAGGGGCGTCTGATCCAGCTTGTGCCGCAATGGCGCTCGACGCCGTTGCCGATGTACATCATCTATCCGTATGCGAAGTACTACCCGGCACGTCTGCGCCGCTTCATCGAAGTGATGCGCTGCGCCATTCCCCCCGTGATCGACGCCGAACAGCGCAAGGTTCGTTGATCAGATCAAGTGCAACTGCCCGGTCGTGCCTTGCAACAGGGCGTCGTTGCGGTGTGCGGCGTCGCGCAGATAGTCCCATAGCACCGTAATGCGCTTGAGCGTGCGCAATTCCTCGTGGCAGTAGATCCAGAAGCTGCGTGTGACCGCCACGTCGTCGACGAGCAACGGCACCAGCCGGGCGTCCTGCGCCGCCATGAAGCAAGGCAGGATCGCCAGTGCCTCGCCCTGCAACGCGGCCTGATATTGCGCAATGACACTCGTGCTGCGCAGCACGACGTGGCACCCCGGCACGACGTCTTCCAGATAGCGCAACTCGTTGCTGAAGCTGAGTTCGTCGACATAGCTGATGAACCGGCGTCCGCTCAGATCCGCGAACGTCGTGACCTCGCCGTATCGCTTGAGATAGCCGGGCGTCGCGTACAACTGCAAGCGGTAGTCGCACAGCTTGCTGCACACATACGGGCCGCGTTGCGGACGTTCGATGGTGATCGCCAGATCGGCTTCGCGCTTCGAGAGACTCACGAAGCGCGGCACCGGCAACACGTCGAAGTCGATGGCGGGATATTCGCGCTGGAAGCGTGAGAGCACGGGCGTGACGAAATACGTGCCGAACGCTTCCGTCGACCCGATGCGGACATGGCCCGAGAGTGTTTGTCCCAAACCCGCCACCTGCTCGCAGGCCGATTGCACCGCCGTCTCCATCTGCTCGGCGTGAACGAGGAGTTGCTGACCTTCCGGCGTCAGAGCGAAGCCCGCGTTGCGAGATTTGTCGAACAACAACGTGCCGAGCGACTGCTCCAGCGCCCGGACACGCCGCGACACCGTGGTGTGATCGACCCCCAGACGCTGCGCCGCAGCACTCACCCGCTGCGTGCGCGCCACCTCCAGAAAGTACCGAAGATCGTCCCAGTCGGGACGTGGCTCCGCGCTCGAAACGCCGACGATACCCGACTGCCGTGCCGTTGAGGTGCGTGCCATCGCTCGATCTCCTATGTGTATTTATGCACAAAATAGATGCAGATTTTCGCTATGTAAAGCAAATTCGCACAAATACAATTCATGAGCGCCGCGCATAGACGACGGCGACGAAAGCATAAGAGACCTGAAAGGACCTGAAGGAGACAAAGCGATGAAGATGAAGCCGTGGCTGCTCGCGCTGGGACTTGGCGCGGGCTTGGGGTTGACGTCGGTATCGGGGATGGCGGAGTTGCCGAACCGTCCGGTGAGGGTGGGGGTGCTGACCGACATGTCGGGCACGTATTCCGCGATGGGGGGCGGCGGGTCGGTCGTGGCGGCGCAGATGGCCATTGACGATTGTCTGGCGGCCGAATGCAAGGGCATGAAGATCGATCTGGTCTCGGCCGACAACCAGAACAAGGCCGATGTTGCCGCCAACAAGGCGCGCGAGTGGTTCGACCGTGACAACGTCGACGCGATTGCCGATCTGACGAACTCGGCCGCCGCGCTCGCCGTACAGAAACTCGCGATGGACAAGCAGCGCGTCGCGCTGTTCTCAGGCCCGGCGACCACGCGTCTGACGAACGAAGACTGCTCGCCCACGGGCTTTCACTGGATGTTCGACACCTACTCCCAGTCGGCGGCAACCGCGCGCGCCGTGGTCGGCGACGGCGGCAAGTCGTGGTATTTCATCACCGTCGACTATGCGTTCGGGCACTCGCTGGAGAAGGACGCCGCCGATATCGTGAAGACGCTCGGCGGCACCGTGGTGGGCCAGTCGCGGCATCCGCTCAATGCCTCCGACTATGCGTCGTTCCTGTTGCAGGCGCAAAGCTCGAAGGCACAGGTCGTGGCGCTCGCCAACGGTGGCCAGGACACGGTCAATGTGCTCAAGCAGGCGCGTGAATTCGGCATCGTGCAACGCGGGCAGAAGCTCGCGGCGCTGCTGGTGTTCCTCTCGGACGTTCATGCGCTGGGTCTGAACACGGCACAGGGCCTGTTGTTTACCGACGGCTTCTACTGGGACTTCGACGACGCGTCGCGCGTTTGGTCGGCCCGCTTCCAGAAAAAATACAAGGATCTGAAGCCGACGATGGTGCAGGCGGGCGTGTATTCGAGCGTGCTGCACTACCTGCGTGCGGTGGCGGCGACGAAGAGCGTGGAGGCGAAGGTGGTCGCGCAGAAAATGCGCGAGATGCCGATCCGGGACCCGATCATGCACAACGCGTCCATTCGTCCGGACGGCCGCGTGATTCACGACATGTACCTGTTCCGTGTGAAGTCGCCCGCCGAGTCGAAAGGCCCGTGGGACTACTACACCAAGGTTGCCACCGTGCCCGCGACCGAAGCCTTCCAACCGTTGTCGAAATCGACCTGTTCACTCGTAAAGGCGAACACCGCAGCGAAGTGAGCGCCGGCTGATCGCCATGGCGCAGTCCTGGCCCCGATTGCCTATCTTGTAATTGCCGGCGGCGCTGCGTGCCCACTTGCCGCAGCCCGCCATCGCCCGAACCCCGAAGTGGCGCAAGCCCCGAATTCTTGCATTCGTTTCGATCTGGAGAGCCTGTCATGTCCTTACCTACCCTTCCGCTGCTCATCGACGGCAAACGCGTCGAGTCGAAGACCTCGCAATGGCGCGACGTTGTGAACCCGGCCACACAGGAAGTTGTCGCCCGCGTGCCGTTTGCGACAACCGAAGAACTCAACGCGGCCGTGGCGTCGTCCAAGGCGGCTTACAAAAGCTGGCGCAATACGTCGCAAGCGAACCGCATGCGCGTGATGCTGCGCTTTCAGCAACTGCTGCGCGATCACACGGGCGAACTCGCCGGACTGATCACACGCGAGCACGGCAAGACGCTGCCCGACGCCGAGGGCGAAGTGGGGCGCGGCCTCGAAGTCGTCGAACACGCATGCGCCATTGCGTCGCTGCAATTGGGCGAGTACGCACAGAATGCCGCCGGTGGCGTCGACGTCTACACGCTGATCGAACCGCTGGGCGTATGCGCGGGTATCACCGCTTTCAACTTCCCCGTGATGCTGCCGTGTTTCATGTTTCCGCTCGCGGTGGCAACGGGCAACACGTTCGTGCTCAAGCCGTCGGAGCAAGACCCGAGCGCATCGCTGCGTCTGGCCGAACTGGCGCTGGAAGCCGGTCTGCCGCCGGGAGTGCTTAACGTCGTGCATGGCGGCCCGGACATTGCCAACGCCATTTGCGATCACCCGGATATCAAGGCCATATCGTTCATCGGTTCGACGCACGTCGGCACGCATATCTATCGTCGCGCTTCGGATGCGGGCAAGCGTTGTCAGGCGATGATGGGCGCGAAGAACCACTGCGTGATCCTGCCCGACGCGGATCGCGAGCAGGCCATCAATCATTTGCTGGGGGCAGCGTTCGGCGCGGCGGGCCAGCGTTGCATGGCAACGTCTGTCGCGGTGCTCGTGGGCGAGGCGCGCGAGTGGGTGCCCGAGTTGGTAGAGCGCGCACGTGCGCTCAAGGTGGGCCCGGGTACCGATCGCCACGCGGATCTCGGCCCGGTGGTGTCGAAGCCGGCCCGTGCCCGCATCGAGAAACTCATCGGCGCCGGTGTGGAAGAGGGCGCGAAGCTGCTGCTCGACGGTCGCGGTCACTCGGTCAAGGAAGCACCGGAAGGCAATTTCGTCGGTCCGACCATTTTCGATGACGTGACGGCCGACATGTCGATTTACCGCGACGAGATTTTCGGACCGGTGCTGTGCATGACAGGGGTCGATACGCTCGATGAAGCGATTGCCTTTGTCAACGCGAACCCGAACGGCAACGGTGTGGCGCTGTTCACGCAGGACGGCGGCGCGGCGCGTCAGTTCCAGAACGAGATCGATGTCGGTCAGGTCGGGATCAACCTGCCGATTCCGGTGCCGGTCGCCTGGTTCAGCTTCACCGGCTCGCGCGGCTCGAAGCTCGGCGATCTGGGGCCGAACGGCAAGCAAGCCATTCTGTTCTGGACGCAGACCAAGACCGTGACGGCGCGTTGGCAAGCGCGTGGTACCGGCCCGTCGGGCGTGAACACGACGATCACACTCAAGTAACACGCCTTTCCTACGGATTTCGGAGACAGACGATGGCTACGGAAACTCAATCAGGAACGTTGCGCGTCGCGTTCATCGGCCTCGGCAATATGGGCGGCCCGATGGCGGCCAATCTGGTCAAGGCGGGGCATGCGGTGTGCGGCTTCGATTTGTCCGGTGGGGCAGTGGAGCGGCTGGCGGCGGCCGGAGGCCGCGCCGCGACGTCGATTGCCGATGCCGTGCGCGACGCGCAGGTGGTTATCACGATGCTGCCCGCCGGTGAGCATGTGCTCGCGGCATACGACGGCCCGCAAGGGGTACTCGCGAATGCTGCGTCGGACGCCGTGCTGATCGACAGCAGCACGGTGCCGCCGGAGATTCCCCGTCAGTTGGCCAAACTCGCCCGCCCGGGCACGCTGCTGCTCGATGCGCCGGTTTCCGGCGGCACGGCAGGCGCGGCGGCCGGCACGCTCACCTTCATGGTGGGCGGCGATGCGGCGCTCGTCGAGCGCATGCGGCCGCTGCTCGGCAACATGGGACGTGCCATCCATCATGGCGGCCCGCTTGGCGCCGGGCAGACGCTCAAGCTTTGCAACAACATGCTGCTGGGCATCCTGATGGCCGGCACAAGCGAGGCGCTGCGTCTGGGCATCGCCAATGGGCTCGATCCGAAGGTGCTCTCGGCGGTCATGCAGCAAAGCTCCGGACGCAACTGGACACTGGAGGTCTACAACCCATGTCCGGGCGTGATGGAGAACGCGGCGTCGTCACGCGGATACACGGGGGGGTTTGCGACCGATCTGATGGCGAAGGACTTGCGCCTGGCCCACGGAGCGGCCGAAGCCAGCGACGTGGCGACGCCGCTTGGCGATCTGGCTCGCCGCATCTTCGAGGTGCATCGGGCCAACGGCCATGGGGCGCTCGACTTCTCGAGCATCTTCCAGGATCCGGTGACGCTGGCCCAGGCGCTGGATGTGAAGTAGTTCCCGTCCGGCGAGACGGACAAACGCCCGTCGGCTTTGCGGCCGGCGGGCGTTCTCTTTTGCGGAGGTTCGTCGCCGAGCGCCTACGAGGCGGCGCGTCGTCACGTCAACCGGCGATCAGACGGTGCAACTGGTCGAGTTCCTGATTGAGCACACGTTGCTCGTCGCCCGACAGGCCGCTTCCGTGTTGCGCTGCCATGTCGCGGGTTTCCTGCGCAATGGCGTCCAGACGGCGGTGTAATTCATAACCGCGCGGTGGCGGGTAATAGCCCAGATTCACATGATTGTCGATATCGCGCGATTCGTTGCCGATGCGGCGGTCGATCTGCTCGCGACGTTGGATGGCCACGGTATGCGGATCGGGCTCCACGATGACACGCGCAGCGGGGGCTGGCCGTGGCGGTTCTACCACACAGCCCGACAAACTGCCGATGACGCCCGCGAGTCCGGCGAGCAACGCGATGGCGGCCAGTCCGCGAGTCTTGCGGGGCGCCATCGCGGATGGAATGCGAGAAGTGGGGTGCGCGACGTTCATGATCGTTGTTTTGGCCCTTAGCCCTTATCTACGCCAAGACGGCGTATTGGCATTCTCACTATCCCTGCGAGCGCCGGATAGCGATGTTGCAATCGGTTGCAACCATTTCAAACCCATCAATATGGGCGTATCATCCCGCCGCAGCGGCTTCCCCCCCCACAGCCTGCCTTTCCGCGCTTGCGAGCGCCTTTGTTGCCATGATCGTTCGACCCAATCTGCACTGGCTGCGCATGCTCTTCGTCGTGCGCGGCTCGATCTTGCCCAAGATCGCTCCGCAGCTCATTTTCACCACGATCATTTCGATAGTTGTCACACTCGCCCATGGGCGCATCTTCGAATGGAAGATCCCGCTCACGTTTATCCCGTTCTCGCTGATCGGTATAACGCTCGCGATCTTTCTCGGTTTTCGCAACACCACGAGCTACGCCCGCTACTGGGAAGCCCGCATGCTCTGGGGCAGCGTACTCAACGAAACGCGTGCATTGGCCCGTCAGTCGATGACGTTGGTGTCCGATGCCTCGGATTCGCCACGCTTCGTCTCTTATCTCATCGCTTTCGTGCACAGCATGCGCCATCAGTTGCGCGGCACCGACCCCCACGCCGACTTCGAACGGCTGCTCGGCAAGGAAGAGGTGGCGTGCCTCGCGCGTAAACAGTTCAAGCCGATTACGATCCTGCTCATGGCGGGGGAATGGCTGCGGGAGCGTCGCGTGCGCGGGCAGATCGACGCACCGCTCGCGCAGGTCATGGAAATGCATCTGGATCGTCTGGGCGATGCCATCGGCGGCTGCGAGCGGATCGCCACTACACCGATTCCGTTCACCTACGGCGTGATCCTGCACCGCGTGACCTATCTCTACAGCCTGTTGCTGCCGTTCGGGCTGGTCGACTCCATCGGCCCGATGACCCCGGTGATCGTGGCTTTCATCTCGTACACTTTCTTCGCGCTCGAAGCGGTCAGCGCTGAAATCGAAGAGCCGTTCGGGCTGGAGCCGAACGACCTCGCGCTCGACGCCATGTCCGAGACGATCGAGCAGTCGCTGAGCGAAATCCTTCACCGCCAGCACACGGCCCGCGTGCGCGCGCGCGATCACCACATCATCACTTGACGCGTCGATACTAAAGTTCTTGCTTTAGTTTTTTTGACGTCTATACTCAAGCACATGCTTGACCATGACAACGCCCTCGATCTGACTTTTCAGGCACTGGCCGATGCGTCGCGCCGCGCAATGCTTGCGCGGCTGGCGCAGGGGCCGGCGTCGGTCAGTGCGCTCGCGCAGCCGCTGGCGATGTCGTTGCAGGCGGTCATGCAGCACCTGACCGTGCTCGAAAGCGCGGGGCTGGTGCGAACGGAGAAGGCCGGCCGTGTGCGCACGTGCCGGATCGAACCCCAGGCGCTGAGTCTTGCCGAGCGATGGATCAACCAGCGCCGTCATGAGTGGGAAGGTCATCTCGACCGTTTGGGCGAGTATCTGGCCAGCCTGCCCCCCGAAGGAGCATTTCATGAGGACAGCAAGTGAAGCCGCAGCGTCTGCGGCGCAGCCGCGCCCGCTGACGGTTGGCCGGACATATGCCACCACGCGGGAAACGGTATTTCGCGCCTGGACAACCACCGAGGCGGTGAAGCGCTGGTTTTGCCCGGCTGGCTACACCATACCCGAAGCCAGGATCGACGCCCAAGTGGGCGGTGCTTTCGAACTGATGATGCAGTCGCCCGAAGGTGACGCGCACTGGATTCGCGGGCGCTTCGTCGAGATCGACGCCCCCGGACGTCTCGTGATCGACATGGAAGTGACCGACGCCAAGGGGGTGGCGCTGTTCGGCGCGCTCACGACGGCGTCCTTCACGGACGTAGCGCAAGGCACGCGGCTGGACGTCGAGCAACGCTACACCGTTCACGATCCCGCCTATGCCTGGATGCCCGAAGGCGCCAGCGCTGGCTGGGCACAGACGTTGGACAAGCTCGGTCGCGAGGTTATGCGCGAGGTCGGGGCGCCAGCGCAACGTAGCGTCGTGCATGCGACCTTTCGCATCGAGCGTCAGTACCCCGCATCTCCCGCACGGGTCTTCCGTGCACTGACCGACCGCGAAGCCAAGGACCGTTGGTTCGCCCGCAGCGACGGTCTCACGGTGCTGGAGCGATCGATGGATGCCCGGCCCGGTGGTCGCGAGCGCGTGAGCGGGCGGTGGGCCGGGGGCATGGTGTCGACGTTCGACGCCACGTATTTCGATGTCGTGCCCGATACGCGGCTTGTCTATGCCTACGAAATGCACCTCGATACCCGCAAGATCTCCGTATCGCTCGCGACGGTCGATCTACGCGCGCACGACGGCGGCACGCTTCTCGTCATGACCGAACAAGGCGCATTTCTGGACGGCTACGACGACGCGGGTTCGCGCGAGCGCGGCACCCGGCTTCTGCTCGACGCCCTTGGCGCGTCGCTCACGGACTGAGCCGTCCCGCCTCCATTTCTTTCTTCTGTCACGCCGCTTTTTCCCTCAGTGAAACGGGGGAGAAGCGGCGTTTGTCATGATCGAATGCACCGGTCTGGTGCGATCGATTCCCGTCGAACGACGCAATAGTTCCTCGACAAATATCGCGTTTTTCATCGGGGCGGCGAGTTCTAGACTTCCTTACATCGACGGCGCAATGCAAAACAAAGTCGTCGCAACTAGACAGGAGTTAAGAAAATGAACACCAAGAACATCGCAATCGTCCTTATCGCCGCCGTGGCTTCGCTCGGTGCCGTTGCCAGCAACGCAGCAGAAAATGGCAAC
The DNA here is from genome assembly GCF_902459745.1 of Pandoraea communis. Taxonomy (GTDB): domain Bacteria; phylum Pseudomonadota; class Gammaproteobacteria; order Burkholderiales; family Burkholderiaceae; genus Pandoraea; species Pandoraea communis. Next base: position 255,333 of record NZ_CABPSJ010000004.1, read on the forward strand.
AACTATCCTCAAGTCGCCTCGCAAGGTCAGCCGCTCACGCGTGCCGACGTGCTGGCCGATCTGGCTCAAGCCCGCGCACAAGGCGTGATCCCGCACGGCGACGCCGATTATCCGGTGTATGTCGCTTCGGGTCCGGCCATGAGCCGCACGGAAGTGAAGGCCCAACTGGCTCAGGCGCGTGCTGAAGGCCTTATGGCCCAAAACGACATCGATTACCCGGTCGTCGCCTCGCAAGGCTCGAGCATGTCGCGCACCGACGTGAAGCAGGAACTGGCCCGTGCCCGCGCCGCCGGCGAGTTGAACGTCAGCCAAGGCAGCTAAGCGTTCGCTGGCTGTCGCAGCAAAATCAAAAGCCGTCCCGAGTGAGAAACTCGGGACGGCTTTTTTTCATCGGTACGACAGACGTGCCGCTCAGGACTTCATGAAGCGAAGCGCAATCCGGGCGAGCTTCGGCACGAAGGTCGGGCGCAACAGGCGCTTGTCGTAGCCATCCATGCGTCTTGCATCTTCCTCCAGGCACAGAACAATCAGGTCGCGGGGCTTGAGCGACTCGCCGATGTCGGCAGTGCCGGTCGCCGGAAAGTTGGCGTCACGGGCCACACCGTCGGTATCGATGCCGCGTGCGATCGCCATGCGATCCCAGATCAAGGTGACCCAGACGGCTGCCACGCGCGCGTAGAACCACGGCCGCTTCCAGACAGGCAGACTGCGCCGGTGCCACGCCACCCAGTTCGCAAAGAACAGGATGTGCCGGGCTTCTTCCTGAATGACGGGCTCGAACGTCTCGACGAGGGCTTCGGGGAAGTAGCCGGAGCGCTGGGCCGAACGGAACAGGCCGAAGGCGACGAAGCTGTCGATGCACTCGCTGAAGCCCGTTTTCATCCATGCCCATTCAGCGTCCTTGGGCGGCGGGTAGGGCGGTTCGGGAGCGAGCTCGATGCCGTACGCTTCGACCAGCTTGGAGAGCACAACCTTGTGGCGCGCCTCTTCCTCGCCGTCCATGACGAGCGCCTCGCGCAGCAGCGGGTCCTGAATCGTCGCGGCGTACGTCGCCACGCGAATCGACGCGCGGCCTTCGGTCTGTACGGCAATGTCCCAGATAGGCAGGGCGGTCAGGCGTTTGAGTGCGTCGGGTGGCAGCGTCGGCCAGTCGATGACCGAGGGCTTGTAAGGGTTGTGGGACTCGAGCAGCATGCGGCAGAACATGCGTTTATGGGGGTCCGAACCAATTGGCACGGTGCCATCGACATCGTATTGCCAATGGCGCATGACGTGGTCGGCTTGCGCGACGGCAACCGCTAGCGTGTCGGACATCTGGTCGGGATATCGCATGGAATATGAGTCTTATCTGCGTCGGCAAAAATCATACCATCAAGCGATCGCCGGCCGCTGTACAGAATGCTCCGGCAATCGCGTCTGGCACGCGCCGGAACACAGACATCCCGGCGACGAAAATCACGCATGAAAACAGTCGCGCCGTCGCGCAATGACCCAGGATGCAGGCCGGCGATCTTTTCCATTGGATTGCTATGCGTTGTCGTCAAGCGCTCCCGGCAAGGACATGACGTAACACTATGTAACGCAGAAGCGGTAGAACATGTGGCACGCGCGCGTAACGGCGCTTCGCGTGCGGTGGTGAAATATTTGGTAATCGTTGCTGCGCGTGCAACGCAAGTATTCGTAGAACATCGTATATTGGCGACTCACAGGTGCTTACACTATGAAGTCCGCTGTGATTGTCTCGCAGCTTTTTTATTGGAGTCGTCATGACGCTGACCCTTGAGCAACTCTTTCCGCAGCATCGTCCCGAAGGTGACTCTGTGGCTACGGCGCTCGACAGCCACGCTGTCGTACAGGCGCTGTCGCTGGCCTGTGCCGAGCATCCGCTCGTGTTGCTGCGCATGATATACCCGGCCACCGACGCGAACACGCACCGCAGCCGCGACGAACTCGCGGAGGTGCTGCACCGCCATGGGCTGCATCAGGTCGCGGGGTTGATCGAAGCGGAGTCGCCGTATCTGATGTTCACGTCGGCCCAGCATGCGCACCTCACACTCTCGGAAATCTTCCGCTACTCGGCGTCCATCACCGTGAATCTCTACTATCGCGGGTTGACCGGGCTCGACGCCGAAGCGCGTCTGCGTGCCGACGCGGCGGCGCCGGCCGATGGGCATTTCCGCCCGTTCGACGGTTTCGCCCGCACCGTGTAACCGCGTTGGCGAAACACCCCGGCGAGCGGCGCCGGGCCTAAGGTTCAGTCCCGGCTGTCGTCCGTGGGGGATTGGCTGCCGGACGGTGAGGGCTTTGAGGTTGGCGAGGCGGGCGGTGTTGGCGTCTTACCGGGCACACTCTCGCCATCCCAGCCGAACGTGACCTGATGCTGCGCGTGACGCTGTTCACGCTCGCGCATCATTTGTTCTTCGAACTGACGGCGGCCCTCCTTCGCTGCGGCAATCATCTTGTTGCGATCCTGATAGGCCGGGTACATCTCGTCGGCCAGTTGATGATTGGCGCGGCGGAACGCCATCGCGGCTTCGCGCGCTTCCGCCGCCGGCCAGCCTAGTTCCTCGAGCACCGAGCGCGCGCTGCGTAGCGACGACTCGAAGACCTCTCGCTCGATGTGCTTCACGCCACGATCGCGAAGCTGGAACAAGTGGCCGACGTTGCGCGCGCGTGCCACGACGGGAACGTCGGGGAAGTGCTCGCGCATCAGGTCGACGATCTCCAGCGACTGATCGACGTCATCGACCGCCACGACAACGGCACGCGCCTGTGCGACGCCCGCAATGCGCAGCAGATCGAGACGTGTGGCATCGCCATAAAACACGCGAAATCCGATTTGACGCAGGCTCTCGATGGTGTCGGGATCGTGATCGAGCACGGTCACTGACACGCCTTGCGGCACCAGCGTACGCCCGACGATCTGGCCGTAGCGTCCGAAGCCGCAAATCACGACGCTGGCCGACTGCGGCTCGGCAATCTCTTCCATGCGTGACGATCCTTTCAGGCTGTAACGCGGCAGCAGCCATTTTTCGATGGCCACGAGCAGCAACGGCGAGATCAGCATCGACAGCGCGACAGCACCGATCAGGAACGACGACACGGCCGGCGGCAACACCTGCGGCCCGGCCGACTGAAACACCACGAAGGCGAATTCTCCCCCTTGCGCGAGCAGCAGCGTGAAGATCGGCCGTTCCTGATAAGGCAGTTGCATCAGCCGCGACACGCCGTAGATCGCCAGCCCTTTCAGGGCCATGAAGCCGACGACCACGGCGATCATTCGCAGCGGTTGGGCGAGCAGCACGCCGAAGTCGATGCTCATGCCGACCGCGATGAAGAACAGCCCGAGCAGCAGCCCCTTGAACGGCTCGATGTCGGTTTCCAGCTCGCGACGGTATTCGCTCTCGGCGAGCAGCACGCCGGCGAGGAAAGCGCCGAGTGCCATCGACAGGCCGACCCATTGCATCAACGTGGCGATGGCCACGACCAGCAACAGCGACGCCGCCGTGAAAATCTCCGGCGTGCGGCTGTTGGCGATCCAGCGCAGCAGCGGGCGCAACGCGAGGCGGCCACCGAGGATGATCGCCGCGATCACGCCGACGATCTTCAGTGCTTCGAGGGCACGTGCCGAGCCCGTCATCACAGGGCTGTCGAAGGAATTCGCGAGCAGGGGCAGCAGCGCGAGGATCGGGATCGCGGCAACGTCCTGAAACAGCAGGATCGAGAAGCCCGCCTGACCGCTCGGGGTACCGAGCAGATTGCGCTCCGCCATCACTTGCAGGGCGATGGCGGTGGAGGAGAGCGCGAGGCCGAGCGCTGCAACGAGGGCGATGCGCCACGGAGCGCCCAGCGCAATGCCCACCGCGAAGAGCAGTACGGCGCAGCCGAGGACCTGTGCCGACCCCCACCCGAAGATTGGCCGTCGCAGATTCCACAGACGTCGCGGTTCCAGTTCGAGGCCGACGAGGAACAGCATCAGCACCACGCCGAATTCGGCGAAGTGCAGCACGTCTTCCACTCGCGAGACGAGACCGAGGCCCCACGGACCGATGGCAATCCCGGCGGCGAGATAACCGATGATTGCGCCAAGCCCCAATGCACGGGACAGCGGCACGACGATGACAGCCGCCGCGAGGTAAATCAGACTGGCAAGCAGCCAGGCGGGCACGTGTTCCATCAGGCGGCCCTCCCTGCATTGGCGTTTACGGTGTCGTCGTGCGTGCCCGCGATGTCCGTCGCGCCACTCGGGCGATCTGCCGCCGGAATCTCCTGACACTCGGGGGCGTCTGCCATCGAGATCAGTTCCGGCCACTGCGGATACGTGGCTAAACGGCCTGCGAACTCGCTCACGTGAGCATCGAGCGCGGCATCGTCGCTGCGCCGTGCGCCGAAAAACACATGTGGCGGGAGGAATCGCATGCCGCACAGGCGTGCCGTCTGCTCGTAGGCGGGCAGAAATGTCGAGAAGTCGTGCTGGTTGTAGCCTTCTGGGCGATAGCTCGATGCAGGTCCGCCGGTGCTGGCCACGAGCCAGAGGTCCTTGTTCGCGAGCGCATGGCCGTCGTGGCCGTACGCCCAGCCCCAGGACAGCACGTCGTCGAGCCAGAGCTTTTGCAACGGCGGCATGCTGTACCAATAGATCGGATGGACCAGCACGATCAGGTCGGCGCGAGCGACGCGCTGTTGTTCGGCAGCCACATCGATGCTGAAGTCGGGATACGTCGAGTACAGATCGTTGATGTCGACACCTGCGATGCTGCGAGCGGCATCGAGCAGGCGGCGATTGACGCGCGAGTCGCGCCAGCGCGGATGTGCCACGATGACGTAGACGGCTCGCTCCGGTACACCGGTGCGAGACGCGTCGGCGGTATCACGGGAAGCACTTGAGAGACGGGAGGATGCAGGGGCAGTCATGCGGGTGAGGATACCGCATTCATACGACGCCAGGCATCGCGCGCGTGGCGCGTGCGGATGCCGTCGCCGGCTAAAGACAACGGTGGCGAAAGCCGTTAAGTGTGGATATGCTCAATGCATCATTGAGCCTTCGATTGCCGCGATGCGCCGCTGGGGTGTGCCGTGGTCAAAAGGACAAATAACAAGAACCTTCGCGCCGGTGCAGCTTCAACGCTCGTGCCTGCGCCATACCGATATGTCGCCGCAAGCCTTTCGTACTACCGTCAATCTGATCTATCACGGCCGCAACGTTGCGCTCACGCTGTTGCTCGTCGCGTTGCTCTACAACCAGACGTTCTGGGTCTTCGCGAGTGCTGTCGCGGCGGCGCTCTGTACGGGCGCGTTGCAAGAGGCGGCGCGCATGCCGAATGACGAGGATCTGCCACCGCGTCCGCTCGTCATTCAGGTGTTGCGGATTTCCGTGCCACTGCTGCTCACCATGTTCGCGATCGGCTACGGCGCGGTGTGGATCAATCGCAACTTCTTCGGCTGATCTTGCCCGAACGCAGCCGGACGGAGGCGGTTTCCCGGCCCGTCCGCCGCGCATGTCAGGCGCTCATTTAACGAACTGGATATCGGTCGGCGCCTGAGGCGGGAGCTTGACGGCCAGCACCTTGAACTCTCCACTGGTGTTTTGTGAACCCGCGTGCACCGTGCCGCGCGGAATCACGATCAGATCGCCCGGATGCACCTCGCGTTGCTGGTCGCCCAGCCAGAACGTGCCGCTGCCCGAAATCACATACTGAATTTCGTCGGTGTCCTGGTGGGTGTGGCGCGGCACGTTGCCGCTTTGTACCGCGATCGTGCCGTTGGGCGTGGCGACCAGGGTGCGCGTGCGCAGCGTGCCGACATTGGGTACGAGCTTGCCGATCTGCTCGTCGGTCATGGCGCCGACGTCGATGATCTGGGCGCTCAGGGCGGTGGCTTGCGCCATCGCGCCGGGCATCAGGTGGGAAGAGAGGAAGCCCGCAGCGAACGCGGCGGGTACGGCGGCCAGCAGGACATAGCGACGCATGTTCTATTTTCCTTTGCAGGGACGTGACGAAACGGCAGCAAGGGGAGCGACGGACGAACGACTTGCGTGATGCACAACGACATAACCCGCCGTCATGGCAGCGGAAGGCTCGCGGCATTTCGGTGAGTGCCGCGAGCCCTGTGACGGACTATACGCGCTCCCGCGCCATGGCGCGAGGCGGTACCGCCGGTGTGAGGCGGATCAGGAAGCCGTGCGCGGTACGTCGCCATGCTTGTGCAGCAGGGCGTTGCGACGGGCATACGTGCGATAGATCAATCACCAGAATCACGGTCGTCATGCCGAGAATCGTGCCCAGATCGACGAAGCCCGCGATCCAGTTCTGATCGGCGAATTGCAGTGCCAGCGACACCGGATGGTCGATGCCCGTGAATTGTGCGAAGGGCACGATCTCGATCTTGATCGCCACCATCACATTGTTGATGCGGGCGGACTCACGCACGCCATACGACAGCACCCAGGTGACGAGCAGCATGATGACGACGGCCGGCAGGTTGATGAGCGTCGGGCGGCCGACGGCATCAGCGATTCGGCCCGCCGGGGCCACCCCCAGGCGGGCGGCCGCCTTGACCGCCACCGTGTCCTCCCCCATGCCCGCCGCCTGACGGACGCGGGCCGTGGCCCCCACCGCCACCCGGCGGGCGCGGGCCGGGACCGGCGCCATGGCTTGGCGGACGCGGCCCCGGACCATGACTTGCACCGTATCCGGGCGGGCGTGGGCCTGCACCGTGCCCCGGCGGACGCGAGCCCGGTCCCGGATAGTGTCCCGGCGGGCGTCCCGGTCCGCCCCAGGCGGGCGGGCGAGGCCCGGGGGGCGGTCGATGCCAATAGCGCTGGTCGTGGTACCAGGGGCGATTGCGGTAATAGTTGCCCCAATATGCGCCGATAGAGAACGTCACGATCGGCAGCCCGATCATCGTGCCGTAGTTGAGCACAGGCACCGGGTTGCCCTGGTATGGATAGCTCAGCAGCGCCGCGTAGACCCAGCCGCGCGTGCCGGGCAGGCCCACGTCGCACCACGAGTAGTCGGACAGGCAGCCGTAGACGGTCACCGGCATGCCCGCGCCGGCTTGGGCAACGATCGGATAGGCGCTCGCAGGACCCGCGCGCACATTGGCGGGCGCATTGATCACCGCCTGCCCCGATTGCGCGGTCGCCGCGTCCGGCAGCATCACCAGCGTCGCCGCACCCGCGAGCACGAGCGGCAAAGTCCATTGGTTCATTTTCGTCTCCCTGTCATGACGATGCGGCGGGCCGGGCGAACCTTCCGCGCGAGCAGGCCGGCGCATCCCTGCCTGCATGCCCGTTCGACCGGTTGCGTCGGCAGTTGGTTTGCGCTCACATGTAACGAAACGAAACGGGGCGGCAATCTTCGCTTGCGTCAGGTGGCATTACCTAATGAGGGAGAGACGCCCGTTGGGATAGCGCAGGTACCACGATTACACGCCTGTCGCGAGTTATTCGGTGCGCAGAAAGGGGGGAGAGCGTCGCGTGCCGGGACTGCCGGTGCCGTATCGGGGGCGAGCGGCGCCAACGGTGGATGGGGGGCGAGTGCCCCGCAGGCGCTGCCAGCGGGGCCGTCGGGCGGCGCGAGCACGCCGCCGTGTGTCATGCGATCAGTACAGCACGACCGAGCGAATCGACTCGCCGCGCTTCATCAGATCGAAGCCTTCGTTGATCTGATCGAGGCGCAGCGTGTGCGTGATGAGATCGTCGATGTTGATCTTGCCTTCCATGTACCAGTCGACGATCTTCGGCACATCGGTGCGCCCGCGTGCGCCGCCAAATGCCGAGCCCTTCCACTCGCGACCGGTCACCAGTTGGAACGGACGCGTGCTGATTTCCTGACCCGCTGCGGCCACGCCGATGATGAACGACTGGCCCCAGCCCTTGTGGCAGCACTCGAGCGCCTGACGCATGGTCGTCACGTTGCCGATGCACTCGAACGAATAATCGGCGCCGCCGTCGGTCAACTGCACGATGGTGTCGACGACGTTCTCGACTTCCTTCGGGTTGATGAAATGCGTCATGCCGAACTTCTTGGCGAGTTCGACACGGCCCGGGTTGATGTCGACACCGATGATCTTGTCGGCACCGACCATCTTCGCCCCCTGGATCACATTCAGGCCGATGCCGCCGAGACCGAACACCACCACATTGGCCCCTGCTTCGACCTTCGCCGAATAGACGACGGCGCCCACGCCGGTCGTCACACCGCAGCCGATGTAGCAAACCTTGTCGAAGGGGGCGTCGGAGCGCACCTTGGCGACCGCGATTTCCGGCACGACGATGTAGTTCGAGAACGTGGACGTGCCCATGTAGTGGAAGATGGGCTTGCCGTCGAGCGAGAAGCGCGACGTGGCGTCAGGCATCAGGCCGCGGCCTTGCGTGCTGCGGATCGCCTGACAGAGGTTGGTCTTGCGTGACAGGCAGAACTTGCACTGGCGGCATTCGGGCGTGTACAGCGGAATGACGTGATCGTCTTTCTTCAGCGTGGTCACGCCCGGGCCGACATCGACGATGACACCAGCCCCCTCGTGGCCGAGGATGGCGGGGAAGATGCCTTCCGGATCGGCGCCGGAGAGTGTGTAGTAATCCGTATGGCAGATGCCGGTGGCCTTGACCTCGATCAGCACCTCACCGGCGCGCGGCCCTTCCAGATCGACTTCCTCGATGGTCAGGGGTTTGCCTGCCTCCCAGGCAATGGCAGCTTTGGTTTTCATGGCGATATTCCTCGTTGCAACGTCGTTCGGGGGAATCCCTTCGCGACGTACCTTACCGCTTTCTAAAGTCGCGCGCGAGTCTTGACACGCCATGTCAACGGAAAAAGCGGGGCCGGACACAAGAATTGCCGGTGTTCGTCTGACGATGGCCCGGCTGCCGGCTTGAGCCATGTCTGATTGGGGCGGGGGGAGATGTCCTGTTCTGCGACGTAAAAAATCGGGAAGTCGACTGGGCCATTCGGCGCGGCGCCATCTCGCGCGTCAGCGACGGGCGCCGCTGCCCAGCGGCGCCATGATGTGATAGAAACCGTGGATGTCGACCGGCCGTGCGAACCAGTAGCCCTGCGCCTCGTCGCAACCCAGTTCGGTGAGCCGTTGCGCTTGCGCTTGCGTCTCCACACCCTCTGCCGTCACACGCAGCCCCAGAGAATGGGCCATGGCGATGACCGCGCTCACAATGGCGTGGCTCGGGGCATGGGTCAGCATGTCGCGCACGAAGGTCTGGTCGATCTTCAGGCGATGGACAGGGAAGCGCGTCAGGTAGGCAAGGCTGGCGTAGCCTGTGCCGAAGTCGTCGACGGCGATTTCCACCCCCAGATCGTGCAATGAGCGCAGGCAACCGACGGCAGCGCTGGAATCCCCGAGCAGCACGGTTTCCGTGATTTCGATTTCCAGATAGCGCGGCTCCAGCGCATGAGTGCTCAAGGCGCGCTCGATCATGCCGACGACGTCTTGACGGGCGAACTGCTGCGCCGAGACGTTCACGGAGATGCGCGGCAGTTGCCCGCATCGCCGCAACAGCCGGCTGGCTTCGCGGCACGCCGTGTGCATCACCCACTCGCCAAGCGGCAGGATCAGCCCTGCGGTTTCCGCAATCGGTATGAATTCCGCCGGACCGACGGCACCCAGGGACGGGTGACGCCAGCGCAGGAGCGCTTCGGCGTTACGAATTTCGCCGTTTGCCAGACTGACCTGAGGCTGGTAGACGAGATGCAGTTGCGAGTGCGCCTGCTCATGCACCGCCACGCGCAGCAGGCTTTCGAGTTCGTTGCGGCGTCGGGCGTGCGCGTCCATCTCGCTGCTGAAGAAGCGCAGTCCGCCGCCCGCCGCGCCGGCAATGCCGAGCGCGATATGAGCGCGGCGCAACAGCGTCTCGGGCGTATTGCCGTGGTCGGGATAGCTGACCGCACCGATGCTCGCGTCGAGCGCAACGGCATTCTGGTCGACGTCCACCCATTGGGCGAGCCGCGCCTGAATCCGCGCTGCCAGCAAGCGCGCGCCATCGCCCGTCTCATTGGTGACGATGACGAACTGACTGCCGCCGAGGCAAGCGAGCGCATCTTCGGGACCGCTCGCTTCGCGCAGCCGTTCGGCGGCGATGCGCAGCGCCAACTCGGCGGTCGGCGGCCCGAACGTGCTGCGCAGCTTGCGCAGGTGATCGAGTTCGACGAGCAGGACCGTGAGTCCGGCCTGTTGGCGAGCACAACGATGGATCGCCAGTTCGAGCCGTTCGTTGAGCAGGGTCTGGTTCGGCAGAAGGGTGACGGGATCATGGTGTGTGACGTACCAGAGCCGGGACGCCACCTGCACCTGTTGCGAGAGGTCGAGCACGATACCCACCCAGCGCCGCTCGCCTGGGGCATGTTCGATGCAGGAAAGCGCCAGCCGGATCGGCAGCCAACTGCGCATGTGGGTGAGCAGATGCCATTCGTCGTCGTAGGGCACGGCTTCGTCGCCCGACAGGCTGGCCAGCGCCGGCAGACGGCGGCGAGCCAGTTCCGACGGGTCGAGCAGCGAGAGAAAACTGCGCTTGCCCAGGAGGTCGGCCGGTGGGTAGTCCGTCAGGCGGGTGAACGCGGTATTCATGCGCTCGAGCATGCCATCGTCGGTACAGACGAACATGGCATAGGGTGCGCTGTCGAGCGCGGCACGGCTCAACTCGGCCTGGACATCGGGCACCCGGCGAGGCACGGGGTCGTTCACGCCGGTGCCTCCCGAAAGCCGGCCCGGCCGGCGTTCAGGAACATCATGCAACACCTCCCTGGCGTCGCGATTATTATCTCGATAATCGAGCGATCGTACCGCACGATTCCCGTTGTTTATCAAATGGTTACGAGCGCCATTCTGCCACGTTGCGAGCCCGTGCGGGCAAGGGAAAACGCGGGGGGGCGAAGGGGTTCCGAAAACGCGCCGGCGCGTGCATGCTGTGCATGCCCGTGCGGCAAAAAAAACGTGCTGAACGGCGGCAGAAAGCGAGGGCCGCATGCCCGTGGGCGTTGGTTCCGGCCGTCTCATTCATGTGGCCTGACGGCGGGTCCTTCGGTATCATGCGGCCTGGTTCAAGCGGGGGGCTGTGCATAAACGCGAGCCGGATATCGCGTTGTCTGCCTGCCCCGATCCATTTTTTCGGCAAAGGAAGACAGCGTTGCATTGCGCCTGGATATCGACAAGCGGGATGGCACGAGGCATCTGGCGAGCACGCCGGCCGCTTCATCGTCTGCGCGTGCGTCTGGCGCGTCTCATGCTACTCGTCTGTTGGGCTGCGCTCGGCAATGCCGCTGCGCAGCCGCCTGAGGCCGCCGCGCCCGCCAGCACGCGCGAGGCCAATGTGCGGCAGGTGGTGCTCGGCATCATCAGCTTCACCCGCTGGCCGACGCCGCCGGCCAAAGTGCGCCTGTGCGTGAGCGGCAACACCGACTATGCGCGCGACCTGCTCTCAGGACCCTTGCCGAGCAGCGGCGTACCGGTCGAGGCGCAACGTGTGTCCGTCGCCGATCCCACGATTGGTTCGCAGTGCGACGCGTTGTATCTCGGTGCCATGACGGACACCGAGCGCCGGCAAGTGCTGGCGACCATTGCGGGTCACCCCATATTGACGATCAGCGAGCGAAACGACTCGTGCACGCTCGGGACGATGTTCTGCCTGAACGTCGATCCCGACCGGGTGACTTTCGACATCAACCTCGACACCGTCGCGCGCAGCGGTGTACGTGTCCACCCCAATGTGCTGAAGCTGGCGCGAAAACCGGGGACACAATGACGACTTCACGCCCCCCAACCCCCCCTATGTCTCCTGGTTCAGGCGAGCCCGTTACCGGGTTGCCGCCGCCCCATATTTCATCCGATGCGCCGGCCGGTGGTGGTCATGAGCCACCGCCCGTCGCGCATCCCACCGTGACGCCGGCCTCGGCCCGTCGACACCCGTCGTTGCAGGGCGTGTTGCGTCGCACCCACTTGCGCCTGGCCGTCTCTGCCGTGGTGCTCGCCGCCGTCGCGCTCTCGCTCGTGGCGTGGCTCGCCTTGCGCACGTATGCCGAGAACAATTTGTTGCTCATCGGGCGCTCGCTGACCTATACCGCAGAGGCTGCGGTCGTGTTCGGAGACCGTGTGGCCGCGCAGGAAGCGATTGCCCTTATCGCCAACGACGAAGACGTCTTTCAGGTGCGCGTGCTCGATGTGAGCAAGGCACAGTTTGCCCTGTGGCGCCGGCACGATGGCAGTACACTTGCGCAAGTCGAGCGCATGGTGGCGGAAGTTGCGCTGCCCGGCCCTGTCACGCTGCCGATTCGCCATGGCGGAAAGGTCGTCGGTTACGTCGAAGTGCAGGGCGAGGGGCATCAGTTCTTCGTCTTTTTGCTCAGCGGTTTGAGCGGGATACTCGCTTGTCTGCTGGTGACGTTCGCGGTGTCGAATGTGCTCGCGAAGCGGATGCATCGCGATATCGTCAAGCCGCTGCGTGCGCTCGCCGAAGTGGCGCACGCCGTGCGCCGCGAACGGGCGTTCCATCAGCGTGTGGCGGCCACACCGCTGGCCGAACTCAAGGAGCTTGGCGACGACTTCAATGCGTTGCTCGACGAATTCGAGGGGTGGCAGAATCACTTGCGGGCGCAGAACGCCACGCTCGCGCATCAGGCGAATCACGATCCTTTAACGGGGCTGCCGAACCGGGCGTATTTCGAATCGCGGCTTGCGCAGGCACTTGTCGACGCGCGCGAGGTCGGCACGCACGTCGCACTGCTTTACCTCGACAGTGACCGCTTCAAGGAAATCAACGACCAGTTGGGGCATGATGCGGGCGATGCCGTGCTCGTGGCCATTGCCGAGCGGTTGCGTCAGCCGTTGCGCGAGGGCGATCTGGTCGCTCGGCTGGGCGGCGACGAATTCGCCGTCATGTTGCTGGGCGTGCGACAGACGTCAAACGCCGTGCGGCTTGCGCAGAGCCTGCTCGTGGCGATGGAAAAACCGATTGCGCTGCCCGATGGCGGTGAGGTCGTGACGTCGATGAGCATCGGCGTAGCGTTGTACCCGACACATGCCGACAATGCCCCCGCACTGCTGCGCGTGGCGGACGCGGCAATGTATCAAGCCAAGCGGGCCGGTGTCGGCACCTGGCATGTTGCGGAAAGCCCCAAAAGATAAGGCGGCGCGCAGCACCTGAGCTGAAAGACACCACCCACATGAATGACGACCGGATTACCTAACGCAATGGGGACTTTGCTTTGGACTTCGCTGTTGACACACATGATTCACACTCACATTCGCTGAACCTCACTTTCGTGGCGCGCCTCGTTCGCGTCATCGCCCGGCGGGGGGTGTTGGCTCGCAGGTTGTTGGGGGTCGTTTGCCTGCTGGGCTTCGGTATGCTGGCCGGTTGCCAGACCACGCCGGTTCACGGCCTGACGGCCGAGCAGATTGCGGCGCTCAAGGAGGAAGGTTTCAAACAGACCGACGAAGGCTGGGAATTCGGCCTGTCCGACACGGTGCTGTTCGATACCGGCAAGTTCGTGGTGCGCGAGCCTGCGCAGCAGACTGTCTTGCGTATCGGCCGAACGCTCGTGCGGGTCGGGCTGAACGAGGTCCGTGTTTACGGGTATACGGACTCGGTGGGCAGCGACACTTACAATGAGCAGCTCTCGGCACACCGCGCCGATGCTGTCGCCAGTGTGCTGGTCGACGCGGGCATGCAGCGCGCCGGAATTCAAACGATCGGTGCCGGCAAGCGCGATCCCGTGGCGGATAACAGCACGCCTGCCGGCCGTGCGCAGAACCGGCGCGTCGCCATTGTCATTTCGACGCGCTAAGTTTTTCAGGGCGCCGGGTTTCGTCACATCAAACCGTGTGTTGCATCGGCATCGACGCTGGCCATGCCAGTCATTGACCTTGGCCACAATCAGGCACAATGGCGGCTGTTGCCGGGCGATTCCGGCCGAGTTGCCTACGTTGCCCCGATGCTCCCGACGTTTCTGATCCACCGGTCTTCTTCCGCCGACGGTTTGCGCCGAACACCCCGTGCGCTGCGCGCGCTGGGCGTTGCCCTGAGCGTGGCGTTGTGTGCCGTTGCGATGATGGGCGTGACGTCGCGGGTCTTCGCGCAGAACGCGCGCGTCGGTACGTGGGCAACGGCGCCGCAAGCCGTGGCGCAGCATCCGGCGGCACCGTCGTTCAATCGGGCGCCGACGGTAAGCGGACGCACTATTCGTCAGATCGTCTATCCCACCCTTTCCGGCAACGACGTTCGCGTGCGCTTTTCCAACGCCTACGGCATGCAGCCGTTGGTGATCGAGCGCGCGAGCCTCGCCCTGTCGTCGCGGGGGGCGGCGGTCGATGCCGCCAGCGTGCGCCCACTGACGTTCGGCGGCCAGCCGATGGCCCGGATTGCGCCCGGCGCCTCGCTCGAGAGTGACCCGCTGCCCTTCGCCGTGCGCGCCGGAACGCCGCTGGCAGTCAGCCTTTTCACGCGTGAAGCCAGACCACCGACAACGTGGCACAAGATTGCGCAGCAGACGGCGTTTCTGAGCGGCGCGGGAGATTTCGTCGACACGGCGCAGGCGTCGGCTTATCCCACGCGTTTCACGAATACGTTATGGCTCGCCGGACTTAGCGTAGTGCCGGAAGCGCCTGCGCAGGCCATTGTCGCTATCGGCGACTCGATTACGGACGGCATGCGCAGCACGCTCAACGCGAATCGGCGTTGGCCGGATGCGCTGGCGCGGCGTCTGGAGAGTGCCGGGCGGCGCGACATCTCGGTGCTCAATCTGGGCATCAGCGGCAATCGCCTGCTGCACGATTCGGCCTGTTACGGCGAGCGCCTCGTTGCGCGCTTCCGGCGCGACGCGCTGGAGCAACCGGGGGTGCGAACCGTTGTCGTGCAAATCGGCATCAATGACATCAACTTCGGTTACGTGCCGCCTCACGGCGGCCTCGACTGCGACGTGCCCCATGTGATCGTGAGCGCACCCGACATGATCGCGGGGTATCAGTCGCTGATCGCCGCTGCGCGTTCGCGCAACGTCCGCATTCTCGGAACGACGATTCCACCGGGCAAGCTGCCGCCCGAGCGAGAGGCGGTGCGTGAAGCCGTCAACCAATGGGTGCGCACGAGCGGTGCTTTCGACGGCGTGATCGATTTCGACGCCGCGTTGCGCGACCCGGCGCAGCCCACGCGCATGCTGCCGCGTCTGGACAGTGGCGATGGCACGCACCCGAGCGATGCCGGCTATGCGGCCATGGCCGACGCCGTGCCGCTGCCGCTAGTGCTTGGCGGGGCGAAGTAACGCTAACGCTCAGGCAAGGGTGTCAGCGTTCGCGCCGCACACCGATCGTGACCTGCTCCAGACGCGCCACGTCGGGCGAGCGCAGCCATTCCGGATGGGCGAGGCAGTGGCGGAACAGCGCCGTGGCGTCGTCGCCCCAGTACAACTCCCCGTCATAGGCAAACGTCGGAACGCCAAACACCCCGGCGGCAATCGCCGTGTCGGTGTTCGCACGTAGCGTGGCTTTGGCCTGCGGGGCTTCGGCCAAGGCGATGGCTTCGTCGGCCGAAAGACCGAGGCGCTCGCATAGGTCTTGCCAGCCTTGTCCGTCGGTAACGTCGCGCCCTTCGGCCCAAATGAACCGGAAAATCGTGCGCACGACGTCGCGGGTGGCGCCTAGCGCCGCGGCCAGACGCAGCACGCGTATTGGATGAAACGGGTGCACCGGGGGCATGCGAAACGCGATGCCGTCCTGCTCGGCGCGAAACTGCGCCATGCGGTACGTGAAGATGCGCTTATGCGGGGTCTCGGCCGGCCCCTGCGTTTGAAGATGCACGAGAATCGCACCCAGCACGATCGGCTTGAGGTCGATGGCGAGCGAGCGCGGCAGTGTGTCGAAACGCTCGAATTGCAGATAGGCGAATGGGGAGGAGAAATCGAAATACCATTGCGCGCGACGGGCAGGGGTGTCGGCAACTTGTGACATGAGGGGCGATCTCCGGATCTGGATTCTGGACGCTCTTCCTGGCGGCTTAGGAGAGTGTAGCGGTCCACCGCAGACATTTGCACCCGTCGGCATTTGCAGCACAGGTGAAAAAAACCATCAATTCAAAGAGTTACATGCCGGATAAATAATTATCGGTTATTTGGATATATCGTATCCGATATAACGATTTTTATTATCGAAGCGGAGTTTTTAGACTTGCAGTCATTCCAGAGGAGTGCCTGCGATGACCACAAAAACCGATATCACCCGCCCCGCCACGGCCAGCCGGCCCGATACGCTGGTGCCGGATCGGCAGAATCCGTGGGCCGGCCTGATTCTCTCGACGGTGATTGCTTTTGTGGCGTTGTTGCTCGGTCGTCAGATGCCGCTCATCGGCGGTCCGGTGTTCGGCATTCTGCTCGGCATTATCGTTCGTAACGTGTTCTCGCCCGGTGTTCGTTACGAAGCCGGCATCAAGTTCGCCTCGAAGTATGTGCTCCAGTGGTCGATCATCGCGCTCGGCTTCGGCCTGAGCCTGTCGCAAGTGGCGCATACGGGGCTCGAGTCGCTGGCGGTCACGGGGGTTACGATCACCGCTGCCGGCCTGTCGGCGTGGGGGCTGGGCCGTCTGCTCGGCGTGGGCGACAAGCTCAAGCTGCTTATCGGCGTAGGCACGGCGATCTGCGGCGGGTCGGCCATTGCGGCGGTCACGCCCATCGTCAAGCCGGACGACCACGAAACGGCATTCGCCATCTCGACCATCTTTCTGTTCAACATTGCCGCCGTGTTGCTGTTCCCGATGCTCGGTCACATGCTGCATCTGTCGGACCTCGGCTTCGGCATGTGGGCGGGCACGGCAATCAACGATACGTCGTCGGTTGTGGCCGCTGGTTATAGCTACAGCAAGACGGCAGGCGATTACGCGACCATCGTCAAGCTCACGCGTGCCACGCTGATCATCCCGATCTGCCTGACGCTGGCTGCCATCGTGGCGTACCGCGCCAAGCGTGCCGGGGCCGGCAACTTCAGCCTCGCCCGCATCTTCCCCTGGTTCATCCTCGGTTTTCTGATTGCGTCGGGGGTGCGCACGGCTGGGCTCGTACCGGCGGAACTGCAACCTTGGATTCACGACGCAGCGGAGTTCCTCATCATCGTCGCCCTCACGGCTATCGGCCTGTCGTCGAACCTGCGCCGCATGGCTTCAACCGGTGTGCGCCCCATTCTGCTGGGCTTGGGGGTGTGGGCTGCCGTGTCGGTCAGCAGTCTGGCGGTGCAACTGGCAATGGGCCAGCTTTGATGCGCACGGTCGTGAACGACGCTCAGGGCTAGGGCTGACCCGGCGGGCAAGCCGGGGGCGGTCGCCTAAAATGGAATCACGGACGACCGTTGGCCGTCCGTGAAGCATTTTCCGGAGGCCGTGATGACAACCTCATTCGGTGAAATCTGGTACACGATCGGCGCGCTGGTCGTAATCGCGCTGCTGGCCGGCATGGTGTGGGAGCTGGGTGTCTGGTGGACGCGCCACCCCGATCATCGGGCGGTGCAACGTCTCGAGCACGCGTGGGAGAAGATTCGCCACCCGCGCCATTGATTGCCTGAGGCGGCGCTTCTCGAAACACTCGGGGAAAAACGGCTGACGCTCGTCAGCCGACGGGAAAGTGTATGCCTCGCCGCTCAGTCGAGCTTCAGGTGACTCGGCACGTTCGGGTCCCAGCGCTCGAGGTCTTCGAGCGGATACGGCTTGCTGCCATGCAAGGCCCGTTTGATGCGGCTCTGGCCGCTGGGCCGGGGGACGTTGGGTAACGCGGCGCCGGCCGGTGTGCCCGCCAGATCGAGATAGCCGCGCTTGAACTCGGCCTGGGTCATGCCCCACTTCATCAGAAATTCGCGGCTGCCGCGATTCTTCACGACACGGCCCGTCGACCGGCAGCCGAAGTGATACACCACGCTTTTACCCACAATGCGGAACGTGCGGCAGCCGACGAGCCATAGCTTCATGAGGAAGTCGTCGTCGCTGCTCATGCCTGGTCCGAACTCGATGCTGTAGCCGCCTACGAGGTGCCACAGACTGCGGCTCACGAGGGTGGGTTGCGTCGGCACGCCGTTGACATCCTCACGGCCGAGCGAGGCCGCAAAGGCGAGCAGGGCGGCTTCGTCGAATGTCTCCGTCGTCGTACCGAAGTCCCGCGAGACCACCTGTTTGCTCCCCCCGGCGTTCGGTTCGATCATCACGGACGAGAGGTAGTACACCGGCGTGTCGAGTGCACGGGCGGCGTCGAGGAGGGCAGTGTCCCATCCGGGCGTGACGAACATGTCGTCGTTCAGAAAGAGCAACTGGTCGTGCGACGCGAGCGGTGCGAGCTGATTGAGCGCCAGACAGACGCCGACGTTGCCGCTGCTGTGCGTGTGACGCAGACCTTGTTCCCGTACCCATTCGAGCGTGCCGTCACTGCCGTCGTTCACGTGAACGAGGATCTCATGCGCTTCGCCGGAATGCCGGCGGACGCTATCGATGCACAGCTTCAGGAACGGCAGATTGTTCCAGGTCGGAATCAGGATACTTAGCATGTGGGGAACGGCGTGGTTACGGCGCGGCAGGGATCTTGTCGTCGGACGTGCCGATCGAATTGTCCACAGGATATGCGAAGGCCGCGAACAGGGCCACCATCGTCGAGTAGAAGGCGACGGTGACCTTCAGATTGAAGGTCTCCACAGTCAGACCGAATATGGCGAAAGCGACCGCCGTCATCAGACCCATCAGCGCAGCACGATGCTCTCTGGGGCTATGGCGGATCTTGGCAGACCGGATGAAGAAATAGGCCGGGCCCACGTAGACCCCAAGAATGCTCAATAGGCCGAACACCAGTCCGTAGTCGACGACGTAAGCAAGAACCTGGTTATGGACTTCGCCCCTGCCCAAGTCTGCTGCTGTGGGCGTCAGCATGCCGGTTGCCGCCATCCCTGGCATGGCATCGTGATATCCATGGGCGCCCAATCCCAGTAAGGGATTTTCTCTGGTGAGCTTTGCCGCCGCTTTCCACAGTTCCAGCCGGATACCCGTAGACGAATCGGGCTGCCCGGCGGAACGACTGGTGAGATCTGTCTGGATGGATTCGAACCGCTCCCGAACCCTTGGCGAAGCGAAGGTGCTGATCAGGAGAACAATGGCAATGAGTGCAATGGCGGCTCGCCGGCCCGTACTGATGGGATGTTTGTGCCAAAAAAACCACACAATCAGCAGACAGGGCAATGAGATCCAGCCTCCACGGGATTGGCTTGCCCATGACGCATAGCAGCCAGCCGCACCCCCAAGAATCTTAAAGGCGACGATCCACGGTTTGTCATGGGAGAGCCAGTGAATCGAAACGAGAGACAGGATGCCGAGCAGCAGTGCCATATCTCCGAAATGAATCGGGTTCAGAAACGAGCTTTCGGCTCTCGCGGCGAGGAGGTCTGCCGTCGAGTACAGGGCCATGGCTGCGGCACAGATGGCTCCGGCACCGAATGTCAGGTCGACCCATTTCGGAATGACATAGGCAATCCTGCGCAGACTGAAAAACACAATGGTGGCGAGCAGGAAGCGCACGGGGGAGTCGAGCGTATTCGCGACGATCTTGCCGTGGAACACTTCAACCGCCAGGATCGCAAAGAACGGCAGGAACAAGGCGACGACGAACACCCGGACGTGGGGGCTGGTCTTGATGAGGGAGGAAATCTCGCCGAACCTGCGATCCATCAGGAGGATGGCCGCACCTAACGCCACGATTAAAAACATAACAGTGTTCCCTCCGCGCGGAAGGATAAGCGCGGCGGCGGGAAACAACAGGATTAGTGTGCCGAAAATTTTGGCAAAAAGATGTCGGCTGGGCATCATTGCCGACGTTTCAGACGTGCTCATTGGCTAACTGGCGGACTTCGCGGTTTGCATTTGCACGAAGTATGCCAGAAATGCCCGCGCCGACGCATTTTCGTCGAATGCGTACAACCTCCCATGGGAAAACCGGGAGGATCGTGCTGAACCCGCTTTACAAGTTCATCGCCCCCAGCACCTCGCACAGATGCAGCGCCACATGGGTCCAGGCTGCCTCATCGTACGAATCCCCCTCGCGCGCCTGCCGCTGCGCTTCGTGAAATGCACGCCAGAGGGCTGCGGCGCTCGAGGGGGTGCCCCCGGCCAACTGGTATTGGCGCTGAAGCGCTTCGGCCAGCCACGGTTGTTCGTGGGCACAGGCGTCGGCATAGGCCTCGACGGCAACCCGCGCGTAGGGGTCGCCCGCCGGGTCGAGTACCACTGGGTGACTGGCAGCCGGCCGCGGTATAGCGGACAGGGTGTGGCGCTCGGCGGCGTTATGGCGTGTGTGGCGATGTTTCATGAGGGTCTCGTCTCGTTGGCCGCGCCAGGGCCCTGGCGCGGAATCGCTTACGTGGACTCAATCGTTTTCCATATCGCGGATGAACAGCATGGCCGCGTGCTTGGCCTGATCGATGCTCTTGAACGTCCTGCCGTCCATGGGCCAGACGTCGACCAGTACGGCGTAGTCGCCGGGCCGATCGGCCTGCATGATGCGAATGTAATGCTGCCGGAACACGCAGCGCGCGAGTTCCACTGTCGGATGCGGTCGGCGGAAATGGGCGGTTGCCATGACAGTCTCCAGAAATTCGGCCCTCCAGCCTCAACGGGCCGTTGTTCTGTCATATGCAAGTTGCGCGCCACCCCATCTGAATTATTTAACTATTTGATATATAAGGAAGTTGTGAGGAGGGTGGGCGAGCGCGGTGGAAAAAGCGTTACGAAAACGAAACATCGCCGAAACGGCAAGACGTAACACTACCGGGGGGGATATCAGCGGGACAACGGCGCTGCACACAACTCAGCCAACCCGGCCAGATCGCCTCGTTGCGCGAGTTGATGGACGTGCCGGGCGAAGCCGTCTTATTGCGGCGATGCCGAGATCGCCAGCACGGGCATGCCGCGCCAGCGGCAGCGTGTGGCGCGGGCGACCGCGAGACCGTCGGCGTTGGGCATCATGTGGCCGGTGACGACCAGATCCGGTCTCATTCGCGAAACGCCAGATTCAGACGACGCGTGTTGGTGCCGACCGCGGTCGGCGTGCCCGTCTGGCGAACCCGGCCCCGTGGGGGCCGGCCGCCGGCAGAACACAAGTGGCTTACTCGGGGGTCGTCCAGACGACGTTCGCGCCCACCGAGCACAGGTTTTCGACGAAGCGCGGGTGCGCGCGCTGGATCGGCTGGGCGTTCTTGATGGTCGATTGTCCGTCGATACTGGAGGCCACCATCAGCAGGGCAATCGCCACGCGGATGATGTACGGGCTTTCCACGACAGCCGGCGAGAGCGGTACGCCGCCGAACGTGATCAGGCGATGCGGATCGGACTGGAACACGTGTGCACCGAACTTCGACAACTCGGTCGACCAGCCCATGGCGCCGTCATACACCTTGTTCCAGAACATCGCGCTGCCCTCGGCCTTCACACCCAGCGCGATGAAGATTGGTAGCAGGTCGACGGGGAAATACGGCCAGGGGGCGGCCTCCACCTTCGTCAGAATGTTCTGTGTGAACGGTGTCTGCACCTTGAGCTTGCCTTGCGCGGTGGCCGTCGACCAGCCATCGCGGTGCTCGACCTTCACGCCGAACTTGGCGAATGTGCGGTCGATCAGCGGGAACTGATCCGGCGCCGTGTTCTTGACCGTGATTTCGCCGCCCGTGATCGCGCCGAGGGCCAGGAACGTCGTGATTTCATGGAAGTCTTCGGCGAAGCGGAATTCGCCGCCGCCGAAGCGTTCCACACCTTCGATGGCGAGCTGCGACGTGCCGACACCTTCGACGGGCACCCCCAGCATCTGCATGAAACGGCAGAACTCCTGCACGTGCGGCTCCGAGGCCGCGTTGTTCAGTTGCGAGCGCCCCTTGGCCGATGCCGCGCACAGCACGAAGTTCTCCGTGGTCGTCACCGAAGCGTAATCGAGCCAATGGCGGATGGCGGGGCGCGCGTCGTCTGCGTGGATGAGCAGCGAGCCTTCGGTGCGCTCGACGCGTCCACCGAAATGGCGCAGCACTTCGATGTGCGGGTCGATCTCGCGCACGCCGAGCGTGCAGCCCTTGACGTTGTCTTCGATGCGTGCAACGCCGAACCGCGCGAGCAGCGGCGGCACGAGCATGATCGACGAGCGCATTTCTTCCGGCAGATGGTCGGTGAGCGGGTCGAACTTCGTATTGCGGTGATGGATGTCGAGCGTACCGGTTTCGAAATCGACGCTCACATCGCTGCCGAGCTGCCGGAAGATATCGAGAATCTTGCGAACGTCGGTGATCTCGGGCACGCCGATGAGGCGCACGGGCTGATCGGTGAGCAGCGTGGCGCAGAGTACCGGGAGAACGGCGTTCTTGTTGGCGGAAGGGATGATGCGGCCGCGCAGGGGCTGGCCGCCGTGGACTACCAGATGGGACATGGGCTTCCTTCGGGCTTCGTGCTTTCGTGTGTCGGGCGGGGGGCGAAAGTGGCAGGCGGGCCACAGGCCCGTCGCAGACAGGCGAAATATACCCCTGAATGCGGCGCATGTGCCATGCGTCCCCTGAGCCCGTGGTGCGATTGCCGCGCCGCTTGACGGGCGACAGCCCGTGGTATCGGCGGTGTGGGCTGCCGTTCCCGATACCTGATACGCTCGCGCAACGTTGCCACGGAAATTCATTGAGGGAAGGCATGACAACACTGGACATCTGCAATGCACGCGGCCTCGACGGTACGCCGGTCGAGGTGCGCATCGAGAGCGGGCGGATTGCGGTGATCGGGCCGTCTCTCCCGTCGTTACCCATCGCACAAGGGAACGCCACCCGCCGGATCGACGCGCGCGGCGCGTTGCTGCTACCGGGTCTTGTGGAGTCGCACACGCATCTCGACAAGACCGCGTGGGGCATGCCGTGGTACGTCAACGAGTGCGGCTCGCGCCTGATCGATCGCATTGACAACGAGAGACGGTGGCGTGCCGAGAGCGGGCACGATGCGGGGGCCGCGTCGCTCGCACTCGGGCGCGCATTCCTCGCGGCAGGCACCACGCGGCTGCGCACGCACGTCGACATCGATACCGACGCGGGGCTGCGTCATCTCGATGGCGTGCTCGCGACTCGGGAGGTGCTGGCGGACACGCTGGACATGCAGATCGTCGCCTTCCCGCAGTCGGGCGTGCTGGACCGCGATGGCACGGTCGCGTTGCTCGACGACTCGCTCGCGCGGGGCGCCGACGTGCTGGGCTGGCTCGATCCGTGCGCCATCGACCGCGACCCGAGAGCATCGCTCGACGCCATGTTCACGCTGGCCGACAAGCACGGTTGCCCCGTCGACGTTCATCTGCATGAGCCCGGAGAGATGGGCGCGTTCTCGATCGAGCTGATGCTCGAGCGCACTGTGGCGCTGGGCATGCAGGGCAAGGTCGTCGTGTCGCATGCGTTTTGTCTGGGGGAACTGGAGGCGGCGCGTGCCGATGCGTTGCTCGCGCGCCTGGCGGACGCGGGTGTCGCGCTGATCACGACGGCGCCGCCCTCGCGCGTCGTGCCGCCGCTCATGGCGTGCCGCCGCGCGGGTGTTCCGCTCGCGGGCGGCAACGATGGCATTCGCGACACATGGACACCGTACGGCACGCCCGACATGCTCGAGCGCGCCATGATGATCGGTCTGCGCTACAACCTGCGCCGTGACGACGAGTTGGCGATCGCGCTCGATTGCGTCACCCATCAGGGCGCGAGGGCATGCTGGTTCGACGACTATGGCTTGCATGCGGGGGCGCGCGCCGATCTGGTGCTGGTCGATGCGGCGAACGCCGCGCAAGCCATCGTCACACGTGCGCCGCGCCGCTGGGTGGTGGCGAACGGTCATATCGTGGTGAGCGAGGGTGTGGCGGTGTGACCCTCTTGGCTGGCCCTCGGCTTATCGTGCGACATAACCAGTGCCCGTCATCAGCGCGCCTGACACGCCTGACGCGTTTGGCGAGCGATACGCGCGATTCACGCGACTCGTACGGCCCACGCGTTGCGCACGCGAGACAGGTATGTCGTATGCAAAATTCATGCGATTCCCTACGCAATCCGCGCTAAGATGATCCATCGTGTGATGTCGCAGCGGGGCTTCGGCGCGAGACCGTTGTTCCCGGCCCAATTGGCCTGCCGGCCTGGGTGGCTGTGGGCTGCCAGAGACCAGGGGAGAACGGATGCTCGGAATGTCGCGCAGGGCCGGGGGACGATCGTTCGCGACGATGCTCGTCGCGCTCGGTGCCTGCGGTCTCGGCATCTCCTTGGTGGCTTCGCTCCCCTCGCTTGCCTCGGCTGCCGACACGACAATGCCGGGCAAACCGGCGGTGAAACCTGCTTCTCCCCCGGTTCCTTCGACTTCCTCTTCTGGTGCCACGCCTACGCCGAACACCCCGGCGCCGTCCGGTGTCGATCTGCGGGTGCTGCGCAGCGACGGTGGGTACGCCAATCTCCATGTCTTCCGGCCGCCTGCTGCTTGCAGCGGGGTGGCCGTGCTCAGTCCCGGCGCCGGCGACGACCGTGACGCGCTGGCTTGGCTTGGGCGTGCCCTCTCGCAATATGGTTGGCTGACGGTGACGATGGCACACAAGGAAAGCGGGCACGACTCGTTGCGTGATCGCGTGCGCAACGGCGGGTTGCGCGACGGATTGCTGGCGCTCACTACGGATCCCGAAGCGTATGTCGATCGTCTCGAAGACACCGGCGCGGCGCTGCATTGGGCACGCACGCAATGCCGATCGGGACCGGCGGTCTTCGCGGGGCATTCGATGGGTGCGGTCACGGTGATGGTCGAGGCGGGGGCGAAGAACAAGCTCGGGCTCGACAGTGACGACCGTTTCGACGGTTACATCGCGCTGTCGCCGCAGGGGCCGGGACCGATTTTTCCGGCGGGCGCGTGGCACGACATCCATAAGCCCGTGTTGCTCGTGACCGGCACGCGCGACGCGCCGCTGGACGGCAAGTGGCAGACGCGCACCGAGCCGTACGCGGATCTGCCGACGGGGTGCCACTGGCAGGCGGTTGTCGATGGCGCCACGCATTTCAACTTTGCCGGTTTCGGCTACGGGCACGGCGATATCGAAGTCAAGGTGTTGCCGTTGATCCAGCGCTTTCTCGACAATCTGCGCGCGCACCAATGTGCGGTACCCGCGCCGGCGGCTGGCGTGAAGTTCGACACCAAGTAGGGGGCGTCATGGCCGGGCATGACCTCACGCGCGGCCCGTCGGAAAGACCTTATTCCGGTTCTCGCTGCCGGTGCCGGGCAGCAATGTGCTTCAGTCGCTCAACGCCTCGATCGACGCAATGTGGATCGGGCACTTCCTGGGCGAGTCTGCGCTAACCGCCGCCTCCAACGCCAACATCCTGCTGTTCTTCCTGCTGGGCGTGGTGTCCGGCATCAGCATGGCCAACGCGATACGCATTGGCCAGTCCATCGGCGCGAAAAACCAGGAACTCACTCAGCGGATCGTCGGCACGAGCACCACATGCTTCGTGCTGACGTCGACTGCCGTCGCCGCCCTCGGTGACCTCTTCACGCCCGAATTGCTCAATGCGCTGGGGACACCGAGTGATGCGCGTGCGTTCGCCGTCGCAGGGCTATGGGATTGCGTCTCGCGTATCGGCCGGCGTTTCGCGGGAGATCCATTTCGAAGCCGATTCTGCGAGCGCGGAGCGAAGCCAGTGCAGGAGTGTTTCGCGGGCCGGGTTTGCGGCGAACGGTTCGCGCGCGAGCGCGACGTACGCTGAGCCATCGCGGACGAAGCCGGAGGGGGCGATGAGGCGTCCGGCGTCAAGTTCGTCGCTCACCATATACACGGAGCCGATGGCGGCCCCCAGCCCGGCGCCTGCGGCCTGCAGGCTCAAATAAAAGTGTTCGAACGGCGGTGTTGTGGTGTTTGCGTCGATGGGTGATTTGCGGGTGGCGCGCTGCCAGTCCTGCCATGCCTGTGGGCGAGTGCGGGTATGGAGTTGCTTGGGGTGGGGAGTATCGAACGAGGCGGGCGAGCCGACGGGCCCGATCCATTCATCTGCGAGGGGTTCGGCGGCGAGCGTGTGTCCCCAGAAGAAATCATTACGCCGGATGGCGACGTCAACGCCGGCTGTTGCGAGATCGAGGGGGCCGCCGGCGGAGTGGAGATGCAGTGTGATGTTGGGATGCGCTTGAGCGAAAGTGCCGAGGCGGGGGATGAGCCAGCGCATGGCGAGGGTGGGTTCGCAGGAGACGACGAGGGGGTGGGTGGGGGAAGAGGGGTGAAGGCTGGCGACGGTTGAGGCGAGGTGTTCGAACATTTGCCGGGTGGTGGAGTGCAGGCGTTCTCCTGCGGGGGTGAGGAAAACGGCGCGATTGCGGCGTTCGAACAGTGGCAGGCCGAGGGCATTTTCGAGCGTACGGATTTGGCGGCTGACGGCGCCGTGGGTCACGAACAGGTGGTCGGCGGCGCGGGCGAAGCTTAATTCGTTGGCGGCGACGTTGAAAACGTGGAGGGCATTGAGGGGTAGCGACCGATTCATAGGTGAAAAATTATCACGAATAAAAGCGCACAAAGATCGTTTTTCGCGGCCGAAGAATTCTCACAGAATAACGAACAATTCAGGACCCAAAAAGTAAAAAAACGCCTGAAAAATCAAGTGAGACGGATCGGGGCCCTGTTCTGCCGCGAGTTGGGTCACTGTCTGAGTGGCGGAATAGGGCTCCGGTCCGTCGGTGTTGAATTCGGTGAGGTTTTATCAATGCAAGAGCTACTAGCGGTAATAACAATCACGGTATTGGCGGTAATCAGTCCGGGGGCGGATTTCGCGATGGTGACGCGGGAGAGTTGGCGGTATGGCCGGCGGGCGGGGATGTGGGCGGCGGTGGGGATAGCGGTGGGGGTGCAGGTGCATGTTATCTACACGTTGGTCGGGGTCGGGTTGCTGATAGCGCAGGTGCCGTGGCTTTTTGCGGTGATCAAGTGGATGGGGGCGGCGTATTTGATGTACATCGGTTGGCGGACGTTGCGAGACCGAGCGCCGGTAGCGGATGTGATTCGGGAAGAGGGGGCGACGGGAGCAACGGGGGCGTCGGCGCGGTGTGCCGGATTGGGCGTTTCTGGCCCAACGCATTGGGAAGAGGCCGCGAGCGCCTTGCGCAAGGGTTTTTTCACCAACGCATTGAATCCTAAGACCACGTTATTCGTGGTGAGTACGTTCACGCAGATCGTTCATCCGGGGACGGGGTGGGCGCTTGGGCTGGCTTATGGGGTGTTCATGTCGTTCGCGCATTGGGCGTGGTTCAGCCTTGTCGCGCTGGGTTTCTCGGCGGGTTGGATGCGAGCGGCGATGGTTCGGCGTCAGCACATCGTCCGGCGCACCATAGGTGGGGCGCTGATAACACTTGGCGGGTTATTGGCGATGACGAATCGGTAATCACACCCTGCGAAGGATGGGAATGGGCCAAAAGAGTCGGCCTCGAGTGGCACGGAAATGGTGTGAAAACGACTTCCGGATGATCTGGCTGGGATTGAAGAGGGGGCCGAAATCCAGCCGTTTTGCGCATTCGTCACAAATAGTCACAAATTTATGACTCCCCGTGAGCGGCGTCCCGGTGGACGATTGGGGTAATGTGAGCACCCGCTTCGAAGGTTTTACCGATGCATCTTTAGTCAATCGGTGAATGAACGGGTAAAATTGCGCGTTCGGCGCACGCTAGCTACGGTTGGCACGCGCGTTACACGCTATCCTCCACTGCCGATGGAATTCCTGCCCAACGCGGTTCCCCGCATGATTTCCCACCGTGCCGTGCGCCTGGCGCTCGCCAGTGTGCTGAGTTTTTGCGCGCTCGTGTCCGGTGCCGCGCATGCATTCTCATTCGATGATGTCGCCAAACAGGCGCGCACGCTCGCGAATAGCCGCTATAAGCCGAAAGATCCGAATCTGCCCAAAGAGTTGCAGAACCTCACCTACGACCGCTATCGCAATATTCGCTTCAAGCCCGAGAAGGCGTTATGGCGTGCGCAGAAGCTGCCGTTCGAACTGATGTTCTTCCACGAAGGCTCGTACTATGACCGCCCGGTCAAGATTAACGAGCTGTCGGGCAACGCCGTGCGCGAGTTGCGCTACAGCCCCGACATGTTCGATTTCGGCGCTCTCAAAGTCGACCCGAAACAACTGCGTGGCCTGGGCTTTGCGGGTTTCCGCGTCCACTTCCCGGTCAACACGCCGAAGTACAAAGACGAAGTGATGGTCTTCCTCGGCGCGAGCTACTTCCGCGCGCTGGGCAAAAACCAGACATACGGCTTGTCGGCGCGCGGGCTCGCGCTCGACACCGCGCTCAATTCCGGTGAAGAGTTTCCGCGCTTCACCGAATTCTGGATTCAACGCCCCGCCCCTGGCGCCAAAGAGCTGATCATCTACGCGCTGCTCGATTCGCCGCGCGCCACCGGCGCGTATCGCTTCACCTTGCGTCCCGGCGTGGACACCACGGTCGATGTGAAGGCCGAATTGTTCCTGCGCGAGAACGTCACCAAGCTGGGCATTGCGCCGCTCACCAGCATGTTCTACTTCGGCGAGAACCAGCCCGCAGCGGTGGCCGACTATCGTCCTGAAGTACACGACTCCGACGGCCTGTCGATCCAGTCGGGCACCGGCGAATGGATCTGGCGTCCGCTGGTCAATCCGAAGCGTTTGCTCGTGTCGTCGTTCGCGTTGTCGAATCCGGCCGGATTCGGACTCGTGCAACGCGACCGCGACTTCAGCAACTATCAGGATCTGGACGACCACTACGAATTGCGCCCGAGCGCCTGGGTCGAGCCCAAGGGCAAGTGGGGGCAGGGCCGCGTTGAACTGGTGCAGATTCCGACGCCCGACGAGACCAACGACAATATCGTTGCATATTGGATACCGGATGCGCCGCCCAAGCCCAAACAACCGTATGCGCTCGAATATCGGCTGTCGTGGCAAAAAGATAACGACAAGCGCCCGCCGACGGCGTGGGTGTCGCAAAGCCGGCGTGGGCATGGCTACCGGGGAAAACCAGACGACAGTCTGCTGTTTGCGCTCGATTTCGAGGGCCCGGCGCTCAAGAAACTGCCGGACGATGCCAAGGTCGAAGGGAACGTATCCATCGACGGCAATGGCAAAATCCTGGAAGTGCAGACGCAGCGCAATGACGTCACGGGAGGCTATCGCGTCATGCTCCGCATGCGCCGCCTCGATTCCGAGAAACCCGTCGAAATGCGCGCTTACCTGCGCAACGGCAGTAACACCCTATCCGAAACGTGGAGCTACCTGTTACCCCCCGAGTGAGCGACCGCTCCGACATTCCGGTCGACGAGTTGTACGTCGACCGGTTGCCCCTGCCCGCCGAGAAGCGCCGCGCGCTGCTTGCCCAAGCACAGCGTGAGGGCGGCGATTCGCTCGACGTTCTCGCTCGCTTGCAGCGCTTGCTCGCCGCACGTGCCACGAACGCCGGTGGCGAGGCCTTGCCGCCTGCGGGCGATACTTTTGCCAGGCCTGGCACGCCGACCGACGCCAGTGATGCGACAGAGCAGAACGACGCCGGCGCCGTGACGGCCGCAGTCTGGCATCCGCACGATATTGCCGAGATCGAATCCGACAGCGACGCCGTGCTCGCCTCGCAACCGGTGCGCCTTGCCATCACCGAGGGCGGATCGCTGGCGGCGGCTGCAGGGTTGAAAGCAGTGCGCGGTGTGCAGACATTGCGCATTGCGCCGCCGGTACGCCGCACGTCGCTTATTCCGCGCGCCTGGTCGCTGAATCCCCTCGGCCGGCTGTGGCGCAAGCTGATCGGCCGCAACGACCCCGATCCGCTCGTGCGCGACGCGCCCGACCCCAAGGGAAGATGGTCGCAGGCGGGCCGCCGCCGTCGCTGGACGCTGCTCACGCTGATGATCGCGCAGACGGCGCTGGCCACACACTTCATGGCGTCCGTGCTGCCCTATCACGGGGCCGACTCGCTCGAGTTTGCCGTGCTGGTGTTGTTCGTGCTGCTCTTCGGTTGGGTCTCGGCCGGGTTCTGGACGGCTATCTTCGGCTTCTTCGTTCTGCTGTTCGGCGGCGAGCGTCACATGATCTCGAAGATGGCCGCGGGCGACACGCCTATTGAGCCTGATGCACGCACCGCCATCGTCATGCCGATCTGCAACGAAGACGTCGGCCGTGTGTTCGCCGGTTTGCGCGCGACTTACGAGTCACTGGCCAAGACCGACTCGCTCGAACGCTTCGACTTCTTCATTCTGTCCGATTCCAACGAGGCCGATAACTGCACCGCCGAAGTCGACGCGTGGCAGGCGCTTTGCCGCGAAGTCGGTGGCTTCGGCCGTATTTTCTATCGCCGCCGCCAGCGCCGCGTGAAGCGCAAGAGCGGCAACCTCGACGACTTCTGCCGACGCTGGGGCAGCGACTACCGCTACATGATCGTGCTCGACGCGGACAGCGTGATGAGCGGCGAATGTCTGACGAAACTCGCGCGCATGATGGAAGCGCATCCGAGCGCCGGACTGATTCAGACCGCACCGCTCGCGGCCGGACGAGAAACGTTCTATGCCCGTCTGCAACAGTTCGCGGGCCGCGTGTACGGCCCGCTGTTCACCGCAGGTTTGCACTACTGGCAGTTGGGCGAAGCGCATTACTGGGGCCACAACGCCATTATTCGTCTGAAGCCCTTCATGGAGCACTGCGCGCTTGCCCCGTTACCGGGCAAGGGCGCAATGTCCGGCGCCATTCTCTCGCACGACTTCGTCGAGGCGGCGCTCATGCGGCGCGCAGGCTGGGGCGTATGGATTGCCTACGACCTGCCCGGCAGCTACGAAGAAATGCCGCCGAACCTGCTCGACGAACTCAAACGCGACCGGCGCTGGTGTCAGGGCAACCTGATGAATTTCCGCCTGTTCCTGGCCGAAGGCATGCATCCGGTGCATCGCGCGGTGTTTGTCACGGGGGCCATGGCCTACGTTTCCGCGCCGCTGTGGTTCATTTTCCTGATTCTCTCGACGTGCCTGCTCGCCCAGCACACACTGGTCGTGCCCGAGTACTTCACGACGCCGCGTCAGCTTTTCCCCGTCTGGCCTGAGTGGCATCCCGAGCGGGCGCTCGCCTTGTTCTCGGCAACGGCAACGCTGCTCTTCCTGCCGAAGATCCTCGCCGTGCTGCTGATCTGGGTGAAGGGGGCAAAGCGATTCGGCGGCGCCTTCGCGGTGACGGTGAGCATGTTCATCGAGATGGTGTTCTCCGCCGTTCTCGCGCCCGTGCGGATGCTGTTCCACACGCAGTTCGTGCTCGCTGCGCTTACGGGCATCGCCATCCAATGGAAGTCGCCGCCGCGTGAAGACGCCGAGACGAGCTGGGGCGAAGCGATTCGCCGCCATGGCCTGCAAACGGTGATCGGGCTGGGGTGGGGCGGGATCGTCTACTGGCTCAACCCGGACTTCATCTGGTGGCTGATGCCGATCGTCGGGTCGATGATGATTTCGATACCCGTCTCCGTGTTCTCGAGCCGGGTAGCGCTCGGACGCGGCCTCAAGCGCGCCCGTCTGTTCCTGATTCCGGAAGAGTCGTGGCCGCCCAAGGAGCTGCGCATGACGGAGAAGTACACCGAGGAAGCGGGCAAGCACATCGACTTCGTAGACGCCGTGATCGACCCGATGGCCAATGCCCTGATCGCCGCTAGCGTGATGCCGACCCGCGACGATGCGAAGCGCGACGCCGTGCGCGCCGGCCGTGTCGAGACGGCGCTGCTCAAGGGGCCCACCAAGCTGACGAACACGCAGAAGTGGGAGTTACTCAACGATCCGCGAGCACTCGCTGCGCTCCATCTGCTGGCGTGGACCGACCCGCGCGCACATCGTGAATGGCGCGACGCGCGTGCCAACGGGCTGTCGCAGGGCTTCCTCGCGTCGGCCTGAGCGGTGCGCCCCGTTCGGTGCAACGGAACGGGGCCACGGAATGAAAAACGGCAAGGCATCGTGCCTTGCCGTTTTGGCTTTCGCGGCCTTCGTCCCCAAAGACGAAACGGATGGCGCCGATCGGATCAGCGCGACGGCAGGAAGTCGCGCGGATTGAACGGCGTGCCTTTTTGACGCACTTCGAAGTGCAACTTCACGGTGCCGTGCGAATCGGTGTCGCCCATCTCGGCAATCTTCTGGCCCTTGCTGACCGATGCGCCTTCCTTCACGAGAATGGCGCGGTTGTGCGCGTAGGCGGTGAGATAGCCGTTATCGTGCTGCACCATCACAAGGTTGCCGTAACCCCGAAGTCCGCTTCCCGCGTAGACAATCTTGCCTGCGGCGGCGGCGTAGATCGGGTCGCCCGGCTTGCCGCCGATATCGACGCCCTTGTTGCTGCCGCCGTCGTAATTCGCCAGCACCGGGCCGTCGGCGGGCCACACCATCGGAATCTTGTTTGTCGCTGTGCGCGGCGCCGCCGGTGCGGGCGCGGACTTCGGCGCCGGCTTGGCTTTCGCACGCGGCCGGGCGGTGCCGGACGACGCGCTGCCCCCCGACGATGCGGCCGTAGCGGGCGCACTGGACGAGGACGAGCCGGCGGGCGGCACGACACGCAGCACCTGACCGACCTCTATCTTGTCGGGGTCGGTCAGTCCGTTCCAGCGCACCAGATCGGCTGTGCTGGCGTTATTGCTGCGTGCAATGCCATAAAGGGTATCGCCCGACTGCACACGATAGCTGCCAGCAGGCACCGGACCATAGGTCGGCGATCCGGCGCAGGCGGCGAGCGTGGCACACACGGCCAGACTCAGCACCTGGGTGCGGCAACGGGCGAGCCAATGGGGTCGGCTTGAATTTCGTACTTCAGATTGCGGCCTCGAGGGGCGCATGAGAAGGTTAGGCTCCATCCGTAGGCAGGTGAGAGGCACAATGGCGGTCGCTTGGTGTGCCGGTTAGGCAATGCGCGTCAGATAGGGGAAAACCACGGGAAAGCGGTTTCAGACAGCACAAAACGCGGGCAAGATGCGCGACAACGGCATGGGCACGGGACAAAACGCCCATTGTACGGGCAGCGGCACCCGCTCGGACACAGGAAGAGTGCCCAAATTCCCCGCTATTTGCGGAAATTGTTACTCAATATGCGGTATTTACCCTGTTGACAAGCGGCGGCGCTACACGTATAAAACCAACTGCAGATTGTCAAGCCGCGAAGTTGTTGTCAGACGTAGTTTTCCTGCTTCTCGCTGGTTTCTAGTCCTTCATTTTCCCTTGATTGTCAGCGCTGGAGGGGTCATTCCGACCCCAGGCTATTGTTTTATTAGGAAAAAACATGGAAACCGGTATTGTTAAGTGGTTCAACGACGCAAAGGGCTTCGGCTTCATCACCCCGGACGCCGGCGGTGAAGACCTGTTCGCTCACTTCTCGGAAGTGAAGGTTGACGGCTTCAAGTCGCTGCAAGAGAACCAACGCGTGTCGTTCGAAGTGAAGACTGGCCCGAAGGGCAAGCAAGCTGCGAACATCAAGCCGATCTAAGCGGCTTCATCGCTTTCACGTGACGCTGTGCCAGCTTTAGGGCGAGACAGCGTCCCGCGATCAACAGGCCCGATGGCGAAAGTCATCGGGCCTGTTTGTTTTTTGATTTCTTTCCCTCGCGTTTCGCATGAGACGTGTACGCGAACGATGTCATCACCACGGTTCGACGCTACAATGCCTGACGCGAACTCGCGTATGCATTTTTCCGAGGCAATCATGAGCCTGCAAACGTGGTGGCTATACGTAGTCACCGTTTTTTTCGTCTCGGCGACACCGGGACCGAACATGTTGCTCGTCATGACGCATGGCGCGCGTCATGGGTTGCGTCCGTCGTTGGGAACGATGGCGGGTTGCATGACGGCGCTCATCGCGATGATGTCGATTTCGGCGGCAGGCCTGGGCGCGGTGCTCAAGGCGTGGCCGATGCTGTTCGACACGCTGCGCTATCTCGGCGCAGCCTATCTGATTTATCTCGGTTACAAGAGTTGGCGCTCGCCGGTGGACACCAAGGAAGCGGCCGCCAACCTCGGCACACCCGCGCTGGTGGCCGGCTCGAGCTTCGGCAAGCTGTTCAAAGCAGGCTTTCTGGTGGCGGCAAGCAACCCGAAGGCCATTTTGTTCGCCGCAGCGTTCTTGCCGCAGTTCATCGACCCGACGGCCGCCAAGCTCCCGCAGTTCTCGATTCTGCTCGGCACGTTCGCCGTGATCGAGATGAGTTGGTACATGGTCTACGCTACCGGCGGACTGCGCATTGCGCCGTATTTGCGCGAAGCGCGCGTGCTCAAGGCATTCAACCGCATCAGCGGCGGCGTGTTCATGGGCTTCGGCGCGCTGATGGCAGCGGTGCATCGCTGATCTCGCGGGACAGGCAGCAAGGGGGCATCGGAGCGCCCCAAGTGAGGCGTACGGCGCGGGGAGCAGTAAGTTCTTGCGCTGGAACACTCAATATTTACGGCCCGCAACCGTTAACGTTCATGATCAGATACACGAAACGGCGAGTGGGCACCGGCTGGCGCTCGTTCGCGCTGTGATGCCTCAGGGTGTCGTGGGTAGCAAAGGCTTTAATGTGCACGGCTTGCGTGGACTCGCGTGGCTGTCACGGGGACAAATAGAAGATCAGGTATGGAAACGACAGAACCGCAGGTGACACCGGCGCCCACGGACGATGAGTCTCAACTGCATGACTCGTATCGCATCAGCAATCCGCTGGAGATTGGCGGCGTGCTGCGTCATCTGGCGACACGTGGCGATTTCATGACGGTGTACTTCGCGAACGGCCAGCGTCAGCTCGTCACGCGTTTGCTCAAGGTCGAGCCGCAAGCCCGCGGCTTCTATTTCGACTGGGGTGGTATCGAGACCGAGAACCGGGCGTTGCTCGCCAACAGGCGCGCGCTGTTCGTTGGCGTGCCCGAAGGCATTCAGGTGCATTTCCCCATCGGCGATGTGCAAGAGCGCGAGTACGAAGGCTATCCCGCATTTTATTCGTCGTACCCGGAAACGCTCGTGCGCTTGCAGCGCCGCGATTACTTCCGTGTGAATACGCCGATCCTCGATCCGTATCAGTGCACGATCAAATTTCCGGACGATACGCCGATGCGTCTGTCGGTGTTCGATCTTTCGCTCGGAGGCGTGGGTCTGCGTACGAAGTCAGACGTGGCTACCGAGATTCCGAAGGGCTCGATGCTCATGCACGTCGAGATCGAATTGCGCGACTATGGCGCCGTTCAGGTCGACCTGGAAGTGTGTGCCATTCGCAGCGTGCCCCTTGCAAAGGACGTCGAGCATCACATCGGCTGCCGCTTTATCGCGCTGTCTCGCACTGCCGAGTCGCGCCTGCAAAAGCTCATCACACAACTCGAACTCAATCGCAAGGCGTTTGCACGCGGCTGAACGTTTGAGATCGTCTGGTATTCGCCCCGCGCCATCTCACCGATGACACGGGCGAAACCGCAAGGGGGCGGCCCGTGGGGCTGCCCTTTTTGCTTGGCGCTCGCTCAACCATTACTCGTCGCGTTGCTGCGTCGCCGCATCGGATGGCGGCTCGCCACGCGCTTCGCGGACCCCGTCGGGATAGATGCGCACAAGCACGATACGAGGGCCCTGCATCTTCTTGACGACCACGGAGAAACCGTTGAAGTCGATCTTCTGGCCCTCGCGCGGCAGATAGGCCAGGGTATCCATGATCAGGCCCCCCACCGATTCCGCGCGCTCGCTCGGGATATCGATGCCCAGCGCGCGTTCCAGCGTCAGGATGGGTAAGCTGCCGCGTCCGATGAGCGTGCCGTCTTCCATGCGCGTCCAGTCGTCTTCCGTCTGACGGAATTCGTCGCGGATCTTGCCGACCAGCGCGGAGAGCAGGTTGTCCAGCGTGAGGAAGCCGATGGGCTTCTGATCCGGCCATCCCACAATGGCAAAGTGCGGTGCGCCCCGGCGGAAACGGCCGAACAGCTCGCGCGCGGGCATGTCGGGCCGCACGCGCTCGACCGGTCGCGCCATGCTGCCGAGATCCTGGATGGACTGGCCGTGGTGCTCCGCGAGGAACAGATCCTTCAGGTGGACGACACCGAGTACGGTTTCGCCGTCGTTATCGAAGAATGGGTAACGGCTGTAACGGTGGCCATAGGCCGTGTCCATGTTCTGCTCGAAGGTGGCATTACGGCGGAAAGCCGCCACTTCGCTCATCGGATGCATCAGATCGGAGACGGTCAGATCGCTGAAGTCGATGGCATACGCCACCACGTTCCAGTCGTCGCGCGAGAGTTTTTCGCTCGACGCTCCCCGGCGCATGATCAGCTTGATTTCGTCGGCCGAGTAATGGGCGTCGGCACCGTGCGAGGGGTCGAGGCCAGTCCAGCGCAACAAGCGATTGGCACTGTGGTTGAGTACCCAGATCGCGGGGTACATCAGCCAATAGAAGGCGTAGAGCGGTGCCGCCGTCCAGATGGAGACCGCTTCCGGCACGCGCAGCGCCATCGACTTCGGTGCGAGTTCGCCCACAACGATGTGCAGATACGAAATCGTGAAGAACGCGATGAAGAAGGCAAGCGCGTGAATCAGCTCTGCCGAGCTGACGCCCAGTGCGGCAAACAGCGGCGTGAGAATGCGGGCGAAGGCGGGTTCACCGATCCAGCCCAGACCGAGCGAGGCGAGGGTGATGCCGAGCTGGCACGCAGAGAGGTAGGTATCGAGTTTGCCATGTACCTTGGCCAGGATACGGCCGCGCCAACCGCGTTGGCGGGCAATGATCTGAACGCGCGTCTGGCGCAGTTTGACGAGGCCGAATTCCGCCGCCACGAAAAAGCCGTTGAGAAACACCAGCAGGATCGCAGCGACGATCAGTAAAAGGTTTTCCAAAATATATGAAATGGGACAAACAGGCCCGCCAGTATAAGTGACATTTGCCCGAGATAAGAAATAACCGTGAAGTTCCGGTGTTTTGCCGGCCAGTTGCCGGTGAATCACGGGGCTTTCGCGGTGGATGCAGGCAAGTCCGGGTTCGTCAGCGGCGGTCGATCGCCCGCCAGCCGGGCATGGCGAAGGCTTCGACAAGAAAATCGATGAGGGCGCGAACCTTGGCGCTCAGGTATTTGCGCGAGGGATAGACGACGTAGATACCGGTCTCGGCCTGCGTGTAGTCGGGCAGGAATTCAACGAGTTGGCCATTGCGCAGAGCGTCCTGAACGAGAAACGCCGGTTGCAGGAGGATACCGGCGCCGGACACGCCCGCAGCGAGACAGGTGTCCCCGTTATCGGCGATGAGCCTTGCATGCGTGCGCACGGAAACGGGGCCATCGGGACCATCGAAGCGCCATTCTCGGCGGTGGGAAAAGTAGCTATAGCCCACCGTCTCGTGATGGGCGAGTTCGCTTGGGTGCTTCGGCGTGCCGTGTTGCGCGAGGTAGCCCGGCGAGGCGCACAGCACCAGCCGGGTCCCGGCGAGCCGCCGGTGCACGAGCGAAGAATCGGGTAGGCGCGTGATGCGGATCGCAAGATCGTAGCCTTCCTCGACGATATCGACGAGACGATCGCTCAACGTAATATCGAGCGATACCTGCGGGTGCTGCGAGAGGAACGTCGGCCACAGCGGTGCGAGATGGAGCACGCCGAACGTGTGCGGGGCATTGATGCGCAGCGGGCCGGCCGGCATGCCGTCCTGCTCGCCCGCCATGGCGTCGGCCTCGTCGAGTTCCGTGAGGATCTGACGGCAGCGCTCGACGTAGCGCTGACCCGGCTCGGTAAGCGACAGGCGCCGGGTGGTGCGCTGGAGCAAACGCGTGCCCAGACGCGCCTCGAGATCGGCGACGTAACGCGAGATAGCCGTCTTCGAGATGCCCAGCGTTGCTGCGGCTTTCACGAAGCTGCCCGACTCGACCACGGCGATGAAGCACTCGATCTCGCGAAGTTTATTCATGCCGGGGCGGGACTCCTCAGAAATGCGTGTATCGATGCGCCGTCAGGTCTGGCGTTTGGACGACAGGTGAAACGGTCGCCGGTGGCCGGTAGCCGGGCGACGGAGCATGCCTTCGCCTCGCTACCAGCGCCAATGCCGTTATTGTGCCAGCGCATTCACCTCGGCGAGCGTCGGGGCGGCGCTGCCGAACGCGAAGGCATCCATGCGCAGAGCGCCGTAGGTGGCGCCCGTGTCGAAGTGCGTCTGACGCGCGGCGTTGTCGGCCGCGCCCAGCGCGATGTAGAGCGGTAGCAGGTGTTCGTCTGTCGGATGCGCGCGCTCGGCGTGCGGCGCGCGGGCACGGTAGTCGAACAGGGCGTCCAGATCCATCTTGGCGAGATGCTCGGTGAACCACGCGACGAACTCGGCCAGATAGGGGGCTTCCGCGCGATCTTCGGACGGCGCGCGGAACACTTCATGCAGATTGTGCGTGAAGCTGCCCGACGCGACGATGAGCACGCCGTCTTGGGCGAGCGGTGCGAGATGCTGGCCAAGCCGGTAGTGATACTCCGGGCGCATATGGCGTTGCAGCGAGAGTTGCGTGACAGGCACGTCCGCGTCGGGATACAGATAGCTCAGCGGCACCCATGCGCCATGGTCGAGACCCCATTGGTCATCGGTTGCGGCAGGCAGACCCGCATCGCTCAGAATCTGCACCGTACGTTCGGCCAGTGCGGGCGCGCCGGGGGCCGGATATTCCAGCGCATAGAGTTCGCGCGGGAAGCCGCCGAAATCATGAATGGTGCGCTGTTGCGCCAGATTGCCCACGCGCGGTGTCGGCGTCGACCAATGCGGCGAAATCACGAGAATCTCGCGCGGACGCGGCACCGCACGCCCCAACGCCGTCAACAACGGGCCGGTGCGGCCGGGATCGACCGCGAGCAGCGGTGAGCCGTGGGAGACGAAGAGGGTGGGAAGGGCAGACATGGCAATGACTCCGGCAAAAGAACGCTAAAGAACGTGATGAAACGTAACGCAACGCTCGCGGGCGATCACGCGGTGCGCGTACGGCGAATCGCGCAGGCGCCATCCCCGAGCAGGGCGACGACCAGCAGCGCCACCAGCCAGAAGGCCGGGAATTCCCAGCCGCCGCCCTTGTTGGCGAAGACCCAACCGTTGTGGCCGTGGACCGACACGATGGTGCCGAGCATCAGGGCGGCCAGCGGCAACGCGGCCCAACGTGCATAGAAGCCCGTGATCAGCATCAGACCGCCGACGAGTTCCAGCGCCATCGTGACATAGGCGAGCAACGGCGGCAGACCAAGCGAGCCCATGAACCCCACGAAGCCGGGGATGGTGAACACGAACACCTTAAGCGACAGGTGGGCGAGGAAGAGGATGCCCAGCGATACGCGCAGCAGCAGCGCGGCGTATGGGGCGGTTTTGGTATCGATCATGATTGGCTCCGGTAAGAGATCAAGGTAAGGGTCGGCTCAACCATCCACGGGATGATTGACTCACCTTCAATTCTAGGAAGCCTGATCGTGCAGATAAACGCGCCGGTCAGGGATTGATTGTCCCTTCTGCCGGGACAATCAATCGTTGTTGCGGCGCGGTGGTGCTAACGCGGGAACTCAGGCCGAGGCGATCATCCGGTCGAGCAATTCGATCCAGTGCTGCACCGGCGCGTGATCGTGGGCGTGTTCGCCTTTGGCCGTCGCCTGCAAATGGCAGATACAACCGACGTTGGCCGAGACAACCAGCTCGGGATCGAGGGCGTCGAGCGCCTTCCACTTGGCGTCGCGCAACTGATGCGACAGCGCCGGTTGCGTAACCGAATAGGTGCCGGCCGAGCCGCAGCAAATGTGGCTGTCCTGCGGCAGCATGACGTTCACGCCCACGCCCGTGAGCACTTTCTCCACGCCCCCCTTGAGTTGCTGGCCGTGTTGCAGCGTGCAGGGCGGGTGATAGGCCACTTTGCCGGTCTTTCGACTCGGCACAACGCGTTGCAGGGCTTCCAGGTTGTCGAGCAACACTTCCGAGAGGTCGCGCGCCAGTTCGGAGACACGCTGTGCCTTGCCCGCGTATTGCGGATCGTGGCGCAGCAGATGGCCGTATTCCTTGACCGTTGCACCACAGCCTGACGCATTGATCACGATCGCTTGCGCGCCCGCTTCGATCTCAGGCCACCAGGCGTCGATGTTGCGGCGAGCGTCGTCGAGACCGTCGTCGTGATAGTTCAGATGCAGACGGATGGCGCCGCAGCAACCGGCTGCCGCCGGGCGGATCATTTCGATGCCAAGGGCATCGAGTACGCGGGCCGTGGCCTTGTTGACGTTCGGCAGCATGGCCGGTTGCACGCAGCCTTCAAGCATCAGCATGCGGCGTGCGTGCTTGGCCTGGGGCCAACTGCCGGAGCGTTGATGATGCGGCACCTTCTCGCGCAGCGAACGCGGCAGCAGCCCGCGGAATTGCTGGCCCAGACGCAACGCGGGCGAGAACAGGGTGCGGTTGGGGAGTACGCGGGCGAGTGCCCAGCGCAGTGCGCGTTCACCGGCCGGGCGGCCGACCTTGGCGTCGACATGACGGCGGCCGATATCGACAAGGCGGCCGTATTGCACACCCGACGGGCATGTCGATTCGCAACTGCGGCAGGTCAGGCAACGATCCAGGTGACGCTGCGTCTCGCGCGTCACGTTCTGGCCTTCGACCATCTGCTTGATGAGATAGATGCGCCCGCGCGGGCCGTCGAGTTCATCGCCCAGCAACTGATAGGTGGGGCAGGTCGCGGTACAGAATCCGCAATGCACGCATTTGCGGAGAATGGCTTCGGCTTCGTCGCCGTCCGGCGTCTGACGGAGGAATTCTGCGAGGTTCGTTTGCATCGTCTCTATTAGCGGTACAGCCGATGGCGGTTGAAGATGCGGCTCGGATCGAATGCTTGCTGCAGACGTTTGCCGATAGCATGCAGCGCGGCCGGTTGCGGGGTAAAGACCCCGGCCGACTTATCGCCGTGGCGAAACAGCGTAGCATGTCCGCCCACCGCTGCGGCAATTGCGCGGACTTCGGCGGCGCTGCGCGGGGTGATCCACCAGCGTTGTGCGCCCGCCCATTCGATCAGATGTTCGTCGCCGTGCACGAGCGGTGGCGTGGTCGGCGGCACCGAAAGACGCCACAACGGCTGGCCGTCTCCCGTCACAGGCGCGGAGGCGAAAAACGGATGCGTCTGTTCGCGCAGAGCCTGCCAGAAGGTGTGTGCTTCGATGGTGTCGACGTGCTCGCCGCCCATGGCGGTGCGTGCGGCATCGATGGCCGCAGCGGCCCCGCCAAGTCGCACGCTCAATACCCCGTCGTGCCAGACCGATCCCATGAGGGGCAGCGGTTGTCCGCCCCAGCGATTGAGCCGATCGATGGCCTGCGCCTGCGGTAGTTCAAAACGCAGCGTGGTTTCGGCTACCGGGCAGGGCAGCACCTTGATCGAGAGTTCGAGCAGCACGCCGAGCGTGCCGAGCGAGCCGGCGAGCACGCGCGAGACGTCGTAAC
Organism: Pandoraea communis; assembly: GCF_902459745.1. Lineage (GTDB taxonomy): Bacteria > Pseudomonadota > Gammaproteobacteria > Burkholderiales > Burkholderiaceae > Pandoraea > Pandoraea communis. The sequence goes on from NZ_CABPSJ010000004.1 coordinate 296,731, forward strand.
CTGCGACGTTCTTCATCACCTGTCCGCCAAAATGCAGCACCTGGCCCTGTCCGTTCATGACGACGGCACCCAGGACGAAATCGCGCGGCGCGCCGACATGCGGCCGGCGCGGGCCGGCAAGGCCCGCAGCAATGCAGCCGCCGAGCGTCGCGCCGGGACCGAAGTGCGGCGGCTCGAAGGGCAGGATCTGACCGCGTTCGGCCAGTGCCGCTTCGATCTCCGCGAGCGGCGTGCCCGCACGGGCGGTGATGACGAGTTCGGCCGGATCGTACGAGATGATGCCGCGATACGTGCGCATGTCGAGCGGGTCGCCGTCGGGTGTCTGGCCGTACCAGCGCTTGGTATTGCCGCCCTGAATGTCGAGCGGCGTACCGCTCGCGGTGGCGGCGAGCACGCGCTCGCGAATCGTGGCGAGCGCCTGCGCTGCCGCGTGCGGGGCGGCGTCGTGCAACGGTGCGTGGAGGACTTGCGGGACTTGCGACATCAGAACCTCGGCAAATCGGGGTGGGGCAGCACGCCGCCGCGCACGTGCAGCTTGCCGTACTCGGCGCAGCGGGCGCGCGTGGGGATGGCCTTGTCCGCATTGAGCAGACCGGCCGGATCGAACGCGCGCTTTACCGCGAAAAACGCGTCGCGTTCTTCCGGAGAGAATTGCACGCACATCGCGTTGATCTTCTCGATGCCGACGCCATGCTCGCCGGTGACCGTGCCACCCAACTCCACGCAGGCTTCGAGAATGTCGCAGCCGAATGCTTCGGCACGATGCCACTCGTCGAGATCGTTGCCGTTGAACAGAATCAGCGGGTGCATGTTGCCGTCGCCCGCGTGAAAAACGTTGATACAGCGCAGGCCGTATTGCACTTCCATCGCTTCGATACGCTTGAGCAGTGTGCCGATGGTCCGGCGCGGGATGGTGCCGTCCATGCAGTAGTAGTCCGGCGAGATGCGTCCGGCAGCGGGGAAGGCGTTCTTGCGCCCCGACCAGAAGCGCAGGCGTTCGGCTTCGGAGGCTGACGCCTGAATGCGCGTGGCGCCCGATGCGCGCAGCACCGCCGAGACGCGTGCGATTTCCTCCGCGACTTCTTCCGGCGTGCCGTCGGATTCGCACAGCAGGATCGCCGCCGCGTCGAGGTCGTAGCCCGCGTGGACGAACTCTTCCACGGCTTGCGTGGCCGGTTTGTCCATCATCTCCAGACCTGCCGGGATGATGCCCGCCGCGATGATCGCCGCGACGGCGTTGCCACCCGCTTCCACGTCGTCGAAGCTCGCCATGATGACCTGCTGCACTTGCGGCTTCGGCACGAGCTTCACCGTGATTTCCGTGACGACACAGAACATCCCTTCGCTACCGATGAACACGGACAACAGATCGAGACCCGGCACGTCGAGTGCGTGCGAGCCGAATTCCACGATCTCGCCGTCCATCGTCACTGCACGCACGCGAAGCACGTTGTGCACGGTCAGGCCGTACTTCAGGCAATGCACGCCGCCGGAATTCTCCGAGACATTGCCGCCAATGGTGCAGGCGATTTGCGACGATGGGTCCGGCGCGTAGTAGAGGCCGTAAGGCGCGGCGGCTTCGGAGACGGCGAGGTTGCGTACGCCGGGCTGCACGGTGGCCGTACGGGCGTAAGCGTCGACATCGAGAATGCGCTTGAATCTGGCGAGCGAGAGCACAATGCCGTCGGTGATCGGCATGGCGCCGCCAGACAGGCCGGTGCCCGCGCCGCGCGGTACTACGGGGACGTTGTGTACATGGCACGCCCGCAGAATGCGGCAGACCTGATCCTCGTCGGCAGGCAGCACGACGGCAAGCGGCAGTTTGCGGTAGGCAGCCAGGCCGTCGCATTCGTACGGTGTGATCTGCTCACGGTCGGTGAGCCACTGCACGTCGGGGACGGCGGCACGCAACGCTGCGAGCCGGGCCGTGCGGGTGGCGTCGTCGAGTGTCTCGAAAACGGGCTCGTCTGCAAGCGGGGCTGGCGGTGGCGAGGACGCCGCCGCCGAAGTCGGCGTCGACGGTGAAACCGGCCACTGCGAACTCAGCGACGGGGAAGGGGGCGACGCATGCGATGGCATCAGGCTTGCTCTCGAACGATCGTTGACGTGTAATGTGCCTATCCGGTCTTTTGGTCTACTGGTAGACTGGTCGACCAGTTATCGAATGACGTTATCCTAAAGGGAATGATCTGATTTCGACTAGCGGGTTAACCCTTGGTTTGAAGGGAGTCCACTTGCGATACCGGGCGACGGACCGAGCGGCTGCCCTGAGCGAAGCGTCATCCTGTATCGTGGCGTCTGTGATTTTTCTGTCGAGAGCCCAAGCCGACATGCCGTCCAACGAGTCGTCTCTGCCTATGTCATCCCTACCTGCCAGCGAATCTTCGGGGGCCGTTGCGAGTTTTGTACCGGTCACGCCGCCACCGCGTCTGCGCCTGTCCGACATGGTGTACGAGCAACTGGAGACGATGGTCGTCGAAGGCCGGCTCGCGCCGGGCTCGGCGCTGCCGTCCGAGCGCGATCTTGCGCAGCAGATGGGCGTATCGCGTCCGTCGCTTCGTGAGGCGCTGCTGCGGCTGGAGTCTCGCGGTCTGATCGTGGGGCGCGCCGGTGGCGGCTATCTGGTCGCCAACGCCAGCCAGCCGCTGCTCGCCGAACCGCTGTCGCAATTGATGTCGCGGCACAGCAAGACCGTCGACGACGTTCTCGAGATGCGTGAGGTGCTCGAGGCAAAAGCCGTGGAATTGGCGGCCGAGCGTGCGACGCCCGAAGACATCGCCCGGCTCGCGAAGGCGCTCGACGCGCTTGAGGCGGCGTATGCCGCAAGTCGCGATGGGCTGGACGGCGAGGGCGACGCCAGAGGGCAGTCGCTGCTTACCCGCGTGCCCGAACTCGACGCACACTTTCACCTGGCGCTGGCCGAGGCCACGCACAACCTGGTGCTGGTGCACCTGATGCATGCGATCTTCGAATTGCTGCGCGGATCGGTCGTCGACAATTACCGCGCCATCGTTGGTCACGGTGCCGATCTGGCCGAGTTGATCGGTCAGCATCGCCGCATCTTCAATGCCGTGGCGTCGCACGATGCCAACAGCGCACAGCGTTCGCTGCGCGAACACCTGGCCTTCATCCGCAACAACTCGGGCGACGTCGAGTCAGTCTGACCCCGATTTCTGCTGTCTGACGGTGCCTTCGCAAGCGGGCAAATCGAAGCCGTCAAAACGTCATCGTTTTCCCTGACCCTGCGCCGTGCGGCTACCTGCCGTACAGGCGCGGGCTCGTCTGCGTTGTGGCGTGCAATACCCTTAAACACCGCGAATTCCCTACGTTTGCCGGTTATCGAGCGCTTACCTCGTTCGGCCTGGTACGCGCCGCCAAGCGCTCGTGTCCCTTCCCATGCGAGCGCTCTCGGGTTGACAGTGCCCCGACCATCGACTAATTTTGGAACCATAAAAAATACTTAATTCGATATATTGAATCTTGTATATCAGATTCAAAGCGTTGAATCGGCACTCATCGAGACCTGTGAATCAAACCGGGCAGGCGCCGAGCGGACGCGGCATTCATCGGAGACATCAGTTGGGCAAGCACACATTTCCTTTCGGGCAGGCCTCATGCGACGGTTCCTTCGCATCGTCTGCCCAGTTGCATCCGCCGCTGGCATCCGACGCTGTGGGTCGGGCGCTGCGGTGTTCCTCATCTGCCTGTCGCCCGTTGCGGGCAGGCGATCTGGCGATCACGCGTCCGCGAGGCGCGCCCGCCTGAGTGACGGGACCTGACCTGCGGCGGGTTCACGGGAATCCACCGTGACCCTGATAGCGCAGACCGGTCCGCACTCGAATTCGTCATCCCGTCACCCTTCGGCAGCCGGCAACTTGCCGGCGCGGGCCTGAAAAGCCAGCGTCGCCGCGCCGAAGCGGGGGCCGGAAGTGTCCTTTGGCGCTTCCGCAAGTCAGTCAGCCGGGGCTCAAGCCCTGCGAGCGCGCCGCCAGGCAGCGTTCCGCGATCAAGCGGCCAAGCATGAGCCGCATGTAACGCCAGGAGGCGTGCCGTATCCGCGATTCCCCATGCCGGGACGCGCCACGGCACGCGATGACGGCGGGCACCGCACAACGAGGCGCGGGCCGCCGCCAATCGTCTGACAGGTATAGGAGGCAAGTCATGCAAGCAGCTGCGCAACCGGAGGAGAAGACCTCTTTTCTGGGAGGGCGCTGGTCACAACTGGTGATCGGCATCATTTGTATGGGCCTGGTGGCCAATCTGCAGTATTCGTGGACGCTGTTCGTCGAGCCGATGGAGGCCAAGAACCATTGGGGCATCGCGGCCATCCAGGTGGCGTTCTCGATCTTCATCGTGGTGGAAACCTGGCTGGTGCCGATCGAAGGCTGGCTGGTCGATCGTTTCGGGCCGCGGCCTGTGGTGGCGGGTGGCGCTATCTGTGTGGCGCTGTCGTGGATCATGTACTCCTACGCCGAAACGCTGACGGTGTTGTACACGGCGGCGGTGATTGCCGGTATCGGCGCCGGTTGTGTGTATGGCACCTGTGTGGGGAATGCACTCAAGTGGTTCCCGGACAAGCGCGGTCTGGCCGCCGGTCTGACGGCTGCCGGTTTCGGTGCCGGTGCTGCGATCACGGTCATTCCGATCGCCAACATGATCCGCGAATCGGGCTACGAGGCGGCGTTCTTCAACTTCGGTATCGTGCAGGGCGTGGCGATCTTCATTCTCGCGCTGCTGCTGGTCAAGCCGCGTGCGCCGAAGGGGGTCACCGTATCGCGCCGCAATCTGGCGACGAACGTGGACTACACCTCGGGCCAGATGATTCGCACGCCGGTGTTCTGGGTGATCTACGTCTGCTTCGTTGCGGTGGCTGCTGGCGGTCTGATGGCGACGGCGCAGATCGGGCCGATCGCGAAGGACTACGGTATTGCTTCGATGCCGATGACACTGTTCGGCGCCACGCTGCCGCTGTTGACCATGACGCTGTCGATCGACAACCTGTGCAACGGCTTTACGCGTCCGCTGTGCGGTTTCGTCTCGGACAAGATCGGTCGTGAGAACGCGATGTTTATCATCTTCCTCGGGGAAGGGGTGGCCATGCTCGGTCTGATGCACTTCGGTCAGAACCCGTACATGTTCGTGTTTTTCGCCGCGATGACCTTCCTGTGCTGGGGCGAAATCTTCTCGATTTTCCCGGCGCTGTGTGCGGACACGTTCGGTAGCAAGAATGCGGCGTCCAACGCGGGCACGTTGTATACGGCCAAGGGGACGGCTGCGTTGCTGGTGCCGCTGGCATCCGTGCTTGCCATCGGCGGTCACTGGGATCGTGTGTTCATCGCCGCTGCGGTGATCAGTATCGCGGCGGCGGTGGCGGCGAAGTTCCTGCTTGCCCCGATGCGTCGCCGCTGGATCGAAAGCGTGAACAACAATGAGTTGCAAGCGTCGACGAAACCGCCGGTCGCGATGAGTGCGCCTGCGAGCGAGTAAGTGAGCCGCTGCGTGAGCAGATAAGGCAGCGCGTACGCGCTGTTGGGGAGGTAAGGGAGCGGGGTGCCGGAGACGGCGCCCCGTTTTCATTGGCATGACGCCCCCGACGGACTCGGCCGGGGATACGCAATGCGGGCGATGGTGTCTCATCGCATATCGCCGCCGCGGAAAACAAAAAAGCCTTGCCGATCGGCAAGGCTTTTCGCATTTTGGCTCCTCGACCTGGGCTCGAACCAGGGACCTACGGATTAACAGTCCGGCGCTCTACCAACTGAGCTATCGAGGATCAAACTCGTGTGTCATACATCGCTGTCGTGATGTATCGACTAAAACAAAAGCCCCGCGTGTGCGAGGCCATCGCTTCGGTATTCTTGGCTCCCCGACCTGGGCTCGAACCAGGGACCTACGGATTAACAGTCCGGCGCTCTACCAACTGAGCTATCGGGGATCAAAAGAGAAAGCGATTATAGAGGCGATTTTTGCACGCTGTCAACACCAGGCGCGCATTTTTTCTGCATCAAGGAGGCGAACTTCGCCACTAACGCTCGTGGTTCAGCGCTCGAGCAGATGCAGCTTCTCGGTGACGTCTTTCCACTGATCCGCATCGGGCAGCGACGGCTTGGTCTTCGTGATGCTCGGCCAGTTCGGCGAGAGTTCTGCGTTGAGTGCGATGAAGGCTTGCTGATCGCCCGGCACGTCCTCTTCGGCATAAATGGCGTTCACCGGGCACTCGGCCACGCAGACGGCGCAATCGATGCACTCGTCCGGGTCGATTGCCAGGAAGTTCGGGCCTTCGCGGAAGCAGTCCACGGGGCAAACGTCCACACAGTCGGTGAATTTACATTTGATGCAGCTTTCGGTGACAACGTGCGTCATGCCAACTCCAGAGTAGGGCGCGAAACGGCTTCGAACGGCCGTTAAAACGCGTATTGTAACGCAGCCCGCCGCAGCAGGGGCGAGAGCCGAAAGGCGGCCGGAGCAAGGCGTCCCGCCATTGCGCATTCCGCGGGGATACCATGGGTGACACCGCTTTGCGGTACGATGTTTGCTGTTCCCGTGCGCTGCCGAATGGCCCATTGGCCGATCGGTCGTGTTCGCTGCTTTCTCGTGAGTGCTCCTTCCCGAGCCTGTCGTCATGATCATCACCTCGCTGCTCGATACCGATCTCTACAAGTTCACGATGATGCAGGTGGTGCTGCATCATTTTCCTGCTGCGCAGGTGGAGTACCGCTTCAAGTGCCGTACCGAAGGTGTCGACCTGACACCCTATGTCGAAGAAATTCGAGACGAGATCCGGTTGCTGTGCGGATTGCGCTTTACCGAGTCGGAATTGGGTTATCTCGGTGCGATGCGCTTCATCAAGAGCGATTTCGTCGACTTTCTCGACCTGTTCCATCTGAACGAGAAGTACATCACGGTGCAGCCGTCGACGAAGGGCAACGGTGAGATCGACATCACGATTCGCGGCCCTTGGCTACACACGATCCTGTTTGAGATCCCGGTACTCGCGATCGTCAACGAAGTGTATTTCCGCAATACGCAGCGCACGCCGGCGTATCAGGAAGGCCGTCTACGGTTGCGCGACAAGATCTGCATGCTTGCCGAGCGCGTGGATTATCGCGAGTGCAAGATCGCCGATTACGGTACGCGCCGCCGCTTCTCGAAGGAGTGGCACGAGGAGGTGATTCTCACGTTGCGCGACGAACTGGGTGAACAGTTCGCGGGCACGAGCAACGTGTATTACGCGTCGAAGCTCGGCCTTACGCCGCTCGGCACGATGGCGCATGAGTATCTTCAGGCGTGTCAGGCGCTCGGCCCGCGTCTGCGCGATTCGCAGATCTTCGGCTTCGAGACCTGGGCGAAGGAGTACCGTGGCGATCTGGGTATTGCACTCTCGGATGTGTACGGCATGTCTGCCTTCCTGCGCGACTTCGACATGTACTTCTGCAAGCTCTTCGACGGGGCGCGCCACGATTCGGGCGATCCGTTTGCGTGGGGCGAACGACTGCTGGAGCACTATGCGCAGAACCGCGTCGATGCGCATACCAAGACGATGATCTTCTCGGACGGTCTCGATATTCCGAAGGTCCTTCAGCTTTTCGAGCGGTTTCGCGATCGCTGCAAACTGGCGTTCGGTGTGGGAACGAACCTCACGAACGACCTTGGCTATCAACCGCTGCAGATCGTCATCAAGATGGTGCGCTGCAACGGCCAGCCAGTGGCAAAGCTGTCGGATTCGCCAGGCAAGAACATGTGCGACGACGATGCGTATCTGGCCTATCTGCGTCAGGTTTTCGAGATCGCGCCGGAACCGGCGGCCCTTGCCTGACGCTGCGTAACGCGTTGATTCGTACTAGCGGCCGTGTTGTCCGAACGACGGGACAGACCATTCCGATAATGTGCGAACGTCCGTCGTGCGGGCTGGGGCAGCCGCTATAATTGCGCATCGCCCGCCGGACTTGCACCGGCGGCTTCGAGAGACGATAAGTGACGATGCCGGCGGCAGACCGCGCGTCGGCTTCACAAGGACAGCCCATGGATACCTCCGACGCCCGCAATCGCATCTTTGCCCGCATTCGTCACGCACAGCATCGTCCCGATGTGGCGCGCGCAAACGAGCAGGCTGCGGCCGAGGAATATCTGGCGCGGCATCCGCAAGGGCCGCGTCCGGCACTGTCCGTCAATCTCATTGGCACGTTCATTGGCAAGGCGGAAGCGCTGTCGACCACGATCACGCGCGTGCCGGGCATGAGCGATGTCCCCGCTGCCGCCGCGACCTATCTGCAGGCCAACGGTCTCACCATGCAGGCCGTCGCGTGGCCGACGTTGCGTGAACTCGATTGGACGGCGGCAGGCTGCCAAGTGGCATTCCGCAAGCCGCATGGCGACGATCTGGTGGGCATCACGGGGTGTTTTTGTGCCATTGCAGAGACCGGGGCGCTGATGATGATGTCCGGGCCGGAAACGTTTGCTTCGGCCACGCTGCTGCCCGAGACTCACATCGCCATCGTGCCTGCCTCGCGCATTGTCGCCGGCCATGAAGACGGTTTCGCCCTCATGCGCAGCGAGCGAGGTCAACTCTCGCGTGCGACCAATTTCATTGCCGGACCTTCGCGTACCGCCGATATCGAACAAACATTGGTGTTGGGCGCTCATGGTCCCTACCGCGTTCATCTCATCATCGTCGACGGCGCCTGACTCGGGACGCACCCGCCACGTCTGGCGACGCCAGTCCGATACCGACAGTCGCCACCCGCCGCGCAGGCTTCGACTCGCGGCGGCGCGCCGTCCTTCGAGAATCAACTGAGGACTTGGGTCTTCGGTTTGCCGGGTGGTACGTAGATTTTGTATGGGAAATCTCCCAAGCTGGTGTTGCTTGGGGCACTCGGCCGCTAACGTCGACTCGTAAGGAGTTGACCATCAATCAACAGGAACCATAAACAATGCTTAAGCGGATTTGGGGCGCCCTGATTGCGGCGGGGCTGGCATTGGCGAGTCCTGCGGCGTTTGCTGCGGGACCGGACGGCGCACAACTCGTCGCCTGGTGGGGCGTGCCGTTTGCAGGGCTGTTGCTCTCGATCGCGCTCGGGCCGTTGCTCGTGCCCGCGTTCTGGCATCACCACTTCGGCAAGATTGCGGCGTTCTGGGGCGCAGCGTTTCTGCTGCCCTTCGCGCTCGTGTTCGGCGCCGGTGCCGCGTGGCACGGCGCGGTGCATGCCGTGGTCGCGGAATTCATCCCATTCGTCGTACTGCTCACGGCGCTGTTCACGACGGCCGGCGGCATTTGTGTTCACGGCAAACTGCGAGGCGGGGCGTGGCTCAACACCGGGCTGCTGACGCTGGGTACGGTGCTGGCGAGCATCATGGGGACGACGGGCGCGGCCATGCTGCTGATTCGTCCGCTCATCCGCGCGAACGACAATCGCAAGCACAACGTGCACGTTGTGGTGTTCTTCATTTTCCTCGTAGCGAATGCCGGGGGCTCGCTCACGCCGCTGGGCGATCCGCCGCTCTTCCTCGGCTTCCTGCAAGGGGTGGATTTCTTCTGGACGGCCGCTTACCTCTGGCCCGAGACGCTGTTCATCTGCGCTGTGCTGCTGGGGCTGTTCTTCTTGATCGACAGCTATTACTTCCGCCAGAAGGGCGAGCGTCGGGTCGAAGCACAGGACCCGGCACCGCATGTCGAGCCGCTGCGACTTGAGGGCAAGCGCAATTTCGTACTGCTCGCCGCCGCCGTGGGGCTGGTGCTGATGAGCGGGATCTGGAAGCCGGGCGTCGAGTTCGACGTCTTCGGGACGCCTGTCGCACTGCAAAACATCGCGCGTGACGTGGGATTGATCGTAGTGACGTTGATGTCGCTGGCGATAACACCGCGCACGGCGCGTGAAGGCAACGACTTCAACTGGGAGCCGATGAAGGAAGTCGCCAAGCTGTTCGCTGGCATCTTCCTGACGATCATTCCGGTGGTGGCCATCTTGCGTGCGGGCGAAGCCGGCGCACTCGGCTGGGTGATCCGTCTGGTGACTGGGCCGGACGGTGCGCCGGACAACGTCATGTATTTCTGGGCGACGGGTTTGCTCTCGTCATTCCTTGATAATGCGCCGACGTATCTGGTGTTCTTCAATACAGCAGGCGGCGACGCGGCAACGCTGATGACTTCTGGGGCGGCCACGCTGGCGGCGATTTCGGCGGGGGCGGTGTTCATGGGCGCCAACACCTACATCGGCAATGCACCGAACTTCATGGTGAAGGCCATCGCAGAGCAACGCGGCGTTCGCATGCCGAGCTTCTTTGGTTATATGCTGTGGTCGGGCGCGATTCTGCTGCCGCTGTTCGTCGTGACGACCCTGATATTCTTCTGAGCCGCGACATTGCCACGCGGTCAACCTCTGCGAGACAACTGGTGAAACCGAAGATCCTGGTAGCCCGAGCTATTTTTCCTGATGTCATCGAGCGTCTGGCGCAGTATTTCGATGTCGAGCGCAACGACACCGACACGGTGTATTCGCCTGACGAACTGCGCGCGCGTCTGGCCGACAAGGCTGGCGCCATCACCACGGCGAGTGAGCGCATCAATGCGTCGGTGCTCGCCGGTGCGCCGCATCTGCGTGTGGTGGCCAATATGGCCGTGGGCTACAACAACTTCGATATCGACGCCATGACCGCCGCCGGCGTCATGGCGACGAACACCCCCGACGTTCTCAACGAGACGACAGCCGACTTTGGCTGGGCCTTGTTGATGGCAACGGCGCGTCGTGTGACCGAGTCGGAGCGCTGGCTGCGCGAAGGACATTGGGATAAGTGGGCCTACGACATGTTCCTGGGCGCGGACGTGCATGGCAGCACGCTGGGCATCATCGGCATGGGACGCATCGGACAAGCCATTGCGCGCCGTGCGATGGGGTTCAACATGCGCGTGGTGTATCACAATCGCTCGCGTCTCGATGCCGCGACGGAAGCGGCTTGCAAGGCAAGCTACGTGGACAAGGACACACTGCTGCGCACGGCGGATCACGTCATCCTGGTGTTGCCGTATTCGGCCGCGACACATCACACGATCGGCGCGGCGGAGCTGGCCACCATGAAACCGACGGCCACGCTGGTCAATCTGGCGCGGGGCGGCATCGTCGACGATGCCGCACTCGCCGCAGCCCTTACGAACCGGCAGATTGCGGCGGCGGGGCTCGATGTCTTCGAGGGGGAGCCGAAGGTGCATCCCGACTTGCTGAAGGTGTCGAATATCGTGCTGACGCCGCATATCGCGAGCGCATCGGCGGCAACGCGTCGTGGTATGGCGAGTCTGGCGGCCGACAATCTGATTGCGGCGCTGGGATTCGGCGCGGCGGCGGGCAAACCGCCGTGTCTGCTGAATCCCGCGGCACGCAAGTCATAACGCGCCGCCACAGCAGTCGTCATGATCGTTACGATCGTCATGGCCAACTACGGCATACGGTAAGTTCTGGAAGCAGGATCGGCAGGCGTCAACGGGAGGTCGCAACGCGATGGTGGAGATGGTGTTGGTAGCGCTTGCAGCGCTGAATCTGTTGGTGATGATTGCGATTGCGGTGAAGGTCTGGCAGCGCAATGGCGATACGTCGCTGCGCGAGACACTCGTTGGCTCGCTCACTCAGGTGCGGGACGACTTGTTGCAAGCGGCCGATCGCAGTGAGCGCGGGCTGCGTCAGGAGTTCGCGGAAATCGCGCGCGCCGGACGCGGCGAACAGAGCGCGCAAATGGCGCAATTCCAGCAGACGCTGGCGGCGCAAATGACCAGCGTGGCCACGGTACAGAACAATCAGATCGATGGCTTTGCGCAGCAACTGGCGAAGCTGACCGAGTCCAACGCGGCACAGCTTGAGGCGGTGCGCCAGAGTCTGGTGCTCAATGGACAGCAGATGCGAGAGGAGCAGACGTCGGCGCTACGTCGCTTCGGCGAAGCCCAGCATCAGCAACTCACGCAACTCGCGGAAGGCAACGAGCGGCGGCTGGCGGAAGTGCGCGCTACGCTCGAGCAGAAGCTCAAGGACATCGAGGTCAACAACGCGACCAAGCTCGAAGAGATGCGCCGCACCGTCGACGAGAAGCTGCATGCCACGCTGGAACAGCGGCTCGGCGAGTCGTTCAAGCTGGTTTCGGATCGTCTGGAGCAAGTGCATCGCGGTTTGGGCGAGATGCAGACGCTCGCCGCCGGTGTGGGCGATCTGAAGCGCGTGCTGACCAACGTGAAGACGCGAGGCATCTGGGGGGAAGTGCAGTTGCAGGCATTGCTCGAACAATTGCTGACACCCGATCAGTTCGCCAAGAACGTGGCGACCAAGCCGGGCAGTGCCGAGCGGGTGGAATTCGCGATTGCGCTGCCGGGACAGAGCAGCGACAGCAACACACCGGTCTGGTTGCCCATCGACGCGAAGTTTCCGCGTGAGGACTACGAGCGTCTGCTCGACGCGCAGGAGCGTGCGGACCCGGTGGCTGTGGAAGAGGCATCGAAGGCGTTGGAGACCCGCATCCGTCTGGAAGCGAAGACCATCGCCGACAAGTATCTCGCCCCACCGCACACGACCGACTTTGCGCTGCTGTTCCTGCCGACGGAAGGGCTCTACGCCGAAGTGCTGCGGCGTCCGGGGCTCTCGGATCTGCTGCAACGCGAGTATCGTGTGACCGTGGCAGGCCCGACAACATTGACCGCTCTGCTCAACAGTCTGCAGATGGGCTTCCGCACGCTTGCCATCGAACGTCGTTCCAGCGAAGTCTGGCAGGTGCTTGGCGCGGTGAAGACCGAATTCACCAAGTTCGGCGACGTACTTGCCAAGACCAAAGCGCAACTGGAGACGGTGACTCGCTCCATCGACAAGGCGGAGGTGCGCACGCGCGCGATGGCGCGTCAGCTCAAGGCCGTGGAGGCGCTGCCCGGTGAGCAGGCCGTCGAACTGCTGGGTGCGGAGTTGGAGAACGACGAAGAAGAGGCGTGAGCGGCAGAGCGCTCACGCTGGCGGCGGCCGAGATGCTTATTCGCCGCCCTTGGCGAAACGGTCGAGCGCCTCGCCCGTCATGCGCACCACGCGCCAATCGGGCAACACCGTCGCGCCTTGCGACGCGTAGAAGTCGATAGCTGGCTGATTCCAGTCGAGTACCGTCCATTCGAAGCGCCCGCATTGCCGTTCTACGGCAATGCGGGCGAGTTGGCGTAGCAACGCCTGTCCTACACCTTTGCCGCGTACGGATGGCTGTACGTAGACGTCTTCGAGGTACAGACCGCGCCGGCCGAGAAACGTCGAGAAGTTGTGGAAGTACAGTGCGTAGCCGACCGCATTGCCGTCCCATTCCGCCATAAGGCACTCAGCCGCCGGAGCGTTCCCAAACAACGCTTCGTGCACGCTATCAGGCGTGGCTTCGAAAATATCGAGCAACTTCTCGTAGACAGCCAGTTCGCGCATCAGGTGGTAGATCGCGCCGACATCATCGGCGGTGGCGGCACGCAGGGTCAGGGACATGGGAGCAAAAGAATGAGAGGCGGGGCTGTCTCCGGCAAAATACGCCGAATGTCAGCCACCGCAGGTGCGAGAATCAGTATTCTTCTTCGGGGACGTCGCTCAGCGCGACTTCGATGCCGCCAAATCGTTCAGCCACCCAGTTGTAGGCGTGACAGGCGATCCAGAGCAGCACGAAGCCGACGATGGCGTTGAGGATCAGCGCCGAAATGAACGCGAGGCCCGGCAGGTCGCCATAGCGGATGAATGCCGCCAGGAAGGCGAGCAGCACCAGCGGAATACTGAAAGTGAGATAGACCAGCACCAGCGCTTTGGCCGTCTGGCCGGGACTGATGTAGGTGATCTGTTTTTTCGTTGTCATTGACGTGTGTGCTTTTGGTTTGTTGCCGTCATCGTCGAAGCGCCAACGCCGGCGATATAGTGCTATTTCGTTGCTTCGGTTTTTGGGTATCGGGAGCGGTGTTCGCGCTAAACCAGTCCGTCGAACACAATGACGTCGACCAGTTCGCCTGCCGCCACGTCGCCGCGTGCGGCGCCCAGCGCGACGAAGCAGTTGGCTTCGCTCATCGTGCGCAGAATGCCGGCGCTTTGCGCATCGGCGACCGTGACCTGCCAGCGGCCCTGTGCGTCGGCGGCGAGAATACCGCGCAGGAAGTCGGTGCGGCCGGGACGTTTGGCAATGGCCGTTGTCGTTGGTACGGGCAAGCTCGGTGTGGCTTGCGGCTCGGCCCCCATCAGTGCGAACAGACCATCGCGAACCAGGTGATAGAACGACGCCATCACGGCTGCCGGATTACCCGGCAGCCCGAAGAGCAGCGCGCGTTGACCGTCGCTCTCGAGTTCGCCGAAAGCGAACGGGCGGCCCGGGCGCATCGCCATCTTCCAGAACACCACGTTGCCAAGGCGCGCCATCATCTCGCGCGTGAAATCGGCTTCACCGACAGAGACCCCGCCTGACGTAATGACGGCATCGGCCTCGCGGCAAGCGGTGCGCAGCGTGTCTTCAATCGCCTGCGGATCGTCCCGTACCACACCCAGATCGAGCACTTCGACACCCAGCCGTTGCAGCATGCCAAAGAGCGTGTAGCGGTTGCTGTCGTACAGATTGCCCGGTGCGAGCGGTTCGCCGACAGAGCGGAGTTCGTCGCCCGTCGAGAAGAACGCCACGCGAATGCGACGGCGTACGGGCACTTCGGCAATCCCCAGCGACGCGAGCAGCCCGAGGGCCGCCGGGCGCAGACGTTTGCCGGCATGCAACGCCGCATGGCCTGTGCTCAGATCTTCACCGACATGGCGCACATGGCGACCAGCGGTGACGGCATTGGCTGCAAAGGAGATAACTTCGGTGTCGCCTTCGCGACGTACCTGTTCCTGAGGAATGACGGTGTCGCATCCGGCGGGCAACAGCGCACCGGTCATGATGCGCACGCATTCCCCCGGTGCCGCCACGCCATCGAACGGATGGCCGGCGAAAGAGCGGCCTGCCACGCGCAGGCGCACCTCGCCGCCAGCGGCCAGCGCGCTGCCGGCGAAGGCATAACCATCCATGGCGGCATTGTCGAAAGCGGGGACGTCGAGCGGCGAAATGACGTCGCGCCCGAGTACGCGGCCCAGTGCACTGCGTACGGCGACCTGCTCGATGGCCGACACCGGACGCGCGGTGCGCACAATGATGGCACGCGCCAATTCGACCGGCATGTCGTTGGGGTCGTAGTCCGGCAAGCCGGCCAAGGCGTCGTCTAGTGTTGTCATCGGTGTGGCGTCGTCATCCGGCACGTATCCGGCATGAATCCCGTAAAAGCGGTGGCGACGGATCTGACCGCGTCAGTGCCCGGATTTGTCAGGGGCGCGCGGTGTATCGGTATGGAGGTCGTCCAGCGTGTTGACATTGTAAAACGGACGCTCGTCGCCGAAGTGAACTTGTACGGCCTTGTGGCGTGCCAGCCACGCTCGCACGCGATGCTCTCCGGCCGCCAGTGTGGCAGCCAGATCGTCTGCCAGCGAGCGGTGCAAAAGGGCGAATACCGGATGTGGGCCTTGCGCGGTGGCGGCATACGCGGCCAGTGATGGCGTGGCTGCACCGGAGTGCGACGCGCTTAGCGCGGCGGTCAGTCGTTCGCCGAGGTCCAGGGGAAGATAGGGGGCGTCGCACGGTGCGGTGAGAACGTAGTCCGTACGCGCGGCCCGCAGTCCGGCCAGCATGCCGGCGAGCGGTCCCGCGAAGTCCTGGGTCTCGTCGCTGATGACTGCCGCGCCGAGGTCCGCATAGGCATCGCGATTCCGATTTGCGCTGATGAGTAACGTCCCGACCTGCGGTTGCAGCCGTTCGACGGCATGTGCGGCAAGCGGCCGGCCGCCGAAAATCTGCAAACCCTTGTCACGCCCGCCCATGCGTTGCCCGCGTCCGCCTGCAAGAATCAGGCCGGTGATGGCATTGCGGGGAATCGGCGTGGCGGTCATGGACGTGGGTTCCTGCTCCGTGGGCGCGAGGTGATTTCCTAGGATCGGTTCAGCCCGATGACGCGGCCGTTTGCATCGAACCAGACAGCGCCGTCACCCAGCATCACGCCCTGATCGCGGGCGAACATCAACCGAGGTACCGCAGCGCCAATGGTGCGAACGTAACTGTCGGTGAAGATTTCGTTATAACGCGCGAGCAGCGACTTCGGGTTCCGAAGGATCAATGTCTTGCCGCGCAGCGACACGTGCAGCGGATAACGGATCAATTGTGCGACGACATCGCGACGGTCGTCGAGTACGCCTTTGCGGAACTGTGTCGCCGCCCGGTTGACGGTTTCATCGTCGCTCACGCCAGCAATGCCGTAGAGATGGCCGATCTTGCCGCTCTGGATGCTCGAGAGCGTCAGTTCGAACGGCATCGACCGGCCGGTGCGCAGATCCTTCCATTGACCGGAAATGGCCTCGCAGGCGGGGGACGCACCGCGTTGGCGATTGACGTCGTCGCTGGAGGAGAACTCGCCTTCGAAAGTGGCGCGCGGCATGCCGCCCGCGTCAAATTCGGTCAGATGCAGGCGAGACTTGGCTTCCAGTTTCCCCGTGAGATACGTATCGCTTTGCGACGAGGCGTTGGCATAGCGGCCTTCGAGTTTGCCGCCCGATGTGGGGCGCAACACCAGCCGCAACGGATTGCGCTCGCCAAGCTGACCGCTGTAGGTCATCAAATGGTTCGCAATGTCGCGATCGGATGGGTCGCAATTGGCTCGCGCGGCCGATGGTGCAAAAGCGCTCAGCAGCAACGTCAGGGTGCTCAGACCTGCGACGATCAGACGCCGGGCCTGGAGACGTACGCCAAGATGTGACGTGCGTTGGGGGGCCAGCAGAGAGTCTCGAACGTGGTGAGCGTCCGGGGCAAGAGGAATCATGAGTCGAGAAGGAATTCGATAGTTCGAAAGCGTGCGGATGACCGAACGGGCGATGCCCTGGACGTTTAACCGCCGATGTAGGACATCTCCACTTTCGGTGGTGTGTCTTCGGGCAGGCCGGTGGCCGCCGTACGTAACGCTGAGTACCGGTCGGTGCGACCCCGCCAGATGTCGCCGATGACGGTCGAGATCTGCGCGTCGCTCGCGCCGTTGCGCAGCAACGTGCGCAAGTCGTACCCGGCGCTGGCGAACAGACACAGGTACAACTTGCCTTCCGTAGACAGGCGTGCCCGGGAACAAGTGCCGCAAAAAGCGCGCGTGACCGACGAAATGACACCAACTTCGCCGCCGCCATCGCGATATCGCCAGCGCTGCGCGGTCTCGCCGGGGTAATTCGGTTCGAGCGGCTCGACCGGCAGGGCTTCGTCGACTCGGGCGATGACGCTTGCCGACGGCAGCACGTCGTCCATGCGCCAGCCGTTCGATGTGCCCACATCCATGTACTCGATGAAACGCAACACCACGCCGCTGCCGTGGAAATGCCGCGCCATGGGCACGATTTCGGTGTCGTTGGTGCCGCGTTTGACGACCATATTGACTTTCACCGGGCCGAGTCCGACGTGCTGCGCTTGCGCGATGCCTTCAAGCACGTTGGCGACCGGGAAGTCGACATCGTTCATTTGCCGGAAGATCGTATCGTCGAGACTGTCCAGGCTGACGGTCACCCGCGTGAGTCCCGCGTCCTTGAGCGATTGTGCCCGGCGCGCGAGCAGCGACCCATTGGTCGTGAGCGTGATGTCGAGCGGTTTGCCCGACGGGGTGCGCAGGCGAGCCAGCATCTCGATCAGACGCTCGATGTGCTTGCGCAGCAGCGGTTCGCCACCGGTCAGACGCAGCTTCTCGACACCATGGTCAACAAACAGGCGCGCGGCACGCTCGATTTCTTCGAAAGACAGCAGGGAAGCGTGCGGAAGGAAGGTGTAGTCCTTGTCGAACACGTCCTTCGGCATGCAATACACGCAGCGGAAGTTGCAACGATCGGTCACCGAGATGCGCAGGTCGTGCAACGGCCGTGCCAGCGCATCTTCGAGATGGCCGGTGGCTGCGCGCACTTGTGCGGGAACCTGCGGGGAGTGCGTCGCATACCGCGCGTCGCTACGCAGATCGGTGAGTCGGATGATCGTTTCAGTCATGGTGGGGCCTTAGCTTGCGTCCCCATTCTAACGAATTGGCTCGTTGGCCGCCGATGCCAGCCATTCGGACATTGGATATCGGTACCAGAGCGTTCATTGGGGACGTCAAGCCCGTACGACGTCACAAGATACGGGCAGGGCCGGGAAGGCACAAGTCGGGACAACGCGGAGTTGCGGGAGAAAGGCAATCCCCATCAGCAAAAAAGGAGGCCGAAGCCTCCTTTTCTGATGTGTCACATCACGTTGGGCGGCGCCTTGCCATGAGGCGCGAGCCGCCCGAACGTGATACGCGGCACACGTTATGCCACATGATCCGACGGGGTGCGTGTTTCCACCTGCTCCATCGGGCCGCTGTTGACCGGCGTGGCCGGACGGCGCTCGCGCCGCACTTGCGGTGCCGGTGCCGTTTGCGCTGCGGCTTCCTTGGCGGCGTGGTGCTTGTCGGCGTCCGTGTGGACCCAGACGAGACCGGCGCTTGCCAGCGTCGATTCCAGTGCGCCGCGTTCCAGCGCCGGCGCGACGGCCGCAGGAGCCGGTTGCCGCGTCACGACTTCCGTAACAACCGCAGCGGCTTCCGGCGCGATCGGCGCGACCGGCGCGGCTTGCACCGGCTTTACCGTTTCGACCATCTCCACCGGCGTGGCCGGTGCAGCGGCTTCGACAGGTGCCGTCGGCGCGGGGCTAACGTCTGCCGGGGCGTTGGCCGTGGCTGCCGTGGCGGCGATTTCGGTCAATGCCTCGGCGGGAACCGTGGGCTGAGCCGGGCTCGGCGTTGCGGCGGGCAGCGGTGCGTTAACCGGCGGAACCACCGGCGCGGCGGCCACTTCTGCGGCGGGCAGCGGTGCTGCATTGACCGGGGCGATCGGCTCGGCGATCACATGGACCGGGACTTCCGGCGTTGCGGCCGGTGCTGCTTCGCTCACGGTGACGGCCGGTGCTGCGGCAGCCGGGGCTTCCGCTTGTTCGGCGTGAACCTGCACCGGGGCCGGCGTCGGTTCGACTTGCTCGGCAGGTGCCGGCGTGGCCGCGATGCTCGCCGGGATTGCCGGTGCTGCCGCGCGGACCAGTGCATCGGTCGCTGCGTTTTCGCTGGCTTCGTCCGTCAGCACCGGGGCGCGAACGCCTTCGATACCTTCAGACGTCGAGCCTTCGGCGTGTTCGCCGTCGGCATGCTGTTGCTGCTCGTTGGCTTCGCGCTCACGACGACCGCCGCGGCGGCCGCGACGACGGCTGCGACGACGCTCCTCACCGCCTTGCTCGCCTTCTTCGCCTGCCGAGACCGTTGCACCGTCTTCGACTTGCGCCGTCAGACGATCCTGCTCGAGGTCTTCATGCTCGGCGACGAGCGGTGCGGTAGCTTGTGCAACACGTTGCGGTGCCGCTTGCTGACCATCCGTGCCTTCCGGCTGACGACGTTCGCGGCGCTCGTTGCGGTCACGGCGGCTACCGCGCTCGCGGCCTTCGCGCGACTCACGACCCTCTTCGGTGCGCACGTCCTGTGCCGGCTGACGCTGAGCATCGTCGCGCTCACGCTTGTCACGACCCTCCTGACGCTCATTGCGGTCGCCACGTTCGTTACGCTCGTTGCGTTCACCACGCTCGGCACGTTCTGCACGTTCTGCACGTTCCGGACGTGCGCCGCGACCTTCACGGCCTTCGCGACCTTCACGGGCCTCGCGTGCCGGTTGACCCGCGTTGTCCTTGCCCGACTTGTTGTCGTCGCGGGCATTGCCACGACGATTGCGGTTCTGCTGATGCGGACGGTCATGACGCTCACGCGGCGGGCGTGCGGTCGGCTTGGCTGGCTCTTCGGCCTTGACCGGTGCCGGTGCGGCCGGCTCAAGACCCAGCAGGCGCTTGACGAAGCCGATGAAACCACCGCTGCGTGCGGGGGCGGCGGCGGCCGGTGCCGTGGCAGCGACAGGTTCCGGACGCGGTTGCGCGGCGGGCGCCGGTTGCTCGGGCGTAATGCCCTTGACGGCGGCTTCCTGGCGCGGACGCACGTCTTCCTTCTTCTTGCTGTAACCCGCCGGATCGTCTTCCAGCGCACGCGCGGCTTCCTCGGCGAGCGCGTAGCTGGCCTTCGGCGCATCCAGACGCGGATCGTCGAAGCGCAGGCGTTCGAGCTTGTAATGCGGCGTTTCGAGATGCTTGTTCGGGATCAGCAGCACGCCAACCTTGAAGCGCGCTTCGATCTTGTTGATTTCCTGACGCTTTTCGTTGAGCAGGAAGGCGGAGACCTCGACCGGCACCTGGCAGTGGATAGCTGCCGTGTGCTCCTTCATGGCCTCTTCCTGGATGATGCGCAGGACTTGCAGCGACGACGATTCGGCGTCACGGATGTGGCCGGTGCCGTTGCAGCGCGGGCAGGTCACGTGCGTGCCTTCCGAGAGCGACGGACGCAGGCGCTGACGCGACAGTTCCATCAGGCCGAAACGCGAGATCTTGCCCATCTGGACGCGGGCACGGTCGTGCTTGAGCGCGTCCTTCACCCGTTGTTCGACTTCGCGCTGGCTCTTGGCAGACTCCATGTCGATGAAGTCGATCACGATCAGGCCACCCAGGTCGCGCAGACGCAACTGGCGCGCAACTTCGTCGGCAGCTTCCAGATTGGTGCGAAGGGCCGTTTCCTCGATGTCGGCACCCTTGGTGGCGCGCGCCGAGTTGACGTCGATCGAGACCAGCGCTTCGGTGTGATCGATCACGATCGCGCCACCCGAGGGCAGCGGCACCTGACGCGAATACGCCGTTTCGATCTGATGTTCGATCTGGAAACGCGAGAACAGCGGCACATCGTCGCGATACTGCTTCACGCGGTTCAGGTGATCGGGCATGACCACTTGCATGAAGTTACGTGCCTGTTCGGCAATTTCTTCCGTATCGATGAGAATTTCACCGATGTCAGGCTGGAAGTAGTCGCGGATGGCGCGAATGACGAGGCTCGACTCGAGATAGATCAGCGCCGAGTCGCGCGGCAGTTCGATGTTGGCGGCGGCGCTTTCGACGGCGTGCCAGAGTTGCAGCAGATAGTTCAGGTCCCACTGCAGTTCTTCGGCCGAGCGGCCGATGCCTGCGGTGCGGGCGATGATGCTCATGCCTTCCGGCAATTCGAGCTGCGCCATCGTTTCGCGCAGTTCCTGACGGTCTTCGCCCTCGATGCGGCGCGACACGCCACCGCCACGCGGGTTGTTCGGCATCAGCACGAGGTAACGGCCGGCCAGCGAAATGAACGTGGTGAGGGCTGCGCCCTTGTTGCCACGCTCTTCCTTTTCGACCTGAACGATGAGTTCCTGGCCTTCTGAGAGGGCGTCCTGAATGCGCGCATTGCGCACATCGGCACCTTCGCGGAAGTACGCGCGGGCGACTTCCTTGAACGGCAGGAAGCCGTGGCGGCCCTCACCGTAGTTGACGAAGCAGGCTTCGAGAGAGGGTTCGATACGGGTGATGACACCCTTGTAGATATTGCCTTTGCGTTGTTCGCGGCCGGCCGTCTCGATATCGATGTCGATGAGTTTCTGCCCATCGACAATTGCCACGCGCAGTTCTTCCTGCTGCGTGGCGTTGAACAACATGCGTTTCATGAAAACGACTCCCACCCGCCGCAGTTGCCAATGCGCAGTGCGTCGGGCACGTATCACTCGAGTTATCCAACACGCGAGGTTCGAGCCGGGAGTGGAAGAATTGCCGGGGGGTCCGGGCGATGAGGCCCACGGACGCAAAGGCGCCTGCAAATACGTTATCGCGCTCACCCGGAACCGCCGAGACACCGGAAAATTCCGGCCCAGCGCAGATCACTTCGGGCTTGCAGTCCTTACCAGGAGAAACTGGACGAGAAATTTCATCAGCATTTTCTCGGGGCGCCTGCCGACACTTATTCTTCTTGTGACGGCGCCTCACTATGACTATGTGCGCGAACAATATTCACAAAGCGATCAGCTCGGGCAATGGAGCCCGGGCTGATCGCCAAAAAATTCTATAACCACCAACTCTATCCGCGTCCCGCGCGCTGCGACCGAAGCGGCCTATGGGCCCACTTCCTGCCGACGCTGCGTGACGTGCGTGCGCTCGCTGCTCCAGGGTCACCGGACGAGCAGCCTGCCCGGGGTGCAAGTAAAATACCGTTTTGGGGTATGCACCGACAGAGGTGGGGATTTGGCATGATTCCCGCTACCGCCACCTCTGTTGGGCAAATTATATTCATAATGAATGAGTTAGGCAAAAGTCGGCAGAAAATGGTTTCGTCGGCACCCACGCCGCAGGTTCGGCTCGTCGAGGTTGACGACGGCTCGGCCGGCCAGCGAATCGATAATTTCCTCCTGCGCGAATGCAAAGGCGTCCCGAAAAGCCACGTTTATCGCATATTGCGTAGTGGTGAAGTGCGCGTGAATAAAGGGCGTATAGACGCTTCCTATCGACTCGTTCTTGGCGATATTGTCAGAATTCCGCCTGTTCGCGTCGCGGCGCCTGCCGCCGAAATCCCGGCCCATGTTCCCGCCGCCACCTTCCCGGTGCTGTTCGAAGACGATTACCTGATGGCGATCGACAAGCCCGCCGGCGTTGCCGTGCATGGCGGCAGCGGGGTGTCGTTCGGCGTTATCGAGCAGTTGCGCCGGGCGTTGCCGCACCTGAAGTTTCTCGAACTGGTGCACCGTCTGGACCGTGAAACGTCCGGCATTCTGCTGCTCGCAAAAAAGCGAGCGGCGCTTGTCGGCATGCACGAGCAGATTCGCCACAACCGGATGGACAAGCGTTATCTGGCGTGTGTCACAGGCGAATGGCGCGATCGCCAACGTGCGGTCAAGGCACCGCTGTATAAGTATGTGACGGCGGAAGGAGAGCGCCGCGTGCGCGTGCAGGAAGACGGTCAGGTCTCGCATACCGTATTTCGCATGGTGGAATCTCTGCCGCCTTATACGTTACTGGAAGCGGAACTGAAAACGGGGCGAACCCATCAGATCCGAGTTCACCTGGCGCATTGCGGTACGCCGATTGTCGGCGACGACAAGTACGGCGACTTCACGCTGAACAAGACACTCGCCCGTCCCGGTGCCCGGCCCGGAATCAAGCGGATGTTCCTGCATGCATGGCGGCTGAAGTTCACTCACCCCGTGTTGGACACGCCAATTGCGTTGCAGGCAGCGTTACCGCCAGAATGTGAGCAATTCCTGAATCAACTTCGAGGCGCTTCCGCCGATGCCAAGCCCTGAGTTTGACCTGGTCGTTTTCGACTGGGATGGGACGTTGATGGACTCGACGCCCACGATTACCCGTTGCATCCAGGCGGCCTGCCGCGATCTGGGGCTGCCTGTGCCGTCCGATGAGGTGGCGAGTCACGTGATCGGCCTTGGTCTGCGCGATGCGCTGCAAATGGCCGTGCCGTCTCTCGACCCGGCCCACTACCCGCGTTTGTCGGAGCGCTATCGCTTTCACTATTTGATAGGCGACAAGGAGACCGTGCTGTTTCCCGGCATTCGCGAACTGCTCGACGAATTGCGTTCGCGGGGGCGTTTCCTCGCCGTGGCGACGGGCAAGTCGCGTGTCGGCCTGAATCGCGCACTTGAGGCCGCGGGCCTGATGCGGATGTTCGATGCGACCCGTTGTGCCGATGAGACATTTTCGAAGCCGCATCCGGCGATGCTGCAGGAACTCACGCGTGAGCTCGGTCAGGGCCTTAGCCGCACGGTCATGATCGGTGACACCACGCACGATCTACAGATGGCGCGTAGCGCCGGAACGGCGGGCGTAGCCGTAGCTTACGGCGGGGCACATCCGCGCGAACAACTGGTGGCGCTGGAGCCCGCGTATTGCGCGGGGAGCGTGATCGAGCTGCGCGACTGGCTGCTGGAGCGCGTGTGAGCGAGCCCGTGCCGCTGCCGATTTGTCCGGGCTCCGTACTTGAGGACGGCGGTCGAGGTGTGCGTTTCGAGGTGCTCGTCTGCGGTCGCCGTACGCCTGCGTTCGTCGTTCGGTACGGCGGGCAGGTCTACGGCTATCTCAATCAGTGCGCGCATGTGCCGATGGAACTCGACTGGTCGGAGGGGCAGTTCTTCGAGGCGTCCGGCTTATACTTGATGTGCGCGACGCACGGCGCGACGTATGAACCCGATACCGGGCACTGCGTCGGCGGCCCGTGCCGTGGTGGCGCCTTGCAGCCCGTGCGTGTCGAAGAGCGGCCCGCCATGCAGGACGGGGGCGGCGATGTTCATACGACCGTTGTCTGGTGGCCCGATGCGTACATCGAGGCGCCGGAGTCCTCGGCGCCCTGACAGCGCAGCATCCCGATGCCGATCGCATCTTTCGCCTTTTACCCAAGTTCTCTGGATAACGTATGGCCGACTCCCTGCCGCCCGATTCGTCCCGCACCGAACCCGGTTTCCCGCTGCCAGGCGGGCGTCCGCCGTCTGGTGGCGGTGCCGCGCGCGATCCCCATGAGGTGAAGCCGTGGGAGCGCGAAATGCTGGAAAAGGTGTTGATGGCCGGCATTCGCGAGCAACGCGCAGCACGTCGATGGAAGATATTCTTCCGGTTGTCGCTGCTGGCGATCCTCGCGCTTATCGTCTGGTCGATCTTTGATTTCGATGGCGGCACGACGTCGGTCGGTGCAAGCTCAGGCAAGCACACGGCACTCGTGACGTTGAGCGGTGAAATTTCGCCCGACGGTCAGGCGAGTGCCCAGAAAATCAACACGGCGCTCGAGTCGGCTTTCGAAGATTCGTCGGCCGCAGGGGTGATCCTGCGTATCAATAGTCCGGGCGGCAGCCCCGTTCAGGCCGGCATGATCTACGACGACATCGCGCGGCTGCGGGCGAAATACCCGAAGAAGCCGCTTTATGTCGTAGTCGAGGAGATTTGCGCCTCGGGCGGCTATTACGTCGCAGCGGCGGCCGACAAGATTTACGTCGACAAGGCGAGTATTGTCGGCTCCATTGGCGTGCTGATGGACGGTTTCGGCTTCACCGGGCTGATGGACAAGCTCGGGATCGAGCGGCGCTTGCTGACGGCCGGCCGTAATAAAGGCATCCTCGATCCGTTCTCGCCGCAGAACGATCAGCAAAAGACGTATGCCCTCGACATGCTGGAGCAGGTTCATCAGCAGTTCATCGGTGCCGTAAAGAAGGGGCGCGGCAATCGCCTGAAGGATGACCCGGACCTGTTCAGTGGTTTGTTCTGGACTGGCCAGCGTTCCATTGAACTCGGGCTGGCAGACGGTCTCGGAACGGTCGACTCGGTCGCCCGCGACGTGCTCAAGGCCCCCGATCTCGTCGACTACACCGTCAAGGAGAACCTGCCCGAGCGTGTGGCGCGGCGCTTCGGCGCGGCCCTCGGCACGGCGGCGATGAAAACGATGATGATGGGCTCGACCCTGTCGTTGAAGTAACGCTGGCGGCGTGCGAAAAGACAAA
Source organism: Pandoraea communis (assembly GCF_902459745.1). Taxonomy (GTDB): domain Bacteria; phylum Pseudomonadota; class Gammaproteobacteria; order Burkholderiales; family Burkholderiaceae; genus Pandoraea; species Pandoraea communis. The sequence goes on from NZ_CABPSJ010000004.1 coordinate 322,185, forward strand.
ACCCCACGGAAAGTCAGATTTCCGTGGGGTTTGTGATTCTTGCGTGGGATGTTGGGCGCTACTGGCCTAAAAACAGAAAAATCGCTGGCCGTTTGTGCAGGTCGATGCTCGTCTGAGGCCATCCCTTGATTCGATGGGTCACGATCTGCTCGGCCTCCTGCGTGACATCGACGGCTACACAAAGCAGGGTGGAGGCGTCGCAACTCTGTAGCAGGGCGTCGAGCATGGCCTTGTTGCGATAGGGTGTCTCAATAAAGAGCTGCGTCTGTTTTTCCTTGCGCGAGCGCTGTTCGAGTTCGCGCAGCCGCTTGGCACGCTCGGCGGGGTCGGTCGGCAGATAGCCATGGAACGCGAAGCTCTGCCCGTTAAGGCCGCTGGCCATCAACGCGAGAAGAATCGAACTCGGCCCGACGAACGGCACCACCTGCACGCCTTTCTCGTGCGCGCGCCGCACCAGCAGCGCACCGGGGTCCGCCACGGCCGGACAACCCGCTTCGGACACAAGGCCGCCATCTTTGCCGGCGAGAATCGGTGCGAGGAGGGCATCGATGGCCACCTCCGGCGTATTGACGTTCAGCTCGCGGATATCGATTTCCTGAATCGGCGTGCTCACGCCAGCCAGCTTCAGGAATGCCCGCGTGCTCTTGGCTTGTTCGCCGACGAAATACTTCAGGCCGGCGGTGACCGCACGAACCTCTTCGGGGAGCACTGCGGGCAGGCCGCCACGGGTGTTCGCCCCCAGCGTATTCGGGATCAGATACAAGGTGCCGCTCATGCTGACGCTCCCGTCATGCCAGGGCCGGGCAGCGAGATGCCGGCGTGCATCAGCAGGGTTGTCAACGCGATCAGCGGCAGGCCGATAAGGGCGGTCGGATCGTCGTTTTCGATGGTTTCGAGCAGCATGATGCCGAGTCCTTCGGACTTGGCGCTGCCGGCGCAGTCGTAGGGCGTTTCGGCGTGAAGGTAGGCGGCGAGTACATCGTCGGGCAGGTTGCGGAACTTCACTCGTGTCACGACGTCGGTAGCTTGGCTCTGAGCGCTGCGGGCGTCGTATACGCACAGGGCCGAGTGAAACTCGACCACCTTGCCGCGCATGTCGCGCAACTGGGCCATGGCGTTCTCGAAATTGCCGGGTTTGCCGATCTGCCGGCCTTCGAAGGTGGCTACCTGATCCGAGCCGATGACGACGGCACCCGGCTGGCGGGCGGCGACGGCCTCGGCCTTCTGGCGAGCCAGGCGCAGCGAGGTGTCATGCGGCGTTTCGCCGGGGGCGGGGGTTTCGTCGATGTCCGGGACGTCGACCGAAAACGGCAGGCGCAGGCGCTCGAGCAGTTCACGGCGATAGCGCGATCCGGAGGCCAGGATCAGCGGTGGCAGGGGCTGTGCGGTCATCGGGTTTAAGTGTTTGACGAGAAACGAAAAACTATTTAGAATTCACGGCTTTTGCAATCTGGCGCTCGGTCCCGCCAGTCTGCGCGACATCGGTTCGAACGCCCGGAAATGGCGTCAGATCAAGGCGCTGCGGGTGGCAGGGGACGTTAATGCGCTCAGATGCGCCAAGGCAAGGATGAGCGTGATGAACGAATATATCGTCGATCTGTTCGAATTCGCGCGTACCGGCCGGGTGGCGGAAGGTGACGTGCAACTTGCGGCGTTGCCGCGCATGGTAACCGAAGTGCCTGCCGAAGTCTCGGCATCGGGGCGCGCAGACGGCGTATTCCACTGGCGTGCCGAAGGTGCCGAAAAACAGGTGCTGCGCGCGGATGGGAAGCCCAAGGTGGCCCAGTTCCTGACGCTCTCGGTGCAGGGCCCGATGTGGCTCGAGTGCCAGCGGTGCCTCACGCCGTACCAGGAGCCGCTCGATTCGGAAACGACTTTCGAGATTGTGCGCGATGACGCTGAGGCGGAAGGTCGCCCCCTCGACGAAGACGAACTCGAGGCGCTGGTGGGTTCCAAACATTTCGATTTGCGTGAGCTGATCGAAGAAGAATTGTTGTTGGCTTTGCCGATCGTGCCGAAACATGAGGTTTGTCCGAGTGTGCACGAGAGCCTGGCCACGGGTGAGGATGGATTGGCTGAGCCGGTCCCAGAGCCCGAAGAAGAGGATAAGCCGTCTCCGTTCGCGGCGCTGGCAGCGCTCAAGCGCTCGCCGGACAAGGGCGGAAAGTAATGTGCGGCCGGGTTTCCGGCTCACCAAAGTACATGTTTGCGTTAGTCGCACAGGTCGGGCCGACAGGCCGACACCGTAGGGCGGCGCTCGAACTGTGTTAAAATTTCGCGATATTTTGAGGAGTTATCATGGCCGTTCAACAGAACAAGAAGTCGCCGTCGAAGCGCGGCATGCACCGTTCGCACGATTTCCTGACCGCACCGGCAACCGCCGTCGAGCAGACGTCGGGTGAAACGCATCTGCGTCACCACATCACGCCGAACGGTTTCTACCGTGGTCGCAAGGTCATCAAGACCAAGAACGACTAAACTCGGCCCCGCAAGGCGAAACGCGCCCATCATGGCGCTGTTTGATCGTCCGATGTGGCAAAAGCGGCACTTATCCTGCCGCTTTTTTTGTTACCTGTACCGCAAGCCAATCACGTCGACATGACAGTCACCCTGACGATCGATTGTATGGGCGGGGATCACGGCCCATCGGTGACGGTGCCGGCCGCGGTTCACTTCGTGCAATCTACCGACGATGTCGAACTTGTGCTGGTCGGACAGCAGGAGATCATTAACGCGCAGCTCGCGAAGCTGCGTGTGACGGATCACCCGCGCCTGTCCGTGGTCAATGCGAGCGAAGTCGTCGCCATGGACGACTCCGTCGAGACCGCCCTGCGCAGGAAAAAAGACTCCTCGATGCGTGTGGCGCTCAATCTGGTCAAGGAAGCGCGTGCGCAAGCGTGCGTGTCCGCCGGTAATACCGGTGCGCTGATGGCCGTTTCGCGCTATGTGCTCAAGACGCTGCCGGGTATCGAGCGGCCCGCCATTGCCACCGTGTTGCCGAACCAGAAGGGCGGCTACACCACGATGCTCGATCTGGGCGCGAACGTGGACTGCGAGCCGACTCACCTGTTGCAATTCGCCGAAATGGGCCACGCACTCGTTGCGGCGGTCGATGGTAAGGACCGCCCGTCGATCGGTTTGCTCAACATCGGCGAAGAAGTCATCAAAGGCAACGACGTCATCAAGCAGGCCGGCGAGCTGCTGCGCGGCTCCACGCTGAACTTCTACGGCAACGTGGAAGGCAACGACATCTATCGCGGCACGACCGACATCGTCGTGTGCGACGGATTTGTCGGCAACGTCGCACTCAAGACCTCCGAAGGCCTGGCGCAAATGCTTGGCGACATGATCCGCGAAGAATTCACCCGTACCTGGTGGACAAAAGTGATCGCTGTCGTTGCGCTGCCGATTCTCACCCGCTTCAAGAACCGCGTCGATCATCGCCGTTACAACGGTGCCGCGTTGCTCGGATTGCGTGCGCTCGTTATCAAGAGCCACGGCTCGGCCGATGCCTACTCGTTTGAATGGGCCATCAAACGCGGCTATGATGCAGTTCGCAATGGTGTGCTGGACCGTCTGTCGCACGCCATGGAAGAGAATCAGACTCAGCTCCGGGACAACAAGCCGGCGAGCGCCATTCCGGCGCTCTGATGCCGGTGGCTGCTCTTGGCGCCCTAACCGATCATAAGATGACCCAGTCCGCGATTTATTCCCGTGTCGTCGGCACCGGCAGCTACCTGCCGGCGCGACGCGTGACCAATCAGCAGTTGGCCGACGAGCTTGCTACCCGCGGCATCGAGACGAGCGACGAGTGGATCGTTGCACGTACCGGTATCAAGGCGCGCCATTTCGCCGCCCCCGATCAGACGAGCAGCGATATGGCGGTGGAAGCCGCGAAGCGCGCGCTCGACATGGCCGGGCTGAACGCCGACCAGCTCGATCTGATTCTGGTCGCCACGTCGACGCCCGATTTTGTGTTTCCGAGTACCGCCTGCCTTGTGCAGCACAAGCTCGGCATCAAAAACGGTTGCCCGGCATTCGACATTCAGGCGGTCTGCTCCGGTTTCGTCTACGCCATGGCGATGGCCGACACCCTCATCCGCTCCGGTGCGTATCGCAACGTGCTCGTGATCGGTGCCGAAACGTTCTCGCGTATTCTCGATTTCAACGACCGTACGACGTGCGTGCTGTTTGGTGACGGCGCGGGCGCTGTCGTGCTGCAAGCTTCGAGCGAACCGGGCGTTCTGTCGACCGCGCTGCATGCGGACGGCAGCCACGCGAACATCCTGTGCGTGCCGGGTAATGTCAGCGGCGGTGCAGTGCAAGGCGAAGCGTTCCTCTATATGGATGGCCAGGCTGTGTTCAAGCTGGCCGTCAAAGTGCTGGAAAAGGTGGCCACCGAGGCCCTCGAAAAGGCAGGGTTAGCGTCGTCGGCGATCGACTGGCTGATTCCGCACCAGGCCAATCTGCGCATCATGTCGAGCACGGCCCGCAAGCTGGGGCTCTCGGAAGAGAAGATGATCGTGACCGTCGACCAGCATGGCAATACGTCTGCCGCTTCGATTCCGCTCGCGCTTGACGTCGCGGTTCGCGACGGGCGTATCAAGCCGGGCCAGAACGTCATGATCGAAGGCGTGGGTGGTGGCTTTACATGGGGCGCAGTGCTGTTCCGCATGTAACCCCCCCTGGCGCGCTGGAGCGTCACGCGTATTCGAGGGTGTTCCGTTTGGGGCACAGCGCGTGGCGTCGCTTCTGCGTGCGTCATACAGGCGCGCGACAATGCGCCGCAATGTTTCTGAATCTGACTGCAAAACCAGGCGCTATGACATTCGCTTTCGTTTTCCCGGGACAAGGGTCCCAATCGGTGGGCATGCTGGACGCGTTCGCGGACAACGCGGTAGTGCGCGAGACGCTCGCCGAGGCTTCGGATGCCCTTGGGCAGGATATGGCCAAGCTGATCGCCACTGGCCCTGCCGAAGAACTCAACCTCACCACCAATACCCAGCCGGTGATGCTCACCGCCGCCTACGCGATGTACCGCGCGTGGCTGGCCGAGGGCGGTGCCAAACCCGCATTCGTGGCAGGCCACAGCCTGGGTGAATACACGGCGCTGGTCGCTGCCGGCGTGATTGCGTTCAAAGATGCTGTTCCGCTCGTGCGCTTTCGCGCGCAAGCCATGCAGGAAGCCGTGCCCGTCGGTCAAGGTGGCATGGCGGCCATTCTGGGGTTGGACGACGATACCGTGCGCAACGTCTGCGCAGAAGCGTCGGCAGCCGGGGTGGTCGAGGCCGTCAACTTCAACGCGCCGGCGCAAGTCGTGATCGCCGGTGCCAAGGCGGGCGTGGAGAAGGCTTGCGAACTGGCCAAGGCGGCTGGTGCGAAGCGTGCGCTCGTGCTGCCGGTCTCGGCGCCATTCCACTCGTCGCTGCTCAAGCCGGCGTCGGATCGTCTGCGTGAGTATCTGGCGAACGTGACGTTTAACGTGCCGCAGATCCCGCTCGTCAACAACGTGGATGTCGTTGTCGAAAACGACGTGGCACGCATCAAGGATGCGTTGGTGCGTCAGGCGGCGGCACCGGTGCGTTGGGTCGAGTCGGTGAAGTGGCTCGCGGCGCAAGGCGTGACGCAATTGATCGAGTGCGGTCCAGGCAAGGTGCTGACCGGCCTGACCAAGCGCATCGACGGCAATCTCACGGGGCTGGCGATCACCGATCCGGCGTCGCTCGCCGACGTGCGCGCCCAACTCTCGTAAGCAATAGGCAAGGGTATTTCTCTCATGAGCAAGCAACTCGACAACCTCGTGGCGCTGGTGACCGGCGCCTCGCGCGGCATCGGTCGTGCCATCGCCCTCGAACTCGCTCGTCAGGGCGCAACGGTCGTGGGCACCGCCACCAGCGATGCCGGCGCGCAAGGCATCAGCGACTATTTCACCGCAGAAGGTGTTAAGGGCAAGGGCATCGTCCTGAATGTGACTGACGCCGCCGGCGTAGCCGCCGCGCTCGACGACATTCTCAAGCAGTACGGCAAGCTCGACATCCTCGTCAACAACGCCGGCATCACGCGCGATAACCTCGCCATGCGGATGAAGGACGACGAGTGGGACGACGTGATCGACACGAACCTCAAGGCGATCTTCCGGCTTTCGCGCGCTGTCATCAAGCCGATGATGAAGGCGCGTAGCGGCCGGATCATCAATGTGACCTCGGTCGTCGGCTCGGCGGGTAACCCGGGTCAGGCCAACTATGCGGCCGCCAAGGCCGGCGTTGCTGGTATGTCCCGTTCGCTGGCCGCCGAGATCGGCAGCCGAAACATCACTGTGAACTGTGTCGCGCCGGGGTTTATCGACACCGATATGACCAAGGCGCTGGGCGAAGCGCAGCACGAAGCGCTCAAGACGCGAATTCCGCTGGGGCGCCTCGGCGCACCGGAAGACATCGCCAATGCGGTGGCATTTCTTGCGTCTCCGCAGGCCGGCTACATCACCGGCACGACGCTCCACGTGAACGGTGGCATGTTCATGAGTTAAGGTGTGATCGTGAAAATTGTGCTTGATTTGTGCAATTTTGAGCGATATTGAACATTATTTGGCGCAGGCTAACTTTGCTTGGCAAACCTGTTAAAATGCGCGCACTTGTCTGAACTAACTACCCCGGAGGGTTTGAATGGATAACATTGAGCAACGCGTCAAGAAGATCGTCGCGGAACAACTTGGCGTGAACGAAGCCGACGTCAAGAACGAATCCAGCTTTGTGAACGATCTCGGCGCTGACTCGCTCGACACGGTTGAGCTGGTGATGGCACTGGAAGAAGAATTCGAAACGGAAATCCCGGACGAAGAAGCTGAAAAGATCACCACGGTGCAACAGGCCATCGATTACGTTCAAGGCAATTCGAAGGCCTAAGGGCCGTTGGATCGCCTGGCCGGCCGGGGTGCCGACTGGTTCCCGGCGCCAGGCATGCCTCTCAGCCGCAGGGAGCACAGGGGCGGACCCTGTCGCCTCTGTGGCTTTTGTTTTGTATGACCCAGCAGAAGAAGGGGAGTATCGTGAGTCGTCGTCGCGTCGTCATTACCGGTCTGGGCCTGATCTCGCCGGTCGGCAACACTGTTGCCGAGGGTTGGAAAAATCTGGTCGAAGGCCGTTCGGGCATCGCCAACATCACGAAGTTCGATGCGAGCAACCATAGGGTGCATTTCGCGGGAGAAGTGAAAAACTTCGAAACCGAGAAGTACATCTCCGCCAAGGAAGCCCGTCGTATGGATACGTTTATCCATTACGGGCTGGCTGCCGGTATCCAGGCGTTCGAGGACAGTGGCCTGCAGGTCACCGAGGCGAACGCGGAGCGCGTCGGCGTAGTGGTCGGATCGGGGATCGGCGGTTTGCCGATGATTGAAGACACCGATAAGGCGCTTATCGAAGGGGGTCCACGCAAGATCTCCCCGTTCTTCGTGCCGGGCTCGATCATCAACATGATCTCCGGCCATCTGTCGATCAGGTACGGTCTGAAGGGACCGAACCTTGCCATCGTCACGGCCTGCACAACCGGCCTGCACTGTATCGGTCAGGCCGCGCGCATGATCCAGTATGGCGAAGCCGACGCGATGCTCGCCGGTGGTGCCGAATCGACGGTGTCGCCGCTGGGTATCGGTGGTTTTGCGGCCATGAAGGCACTGTCGGAGCGCAACGACGATCCGGCGACGGCTAGCCGTCCGTGGGACAGAGATCGCGACGGCTTTGTGCTGGGCGAAGGCGCCGGCGTGATGATGGTCGAAGAGTACGAGCACGCCAAGGCGCGCGGCGCGAAGATCTACGCCGAGCTGACTGGCTTCGGCATGAGCGCTGATGCGTACCACATGACTGCGCCGTGCGAAGACGGCGACGGTGCGCTGCGCTCGATGACGAACGCGCTGCGCGATGCCGGCGTCAGTGCCGATAAGGTGAACTATGTGAATGCGCACGGCACGTCGACGCCGCTGGGCGATATCGCCGAGACGGTTGCGGTCAAGCGCCTGATGGGCGATGCCGCAAAGTCGGTGGTGGTGAACTCGACCAAGTCGATGACCGGTCACCTGCTGGGTGGCGCGGGCGGGCTGGAGTCGGTGTTTACCGTGCTGGCCGTTTATCATCAAAAGTCGCCGCCGACGATCAATATCTTCAATCAGGACCCCGCTTGCGACCTGGATTACTGCGCAAATGTGGCTCGCGACATGAAAATTGATGTCGCATTGAAGAACTCTTTTGGATTTGGCGGGACTAACGGCACGCTGGTCTTCCAGCGCGTCTAAGTTTGCGGGACGCCTTGCCGGCGTCCCGTTTCGCTGACCCACGCTCCGGCGAGTGTGCCCGGGCGTGCGGCGTCACAGACACTTCCAAGCCATGGCAGCCAACGCTGCCGTGGTGCAATCGGGCCCGTCAGGGCCTGGCAGCCAGAGAAAATACGGATCCAAATCAGGTGAGTGAACGAGAAATCGACCAAGCGCTCGTTGAGCGCGTGCAAAAAGGCGACAAAGCCGCCTTCGAGCTATTGGTCGCGAAATATCACCGCAAGATCATCCGCCTCGTATCACGGCTCGTGCGCGACGCCGCCGAGGTTGAGGATGTGACGCAGGAGGCCTTTATCAAGGCCTACCGGGCTTTGCCGCAGTTTCGCGGTGAATCGGCGTTCTATACCTGGCTGTATCGTATTGCTGTCAACACGGCGAAGAACCACCTGGCTACGCAGGGACGCCGTGCACCGACTTCGACTGAAGCGAACGCTGAAGAAGCTGAAACTTTTGCCGAGGCCGATCAACTAAGGGATATCAACACGCCTGAGTCGATGCTGATGAGCAAGCAGATTGCTCAAACGGTCAACACAGCGATGGAGGCTTTGCCCGATGAGCTTCGAACGGCAATTACCCTGCGGGAAATCGAGGGTTTGAGCTACGAAGAGATCGCCGAAGCCATGGGGTGCCCGATCGGAACGGTCCGTTCGCGAATTTTCCGGGCGCGTGAAGCGATTGCCAGCCGGCTCAGGCCGCTGCTGGACACGCCTGACGGTAAGCGCTGGTGAGCGCGCCGCCGGGAAAGTTATTTTCGTTGGGGGATATCATGGGATCAGCGACGGTGCAAACGCGGCGGGGGCTGCAAGCCGAGCGGATTTCCGCGTTGATGGACGGGGAATTCGATCCGGACGAGCTGGCCGCTCTGCTGGATGAGGCTGACGCCTTGGGTCGGCCTCTGTGGGGCGACTACCATCTGATTGGGGACGCGCTGCGTTCCGATGAACTGACACTGCCGCGTTCGGAGTCGGCCTTTATGGCGTCCTTCGCAGCACGTCTCGACGCCGAGCCGCATTTGCTCGCCCCGGCTGCACTGGCCGACGCTCCGACAGTCACCGCACAAGGTGCTAATGCGGCGGGTTCGCGAGTTGCTCGTATCAATCCGTTCCTGCGCGTACGCCGCGTGTTGCCGACGGCGGCTGCCGCCGCTGCGGTTGCCGCGCTGTCGTGGGTCGTGGTGCCGCGTCTGCAGGATCATCCGGCAGGTGGCGCACAACCGCAGGTGCTCGCTCAGAACGTTGCACCGGCGACGGCTGCCGGAGGCTCCAGTCTCACTCGCGTAGCGCTTTCGCAGCAGCCCCAGGCTGCTACGGCTGCCAACGGCGCGAGCGCAGGTGTGCCGAACGATCTGATCGTGCTGCGCGACGAGCGTCTCGATCAGTATCTGGCGGCGCATCAGCAATATGCCCCGACACCGATCGGCCAGAGCGTATCCCCTTATATGCGAGCCTCGGCGCAAGCGGACGAATAAATGCAGCGTCTGAGTATCGAATCCTTACCGCGTGCGCCCTTGGGGCGCACTTTCTTCCTGTTCGCTTTCCTGCTGGCGACCACGCTGCAAACGCAAGCGTGGGCACAGGCTTCCGCGCCGTCCGTCGATCCGTTGGTCGAGCGGCGTGAAGTCAGCGCGTGGCTCAACAAGATCCATCGTGCTGCGCAGACGCAAAATTACGTTGGCACCTTCGTTTACCAGCGTGGTTCGACCATGCGCTCGTCGAAGATCAGTCACTTCGCCGATAAGAGTAACGAGTACGAAGAACTTGAGACGCTCGACGGACGTCAGCGCCGCATTCTTCGTCAGAACGAAGATGTCTACACGCTCATTCCCGAGCAGAAGACCGTCTTCCAGGAAAAGCGAGAGAGCAAGGATTCGTTCCCGGCATTGCTCGCCACACCCAATCGCGACGTGCTCGATTACTACGCACCGAAGGTGCTGCCCAATGAACGCATGGCAGGCTTCGACTGTATGGTGATCGAACTCACGCCGAAGGACGAATACCGCTTCGGCTACCGTTTGTGGGCCGATCGCAACACGGGGCTGTTGTTACGCGCCCAGACCCTTGATGCCGAAGGTCACTTGCTCGAGCAAGCCGCGTTCTCGCAGATTTCGATCGGTGTGCCGAGCGAGAAGGCGCGTATCGTGCATGCGATCCAGGCCACGCATGGCTGGCACGTCATCAAGCCGCAGATTACGGCCACGCGACTGTCCGACGCTGGCTGGAGTATCGACGTCGACAAGAAGGTGCCGGGATTCAAGTCGGTGCGTGAGGTACGTCGAACGATGCGTTCAACGGTCGACGGGAAACCGCTGGAAGTCCAGCAGGTGGTATATTCCGACGGCATGGCAGGACTTTCGGTGTTCATCGAGCCGGCCACGCGGGAACGCAAGGAAGGCCACGGTAACGCCGGCGCGACGAATATCCTCATCAAGCGCTACGGCGATTTCTGGCTGACCTTGCTCGGCGAAGTGCCGCAGGCCACATTGCAGCAGTTCGCTTCCAGCATCGAGTACAAACAGCCGGCGAAGTGACCGGCTGTCGGGTGGGCCGCGACCGGCGACGGTGCGGTCCGGACAGCGAGGCGCACAAGAGACGCGATGCCGTGTCGGGTGCCGGACTGTCCTCAGAGATTCCGAGACTATCGCGCACCACGATCTTCCAATGAAGAAGACCCTCCTGCTTCGTGTCATCCTCGGCGGCGCCATTGCCGCTCAATTGGCGGGAGCGCCTGCCGCCTTTGCCGCACCGGCTTCGGCGTCGACCGCACCGCTCGTTACCAATCTTCCCGATTTCACCCAACTCGTCGAGCGCGTCGGCCCGGCCGTCGTGAATATTCGGACGACCGAGCGTGTCAGCCGCAATCAGCGTGGCCTGCCGCCTGGCGTGGACGACGACATGGCGGAGCTGTTCCGCCGGTTCTTCGGCGTCCCGCTGCCGCAGCCGGGTCCGAAGGGCGGTACGCCGCGACGCGGTCAGCCCCAGCCGGATGAAGAACAGAACAGCGGTGTCGGTTCGGGCTTTGTCGTCTCGGCCGACGGCTACATCCTGACCAACGCGCACGTCGTCGATGGCGCCGACAGCATCTACGTCACCCTCACCGACAAGCGCGAGTTCAAGGCGAAATTGGTCGGCGCAGACAAGCGCACAGACGTTGCCGTAGTCAAGGTCGACGCCAAGGATCTGCCGACCGTGCCGGTAGGCGATTCCAACAGGCTGCGTGTCGGCGAGTGGGTGGTTGCCATCGGCTCACCGTTCGGCCTTGAAAACACGGTGACGGCGGGTATCGTTTCGGCCAAGGGCCGCGATACCGGCGATTACCTGCCGTTCATTCAGACGGACGTGGCTGTGAACCCCGGCAATTCGGGCGGCCCGCTCATCAATATGCGTGGCGAGGTCGTCGGTATCAACTCGATGATCTACAGCCAGACCGGCGGCTTCATGGGCATTTCGTTTGCGATTCCGATCGACGAAGTCATGCGCGTGGCCGACCAGCTCAAGAAGAGCGGCAAGGTGGTGCGCGGCCGGATTGGTGTCGCGATCAGCGAGGTCAGCAAGGATGTGGCCGATTCGCTGGGCCTGCCGCGTGCGCAGGGTGCGCTCGTGCGCAGCATCGAACCGGGCAGCCCAGCCGAGAAGGCCGGCGTGCAGCCGGGCGACATCATCATGAAGTTCGAGGGCCGCGCCGTCGATCATGCAACGGACCTGCCGCGTATGGTCGGCGAGACGAAGCCGGGTTCGTCCGCCACGCTGCAAGTGCTGCGCAAGGGCAAGAATCAGGATCTGCGCATCACGATCGCGGAAGCGGACACCGATGCGCCGAAGGCATCGAAGGCACAGAGCGGTAGCGCCGATACGCCGCATCCGAACGCGCTGGGTCTGGTGGTCTCCGACCTGACCGAAGCGCAGAAGAAGGACCTGAAGCTGCGCGGCGGTGTGCAGGTCGAGCTGGCGGAAGGCCCGGCGGGCCGGGCGGGTCTGCAGCAGGGCGACATCATCCTGCGTGTGGGCGATGCCGACATCGTCAGCGCGAAGCAGTTCGAGGACGTAGTCAAGGCGCTGGATCCGAAGCGTCTCGTGCCGATTCTCGTGCGTCGCGGCGACGCCACGCAGTTCGTGCCGCTGCGCCCGCGCGCACCCGGCAAGTAATCCCGCAGTGTCATGACTGCGCCGGCGCTGACCCTTTACGGCCGCAAGTGGTGTCATCTTTGCGATGACATGCTGGCGGCGTTGGAGGCGATGCGTCCGGCGTGGAATTTCTCGGTGACGGTTGTCGATGTCGACAGCGACCCCGCGCTTGAGGCGCAGTACGACGAGATCGTGCCGGTGCTTGCGCTGGACGGGCGCGAGCTGTGCAGGTATCGTTTCGACGCAGCGGCGGTCGCTGCTGCATTGCAATCGGATTGACGTTGCGCCACACCACCATTCCTCGCACGACCTCAGAACCTTCCCGCCATTACCGATGTAGCGCCGTGATCCGCGCGATTCCAGACGGAATCGGTGTACTTTCGGCTAAAATGTCGTGTTTGCCGATTCTCTCGAAGGCCGCTGCCGAGCCGAATCCGATGGCACCGACTTTTCTATAGCCCCGCCTCATGGACCATATCCGCAATTTTTCGATCATCGCCCACATCGACCACGGGAAATCCACCCTGGCCGATCGCATCATCCAGTTGAGCGGCGGTTTGTCCGATCGTGAAATGGAATCCCGAGTCCTCGACTCGATGGACCTCGAGCGTGAGCGTGGCATCACCATCAAGGCACAGACGGCCGCGCTGCAATACAAGGCGCGCGACGGCAAGATCTATAACCTGAACCTCATCGATACGCCGGGACACGTCGACTTCTCGTACGAAGTGAGCCGCTCGCTGTCCGCGTGCGAAGGCGCACTGCTCGTGGTCGACGCTTCGCAAGGCGTGGAAGCGCAGACGGTCGCGAATTGCTACACGGCAATCGAGTTGGGCGTGGAAGTCGTGCCGGTGCTCAACAAGATCGACCTGCCGTCCGCCGAGCCGGAAAACGCGATTCAGGAAATTGAAGATGTCATCGGCATCGAAGCCGTCGACGCGGTGCGCTGCTCGGCCAAGACCGGTTTCGGCGTGGAAGATGTGCTCGAGTCCCTCATCGCCAAGGTGCCGCCGCCCAAGGGCGACGCGAGCGCCCCGCTTCAGGCGCTGATCATCGACTCGTGGTTCGACAACTACGTGGGCGTGGTGATGCTGGTGCGCGTGTTCAACGGCACGCTCAAGCCGAAGGAAAAGATTCAACTGATGGCCACCGGCGCGACGTATCCGGTCGAGCAGGTCGGCGTGTTCACGCCGCGCTCCCAGCAGCGCGACTCGTTGTCGGCCGGTCAGGTGGGCTTCATCATCTCGGGCATCAAGGAACTGCACGCTGCCAAGGTCGGTGACACCGTGACGCACGCGCTCACCACCACGACCAAGCCTGCGCCGGAACCGCTGCCGGGCTTCAAGGAAGTCAAGCCGCAGGTGTTCGCCGGCCTCTACCCGGTCGAGGCGAACCAGTACGACGCACTGCGCGAATCGCTCGAAAAGCTCAAGCTCAACGATGCCTCGCTGCAATATGAGCCGGAAGTCTCGCAGGCCCTCGGCTTCGGGTTCCGTTGCGGCTTCCTCGGCCTGCTGCACATGGAAATCGTGCAGGAACGTCTGGAGCGCGAGTTCGACATGGACCTCATCACCACGGCCCCGACCGTGATCTATGAGGTGATCGAACGCGACGGCACGCTGACGACGGTGGAAAACCCGTCGAAGATGCCGGACCCGGGCCGAATCGAAGAGATTCGCGAGCCTATCGTCACCGTCAACCTGTACATGCCGCAGGAATATGTCGGCGCTGTGGTCACGCTGTGCCAGCAAAAGCGCGGTGTGCAGATCGATATGCAATACCACGGCCGTCAGGTACGTCTGATTTACGAAATTCCGATGGCCGAAATCGTGCTCGATTTCTTCGACCGTCTGAAGTCGGTGTCGCGCGGCTATGCGTCGATGGACTACGAATTCAAGGAATATCGCACGTCCGACGTGGTCAAGGTCGACATGCTGATCAACGGCGACAAGGTCGATGCACTGTCGATCATCGTGCACCGTTCCGAGAGCCGTCGCCGCGGCAGTCAGGTGGCGGCGAAGATGCGGGAAATCATTCCGCGTCAGATGTACGATGTGGCGATTCAGGCGGCTATCGGCGCGAACATTATTTCCCGTGAGAACATCAAGGCATTGCGTAAAAACGTGCTGGCGAAGTGCTATGGTGGCGACATCACGCGTAAGAAGAAGCTGCTTGAGAAACAGAAGGAAGGTAAGAAACGCATGAAGCAGGTGGGGAGCGTCGAGATTCCTCAGGAAGCGTTCCTCGCCATTTTGCAAGTCGAAGACAAATAACGTAGCGACAGGTCCCGCATGAATTTCGCCCTGATTCTTTTGATCCTGGTGCTGGTGACCGGGGTGGCCTGGGTGGCCGACAAGTTGGTGTTTCAACCGGCGCGCCGCCGGGCAGCACAGGACGCTATGGCGCAATTCGATCAGCAGCAGCTTTCGTTGCAGGGTTCCGGCGTTCAGGGCTCTGGCACGCAGGATGGCAATGCGCTTTCGAGCGCCCGCGCGAAAGTGCGTGACGACAAGCTGCGTCAGCCGTGGTGGCTTGAGTATTCGGCGAGCTTCTTCCCGGTGATTCTGGCGGTGTTCGTGCTGCGCTCGTTCGTGGTCGAGCCGTTCAAGATTCCGTCCGGCTCGATGATTCCGACGTTGCTCGTCGGCGATTTTATCCTCGTGAACAAGTTCGACTACGGGATTCGTCTGCCGGTGATCAACAAGAAGATCGTCGAACTGGGCGAGCCGAAGCGCGGTGACGTGGTGGTGTTCCGCTATCCGAAAGATGAGTCGATGGACTACATCAAGCGCGTGATCGGCGTGCCCGGCGACGTGGTGGCGTACGAGAACAAGAAGCTCACCGTGAACGGTCAGCCGGTACCCGAGACGGCCATGCCGGATTACTTCGACGACGAGCACATCGCCTACTTCAAGCAGTTCGAAGAGACGGTGGGCGGCGTGAAGCACCGCATTCTGAACGATCCGAACGTGCCGCCGTACATCATGGGGGCCGACGACTTCCCGAACAAGCAGAACTGCCAGTACAACAGCCAGGGCGTGATCTGCAAGGTGCCTCCGGGCAACTACTTCATGATGGGCGACAACCGCGATAACAGCGCGGACAGCCGTTACTGGGGCTTCGTGCCCGAACAGAACATCGTGGGCCGGGCATTCTTCATTTGGATGAACTTCTCGAACCTCAAGCGCCTGGGCGGCTTCCAATAAGCGTTCGGTTCATTGGGGCGGGCATCTCTCTGGACTAGGGTTTGATTAATGCGGAAATTGATGTGAAATCATAAATTTCCGCATTATTATTTCAAAAATTAAAATAAAAGATGCGATGGGGGCGAGACCTAGGGGAGATCGATTCGTCGTCACCTCGGAAATGTCTAATCCACTCGCCTCACGCGAGTCTGAAAAGCCCGCCGGACGGCGGCTAAGCCCGTCGTTTCTTGGCGACGACGCGCGCCGGGGCGGGAGCGTCGCGCTATACTTGCGCCATGTCTCAATCACTGAACCAACTGGAAGAACGTCTCCAGTATCGTTTCCACGATGCGGAATTGCTTCGCCAAGCACTGACGCATCGTAGCCATAGTGCCGCCAACAATGAGCGGTTGGAATTCCTCGGCGATTCCATTCTGAATTGTTCGGTCGCAGCGATCCTGTTCCGTCGCTACGGCAAGCTCGACGAAGGCGACCTTTCGCGTGTGCGCGCCAATCTCGTCAAGCAACAGTCGTTGTACGAAATTGCGCAGACGCTGGGTGTCTCCGATTTCCTGCGCCTGGGCGAGGGTGAACTCAAGAGTGGCGGTTTTCGCCGTCCGTCGATTCTGGCCGACACGCTCGAAGCGTTATTTGGGGCGATGTACCTCGACGGCGGTTTCGACGCAGCGTATGCGGCGATCGAGCGTCTGTACACGCCGGTGCTGGAACATGTCGACCCGAAGACGCTTGGAAAAGACGCCAAGACGCTGCTTCAGGAATATCTGCAAGGTCACAAGATCGCATTGCCGCAGTACACGGTGATTGCGACGCATGGCGCGGCACACAACCAGCAATTCGAGGTGGAGTGCACTGTGCCGAAACTCGACATCAAGGTCGGTGGCTCAGGGGCAAGCCGACGTGCCGCCGAGCAAGCGGCTGCCAAGAAGGCATTGGAAGAAGTGCAGAAGATGCCGGCGCTCGCCAAGCCGAAGGCCGAGAAGAGCGCCAAGGCTGCGAAGAAGCGTGCCGCGAAGGCCGCAGCTTCCGAGGCGAAGAAAGCCGGGCAGATGAGCACCGCGCAGCCGGTCGAGGCGCGGGAGCTGAAGGACGCGAAAGACACGAAGGACGCTAAGGAGCCGAAGGACACCCGTGAAGCCGCCGTCGGCTCGGGCAGCGTTCCGGCCATGACGGCATCCGCCAGTAACGGCTCGACTCGCCCCGCGGCAATTCCTGCGGAGAAGAGCGCAGAGAAGACAGCCGAGAAGATCGACGCCGCCAAGCAACCCCCGGCAGCCGCCTGAGCCCCATTCAAGGGGACGGTGCGCGGCGCCGGCCCCCTATCAAGAGAGTTCCCAACCATGAACGATAAGACGGATTTTCGCTGCGGGACCGTGGCGATCGTCGGGCGTCCGAACGTCGGCAAATCGACGCTGCTCAACGCCCTCGTCGGTCAGAAGATCAGCATTACGTCGCGCAAGGCGCAGACCACGCGCCATCGTATTACCGGCATTTGCACCACGGACGACGCGCAATACATCTTTGTCGACACGCCCGGCTTTCAGACCCGTCACGCGACGGCACTGAACCGCTCGCTCAATCGCGCCGTGACGTCGACACTCTCCAGCGTCGACGTCGTGCTTTTCGTCATCGAGGCAGGCAACTTCGGTCCGGACGACGAGAAGGTGCTCAATCTGCTGCCCGAGAACACGCCGGTGCTGCTCATCGTCAACAAGCTCGATCGTATTACCGATAAAGCGAAGGTGTTGCCGTTCCTGAAGACGATGGGCGAGAAGTGGAATTTCCGCGAGATCGTGCCGCTTTCGGCGAAGCGTCCGGAAGACATCAAGCGCTTGCCGGGCATATTGCGCCCGTACCTGCTAGAGGGCGATCCGATCTACGGCGAGGACGATCTGACCGATCGCAGCGAGCGATTCATGGCGTCTGAAATCCTGCGCGAGAAGGTATTCCGTTGGACCGGCGACGAGTTGCCGTACACCAGCACGGTCGTCATCGACAAGTTCGAGCAGGAAGGCAATTTGCGCCGGATCTTCGCGACGATTCTGGTCGATCGCGATAATCACAAGGCGATGATCATCGGCAACAAGGGCGCCAAGCTCAAGCAGATTTCCACCGACGCGCGCGTCGATATGGAGAAGCTCTTCGACGGGCCCGTGTATCTGGAAGTCTGGATCAAGGTCAAGGGCGGTTGGGCCGACAACGAGGCCGGCCTGCGGGCGTATGGCTACGAGTGAACTCGACACTGCACGTGACGAAATTGCGACGCCGGACGACGTAACACCGGCGGCAAGCAACGCGTCGGTCGCCGATGCACCGCGTGTGCCACGCGCCGGGGCAACCGGGGCGCGTCCTGCGCGCCAAACGCGTGGTGCGCGCACGCGGGGTGTGGACGACGAGGCGTCGGAAGCGTTCCAGCAAGCCGAGGCCAGTACCGAGACCGTCAGGCGCGAGACTAAGCGCGCGCGGCGTGCGCCGTCGCCCGCCCGGGCCGCCGAGCGCGAACAGAGTCGCATCGCCGAGCAACCCGGCTTCGTGCTGCACAGTTATCCCTATCGCGAAACCAGCCTGATCATCGACGTGCTCACGCGCGATCACGGTCGTATCGCTCTGGTGGCAAAGGGCGCCAAACGCCCGCACTCTGCGCTGCGCGGCGTGCTCCAGACATTTCAGCCACTCTCGCTCGCCTGGCTCGGCAAGGGCGAGTTGCGCACGCTGACCAAGGCCGAGTGGGTGGGGGGCTTACGTCCGCTCGAAGGCGATGCGCTGCTGTCCGGCTTCTACCTGAACGAATTGCTGGTGAAGTTCTGTGCGCGCGACGATCCGCACGACAAGCTGTTTCAACACTATCTGACGACGCTGCACCATCTCGCGCACGGCGAGCCGGCGGGCATCATTCTGCGGGCATTCGAGCGCGTGTTGCTGCGCGAGACCGGATACGCTGTCGCGTTTGACCGTTGCACCCAGACGCGCGGCAAGGTGGTGCCCGAGCGCCGTTACGTGTTTCATCCCGACTGGGGCGTGCGCCCGGCGCGCGGCGACGAGCCGTCCGATTGGCCGATCGTCATCGGGCAAACGCTGCTCGACATGGAACAAGACGACTACTCCCGGGCGCAGACCGTGCAGCAAAGCAAGCTGCTCATGCGCTTTCTTCTCAACCACCATTTGGGCGGCGTTCCGCTCAATACCCGGCAGATCCTGCTCGACCTGCAAAAACTATGAGCCTTTTCTTCCACGGCAACCCCATCGCCCTTGGGGTGAACATCGATCACGTCGCGACGGTGCGCAATGCGCGCGGCACGGCTTATCCCGACCCGATCAAGGCGGCGTTGCTGGCCGAAGCGGCGGGCGCGGATGTCATTACGTTGCATTTGCGTGAAGACCGCCGCCATATTCGCGACGACGACGTGACGAATCTGCGCGACAAGCTGCTCACGCGCATGAACCTCGAATGCGCCGTGACGGAAGAGATGCTGGCGATTGCGTGCCGCGTGAAGGCGCACGACGTTTGCCTGGTGCCGGAGCGCCGTCAGGAACTGACGACCGAGGGCGGGCTGGACGTCGTAGGTCTGTACGACCGTGTCGCTGCCGCTACGCAACAGCTCAGCGAAGCGGGCAGCCGCGTGTCGCTTTTCATCGATCCGGACGAAGCGCCGATTCGCGCTGCCGCTCGCATGGGGGCGCCGGTCGTCGAACTGCACACCGGGCGTTATGCCGAGGCGCACGACGAGCAAACGCGCGAGGCCGAGTTTGCTCGCATCGAACGTGCTGTTGCACTGGGTCTGTCGCTGGGGTTGCGGGTCAATGCCGGTCACGGTCTGCATTACGAGAACGTGCAGCCGATTGCCGCCATCGAAGGCATTGCCGAACTGAATATCGGACACGCAATCGTGGCCCACGCCATTTTTGCCGGCTGGGAGAACGCCGTGCGCGAGATGAAGGCGATCATCGTGGCCAGCCGCATTGCGGCGCGCGGCTGAATCGCAACGTTGCGCGATCAGACCCATTATCAGGCACCGCCCATGAGCGATTCGACGTCATCGTCGTCCTTGTCCCCAGATACGCCACCGCAGAGCGGTAACGCTGCTGCCTCCGAGCCGGGCGCGACAGCGATGTTCGGCGTGGGCACCGACATCCTCCAGATCAGTCGCGTCGTGGGCGTGATGACGCGTACCAACGGGCGGTTCGCCGAGCGCGTACTGGGGCCGGAGGAACTCAAGGTCTACTACGCTCGTCAGAAGCGATCCGAAGTTCGCGGACTCGCGTATCTGTGCACGCGCTTCGCCGCCAAGGAGGCCGTATCCAAGGCCATCGGGCTGGGTATGCGCTGGCCGATGACGTGGCGTGCTGTGCAAACGCTCAATGCGCCGTCCGGCAAGCCGTTCGTGGTGGCCTCGGGCGAGTTGGTGCAGTGGTTGGCTGAGCGGCAACTGTCGATCGAGATTTCGATCACGGACGAGAAGGAATACGCGGTGGCATTTGCGATCGCGTCACGTAATTTAGGCAACATTCGCAATATCGCATCGGAGAAAACGCAATGACGAAGCGCAGGCCGGGCCCGGTGATGTTGGACGTCGTCGGGCTGACCCTCAGCGAAGACGACATCCGCCGCATCGACCATCCGTTGACCGGGGGTGTCATCCTGTTTGCCCGCAACTTTGATGACCGCACGCAACTGTGCGCGCTCACGAAGCAGATTCGCGACGTGCGCGACGACATCCTGATCGCTGTCGATCATGAGGGCGGGCGCGTGCAGCGTTTCCGTACCGACGGTTTCACGCATCTGTCCGCGATGGGCAAGCTGGGCAAACTCTGGCATGAAGACGTGTTCAAGGCGACGCGCGTGACGACGGCCGTGGGCTATGTGCTCGCGTCAGAATTGCGTGCGTGCGATATCGATCTGAGTTTCACGCCCGTGCTGGACCTGGATTACGGAACGTCGACGGTGATCGGTGATCGCGCGTTCGATGCCGATCCGCGCGTGGTGGCCATGCTGGCCAAGAGCCTGAATCACGGCCTGCTTCTCGCCGGGATGGCGAACTGCGGCAAGCACTTCCCGGGTCATGGCTTTGTGGCGGCCGATTCGCACCATGAAATTCCGGTCGACGAGCGCTCGCTCGACGAAATTCTCTCGATCGACGCACAGCCGTACGACTGGCTGGGCATGTCGCTCGCGGCGGTCATGCCGGCGCACGTGATTTATCCGCAGGTCGATCCCAACCCGGCAGGCTTCTCGGCCAAGTGGCTCAAGGAAATCCTGCGCGGCAAGTATGGTTTCGATGGCGTGATTTTCAGCGACGACCTGTCGATGCAGGGCGCGAGCGCCGCGGGGGATGTCGTCACGGCCGCGCATGCCGCGCTGGAAGCGGGGTGCGACATGGTGCTTATCTGCAACAGCCCGGAAAAGGCGGATCGCCTGCTGCGTGAAATGAAGTCGGCGCCCGATACCGTCTCGCAGCGCCGCATCAAGCATCTGAAGGGCCGTGGCAAAGTGCATGGCTGGGAAAAGATGCTTGACCAGCCGGAGTACCAGGCGGCGAAGCGTCTGATCGCGCAGACGTTCGGCGGATACGTCGCGTAAGTCCGTCAAACGCCGGACCTTCGGTGCAAATAAAAAGCGCTCGACCCCTTGGGGGGCGAGCGCTTTTTTGTTACCTGACGGCCGCTTCGCCCGAAGGCGTCACGGCAATCCGCCGTCGCTTAGACGCGGCTGCGGTACTCGTCGGTACGCGTATCGATTTCGATCTTGTCGCCGGTGTTCACGAACAGCGGCACCTGGATTTCCAGCAGATCGTTGATCTTGGCGTTCTTCAGAACGCGGCCCGACGACGTGTCGCCCTTGACGGCCGGTTCGGTGTATTCCACAACGCGCACGAGCGAGGTCGGCAGATCGACCGAGATGGCCTTGTCATTGTAGAAAACGACTTCGCATTTCATGCCGTCTTCCAGGTACTTGATCGCGTCGCCCATGTTTTCGGCTTCGACTTCGTACTGGTTGTAGTCGGCGTCCATGAACACGTACATCGGATCGGCGAAGTACGAATAGGTCACTTCCTTCTTGTCGAGCACGACGACGTCGAACTTGTCGTCTGCCTTGTACGAGAATTCGCCGCGACCTTCGGTCAGCAGCTTCTTGTACTTCATCTTCACGACGCTGGAGTTACGACCCGACTTGACGTATTCGGTCTTCAGCACGACATTGGGCTCACCATCGATCATGACGACGTTGCCGACGCGGAGTTCTTGAGCGGTTTTCATAAAAAAACGAGATCCTGTGACGAAATAAGCGATTTGCCGCTTGTTTGAGCGCTTCCATACGCCCATTCGCCGCTTGATTCCCGCGTCCGCCCGGAACGATCCGGGGCAGCAGGTTCAGCAGCAAAGCGTTGAAAAACCAGCTATTTTACCTGAATTTCCGCGAAGCTTGCCAACTGTCGCGCTAGATCCGGACGGGCTGCCTGTGCATTTGCCCACGCGCGGGCGTGGCGATTCAGTTCCGGCAGCGCGGCAGCGAGCGCCGGCCAATCGGGCGCGGTGCTCGCGTAGCCATTCCAGAGATGCCAGAAAGTGCGCAACGCCTCGCGCGCGCCATGCGACAGTGAGGCCGCGTCGGGCGTATCGTCTTGCCGATCCGTCAGATATCGACTGAGAAAGGCGTCAAGCTTCCCATGATGGGCATTCTCGTCCTGCGGATAGATATGCCAGACGAACGGCTTCGCCGCCCACTGTGCGCGTACGAAGGAATCTTCTCCGCGCACGAAATTGAGGTCGCAGGCCCAGAGCAGTGCATCGAACTCGGTTTGCGGGACGAACGGCAGTCCGTACACCGTCAGCGCGCCTCGGGCCGCTGACTCCCCGGGCGCCAGCACCTCACGACCGAACCAGGCGCCTACGGCGGGTGCGATACGCCCTTGCGGCACGAGGCAGACGATAGGCGTTGCGCTGTCGGCCCACTGCGTGAGCAACGCCGCAAGCGCGGGGTTTTCATACGCGAAGAGCGATATGACCAACGCATCCTTCGGTGCGGCGGGCAGGCCGAGTGTGCGCTGCCACCAGGCGTCGCGCAGTTCGGGAGAGGCGAGAAACGCGTCGCGCCGGGAGAACAATTCCCGTTCCCGGATGAGCCCGCCGGTGCGTTCGGTGAAGCCGGGGAAGAAGAACGCTTTCAGCAGCCCCAACTGCGGGTGGAGCGACTTTTGCAGATGACAGCCGTCTACCCAGTCTTCCGCGCTCAGATACTCAAGATTGATCCACACCGGCGCGTTGCCTGCCTTCTTGCGCGCGTGCATCGCTTGAACGCAGACGTCGGGAATATTGCAGGCAAAGGCTTCGATGACGATATCGCCCGGCGCGTTGTCGTCGGTGATGGGCCCAAAGTCGGCATTCCAGCGGCGCACGTCGACGCCGTCGCAGCGTTGCCGGGCCAGCGACGGATCGATGTCGGGACGCAGGTGGCGGAAGCTCGTCAGATCGTCGACCCAAAGCCTGATCGACCAGCCGTGTTCGCGCACGAGCTGCCGGGCGAGCCGCCAGCACACGCCGATATCGCCAAAGTTGTCGACGACGGTGCAGAACAGATCGCAGCGCGGCACCAGAGGTAAGGCGCTTGATGCTGGAGAGGAGGCGGTAGGCAGGGACATTGAGAAGCGGCGACGCGGATTGGTCTAAACTTCGGATTCTAGTCCCTGCGACGCGTAACGATGTGGTCGCGGAAGCTGCAAACGGTGCCATGCCTGCATCCATTCGCGCCGGGGGACGTTCAGATTGCCAGAGTTCATGACCGAAGACGCCCACGACGTCACGCCAACGCGCAAGTCCCGCAAAGCGAAATCCGTCACCGTTGCGGACGTCGCGCCACCTTCGGCGCCGACCGCGCCGGAGCACGCGAGCGCGCCGTCGTTCGATGTCCGCAAAGTGCTTGCCCAGTTGCCGAATCTGCCCGGCGTCTACCGCTATTACGACACGTCGGGCAACGTGCTGTACGTCGGCAAGGCGCGCAATCTCAAGAAGCGGGTGTCGAGCTACTTCAACAAGACGCAACTTTCTCCGCGCATCGCGTTGATGGTCGCGCGCATCGCGAAACTGGAAACGACAGTCACCCGTTCGGAAACCGAGGCGCTGCTGCTTGAGAATAATCTGATCAAGGCGCTGCATCCGCGTTACAACATTCTGTTTCGCGACGACAAGTCGTATCCGTTCCTCAAGCTCACCCAGCACAAATATCCGCGCATGGCGTATTACCGGGGTTCGGTGGATCGTCGCGGGCAATATTTCGGACCGTTCCCCAGCGCGTGGGCGGTGCGCGAGAGCATCCAGATCCTGCAAAAGGTGTTCCAACTGCGGACCTGCGAGGACTCCGTTTTTGCGAATCGCACGCGGCCGTGTCTGTTGCATCAGATCGAGCGATGCAGCGCGCCGTGCGTTGGTGCCATTCGGGACGAAGACTATGCGCGCGACGTGCATAACGCGGCGGCGTTCCTTTCCGGACGTCAAAAAGAAGTCCTCGGCGCGCTCGAAGAGAAAATGATGACGTACGCCGACGCGCTTCAATTCGAGCAGGCGGCCGTGGTGCGCAACCAGATGCAGGCACTGTCCGGCGTGCTTCAGCAACAGTCCGTCGAAACCGTTGGGGATGTGGATGCCGACATCCTCGCCGTCGCCTACGCGGGCGGCCGTGCGTGCGTGAACCTCGCGATGGTTCGCGGTGGACGTCACCTTGGCGATAAGGCGTATTTCCCGGCGCATGTGGAGCGCGGCGTCGAAGGTGGCATCGCGGATGAGTTTGAGGAAGACGACGTGGTGACGCCGGCATCGCCGGATGCAGACTCGGACGATTCCGTGCTCGCCGCTGACGAGATCTCGGGCGACGTGCCGTCGGACAGCCCGTCGGCGTCGCTCGAATCGCGATTGCTCGAGGCCTTTGTCGCGCAGCACTATCTGGGGCAATCGGTGCCGCCGGTGCTGATCGTGAGCCACGCGTTGCCGAGCGACGAGTTGCTGACGGTGTTGTCCGAGCAGGCGGGGCGGCGCATTACGATGGTGCGTCAACCGCAGGGGCAACGACGTGCGTGGCTCGATATGGCGCAACAGGGGGCGCAGCTCGCGCTTGCGCGCCTGTTGACCGAGCAGGGCAGCCAGCAGGCGCGCACGCATGAACTGGTGCAGACCATCGGGCTCGACATCGACGATCCGGCGCTGCTGCGTGTGGAGTGTTTCGACATCAGCCATACGCAGGGAGAAGCCACGCAGGCGTCGTGCGTGGTGTTCCACCATCACAAGATGCAGACGAGCGAGTACCGCCGTTACAACATCGCGGGCATTACGCCGGGCGATGACTACGCGGCGATGCGTCAGGTGCTCACGCGCCGGTACGGCCGGCTGATGGAGGCCGCCGCAGCAACGGTGAGCGGCGCGGCAGATCCGTCATCCGTGGCGGCCGACGTGGCGCGAGCCGAGGCAGATACCGTGGTGTTGCCGGACAGCGAGGCAATGACGCCGAGCGGCGAGTCCATCGAGGCCGGCGTGCCGGCGGTGGCTGCGCCGGAGGCTTCCGACGTGGAGGCCAATCTGCCGCAGTTGGTGCTGATCGACGGCGGCAAGGGGCAGGTCGAAGTGGCGCGTCAGGTGTTCGTCGAACTGGGGATCGATATCGGTCGATTGGTGGGTGTGGCGAAAGGCGAGGGCCGCAAAGTGGGCCTCGAGACGCTGATTTTTGCCGACGGACGCGCGCCGCTCGAACTGGGGCGCGAGAGTGCGGTGCTGATGCTGATCGCCCAGATTCGCGACGAGGCGCACCGCTTTGCGATTACGGGCATGCGGGCCAAGCGTGCGAAAGCGCGTCAGACCTCACGGCTCGAGGAAATCGAGGGCATTGGCGCGAAGCGCCGCCAGCGGTTGCTCATGCGGTTTGGCGGGCTGCAAGGGGTGGCGTCGGCCAGTGTCGACGAACTGGCCAGCGTCGAAGGCATTTCGACAACGCTCGCCGAGCAGATCTATCGTCAACTGCACTGACCCCCACGGCGCTTCACGCTTCACGTATCACCGTGGAACAACAGGCGCATCACGGTATCGTTGTCGACCGTCTCGCCGGACAGCGTGCGCGCGAGAAGCTCCCCGCCGACGACGGGCGGCGCGAAGATCATGTCCGGCTGAACGCGCTTGAGCTTGCTCAAGTGCTTGCTGTCGTTGACTGACGCGATGGTACGCACGGTGGGCGCGATTTCCTTCGAAGCGAGCACGATGAAGGCATTTTCCGAATCGTCGGCCCGCAGCGCGAGTAAGGCCCTGGCATGTTCGATGCCGGCATGGGTGAGCACGGCGTTGTCGCTGGCGTCGCCATGCATGACATCGGCATCCTCTGGGTAGGGATTGTCGGCGCCGCTGGCGATAATGACCGTGACCGGCCAGCCGCGTTTGGTGAGTTCGTGGTGCACGTTGATGGCGAGCGGCGACGCGCCGGCCACGATGAAGTGGTTCTTGCGTATCACGTGAGTGAACCTCCCCGCGAGAATTTTCCTAAGGTTGCCGCCGACGAGCGGGCCGATGACGACGGTCAACGACGTCGCAAACACACTGATTCCGAAAATGATGACCGATGCGGTGAAGAGCCGTGCGTCGGTGGAGTGCGGCACGATGTCGCCGTAACCGACGGTCGTCATCGTGACGATGGAGAAGTAGAACGCTGTCGCCAGATCGGTGACGGGCGGCGCGAATTCGCGACCGAGATACATCGTGCCGAACGTGGCGTAGACAAGCAGCGCGAACACGGCCACGAGGGTGTAGAGCGTGGCGGCGGCGAAGCTCGCGCGGTCGAATTCCCGCCAGTACCAGAGCAGTAATGCGATGCAGACGATCGAGAGGGTGAACGTCAGATCGAGGCGGATGTCCAGGTGGAAATTGATGGCGGCGGCCAGCGTGAGCATGACCAGCGTAAAGGCCCAGGCGGTGCGGGCCCGGATGACGAGACCGCAGGCGAGCGCGACCAGCGAAAGCCCGGCCAGCGCGCGGGGCAGGTGCGAGAAGTCGATGCGCTCGATGGCGTTCAGCCCGAAGAGCAGCCGGGGCAGATGGGTTGCTTCGATGCGTTCCAGCGCGGAGAGGTCGCCGCGGACGAAGAGATCGATGAGCACTGTGCCGGGCACGCGCAACAGCACCGGCGCGATGAGCAGCAAACCGTTGATGCCGACCAGTGTCGCGATGATGACGTGAGGGGGCAGCAGCGGTCGTCGCAGGGCGGGCAGGGGCCAGGGCAGTTTCACGAGATCGGTGCTATTGGCGGGGTGTTGCGAGCAAGATAGGGGCACACTGGCGCACATGTCAACCGCTGTGCGGTGCCTTGGCCTTGTGGCTGCGGGGCAGACACGGCACAATGCGGGTCTGGTACGGCTGCCGAGGGCGCCGTGTGTCGACTGCCGTTTGCCGAACTCATGCTGCCATGCCTTTTAATGTTCCCATATTCCTGACCTGGCTTCGGATCGTGCTGATCCCGCTGGTGGTCGGCGTTTACTACTTGCCTGCGACGTGGTTCTCGTCGGTGGAGATGAATTGGGTGGCGTGCGGGGTCTTCGTACTGGCGGCGCTGACCGACTGGTTCGACGGTTTTCTGGCGCGTCGCTGGAATCAGACGTCGGCGTTCGGGGCGTTTCTGGACCCGGTCGCAGACAAGCTGATGGTCGCGGCGGCGCTGCTGATGTTGTTGCAGATGGGGCGGATCAATGCGTTGGTGGCGTTGATCATCATTGGCCGCGAGATCACGATTTCGGCGTTGCGTGAGTGGATGGCGCAGATTGGCGCGTCGCGCAGCGTGGCGGTGCATCAGTTGGGCAAGATCAAGACGGCGGCGCAGATGGTGGCGATCCCGCTGTTGTTGTTCAACGGCACCGTGGTGTGGAACGGTTGGCGTTTCGACTCGCGATTCTGGGGGACGTGGCTGATTTACGTGGCGGCGGTTCTCACGTTGTGGTCGATGTTGTATTATCTGCGCCGCGCGTGGCCGCAGATTCGGGAGCGCGGTGCGGGCAAGATGTGAGCGTAAGTCTCTGAAGACGCGGGATTTGCGCGGTGGAGAAGAAAAATCTTCACAAATTTTCGGCGCAGGTGCTTGACACTGAATCACGGTTTCGACATAATCTCCTTCTCGCTGCTACGGCACATGCCCGGCAGCGAAATTTTGAGAAGTGGTTGGATTGGTAGTACGCATGACAATGCGGGAGTAGCTCAGTTGGTAGAGCGCAACCTTGCCAAGGTTGAGGTCGCGAGTTCGAGACTCGTCTCCCGCTCCAGTTTTCACACTGGACATTGAGTGAGTTGATCCTTGGTGTTCGGTGTCATGCGGGAGTAGCTCAGTTGGTAGAGCGCAACCTTGCCAAGGTTGAGGTCGCGAGTTCGAGACTCGTCTCCCGCTCCAAATCCAGAGGGAAGCCTGGCTTCCCTTTTTATTTGCCGAAAGCCCACGGCGATCGATCCGACGGGCGCCCTCGATGGTAACAGCGAGCGGTTACAATGCGGCATACCTGATGGCGGGATGGCAGAGTGGTCATGCAGCGGCCTGCAAAGCCGTGTACGCCGGTTCGATTCCGACTCCCGCCTCCAAAATTCAAAAGCCCTGACTTGTCAGGGCTTTTTCTTTTTCTGCTTCCGTCCCTCACGTCAGAAACGATCGGGTTGATGCTTCATGACGATCGTGATGTCCGCTGCGTGGCGTCATGCGATCGCCATGTTGTAAAGTCTGTATCGGCCATATCCGCCGGTCTGACACAGTCCCCGCCGGATCGATTCGAACAATCCGTTTATCCGCAAACATGGGCTCCTCACTTCCGCCTGCCGGTACCGTACTCCTGCTGATCGATTTGCAAAAGGCGATTGATCATCCGAGTTGGGGAGAGCGAAATAACCCCGACGCCGAGCGGCAAGTCAGTCGACTGCTTGTCCACTGGCGCAGCCAAGGCTGGCCGGTATGGCACGTTCGGCACGATTCTACGCACCCGGATTCTCACTACCGGCCGGGGCAGCCGGGGCATGAATTCAAGTCGGAGGCCGCCCCCATGGCCGGTGAGCCGGTCATCCCGAAACGGACGAACAGTGCATTCATCGGAACTGATCTGGAAGATCGGCTTCGCGTTGGGAGCCACGACACGCTGGTCGTGGCCGGTGTCATCACGAATAATTCAATCGAGGCAACGGTTCGCATGGCCGGTAACTTGGGTTTTCAGACGTGGCTCGTTGCTGACGGTGGCTTCACGTTCGGCCGGACCGACTGGAACGGAACGGCACGAAGCGCCGAGGATGTTCACGCGATGTCGCTAGCCAACCTTGACGCTGAATACTGCACCGTGACGACTGTTGATGCGCTGTTGGGCGCGTCCAGCTAAATTCGTTCAGAGGCCGAGAGAAAGCGCCGCCGGAATGCGACATTCGACGGCCACGACCAGATCGACAACGATCATTGGCATCCGTGGCAGCCGAACGTCAGCGCAAGCCATCGGCCCGTATTACTGCGTGAGCATCAGGTTCAGGTTCTGAACCGCAGCCCCGGATGCGCCTTTGCCAAGATTGTCGAACACTGCGCATAGCAGAACCTGCCCGTGCTCCACGTTGGAAAATACGCTTAAACGCATGTCGTTCGTACCGTTCAATGCTTGCGGATCCAGGTGCTTCAAGGCGCTCGATTCGTGCAGCGGCAAGACATGTACGTGGGCCGACTCGGCATAGTGGCGTGCCAGGCATGCGTGCAGCATGCCGCCGTCCACGTTTGGCGCCAGCAGTCGCAAGTCCAGGGGCACTGTCAGCACGATGCCCTGGCGGAACGCCCCATACGCGGGGACGAAGATTGGACGCTGCGCGAGCCCGGCGTGCTGCTGAATCTCCGGGGCGTGCTTATGTGCGAGTTGCAGGCCATACACCGTGTATGACGATGCGTTGACTGCACCCGGCCCCTCGTGTTCTTCCACGCCGGCACGCCCGCGTCCGGAGTAGCCGGACACCGCGTGAATGCTGACCGGGTAGTTGTCCGGTATGAGCCCGGCCTTTCGCAGCGGACCCAGCAGGCCGATCGCACCGGTCGGGTAGCAACCGGGATTGGTGACCCGACGTGCGTTCGCGATGCGTTCCGGCTGCTCCGGCGCCATCTCGGGGAAACCGTATGTCCAGCCCGGTTGCGTGCGGTGGGCCGAACTTGCGTCTATGACCCTGACGGCGGGATTGGCGATGGTAGCGATTGCCTGGCGCGCGGCGTCGTCGGGCAGGCAGAGGATGGCGATGTCGCAGGCGTTAATGGCTTCCGCGCGACGCTTCGGATCCTTGCGGTCCGCTGCGGGAAGCGTAAACAGCTTCAGGTCGCTTCGACCGCGAAGCCGTTCATGGATTAGCAACCCGGTGGTGCCTTGGTCGCCGTCAATGAAAACAACGGGAGAGTTCATGCGCGAAATACTCCGGTGACTGGGGTCATAACACGTAGAAAGAGCCCCTATCTTCCGCGTACCGCTAGAATAGTGAAAGTTGCATTTCATAACGCTAACATTCAGATTTTCTGAATCTGGACGCCGACATGCGAGAGATCAGCCTGGACCGCTTGCGTACCTTGGTCGCGATTGCCGACCGTGGCTCATTCGTCGACGCTGCGCGTGCGCTGCATCTGGCGCCACCCACGGTCAGCCTCCACATTGCCGAACTGGAAGATCGCATTGGGGCGCCGCTCCTGTCGCGCAAGCGTGGGCATGTTCGACCGTCGGCGATAGGCGAGATGTTGATAGGGCGCGCGCGTCGACTGCTGGCCGACGCGGAGCAGGCGTTGGACGATGTTCATCGCCAGGTGCAAGGACTCGCCGGACGCGTGCGGCTCGGCGCATCGACCGGCGCGATCGCGCATCTGTTGCCGCAAGCGCTCGAGGTGTTGCGCCAACGCCATCCCGCGATCGACATTCAGATTGCCGTGCTCACTTCACATGAAACGCTAGCCCGGCTGGCCGACGGCACGCTGGATGTCGGGCTGGTTGCTCTGCCTCAGTCCCCGGCGGCCGGGCTCGTGGTCAAGCCTTGGCGCCGCGATCCCGTCATGGCCTTCGTGCCGGCACATTGGCAGTGTCCGGCGCGCATCACACCTCAGTGGCTCGCGGCTCAACCTCTTATTCTTAATGACGCCACCACGTCTCTCTCGCGTCTGACAGCGGAGTGGTTTGCTGCTGGCGGTCACCATCCTGTGCCGCGCATTCAGCTCAACTACAACGATGCGATCAAGAGTCTGGTCGCGGCAGGTTACGGGGCTGCGCTGTTGCCACATGAGGCGACGACGCCTTTGCCCGACCCGCGCATTGCCATGCGTGCGCTGCGTCCTGCGTTGTGGCGCCGCCTCGGCGTTGCCCATCGTGCCGGGTACGTCGAGCGCTCCACGCAACACGTACTCGATGTGTTGTGGGCGCTCAGATTGGCGTAGGAATTGCCATTTTCCGTTTCGGCTTGCGCTGGCCAGCGCGGTAGCCTATTGCACGTCACGACGAACGAATGGCGGGGCTGTAGAAATCGGATCGTCCGCTGTGAACCGACACCGGCCCGCTATGCCGCGGGTGTCTTTCCAGGCTCGGGGCCAATGCCGGCAGCATTTCCTGCCGCTTCGATCAGCCAGACCAATCTCTCCATCTTTAACTGCCCAACGTGCTTCGAGGTCAGCCGCGAATCAACCCGGCTCGAGACGTTGATCACACTTGGCTTTAGCCGCAGCGACACGTGGGCCCCGGACGAGTTGAACCAGCGTTATCTTGAGAACCGCGTCGACGGGCTGCATATCGGTGCAACACCTGCGCGTCTGGTTCTGGCAACCGTCTGAAAGGACTTCACGACTTGCCATCGCGACGGCCAATCCCCTCCTTCAATGAGGGCGGGGACGGACGATGGCCGATGCCACCGCGCTATGCGCCTATCTGAAAGCGCACGATGTCCTCATTGTCAAAGGCATTCGCAATGCAGACTTCGGACTGCGATGCTTCGTCTTCGCCGATCCGGACGGCAACGCATCGATGTCGGCGAGCCCGTCACGCGCGATTGAACGCCGTTGGCTCAGAAACCGAGTTGTTTGACGAACGCGTCGACGGGCCTCGACCACATCTTTCCGCCATAGGAGAGCAGCAGATGGCCGTCGTGGCCGGGTAAGTCTTCCGTGTGAATGAACTGCGCGGGACTGCCCGCTGCGGCAAACGCATCGAACCATTGCCGTGGGGCATCGGAACCCCAGTACTGATCGTTGCGTGCGTAGAGCCAGAGGCCGGGGATATTCGTCGTCTTGCCAAATTCCCCGTAGACGGTCTGCATCTGCTCCGGATCGCAACTGTGTCCCGGTGCGCGCTCGGGCATGCCGCCCGCGCCGCCCGAGAAGTTGATGTAGCCGATCACGCCGGGCGGGTTGGTTGCGGCCGTCGCCACGGTGGTGAAGCCACCGACCGAGCGGCCTTCGAGCACGATGCGCGCCTTGTCGGCCCACGGCTGTGCACGAACCCAACTCACCGCAGCGAGATTGGCTTGCGCCGTAACCTTGCCGAGTTTCTCGAAGTCGGGGCGGCGTGTGCACCTGCCGTGCGTGTCGAACGAGGCGCCGGAGTTCTCGCGATCCGGCCCTCCCGTCTGGCCGTAGCCAACACGAACCGGCGCGACGATGGCGAAACCCTTGGCGAGCCAGTAACGCACGTGCCCCTTGGGAATCGGTTGATTCAGCTTCGCCCGCACCAAGGCATCGGAGGCGCGTCCGTGCTCGAAGATGAGCACCGGGAATGGCCCAGTGCCTGACGGTTTGTAAAGCTCGGTGTGCATGGCGATATCGCCGCCGAAGGTGCCCGCGCCCGGCACCACGATGGACACGATTTCCGGCACGGGATCGTTGGCCGCCGCAGGCGGGGGGGCCTCGGCAGGGGCCTCGCCAGTCGCGGCAACGGCCTTCGGGATGCCGGAGAAAGGCATTGCCAGAAGGAGGGCGCAAAGCCACCCTGCGCAGAGTTGTGCACGTGCGGCGAAACGTTTCATGGTGATGTGAGTGTCCCTGTGTCATGTTGCGTACCTTGTGTCCGACGGCGGCATCCCGGCCGCCGATTGGCGCACAGACTGGGGCTCATACTACTTCGCGGCGTGGGGCCGCGACACTCATGCGAACGACTGATGTACACGCAGCCGTGTTTGGCGTCTTACCCCTGCGGGCTGGCCGATTCCTGCGCGCGGCGCAGGCGCTCGCGGCTGTTGGTGAGGTGAGTGCGCATCGCAGCGCGGGCCGCTTCCGGATCGCGTCGTGCAATGGCGTTGTAGATGTCTTCGTGTTCGCGATTCACGCGATTGAGATACGACACCTGATCGTCGTCGGCCAGTGCGGCGGAATTCACACGCGTACGCGGAATGATCGTGTTGCCGAGTTGCTCGAGAATGTCGTGGAAATAGCGGTTGCCGGTCGCGCTCGCCACTTGCAGATGGAAGGCGACGTCGGCCGTCACGGCATTGCCGGTGCGTTGACGAACGTGCATCTCGAAGTCGTCCAGCGCCTGACGCATCAGCTTGAGTTGCATATCGGTGCGGCGATTCGCCGCCAGACCCGCCGCTTCCGTCTCCAGCGAAATACGTAATTCGAGAATCGCCATCACGTCGAGCATTGTCAGAATGCTGTTGGTGTCGACCTGTAGAGAATTCTCGCGCGGGGCCTCAAGCACGAACGTGCCGATGCCGTGACGCGTTTCCACCAGTTGTGCGGCTTGCAGCCGAGAGATCGCCTCGCGGACCACGGTGCGGCTCACCCCGAGGCTTTCCATGATGGCCGACTCGGTCGGCAGCTTGTCGCCCGGGCGGAACGTGCCGCTGCGAATCTGCTCGGACAAGGCGCTCACGACCTCTTCCGTGAGGCTGCGAGACTTGCGGCGAGGACGTGCGGGCAAGGGGCTGGTCATGGACATGGCGTCGTGGGAATGGTGGGTGACAAAAGACGCCTTCAGTTTACCTTATCGACCGTCGCATACATACGACAACCGATAAGAATCGACCGCCAATGCCACACCCCAATAACTACCGGGCATCGGCGGCCCAACGCACAACCTCGTGCGACTTCTCGCGACCACTCATGACGATCCGGAGCGGCATCGGTCACGCACCGGTCCGGACAGCTTTGCTACAGGCGGGCAGGCGTCAGAAATCGACGCGAATCCCCAACATGCCGACGAACTGCGAACTCGTCGTCGACGGCGTGCTGTTCTGCGAATCGCCGACCACCGGACCCGCGTTGATGATGCTCGTGGCATTCGCCCCGAGCGACTTGCCGTTGGCGTGCTGCCACGCTTCGAGCGCGTACAGCGACGTGCGCTTCGAGAGCGAATACACCTGCGCGAGCGAGACCTGGTGGTAGGTGGCGGAATCGGTGATGCCGTTGGCCTTCGACGCTGCCGTGTAGCTATACGCCGCCGCCAGACGCCATTGCGGAGCGACGATCCACGATGCATGCACGCCCGCCGTGTTGAAGACCGCGGTGTCGTGGAACAGCGACGCTGCGCCTGGCTTGTACTGCACGTTGCTGTAGCTCGCGCCCAGCGTCACGCTGCCGATCGTGTAAATACCGGCCACGGCGATGTGTTGCAGCACATCGGCCGAAAGGTAACCCTGATTGACGGCCGACGCGCCCGGTGTGCCCGTCGATGCCCCGTTCCAGCTCGCGCCGGTGCCGCCGACGTTGTTGATGCGCAGATAACCGGCTGCCAGCGAGAGCGGGCCGCCGTCGTAACGCAGCGCCCCGGAATAGGTGTTGCCCTTGCTGAAGGCTCCGGCCTGACCGCCGACGCCGTATTGCAGGCTGGCCGTCACGCCCCACAGCAGCGGCGAGGTATACGTCACCGAGTTGTTGATGCGGATGGTCGTGTCGAGACCGTCGATATCGCCCGGGTGGGCGCCGGTTGCGCCCGTCACGTACGAGGTGGGGCCGATGGTGCCGACCATCAGGTAGTAAGGCGAGTACTGACGCCCGATGGTGACCGTGCCGAGCTGGTCGTTCTTCAGGCCGACGAATGCCTGACGGTTGAACATCACGCCCGACGAACTGAATGCGCCGCTATTGACGTCGAAACCGTTCTCCAACTGGAACAGCGCTTTGGTGCCGCCGCCGAGATCCTCGGTGCCGCGCAGGCCCCAACGGCTGCCCGCGAGGTTGCCGTTACGCAGGTAGGTGTTCGACTTGCCGTTCTGGTTGCTGCTGTAAGTCAGTGCATCGTCGACGATCCCGTACAGCGTCACGTTCGACTGCGCGAACGCCGGTACGGCACCGGCGGCGAGACCGGCCAACACTAGCCCGGCAAACAGTTTCGAATGTCTCACGACTTCTCCTCTTGTGATGTGTTTTGTTGGACTTCGCTTGAAACGTTGTTGCGTGCTCACTGGTGCTAAAAACGAGGTGCCTTACCGCTCCAGTCGGGCCGGTATTTGCGCATCTGAACCGCGTCGTTGCGGGTGCGCAGTCCGCAACGCAGGTACTGTTCGTGCAGCTTGGCCAACTGGTCCTGATCGATTTCGAGGCCAAGTCCCGGCGCTTTCGTCACGGCGACCGCGCCATCGCGGATGGCGATCTTTCCGCCGCGCACAACCTCCTCGTCGGCGGCTTGCCACGGGTAGTGCGTGTCGCATGCATAGGACAGACGCGGCACGCTCGCGGCCAGATGCGTCATCGCCATCAGGCTGATGCCGAGGTGCGAGTTCGAGTGCATCGACAAGCCGAGATCGAACGTCTCGCACATGCGTGCGAGCATTTGCGTGTCGCGCAATCCGCCCCAGTAGTGGTGATCGGAGAGGATGATCTGTGCGCCGTTCAGACGCACGTTCTCGCGGAATTGCCGCAGATCGGTGACCACCATGTTGGTGGCGAGCGGCATGCCTGTGGCGCGATGCAGTTCCGCCATGCCTTCGAGCGTGGGAGTGGGGTCTTCGTAGTATTCGAGATCGCCTGCGAGTTCACGTCCCATCGCAATCGCCGTGGGTAGCGACCAGTTGCCATTTGGGTCGATGCGCAACGGCTTGTCCGGAAATGCGCGTTTGAGTGCCTTGAGGCACTTCACTTCCTCCATGGGATCGAGCACACCGGCTTTGAGCTTGATGCTGCCGAAGCCGTAGGTGTCGATCATCGTCCGAGCCTGCGCAACGAGTTGTTCGGCACTGAGTGTTTCGCCCCAGCCGTCGGGCGCATAGCCGCTCGCCGGTGCGTCGATGTGCTGCGCGTACTTGAAGAAGAGGTACGCGCTGTACTGCACCTCCTGGCGCACCGCGCCGCCGAGCAATTCGACGAGCGGAATGCCCAGATGACGCGCCTGCAGGTCGAGGAACGGGACTTCGAACGCGGAATAGATTTTCTCCACGTCCTTGCGCGGGTCGGTGCCCGGCGCGAGTTCGTATTCCACGCGCTCGCCGCGAACGCCCTGACGCACCACCGCCGCCACGCGCTCGCGCAGACCGTTGGTGTCGAACGGGTCCATCCCGATCAGGTGCGGGCGGGTGTTTTCGAGCAATGCCAGAACCGGCGCATCGCCATACGTTTCTCCCAACCCGATGTGCCCGTTATCGGTCTCGATTTCGATGATCGAGCGCAGTGCGTATGGCTCATGAATGCCGGCGGCGTTGAGCAGCGGCGGGTCGCGAAAAGCAATCGGGGTGATCGTGATGCGATGGATTTTCACGGTGGCTGATTCCCTTTCTCCGCAGACACAGGCCACGGACGAATACGCAATATGCGTTTGTTAAAGTAACTTTTACGTCATCGTATGACTGGGCGTAATTTAGGTGACGCGCAGGGCGCCTCTCTATCGGTGTAATCCCTGATAAGCGACTGGGCGTTCTCATTAAATCGCCTTATATCACGGGGTTTGGCGCGAATATTTCGCTTTCCTAGGGAAATCTCTGAGGCGGTTCGGCATGTCTCATGATTGCAAATTCGCCATTCGAGTCATATGATGACTTACGAGAAATTCAACTCTAAAGAGGAGACAACATGGTCTTTAGCCGCAGGGGATTCTGGCAACACGCGTTTGGCGCACTGGCATGTGCCGCCGCACTGGGAAGCATGGCGAGTACCGCAACCGCTGCGCCGGTCGCGCTGAACATCGTCGACGTCGCAGGTAACCTCGCCCTTACGCAGAAGGGCTTCGAGGCGTTCCGCGACAAATACCCGGATCTGGTCTCGAAGATCACGTTTACCAACGCGCCTGCCCCGCAACTGCCGGGCAAGATCAAGGCCATGCAATCGGCCGGGCGCTCGGATATCGACATCGTGCTCACCGGGACCGACGCCCTTGCCGCCGGTATCCAGCAAAATCTCTGGCAACGTCTGCTGCCCGACTACAGCGCGAAGTTTCCGGGCGTGCTCGACAAGTACGCGCCCAATGTGCGCGCCATGCAGGAACTCTCCAAGGGTTACGGTCTGGCCGTGACGTTCATGCCGGCAGGCCCCCTCGTCGAATACAACCCGGCCAAGGTGAGCAACCCGCCGAAGACGCCCGCCGAACTGCTCGCGTGGTGCAAGGCGAATCCGGGCAAGTTGATTTATGCGCGTCCGGCCAACTCGGGGCCGGGCCGCACGTTCCTCATGGGCTTGCCGTATCTGCTGGGCGACAAAGACCCGCACGACCCGGTCAAGGGGTGGGACAAGACGTGGGCGTTCCTGAAGGAACTCGACGCGTGTATTCCGTACTACCCGGGCGGCACGTCGGCCGTGATGAAGGAACTGGGTGAGGGCAGTCGCGACATGACGCTCACCGTCACGGGCTGGGACATCAATCCGCGTGCCCTGGGCATCGTGCCGGCAACGTTCAAGGTGCAATCGTTCGACAAGTTCACGTGGGTCAACGATGCGCACTACATCGTCGTTCCCAAGGGCGTGCCGAAAGAGAAGATGGACGTCATCGTCAAGCTGATCAACTTCATGCTTGAGCCGGCACAGCAAGCGCTCACGTATGACGACGGCTATTTCTATCCGGGCCCTGCGGTGAAGGACGTGCCGCTGTCTGCCGCCCCGGCGAAGAGCCAGGAAGTGATCGCGAAGTACGGCCGTCCGGAATACGCGAAACTCATCGCCGACTTCCCGCATGCCGTGCCGCTCGACGCGACGGCGATGGTGGCGGCGTTCCAGAAATGGGATGCCGAGATCGGCTCGCTGAAATCGAAGTGACCGGAGTGATCGGAGTCGCGTATGAAGCACAACTTTCAACACCTGCGCCTCGATAACGTCGCGCGCAGTTTCACCAACGCGGAGGGGCAGTCCGTGGCCGCCCTGAACGGCCTGGACCTGACCATCGAGCGAGGTGAATTCATCGCCCTGCTGGGCCCCTCGGGGTGCGGCAAATCGACGGCGCTCAACTGTATTGCCGGACTCACGCCGCTTACCGGCGGCGCGATCTGGCTCGACGACGAGCGCATTGACGTGCTGCCGAGCGAGAAGCGCGGCTTCGGCATGGTCTTCCAGAACTATGCGTTGTTTCCGCACATGAGCGTGCTCGATAACGTGGGCTTCGGCCTGCGTATGCGCGGCGTGTCGCGCGCCGAGATCGAAAAACGCGCCCGGGAAGCGTTGCAACTGGTGCAACTCGTGGGGCATGAGCGCAAGCTGCCGGGCCAGCTCTCGGGCGGGCAGCAGCAGCGCGTGGCGATTGCTCGCGCCATCGTGATCGAACCGCCCGTCGTGCTGATGGACGAACCGCTCTCGAACCTCGACGCGAAGCTGCGCATCGAGATGCGCGCCGAGATCCGCCGCATTCACGGCAAGCTCGATCGCGCAACCATCTACGTCACGCACGATCAGGACGAAGCGCTGTCCATGGCCGACCGCATCGTGGTGATGAAAGAGGGCGTGGTGCAGCAGATCGGCGCGCCGCGCGATGTGTACTGTCGTCCGCGCAATTTGCACGTGGCGCGCTTCATGGGCTATCGCAATGTGCTCGATGTGTCGATCACGTCGGCGCAGGGCGATCATGCGCGTGTATCGTGCGGCGGCGCTTCGTTCGACGGCGTGCTCATGGAGTCGCCGGGCAGCGAGGGCCAGGTCAGCGTGGCGATTCGTCCCGACGATTTCGAGCGCGCACAGGCCGCCAACGACAACGCGTTCGAAGCGGTTGTGGAAACCGTCGAGTATGGTGGCCGCGATTCGCTGTTGCGCGTGGCGTCGCCGTTCGGGCCGCTTTATGCACGCTTGCCCGGCGACTATGCCGTCGGCGAGCGTGTGCCGCTTCACGTGCCCGCCGACCGCACGCTCGTCTACGCGGGAGAGCGCGTATGAGTGCGGCCACGACTGCCTCGTCGCTGACCCCGGCGGCGCGCTTCGACAGCCGGGGCTGGCTGGTCGCTCCGGCGCTCGTGTGCCTGATCGGGATGTTCGTGTACCCGTTCGCCTACGGCTTGTTCCTGTCGTTCCAGCCGATGGAGGGCGGCGGTGTCTTCGCGAACTATCTCAAGTTCTTCACGGAGCCGACGCTGTGGCCGACGGTGCTCATCACGCTCAAGCTCGCGGTGCCCGCGACGTTGATCAACGTGGGCGCATCGGTGCCGGCCGCCTTCGCGTTGCGCAAGAGCACGCGCGCTTCGAAATTCGTGACGATGCTGCTCGTCGTGCCGGTGACGCTCGGCACGGTGCTCATCGCCGACGGCATGCTGACGTACTACGGTCCGAACGGCTGGTTCCCGCAGGCGCTGCACGCACTGCATTTGTACAGCGACGAAGTGCGTCTGACGCACAACTACTGGGGGGTGTTGATCTCGCTGGTGATCTCGGGCTTTCCGTTCGCGTTCCTGCTGATTCTGTCGTACGTGACGGGCATCGACCCAACGCTCGCACGCGCGGCCGGCACGCTCGGCGCCGGGCCATGGCAGCAATTCCGGTTGATCTATCTGCCGCTGCTGGTGCCGGGACTGACGATGGCGGCATGCCTGTCGTTCGTGCAGGCATTCTCGGTGTTTCCGTCGGCCGTGCTGCTGGGTGTGCCGGCCGGTGCCACGCGAGTGGTATCGATTGCGGCATATGAAGCGGCGTTCGAGAGTTATGACTACTCGCTGGCGTCATGCGTTGCCATTGTGATGGGCTTCGTTCAGTTGCTGATCGTGGCGGGCATGCTCGGCGCACGCCGGGCGTTCTACAGTGGTCCCACCACGGGAGGTAAGGGATGAGCGGTACGGATAAGCATCTGGCCGGAACGCTGGCCGCGCAGAACGGAGATTTCATGACGACGCCTTCGCCCGTGAGTCCGGCCGCAGTGGCGAACCCGGCACGTCGCAAGATGCGTCGCGAAGGACCGGGCTCGCGCCTTTGGCGCGCGCTGGTGTGGGGCGCAATGATCTTCTTCCTCGTGAACGTCGGGCTGATGATCGCCACCGTCACGATGAACTCGTTCGCTACGCGCTGGTTCGGCACCCCCTTGCCTGAAGGCTTCACGCTGCATTGGTACGCGCAGGCATGGCAGGACTTCCAGCTCGCGCAGGTGCTGTGGGTGACCGTCGAAGTCGTGGGGGCTGTCGTGCTGCTGTCGATTGCGCTGGGTGTGCCTGCGGCGTATGCGTTGGCGCGGGTGCAGTTCCCCGGCAAGCGGCTCGCGATGCTGGTCTTTCTGCTGCCGATGATGGTGCCGCCCGTGACGTACGGCATTCCGATGGCGACGGTGCTCTACAAGGTCGGGCTGGGGGGCACGCTCACGGGCGTGATTCTCGCAAACCTCGTGCCTTCGCTGCCGTTCGTGATTCTGGTGATGACCCCGTTCATCGAGCAGATCGACCCGAATCTCGAAGCCGCCGCACGCATCTTCGGCGCGAATACGCAGAAGTACTTCCGTCACGTGTTGCTGCCGTTGCTGGTGCCCGGCATTCTCGCTGCGGGACTGCTGACGCTGGTGCGTACCATCGGCATGTTCGAACTGACGTTCTTCACGGCGGGGCCCGATACGCAGACGCTGGTCGTTGCCCTCTACTACGCGGTGTTCTCGACCGGTGTACGGGCGCCACAATCCATCGACGCGATGGCCATGATCTACATGGCCATCACCCTGCTGTGGGTGCTCATCGCGCTTCAGTTCGTGAGTCCGACGCAGTTGGTGAGCCGCGTCAAGGAAGCGCCGAAGGACGCGTAAGCCGTGCGGGTGCCGCGCGCCTTCGGAACCCCGAAGATTCGCGCGGCGCCTGCGGTATCCCCATCGCTGCCAACGAGCCATTGAGGCGACGCGCGTCAGTATGCGTTGCGCCGGCTGCGTGGCCCGATTGTTGCGCCGCAACGAAAAAATATCGATCGAATTCGATGGAATAAGGCGCGGGGTCCAGGCGTTCTGAGAGTGTCGTCACCGACATTTCACTCAGGAGCCAAAGTCATGAACCAACGTCAATCGATGTCCGCCATGCTCACCGCCGTCGTGGCCGCCGCAGGTCTTTTCGCTGCTGCTGCCGCGCACGCCGAGACCCCGCTCAAGGCCATGGGCGGCATGCTGGTCGATGGTCAGAACCGTACCGTCTACACGTTCGACAAAGACATGGCCGGCAGCGGCAAGAGCACTTGCAACGGTCCTTGCGCCGAGGCCTGGCCGCCGGTAATGGCCGCGCCGGGGGCAAAGGCCGAAGGCGACTACGCCGTCATCACGCGCGACGACGGCAAGATGCAATGGGCGTACAAGGGCAAACCGGTCTACCTGTTCTCGAAAGATGCCGCGCCGGGCGATAAGAAGGGCGATGGCTTCAAGGATGTGTGGCACGTCGTCAAGCCCTGAGAGAGGACGCGGGCAGCATAAACGGGGAGCCCGAGGGTGTTGGTGTTTCGGCCGGCCATGCGCCAGAATGCAAAGTCGTGGCGGCTCAGTATAATTTCGCGGCAGACGCCGGCGGTATCCGCCGGCGATGCTTCGGACTGGCTTGCCGCCAAGCACCCTCCGCCAGGAAGTTCGCCGATGACCGGTCAGGATTTGCCCAGTTTGCTCCCGGGCTTGCTGCCACGCCTCTGGGCGTTCGCTCTGCGCATTACGGGCGACCACCACGATGCCGAGGATCTCGTGCAACGCGCTTGCGTGCACGCGCTCGAGCGCGTGCCTCAATGGCAGCCGGGCACCTCGGCGTTGAGCTGGATGTACAGCATCGTGCATACCACGTGGATCAACGAGATCCGCGCGCGCCGCGTTCGTTCGCGCGGCAGTCTGGCGTGGGACGACGCCGATGTCGAAGCGATCCCCGATCTTCAGGCGTCGACGCCGGAGGATCTGGCGAGTTTTCACCAGGTGTTCGGTGCCGTCGACCGTCTGCCCGAAGCGCAGCGATTCGTCGTGCTGCTCGTGGCTGTGGAGGGGCTCAGCTATCAGGAGGCGGCGCTCGTGCTCGACGTTCCCATCGGCACGGTCATGAGCCGTCTGTCACGCGCACGCCGTACGATCGGCGACCA
Source organism: Pandoraea communis (assembly GCF_902459745.1). GTDB lineage: Bacteria > Pseudomonadota > Gammaproteobacteria > Burkholderiales > Burkholderiaceae > Pandoraea > Pandoraea communis. Next base: position 364,218 of record NZ_CABPSJ010000004.1, read on the forward strand.
GTTCCGTCACCCGGCGAGACAACCCCGTGGCGCCGATGGTGCCGGCCCCGCCTCCGGCGCATGTGAGGAGGACGCGTGATGAACGAAGACGATATCCGCCTGCTCGCGTACGTCGACGAAGCCCTTTCCGCTGCGCAGCGGGAGGAAGTGGAAGCGGCGATTACCGCGTCGCCCGAATTGATCGACGCGGTCGAGTCGCTGCGCGCGTCGCGTCTGCCATATCGCGAGACGTTCGCCGCACAAGTGATTCCGCCGGTACCGGACAGTCTTAGCGCGAATATCGAAGCCCTGCTGCGTGCACACGCGTTGCAGCAGATGGCGGTGGAGGGCAGGACTGCCGACGTTGTGGTCCCGCTTGAGTCCGCTGCCTCCATTCGTGTCGATGATGCGCATAACCTGCCCGCCGCCAACGATGCTCCTGCCGGACGGCGCGTGCGCGCATGGTGGCTCGCTGCGGCGTTTGCTGCGGGTGTGGCGGCGACCGCCGTCACGCTGTCGTTGGTGCCAGGCGTGCTGAACAAGTCGGGGGCGGGCGGCGGTGGGCTGATGTCCGCCTCGATGCCGCCGCCGAAGTCGCCGCAAGGCACGACTTGGGTGCGCGCGGCCGCCGAGTATCAGCAACTGTATGCGCGCGACACGATCGCATCGGTTCGCGTGGACGAGAGCGACACCGAGCGCACCGTTAGCGATATTCGCCAAAACGACAAACTCGATATCAACGTTCCCGATCTGCGCTCGCAGGGGCTGACGTTCAAGCGCGTGCAACGTCTGCGCTGGCAGGACCGGGCGCTCGTGCAGATGGTGTATCTGCCGCAGACGGGCGATCCGATTGCGTTGTGCGTATTGCGCGATCCGCGTCCGGATCAGGGGGTGTCGGAGCAAAAGATCGACCAGATGGGGGTGGTGACGTGGCGCAAGGGACAGATCGGTTACGCCCTCATCGGTGCGCCGGGTTCGGTAGATCTCAAGGCCGTGGCCAAGGCGCTGTCGGATGGGCCTGTCGCGCCGCTGTACGGCTTGTTGATGCTGCCGGAAATCAGGCAAGGGCATTCGGCTTCGTAGTCGCTGCATAGCCGCTTCGTCACCTCTCTGGCACGTCGCCCCGATGACAAACGCCCTCGAATCCGAGGGCGTTTGTCATTTCTACGCTTGCGTGCGCGGTGCCGGAGCGTGTGCAGACATTACGATTGCGACAAGGCGCCGTCGCGAAGTCGCCACAGACCGAGCGGATTGGCTTCTTGCAGCGCTTCGGGCAGCAGCGTATCGGGCAGATCCTGATAGCACACGGGACGCAGGAACCGATCGATGGCGCTCGCGCCCACCGACGTGAACATCGCATTCGACGTGGCCGGGAACGGGCCGCCGTGCACCATCGCATGACACACCTCGACACCGGTCGGGAAGCCGTTTGCCAGGATGCGTCCGGCGCGGCGCTCCAGACTCGGCAGCAGACGGCGTGCCGTCGCGGTGTCGCCTGCGTCGAGTTGCAGTGTAGCCGTGAGTTGGCCTTCAAGACGCTCGGTGATCGCGATCATCTCGTCGATCGTATCGCAGGCAATAACGACCGACGCGGGGCCGAAGACTTCGTCATGCAGCGCCGGTGTGGCGAGGAATTCGGCCGCCGTCGTGCGAAAAAGGGCGGCTTGCCCCTGACACCAGCTGCCCGCCTGACCGCGTGCGAGCACCGACACGTTTGGCTCGTCGGCCAGTCGTGCCACGCCCTTGTCGTACGCCTGATGAATGCCCGGCGTCAGCATCGTGCCTGCGGCCTTCGCCGTGAGCGCTTCGGTGGCGCTACGGCAGAAGCGCTCGAGCGCGTCACCGGTGATGCCGAGTACCAGCCCGGGGTTCGTGCAGAACTGACCCACACCCATCGTCAGCGAATCGACGAAGCCTTTGGCAATGGCGTCGCCGCGCGCGGCCAGTGCTTCGGGCAGCAGATAGACGGGATTGATGCTGCTCATTTCGGCATACACGGGGATCGGCACGGCGCGCGCCTGCGCGATACGTTGCAGTGCCAGGCCGCCGTTGCGCGAACCGGTGAAGCCTACGGCGGCGATTGCCGGGTGCGCGACGAGCGCCTCGCCTACCGCACGCTCGCCGACCAGCAGCGAGAACACCCCTTCGGGCAGGCCGAGCTTCTGCACGGCAGACCGAACGGCACGTGCCACGAGTTCGGACGTGCCCAAATGTGCCGAGTGTGCCTTGACGATCACCGGGCAGCCCGCAGCGAATGCCGACGCCGTGTCGCCACCCGCCACCGAAAACGCCAGCGGGAAGTTGCTCGCACCGAACACCGCTACGGGACCCAGACCGATCTTCGCCAGACGCAAATCGCTGCGCGGCAGCGGTTCGCGTGCGGGCTGGGCGGGGTCGATGGTGGCATCGAGGAAGTGGCCGTCACGTACCACCCGGGCAAACATCCGCAATTGACCGACTGTGCGTCCGCGTTCGCCTTGCAGGCGGGCGACAGGCAATCCGGTCTCGACGTGAGCGCGCTCGATGAGTGCGTCGCCCAGATCGAGAATCGCCTGTGCCACCGCTTCGAGAAACTCGGCGCGTTTGGCCAGCGGCAGGGTGCGAAACGGATCGAACGCGGCCCTCGCCAAGTCGCACGCACGCTCGACATCCTGCACGGTGCCTGCACCGAACGCCGGTGTCAGGCGCTCGCCGCGCGACGGATCGAACGCCTCGAGCGTTCCCGCATTGCCGCGCACGTCGGTGCGGCCGATCAACATCTCGCCGGTGATCTGCATGTGCATTCTCCTTAGCCTTCCACTTGCCGGATCAGGGCATTGAGCGCGCCGAGTTCATCCGGCAGCAGGTCGGTCAGCGGTGCGCGCACCGGGCCGGCGTCGTGCCCGACGAGCTTTGCGCCCGCCTTGACGATACTCACGGCGTAGCCCGCGCGGCGGTTGCGTATCTCCAGATACGGCAGGAAGAACGTATCGAGCAGACGGCCCATCGTCTCCTGGTCGTTCTCGCACACGGCGCGATAGAACCGCATTGCCGTCTTCGGAATGAAGTTGAAGACGGCCGACGAGTACACCGGCACGCCCAGTGCGCGGTAGGCCGCGGCATAAACCTCGGCCGTCGGCAGGCCGCCCAGATAGGAGAAGCGCTCGCCCATGCGACGGCGAATCTGCACCATGCGCTCGATGTCGCCCACGCCGTCCTTGAAACCGATCAGGTTCGGACACTTCTCGGCCAGACGCTCCAGCTCGTCCGCGCCCAGTTTCGAATTGGCGCGGTTGTAGACGATCACGCCGATCTTCACCGAACGGCAGACTTGTTCGACGTGTGCGGCAATGCCATCCAGGCTGGCTTCGGTCAGGTAGTGCGGCATAAGCAGCACGCCCTTGGCGCCAAGGCGCTCGGCCTCCTGCGCGTACTCGGCGGCCAGACGCGTCGGGCCGCCGGCGCCGGCCAGAATCGGCACTTTGCCTGCGCAGGTGTCCACCGCCGTCTTGATGACTGCGCTGTAGTCCTGGGGCGTGAGCGAGAAGAACTCGCCTGTGCCGCCTGCGGCGAAGAGCGCCGTTGCACCGAACGGTGCCAGCCACTCCAGACGGGCTGCGTAGCCACGGGCGTTGAAGTCGCCATTGGCGTCGAAGTCGGTCACGGGAAAAGACAACAAGCCGTCGGAGACGATCTGCTTGAGTTCTTGAGGTGCAGTCATTTCAAGAGTTCCTGTCGGCCGCAGGGCCGGATTCGATGAGGGAAAAAGAGGCTCAACCAGCGCTTGGCGCTAAGTTATATGTCATCGTATAACATGTGATCGGACCGAACAAGAGGGTGGCTGTCCGAATGGCAGTGGGATAAACCCGCAAAAGGGACGAGAAGGGTTTCTCCCGATTCCGTCGAAGGCCCTTGTCTATGCCCAAAATGGGGGATCTAGATGTATGATGACGCATAAGTGACGGGTGGTTGAGCCAGCGTCAACGACAGCGGCAGGTGATTCGGACAATGCGTTGAGGAGCGCGACAAATCGCACGCGTGGGTCAAGTGCGGGTGTTGCGTCCCATCAGGACAGCAGGGGGAGTGAGTAACATGGCATCGACGATGGACACGGCCCGCACGGCGGCGGGCGAATTGGGATCAGGATCGGGACCGGGGCAGGCGGCGAAGGATGTGCCGCGCTACATCCGGATGCAGGAAGACGACAACGTTGCTATCGTCGTGAACGACGGTGGTTTGCCCGCCGGTAGCCGGTTTGCGGGCGGGCTCATGCTAGTCGACGCCGTGCCGCAGGGACACAAAGTCGCCCTGGTGGACTTGTCCGAGGGGGCGGCGGTGATTCGCTACGGCGTGGTGATCGGCTATGCCTCGCGGGCGTTGCCCGCCGGCAGTTGGGTCAACGAGCGCAATCTCACCATGCCCGAGGCGCCGTCGCTGGATCGTCTGCCGATCAGCACGCGGGTGCCCGCAGCATTACCGCCGCTCGACGGCTTCACATTTCAGGGCTATCGCAACGCCGACGGTTCGGTTGGCACACGCAATATCCTCGCGATCACCACAACGGTGCAATGCGTGGCCGGGGTGGTCGAATTTGCCGTTAAGCGCATCAAGGAGACATTGCTGCCGCAGTATCCGAATGTCGACGACGTGGTCGCGCTCGAGCATACCTACGGCTGCGGCGTAGCCATCGACGCCCCGGACGCCATCGTGCCGATCCGCACGTTGCGCAACATCGCCACGAACCCGAATTTCGGCGGCGAGGTCATGGTGGTGAGCCTCGGGTGCGAGAAGCTCCAGCCTGAGCGTCTGCTGCCGGCGGGGAGCATTCCCATCGGCAGTGCCGATGCTGACGGAAAGCCCGACACCGTGTGTCTGCAAGACGACGCACACGTTGGCTTCCTGTCGATGATCGATTCGATTCTCGCCATGGCGCAAACGCATCTGGCACGGCTCAACGCGCGGCAGCGCGAGACGGTGCCGGCATCCGAACTGATCGTGGGTGTGCAGTGCGGCGGCAGCGACGCGTTTTCCGGCGTCACTGCGAACCCGGCCGTGGGCTTTGCAACGGATCTGCTTGTGCGCGCGGGGGCGACGGTGATGTTCTCCGAAGTGACCGAGGTGCGCGACGGGATCGACCAACTCACTTCACGCGCGGCCACGCCGGAAGTTGCCGAAGCGATGATTCGGGAGATGGCGTGGTACGACGCGTATCTCGAGCGCGGACGCGTAGACCGCAGCGCCAACACGACGCCCGGCAACAAGCGCGGCGGGTTGTCCAATATCGTCGAAAAGGCGATGGGGTCGATCGTGAAATCGGGCACCGGGCCGATTCACGGTGTGGTGGCTCCCGGTGCGAAGCTCGACCGTGCCCACCAGCGCGGACTGATCTACGCCGCGACCCCGGCGAGCGACTTCATCTGCGGCACGCTGCAACTCGCCGCAGGCATCAATCTGCACGTCTTCACGACCGGTCGGGGAACGCCATACGGACTGGCCGAGGTGCCCGTGATCAAGGTCGCCACGCGCTCCGATCTGGCGCGCCGCTGGCACGATCTGATGGATATCGACGCGGGCCGCATTGCGACGGGCGACGCCACCATCGAAGACATCGGGTGGCAACTCTTTCACCGGATGCTCGCCGTGGCGAGCGGAGAAAAGACCTGGGCCGAGCGGTGGGGGCTGCACAACGCGCTGACGCTGTTCAACCCGGCGCCGGTGACCTGATCCTGCAGCGGGGGCCGGGGCTTCCCGCCGGTTGTGGCTCAGAGTTCGGCTTGCGTCTGCGCCAGTCCGAACTCGAGCATGGCGGGGACGAAGCAGTGGTTGAGCGTGTCGCGTCGCGAGAGCTTTGCGAGCACATAGCGACGAAATGGGGTGAGCGTGGCCCAGTCGCCGACATCGGGTGGCAGCAGGTCGGCCAGCTCGCATTGCCTGAGTAACCCCGGCGGCAACGCATTCGAATCCTGCCACGCCGTGGGGGCGGGGTCGACAATGCGCTCGACCGCTTGCCCGAGATGGTCGCGGGCAATCTCATCGAGACGCGCCGCGAAATCCTCGTCGCCCGGCCGGCACGACGCCAGCGTTTCTCGCGCTTCTTGTGGAAGACGCTGCCAATCGGCCAGCGACAGATGCCGGCCGTTGCGATCCAGGTTGAAGCGAATCGCCATCGTAATGAACTTCAGGTTCTCGCAGGCTTCGATCTCGAAAACAAAGATGGGAAGACGCTGATAGAGAGGCATGAGAGTCGCTCCTGAGAGCACCGCCGGAAACAATCATGGTACTTCAAGTGAGCGACCCCAGCGCGGCATTCAGTGGACGGTGTATCGAAGCTGCACGTTCGGCCCGACCGGCAGTTCCAGACCGAATACCCAAAGGCAGAAGAATGCCGTCCATGCGATGGTGAAGACGATGGCGTACGGCAACATCAGGGCGAGCAACGTTCCTACGCCGGCATCGCGTTGGTAGCGTGTTGCTACCGCGAGAATGAGCGCGAAGTAACTCAGCATCGGTGTGACGATGTTCGAGACGGAATCGCCGATGCGGTACGCGGCCTGCACGACTTCCGGCGCATAGCCGAGCAGCATCATCATCGGCACGATGATCGGCGCCATGAGCGCCCATTGCGCCATGCCGGAACTGATCATGAGGTTCACTGCGGCACAAAGCACGATGAGTCCGACGAACAACAGCGGCCCGTTGTCGGCAACGCCGCTGAGCCAGCTCGCGCCCTTGATCGCGAGAATGGTGCCCAATCCGCTGCGCCCGAACAGGGCGACGAACTGCGAAGCGAAAAACACGAGGACGAGGTATTGGCCAAGGCTGCCCAATGTCTTCGACATGGCGGCTATCACGTCGCGGTCGTTTCGGTACGCGCCAGTCATCACTCCGTAGAGCAACCCCGGCAGCGCGAAGAAGATCACGATGAATGCCACGACACTGCCGAACAGCGGTGCACGGCTGCCGTATTCGCCGGCCGCATCGCGAAGTGGCGAACTGCCGGGCCACGCCATCGAGAACAAGGCGACACCGCATGCCAGCATGCAGCCGAGTGCGGCCCACAGTGCGCGACGCTCCTCGGGGGCGATGGGGCGGTGGGTGTGCGCGTCCGGGGACAGCGCTTGCGCGTCGCCGTCCTGCGGATGCCACGTGCCCAGGCGGGGTTCGATGATGCGTTCGGTGACCCAGGTGGCCGCGAACGTGACGAGCAACGAACTGGCGGCCATGAAGTACCAGTTGGCAACCGCGCTGACGCTGTATTCCGGGGCGAGTAGTTGCGCCGCACCTTGAGTAATGCCGCCCAGTAGCGGGTCCGACGTGCTGAGCAGCAGATTGGCGCCGTAGCCGCCGGACACGCCCGCGAATGCCGCCGACAGACCGGCGAGCGGATGCCGGCCCATCGTCGCGAACAGCATGGCGGCCAGCGGCAGAACCACCACATAGCCGAGATCCGAGGCCACGTTCGAGATCACGGCGGCAAAGACGATCGCCATGGTGATGCAACGACGCGGCGCGGCAACCACCAGCGCCCGGAGCGCGGTCGACAGCAGACCGGAATGTTCGGCAATCGAGATGCCGAGCAGGGCGACCAGCACCGTCCCCAACGGGGCGTAGCCCGTGAAGTTCAGGGTCACGGTGCTGGCCCAGCGCACGAGTTCGGTGCCGGTCAGCAAATTCGTCACGGTCATGACGTCGCCCGCGTTGGCGGGGCGCGGGTCAGCCGCCGAAATGCCGAGCCAGGCGCTGATCGACGACAGTGCGATGACCGTCACCGTCATGAGGGCAAAGAGCGTGACCGGGTGCGGCAGTGCATTGCCGAGCCACTCGACCAGGCCGAGGGCTCCGCGAAGGCGGGTTTTGGCATGAGGCTTGGCGGTGCCAAGCGTGTCTGCCGATTGGGAAGGGGCGTCGGGCATACGTAGCGTCTCTGCGTCTGAACTCTGAATGTCCTAGCGTAGGTGCGAATTCGCGTGTTCGTACCCGGCGAGGCTCATTTTTGGGGTAACCCTTAGTTCACTTTGAGCGACTGGCTGATGCCGCGAGGTGGGGGCGCGGCAACGCCGATACGAGAAGAGCGCCCTGGCCTGATCGCGTGTCGCCGCAGCGATGCTTCAGGTTCTTGGGAATAGTCTCAAAATTGTCTGTTGGAGAGCGAATGTAGGCATTTGCCGTTCACGATGGCGACCGATGCTGAACCTTCGCTATCTCTCAGGGGGTTGCCGGTGGTTTTCATCAAACCGGCGTTGTGACGGGGGCGCGATATGACGGCGATATGACAACGTTGTTTGCGCACTTCTAGAGTCTCCGTTCTTTTCCGACCCCGTGAGGGATTCCTAATGTAGACGTTTGACCCGCAGGTATCTGCGCTCCTGCCCGGCATGGCATGAGCGGCCTGTGCGGCAGTCTTTGCGCTGCGTCATCCGTATTTCGAAAGGAGCCGACATGCCGTCCAATGCACCGCCGTCACCTTTTCCTTTTCTTCCTGTCGTGCTTGAGTCGCCCACCGGCGCGCAAGGACGCGCACTGTCCGCCGGTGATCGGGCTGCGCGTTCCTCCGACAAGACAACGCGCCAGTCGCCGCGCGGCAAGGGGCGCGCCGCATGCCGCAGCACCGCGAATGCAATGCAAAGCGTGCCCGGCCTGTCGCTGGACGACGGGGCGGCGGCGCTTCGCGTGGAGGTCGTGCGACGCATCGATCCCGCGTGGGTGACGTTGCTCGGGGCCATCGTCCGATGAGTGCCTCGATCATGTCATCGGTCGCCGACTCCACTTCCGGCTCGCACCCGACGCCGGAGGCATCCACCAAGGCGGTATGGGTCATCGTGTCGCCGCACGCGCGTTGGACGAGTGACACCCAGGCCGTCACCATCTCGTCGCATGAGGTGTCGTGCACATTGCACGGCGCGCCTGCCGACATTGCTGTCTGGCTCGATCGTCTGCGGCATGGTTTGTTGCTTGCCGAAGCGCCGGTGCCGGGCACATGGCTTGCCACGCTCGTCGACGAATCGCTGGTGCATGTGTTGCCCGCGACACGGTGCGATGTCGTTCCGGCATTCGGGAAGATCTGCGATGACTGGGTGCGCGGCATTTTCGCCGCACCGTTCTGGGCCCGGTTTCTGGCCGGCGAGTCGAGCGACATTCAGGTGCTGGCGTTTCTCGCGCAGCACTACCATCGCGCCGCCGGGGCCGATGTCCACAATCGCATTGCTGTCGAGCGCTGCACCGATGCGGCACTGCGGCCGTTGCTGTTACGTCAGTATCGTGAACAGCGCGGGCAGGCGACGATGCTCGCTGCCGGGCTTCTGCGCTGTGGTCCGACGGCCCGCACGTTCCTCGACAGCGGCGCGTTCGATTCGACCCACGCGCTGATCGATTTCATCATCGACGCAGCGGGCGATATGCCGACTTACGTCGGCTGCTGTGCGCTGAGCCAGGCCCCGTCAACGGTGCGTGCAGCCAGCGAGATCGAGGCGCAATTCGATTCGCTGGCGCAGCGGTATCCGTCGGCTGCCGAAGGGTTTGCGGCGGTCTGTGCCCATGCGCGGCACGATGCGAGTGTTTGCGGCGGCACTTCGCTACTCTCGCAGTGGGTGGAGGAAGCCGGTGAGCTCGACGTCGCGGCGCGCTTGCGCATGTTGCGCGGTGCCTACGGCGTTGCGGCGGCCTACCGTGAGATGTTCGACGCGTTGCATCGACTCGACGAAGATATCTGAGGTCAGCGCCGGAGCCATGCCCCCGAATGGGGCATGTGACTCGTATAATGGCGTCCCAACGGCGGGGGCGGTTGCGACCCTGTGCCGTCCGCCCCCTGACCATGACAACCGAACTTGCCTACCTCGCCGCGCTCGGCGCCGCCCTTTGCTGGGCCTGCAGCGGCATGATCGCCATCACGCCTGTACGTCAGGCGGGTTCCTTCCCCTTCAACTATGCCCGCATGCTGCTGGTCTTCGCGATGCTGCTCATCGCGCTGGCGGTGCTGCGCGGCTGGCCGTCGCTGACCCTCGCGCAATGGCTGCGGCTCACGGCGTCGGGGCTGATCGGCATTCTGGTGGGCGACACGATTCTTTACACCTCGCTCGGCCGCCTCGGGCCGCGCCGCAACTCCATCGTCTTCGCGACGAACGCACCGATGACCGCCGTGCTTGGCTACTTCTGGCTCGGCGAGGCGCTCGGTTGGCGTGCCGTGGCAGGTGTGGCGCTCGTGACGGCGGGGGTGGCGCTGGCCATCGCGTTTGGCGGGCGTCGCGAGGATGCGCACCACTGGGAGTCCGTGCGGGGCGACGTGCGGGTGGGCGTGGCCATTGGCCTGACGGCGGCGCTGTGTCATTCCATCGGCACGTTGATCGCCAAGCCGGTCATGGCGGCAGGTGTCGATCCGGTAGGGGCGTCGGCCGTGCGCGTCGGGGTGTCGGCGCTGGGGCTCACGATTGTCGCCGCGCGGCGCGGACGTGCCGTCTTCTCGGCCTTCACGCCGGGCACACTGGCGCTCACGGCCGCCTCGGGCTTCGTCGGTGTGGCCGTCGGCATGACATTGCTGCTCTACGGCATGGGACATGGCAACACCGGCGTCATTGCGACGCTCTCCGCAACCACGCCGGTCATGGTGTTGCCGTTGTTGTGGCTTCGCACCCGGCAGCGCCCGGCGGCAGGCGCCTGGTGGGGCGCGCTGATGGCAAGCGCGGGCGTGGCGTTGATCTTCAACCGGTGAGTGCTGCGTCGGACGGTGGTAGGGGGCGAGCGCATCGGCGTCGCCCGGCCGTCAGCGCGTGATGGGGGATTGCAGGGTGTCGGCGTTCGGGTGCGACGCATCGACGCTCGCGGCGGGCGGTGGTACTTCCTTTGCGGCTGCCGGGCGAGGCACGTCCGGCGTCAACAGACGCCGCAGCCACGCGGCAAATCGTTCGAAGACGCTCGGATCGTCGTTGAACAACTCGGGACGCAGGACACGCAGATAGTCCAGCAACTGTTCGGATTCCTGAGCGCTGACCGAACCGTAAATCACGGCCAGATCGAGGAGCGCCCGCAACTCACCGAGTTTTTCCCTCGCTTGCAGCGCACGGGCGGACTCCACACTGCGCTTGGCTTCGAATACGCGTTCGCGCAGCACCGAAGCGGTGCGCCATGCCGGTGTCTGCAACGTCGCTTCGAGCGTGCGCAGGTCTTGCACCGAACTGACAATCTGCCCGGCGAGCGACTCCACGATACGTTCCTCGCCCTTCGCTTCCCGCACAATGCCTTCGGCCCAGCGGCTGGCCTGACGCGACATGTCTTCGCGCGTCCATTCGGGGCGGGACACGAAATGGAACCCGTGCTGACGCGCCTGATTCAGGATGATCGAGACGACGTCCGGGAACTGCTTGTCGAACGTGCGCTTGGCCCATGCGTAGTGACCGCCTGCGAGCAGTTGGGCGACGGCGGCTTCGGTGAGCGGTACGGTGCTGTCGAGCAGGCGGGCGCGCAGGAAGTCGTCGAAAGGCGGCGGCGTGAAGTGGCGGTCGACGGCGGCGGAAATGCGCACGAAGGCGTCGAAGTCCTTCTGCAAATCGGCGAGTGCGGCGTCGGAGAGCGTCAGTGCAATGCGGCTCATCGTGACGGGCTCCCTGACGTGACGACGACGGCGTGAAGCCACGGGGCGTGCGAGCGCGCGCCTGCCAGCCGAGCGTCTGTGTGAGTGCCGCGAGCTGCAGGCGCTACCGCCGAAGCTCGTGCCACGTGCATCCCCATTGCGCGTGAAATCATGTGCAGCGATACGTCGTGTCAACGGTGCGCTGCGGTCGTGGCCGCGCGCTGTGAAAATGGCCTGGAGGGAATACGCACCGGCGTTCCGGTGTGCCTGATCCTCGGGCGTTTATGGCGGCGATTCTTGCGTATCCGTTGCCAATGAATCGTCGCGCTGCCGCCGCGCCCGTCGGAATTCACATTTCGCAGGCCGCACAGCAGGTGTCTGCATGCATCAACGGCACAACGACGCCCAAACTTTAGCGATGTCGGCCAAAAAAAACCGGCCGTCATGCCGGACGGACGGTGCACAGGCGATGAGCGCGTGACGCACACTCAGCGGGCGGGTGTCGTACGCAGATGAGGTCGGTGATAGCCGGCGCCATCGCCGTGCCGCGCGAAGCGGCTGGGTCAGCCGCCGGTGGCGGGGCGCAGCAGATAGATGGCGAAACGCGAGCGAGCGTCGAGCCAGACGCGTTCCACGTCCCATCCTGCCGAACTTGCCAGGGCGCGGAATTCCGTCTGACCGTATTTGTAGGAGTTCTCAGTATGGACAGATTCGCCTGTCATGAACGTGAAGCGATGGCCCAGCACACTCGCCTGGAAAGGCCGCTGTGCGACCAGATGCATCTCGATACGGCTTGCCGCCGCGTTGAAGCGGGCTTCGTGGCGGAAGGCGTCGAGCGGCAGGTCGCCGTCGAGTTCGCGGTTGATGCGGGCGAGCACATTCAGATCGAACTGCGCGGTGACGCCACGTGCGTCGTCATAGGCGGGCAATAGCGCGGCGGGGTCTTTGCAAGCATCCACGCCAACGACCATCCTGCTGCGCGGGCCGAGCATCTTGCCGACGTGCGAGAGAAATGCGGCCGCTTGCCCAGGGGCAAAATTGCCGATCGTCGAGCCGGGGAAGAAGCCGAGGCGCGGCCCCTGCTTGTCTTGCAACTGCGGTGGCAGGTGAAACGGCCGGGTGAAGTCGGCGCGTACCGGCAACATCGGAATGCCGGGGCAGCGGCGTGCGAGCGCGGCGACGGCGTCGTCGAAGAAGTCGCCGGCAATGTCGACCGGCACGTAAGCGTGCGGGGTGACGAGGGCGTCGAGCAACTGGGGGGTCTTGCGGCTCGAACCGCTGCCGAACTCGACGACGACGGCGTCCGGTCCAATGACATCGGCAATGGCGGCGGCGCACTCGCCGAGCAGTGCGGTTTCGGTGCGGGTCTGGTAGTACTCGTCGAGGCCGGTGATTTCCTCGAACAGTTCGCTGCCGCGCTGGTCGTAGAGCCAGACGCTGGGCAGCGACTTCGGGGTGTGGCCGAGACCGGCGAGAACATCGGTGGCGAAAGCGTTTTCCGGCAGTGACGGACAAACGAACGCCGTGGCTTGGGTAGCTTGCGACATCAGCGGTCCTCCGCGAGCCTCAGGCCGCAGAATTGCCAGCGCTGATGGGGGTAGAAGAAATTGCGATACGTGGCACGTGCGTGCCCGGGCGGCGTGGCGAGCGAGCCGCCGCGCAGCACGAACTGTCCGCACATGAACTTGCCGTTGTATTCGCCGACGGCCCCCGCTGCCGTCCGGAATCCGGGATAGGCGACGTACGGACTTGCCGTCCACTGCCAGACCGGGCCATAGCATTGCGCCATCGCCGGCTGTGCGGATGCGGTAGTGCTGGCCGCCACCTCCCACTCTTGTTCTGTCGGCAGACGCTTGCCTGCCCAGCGAGCAAAGGCGTCGGCTTCGAAGTAGCTGATGTGCCGCACGGGCGCGTCGTGGTCGATCGGTTGCATGCCGGCGAGCGTCATGGACTGCCATTCGCCGTCGTGCAATTCCCAGTACAGCGGATGCCCCCAACCCTCGCGTTGCACCGTCGCCCAGCCGTCTGACAGCCAGAGGCCCGCCATGCGATAGCCGCCGTCTTCGATGAACGCGAGCCACTCGCCGTTCGTCACCACACGTGACGCGATGGCGAAGGGGCGCAGCAACACATCGTGCGCGGGGGTTTCGCAGTCGAACGCGAAATGGCCGCTGGATTCGCCCGGATGCCCGATGCGATGCTGCCCGCCGTCGTGTGTTATCCATTGCAGCGGTGCGGCGATTTCGCAGGCAGACGATGGAAGGCGATGTGCCGGACGCAAGGGATTCTGCGCGAAGAGATGCAGCAGGTCGGTGTGCATCAGTTCCTGATGCTGCTCCTCGTGATGTAGACCGAGGGTGATGAGGGCGCGGACGTCGGCCGGTGGGTCGGCATGCAATAGCAACTCGTGCATGGCGGTGTCGACGTGCTGGCGGTAGCGCAGCACATCGTCGAGCGTGGGGCGCGTGAGCAAGCCGCGCTGCGGGCGTGGATGGCGTGGACCGGCGGCTTCGTAATACGAATTGAAGAGATAGGCGAAGCGCGGATCGTAGGGGCGGTAGCGTCTGCCGGACAGGGCGCCGGGCTCACCGAGCAGAAAGGCCTCGAAGAACCAGGTGGTGTGGGCGAGATGCCACTTGATGGGGCTCGCGTCGGGCATCGACTGCACGGTGGCGTCGGCGTCCGAGAGGCCTAGCGCAAAGGCGACCGACGCGGCGCGTACGGTGTCGTAGCGGACGTGCAGCGGCGCCGGCGCCGTCGATACGTGAGCCGGCGGGCCGTCGCGTGCGGTGCGCGAGCGGGTGGTGTTCTGGGAGGTGCCGGAGGGCGCCTCGGCTTGCGACGTACAACAGGGGAGGGTCATGGGACACACCGCGTTGTGAAACGTGCTGCCTATTGTAGACCCGTTGCCCGACGCCGTCTGTGACGGTTCGTAACCGCGGGCGGTGTCCGGGATGGGCGGGAAAACGTCCTACATCAGCCAGCCCGTAAGGCCGAGCAGGCTGCCGGCGGCGATGAGCCACAATGGGTTCCAGCGCGTGCGCAGCGTGACGACGATGGCCGCGAGCGTCACGAGTGTGCGTGCGACGTTGACGTCGACTTCCCGTGCGAGCACGGCGCTACTGGCCGCGAGCAGCCCGACGGTGATCGGCGCGAGGCCCCGCCGGACGGCGCGCACCCACGGGGACTGTTCGTGCCGGTCGACCCAGCCGCCGACGAGATAGGCCAGCAGCGAACTTGGCGCGCATTTGGCGAGGGTGGAGGTCAGCGCGCCGGGCAGACCGGCGGCTTGCAGGCCGATCAAGGTAACGGCCATGCCGTTGGGGCCGGGGGCGGCCTGAGCCAGCGAAAAGAACGTGACGAACTGGGCGTCGGTGATCCAGTGGCGGGTCTCGACGGCGTAGCGGTGGATATCCGCCAGCGTGACATTGGTGCCGCCGACGGCCAGCAGCGACCAGAGCGAGCCGTGCAGAAACAGGTCGATGAGCGTGTTCATGGGGCGGGTTGTCGCTGACGCGCCAATCGATGGGCGGCCAGTACCGCACAGGGGCCGAGCACGCCGAGTACGAGCAGCAGGGGCAGGCCGAAAACGAAGCTGCCGATGAAGGTGACGGCGGCGAAGGTCAGTGTGCTCCAGTGCCGTTGCAGTCCGGCGAGCAGGCGCAGTGCGGTGGCGATCACCAGTCCGGTGGCGGCGGGCATGAGGCCGGAGAGGAGGTGCTGGACGAGCGCGGTTTGCCCCCATCGCGCGTAGGCGAAGCCGATCAGGATGATGGCGATGGTCGGGCAGAAGTAGAGACCGGCGACGGCTGCGGCGGCGCCACGTGGCCCTTGGAACCGGCGTCCCAATACGGTGGCGATGTTGGCGACGTTCGGCCCGGGCAGCAGTTGGGCGAGCGGCAGCAGTTCGGCGAATTCCCGGTCGGTCAGCCAGTGGCGCTGGTCGACCACCATGCGACGCGCCCACGGCAGCACGCCGCCGAAGCCTGTCGCGCCGACGGCGCCGAAGGCCACGGCCAATTGCCAGCAGGTGGGGCGGTGCGCAGGGGGCGCCACGATTACCCGTTGCTGATGGGACCGTGGAATTCGTGTTCGAGCCGCACCACTTCCTGGGCGACGAGTGCGATGGCGTTGCGAATTTCCATGAGCGCGGTGTAGAGGGCTTGTGCGTTCTGGGGGGATTCCAGGGCAACGTCACGGGCGGCGGCTTCGATGGCGTCGAGCGACATGGCGATACGGTCGAGATTCTCCAGCATGGATCGATCTCCGTTGGCGCGCGCAGAGCGTGCATACACTCATAATACTCAACTGACGTATCTTGGTGGGGGATGTTAGAATGCGTGCCCTTGCCGGGGTGATGAAATTGGTAAACATAGCGGACTTAAAATCCGCCGCCTTCGGGCTTGCCGGTTCAAGTCCGGTCCCCGGTACCACTTAGGCTTCGAGCCACATCAAGCCAAACGCTGTAATCCCTGCTATTCCAGGGTATTGCGCGACATTCTCCGTTCCCTGACAGGTGCCGCAACATAGCCAGACACGGCTGTTTACGCGACTCAGTGCACCAAATTTGCACCGGATATTGCACCGGGAAAAATTGGCGGCATATGTGAAGCGGAATGGTGGTTGGCCGGGGCAAGCGCGCTTTGCCCCAGCGTCTATTGCCGGGCGGACAGCGGCTGCTCGGGATACTGTCCGACTGGCCGCACCGGCTTGTGGATTCAACCGGTCGGTCCACATGGTGCGCACGAAACCCTGTCACATCCCGTCAAAGGTTCGATCTGCCATGAACGCGCTCGTCGAAGGATGCCCGCGCAGATTGGGTGCGGCTGCGACGAGCGCGTTGCATGACGCATGCCGCCGTTACAAAAGGCTGACCTTACCCGTGGCCAGATCGTACATGGCGCCGACCACTTTTACCCGGCCGTCCTTCACGTAGCGCCCGAGGATCGGTTTGGAGACAGTCAGGCGGCCGGCGTTGATACGCACATTCTCAATCGTGGCCCTCGCCGCCAGATCATCTTCACCCCCGTCATGTCTGGCGGCCAGAACGGCCGGCTTGATGGAACGCACCAAGTCACCCAAATGGCCCGGCATGACGGCGTTCTCCTGAATCATCTTCACTGTGGCCGACACTGCGCCGCAGTTGGTATGTCCGAGAACCATGACCAGCGGTACGCTAAGAAACTTGACGCCATACTCGAGGCTTGCCAGTCCATCGTCGTTGACGAAGTTTCCTGCAACGCGCACGACGAAGAGGTCGCCGGGCCCCTGATCGAAAGCCAGTTCCGGAGCGACGCGCGCGTCCGCACAACTGACGATCGCGGCGATGGGGTATTGAGCCGTTACCCGTGCCGCGCGTCCAGCAGAGTAGTCTTTGTTCAAAGGCGCATTGGCGACGTAACGCGCATTGCCTTCCATCAGGCGGGCGAGCGCCGCATCGGGCGCAATCGCGTTCGGCGCCGGGCCGGCCGACGGTTCTGCTGCAAAGCCGTCCCGGGCGGTGACGCCACTGAGAGCCATCGCGGCGGCTCCGGCGAAAAGCATCTGACGGCGGGGCATCGAGGGAGCGTGATGGTCGCACATGATCGTTTCCTTTAGTTTTGGACTACGTTGTTTTGAGCAAATGCTTTTGGCCCTGGCGATTTTGTCTGGCGATCGGGACGATGCAATCGTATCGAGGTCGGTATTGTTCGGGGAAGTCCAATTTTTGCATGTATATTTGACGCTATTCTTTAATGCACTTCGCTGTCGCAGAAACAGGGAAAAACAGAGCGCAAATTGATGTGGCCAAACGGGGGAAATTCGGATGGAGCAACCGGAATTACCTTATGAACAGCTCATGCACGATTACTGCGATTCGCTGTTGCATCTATTCAGCGGTGAGCGGCTGCTCAATAAGCTGTTTGGGCGAGTGATGCAGTCGCATGCCTTGGGGCGCGTGATCATCATGCATTACGAATATCTGGCAGGAACCGGTGAGCGCCCCACCTTGTCGCGGTTGCAAAACCTGATTGGCTATTCGCGTACACTGGCAAGCTTTTTTGCGGTACTGCGGGTGGTCAGGCTCATTTCGGTCGAGCCCGATCAGGACGACCGGCGCCTAAAGTATCTGGTACCGGGTCCGCGGACTATAGACGGTTTGCGCCAATGGCTGATAAAGCATCTCGAATGCTGTGAATCGCTTGGGTTGATTGATCGGGGATGCGCCGACCGCATGCGGCGCGACGACATTTTCTTTTCGCATTACGTACTGCATTCGCGGCTGATTCTCGACAACGTTACGACGCAATTTCCACAATTTCCATTGGTCAACTGGGTCCATCAGAACGAATGCGGGGACCGGATTGTATTCTTCCTGTTGCGCGAGCATTTTCGTTGCGTACTGGCGAGCACCACTTCGCACGGTACCCGGCATTGGCTCAAGCTCAGTAGCAGCCAGATCGCATCGGATCTGGGCATTTCGAAATCTCACGTGCGCAATGTAATCAACGAAGCGGAGAAGTGCGGGGTGCTGACGCACAATGAGACCCGCCGTGCCGTGACGCTTTCAGATGAGTTTGTTTCCCAGGTGCATGGGTGGTTTGTCGGCACCCTGTCGTATTTCGCCGAGACAGCGCGGCGAGCGCTGGCGGACATGTCCGCCAGCGTCGATTGATGTCGCGCCAACAAGCGCCGCTGGCGAGATCCGTGAGGGCCTGCCTCGGTTTGCACCAAGCGCTTCGCTCGGCGCATCTGTCGCATGCGGGTCGGCAGCGGTCCGGGAGACTGACGACCGCCGCCGCCAGAACGAGCGCCGGACCTAGGAATTCAGACGATGCGACGCGCAAGCATGGTTCTGATCTCGCCGATTGCCTTCGCCGGATTCAATCCCTTCGGGCAAACGTCCGTGCAATTCAATATCGAGCGACAGCGGAACAGCCGATATGGGTCGTCAAGATTGTCGAGTCGCGCATTGGTGCCTTCATCCCGAGAGTCCACGAGGAACCGATAAGCCTGTAGGAGTCCTGCGGGGCCGACATACTTGTCGGGGTTCCACCAAAACGATGGGCAGGCGCTCGAGCAACAGGCGCACAGGATGCATTCGTAGAGTCCATCAAGCTGGTCGCGTTCCTCCGGCGATTGGAGGCGCTCTCGTTCGGGCGGCGGCGTATCGTTGATCAGGTACGGCATGACCGAGTGATACTGCTTGAAGAATGCCGTCATGTCGACGATCAGGTCGCGGACGACCGGCAGGCCTGGCAAGGGGCGCAAAATCGTATGACGTGGCAGATCGTGAAGGTTCGTCGTACAGGCAAGACCGTTCTTGCCATTAATGTTCATCGCATCTGAACCGCATACCCCTTCTCGACACGAGCGCCTGAAACTCAACGTTTCATCGAGCGCCTTCAAGCGAATCAGCATATCGAGCAACATTCTGTCGGTCGGTGCAACGTCCATCTCGAATGTCTGCATGCGAGGCCCGGCGTCACGGTCCGGATCGTAGCGGAAGATTTCTAACGTTCTGGATTCGCTCACGATGTATCTCCATCATGACATGCACCGGCGCGACCGGGCGGGGCATAGGCGCCACTGCGCGCATGGACTGAATGGCTAGTATCGGCGTGCCGTATCGAGATGTGAGGTAGTCCATGTGCGCCTGCGCAAACCCGTCACCTTCCGCGGCGACCGTACTGACGCAGCTTCTGTTGCTGCTCGGCGTTGAGGACACCCAAGATCTGCTTTTGGCTCTCCAACTGGTTACGCAACATCTGCAGACGAATCTCAGATATCGTCTTCGCCGTCTTCATCGCCGCATCCACGTCGACGGTCTGCGGGTCGAAACTGTGCCGGCCTGAGACCATCGCATCGTGCATTGACGTCATCAGCGCCCACTGCTTTTTCTCCCGCGCTTCCTGAATCGCCTCGATTTGCTTGATTTGGGCATCGCTCAGATCGAGCGACGCAAGCATTGGCGTCGAGCCTCCAGGCCCAAAGTTGTATGCGCCCATCGTCCAGGGGGCCATTCCGTAGCCACCGCCGCCCATCATCCACGGTCCCATCCCCCAACTGCCGTATCCGCCGCCCATCATCCATGGACCCATACCGTAACCACTGTCCCAGCCACCCATCATGCCCGGTCCCATTGGCCACTCACCCGGCCCGTAGGGATGGCCATCGCTCGCTCCGCGCTGCGATGCTCCCGCTCCGTTGCCACCCATCATTCCGGGGCCCATGCCGTAACCCCGCCCGTCGGGTGATGCCGCGGGCGTGCCGGTGCTATTCGTGGACTGCGCCGATGCCGGAATGGATGCGAGCGCAAGTGCAGGGGCAACCACCAAGGCTGCAAAAATTTGGCTATTCATGTTCTCTCCATTGCTGCAAAGCGAAGGTGATAAAACCAAGATGTCATTGACCCGCGAAGCGCATCGCTGGAATTCCGCCTGGCTAGCCTTCGCCGCGATGCGATGGGGCAATATAGACCGGAGCAATCAAGGCTTGCGCGCTTCAGCCCTCTAGGTCCGCACGCCGCTTTTTGTATTCGTCGGCGTCGATCTCACCGCGCGCGTAGCGGTCGTCGAGTATGTCAAGAGCGGACCGGCTTCGAGCACTCCGATCCCGTTGGCAATGTGAAGACCGGCGAAACAAACCGAGCGCCACAACGAAAACCGCGACAATTAAAAGCACGAGCAGCCATCCGAAGCCGCCCCCCATCATCCCGTAGCCACATCCGCCCGGTTGTCCGAACCCCATCATTCGATGCTCCACAACTTACCTTGGATAAAGTCTAGTTCGTCGCGCGGGATCTTCTTTGATTAATATCATTCAACTGACCGTTCTTCGCGGCAGACCCAAACACGAAGCTGAGGGCCGGTGACTCGGCAGGGGGCGTCAGCGTCTCCGGCGTCGCCTTTGGACATCGCCCGGTATTGGCCACCCCTTGTCGCCGGAAAGCTCTGCAATTCGCACGCGTTCGTGCAAAACGCATCGTGCCGGCGCAACAGCGTCGATTCGCGCAGCGCGACCGGTCACTGGCATCTTGGTCGTTGGCACGGCCTATTGCGCTGTCGATGAGTCCGTCGGATGATGGTGCATCATTCCGGGATCGTGTCCTGCCACCGCATCGTGCCCGTGATCGGACAACTGGGCATCAAACCATTCGTGCAGCGCAGTGATGAGACGAGGCGCTTCCGTGCGGTAGACGATTTCGCCGCCATCGGGCAAGTCGCGATAGTCGATCTTCAGCTCGCCCGGCTTCGCGGTACGCAGCGCGGCCAAGCCCGGCATGTCAATGCCGTGGATCTGCTCCGGCGCTTCGAAATGGCCTGCCGAGAACTGCCTGGCAATGATGGACAGATGTTCGCGAATTAGCGCGACCTGTTTCAGGTCGTGATGCTTCGTGACGACCTGCTGGATTCCGCCGTCGGCCGTCTTCGCAAAGATGTGGGTGGTAGCCGCAAGGGAGAACGGCATCACCTCTGCGCCGTGCCGTGACACGTCCATCCGGCGCGCCGTATCGTCGGCGACTGCAGACGACGAGAGAACGAAGACGCCGAGCAGGACGGAGGTCGATGCGGCGATGACAGGAGATAAAAGGCGCTTCATGTTCCACTCCAATCGAAAGACGGCTTGCAGCCTAGCGCCAGTATCCTACTCTGACGACGATATGACTGAAATCATGCGCGGTGCGGCGATGTTTACCCGAGAGCTGGCCACACGGGGAATCGCGGACCAACGCGACCAGGCAAACGTCGTCAAACCTCACTATTCGTGCCCCCGACTGCCCCCGATTTTTACAGGGATAGCCGGTTTCGGAAGTGCGATTCCCGCCGGTTAAGCGGGCATCGGTTTTCGAATCACTGAAGAAATGTAGTGATGGCTGTCATCGTCGCTTGCGGTTGTTCTTCCATCAACCAGTGGCCGGCATTCGGAATCACAACGCCTTGCACGTTGCTGGCCGCCGCACGCGCGACCGTCTCCATCATGGTGCCGAACGACTTTTCTTCGCCGATCGCGAGTACCGGCATTGGCAACGGCCCTTGGGTCAGAAATGCCCGGTTGTCGATCGCATCCTGATCGAAGGCGTGAAACTGTTCGAAGCCGGAATGCATCGCGCCAGGCAGCGCATAGAACTTTGCGTAATGCCGGCGCGAAGCTTCATTGAAATTCTTGGGGTCCGCCGAAAACTCGTTCCAGAAGCGATCGAGGTAAATGCGCTCGCGGCCCTTGACCAGCCGCTCCATATCCGGCCCGCCGAAACGGAAGTGCCAGAGTAGCGGGCTCTTCAAGATTTCTTCCCACGGGCCGACGCCGGGAATCGGTGCATCCATGAGTACGAGTTTTGTCACGCGCTCAGGCTGCTCGGCCGCGAAAGCGTAGGCGACCATGTTGCCGATGTCATGGGCCACCACGTCGACTTTGCCAATCCGGAGGGTATCCAGAACGCCGGCAATATCGCGTGCTTCGTTCTTTTTGTCGTAGCCTGTGGCCGGATGGTCGGAGAGTCCCATGCCGCGAAGATCGGGGACGATCACGGTGTGATTTGCAGCGAGTTTCGCGGCGAGTGGCGCCCACATGTCGCCGGTCTCGCCATAGCCGTGCAGCAATACGACGGCAGGCCCGTGGCCGCCGACGCGCACATATATTTTCGCGCCGTTGGTGGTCAGGGTCTGGTGCTTGAAATCGGCCGGAAACGCGAATACGTCGGCCGCCGCAGGAAAAGCGTGAAGAGAGACAAGCAACAACAGAAACGAGACGAGCTTCCGCATTTCTGACCCCCTGGGGTTGATCAAAACGATCTGCCTGTGGCGCGGATATTCTCACATCTTTCCGGATTACGGCGCTAAATCCGCATACGGACGGCCTGAATTGAAGGCACTCGCCTTCCGGCAGCTCGCACGTCAACGTCCCCGCGCATTACCGCCCCGTCTCATCTCACTTGAACGTGTGCAGGTAAGCGATCAGATCCGCGACCTTGCGTTCGTTGCCAATGCCCCAGAAGCGCATCTTTGTACCAGGCACGGTCTTGCCCGGATTGGCGATGAAGGCGGCGAGCGTCTTGTCGTCCCACACGATGCCCGACTGCTTCATCTCCTTCGAGTAATCGAAGTCCGGCAGACTGCCCGCGCGCCGGTTGGCAATGCCGTTGAGTTGAGGGCCGAAGCCCGACGCCGCCATCGGCCCGACCGAATGACACGATGCGCAGCGTGAGGTGAACAGCGCCTTGCCGGCGTCGATATCCGGTGCGGCGAAGGCCGATGCGGCAAACGTGGCTAGGGCAAACGTCAACACGCCGATTCGCAGGCGCGCAGCGGGGGCAAGACGCTGGGCCGGCAAGCAAAGAGGGGTAGAGCGGGTAGTCATTGGCGGGTGGAATGTCGGGGGATCGGTGGTAACGGCAAACCGCTAAGTTACCGCTTTCCGCCGGGCACGGCCAGTGGTTCCCGCCCCGCGTCGTACAACATCGTGTCGTGAGCGCAGAGGTTGAGCACTTCGAGCGCGCCTGATGCCGAACCGGGGGCAGCATGCGTTCGCACCGTCATGACGGCAGTTCGCGATGCCTTTGGTCATGACGGGGGTATCCGCCTACGGTGCGGCCAGTACCTTCACGACGCACGCGCTGGCGTTGATCGCTTGGGCGAGTGCGGTGGCGATTGCCGTTGTGCTGCGCTCGGCGTTGGGATGGTGGGGGCGCGTGAGCTGGCTGCCGGTGACGCGTCGCTGGCGCCGTGAGTTGACTGCTGTGAGTCTGCAAAGGCCGTCAGCGCTTGTCTGCTAACGGCCGTTCGCGTGCGGTGATGGTGGTATTACGCCGCGCCCTTCGTCACGCTGTCCGGCAAATCGCGGCCGTGATACTTCTTGTAGATCGCGTTGAGCTTGCCGTTCTTCAGGTTGGTCTTCACCCAGTTGTTGATCCAGTCCTTGAGCGCGGGCTGATTCTTGTTCAGCGCGATACCAAGATCGAATTCCTTCTGCGCGAATTTCAGTTCGAGGTTCTTGTCCGGTGCGCGCTTGATCATCTCGCCGAGGTTCGACGGCGTGCTCGAGAAGATATCGACCTGCCCCGTCACCATCGACGTGATGAGCGTGGCGTCGTCTTCATAGCGAACGATCTGTGCGCCCTTGGCGTTCTGCGTGGTGAGCGTATCGTTGACGGTCGCGCGCGTGAGGCCGATGCGTTTGCCGTTGAGGTCGTCATAGCCCTTGATGTTCACACTCTTGGGCCCGCCCACGATGATCGAAATGACGGCGTACGGAATCGAGAAGTCGATCACCTGCGCACGTTCCGGCGTAATCGAGAGATCGGCCACCACGATATCGGCACGGTTCGCTTGCAGCGTCGGCACGCGTGCGGCGTTCGTCACAGACACGATATCGAGCTTCACGCCCAGATCCTGCGCCAGCAGCTTGGCAGTGTCGACGTCCGAGCCCGCCGGTTGCAGATTGGCGTCGGCGAACGAGTACAGCGGTGTGCCCATGGCGATCGCAACGCGAATCTTGCCCGCCTTCTTGATGTCGTCGAGCTGATCTGCGAAAGCGGTGTGCGCCATTGCACCGAGCAGGACGGCGGCGCAGGCCCGAGTGAGGAACGTCTTGAGTTTCATGCAGTGGTCTCCTTGGAGTGATGTTGTTGTCGTGACTGCGTGCTTACAGCCCGTTGGCGAGGAATGCGCGCAGTTCGGGCGTTTGCGGGTTGTCGATCATTTCGCCCGGACCGACTTCCCATACCTTGCCCTGATGCATGTAGATGATCTGATCGGCCACGCGCTTGGCGAACGCCATCTCGTGCGTGACGAGCAGCATCGTCATGCCGTCGGCCGCGAGGTCTTCCATGACGCGCAGCACTTCGCCCGTGAGTTGCGGATCGAGTGCCGACGTCACTTCATCGAATAGCATGACTTTTGGCGACATCGCGAGCGAGCGGGCAATGGCCACACGTTGTTGCTGGCCGCCCGAGAGTTGCTCGGGATAACTGTCGGCCTTATCGGAAAGGCCCACTTGTGCGAGCACACGCTTGGCCACTTCCTCCGCTTCGCCGCGCGCCAGACGCTTCACGTGCCGTAGCGCAAGCATGATGTTCTCGCGCACGCTCAGGTGCGGAAACAAGTTGTAGCTCTGGAAGACGATGCCCACTTCGCGGCGCAGTTGATGCAGGTCGATCTGCGGATCTTCCACACGAATGCCGCACACTTCGATGGAGCCTTCGTCGATGGTTTCCAGGCGGTCGATACAACGCAGTGCCGTACTCTTGCCCGAGCCGCTCGCGCCGATGATGGCGACCATCTTGCCGCGCTCCACTTCGAACGACACGCCCTTGAGCACCGGGTTGTCGCCGAAGCGCTTGTGAATCTGGTTGACCTTAACGATTGCCGACATTGAGCCTGTCCTCCAGTGAAGCGCTCCAGCGCGAGAGTGGGTAGCACAGCACGAAATAAAAAACCCCCACCAGCGAGAACACGAGGAAGGGCTGGAAAATCGAGTTGTTGATGATCTGGCCGGCACGCGTGAGTTCCACGAAGCCGATGACCGACGCCAGCGACGTCATCTTGATGATCTGCACGAGAAAGCCGATGGTCGGCGGCAGCGACAGGCGCACGGCCTGCGGAATGATGACCAGACGCAGCGTCTGCCAGCGCGAGAGCGACAAGCACTCGGCAGCCTCCCACTGTGCACGCGGCATCGCTTCGACGCAGCCACGCCAGATGTCGCCCAGATAGGCGCTGGTGTAGACCATCAGCGCAAGCGCGGCGGCCACGATGGCGGGCAGCTCGAAGCCGTACACCGACAACCCGAAGTAGACGATGAACAGCAGGATCAGCAGCGGAATTCCCTGAATCGCTTCGATGAACACCTGCGCGGGCAGTCGCAACCAGCGGCGCGGCGAGATGCGCGCGAGCATCACGAGGAAGCCGCCTGCGCTGCCCAGCACGAACGCGATCAGGGAGAGCACCAGCGTCCAGCCGATGGACTGCACCAGATACCCGAAATAGGTCCACGAAAAGTTGCCGATCATGAGGCGCTCCGTTGTGCCGTATTGCTGCCCGCAGAGCCTGTCGCGTTCGGATTGGCTGCGCGCGAGGCGGCAGCGCGGCGGCGCGAGGCCTGAGCCGCCTGCGCTGCGGCGCGTCGCACGGTACGGCGGCGCTTGAAGAAGTACTCGCTGGCGGCCCACGCCACCAGCTTCACCAGCAGCGACAGACCAAGGTAGAGCGCGGCCACGACGATGTACGTCTCGAGCGAGCGGAACGTGTCCGACTGCACAGTGTTGGCCACCGCGGTCAGTTCTTCGGCGGAAATCTGCGAGGCCATGGCGGAGGCCTGCATCATCAGAATGAACTGGGTGGTCAGCGCCGGGTACACCTTCTCGATGGACGGTTGCAGCATGACGTGCCACGCAATGCGCCACTTCGACAGCCCCAGACACTCGGCGGCTTCGATCTGACCGCGCGGCACCGATTCGAGCCCGGCGCGAATGATCTCCGCCGCGTAAGCACCGATGTTGATCACCATCGCGATGACGGCGGCTGCAAACGTCGGCATATGTATGCCGAGACTCGCGAGGCCGAAGTAGAGCAGGAATATCTGAACGAGGAATGGCGTGTTGCGTACCGACTCGATGTAGATGTTGCAAAGGCGAACGAGCCATCGATGGCGGCTGCGCTTGGCAAAGGCGACCAGCGTGCCGGCAGCGGTGCCGATCACGACAGCGAGTACGGTCATCTTGAGCGTGAGCCACGCGCCTTCGAGGAAAACTGGCCAGTATGGAACCAGCGGGGCGAAATTCAACGAGAAATGCATGACAAACGCCTGTCTCCGGTGACGTTCGGGGCCGACGCGCCACGCCGCTTGCGTTGCGGTTATGACGTCCGCAGTAGCCGTGGTGGGTCTTTCTTGTACGTCGTCATATAAGTGATGTGATTTTGCGCATCGCCAATCGGCGTTGTCAATAGCCTGCCGTTGGGGAGATACCCTTGGCTATGGCCTTGATTGGACAAGGGTTAAAGGGCGTTTGCGCCGTGGGGCGGGGCACTTCGGATTGCGTGAGGCGACCTCAACGACAGGTTGATGGCAGCGGGTTTCGCAGGCTTGTCATCGTATCTCTCGTTGTGAGAGGCGACGGACCGCCTGACACGACGGCATGGTTTTATAATCGCGCTTTGCCGGTCTTTTGCCTCGCCCGGCATCTCTCGACGGAAAAACATGCAACAGATCAACGACTGCGGCGAGCGCGCGGCGGCGCACGCTCCGGACATGCGATATCGGGACGAGGAAATCGGGCGCGAGCCTGTCCGGCGCGGCGTGACGTTCCATGGTGGCGGCGACTTAAAGGGCGAAGTCTGATGACGTTGTCTACGACGGCACTCGACGAACTCGACCGTAGCCTGCTCGCGCTGTTGCGCGTGAATGCGCGCGAGAGTACGGCCAATCTGGCGCGTCGCCTCGGTGTGGCGCGCACCACCGTGGTGGCTCGCATCGGCCGGCTCGAGCAGGCCGGGGTCATCGCTGGCTATACCGTGCGGCTGGGGCAGGATGCCGCAGGCGGCGGGTTGCAGGCCTGCGTGGGCATTAGCGTGCAGCCGCGCTCCGGGCGCGACGTGATGCGGCGTCTGAACAAGATGCCCGAGGTTCACTTGCTGTGTACCGTCAGCGGGGAGTTCGACTATGTGGCCTGGCTGCACGCCGCATCACCGGATCAACTCGACGGACTGCTCGACACCATTGGTGAGATCGACGGCGTGACCCGCACTACGACGTCGGTCGTGCTGGCCCGGAAAATCGATCGAGGCGGTGTGCTGCCCTGAACGTTGCCGGGCAGTGCACCGCGTTGCTTTGACCTGATTCGTTAGCTGGACCAGGACTTGGCCGCTGAGGTGCCGCGCGGTGGCGTGCGCCGATAATGGCGGGTGACAAGGCTGGTATGCGCCCGCAGGCTCGAAATTTTCAGCAAATCGTGCAATTCTGCCGCCGGTAATTTTCCGTAAACGGCCACTAAGAATCGCTGAGCGATCCCGCCGGTACTGGCGCACCCCTCGAATTTCCCGTTTCTCCCCGTGTTGCCTTGACTTCGCGCGTTTGTCTGACGGTGGCGAAGGTGCTAAACTTATTGAGAATTGTTTGCATTAACTTATTCATCCATCTGGAGTGCGTATGCGCGTGAAATCCCTCGTGGCAGCGGTGTTGCTTGCCGGTGCGGCCACCCTGGCTCAGGCTGCCGAGTTTCCCATTGGCAAACCGCTGAATGTGGCGGGCATGGAAATCAATACGGTGTATCTCCAGCCGGTCACGATGGAGCCGGCTGGCATGATGCGCGATGCCGCCAAGTCGGACATCCACCTCGAGGCAGACATTCACGCGATCGCCAAGAACCCGAACGGTTACGCCGAAGGCGACTGGGTTCCCGGTCTGGAAATCACGTACAAGCTGCAAAAGATGAAGAGCGACGGCAAGACCGCCGATGGCGCTGCCATTGAAGGTTTGATGATGCCGATGGTCGCGAGCGATGGTCCGCACTATGGCGATAACGTCAAGCTGGCGGGCGTTGGCAAGTACAAGCTGACGATGGTCGTGAACGCGCCGGGCACGCTGCAGGAATTCGGTTGCAAGATGGGCGGCACGGCGGCCGCAGGCGCGCACGCCGGGCATGGCGGCATGGGCCCGTGGTGCTTCGGCCGTCACGTCGACAAGGAAACGGGCGTGGGTCCGTGGTTCAAGCCGATTACCAAGGAAGTCGATTTCACTTTCTCGGGTATTGGCAAGAAGGGTGGCTACTAAGCCTGCATAACCCTGATTCAGCGTTGGCCTGGGGCCAGCGCTGTTTTCGTTTGGAGCACAAGGATGAATCAGCGCATCGCGCGCCTGCTGGCCACGATGGCGGCCTTGGTGGCGACTTTGTTGGCATTGGGCGGCGCATCGCTCGCTCATGCCGACGACTTGCCCACCTTCAAGCTGGAAATGAACAACGGCAAGCTCAACCCGGCGCGCATCGAAGTGCCGGCCGGCAAACGCATCAAGATCGAGGTGCACAACACCGGAACGAATGCCGTCGAGTTTGAAAGTCTGCAACTGCGCAAGGAAAAGGTGCTGGCACCGGGCGCGCAGTCGTTTGTGGTGATCTCGCCGCTGCAGCCGGGCGAGTACAAGTTTTTCGACGATTTCCATCAGCAGGCGCAAGGCGTGATCGTCGCCAAGTAGGCCACGCGGAAGTCGTTTCAGTCACACGGTAAGACACGCATCACGAGAGGAATCACCCGATGGGTCAGGTCATGTTCATCGTCTGGCGCGAAAGCGTCGAGGCATTGCTGGTTGTCGGCATTCTCCATGCCTGGCTGGCGAACCCGGAGCACGGTGCCAAGCGCGGCCTGCCCTATCTTTGGACCGGCGTCGCACTTGGCATCGCAGCAGCCGTGGCGCTGGGCGCCGCACTCGTCGGCTTCACCGAAGTGCTTTCGGGCGACGCGCAGGATTACTTCCAGACCGCCATGGTGTTGATCGCCTGCGTGCTGATCGTGCAGATGGTCTTCTGGATGAAGCGTCACGGGCGAACGCTCAAGCGCGACATGGAATCGTCGCTGCAGAAAAACCAGGATCAGGGCACATGGTGGGGCGTGCTCGTGCTGGTAGCGCTGGCCATTGCTCGCGAAGGCAGCGAGACGGCCATCTTTCTGTATGGCATCGGCTTCGGCCAGCAAGGCAGCGTGCCGCTGTCGATGTGGCTCGCGGTGCTGATCGGCTTCGTGCTGGCGCTGTTCACGTTCTGGCTGTTGCAGTTGGGCGGAAAGATCTTCTCGTGGCGCCTGTTCTTCCGCGTCACCGAAATCATGCTGCTGTTCCTGGCGGCGGGGCTGCTCGAGTCGGGGCTTGATCGTCTGATCTCGCTCGAGCTTGTACCGACGCTGGTCGACCAACTGTGGGATACTTCCGCGATTCTTGACGATGCCAGCCCGTTCGGCAGCCTCGTCGCCACCCTGACGGGGTATCGCGCGCATCCGGCCGGCATGAATCTGTTGGTGTACGCAGTGTATTGGATGTTCACGTGGGCGCTGCTCAAACGGGCAGGCGCTCCGCCCAAGCAGGTCAAGCCCGCGTGAGCGGGTCACGCGCACCGGCGGGGAATGCGTCCCGGCCGGTGCGCCACAACGGTCTGAACGGAAGCGTCCGGGCAGGGTCCGCAAGATCCGCCGAATCGATAAGCGCCGTTAGCCGGTAGGTCATTCCCCGACGTACGAGTTGAGCATGAGCATCGCCATACCTGTCCCGAACCGACTGGCCAGACTGGGCCTTTGGATGCAACGCCACGGCAAGCTGATACGTGGCGTGCAGTGGGGCGTCGTGCTGGTTTATGCGTTCCTCATCTGCGTGCCGGTCATGATGCCGTTGCCTGACGAAACGGCGCACATCCTCGATAACCTCACCGTCTTCGCGCAGTTCACGTTCTGGGGCATCTGGTGGCCGTTCGTGCTCATCAGCATGGTGCTCATGGGACGTGTCTGGTGCGGAGTGCTGTGTCCGGAAGGCACGCTCTCGGAATTTGCGAGCCGCCATGGGCGCGGGCGCGCCATTCCCCGCTGGATGCGCTGGGGCGGCTGGCCGTTCGTGGCCTTCGCCGGCACGACCCTCTACGGTCAGATGGTCAGCGTCTACCAATATCCGAAGGCCGTGCTGCTGGTGCTCGGCGGTTCGACCGTCGGCGCGATGGTGATCGGCTATTTCTACGGGCGCGACAAGCGCGTGTGGTGCAAGTATCTGTGCCCGGTCAACGGCGTGTTCTCGCTGCTGGCGCGTCTGGCGCCGTTCCACTTCAAGGTCAACGAAGACGCCTGGCGCCGGTCGTATCACACTAACGGCCACAAGATCATCCCGATCAACTGCGCGCCGCTCGTGCCGCTGCGCAACATGAAGGGTGGGGCGCAGTGCCATATGTGCGGGCGTTGCGCCGGGCATCGCGACGCCATCGAACTCACGAGCCGCTCGCCGAGCGAAGAGATCGTGAAGTTCGGTGCGACCGAGAACAATAGTGTGTGGGACAGCGTGCTCGTCATGTACGGTTTGCTCGGCGTGGCCATCGGCGCGTTCCACTGGACGGTGAATCCGTGGTTCGTCGCCACCAAGACCGTGCTGGCCACGTGGCTCATCGATCACAACATCATGTGGCCGTTCGAGACGAACGCCCCGTGGTTCGTGTTCACCAATTACCCCGATCAGAGCGACGTCTTCACGTGGCTCGACGGCGGCATGGTCGTCACTTACATCCTGGGCAACGGCCTGCTGCTGGGCCTGGCCTTCACGATCATCTTCGCGCTGGCCAACCGGGCGATGGGACCGTGGCAGACGTCGCGATTCAATCATCTGGTGCAGTCGCTCATTCCGATCGCCGGGGCCGGGGTGTTCATCGGTCTGTCGGCCACGACGATCAGCCTGCTGCGCGCCGAACATCTGCCGGTGTACTGGGCAAACGACGTGCGCGCGGCCATTCTCGCCGCGACCACGCTGTGGAGTCTGTGGCTGGGCTGGCGCGTGACCGGCCGTCACGCACGCTCGTTCGGACGCCGTCTGGCCGGCATGGCGGGTGTCGTGGCGGCGCTGGCGCTAGTCAACTGGCTCTGGCTGCTGATGTTCTGGATCTGGTGACGCGGCGGGTGAGTAGCGCGTCCCGATGGCGAGCATTCGGCCCGTAGCCTACAATGTCGCCACAAGTCTTTCTGTGTGACGCCCATGTTGCTCGCTCAACGCCTTCCGCTTTATTTCCGCCTCGTTCGCCTCGATAAGCCGATCGGCACCGTGCTGCTGCTGTGGCCGACGCTCGCGGCGCTGTGGATTGCATCGAACGGGCATCCCGACCCGCTGCTGCTCGCGATCTTCACGCTCGGCACGTTCCTGATGCGCTCGGCGGGTTGCGCCATCAACGATTACGCCGACCGCGACTTCGACAAGTTCGTCAAACGCACGAAAGAGCGTCCGATCACGTCGGGACGCATTCGCGCATGGGAAGCGCTCGCCGTGGCCGCGACGCTCGCACTCGTGAGCTTCCTGCTGATTCTGCCGCTCAACGCGCTGACCAAGGGGTTGTCGATTCCCGCGCTGTTCGTCGCGGGCACCTATCCGTTCACCAAGCGCTTTCTGGCGATTCCGCAGGCCTATCTCGGCGTGGCGTTCGGTTTCGGCATTCCGATGGCTTTCGCTGCCGTGCAGGATCAGGTGCCGGCCGTCGCATGGGTGCTGCTGCTCTCGAATGTGTTCTGGTCGGTGGCGTACGACACCGAATATGCGATGGTCGATCGCGACGACGACCTGAAGATCGGCATCAAGACGTCGGCGATCACGTTCGGACGCTTCGACGTGCTGGCGATCATGCTCTGTTACGCCGGCGCACTCGGCATTCAGGCGGGCGTCGGCGTGTATCTGGGCTTCGGCTGGCCGTTCTGGCTGGGCATGGCCGTGGCGGTGAGCTTCGCCATTTACCACTACTTCCTGATTCGCGGACGCGAGCGCATGCCGTGCTTTGCGGCGTTCCGTCACAACAACTGGCTCGGTGCCGCCGTCTTCGCGGGCATCGCCGGACATTATCTGCTGACGGCATAAGCGCGGGCGCAGCGTTCGCTGCATCCACTGCGTGCGTCGCGCTCACGCATCGTCAGGCAGACATGCCAAACAAAACGGCCCGCATGCGGGCCGTTTGTCTTTGCTGCGTCTGACGAGCGCGTGTCAGGCGTCGCCCAACTCGTCGCCGAGTTCCTTGGCACGGGTGTTCGCCGCCTGCACGCCGCGCACGATGGCAGCCTTGATGGCGTCGCGCTCGAACGAGCTAAGCGCGGCAAATGTCGTACCGCCCTTGGACGTCACGCGCTCACGCAGCACGCTCACCGGCTCGCTCGACTGCGCGGCCAGTTGCGATGCCCCGGTGAACGTGGCGATGGCCAACTGGCGTCCCTGCTCGGGCGTGAAGCCCAGTTCCTGAGCTGCCTGCTCCAGCGCTTCGATGAAATAGAACACGTATGCCGGGCCGCTGCCCGAGATGGCCGTCACGCCGTCGAGCTGACTTTCCTTTTGGACCCAGACGATTTGCCCTGCGGCGCCCAGCACATTCTCTGCACGCTTGCGCTGGTCGGAATCGACGCCCGAGAGTGCGGCCAGACCGGTGATGCCCATGCCGATCAGCGCGGGCGTGTTCGGCATGCAGCGCACGATCTGGTTATGGCCGCCGAGCCAGCGGGCCAGATCGGATGCGCGAATGCCCGCTGCGATGCTGATGACCAGTTGGCCGTTCAGGTGCGGTTGGAGGGCTTGCGCGACGTCCTTGAGCACTTGCGGTTTGACGGCCAGCACGAGTGTGTCGTAATCGCGCAGGCGGTCGTTGGGGGCGCTGGCGGTCTCGACGCCATACTGTTTGGCGAGGCCTTCACGGGTCGATTCGTTGACGTCGATCGCGAGAATGTCGCGCGGGGCAGTGCCGCGCTTGACGAGTCCGCCGATCAGGGCATTGGCCATATTGCCGCCGCCGATGAATGCAATTCTCATAACCATCCTTTGCGTTGCGTATGTCATTACCTCTTACTGCGGTGAGCCGTCACGAGGCGCTCGCCGCCGGGGCACGCCGCGATCAGGCCCGAGGGCCGTAATCGCGCGCACCGAAAATAGCGGTGCCAACACGCACCATTGTCGCACCCTCGGCAATTGCGGCCTCGAGATCGCCCGACATGCCCATCGACAGTGTGTCGAGGGCCAGTCCATCGGCGCGCAGCGCGTCGAACAACTCGCGCACGGCCTTGAACGGTGCGCGTTGGCGAGCCGGATCGTCTTCGGGTTCGGGAATTGCCATCAGGCCGCGCAGTCGCAGATTCGGCAGGGCGGCGACGGCGCGCGCGACTGCGGGCACGTCCGCAGGCGCGACACCGCTCTTGCTCGCTTCGCCGCTGATGTTGACTTGCAGGCAGACTTGCAGGGGCGGGAGGTTCGCTGGCCGTTGGGCGCTCAGCCGTTCGGCGATCTTCAGTCGATCGACCGAATGCACCCAGTCGAAATGTTCCGCCACCGGCCGCGTCTTGTTGCTTTGCAATGGGCCGATGAAATGCCACTCGAGCGGTCGGCCGCCGACCGTCTCTCCTGACAGTGCGGCCATCTTGTCGAGCGACTCCTGCACGTAGTTCTCGCCGAAAGCGCGCTGTCCGGCGGCGAGCGCGTCGCGCACGGCATCGGCGCCAAACGTCTTCGAGACGGCGAGCAAATGCACGCTACCCGCCGGGCGGCCGGCGTCGGCAGTGGCACGGGCGATCCGGGAGAGAACATCGTCGAGATGTGCTGCGATGGTCGACATGAGGCAGGTTCGGGCGTCGGTAGGGCGTCTGTAGGGCGGCGTCGTTGGCGCGGGGGGCGTTGCAACGGCATTGCAGGTCAACGATTATAGCTGTGCCCGCGCCCGAGGTGCTACCCGGGAAAAAACGAGGTGCTACCCGCCCCCGTTTGCGCTGTTTTAGTCATTCAGTGAGCCTGACGCACATCGAACGGTCATGGCCTGCGGCTTGTGGCAGACTTCGCGGTGCCAACATCGACAGGGAGCCATAGATGAACGCGAATTCGCAGCATGTGTACGATTTTTCAGTCCAGACGCTGTCGGGCGAAACCGTCAGCCTGTCGCAGTACCGTGGCAAGGTACTGCTGATCGTCAACACGGCGAGCGAGTGCGGTTTCACGCCGCAGTACGCTGGTCTGCAGACGCTCTACGAACAGCTCGGCCCGCGGGGTTTCGAGGTGCTCGCGTTTCCGTGCAATCAGTTCGGCAAGCAGGAGCCGGGCGACGCGCAGGCCATTCGCAGCTTCTGCGATCTACGCTTTCACGTCACGTTCCCGATGTTCGCCAAGGTCGACGTCAAAGGGCCGGACGCCGCACCGCTCTACGCCTATCTCACGCAGGAAAAGCGAGGCGTGCTGGGGACGAAGGCGATCAAGTGGAATTTCACGAAGTTTCTCGTCGACGCGCAGGGCAACGTGGTGGCGCGTTATGCGCCGACGGCAAAGCCCGAAGCCATCCGTGCGGACATCGAGAAGCTGCTGCCGGCCTGAACGAGAGGCATTCGGTCAGGCGCCGGGACTGACTCAGAATCCGAATGACTTGCGAACGATCTGCCGCACACGAGCAGCGTAAGCGCGCAGCCCCGCGCGGCGATGGGCTTCGGCGACGTCTTCACGCAGGGCAACGCGGGCATCCGTGGCAGCGCTCAACGTCAGCCAGCCAGACGTCTCGGCCACATAGACCTGCCCGGCGGTCAGCGAGACGGCGCGTCGCCAGAAGCTCGCCGCCAGCCAGCGCGGCGCTGCCGTGAGCAGAACATCCCCTCGCTCGATATGGAGCACTGTGCCAAGGCCCACATAGGCGTAAAACGATTGCCCGCGTGCCAGAGAGAGGTGTGACGGGAGCTGGGCAGGCGAGCCGCTTTCGGCGTTGGCCGGCAAGGCGACGCGCGGCCGGGACAACGGCCAGTCGGCGCGCCTGGCGTCGCCGATATCTCGTACCCGCGTCGAATCGGAAGAAAAGAGGGGCGACTGGGGCTTTGCCATGAGGGGCTCCGGGGGCGTTGAACAGATGGGTACAGCGTATCGGTCGCCAGACGCTCCCGGTAGGCACACAGTTGCGCTGTTTCGCGCGTAACAGAGCGGCTTCCGGCAATCTGTTACGATGCCGATTCAACGAATCTGTATCTGTTATGGTCGTGTGCAATACCCGATCATCTGCGCATGGACGCCGTTACCCCCACGCTCGCCGCCCCGGACACCGAGCCGCTCATCGCGGACGCTCCGAAGGCATCTCCCGCCGCCCCGACGCCACCGGCTTCGGAGGACCGCACGCCGCTATATCGTCAGCTAGCCGACCATTACCGCCACGCCATCGAGGCGGGCACGCTCGCGCCGGGCGACCGCATGCCGAGTGTGCGCACCTTGATGGAGCGGCATCAGGTCAGTCTATCGACGGCCTTGCAGACATGCCGCCATCTGGAGGCGCTGGGGGTGCTCGAGGCACGTCCGCGTTCGGGCTACTTCGTGCGCACACCTGCTCGTGCGAGCCTCGTGCCGGTGGCCGAACCGCGTCCGTGGGTGCCCGATCTGATGCAGTACGTGGGTATCAATCAGCGCGTGTCGTCGATCCTCGCGAGAGGGCTTCAGGCGGACGTCAAAGTCAATTTCGCGGTCGCCCATGGCTCCCCGTCGCTCTACCCGGTCAACGAACTTCGGCAGGCCACCATCCGGGCGTTGCGCGATAACCCGCTGCTCTACGGCACGCCGCCTCCCGGTGGTGGAGAAGCGCGTTTCCGTTGTGCGATTGCCCGGCGCGCGCTCGAAGCGCGCATGAACATCAATCCCGAGGAAATCGTCGTCACGCACGGCTGTATCGAGGCGATCAATCTCGCGCTGCGCGCGGTGGCATCGGCGGGCGATGTGGTCGCCGTCGAATCGCCGACGTACTACGCGCTGCTGCAAACGCTGGAGAGCATGGGCATGCGGGCGCTCGAAATTCCCACGAGTCCTCAGACGGGGATCTCGCTCGAAGCGCTTCAATTGGCGAGCGAGACCTACGACAACATCAAGGCCGTGATCGTCGTGCCGCATTTCCAGAATCCGCTCGGGTCGGTCATGCCCGATTCGCACAAGGCGCGGTTGGTGAAGTGGGCGGAGTCGCGCGGCGTGGCGATCATCGAAGACGACACTTACTCGGCGCTGGGCGATGACGGCAATATTCCGGCAGCCATCCGCTCATGGGATACGTCGGGCAACGTGATTCACTGCGCATCGCTGCACAAGACGATGGCGCCGGGCATGCGGCTCGGCTGGATCGCGGGCGGCAAGTGGCAGTGGCGAGTGGAGATGCTCAAGTACGCGCAGACGCGCCCGAACGAAGCGCTCGCGCAGATCGCGATGGGCGAATTCATGGATTCGCCCCGCTACGATCGTCACCTGCGCCGCTTGCGGGCGCAGCTACGCGAGCATCGGGCGGCGATGGCCGAAGCGATTGCCACCCATTTCCCGGCGGGCACCCGTCTGACATTGCCCGCCGGTGGACTGAGCCTGTGGGTGGAGATGCCGGGCAGCGTCAGCTCGGAGCGACTGTTCGATGCGGCGCTCGCCAAAGGGATTCGTGTCGCACCGGGCAGTCTTTTCTCGAACTCGTCGCGCTACGACCATTTCCTGCGCATCAACGGCGGTCAGCCGTTCACGCGAGAGGTCGAGAAGGCGGTGCGCACACTGGCGACGGAAGTCTCGCGCTTGCTGGATACGAATGGCTGAGCGGGCGGGAGGATAAGGCCCGGCGCGCTGCGGCATATCGCGCCATACCGCTGCATATTGCCGTGAATGCGCTCAGAACTCCGGATACATCCGCCCCGGATTGAAGATGCCCGCCGGGTCGAACACCGACTTCAGATTGCGGTGGATGCGCATGAGCGGTGCGGGCAGGGGCGTGAACACACCCACACCGGGCTCACCATAGCGGAAGAGTGTGGCGTGTCCGCCGTCCTGCCGCGCCGCCGAACGCACGATCTGCGCGTCGGCGTCGGTAATCCACCAACGCTGCGCGCCACCCCACTCGATGAGTTGTTTGCCAGGCAAGCGGTGAGGTTCGGCGGTCGACGGCACGGCCAGACGCCACAGTGCCTGGCCCGGCCCCGCATCGGCGAAGAAGCTGTCCGTTTGCTCGCGGATCGCGTGCCAGAACTTGGCGGCGTGAATGGCGTCGACCAATTCCCCGCCCATCTTCACGCGCGCGGCCTTGATCGCTGCCGATGCCCCCGCCAGACGAATCACCAGCAAATCGTTGCGCCACGCACTGCCTGTGATCGGCAACGGTTGCCCGCCCCATTCATTGAGCTTGCGCACGGCATCGATGGCGTTCATTTCGAATTGCAGCGTCAGTTCGGCAAATGGCTGCGGCAACACCTTGAGCGACACTTCGAGAATCAGGCCCAGCGTGCCCAGCGAGCCGGCGAGCATGCGCGAGACGTCGTAACCGGCGACGTTCTTCATCACCTGACCGCCGAAATTCAGCACGTGAGCGCGCCCGTCCATCAATTTGGCGCCGAGTACGAAGTCGCGCACGGCGCCCACGGCACTGCGGCGAGGCCCGGCGAGCCCGGCAGCCACCGCACCGCCGATCGTCGCCCCCGGCCCGAAGTAGGGCGGCTCGAACGGCAGCAACTGACTGCGTTCGGCGAGCGCCGT
The DNA here is from genome assembly GCF_902459745.1 of Pandoraea communis. Lineage (GTDB taxonomy): Bacteria > Pseudomonadota > Gammaproteobacteria > Burkholderiales > Burkholderiaceae > Pandoraea > Pandoraea communis. The sequence goes on from NZ_CABPSJ010000004.1 coordinate 401,920, forward strand.
CTCGATGTCGGCGAGCGGCGTGCCGCAGCGCGCCGTGATGACCAGTTCTGCCGGGTCGTAGGCCACGATGCCGCGGTAGGCGCGTGTGTCGAGCACGTCCCCCACGCGTTGTTGGCCGTACCACGCCTTGGTGCCGCCGCCACGAAGCTGAAGCGGTGCACGGCGTGCCGTGGCATGTTCGATGACGGCGCGGAAGTTCTCGAGAGTGTCGTTCGTGTCGGTCATCAGCTCGGTTCTGGCGGCGGTGGCGTGTCGGATTGATAGGGGGCCAGCTCGCTGCCGCAGTGCTTGCAGTAGCTCGCATCGGCGTCGTGCCCTTCGGTCAGGCATTGCTGGCAGGTGCGTGTGGTGACGGCATTCTTGCGCATGGCCGAATGGATTTCGGCACCCATGATGCCGGTGGGAATGGCAATCACGCTGTAACCGAGCAGCATCACGAAGCCGGTGATCGCCTTGCCCAGTCCGGTGACGGGCACCACATCGCCATAGCCGGTGGTCGTGAGCGTGACGATGGCCCAGTAGATGCCCACCGGAATGCTCGTGAAACCGTGCTGCGGTCCCTCGATGATGTGCATGAGCGTGCCAAAGATCACCACGATGATCGAGATGAACCCGAGAAACACGAGGATCTTGCGGCGCGCGTTGTAGAGCGCGACGCTAAGCACACCGGCTTCGTTCACATACGCCGTGAGCTTCAGAATCCGGAACGCGCGCATCAGACGCAGCAAACGCACGTCGATCAGCCCATGCAGTTCGGGCACGAGAATTGCGAGATATGTCGGCAGAATGGAGAGCAGATCGATGATGCCGTAGAACGACAGCGCGTAACGCAGCGGTCGATGCGCGCTCAGCAGCCGCGCGATGTACTCGGCCGTAAAGAGCAGGGTAAAGAACCACTCGAGAATCGCCATCGGCAGCGATGCCGTAGCCTGCACGGCAGGCACGCTCGAGACGATTACCGTAAGCACCGACAGCACGATGGCGATAAGCAGCGCGATGTCGAACAGCCGCCCTTCGCGCGTATCGGCCTCGAAGATGATGATGTACAGCCGCTGCCGCCAATCGTGCGGCATCCACTCTGACAGCGGGCGCATATCAGAACCTCGGCAGGTCGGGGTGTGGCAGCAGGCCGCCGCGCACGTGCAGTTTGCCGTATTCGGCGCAACGGGCTCGTGTGGGAATTCCCTTGTCCGGATTGAGCAGCCCGACCGGATCGAACGCGCGCTTCACGCCGAAGAAGGCGTCGCGCTCCTCGGCCGAGAACTGCACGCACATCGAGTTGATCTTTTCGATGCCCACGCCGTGTTCGCCCGTGATGGTGCCGCCGAGTTCGACGCACGCTTCGAGAATGTCGCAACCGAACGCTTCGGCGCGATGCCATTCGTCGAGGTCGTTGCCGTTGAAAAGAATGAGCGGATGCATGTTGCCGTCTCCCGCGTGAAAGACGTTAATACAGCGCAATCCGTATTGTTGTTCCAGACCCTCGATGCGTTTGAGTAACGTCCCAATCGCCCGGCGAGGAATCGTACCATCCATGCAGTAATAGTCCGGCGAAATGCGTCCGGCCGCGGGGAACGCATTTTTGCGTCCCGACCAGAAGCGCAGGCGCTCTTCCTCACTGCGAGAGATCTGCAACCGTGTCGCGCCCGACGTGCGCAGCACATGGGAGATGCGCATGACTTCCTCGGCGACTTCTTCCGGCGTGCCGTCCGATTCGCACAGCAGGATCGCCGCGGCTTCAAGGTCGTATCCGGCGTGAACGAACTCCTCGACGGCTTGTGTGGCCGGCTTGTCCATCATTTCGAGTCCGGCGGGGATGATGCCGGCCGCGATGATCGCCGCCACGGCGTTACCACCGGTCTCCACATCGTCGAAGCTCGCCATGATCATCTGTGCCGTCTGTGCCTTGGGCACCAGCTTGACGGTGATTTCCGTCACCACGCCGAACATCCCCTCACTGCCGATGAACACCGACAGCAGATCGAGTCCGGGCGCATCGGGGCCGAGCGAGCCGAATTCGATCGCTTCGCCGGACATCGTGATGGCGCGCACGCGCAGCACGTTGTGCACCGTCAGGCCGTACTTCAGGCAGTGCACACCGCCCGAATTCTCCGCCACATTGCCGCCGATGGTGCAGGCGATCTGCGACGACGGATCAGGTGCGTAATACAGGCCGTAAGGCGCGGCCGCCTCCGAGATCGCCAGATTGCGAACGCCCGGCTGCACGGTCGCCGTCCGCGCGTAAGGATCGACCTCGACAATCTTCTTGAACTTGGCGAGCGAGAGCACCAGACCATCGGAGATGGGCATCGCGCCGCCAGAGAGGCTCGTGCCCGCGCCGCGTGGTACCACCGGAATGCCCAACTGATGGCAGGCCTGCAGAATGCGCTGAACCTGCGATTCGGACTCGGGCAGCACGACGGCGAGCGGCACGCGGCGATACGCGGCGAGACCATCGCACTCGTAAGGCGTGGTGTCTTCGCGGCGATGCAGAATGCAATGCGGCGGCAGGATCTGGGTGAGCGCGTCGAGTAACTGACGCTGACGCGCCTCGAGGGCGTCGGCGTCATTGGACGCGCCACCCGCCTGGAGCGGGCCGGATTGACCTTGCGGGGTGACGGGCGCGTTCATGCGGCGCTCAGCCCGCCGGGCGCAACCGGAAAATCTTGCCCGGATTGAGCAGATTGTGCGGATCGAGCGAGGTCTTGATCGCGCGCATGACATCGATGGCGCCTTCGCCGTGCTCGGTCACGAGAAAGCCCATCTTGTGCAGGCCCACACCGTGCTCGCCCGTGCATGTGCCCCCCATGCGGATCGCGCGCTCGACGATGCGCTGGTTGAGCCGTTCGGCCTCTTCGATCTCTTCGGGCTTGGCCGGATCAATGAGGATCGCCACGTGGAAATTGCCGTCGCCGACGTGACCCACGATCGGGCACGGCAAACTCGACGCCCGCAGATCTTCCTCGGTCTCGCTGACACACTCGGCCAGACGCGAGATCGGCACGCAGACGTCCGTCGTGACCGCGCGACAGCCCGGCTTGAGCTGGAGCATCGCGAAGTACGCGCTATGACGCGCGGCCCACAGACGGTTGCGGTCTTCGGTGCGCGTGGCCCATTCGAAGCCGGTACCGCCGTTTTCCCTGGCCAGTTCCTCGACGGTCTCCGCCTGCTCCTTCACACCGGCATTGCTGCCGTGGAATTCGAAGAACAGCGTTTGCGTCTCGGGCAGTTCCATCTTGGAATGCTTGTTGATGGCGCGCACGGCCAGTGCATCGACGAACTCGACGCGCGCCACCGGCACGCCCAACTGAATCGTCTGGATAACGCAGTTCACGGCATCCGTCATGCTGGGGAACGAGCAGATCGCGGCCGATACGGCTTCCGGCTGCGGATACAGACGCACCGTCGCTTCGGTGATGATGCCCAGCGTGCCTTCACTGCCGACGAACAGGCGCGTGAGGTCGTAACCGGCAGAGGATTTGCGTGCACGCGTGCCAGTGTGGATCACGCGGCCGTCTGCGAGCACGACGCTCAGCGCGAGTACGTTCTCGCGCATCGTGCCGTAACGCACGGCATTGGTGCCGGAAGCGCGCGTAGCACACATGCCGCCAATGCTGGCGTCGGCGCCGGGGTCGATCGGGAAGAACAGGCCGGTGTCGCGCAGGGCTTCGTTGAGCGCCTTGCGGGAGATGCCCGGTTGCGCGGTGACGGTCAGGTCTTCCGCATTGATCGACACGACCTGATTCATTTCCGAGAGATCGAGCGACAGACCGCCCTCGACAGCGAGCAGGTGCCCTTCGAGCGACGAGCCGGCGCCGTACGGAATGATGGGGACGTCGTACTTGGCACACAGTTTGACGATCTGCGAGACTTCGTCGGTGCTGTGCGCGAAGGCGACGGCGTCGGGCAGCATGGGGTCGAACGGAGACTCGTCCCTGCCGTGATGCTCGCGCAGTGCCTCCTTGGTGCTCACACGCTCGCCCAGCAGGGCTTGCAACTCGGTAAGCAGGGCGTCCGGAAAGGGACGCTTGGCGGCGAACGGCAGATGGGGGTGATTCACGGTTTTCTCCTTCAGGTCTCCGGGCGGCCAGCGCCAGCAGGCGATGGCAGGCTCCATATCGGGTGTGGGGTCTCGGGCACTGGCCGACAGCACCGAACGGTCAACGGTTCGGCGGGCCCATACCCTGACACCTCATGAGCGGGGATTTTACGCCGTGACGGCGTTTTTCCGCACCCTTTGCGTCATATCATACGGACTTGCCGCCAAGGCACGCCATCGGAATTGCCTGAAAAATGGGCAGCGAGGGCAGCGGTGGTCAATTTCAATCAAAGAAGGCAGGTCGTCCGGCGGCCGAACGTGGGGCGCCGGCAGGCAAGATATGCCGTAAGGGGTAGGTGTCAGAGGATGAGTAATCGTTTGAGCAAGATCGTCACCCGCACGGGCGACGGTGGCAAGACCGGCCTTGGGGACGGCGCACGCGTGGACAAATTCAGTCTGCGTATCGTCGCCATCGGCGAGATCGACGAGACCAATTCACACATTGGCGTGTTGCTGTGCGAAGACCTGCCGCCGGACGTGCGTGCCATGCTGCTCGATATTCAGCACGATCTGTTCGATCTCGGCGGGGAATTGAGCATGCCGCGTCACACGTTGCTTGTCGATGCGCAGGTGGCCAAGCTCGATGGCTGGCTGGCGCATTACAACGCCGATCTGCCGAGTCTGAAGGAATTCATTCTGCCGGGCGGCACGCGTGCTGCGGCGCTGGCGCACGTGGTGCGGACCGTGTCGCGCCGGGCCGAGCGCGCCATGGTGGCGCTCGGTGCCGAAGAGACGGTGGCCCCCGCGCCGCGCCAGTACGTCAATCGGTTGTCCGATCTGATGTTCGTACTTGCCCGGGTACTGAACCGTGCGGGCGGCGGCACCGACGTGCTGTGGCAGCGCGACCGGGCCGAGGGCGGGGCGCAGTAAGGCTCAGCGCGGCTCTGATTGCCGCCCTGGCTGCGCCCCCCGACATCAGTTGCCTGTGCCGCGAGCCAGACGGCGCGCGCGCACGGCGTCGGCCAGCGTATCGAGCACCTTCAGGCTGTCTTCCCAGTCGATGCAGGCATCGGTGATGCTCTGACCGTAGGTCAGCGGCTTGCCCGGCACGTGATCCTGACGGCCGGCAACGAGGTGCGACTCGACCATCACGCCAATAATGCGGTCGTCGCCACCGGCGATCTGGCGTGCGATGTCCTCGCACACCGGGATCTGGTTCTCGTGCTTCTTCTGGCTGTTGGCGTGCGATGCGTCGATCATCACGCGCGCGGCCAACCCCGACTTGGCGATGTCGTCGCAGGCGATCTGCACGCTGGCCGCGTCGTAGTTGGGCGCCTTGCCGCCGCGCAGGATCAGGTGGCAGTCCTCGTTGCCCGACGTCGACACGATGGCCGAATGGCCGCCCTTGGTCACCGACAGGAAATGGTGCGGCTGCGATGCGGCCTTGATGGCGTCGACGGCAATCTTCACATTGCCGTCCGTGCCGTTCTTGAAGCCGACCGGGCACGAGAGGCCCGACGCCAGTTCTCGGTGCACTTGCGATTCGGTGGTGCGTGCGCCGATGGCGCCCCACGACACGAGATCGGCGATGTACTGCGGGCTGATCATGTCGAGGTATTCCGTACCGGCCGGCAGCCCCATTGCGTTGATCTGGGCGAGCAGTTCGCGCGCGAGGCGCAGGCCGTCGTTGATCTTGAAGCTGTTATCCATGTGCGGGTCGTTGATCAGACCCTTCCAGCCCACCGTCGTGCGCGGCTTCTCGAAGTACACGCGCATCACGATCTCAAGTTCGCCCTTCAGGCGCTCGCGCTGCTCGGCCAGACGCGCAGCATATTCCAGTGCGGCTTTCGTATCGTGGATCGAGCACGGGCCGATGATGACGACGAGGCGGTCATCCATACCATGCAGCACGCGGTGAATGGCACTGCGCGTGCGATGGATGAGGTCCGCGCTCTTTTCCGAGCAGGGGTACTCGCGAATCAAATGCGCCGGCGGCGTCAGTTCCTTGAGCTCACGAATACGAACATCATCGGTGTTGTGGGGAGGCATGCTTTTTTCTCCTGGGCAGTACGGACTGCGGTGCGATTCTCGGGATGCGGGTCAAAAAAAAACCGCCAGACTCGCTGGCGGTTTTTCAGGATTCGTTTCGGTGCTTACTGCTGCAACTCCCCCTCTCCTTCCGCCAGCGGTGTGAGATTCGCAAAAAAGTAAAAATAAAACTTATTGGCGGTCATGAGGGATGTCGTTGACATTGCATGGCAAGCATTTTGCCGTGCACTGGAACCACTTTATACGCCTAATCGAATGACGCTGCAACCGTGTCAGGCCGCTGAACGGCGGGAAAACGCGCGGAAATATTGCATTTTGTTCGGTATATTTGCTTCAAGTGAGCGTGATATTTGATAAACATGCGAAAACGCCCGGTTTGACCCGGGCGCTTTGCTATGCTTTACGCATTTTTTGCGGTGCGCCATCCGACGCGTGACATTGGACGCGCCGGCTGCGCCTTACGCCGTGCCGCCGACCGTCATGTTTTCCATGCGCAGCGTCGGCTGGCCAACGCCCACAGGCACGCTCTGGCCTTCCTTGCCGCACACGCCGACGCCCGAATCGAGCGACATATCGTTGCCGATCATCGTCACATCCTTGAGCGATTCGGGGCCGTTGCCGATCAGCGTGGCGCCCTTGACCGGATACGTGATCTTGCCATCTTCGATCATGTAAGCCTCGGACATCGAGAACACGAACTTGCCGTTCGTGATGTCGACCTGTCCGCCGCCGAAGTTCACGGCATACAGACCATGCTTGACCGACGCGATGATTTCCTCGGGGTCCTTGTCGCCGCCGAGCATGTACGTATTGGTCATGCGCGGCATCGGCAGCGCGGCGTACGACTCGCGACGGCCGTTACCCGTGACCGGCATCTTCATCAGACGCGCATTCAGGCTGTCCTGCATGTAGCCACGCAGAATCCCGTCTTCGATGAGCGTGGTGCACTGCGTCGCATTGCCTTCGTCGTCGATGTTCAGCGAGCCGCGGCGGTTCGACAGCGTGCCGTCGTCAACCACCGTGACGCCCTTGGCGGCCACACGTTCGCCGAGGCGTCCGGAGAACGCCGAGGAACCCTTGCGGTTGAAGTCGCCCTCCAGCCCGTGACCGATGGCCTCGTGCAACAGCACGCCGGGCCAGCCCGGTCCGAGCACGACAGTCATCGCACCGGCCGGTGCCGGGCGCGCGTCGAGTTTGACGATGGCACCGTCTACCGCCTCCTGGACGTACTTTTCGAGCAGTTCGTCAGTGAAATAAGCGTAGTCGAGGCGTGCGCCGCCGCCGCTGTTGCCGATTTCGCGGCGTCCGTTGGCTTCGACGATGACGGTGACCGACACGCGCACGAGCGGGCGCACATCGGCGGCGATCACGCCGTCGCTGCGCGCCACCAGCACGACGTCGTATTCCCCGGCCAGACCCGCCATGACTTGCTGCACGCGCGGATCACGCGCACGGGCCAGCTTTTCGATGCGCTCGAGCAATGCCACCTTACCGTTGGCGTCGAGCGAGGCCAGCGGATCGGACGGCAGGTAGAGCCCGTTACCGGCGGCGTTGGCGAGCTTGCTGCCGACCTTCACACGTCCGCGTCCGGCCGTGGCGATGCTGCGAGTCGCAGCGGCCGCGTCCTTCAGGGCGATGTCGGAGATGTCGTCGGAGTAGGCGAAAGCGGTGCGGTCGCCCACGATGGCACGCACACCCACGCCCTGATCGATCGAGAACGAACCCGATTTCACGATGCCTTCCTCGAGGCTCCACGCTTCGCTGCGCGTGTACTGGAAGTACAGGTCGGCGTAGTCCACGCGGTGCGTGAAAATGTCGCCAAGTGCGCGTTGCAGGTGGCTTTCGTCGAGGCCGTATGGCGTGAGCAGCAGCTCGCGGGCCGTGGCCAGGTTCTGGATGCCGGTATCGATGATTTTCATGCGGTGTCAGGCCAAGGAAATGTATTCGGTAAATGAGGGCGGAATCGGGGAAATCAACCTTACAGCACGCGATGCCGCCACGCGGGCAGGCTCTGACGTACACCGGTCATCCGGGCCGGGTCGATGTCGCCAATGACCACGCCGGCGCCGTCCGCTTCTCGCTGGGCGACGATGTCGCCCCATGGGTCGATCAGCATGGAATGCCCCCAGGTGCGCCGCCCGTTTTCGTGGTGGCCGCCCTGTGCGGACGCCAGCATGTAACACTGATTCTCGATGGCCCGCGCACGCAGCAGGAGTTCCCAGTGCGCACGGCCCGTCGTGTAGGTAAAGGCGGCGGGTACGACCATGAGCGTACAGTCGCCCATGGCACGGTACAACTCGGGAAAACGCAGGTCGTAGCAGACCGACAGGCCCACGCGCCCGAACGGCGCTTCAAACGTGCGTACGGCATCGCCCGGCCGAATGGTGCGCGCTTCGTCGTAGGCTTCTTCGCCTTTGACGAAGTTGAACAGGTGAATCTTGTCGTAGCGCGCGGCCGGCGTACCGTCGGGGCCGAAGACCAGCGTGGTGTTGAGCACGCGCTCCGGTTCGGGCGCGGCCAGCGGCAGCGTGCCGCCGATGAGCCACACGCCGTGACGGCGGGCGGTTTCGGCGAGAAAGTCCTGAATCGGCCCGTCGCCCGGGGTCTCGCGCAACGCGAGTTTGTCGGTGTCGTGCCGGCCCATGTAGCAGAAGTACTCGGGCAGCAGTACCAGTTGCGCGCCGGCGTCTGCCGCCTCGGCGACCAGACGGTCGGCTTCGCGGAGGTTTCGTTCGACGTCGGGGGCACTCACCATTTGCGCGGCCGCGACGCGCGCAATGGCGCCGGCGGGCGCGGGTACGGCGGCTGACTTCGTGTCGGGACTCGTCATGGAATGGCTGGATTCAGAGCGGATAACCGTGTCGGGCTTACAGGCGTCGGGGTTACAAGCGTTTCAAGCAGAGCGTATCGGAAGCCTCCGGATGCGCTCAGTTCCCGCGCATACCTATCGGCGGGACGCTGTTTTGCGCGTCAGGCCGAGTGACCGGGGATGCGTCGATCTTACTCTTATTGCCGCTGCCCTGTCCGATGACCGGATTGTCCCAGGAGCCCGTCACATGATAGGTCGTCGAGAGCGTACGCGAGAGCTGCTCGCCCAACGCCAGTTGCGCAAAGAACGAGCCGATGCCCAGCGCAGGGTTGATGATGGCCCACGCAAGCGACGCCGATGCCGCATTGATTTTCGGCAACACCAGCACGTTCAGGTCCTGCGTCTCGCGGGCGAGGTCGGTGTGCCCGTCGATCTTGATCGTCGCCGTACTGGAATTGATGGTCAGATCATCGGTGTTCGCCACACCGGCTTGCATGGTGGCGTTGCCTTCGATGCTGTCGAACGGCAGACCGCTGCCGATCACGCTGTTGAAGTCGAACGTCAGAATCTTGGCGAGCGTCTGTACCGACAGAATGCCCAGCAGCTTGGCCAGTCCGGGGTCGGCCTTCAGAATCTGCCCGCGCTTGAGGTCGATCGCGACTTTGCCGCCGAGCGTGGGGTAATCGATGGCGTCGGGGCCGCCGCGCCAGCCGAAGCGGCCCGAGACGGTGCCCGAGCCGTCCTTGAGTGTCTTGGGCAGGCCCAGACGATCAAGCAGCCCGCCCGCGTCCTTGACGTTGAGATTGAAGTCGAGCACCGTGCGTCGAGGCACATCGTCGTCACTGCCTGCTGCCGCCGCGCGGCGGCGCGCCGTGCGCCAGTTGCCCTTGACGTCGAGCGTGGCGGCGCTGTTGCTCAGTTCCAGCTTGGTGAGCTGCCACACGGGCACGCCGTCCTCGATATCGTTGTACGCATTCAACTGCAGGCGGCCCAGTGGCTTGTCGCGCAGCACGAAATCGTTGGCGACGAGATCGATGGCCGGGAATTCGTCGCTCGGCTCGTCGAGAACTTCCGTGAGCACGTCGTTGCCGTGGTCTTCGCGCGGGATCACCAGTTTCGCCAGCCGTGCGCGGATGGCGCCCGAAGGGTTCTTCGCATCCGGGGCATGCCATTCGGCGAAGCCGGAGACCAGTTCGGACGCCAGGCTCACCTGCCAGTCGCGATCGCTGCGTTGGGCGCCCACAACCAGTTCCGGCCACTGACGCGACATCAGGCGCACCTGCTTGGCATGCAGCGCCAGACGCGTCGGCAGGTAAGGCGTGATTGCCCCGAACTCGTCGCGTGCGGCGGCTGCCGTGGAGGCGGGCGCGGTGCCCGGAGCGGGTGGCGTGCCGGGCGTGACTGGCGTGGCGGCATCGCTGCTGAGCGCCGCGATCACACCGCGCCACGCGTCCACGTCGAGCGTGTCGAACTGCGCGGCGACCTGCACGCCATCGCGCGGTGCCGGCACCGGTTGGTTGATGCCGATACCGCCGCGCAGCACTTCGACGTGTCCGCTATTGCCGCTGGCACGTTGCTGAACGTAGTTACCCTGCACACTGCCGATGGCGAAGTCGAGTGTATCGATGCGGCGCCCGCCCGGGTTCGCCTGCGGGCGCAACGTGAAGCGCGCGGGCAGCGCCGTCTCGGCGCTCTTGCCCAGCGGTGACGGCAGGTTCACGGCCAGACCGGCGAGCGTGGATTGCACGGCCACATCGGTCATGCCCTGACGCACCGTGACCGCTGCCGTGTAGGGCGTGCTGCCCGTCATACGCTTGGCCAGTTGCGCCAGCGTGGCGTTCTCACGGTTCTCGCGCAGTCCCTGCGCGCTCATCGTGCCGTTGATGTTCAGGGCGATGGTGCCGTCGTCGCGACTGCCGCCCGAGGCGCGCACGTCGCCGCCGAGGAACGTGCCGCGCAGATTGTTGAGCGAGATGCCACGTTCGGTGAACGCCAGTTCGCCGTCCACCGCGCCGAACGTCGGCAGCCCGCTCAGCAGCGTGACATCGTTGCGCAGGAATCGCGCGCGTCCCGTGACCTTCGAGCGGTCGGTGTGCTCAAGCGGCATCGACAACTGCATCGCCAACTGCGTTGTGCCGTTCGCGCGCGTCTCGTCGGTGAAGTCGCCGATCCAGTGGCCCACCGGGCTGCTGTTCAGGTACTTCACGAAATCTGCGGCCGGGCCGCGTGCGTCGCCCTTGAGGGTGAGCACCGAGTTGTCCTGTCCGATGTCGTTGATGTCGCCCAGCACCTGGGTGAGCGTCACGCCAAAGACCGAACCGCTGTCGATGGCGATGTGCAGCTTGTCGGCATCGAAGCGCAGATTGCCGCGCACTTTCTCGAAGGCGGGCCAGACTTCGGTGTAACCCGGACGCAACGGCGAGGGGTTGAAGGTGACGTCCGCCAGCGGGATGTCGAGGCGGAACTTGCCACCGCCCTTGCCGTAGGGGAAGTCCTCGAGATCGCCTTGCACGGCGAACGGCGCGTTCTGCACGGTGCCTGCGAGCAGGGCACGCTGCAAATAGTCGCGTACGCTCGCACCGATATCTGTCGGCAGATAGCGAGGCACCGTATTGGCGTTCGCGCGCACGATGCTGCCCTTCAGGTCGACGATGCCGTTGCCTTTGCCGCCGTTATGCCATGTGCCGCTCACATCGCCCGACAATTCGGCGTTTTGCAGATGCAGGGCATCGACCTGCACCTGCACATTCGCCGGGGCGTCGTGCTTGGTCGCCGGGTAGGACACACGCCAGGACGTGCGTGCGGTGAACGTGTCGAGGTCGATGCGCGGCTGGTCGAAGCGGCCGGGGAAATCGAGCGTGGCGTTCTTTGCGCTCAACGTCAGGCTGCCGCGCGACTGATCGGCGTCGATGTGGCCGCTCAGGTTGGCAAAGCCGGGGCGCCCCGCGTTGGGGGTGCCGGGAGACGCGGGCGGATGCTGGCTCGGCGCGCTATCGACGCCCAGCGACTCGAAATCGGCCACCACCCGGTAGTGATCGCGTTCGGGCGGGAGTTGCTTGATGCCCGGCAGATCGCGCCAATTGCCCGGGCCGTGGGGCTTGGGCGCCTGATAGCTGATATCGAAATTGGCCAGGCGGCCGCGCGGCCGGAAGCTCGCGAGCGCGTCGCGCGTCTGGTTGTCGATGGGCAGCGACGGCACGAGCGCCATGACGGCGCCGATGTCGAAGCGCGGGCCCGCGAGCGCCACGTGCAGACCGCGCGTATCGGTGCCGGGGATATAGGTGCCGCGCAGGTCGGGGATATCGAGCGACGGACGGCCCGCGGCCTGCAACGTCAGATCGCGGGCGCGCAGATTCCAGCCGGCGTCGGCCTGCGGTCCTGCACGGGTCACGTCGATCCGGCCCTGTGTCGTGTCGAAGGTGAGTGGCGGCAGGTCGTCGGCCAATTGCACCGAGGTGTTCTCGCCGGCGGTGCGCAGCGTGGCCCCCGTGAGCGCACCGCTGTCGAAATCGACCCATGCGCGGGCGGCGACACGGCCGCGCGACCCCTTGCCTGGCAGGTCGACGTAGCGGGCCAACTGCGCCAGATCGAGCGTGCCGATATCGCCGTAGATCTGACCGCGCCAGCGTTTGACTTCACCGGGACGGGTGAACAGCGGATTGGTGAAGCGCGCACGAATGTCGAGCGGCGCGACGATACCCGCCGGCGGATTCGCCTGCATGCCGAAGCGGTGCTCAAAGCCGCGATTGCGCAGCATCGCATTGACCTGCGAGACGACCACCTCGGGCACATCTCGTGTGGCGTCGCGCCAGCGCACGGTGCCGTTGCGGACAACGATACGTGCCTGACGCATGAGCCAGTCGGCTGCCTTGGTGTTGGTCGCGCCGCCGTTACCGGTGACGGGTATGCCTGCGGCGAGGATCGTGCCGTCGGCGAGCCGTTCGACCGTGACATCCGGTTCGTACAGCGTGAGGCTCGACAGACGGAGGTCGAAATGGATCAGGCTGGTCCACGAGAGCACGGCGTCGAGACGGTGCAGCGTCAGGCTGGGTTCGACGGGCGGTGGCGTACCGGGCGGATTGCCCGACGCCGCAGGTGCCGATGCACCGGACGCCTTGGATGGCGTCGTCCGGCGCGCGCTCGGCACCGGTGTGGCCCCGCGGGGAATCGCCGAGGCCTTGGGCGGTGCACTGGGCGCGGCGCGCGTGATGCGCACTTCGTCGAGCGTGAGGTAGGGGTGCCAGCCGCGCCAGACGGCGTCGACGCGGCCGATGGTGACGGGCAGGCCGATGGCGCGCGTCGCGGCCGCCTCGATTTGCGGGCGGTAATCCGACACGCGCGGAAGGATGACGTACCGGGTCGTGAGCACGACGGCGCCCAGCCCGAAATAGCCGATGACGATGAGCGCCAGCAGCCATTCCAGGCCTAGGCGCAAGCCACGCGGCAGTGACGAGAACCAGGACCGGGTCGCAGTCGGTGAGGCAGGCGGCTTACGGTCGGTCATGCTGCGCGTCTACGAGGGAATGTGGTAGTTTCTGTGGCAAAGACTGTAACACAAGCCCAAGGCCCTCCGAAGGCCAGACCGTAGGAGAAACAGACATGTGATCCGGCGTTTCATCGCGCCTCGGTAAGCATGCGAAAGTCTCTTCATTCTCATTGCTGACCGGAACCCCGCCAGTGAGTTCACCCGAAAACCCGATCGAAATCCCGTCGTACTCGCGCTATGCGGCGCGAATGCTCGCGAGCCGGCCCGCGCTCGCCGAGGCGTTGCCCGCGCTGGCGGAGCACCCTGTGGACGCGCGCTGGCTCGCGCGCCGCTTTGAAGCCATTACCGGCACTGTGCTCTCGCCGCCCGAGCAAGCCAGCGGAGTATCGGGCGTTGACGAGGCGGGCCTTGCCCGGGCATTACGCGTCTTGCGCATCGAGGCGCTGTGCGCCGTCATGCAGCGTGATCTGGATGGTCGCGCCGAATTGTCCGAGGTCACCGAAGCCATGACGGCACTGGCCGAGTTCGCCGTGCAGGCGGGCATCGCAGTGCTGTCGCGCGAACTGGAAGCCATTCACGGCGTGCCGCGCAATGCCGAAGGCGAGCGCCAGACGCTGAGCGTGGTGGGGATGGGCAAGCTCGGCGGGCGCGAACTGAACGTTTCGTCGGACATCGATCTGATCTTCTTATATGAAGACGACGGCGACACGTCGGCGCCCGACGATGCCGATCCGGCCGCTGCGAACCGTCTGCGGCTGCTGTCGAACCACGAATTCTTCACGAAGCTCGGCCGCAAGCTGATCGGCATGATTTCCGAACTCACGCCGGACGGCTATGTGTTCCGCGTGGACATGCGTTTGCGTCCCAATGGCGATTCGGGGCCGCTGGTGTGCAGTCTGCCGATGCTCGAAGAGTATTTCTACGTGCAGGGGCGCGAGTGGGAGCGCTATGCGTGGATCAAGGGCCGCCTCGTCTCCGAGCTGGCAAGCGAGCCGGGCAAGCGCGTCGAGCGGCTGCTGACGTCGCTCGTCCAGCCGTTCGTGTTCCGTCGTTATCTGGATTACGGCGTGATCGGCGCGATTCGCGCGCTGCACGAGCAGATTCGTCACGAAGCGGAGCGTCGCGCACGGGCCAAACCCGCACGCATCAACGACATCAAGCTCGGGCGCGGCGGCATTCGGGAGGTGGAATTCTCGGCGCAGGTGTTCCAGTTGATCCGGGGCGGTCAAGAGCCGGAACTGCGCGTGCGGCCGACGCTGGCCGTGCTGGGCGTGGCAGCGCGACGCGGTTGGCTCGCGCAGAGTGTTGCCGACGAATTGGCGAACGCCTACGTCTTCCTGCGCAAGCTCGAACACCGCATTCAGTATCTGGACGATGCGCAAACGCACATCCTCCCCAGTACCGGCGAGGATCGTCTCGCGGTCGCTCGTGCGATGGGGTTCCCGGACGAAGCGAGTTTCATGACGGTGCTCGACGAGCATCGCGAATTCGTCGCCGCGCAGTTCGACGAGATCTTCGCGGACAAGGCGGGCGGCAGCGGACAAAAAGGCGGGAAGAAAGGGGCGTCCGGCACGGGCGACTGCGAATGTCCGCCCGAGCTGTGGAGCGAATGCCTCGCCGACGAGACGCAGACGGGCGATCTCGGCAATCAACTCACGCGTCTCGGGTTTGCCGACCCCGAAGGGGCGCTCGATCGTCTGCGTGCCGTGTGGACGTCGTCGCGCTACAAGGCGCTGGGCGAGATCAGCCGGCGGCGCTTCGATCAACTCGTGCAACGCGCGGTGGAAGGTGCGGCCGGCACAGGCGAAGCCGACGCGGTGCTCGCGCGCATGCTCGATCTGCTCTCTGCCATCAGCCGCCGCAGTTCGTATCTGGCGCTCCTCACGGAGTATCCGCGCGCGCTGGAGCGTGTGGTCAAGGTGCTGGCCGGTTCGCGTTGGGCGGCCGGCTATCTGATTAGCCATCCGCAATTGCTCGACGAATTGCTCGACGACGAAGCGCTCGCGGCGCCGTTCGACTGGCCGTCTTTCAAGACCCAGCTTCTGCTGAGCCTGAACTCGGCCGGGGCGTCGGGCAACGTCGAAGTGCAGATGGATATTCTGCGGCGCGCACATCACGCCGAAGTGTTCCGCATTCTGCTGCTCGATTTGCAGGGCACGCTGTCGGTCGAAGCGATTGGCGATCGCCTCTCGGAGTTGGCCGACATCATCGTCGATGTGACGATCTCGACCGTCTGGCCGCACGTGGCGACACGCCACCGGGAGGTGCCGAAGTTTGCCGTCGTCGCCTACGGCAAGCTCGGTGGCAAGGAACTGGGCTACGCGTCCGATCTCGATCTGATCTTCCTTTACGACGATGACGACGATCACGCGCCAGACGCTTACGCCGCGCTCGCCCGCCGGTTCGTGACGTGGCTCACCACGCACACGGGCGCGGGCATGCTCTTCGATGTCGATCTGCGCCTGAGACCCAATGGTTTGTCGGGCCTGCTGGTGACCAACATCGAGAGCTTCCGCCAGTATCAATTCCGCGAGGGCAATGCGAATACCGCATGGGTCTGGGAGCATCAGGCGCTCACACGGGCGCGCTTCTGCGCCGGCGATGAGACCATTGGCGCTGCGTTCGAGAACATCCGTGCCCAGGTGCTTGCCACGCCGCGCGAAGCGTTGCCGCTCGCGCAGGAGATCGTGGCGATGCGACGCAAGGTGTTGGAGGGGCACCCGAATCCCGGCAATCTCTTCGATCTGAAGCACGACCGGGGCGGCATGGTCGACATCGAGTTCACCGTGCAGTATCTGGTGCTGCTGTATTCGAGCGCGCATCCGACGCTGCTGCGCAATGCGGGCAACATCGCGCTACTTCGCGAAGCGGCCCAGCTTGGATTGATCGACACGAAACTTGCCGACGATGCTGCTGCCGCTTATCGGACGTATCGCAAGCGTCAGCACAAGCTGCGGCTCGATGGCGTGGAAGCGGCACGTGTGCCGGCGACCGATGTCGAGGCCGAACGCGAGGCCGTCATGGCGTTGTGGGATTCGGTGTTTTCGGAAGCGGGGCCGGTCTGATATCCGGCGGATGACGCTCACGGGCGGCGGGGACGACGCCCGTGACAACGTCGCCTGCGATTTGCAATTTACGGTTTGCGACGCGCGCCCCGCGCGTCACGAACGCGCTCAGAGCGCGAGCATCTCCCGCGCGTGCTTGCGCGTCGTCGCCGTAATTTCGACACCGCCGAGCATCCGCGCAATCTCCTCGACGCGTTCCGTGCGGCCGAGCGGCTCGATTTCACTCATTGTCGTATCGCCGTCGCTGCGCTTCGTCACGCGCAGATGCTGATGGCCAAGCGCAGCGACCTGCGGCAAGTGGGTGACGCACAGCACCTGCCGTCCCTGACCGAGTTCGCGCAGCAGACGGCCGACCACTTCGGCCACCGCGCCGCCGATGCCGGAATCCACTTCGTCGAAAATCAGCGTCGGTGTGAGGCTCGCGCTGCTGGCGATTACCTGCAATGCGAGGCTGATGCGCGCCAGTTCGCCGCCGGAGGCCACTTTGGCCAACGGCCGCGTCGGTACCCCCGGATGGCCGGCGACGAGAAATTCCACCGTCTCCAGACCAAACGATTGTGGCTCGGGCGTCGGACTCAGCATGACTTCGAAGCGCCCGCCGGGCATGGAGAGATCCTGCATGGCGCGCGTGACTTCGCGTGAGAGCGATGCCGCCGCCTTGGCGCGCGCCTTCGACAACGCCTTCGCCAGCTTGAGATAGTCGGCGTGCGCGGCGTCGGCAGCGGCCTGCATGGCGGCCGTGTCCTGCGAGGCTGTCAGTTCTTCGAGTTGTGCGCGTCGTTCGGCATGCTCGGCGGGCAGTTGCTCGGGGGCGACGCGGAACTTGCGCGCCGCCGAATGCAATGCGTCAAGCCGTTGCTCGACAACGGCGAGGCGTTCCGGATCGAGATCGACGCGTTGCGCGTAATGGGTGAGCGAGTGGACGGCTTCGCGCAGTTGAATCTCGGCGGGCTCGAGTGCGGCCAGCGTATCGGCGAGGCCTGCATCGATCTCGGCCAGTTCGCGAATCTGATGCACCACGTGGCCCAACGAGGGGACGATAGCGCCATCGGCTTCGGCAAGCGTATCGAGTGCGCTTTGCACGCCGTTGATGAGGCTGGCGGCGTGCGAAAGCCGGCGATGTTCGGCGCTCACGTCGTCCCATTCCCCTTCCTGCGGATTGAGCTTGTCGAGTTCCGACGTCTGCCATTCGAGACGTTCGCGCTCCAGTTGCAGCTCCCGATCGCGCCCGCGCGCTTCCTCGCATCGTTTGACGAGACGCCGCCATTCCTTGTGCGCCGCCGCTGTATCCGTGGTGAGCTGCGTGGCGCTGGCATGTGAGTCGAGCAGACGGCGTTGCGCATCGGGTCGCAGCAGTTGCTGATGTGCGTGCTGTCCGTGAATGTCGACGAGCATCTCGCCAAGTTCGCGCAACTGGGCGAGCGTGGCGGGTGTGCCGTTGATGAAGGCGCGTGAGCGTCCGCCCGAGTCGAGCACGCGGCGCAGCAGCACGCCGCCGTGCTCTTCGAGCGTGAGCGCCTGCGCCTGCAACCAGGCTTCGAGATCGGGGCGGGCTTCGGCGTCCGCCGCGAACTCGGCGGTGATGTCGGCGCGCGTCTGGCCGTTGCGCACCATGCTGGTGTCGCCGCGCTCGCCCATGGCCAGCGCCAGTGCGTCGATCAGAATCGACTTGCCCGCGCCGGTTTCGCCCGAGAACACGGTGAAACCGGCGGAGAATTCCAGGTCGAGACGATCGACGATCACGAAATCGCGAATCGAGAGACTGCGTAGCATGGGATATCGGGGCAGGCGTGAGGTCAGGTCTGCGGCGTATCTTCGTCGGAGATATGCTCGTTCCAGTGCAGCTTGCGGCGCAGCGTCGCGTAGTAGTTGTAGCCGACCGGATGCAGGAACGTCACCTGATGTTCGGAACGGCTTACCAG
The DNA here is from genome assembly GCF_902459745.1 of Pandoraea communis. Lineage (GTDB taxonomy): Bacteria > Pseudomonadota > Gammaproteobacteria > Burkholderiales > Burkholderiaceae > Pandoraea > Pandoraea communis. Next base: position 420,290 of record NZ_CABPSJ010000004.1, read on the forward strand.
AATCTGATCGCCTTGACGCAGTTCGGCAAACGACTGCATGTCGAAGTTGGCGCCGACTTCGCGCCCGCGCGTAATCGTGATGACGATGTCGCTCGAATCGGGCAGCACGATGGGGCGGTTCGAGAGGGCATGCGGGGCGATGGGCACGAGCACCAGGCCGCCCAGGCGCGGATGCAGGATCGGGCCGGAGGCCGAAAGCGCGTACGCGGTCGAGCCGGTGGGTGTGGCGACGATCAGGCCGTCCGAGCGTTGCTTGTACATGAAGCGGCCGTCGACATCGACGCGCAGCTCGACCATGCCCGAGATGCCCGAGCGGTTCACGACCACGTCGTTGAACGCGAGCGTCTCGAAGAGCGTCTGGCCGTCGCGCTCGATGCGAGCTTCCAGCAGCGAGCGCTGCTCGCCTTCGAAATGCCCTTCGAGCATGGACGGCACGACCTGTCGCATGTCGTCGAGCGGAATATCGGTGATGAAACCGACGCGTCCGTGGTTCACGCCGATGAGCGGTACCTTCGACGCCGCAAGCTGACGCCCGACGCCAAGCATCGTTCCGTCGCCACCAACGACGACGGCGACATCGACCTGCGTGGCGATTTCCTGAATGTCGAGGGTGCGGTACGAATCGGCGCTTGCGCCGATGTTGTGCGCCGTGTCGCGCTCGAAGACGACGTGATGCCCGCGCTGGGCAATGCATGCCGCCAGCGTGAGCAATGGTTCGGCAACGCCGTCGGCATGGTATTTCCCGACGAGCGCTACGGTCTTGAAAGGGCTCCCTGTTTTCATGCCGCCATTACACCATAAGTCGATGACAGCAACCATCGGCATGCGCCGCCGGCCGCGGTTCTTGCCTCGGGGTTTGCCGCACGCCGCGTGCGTACATTTCGCGTTACAATTTTTGCCATGCTAGATCAACGTGCGCAAGCTCTCCTCAAAACCCTGATCGAACGGTACATCGCCGATGGCCAACCGGTCGGGTCGCGCACGCTTTCCCGTTATTCCGGGCTCGACCTGTCTTCGGCGACGATTCGCAACGTGATGGCCGACCTTGAGGCGCTTGGCTTCGTGTCCAGCCCGCATACGTCCGCCGGTCGCGTGCCCACGCCGCGTGCCTACCGTCTGTTCGTCGACACTATGCTGTCGGTGCGCCCCCTCGACGAAGCGGCGCATCGACTCGCGTCGCACGTGCAGAACCGGTTGCAACCGGCGGGGCCGCAGCAACTGGTTGCCTCGGCGGCGGAGGTGCTTTCGAATCTCTCGCAGTTCGCGGGCGTGGTGCTCACGCCGCGCCGCAGCCAGATCTTCCGGCAAATCGAGTTTCTGCGCCTGTCGGACAAGCGCGTGCTGCTCATCATCGTCACCCCCGACGGCGACGTGCAGAACCGTATCATCCTGACGGAAAAGGACTATTCCCCAGCCCAACTGGTCGAAGCGGCGAACTATCTGAACGCCCACTTCGGCGGCCACAGCTTCGATGACGTGCGGGGTTACTTGCGCGGTGAACTCGACGCGTTGCGCTCCGACATGAGTGCCTTGATGCAGGCCGCCGTTCAGGCGGGCAGCGACGCCATGGCCGACACCACACGCGAGAGCGTGCTGATTTCGGGCGAGCGCAATCTGCTGGGCGTGGAAGATCTGTCGTCGAACATGGAGCGGCTGCGCCGGCTGTTCGATGTGTTCGAGTCCAAGACCGGCTTGCTGCAACTGCTCGACGTGTCGAGCCGGGCGCAGGGCGTGCAGATCTTCATCGGCGGTGAGTCGAGCCTCGTGCCCATCGAAGAGATGACGGTCGTCACGGCACCGTACGAAGTCGACGGCGAAATCGTCGGCACGCTGGGCGTGATCGGCCCGACGCGCATGGCTTACGAGCGTGTGATCCCGATCGTCGACATCACGGCGAAGCTGCTCTCCAACGCCCTCAGCCAGCACTGACCGGCAGCGCGTGCCGGCGTGTCGCCGTCGCATCTCTTCGCCTTTGCGTTACAAACCCGTAGCATTCCTTTACACGCTGTCACACATGGCAGGCTTACGCTTGAATCGTCACTTATGGCGAAGTTGCGATCATCGCGTTCGTCAAAGGATTCGGACAGAGCGACAAGGCAACGCGGCCAGCGCAGCGCGCGACGCGTGAACGGAAAAAGCCCGGAGTGTCTATGAAATCCCTGATTTCCTGGCGGACGATGGTCCGTTATCTCGGCGTCGGGCTTGCGCTCGGGGCCTTGGGCGCCGCAGGTGTACCCGCGCTGGCGCAGGCGCAGAGCGCCGATCCCCCGGGCCGGGTGGCCCGTCTGAGCGAATTCGACGGCACCGTCACCTATGCGCCCGCCGGCACCAGCGATTGGCGTTACGCCAACCGCAACCGGCCGCTGACCACTGGCGACGCCATCTGGGTCGACCGCAATGGGCGCGCCGAGATGCACGTGGGGGGCACGGCGGTTCGTATGGGCGCGTCCACGAGTGTCGCGCTGTCTGCCGTGACCGACCAAAATGTGCAACTGAACGTAACGCAAGGGACCGTGGGGCTGCGTCTGCGGACCTACGATCCGAATCAGCCGTACGAGATCGATACACCGAATCTCGCATTCGTCCCTCAACAGGCAGGGGAGTACCGCGTCGACGTCGATCCGAACGGCGTGACGACCGTGAGCGTTTGGCGAGGTGCGGCCACCGTGTACGGGCAGGGCGCTTCGGTGCCGCTGCAACAGGGGCAACGCGTGGCGTTCGTCGGTCAGAACCTGACGCAGCAACCGACGAATCCGCTCGTGGCAGATGCGTTCGACCAATGGGTACGCCAGCGCGACGCGCGCGAGGACGCGTCCGTCTCGGCTCGCTATGTGCCGCGCGACATGACCGGTTTTGAAAGCCTGGACGACTATGGTGCGTGGCAGGAAACCCCGACCTACGGCGCCGTCTGGGTGCCGTCGGATGTGCCTTCGGGCTGGGCGCCGTATCGCACCGGCCATTGGGTCTGGGTCGATCCGTGGGGCTGGACGTGGGTGGATGACGCCCCGTGGGGCTTTGCGCCGTATCACTATGGCCGGTGGGCGTATGTCGACGCGCGCTGGTGCTGGGTGCCGGGACCGGTTGCCGTCCGTCCGGTGTACGCCCCGGCGCTGGTCGGCTGGGTGAGCGGCAGCAGCGGCGGGAATCAGTGGGGCATCTCGTTTGCGGCAGGCGGCGTGGGCCTCGCGTGGTTCGCGCTTGGCCCGCATGATCCGTACCGTCCGGCTTATCGCGCCAGTTCGTCGTATGTCACCAACATCAATCGGTCGACGGTGATCCAGACGACCAACGTCACCAACATCAACGTCAACAACGTGTACGTGAATCGCAACGTGCGCGGCGCCGTGTCGACGATGCCCGCGCAGTCGTTCGTGCAGGGCCGCCCGGTAGGTGCGCCGGTGGCGTTGGCCGCACCGCATGCCGGTCAGACGTGGCGTGTCGGTAATACGCCGGGGGTCGCGCCGGTGCAGCAGAGCGTGTTCGGCAACAGCCGTCGTGCCGCAGGGGCCCCGCCGGCGGGCGTTTTCAACCGGCCGGTGCTCGCCACGCGCGCGCCGCAGGCTCGTGTGATGCCGTCGCGCGAGCTGACGAGCAATCTGCACGCGGTGCCGAATGCTGGCGGTGCGCCGTTGGTTTTCCCTCAGAACGCGCAACAAGCGCAGAACATGCGGCCGGGCGCCCCGAACGCGCAGGGGCGTGTGCAACCGCGTGTGACTGTCGTGGGCACGCACGGCCCGGTCGGTGCGCCGATTGGTGTGAATGGGGCGACGCCCGCACAACCAGCGCTCGGGCCAACCGGCGCCACGGGGACAACGCCGGCGCACGGCGCATTGCCGCCGGCTGGCGGTGTTCCGCCGATGCTTGGTGCGCCAGGGGCGCCCGGCCAGCCGGGAGTTCCGGGGCGTCCGGGAGTACCGGGAGTACCGGGAGTACCGGGAGTACCGGGAGTACCGGGAGTACCGGGAGTACCGGGAGTACCGGGAGTACCCGGTGTGCCGCGAGCGCCAGGTGTTCCGGGTGAGCCGGGCGCGCCGGGATATGCGGGACATGGCGTTTATCAGAATCGTCCGGGGCAACCCGCGCCGCAGGCCCAACCGCCGGTGCGTGGTGAGCCGGCGGTGCCGTCCGGGGTGCCGCATCCTCCGGCAATGAATGCGCCGGGGCAGCCTGCCGCACGCGGCGAAGCACCGCAGGCGGTGCCGCAGCCCGGACACGACGCGGCGCAACGCGATATGCAGATGCGCCGCCCATCGCCGCAGGCCCCGGCGGCACCGCCGGAAATGCGCAATGCACCCGTCCCGCCGGCACCGCAGCGTGTTCAACCGGAAGCGACAGAGCCGGCTCGCCGGCCGCAGCAGTGGCAGTCGCAGCCGCAGGTGCCGCAGCCACAGTTCCAGACGGCACCGCGAGCGCAGCCGCAGATGGAGCGTCCGCAGCCGCAGCCGCAGGTGGAGCACGTTCAACCGCGCCCGCAGCCGCAGATGGAGCGTCCTCAGCCGCGCCCGGAGCCGCAGATCGAGCGACCGCAAGCGCCACCGAGACCTCAGCCTCAGCCGGAGCGCCCGCAGGTGGCTCCTCATCCTCAGCCGCAAGAACCTGCGCACCCGCAACCCGCACCGCGTGAGAGCAAGCCGGAAGGCGCACGCGCACCGTCGCACGAGGCAGAGCATCCGAGCGCCGCGCATCGTCCGGCAAAAGAAGACGATCATCCGCACGGCTAGCGTCGAATCGCGTGGGCTCCCCTTGCGTCAAGCCTGGCTGGCGCAGGGGCAGCCCGTGTCCGCCGGATTCGGGCCGGGTTTGCGGTAAAGTACGATCCATGCGCTTCGATCCCGAACCTATTTCGCATGGACAGTCCGGCAAGACCGCCGTTCTGCTGATCAACCTTGGCACGCCTGACGAGCCGCGCCCTGCGGCCGTGCGTCGCTATCTGCGCGAGTTTCTGTCGGACCCGCGCGTCGTGGAAATCTCCCCGTTGGTGTGGCAGCCGTTGCTGCGGCTGGTGATCTTGCCGTTTCGCTCGCGTCAATCCGCGCAGAAATATGCGACGGTCTGGACGCGCGACGGCTCCCCGCTCAAAGTGAACACCGAGCATCAGACGAACGCGCTACGCGCCTTGCTGCATGCCAACGACTACGACGTGGTCGTCGATTACGCCATGCGCTACGGCAATCCGTCGATTCCCGAGCGCATTCGCGCGCTGCGGCAAAACGGCGTGGAGCGCATTCTCGTCCTGCCGCTGTATCCGCAGTATTCAAGCAGCACGACGGCCACGGCCAGCGACGCCGTGTTCCGGGTACTCGGCCGGCTGCGTAATCAACCCGACGTGCGCACGGTGCGCGACTATCACGATCATCCCGCCTACATCGAGGCGTTGCGTCAGCAGGTCGAGGGCTATTGGCAGCAGCACGGCCGGCCGGATTTCGCTGCCGGCGAACGGCTGTTGCTGAGCTTTCACGGCGTACCTCGTCGTACGCTCGATCTGGGCGATCCGTACCATGACCAGTGTGTGAAGACGGCGCGCCTGCTGGCTGCCGCACTCGGTCTGGACGAAACCACCTGCCGTCTTACGTTTCAGTCGCGTTTCGGCAAGGCGGAATGGCTCCAGCCCTATACCGCACCGACGCTCGAAGAACTCGGCCGTGGCGGCACGCCGCGTGTGGACGTGTTCTGCCCCGGTTTTACCTCCGACTGCCTCGAGACGCTCGAAGAAATCAACATGGAAGGCCGCCACGCGTACCTGTCGGCAGGCGGCAAGGCGTTCCACTTCATCCCGTGTCTGAACGGTGCGAGCGCCTGGATTACGGCGCTTGGCGAGATTGCGGCGCGTCATCTGCAAGGGTGGCCAGTGCTGACGCCAGAGGGCACGGCGCAGGCGTCGTCGGCGGCGGTGGCCTCGACGCGTCAGCGCCAGGTCGCGGCCATGGCCGCATTCGACGAAGCCAGTGCAGCGGCCGCCGCCGCGGCGCAAAACCCGTCGGGAGCCAGTACGTGACGGTCAAGGTTGACGATTCTCCGCAGGCCGCCACGCGCATCGACAAATGGCTGTGGGCCGCCCGTTTCTTCAAGACGCGCTCGCTTGCCACACAAGCGGTCGACCGTGGTCGCGTGCTTTGCAACGAAGCTCGCGTCAAACCGGCGCGCGACGTGCGCCCGGGCGACCTCGTCACCGTGGACAACGGCAGCACGCGCTGGGAAGTGCGGGTGAAAGCCATCGCCGAAGTCCGGGGCTCGGCGCCCGTCGCGCAGTCGCTGTATGAGGAAACGCAAGCCAGTATCCAGGCGCGGGCCGACGAGAGTGAGCGCCGACGTCTGTTTCAGGAGCCGGCGGCACAGATGCACGGGCGTCCGACGAAACGGGACCGACGGCGTCTGGGCGGCGTGAGCGAGTAGCACGCGCCGGTTCTGACGATCTCCCGATCCGCCCTCCATCGGCGGCATTTTCAACGCCCGAATGAACGCCGCCGCTGGCGAAGTGCGCAGCGGCGGGCGTAGAGGGGAGCGGAATTCAGCTGTCCCGCGAAAGGCGGAACGAACCGGGAAAACGGCTTCGCGCACAACGAAAACGTGTCGCGCGCGCCCCGGGGCGATCAGCGCGAAGGGATTCCGGTGTTGGACGAGTGCGCCGGCATGCCCGGCATTTCGACATAGTGATGCAGTACGGCCCGCACGCTACCGTATTCGGTGTCGCGCCGGGTGACTGCGCCGGACAAGCAGATCGTAATCGTCACCATCGTCACCAACGCAAGGATGAAGACAACAGCCAGTGGCAGCTTCATGATGCGCTCCTGAAAGAACACTACGCCGGACGAAGGGTGTCCGGCGAGCGGCCGGGTCCAGCACGGCACATCCATCAACTGGACCGTAATTCATGTTAGGTCGCAGCAACGGCCGATACAATAGAGGACTCGTAACGCGTGTAACCGGATATTTACCGGAACGCCGCGCGCACCGGTATGGCGCATAGAATGCCCGCCAGCTCTTGAAATCGGTGTGAACGTCCCTACTATGCAAAGGGATTTGAACCGGTGGCGCATCGTCGTGGTGCGCTGCAAGAACCTTTTGACGACTCAAGCTCATGACTGAACAGCAAAACACCCCCGACCAGCCGATTCCGTCCCAGGCCGAAGCGGCCCCGAACGACGCTGCGCTCGCGAACGACGCGCTGCCCTCGGTCGAGGCGCAACTTCTGGCGGCACAGGCCGAAGCGGCGAGCCTGCGCGACGATGCGTTGCGCGCCCGCGCCGAGATGGAGAACGTCCGCCGTCGTGCGGAAGATGAAGTGGCAAAAGCCCGCAAATTCGCGGTGGAAAACTTCGCGGAGAACCTGCTGCCGGTGATCGACAGCCTGGAGGCCGCAGCGGCCGACCAGAGCGGCGACGTGGCCAAACTGCAGGAAGGCGTCGCCCTGACCCTGCGCCAACTCGTCTCCGCGCTCGAACGCAGCAAGGTGACGGTCATCGACCCGGCCGGCGCAAAGTTTGATCCGCATCAGCATCAGGCCATCTCCATGGTGCCGGCCGAACAGGAGCCGAATACCGTAGTAGCAGTGCTGCAGAAAGGGTATCTGATTGCCGACCGCGTGCTGCGCCCGGCTTTGGTGACCGTCGCAGCGAGCAAGTAACCGTGCTGCCATGACATCATGGCAAGCTTCGATCTTCGGATAGGCGAAGCGGTTGGCGCGCAAGGCATGGCAGGCGGCCGACGCGGGCATCGATGGACGGCTGGGCAACAGGTAAGGATCGGCGATCATGGCAGGTGACCTTCCGGGCGTGGCGGGTATCGACGGCACGGCATTCGAGGTGTTTTCGATGCAGGCGCTGACGACCGAAACGTTCGACGAAGGGCTGCGTGAGGCAGGCGGGGCGCTGGCGGTGGTGTTTTTCTGGGGCGTCGACTGTTTTAACTGCGAAGTCGCGAAAAAGACCATGCTCGCGCAGCGCGAGGCCATTGCCGCCTTGGGGTTGCGCTGGTTCCATGCCAACGTGTACGCCGATGCGGCGCTGGACAAGCGCTTCGGGTTACACGGCGTACCGACGTTTTTCTTCTTCCACGAAGGCAAGAAGCTTGGCCGGGCAACCGGCTGGCAGGGTTTGCCCCAGTTCCGGCTGGCGGTGGCCGCCGCACGCGAGAAAATCGCGGCGGCGGGGGGCAAAACCGGACAGCAGGAAGGGTCTTGAAATGCACCGGGCTGCACCCATATCTCGTGCAGATCAATGAATTGAATGGGCCGCAGGCCCGAAAGAAAGACGCAAAGGACGCTAGGAGAAATTCAAATGGGCAAAATTATCGGTATTGACTTGGGCACCACCAACTCGTGCGTGGCCGTCATGGAAGGCAATCAGGTCAAGATCATCGAAAACGCGGAAGGTGCCCGCACCACGCCGTCGATCATCGCGTACATGGACGATGGCGAGATCCTGGTCGGCGCGCCGGCCAAGCGTCAGGCGGTGACCAACCCGAAGAACACGCTGTACGCTGTCAAGCGCCTGATCGGCCGCCGCTTCGAAGAAAAAGAAGTGCAGAAGGACATCGGCCTGATGCCGTACAAGATCGTCAAGGCCGACAACGGCGACGCCTGGGTGGAAGCGCGCGACCAGAAGCTGGCCCCGCCGCAGATTTCCGCTGAAGTGCTGCGCAAGATGAAGAAGACCGCCGAGGATTATCTGGGCGAACCGGTGACGGAAGCGGTGATCACGGTGCCGGCCTACTTCAACGACAGCCAGCGTCAGGCAACCAAGGACGCCGGGCGCATCGCCGGTCTGGAAGTCAAGCGCATCATCAATGAGCCGACCGCAGCCGCACTGGCTTTCGGTCTGGACAAGAAAGAAGGCGGCGACCGCAAGATCGCCGTGTATGACCTGGGTGGCGGCACGTTCGACATCTCGATCATCGAAATCGCGGATGTGGACGGCGAGCACCAGTTCGAAGTGCTGTCGACCAACGGCGACACGTTCCTGGGCGGTGAAGACTTCGACCAGCGCATCATCGACTACATCATCGGCGAGTTCAAGAAGGAACAAGGCGTCGATCTGTCGAAGGACGTGCTTGCGCTGCAACGCCTGAAGGAAGCGGCGGAAAAGGCCAAGATCGAACTGTCGTCGAGCCAGCAGACCGAAATCAATCTGCCGTACATCACGGCCGATGCCTCGGGTCCGAAGCACTTGAACCTGAAGATCACGCGCGCCAAGCTCGAAGCGCTGGTCGAAGAGCTGATCGAACGCACGATCGAGCCCTGCCGTCTGGCTATCAAGGATGCCGGTGTGAAGGTGGGCGACATCGACGACGTGATTCTGGTCGGCGGTATGACCCGTATGCCGAAGGTGCAGGACAAGGTCAAGGAGTTCTTCGGCAAGGAGCCGCGCAAGGACGTGAACCCGGACGAAGCCGTGGCCGCAGGTGCCTCGATTCAGGGTTCGGTGCTCTCGGGCGACCGTAAGGATGTGCTGCTGCTCGACGTGACCCCGCTCTCGCTCGGTATCGAAACGCTGGGCGGCGTGATGACGAAGATGATCACGAAGAACACCACGATCCCGACGAAGCACTCGCAAGTGTTCTCGACGGCGGACGACAACCAGCCGGCTGTGACGATCAAGGTGTATCAGGGTGAGCGCGAAATGGCTGCCGGCAACAAGTCGCTGGGCGAGTTCAACCTCGAAGGCATTCCGCCCGCCGCACGTGGCACGCCGCAGATCGAAGTGACCTTCGACATCGACGCCAACGGCATTCTGCATGTGGGCGCGAAGGACAAGGCCACGGGCAAGGAAAACAAGATCGTCATCAAGGCGAACTCGGGCCTGTCGGATGCCGAGATCGAGCAAATGGTGAAGGATGCCGAGCTGAACGCCGAAGAAGACAAGAAGGCTCGCGAACTGGCCGATGCCCGTAACCAGGGCGACGCGCTGGTGCACAGCACCCGCAAGGCGCTGACCGAGTACGGCGACAAGATCGAGGCCTCGGAGAAGGAAGCGATCGAATCGGCCATCACGGCATTGGAAGGCGCACTGCGCGGTTCGGACAAGGCAGATATCGATGCCAAGGTCGAAGCGCTGGGCACCGCGAGCCAGAAGCTCGGCGAGAAGATGTACGCCGATATGCAGGCCCAGGCCGGCGCTGCGGGTGCCGCAGGCGCCGAGCAAGGCAAGCCGCATGACGATAACGTCGTCGACGCTGAAGTAAAAGAAGTCAACGACAAGAAGTAAGGTGTGCATGGCGCGCGGCGCACACCGATGTGCGCCGCGTGTAGGCCGGGTATCGGAGTTCTCTGAAAAGGGAATCTCGACCCGGCTTTTTGCCTGATGGCGACATGCAACAACATTGGAAAGACTTATGTCCAAACGTGATTACTACGAAGTCCTTGGCGTCGCCAAGAACGTCGAAGACAGCGAAATCAAGAAGGCGTATCGCAAGCTGGCGATGAAGTACCACCCGGACCGCAATCCGGACAGCAAGGATGCCGAAGAGAAATTCAAGGAGGTCAAAGAGGCCTACGAGATGCTCTCCGATCCGGAAAAGCGTGCTGCGTACGACCAGTACGGTCACGCGGGCGTCGACCCGAATATGGGCGGCTTCGGCGGTGCGGGCGGTCAGGGCTTCGGTGGCTTCGCAGATGCGTTCGGCGATATCTTTGGCGACATCTTCGGTCAGGGCGGTCCCGGCGGCGGCCGTGGCGGACGGGCCGGTCCGCAGGTGTATCGCGGCGCGGATCTGCGCTACAACATGGAGATCACGCTCGAGCAGGCGGCGAACGGCTTCGACACGCAGATTCGTGTGCCGAACTGGGAAGAATGCGAGATCTGCCACGGTAACGGCGCGAAGCCGGGCACGAAGCCCGAGACCTGCCCGACCTGTAGCGGTTCGGGGACGGTGCGCATGTCGCAGGGCTTCTTCAGCATTCAGCAGACCTGCCCGAAGTGTCACGGCACTGGCTCGTACATTCCCGAGCCCTGCACGAACTGCCACGGCTCGGGCAAGATCAAGAAGACCAAGACGCTGGAGATCAAGATCCCGGCGGGTATCGAAGACGGCATGCGCATCCGTTCGTCCGGCAACGGCGAGCCGGGGGTGAATGGCGGTCCGGCGGGCGACCTGTATGTGGAAATCCACATCAAGGCGCACAACGTGTTCGAGCGCGACGGCAACGATCTGCATTGCCAGATGCCGATTTCGTTCGTCACGGCAGCCCTCGGCGGCGACATCGACGCCCCGACGCTACACGGCAAGGTGACCTTCGAGGTGCCCGAAGGCACGCAGACGGGCAAGACGTTCCGCCTGCGCGGCAAGGGCATCAAGGGCCTGCGCGAGAGCTATCCGGGCGATCTGTACGTGCACGTGCAGGTGGAGACGCCGGTCAAGCTCGACGACAAGCAGAAGCAGATGCTGCGTGACTTCGACACCTCGCTCAAGGCGGGCGGCGCTCGTCACAGCCCGCAGTCGAAGGGCTGGTTCGACCGTGTGAAGCAGTTCTTCGAGTAATTCCATGCAAAGTGAAGCGCCTTTGGCCGCATTCGCGCTGTTGGACGACAGCGCGGATCCGGCCGGCGAGGCGCGTCTGTATACCGGGCTCGTATGCGAGGTGACTTGCGACGAGCCCGGTGTGCTTTCCGACGCGCTTCGCGAAGTGGAAGACGCCTCGCGTCAGGGCCTGCATGCCGTGCTGTTGACCGACTACGAGTTCGGTGTGCGTCTGGGCGGCGTGCATACGGTAACGACGCGTCGTGCGCCGGGCCAGTTTCGCGCGCTGCTGTTCCGTGAATTGCAGCGGCTCGACGCCACGCAGACGCAAGTGTGGTTGTCGCGGCAGGAAGCGGCGTATGCCGGCGATGGCCTGACGCCTGCGCCTGCCATGGGCGGCAGCGACGAGATTCACCGCCCAGGCGTTGCCGGTGTGGCGGCGCTGCAAGCCGACGTCAGCGAAGCTGGCTTCGACGACGCCATTGCCCGCATTCACGAGTGGCTCGCTCAGGGCGAGTGCTATCAGATCAACTACACCTACCGTCTGAATTTCGACGCGTTCGGCTCTCCCGTGGCGCTATACCGACGGTTGCGCGCGCGTCAGCCGGTGCCTTACGGCGCGCTCATCATGCTGCCCGGTGCGCAGGGTGTCGCAGGCCGCGCGATCCTTTCGCTCTCGCCCGAACTGTTTCTGCGCCATTCGCGGGGCCGGATCGAGGCGCGGCCGATGAAAGGCACGGCCCCCGCCAGTGGCGACGCGGTGGAGGATGCCAAGCGCAGTGCCGCACTCGCCGCAGACGAGAAGAATCGCGCCGAGAACCTGATGATCGTCGATCTGTTGCGCAACGATCTCGGGCGCATCGCGACGCCGGGGTCGGTCAAGGTACCGAAACTCTTCGAAGTGACGCGCTTCGCGAGCGTGTTGCAGATGACGTCGACGGTCACGGCGGCGCTGCCCCAAGCCACCTCGTTCGCCGACGTCTTACGTGCGCTTTATCCGTGCGGTTCGATCACCGGCGCGCCGAAGCATCGCACGATGCAACTGATCGGCGAACTGGAAGTGTCGCCGCGCGGGCTGTATACCGGCGCAATCGGTTGGCTTGACGCACGCGAAGACGACCCGCAAGCGCTTGGCGACTTCTGCCTGTCCGTCGCTATTCGGACGCTGGAACTCGACGCCCCGGATGCCAGCGGACTGCGGCGAGGCAGGCTCGGTGTCGGTGCGGGAATCGTGCTCGACAGCAAAGCGGAGGAGGAGCGCGAAGAGTGCAAGCTCAAGGCGCGTTTTCTTAGCGCGCTCGATCCGGGCTTCGAACTCTTCGAGACGATGCGGGCGACGCGAGGCGATGGTGTGGCGCGTGTCGAGCGACATCTCGCGCGTCTGGCGGCATCGGCGGCGTATTTCGGTTTCCGCTTTGATGGCATGGCGTTGCGTGCACAACTCGACGCGGTTGTCGCAACCCTTATGGAGGACACCGTTCACCGGGTTCGTCTGGCGCTCTCACACGACGGCGAGACGGCCATCACGCATGCGGTGCTGGCGCCCCTTCCGGACAAAACGGTGTCGGTGCTGCTACTTGCGGAGAATGCAAGTGCCACACGAGCGGCTGACCTGTTCCTGCGTCACAAAACCACTGTGCGCGCGCAATACGACGACGCCTGGCGTGCCGCAGAAGCGAAGGGTGCCTTCGACGTGCTGTTCTTCAACAAACGGGGCGAGTTGACCGAGGGCGGGCGCAGCAACGTGTTCGTCAAGCGAGACGGTATCTGGATGACGCCGCCGTTATCGTCCGGCGTGCTGCCGGGTGTGATGCGCAATGTGATGCTCGCCGATCCGGCGTGGGCGGCGGTAGAGGCTGTGCTTACGCGCGAAGACGTGCTGAACGCACAGGCGATCGTTGTGTGCAACGCGCTACGCGGGGCACTTCCTGCGCGTTTGGTTGCCGCCGCAGACGCGTGAAGCGAGCCAAGCACTAGCGCCACATCCATCTTCCATGAGGTAAACCGCGCAACGCGGTTTGTGCACTGCACGGCACATCAATCCACTGGGAAAATTCTTAATAGAGCCTTCTTCTGCCCCGCGCACTGCGGGGCTTCCCGTCTATACGGCCATCGGTCGTCGTTGCCCCGCTGGCCCGTACTTCACCGACGAGCGCGGTGGCGTCGTCGGCAAAATCACTCCCTCTCTCGTGGAAGTCGACCTCTGTTGATAGTCATTGGGCTGCCGGGGTGCCGATGTGTCAGTGCATTTCTCGCACAGAATCCTTGGAGCCGGCGTCCGATGTTTATTTGACTCTAGGAGCGAGAAAACATGAACGAGAACGATCTTGAACTGCAGCTTAACGAAGACCAGATTCGCCATATTCAGGCGATGACCGGACAACGTATCGGGGCGATTCGAGTGGTGTCGAATTTCCCGGGGCTTCAAGGGATACAGGGTGTGCAGGGCGTGCAAGGTGCACAGGGTATGCAAGGTGCGCAAGGCTTGCAGGGAGTCCAGGGGGTGCAAGGCCCGCAAGGTATGCAGGGTATTCAGGGTGTGCAAGGGCCGCAGGGTTATCCGAACGCTCAAGGCATGCAAGGCCCGCAAGGCATGCAGGGTGTTCAGGGCATGCAAGGGCCGCAGGGATATCAGCACGCTCAAGGTGTGCAAGGCCCGCAAGGCATGCAGGGTGTTCAGGGCATGCAAGGGCCGCAGGGTTATCAGCACGCTCAAGGCGTGCAAGGCCCGCAAGGCATGCAGGGTGTTCAGGGCATGCAAGGGCCGCAGGGTTATCAGCACGCTCAAGGTGTGCAAGGTCCGCAAGGCATGCAGGGTCCGCAGGGATATCAATACGCGCAAGGCGTGCAAGGCCCGCAAGGTATGCAGGGTCCGCAGGGTTATCAGCACGCTCAAGGTGTGCAAGGTCCGCAAGGTATGCAGGGTCCGCAGGGATATCAATACGCGCAAGGCGTGCAAGGCCCGCAAGGTATGCAGGGTCCGCAGGGTTATCAGCACGCTCAAGGTGTGCAAGGTCCGCAAGGTATGCAGGGTCCGCAGGGATATCAATACGCACAAGGCGTGCAAGGTCCGCAAGGTATGCAGGGTCCGCAGGGATATCAACACGCCCAAGGTGTGCAAGGCCCGCAAGGCATGCAAGGCGCTCAGGGCGTGCAAGGACCGCAGGGTGTTCAGGGTTCGGAACAGGTTCAAGGGATTCAAGGCGCCCAAGGGCTGCATTGATCGCAATGCCGATGTCTACGGCACGGGAGTGCGCAGAGGGCTTGCGCTCTCGTGTTCGTTGACAAACTGGGCGGCTCGGCAGCCGATTCGCCGAGCCGCGAATCCCTGATGAGATATCGCTTTCGATAGCTCACATTGGAGTTGCGATCATGTCGTCAACCCTCATGAATTTGTCGGCGGAACAACGTGCGAAGTTGTTCGATACCACTGGCGCGCCGTTGCGCAGACTTCGTGTCGACGCCGTCAGCGGCACTGCGCAGGCGATCGATCGCTACTGTCAGCGGTGTTTGCTCACAGAGGACTTACCCGGCGTGCATATCGCACCGGACGGCATCTGCGATGCCTGTCATACCTTCGCTGCGGAATCCGCGCGCGGCGATTACACGCAGCGCAAACTTCTCGATGTGGTGGCCGCGTGCCGGGGCACGGGAACACCGGATTGCGTGCTGGCATTCTCGGGAGGAAAGGACAGTGCCCTCACGTTGCTGCTCGCCGTCAAGGAGTTGGGCCTGCATCCCGTCGCCGTGCTCGTCGACAACGGGTTCATTCCCGATGAAGTCAAGGACAACGCGTCATCGTTCTGTGCGCGCTTCGGTGTGTCGCTGGTGATCGAAAAGATCGATATTCGCAGGATTGCCCGCGAGTCTCTGCAATCGGCCTCGGGGCGTATTCCCTGCTCATCGTGCATCAGCGGCGTCTTTGCCGCGATGGCGAAGACCTGCCGGGCACTCAATCTTCGTTTCATCCTCAGTGGTCATCGGTTTCCGCCGCTTGCCTATCCCGTGAGCGGCTTTACGAAGCGTGAAGCGGACAACGGCTTCATCTGCGCCTCGCCGCTTCTGGCCAGACAGCTCACCGAGGCAGAGCAAATGCAATGGATTCGAGATGCGGGCTGGAAGCCCGTGTCAATCGCCGGCAACACATCGAATTGCAAACTGATCGGTGTCGTGGAGCAGCATCTCTACGACGTACAGGGTTTCAATCCGCATATCTATGAGGTCTCGAAGGAAATTCGAGCCGGCTTCTACGATCGCCGGGCGGGTTTCGAAAAAGTGGATCGTCCGGAGATCACTCCGGAACATCAGCAGTGGGTTCTCGACCGGATGCAGCCCGATACCCCAGAGGTCTCTGATAAACCAGAGTGAGTCATATGCACGATTCCATCATCGTTACCGACAACTTCTACCGCGACCCGGACGATGTCCGAACGTTTGCACTGGATCAGGCGTTCACGGTAAAAGGAAATTATCCCGGCGCCCGCACGGGGCCGTTCCTGCACGACGGCGTGATGGACGCTATCCAGAATATCGTCAAGTCGCCGATCACGTATTGGCCGCCGGACACCTACAACGGCGCGTTTCAATACAGCCTCAAGCAGGACGTTACGTGGGTGCACGCGGATCACACCACTGTGTGGTCCGGCGTTGTCTACCTTACGCCGGACGCACCCCCTCAGGCGGGGACGGCATTCTTCCAGCATAACGAAACCGGTTTCGACCTCTATCCCGACGATGAGCGGCAACGCGCGTCTTGCGACGCCGACGCCACCGCCTGGGAGCGCTGGACAATGACCGACCGGATCGCAAATCGTTTCAACCGCCTGATCCTGTTCCGAGGCCGTCGCTTTCACGCGAGTCAGGGACACTTCGGCGACAGCAAAGAGAACGGTCGTTTGTTCCAGACATTCTTTTTCAACACGCAATGCTAATGCGTATCTTCTTACCTGAAGGAGGCAATGAGATGGCAGCTTCGGAACTGTTTTTCCCAGTGGGCTCGCTCGGTCTGAGCAAGGAGCAATCGGCGAAGATCAAGACGGCTTTCGGACATGAGGTCGATAGCGTGCCGCTGTATCGCGTGGTGCCGGTGTCATCCGACGATCGCTATGTGCCGTTGGCCGACGTGCCGGGATTGCCGGGCATTCTCGTGCACTACGGCGATGCGGCGGCATCGGCCGGCGCCAATATCATTGCTTCGGTGATTTCGGATATGGCACGGGGAACCGACGACTCGGCGGTATTCGCCGCGCATACGAAGCTGATGGCGCCGCATTCGGACGAGAGTGCCGCCAAGGCGCGCGCGCCGGCGGCTGGCAAAGCGAAGTGAATTGACATTCGCCTCGATGACTACGCGCAGTGGCAAGGGGAGCGATGTCGCGTCAGGCAGTGCCGGCGATCTTCTGGTGATGGTCAAGGTCGCCGAGCGCTGCAACATCGACTGCGACTATTGCTACATGTATCAGGGTGTCGATCAGGGATGGCGGCAGCGCCCCAAGTTCCTGAGCGAGCCTCATCTCGATCAGTTGGTCGAACGTCTGACCGAGCACCGCCACGCGTTTCCGTCGGCACGAATGACGTTGGAGATCCACGGAGGAGAACCGCTGTTGCTCGGCAAACGCCGCACGGCCCGCTTCTTCGAACATCTGCGGCATCGTTTGAGCGAAGCGGAGTTGGCCATCGTGACGCAAAGCAACGGTGTGTTGATAGACACGTCATGGCTGGACTTGTATGCCGAGTTCGGTGCGACGCTCGGCATCAGTTGCGATGGCCCGCCTGCGCTGCATGATCGGCATCGATACGATTTCGAGAAGCAAGGAACCGGGGCTCGCGTCGAGCAGGCGATTCGTCTATGCCTGTCCTACCCGCAATCGCGGCGAGTGTTCAACGGCGTGCTGGCGGTCATCGACCCTAACAACGATCCGGTGCGAATTCTCGACTACTTCCGCGCATTGGGGTTGAGCGACGTCGACTTTCTGTTACCTGATGCCAACTTTGCCGCACCTCCCCGACACATTCAGGCGTATACGCACGCGCGTTTGCTGGCTTTCCTGTGTCGAGGGTTCGATGCGTGGCTTGCCATCGACGACCCTGCCTTTCACGTGCGCATCTTTGAAACGTTCATTCGGGGCGTGTTGGGCCGTCGCTCCGAACTCGACGCATTTGGTGGCGCATTGGCACCGATTACGGTGGTCGAGAGCGATGGCAGCTATCGGCTGCTGGACGTACTTTCCATCTGCAAGACCGATGCGAGTTACACGGGACTCGGTCTCGAGAAGCATAAGCTCCAGAACTTCGTCGACCTCGCGCGCGCCCGCTATCCGGAAGTCCACGCGGCGTGTCGTGAATGTGAGGCGTTTGTCGCATGCGGCGGCGGCTACGTCGCCCATCGCTTCGACGGAGAGAGCTACGACAATCCCAGCTTCTATTGCAGCGCGTTGGTCGGCTTCTATCGGCATGTCCGAGCGCACGTGAATCGCCTGTCGATCGCTACGCCCGTCAATTAAGTCTGCGTGCATTCAACGCCGGGCGCGACGTCGATGCGCCCGGCGTCGAGCGGAATCATTTTCCGCGAAGCGGCGCAAGACTGCGCCGCTGTCCTTCCTTCCCGCTCTCAACTTCCCTGACGTGCTGCCATCTGCGGCACGAACAGATCGCTCCACTTCGCCGGACGCGTCTTGATCGTGCCCGCGCGGCCCATGAACTCGACGTACTGCATCAGGCCATTGGGCGTTGTGGTGAATTGCAGGCCCGGGTCAGCGAGCATCTGCTCGATTTCGGCTTGCGGCAGATTCATCTTCGACACACGCAGGAACGTCTTCGCTGCACCCACACGATCCTTCGCGATGTAGGCGGCGGCCTCTTCCTGCGCGTCCAGAATCGCCTGCACCAGCTTCGGATTCTGCACGGTGAATTGCTTTGGCGCGAACACGACATCGATGGTGATGTTGCCGAGCACGTCCGTCGAATTCAGCACGCGCTTGATGCGCGGGTCCTTCAGTTCCTGATACGAGAACGGCGGTGAGGTGAAGTGCGCGGTAATCTCCGTCTTGCCCGAGAGCAGCGCGCTCAATGCTTCCGGATGGCTCAGGCTGACCGTCTGCGGATCGAGCTTCGCGTAGTTCTCGATGCCGAACGTCTTTGCCACGGCCATTTGCAGCAACACGGCGGAGAGCGACGTCTTGATGCCTGGAATCGCGATCTTGTCCTTCGGCGTGAAGTCCTTGAGCGACTTGATGTTCGGGTTGTTCGTATTGAGCCAGAGCGGCCCGGTCGACAGCGCTGACAGACCGATCACTTCCGAGCGCGGAATGCCGTGCGCCTTCGACCACAGCGTGACGAAGCCCGGCGCGCCCGTGCCCGCGACATCGAGATTGCCTGCGAGCATTGCGTCGTTGATGACGTTGCCGCCGTCGAGAATGGTCCATGTGGTCTTCACGTCGCCTAGCCCCAGCGCTTTGGCGTGCTTCTCGACGAGTTGCTGGTCGCGCATGACCATCAGCGGCAGATAGAGAATGCCGTAGCCATGCGAGAGGCGCACGGTGCTGGCTTCGGCATGTGCGGCGTTGCCGAGCGTGGAGAGGGCCGTCGTCGCGGCGAGCGTCAGTGCGCTTGCCCAGCGGGCAAACCGGGCAAGACGTGTGGAAGGGGTGGAATGGCGTCGGTTCATGGTGTTGTCGTCTCCGGATAGTTCGAATTATTCATGCCCCCGAAGGGGCGTCAATCAGACACGGCCGCAAAGTGGCAGATCAATGCTGCATGCCCCAGCGATGCAGTGTGCGTTTCTCGATGCGGGCGAACAGCAGGTTCTCGACCGCGAGCCCGATCAGGATCACGAAGAACAGCCCGGCGAAGACGTTGGCCGTCTCCAGCGAATTGCGGTTCTCGAAGATGTACCAGCCGAGGCCGCCCGAGCCCGAGGACACACCGAACACGAGTTCTGCGGCAATCAACGTGCGCCACGCAAACGCCCAGCCCACCTTCAGCCCGGTGAGAATGCTCGGGAAGGCGGCCGGAATGAGCACATGCCGCACCAGCGCGAAACGCTTGAGTCCGTAGTTCTGACCGATCATGCGCAGCGTTTTCGATACGCCGCGAAAGCCGCTGTGCGTGTTCAGTGCCACGGCCCACAGCACCGAGTGCACGAGCACGAAGATCACGCTGCCGTTGCCGAGCCCGAACCAGATCAGTGCGAGCGGCAGCAGCGCGATGGCCGGCAGCGGATTGAACATGGCGGTGAGCGTCTCGAGCAGGTCGTTGCCGATCTTGGAACTGATGGCGACGGTGGTGAGCACGGCGGCAAGCGCAATGCCGATGCCGTAGCCGACGAGCAGTGTCTTGAGCGAGATCGCGGCGCGCAACAGCAGCACGCCGCTCGTCAGACCGCTCGCGAACGCGCCGAGGGTGTCGGTGAAGCTCGGAAAGAGCAGTGCGTTGTCGAGCCAGCGGCCGTAGATTTCCCAGATGATGGCGAGCACGCACAGGATCACGGTCTTGCGCAGCCAGCTCAGGCGGTAGAGGGTCTCGAAGGTAGAGAGCGGGCGCTGAATCGAGGACAACTCGGCCGGCGTCGGCTCCAGCACGATTTCGGGCCGGTACACCGGTTCGATGGGCGCTTGCGCGGACGACGTGGGGTGTTGCGAGGCGATGGCGTTCATGAGCGTCTCCTCAGTGGGCCGCGAACAGCAGTTGATCGATGCGCGTCTCGAGCGCGCTCTGGTGCGCCGTGCCGAGTTGCTCGGGCGCGATGCTGTTGAGTTCGGCCTTGACCTGACCGGGGTGCGGCGAGAGCAGCAGAATGCGCGTGCCGATGCGAATCGCTTCGTCGATGCCGTGCGTGACGAACAGCACCGTGAAGCGTGTGTCGTCCCACAAGCGCAGCAGTTCGTCCTGCATCTTGCGGCGGGTGAGGGCATCCAGCGCGGCGAAGGGTTCGTCCATGAGCAGGACGTCGGGCTCCATTGCCATGCCGCGCGCGATGGACACCCGCTGCTTCATGCCGCCGGAGAGCGTGTGCGGATAACTGTCGATGAATTTCGCCAGACCGACTTTTTCGATGTAATACGCCGCCCGCTCGGTGGCGTCACGCCCCTTCAGGCGGCCGCTCGCGGTGAGTGCGAATTCCACGTTCTGGCGCACGGTCTTCCACGGCAGCAGTTGGTCGAACTCCTGGAACACCATCATGCGATCGGGGCCGGGTTCGGTGATCGTGCGGCCTTTGAGGCGAATCTCGCCATGCACCGGGGGCAAATAGCCGCCAATCGCCTTGAGCAACGTCGATTTGCCGCAGCCGGACGGGCCAAGCAGCACGAACCGGTCGCCGGGGTAGACGTTGAAGCTCACTTGCTGCGCGGCGGTGATGAGGTAGTCGTCGGTCTTGTATTGCAGCGTGACGTGATCGATTTCCAGCAATGGCGGCACCGCGGGCGCAATCGTCCCGGCGGCGCCCGCAAGGGGGGCGTCATGCATTGCGTGTCTCCTGAAGGATGCTTTTATAATCGGCTCGATACTAAGCAGCGAAGCTGTAGCGAAGCTGACATACCGGGCAGGGGGCGCCCGAATTCAGGGGAAACACCGAGGAAGTTGCCGGCGAATTCCGAGAGAATCGCGGGCATACGCCGGGAGATTCACGGCGGCACGGCGTTCGGGAAGACTTCTCGCGCCCGGCGATACAAAAAGAAGGAGACTCAGGAACCATGCGCATCATGCTGGTGGAAGACACTGCCGATGTCGCCGAAGCGATTGCCACCCAGTTGCGCAAGCTTGGCCATGCGCTCGATTGCGAGTCGGACGGCGCGGCCGCAGCGGCGCGTATCGGCGACGACTACGACCTGCTGATCCTCGACGTCATGCTGCCGCACGTCGATGGTTTCGAACTGCTCAAGCGAGTTCGCGAACGCGGCTTGTCCACCCGGGTGCTGATGCTCACCGCTTGTGCCGAGATCGAAGAGCGGGTGCGTGCCCTCGATCTCGGGGCCGACGATTACCTCACCAAACCCTTCGATTTTCGCGAGCTGGAAGCGCGCGTGCGAGCCCTCATGCGCCGCACCGGGCAGGACGCCACGAACCGGTTGACGTGTGCGAATCTCTCGCTCGATCGCAAGCGCCGCGGCGTGGAGATCGACGGGCAGCCGATCGAGCTTACGCGCCGCGAAGTGACGTTGCTTGAAATCCTCGCGGCGCGTCCGGGACGCATCTTCGGCAAGGACGAACTCATGGATCGCCTGTACGGCGACGAGCCCGCCCCGAATGCGAACGCCATCGAGCAATACGTCGCCCGCTTGCGCAAGAAGCTGGCGACGGCGCAATTCCAGATTCGCACGTTGCGCGGACTGGGCTACCAACTCGTGCTGTCATGATCGTTCCCGGCCGGTCACTGTATCTGCGGCTGGTGGTGCGCATGGGCGCCGTACTGGCGCTCGCGGTGGCGGCGGTGTTGCTCGGTATCTGGTTCTCGACCCGCGCTGCCGTCGACCGTGCGTATGACCGCTGGCTGCTTGGCAGCGCACTGCAAGTGGCCGAGAACACCTGGTATCAGAACGGCGAAGTGAATGTCGACGTACCGCTCGCCGCCTTTTCCGCGCTTGCGCCGGGCGATCAGATCTTCTACACCGTGCTCGATCCGAATGGCCGTTCCGTGGGCGGAGATTCCGAGTTCCATCCGGCCATTCCGTGGGACAAACTGGCCGATGGCCCCATCGTTGTCGACGGCACCTATCAGGAGATGCCGATCCGCATCGCGATCGTCGGGCGCCGCATGCCGGTGGCTGCCCCCCATCCGTGGGCGGTAGTGGCGTTGGCGCATACGCAGAATGCCCGGGTGCGATTCACACGCGGGCTGGCGGACAACACGCTGCTCATCACCATCGCAACAGGGGTGCTGACGATGCTCGCCGCCCTATGGACCTTGCGTCAGGCGCTCTTGCCGCTCAAGCAGATCGAGGCGGCGATTCGGGCGCGCGATTCGAACGACCTCAAGCCATTGGCGGTGACCGTACCCGCCGAGACGCTGGCGCTCGTGGGCGCGATCAACGACTTCATGCGACGGCTCGCGACATCGCGTGCGCTGATGCGACGCGTGATCGGTGACGCGGCGCATCAATTGCGCACACCGGTGACGGCGCTCACGGCGCAGGCGGAATTGCTCACGCAGACACAGGACGCCGCCGCGCGCCAGACGCACATCGCACGCATTCAGAAGCAGGCACGCGGACTGGGCGGACTCATCCACCAACTGATCAATCACGCGATGGTGCAGCACCGGGCCGACAGCGTGGCGCCGGTGCCTGTCGAGCTGAACGAGTTGTTGCAGACGGCTATGCGCGAGACGCTCTCTTATGCCACGCGCGACATCGACGTTGCGCTTCAGGCGCCGGAGACACCTTGCATGATCCTTGGTGACCCGCTGAGCCTGCGCGAAGCGATCAAGAACGTGCTGGTCAACGCATTGGCCTACGGTGCGCCGCATCGGCTTCATGTCGACGTGACCGGCACGCAAGATCAATGGCGTTTGCGCTTCTTCGACGACGGGCCGGGTATCCCGGAGGCGGAGTGGCAGCGCGTGCGCACGCCATTCTCTTCGCGCGCGGATGGCCGCGAAGGGGCAAGTCTGGGACTGGCGATGGTTGCCGAAGTGATTCAGGCACACGGCGGGCAGATGACCTTCGAGCGGGTGGAGGGCGAGGGCTTTGCGGTGGTGCTGACGTTGCCGATGACGGCATGAAAAAATCGGCTCGTCTCCGAACCGATTTTTCTACCACGCAGCGGCGAGGCCGACGCTCAGAAGGAATGCTCTTGCGTCGGGAACGTGCCGTGCTTCACCGCCTGCACATACGCTTCGATGGCCGCTGCGATGCTCGGCTGGCCATCCATGAAATTCATCGAGAACTTCGGCGACTTGCCGGGGAACACGCCCAGCATGTCCTGCAGCACGAGCACTTGCCCGTCGCAGTCGGGGCCGGCACCGATGCCGATGGTCGGCATTGTCGGCAACTCCGGCGTGACACGCGCTGCCACGGCGGCCGGAATCGCTTCCAGCACGACCAATTGCGCACCTGCTGCCTGCAACGCGCGGGCATCGTCGAGCAAACGTGCCTGAGCGGCATCTTCGCGCGCCTGCACCTTGAAACCGCCGAAGGCGTGCACCGACTGCGGCGTCAGCCCCAGATGGGCACACACCGGAATGCTGCGCTCGACCAGGAAGCGGACTGTCTCGGCAAGCCATTCGCCGCCTTCGATCTTCACCATCTGCGCACCGGCCTGCATGACGGACACCGCGCTCTGATACGCCTGTTCCTTCGTGCCATACGTGCCGAACGGCAGATCGGCCAGCACCACGGCCTTGTTGACGCTGCGCGCCACACACTCGGTGTGATAGCAGATGTCGCGCAACGTGACGGGCAGCGTCGTGCGCTGGCCCTGAATCACGTTGCCCAGCGAGTCGCCAACGAGAATGGCATCCACGCCCACGCGGTCGAGCAGCGCGGCAAAACTCGCGTCGTAAGCCGTGAGCATGGCGATCTTCTCACCACGTTCGCGCATCTGGGCCAGTCCGGGAACGGTCACGGCCTTGCGGTTGGATTCTTGCAGATAACTCATGTCAGCCTCGGTTCAGGAGGGGTCGCTGGCGCGACGCTCGGGTCTGGAGACGCTCAGGGACGAGCGCCCTTGACGAAGACTTCCTTGCGCCCGCGCATCTGATCGATGCGTTCGACCAGCAGGGCGAAGTCATTGTCATCGTGGGCCGGGTCGAATTGTTCCGTATCGACAGTCAATACCGGCGCAGCGGCGTAATGATAGAAGAATTCGCCGTAGATGTCGCACAACGCGCGAAGATAGGTGTCCGGAATTTGCTGTTCCATCGGAATCGCGCGCTTCTGAATGCGCGCGAACAGCGTCTCGGGACTCGCTTGCAGATGAATGACGAGATCCGGCGCCCGGTGCGGCCGCTCGATATGCGCGACGAGCTTGCGGTACAGCTCAAGTTCGTCGGCGGCGAGTGTGAGCCGCGCGAACAGGCCATCTTTCTCGGGAAGGAAGTCGGTGAAGATCGGCTTGCCGTCGATATCGCGCCGCGCAATTTCCGTCGCTTCGTCCACACGTTGCAGACAGAAGGACAATTGCGCAGGCAGTGCATGCCGCGCACTGTCGCGATAGAAGCGTTCGAGAAAGGGATTGAGCGCAGGCTGTTCGAGCATCACATCGGCACCGGCGGTATCGGCGAGTCGCCGCGCCAGCGACGTCTTGCCAACCGCGATGGGGCCTTCGACGGCCAGATAGCGAAAACGCCCGAGGACGGGCGATCTCATGATGCGTAGGCTCGTTTCGTCGGGCAGCAGCACTGCTCGACGCGCTCGATGCGCTGGTCTGCGACATTCGCCAGCAGGGCGCTCACGCGCCCCACGCCGGGAATGTCGAGTTCGGGCGCCAGATCCGCGAGCGGGCGCAGCACAAAGGCGCGTAGCGCGAGGCGCGGATGCGGCACGATCAGATCGGGCTCTGCAATGCGCTCGTCGCCGTACAACAGCAGATCGAGATCGAGCGTGCGTGGCGCGTTCTTGTACGGCCGCTCACGCCCGAAATGCAGTTCGATCTTCAGACACATCGTGAGCAATTGGCGGGCGGTCAGGCTTGTCTCGACGGCGACGGCGCAGTTGAGATAGTCGTCACCGCTCGACTCGATGGGAGCGGTGCGATACAGGTCGGACTTGGCCGTGATGGTGATGCCAATCTGCTGTGCAAGACAGATGATGGCGTCCTTGATCGCTTGGCGGGCGTCGCCGAGATTCGCACCGAGCCCGATATAGGCAACAGTCATGAAGCACCTTCGGAACCATGCTGTGGCGATGATACCCGCTTGCCATGATTTTCGCTGGCAGCATTCTCAGCGCCGCCACCGCCGTCTCCACGATCGCCGCCCGAGCCCTCGCCACCCCCGCCACCCGACGGTTTGCGACGGCGGCGGCGACGCTTTGCCGCCGGCGCCGTACTTCCCGATCCGCTGCCCTGAGCGAGCAACGCGTCGCGCGTCGCGGCGTCGCCTTCGAGGAAGTCCGTCCACCACTGACCGGCTTCGGCAGGGACTTCACCCGACTCGCAACGCAGCAGCAGGAAGTCGTAACCGGCGCGCAGACGCGGATGCTCGAGCAGTCGCAGCGGCGTGCGGCCCACCCGCTTGTCCAGACGCACCTGCAAGCCCCAGATTTCCTTCATGTCGGCGACGAAACGGCGCTGGATCGCCAGCTTGCCGGTTTGCGCGTCGAGTACATCGTCCATGGCCAGATGCAACGCCGGAATCGGATATTCGCCTGCACTCTGATAGGCCTGCCACTTTTCGAGCACGAGGTGCCACAGGAGTGCGGCGAACAGGAAGCCCGGCGAGACCGGTTTGCCCGCGCGAATGCGCGCGTCGGTGTTGGCAAGCGCCAGCGCGACGAACTTCTCGCCCAGCGGCTGCTCCAGCACGACATCGAGCAACGGCAGCAAGCCGTGATGCAGCCCTTGCGTGCGCAGTTGCTGCACGCATGCCCAGGCATGCCCCGAGAGCAGCAGCTTGAGCATCTCGTCGAACAGACGCGCCGCCGGCACGTTGTCGATGAGCGGGGCCAGGTGCGGAATCGGTGCGGCCGTGGCTTCGTCGATCTTGAAGCCGAGCTTGGCCGCGAATCGAACCACGCGCAGCATGCGCACGGGGTCTTCACGATAGCGCGTGGCGGGGTCGCCGATCATGCGCAGCACGCGCTTCTGAATGTCTTCCCAGCCGTGGTGATAGTCGTGCACCGTCTGGGCCGCCGGGTCGTAATACATGGCGTTGACGGTGAAGTCGCGCCGCGCGGCGTCTTCATCCTGCTCGCCCCAGACGTTGTCGCGCAGCACGCGGCCCGATTCGTCGGTGACGTGCGTCTTGCGGTCGAGTTCGCCTTTTTTCGGACGACGCGTACCGATCTGCTCGCTGTCGACGGCATCGACCAACGCCCGGAACGTGGAGGTCTCGATGATCTCCTGCCCGAACTGCACATGCACGATCTGAAAGCGGCGGCCGATGATGCGCGCACGTCGGAACAGGCGTTGAACCTGTTCAGGTGTGGCGCTCGTGGCGACGTCGAAGTCCTTGGGGGCGATGCCCAGCAGCAGATCGCGCACGGCGCCGCCGACGATGAACGCCTTGAAACCGGCTTGCTGCAACGTGTCGGTCACGCGTACGGCATTCTTCGAGAGCAGGCTCGGATCGATACCGTGGACCGAGGCCGGGATGACGACCGGCAGGCCGGCGGCGGGCGGGTCGCCTGCGACGCCGGCGCTCTGGCTGTCTTTGCCTAACAGTTTCTTGATGAGTTTGCGGATCACTGGAACAACTCGAGAATGGGCCAGCGACGCGCCAGCGCAATGCCGCGCAGCGCCTCATCGGGGTTCGTTGCCACCGGATGGTTCACTTTCTCCATCAGGGGGACGTCGTTGGCGGAATCGCTATAGAAAAATGCGTGGTCGAAATCGCTCCACGTCTTGCCCAGGCTCGCGAGCCAGGCTTCGGTGCGTGTGATCTTGCCCTCGCGGAAGCTCGGTGTACCGACATATTCGCCGGTATAACGCGCATTCGGATCGTCACCCGCAGTCGCCGGCTCGGTGCCGATCAGATGATCGATGCCGAACGCCTTGGCGATCGGCCGCGTGACGAACGTGTTGGTGGCCGTCACGATAGCGCACAGGTCGCCCGCGTTGCGGTGCACGTCGAGCAGTTCGAGCGCTTCGGGACGGATATGCGGCAGGATCGACTCTTCCATGTACTGTGTGTGCCATGCGTCGAGCTGGTCACGCGGATAGCGTGCGAGCGGCGCGAGGCAGAAACGCAGATAGGCCGGCATATCGAGCCGGCCTGCGCGGTAGTCCTGATAGAAGGCCTCGTTGGCCTGCGCGTACGAGTCACGCTCGACCGCGCCCTGGCGCACAAGGAAACGACCCCACTCTTTGTCGCTGTCGGTTGGCAGCAGGGTGTGGTCGAGATCGAAGAGAGCTAAATTGGTCATTGCGCGAATTTTACCTGAAGCTAGGGTCTGCCTAGTTTTTACCGTCGGGGGTGACGGGGTCGGTGTGGGTGAGCATCTGGCGCAGTAACGGTAAGGTCACCGCGCGTTTCTGTTCCATCGAAAAACGATCCAGGCGATCGAGCAACGCCATCAGGCTCGACATATCGCGCTGGAAATGAGTGAGCAGGTAGGCGGGCACGTCGGCTGCCAACTGCAAACCGCGCTCACGGGCGGCATTCTGTAACGCTTGTTTCTTGCCGTCATCGTCGAGTCCCACAATGTGAAAAACGAGGCCCCAACCGAGACGGGTGCGCAGATCTTCGCGCAGCGGCATGTCGACCGGCGGCTGCGAACCTGCTGCCACGAAGGCGCAATGCGGACGGGCGCGCGTCTCGTTGAACAGATTGAAAGCCGCAATCTGTTGGGTGGGCGAGAGGTTGTCGCAGTCGTCGACGCAATAGACCGTGCTCTGGTCGTCGAACGTGAAGGCCGCCAGCGGGCTGTTCGGGCGCAGATAGCGTGCGCTCGGGCCGACGGCATGGCACAGCGCCTCCATCAGGTGGGTGCGGCCGGACCCGGCAGCCCCCCAGAGGTAGATGCCGCGGTCGCGTGCCGTGCCGGCCGAGAGTTCGGCATTCAGGCCGGCGAGCATCAACGCCGGCTCGCGATTGGGCCCGACAATGAAATTGTCGAACGTAGCGGGCGGCGGTGTGCCGAGGTCGAGATACAGTTGCTGGATCACGAACGAAGAAAGCCGGCGGAAGGCCGGCACAGTACGGTTTGCAGGGCACGACGGCCTTCGCCGGCGTCCGATATCCGGTTTGCGTGCCGAAAGGACACGCGCATCGGGTAAAATCGCATTTTACCGAACCTTGATGCATTCCCGTCATGTCACACCCTAACGAAACTTCCGGCCTTTCCTATCGCGACGCTGGCGTCGACATCGAAGCGGGCGACGCATTGGTCGAAGCGATCAAGCCGTTTGCCAAGAAAACCCTGCGCGACGGCGTGCTGGGAGGCATCGGCGGCTTTGGCGCGCTGTTCGAAGTGCCCAAGCGCTACAAGGAGCCGGTACTCGTTTCGGGGACCGACGGCGTGGGCACCAAGCTCAAGCTGGCCTTCACGCTGAACAAGCACGACACGGTCGGCCAGGATCTGGTCGCCATGAGCGTGAACGACATTCTGGTGCAGGGCGCCGAACCGCTGTTCTTCCTCGACTACTTTGCCTGCGGCAAGCTGGACGTGGCCACGGCTGCGACCGTCGTCAAGGGCATCGCCCAGGGCTGCGAACTGGCCGGTTGCGCGCTGATCGGCGGCGAGACGGCGGAAATGCCGAGCATGTACCCGGACGGCGAGTACGATCTGGCCGGTTTTGCGGTCGGCGCGGTCGAGAAGAGCAAGATCATCGACGGCACGACCATCGTGCCGGGCGACGTGGTGCTGGGCCTGGCTTCGTCGGGCGCGCACTCGAACGGCTATTCGCTGGTTCGCAAGATCATCGAAGTCGCCAAGCCGGATCTGGACGCCGACTTCCACGGCCAACCGTTGCGTGACGTGCTGATGGCGCCCACACGTATTTACGTCAAGCCCCTGCTGGCGCTGATGCAGACGCTGCCGGTCAAGGGCATGGCCCACATCACGGGCGGCGGTATCGTCGAGAACATCCCGCGCGTACTGCAAGACAATCTGACGGCCGACATCTCGAAGGACGCCTGGACGCTGCCGCCGCTGTTCCAGTGGCTGCAAGCGCACGGCAAGGTGGCCGACGCCGAAATGCACCGCGTCTTCAACTGTGGCATCGGTATGGCGGTCATCGTGTCGGCGGCCGACGCCGATGCGGCCGTCAAGCACCTCGAAGCGTCGGGCGAGACGGTCTATCGTTTGGGCACGATCCGCGAGCGCAAGGAAGGCGAGGCGCAAACGATCGTGTCGTAAGACATAGGGAGGGCGATGCCCTTCCGGCATTAGGAATGCACTGAAAGCCCGCCGGGGATTGCCTCGGCGGGCTTTTCTTTTTGACGCGCGCAAGCGAGGTCAGCGCAGGGCCGTGTCGGCCGACTCATCCAGATCGGCGGCGTGGGTGCGCGGTTTGCCGCTGAGGCAGGCCAACACGACGGCGGCGCACAGCAGGGTGACGATCGCGAGCCCGTCGAGCAAGGTCGCGAAAGCGCGTTCGTAAGCACTACGTAATGCTGCCTCGCCCCAAGCCGGGACGCTTGTCGCTGCCCCATGCAGATCCCCCGCGACGAGTCGATTGATGGCCGCACGTGCCACGTCGGACGTCACCGTGCCATGCAGGTCGGGCAGTTGTGTGCCGATCATGGCAATCAACACGGCGCCCACGATGGCGAGCGCCACGCCTTCACTGGCCACACGCGTCGTATTGAAAATGCCCATGGCCATGCCTGCGCGATCCGTCGGCACGACACTCACCGACAGCCCGTCCATCAGGCCCCACGGTATCGCGCTTCCGGCGCCGATCAGCAGCATAGGCCACAGAGAGGGACTCAACACGCCCGCCTCCGGCGAGCCGGCCGTGCGTGCCAGCCACGCCAGACCCGCTGCGGCCAGCACCAACCCCGTACTGCACAGCACGCCTGCGGGCATGCGTCGCGCCAACTGCGTGGCGATGAAGGGCACCACGAGCACCGGCAGCGACAAGGCCATCATGCGCAAGCCGGCCACGACCTCGCTGTCGCCATGCACGCCGATGAAGCGCAGAGGAAGCAACACCAGCAGCACGATGTAGCAACAGCACGTGGCGATGGGCAGCATCTGTACGCCGATGAAACGCACGTAGCGAAAGAGCGACAGGTCGAGCATCGGATGCGCCACGCGCCGTTCGATGACGACGAACGCGAAGGCCAACATCACCGCGAGCACAAGCGCGGCGACGACCTCCGGCGCCGTTGCCCCGAGCGCAGGCGCCTGAATCGCGCCGTAGGTGAAGCACGAGAGCGCACCGGTGAAGGACAGCGTTCCGGGCCAGTCGAGCCCTGCTGCTGACGCATCGCGCGATTCGCGCACGCCGCACATGCCGATGCCCAGCGCGAGCGTTGCGACGGCTGCGGTGGCGATAAACACCCCTTGCCAGCCGAAGTGCGCGATGAGCGTCCCGGCGAGTAACGGCCCGAAAGCCAGACCCGCGCCGAAGGTCGTGCCCAGCAGACCGTAGGCGCGCGCACGGGCGTGTCCGTCGAAATCCTGCGCCAGCGAGGCGCCACCGCCTGCGAGCGTTGCCGCCGCCGCCACGCCTTGCAATGCGCGGAGCCAGTCGACACCGAGCGCGGTGCGGGACATGGCGAGCGCCAGTGATGTGAGCAGCAAGCACCCCACACCCAGCAGGAAGATGCGTTTGCGCCCAAACGCATCGGCGCACGCGCCGGCGGCCATCAGACAGCCGCCGAACGCCAGCATGAAGGCGCTGGTGATCCAGCGCATCTCGAGCGCGCTGCCATGCAATGCCGCACCGATGGCCGGTGTGGCAACCGCACCGCCCGAGAAGCTCATGGGCAGGAGTACTGCGGCGAGACACACGGAAAAGAGGCCCAGCAGACGGCGGCGCAACGAGGCGCCCGCGTGCGGCGGGAGCCGGGAAGCCTTGTTCGACATGGAAAAAGTCCTGATGAAGACGCGCTGACGCGTGTCGGAAGTGGAAAGGGAACGTTGGCCGACGTCGCGTCATACATGCTAAAAAATCGTCAATGCAAAATAAAGAGCCGATAGGTTCGTGGATTAAGGAATAAAATTCCGTAATTGATGATGGGCGGCGAACTGCACAGGAGCGCGTGACGATGGACAATCTGGCGGAAATCTCTGCGTTCGTGAGCGCGGCCGAGGCGTTGAGTTTCGTGGCGGCGGGGCGGGCGATGGGGGTGTCGGCGTCGGCGATCGGCAAGCAGATTGCACGGCTCGAAGCGACACTCGGTGTGCGGCTTTTCCAGCGCAGTACGCGACGCGTGAATCTGACGGAGGCGGGCCAACTGTATTACGAGCGCTGCCGGCGAGTGCTCGACGAACTGGCCGACGCGCGCGCCATGCTCTCGCAGGTATCGCAGACGCCGCGCGGCAAATTGCGCGTCGGGCTGCCTGTCACGGCTTACCGGTTTGTGATGCCGTTGCTGCCGGCGTTCACCGAAAAGTACCCGGACGTCGAGCTCGATCTGGATTTCGACGACCGCATCGTCGATCTGATCGAAGGCGGTCTGGACGTAGTCATTCGCAGTGGCGACTTACCGGACTCGACGCTCATGTCGCGTCGTGCGGGGCCGTTTCGTTTCGTGCTGAGTGCGTCGCCCGCCTATCTCGCGTGGCATGGCACGCCGCAAACCCCAAGCGATCTCGAAACGCACGCATGCATCCGCTTTCGGTTTCCGACGTCGGGAAAGTTGCAGCCTTGGGCGTTCGTGTCCGAGGTGACGCGCGAGCCCAAGCTGCACACCCACCTCACATGCAACAACATGGAAGCGTTATTGAGTGCAACGACGCACGGGCTGGGCATCGCGTACATGCCTGACTTTCTCGCGCGCGACGCGCTTGCCGCAGGCGACCTTCAGGTGTTTCTCGGCGACTATCTGGAAAACCCCGGCCAGTTCTGGATGCTTTGGCCGTCGAGCCGTCACCTCTCGCCCAAGCTGCGGGTGTTCGTCGACTTCATGTGCGACCGGATGCTGTAGGGAGAAGGCGCTGGCCTTGCGTCAGCGCTTCATGCGGGCTTCGACGGCACGCATGACATCCTCGAGCGTGGTCTCCATCATCCGCACGAGGTCGTCGAGTTGCGCGTTGGGGGCGGCGGCGCGCGGCGTGATGCGCAGCGTGTGAAACGGCATCGACGGCTCGAAGCGGCGCAACACGAGATCGGAGTCGAGAAAATCATAGGCGGACACCGGGTGCAGCAAGCCGATGCCGACGTTCTCTTTGACCATCGTGCCGATATTGACGGAATAACGCGCCGTGGCGACGACCTGCTGATGGAGGTTGCCGTCCGCGAAGAGCTGATCCATGCCCCAGCGCACCATGTCGGTCGGCTCGTACGACAGAATCGGCTGCCCTTTCAGATCGGCCAGACGGATCACTTTCTTGCGGGCGAGCGCATGGCCCGATGGCAGGGCGCAAATCGCGTCGAGCTTGGCGAACGAGACGGCGTCGGTTGCGGCGACATCGATGGTGTTGGTCACGAGACCTAGCGCGAGTTGGTGCGCGACGACCTGATCGCGAATGAGATCCGACGCGCCCGTGGTCAGCGCGAGTTGCACGCTCGGATGCAGCGCCCGGTAGCCGGCCATCACGCGCGCGAAGAAGCCGAGGCCGAACGACAGCACGGACCCCACGCGAATGACGGCCTTATCGGGGTTGCGCAGATTGAGCGCGAATTCACGGATGTTATCGAGCCCGGCGTAGCGGCGCTCGACTTCCTCGAAGAGCGCGAATGCTTTGGCCGTGGGCTCGAGCCGGCCGCGCGCGCGATCGAACAGCGTGAGACGCGTCGAGCGTTCGAGATCGGCCACGAGACGGCTGACCGCAGACTGCGACGTGCCGAGCACCTGTGCCGCTTTGGTGGTCGTGCGCGTGAGCATCAGCGCCCGAAAGGCGTCGATGTGCCGGAAATCCATCGATTCTCCACGGAAGGTTTGCGCTTGTGCCGCACCGCGTGCGGCACTCGCCTTACAGCGCGAAAGCGTGGATTCTACCGCCCTTCATTACCATCGGAATCCGCTCCCCCTGACCGAGCAGGCAGTCCAGCGACGCAAGCGGATTGCCGTCGACGATCAGCACATCGGCGTGCGCACCGGGCAAGATCTCGCCCAACTGCCCGGACTGGCCGAGCACCTCGGCGCCGACGACCGTGGCGCTTCGCAGAATCTCCGCCGGGGAGAGCACCTCGGCGCGCAAACGGAATTCGTCGCTTTGCAGGCGCTGCGACTCGCCCAGCAGATCCGAGCCGTATCCCATCTTCACACCCGCTTCGCGGAAGATCTCCAGCGAGCGCAGCCCGGCCGCATGCACATCGGCGATCTTCGCCACGCTATCGTCTGGCAGACCGAGCGACTTGCCTTCGTTGGCGAGGGCGTCGTAGGTCACCAGCGTGGGCACCACGTAAGCGCCCTGGCTGGCCATGTAGCGCGCAGTCGGGGCGTCGACGAGATTGCCGTGCTCGATGGTGCGCACGCCGCAACGCACGGCGCGCTCGATGGCTTGCGCCGTGTAGGCATGTGCGAGCACATAGGTGCCCCGTGCGCGCGCTTCGGCGACGATGGCGCGAATCTCGTCTTCGGAATAGCCCCACGCCCCGACGGGATCGGTGGGCGACGCCACGCCGCCCGAGGCCATGATCTTGATCTGGTCGGCCCCCATCTGAAGTTCTTCGCGCACGGCACGGCGCACTTCATCGACGCCGTCGGCCACGCGCGACAGGGCGCCCACGCGCACGCAGCACGGGCAGGGGCCGTCGGTGCCGATGTAGTCGGTGCGTGGGCGTCCGTCGCCGTGTCCGCCGGTCTGACTGATCGCGCGGCCCGACACGAACAGGCGCGGTCCTTCGGCCAGACCGCTGTCGACCGCTTGTTTGATGGCGTACCCCGCACCGCCCGCATCGCGTACGGTAGTGAAGCCGCGACGCAACATGCCTTGCAGTATCGGCACCGACTTGAGCGTGACGAGCACGTTCGGAAGATGCGCTTGCGCGGCGAGATTGAGTTGCGTGGCGTGAACGTGCACATGCAGATCGATCAGGCCCGGCATGACGGTGCGTCCGTGCGCGTCGATCTCGCGCGCGGACTGGGCGCGAATCGGTTTGTCGGACACTTCCTTGATGCGGCCGTCCTCGATCAGAACAGCGTGGTCTTCGCGCAGCTCGCCCTTGACCGGGTCGAGCAACGCGCAATTCGACAACAGAATCGACTCCATGACCTCTCCTCCGGGATGATGTGTCTGGTCTGCCACTCAGGCCACTCAGCCTGGCCGGCAAACGTGTCTTATGCTCAATCGATCGTGGCGTGGGCGAGCGTGCGCGGCGTGTTGGTCAGCATCACGGGGGTGTCGCCGGTGACGACCGAGTCGTCCAGACGGAAGCCGCCGAGGCCGTAGACATAGATGCCCGGCTCTGCCGAATAGACTTCGTTGGCCAGCAGCGGACGATGATTGAACGCCATGTCGTCCGGGTACTCGTGGCCGATGATGCCCATGCCGTGTCCCGTGCGATGACGGATGTACTCGCCGCAACCGGCCTTCTCGATGACGGCCTGCGCGGCGGCGTCGATGCCGGACACGGGTTTTCCGGTCACGGCGGCGTTCACGGCGGCTTCATTGGCCGCACGCGCGACCTCATAGAAACGTGCCTGCTCGCTCGACGGCTTGCCGCAGAACCATGTGCGTTCGTTCTCGATGACGAGACCGTTCAGGCGCGGGATCACGATGTTGACCATGCCGTCGCCCGCGCCGATGCGCGCGCCGCACGATGCGCCGTCGCCGTGCGGCGAGGCCGAGGCAGGTCCGGAGAGTGTCCAGCAGCGCATGACTTCGAGGTTTTCGCCGGGAAAGCGCTTCGCGCCTTCGGTGACCATCAGTGCGGCCATCGCATAATCGAGTTCCTGCACGAGACGCCCCGGACGAATGTTTTCGCGATAGCGGTCTTGCACCCAGTCGGCCAGTTCGGCAGCCGCGCGCATGACGGCGATTTCCTCTTCGTGCTTGACCCAGCGCAGCGCGCGCATCTCGGCGAGCATCGGCACGAGTTTCGCGTCGGGCAGCAACGCACCGGCGCGCCCGAGCGGACCACCGGCCGCGTCGACACCGATGCGCGAGCCGGCGAGACCGGCAGCACGCAGCGTATCGGCGATCAGGGCGGGAACGTCGGCGAGCAGCGGCTGGCGTTGCGTCACACGCGGATGCTCGGCGTAGAGCGTGACGAGATCGAGATCGAGCCAGAGATGGCCACGTTCGCGGGCCATCATCAGATGGTGCGTGGACAGTTCGTTCATTACCGCGAAAGGCTCGCCGTTACGCGGCACGCAAATGGCAATCGGGCGCTCCCATGTCTGCACGTCCACGTGAAAGTTCGTGGCCCACTGGAAGAAGTCTGCGGCGGTAAACACGAGCGCATCGACGCGAGTGCGGTCCATCAACTCGTTCATCAGACTGCGACGGTACTGGCGTGTGGCGTGAGAGAGTGTCGGCATGGCGAAATCCTTGTCTGCAAAATGTTGCGCAATCTCAGGGAGCGCAGGCGCGACGCACGGCGCGGGCGAGATACGAGCGGGGCCGGCTGGGCGCACGGGGCGGCAAGCGCAGTCGGGGAACTCAGGTCATCATCGTCTTCGCATAACGGCGGTGGATGACCCAGTGCGAGGCGATGGCCAGTGCGAACGTCACGACCATCGACACGATGGAGAGCACCGCGCCGAACGGCCAGTTGTTCGCCTTCGCGATCTGGTCGTAGATCGAGGGCGTCATCATCGTGATGCCGGTGCCGCCGAGCAGCACGGGCGTGGCATAGGCATTCATGCAGAGAATGAACACGAGCATGGTGCCTGCCGCGATGCCCGGCGCCGCCATCGGCAGAATCACGCGTGTGAGCGTCTGCCGGAATGTCGCCCCCAGATTGCGCGCGGCTTCCTCGACGGAAAAGTCCATGCCTTCGAGCACGCTCTGCAACGTGAGGATCATGTAGGGCAGCACCACGGCCGTGGTGCCTACGACAACCGCGAACGGGGTGTAGAGCAGGCGAATCGGTTGCGGCACGATGCCCAACGACACGAGCAACGAGTTGATGAATCCGGCGTTGCCGAGCATGACCATCCACCCGGCCGCGCGCACCACGTTGCCGACAAGCAGCGGGAAGACCAGCAGCATCACGAGCAGGCTCTTGAAGCGGCTTTGCGTGCGGGCGAGCACGTACGCGACGGGAAAGCCGAACACGAGCGCGAGCGCGGTACATAGCGAGGCGACCTTGATCGTCGTCCACAACACCGACAGGTAGTACGGATCGGTGAAGAACTTGAGATAGTTCGCGCCGGTCAGTGCCGCCTGCATCATGTCGACGGGATCGAACCGGTTGAAGCTGTAGCGCACCAGTTGCAGGCCGGGCAACACGATGACGAGCAACACGACAAGCGTGGCCGGCGCGGCGAGCGAGCCGCCCGTGAATGCACCGCGCACCGCGCGTGCGGTGGCGGCCTGGGCGGCTCGGGAGGACGGCGGATGCGAGGTCATCGCGGGCTCGGGAGTGTCGGCAACGTTCACAGCCCCACCTTGAATTCCTTGTTCCAGAAGTCGAGCAGCGCGGGCTTGTCGGCGGTGAATTTCGCATAGTCGAGCTTGACCATCCGGTCGAGTTCGGCATTCGTGAAGCCCACACTCTGTTGCAGCGACGGCGGCAGATTCGCGTTCTTCACGGTAGGCGCGTAGCCCATCGTCTCCGCGAAACCGATCTGCGCGCGCGGGTCGAGCATCGCGTTCAGGTAGTTGAAGCCGCACGGCTTGGACTGCGAGTTCTTGGGCACCGCGGCTTCGAACGTCACCGGCACCGCGCCTTCCTTGGGAACGACATAATCGATGGGCACGCCGGCCTTCTTCCATTGCAGTGCGCGGGCCTTCCACATGCAGGTGAACCAGATGTCGCCGCTCTTGAGCGCAGAGGCCACCGCTTCGTTCGACGGATAGACCTTCGGTTGCTGCGACTTGCGCAACTCGCGCAAGAACTGCATGCCCCCGGCGGTATCGCCGTTTTTATGGCCTGCGGCGAGCGAACTGCTCACCACGTTGAAGTTGTAGAGAATGTCGGAGAAGCCGACCTTACCCTTGAGTTTGGGGTCGAGCGCAGCCATGAACGAGTCGGGCTTCGTGCCGAGCTTTTCCGGGTTGTACACGATCACCATTGCGCTGAAGATATGCGGAATCGAGTACGGACGGCGCAGCGTTTCGAGCGTGTTGGCAAGGTTCGGCACGAGCTTCGCATCGACGGGTTCGAGAATGCCCGAGCGGTTGATGTCGTACATATCGAGATCGGCCAGACACGCCACGTCGAGCGAGCCGCGACGCGAGGCTTTCTCGGCGCGCAGCTTGGTCATGCGCGCGACCTGATCGGCCGAGTCGTAAGTGACCTTGCCGCCTGCGGCTTCGATGATCGGCTTGCCGATGTTTTGCTCAAGCAGATTCAGATAGTCGCCGCCCCAGGTGCCGACGACCACGTTCGGGCACGCATCGGCCGCCTGCGCCGAGAGCGCGTCGAGGCCTAGCGCGGGAGCGATCACCAGACCGGAAGCGGTCTTCAGAAACGTGCGGCGATTCAGGGCGTGCGTCATGTCGTCATCCTTCAAAACGTTGGCCAGTTCATAGGCCGAGGCAAGGGGTGAGTGAGGCGGTGTCGTCAGGCGTTGAAAAACAGGCAGTCGGTACTTGCGAAACAGGCTTTGAGCGCACGGCCGGGGGCATAACGGCCCGCGTCGTCGCGTGCGGTGTTTTGCACGTGTGCCACGAGCATCTCGCCTTGGGGGCTCTTCAGACGCAGTTCGAGCGTGGAGCCCAGGTAGATCGTCTGATCGACCGTGACCGGCAAGGCCGTTTCGTCCGGCGCGGGCGTGTCGGTCAGGCGCAGGCGTTCGGGACGGATGCCGAGGGTGGTGGCATCCGGCGAGGCGGTCGCCAACGCCAGGTGTTCCCCCTTCGCGGTCACAAAGTGGCCATCCGTCATCCGGCCCGCGAGAAAATTCATCTTGCCGAGGAAGTTCGCCACGAAGGGATTGGCCGGACGTTCATAGAGCGCATCGGCGGTGCCGATCTGCTGCACGCAGCCGTCGTGCATGACGGCCAGACGATCGGCAATCGCCAGGGCTTCTTCCTGATCGTGTGTCACGAAGATCGTCGTGAGTCCCAGCCGGCGTTGCAATGCGCGGATCTCTTCGCGGACTTCGGTGCGCAGCTTGGCGTCGAGATTGGAGAGCGGTTCGTCGAGCAAGAAGACATCGGGACGGATGGCGAGGGCTCGCGCGATCGCCACACGTTGCTGCTGACCGCCGGAGAGCTGGCGCGGGTAGCGATCCGCCAGCGGCGTGAGACGCACCATGTCGAGCGCTTCACGAATGCGCGTGGTGCGCTCTGCGCTCGACACGTGTCGCATCTCGAGCCCGAACGCCACGTTCTCGGCCACCGTCATGTGGGGGAAAAGCGCGTAACGCTGGAATACCATGCCGGTGTTGCGGCGATTCGGCGGCAGGCGCGAGACCTCTTTGCCGCCGATCCAGATCTCGCCGGCCGTCGGCTCGACGAAGCCTGCAACCATGCGCAGCGTCGTGGTCTTGCCGCAGCCGCTCGGGCCGAGGAACGCGACGAGTTCGCCTTCGGCAATCTCCAGAGAGAAGTCCGCCACGGCAGCGGCATTGCCGTATTGCTTGCGCAGTCCGCGAAGGGAAACGTTGGCCATGTCAGATCACCTGGCTGAGTTTGACGAAGCGATCGGTGATCAGCATGACGATGCCGAGCAACACGATCTGCGCGGCGGAGACCGCTGCAATCGTCGGGTCGAGGTTGAATTCGAGGTATTGCATGATCGCGATGGGCAGCGTGGTTTTACCGGGCCCGACGAGCGGCAGTGTGAGTTCGAGGTTCTCGAATGACACGATGAAGCTGAACAACACGGACGCCACGATGGCCGGTCGCAACATCGGCAGCGTGACGCGCCAGAACGTGCGCCACGGGCCGGCGCCGAGGTTGCGGGCGGCTTCTTCGATGGTGTCGTCGATCTGCGCGAGACTCGCGCCCACGAGGCGCATCGTCCACGGAATGGTCAGGCAGATGTGCGCGACCACAAGGCCGCCGAAGGTGCCGACGATGTCCACGTCGAGGGTGTTCTCCGCGCGCAGATAGAAGAGGTAAGTGGCAATGCCCGCGACGATGCCCGGCACCACGAGCGGTAACAGCAACACATTGCCCAGCGTGCGGCGGCCCGGAAAGCGATATCGCGCGAGGGCGAGAGAGGCGGCCACACCGAGGATCACACCCCCAACGGCGGCGCAGGCAGCGAGTTGCAGCGACAGCAGGAAACCGTTGGCGAACGCGGCGTTGCGCCACGCATTCAGATACCACGACACCGTATAGCCGCTCGGCGGGAACGTGATGATCGCGTCCTTGAAGAAGCTCAGCCAGACGACGAAGATCAGCGGGCTGAGCATGAACAGGTAGATCAGCGTGACCCCTGCGCGCACCGCCCATTTCGCGACCGGCAAGCGCCGTGGTCCGCCTGCCGGCAGCCTCAGCACATTACCCGTCACCCCACTCGGCTCCATCGACGTCTGCGTCATTGGCGTTCATTCCGGTATCGTGGATTCGATGCAAATTTGCATTGATCGAAACGTTGATATGCAAATTAGCATATCAAAATCATCGTGCAAACCGAAAAGCTGTCAGGGTTTCAACGGAGGCGGGTGCGGCGTCGGGGGCGCGTTCGACGCATGCTCGGCGCAGGTTTCGACTGGTGCGAGGCGGGCGCGACGTGTGTGATGAAGCGTGGATGGACGCTTCGCCGCTGCGGCAGCGAAGCATCGATGGCGGTGCTCAGGGGCGCCAGAGGGCGCGCACCGTGGCGAGGGCACGTTGCGCGGCGTCGGTGGCAGTGCAGTCGACGATGTGGCGCTCGGGCATCGAGCGCAGCCATGTGAGCTGACGCTTGCACAACTGACGCGTGGCGAAGATGCCCTTGTCACGCATGGTGTCGTAGTCGATCTCGCCGTCGAGGTATTCCCACACTTGGCGATAGCCGACGCAGCGCATCGACGGCAACCCTGGATCGAGATCGCCGCGCGCGCGCAGGCGTTCGACTTCTTCGACGAAACCGGCCGTGAGCATCAGACGAAAGCGTTCGGCAATGCGTGTGTGGAGCACTGAACGGTCGCCCGGCTCCAGTGCCACCGGCACGAATGTGTGGGCCGAAGGCGTGTCGGGTGTCTGCGCCTGTTCGGCCAGCCACTGCGACATGGGTTTGCCCGACAGTTCGAAAATCTCCAGCGCGCGCTGAATGCGTTGCGAGTCGTTCGGCGCGAGGCGCGCGGCCGTCACGGGGTCAACGCCGGCGAGCCGTTCATGCATCGCGGGCCAGCCTTCGCGGGCGGCGTCTTCGTCCAGTCTGGCGCGCACTTCGGCGTTGGCCGACGGCAACGGCGAGAGGCCTTGCGTGAGCGCCTTGTAGTACAGCATTGTGCCGCCGACGAGCAGCGGACGATGGCCGCGTGCGGCGATTTCATCGACAAGCCGCAGCGTGTCTTCGCGGAATTGTGCGGCGGAATAGGCGTCGCGCGGATCGATGATATCGATCAGGTGATGCGGCACGGTGGCCCGCTCGGCGGCGCTCGGCTTGGCCGTGCCGATATCCATCTCGCGATAGACGAGGGCGGAGTCGACGCTGATGATCTCAAGCGGTGTGTCTTGCGCCAGCGCGAGGGCGGCGGCCGTCTTGCCGGAGGCCGTCGGGCCCAGCAGACAGACGATCGGGGGATTTGCCTTCATGAACCGCTCAACGTCCGCGCATGAACAACTTGTCGAGGTCGCCGAGCGTGAGCTGGTACCAGGTGGGGCGGCCGTGGTTACATTGATCGGCGCGTTCGGTGGCTTCCATCTGTCGCAGCAGGGCGTTCATTTCCTCGTGGGTGAGACGCCGGTTGGCACGCACGGCCGTGTGGCACGCGAGCGTGCCCAGCAATTCGTGCTGGCGCTCCGTGAGCACACGCGAGCCACCGTACTGACGCAGGTCGGCCAGCACGGCACGCGCGAGCGCTTGCGCATCGGCACCGTCGAGCAGCGCGGGAATGGCGCGCACGGCGAGCGTGGTCGGCGACACGGCGGCGAGGTCGAAGCCGAGTGCGGTGAGCGTCTCCTGATGCTCTTCGGTCGTGCCGATTTCCACCGGGTCAGCGAAGAACGTCACCGGAATGAGCAGCGGCTGCACCGGCACGCTGCGCTCTACCAGGGCCTGCTTGAAGCGTTCGTACAGAATGCGCTCGTGCGCCGCGTGCATATCGACCAGCACGAGACCGTGAGCGTTCTGCGAGAGGATGTAGATGCCGTGCAACTGACCGAGCGCGAAGCCGAGCGGATGCTCCAGCGACATGGCGTCGGGGGCGGCGCCGGCGCTCGCAGGCAATGCCTCGGGCCCGCCGCCCGGCGCCGCGCCGTCTTGCGTCGCACCGGCGGTGCCGTAAGGGGGCGAGGGCGCATCGGTGACGCCCGGCTGACCATACGGACGCGGCGCGGGCGGTGCGGCACGCCCGAACAGGTTGTCGTAGACGGACAGCGGTTGCGCCATCGGCAGAGAACCCTGCTGCATGCGCGGATTCCAACTGCTGCCGCCCGGTGTGCCGAAGCCCGCCGCCGGACGCGCGGCCATGAAGCCACTTCCGCTGCCGCCACCGGCGGCACCCGGCCCGGCGGCGAGACCGCCGCCTTCGCTCAGATGCGCCGCGTGCGTTGCGCCACCGCTGCCCGCCGCGCGCGCCAGTGCGCGTTGCACGGCGTGGAACACGAACTGGTGGACGCTACGCGCATCGCGAAATCGCACTTCGATCTTCGACGGGTGAACGTTCACGTCGACCAACTGCGGTGGCAATTCGAAATACAGCACGTAAGCAGGATAGCGGTCGCCGTGAAGCACGTCCTCGTACGCGGCGCGCACCGCGTGAGTGAGCAGCTTGTCGCGAACGAAGCGGCCGTTCACGAAGAAGAACTGCTGGTCGGCGCGGCCCCGGCTGGCCGTCGGCAGACCGACGAAACCGGTCAGGCGCAACTCGGCCGCGCCTTCGTCGAGCGCGAGGTGGGCATCGGCGAAATCGTTGCCGAGCACGCGCGAGACACGCGTGGCGGCGTCCGAGGCGTTCCAGTGCTCTACCGCCCGGTTGTTGTGCAGGATCGAGAAGCCGACGTCCGGCCGCGCCAGGGCGCTGCGTCGAATGACGTCCATGCAATGGCCGAATTCGGTTTGCTCGGTCTTCAGGAATTTGCGACGTGCAGGGGTATTGAAGTACAGGTCGCGCACGTCGACCGTTGTGCCCACGGGGCCGGCTGCGGGCGTCAGCGCGCCCGTATTGCCGTCGATAGCGGTCGCATGCGGGGCATCGGTCTGGCGGCTCGACAGGGTGAGCTGAGCGACCGACGCGATCGAGGCGAGCGCTTCCCCCCGAAAACCGAGCGTGAGCACCGACTCCAGTTCGTCGAGCGTGCGGATCTTGCTGGTCGCGTGACGGGTGAGCGCGAGCGGCAATTGCTCGGCGGACATGCCGCCGCCGTCGTCGGTAATCGCGATGCGGCGCACGCCGCCTTCCTCCAGCTTGATCTGGAGGGCTCGCGCGCCCGCGTCGAGTGCGTTTTCGAGCAATTCCTTGACGACAGACGCCGGGCGCTCCACCACCTCGCCAGCGGCGATCTGGCTGATCAACTGATCGGGGAGGACACGGATGGCGCGAGCCGGTGCGAGGCCCGCCGGCATGGGGCCGGGGCGGCGCACGGGGGCGTCGGTGCTGGCGTCGCCGGGCGCGGCGC
Organism: Pandoraea communis; assembly: GCF_902459745.1. Lineage (GTDB taxonomy): Bacteria > Pseudomonadota > Gammaproteobacteria > Burkholderiales > Burkholderiaceae > Pandoraea > Pandoraea communis. The sequence goes on from NZ_CABPSJ010000004.1 coordinate 463,285, forward strand.
CCAGGTCTTGCGCCGCAGAGGCGGAGGTCGGAGTGGCAGACATGGGAACCATTATAAAGGTTGCCCTCAAAGACATAAGTCGATCGACGTTTCAGCCTGCAATACCCATCAAAATGCGATTGTCTCCCATCATGGGAATGGTCAAGGGCGCAGGGCGGGCGATCGGCGCGCCCTTGGCAGGCCGAGGCCGGCTGTCACGGGGACTTAACGACGCCCGACGTCTGCGCTGGTATGATGCGATTCGTCGTGCGCCCGCGGGGACGGGCCGGCGTCCTTTATCTTGAGGAATCGTCTTGGATACTCTGTTGCAATTGCTGGAGATGGTGCTCCACATCGATAAACACCTGGGGGTGTTCATCGATCAGTACGGAAACTGGGTGTATCTGTTCCTGTTCATGATTGTGTTCGTGGAAACAGGATTGGTGCTCTTTCCGTTCCTCCCGGGCGATTCCCTGCTGTTCATCGGCGGCGCCTTCGCCGCCACCGGTGCAATGGATCCGTGGCTGCTCGGCGTGCTGCTCTTCATCGCCGCCGTGAGCGGTAATACGCTGAACTTCTGGATCGGCTCGAAGATTGGGCCGCGCGTGTACGAGAAGAACTGGCGTTTTCTCGATCGCGACGCGCTGCGCAAGACGCATGACTTCTACGAGCACCACGGCGGCAAGACCATCGTGATGGCGCGTTTCGTGCCGGTTGTGCGCACGTTCGCCCCGTTCGTGGCGGGCGTGTCGGCCATGTCGTGGACGCGCTTCCAACTCTATAACCTGGTCGGTGCACTGATCTGGGTGGTGTTGCTCGTGGGAGGCGGCTATCTGTTCGGCAACCTGCCTGTCGTCAAGCAGTATCTGAACATCATCGTGCTGGTCGGAATCTCGGCGGCTGTGGTGCCGATTGCCCTCGGCGCCCTCTGGAAGCTCTTCACGCGCGGTCGCCGCGGCGTGGCGCCGGGCCAGAGCGAGTAAGCTCGACCCTGCCGGGTCAATGAAAATGGCGCGTCCCGTTACCGGGTCGCGCCATTTTCATTTGGGGCGTGGTTTGTGGCCGACGATCAGGCTGTACGATTTTTCGCGATGGGCGGATTCTTGGCGAAGTAAGCCTTGATGCCCTTGAGGAGTGCGTTGGCGAGCCGTTCCTGATACGCGGGGTCATTCAGATGTTGCTCTTCCTTGGGGTTGCTGATGAAGGCTGTCTCGACCAGCACCGAGGGGATATCCGGCGCCTTGAGCACCGCGAAGGAAGCCTGTTCGACGTTCTTGCTGTGCAGCCGGTCCGCAACCGTGCCGATCTCGGCGAGCAATGCCGAACCGAACACCTTGCTGTCGCGAATCTGCGCGGTCGTCGACATATCGAGCAGCGCGTGCGCCACGGCGCGGTCGTTGGTCTTGATATTGACGCCGCCGATCAGGTCCGACGCGTTTTGCGTCTTTTCCAGCAGACGTGCCGTCGCACTCGTCGCACCGCGCTCGGATAGCGCGAATACCGACGCACCGTTCGCGGATGGCGACGTGAACGCGTCGGCATGAATCGACATGAACAGATCGGCGTCCACCCGGCGGGCCTTCTGCACGCGCACGCCCAGCGGCACGAAAAAGTCCGCATCGCGGGTCATCATCGCGCGCATGTTGGGCTGAGCGTCGATCTTCTCGCGCAGCCGCTTTGCGATCTGCAACACCACCACTTTTTCGTACGTGCCGCTGCCGCCGATGGCACCCGGGTCTTCCCCGCCGTGGCCGGGGTCGAGGGCGATGGTAAGCAGGCGCGCCGTTTTCGGGCCACGCGACGGCAGCGGCGTGGACAGACCGTCGTCATCGTCGTCCTTGCGCTGGGCGAGCGGCGGTGTCTTGTCCGGTGCCGGCGTGGGCGCCGCGCGCGAAGGGCGCGGCCCTTGTTCGCGCTGTGCATAACGCTGGAAGAACGCTTCGCTTTCTTCCGTACTCGGTGTGCCTGCACCCGATGAACGCGGTGCGGACGAGGCGGGAGGCGTGTTTTGCGCCAAGGCTTCGGCCTTGTGGCCGGACTTGGCAAGCAGTTCCATGAGCGGATCGGGTTCGACGGCCGGATACAGATCGAACACGGTGCGGTACTTGTAGCCCGCGACCGGCGGCAACGTGAAGGACTGCGGTTTCACGCCGGCCTTCAGGTCGAAGACCATGCGCACGACGCCGGGTTTGAACTGCCCCACGCGCACCTGCATGATTTGCGGGTCGTTCGGCTGAATCTTCGAGACGAGGTCGCGCAGCGCCGGATTCAGATCCACTTCGTCGAGATCGATGACGAAGCGGTTCGGACTCTCCATCAGTTGCTGCTGGAACTTGACCGGGTTGTCGGTCTCGAGCGTGACGCGTGTGTAGTCCCTGGCCGGCCAGACACGTACCGCCACGATGGCATTGGCGAACGCGAGGCGGGGGCCGGTGAGGGCGAGAATCAGTGTCGATGCGCCGGCGCGCAGTGCGCGGCGGCGGCCGGCATTGGGCGATGAAGCGTCGTCGGTACGGGCGAAGCGTTTGATCAGCATGAGTTCAGACAAGCAAGACCGGCTGGCGTATAGGCGCTCGTTGTCAGACGGCGGCTATTGCCAACAGGTTCCAGCCAAAGGCTCAAATCGGGGGTGCCCAGGAGACCTTCGGCTTTCTCCGGCCACTCGACGAGGCACAGGGCGTCGCCTGCAAAGTGCTCGCGAAAGCCCGTGTCATGCCATTCGGCCGGATCGGCGAAGCGGTATAGATCGAAATGATAGACCGGCAGCACGCCTTGTGGTGTGTCGATGTTGTATGGTTCACACAGCGCGTACGTGGGGCTTTTGACGCGCCCCGTGTGGCCCAGCGCACGCAGGAGCGCACGTACGAGTGTGGTTTTTCCCGCGCCGAGATCGCCCGAGAGCTGCACATGCAGGCCCGCGTGCGCGGTGTCGGTGTGTGCCATGCGCGCCAAAACGGCGCGCGCAAGCGCCGCAGCGAAGGCCTCGGTGGCGGCTTCGTCCGGCAGCGCGAAGACGCGCTCGCCCAGCGGTGACGGCGTCGATGGATCGGGCATTGCGTAAAATGGAGTCAATGAAAGCTTCCGTGATTTTCCCCGCTACCGCCGCACAAGTCGAGCTATCGGCGCTTCCGACTCCCTCGGAAGTGTCTCCCTCGCGCGACAATGCGACGCCTCAGGCGCTCGATGCCGAGCGCCTGAACGCCCTTGCCAACCAGATTCGTGCGTGGGCGGGCGAGCTCGGTTTCGGCAAGGTCGGCATCACGGACACCGACCTCGTGCATGCCGAAGCGGGCCTGCAACAGTGGCTCGACGACGGCTGTCACGGCGATATGGACTACATGGCCGCGCATGGCATGAAGCGCGCTCGGCCTGCCGAACTGGTTCCCGGCACGGTGCGCGTCATCAGCGCGCGCATGAACTATCTCCCAAGCGATACCGATACGGCGAGTTGGCGTCAGCGCGAAGCGGCGCGTGCGGCAATGCCCGCCGAGGCGGTCGTCTCGGTCTACGCTCGCGGACGCGACTATCACAAGGTCATGCGCAACCGGCTGCAACAACTGGCCGATCGCATTGCGCAGGCCGTTGGGCCGTTCGGCTACCGCGCGTTCACCGATTCGGCGCCGGTGCTTGAAGTCGAACTCGCGCAGAAGGCAGGGCTAGGCTGGCGCGGCAAGCACACGCTGCTGCTTTCGCGCGACGCCGGTTCGCTCTTCTTTCTCGGCGAAATCTTTGTCGACATCCCCTTGCCGGTGGATGTCGATGACGCGATGGCGCCGAACGAAGGCGAGCGCGGCATGCAACGCGGCGAACACTGCGGGCAGTGTCAGCGATGCCGGGATGTCTGCCCGACAGGCGCAATTACCGAAGCGTTCCGTGTCGATGCGCGCTTGTGCATCTCGTATCTGACCATTGAGCACAAGGGCGCGATTCCCGAGGGCCTGCGAGCGAAGATGGGCAATCGCATCTACGGGTGCGACGATTGCCAACTCTACTGCCCGTGGAACAAGTTTGCCCAGCCGTCGCCGCTGACCGATTTCGCCCCCCGCAACCGGCTCGACTGCGCCTCGCTCGTCGAACTCTTTGCGTGGAGCGAAACGGATTTCATGGATAAGCTGGCGGGCAGCCCGATTCGTCGCATCGGTCATGAACGATGGCTACGCAATCTGGCCGTCGGGCTCGGCAACGCGTTGCGCGAGACGGCGGACATCGGCGAGCGCATCCCCCTGCGCGACGCCTTGCTGGCCCGGCGTGATCATCCCTCTGCGCTCGTGCGCGAACATGTCGAATGGGCGCTGGCCCAGGAAGGAGTCACGGTTTGAGCACGCGAGCACGCCAATCGGCCGGTACCGTCGCAACGAGCGACGAGATCGACAACGTGAACGATCGCGCGAGCGATGCCGGTTTCGACACGTTCGACGACGCCGACGAACCATTCGAACAGGCGGCGCTCGACGCCGCTCACGGCCGTGCCGGCGCCTCGTCATCCCCGCTCGAATTCGATCCCGACAGCGCCGCGTTCGTGCGCAGCATCGCGCTCATCGACCCGTTTTGCGACACGATCTGGCTCGAAGATGGGCTCTCGCGCAATACGCTCGATGCCTACCGCCGTGATTTGCGTCTCTTCGCAGAGTGGCTGGCGGCCAAGCGCGAGACCGCACTCGATGGCGTGGACGAGGCGGCGCTCTCCGCCTATCTGGCGTGGCGCCGCGATAGTCTGGCGAGCAGCATGAACCGCCGTCTGTCGGTCTTCAAGCGCTTCTATCAGTGGGCCTTGCGCGAACACATCGTGCAGCAGGACCCGTGCTTGCGCATCGCGTCGGCCAAGCGCGCGCAGCGACTGCCCTCGACGTTATCCGAAGCACAGGTCGAAGCCCTGCTGGCTGCGCCCGATCTGACGCAGCCGCTCGGGTTGCGCGATCGCGCCATGCTCGAGTTGATGTACGCGAGCGGTCTGCGCGTGTCGGAGCTGGTCTCGCTCAAGACCATCGAAGTGGGATTGAACGAAGGGGTGCTGCGCATTTTCGGCAAGGGGGCGAAGGAGCGGCTGGTGCCGTTCGGCGAAGAGGCCAATGGCTGGCTCACGCGCTATCTGGCCGAGAGCCGTGGTGTGCTGCTGGGCGGCCGCGCCTGCGACACGTTGTTCGTCACGCAACGCGGCGAGGGCATGACACGGCAGGCGTTTTGGTATCTGATCAAACGTTATGCGTCGCAGGCCGATATTCGTGCACCGCTCTCACCGCACACGCTTCGGCACGCATTTGCGACCCATCTGATCAATCACGGCGCCGATCTGCGCGTGGTGCAGTTGCTGCTCGGGCACTCCGATATTTCCACCACGCAGATTTATACGCACGTCGCGCGCGAGCGCCTCAAATCGCTGCACGCGCAGCATCATCCGAGAGGGTGATCGTCCTGCGCGGGGGATGCCGCGCCATCAAAACAGCGCTTTGAGCTTGTGCTTGAGCACCTTGCCCGTTGACGCTGCGGGCAGGGTGTCCAGCACACGAATCTGCGCCGGACGCTTGTACGGGGCAAGGCGCGTCGCAGCCCATGCGGCCAGCGATGCCACGTCGATGGTATGGCTCGGGCGCGCTTCCACAAACGCAATGATCTGCTCGTTACCTTCTTCGGGGCGGCCGAGCACTGCGGCCTGAAGCACATCCGGATGGCTCGCCAGCGCCTGCTCGACTTCGAGCGGGTAGACGTTGAACCCGGAGTGGATGATGATTTCCTTGGCGCGTCCGACGAGGAAGAGCGCACCGTCGGCGGCGCGACGGGCAAGATCGCCGGTACGCAACCAGCCGTCTGCCGTCACGGTCGCGGCCGTGAGTTCCGGCGCGCGGTAGTAGCCGAGCATCACGTTCGGGCCGCGTACCCAGAGTTCGCCCACTTCGCCGTCGGACAGATCCTGACCGTCATGACCCACGATGCGTACCGTCACACCGGGGATCGCGGGGCCAACTGCACAATCGTCGCGCGGGGCATCGAGCAGCGTTTGCGAGACGGTCGGACTGCATTCGGTCAGCCCGTAGCCGTTGTGAATCGGCAGGCCGTAGAACGCTTCGACACGCGCCTTGAGCGCGGCGTCGAGCGGTGAGCCCCCCGAGTAGACGAAGCGCAGACGCGGCGCGATGAGCGAGGCGCCTTGCATTGCCACGTAGGCCATCAGGCGGGCGTGCATGGCGGGCACGCCTTGCAGGATCGTCAGTCCATCGTGAGCGAGCGAGTCGAGCACGGCCTCGGGGGTGAAGCGCGCAGCAAGGCGCAGCGTGCCGCCGGCGTACAGCGTGCCGAGACACACCGACGTCAGGCCATAGACGTGCGAGATCGGCAGCACACCGTAAGCGATATCGTCGGCACCGACGCGTCGCAGCGTGCTGGATACTGCCGCGATAAACATCAGATTGCGATGCGAGAGGCGAACGCCCTTGGGCGTGCCCGTCGTGCCCGTGGTGTAGATGAGCGCCGCGCATTGCGCCGCCGGGTCGGCTTGCACCGGTTCGGCGAGACTGTCGGGATTGACGTCGGACGCCGCCATGGCTCCCAGTGCGAGTTCGGTCCAGACGACCTTGGCGGCATCCGCCCGGGCGTGAGCGGCAGCGTCGGGGGACGCGTCGATCGTGTAGACGGTGCAGCGCGGGCGCGCGTGATCGCGGATCACGCTCAACTCCGTCGGCGAGAGCCGCGCGTTGCTCAGCAGCGGCCAGGCGTCAAGCGATGCGACGGCGAGCAGCAGTACCACGTAGGCGATGCCGTTCTCACCGACGATCATCACGCGGTCGCCGCCCCGCACGCCATGCGCGCGCAGACGCTCGGCGCTGGCGGCAACCGCGCTCGCCAGTTCGCCGTAGGTCAGACGGCGGAAGTCGTCGATCAGGGCGATGCGGCCGGGCGTTTGCGCGGCAATGCGCGCGGGCAGGGTGTCGATGCGTGCGGGCAGATTCGCGAGCAGCGTGGCCGCGAAGGTGTCCTGAAGCGGGGTGTCGAGAGGGGTAGACATGACCGCATTGTAATGCGGGGGCCGTCATGAGGCCGCGCAGGGGGGCTGGCCTCGTGACGCGCCGCGCGTATTCCGGGACCGCAGCGCCGGTGCGTTTCATTACAATAGGCGCCCATGAGCAAGACCAAACACGTCTCGGAAACGCCGGCCACGCAGTTTCTGAAGCAAAAGAAAGTGGCTTTCACGGAACATGTCTACGAGTACGTCGATCATGGCGGCACCGGTGAATCGGCGCGTCAGTTGGGCGTGGACGAGCATATCGTCGTCAAGACCCTCGTCATGGAAGACGAAAAAGCCCGGCCGTTGATCGTGCTCATGCACGGCGACCGGACGGTCTCGACGAAGAATCTCGCGCGCCAGATCGGCGCCAAGCGTGTCGAGCCCTGCAAGCCGGAGGTCGCTCAGCGTCATTCCGGCTATCAGGTGGGGGGCACGTCGCCGTTCGGCACCAGGCGGGTGATGGCGGTGTACGTCGAGGCATCGATTCTCGATCTGCCGCAGATTTTCATCAATGGCGGGCGGCGGGGATATCTCATCGGTATTGCCCCGTCCGTGTTGCTCAATACGCTGGCGGCCAAGCCGGTGTCGTGCGCATTGCGCGACGAGTGACCCCCTAAAACCCTTATCGGACGGCCGCCAGCCCGGCACTTTGCGCCTCGGCGCAACCCCGTGTTTGCCAGAATGGGGTGACCGGGCCGCTCAAGTAGAATGGCGGCCAAGACAAATTCTGCTCACTAACGAAGTTCATGGCCACACTGGTTTTTATCGTTCTCGCGTATCTGATCGGCTCGATGCCGTTTGCGGTGATCGTCAGCCGCACGATGGGGCTTGCCGATCCGCGCAGCTACGGCTCGGGTAATCCGGGCGCCACGAACGTGCTGCGCTCCGGCAACAAGAAGGCCGCGGTGCTCACGCTGATCGGCGACGCCTTCAAGGGCTGGTTTGCCGTGTTCCTCGCGGAACGCTTTGCCGACGCCTGGGGCGTGGGTGACTTCGGTCTGGCGGCCGTGGCCCTCGCGGTCTTCGTCGGCCATCTGTACCCGATCTTCCTGCGCTTCGCGGGCGGCAAGGGGGTGGCGACGGCGGCGGGCGTGCTGCTCGCCATCGATCCGATTCTGGGTCTGGCGGTGATCGCCACGTGGCTCATCATCGCGATCTTCTTCCGCTATTCGTCGCTCGCCGCGCTGGTGGCCGCCGTATTCGCGCCGCTGTACTACGTGTTCATGTTCGGCTTAGGGCCTTATGCGCCGGCAGTGATCGTCATGGCGATTCTGTTGATCTACCGGCATCGCGCGAACATCGGCAAGCTGATGGCGGGCAAGGAAAGCCGCATCGGTCAGAAGAAGTAAGACCGGTATTCCGGCCCGATGCGAGTCGGTTTCGGACAATAAAAAACCCGCAGCGAGTCTGCGGGTTTTTCGTGCCTGCCGCGCGTGTCAGTCGCGGAAGTTGTTGAAGTCGAGCGGGGTGTCCGTCACGTCGCGGCGCAGCAGCGCCATGGCGCTTTGCAGGTCGTCGCGCTTGGCACCCGAGACACGAACGCTGTCGCCCTGGATGCTTGCCTGTACCTTCATCTTGCTGTCCTTGATCAGACGCACGATCTTCTTGGCCAGGTCACCTTCGACGCCTTTCTTCACCTTGACGACCTGCTTGACCTTGTCGCCGCTGATCTTCTCGACCTTGCCATAGTCGAGGAAACGCACGTCCACGTTGCGCTTGGCCATCTTGCTGACGAGCACCTGTGTGACTTGTTCGAGCTTGAAGTTGTCGTCGGCGAAGAGCGTGAGTTCCTGCTCCTTGTGCTCGACACGCGAGTCCGATCCCTTGAAGTCGAATCGCGTCGAGATTTCCTTGTTGGCCTGCTCGATGGCGTTCTTGACCTCTACCATGTTGGCTTCGCTAACCACGTCAAACGATGGCATCTGGCTCTCCTGAAATGCAAAGGGTTCGTGAAAACGGCACGCCCGGCGTGCCGGGATGATACGGCGGCGGTGGCGTGTCCGTCCGGGGGCGCCGAACGGCGCGGGGCACGGCCGCGCGGCCGGTATAATGATGCGCAAAATTCTTTCGCCCGACATTGTAATTCAGCCGTCGGTCCCGCGTCCCTTCCGGACGATGTCCGGCACGGCGGCGCCCACTGGCTTCTCCCTATTCCATGCTCCAGTTGCAACGCGACGTCAGTCTGCGCGAACTCAATACCTTTGGCCTGCCGGCTACCGCCCGCTTCGTCGTGACCATCGACAGCGAGGCGGCGCTTGTCGAGGCACTCGCCATGCCCGAACTGGCAGGCTTGCCGCGTCTGGTACTGGGCGGCGGCAGCAATGTGGTGCTCACGCGTGACTTCGATGGCGTTGTCTTGCGGATGGCCATTCGCGGGCGCGAACGGCTTGCCGATGATGCCCACGCGCGCTACGTACGTGGCGGCGCGGGCGAGGTCTGGCACGAATTCGTCGACTGGACGCTCACGCAGGACTGTCCCGGTCTGGAAAACCTCGCGCTGATTCCCGGCACGCTCGGCGCGGCGCCGATTCAGAACATCGGGGCCTACGGGTTGGAGCTGGCCGAACGCTTGGCTGAAGTGCGCGCGCTCGATACCACTACGGGGTTGTTCGTCAGGCTTACTCGCGAGGCATGCGCGTTCGGCTATCGCGACTCACTGTTCAAACGCGAACCGGGGCGTTACATCATCGTTGGCGTGACGCTGCGGCTGCCGCAGCCATGGCAGCCTGTCACGGGCTATGCGGATGTGTCGCGCACGCTTGCCGAGGCGGGTATCGATCGGCCGGATGCCCGGCAGATCTTCGATGCGGTGGCGGACATTCGCCGTCGCAAACTGCCCGATCCGCTCGAACTCGGCAACGCGGGCAGCTTTTTCAAGAACCCCGTCGTGGAGGCGGCGACGTTTGCCGCACTGCGTGAGCGCTTTCCGCAGACGGTCGGCTATGCCCAGCCTGACGGCACGTGGAAGGTCGCGGCGGGCTGGCTGATCGACCAATGCGGATGGCGAGGCAAGTCACTCGGCCAGGCCGGCGTGCATGAACGTCAGGCGCTGGTGCTCGTCAATCGCGGCGGCGCGACGGGGGCCGATATCGTGGCGCTCGCGCGTGCCGTGCAAGCCAGCGTGCAGGAGCGCTTCGGCGTCGCGCTCGAGCCCGAACCGCTCATGCTTTGATGGCGGTGGCGTCGGGAAGACGCTGTAGATAGTCGCGCCGCAAGTCGACGGTGGAGCGCACGCCTACGTCTGCGAAGTGCGCCTCCAGCCATCGGCTCGCCGCCTCACGGCCGCGGTCTCGCAGCGTCGTGAGGAAATTCCAGTCGGTGACGAATTTCGTCGATGAGGACAGGTCGTACAGCTCCTTGTCCGCTCGAATCGAGTGAATCAGCGGGTACTTCAGACGCTTGCGGAACTCCGGCTTGAGCCATCCTTCGTCGAGCAGTTTGTGCACGAACGAGATGGCGCGGAATTCGCGCTGAAGCGACGCGTTGAACGTGATTTCATTCACGCGGTTCATGATCTGCCCCGGCAACACCGGCTTCTCTTTGCGCTCGATCGGGTTGATGTGCACGATCAGAATGTCGCTCGTGACCGTCTCGTAATAGAACGGATACAGCGGGGGGTTGCCGAGATAGCCGCCGTCCCAATAAAAGTCCTCGTCGATCTTCACCGGTTTGAACAGCCACGGCAGACAGGCCGACGCCATCGCAACGTCGAGCGTAATTTCGTGTGTGCGGAAGATGCGAATGTTACCGGTGCGGATGTTGGTCGCGGAGACAAACAGGTGCGTCTCCGTACTTTCGCGCAAACGATCGAAATCGACCTGCGCTTCGAGCACGGTACGCAGCGGGTTGATTTCGGCCGTGGGCTGCGAGAACGGCAGCATCCACTGCTGCATGCTCTGCATCCAGTCGTGCCAGACCGGGTACTCGGTCGGACGGCCGTTGAGCCAACTGAAGACGGTTTGCGCCCACGCCGTGGCCGACGAGCCGGCTTGGGACACGCCGAGCCAGAAACTGTGCAGCGATTCACGCGCTTTCTCGCGCGGATCGACGCCCGGGCGGTCGAGCAGACCGTGCGCGAGCACGACGGCGTTCATCGTCCCGGCGGATGCGCCGCTGATGCCTTCGAACTCGAGACGCCCGTCTTCGAGCAATTTGTCGAGCACGCCCCATGTGTACGCGCCGTGAGCGCCACCCCCTTGCAGACCCAGATCGATGCCTTTTCGCTTCGGGCTGTCGCGGCGGCTGCGCGCGGATTTCGTGGATTTGGCGGGGGCGCCGGCCTGCGTGGCATCGGACGTTTCTGCGCTGCCTCGGGTGGCGATGGTGTCGCCGGTGCCGTCAGGGGGAAGCAGCGGGACATCCGTCGGCTCGAGGTCCGTGCTCGTGCCGTTCGCCGGCGCGGCAACGGCGTCGGCCGTCAGAGAGGGCTGGAATGACGCCTGCGTATCGGCAGGCATTGCAGAAGACTTGTCACCGGCAGCATCGTCGGCGGATTCGGGGGGAAGACGCGACATAGTGAGTAGCGGCGCCGGGCCGCGCTGAACCGGCCGAGAGGGCGATGGCGCGAGAAGTTGCGCGCCATCGCGATGCTGGCCAGTCGGTTAGCCGTAGTGGCAGACGTAATCGAGCGTCTCGACGACCTCGATATCGAACTTGCTATTGCCCGGCACGGAGAACTGCTGACCGGCGGCATATTCCTGCCACTCGGTTTGACCGGCCAGACGGATGTGGCAACGACCGCCCGTGACTTCCATGATTTCCGGTGCATCGGTACCGAACTGGAGCGTGGCCGGGAAGATCACGCCCAGCGTCTTGCGCGTACCGTCCGGGAACAGCACGGTGTGGGAAACACACTTGCCGTCGAAATAAATGTTGGCGCGCTTGATTACGGAAACGTTGTCGAACTGCGTTGCGTTTTGCGTCATGACCGAATGCGGTGTCGAATGCGATGGAAAGTCGCGATGGAAGGTCGATAGGCTTGCCCTGCTGGGACAAGCGTGAATTCATGCTAGCACGTTTCGAACGTCCACTCGTCGCACTTTTGTGCATTGCACAACGAATTTGCCCTGTTGTGGTGCAAATTGCGAAATGTTCTGACGGATGGCCCGAACTGTGTCGCGCTGCCATGAAACGCGCGTCCATGAAGGACGCTGGCGCGTCAGCGATGATAGCGGAACGTCAATCGCGATGGGGGACGGCGGTGTTTCGGGCAGGGGAAAGCAGGACGATGGAGGCGAGCGAGGAGGGGGATGTCTGAGGCTGTCCGGACGACATTGCGTCGCCCGGGCGAGGGCGCGATGGCGATTACACGCGGCCCAGCATCAGGTACTCCATGAGCGCCTTCTGCACATGCAGACGGTTCTCGGCTTCGTCCCAGACGACGCTTTGCGCACCGTCGATGACGTCGGCCGAGACTTCCTCGCCCCGGTGAGCGGGCAGGCAGTGCATGAACAGGGCGTCGGCCTTGGCCTGCTGCATGAGATCGGCATTCACGCACCATTGAGCGAAAGCTGCCTTCCGCACTTCGTTTTCGGCTTCGTAGCCCATGCTCGTCCACACGTCGGTCGACACGAGGTCGGCACCTTCGCAGGCTTTGCGGGGGTCGTCGAACTCACGTACGAACGGACGGCTCGATTCGGCCACCATCGCCTGATCGAGGCGATAGCCTGGCGGCGTCGAGATGTTGAACTGGAAGCCGAAGATCTCGGCGGCCTGAATCCATGTGTACGACATGTTGTTCGCGTCGCCAATCCAGGTCACGGTCTTGCCCTTGATCGGGCCGCGATGCTCGTAGTACGTGAAAATGTCGGCCAGTACCTGACACGGGTGGTACTCGTTGGTCAGACCGTTGATCACGGGCACGCGCGAGTGCTGCGCGAAGCGCTCGATGATCTCCTGACCGAAGGTACGGATCATGATGATGTCGGTCATGCGCGAGATCACCTGAGCCGCATCCTCGATCGGCTCGCCGCGGCCGAGCTGCGTGTCGCGCGTGTTCAGGAACACGGCGTGGCCGCCCAACTGGTGAATCCCGGCTTCGAACGACAGGCGCGTGCGCGTCGAGCTTTTCTCGAAAATCATCGCCAGCGTGCGGTCGTGCAGCGGGTGGTAGGTTTCGTAGTTCTTGAATTTCTTCTTGAGGATGCGAGTGCGCTCGAGCACGTAGTCATACTCGTCGAGCGTCAGATCCGAGAATTGAAGGTAATGCTTGATGGGTTTGGCGGTGGTCATTTGGATGTTCTGCTGGAGGCCGATATTGCGGGAATTCGAAGGGAACTCGCTCGCTTACGGCACGACGAACAAGCCTTGAGGCCTGTCCCCCGGGCAGGCTCGTGAAGGTGTTCTACCGGTTGCTGGCTTCAGGGGAACAGCCCCTAGTCTACCAAATCGTTTTGCCGTCACACGAAAAGCGTATGATCGAGCCCGCTGCTGCACAGCCGAAAACGGCTGGCAAGACCGAAAAAAACATCTGCAGCAATGGAGGGGGACGGGTTTGAGTCTTATATAAGATATAATACTGTCTCTGTCGGCTGCGCTACCCGCGGTATGGCCGTCCAGGTGTTTTTTGAGGTGATTGAGCGATATGACCGACCAGGTTTCCGCGCGCGAGTATTTCATCCAGGGGCTCACCCGGGGTGGCAAGAAGTTCCGGCCGAGTGACTGGGCGGAGCGTCTGTGCGGCGCCGTGTCGTTCTGCGGCCGGAGTGATACCGGCCCGAACGCATACATGCAGTACTCCCCCTATGTGCGTCCGATTATGGTGGGTGACGTCAAATGCGTCGTCGTTGACGAGCGGTTGCGCGACATCGAGCCGATGGCTTTCGATTTCGTGATGAACTTCGCGCGTGACAACGATTTGCAACTGACCGAAGCCTGCTTCGTCCCCGACGTCAAGTAATTCCCCTCGATTGTTTTTCGGCCAGACGTGAGTGCCGGGCCTTTGGCCCTGACTCACCGTCTAGCGCTCGACCTGCTCCCGTACCCTCCCAAAGTTCTCCCCCCGCCGCCTTTCCAGATTCGCGAATGTGTTACCGGCGTTGATAGTTATGGCGATTTGGGTGCCAACGTTGCGCGGGCGAGCGGTGGCAAGCTGTCGGGCGGGAACTGGACGAAGACGGCAGACAACGTGAGTTTGCCCTCGGCGTTCAAGGTGCGTCCGGCCGTGGGAGTAATCCGCCGAAGCGTGGGGAATCAGCAATACGCAGGCAGGTCGTGTCGGTCTCGTCTACGCGTTTTGATCGATTGGCGCACAGACAAAAGAAAAAAGCCCGCATAAAGCGGGCTTTTTAGTGTCCCGACCGTAGTCGGAACCGGCAAGCAACTTGTTCTGCTTTGCAGCTTGCGCTGTCTTAGGCAGCAGCCGACATCGCCTTGATGGCGGCCGACAGGCGGCTCTTTTGACGAGCAGCGGTGTTCTTGTGAACGATCTTCTTGTCAGCGATGATGTCGATCGTCTTGGCCGACGTGCGCAGGACCTCCTTCGCAGCAGCCTGGTCGCCAGTGGCGATAGCCTTGCGGACAGCCTTCACAGCCGTGCGCAGGCGCGAACGCAGTGCCGAGTTGTGGGCGTTGATCTTAACGGTTTGACGCGCGCGCTTGCGTGCTTGTGCGGTATTTGCCATGTTCGGTGAATTCCTTGAATTGCTCCGCCTGATGCGGCTTCTATGCAGTTTGGCTCGGCTCCCTGGGAGACACGGTGGCCAGGAAGCAATCCATTGACTTCGAAACCGTCGATTATAGCCGAAGGCCAACGGAAATTGCAACTTCTTTGCTGCAACGCTGTGCGTATAATACGCGCAACATGAATTTGCTCAAAGCTCTCGCTACGGTCAGCGGTTTCACGATGCTTTCGCGCATCACCGGTCTGGTCCGTGAAATTCTTATCGCGCGCATGTTTGGTGCCGGTCCCATGACCGACGCCTACAACGTCGCGTTCCGCATTCCCAATCTGCTGCGCCGCTTGTCCGCTGAAGGGGCGTTTTCGCAGGCATTCGTGCCGATTCTGGCCGAATTCAAATCGCAGCGTAGTGAAGAAGAGACGAAAACCCTTGTCGATTCAGTCACGACGGTGCTGTTCTGGGTACTGCTGTCGATCACCATTGCCGGGGTGCTTGGCGCGTCGGGTGTTGTCTACGCGGTAGCCACGGGTCTCGCGCACGAGAACGGTACGTTCGACGCCGCTGTCTTCATGACCCGCGTGATGTTCCCGTACATCACCCTTATTTCGATCACGACACTTGCCGCCGGGGTGCTCAATACCTGGCGTCAGTTCTCGATGCCCGCGTTTGCGCCGGTACTGCTCAACGTCAGTTCGATCATCGCATCGCTGTGGGTCGCCCCGCATCTGGAGACACCGGTCTACGCGCTGGCCTACGCGGTGATCGTCGGGGGCGTGCTGCAACTGGTGATCCAACTCCCGGCGCTCGCGCGTATCGGCATGGTGCCGCGAATCACCCTCAACGTGGCAGCGGCCCTGCGCAACGCCGGGGTGAAGCGGGTGCTGGCGAAGATGGTGCCGGCAACGCTGGCGGTATCGGTGGCCCAGATCAGCCTGATCATCAATACGAACATCGCGTCGCGTCTCGCGCAGGGCAGTGTGTCGTGGCTGGCTTACGCCGACCGGCTGATGGAGTTCCCGACAGCGCTGCTGGGCGTGGCGCTGGGCACGATCCTGCTGCCGAGTCTGTCGCGCGCCCATGCCGACGGCGACGCCGCAGAGTATTCCGCGCTGCTGGACTGGGGGCTGCGCCTGACGTTCCTGCTCGCGATGCCGAGCGCCGTGGGACTCTTCGTCTATGCCGAACCGCTGACCGCTACGCTTTACCAATATGGCCGTTTCGACGCGACCGACGTCACGATGACGGCGCATGCGCTCACGGCCTATGGCGTGGGGCTGGTCGGCCTGATTCTTATCAAGATTCTGGCACCGGGGTTCTACGCCAAGCAGGACATCAAGACGCCGGTGAAGATCGCCGTTGTCGTGCTCATCGCCACACAGCTCTCGAACCTGCTTTTCGTGCGCTGGTTCGCTCATGCCGGGCTGTCGCTGTCGATTGGTGTCGGCGCATGCATGAATGCCGCGCTGCTGTTCGCCGGACTCCACAAACGCGGCATTTACCGACCGGCGCCGGGCTGGCGGCTGTTCTTCGTGCAATTGCTCGCCGCCTGCCTGATTCTGGCCGGCGTGCTGTTGTGGTTCACGCAGAGTTTCGACTGGGTCGCGCTCGGGGCTCGGCCGCTCTCGCGCATTGCGCTGCTTGGCGCCAGTCTGGTTCTATGCGCCGTGGTGTATTTCGGGGCATTATTCCTCATGGGTTTCAATTTCTCGTTCTTCCGCCGACGCACTCGCTAATGCCGCATTAGCGGGCCGCTGAAACGGCAGAATCCACGGATACCGCATGGCAAATCGAATTCTCGAGTATTTTGCTGCGCTGGTTGCGTCCGACGACGGTCTGCCGCTTACCGAAGCGGCCATCGCAATCGCGCAAGACGTTTATCCGGATCTCGACGTGCAGGACACGCTGACCCAGATCGATGCGCTTGCCGCGCGTCTGGCCAAGCGTCTGCCGCCAGATGCCGGGCCGCTGCAAAAGCTCCAACTGCTCGACCATTATTTCTTCCGCGAACTCGGGTTCGCGGTCAACCAGAACGACTACTACGACCCGGACAACAGCCACTTGCATGTTGTGCTGGATCGTCGCCGTGGCATCCCCATCTCGTTGGCTGTGCTCTGCATGGAGATCGGTCACCAGATCGGCTTGCCTTTGCGTGGCCTGTCGTTCCCGGGGCATTTCCTGCTGCGGCTTGCCGTGCCGGCTGGCGACGTGGTCATCGACCCGCTCTCGGGCAATTCGCTCTCGCCGCAACGGCTGCTCGAGATGGTCGAGCCGTATCTGAAGCACTATCGCGACGAAAGCGCCGAGCCGATTCAGGAATTGGCGTTGTGGGCGCTGCTGCACCCGTTTCTGGAGCCTGCGACCCCGCGCGAAATCCTCGCCCGGATGCTGCGTAATCTGCGAGCGATCTACACGCAGAGCGAACGATGGGAGCGTTTGCTCGCCGTGCAGGAGCGCATGGTGCTGGTCTTGCCCGACCAGCCTGTCGAGAAGCGGGATCGCGGGTTGGCTTATGCGCGTCTCGGACTGGTACGTCCGGCACAGGACGATCTCGAACACTATCTGGGCAAGCGTCCCGATGCAGACGACGCCGAAGCCATCCGTCAGGTGCTCGACGACCTGAGCCGTCGTCCGGGAAGCCACGGGTAGCGCTCGAGCGCTCCCTTTTCGTGCGTCGTATGAAGAACGCCAGCCTGACCGGCTGGCGTTTCGCTTTTTCACATCGATGATCGAGGTGTTTGGCTTTTCACACCGACTGCGCCGCGAGTTCCTGAACTCGCCGCTGCAATCCCGGTTTATAACCGAAATGGAAGAACACTTCGGCCATCAGGAACATCGGTGCGATAAATATCTGAAAGAGGTTGTCGAGCAAGGCAGGCTTACGGCCCTCGAAATGGTGCCCGATCAGTTGGATGATCCAGCCGCCGACGAACAGCACGCCAAAGACGGTCAGCGCCCAAGGCCATGGCAGTCGGGCCAGATGTTGCGTGAGCGCCAGCAGCACGGCGAAAAAAGCGGTCATGGCTAGTGCCAGCGGGACATCGAGCAGGAAGTAATACATCAGCAGCACCAGCACGATCACATGCGTGGCGTTCAGGCCGCTCGGGCCGAGCGGCACCCACGAGAACGCCTGCATCACAGCAAGAATAATCATGGGAACGCCGAAGAAATGGGTAAGACGATTCTTGGGACTGCGGTGATAGCGCTGATAAAACGACATCTGTTGCGCCAGTGATTTCATGCCAGCCTCCTGCCTCGGGGACGGGGACACTGCAAGGGCGCCAGCGATGGAACCGGCGTCTAAGCCGACCGCAAGATGCGGTCGGCATTCCATTGTAGTCACAGTCGAAACGATATTTTGCTGCGCCGCGGCAAAGTGACTCGGATGCCGCGTGCCGGCATTTCCGATCCTATTTCGGCTGCATGCGGATCGCGCCGTCGAGCCGAATGACTTCGCCGTTGAGCATCGGATTGCGCACGATCTGCTCCACGAGCATCGCGTATTCTGCCGGTTTGCCCAGCCGGGGCGGGAACGGCACCATTTGGCCGAGCGACGCCTGCACTTCGGCCGGCATGGCGAGCATCATGGGGGTTTCGAAAATGCCCGGTGCGATAGTCATCACACGGATTCCGCTGCGCGACAGATCGCGCGCCACCGGCAACGTCAGGCTTGCCACGCCACCTTTGGAGGCCGCATACGCGGCCTGCCCCATCTGACCGTCGAAAGCGGCGACCGAGGCGGTATTGACGATCACGCCGCGTTCTCCTTCGCCGTTCGGTTCGCTCTGACTCATCGCGGTGGCGGCGAGCCGAATCATGTTGAACGTGCCGATCAGGTTGATCTGGATGACGCGGGAGAAAGTGTCGAGCGGGTGGGGGCCGTCGCGGCCGACGGTCTTGCCGCCAATTGCGATACCCGCGCAATTGACGAGGCCGCGCAGTGTGCCGAGAGCGCTAGCTGCTGCCACTGCCGCCTTGCCGTCGTCTTCGCGCGTGACATCGCATTTGACGAACTTGCCGCCGAGCTTCTCAGCGAGCGCTTCACCCTCATCGACGTTCACGTCGGCGAGCACGACCTTTGCGCCGAGTCCGGCAAGCCAGCGCGCGGCGGCCGCACCCAGGCCCGAGGCGCCACCGGTGATCAGAAACACATTGCCCTGAATTTCCATGCGTCATCCTCCTTTGGCAAAAAAGGCGGCGCAGTGTGAACTGGCCGCCTTTTTCTAAAGCGTCATTGAGGCTCACCCGACCGGGCGCGCCAAGTGTCGCACCGGGTCATGCGGGGCGGCGCCGACGTGCTTACTTCAGTGCATCGAACACGCGCGCGCGGATGTCGTCCACGCTGCCCTGGCCCGAGATCTTGCGATACTGCGGTGCCTCGACAATCGAGCCCGGGCTGCCATGCTTCGCCCAATCCGAATAGTAGGCGACGAGCGGTTTGGTTTGCGATTCGTAGACGGCGAGGCGCTTCTTGACGGTGTCTTCCTTGTCGTCTTCGCGCTGCACGAGCGGTTCGCCGGTCACGTCGTCCTTGCCTTCCACCTTGGGCGGGTTGAAGGTGACGTGATACGTGCGGCCCGATGCCGGGTGCGTACGACGGCCGCTCATGCGGGTAATGATCTCGTCGAACGGCACGTCGATTTCAAGCACGAAGTCGATGGCGACGCCGGCTTCCTTCATGGCTTCCGCCTGCGCGATCGTGCGCGGGAAACCGTCGAACAGATAGCCGTTCTTGCAATCGTCGGCAGTCAGGCGCTCACGCACCATGCCGATGATGACGCCATCCGGCACGAGGTCGCCTGCATCCATGAAGCGCTTGGCTTCGAGGCCGAGTTGGGTGCCTTCCTTGATCGCGGCGCGCAGCATGTCGCCGGTCGAGATTTGCGGAATGCCGAATTTTTCCTTGATGAATGTTGCTTGGGTGCCCTTGCCGGCCCCGGGTGCCCCCAACAAAATCAGACGCATTGATGACTCCTGAAAGTTTGTGATTTGTGAATGCTGTGCGTGCGGCAGGCCGGTGCGTCTCCGGCGATCTGCGGCGGTGGCGGGTCCTGTGACCGGCCAGCCGCGCTGCGCGCAGACGCCGCGCTCGGCGGGGCGCGGCGCGCGCGACCGGGGGTCTGCTCGCGAGAATTAGAGCGATTATGCCACGACGCGCCCGCCCGTCGGCGTTTTGCCGCGTCGTGGAAGTCCTGCCGGTGCGATTTCCGGGACACCTGCGTGCGTTTCGCGCCGGTGCGGCAACCCCGAAATTCGCACGAGATCGGACTTCAGTTTTGCAGCAGTGCGCGAACGCGTTCGAGATCTTCGGCGGTGTCGACGCCCGGTAGCGGCGCATCGTCGGTCACGAGCACCGCAATGCGTTCGCCATGCCAGAGCGCCCGAAGTTGCTCGAGCGACTCGGCGGTCTCGATCGGCGCTTGCGGCAGGTTCGGATAGCTGCGCAGAAACTTGGCGCGATAGGCGTAAAGCCCGATGTGACGAAAGATGGGGGTGGTCGCCGCCGGCAGGCTTGCCGCATGGGTAAGCCCGGCGGACCATGCGTCGCGCGACCAGGGAATGGGCGCGCGAGAAAAGTAGAGTGCCCGGCCGTGCACGTCGAGCACGACCTTGACGACGTTCGGAGAGAAAATCTCCGCGTTGTCGGTAATCGGGTGCGCGGCGGTCGAAAGCGCACATTCCGGATGCTCCGCCAGATGCGCGGCCACCGCATGAATCAGCCGCGGATCGACGAGCGGCTCGTCACCCTGCACGTTGACGACGATGGTGTCGTCGGACCACCCCTGCTGAACGGCCACCTCGGCAAGACGATCGGTTCCCGTGGGGTGATCAGCGCGCGTCAGCACCACGTCGAAGCCATGCGCCGAGACGGCATCGACCACGCGTTGAGCGTCGGTGGCGACGACGACCTGGCACGCGCCCGACTCACGCGCGCGCTCTGCCACACGCACGACCATCGGCTTGCCGCCAATATCCGCGAGCGGTTTGTTGGGCAGACGTGTCGATGCGAGGCGCGCCGGCACCACAGCGACGAAGTCGACGGTGTTGATCGAATCGCTCACGATGCAGACTTGTCGTCGTTCAGGGGAACGGGGGTACCCTCGACTGACTGGCGTGCTTCATCGGCCAGCATGACGGGAATGCCGTCGCGAATCGGATAGGCGAGCTTGTCTGCGTGGCAAATCAGCTCCTGGGCTTTCTTGTCGTACTCCAGGGGGCCCTTGCACAACGGGCAGACGAGAATCTCAAACAGTCGGTTGTCCACGCAATTTCTCCACTACCAGTGATACGAGGCGCGCATCGAGCGAGGCCTCGGCAGGTACGGCCCACACCCGCGGGTCGGACCAGGTGACGCATTTTACTGCATCCTTTTCGGTGATCAGGATGGCGTCGGCGGCCACGCCGTCGAACGGATTCGACGCAAAATCGTAATGATCGGGCAACGCGAGCGTCTCGATTTGCAGACCGGCGGCCCGCAACGCGGCGAAGAAGCGCTCAGGCGCGCCGATGCCGGCCGTAGCCAGCACGCGTTTACCTGCGAAGTGCGAAAGCGCCCGGGTGAGCCCAGGCTGGCTCACACACCATGCGTCGCCCAGCGTGAGCGTGAGGCGCCACGTGTGCGGCCATTCGGGCAGCGTTCGGCCGTAGGGATCGTTGATGAGATTGGCATCGCGCTGACGCGACAGCGGTTCGCGCAGCGGCCCGGCGGGCAGCAGGAAACCGTTGCCGCCCAGGCGATGGTCGAAGACGGCGATCTCGACGTCGCGTGCCAGTGCGTAATGCTGGAGGCCATCGTCGCAAACGATGACATCACACGCCGGATGCGCGGCGAGCAACGCACGGCCGCCTTCGACCCGCGACGGCCACACCCACACGGGTGCGCCGGTGCGCTTGGCAATCAGCAGCGGTTCGTCGCCGACGTCTTCGGGCCGTGCCGTCACGCCGACTTCGGTCGGATGAGACAGTGTTGCCCCGTATCCGCGAGAGAGTATCCCCGGCGTATAACCGTGTGCACGCAGCGCGCCGACGAGCGCGATGACGGTCGGGGTCTTGCCCGTACCGCCGACGGTCAGATTACCGACCACGACGACAGGCACGGGCAGCCGCGTCGACGTCCTCCAGCCCTGTCGAAAGCTCAGGCGCCGCCATGCCGCAATGGCGCCGAAAACCCACGACACGGGCCACAATAGCCAGGCAACAAGTCCCCGTCGTTGCCATTGCGCGCTCACCCAATGCACAAGCGAGCCCGACAGGCGCGGCACCAATGCACGCGAACGCGTGCCGTTGGTCTGGCCTGAGGGGGATAGCGGCGTGGTCATCGGGAGCGGGAGGGTGCCTCGCCGCGGGCGGCAGTCGAGCGCGCGGCGAAGGTCAGTCGCGACAGACCGGCCTCGCGGGCAGCTTCCATCACGTTGATGACCGACTGATGGGTGCTCTTGGCGTCGGCGTTAATGATGATGACCGGTGATTCGGCACTGCTATTCGCGGGGCCTGCCGCCTGGCGCAGCGCAGCCGTGAGGCTGGCGACATCGCGCTGCCCGAGCGGGTGCCGGTCGATGGCGTAACTGCCGTCGGCACCGATCGATACCACGATCTGACGCGGCGGCACGACAGCCTTTTCTGCATCGGCTGTCGGCAGATTGACCTTGAGCGCCGTGTATCGCGTATAGGTCGTAGTGACCATCAGGAAGATCAGGATGACGAGCAGCACATCGATGAGCGGGATCAGATTGATCTCCGGCTCGTCGCGCGTGGAGAGACCTCGACGGAAATTCATCGCGTGTCTCTCGGATCAGTGCCGCGGCAGCGTGGCATCGAGAAAATGGACAGCTTGCGTCTCGAGTTCGACCAGAAACGCATCGACGCGAGTGCGGTAGTAACGATAGAAGATCATCGCCGGAATCGCGATCATCAGACCGAAGCCGGTGTTGTACAGGGCCACCGAAATGCCGTGTGCCAGTTGCGCCGGGTCGGTGCCCGTGGCGTCTTGCGCGCCGAAGATCTCGATCATGCCGATGACCGTGCCGAATAGCCCCATCAAAGGTGCGACCGAGGCAATGGTGCCCAGCGCGGGCAGGAAGCGTTCGAGTTCATGCGCGACTGCTCGCCCGGTCTCTTCCAGCGCCTCCTTGGCGCTTTCGCGCGGCCCTTGCGGGTTGTGTGCGACGAAACGAACACCGGTGGCTAATACGCGCCCGAGCATCGAGCCGCGCGCCAACGCTTCGGTGGCATCCTGTTTGGCCGAACCGCGGCGGGCAAGCGTGATCGCGTTTTCGAGCACCCCGCTTGGCAGTACGCGCGCGCGGCGCAGCGACAGGGCGCGCTCGACGATCAGGGCAAGGGCGATGACGGAAGCGATGAGAAGTGGCCAGATGGGCCAGCCGGCGGCCTGGATAACGGCGAACAAAGACGACCTCTTGCTTGGTGCGGGGGATGGGGCAAACGAGTCCGAACTGTAGCGTGCAGGGTGGGGATGGGCAAGCACCGTTTTCCACATCATCCGAGCACAAGGATGTGGACAACCTTGGGATACGTTCGGCAACTCTTTGACCCGACTGTACTTTTTAGTTCGTGATTAAAGAATGGGCAGCAATTTGTTTCAGAAATGAACACTGCCGCAAGCTCACGATTCCCAAGAAATGGCGTGCAGCCTGTGGATAACTATGTGCACATGTCGCCTCCTCAGCATATATCTTGGCGATCCTCCCGGAATGACCTCACGGCATCACGGTAAAGGCGACCGCACAGCCCGATAAATCAAGGGTTTGGCGTCGCGATGCAGGAAATATCGGGCATGTGGGCGCGAAAACCCTTAAATTAGCGGGCCTGTGGACAGCTTTTTTGTCAGCGAATACGTATGAACCCATCTTTCGACGACGCCCGGCCCATTAGTGGTGCGGATCGCGTGCTAAGTGTTTCGGATTTGAACAAAGCCGTGGCCGGCGTGCTGGAGCGGAGCTTTCCGCTGGCATGGGTCAGCGGCGAAATTTCGAACTTCACGCGTGCGGCGAGCGGCCACTGGTATTTCTCGATCAAGGACGCGCAAGCGCAAATGCGCTGTGTGATGTTCCGCGGCCGCGCGCAGCACGCCGACTTCTCGCCGAAAGAGGGCGATCGCGTCGAGGTTCGTGCGCTGCTCTCCATGTACGTGCCACGCGGAGAGGTCCAGCTCAATGTCGAGGCGATCCGCCGCGCAGGGCAGGGCAATCTGTATGAGGCGTTTCTGAAACTCAAGGAGAAGCTCGCCGCCGCAGGGTTGTTCGACGCCCAGCGCAAGCGTGCTTTGCCGAGGTATGCCCGCCGGGTAGGCGTTGTCACGTCGTTGCAGGCCGCCGCGTTGCGCGACGTGCTGACGACGCTCGCCCGGCGTGCCCCCCACGTTGCGGTGGTGGTCTATCCGGCGCCCGTGCAAGGGGCGGATGCGGCGACACGGCTGGCGGCGGCGCTCGATACGGCCAACGCCCGCCGCGAGGTCGACGCCCTGTTGCTGTGCCGTGGCGGTGGTTCCATCGAAGACCTGTGGGCGTTCAACGAGGAAGTGCTCGCCCACGCCATTGCGCGCAGCGAGCTACCCGTTGTCTCCGGTGTGGGGCACGAGACCGATTTCACGATCGCGGATTTCGTGGCCGACGTGCGTGCGCCAACCCCGACGGCGGCTGCCGAACTGATTAGTGCGGCCCGTGACGAATGCCTGCGCGAGATCGACCGGGAACGCCAGCGGCTGACCCGGGCGATGTGGCGCATGCTGGAACAGCGTGGCCAGCAGCTCGACAGTTTGTCTCGCGGGCTGGTTTCGCCTCGTGAGCGTCTGGCACGTCAGCGCGGCGAACTGGCGCACTTGAGCGACCGGATGCGACACGCGTTGGAACGTCCGCTGGCCCAGCGCCGTGGCCGTTTCGAGATGTTGCGCCTTCGCCTGACGCGTGCGGTACCCGATGTCGCGCCCCAGCACGAGCGTGTCTCGTTACTCTTGCAGCGCCTGCAAAACACAATGTCGCGCCGGGAAGAGCGCGCTGCCCAACGACTCGCCGATGCCACAGCGCAGCTCGAGTTACTCAATCCGCGCCGCACGCTACAGCGCGGCTATGCCGCCGTGCTCGATGGGAAGGGCCAGCCGGTTCGCGATCCGAGAAAATTGCATCGGGGCCAGCAAGTGACGATGCACTTGGCCGATGGTGCCGCCGACGTCGGCATTGGTGATGTTCAGGTCAGGCTAGACGATACTTTTTAGCGGGACCCGGTTCGACAATACTGACAAATCGCAGCCATCGTGCGTCGATTAGCCGGGATTGGCAAACAATCGTCACAGAGATATCGCATAGTGGGGTAAATCAAGTAACCGTGCGGTTTGCGGGGTTTTCGCATCTGCCCTAGAATCGATGGCTCCGGATAATGCAAAATCGGGTTCCCCTCAGAGCACAAAGGACAATTGCCATGGAACACAAGCTCCCTGAACTGCCGTACGCCATCGATGCACTGGCGCCGACCATCTCCAAGGAAACGATGGAGTATCACTACGGCAAGCATCACCAAGCCTATGTGACCAACTTGAACAACCTGATCAAGGGCACCGAGTTCGAAAACGCCAGCCTCGAAGACATCATCAAGAAGTCGTCGGGCGGCGTGTTCAACAACGCAGCACAGGTGTGGAACCACACCTTCTTCTGGAACACCCTGTCGCCCAAGGGCGGCGGTGCACCGTCGGGCGATCTGGCCAAGGCCATCGACGCCAAGTTCGGTTCGTATGACGCCTTCAAGGAAGCCTTCTCGAAGTCGGCCGTGGGCAACTTCGGTTCGGGCTGGACGTGGCTCGTGAAGAAGGCCGACGGTTCGGTCGACATCGTCAACACCAGCAACGCCGCCACACCGCTGACCGGCGCCGACAAGCCGCTGATCACCATCGACGTGTGGGAACACGCCTACTACATCGACTACCGCAATGCCCGTCCGAAGTTTGTCGAGGCATTCTGGAATCTGGTCAACTGGGACTTCGCCGCGAAGAATTTCGCGTAATCGAGCCTCCCGGACTTTGCCGGCCGATACAATCCACTTCAGTGAAACTCGCTGAAGGGAACGTCAGGCGCCCAACCCGAGCGTCTGGCGTTGGCGGCGAAACGAAAACCCACCGCTTGCGGTGGGTTTTTTGTTTTCAGCGGTCACAGGATTACCGTCTCGTGCGTTTTGCTTGACCGCCATCAAGATTTGCGTATGTCGCCGTCGTTAGAGTAAACACTTCAAACAGAACGGACAACGTATGCCTGACCCTGCGCCAGCGCGCGACATCTGCGCCACCACTCTTTCGCTCGCCCCTGACGCCTCGCGCGACACCTGTCGCCCCGAATCCCGTAACAACGATCCCCATCATCGCTACTGGCTCGCCGACGCCCGGCTCATGAGCAGCCTGCCGCCAGCCACATGGACACTCTTCCGTCTGGCCGAACAAAAGCGAGGTAGCACTGCCACGCATATGTGGCGCGTCGGCGCGCTGGCCTGGCGTTTCGCGCAAGCGCTCGGCATGCCTGCCGTTAAAGCGCAGGCCCTCGGGCTGGCAGCGGCGCTGCACGACACCGGCAAGCTTTGCATTTCAAACGCGATACTGGAAAAGCCGGGCAGGCTGACGCCCGATGAGATGGATGTGATGCGTATGCATCCGCAATTGGGGGCCGATATGTTGGGCGCTATCGGCGGTGCGGCATGCACGTTGGCGGCAACCGTCGCTCGCACGCATCATGAACGCTATGACGGCGGCGGTTATCCGTATGGTCTGTCGGGGAATCGTATTCCGTTGGCAGGACGGATCGTCGCGTTGGTCGACGTATTCGACGCGCTGGCGAGTCACCGGCCGTATCGATCGGCACTGCGTCCGGCCCAGATTGTTGCGGCGATGCTCGCCGAGCGGGGGCGTCACTTCGATCCGTGGCTGCTGGATCGATTTCTCGAGCGTTCGCTTGGGTCCGCGTTGGAGATATCGGGCGGCGCCCGTTGAGCGCGCGCCGTCGAATGCACGGGGTCAGCGCGGCAAGCCCGAAATCTTCGCGCCCGGGCCGAGATTCTTGCTCTTGAACCAGCCCAGATTCATTTCCAGCGCATAGCGCACCGCCGCACGCGGGCAGTGATTGTCTTCGGTCTGTGGCGCCATGTCTTCGATGTTCACGATCGTGCCATCGTCGGCAAGAAATGCGATGGACAACGGCAGATTGGTATTTTTCATCCAGAAGCAATGACCGGCGCGTTGTTCGAACACGAACAGCATGCCGGCGTTGGCGGGCATTGTCGTGCGATACATCAGGCCTTGTTCGCGGTCTGCCTCATTGGCGGCGACTTCGGCCTTGATGAGGTACATGCCGGCAGAGAGCTGAACGGTCGGGAACTGCCCGGGCTGCTTGATTTGCGCGGCGGCGCTCACTGGCGCGAGTGCCATGACGGCAGCGGTGGTGGCAAACGTGGCGCTGGCGGCGAGCGCGGCCAGTTGACGCGAAATCCGGATCACAAACGGCTCCTGGGACGATCGGGGGAACGTCAGATACGTGGCGGATCATTGTAGCCGCCGGACGAAAAAAAAGCAGGTTGCATAAGCAACCTGCTTATTACCGTACGTTGCGCGGCAAGCCGCGCAGCGCGGTACTTACTTGCTGGCAGCAGCCGGAGCTTCAGCAGCGGCAGCCTTCTTAGCCGACTTCTTGGTCGACTTCTTGTGCGACGACTTCTTCTTGGCAGCCGGCTTGCTAGCAGCGGCCGGAGCAGCAGCAGCGTCAGTGGCCGGAGCCGGAGCCGATGCTTGGGCGAAAACGCCAGTTGCGAAAAGGCCAGCGACCAGGGCAGCGATCAGTTTTTTCATGACATTCCTCGTTGAAGCTCGATGTTGGGGTGGTGTACTCGTTGACCCGCGAAGTGAGTCATTTCCTTTAACGTCCGTTCAGGACATCGGTTGACAACTCACCTGCGGATTTTTTCAAAAGCTAGTATTACGGCTTGTTACCGACGGGCGGCTGGCTCATCGCCTTCTTGCCCGACTTCTTGTGATGATGCTTCTTGTGTGTGGCCTTCTTCGCCGGGGCAGCCTGATCAGCAGGCGCTGCTGCTGCAGGCGCCGCCGGGGCGACAGGCGCCGTAGCCGGCGCCGATTGTTGGGCCATCGCGGCGCCGGACACAATCAGGCCGGCGGTCAGTGCGAGCAGCAGTTTGTTCATGACTTGGTTTCCTCGTTTCAGTTAGTGGTGCGTATGTTGCGCACCTGTTCCCTCAACGAGATGAACGACTGCGAGGTTGACCGGAAAGTGTAAGTATTTGTTGCGGTAGTTCGCACCATTGGCCCGGCGCGAGGTTCAATGCAAAGACGTCGACCGGACCGATGGCGACGCGGACCAGCCGCAGGGTCGGTTTGCCGACGGCGGCGGTCATGCGTCTGACCTGACGGTTCTTGCCTTCCACGAGCGTGATCTCCAGCCAATGCGTCGGGATGTTTGCCCGATAGCGGATCGGTGGATGACGCGGCCATAGACTGGCTGGCTCAGGGATTTCCCGCGCCTGGCACGGCAGCGTGACGAAGTCACCCAGATCGAGACCGCCACGCAGCCGCGCAACGGCCGCTTCGTCGTACGCACCTTCCACCTGCGCCCAATAGGTCTTCGGGAGCTTGCGTTCCGGCTCGGCGATGCGTGCTTGCAGGCGGCCATCGTCGGTGAGCAGCAGGAGTCCTTCGCTGTCGGCATCCAGGCGTCCCGCCGGATAGACCCCCGGACGTGTCACACATTCGGCGAGCGTGGGACGCGTCGGGTGCGGCGAAAACTGGCAAATCGTACCGAAGGGTTTGTTGAGCGCGAGAAGTGTCATACCGGGGGAAGAAAATCGGAAATTGCCGAGACAGCGATGTGCGATATTGCATGGCGTCTCCGAATACCCGAACGCATGACGCGATGACTCGCTCCTCTGGTCAGCCCCGACATGTTAATGCATAATCGAAAACATAAGTCTTATATCTTATATAAGACTTGATCTGCGTCACATGCATTCACTGGCGCTATGACTACAATAGGGCGGAGATGCGTCGAGCGGTCACTCCTCATCCGGTTCGATGCGCGCAGTCCGATCCATCAATTGGAGCCCCACCATGTCGTATCAGCACATCAAGGTCCCGGCAGGCGAGAAGATCACCGTCAACAAGGATTTCTCACTGAACGTGCCGGACAATCCGATCATCCCGTACATCGAGGGCGACGGCACGGGCGTGGATATTACGCCGGTAATGCTCAAGGTTGTCGATGCCGCCGTGGAGAAGGCATACGGCGGCAAGCGCAAGATCAGTTGGATGGAAATCTATGCGGGCGAAAAGTCGACGCGTATCTATGGCCCGGACGTGTGGTTGCCCGACGAGACGCTTCAGGCCGTGAAGGACTATGTCGTGTCGATCAAGGGGCCGCTGACGACGCCGGTGGGGGGCGGTATCCGTTCGCTCAACGTGGCAATGCGTCAGCAACTCGACCTGTACGTGTGTCTGCGCCCTGTGCAGTACTTCAAAGGGGTGCCGTCGCCGGTGCGCCACCCCGAGAAGATCAACATGGTGATCTTCCGTGAGAACTCCGAAGACATCTATGCGGGAATCGAATGGGAAGCGGAGTCGGCCGAGGCGAAGAAGCTGATCGCGTTCCTGCAAAGTGAAATGGGGGTGAGCAAGATCCGCTTTCCGCAGACCTCGGGCATCGGCATCAAGCCGGTGTCGCGCGAAGGCACGGAACGATTGGTGCGCAAGGCCATTCAGTACGCGATCGACAACAATCGCGACACGGTCACGCTCGTGCACAAGGGCAACATCATGAAGTTCACGGAAGGGGCGTTCCGCGATTGGGGCTACGCACTTGCCAAAAAGGAATTCGGTGCAACGGAGATCGACGGTGGCCCGTGGTGCAAAGTGAAAAACACCAAGACGGGCAAAGACATCGTCATCAAGGACTCGATTGCCGACGCCTTCTTGCAACAGATTCTGCTGCGTCCGGCCGAGTACGACGTGATCGCCACGCTCAACCTGAACGGTGACTACATCTCCGACGCACTTGCGGCGCAGGTGGGTGGCATCGGTATCGCACCGGGTGCGAATCTGTCCGATTCGGTCGCGATGTTCGAAGCGACGCACGGCACGGCGCCGAAGTATGCGGGCAAGGACTACGTGAATCCGGGGTCGGAGATCCTCTCGGCAGAAATGATGCTGCGGCATATGGGCTGGACGGAAGCGGCGGATCTGATCATCGCGTCCATGGAAAAGTCGATCCTGTCGAAGAAGGTGACCTACGACTTCGCTCGCCTGATGGAAGGCGCGACGCAAGTGTCGTGCTCAGGTTTTGGCAGCGTGATGATCGAGAATATGTGACGCGTTGCGGCCCTCGTGCCTAACGCGTTAGCCCTCGGAAAACCCCGGTGTAGCGATGCTTGCCGGGGTTTTTTCATTGTCGCCCTGAGAGGGGCTGCCCGCTATCGCACGACGATGGTGGTAGTTACGCGATGATCGCCCGAGCTGGGCACACGGCTGGTGAGTTCGCGCGGGAATCCGACGGTCCAGACAACGACGTCCGTGCCTGGCACCTGCCCAGCCTGATACCAGACGATCAGGCCGGGAAAACGCATGGTCTCGCAACGCCGCCCGTCGGGCACCGTGTAGTCGACCCATTCCGGCAAGACGTCACCGAGCGTTGGTGTCGAATCGAGTTGGAATGTCGGCTGGCCAAGAGAGCGGCACAGCACGCTGTAGTTGGGCTGTATCCAGATCGCGATCTTCTGGCCAACGGCAACGCTGACCTCAAGGGTTGGCGGAGGGTATGCCGCTTGCGCCTGCACCGCGCTCGCGCTCAACACGCACGCGATGAACGCCATCGTGCGCAACGTCATTCCTGTGGTGTCCATGGTGGACCTCCCGCCCCCTCTGCGGCCGACACGTAGACCTCTTCTCTTGGCCTCTACCAACCATCGGCACGACGCTTTTATTACAGTGCATGCGTGCATGCAACGCAAGGAGCGGATGCGCTAGGTCAGCGTGCCAGGCTTCTCGCGTGTTTTCCATACGTCACTCCGAAAACAGATCGAATAACAGCGTACGCATCCACTGACTCGCCGGTTCCTGGTGATAGCGTGCATGCCAGAGCAGGTTGATCTGCACTTCCGGCAAATCCAGCGGATGGTCGACGTAACGCAAGCCGAAGTGCCGCGCGCTGCGCTGCGCGAACTTTTCCGTGACGGTCGCGATGAGATCCGTGGCATGCAGGATGTCGGCGAGCGCGACGAAATGCGGCACGCGCAGCCGGATGTTGCGTTGCACGTGGGCGCGCGCCATGAGGTCGTCGACCTGCCCGTGCCCCGTACCTGCGGCGATCACCATGACCTGTTCCGCCCGCTCGAAATCCTCCCGCGCCATGCGTGTCCTCTTCGGTTTGTCGAGCGGATGCCCCGGACGAAACATACACACATACTTCTGCCGGAACAGGCGCCGCTGGAAGAACTCGGCCGTGAGATCGGGCAGATGCCCCACGGCGAGATCCACCTGACCTGCCGCCATCTCTTCGCGCAAATTGACGGCCGTGTTGCGCACCGTGCTGACCGTGATGCCCGGCGCCCGCTCACCGAGCGCGTGCATGAGCTTCGGCAGAAAGTGCACTTCGCCGATGTCCGTCATGGCGATCTGAAACGCGCGCTGACTCGTTGCCGGATCGAAGGCTGGCTGGCGGTTGAAGACACCATGCAACGCGTCCAGCGCGGTTGCCACCGGAGCGGCCAGTTCGATCGCCATTGGCGTTGGCAGCATGCCCCGCGAAGTGCGGATGAATAGCTCGTCGTTGAACAACTTGCGTAGCCGCGCGAGCGAATTGCTGACCGCAGGTTGCGTAACGCCAAGGGCTTCCGCGACGCGGGAAACGCGTCTCGCGTTGTACAGATGCTGGAAGACCACCAGCAGGTTCAGGTCGACGGAATGCAGGTCCATGGGGCGACATGTCTCGGCGAGCAGTGAAATCACTGAAATTTATGGGCGATATAAACGAGATTCTATTGGTTTATATCGCGGGTTGCGCGATGCTTCCTGAAAACGGCGTTTGAACGCCAGATGCGGCGCCCGGCGAGCGCTGTCATAACGGAGACAATCCCCATGCAAGTCCACGTGCAGCCGCTTGGCGAGCGCCTTGACGTCGCGCCCGGCGACAACCTGCTGAAAGCGCTTACCGATCGTCAGATCCCGATTTCGTACAGTTGTCTGTCCGGGCGCTGCGGCACTTGCCGCTGCCGGGTGATCTCGGGGGACGTGCAGGAAGCCAAAGGCGTTGAATACCGTCACCACGACGACAATGCGGACCCGGCGCGGTATGTGCTGGCTTGTCAGTCCACCTTGCATGGCGATTGCGAGATCGAGTTGCCGGAGGTGGACGAAGTCGTCGTGCATCCCGCCAGGATCCTCAAGGCGACGGTGCTCGCCGTCGAACCGCTGACGCACGACATCAGGCGTCTGGTGCTCAAGCCCGCGAAGCCGCTCAGCTTCTCGCCCGGTCAGTACGCCACGCTGCAATTCACGCCCGCGCATATCCGCCCGTACTCGATGGCCGGACTCGATGCCGACGACACGCTCGAATTCCACATTCGCCGGGTGCCTGGCGGTGCCGTCACCGGCTACGTCGACGAGCAACTCAAGGTGGGCGATGCCGTGCGGGTGTCGGGGCCGCTTGGGACTTCGTATCTGCGTACGCGTCACGACGGCCCGATGCTCTGCGTTGCCGGGGGCACCGGGCTTGCGCCTGTGCTGTCGATCGTGCGTGGCGCGCTCGCGCGTGGCATGACCAACCGCATCGAAATCTATGTCGGTGCGCGCTCGCTGGCAGACGTGTACGGCCTCGCGTGGCTGCATGAACTCGCGTCGCAACACGACGGCATTCGTCTGCATGTCGTGACGACTACCGGTACGCCGGGGCAAGCGGATCACGCGTTCCGTCTGGGGCATGTCACCGACGCGCTCGCGGCCGACTACACCGCACCCGATGCGCTGGCCGGCTGGCGTGCGTACCTCTGCGGTGCACCACCGATGGTCGACGCCGCCACGCGGCTTCTGCGCGAGCGCGGCATCGATGGTGCACATATCTACGCCGACGCGTTCTACGCGAAGGCGGCATGACGGAGCGGGCATTT
Organism: Pandoraea communis; assembly: GCF_902459745.1. GTDB lineage: Bacteria > Pseudomonadota > Gammaproteobacteria > Burkholderiales > Burkholderiaceae > Pandoraea > Pandoraea communis. The sequence goes on from NZ_CABPSJ010000004.1 coordinate 496,036, forward strand.
CCCGCAGGTTCATGTGCCTCCCGTTCCCTTGTATTGCCCGCGTTCCCCGCATCCCCCTCAGGAGACGATCGTGAGTACAACACCGCAGACCGGGTTCGACCCGGCGCAGTCCGCCGGCGCTGAGCCTTCGGATCTCTGGCCTGCCGAGGGCTCGAGCCGCATTCCCTTTCGCGTCTATACCGACGCGCAACTCTATCGGCGCGAGCTGGACGAGTGCTTCTATCGCAATCACTGGAACTACGTCGCTCTGGAAGCCGAAGTGCCGAATCCGGGCGATTTCAAACGCACGGTGATTGGCGAGCGCTCCGTCATCGTGACGCGCGACGCGTCGGGTGAGGTCAACGTCGTGGAAAACGTCTGTGCGCATCGCGGTATGAAGTTCTGCCGCGAAAAACGGGGTAATCGCACGGACTTTCATTGTCCATATCACCAGTGGAACTACGACCTGAAGGGCAATCTGCAAGGTGTGCCGTTCCGGCGCGGCGTGAAGCAGGACGGCAAGGTCAACGGCGGCATGCCGAAGGACTTCAGGCCGGAAGATCACGGCCTTACCAAACTGAAGGTCGCCACGCGCGGTGGCGTGATTTTCTCGTCGTTCGATCACGACGTGGAATCGCTCGAAGATTTTCTCGGCCCGGATATCTGCGCGTACTTCGACCGTCTGTTCGATGGCAGGAAGCTGAAACTCCTCGGCTACAACAAGCAGCGAATTCCGGGGAACTGGAAGCTGATGCAGGAGAACATCAAAGATCCGTATCACCCGGGCCTTCTGCACACATGGTTCGTGACGTTCGGCTTGTGGCGCGCGGATAACAAGTCGCGTCTGGTGATGGACGAACACGGACGGCACGCCGCAATGATCTCCACGCGCGGGCAGGGTGGTGGCGGCGAGGTGACATCGGGGGTGTCGAGCTTCAAGGCGTCGATGTCGCTCAACGACATGCGCTTTCTCGACATCGTGCAGGAAGACTGGTGGAAGGGGCCGACGGCAGTGCTCATGACACTCTTTCCCAGCGTGATCCTGCAACAGCAGGTCAACTCCGTGTCGACGCGTCATATCCAGCCGCGCGGACCCGATGCATTCGATTTCGTCTGGACGCATTTCGGCTTCGAAGACGACACCGAGGAAATGACGCAGCGCCGTTTGCGTCAGGCAAATCTGTTCGGGCCGGCCGGCTTCGTGTCGGCCGACGACGGCGAGGCGATCGAGTGCTCGCAGGAGGGCTTCGCGCAAAAGCCATGGCATCGCACGATCGCCGAATTGGGCGGCACCGGTGTGGAGAACACCGACCACATGGTCACGGAAACCCTGATTCGCGGCATGTACGCCTATTGGCGCCGCGTCATGGTCGTTTGAGGAGGCGACACGATGGTGGACTTTGCAACGTTTCAGGCCGTGATCGAACTCAATGCCGCCTATGCGGCGGCGCTCGATGCGCAGCAATGGGATGCCTGGCCCGACTTCTTCCTCGACGACTGCGTGTACCGCATTCAGCCGCGCGAGAACTTCGACATGGGGTTGCCGCTGGCCACGCTGTCGTTCGAGAGCAAGGGGATGCTGCGCGATCGCATCTACGGCATTCGCGACACGCTGTTTCACGACCCGTACTACCAGCGTCACGTGATCGGACTGCCCTCCATCCGGCAGCTTGACGACGACACGCTGCACGTCGAAGCCAACTACGCGGTGTTTCGCACGAAGCCGGATCAACTCACCGACATCCTGTCGGTCGGGCGCTATCTGGATGTGGTCAAACGAACCGGCGACGGATGGAAGTTCGCGTCGCGCCAATGCATATTTGACAGCGAGATGATTCCTAACTCGCTGATCTACCCCATTTGAAGCGAGGAACATCATGAGCGGTAACTGGATCGAGGCGGCGTCGCGTGACGCGATTCCCGAGGACGATGTGATCGGCGTGATCGTGGCGGGTCGGGACGTTGCCCTGTACGGGGTAGACGGCGAAGTGTTCGCGACCGATAACGTGTGTACCCACGGAAACGCGCGTCTGTGCGATGGGTTTCTGGAGGGGCATGAGATCGAGTGCCCGCTGCATCAAGGGAAATTCGACGTGCGGACCGGCGCAGCCATGTGCGCGCCGCTCACTGAGGCCGTGAAAACCTATCCGATTCGGATCGAGGCTGACAAGGTCTACGTCGATCTGGGCTGACGGGACTGCCGTCGCTGGGCTGGCGTCGTGTCCACATTAGTGGAAGCCGTCCAAACGGGGCGCCTGCGGGCGGCCCGTCGCATTTGCACGACGGGAGGCGGCCGTCTGTGGGGGCGGCCTGGCGTGTGTCCGGGCAGGAGGATTCGGCCGGATCATTTGTGTCATATGTGAAACAAATGGTCAGTCTTGCCGTGCCCCCGGCCGCTGCCGGTTTCGCTTTGGGTGTCGTTATAAAGACGATTTCTTCGCGGTGCCCGGTGTATGACTTCATGAAACCGGTTGAGTATGCGACTGCGTAGGAATACTTAGTCGGTTCGGCGAATTGCGTAATTGATTTCCGCAAATCAGGAGTGCCGGGCATTATTTTAATAACGGAGTGGAATATTGCGGTTAATGAAAATTTATAAGAGATTAAGCGCAGTTAAATTTCGAGAAGTTCAGGGGGCGGAGCGGAAAGTTGCGTTCTATTTTGCATCCAAAAACGGATCCAAAATGTTTCACCATGGTGCGTGCATTGTTGCGATGCAATAAAAAACCCGGCCGAAGCCGGGTTTCTAATGCATCGAACGGCGCTACTCTCAGGCAGCCGCCTGGATGTTCGAAGCCTGCTTGCCCTTCGGGCCTTGGACGACCTCGAACTGCACCTTCTGACCTTCCTTGAGGGTCTTGAAACCATTCATCTGGATCGCCGAGAAGTGAGCGAACAAATCTTCGCCACCCTCATCCGGCGTGATGAAACCAAAACCCTTGGCATCGTTAAACCATTTGACCGTACCGGTTGCCATACAAACTTCCCCTAAACAATTACTACTACTACATATCACCGCAACAACGAGCACATCTGAAAAACCCGCCGGCTGGCGGCGGCTTCTTAGGCTCACCCAGGCATCTTTTCTTTTAAAACACTTATAGAGGAAAAGCGCCACGATGATTGTTTTCGCTAACTGCCAATAGTGTCAAGCCCTTTTTGAACGATAGAAGTTGTGTTCGATCAGGTTTTACCCTTATGCCTGGGCGTGTATATAGCGTGCAGAGACACGCCCTTGAAATTTGGGTTAAGCTGACTCATATGGGTGTGGCACCCCCGATGGTCGGGGCTGCGGCGCCTTGCTGGACAACGCGCGCGCCGATCGGCGAGTGTTGGCATTCCGGTGGACTACCGGACGGCAGGCGGCAATAGGGGCTCCGATTGCTTCCTGCGCCCGGGAGTTGTTTAGAATCCACGTATGGCAACCTTACCGACAACGCATGACGACACCGTACAGGAGCGGCAAGAGCAGCAGCTCAAGCCGCCATCGATGTACAAGGTGGTACTGTTGAATGACGATTTCACCCCGATGGAATTCGTGGTGATGGTCATTCAGGAATATTTTAATAAGGACCGGGAGTCTGCAACGCAGATCATGCTCAAGGTTCACCGTGAGGGCAGGGGAGTTTGTGGGGTCTTTACGCGCGACGTCGCGGCGACCAAAGTTGAGCAAGTTGTTAGCCATGCAAGGCAGTCCGGGCACCCGCTGCAGTGCGTGATGGAGGAAGCATGATTGCCCAGGAATTGGAAGTCAGCCTGCACATGGCGTTTATGGAAGCGCGCCAGGCACGACACGAATTCATTACGGTCGAGCACCTGTTGCTTGCCCTCTTGGATAACCCGACCGCTGCCGAAGTGTTGCGCGCCTGCGCGGCAAATCTCGACGATTTGCGGCAGAACCTGCGCAACTTCATCGCCGACAATACGCCGACGGTGCCGGGTAGCGATGAGGTCGACACACAGCCCACGCTTGGTTTCCAGCGCGTGATTCAACGCGCCATCATGCACGTGCAATCCACTTCCAACGGTAAGAAGGAAGTCACGGGTGCGAACGTGCTGGTCGCCATCTTCGGTGAAAAGGACTCCCATGCCGTCTACTACCTGCAACAGCAGGGCGTGACGCGTCTGGACGTCGTCAATTTCATCTCCCACGGCATTACCAAGACCGGCGCGTCCGGCGAGTCGGCCAAAGCCGGCGAAGGGAGTGCCGAGGGTGAAGAGGGTGCCAACACCAAGGAAAGCCCGCTCGCGCAGTACACCCAGAACCTTAACCAGATGGCGCGCGACGGCAAGATCGATCCGCTCATCGGGCGCGAACCGGAAGTCGAGCGCGTGGTGCAGGTACTGTGCCGCCGCCGCAAGAATAATCCGCTGCTCGTCGGCGAAGCCGGCGTAGGCAAGACGGCCATTGCCGAGGGCCTCGCCTGGCGCGTGACGCGCGGCGAAGTGCCCGAGATTCTGCAGGACGCCACCGTCTACTCGCTGGACATGGGCGCGCTGCTCGCCGGCACCAAGTATCGCGGTGACTTCGAGCAACGCCTGAAGGCCGTGCTCAAGGAACTCAAGGAGCGCAACAATGCGATCCTGTTCATCGACGAAATTCACACGCTGATCGGTGCGGGCGCTGCATCGGGCGGCACGCTCGATGCCTCGAACCTGCTCAAGCCGGCGTTGTCGTCCGGACAGCTCAAGTGCATCGGTGCGACGACCTTTACCGAATATCGCGGCATCTTCGAAAAGGACGCGGCACTGTCGCGCCGTTTCCAGAAGATCGACGTGAACGAACCGACCGTCGAACAGACCGTGCAGATTCTGCGTGGGCTGAAGTCGCGTTTCGAAGAGCACCACGGCGTGAAGTACTCGTCGAGTGCGCTTTCGGCGGCTGCCGAGTTGTCCGCCAAGTTCATTACCGACCGTCACCTGCCTGACAAGGCCATCGACGTGATCGACGAAGCCGGTGCCGCTCAGCGCATTCTGCCGAAGTCCAAGCAGAAGAAGACGATCGGCAAGGGCGAGATCGAAGAGATCGTCTCGAAGATTGCGCGTATTCCGGCGCAGAGCGTGTCGGCGGATGACCGCGGCAAGCTCCAGACGCTCGACCGCGACCTGAAGAGCGTGGTGTTCGGTCAGGACCCGGCCATCGACGCCTTGTCCGCCGCGATCAAGATGTCGCGTGCCGGGCTGGGCAAGACGGATAAGCCGATCGGCGCCTTCCTGTTCTCGGGCCCGACCGGTGTGGGCAAGACCGAAGTCGCCAAGCAACTCGCGTTCACGCTGGGCATCGAACTGATTCGCTTCGACATGTCGGAGTACATGGAGCGTCACGCGGTGAGCCGTTTGATTGGCGCGCCGCCGGGCTATGTCGGTTTCGATCAGGGCGGCTTGCTGACCGAGGCGATCACGAAGAAGCCGCACTGCGTGCTGTTGCTCGACGAAATCGAGAAGGCGCATCCGGACATCTTCAACGTGCTGCTTCAGGTGATGGATCACGGCACGCTGACGGACAACAATGGTCGCAAGGCAGATTTCCGCAACGTCATCATCATCATGACGACCAACGCGGGCGCCGAGACGATCAACCGGGCGAGCATCGGCTTCACGAACGAGCGTCAGGCCGGCGACGAAATGGCCGATATCAAGCGCATGTTCACGCCGGAGTTCCGCAACCGTCTGGACTCGATCATCAGCTTCAAGCCGCTCGATGAGCAGATCATCCTGCGCGTGGTCGACAAGTTCCTCATCCAGTTGGAGGACCAACTGCACGAGAAGAAGGTCGAAGTGGTCTTCAGCGACAAGCTGCGGGCTTTCCTCGCGAAGAAGGGCTTCGATCCGCTCATGGGGGCGCGTCCGATGCAGCGTCTGATTCAGGACACGATCCGTCGTGCACTGGCCGACGAGTTGTTGTTCGGGCGTCTGACCAGCGGTGGCCGGGTCACGGTGGATCTGGACGAGCACGATCAGGTGCAACTGTCCTTCCCCGAGGACGGCAACACCCGTGCACAGCCGGAAGCTGCCGAAGTCGAGTAATCCTCAACGCTATTTGCAGCAAAAAAAGCGCCGCTTTATGCGGCGCTTTTCTTTTTGTGACGGCGTGCGGTTGACGCAGCGGCGTGACGTCAGTGCTTACCGGTGCTGCCGAAGCCACCGGCACCGCGATCGCTCTCGGGGAATTCATCCACGATATTGAATTCGGCCTGTACGACCGGCACGATCACGAGTTGCGCCAGACGCTCGAACGGATTGAGCACGAAGGGCTCGTTGCCGCGGTTCCAGGTCGAGACCATCAACTGGCCTTGGTAATCCGAGTCGATCAGCCCGACCAGATTGCCAAGCACGATGCCATGCTTATGGCCGAGGCCCGAGCGAGGGAGAATCAGCGCCGCATAGCCCGAATCGGCCAGATGGATCGCCAGCCCGGTGGGCACGAGCACGGTCTGTCCGGGGGCGATGGTCAGCGGCGCGTCGAGGCAGGCACGCAGATCAAGCCCGGCGCTGCCCGGCGTGGCATAGGCGGGCAACTGCGAGCGCAGGCGTTCGTCGAGAATCTTGACGTCGAGTTTCATGGCGTTATGGCGTTGGAAAAGGCGTAATCGGTCGAAAGTTCGTTCGGGGAGGCGGCGCGCTCAGAGGGCGCTCAATCGCCATCGGGCGCGCGCAGCGAGAACGCTTGCGCGAGTAATTCGTGAGAACGCAGGCGGGCACGGTAGCTGCCGGCCACGGTCAACACGACGATCTCGTCGGCCTCGAACTGTTCCTGCAATTCCATCACGCGCGCGGTGACGCGCTCCGGGGTGCCGATGATACTACGCGGCTTCTCACGCGCGATGACGGACAACTCCCGGTCACGATATTGCGGTTTCGCTTCGGCACCCTGTTCGATGCTCGGAATCGGCTCGTTCATGCCGTACGCCATCTGCACGCGACGTAGATCGACACCGGCTTCCAGTGCTTCGGCCTCTGCGTCGGTATCGGCGCAGATGACAAAGAGCGCCACTGAGCAGTAGGGCTTTTCAAGTTGTCCCGGCGTGAAGCGTTCGCGATACGCCTGCGTCACGCGATGGCCGTAGTGCGCGTTGATGAAGTGCGCGAAGCAGTATCGCAGGCCAAGCTGTGCGGCGAGCAGGCCGCCGAATTCGCTCGATCCGAGCACCCACAACTCGGGGCGCGTTTCTATCGCCGGTTGCAGCAGTACCCCACGGTAAGGATGATCGTCGGCCAGTGTGCCGCCGAACAAGCCCGCCAGCTCGGCGACCTGTTGCGGGAAGTTCTCGCCTGCATCGTAAGGCCCTTTCGCGACGGCGCGCGCCGTGCGCATGTCGCCACCGGGCGCGCGTCCTACACCCAGGTCGATTCGATTCGGGAACAGCGCCTCCAGCATCAGAAATTGTTCGGCCAGCTTGAACGGGCTGTAGTACGGCAGCATGACACCGCCGGAGCCGACCCGAAGGCGCTTCGTCACGCTGGCCAGCCGCGCGATCATGACTTCCGGCGCCGGGTTTGCAACACCGCGCAGGCCATGATGCTCGGCGCACCAGTAGCGTGTGTAGCCGAGGTCGTCGGCGGCTTGTGCCAGTTCGACGGTCGCCGCGATGGCATCCGCCACGCTATGGCCGTGAATCACAGGTGTCTGGTCGAGGATCGACAGCTTGATACGTGCAGAAGTCGTTGGTGTCATGAGTTCGATGCTCCAGGTCGACGGCACCCGCACGTCGACACCTAGTCGTGAAAATCAGTGACCGCTCCCGGCGGACGCGTCCACCGGTGCCGTGCCGGGGCCTGCATGCGGCAGGCGCGCAATCATCACAATCGCCACGATCCCGCCGAGTGCGCCGCACAGGAAGATCGAGGCATAGCCGAAATAGTTGGCGACGAGGCCGGCCATCGGCCCGATCAGGCCGAGGGCCAGATCGAAGAACGCCGAGTAAGCCGCCAGCGCCGCACCACGATTTTGCGGCGGCACCTGTCGCAAGGCTTCCACGCCCAAGGCGGGGAAGACCAGCGAGAAGCCCACCCCCGTCAGCCCTGCCCCCAGGAGGGCCATATTCGGGCTCACCGCACCCCACAGCAGGAACTGGCCGATGGCACTGAACACGAGCGAGCCCATGGCGACGCGGCGTCCGCCGAAGCGATCGACCGCGTGCGCTAGCAGAATGCGCATGCCGATAAAGCAGGCGCTGTAGAGCGTCAGCGCGTAGGCGGCCCCGGACCAAGCGTGGCTCGCGTAGTACAGCGTGATGAACGCGGCGATGACAGCGTAGCCGATACTCCCCAGCGTCATGGCCAGACCCGGACGCCACACGAGGCCCACGACGCGCAGGAACGGCAGGCGGTGCCCACCGACAGGGGCGGCGGCCGGCAGACGCAGCGCGATGAGGAACGCGACGGCGGGCAGGGCGATATTCACGAGAGAGACCACGGTAAAGCCCGCCGCCTGTAGCAGGTAAGCCCCGAACGGCGCGCCGATGGCGAGCGCCGTGTACATCGACACCCCTTGCCACGAAATGGCCTTGCTCGCGTGAGCCGCGCCCAGCAGACCGATGCCCCACGACATGCCACCGGTCAGGATCAGGCTCTCGCCGAAGCCCAGCACCACGCGTCCGGCGATGAGGATGCCCAGCGCGAGCGCGGGGTCCGGCACGATCGATGCGACGAGATACAGCACGCCCGCTGCGGCGCACCCGCACAGGCCGGTGAGCACCGCGCGGCGCGGGCCACGGGTGTCGACCGTGCGTCCGGCGTAAGAGCGCAACAGCAGCGTGACGACCGACTGAATGCCGATGGTCACACCGACAACGAACGAGCCGTAGCCGAGCGTTTCATGGACGTAGACCGGCAGCACGGGCAACGGCATGCCGATCGTCATGAAGCCGAAGAACATGATCGCGGCGAGCATGCTCAGTGTTCCGTAGACACTGACAACCGGCCGCGCGGTCGTAGGAGGTTGCGTCATTTTGATTGTTATCGTGTGCAATGGCCCGAGGGCCGAAATGCTGAAGGCGTCAGGTCCCGATGCCGTGATGCTGTGGTGCTGTGATGCGCTGATTCGGTAAAGCCGTGAGCCGGACGTTCCCGGCAGTCTGCCAGCGTCGCCGGACAACGACGATGACAGACGGAAAAGCGGGAGAGCGGTGCGATGGTGCGCGCGTCAATCGGGCGTGCGCGAGGGCAGGCGCGCGGCGATTTCGGCGATCAGGCTGCGCGCGAGCGACTGCTTGTCGGCGCGCGGCAGGCGTTTCTGCCCGGCGTCGTCGAAGAGAATGACTTCGTTGTCGTCCTGCCCGAACGTGGCGGGACCGAGATTGCCGACGAGCAGCGGCACCTGCTTGCGTTTGCGCTTTTGCGCGCCGTGCGTTTCCAGATCGCCCGATTCGGCGGCGAAGCCCACACAATACGGCGGCTTCGGCAACTGCGCCACCGCCGCGAGAATGTCGGGGTTCTGGACGAATTCGAGCGTCGGCACATCGGCATCGCCAGTCTTCTTGATCTTGTCGTGCGCCACTTCGCGCACACGCCAGTCGGCCACGGCGGCCACGGCGATGAAGAGGTCGCGATGCGCCACGTCGGCCATCACGGCGTCGTACATCTGCTGCGCCGTTTGCACGTTGCTGCGCGTGACACCGTAGGGCGTCGCCAGCGTGGTCGGGCCGGCGATCAGATGCACGTCGGCGCCCGCCTGCGCGGCGGCACGCGCGAGCGCGAAGCCCATCTTGCCGCTGGACAGGTTGGTCAGGCCGCGCACCGGATCGATGGGTTCGAAGGTCGGGCCGGCGGTGATCAGCACGTGGCGTCCGGCGAGGCGTTTCGGTTGAAAGAAACCGGCGAGTGCCTCGAACAGGTCTTCCGGTTCGAGCATGCGTCCGTCGCCGATTTCGCCACATGCCTGATCGCCGCTGCCGGGACCGAGAATCGTGACGCCATCGCCGCGCAGGGTCACGGCATTGCGCTGGGTTGCCGGGTTGGCCCACATCTGGCGATTCATCGCCGGCGCGACCAGCAGCGGGCAGTCGCGCGCCACACACAGCGTCGAGAGCAGATCGTCGGCCATGCCGTGCGCAAGCTTGGCGAGGAAGTCGGTGGAGGCGGGCGCGACGATAATGGCGTCGGCCTCGCGCGAGAGGTCGATGTGCGCCATGTTGTTATCGACGCGGTTGTCCCACTGGCTGGTGAAGACCGGGCGCCCCGAGAGCGCCTGCATCGTGAGCGGCGTGATGAATTGCGTGGCGGCTTCGGTCATGACGACCTGCACCGTTGCGCCGGCCTTGATGAGCAGCCGGGTGAGTTCGGCCGACTTGTAGCAGGCGATGCCGCCCGTCAGGCCGAGAACGATGGTTTTGCCCGCAAGTTCACCGCGTTCCATAGGGAAATGCCTCCTCCAAAGTGCCGCGCGGCGCCTCCGGGGCGCCGCGACGGTGTTTGCTTCGAATCCGCAACACGTGCCGTGGCAGCGTGAGCGAATCGCACCGCAGACGCTGCGGTGCCTATGCCGTGTGCACTACTTGCCGCGCCGCACGCGTCGCAACTCGTCGATCACCAGCAGCACTGCGCCCACGCAAATGGCCGAGTCGGCCACGTTGAACGCCGGCCAGTGCCAGCCGCCGACGTGAAAGTCCAGAAAGTCCACCACATGACCATAAATCACGCGATCGATCACGTTGCCCAGCGCGCCGCCGAGAATCAGCGAGAGCGACAGACAGAACATCTTCTGGCCGTTATGACGCTTGAGCAGCCAGATGATGACCGTTGCCGCGACGATGCCGAGCAGCGTGAAGAACCAGCGCTGCCAGCCGCCTGCGGCCGCCAGAAAGCTGAACGCCGCGCCCTTGTTGTACACCAGCACCAGATTGAAGAACGAGGTCAGAGGACGGAATTCGCCGTACTGGAACGTCTTCAGAATGGTGAGCTTGGTGACCTGATCGAGCAGGATTGCAACGATCGCGATCCCGAGCCACGGGGCCAGGCCGTACGTGGCGCCCCCGCGGGCGCCACCGTTGTTGCTACGTCGTGCGCCCGTACGAGCGCCTGCTTTGCCTGCCATTATGCCGCGCTCCGGTGTTCGCCGCTGCCGAAGAGATTCGACACGCAGCGCCCGCAAAGGGTCGGGTGAGCGGCGTCTGCCCCCACGTCTTCACGATAGTGCCAGCAACGCTCGCACTTCTGATGCGACGACGGCGTGACGAGCACGCCTTCCTCGGCCTCGGTGGCAACCTGCGTGACGGCCGCCGCCGACGTGATCAGCACGAAGCGCAGATCGTCGCCGAGGCTCGCCAGCACTTCGAACTTGCGGCCCGAGACGCGCACGTCCACTTCCGCTTGCAGCGACGAGCCGATCTGCTCGGCCGCGCGGGCCTCTTCGAGCGCCTTGGTGACGTCGCCGCGCACCGCGCGCAGCAGATACCACTTCTCGAGCAGGCGCGTGCCTTCCGCGACTTCCGGATAAGCGTAGTACGTCTCGGTGAAGATCGTGTCGTTGCCCGGCTGGAACACTTGCCACGCTTCTTCCGCCGTGAACGACAGGAACGGCGCCATGAGTTTGAGCAGGCCGTGCGTGATGTGGTACAGCGCGTTCTGGGCGGCGCGGCGTGCCGGGGCGTCCGGTGCGCTCGTGTACAGACGATCCTTCAGGATGTCGAGGTAGAAGCCGCCGAGATCCTCCGAGCAGAACGTCTGGAGCTTGGCCACGACCGGGTGGAATTCGTAGCGGTCGTAGTGGCTCAGCACTTCGGTTTGCAGCGACTGCGCCAATGCCACGGCGTAGCGGTCGATTTCCAGCCATTGGTCGGCCGGCAGCGCGTGCTTCGCGTGGTCGTAATCGGCCAGATTCGAGAGCAGGAAGCGCAGCGTGTTGCGGATACGGCGATACCCTTCGGTCACGCGCTTGAGGATTTCATCCGAGATCGACAGCTCGCCCGAGTAATCGGTCGACGCCACCCACAGGCGGATGATTTCGGCGCCGAGCTTGTCTGCGATGTCTTGCGGCAGAATCGTGTTGCCGATCGATTTCGACATCTTGCGGCCCTGACCGTCGACCGTGAAGCCGTGCGTGAGCAGCGCCTTGTACGGCGGGCGGCCATCGATCATCGAGGCCGTGAGCAGCGACGAATGGAACCAGCCGCGGTGCTGATCCGAGCCTTCCAGATACAGATCGGCCGGGAAGCCCAGCTCATGCGCGTGCGAGCCGCGCAGCACGTGCCAGTGCGTCGTGCCCGAGTCGAACCACACGTCGAGCGTGTCGCGGTTCTTCACGTAATCCTTGGCCTCGTCGCCGAGCAGTTCCACCGGGTCGAGCGTTTGCCACGCTTCGATGCCTTCGGTTTCCACGCGCTTGGCCACCGCTTCGAGCAGTTCCGGGGTGCGCGGGTGCAGCGCACCGGTTTCCCTGTGCACGAAGAAGGCCATCGGCACGCCCCATTGGCGCTGGCGGGAGAGCGTCCAGTCCGGGCGGTGCGCGATCATGTTGTGCAGACGCTGCTTGCCCCACGCCGGGAAGAACTCGGTGGCCTCGATGCCGGCGAGCGCGATCTCGCGCAGGGTCTGTCCCTCACCCGGTGCGCCGTCGGCCGGCTTCACGTCCATGCCGGCGAACCACTGGTTGGTGGCGCGGTAGATGATCGGGGACTTGTGACGCCAGCAGTGCATGTAGCTGTGCGTGTACTTGAACGAGTGGAACAGCGTACCGGCTTCGCGCAGGGCTTCGACGATCTGCGGGTTGGCGTCCCAGATCGACTGGCCGCCGAACAGCGGCAGGCTGTCCTGATAGCGTCCGTCGCCCAGCACCGGCATGCGGATATCCGCGTCGGACATGCCATGCGCCTTGCACGACACGAAGTCTTCCACGCCATAGGCGGGGGCCGAGTGGACGATGCCCGTACCCGTCTCGGTCGTCACGTAGTCGCCGAGATAGACCGGCGAGGTGCGCTCGTAGCCGGCGTCGGCCGTCGACAACGGATGACGGAAGCGGATCAGCGAGAGCGCTTCGCCCTTCGTGCGGGCGATGATGTCGCCGTGCAGGCCGTAAGTCTTCAGGCAGTCTTCAACGCGTTCGCTTGCCAGAATCAGCAGACCGCGCTCGGTCGAGACCAGCGCGTATTCGACTTCCGGATGAACGTTGAGCGCCTGGTTCGACGGGATCGTCCACGGGGTGGTCGTCCAGATGACGATGTGGCCGTCTTCGTGCGGCAGCTTCGGCAGGCCAAAGGCCTTCGCGACTTTCTCCGGCTCGGCGAAGGCAAAGCCGACATCGATGGCCAGATCGGTCTTGTCCTTGTACTCGACTTCCGCTTCGGCGAGTGCCGAGCCGCAGTCGAAGCACCAGTTCACCGGCTTCAGTCCACGGTAGACGTAGCCGTTCTCCATGATCTTCGCGAGCGCACGAAGCTCGTTCGCTTCGTTCGAGAAGTTCATGGTCTTGTACGGATTGTCCCAGTCGCCGAGCACGCCCAGACGCTTGAAGTTGGGCTTCTGGCGTTCGATCTGTTCCGCCGCGTAGGCGCGCGCCTTTTCCTGCACTTCGCGCACCGGCAGGTGCTTGCCGAACTGCTTTTCGATCTGGATTTCGATCGGCATGCCGTGGCAATCCCAGCCCGGCACATAGGCGGCGTCGAAGCCCGCCAGGCTGCGTGCCTTGACGATCATGTCCTTGAGGATCTTGTTGACCGCGTGGCCGAGGTGGATGTCGCCGTTGGCATACGGCGGGCCGTCATGCAGGATGAACTTCGGACGGCCTTTGCTTGCGCGGCGGATCTTGTCGTAGATCTTCTTGTCCTGCCATTGCTTGACCCACTGAGGCTCGCGCTTGGGCAGATCGCCGCGCATCGGGAACGGCGTGTCCAGCAGGTTGACAGGATATTTGCTCGGGGCTTTCTTTTCGCTCATGGTGAGTCGCTAGGAATTTGGAATGTCGGGTGTAGGGCGCTCGCGCCGGTGGCGTCGACGTCAGGCCTTGTGGGCCGGGAGTGCAACGCTCGGGCAGGTGCCAGTGGCGCACGCGGGCCGCGCGCGAGGCGCTGGGCGCCGGCGCACGCGGGCGAAGATCAACTAATTCGGTCGGTCGCCGAGGTGGCGAAGTCGCGCCGGGCACTCGGGCTATTGGCGTCGAGGGCGTGTGCGAAGTAGGCGCGGGCCTCGCGCGTGTCTTGTGCGATGGCGGCTTCGAGTTCGGCCAGTCCGTCGAATTTGGCTTCGTCGCGCAGCTTTTGCAAAAACTCCACGCGCACCAGCTTGCCGTAGCAATCGCCCGAGAAGTCGAGCAAATGCACTTCGAGCAGTACGCGCCCGGAGTCGTCCACCGTCGGGCGCAGGCCCAGACTGGCGACGGCGGGCAGCGGTTTGTCCGCCAGACCGTGCACCTGCACCACGAAAATGCCCGTGAGGGCCGGATGCTTGTGGGCGATGCGCAGGTTGAGCGTCGGAAAGCCCAGCTTGCGGCCGAGCTTCATGCCATGCACGACGTGACCGGTAATGGCATACGGACGGCCAAGCAGCGCGTGGGCGCGCTCGAAATTGCCGTCTGCAAGCGCGGTGCGCACTTCCGAGCTGGAAATGCGTACGCCGTTGTGCGCGATGGTCGGCATCTGTTCGACGACGAAGTCGAAGCGGCGACCGGCCTCACGCAGATATTCGATGTCGCCCGCGCGTTTCGCGCCGAAGCGGAAATCGTCGCCGACGAGCAACCAGCGCGTGTGCAGGCCGTCGACGATGATGTTGCGAACGAAGTCTTCGGGGGACTGGCCCGCGAAATGCGCGTTGAAGTGTTCCACCACCAGACGGTCGACGCCTTGCGAGCGCAGCGCCTCGAACTTGTCGCGCAGATTCGAGATGCGCGCGGGCGCCCGGTCGGGCATGAAGTACTCGCGGGGATGCGGCTCGAACGTCATCACGCACACCGGCAGGCCGCGCGCGGCCGCTGCAGCGCGCACGCGCGCGAGCAGTGCCTGATGGCCCAGGTGCACGCCGTCGAAGTTGCCGATCGTCAGCACGCAGGGCGCTTTGCTTTGCGCGTTGGGTAGACCCCGGAAGACTCGCACGATAAAGGAAGCGTCAGTTCAGGACGTTGAGTGAGCGTTGGTGGAGGAACCGTGCGGCACAGTGGTGGGGGACCCGGTGGCCTGCGATGGCGGGCCGGGCCCGATGCGCAGGACGGCCGATCCGACATTGCGGCGCCGCAGAACGTTGAATTATAAACGCTTCGGGGCCATCGCGGCGTGGATCGGATGTCTGGTGCGCCGCGCCAATGATAAAATCCGGCGATGAAGAACATTGTCATCCTGATTTCCGGACGAGGCAGCAACATGCAAGCCATCGTCCGGGCTTGTACCGCAGAAGGCTGGCCGGCCCGCGTGGCCGCTGTCATCGCCAATCGCCCCGAGGCCGACGGTCTCGGATTCGCGCAGGAAAACGGTATCGCCACGGCCGTGGTGCCCAGCCGCGGCAAGACCCGCGAGGCATTCGACGCCGAACTGGCCGCGGAAATCGACCGTCACCAGCCCGATCTGGTCGTGCTCGCCGGCTTCATGCGCATTCTCACGCCGGAATTTACCGAACGTTACGCCGGCCGGCTCATCAACATCCACCCGTCGCTGCTGCCTGCCTTTCCTGGCCTGCAAACGCACGCCCGTGCCCTGGAAGCCGGCTGCAAGGTTGTCGGCGCCACGGTGCATTTCGTGACGGCCGAACTCGATCACGGCCCGTACGTGCTGCAAGCGGTCGTGCCGGTGCGCGCAGGGGACACGCCCGAGACACTCGCCGAGCGCATCCTGCCGCTGGAACACATCATTTATCCGCGCGCCGTGCGCTGGTTCGTGGAAGACCGTCTGGTCGTGGCCGATGGCCGCGTGACGGTGACACCCGCGGCCGACGGCACGCCCGATCCGCAATGGTTTTTTGGTGACGACGCATGAGCACACGCCCGACACAACGCCGCGATGGCGCGAATCAATCCGGTCACCGCTCCGGCGGCCGATCCTCCGATGCCCGTCAACCGTCCAAGGGGGGGCAGACGGGAGAGCGCCAGGAGCGTTACGTCCGCCCCGACCGCTACGACCGTTCGCGCAACGATCGCCGCCCGGAGGCCCCGCCCGCCGAGACGGCCCGCATGCGCGGCGAGCACCTGTCGCCCGCACTCTTCGAGCACACCCAACGCCTGCTCGGCAGCGTGCTGACGTTCAGCGGCCCGGCCGATACGCTGGTGAGCACGTACTTCCGCGCCAACGCCAAGCTGGGCCATCGCGAACGTGGTGTTCTGGCGGAGACGGTCTTCGCCATCCTGCGCCGCAAGCTCGAATTCGGGCAGCACGCGGGAAGCGGCTCCGGGCCGCTGGAACGCCGTCTGGCACTGCTCGGGCTGGCGTTCACGCGCGGTCTGGCATCGGTGCAACTGGTGGCAACACCCGATGAACTCGCGTGGCTCGAACACGTCGGTCAGATCGACCCGGCAAGCCTTTCCGCACGCGTACGCACCAATTTGCCGGAATGGCTCTACGACCGGCTGGCCAAGCGGTTCGACAGCACCGAACTCGAAGCGCTTGCCGCCGCGCTGAATCAACCCGCGCCGCTCGACTGCCGCGTGAATGTGATCAAGGCGAATCGCGACGACGTCCTCGCGAAGCTGCGTGAAGACGGCTTCTCGGCTGAAGCGACGCCGTTTGCGCCCAACGGCATCCGTCTGGCGGGCAAGCCCGCGTTGCAAAAACATCCGCTGTTCATCTCTGGCGCGATCGAAGTGCAGGACGAGGGCAGCCAGTTGCTGTGCCAGTTGGTCGCACCGCGTCGCGGCGAGATGATCGTCGACTTCTGTGCCGGGGCCGGCGGCAAGACGCTCGCCATCGGGGCGCAGATGCGCTCCACGGGGCGTCTGTATGCGTTCGACATTTCCGAGAAGCGTCTGGCCAAGCTCAAGCCGCGTCTGGCGCGCAGCGGCCTGTCGAACGTCTATCCGGTGATGATCGACAGCGAGAACGACAGCAAGATCAAGCGTCTGGCGGGCAAGATCGACCGCGTGCTGGTCGACGCCCCGTGCAGCGGGCTGGGCACGCTGCGCCGCAATCCGGATCTGAAGTGGCGTCAGTCGCCGCAATCGGTGCAGGAACTCACGCAGAAGCAGGCGTCGATCCTCGCGAGCGCTGCCCGTCTGGTGAAGCCGGGCGGGCGTCTCGTGTACGCCACGTGCAGTCTGCTGACCGAAGAGAACAGTGCCATTGCCGAGGCGTTTGCGGCCGCGCATCCCGATTTCGTCCTGTTGCCGGCGAACGAGTTGCTCGCCTCGCAGAAAATCGACCTCGACACGGGCAAGTACCTCGAATTGCTGCCGAACCGTAACGCGACCGACGGCTTTTTTGCCGCCGTGTTCGAGCGCCGTGCGGCGTAAGTCGATGCTGGGCGTCGGCTAACAACAAGAAACAAGAAGAGAGATCGCAATGCAGGAAAGTCCGGCTTTCGCGAGGTTGGTGCGCGACGTCGTTCGCGACTTCGGTGACCCGCAGATCATCTGGCAGTTCGTGGCGCTGGCGGGGGCGCTTGCCGTCGCCTTCGTGCTGCGGCACTGGATGATTGGCCGGCTCGAACGTCATTTCGAGCGTGTCGCGCCCTCGCGCCGGGCGGGCTCGTCAAGCCTGCGCCGTTCGTTCTTCCCGATGTTCGGCTGGATGTGTGTGGCGCTCACGCGCGTGGTGCTTCAGGAGTCCATGCGTGTCTCGCTGCTGAGGCTGGCCGAGGTGCCGCTGTTCGGCACCGCGCTGATCTATCTGGCGTTCTACGTCGCGCGACGACTGTTCGCGTCGTCGCCGCAAGCCTACGGGCTGTTGAGAGTCTTCGAGCGCGTGCTCACGACGTTCGCCTGGCTGTCGATGCTGGCCTACGTGCTGGGCGTGCACGACGACATCCTCGGTTGGCTGGGCAGCGTGCGCTTCGCGGTCGGCGCGAGCCATCTGACGTTGCTCTCGATGCTCTCCGGCTTGCTCTGGATTGGCGTGACGCTCCTGCTGGCGATGTGGGTCGGTTCGCTGATCGAAGACCGGATCATGCGCACGACCACGCTCGACGGCAATCTGAAAGTGGTGATGTCGCGGCTGGTCAAGGGCGTGCTGACGTTGATTGCCGTGCTCACGACGCTATCGTTCGTGGGCATCGATATCACCGTGCTCGGCGTGTTCGGTGGTGCGTTAGGCGTGGGGCTGGGCTTTGGTTTGCAAAAGATCGCCTCGAACCTCGTATCGGGCTTCATCATTTTGCTCGACCGTTCGGTGCGCATCGGCGACCTCATTACGATCAGCCCTTATCATGGCACCGTTTCGCAGATCAATACGCGCTATACGGTCGTTCGTGGGCTGGATGGCGTCGAAGCGCTGGTGCCGAACGAACAACTGGTGACGAATGTGGTGCAGAACCACTCGTTCACCGAGACTCGCGGGCGCGCCAAGGTCAATGTGCAGGTGGCCTACAGCGCCGATGTGGAATTGGCGATGTCGCTGATGCTGAAAGCGGCGCAGGACATTCCCAGGGTGCTGACGGACCCGCCGCCATCGGCTTTGCTGCTTAACTTCGGCGCTGATGGGATGGATCTTGAAATGGGCTTTTGGGTGCAAGATCCGGCCCAGGGCACCGGAGGCATCCGATCGGCGATCAATATGCGCATTTGGCGCACTTTTCGCGAACACGGTATTGAAATTCCGTATGCGCAGCGCGAAATACGCATTTTGAATGACTGGGCTGATGGTGTTCCCGCTGCCAGCGTGAATCGTCCGGATTTACCGGCCGATACGCCGAAACCCGCGCTACCACAGGCCGATGACGGCGAGAAGAAGCCGTCGTAGACCGTTTTGCCAAGGGCTGCGGGTTGACCTGCGACAAAATGCGTGGCGGGCAGGTTACACACGGGCAACAGTCCGTCAGGTAAAATGCCCGGCAAACCAATAACAAACCGACGTTCACCGGCACGTTTCCCGCCCATCTCGCCCCGGCATTCAGCAACTTGCCGAACTCCAGCGAATCCGAGCGTCAAGCGAGCGTAAGAACGAGACCTGACGCGACGGCCATCGATGCCGCATCGGCCCGACAAGACAAGACACGGCGGTGTTGCCGTGATTGCTACCGTATTGATTAGTTTGGAGTGATATTTTGCTGGACAGTCTGCTTGGATTTATCTCTAACGGCCTGCTCGACTGGAGCGGCTGGGAGATCACGTTGTTCACGCTGGCCGTCACCCATGTGACGATTGCCGCCGTGACGATCTATCTGCACCGTTGCCAGGCGCACCGCGCGCTCGACGTGCATCCGATCGTCGCCCACTTTTTCCGTTTCTGGCTGTGGATGACCACGGGTATGGTCACCAGCGAGTGGGCCGCCATTCACCGCAAGCACCACGCCAAGTGCGAAACGCCGGAAGATCCGCACAGCCCACAAACGCGCGGTCTGTGGAAGGTTCTTGCCGAGGGTGCCGAGCTGTATCGCGCCGAAGCGAAGAATGAAGAAACGATTCGCAAGTTCAGCCACGGCACGCCGAACGACTGGCTCGAGAATCACGTCTACAGGCGTTATCCGATTCTCGGCGTGAGCTTCATGATGATCATCGATATCGCGCTGTTCGGCGCGATCGGTTTGACCGTGTGGGCCGTGCAGATGGTGTGGATTCCGTTCTGGGCCGCCGGCGTGGTCAATGGTCTGGGCCACTACTGGGGCTACCGCAACTTCAACTGTGCCGACGCGTCGACGAACCTGCTGCCGTGGGGCATCATCATCGGTGGCGAGGAACTGCACAACAATCACCACACGTACGCGACGTCGGCCAAGCTGTCGAACAAGTGGTACGAGTTCGATATCGGCTGGCTGTACATTCGCCTGCTGTCGATGGTGGGGCTGGCCAAGGTGAAGAAGATTGCGCCGACGCCGAAGCTCGCGAAAAACAAGGCTGCATGCGACGAGGATACGTTGCAGGCTGTGCTCTCGAATCGCTACGAAGTGATGGAGCGTTACGCCAAGACCTTCAAGCGTGCCTATGGCCAAGAGCTGGCGCGTTTCAAGGATAAGCATCAGCATGGCGAGTACCAGTTGTTCCGTGGCGCGCGCAAGTGGCTGCACAACGACGAAGCTTCGTTGCAAGAGCCGCAGAAGCAGCAACTGGGCGAGATCTTTGCGCACAGCAATGCCGTGAAGACGTACTATGAATTGCGTCGTGAACTGGCCGGTATCTGGGAGCGTTCGAACGCATCGCGCGAACAGCTTCTGAGCCAATTGCAGAATTGGTGCCACCGTGCCGAACAGAGCGGTATCCACGCGCTGCAGGAATTCGCTTCGCGTTTGCGCCGCTACGCGTGAACGGGGTAAGCCAGAAATCCATTTTTGACGCATAATCAAAACCCCGCCACGGCGGGGTTTTGTCATTCCCGGCCCCTCACGGGGCAAGCGAAAATGAATGCCTCACTCAAATCCGTAGAATTCGAGCGCCCCGCACCGAGCGGCGCCACGTGCGTTGCCCACGCTTGGGCGCGCGTCCCGGATGCGCCGTCGCAGGAGGAGCGGGCGGCGCTCAGGGCCCGGATCAAGCGCCTGCTCGTTGAGCAGGACGCCGTTCTGGTGGCCCATTACTACGTCGATGCCGATTTGCAGGACCTCGCCGAGGAGACCGGCGGTTGCGTGGCCGATTCGCTTGAAATGGCACGCTTTGGCCGGAATCACTCGGCCAAGACGCTAGTGGTGGCCGGCGTGCGGTTCATGGGCGAGACTTCTAAGATTCTCAGTCCCGAAAAACGCATTTTGATGCCGGATCTCGACGCGACCTGCTCGCTTGATCTTGGCTGCCCTGCCGACGAGTTCGCTGCATTTTGC
Source organism: Pandoraea communis (assembly GCF_902459745.1). GTDB lineage: Bacteria > Pseudomonadota > Gammaproteobacteria > Burkholderiales > Burkholderiaceae > Pandoraea > Pandoraea communis. The sequence goes on from NZ_CABPSJ010000004.1 coordinate 516,832, forward strand.
GATGCGCACCCCGATCGCACGGTTGTTGTCTATGCGAATACCAGCGCTGCGGTAAAGGCACGGGCCGACTGGATGGTGACGTCGTCCATCGGGCTGGAAATCGTGGCTCATTTGCACGCGCAAGGGAAAAAGATCCTCTGGGCACCGGATCGCCATCTGGGCAGCTACGTCCAGAAGCAAACGGGTGCCGATATGTTGCTGTGGCAGGGCGCTTGCCTGGTGCACGACGAATTCAAGGGCACCGAGCTTGAGTTGCTGCGCCGCGAGTTTCCGAACGCCAAGGTGCTTGTGCACCCGGAGTCGCCCGCGTCCGTGGTCGAGCAGGCGGATGTGGTCGGTTCGACGTCGCAGATGATTGCGGCCGCCCAGACGATGGACGCGACGGAATTCATCGTCGCGACGGACAACGGCATTCTTCACAAGATGCGCGCGGCAGCACCGGGCAAGCGCTTCATCGAAGCGCCGACAGCCGGAAACAGCGCCACTTGCAAGAGCTGCGCGCATTGCCCGTGGATGGCGATGAACGGTCTGCAGAATCTGGCCGACGTGCTGGCGTCCGGGCGCAATGAGATTCACGTCGATGCGGAGATCAGCCGTCGCGCCCATACCTGTATCGACCGTATGCTGAAGTTCGCCGAAGCGCGCAAACAGAATGTGCGCGCCAGCGGCGATTTTGCGCGCGATGGCGCGCTGTTTGCCGGTGTAGGTCCCGCATGATGACGCAATCTAAAATGCTGAGCACCGACGAGGCGCTCTCCCCGGATTTCGCCGAGTTCGGCGAGCCGCTCGAGGCGGCGCTTTCGCGCAACGTCCGTGAGGCCCTTGCCGAAGACATCGGCAGCGGTGATTTGACGGGGCTGCTCGTACCGGCCGACGAAATGGCGCATGCGCGCGTCATCGTGCGCGAATCGGCGGTGCTATGCGGTGTGCGTTGGTTCGAGCGCTGTATGCAAGGCGTGAACTCGGAAGTTCGCGTGCAATGGCACTACCGCGAGGGGGAGCGCATGACGCCCGATTCGGCGGTGTGTGACATTTATGGACCCGCGCGCGCGCTGTTGACGGGCGAGCGCACATCGATGAACTTCCTCCAGTTGCTCTCCGGTGTGGCGACGACAGTGCGCCGCTACGCCGATATCGTCGAAGGGACGAAGGCGCGCGTGCTCGATACGCGCAAGACGCTGCCGGGGCTGCGTCTCGCGCAGAAGTTCGCGGTACGTGTGGGCGGCGGAGCGAACCAACGCCTTGCGCTCTACGACGGTATTCTCATCAAGGAAAATCACATCGCGGCGGCTGGCGGTATTCGTGAGGTGCTGGCGAATGCCCAACGTCTGGCGGATGGTGCGCCGGCACAGATCGAGGTGGAGTCGCTCGAGGAACTCGAGATGGCGCTTGAGTGCGGCGCGAAGTCGATCCTGCTCGACAACTTCACGCTGGAAATGATGCGCGAAGCCGCACGAGTCACCGATGGCCGTGCCGTGCTGGAAGCGTCGGGTGGCATCAATCTCGAAACGCTGCGTGCGATTGCCGAGACGGGGGTCGACCGAATTTCCATCGGCGGACTCACGAAAGACGTTCGTGCCACCGATTTCTCGATGCGGATTCTGGAGACAGTGGGCTAAGCATCCCGTTGTCATGACGGAAAATCAAAGGCCGCAGGGTAAAACCTGCGGCCTTTTGTTTGCCTTGGTCCCGGCGAGGCTGGCTTCGGATTAACGAACGCGTCGGGGTAATGCCGGCGACAGTACTGTCGGCAGGGCTTTGGGCAGGGTATCCGGAAAGTCCCGGGAAAAGTGCAGCCCCCGGCTCTCGTGACGGTCCAGCGCGCTGTCCACGATCAGCGATGCCACGTCCACCAGATTCCGAAGCTCGAGCAAATCGCGGCTCACGCGGAAATTCGCGTAGTACTCGGCAATTTCTTCGCGCAGCAGGGCAATTCGGTGCTGCGCCCGCTCCAGCCGCTTGGTCGTACGGACAATGCCGACGTAATTCCACATCATGCGGCGCAACTCGTCCCAGTTGTGCGCGACAACGACTTCCTCGTCGGCGTCCGAGACGCGGCTTTCGTCCCATGCGGGGACATCCGTTGCAGCAGCATGCGTCGATTCGCCGCGTTGGATATCCTCCGCCGCGGCTTTGCCAAGTACGAGGCATTCGAGCAGCGAGTTGCTGGCGAGGCGGTTGGCACCGTGCAAGCCGGTATAGGTGGCTTCGCCAACGGCATAAAGTCCGGGCAGATCCGTGCGGCCGTGCATGTCGGTGACAATACCGCCGCACGTATAGTGCGCTGCCGGTACGACCGGGATGGGCTGCTTTGTGATGTCGATGCCCAGTTCGGCGCAGCGCGCCAGAATCGTGGGGAAATGCTCGCCCAGAAATTCCGGACTCTGATGGCTGATATCGAGATACACGCAGTCCAGGCCGTGTTTCTTCATCTCGAAGTCGATGGCGCGGGCGACGATGTCGCGCGGTGCGAGTTCGGCGCGCGGGTCGTGTTGCGGCATGAAGCGCGTGCCGTCCGGCAGTACCAGACGCCCACCTTCACCGCGCACCGCTTCCGTGATCAGGAATGATTTGGCGTAGGGATGATAGAGGCAGGTCGGGTGAAACTGAATGAACTCCATGTTCGCGATACGGCAGCCGGCACGCCAGGCCATGGCGATACCGTCGCCGGTCGCAGTGTCGGGGTTCGTGGTGTACAGGTAGACTTTGCCCGCCCCCCCGGTGGCCAGCACCGTGTGCCGTGACGTCATGGCGTGCACTTCGCCGGTGCCCAGATCCTGAACATACAGACCTTGGCAATGACGCCCGGCCGTCGGTGCCGAGTCGGCTCGGTCTGACGTAATCAGGTCGACCGCGAAATGATTTTCAAAGAGGGTGATATTCGGATGCTGGCGCACGCGTTCGGTGAGCGTGGCGATCACGGCGTGTCCGGTGGCGTCGGCGGCATGGATGATGCGTCGATGGCTGTGGCCGCCTTCGCGCGTCAGATGGAAACCGAGTTCGGCAGCGTCGTCGCGCGTGAAAGGCACACCTTGAGCGATGAGCCACTCGATGGCTTCGCGGCTGTGTTCGACGATGAATCGCGTAGCTGCCTCGTCGCACAGGCCGGCACCGGCAATGAGGGTATCGGCGACATGCTCGCCGACACTGTCGGTCGAGTCGAGTACGGCGGCGATGCCCCCTTGTGCCCAGTCGCTCGCCCCTTCGGGCATCGGGCGTTTTGCGACCAGTGCTACGCGGCAGGTGCTGGCCAGATGCAGGGCGACGGACTGGCCGGCGAGCCCGCTGCCGACGATGACGACATCGAAATTCATGATACGCGCAGTCTCTGGAATCGACGCCACGGCGGCGGTGCGATCCTCGTTATGGGAAGTAAGCCAGTATAGCGAGTGAATACGCGCTTGACATATGACCCTATGCGCACTTCGATGAAATTGTGCCTTGCGTAACTACGCATAGCGTAGTGTTGCAGATTTCGGGACATCCAAATGAAAAACCCCGCCAATGGCGGGGTATCGAACGCAGCAGAGCACTGCTGCGAGAAAACCTGTTGATCTTATTTGATCTTGGTTTCCTTGTAGGGCACGTGCTTACGAGCCACCGGATCGAACTTGCTGATTTCCATCTTTTCCGGATGGGTACGCTTGTTCTTGGTGGTCGTGTAGAAATGACCCGTACCTGCGGTCGATTCCAGCTTGATCTTGTCGCGAGCGCCTTTTGCCATGATGAGCTCCTAAACTTAGACTGCGTTGCGCGAACGCAGATCTGCCAGAACGGCGTCGATACCGTTCTTGTCGATCAGGCGCAGGCCAGCTCGCGAAATACGAAGACGAACAAAGCGGTTTTCACTTTCAACCCAGAACCGGCGATTTTGCAAGTTCGGAAGAAAACGGCGCTTGGTTTTGTTATTGGCGTGGGAAACGTTGTTGCCGACCATCGGCGCTTTCCCGGTCACTTGACATACGCGTGCCATGAAGCACTCCTAACCCAGAATTCTGTGTAAAAAAAGGTGAGTCGAAAAGACAGACCGCGATGATACCACAAAAATCCCAGACAAATCAATCGCTTTAGTGATTAGGATGCGAGTCCCTGGCGGGAAACGTCTGTCGGAGATTCGGGGAAGGGACGGATTATAGCGTAAGCGCCACGAGAACGCGACCCGAATGCCAAAATCTTGGGCAAATGTTGTAGCGAATCACAACTCGCCGTGCTCTGCGAGCGAGTACACGCTGTCGCCAGCCACGATGAAATGATCCAGCAGACGGATCTCGAGCAAGGCCAGCGCGTCGCCCAACTGGCGGGTCAGCGCCAGATCTGCCGCGCTCGGGGTGGGCACGCCCGACGGGTGATTGTGCGCGACGATGACGGCTGCGGCGTGGACCTCAAGCGCAGCGCGTACCACCTCCCGTGGATACGCGCACGTTTGCGTCAGCGTGCCTTCGAACATCACACGGGTGCTGACGAGCCGGTGTGCCGCGTCGAGAAACAGGCAGGCGAAGCGCTCACGCGAGCGATCCTGCAGCGTGAGGCGAAGATAGTCGCGCACGCGGGTTGGGGAATCGAGCAGGCTGCCCGACTGCATCCCTTCGCCCAACATTCTGCGCGCCACTTCAAGCGCGGCCTGGAACTGCAGGCATTTGGCCTGCCCCAGTCCGGGGATCTGGCGCAAACTCTCGAAGGGCATGGAGAGCAGACGGGTGAGCGATCCGCTGCGAGCGAGCAATTCGCGCCCGAGATCGACGGCATTGCGTCCTTGCGAGCCGGTGCGCAGCAGAATCGCGAGCAATTCGGCATCGGAAAGCGCATTGGCGCCTCGGGCCAGCATTTTTTCACGGGGACGCTCGGCAAGCGGCCATTGAGCGATGGACATGACGACTCCAGAGGCGGACACGTTCGCGCGCATGATCGCGGGTGTCACCTACTAATATGGAACGCAGCCGCCGACGGGAAAAAATCGGGGCTGCTTTGCTGGGGAGCCGGACGCGCAACGCGACGTCATTTACAATAATAGCTTGACCTTGCTGTGAGACCCTCATGAGTTCTGTTGCAACCCCCGTGGTTCAAGACGATTCCTATCTGACGCTCCACTACCGGATCGCCGCGCCCGACGGTGCGGACATCGTCAACACCTTTGAAGGCACGCCGGCGACGCTACAGCTCGGTGGCGGCCAGATGGCCCCGACGCTGGAGCAGGCGTTGCTGGGAATGTCAGTGGGGGAGCGGCGCCAGATCGGGTTGGCACCCGAGCAGGCTTTCGGCCCGCGCAATCCGGAACTGCTGCAACGCGTCTCGATGAAGACGCTGCAGGAAAACAGCAACTTTGGCGAAGAATATAGCGTTGGCGATCTGGTCGAGTTCAACGCGCCGAGCGGTGGCCGCTATGCGGGCATCCTGCGCGAACTGGGCGACGGCTGGGCATTGTTCGACTTCAACCATCCGCTGGCCGGCCAGCCGATCGTGTTCGAAGTCCAGATTATCGGCATTCTGTAGGAATCGAAATGAGCGCCACCCAAGTCGTAGCACCGACGTTGTCGGATGCGGAAATCCTGCTGGCCCAGCCGCGCGGCTTTTGCGCGGGTGTCGACCGCGCCATTGAGATCGTCGAGCGCGCGCTTGCGATGTACGGTGCGCCGATTTACGTGCGCCACGAGATCGTGCACAACGCGTATGTCGTCGAAAACCTGCGCAAGAAGGGCGCGATTTTCGTCGAGGAACTGACGGACGTGCCGTCGGGGAACACGCTGATCTTCAGCGCGCATGGCGTGTCGCAAGCCGTGCGTACAGAGGCGGAAGCGCGCGGTCTGCGCATCTTCGACGCGACATGTCCGCTCGTCACGAAGGTGCATGTCGAAGTGGCGAAGATGCGCGGCCAGGGGCTCGAGATCATCATGATCGGCCATAAGGGACACCCCGAAGTGGAAGGCACGATGGGCCAATCGGGCGAGGGCATGTTCCTCGTCGAGACGATTGAAGACGTGCTGGCGCTGCAGGTGGCGAACGAAGACAAGCTCGCGTACGTGACGCAGACTACGCTGTCCGTCGACGATGCCGCCGAGGTCATCAACGCACTCAAGAAGCGCTTCCCTTTGATTACCGAGCCGAAGAAGCAGGATATTTGCTACGCGACGCAGAATCGTCAGGACGCTGTGAAATTCATGGCGCCCCAGTGCGACGTGGTCGTGGTTGTCGGCAGCCCGAACAGTTCCAATTCGAACCGCCTGCGCGAAGTGGCCGAAAAGATGGGCGTGCCCGCCTATATGGTTGATTCGCCCGATCAGCTCAAGCCGGAATGGTTCGATGGCAAGCGCCGTATCGGTGTGACGGCAGGCGCCTCGGCGCCGGAAGTGCTGGCGCAATCGATCGTGACGCGCCTGCGCGAATTGGGCGTCAATCAGGTCAAGGTGCTCGACGGCGTGGAAGAAAACATCGCATTCCCGCTGCCCAAGGGCCTCGCGCAGGTCGCCGCCGGCTAAGCGCCGTCCGCGCAACCAGACCAAACGGCCAGCGGCAACGCCGCATGGCTCGCAAACCGGGTGTCGCATCCTGCGGCCCCGGTTTTTTTGTGCCCCCTTCCTCGCTTCCCCCTTCCCCGTATAAGACCTCCGTCGGCGGCCAGCCTCAGGCCACCTGACCGCGATGAGCATCCGGCCGTTCTCCCGGTCGCGCACACAGGGAATTCGGCTGCGGCATTTTCGCATCGCCGTCACTGATTCTGCAAAAACTCCGCGCAATGAGTTTCACGCTTTTCCGCGTCTTGTCAGCCAAAACCAATTACACCAATTGCTAATTCAACGAATAAAGAATTGGCGTAGACGGATGATTTCTGATTTTCCGGAATCTAATTATTTATATATTCACTTAATTAGAATGAAGGTTCCAATTGTGATAGGCATGCTAATTGCTTATTAGCTTGATGTGGCGGTCTAGCCCATCAATGGTGCATGAGTTGCACCATGAAGCCGCCCGGGCCGGTGCGGACGGGTGCGTAAAACTTTTAACAAATCCGGGGTTGCGCTTTTGAAAAAATAGGGTTGCACAAGTTGGTATAAACCTTAGTCCTCCATTATGGAAAACCCTGTGGCGGCGGGCGTCGCAGCCGCAAAGAATGGAGTTACAATGCGCGCGTTTCGCATACGAAACATTGAATTGGCGTTTTTGGCGTTATTGAACCGCCGACAATCAGGAGATAATCAAATGCAACTCAAGTTCGCGAAGGTACTGCCCGTCGTCGCCGCAGTGACGCTGTTGGCGGCATGCGGTCAGAAGGAAGAAAAGCAGGCCGATTCGGGTGCCGCTTCTGCACCTGCCGCGACGACAGCCGCCAGCGGGGGCGGCGATGCGGTTGTTATCAAGATCGGTCACGTTGCACCGCTAACGGGCCAAATTGCTCACTTGGGCAAAGATAACGAAAATGGTGCACGCCTGGCTGTCGAAGAAGCCAACAAGGCTGGCCTGACCATCGATGGCAAACCGGTCAAGCTGGAACTGGTAGCCGAAGACGACGCAGCCGATCCGAAGACCGCCACCCAGGTTGCCCAGAAGCTTGTCGACGAGAAGGTCGTCGCCGTAGTGGGGCACTTGAATTCAGGTACGACGATTCCGGCCTCGAAGATCTATAGCGATGCAGGCATCGTGCAGATCTCGCCGTCGGCAACCAACCCGGCCTATACCCTGCAGGGCTTCAAGACCGCCTATCGTGTGGTCGCGACCGACGCTCAGCAGGGCCCGGCACTGGCCAACTACGCCACCAAGGCGCTGGGTGCCAAGTCGGTGGCCATCGTCGACGACGCGACGGCCTACGGCAAGGGCTTGGCCGACGAGTTCGAGAAGACTGCCAAGGCCAATGGCCTGAAGGTGCTCTCGCACGATGCGACCAACGACAAGGCCACGGACTTCCGCGCCATTCTGACAAAGATCAAGGGTGAGCGTCCGGACATCATCATGTACGGCGGTATGGATGCCACCGGCGGCCCGTTCGCCAAGCAGTCGAAGGAACTGGGTATCGGTGCCAAGGTGCTGGCCGGCGACGGTGTGTGTACCGACAAGGTGGCCGAACTGGCCGGCGATGCCATCGACAACATCGTGTGCTCGGAAGCGGGTATGGCGCTGTCGAAAATGGAAGGCGGTGCAGACTTCGCGAAGCGCTACGAAGCCCGTTTCAGCCAGCCGATCCAGATCTACGCCCCGTTCACGTATGACGCCGTCAACGTGATCGTCGACGCCATGAAGCGTGCCAACTCGACCGATCCGGCGAAGATCCTCGCGGCGATGCCGGCGACGGACTACAAGGGGGTTATCGGTCACATCGCTTTCGACAGCAAGGGCGACATGAAGGAACCGGTCATCACGCTTTACAACTACAAGGACAAGAAGAAGAGCGTGCTCGACGTGGTGAAGATGTAACTCCCGGGCGCTTGCGCCATGAAACGGCACCGGTGCCTACCCGTTCGGTGCCGTTTCTCTATCTGCGGAACGATGCCGTGCCCGCATGACGGGCACGGCCCTCCTCCTGACACAGGATTACGCCTCATTACCCGCAGTTCTCTCGACCCCCTCGTGCGCCCTATCGGGCAAGCGTGTCGAGAGCCCGTTTTCGGGACAAGGAGTTAGCTTCATGGATATTTTTATCCAACAAATCTTGAACGGCCTCGTGCTTGGCAGCGTCTACGCGATCATTGCGCTGGGCTATACGATGGTCTACGGCATTCTGGGCATCATCAACTTTGCCCACGCCGATGTGATGATGATCGGCGCGATGGTCGCGCTGTCCACCATCAACCTGTTGTTGAAAGTGGCGCCGAACATGCATCCGGCGCTCATGCTGGCCATCGCCACGCTCGTGTGTATGCCCACGTGCGCCCTGGCCAACTTCGTGATCGAGCGCGTGGCTTACCGGCCGTTGCGCAATGCGCCGCGTCTTGCGCCGCTGATCACGGCCATTGGCGTGTCGCTGCTGTTGCAGACGATCGCCATGCTGATCTGGTCGCGCAATCCGCTCTCGTTCCCGCAACTGCTGCCTACCGACGCCATGACGATCATCCCGCAACGCGGCGATCATCCGGGCGCCGTGACCAACGGCACCGGTATCGTGATCGTGGTGGTCGCGTTCCTCGTGATGTTCGGCCTCACGCAGCTCGTGAACCGCACCAAGCTGGGCCGCGCCATGCGTGCGACGGCGGAGAACCGCAACGTCGCCGGTCTCATGGGCGTGAACCCGAACTTCGTGATCTCGGCCACGTTCGCGCTGGGCGGTGCGCTCGCAGCGCTCGCGGGCGTCATGATGGCCTCGAACTACGGCAACGCCCACTTCTACATGGGCTTCATTCCCGGCATGAAAGCGTTCACGGCGGCGGTGCTCGGCGGTATCGGCAACCTGCAAGGCGCCATGGTTGGCGGCGTGCTGCTGGGCCTGATCGAAGCGCTGGGCGCGGGCTACATCGGCGATCTGACCGGTGGGGTGTTCGGCAGTAACTATCAGGACGTATTCGCTTTTGTCGTTCTGATCATCGTGCTGGTGTTCCGTCCGAGCGGTCTGCTCGGCGAGCGCGTGGCCGATCGTGCATAAGCGGGGAGGAGCCACACGATGAATCAACCTGTGCAAACCTCCACGCCGGCCACGCAGATTTCTGCGGCGGCTGCCACCCGCAAGGCCTATCGCGGCCTGGCGATCTTCCTGATCGGCGCCATCGTCGCCCCCGTGCTGGTGGGCTACGCGGGCGGCAACTACTGGGTGCGCGTGCTCGACTTCGCGCTGCTCTACATCATGCTCGCGCTGGGCCTGAATATCGTGGTGGGCTTTGCCGGCCTGCTCGACCTGGGTTACATCGCGTTCTATGCGGTGGGCGCGTACGTCACGGCGTTCCTCAGCTCTCCCCACCTCACGACGCAGTTCGAGTGGATCGCGCATCTGTTCCCGGCCGGGCTGCATGTGCCGGTGTGGTTCACGATACCGATAGGGGCGGCGGTCGCGGCGATCTTCGGCATCTTGCTGGGCGCGCCGACGCTGCGTCTGCGCGGCGATTACCTGGCTATCGTGACGCTGGGCTTCGGCGAGATCATCCGTATCTTCATGAACAACCTCGACCGGCCGGTGAACATCACCAACGGCCCGAAGGGGATCACCGGCATTCAACCTGCATCGCTGTTCGGCTTTGATTTCTCGAAGGCGCACGAACTCTTCGGATTCAAGGTCAACTCGGTGTACATGTACTACTACCTGTTCGTGTTCCTGGCGCTGCTCATCGCGTTCATCTGTGTGCGCCTGCAACACTCGCGCATCGGACGTGCGTGGGTCGCCATTCGTGAAGACGAGATCGCCGCCAAGGCGATGGGCATCAACACGCGCAACATCAAGCTGCTCGCGTTTGCCATGGGCGCGTCGTTCGGCGGCGTGGCCGGGGGCATGTTCTCGGCGTTTCAGGGCTTTGTCTCGCCCGAGTCGTTCACCTTCTGGGAGTCGATCGTTGTGCTCTCGATGGTGGTGCTCGGCGGCATGGGCCACATTCCGGGTGTGATTCTGGGCGGTGTGCTGCTCTCGGCGTTCCCCGAGATTCTGCGCTCGACCATGGGCCCGTTGCAGATGAAATTGTTCGGCAGCGTTATCGTCGATCCCGAAGTGATCCGGCAGTTGCTGTACGGTCTGGCCATGATTCTGATCATGCTGTACCGTCCGGCCGGCCTGTGGCCGTCGCCGCGTCCGGAAGAGCGGACTCTGTAAGCCGAGGGAGACGACCTGATTATGAGCGAACAAATTCTTCTGTCCGTCAAGGGCGTGAACAAGCGCTTCGGCGGTCTGCAGGCCCTCACCGATGTGGGCCTGGAGATCAAGCCGGGGCAAATCTATGGACTGATCGGCCCGAACGGCGCTGGCAAGACCACGTTCTTCAACGTGATCACCGGGCTTTACACGCCGGATTCCGGCGAATTCACGCTGGACGGCAGCACCTACAAGCCGACCGCTGTACATGAGGTGGCCAAGGCGGGCATTGCCCGCACGTTCCAGAACATCCGCCTGTTTGGCGGCATGACGGTGGTCGAGAACGTGATGGTGGGCCGCCACGTGCGCACGAAGATGGGAGTGATCGGAGCGATCGTGCGTTACCCCGGTGCGAAGGCCGAGGAGCGTGCCATTCGCGATCGTGCGATGGAACTGCTCGAGTATGTGGGCGTAGCGAAGTACGCCAACTACACGGCGGCCAATCTCTCGTACGGCCACCAGCGCCGTCTGGAGATTGCGCGCGCGCTGGCGACCGATCCGAAGCTGTTGGCACTCGACGAACCGGCGGCCGGCATGAACGCCACCGAGAAGGTGGAGTTGCGCGGCTTGCTCGACAAGATCCGCAGCGACGGCAAGACGATCCTGCTCATCGAGCACGACGTGAAGCTGGTGATGGGCTTGTGCAACCGCATGACGGTGCTCGATTACGGCAAAGTGATTGCCGAAGGTTTGCCGCAGGATGTGCAGAAAAATCCGGCGGTGATTGAAGCGTATCTCGGTGCAGGAGGCCATTGATGAGCGCAATGTTGACGATCAAGGGCCTGAAAGTCGCTTACGGCGGGATCAAGGCGGTCAAGGGGATCGACTTGCATATCGAGCCGGGCGAACTGGTCACGCTAATCGGCGCGAACGGTGCGGGCAAGACGACCACGATGAAGGCGATCACGGGGCTGCTGCCGTGGGCCGATGGCGACATCGAGTATCTGGGCAAGTCGATTCGCGGCGTGAAGGCGTTCGATCTGCTCAAGCAGGGTCTCGCGATGGTGCCGGAGGGGCGTGGCATTTTCACGCGCATGACCATCCTCGAGAACATGCAGATGGGCGCTTATCTGCGCAACGACAACGCGGGCATCAAGCAGGACGTCGACAAGATGTTCGGCATTTTCCCGCGTCTGAAGGAGCGCAAAGACCAACTCGCGGGCACGCTCTCGGGCGGTGAGCAGCAGATGCTGGCGATGGCGCGTGCGCTGATGAGCCAGCCAAAGCTGTTGCTGCTCGACGAGCCGTCGATGGGTCTCTCGCCGATCATGGTCGAGAAGATCTTCGAAGTCGTGCGTACGGTGTCGGGCGAAGGCGTGACGGTGCTGCTGGTGGAGCAGAACGCGCGCCTGGCACTGCAAGCCGCACACCGTGGCTATGTGATGGACAGCGGACTCGTCACCATGACAGGGGACGCGAAAGACATGCTCGACGACCCGAAGGTGCGCGCCGCGTATCTCGGCGAGTAAGAACCAGGCGGGCATGAACGTCTGACATAAGCCGGACGATAAGCAAAGGGCGCCGAAGGCAACTCCGGCGCCCTTTGTGTTTTTCGTCGACCGGCGTTACTGCGACATCGGCACGTTGGCGGACGTAACGGGGGGCAGCCGCTTGCCGAGACTCACGACATTGTCTGCGGCATAGCCGTGCGCGGTGTAGAACGCCAGCGCTTCGCGCGATTGCGTGAGCACTTGCAGATTGAGCTTGAGGCACCCGCGCCGGGCCAGTGCGATTTCGGCGTGACGCAGCAACGCGCTCGCCACGCCGCGACGCCGCAGCATATGCGCGACCGCCAGCGAGTAGACCCAGCCGCGATGGCCGTCGTACCCGGCCATGACTGTACCCACGATCTTGTTGTCGCGCACTGCGACGAAGAACAACCCGTCGCGCATGGCCACCTTGTTCGCAATCGAGCGGCGTGGTTCGCGATGCGGCTTGTCCGCCGCGTTGTATTCGGGGAACGCCTCGCGCCAAAGCGCGATCACGGCCTCGGTATCCGCGTTGTCGAACGTTCGGATGTGGATGTTGGTGGGCGTGGCGATCATGGCGCTTCCTGTTTGCCTGTGTAGATGTCGGGCCGATGAATCTGCATCATCTTGTTCACGGGGCCGAGCGGTTCGAAGCCGTACCGGGCATAGAGACCTGCTGCGTCGGTGGTGGCGAGCAGAAAGCGCCGCAGTTGCTGCAGCGCAGGGTGCACCAGTACGCTCTCGCACAGACGCTTACCGATGCCCAGCCCGCGCATCGATGGGTCGACGAACACGTCGGCCAGATAGGCGAACGTTGCGCGGTCGGTGATCACGCGTGCGAAACCCACCTGCTTCGCGGGGCCACCTTCAACCTGTGTCGCATAGGCGCCGAAGCACAGCGAATGGGAGATGGCGCGCACGAGCGTGTCCCTGGGAATGTCCTTGGCCCAATGGGTTTGCGTCGAGAGTGCGTGATGGATGAAGCCGATATCGAGCCGTGCCGGATCGGCGGAAATCTCGACGATGGCGTCGGCGGGCGGTGTGGGGTGCCCGTGACTCAGGTCGTTCATGGAAAGCGTCTCCTTTGCGATGGCACACGCACCGCGTCGCCCGGGATTGGCCGGGTGCGCGGCAGGCGTATGTCCGGCGTGCGTGCCGGACGTCGTCATGTCTTCGTCAGACGTGTTTGGCGAGGAGCGCGTCGAGCATCGACAGCATCTGATCGATCTCGTCGCGGCTCACGTTCAGCGCGGGCATGAAGCGCAGCAGGTTCGGACGCGCGGAGTTGAGCAACAACCCGTCCGGTGTCATGTCGCGGGCGGCTTCGACCAGTTGCGGACCGATGTCGCGGCCGAGCAGCAGCGCGCGCAGCAAGCCGGCGCCACGCTCGCCCTCGCCGCCGTAACGCGACGACAGATGCTGCAACCCGGCGCTCAGATAGTCCGCCTGCGCGCGCACGAACTCGAGGAAGCCCGGGGCGCTGACCGTCCGCATGACTGCGAGCCCGACGGCACACATGAGCGGGTTACCGTTATATGTGCCGCCCTGATCGCCCGGTTGGAATACGGCGAACTCGTCGCCGCACAGCATTGCGGCCAGCGGCACGCCGCCGCCGATTCCCTTGCCGAGCGTCATGATGTCGGGGACGATGCCTGCCTGCTGATGCGAGAAGAGGGTGCCCGTGCGTCCGCAGCCTGTTTGCACCTCATCTAGGATTAGCAGGAGCCCGCGCGCTTTCGTGAGCGCGCGCAGTTCCTTCAGGAATGCTTCGGTGGCCGGCACGACACCGGCTTCGCCCTGAATCGGTTCGAGCATCACGGCGACGGTATCGGGGCCGATAAGGGCCTCGACCGACGCGATATCGTTCAGGTCGGCCTTGGGAAAGCCCGGCACTTGCGGGGCGAAGATCGTGTCCCATCCCGGCTTGCCGCTGGCGGACATGGTGGCGAGCGTGCGGCCGTGGAAGGCATTCTTGAACGTGATGATCTCGAAGCGCGCACCGCCCGAGGCGTTCGGATGCAACTGGCCCCACTTGCGCGCGAGCTTGATGGCGCTCTCGTTGGCCTCGGCGCCGCTGTTGGCGAAGAAGACCTTGCCGAGCCCCGAGAGCCTGGCGAGCAGGTCGGCCAGCTCGATCATCGGCACGTTGTAGTACGCGGGGCTGGGGTTGAGCAGCATCCCGCTTTGCGTGGCGAGTGCGTCGCGCATGACGGGATGGCAGTGGCCCAGGCTGTTGACGGCCCAGCCCTGAATGAAGTCGAGATATCGCTTGCCGTCGTGGTCGTACAGCCAGCCGCCCTTGCCGTGCGTGAACACGAGGTCGGGGCGCGAGGTGATAGGCAGTAACGCCTGCGTGGAGAACTCGGCGAACTTGGCGTTGCGGACCCCTTTGGGCGAGGGGATGGCGGGCGAGGTGGACGCGGCGGACGAATGGGCAAGCGACATAACGGTCTCCGAAGGGCAAGGGTGAGAGAGACGGGAAATAAAAAAAGCCACGGGGGTTGCCCGTGGCTTCGCTGTGCTTGAGAACTTGCGTGTTATCGCAGTCGATAGCGTGCCGCGCGGCATCCCGGTTGGGGCAGCGTACGGCGACGTCGGATCGAGGCGATGGCAATCAGGTTCATGTCGGCAAGCATAAGGTGATGATGCGGCGCTTGTCAAAGGGTATGCGTGCACTGTGGCGTGCGTGCATCTCTGCGGGCGGCTCGTGTCGTCCGGTTCACTGACCCCCGCCGGGGTTGTCGGCTTCGGTGGTGAATGCATCGGCGAAGAACGCGTCCTCCGGCAGATGGTGATGCGCGACGAAGTCGCGGCGTGCCGACTCCACCATCACGGGTGCGCCGCAGGCGTAGACTTCGTACCCCGACATATCCGGCAGGTCTTCCGCCACGGCGCGATGCACGAAGCCCGTGCGGCCTTGCCACCGATCTTCCGGCGCGGGCTCGGAGAGTACCGGCACGAAACGGAAGCCCGGAATGTCGCGCGCCCACTGTTCGGCCAGTTCGCGCAGGTAGATGTCTTTCAACTGGCGCGCGCCCCAATACAGCGTCATCGGCCGGTCGAGGCCCTTGTGAACGGCGTGCTCGACGATCGCCTTGATCGGCGCGAAGCCGGTGCCCGAGGCGAGCAGCACGATGGGTTTGTTCGAATCTTCGCGCAGGAAGAACGTGCCCAGCGGCCCTTCGAAGCGCAGGATCTCGCGCTCCTTCATGTGATTGAAGACGTGATCGGTGAACACGCCGCCGGGCATGTGACGCAGATGAAGCTCGAGGATGCCTTCTTCGTGCGGCGCGGTCGCCATCGAATAGCTGCGACGCCTGCCGTCCTTCAGGATGAACTCGATGTACTGGCCGGCGAGGTACTGGAAACGCTCGTTGGCAGGCAATTGCAGACGCATCACGATGACGTCGTCGGCGCGCCGCTCGAGTGCGTTCACGCGGCACGGCAGGCGCTTGACCGGAATGTCGCCGATGCCTTTGACTTCGCGCGATTCGACGACGAGGTCGCCTTTGGCGTGGGCGCAGCACAGCAATGCGAAGCCGCGTGTTTCTTCCTCTTTGGTGAGTGCAGAGCTGGAGTGCGCACCGTGCTCGACGCTGCCTTCGACCAGCTTGGCCTTGCACGAACCGCAACCGCCATTCTTGCAGCCGTAAGGCAAACCGATGCCCTGACGCAACGCTGCGGAGAGCACGGCCTCGCCGTCTTCGATCTGGAACTCGCGCCCGCTCGGCACGAGGGTAACGTTGTAAGCCATACTACAATCCAAAAAATGAAAAATCCGTCGAAATCCTTCGGTCGCCCGCGCCTGTTGATCGTGGGCTGCGGCGACGTCGGCATGCGTGCGCTGCCGGCCCTCGTCAAACGCTTTCGCGTCTTTGCCGTGACCTCCAGCGATGCCCGTCATGCGGCATTGCGCGCAGCGGGCGCCATACCCGTCGTCGCGAATCTGGACGACGCGGCGAGCCTGCGTCGCATTGGCCGTCTGGCCCCGCGCGTACTGCATCTCGCTCCGCCTGCCGGGGCCGCCGGCAGTGGCTCGCTGGATCTGCGCACGCGCCGTTTGCGCGCGGCGCTGACCCGTCCGCCGAAGCCGGTTATTGTACCTGAGGGGGGCGCTCGCGCCTTGTCGCGCCCGCCCCGGCCATCCCGCCGCCTGCTGGTCTACGCGAGCACCAGCGGCGTCTACGGCGACTGTGGCGGCGCTTACGTGGACGAGACCCGCGCGCCGCAGCCGCGATCGCCGCGCGGACAGCGTCGTGTCGACGCGGAGAGGACGATACGCTCGCTTGGCCGCCCGTCGGCGCATGCTCGCCACCGCCGCCGTGTGCTGAGCGCAGGCCCGGCCCGCGCGAGGGTGCCAGCGGTGGCGGGCGCGCGTGCGGCATGGCGCCATGCCGAGCGCGCCCGAGCCCCCTGGCGGGCCTCTATCGTGCGTATTCCGGGCATATATGCGGCAGACCGTCTTCCCGTTGTGCGTTTGCAGCGTGGCACGCCGGCGTTGCAGGTGTCCGATGACGTTTTCACCAACCATATTCATGCCGACGATCTGGCCGCGATCCTGATTCGCGCGATGTGGCGCGGCAAGGCGCAGCGGGTCGTGCACGCGAGCGACGACACCGAGTGGCGTATGGGGGAGTATTTCGACCATGTGGCCGACGCGCTGGGCCTTGCCCGGCCGCCGCGCATTTCGCGCGACGAGGCGGCCCGTGTGCTGGCGCCGACGCTGCTGTCGTTCATGTCGGAGTCGCGGCGTCTGGACAACACTCGGCTCAAGCGCGAGTTGCGTTATCGGTTGACGTACCCCGACGTGGCGGCGCTGCTCGCCACGTTGCCGCCACCGTCACCATCGAGCGAAGCCGCCTGAGTCTCGTCGTGCCGCTCGCGTTTCAGCCGGCGGGTTCCAACGTACCGCCCAGCGCCTTGACGAGCGAGAGCATCGCGTCGATCTGATCGAGGCGTGTCTGTGCGGCATTGCGCCGGGCCTGACGGGCGAGCCGCTGTGCGTCGAGCCAGCTTTGCAGATCGACATCCCCTGCGCGATAGCGCGCACCGGATAAATCCGCCGCACGCTGCGCCAACGCCGCAGCGCGGGCGAGCGACGCGTATTGCGATGTGGCGCGCTCGCGCGCCGAGAGCGCGTCTTCGACTTCGGTCAGCGCGGTGAGCAGGGTGCTGCGGAACGTGGCGACCGATTGCTCGTAGTCGTTTCGGGCGAGCGCGGTGGTGAAACGTGCCGTCTGCACTTGCAAGAACGGCATGGCGATGGTGGCAGCGAGCGTGCCTACGGGATTGGCCAGCAGCCGCGAGAGCGAATCGCTGCTGGTCGCGGCCGTGCCGTTGAGGGTGATCGACGGATAGAACGAGAGCCGCGCGGCATCGACATCGGCCAATCGCGCCCGCACGCGGGTCTCGGCGGCGGCGAGATCGGGGCGCCGCGCGAGCAGCGACGCGGGCAGGCCTGGCGCGACGTCCGGCAGATAGACCGGGGCGAGCGAGGGGCTTTCGGCAAAGCGCGTCTGCGCAGGCAGGCCCAATGCGTTGGCGAGCGAGTGCCGTGCGACGTCGCGCCGCCGTTCCCAGTCTGCCAGTGCGCCGGCCACGGCGTCGCGATCCTGCTGCGCCTGCACCGGATCGATCGCCGAGACGGCCCCGGCGCGCCGGCGCGCATCGACTAGCGCCACGGTCCGCTCGGCAGCGGCCAGATCCTCGGTGGCGCTGCGCACGTTCTCGTTCAGATACGCCACGCGCCAATAGAGCGACGCCACCTGGCTCGACAGCGAGAGCGCGGCAGCGCGTCGATCCCATGCGCTGGCGGTGGCCTGCCAATGCGCGGCATCGCGTTGCGCGGCGAGTTTGTTCCACAGATCGATCTCGTAGCTGATACCGAGGGCGGCGCCGGAGGCCGTCTGCGTCTGGCCGTTGTAGGCAATCGCAGCCTTGCCGCCATCGAGCGCGCGCGACTTGGCGCCGGTCACGGAACCGGTGAACTGCGGCCAGCGATTCGCGCCGGTCAGACCGGCTTGCAGCGCGTCGCGATCTGCCTGCAACGCTTTGAGGGCGAGTCCGGGGTTAGCCTCCAGTGCTTGCCGGACAAGCGTGTCGAGCTGCGGCTCGCGGAACGCTTGCCACCACGGATCGATGACGTCGCCGGCACGCTGCGATGGGCTCGCGGCGGTGTTTTGAGCGCCATCGAGTGGCGTGTGAAATTGTGCGGGAACGGTCAACGCGGGGCGCTCATAGGCAGTGCGTGTGAGGCTGCATCCGGCGAGCAATACGGCGACGGCGATCGCGCAGAGCGGCGGCAAGATCGGCCGTTGCGCCGGCATTGGCAGCGTCGGCGCCGCGCAGCGCGTGTGAAGAGATCTGGAAGCGCGAATCATCGAATCTTTCAAAAAGACCCCCGCGCGCGACACCGAATCGCGCGCGGGGTATAAAGCCGTCCCGAGCCATAGGGGGGCACTGCGGGACGGTGGGAGGCGAATCATTCGCGAGCCAGGGCATCGACCGGATCGAGCCGTGCGGCGCTGCGCGCAGGCCACCAGCCACTCACGACACCGATGACGCACGCGCACGCGACAGCGGCCGTGAACGTATGGGCGGAGAACACGACGGCGACCTGCGGCACGAAGGTCGCAACGAGCCAGCCGATGGCATACGACAGCGCCACACCGACGGCGCCGCCCATCAGGCAGACGAGCACCGCTTCGATCAGGAACTGCCGGAGAATGTCTTGACGCCGCGCGCCGATGGCGCGTCGAATGCCGATCTCGCGTGTGCGTTCCGTGACCGAGACCAGCATGATGTTCATCACGCCGATGCCGCCGACCACGAGCGAGATCAGCGCCACGAACGAGAGCAGCAGCGTGAGCATCTGACTGGTGCGCGAGATCGACTTCACGATGGTGTCCATGTTGAACGTGAAGAAGTCCTTCTGACCGTGCGCGCGCGTGAGCACGCGGATAATGCCCGCCTCGGCCGCCGCAGGAGGATGCCCGTCGAGAATGCGCACCGTGATCGACTCCAGATGCTGCTGTCCTGCCAGACGGCTCGCCACCGTCGTCCACGGGACATAGACGTTGAGCGAGCGGCTCACGAACATCGATGAACGATCGCGCACCACACCGATGATTCGCAGTGGAAGCGACCCCGCGAGCACGATCTGACCGACCGGATCGCCGCCGTTCGGCATCAGCTTCTTGAGGGTGTTTTCGCCGAGCAGCGCAACCTGCGCCTGACGTTCGACTTCCGAGGCATCGAAGCTGCGTCCGCGGGCGAGCTTCAGACCGTTGGCGCGCATGAAATCGGCGCCTTCCCCATGCACTTGCGCATCGGTGTCCAGGCGCCCGAAGCGCATGCGCGCCGTGCGCGGGCCGAGCTGCGGCGTCACGCTGTCGGTGTACGGCTGGGCGGCGAGCAGGGCGGCGTCGCGCGGCAGCAGGGTGCGAATCTCGGCGGCCTTGTCGTCGTTGAAGTCCTTGCCGCGCAGCACGGTGATCGTGTTCGGCGCGATGTTGCCGATGTCGTTGAGCACGCGCCGCTTCGTGCCTTCGCCGATGGCCGAGAGCGACACGACCGACGTGATGCCGATGATGATGCCGAGCATCGTCAGCCCGGTGCGCAAGCGATGCGACGCCAGTGCGTGCCACGCCATCGACAGGCTTTCGGAGAACGTCGGCCAACCGCTCATCCAGCCGGTCGAGCTGCGGTGGGGCTCGGTTGCGGCGGCGACTGGCGTCCGGTCGTCGAGGTTATCGTTGTGCGACGGCGCGCGTTGCGCCGTTGCCGCTGCATCGGGCAGCGTCGCTTGAGGCGTATCGTTCACGCGATCGCGCACGATGCGTCCGTCGGCAATCTCGATGACGCGTTGCGCCCATGCCGCAACACCGGGATCGTGCGTCACGAGAATGATCGTGTGCCCGCGTGCGTGCAATTCGCGCAGGATCTGCATGACTTCGAGCCCGCTGCGGCTGTCGAGTGCGCCGGTCGGCTCATCGGCGAGGATGATGTCGCCACCGTTCATCAGCGCACGCGCGATGCTCACGCGCTGTTGCTGTCCACCGGACATTTGCGACGGCCGGTGCGATAAATGCTTGCCAAGTCCGAGGCGCTCGAGCAAGGCTGCCGAGCGCGACGCGCGGATCGCCTTCGGTGTGCCTGCGTACACGGCGGGCACTTCGACGTTGCCCTGCGCCGTGAGATGCCCCATCAGGTGATACCGCTGGAAAATGAAGCCGAAGGACTCGCGCCGCCGAGCGGCGAGCGCATCGTCCGAGAGCGAGGCGACGTCCTGCCCGTCGATTTCATAGCGTCCGCCGCTTGCCCGGTCGAGGCAGCCGAGCACGTTCATCAGTGTCGACTTGCCCGAGCCGGACGGCCCCATGATCGCGACCATCTCGCCGCGCCCGATCTCGAGTTCGACGTCGCGCAGTACGGTGACGGTACCCACGCCCTCGCCGAAGGTGCGCGAGACGCCCGTCAGGCGAAGCAGCGGTACGGCGGCGCTTGTCACAGCAGGGCTCCGGTATCGTTGCTGCCGGGGGGCGGCGCATCGGTCGGGTCGGCAGTCACGACCCGATCGCCTTCGGACAAGCCGTCGAGCGCCTGGGCCATGAGTCGATTGTCGAGCCCGACTTTCACCCAGCGCACTTGCGCATCGCCCTTCTTGTCGAGCACGCGCACGCGATAGCGGCCGTCGGCACGTTTTTCGCCGAGGGCGGCGGACGGAAACGTCAGTGCGTTTTCGATGTGTGCGCGCACGATCGAGACCTGCGCGGTCATGTCGGGACGCAGCTCACCGGTCGGGTTCGGCACGTCGAAGAGCGCGTTGAAGAAGATCGCGTTGTTGATCTTCTCGGGCGACGGTTGAATAACACGCAGCTTGCCTTCGTAACGGGTCTCGGCCGAACCGAGAATCGTGAAGTACACATGCAGGCCCTCGCGAATCCGCACGACGTCCGCTTCGGAGACTTGCGCGCGAACCGTCATCATCGACAGGTCGGCAACTTTCAGAATGGTGGGGATCTGGTAGATCGCCGTGACCGTCTGACCTTCCTGTGTGGTGATCGACGTGACCGTGCCCGTGATCGGCGAGGTGATGCGCGTGTACGACTGGTTCGTGCGAGCCTTGTCGACCTTCACGTTCTGCTGACTGATCTGCGAATCGAGCGAGGCGAGTTCGGCGGTCAGTGCGTCGGACTCGGTACGAGCCTTTTCCAGATCGCGCGGCGACGTCGCGTCGTCGCGCGCCAACTGTCGTTGACGTGCCAGCTCGCGTTCGGCTTGCGCGTGACGAATCGCCTTGGCGCGACGATCTGCCGCCAGCGTGGTGAGTCCGGCATTCGCCTCACGCAGGTCGTTATCGCTCGACGTCGGATCGATTTCCGCGAGCAACTGCCCCTTGGTGACGCGATCGCCGAGCACCACCTTGAGCGAGCGCAACTGACCGTTGGCCTGCGAGCCCACTTCCACTTGTTTGATGGGCTGGAGCACACCCGTGGCGAGCACGGCGTCTTCGAGATCGCTGCGCGTGACTTTTGCGCTGAGATACGCAGGCGGCTTCGGGCGCGGCCACTGCCAGATGGCGAGGCCGCAAAGCACAGCGAGAACCGCCGCGCCAATCTTGCGGCGGCGCGTGAGAGGGAACGGGGAAAAGCGCTTCATCGATCAGGGAATAGGCCAATAGCTGCCGCAATGCGCGGACCTGTTGTAATCCTAATCAAACGGGGTGCCGCAAACTGTTTTCAGTTGTTGGGACTTTGTGAACAGAGTTGACCGGCCCGTGGCGTCAGGGCAGTGCGTGCGCCCCGGCGGGCAGGTCGGGGTGCGCCGGTGTCGGGTAAGTCAGGCGCGGCATGGGCGCGCCGGCACGGCGCACAACGACCTGATCGACCACGGCTTCCACGTCGGCCGTCTCGCCCAGCGCCTTGAGAAATTTCGAAAGGGCGAAACCGGGGGCGACACACCCTTGCACAACGATGATGCGCCGCTGAAACGTGAGCCAGAGCGACGTCTGCGCAGCCCATGGAATATCGGTGGCAATGGCCGAGAGACGCCGTTGGGCGGATTCAGCGATCTCCACGTCGTAGCGATAGCTGTTCGACAACCGGCAGCGCCCTTCCAGCCAGCAATGGTTGCCTTTTTCGATCCGGTGATGGGCATCGGCGAGCCAGTCGGATTCGCGCATGGCGGGGCCGAGCGGCGTGGGGCAGTCGGCAATGGCGGTGGAAATGTGGAGGAAGGGATCGTGACCGAAATTCTGCACGATTGCCGGGGCGGGGGCACCCGAAACGGCGCTGGACGAGGCCCCAGCCTCGCCAGACAAGGCGTTCGGGGCAGCCAGGGCGGAGGCGCTCAGCGAGAGCGCTGTCGCCAGGGTCGCCGCCGAGCGGCTGCACAGTGTGAAGATTGCGCGGCACATGCTGCCTCCCATGCCCCTCGAGGGCGATGTGGACAACGTTGTGGTGTCGGCGGGCACGCGGGAAAATTAAGGTAAATGTGCGCTATGCCGCCTAACGTCGCTTAAATATCGCTCTTGTGGACGCTTGGTGGACTGCCGTACCGACGTCTGGCGTCGATCTGTCTTACCTATCCTTTCTGAAATAAGGATTAGGCGCCATTCTATAAGATGCTTCGGCTAACGCGACACTGGACGGGCGCGCAAACTGCCGTGTATCTCTTTCATGACCGGGAAATTTTCATGAGTCTGCATGTTCTTCTGGTCGACGACGATCCTGTCGCTCGTGACCTGTTGCGCGAATTGCTGCACGCCAATGGGATGCAGGTCTCGGCACTTCACAACGGCGCGTTGCTGCTGCGCCGTCTCGAACTCGAGCGGCCGTCGGTGATTCTGCTCGACACCATGATGCCGGAGCGCGATGGCCTGCGTGCGTTGCAGGATTTGCGCGCGACCGGTGACGACATCCCGGTCATCATGCTGTCGGCGCGTGGCGGCTCGCTCGACCGGGCGCTCGGGTTGGAGCTGGGCGCGGACGATTACCTCACCAAGCCGTTCGATCCGCGTGAGTTGCTTGCCCGCATTCACGCGGTGCTGCGCCGTCGCGGACCGGTGGCAGCCAGCGCGCCCGATGCACGCGCTCCCTACCGCTTCGGCCCGTTTGCACTGGATTTCTCGCTACGCACGTTGCAACGTGAGGGCGAGCGTCTGCCGCTGCGCGATACGGAATTCGCCATGCTCAAGGCGTTCACGCAACATCCGATGCAGGTGCTGCCGCGCGTGAAGCTGCACGCCATGCTCTACGGTGACGGCATCGCATTCCGTGACCGCAGTCTGGATGTGCCGGTGTGGCGTTTGCGGCGTCTCATCGAAACCGACCCGTCGGTGCCGCGTTACATCCAGACGATTCGCGGTACGGGCTACGTCTTCGTGCCGGGTGGCGAATTGCCAGAGGGCGCGACGGCCGGTGTGCGGGAGCGATCCGGTGGCGTTGACGGCAGCGACGATGCATTGTCGCTCGCCTCGTCGGCATCGGTTGGCATCGGTCGGCAAGCGCATGGTGCGCGCATGGCGGGAGTCGGTTGCGTGAATCGGCGCTGACTGCCGCGCGACTCGTGGTTCGCGCGACGGATTCGCGGGCGAGACCGGGCGCAGGGTGGCGTGCTTCGGATCACGCTGCGCCTGCCGCCGAGCGCGGCAGGCGGACTTGCGGGTGTTCGAGCCCGCGTAGTCAGTAAATCTCCGGCACGATCATCTCATCTGCCACCGGATGGCGAATGTAGTCCTCGCTGCGCGCCCGCTCGGGCAGCACAACGGGCGAGCGCTCCACGTCGTGATACGGCACTTGCGCGAGCAGGTGATGAATGCAATTCAGACGCGCGCGCTTCTTGTCGTCGGCCTGCACTACCCACCACGGCGCTTCCGGAATGTGCGTGCGTTCGATCATGACTTCCTTGGCGCGCGTGTAGCTTTCCCAGCGACGACGGCTCTCGAGATCCATCGGGCTGAGTTTCCACTGCTTGAGCGGGTCTTGAATACGTGCGAGGAAGCGCGCTTCCTGCTCGTCGTCAGAGATCGAGAACCAGTATTTGATGATCTGGACGCCGCTGCGCACAAGCATCTTCTCGAATTCGGGTACCGAGCGGAAGAACTCTTCGTACTCGCTCTGCGTGCAGAAGCCCATGACATGCTCCACGCCCGCGCGGTTGTACCAGCTACGGTCGAACAGCACGATTTCGCCAGCGGCGGGCAGATGCTGCACGTAGCGCTGAAAATACCATTGCGTGCGCTCGCGATCGTTGGGCGCGGGCAGGGCCGCCACGCGGCACACACGAGGATTCAGGCGCTGCGTGATGCGCTTGATCGCGCCGCCTTTGCCGGCGGCGTCGCGGCCTTCGAAGATCACCACGAGCCGGTGACGGCTGCGCATGACCCAATCTTGCAACTTGACGAGTTCGCCTTGCAGGCGGAACAACTCGCGGAAATACTGCAGACGGTCCCCGCGCGCGGTGTCGCTCAGGTCGTTCAGGCCGGGCAGGCGAAGATCGTCAATCTCCATCTCGATCTCTTCGTCGTAGCTGTCGATCAGATCATCTTGGAGACGACGCGTAAGCGAGGCGTCGTGGTCGGCGTCGGAATCGAATTGGGTCATGGCGACGATCTCTTTCGGGCCAGAAAACACAAAGGGCACCCGTATAACGTGGGTGACGACAGGCAGACGCTGCGCGATACCGCGCGCAAGGCGCGCCCAGGAGTGGAATCCCGAGTATGCGACGATTTTATGACACCTGCGTGGCGTTGGCGAACACTGCTGCGGCGCGTTCTCCTGGGTGGCCCGCCTGGCGGGCGTGAGCGGCGCTGGCGGCGTGGGATTTTTCTGTCACGAAAATGAAATGTGACATTGTCATGATGGTCGATCCCACCGTGCTGCGGCGCGATTCAAGTCATTGCTCACGTCCGTTCAGACTCCGCGCGCATGTTTGCCGATCTAGTTCACAACGCTTACGGCTGCGATCAGGCTGGCCTGATCTACGGCTACCGCTTTACCGACGGTGCACCGCCCGAACCCATCGATTCGGCCGAGGCGCTCGAGTGGCTGGCGCAAGGCGAGCGTGCGGAAGGTTTTGTGTGGCTGCATTTCAACTTTGCGCACGCCGCGTGCGAGAAGTGGCTGCAACAGCATCTGAGCTTGCCCCACGAGTTCTACGAGAGTCTGAGCGAAGGCTCGCGTTCCACGCGCATCGAACATTCCGACGATTGGCTGCTTGCCGTCATCAACGACGTGATTTTCGCGTTCGACATTGCGCAGTCGGAAATATCGACGCTGCGTGTGGCTGCCAATGCCCGGCTATTGGTGACCGGACGTGTGAAGCCGCTCAGATCGATCGACAAGTTACGGGCATCGGTCAAGCGTGGCGACGCCTTCCGGTCGCCGCTCGCGCTGCTGGTGCATCTGCTGCGTGATCAGGCGGACGTGCTTGAGCGCATCGTGCGTGAAACGAGCCGCCGTGTGGATACTGTCGAGGACAGGTTGTTGCAGCAACGCATCGAGAGCAACCGAGCGGATTTGGGGTCTTTGCGCCGGGTGCTCGTGCGGTTGCAGCGCCTGCTGGCGCCGGAGCCGGCGGCGCTCTTTCGGCTGTTGAGCCGTCCTCCCGTGTGGGGACATGCCGAGGACGTGCAGGAATTCCGTCAGGCCACGGAAGAGTTTGCGGTGGTGCTCAGCGATCTGTCGGCGTTGCTCGAGCGGATCAAATTGCTGCAGGAAGAGATCGCGGCGATGGTCAGCGAGCGCACCGAGCGCACGATTTATACGCTGACGGTCGTGACGGTACTCGCGTTGCCCATCAATATCGTGGCGGGCTTTTTCGGCATGAACGTGGGCGGCATTCCGCTCTCGGACCATCCGCATGGCTTTTGGGTACTCGTGGCCATCGTGGCTACCGGGACCGCTGGTGCCGGCTGGTGGGCATTCCGCCGGCGTCCGGATTGAGTGCGCCGGGACGGCGCTCGGATCGCCGTCAATTCACACGATGGGGCGCGTGAGGCGGTTTGCAGTCCCCATCGCGGTGCCTCTCTATACCGTAGCGCTATCGGGCACGCTGCTATCGCGCCGATGTTGTGCGGCGAGCCTCCGGATTTGCTGCGCGACGTTGCTATCGAGCGGTGTATAGACGATCAGGCCCAGATCGGGCCGCCCATCGACGGAAAAGGCTGAGTATTCCAGCTCGACGGTTCCCAACACCGGATGCTTGATGTGCTTGATGCTGTGTCCTTCGTTGTAACCCAGCACCTCGTTTTCTTGCCATAGCGTGTCGAACTCTGCACTGACACTGCGCAGTTCTGCGACCAGTTCGCCGACTTCCGAGGCAAGTCCCGCACGCGCCGCATCCGCGCGGAAGGCGCCCACGACATAGCGGGCGACGCTTAGCCAATCATGCTGCTTCGCCCGCACGTCGGGATTACGGAATAGGAAGTGGAGAATATTGCGCTCGCCGGGCGGCAAGGTCTGATAGTCCGTCAGAACTACGGCGGCGGCGTGGTTCCAGGCGACGACATCCCAGGTCGCGGTTTTGATGATCGCTGGGCTGGCATCGAGCGAGTCGAGCAGCCGTTGCAGGCGCGGACTGACACTGTCGATGCGGCTGTAGCGGACTTCGGGCGGCCGTCCGAGCCCCAGCATGAATAAATGCTCACGCTCCGTATGCGTGAGCATCAATGCCCCGGAGATCCGGTCCAGCACTTCCGCAGAGGGGGCGCCTCCACGGCCTTGTTCGAGCCACGTGTACCACGTCGGGCTGATGCTCGCGCGCTGGGCCACCTCTTCGCGGCGCAGGCCCGGCGTGCGCCTGCGCCCGGTAAAGCCGAAGCTCGCTGGATCGAGTCGGGCGCGACGGCTTCGCAGGAAGTCGCCGAGCGATTTGGCGGTGTTGACTGACATGGTGAGCCTGTTAGTCGCTTTACTATGATGTGATCACTACTTTAACGGGATAGCGAATGATCGGATAGTAAGCGCCTGATGACCAAGGAGGTTTCACCATGCGTATTTTTCTGACAGGCGCGACCGGTTTCGTCGGTTCGGCGCTCATTCCAGAACTCATTGCCGCCGGTCACGAGGTGATTGGCCTGACGCGCTCGGACGCGGGAGCCCGCGCCCTCATCGAGGCGGGTGTCGAACCGTACCTTGGCACGCTGGAGGAACCCGTGAGCCTGGCGAACGGTGCCGCGAAGGCCGATAGCGTGATCCACACGGCGTTCGATCACGATTTCAGTCGATTCGTCGAGAATTGCGAGAAGGACAGGCGAGTGATCGCGGCCCTCGGTGCCGCTCTCGCGGGCTCCGGCCGTCCGCTCGTTATCACCTCGGGGGTCGGCATGGGCAGCGGCCAGCACGGCGAACCGGCAACGGAAGACGTCTTCAATCTCGCCCATCGCAACCCGCGCATCGCCTCGGAACTTGCGATGCAGGACTTGCTGCAAGACGGTATCAACGTGTCAGTGGTGCGACTGCCGCAAGTCCACAATCTCTACCGCCAGGGCCTCGTTACGCCGCTTATTGGCGTGGCCCGTGAAAAAGGCGTCGTTGCCTATATCGAGGATGGCGGCAACCGCTGGTCGGCGGGCCACGTTTCGGATGTCGCGCGTCTCTATCGGCTCGCTGTCGAGGCCGGAGAAAAGGGCGCTCGCTACCACGCGGCCGGCGAGGCGGGCGTTACCAGCCGCGACATCGCCGAGTCGCTGGGGCGCGGCCTTGGCCTGCCGGTGACGTCAATCGCTCTGGAGGACGCTGACGCGCATTTCGGTTGGTTGTCGATGTTCGTGAGCCTGGACATGCCGGCGTCAAGCGCCTTGACGCAGGCGCGGCTGGGTTGGCATCCGACCGGGCCGACGCTGATCGCGGATCTCGACGAAGCGCGCTACAACGCTTAAGCGCGGTTTGTTGCGTTCTCCGCGATTCCCTGCACCCGATCCAACGCCGCCAACACATCTTCCGGGCGAATCTCCCGCGAGCATTCGAATGCCCGCGGGGTGCCCGTGTGCCGTGGGCACCAGTGAAAGTCGTCGTGGTCGTAGCGCAGCGCCGGGTCATGCCAGCAGCCGGTGCAGACGTCGCGCGCGATCACACGGTACGGTGTGGCGAACTCATTGTGCGGCAGCGTGAAGCCCGAGATCAGCACCGTAGGAGTGCCCATCGTCCACGCCAGCCACGCCAGCCCGCTCGACAAGCCGATGAACGCGTTCGCGTGCATCAGCCAGCGCGCGCGCTCGGTCAGCGGCAGATTGCCCGTCGCATCGATGGCGCCTGCCGGGATCGACTGCCAGAAATCTCCTTTGCCGTGCCGTGCGTTCTGATCGATGCACACCACGTGTACGCCGCGCTCGCGCAGACCGGCCACGACCGTCTCCCATCCCTGCGGCCGGTTCCAGTACTTGCATTGCGCCGTGCTCTGCACCGCGATGCACACGTACGGCTCGGCCATCGGGCGAGACACGTCCGGCAATGCCGTCTTCGCAGGCGCCTCGGTGTCGTCGACGCCGAGAATGTGTGCCGCCGTACGATGCAACCCGGTCTCGCGGAAGTCGCGCGGCTGCTGGACGAGTTCGTGATCGTCGAAGAACAGGCCGACGTTGTACGTGGCGTAATACTTGCGCCGCTCGACCTTGTCTTGCGCCACAAAATCCACGTCGGGATGGGCGTCGCGAAAGAGCGCCGCTACCGCAGGTGTGACCACACAGGCCAGGCGGCAACCGTGGGTATCGGCGAAACGCAGCGCATAGGGCAGCCAGCCGAGTACGTCGCCCAGTGCCGCGAGGGGGAACTGCACGAGCACATCCTGACCGCGCGCCTTGTAGCGATGTTCGAAGACCACCACGTCGTTCAGCCAGATCGTGATGCCATACGGCACAAAGTACTTCGCCGGACTGCGCACGACCCCCGATGATAGCGAGACCTCGATGAGCGTAGTGTCGTCGCGCAAATCGCTGATGCGCACGCGCCACGGCAGCGGTTGACCGAAGTCGGGAATGACCACGCGCGCACCCTCGTTGAAGTCGAAGCGCAGGCCGGCCGGGCCGACTTGCGTGGGCAGCAGCGCGGGCGCCAGAAAGATCTGGTGCGGTGAGGGGATAAACGGCGTTACCACCGGGGCGTTGGCGGTGGTCGTCACGTCGGTTTGTGTGGGGGCAGGGACGGCATCGTTCATGCACCACACCTTACGCTGTACGTTGCACGATCAATCGCGTGGCAAACGAGCCGAAAGGGGTCTATTTCACGAAATTGCGCGGTATTGACGTCAGAAGCCCTTCCAGCGCCCTTCTGCAAGACGAAAAATGCTTACGTCCCGCCGGTCATCGCCTGGTATTGCGTGCGCAGCGCCTGCGTGAAGCGCAGATGCGTTTCGCGAGGGTTTTCGCGACGGGTGAACATCGCCACCGGCGGCAGCGTCCACGTGAGCGACCATGGCACGACGGCCACGCCCGCGACACGCACCAGTTCCTCTGCAATGTCGGCGGGCAGCAGCGATACCGCGCGCTCGCTGCTCGCGAGCAATTCGCCCGTCAGGCGCGACGAGAAACTCTCGACGACTGGCACCGGCGGCACCACGCCCGCGTGCAGGAACAGGTCGGATAACTGGTCGCGCATGGGCGTATTGGGTGCGCCCATGACCCAGTCCAGTTCGGCCAGTTGCGACCATACGGGCGCGCTGCGCCCGAGGCGGGCGGCCAGACGGCGGCTGGCCACCACGCGCGGCATTTGATGATGCAGGACTTCGAACTGCACCTGAGTGAGGTCGACATTGGCGGCGGCGCGTCCGATCACGACATCGAGCGTGTGATCGCGCAGTTGTGCCATCAGCGCTTCGCTGGTGCCTTCGTGCAGGGTGACGGTCAGCCGCTGGGGAATCTGGGCGAGCGTTTGCTGAATGGCGGCGGCGAGCGTCTTGCCTGAGATGTAGGGGATCACGCCCACCTGAAGCCTTGCGGCGTGCCCGGCCATCACCGCCTCGATGTCCCGGGTCAGATGATCCAGATCGTGCACCATCGCCTGCGCATGGGCGAGAACGACCGCGCCCAGCGGCGTCGGTGTCATGCCGCGCGGGGTCCGGTCGAACAGCGGGCCGCCGAGCATGCTTTCCAGCTCCGCGAGGGAGCTTGTCACGGCCGGCTGGCTCGTCGCCATATGCTCCGCCACCCGGGTGAGCGAGCCGTGCTGCTGAATTTGCAGCAACAGCACGAGATGACGCATCTTGAGCCGGGTCGTCAGCCGCCGAACCGCCTCCCCCGTATCGAATGGCATCGCCCCCATCTGTCCTCAATCCCCTGAAACCCCCGATGTTCCGGGCTTATATCGAAAATATGATGCCCCCATAGTAATTCAGAATCGCCCCCCGCTGGCGGCTGCCTAGAATGGCCTGACACCCGATGCGCCAGGGCGGCAACCGTCTTCAGAACGGTCCGCGGCGCTTGGTATTGCCGAGACATTCACCGAGGACGACACGCCATGAGCAACAACAACGATCACCAGGCAGCCCTGGAATATCACCAGTTCCCGACGCCGGGCAAGATCTCCGTGACCGCCAGCAAACCGCTCGTCACGCAACGCGATCTGGCGCTCGCCTACACCCCGGGCGTTGCCATCCCGTGCCAGGAGATCGCTGCCGATCCGGCGCAGTCGTTCAAGTACACGGCGCGCGGCAACCTGGTCGGTGTGATCACGAACGGCTCGGCCGTGCTCGGTCTGGGCAACATCGGCGCGCTCGCATCCAAGCCGGTGATGGAAGGCAAGGCCGTCCTCTTCAAGAAATTCGCCGGAATCGATGTGTTCGACATCGAAATCACCGAGAGCGACCCGGACAAGCTCGTCGAGATCATTGCGAGCCTCGAAGCCACGTTCGGCGGTATCAACCTCGAAGACATCAAGGCGCCCGAGTGCTTCACCGTCGAGCGCAAGCTGCGCGAACGGATGAAAATCCCCGTCTTCCACGATGACCAGCACGGCACCGCCATCACGGTGAGCGCTGCGTTCATCAATGGCCTGAAGGTCGTGGGCAAGGACATTCGCGACGTGAAGGTGGTCACTTCGGGCGCCGGCGCTGCCGCACTCGCCTGTCTGGACCTGATGGTCGATCTTGGCCTGCCGGTCGAGAACGTCTGGGCGACGGACATCGATGGCGTGGTCTTCGAGGGCCGTGCCGTGAGCATGGATCCGGACAAGGCCCGTTTCGCGCAGAAGACCGACAAGCGCACGCTCGCGGAAGTGATCGAGGGCGCCGACGTGTTCCTCGGCCTGTCCGCCGGCGGTGTGCTCAAGCCGGAAATGCTGGGGACGATGGCGTCGCGTCCGCTGATTCTGGCGCTCGCTAATCCGACGCCGGAAATCTTCCCGGAAGAGGCACGCGCCGCGCGCGAGGACGTGGTGCTTGCCACGGGGCGCTCCGACTTCCCGAATCAGGTCAACAACGTACTTTGCTTCCCGTACATCTTCCGTGGCGCGCTCGACGTGGGCGCCACCACGATCACGCGCCGCATGGAAATCGCCGCCGTCCACGCCATTGCCGGTCTGGCGCAGGAAGAGCCGAACGACTCCGTGGCCACCGCGTACGGCGCGTATGACCTGTCGTTCGGGCCGGAATACCTGATTCCGAAGCCGTTCGATTCGCGCCTGATCGTGCGTATCGCCCCGGCCGTGGCGCGCGCCGCCATGGAAGACGGTGTGGCTACCCGCCCGATCGCCGACTTCGACGCGTACGCCGAGCAGTTGCAGCAGTTCGTGTATCACTCGGGCGCGTTCATGAAGCCCATCTTCTCGGCGGCCAAGCAACTGGTGCGCGATGGTGGCAAGGCGCGCATCGTGTTCGCGGAAGGCGAGGAAGAGCGCGTGTTGCGTGCGGTGCAGGTGATTGTCGACGAGAAGCTGGCCCGTCCGATTCTCGTTGGCCGTCCGGAAGTGCTGCTCGCGCGCATCGAGAAGTTCGGTCTGCGTCTGCGTTTGGGCGAAGACGTCGAAGTCACCAATCCGTACTACGACGAGCGCTTCCATCAGTACTGGACGAACTACTGGGAGCTGCGCTGCCGCGACGGGATCACGAAGGAAATGGCGCGCGTCGAGATGCGCCGCCGTCTCACGCTGATCGGCGCGATGATGGTGCGTCTGGGCGACGCCGACGGCATGATCTGCGGCACCGTGGGTGCGTATCACGATCACCTGCGCCTCGTCGACGAAGTGATCGGCAAGCAACCGGGCGCGAACACCTATGCGGCGATGAACATCCTGCTGCTCGACAAGCGCACCGTGGCCCTCGTGGACACGCACGTCAACGACGACCCGACGGCCGAGCAGATCGCCGAGTTCACGCTGGCGGCGGCCAAGCAGATGACGTGGCTGAACCTCAATCCGAAGGTCGCGCTGCTCTCGCGCTCGAATTTCGGCTCGGGCAGTGCGGCGTCGGGCACGAAGATGCGTCGCGTGCTGGAGATGGTCACGGCGCAGGCGCCGGGGCTGGAGATCGACGGCGAAATGCACGGCGACTGCGCGCTCGACGAAGGACTGCGCAGCCGCATCCTGCCGCATTCGCGTCTGAAGGGCGCGGCCAACCTGCTGGTGTGCCCGAACGTGGATTCGGGCAACATCGCCTACAACCTGCTCAAGACGGGCGCGGGCAGCAATGTGGCGGTGGGGCCGTTCCTGCTGGGCGTGGGCGCACCGGTCAACGTGCTCACATCCAGCTCGACAGTGCGACGCATCATCAACATGACGGCGCTCACCGTCATCCAGGCCAATCGTGACTGAAGTCCACACGGCGCTCACGCTCGGGTGACGTTCCCGGCGCGTGGCACCGGTCGCGGCGGCTCAGGCGGTTGAGACCGTTCGTAAGCCCCGGCAGGTTCGGCAGACGCATCGACGTGATGCGCCGCCAGCCGCGCCGGGGCTTTTCCGTGGTATCTGCCGCCGGTCGCAATGGCTTGCCGAGCCACTTCGTGCAGAGCCATTCGAGCGCGCTGCACATCACGAAGTAGATCAGCGCGACGAACGCGAACACCTCGGCCGGATAGACCATCAACCGGCTGTTGACCTGCGTGGCGACGAAGGACAATTCCGTCACGCCCACGATGTACGCGAGCGACGTGTCCTTGACCAGCGATACCCACTGATTGACGAATGATGGCGTCATGATGCGCAGCGCCTGCGGCAGTACGATATGGCGCAGCGTCTGCACGCGCGTGAGCCCGAGCGACATGCCCGCATGCCACTGTGCAGTGCCCACGCCGCGAATGCCCGCGTAGACCGTATGCGAGAGGTACGCACCACCGATCAGTGCGAGCGCACAGACGACCGTGGCGAGTCCGGGCACATTCACGTTGAACAGGATCGGCAACAGAAAGTATGTCCAGAAGATCAGCATCAGTACGGGAATCGCACGGAAGAGGCCGATCACGAACGTGAGCCCCCAGCGGGCCGGGCCGCCGAGCATGGCGAGCGCGATGCCGCCCGCCAGTCCCAGCACCCCGGAGGCCAGCGCACTGATCGTGGCGAGCACGAGCGTGAGCGCAGCCCCCGAGAGGGGGCCATCGGGAAAGTCGCCCCACAGCAGATAGGGCAAGTTGTCGAATACGGCGGAGACATTCATGAGGCGCTTCCGGGAGGTTTCTCGGGCGGCTGTCTTAGCGCGACGGCGCGCCCGCGTGACGATGCGTGGTGGCGATGCTCACCGCCTCGATCAGTGCAATCGCGCCGACGTACAGCAGCGTGGCGATGCCGAACGCCTGAAACGTCTTGAACGTTTCGGCTTCCACCTGACGCGACGCGTACGACAACTCGGCCAGCCCGATGGCCATCGTCAGCGACGAGTTCTTCACGGCATTCATGTATTGGCCGAAGAGCGGCGGCATGGCGATACGCACCGCCTGCGGCAGCACGACGTGACGGAAGACGGCTATGCGGTTGAGTCCCAGGGCAGCGGCGGCTTGTGTTTGCCCGGCGGGCACGCCACGGAGTCCGGCGCGAATCTCTTCGCCGATGAACGCCGTCGTGTAGACCGTGAGGCCGATGAACCCGGCGAGCGTCTCTAGCGCCGGCCAGCGAATGTCGAACAGCACGAGATGCCAACTGTGGGGTTGCGAGAGCCATAGCACGGCACCGGCCGGCACCAGCGCCGCCACGCCGAAATACCAGAAGAACAGTTGCACCAGCAGCGGGGTGTTGCGCATGAGCGCGACGAAGGCGAGGGCGGGGCGCGCGAGCAGTGGGCTGCGGGAGTCTCGTGCGAGCGCCAGTCCGAAGCCAAGCCAGGTGGCGGCGGCGCTCACGGCAATCGCGAGTGCAAGCGTGACGCCGAAGCCCTGGAGCAGCCAGCCGACATATTTCGGGGCGAGCCAGTCGATCATGACGGGATTTCCAATGCGAAACACCGGGGCGCACGAGGTTGCCACCCCGTGCGCCCCGGTGAGGCCAGCGGGCAAGCGTCAGGCCTTGTCGCCGATCTTGAACAGACGCGGCAGCGGCTGAGCCGTGTTCGGGCCGAACCAGCGGTCGTAAATGTTGGCGGCGGTGCCGTCTTTCTCGAGCCCGCGTAACGTGTCGTTCACAAACGCGCTCAGGCGCGCCTCACCCTTGGGAACGCCGACACCCATGTAGTCGTTCGAAATCGTGAACGCCGGGATCTCGTAGTTTTGCTTGTCCGGCACGTTGGCCAGCAGGCCGACGAGCTTCGGACCATCCTGCGTGATCGCCTGAACCGTGCCGGTGCGCAGTGCGGCGAACGCGAACGGTGTGTCGTCGAATGCCACGATCGTCGCTTTCGGGAATTTCTCGCGCAGCGTGATCTCGTTGGTCGTGCCCTTGTCGGCCCCGATGCGCAGCGCGTTCAATTGATCTGGCGAGGACAGCGTGCCCTTTTTCGCGAGGAACTGCTGACCCGACGAGAAGTACGGAATGCTGAAGTCGATCTGCTTGGCGCGCTCGTCCGTGATGGTGAAGTTCGCCAACACGAGGTCGACCTTCTTCGACGTGAGGAACGGAATGCGGTTGGCCGGGTTCGTCGGCTGGATTTCGAGTTTCACGCCGAGCTTGTCGGCCAGCGCCTTCGCGTAGTCGACGTCGAGGCCGACGATCTTGTGCGATTTCGCGTCGACATAGCCGAACGGCGGATTGCTGTCGAACGTGGCGACGCGCAACACGCCGGCCTTCTTGATGTCGTCGAGTTTGTCGGCGTGAGCGGTAAGGGGGGCGAGGGCAGCGACCGACAGCAGCGCTGCGGCGAGGGAGAAAGCAGCGCGTTGTGGGCGTGATTGGCGAATTGGTTTTTGCATGGCCTGTTGGGCTCCGTTATGCGTAGATCCGTCTCGGGTCCCGGTCTCGCCAACGCAAATGATGGACAGGCATCGGCGGCGACCGGCTGCGGGTAGCAGCGAACGGGGCTTCTACGATAACGGCGCACCCACGTGCGCCCAACCAATCGATTTCTCTTAGCAAAACGCCGGCGCTGATAAGCGCCGGCGTCCCTCTCGATAAGCGGCGAGTGTGAGTCGGATCAGTCGTGGCGATCGTGGCCGTAGCCGTGACCGTGGTCGCGGTGGTCGTCGTCATGACGATCCCGTCCCCGGTCGCGATCCCCGTGATCCCCGTGATCCCAGCCGCCACGGTTCAACTCCCAGCCGTGCGGACCCTGATGCCAGGCCGGTGCGCGATACGCATAGCCCGGGCGCTCACGTTCCCAATGACCGGCGCGCCACTCGTGGCGATGGCCATCCCAATCCCAGAAGCCCGGTGCCCACACGTATCCGACGCGCGGCGGCGGTACTGGCTCATAGCGCGGTTCCGGCGGTGCGCCAATGCTGATGGAAATACCCACCTGGGCATGGGCCGGAGCCGTGGCAATACCGCCGAGCGTGGCAGCAACGAGTGCAATGGTCAGCGTCAGTTTTTTCATATTCGTCTCCCCTTGGAAAGCGATGTTTTGGTACATCTTCATCGTATGAGGGAAACGGGGCAGTTATGAAGTAAATAGTCGTAAAAAAGTGTTGGAAGTGTTTCGTTCCATTTTTCGAAGGCCGCCTGAACAGGACGTTCGCGCCCGCTGGCACGCGCTCGGGATGGCTTGCCGCACGGCGCGAACGCCACGCGTCACGCCTTTGACGCGTGCTGATGACGGTATTCCTGTGTGCGTCCGCCATAACCGTAAGCCGCAGCGCGAGCGTCGATGACATGAATGTACGAACACGCGTGCACGTTGCCGAGCAGCCCTGACAGGGCTTCGAAGACTTGCGCGATGAACTGTGCCTTCTCCGCTTTCGTGTTCGTCTCGTCCGTCACGCTGATATCCAGATGGAAGGCGTTTTTCCCTTGCTCCGAGAGGGGCGCACCCCCGATGAACCAGCGCGTGTGCGCAATGTAGTCGACGGTCACGGCAATCACTTCCGGCGCCTTGTGCAGCGTGTCGACCGTGAGTTGCGACACCGCACGCACGGCCTCGCGGGTGAGTGTGTCGTCAGGGGTTCCGGAGAGTTGCAGAACGATGTGCGGCATGGTGTGGCTCCCAAACGTTGAATCGTTGAGTGATGTGGACAACGACTCCAGTCTAGGGAGATGATTGACATCGGAAAAGCGGGAATTTACGATTCCATCCATCGGTTTTTTCAATGGGTGAGGTCATGGCTCCCGGATTCGATTTCGATCAGTTGCGCACCTTCGTTGCCGTGGCCGAGGCGGGCAGTCTCTCGGCGGCTGCACCACGCGTGTTCCTGTCGCAGTCGTCGGTGAGCGAACAGATTCGCAAACTCGAGGAGCGTGTCGGCGTGACATTGTTCACGCGCGGCAAGCAAGGGGTCGCGACGACGCCCGCCGGCGAGCGTCTTCTGGTCCATGCGCGGCAGTTGATCGCCCAGTCCGAACGCGCTTGGCATGACGTGCGCGGGTTCTCGCTCGCAGGCGAGTTGCGGTTGGCAATCACGGATTACTTCCGCCCCGGTGATGTAGCGCGCATGCTGCGGCACCTCAGCGTGGCGTATCCGGCGTTGCGCATTCACGTGACGATTCTGAAAAGCGGCGTGATCGAGTCGGGGTACGACAGCGGCGACTTCGACATTGGCTTGTCGATGCGTGTGCTTGGCAAGTCCCTCGGCCGCGACGCGGTTGCGGGCACCCGGACGCTGGGCAGAGAGCCGCTCGACTGGGTGGCGTCGCCCGATTTCGTGCTGGAGCACGGGGGGCCGCTACCGCTGCTGGTGCTGCCCGACACCTGTGCGTTGCATCGCTTCACTACGCAATGGCTCGACGAGCATCGCGTGCCATACACGATTGCGCACGTGGCGTCGGGGGTGGCGGGGTTGCAGTTGGCATTGAGCGCGGGGCTCGGGGTGGCATGTCTGAACGCGTCGGCGGCGGGGCCGTCACTCGTGCGCATCGAGACGCCGATGCCAGGACGGCGCTTGCCTTCGTTGCCGGATGCAGAGTTTCATCTGCTGCCCGCGCGCCGTGGCGAACCCGAGTGGGTCACGCAGGCGCGCGACGCGCTGGCCGAGCAACTGACCGTCCGGTAAAGCCCGCCAGTAACGCATTAGCGCGGATTACAGCGCATTCAGCGGGATTTTCAGATAGCGCGTGCCGTTGGCCTCCGGCGCCGGCATGTCGCCTGCGCGAATATTGACCTGCACGGCAGGCAGGATCAGCGTGGGCATGTCGAGCGTCCTGTCGCGCGCTTCGCGCATGGCGACGAAGGCAGTTTCATCGATGCCGTCGTGCACATGGATGTTCGCCCTGCGCTGTTCGCCGACCGTTGTCTGCCAGTTCGCGGCACGCCCGGAAGGCGGATAGTCGTGGCACATGAACAGACGTGTCGATTCGGGCAGGGCCAGCAGACGGCGGATCGAGCGGAACAGCGTGTGCGCGTTGCCACCGGGGAAGTCGCAGCGAGCGGTGCCCACGTCGGGCATAAAGAGCGTGTCGCCCACGAAGACGGCGTCGCCCACACGATAGGCCATGTCAGCCGGCGTATGGCCCGGCACGAACATCGCCTCGGCCTGCAATGTGCCGATGGCGAACGTCTCGCCATCGTCGAACAGATGATCGAACTGCGAGCCGTCGGGCGGTACGTCGGTGCCCAGATGAAACAGCTTCTTGAAGACGTGCTGAACGTCGCGGATGTGCGCACCGATGGCAATGCGTCCGCCGACGTGTTCCTTGAGCCAGCGTGCCGCGGACAGATGATCGGCGTGCGCATGCGTCTCGAGAATCCAGTCGACCGTGAGCTTTTGCGCAGCAATGAATT
Organism: Pandoraea communis; assembly: GCF_902459745.1. Lineage (GTDB taxonomy): Bacteria > Pseudomonadota > Gammaproteobacteria > Burkholderiales > Burkholderiaceae > Pandoraea > Pandoraea communis. The sequence continues at coordinate 555,277 of NZ_CABPSJ010000004.1, forward strand.
CGAGGACACGTTCGGCCGACCCCGTGTGCGTACGGCCCGCCTTGGGATCGTAGTCGAGCACCGGATCGATGATCGCCGCGTGACCGCCCGGCGCATCGAACACGACGTACGTCACTGTGGCGGTAACCGTGTCGAAGAAGGCTTCGATGTGTGCTGGCGTAGCTGACATGACCGGCTCCTGCAAAAATTTATCGATTTATATATTATAAACTAGTAAAGTATACGCAATTGACGTGACATGTCGTCGCGCTGCGACTTTCCGATTTGTATTGATCCTGCCATGCCCAGAGTGACTGCGCTATCCCCTGTCGACCGGGCGGCCGTCTCCTCAGACGTCGCGCCGCTCGATATTGCGCGCCTGCGAAGTGCCGCGCACGACGCATCTACGCTGCTGCGTGCGCTCGCCAACGAAGACCGTCTGCTGATCCTGTGTCAGCTCACGCAAGGAGAGATGTCCGTTGGCGAACTGGAAGCACAACTCGACATCCGGCAACCGACGCTTTCGCAGCAACTTGCCGTGCTGCGCAGCGAGGCGCTGGTGAGCACGCGCCGCGACGGCAAACGTATCTACTATTCGGTCGCGGATGGCGCCGTGCTTGCCGTGCTGGCTTGTCTTTACGATCAGTTTTGTCCGAAAGCCTGATTGCCTCCGATCACCTCGCTTTTTGCTGCCACATCGCTCATTGCCTAATGTTCAAGGGGAGGCTCCACCCATGACTATCGATACGCTTCATTTCACTCCGTGGACCGCATTGGCCGGTGGGGTGCTCATTGGACTGGCTGCCGTCTGGTTGATGCTGGCGGCCGGACGCATTGCGGGCATTTCCGGCATCGTCGGCGGTCTGTTGTGGCCGCGTCCAGGCGATGTGGGCTGGCGCGTCGTATTCATCGCCGGAATGATGGTGGCGCCTTGGGTGTATCGCACCGTTGCCGTCGTGCCCGAAGCGCAGATCGATGCCAGCACCGCGATGCTCATCGCAGCAGGTTTGCTGGTCGGATTCGGCACCCGGCTCGGGTCGGGCTGCACAAGTGGCCATGGCGTTTGCGGTCTTTCGCGATTGTCGTGGCGCTCGCTAGTCGCCACGCTGTGCTTCATGGCGACCGGTTTCGTGACGGTATTCGTCGTGCGGCATGTCCTGACCCTGGGAGGTGCCGCATGAAAAAGCTGATCTTCGCATTCGTCGGCGGCCTCGCATTCGGGCTTGGGCTGATACTCGCGGGCATGGCGAATCCGGCAAAGGTGTTGGGCTTTCTCGACCTGGCCGGCAAATGGGATCCATCGCTGGCGTTCGTGATGGGCGGGGCCATTGCGGTGGGCCTCGTCGGGTTCCGCTTGGCGCATTCACGGGCGCTCGCCTGGACGGGCGAGCCACGTGTGTGGCCCGCCTTGCGCGGCATCGACAAACGGCTGGTGCTCGGCGCGTTGCTGTTTGGCGTGGGTTGGGGGATTGCAGGCATTTGCCCGGGCCCTGCGCTGGTGCTGCTTGGCGCGGGGTATGGCAAGGGGTTGTTGTTCGTTGTCGCGATGATCGCCGGTATGGTGCTGCACACGGTGTTCTCCCGTGTGAGCACGAAGTAAGGCGCGAAACGAAGCGTGAAAGCGCGTGAAACGACGCGTGAAGCAGCGCTTCGGTTCAGTGTTTTCTCGCGAGTTCCGTGCCCGCATCGGCGGGCAGTTGGCGGGTGACGGGGATCGATAGCCACGAGAACAGCCCGATCACGAGGAACGCCGGGAGGAAGTCGCCGGCCGTCAGGTGTTCGTGGCCGGCGAGCCGGCTGCTCGCCTGTAGCACCATCCCCGAAATCGTCACCCCCAACCCGAGCGATAACTGCTGCACCACGCTTGCGAGGCTCGTCGCGCGGCTCGCGTCGGCACTCGCAATGTCGGCGTACACGATCGAGTTCAGGCAGGTGAATTGCAGCGACGGGAAGAAACCGCCGAACGCCACCACGCCCAGCATCACGAGCACCGGCGTGTCGTGCGTGAACAGCCCGTAGGACGAGAGCGCCAATCCGGCCAGCGCCGCGTTGACGATCAGCACCCGGCGGAAGCCGAATTTCGCCAGCACCCGCTGCGCAATCGCCTTCATGAAAATCGCACCGAACGCCGACGCGCAGGTAATCATGCCCGATTCGAATGGGTCCATATGCAGCCCTTCCTGCAAGGCCAGCGGTAGCAGAAACGGCACGGCCCCCAAGCCGATACGGAAGAGCGAGCCACCGGCGACACTGGCGTGGAACGTCGGAATGCGCAGCAGACGAAAGTCGAGCAGCGGCGCTTCCACACGATTCGCGTGCCGCCAGTAGGCGTAGACGAACAGCGCGCCCAGCACGCACATGGCGATCACGACGCTATCGGCGACCTGATGTTCGCCGATCATGGCCAGCCCCAGCATGAGCAGGCCGCTACCGAGTGCGGAGAGGATGAAACCGAGTGTGTCGAGGCGTCCGGCGTCGCCGCCGCGCTCGTTGTCAATGTACTTGCCCGCGAGGTAGATGCCGAGCAGGCTGACCGGAATGTTGATGAAGAAGATCCATCGCCAGTGCAGATAGGCCGTGATGGCACCACCGAGCGGCGGGCCGATCACCGGCCCCAGCAGGGCGGGCATCGTCAGATAGCCGATGGCCTTGACCAGATCATGCTTGGGCACCGCGCGGAAGATCACGAGACGGCCGACCGGCACCATCATCGCGCCGCCGACGCCTTGCAGAAAGCGAGCGAACACGAACGTCGGCAACGAAAACGACAGCGCACACAGGATCGATCCGGCCATGAAGATGCCGATCGCGGTACGAAAGACGTTACGCGCACCGAAGCGGTCGGACACCCAGCCGCAAATCGGAATGAAGATGCCGAGCCCGACCACGTAGGCGGTGAGCGCCATCTTCAGTGAAATCGGGTCCTGATGGAGATCGCGTGCCATGGCGGGCAGCGAAGTTGTGATCACCGTGGCGTCGATGTTCTCCATGAACAGGGCGCAAGCGATGATGAGCGGGATGATGACGGCGCGCGACACGATGGGGGAGACGGCTGGCGCAAAGACTCGGATTCTCCCACGATTGAAGCGTACGCTTCAATCGCGAAGGCGACGCTTACCGCTTGCCGGCCGCCAATTCGTGAGCGTCGAGCCGATACAGTACGTGGCGGCGCAGCCGGTGACCCGGCGGAATCAAGGGGTGCAGAAAGTCTTCGTCGGGGCAGTGCCGCATACCGATGCGCTGCATCACCGCTCTCGATCGGACGTTGGCGGGTACGGTGAACGAGACCAACCCGTCGAGGCCCAGTGTGCCAAAGGCGAACTGCGCCGCGGCGCTCGCCGCTTCCGTTGCATATCCCTTCGACCACCACGCCGACGCCAGCCGCCAGCCGATTTCCACGGCGGGCACGAAAGGGGCATCGAAGCCGACGCGCATCAGACCGACGAAACCGGCGAACGGCGTCACGCCTGGAATCTCCAGCGCCCATGGGCCATAGCCATGCATCTCGATGTGTTGCGCCAGCCGGTGGGCGATGGCGTCGCTCTGGGCCCGATCGAGCGTTGTCGGAAAGTGGCGCATGACTTCCCGATCGGCGTTGAGTGCGGCAAAAAGCGGTAGATCTTCCGTGCGCCACTGACGCAAGATCGTACGCTCGGTGGTGAGCGTCGGCGCGGGCGTGCCGAAAGGGGAGTGCGAGTCCACGGCAATGGTCGAAGTCGTCATGCGTTCAAAATCCCTGTTGAATCAGTGCGAATTCCGTTGGCAATTGCCGATCGAGATAAATCAGGATTTGCTTAATTGCATTCGTGAAAATGCGGTTTTCCCGGTGGTAAGCCTTGCCGAATGGGACTCTGCGGGCAATCGCATGCAGACGGATTGTCCAATCTCACGAGGCCTATCTTACGAAAACTCTTTCGATTCGGGAAATGACATCGGCGCATGAGACTGACGTATACGTCAACAAATCGGAAGGTGCGCCGGTTTGTCCCGATTTATCGGTGTCTCGACGCTCGGAGGGCCATCGGGGGCATATTGCCGCCGATATCGCGAAAAGGTGTATTGCGAGCAACCATGGGCATGGCATCCGCAGACACCAATGGGACGTCGGACGAAAGCTGCCTAATTCCTATGAAAAATTCTCATCCCCGGGTTATCCGCAAATCGCGGCGTCGGACGCGAATAGTCCGAATGAGCACAGTGCTTCGGATAACGGAATGATCGGATTGCGCTTAAATATTTAGGATCGTATATCTTGTGGCGATCAAATGATCGAAATGCCGATGTCGTGGATCTGAGAGCGCTTGGCCGGCGAATGCCCGCCAAATCATGCAGGATAGCGCGTGGACCCATGAGGCCGCGTGGAGTACTGATCACTATCTGACGAATTTGTTCCCTATTGCGACGTAATTGACACCGCTTATCGAGAAATATCGGCAACGCGGGGGTGGTAGTAATCCTGGATTCATGCCCCGATCCCGTGCATTTTCTGAACCGCCGATCAGACAATTCAATGAAATTTTCGCGTTCGCAGGCTCACTTGATGGAAATGCCGTTTTCAAATTATTAAAACTCGTGCTATTTTAAGTGGCGATCCATTTTTAACAACGTAAGGACACGCCAGATGGCAAGCTATAAGGAACTCGTCGCGCAACGCGAAAAGATCGAAAAGCAAATCGAAGAGGCCCGGACCCGCGAGGTGGCTCAGGTCATCGCCGAAGTCAAACAGAAGATCCAGGAATACGAACTGACTGCTAAGGATCTGGGTCTTGCCACGATGGATGGCCGCCGCCGCGCCGTTCGTGCACAGATTGCGCCGAAGTATATGAATCCGGCCACCGGCGAAACGTGGTCGGGCCGTGGCCGTGCGCCGAAGTGGGTCGGAAAGAACAAAGAGAAATTCCTGATCAAGTAATTCGCCGGTAAACGCCGGACTGGCATTGCCGGTCACATGCCAGGGAGGTCGGGGAGCCGATAGTCGCGATGACACCTTAATGTCATCGCGTCTTGCCATCTCCATCGTGTCCCTGAGAGCAGTAAAGCAGCAGCCCAGTAGTCGCATTACCCCCCAACCTTGGATCGCCTGGCTGTGGCTTGATGTGATGCATTGCCTGAAAAGTCAAAACCCGCCGTTCGTTTATCGACGGCGGGTTTTTTCATTGCGCGGGAATCGGCGCGTAGGACGTGCGGCAAGTGAAGCAGTCAGCGCCCGATTCGACGCCGCTGTCCATCCCGCATCGGGAGCTTACTCCGCACCCGGATCGTCCGGCGGGAACATCAACGTGACCTGCAAGCCGCCCGTGGAACGGTTGCTGAACGATACGCGTCCGCCCAGTTGCTGGGTGAGCTTGTCGACGATGGCGAGGCCCAGTCCGCAATGAGCGTTGCCGCCGCGTGCCGGGTCGAGGCGCACGAAGGGGCGCACGATCCGGTTGATGTCTTCATTTGGAATGCCAGGCCCGCTGTCTTCGATCACCAGACGCCAGCCGCTGGCGTCTTGCGACGTGCGGATCGCGAGCGGTGCCCGGCCGTACGTCACCGCGTTGTCCAGCAGGTTGTTCACGATTCGCTCGAGGTAGGTCTGCCGGAGCCGGAAGCCCGGCCCGGCCTGCAAATCCAGCTCGATGGTGTAGCCCTGGTCGAGGAACGGCGCAATCAGGGAGGGAATACGAGCTTCCACCGGCGACGCTGCGCTATCCATTTCGATGCCACGGGCAAACAGCAGGAACTGATCGACGATCCGGGTCATGGATTCGGCGTCGCGCGTAATGCCCTCGCTCGTTTGCACGTCGTCGATCATTTCGGCGCGCAGGCGCAATCGTGCGAGCGGCGTCTTCAGATCATGGGCGATACCGGCCAGCATCGTGTTGCGCTCGCGGTCGGTCTGCACAATGTCCTGACTCATGCGGTTGAAGCGTTCGGTGAGTTGACGCAACTCCAGCGGACCGCGCTCTTTGACCTGCGTTCGAACGCGATGGGTCGCAAGCTGTTCCGCTGCCGCTGCCATATCCCGCACCGGGCGCTGCAACTGCCAGGCGGCAAACAGCGCGAAGATCACGGTAATGCCGAGGACGACGGCCAGTCCCGGCAGGATCGTGGCGGTGCCCGGCGGGTTGCGCACGGCCAGTACCGGCGTGGCGATCCAGTAGTCGCGGCCCGGCAGGCGTGCCCAGATGCGCGGCGGCGGGGTGCGCTCCACGCGCAGTTGCGTGCCGGCCGGCAGACGCCGGGCAAGTTCGGTCGTCAGGCGGGTATGCTTGTTGGTCGGCTCGAAGACATCGCCATGCGAGAGCGAGACAGGTACGACTTGCACGAGGTCGGGCAGCGTGAGCGTCGAGTTGCCGTCATGCACTTCCGACGCGGCCTTGATGATGAACGCCATTTGCTCGGCGGCGTTCTGCACGCGCGTGTCGTCGTGATCGCTGCGCAGGATCGTGAGATACGAGAAGTGGCTGATGACCAGCGCGGCGATGATGAGCAACGCCAGCCGGCCAAACAGTGTGTCGAATCGGCCTTTCATGCAATGCTCCGCATATGGGCCGGGGTAAGCGGTATCGGCGTCATGCCGGAGTCCTTCTCAGACCGGAAGAGGTACCTTCGAACAGGACGGTGACAAACGGCCGCCTCCGGCGCCGGTCTATCAACCGGTGGCCATGTCGGCGCGTTGGCCGTCGGGAACGAAGATATAACCGCGCCCGCGCACGGTCTGGATGAAACGCGGGCTCTGCGCGTCTTCGTCGAGCAGACGGCGCAAGCGCCAGATCTGTACGTCGATGCCGCGGTCGTTGACGTCGCTGTCTGCGCCGTAGAGCAATTCGATGATGCGTTCGCGAGAGAGTACCTGCATGGCATGGTTCACCAACAGGCGCAGCAAGCCATATTCGCCGTCCGAGAGCGTGAGCAACTGCGCGTCCCGGGTCAGTGTGCGGCTGCGGAAGTCGAGCACGAATGGGCCGAACGTGTAGTTCTCGCGCTGCTCGGGCACGGCAGCGTCCGGCGTTTTGCGACGGCGCAGCACGGCGTTGATCCGGGCCAGCAACTCGCGCGGGCTGAATGGCTTGCCGAGATAATCGTCGGCGCCGATTTCCAGTCCCACGATGCGGTCGATCTCGTCGCTGCGTGCCGTGAGCAGGATCACCGGCACATCGTCGTTACGCGCACGCAGGTCACGCAACGCGGTCAGTCCGTCGACCTTGGGCATCATCAGGTCGAGCACGATCAGGGCCGGACGCTCACGCTCGAGGCGCGCGGCCAGCCCGTCGCCGTCGTGCATCACTGCCACCGAGAAGCCATGGCGGCTCAGATACTCGCGCAGCAGATCACGCAGATCGGGATCATCGTCGACAACAAGAATCTTCATATTTGTTCTGACAGGTAGTGTCGTCATGATAGAGGGCTCCCCACGCGGCTTTACACGCGTTTTGTTTCCGGGCATTACAGCCTTGGTCGCCTGTAACGATGCGTAATAATAGAGCCTGCTTTGATTACGCACGAATTTCGCCCACATCATGCAAACTTTGCGCAGCGCAATATGCCGCTGTTCGATCGGAAAATTCGGCACGCTCAATCGCACATCTCGTGCTGCGAGGGCGCCGCGACAAGGCATTGCAGGAGACAGACGCGACGCAGTAGCAGACGCAGCACGGGCGGCGACGCGAACCATCCGCCGTGCCGCCGGTCTCTTAGCCGCAACCCCAACGCTTGCCCATGGGGAAAGCTGCTGTAATCATCGGCCTCATCGGCCTTATACAACGGTCTGCTATGCTGATCAGCCAAAGCTGGCGCAAGGCGCTGGTTGGCACGATTCCGGCGCTCCCATGCCATTTGCCGCGCCGCAGCAATCAGACAAGAAAGTATCCCCGTCCTCATTGGACGACTCTGCTAACTACTCCGCTGTTACGAGGAAGTCATGACCGAGCACGGTCCCCACGGTTCGGAACAACCGAACGGTTCTGATCGGCCCACATCCCCCACGTCCGGGGCGCAACGCAACGCAGAAGCGGCCTACACGCCTTCACGCACGCGCCGCTGGCTCGTGCCGGGCGTGATCGCGCTGTTTGTCGTGCTCATCGCGGGGGGAGTCTATTACCGTCTGCACTCGCAAAGCGCGCAAAAACCCGCGCAAGCGGGCGGCCGGGCGGGTATGGCCGGGGCCGGTGCACCCGCCACGCCGGTCACGGCGGTCGAGGCGACGACGGGCGATTTGCCGGTCTTCCTCAACGGACTGGGCACCGTGACGCCAACGCGCAGCGTCACCGTGCATTCGCGGGTCGATGGTCAGCTCATGAAGGTGCACTTCAAGGAGGGCGACATGGTCAAGGAAGGTCAGGTGCTCGCCGAGATCGATCCGCGTCCGTTCCAGGTACAGGTCACGCAGATGGAGGGGCAACTCGCGCGCGATCAGGCGCTGCTCAAGAACGCCCAGCTTGACCTTGCCCGTTACGAGACCCTCCTCAAGCAGGACTCGATTGCCGGACAAACCGTCGATACCCAGCGCGCGCTCGTCAAGCAGTACGAGGGCACGGTCAAGGCCGACGAAGGCCTGCTCGGCAACGCCCGTCTGCAACTGAACTATGCGAGCGTGAGCGCGCCGGTCTCCGGGCTCGCGGGGCTGCGTCAGGTCGATCCGGGCAATATCGTTCACGCTTCGGACACTAACGGTATCGTGATCATCAACGAGGTCACGCCGATCACCGTGGTCTACACCATTCCCGAAGACAGCTTGCCGAAGGTGGTCAAGCGCTCGCGCGGCGGCGAGACGCTGCTCGTCGAGACCTTCGACCGTTCCGGCAAGATCAAGCTCGCGAGCGGCAAGCTCGCCTCCATCGACAACCAGATCGATACGACGACGGGGACCGTCAAGCTCAAGGCCGAGTTCGCCAATGGCGACGGCCTGCTGTTCCCGAACCAGTTCGTCAACGTGAAGATGCTCGTCGACACGCTCAAGGGCGCCACCCTGATTCCGAGTGCGGCCGTGCAGCGCGGCACGCAGGGCAGCTTCGTCTACACCGTGCAGCCGGATCAGACGGTCAAGCTCAAGACCGTGAAGCTCGGGCCGACCGACGGCACCCATGTGGCAGTGGAGTCGGGCATTGTGCCCGGCGAGAAACTCGTGATCGACGGTATGGACAAGCTGCGGGATGGCGCCAAGGTCGAGGTGATCACGGCCGCGAGCCGCGCGGCGGCCGTCGCACCGCGCGCCCCGGACGAGAAGCGCAACGGCAGCGGCGGGCATCGCCGTCCGGCGCAATAAGACGGCGTCGCGTGAGCCCGCGCGACGCCTTGCGCACTCAAGCCCGACCACGCCCCCAGAGACGCCCTTCGACGTAGCCAATGAATCCGTCCCGCCCGTTTATTCTCCGACCGGTCGCCACATCGTTGCTGATGCTGGCGATCCTGCTCGCCGGTTTCGTCGCCTACCGGTTGCTGCCGCTCTCGGCACTGCCGGAAGTCGACTATCCGACCATTCAGGTGGTCACGCTCTATCCGGGGGCGAGTCCGGACGTCATGACCTCGTCGGTCACGGCTCCGCTGGAGCGCCAGTTCGGCCAGATGCCGGGCCTGAACCAGATGTCCTCGACCAGCTCGGGCGGCGCATCGGTGATCACGTTGCAGTTCTCGCTCGACCTCGGGCTCGACGTCGCGGAACAGGAAGTGCAGGCCGCCATCAACAGCGCCAGCAACCTGCTGCCGAGCGATCTGCCGATGCCGCCGATCTACAGCAAGGTCAACCCGGCCGACACGCCGATTCTGACGCTGGCGATCATGTCGAAGACCATGCCGTTGCCCAAGCTGGAGGATCTGGTCGACACCCGCGTCGCGCAAAAGATCTCGCAGTTGCCCGGTATCGGTCTGGTGAGCATTTCGGGCGGACAGCGTCCCGCCGTGCGTATTCAGGTCAATCCGCGTGCGATCACGTCGTATGGACTCAGTATCGAGGACGTTCGCACGTCCATCGCGGCGGCCAACGTCAATCAGGCGAAGGGGAGTTTCGACGGTCCGCTGCGGGCCTCGACCATCGACGCCAACGACCAGCTCGCTTCGGCCGACGAGTATCGCAATCTCGTGATTGCCTACAAGAACGGCGGCCCGATCCGGCTTTCCGACATTGCGGAGGTCGTCGACGGCGCCGAGAACACCAAGCTCGCCGCGTGGGCCGATGCCACGCCGGCCATCGTGCTGAACGTACAGCGCCAGCCCGGCGCGAACGTGATCGAGACGGTCAACAAGGTCAAAGCGCTGTTGCCGCAGTTGCAGGCCGCGCTGCCGGGCAGCATCGACGTCAAGCTGCTCACCGACCGCACCACGACGATCCGCGCCTCGGTCTCCGACGTGCAATTCGAACTCATTCTTGCCGTCGCCCTCGTGGTGATGGTGATCTTCCTGTTCCTGCGCAACGTCTCGGCAACCCTCATCCCGAGCGTGGCTGTGCCGCTGTCGCTGGTCGGCACGTTCGGCGTGATGTATCTGGCGGGCTTTTCGATCAACAACCTGACACTCATGGCGCTCACCATCGCGACCGGCTTCGTGGTCGACGACGCCATCGTGATGATCGAGAACATCGCGCGTTACATGGAGCAGGGGGAAAAGCCGTTGCAGGCGGCGCTCAAGGGCGCGGAGCAGATCGGCTTCACGATCATTTCGCTCACGTTCTCGCTGATCGCCGTGCTGATTCCGCTGTTGTTCATGGGCGACGTTGTCGGTCGCCTGTTCCGCGAGTTTGCGATCACGCTGGCGGTGTCGATTCTGATCTCCGCCGTGGTCTCGCTCACGTTGACACCCATGATGTGCGCGAAGCTGCTGCGTCACGTGCCGGAAGAGAAGCAGGGCAAGTTCTATCGCAAGACCGGCGAGATATTCGACCGCATCATCGCGAAGTACGGCGAATGGCTCACGTGGGTGCTCGACCGTCAGTTCGCGACGCTGCTCGTCGCGCTGGGCACGCTCGTGCTCACGGTGCTGCTGTACATGTGGGTGCCGAAGGGTTTCTTCCCGGTGCAGGACACGGGGGTCATCCAGGGCATCTCCGAAGCGCCGCAGTCGATCTCGTTTGCGGCGATGGGCGAGCGGCAGCAGGCGCTGGTCGCTGCGGTGCTGCAAGATCCGGCCGTCGAATCGGTGTCGTCGTTCATCGGTGTGGATGGGGTGAACGCCACGCTCAACAGCGGGCGTCTGCTCATCAACCTGAAGGACAAGGGCGTGCGCGGGATCGACGCCTCGGAAGTCATCCGGCGCATTCAGCCCGAAGCCGCGAAGGTGCCTGGCATCACGCTTTACATGCAGCCGGTTCAGGATCTGACGATCGAAGACCGCATCAGCCGCACGCAGTACCAGTTCACGCTGCAAGACCCCAGTCTGGATACGCTTGGCGTCTGGGTGCCGAAACTCGTCGACAAGCTGCAACACATGCCGCAACTGGCTGACGTCACGAGCGATCTGCAAGTCAACGGCCTGCAAGCGTACGTGGAGATCGACCGCGATACGGCGAGCCGTCTGGGCGTCACGCCGTCCGCCGTTGACCAGACGCTTTACAGTGCGTTCGGCCAACGGCTGATTTCGACGATCTATACGCAGGCGTCGCAATACCGCGTGGTGCTCGAAGTGGCAGAGGACTTCCAGCGCGGGCCCGACGCGCTCAAGGGCATTTACGTCGCGTCCTTGTCGGGCGTGCAGGTGCCGCTCACGTCGTTTGCGAGGGTCGTGGAAAAGCCCACACCGCTGGCGATCAACCATCAGGCGCAGTTCCCGTCCGCGACGATCTCTTTCAACCTCGCCCGCGGCGCGTCGCTGGGCGACGCCGTGAAGGCGATCACCGCGGCCGAGCAGTCCATCGGCCTGCCGGTGAGTACACAGACGACGTTCCAGGGCGCGGCGCAAGCGTTCCAGGCGTCGCTCTCGAACACCTTGTGGCTGATTCTCGCGGCGGTCGTGACGATGTATATCGTGCTGGGCGTGCTCTATGAGAGCTACATCCACCCGATCACCATTCTGTCGACGCTGCCGTCGGCCGGCGTGGGCGCGCTGCTGGCGCTTATGGTCTCCGGCAACGACATCAGCATCATCGCGATCATCGGCATCATCTTGCTGATCGGTATCGTGAAGAAGAACGCCATCATGATGATCGACTTCGCGCTCGAGGCGGAGCGCCAGCATGGCATGGCGCCGCGCGAGGCGATCTATCAGGCGTGTCTGCTGCGTTTCCGTCCGATTCTGATGACGACGATGGCGGCCGTGCTGGGCGCGCTGCCGCTCATGCTGGGCGCCGGGGTGGGCTCCGAGTTGCGTCAGCCGCTGGGCATCACGATGGTGGGCGGGTTGATGGTCAGTCAGGTGCTGACGCTGTTCACCACGCCGGTGATCTATCTGTGGTTCGACCGTTGGGCCGCGCGGGCGCGCGCCTGGCGTGAGCGGCGCTTCGGACCGTCGGACGATCACGAGCAAGGCGATCATGGCGATCACGGCAACCCGGGCGGCGGCGCAGGCCCGGTCACGACGGACGGCCCCGCACAATGAACCTGTCGGCCGTCTTCATCCGGCGCTCGGTCGCGACCGTTCTGCTCACCATCGGGGTGACGCTCGCGGGCATCGTCGCGTTCGGGCTGCTGCCTATCTCGCCGCTGCCGCAGGTCGACTTCCCGACGATCTCCGTTTCGGCCTCGCTGCCGGGCGCCAGCCCCGAGACGATGGCCGCGAGCGTGGCCACGCCGCTGGAGCGTTCGCTTGGCCGTATTGCCGGCGTGACGGAAATGACGTCGAACAGTTCGCTGGGATCGACGCGCATCACGTTGCAGTTCGATCTCTCGCGCGACATCAACGGCGCGGCGCGCGACGTGCAGGCGGCGATCAATGCCGCACGTAGCCTGCTGCCGTCGGGGTTGCCCAGCAACCCGACCTATCGCAAGGTGAATCCGGCGAGCGCGCCGGTGATGATCATTGCATTGACCTCCGAGAGCATGACGCGCGGGCAGATGTACGACGCGGCGTCGACCATCCTTGCGCAGAAGCTCTCGCAGCTCGAAGGCGTGGGCGATGTGACGGTTGGCGGCAGCTCGTTGCCGGCGGTGCGCGTCGAACTCAACCCGACAGCCCTCAACAAGTACCAGATTCCGCTCGAGACGGTGCGTACGGCAATTCAGGCGGTCAACGCGAACCGCCCGAAGGGTGCGCTCGAAGAGGGCGACCGGCGCTGGCAGATTCTCGCCAACGATCAGGCGAAGACGGCGAAGGAATACCTGCCGGTCATCGTCGCATATCGGGAGGGGCGGCCGGTGCGTCTGGCCGATATCGCCGATGTGGTCGATTCGGTTCAGGACTTGCGCAATGCGGGGTCGGCCAACGGCAAGCCGTCGGTGCTGCTCGTCATCACGACGCAGCCCGGCGCAAACATCATCGAGACGGTCGACGGCATCAACAAGATCCTGCCGAATCTGCGCGCCTCGATTCCGGCCGCGATCAATCTCGACGTCGTGATGGACCGCACGCCGACTATCCGCGCGTCGCTGAGGGAAGTCGAGCGCACGCTGCTGATTTCGATTGCGCTCGTGATCCTGGTGGTCTTCATCTTCCTGCGGAACTGGCGGGCAACGCTGATTCCGAGTGTGGCCGTGCCCGTCTCGCTGATCGGCACGTTCGGGGTGATGTACCTGTGCGGCTTCAGTCTCGATAACCTCTCGCTCATGGCGCTCACCATCGCAACGGGCTTCGTGGTCGACGACGCCATCGTGGTGCTGGAGAACATCTCGCGCCATATCGAAGAGGGGCTGAGTCCGTTCGCGGCGGCGCTCAAAGGCACGCGCGAAGTGGGCTTCACTGTGCTTTCGATGAGTATTTCGCTGATTGCGGTGTTCATTCCGCTGTTGATGATGGGCGGCATTGTCGGCCGGTTGTTCCGTGAATTCGCGGTCACGCTCTCGGCGGCCATCATGGTTTCGCTGGTCGTCTCGCTCACGACCACGCCGATGATGTGCGCACGTCTGCTCAAGGGCAAGCCGGCACCGGGTGTGCCGGCCGGCACGGCGCCCCTCGCACCGGAGCCGCCGCCGCGCCCGTCGCTCTGGACACGCCTGGGCGCCTGGACCGAGCGCGGGTTCGACGCGATGTTGCGCGAGTACGAGCGCTCGCTGTCATGGGCGCTGCGCCATGGTCCGCTGATGCTGCTGATTCTGTTCGCAACGATCTGCCTGAATGTGTGGCTGTACACCGTCGTGCCGAAGGGCTTCTTCCCGCAGCAGGACACGGGGCGGATGATCGGCTTCATTCAGGCCGATCAGGCGATTTCGTTCCAGGCGATGGAGAAGAAGCTCGCCGACTTCATCAAGATCGTGCAGGCCGACCCTGATGTGGCGACCGTCACGGGCTTTACCGGCGGCTCGAACCGCAACGGCGGCTCGATGTTCGTCACACTCAAGCCGTTGGGCGTGCGCAAGCTCTCGGCCGATCAGGTCATCGCGCGCTTGCGCAGCAAGCTGGCGAAGGAGCCGGGCGCGATGCTCTATTTGCAATCGGTGCAGGACATTCGCGTGGGCGGGCGCTCCAGCAATGCGCAGTATCAGTACACGTTGCAGGCGGACGATCTTCAGCAGTTGCGCGAGTGGGAGCCGAAAGTGCGCAACGCGATCTCGCGTCTGCCGAACCTCGTCGACGTGAATACCGACCAGCAGGACAAGGGGTTGCAGACGACGCTCGACGTGGACCGCGATCAGGCGTCGCGCCTCGGGCTCACGATGAGTCAGATCGATAACGTGCTCAACGACGCCTTCGGGCAGCGCCAGGTCTCCACCATCTACAACCCGCTCAATCAGTACAAGGTCGTGATGGAGGTGGCGCCGCAATGGTGGCAAAGCCCCGAGTCGCTCAAGGACATCTATGTGGTGACGTCGGCGGGGGCGCAAGTGCCGCTCTCGGCGTTCGCGCGTTACCACCCGACGAACACCGCGCTGGGGGTGTCGCACCAGGGGCAGTTCGCGGCGAGCACGATTTCGTTCAATCTGCCGCCGGGGGTCTCGCTGTCCGAGGCACAGGCGTCGGTCAAGGATGCCGTGGGCCGGTTGGGCATGCCCACGTCCGTACAAGGCAGCTTCCAGGGCACGGCGCAGGCCTTCCAGTCGGCCCTGTCGTCGCAGCCGATCCTGATCCTGACGGCGCTGCTCACGGTGTATATCGTGCTGGGCGTGCTCTATGAGAGCTACATCCATCCGCTCACCATCCTGTCGACATTGCCGTCGGCGGGCGTGGGGGCGTTGCTGGCCCTGCTGCTGTTCAACACGGAGTTCAGCATCATCGCGCTCATCGGCGTGATTCTGCTGATCGGTATCGTGAAGAAGAACGCGATCATGATGATCGACTTCGCGCTCGATGCCGAGCGGCGTCGGAACATGTCGCCGCGAGACGCCATTTATCACGCGTGCGTACTGCGCTTCCGGCCGATCATGATGACGACGATGGCCGCCATGCTCGGTGCGGTTCCACTGGCACTGGGCACCGGCGACGGCGCGGAGTTGCGTCAGCCGCTGGGGATCTCCATCGTGGGCGGCCTGCTTGTGAGCCAGGTGCTCACGCTCTACACGACGCCGGTGGTGTATCTGTATCTCGACCGTGTGCGCGTACGCTGGGCGCGACGGCGTGCACGTGGCCAGACCGGCCATAGCGACGTTGGGGAGGTGGGCCGTGGCTGATGCCGTTCGTCGCCCGCGCTGCGGGCTTTCCTGTGCGCTTCCCGACGTGCTTCCCGACGTGCTTCCCGGCGTGCCACCCGGCGCGTTCTCCGAAACTTCCGTCCCGGCCGATGGGCCGATGTATGCCATGTCCCAACCCCTGAAACGTCAAGTCTCCACCGTTCGTTCTCGCGCGGGAACTGCCGCGCCAGCGCGGCAAGGGCGGGGCGGGGCGGCATCTGTGCATGCGCGCCGTACCGCGACATTCCTGGCCGCGAGTGCTGTGTTATGGCTCGCGGGCTGCGCCGTAGGGCCGGACTATGTACGCCCCGACGTCGAGGCGCCGGCTGCGTTCAAGGAGACCGGCGACTGGAAGCTGGCCGAGCCCGGCGACGCGATGTCGAAGGGCGAGTGGTGGGCGATCTATCAGGACCCCGTGCTCTCCGAATTGATGGCGCAGGTCGACGTCAACAACCAGAACATCAAGGTTGCCGAGGCCAACTACCGCCAGGCACTGGCCGTGGCTTCGCAAGCCCGTTCTGCCTTCTTCCCGACGATTGGCGCCGATGCGGGCCTCACGCGCGCCAGCTCGCGTGTGAGCAACACGGCGGTGAGCGGATCGGGCGTGGGCGGCATCTCGAACAGCTATAGCCTGTCGGGTACGGCGAGTTGGGAGCCGGACATCTGGGGCAGCGTGCGTCGCTCGGTCGAGGCCGGTAACGCCGGCGCCGAGGCGAGCGCGGCCGATCTGGCCAATGCACGTCTGTCGGCGCAGGCGTTGCTCGCGCAGAATTACTTCGACCTGCGGGTGACGGATGCGCAGAAAGCGTTGCTGGATCGCACGGTCGCTACCTATGAGCAAACGCTCAAGCTGACGCAGAACCAGTACGCTGTCGGCGTGGCGCAGCGCTCGGACGTGATTCAGGCGCAAACACAATTGCAATCGGCACAGGCGTCTGCGATCGATATCGAGGTGACGCGGGCGCAACTGGAGCACGCGATTGCGCTACTCGTCGGCAAGGCCCCGGCGGCGTTCGCGCTGACGGTCGCGCCATTGCGCGCCGCATTGCCGCCGGTGCCGGTCAGCCTGCCGTCGACATTGCTGGAACGCCGGCCTGACATCGCGGCGGCAGAGCGGTCGGTGGCGGCGGCCAACGCGAAGATCGGTGTGGCCAAGGCGGCCTTCTTCCCGGCGCTCACGCTCGCGGCGACGGGGGGGTTCCAGAGCAGCAGCTTCGCCAACTGGCTGACGCTGCCGAGCCGCTTCTGGTCGGTTGGTCCCGCGCTGGCGGCTACGCTCTTCGACGGCGGTTTGCGCCGTGCGCAGACCGACGCGGCCATTGCTGCCTACGACGCGCAGGTCGCGACCTACCGTCAGACCGTACTGAGTGCGTTCCAGTCGGTCGAGGATAATCTCGCCGCGCTGAACTATCTCGGGCGAGAGTCCGTCGTGCAAAATCAGGCCGTGCAGTCGTCACGCGACGCGCTGCAACTGATCCTCAATCAGTACAAGGCGGGTACGGTCAGTTTTCAGAACGTGTTGACCGCGCAGGCGACTGCGTACACCACGGAGCGTACGGCGTTGACGATCCTCGGCCGTCAATTCACGGCAAACGTACTGCTCGTGACGGCACTTGGTGGTGGTTGGCATGGACTGCCGGCCGAGGGAGCGAACCGTGGTGCTCCGGAGGTTGGGGCGATGTCCGACGTCGCGAGCCCGGCCAAAAGCGGTGACGCACAAGAATGATGCGCAGGCAGGGCACCCTCGCTACCGGCCGGCTGCGTTCGCCTTCAACCGGCAAGCGCTGCGCACCTCATATCGTCCGGCGGCGCATTTTCCGACGCATGTGAGAGCGGCCGCGAGCGCGCACAGGCAGCCTCCAACGGGCACAGCATCTGTGCTCGACCGCCTGGACGACGAGGAGGCCGCCCAGCTCGACATGATGTTGTGCCCCCCCTCCCTAGCTGACAACCGACTATCGTTCGGGTTCCGGCGTCGCAGTGGCTCGCATTACAATACGGCCCGAACGCGTACGGCATTAGTAGAAGATCACGTTCACATTTGGCACGCGTTTTTGGACAAGACCAATAAATCCAGAGGATTTTCCCGTGGTTTTCAGCAGCATCGCCTTTTTGGGATTGTTTCTCCCAATCACTTTGGCCGCGTACTTCCTGACGCCCCGTCCGTGGCGCAATTTCACGCTCGCGCTGGCTAGCATCGTCTTCTATGCCTGGGGCGAACCTCGCTTCTTGATTTTGATGATCGTCTCCATCGGAATCAACTTCCGTTTGGCCATCGGCATCGATCGGGCAAAGAATCGGCGAAGAATGGTTGGTTGGGGCGTGGCCATCAACCTCTTTGTATTGGGCGTGTTCAAGTATGCGGCTTTCATCGTTGATAATCTGAACGCGGTTTTGTCCCCGCTTGGTGTGGCCCCACTTGTGTTGCGACCGCTGCCCTTGCCAATTGGCATTTCGTTCTACACCTTCCACGCGATCTCATACCTGGTCGACATCTATCGGAGAAACGCACAGCCGAATCGAAGCATCGTCGACTACTGCCTGTACATCACGCTGTTTCCCCAACTGGTCGCGGGCCCGATCATCCGATACAAAGACATCCAGTCGCAACTTCGGGCACGAGTCGCCCGCCTCGACGACGTGTCTGCCGGGGCGCTGCGCTTCACGATGGGTCTCGCGAAAAAGGTGCTTATCGCCAATCAGCTCGCGATAGTGGCCGACGCAGGCTTTAACGTGCCGCCCGGCGAATTGTCCGCGTCCGTCGCCTGGTTTTCCCTCCTGTGCTACACGCTGCAGATCTACTTTGATTTCTCTGGGTATTCCGACATGGCGATTGGACTGGCGCGCATGTTTGGTTTCCGGTTTCCCGAGAACTTCAATTACCCGTATGCAGCCAAGTCGATGCAAGATTTCTGGCGCAGATGGCACATCTCCCTGTCGACCTGGTTCCGCGACTACGTGTACATCCCACTTGGTGGTAATAAGGACGGCGCCCGCAGAACGCTGTGCAACCTCTGGATCGTCTTCCTTCTCACTGGATTCTGGCACGGCGCAACTTGGAATTTCCTGCTTTGGGGGGCCGCGCACGGTACCTTGCTGACACTGGAAAAGATCGTGCCATCGAACGTCGTTTCGAGATCCGGCGTCTGGCGATGGGCTCGCCACGGCTATGTCGTTCTGGCTGTCATGTTGACGTGGGTGCTATTCAGAAGCGACACCACCACGCACGCCCTCAACTACTTCGGCGCGCTCGTCGGCATGCCAACGGCTACCGAACCTTCAGTGACCGTGTCGATGCTCTTTTCCACCCACCTTGGTTGGCTTATACCGACCGCCGTCATGTTGGCGGCTGGCTTCTACCCTTGGGCACTTGAACGCTTCGCGCCGGTCCGTGATTGGCTCGTCGCGCGCAGCGTTGACGGTTTCGTGGCGGCAGCATTTGTTGCGCCAGCGCTAATCTTTGCAGCTATGTCGATCGCACTCGGGCAGTACAACCCGTTCATTTACTTCCGCTTCTGATCCGACATGCTTGAAAACGCAGAACTCCGCCAACGGGCACAACGGTCCTACACCTGGCTCAGGAAGCTGAACCGGGCGGCCGTGCCGCTCGTATTCTTCGCGCTTATCGCGCTCCCCATTGTTTGGTTTGGCCGCGCCAGTTTCACCCCGGCCCCACTTCACGAAAACCGAGTACTGGAACCGTTCCCAGACTTGTCGCTTCATTCGCTGCAGCGGCTCGAGCGCTGGTTCAGCGATCGCTTCGGAATGCGTGACGCACTCGTGTATTACGGGTCGCGGCTCCAGATGGCACGCACTGGATCTCCGACGAACCAGGATGTCGTCGTTGGCCCTAACCAGTGGCTCTTCTACGATCAATACTACGTGCCCGGCCAGCCTCATTTTGCCGATCTGCAGGGCAAGGACCCACTCTCGCAGGGGCAGCTACGCGAAATTACCGAGAATCTGCGAGTTACGCAAAATGCCTTGGCGGCATGCCGCATTCCGTTCTATCTCATCGTGGCGCCAGATAAGCAGTATGTCTATCCAGAACAACTTGGCGTTCACGTACGCGCCGGCGTCACCATGCAGTTGGACCAGCTAATCGACTATCTCAAGGTCGAACTCCCGGAACTCCGTCTTGCGGATCTCAGACCCGCCCTGGTAGACGCAAAGCGGACTTCGCCATACGAAATGTACAAGCGTACGGATACGCACTGGAATTCCCTGGGGGCGTTCTATGGCTATCGGGCGTTGGCCGATCGGTTCGTCCGGGACGGCATCATTCCGTCAGCCCCGGCGGCAACGTTGGACGCCTGGACAGTCACGCAATCGCCGTTCGACCAGGGGGACATCGCCATTTCTCTGCTGTCTCTTCCTGGGTACTTCAAAGACTTCAACACCCACTTTGAGAAGCGCACGCCGAGACTTTCCCAATGGGTGGGCGCTCCAGCAGACGCGCCTCAACGCAACGACTCGATATTCAGCGAGAACCGCTCTGGACACGGGGGACTTCTGCTCTACAAGGACTCATTCAGTGGCGAGCTCATGCCGTTCATCGCCGAAGACTTCGCCAACACCTGGGCGTATCTTGGACGAGATATGGACGGCGATGAAGTTCGCCGACGCAAGCCCACTGTGGTTGCCTTGCAGATTGTCCAACGAAATATCAAAACGCTTAGCAACAGCCCACCGAAGAACATGGTGGACCTTTGCAGAAATTGAAAAATCCTACAGCGCCCCAGGCGTTTCACGCGTTGCAGGACGCTGAGGCATCAACACGCTGGAGGACCACAGAATGCCGTTCAACAATCCGACGGTTGACGCAGCAGCACGCTTCCGTATGGAGGCGATCGAGGCAATCGTCTCGCGTAACCCCCGCGGCAGACCATGGTGATGGCGGAGAAGTTTGTGCGCACCCAGTGCTATCGCAAATGAGTCGCTGAGTGGGAGACAACGCTCGGGTCAATGACAATTCGACGAATATCGCGCATGACAACACCGCCTCGGCCCTGCAGAGCATCGAAGCGCTTCGAACCGCTATCATGGGGCTAGACTTCAAAACTCCGGCCGCATCGACGGCGAGGCCATTGCTCGAGCACTCTGTCCATCCTTCGAGGTTGGCCGGCAGGGGGCGGCCCCCAATCAAAATTTCATTGACATGAAACTCTTGGCTATTTCCGGTAGCGCACGCCGGAACTCCACCAATACTGCGTTGCTGATGGCGATGAAGGACTTCGTCCCGGCCGACGTCAAGCTGTCTGTTTTTCATCGCCTGGACACCTTGCCCGTCTTCTCACCTGACTCAGAGGGAAACAATACACCGCAGCAAGTCATCGAGTTTCTGGAACTCGTATCAGCTTCCGACGGCATCATTATCTCGAGTCCCGAGTATGTAAGAGCGATTCCAGGTGGCCTGAAAAATGCAATCGACTGGATGGTTTCTCGATTTGAAACCGTTGGAAAACCCATCGCTCTTGCACACGCATCTCATCGAGGCGATGAGATGCTTGCATCTCTGCGGCTTGTGCTTTCGACCGTTAGTGACGGCTTCCTTGAGCCCTTGTTCCTACGGATCCCTCTTATCGGTAAATCTCCAGAGGAGATTGCCGATGTGCTGTCTCTACGCGGGTATGGGGCACAAATATCGGCGTTCTTGTCTGACTTCGTGGAAGCCATCCGTCCAACCTGTGGCGAACAGGCTGGTTCGTTCTCTTGATCCGATCTCGGTGTTTAAGGTAATTCCGAACTTCACAATCGGAATGCCGGAAACGCCCGTGGTAAATCCTTCTGATGCCGGTGACGCGAGTAGCACGAACTGCCGTGCCATGCGGCCAAGCAATTTCACCTCCGGGCGAGTGCCGTCAAGCCGTTAGGCTGCAGTGCCCGCTCTATCGGGCAGCATGCGGGCGTCTCGCCCGTTGACCACACCGCGTGGCAGGAATGCCCGTCCGAATCGACTATGTGACGTTTCCCATCCGGTCGGCGTGATCCCTTTTTGCCAGAATGAACGCGCTTCGATGCGATGACAGGCGCGAAGCACCGTGCGCGCGTTGCGGCGGTGACGGTGCTGTCAGATGACGAAAAAAGAGAGGGGGCAACGATGACGATCAATGTCGTGGTCGCAGATGACCATCCGATTGTGCGTTATGGAATACGACGTCTGCTCGAAGAGCGGGAAATGATTCATCTGGTCGGCGAGGCGGGCAATTCGTCGGAACTCGTGAATTTGCTGGCCAAGGCGCCCTGCGACATTCTAGTGACCGATTTTTCGATGCCGGGGGGGAACTTCAAGGACGGGCTTTTTCTTATCGGTTACGTGCGCCGGTATTTTCCCAACATCAAGATCATCGTCGTCACGATGCTCGAAAACCTGGCGATTCTTCGCGGCATGCTCAAGCTTGGCGTGCATTCGATTCTCTCGAAGCTCGACGAGCAGAGTTCGATTGCCGACATCGTTTGTGTGGTGGCGGACGGCAGCCGATACATTCCGGCGGGGCTGGCGACAAGGCTGCACGACTCGGTGGTCGACGACGCCGAGATCGATGCGTCGAAACTCTCGGGCCGCGAGGTAGAGGTGGTGCGGCTGTTCGTCTCCGGCCTCACGATCAGCGAAATCGCGTTCCAGCTCAGCCGTAGCGTGAAGACGGTCAGTTCGCAGAAGACCAACGCCATGCGCAAGCTCGGGCTGGACCGTGACGTCGATCTCTATCACTACGCCATGCGCACTGGCATTACCTGAGGGACGGCTGCCGGCCCGATGCCCCAAATATCAGGCCGGCAACCGAATTCCCCGCATATCGCGCAGGATCAACTCGCCCGCCCGAAGCATCTGCTTGAGCTGATGCACCACCTGTTTGATTTCCTGAACGTGGGTCTCGGAGGCGTCCGGTTGCTGCTCTTGCGCGACGACCAGCGCGTCCAGACGCCGCGTGTAATCGCGCATCGCATCGCTCGCAGCCTGCGTGTCGGTCGGCACCGACGCCGCCGGTGCCGCGACCGCCTGCGAGAGCAGATCGCTGATGGCGGACACGACCTGCCCCAGCTCACCGCTCTTGTCGGCGGCAATCTGGCGCGGCAGCACATCGGCCATGCCGGTGATGTACGACGCCATCACATGGTTCTGCACCAATAGATCGTTGAGTTCACCGACTGAAACCTGTTTGGACTTCGGCTCAAGCATCATGCGTTTGAAGGCCGCGCCGAAATTCCCGAAGGCGATATGCATGTCCTTGCGCGCCATGCGATAGGCGAAGTCGTCACGCTTGCCCTCGCGACCGGCACACGATTCGAGATAGGCGCGCGTCGACTGCACGGCTTGCCGGATGAGCGGCCCCATCAGCCGGTATTCCCAGTAGGGGAACAGATACGAGCAGACCAGCGCCACGGCCGAGCCGATCAGCGTATCGATGGCGCGCTCGCCGATCACGGACAGCGACCCGGGCAACAGGAAGTGGAACAGCAGCAGCACGTAGGACGACATGAATACGACCGACAGGCCGTAGTTGAACAGCGACAAGCTGTTACCCATGACCATGCAGAAGAACATGAGCGCGAGCAGCATCCAGGGCTTGTGCACGAAGGACAGAATCAGCAGCACGCTGACGCAGCCCAGAAGCGTGCCGGTCAGACGCTGGGCGTTCTTCTGCTTGGTCAGGCTGAAGCCGGGCTTCAGAATCACGATGATCGTGAGCAGCACCCAATAGCTGTGCGCCTGTCCGGCGAGCAGTGACCAGTTCTCGCAAATCATGAGTCCGGCCGAAATGGCGATCGTCACCCGTAACGCGTGGCGAAAGCTCGGCGACGAAAATGTCAGATTCTTCCAGAGCAATTTCGGCGAGAAGCTCTGCCGTGACGTGAAACGCAGAAGTGCCTGATCGATCTGCACTTCGGTAGCCGCGCCCGCCGTCGCGAGGTTCGTGTTGCGGTGCATGCGCTCCACGATCCGCGTGCTGCTCCACACGCGGCGGAACGTGCTGGTGAGCGCCTGGTAGGCCTCGGGCGCACGCTGCGGCAGCGACTGCTTGCGCATCAGCTCGATCTCATACTCGATGGCGCGGAATTCCGCGCGCCAACTGCGTTGGGCTCGCGACGGTTCGTTGGTGGCGATGGCGTAACCGATGGCGTCCACTTCATTCGCGATCTTGCGGATCATGTCGCGGAAGAACAGAAGTACGTCGTTGTTGGCGAACTCTCGGCGCAGCATCGGATAGTCGGTGTGCACCGACACCACCACCTCATGCAGATCGACGATGTTGATGAACAGGTTGAACAGCATCGTGCGGCGCGGTTCGAGCGTGCCGCTGCGCAGGCGTGGAAGATTGCGAAGAATGATTTCGCGCGCAGCCTGCTGTTTTTCCACGACATTGACCTGCGACGCGATCAGGCGCCGGTAGCAGTCGTCGATATCGGTCGATGTATCGTAGAACGCCGCCTTGGCTTCCAGATACTCCGCCGTGACGAAGAAACACTCGGCGAGCGTTTGCTGTTCGATGCGAAACCACCAGACGCGGCAGACGATGAGACTGAAATAGGTGTACCAGAGACCGCCTGCCAGAACGGCGCCAGCGTCGAGCACCGCCTGATGTCGCGTCAGATCGGCTTCGACATTGAGCACCATCATCATCAGGCAGGCAAAGCTCACCATCGACGCGCGATAGCCGTAGACCACGAGCATCGACAGGCCGAAGGTCAGAATCAGCGAGGTGATCCAAAGCTGCCACGGCTGCGCCGCCGTGGCCATGCCGGTGATCAGGACGGTGAGCGCGCCGAGCAGCGTGCAACTGAGCAGTTCCGTGTGCTTGTGACGCAGTGGCCCGTTGATGTCGACCACACTCGCGCACAGGGCTCCCGAGGCGACTTCGATGCCGAGCAGGTGCTGGTCCATCCCCCAGAAGAGGACGAGGGCGGGCAGCACGACCCCCACTGCCTGACGAGTGCCGCTGAAAAAGTAATGGCTATATAGGAACTTCTTGATATCGGTCTGGTAGTCCATGCGTCGGGTGCGAGAGTTCCGCAGCAAAGGCGGCTACGCCAAGGGGTAGGGCGCGGCGCAGTGAGAGTCTAGCCGAAGCCCCGGGCGCCGCGAAGAGGGGATACCGCCGGTTACATGCGGCGCGGGGACATGCTTGCGACGAGATGCAACGCCCGTGTGACTCATGAAGGGGCAGGTTTTCGGATCTGCCCGATCGGCTTCGCTACGGGGCATTTGCTATGCTTGCGAACAGACCCGCCAACCCGCCACGCCCGCATGCTCCACCTATTCTTTTCCAACCGGTTCACCACGCTCGAAGCCGCGCTGCTGCGCGATCTTGCCCAAGTGCCCGGCGGCAGTGCCGGCGACGCTGGCAATCCGTTCGAGACGGAAACCATCGTCGTGCCAAGTGTGGCGGTGCGGCGCCGGCTTGAATTGGACTATGCGGATGTCTTCGGCGTGTGTGCCAACGTCCGTCTGGCCTATCTGGCCCAATGGCTGTGGGACATGGCGGGCAAGCTGCTCACGGTGCCGGAGAGTTCGCCGTTCGCGCCGGACCGCCTCGTCTGGCCGCTGTATCAATGTCTGGCGCAACCGTGGGTGGAAGCCTCGCCGCGTCTGGCGGGCTATCTGTCGGGGGCGGACGATGTCATGCGCTTCGAACTGGCCGATCGTCTGGCGCATATCTACGATCAATACCTGACATACCGGCCGAACTGGCTCGAACGGTGGCAATCGGGCGACACCATCGAGCCAGGGGTGGCAACGGGCTGGGGCGAGGTGCAGCGCGACGACGAAGCGTGGCAGAGTGCGTTGTGGCGGCAGGTGCTGGCGCATCTGGAGATTCGCGAGCGTCACCCGACGCTGCGCGCCATCGACCGGATCGAGCAACTCACACCTGAGACGGTGCCCGTCGGATGGCCCTCGCGTGTCTCGGTGTTCGCGCTGTCGTCGATGCCGCCTCTGTCGATGGCGCTGCTCAAGGCGATGTCTCGCCTGATCGACGTCCACCTGTATGTCCTCAATCCGTGCGAAAGCTATTGGTTCGACATCGTGCCGCCGTCGCGTCTGTCGTACCTGACGCGCCGTGACGGCGTCGCACATCGGGAAGTGGGACACCCCCTGCTCGCCGAGTGGGGACGGCAGACGCAGTCGCATATCGACGCACTGTATGCCGATTTGGCGCCGCAAGCCGTGGAGGACAGGGCGCTGTTCCAACCGAATCCTGCGCCGACGTTGCTCGCCGCGTTGCAGAACGGCATTCTCACGCTGGACGACGGCCGTCATGGCCCGCCCGACGGCGTCGGCGCCGACGGATCGGTTCAGGTGCATGTGTGCCATAGCCTGGCGCGCCAGATCGAAGTGCTGCACGACCGATTGCTGGCTTGCTTCGACGAAATTCCGGACTTGCGTCCCGATGACGTGCTGATCACTGTGCCGGATCTGGGCCGGGCGGCGCCGCTCATCGATGCCGTGTTCGGTACGGCGACGCCTCGCATTCCCTATCTGGTGACCGGTCTGCCGCCAACGCGCACCAATCCCGTCGCCCGCGCCTTTGCCTCGATTCTGGCGTTGCCGCAGCAACGCGTGGCGGCATCGAGTCTGGTGGAACTGGCGCGCACGGAGGCCGTCGCGCAACGCTATGACCTCGGTGGCAACGTGCTCGACGCCATTCAGAACTGGCTGCACGCCGCGGGCGCCCGGCGCGGCTGGCGCGGCGATGCGTTGTTGCGACTCGACGCCCAGCGTCCGGCGACGCTACCGGCGGCCGAAGCGAACGTCGCGCCCGCGCTGGAGCGGCACACGCTGGGCGACGCCATGATGCGATTGTTCCTCGGCTACGCGTTGCCGGACGATGCGCTGCCGGTCGACGATTGGCTTCCTGTCGGGGGGATCGAAGGTGGGCGCGCCGAACTTCTGGGGCAACTGGCGCGGCTGATCGACGATCTCGACGCGACAGCCGTGACGTTGCAAACCGAGCGCACAGGGCTCGCGTGGCGCGATCAGTTGCTGGCCATGCTGGAGCAATTCTTCTCCGACGAACCCCGCTTTGCCGACGATGTTGCCGAAGTGCGCATGGCCATCGAGCAGATCGGTTCTGCCATTGCCGACGGTGCGCCCGAGGTGCGGGTGCCGGTCGAAGTGGTGTCGCGTGTGCTGGCCGATGCGCTCGACGACCCGACTCGCGGCGGTGTGCCGTCGGGCCGGGTGACGTTCGCGGCAATTCCGAGCCTGCGACTGCTGCCGTACCGCGTGGTGTGCATGCTCGGGATGGACGACGGGGTGCTGCCGGGGCGCGTACGTGCCGACGAATTCGATTTGATGCGTGCGCTGCCGCAGCGCGGCGATCGCCAGCGCCGCGACGACGAGCGCAATCTCTTTCTCGATCTGATGTTGAGTGCGCAGGATCGGTTTCTGATGACATATACCGGGCGAAGCGTGCGCGATAACGCGCCGTTGCCACCATCGACTGCTGTGGACGAACTGCTCGACTTCACCGGGCAGTTTCTGGCGCCGGTGTCACAGGGATACTCCCTCGACGATCAGCGCGAAGCGCGCGAGCGTCTGGTGGTGCTGCATCCGTTGCAGCCATTTTCTCCGGCATATTTCGACGGGCGCGATGCGTCCCTCTTTAGCTATGACGTGTCCAACGGCGAAGCGGCGCAGCAATTGGCGGAGCAACTGGCTTCTCCTGCGCCGGAGGCTCCCGCTGCGCTTTTTGTGCGCGAGTCGTTACCTGCGATTGCACAAACGCATCTGACACTCGATGATCTGTTGCGCTTCTGGCGTCACCCGGGCCGAGCCTGGGCGCGCGACAGGCTGGGCCTGTCGCTTGGAGAGATGCTGACGGAGGTTGAAGACGAAGAGCCCTTCGTGCTCGATTGGGCCGGACGCGATGCGCTGGCGGCGCGGCTGTTGCCGCGGCTTTTGCGTCACGATGGACGGGATATGCGCACGCACGTCGACGCCATTGAGCGTATTGCGAATGTGAGCCATGAGCTGCCGGGCGGTGCGACCGGTGCCGTCTGGCGCCGACGAGAGCTGGGCGGCCTGCGTGCGCTGGCGGCGCAGGTGAGGGAAGCGCAGGCCGAGGGCACGCAAGAGCTGTTGGTAACGCTGCCCTTGAAACCGGCGTTGCCGCCGTCATGGCGCGAGTCGACGGATGCGGCATGGCACGGTGACGCCACCCTGTCTGCGGATTGCCTGTTGCAGGGGCGTCTGGCGCCCGTGTCGCGTTACGGGTTGGTGATGTATCGATACGGCAGCATGCGTCCGAGCGATCTGCTGGCGGCATGGCTGGCGCATCTCGCGCTTTGTGCGCATCTTCAGCAGCCTGAGCATGCCGGGCTGGATGTGGCGGCCAGAACCCTTTGGTACGGTGAAGACGAGACGTTTGCCTTGCGTCTGGTCGACGACGCGGCGACGCTGCTGGGGCAGTGGGTGGCGTTGTACCGGCTGGGGCAGACCCGGCCGTTGCCGTTCTTTGCTCGCAGCGCCTGGAAGCTGGCGAGCACAGGGAAGCCGGGCGAGGCCGAGAACGCGTGGCTTGGTTCGGCCTTCGCGCGCGGCGACTCGGACGACCCCTACACGCGATTGATCTGGCGTGGGGTCGAGAACCCGCTGGCGTCGCCGTTCGACTTGCTCGCCAACACGGTATTCGGTCCGGTGGTGCAGCACCTTGACGTCGTGGAGGGCGCATGACTCAGCTCATCGACCTCGACGTCTTCAGTTGCGATCTCGATGGCGTTTGCCTCATCGAGGCGTCGGCCGGTACCGGCAAGACCTGGAACATCTGCGCGCTGTACGTGCGCTTGCTGCTGGAA
Source organism: Pandoraea communis (assembly GCF_902459745.1). GTDB lineage: Bacteria > Pseudomonadota > Gammaproteobacteria > Burkholderiales > Burkholderiaceae > Pandoraea > Pandoraea communis. The sequence continues at coordinate 583,722 of NZ_CABPSJ010000004.1, forward strand.
AAACAACTGACGGTCGAGCAGATTCTCGTCGTCACCTTCACCAATGCCGCGACGGCCGAGTTGCGTGAGCGTATCCGCGGGCGGCTGGCCGGGCTGGTCGCCGCGATGGCGCCGGTTTTCGGGGAGGAAGACGGCACGGCGAACGAAGACGCGGAAGACGAATTTCCCGACTTCGACCGCGATGCCAGCGACGACCCCTTGTTCAACGTGATGATCGCCGGGTTGATCGAGCGCGGTGAGATGACGCCGAAGGCGATTCGCGACTGTCTTCAAACGGCGTTGCGAGCCTTCGATCAGGCATCCATTCATACGATTCACGGTTTCTGCCAGCGTGCGCTCGCGGAGGTGCCGTTCGCCGCCGGGCTGCCGTTCGCCTACGAACTGGTGCCGGACGACAATGGTGTGCGGCACGACCTGGCGGTCGAATTCTGGCGTCGCGTGGTCGAACCGCTGGCGGCACAGGACGATGGTTTCGCTGCATGGCTGGTAGATCGCAAGCGCTCGCCGGGCACGCTTACGGACCAACTGGCGCGCCGGCTGAAGAAGCCGATGTCGGCGCTGCGCTGGCCTGCGGCAGTGGAGGGGCAAGCGCAAGCGTCGGCCGATGCTGCGTTGCTCGCGACCTACGCAGCGGCGTCGGACTGTTGGGAAGCCGAGGCATCGGCGATTGCCGATCTGATGCGCGCCGCATTGCCGTCGTACAAGAAGAACATCTATCACGAGACCTCGCTCGCGCAAGCCGTTTCGGCATGGCAGCGCTATCTCGGGGCGCGCGACGCCGCTGCGCTGCTGAGTCCCAAGGCGGAGTTGCTCACGACAACGCGCCTGGCCAAGGACATCAAGAAGGGCGAGACGCCGCCCGATCACCGGTTCTTCGAGATGGCGGACGTTCTCGTACGCGCGCGCGCCGATGCCGACGAACGTTACGCAATGCAATGGCTGAGGATTTTGCGCGAGTGGTTGACCCAGGCCCCCGACCAACTGGCACTTCGCAAACGCGAGTTGCGCGTGGTGTCGTTCGACGATCTGCTTGGCAATATCGCGCGCGCGCTGACCCAGCACCCCGATCTCGCCGACGCCTTGCGCTCGCGCTACCCCTGCGCGTTGATCGACGAGTTTCAGGATACCGACCCGCTGCAGTTCGCCATCTTCAGCGCGGTGTATGGACAGCGGGCGATGTCTGCGCCGGATGAGACGCCGGGACCGATGTTCATGGTCGGCGATCCGAAGCAGGCGATCTATAGCTTCCGCGCGGCGGACCTCCATACCTATCTGGCTGCGCGCGAGAACGCCGACGCGGCGTACACGCTCGCCGTCAATCAGCGCTCGACACCGGCCATCATCGAGGCGGGCAATCGTTTGTTCGGTGCCAACGACCGGGCGTTCGTGCTCGACGGACTCGAGTATCCGCCGGTGCGTCCGGGGGCTCGCCGGCGTCCACCGCTGTCGGACGTTCGCGAGGTGGCCGACTTCACTGTCTGGTGGTTGCCGGACGATGACGAACCGCTGTCCAAAGATGACGCGCAACAGGCCTGTGCGCGCGCCACCGCTGCGGAGGTGGCGCGCTTGCTGGCGGGTGCGTCGCGTGGCGAAGTCCTCGTCGGCGAGCGGCCACTGGCGCCTGCCGACATTGCGGTGATTGTGCAGACGCACCGGCAGGGCGCCTTGATGAAAGCGATGCTCGCGGAACATGCCGTGGGCAGTGTGGAACTGACGCAGGACTCCGTGTTTGCGAGTGAAGAAGCCGAAACACTGCTGCGGGTGCTACGCGCGGTGGAATCGCCCGGCGATGTGCGCGCATTGCGCGCGGCGCTCGCCACCGAACTGTTCGGGCTCGATGCAACGGCGTTGTATCGCATGCAGACCAGCGAAGCCTCCGATGCGGAAGCGATCGCGTGGATCGAGCGGTTGCAGCGGTATCGTCAGTTGTGGATCGATCGTGGTTTCTCGGCCATGTGGCGCACACTCATGCGCGAACTGGGGCTGGCGGCACGGCTCGTCGCGCAATCGGGCGGCGAGCGGCGCCTGACGAACTTCATGCATCTGGCTGAGCTTGCGCAGGCACGCTGGGCCGAGCAGCCGGGCATGCCGGCGCTGCTGCGCTGGCTGGCGTCGCAACGCAATGCGAGTGGCGGTGAAGAAGCGCAGTTGCGTCTCGAGTCGGACCAGAATCTGGTGCAGATCGTGACCGTTCACAAGTCGAAGGGGCTCGAGTACGGCGTGGTTTTCTGTCCGTTCCTTTGGGATGGTGCGGTGCGCGACGGCGGCAGCCTCGATGGACTTGAATACCACGACGGCCCTACGGCGGTGATCGATTTTACCGATGCTGCGGGCAAGGGCTCACCGGCGGCGGCCGCGCTCCGGCAGGAGCAGTCGGCGGAGCAGGCGCGGCTGCTGTATGTTGCGCTCACACGTGCAGTCTATCGCTGCTATCTGGCGGCAGGTATTTACGCGTCGCGCCGGAGCGTGAAAGAGGCGTGCGGCGGCATGCTGAATTGGTTGGCCGCCGGGCAGGGCGTGCCGTTCGACGCGTGGATTACGTCGACGGTCGATACCGACGAACGGGTTGCCGCTATCCGATCGGCGTGGAAGGCGCTTGTCGGCGGACCGCTGGCTGTCGTGCCGTTACCGACAGGCGATGCGCTCGATGCCGGCACGCGCGTCGCACATGATGCAGCCCCCGAAATCACCACGCGTGCCAGTACGCGGGCGTTGCGAGAAGTCTGGCGCATCGGCAGCTTCTCCGGATTGTTAGCCGGAATGCACGCGGGCCCTCAACTGGGAGGCGGTCAGCTCAGCGCACCGGAGCGCACGCGCCCCGACTACGATGCGCAAGCGAATGCGGGGCCGACGTTCGCCTTGCCGCCCGAGGGTGACGACGCCTGGCCACCGGCCGACGATATTCTTCGTTTCCCACGCGGCCCAGCCGCAGGCGAGAGCTTGCACCGCGTGTTCGAGTTGGCCGATTTCCAGTCGCGTGCGCAGTGGCCGCATGCTGTCTCGCGGGCCCTGCGTGAACGTCCGCCGGGGCGAGGTGCCGAACACAACGATACGTGGCGGGCCATGATGATGAACATGCTGGCCGACACCCTGGCGACACCGCTGCGTCCCGGTCTGCATTTGGCCGATGTGGCGCTGGCGGAGCGGCTCACCGAAATGGAGTTTACCTATCCGGCCGATGCCGTGTCGCTCGACGCGTTGCGCGGCTTGTTGCGCCAGTTCGGATACCCGGATCTGCCGCTCGATGCCACCGTGTTGCGTGGCTACCTGAAGGGCTTCATCGATCTGGTGTTCCGTCACGGTGGTCAATGGTGGATTCTTGACTGGAAGTCGAACTATCTCGGCACGGCACCCGAGAACTACGGTGCCGACGGCCTGCGCGAAGCGATGGCCGAGCATGGCTATCACCTTCAATATCTGCTTTACACCCTGGCGTTGCACCGCTATTTGCAACGGCGTATGACACATTACGATTACGACCGCGACATGGGGGGCAGCCTCTACCTCTTTGTCCGGGGCGTTCGGCCCGACTGGGCCAGTGCGCATCTGGCCGGTGACGATGTGCCAGGCGTTTTCTTCGACAAGCCGTCGCATGAGATGGTCGACGCGCTCGACCGTTTGTTCTCCGCGGGCGAAAACCCAGCGCTGGTGCAAGCGCTGGCGCTTGACTCGCGCAGTGGCGACGCCGTGCTCGACGGGGAGGGCGTATGAGCGATCACCGTCATACCGGCGATGTCTCGGGTGCACCGATAGCCGATAGCGGCGTGGTGCGACTGGCGCAAGGGTTCGCACGTCGGATGGCGCTGCTCGCACGAGGGCATGGTGCGGACGATGTGGCGTGCCGCTACGTCTGGCGTGCCGCGCTCGCGGTAAGTCTCGCCACGGCCGAAGGTCACGTCTGCGTGCCGCTCGATAATCTGCTCGACGCGCAGGCCAGCGGTGAGCTGTTCCCTGGCGACGCACCGGCCTTGTCCGTTTGGCGGGATGCGCTCTTCGCCAGCGGCTTGTGCGCCCGCGCCAGTCTCGCGCTGGCCCTGACGGACGACGCGCAGGCCGATGCCTTTCCGTTGCTGATCGACGATCAGGATCGGCTCTATCTGGCGCGTTATTACGGTTATGAGGCGCGTCTGGCGGCGGCGCTCGGACGCAAGTTGTGGTCGACTGTCCGCACGCCGGTAACGTCCGACGATCGCGCGCGTCTGCGGCGCTATTTCGGCGAGGGCGTGCTCGCTTCCCCCGACGGGCAACGCGAACCCAATTGGCAGATGGCGGCGGCAGCGCTTGCGCTGCAACGTTCGCTGGTGGTGCTTAGTGGCGGCCCCGGCACGGGCAAGACGACCACTGTGGTGGGCTTGCTCGCATGTTTGCTCGAGCGCGACGCCAACCTGCGGGTGGCGCTCGCCGCGCCCACAGGCAAGGCGGCACAGCGTATGCAGGAGGCGTTGACGGTACGGCAGGACCTTCCTGAGACGGTGCGTCAGGCGCTGCCCGAAGCCGCAGTGACGCTGCACCGGCTGCTTGGCGTCTTGCCCGAGTCTGCGGAGCAGGTCGGTCGGCGCTTTCGCCACCACGCGGGCAACCCGCTGCCCTACGACCTGATCGTCGTGGATGAGGCGTCGATGATCGATTTGTCGATGGCCACGCAATTGCTCGAAGCCGTGCCCGAAGGTGCGCGTCTGATCCTGTTGGGGGACAAAGATCAATTGGCGGCAGTCGAGGCGGGGGCCGTATTCGGGGAGTTGAGTGCGCAACGGACATTTTCCCCGGACATGCGTTCGCGCTTGTTATCCGCGCTGGAATGGCCCGCTGAAGCGCCGCCCCGGTCGGGACCGCTGGCCGCCATCGCCATTGCGGATGGCAATCAAGGGGGGGGCGGAGGAAATGCGCACGTATCGCAGGGCCTGGAAGACACTGTTGTGTGGCTGGAGCGTACCTATCGCTTCGGGGCGCACTCCGCCATCGGCCGGCTGGCTACCGCGATCAAGGCAGGCAAGGTGATCGAGGCGCGAAAGGAGTTCACTATCCCCGACGATGAGCGCGACGCGCGCTCGCATGCCGCCGCATCGCAGGCGCTTGGTACGGAGGCGGAGGGTGACACGGAGGGGGCAGACCGGGTAATGCTTAGCGAGGACGGCGGCATTCAATTGTCGCCCGCCCACCTGAACGCGCTGGCCGACGGGTATTCGGCGTACCTCGATGCGCTGGCCGAAGCGGTGACGACGATCGGGCAACTCGGCGACCCTGCGGCGGTCACCACGGCCGATATCGCCATGGTCGCGCAGCCGGTCTTCGCAGCGTTCGGCCAGTTCCGCGTGTTGTGCGCGACACGCGGCGGGCGGCGCGGTGTCGAGTTTCTCGGCGCACAACTGACGGCGCTGCTGGCGCGTCGCGCCGGCGTGGCGCTCGGTACCGGCGGCGGCGCATGGTTTGCAGGACGCCCGGTGCTGGTCACGCAGAACGAGTATGCGCTGAACCTGTTCAACGGCGACATCGGCATCGCACTGCCTCTTGGTCCGTCCGGCACGCTGCGTGTGGCGTTCGCCACACCGGACGGCGGGTATCGCCTCTACTCGCCCGCCAGTCTGCCTGCGCACGAAACAGCGTTCGCCATGACGATTCACAAGTCGCAGGGTTCGGAGTTCGAGCGCGTGGCGATGGTGCTGCCGGAGCAGGCGAGCCGGGTATTGTCGCGCGAACTGGTCTACACGGGGGTGACACGGGCACGCCGTCAGGCGTGGCTGTATGCGCCTTGGCCGGTGATCGCGTCGGCCATCGCGCGGCCGACGCAGCGCGATGGCGGATTGACCGACCGGTTGCGGGAGGTGCTGGCTACGATGCCGGATTCGACGCCGAGATAGCCGTCTCGGACGTCGAGCCCAAACGTGTGACGAGTAACTGATCGATCTTGTAGTTGTCGATGTCGACCACTTCGAACTTGTAGCCCGCGGCTTCCGTCGCTTCGGATTTTTTCGGAATGCGCTTGAGCTGATAGATCATGAACCCGGCGATGGTTTCAAACTCGCCTTCGCCGGGGAGTTCGTCGATGTCGAGGGCTTTTTTCACGTCTTCGACCGACGTCACACCGTCGACGAGCCACGAGTGGTCGTCGCGCTGCACGATCTGATCTTCGTCGGCGGGGTGAATGACGTCGCCCATGAGGGCACCGACGATGTCGTTGAGTGTCACCACGCCAACGACCAGACCGTATTCGTTGATGATGACGGCAAAGCCTTCGCGGGTTTCCTTGAAGCGCGCCAGCGCTTCGGACAGATTGAGCGTGTCGGGAATGACCAGCAGCTTCTTCGCGTAGAGGCGATCCAGATTGCGGATCACGCTCGACAGGTCTTCGCTGGCAATGCGCTGGAGTAGATCCTTCGAGTCGACGTAGCCCAGCACGTTGTCGATCTCGTCGCGGCACACGAGATATTTCGAGTGCGGGCTTTCGATCATCTTCTGGCGAATGCTGCGCTCTTCTTCCGCGATGGTGAAGTACACCACGTCGTCGCGAAACGTCATGACCGAGCCGACCGTGCGCGATTCCAGCTCGAACACGTTTTCAATCAGATGAAGTTCCTGTTTGCGGACCACACCGGCCTGCGCACCGGCACCGACCATGGCGGCAATGTCTTCCGAGGTGATGTTCTCGATGGCGTGCGTGGGCAACTTGAAGAGACGCAGGAATAGGTTCGCCACCCCGTTGAACAGATAGACGAGCGGGCGCAGGAGCTTCAGGCAAAGCAGCATCGGATCGATGATGCCCGTGGCGACACGCTCGGGATTCACCATTGCGAGGCGCTTGGGAATCAGATCGGCGAACTGGATGAAGGCGATCGTGATGAACAGGAACGAGCCGATGCCTGCGAGGCGCAAGGCGAGCGCCTGATCGATAAACGTCGAGAGCCACCCGAACAGGTAACTGGTCAGGAAGCTCTCGCCGAGCACCCCGCCAAGCACGGCGACCGCATTGACGCCGATCTGCACGACGGTGAAGAAGCTGCCGGGCTGCTCCTTGAGCGCGAGCACTTTGCCGGCCTGCAGATCGCCCTTTTCCACGAGCACTTGCAGCTTGGTGCGCTTGGCGGCAGTCAGAGAGATTTCGGCGGCGGAAAAGAAAGCGCTCACCAGAACCAGCAAGAAGATACTGAAAAGAAAACCGTAACCACTCATATTGTTATCCCTGTAAGTGCGAGAGCGGGTACATTGCCGCGACGCAGGCCGGACCCGTTTGCACGATGAAGGATCCGGTAGCAGGGAAACATTTCAAAACAAGGCCTGTGGGCCATCATTTTGAGATGCCTTCGGGCTGGAGCGCGGGAAACGCGTCCCCGGTCCGGCGCCAACGGCGAGTGAAATAAGCCGTGTGCCCCGTCTGGCGGGCCGCGTCAGCCGCGTCGGCTGTACCGCTGTCCGATAGCATGCCATAACTTCGGGGCAAGCCGACAGCGGATCCTGCCGGGGCGGGCGGGGACTCACTGCCGTTGTCTACGTCAGGGCGGTGCCTTACCCGAGCTGCGAGACCTCGTGTACAGAACCGACAATGGGCGTTCGCCCCCTCGGGCATCGTGAAAGCCGCATCGACGCAGTGTCGGGGCCGTGGCAACAGGCCATGCTTCTCTTTCCTGAGGAACGTACGACGATGAACGGTATACAGGCATCTCACTACCCGCCCGGCATGGGCAATATTGCGGCACCGGCGCCTATCGCCCTCGATCCAGCGGCGGGACTTGCCAACCCTGAAGGTATTCCGCTGGTGAGGGTTGCCAACGCCCGCGTTGGCAGTTTGATACATCCTTCGGTGATTCGTGACCCGCAAGTCGTGCCGATGCGACAACACTTGGACAAGCAATTCGTCAACGATTTCCTCGGCACGTCGCCGGAAACATCCTTCGGCCCGTACCTGCCGGGGCATGTCGACGCGGATAGCGTCAATGTGCTGCTGGCACCCTTGGCTGCCCCCACGAGCGGCGCAGGGCGAGGCGGGCAACCGGTGCTGAGCGCGTCCGCCGTGGAAACCCTTCATGTTTGCGCCAGTGCGGAAAACGTCAATCCGCGAATCGTGTCAGTCGACAGCAGCAGTCATCCGGTCCGTATGCCCTACGGTCGCAGCGAGCGTGCGCAGATTTGCCGGGGCATCGTGTGCGGATCGTTACTCGGTACGGGCGGGCGCAACGGCACGGTGCCGTTCGACAGTGGCCGTGACGACGTGACGACCATCGTCGCGGATACCGCGCGGCGGTGGACGGGCCACCCGGCGCTGGCTGGCAAGAAAGAGTGGTCGAGAGCGTGTGACGAACTGGAGTCGCCCGCGACGTTCATCGAGAAGGTGTGCGACCGTCTGCATCAGGGGTCTCGTGTTCTGCCCACGCGTGCGAGCACGGAATGGATGCTTCGCGTGGGATACGCCGACGGCCTGCCGATGCATCAGGCAATGGTGCGATCCGATTTGCCGCCCGCCGTCGCGTTAGGGTCGGACGACTGGGTCAAGCTTACCCTCGGCATCGAGCAACTCGGCGAGCGTCACTGGGAGATGCGCCACTCGGAAGTGATGGACGCGGCGGCGCTGCCCGCATCGAACACGAAGTCCTTTACGGCACTAGCAACGTCGATGTCGTCGAAGCCGCCGCACATTGCGACACAGCGGCTGCGCAATCAACTCACCTTGCGCGGTTTGCCCACGGCGCCGGCCGAGGGCACCACCGATGCGTCGGCACAGCGGTAAGCGCAGCCGGCCGGGCAAACGCCCGATCGTCAGGCGTCATTCGTAAAAAAACGCGCCCGGTGTTACCCGGGCGCGTTGGCATTTCGCATTGATGATCGGCTCAGGCGCGGCACAAACGAGTCATCGGACACACCGAGCGCAGAGGCGTCGCGTCAGGTGCGGCGATAGATTTCGGCGCCGCTCTTGACGAACTCGACGGCCTTGACTTCCATGCCCTGCTTGAGCGCCGCTTCGTCGGTAATGCCTTGCTTGGCGGCGTAATCGCGCACGTCCTGCGTAATCTTCATCGAGCAGAAGTGCGGTCCGCACATCGAGCAGAAGTGGGCGACCTTCGCGGAGTCCTTCGGCAGCGTTTCGTCGTGGAACTCGCGTGCCTTGTCCGGATCGAGGCCCAGATTGAACTGGTCTTCCCAACGGAATTCGAAGCGTGCCTTCGACAGGGCGTTGTCGCGAATCTGCGAGCCGGGATGGCCCTTCGCCAGATCGGCGGCGTGCGCGGCAAGCTTGTACGTGATGATGCCTTCCTTCACGTCGTCCTTGTTCGGCAAGCCAAGGTGTTCCTTCGGCGTGACGTAGCACAGCATGGCGGTGCCATACCAGCCGATGGTCGCGGCACCGATGCCCGACGTGATGTGGTCGTAACCGGGGGCGATGTCCGTCGTCAGCGGTCCGAGCGTGTAGAACGGGGCTTCGTCGCAGTACTCGAGCTGGAGATCCATGTTCTCCTTGATGAGCTGCATCGGCACGTGGCCCGGGCCTTCGATCATGACCTGCACGTCGTGCTTCCAGGCGACCTGCGTGAGTTCGCCCAGCGTCTTCAGTTCGGAGAGTTGCGCTTCGTCGTTGGCGTCGTAGATCGAGCCCGGACGCAGACCGTCGCCGAGCGAGAATGCGACGTCATACGCCTTCATGATTTCACAGATCTCTTCGAAGTGCGTGTACAGGAAGCTCTCTTTGTGATGGGCGAGGCACCACTTGGCCATGATCGAGCCGCCGCGGCTCACGATGCCGGTCATGCGGTTGGCGGTCATCGGCACATACGCGAGGCGCACACCGGCGTGAATCGTGAAGTAGTCCACGCCTTGTTCGGCCTGTTCGATGAGCGTGTCGCGGAACATTTCCCACGTCAGTTCTTCGGCCTTGCCGTTTACCTTCTCGAGCGCCTGATAGATCGGCACCGTGCCGATCGGCACCGGGCTGTTGCGCAGAATCCATTCGCGCGTCTCGTGAATGTGCTTGCCGGTCGACAGATCCATTACCGTGTCGCCGCCCCAGCGGATCGCCCACGTCATCTTGTCGACTTCTTCGCCGATCGACGACGTCACGGCCGAGTTGCCGATGTTCGCGTTGATCTTCACGAGGAAGTTGCGGCCGATGATCATCGGCTCGGATTCCGGGTGGTTGATGTTGTTCGGGATGATGGCGCGGCCGCGGGCGATTTCGCTGCGCACGAACTCCGGCGTGATCTCTGCGGGAATGCTGGCGCCGAAATGCTGCCCCGGATGCTGGCGCGAGAGCAGCTTGGCCAGACGCTCGCCTTGCGGGCCGGCGTTGCGCACGCTTTCGATGTATTCCTGGCGGCGCAGGTTTTCGCGAATGGCGATGTATTCCATCTCGGGCGTGATGATGCCCTGACGCGCGTAGTGCATTTGCGTCACGTTCTTGCCGGCCTTGGCGCGGCGCGGCGTGCGATGCAGGCCGGGGAAGCGCAGGTCGGCGGTCGCGGCGTCGGCGGCGCGCTCACGGCCGAAGGTGGACGTGAGGCCCGGCAGCGCTTCGGTGTCGCCGCGCTCGTCGATCCAGGTGGCGCGCAGGGCAGGCAGGCCGGAGCGGATATCGATTTTGGCGTCGGGATCGGTGTACGGACCGGATGTGTCGTAGACGAAGATCGGCGGGTTCTTCTCGCCGCCAAAGCTCGTCGGCGTGTCGGATTGCGAGATTTCACGCATCGGAACACGGATGTCGGGGCGCGAGCCGGTGACGTAGATCTTTCGGGAATTCGGCAGCGGTGCGATCGCGGCTTCGTCCACGCGCGCGTTGGCTGAGAGGAATTTCGGATTGGCGTTCATGCAATGTCTCCTGGCGGGGCACGTGTTGACGCCGACAAATTCGGCGCAAAGCGGCTCAGGAGCATGAACGGGGGCGAGGAACTTCTACGCTCCCTGCGCTGGCATTATCCAGATCAGGTTCTAAGGGTATTTCTCACCCACAACTCACGTTGCAGGACCCCTGCGCTAGCTTTGCGGCAACGATACACCGACATGCCGGGCAAACACAAGCGCGGTGTGTCCCGAAAAGCGTGAACCACCGATGGTGCAATGCGACATGAGAATTGCCGACACCCACCGTGGGGTGCGCTGCCTGCGTCAGGTGAGGGCGGGTGTCTTGTCGTCTTCGTCGAACGCGCGTGCGAGCCGTTGGGCGACATCCCCGGCCAGGGCTTCGGGCACGTTGGTAAAGCTCATCACGAGCGCGGGCGGCAACTGGCGGGTGAGGCTGAAGAACGACAGCGCGCCCGGTGCAATGCCGTGCCGGAACGCGGTGCGGCACAGGGCGCGATCATGGCGGTGCGGCGCCAGCCAGCCGAGCAGATGCATGCCGCCGGCTTGCTGCGCGAGTTCGATGCGTCCCGGCAGGTGTTCACGCAGCGCCTGCGCGAGCGCGGCACGGCGTTCTCCGTAGAGCTGGCGCATGCGCTTGATGTGGCGGCTGAAATGTCCTTGTGTGATGAAGTCGGTGACGGTGGCCTGTTCGATCCATCCCTGCGCTGGGGACGAGAGCGACGCGCTGGCGATGAACGCGTCGCACAGCGCGGGCGGCACGACCAGATAGCCCAGGCGCAAGCCGGGAAACAGCACTTTGCTGAACGACCCGGCGTAGAGCACGCGCTCCCCGCCGTCCAGACTCTTGAGCGCCGGCAACGGTGCGCCGGTGTAGCGGAATTCGCTGTCGTAGTCGTCCTCGACGATCCAGGCGTCATGCGCCTGAGCCCACGCCAGCAGCGCGAGGCGGCGCGCGAGCGGCAGCGTGACCGATAAGGGTGACTGATGCGAGGGCGTGACGACCGCGAGCCGGGCGTCGGGGGCGGCCCGCTCGCCCGCAGCGACGTCGAGTCCGTCATGATCGACGGCCACCGGCACCAGCGCGGCGCGGCTCATTCGAAGCGCCTCCTGCGCGCGGAAATAGCCCGGATCTTCACACCATACGGCATCGCCCGGACGCAGTAGCACGCGTGCGATCGATGCGAGGGCACCCTGATAGCCGGCGGTGACGATGATCTGACCAGGTTCGCAATGAATGCCCCGTGCGATCGCCAGATAACCGGCAATGGCCTCGCGCAGCGGTGCCCAGCCGATGGCGCTCTGATAGTGCAGCCCTTCGGGGGAAAGATGTCGTGCATGACGCGCCGCGAGCCGGGCCCACAATTTGCGCGGGAATTCGTCGAGGGCAGGCAGGCCGTTCTGCAACGGCAACGGCATACCGAAGGCGTTTAGCGCAATGCTGCTGGGGTTCTCTGGCTGCGCGTGGCCGGGCAACGTTGGCGAGTCGGACTTTTCGCCGGTGGCCGCTTCGGGACGGTGCGACCGGGTGGCGTTGGCTTGCGGCGGTATGGCTTTCGCCGCGGCACCGAGACGCGTGCCATCCAACTGCGGGTTGACGCGGCTGCCTGCGGCGCCGCGCCCCACGACGAAGCCCTCCGCGACCAGCCGTTCATACGCGGCTTCGACCGTTCCGCGTGCCACGCCGAGTTCACTCGCGAGCGCCCGCGTCGAGGGCAGCCGGCTCGATGGCGCGAGCTTGCCCGAGAGAATGCCGTCGCGGATGCGCTCGTAAAGCGCGCGGTAGGTGGGAACGCCGGCGGCCTGCGCGGCATCGGCCAGATGCAGGGCCGCGAGTGCGGCAGGGCTGGATTTTTCGGACATCGCGCAATGCCTCGCGTGGCTTGGGGGCTGGGTAGGGGCTCGATGGATAAGCCCTCCGCGCTTTGTCGGCGCCGGTTTCCGGTCGGGCTTATCTTGGCCTACCGATTCTATTAGGTTTTGGCTCTTCTGGATGAGACAAGGCGTGCGTATCGTTTGGGGTGTGAATGCATCGTATGCGTGACGACGACATACACCTGTTACCTCGGCATTATCTGACCTGAAGGGAGAATCGACTTATGCAACGCCTGAACTTCATCAACGCGGCGCCGCGCCCGTACGAACATCTGGGCACGTTGAGCCACTATTTCCATGACTGCGGCTTACCGGACGGGCTGGTCGAACTGGTCTGGCTCCGCGCGTCGCAACTCAATGGCTGCGCGTTCTGCATCGACATGCACGTGGCCGACGCCCTGAAAATCGGCATCGACCCGCGTCGCTTGCATTTGCTCGTCGCCTGGCGCGAGACCGAGTTGTATTCGCCGGCCGAGCGTGCCGCGCTGGCCTGGACGGAAGCCGTCACCAACGTCCAGGATGGACACGTGCCGGACGATGTTTTCGACGAGTTGCGCGCCCACTACGACAACAAGCAGATCGCCGATCTGACGTTCGCCGTCGCCACGATCAACGCGTGGAACCGGGTGGCGATTTCGTTCCGGTCGGCGCTGCCGAAAACCCCGCAGGGCGTGCGCTGAGGCTGCATGACGGCGCGATTCTTGACGCGATGCGAAGCGAAGCGCCGTCTGACGCCAACCGACGCCAACGTCACTGCGCCAGACGCACTTCGCGCTGAAACTCGCGCGGCATGAGCCGTAGCGCGTCGCGGAAGAACCGCCGGTCGGGCGGCGGCAGCATCGGCAGCACGCGGCCCAGCGATCGCGCGGCGTGCAACGCCTGCGGCGAATCGCCGTCCTGATGCAGCGCAAACCACAGCATCTCGAACCACAGGTTGGCGAGCTGCAGCGGCTCGAAGCGAATGCGTCCCTCTTCGTGATCGGCGAGCGTCGTGGCCACCACATCCGTCCATTGCGTGAAACCCTTGGCCCGGGAGAAGGGCGCACCGAACGGCTGCACGGCGTCGAGGAACGCGTCGACGGCGAGGGGTGTGCTCGCGCGCAAGGTCATCAGATCGGGGTCGCGCCGCACCGGTACGGCGCCCCGCGCGATACGCAACAGGAAGACGGTATTCCAGACTGAGTTGCCGCCTACACCGAAGCGGTCGCAGATCCATTCCGACAGACCGATCCAGCGCAGCGCCTGACGCTGCACGTCGGCGGTAGCGAGGCGTCTGCCGGGATCGATGAGCGCACCCTGCCAGAACAGCCACAACGACAGCCCGATGTTCGCCGCGACGTGCTGTGCGAGTTCGATGGAGTCGGCTTCGAATGCTGCCTGCAAGGCGTCGGAGAACGCGGCCAGCGCATTGGCGGCCGACTGTGCCCGTGCGGGCATCGGACCGGGACGCGCGGCGTGCGACTTGTACAGCAACGCTTGCAGATTCCGGCTTTCGAAGCGGATGCGCGGGTTGTAGACGAGGCAAGGGGCGAGCGAGGCGTCGTCTCCGATGCGTTGCAGATGCGCAAACGCGCCGGCCTCGTCGCGCAAGGCGTACGCCTGCCACGCCTGCACGATCCAATGCATGGCGCGTAACGTGGGCGAGCCCGGCGGGGCCGCGCCGAAGGTCGCGGCGAGTGTGGCGAGCGTCTGTTTCGTGCGCGCCGCGTCGCCCATGCGGCGCCACACGATTGTTTCGGCGAGCAGGGCGATGCCGCGTTGCACGTCGTCGACGGCACACACCTGCGCCGCATGGAACGACGGGATCGCGCCCGTGCGCTGGCGCCGCGCCGCGGCTCCCTGCGAGGACGCTTGCGGCGGTGCGAAGAACACCCCGTCCTGCATATCGCGCTTGCCAAGCGTCAGGTGATGCCAGAACGCGATGTCTTGCATGACGTAATCGAGCGCAGGCGATTGCGTATCCGGTGCGGCGTCTTGCGGCAATCCGAGGAATGCGGCAATGGCGCGACGCGGATCGTCGGGCGTCGTGTCTCCGATCGCCACAACGATGCGCGACATCTCATGCCGGGCTAGCCAGAACGGCCCTTTGCCCCGGCCGCGCGTCGGCAGCAGACGCACGTCGGCGAGCCTGTCGTCGCCCCAGCCCACAGCGATGCCCCAGCGGGTGAAGTCGGAGAACGCGCGGCTGATCAGCATGCGCAAATCACCTGCCACACCCGACTGACCGAAACGGATTTTCAGCGACGCCAGGGAGACGGGCGACGTCTCGTAACGCGCCGCGTAATAGACCCGCATCAACAGCCACAGACTCTGGTAGCGCACGGGTTGCGCATTGATCTTCTGAGGGGCGTCGAGGCGCACGACGAGCGCAGGCGCGTCGGCGGTAGCGCGGGCGAGGTTTGGGGCAGGTGTGTCGGGCATGGCGTCGAGAGGTATCGAATCGCACCGGGCAGCGGACGGCATCCGCAGCATTGACGGACGCTTCCGAAGGGGCGCACCGATGATACGGCGGTTACGTCGGTTACGGTAGCTTTGCTTTGCACCTGTTGAAACACGCACTATCCTGCAAGCGCTTCCGGGAAGCCGGCGCCAGGCCAGCGCCACTGCCAACGTTCCCGCCATTCCCATGGCATCCCAAGAATTAAGGATAACGAAATGAAAAAGCTGATCTCTCGCTGGCGGCGTGGTGTATCCGGGCTGCGGCTCGTGCTCGTGCTCGCGGTTGTGTCTCCCATGGTGCTCGCTGTCCCGGCGCATGCGGCGGAACCGGCGAAGGCCGCAACGGTGCACATGACGGAGCGTGCCGACTGGGGCAAGCTTTTCGACGCGGAAGGTGTGAAGGGAACGATCGTGGTGCTCGACGGGCGCACGCAGACGTATCAGGCGTTCGACACGGCACGCGCCGAGCGGCGGATGTCGCCTGCGTCGACGTACAAGATATTCAACAGCTTGCTTGCGCTAGAGTCGGGCGCGCTCGACAACGAGCGCGAGATCATTCCCTGGGATGGCAAGCCTCGCCGGATGAAAAACTGGAATGCGGCGATGGATTTGCGCACGGCGTTTCGCGTGTCGTGCCTGCCGTGCTATCAGATTGTCTCGCACAAGATTGCGCGTCAGTTCGCGCAGGCCAAGCTCAACGAGGCCGGTTACGGGAACCACACCATCGGACGCGCTGCCGACGCCTATTGGATCGACGACAGCCTACAGATCTCGGCGCGCGAGCAAGTCGATTTCCTGCAACGTCTTGCGCGCGGAACGCTGCCGTTCTCGGCGCGCTCGCAGGACATCGTGCGTCAGATGTCGATTGTCGAAGCCAATCCCGACTACGTGTTGCACGGCAAGACGGGCTGGTTTGTCGACAAGAAGCCGGATATCGGCTGGTGGGTGGGCTGGATCGAGCGCGACGGCAACATCACGAGCGTGGCGCTGAACATCGATCTGAAGGACGACGCCGATGCGCCCAAGCGCGCGCGTATTGTGCGAGCCGTGCTGAAGCGTCTGCAGTTGATCTGAGCGGGAAATCGCGCGGCGCGCACGCCGGCAGGCGCCGCGTCCGCGCGATGGATGCGATTTACAGCGCGCGTCCGTGTTTGAGAGCGGCAGCGATTTCCGCCACATGACGGCCTTGCGTCTTCGCAATCTTCAGTTCGTTCTGGCTGGGCTGTCGCGAACCGTCGCCTGCGGCGAGCGTGGTCGCGCCGTAGGGCGTGCCGCCGGTAATTTCCGTCATATTAGTGAGGCCCGGCTCGGTGTACGGCACGCCGACGATGACCATGCCGTGGTGCAGCAGTGTGGAGTGAAAACTCGTGATCGTTGTTTCCTGGCCCCCGTGCTGCGTTGCCGTGCTGGCAAATACACTGCCGACCTTGCCCACGAGCGAGCCCTTGGCCCAGAGGCCGCCGGTCTGATCGAGGAAGTTGCGCATCTGCGCGGTCATGTTGCCGAAGCGGGTCGGGGTGCCGAAGATGATGGCGTCGTAATCGGCAAGTTGATCGACGCGGGCGACGGGCACGCTTGCGAACGCGGCACGCGCGGCTTTCGCGCCGCTCTTCTCGAGAACGTCGTCAGGCACCAGTTCAGGGACTTGCATCACGGTGACATCGGCGCCGGCGACGCTGCGTGCGCCTTCGGCGACCGCCTCGGCCATCTTGTAGATGTGCCCGTACATGCTATAGAACACCACCAGGATTTTGGCGTTGGCCATGAGAATCTCCTTTGGGGTCGAAGGATGCCGGCGGCGCGGGCGGTTTGCCACGCGAGGCAAGCTTTTCCATCATAGCCGACACGCATGACGAAACGTCGAGTCCGTCGGTCGCCGGGCAAGTAACGAGACGATTTGCCGCAGTGAGGATGTCGCAGTGTTCACCCGAAGATGGCCAGGACCTTGGTGGGGGCTGGCGCTGGCGCGCGCCGCTTAACGCAGACGCGAGCCGATGAGGCAGCCCAGGGCAAGTGCCGCCATCAGTACCGTGACGCTCGCCGACACGCCGCCCGCCAGCGCGAGTCCGATGGCGGCAAGGCCATGCGCCAGTACCGCAGCAGGTACGATCAGCACGGCGCTCACGACACACCAGCGCATGACATAGCGCCACATGAAGCGGCTCACGATACGCATCCGTGCGTCGAGTTGATGCCGCTGCCAGAAGGACAGATCGGCGGCCGCGTGAAAGAGCCACAGCGGGCTGAAGTATTTGATGAACAAGTCCATGACGCCACACAGGAAACACAATGCCCGCAGGGGCGCGGGCATGTCGTCGAGGCACGATGGCAAGGCAGATGCCGGATAGCACTGTCGTGCACTTTGGGGGAAGTCGACGCATGAGAATTGTAGCAGGCACTCACTCACTTCGTGCGCCGTCAGCGAATCGCACATCCGTTTATTGTGCTGAATCTCGCGCAACGCTCACGAAAATTTTGGCATCGCGCGGTATCTCCCATCTTGTCAGGGTTTGCCTGTTGTTTGGCTGGCAAGTGCGTGTGGTGTGTTGGCGGTGAATTGCTGGATCAACTCCCAGACGGACTGTGCGGCGGGGGAGAGCGTGCGGTTCTTGCGGCGCACGAGCATGATGGTGCGGTCGAGTTGCGGTACCAGCGGCAGGGCGACCAGGCTTCCGCCGTTTTCCGGTCGCCCTGGCATGGCAGGGAGTGCCAGAGCCGGCATGATGCTGATGCCGATACCGGCTTCGACCATGCGGAAGACGGTGATGGCATGGCCGACTTCCTGCGCCACCTGACAATAGGCGCCATGTTCGGCCAGCGCCCGGTCGATCAGTGGCCGGCTGCCCGACGCGTAGTCGAGCAGCACCAGCTTCTCGCCATTGAGTTCCTTCCACGTCACTTGCGCCTGCTTCGCGAAGCGATGTGAGCGGTCGCATACCACGAGGAACGGTTCGACCATGATGGGCTCGCCAACGAGATCGTCCGTGCCTTCCGACGCCACGATGACGCCGAAATCGACCTCGCCGTGCCGCACGCTGTCGGTCGCGAGCGTCTGGACCTGATCGCGCAGCATGAGCGTGATGTCCGGGTAGCGGGCTGCGCAGGCCGAAATGCACTCGGGCATCAGATTGGCCGAGATCGTGGGCGCGCTGGCCACGCGTACCCGTCCGCGACGCTCTTCGGCCAGACCGTGCGTATCGCGCAGGGCGCTCTCCAGCTCGTCCAGCACCCGGGCGAGCGTTGCCGAGAGGCTAGCGCCCACTTCGGTCAGCGTGACTTCCCGCGTGGTGCGGTCCACAAGCTTGAGTCCGAGTTCTTGTTCCAATTCGCGGATACAACGGCTCACGGCCGGCTGGGTGAGGCCGATGTCCTCGCCGGCCCGGCTGAAACTGCCGTGTTCGGCCACTGCGAGGAACACCTTGAGCTGGCGCAGTGAGATATTCATGCGTCTTTGGTATGAATGAATTTTTTAAATGAATTTGTATTTTAACTGCCCTTGCGTTCTAATACGTGAAAACCCGTATCGCGAGCGCACACTTCCGGTCACTTTCGATCGCCCGCCGATCGACTGACGACCTCGCTGGCGGCCGACATGCCGCCGCGTCCCGTGTCCTGCGAACGGGCTTTGTCTTTTTTGACGTATCCGAGATTGACGATGGCCAGACCGCGTTTTCTTCCCGACAATTTCACGTTGATGCTTGTGGCGACCGTTGGGCTCGCCAGCCTCCTGCCGGCGCACGGCGAGGGCAAAGTTGCGTTCAACCTGCTCACCAACGTGGCAATTGCCGCATTGTTTTTTCTGCACGGCGCGAAACTCTCGCGTGAGGCGGTGCTCGCCGGTGCGACGCACTGGCGTCTGCATCTGCTGGTGTTCGCCAGCACGTTCGTGATTTTCCCGATCGTCGGCGTGGCGCTCAAGCCACTGCTTTCGTGGATGGTCACGCCGGAGCTATATCTCGGCATTCTCTTCCTGTGCACGCTGCCGGCCACGGTGCAGTCGGCCATTGCGTTCACCTCGATTGCCCGTGGCAACGTGCCCGCTGCGGTATGCAGTGCGTCGGCGTCGAGCCTGTTCGGCATCTTCATCACGCCGGTGCTCGTCGGCCTGATCGTCATCCATCACGATGGCAATGCCGGCACATCGCCGTTCGACTCGATCGGCAACATCATGCTGCAACTGCTGGTGCCGTTCATTGCGGGTCAACTCTCGCGCAGGGCGATCGGCAAATGGGTCGAGCGCAATCGCGCGCTGCTCAAGATCGTCGATCAAGGCTCGATTCTGCTGGTGGTCTACACGGCGTTCAGCGAGGCGGTGAACACGGGGTTGTGGCATCAGATTCCGCCGCTGGCGCTGCTCGGCCTGCTGGGTTGCTGTGCGGTGATTCTCGCCATCATGCTGGCCGTGACCACATATTCCGCCCGCTGGCTCGGTTTTTCGCGCGAAGACGAGATCACCATTGTCTTCTGCGGCTCGAAGAAGAGCCTCGCGAGCGGTATACCGATGGCCAAGGTGCTGTTCGCGACCGGCCCGCTTGGCGCGATCGTGTTGCCGCTCATGTTGTTCCATCAGATGCAATTGATGGTTTGCGCGGTGCTCGCGCAACGTTACGCCGATCGTCAGCGTGCGGCGCAGGCGGGCAAGAGCGCGAAGGCCGGGGCGGCCAAGCTGGCTGTTCCCGTTCCCGATGGCAAGCCCGACAGCAGCGCCAAGGCAGGGGCGGGCCATTGAGAGAGAACTCGCGGCAAAACACGGCCCCGCAGGCTGCCGAGGGCCGCTGTCACACGTTGGTCGTGCGCAAGTGCTAGAATTGCGGTTGTTTCGCTTCTTGACGACCACCCTGGTCCGGCGGCGCCCGACGCATCTGTCCCTCGACAGGCCCCTCTCGCGCCAGCCCCGAGCATGGCGCACAGCGCCCCTTGAATCTTCGCGAGTGAGCTTTGATGCGGAATCCTTCCGCGTGGCGGCCCCCGTTTTTTAAAAGAGATGTCCCTTCATCATGGCTGATGTAAATGCTGTTCCGACCCCCGGCTTCGATAGCTTCGGGCTACATGCGGACATCTTGCGGGCCATCGCCGAGCAGGGCTACACCCAACCGACACCGATTCAGGCACAAGCCATTCCGGTCGTGCTGTCCGGGCGCGACGTCATGGGTGCCGCGCAAACGGGGACGGGCAAGACCGCCAGCTTCTCGCTGCCGATCATCCAGCGCCTGCTGCCCGAGGCCAACACGAGTGCATCGCCCGCGCGGCATCCGGTGCGTGCGCTGATTCTCACGCCGACACGCGAACTCGCCGATCAGGTCGCCGATAATGTGCGTGCCTACGCAATGCATACACCGTTGCGCAATACGGTAGTGTTCGGTGGCGTCGACATGAATCCGCAAAAGGATGCGCTGCGACGCGGTGTCGAAATTCTGATCGCGACGCCGGGCCGCTTGCTCGATCACGTCGAACAGAAGACGGTGAATCTGAGCCAGGTCAGGATGCTCGTGCTCGACGAAGCCGACCGCATGCTGGACATGGGCTTCCTGCCGGATTTGCAGCGCATTCTGAATTTGCTTCCGAAACAGCGCCAGACGCTGCTGTTCTCGGCCACGTTCTCGAACGACATCAAGAAGCTCGCATCGAGCTATCTCTCGAATCCGGTCACTATCGAAGTCGCACGTCGTAATGCAACGGCCGATAAGGTCGAGCAGGTCGTCTACGAGGTGGACGAAGACGACAAGCGCGCCGCCGTGGTGCAGATTCTGAACGAACGCGACCTCAAGCAGGTCATCGTGTTCGTCAACAGCAAGGTCGGTGCGAGCCGTCTGGCGCGCCAGTTGGAGCGAGAGGGTATCGTGACGGCCGCCATTCACGGCGACAAGTCGCAGAACGAGCGCATGCAAGCCCTCGAAGCGTTCAAGCAAGGCGGTATCCGCGCACTGGTGGCGACCGATGTCGCCGCGCGTGGGCTGGACATCACCGATCTGCCGGGCGTGATCAACTACGACCTGCCGTATAACCCGGAAGACTACGTGCACCGTATTGGCCGTACGGGCCGCGCGGGCGCGTCGGGCGAGGCGATCTCGCTGTGCGCACCGGACGAGCGCAAGCAACTCGTGGAAATCGAGAAGCTGATCAAGCGCGAACTCAAGCGCGGTGAACTGGTGATGGAGCGTCGCAGCCGTTCGCGTGACGACCGTAATGGCGATCGCTACGATCGTAGTGAGCGTACGGATCGCTCGGAACGCAGCGACCGGAGCGAGCGTCATGGCCGTCACGATGGCCTGCGCGCCAGCCGTGGTGGCAATTCCGCGCCGCGTCGTGTTCGCCCGGAAGACGAATTTTTCTACAAGCCGTACGAACCGTCGCCGTCGGCGATTGACTCGCAACGCGACAGCCGCTCGTTGCAGGAATCGGCGGCACCGACTGCTTTTGGTGCGCTGCCTGAAAAGGCCCCGAAGCGCCAGGTGGCTGCCCTGCTCGCGGGCTTCCCCCGCAAGGCCGGCACCTGAAACCGACCTGCCGCGCCATGGTTGTGGCGCGTTGAAAGCGAAAAGCCAGCGTAATTACGCTGGCTTTTTTCATATTGGCGCTTGCCGGATTGACGGTGCGACGCCAGAGATGAGACATGCCAACATCATGGGCGCGCACCGCATGGGAAGGCTGTCTGCTCGATGATGTCCTCACTCTTGTTTGAGGCCGAAAAAGCCCAGTGTCGCTTTCGCGCTCATCCATTCATCTCATGGCGCCAAGGGCGATGTGCCCCGCCCGGGGAGCATTAGCCTGCTGAGACCTTCGCCAGATGCCCGGCGAGGAAATCCAGGAATGCATGCACCTTCCTGGAATGGCGCCGGTTCGGCAGATAGGCCGCATGCACGCTGATGGACTGGTCCTGCGGATTGATCTCGTAGTCTTCGAACAGTCGCCGCAGGCGCCCTGCGCGCACATCTTCCTGCACCAGCCATTCGGCCAGCAGTGCAACGCCCAGATCGTCCAGCACGGCCTCGCGCAGCATATCCGCGCTGTTGGCCGCCAAGCGCCCCTGAATTTCCACATGCTGCACGGTGCTGCCCTGCCGGAATGACCAACGCTGCGGCCCGGCCTGATAGGCGAAGCGCAGGCACTCGTGCGCGCTCAATTCTGCGGGCGAAGCCGGCATCCCACGCTGCTCCAGATACCCGTGACTGGCGACAACGTAGCGGCGATGCTCGGCCAGATGGCGCACGATGAGCTGGGGCTGATTGGCCGGAGCGCCGATGCGTACTGCTACGTCGATGCGCTCGGCGGCGAGATCGACGTAGGCATCGGAAAGCACCAGATCCAGCGACACGCGCGGGTGTTCGCGCAGGAAGCCCGGAATGTGCGGCGCCAGACACACGCGCGCGAACGTGACCGGCAGCGATACTCGCAGCGGGCCGACCGCTTCCCCTCCCGCATCCGACACGCTGCCGTCGGCCTCATCAAGATCGGACAGCACCTGTGAAACTTGCTCCAGGTAGGCCGCGCCTGCATCGGTGAGCGTCACGCGACGTGTGGAGCGGGTCAGCAGCGCCGCGCCCAGCGACGCCTCCAGGCCATCGATCAACCGGGTCACCGACGACGTGGCCACACCCAGCCGCCGCGCAGCTTTGGAGAAGCCGCCCGATTCCGCCACGTCCACGAAGGCGCGCAGAGCTTGCAATTTGTTCATCTTCTATCTTTGCGTTTTTTGCAATTTCACGTTGCAAATTCAAAGAATTCTCATTGGTCAGCGCAAAGCCTAATCTCACGACAACACCAACGCAAGGATTTTCACCATGCCGTCCGTCGAGATTCAAATCACCTACGACTTCATCTGCCCCTGGTGCTGGATCGGCCGCCGGCATCTGCAAGCGGCCCTGGCGCAGATGCCGGACACAGCGGTCTCTATCCGCTACGTGCCCTATGAACTCAACCCTGGGATGCCGAAGGAAGGCGCAGACCGGAAGGCCTACCGCAGCGCCAAGTTCGGCAGTTGGGCACGCTCGCAGGCGATGGATGCCGACGTGACCCTGGCCGGCCAGCACGCGGGCGTCGCATTTCACTACGACCGCGTAACCATGACGCCAAACACCCGCCTGGCCCATCGGCTAATGGTCTACGCCACCGGTCGGGGCGACGCCGCCAGGACTGAGGCGCTTTTCGAATCCGTGTTCCACGCCTACTTCTCCGAGGGGCGGGACATTGGCAAGGCCGAGGTATTGGCCACGTTGGCGGGGCAGGCTGGCTTCGATGCGAAGGAGGCTCGCGACTTCCTGGACTCACCGGCCGGGGAGCGCGAGGTCGTGGCAGCGGAACGCCAGGCGCAAGCCAACGGTGTGCGCTCAGTGCCCACCTTGCGTATCGGCAACACGTCCATCAGCGGCGCACAGCCTTCCTCGACCCTAATACAAGCGCTTCGGCAAGCCGCTGCGCAAAGCGCCGTAGTGCCTGCCGTTTGAGACGCCCACCTGAGAAGACCCCCCCATGCCAGTCATGCATTCCGATCGCAACTCACCCCGCGCCATCATCATCGGCGGCTCCGTCGGCGGCCTGTTCACCGCCACGGCCTTGCAAGCCATCGGCTGGCAGGTCGATATCTTCGAGCGCTCCCCTCACGAGCTTGACAGTCGTGGCGGCGGCATCGTGCTGCAGGGCGACGTGGTGCGCGCGTTCCAGTTCGCGGGCGTTAAGACGCAGGGACAACTGGGCGTGCGCTCGGGTGACCGAATCTTCCTGGACCGTAGCGGTGAGGTGGTGCAGCGCACCTGGATGCCGCAGACGCAGACCTCGTGGAGCATGCTGTATGCCGCGATGAAGCGCCACTTGCCCGCCTCGGCCTATCACCATGGCGAGCAGTTCATGCGATTCGAGCAGGACGGCGAGCGCATTCATGCCCACTTCGCCAACGGGCGCGTGGAAACGGGCGACCTGCTCATCGGTGCGGACGGCGCGCGCTCGGCTGTGCGGCAGCAAATGCTGCCCGGTCTCGCACCCCGTTATGCGGGCTACGTAGCATGGCGCGGTCTGCTCGAAGAGGGCGCTCTGACCGGAGAAGCCGCGGACGTGCTGCGCGGCAACTTCGCCTTCCAGCAAGGCCCGGATCACCTGCTGCTCGCTTACCTGGTGCCCGGCGAGGACGAGGCGACGGCGCCTGGCCGACGCCGCTGGAACTGGGTTTGGTACGTGAAGGTGCCGCAGGGCGATGCACTGTCGCGCCTGCTGACTGATCGCCACGGCGTGCGCCACGCGTTTTCCCTGCCGCCCGGCACCGTGAAGGATGCCGATGCAGCCTGGCTGCATCAGCAATCGCGTGAACAGCTCGCGCCACAGTTCCAGCAACTCGTCGCGGCCACGCCGGACCCTTTCCTGCAGGCGATTCTCGATTTGCAGGCTCCCCGCATGGTGTCGGGCCGGGCGGTCCTGCTGGGCGACGCGGCTTTCGTGCCCCGTCCGCACACTGCCGGCGGCACCGCGAAAGCCGCCGCCAATGCGGTGGCGCTGGCGACGGCGCTGCGTGACAGCATGAGCACGGACATCGATGCCGCACTGGCGGCCTGGCAGGCGGGACAACTGAGCGAAGGCATTGCCATGACCGACTGGGGTGTGCGCTTGGGCAACCAGATCATGCGCATCGCTGCGTCGGACGCCGCCTCCACTGCAACTTTCCCGGCGTGAACATCATGTCTTGTCTTGAGCGCGGTCCTGGCGGTGGCGTCGTTTGCTGCAATGGGCTTGGCACTGTTCCAATGTTCATTTCGCCGGGCACACAGCAGTGGCTGCTGGTCGTCGGCGGCATCGAGTTCGGGCTGGGCTTCCAGGCCGTTCTGCCGAACTGGGTGCGTGGGCGAGGCCGACTGTGTACCTCACGGTATTCAACGGCACGATGACCGCTGGCAGCATGGACTGGCCCCTCATGGCGCAGAAAATCGGTGTACCGTAGACGCTGGTGATCGGTGCCGTTGGCCTCGTGGTCGGTACCTGAACTGCCGCACCCCACATCAAGGACTTACCATGACCACTTCCTCCACGCCCCCTTCGGTTCAGGACAACCCTGCGAAGCATCGCTTCGAGTACGTGTCGCAAGGCGAGCGTGCGGTTGCCATCTACTCGCTGGAGGGCAATGTCATCACCTTCGTCCACACCCTGGTGCCCGACGCGCTGCAGGGGCAGGGCATTGCGCGCCAACTGGTGCTGGCGGGGCTGGCCTCCGCGCGCGAGCGTGGTCTGCGCGTCGTTCCGCAATGCCCTGTATTCGCGGCCTACATGCGCGCGCACCCCGAGACGCATGATTTACTGGCCGACGAAGGCCGTGCCTTGCTCGGTCTCTGAAGCGCGCCGCATCGGCCGTCGGTGAAGGCGCTATGGCCGTGGCTTTCATCCACCAGCACCTTGCAACCTTTTGAGGAGAGTCGCCATGCCCCGTCGCTGCACTCATACCGCCAGCATCCACCGCGTCACGCCCAGTGCACTGGGTTGCGAGGAATGCCTGAAGTCCGGCAGTCCCTGGGTGCATTTGCGGCTGTGCCGCACCTGCGGCCACGTGGGGTGTTGCGACGACTCGCCCAACCGCCACGCCAGTGCGCACTACCACGAGACCGGCCACCCTATCATCGAGGGCTATGACCCACCCGAGGGGTGGGGCTGGTGCTACGTTGACCGCGTCATGCTGGATCTGGGCGACGACACGACGCCACAGAATGGACCTATCCCGCGTTTCGTCTGAACGACCCGAAGAGATTTTCATGCACCCTGAAGAAGCCCCCCCGTCCGTCGAGCCGCGCGACCCCTCGCTGCGCAAGGCCTCGCTCGATGACCTGTCGGCCCGCAGCCTGCCGCACCCGGAGAGCGTGACGGCAGTCATCCGGCACCATGTGCGCCCCGAGGCCGTCGCAGCCTACGAGCAGTGGCTCAAGCGCGTCGTGCCCATCGCGGAGCGCTTCCCGGGGCACCGCGGCGTGCTCATCATCCGTCCCGCGCCCGGCGCTACGCTCTACACCGTGACCCTGCGCTTCGACTCGCTGCCGCATGCGGAGGACTGGTTCCAGTCGGCTGCGCGGCAGACGTTGCTGGGCGAGGTGATGCCCTTGCTGTCGCGCGACGAGCAGCGCCAGACAGTCACGGGGCTGGAGTTCTGGTTCCACCCGGAGCCGGGACAGAAGCCAGCCAAGCGCTACAAGCAGTTCCTGCTGACGCTATCAGTGATCTTCCCGCTCACGATGCTGGTGCCGATTCCGGTTCACTGGCTGGCGCAATGGTGGCCCTGGCTCGGCAATACCTTCCTGGAACACTTGGCGGTGGCCGCCGCTGTGGTGGGACTGATGACCTATGTCCTTATGCCGCGCATCACTCGGAGGGTGGCGCGCTGGCTGTATGAATGAGCGGGACGCATCGTTGCGCCAACGACCTGGCACGATGAGCCTGCGTGCATCGATCATGAACGCGAGCATCGGCTTCTGCGAGCGCGAGCTTGCGAGTTTCATTGGGAGAGCGCAATGGCGAGGGGTGGGGTTTCAGCGCCCGCGCTGCTCGCGCCATGCCTGCGTTGCAGCGGCGTAGAAGTCCTCGCGGTGAGAGACGTTGGCGAGCGACGCCGGTAAGCCGAGATGCGTGGCGGCGTCCTTGAGGGCGGCAAGCACGGCGTCAGGCGTATCCAGAACGAGCGGCGCCGCGCCGTTCTGCTTGCTCAGCTTCTCGCCGTCGTCGGCCATGACCAGCGGTACGTGCAGATAGCGCGGCGTCGGCGCACCGAGGCAGGCTTGCAGATAGATTTGACGTGCCGTCGAGTCCAGCAAATCTTCGCCACGCACGATATCGGTGATGCCTTGCGCCTGATCGTCGACGACCACGGCCAACTGGTACGCCCACTGACCATCGGCGCGCTTGAGCACGAAGTCGCCGACCTCCGTTGCCAGATCCTGCGTTTGCGTGCCCATCCAGCGATCTTCGAAGCGCATGCGGGCCGCGTCGCCGTCCGGCACCCGCAGACGCCACGCGCGTGCCGTCTTGCCGTGCAGGCCGTCGCGGCAGGTGCCAGGATAGGCGAGCGTGCTGTGACGGGCATGCACGCGCGTGAGCGAGTCGGCGATTTCGCGTCGCGTGCAACCGCAGGGATATACCAGTCCGAGAGCCGTGAGCGAGGCGAGCGCTTGTTCATACAGGCCGTGCCGCTGGCTTTGCCAGACGACGGGCTCATCCGAATGCAGGCCCAGGCGCGTCAGGGTGGCGAGAATGTCTTCGGCCGCGCCTGGCACACATCTCGGTTCGTCCAGGTCTTCCATGCGGACGATCCAGACACCGTCATGCGCTCGGGCGTCCAGCCAACTGGCCAGCGCGGTAACGAGCGAGCCGCGATGCAGCGGCCCGGTCGGCGAGGGCGCGAAACGCCCTCGATAACGGGGGGCAGGGTCGGCGGCGGGCGGCGTGGCGTCGTGCGCCGAAGCGTGGGCCACCGGTGTGCTCAGGCGGACGTGGTGGCGGTGACGGTGCTTTCCGGCGCGTTGGCGGCGGGCCGGCTGCCGACGCACGCGGGGCAATGCTCGCCTTCGACGTAATCGGGGCTTTGCTGATCCGCAACTGTCACCACGGCACGGCAGGCGAAGCACTGCTTGGTCGTCGATGGTGCGAGGTCGGGGGTGAGTGCCGTGCGATAGTCAAACACGAAGCAGTCGCCCTGATAGTGCGCACCGCCCACGTCCTCGAAGTACTTGAGAATGCCGCCGTCGAGCTGATACGTGTGTTCAAGCCCGATATCGCGCATGTAGATCGCCGCCTTCTCGCAACGAATGCCGCCGGTGCAGAAAGACACGATCGTCTTGCCCTCGAAGTCTTCACGGTGTGCGGCGATGACGTCGGGGAATTCCGAGAACTTCGTCAGGCGATAGTCGATGGCATCGTCGAACGTGCCGACATCGATCTCGAAGTCATTGCGCGTGTCGAGCATCACGACCGGGCGGCCTTCGTCGTCCTGGCCGGCATCTAGCCAGCGTTTGAGCGTAGCAGGGTCAACACCGGGCGCACGGCCGTCTGCCGGCTTGATGACCGGCATCTTCATCGTGATGATCTCTTTCTTCTGGCGCACCAGCATCCGGCGGAACGGCTGTGTCTCCGAGAGGCTTTCCTTGACCGTGAGATCGGCAAACCGGGCGTCGGCGCGCAAACCGGCGAGGAAGGCGTCGATAGCCTCGCGCGAACCCGCCAGAAACAGGTTGATGCCCTCCGGTGCGAGGAGGATGGTGCCCTTCAGGTCGAGCGCCTGACAGCGTTCGAGCAGGGCCGGACGCAGGGTCGCGATGTCGTCGAGCGTGACGAACTTGTACGCAGCGATATTGACGATAGACATGGCAACAAGATTTCGCAAAAGCGTGAAGCAATAAACCGCCATTATCGCCGATTCGGCCCCGAAGCACTTTGATTTGACACCGGATTTCGCCAAATCGGACGGTATCTCAGGTCCGATACGGAAAAATTCCTAGTGCCTGCCCGGAGGTATCCGAAATGCGGGGAAACGCCGGACGTTTCGTGAAGCGAAGCCCGCTATGCGGGGGCGGCGCGTTACAATACCGCCCATGTCAGAACCTCGCTTCGTCCACCTCCGTCTCCATTCCGAATACTCGATCGCCGATGGCATCGTGCGGCTCGACGACGTCGTCAAGGCCGCCGCCAAGGACGGTCAGGGCGCGCTCGCGCTGACCGACCTCGCGAACATGTTCGGCGCCATCCGTTTCTACAAGGAAGCCCGCGGCAAGGGCGTCAAGCCGATCATCGGCTGCGACGCCTGGATCACGAATCCGGCCGATCGCGACAAGCCGTCGCGACTGTTGCTCCTTGCGCGCGACAAGGAAGGCTATCTGAACCTGTGTCAGTTGCTGTCCAAGGCGTGGCTCGGCAATCAGTGGCGCGGTCGGGCGGAGATCGAGCCGTCGTGGCTTCAGGCCGACGGGCTCGCGCGCGGTCTGCTGGCGCTCTCCGGCGCGCAGATGGGCGATATCGGCGCCGCGCTGGCGGCAGGCAATCCCGAGCTGGCGCTGCAATGCGCGAAGCACTGGGCGAGTGTGTTCCCGGGCGGGTTTTATATCGAGTTGCAGCGCACTGGTCAGGCGGGTATGGAGACCTACGTGCAACAGGCGGTGCAGTTGGCGGCGAAAGCCGGGCTGCCCGTCGTTGCCACGCATCCGATCCAGTTCATGACGGCCGACGATTTCACCGCGCACGAAGCACGCGTGTGTATTTCGGAAGGTGAGATGCTGGGCAACGCACGCCGTGTGCGCCGTTTCACGCAGGACCAGAGTTTTCGGACGCAGGACGACATGCTCGCCGCGTTCGAGGATGTGCCCTCCGCGCTGGCCAATACCGTCGAGATCGCCAAGCGCTGCAACCTGACGCTTGAACTCGGCAAGCCGAAGCTGCCGCTCTTTCCCACGCCGGACGGCATGTCGCTCGACGACTACCTCGTGCATCTGTCCAAGGAGGGGCTCGAGACACGTCTCGCGCAGTTGTTCCCCGACGAGGCGGAGCGCGACAAGCAGCGTCCCGATTATTACAAGCGGCTCGACTTCGAGACCGGCACGATCATCAAGATGGGCTTCCCCGGCTACTTCCTGATCGTGGCCGACTTTATTCAGTGGGCGAAGAACAACGGCGTGCCCGTTGGCCCGGGCCGCGGTTCGGGCGCCGGTTCGCTGGTCGCTTACGCGTTGCGCATCACCGACCTCGATCCACTCAAGTACAACCTGCTGTTTGAGCGCTTCCTGAATCCGGAACGCGTCTCGATGCCTGACTTCGATATCGACTTCTGTCAGGATGGGCGCGATCGCGTCATTCAGTACGTTAAGGAAAAGTACGGGGCGGACGCTGTCTCCCAGATCGCGACTTTCGGCTCGATGGCCGCCAAGGCGGCGGTGCGTGACGTCGGTCGTGTGCTCGATCTGGGCTACAACTTCGTCGACGGCATCTCCAAGCTGATTCCGTTCAAACCGGGCAAGCACGTCACCATCGACGATGCCCTCAAGGAGGAGCCGCAACTCGCCGAGCGCTTTCAGACCGAAGACGAAGTCAAGCAATTGATCGAGTTGGCGCAACGCGTCGAGGGTCTCACGCGTAACGTCGGTATGCACGCGGGTGGTGTGTTGATCGCGCCGGGCAAGCTGACGGATTTCTGCCCGCTGTACACCCAGGGCAGCGGCGAAGATGCCAGCGGCGTGGTGAGCCAGTACGACAAGGACGATGTGGAAGCCGTCGGCCTTGTGAAGTTCGACTTCTTGGGGCTGACAACGCTCACGATCCTGAACTGGGCCGAGCGCTACATCAAACGCCTGCATCCGGAGATGGCTGACTGGTCGCTCGATCAGGTCTCGCTCACCGACCCTGCAGCGTTCAGCATCCTCAAGAAAGCCAACACGGTGGCCGTGTTCCAGTTGGAAAGCCGCGGCATGCAGGGCATGTTGAAGGACGCCCAGCCTGACCGGTTCGAGGACATTATTGCGCTGGTGGCGTTGTATCGACCCGGCCCGATGGACCTGATCCCGAGCTTCTGCGCCCGTAAGCACGGCCGCGAGAAGGTGGAATACCCGGATCCGCGCGTCGAGCCGGTGCTCCAGGAGACCTACGGCATCATGGTCTATCAGGAGCAGGTGATGCAGATGGCGCAGATCATCGGCGGTTACTCGCTCGGCGGCGCTGACTTGTTGCGTCGCGCGATGGGTAAGAAGAAGGCCGAGGAGATGGCCGAGCACCGCGAGATTTTCGCGAAGGGGGCGGCCGAAAATGGACTCACCCGTGAAAAGTCGGACGAAATCTTCGACTTGATGGAGAAGTTCGCAGGCTACGGCTTCAACAAGTCGCACGCGGCCGCGTACGCACTGCTCGCGTACTACACCGCCTGGCTCAAGGCGCACCATCCTGCCGAATTCATGGCCGCCAATATGAGCTTGGCCATGGACGACACGGACAAGGTCAAGATTCTCTACGAAGACTGTCTGTCCAGCGTCAACGGGCTGGGCGTATTGCCGCCGGACGTCAACGTTTCCGCTTATCGCTTCGAGCCGGCCGATTCGAAAACCGTGCGCTATGGCCTGGGCGCCATCAAGGGGAGCGGTCAGTCGGCGATCGAAGAAATTCTGCGTGCCCGCGAAGGCAAGCCGTTCACCGATCTGTTCGACTTCTGCGCTCGGATCGACCGCCGCGTGGTGAATCGCCGCACGATCGAGGCGCTGATTCGCGCCGGTGCCTTCGACAGCATTCACGAGAATCGTGCGCAGTTGATGGCCTCGGTGCCGATGGCGATGGAAGCCGCCGAACAAGCGAGTGCTGCTGCCAATCAGGTGAGCCTGTTCGATCTCGGTGATGAAAGTCTGCAAGCGCCGCTGGAGTTGGCCGATGAGCCGGCGTGGACCGACAAGCGCAAGCTGCAGGAAGAGAAGCAGGCGCTCGGCTTCTATCTGTCGGGCCACATGTTCGATTCGTACTCGGACGAAGTGCGCCGCTTCGTGCGCACGCGTATCCGTGATCTCTCCGAGGGGCGCGACAGGCTTGTCGCCGGGGTGATTTCCAGCCTGCGCACGATGATGACCCAGCGCGGCAAGATGCTGATCGTACAACTCGACGATGGCACGGGCACGCTCGAAGTGACGATCTTCAACGAGCAGTTCGAGGCGAACAAGCACCTCTTCAAGGAGGACGAACTGCTGATCGTGCAGGGCAATGCACGGCCCGACAGCTTTACGGGCGGCTTGCGTTTCACCACCGAAAGTCTGATGGACCTCGGCCGTGCGCGTGCGCGCTTCGCTCGCGCACTCAAGCTGTCGTTCAACGGTAATGCAGACTGGACGCGCCTGCGTGCCACCCTGCAACCGCATTGCACGATGTACCGCGTGGCGGCTACCGCGAGTTCGGGGGGGGGCGGCTTCAATGGCGGAGGTGGCTTCAACGGTGGCGGTGGAGGGGGCGGAGGCTTCGGTCGCCGTAATGGCAACGGCAATGGCAGCGGCGACGATGACAAGCAAAGCGGCTTGCCGGTGCACATCGTGTACCGCCGACCGGACGCCGAATGTGAGTCACGCTTGGGCGACGACTGGAAAGTACAGCCGGGCGACGAATTGCTTGGCGAACTTCGTCAGTGGCTGACACCCGACTCGGTACAGATCATCTATTGATAGCGAGCGAAGTGGCCCGGCGTCGCATGACACCGCCCCGATGCTGTCTGCTATTCGGTACAACAAGGAAACCCGGATGTTCTCCATCATCGTTCCGACGTGGAACAACCTCGCGTTGCTGCAGCTATGCGTGCGCAGCATTCGCCAGAATTCGCGCCATCAGCATCAGATCATCGTCCACGTGAACGATGGGTCGGACGGCTCGCTCGAGTGGGTGCGGGCCGAGGGGATCGAGCATACGGCGTCGCCGGACAATATCGGTATCTGCTACGCCGTGAATCAGGCGGCGGCGCTCGCACGCGAGAAGTACATCGTCTATCTGAACGACGACATGTACTGTTGCCCCGGTTGGGACAGTGCGCTGATAGCGCGCGCCGAAGCCATGCCCGACAAGGCTTTCATGCTCTCGGGCACCATGATCGAGCCGGTCGACACCCACAATCCGTGTGTGCTCGTGCACGATTTCGGTCGTGACGTCGATACCTTCGACGAAGCGGGGTTACTTGCTGCGGTGCCGGCCTACGCCAAGCCGGACTGGTTGGGCGCTACCTGGCCGCCGACGCTCGTGCATCGCGATTGGTGGTTCCTCGTCGGTGGTTACAGCACTGAGCTGAGCCCCGGCATGAGCAGCGACAACGATTTCTCGATGAAGATGTGGGCCGCAGGGGCACGCCGATTTGTTGGCGTAGGCGCGAGCCTTGTCTACCACTTCCAGTGCAAGAGCACAGGCAAGGTCGTGAAGAACGACGGCCGCACGCAATTCCTGCGCAAGTGGGGCATGACGCAGTCCATCTTTGACCGCTACTACCTGCGTCGCGGCAAGCCGGTGCCGGCAGGCAGCGATGGACGCCTGCCCGAGCCCGTCGATGACGGCAAGCTGCGTTGGGAGCTGTTCCGATCGCGCGTGAAGCGCGCGCTCGCGAAGTAACGTCGAAAGTCGACGTCGAAAAAAACGGACGCCATGTGCGTCCGTTTTGTTTGAAGGGCGTTGCGGCGGTGCTGCCAGCGTCAGACGTCTCCGCGCAGCAGCAGGGCGTACTTGAGGAACGCGCTGCGCGCATTCATTCGCGCAATCGCGGCGCCGGTGGCGCCATCGAGAAACCCACGGCGCAACACGTAGGTACGCACGAACGCCCATCCGCCATTGATCCATGGCTTGAGCGCAGAGACTCGCTTGCCGCGCAACGCCATCTCTTTCGCGCCCGCGCGTGCATAGCGTTGCACCTTGTCCTCGACCTGACGGGCTTCGGTATAGCTGTAGTGCAGCAGATGATGGGCAAGTGTGCCGATCTCGCCGTCGACAATCACGCGCTCGTGCACGAGATTGTCTGAGAAGCGGCCGGCCTCGCGCCGAAACAGCCGCACCACGTAGTCGGGGTACCAGCCGCAGTGCCGCACCCAGTGCCCGAGGAATTGCGACAGGCGAGGCATGCGATACCCCGTGTGAGTGCCTTGTCCAATCGCCGTCGCAATGTCGGCGGCCAACTCGGGCGTGATGCGCTCATCGGCATCGAGCGAAAGCACCCACGGCTGGGTGGCGTGCGACAAGGCACGATTCTTTTGCGGACCGAAGCCGGGCCAATCGGGCGTGACGTGGACTTCGGCACCTGCGGCGCGCGCGATGTCTGCGGTGCCATCCGTGCTGGCGTTATCGACCACGACGATCTGGGAGGCTAACGACTGCACCGACGCGATGCACTCGGCGATGTTGTGGCGCTCGTTGCGTGTGAGGATCGTCACCGTGAGGGGCAGACGCGGCAACGAGGAGGCGAGCGGTGTAGCTTCGATCATGAGCGTTCACGAAATGGCGGCATCGGACCCGCAGGTCGTGGGAGTCGTCTCGCGTCGTTGACTCAGGCGTTGAGCAACTCGACGAGCGCTTCGCCGTAGCGTTCGATCTTGGCTTCACCGAGTCCGGTGATGTCGACGAGACCTTCGCGACGGCGCGGGCGGCGTTGGGCAAGCTCACGCAGCGTCCGGTCGTGCAGGATAACGTATGCGGGCACCTGCTGCGTCTTGGCCATGTCCTGCCGCCAAGCGCGCAGCTTGTCGAACAGTTGCTGATCGGCGGGGTCCAGTTCGATGGCCGGCGACGACGCGTAGCCGGCAAAGCGGCTCTTCTTGCCGACGACGGGACGCTGGCGCCGCAGCGAGAGCGTGGTTTCCCCCTTGAGCACCGGGCGTGCGGCGGCGTTCAGCGTCAGTGCACCGTACTGGCTGCTGTCGGGCTCGATGATGCCGTGAGCGATCAACTGACGGAACACGGCGCGCCAGCCCTGATCGTCGAGTTCGCCGCCGACACCGAACGTCGGCAGGGCTTCGTGCCCGAATTGTCGAATCTTGTCGGTGCTGCGCCCGCGCAGCAGATCGACCAGATGCCCGGCACCAAAGCGCTGACCCGTGCGCAGAATGGCTGAGAGCGCCTTCTGGGCGGCGATGGTGCCGTCGAAGACTTCCGGCGGATTCAGGCAGACGTCGCAATTGCCACAAGGCTCGCTCGTCTCGCCGAAATACGACAGCAACACGGTACGGCGGCAGCGCGGCGCCTCGCAATAACCGAGCAGGGCGTCGAGCTTCTGGCGTTCGATGCGCTTTTGCAGTTCCGGAGCGTTCGACTCGTCGATGCGGCTGCGATGCACTACGACGTCGTTCAGCCCGTAGGTCATCCAGGCTTCTGCGGGTTCACCGTCACGCCCGGCACGCCCCGTCTCCTGGTAATAGGCTTCGAGGCTCTTGGGCAGATCCAGGTGCGCGACGAAACGCACATCCGGCTTGTCGATGCCCATGCCGAAAGCCACGGTTGCCGACATGACCAGCCCTTCCTCACGCAGAAACCGCTGCTGGTGCGTGCGACGCACCTCAGCATCGAGCCCGGCGTGATAGGGCAGGGCCGGAATACCTTGCGTTTCGAGCCACGCAGCGGTTTCTTCCACTTTTTTGCGCGACAGGCAATAGACGATACCGGCCTCGCCGCGATGCCGTGCGAGAAAGGCCAGCAACTGTTTGCGGGGATTGTCGCGGTCGACGATCTCGTAACGAATGTTCGGCCGGTCGAAGCTCGAGACGAACAAGCGCGCTTCGGTCAGGCCGAGGCGCGTCTGGATCTCGTCGCGTGTCGCGTTGTCCGCCGTGGCGGTCAGCGCGATGCGCGGCACGCGCGGATAGCGTTCGTGCAGCGCCGAGAGCTGAATGTATTCGGGACGGAAGTCATGCCCCCATTGAGAAACGCAATGCGCTTCGTCAATGGCGAACAGCGCCAGTTGTCCGCGTTCGTCGAGCCGGTCGAGCAGATCGAGAAACCGCTCCGTCAGCAGGCGCTCGGGCGCGACGTAGAGCAGATCGAGTTCACCACGCGCAGCGCGGCGCTCGGTATCGAGTGCTTCATCGAAACTGAGACTGGAATTCAGATAGGCGGCACGCACCCCCGCTTGCAGCAAGGCGTCGACCTGATCCTGCATGAGCGCGATGAGCGGCGAGACGACAATGCCGATGCCGTCGCGCAGTAGCGCCGGGATCTGATAACAAAGAGATTTGCCACCGCCGGTCGGCATCAGGACGAGCGCATCGCCCCCGTCGGCCACATGGTCGACGATGGCGGCTTGATCGCCGCGGAATGCGTTATAGCCGAATACGGTACGGAGGACTTCGAGTGCGCTTGCCATGGGCGGGAGTATACCGGTTCCACCCGGGCTTCGGCGTGCCGGACGCCCGGATTGCGGGCATCGTGGCGAATTTTGAGGCGGCGTCCGAGTCCGCTCAGGACGTGTCCCGGCGAGACTGGCCGGTACGATAGAATAGCGGTTTTTCCGCCGTCCCCAACCTACATGAGCGCACCCCACAAGCCTACCGGACCGATTTTGCGGCGTCTGCTGGGCTATCTCCAGCCGTATTGGCATATGGGCCTGCTAGCCGTTCTCGCGATGGCGCTCGTAGCCGGGACGGAAGCGGCGATTCCGGCGGTCCTCAAGCCGGTGCTCGACAAGGGCTTCTCGGGGGGCGATCCGTGGACGCTTTGGTACGTACCCGCTGCCGTGATCGGTCTGGCCGTCATCCGCGGGCTGGCGCAGTATTCGGCTAACTACATGCTCTCGTGGGTGTCGAACCGCGTGCTGCTCGATCTGCGCGTGCGAATGTTCGAGCGTTTGCTGCATGCGCCGGCTGCCTTTTACCAGCGCGAGACGACCAGCACGCTCATCAACGCCCTCGTCTACGAAGTCAATCAGGTGCTCGGCGTGCTCACCACGGTGCTCATCACGCTCGTGCGCGATTCGCTGACCGTTGTCGGCCTGCTGGGCTATTTGTTCTACCTGAATTGGCGCCTCACGCTCGTCGTGGCGGTGATTCTGCCGTTCATCGGCTGGCTCGTCGGCAAGATCAATCGGCGTCTGCGCCGCCTGAACCGCGAGCAGCAGACGCTGACCAACGCGCTGTCGTACGTGGTCGAGGAAGCCGTGGGCGGCTACAAGGTGGTGAAGATCCACAACGGCGAAGCGTATGAAAAGTCGCGCTTCGACAAGATGACCAGCACGCTGCGCGGCTACGCCATGCGGGTGACCGTCTCGGGTGGCCTGGCGCAGCCGGTCACGCAGGCTCTGGCCTCTCTGGCACTGGCCATTGTCATCACGGTGGCGATGATCGAGTCGTCCTCGGGCGAGATGACCGTCGGCGGCTTCACGGCATTCGTCACGGCATTGTTGCTCGTCGTCTCCCCGCTCAAGCATCTGATGGACGTCAATCAGCCGTTGCAGCGCGGCGTGACGGCTGCCGAGCTGATTTTCGAAGTCATGGACGTCGAAGTCGAGCCGCTTGGCGGCGAGCGCAGGCTCGAGCGCGCCAAGGGACGCGTGACGTTCGATCAGGTGAGCTTCAATTACGGCGCCAGCGAGCGTCCGACACTCGACCGGATCTCGCTCGATGTCGCGCCCGGCGAGATGGTGGCGCTGGTGGGGCCGTCCGGCAGCGGCAAGACGACGCTGGTCAATCTGGTGCCGCGGTTCTTCGACCCGACCGGCGGGCGGATTCTGCTCGACGATATTGCGTTGACCGACCTGCGACTGGCCGATTTGCGTCGCCAGATCGCGTTCGTGAGTCAGGACGTCGTGCTCTTCAACGACACCGTTGCGGCGAACGTGGCCTACGGTCAGGAGATCGATGCCGAACGCGTGCAGGCGGCATTGCGCGCGGCCAATCTGGCCGAAGCGGTGGCGGCCATGCCCGAGGGTGTCGAAACGCTGGTGGGCGACAACGGCATGCGCCTGTCGGGCGGTCAGCGTCAGCGTCTGGCCATCGCGCGGGCGATCTACAAAGACGCGCCGATCCTGATTCTCGACGAAGCGACATCGGCACTCGATTCGGAGTCGGAGCGTTATGTGCAGGCTGCGCTGGAAGTGTTGATGGAGGGGCGTACCACGCTGGTGATCGCGCACCGCCTCTCGACCATCGAGCGCGCGGATCGCATTGTCGTGCTCGAGCACGGCCGTATCGTGGAGCAGGGCTCGCACCAGGCACTGGTGGCGCATAATGGCCTTTACGCGCATCTGCACCGCATTCAATACACGCAGCAGGAAGCCTGACGTCGCGTCGCATTGCGAACGTCGGACCTTATTCGCCCTTATTCGCCCGATTTGAGGAGATCACGATGAGCCAGCCGCCGATCAGTCGTTTCCCTGTGCCCGATCTCGCCGCGCTGCCGGCCGATATCCGGGCGCGTATCGACGAAGTGCAGGAAAAGGCGGGCTTCATCCCGAACGTGTTCCTCACATTGGCGCATCGCCCCGACGAGTTTCGCGCGTTTTTCGCCTATCACGATGCGCTGATGCTCAAAGACGGCAATCTGAGCAAAGGCGAACGCGAAATGATCGTGGTCGCCACGAGCGCCGTGAATCAGTGTCTTTACTGCGTGGTCGCCCATGGTGCGCTGGTGCGCATCTATGAAAAGCAGCCGCTGCTGGCCGATCAGGTGGCCGTCAACTATCTCAAGGCGGACCTCACGCCGCGTCAGAAAGCGATTCTCGCGTTCGCGATGAAGGTTTGCGAGCGCTCCCACGAGGTGGGCGACGACGATTACGCAACGCTGCGCGAACACGGTCTCGACGACGAGGATATTTGGGACATTGCCGCGATCACCGCTTTTTTCGGCATGTCCAACCGCATCGCAAATGCGATTTCGATGCGGCCCAACGACGAATTCTTCTTGATGGGACGCGTGCCGCGCAAATGAGGCCGCGCCTGTAATCCTTTATCTGCAAACCCATGATTTTTGTGACAGGTGGCGCCGGATTCATCGGTGCAAATTTCGTTCTGGACTGGCTCGCGCAGCATGACGAGCCGGTACTGACTATCGACAAGCTCACGTATGCGGGCAATCTGGCCAATCTTGCCAGTCTCGAGCACGACCCGCGACATCGCTTTGCCCAAGTGGACATCTGCGATCGCGCGGCCCTCGATCGCTTGTATGCGGAGCACCGTCCACGCGCCGTGCTGCACTTCGCGGCGGAGAGTCATGTCGATCGCTCGATCCATGGTCCCGCAGACTTTGTGCAGACGAATATCGTCGGCACGTTCACGATGCTCGAAGCGGCCCGTGCTTATTGGGGAACGCTCGATGGCGAAGCTCACGATGCCTTTCGCTTCCTGCACGTCTCGACGGACGAAGTCTACGGCTCGCTGAGCCCGGCCGATCCGGCGTTCACGGAGACCACCCCTTACGCGCCCAACAGCCCGTACTCGGCGTCGAAAGCGGGCTCCGATCATCTCGTACGCGCCTACCACCACACGTACGGCTTGCCGACACTGACGACCAACTGCTCGAACAACTACGGCCCGTACCAATTTCCCGAAAAGCTCATTCCGCTGGTGATCGCGAATGCACTGGCCGGCAAGCCGCTGCCGATCTATGGCGATGGCAGCAACGTGCGCGACTGGTTGTACGTTGGCGACCACTGTTCCGCGATTCGCGAAGTGCTCGCCAGGGGCGCTTTGGGCGAGGTGTACAACGTCGGCGGGTGGAATGAGCAGAACAACCTGTCCGTGGTGAAGCATCTGTGTATGCTGCTCGACGAACTGTCGCCGCGTAACGATGGCAAGTCGTATGCCGATCAGATCACGTTTGTCACCGACCGTCCCGGGCACGATCGGCGCTATGCTATCGACGCGCGCAAGCTTGAGCGCGAACTGGGCTGGCGTCCCGCCGAGACGTTCGAGACCGGCATGCGCAAGACGGTGCAGTGGTATCTCGCCAACGGCGAGTGGGTGCGCCAGGTGCAGTCGGGCGAGTACCAGCGCTGGATCGAAACGCACTATCAAAAGAACGACTGAGGCACGCATGAGTACCAAGCGTAAGGGCATCATTCTCGCCGGCGGCTCCGGCACGCGACTGTATCCGGCGACACTCGCCGTCTCCAAGCAGTTGCTGCCGGTGTACGACAAGCCGATGATCTATTACCCGCTGACCACGCTGATGCTGGCAGGTATCCGGGACATTCTGATCATCTCGACACCGCAGGACACGCCGCGTTTCGAGCAATTGCTTGGCGATGGCAGTCAATGGGGCCTGAGCCTGCAATACGCCGTGCAGCCGTCACCCGACGGTCTGGCGCAAGCGTTCCTGATTGGAGCGGATTTCCTCGGCAACGATCGCTGCGCGCTCGTGCTGGGCGACAACCTGTTCTACGGTCACGACTTCGCGGCATTGTTGGGGGCCGCGAGCGCGCAGACCGATGGGGCGACAGTCTTTGCCTATCCGGTCAACGATCCTGAGCGCTACGGTGTGGTGACGTTCGACGACTCGGGCCGTGCCATCGAGCTGATCGAGAAGCCCACGGCACCGAAGTCCCGATATGCCGTGACCGGCCTCTACTTCTGCGACAACGACGTGGTCGAGATTGCGCGTTCGATCAAACCGTCGGCACGTGGCGAACTGGAAATTACCGACGTCAACAATGAGTATCTGAAGCGCGGCAAGCTTAACGTGCAGATCATGGGGCGCGGTTACGCATGGCTCGATACCGGAACGCATGAGTCGATGCTCGAAGCGAGTACCTTCATCCAGACGATCGAGAGCCGTCAGGGTCTGAAGGTGGCGTGTCCCGAGGAAATCGCATACCGGTGCGGCTGGATCGATGCCGCCGCTATCGAGGCGCTGGCGCAACCTCTTGCCAAAACAGGGTACGGTCAGTATCTGTTGGCGATGCTGCGCGAACGCGTATTCTGATCGACCCGACTACCGGCACCTCCGTCATGCAATTGATTTCTACCGCTATCCCGGCCATCAAGGTCATCGAACCCAAAGTGTTCGGCGATTCGCGAGGCTACTTCTTCGAGAGCTTCAATCAGCGCAACTTCAACGATGCGCTGGGCGAGACGCTCACGTTCGTACAGGACAACCAGTCGCGTTCTGCTCGCGGCGTGCTGCGAGGTCTGCACTATCAGATCAAGCAACCGCAAGGCAAGCTTGTACGCGTGCTGCACGGCGAAATCTACGATGTCGCGGTCGATATTCGTGAAGGCTCGCCGACATTCGGCAAGTGGGTTACGGAAGTGCTGAGCGCGGAGAACAAGAAGCAGTTGTGGATTCCGGCCGGCTTCGCGCATGGGTTCGTCGTGACCTCGGAGACGGCTGAAGTGCTGTACAAGACTACAGACTATTGGGCACCGCAGTTCGAGCGCTGCATCCGCTGGGACGACCCCACGCTGGCTATTCCCTGGCCGCTGGACGGCATTACCCCCGTCGTCTCGGACAAGGATCGGCAAGGCATGTCGTTCTCGGACTACAAGCACGAAGACTAATCTCGCGCACGGCGCGCGGCGCCGTGCGGATCGTCACCGGCCGCCGTGGCTTTGTCGTCACTCGATGGCGGAACCGGCGGCCGTTGCATTTGCGCGCGCGGCCTCCCCCGACACTGCCGACGTCTCCCCCGTCGCTCGCAGCACCCGGACATATCGCAACGCAAAGCGTGCTGCGAGCGCATCGGCGACGGCTTGCGGTGCGGGCTCCATGCCGCCATCTCCTTCCACGGCCTGAGTGTCTGCGCATGCAGGTTCACGCAGACTTTCGACGATGACGTCGGCCTCCAACCCATTGTTCAGGTAGTGCAGATTGACCTCGTGCAGCGCTAGCCCATTGGCACGGCACAGCGCGTTTGCGGCGCCGACGACCGCTGCGCGCGCAGGCCACTGCTGCAGCGCAGTGCCCTTGGTGTCGCTCTCCGGATCGACGTGCACCAGTACGTCGAGAATTTGCGGCTCGCGCATAACGGCGGTGCGGGCCTGCTCGGCGATGTAGTGCCCCTCGGAGACCGATAGACGTGCGTCGACGAGGATGTGCACGTCGACGACGATCTCGTCGCCCATGCGCCGTGTGCGCAGCATGTCGATGGCGTGCACGCCGGGAGTGGCCAGCAGGTGCTCGCGAATGGTGACGGTCGTGGCGTCGTCAACGCCGCGATCGATGAGGTCCTGCAACGCATTCCAGCCGAACTTCCACCCGGTGCGGCCGATCATCAGGCCCACGAGCGCGGCGGCCAGCGGATCGAGTATGCGATACCCTGCCAGGTTACCCAGAATGCCGCACGCCACGACGAGCGACGACAGTGCGTCGGAGCGCGCATGCCAGGCGTTGGCCACGAGCATGGCGGAGCGTGCGCGTTGGGCCGCACGCAGCATGTAGCGGAAGAGCCCTTCCTTGCTGACCAGAACGATCACGGCGACCACGAGCGCCACGATGTGGACTTCCGGAATCTCTTCCGGATGCAGCAGCCGCTCGATGCCGCGCCACAACATTCCCGCGCCAACCACGAGGAGAATGACGCCCAGAAACAGCGATGCCGCGTTTTCATAGCGGCTGTGACCGTAGGGGTGATCGGCATCCGGCGCGCGGGCACTGCTGCGGGCGGCAGCCAGCACGACGAAATCGGAAACGATGTCCGAGAGCGAGTGAATGCCGTCGGCAATCAATGCCTGCGAGCGGGCAAAAATGCCGATGACGATCTGCGCCGCCGTGAGCACGATGTTGACCCAGATACTGACCCAGGTCGAATGGCGTGCGACGGCATGTTTGTCCAGCGCCTCACTCGACGCCGCCAGATTGTCGTAGTTCGTGTAGGGCATGAAGTGGGGCCCGCGTGTTAGGACGGCGTCACATCAGAATGATGTCGTACTGCTCTTGATGGAACGACGATTCGACCTGAAGTGAAATCGGCTTCCCGATGAAGTCGATCAGCATCGCGAGATGTTGCGACTCTTCTTCGAGGAACAGATCGACGACTTCCAGCGAGGCGATCAGGCGGAACTCGCGCGGATTGAATTGGCGCGATTCGCGCAGAATCTCGCGCAGGATGTCGTAGCACAGCGTACGTGGCGTCTTGACCTGTCCCTTGCCCTGACAGACGGCGCACGGCTCGCACAGCACGTGGGCGAGCGATTCGCGCGTGCGTTTGCGAGTCATCTCCACCAGCCCGAGCTGCGAAAAGCCGTTCACGGTGATGCGTGTCCGGTCGCGCGCGAGCGCCTTCTTCAGTTCGGCCAGCACCGAGTCACGGTGCTCGGCGCTTTCCATGTCGATGAAGTCGATGATGATGATCCCGCCCAGATTGCGCAGCCGCAACTGGCGAGCGATCATCAGCGCCGCCTCGAGGTTCG
This sequence comes from Pandoraea communis, assembly GCF_902459745.1. Lineage (GTDB taxonomy): Bacteria > Pseudomonadota > Gammaproteobacteria > Burkholderiales > Burkholderiaceae > Pandoraea > Pandoraea communis. The sequence goes on from NZ_CABPSJ010000004.1 coordinate 626,588, forward strand.
TTTTGAAGATCGTGTCGTCGAAATTGCGCGCACCGACATAGCCGCCGGTGTTCACGTCGATGGTCGTCATTGCTTCGGTCTGATCGATCATCAGATACCCGCCGGACTTCAGATCGACGCGACGCGACAACGCTCGCTCGATTTCCGTCTCCACGTTGTACAGATCGAACAGCGGACGCTCGCCGGTGTAATGCGTGAGCTTGCCGAGCACCGCCGGCGTATACGTTGCGGCAAATTCGGCAAGCTTCTGGAACGTCTCGCGCGAATCGACGAGAATCTTGCCGGTCTCTTCGTGCACAAAGTCGCGCAGCACACGTTGCGCGAGATTCAAATCCTGATACAGCAGCGCGGGGGCGGGCAGGCGCGTGCTTTGCTCGCCGATGGTCTGCCGCGACTTTCGCAAATAGGCGATGTCGTTCGCCAACTCCGCATCGTCCGCATCCTCCGCAATGGTGCGCACGATGAAGCCGCCTTTCTCGTCGGCCGGCACGAGCGCCTGAATTCTGCTGCGCAACGCCTCGCGTTCCGCTTCGCTCTCGATACGCTGCGAGATGCCGATATGCGGCTCTTGCGGCAGATAGACGAGTGTGCGCCCGGCAATGCTGATCTGCGTCGACAGACGTGCGCCCTTGGTGCCGATCGGGTCCTTGATGACTTGGACCATGAGCGTCTGCCCCTCGAAAACGGTCTTCTCGATGGGCGGCTGCGGGTGCGGCGTGGAGGTGTCGTTGTTCGTGCGCGGATGCCAGATATCGGCCACGTGCAGGAATGCCGCGCGCTCCAGTCCGATGTCGATGAAGGCCGATTGCATGCCCGGGAGCACGCGCACGACCTTGCCCAGATAGATGTTGCCGACCAGGCCGCGCGAGAGCGTGCGCTCGATGTGCAATTCCTGCACGGCACCGAGCTGCATGAGCGCCACACGGGTTTCCTGTGGCGTGATGTTGACCAGAATGTCTTCGTTCATATAGTGTCGACCAGACTCGAAATGCTTGGGCATCGGTACGCGTCAGAAGTCGACGCCCGCCTGACGCAATAGCGCGGCAGTCTCGCATAGCGGCAGCCCCATGATGCCTGAGTAGCTGCCATCGATGCGCATGACAAATTCAGCGGCCCTGCCCTGGATGCCGTAAGCGCCCGCTTTACCCCTCGGTTCTCCCGAATCGACGTAGCGCTCGATTTCCTCCCTGCGCAGCGGCCGGAACCAGACATGCGAGATGTTGACCGCCTGATGCATCTGCCCATCCGCGCACACGGCCACGGCCGTCAGCACGCGATGGCGGGTGCCCGACAGGCGGGCGAGCACGGCGCACGCGTCGGCGTCGTCGAAGGGCTTGCCGAGGATGGTGCCGTCCAGACAGACGGTCGTGTCGGCAGCCAGAATGGGGGCGCCGGGCAGACCGGCGCGTGCCAGACGCGTGAGGGCCGCCTCGGCCTTGGCGCGGGTCACGCGCTGCACGTAATCGTCAGGCGGTTCTCCAGGCAGCACGGCTTCGAGCGCTTCGGCGTCTTCGTCGGCCCCTGGCAACAGCAGTTCGAAACGAACACCGAGCTGTTGCAGCAATTCCTGACGGCGGGGGCTTTGCGAAGCGAGATAGATGTACGGCATGGCGGCTTGGCTTGAATTCGTCCAGCCCGGCGCACGGCGTTGCAGGGATTTGCAGCGCGTGTACCGGGCCGCTGGGTGGGCTGGGCGAGGGAACGCCCTATTATGCCGCCTTGCGTCCATGCCCGCCAGCACAGGCGGGGGGCGGGGCGAATCGGGCGGGCGCCGGGTGCGAGGTGCGCCGCAGTGCCGCGCTCAAGCGTCGGCGAGGAAGTCGGCGCCGATCAGGTCGATACGGTCGGTGCAGATGGCGTCCACACCCCACGCGGCCAACTCGCGCGCACGGGCCGGCTCGTTGACCGTGTAGACGAGCATCTGCAAGCCTGCTGCCTTGATCTCGGAAACCTGCGGGCCGTCGAGATGCTTATGGCTCGCGTGCAGCGAGACGGTGCCGAGCTTGCGGGCATCGTCGCGCCAATGTGCCGGTATGGCGTCGTACAGCATCCCGCGCGGCAATTCGGGCGCGGCAGCGGCGGCCGCCTCGAGGGCTTCGTACGAGAACGACGAAAGTAGCGGGGGCTGGGGATGCCCGGCCCACAGCGTCCGGACGGCCTCGGCAACGCGCTTGCCCGTCTCGACCTCGCGGCCCGGACACGGCTTGATCTCGACGTTAGCGGCCAGCCCCAGCGCCAGACAGCGCTCGGCAACCTGAGCGAGGGTCGGCATCACCTGACCGATGAAGCGCTCGTCGAACCAACTGCCGGCGTCGAGCCTGGCGATCTCGTCGTAAGTCATCTGCGCGGCCGCACCATGACCGTTGCTCGTACGATCGACGGTGTCGTCGTGCAGCAAAAAGACGACGTTATCCGCCGAGAGCTTGGCGTCGAACTCGACCATGCGCAGGCCGAGCGAGGCACCCATCTCGAAGGCGGCCAACGTGTTCTCCGGCGCCAGCTTGCCGCCACCGCGATGCGAGACGATGCGCGGATAAGGCCAGTGGCGCCATAGATGGGCAGATGTGGAGGTATCGCTCATGCTTCGACTCGCTTGCCGGACGCCCGATCGAACAGGTGCAGCGTCTTCGCCGAGATGGCCAGCGGTACCACCGTGCCCGCTGCCGGGCGTATCTCGTGAGGCAGACGCACCGTGACGGGCTGATCGCCCCAACGGCCATGCGCCAGATTGTCGGCACCCAGCAGCTCGAGCTGATCGACGAGGAGGCTGGTCTGTGCCGCGAAGGCGCCCAGGCCGTTATGTTGTTCGGCGGGCACCAGATGCTCGGGGCGCACGCCAAGCACCAGTTCGCGGTTGGCATACGCCATGCTGGTGGGCGGCAGACGCAGCGACGGGCCACCGCCGTCCACCTGGAACGTGCGGCCTTCCGAGTCGACACGTCCCTTGAGCAGGTTCATCGCGGGCGAGCCCATGAAGCTAGCGACGAACAGCGACGCGGGGCGCTCGTACACATCGGTCGGCGTGCCGATCTGTTCGGCGTAGCCCTTGTTCATGACGACCACGCGATCGGCCAGCGTCATGGCTTCGACCTGATCGTGCGTGACGTACAGGCTCGTCGTCTTCAGGCGTGCATGCAGGCGCTGAATTTCCAGGCGCATCTGTACGCGCAGCTTGGCGTCGAGGTTGGAGAGCGGTTCGTCGAACAGGAATACCGCCGGCTCGCGCACGATGGCACGGCCCATGGCCACGCGCTGACGCTGGCCGCCGGAGAGTTCGCGGGGCTTGCGTGCGAGCAGGGGTTCGAGTTCCAGAATGCGCGCGGCGGTGAGCACGCGCTCGTTGATGGTCTTCTTGTCGATACCGCGAATCTTCAGGCCATACGACATGTTCTGACGCACATCCATGTGCGGATAGAGCGCGTAGTTCTGGAAGACCATCGCAATGTTGCGATCCTTGGGTTCCAGTTGATTGACGACCTGCGAGCCGATCAGGATGCTGCCTTCGCTCACCGACTCAAGGCCGGCCACCATGCGAAGCAGCGTCGACTTGCCGCAGCCCGACGGGCCGACGATGACCACGAATTCGCCATCCTGGATGTCGATGTCGACACCATGCAGGATGTAGTTGGTCTGGTCGTAGGTTTTCTTGACGCTATGGAGTTTGAGATTTGCCATGATTACTTTTCCGAATCAACCAGACCGCGCACGAACCAGCGCTGCATGAGCAGGACCACCGCGAGCGGCGGCAGCATGGCGAGCAGCGTGGCACTCATGACGAGTTGCCACTGGGTGGCGGTGTCACCACTGCCGATCATGCTCTTGATGCCCACCACGGCCGTCGTCATCGACGGGGCGTTGGTCACCAGAATCGGCCAAAGGTACTGATTCCAGCCATAGATGAAGGTGATGACGAACAGCGCGGCGATGTTGGTCTTCGACAGCGGCAGCACCACGTCGAAGAAGAATCGCATCGGACCGGCGCCGTCGATGCGCGCGGCTTCGACGAGTTCGTCGGGCAGCGTCATGAAGAACTGCCGGAACAGGAACGTGGCCGTGGCCGAGGCGATGAGCGGCACGGTCAGACCCATATAGCTGTTGATGAGCCCGAGGTTCGAGATCACCTGCACCGTCGGGAAAATCCGCACTTCGACCGGCAGCATCAGCGTGACGAAGATCAGCCAGAAGAACAGATTACGCAACGGGAACCGGAAATACACGATGGCGAAGGCCGACAGAATCGACACCGAGATCTTGCCGATCGTGATGACCAGCGCCATGAACAGGCTGTTGCCGAGCATCAGCCCGAATGGCATGGCCGTATCGCCCGTGCCCTGACCCCACACCGTGGAGAGGTTCTGGAGCAGGTGCGTGCTCGGGACGAGCGACAGAGGGACGGAGAAGATTTCCTGCTCGTTCATGGTGGCGGCGACGAACGCCACGTAGAGCGGGAAAACCACCAGCAACACGCCGACGATCAGCATGACGTGGCAGAAGATATCCAGGCCGCGACGGTTCTCGATCATGCGTATTGCACCTTGCGTTCGATGAATCGGAACTGCACGACCGTGAGCACGATGACGATCGCCATCAGTACCACCGACTGGGCAGCCGAGCTGCCGAGGTCGAGCCCCTTGAAGCCTTCCGAGTAGATCTTGTAGATCAGTGTCATGGTCGACTGGCCCGGACCGCCGCCGGTCGCCGCATCGATCACCGGGAACGTGTCGAAGAACGAGTACACGAGGTTGACCACGAGCAGGAAGAACGTCGTCGGCGAAATCAGCGGCAATACCAGCCCGAAGAAGCGCCGGACCGGACCTGCGCCGTCAATGGCGGCGGCTTCCACGAGTGAGCGCGGAATCGCTTGCAACCCGGCGTAGAAGAACAGGAAGTTGTAGCTGATCTGCTTCCAGATGGAGGCGAGCACGACGAGGAACATGGCCTGACCGCCGTTGAGCGCGTGATTCCACTGGATGCCGAGCTTTGCCAGCCCGTAGGTGACGAGACCGATACTCGGGTTGAACAGGAATGCCCACAGCACGGCCGCAATGGCAGGCGCGACTGCGTAGGGCCAAATGAGTAACGTCTGATAGGTGCGCTTGCCGCGCGTGACGCGGTCGGCCATCGCGGCGAGCAGCAGCGAGATGACCAGCCCGCAGACCGTTACCAGACCACTGAAGATCATCGTGGTGCGGAACGACGCGAGGTAAAGCGGATCGCGCCACAGCGCACTGAAATTATCGAGTCCGACGAACTCGCTGGACAGCCCGAAGGCGTCTTGTGCCGAAGTCGATTGCCACAGGGCTTCGCCTGCGGGCCATAGGAAGAACACGGCGGTGATGAGGAGCTGCGGCGCGACGAGCGCGTAGGGCAGCCAACTGGTTCCGAAGCGGGGGCGTTCTCTGGAGTTTTGCGCCATAAACGTAGTGACCAAAAAAAAACCAACCCGGCCCGCGTTGACGGCGGGCCGGGTGGTGTCATTGTAACGTCACGATTCGCACTGCGAACACAGGCGATTGGCCCGCGTTGCGCGCGTCACCGTACGTTGGGGGCCGCTTAGCTGCCCTGCTTCTGGAAGCGGCGCAGCAGATCGTCGCCACGGGATGCCGCCTTGTCCAGCGCCGCTTTAGGCGTTTGCTTGCCGCTCCACACGCCTTCGAGTTCCTCGTCGATCACCGTGCGGATCTGCGGCATGTTGCCCAGACGCAGGCCACGCGTGAACGGCAGAGGCGGCTTGTTGAGCATCTGCTTGATGGCCATGTCGGCGCCCGGATTCTTCGCGTAGAAGCCTTGCTTCTCGGTCAGTTCGTAGGCGGCCTTCGTGACCGGCAGGTAGCCGGTGTCCTGATGCCACTTGGCAGCCACGGCCGGCGAAGCGAGGTACTTCAGGAACTTGGCCACGCCCTTGTACTCGGCCGGCGACTTGCCTGCGAGCACCCACAGGCTGGCGCCACCGATGATGGCGTTCTGCGGCGCACCCTTCACGTCGGCGTCGTACGGCATCATGCCCACGCCATAGCTGAACTTGGCGTACTTGGCGATGTTGGCGAGGGCACCCGAGGTGGTCATCGCGATACCGCAGTCGCCGCTGTAGAACTTCGAGGTCACTTCATCCTTGCGGCCTACGTACGTGAACGTGCCGTCCTTGGCCATGTCGGCCAGGAACTGGATGTGCTTGATCTGCTGCGGGCCGTTGAAGCTCAGCTTGGCGTCAAGACCGTCGAAGCCGTTGTTCTTCGTGGCGAACGGCAGGGCATGCCATGCGCTGTAGTTCTCGAGCTGCGTCCAGCTCTGCCAGCCCATGGTGAAGCCGCACGACAGACCGGCCGCCTTGAGCTTCTGGGCGTCCGACTTCACGTCGGCCCAGGTCTTCGGCGGGGTGTTCGGATCGAGGCCGGCCTTCTTGAAGGCATCCTTGTTGTAGTACAGCACCGGCGTCGAGCTGTTGAACGGCATCGACACGAGGTGATTGGTTTTGCTGTCGGCGTAGTAGCTCGCCACAGTCGGCACGAAGGCCGACTCCTCGAACGGCTCGCCAGCGTCCTTCATGACTTGCCACACCGGCTTCACGGCCTTCTGGGCCTGCATCATCGTGGCCGTACCGACTTCGTACACCTGAAGAATGGCCGGCGCGTTGCCCGCGCGGAAGGCGGCAATACCCGCCGCCAGACCCTGCTCGTAGTTGCCCTTGTAGATCGGGACAATCTTGTAGTCGCTCTGCGACGCGTTGAAATCGTTGGCGATCTGGTTGACGCGCTCGCCGAGGGCCGATTCCATCGAGTGCCAGAACTGAATCTCGGTAGCGGCCAGGGCCGAGGTGCTCATGCCGAGCGCCATGACAGCGCCAACGCCGGCCAGGGCGATACTGCGCAGGGAAGGTTGCTTCATGCCAATCTCCGATGGTTCACGAGAAGTCTAGTTGTTCGCGGTGCGAACCGTGTAGCGCCGGGTAGACTATCACGCTGCCATGTTTTTTCCACTCGCGGCGCACAATGCGTGTTGCATGGGAACGTCTGGGGGGATTGACAGCCCTCGGAGATGGACTGTCCGACAAGGCGATACGGGCCATTGCCCGCCGGATACAACGCGGCATTGCACCGCACAAGATGCCTTGACTTATGGATGACTTATTTTCCCGTCACGCGCGCCCGGACGTGCTCAGACGCGGTGATAGGGATGATTGGCGTTGATACTCCACGCGCGGTAGAGCTGCTCGGCAAGCAGCACGCGCACCATGCCGTGGGGCATCGTCAGGCTGGACAATCGAATGAGGGTATCGGCGCGAGCTTTGAGGGCAGGGTCGAGCCCGTCGGCGCCGCCGATCACGAAGGCCACGTCGCGCCCGTCCTGTTGCCAGGCGGTGAGCGATTGGGCCAGGCGCATCGTGGTGAGGTCCTGCCCGCGCTCGTCGAGGCATACCAGGCGACAGCCACGCGGCAGGGCCGCATCGATACGCTGCGCCTCGGCGGCCATCACCGTCTCGGCCGTGCGGGAGTTGGAGCGTTGCTCCGGCTTGATTTCCTTGAGTTCGATGCGCAGCTCGGGCGGCATGCGCTTGGCGTACTCGGCGAAGGCGGTCTCGATCCAACCGGGCATCTTGTGCCCGACGGCAAGAATGAACAGACGCATGACGGCTGAATCGCGTGCTGGGCCTTACTTGGCCTTGCGGCGAGCGGGTGCCGGGGACTCGAGCGTGTCGTCCTCGTCCTCTTCGTCGTCTTGCGCGCTGGCCTTGGCCCCGGCCTTGGTCCCGGCGGCCTTCAGGCGTACCGGCTTCTCGCCCCAGATCTCTTCGAGGTTGTAATACTGGCGCAGGGCCGGTTGCATGATGTGCACGATGGCATCGCCCGTGTCGACGAGCACCCATTCGCCCACATCTTCGCCTTCCATGCTGACGATATCGCCGCCGGCTTCCTTGACCTTGTCGCGTACGCTCGCGGCAAGTGCCTTGGTCTGACGGTTGGAGGTGCCGCTCGCGATGACCACACGGTCGAACAGGGCGGTCAGGTGCGAGGTGTTGAACACCTTGATGTCTTGGGCCTTGACGTCTTCGAGGGCGTCGACGATCAGGCGCTGCAGTTTACGAATATCCATAGTGCGTCTTTTGGGTGAAACAGGGAGTGCGAAGTAGCGGCCCGCGAAGGGGCCGTCAAGCGCGATACAGGTGTTGCGCGCGGATGTACTGCCACACGGGTTCGGGCAGGTTCGCCGGGGGCGTGGCCGTGTCTGGCGCGTGCGCCAGTGTGGCGCGCAACTCGGTGGCGGATATATCGACAGCGAGTGAGTCGTCGATCAGGATACCGCCGCATGGCGTGGATTGTACCCCGAGCGCGGATCTTTCCCGTTCGACGAAGACTTGACGCAGTTCCGGCGAGGCCGTATCGCGGTTGAAACCGGGCCGCGCCGCTGCGCACACGTGGGCGTATTCGAACAACTCGCGCCAGGCGTGCCATGTGTCCAGGCGCACCAGTTGATCGGAGCCGATGAGCAGCGACAGCGACGCCTGCGCACCGGCATCGTGGCGAATCTCGCGCAGCGTATCGACGGTGTAGCTCGGCCCCGCGCGCTCGATCTCGCGCGTGCTGACGATCAGTTGCGTGGACGGTTGCGTGCGCGCCAGTTCGGCGGCGAGCGACTCGGCGGCCAGACGCGTCATCGCCAGCCGGTGCCCGGCCGGGGTACTGCCTTGCTTTTGCGGTTGCTGGCCCGCTGGCATCAGGATCAGTTCGTCCAGGGCGAGCGTGCGGGCGAAAAGCGCGCCCAGCGCGAGATGGCCGGTGTGAATCGGATCGAATGTGCCGCCCAGCACGCCAATGCGCCGGATCGAGCCAGAGGGCGACATATGGGGCGTTCGCGGTGCAGCCGGGGAAGAGTGAGTCATGCGTGGCTGGCCTTCACACCCACTCGCGGCGCACGAGGAAGTCGGTATAGAGCTTCGCTTCCGGCGTGTCCGGCGCGGGCTTCCAGTCGTAGTGCCATTTCACGATCGGCGGCATCGACATCAGGATGGATTCGGTGCGTCCGCCCGATTGCAGGCCGAAGTGCGTGCCGCGATCCCAGACCAGATTGAATTCGACGTAACGGCCGCGGCGGTGTGCCTGAAAATCTCGCTCGCGCTCGCCGTACGGCATGCCGCGGCGGCGCTCGATGATCGGCACATAAGCATCGAGGAAGGCGTCGCCCACGCTTTGCATGACCGCGAAGCCGGTATCGAAGCCGCCCCCGGAGAAGTCGTCGAAGAAGATGCCGCCGATGCCACGAGGCTCCTGGCGGTGCTTCAGATAGAAGTACTCGTCGCACCACGCCTTGAAGCGCGGATACCACGATGTGTCGAACGGATCCAGCGCGTCCTTGCAGGTCTGATGGAAGTGCTGGCAGTCCTCTTCGAACGGATAGTACGGCGTGAGATCCATGCCGCCGCCGAACCAGAACGCCGGCAACTCACCGGGCTTGGTGGCGATCAGGATGCGCACGTTGAAGTGAACGGTCGGGCAGTACGGGTTGCGGGGATGCAGCACCAGCGAGACGCCGAGGGCTTCGAAGCCGCGTCCGGCCAGTTCGGGGCGTGACGCGCTGGCCGAGCCCGGCAGCTTGTCGCCGACCACGTGGGAGAAGTTCACACCGCCGCGCTCGAAGAAGTTGCCGTCGTCGAGCACGCGCGTACGGCCGTTACCGCGCAGAGGGCTGTCGGCCGGGCGCTGCCAGTCGTCGGCAAGGAAACGTTTGCCGTCGAGGCGCTCAAGCGTCTCGACAATGCGGTCCTGAAGCCCGAGCAGATAAGTGCGAACCGCGCCGGTATCCGGCGCCGGTGCGGCGTCTTGCGCTGTCATTCTGTGACATCCCCATGCGTGGTAATAACCGCGATTGTACCGGCAGCCACGCGTTCGGGGGCAGGCCGGGGCGGCAAACGGTGTTGCCGGATGCCGCCCGAATGACCTGTATCAAGCCCCGGCGATCAGGGCGTCGGCGCGTTGGGCAGGGGGCTGGCCGGTGCCGCCCCGCCTGCGGCGGACGGGACAGGCATCGCTGCCTTGCCGGCGTCGCCGGGCGGCGGCATGAAGATCTGGCGCGGTGCCGGTACCGGCCAGTGGGCCGTGCCACCCACCTCGGCAATGGCCCGGTTGGTATCGAAATACACCTGCCAGTAATCGCGGTTGTGGCAATACGGACGCACCGCGAGCACCGGCCCGGCCGGTGTGAATTCCAGAATCGCGACGTCGACGGCCGGCGTGCTCATCACATTCGGAATCTGTGCGATGCGCGCCCTCAGGCGTGCAATCGCGTCCTGCACGTCCACCGTGTGGGCAAGCTGCGCGCTCAGATCGACGCGCCGGAACGCGTTGGCGTCGTACACCGTGATGTTGTCGCCGAAGACCTTCGTATTGCCGACGTATACGCGCAGATTGTCGGCCGTCGTGAGCGTGGTGACGAACAGGCCGATCTCGTCGACCACGCCGGTAACACCGCCCGCGCTGATCATGTCGCCGGTCTTGAACGGGCGCAGCACGATGAGGAAAATGCCCGAGGCGAAATTCGACAGCAGTCCGGACCATGCGGCGCCGATGGCGATGCCGGCGGCGGCGAGCAGTGCGGCGAACGATGTCGTCTCGATACCGCAGACGCTGAGGATGGAAATGATGATCGCGATGCGCAAGGCGATGCGCAGCGTCGATTCGGTGTAGCGCACGAGGGTGGGGTCGATGGCCCGGCGGGTCATGGCGCCGCGCACAAGCCGGGCAACCACATTGATGATGATGCCGCCGACAATCCATATGACGATGGCCATCGCGATTTTCAGGCCGAACGGCACCAGATAATCGTTGACCAGTTTGTCGAGATCAAACATGTAAGTCTCCGTCGAGCGAGGGTCTGTCGGGAAAACTGAATGAATTCCGCCAGGGCTGGCCGGATGCTCGTGCCGCATGTGTGGCGCGGCTACGCGGTGCCAGCGTGCCAACTTGCTTCGCGCTTGTCAATCGCGGCGGTGTAGCTCTAGGAGGCGGTGGCAAACCGCACGGCCATTGCTGCGGTGTCCAAACGACAACGGCCCGGGGAACTTGACGTCCCCCGGGCCGTGGCAGATCGGGTTGGCGCTTCAGGGCAAGCCTTCAGGCGCCGCCGGCCTTACTCCGGTTTGCGCGCCAGTGCGCGGTTGCCGATGTCGTGGCGATACTGCATGCCGTCGAAACTGATCTGATTGACGGTCTGATACGCCACGCTTTGCGCACCGCGCACGGTGTCGGACAGGCCGACCACGCACAATACGCGCCCGCCGGTGACCGTGAGCACGCCGTTCTCGAGCTGGGTGCCTGCGTGGAAAGTCACGCAATCGCCGGTCTCGGCCGGCACCTGGGAGATCCGGTCGCCCTTGCGCGGGGTGTCCGGATAGCCATGGGCGGCGAGTACCACGCCCAGGGCGTAACGGCGGTCCCAGTCGAGTTCGACCTTGTCGAGCGTGCCGGCAATCGCGTGCTCGACTACCACCGAAAAGTCGCCCTTCAGACGCGCCATGATCGGCTGCGTCTCGGGGTCGCCCATGCGGCAGTTGAACTCGAGCGTCTTGACGTTGCCTTGCGCGTCGATCATCAGACCGGCGTACAGGAAGCCCGTGAAGCGAATGCCGTCGGTTTCCATGCCACGCACGGTCGGCAGAATGATCTCGCGCATCACGCGGGCGTGAATCTGCGGTGTGACGATCGGCGCGGGCGAATAGGCGCCCATGCCGCCCGTATTCGGGCCCTGATCGTTATCGAGCAGACGCTTGTGATCTTGCGACGTGGCGAGCGGCAATACGTTCTTGCCGTCGACCATCACGATGAAGCTCGCTTCCTCGCCTTGCAGGAACTCCTCGATCACGACGCGGGCACCGGCATCGCCGAGCTTGTTGTCCGCGAGCATCATGTCCACGGCCTTGTGCGCCTCTTCGAGCGACATCGCCACGACCACACCCTTGCCTGCGGCGAGACCGTCTGCCTTGATGACGATCGGTGCGCCCTTGGCGTCGATATAGGCGTGGGCGAGTGCGGTGTCGGAGAACGTTTCGTAATCGGCGGTGGGAATGCCGTGGCGCTTCATGAACGCTTTGGCGAAGTCCTTCGACGATTCGAGCTGCGCGGCTTCCTTCGTTGGGCCGAAGATCTTCAGACCACGTGCGCGGAAGATATTGACGATACCGGCGGCAAGCGGCGTTTCCGGGCCGACCACCGTGAGCGCGATGCTTTCGCGCACGGCGAACTCGGCGAGCACGTTCGGATCGCTGATCGGCACATTGCGCAGGCGCTCGTCGAGCGCCGTGCCACCGTTACCCGGTGCGACATAGACCACCTGAATGCGCGGCGATTGGGCAAGCTTCCACGCCAGCGCGTGTTCGCGGCCGCCCGATCCGACAACCAGAATTTTCATCTTATTCCTCGATGACGGCGTTGGTGAACACTTCCTGCACGTCGTCGAGGTTTTCGAGCGCGTCGAGCAGCTTTTGCATTTTCACGGCGTCTTCGCCGGTGAAGACCACTTCCGTTTGCGGCTTCATCGTGACTTCCGCGACTTCGGCCTTCAGACCTGCCGCTTCGAGCTTTTCCTTCACGGCCTGGAGGTCGTTCGGCGGGCACACGACTTCGAAGCTGCCGTCGTCATTGGTGATGACGTCGTCGGCACCGGCGTCGAGCGCCACTTCCATCAGCTTGTCTTCCGGGGTGTCCGGCGAGAACAGGAACTGGCCGCAATGCGTGAAGAGGAAGGCCACCGAACCGTCGGTGCCCATGTTGCCGCCGAACTTCGAGAAGGCGTGACGCACTTCCGCGACGGTGCGCACGCGGTTGTCCGTCATGGTGTCGACGATCACGGCTGCGCCGTTGATGCCATAGCCTTCGTAGCGGATTTCTTCGTAGTTGGCGCCGTCCAGACCGCCAACGCCGCGATCGATCGCGCGCTTGACGTTGTCTTTGGGCATGTTGGCGTCGGCCGCCTTTTCCACGGCCAGACGCAGGCGCGGGTTGCTGTCGGCGTCACCGCCGCCCAGACGTGCGGCCACCGTGATTTCCTTGATCAGGCGTGTCCAGACTTTACCGCGCTTGGCATCTGCCGCAGCTTTCTTGTGTTTGATGTTGGCCCATTTGGAATGACCCGCCATGAATTTCTCCGTCGTGCCGCGCTGTGCGGCGAAGTATGCTCTGCCGGCCCGCGCAGTGCGGCGCGGCCAACCGTTGAAACGGGAGCGCCCGCCACCACCGGGGTCGCGGGCGCCAATTGCCCAATCGCCCCGTGGGTTCCCATGGATCGTGTCGATTCCATCGGTCCCGTCAATCATTTCGGGCCGGGGCAGTCCGAGCGGCAACCTGCCGCTATAATCGGAGGCAATTTTATCATGCCGCCGCACCGTGCCACGGGTGTTTGCTGCGCCGTGTCACGAGCCCCGCCGCGTCCACCGCCGAGGTCTCTCATGCCCCAGAAGCCCGTGCTGCCGCAAGCGTCGCCATCCGCGACCCTTTCCGCCCCCTCTACCGCATCCCCCGCGGGTTCTGCTCACGAACCCGGCGAACGGCTCGTCATCGCGCGCAACGACCAGCATGTTCTCGGCCTGCTGCCGGCGATGGGTAACCGCCACGGCCTGATCACCGGTGCCACGGGCACCGGCAAGACCGTCACGCTGCAAGTCATGGCGCAAGCCTTCTCCGACATTGGCGTGCCGGTGTTTCTGGCCGACGTGAAAGGCGACCTGACCGGCATCACGCAGCCGGGTGTCGAAACGCCCAAGCTCAAGGAGCGTATCGCCAATCTCGGCTTCGATACCCCCGACTGGCACGGCAGCCCGGCCACGCTCTGGGATGTTTTCGGCGAGCAGGGTCACCCGGTGCGTGCGACCGTCTCCGATCTCGGGCCGCTTCTGCTCTCGCGCCTGCTGGGTCTGAACGAGACGCAGACCGGCGTGCTTAACCTGGTCTTCAAGATTGCCGACGACAGCGGTCTTCTCCTGCTCGACAGCAAGGACCTGCGCGCCATGCTCCAGCACGTGGGCGATAACGCATCGACCTTCACCACGCAGTACGGCAACATTTCGGCCGCCTCGGTGGGGGCCATTCAGCGCGGGTTGCTCACCCTCGAGCAACAAGGGGCGGACAAGTTCTTCGGCGAGCCGATGCTCAATATCGAAGACTTCATGCAAACGGACGCGCAAGGGCGCGGCATCGTCAACATTCTCGCGGCAGACAAGCTGCTCGCCGCACCGCGTATCTACGCCACTTTCCTGCTGTGGCTGCTTGCCGAGCTGTTCGAGCGGCTGCCGGAAGTGGGCGACCCCGACAAGCCCAAACTCGTCTTCTTCTTCGATGAAGCGCATTTGCTGTTCAACGAGGCGCCCAAGCCGTTGCTTGAACGGATCGAGCAGATGGTGCGGTTGATTCGTTCGAAGGGCGTGGGTGTGTATTTCGTGACGCAGAACCCCGTCGACGTGCCGGATACCGTGCTCGGCCAGTTGGGTAATCGTGTGCAGCATGCCTTGCGGGCGTATTCGCCGCGAGATCAGAAGGCGGTGAAGGTGGCGGCACAAACCATGCGCGCCAATCCGGCGCTCGACATCGAAACGGTGATCGGCGAACTGGGGGTGGGCGAAGCGCTGGTGTCGCTGCTTGACGACAAGGGACGGCCAGCGGTGACCGAACGAGCGTACATCACCCCACCGGCCTCGCGGATCGGCCCGATTACGCCGCAGGAGCGCACGGCGCTCATGGCCACGTCGCTCGTGGCGGGGGTGTACGAAAACGCCGTGGACCGCGAGTCGGCATACGAGAAACTCGTCGGGCGCACGCAGACGCGCCAGCCCGACGACCCGCAGGTCCCCGGTGGCACGCCTGCGTCCGGCGGCGGTTTGCTCGATACCGTGAAGGATTCGCTGGGCGGCCTGCTGGGCGGTTCAGGTGGCTCGCGCAGCAAGGACACGGCCGTCGAAGCCATGGTCAAGAGCACGGTGCGCACCATCGGCAGTCAGTTGGGCCGCGAGATCGTGCGCGGCGTGCTGGGCAGCATTCTTGGCGGCAACAAGCGCCGGTGAGCGCGCCCGTCTGCTCCTGCGAAAGAGAACGGGGCCGGCGATCCGCCTTTGACGGTGCGTTTTGCACCGCGCAGCAAGCTGCCGGAACCTTCGCCCCTCACGGATTCTCCGCTAACCCATGTCGCTGAAATCGTCGCTGGACCCGGTGCGCACCGGTGTGGCTCACGACCCGGTGTGGTTGCGCGCCGCACCGCTGATCTTTCTGTTCCTGTGGTCAGTCGGCTTTACCGTGGCGAAGATCGGCTTGACGTACGCCGATCCGCTCACGTTCCTCGCGTTGCGCTATGGCCTGGTGCTCGCCGTGCTCGCGCCGCTGGCGGTCGTCATGCGCCCGCCCTTGCCGAAGACGCCCGCCGCATGGGGGCATCTCGTCGTCATCGGTCTGCTCATTCAGGCGCTGTACTTCAGCATGACGTATCTGGCCCTGCGCCTCGGCGTGTCGGCGGGCAGCGTAGCGTTGATCACCTCGCTGCAACCGATACTCGTGGCACTGGCGGTGCCGCATCTCGTCGGCGAGCGCGTGAGCGGTCTGAACTGGATCGGACTCGGGCTGGGGCTGGCCGGGGCGGCGCTCGTCATCGTGGCGCGATCGGCGGTGGAGGCAACCTCAGCGCTGGGACTGGTGCTGACGTTTGTGGCGCTCGGTGCGATCACCTGCGGCACGTTGTACGAAAAGCGTTTCGGCGTGGGCCAGCACCCTGTCACGTCGAATCTGGTGCAGTACGCCGTGGGCTTTGCCGTCACGCTGCCGCTCGCAGCGTGGCTCGAGCCGATGCACATCGAATGGCATTGGCAACTCGGCTTGTCGCTCGTCTATCTCGTGATCG
This sequence comes from Pandoraea communis, assembly GCF_902459745.1. GTDB lineage: Bacteria > Pseudomonadota > Gammaproteobacteria > Burkholderiales > Burkholderiaceae > Pandoraea > Pandoraea communis. Next base: position 642,458 of record NZ_CABPSJ010000004.1, read on the forward strand.
GGAATTCGATCGTGGCGATCTCGTTGCTGCTGGCGATGATCCGGCGTGGCGAGGCGTCGCGCGTGTCGGCGCTGTTCTTCCTCGTGCCTCCCTCGGCGGCGCTGGCGGCGTGGGTCATGGTCGGAGAGCACATGCCGCCGCTGGCATGGGGCGGGATGGTGCTGGCGGCGATCGGGGTGGCGATGGCCACGCGGCGCAAGGGCCGGTCTTGATCGAGACCCCGCACCCCGGCGATACCGGGGGCGGGGTGCGTTACCCCATTGCCTGCCGGGCGTCAGTTCTTTGTGCCGAACAGACGATCGCCGGCGTCGCCCAGACCCGGAATGATGTAAGCGTGATCGTCCAGGCGCTCGTCGAGCGAAGCCACATACAGCTTCACGCCCGGATGGGCGTCGTGCAGCACCTTGACCCCTTCCGGCGCGGCCACGAGTGCGAGGAACGCAATGTTCTCTTCGGCCACGCCGCGCTTGCGCAGTACATCCACGGCGTGCACGGCCGAATACCCGGTGGCCACCATCGGGTCGCACAGAATGAAGCGTCGATCGGTCACATCCGGCAGGCGCACCAGATATTCGACCGGGCGATGCTGCTCGTCGCGATACACGCCGATGTGGCCAACGCGCGCCGACGGCACCAGATCGAGCAACCCGTCACTCATGCCCACACCGGCGCGCAGCACCGGCACGATGGCGAGCTTCTTGCCCGCGATGACGGGGGCGTCCATGGCGACCATCGGCGTCTCGATGCGCTCGGTCGTAAGCGGCAGGTCGCGCGTGATCTCGTAGCCCATGAGCAAGGTGATTTCGCGCAGCAGGCCGCGGAACGTCCGGGTCGACGTTTCCTTGTCGCGCATGTGCGAGAGCTTGTGCTGGATCAGCGGGTGATCGCAGATATAGAGATTCGGGAAGCGGGAGTCTTGTTTCATGGCAGCAATCTGAGGCAGGGCCGGTGTGGCCCGCATGGCCGCGATTTTAGCCGATGCGGCCGTTGCCGGTCCGGGTTTCGGCTTGGATTGCCGTAAATCCCGGGCCTCGCGTGCCGTGCACGGGACAAAGCAGCATGGGCGCGATTCCCTTAGAATCGCTGCAAGTCGGCGGCACGGCCGCATTTGTCCAATGCTTCACTTGTCTTGAAGGCTGATCATGGATTTGGGAATCAAGGGCCGCACCGCGCTGGTATGCGGCGCGAGCAAAGGGCTGGGACGCGCGTGCGCCCAGGCACTGGCCGAAGCCGGTGCGAACGTCGTCATCGTGGCGCGCACCGCCGATGCGCTCAACGCGGCTGCCGACGAGATTCGCGCCGCGACGGGCGTGAAAGTCACGGCGGTGGCCTGCGATATCACCACGCCGCAGGGGCGCGCGCAGGCACTCGCGGCGTGTGCGCAGCCCGATATTCTCGTGACCAACGCGGGCGGGCCGCCGCCGGGTGACTTCCGCGACTGGCAGCGCGACGACTGGATTCGCGCGCTCGACGCGAACATGCTCACGCCCATCGAACTCATCAAGGCGACCGTAGACGGCATGATCGCGCGCGGCTTCGGGCGCATCGTGAACATCACTTCGTCGGCCGTGAAAGCGCCCATCGACATTCTGGGGTTGTCCAACGGCGCCCGTTCGGGGCTGACCGGTTTTGTCGCCGGGATCTCGCGCACGACCGTCGCTCATAACGTCACCATCAACAATCTGCTGCCGGGCGCCTTCGATACCGATCGCCTCGCGGGCACCATGAAGGCGTGGGCCGACAAGAGCGGGCAGACGCTGGACGAAGCGCGCGCCAAGCGGGCCGCCGCGATTCCCGCCCGCCGCTTCGGACAGCCGGACGAGTTCGGCGCAACGTGCGCGTTTCTGTGCAGCGCGCAAGCGGGCTACATCACCGGCCAGAACGTGCTGATCGACGGCGGCGCCTATCCGGGCACGTTCTGACGCTTCAGGGATCGCTGCAATGACAATCTCGACAGTACCGAAAGTCCGGATTGCGCTCATCGCGCATGACAAGAAGAAAGACGAAATTCTGGCGCTAGCGCGTGACTACGCCGACGTGCTGCGCCAGTGTGACCTGGTGGCGACAGGCACGACGGGCGGGCGCATCGCCACCGAGTTGGGTCTCGATGTCGAGCGCAAGCTCTCCGGGCCCCATGGCGGCGATCTGCAAATCGGGGCGCAACTGGCCGAGGGACGCATCGACATGGTGCTGTTCCTGCGCGACCCGATGACACCGCAACCGCACGAGCCCGACATCAACGCGCTCGTGCGCGCCTGCGACGTTCACAACGTGCCGTGTGCGACCAATAGCTCGACGGCGAGCCTGTTACTCGAACAATTGATCGTGCGCCTGAGGGCGCAACCGGCAGCGTGACGCCGGCAATCGGCATATCACCCGAATGGAGGGAGCGAGGATGACCAAAGCAATTCGCATCGAACAGAATGGCGGCCCGGAAGTGATGAAGTACGTGGACGTCGAAGTCGGAGAGCCCGGGCCGGGCGAGGCGCGCGTGCGCCATAGTGCGGTCGGTCTGAACTATATCGACGTGTATTTCCGCACCGGTCTGTACCCGCAGCCGCTGCCGGCCGGCCTGGGCATGGAGGCTGCCGGTGTGGTCGAGGCGGTGGGCGAGGGCGTGATGCACGTCAAGGCGGGCGACCGTGTGGCGTATGCGAGCCGTCCGTGCGGTGCCTACGCGCAGGCCCGTGTGATGCCGGCTGCGCCGTTGGTACGCCTGCCCGACACCATCAGCGACGATCAGGCCGCGGCGATGATGCTGCAAGGCATGACCGCGCAATACCTGCTGCGCCGCACGTACCCGGTCAAGGCGGGAGACACGATCCTCATTCATGCGGCGGCCGGTGGGGTGGGCCTTATCGTGTGCCAGTGGGCCAAGGCGCTCGGCGCGACGGTGATCGGCACGGTCGGCTCCGACGAGAAGGCGGCGCTCGTGCGCAAGCACGGTTGCGACTTCCCGATCGTCTACACGCGCGAGAACTTTGTCGAACGGGTGAAGGAGATCACGGGCGGCGAAGGGTTGCCGGTCGTCTACGACTCTATCGGCCGCGACACGTTCATCGGCTCGCTCGACTGCCTGCGCCCGCTTGGCATGATGGTGAATTTCGGCAGCGCATCCGGTCCCGTCACGCAGATCAATACGTCGGATCTCGTGTCGCGCGGCTCGCTGTTCTTCACACGCCCGACACTATTCAATTACACGGCCAAGCGCGCTGATCTGGAAGCCACGGCGAACGAGCTGTTCGCCGTAGTGGCCAAAGGCGCGGTGAAGATCGAAGTCAATCAGCGTTACGCGTTGGCCGATGTGGCCCAGGCGCACCGCGATCTCGAAGCGCGCAAGACCACCGGATCGACATTGCTTATGCCCTGAGGGACTGGCGCGGGACAAAAGAAAAGGGACGCCTTGAACTGCACCCCAAAAGTTGGATGCAAATCCAACCTTTGGGGTGTTTTTTATGGCTGACGTTGTCGCATCTGGCCGCGCGGGGTCAGGCGCGCTGGGTGAACACATGGGCGCGGGCATCCTCGCGCACATCGGCCGGCAGACGCTTGATGAGCCAATGCACGACCATGCCGATCACAATGACATCGTCGAGCAGGCCGAACACCGGAATGAAGTCCGGAATCAGATCGAACGGGCTGATCAGATACACCACGAGCAGCGCCATGGCGGGCAGCAGCCAGCGCGGACGGCGCGGATCGCGGGCTGCATGCCACAGCACACGGAAATCGTGGCGGGCGATTTGCCACAGACGGAGAAAACGCTTCACTTGCAGGCTCCTGGTACCGGTATGTCCCGCCGGGTATGGCGGGTATTCTCGCTTAATCGGCACAAACGTCGCTCAATATTTGTTGAATATCGCGCAACGTGTCCTGATTATACGCATCGATGGCTTGGCGTGCCGACGGAGGGGGGCGAACGCGCGACGCGTGACAATTACCTTCGACAGGGCTGAGTCGAGACGGTTTCATGGCACGTCCCCAATGTGACGGACGCCGGTACGCAGCACACGGCGATTCGTCTGTTTTCCCGGTTGCGGCAGGATCGGGGCGGCGGGATAATTCGCGAGCCGCCGTGGTCAATCCATTTTTCCCCCTTCGCGCACGCCCTCCAAACGCCATCATGACCGACGCTCAAGATCCGAAGTCGCCGCAACAGCCGAACAAGCCCGAGTCCGATACGAGCAGGAGCGCAACGCCTCCACAGACCCCTGCGGCAACCGATGCCGGCGTAACGCCCGCATCGCCCTCGCCTGCACCGTCAGACTATGTAGAACCCGGCACGCAGGCGGCGCCACGCCCGACCGGCAAGCCTGTGGCAGGCACGGCCGAAGGGTCGGGCGGCATGCCGCCGAATCCCGACACGCTCACGCGTCCGCCGCATGCCACCGACGCTTCTGCGCCTGCCGACGCGCAGGCCGAGACGCCGCAACCGGTGCATCCAATGGCCCCCGCCGTACACCCGAGCGCAGCGCAGGTGGCATCGGACCGGAATCCCATCGGCGCGCCTGCGCCGAAGTCGATTGAGGACGTCAAAGCGGCCGGCGGCGAGCCGCCGCATCAGCCGACGTTCGGCGCCGGTGCAGCGCGACCGGGCAGTCCGTCGTCGATGGGCGGGCAGCCCTCGTATTTGCAGGCGGGAGATTCCCCGTGGTCGGTACTGCGCCGAATCACGTCTGCACGATTCCGCGCCTGGTACGACCGCGCGGGACAGCGCATCACGCAGCGCACGCTGAAGATCGGCATCTCGGCGCGCATTTTCCATCCGGAGCCCGGGTCGAAGGGGCTGCGCAGCAAGACGCTGCAATACCTCGAAGAGTCGATCGCGCACTGGGTGATGTCGCGCGACGTGCTGGTGTTCATGATTCCGACGGTCGACACACAGGGTTTGCTGCATCCGAGCCACATCCGTTTGCACGATTACGCGAAGCATCTCGACGGACTGGTATTGCAGGGCGGGGCAGACGTGTCGCCGCTCACCTATTCGGAAGTGGCGACACGCCACGAATGGCAGGGCGACCGCATGCGCGACATGTACGAACTCGAGTTGCTGCATGAGTTCGTAGAGCAGGGCAAGCCGATTCTCGGCGTTTGCCGGGGCTGCCAACTCATCAACGTGGCGTTTGGCGGCACACTGCATCAGGACATCGCGACCGATCTGCCTGAGGCGATTCCGCACGTAACCGAGACGTACGAACATAACCGCCACACGCTGACGTTCCCCGAAGGCTCGTCGCTCGCGCAGATGTTGGGGCCGGTCGACACGCCGATCGTCAATTCGATCCACCACCAGTCGGTGAGAACGCTGGGACGTGATCTGAGCGTCGAGGCGATGTGTGCGGAGGATGGCGTGGTCGAAGCTATTCGCTATCGCAAGGCACCGTTCGTGATGGGGCTGCAATGGCACCCGGAATTTCACCGCGCGGGCGGGCCGGAGTTTCTCGATTGCACACCGGTGCTCGACAATTTCCTGCGTGCCGCGCGCGAAACGCGCTTCTGATCTGCGCGCCGCCAACACGGCGGGGCAATAAAAAAGGGCAGCCGCGAGGCTGCCCTTTTTATGTCAGGAGCACCGGGAGACTGCTGCCGGTGCTCACGCCGCTTTGATTAGAAGCGGTGACGGATACCCGTGCCCACAACGGTTTGCGAGCTGGTCGACGACATACCGCCGGCAGCGCCGACACCGGCTTGGAGGCCCGTGCCTTCGTTGTCGGAGATGTGCTGGTACGAACCGGTCAGGTACACATCGGTGCGCTTCGACAGACGGTAGTCAGCTTGCAGCGTAACGGTGTGGAACTTCGGCTTCTTGTCCGTCGAATCTTGCTTGGCCATCGTGTACGTGTACGCGGCCGACAGCGAGACTGCCGGGGTCAGCATGTAGCGACCGTTGACTTCGAAGTTGTCGAACTTCAGGCCGTCGTTGCCGAAGGCAACTGCGGTGCTGTTGAAGTTCAGACCCGACAGGCCTTGCACTTGCGTGTGGGTGTACACCAGGCCGACAGTTGCCGGGCCGAAGGCGTAGTTACCACCGATACCCCAGACGCGTTGCTTCGATGCGTTGAACACCGAGTCACCGCCGTTCGACGTATCCACTGCACCACCGGTGTTGTTGCTACCCGGGTTGCCTTGGCGTTCCAAGTAAGCAGCAGCCACCGTCAGCGGGCCGTTTGCGTAGTTCACGCCGGCGCTGAATGCACGGTTGTTGGCGAAGTCGCCAGCCTTGTTCGAGAAGCCATACAGGCCGCCGAAGGTCAGGCCGTTGTAGTTGGCGCTCGAGTACTTGACCGAGTTGTTCACACGGAACGAGTTGTTCGTGTTGTCGTTATCGTACGGGTGCGCAGCGATCGTGCCGCCGAACGACGAACCGTTCAGGGTCAGCGGAGCCAGGTAATCAACCAGCGAGTCGTATTGACGGCCGATCGTCACAGCGCCGAACTTGTCGTTTTGCAGGCCAACGAAGGCTTGACGACCGAACATGCGGCCGTTTTGGCCCGACTGACCGTTGTTGATCGAGAAACCGTTTTCCAGCACGAAGATGGCCTTGTTACCGCCACCCAGATCTTCCGAGCCTTTCAGGCCCCAACGGCTACCGTTGATCAGGCCGCTCGTTGCGCGGAAGTTCTTCGAGCCCGAAGCACCTGCCGTGGTCGTCGAGTTGCTGGTGTAAGCAATGCCTGCATCGATCAAGCCGTACAGCGTGACGCTGCTTTGTGCGTGCGCGCTCACCGAGAACGCGCCGACGACGGCTGCGGCAAGAAGAGTTTTTTTCATGGTTTAAGCTCCAGTAACGTGACACGAATCGCAGATTCGCGTGAAAACAGAACGCGGCGAAACAGAACATGTCGAGGTGACGGTTTGTCATTCGCGAACCCGATCAGGTATCGGCACTGCTCTGCTGACAGGGGGCAGTGTATGAGTCACCGCTACTCGCGCCTATTTCAGAATCCGCAAGAATCTATTTCAAATACGAAAAGAATCCCTCGAACCTGCCGGAAAGCTTTGTCCAATAAGGGATTGCGTTGATTAAGGTTAGGCCGGAAATAGAGATGCAAGCGACGTGTGTTGCGCTCGGGACACAGTGTGCCGCACATGCCATCGTGTGCGCGAAGCATTGCCAGCACTGGATTTGCGCGCGACAGGCGTGAAGGAATTTGGTTCCGTTGATGCGAAAACCTGTCGCAAGGTGCCGCGCGCACAAGCGACGCATCGAACGATGGGGCACCGCCGCTGTCGTGTGCAATGTGATGCCTGACACGTCACAATGCCGGTTGCCTATATAGGTAGAGATCGATGCTTGCGTCAGGTCGTTGCCATGCGCATGTCATCAAGCGACTTTACACGCGCGTGATGAGGGAAATCCGATATGCCGGCAAGCACGAGAGATGTGGTGGCTCAGAAACGCCCTTTATTTACGGGGTTTTACGGACTATTGCGAGTCGCCGAATAATTCATTGCGCCGAATGATGACAATGATTTCGGGGCGCCGACCTATACTACGTTCCGCGAGAAGTAGACTTTTGCGTTGAGTGAAAAGTCTCCAAACCTTGGCGCGGCCTCATTGGCCGCGCTTTTTTTTGTCCGCGCGATTTGCTACGCGAAGTGCCCTGCGCTGAGGGCGTCGCCGCAATCGCGCACGTGGGGAATGCTCAACTGCTTGAGCTTGCGATACAGCGATGCGCGGCAAAAGCCGAGCGTGCGTGCGGCGGCAGAAATGTTCCAGCGATGTTGTGCGAGCGCTTGCAGAATGCGCTCACGTTCACTGTCATGACGGGGCATTTGCGCAATCGTCTCGACGGTCTGGACACGCGGGGCCGATGCGACGGCATTACCGATGTCGTGTGAGCGTTGCTCCGTGAACGTATCGTTGCCGGACATCCACGTATGCGAACAAGACGTAACAAGTTCCGGCGGCAGATCGTCCGCACACAATTGATTACCGCTCATCACCGCACATGCATAGCGTAGCGCTGCGCGCAGTTGGCGCAGATTCCCCGGCCACGCATGCATGAGCAGACGCGACAGGGCGTCTGGCGACACACGAGCCAGCACCTGATCCTCGTGTAGTTCCGGCCATTCGTCGCATAGCATGCGGGCGATCAGTTCGCGCTTGTCGTCGCGCTCGCGCAATGTGGGTAATGTGAGGATGCCCACGGCAATGCGGTAGTAAAGGTCTTCGCGGAACGTGCCCTGTGCCACGGCGGTTGCGAGATCCTGATGGGTGGCGCAGATCAGTTGTACGTCCACGGGCACCGCATGACTCGCACCCAGCGGCGTCACTTCGCGCTCCGAGAGCACACGCAACAGCCGCGTTTGCAGTGCGTGGGGCATGTCGCCGATTTCATCGAGGAAAAGCGTGCCGCCGTCGGCCTGCTGCAATTTTCCTTTCATGCCGCCGGGCAAGGCACCCGAGAACGCGCCGCGTTGATAACCGAACAGTTCGCTCTCGACGAGGTGCTCAGGCAGCGACGCCGTGTTGATGGCGACAAACGCCTGCGCACGCCGTTCGCTGTACTCGTGCAGCGCCCTGGCCAGAAACTCCTTGCCCGTTCCCGTCTCGCCGAGAATCAACACCGGCAGCCCGCGATCGACGAAGCGCTTGCCGCGCGCGAGCAAATCGCGCATGCGGGCGTCGGTGCCGCACAGGTCATCGATGGCGAGGTAGTCGGGGCGCATCCGGCGCGCAGCGGCGGGGGCGGCCGGCACACGGGCGATGCGCTCGGCAAGGGCTGCGATATTGGCAAAGGCGGTATTGGCGCTGGCTGTGCCGATGGGGCTGGCGTGGCCGACAGGTCGAGCGGGGGCAGGCGCTACAGCAAGGTGAGCGGGCATGACTTGTCTCCTTCTCGTATTGGTACGAAAGGTCGCCGTCGGTGGCTTGTGGCCTGGCGTTCCCTGACGTCTTTTTTATGTCGCAGCCAGCTCGGGTAGCCAACCGCCAATGCAGGATACGACCACATAGTAATAACTTCCAATACAATATTGGTGCGCTATTAATACCGGTGGGGTATCAGATGATCGAACTACGTCATTTCCAGTACTTCGTGGTGCTCGCGGAGACGCTGCACTTTGGCCGTGCGGCTCAGCAGTTGCATATCTCGCAGCCGCCGCTGTCGCGCCAGATTGCGCTGATGGAGGCCGAACTGGGGGTGCTGCTGTTCGAGCGCACGCGCCGCAGTGTGCGTCTCACGCGTGCGGGCGCACGTTTCTATCAGGATGCGGTGGAAATCCTGAACTCTGTCGAGCGGGCGCGTCGCAATGCCGTGGCGGCGAGCCGGGGCGAGGATGGCGCGATCACGGTGGGCTTCATGATGTCCTCGGCGTACAACATCCTGCCCGCGCTGACGCGCACTTACGCCGCCGCGTATTCGCGGGTCGACATGAAACTGGCGGAAACGCTCCCCAACTTACTGGCCGAAGCGGTGCGTGCGGGGCAGACCGACGTGGGCATCATGTACCGCCCCGAAGACCTCACCGGGCTCGATACGGCGACAGTGTTTCGCGAGGAGATGGTGGCCGTACTGCCGCGCACGCACGCGCTCGCCAAGGCGCGCGTGCTCGACGCCTCGCAACTGGCCGAAGAGTCGTTCGTGAGCATTCCGCGCGAGATCGCGCCGCTGGTCTACGATCTGGTCGTCGATCACTGCCGTCGCGCGGGGTTTTCACCTCACATCCGGCTGGAAACCAACTTGCAGCAGACGATTATCAATCTGGTGGGGGAGGGCCTTGGCGTGGCGATGGTGCCAATGTCGATGAGCAGCGCGAGTGCGTCAGGCAGCGCGGTCTTCAAGCCGTTGCGCAACGCGCCGGTGGCGGAGGTGGCGCTGCTTTGGAGTCGCGACAATCACAACCCCTGTGTGGCGACGTTCGTCGAAAACGCGAGAACGGTGTGGCGTGAGATGCAGCGCGCGCCGGGCGCGCGGCTGGTGCCCGACAGACCGGACACCGGTGTGCGATGAGGGCGCGCAGAGGGCTGGTTGATGCGAAGCGGTGATAGCCGGCCAAGCGCAGTCGTCGTCGCAAAGCGCTACGCGGATGGAAATTCCGCGGCTCTGCCGGTCGATTACACTCGGTCGCCCAGCACTGTGGCTCGCGTAAAGGTTTCGATGTTGTCCAGCAATGCATCGAGGGCTTCACCTGCGCGTTTCACGTCGCCGGCAGCAATCGCTTCGGCGACTTCCGCATGTAGTCGCGCCATGGTCGGCAGGTCGGCCGCTTCTTTGTAGTGGTAATACCAGAAGCGGCGTGATAGCCCGTGCATCAGGCGCATCGCCCCTTCGGCGAATTCGTTGCGTGCGGCGACAAGACACAACTCGTTGAACTCGCGGTCGGCACGAATGAACTCCACATCCTTGCCGCTGCGGGCGGAACTTCTGAACTCCTTTGCCAGACGCGCGAAGTGTTCGCGTTGTTCTGCCGTGGCTTTCTTCGCCGCGCTTCTGGCAATCAACCGTTCGACCTCACGTCGCGTTTCCAGCAGACGCAACTGCTTGGAGACGTCCATCGGGGGCACGAGCAGGCCGCGCTGTGGCAACACAATAATCAAATGTTCCCTGGCCAGCCGCTGAACCGCTTCGCGAATCGGGGTGCGGCCAAACCCCGTCATTTCGCTCAACTGCAACTCCGACATTGTTGAACCCGGGGCCAGTCGCAGCGTCACTATCGCTTCTTCGATCCACTCGTACGCCATGTCGACCATTCTGCCGCGAGGGATCACGTCCACTCGTTCATCGAGCGCCGCGGCTTCCGATTTTCCCGTCCGTCGGGTCGCTTTCTTTGTCGCCATTTGGTCAATGCCCAGAGCAAATGTTAATTGTATATCACCTGCTTCTGGCGATAGCGGTGACATGTCCCGGCCCTTAACACGCCCCATACCTCGGGCTTTCCCGGTATGCGCATCGCTTGTCTTGATAGTCTGATGTGCTATTATTAATCAACTAATATATTACATGGATGTGTGGGAGGAACGGCGATGGACATCACGAGGGTGGGGAGGCCGGATGGTTTCCCGGTGGTTGCCTTGCACGGCATTCAGGGAACGAGCGACTCATGGACTCCGCTTGCAACGGCGCTCGGCGATACGTTTCGTTTTATCTTGCCCAACATGCCGGGACGCGGCGACGCAGGCCCCCCGCTTTCCGCACGAGCGTGCAATGCCTGCGAGTTCGCGCGCGTCACCAGCGAGATCATCGAACAAGAGGTCGGCCATCACGCCTACGTCCTGGCCGGCTGGAGCATGGGTGTCTCCGTGATCCTCGAGTTCATGGGGCATCTGGCAGACGGCACGGCGCGGCATTCTCCGCCGGTCGCCGTTGTCCTCATGTCGGGCACCGCACAGTTGAACGAGGTGAACTGGTTTGCGTCTGCCGACGAGACTGCACTCCTCACCGAGATCAGGCAGCGCGAGGCGCGTCTGAGGCTAAAGCGGGCAGCCGACCCGCGTGTCGTGGCCTGGACCTGGAGCGCGCTAAAGCCAGTCTCGCATCTGTCGAATCTGGCTCATGTCGGCGTGCCTGCCCTCATCGTCCACGGCAGCGACGACGAAGACTGCCCACTCGATCACGCACGTCGCATGCGCGAAGGAATCCGTCGCGCATCACTGCATGTGATTCCCGGTGGGCGTCACTCGATTCTGACGGAGAACACCTGGGAGGTCGGCATCGCCATGCGAGATTTCCTGGCGCTGCACTGCGCGGAGCCAGGGCCACTAATCAACCAACAGGAGAATTCATGAGGATCGACGATTGCGTCCACTTTTGTGCGCCCTCCCGGCTCATCATCGAGCTGGGTTATCGCCACAAGCTCCCCAGCCTTCTTCAGGCCCTTGGCTACCGGCGCGGGCTGCTCGTCACAGACAGCTTCTTTGCCGAGAAAACACGCTGGGTGAAGGAGTACGTGACGGCGTGCGAACACCAGGGGGTGCATGTGGACGTCTATGCCGGCGGTCAGCCCGACCCGACCACGGATCTGTGCGATCGCGCGACGGACGAACTGCGTATCGCGCAGGGCGGCCAGTTGCCGGATCACATCGTCTCGCTAGGAGGCGGCAGCAACATCGATCTGGCCAAGGCGTTGTGCGTCACGCTTCCGGCGGGCCGCCCCATTCGCGACTTCGGAAGCGGCGTGGCAAGCGATGCGCCCGTCATCGACCACATCGCTGTGCCAACGACCGCCGGCACGGGGTCGGAACTCACCCCCGGAACCATTCTGTTCGATCCGCCGACCGGCATCAAAACCGCCGTGATGGACAATCGGCTACGTCCGGTCGTCGCTGCTATCGACCCCGAACTCACATTCACATGCCCGCCCAAGGTCACGGCCGAGTCTGGCATCGACGCTTTGACCCACGCGCTCGAATCGTTCGTCACGCTCGACTCCGATCGGTTCGATCGAAACGGCTCCTTCGACCCCGGCTACAGCGGTCGCAGCGGTCTGACCATGATCTTTGCGCGTGAGTCGATCCGGCTAGCCACCGCCTATCTACTTCGTTGTTACGAAGATGGTAACGACGTGGAGGCGCGCGTCGGTATGTGCTACGCGAGCGTCTACGCCGCAATGTCATATGGGAGCGCCGGACTCAATGCGGTTCATGGCATTGCGTATGGCGTCGCGGCGCTGACGCACAAGTCCCACGGCGCCACGAATGCGGTTGTCCTGCCATATGTCATCGATGCGTTGCGCGAGTCGCGCCACGCTGAACTCCTCGAAGTGGCCCGAATGTTCGGCATCAAGGTCGACGACGAAGTGCAGGCCGTTCGCGAGTTGCCCCACAAATTGCGCGAGCTTGTTGGCAAGCTCGGCATCCCCACTGATCTCAATGCCTTCGGCATTTCCCAGGGATCGCTGAGGGATCTGCTCATCGATTCACTTGGCGTGACTCGGTTGGCCAAAGCATTCCCGGTCGGGAATATCGAAGAGTGCTACGCGGAAATCATCGACAACGCGTGGCGTGGAGGTCTTCGAGACGAGAAGACTGAGAGACGGTCGGCAGCCTGATCAACGCGATTCCCATCGATTCGACAGGTCGCTGTCGCCGCGCAAAGACACAATTCACCATTCGGCCGGACACACCGGTCGCTTTGCGTCTCAATGTCTAATATGTTAGATGAATATCAGAAAAATGTAACAAAGGAGACACAAGCATGGATATGTCCGCAGCCGCGTCGCGGCTAGGTGTTGACGTCGTCGCGCGTCTTGAGCGACTACCGATGACGAACTATCAACGAACGCTTTTCTCTATCATCGCCACCGCCTGGTTCTTCGATTCCATGGATCTCGGGTTGATGACGTTCGTTCTCGGTTCGATCAAGGCGGAGTTCGGCCTTTCCGCCTCGCAGGCCGGACTGCTCGCCAGTTCCAGCTTTCTCGGCATGTTCGTGGGTGCCGCCACCGCGGGGCTTCTTGCGGACAAGTTCGGGCGCAAGCCGGTCTTTCAGGTCAGCATGGTCTTCTGGGGGGCCGGCAGCCTGATGTGCGGCTTTGCTCACAATGTCGAGTCGCTGATGATGTACCGCGTTCTGCTCGGCTTCGGCATGGGCATGGAGTTCCCGATCGGTCTCTCGATGGTTTCAGAGATCGTTCCGGCCAGAAGTCGCGGCAAGTATGTGGCCATCCTCGAAGGTTTCTGGCCCATCGGCTTCATCGCGGCTGGCGCGTTTTCCTACTTCATGCTCCCGGTGATCGGGTGGCGCGGCATCTTCATCGCGTTGGCGATCCCGGCCGTTTTCGTGTTCGTCATCAGGCGAATGGTGCCCGAATCGCCTCGTTGGCTGGAAGACACTGGGCGCATGAAAGAAGCGGCGGACGTGATGAACCACATCGAAGCCAAAGTGGAGACGGCCTACGGCCGCAGGTTGCCGGAACCCGTCATCGTGCCGGGCGTGCGGCACCAGCAGACCGGCCGGAAGGCGCTCTTTTCGGAGATTTGGCGCGGCGTGTATGCGAAGCGAACGGTCATGTTGTGGACCACCTGGTTCTTCGCGCTGCTGGGCTACTACGGGCTGACAACATGGTTGGGGGCGTTGCTGCAGCAGGCCGGATACGAGATCACCAAATCCGTGCTCTACACCGTCTATATCTCGCTGGCAGGCATCCCCGGCTTCCTTTTCTCAGCCTGGTTGCTGGAGAAATGGGGACGCAAGCCGACCTGCGCATTGATGCTGCTTGGCAGTGCGCTCGCCGCCTATCTATACGGTCAGGCGGCAGGCAACAAGGCGCCGATTGAGCAGTTGATTGCCACAGGGCTACTGATGCAGTTCTTTCTCTTCGGCATGTGGTCTGTGCTGTACGCCTACACACCGGAACTTTACCCGACCCGCATCCGTGCAACGGGCTCGGGTTTTGCCTCCTCCATCGGACGCGTCGGCTCTCTCGCCGGCCCTTTCGCCATTGGTGTGCTGCTCCCGACCTGGGGACAAACGGGCGTGTTCACCATGGGGGCTCTGTCCTTCGTGATTGCCGCGCTGGCCGTACTGTTGCTTGGCGTCGAGACGAAGGGCCGTTCGCTGGAGGACGTTTCGCACTGACCCGTTGCAAGAGATTTACCCGTTCTTGACCCGGCGGGGCGCGGTCCCCGCCGCGCGGAACTGCGGCGGGGACCGCGCCTGACGCCAGTGGGGCCGGTCGGATGCACCTTCTCCGGCACCAACGGCACGAACGTCCATCCCGAATCATTTCATCGCTTCCACTTCACAAAACAGTGAACGCCATTCCGATGATTCTTGTTTTTGCACAACTAATATGTTAATTGTTTATTTTGCAATTCGCGTTGATTCAGACACAGGAGACAAGTCATGATTACAGAGCGTCAGTTGAAGTTCAGGGAACAATACAAGTCCGACATAAGCCCGATGTACAACGGCATGCTGCATATCATCGTGATGTATGTCGTGGCGATTGGCGCGGTATGGTATGCCGTCAGCCGTTTGCAGAATCCGACTTGGGAATGGTTCCTGATCGTTCCGGTTTTTCTGGCGGGCAACTTCGTCGAGTGGTTCATGCATCGATTCGTCATGCACCGTCGGGTGGATGTGTGGGGCCTGCGCGAGATCTACAACCGGCATACACGCCAGCATCATCAGTACTTCACCGACCAGTTGTCGACGATCGACACGACGCGTGAGTTCCGGATCGTGTTCTTCCCATGGCGTGTGCTGATGACGCTTGGTATTGGCGGCGGGGTCATCGGTTATGCGACTTCATGGATACTGAACGCCAACGCTGGCTGGATGGTGTTCCTGACCATGGTCGGTCAGTACGTCATTTATGAAACCTTCCACTACTGTTGCCACTGTCACGAGAACTGGTTCGTGCGCTACATGCCGTTCATCAACACCATTCGGCGCCATCACACCGCCCACCACAACATGGGCATCATGATGAAATACAACATGAATCTGACGTTTCCGATTGCCGACTGGTATATGGGAAGCAGCGATTTGCGTCGGGGCCTGATTGGCCATCTCTTCAATGGCTACAGCGAAAAGCATATCAAGAGCGAGTTGAAGCCGATCATTGCAAAGTTCAAGGACGATCACTCGCAAGTCACGCTGGACGGCCCGATCCTCACCGACGAGGAACGCAGGGCAATGACGGCCCTCTGACCGGTATGCGTACTATGCGCGAGCGGCTGTCGCGCGTCGGGGCCACCGCGATAGACAGGACTCGCCCTGTGTCTATCGCGGTCATGCGGAAAGATTGGACGGCGCCGCTTCAGATCTCCAGAATCCCGGCTGCCACAAAGCCGCCGTCGACCGGCAGGATGTGACCTGTCACGTAAGACGCGTCGTCCGATGCCAGAAAGCTCACCGCGCCAGCGATCTCACTGGGCTGCCCGTAGCGGCCGAGGGGCGTCGTCTCCGTATAGTGGCGGCGTGAGACGTCGGAGTGCAGCACCTGCGTGAGCGGCGTGTCGATGGGGCCGGGGGCGACGCCGTTGGCGGTAATGCCGAAGGGCGCGAGTTCAATGGCCATCTGGCGCGTGAGGCCGATGACGGCGGCTTTCGACGTTCCGTAGGCCGTGCGTCCTGCGCTGGCCAGAATGCCCGCCACGGACGCCAGATTGATGATCCGTCCCCAGCGCTGTTCGCGCATGAGTCGCGCGGCGTGCTGCCCGCACAGCAGCGTGCCCGTGAGGTTCACGTTCATCACCTGATGCCAGTGATCGAGTGGATAGTCGAGAAACGGGAATGTCTTGGCGATCCCCGCGTTGTTCACGAGCACATCGCAACGCCCATACCGTTGCGCGATCTGTGCGAAGCCATCGGCAATCGATGCGGCGTCGCCCACATTCATCCCCAGCGCCCACGCCTTGCCACCCGCCGCGTTCAGCTTCGCCGCCGTCTCACCTGCCGCGCCTTCGTTCAGATCGGCGACAACGACCGTCATGCCGTCATTCACCAACCGCTCGCAGATAGCGGCGCCGATACCCATGCCGCCGCCCGTGACAACTGCTACTTTCTCCGTCATGCTATGGACTCCTAAATTTATTGACTTCTACAGCACGGGCTCCGCCGCCAGCAGCGCGGCGGAGCCCGTCGGTAATATCGAGAAACCGTTAGTGGGGGTGTCTTACTTCAGAAAGCCGATCGAGATCCAGGGGATGAAGACCACGATAAGCAGTGCGATGAGCAGCGCGCCCATGTAGGTCCACATCCGGTTGAACACCTTGTCCGGCGACGTCTTGCCGATGGCGCACGCGGCGTAGAAACCGACGCCGAGCGGCGGTGCGAACAGGCCCATGCCCATCGACAGGATCACGACCATCGCGTAGTGCACATCGTGAATGCCCAGCGAGCGGGCGACCGGAAAGAGCAGCGGCCCGAACAGCACGATGGCCGGAATGCCTTCCAGCACGCTGCCCAGCACGATGAACACGACCATCGAGATGAGCAGGAAGCCGATCTGTCCGCCCGGCACCCCATGCATCAGCCCGACGAGCTTGGCGGAGAAGCCCGACTGCGTGAGCGCCCAGGCCATGGCGGTGGCCATGCCGATGATGAGCAGGATGGCGCCGGAAAGTGCTGCCGTTTCCGTGAGCAGCGGATACAGGCGCTTGAAGTTCAGGTGCTTCTTGAAGGCATGGACGAGCAGGCCGATCACGATCGTGTAGGCGATACCGATCGTGGACACTTCCGTTGCCGTAGCGGCGCCTTCGATGACGGCCGTGCGGATCAGAATCGGCAGAGCGAGTGCCGGCAACGCCACGATGAACGTCTTGCCGATCACGCTCCACGGCGCGCGGCGCGCCGCACTGGGAGCCTCTTTGCGCGAGCGCGTGAAGCACACCACGACGATGGCCAGCGTGGCGATGACGGCAGGCAGCAGGCCGCCAACAAAGAGCGCCGTGATGGACACACCGCACACCGCACCGATGGTGATGAGCACGAGGCTGGGCGGAATCGTCTCCGTCATGGCGCCGGTCGACGAGAGCAGTGCGACGAGGTCTTCCGGTTTCGATCCGCGCCGCTGCATTTCGGGGAAGAGGGCTGGCGCCACGGCTGCCATGTCGGCAGCCTTCGACCCGGAAATACCTGAGACCAGGAACATCGCACCGAGCAGCACGTATTGCAGGCCGCCGCGCACATGGCCGAGCAGCGAGGCCATGAATTCGATCAGGCTGCGAGCAAGCCCGCTCATCTCGATCAGCGCGCCGAGCAGCACGAACAGCGGCACCGACAGCAGGATGAGGCCCGACATGCCCTCGTCCATGCGACTGACGACAATCTGAAGCGGCGCGTCGGTCACGAGTGCCAGATAGGCCAGCGTTGCCGTGCCGAAGGCAAAGGCGATCGGAATACCGCCTGCCACGCATGCACCGACGATCAGTACGAAGAACACCAGCAGGTTGTAGTTGCCCATCGCGATGAGTGCGGGGCGGCCGAGCCAGAGTGCGGTGCCGAGCGCGGCAACGACCAACACGCCAAGACCGAACTGGCGCAGGGTCGAGCACCGCGCCATGCGCGAGATGGCCGCGACGAGCATCAGCGCTGCGCCGACCGGCAGCGCGGCGGCGCGCAACCCGTCGGGGATTTCGAGCGCGGGCGTGGTGATGTCCATCTGTTCGATGGCATGCGTGTACGCGGGCATGATGATGAGCGCGACGAACACGCAGACCGTGAGCGCAGCCATGGTCTGGAACCAGTCGCGCCATGCCGCCGGGAGTTTGTTGACGATGGCGGACAGGCGCATGTGTTCGCCCCGGTCGAGCGCCAGAACCGCACCGAGCATCGATAGCCAGATGAACAGGATCTGCGCCAGTTCGTCAGACCAGGTGATCGGATTGTCGAACCCGTAACGCGAGATCACGCCCGCGAGCAGGATGAGAGTTTCCGCCACCACCAGCAGCACGGCAGCCGCTTCGGTGACTTTCATCACCGCGCGGTTGACGTGGCAGAAGAGGCGGGCGAGCGCGTGCGTCGGCTCGGCCGTCATCGTCAACGTTTCCATTTACGCGAGCTTCCCGGTGTACTTTTCCAACGTGGTCCACGCTTCGTCACCAAACTTCTTGTGCCATTCGGCATAGAAGCCGGCGGCGCGAAGCTTCTCGCGGAATTGCTCGTTGTTCGGTGCGTTGAACACGAGACCCTTCTGCTTGAGTTCGGCCATGACGCCGTCGTTGAGCTTGCGCACGTCGTCGCGTTGCGCCATCGCTGCGGCGTTCACGTTGGCGGTGACGATCGCCTGCAAGTCCTTGGGCAGCTTGTCCCATTTCTGCTTGTTGGCGAGGAACCAGAAGCCGTCCCACATGTGGTTCGTCATCGACACGTACTTCTGCACTTCATACAGCTTGGCCGTGGTCAGCAGCGCGAGCGGATTCTCCTGCGCTTCAACGATGTGCGTCTGCAAGGCCGAATACACTTCGGCGAAGTTGATCGACGTCGGCGACGAGTCGAAGGCACGGAACATCGACGTCCATAGCGGGCTCGTCGGCACGCGGATCTTCAGGCCCTTGAGGTCGGCCGGCGAGTTGATCGGGCGGCTGCTCGTGGTGATCTGGCGGTAACCGTTTTCCCAGATCTTGTCGAAGGCGAACACCGATGTCTTGGCGATCTGGCCGCGCACGTGCGCCCCGAGGTCGCCGTCCATCGCCGCCCACACCTGACCGTAATCCTTGAACGCGAAGCCCACGCCCGAAATCTGCGCCGAGGGCACCAGCGTGCCGAGAATCAGCGGCGAGAGCGTGAAGTAATCGATGGCGCCCGAACGGATCTGGCTCAGCATGTCGCTATCGGTGCCGAGCTGGTTGTTCGGGTAAATCTGGAAGTCGATACGGCCCTTCGATTGCTCTGCGATTTTCTGCGCCATCTCTTTGGCGCGAATGTTCATCGGATGGCTGATGGGCAGGTTGTTGGCGAACTTCAGCGTGAATTCTGCGGCGCGGGCCTGCGTCTGATACAACCCCGTGGCGGCAGCGGCCGAAGTGGCGGCCACAACCTTGATGAAGTGGCGGCGGTCCATATTGCTCATACTGCATGTCTCCTGATTATTGGTTTGGTGACTGCGTCTGATGCGCGAGGCGTGCTGTCGTGTTGCCATGCAATGCCCCGGCCAACTCCTAATGCAAGCGTGAAGCGACTCGCAAGTGGCTTGGCTATCTTACGCAAGTCGAATGCCAGATCGCAGTCCGGGCGGGAAAACCCTTATCTTGTTAAGCACTCATGAAGTCCCGCGTCTGTCGGGTTGCCTCGCTGCGCTTCCTTTTATCTGGCGGAACCCGCCGTGGCGGTACGTCGGCGCCGCGAGCGCCGTTTGCTGCATCTGCGAGCGGAGTCCGATCGGCACCCGGATGCGGTGCGACACCTGTCGCATTTGGCGCCCGCCTTGCGACACCTGTCGCATGTGATCGACGACAGCGATGCGACAGGTGTCGCATGCCGCCGTGCCCGGCCGGTTGTGTTGCAGCACAGCAAATACATTTCGTTTGGTGTGCATCCGAATTCACTTGATGCCGTAGTGGATGCGGCTTTACGCTTACGTCAATTGCGAAAGCGCCACAAGCGCGAGCATCGCAATCGAGCTGCAATGCGCCGTGGATGCCGTTAGCGCGTCATCGGCGTGGGGAGGTGCCCATGTCTGGCATCGAAATTGCTCACCGGAGTCTGGATGACCCCATTTTTCCGGAGACACTTCATGGTTGCTGCATGCCTTACCGGCTGGGCCCACTCCCAGTTCGGAAAACTCGACAACGTCGATGCCGAAGTCTTGCTGGCCGACGTCGCACAAGCTGCGCTCGACGACGCGGGCCTTGCGCCCGAACAGATCGATTCCATTCACGTCGGCACTTTCAATGGCGGTTTCCTGTATCAGGACTTTCCGTCGTCGCTCGTTTTCAACCGAATTCCCGGCCTGCGCTTCAAACCGGCCACGCGCTACGAGAATGCGTGCGCGACGGGGTCGGCCGCCGTGTATGGCGGACTGCAATCCATCGAAGCGGGCAAAGCCACGCACGTGCTCGTGATCGGCTTCGAGAAGATGACCGAGCTGGCGACGCCGCAGGTCGGCGAGGTGTTGCTCAAATGTTCCTACGCACGCGAAGAGGCCGACATTCCGGGCGGTTTTGCGGGCGTGTTCGGCACCATTGCACAAGCGTACTTCGACCGCTATGGCGACCAGTCCGACGCCCTCGCACGCATTGCGGCGAAGAACCATCGCAACGGTTCGGTCAATCCCTACGCACACATGCGTCGGGACTTCGGTTACGACTTCTGCCGCAATGTCTCCGAGAAGAATCCGTTTGTGGCCGGGCCGCTCAAGCGTACCGATTGCTCGATGGTGTCGGACGGAGCTGCCGCGCTCGTGATCTCGTCTGCCGACGTGGCGCGCACGATGCCCAAGGCCGTCGGCTTTCGCGCGGCGGTGCAGGTCAACGACTACTTGCCGCTCTCGCGTCGTGACCCGCTGGCGTTTGAAGGCGGACAGCACGCCTGGCGTCAGGCACTGGGCGTTGCCGGCGTCTCGCTCAAAGACCTGTCGCTGGTCGAGACACATGACTGTTTCACCATCGCCGAACTCATCGAGTACGAGGCGATGGGGCTCGCCAAGCCGGGGCAGGGTGCAAACGTGGTGGCCGAGGGGTTGACCGAAAAGAACGGTCTGCTGCCGGTCAATCCGTCGGGCGGGTTGAAGGCAAAGGGGCACCCGGTCGGGGCGACAGGCGTCTCCATGCACGTCATGGCCGCCATGCAACTGACAGGGTCTGCGGGTGAGATGCAGATCCCGAACGCGAAGCTCGCGGGCGTTTTCAACATGGGCGGGGCGGCAGTGGCGAACTACGTGAGCATTCTCGAAGCGCGCTGATACGTTGCACGACAGTGTCAGGCAGGTTGCCCGGCGTTGGCCGGGCAAGACAGACAGCAAGACTGAGAAAGAAGAAAGAGGAGACGAGCGAAATGCTCAAGAAGGTCATGAATCTCGGCCGGCTGCTGGCCGACGTTGCCCGGCGTCATCCTGACGAACCCGGCGTGATCATCGGTGAGAAGGTCAGCACGTGGGGCGAGATCGACGCCCGCGTGAACGCCGCCGTCGATGCCTTGCGCAAGCTGGGTGTGCGCCGTGGCGACAAGCTGCTGGTGCATTCGCGCAACAACTTGCCCATCTTCGAGAGCGCGTGGATCGCCTTTCGGCTGGGCGCGGTCTGGGTGCCGACGAACTTCCGTATCACCCCACCGGAAGCCGCATATCTGGGGCAATCGAGCGGCGCCTGCGTGATGATCTACGACGCGGGCTTCGAGGGGCATGTCGACGCTGTGCGTGCCGCCTCGCCGGCGTTGCGCCATGTCATTGCGCTGGGCGCGCCGCGCGCGGGTGAGATGCACTACGAGACACTGGTGGCCGAACACCTCGGCGCCCCCGGCTATGAAGCGGAAGTCGAGTACGAAGACCCGTTGTGGTTCTTCTACACATCGGGCACGACCGGCCATCCGAAGGCGGGTGTGCTCTCGCATGGGCAGATGGCTTTCGTCGTCACCAATCATTTGGCCGATCTGATGCCCGGCATCACTTACCGCAGCCGCTCGATGGTGGTGGCGCCGCTCTCGCACGGGGCGGGCATTCACGCCATCGTGAATACGGCACGCGGGGCGGCCAGCGTGCTGCTGCCGGGCGAGAAGATGGACGCGGAGCAGGTCTGGCAGGCCATCGAGCGTTATCGCGTCGACAACATGTTCACGGTGCCGACCATCGTCAAGATGCTGGTCGAAGACCCGGCGGTGGATCGCTACGACCATAGCTCGTTGCGCTTTGTGATCTATGCCGGGGCGCCGATGTATCGCGCGGATCAGAAATACGCGCTGCAAAAGCTGGGCCGAGTGCTGGTGCAGTACTACGGTCTGGGCGAGGTGACGGGCAACATCACGGTACTGCCGCCGTGGCTGCACAGCGACGACGACAACGCGCCCGACGCGCGCATCGGCACTTGCGGTGTGCCGCGCACAGGCATGGAGGTGGCGATTCTCGACGAGCATGGCGAGCGTCAGCCACCGTTCGCCTCAGGCGAGATCTGTGTGCGCGGGCCGGCGGTCTTCATGGGGTATCACAACAATCCGGACGCGAACGCCAAGGCGTTCAAGGACGACTGGTTCCACACTGGCGATCTCGGGCATGTGGATGCGCAGGGTTTCCTGTACATCACGGGACGCGCCTCGGACATGTACATCTCGGGGGGCTCGAACGTCTACCCGCGCGAGATCGAGGAAGCGTTGCTCACGCACCCGGCCGTGTCGGAGTGCGCGGTGCTTGGCGTGCCCGACCCCAAGTGGGGCGAGAGCGGGCTCGCAGTGGTGGTCGCACGGGAGGGCATGGCAGCTCAGGCCGATGAACTGCTCGGACATCTCGAAGCGCGCATTGCCCGCTACAAGTGGCCGCGTCGCTTCATTTTCTGGAATGCCATGCCCAAGTCGGGCTACGGCAAGATCGTGAAGAAGCAAATCAAGACGATGCTCGAAGAGCAAGGAGACTATCGACTATGAAACCTGCGCTTTCACGGATCTATCGGCATGCAGGCGCCCCCACGTTACCCCGTGTGGAAGACTGCGTGTTGAGCGGGCAGCACGAACTGCGCGTGACGATCCGGTCTGGTGCGAATCTCGGAGAGGCCTTACGCGCGGCGTTATCCCGCTATGCGTATGGCGGCGGCGTCGGCCGCTTCTGCGCGGGCACCGCGCGAGGTCTGCGGTATCACATGATAGAGAACACCGCTGACACGGAGCGCCCCTTCGGCTATGGGGCGCCGGTCGACGAAACCCGGGAGGTGGATCTGATCGGCGGTGCGATCACGGTCGGCCGTACGGCCGACGGTGCCACGCTGTTGCATTGCCATGCGGGGTTTTCCGACCCGTGTGGCGAATTGCATGGCGGTCATCTGATTCTCGATCACACCTGGGCCGGAGACGAGCCTGTGGTGATTCGCCTGTGTCTGTTCGAGCACGGCGGCTACGTGACCGCCGATGACGACGAGACGCGCTTTCACCTGCTCCATCCCGTCGCCGGAGGCCTCTCATGAGTACAGCGCTGGATGTTCCGGTGGCCATCGAGAACGGCACGCTGGGCAGGTTGGTCGTGGCACGTCTCAAACCGAATCAGGACCTGACGGAGAGCATCGAGGCGCTGTGCGCGGAGCATGGCATCTCGCGGGCCATCGTGCGCGGCGCGGTGGGGAGTCTGATTGACGCACGTCTGGCATTTCGCGCGGGTGACGGCTGGCGTGAGCAACTGGTGAGCGGCCCCGGCGTGGAAATCCTCAATGTGTTCGGCGAGGTGGATGTCCGGCCCGATGCCGCGCACACGCTGCCCATGCTGCACGGCATGGTGGCGGACACGGAGGGACGCATGTTCGCAGGACGCTTCGTGCGTGGCGGCAATCTGTCGTTCATCACGATCGAAGTGACGTTGCAGGAGTGGTTGCCCGCGTAGTCGCCGCCAGCGACGTGCCGCGTGAGGCGAATGGGGAGTCCGGGGACTCCCCATTTTTCAATGAGGTTGAGCGGCGGTTTCGCTGTCGCTTCGCAAGAAGGATTCGATCGCGGCGACCAGCGCGAGAGGCGTCTCGTTCATCGGGTAGTGGCCGGCGTTGCCGAGAACTTCGACGCTGGCGTGCACATAGCGTTGCAAGTACGTCTGCGTCATGAGTGCGGTGTTGAACGTCGGATCGTTTTCGCCAATCAGCACCTTGACCGGCAGCGTGCTTTGAAGCGCATCGCTGAAGTCCGTGTCGGCCCAGGCGCGGAAATAGGCCGCGAATGCCTGTGCGGACGAATGCGCCGCCGAGTATTGCGCCTTCCATGCAATCCATGACGGCGGCAGACGCAGGCCCGTACTGCGCGCGATGATCGTCTTGCGATGGTCCAGCGATGTCGCCGCGTCTTCGAACAGCGCGCGCCGGGTGGCGTCGAACGGTACGCCGCCGCAGGGCACCGGGGCGACGGGCACGAGTTTGCGTATGCGGTGAGGGGCGAGGGCCGCGACCTTCTCGATGGCCATGCCGCCCATCGAATGGCCGATCAGGCTGAAGGTGGACAGACCGAGGGTATCGGCCAGATCGATGGTGTCCTGCGCGATCTCGGCGATCGTATAGGCGCCGGGGGTGTCGCGCATGCCGCCGTAGCCGCGGTAGTCCATAAAGACGTAACTGAACTCGTCATGTGACAACCACGGTTCGCACTCATGAAATGAACGAGCGTCGCCGAACCAGCCATGCAGCACGATGACGGCATGCGGGCCGTGACCGGCGCGGTGATAGGTATTGGGCATTTTGACTCCGGGAGCGGGTGTTGAGACATCCGGCGCACGCAATGGCGGCCGGATAACGACGCTAATCGTAGTGACCCTGCGGCGTGCCCGATGCCGATGCCGGGTCGTTAGCTGTAGAATCCGGGCCATGCGAAATACGCTGATCGATCCCTACGAACATTTGCCGCGAAGCGTGGTGGTCACGGCCAACGACTACCCGGCGGGACTCACATTTCCCGAGCATGCCCACGCGCGCGGGCAATTCGCGTTCGCGTCGCGAGGCTTGATTACGGTGTCGACGCCGCAGGGCCGGTGGTTCGTGCCGCCGCAACGTGCCTGCTGGGTACCTGCCGGTGTCTCGCACGCCATGACGATGAGCGGCCCGGTGACCATGCTCAATACCTTCGTGACGCCGCATGCCTCGGGGGCCGCCGGTTTGCCGGATCGCTGCTGCGTGTATGGGGTTTCGCCATTGCTCAGGCAGTTGCTGGAAGACGCCGTCGATCTGCCGCCGATGTATGACGAAGACGCGCGCGACGGCAAACTCATGGCGTTGCTGATTGCCGAGATGGCCGCGATGCCGCGTCTGTCGTTACATGCGCCGCTGCCTGACGATGCGCAACTCGCAAGCGTTTGCCGGGCGGTATTCGCCGCGCCCTCGATGACGACCGGTCTCGACGAGGCGGCGGCCATGGCATCGATGAGCCGTCGCACATTCACGCGCCGGTTTCGTGAGCAGACGGGCGTGAGTTTTGCCGAATGGCGTCAACAGGTCTGTTTGCTGGCCGCGATTGCGCGGCTGAACGACGGGCAATCCGTGACGCGTGTCGCGCTCGATCTGGGGTATGGGAGTCCGAGCGCGTTCACGGCGGCGTTTCGCCATGTGCTGGGTGCGGTGCCCAGCCGGTATCTCGCGGGGTCGGATTGAGCGCTTGCGATCTGTGAGATTCATCGGGGCGCCTCGGATGAGTGCGCCCCGATGGGTTTGTGCTGTCGCGTGTGAGGTCTCGGATCAGGGAACCGTAGGCTGCACCAGTCCGTCTTCACGGAACATGTGTTTGATGCCGCGTACCGCCTGACGAATGCGCGACTCGTTTTCGATCAACGCGAAGCGCACATATTCGTCTCCGTACTCTCCGAAGCCGATACCCGGCGAGACCGAGACCTTGGCCTGCGCAAGCAGCTTCTTTGCGAATTCGAGCGAGCCGAGCGCGCGGTACGGTTCCGGAATGCGCGCCCAGATGTACATCGACGCGCGCGGCAGATCGACCGCCCAGCCGGCTTCCGTCAATCCTTTGTAGAGCACATCGCGGCGGCGCTGATACTGGGCGCGAATCTCTTCGACGCACTGCTGATCGCCCTCGAGTGCGGCGATGGCCGCGACCTGCAAGGGCGTGAACGTGCCGTAGTCGTGATAGCTCTTGATGCGGGCGAGGGCAGAGACCAGATCGGCATTGCCGACCATGAAGCCGATGCGCCAGCCGGCCATGTTGTAGCTCTTCGAGAGCGTGAAAAATTCGACGGCCACGTCCTTCGCGCCAGGCACCTGCATGATCGAGGGCGCTTTGTAGCCGTCGTAGACGATATCGGCGTAGGCCAGATCGTGCACCACGAGAATGTCGTGTTTGCGGGCCAGATCGACCACGCGCTCGAAGAATTCGAGTTCGACGCACTGTGCCGTGGGGTTCGACGGGAAGCCGAGAATCACCATCTTCGGCTTCGGATGGCTCTCGCGAATGCCGCGCTCGAGTTCGGTGAAGAAGTCGATGCCGGGTGTCATCGGCACGGAGCGGATGTTCGCCCCCGCGATGACCGCGCCGTAGATGTGGATCGGATACGATGGATTCGGCACGAGCACCGTGTCGCCCTGATCCAGCGTGGCGAGCATCAGGTGGGCGAGACCTTCCTTCGATCCGATGGTGACGATGGCTTCGCGCTCGGGATCGAGATCCACGTCATAGCGATCCTTGTACCAGCGCGTGATCGCGCGGCGCAGACGTGGAATGCCGCGCGAGGTCGAATAACCGTGCGTGTCGGGGCGTTGTGCGACTTCGACGAGCTTGCTGACGATATGCGGCGGGGTCGCGCCATCGGGATTGCCCATCGACAGATCGATGATGTCCTCGCCACGGCGGCGTGCCGCCATCTTCAGCTCGGCGGTGATGTTGAAAACGTAGGGGGGAAGGCGATTGATGCGCGTAAAGCTGCGCGAGCTCTGGGAGCTGGACATGGCAATCCTGGAACGTAAGCGCCCGGAACCGTCCGAGCGACGCCGGTGTGCTGGCCACACCGTGACGGCGACTTTAGCGCGGCGCGGCCCCCTTAGGCAAGCGTTTTTTTGCGCGACGCGGCGCGGAATCCGTCGGTTATGATGGGCGCCTCTTGAGTTCGCGCATACGAGGAATTTCGATGGCGTATCTGTACCTGCTGGTGGCGATCGTGGCGGAGGTGATTGCGACGTCGGCGCTCAAGGCATCGGAGGGATTCACGCGGGTCGGGCCGGTGGTGCTGGTCGTCGTGGGTTACGGCGTGGCGTTCTACATGCTCTCGCTCACGCTGCGCACGATCCCCGTGGGCATCGCCTACGCGATGTGGTCGGGGCTGGGCATTGTGCTCATTTCGATAGCGTCGCGCGTGCTCTTCGGACAGAAGCTTGACGCGCCCGCCATGGTCGGCATGGCGCTCATCGTCGCGGGTGTTCTGGTGATGAATCTCTGGTCGAAATCGTCCGCACATTGACGGGCGTTGCCGTTACACGTCTGTCTCGGCCTCGGCCAGCACGGCCTTGAGCGCAGAGATGCAGGTGTCGATCTCGGCACGTTCGATGACGAGTGGCGGTGCGAGACGCAACACCGTCGCACGCGTTTCCTTCGCCAGTACGCGACGGCGCAGCATGCGCAGTGAGAGGTCGTGCGCATCGGCGCGTGCCGGATCGATTTCGATGCCGGCCCAGAGGCCGCGTCCTCGCACTTCGCGAATGAGGGGCGAGTGTATTGCGTGCAGTCGCGAGAGCAGGTATTCGCCCATTTCGGCACTTCTTCCCGGCAGGTCTTCGTCGGCCATGACGTCGAGCGCTTCCAGCGCGACGGTGGCGGCCAGTGCGTTGCCGCCGAAGGTCGAGCCGTGGCTGCCGGGCTCGAACAGGTCGATGATGTCGCGTCGTGCGACGAAGGCAGACACGGGCAGCAGGCCGCCGCCGAGGGCTTTGCCGAGCATGACGCCGTCGGGCACGATGTTCTCGTGTTGAAAGGCGAACCAGCGGCCGGTGCGCCCGAGTCCCGATTGGATTTCGTCGAGCAGCATGAGCACGTTTTGTTCGGTGCATAGCTGGCGCAGGGCACGCAGGAAACCGTCGGGCGGCAGCACGATGCCGCTTTCGCCCTGAATCGTCTCGAAGAGTACGGCGCAGGTGTAGGGCGTGATGGCGGCGCGCACCGCCTCGATATCTCCGAAGGGAACGCGGACAAATCCGGGAGCGAAGGGGCCGAAGTCGGCGCGATAGGCGGGTTCGGAGGAGAAGCCGACGATGGTGGTGGTGCGTCCGTGGAAGTTGCCGTCGGCGACGATGATTTCCGCCTGATCTGCGGGGATGCGTTTGACGCTGTAGCCCCAGCGACGGGCGGCCTTGATTGCCGTTTCGACGGCTTCCGCACCGGTGTTCATGGGTAGCGCGCCGCCGAGTGTCGTGAGGTCGCACAGACGTTCGAGAAAGGCGCCAAGCCGGTCGGTGTAAAAGGCACGGGAGACGACGGCGAGGCGTTGTGCCTGAGCGGTGAGCGCGGCGACCAGACGCGGATGCGCGTGGCCGTGGCTGACGGCGGAGTAGGCGCTCATCATGTCGAGATAGCGATTGCCGTCGACATCCCAGACCCAGACGCCTTTGGCGTGAGAAAGCACCACAGGAAGCGGTGCGTAGTTATGGGCGCCAAAGCGTTGTTCGCGTTCGATTTCGTTCATGACGCGCTCCTCCACGCAAGTAGTCTAGATGCGAACGGGATGGAGCGCAAAGGGGGCATATCCCGAAGTGGCGCCAATGAAATTGGCATGCGTGTGCGCTATAATTGCGGATTACTCGAATGTGATGCGCAAATGGCAGCGCGGGCAATTGCGATTCAGGCGCTTCACGACCTTCATCACATCGAGACCCGCCGGCAGCGACGCTCGGTCGCCGCCATCACGCACTGCCCATAGCTCAGTTGGATAGAGCATCGGCCTTCTAAGCCGACGGTCGGGGGTTCGAATCCCTCTGGGCAGGCCAGCAACGTCAAGGGCTTACGTTCGCCCGCTTCCATCGAGTCGCGTGTTCATCACACTTTCATCACAGTGAGGACGCATGGCGACTATCCGAAAGCTCGGCGCGAAATGGCAATGCCAAGTGCGAGAAAAGGGACACCGTGCCTCTGCGTGAGGCTGGAACGTGTCTTAATTCCGGCAGCAGTCCAATTCGCTCAATTGCACACAGGCGTCGAGCAAGGTGGACTTGTGAACCACGCCGAGCAACTGGCGGGTGTCGCCATCGACGGCGGGAAGACGCTCGCCCTGATGCTGCATGAAGCGCTGGAGCGCGTCGGTCAGCGACATGTCCGGTGTGATGACTTGCAGGAATTCCTCGCGCAAGACGTCGCGCGCGGTACGTCCTGTCATGTCGTTGCCCTTGTGCATCGCCGACGCGATGTCTTGCAACGCCACGACGCCAAGATACGTGCCGACGGCATCCACGATATAAACGTACCTGACCGGATATTCCAGGAACACCTTGGAGATATCGTCGAACGTGGCGTCGAGCGTCAACACCGTTTCTGCTGGCCGGATCAGCTCACGCATACGGATGCCGCGCAGCCGCAGACGAGCGCCTGCGTCGCGATGACGCTTGATGGTCACCTCGTACATCGACGCCTCGCCGCGCGAGCGCGCCACGAAATATGCCACTACGCATGCCAGCATCAGCGGCAGTACCGCCTGATAGCTCAGCGTCATCTCGAAGATCATCAGGATTGCCATCAACGGGGCGCTCGTCGAGGCCGCCAGGAACGCCCCCATGCCGACCATCACATACGCAAACGGGCCGGATGTTGCCCCCGGCCACAACGTGTGGACCAGTGCTCCGACGAGATAGCCGATGGCCGCGCCCACGAACAGCGTCGGTGTGAAGACGCCGCCGACCGCCCCGGAGCCGGTCGTCAGCGCGGTCGCGATCACCTTGAACACGAGAATCGTCAGAACCGTGCTCCACGCCCATTGGTCGTGCAACAGCGCGTTGACCACGCTATAGCCGTTGCCCCACACCTGCGGTACCCAGATCGACAGCAAGCCGACGCCGAGGCCACCCAGCGCCAGACGTAGCGGTAACGGAATCGACAGCCGCCGGAAGCCGCGCTTCGACACGTTCAGCAATCTCAGGAAGGGCGGGGACAGCGCACCGCACAGCAGGCCCAGCGCCAGGAAGCACAGCACTTCGATGCCATAGATCGGCGGGAACGCCGGCATTTCGTACGCCGGCTTATAACCCGGTAGCTCCCGCATGGCGATGTTGGCCACGACGGACGCCACCAGAATCGGCCCGAAACTGCCCATGGCGATCGAGCCGATGACGATTTCGGTGACGAAGAAGGCACCCGCGATCGGGGCGTTGTAAGCACTCGTCAGACCCGCTGCGGCGCCGCAGGCCACGAGAATGCGCAGGCGCGCAGGCTCGAAGTGAACGGCACGGCCCACCAGCGAAGACGCCAGCGCGGCGAGCTGCACCATCGAGCCTTCCCGGCCGATCGATCCGCCGGAGGCAATCGTGAACAGCGACGAGATGCTGCGCAGCAGGCTCTGACGCACGGGCAGGCGTCCCTCGCCGAGCGTGACCGCTTCCATGTAGTCCGACGAGGCGCCTGACGGCACATGCCGGGCCCAGACGAGAAAACCGCCGGCGATCAGGCCGCCAACGGTCGGGAAGGCGACGCGCAGGTACCAGGGAAGGCCCTCGGCCATCTCGACGAGCGACCCGCTGGTGTTGCCGGTCAGCCACCATTGCAGCCCGTGAATGCTCTCGCGAAACGCCAGCGTGGCCAGCGCGCCAAGCACGCCGCAAATGGCGGCCCACAGCAGCAGGGTGTGGTCCTCGGACGGGCGTAGCCAGCGTGTGGCGCGCAGCCGCCAGCGCAACAGCGTGACAAGTTTGTGATGCGAATGCGACATGGCCCTTTGCGGATTGATGCGGCGTGTGGCGCGAGCCACGGCCCGGTTGTCTCCCCATGCCCCCGTGTCGACGCATGGACGCTATTGTCGTCCGCGAGCAGAACCCGCGTTCCTCGCGCGACGCATTCGCCCGATCTGAATAGCGAGACAGTCGCTGTCGGTGCGGCTCGCCGCGTGCGCCGTTGGCGGCGCTTACGCGTTGTACTGCACCACGCGGGTCAGCATGCTGCCGTCGTCCTGTACGCCGGCGGCTGGAATACGCACGCCCAGGCCGTCACCCCGGCCGGCGCTCGCCAGTCCGTCGTGCACCGCGCCCAGATCCTGCTCGGCCAGCGACTTCAGATGGTCATGAAATCCGTGGTACTCGGCGCTGACCACGTTGCGACGCGCGGCGGCGAAATGCAGCGTGACGGCTTGCGCCACGATGGTCGAAAAGCACTGTGGCGTGGACGTCACGCCTGCGGCCTGCGCTATTTCGTCGAGCGCGAGCCCCCCACTCACTCCGCCGCACAGTGTCAGGCAATACTGGAGATGGGAGACCGCCTGGGCCTGGAGCAGCGCTTTGAACTCGGCAAGGCGATGGGCTGCCTCGCACGCAATCACGGGCAGCGACGCATTGATTCGGCGCATACCGTCGATGTCGTCGAACGGCACAGGCGACTGGATGGCCGCCACGTTGACGCAGCGCAGATCGGCGATCCAATCGTCGCTCGTCGCGCTGTCGAGCTGATTGACGCCGTCGACCCACAGCAGGCCGTCCGGGCCAAGGGCATTGCGCACTGTGGCGATGCGGGCCAGATCGTCCGCCCACGCCACGCCGCCGATCTTCATCTTGACGTGACGAAAGCCGCGCGAGCGGTACCCCGCGATTTCGTCGTGCAGCGCGGTGAGCGGATAGTCGTCCCGATACAGGGCACCGCTGGCGTAGGCCGGGGCGTCGGCGCTCTCGCCGCCAAGGGCTTGCCACAGCGGCATCTGCTGCGTACGGGCCCACGCGTCCCAGAGGGCTATGTCAAGGGCGCTGACGGCCGCAGCGCGCGCCCAGCCGTCGTCGGCGGGCAGCGCGGCGCACAGGCCAGCGGCCGCATCGCGCGGATGCGCGATCTCGCAGCCCGCCGCTAGCGGGGCCACCACCCGACTCAGTTCGTCGAGCACCGAACGGCAGTCCGTATAGCGCGACCAGCCTTCGCCGATGCCCTGCACGCCGTCGGCGGTCTCGACGACAACTAGCGGCGCCTGACGCTCGCGCCAGCGGAATGCCGGATTCCAGGCCCGTCCGTCGAGCTGACGATGAAACGCCAGCACCGTCACACGTACGATCTTCATGTTTGCCTGCCCTCCATCGCCGCTGCGCCGCGTCAGCCTGCGGCGCGCATCAGATTGGCCACGGCCACGCGGCTCGCCGCCAGATCCCACGCGGCCGTGCCGACACTCTTCACGACGATCGGACGTGAGAAGTCCGGCGTCTGACCGAACGCCGTCGCCAGCGGGATCACCGTGTTCCAGTCGACGCCGGCGCGCATCAGGTCGCCGGCCTCGACCGACACGCCAACCGGATCGTCGACGTAGATCGTGCTGGCATCCAGCGTAGCCTTGCCGATTTCGGCCATCTCCGGCTTGAAGGCGCCCACGCCCACCACCACACGACCCGGCCGGCCCACCTCGTCGTAGACCGGTTCGAGGCTGGTCGTCACCGTGATCACAGCATCTACGGTTTCGGGGATGCGTAGCGGATCGGCCGGGACGGCATTGGGGAAGGTTTCGCGCATCTCATTGCAGAACGCCTCGGCGATCGCGAGGCTCGTGCCTCGGACCAGTAGCCGGGCATCCGGGAAGATGGCCGCGATGGCCCGAACGTGATGGCGGGCCTGCGTGCCCGTGCCGTACATCAGAATCTCGCGCGGCGCATGCGGCAGGCAGGTACGAATGCCCAGCATCGTGACGGCGGCTGTGCGGCGGCCGGTCACTTCGGGGCCGTCGAGCAGGGCCAGCGTCCTGCCCGTGACGGCATCCAGCACGGTGACCTGACCGTTGATGGTCGGCAGGCCGCGCCCGGTATTGGCTGGCACCACGGTGATCAGCTTGTGGGCGACAAGATCGTCGGCCACGGCCGGCATGCTGAGCATCACACCCTGCTGCATCGGCACGACCAGCCGCTCGGGACTGGCGATCTTGCCGGCGGTGTACTCGATCATGGCGTCGCGCACCGCGTCGAGCAGGGTGGGGTAGTCGAGCAGACGGGCGGTCTGTGCCTGATCGCAGACGGCGAGGGTTTCAGTAGCGGACATGGGGCGGGGCTGGGCTTTGTCGGTGTATGGCGTCACGCCATCCATTGCGGGGCCGGCGCGTGTGCTTGTGGTGCACGCGGGGCGCGGCCGCCTGCAACAGACGTCAGTGGCTGCGAATGTCGGAGAGAAACGCCTGCGCGCGCGGGTGTTTCGGGGCGGTAAAGAACGTTTGCGGATCGGCGCGCTCGAGTAGCGTGCCGCCGTCCATGAACCAGATGGTGTCGGCCACGTCGCGCGCGAACTTCATCTCGTGGGTGACGCAGACCATCGTCATGCCCTCGCGCGCGAGATCCTTCATGACGGCCAGCACTTCGCCGACCATCTCCGGATCGAGCGCACTGGTCGGCTCGTCGAACAGCATCACCGGCGGCTTCATCGCCAGCGCGCGGGCAATCGCCACGCGTTGTTGCTGGCCGCCCGAGAGTTGGCCGGGATGCGCGTCGGCCTTGTGGGCCATGTTCACGCGCTCGAGAATCGCGTGCGCTTCGTCAATGGCGGTCTTGCGGTCGATGTCACCGACCCACAGCGGCGCGGCAACGACGTTCTCGAGCACCGACAGGTGGGGAAACAGGTTGAACTGCTGGAACACGAAGCCGACGTGGCTGCGGAAGCGGTTCAGATCGAGGCCGCGGGCATGGATGTCCTGACCGTCGACGCTGATCTGGCCGTTGTCGATCTCTTCGAGACGGTTGATGGTGCGGATCATCGTCGACTTGCCGGAGCCCGACGGGCCACACACCACCACGACTTCACCGCGACGGACTTCGGCGTCGATGTCGCGCAGCGCATGGTAGTCGCCGTACCACTTATTGACCTTGGAGAAGCGGATCATGAAGGAACTCCCTGGCGGCGCGCGCTGCGTGCTCGCACGGATGACGGCTTACGGGCGCCGGCCGCCGAACGTCGCGCGGCGATGCGCGCTTCGAGCCGGCGGGCAAACTGGGTAATCGAGAAGCACAGCACGAAGTACACGATGGAAAGCAGGAAGTAGACCTTGAACGGCTCCGTGAGCAGCGCGTTGTTGACCTGGCTGGCCGCATACGTCAGTTCTTGCACACCGATGATGAAGCCGAGCGAGGTGTCCTTGAGCGCCGTGACGAACTGGCCGACCATACTCGGCAGCATGTTGTAGAGCGCTTGCGGCAGCACTATGCGGCGCATGCGAACGTGGTAGCTCATGCCGAGGGCCTGAGCCGCTTCGGTCTGCCCCTTGGGCAGAGCCTCGATGCCGGCGCGCACGATCTCGGCGAGATACACCGCCTCGAAGATCACCAGTGTGCAGGCCATCGTGGTGAAGCCCGCCACCGGGCGGCCGACGATCGCCGGCAACACGAAGTACGCGCCAAAGACCAGCATCACCAGCGGAATGCTGCGCACCAGATACCGGAAGCCGATGGCCGGCCGGCGGATCCAGGCGAACGGACTCAACTGGGCCAGCGCCAGCACGATGCTCAGCGGAAACGCCAGGCCGATGCCGATGATCGACAGCAGTACGGTGGCGGCGAGGCCGCCCAGCGGGCCGTTCGGATACGCGCCGATGAGCAGCAGCACGCCGTAGTCGCGCAAGATGTCGAGCATGGCTTACCTCCCCGGCAGGCGCGTGCGGCGCGCAACGACCGCACCCAGCCACATCAACGACAGGGCGATCACGACGTAGATGGCCGTACTGATGCCGAACACGTCGAACGTCAGGAACGTGCGGTTGGCGATGTCCTTGGTCACATATGTGAGTTCGACCACGCCGATCACCATCGCCAGGCTCGTCGTCTTGACCAGCAGGATGCTGCCCGAGACGAGCGGCGGAATGGCATGACGCATCGCCTGCGGCAGCACCACGCGGCGCATCGAGCCGAGATAGCTCAGACCGATGGCGCGGGCGGCTTCGTGCTGGCCCCACGGCACGCTGCGCAAACCGCTGCGGATGTCTTCGGAAATGTAGGCGCCGTAGTACAGCGCGATGGCCACGACCGACAGGTAAAACTCGCCATGGTTGGCGTTGAGCCAGTCCTGCACGACATCGGGCAGCAACTGCGGCACACCGAAGTACCACAGGAAAATGTGGACCAGCGGCGGCACGTTGCGCTGGTATTCGACGAACACAACCACCAGCCATTCGAGCACACGCACACGCGTCATGCGTAGCGTGGCGAGCACAATGCCCACGAGGAACGCCGTCGCCCAACTGGCGATCGCGAGCACCAGGGTGCCCGCGACGCCTTGCAGCAGCAAATGCCCGTTCTCGCCGGTGAGGATCGTTTGAAACGCGGACAGGGTGCTCACGGGATACGCCGCTGAAGAGCACTCAGATGGGGCGGTCGGACCATGGCCGTCACGTCAGCCCTTGATCGGCTGGATCGTGAATGTGCGCTGCAGCTTGTACTGCGAGCCGTTGCCGAGCCACTTGTCGAAAATCTGGCGCGCTTCTCCCGACGTTTCCAAGCCGTGTAACGCATCGTTGACGGCTTTGAGCATGCCCGGCTCGGTCTTGCGCACGCCGATGCCCCACACTTCCTGGCCCACCGGCGGCTCCACCGTCTTGAACTTGCCGGCATTGGCGCCGAGCTTACTGATCAGACGGCGCGAGACCACTTCCGACACGCTGAACGCATCGACCTTGCCCTGCACTAGCGCCATGAAGGCCGTTGGCGTGTCTTCGAAACCGACCAGCGTTGCCTGCGGCACCGTCTTGCGAACGAAGCCCTCGGTGATGCCACCCTTGGTGAAGCTCACGCGCTTGCCGTTCAGGTCGGTGGCGCTTTTGTAGCCCTTGTCGGCACGTACCACCAGCTTGTGCTCGCTCACGTAATAGCCGTCGCTGAACGCGACCTGTTCGGCACGCTGCGGCGAGTAGCCCAGGCCGGCGACCAGCAGGTCGAGACGGCCTTGCTGCAATTCGGGAATGCGGGCTTCGATGGCCACCGGACGCACTTCCGCCTTCACGCCAAGCTGTTTGGCAACGGCATTGCACATGTCGACGTCGTAGCCGACCACCTCCCGGTTCGGGGCCGTATAACCATAGGGCTCGAACGTGGCGAGCACGCCGCACGTCAGCGTGCCGCGCGCCTTCACGTCAGACAACTGATCGGCCGAGGCGGCGCTACTCGCGCTCAAGAAGCCGCACGCACCGAGTACTGCTACCAGTAAACGCGTCTTGAACTGCATGTTCTTTCTCCAGATGGGTCGCTGTCGCGCTTTTTTGGTTCATTAAGGGAACCAAAATGCTGAAAGGTGGAAGGAATTTCAGTCGATGCGAGGTATCTGGATTGGATGCTAGACCAAATTGGACTTGTAATCAACCAGTCAAAAATAAAAACACTCTCTCGAGAGCGGTAACCGGAAATCGGTGAAATATGGTGGATTGGGCAAAGATAGTGCAATAGTGACGAGTTTCTGGCTGTATGCGAAATGCGGTGATAGGCGTGCGGTGGGTCCTGTTACACCGTGCGGGCCCCTTGGAATTGGTCGAATTTGGGCTATTATTCTGACCAGATTGGTAATGTGGTGTGGCGAGCGTTCGCCATGGGTCGGGCGGACTGGCGGCCCGCCGGATCGGCCTCGGCTGCGCGAGCGCGCCTCGCAGACAGATCAACAGATGAAGGGGGGAGTTATGACGTCAGCACGTCCCGAACTGGACGGCGAGTTTCGGCCGTTGCAGATCTATCAGCAAGTGTCGGAAAAGATTCGCGCAGAGATTCGCGCTGGCCGGTTTGCGCCCGAGGCGCGTCTGCCGTCCGAGCGTGAGTTGGCTTCCCGGTTCGGTGTCGGCCGACCCGCGGTGCGCGAAGCGATCGGTGCGCTCCAGAACGAAGGGCTGGTCGTTACGCGTCGCAACTCGGGCACTTACGTCGTGCCGGGCGCAGCGCAGATCCTTGCTACAAGCCCGGCGAGCGGCTCGGCGTATGACGTGGACGCGGATTTCAGCCCGACATCGACGCTCGATGCCCGCCTGATCCTGGAGCCGGCGATCGCCCGCAAGGCCGCAAGCCAAGGTAAGCGAGACCGCATGGCCGAGCAGTTCCTCGATCAGATGGAAACCATTCAGGACATCAGCGACCCGGAGCAACGTGCGCTGTGGAACAACAGCGACCGGCTGTTCCATCGGCAACTCGCGATCATGACCGGCGACGCCCTGCTCGTGCGCATTGCCGAAGAAGTGGCAAAAACGATGGATCAGGCACTGTGGAAGCGGATCAAGGACGACGGCATTTACGATGCCAATCGCATCCATCTCTATGCGGCGGAGCATCGCATGATCTACGAGGCGATTGTGCAACGCGATGCCGAGAGCGCGGGGTTCTATGTCGAGCAGCATATTCAGCGAGTGCGTCGCGATATTGCGCCGAAGTGAGCGTCGGAAGCTGGGGGGCGAGTTTCTCGAAATGGTGTGTGGAGCCGGTGTCAAGCTCGAAAAAATGCACCTCAGAGGTGTGAAAGCGGGTTTCGATCAGGTCTCCGGCGACGCCGAATCCCGACGGCCCTTGAATCGTCTTGATGAGTGGCGACGGCGGTGTGCGCAAGAATTGATTCGCGACCAGGGTGACCTGAATTTCCTCGCGGCGCAGCAAAAAAAGCCCGCCGATTGGCGGGCTTTTTTCGTGTGTCGCCGCAGACGAACGGCCGACTAAAGCACGGAGTGCCGTGTGCTCAGGCCACCAACCTCAACGCGTTGTCTTGTGCCAGCGCCGGTTCGTCCCGGCGCGGCCCCGTACTGCGCGCGCCGATGCCATCGGCACGCAACCTGAAGAACGCGGCCGTGCTGGCCAGCGCTTGCGCCTGTTCCTGAAGCGCTCGGGCCGCAGCGGCCGACTGCTCGACAAGCGCCGCGTTCTGTTGCAGCCCCTGATCCATTTCATTGACGGCGATGCTGACCTGCCCCACGCCCTGGCTCTGCTCCCGCGAAGCTGCAGTGATCTCGTCCATGATGGCGCGCACGCGGCTCACTGCATCGATGATCTCGCTCATCGTCGCACCGGCCTGCTGCACCTGCCCGGCACCCGTGGCGATGCGCTGCGTCGAGTTTTCGATCAGTTCCTTGATTTCCTTGGCTGCCGCCGACGAGCGCTGTGCAAGCGTGCGCACTTCGCCAGCCACCACGGCGAAACCGCGGCCCTGCTCGCCTGCACGTGCCGCCTCGACGGCCGCGTTCAGCGCCAGGATGTTGGTCTGGAACGCAATGCCCTCGATCATCGACGTAATCTCCGAAATCGCCGCCGAGCCTTTGCTGATCTCGTCCATCGTACTGACCACCGACGACACCACGTCATGCCCCTTGCGCGCAATGCCCGAGGCGGACGACGACAGTTCGCTCGCCCGCTCAGCGTTCTCCGCATTCTGACGTACCGTGCTGGCCAACTCCTCCGCACTCGACGCGGTCTCTTCCACCGAGGCCGCCTGCCCTTCGGTGCGTGCCGACAGGTCGGCATTGCCCGCTGCAACTTCACGCGTGGCGTTGGCAATGGCAACGCTGCCGTCGCGAATCGACTCGACGGTGTGCGTCAGGCTCGCCTGCATCGCCACCAATCCTTGCAGCATGCGGCCCATCTCGTCTTGCGAGCGCACCTGGATGTCGTGGGTCAGGTCACCATGCGCAATGGCTTCGAAGTGCCCGATCGCTTCATTGACAGGCCCCAGGATTGCGCGGCGGAGCATCAGCCAGCTAAGGGCCGCCGCGAGCACACCGATCAGGATCGCAACGATGCTGCCAGCGCGAAACAATTGATAGTGGCTCTGTGCGGCGTCGAAGGTCTCCTTCGCCTGATTCAATTGATAGGTCTTGAGCGCCTGCGCAGCCGTCTGCATACGGGTGTAGATGGTGCCGACGTTCACCATCAGCTTGAGGATCTCGTCACGATCTCCACGCACGGTCGCTTCGCGGAACTGCGTCAGCACGTCTTCAGTGGCACGATACTGCGTGGTTACCTCAGCGGCCAGCTTGTCTTCGCCGGCGTCGCGCGGCAAGCTCAGGTAGCGGGCCCAAGCCTCTTCTGCGCCGGTGGCCACTTCTTTTTCCTTCGTATACATGAGCTTCGCATCGTCCGAACCCGGATTGATTGCCGCCCGGTCCAGCGACGTGCGCTGGCGGCCAACCAGGATCGTCATCTCTCCCACAGCAATGGACTTGGGCATTTGTTCAGCGTAAGTAACGCGATTGGCGTCGTTACTGTCGTGCATACCGACGAGGCCGAAAGCACCGATGGCGATCAGCAGTACGCCGAGAAATGCCATCGAAGCGGCCAGGCGGCCGTTTATTGAAAGACGGGAGAACCGCATGGTGTGTCCTTGCACTTTCCCGAACGTAGGGACGTCCGGAGGATTGGAGGATATCTGCAGCGCAGGGGCATTCGTTCGAAACCACCTGCATTCGAGGGTTTACGGCGATATATTAAATATATTTAGGAGCGCCCTGACGAAATCCATTTCCGCACCTCTGCGGTGCATTTTCCGGCTTGACACTGACCCCACGCACCATTTCGAGCAAGTCGAGCCCCCAGCTTTCGACGCAGATGGCAAAGGTGGTCGTCTTTTGGGCTTTAACCACGCGGCTCCATTGTGGGAGTGCTAAGAGATGCTGGCGTTGTCCGTCAACGACTTATTTTGTCAACCTGCGGGTGTGTACTTCGGGGCGACGGCAAGCGTGAATGTGGGGAGCCTGGTGGCGGCCGCGCACGGCATTGCGGACGGCGACCTGCTTTTTTGCAAACGGGGGCGTGCCGAAGCGTAAATTCCCGGCGCTGCGGAAGATCAACGATGGCTTATGATGACTTCTCCAACGCTTTCGAAGTCACCCAAAATGCAAGTTTTCG
Source organism: Pandoraea communis (assembly GCF_902459745.1). Classification (GTDB taxonomy): domain Bacteria; phylum Pseudomonadota; class Gammaproteobacteria; order Burkholderiales; family Burkholderiaceae; genus Pandoraea; species Pandoraea communis. The sequence continues at coordinate 682,458 of NZ_CABPSJ010000004.1, forward strand.
TCGACGCCGACGCCTGTCCCGCCGTCATCAAGGAAATTCTGTTTCGCGCGGCGCGCCGCGAGGAAATTCAGGTCACCCTGGTCGCGAATCAATTCTTGCGTACACCGCCGTCGCCATTCATCAAGACGATTCAGGTGCCGTCGGGATTCGACGTCGCCGACGCGCGCATCGTCGAATTGGTCACTGCCGGAGACCTGGTGATTACCGGGGATATCCCGCTCGCGGCGGCGGTGCTCGACAAGGGCGGGAATGCGCTCGATCCGCGAGGGAGCTGGTTCTCGCCAGACAATATCCGGGAACGTTTGTCCGTTCGCGACATGATGGATCAGCTTCGCATCGCCGGCATCGACACGGGCGGACCCGCGCCCTTCAGCCCCCGCGACGGCAAAGCGTTTGCGGGGGAGTTCGATCGCTTCCTCACTCGTTATCGCGCATCGGGCAACGCCATCAAAAGAACATCTCAAGATTGAGCCCGACGTGGGTGCGTGCCCCGACGTCGGCGCCGGCCACACCGTTGACGAACGCCGAAACCTTTGCCTTTCGATTCACCCGGTAGCCTACCCGGGCGCCATACTCCACCCAATTGAGGCGGTTCGACACTTGCGGCGAGAGTGCACCCACGCCGCCGACGTTCAACTGTGAGCCGTCACGGTAGCTGAAGCCATGCGCCCACGCGCCCCAGATCGCGGCGTCGATGGTCGAGGTGAAAGCATGCACCCACTTCTCGCGGAGTTTGAGCACGTTCATCGTGGACGACGACGCCGGCATGCTCGCCTCGAACGGGTTGGCCGGTGACAGCACCTCGCTGTACGACCCCGTATGCAATACCTGGCGTCCGATTTCAAGGGATTGCGTCAGTTGATCGTTCGCCGTCACGTTGATCAGCATGCCGAGACGCGCAAATCCATAGGCTTGTCTGCCCGACGCACTGCCGCTGCCCGTCGCGGTGCCCGAGCCGTTTGCATAGTTGCGGGAGAAGCGGTAATTGCTGTCGGGCGAGTAGAAGCCGCCAGCTTCGCCGAACCACCCGATCCGGTCGTCGAGCATATAGGCGTAGCGCAGCTTGGCCGCTGCCGTAAAGGCCCCCTTCATCTCCGTATCCGAATAGCTCTCCGACGCATAGCCAAGGCCCGCGACAAGTTCGAACGGCGCCAGATTCAAATGCCCCGTGATCCCCGCAGCCAGCGAGCCGACCGAGCCGAACGCCGACACCCCGCTCGGCGCGCCCGACGGCGCGCCTTCCCCCAGCATCTGGTCGGCGAAGCCGTGCATCTGCCCCATGACGCTTTGACGCCCCTTGCCGACCTGATTGGCCGAGGCTTGCACCGACGCCGGCGTGGTGACACCCGCGATCACGGGAAGCACAGGGGCGGCTGGCGAGGGCGATCCGGGGCTCGGCGTGCTTGCCGCAGGGTTCTGCGGGGTGGCAGGCTCCGTTGCGGGAGGCGGCAACACCGTCGCATCGATATACCGGATGAGATAAGCCTGGCCGATGCCGTTTGTCGCCGGCCCGCTGCCGCTTCCAACGATGTACTGCCCGTTCGATGACAGGCCCGATACGCTGCTCAGGGTGATACCGGACATGCGCACCCCGGCATTGGCCAGCAGCGTTTGCAGATCCTGCATCCCCGTGGCGCGGGTCCAGCGAAAAACACGAAGGTCGCTGTTGGACGTTTGCGCGAGCCCCACGATCACAGACCCGCTGGCGTTGACGGCGCTCGCCAAGGACTGAGGGCCGCCCAGCGTTCCCAGATCGGCCATGCCCGTCGCGCCAGTCCAGCGAAAGGCGTGGACGGCGGTGTTGCCCGGCATCGCGGCAGCGCCGACGAAAACGGAACCATCGGCACTCATGCCGTAGAAGTAGGCGGTGTCCCCGCCAAATGTGCCGATATCTTTCATGCCCGTGGCGCTTGTCCAGCGAAACACCCGCGTTGCGTTGCTTATCGTGTTCGCCTTACCTGCCACGACGGCACCGTCGGCACTGACCGCCGACGCACTCGAGCTTCCGCCGTCGAGCGCCCCCAGATCCTGCATCGCTGTGGCGGCCGTCCATCGGAAAGCGCGTAACACATTGCCGCTAGTCGAGGCCTCGCCTACGACGACACCGCCGTCGGCACTCACGGCAGATGCCGAGGAATTGTTGCCGCCCAGCGTACCCAGATCCGCCATGCCGCCGGCGGCTGTCCAGCGAAAGGCGTGCGTGTTGCCTATGGCTGCCGGATACGAACTGCCTACGATGACAGCGCCATCGGCACTGACGGCCGTTGCGTCGGAGGACACGCCGCCAAGGGTGCCGAGACTCTGCATCCCTGCGGCGGTTGTCCAGCGAAAGGCGACCACACTGCCATTGGACGCGGTCGTGGAGCGGCCGACGACGACGTTACCGTCGGCACTGACCGAAGTCACGTCGGAAAAGCGGCCGCCGAGCGTGCCGAGGTTCTGCATACCCGTGGCGGTTGTCCAGCGAAAGGCCTGTGTGTCGGTGAGAACCGTCGCTGTCCCGATCACGGCGGAACCGTCGGCGCTGATGCCTGTGGCACTCGACGCGCTGCCGCTACTTGGTCCGAGGAAAATGGGTGCGTCTGCGATCACGACGCCGGCCGCGAATGCTGCCGGGGTGAATAGCGCACCGATCGATAGGGCAACGAGCGAAATACGCGGGTGAGCGCTTCGACGGGACGAGAGGATGGGGTTCATCGTTGAGGACCGCAAAAAAACACGATCTTCCTCGAATCGAAAATCTCATACCCGGCCCCACGTCCCGGAAAACTTGACCGCCGATCCCACGGCTGACGTTGACCTGCCCGTCTGGCTCAGGACGATGCCGCCGTGCGCGTCGGCGGTGTGCGTTGAATGCCTTCGAGCCACCCTCGCACGGTGGCCTCATCACCCGGCGATGCCGGTTCGACGGGCTTGCGATCCGTGGTCTGTCTCGCGCTGGCGCGCACTTCGCGCGGACTGACACCGAATCGCCGGCGGAAGGCGCGGCTGAACACGCTCTCGCTCGAGAAACCGTAGCGAAAAGCAATCTCGATAATGCTGATGCGATTGCCTGTGGATAGCAGCAATTCGTCAAAGCACCTGTCGAGCCTGCGCGCCTGAATATAGGCCTGTACTCCGCCATCCGCCTGAAACAATCGATACAGGCCGGACCGTGAAACGCCCATCGCCGCTGAGATTTGCTCCGGAGATAGCGCATCGGTCGTCAGATAGCGATCGATGTGATCTCGAATCAGCCGCTTGACGCCATCCCGGATGACCTGCTGCGCGTCGCCTGCGTTGTCTAGCAGCTTCGACTGCGCACCGCCGAGCAGAATCAGACCGGCATTCACGGAGGCCGCCATTTCTTCGCTTGTCAGCGTCGGGGCGCTTTTCAACAACTCAGTCAGATGCGATGCCAGCAAGCGGGTTGCGCCTAATTCAGGGGCGAGCACCGCGCCATGCAGCTTCTGGTCGCGTAGCGACGTTGGGAGACGGTCGCGCGGTACGGTGAGCGTGATGGTCGAGAACGACGTGGTGCGGCTGTTGACCGTCTGCCCCAGATCCAGTACGCCGATCGATCCTGCCGCTGCGTTGACCGCGCGCTTGCCGTATTCGCCCTGAACGCCTCCCGAGGTGAAAAGCTGAATCAGCAGATGATCCACGTGGCTTCGCCGGATATCCATCGCGTTGCGCCGATGATCCATCGTGGCAGAGCAGGCGCTGCGGCTGATTAGGCAATCTCCCAGATGCGTGCCGCTCATCTCGCCCATGAAGCCGTGCGGACTTGCCTCGATTCGCACGTCGACATACGGACGCACCAACGCACGCCAAACCTCCGGCGCTTCCGGAAGCGCCCGGCTGTCGAACCGGGCGACGAACTGCCGTGACGCGTCGCGCATTGGCTCAGGCCTCCTCTGAAATCACCCGTAACAACTCGGCAAACCGCGCATCGCACCAGCGCATCACGTCGTTGGGTTCTCGCCCAAAACGCCAGAGCATACGCACGGGCAACTGCGGCAGACCGAGATCGTCGCAGCGCAATTCGTGAAGGTCTTCGTACTCCGCAATATCGATAGGGAGAACGGCCCAGCCGAGTTTGTCGACGACCATGCTGGCAATCACGTGGGAACTGTCTGCCCGCCAGATCGCCGGGCTGAGCTGCAATGGGGTGAAGTCGTCCATCTGCAACAGAATCTGCCGGTACTTCGCCAAATCGCCGCGTGTCACCTGATCGCGATAGGCCAGCGGATGATCGCCTGCGACGAATACGCCCTGCACAGCCGATCCGACGTATTTGTGTCCCAGCGCGGACGAAATCGCGCCGCGATCCACGTGAAAGCCCATGTCCGCTCGCTGCTTCTCGACATACTCCGCAACTTCCGTCGACGTGCCGTAGAGCAGCGTCAACTCAAGGTAGGCGAACTGGTGAGCGAGATCCCGCACCAGTTCGCTCACCGCCTGATACGGCAGCGCCTCATCGAGTGCCAGCGACAACTGCGGCTGCTCGCCGAACGCCAAGGCATTCGCGCGATGGTTCAGGCCCTCGGCCTGCCGCAGCAGTTCCTTGGCCTCGAGCAGCATCACCTCACCCTGATCGGTGAGTCTCGCATTGCGGCGACTCCGGTCGAATAGTTCAAATCCCAAATCGGCTTCGAGCAGCGAAATCGCCGTACTCACCGCCGACTGGGCTTTGCCGAGCCGGCGGGCGGCAGCCGATATCGAGCCTTCTTCCGAAGCCGCCACAAAATAGCGCAATTGTTCTATTGTCCAGTTCATTCATCCATTTTATAGATAGGTTCCAACTTTTTCTAACAGTAATTTCGAGGCAGAATCGTGCTTCTCCAATGTAAAACGCCAGATTGAAACGCCAGCATAGGCGAGGCGGCAGACGACCGGATCTCCCGGTCCGGTGGTCTCAGGTAAAGACCTCCTTCGCGCAACGCGCACCTGCCACCCACGGCGCTCCTGGAGAGATGTGGGCCCCCGGTTCCCCACCACTGGCTTCGCCACTGGTTGACGTCGCGCACCGAACGCGGCATCGACACCCTGACCGGATGTCGTAAATCCAATGCTCTTACATGTCACCGAAAATCGATAACCGAACCCGTTTCGGAATGCTAACTGGCGTGTCCGCCAGCCTGATCGCCAGTGTTCTCTTGCTCGCCGCCTGCTCGGATCGCGGCAAGAAAGACGCCGCCGATGCTACGCCCGAAGCCGTCGTGCGCACGGTCGAGCGTCGCGCCGAACCGCTGACGACCCAACAACCGGGCCGCCTGGAGGCCTACCGCAGCGCCGACGTGCGCGCTCGTGCGGGCGGTGTCGTCATCGAGCGCCGTTATCAGGAAGGTCAGAAAGTCGCCAAGGGCGACGTGCTGTTCCGCATCGACCCGCAACCGCTGTCTGCTGCGCTCGATGCCGCTCGCGGTGCGCTCGCCAAGGCGCAGGCCGAACACGATTCGGCACGCGACAAGATCGAGCGCTATCGCGGCTTGCTCGAAGAGCGCGCTATCAGCGCCCGCGAAGACGCCGAGTCACGTGCGGCTGAAGCCCGCGCGCGCGCAGACGTGCTTGCGGCCCGCGCAGAAGTCCGCAAGGCGGAACTCAACCTCGGCTATACGAGTGTTGTCTCGCCCATCGCGGGGCGCGTGCGTCGAGCCGAAGTGACCGAAGGCGCTCTCGTCGGACTCGACTCGGCCACGTTGCTCACACGCGTGGAGCAGATCGATCCGATCTACGTGAACTTCTCGCAACCGGCCGCGGAGGTCTACGCCATGACGCGTGATCTGCGCGCGGGCAAGCTGCAACACGGCAGCGAGTCGGCTGCGCCGCAGGTGCATGTGACGTTGCCCGATGGGCGAGAGTACACGTTGCCCGGCAAGCTGCTCTTCACCGATCTGGCCGTCGACCCCGGCACGGACACTATCGCCATGCGCGCCTTGCTGCCGAACCCGGACGGCGTGCTGCTACCCGGCGCGTTCGTGAAGGTGAGCATGCAAGGGGCCGTCAACCCGAACGTCGTACGTGTGCCCCGCGAATCGCTCACGCGCACGGTCGATGGCGCCGTGGTGCGCGTGGTCGATGCGCAAGGCGAGGTGCGCGATACGAAGGTGCATGCCGAAGCGATCGACGGCCGCGACTGGCTGGTGACGGACGGCCTCAAGGGCGGCGAGAAGGTCATCGTGCACAACGTCGCGCAGTTCTCCGACGGCATGCAAGTCAAGCTCAAGGCCGACACCACGGAAAGTGCCGCCAAGCCGGAAGCCCCCCGTGATGCGAAGCCGCAAGACAACGCCAAACCGGTAGCGCCCGCGCGCGCCGGTCCGGCCTCCAAAGCGGAGACGCAATAACCATGGCTCGTTTCTTTATCGATCGCCCGGTCTTTGCCTGGGTGATTTCCCTGTTGATAACGCTGGTGGGTGTGCTCGCGATCCGGGCGCTGCCCGTCGCGCAGTACCCTGACATCGCGCCGCCGACGGTCAGCGTGTGGAGCAGCTATCCGGGCGCGTCGGCGAAAGTGGTCGAAGACTCCGTAACGGCGCTCATCGAGCGCCAGATGAACGGCGCACCGGGGCTGATGTACACGTCGGCGTCCAGCGGTAACGGCCGCTCGTCGGTCAACCTCACCTTCCGCCAGGGCACCAGTCTCGATCTGGCTGCGGTGGAGGTACAGAATCGTCTGAAGACCATCGAATCGCGTTTGCCTGAAGTCGTGCGTCGCGATGGTGTCGTCGTGGAGCGTGCTGCGGACAATATTCACATGGTGGTTACGCTGGCGTCGGCCAATCCGGCGATCAGCGAGTTCGACCTTGGGGAGATTGCGTCGGCACAGGTCGTCAATCAGCTAAGGCGTGTGCCGGGTGTCGGGCAGGTGCAGGTTTGGGGCACCGAAAAGGCCATTCGCATCTGGCCGGATCCGGCGAAGCTTGTCGCACTCGACCTGACTGCGCCGGACGTTGTCTCGAAGGTTCGCGCCTACAACGCACGCGTGACGGTCGGCGACATCGGTGCAGGCGGAACGCCTGCGTCAGCCCCGATCAATGCCAACGTGGTGTCGGACAGTGCATTGTCGACGCCGGAAGCGTTTGCCGACATTCCGCTGCGCGTGCGCGCGGATGGCTCGGCCATCCGCCTTGGCGATGTCGCGCGCGTGGAACTGGGCGCCGCCGATTACAGCTATTCGTCGCGTGTGGACGGCATGCCGGCAACGGCGATGGGCATCAAACTGGCGGCGGGTTCGAACGCTGTGGATGTGATGAAGGCGGTGCGTAAGGTCATGGACGAACAATCGGCACTGTTTCCGGCCGGCGTCTCATATCAGATTCCCTACGAAACCGCGTCGTTCGTGAAGGTCTCGATCCAGAAGGTCGTCATGACGCTGCTCGAGGCCGTGGTGCTGGTGTTTCTCGTGATGTATCTGTTCATGCAGAACCTGCGCGCCACGCTGATCCCGACGCTTGTCGTGCCGGTGGCCTTGTTGGGTACCTTCGGCGTGCTGCTGGGACTCGGGTACTCGATCAACACGCTCACCATGTTCGGCATGGTGCTGGCCATCGGCATTCTGGTCGACGATGCCATCGTCGTGGTCGAAAACACCGAGCGGATCATGGTCGAGGAGGGCCTCTCGCCCTATGCGGCTACGGTCAAGGCGATGTCGCAGATCAGCGGGGCCATCGTGGGGATCACGGTGGTGCTGGTCACGGTGTTCGTGCCAATGGCGTTTTTCTCGGGTGCGGTGGGTAACATCTACCGGCAGTTCGCGCTCACGCTGGCGGTGTCGATCGGGTTCTCGGCGTTCCTCGCACTGTCGCTCACGCCTGCACTTTGTGCCACGCTGCTGCGTCCGATTGCGGCCGATCACCATCAGAAGCGCGGCTTCTTCGGCTGGTTCAACCGTACGTTCGCCCTCGGCACCGAGCGCTACACGCGCACGGTCAGCAAGACGCTGCACCGTCCGTGGCGTGCGTACTTGGTCTATGGCATCGTGCTGATCGCCGTGCCGTTGGCGTTCATGCGTCTGCCGTCGGCGTTCATTCCCGAGGAAGACACGGGTAGCTTCATGGTGATGGCGTCTGAGCCGCAGGGAGCAACATTGCCCGAAGCGATGACCGCGCTCAAGCGCATCGAGAGCTATCTGATGAAGGACGAGCCGGTCAAGCACGTCTTTGTGCTGGGCGGATGGAATGAGTTTGGCTCGGGGCCGGGCGGCGGGATGCTGTACGTCACGCTCAAGGACTGGCATGAGCGCACGTCGAAGCACGACAGCGTGCAGGCCGTCGTTGACCGCGTCAACGAGAAGTTCGCCGGTCAGCCCGATCGGATGATGATGGCGATGAACAGCCCGGCGCTGCCGGAACTTGGGTCGTCGAACGGCTTCAATCTGCGTTTGCAGGACCGCGCGGGCGTTGGCAAGGAAACGTTCATTGCCGCGCGCGACGAACTACTGCACAAGGCCGCGCAAGACCCGGTGCTCAAGAACGTGATCTTCGCCGGTCAGGGCGACGTGCCGCAGATTGACGTCACCATCGACCGGCGCAAGATGGAAGCGCTCAAGGTCAACATGGACGACGTCAACACGACGCTGGCCACCATGTTTGGCTCAGACTACGTGGGCGATTTCATGCTGGGTGCGGAAAATCGCAGGGTGATCGTGCAGGCGGACGGCAAACAACGCGTCTCGCCGGAGGACATCGGCAATCTGCGCGTGCGCAACGCCAACGGTGAGATGGTGCCGCTCTCGGCATTCGTCTCGCTCAAGTGGAAGCTCGGCTCGCCGCAGCTCAGACGCTACAACAGCTATCCGTCGTTCACGATTCAGGGCGAAGCCGCTCCCGGCAAGAGCAGCGGTGAAGCGATGGCGCGCATGGAGCAACTGATGGCCGAGCTGCCCAAGGGCATTGGTTATGAGTGGAGCGGGCAGTCGCTCGAAGAGCGCATTTCGGGAGCGCAGGCGCCGATGTTGTTCGCCTTGTCGGTGCTGATCGTGTTCCTCGCGCTCGCTGCGCTGTATGAAAGCTGGGCCATTCCGGCGGCCGTGATCATGGTGGTGCCGCTCGGGGTGATTGGCGCGCTTGGTGCCGTAAGCCTGATGGGCATGCCCAACGATATCTACTTCAAGGTGGGGCTGATCGCCACCATCGGTCTGTCGGCGAAGAACGCGATTCTGATCGTGGAAGTCGCCAACGATATGGCGAAGCAGGGCATGACCTGGCTCGATGCGGCGGTGGAGGCGGCGCGCTTGCGTCTGCGCCCGATCGTGATGACGTCGCTCGCGTTCGGTTTCGGCGTGGTGCCCCTGGCAATCGCCTCGGGCCCGGCGTCGGGAGCGCAACGTGCCATCGGTGTGGCGGTGCTCGGCGGGATCGTGACGGCCACGGTGCTGGCGATCTTCCTGGTGCCGCTGTTTTTCCTGTTGGTCGGCCGCTTTGTGCGCCGGCCGGAGACAGAGAGTACGGACGCGTCGCGCGATGGCGCGCCGGCCGTCGAGGGGAAGGTATGACGACGTTTCGACCCCGCTTGCGCGGGATATCCGCCGCGGGTGTGTGTCTGCTCGCGTTACTGGGCGGATGCACGCTGGCGCCTACGTATGAGCGCCCGGCAGCCCCGATGCCCACGACCTACGAAGCGGCCCCGTCGGGCAGCGACGTGCGGCTGGCGCTGGCCAGCCCACTCGCGGCCGATGCGGACTGGGCCGACGTGTTCACCGATCCGGGCTTGCGCACGCTGATTCGCCAAGCGCTCGACCAGAATCGCGACCTGCGTCTGGCGTCGCTGCGTGTGCAGGAAGCGCGCGCGCTTTACGGCATCGAAGCCGCTAATCTGCTGCCGAGCGTGAAGGCCGGCGGCACGTTCTCCCGTCAGCGCTATTCCGGTTCGACGGGCTCGCTCAATGGCGGCAACAACACCGCGGGCGGCTATGTGGCCAACGACCTGCGCGCGACGGCGGGCGTGAGCGCGTTCGAACTCGACTTCTTCGGACGTGTTCGCAGCCTGAGCGATGCCGCTCTGCAAGAGTATCTGGCGAGCGAAGAAGCCCAACGTGCGGCGCAGGTGAGTCTCGTGGCGGAAGTGGCCACGTCCTACATCGGGCTCGTGGCCATCAACGAACAGATCGCTTACGCGCGTGAGGTGCTGACGGCTCGGGAAGAAGGCATTCGCGTCATTCGTCTGCGTGCCGAACGCGGACTGGTCGACGATCTCGATCTGAACACCGAGACCACACAGGTCGAAGTGGCGCGGGCGGCGCTGGCCGAGCGCGAGCGTCAGCGCAGCGAGATCGTGCACGCGTTGCAGGTGCTCACCGGCGATGTCGGTGCAAAGCCGGTGGCCGCCGCCACGCTCGACGACACCTTCGTGGTGCCTGTCGCGGCCGGGCTGCCGTCGTCGTTGTTGATGCGTCGTCCGGACATTCGCCAGGCGGAAGCGCGATTGCGCGCCGCCAACGCGAATATCGGTGCAGCGCGCGCCGCGTTCTTTCCGTCGATCAAGCTGACGACGGACATTGGTACGGCCAGTTCGCGCTTTGCGGATCTGTTCAGTGCGGGCACCGGCGTGTGGACGTTCATGCCGCAGATTACCGTGCCGATCTTCGAAGGCGGTCGCAACATGCAGGGGCTGAATCTGGCGAACGTGCGCAAGGAGATGGCCGTCGTGTCGTACGAGCGTGCGATACAGACGGCGTTCGCCGAAGTGGACGATGCGCTTGCTGCACAGCAACTGCTGACGCGCCAGTTTCAGGCACAAAGGCGGGTGTCGGACGGCGAGCGCGAACGACTTCGTCTGGCCAAGCGCCGCTATGTCAACGGGGTAGCGAGCTACCTCGAACTGCTCGACGCGCAACGCAGCGAGTTTCAGGCCGCGCAACAGTTGATCGACGTGAAGCAGCGGGTGCTGGTCAATCAAGTGGCGCTGTATCGCGCATTGGGCGGTGGTTGGCAGCCGGAGACGGGCGAGTCCTGACGCGGTACCGTTCGTCCGCGATAATGAAAAACCCCGCCGGGTCTCATGATCCGGCGGGGTTTTGCTATGGGGGAACGCGATCGACGCCCGCGCTGGCCCATCGACGTCAAGGTCAAGACGTGGATCGCGCTTCTGAAAGCCTTTGTGGAACGGGCGTTGGCGGCGCCAGACGCCGCAGCGTTAGTGCTGCCCCCGCGATCAGCAAACCGATAACGAGCGACACCCAGAGAATGGCCGCATCGCCCCAATGCTCGCGCGCCACGGCATACCCCCAAGGCGCCACGGCCGACAGCGCGAACGCCGGCGTGAGCAGGGTGCCCAGCGCACGCGCGTAGGCGTCGTGCGCGAAGAGTTCGAGCGGCAGGCCGGCGCGCAGCAGTGTGGCCAGACCGTTCAAGGCCCCATACGTGAAAATGAAGACCCCTGCGGCGTACATCGACGACATGCCCGCAAGTCCCAGCGCGAAGCACAGCGGCAGTCCGCAGCCGACCACGAGGTTGAGTCTGACCGCGCTCGTCTGACGCGGCGTAAGCCATTCGAGTGTGCGCGCGCACACCTGTCCCAATCCCCACAAGGCGGCGAGTCCGACCGGCAGGCCGTGAGCACCGAGCAGGGACGTCAGATGGGCTGCCAGCCCCGACGACAGAATCGACACCAGCGCCATGACGGCACAGTAAAGCAGGGCGGGCGCCCAGGGCAGCGGCGAGCGTGGCTGGCGGGCCGCATGGGCGGCCGGCATCCGGGAGGGTGTCGGCGGCAGGCTGCGCAGCAATGCCCAGGCGAGCAGGCCGATGAGGCCATAGACCAGCACTCCCGTGCGCCATCCCCACGTATCGCCCAGCCAGTTGCCCAGCGGCCAGAAGACGGTCGTCGCCAGTCCCCCCATGAGCGTGATCTGTGTCATCGGCCGGCGTGCAGCAGACCCGTAGCACGCGGCGAGGGTGGCGAACGCGGCGTCGTACAGCGAGAGACGCATGCCGACGCCGAGCAGGCACCACGCCGCATAGAACTGAACGAGGGTTGTGCTCGTGGCAAGCGTTGCGCAGCCCGCCGAGCAGACGAGCGTGCCGGTGCACATGACGCGGCGCCCCCCCATCCGTTCGAGCCAGCGGCCCGATAGCGGCGAGACGGCGGCCATCACCAGCATGGCAAGCGATGGGCCGGCAAACACCCAGGTTTGCGGCCAGCCGGTCGTTTGTGCGATACGCCATGCGAAGGCGCCGGGCAGGTAGAAGCTCACGCCCCAGTTGATCAATTGCGCGAGACCGAGGGTGATGGCGGTGGGCATGTGGCAGGGAACATAGGCGGCAGTGAAGCCGCTGGAGTGGGGGGCGAAGACACGCCTGCATGGTGCGCCAACACCATCTCTTGGTAAAGTCTTGGCATCTTATCCGGTTCATAAGGAAAACTTTGAGATGCGCCGCCTGAATCTGGATCAACTTCACACGTTTTCCGAAGTCGTCGATGCCGGGAGCTTTTCCGCGGCTGCCGCCCGTCTCGATCTTTCGCAACCTGCCGTCAGCCTTCAGGTTCGCCAACTGGAGCAAAGGCTGAATGTCCGGCTGATCGAGCGAGTCGGCAAGCGGCTCAAGCCGACGTCCGCCGGACTCACGTTGCTCGAGCACGCTCGCCGCATCGACAGCGCCGTCGAAGACGCCATGCAGGCGCTGACGAGCCACGCGAGCGACGTGGCGGGAGAAGTGGCGATCGGGACCGGGGCGACGGCCTGCATTCATCTGTTGCCGCCGATTCTGCGCGCGATGCGCAAACGCCATCCGATGCTCGACATTCGCGTGAGTACCGGCAACACCGACGACGTGGTGACCGCCGTGACGGAGAACCGGCTGGATATCGGACTCGTCACGTTGCCTGCCGCAGGGCGCAGCCTTCACATCACGCCGGTGTTACGCGACGAGTTCGTTGCCATCGCTCCCGCCGGCGATCAGGGTTGGGCGGCAGAGGTCACGCCGCAAAGGCTCGCGGCAGCACCGATGGTCGCTTTCGCCTCGGGGAGCAGCACGCGGTTGTTGATCGACGAGTGGTTCCTGCAAGCCGGATGGCGAGTGCGTCCGGTCATGGCGCTGGGCAGCATCGAAGCGATCAAGGAAATGGTGGCGGCGGGATTGGGTTACAGCATCGTGCCGCGCATGTCGGTAGGGGCGGCACATTACCGCCGTGGCTTACGCATTTCGACGCTCACTCCCGAACTATCGAGAACGCTTGCGATTGTCGTGCGTCAGGACAAACCGCTTGCCCCGGGACTGCGAAAGGTCATGTCGGCGTTGGAGGCGCTGAGCCACGCCGCATGATTTGGATGGGGAAATGATTGGCACTCCACTTAAAATGGACTTGTCGTTTCACAGGGACAAATTACTGCCCGCAATCGACAAGGCTGGGACTACAATGCGCGAATATCGGCAATTCGCCGGCAATCGTCAAGAAACGTGCAATTTGCAATGCATCATAATCTTTACCGGTATGAGGGGCTGCTCGGTGCCCGCTCGGTCGAGGCACTCGACGCAGAGTTTCAGAATCTGAGGCACACGCTCGGATATGACGCGCTGTTTTACGCGCCGCTCCTGCCGCGTCGGGAACGAGAGGCCGCAGCATTTCAGATTGAAGATCAGTGGATTTCGGCGCAGGGTATGCCGAGCCGGCATATTTTTACGACATTTCCAGCGTCGTGGATCGAGCGTTATCAAGCCGCACGCTATGCTGAAGTCGATCCGATTCTGATTGCGGCCAATTTGTCGCCGCTCCCGATTCTTTGGCGGACTTTTCTTGCTCAGAAGCGGCCGCATCCGATTTTCGCGGATGCCCGCGAGCATGGTCTCGCGTCCGGGGTGTCGATTCCAATCTACGGTGCCGCAGGTGAGCGCGCAATCTTCAGCGCCGCGACGGCAAAGTCGCCCGAAGAATCAGCCGAGCACGAAGCCCGCATGATCGGAGAGATTTATCTGACCGCGGTGTACTTTCATCAGGCGATTCAGCAACTCGACATGCAATGGGTGGCGAGTCGCAGCGTTGGAAAGCTCAGTCCGCGCGAAATCGAGAGTCTGCTGTGGGCGGCGCGCGGTAAAACGGCGTGGGAGATCGGCTTGATTTTGAAGATCTCCGAACACACCGTGACGTTTCATATCAATAACGCCAAGCGCAAGCTCGGTGCCGTCAATCGACATCAGGCGATTGCCGCAGCAATCAGCGGCGGTTTGATTTCACCCTGATTCTTCCTCGATTGACCCCGGCTCGTGAGTGATTTTTACAGTCGCTCACGAGGCGACTTTCATCCGGCCTTCTTGCCCGGCGGCTTCGGCCACTTTCCATTCAGTGAAATAACACGATCTTCGAGCGATCGGCGTTATTTCATTTCGACTTCCCCGCAATTTCGGCGTTGAATTTGGCCGAATTCACACTATTTCCGAAATAGTGTGTTGTGGTTTTAGGGCTGGTTCATTAGTAAGGGAAAACTATAATTAATTCATGGCGAAAACTGATTGATTGGCGGTTTTCGTGTCCATGAGCGTCATATGAACGATAAAAGGAGTTTTCCATGAAAAAGAACCTGTTGACTGCGGTCGCGCTCGTTGGCCTGACGATGGCGGCTGGCTCGGCATTTGCGGCAGATCAGAGCCAAACGGGTGGTGTGACCCGTGCCCATGTGCGCGCTGAGTTGCAAGCTGCGCGTGAACTTGGTCTTTCGCCGGTGACGGAATTCAATTTCCCGTACACCTACGAGCAGTCGGTTCAGTTGCAGAAGCTGACGGCAAAGATTGAAGCGCAAAACCAAGTCGACGCGCCGAAAGCGCCGTCCGCCAACTAAACGGCGCTCGGATAAGCGCTGAGATTATCGATAGCAGTTCCGGATTCGCCGACGGCCCGCCCGACTCACCATCAAGTCCTGTCCGCGCCGCGCGATTCCACTCACCGACGCCGATGTGCGTCACCTGCCACAGCCCCGCACGAGGATTCGTTCCCGACGGGGCTTGTGTGTTTCTGGAGGGGCGGCGTCAAGAAGACGCCACTTCCCCTCACATCTCAATCGGTCAATGGGTAGACAGTGCCGGTGAGGCGGGTGTGTCGCCACCTGCCGGCGTCGAACGGGATTGGGCCAGCGACGTCTTGTCGTTCGCCGCGCTCGATTGCCAGCCCCCGCCTAGTGCCAGGAACAGATTGACCTGATCCATGGCAACCAGCGTTTCCGAGGCGGCCAGTGCTGCCTCGGCGTTGGCGTGGGTGCGTTCGGCGTCGAGGCTGGTCAGAAACGGCGCGCGACCAGCCTGATAGAGCTTGTGATTCTGCTCGGCAGCGGCGCGCGACTTGTCGCGAGCGTCGCGCAGGGCGTCGCCGCGTTGCAGCTCGCGAGTGTAAGCGGAGAGGGTCGTCTGCGTTTCCTGTAATGCCTTCAACACCACGCCATCGAAATGGGCGAGGGCGGCATCGGCGCCGGCTTCCATACCTTGGATATGGGCACGCACACCGTTGGTTGGCAGCGACCACGTAATCATCGGTCCCACGGTCCATTGCTCCGTGCGGCCTTGCCCGAAGTGTTCCAGCATCCCGCTCGCGCCGATCGAGGCGCCCAGGCGGATCGACGGATAGAGGTCGGCCGTGGCGACCCCGATCTTCGCCGTGGCCGACGCCAGTTCGCGCTCCGCCTGACGTACGTCGGGGCGGCGCTTGAGCAGCGCCGTGCCGTCGCCGACCGGCAGCGGGTGATTCAACTGAGGAATGCGGCGGCACTGTGAGGCGTTGGCGTCGAGCGTGCCGGGCACCTTGCCGAGCATCACCGCAAGCCGATAGGTTGCGGCTTCATGCTGCGCCTGGAAATGCGGCAGGGCGGCACGCAGTGTGTCGGCCTGCGCCTGAGCGCGCAGCAGATCGGTGGATTGATCGCGACCCGCGTCGACCAACTTGCGCGTTATCGCTACGCTCTTTTCCTGCAATTGCAATTGCTCGTCGGCGATGTCGTACTCTTGATTGGCCGCGCAGCTTTGCACATAGGCGCGCACCGTTTCGGCGGCCACACTCACGCGAGCGACATCCAGCGCTGCCTGACTGGCTTCGGCGGCGGCGAGTGCGGCTTCGTCCGCACGCGCCAGCTTGCCGAAAAAATCGATCTGGTAAGAGATGGACAGCGCCGCTGCGGCCAGATTGATCACGGGCAGCTTGTCTTCCTTCAGGAAACTCTCGCCGGAAAGCTGGGCGCGTCCTCCGTTAGCCTGCACGCCGCCCTGCGGAAAGTTCTCCGACTGGACTTCGTGATACATCGCAATCGCACGCTGCACGTTGGCGAGCGCCACGCGAACGTCCGTGTTCGCGGCAAGCGCCTCTTTGACGAGCGCGTCGAGTTTCGGGTCGTCGTAGAGTTGCCACCAATCGTCGGGCACGGCGCCAATTGACACGGCGCGTTGTGTGGCGTTCGCGATGGGGCCGTTGGCCTCGTGCGAGCGCATCACCGAGTTTTCCGGCAGATGGTAGTCGGGGCCGACGGTCGTGCATCCCGCGACTAGCGCGGCGGCCGCCGCCACCGCACTCATCAGGCGTAATCGTGTACTCACCGCCGGGCTCCTGCTCGGGCGCCGGTCTCGCGTGCGGCGGCCAGCGTCGTGGGCGCGGCATCCGCCTGTTTCGACTGACCGGCCGTGTCCTGCTGACTTTCCACGACGCTCACCGTCGCGGTGCGGCCGGCGACCAGGCGCATATCTTTGGGCACGTCGTCGAGCGCAATGCGCACCGGAATGCGCTGGGCAAGACGTACCCAGTTGAAGGTGGGGTTGATGTTGGGCAGCATCGATGCGCCGCTCGTGCGATCGCGGTCTTCGATCCCGGCGACGATACTCTGCACATGGCCGTGCAGGACATGTCGCTCGCCCATCAGGCGCACTTCGACTTTGTCGCCGATATGGATGCCGCGCATCTTGGTCTCTTCGAAGTAGCCTTCGACGTGCAGCGAGTTCGCATCGACCATGGAGAGCACCGGGCGGCCGGTGATGACATAGTCGCCCACCCGAGGCAGACGGTCGTTCAGGTAGCCGTCGGCAGGGGCGAGAACGCGTGTGCGCTCGAGGTTGAGCTTCGCGAGTTGCACGGCCGTTTCGGCTTGCGCGACGGCCGCTTCGCCGGATTCGACCTTGGCCTGACCGGCCTCTACCACTTCCTTGGCGACGACTTCCGTCAACTGATGGTTGCGGGCGTTTTCGCGGCGGGCCTGAGCGAGCGTGGCGCGCTGCGCGGCGACATTGGCTTCGGCCTGATGCAACGCAAGCGTGTAGCGGTCGCGGTCGATCACGAACAGCAGATCGCCGCGGTGCACCTGCTGGTTGTCCTTGACCTCGACGTCGGTGATGAGGCCGGAGACATCGGGCGCGACCTGCACGATGTCGGCGCGAATGCGCCCGTCACGTGTCCATGGCGCGACGGTGTAGTAGTCCCACAAGTGCAGCAGCACGAAGACCGCGACGCAAGATACCGCAAGCGTCAGCACAACGGAGCCGAGAGAGCGAAGTTTCAGTTTCATGGTTGGCAGGCGCGCGCGATGGCGACGATGCCGCCCAGCGCGATGATGTACACAGCAAGGTTGAATAACGAACGATGCCAGACGAGTTTGTAAAAGCCGATGCGCGCGAGCATGAAGCGCAGCGCGCCCGTCAGCACGAAAGCCACGATCATCAGGGCCAGCAGCGTCGGCACGAATACGCCGTAGATATCGATCTCACCGCTCATTGAACACTCACGGGGCGTGTGGCCGGGAACAACGCTACGTGGATGTCCATGAGCGAAGCGCGCGCACTGCGCGAGGCCTGATCGCTATGGGCCACCAGCGAGCGCAGCGCGCCCAGCAGTTTGTCGTGCAGCGGGGTGCCGGGCTCGCTCACCTGTTCGTCGAGTCGCGCTCGATAAAAGCGCGCCACGTCGGTGAGCACGGCCTCGACGGCCTCGCGCTGCGATGGATTCAGATGTGGCAGCTCGCGCTGCAATGCCAGTGCCGAGAGTTCGACGCGCACTTCGGTAAAGCCGTCGCTCGACGTTTCGCTCTCGCTCGCGGCCAGACGCGGTACCAGTTGGCCGAGGCGGTCGAGCAGTCGCGCGCGCAGGCGGTCATGCTCGGCCACCGAGCGGCCGATGGCGTTCTTCGCAATGTCGCGCCAGCTCGCGTGAATCAGGCGGCGCATGGCCACTCGGGTGCCGAACGGCCTTGTTTGTAACGTCCAGATCAGAGCGAACAGCACGCCGGCCAGACCGGCGATATTGTTGTTGAAGAACGCCTGGAAGTCGGCGCTGTAGCCGCCCTGAATGCCGACAAAGCTTGCCGTATTGACCGCAACGGGCATGGCCACCATCGCAAAGCGAGGCTGCGGGATGAACGTGCCGACCAGCAGGTACGGCACGGCAAACATCGCTACGAGCAAACCGAAGTCATGCGCATTCGTCAGGATGAAGAACACATAGATGGCGGCGAGTACCACGCACACGGCCGTCGCCCAGAAAAACGAGCGGATGAACGGTGCGGGCTCATCCGTTGCCGCGAAGAAGCAGCAGGCGACGGCGCAGAGCGAGACACCGGCGGCGCCGTCGTTCCAGCCGGTGTAGATCCACGCCATGCCCATGAGGAACGTGCACAGCGCGGCCGAAACGGTTGAGAACAAGAGCAGCCCGTGGTCGTAGTGGCGTGCGCCACCCAACTCCCAGTGCTGGAAAGCCGGCGTCCATTCATGGCCGCGGTTCTGATCGTCGAGCTGGCCGAAACGGCGTTGCAGCGACGCGCAGTCCTGCCAGAGTTGCACCAGCGAGCGCAGCCGGTCCTCGGTGGCGGCGACCAGCGCGCCATACCAGTCCGAGGCTTCTCCGGCCGATTGCGGCGGACTCAGCAAGTGAGCCGGGGCGGGCGACGGCGCGCCGCGCCGCAGCCATGCGACCACGTCCGCCATCTTCGCTTCGAGCGCTTCGGGCGCGCCGTTCGGGTGCTCGCGTAACGTATGCACGAGCGACGCCACCGTCGAGAGCACTGGCATCATCATGGTCATGCGCCCGCGTAACTCCCGCGCGTCGCGCACGCGCTCCGACGTGTCGGCATCGTACGAAAGCTGGCTGATCAACTGGTCCAGCGCCAGAATGTCGGCCGCCATACGGTGGCGGCTCATGTGGCGCGTTGTCTTGCCTTCCGGGTCGGCCGAGAGCATGTCGGCCGTCCAGCGCGCGGCGTCGGTGAGCCAGCGTGCCGAGCGGTCGTGCAACACCTTGGCCACGCTCGTGGGCAGGATTACGGCGCCGACCACGCTCGCGCAGACGATACCAAGAATGATCTCCTCGGCACGCGCCACCGCGATATCGAAGATGCCGTCGGGCGTACCGACCGCTGGCAAGGCGATCAGCGGCAGCGTGTACGACGCCAGCAGAAACACATAACTGCGTGGCGAACGGTGCAGCAGACAAATGTAGAGCAGGGTGCCGGTCCACAGCCCGACGGCCGCCATCAGCAGCACCGGGTAGTTGACGAGCGCGGGGACCAGGACAACGGACGCGCCCGCGCCGAGCAGCGTGCCGAGCACGCGATACAGCGCCTTGGAGCGTGTGGCGCCGGTGAGCGGGTGCGACACGATGTAGACCGTGGCCATCGCCCAGTACGGGCGCGGCAAGCCGATGGCCAGCGCGATGTAGAGCGCCAGCATCGAGGCGGCGAACGCCTTGATCGAGAAAATCCAGTCGCGTGAGGATGGCCAGTTGAGCACGGTCTACTTCTTCGGGGGCTCCATCTCGAGCACGCCCACATCGGGGCTCGCTACGCTGGAAATGGCTTCGAACACGCGCAACACCGCTTCGAAATCCTCGCGCGGAATGTTTGCGAAAACTTTCGCGCGCAACTGGCTGAGTTCGATTTCGAGCTTCTCGGCGAGCGCTTCGCCGGCCTGCGTGAGCCGCAACGCATTGGCGCGGCGGTCGCTGGCGTCGACTTCACGCAGCACGAGTCCGGCTGCGCACAACTGATCGAGCAAGCGCACCAGAGACGCGCCTTCGAGCCCGACGTATTCGGCAAGCTCGACCTGACGCACTCCCTGACCAAGACGGCGGATGAACAGCAATGGGCCGGCGCTCGCCGCGGAAATTCCATATTCGACGATCGCGCCCTGCGAAATCTGACGCCATTGCTTGCCCGCCAGCAGCAGATGGCTGGTAAAGACGAAGCGGAGCGATTCTAACGAGGTCATGGTGAAAGATTATATGTTAACTAATAATTAGGATGCTAGTTAATGGCTTATTGCATCGGGCGGTGAGATTTGCTGGGAGGCAAGCCCGGCAAGGGCTTGCGGGTCATTCATGGTCGCGGCCGGAGACGCTGCGCCGAACGCTTTTCGTCAGTTGCGCTTGTTTTATTTTTTGTCGGACGCCATACGACCTGACTTTCAGGTGCGTGAGGCATCTGCCTTGGCGGTGTCTGTCGTTTCGCTCTCCGATCCGGAGATCTCGTCAATCTGCTTCATGTTCTCGAGCAGCTTGAGCAGGTAGTGCAGGGTGTGGGTGATATCCCCCGTCGAGAACTCGTCCAGCGCCCGTTCGTAATAGTCGTGAATGCGCGGCACGGCCTCACGGTGCCAGACATGGTGACCGTGCTCGGTCATCGTGATGCGGCGTGAGCGCCGGTCGCGTCCGTCAGGTGTGCTGACGATGTGGCCGTCGCGTTCCATGCGGCTGATCAGGCCGGACAGGTTCTGGCGGCTCACCATCAGATAGCGGGCCAGATCGCCCACGCTCATGCCGTCGGGGACTTCCGGCCGGGACAGTGCCCCCAGCACGGCCCACTGTTGCGTCGTCAGACCAAGACTCTCCACCGCTCTCGTGCCGGTTTTGTGCAACATATTTGCGCATTGGTAAAGCCGGAAAAACAACCGGTTAGCCAACTCCATACGCGTAATTTCTGTATTTTTCTTAGGGTTTTCCATGTCGATAACTCCGCATTTGCATGCTTGCGCATCGCCGATCTCGTGTCTAGTATACGTCAATATGTTGACGTAATTTGATCGGCGGGCGGGTCTCTTGCGAGGTCAGCAAGGATACCGCGCCCGCCAGCGACTCTGGAGGCAGGACATGCAGCGGTTCGAAGGCAAGACCGTCATTGTGACGGGTGGCGGGGGCGGGATCGGCGGGGCAACATGCCATCGGTTGGGAGGCGAGGGGGCGGCCGTGGCCGTGTTCGATCGCGACTTGGCAGCGGCACAGCGTGTCGCCGGGGAAATTGTCGAAGCGGGGGGGCAAGCGCAAGCGTTTGCGTGCGACATCACCGTGCGCGAGCAGGTCGACTCGGCGGTCGCCGCCGTCTCGCACGCGTTCGGTCCGGTGAGCGTGCTTGTCAATAACGCCGGCTGGGACATCTTCAAGCCCTTTACCAAGACGGCGCCTGCCGAGTGGGAACGGCTGATTGCCATCAACCTGGTTGGCGCGTTGCACATGCATCACGCGGTGTTACCCGAGATGGTGGCGCGGCGCAGCGGGCGGATCGTCAACATCGCGTCCGACGCCGCGCGGGTCGGCTCCTCCGGCGAGGCAGTCTATGCAGCCTGTAAAGGCGGAATCGTGGCGTTCTCGAAAACGATCGCCCGCGAACATGCGCGCCACGGCATCACTGTGAACGTGGTGTGTCCGGGGCCGACCGACACGGCGCTGTTTGCCGACTACAAGGAAGGCGCAGGCAACCCCGAGAAGCTGGTTGAGGCATTCACGAAGGCGATTCCGTTGGGCCGCATCGGCCAGGCGAGCGATCTGCCCGGCGCGATTGCTTTCTTCGCCAGCGACGACGCTGCGTTCGTCACCGGTCAGGTGCTGAGCGTGTCGGGCGGACTCACGATGAACGGCTGACGTTTCCCCATCACGACGATGCCGCACACGGCCGAACGTCAAGCGGCCGGCGGCGAGGATCAAGACAATGAACTACGAAGACATTCTGTATGAAGTGCGTAACGGCGCGGCGTGGATCACGATCAACCGCCCGGACAAGATGAATGCGTTTCGCGGGCGCACCTGCGACGAACTGATTCACGCGATCAACAAAGCGGGTTACGACAGGGAGATCGGCAGCATCGTGCTCGCCGGTGCGGGCGAGAAAGCGTTCTGCACGGGCGGCGACCAGTCGGCGCATGAAGGGCAGTACGACGGACGCGGCACCATCGGTTTGCCGATGGAGGAACTGCACAACGCGATTCGCGACGTCCCCAAACCGGTCATCGCTCGTGTGCAGGGATATGCGATTGGTGGCGGCAACGTCATCTGCACCTTATGCGACTTTACGATCGCGTCGGAAAAGGCGGTATTCGGCCAGGTCGGGCCGAAGGTCGGCTCGGTCGATCCCGGCTTCGGCACCGCGTTTCTGGCGCGCGTGGTCGGCGAGAAGAAGGCTCGCGAAATCTGGTACCTGTGCCGTCGCTATACGGCGGGCGAGGCGCTGACGATGGGGCTGGTGAACACGGTCGTGCCCCACGAGCAGCTCGATGCCGAAGTGCAGAAATGGTGCGACGAGATCATGGAGCGCAGCCCGACGGCGATCGCCATCGCGAAGCGCTCGTTCAACATGGACACCGCACAGCAGGCAGGCATCGCCGGCATGGGCATGTACGCGCTCAAGCTCTATTACGAGACGGAAGAATCGCGCGAGGGTGTGCGCGCGTTTCAGGAAAAGCGCAAGCCCGACTTCCGCAAGTACGCCAAATAAGCGAGGAACACCGCGATGCTCAATCCGTATCTCGATGACGATCTCGCGGCGCTGGCCGAGCACACGCAGCGCTTTGCCCAGGCGCGCATCGCGCCCGGTTTTCAGGCGCGCGACAAAACGCGTGTGCTTGACCGTCCGCTCATGCGAGAGATGGGGGAAATGGGGCTGATTGCGCCCGAGCTGCCGGAAGTCTACGGCGGCCAGGGCATGGGGCGTCTTGCCGCCGGGGTGATTCACGAGGCCATCGCGCGCGCGGATCTCAGCATGTCGTACGTCAACCTGCTGGCCTCGCTCAACGGTCAGATTCTGGCCGAGCATGGCAAGCCGGAAGTGGTGACGCCGTGGCTGGAGAAGCTCACGCGCGGCGAGACGCTGCTGGCTATCGCACTGACCGAACCCCGCGGCGGCTCCGATGCCGCGAACCTGCGCATGCGTGCTGACTTTGACGGCACGCATTACGTGCTCAACGGCGAGAAAACATCGATCTCGGCGGCCGATCAGGCAGACGCGGCCGTTGTCTTCGCCCGGACCGGCGAGGTGTCTGAACTCGCGCGCGGCATCTCGGCATTTTTTGTGCCGCTCGACCTGCCGGGCGTCACGCGGCAGCGCTTCGACTGTCATGGGCAGCGGGCCATCGGGCGCGGTTCCTTGTTCTTCGAGAACGTCCGAATTCCCGCCGACCATGTGCTCGGCACGCCCGGCGAGGGCTTCGTGCAGGTGATGCAGGGGTTCGATTTCTCGCGGGCGCTGATCGGCCTGCAGGTGCTGGCCGTTGCAAGAGCGGCGCTGGACGAGACATGGGAATACGTCGCCCAGCGCGAGGCGTTCGGCAAGCCGCTCTCGGCATTTCAGGGCGTGTCGCATCCGCTGGCGGACTTCGATACCCAGGTCGAGGCGGCGAGGCTGCTTTGCCTGCAAACGCTGTGGCTCAAGGACCGTGGCTTGCCGCACAGTGCCGAAGCGGCGATGTGCAAATGGTGGGGGCCGAAACTGGCTTACGACACGATTCACCAGTGCCTGTTGATGTTCGGACACGGCGGTTACGACCGTGGCGTGATGGAGCAGCGGCTGCGCGACGTGCTCGGGTTCCAGATCGGCGACGGCACGGCCCAGATCATGAAGACGATCGTTGCGCGCACCCGGGCGGGCAGGCAGGCCGTGCCGATCTGAGGGCATTGGCGCGGGCGGTAGTCGCGGCATCACCATAACGATACGAACGACACGACAGCACAGGAGACGATGCAATGGAATTTGACGCGGTGTTGCTTCCCCCAAGGCGCGAGCAGAGCGTGGCACGTGGCTGGTGGCCCGAACGGACGATTAATGATGCACTCGATGCTGCGGTGGCGGCGTCGCCCGGCAAGATCGCACTGACGGCCGTGTCGACAGCCACGGGGCAGACCCAGTGCCTCACCTACGCCGCGCTCGCGGACGGTGCCGAGCGTCTGGCGCTGGGGTTGATGCGGCGTGGCGTAGGCCGTGGCGATGTCGTTGCCTGCCAGTTGCCCAACGGCTGGCAGTTCGCGTTGACTTATCTGGCTTGCGCGCGGATCGGTGCAGTGCTCAATCCGCTGATGCACATCTTTCGTGAGCGGGAGCTGTCGTTCATGTTGCGGCATGGCGAGGCGAAGGTGTTCATCGTGCCCCGCCAGTTTCGGGGGTTCGATCATGCCGCGATGGCGCGAGCCCTGCAGCCGGATTTGCCTGACCTGCGGCACGTCATCGTGGTCGATGGCGAAGGTCTCGGCGACGATAGTTTCGATGCCGTGCTCATGGCGGGCGAACCTGCTGCATCGCGCACCGAGCAGGCCGCCATGCGGGCGGCACGAGCCCATCCGGACGACGTCATGCAGTTGATGTACACCTCGGGGACGACGGGCGAGCCCAAAGGCGTGATGCACAGCGCGAATACCACGTTCTCGAACATTCTCGCCTATGCCGAGCGTATGCGCCTCTGCCGCGACGACGTCATCCTCATGGGCTCGCCCCTCGCGCACCAGACCGGCTTCATGTACGGACTCATGATGCCGGTGATTCTCGGGGCGAGCGCCGTGATGCTCGATATCTGGGACCCGGCCAATGCGGTGCGGCTCATCCGCGAGCATGGCGTGACGTTCACGATGGCTTCGACCCCGTTCCTCTCCGATCTGACGAAAGCGGTGGCGGCCGCCGGCGTGCGTGTGCCTAGCCTGCGTGCATTCCTGTGTGCGGGGGCGCCGATTCCCGGCCCCGTCGTCGAGCAGGCGCGTAGCGTGCTGGGCGCGAAAATCGTCTCGGCATGGGGGATGACGGAGAACGGCGCGGTCACGCTGACGCGTCTCGACGATGACGACGTGCGGGCCTCGACGACCGACGGTTGCCCGCTTCCCGGCGTGGAGTTGCGAGTGGTCGATGCGCAGAACGACGAGTTGCCCGCCGGTGAGACGGGGCGTCTGCTCGTGCGGGCCTGCTCGAATTTCGGTGGCTACCTGAAGCGCGCGCAATGGAACGGCACCGACGATAACGGCTGGTTCGACACCGGCGACATGGCATGGCTCGACGCGACCGGCTACGTGCGTATTGCCGGGCGCAGCAAGGACGTGATCATTCGCGGCGGCGAGAACATCCCCGTCGTCGAAATCGAAGCGCTCCTGTACCGGCATCCGGCGGTCGCCTCGGTGGCTATCGTTGCGTATCCGGACGAGCGTCTTGGCGAGCGCGCCTGCGCGGTCATCGTGCCGCGTGCCGGCGAGTCGATCGACCTCGCGACGGTGACTGATTTCCTCGCGTCGCACAAGGTTGCCCGGCAGTACTGGCCCGAGCGGATCGACGTTCGCGACACGCTCCCGACGACACCCACGGGTAAGATACAAAAATTCAAGCTGCGCGAAATGCTCGACGCATCTCGCGCAGAAACGATTGAACGCACACCTTGAGGACGAGTAGCAAATGACATCGAAGGGACTGGATAGCGAATCGTTCGAGCTGTTGCTCGCGGCGGTGCAACGTTTCATCCGCGAGCGGCTGGTGCCTGCCGAGAACGACGTGGAGGAGCACGACGACGTGCCCGCCGCGATCGTCGACGAAATGAAGGAGATGGGTCTGTTCGGTCTGTCGATCCCCGAGGAATTCGGCGGCATCGGCTTGTCGATGGAACAGGAAGTGCGCGTGGCTTACGAGTTCGGGCAGACGTCGCTGGCGTTTCGCTCGGTGTTCGGCACCAATGTCGGGATCGGCTCCCAGGGCATTCTGATGGACGGCACCGAGGCGCAGAAGCGCGATTTGCTGCCGCGTGTGGCGAGCGGAGATCTGATCATGTCGTTCGCGCTCACGGAGCCCGACGCGGGGTCGGACCCGGCGGCCCTCAAGACGCGCGCCGTGCTCGACGGTGACACGTACGTGCTCGATGGCGTGAAGCGGTTCATTACCAACGCACCGCGCGCGGGGGCTTTCACTTTGATGGCGCGCACCGGCGGCGAAGGGGCGGGCGGCATCTCGGCCTTCATCGTGCCGGCCGACACGCCGGGGCTGTCGCTCGGCAAGCCCGACAAGAAGATGGGCCAGCGCGGTACGAAGACCTGCGACGTTGTGCTGCAAGGTGCACGCGTGCCTGCGGCGAATATCATCGGCGGCGAGGCCGGCAAGGGGTTCAAGACGGCCATGAAGGTGCTCGATCGCGGCCGTCTGCATGTGGCGGCGCTCTCTTGCGGCATGGCGCAGCGGATTCTCGACGAGGCGGTGGCCTACGCGCGCGAACGCAAGCAATTCGGTCAGCGCATCGGCGACTTCCAGCTCGTGCAGGCGATGCTCGCGGACAGTCAGGCGGAACACTATGCGGGATGGTCGATGGTGCAGGACTGCGCCGCGCGCTACGACGCCAAGCCCGCGGGCAAGCGCGACGCCGATGTGAGCATGCGGGCATCGTGCGCCAAGCTGTTCTGTACGGAGATGGTCGGCCGCGTGGCCGATCGCGGCGTGCAGATACACGGCGGGGCGGGTTACATCAACGAGTACAAGGTCGAGCGCTTCTATCGCGACGTGCGCCTGCTTCGTCTGTATGAAGGCACAACGCAGATTCAGCAACTGATCATCGGCCGCGCGCTCATGCAGGACGACTGACGAGCCGCGACCCGCCGGCATACTCCGCCGGTGTGCCCTGCCGGCGGCACGCGAGGGCGCATCATCCTGGTGCGTGCAAGGCGGGTGCGGTACCGCCTTGCACTGCTGCGGTGCAGCAGTTTTCTCTCTGGCTTCGGACGTTTCCCATAGACATTTCTCCTCTTTCGCCTTACCTGGCAAAGCTCTGCCGATAGTAAGGACATGGCTGGCACGCTTGTTGCGTTAGCGTAAAGGCCAGCGGCAAAGGCGTCGCCGGCAACGAATTCAGGTGCGGCGTCGGGCGAGATGGCCTGCGACGTACCCACAGGACAACGGCGTCCCTCCGTGCTTCGGCACGGACGGACGCCGTTTTGTTTTTCGGGCGCTGCACGCGTTGCAACAGGAGAAGACAGCATGCGCAAACCTCGTCTGGTCGTGATTGGCAATGGCATGGCGGGCATCCGCACGCTCGAAGAATTGCTGGAGATCGCGCCGCATCAGTACGACATCACCGTGTTCGGCGCGGAGCCGCACCCGAACTACAACCGCATCCTGCTCTCGCCGGTGCTTGCGGGAGAACAGGTGTTCGCCGACATCGTGCTCAACCCGCTCGACTGGTATGCGGAAAAGGGCATCACGCTGCATCTGGGCAAGGAAGTCACGCAGATCGACCGGCCGCGCCGTGTGGTGCGCTGTGCCGACGGCACCGAAGCGCCGTACGATCGTCTGCTCATCGCCACCGGCTCCAGCCCGTTCATCCTGCCGGTGCCGGGCAAGGATCTCGACGGGGTCATCAGCTATCGCGACATTCGCGACACCGAGATCATGATCGAGACGGCGCGCCTGAAGCGTCATGCGGTCGTGATCGGTGGTGGCCTGCTCGGCCTGGAAGCGGCCAACGGTCTCAAGTTGCGCGGCATGGACGTGACCGTCGTGCATCTGGCCGATACCTTGCTCGAACGTCAGCTCGACAGCACGGCGGGCAAGCTCCTGCAACGCTCGCTCGAAGCGCGCGGTCTCGCGTTCCGGCTGTCGCATCAAACGTCCGCCATTCTCGACGACGGCAATGGTGCCGTGCGCGCCGTGCAGTTCAGCGACGGCGAAACCGTTGCCGCCGACCTTGTCGTGATGGCAGCCGGCATCCGGCCGAATACGGCGCTGGCCGAAGCGGCCGGGCTGTATTGCTCGCGCGGGATTGTCGTGTCCGACACGCTGCAAACTTACGATCCTCGCATCTACGCCGTGGGCGAGTGCGTGAGCCATCGCGGTGTGGCCTACGGTCTCGTGGCGCCGCTGTTCGAACAGGCCAAGGTCTGCGCGAACCACCTCGCGCTCATGGGCATTGGCAGCTATCGCGGCTCGGTGATGTCGACGAAGCTCAAGGTCACGGGCATCGATCTGTTCTCGGCAGGCGACTTTCTCGGCGGCGAAGGCACCGAAGAAATCGTGCTGTCCGATCCGGCGAGCGGCGTCTACAAGAAACTCGTGATTCGCGACGACAAGCTCGTCGGCGCGTGCCTGTACGGCGACACGGCCGACGGTGCCTGGTACTTCAAGCTGCTGCGCGAAGGGCGCACACTGGGCGAATTGCGCGAGCGCATCATGTTCGGCGAGTCGAGTGTGGGCGACGTCGGCACGCAGGGGCAGAACCGCGCGTCGGCCATGTCCGATAGCGACGAAGTCTGCGGATGCAACGGTGTGTGCAAAGGCACCATCGTCAAGGCGATCACCGAGAAGGGCTTGTTCACGCTGGACGAAGTGAAGAAGCACACCAAGGCCGCCAGTTCCTGCGGCTCGTGCGCCGGGCTGTGCGAACAGATTCTGATGAGCACCCTGGGCTCGACCTACGATGCCGCGCCGAAGGAAAAGGCCGTGTGCGGCTGCACGGATCTGTCGCACGCCGACGTGCGCCGCGCGGTGCGTGAGCATCACCTCACCACGCATCGCGCCGCCTTCGACTTCCTCGAATGGCGCACCCCCAACGGCTGCGCGACGTGCCGTCCCGCACTGAACTACTACATGCTGAGCACGTGGCCGAAAGAGGCGGTCGATGATCCGCAAAGCCGCTTCGTCAACGAGCGCGTGCACGCCAACATTCAGAAGGACAACACGTTCTCGGTCATCCCGCAGATGAAGGGCGGTGTGACGAATGCGAGCGAGTTACGCCGCATCGCTGACGTGGCGGACAAGTATCAGATTCCGATGGTCAAAGTCACGGGCGGTCAGCGTATCGATCTGCTCGGTGTGAAAAAGGAAGACCTCGTGAATGTCTGGCGCGATCTGGGCATGCCGTCGGGACACGCCTACGGCAAGTCGATCCGCACCGTGAAGACGTGCGTGGGCAGCGAGTTCTGCCGCTTCGGCACGCAGAACAGCACGCAGATGGGGATCGATCTCGAGACGATGCTCGCGAACATGTGGTCGCCGCACAAGGTGAAGCTGGCCGTGTCGGGCTGTCCGCGCAACTGTGCCGAAGCGGGGATCAAGGACGTAGGCGTGATCGCCGTCGATTCGGGCTGGGAGCTGTATGTCGGCGGCAACGGCGGCATCAAGACCGAAGTGGCGCAATTCCTCGTCAAGGTGAAGACGGCCGAAGAGGTCAAGGAGTATACGGGAGCCTTCCTGCAGCTCTATCGCGAAGAAGCCTATTACCTCGACCGCACGGTGCATTACCTCGATCGCGTGGGTCTCGACTACGTGAAGCAGCGCGTGGTGAACGACGCGGCCAACCGCCGCGCGCTCTACGAGCGGTTGCTGTTCTCGCTCGACGGCCTGCCCGACCCGTGGCAAGCGCGCATCGAGGGGGCGCAAGCCAACGAATACCGTCCGCTCGCGCCGCTGGGCGTGGCACCTGCGATGGCCTGAGGAGATCACCATGACGCTATCCGAACCGATCTGGCTGCATGTGTGCGACGTCGATGAGATCCCGCGTTTGGGCACGCGCGTGCTGCCCCATCCGACCGGCGATATCGCCCTGTTTCGCACTGAGAGCGATAACGTTTTCGCACTGCGTGACAAATGCCCGCACAAGGGGGGCGCGCTGTCGCAGGGCATCGTGCACGGCGAGAAGGTGACGTGTCCGCTGCATGCCTGGAACATCGATCTGAACACCGGCGAAGCCTGCGCGCCCGATGTGGGTTGCGCGCAGCGCTTTGCCGTGCGGATCGACGCGGGCGAAGTGTATTTGTCGCTCGACGACGCGACGCGTGCCGAGGCAGCCGAAGCCGCGGCTGCCGCTTGACTCTCTTGCCATTGCCGGAGCCCTTATGACCACCCTCACGCAAACCACCTGCTGCTACTGCGGTGTCGGTTGCGGCATGCTCGTGGAGAGCGACGGCGAGCGCATCGTCGGTGTGCAGGGCGACCCGGCGCATCCGGCGAACTTCGGGCGTCTGTGCAGCAAGGGCATGACCTTGCCGCTCACTGCCCAGTCGCTCGCCGGTCGTGTGCTGATGCCCGAGCTTCGCAGCACGCGCGATGCCGCACGCGCGCCCGCGACATGGAACGATGCGCTGGAAACGGTGGCCTCGCGCTTTGCCGACGTCATCCGCCGTCACGGGCCGGATGCCGTCGCGTTCTATGTGTCGGGACAGTTGCTGACCGAGGACTACTACGTCTTCAACAAGCTGGCCAAGGGGCTGGTGCGTACCAACAACATCGACACGAATTCGCGGCTATGCATGTCGAGCGCCGTGAGCGGCTACAAGATGGCGTTCGGCGCCGACGGCCCGCCTACGTGCTACGACGATCTCGAAGCGGCCCGCACGGTGCTATTCGCGGGCAGCAATATGGCGTACGCGCACCCGGTGTTGTTCCGGCGGCTCGAAGCGGCGAAGGCGGCCGATCCGTCGATCCGCTGGATCGTCGTGGACCCGCGCCGCACCGACACCGCCGCCATGGCCGATCTGCATCTGGCCATTGTGCCCGGCACCGACGTCGCGCTGTTTCACGGCATGTTGCATCACCTCATCTGGGAAGGGCGCATCGATCGTGGATACATCGATGCGCATACGGAAGGGTTCGACGCCCTCAAGCAGGTGCTGCGGGCCTACCCGCCGCAACTCGTGGCGGATATCTGCGGCATTGAAGCGTCCGCGTTGCGGCAGGCGGCCGACTGGTTTGGCGAAAGCCCGGCGGCGCTCTCGCTTTATTGCATGGGGCTGAATCAGTCGAGCCACGGCACCGAAAAGAACCTCGCCCTCATCCATCTGCATCTGGCCACCGCACAGATCGGCCGCGCAGGCGCCGGACCGTTCTCGCTCACGGGACAGCCCAACGCCATGGGGGGACGCGAAGTTGGCGGGATGGCCACGATGCTCGCCGCACATCGTGAGATCGGCAACGCGTCGCATCGTGCGGAAGTCGAGCGGTTGTGGGGCGTGCAGGGGCTCTCCGATAGGCCTGGCCTGCCCGCCGTCGAGATGTTCGACGCCGTGCGCGACGGGCGCATCAAGGCGATCTGGATCGCGTGCACGAACCCCGTGCATTCGATGCCGGACAGCGAACGCGTGCGCCAGGCGCTGGCAAAGGCGGAATTCGTCGTGGTACAGGAAGCCTTTCACCAGACAGATACCGTGCCTTATGCCGACGTGTTGCTGCCGGCGTCAAGTTGGGGCGAGAAGGCGGGCACGGTCACGAACTCGGAGCGTCGCATCTCACGCGTGCGGGCGGCAGTGCCGGCACCGGGCGCAGCGCGGGCAGACTGGTGGATTGCCAGCGAAGTTGCCCGCCGTCTTGCGCCCAAGCTCGATGCATCGCCGGCGCCGTTCGCGTTTTCCTCCATCGAGACGATTTTCGACGAGCACCGTGCGCTGACAGCCGGGCGTGACCTGGACATCGGCGGCATCGATTACACGATGCTCGAATCGCGCGGCCCCCAGCAGTGGCCGTTTCCGGCAGGGGCGTCGCACGGGCAAGCACGCCGGTACGAGGACGGTGTATTCGCCACCGGCGACGGTCGGGCGCGCTTTCACGCGTTCGAATACCGCCCCGTGGCCGAGCCGATCAATGCGCGCCATCCGCTACGTCTGATTACTGGACGCCTGCGCGATCAGTGGCATGGCATGAGCCGTACGGGGCGGGTGGGGCAGGCGTTCGAACATGCGCCGGAACCGGCGCTTACGATGCACCCGGCCGATGCCGCGCGCCGCAGCTTGCGCGCAGGGGATTTCGTGCGGCTGTCGAGCCGTCGCGGCGAACGGGTGCTGACGCTGAGCGTGAGCGACGACGTCGCGTCGGGCACGGTGTTCGTGCCCATGCACTGGAGCGGGCAGTTCCTCGGCGGCGGGGGCGTGAACGATACAACCCTCGGCGCGGTAGACAAATACTCAAAGCAGCCGGAGCTGAAGCACGCTGCGGTGCGTGTCGATCCGCTTACGCTGCCATGGCGCGTGGCGGCGGTGCGTCGCGGCGACGCGTTGCAACTGCATGCGGCGGTGCAGCCGTTGCTGGCCGAGCGGCGCTTCGCGACGGTGCGTCTGGAGGGGGACGACCGGATTGTGGTCGCCGCAGCAGACGACCAGCCCGATGCGGCATGGCTTGAGCGTTTGCACACCGCGCTGGGCCTGCCACGCGACGAGTCGCTGCTGGAGTACCGCGACGCTCGCCGGGCGATGACCAGGCGGGTGGCATGGCGCGAGACATGGATCGACGGCGTGCTGGTCGCCGGCAGCGAGGCGGATGTCGCCGTGTCGGCGTCGCTGCTCGCTCGTGTGCGCGAAACGTCGCCGTGGACGCGCGCGCGTCATGCCGTTTTCGTGGCGGACAGCGGGCCAGCCAGGCCGCGCGATCGCACCGTATGTCAGTGCAAGTCGGTGACGGCGTCGAGCATCGACGCGGCCATCGGCGCCGGGGCGGACCTGACGCAACTCAAAGCGACACTCGGCTGCGGTACGGTTTGCGGCTCGTGCGTGCCGGAGTTGCAGCGCATGTGCGCGACATCGGGCAAGGTGGCGCAGCCGATGGCGACGAACGCCGCTTGAGCACGGATTTCCGGCGTTCGATCCCGAACGCTATGACAGAACTTGAATTGGGCGACATGCAGGATATCGAGGATTTGAGGGAGAACGATCATGAAGAACGGCAAAGTCACCCTGCTCAGCGCGGGTCCCGGCGCGCTCGATCTGCTCACGTTGCGCGCGGCACGCGTGCTCGGCGAGGCCGACGTGCTGCTTGTGGACGATCTGGCCAATCCGGAGATCGCCACGCTCGCACCGCAGGCCCGTGTGATTGCCGTGGGCAAGCGCGGCGGCTGCCGGTCGACCCCGCAGGCTTTCATCGAACGGCTGATGTGCCGGTTCGCGCGGGCCGGTGCGCATGTGGTGCGCGTGAAGGGGGGCGACGCGCTCATGTTCGGGCGTGCGGGCGAGGAAATCTCGGCGCTGCGTCGCGCCGGCGTGCCGGTGGAGATCGTCAACGGGGTGTCGGCGGCCTTCGCAGCGGCGGCCGGCCTCGGCATGTCGCTCACGCATCGCGACCACTGCGCGGGCGTGACTTTCGTCACCGCACACCGGCAGGACGGCAGCGCGCCCAACTGGGCGGCGCTCGCCGCGACGGGCACCACGCTGGCGATCTACATGGGGGTGAATCGGGTCGAAGCGCTGGCCGAGACGTTGATGGCACACCTCGATGCGACGACACCGGCAGCGGCTGTGCAGTGGGCCGGCACGCCGCAAGAGCGCCGGCTGGTAACGTCGTTGGGACGTCTGGCGGCCGACGTGCGCGCCGGGCGCTTCGCCAGCCCGGCCATCCTGCTCGTGGGCGGCGCGGTCGGTGAGGCATCGCTGATGGCAGCGCCCGGCGGGATGGGCGTCGGCGTGGCGGCGGGGACCGCCTGCGCAGACGTCGCGCCGGACGTCATCGCACGAGCGGCCTGACGCGTTATATCTTTTATGGCCATACCTCCCCGCGACCCCCGCAAACCCGTCGTCCCTGTGGACACCTCTGCTGTCGAGACGGCAGGCGTGCAGGGCGTGCTGCGCGTGTTGCTCGTCACCGATACCGACAAGCCGATCGGCGAGTTGCGGGCGGCGCTTGCGCGTCTGGGCTGCGAGATGCTGGCGGAGGTCGCGAAGCCGCAGGCGTTGCCGCGTGTGGTGGAGAGCGAGCGTCCGGATGTGGTCATCATCGACACCGAATCGCCGTCGCGCGACACGCTCGAACAACTTGCCGTGATGAATGCGGCGGCCCCGCGCCCCGTGCTGATGTTCTCGGCCGACGGTAATCAGTCGCTGATTCGCGCGGCCGTGGATGCGGGCGTCACGGCGTACTCCGTCGAAGGACTGGCCGCCGACCGGCTCGCACCGATTCTCGAAGTCGCGCTTGCGCGTTTCGCCCATGAGGAAAAGTTGCGGGCACGGCTGGTCAAAGCCGAGAGCGAACTGGCCGACCGCAAGCTGATCGACCGTGCCAAGCGGCTGCTCATGGATCGACGCAAGATTTCCGAGCAGGAGGCGTATGCCATTCTGCGCAAACGGGCGATGGATCAGGGCGAGAAGCTCGTCGAAGTGGCGCGCCAACTCGTCTCGATTGCCGAATTACTGGGGTAGACACTGCTCATGTCGACGTCATCATGGTTAGCTTCTGACGCGCAATCGCCGGACCTTATTTCGGACGATATGCCGGAAAAACGGCATCTGCGCGTAGGGTTCGTCGCGTTGTCCGATGCGGCGCCGCTGGTCGTGGCGAAGCGTCTGGAACTGGGGCACGAGCACGGACTGACGCTGGAGTTGAGCCGTGAATCGTCGTGGGCCGCCGTGCGCGACAAGTTGCTCACGGGCGAGCTGGACGCCGCGCATTCGTTGTACGGTCTTGTGTACGGGGTGCAGTTGGGCATTGGCGGGCCGCGCGAGGACATGGCGGTGCTCATGGTGCTCAATCGCAACGGGCAGGCCGTGACGGTGACGCCGTCGCTGGCCGATGCGATGGCGCGCACGGGCGACTTGCGTGAGGCGCTGGTGTCGCTCGGGCGCAAGCCGGTTTTCGCACAGACCTTCCCGACGGGCACGCATGCAATGTTTCTGAACTACTGGTTTGCGGCGCAGGGCATCGATCCGCTCTCGGAGGTGTCGAGCATCGTCATTCCTCCGGCACACATGGTCGCTGCGATGGAGGAGGGGGGACTCGACGGCTTTTGCTGCGGCGAGCCGTGGCACGCGGTGGCCCAGGCACGCGGTCTGGGGCGCACGGTGGCGGTGTCGAGTGACATCTGGCCGAATCACCCTGAAAAGGTGCTCGCCTGCCGCCGGGATTTCGTCGCCCGTTACCCGAAGACGGCACAGGCGCTGGTGCGCACGCTACTCAGTGCGTGCCGCTGGCTGGATATGCCCGGGCATCGGGCGGAAGCGGCAGGATGGCTCGCCGAACCGGCATGGGTCGGCGCGCCGCGCGATCTGATCGCGGCACGTCTGTTGGGGGACTTCGGACGCATGCAGGGGCGGCACGCTTTGCTCGCCGTGAGTTTCTTCGACGAGGGGGCGGTGAATTACCCGCATCCGTCTGACGGGATGTGGTTCATCTCGCAATATCGCCGCTGGGGCATGGTGGGCGCCGAGGCGTTGGCGGGGGCCGCCCGGACGGCGAACGAGGTGAATCAGACCGCGCTGTTCGAGGCGGCGGCACGGGCCGAAGGGGTGCCGGTGGTGTCCTTGCCCGCTAGCGAGGTGCTTTGCGACGGCAGGGTTTGGGACGCCGCAAGTGCGGCCGATCTGGGGGCTTACGTCGACGGATTCGCTATTCGGGCGCGGTGAGCGGCCAAGCGCTCACCGTCGGACGAGTCGGGCAGCAGGGCTGTGCGAGCGCGTCGCCGTCGCCGCCACGCGCCGGGCAGGCGCGCAGTGGCGGGGTTCAGGTCACACTTTCCTGACGAATTCCGACTTCAGGCTCATTGCACCGAAGCCATCGATCTTGCAATCGATATCGTGGTCGCTGTCCACCAGCCGGATGTTCTTCACCTTGGTGCCCATCTTGATCACGCCGGCTGAGCCCTTCAGTTTCAGATCCTTGATGACGGTCACGGTGTCGCCGTTTTGCAGAACGGCGCCGGTGGCATCGCGGAAAACGCGCTCGGTGGCTTCGGCCGGGGCGGCGTCTTGTGCCGACCATTCATGAGCACATTCCGGGCAGATGTAGAGGCCTCCGTCTTCATAAGTGAATTCGGAGTGGCATTTCGGGCAAGGAGGAAGTGCGCTCATATGATGAAGTCCCTGAGGTGTGACAAAAGCAATTAGAGCGCGAGAGTATAACGCTGCCGGTACCCGGACATCCCTAATGGCTGCAAGACGACATAATTGGGATACTTTAGTCGCCGATGATGGACGCTAAGGCAATCGCGGCAATCCCGGCTATCCAATTCCCGTCTTCGACATGCTCGACGAGCCCCTTTTTCCGATTCGTACGGAGTGCCCGCCCGGTGCCTGCACCTGCGAGCGTGAGCGCCTCATGCAGGACCCGAACGGTGATCGCCGGATCTTGCGGTTGACGCAGGCGGAGGAGAAGCGACTGGTGGGCCATATCGAAAAGCTCGCCACCTACGCCGACTTGCTGCGCGTGGCAGAACGCATGGAGACCCAGCTTGGGGTTCGGCTGCGGATCGCGCCGAGCCTCAACGAAGTCCGCACGGTCCGGGGCATCACGATCCAGTTGGAAGCACAGCCGGGGCTTTGCCGAAAGACGCACGCCGCGATTCCTGCCGCCATCCGCCGTTGTCTCGACCAGCGTCCCGAGATTGCCTACGCGATTCTGGACGCACAGGGTCTCTTCGGTACCGAGGATCAATGACCGTCCGACAGCGGCCGGTGTCGGCACTTCTCTCGCGCTGAAGCGTGAGGGGATCGCGCCCCCCTGCGGCTGTTCAGACCGCTTCATCGCCCCTTCGCATAGCAGCCCGCCGTGCACGGTGCCCTGCTGATTGCCGTGAATTTCCACGTGCGTATTCAATTCGACGACGGCCAGCGCCTCGCCGATTTCGACGATTCGAAAGCCCCGCAATTGGGAGATGGCGGTCGGGTAGCGCATGTGCGTCTTGTCGTCTTCACGAAGCGTTCCCGCGATTGCGTTTTGGTTACGTCGTCGCGCGTTGCATAAGTTGCGATGTGCAACTATATTGGTTGCAATTCGCAACCTTTATGAGATGGCTCATGGACCTCGTCGATCTTCCCGGTAAGTCTCGCGAAGCGGAGATTCTGGAACTCCGCGACTTCTCTCGCAGATTGGTTCGTGAACTGGGCTTCATGCGAACGACCCTGGCGGATAGCGATCTCGCGCCATCGGCGGTACACGCGATCATCGAAATCGGCGCTGCGCCGGGGATCACGGCCAAGGATCTCGGTAACATCCTCCGGCTGGACAAATCGAACACGAGCCGTCAGGTCGCCAAGCTCGAGGCCGGCGATCTGGTGAGGCGCGTGACGGCAAACGAAGACGCGCGCGTGTCTGAACTCTATCTGACGGATGCGGGACAGAAACTCCGCAAGAAGATCGACCGCTTTGCGACGGACCAGGTGTCGAATGCGCTGCGTCGCATCGTACCGGCCGATCAGGCAGCACTGGTTCGGTCTCTCGCGTTATACGCCGACGCGCTTGCGCAGGACAATGCCGTACAAGCCGTGAATGACGATGAGGTGCCCGCACAAATCGTGCAAGGGTATCAACCGGGCTGCATCGGCGACATTGCCAGCTTGCACGCCCGGTTTTACGCGGAACATTGGGGATTCGGTGCGTTCTTCGAGAGGAAGGTGGCCACGGAGCTTGCCGAGTTCGCGGGGGCGTTGCCGGCCGACGGTAAGGCGTTGTGGTGCTACGTCGAAAATGGCCGGACGCTTGCGTCGCTCGCCATTGATGGAAACATGGCAACCGGCATCGCGCATTTGCGATGGTTCATTGTCGACGATGCATTGCGTGGCTCCGGCGTTGGACGGCAATTGATGTCGCGAGCGATGCGCTTTGTCGACGAACGCTTTCGCGAGACCTACCTGTGGACGTTCAAGGGGCTGGACGCTGCCCGCCATCTGTATGAGTCGTTCGGCTTTCGATTGAGCGACGAATCCGAAGGCGAGCAATGGGGAACCAAGGTGGTCGAGCAGCGGTTTTGGCGTCGCGCCGGGTGAGCGTCGAAATCGGCGGCTTACGCGAGCATTTCCAATGCGCCGGCCAGTGAAAGCACCGTTGTGCGCGAATCGAACGCCGTCGAAAAGAGATGATCGTGCACGACCTGATCGGGGTCGTAGCAACAGTCCTTGACCGTGAACAAACGGAAGTCGGCATCGCTCGCATACGCGATTGACGACAGCATTACGCCGGTAGAGGCAATGCCCACCATGATCAGGGTATCGATTCCCCGTGCCGAGAGCCGGACTTGCAGGTCGGTGCCGAAGAACACGCTGGCGCGATGCGCGACGATGAGTGGCTCATTGGCCCGTTGGCCGAGTTCGGGCGAGATCCGGTCGTCGACGAACAGACCTAGTTGCTTGATGCCTTGCCCATTCCGATTCAGTGGGCTGACTTCCGGATAGCCTGGGCTGAAGTGGATTTTCGCGAAATAGACGTCGACGCCTTTTGTCCGAGCGGCATCGCACAACTGACGTGTGTTGGCGAGCAATGTGGGGGCGACCGACGGGAACAGCGCCATGATGTCGGTTTGGTAGTGCATGACCAGAAGCGCGGTTTTCGCGGGGGAAAGGATCATGCTGAGTGCGCTGGCGGCACTGTCCACGCCCGATTGACGATCTGCCGAATCGGCGGCGGGCTCACGTTCAGCGGTAGGCGGCATAAGGCTACGCGATAGAGAGTGATGGCCGACTCTATCACGGCCGCGCCGGGCTTCGCCTGCCTGAAGGCGGGCAGAGAGTGCCCGCCTCATGCCGTCCCAACGACTGGTATTGCGCGGTTCAGTCAACAATGAAGAGCTTGGCACCTGTCTTGGTATAGGACTGATGCGGTTCAGCGTTGTCGCCAACCTGATAACTCATGCCGGCCGTTAAAACGAACTTCCGCCCGTCTTCGAGGGTCGTTTCCAACTCACCTTCCATGCAGAAGAGAACATGCCCTTTTTGGCACCAATGGTCGGCAAGGTAGCCCGGGGTGTATTCCACCATCCGCACACGGATTTGATTAGGCGCCTCGCCAAAAAATCGCGTGCGCCAATAAGCTACGCCTGTCTCACCTTGGTGCTCTGTCCTTTCGACTTCCGCCCAGTTTGTCGTGCCAAACGCAAATGCGTCCATTTTCATGCCGTCTCTCCCTGGTGATGTTGTTAAGCGATTGCCGAGTCGATTGTCAGCGATCCATGTGGCAATGTCGAACGTCCCTTCGCGACCGTTCAGCGTTCTCGGATCGGCGCGGACATCGCTCACGCATAGATCAATCTGGTGCGGGAATAGCGCCACCTCGTTTCAGAAGCCCGGTCCGGACGCCGATCACCGATTGGGGATCGACCTGCGCCGGGGCGTCTTCAAAGAAAACCGGTTCGCCTTACGTTGCGCCTAGTGGTTGCGGGTGCTGAGCGGCCACGAGTGTAGCTCCCGTGTAGCACCGTCCGGAACGCAAAAAAGCCCTGATTTCGCTACGAAATCAAGGCATTTTGCTGAATCTTGGTTGCGGGGACAGGATTTGAACCTGTGACCTTCGGGTTATGAGCCCGACGAGCTGCCAGACTGCTCCACCCCGCGTCTGAAGAAATGAATATTACGGGTATTCTGTGCATCGTGTCAAGCATTTATGAAATTTGTTTTATGGACCCCTGACAAACATGCGCGAGGCGTGCATTTTCTCCGCGTCTTGCGCACGCGCTTCTTGTGGCGGACGCAGGACTTGCCGCTCGATCGCGGCATGATGGGCGACGGCGTCATCGATATTCCCGCTGCTCGGGCACTTGTCGAAGCGCAGGGATACGACGGTATGCACGAAGTGGAGATCTTCTCGTCGCAGGATTGGTGGAAGCGTCCGCCCGACGAGGGGCTGGCGACTCGCAAAGCGCGCCATCTCGCTTGTTGTTGATTCGTGGGAGAGGGCGCTGAGGGGCGGCTGCCGTGTCACGGGGCGGCCGCCCGCCGGGGCGCGACGCTTACCAGCGAACGGTGACGCCGGCCTGCACCGAGTGTGAGATCGACGCGGGATTCAGGCCGCGTTTGTAGCCGACGTCCAGATCGAGATCCTTGGTGGGACTGTAGATCGCGCCGACCAGCGCGTAGGCCGGTTTCGTTTGGGTGGTGGCGTTCGGATTGGTCGCGACGCCGATGTCGGCGACCAGACGCACCGTATCCGTCGCGCTGAAAAGCACGGCCGTGGAGGCGTTCCACAGGCTCTGCCGATTGCCGATGCCGTTGTTGTTCCAGGTGTAACCGGCGTTTGCGAGGAACGTCCAGCGATCGAGGTTGTATTGCATCAGCAGGTTCGCCCCGGTCGTCGCGCGGCCGTTGCCGAGACCTCGTTCCCGGCTGGCTGTCGGCAGTGTGATGAAGGGCTTCAGGCCAAGGCTCCATTGCTCGCCTTCGAGGAAGCGCCATTTGGCTTGCAACTGGAGGTCGGAGAAGCCGTTGGTCCAGCCGTCGCCGTCGGGGCGATTGCGTTGGTAAGGCGCCTGGATCGCAACATCGAGGTTGGGCAGCACGCCGTATGTCAGCGTGTTGCTCCATTGTTGCTGGCGCGACGTCTGCAGCGTGGTCCATTCGCTGTTCAGCTCAAGCTGCCAGTTGCCGGTGTCCTGCGTGCCGGTGTCGTCCGTGACGAGCGGGTTCATGGCCTGTGCGGCAAGTGGCGCCAAGGCGGCGGCGAGGATCAGATACTTCTTCATCAAAAACTCCTGCGGGGCGGGGCGTTCGGTCGCGCGAAAGTCTGAAAATCCGTCGGGCGGATCGGATCGTACGGGGCGGGTATGACACCGTCAATCGAACCGCGTCGAATGTGGCGTAATTGACATTTGTTTGCCCGGAGCGTTGCGCTCTCGCCCGCGGTGTGATCGGCCGATGGCATGAAGGGGCTGCGCCTATTGCCCGCGCGGTGATAGACTTCGGCCCCCTTCCCAGAGGCGCAAGACATTCCCGCGCGTCGCTTCCCGTCTGTCATGCAAGCCAGAAGTCATCTCATATTCGGTATCGGCGCAATGTGGTTGATGCATCGCACCGGGTGGGCCGCTAGCGTTCATGCCTGGCCGCTGACACTCGTCGGCGCGTTGCTCCCCGACATCGATCATCCAAAGAGTTTGCTGGGGCGCCGTGTCGCACCGCTTTCTCTGGCGATCTCCGGTGTGTTCGGGCATCGCGGTATGACGCATTCGCTATTGCTGCCCCTGCTGGCGGTCGTGGCCTGCCTGTATGGATGGGGACGTGTGCCCGCGTGGATGATTGCGCTATGCGCCGGCTATTTGTCTCACCTGCTGGCCGACTGGCTCACACCCTCCGGGGTGCCGCTTTGCTGGCCGCTGCGCACCCGTTTCCGTTCGCCGCTTTACGTGACGACGGGCTCGGCTGCGGAGTGGTGCGTTGCCGCCGCACTCGCGTTCACCATGTGGCGATGGTGGTGAGTGCGGGCGGGCGGATCAGCGCCAGGTCAGCGGCGGTTCATCCATGAGGGCGACTTGTTCGCGCAGTTCAAGGATGCGGTCCTGCCAATAGCGCTGTGTGTTGAACCAGGGGAAGGCGGCAGGGAAGGCGGGGTCGTCCCAGCGGCGCGCCAGCCAAGCGCTGTAATGCAGCAGGCGCAGTGTTCGCAAGGCTTCAGTCAGGTGCAACTCGCGCGGGTTGAAGTCGGCAAAGTCTTCGTAGCCGGAGAGGACTTCGTCGAGCTGGGCGGTCATCTCGGGGCGCGTGCCTGAGAGCAGCATCCACAGATCCTGCATTGCCGGGGCCATGCAGGTGTCGTCGAAATCGACGAAGTGCGGGCCGGCGTCGGTCCACAAGATGTTGCCGGCGTGGCAGTCGCCGTGCACGCGCAGCAGCGTTACGTCCCCTGCACGCTCGTAGGCGCGGGCAATGCCGGCGAGCGCCAGATCGACGATGCTGCGCCAGGCATCGCGCAGATCGGCCGGGATGAAGTCGTTCGTCCAAAGATAGTCGACGGGGGCGTGCCCGTAGCTGTCGATATTCAGGGTGAGGCGGTGCTGGAACGGCTGGGTGGCGCCGAGCGCGTGGATGCGCCCGAGAAAGCGGCCGAGCCAGTTGAGCGTGTCGGGATCTTGTAGTTCGGGGGCGCGGCCGCCGCGCCGAGGGAAGAGCGCAAAGCGGAAGCCCTCGAAGTGATGCAGGGTCTTGCCCTGAATCTCCAGAGGAGCGACGACGGGGATCTCGCGCTCTGCGAGCGCTTGCGTGAAGGCATGCTCTTCCAGAATGGCGTCGTCGGTCCAGCGCCCGGGGCGGTAGAACTTGGCGATCAGGGGCGGGCCGTCTTCCATCCCCACCTGATAGACGCGGTTCTCGTAACTGTTGAGTGCGAGCAGACGTCCGTCGCTGTAGCTCCCTAATTGCTCGACGGCGGAGATGACAACGTCGGGCAGGAGCGCGGCGAAGGGATGCAAGGGATGCGTGTGCCCGGGGGCGTCGGGGGAAAGATCGGTATTCATGCCCGCTATTGTGCCAAAGGCGTTGGGGCTGACGCTGGTTCGGCCGACCGTCTCGTCTCTATATATGGACGGAGACAGAGTGCTGCGGCGCGAAATGCAGGAATTTGCCGGTTTTTCAAAATAATTTCACAAAGGGCTTGCGCAGTTTGGCGAAGGTGACTAATATCTCGTCTCTCGCAACGACGGCGACGCAGCGAAAGCGGCGAAGCGGATTGGGGCGACGGGCTGGAAAGCC
>NZ_CABPSJ010000005.1 GCF_902459745.1 Pandoraea communis
ACTCCACGCCGATGATAGTGCGGATACCCGTGTGAAAGTAGGTAATCGTCAGGCTCCCCTAAAAACCCCTTGCTACAACGCGTAGCAAGGGGTTTTTGCTTTGTGCTCACACTTGGCCTGCTGTACCCTTGCGTGCGACGCCGGCGATGCTTACGCCCTAAGACGAAGCCAAGTGATGTCTTCGTCTTCGAAAATGCCATGAACGCCACATAACGTTCCGGTACCGAAAGCATTTCCGCAATCTTGCGTTCATGCTCGTCTGCCGTCGCCTGAGGCCAAAGACAATGCCTGAGCGTGCACCATGACGGGATGTCTTCAGACGTAATCGCGCGGATGGTGAAATGGTGGACGTCATCACGGGTGGCCTTGTTGATGCCCGTACAGAACGAGCCGAAGGGCTCCAGCCTATACCACTCACTCAACAAAAAAGCGCTGCCCGGTTGGGCAGCGCTTTTTCTTTGGCATTGCATGGGGACGAGCAAGACATGTCCAAAACATGTCAGTGTGTCCCATCGACTCGGCTTCAGGCCACAGATGCCGCTTCCGGGAACACCGGCTCACCGAGATTGAGCATCAGACGGTTCGCCCACGCGAAGATCGCGATGGAGTGAATCAAGTCCAGGATCTCGGCGTCAGTCAGTCCTGCATCACGCAGTGCCTGCAACTGCTCCGGGCGCACGTCGCCGGGCTTTTCCGTCAACGCAATCGAGAACTGGGAGATGGCCTTCTCCCGGTCAGTCGTACCCGCAGTGCGCGGCTCGTCGAAGACTTCGCGGATGACGTCGTTGCGCTTCGCCAATTGCTCGAAGCGCTGTGCGTGCACCGATGCGCAATACACGCAGCCATTGATACGTGAGACGACCGTCGTCGACAGCTCACGCTCGGCACGCGGCATACCACCCGGTGCGTACATGATGGCGTTGAACGCTGCAGAACGTTGACGAAGAATCTCGGGCTGATGAACGAGGAAGAGGTAGTAATCCGATGTCTTTGCCTTCGGATGACTCTCCTCCAGCACCGCCACCTGTTCGGGCGTGGCCTTATCGAGTTCCACGACGTCGAGCCACGCATCCCAGTCGAGCGACTCGTTGGTAAACCCATGGGAACGGATGATGTCGCTCATGCTGTCGTCTCCTGCGGCGCGAGTTGTTTGAGGGCCTGCAGACCCGCGACCAGACGCGTCTGATACGACAGGAATGCAATGAGTTGAGCCAGCGCGACGACAGCGGGCGTCGTGAGCCCGGCTGCCGGCAGCTTCTGCAAAGCCGCCTTGTCTCCCGCCACCGGATTCTCGATGAGCGTACGTGTGAACGTCAGGATCGCGCGCAGACGCGTGTCCGTCACATCGTCCAGTTGACCGGATTCGACGGCGCTCAACTGCGTGGCGTCGACTGCGTGCCTGGCCAACTCGGCGCGATAGTGAGCCACGAGCGACGGCGAAGGCGTCAGACGGCTCGCGTACAGCGCGACGAGCAGACGCTCGACGAGCGATATACCCTCGAGTGCTGGATCAAACAGCCCTTCGTAGCTGCCTTGCGTAGCCACTGCGACTTTGTCGCGAGCGTGACGCAACGTATGCATGGCAGTGCCGGGTGTCAGACCGGCGACGCGATCGACGAGATCGTTAGCGATGTCGTATTGAGTATTGGCGGTCATGATTGTCCTTGTGATTGGGCGCG
Organism: Pandoraea communis; assembly: GCF_902459745.1. Lineage (GTDB taxonomy): Bacteria > Pseudomonadota > Gammaproteobacteria > Burkholderiales > Burkholderiaceae > Pandoraea > Pandoraea communis. The sequence continues at coordinate 1,680 of NZ_CABPSJ010000005.1, forward strand.
CTCGGCCACAGCCTGCGCGAGGAATGCCTGCACAGCCGTCCATGAACGCTCATCTGCGAGGGCATTCGCGCACGGCTCGCCGCCACCGGTGCTGATCTTTCCGGAGACCGGATGCGCGTAGACGAGCTGCGTCGTGGGCACATACGGGAATACGATGGCGTGTCCCGCATCGTCGAAATCGAGATGCTCGACCGGGTACGGATGCGCGTGCGCGGCGAGCCGCTCCGTCACCATCCGCGAATAACGGCTCGATGGCCACGAGCCATCGTCTTCCGCAGAAAGCAGCATGACCGGGCCGCGGATCTTCTCCACGGAGATGCGCGCGCGCTCGACGGCTTCGGGGTCGTCCAGTGCGGTGAGCATCGCCTTGGCATGTCGATGCGGGGGCGGACCTTCGTCGAACGGTGCCCACGAGGCTGTCCGGTTGTTCTCCCAGATGTGCGGCAACGGCTTACCATCGAGCAGCCAGGTCGGACCCTCGCGTCCGATGGCCGGATCGCAGGCGTTTTGCGCACTATGAATCAGCGCACTGGGCACATAGCCGATGACGGCCGAGACGGCGTCGGGGAAGGTGGCGCCGAGCAGCAGCACCAACTCGCCGCCGCGCGATTGCCCCGAGAGCGCCACGAAGTCATGCGCTGGCTTCACCGTGCGGCGCAGCCAGTCCATGCCCTTCGCGAAGTACTCCAGCGGCGTATTGGAGATGTAGTCGGGCAGCCCCGGTCCCTTGAAGTACCCGAGCGCAAAAGCGGCATAACCGTGCGACGCATACAGCGCCGCGCGCGGCTCGTTGATGCCGCCGCCCGACCCGTTGAGGATCATCACGGCCGGATGCGGGCCGTCGCCGGGCGGCAGGTACAGCGTGCCGACGAGTCCGTCTTCGCGCACCTCGCGTCGCGTCACACCCTCGACGGCGAGTCGCTGCGTGAAGGACACGGAAGACGACATCGCGACGTTATCTTCGTCCTGTCCCGCCGAATGACCCGCCTGAGCGACCACCGTCGTCACGAGCGGCGCCATGACGGGCTGCGGAAATACGTCGCGACTCTTGCCGTCTTCCGGTACCTGCGACCAGATGAGGCCCATCGCCGATACGCCTTGATAACTGCCGCTGACCGGCGCGTCGCGCGACGCGTCGACAACGCCGTCTGCGTCGGCCACGAAAGTGGCTTCGGCATGCCAGACCACGCCACCCGCGCGCGCGGTGTGGGCGGTGAGTGTTACATGGGCGCCGGGCGCCGCGCCGCGCACCACGAGGTGGCGCGGCACGTCGATCAGCGCGTCGGCAGGGGTTGCCGTGAGAGTGAGCGATGACGTCATAACGCGGCGGGCCGGCTCACTTGGCGGCCTTGGTCACTTGCATCGCAACGGTGCGATCGCTCGTGAACGGCGTGACCTTCAGGCCCTTACGCGCGGCCCAGATGTTCTGGTAGTGATACAGCGGAATCGTGCCGACGTCGTCCGTCTCGACCTTGACCGACTGACGCAGAATCGCTTCACGCTTGCCTTCGTCGAACTCGGCGGTCGATGCGTCGAGTGCCTTGTCGATGGCCGGATTGCTGTAGTGACCCCAGTTCGAGGCACCGAGCCCCTTCTTGGCATCTACCGTCGCCAGCACGTTCACCAGCGCGTAGCTGGCTTCGCCCGTACCGTTACCCCACGCGAGCATCGACATGGCGTATTCGTTCTTGTTCGCGCGACCTGAGTACACGGCCCAAGGCACCACTTCCACTTGCGTCTTCACACCGATGCGCGTCCAGAATTGCGCCACGGCCTGTGCGGTCTCCGGACCTTGCGGATAGCGGTCGTTCGGCACATGCATCGTCAGCTTGAAGCCTTCCGGGAAACCGGCTTCGGCGAGCAGCTTCTTCGCTTGCGCGGCGTCGAACGGAATGTCCTTGACGTCGGGGTTATAGCCGAATGTGTCCTTCGGCATCCATTGGTTGGCCACGCTGGCCGTGCCTTGCATGATGCGCGTGACGATCGCCTCGCGGTTGATGGCGAGCGAGAGCGCACGGCGCACGCGCACGTCGAGCAGCGGATTCTTCGCGAGCGGCTTGCCGGCGTTATCGGTGATGTACTGATTCGACCCTTCACGGAAGGTCGGTTGCAGCAGCATCACGCGCAGCCCAGGGTACGGAAACACCGTCACGTTCGGCGCCTTCTTCAGACGCGGAATGTCCGAGGCCGACACCTTGTCGATCACATCCACATCGCCGGCCAGTAGTGCCGCCGTGCGCGCGGCACCGTTGTTGATGTAGCGGTAATCGACCTTTTCCCACTCGGACTTGCCCGCCCAGTAATTGTCGTTACGCACCATCTCCACGCGGTCGCCCGGCGTGTACGAGACGTATTTGAACGGGCCCGTGCCGACCATGGCGCGTCCGGCGTTGTAGTCGTCGGTGTTCGACTTCTCGCCAACGTGTTTGCTCACGATGTGCACCGAGGCGAGATTGAGCGGCAGATCCGGGTTCGGGATCTTGGTCTTGACGACGAGCGTGAGCGGGTCCGGCGCGCTCATCGTGTCGATGGTGCGCAGGTAGCCCGCAAAGGTGGCCACGCTGCCCGGCACGTTACGTGCGCGCTGATACGAATAGATGACGTCTGCGGCGGTGAACGGCTGGCCGTCATGCCACTTCACGTTCGGGCGCAGCTTGAATTCCCAGGTCTTGGCGTCGAGGGCTTTCCACGACACGGCAAGCCCCGGTTGCAGCTTGTTCCACTTGTTCTCGACGAGCAGATCCCAGAAATGCAGGTCGACCGAGCGGTCACCGGCGTGGTTGTTCAGTTGCGGATCGAGCGACGAAAGCGGGTCGGCAAAGGCGATGCGCAGTGTCTGGGCGGAAGCCGCCGCGCTCGTCACGAGCAGTGCAGCAGCCAGCGAGGACAACAAGAAGCGTTTCATTATCGGCAATCCTGGTCGTTGATGATGAAGAGAAGAGGCGGGCGCAACCGCGAGTATCGACGGCGGCGTCTGCGGATATATCAGATGTCATTCAGGTGACACGCACTCACATGATTGATGGCCACGCCGCGAAGCGTCGGCACCTCCGTGCGGCAACGCGGCATGGCGTGCGGACATCGCGGATGGAAGTGGCAACCGCCCGGCGGCGCTATCGGGCTCGGGATCTCGCCGCGAATGGCGGAGAACGTCTTGTGACGCACGTCGATGCGCGGAATCTCGGCAAGCAGCGCCTGTGTGTACGGATGATTCGGACGACGGAAGACCTCCTCGACCGGTGCACTCTCGACAATGCGGCCGAGATACATGATGACCACGCGATCGGACAGGTGCTCGACCACGCCGAGGTCATGGCTGATGAACACATACGTCAGATGCAGTTGTTCACGCAGATCCATGAACAGATTGAGAATCTGCGCCTGAATCGAGACGTCGAGTGCCGCGACCGCTTCGTCGCACACCAGCAGATCGGGCGAGACGGCCAATGCCCGGGCGATGCCGATGCGCTGGCGCTGTCCGCCGCTGAACTGGTGCGGGTATCGATGGCGCAGCGCCGGATCGAGCCCCGCGCGCTGCAACTGAGCGCTCACGTAGTCGTCGAAGCCTGCGCGATCGGTCAGACCATGCACGAGTGCCCCCTCGCCGACGATACGGTCGACGCGCAAGCGCGGATTCAGGCTCGAGTACGGATCCTGAAAGATCATCTGGATCTTCAGACGCGCATCGCGTTGCTCTTGCGCGGACAACGACTCGGCCGGACGTCCGTGAATCTGCACCTCTCCGGACGACGGCTTGAGCAAACCTGCAAGCATGCGCCCGAGTGTGGATTTTCCGCAGCCCGATTCGCCCACGAGACCCACGACCTCGCCCGGCTTGACGACGAGATCGACGTGATCGACCGCGCGCACCACGGCGGGCGGATGTGCGAGACCGGCGCGTTCGAGCAGGCGTCCGGCGGGACCGACGCGCCGGTCGCCAAAGCGCTTGCTCACGCCGCGCAACGCCACGATGGGCGCGGGCAGCGTGGCGCTCGGAGTATTCGATTTGCCGTGGCCGGCGCTGACAGGCTGGCTTTGCGTCAGCGGCGTGTTCATACCATCTCCTTTTGCAACGCGGCGCCCGGGTGGAAGCAGCGCACGAGGCGGCCCGGCGACGTCTGCGTCATCTCGGGGCGCACGGCACAGGCAGCACTCGCGTACGCGCACCGCGACGCGAACGCGCATCCGGCCGGCATGGCGAGCAGATTCGGCGTCATGCCGGGAATCTGGCGCAGGCGCTGGCCGCGTTTGTTCAGACTGGGCAGGCTGCCGATGAGGCCCGACGTGTAGGGGTGTTGCGGAGCGTCGAGCACGGCGTCGACGGTACCTTGTTCGACGATGCGTCCCGCGTACATCACGGCGAGCGTATCGGCCAGACCGGCCACGACCGACAGATCGTGGGTGATCCAGATGAGCGCCGTGCCGTGCTGACGCGCGAGCTTCTGTACCTCTGAGAGGATCTGCGCCTGAATCGTGACGTCGAGCGCGGTGGTCGGCTCGTCGGCAATGATCAGATCGGGACGGTGCAGCATGGCGATAGCGATCGCCACGCGCTGGCGCATGCCGCCGGAGAGCTGATGCGGATAGGCGCGCAGACGCTCGTCGGGGCTCGGAATGCCCATCATGCCGAGCGTGTCGCGCGCGAGATCACGCGCCTGTGCCTTCGACACGCGCTGGTGCGCGCGCACGGCCTCGATCATTTGCACGTCGACGCGCAACACCGGGTTGAGCGTCATCATCGGGTCCTGAAAGATCATCGCGATGCGATTGCCTTGCAGGTGACGCAACTCGGCGGGCGACATCTTCGTGAGGTCGCGGCCTTGAAACAGCACTTCACCGCCGACGATTCGGCCCGGCGCATCGACCAGCCCCATGATCGAGAAGCCGGTCACCGACTTGCCCGATCCCGACTCACCGACGAGGCCCATGATGTGGCCCGGCGGCAGCGAGAACGACACGTCGTCCACGGCGGGCAGCGTGCCGGCGCGCGTGATGAATTGCGTGCGCAGATGGCGCACTTCCAACGTGAGGGGAGACGTGGGAGACACTGCGCCGCTCATTTCTGCAACCTTGGATTGAACACATCGCGCAGGCGGTCGCCCACGAGATTGATGGCGACGACCGTGACGAGCAGCGCGAGACCCGGATACAGACTGATCCAGTATTCGCCGGAGAGCATCGTCTGATAACCGTTGGCGATGAGCAGGCCGAGCGACGGCTCCGTCACCGGTACGCCCAGGCCAAGGAACGACAGCGTGGCTTCGAGCGTGATGGCGCGGGCGACTTGCAACGAGCCCACGACGATCAGCGGCGGCAGGCAATTCGGCAGGATATGACCGAGTACGATGCGCCAGTTCGGAATGGCTTGGCAGCGTGCGGCTTCCACATACTCGCGCCGCGATTCCACGAGCGCCTGCCCGCGTGCCGTGCGGGCGAAATACGCCCACTCGAGCACGACGAGGGTGAGCACCACGTTGCCGATGCCCTTGCCCACGTAAGCGAGGATCATCAGCGCCACGAGAATCGACGGGAACGACAGCAGCAGATCGACCAGACGCATGATGGCGGCGTCGACGCGCCCACCGGCGTAGGCAGCGATCAGCCCGAGAATCGTGCCGAGAATGCCGGCGATGAGTGCAGAGCCGACACCGACGCCCAGACTGATACGCAGCCCGTAGATGATGCCGGAGAGCAGGTCGCGGCCCTGACCGTCGGTGCCGAGCCAGTACGTGTACGTGGCGGCACCGTTGGCCGTGGCAGGCGGCAGGCGCGCATCCATCACGTCGAGCTGCATCAGGTCATACGGATTCTGCGGCGTGATCCACGGGGCGGTGATGGCGGCGACGATCAGCACGACGAGCACGGCGAGGCCAAGCACGGCGCTCTTCGAGCGGACGAATTCGCGCAGGCCCTGCTGCCAGGGCGATTCGTGACGCATGGGCACCGGCTCGGGCGCGAGCGCCGCGGCGGGGGTGCCGTTGGGAGACAGATTGGGCGACATCAGGCGGCGGCCTCCACGCGCACACGCGGATCGAGCCATTTGTAGAGCACGTCCACGATCAGGTTGAGCGACACGAACAGGCACACCACGACGATGAGATACGCCACGATCACGGGGCGGTCGAGCGAGTTGATGCTGTCGAGAATGAGTTTGCCGGCGCCGGGCCACGAGAATACGCTCTCCGTCACCACGGCGAACGCGATCGTCGAGCCGAACTCCAGGCCAAGCACTGTCACGAGCGGAATCAGCGTATTGCGCAGCACATGGACGAGCACCACGCGCAGTGGTGACAGTCCCTTGGCGCGGGCGAACTTCACGAAGTCTTGCGGCAGTACTTCCGACACGCCGGCACGCGTCAGACGCAGCACCAGCGAGATCTTGAACAGCGCCAGATTGAGCGCGGGCAGGATCAGGTGACGCAGCCCGTCAATGGTCAGAAACGACCACTCAACGCCGAACACGCGTACCGTTTCGCCCCGGCCGCTCGCGGGCAGCACGCCCAGATGCACCGAGAAGAACATGATGAGCATGAGGCCGACCCAGAACGTCGGCAGCGAGAAGCCGACGATGCTGCCGGTCATCAGCAGCTTCGAGATCGGGTTGCGCGGGTAAAGGCCCGCGAAGAGACCCAGCGGAATGCCGATGAACACCGCCAGGATGAGTGCGGCGAAGGCCAGCTCAAGCGTGGCGGGCAGGCGTTGCAGAATCAACTGAATGGCCGGCACGTTATAGACGAAGCTGTTGCCCAGCTCGCCGTGCAGCGCGCCGCCGAGGAACGACAGGTATTGACGCCACAACGGCTGGTCGAGGCCGAGTTGCGCGATGATGCGCGCACGGTCGACCTGATCGACGTCCTGACCGATCAGGATGTCGACGGGGTTGCCGATCGCGTGCAGACCGACGAACACGATCAGTGTCATCAGCCAGACCACGAAGACCGCTTGTAGCGCGCGGCGCAGAATCCAGGCGGTCATGCGATGCGCTCCTCGCCCTTCGTGGCGGTCTCGCTGTCGAGTGCAGGGGGCGGCGGTGCCGGTGTCCACTCGTCGCCATAGACTTCCGGTTCGGCGTATGCCTCCATGTTCGTGTAGTGATGCGCGACGTCTTCACGGTAGAACGTGCCCGCCAGCCCTTGTGCCAGACGTTTTGCGCCTTCGCTCACCGCCGGGATATCGCCTGAGACCGCGCCGTGCGATAGCGTAGCGGGTGCGCAGAAGCAATGGATGCGCTCCAGTCCGGGGCAATCGCCGGGCGTCTTCTCCAGGAATTCGAAGGTCGGGCCAAGGTCGGGCGAATCGGACAGTTCAACGTCTTCATCCCCTGCGGCGGGTGAGTAACGGTCGCTCCACTTGCGCACGAACTTCGAGAACGCGGCGAATTCCGGACGTCCTTCGATATCGATGCGAAAGCCGGTCGCGAAGACGAGGAAGTCGAGCACGAACGTGCCCTTTGCGGTGCGAACATGCAGTTCGTCACCGACCGGGGTGACGTCGAGGATCGGCGCACCGAGGTTGAAGCGTGCGTTCTCATGACGCGAAACGCGCAGCGTGCTGCCGCGCGGCGGCGGCACCTGTTGCACGTTGACGTAGTGACGGATGCGCCACTTCCATTCGTCGGGCAGGTTGATGTGACCGTGCGTGAGGCCCGGATTGCCGGCGCCCTTGCCCTTGTTGATACGCGGAATATCGGCGCGGCGAATGAGCAGGTCGACGCTGGCCGCACCGGCTTCGAGGGCCGTGGCGGCGCTATCCATGGCGGACGCCCCTGCGCCGATCACGCCTACGCGCTTGCCGCGCAGCGTTGCGTAGTCCATCACGTCGGACGAATGCGCCCAGAAGCGACGTGGCAATTCGCGGGCGAACGCCGGTACGGTCGGCCCGCCCAGGCCATCGCGACCGGTGGCGAGCACCACATGACGTGCATAGATCGTGTGTTCCCCGGCGGGCGATGTAAGCGACAGCGCAACGAGACCGTCGCGGCCTTGGGGCGTCACGGCAGTGATCCGATGGTCGTTACGCACGTCGATGGCGAGCACGTCGCGATACCAGCGCAGGTAATCCATCCATTGCAGGCGGGGAATCTTGTCGAGGGCGTCCCACGCTTCGAGCCCGAACTGGGCTTCGAACCATGCGCGGAAGGTGAGCGCGGGAAGGCCGAGCGCCGGGCCGGTGAGTTGCTTGGGCGAGCGCAGGGTTTCCATGCGCGCGGTGGTGGCCCACGGGCCTTCGAAGCCGCGCGGCGATTGATCGAAGATCACGGCGCCCACGCCGAGACGCGTGAGCGACGCGGCGGCGGCAAGACCGGCCATGCCGCCGCCGATGATGGCGACGTCGAGCACGGGCTGGCCGTTGTGCGTGCGCTCGGGCACCCAGTGCTTGGCGGGCAGTTCGAGCCAGGCGAGATCCTGACGCAGGCGCGCTTCGAGCGCGGGCAGGCCGGTGGCGGGTGTCGGGGACTGGGTCATGACGACAGAGCTTCCTTGGGAGCGGGCAAGTCGCCATAGAGCGACTGCAAGACTTGAGCGTGTTCGGTGGCGGCACGCTGCACGAAATCGGGCAGCAGGTGGCGCGCGGCGTCGGCAAGTGCGCTGACGAGTGCGAGTGCGGCGGGCGACGGCTCGCGCGCGTCACGGGTGATGACGCCGAAGAAGAAAGGAATGTCGGCGTCGATCGGGCGCACGGCAACGTCGGCGAGCGGCAGGCCGTAGGCGGTGACCGGCTCGAGCACAGCGACGCCGAGTCCGGCGCGAACCGCCGTCATTGCATTGATCGACGCGTTGGTCTCGATGAGCCCGACGGGGGCGACACCCGCTTGCACGAACGCCTGATCGAGACGGCGGCGCAACCGGTACGGGTTCTGCATGGTGATGATGCGGCGCCCCGCACATGCGGCGAGCGGCAGGCGGTCGTGACTGGCCAGCGGGTCGTCGCTGCGCACGGCGGCGACACAGGCGGCCTCGCCGATCCAGTGCACGACAATGCCGCGATGTTCAAGCGGCAGACTGGTGACGCCGATATCTGCCGCCCCCGTGAGTACGGCATGCACGACCTGCTCGGGCGATGTGCTGCGCATTTGAATCTGGACACTGTCACGAGCGAGTCCCGGCAGAGCGAGGGCGGCGGGCACGAGGCCGGCGGCAAGTGCCGACGTGGCGGCAATATGCAATGGACGGGTCTGGCCGCGCGCGATTTCGTCGGCACGGGCGCGGATCTGCTGCAAGCCGGCGAGCACATGCTCGACGTCCTCGAAGAGCAGAAAGCCTTGCTCGGTCGGCGTGACACGTGGACCGCTGCGAGCAAACAAGGCGTAGCCGATTTCGGCCTCCAGCTCCTGAATCATCCGCGTAATGGCAGGCTGCGAGCGCCCGAGCAGACGCCCGGCAGCAGTGATGCTGCCGGTCGACATGACCGCTGCGAAGGCTTCGAGTTGGCGTAATTCCATCTGGCTCTGTGTGGGGACGGGGTGCCGGCGCGTACCCCACGCGCCGGCACCCCGTCATCGACGACGCCGAAGTCGCCAATGTCGCAATGCCTTTTGTATTCGGATTGCGTATTCTTTGACCTTTAGCATGCGTCTTGCAAATACTTAATATTTATATGCTCATTCCGTGGTGTGGAAAGGAGGGTTTTGCCTAGGTGGACGCCGGGGAGAAATAAATTGAGGGCACCGCGAGTGCATCGCGTTGCATGAAAGAGGGGCGAAGCCGAAGCCTTCGAGCGGGACAGCGCTGGCTGTTGCTGGCGGGGGCGTGGCGCGGGGTACTGCATCGAGGAGGGGCGATGCAGGTGGGGGGGAATCGCGCTCACGCGAGCGCCTCCGCAGGCTTAATGCGCGTCGAACGGCAGACGAAATTGCGCCGGGTCTTCGGGACGCGGTTGGCGGCGGCGCAACAATGCGGCGCTGCGTTTCTTGGGGGCGCTTTCCGGCGGGGCGACCGGGCTCAGGCGAAACGCCGGACGGCTCAGTGGCAGAACGACCAGCGGCGCATGCTGGCGGCGTGCGGGTATCGGCACCGGCGCTTCGTCCGGCGACTGCGCTGTGGCGGTGTCGAGCGCGGCCGGATCGGTGCCTTGCCGGGAGGTGGCGAGACGCCGGCCCAGCAGACGATAGATGTCGGGATCGAAGCCCGTCACGGCGGGCATGCTGTCAACCAGAGCGTCCAATGCCTCACGCGACGCCACGCTGCCGAGATACTGCCAACGATCGATGACGTGGTATTCGACTTCGGTGGCGCGATTCCCTGCGCCATGCTCTTCAATGGCGATGGGGCCGTCGTAGGGCCAGGTGTCGAGTTGCAGCGTCGTGAGGGCTTCGCGAACCCGCTCGGTATGCACGGCGAGCGGCACGTCGCCGACGCACACGCCGTCACATCGTTTGACCTGATACCCGAAACATGGGCGCCCGGCCGGAATGTTCTCCAGCCCGAGTTGCGCGCAGCACAGACGATGTTCGTCGGCCAGCGCCCGCAGCGCACTCTGCGCGCTGACACGCGAGGAGAAGGTGCCATACAACGACTCGGCACTGGCGAAGTCGACTGCCTTTGCGCTCACGAGCTGCGGCGTATCGCTGTGCGCTGTGAGTTGCCAACTGTAGAGGTTCGACGCACGACGCAACAGACGGTTATGCACCGGCTGCAGTTGCTTGACCAATTGCGACTCAAGCAGCAATGCGCCAAGTTCCCCCAACGTTTGGCGTGCCTCCACGCGCCGGATTTCCTGCGAGATGCGCAGGTCCTTCGCGACTTGGTGATCGCTGGAAAAATGCGACCGCACGCGTGAGCGGATATCGACACTCTTGCCGACGTAAAGCAGTGTGTCGCCTTCGCCGTAGAAGAGATAAACGCCGGGACTGTCTGGCAGTGCGTCGATCGCTTCGTCCGGCAACTGCGGCGGTTGGCTCGATCGTTTGGTCACACGCTGCACCGCTTGTCCGATCAGATCGGGCGCGTAAATCGTGTGGAGTTTCTGCCAGAACTGCCAGAGCAGATCGGCGTCGGCGAGCGCGCGGTGGCGGCCCAGCGGAGAGAGGCCGAAGCGGGCAATCAGTGCATCGAGCCCGTGACGGGCCGCCGAGGGGAAGAGCAGACGCGACAGACGCACCGTGCAAAGCACGTCAGCCTGAAAGCCGATGCCGGCACGCCGGAACTCGTTCTTGAGAAAACCGTAGTCGAAGCGCGCATTGTGGGCGACGAACAGTTTGCCGTGCAGACGTTCCGCCAGCCCTTGGGCCAGCGTTTCGAACGACGGCTGGCCGCGCACCATCTCGTTGGTGATCCCCGTCAACTGCTGGATGAATGGCGGAATCGGTTCGGCCGGGTCGAGCAGCGTGCTCCACTGTTCAACGCCGTGCGGGCCGACTTCGACCACGCCGATCTCCGTGATGCGGTCTTCGAGCGCGTTGCCGCCGGTCGTCTCCAGATCGACGAAGACCATCGGCGCAGGCAGGGAGCGGGCGAGTACATCCGGGTCCGTGACCTCGGGGATGGCTTGCGCGTTGGCGTCCTCGACGGCGAATTCAGGCACTTCGTGAACCTCGTTGATCTTTGAATTTCCGGTGGCTGTCAGGCCGCACACGCCGGACCGTTCGAACCATGGGGCCGTGCTGCGATGGGCCGTGCCGATGGCTGCGCCGCGAACGATGCGGCATCGTCCAGCCGTCATCGGCGAACGCGGCGGCGATGGCACGGAACACGGCGGGGGCCGGCGCATCCGGCCAGTGCAGATCGACGGGCGCATCGAGCGGCGGCAGTGTGCCGTCGCGGCGCAAGGCCTCGTCGCCGGGCAGGCGCAGCAGTCGCGCCAGGACCCACGGCTCATGGCGCGCGTGCAGCCCGATATCGGCCTCCGCTTCATCGGCAATGGCCACGAGCGTGCGCCAGTCCAGCGCCAGTGCCGGTGCGGTTTCGCTCAATTCGCCAGGGGCGTTCGACCTGCCCGAGCGTTCCGCCGCGAGAGCGGCGGGCGGCGACACTTCCGTGATGCTCTGGCCCTGTTGCGCATAACGCGCGGCGATTTCGCGCACGATACCGGCAAGGTCCCGCTCGGCGGCGCTCAGTGCCAGTTGATCCCAGTCGATGGTTTCCATATGACATTCCTCGATTGAGGAACATAATACTGTATAAAATCACAGTTCGCGAGTGAGGTAACCCTGTCCGATTACCGGGGTCGCCGTCATCGTCGCATGTAATACTCTGCGCCATTCCATTCCTATTGCGCAGGAGCCTGCCCTCGATGTTGACCCTGTACACCTTCGGCCCGGCATTCGGGCTGCCGGACGCCAGCCCGTTCGTGGTCAAAGCGGAAATGCTGCTCAAGCTCGCCGGGCTGCCGTATCAGACGAATCGCGGCGGCTTTCGGCGGGCACCTAAGGGAAAGCTGCCCTATATCGATGACAACGGCGAGATCGTGGCGGACTCGACGCTGATCCGGCTGCACATCGAACGCAAGTACGGGTTCGATTTCGACGCGGGTCTCACGCCTGAGCAACGAGGTGCCGCGTGGATGTTCGAGAAGGCGCTGGAGGATCACTTCTATTGGCACGTGGTGCAGGCGCGCTGGTGCGACGACGAGAACTTCGCCAAAGGTCCCGCGTCGTTCTTCAAGGCGATTCCCTGGCCGGTGCGTCCCCTCGCGCAGGCGTTCATCCGTCGCAAGGTCAGAAACACGTTGCACGGGCAGGGGACGGGTCGTTATACGCAGCAGGAGCAAGCCCAACTGCTCAAGCGCGGCACGCAGGCCGCGGCCCAATTGCTGGGCGACAAACCGTACTTTTTCGGGCCGGCGCCATGCGGTGCCGATGCAACGGCCTTCGGATTCATCGCAAGCGCCATGTCGCCGGACTTCCGGATGACATTGCGCGACGAGATCGAGAACCATCCGAATCTGAGCGCGTACGTGGTGCGCATGCGCCATGAGTTCTTCGGCGATGCGGGCGACGGCTCGCGCGCCTGAGCGGCGGCGGATGCGATGCGGTGATGCGGTGAGGCAGGCCGCGCCGACTCAGCCCGCCTCGGGCGCCGTCTCGTCGCTGGAGAGAACGTCGGAGAGCACGAGGTTGCGTCCGGAGATCTTCGCGGCATACAGGGCGCGGTCGGCCCGCATGCACAGCGCTTCGAGGCTTTCATGTGCGTGCCACGTCGCCACGCCGCCACTCAACGTGTAATGACACACGCCGAACGGGCCGGCCACCAGATGACGGCTCGCCTGTGTGCGCAGCCGCTCGGCAATGCGGATGGCGCCAGGCGTGTCCGTGCCCGGCAGCAACACCGCGAATTCCTCTCCGCCCAATCGCCCGAAGATGTCGCCCTCGCGCAGGACGTCACGCACGAGCTTCACGAATTCGCGCAGCACCGTGTCGCCGCCGGCGTGGCCGTGCGTGTCGTTGATCTGCTTGAAGTGATCGAGATCGATGACCACGATCGACAGCGGCAGACTGCGCGCCAGGGCGCGTGCCATTTCCTGACGCGCCAGCAGGTCGAAATGCTTGCGTGAGAGCGCGCCGGTCAGATAGTCGCGGTTGGCGGCCTCTTCGGCGGTCGCGAGCATGGCATCGTGAATCATCATGACCGCGCCCATCGTCATGGCGGGCATGACGATTGAGCCGATCGTGAGCATCGCGGCGTTGAATGCCGTCGGTGCGAACAGTTCCGGACCGGGGGCCGGCGTCAGGCCGAAGACCGCGCCGCGCACGGCATGTCCGATGGCGAACACCGTTGCAAGGCCCGCCGTCAGCCAATAGTTATAGGGATGGCGGCGCGGCGGGATGTGCCGTGCAATGAGCTGGGCGATGGCCAGCAGCATCGTCGTGTGATAGGCGGAGACGAAGATCACGCGCATTTGCGGATTGTCCGTGCCGTAGAACCAGAACAGGATCGCGGTGGCGAGAACACCCAGTGACGCGCCCAGCACGCGCCAATGCGTCGGCTGACCGAGAAAACGGGCACACCCGGCGTAGTAAGACAGCAGACCGCCGGCGAGGGCGATATTAGCAACGGGAATCGACAGGAAGTCGGGCACGACGCCGCGCAGGGCGAACAGCGGCAGGGCGATAAGTACCGCCACGTTGGCGAGGCACCATTCACGTATGCCTGCCACGCGCGAACGTAGAAGGGAACCCACGATCAGCAACATCATGAAGCTGAGCAGGGAGGTGATCGCGAGCAAAGACGTCGTCAACATGGCGATGACCAACGGGGGGGAACGAGCATGTGTTGTGCATTGTAATGTACGCGGCTGCGCGCGTTACACGCCAGTAGAATGAGCGGGTTAGTCTTTTTCGTTTCAAGGAGTTTGCGTCAATGTTGACGACCCAGTCTTTCGCGCCGCATCGTGCCCGCCGTTTCCGTCTGTTGCACATCCTGGCGTTGACCGCGAGTGTGGCCGGCAGCCTGAGTGCCCTGCCGGTGCAGGCGCAGCAGGAGCCAATGGAGCGCCGCAGGGCACAGCCGCCGCTTTTCTCGGTTCCTGCAAGCGGTGCGACCGCACCGGCGGCCGATATCAACCGCGACGTGCGCCCGGCGCTTGAAGCCGCCAACCTCTGGCTTGGACTCACGGATCTTAATCGTGGGCTGCAAAGCTGGGAGCAGGCCGCGCCGGCGTTCCAACGCGCCATCTCGGCCGAGGACTGGGCGCAAAGTCTGAGCACAGCGCGTTCGCCGCTGGGGAAGGTGAAGTCGCGCAAGACGAAGGACGCCGTATTTACGCGCACCATTCCGGGGCAGCCGGAAGGCGAGTATGTGGTGATTCAGTACGACACGGTCTTTGAGCGCAAGGCCGACGCCCATGAAATGGTGACGATGGTCTTGGGCATCGATAGCCGCTGGCGGGTAGCCGGCTATCTGGTGCGCTGAGGCGGCGAGTGCCCGCAGGCGCTTCTTCAGCGCGGCAGGGCGGGCTCGACGATGTCCATCGTCGTCTCGACATGGGCTCGCGCGATCTGCGCTGCCCGTTCGTCGTCATGGGCTCGCAGGGCGGCGAGCAATTCACGGTGCTGGGCGTTGGTGGCGCTCAGTTGTTCGTCGGAGAACATGACGGGGATGCGCAACGCCCAGTAATAGAACTGCGTCCGATCGTGAAACTGCGCCAGCACGATGTTATCGGCTGCCTTCACGATCAGATCGTGAAATTCCGTGTTCAGGCGATTGAGGGCCAGACGCGGTAAATGACCACCCGGCTCCATCTGATCGATGAGCGCGGCCAGGGCGTCGCAGGCTTCGGGCGTGATTTTGCGCGCGGCGAGTCGCGCCGTTTCGGCCTCGATGGCCGCACGACTCTCGAAGATCGCGTGCACTTGCAGGTGGTCGACCCCCTGAACTTCCCAGCCACGATTGCGGGCGATGAAGCCCTCGCCTTGCAAGATGAGCAAGGCCTCACGCACGGGGGTACGTCCAACGCCAAGCCGCTGAATCAGATCGTCTTCGATGAGGCGCTGCCCCGGCCTGAGTTCCGAGGTAAGAATCATGCTGCGGATCCGGGTCCGCACTTCTCCAGTAATCAGGTTGCTGGGCGCTTTCATCTGATGCATGTCTTCCATTGAGCGGCGCGCGCGCCGTGTACTTCGGCGAGATGCCGCAGCCGTGCCTGGCATCTCGGGCACGGGCCGCATTCAGCGGGCACCCCCACGCCGCAGCGGATTTTACCGAGTTTCTTTCCGCGCCTTCAAAACCATTCTGGGAGCGTCAATGTTGTGGCACTCATGCGTGGGATGCATCAATGACATCAGATTTCGCGCAATTCTTTCGGCTTCCGAAGCGAGTGCTTGCTTATACGTACGTTTGAAGTGCGTGAAAAAAGTACCATAACGCCCACCGCAGCGGCGTTCGCGCTTACTCACATGTCATGCGGGCACTCGAGGCCTTAGCGTTGCGGGTACCGAAACATGCGTCGTGGAAAGCTTGGGAGAGTTAATGAAGATATGAAGCAGTGGACCTTAATAACCACTTCAATGAAATGGTTATTGGCCGGCGTCGAGTTTCTTTTCGACACACCAGATGTCGCGTTCGCCGGTGAGCCTGAGTCGCCAGCGCTTGGCCGGTAGCTGCGCACCCGCGACCGTTCGGTACGGCGCAACATCCAGTATCAGCGAGCCGTCGGCGAAAGACTGATATTGCCCGACGCTGCCCGCCCCATCGCTGAATTCCAGAACCACATCATCTGTCGAGGCCATCGGCCCGTCGTGTGCCGTCAATCGTGCGCCGGGATGGAGATGGGTGTGATGGACGTGAAATCGCATTCGCCCCCCTTCACGTCCAATTATTTCTAAATAAGAAATTATTGATTATAAATATTCGTGTTTATTGTCAAATTACGAATCAATAGACTGTAACTGTCGACGATGAGTTAAGCATCGCCCCCCTTCAATAAGACAGGAGAAAGACCATGAAGCGCACTCTTATTACCTCTGCCCTGATTTCAGCCATGCTGGCCGTGTCGGCCGGTTCGGCCTTTGCCAGCGATGCTTTCGATGGCCCGTCGGAATTCTCGTGGGTGCCCCAAACCAGCGCGCTCACCCGCGCCCAGGTGCGTGAGGACTTGATCCAGGCGCAGAAGGCAGGTCTCGTGGTTCAACACGATACCGTCTATCCGAAGGCGACGCCCAGCGCACAACCGGCAGCGCCGGCAGCATCGGTGGTGGCTGGCTCGGTCGGCGGCCTGCAACGTGCCGGCACGACCTACTTCGGTAACTAAGTCTCACACGGCACGCGCGGCAGCCCCGGATATTCAGGGTGCCGCAGCGCCCCGGGCGGGCTTTTTGCGTGGCGTTCGCGTATGCGGGCCGCGTGGCACAATCCCATTCTGCTTTGTGCCACTTCGCGTGCTACGGCGCGCCTCTCTTTCATGACGTCATCGCTTAGCCAACGCATGCACCGCGTGTCGCATCGAGCCGCTGCGACGCTGCACGCAGGTGCTCTGGCCCGTCTCACCTGCCTCGTGTTTCTGAGCGCTGCCCTGATGGCCGCGCCTGTGCGCGCCGCCGACACAGTATCGGAAACCGCCCAGAGCAACGCCGGTCCGGCCTATGGCCCCGAGTTGCAGGGCTTCGACTATCCATATCCGGTCAATCGATTCGACTTCACCTCGCAGCGTTTGCCGCTGCATATGGCGTATCTCGACGTGAAACCTGCGCAGGCCAACGGGCGAACCGTTGTGCTGTTGCACGGCAAGAACTTTTGCGCCGCCACGTGGCAAGAGACCATCGATACCCTGGCCGGGGCGGGCTATCGTGTGATCGCCCCGGATCAGATCGGATTCTGCAAGTCGAGCAAACCGGCGCAATATCAGTACAGCTTCCAGCAACTCGCGAACAATACGCATGCGCTACTGGCTTCGCTCGGTATCAAGACGGCGACCATCGTGGGACACTCGACGGGCGGGATGCTGGCCGCGCGCTATGCGCTGATGTATCCCGGCGAGACGCAACAACTCGTGCTCGTCAATCCGATCGGTCTTGAAGACTGGAAGGCGTTGGGCGTGCCGTCGAAGACCGTGGACGAGTGGTACGACCGTGAGCTGCGCACGACTGCGGCGGGCATTCGCCGTTATGAGCAGGCGACGTACTACGCCGGTCAATGGAGCGATCGTTACGAGCCGTGGGTGCAGATGCTGGCCGGGATGTATCGAGGCCAGGGCAAACGCATCGTTGCGTGGAACTCGGCGCTGCTCTACGACATGATCTACACGCAGCCGGTGGTGTACGAGTTGGGACAGATTCGCGTGCCGACGCTGCTGCTCATCGGTGACAAAGACACCACGGCCATCGGCAAGGACTTTTCGCCACCGGAAGTGCAGGCGCGTCTCGGGCACTACCCCGTGCTCGCCAGGGCGACACAGGCGGCAATTCCCGGCGCTACGCTCGTGGCGTTCCCCGAACTGGGCCACGCGCCGCAGATGCAGGACCCCACGACGTTCCACAAAGCGTTGCTAAGCGGTCTGACGGCGCTGCATTAATAGATCGCAGGCCGTTCCGGCGACGCGTCAGAGGTGCTTGTAATAGAACGTTGTGGCACAGAACGCGCCGTCGGGCATGAGTGCGAATTTCGGCACGTCGCCCGCGCGTTGCCAGCCGCTGCGCTGGTAAAGCCGTTCGGCGTCGCCGCCCGTCACGGTGTCGAGCACCAGCACGTCACGGCCTTCATCGCGTGCGACATCGTCGATGGCTGCCATCAACTGCTGTGCCACCCCCTGACGCCGTGCGGCGCGATGGACGAGCATCTTTGCGACATCTGCGCGATGCGGCTGGTTCTCGGGCAGGTCGAGAATCAGTTGCACCGTGCCGACGATCTCGCCATCGCCCGCCGTGCCGGGGGTGCGACGGCGAGCAACGAGTAACGCGCGTTCGCCACGCGCCACGCCGTCGGCCACCTTGCGCCAGAACGCTGCGGCGCGCTCGCGCGTGAGCGGCAGCATGAAGCTTACCGACGCGCCGCCTTCCACGCAATCGATCAGCACGTCGGCAAGTGTGTCGATGGCCGCAAGCGCTTGCGTGCCGTCAAGTCGTTGCAGGGCAATGGACGACGAAGCGGACATCACGATGTTCTCCTTGCCGCGACAAACGGCAGCGTCACGAGTCCGACGAGATAACGTGCGGTCACTGACGCAGGGTTATGAAAACCGATCGGTTGATCGAGCCGCATTGCGAGACAATCGCCCGTATCGAGCCGCCACGTGGCGGTGCCCAGGGTGATTTCGATGGTGCCGTCGATCACCCAGATTTGTTGCCAGACTTCGTTGTCTCGCGTGCCGGTGTCATAGGCGACCCGCTCGCCGGCCGGGAACTGCACCTCGACGAATTGCAGTGGTGAAGGTTGTGCCGGCGAAAGATTGCGTCTTACGTAGCCCGAGTCGGGGTCCGTCCACACTGGCTGGTCGGCGCGGCGAGCCAGAGGTGAGGGCGGTGCGTCGTCCCGCGCGTGCCCGTCGAACAACGAGGCGAGCGTGACATCGAGCGCGGTGGCAAGCTTGTCGAGCACGTTGGCCGTCGGGCTGGTCTGCGCGCGCTCGATGAGCGAGATGCTCGAGCGGCTCACCCCGCTGCGCTCTGCGAGTGTGTCGAGGGAATAGCCCCGCTCGCTGCGCAGATCGCGCACACGGCGGGCGATGCGTTCGTTGATATCCATGCCATCTATTTTACTGGAAATATATTTCTAGTAAAATAGATGGCATTGTTCATGCCGCCATTCACGGCTTTTTGCTTGCGGAACCCCCAAATGACTTCCTCGCTCATTGTTCGCGACGCCGCCGACGCCGATCTCAGCGCCATTCGCGACATCTACAACGACGCCGTCGAGTACACGACCGCCATCTGGAACGAGGGGCTGGTCGACGTCGACAATCGACGCGAGTGGTTGGCGGCGCGTGTGGCGCGAGGGTTTCCCGTGATCGTGGCCGAGTGCGGCGGCAAGGTTGCGGGGTACGCGTCGTTCGGTGACTGGCGCGCCTTCGATGGCTATCGCCATACCGTCGAGCATTCGATTTATGTGGACAAGCACTCGCGCGGCGGCGGCATTGGCGAAACGCTGATGTGCGAACTCATCGAACGCGCGCGCGCGCTCGGCATTCACGTGATGATCGCGAGCATCGAAGCGCAGAATGCGCCGTCGATTCGTCTGCACGAAAAACTCGGCTTCCGCATGGTCGGCACGTTCAACGAAGTCGGGACGAAATTCGGCCGCTGGCTCGACCTCACGTGCATGGAATTGCGTATCGAATGAACGTGTGAAAACACGCGCCGCACAATAAATCCGATGCCGCTATGTCTCGTGAGATATAGCGGCATTTCTCATCGGGCATAGGCAACATCACGCCGTTCGAATATCGCCCGCGCTTGCTCGCTGCGTAGTGCGCCATGCGTGACATGTTGCGCACGTTCTCACGCAGTGCGGCATGACCAACCTTGTCATTCCTGGAGTCGACGTGTAGCCTTGGCACGTCCGATGTCACTCATGAAGCGTGTTCGTATAGAACTTCACGAGCGCATCACGGCAGGTGAATGTCACGCATTGTGAACATGCATCGTGGGTCGACGGCGTGAAGTCCGACGACGCGGCCCCGTGAGCGTTGCAGTGCTGTTTTGCGGTTCGCGAGCTTTGTGATCGTGATTCATCCCCCCAAAACAAGACGGACGGAACGCTTATGCCGCGCCTGCCAAGAAAACACTGTCCACCTGCGGTGTCGAGCGATGACGCTCGTCCTGATGCCGCTGCCGAATTCCTTCCGATTTCCCGACCCTCGCAGAGTCCCGATGCCGCGCCCGGCTTGGCCATGTCGCGTCGCGGGTTTCTCAAGGCTTCGGTCGTTGCGGGCATTTCGGTGTACATCGCACCGTTGGGCAGCCGCGCGTTCGCTGCGCTGTTCGAGGACAAGAACCTCACGCCTGTCGCGTGGGACGCCGCGAAGGGACAAGCCAAATTCCGCATCGATGGCACTGCCAAAGTCACCGGCGCCAAGATCTTCGCGCGCGACGTGCGTTCGCGCGACATGCCGGGGTGGCCTGCGCAGCAAGCGCACGCTTTTATCCTGCGCACGACGCTCGCCGACCGTCCATACCTCGGCTTCGATCTCTCGCGTCTGGACGACGGCCTGCAACCGGATCGAGTGGTGAGCGCCGACGATCTCGCGCGCGACGGTGTGGCTTTCCCCGAGTTCTACGGCGAGGACATGTTGCTGCCGGCGGGCAAGACACCTGCCTATCTCGGGCATGCGGTGGCGATCCTGATTTATCGGGACTTTGCGCGTTTTCGTTTCGCCAAGGACAAGCTCAAGTTCCACAACGAGATCATTCGCTACGGCGACGTGACCGGCCCGCTCGAGCGCGATCCGTGGGGTAGTTTCCGTTACGTGCGCGTCGGGGGCAAAACGGCGTACGACGATGACGTCTATTCAAGTCTGAAGGACGCGCCGATCTTCCCGAGCATGATGCGCAAGCATCTGCCCGTCTGGCCCGACGGCAACGACCACGGCAAGCTCGATGAGCAAGGCATGGCCTATGCGGGCAAGATCGGCGAGTCGCTCGCGCACCCGCCCGCGAACTGGCTGGTGATGTCGCGTGAGTACCGCACGCAGTCAGTCGACACGGCGGCGCTCGAGCCCGATAACGCCAACTGCTGGTACGACGCGGCCACGCAGACGTTGCACATGGTGGTGCCCACGCAATCGCCATCGGAAGTTGCCGAGAACGCGGCAGCGATGGCAGCCAAGGGCCATTTCCCGGTCAAGCGCCTGATCGTCTACCCGTGCTACACGGTAGGCTACGGCTCGAAGGACCACTACAACATGCCGTTCTACGGTCTGGCCGCGGCGTTGTACGGCGATGGCTTGCCCGTGCGGCTGGCCAACGATCGCTACGAACAGTTCCAGACGTCGCTCAAGCGGCACGCGTTCACCATGCGTTATCGCATCGGCGTCGACAGGGAAAGTGGCTTGCTTCAGGCGTTCGCTGCCGATATGGAATGCAACGGCGGCGGGCGAATGAACTTCTCGCCCTCTGTGGCGATGGTCGGGGCAACGGCGGCGCAATCGATCTACTACTTCCCGCAGAGCGATCTGGCGAGCGTGGCGATTGCCTCGCGTGCGATCGACGCAGGCTCGGCGCGCGGTTACGGTACGTTGCAGTCGATGGCCGCCACCGAAATGATGATCGACGAGATGGCGGCGCAACTCGGTGTCGACGCAATCGACTTTCGTCTCAAGAACGCGCTGCGCTCGGGCATGAAGAACACGCAGGGCGCCATTCCGGCAGGGGCCGTGCGGGTGGACGAAGTGCTCGCCCGCGCCAAGGCGCACCCGCTGTGGACGCAGCGGGACAAGAAGAAGGCAGAGTACGAAGCCGCGCATCCGGGGCGTCGCTACGGTGTGGGGTTTGCCTGCGTGCAAAAGGACTTCGGCACTGGCGCTGAGACCTCGTTCGCGCGGGTGGAGATCGACGAGACCGGCAAGATCTCGTTGCATCACACGGCGGCCGAGATCGGCACGGGCACCTCGACATCGC
Organism: Pandoraea communis; assembly: GCF_902459745.1. GTDB lineage: Bacteria > Pseudomonadota > Gammaproteobacteria > Burkholderiales > Burkholderiaceae > Pandoraea > Pandoraea communis. Next base: position 23,665 of record NZ_CABPSJ010000005.1, read on the forward strand.
AGGCGGTTGCAGTGGCAAAGTGGCTCGGCATGCCCGCGACGGATGTGCACATCGCGATCACCGACTGGCCGGAACTGCCGGTCGTGACGAGCGGTGATCCGTATCTGATGTCGCAGGCCGATCAGGACAAGCTCGCCGCCAATCCGCGATGGTCGCCGGGGTATGCGTCGCCATCGAGCGCGACGAACTCCGCTTTCTATTTCACGCACAGCACGCGCGAGGCCGCACGGTTGTTGTTCCTGCAAGGACTGTGGCCGGCGGCGCTCTCGATCTGGCGTCGCGGACTCGGCGGCGGCCAGGCGGCACCGCTCGTGGTGCGTGCGGAAGACGCGCGCTGGGTCGAGGGCAAGCTCTCGGCCGCAGGACTCGAAGCGCTGCCGTTACCCATGCTCGCCAAGACTGCACACGAACTGGGACTGGTGACGGGCGCGACGGTGCATGTTTTCAATCGCTGGCAGTGGGCCGAAGCCGATTGGGATCTGGGCGACGGTGTGACGCAGCGCCTGCCCGTCGACGGCATTGCGCTGCGCTTCGGCAAGGGCGGCACGAACGCTGCCCCTGCCGCACCAACGCCGCTCACACCAACGCCCGCAGCCAAGGCGGCCCATCGCAGCAGCGGCAACGCACAGGCGAAATCGGGGGCCGCGGCATCATCGGCCGACGCCGCAGCGGGCAAGGGCGCAAAAGGCGCACCGTCACTCAATGCGGGAAGCGCGGGCATGCAGGTTGCGGCGCCGACACCGGGCACCGGTTACCGCACGATCGACCGCAAGCGCGTGTATTACCCGCCGGTGCAGCGTAACAACGCTGCGGTGACCTACTACAGCGCCGTGGGCACGCTCGTCGAATTGTCGGTGCATGAGGCAAGCGGCAAGGTCGAGTTGCTCACGCACCATTCCATCATGGAATGCGGCAACCAGATTTCGCCGCAACTCGTCTCGGGCCAATTGCAGGGTGGTCTCGCGATGGGCATAGGCCATGCATTGCATGAGTATTTGCCGCTGTATGAAGACGGTCCGGGCAACGGTACGTGGAATTTCAACCGTTATCACTTGCCGCGCGCGGTCGACGTCGCGGTGTGGACGCAAACGGGAGAGGTGTTGCCGCCGATTTCCGAGACCGATGTGCCCAAGGGCATCGCTGAAGTGGTGATGATCCCCGTGGTGGGTGCGATTGTGAACGGCCTCGCACATGCGATTGGCCATCGATTTACGGATTTGCCGGTGACGCCGGAGAAGATCCAGGAGGTACTGGCATGACAGACGTTTCGAGCGCACCGCTGGCCGCGTCGGACGCCACGGCGACGACGGGGGCGGTACAAGATGTGAGCGGCGCGAGCGCTGCATCGGCCCCGGCGCCCGCGAGCGCACCGGCAGCACCGGCGAACGGCAAAAAGCCGTGGGAAACACTGCCTGTGACCGTGAAGGTCAACGGCATATCGCACGGGCCGATGGACGTGCCGGCGGGCCTGATGATGATCGACTTCCTGCACGAGACCCTTGGCCTGACGGGCTCGCGTCTGGGGTGCGGGCAGGGCATCTGTCACGCATGCGTGGTGATCGTCGATCATGCCGACGGCAGCAGCGAGACGGTACGCACCTGCATTACCGGGGCGAACTATTTCGACGGCAAGACCGTGCGCACCGTGGAGGGTCATGCGGTGCCCGGCACCGACGGCAAGCTCACGCTCGCACCGATTCAACAGGCGTTTCTCGATCACTTCAGCTTTCAGTGCGGCTACTGCACGCCGGGCTTCGTGAACGCGGCGACGGTGCTCATCGAGGGACTCAAGCGTAATCCGGTCGCCCGCGCGGATCTCGAAGCCGCGATCACGGCGGGGCTCAACGATCAGATCTGCCGTTGTACGGGCTACGTGCGCTACTACGAAGCCGTGCGCGACGTCGTTCTCCGCACGCCCGGATGCATCAAGGATGCCAAATGAAGGACGCGAAATGAAGGGATATGCCATGCGCCTGAATCGCGTCACCCGATGGAGTGCACGTGCGGCATGCGTTGCCGTTGTGCTGCTGATTGCCGCCTGCAACGACTCGACGGCGCCCAAGCCTCCCGAGCCCGCACAGCCGCCTAAACCGAAGACGTCGATGGTACCGTCGCTGGTCACGAGCGCGATGGCCGCAGATGCCCCGAGCGCTACGGCATCCGCGGCCAGTGGTGCGTCGGCGTCTGCGCCGTCAGCGTCAACAGCACCAACGGCACCAACGGCATCGCCTGCACCGGCGGTGAACGCCTCGTCCGAACTGATCACCCGGGGCAAGTATCTGGCGCGTGCGGCCGATTGTGCGGCCTGTCATACGAGTGCGGACGGGGCGCCGTTTGCCGGGGGCGTGCCGCTCAAGTCGCCGTTCGGCACGTTCTACGGCACGAACATCACGCCGGACAAGACGAACGGCATCGGTGGCTGGACGGCCGACGATTTTTACCGCGCCCTGCACGACGGCGTTGCCCCGGATAAGGCGCTGTACCCGGCCATGCCGTACACATCCTATCGTCAGATGACCCGTGCGGACAGCGACGCCATCTACGCGTACCTGATGTCGGTGAAGCCGGCCGCCGTGCCCAACCGCAAGCACGACCTCTCGTTTCCGTACAACATGCGTTTCGGCATGCGCGTGTGGGACTGGATGTTCCTGAAGGACACGCTGCCCGACGCCTCGAAGGGGCAGTCGGCGGACTGGCTGCGCGGACGCTATCTCGCCAACGCCCTGGGCCACTGCGCGGAATGTCACACGCCGCGCGGCACGTTCGGGCAGCTCGACAAGGCCAAGCCGCTCGGCGGCGCGGCGCTCGCGCGCATTGCCGCGCCCGATCTGACGCCCGAGGCGCTGGCTGCGCGCGGCTGGACGGTGAAGGATCTGCAAACGTTCTTCGGCACGGGCATTGCCCCGCAAGGGTCGGCGTTCGGCGAGATGTACCCGGTGGTGCACCTGAGCACGCAATACCTCACGCCTGACGATCTGCGCTCGCTATCGACGTACCTGCTCGGCGACGCAGCACCAGCACCGAAGCCGTTGCCCGACAAGCCCGACACGAGCAAGCTGACGGCCGGCCGCAATCTGTATCTGGCTGTCTGCGCAGGATGTCACGCGGCCGATGGCACAGGCAAGCCGCATGTCGCGGTGTCTATGCTGGGCAATTCGACGGTGCGTCAGAAAGATCCGCGCAATCTGATCGTCGCGATCCTCGACGGCATCGAGCCGCAGAAATTCCCGGGGCTGGAGGCCATGCAGGACATGCCGGGGTTCGACAAGCGTCTCACCGACGCGCAGATCGCCGAGTTGAGTAACTACCTGCGCGTAGCCTATGGCGGGCAGGCGGGCGACGTGAATTCCGAGATCGTCAAGCAACTGCGTCAGAAGTAATCCGATGCGTTACCTCGCGGGACGGCATGGCGCATAATGACGCGCCATGTCCCGCACACAACGTCTCTTCTCTCTGATGCAGTTGCTGCGCCGTCACCGCTACCCCGTGGCGGGCGCGGCGCTGGCCGACTCGCTTGGCGTGAGCCTGCGCACGCTCTACCGGGACATTGCCGTATTGCAGGCGCAGGGCGCGCACATCGAAGGCGCGCCGGGGCTGGGCTATGTGCTCAAGCCGGGTTTCCTGCTGCCGCCGCTGATGTTCTCGGAAGAAGAGATCGAGGCGATCGTGCTGGGTTCGCGCTGGGTGGCCAAGCGTACCGACGGGGCGCTGGCCGACGCCGCGACGAACGCGTTGGCCAAGATCGCGGCGGTGCTGCCGTCGGATCTGCGCGCATCGCTCGAGGCGTCGACGCTGCTCATTGGTCCGGGCGATCCGTTGCCCCCCATGATCGTCGATCTGACCGTCATTCGCGAGGCCATTCGGGCCGAGCGCAAACTCCACTTGTCCTACCGGGATGAAGCGGGTCATATGTCCGAGCGCGTCATCTGGCCGTTCGCGCTCGGCTTCTTCGACCGCGTGCGCATGATCGTTGCATGGTGTGAGTTGCGCGACGGTTTCCGTCACTTCCGCGCGGATCGCGTCGAAGCCATGACCGTGACCGAAACGCGCTACCCGCGCGGGCGGCGAGCGTTACTCAAGACGTGGCGAGAAACGACCGGCCGGCAATGACAGCCGCCAGTCTTCGCGGCGTTTCGAATCGACGTTCGACTACTGACAAAATCTGACAGTATCCCTTCGTACGATGGCATTCATGACAGCGCACGGCAGCACCGGCACCACGGGGCTGACGGGGCGGCAGTCATTCATCACTATCGACAGGAGCTAGTCATGCTGCATCCGAACATGGTCAATCTGTATGTTGCGAGTCCCCCGGAGAGTGCGGCGTTTTACGCCGATCTGTTCGACCTGGAGCCGATCGAAGCGTCGCCCGGATATGCGCTGTTCGAATTTCCCTCGGGACTGAAGCTGGGGCTGTGGGCGCGTTTTGCCTTGGTGCCGACGGCGATCGCCCCGCCGGGTGGCAGCGAACTCGTGATACCGGCGGCGTCCGACGCGCATGTGGACGCCACCTGGGAAGACTGGCGCGCCCGGGGCATCACTATCGTGCAGGCCCCGACGACGATGAACTTCGGCCGCACGTTCGTGGCATCTGACCCCGATGGCCACCGGTTGCGCGTGTACAAGCTCGCCGAGAATCGCTGATGACATGTCGCTAGGGCGAGCCGGGCGTGTGAACGCACGCCTGCCGCCCTTGCCGCAGCGGCGATTATTTTGTGGCTGTCTTCACGAGCACTGGGGTGTCGCGATACAGCGAGGGGAACAGTCGTTTGAGGTCGTTCACCTTCGGCAGATCGTTGATGACGATGTACGGATACGTTGGATGTTCGGTCAGGAAGTCCTGATGATAGGTCTCGGCGGCAAAGAAGCCCGTGTACTTCTCTACCTTCGTCGCGATGGGCTTGCTGTAGGCGTGCGAGGTGTCGAGTTGAGCGATATACGCGTTGGCGACATTGCGCTGCGCATCGTTCATCGGGAACACGGCCGAGCGATACTGCGTGCCACTGTCGGGCCCCTGACGGTTCAGCTCGGTCGGGTTGTGCGCCACGGAGAAGTAGATCTGCAGTAACTTCCCGTAGGAGATCTGCTGCGGATCGAACGTCACTTCCACCGATTCGGCATGGCCCGTCGAGCCGCTACTGACGGTTTCGTAATCGGCGGTCTTTGCCGTACCGCCCGCGTAGCCGGACACGGCCTTTGTCACGCCCTTCACGTGCTGGAACACGCCTTGCACTCCCCAGAAGCAACCGCCGGCAAACACCGCCTTTTCGGTGTGCGCGCCGGTGGTGGGCTCATCGAGTTTCGGCGCGGGGATGACCACGGCCGCTTCGGCACCGCCGAACGCGTAAGCGCCGACTTGCCAGACGAGTACCCCGGCGGCGGCTGCGGCGGCACCGACCAGCACGCGCCGGGCTCGCGAGACGAGCGACGTGCGGCGTGGCGATTGGCCTGAAGTTTCGTCGCGGGCTTGCGACGGGGAAAGCGGATCGAATTGGGTCATTTGAAAACTCCCGGCGTCAACGGACGCCTCGGTGGCAATGTCATTGGTAATGCAGATTCTGTACTGGTTCATGCGCGCCGGCGTCAGGTCGTGTGATCTGTCTGACGTATTCGTACTCAACCGAACGTGAAGGCGTAGGCAGATACCCCCGGATCGAGAAACTCGATGGTGAACGTCCGGTCGCGCACATCGCCCGACTGACGCACCAATTGGTAAAGGCGTTGCGACGTCACCGTGCCGGTGCCATCGGCAGCGACGTCGGTGCCGTGGGCATCGCCGGGGGCTTCACCGTCAAGCGTCACGCGAAAGCGCACGGGTTTGCCGCTGGCGTCCGGGCCGAGCACGAGGTGCAGGTCACGGGCGTGGAATCGGTAGACGATGCGCGCACCCGCCTCGCTTGCGGTGGCCTGCTCCGGCCCGACGCGCCAGCGACCGGCCAGTCCCCAGTGGTTGAGCGACGGCATCGACGGCGCACGATAGTCATTGGCCTGATCGCGCACGGTACCGCCAGGGGAAGCAAAGTGATCGGCGCGCTCGTAGCCGACATAGGTTTCCGGCGAACCGACGTCGCGCATGTCGGCGGCCTGCTGGATGCCGTTGGCTTGCACGTCGGTAATGCCGCCTGTGACCTGCCTGGCTCCCGCTTCGCGCAACAGTTGCTGGATCACGCGCTCCGATTCGGCGTAATTGCCTTCGCCAAAGTGGTGGTAGCGCACGCGGCCCTGTGCGTCGATGAAATAGTGCGCCGGCCAATACTGATTGTTGAAGCCGCGCCAGATGGCGTAGTTGTTGTCGATAGCGACGGGGTAGTCGACGCCCAGATCGTGCACGGCCTTCTTCACGTTGCCGATATCGCGTTCGAACGCGAACTCGGGCGCATGCACGCCGATGACAACGAGGCCCTGATCGCGATACTTCTGTGCCCAAGCCTTCACATACGGCAGCGTACGCAGGCAGTTGATGCACGAGTACGTCCAGAAGTCGACGAGCACGACCTTGCCGCGCAGGGCTTGTGCTGTGAGCGGCGGCGAGTTCAGCCATTGCACGGCGCCGTCGAGCGAGGGCAACTGGCCTTCGACCGGCAGCGGGGCGGGCGCATCGACGGCGGCGCGTATCATTGCGCTGCCGGTGGCCGTCATGGCAGAGCCACCCGTGTTGGTGCCAGCGCCGGCATTGGCCTGATTTGCCGCCGGGGCGTTTTGTGCGGGGGCGTTGGCATTGGCATCGTCGTTCCGGCGTGCACCCAACTGTTCCACGAGCTTTTGTTCGATGCCGCCCGTCGATGCTGTCGAAATCCGCGCAAGCACGCCGGTGTCGAGGCCGAACGCGATCGCGGCAACCCCCGCGAGCATCAGTGCGCCGAGCCCGCGGCGAATCCATTCGCCTGCGCCGAGCGAGCGCTTCATGGCGGAGAACACGCGTCCGCCGACGAGCAGTGCCAGTGCGAGCGACGTAGCTGCGCCTGCGGCATAGGCGACCAGCAGCAGTGTCGTGCCGACGCTCGCGCCTTGCAGCGCCGCGCCCGTGAGCACCAAGCCGAGGATCGGGCCGGCACACGGCGCCCAGAGCAGGCCGGTGGCAATGCCGAGCAGGAACGATGCGCCGGGGCGCGGGCCGGTAGCCGCGCCGACGGCGGCGCCGTCGCCTTGCGCAGACTGCGACAGACGGTCGCCCAGCGACACGAGCGGATGCGTGAGCCGTTCGGCGAGCTTCGGAAAGAGCAGCGTCGCACCGAAGAGTGCCACCAGCGCGAGCGCGAGCCAGCGGCCATACTGGTTCGCCTGCACGACCCAACTGCCGCCCACAGCCGCGAGCGTGGCGACCAGCGCGAACATCAGCACCATGCCGGCGAGCATGGGCAGCACGCTGCGGGCGAAAGACTGGCCCGCACGCGAGAAGACGAAGGGCAGCACTGGCAGAATGCACGGGCTGACGATGGTCAGAATCCCGCCGAGGTAGGCGAGGATGAGCAAGGTCATGAAGCGCTCCTGACGCAACACTCGAATGCCGGGCGTTGCGCCTTTGATGGGTTGGCGGTGAATCGGATCTGGCGACCGGGCGGGATAGCCTCTTTCTCAGCGTGTCGGCCAGGGGGGATCGGTGCTCAGGCGGCCTGCGGACTGAACGTCATCGCAAGGCCGTTCATGCAGTAGCGCAGACCGGTCGGCTTCGGACCATCGTCGAACACGTGGCCCAGATGGCCGCCGCAACGCCGGCAATGCACTTCGGTGCGCGCCATGCCGAAAGTCGTGTCGGTGCGTGTGCCCACGGCATGTTCAAGCGGCGTCCAGAAGCTCGGCCAGCCGGTGTGGCTATCGAACTTCGTGCGCGACGAGAAGAGCGGCAGCGCACAACCGGCGCACGAGAACGTGCCGGCACGGTGTTCGTCGTTAAGCGGGCTCGAATAGGGGCGCTCGGTCCCCTCCTGACGCAGGATTTCGTACTGTCCGGGCGTCAGGCGCTTGCGCCACTCGGCATCGCTGTAGGCCACCTCGAAGTGCTCGGGGGCGCTGGTACGGGGGGCGTCGCCGGCCAGCGCAGGACGCATGAGCCGTGGCACCAGCCCGGCAGCGATGGCCGCCGCTGCTGCGGTAGCACTCAGCAGGAACACACGGCGCGATGGCATCGGGCCGGTGCTCGCGACACCCGCGCGGCGCGGCGGCGATAGCTCGGTTGGGGTGCGTGGATCGTTTTCGGACAAACTCATGACATCCTCCGGTCAGTAGGCCGATCCGGGGCGGGGCTGGCCCCCTGCCGTCACGGGTTGAGGGGAGCGGGACGGCGCCAGCAGGGCACAGCAGGGATCCGCGCCGGATCGATGACTGAAGCGTAGTGCGCCAGCGATGCCAAAGTCCTCACGTAAAATTAAACAATTCGTGATACCTCGCGGTGCGCGAACTGCGCACAATGGGGGCTTGAAGACCCACTTTCGCCACTTGCCTGGGAGTTGCCCCCGCGATGGAATCGCCGCGCCGTGTTTTGCTCGTCGAGGACGACGTGCATATCGCCGACCTGCTTACGCTGCATTTGCGCGACGAGCGATTCGAAGTCGTGCATTGCGCCGATGGCGACGAAGGCCTGCGCCGGTTGTCTGAAGGCGGCTGGGATGCCCTGATCCTCGATCTGATGCTGCCGGGCGTGGACGGGCTGGAAATCTGCCGCCGGGCGCGGGAAATGACCCGCTACACGCCAATCATCATCACGAGTGCGCGCTCCAGTGAGGTCCACCGCATTCTCGGGCTGGAGCTGGGCGCGGACGACTATCTGGCCAAGCCGTTTTCCGTGTTGGAATTGGTGGCGCGGGTCAAGGCGCTCATGCGGCGGGTGGATGCGCTGGCCCGCAACGCACGCATGGAGGCAGGGAGTCTGGCGATGGCGGGGTTGTTCATCGATCCGATCGCCCGCGAGGCGTCGCTCAGCGGCAAGCGGCTCGATCTCACGCCGCGTGAGTTCGATCTCCTGTACTTCTTCGCCCGTCAGCCCGGCAAGGTGTTCTCGCGCATGGACCTGCTCAATGCGGTGTGGGGCTATCAGCACGAGGGGTACGAGCACACCGTCAATACGCACATCAATCGACTGCGCGCCAAGATCGAAGCGGACCCGGCGCAGCCGACACGCATTCTCACGGTCTGGGGGCGGGGTTACAAGTTCGCGACCGACGCGCCGGACGGTCAGAGTGCCGACGCAGGAGCCGCATGATGCGCCGCTGGAATCTCACACTCACCCAGCGCCTGTCGCTAGTCTTCGCCGCACTGCTGCTGGTGTGCTGCGGTACGTCGGCCTGGATGCAGGTGCGCGCCAACCGCATGCATGAAGCCGAGGTGATTCAAGGGCTCTCGCGCGGGCTTGCGGAGCACATTGCCGCCAACGCACAACTGATGGATTCGAACGGCATGAAACCCGATGCCGTGCGGCGTCTGTTCGGCCAGTTGATGGTCGTGAATCCGAGTGTCGAGGTCTATCTGCTCGACATGCAAGGGCGCATCACCGGTCACGCCGCACCCGAAGGCCATTTGCGGCGCATGCAGGTCGATCTGGCGCCCGTGCACCGGCTGCTCGATGGCGAGGCGTTGCCGATTTACGGCGATGATCCGCGTAACACCGATGTGCGCAAGGTATTCAGCGCCGCGCCGCTACGTGTGGACGGTCGGGAGGTCGGGTACGTGTACGTTGTGCTGCTGGGCGAAGCGCACGACCGATTCGCCGAGCGAGGGGCGACGAGCGTCGCGCTCAATACCGCGTTGTGGTCTATCGGACTGGTGGCTGCGCTGTGTCTGATCGCCGGTTTGGCGGCGTTCGCGCTCATCACCCGGCCGTTGCGGCGCTTGACGGATTCGGTACGCGAGTTCGATATCGACGCGGCCCCGATGCCGCCGCTGCCTGCGGTATCGGCCGACGAGTTGGCGTCGCAGCAGGCGCGTCCGAGCGACGAGATCGTGGTGTTGGAGCGCGCTTTCCGGCAGATGGTCGAGCGATTGGGGGCGCAATGGCGCACGCTCACGCGTCAGGATCAGGAGCGGCGTGAACTCATCGCCAACATCTCGCACGACTTGCGCACGCCGCTGTCGTCGCTGCATGGATATCTGGAAACGTTGTCGCTCAAGGACGCCACGCTGACACCGGCCGAGCGGCGGCGCTATCTGGGCATTGCACTCGATCAGAGCCGCAAGGTCGGTGCGCTGGCGCAGTCGTTGTTCGAACTGGCGCGTCTCGAACATGGTTTCGTGCAGCCCGAGGCCGAGCCGTTCTCCGTCACGGATCTGATACAGGACGTCTTCCAGAAATTCGAGCTGAGCGCCGAGTCGCGCGGCGTGGCGCTGCGTGCACAACTCGCACCGCAAATTCCCGTCGCCTGTGCCGATCTTGGGCTGATCGAGCGAGTCTTCACGAACCTGCTCGACAACGCGCTGCGCTACACGCCGTCAGGGGGGGAGATCACGGTGGCGGTGGCCCCCGTCGGCACGGAAATCGAGGTGCAGGTGAGCGATACCGGACCGGGCATTCCCGAGAGTGCGCGAGAAGGTCTCTTCGAGCGGCCGTTCACGGTGGGAGGCGCCCGCCGCGAGGGCGGGCTGGGCTTGCGCATCGTGCACCGCATTCTTCAACTGCACGGCCGGCGCATTACGTTGGTGGACGCTGCCGGTCACGCAGGGCAGGGCGCCACGTTCCGCTTCACTTTGCCGACGTGATCCTGTTGTCTGCCGATGCGCTCGGCACGGCGTCGAAATAGGTCAGCTTGCGCACGAAGACATTGGCGAACGGGTCGATCTTTTCGACCTTTTCGCCGGGGGCGGCAGGTGAGGTGATGACTACGCGCACGATATTGCCGTGGCTGTCGTACTTGTAGTGATACTCGGACACATGACGCTCGCCGGTGGCGGCGTCGGTGCGGGTGACACGCGTCAACTCGTGGCGAGGTGAGTATTCCGAAACCTCGTTGTCCCATGCCAGCGGGAGCCATTGCCCGTCGATGAAGGCCGCCGCGCCGTTGTCGCGCACGATGCGGCCGCCGTCGGGCTTGCGCTCCACGCTCGCAAAGGTGCGGTAGGAGACGACCTTCGGCGCGGGGCGTGCCTTGCCGTCTGCCGTGACCACCTGACGTGCCTCGTTGGGCGCTTCCCACTGGCGCGAGAGCGCGAAGCATTCGTCGTCGAACAGGCGCGCCTGCAGGCTGCCTGCGCGGCGATGGTGTGCACCGTTCGCCGCATCGACGATGCGACGGGTCCATTCCAGTTGACCGTCGCTTTCCTGATGCACCTGTTCTTTCCATGTCCCGCGTCGTGAGGCGCCGTGCACGATCCAGGCATAGGCACTCTGCCAATCGACCGGAGCGCCGTCGATACTGTGCAGCCGCCCGTCGGTGTCGTACGTATATCGACCTCGGTCGGTGCTCGAGAGCAGATGACCTTGCGCGTCGAACTCCATGACGAAGCGATTGCCGTTGTCGAGTGGGCCGACTTTACCGGTGTTGCGGTCATAACTGGCGATAAAGCGCGTTTCCTCGATACGGCGGACACCGGCGGGAATCCCCCCGAAGTTGCGCATCAGATCGTCTTCCTCGCGCAGGGAAGTCTGTACGCACCACGGCAACGGGACGGTGGCCTGGGGCGCCTCGGCGGCCGTCTGAGGATTCTGGGGCGGGGGTGTCGGTGTATTGGCTGCCGGGAGACTCACCACTGGGGCGGTGCCCGGCGGAGGGCCAGCGCAACCGGCCAGCGCTGCGGCCAGCGCTGCGGCCAGCGTGACGAGTGCGAGTGCACTACGGGCAGGACATCGGGAAAGCACGGAACGGACAGTTTGGACAGATAAAGCTAACGTCATCGCAGGTAATTGCCGGAGAAATTTCTTCCCCGATTGTACCGGCTCCGTGTGACGTGTCTGCCGCAAGGCCTGGAATAGGGCTTCTCGGGGCTTTTTTATGCCCGTTCCAGGGACTCAGGTTCAGGGAAATGGCAAAAGAGTTTGCGTTAGGGAAAACCCCGCGTCTTGAAATCGTAAAACCCCGTCCCTATAATTAGCACTCGTTGGCGCAGAGTGCTAACGCCATGAATTCACCCAATATGCAAATGATTGCATATTTAGTTTTGACGATCTCACACTGAGAGAAAGAGGAGCTTGTAATGAACCTTCGTCCCTTGCATGACCGCGTTATTGTCAAGCGCCTGGACAACGAAACGAAGACCGCATCGGGCATCGTGATCCCTGACGCCGCTGCTGAAAAGCCGGATCAGGGCGAGATCCTGGCGGTTGGCCCGGGCAAGCGCGATGATCAAGGCAAGTTGATCGCACTCGACGTGAAAGTGGGCGACCGTGTTCTGTTCGGCAAGTACGCCGGCCAGGCCGTCAAGGTCGATGGCCAGGAACTGCTGGTCATGCGCGAAGAAGACATCATGGCCGTCGTGGCCGCCTAAGTCTGTCTGCCCCCAGACATCTTACGTAAAGTATTCAAGGAGTTATTGCAATGGCAGCTAAAGAAGTCGTTTTCGGCGATGCCGCTCGTGCCAAGATGGTCGAGGGTGTCAACATCCTCGCCAATGCCGTCAAGGTGACCCTGGGCCCGAAGGGCCGTAACGTCGTGCTCGAGCGCAGCTTCGGCGGCCCGACCGTGACCAAGGACGGTGTGTCGGTCGCCAAGGAAATCGAACTCAAGGACAAGCTCCAGAACATGGGCGCGCAAATGGTCAAGGAAGTGGCTTCCAAGACCAGCGACAACGCCGGTGACGGTACCACCACCGCAACGGTGCTCGCCCAGTCGATCGTGCGCGAAGGCATGAAGTTCGTGGCCTCGGGCATGAACCCGATGGACCTGAAGCGCGGTATCGACAAGGCCGTTGCTGCCGCCATCGAAGAACTGCGCAAGATCAGCAAGCCCTGCACGACCAACAAGGAAATCGCACAAGTCGGCTCGATCTCGGCCAACAGCGACACCTCGATTGGTGACTACATCGCCAAGGCGATGGACAAGGTCGGCAAGGAAGGCGTGATCACCGTCGAAGACGGCAAGTCGCTGCAAGACGAGCTGGACGTCGTCGAAGGTATGCAGTTCGACCGCGGCTACCTCTCGCCGTACTTCATCAACACCCCGGAAAAGCAAGTCGCGATCCTGGAGAACCCGTTTGTCCTGCTGTTCGACAAGAAGGTCTCGAACATCCGTGATCTGCTGCCGGTGCTCGAGCAAGTCGCCAAGGCTGGCCGTCCGCTGCTGATCATCGCCGAAGATGTCGAGGGCGAAGCCCTGGCAACGCTGGTGGTGAACAACATCCGTGGCATTCTGAAGACCTGCGCCGTCAAGGCTCCGGGCTTCGGCGACCGCCGCAAGGCCATGCTGGAAGACATCGCCATCCTGACGGGCGGCCAAGTCATCGCCGAAGAAATCGGTCTGACGCTGGAAAAGGCCACGCTCAACGAGCTGGGCCAAGCCAAGCGTATCGAAATCGGCAAGGAAAACACCATCATCATCGACGGTGCCGGTGAAGCCGCAAACATCGAAGGGCGCGTCAAGCAAATCCGTGCTCAGATCGAAGAAGCTTCGAGCGACTACGACCGTGAAAAGCTGCAAGAGCGCGTGGCCAAGCTGGCCGGCGGTGTTGCCGTGATCAAGGTCGGCGCTGCGACCGAAGTCGAAATGAAGGAAAAGAAGGCTCGCGTGGAAGATGCACTGCACGCTACCCGCGCTGCCGTGGAAGAAGGCATTGTCCCCGGCGGTGGTGTTGCACTGCTGCGCGCTCGCGTGGCCGTGGCCGACATCAAGGGCGCCAACGCTGACCAGGACGCCGGTATCAAGATCGTTCTGCGCGCCATGGAAGAGCCGCTGCGCCAGATCGTCGCCAACGGCGGCGAAGAAGCCAGCGTCGTTGTGGCCAACGTGATTGCCGGCAAGGGCAACTACGGCTACAACGCATCGACCGGCGAGTACGGCGACCTGGTGGAAATGGGCGTTGTCGACCCGACGAAGGTCACCCGCACCGCACTGCAAAACGCCGCTTCGGTGTCGGGCCTGCTGCTCACGACCGACTGCGCCGTTGCCGAACTGCCGAAGGAAGATGCTCCGATGGCTGGCGGCATGGGTGACATGGGCGGTATGGGCGGCATGGGCATGGGCATGTAAGTCTCGCAAGAGACTGCATGACGGGGGGCCGCAAGGCACCCCGAATGCCGGGTCGCCGGGCTTCGCCACAGAATCTTCGATTCTGCGGTTGAAGCCCGCACCAAACGGCAACGAGTTCTCCGGAATTCGTTGCCGTTTTTTTATGCCTGAGTGGATGTCGCAGCGTCAGGCGCACTGTCGTTGCCGCCTCGGATGCGCGGTGCGACGAGCGGTGTCGTGGCGGCGATCTCGTCCTGCAGCCACTGCCAGAAGGCGTGAATCGCGCGCTCGCGCGGATGATTTTCCCGCCAATTCACGTGATATTCGAGGCTCGGCGGAATGCGCACATCGCCGATTTGCACCAACTCACCCGCTGCGAGCGCATCGCGCACGAGCAGACTGCGTGTCGTGGCGACGCCCTGTCCGGCAATCGCCGCCCGCAAGAGCAACCCCGAATCGTCGAAAATCGGCCCGCGCGTGGGTTCGTGCGGTGGCAAACCCGCAGCGACTTGCCAGTCGCGCCACGATCGATGTGCGAAGCGCAGCATCGGCAGTTTGTCCGTATCCGCAATAGTGAACCCCGGCACGCGTGCGATCAGGTCGGGATGGCATACGGCAATCACGTAGTCGTCGAGCAGTTTGCGCGTGACGAATCCTGTCTCTTCCACGCGTTGATGCCAGATACCCACGTCGACCGAATACGGGTCGGGGGCCGCAATGTCTGCGTGAATCCGCACCATCAGGTCGATGCCGGGGTGCTGTTCGCCAAAGCGGTCGAGCCGGGGTATCAGCCACTGCGCCGCCAGATCGGTCATCACACTGATTTCCAGGCGCACCGTGGCCGGCGATGCCCCAGGCGCCGTGCCTGCCCGCGCTTCGGTGATCGCTTCGTCGAGTTCCGACATACCGATGCGCACCCGCTCTGCCAGACGCGCTCCGACGCTCGTCGGTACCATCCGGGCGCCCACGCGACGGAACAGCGCCGTGCCGAGCTGCTGCTCGAGGGAGCGCATGTGATGGCTCACCGCACTGTGCGTCAAATTCAATTCCTCTGCCGCACGCGTAAAGCTGCGGTGGCGCGCAGCCGCTTCAAGCGCACGCAGCGATTGGAGGGGAGGGAGGTGTTTGAACATGATGTCAAATTCTACTCACAATGCGCGCGCAAAGGTTTCGTTGGATTCATGACGTCGTTCCGCCGACAATCCATACCCGAGCAATTGACTTGGGTATGGCTTCATGTCGAAAGCACTTCGCATCTTCGTGCTGTTCGCCTGCGGATACTTCGTCTCATACGTGTATCGCGGTGTGAACATTGGGTTTGCACCATTTATGACGCGCGAACTCGGTCTCTCGCCCGCCGATCTCGGCTTGCTGACGAGCCTTTATTTCCTTGGTTTCGCGGGCGCGCAATTGCCTGCCGGCGTGCTGCTCGACAAATTCGGCCCGCGCCGGGTGGCGTCGCTCGTGCTGCTGTTGGCGGCTGCCGGTGCTGCGCTATTCGGTCTGGCGCACGGTGTTGGCGCGCTGATGGTGGGACGCCTGCTCATCGGCGTGGGCGTGTCGGTGTGTCTGGGCAGTGCGTTCAAGGCGCTGGCGCAATGGTTTCCGGTGGCGCGTTTGCCATTGCTCAACGGTCTGGTGATGGCCGTGGGCGGTATGGGCGGTGTTGTGGTCGGCACGCCGCTGAACTGGCTGCTTGGGCTAACGGACTGGCGCATCGTGTCATTCGGACTGTCGGCGCTGACAGTCTTCATGTCGGTCGCGCTGTGGTTCGGTGCGCCGGAGAAACCGGGTTCACATGCGCAAGGCGGCCTGTTCGAGGCGCTCAAGGGGGTTCGTCAGGTGCTGGGAAGCGGTATGTTCTGGAAAGTGACGTCGCTCTCCGGTATCACCCAGGGCGTGTTCTATGCGATGCAATCGCTCTGGATGGCACCGTTCATGCGTGACGTAGAGGGGCTGTCGGAAGTGCAGGTGGCGTCGCTGGTGTCGGTCGTGGGGCTTGCGATGATGGGCGGCAGCGTGGTCTTCGGTGCGGCTGCGCGCTGGCTCGAGCGTCGCGGTGTGAGCGTATTCGCGTTTTCCGGCGTCGGCATGGTGCTGTTCGTTGTCGTGCAGTCGCTGCTGATGATGCGTGCGCCGATTCCGCCGGTTTGGCTGTGGGCGGCGTATGGCATCTTCGGCGGCTCGGGCATTCTGTCGTACGCGGTGCTCGCAGAGCACTTCCACGGTACCCTGATCGGACGTGTGAATACCTCGCTCACGCTAGTCATCTTCCTGCTGATCTTCTTTTGTCAGGTGGGCGTGGGGGCCATGCTCGGGGCTTATGCCGCGCACAGTACACAGGCGCACTTCTCTGCGTGGACGGTGCTGATCGTGCTGCAGGTGCTGGGGGCAGTGTGGTACTTCTGGCCGCAACGCCAGCGCGTCGGGAAGGTGGCCGCGGCAGCATGATGCATGCCTGACGCGATGTGAGGCGGCGGGCCGTACTGTGGCGCCGCCGTCTTGCTCAATGCCCGTTTTCGAGCGCGTGCAACCAGACGCTCAAGCCCGACTCGATGTCCGCGAGGGCCGCTTTCGGCAACGGCGCCAGCATTCGATGCTCGTTGGCGACGTGCGCCTCGACGGCGCGTTCGATCAGTGCGAATCCGGCGGCAGTCAGTTGCACCAGCGTGCTGCGGGCATCGTCCGGATTGGCCACGCGGGCAATCCAGCCCCGCGCTTCCAAACGTTGCAGCCGGTGCGTCATCGTCCCCGAGGTCACCATCAGCGTCGAGAACAAGGCGGTCGGTGCGAGACGATAGGGCGCGCCCGAGCGACGCAATGTCGCCAGCATGTCGAATTCCCACCCACTCATGTCGAACTCGGCGAACGTGACATCGAGTTGCTGCTGGATGAGCGCCGCGCAGCGCTTGAGGCGGCCAATGACGCCCATCGGCGACACATCCAGATCGGGGCGCTCGCGATGCCATTGCGCGAGGATGCTGTCGACGGCATCGCCATGCCTCTCTTCGAGCTGCGCCGTCTGATGGGGCTCAGTTGCTGCGCGCGTTGTGCGGCTTCCCTTTGGCCGGTTTCCCATGGGTGACTCCAGTTATCTTGACTTCAAGGTAAAAGGATACCAAACTGCCATTTATCTTGAATTGAAGATAAATCGCGATGACGACGACAACTTCCCCGCTGCCGATCCGTTGGGCCGATGCATTGCTCACGGCGCTGGCACCAATGATCTGGGGCTCGACCTATATCGTGACGACGCAACTGTTGCCGCCGGACCGGCCATTTACGGCGGCGTTGATTCGTGTGCTGCCGTCCGGTCTGCTGTTGCTGCTTTACGCACGGCGTTGGCCCGCGCGTCGCGATTGGGGGCGGCTGGTGGTGCTCTCGGCGCTCAACATCGGCGCGTTCCAGGCATTGCTGTTTGTGGCGGCGTATCGCTTGCCGGGCGGGCTGGCGGCCGTGGTCGGGGCGATTCAGCCGCTACTGGTGATGGGGTTGGCGTGGGGCGTGGAACAGCGGCGCCCGTTGGCGACGACGGCCTGGGCGGCACTCGCGGGCGTTGTCGGTATGGGCGTTTTGTTGCTGTCGCCGGGCACGGTGTTCGAGCCGGTGGGTATTCTGGCAGCGCTGGCGGGCGCGGCGAGTATGGCGATGGGCACTTATCTCACGCGCCGGTGGCGTCTGGACATGCCGGTGCTCGCCCTCACGGGATGGCAATTGCTCTTGGGGGGATTGATGCTCGCGCCCGTTGCATGGTTGGCCGATGCGCCGCTGCCCGCGCTCACGATGTGGCAGACGCTGGGCTACCTGTATCTATCGATCGCGGGGGCGCTGCTGGCTTATGCGTTGTGGTTTCGCGGCATTGCGCGTCTGGCGCCGGTGGCGGTGTCGTCGCTCGGCTTGCTGAGCCCGTTGACCGCCGTGGTGCTGGGCTGGGTATTGCTGGGTCAGGCGATCAAGGGTGTCGCATTCGTTGGGCTCGCGATGGTGTTCGCGAGCATTCTGGCGGTGCAGTGGACAGCGTCGCGTTCCTGATGCCGCCTCAGTCCTGCGCGACCCAGTCGCCCGACTTGCCGCCGTGCTTTTCCAGCACGCGCACGTCGGTGATGGTCATGCCGCGGTCGACGGCTTTACACATATCGTAGATCGTCAGCAGGCCCACCTGAACGGCCGTGAGGGCTTCCATCTCGACGCCCGTGCGGCCGATGGTTTCGACCTGCGCGCGGCAATGCACGGCGTTCGCGCCGTCGTCCACCAGAAACTCCACGGTCACGCGCGTGAGTGCCAGCGGATGACACAGCGGAATCAGATCGGCGGTTCGTTTTGCGCCCTGAATGGCCGCAATGCGTGCGATGCCCAGCACGTCGCCTTTTTTGGCCGTGCCGGTGCGAATCAGCGCGAGCGTTTCCGGCTTCATCAGAATGGTGCCGCGCGCGACTGCGATGCGATGCGTGCTGTCCTTGCCGCCGACGTCAACCATGTGGGCCTGTCCGGCGGTGTCGAAATGGGTGAGTTCTGCCATGAGTCGATGCTGAGAAGGTATTGCGGAAGTTCTGGCACGAGGGGGCACAGTTGCGCGGCTCGCGAGCGTGAATTCGGCGATGTTTCGTCGGCATTCCGGACGTTCGGTCGATGCCGCGGAACGTCCACGTCTGGCTGCTATCATAGCAGCAGCCCCGAATGATCAGCGCCACGCGGCGCCCATTTCCATGACGCGTTCGTCACGTTCGTTCAGCGCCTCCATTGGCATATCCCGCATGATTCCCGTGCTTCGCTTTTTCTCGTCACGTCGCTCATGGCGCGCATGACCGTCATGTCGAGGCGTTCACGTCCGTCAGATCGGTGCACGCGCGTTGATGCTCGCTGGCGGCGCGTTTTCGCGTGGGCGATGCTTCCCGTCATGACCGCGACGACGTTTGCCGCGGCCGTGCTTCCGACGCAGGCTGCGGCGCAGTCGCTGCCTACGCTGGGCCAAAGTTCGGCTTCCGATCTCTCCCCCGCCATGGAGCGCAAGTTGGGCGAGCGCGTGATGCGCGAGATTCGCGCCGATCCCGATTATCTGTCCGACCTGCTGCTCTCCGATTACGTCAATGCGTTGGGCAGCAAGCTCGTGTCGGCCACGCGCAAAGTCGGGCTTGACGCCAGTCAGAGCTTCGAGTTCTTCGTTGTGCGCGATCCCGCGATCAACGCCTTTTCGCTGCCCGGCGGCTTTATCGGCATCAACACGGGACTGATCGTGACCACGCGCACCGAGTCGGAACTGGCGTCGGTCGTGGGACACGAGACGGGTCACGTTCTGCAACATCACATCGCGCGGATGCTCGGCCAGCAGTCTCAGAACTCGTGGATTGCGCTTGGCGGCCTGCTGCTCGGTTTGCTCGCCGGGATCGGCGCACGCAGCTCGGATCTCGGCATGGGGATCGCGATGGGCGGGCAGGGGCTGGCCGTCGACCGGCAGTTGCGGTTCTCGCGCGATGCGGAGCGCGAAGCCGATCGCGTGGGCTTCCAGTTGCTTCAGGCGGCGGGATTCGACACGTATGCCATGCCGACGTTCTTCGAGCGCCTGCAACGTGCGGACTCCATCAACGAAGCCGGTGTGCCGGAATATGTGCGGACTCACCCGCTCACGACCGATCGCATTGCCGACATGCTCAATCGCTCGCGCAACGCCGGATATCGCCAGCCCGAACAGTCGCCCGAGTATGTATTTGTGCGTGCGCGTTCGCTGGTCCTGCAACAGAAGTCGGCGAGCGATTTCGCGACGATTGCCGAGGCACAACGCACGGCGATCCGTTCGCAGACTGCGCCGAGTGTGGCGGGGGCCTGGTATGCGGTGGCGCTCGCGGAGTTCAAGCAGCACCGTTGGGAGCCTGCACGCGAGGCGCTTGAGAAGTCGCGTGCGGCGTTCGGTGGCACCGGGCCGGGTACGCCGAGTCTGGCTGTTCTGGCCTCGGATATCGCACGCTCGTCGGGGCACGCGCAAGAAGCGCTGCAGATGGCCACACAGGCGCGCGCCGCGTTCCCGCTGTCTCAGGCTGCCGACATGGCCTATGCAGACGCGCTGGTCGCCAGCCAGCGAATTCCCGAGGCGACGAAGTTCCTCCAGGCGCAGGTGGAGCGCTATCGCGGCGAGCCGATCTGGTGGCGGGCTCTCGCAGGGGCATGGGCTGCGGGTGGCAGGCAGGCGCGTCAGCACGCCGCGTTAGCCGAGCAGTACGCGCTGCAAGGCCAGTGGATGGCGGCCATCAGTCAGTTGAAACTCGCACGCGACGCGGGCGACGCCGATTTCTACGAGATGTCGACGATCGACGCCCGACTGCACGAGTTCCAGCGTCGCTACCGGGAAGACAAGGAAGACGAGAAGGACTTCAACAAGCAGTTCGGGTGAGGGGTGCATACCGCGTAGTTACGTACATCGTTGGGTTGAGCGCAAAAACAACGCTTCGAAGCTTTCGAAATTTGCGATCTATACGCAGTATGCAAAGCAAGGTGATCACCATCTTTTAGTGGTCCATTGAATGATGATTCTGTAGGATCGAAACAAGATGGAAAGTTCGGATCTTACCTATTTGGGATTCTGACATTCCCCATTGCGAACAGTGCCCCCTTTGGCGAGTATGACGACACGATACCGTGCTTGCCTCGCAGTGAATTCTCGCCGCGAGCTTTTCGACCAATATTCACGGAGTGGGGTGAAGTATGGAGAATTGCAGTTACGAAGTCGTGATAGACAATGAGCGGTTCATCAACAAGCCGGTGGTTGCGTTGACTAAATGCCAAATCAAATTCCGTGATCGCGATAGTCTGCACCAATGTGTTGAAGAGATTCGAAAGTCTGATCTTAGGCTGAGTTTGAGGCCGGAGGAGGACGTCCAGTACGATTGGCAAAATCCAGTCGGGGTTCGAGGAAATACTCTGCATTTTGGCGTGCGCTGGTTTGATGCCAAGTATTTTTCCGAGCATAGGGATGTCTATCTGAACGAAATGCATAAGCGGTTGCTGAATCAATTTGGTGTCGATATGGCCGACGCAAACGTTGAGCATTTCGTAGCTTCTCACTAATTTTCGCCTCATGGTCGCCACGATCTACGTTCGGTCGTGGCGATTCTCCCGGCTCACACCGTGTCTCCACTCTTCGCTTACCTGTCGTTGGATTTCCTCCTCGCGGCCTACCTCGGTATGTGGAACGCGATGGTGCCCATCGTGTTGCTCGACCGTTTCGGCACCGCAGGTGTCGTGGCGTATGAGATTGCGCTTGCCGCGTGTGCCGTCATCGCACTGCCGGTGGCGGCCTCATGGACGGAGCGTTTGCCGCGTGGCCGGGTCATGCAGTGCGCGTGCGTGACCATCGCGCTATCAGGCATATCGCGGATGGTCATTGCGGGCGTAACGCATGGCGTCACTTTCTGGATACTGAACGACATGATTGCCGTGGTGGCCTTCGCCGTCGTGCAGCCGCTGCTTGGTGTCTATCCGGCAGAGACTGTCGAGAAGACCCGCGTGTTAGCCGCATTTCGCCTGAAGCGAGTCACGGCCAATCTCGGTCGTATCGGTGGGCCATTATTGGCCGGTACGGCTTTACTTTTCTTTCCCCGACAATACGCTTTATGGTGCGTCGCAGCGCTCGGGTGTTGTGCGCTGCTCCTTTTGCCGCGACTGCCAAGACTCCCGACGTCGCGTCCCCCTGGAACATCGGCCCCCGCTACTATAAGCGTGGCGTTTCGTCGCGCGTTTGCCGGATTCGCATTGAAAGTCCGGCTGCCGGCAGAACGATGCTTCACGCTCTGCGATATGTTGCTTGGTGTCGCGACGGCGGGGATTGTGCCGATGTTGATACCTCAACTCGTGCAACAGGCGGCATTGCCGGCATCGCAGGCGGGTTGGCTGATCGCGATATTCGTCGTTGGATCGATCGCGGGCGTCGTCATTTTTCACCCGGTCCTCTCCGGTGTATTGCGACGAAGGTTGGGTTATGTCGTGATTTGGGCGGCACTGGGCATTAGCCTCGCAGTCGCAACCGTCGCAGACACCATCGTCTTGCTGGGGGCGAGTTTGATGTCAGCGGGTGTGTTCGGCGCATGTCTGTCTATGAACGGCATCGACCGGCGCGTGATCGCGATGCCATCTTCCGTACGTATCAGAGTCGCCAGTGCAACGTTGCTGACGACACAGATGGCGAGCATGCTGTCGTTCTCGCTGTACGGCGTCACCTATTCAGCCGATACCTTGGACGGGCGATGGTGGTTGTATGGCGGCCTGGTTGCCATCGCTGCGCTGTCGTCGTGCCTCGCAAGTGAGCCGTGGAGACTACTTGCCGAGAATGACGCAGGCGACGCCGTTGAGACGTTCTATACCGACCGATATCCCGAAGCGTTTGACGAGGCTGACCCTATGGCGCGGGACGGCGCGGCGTAAGGAAATCATGCCCCTTGACCGTCGGCCTGCGGATCGCGCTCGAATCCATAGGCCTGCGGCAGAGTGCCGGCGTGAACGGTCGCGAAGGGCAGCGAGGTGCCATTGCGCCAATGCAGTCGTACTGCACCTTTGGCGTCGGCGGTGTCGTCCGACGTTTGCTCGATCTCGAAGGCTTGCGCCAGATCGGACACCTGCGTGAGCAGATCGATGTCGTGATCGTGCAGCAACGCGAGCGGTGCGCTCCTCTGCGTTTTTTCCACCGTCGTGCCATCTCCCCCGCCGCCGGATGGCGCACCCACGAACGCCACATTCCCGTCTTCGTCCAGCAGACACGCCTGCGGCACGAACCGATGCCCCAACTGGTCCGTCAGCTCCGGCGCACCGCGGCCGTCGTTCGCGGCGGCGTCCCACGTGAGCCGCACCACGAACGGCGCATAGGCGAGCGAGACGTACACGCGTTGCGGCCCGTTCTGGAAGTACCATCGCCCGGCGTCGTCGCTAGCATAGTTGCGGGCAATGAACGCGATCAATGCCGCATGACGGATCGGATCGCCGGCGGTGCCCGCCGCCTGCGCCGCTTCATCGCGCATGCGCCACTGTCCGCGCCGGTCGAGGGCGAGCCAGCCGTAGCAATCCGGTACGTTGGGCCATTTGGCCATCGCCTGTCGAACGATTTCATCCATGATGCATCCTCAGGCCGCACTCGGCAGAAATTGACGGAAGTAGTCGAGCACCGTGCGCGGCATCCACGTCATGCCGCCGGGAAACGGACCGCTCATGAAGCCGACGTGCCCGCCGTTGGCCGGTTGCAGCAACTGGACATAACGCCCGACATCGTCCTGGCCGGGCAGCACATTGGCGGGCTGGAACGGGTCGTTACGCGCATTGATCACCAGCGTCGGCACTTCGATTGCCGGCAGAATCGGCTTGCTCGACGCGCGCGTGTAGTAATCGAACGCACTGTGATAACCGTGCAATGGCGCCGTTACCACATGATCGAATTCGCCGAGATCGCGCGCGGCCATCATCAGGTGCCGGTCGTAAAGCCCAGGGTACTGGTCGAGCTTGACGAGCGCTTTTTTCTTGAGCGTGCCCAGAAAATTGCGTGTGTACACCATGTTGAAGCCGTGCGAGAGCGCCAGTCCGCCCGCCCGCAAATCGAGCGGTGCCGAAATCGCGCACGCGGCACTCACCACCTGCGTTGCATGCCCCTCGTGCTCGCCCAGCCAGCGCAGCAGCACATTGCCGCCCAGCGACACCCCGGCCGCGAAGATCGGGCCCGAGGTGTTCGCGCGCAACCGTTGCAGCATCCAGTCGACCTCGGTACTGTCGCCTGAATGATAGAAGCGCGGCGCGCGATTCATGCGGCCGCTGCAACTGCGAAAGTGGGGGATCACACCACGCCAGCCCCGCGCTTCGACTTCGCGCATCAAGGTGCAGGCGTAGTGACTGCCCGAGCCGCCTTCGAGGCCGTGAAACAGCACGACGAGCGGCGTTTCGACCAGACCTTCAGGGGCGGGCGGAGATTTCTCTGCGGCAGGCGGGGCGACTAGCCAGTCGACATCGACGAAGTCGCCGTCGGGCGTGTCCCACGTCTCGCGCCGGAATTCGACCGACGGGCGGCGGCCGAGCAATGCCGGGTAAATCGTCTGGCTGTGCCCGTCGGGCAGCCACCGCGGCGGCTGGTAGTCCAGGGGAAGAAACGTCGCCTGACGCGCCGTCATCGTCGTACCGTACCGGTCAGTGAAGCCCATCCGGACGCGCGTGCATCATCAGGCTGAATTGCTCAACGGCCTGCGGCGGCAACGGGCTGGAGTGGATATGGGCGAAGCGCCAGTCGCCTTGCTCATGCACCAGCACATAGGTTGTGTGGATGAGCTGGGCGACCGTCTGGCCGGCGTCTTCCTTGCCGACGCGCATCGCTTCGGTCGCCGTGTGCATGACCGTGCCGACGGTGTCGTACTCGGTCGTGTCCAGCGAATCGATTAGCACCACGCTTTGCGAGAACTGGGCAACCAGACCGCTGCGAATCTGTTCCAGACCGTCCCAGCGGGTGCCGTCGGCGCGAATGTAGCTGACGAAATCCTCGTTGGCCCAAAGCGACATCACGCGATCCGTCTGCCCACGGCTCAGCGCGTCATAAAAAGCGATGATGGTCTCACCGGCGGCATCGAACAGACGGACAAAACGTGGCATGAGAATTTACCGTTGAGTGTTACCGGGATCGGGCTGAACGCGGCTCCGCCGTAGGCTGGATCAGCGCTGCGTGAGCAGAATGTTGCGCACATTCGCGAACACATGCTCAGGCATCAGCTCGTTGAGGCAGCGCGTATGGCCCAACGGACATTCGCGGGCAAAACACGGACTGCATTCCAATTGTAGCCACAGGATATGCGCCTGGTCGGACAGCGGCGGAGTGTGGCGCGGATCGGACGAACCGAACAGGGCAATCTGCGGGCGGCGCAACGCCGCCGTCACGTGCATCAGCCCCGAATCGTTGCTTACCACGGCATTGGCGCGTGCCAGCAGCGCGCACGCTTCGGCCAGCGACGTCTGTCCGCACAGATTGCGCACGAACGGGGCGTCCAGGGCGATTTGCTGTGCCAGTGCGCCATCTTTGCCCGAGCCGAGCGCGACGATCTGCGCATACGGGAACGAGCGGCGCACCAACTGGGCCAACTGCGCGAAATGACCCGGCGGCCAACGCTTGGCCGGCCCGAACTCGGCACCTGGGCAAAACACCACGAGTGGCACGCGCAGATCCAGGCCGAAGCGCGCGAAGACACGGGCCGACTCGTTCAGATCGGCTTCAATGCGCGGCGTGGGCAGCGTCTCGGGCAGCTTGGCCCCGGGGGCAAACGCGAGCGCAGCGTAGTGCCGCACCATCGGCGGGCGC
Organism: Pandoraea communis; assembly: GCF_902459745.1. Lineage (GTDB taxonomy): Bacteria > Pseudomonadota > Gammaproteobacteria > Burkholderiales > Burkholderiaceae > Pandoraea > Pandoraea communis. Next base: position 49,060 of record NZ_CABPSJ010000005.1, read on the forward strand.
TCGTCCTTGCGCGGATTGGCGTGGCGCACGTTGAGCAGGCCGTAGCGCTGCTCGCCCTTGTAGCCGATGCGCAGCGGAATGCGCGCCAGCCACGGAATCAGCGCCGACTTCAGGGAGTTCGGCAGCACATAGGCGGCGTCGTAACCCTCGTCGGCGAGCACGCTCGCGAGCCGGTAGCGCTCGAGCGGCTGCAATTTGCCGTGCGCGAGGTCGGTAGCGACGACGCGCGAAATCTCCGGCATGCGTTCCAGAACCGGGGCGACCCAGCCGGGCGCGATCGCGTCGATGGTCAGACGCGGATGCAGACGCTTGAGCAGGGTGAACAACGGCTGCGCCATCAGCGCGTCCCCAATCCAGTTGGGGGCGATCACCAAGGCTTTATGCATCGTGGCGGAGACTCAAAACGTTAAGCGTAGCGATGAAACGGACAGGCGACCGGGCGGCGCATTGCGCCAGCTTGGCACGGCGCCTGACCGGTCGGGGCAACGGCAGCCGGCTCAGTGGTGGCCCTTGAGCACGACACCCGCCTTTACACGATAGCGCGTGCCGCAGTACGGGCAAGCCGCTTCGCCGTGGGTCACATCGATGAACACGCGCGGATGGGCGCTCCAGGCTTCCATCTTCGGATTCGGGCAGTGCACAGGCAGATCTTCGGCGCCGACTTCGACGACCGGCATTTGTTTGACTTCGCTCATGGGGTTCGGACCGTGATGGGTATTCGGAATTTCGGGGATTGCAGGGCCGGCGCCAAGGATGAAACCGCTGGCTGTCTGCCCACCAAAAGACGCTATTGTAAAGCAGCCGCAGCCCTTTGCGGATGGCGCGCAGCGCCAGCAGACGCGCCGCCTACCCGTTTCGGCCTCACAGAGAACCCACCGCGTGGCGCGTATGCGACACCTCGCGTGTTGCACCTGCAAAAACGAACAGATATACGCCGGTAACGTAGTAAGCAAGTATTTACCATAGCTATAATGGGCTGTCGCCCGCCGCCAACGATGAATATATTCAGGAGATACTCCGGCAACCCTGGCGGGTGCCATGGCCGCTAGCGGCCATTTCGGGCGTGCCGGGCGCCGTCGGGACCGCTTTGCCCCGCAATGCCAGACACTGTGCCGGACGCTTCGGCGCTTGCCCCCCCAACAGACCATGCCAATGCTTCGTCTGCCAGCCGCCGAACGTCAAGGGTTCGCGGCCGGTTTCCGCATTATTTCGCCGCTCCTGCCTGCCATCTTCTCGTGGGGACTCGTGACCGGGGTCGCCATGAGCAAGTCGATACTGACAGTGCCGCAGGCCATCGGCATGAGCCTGATGCTCTACGCGGGCTCCGCTCAGTTGGCCTCGCTGCCGTTATTCGCTGCCGGCATGCCGTTGTGGACGATCCTGCTCACGGTCGGCATCGTCAATTTGCGCTTCGTGATCTTCAGTGCCGCACTCCAGCCTCATTTCTCCTATCTGTCGCTGCCTCGGCGCATCGTGCTCGGGTACGTGAATGGCGATCTCGGCTTCGTCATGTTCATGAACCAGAACTTCGCGAGCGGGTATGTACCGGGCAAAGAGGGGACCTACTACGGCATCACGATCAGCAACTGGGCCGTCTGGCATGTGTCGTCGATCCTCGGCATCATGCTCGGCGCGCTCGTGCCCGATAGCTGGGGGCTGGGATTCGCGGGCACGCTCGCCCTCATTCCCATGATGGTTCACACGATCACGAGCCGCTCGACCCTGCTGACCGTCGCGCTCGCGTCGGTCATCGGCCTGCTCGCGTTCGATCTGCCTTATCGCCTCAACCTCGTGCTCGGGGTGTTCGGTGCGCTCGCCGCCGGTATGGTCTGCGACGAACTGACCGCGCGGCACGCGAAGCGTCTTGCCCTGGCGAGTCCGAAAGCGGCGGCGAACGACGGCAGCGCGCACGTGGGGGCGCGCGATGACGCACAAGAGAGTGCGAAAAACCGTGCCACAGGGGAGCGGCGCTCATGAGCACCTTCGAGATCTGGTTTGCCTTCGTGGCGATGACGGCGATCACCATCGTCACCCGTACCTTCTTCCTGCTCGCGGGCGACCGGGTGACGTTGCCGCAGCGGCTGCAACGCGCGCTGCGCTACGCTCCGGCGGCGGCGCTCGCCGTGATCGTGGTGCCTGAGGTGCTGCTGCTCGATCACCAGTTCGCGCTGCATCTGGGCAACCACAAGCTGGCGGCGGCCGTGGCGGCCACGGGCTGGTTCGTCTGGCGCCGCAACATGATCGAGATGATCGTCGTCGGCATGGCCGTGTACACGCTCGGCCGCTTGTTTCTGTAGGCAGAACCCCCAAGCTCCAAAATGGGCAACCGGCGGGTGGGATCAGTTAAAATGCATGTTTTTCCCACTATTTATTCCGGATTCTCATGGCTTCCGTCGTACGTCTTTCCGATTTGATTGCTCAAGGCCGCCTGGCAGGCAAACGTGTCTTCATTCGCGCCGATTTGAACGTGCCGCAAGACGATGAGGGCCGTATCACGGAAGACACGCGTATTCGTGCCTCGGTGCCGGCCATTCAGATGGCGCTCGACGCCGGTGCTGCCGTGATGGTCACCTCGCATCTGGGCCGTCCGACCGAAGGCGAATTCAAGCCTGCCGACTCGCTCGCGCCGGTGGCGAAGCGTTTGTCGGAACTGCTCGGCCGCGACGTGAAGCTGATTGCCAACTGGGTCGACGGCGGCTTCGACGTGGCGCCGGGCACGGTTGTGCTGCTGGAGAACTGCCGCGTCAACAAGGGCGAGAAGAAGGACAACGACGAACTGGCGCAGAAGATGGCCAAGCTGTGCGACATCTATGTGAACGATGCCTTCGGCACCGCTCACCGCGCCGAAGCCACGACGCACGGCATCGCCAAGTACGCGCCGGTCGCCTGTGCCGGCCCGCTGCTCGCCGCCGAACTCGAAGCGCTCGGCAAGGCGCTGAACGCCCCGGCCCGTCCGCTCGTGGCCATCGTGGCGGGTTCCAAGGTGTCGACCAAACTTACCATTCTGAAGACGCTCGCCGACAAGGTCGATCAACTGATCGTGGGCGGCGGTATCGCCAACACGTTCATGCTGGCCGCCGGTCTGCCCATCGGCAAGTCGCTCGCCGAGGCCGATCTGGTCGGTGAGGCGAAGGCGATCATCGACGCCATGGCAGCGCGCGGCGCGTCGGTGCCGATCCCGACGGACGTTGTGTGCGCCAAGGAATTCAGTGCCACGGCGCAGGCAACGGTGAAGGCTGCCGCCGACGTGACCGCCGACGACATGATCCTCGACATCGGCCCGCAAACGGCCGCCAAGCTCGCCGAGCAACTGGCGGGCGCGGGCACCATCGTGTGGAACGGTCCGGTCGGCGTGTTCGAATTCGACCAATTCGGTCACGGCACCGAGACGCTGGCGCGCGCCATTGCCGCCGCCAAGGGGTTCTCGATCGCCGGGGGCGGCGACACGCTCGCCGCCATCGCCAAGTACGGCATTGCCGATCAGGTCAGCTATATCTCGACCGGTGGCGGCGCTTTCCTCGAATTCCTCGAGGGTAAGACGCTGCCGGCCGTCGACGTGCTGCAACAACGCGCGGCGCAAGCCAACTGATCGCGTAAAGCCAGGTGGAGCGGGGCTCGCAGGCCGGTTCGACGGTCCGGAAGCCGTTGGCAAACGGCGATCTTGGTCGTCTTATTGCGAACGTCAGAGATCGAATCAAACGATTTCGTACGGACAATACGAACTTTTTGGTTAACCTGCGGTGGCCTAAATGCGCTACAAACCTCTAAGCGCCAGCAATGTCGAACGCGCTGTCACCAAAAGAGGATGAAGAGATGGATGTAATGAACCGCTCCACCAAGATCGTCGCCACCATCGGTCCGGCATCGAGCACGCCGGAAGTGCTCTCGCGCATGATCGCCGCAGGCGTCGACGTCGTTCGACTGAACTTCTCGCACGGTAAGGCGCAGGATCACATCGAGCGTGCCGAGATGGTGCGCGCGGCTGCCAAGGCGGCGGGCCGCGAAGTGGCCATCATGGCCGACCTTCAGGGCCCGAAGATTCGCGTCGGCAAATTCGAGAACGGCAAGACCACGCTCGAGGCGGGCGCCAAGTTCATTCTGGATGCCGATTGCGAACTGGGTAACGACGAGCGCGTCGGCCTGGACTACAAGGAACTGCCGCGCGACGTGCGTCCGGGCGACGTGCTGCTGCTCAACGACGGCCTGATCGTGCTGATCGTCGAGCGCGTGTTGGGCAGTGAGATCCACACCACGGTGAAGGTCGGCGGCGATCTGTCGAACAACAAGGGTATCAATCGCCAGGGCGGCGGGCTGACGGCGCCGGCGCTCACGGCCAAGGACATGGAAGACATCAAGACGGCGATGGCGCTGGGCGCCGACTACGTTGCGGTCTCCTTCCCGAAGAACGCCACCGACATGGAAATGGCGCGCCGTCTGGCCAACGTGGCGGGCGAGCCCTACGGCATCAAGCCGCGCATGATCGCCAAGATCGAGCGTGCCGAAGCGATTCCGGCGCTCGAAGAAATTCTGGCGGCGTCGGACTGCATCATGGTCGCGCGTGGCGATCTGGCCATCGAAGTGGGCAATGCGGCGGTGCCGGGGCTGCAAAAGCGCATGATCAAGCTCGCGCGCGAGATGAACAAGCTCACGATCACGGCCACGCAGATGATGGAGTCGATGATCCACAACCCGGTGCCGACCCGCGCCGAGGTGTCGGACGTCGCCAACGCAGTGCTCGACGGCACCGACGCCGTCATGCTGTCGGCCGAGAGTGCGGCGGGCAAGTACCCGGTCGAAACGATCGAGACGATGGCGGCGATTTGCGTCGAAGCCGAACGCTCGGAAATGCTGGAACTCGACCGCGACTGGCTCAACCAGACTTTTACGCGCATTGACCAAACGATTGCCGCCGGTGCCCTGTTTACCGCGTATCATCTTGGCGCGAAAGCGATCGTGGCACTCACTGAGTCGGGTGCGACCGCGTTGTGGCTGTCCCGGCACAAGATTCATGTACCGATTTTTGCCCTGACGTCGCAGCTCGGCACCCACCGCAAAATGGCGCTGTACCGCAACGTCTACGCCATGCGGGCCGACGCCACGCTTGAGCGCGATCACGCGCTCAAGCAAGCCGAGCAATTGCTGCTCGCGCGTGGGGTGGTCAAGCGCGGCGACACGATCGTATTGACGGTAGGCGAGCCGATGGGGCAACCCGGCGGCACGAATACGTTGAAGATCGTCCAGGTGGGCCAGGCATGATGAAAGGAGCCGCGCGAGTGCGGCGAGGCGTGCGAGCAAAAGCGCACGCTGCGCCGCCCGCGAGCCGTCGTCATGAGGGGCGCCTCTGGATCGAGGAAAGATTTGCTTAGTTTTGTGATTCCAAGGAGAACATCATGCCCCTAGTCTCTATGCGACAGCTGCTCGACCATGCCGCCGAAAACGGCTACGGTCTGCCGGCCTTCAACGTTAACAATCTGGAGCAGGTTTCCGCCATCATGGCCGCCGCCGACGAAGTCGGTGCGCCGGTCATCATGCAGGCCTCGGCCGGTGCCCGTAAGTACGCTGGTGAAGCGTTCCTGCGTCACCTGATCTCGGCGGCCGTGGAAGCGTATCCGCACATTCCGGTCGTGATGCACCAGGATCACGGCCAGTCGCCGGCGGTGTGTATGGCCGCGATCAAGAGCGGTTTCTCGAGCGTGATGATGGACGGCTCGCTCGAAGCCGACGGCAAATCGGTCGCCAGCTACGAGTACAACGTCGAAGTGTCGAAGAAGGTGGTCGAGTTCTCGCACTACATCGGCGTGACGGTGGAAGCCGAGCTGGGCGTGCTGGGTTCGCTCGAAACGATGAAGGGCGACAAGGAAGACGGCCACGGCGCCGACGGCACGATGACTCGCGAACAACTGCTGACCGATCCGGATCAGGCGGCCGACTTCGTGCATCAGACGCAGTGCGACGCGCTGGCCATCGCCATCGGCACCTCGCACGGCGCTTATAAGTTCAGCCGCAAGCCGACGGGCGACATTCTCGCCATCGACCGCATCAAGGAAATCCACCGCCGCATTCCGAACACCCACCTGGTGATGCACGGTTCGTCGTCGGTGCCGCAAGAGTTGCTCGCCGAGATCCGCGAATTTGGCGGCGACATGAAGGAAACGTATGGCGTGCCGGTCGAAGAGATCGTCGAAGGCATCAAGCACGGTGTGCGCAAGATCAACATCGATACCGATATCCGTCTGGCGATGACCGGCGCGATCCGTCGCTATCTGTTCGAAAATCCGAGCAAGTTCGACCCGCGCGATTACCTCAAGCCGGCCCGTGAAGCCGCCAAGCTGGTTTGCAAGGCGCGCTATCTGTCGTTCGGTTGCGAAGGTCAGGCAGGCAAGATCAAGCCGGTCGCCCTCGAGAAGATGGCAGAGAAGTACAAGAGCGGTGATCTCGCGCAGATCGTGAAGTAATCAGCGCGCCGCTCAGGTCGCAGGCCCGGCTTTTGCCAGCACTCGCTGGAACAAGCGCCGGGCCTTTTCTTTTGGCATCTGTAATTGGAACTTCCCACCCAGTTCCGAGCGGATCGTGGCGGTGAGCATTTCCACGCCATCGACAATCAGCGTCATCGGCTCGTTCATGTGCTGACGGGAGAAGTCGCGCATCCGGGTGGTCGCGCCTTCGCGCAGGCTCATCGTGATGACGACGTCGGTATCGCTGGACGTGTCGCCCTTTTGTGCCGGGAACTGCAAGCCCAACAGCTCGATATCGCGCGCGGCGAACAAGGCGAAACGCGGAATCTCGTCGTCGTCCGAGGTAGCGATGGCGACGAGGCGCGGCAGCACGGGCCGCTCGGCGGTGTCGACCGCAGGGGGTGCGGGACTTACGGGGGCGGTGTGTGCCGTGCCGGGCCGATGGGCCGGGGCATGGGCCGACGCTGCCGGCGGCGTTGCACCGGGGGGAGTCGACTGCGCAAACGCGGGCAGGCCGGCGAACGCTATCGCCGCAGCAAGCGCCAGACGGGCTCCCAGGCAAGTGCAGGGGCGGACGCCGGGGTGGCATGCGGCAAGCTTGCCGGCATAGGTCTGCCGGACAGTTTTCGGATTCGATGGGTTCGTCACGGCAGTCCCCTTGGTTCGGGTGAGCATTTCCATTCTAGGCAACATCCGGGCAAGACGAAGGGCAGAGAAATCCCGGCCTCCGCCGGCGCGTAACGACGTCAGCGCCGATGTCCGGGGCTGGAGCAAAACGACAGTCATCCCCCGAATCCTGAAGATCGGTGCCGGGCAGCGTGGCAGGCTCCTGAGCCCCCCTGGAAATTCCCTCGCGCCCTCAAGACCATCCGGAGAATGCCTATGCCCATATCCCTGACCAAAGTGGTTGCCTGTTGCCTCGGTGCCCCCAATCCCAACGAAACTTCCCCACCGTCGTCGGGGCGCACGTCCCTGGCCGGCGACGTGAGCGCCGTATCTCAGCGTGCGCAGACCTCCGCTGGCGGATCTCGGGCCGCGAGGCATTCGGCACCGGGTGCTGCGCATGAGCCGACGCCGGGTCCCTCCGAGATCGCGATGACACCGATGGCCGCCGACTGGCGAGGTGCCGATATCGATCACACCGACGGAACGGCCCAAGTCGAGAAGCCAATCCAGCTTTGGGCGCGTGACGGCATCAAGCCGCAGTCGCTGTCTGCGATTGCGCGGGCAACACAAGATTGGATCGATACTTATGGCGTCAACCCGGCCCAACTGTTCTGTTTGGGTAACGAACGTACCCGTTACGGCCTGATCGAGCTGGGGGGGCACCGGTTTGTTGTCGGACCGACGGCAACCCCGGCAGAGGCGCAAGTGCTTACCCGCCTGCTTAAGGCTCGTCCGCAGATCGGCGCGATTTTCTGTGTTGAGCCGGGCGCGATGCAGGGGCCTGCCAATGCCGGTGATCCGCCGCGCGAGCCAAGCAAGGCAGGATACGCCGAGAGATCCATTAGCGCTTACATCTCCGGTGTGATCCGCCAGGGCCGGCTCGACTTCGACGCTGCCGGTGAGCGCGTGCCGCAAGGGCCCGTGAAGCTCGACGGCGGGCTGTCCCACGTGCAGTTCATGGAGTTCATCGGCATGGAGCGTTTCGATGCCGAGATTCCCCGCGACGTGCTATGGGATGCCGGGCGCGGCGTGGCCGCGTACATGCGTGAGAACCCGGGCAAGATCGCGCTCGTGTGTTCGGAGCGTGGTATTTCCCGGCCTTGCGCCGTGATTGCCAGCGCGGCGCTGCAATTGGAAAATGGCGAAACGAACGTGCGTGTCGGGCTGGGCAAGCGAGTCGTCGAACAACGCTCCAGACTCAGCGACCACCACATCAATCTGGCGGCACGCAGCCTCGATCTGATCGCCGAGTTCGCAAGGTTGCTCGACATCCTTCGCAACCCTGGCCGGGGGGATCTCCATCAGGAACGGAAAATCCATCTGCTCAAAGCACGGCTGCCGGCGCTGGCGACCGGTCGATATGCCAATGTGGACTGGGCCGGCGACGATGCGCGCCGCACGCTGGCAACGCTGCTCGAAGACAACTTTGCCCGCGTGTCGCCGGCACTCGCCTCCGGCGGCTTGCCGCCCGGCACGGCACTGCTCTGGCTTGGCGACGAGTTCAACGTGCAGCGCGGGATCAGGTTCCTGACCCCCAGCTACCTCAGCGGCCATATCGACCGGATATCTCAGGAGGCGATCGATCCGAACGATCGGAACGCGATTCGGTTGGTCACCGTCGACGATGAAGGGCTCACCTGCGACAACAAGTACTACGACGCCGCTTCGATGGCCGACTGGTATCGCCAATGTCGTCGTCGCTTCAGCATGATGTCGAATCCGGTTTCACGGGTGCCGGTCGTGGCGCTCCTCGTGCGCGAGGGCGAAAGGGCGAGGCTCGACCTGCTATTCCGTGACGACGCTGCCTGAGTTCGATGGCGTCCGATGGCATCCGATGACGCCCGCGTCGTGAGATGGGCGAATCGGCCGCGTGTCGCCGGTGCTTGATCGCAACACCCTACCGGCGGGCGAGGGGCGAGGGCGCTTACATTCCGTCCGATGACACGCCGGGGGCGACATCTTCGTGAAGCGCCCTCCCGACGCGCGTATAATTACGCCTTTGCCCTTCCTGACATTGGGTCCCGCCGTGACTACCCCCGCTCCGAACGCCCTGTACGAATCCTCCCTCAAGAGCCTGCCGCTGCTCTCGCGCGGCAAAGTGCGCGATAACTACGCCGTCGGCGACGACAAGCTGCTGATCGTAACGACCGACCGCCTCTCGGCGTTCGACGTGATCATGGGCGAGCCGATTCCGGGCAAGGGCCGAGTGCTCAACCAGATGGCCAACTTCTGGTTCGACAAACTGGCGCACGTCGTGCCGAATCACCTGACGGGCGTGGCGCCCGAGACGGTCGTGTCCGCCGACGAAGCCGGGCAGGTCGCCGGCCGTGCGGTCGTCGTCAAGCGCCTCAAGCCGATCCTCGTGGAAGCGGTGGTGCGCGGCTATCTCGCCGGCAGCGGCTGGAAGGACTATCAGGCGACGGGCGCCGTGTGCGGCGTGAAGTTGCCCGCCGGTCTGCAAAACGCGCAACAACTGCCCGAACCGATCTTCACCCCGGCGGCCAAGGCCGAGCTGGGCGAACACGACGAGAACATCAGCTTCGACGACATGGTGAGCCGTATCGGCCGCGAACTCGCCGAGCAGATCCGCGAAATCTCGATTCGTCTGTACAAGGAAGCGGCGGCCTATGCGGCCACGCGCGGCATCATCATCGCCGACACGAAGTTCGAGTTCGGTCTGGACGACGAGGGCCGCCTGCATCTGATGGACGAAGCGCTGACGGCCGATTCGTCGCGTTTCTGGCCTGCCGATTCGTACGCCGTGGGCAGCAACCCGCCGTCGTTCGACAAGCAGTTCGTGCGCGACTGGCTCGAGACCCAACCGTGGGGCAAGACGCCGCCGGCGCCGAAGCTGCCGGATGAGGTCGTCGAGAAGACGGCTGCCAAGTACCGCGAGGCGCTCGAGCGCCTGACCGGCCAGCAACTGGCCTGAGCGGGGCATCGAGACATGAGCGAGAAACAAGCAGTGACCCCGCGCGTGGGCGTGGTAATGGGGTCCAACTCGGACTGGGAAGTGATGAAGAACGCGGCCGCGATTCTGGCCGAGTTCGGCGTGCCTTATGAGGCGCAGGTCGTCTCCGCGCATCGCATGCCCGACGACATGTTCCGTTACGCCGAAGCCGCCCGCGAGCGCGGCCTCGTCGCGATCATCGCGGGTGCGGGCGGTGCCGCCCATCTGCCGGGCATGATCGCCGCCAAGACGACCTTGCCGGTGCTGGGTGTGCCGGTGCCGAGCAAGTATCTGCGCGGCGAAGACTCGTTGCTCTCGATCGTCCAGATGCCCAAGGGGGTGCCGGTCGCCACGTTCGCCATTGGCGAAGCAGGGGCGGCCAACGCAGCCTTGTTCGCGGTCGCCATGCTGGCGGCCGGCGACAAGACGCTTGCCGGCAAACTCGAAGCGTTCCGCGCGAAGCAGACCGAAGCCGCACGCGGCATGACGTTGCCCGCGCTGTAAAAGAAAAGTACGTCCCCGCTACTGTCAGCGTCTCAACGAAGATGAATTCTGCTTCCGCTACGCCTGTCCTTCCCGGCCAATGGCTGGGCATGCTGGGCGGCGGCCAACTCGGCCGCATGTTCTGTTTTGCCGCCCAATCGATGGGCTACCGGGTCTGTGTGCTCGATCCCGACCCGCGTTGTCCGGCCGGCGCCGTTGCTGACCGCCTGATCGTTGCCGATTACCGTGACGAGAAGGCGCTCGCCGAGCTGGCCGCGCTGTGCCCTGCCGTGTCGACCGAGTTCGAGAATGTGCCGGCCCAGTCGCTCGACTTTCTCGCCGCTTCCACGACCGTGAGTCCCGCTGGGCGCTGCGTCGCGATTGCGCAGGACCGGGTGGCCGAAAAGCGATTCATCGAAAGCTGCGGCGTGCCCGTGGCGCCGCATCTGGTCATTGAATCGAACCAGGCGCTTGCCGCTATCGGCGATGCGTCCATCGAAGGCGTGTTGCCGGGCATTCTGAAGACGGCGCGTCTGGGCTATGACGGCAAGGGGCAGGTGCGCGTGAACACGGTGGCCGAGGCGCGCGATGCTTACGCTGCGCTGGGCGGTGTGCCTTGCGTGCTGGAAAAGCGTCTGGCGCTGGCCTTCGAGGTCTCGGTGCTGAGCGCGCGCGGCGCCGATGGCTCGGTCGCCACCTACCCGCTCGCACAGAACGTGCATATCGACGGCATTCTCGCCACCACGACGGTTCCCGCACCCGACGCCGCCCCGGCAGTTGCCGACGCTGCGCGTGCCGCCGCCGCCGCGATTGCGTCGAAAATGGACTACGTGGGCGTGCTGTGCGTCGAGTTCTTCATTCTCAAGGACGGCTCGCTCGTCGCCAACGAAATGGCGCCGCGTCCGCACAACAGCGGTCATTACACGATCGACGCATGTGCGGCCAGCCAGTTCGAGCAGCAAGTGCGGGCGATGGCCGGGCTGCCGCTCGGTGAGACGCGTCAGCACTCGCCGGCCGTGATGCTCAATGTGCTCGGCGACGTGTGGTTCGAGGGGGCTGCCAAAGATCGGCCTCGCACGCCGGCGTGGGCCGACGTGGTGGCGCTGCCGTCGGCACGTCTGCATCTTTACGGCAAGGAAGACGCCCGCGTGGGCCGCAAGATGGGTCACATCACGTTTGCCGGCGCGTCGTTGGACGAAGCCCGCAAGGCCTGTGTGACAGCGGCGGCGAGCCTCAACATCCCGCTGGAGGACTGAGCGATGACGTCGCCCCAAGCGCCACGCATCGTCATGCCGCCGGCTGACGCGATCACCCTGGCGGCCGAACAACTCGCGGCCGGCGAACTGGTCGCGTTTCCGACGGAAACGGTCTATGGCCTCGGCGGCGACGCGGAGAATCCGGCCGCGGTTGCGGCGATCTACGCCGCGAAGGGCCGCCCGGCGAATCATCCGGTCATCGTGCATTTTTCTCCGGAAGGCGACCCCGGTTACTGGAGCGACAACGTCACGCCGGCGGCGCGTAAGCTGATGGACGCGTTCTGGCCCGGCCCGCTCACACTGATTCTCAAACGTGCACCGCACATCTCCGATATCGTCTCCGGCGGACAGGATTCGGTCGGGTTGCGTTGCCCGTCGCACCCGGTGGCGCAAGCGCTGCTGCGCGAGTTTGCCCGGATCAAGGGCGGGCAGGGCGGGGTGGCTGGGCCGTCGGCCAATCGCTTCGGTCAGGTGAGCCCGACCGCCGCGCAGCACGTGCGTGACGAGTTCGCCGGGTTGCCGGGTGTCACCGTGTATGTGCTCGACGGCGGCGAGGCCGCCGTCGGCATCGAGTCGACGATTGTGGATTTGTCGCGCGGTTTTCCTGCGTTGCTGCGTCCGGGGCATATTTCGCCCGAGCAGATCGCCGAGGTACTGGGCGAGATGCCGCGTCTGCCGGGGCAGGACAGCGGTGCGCCGCGCGCTGCCGGCACGCTCAAGGCGCATTACGCGCCGCGCACGCCACTGTATCTGTGCGACGCGGGTCAAGTCGCGCCGACACTGGCTGTGCGTCCTGACGGCGAGCGCGTTGCCGTGGTGGCCTTCGCGTCAACGCTGGCAGCCCTGCCGGCCGACGTCGCAACGTCGGCCGATGTCGTAAAGATCGTGCTGCCCGGCACGCCGGCGGCGCTTGCCACCGACCTTTACGCGATGCTGCGAAGGCTCGATCGCGCCAACGTCACGCACATCCTGTTCGAGCGCTTGCCGGACACGCCCGAGTGGGCGGCAGTCGGCGACCGTCTCGGACGCGCCGCTGCGGCTTTCGAACGCGCGTAAGGCATCCGTGCCGCTTCGGCGCCGGGGCAACGTGTCACAGCGTCTTTTGCGACACGTTGACGCTGCCGACGTGCTCCGCGGTTCCCGGTAATCCGCCCGCCGACGGCATTGCCGCTTGTCCGGCGGCCAATTGCGTCAATTGCGCCGCCTGCCACGCGTGCCGCCACTCTGGCGGCCCAAACAGCGCCATCCCCTTGTTCCGCCATCCCTTCATCGTGACGACGTCGCGCGCCATCGTGCGCCATTCGTGAAACGTCAGCGTGATCGGGTTATGCGTATGGATCTGGTCGACGATGCCGAATTCGCACGGCTCGTCCCCGCTTTCTTCCACGTACGACCCGAACATGCGGTCCCAGATGACCAGCACGCCGGCATAGTTGCGGTCGATATAACGCGGATTGCGCGCGTGATGCGCACGGTGAATCGACGGCGTGTTCAGCACATATTCGAGCCAGCCCAGTTTCGGAATCGCCTGAGTGTGCACGAAGAACTGGAAGGCGAGATTGAGCAGCACCACGCCGACGATCTGTACCGGCGTGAAGCCGATGAGCGCCATCGGTGTCCAGAACAACCACATGCCTGCGACCGGATACATCAGGCTTTGACGGAAGGCGGTCGACAGGTTGAGCCGCTCCGACGAGTGATGCACGACGTGCGCGGCCCACAGCCAGCGAATGCGATGGCTGGCACGATGAAACACGTAGTAGAGAAGGTCCTGTACGACGAAGAGCAGCACGAAGCCGACCCACCCGGCCGGCATTGTGTAGATGCGGTAATGGTCATAGAGCCACGCGTAGAACGGCACGATGAGCAGCCACGCGAGCTTGTCCGCCCCCTGATGCATGAGCGCGAGCGTCGCGTTGCTTACGGTGTCCTTCAGGCTGTACATGCCGGGGTTGCGGCGCCGCCAGTACCAGGCCTCGATGCCGATGCACAATACGAACACCGGGGCGAGCGCCAGCAAAATCAACTCGACGTTCATGACCTCGTGTCTCCTCACGATGGGGTCATCTGAACCGGCGCCCCCCGCCTTCATGAGAAGTGGGCGAAGGTGGCACCGATGAAACGTCTATTCTGACTCGAATGCGATCGGGTAGCGCGGCGGTTAGAGGGAAACGTCAAATGCCCGTCTTCGCTGCCTCTACGTGTGTTTTTGCCGACACCGGCCCGCTCAGCGGCCGTTTTCGTACACCCAGGAGATGAGTGCGTCGTGGAACGCGCGTGCACTGCTCGCGCGCGGGTCGTTCACAAGCGAGACCACAACGTAGATGTCGCCGGCGCGCGTGCCGACATAACCCGCCACCGCGCTCACATCGTCGAGCGTGCCGGTCTTGATGTGGGCGTTGCCGGCCACGTCGCGGTTCATGAGGCGGTTGCGCATGGTGCCGTCGACGCCGACGGTCGGCATCGATTCGACGAGCACCTGTCCCGTCGGACTGTTGATGCCGTGTTGCAGCAGGCGCGCCAGCTCGGCGGCGCTGATGCGCTCGATGCGCGACAGGCCGGAACCGTTCTCGACTACCAGTCCCGGCATGGCGAGGTCGTTTTTGTCGAGCCAGCGGTTCAGTACATCGCGTGAGCGCGCAAGGCTTGCGGGCGTGCGGTTGTTGTCGGCGGCGAGACCCAGCGTCAGGAACAACTGACGCGCCATCACGTTGTTGCTGAACTTGTTCATGTCGTGCACGACTTCGGCCAACGTCTGGCCGCGATGCGTGACGAGCAGACGCGCACCCGGGGGCACGGCGCCGGTGCGCACATTGCCGTTGAATTGCCCGCCCGACGCTTGCCACAAGGCACGGAAGCCACCGAAGAAGAAGCGATCGCGATCCGGTGCGGCCACATTCCACCCCTTGTCTTCGCAAGACGCCGGGTACGTGCCCGAGAAATGCGCGACATACGCGCCGTCGGGCGTCGTGCTCAGCGTGGGGTGAATGCGTGTGAGCCAGTCGCCGCAGTTGCCGGCCGGGGTGGACGACATCTCGTTCGAAATCTGCAAGTTCGCCAGCGGCGGCAGCACGCCCACGTCGACGGTGCCGTTCGCATTGCCGGTGAAGCTGAACGAGAATGCCTTGAACGAATACAGCAAGGGATCGGGCGCGACGTTATACGGCCGGTCGTCGCCACCGTCGATGGCGCCCAGTGCGCCAATGTCCGAGCTATAGGCCGAGCGGTCGAGCACGAGGTCGCCGTTGATGGTCGTCACGCCGGTGTTGCGCAGTTCGGCGACGAACTTCTCCATCTCTTCGGGTACGAGCTTCGGATCGCCCGAGCCTTTGAAGTACAGATTGCCGTTGAGCGTGCGGCCGTCCGAGGCGCCGTCGGTGAACGCCTGTGTGCGCCAGCGGTAGTCGGCGCCGAGCGTGTCGAGCGCGGCAATCGTGGTGACGAGTTTCATCGTCGAGGCTGGATTGCGCGGCACGTTCGGATTGACGGCGAGCAGCGGCGCTGCGATCAAACCGCGCGTTTGCAGCGGATTGTCGACCTTCGCGACGATCACGCTCACGTGCGATGCGGGCACCTTGCTCGCCGCGAGCGCGCGGGACAACTCGGGCGGCAGCGGCGTGGCGTGCGTGGCAGCCTGCGGCACGTGGGGCATCTTCGCGTGCTTGGCGGGCTTGGCCTGCACGGGCGCACTCATGACCATCGCGAGCGTCAACGCCGTGCAGCACACGCGTACGACGTCGCCCATGACGCGGCGCGATGCCGGCGAATGCAGTGAAGAGGGGGGGCGTGGGGCGCTGTTGAGCAAACGAGGGACGCGCATGACGGGCGAGGTTCTCCAGTGTTGCGCGCAGCGAAACCGTACGGCCTGAAGGCTGGGAATGCCCAGGCGAAGCGATGCGGACGCGGCGGCGAAGCAATGACAATGATATGGGGCGCGGGCCGCGATGTGCGTCTGACATCGCGGCGGCATGCGTTCCATTGTATGTCGGTCATGCAACGAACTGTCGCTACAATGAGTCGAAATCCGGCGAGTGTCACGCATAGGCAACATCGCGCACGCGAGGCGACGTTGCCTGTACGGCCAGTGACGTCCGGAGAGGGTTTCAACCGGTGCTCAATCCATGCGAATTTTGTTGGTGGAAGACGATACGATGATCGCCGCAGCCGTCATGAAAGGTCTGCGCCAGGACGGCTGGACCGTCGATCATGTGGGAGACGGACAACGTGCGCTCGATGCGCTCTCGCTAGAGTCGTACGATGCACTGCTGCTCGACCTTGGTCTGCCGCGCCGTGACGGTATCGACGTGCTACGTACGTTGCGTGCGCGCGGCGAGACGCTGCCAGTGCTCATCGCCACGGCGCGCGATGCGGTCGCCGACCGCGTGAAGGGGCTCGACGCCGGCGCGGACGATTACCTCGTCAAACCCTTCGATCTCGATGAACTGGCAGCGCGTCTGCGCGCGCTGGTGCGCCGCCAGGCCGGGCGCAGCGAGCCGTTACTGCGTCACGGCGGCATCGTGCTCGATCCTGCGACGCGACAAGTGACGTGCGGTGGCGTGCCGGTGGTGCTCTCCGCACGCGAATACGCGGTGCTCGAAGCCCTGCTCAACCGGCCGGGCGCGGTGCTGTCCAAGGCACAACTCGAAGAGCGTATCTATGGCTGGGGGGAGGAAGTGGCGAGCAATGCGGTCGAAGTTCATGTCCACGGGCTACGCAAGAAGCTGGGGGCAGACGCCATCCGCACTGTGCGCGGCGTCGGCTATATGATGCCGGCGTCGCCGGAGGCGAACTGATGCGTTCGATCCGCCGTCGTCTTCTTGTCGGGCTGCTGATCACGCTGACGGTGGCGTTGTTGCTCGCGGGCATTGCGATCTTCCGTCAGGCGCGTACCGAAGCCAACGCCCTGTTCGATTTCCAGTTGCAGCAGATGGCGCTGTCGTTGCCTGCGGAGCCTTTCTCGAGCGTGCCGGGCGACCATAGCGACTCGGGCGGGCTGGTCATCCAGATATGGAGCCGCAACGGTGTCGAGTTGTATTACTCGCATCCGCGCACGCCGCTGCCGCCGCGCGCCGAACTCGGCTTCACCACAGTGCAGACCCCCGCAGGCGACTGGCGCGTGTATGCGGCGCTCGTTGGCGATAACGTCGTGCAACTCGCGCAGCCGATGGTCATCCGCGATTCGCTCGCCGTGTCGATGGCGCTACGCACGTTGTTGCCGCTGGTGGTGGCGATGCCGCTGCTGGCGTTGCTCGTCTGGATCGTGGTCGGACGCGGCTTGCAACCGTTGCGTCGTGTCACGAAGGCGCTCGATGCGCGTGCGCCGGGGGCGCTGGAGGCATTGCCCGAAGCCGGATTGCCTGACGAGGTGCGGCCGCTGGTGCGTGCGCTCAACAGTCTGCTTGGCCGGCTCGACGAGGCGCTTGTGCAGCAAAAAGCCTTCGTGGCCGATGCCGCACACGAATTGCGCACGCCGCTCGCCGCGCTGCAATTGCAAGTGCAGTTGCTCGAGCGGGCCCATACGGAGACGGAGCGGAGCGAGGCCATGCGCGATCTGCGTGATGGCGTGCAGCGTGCCTCGCGCATGGTGGCGCAACTGCTCACGCTGGCGCGCCAGGAGCCCGACGCCACGCGCGCCGCCACCGCGTTCGTCGAGTTGCCGCTCGCCCCATTGCTGCAGGACGTGGTGGCGCATCACGCGGCACTGGCTGCGGCGCGCGGGATCGATCTCGGGCTGGATGCCCCAGACGCGTTGGCCGCGATCAGCCGCGTGCGCGGCGATGCAGATGCGCTGCAGACACTCTTCGGCAATCTCGTCGACAACGCGCTGAAATACACACCGCGCGGCGGTCATGTGGACGTTCGTCTGGTGGCGGCAATGCCGTCGCCGGTGGTCGAGATTGAAGACACCGGGCCGGGGATTGCGCCGGCTGAGCGCGAGCGCGTGTTCGACCGGTTCTTCCGCGGCGGGGCAGCGCCGGCAGACGGGGCCGAGGCAGGGCATTCGGCGCCGCCGTCCGGCGCGCCGACGCCGGACGAGGCGAACGCGCCGCGTGCACAGGGCAGTGGATTGGGGCTTGCCATTGTGCGCAACATCGCGCTTGCGCATGGCGCGCGCGTGGAGTTGTTCGACGCGCGCAGCGCTCAGGGGCTGCGTGTGCGCGTGAGCTTCGGTAGCGCCGCGTCGACACCCCCGCCAGCGCTCTGACGATTTTGGATTCGCGCACGAGATACCGTGCGCGTGCTGTGTCCGGCTCGTGTTGCCGGACGTCGATGCGTTGTGCGGTCACGGCAATCGCACCCGCCGCACACGACATCGCGCGGTGCATTGACGCACCGCGCCTTCGGTGAAAACCTGAACTCATCCGCGCGTCACGCTTGTGACCTTGCCGTTTTCGATCGTGAGGGTGCGGCGATCCGGACGATAGTCGCGCGTGGTCGGCATGATCTTGCCGTCCTGCATGCCGATGCGCCACGGACAACCTTGCAACATCGATTCGGCGTCCGCGAGCGACTTGCCGACGACGGCCTGATCGGTGGGCGTGTCCGGCGTGCACTTGCCGTTCCGGCCCTGCATTTTTCCTGGCATCTGACCTTGTTCCTGTCCCGGCATCTGCGCTTGCGCCTGCGTCGAATCGGCAGGGCCTTGCGTGCCTTTGCCGTCGCCTCGTGAGCCGTTGCCGGGCGCGGCGTTCACTGAAAGCGCGAAGGTCAGGCATAAGGCAGCGCTTGCATATCCCATCCAGCGAACTGCGTGACGGCGATCTGTGCGCATGCGGCAAAGTGTCGTTTCGGTGGTAGCCATCGTCATTCTCCCGTGGTTGAAAACTTGTGACGCGGAATTGCGCCACCCCGCCACCGTAGGCAGCGGTATGCGTCACGCGCAAGGCGAACCACGCGAGATGTCCCTTCAAACGCTTGCTGTCGTAACGCATAGCACTCAAGATGGCGCGCGACAGCATTCGATGAGTCACTTTCGAGCCTCTTAAGGTTGCCTTAAGGGAGCCTCTCTACGATCACAGTCATGTCAAACGTGGTCGTCTGTAAGGAGAGACACATGCGAACCTCGAAGCTCACTCGTACGCTGGTTGCCGGTGCCGTGCTTGTCGCATTGACGGGCGGCTACGTGGCGGGACGCCAGCACTGGCAGGCACCGGTCGCCTCGGAGATGCTCAGCGACGCCAATGCCATGCCTGTCGCCAACACGCAAAACACCCCGAATACCGCGCCGCGCATGCTGGTGCCGGACTTCTCGCAACTAGCGGAACAATACGGACCGGCCGTAGTCAACATTAGTGTGACGCACGATGGGAAACCTTCTGCGGCGCGCGGTTCGGCTGCGATTCCGATGCCGCCGGGCATGGATCAGAACGATCCGCTGTTCCAGTTTTTCCGTCGTTTTTACGGTGCACCGGGCAACGATGGCGGCGGTGACGGAAGCGACGGCAACGACGGCAGCGGCGGCAGCGGCGGGCCGACGCGCAGTCTCGGTTCCGGCTTTATCGTGAGCCCGGACGGCTACATTTTGACCAACGCGCACGTCGTCGACGACGCGAGTCAGGTCACGGTGAAGCTGACCGACAAGCGCGAGTACAAGGCAAAGGTCGTGGGCAGCGACAAGGCGAGCGACGTCGCGTTGCTCAAGATTGCCGCGACGGATCTGCCGACGGTGAAGATCGGCGATCCGTCGAAGTCGAAGGCCGGCGAATGGGTGGTGGCCATCGGGTCGCCCTACGGTTTCGACAACACCGTGACGGCAGGCATCGTGTCGGCGAAGGCTCGCGCCTTGCCAGACGAGAACTACACACCGTTCATTCAGACGGATGTACCGGTCAATCCGGGGAATTCGGGCGGGCCGCTATTCAATCTGAACGGCGAAGTCATCGGCATCAACTCGATGATCTATTCGCGCACCGGTGGCTTCCAGGGGTTGTCGTTCGCGATTCCGATCGACATGGCGATGAAGGTCAAGTCGCAGCTCCAGCAGTACGGCAAGGTGAGTCGCGGCCGGATCGGCGTGGCGATTCAGGAAGTGAACCAGTCGCTGGCGAAGTCGTTCGGTTTGTCCAAGCCTACGGGGGCGCTCGTGTCGTCCATCGACAAGAACGGCCCTGCGGCGAAGTCGGATCTGAAGCCGGGCGACGTGATTCTGGCCGTCAACGGTACGACCATCGACGATTCGGTGCAGTTGCCGGAGAAGATTGCCGATATGCGTCCGGGCCAGAAGGCAACCCTGACGGTCTGGCGCAATGGCGCGAAGCAGGACGTGAGCGTGACGGTGGCGGCGCTGGGTGAGAAGCAGGACGTTGCGAGCCGTGACGACTCGGCCACGCACGGGCGGTTGGGTCTCGCGGTACGCGATCTTTCGCCCGAGGAGAAGCGCGCGGCGCAAGTCACGAACGGTTTGTTCGTGGCGCGTGTGGGTGGGCCTGCCGAACAGGCCGGGGTGCAGCCGGGCGATATCATCCTGTCGCTTAACGGCACGCCGGTGACGAGCGCTTCGCAACTGAGCGACAGGCTCAAGAAGGCGGGCAACAATGTCGCGCTGCTCGTGCAGCGCGACGGACAACAGATTTTCATCCCGGTCGATCTCGGCTAAATGCTGGGCGAGACCCCCTCGGGATACCACGCACTACCTTGTGCGCAGGTGGGGGAGCGGTCGTGATGTGACGACTGCCTCTCCACCGGTGCGATCCGGCATCGTGATGACATGAACGGGAGGTCGAATATGTGGCAACAATGGCAACGCTGGTCGGTGGCCGCCGCGACGGCCGCAGTAATGGCTGGGAGTCTGGGCGGTATCTCGGCTGCCCATGCGCAAGGCGGGATGCTGCCGCCGTCGATGCAGCAGGGGAATGTGACGTATGTCTCGGGCGGCATCGACAGCGACGAATCCGGGGCTTTCAAGCGTGAGGCGTCGCGCTGGCCGTTGTCTATCGAGATGGCGGCACGCGGCGACGGCGCAAACGAGTACGTGGCCGATGTACAGGTGCAGATCATGCACGGCGGCACCACGGTGCTCGATACGCGCTCGAAAGGGCCGTTCATGCTCGTGAAGCTGCCCGAAGGCAACTACACCGTGAAGGCGACGTATGACGGCAAGCCGATGACGAAGGATGTCCGCGTGTCCGCCAAGGGGCACGCCGCAGCCATGTTCCTATGGCCGCGCGAATGATGTGCCGATCAGCCGCCTCAGGCGAAGGATCACGGATGACGAGGTAACCCAGGCAATACCACTCTGCAACGAGTGAGCGAGTTGCGCCGCCATGTTTGACGTGGCGGCGCTTTTTTTTGTGCTGCGGGAAATGAAGCGAGACGCGATTCGTCCGAGGGTGTCGCGGTTCAGACCGCGCTCTGGCACGCGGAGGCTTGGCCTTCGGCCGTGTCTTCGGATGCGCGTACCGCGAAGGTTTGTTTAACGGCGATGCCGTTCTTGATCGCCGTTATCTCGGCGAGAATCGCCACGGCGATCTCTGCGGGCGTGCGCGCGCCAAGGTGCATACCGACCGGGCCGTGCAGTCGTTCGATTTCTGTCGAACTCAGATCGAAGAGCGACAGACGCTCGCGGCGGCGCGCATTGTTCACGCGTGAGCCGATGGCGCCAATGTAGAACGCGGGGGACTTGAGCGCTTCGAGCAGCGCCATGTCGTCGAGCTTCGGGTCGTGCGTGAGCGTGAGCACAGCGCTGTGAGAGTCAAGCTGCAGCCGCACGATCAGATCGTCCGGCATCTCGCGCGATAGCTCGGTGCCCGGCACCTGCCATTCGTCGGCGTATTCACTGCGTGGATCGCAGACGATCACGTGATAATCGAGCGCGCACGCCATACCGGCGACGTATTTTGAGAGTTGTCCGGCGCCGATCACCACCAGCCGGCGGCGTGGGCCGTGCGAGGTGATGAGCCGGATACCGTCGAATTCGAGCGAAGGCGTGTGATGGCCCGGCGCAATGCGTACCGCGCCGGTCGCCATGTTCAGTTCGCGCACGACGAGGCGGAATTGCGCGATGGCGTCGAGCAGGTCCGCAACGCGCGACGCATCGCGCAACGGCTCGAGCACCAGTTGCAACGTGCCACCGCAGGGCAACCCGAAGCGGTGGGCCTCCTCGGCGCTCACGCCATAGCTGGTGAGTTGGGGACGGTCCTGTGGCCAGTCGCCGTCGCGAATGCGGTCGATGAGGTCGTCCTCGACGCAGCCGCCCGAGACGGAGCCGACCATGTGGCCGTCTTCACGAATCGCGAGCATCGAGCCCACGGGACGCGGGGCAGAGCCCCAGGTGCGTACAACGGTGCCCAGCGTGACGAAAAAGCCCGCGCGGGTCCACTGTACGGCGGACTTCAGCACTTCCAGATCGACACTGTCCATAGCACGGTTCCTTCGCCAATATGCGAGCGGCCAGCCGATGGGAGCCAAGACGCGGGGCCACCCCCTTCCATGCCCTTCAATTCGTCGCCCGATGTGATCCGGCGAGTATATCGCGCCTTGGCATGCGCTGTATTTGCGCCGATACTCCGCTCATCTGCCTGCTTCGCGGGCGCATGACGGTCGTTTTTGGGGGCGGAGCGGGCGTCGATCCCAACGTCGCCGCCGTCATCTGACGTGAGTTGACTCGTGTCACAATACTTCGAGGTTCGAGTTAACGCCGAAATACCGCCGCAACACCAACGAGTCATCACATCGCGTTTGGGGAGGGGCAATGGAACTGCAAAATAGCCGGCAGTTGCCGGTGGCACGAGATGTCGCATGGATCGCGCTGAACGACCCAGGCGTCCTGCGCGGGTGTATTCCTGGCTGCGAATCGCTTGACCGTATCGACGACACGACGTGGGCGATCGTCGTCGTCGCCTCGCTGGGGCCGCTGAGCGGACGCTGGAATGGCCGCATCACGCTCTCCGATGTGGTGGCACCAAGCGCGTATACATTGAATTTCGACGGACTGGGCTCGTCGGCCGGGCACACGCGCGGCCGGGCGGCGCTCACGTTGCAATCGCAAGGACCGATGAACACACTGCTGACGTATGACATGAAGGCGCAATTCGGCAGCGAGTACACCCATCTGGACACCCCTCAAGTCAAAGAGGCGGTCCGCGGGCTCGCCGACGAGTTCTTTAAGCGCCTGACGGCCGCCATCGCCCCCCATCACAAGCGCAACGACCCCGTCGCCGCCGATGGCGAAGTGGCCGCCGCGCTCGCGACGTTTGCCGACGCACGCGGTACGTCTTCCATGCGCGCAAAGATGGCGCGCTGGTGGCCATGGGCCGTGGCGGTGGTAGTGCTGATTCTGATCGTGCTGTGGGGCAACCATGCCAGTTGAGCGTCGTCAGGGGAAAGCGGGCAAAGCGACCGTAGGCAAGCCGGAAAGAGCGGGCAAGGCGAGCGTCGCCCTTACCGCCGGCGCGCGCAACGCCGACGCGCTTGCGCGGGAGTTACTGGCCGCGGCCGAAGCGCTGGAGGCGGCCAGCAAGCCTCCGGCACCTGTCGGAGAAGCGAGCTACGACGTGCGCGTGCGCATTCGCGACGGCGACACGCCGGTGTTCGGGCCGGGACGTCTGACGTTGCTGCGAGCCATCGAAGCGACAGGGTCGATTTCTGCGGCGGCGCGCCGCATGGGCATGTCGTACCGGCGGGCTTGGTTGCTCGTCGAAGCGATGAATCACGAATTCCGCGAACCGCTCGTCACCCGCCATATCGGCGGCGTGTCCGGTGGCGGCGCGCAACTCACGCCGTTCGCGCAGAACCTCATGGCGCACTACGACACGCTCATCAAGGAAATCCGCTTGCTGCTCGACGCCCACGTGCCGATCTTCGACGCCTACCTCAAAGGCGGCAAGGCCGTCGACCCGGACGAAGCCGAAGCGTAAGCAAACACCAGCTTCCGGTCGCTGATTCCCCTGCTTCCGGACTATCACGAAAACGTTAAGTCTTCGTGAGGACTTCGTCACCGGTCTGAGGCGACACTGACTCCATTGACGCGAACCCCGCGATGGAGGTCACCATGTCCCGCCTGACGAAGTCCGTGCCGCTTGCGGCACAGCCCCCGGCGCGGCCCGGGCCGGTACAGCCGGGTTGGCTGCGCGTCACCCACTGGCTGAACGTGCTGGCCGTGCTCGTGATGATCACGAGCGGGTGGCGTATCTACAACGCCTCACCGATCTTCGGTTTTCGCTTCCCCAACGAGATCACGCTGGGCGGCTGGCTTGGCGGCGCGCTGCGCTGGCACTTTGCGGCGATGTGGTTGCTGGCGGCCAACGGACTCGTCTATCTGTCGACCAATCTTGCGAGCGGCCGCCTGTCGCGCCGCTTCTTTCCGCTGACCTTGCGCGGCGTGCTGCGCGATGCCTTCGCTGCGCTGCGCGGCCGTCTCGCGCACGACGATCCCCGTCAGTACAACCAGGTGCAACGCGCCGCATATCTGTTCGCGGTGCTTGACCTGGTGCTGCTCGTGGCGTCGGGGCTGGCGATCTGGAAGCCGGTGCAGCTCGGTTGGCTTTGCACGGCGTTCGGCGGATTTCAGGGCGCGCGCGTGGTGCATTTCGTCGCGATGGCGGGCCTCGTCGCGTTCGTCGTGGTCCATGTCGCCATGGTGGCGCTAGTGCCTCGCACACTGCGCACGATGATTACCGGACGCTGAGTGCGCCCGCCACGAGAGACCGAACTGCCATGACCTTCGAACGACAATCCCGCAACGTTCCGCCCATCGCCCCGGTCGTGCGCGACGGCGAAGCGATTCTGCACGAAGCGCGTGCGTTGATGACGCGTCGTGTGGCCGAGCCTTCTCGCAGAGCCTTCCTGACGCGCACGCTGTCGCTCGGCGGCGTGGCGCTGCTCTCGGGGTGCTCGCTGGACGACAACGCCAGCGTGGATGCGGCGCTGGACAAGATCTCGCGCTGGAACGACCGCGTACAGGCCGCCCTGTTTCGTCAGGACGTGCTGGCGCCGACGTTCCCGGCGTCGAGCATCACACGTCCGTTCCCGTTCAACGCGTTCTATTCGATGGACGAAGCACCGGTGGTCGAAGAAGCCGACTATCGGTTGGAGCTGTCCGGACTGATTGCGGACAAGGCGCCATGGCGTCTTGATGCGCTCCGTGAGTTCGCGCGCCCGCGTGCGGCGGAGCAGATCACGCGTCACGTCTGCGTGGAGGGCTGGAGCGCCATCGGCCGCTGGGGTGGCGTGACGTTCTCCGACTTCCTGCGACGTATCGGCGCGGACACGACTGCGCGCTACGTCGGCTTCAAATGCGCCGACGACTACTACACGAGCATCGACATGCCCACGGCACTGCATTCGCAGACGTTGCTCGCGCTCACCTACGACGGCCAGACGCTGCCAAGGGAGTACGGCTTCCCGATGAAGCTGCGTATTCCCACGAAGCTCGGCTACAAGAATCCCAAACATATCCGCGCGATTTTCGTGACCAACACGTATCCGGGCGGGTACTGGGAGGACCAGGGCTACAACTGGTTCGGCGGCAGTTGACGCCAACGCGTGACTGCACGATTCACGGAGCGCAGACCTGGCGCTCCGGCAGGGCTCACTCACATTTGGAGGATTACGGCAATGAAGATGCGATATCTGGCGGTGATGGCAATGGGACTGGCGCTCGGCACCGGTGCCGCTTTTGCGCAGGACGCGATGAGCAAGGGCGATGCGATGTCGAAGGGCGGTGCCATGAGCAAAGGCGATGCCATGAGCAAGGACAAGGACATGGACAAGAGCGGCAAGATGTCCAAGGGCGACGCGATGGGCAAGGGCGATGCCATGTCGAAGGGCGGTGCCATGGGCAAGCACGACGCCAAGGGCAAGATGGACAAGGACGATGGCATGTCCAAAGGCGATGGGATGGGCAAGGGCTATTAAGTCAGGCGATGGGAAGCAACAAGGCGTCGCAGCGGACTTCCGTTGCGACGCCTTGTCTATTGTGACGTCACCGACGCTGGCAGCGGTGCCGCGCAACGACGAGCTAGCGCGTCAGCGCCACCGATTTGATGAGCAGAAACACGTCGCGGCCCGACGCCAGTTGCAGTTGATCGGCAGAGAAGCGGGTGATGCGTGCGCGCAGCGCCGTGCCTGCGGTATCGCCGAGGAGCGTGGCGCTGACTTCCACGGAGTCGCCAAGATCGCGCAGCGTCGTCACGCGTGCGCGCAGCACGTTCAGCACACTGGTATCGACGGGCGGCGCGGTGGCCACTGCGACATCGCGCTCGCGCACGAGAATGCGGCAGGCATCGCCTGCGTCGCCGCTGGCGCGCGGCACTCGCAGCCGGATCGTATCGCTGCCGTTCACGGCAAGCTCGGTCAGACCGTACTGCGTGTCGTGCCCGACGATGCGCGTCTCCAGCACGGTGCCCGGCGCTTCGTCCGCGCCGTCGAGCGCGTCGCGATGCGTATTGAGCACGTCGGCCGGTGCACCTTGCGAGATCGTGCGGCCGTCCTTGAACAACACCACCTGATCGGCCAGTCGCATCACCTCGTCGAGCGAATGCGTGACGTACAACACGGGTAACTTCAACTCGTGACGAATGCGGTTCAGGTAGTCGAGCACTTCGAGACGCCGCGCATGATCGAGCGAAGCCAGCGGCTCGTCCATGAGCAGCATGCGCGGGCACGACAGCAAGGCGCGGCCGATACCCACGCGTTGTTTCTCACCGCCCGACAACGCCCCCGGACGGCGGCTCATCAGGTGTTCCAGATTCAGCACGTCGACCACGTGCTCCAGCGCAATTGCCCCGGTGCCTGCGGCGGCCATGTCGCGGCGTCGTAACCAGCGGCCGAAAAGCAGGTTCTGACGTACCGTCAGATGCGGCAGCAGGCGGGCGTCCTGAAACACGTAGCCGATGCGGCGGCGCCACGTCGGCAGGTTGACCCCGGCGGCACTGTCGAAGAGCACGTCGTCGCCCACGACGATGCGCCCTGCGTTGGGTTTGAGCAGGCCGGAAACGGCATTGACGACGGTACTCTTGCCGCTGCCCGACGGCCCGAACAGCGCGGTCACGCCCATGCCTGCGGCGAACTCCACGTCGAGCCTGAAGTCGCCGAACGAATGCTGGAGACGAACTTCAACCGTCATAACCAAGCGCCTTGCGATTACCGAAGCGGATCAGCACTTCGGAGAAGATGAGCGTTGCCACGGCCAATACGACCGAGATCGCACACAGACGCCAGACCATCGCGTCGCCATCCGGCACCTGCGTGGCGGTGTAAATCGCCAGCGGCAGCGTTTGCGTTTGTCCGGGAATATTCGACACGAACGTGATCGTTGCACCGAATTCGCCGAGTGCACGGGCGAACGCGAGTACGAAGCCATGCAGCACGCCGGTGGCAGTGAGCGGCAGTGTGACCGTGAAGAAGGTGAGCCACGGGCCGGCGCCGAGTGTCTGCGCGGCTTGCTCCAGCTTGGTGTCCGACGCTTCGAGCGCTTGCCGGATCGCTCTCACGAGCAGCGGGAAGCCCATCACGCCTGCCGCGAGCGCGGCGCCCGTCCAGCGAAACGCGAAGGTGAAGTTGAACCACTCGCGCAATAGCTTGCCGATAGCGCCTTGTGCGCCAAACAGCACGAGCAGGGCGAAGCCGACGACCACCGGTGGCAGCACGAGCGGCAAGTGCAGGATGGCGTCGAGCAGCGCCTTGCCGGGGAAATGCCGGCGAGCGAGCAGCCAGGCGGCGCCGTAGGCGAAGGGCAGGCTGCAAAGCGTGCCCCACAAGCCGATGCGCAGGCTGAGTTCGACGATGCCCCATTCTTCCGGGCTGAGACTCATGAGCATGCTTAGGGACGGCTGAAGCCGAAGCGCCGGAACGTGGCCTGAGCCGTGGGGGTTTGCAGGAATTTGTAGAACGGATCGGCGTCGGCACGGTTGGCCTGCTTCGTCACGGCAACCGGGTAGACGATCGGGGCATGACTGTCGGCCGGGAACGTGCCGGCGATGCGCACGCGCTTCTCGGCGTTGGCGTCGGTCTTGTACACGATGCCGTAGGGCGCTTCACCGCGCGCGACCAGCAGCAAGGCGTTACGCACGTTGTCGGCGGCGGCGACCCTGCCTTGTACCTTCGACCAGATGCCGAGCTTCTCGAGCGCCGCTTTACCGTAGAGGCCCGCCGGCACATGGGCCGGATCACCCATGGCGAGGCGGCCGTCGCCGAGCTTCGCGTCGAGGTCGGCGCCCGGCTTCAGATCGATGTCGCCCGTGGTGGTGGCCGGCGCGATCAGCACCAGTTCGTTGCCAAGCAGGTTGCGACGCGTGCTGGTGTCGATCAGGTCATGCTTCTGGGCGTAGTCCATCCAGTCCTGGTCGGCCGAGATGAACACGTCGGCCGGTGCGCCTTTTTCGATCTGGCGGGCCAGCGTCGAACTCGCGCCGTACACGAGCACCGGCTTCTTGCCGGTTTCCTTGGTGTAGGCGGCGGACAAGTCATCGAGAGCGTCTTTCATGCTGGCCGCAGCGAACACTTGCTGGGCTGCGGTGTGGCCGGCAAACAACAGGCTCGTGCCGACGGCGGCAACGCCCAGTGCGCGACGCAGCATCGTGCCGGACTTTCGCGGGGTTCGGGACTTCAGGCTAGCGATGACGACAGCTTTCACGAATGTGGTCTCCAGCATGGGGTGGCTAGGTCGGCTCGATGTCTGGCGGCGAACAGGTCGCGCGCCTTGAGCAGACTCGTGGATGCAATCGGGCAGCAAGGCCGGATTGCCGGTCGCGAAGTGGGGGCAACGCGTTATGTAGAATTATATATAACGCTGCGACGCTGTGTAGGTATCTGCCGTATGGCGGCGTCCGAAAGTCGTGCGGTGCGGGAACTTCGCGTTGTGAAACGGAGAAATCGGGACGATCGGGACAAGCGGGACGATGTACGTCCCCTCGCGCAAAGGCGGGCACCAACGAACAAGCGCCCGGTGACGGGCGCCTGCTAACTAATATAGGGGGTGGTCTCGAAAGACGGGGTGCGCCGTTCGACGCGTGCGCTCAGGCGAGGCCGGCCTGTGGCGTTTCACTCTCCGGGCGCAGCATCGCCGGGCTCATGCGCAGCATGTCGAAGAAGCCGTCGACCACCGCATCGCACTCCACGCCGAGATCGTAGTCGGGCAGGAACAACCAGTCCGACATCATGCCGACCACAAGCGCGTGCAGCATGATCGCCGCCACGCGCGTGTTGAGACGCTTCGGCAACTGATTTCGCTCAATGGCGCGTTCCATGTCTCTCATGATGCGCTGCTTGCCGTCGGCGCACGCTTCACGCTGACGCTCGAGCACCGAGAGCATCTCGTTCGTGTATTCGCACTTGTGGAACAGAATGTCGAGCACGCGACGGCGGCGCTCGTTACGCGCCGTCTCCTTGAGCACGAGCTTGCAGATATCGTGCATTCGCTCCATCGGATCGCCGTTCTCCGGCTCGGTGCACACCTCGTCGATCATGCGTTCCATGGGCAGACGGATGCGATCCATCATGGCGTTGAACAGGTCGATCTTGTTCTTGAAGTGCCAGTAAATGGCGCCGCGGGTCAGGCCAGCGGCTTCGGCGATGTCGGCGAGCGATGTGCGTGACACCCCTTTCTGTGCGAACACCGTCTCGGCGGTGTCGAGCAACAGATTGCGGGTCTCGATCGCTTCCTCTTTGGTTCTACGGGCCATCGTCGTGTCACAGGGGTGGGGCGGCGGAAATTTTGCGAAATGCGATGAAAAACACGGTGCACTTTGATGCAACGCAATGTGATTTACATACATTCATGAATGTATCTATAATAGCAGCCGCTTGCTCTATTGCACAGGGAACATTTAAGCTCCTTCGTCTAGGGGAAAAGCCTCACCCATGTGAGGGAGCCATTTGAGGCCAGATCACCCGGGCCTTGGGCATTCGCCGACCCGTCTTTATGCGACGGGACTGCAGACCGGTCTTCGCCGCTGCAATCGTCGCAACCGCAATCGTCGCAACGTATCGTCAATTTGTTTGACCGCATTCCATTTATCGGGGGCGTATATGCACGTCAAGAGAAGTTCACTGGGGATGGTCACGGCCGTGGCACTCGCGGTATTGACCTTGGCCGCATGCGGCAAGAAGCCGCAGCAGCCGCAGGGCATGGTGCCGGAAGTCGGCGTCGTGACGCTGCAACCTCAGAACGTAACACTGACGACCGACCTGCCAGGACGCACTTCGCCCTTCCGCGTTGCCGACGTGCGCGCGCGTGTCGATGGCATCGTGCTCAAGCGCGATTTCACCGAAGGCGGTGACGTCAAGGCAGGCCAGCGTCTGTACAAGATCGATCCGGCCACGTATCAGGCGGCTTACGACAACGCCAAGGCCACCTTGGCCAAGGCCACCGCGAATCAGGCCTCGACAAAGCTGCTGGCCGATCGCTACAAGCAACTGGTCGCAGTCGAGGCTGTCTCGAAGCAGGACTACGACAACGCCGTCGCCGCTGCGCTGCAGGCCGACGCCGATGTGCAATCCGGCAAGGCGGCGGTCGAAACGGCGCGAATCAACCTCGGCTACACCGACGTGCCGGCCCCGATCTCGGGCCGTACGGGGTTGTCGCAGGTGACCGAAGGCGCTTACGTGCAATCGGGGGCGGCCACGCTGATGACGACCGTTCAGCAGATCGATCCGATGTACGTGGACGTGACGCAATCGGCGACGGAAGGGCTTCGTCTGCGCCGTGCGCTGGCCGACGGCAAGCTGCAAAGCGGGGGCAAGAACGCCGCCAAGGTGGAACTGACGCTGGAAGACGGCACGAAGTACCCGCTCGAAGGCAAGCTGCAGTTCTCCGACATCACGGTGGACCAGTCGACCGGCTCGGTGACCGTGCGCGCCATCTTCCCGAACCCGAATCGTGAGTTGCTGCCCGGTATGTTCGTGCACGCCAAGCTTCAGGAAGGCGTGAAGGAAGGGGGGCTGCTCGTGCCGCAACAGGGTGTCACACGTGACCAGAAGGGCCAGCCGACCGCGCTGATCGTGAACAAGGAAGGCAAGGTCGAACTGCGTCAACTGGTGACCGATCGCGCGATCGGCGACAAGTGGCTGGTGAGTTCGGGGCTGGCAGCGGGCGATCAGGTGATCGTGTCGGGTCTGCAGAAGGTACGCCCGGGTGCACCGGCAAAGGCTGTGCCGGCGCAACAACCGGGGTCGACTCCGGCGGGTGCCAGCGCACCGGCTGCTGCGGTGCCTGCCTCGCAGGCGAGCACTGCCTCGGCCGCCAACGCTCAATAACGCGGAGCCTCATTCATGGCAAAGTTTTTTATCGATCGCCCGATTTTTGCGTGGGTGATCGCGATTGTCATCATGCTGGCCGGTGCGCTTTCGATCCTGAAGCTGCCGGTCTCGCAATATCCGCCCATCGCACCGCCTTCGGTGCAGATCACTGCGACCTACCCGGGCGCTTCGGCGCAGACCGTTCAGGATACGGTCACGCAGGTGATCGAACAGCAGATGAACGGTATCGATAACCTCGAGTACATGTCGTCGACGTCCGACGGCTCGGGTACGGCGCAGATCACGCTGACCTTCTCGCAGGGCACGAACCCGGACATCGCACAGGTGCAGGTGCAGAACAAACTGCAACTTGCCACGCCGCTGCTGCCGCAGCAGGTGCAACAGCAGGGTATCAAGGTGGCCAAGGCGACCAAGAACTTCCTGCTGGTGATCGGCGCGTACTCCGACGATGGCCGGATGACCGACATCGACCTTGCGAACTACATTGCCGCCAACGTGCAGGATCCGATCAGCCGTGTGAACGGCGTGGGTCAGGTGCAGCTCTTTGGCTCGCAATACGCGATGCGTGTCTGGGTCGATCCACAGAAACTGAACGGCTATAACCTGACCGTCATCGACGTTTCGAGCGCCATTCAGGCGCAGAACGTGCAGATTTCGGCGGGCGAGCTGGGCGGTGCGCCGGCGGTCAAGGGGCAACAGCTCAACGCGACCGTGACGGCGCAAAGCCGTCTGCAAACGCCGGAGCAGTTCCGCAAGATTCTGCTCAAGGTCAACAAGGACGGCTCGCAGGTGCGTCTGGGCGACGTCGCCCGTGTCGAACTCGGCGGCGAATCGTACCAGGTGGTTGCACGCTATAACGGCAAGCCTGCCGCGGGTCTGGCCATCACGCTGGCTACGGGCGCGAACGCGCTGCAAACGGCCACGGCGGTCAAGCAGGCGGTTTCCGATCTGGAGCCGTACTTCCCGGCCGGGATGAAGGTCGATTACCCATACGACACCACGCCGTTCGTGAAGATCTCGATCGAAGAAGTGATCAAGACCCTCATCGAAGGTATCGTGCTCGTGTTCCTGGTGATGTATCTGTTCCTGCAAAACCTGCGGGCAACGATCATCCCGACGATCGCCGTGCCGGTCGTGTTGCTCGGTACGTTCGGCATCATGGGCGCGGCAGGCTTCTCCATCAACACCTTGTCGATGTTCGGTCTGGTGCTCGCCATCGGTCTGCTCGTCGACGATGCCATTGTGGTGGTGGAAAACGTCGAGCGGGTGATGGCCGAAGAGGGGCTGAGTCCGAAGGAAGCGACGAAGAAGGCCATGGACCAGATCGTCGGCGCGCTGGTAGGCGTGGCGCTCGTGCTCTCGGCGGTGTTTGTGCCGATGGCGTTCTTCGGCGGCTCGACAGGGGCCATCTATCGCCAGTTCTCGCTGACGATCGTGGCAGCCATGGCATTGTCGGTGCTGGTGGCGATCGTGCTGACGCCGGCCATGTGCGCGACGATTCTCAAGCCGATCAAGAAGGGCGAAGTGCACGAAAAGCGCGGCTTCTTCGGCTGGTTCAACCGCACGTTCGACAAGGGCTCGAAGAAGTATCAGGGTCAGGTGGAGCGTATTCTGAAGCGCAGCACGCCGCTCCTGATCGTCTATGTCGTGATCGTCGCGACGGTGGGCTTCCTGTTCATGCGCATGCCGACGGCGTTCTTGCCGGATGAAGATCAGGGCTACTTCTTCAACCTGGTGCAATTGCCGCCGGGCGCGTCGCAAGAGCGCACGCTCGAAGTCATGAAGCAGGTCGAGACGCACTACCTCGAGAAGGAAAAGGACGCCGTGCGTTCGATCTTCACGGTGACGGGCTTCGGCTTTAACGGCCGTGGTCAGAACGTGGGTCTGGCGTTCACGATGCTGCGTCCGTGGGAAGACCGTCAGTCGTCCGATCTGAAGGTGCAGGCGGTGATTGCGCGTTCGTATAAGGCGTTCGCGAGCGTGAAGGACGCCATGATCTTCGCGATCAACCCGCCGTCGGTGCCTGAACTGGGTAACGCGGGCGGTATCGACTTCGAACTGCAGGATCGCGCAGGCCTCGGCCACGACGCGTTGATGGCGGCGCGTAACCAGCTCCTCGGTTTGGCTGCAAAGAATCCGAATCTGGCGAACATGCGTCCGAACGGTCTTGACGACACGCCGCAGTACAAGGTGGACGTCGACGAAGAAAAGGCGGCTGCACTTGGGCTGTCGATTGCCGATGTGTACACCACGCTCTCGGCCTCGTGGGGTTCGTCCTACGTGAACGACTTCATCGACCGGGGTCGCGTGAAGAAGGTGTACGTGATGGCGGAACCGAAGGACCGCATGCTGCCGCAGGACATCAACAAGCTGTACGTGCGCAACGCTAGCGGAACCATGGTGCCGTTCTCGGCCTTCGCCACCGGCAAGTGGATCTACGGCTCCCCGCGCCTGGAACGTTACAACGGCGTGCCTGCGGTGGAAATTCAGGGGATGCCGGCACCGGGCAAGTCGTCGGGTGACGCCATGAAGGCCGTGGAGGAAATTGCAAAGCAACTGCCTCCGGGTATCGGTCTGGAGTGGACGGGGCTGTCGTTTGAAGAGCGCATTTCCGGCTCGCAGGCACCGGCGCTGTATGCCATCTCCATCCTGATCGTGTTCCTGTGTCTGGCGGCGTTGTACGAGAGCTGGTCGATTCCGTTCTCGGTGATTCTGGTGGTGCCGCTGGGTGTGTTGGGCGCACTGCTGGCCGCAACGTTGCGCGGGTTGTCGAACGACGTGTACTTCCAGGTGGGTCTGCTCACCACGGTGGGTCTGTCGGCGAAGAACGCGATTCTTATCGTGGAATTTGCCAAGGATCTGCAAGAGGAAGGCCGCTCGCTGATGGAAGCGACGATGGAGGCGGTGCGACTGCGGTTGCGCCCGATTCTGATGACGTCGATGGCGTTCGTTCTCGGGGTGTTGCCGCTTGCGATCTCGAACGGCGCCGGCTCGGCCTCGCAGCACGCTATCGGCACCGGCGTGATCGGCGGTATGCTGGCGGCAACGTTCCTCGCGATCTACTACGTACCGATCTTCTTCGTGCTCGTGCGCAAGCGCTTCGCTCATGAGGAACTGGATACCGTGGAACACCCGGAAGCGCGTCACGAGCCACTCGACGCCGGCCCCGCCAAGGAAGGAAACTGACTATGAAGCACAAAGCATTGCCGATGGCCTTGGCGGCAGCGTTCCTGGCAGGCTGTACCCTCGCGCCGCATTATGAGCGGCCCGAGGCACCGGTAGCCACGTCGTTCCCCACTGGCCCGGCCTACAAGACGTCCGGGGCGGCGAACCAGAACGGCACCACCGGCAGCAATGCCCTGGCAGCCGCCGATCTGGGCTGGCGAGATTTCTTCACCGATCCTCGCCTGCAGAAGCTGATCGAGATCGCGCTGGAGAACAACCGCGATCTGCGAGTCTCGATGCTCAACATCGAAGCGGCGCGTGCGCAGTACCAGATCCAGCGCTCGGCGCTGCTGCCCTCGGTTGGGGCGGCGGGGCAGGCGTCGGTTCAGCGCTCGCCGGCGGATTTGTCGTCGTCGGGACGTGCCGGGATCAGCCGTAGCTATCAGGTTGGTGTGGGTTTCACGTCGTATGAACTAGATCTGTTCGGTCGTATCCAGAGCCTGAAGGATCAGGCGTTGGAGACGTATCTGGCGAGCGAGGACACGGCCAAGGCAGCGCATATGACGCTGATCTCGGAAGTGGCGACGGCGTACCTCACCTGGCTGGCGGATCAGGAGTTGCTCAGACTCACGACCGACACGCTCAAGAGCCAGGAATCGTCGTATAACCTGACCAAGCGCAGCTTCAACGTGGGCACGGCCTCAGGGCTGGATCTGCGTCAGGCGCAAACGCCGGTCGATACGGCGCGGGCAAATTTCGCGCAGTACACGCGTCAGGTTGCACAGGACGAAAATGCGCTCGCGCTGCTCATCGGCCAGCCGTTGCCGGCCGATTTGCCGCCGGGACGTCCGCTCGATGGGCAAGGTCTGCTTACCGACTTGCCGGCCGGGTTGCCTTCGGATCTGTTGCTGCGGCGTCCGGATGTCACGGCGGCCGAGCACACGCTCAAGGGGGCCAACGCGAACATCGGTGCGGCGCGTGCGGCGTTCTTCCCGACGATTTCTCTGACGGCAAACGCCGGCACGGCCAGTGCCTCGCTGAGCAATCTGTTCAAGGGCGGGCAGGGTGCATGGTCGTTCGCACCGACCATCACGCTGCCGATCTTCGCGGGCGGGCAGAACGTCGCCAACCTCGATCTGGCCAAGGTGCAGAAGCGTATCGAGATCGCCAACTACGAGAAGGCGATTCAGACGGCGTTCCGCGAGGTGTCCGACGGGTTGGCCGCACGCGGCACGCTCGACGATCAGGTCTCGGCGCAGGAGTCGCTCGTCAAGGCGAGCGACGAGAGCTACAAGCTCTCGGACCTGCGCTATCGCAACGGTGTGGACAGCTACCTGAACGCACTTGTGTCGCAACGCTCGCTGTACTCGGCGCAGCAAACGCTGATCGCCACGCGTCTGGCGCGCTGGACCAATCTCGTCACGCTGTACAAGGCGCTCGGCGGTGGTTGGGAAGAGCGCTCGGTTCCGGCCAACGCCGGGACGGCGTCGGCACCTGCGGCAGCATCGTCGTGATCGTGTCGCTTGCGTCGACGATGTCGTGAGGCAGGCGGCGGTGTGAGCCACTTGTCTCGCTGAGGCGCAATGCTTGAACCTCGAAACGCCCGGCCATGTGCCGGGCGTTTCGTTTTTGTGAGTCATGTCGTGCGAGAAATTGGCTCAGTTCCCAAGAAGTTTAGACGCCGGGTTCTACGCTCGCCCCTACCTCGCGTAGCGCTTCGTCGCTATCCTTGATCGCGTTGTATTCGCAACACCCCGAGCGTCGACGCGAGCGTTTCCAGACATTGGCGAATCGTCGCACGGGGCATATATAAGCTGACTGCTTTTCCAGGGAGAGACACCATGAGCGATCTTCAAGCTCGCTTCGACGAGGCGGTAGCCCAGTCCAAGACGCTGCCGGAACGCCCCGACAATTTCACATTGCTGCGTATCTATGCGCTCTTCAAACAAGGCACCGAGGGTGATGTGTCCGGCACGCGTCCGGGCATGACGGATTTCGTCGGCCGTGCCAAGTTCGATGCCTGGGAAATGCTCAAAGGCAAGTCGAAAGAAGAGGCGCAAGAAGCTTATGTCGCACTCGTCGACGAGCTGAAGGGATAACGTTGCCGGGCACGCGGTTGCCCGTCACGAGCCAATGAGGCGGTGCCGAACTCGTTCGGTACGGTCAGCCCAAAGACGGCGACTTCGGTCGCCGTTTTTTTTATGGACGTTCGTTGAGGGATGTGGCGTCGCGTGTGGAAAGTGAGGTGGCGCATGACGGGGCAGGTTTTGCGGCGCAATCCGATTGGCGTGTGACGAAGCGTGGGCGACGATGGACGCGTCATCAACGAGACGGGAGACCGAACCATGCAACAGGATCGACGACACCAGCGGCGTCGCGCCGACCGGCAGGCGCTTCGCGATACGCTGGCTAATCACCGCTTTCCGCCGATGCGAGGCGCTCGGCGAACACCATCGCGCGATGCTGGCGGACGGCGAGGCCGAGGGCAGTTGCCGCTGCCGTCGCCGTCGCGTACGCGGGGGAGGCCGCAAGGCGAGGCGGCGGAAGGGAAACCGACGAGCGGCGGGCGTTGCAAGACCCGCTTTCGCGGGGGCGCAATGCTTGACGTCATGTTCACACTGGCGGCGCTTATGGCTGGCGCGCAGGGCTTCGCCCATTGGCAGGCGGCGGGGGCAATGACATCCGCCGAGCTTGCTCCTTCGAAGACAAATGTCGTGTTGGCATTGCCAGCGCAAGCGGGGAACGATGTATGGCACGCTCGTCGGTCCCCGTGATGTGGCCGCCGCGTTTGGGCAGGGGGAACAAGGCGTGCGTGCGTCGTATGGCGGGTTTTACGCTGCTTGAGTGGGTGCTGGCAATGCCGCTCGGGTTGCTGATCGTGACGGCGGCGATCGCGATCTATCTCGCGGGCATTCGATTGTGGCGGGTTCAGGCGGAGCGATACGACGTTACCGAGCGCGCGATCTTTGCATTGACACAACTCACCCGTGCCGTTGGCATGGCGGGATACCGGAACTGGGACCCGATGGAGGGCGCGATCTGGCCGCCGGGGCCTGTGAAGCGCGAGTGGCCGTCGTTGCGAGCGAGTGCGGCATGCGCCGGCACCGTCGACACGTGTGCGCGATCAGGGTGGCAAGGCAGCTCACTGCTGGAAGTGCAGTTCCAGGGGGCGGGATTGTCGGAGGGCAACGGTGCCATCCACAACTGCGCGGGCATGCGTACCCGAGCGACGGGACGTCCGGACGACAGACATCTCAGCATCTTCTATGTCGATAAGGGCGAGGACGAGATTCCCTCGCTCTACTGCCGCTACGGTGAGCGTCAAACGCGCTCGACGGATCTGCATCCGGCACAGGTGCTGGTGAGCGGGGTGGAGGCGATGTACGTTCGGCTAGGGTTTCGCGTCGGCGGGACCGGGTCTTTGCGTTGGGTTGAGCCCGTCAGAAGTCTGCGCCGCAGGCCGCCAAGCCCGCCACCCGGGGAGGGCGGATGGGAGAACGTCGCGGCGGTGGCCTTTTCGCTGGTCTTGCGCGGCGCGCCGCGGAGCGGTGGCAAACCACGGACCACGCGGGTGGTCGAAGTGTTCGATGCGGCATCCGGTGGTCGTGAGTACAAGCGGCTGGGTAACGCCGGAGACGTTCATCTGCACGTATTCAATGCGGTGGCCTATCGTCGCAACGATGGTGGCGTCGGCGAGGAGGCGAAATGGTTGGCGTCTTCATGGTGATGTGGCTGGCGGCGCTGATGACGCTTGCCGCATCCGGCATGCACCATCGCCAATTGGCCAGCCGTTTCATTGCCTATACGAACGATCGCGCAGGGGCGTTTGCGGCGGCGGACCGGGCGCTTGCCGAAGCGCGCGATTGGCTGACGCATGAGGCGCGTGCCGCGGATATTGCCGCCGTGCCGGCGTTCGAGGCGGGACCACAGGGCGTGCTTGAGGCGAACCATCGCGGTGACATCTGGTACCAGCGCCGTGTGCCGAGATGGCGAACGGTCGAATGGAATGGCAGTGCCGCCGTCGTTGCGACGCGAAGGGCGCGCTACTTCATCGAGAGAATCGCGTATTCGGCGTATCTGGCGGGCGAACCGGAAACGCGCGACGTGCCAGTGCGGCGGTATCGCGTGAGTGCGATGGGGTGTGGCGAGTTGCCAGGCACGCGTGTGTATTTGCAGGCGATCTATGAAGTCCGGCAACGAACGGGGAAAGCGGGTGGTGGCGGTGAACTGGCATCGTTTTCATCGCGTTCGTTGAGTTGGCGTGAGGTTGCCAGGTGGCATGACAGCAGTGCTGTGACACCTGCGCCGGGCACTCGTAGCGAGCATTGCGATGCGTCCTGATCTACGTGCCGCACGCGGCGTCACGATGCTGGAGTGTGTCATTGCGATGGCCGTGCTCGCCGTTGCACTGATGGCGGTTTCGCCTTCCATCGACACGGTTCGCCGCCGGGTGGCGGTAGACATCACGGCGCGAGCGTTTCTGGCATCGCTGCAGGCAGCGCGTTCCGAGGCGCTGGGACGGCACCGGCGCGTGGCAATGGCCCCACATGACGGCGGGAGTCTGAATAGCGGCTGGGTGACGTTCGTCGACCAGAATCGCAACGATCGCTTCGATGCGGGAGATCAAGTGCTGGGGCGATACGCGCCATTGCCACCGGGCGTGAGTGTCGACGTGCGATGGGGGTTGTACAACACCGAAGGCCTCGCGTTCGCAGAAGACGGTTTCATGCGAACGCAGACACGAGGGTGGTTGTCGGGGACGGTGCGCATTGCGGGGCACGGGCGGCGCGTTTGCATCATCATCAATGCCTACGGACGCGCCCGTGTGGCTCGACGCTGTGATGCGTGGGCCGGGGCGCAGCGATTACATGACCGGTGGGGGGCCGATGTCGTTGCGTCGGGACGAGGTTGTCGCAGACGCGCGAGGTGTGTCGGACGTATCTGACGCATAGGGGGCACCCGCTTTCGGCGTCGACGGCTTCGTTGATTCCTGCCAGAGCTTGATTCCTTGCCACGCGAGAACGCCGAGGCTGCCCCACTTGAGACTGCGGCGTACCACGCGTCCGACAGGGGTATGCGACAAACCGGTGAGCGCCAGCGAGGCAACGGAACTGACCAGCGGATAGCGCTCAAGCAGTCCGCCGAGCTTGAGTCCGGAACTGGCGAGGCCGCTAATGCTGGCGAGGTTGGCAAAGCCACCGGGCAGCAGATAGCGTACCCAACGGAAATTGCGCAGGCGTTCGCGCGTATCGTGCGAGGCTTGAATCAGTTCGGCGCGCTCAACAGCGATACGCGTGAGCACGAGTTCCTTGCGAATGGCGAGGAGGTCATGACGCGAGCGTCGTGACGGTCGCGTGCGGCGAGGGCGGTTCTGTTCCAGCGGCACGGGCAGATCTCCTTCAGTCCGGACGCAGTGCGTCGCGGTCCTTTTCGAACTCGGCCAGTGTGGCCTCGAACGGCATCGGGGCATCGCGCAGAATGTTGCGCGCACGCAATGCGCACCAGCCGGCGAGCAACAGATACACGACGAAGATGCCGGTCATGGCCTGGAGGCGATAGGTGTCCCAAAAAATCACGATCACCAGCGCGGCCAGCGACACGAGAGCGAGTACGCCGAAGAGCATCGCGGCCAGACCAAGGAAAGCGACGCCCATCAGACGTTCTTTCTCTTCGGTCAATTCGATGCCGATGAGTTCGATGCGCGACTGCAGGATCTCGAGCAACGCACCGGCGAGGCGCCGCAGTGAAGGCCGCGGCGGGGTCGTGCGATCATTGGCGGT
Organism: Pandoraea communis; assembly: GCF_902459745.1. Taxonomy (GTDB): domain Bacteria; phylum Pseudomonadota; class Gammaproteobacteria; order Burkholderiales; family Burkholderiaceae; genus Pandoraea; species Pandoraea communis. The sequence goes on from NZ_CABPSJ010000005.1 coordinate 89,012, forward strand.
CATGGGCTGGACTTGTGGGCGGCTCACCTGACCCGTCGCACCGGTCAGGTGGGCTCCGCCATAGGCAGAATAGGCGAGAAAGCAACTGGCGTCGACGTAGCTTACTTGCGGTTGAGCAGCAGGCCGATCACCACGCCGATACCGGCGGCGATGCCCACCGCTTGCCACGGATGGTCGTGAACATAGTCGTCGGTCGCGCGAGCGGCTTGCTTGCTCTTCTCGACAACGACCACCTGCACGTCGGAAGCCTTTTCCTTGGCTTGCTTGAGCAGCGTCAGGGCCTTGTCGCTCAATTCGGATGCGCGCTCACCGGTCGTGTTGGCGGCTTGTTTGAGCAGGTCTTCGGCGTCGGCCAATACGGATTTGATATCAGTCATAAACTTCTCCTTGTTGGTGTGCACTATGCGACGTAGTCGTTACCCGATTCTGGGAGGAAAATGCGAAGGGGATATGGGTGTTATCGTAACGCTTTCAACGAATCGTTGCCATAAAACAACATCCCCCGAGGGCGCCATATTGCGAATAATTATGTGCAATCAATTTTTTATTCGTTCTGGCAAAGCTTAGCATCCTTTAGTCTTTACCCCACTGACTTGAAGGTTCTCAAGGAGACCGTAAATGACATTGCGTTTGGGTGACATTGCCCCCGATTTCGAGCAGGACTCGTCGGTTGGCAAAATCAAGTTCCACGAATTCCTTGGTGACGGTTGGGGTGTGCTCTTCTCGCACCCGGCCGATTACACGCCGGTGTGCACGACCGAACTGGGTCTGACCGCAAAACTCAAGGGTGAGTTCGAGAAACGCGGCGTGAAGGCCATCGCGCTGTCGGTTGACGACGTTGAGTCGCACAAGGGCTGGATCAAGGACATCAACGAGACTCAGAACACCACGGTCAATTTCCCGATTCTGGCCGACGGCGATCGCAAGGTTTCGCAGCTCTACGACATGATCCATCCGAATGCCAGCGAAACCGTGACGGTTCGCTCGCTGTTCGTGATCGACCCGAAAAAGAAGGTGCGCCTGATCATCACGTATCCGGCCAGCACGGGCCGCAACTTCGACGAGATCCTGCGTGTTATCGACTCGCTGCAACTGACCGACAATTACTCGGTCGCCACACCGGGTAATTGGAAGGATGGTGAGGACGTCGTGATTGTCCCGTCGCTCAAGGATGAAGCCGTGCTCAAGGAGAAATTCCCGAAGGGTTACAAGGCCGTGCGTCCGTATCTGCGTCTCACGCCGCAGCCGAACAAGTAATCCGGCTAACGCCGCAGAAGACAGCGGATGAGAAAAAGCCAGCTCGACAGAGCTGGCTTTTTTGTTTGGTACGCGCCGTCGCCCGGGGGATTGACGGCCCGCGAAGTGCGGCCTGAGAAACGACGCGTACCAGACAAGTCGCATGAACCGCGATGCGCTGCGCGATCTGCACTGCGCGACCGCTCGCGGTTCACGCAACCCGATCCCTCGTGACGATCGATCAGAAGAACGCCTGGATGCCGGTTTGCGCGCGGCCGAGAATCAGTGCGTGGATGTCGTGGGTGCCCTCGTAGGTGTTGACCACTTCGAGGTTCACGAGGTGACGGGCAATGCCGAACTCATCGGAGATGCCGTTGCCACCCAGCATGTCGCGTGCCAGACGTGCGACGTCCAGTGCCTTGCCGCACGAGTTGCGCTTCATGATCGACGTGATCTCGACAGCCGCGGTGCCTTCGTCCTTCATGCGGCCCAGACGCAGGCAGCCTTGCAAGCCCAGCGTGATTTCCGTCTGCATGTCGGCGAGCTTCTTCTGGATCAACTGATTGGCGGCGAGCGGCCGGCCGAACTGCTGACGGTCGAGCACGTATTGACGCGCGGTATGCCAGCAGAATTCAGCGGCGCCCAATGCACCCCAGGCGATACCGTAACGCGCCGAGTTCAGGCAGGTGAACGGCCCCTTCAGGCCGGAGACGCCCGGCATCAGATTCTCTTCCGGCACGAACACCTGATCCATCACGATCTCACCGGTGATCGAGGCGCGCAGGCCGACCTTGCCGTGAATCGCCGGGGCCGACAGGCCTTTCCAGCCCTTTTCCAGAATGAAGCCGCGAATCTTCTCCTCGCCATTCTCGTCGGCGAGCTTGCCCCAGACCACGAAAACGTCGGCGATGGGGGAGTTGGTGATCCACATCTTCCCGCCGCTCAATTCATAGCCACCTGCAACTTTCTTGGCGCGCGTAGTCATGCCGGCCGGATCGGAACCGTGGTTCGGTTCGGTCAGACCGAAGCAACCAATCCACTCGCCGCTGGCCAGCTTCGGCAGGTACTTCTGCTTCTGTGCTTCGCTGCCGAATTCGAAGATCGGCACCATGACGAGCGACGACTGTACCGACATCATCGAACGATAGCCCGAGTCGACGCGTTCGACTTCGCGTGCGATCAGCCCATAGGCCACGTAGCTCAGGCCAGGGCCACCGTATTCCTCGGGAATCGTCGGGCCGAGCAGGCCGATCTCACCCATCTCGCGAAAGATGGCGGCGTCGGTGCGCTCATGACGGAATGCTTCGAGCACGCGCGGCGCGAGCTTGTCGTTCGAGTACGCGGCGGCGGCGTCGCGAATCATGCGCTCTTCGCCCGTGAGCTGTGCGTCCAGCAACAGCGGATCTTCCCAATGAAACTGTGCATTGCCTGCCATGACCTATCTCCTCCGACGTTCTCAAAAATTGGCCGACGCCATCCTCGTCGGCCCGTTTGGCGCATGTGCGGCATACGTTGCCGTATCCCGCACCGGGAAAGCTCGTCGACTTGACGAAAGTTCCGCAATGCGGAACAATGTTCTGAAATCGAAGTTAGTTTAACACTAAAATTTTTTGTCAGGCAACGGCCAGTGCGTGTACTGGCCGAACCTATTTGAAGCGGAGTGCGCGATGGTTGTGGTCAAAACGTCCCTGTCAGCCTTCACCGGTGCGCCGGCCCATGGCGTGCCGCCTTCGCACGACGAGCGCAAGTTCGTCACGGCACTCGCACGGGGTCTCGATCTGCTGCGCGCCTTCGGACCCGACGACGCGCTGCTGGGTAACCGCGACTTTGCAGCACGCACCGGGCTGCCGAAGGCGACCGTCAGTCGCCTCGCTTACACGCTGACGGCGCTGGGGTATCTGCGCTACGACGCCGAGCTTGGCAAGTACGCACTGGATGCCGGCGTGCTGGCCTTGGGGTACGCGTTCCTGAGCGGTACCGACATGCTGACGCTGGCTCGCCCGCACATGCGAGCGCTGGCCAAGGAAATGGGGTGTTCCATTTCACTCGGTTGCCGGGAAGGTATCGACATGATGTATCTCGAAACTATCCGCAGCGACTCGGCGCACCTCACGCTGGGTCTCACGGCGGGCTCACGTCTGTCGATGCTGACGAGTTCGATGGGGCGCGTCTACCTCGCGGTGATGCCCTCGATCGAGCGTGAGACGATGCTCGCCGATCTACGCGATGCCTACGATGCGAATCCGGCCGCGTTGCGCAATGTCGGTTGGGACGTGCTCCAGTCTGGCGTCGAGAAAGGGATCGAGTCGTACAAGCGCGAGGGATGTTGCTACTCGTTTCGCGAGTGGCATGAAGGCGTGAATGCGGTCGCAGTGCCGCTCCGTGACGTGCGGCAAAACCGCTGGCTGGCCATCAGTTGCAGCGGCCCGTCGTCGTCGATTCCAGATGCGGTCTTCCGCGAGGAGATCGGTCCACGTCTGAAGCAACTGGCCGCCCGTCTGAGCGGACAGGCTTAAGGTTGGCGGCAGATCGGGTTGGGGGCCGCCTGCGGCACTCCAATGCGCTTTAAGTCGCACCGCAGGCGGCCCCCAACCCGATCCACAACCGATATCGATCCGACGACACCCATCGACACGATGAGCGCTGCGCGGCGGGGCGCACGATGGCAGTGATTGTCCGCTCCCTTGACGTAGCGACTCAACAGGCACGGCTCGGGAGCGGAGTCAGGGGGCGGGCAAGCGCTGTAGCCCCGGAAAAAGGGGCGGCGCTCGCCGAATCTACGCGGTAGGTGTTCTCACCGCAACGACATCACAGCAACGTTCGCACGTGCCACAACTCGGGGAACAGCACCACATCGAGCATCTTGCGCAGATAGGGTGCCCCGCTGGTGCCGCCTGTGCCTTGCTTGAAGCCGATGATGCGCTCGACAGTCGTCACGTGGCGGAAGCGCCATTGGCGGAAGGCATCTTCGAGATCGACCAATTCCTCGGCCATCTCATACAACTCCCAGTGCTGCGACGGGTTGCGATACACCTCGAGCCACGCCGCCTCGACGGTCTCGTCGTGAGGCGTCGGCTGCGTCCAGTCGCGTTCGAGCCGTGCCGGGGCAATCGCGAAGCCTCGACGGGCGAGCAGACGCACCACCTCGTCATAGAACGACGGGGCGTTGAGCGCCGCTTCCACCTGCTGGAAGAGGTCGGGACGATGCGAATGGGGCTTGAGCATCGCCGCATTCTTGTTGCCCAGCATGAATTCCAGAATGCGGTACTGATACGACTGAAAGCCCGACGAGCTGCCCAGTGACGGACGCATCGACGAATACTCGGACGGCGTCATCGTCGCCAGCACGCTCCATGCCTGAACCAGTTGTTCGAGAATGCGCGATACCCGCGCAAGCATCTTGAATGCGGGCGGCAATTCGTCGTTGTGAACCGCAGAGCGTGCCGCCTGCAATTCGTACAACGCGAGCTTCATCCACAACTCGCTCGTCTGATGCTGAATGATGAACAGCATCTCGTTGTGATCGGTCGAGCGCGGATGTTGTGCATTCAGAATCGGATCGAGCGACAGGTAGTCGCCGTAGCTCATGCTCTTGGAAAAATCGAGTTGAGCATCGTGCCATTGGGTCGCGTCGGCGGGCGCGCTTTGCGAGGCTTTCGCGTCGCCCGTCGCGTTGTCTGCGCCCTGATGCCCGAACGGGCACCCGCCTTGTGCGGGTGTGGTGTCCACCGGCGTGTCTTTGTGGCCGCTTGTAGAGGAGGGTTTGCTCATGCTGATCATTCCTCTCTCAGGTCACCGCGCCGCGACGATGAAACTCGGGCTTGTCCCACGAGCCCGTGCTCAGCACGTCGCGCAAAATCTCGACCGAATCCCAGACATCGGCAAAGCTCGTATACAGCGGCGTCATGCCGAAACGCATGATGCGCGGCTCGCGATAGTCACCGATGACCCCGCGTGCGATCAACGCCTGAATCACGGCAAATCCTTCCGGATGCTCGAAGCTCACCTGCGAGCCTCGTGCGGCGTGATCGCGCGGCGTCACCAGTGTCAGCGGGAATTCGGCGCAGCGCGTTTCCACCAGTTGGATGAACAGATCGGTCAACGCGAGCGATTTGCGACGCAGCGCGTCCATCGATGTCTGCGCGAAGATATCCAGACCGCACTGCACGAGCGAGAGCGAGACAATCGGTTGCGTGCCGCACAGATAACGTCCAATGCCTTCGTCCGGCGTGTATTCCGGCAGCATGGCGAACGGCGTGCGATGGCCCCACCAACCCGACAGCGGTTGCCAGAAGGTGTCCTGGTGACGCTTGTTGACCCATACGAACGCCGGCGAACCCGGGCCGCCGTTCAGATATTTGTACGTGCAGCCCACGGCATAGTCTGCGCCGGCGCCGTTCAGATCGACCGGCACCGCACCGGCCGAGTGGCAGAGATCCCACACCACCAGTGCACCGGCCGCATGGATCTCCGCTGTGCGTGCGGCCATGTCGTACATGGCGCCGGTGCGGTAGTTCACATGCGTGAGCAGCACCACGGCGACATCGTTACCCAGCGCGCTCGGCAGTTCGTCCGGCGAATCGATCAGACGCAGCGAGTAGCCGTCGTCGAGCAGGCGCGTGAGGCCTTGCACGATGTAGAGGTCGGTCGGGAAGGTGCTGCGCTCCGAGACGATCACTTTGCGTTGCGGCCCACGCTTGCGCTGCGCATCGAGGGCGGCGGCCATCACCTTGAACAGGTTGCTCGACGTGGTGTCCGTTACCACGACTTCGCCTTTGCCCGCACCGACGATCGGTGCCAGCGCATCGCCCAACGTGCGCGGCAGCGCGAACCAGTTTGCCTCGTTCCAACTGCGGATGAGACCCTTGCCCCATTCGGCGGCGATCACTTCCTGTGCGCGTTTGGCAGAAGCCAGCGGGCGGGCGCCCAGCGAATTGCCATCGAGATAGATCACATCAGGTGGCAGATCGAATTGCGCGCGCAGCGGGGCGAGCGGATCGGCCACATCGAGGGCCAGACAATCGTTGCGAGAAGACGTCATGGTTTGCGCTTTGTGAGTGAAATCAATACAGAAAAAGAAGTCCGTTCAAAGGGAGCGCAGTACCGCGCGTACCGGGCTCGCATCGAGCCGCATGAACTTGAGTGGCAATGCGATGAGTTCGTAGTCGCCCGGTGCAATTGCGTCGAGTACCAGCCCTTCGAGGATGGCCATGCGATGCGCGCGAATGCGGTGATGCGCGTCCATCGTCTTGCTCTCCTGCGGATCGAGCGACGGCGTGTCGATACCGACCAACGTCACACCGTGCGACGCGAGCAGGTCGATGGTCTCGGGCGCCACTGCGCAAAACGCGCTATCCCAGCGCACCACCGGCGCGCGCTCATACGTGCGCAGCAGGACACGCGGCGGTACATCCGTCAGATGCGGCGCAACCATCTCCGGCGTGACGACCGGCGATGCGCCGAGGCAATGCATCACCCTGCATGGCCCCAGATACGTCTCCAACGGCACTTCGCCAATGAAGGCGCCGTCGTCGTCGTAATGACGCGGTGCGTCGGCATGCGCACCTGTATGTGGCGATAGCGTGATGCGTCCCACATTGACCGGGCAGCCCGGTCCGATCTGCCAGACGGACTGTTCGGAGAACGGCGTGTCACCGGGCCAGACGGGGGTGTCGCTCGAGAGCGGGGCGCTGATATCCCATATGCGGCGCTCGTTGCGCGCATCGGCAGGGCGTTGGCTGGGTGCGGTCATGGACGTGCGCCATAGCGTGAATCGATATGCGCATCTTAGAAGAATTCGCGTCGCAAGTGCTTGCGTATTCGTGGATCGCGATGAGTGAAATTGATAGTGGAAACGTGTTTTTTGGAGATTGACGAAAGAAAATTCGACAATATGGCGAAGTGGTCGAATTTTTGACGATTCGCCGTACTGCGCGATTCGCGTTTTCGGACGCGCCCGTGCAGTGATCGGAAAGGGCCTATTGAGGGTTCTGCGTTCCTTGCGCCATTTCCTCGATCAGACGGCGCAACGTGGCTTTGAGCAAGGCGGATTGTTCCGTGCCGAAGCGGGCGAGCACCCCGGCTTCGTGCCGGCGTGCGCTGGCGAGCAACGGCGCGACGCGCGCCCGTCCGGTGTCGGTCAGCGAGACCAATGACTGACGCCGATCCGTCGCGCATTCGCCGCGCACGACGTCGCCTGTCGCTTCCAGCCGGTCGACGACTTTGGTGAGCGTCGGCTGCTTGGCGAGCACAATGTCGGCCAGTTGATTGATGGTGCGCGCGCGGCCATCGGAGAGCGTGGCGAGCACTCGCCACTCCGACACGCCCAGGCCAGCCGCGGCGACTTCGCGATGAAACTCATTGGAGACCAGCGTGCTCGCCCGGGCGAGCAGATACGCCAGATAATCGTCGACGAACGGTGCTCCGCCGGCTGGCATGGGGGCTTACCCGAGCGACTGCGGCTTGTGGAAGCCGCCGGCGTGAAAGATCAGCGGCATGCGCTCGGAAACGTTCGCATGGACGCCGCAACGCTCGACTTCACCGACGAAGATGACGTGATCGCCTTCGTTGTAACGGCTGCGGTTATGACACTCGAACCAGGCAAGCGCACCATCGAGCACTGGCGTGCCCGATGGCGACAACGTGTATGGCACACCCGCAAAACGGTCGCCTTTCATCGTGGCAAAGCGCTTGCAGATGTCGAGTTGATCGGCCGCGAGCACATTCACGGCGTAGTGCGAGTTTTCGCGGAAGACGGGCATGCTGCCCGCTCGCGTGGCGAGACTCCACAGAATGAGCGGCGGCGTGAGCGACACCGAATTGAACGAACTGGCGGTGATACCGATAAGCGAGCCGTCGTCGGCTCGCGTGGTGATTACCGTTACCCCGGTCGCAAATTGACCGAGCGCATGACGAAAAGCTGCGTTGTCGAAATCTGGCACTGCGGCGCGTTTGGCGTTCACTGTCCCTGCACTCCCGTCCGGCTAATTTGATCGGGTTGATTTGTATGAATATTCATATACTATGGCACGAACAACAGATCGACAAGACGCATGACGGCCAGCAGCGTGCCACGGGGCGAAGCAGCCCCCGGCGGGCGAGAGGGTCAGACGCTCAGGAGACGATATGCTGATCGAGCGAATCGAGCATAAGTGGATCGACGTATTTGCCGCGACCTTGCGGCGCTGCGACATACGACCCGGCGATGTGGTGGCGATTGTAGCTGAAACGCAATCCCGGCCTGTCAACGTGGAATTAGCCCAGCTTGCCGCCGAATCGCTTGGCGCCAGGCCTTTCCGGCTCATTGTCCCAAGCCCGCGCGTGAGTGCCCCTGTGCCGGTGCGTTCGACGGGCGCGAGCGATGCGCTGGGTCAATTGGCCCCGGTCGTGGCGGCGCTGCGGGCGGCGACGCTTGTCGTCGATTGCACTGTCGAAGGCCTGGTGCATGCCCCCGAACTGCCCGAGATTCTGGGCGGTGGCGCGCGCGTGCTGATGGTCTCCAACGAACATCCCGAAATTCTGGAACGCTGCGCGACCGATCCGGCGCTCGAGCCGAAAGTGCGTGCAGCGATCAAGCGTTTGCGCGGCGCCGCGCAAATGCACGTCACGTCCGGCGCTGGCACCGATCTGCGCATCGGTCTTCGCGACGCCCGCGTGGGCGGTGTCTGGGGCTGGTGCGCCAAGCCCGGACAGGTCGCCCACTGGCCGGGCGGTCTGGCGCTGGCGTTCCCCGCTGCCCATAGCGTGAACGGCCGGCTCGTGCTCGCCCCCGGCGACATCAATCTGACGTTCAAACAATATCTGCGCGATCGCATCGAACTCACGGTCGAGGACGACTATGTCGTCGCCATCGACGGCGAAGGCGTCGACGTCGACCTCATGCGCGAGTACTTCGCTGCGTGGGGAGATCGCGAAGCGTATGCCGTCTCGCACGTCGGCTTCGGCCTGAACCCGCGGGCGCGCTGGGATGCACTCGCCTGCTACGACAAGCGCGATTGCAACGGCACGGAGCAGCGCGCCTTCGCGGGCAACTTCCTGTATTCGACGGGCGCCAACGAAGTGGCGGGACGTCATACGCTCGGTCACTTCGATTTGCCGCTACGGCGCTGCACGATCGCGCTCGATGGGGATGTCGTCGTGCGCGACGGGCAATTGCAAGGCGAGTTCGCATCATGACGCTTTCCGTACCCGCCTGCCGCACGGCGGGCGATGGCCCGCTCACGCTCGTGCTGCTGCACGGTATCGGCGGCAATCGTCAGGTCTGGCCGTCGCAATTCGAGACATTCGTGGCGGCGGGCTATCGCGTCGTGGCCTGGGACATGCCCGGTTACGGCGAGAGCGCCATGCCGGCCGAGCCGGCGATGGCGTCGCTGGCTGACAGCCTGAGGACGTTGCTCGATGCGTTGGGGCCGTCGCGATTCGTGCTCGTCGGACACAGCATGGGTGGCATGGTCGCGCAGGAGTTGATGGCACGCGGCGAGCCGTTCACGCGGGATATTGCTGCGCTCGTGTTGTGCGGCACGTCGCCCGCATTCGGCAAACCGGATGGCGACTTTCAGCGCGAGTTCGTGCGTCAGCGCACGGCGCCGCTCGATGCGGGCAAGACGCTGCGCGAGATGGCCGAGGCCATCGTGCCGGGCATGCTCGGCGAGCCGGATGCCGCCGCGCGTGCCCGCGCGCACGCACTGGCGGTCGACGCGATGGGCGCGCTTACCCCAGACGCCTACCGTGCGGCGCTGCAAGCGCTGGTCGGTTTCGAGCAGCGCGCCGCGCTTGCTCGTCTGACTGTGCCGGTGCTGCTCATCGCGGGCGAGCACGACACCAATGCGCCACCGAAAGTCATGGCGCGTATGGCCGAGTCGATCCCGCAGGCTCGATACGTTTGCCTGCCCGGCGCAGGACATCTCATGAATCTGACGCACCCGGCGGCATTCGACGCCGAGGTGCGCGCTTTCCTCGCAACACTCTAGGAGACTACCGTGGCCTATCAGCCCCCTTCGATCGTCGGCGAGCACTACCCGCTCACAGACAAGCAGCGGCACCTTTTGGCGCTGGCCGAGCAAGTGGGGCGCGAGTCGCTCGCGCCGCGTGCCGCCCGCTGGGATCGCGAAGCGTCGTTCCCGTTCGAGAATTACGACGACATGCGTGCCGCTGGCCTGCTGAAGTTGTGCATTCCCGAGTCGGACGGTGGTCTGGGCGCCGATTTCGCCACTTATATGATGGTCTCCGCCGAGCTGGGTCGTCACTGTGGCGCCACGGCGCTCACGTTCAACATGCACACCTGCTCGATGATGTGGACCGGCATTCTTGCCGACGATCTCGACATGACGCCCGAGCAGCGTGCGGAACACGCGCGCTATCGCGAGCATCACTTTGCGCGCGTGATTCAGGACGGAGCGATCTACGCACAGCCGTTCTCGGAAGGCAGCGCGGCGGCGGCGGGCAAGGCGCCATTCGGCACGACCGCGACGAAGGTTGACGGCGGCTGGAAGATCAATGGACGCAAGATTTTCGCGTCGCTCTCGGGGGCGGCCAACTACTACGGCGTGTTGTGTACCGAGGACAAGCCCGAGTTGTCGATGAAGGACACGTTCTACATCGCCGTGCCGGGCGACGCGCCGGGCGTGAGCGTCACCGGTGACTGGGATCCGCTCGGGATGCGGGGCACCGTCTCGCGCACGTTGCTCTTCAAGGACGTGTTCGTCCCCGACGAACTGCAACTGATGCCGCGAGGCGTCTACTATCAGGCCGCGAGCCGCTGGCCGCACATGTTCATGACGCTCGCCCCGACGTACATGGGGATCGCTCAGGCCGCCTACGATTTCACGGTGCGTTATCTTCGCGGGGAAGCGGAAGGGATGGGCGCGCCGGTCAAACGTCGCATGTATCCGACCAAGCAGATTGCCGTCGCGCAAATGCATATCATGCTCGAGCAAACGCGCGCGCTGTTCCTTCGCGCCTTGCAGGACGGCCGAGCCGATCCGGGCAAGGAGGCGCGTATGCGAGCGTATGCAGCGCAGTACACGATCATGGAGAATGCCAACGAGCTGTGCCGTCTCGCCATTCGCACCTGCGGCGGGCAGTCGATGCTCAAAACGCTGCCGCTCGAGCGCATGTATCGCGATTCGCGTTGCGGCGCGTTGATGCTGCCGTGGACGGCAGAGCTGTGCCTCGATCGTATCGGCCGCGAGGCGCTCTACGAACCGGGCGAGTCCGACGAGTAAGCAGCGCGCCGGCATCGCGAATCAGCGAAGCGGCGAGGTGGGCGGGGCGCATGGAACGCACTGTCGAAGGCCATCACGAACCGGTCGTCGGCCCGGCGTCTCGCCGTCTGTCTTGTTACGGAGAACAAGTTGACGCCTTTTGTAGAAGCGCTTGCCCGTCACGCACGCGCCACGCCGGAGCGGTTGGCGTTGCGGTGTGGCATTGGCGATGAATCGGAGCAGACCGACTATGCCGCGTTGTGGCGACGCGTCGAGCGGGTGGGCGGGCATTTGCGCAGCACCTGGCGCATCGCGCCGGGCGAGCGTGTTGCGTGTCTCGGCCTGAACGACGAGTTGCAACTGGCGCTGCTGTTCGCGTGCGCCCGCGCTGGTGCCATCTTCCTGCCGTTGAACTTCCGCCTTGCCGTGCCCGAACTGGCCGCCATCGTGCGCCACGCAGGCGTGCGTGTGTTGTGGTTCGACGCGACGCATCGCGATGCCGCTCGTCAGATTCGCGACTCGCTTGAACAGGAGGCTGTCACCGGCCGCCCGCCGCCCGCCATCGCACCGATCGAAGGGCTTATCGCCGTGCCATCGGCCAAGCCGGTCGACTATCCCGACGTTGCGGCCGATGCGCCGGTGCTGCTCGTGTACACGTCCGGCACGACGGGAGAACCCAAGGGCGCATTGCACACACAGGCGGGGCTGCTCGCCAATGCCGAAGCCAGTTGGTGGGCGCACGACATGCGCGCCGACGACCACATCCTGTCGACCTTGCCGATGTTCCACGTCGGCGGCCTATGTATCCAGACGTTGCCTGCATTGCTGCGCGGGGCGAGCGTTACGCTGCACCCGCGTTTCGATCCGGGCGCCTGGCTATCGGACGTCGCAAAGCATCGTCCGACGCTCTCGCTGATGGTGCCCGCCACGCTGCGGGCCGTGCAGTTGCATCCGGCGTGGCCGACCACGGATTTGTCGTCGCTACGTGGGGTGATGGCCGGGTCCAGCGTGGTGCCGATGTCCGCCATCGATGCGTTCCACGCGCGAGGTATCCCGCTCGGGCAGGTGTACGGAGCGACGGAAACCGGCCCGGTGTCGATTGCGCTGCGCTTCGGCGAAGCGAAGGCGCATCCCGGTGCGGTCGGCCGTGCGTGCCCGGGCGTCGAAGTGCGGCTGACCGACGTGGCCGGGCAGGACGTGCCTGCGGGAGACGTCGGCGAAATACTCGTGCGCGCACCGAACGTGATGCGCGAATACTGGCGTGCGCCCGGACACGTTTCGTTCGCGCACGGCTGGTTCCATTCGGGCGATCTGGCGCGGTTGCACGAGGACGGCTGCTTCGAAGTCGTGGGCCGCAGCAAGGACATGATCATCTCGGGTGGCGAGAACATTTATCCAGCGGAAATCGAGAATGCGCTGGTTGATTGCCCCTGCGTTCTGGAGGCCGCCGTCGTCGGCGTGCCGGACGAACGATGGGGTGAGGTGCCCGTCGCCGTCATCGTGCCTTTGCCATCGGCGAGTGTCACGCCGCAAACCGTGCTCGACTTCCTTGGCGAGCGCATCGCTCGCTTCAAATTGCCGAGACGGGTCGTCATTCTCGACACGCTACCCAAAAGCGCACTTGGGAAAGTGCAAAAGCCGATTCTCATCGCCTGGTTATCGGCGGCGCCGGATTCGCAAAAGTCTACTGCCGGTCGGTAATCGGAATCTCTATCCCGGTTTCGCTTAAAAACGCCGAATCCCTTGTGTGAACAGGGATTCGGCGTTTTTTTGTGCCTGCATTCTGCACTGCATAAGGGAAAATACCTATGCGCAATCTCCCAATTTGTTACCATGCGGTGAGAATCGAATTTTTTACTTTGGGAATTGCATCGCAAGATAGCGCCCATGTCGTCATCGGCAGCTAGCCCGCTGATTTTTCCGCTTTCTTTTGTTTTCAAGACGATGGACACCACCGAAGCTCAATCGGTCTCCGAGCGCGTGCTGCAAGTTCTTGTGACTGTGGCGCGTCACGGACGACCGATCGCGGCACGCGAGATCGCCGCGCAAACGAGCCTGCCGCTCTCCACGGTTTACCGCCACCTCGTGCCGCTCAAGAAGTGGGGCCTGGTGCAAGAGCACGCCCATGAGGCGCTCTACGAACCGGGGCCGGTCGGCGTGCAATTGGCGTGGGGTTTCGACCACAACTCGCATCTTGTCACCCAGGCACGTGAGGAAATCGACGCGCTCGTGCAGCGCACGGGCGAAACCGTCGGTCTGCTCGTGGCCGCCAACGGCCAGGTCGTCTGCCTCGACATGCACGAGAGCGAGCAGTCGCTGCGTTGCTCCTTTGCCAAGGGACGCGCGCACCCGCTGGTGCACGGCGCCTCTGCCAAGGCGCTGCTCTCGTTCCTGCCGCAAGCCACTCGCGAAAGTCTGATCGGCCGCCAATTGGCCGGCCAGCCGGTGGCGCAGGAGCGTCTCGCCGCACAGGTCGAAGAGATTCGCAAGCAGCGATATGCGGTGTCCGAAAGTGAAGTGGATTTCGGCGTCTGGGGCGTATCGGCCCCGGTGTTCGCCGCCAAGGAACGTTTGGAAGGCACCATCACCCTGATGGCGCCGGCCGTGCGTGTGGCTCAGCGCCACGAAGAGCTGATCCGCCTCACGGTGGCGGCAGCCGAGCGTATTTCGAATCGATTGCAGTACTTTTAACCGGTTTTATCCGACCGAGACTACACGAAGGAGTACCAGATGAAATTGCGTCACATCCTGTTCACGATGGCGCTGGCCGTCACCTGCTCGAGCAAGGTCTTCGCTGCCGACGACGTGCTACGTGTTGCCACCGACGCGACCTTCCCGCCGTTCGAATACGTGGAAAACGGCAAGCGCACCGGCTTCGACGTCGAAATGATCGAAGCGCTGGGCAAGGCAATGGGCAAGAAGGTCGAATGGACGGATATCGATTTCAAGGGCCTGATCCCGGCCGTGCTGTCCAAGCGTGTCGACGTGGCCGCTTCGGCGATCTACATCACCGACGAGCGTCTGAAGGTCGTGAACTTCACGCATCCGTATTACACCGGCGGTCTGGCCATCATGGTCAAGGCTGACAACACCAGCATCAAGGAACCGGCCGATCTGGCAGGCAAGAAGGTGTCGGTGCAGGTGGGTACGAAGTCGGTGCAGTTCCTGAAGGAAAGCTATCCGAAGGTCGAGCGCGTGGAAGTCGAGAAGAACGACCAGATGTTCGAACTCGTGAAGATCGGCCGTGCCGATGCTGCCGTGACCGGCAAGCCGGCAGCGCTGCTGTACGCCAAGGCCAACCCCGGCGTGAAGGTGCTCGACAAGACGCTGACCGTCGAGCGTTATGGCTTCGCCGTGCGCAAGGGCGACACCGAACTGACCAACGACTTGAACAAGGCGCTGGAAAAGGTCCGTGCAGACGGCACCTACGCCGCGCTGGTCAGCAAGTACTTCGGTACCGCGAAGTAAGCACATCGCTAACGTAATACCCGGGCGGGTCCGCCGTCCCTCTGAATGGGACGACGGCACCCGCCGATGCAATGAAGCAGTAGAGCAACTGACGGAGTACGCATGGAACTCGATTTTTCGCCGGTGTGGGCAAACTGGCAGGACCTCGCGCGCGGCGCGCTCGTTACCGTCGAGGTAACTGCCTGCGCACTGGCGCTGGGCTGCGTGTTGGGTTTGCTGGTCGGCATGGGCCGCCTGAATCCGGCGCATCGCATTCGCTACGGCATTTGTACCGCCTATGTCACGTTTATCCGTGGCACGCCGTTGCTGGTGCAACTCTTTATCCTGTTCTTCGGCCTGCCTCAGTTCGACATTCTGCTGCCGGCATTCATGTGCGGTGTGCTGGGTCTTGGCATCTATAGCGGTGCCTATGTCTCGGAAATCGTGCGCGGTGCCATCCAGTCGATCGAGCGCGGTCAGATGGAAGCGGCACGCTCGCTCGGCATGCCTTACGGTCAGGCCATGCGTTCGGTGATTCTGCCGCAGGCCGTCGTGCGCATGATTCCGCCGCTGGGCAACGAATTCATTGCGCTGATCAAGAACTCGGCCCTCGTGTCGCTGCTCACCATTCACGACGTGATGCACGAAGGCCAGAAGATCATCAGCGTGTCGTACCGCTCGCTGGAAGTGTATCTGGCGATTGCGTTTGTTTATCTGATTCTGACCGGTGCCACCACGCTGCTCCTGCAGCGCGCCGAGAAGTCCCTGCGTGCCGGAGGTGCCGTGCAATGAGCGAAGTGAAGAAGGAATTCGGCGCCCCGATCCTGAAGATCGAAGGGCTGGGCAAGGCCTACGGCAGCCATCAGGTGCTCAAGGGCATCGACTTCGAAGTCGATGCGCGTCAGGTGGTGGTGGTCATCGGCCCGAGCGGTTCAGGCAAGAGTACGTTCCTGCGTTGTTGCAACGGGCTGGAGACAGCCGAGCAGGGCACCATCGAAATCGTGGGCAAGAAGCTCGTCGATCACGGCCAGATGATGGGCGAGAACGCGCTCAATCATCTGCGCACCGAAGTGGGCATGGTGTTTCAGTCGTTCAACCTGTTCCCGCATCTGACCGTGCTCGATAACGTCACGCTCGCACCGCGCAAGCTGCGCGGCATGAAGAGCGCCGATGCCGAGAAGCTCGCCCGCGAATTGCTCGCCAAGGTGGGGCTGGCGGCCAAGGCCGACGTCTACCCGAGCACGCTCTCGGGTGGTCAGAAGCAGCGTGTGGCAATTGCGCGCGCGCTGGCCATGCAGCCGCAAGTCATGTTGTTCGACGAGCCGACCTCGGCGCTCGATCCGGAACTCGTGGGTGAAGTGCTGCAGGTGATGAAGGCACTCGCGAACGATGGCATGACGATGCTGGTGGTTACGCACGAGATGGGATTTGCGCGAGAAGTGGCCGATGTCGTGGTTGTGATGGACCAGGGCCGGATCATCGAAGCGGGTGCGCCTGAGCAGATTTTCACCGCACCGCGCGAAGCGCGTACGCGTGAATTCCTGCAAGCGGTCATCGCACGATAAGGCAAGGCGGGAAAACGTATGACAATTGATCGAACGGTCTGGCAAGGCCGTGTGGATACCGGCGAGGCCGGCCATACCCTGCGTCTGCATCAGGTGCTGCGCGATTACGATGCGTCGCAGGCTGCCGGTGGCGCGGTCGTGCTGGGCTTTTGCAGTGACGAAGGCGTGCGCCGTAATCATGGGCGTCAGGGCGCGGTCGCCGGCCCCGACATGCTGCGCCGCGCGCTGGCGAGCCTGCCCGTGAAGGGCACGCCCCTCGTGTTCGACGGCGGCAATATCGTGTGCGCGGACGACCGGCTCGAAGCGGCGCAAGCGGCGCTCGGCCACCGCGTGGCCGGAGTACTGGCCGCAGGTGCGCTTCCGGTGGTGCTGGGTGGCGGACATGAGATTGCCTACGGTACGTTCCTTGGCGTTGCCGAGCATTTCGGCGATCGCCTGCGCGACGAGCCGATCCTGATCCTCAACTTCGACGCGCACTTCGACCTGCGTGCGCAGCCGACGGCCAGCTCGGGTACGCCGTTCTGGCAGATCTCGCAGTTGCTCGCGGGACGTCAGGCGCCGTTCCATTACGCCTGCCTTGGCGTGAGCCGCTACAGCAACACCGACGCACTCTTCGAGCGTGCGAATGCGCTGAATGTGGACTACTGGCTGGACGAGACGATGCTTGCGCACCGTCTGCCGGAAATGTGCGAGCAGCTCGAGAAGAAGCTCGCACAGGTGAGCCATGTGTACCTGACCATCGATATGGACGTGCTGCCCGGCGAGAAAGCCCCGGGCGTGTCTGCGCCGGCGGCGCATGGCGTGGCGTTGGAAGTTGTGGAAACGCTCATCGGCGTGGTGCGCCGTTCGGGCAAGTTGCGTGTGGCGGATATTGCCGAGTACAACCCGACGTATGATCGCGACGGTCTGACCGCACGCGTTGGCGCTCGTCTCCTGCATCCGCTCATCACGCAGTTGCGGGCCTGAACGCGCCGATGCGCCGCGCGAGCCTCCCGTAGGCGCAATTTGCGCCGTTTGCAGGACTTCTGCGCGACAATAGGGCGGGCGATCGAGCCATCGATCGCCCGCCCTATTTCTTTTGTGCGCTGCCGCATAAAACATAGCCGACAAGCGAGGTCATGATGACAGAGCAGACGAACTCCCCGAGCGATACCCGTACCCAAGTCGCCACGCTGGCGGGTGGCTGTTTTTGGTGTCTCGAAGCCTGCTATCAGCAGTTGGACGGCGTAAAGTCCGTCGTCTCGGGTTATGAAGGCGGTCACGTCGACAACCCGACCTACGATCAGGTCTGTGAAGGCGATACCGGTCACGCGGAAGTGGTGCAATTGACCTACGATCCGGACGTGGTCTCCTTCGAGGAACTGTTGATCGTGTTCTTCCAGATTCACGACCCGACCACCGTCAATCGTCAGGGCAATGACGTCGGCACGCAGTATCGCTCCGCCATCTTCTATCAGGACGAGAAGCAAAAGGAGGTCGCTGAGCATCTCATCGCCGAACTGATGGCCGAGATGACGTACCCCGCACCGATCGTCACACAAGTGGTGCCGACGCAGACGTTCTGGCCCGCCGAGGCGTATCACCAGAACTACTTCCGCCAGCATCCCGATCAGGGCTACTGCGCTTACGTGGTTGCCCCGAAGCTCAAGAAATTCCGCGAGAAGTTCGCGCGCCGGCTCAAGTCGGCAGCGTAATCGCGGCGGCCGCCGCCATTCCCGAGATATCGGCCCGCTTTCGCAGACTCGGGACGGCGGTGCGCTACCGCTGCGTCACAGAATCGAGCAGGGGCCGTTTTGCATCGGGTCGCGGGGATCGTGGCGGGTGTAGCGATTATCACTCGACCGTGGTGAGCGGCCCAGATCGGAGCGTTGCCGACATCGCGCCAACTGGGCGGTGAAATCGTTAAGGGTCGTTTCGTCCTGTGTCGCAGGGGCATATCCGGCCGGCGGCAAGGTGGTCTGTCCGCGCATGCCCGCTGCCCGGTAGTGAAAGCCGAGAATCTGCGCGTGATCTTCCCGGATACGCGAAGCGTGCGGATTGCCTTCATGGAGAAACGCCAGTTCGCTCTCGCCGGCGAAGAGAAACGCAGCCTCGTCCACCGTGTCAAGCGCCGGGAACGTGAACCGCCCTATGTCGATGCTGTGCGCCCCGACGTCATAGCTCAATGCGCTCAGCGTTCCCGGTAAATACTCCGGGTCGTCGCGAAGCAGCGAAGGCAGGCCCATTGCCTTGATTCGCGCGTCGACTGAGATTGTGCCCGCTGCGGGGTGCAACGTCAGAAGTTC
Source organism: Pandoraea communis (assembly GCF_902459745.1). Taxonomy (GTDB): domain Bacteria; phylum Pseudomonadota; class Gammaproteobacteria; order Burkholderiales; family Burkholderiaceae; genus Pandoraea; species Pandoraea communis. Next base: position 107,747 of record NZ_CABPSJ010000005.1, read on the forward strand.
GCCAAGCACTTTGCGCAGTTCGGCGTTGCTGGCGTATCGCCGGGTTCCGCACTCGCTCTGCGGGGTGACGAGTTCAGCGAGCACGTTATTGAAGTAGTCGTTCACCGGAACGGGATGGCATTGGATGGTGGCACGGCGAAAGTGAGCAACGTCCAGCTTCGCCTCGGACGACGTGGGTTGCGAGGCGCGAGGCTGGTTCGCGATATTCTCCATATCGATGACGATCTCATGGCGATTCGCGCGAGCATCAATCTCATACGAAACGGGGTTGAGTTGCGCGTAAGGAATTGCTATGGCGAGGAACGGCATAGTTCATGCTCCCTGAGGGTAGGTGATGCGGGAAAGGGGGGGCGCTGAGGCAAATCAACGTGTGCCTGACGGTAGCCTTTGCCGTACGCTCGGCATCAGCCGACGACACTAACGGACGCACCACTGGCTGCCGCAAACAGGATCAGGCAGGGCTCTCCTACATGGGCGGCATGTCCGTAGGCAGCGTCGAGGCTGTCGAAGAAGAACGCTTCTGCCGCGCTCTGCACCTGCTGCGTCACGATCTCGAAGCGATGGTGATCGAAGCGAATGTCGAGATACGTGAGACTCGTGTGAAACCAGACCACATAGCCGGAAAATGGCAGTACCGATGGCAGCGCCGGGACGGTGCTCGCCGTGTGCGACTTGTCGTCTGACACCGTGACGGTCTGCGCTTCAAGCCAGCGTCGATAGTCTTCGCGCACAGGTCGATTTTTCATGGTCGTATCTCCCGAGAAGTGACGACGACGCTTCCTGAGGCGTCGAGCGATGGTGCGGCCGTTGTCAAGGCACGGTTTTCGGAAATGGCCGGGGCGTTGCCGAATTTGCATCGCGCCGCCGAGGCAGGCGATGTCCGGCGAGGCCGCCACGTCATATGGATGCCAGCCGTCGTGTCGGGACGTCATCCGAGCCCCCCAAAAGGGCTGGCCTTGCGGCATCGGGCCAACCCTGTCGATGATGCCCAGTACGCCGGCTTACGGGGTAAAGGAGCGTCCGAAAGGGGTATCGGACAACACCCTGTTTTGACGAAGCGAGAGAAAAACAAGAGGGCCGTCGCCTGGCCGGGTGAATGTTGCGCGTCCTGCCGTTGAATTTCCCTCATGCCGTTCCGTCATCGGACGCCGTGGGCGCGAGGATGGCGGAGCGTCAAGGTGCGCCGGGCGAATTGGCCCGGAACGCGTATGGGCGCGTGGCCTCCGGACGTTCATATATTCATTATTTTTCGCATAGAATGGCCGCTTCCCTCCATGAAGTCTTCAGGTAGTCCGCCGTGCGCCCCCTGCCTTTTCGCGATGCGTTGATGGCCATGATCGGCATCGCGCTCGTCAACATGCTGGTCGCTCTTGACCAGACCGTTGTCAGTACTGCCCTTCCGTCGATCGTCGCCGAACTCAAAGGGTTTGAGTATTACGCCTGGATCGCGAGCATTTACCTGCTGGCCTCCGTCGTCACCGTGCCGGTGTTCGGGCGCCTCGGCGATTATTTCGGCCGCCGCCAGTTCGTGATCGCTTCCGTGTTGACCTTCACCATCGCCTCGCTGCTATGCGGTTTGGCCCCCAACATGCCGTTCCTCGTGTTCGCGCGCGGGTTGCAGGGGATCGGGGGCGGCATGATGGTCGGCACGGCGTTCGCGTCGGTGCCCGACCTGTTCCCCGACGCTCGCTCGCGCGTGCGCTGGCAGGTCGTGATCACCACGGCTTACGGCATCGGCACGGCGGCCGGGCCGTCGCTGGGCGGGTTGCTCTCCGAGCATTTCGGCTGGCGTTCGACGTTCTTCGTGAACTTGCCGGTCGGCCTGGCAGCGCTGTATTTCGTATGGCGATACCTGCCGAAATTCCCGCCGGCCCATCAGGGCGAGGTTCGCGTGGACTGGCGTGGCGCAGCGTGGATCGCCGTCGTGCTCGGCGGCTTCCAGGTGTTTATCGAGAACGTGCCGGCGCATGGTGCATCGCTCGGGAATCTGCTGCTGATCGCTGCCGTCGTGTTCGGCTTCTGGATGCTGCTGCGCGCAGAGCGCCGGGCCACGCACCCGATCGTGCCGCTCGATATGTTCCGGCACCCGCAGCTCATCGTGCTCTTCACGCTGTCGGTACTGATCGGCTTCGTGATGTATTCGCTGATCTTCTTCGCGCCGTTGCTGTTGCAAGGCGGGTTCGGCTTGAGTCCGCAGGGCGCGGGCTTGATTGCCACGCCTATCGCGGCATGCATCGCCCTGGGCAGTTTCATCAATACGCCGATCGTGGTGCGTCTGTCGCGGCCCACTAATATGCTGATCCTCGGCTTTTGTCTGCTGGCGGTGGCGTCGGCGGGCGTGGGGCTGGCGCATCGCGATACGTCGCACGGCTTGCTGGCGCTGATGATGGCCTGTGCGGGCATTGGCATCGGCTTCATCCTGAACAACATGAACGTGTTCGGACAGGAAATCGCCGGGCGCGAGCGTTTCGGCATTACCACCGCGTTGCTGCAGTCCACTCGCATGGTCGGCGGCATGCTGGGCACGACGATCGTGGGCACGCTCGTCAATCACTGGTACGCCAATGGCGTGGCCGGCGCCGTGTCGAGCTACGACGGCACGCCAGCGGCGCACGCCGTTGCGCGAGCACTCGACCCACGCATTCTGATCGATCAGGCTTTGCGCGCCGACCTGCTGACGGACCTGCGCGCCATGGGCATCGACGGCGCCCCGTTGGTGGAAACCGCCCGGCAGACGCTCGTGAACGCTGTGCATGCCGGGGTGCTGCTCACGGGCATTGCGGCGATCGTTGCCGCCTTGCTGGTGCGGCGCATCCGGCAGATTCAGTTTCCCAAGCGCCGCGACCGTTCGGCCGTGGTGGCGCCGGAATAAGCCGAAAACGGTTCGGCGTTGTCCGAACGGGCGACGCCGCACGGCGCAAAAGCAAAGCCTAGAGCGGGCAAAAGCCCGTCAAAATGCCGGGCCAGGCCCGACCTCGTTTACAATGCGCGGTGTTTGCCGGGTGAGCCGGCATCAACGAATTTTGTGAACGAGGTTTCCATGATCATCAAGCCACGCGTGCGCGGCTTCATCTGCGTCACCACCCACCCCGTCGGCTGCGAAGCCAACGTCAAGCAACAGATCGATTACGTGAAGGCTCAGGGCCCGGTCGCGAATGGCCCGAAGAAGGTGCTCGTGATCGGTGCGTCGACCGGCTACGGGTTGGCCGCGCGCATTACCGCCGCCTTCGGCGCCGATGCCGCGACGCTGGGTGTGTTCTTCGAGCGTGCGGGCAGCGAGACCAAGCCGGGAACGCCGGGCTGGTACAACACCGCGGCCTTCGACAAGTTCGCCACCGAGAAGGGGCTTTACGCGAAGAGCATCAACGGCGACGCGTTCTCCAAGGAAATCAAGGCCAAGACCATCGAGACGATCAAGAACGATCTCGGTCAGGTCGATCTGGTCGTCTATAGCCTCGCGGCGCCGCGCCGCACGCATCCGGAAACGGGGCAGGTGTTCAGTTCGGTGCTCAAGCCGATCGGCAAGTCGGTGACGCTGCGCGGTATTGATACCGACAAGGAAGTCGTCAAGGCTTCGGTGTTCGAGCCGGCCTCGCAGGAAGAGATCGACAATACGGTGGCCGTGATGGGCGGCGAAGACTGGCAGATGTGGATCGACGCACTCGCCGAGGCCGGCGTGCTCGCCCCGGGTGCCAAGACGACGGCGTTCACGTATCTCGGCGAGAAGATCACTCACGACATCTATTGGAACGGTTCCATCGGCGCGGCCAAGAAGGACCTCGACGAGAAGGTGCTGAGTATTCGCGCCAAGCTCGCCGCGAGCGGTGGCGACGCACGTGTTGCCGTGCTCAAGGCGCTGGTCACGCAGGCCAGCTCGGCCATTCCGATGATGCCGCTTTACCTCTCGCTGCTGTTCAAGGTCATGAAGGCCAAGGGCACGCACGAAGGTTGCATCGAGCAGATCTACGGTCTGTACCAGGACAGCCTGTACAGCGCGACGCCTCGACTCGACGACGAAGGCCGTGTGCGTACCGACCAGAAGGAACTCTCGGCGGATGTGCAGGCGGAAGTCTCGGCGCTGTGGGATAAGGTGACCGACGAGAACCTGTATGAACTCACGGATTTCGCTGGCTACAAGCACGAGTTCCTGCGTCTGTTCGGCTTCGAGATCGACGGTGTCGATTACGAGGCCGATGTGAATCCTGACGTGCCGATTGCGCATCTCGTAGCGTAAGGTCTCCACGCTCGGTGCGATGACGATGGCTCGGGTCCGGCGGTTTGCCGGCTCGGGCCATCGTCGTTTCAGTGCGGCGAAATTGAGCTGGGAGGGCTAGGCGATCGTCGTCAATTCGCATCGGCGGCGGACGAGGCCCGAGACAACTCGTTGATCCGTTCGGCGAGCGCTTGGCATGACAGGGGGGAGGAGCCTTCGGCCTTGTTGTTGACGATCACGTAGACGGGATGTCCGGCGAGGGCGTAATGCGTGGCGAGAGCGGCGAGCACGTCGCGCGTTGCCGGATCGGGATCGACGATCTTGTCGAACGGCGCGTATTTCGCCTTGGCTTGTTCGTAGCGATGCCCACTGTTCAGATTCCAGCGCACGACGAGCGGGCCCGCCCCCGTTTCGTCGAGCATGGCCAGCGCTGCCGCCTGACGTTCCACGTGAGGCATGCGCGCGTGCAGGCCGATGCAATAGCGCACCCCCAACTGTCCCAACGCGCGCATGAGACGTGGTGTGAGCAATGCGCCGTCGCGAATTTCCAGCGCATAGCACGGCCCCGCAGTGGCGGCGCCTTCGGGCGATATTTCCCCTTGAGGCAATGGCGGCAGGGCGGCGAAAAACGCTTCTACGCGTTGAACCAGCGCGGGAATGTCGCGCAGCAACTCGACGGGCAGCGGCGACACCTGAAACACCAATACGCCCGCCTTCGGCCCGAGTCCGGCCAGACAGGGCGCGACAAATTGCTCGGTGGCGATCCGTGCATCGAGAAAGCAGGGGTTCGGGCTCAGCCCTTCGCCTTTCTCGCCGCGAACGACCGCATCGGTCACAGCGCTCGGCGCCTTGACCAGAAACCGGAAGTCGTCCGGCACCTGCTGCGCATACTTTTGATACTCGACGATCGACATCGGCTTGTAGAACGACCGGTCGATGCCGACGCAGCGCAACACCGGATGGTTCGCGTAGGCCGTCAGTCCTTGGCGGGAGAGTTTGGCGTCGCTGTAATCGTCGTCCCAGACGATGCCTTTCCAGCCGGGAAACGACCACGACGAGGTGCCCAGGCGAATGCGGCCTGGCAATTGATTGCCCAGCGTCTGCATGGCAGGGGGAATATCGGCAGCACCGACGCCGCCACGGCGCGCTGCGCGCTTGCGAGGTTCGGTGCTTTGCTGCGCGGGAGCGTTGCCATCGACCTGCCCGGCACGCCCGCCTGTCGGAGGATCGTCAGGCGGCGTGCCGAACAGATCGAACTGGCTCATCGGTTCTCGTACATGTAACGGCGCGACCAGGGCAGACGCTTGGCCGACAGGCCCGCCTTGCGGCAAACGATTTGATAGATCGAGACGTGATCGTGCTCGAACGCATACGCGCAACCCGCGAGATACACGCGCCAGACACGGAAGCGCTCTTCGCCGGCCAACCTGCGCAACTCGGTGGCGTGCGCTTCGAAGCGCTCGGACCAGAGCGTGAGCGTGTGCGCGTAGTGACGGCGCAGGCTTTCCACGTCACTAGCTTCCAGCCCGCCGCGCTGCATCGATTCCAGCGCGAGGCTGATGTGCGGCAACTCGCCGTTCGGGAACACGTACTTATCGATGAACTCTCCGCCGCCCATCGCCGTCTCGCCGCTATCCGGATCGGTCGACGTGATGCCGTGGTTCATGGCGATGCCGTCGTCCTTGAGCAGCGATGCAATCTTGGCGAAATAGTCCTGCAGGTTCTTGCGCCCGACGTGCTCGAACATCCCCACGCTCGTGATGCGGTCGAACTCGCCTGTCACGTCGCGATAATCCTGAATGCGGATTTCGACCTGATTCTCGAGACCGAGTTGCTTGACCCGTTCCGTGGCGAGAGCGAACTGATTCTCGGAGAGCGTGACGCCGACACATTTCGCACCGAATTTCTGCGCAGCGCGAATCACCAGGGCGCCCCAGCCGCAGCCGATATCGAGCAGGGTCTGCCCTGGCTGCAACTGGATCTTGGTGAGGATGTGATCGATCTTTTTCTCTTGAGCCGTGTCGAGGTCTTCGTCGCCGTTTTCAAAGTAGGCACACGAATAAACCATGTTCTTGTCCAGCCAGAACTGGTAGAACTCGTTCGACACGTCGTAGTGAAACTCGATCGAGCGTTTGTCGGACTTCTTGCTGTGATTGAAGTGGCGTACGGCACGTTCCAGCGGGCCGATAGCCGAGAGACTGCTACCGGCGAGCGCGTAGCTCATGTTGATGACGTCGGCGAGCTTACCCTCGACGTCGATTTCGCCCTTCACGTACGCCTCGCCGAGATTATCGAGGCTGGGACTCAGTAGACGCGTCATGGCCGCAGGGCCATTGATGCGCAACGTTACGCTGGGGTTGTCGAAGGCACCGAAATCATAGTGCTGTCCATTCCAGAGTGCGAGCCGGATCGGCAGGTTCGATGATGTCTTGACGCCGCTGACCCAGTTTTCGAGTTTTTTCTCCCACAACATGGATATGCTCCAAGTGTCACCAAAAAAACTGCAATCCGTACCGCACGGCACGGTGACGTCTCCTCGTCAGAACGGGCGGGCAGGCGTACCGCGTCGGCGTAGCCGACACAAAACGTTCAGGGGGACAGGCGCGCCACGCGCCATGATCCGTCGGCAAGCCGGAAATACTTGATGCGATCGTGCAGGCGCGATTCGCGGCCCTGCCAGAATTCGATGGTCTCCGGGACAAGCCGGTAGCCACCCCAGTGCGGCGGGCGCGGCGGGGCGTCGCCGAACTGGCGCCGGAAGTCCGCTTCGCGTTGCTCGATGATGCTGCGATCGGCCACTTCGGCGCTTTGCACCGAGGCCCAGGCGCCCAGACGGGAGCCCACCGGGCGCGAGTGGTAATAAGCGTCGCTCTCGGCTTCGCTTACCTTGTCGACACGGCCCTCGATGCGCACCTGACGCTCAAGTTCGATCCAGTGGAACAGCAGGCAGCCGTATGGCGTGGTGGCCAGTTCCTGGCCTTTGCGCGACTCGTAATTCGTGAAGAACGTGAACCCGTGTTCGTCCGCACCCTTGAGGAGCACGATACGGGCGTCCGGCCGACCGTCCGGCGTGACCGTGGCGAGCGTCATTGCGTTCGGCTCGTTCAGTTCGGCGGCAAGCGCTTGCTCAAACCATCGTCGGAATTGTCCGAATGGGCTGGACGCCACGTCGGTCTCGGAAAGTGAGCCGAGGGCGTAGTTTTTGCGCAGGTCCGCGAGCGAAAGCGTCTGAGTCACGACGGTCAATATCAGTCTGTTGCGGTTGGGGTTGCGACACAGTATAGCGAAGAGTCGGCGAACGTGCGCGCGTGGCGATTCGTCGCATAGGGGGGCACCAATGCTTCGAATGCCCCGCGAGGCGGTCATCTCACGCCATGTGCTTGATATTTAAGGAGTGAAGTAGTTTTGCCGGATGGCCGTCGCGGGTCTCGAAGTCGCGTGACGTGACGGCGGCAAATCCCTGCGCATGGCATGGACATCGTTTCGGCGGTGCGAAACCCATGCGCGAAGCGACCGGGAGTCACGGTGCTTCCCGGCCGTTACCGGAAACGGGCGCCGTGGCCGCCGGCGTTGGCGTGCGCTGACCATTGGTTCGGCTGCGTTGCGCACCCGTTTTGGCACCGTTGGCGTCGGGCGCCGATTTGACGGTCGACGGATTCCGGCTCGCCGAATGTTGCAGGCTGGCGAGCAGTTCGCCGCACGGGCTGTCCTTGCCAGGGCCGAGTTCAAGCAGTGGCACGAGCGCGGTGTACGGAGCGAGCACGCCCAGTGCAATGGCGCCTCCGGCACGCGCAACCAGCATCGGCACGTTGACGTCGACGTCCGGGTGCTTGAACGTTCCCCGCACATAAAACGGCGAGCGCAGCGACAGGAGGCCGAAGTGCTTCGGCTCAGGCCGGATCGTCAGGTTGAAGCGCTCGCGCTTGAGATCGACCTGGCCGGTGACACCGATGCTCGTGTCCTCGGTGTCGATCACGAACGTGCGTGTGTCCATCAGGCCGTCGCGTACCGCGAAGTCTGCTGCCGCGCATCGCATCTCGACCTGTTTATCGCCGAAGATTTTGGTCAGAACGATGTTTCCCACGTTGAGCCCCAGGTATTGCAGCAGCAACTTGCTCACCGAGCCGCGGTCGATCAGCGTTTTGAGTTCGCCGTTGGCCGAACCGGCCAGTGCGGCAATCGAATTGCCGGTTGCCGTCAGTGCCGCGTCGCCGTTCACTTCGCCCACGCTTGTCTTCATCAGATCGACGTCGGGCAGCAACTGTTTTATTTTCAGGTGGCGCAGCGAGACCTGCGAGTCCATCTTCATCGGTTCGGTCTGGCCGTTGAGGACCAGTGTTGATGTGATGCGTCCCCCGGCGACACCGAACTCCAGCGGCCGGAGCGAGAGCACGCCGTCGTCGAGCACGATGTGCGTGACTAGGTTGTCGATCGGCAGGCTCTTGTCCTTGATGATCTTGCGGCCGGTGAATTGCACGTCGGTATCGATGGCGCGCCAGCGGTCGGTCCTGAAGGGATCGACCGGCAGTACCTTGTCTGACGGCGGCGCTTTGGGTTTGCCCGACAGATCGCTGCCGCCGGACGGATTCCGTCCGCCCACGACCGGCCCGAGATCGACCAGCCGCAACTGATTCGATACGACAGCGCCCTGCAGGATGTTGCGCGGCTCGCGCCGGCGGAACACGAGCGTGCCCGACAGATCGCTCTGGCCGACCTTGCCCTGGAAGCGTTCATAGCGCCATACGCCGGCCGTGTGCAGCAGATGCCCGTTGGTCTCGTAGGCAGGCGTTTCCGGCAGCAACACGCCGGTAATCGGATAGAGGTCGGCCATCGTCGGGCCGGCCAGGCGCAGATGCATGTCGAGCGCCGACAGCGTGGCCGGATTCGTGAACGTCCCCGTCGCGGCGATCTGCGTGCGGCCGATGCGCACGCTGGCGTCGAGCGGGTAAGGGTCGCCGGCGTCTTCGAGCGAGAGGACGTCGCCGGCCCGCGCCTTGCCGGTCACGGCAACTTTTCGGAAAGTGCCCTTGAGCGAGACACCGATGCCGTAGGGGGCCTGCCCATCGATGGTCGCGATGTTCGCGGTCAGATCGAGTTGCTGGGGAGCGATATTGGCGCGCACCACCCCATCTTCGAGAATCAGGCGGCCGATGGCCAGTTTCCACGGGGACGGCTGGCCATCGCCCTTCGTGAAGGTCCAGTTGTTCTGTCCGTCGGCGCGCTGCTCCACGATGACTTTGGGCGCAGATAAGGCGACTTCGGGCAGCACCACATGCTTGTCGAGCAGCGGTAGCCATTCGAGCGAGAACGTGAGGCGTCCGAGCGTGATCATGTCCGGCGTCTGACTCCACGCAACGTTGCCTAACACGATATCATTCGCGATCAGGCGAGGCCGCGGCAGCCAGCGCCCCAGTCCAGGGGCCTGTGCGTTCGGCGCCAGCCAGTGCAGCGAGAGGTCGCCCCGGATTTCGAACGGGCGGCCGGTCGCGGTGCTCACTTCCCGGTTGATAAAGGGCCGGGCGTAGTTCCAGTCAAACCACGTGATGAACGCCGCGAATGCCAGCACGATGGCGACTATCGTGATCGCTAGCCATTTCAAGGACGTTACCCATCGCATCATGAACAGTACCCCGTCGATTGTTGTTGCTCCGGTGCCTGCCCCGCCATCGGAGGAAGATTTTGACGCGAACCGCCGTTTTGGCGGCATCGCGCGTTTATACGGTGACGACGGTCTCGCGCGCTTGCGCGATGCCCACGTGGCCGTCATCGGCATCGGCGGCGTCGGTTCGTGGGTGGCCGAGGCGCTCGCGCGCAGCGCCGTGGGCCGACTCACGCTCATCGATCTCGATAACGTCGCCGAGAGCAATACCAATCGTCAGGTGCACGCCCTGGACGGCAACTACGGTAAGCCGAAAGTTGCCGCGATGGCCGAGCGAATCGTGGCCATCAATCCTGCTTGCCAGCTTACGCTTGTCGAGGACTTCGTGGAGCTGGAGAACCTCGATGCCATGTTGAGCGGCGGCTTCGACTGGGTCGTCGACGCCATCGACAGCGTACGGGTGAAGACTGCGCTTATCGCCTGGTGCGTCGCGCATAAGCAGCGTCTGATCACCGTTGGCGGGGCGGGCGGCCAGCTCGATCCGACACGTATCCGTATCGACGATCTCGCCCGCACGATCCAGGATCCGCTGCTTGCGAAAGTGCGTGCGCAATTACGCAAGCAACATGGTTTTGTCCGTGGGCCGAAAGCCAAGTTCAATGTGCCCGCCGTGTACTCGGACGAGCCCTTGCAGTATCCGGAAGCGGTCTGTGCACCGGGAGAAAGCCCCGAAGCGGCTGCGGGGCCACAGGGCCTGAATTGCGCGGGTTTCGGATCGAGCATGTGTGTGACAGCCACATTCGGCATGGCGGCCGCTGCCCATGTGTTGACGCGAATCACCGGGCGTTCGGCCTGATGACCCGCCAGACGTATCCGTGTTTTACCAAGGAGCGCAGGAGACGTCTGTAACCAAAGGTTACCGGTCGAGGCGAATGCCTCGATCGACGTCTCGATAGCTGAAATGACAATGGCCGGGTTCGCTCCCGGCCATTTGTGTTGTCGTGCGAATTTCTGTTCCGCTTCGCTTCGCTTCGTTACGTACGACGAAACAACTTGCGGGGCAAAGCCATCAGCGCAGTTCGCGGCGCAGCACCTTGCCCACGGGCGTCTTGGGCAGGTCTTTGCGGAACTCGATCAAATGCGGCACCTTGTAGTTTGTCAGGTGCTGACGGCAGAAGTCGATGATGACCTTCTCGGTCAGATCCTGCGATTTCTTGACGATCACAGCCTTCACCGCTTCGCCGGTGCGATCGCTCGGCACGCCGACGACTGCCGCTTCGAGCACGCCCGGGCACATGGCCAGCACGCTTTCGACCTCGTTCGGATACACGTTGAAGCCCGACACGATGATCATGTCCTTCTTGCGGTCGGTGATGCGCACATAGCCCTGCTCGTCCATCGTGCCGATGTCGCCGGTGCGCAGCCAACCGTCCGGCGTGATGGTCTTTGCCGTCTCGTCCGGTCGACGCCAGTAGCCCTTCATGACCTGCGGGCCACGCACGCAGATTTCACCTTCCTGGCCGAAGCCGAGGGCTTCGTTGGCATCGTTGCGGATGCTGACGTCCGTTGACGAGATCGGCAGGCCGATGGACCCGTTGAACTCGCTGCCGAGCGGGTTGATACACACGGCGGGCGACGTCTCCGTCAGACCGTACGCCTCGATGAGCGGATGGCCGGTTACCTTCTGCCAGCGATCGGCCACCGCACGCTGCACGGCAGCACCGCCGCCAAGCGCACACTTGAGCGCGCTGAAGTCGAGTTGGTCGAAGCCGGGGGTGTGGAGCAACCCGTTGAAGAGCGTGTTCACGCCCGTCATGAACGTGAACTTCCATTTGCCCAGCTCTTTCACGAAGCCGGGCATGTCGCGCGGGTTGGTGATGAGCAGGTTGAGTGCGCCCAACTGGAGGAACACCAGGCAGTTCGCCGTCAGACAGAAGATGTGATAGAGCGGCAGGGCGGTGACGATGATCTCCTTGCCTTCCTCGAGACCCGAGCCGATCCAGGCGCGCGCCTGCAACATATTGGCGATCATGTTGCCGTGCGTGAGCATGGCGCCCTTGGCGACCCCCGTGGTGCCGCCGGTGTATTGCAGGAACGCGATGTCGTCGTGACCCAGTTGCACTTCCTGATGCTGTGCACGTGCACCTTGCGCAAGCGCGGTACGGAACGGCACGGCGCGGGGGATGTTCCACTCGGGCACCATCTTCTTCACGTGACGCACGACGTAGTTCACGATCCAGCGCTTCGGCGCGGGCACGAGATCGCCGATGGCCGTCGTGACGACGTGCTTGACCGGTGTGTTGGGCAGTGCCTTTTGCAGCGTGGCGGCGAAGTTCTCGATCACCACGATGGCACCGCAGTCGGCGTCTATCAGCTGGTGCTCGAGTTCGCCTGCCGTGTAGAGCGGATTGACGTTGACGACAACCATCCCCGCACGCAGGATGCCGAAGACGGCGACCGGATATTGGAGCAGGTTCGGCGACATGATTGCCACGCGCGAGCCGCGTTCCAGTCCGGGCAGACTTTGCAGATACGCGGCAAAGTCGCGCGATTTACGCTCGAGGTCCGCGAAGGTCATCGTTACCCCGAGGTTGGTGAACGACGGGCGGTCCGCGAACTTCTGGCAGCTTTGCAGGAACAGATCGTTCAGCGAACGATACTTGTTGACGTCGATCTCGGCCGGCACGCCGGGCGGATAGCTCTTGAGCCAGACTTTTTCCATGAGCGCCTCCTTGAATTTGATTTTTATCGCATCGTCGTCGCCGGGGGAAGAGATTGGGCGCGCGGTGCGTCGTTTCATCGCAGTACATTTTGGCAATACGAGAGGGGGCTCCGGACGTGTCGTCTCCCCTGTCCGGTCTCGCATGCGCGGCAAACGCGCCCATCGACGCGCTGCAAAAAGCCGTAGCATACCGTGCCGTCTCCAGGGCGAGCACATGGAAAGCCCTGATTTGATGCGGGTTTGCATGGAGTAATTGCTCTAGCGGCAAAGGCTTGCCAGTGCGGGGGATTCCGCGCTAATCCCGCACGGAATGGCCGATGTAACGGACAAACCGCAGATGTGACAAAAGAATTGCAAAAAACGCTTGCGTGGCGGTCCGGTTTCTTACATAATTCTGTTCTCACGACGCGGCTGTAGCTCAGTTGGATAGAGTACTTGGCTACGAACCAAGGGGTCGTGGGTTCGAATCCTGCCAGCCGCGCCACCTAATTCGAGGGTCTCCTCACGGGGAGACCCTTAGTTTTTCGGGAGAGTCTTTCCCAGTGACGCGCCGCATGTCATGTACATTCGGCCCGCGTCGATGAGAAGGCAGATCGACAGCAGCAGGATCGTCTGATCGATGTCTCACGTGCAGTAAGTGCGGCTGTAGCTCAGTTGGATAGAGTACTTGGCTACGAACCAAGGGGTCGTGGGTTCGAATCCTGCCAGCCGCGCCAACCCAGTTGGCAAGAACGCTCCAGAGGCGAAAGCTTCTGGAGCGTTTTCGTTTGTGCCGACGAAAAGTATCGCACGGTTCGGCATTCATCGTTCCCGCCATCGTCAGGCGCGACGACGTTCCGCATCGAACGCCATCGTGCCAGCGCCGTCGCGTCAGCCTTCGCCGCTTTCCGGGGCGACCTGCCATCCCAGACCCAGCGCCTTGTGCAACATCACGAACGATTTGAGAAGCTGTGCGTCACCGGCGATACGGTCTTGCTCGGCGGAAAAGCGCGTGCGTTCCGCATCCAGCCAATCGAGTGTGCTCGCGGTGCCCGCGCGGTAGCGCTGACGTGTGAGCGTCGCCGCCCGCGTGGCCGACGCCTCCACGCTGCGCAGCCGGTACACGTTCTCGCGCTGATGCCCGTAGCGGGCAAGTGCCACATCGGCGTCGCGTAACGCGGTGAGCACGGCGCTCTCGTACTTCGCCTGCGCCTGATCGCGGCCCGCCTTTGCGCCGTCGACGCCGGCCTGCACGCGTCCGAAGTCGAGCACGTTCCATTGCAGACGCGGCATCGTCATCCAACTGAAGTTGTCCTTGCGCACGAGATGGCCGGGGTCCAGCGCCGAATATCCGAGTTCGCCCATGATCGAGAGCTTCGGAAACCAGTTGGCGGTCTGCACGCCGATCTGCGCGTTCTGCGATGCCAGACGGCGCTCGGCGGCGCGAATGTCCGGTCGCGCTTGCAACAGCGCAGACGGATCGCCGATAGCCACCTTCGCGGGCACGCTAGGGAGTGCCTTGGATGCCTGCAATTCGGCATCCAGTGCGCCCGGTGCGCGCCCCGTCAGCAGTGCCAACTGATCGAGCGATTCGATGACGTCTGCTTCGAGCGGCAGCACGCGCGATTGCGTCTGCTCCACTTGCGTCACGAGCCGTTCGACGTCGAGTTCCGAGGCGACACCGCCCGCCCGGCGCTGACGCGTGAGATCGAGCATTTCGCCTTCCAATTGCGCCGAATCGTGCACGAGAGCAAGCCGTGCCTGCTGATCGCGCAGCGCAACGTAAGTCTGGGCGACTTCGGCGGCGAGTTGCACGTGGGCATCGGCCAGATCCTCCGACGCCGCGTCGGCGTCGGCACCGGCGGCTTCGACGGCGCGTCGCGTGCCGCCGAACAAATCGATTTCCCAACTGGCGTCGAACCCGGCGACGTAGAGGTCGAGCGGGCCGCGGCCATTGCCGCTACCGTTGTTGCCGCCAAGCAGGCTCAGATCGGGCGAGCGGGTGCGCACCATCGCCAGATCGACGCCCGCCTTCGGCAGCAGGTCGGCCTGATGACTGCGCAGGCTCGCGCGCGACTGACGCACCTTTGCCTGTGCCACCCGGATGTCCGGACTATGCGCGATGGCGTCGTCGATCAGCGCGGTGAGCTGCGGATCGTTCAGCGCCGTCCACCACCGGGCGGCGCCGGGCGTGTGTGCCTGCACGCCTTCGCCCGCATGCGCGAACGTTGCCCCGGCACGCAGGGCGTCGCCCGCGACTTCGGGCGCGCCACGATAGTCGGGACCGACGGTGCAGCCAGTGGCGAGAAGGCATGCCGCGAGGGCCAGTGTTCGGATAGGAAACGTCATGATGATTCAATGGCCGCCGGATCTGAATCCGGTCGGTTGCTTGAGCAGTAGGGCCAGGGGCACGCAAAGCAGCAGCGCGATACCTAGTGCGTAGAAAGTTTCGGAAAACGTCATCACGCTCGCCTGCCGCGCAATGTCGGCGGCGAGCTGTGCTGTGGCCTGGAGTTGCGCGTGCATCATGTCGCCCGTCTGTGCGAAGAAGCCCGCCGCATTGGCCGCGAGATGTTCCTGCCCCAGCGCACTATTGGCGGTGATTGTCTCGCGCAGCATGGCGTCGTGATAGTCGGTGCGCCGGTCGATCAGCGTGCCGAGCAATGCGAGTCCCACCGACCCGCCGAGATTGCGGGCCATGTTGTACAGACCTGCCGCGTCGCCGGCATCGTGCGCGTCGACGGCTGCCATCGACGCCTGATTGAGCGGCATCATCGCGAGCATTTGCCCCACGCCACGCAGCAATTGCGAAAGCGTGAAGTCGTGGCCCACGCTTTGTGCCGTCAGGCTGATGTCGAGCATGCAACTCGCGAAGAAGCACAGTAGCCCGAGAATCACGAGCAGACGGATGTCCACCCGGCTGATGAGGCGCGGCAAGAACGGCATCATCAGGAACGCGGGCAGCCCCGAGAGCAGCATGATGTTGCCCGACTGCTGCGCGTTGTAGCCCGCAATCGTGGAGAGGAACTGCGGCAGTAGATACGACACGCCGTAGAGTCCCGCGCCCACCGTGAAGACGATATAGATCACGCTCGCGTAATTCTTGTTGCCCAGCAGCGAGAGCTTGACGATCGGCTTCTCGGCCGTGAACTGCGCCACGAGCATCATGCCGATGCCGATGACCGACGCAATCGACAACCCGATGATCAGGTGCGAATCGAACCAGCGTTCGCGCTGTCCTTCCTCTAGCACCACGGTGAGCGAACTCAAGCCGATGGTCAGGCCCACGATGCCCAGCCAGTCCGCCTTGAAGAAGGCTTGCAGATTGGCCGGCTCGCGCTTCAGACCGAGCATGAGCAGCGTGACGATGGCCGCCGAGATTGGTAGATTCAGGAAGAAGCACCAGCGCCAGTTGGCGTTCTCGGTCAGCCACCCGCCGACCACCGGGCCGAGCAATGGCCCCAGCAGCACGATCAGACCGAACATCGCCATGCCGACCGCCATCTGATGGCGTGGCAGACGCGTGCGAATGATCATCTGCGCCGTCGGAATCATGGCGCCACCGGCGAAGCCCTGTCCGATGCGGCCGACGATCATCTCGGGCAGGCTGCTCGACGCACCGCACATCATCGAGAAGAGCGTGAAGAAGACGGCGTTGAGCATCAGAAAGCGTCGCAGCCCGAGCACGCGCGTGAGCCACGAGGCGAGCGGAATCATGACGATTTCCGACATCAGGTAGCCGGTCGATATCCAGGTGCCCTCGGTGCCCGAGGCCCCGATCTGTCCTTGAATCTGCGGCAGTGCCGAGTTCGTGATCGAAATATCGAGCGTGGCCAGCAGTGCGCCCAGCGCACCGGCGGCCACGGCGATCCAGTCCGACGCCGACGCGTTGCGGGGTGCAGCGGCGCTTACGGCGCCAACGTGTGCACCACCACTACCGCCGTCGCCGCCCGCCGCCACGGTGCTGCGCGCCTGATCGCGCGTCGGCGTGACCGGCGAGAGCGACGGCGTCGACGCGCTCACAACGCGACCGTCAGCCACATTGCACTCCAACGTTCGTGGGCGACGGCGCCGTGCTCGCAAGGGGGCAAACGGTGGCATCGAGCGGCGCACTGAGCGAGAGCTGTTGGGCGGTGGCACTGCTGGCCTGGCCCGAGCGGGCCGCCTGTTTGGCTGGCGCGGCCGGGGCGTTGCGATGCGTATCGACGTCTGCCGTGACCGACAGGCCCGGCAGCAACACTGAACGCAGCGACGCCGGCACATCGAGACGGATGCGCACCGGCACGCGCTGCACGATCTTCGTGAAGTTACCGGTGGCGTTCTGCGCGGGCAGCAGCGCAAACTGCGCGCCGGTGCCGGGGGAGAGCGAATCGACCACACCATGGATCGGCTCGCCGGGCAAGGCGTCGACATGCACCGTCACCGGCTGGCCGGGACGCATGCGGCCGACCTGCGTTTCCTTGAAGTTTGCCGTCAGATAGAGGCTTTGCACCGGCACGACGGTGAGCAGTCGCGTACCCGGCTGCGCGAACTGGCCGACGCGCACCGCCCGATCGCCAACGCGTCCGGCCAGCGTGCTCTTGACCACCGTGTCCGCGAGGTCGAGGTCTGCCTTGCGCGCGCTTGCCTGTGCCACCGTCAACTGCGCTTTGGCCTGCGCCAGCGCGGCGGTGAGCGTGTCCGTCTGCCGCTCGCTCGCTTGCAGGCTGGCCTCATTGCTCTTGAGCGAGGCGTCGGCGCGTGCGCTGGCATTGCGCAGTTCCGCGAGACGCTCGTCGGTTTCGGCGCCGGTCGCGACCAACGGTACGTAGCGTTTGACCTGACCGGACGAGTACGCGGCGTTCGCACGTGCGCTGTCGAGTTCAGCGCGTGCCTGTGCGATGGTCGCCGAGTGCTGGGAGAGTTCCGCCTGTGCCCGGGCCACGTCGGCTTCGCGGGCCACGACGGTCGCTTGCGCCTCGTCGTAGGCAGCCTGGTACTGGCGCCCATCGAGACGCACGAGCGGCTGGCCGACCGTCACCGTTTCGTTGTCGCGCACCAGCACTTCGATCACATAGCCGCCCACTTTCGGTGCGACGGTCATGCTGTCGGCTTGCAGATAGGCGTCGTCGGTCGACTCGATGAAGCGCCCGGCAAACCACCAGTGTCCGCCCCAACCCAGCGCTGCGACGACGCCCAGCGCCAGCGCGCCGAGCAGGATCTGTTTGCGACGCGGGTTGGCCGGGGCCTTCGTCTGGCTGGGCTCTGCGACCTTGCCGGCCGGCGCTTGCGCCTGACGTGCGGTGGGCGGCGCCGCTTCCGCCTGTTCGACCTGTGCTGCGTTGGTCATGGGAACTTCCTCAAATTATTCCATTCGGCACAATTATTCCAGTTGATCGATTTGTGTCAAGTGTTATATTTTTGACGAAAGTTTTGGCAAGCAAGGACATACATGACAGGGACTTCACGTGCAGGGCGTGCTCGGGGCGTGGCAACGCGTGCGCGGCATGCAGTCGACACGGGGTATCAACGTGGCGAGGAAACGCGCGCGCGCATCGTCCTCGCGGCGATCAAGTGTTTCGGAGAGTACGGCTTTGCCGGCGCGTCTACGCGAGACATCGCGAACGAGGCAGGGGTGAACGCGCCGGCGCTGCAGTACTACTTCGACAACAAGGAAGGGGTGTACAAGGCGTGCGTCGAGTACATCCTGGGTCTTGTGCTGGGCCAGATGGGAGAGGCCATCGAGTTGGCCGAGCGTGTGGTGGCCGATCCCGGCGCGACCGACAAGCAACTCATGGACGCCTTTTGCGAGCTACAGATCCGCAAGGCAGGCTTCATGGAGGAGGTCCCGGAGATCGATGGCTGGCACATGTTCATGGCTCGCGAGCAAGCGGGGCTCGGGCCGGAAGCCGGGTTCAAGGCGTTTCACGAGCGCTTTTCAAGCCGGCTCGCGGCGGTTGGCGCGAACATCGTGACCCGCCTCGCGGGGGTGGCGCCTGACAACGAGGAGATGCGCATTCGCGCCGTGTGCATCAGCACGCTGGGCATGGCATTTCGCGTGATGCGCCGCTCCGTCGATTGTTCGATGGGATGGGCCAGCGAACCGGATGCCGATCGTAATCGGATGGTGCGTGAGGCGGTACTCGAGCAGACACGGCAATTGCTGGAGCGGATCGTCAAGCAGCGCAAGTCGGCCAAATAAGTTCAGGCAGGCAACGAACTCGGGGGCACCTTTCGGTGCCCCCGAGTCGTTTTCAATGATGGAGTACGGCAGCAAGCGTCACGCTTGAGGCGGGCAACGCGAGTCTGCGTTTCGCGCCATCGGCTTAGAAGATGTGGCGGATACCCGTTGCCACGCCCACTTGCGTCGCGTTACCCGGCAGTTCCACGCGTGCGGCGCCACTGACCTTGTTGTAGTCGACGGTGCCGTAGACTTGCGTGCGCTTCGACAGGGCGTACTCGGCGAGCAGCACGTACGTGTAGCGACGGCCCGAACCGGCATCGCTCGCCTGCGCGTTGATGTTCTTGATGTCGTCGAAATACGCGGCACCCGTGATCGCGAGGTTCGGCATGGCCTGGATCGTCGTGCCGAGATAGAACGTCATGTCCTTGCGCGGATTGTCGTTCAGGTTACCTGTGGTGACGGCGTGCGCCGGGTCGTTGAGCGTGCCGTCGAGCCAGCCGCTGCGATCGCGACCGCCCATGTAGCCGACGAACACCTTGGCGATGGAGACGCTGTAGATACCGCCCAGCCCCCACATCTGCTGCACGCGCTTGGCGGCGTCTCGCGCCTGCTGATACACGCCGGCGACCTGCAACGGTCCCATCGTGTAGGCAGCACGGGTGCCCCAGTAGTTGCTCGCGGCCATCGTGCCGGCGGTGTTGCCGAAACCGTAAGTCGCACCGACCGACAGGCCGCCGAACGTGCCGGCATAGCTCACGGCGTTGTCCACACGGCCACGCGTGATGTTGTACATCCACGAGTTGTTCGCATAGTTGCCGATCGTGAGCGGATCGAAGTCGCCGTAGACGTTGAACGCCTCGGTTGCCTGACGGCCGATCTTGATCGCGCCGTACTGGTTTTGCAGGCCGACGAAAGCATAGCGGTCAAACAGTCGGGGACCGTTCGTGAGTTGGCCGTTTTGCGGGTTGATGCCCGACTCCAACTGGAAGATCGCCTTCGTGCCGCCGCCGAGGTCTTCCGAGCCCTTGAAGCCGAAACGGCTGTTGGTTACGGCGCCGTTGGTCACTTGCCACAGGGCGTCGTTGTTGGCATTGGCGTTGGTCTGATACCGCACGCTTTGATCGACGATTCCGTACAGGGTGACGGCGCTTTGGGCGGTAGCGGTGGTGCTGAAGGCGAGGCCGCAAGCGGCCGAGAGGATGGCCAGACTGGCCGGAATTGCAGACTTCATGGGTCTCCTTTCTCTTGTAGATGGGCTGCGGACTGAAAAACGGATCCGCTGCGCCTTCCGATGTAGACGGTCACGGATGCTTCTCGGTACGAATCGGCTTGTCATTTCTGCCGGGCAACTGGCGGCGAATCGAAGGATCTGCCAGAATTCGTCAAAACTTGACGGATTCTGCCAATGAACCTCGACCTTGCCGATCTGCGCATCCTCCGCCATCTGGAACTCAACGGACGCATCTCCAACCAGGAGTTGGCGGATGCCGTCGGCTTGTCGCCGTCGGCCTGCCTTCGCCGGGTGAAATTGCTCGAGGACCGCGGGGTGATTTCCGGATACCGCTGCATCGTGGACGCACAGCATATCGGCCTGGAGTTCGAGGCGTTAGTGCAAATCACGCTCCGACCGGACGTCGATCAGTGGCATGAAAAATTTCTCGCATGTGTGCAGAACTGGCCGGAAGTCGTGACTGCGCGAATCGTCACCGGCTCGGCCAATTACATCTTGACGGTAAGAGCCCGTAACCTTGCGCACTACTCCGATTTCATCGTCAATGAGCTATACCGGGCGCCTGCCGTGATGTCGATTCAGTCGAATATCGTGCTCAAGACAATTAAACACACGCAGTCCCTCGTGGACCTCGTCAAGCCGAAGTAAAAATTATATAACATATTAACTAACCGCCAAAAGACGGTTGGAATTTCCCGGAAGAAGAGACACAGCATGGCAGTGATTACCACCATCGAGGACTTACGGGTTCTCGCACAGCGGCGAGTGCCGCGCATGTTTTACGAGTATGTCGATTCGGGGTCGTGGACGGAGGCGACCTATCGGGCGAATGCGGCGGATTTCGGCGGTATCGAGTTCCGGCAGCGCGTTGCCGTGAACATCGAGCATCGCAGCACGCGCACGACGATGTTGGGAGAGTCGGTCGCCATGCCGGTGGCGCTGGCGCCGACGGGCATGACAGGCATGCAGCATGCGGACGGCGAGATTCTCGCGGCGCGTGCGGCTGAAGCGTTCGGTGTGCCGTTTACGCTCTCGACCGTGTCGATCTGCTCCATCGAGGACGTGGCGGCGCACACCAAGGCGCCGTTCTGGTTCCAGTTGTATGTGATGCGCGATCGCGACTTCATCGAGCGTTTGATCGACCGGGCCAAGGCCGCAGGGTGTTCGGCACTGATGGTGACGATGGACTTGCAGATCAGCGGTCAGCGTCATCGAGACATCAAGAATGGCCTGTCGGCGCCGCCGAAGCTGACGTTGCCGAACATTGCCAACATGATGACCAAGCCGCGCTGGTGCATGGGCATGTTGAGGACACGCCGACGCACCTTCGGCAACATCGTGGGTCATGCCAAGGGCGTGGATGACATCGGTTCGCTTGCCACCTGGTCGGCGGCGCAGTTCGACCCGCGTCTGTCATGGAACGACGTCGAGTGGATCAAGAAGCGTTGGGGCGGCAAACTCGTGCTCAAGGGCGTGCTCGACCCTGAAGATGCGCGTGCCGCACGCGACACCGGGGCCGACGCGATCGTGGTGAGCAATCACGGCGGGCGTCAGCTTGACGGTGCGATCTCGACGATTCGCGCGCTGCCCGACATTGTGGCGGCGGTGGGGCGCGACACGGAGGTCTGGCTCGACGGCGGCATCCGTTCCGGTCAGGACGTGATCAAGGCGATGGCCCTGGGCGCGAAGGGGACGCTCATCGGGCGTCCGTTCCTGTACGGTCTGGGGGCGATGGGCGAGGTGGGTGTGCGCCGCGCGCTGGAGGTCATTGCGAAGGAGATGGATGTGACCATGGCACTGACCGGCCGCACGACCATTGACCGTCTCGATTCGTCGATGCTGATCCCGGGCAGTTATCCGACGGGCATTGGCCCGTACCTGCCGGAGCCAGGCGGACGGTAATCGGCCGGCTGGAAAAACACGAAAGCCGCAGCGAATCGCGCTGCGGCTTTTTTTATTTCCGTCGGGGGCAACCCCATCCGGACAACGCCCTGCAATCACGGGACGCTTCGTTTCGGTGAAGACCGGCGCAGACCGATCAATGATGGTGCTTGTGATGACCGCGGCGCTTTCCGCGGTAGTGGTCGTCGTCGTCGTACGAGTTCGAGCGCGACATGTTGCCGCCGAGCGCGGCACCCGCGCCGCCGCCGACGGCCGCGCCGATCAGGCCGCCGGAGCGCCCGCCCATCGCATTGCCTGCCGCCGTACCGGCACCACCGCCCAGCGCACCACCGACAATGGCGCCCGTGCGCTCGCGCCGGTTCGACGTGATTGCGCCGCCGGCGCCACCGCCAACCGCACCTCCCACCACAGCACCGGTGCTGCCCCCAAGCGCACCGCCCACGGCCGCGCCTGCCACGCCGCCCAGCGCGCCGCCAAGGGCATTGTTCATGTCACTGGCCGAAGCCGTCAGGGAAGTCGTTGCTGCCACGGCGGCGATCGCCACCATCGGGAAAATTCGCTTGAGCATGAGTCTTGAAGTGGATTCGAATGAACGCGAGGCAAGTATAAAGACGCATCGTTCCGTCGCCGCTACCTCAATGTTTCACTTCTCGTAAGGCCGGTAACGAAATGTTACCTTGCGTGCATTCGCTGCGATTCGGCTATACGGCCTCGCCGCCCGTGCGGCGCCGCGACGGCACCTTCATCTCGGCCACGTAGCGATACAACTGGGCGGCCGCTGGCGAGAGCGGCCGCGCCTTGCTCCGGATCATGCCGACGCGGCGCGTCACCACGGGATCGACCAGCGGCACGCTCGTGAGCAACGGGTGGTCGCCGCCCGGCATCGCCATCGTCGGCACGGCCGCCACACCCAGGCCCGCTTCGACCAGTCCGAGCATCGTCGTCACATGTTGTGTCTCGCAGATACTCGGCGGGCGTTGCGGCAGCGCCGTCAGCGCCTGATCGAGCAGCAGGCGGTTACCCGAGGCCTTCCCGACAGTGATGTAGTCGTACTCGTAAAGCTCTCGCCACGTCACCCGCTTCTTGCCCGCGAGCGGATGATCGCGCCGGCACGCCGCCACGTAACGCTCCTGCAGCAGGAGCTTGAACTCGATGTTCGGCTCCTGACTACCGATGAAATTCAACCCGAAATCGGCATCGCCGTTCACCACGGCGGCAAGCACCTCGTTGGCGCTGGCGTCGAGCACCGAGATGCGGATGCGCGGATACGCCTGGTGGTAGCGCGAGATCACCTGCGGCATGAAGTAATACGCGGCAGACGGCACACAGGCGATGGTCACATGCCCGAGGCTCGACGACGCCACGTCTCGAATACCCAGTAGCGCGTTATCCAGATCGTCGAGAATCCGTTCGGCATCGCGTGCAAACGCGCGCCCGACGTTGGTGAGTGCCACGCGCCGCGTGCTGCGCTCGAAGAGCTTGACGCCCAGCGCCTCCTCGAGCTTGTCGATGCGGCGCGAGAGTGCGGGCTGCGAGAGGTGAATGGCTTCGGCCGCGCGGCGAAAGCTCGCGAGTTGCGCCACCGCGCGAAAGGCCTGCAAATCGTTCAGATCGAAATTGATCGCCATGACATTGGGGGGATGAGAGTCGGGCAAGCGCCGCACGCGGCACGGACACCGGGGGATAGCCGCGGGTTCGGGCGTGGCGCAGAGTGTAACGTGTTACCGATCGGTAGGCGCATTAGCATCCTATGATTGATAGCGTATGCGCATCAATCTTTCCAAAACTTGCAATTCACAACCGGGGAACTTCCGGCGCACCATTGGCGGTTTCAAAAAAGCGTCCACGACGGTTCGACACGTCCCTGGCAGAGACGCAATGCGACGATTCATTGGCGGCCCGCCCCCCGGGCTGCATGCAAAACGGAGACAGCGCATGTCACAGCGCCCCCAAGACGCGGTTTCGCGTCGCCCATCGAAAGCCGGCGCGGTTCTGCGCGTGACGGCCGGCAACTTCCTCGAGCAGTTCGATTTCTTCCTGTTCGGTTTCTACGCCACCCAGATCTCTCGCGTCTTCTTCCCGACGGACAGCGAATTCGCATCGCTCATGCTGACCTTTGCCGTTTTCGGCGCGGGTTTCCTGATGCGCCCGCTCGGCGCCATCGTGCTGGGCGCGTACATCGATAACGTCGGCCGTCGCAAAGGGCTGGTCACCACGCTGGCCATCATGGCGAGCGGCACCATTCTCATCGCCTTCGTGCCGGGTTACGAAACCATCGGTCTGGCCGCGCCGGTGCTGGTGCTGATCGGCCGTCTGCTGCAAGGCTTCTCGGCCGGTGCCGAACTGGGCGGTGTGTCCGTGTATCTGGCGGAAATCGCCGCGCCGGGCCGTAAGGGCTTTTACACGAGCTGGCAGTCCGCGAGCCAGCAGGTCGCCATCGTGGTCTCGGCGGGCCTTGGCTTTGTGCTCTCGCTCACGTTGACGGCGCAAGAGATTGCCTCGTGGGGCTGGCGCCTGCCGTTCCTCGTGGGCTGCATGATCGTGCCGGTGATCTTCGCGCTGCGCCGCTCGCTTCAGGAGAGCGAGGAGTTCAAGCAACGCAAGCATCACCCGTCGGTCGGCGAAGTATTCCGTTCGATGGCCGCCAATGCCGGCGTGGTGCTCGGCGGCACGATGCTCGTGGCGCTGACCACGACGGCGTTCTACCTGATTACCGTCTACGCACCGACGTTCGGCAAGAGCGTGCTGCACCTCTCGAGCGCCGATGCGCTGCTCGTCACGCTGTGCGTGGGCGTGTCGAACTTCATCTGGCTGCCGATCGGCGGCACGCTCTCCGACCGCATTGGCCGTCGTCCGGTGCTGCTGCTCTTCGCGGGCCTCACGCTGGTGAGCGCCTATCCGGTTCTGTCGTTCCTCGTGCAGGCGCCGAGCTTTACGCGCATGCTGATCGCGTTGCTGTGGCTCTCGTTCCTGTACGGCATGTACAACGGCGCGATGATCCCGGCGCTCACCGAAGTGATGCCGCCAGACGTGCGCGTGGCCGGATTCTCGCTGGCCTATAGCTTGGCGACGGCGGTTTTCGGCGGCTTCACGCCCGCATTGTCGACGTATCTGATCCATGCCACGGGCGACAAGGCTGCGCCGGGTTACTGGATGAGCTTCGCCGCGCTATGCGCAATCTGTGCGACGCTGGCGCTTTATCGTGGCCGCCCCGGCGGGCAAGGCCGCACCCGTACCGAACTTGCCGCAGGCTGAGAGCGCGCGCCATGAAAAACACTTCCATCTCTGTGCGCACGAGCGCAGCCCGACGCCTGTTTGCCACGCTCGGTGCGGGCGTCGCGATGACGGCGCTGTTCGCTGCCACATCCGCTCACGCAGAAGACCTGCGCGTGATGAACTCCGGCGGCTTCACGGCCGCGTACAAGCTGCTGCTGCCCAAGTTCGAGGCATCGAGCGGCGACCACGTCGACACAGCCTGGGGGCCGTCGATGGGCAAAGCGCCGGAGGCGATCCCGAATCGTCTGGCGCGGGGTGAGTCGGCCGACGTCGTCATCATGGTCGGTTACGCGCTCGACGATCTCATCAAGGCGGGCAAGGTGCGCCCCGATTCGCGCGTCGATCTGGCAGATTCGCGTATCGGTGTCGTCGTCAAAGCGGGCGACACCGTGCCGGATGTCAGCACCCCCGAGAAGCTGAAGGCGGCGCTGCTGGCCGCGAAGTCGGTCGCGTACTCCGACAGCGCCAGCGGCGTGTATATCGAGCGTGAGCTCTTCAAGAAACTGGGCATCGCCGAGCAGATGCAAGGCAAATCGGTGATGGTGCAGAAGACGCCCGTCGCCGAGAAGGTGGCCGCCGGCGACTACGCACTGGGATTGCAACAGGTGAGCGAACTGCTGCCGGTCAAGGGCGCCGTGTTCGCGGGCAAGATTCCCGAGTCGCTGCAATCGGTCACGCGCTTCGCGGGCGGCGTACCGGTGAATGCGCCGCATCCTGACGAGGCGAAGAAGCTGCTGACGTACATGGCCGCGCCTGCCGTTGCAAAGGATGTCGAATCGACCGGTCTCGATCCGCTGACGCACTGATGCGCCGGGCATCGCTGAAGATGAGAACTGACGTATTTCCACCGCCGTGGCGGACTTAATTTTCCCCTCGGCATCCTTGGCGGGTTTGACCGACAATGGCGTGACAGACAACGGCGTCGCACCGATCGACGCCACCGCCAAGGAGATAGACGCATGGCCATCGTGCCAGACCTGCCCCCCATGGCTGCCCAAACGAGTGCAGCCGCAGCCAACACCACGGCTACCCCCGACACTCCCCTGAACGATATCGTCGCGCTCGACGCGCTCGCACTGTCCAGCGCCATTCGCACGCGTCAGGTTTCGTGCCGTGAGGTGATGCAGGCCTATCTCACTCATATTGCGCAGTACAACCCGGCGGTCAACGCCATCGTGTCGCTGCGAGATGCCGACGCGTTGCTGGCGCAGGCCGACGAGCGCGACCGGCAACTGGCGAACGGTCAGTATCTTGGCTGGATGCACGGCATGCCGCACGCGGTGAAGGATATGGCCGCCTGTGCCGGATTTCCCACACGCAAGGGCTCGCCTCTGACGTCGGCAGCCCCCGACACGCAGGACAGCATCAGCGTCGCGCGCATCCGCGCTGCGGGCGCGATTTTCATCGGCAAGACCAATGTTTCCGAGTTCGGACTGGGTTCGCACAGCTACAACCCGGTCTTCGGCACCACGCGTAACGCCTACGACACAACGCGCATCGCCGGTGGCAGCAGCGGCGGGGCAGGCAGTGCGCTGGCGCTGCGCCTGCTGCCGGTGGCGGACGGCAGCGACATGATGGGATCGCTGCGCAACCCGGCGGCGTTCGGCAACGTGTACGGCATGCGGCCGTCGCAGGGCCGTGTGCCGTATGGCCCGACACCCGAAGTCTTCGTCCAGCAACTGAGCACCGAAGGGCCGATGGGCCGAACGGTGGCCGACGTCGCCCAATTGCTCGCAACGCAGGCCGGCTACGACGCGCGAAGCCCGCTTTCGCTCGCTGGCGAGACGCCGCCGTTCGCGAGTGCGCTATCGCGTGACGTGAAGGGCGTGAAGCTGGGCTGGCTCGGCGACTACGGCGGTTATCTGCCGATGGAAGACGGCGTGATGGCGTTGTGCGAAGCATCGTTGCGCGACTTCACGGCGATGGGATGCGAAGTGGCGCCGTGCATGCCCGACTTTGCACCGGACCGGCTGTGGCAGACGTGGCTTACGCTGCGTCACTGGCTCGTGAACGGTTCGCTGGGCGCGATGTATGCCGACCCGGCACGTCGCGACAAGCTCAAGCCGGAGGCGCAATGGGAAGTCGCGGGAGGCGACGCGTTGCGCGCTGCCGACGTGTTTCGCGCGAGCGTCGATCGCAGTGAGTGGTACCGCTCGCTCGCACGATTGTTCGAGCGTTACGACTTCCTGTTGTTGCCGTCGGCGCAAATGTTCCCGTTCGATGCGCAAATGCACTGGCCGACGTCCTTGGCGGGCAAGCCGATGGACACCTACCACCGGTGGATGGAAGTCGTGATCGGGCCGACGCTGGCCGGGTTGCCGGCGATCAGCGTGCCGGTCGGGTTCGATGCACGCGGTTTGCCGATGGGACTGCAAATCATCGGACCCGCGCAAGCGGATCTTGCCGTGCTGCAACTGGCACACGCCTACGAGCAGCAAACGCAGTGGGTACGCCGCCATCTGCCGCCGATGCTCACTGGCGCCGTGCGGGCCTGACGGCCCTGCGAGGATGTGCCTGGACGTGCGGGCGGCGCTCCGGCCGATTCCGGCTTACCGGGCGCGCGCGGCCTGCGCTTTCGCGCGCAGCGGCCGCAGCAATTCACCCAAGGCGTTGTGATCGATCTCGTGCATGAGGGCGAGCAGGCGGCCGATCTCGCCCGGCGGGAAACCTTCGCGGGCGAACCAGCTCAGGTAGTTGCCCGGCAGATCGGCGATGTAGGTGCCTTTGTGTTTGCCGAATGGCATGGGCGTCGTGACGAGGCGCATCAGCGCGTCGGCGTCGAAGTCGAGCATGGCGAAAGGGCGCGGCGTGACGCGCACGCAAGTGAGACGGAAAGCGTCACGCTACCACAGGCGGCACTCGTCGCGCTGGCGGCCATAACCGCTACGCGATCATGTTTCGGATGCAGAACGCTAAAAAGCCCGAAACACGGGTGCGTAAAATCGAGGCGTTCAACAGCACGCTGAATCGCGGCGAAACCATTCATCCGTAGGCCAGGAAGGTCGATCGTTGTTGAAGGCCACCGGACGACGCCGCGCACTATTCGCTCGTGATTGGCTGCTACGAAAACCCATTTGAGTGTCGGATTCTGGCTGTGGATTCCCCCGGTCAATGCAACACACTAGGCTTGCACCAGCAAGATCTCAATTCGCTCCTTTCCTCGCCCCGTATTTTTGCGTTTGAGTTTCACCGCACCAATCTCGCGAGTCGATTTTGGATGCGTGCCTCCACATGCCATCATCGCAAAGCCATCGACTTTCCAGTATCTTCGCTGTGTTTGGACGTCGCTGAAACCTGTGAGGATAGGGAGGTCGCGCGACGTCAAGTTCGCTGCCTCTAATTCGATCTCGGGAAACAACGGTGCCAGGCTGACATCGCTCGCGAAATCGATGCGCGCCTTATCTTGTGCGATGTGGGCGCCGATGCGCTCGATGCCCGGGCGTAGCCGATATACCAACTGCAAGACCATTTCTGCGGCAAAGTGCAGGCGCATCAGACGATAGCGCCGCTCCCAGTCAATTCGCCATGTGGCGCAGTCCCCCACACGTAGCGAATGGTCGTGCGGCAAGGTATAAACGATTTCCAGACCAAGCTTTTCGGCCTTGATAACCGGGTATCCGCCAAGCGAACCATAATCGCTCTCCTGGCCGCCGGAGAACGCAAAAAATATCGTCGACTCGACCTGGACTTGCTCACCGTCAACTTGACTGACGATGGTATCCAGCGTTGTTTTGTAAGGTTCGTCCCAGAAAATTTTTCGCATCATGATCTGACCGATCCTGTTCTTTCCCAAAAAGGTTCATAGGGTAATCGAGCCGGACTTGAGTGGCTTGTACGATCTTGCGATCGGCGTCCGTTCCTCATTGCAACATCACCTGCGTGGTGTTCGTGGACTGCTGCCGGGATCGTAAGCACTTCTGGCCTATGGACTGCTGCCGGAATTAAGACACTTTCCAGCCTCACGCCGAAGCGCGTTCAAAGTCGATCTTAGACTGAGTATCCCAACAATTCCCGCGACGGCTCATGCGCTGGCGTGCATGGCGGAGCTTTCCCCGCCCTCCGCTGCCGCCATCAGGCCTTGATGGGAAAGCGCCGGTCAAACGTAGTCTTCACGTCGAGCGGTTGCCGGAGCAAGCCGACTTGCGAGTAAAAGTCGGCCGTACGCTGTTGCTCTGCGACGAGCGCGTCGTCGATGTTGCGCCATTTCGTGGCACGTCGCGAGAACTGTAGTTTCGCGGCCTCGGGCGGGATGCCGACGATACGCGCCATGGCCGCAGAGAATGCATCGACATGCTGATAGGACCAGACCTGGGCACGCACGGCACGCGCGAGGAAATCGCGCAGCACGTCCTGTTTGCTCGCGATGGCGGTGTCGGTCGCCGCGAGATAGCTCAACCCCGACCAGAGTCCGCGTCCGTTCACAAGCACGCGTCCGCGCCCGGTGGTCTCCGCCACGGCGGTGTAGGGCTCCCATGTCGCCCATGCGTCGACCGAGCCGCTGGCCAGCGCGGTGATGGTGTCGGCTGGCGGCAGGAAGCGGAAGTTGACGTCGTTCGGTGCCAGACCGGCGGCGGCGAGCGCCTTGAGCGTGACGAAGTGACCGATGGAGCCTCTCGTCGTGCCGATGTTTTTGCCCTTGAGGTCGGTGGCGGTGCGCAGCGTGGCGTCTGGCCGCACGATCACGGCGGTGCCGTACGCATCGGAGCGATTGGCCCCGATGATCTTGATGGCGGCACCCGCCGACAGCGCAAAGATCACCGGCGCGTCGCCGATCGGACCGCAATCGACGGCACCCGCATTGAGCGCTTCGGCCAGCGGTGCGGCGGCGGGGAACTCGGTCCACTGAATGTCGTAGGGCAATGCCTTGAGTTCGTCTGCGGCTTCGAGCAGCGCACGCAGACCGCCTTTCTGATCGCCAGCCTTGAGGATCGGGCGGCCGGACTGCGCGTAAGACACACCGGGCAGCGCGAGTGTGGTCAGCGCACCCGCCGCACCGGTGGTCGTGACGTATTGGAGAAAGCGGCGTCGGGAAATCGTCATGATGAATGCCTGTGGTGGATTGGAAAAGGGGAAGTCCGGTGCGGACGCTGAGCGATGGCTAGTGCACGAAGCCGCCTTTGACGAAGCGCACGGGGTCGTCGTCCATTTGGCGCAGCGCGGTGGTGAGCGGGTCTGCGCGAAGGGCCGCCAGAGCGCCGTCCGGCAGGGCGGTCGACGTTGTGCACATCAGGCCGCCGTCGGCCCAGCCCCGGCGGCCGGCGGGGGCGAGGGCGCGCAACCAGCCGTCACGGTCTGCCAGCCATTCGGTGCCTGCGACGCTTGACGGGGAAGCCCCGGCAATCTGTGCGAAGACCTGCCATGCCTCGGGGTCATCGGCCACGCAGTCGGCTCGCGCACCGAACAGGGTTGTGACATTGGCCGCCGGCGTGCGCTCCGGACGTTGCGCTGCCACCTTGCGAATGCCGGCCCCTTGATGTGGTGACGGGCTATTGCGCTCGACCAGCAGGGTGAGGAAACGCGGGTCTTCAAACGGGGGCGGATGATCGGCATCGACTGCGACGACGCGCACCCGCTGATTGCCGCGCCACACGGCGATATTCCGGGTGGGGCCGTTGGCGCACCTCACTGCGAGGGAGGGCAATGCAATCGGCACGGGCCAACTGCCGCCAGCGGCCATACCGGCCGACGCCGAGAGCACGCGCATGTAATCGAGTGCGGCCCAGATTTCGCGATCGCTCAGCCGTCCGGCGAAGCCGGGCATCGTCATGCCCCCATCGTCGCGCATGCCATACAACACATGCCAGAACAGTTCACCGTCCGCGCGGCGGCTTAGTAAGGCGCTCGCCATGGTCGGCGGCCAACGGTGCAACGTGGAGGCCAGCGGGCCTTCGCCGCGTCCGTCGGCGCCGTGACATACAACGCACTGGGCCGCATACACACGTGAGCCTCGCGAGATGCTCTGCACGGTGAAGCCCGTCGGGCTCGTATGGAAACTGGTCGGCACGGCGGCCGTCAGCCAAAGCGATGGAGACGGCCATGGGGCCAGCACAAGTGCGCCAAGGGCGGCGGCGAGCAGCCAGCGCCACGCGCGTCGCCAGAACAGCGCCAGCAGCACGCAGGCGAGCGCAAACGCGATGGCCGCGAGCATCCCGCCGAACTGACGGGCGAGGGCAACGTCGATGACGAGATTTTCCCCGGCGATGCGCACGTCCCACGGCCACGCCAGCGCGCCATGCGAGTCGCCGGTGATGCCGAGCGCATAGAGCGTGTCCAGCCCGGCGGACTGCACGAACTGAAGGGCTTGCAGCAGGGCGTTAAGCCAGAGATGCGAGGGGGGCGACGTCATCGGGCGCGCTCCGCCGGGACGCGCTCCGATGACGCCGATAACGCCGATGACGGCCGGTACGTCGACTTCATTCGCTTCGTGACACCACGACCTGCGCGATTACCAGCTTGCATCGAGCCCCAGGTGTCGGAGCGCTTCGTGGCGCAGTTCGGTAATGCGCGCGTCGCCGCGATGGCGCGGATAGGGCAGATCGACACGTAGCTCCGCCACGATCTTCGCCGGGCGCGGGCTGAACACGATTACGCGTTGCGCCAGGAAGAGGGCTTCCTCGACATCGTGCGTGACGAGCAGCGCCGAGAAACCGGCGCGTTGCCACAGATCGACCAGTTCGCTTTGCATCGCCAGGCGCGTGAGCGAGTCGAGTTTGCCGAGCGGCTCGTCGAGCACCAGCAGACGCGGGTCGTTGACGAGCGCCCGGGCGAGTGCCACGCGCTGCGCCATACCGCCGGAGAGTTGATGCGGAAACGCATCGGCAAACTCCGAAAGGCCCACGCGTGCGAGCGCTGCGTCGACTCGCTGGCGTTCCTTGCCGAGCACGCCGCGGGCTTGCAGACCGAGTGCGACGTTATCGCGCACGCGCCGCCACGGGTAAAGCGTCGGGTCCTGAAACACCACGATGCGCGACGGATCGGGACGCGTAATCGCCGTGCCGTCCTGCGTGATCGTGCCGCGTGTCGCGGTCTCGAGTCCGGCAACGAGGCGCAGCAACGTGGACTTGCCGCAGCCGCTTGGGCCGAGCAACGCCACGAACTCGCCGGGCGCGACGCTCAAGTTTACCCCGTCGAGCACTTGCAACGGCGCCTGCCGCGTGCCGAACCAATGATCGACGCCGCGAATATCGATCCGCGCGCCGGTGTCGTTCGCGGAGGCGGCGCTGTCGCTCGCGGGATGAGACGCCGGAGCGCCGGCGTCCCGCGGGTCGAGTGTAGGAGAAGACGTTGCGGCGCTTACCATTTGACGGTTCCTTTCTGCCACGCAAGCGCGCGGTCACGCACGGTGAAGAGCAGCGTAATGACACCGGAGAAGAGCAATGCCATGACGATCAGGGCGGCGTACATGTTCACGTAGGAGGCCCAGCCCTGCGCCCACGTGAGGTACCAGCCGAGGCCGGACTTCACGCCCATCATCTCGGCGGTGACGAGCACCGAGAACGATGCCCCAAGCCCCATGAAAAGACCGACGAAAACGTTGGGTAGCGCAGCGGGAATCGCGACGCGCAGCACCAGAAATGCATCCGACGCGCCGAGCGTGCGGGCAACGTCGTAGTAACTCTTGTTCACCCCTGCGACGCCTGACCACGTGAGCACCGCGACAGGAAATGCCGTCGACAGCGCGATCAGGAACGTTGCGGCCGAATAGCTCGACGGAAAGAAGTAGAACGTGAGCGGCAGCAGGGCGGTGGCAGGCACCGGGCCCAGTACGCGCAGTACCGGATGGACCCAGTAACCGATCGCGCGAGACCAGCCGATCGACACACCGATCAGAAAGCCTGCGATGGCACCGAGTCCGAAGCCGATGCCGAGCAGCTTGAGCGTGTTCACGGCGCTGTCGCCGAGGCGTCGCCAATCGTCCGTATAGACCTCGATGAGGGCTTGCGGCGGGGCGAAGAACGGCGTGGGCAGCGATCCGGTCTTTGCGGTGAGGATTTCCCACGCGGCCAGCACGAGCGCGATGGCGACGAGCCACGGGCCCGCACCGGTAAGTGCTTCGCGCAAACGCAGCAACGGCGGGGTGGCGCGGCCTGCGACCGACAGCACAGCGAGTATGGCGGCGGCGACGAGTGCGAACGCGCCCAGTTCGTCGGTAAAGGCCCAGTCGGAGAAGCCCACGATCTTGTTGGGCCAGCGCAGCGTGAGCGCGCCGAAGGCGGCCCATGCGAGCGCGGCGGCGAATCCGGTGCCCCACAAGGCGGGCGTGCGGGGGGCGGCGAAGCGTTGATCGATGTCGGTGTCGTCGAAGCGGGGCACGGGCACACGCAGCGTTGTGCCCGCCGTCTGTTCGGCGAGTTCCAGTGCGCCGGCAGGAGAGGCCCCGCGTAGCGCAGCGTTGTCGAGAATGGCACTCATGGTCGTTTATCCCAGGACATTGGCGTAGACGTGCTGCGCCAGTTTCTGCGGGTCGGTGCTCTTCTTGAGCACACCGATGCGGCGGAAGTCGTCGGCGAAGAAGGCGATTTCATCGCGCAGGTCTGCGCCGGTCGGATGGTGCGAGTAGGTGAGCGTTGCGTACAGCTTGCGCAGGTCTTCGGGGCTGATCTTCGGCGAATACTTGGCGAAGATCTTCGCGGCCTCGTTCGGGTTCTCGTTCACGAACTCGGTGGCTTGCACGATGGAGCGTGCGAGCGCGCTAGCTGCTGCGCGGTCGTTGCGCACCAGTTCCCCGCGCGCGCCGATTACGCAGCACACCTTGCGGGCGTATTCGCCGCTCAGGTTGGTGGCCAGTTCGACGTACGCGCCCTTGGTGCGTTTCTCCAGCAGATACAGATTCGGGTCGCCGTCGGCAATCGCCTGAATCTCGCCCTTGTCGACGGCCACGCCAAGCAGGTCGGCCGGGTACTGACGCCAGGTGATGTCGCGCTCGGCGTCGATGCCGTTCTTGGCGAGCAGGATCTGGAAGAAGTGTTTGCCCGGTGCGGCAAGGTCGGAGACGCCGATGGTCTTGCCCTTGAGCGCGGCGAGCGACGTCACGCCAGCGGCCTTCGCGCCCAGCAAGCGCACGCAGCCGCCGTGCGAACTGCCGATGATCTTCACGTCGAAACCGGCTTCGAGCGGCTTGAGCCAGCGGTGGATCATGCCGACGGCGGCGTCTGCCTTGCCGGTGGCAATCGATTCGAGCAACTGGTCGGTCGAGCCGCTGTAGTTGATCAGGTCGACTTGCAGGCCGTTCTTCTCGAAGAAGCCGCGTTCCTGCGCGGCGACGATCGGCGTGAGGCAGAACGAGTTCTGATTCCAGGCGAACGTGAGCTTGCGCGGTTGCGACCACGCACGGCGTCCGAGCAAGAGGGCCGGGGCGGCCAGTGCGGCGGCCGTGCCCGCGCGCAGCACCTTGCGGCGGCCGGGGTGAACTTCGTGTTGCGTCGTGACTTCCGAGCCGTTGGCGGTGTGACGAAACTTCATGGATACGACTCCCCTGATGATTTCTGATGTTTGTGTGCGGGTAGCGAAATGGGGCGCGTGAGGCACGCCCCGCGACGTCAGTCGAGCAGATCCGGCTCGGCGGCAACCAGTCCTTCGTAGAGGCTTTCGAACGAGTACAGCGCGCCTTCCGGGCCGCCGACCTGACTGTGCGTGTGGCGCGCCGTCGCATCGTCGATCGGCTGCGGCGTGCCGGCGGCTTGCGCGAGCAACTGCGTGTGCGCGGCGTTCTCGAGGGCGATGTACCACCATGCGGCGGCCTCGACAGTCGGGCCCGCTGTGAGAATGCCGTGGTTCTTGAGAATGACGCCCTTGACCGTGCCGCTGCCGTCGGGCTTGTTCAGCGCGCGGGCGATACGGTTGCCTTCGCTGTCGTCGACCACCATGCCGGTGAAGTCGTCGAACAGTGCGTGGTCTTCGAAGAAACCGCACGAATCCTGCGTGAGCGGATCAAGCGCGCGTCCGAGCGTCGACCATGCCTTGCCGTAGGTCGAGTGCGTGTGTGCGGCGGCAACGAGATGCGGATGGGCCTCGTGAATGGCGGCATGGATCGCGAACGCCGCCTTGTTGAGCGGCTTGTCGCCCACGACCGTCTCGCCCCTGGCATTGACAAGCAGCAGATCGGATACCTTGATGCGCGAGAAGTGCACGCCCAGCGGATTGACCCAGAAGTGGTCGGTCAGCTCGGGATCTCGCGCCGTGATGTGTCCGGCCAGTCCGAGGTCGAAGCCGTGGCGCGCGAAGATGCGAAACGCGGCGGCCAGACGTGTCTGGCGGTGGCGGCGCTCGGCAAGCACATCGTTGCGCACCGGCGGCGCGTCGAACCAGAAGCGCTGCTGCGGCGCGGCGTTGAGCACGAGCCCGGTGGGCGTGGTGCGTGTCGGGGCGGGGGTGGACGTCGAGCGTGCGAACGTATGCGTGTCGACGGGCAGAACGGCAGCCATGGGCAGTCTCTCCTTAATCAGGCCGCGCGGCGCGTGGCGTCGTTTTGACGATCGCGTTCGGCCACCAGGGTGCGCAGACGCGGAATGAGTTCGCGGCCATAGTCGATGGCGTCGCCCAGCGGATCGAAGCCGCGAATGAGGAACGTCGTCACACCGAGGTCGTAATAATCGAGCAGCGCGTCGGCGACTTGCTCGGGCGTGCCGACGAGCGCGGTCGAGTTCGAGCGTCCGCCGATGAGTTTGGCGATCTCCGTCCACAGCACCTTGTCGAGGCGCGCCCCCTTATCGGCGGCAGCGAGCAGGCGTCGTGCGCCTTCGCTTTGCAGCGCCGAACCTTGCGGCAGGCCAGCGGCTTCTCGAATGGCTTTCGCCTGTGCGAGAATTTGATCGGCGCGCGCCCAGGCCTTTGCTTCGGTCTCGCCGAGAATCGGGCGGAACGACACCGAGAAGCGCGGCACGCGGCCGTGCACTGCGGCGGCCGTGCGTACGCGCGTGGTGATGTCGCGCACCTGATCGAGCGATTCGCCCCACAGGGCATAGATATCTGCGTGCTTGGCGGCGACTTCCAGCGCGGCTTCCGACGCACCGCCGAAGAAGATCGGCACGTGTGGTTGTTGCACCGGCTTGACCTCCGAGAAGCCCTGCTTGAAGCGGTAATACGTGCCGTCATGGTCGAACGGGCGGTCTTCAGTCCAGATGCGACGCAGGATGCTCAGATACTCGTCGGTACGCGCGTAGCGCTCGTCATGCGAGAGAAAGTCGCCGTCGCGTTGCTGTTCGTCATCGGAGCCGCCCGAGATGAAGTGAACGCCGAGACGGCCGCCGCTGAACTGATCGAGCGTGGCGATCTGGCGCGCGGCCAGCGTCGGCGCGACGAAGCCCGGGCGGTGCGCGAGCATGAAGTGGATGTTCTCGGTCACGGTCGTCGCGTAGGCGATCGTGAGCGTGGCGGACGGGCTGGTGGAATGGTGCGGTACGAGAATGCGGTCGAAGCCGGACTGCTCGTGGGCGCGGGCGAAATTACGCACGTAGTCGCGGTCGACCGCCGGGCCGTTTTGCGGATGAATTTCGGATTGCTTACTGCTTTGAATCATGCCGATGATCTCGACGCTCATGAACGCTCTCCTTATTTGGGGCAGGACGCGTGCACGGCGACGTGGGTCGGTTTGCGCTACACGCCCATCGATCGGAAACAGACGGTGAACGTGAGTGAGCCTACGCAAACAATTCGCGGCCGTTAAATAATCATTTCCGCAAAGATTATTCGATATGGATGGTTGGGCGAGGCTGAGCCGGGCCTTACGCTATGGGCACTGCGTAAGAAGGCACGCGCTGTGCCAAACGCGTATTTGCTTATTCCAAAAGCCATGTCTTCTCTTGGTCAATCGCCGTTGCTGTCCGACGCGTTGCCGTCGCCAGCGAACCAGGCGCCGTCCGGCGCGGTGCTACCTCTGCCGCGGGCCGATGGTCCGGCACGTCTTGCGCAACTGGCTGCCTTGCTGCCTCCCATTACACGCACGCTCGCCGAGCGTGCGGCGGCGCTCGACCGCGAGGCACGCTTCCCGTTCGAGAACTTCGCCCTGTTGCATCGTCACGGGCTGATTGCCGAAATCGTGCCGCGTGCGCAGGGCGGCGGTGGTGGCGGGCTGGTCGCGGCGCGGCGCATCGTCGGCGCCGTTGCGGCGGGCGAATCGGCCACCGCGCTCGTGCTGACGATGACCTACCTTCAGCACCGCTCGCTCGTCCGGACGAGCACGCACTGGCCCGAGGCGCAACGACGTGCGGTTTTCGACAGTGCGGTGCGCGACGGCGCGTTGATCAATGCGCTGCGCGTCGAGCCCGATCTGGGCACGCCAGCCCGGGGCGGCTTGCCGTCCACAATTGCACGACGTACCGAGTCCGGCTGGCGGCTGTCTGGCCGCAAGCTCTACTGCACCGGCATTCCGGCGTTACGCTGGTTGTCGGTCTGGGCACGAACCGACGAACCGGAGCCGCGTGTCGGGGTATTTCTCGTGCCGCGTCCTGATGGTCCGCAGGCGCTGCCCGACCGGCCCGGTATTCGCGTCATTCAGAACTGGGATCACCTTGGGCTGCGCGCGTCGGGCAGTCACGAAGTCGTTCTTGAAGATGTCGACCTGCCTTTCGGCAATGCTGTCGATATTCGCTTGCCCCATGAGTGGGCGCCGGCGGGCATCGGTCAGCCGGATAACGACGCGCACATCGAACAACAGGCGTGGATGAGCGTGTTGCTGGGCACCCTCTATGACGCGGTGGCGCGCGCGGGTGTCGATTGGCTCGTGACGTTCCTGAACACGCGCGTGCCGGGTAATCTTGGCGCGCCGCTCGCCAGCGTGCCACGCATTCAGGAGACGGTGGGCGAGATTGCGACATTGCTGCATGTGAACCAGCGATTGCTCGATGGGGCGGCCGAGTCGGCTGACGCCGGCGTGCCGGATGACGACATCGCCAGCGGTGCGTTAAAGTTCACGGTAACGGGCAATGCCATTCGGGTTCTCGAACTCGCTTTGCAGCTCTCTGGCAATCATGGACTTTCGCGCAACAATCCGCTTGAGCGTTACCACCGCGACGTGCTGTGCAGCCGCATTCACACGCCGCAAAACGACACCATTCTGGGCGCTGCCGGCCGGCGGGCGCTCGCTGCTTTCCGGGAATCCGTATGACCGCCATTTTGGATGGCATCGCACTGAGCGGTGATGTGCCCGACCATGATTACGAAGCGCTCGATCCGCTGCGCAACTTTGTTGCCGCATTCTCGCGACTGCTAGAACGCCGTCCGCACGAGACGACGCTCCTTGAAGAGGGCGCCGGGCTGCTCGCCCAATTGGTCGCTCGCGACGACTGGCTGCCCGAGGCGTTCGCGACCCCGCATCCCGATCACTATCAGCAATACCTGCTGCATTGCGATTCCGCACAGCGTTTTTCCATCGTGAGTTTCGTATGGGGGCCGGGGCAGCGCACACCGATTCACGACCACACCGTGTGGGGCCTGATCGGCATGCTGCGCGGCGCGGAGGACTCCCTGCCTTACGTGCTCGACGCAAAGGGCGTGCCTGTCATTGCGGGCGAGCCGGTGCGTTTGTCGCCGGGCGACGTGGAGGTGTTGTCGCCGCGTCTGGGGGACATTCACCGTGTGACCAACGCCTACGCCGACCGGGTGTCGGTGAGCATTCACGTGTATGGCGCCAACATTGGTGCGGTGCATCGCAGCGTGTTCACCGAGTCGGGCGAGCGCAAAGGCTTCGTCTCCGGCTATGCGAACGCGCAGTTACCGAACCCTTGGGGCAGAGCGGCGCCACGCGTCTGAGACCGGCGCGCCCATCAGCCGTACTGCACATGCCGCAGTGCACCACATGGTGTGCCACTTGTGCGGGGCCCTTCTGCGACAATGGCCGCTGGCATACGCAGACGGGGCACCTCGCCGTGCCGACACACGATACCGAAGCAACGTTCGACGAATTCAAGGAACCACCGTGTCCGCTCACTCGACTGACGCGCCGTCGCAGACGGCTGACCAGGCGCTCGCCGCCGCCGATTTCACCTTCCCCGAACTGACCTTTGCCGACGTGCGCGCCGCGTTGCTCGCGCGCGAGGAAATTGCTCTGCTCGACGTCCGTGAAGAAGATCCGTATGCGCAGACACATCCGTTGTGGGCTGCGAATCTTCCGCTCTCGCGTGTAGAAATCGACGCATGGGCGCGCATTCCGCGACGCGACACACGGGTCGTCGTGTACGGCGAGCACAACGCTCAGGATCTCGCGCCGTTCGCAGCGAGTGTGCTTCGCAAACTGGGCTACACGAACGTCAATTTGCTCGCGGGCGGCCTCGACGGCTGGATTGCTGCGGGCGGTGAAGTGTTCCGCGACGTCAACGTGCCGAGCAAGGCTTTTGGCGAGTGGGTCGAGGGATTGCGTCATACGCCGTCGCTGTCGGCGCAGGAAGTGCAGGCACTGCTCGATGCCGATGCCGATATGGTCGTTGTCGACGCGCGCCGCTTCGACGAATACCAGACCATGAACGTTCCCGGTTCGACGAGCGTGCCCGGTGCCGAATTGGTGCTGCGTGTTCGTGAACTCGCACCGGATCCGGCCACGCGCGTGATCGTCAACTGCGCGGGGCGCACGCGAAGCATCATCGGCACGCAATCGCTCGTCAATGCCGGATTGCCGAATCCGGTGGCGGCATTGCGCAACGGCACCATTGGCTGGACGCTGGCCGGTCAGACCCTCGAGCGAGGGGCGGATCGCCGTCATCCGTCCACCGTGCGTGAAGCGACACTGGCGGTTGCGCGGGAGGGGGCGAGAGCCGTTGCCGATCGTGCCGGGGTACGCCGCATCGCGCTAGCCGACGTGGCGTCGCTGAATGCGCCGGGGCGCACCGTGTATCGCTTTGACGTGCGCACGCCGGAAGAATATGAAGCGGGGCACTTGCCTGACTTTGCGAGTGCGCCGGGTGGGCAACTCGTGCAGGAGACCGACCATCAGGTGCCGGTGCGTGGCGCGTGGATCGTGTTGGCGGACGACGATGGCGTGCGTGCCGATATGACCGGTTCGTGGCTGGCGCAGATGGGCTGGACCGTGTACGTGGTCGAACCGCACAGCGCCGAGGCGCGCAGTGCGCGGGGTGGCTGGCCATTGCATACGCCGAGCGCGCCTGACGTGGCGACCGTCTCGCCCGCGTTGCTGGCGCGGTGGCTCGACGAGGCGGTGCCGGGGCAGGTCGCGATGCTCGACTTCACGTCCGGTGTCAATTACGTCAAACGTCACATACCGGGCGCGTGGTTCGTCATTCGTGCGCGGCTGGCTGAGGCGTTGCGCAAGATCGGACCTGCACAGCGTTACGTGCTCACCTGCGGCTCGAGCTTGCTCGCGCGCTTTGCGGCTGCGGATCTGCGACGTCTGAGCGATGCCGAGATCGTGGTGCTCGATGGTGGTACGCAGGCGTGGATCAATGCCGGACTGCCGTTGGAGTCGGGCGAGACGCGACTGGCCAGTGTGCGTGATGATCGATATCGCCGTCCGTATGAAGGCACCGATAACGCTGCTGAGGCGATGCAGGCATATCTCGACTGGGAGTTTGGGCTCGTCGATCAACTGCATCGAGACGGCACGCACCACTTTCAGGTGGTGTGACGGGCCTTGTCGAGGGAAAACGGGAGATGCAGGCGGCGACGGGCGGGCGGCAAGGGAAGGGGTTGCGGTGCCGTTTTCGCGGACAGACGTGGCATACTCCCGAACTTCCGGCGCTGTCGCCTGACTCGCGGCGTGAGCTTATTTCACGGGCATGCGGGGGCGAGGCGGCGGCCCACCTGCTTTCGATTCGACCATGCCATTGCAGCGCTTCATTGCCCGCCGTCTAGGCGCCCTTACCGAGCCGAGCACCCGCATTCCTT
Organism: Pandoraea communis; assembly: GCF_902459745.1. Lineage (GTDB taxonomy): Bacteria > Pseudomonadota > Gammaproteobacteria > Burkholderiales > Burkholderiaceae > Pandoraea > Pandoraea communis. Next base: position 148,666 of record NZ_CABPSJ010000005.1, read on the forward strand.
ATGCGTGGGTGTATCACGAGCCCGACGTCTTCATGCAACGCACGTCGTCGTTGAGCGTTGCCAAAAAATATCTGCACCGGCGCTTGCGTCTCGCGATAAGCGGGCAGTCGAATCGAGAAGTGCGTCATGTGGCGCCGAATGCGCGGGTGTTGTGGATCTATGGCGGCAAGGCGTCGGTGGGCGATGCCGTGATGGACATGTCAGGCCGGGCGCTGTTGCGTGGACGTGAGGGGCCTGTCGATCTGCTGATTACGCCGGGGCTGAAGGCGTTGTTCGAGGGTGACGATATCTTCCGTCACGTCTACGACGATCCCGCGAGCGTGAATCCGGGCGAATACGACGTCATCGTATTGCAGGAATTCAACTATCCGACTCTGCGGCTGAAGCGAAAATTCTTCCCGTCGCTGCCCTTTGCCTGCTTGTTCCGCTTCTTCCACGGCCCGGATCGTAATCAGACACAGTTCAGCTTTGCGGCCGTCAACGATGTCTTCTCGTTGGGGCTGGCGTCCGACGACTTGTTTGCGCGTGCAAAGCCGTATCTGCGCAGGGAGTCGGAGTTACCGGAGGCTGTGGCGCAGCAACTGCCGGCGGGGCCGTTTCTGGTGCTTGCGATGGGGGGTGTGGAGCCGCGCCGCACATATGCGCAATGGCGCGAGTTCTTGCAGGCATACGACATAGCGTACCAACCGGGGATGCCGGCGGGCATCGTGTTGTTGGGATCGGGCAATGGTGCTGAGGCGGCGAAGGCGTTGATGACGGCGAAATTCGTCAATCTGCAATTGGCGTCGTACGTGGGTCAGTTGACGTTGCGTGAAGCGAAGCGAGTGATTGCAAACGCTGCACTTTTCGTGGGTGCCGATGGTGGTTTGATGCATGTGGCGCACACGACATCCACGCCGAGCGTGACGCTCTTTGCGAAGGCTGAACCCCCCTATTTGCGACTGACGCCGCAGTGTCAATCGGTGCCGTTGCAGACAGATTCAGACGTGAGTGCGGTGGATCCGGAGGAGTTGGCGGAGACGGTCGTTGCCACCTTGGCATCGGTGCCGCTGCGCTAGCGTTAGGGGGGAGAACGGGGAAAGAGACGGATCGGGGCCCCTTTCCGAATCGAGTTGGGTTTATGTCTGAGAGGCGGAAAGGGGGCCCGGTCCGTCGGAGAGGTACTCTGGGCGGGGTGCAGCAACGGGTCGGCCGATCAAGCCGACCCGGGGTGCAGGGCAAGGGGCCTGTCGATTTAGAACGCGGCGCTATAGATAGCGAAAGCGTCTGCCTCGGTGACTTCACGCGGGTTATTCACGAGAAGGCGCGTCTGGCGCATGGCGTCGCTGGCCATGCGGGCGATGTCGTCTTGCTTGACGCCAACTTCCCGCAGGGTACGGGGAATCGCGGTATCGACGATGAGTTGCTCGATGTGTTGAATGAGCGCGTTGGTTTTTGCCTCATCGCTGCCGGAGATCTTGGCGGGAAGGATGACATCGGCTAGCTCGGCGTAGTGCTTGCTCGCGGCAGGGGCATTGAAGCGCATGACATGCGAGAGCACGAGGGCGTTAGAGAGGCCGTGGGCGACGTGGAAGATGCCACCGATCGGGTAGGCGAGGGCGTGAACGGCGGCGACGGGCGAGTTTGCGAAAGCTTGTCCGGCGAACATGGCGCCGAGCAGCATAGCTTCGCGGGCCTCGCGGTGGTTGCCGTCGTTGCAGGCGGGCAGCAGATTGCGCGAGAGCAATTCGAGGGCTTTCACGGCGAGCGTGTCTGAAATCGGGTTCTTCAGATGCGCGGACGTATAGGCTTCGATGGCGTGCACCATCGCGTCGATACCCGTTGCGGCGGTGGCGACGCGTGGCAGACCGAGCGTGAGTTCCGCATCGAGAATTGCGAGGTCTGCGTAAAGTTGCGGCGCTACGACACCCATCTTCGTCGTTTCGCCGGTTGTCACGATCGACACGGCGGTCACTTCCGAGCCCGTACCGGCGGTCGTCGGCATTTGCACCAGCGGCAGGCGTGTGCCGGTGACATTCTTGACGCCGTACATTTCTTTGATCGACTGCGTGCCGGGCAGCAGTACGGCGAGTAGCTTGGCTACGTCCATCGACGAGCCGCCGCCCAGCCCCAGCACGATCTCTGCGTCGGCGGCGCGGGCGCGTTCGGCGGCTTCCAGCACCACATGCTCAGGCGGGTCGGCGATTACGTCGTCGATCACCGAGACCTGCCAGTCGTGCTTGGCGAGATCTGCCAGCGCCGGGGCCAGCAGACCGCTCTTGTGCAAAAAGCCGTCCGTCACCACGCACAGGCGTTTGCCCGCCGGATACTGCTCGCGCAACAGCGCGCCCAGACGGCGTGCTGCACCAAATTCCACGACGACCGTTGGAACCGTCTGGAAACGAAAAGCGTTCATCATCGTTTTCCTCTTGAGACCTTCTCAGATTGACGCGACCATCTGGCCGCGATCGATTCGGTAGACGCTATCGAGCACCGCGCCTGCGTGTTGCAGATCTGCGCCCGACAGAATCACCGCGAGACCGGCGCCGCGCATCTGGCCGATCACCTCGGCAATGCGCTTCGAGAGCGCCGGGGCCACGCCCTCGAACGGTTCGTCGAGCATCAGCAGACGCGAACTGGTCATGAGCGCGCGTCCGACAGCCACCAGTTTCTGCTGGCCTCCCGACAATTGCAAGGCACGGCGCGGCGCCCACTCCCGGGCTTCCGGAATGATGCGGTAAACCTTGTCCAGACGTTCCTGCACGTCCTTCGCCTTCAGTGCCCAGGCGGGCACACACAGGTTTTCCTCCACCGTCATGTCCGGAATCAGACGGCGATCTTCCGGGGCGTAGCCGATACCCAGCGACGTGCGCTCGTGCGGCGGCGCCTTCACCAGATCCACGCCGTCGAACGTCAGCGTGCCGCCGTTCGGCTTCACCAGTCCCATGATCGCGCGCAACGTCGTCGTCTTGCCCGCACCGTTGCGGCCGATCAGACCGACAATCGCGCCCTTCGGCACCGAGAACTGCACCCCGCGCAGAATGTCCGTCGCGCCGAAGCGCACATTCAGATTTCCGACCTCAAGCATGGGCCACCTCGCTTGCCACATTCCCGGCGCCCGGCACCGCAGCCACCGTCTCGCCAATGATCAACTCGCGCACCTGGGCGTTGGCCAGTACCACATCGGCCGTGCCGTCCGCCAGAATACGGCCGTCGCAAAACGCCAGCACCCGATCGCTGTAGCGGCGCACGATTTCCATATCGTGCTCCACGAAAAGCACCGTAATGCCCAGCGCGCGTGCTGCATCCAGCACACGATTCATCACGTCGAACTTCTCTTCCGCCGCCACGCCCGAAGTCGGCTCGTCGAGCAACAACACTTCCGGCTTGCAGACCATCGCCAGCGCAATATCCAGCAGCTTGCGCACGCCCTCGGGCAACGTGCCCGACATCATGTCCGCGAACTCCAGCACGCCAAGACGCGCCAGACTCTCGTTCGCCAGCTCGGCCGATAGCCCCGAAATCGCCAGCGCGATCTCGATGTTCTCGCGCGCCGTCTGCGAGCCGAAGAGCTGCGGAATCTGGAACGAACGTGCAATGCCAAGACGCGTAATCTTGCGCGGTGCGAGCCCCGTGATGCGCTTGCCGCGGAACACGATCTCCCCGCGATCCGGCTTGATATAGCCCGTGAGCATGTTCACGAACGTCGTCTTGCCCGCACCGTTCGTGCCGATCAGCCCTACCACGCTTTGCGCGTCGATATTGACCGTAATGTCCTTCGCCGGCGAGACACTGCCGAACGTCTTGTACAGGCCCGTGGCCTCAATGATGTGTTTCGATGCCATCTCGTGCCCCTTCATGCGGCGTCGCCCGAAGCGGTCGCCGTCGTCGTTGCCGTCTGCGTGACCGGATGCACAGCCCCCCGCTTGCGACGCACCAGCCCCAGACTCGTCAGCCCGCCCGGCAGGAACGCAATGATCGCCAGCATGATCGCGCCCATTACGATCTGCCACGTGTTCGGTGCGTAGCGATACGCCATCGCGCGCGCCACTTCCAGCAACAACGCACCGATGAACGGCGAGAAGGCGAAGCGCGTGCCCGAGAGCACCGCGATGAAAACGAACTCACCCGAGGTCGTCCAGAACGCCATGTCCGGATCGATGTGACCGATGTTGAACGCCTGCAACGCGCCGCCCAGACCCGCAAGGGCGCCGGCAATCACATACGTCAGATGAATGTTCGCGCGCGCCGACGTACCCAGATACTCCACGCGGATCTCGTTGTCCTTGATCGCGGGGCCGAGACGGCCCGGCGTCGAGCGCATATACAGCGCAACCGCCATCACACAGACAATCGCCGCGATGAAACCCACCGCGAACAGATTTGTGCCCGTGAGCTGCCACGGCTCAGCGCTGCTGCCCAGTGTCGGAGCGTTCACGTTGAAGCCGTCGCTGCCGCCGAGTTCCACGTTATTGAGCAACAGGCCGTAGCAGATCATCGACAGCGCCAGCGTGAGCATCGCGAAGAAAATGTCGCGGTAGCGTGCCAGCAGGAAACCCAGCACCAGTGCGAGAACGGCCGAGACGATCATCGAGATCGCCAGCAGCGAGAACAGCGCCGTCAGCCCGTAATAGTTCATGCCGAGGCCCACGCAGTACGCGCCGACTGCGAAGAACAACGCCTGCCCGAACGAGGCCAGCCCCGTGCGCAGCAACAGCGCCAGTCCCAACGCGACGATACCCTTCGACAGTGCCACCGACACTAGAAACTGCCATTGCGGCAGCGCCAGACCTGCCGCACCGATGGCGGCGAAACCGATCACTGCGAGCCACGTGCCGGGCGCGCGCAGGTGAGAACAGATTGCGGAACTCATATCTTGCGAGCCTCCATCGGAGCGAAGATGCCTTTCGGACGCACAGCCAGCACCAGCGCCATGACGATGTAAATCGAGAACAGCTCGCCTTGCGGCCAGTAATGCACCGCACTCGCGCGCACCAGACCCACGAGCAGCGCGCCAAACGCCGCGCCGGGCAGCGAGCCGAGCCCGCCGATCACCACCACCGCAAAAGTGAGCACCACGATCTCGACCCCCATGCCCGGCGCCACCGACACCGTCGGCGCTGTCAGCGCACCGCCAATGGCGGCCAGCACGGCGCCGGCCATGAACGTCACCACGAAATAGCGGCTCACGCGAATGCCCATCGCCTGACTGACCTCACGATCGTGAATCACCGCGCGCAGCAAACGGCCGCTGCGCGTGAACTTCAGGAACGACGTGAGGCCGATACCGGCCACGAGCGCCACGCCCACGATCAGGAAGTTGTAATTCGGGTACGAAAGATCGCCCAGATCGAAATTGCCGAGGAAGCTGTACGGCTCCGACACCGTGTATGGGTCCACGCCCCATACCAGCTTGATCGCGTCTTCCATGATCAGGAAGAGCGCATAGGTCACCAGCAGCAGCACCACGGGGTCTTGCCCATAGAAACGCTTCAGCACCCCGCGCTCCATGATGAAACCGATGGCTCCGCCCGCGACAATGGCCGCCAGCACGAGCAACAGATAGCTCACGTAAAGGTTGCCGCCCTGGGCAACCCACGGGCCGATCAACGTCACGCCAGCGTACGCACCCAACGCGTACAGGCTGCCGTGCGCCATGTTCAAGATTTTGAGCACGCCGTAGACGAGGGTCAGTCCCAGGGCAACCAGGAACAGCCACGCGGCGTACATCACCCCGTCCACCAGGACGGCGTAGATCTGCGACATCTCGCATTCTCCTTGGAACGCAAAGCGGCGGGCGGCACACAGTCCGCCACGCCCGCTTTGCGGGTACGACTCAAGGTCGTTGCAGCTTTATTGCGCGGAAGACTCGTGAGTCCTCCTGAACGAGACGCCTCAGTGCTTCAGGCCGCCCTTGATCCAATCGGCCGACTTCACGCCCTCGGGCGGCGTGACTTCCGCGATCGAATACTGCTTCACGTCGGTCACGGTGACCTTACCGTTCACGTTTTTCACAATGCCGAACGCCGTGCCCTGCGCTGCCTGATGCCCCTTGCCCAGCGTCAGGCCGATCTTGCCGGCCGGTGCGTCGAACGCGAGGTGCTCGAACGAAGCGATAACCTGCTCGGGCGTGGGCTGCTTGCCGCCATTGGCCGCCTGCGCCTTCTCATAAGCCGCCTTGAGCGCGAGGATGCTCTGGTTCATCTTGTACGACGGGTAGCTCGGCGTATCGTTGAACTTCGCGCTGTAAGCGGTGCGCAGCCAACGGTTCAGTGCGTTGTCGGGCGCGAACATGCCGTACATGCCGCGTGCACCGATGATCACGCCGTCCGGCAGACGCGTCTTGCCGTGCGTGGCCGTCTCGCCTGCGGTGAGCACTGTCAGCGACTTCTTGAACAGATCGCGCGGACCGGCCTGTACCACGAGGCCTTCCAGATCGCCGCCCCAGAAGCTCGAATGCAGCACGTCCGGGTGCGCGGACAACAGGCTCGAAATACCAGCGTTGTACTGGCCGGCGCCCAACTGCGGCATTTGCGAGCTGACAGCCTTCGCGTTCGGCTTAAGCGCCTTCAGCGTGCCTTCGAAGTCGGCCCAGGCGTCCTGACCCCAGGCGTAGTTCTGATTGATGCCGGCGTACGTTTGCAGATCCGGCTTGCGCTCGGCAACGTAGCGGGCTGCGCCTACGTTGTCCATCGTGGCCGTGGCGACTGGGCGGAAGACGTACTTGAAGCTGGCGTCTTCGAACACGCGCGGCGTGCCGCAATCGAAGAGCAGCGTGACCTTCTTCAGTTCTTCTGCGACCGGTGCGATGGCCAGGCAGTTGCCCGACGACGTGTAGCCCACCACATAGTCCACGCCCTGATTCAGCAGGTTGCGGTATTCGCTCACTTGCTTGCTCGTGCTGCCCGCTTCGTCGATGTAGACGAGTTCGATCGGTGCGCCGCCGAAGCCCTTCGTGGCGTACGGGGCCGGCACCTTGCCGGCGTTGAGTTCGGCTGCCGTGATTTCGGCGGCGTTCTTGGCGGGCACGCCGAACGGACCTGCGGCGGCGCCCGACATGAACGTCACGATGCCGATCTTGATCGGCTTCGCGGCCGTTGACGTCTGCGCTTGCGCCGTCGTGGCAACCGAGGCGATGGCGGCGCCGGCCGCGAGTGCGAGAGCGAGCGGCTTCATGCCGCGCTGGATAACGCGCTTCATACTGGTTTCCTTTGGTGGTGTTGCGACTTGTCTGTCGATTTATGAACTTGCGGAGTTCTGATGCTCCGGCGCTTCGGTGCGATGGCGGGGCCTGTTTCCAGGCCCATCCATCACACTTGCAGACACAGGTACTTCAGTTCGAGGTATTCCTCGATGCCGTAGTGCGAGCCCTCGCGGCCCACGCCCGATTGCTTGATGCCGCCGAACGGGGCGACTTCATTTGAGATCAAGCCGGTGTTCAGGCCGACCATGCCGTACTCCAGCGCTTCGGCCGTGCGCCATGCGCGCGAGATGTCACGTGTGTACAGATACGCCGCGAGACCGAATTCCGTGTCGTTCGCGAGTGCGACGGCTTCGGCGTCGGCCGTGAAGCGGAACAAGGGCGCTACCGGGCCGAAGATTTCTTCGCGTGCCACGCGCATTTGCGACGTTGCGTCGGCAATCACCGTCGGTGCGTAGTAGGTGCCGCCCAGCGCATGCGCTTCGCCGCCCACCAGCACACGGCCGCCGCGCGACTTGGCGTCTTCCACAAGCGTGACCACCTTTTCCACCGCCTTGCCTTCGATCAGCGGGCCGATCAGCACACCGTCTTCCAGACCGTTGCCGACCTTCATGTCGGCCACGCGCTGCGCGAACTTCGCGGCGAACGCATCATAGACGCCGTCCTGAATATAGAAACGGTTCGCGCACACGCACGTCTGGCCGCCATTGCGGTACTTCGCCGCGATCGCCCCTTCGACGGCGGCGTCGAGGTCCGCATCGTCGAACACGATGAACGGTGCGTTGCCACCCAGCTCCAGCGACATGCGCTTGACGGTCGGTGCGCACTGCGCCATGAGCAGGCGGCCCACGCCGGTCGACCCCGTGAACGACAACTTACGCACGCTCGGGTGCGAAGTGAGCACGCCACCCACGGCACGCGCGTCACCCGTCACGACCTGAAACACGCCGCCCGGAATGCCGGCGCGGTGTGCCAGTTCGGCTAGCGCAAAGGCGGAGAGCGGCGTGAGTTCGGAAGGCTTGACCACGATGGCGCAGCCGGCGGCCAGTGCCGGGGCGACCTTGCGTGTGATCATCGCCGCGGGGAAATTCCACGGCGTGATGGCCGCGCACACGCCAACGGGCTGCCTGAGCGTGACGAGGCGCTTGTCCGAGGCGGGCGTGGCGAGCACATCGCCATCCACGCGTTTGGCTTGCTCTGCGAACCACTCGACGAAGCTGGCGGCATAGGCGATCTCGCCGCGCGACTCGGCGAGCGGCTTGCCTTGCTCACGCGTCATCAGATACGCCAGATCCTCCGTGTGGGCGATCATCAGATCGAACCAGCGGCGCAGCACAGCGGCACGTTCCTTGCCGGTACGGGCAGCCCACGGCTTTTGTGCGGCTTCGGCCGCCACCACGGCACGCGTGGTTTCCTCGGCGCCAAGTTCCGGCACCTTGGCCAGCACCTCGCCCGTGGCCGGGTCCAGCACGTCGAACGTCTTGCCGCTGTCGGCCGCGATCCATTGACCGTCGACCCAGGCGAGTGTCTTGAAGAGGGTAGTGTCTTTGAGTTGCATGGCTGTTGACCGGGCTCGCCGGCTTTTCCTGTTGGCGAAACGGCGCGCGGCAGTCTCTCGGTTGCTGCTTGCCGTTCTATCTATTGAACGATATTCTATGTATTGAACATGATTCTACGTATTGAACGTTTCGGGGGCAACTAAGGGGTTTTCCTAGGGCGGAATGAGAATGACTTGCCCGTACCATGCTCGCGCGTGGCCCGCCACCCGATCCATCCTCACGATTTCGAAGCCGACACCCCGTTCATGCCCAAGCGCACACTCGACGTACCCGCCAACGCCTCTTCCGACGCCCTTGCCACCGAGCCGATCAAGACCACGGCGCCTGCCGTGGTGCGCGCGGTGCACGTCCTGGATGTGATTGCGGCCTCGTCCGAGCCGGTGGCGCTGGCCGATCTGGCGCGCGAGACGGGGGTGCCCAAGAGCACGTTGCATGGCCTGTGCGATACGCTGGTCAAGCTGCGGCTGGTCAAGCGCCATGCCAATGGCGGCATGACGATGGGCTCTTACGTGATGGGATGGGCGAACGCGTTTCTGACGCAGACCAACATTACCGAGGAATTCCGGGCGGTCTGGGAGGCGTCGCGCGCGTTTGCGCAGGAAACCGTGACACTGTCCGTGCTCGACGGCGCGGAGGTGATCTATCTGGCCTGCCATAACGGCAACCGGCCGCTCGGCGTGACCTTCCGCATTGGCATGCGGCTGCCCGCGCCCTACACCGCGACCGGCAAGGCCATGCTCTCGACACTGCCGCCCGGCGAGGCTGCCGATCTGCTGGCCGGTGTATGGCCTGCGCCGCTTACGCGGGCGAGCGTGAGCACTTATGCGGCGTTGGCCGAGGAAATGGCGCAGGTGCGTCGCGATGGCTATTCGATCGACAACGGGCAGATGCGCGAAGGCATGATCTGCTTCGGTGCACCGGTGTTCGATGCCAGCGGCGAGCGCGCCGTGGCCGGGCTTGCCGTCAGTTTTCTCACAAATGAGATCGATTCGGAGACCGGTCGGCGCATCGGATGCCAGATGCGCGAACTGGCCGATCAACTCTCCGTGCGGCTTGGCGCACCGGCCCGCCGTTAGCGCGTATCCGCGCGCGGTCAGCGTGGCGCCATCTTCCCGTCAGCTGGGTGCTGATTGACCGACAGCGTGGTGCAGCCATTGGATTGTTATCTTTGGCGGAACAGTCATGTCCAGTTATGCGGGCTATTCCCTAGGGGTTATCACTGGCATTATTTGGACTTGACTGATGTCCAGACAAGCCAGAGGAAGCGTAGGGAAGCGCGATCCCGGCGGTGCCATGGGGCGGACATCCATTCGGGAAGCACTACGCCATGTCCAATATCGCAATCGTGTACTACTCGCAAGGCGGCGCAACCGCCATGATTGCCCATTCCGTCGCGCAAGGCGTGAACGACGCCGGCGCACACGCACAATTGCTCAGTATCGAGCCGCACCAACTCGTCGACGGGCAATGGCACGACGAAGCCATGCTCGCGCGTCTGGCGGCCGCCGACGCCATCATTTTCGGTGCTCCGGCCTATCAGGGCGGTATCGCCGCCCCGTTCAAGGCATTTGCCGACGCAACGACCGGCCTGTGGCGGGCACCCAGTTGGCGCGACAAGGTCGCTGGCGGATTCTCGTTCAGTTGCCGTTCGTCCGATGACAAGCGCAATACCCTCGACTACTTCGCGGCGCTTGCCGTGCAGCAGGGCATGGTGTGGGCCGATGTCGACGCATCCGGCATTGCACCGGGCGCATCCGCCGGCAAGCGTCACGCCAGCGATTTTCCGGCCGTCACGGCGTCGGGCATGGAAGTCGACGCCGCCTATGCACTCGATCCGGCGGATGTGATCGCCGGCAAGCAGTACGGCCGCAACGTCGCGGCGCTCGTCGCCCGTCTCGCGGGTGAGGTCCTCGAATCGCCCGCCGTGCTTGCGCGTCGCGCGCGCGAAGCGGCCGAGCGCCGTCTCTGAGCCAGGGTTGATTCGGCAAGACGCGTGAGCGGCAGGCGGGCCCGCGAAAGCTCGCTAGAGACGAATCGCAGTACCAATGAAAAAGGCGTGGCGCCGGATAGGGTGCCCACGCCTTTTTGTTTTGGAAGTGCCGGCTCAGTTGCTCGGCGCGTCGCTCGCCGGTTCGGCGTGGATTTGCAGGACGGCGTCGCGCTTGGCCAGCAGGTGCTTGCGCAGGATCTCGCCGAGGCGTTTGCCATCGTGCTTTTCCAGCGCATCGATCATCTGCTCGTGCTCTGCAATAGCGCGGTCCCACTTGTCCGCATGGAAGTTCGAGCGAAAGCGCAGCGCCATGAGACGACGATTGATCGACACATAAGTTTGGCGCAACGCCCCGTTGCGCGCCGCTTCATTGATGCGATCGTGAATGGCCTGATTGCGCGCGTAATAGCCCGGCAGGTCCTGTTGCGCGCGGCACGCGAGCATTGCGTAATGCAACGCTTTGATTTCCGCCAGCTCGATGGGCGTCATGCGCTCGGCAGCCAACTCGCCTGAAAATGCCTCGAGCCCACTCATCAACTCGAACATCTCCCGGATTTCCTTTTCCGTCATGCGGGCGACGCTCGCCCCGCGATTTGGCGCAATCTCGATAAGACCCTCGGCGGCAAGCACTTTGAAGGCTTCGCGCAGCGGGGTGCGCGAGATGCCGAGGGTTTCGCACAACTCGCGTTCGTTGAGTTTGACACCGGGTGAGAGAACCCCCTCGATGATGAGCTTGCGCAGATGCTCGACCACCGTGTCGTGCAAACGCAAGCGCTCCACGCGCGGAATGTCTGGGGCGGCAATCGTCGACGTGTTTTCCATTTTTTGCATTCAAAATCATCAAGCCTTCATGTCCGCGATTGTAACGTACGGTGTCAGGCACCCGTATCTCTAGGGTAAACGCCTGTATTGAAAGCGCTTCTCACCTATTGCGAAAGTCCTCGGCTCTGCTAAAGTATTTTGAATGCAAAATTCAAAAGAGAATTTTTGAACAGGAGAGAGACGTTCATGCTGAAGCTCGATTTCCACCCCTCGGGTCGCCACTTCCTGCAAATCCCTGGCCCCAGCCCGGTGCCCGATCGCATTCTGCGCGCCATGAGTTACCCGACGATCGATCACCGTGGCCCGGAATTTGGCGCGCTCGGTCGCAAGGTACTGGCCGACATCAAGAAGATCTTCAAGACGGAGCAGCCGGTGGTGATCTATCCGGCCTCGGGCACGGGGGCATGGGAAGCTGCGCTGACGAACACACTCTCGCCCGGCGATCACGTGCTCATGTTCGAGACGGGACACTTCTCCACGCTTTGGAAGAAGATGGCCGAGAACCTTGGCCTGAAGCCGGAGTTCATCGGCTTGCCGGGCACCGACGGTTGGCGTCGCGGCGTTCAGCCGGACATGATCGAAGCGCGCCTGCGCGCCGACACCGCGCATGACATCAAGGCCGTGTGCGTGGTTCACAACGAAACCTCGACCGGCGTGACCTCGGATATCGCGGCGGTGCGTCGCGCCATCGACGCTGCCGGGCATCCCGCGCTGCTGCTCGTCGACACGATCTCGGGCCTCGGCTCGGCCGATTACCGTCATGACGAATGGGGCGTGGACGTTACCGTTTCGGGGTCGCAGAAGGGCCTGATGCTGCCGCCGGGAATGAGCTTCAACGCGGTCTCGCCCAAGGCGCTCGACGCCGGCCGCAGCGCCAAACTGCCGCGCGCTTTCTGGGGCTGGCAGGAAATCATCGAAGCGAACAAGAACGGCTACTGGCCGTACACGCCGAACACGAACCTGTTGTACGGCCTGTCCGAGGCGCTCGACATGATTCTCGAAGAGGGGCTGGACAACGTGTTCGCGCGCCACCAGCGTCTGGCCGAAGCCACGCGCCGCGCCGTGCGCGCTTGGGGCCTCGAGATCCAGTGTCAGGACCCGGCGGTGTACAGCCCGGTGCTCACCGGTGTGGTCATGCCGCAAGGCGTGGATGCGGACGAAGTGCGCAAGCGTATCTACGAACGCTTCGACATGTCGCTGGGTCAGGCGCTCGGAAAGATTCGCGGCACGATGTTCCGCATCGGCCATCTGGGCGACTGTAACGACCTCACGCTCATGGCAACGCTCGCGGGGTGCGAAATGGGTCTGCAGATTTCCGGCGTCAAACTCGCCGGTTCGGGTGTCGTTGCCGCGATGGACTATCTGGCACAGGCAAAAGACACGCCGTCGCTCAAGGCCGCTGCCTGACGAGCCGTTAGTTATCCTTAACAGGAGACGAAGGGCGCCGCCGCCGTTGCCGGTGCCCTTGCAGTGAACGCTTTACTTGTCATTCAGGCGGTAATGGACCCCACCACAGAAGGGCTCGTGCCGCAGCAACACCTTTTGCGCCATCTGCAGGCAGGGGCGCTTCACAGGATGTTTCAGGAGACATGCAATGAAGCTTTTCAGAGCGACACGGGTCGTGCTGGTGATGCTATGCGTCATGTACTTCATCACTTATCTCGATCGTGTCAACGTCAGTACGGCTGCCGCCGGCTTCGGCAAGGAATTCAATCTCAACAAGACCGAAATCGGTCTCGTCTTCTCCGCTTTCGCTTATCCCTATCTGGTTTTTCAGATCATCGGCGGCTGGGTGAGCGACCGCTTCGGTGCGAAGCGTACGCTGCTCTTTTGCGGTGCGTTGTGGGCCGTTGCGACGATTCTCACCGGCATGGCGGGCGGTCTCGTCACACTGTTGCTGGCACGCCTGCTGCTGGGTCTTGGTGAGGGCGCAACGTTTCCGGCGGCAACGTCGGCCATGTCCCGTTGGATCCCCAAAGAAAAGCGCGGTTTCGCTCAGGGCATCACGCACGCGGCGTCGCGCATCGGCAATGCCGTTGCCCCGGCCGTGGTGGTGTTCATCATGACGACGCACGGCTGGCGCGAATCGTTCTATCTGTGCGGGATCGTGAGTCTGGTCTGGGTGGTGCTTTGGGGGCTCACGTTCACGGAGCGTCCGCAAGATCATCCGCGCATCACGACCGAAGAACTCGCCGTGCTGCCTGCCCTGAAGGCAAAGAGTGCGTCGGTGCCGTGGGGGCCGCTGTTCAAGCGCATGATGCCGGTCACGATCGTGTACTTCTGCTACGGCTGGACGTTGTGGCTCTTCCTGTCGTGGATTCCGCAATACTTCCTGCACAGCTACGACCTCGACCTGAAGAAGTCGGCGCTGTTCGCATCGAGCGTGTTCTTCGCCGGTGTGATCGGCGATACGCTCGGCGGGATCGTCACGGACAAGTTGTACGAGCGCACCGGCAACCTGAAGCGCGCACGTAGCTGGATGGTGTCCGTGTGCATGCTGCTCACGCTGATCTCGCTCGTGCCGATGATGTTCACGCACCATCTGTACGTGTCGATGGCATGTCTGGCGTCCGGCTTCTTCTTCGCCGAAATGACGATTGGCCCGATGTGGGCGATCCCGATGGACGTCGCCCCGGAATACTCGGGCACGGCCAGTGGCATGATGAACACCGGTTCGGCGCTGGCCGCGATCCTCTCGCCGGTGATTTCGGGCTATCTCATCGACCGCACGGGTAACTGGGAACTGCCGTTCGTGGGCAGCATGATCTTGATGGCCCTCGGTGTGGTGCTGGCTTTCCGCATGCAGCCCGAGAGCAAGTTTTCGATGGCCGGCGATGCCGCCAAAGCGAGCAACGCGCGCCAGCCGGCCTGATGGGCGTGCGATGTCCATGTGATGTGCGCCTGATCGTCGCGCGTGCCGGAGGCTCGGCGCGCGCGGCATCGGGCGGCATCGGCGACATCTCCTGCAAAACGTCAGCCGGACACGCTCTACCTTTACGTTCGCCATATCTTCTGCCCGCCCGGGCGGGCCCGCGCAACGGCCCTGTCAGCTCAACGCCAGCAACGTCATGAATGCCCAATCAAACGCCCGCGAGACTTCCCACGCCGATCCCGTCGCCCAGCCCGTGCATCTGATGCCGATGCAGCGTGCCGGCGTGGCCCTCACGCCCTTGCAGGATCGTCTGCGTCGAGAGATGCGTGGCGATGTGTGCTTTGATCGCGCGAGTCGTGGCCGATATGCGACTGATGCCTCGATCTACCAGATATTCCCGATCGGCGTGGTAGTGCCGCGCGATCAGGAGGACCTGATTCGCGCCCTCGACATCGCACGTGACCAACAGGTGCCGGTGCTCGCACGCGGCGCGGGCACGAGCCAATGCGGCCAGACCATTGGCGAGGCGCTGGTCATCGACAACAGCAAGTGGCTCAACCGCGTGGTGGCGTTCGACGCCGAGGCGCGCACCGTCACCGTCGAGCCGGGCATCGTGCTCGATCACCTGAACGCGTGGCTCAAGCCGCACGGACTGTGGTTCCCGGTGGACGTATCGACAGCGGCGCAATGCACCATCGGCGGCATGACGGGCAACAACTCGTGCGGTTCGCGCTCGCTCGAGTACGGCAACATGGTGCACAACGTACTCTCCATCGATGCGGTGCTGGCCGATGGCGCGCAATTGCACTTCGGTTCGCTGCGCACGCCGCCCACCGACGCTCGCATGCGGGCGATTCTCGAGCGCGTTCACGAGATTGCCGTGCGTGAGCGTGACGAACTGCGTGAGCGCGTGCCGCGCGTGCTGCGACGCGTGGCGGGCTACAACCTCGATTTGTTCGACTGCCTCAATCCGCGGGCGTACACACACGACGGTGTGGCCAATCTGTCGCATTTGCTGGTCGGCTCGGAAGGCACGCTCGCGTATAGCCGTCAGATCACGCTCAGGCTGGCGCCGCTACCCGTGCACAAGACGCTCGGTGTGGTGAACTTCCCCACGTTCTATCAGGCGATGGATCTCGCGCAGCACATCGTCAGGCTGGGGCCGGTCGCGGTGGAACTGGTCGATCGCACGATGATCGATCTGGCGATGGACAACCCGGCGTTCCGCCCGGTGATCGAGACGGCGCTCGCTGGCGATCCGCAAGCGATTCTGCTCGTGGAGTTCGCGGGCGACGACGCTAACGCGCTGCGCGCGAAGCTCGACGATCTCGCCTCGCTGATGGGGGATCTCGGACTGCCCGGCAGCGTGGTGAAGATGCCCGAAGCGGGGCCACAGAAGGCGCTGTGGGAAGTGCGCAAGGCGGGCTTGAACATCATGATGAGCATGAAGGGCGACGGCAAGCCGGTGTCGTTCATCGAAGACTGCGCGGTGCCGCTGGAACATCTTGCGGAGTACACGCGGCGGCTGACCGAAGTGTTCCATCGCAACGGCACGGAGGGTACCTGGTACGCGCACGCGAGTGTGGGCACGCTGCATGTGCGCCCGATTCTGGATATGCGTCGTGACGGGGCGGTGAAGATGCGTGCCATCGCCGAAGAGGCGGCGGCGCTCGTGCGCGAATACAAGGGCGCGTACTCGGGCGAGCACGGCGACGGGCTGTGCCGCGGCGAGTGGGTGGCCTGGCAATACGGGCCGCGCATCAATGCGGCGTTCGGCGAGATCAAGCAACTGTTCGATCCGCAGAACCGTTTCAATCCGGACAAGATGGTGCGTCCGCCGAAGATGGATACGCGCGAGTTGTTCCGCTTCGCGCCGGGCTACGCGGCCAGGCCGATTACCCCCGCGCTCGACTGGACGGCGTGGAACGTGACGCGTGACGCGCTGACTGGCGAGCAGAGCGCGCCCGATACCGGCACCGATGTCACGCACGGCCTCGCGTCGGCCGTCGAGATGTGCAACAACAATGGACATTGCCGCAAGTTCGACGCAGGCACGATGTGCCCGAGCTATCGCGTCACCCGCGATGAACAGCATGTGACGCGCGGACGCGCCAACACGCTGCGTCTCGCCGTGTCCGGACAATTGGGCGACGAAGGGCTCGCGAGCGACGACGTCAAGGCGGCACTCGATCTGTGCGTGTCGTGCAAGGGCTGCAAGCGCGATTGCCCGACGGGCATCGACATGGCGCGCTTCAAGATCGAGGCGCGTCATGCGCGGGCCAAGCGTCACGGCGTATCGTTGCGCGACAAGCTGATCGCCTACCTGCCGCGCTATGCGCCGTGGGCCAGCCGCGTAGGCGGCCTGCTCGATGCTGCGCAGCGTCTGCCGGGCAGCAACGCCGCGAAGCGCTGGCTCGGTCTGGCGCTGGAGCGCTCGGTGCCGGCGTTGAAGCCGTCGTTCCTGGCGCGTCAGGCGCCGCTCGCTGCAACGCCGGTGCCGGAAGCGGCCGGGCAGCGTCAGGTACTGCTCTTCGTCGATACGTTCAACAACTACATGGAGCCGGAGAACGCGCGTGCCGCCAAGCGTGTGCTCGAAGCCGCCGGATATACCGTTCACGTGAACCAGCGCGCGGGCGAGCGTGCGCTGTGCTGTGGGCGCACGTTCCTCGCGGCGGGGCTGGTGGACGAAGCGAAAGCGGAAGCCCGGCGGTTGCTCGACGCCGTGATGCCGTTCGTCGAACGCGGCGTGCCGATTGTGGGGCTGGAGCCGTCGTGCCTGCTGTCGTTGCGCGACGAAGTGCTCGGCTACGGTTTCGGCGATGCGGCCCGCAAGGTGGCGGACAATGCGTTCCTGTTTGAGGAATTTCTGGTTCGTGAGAAGGCGGCAGGGCGTTTCGATGTGGCGTGGCGGGCCTTGCCAGACGGCGTGGGCGAGGCGCTCGTGCACGGGCACTGCCACCAGAAGGCGTTCGATGCCTACTCGGCCGTGACGGCCGTGCTTGGTTGGGTGCCGGGGCTGAAGGTATCATCGATCGAGTCGTCATGCTGCGGCATGGCGGGCAGCTTCGGTTATGAGGCCGAGCACTACGATACCTCTCGCGCCATGTCCGAATTGACGCTGTTGCCGGCGATCCGGAAGCGCAAGGAGAACGCTATCGTTGTGGCCGACGGCACCAGTTGCCGGCATCAGATTCACGATGGTGCGCACACGGATGCGCTTCACGTCGCGTGTGTGCTGGCCCGGGCGCTGCCTGTCTGAATGCTGCAATTTTCTTGCAAATGCCCTCCAGGGGATTGTGATGCCCGATTCACTCAATACGGTTTTGACGTCTGCCAATGTAGCGGTACCCCCGGTTGCCCGCGTGGGCGATTCGCTCGCGCAGGTGGCAACGCCTTCCTTGCTGCTCGACCTCGACGCCTTCGACGCGAACGTCGCCCGCATGGCGAGTGCCGCCGCCGTGCGGGGTGTCGCGGTGCGTCCGCACGCCAAGGCGCACAAGTCCGTCACGATTGCGCGAGCGCAGATCGCGGCGGGCGCCGTCGGCATCTGCTGTCAGAAGGTCACGGAAGCGATTCCTTTCGTCAATGCGGGGATCGGCAACATCCACATCAGCAATGAGTTCGTGGGTGAAGCGCGCGTGGCGCTCGTCGTGGAGATGGCGTCGCGCGTCACGCTGTCCGTCTGTGTGGACGACGTACGTCAGGTCGCGCCGCTCGGTAAGGCGGCACAGCGCGCCGGTGTGCGTATCGCGGTGCTACCTGAGGTCGACGTGGGGCAGGGGCGTTGCGGGGTGGATTCGACGGACGCCGTGGCGCAATTGGTCGATGCCATCGATCATTACGAAGGGCTGCGCTTTGGCGGGTTGCAGGCGTATCACGGCAGTGCGCAACACATCGATAGCTGGGACCGGCGTCGTGACGCGGCGCGGCTTGCCGCCGACCGCGCGTCGACCTACGTGCGCTTTCTCGAGGCACGCGGGATTGCCTGCCCGGTGGTGACGGGCGGCGGCACGGGCACGGCCGAGTTCGATATCGAGAGTGGCGTCTATACCGAGATTCAGCCCGGCTCGTATGTGTTTCTCGACGGTCACTACGGCTCGCTCGAGTGGCGCGACGAGTGGCGCTTCCGCCATGGCCTGTTTCTCGCGTCGACGGTCATGAGCACGGCGCGCGCGGGCATCATCGTGTGCGATGCGGGGCTCAAGAGCGTGGCGACGGATTCGGGGCTGCCGCGTTTCTGGTCGTCGCAACAGGCGGGCAAGCCGTACTATCGCACAGCGTCGGATGAGCATGGCGTGCTTGAGCTGGGGGCTTCCGGCGAGGACAGCGCACCGTGGCTCGGCGAGCCAATTCTGCTCGTGCCTGGGCATTGCGATCCGACAGTCAATCTCTACGATCGGTATGTGGCCGTAAGGCATGGCCGTGTCGAAGGGCTGTGGCCCATCGAAGCGCGCGGCCTGAGTCAGTGAAGGCTAACGGCGTCGAAAAATTTTCGCGCAGGGGGCTTCACAACTTTCGAAAACCACGTTATAGTCTCGTTTCTTCGCCGTACGGGGGTATAGCTCAGCTGGGAGAGCGCTTGCATGGCATGCAAGAGGTCAGCGGTTCGATCCCGCTTACCTCCACCAAAACGGAAGACTTTATGTCCCCTTCGTCTAGAGGCCTAGGACATCACCCTTTCACGGTGAGTACAGGGGTTCGAATCCCCTAGGGGACGCCAGATTCATCGGCGTGATTCTCGGAAATGTCCGAAAACACGACGACAATCGGTTGTCGACAAACGCGCTTGGCTTCACCGCCAAGCGCGTTTTGTTTTTTCCGCGACGGAATTCTCTTCTCGGCGTGGCATGGCAGGCGGCGTCCTGTGCCGCATATCCTCATGCGTCTCGCTTAGCGCACCGGCGAACTCGCTGTTTTGCCCACGACGGTTTTCCACGGCCGCACGCGCCACGCCTTCACCAGACCATTCACGACATACGGATCGGCTTTTGCGAACGCTTCGGCCGCTGCGGGAGATTCGCCTTCAAAGAGCAATGCCGCCGCGTCTACGGGGGATTCGAGCGCACCGGCGAGCAGCAGTTCACCGCGATCGGCAGCTTGCCAGGCGAGCGCCAAATGGGCGTTACGGTATTGGGCACGACGCTCGAGATAATCGTCGACGAGGTCGTAAGTGAGCAGGTAATGCATGGGGTTGTCTCCTTTGAATTCGCTACGGTATCGACGGCGTACCCCTGCATTATCGGTAAAACGCCGACGGTGGTACGCCGAAATGACGCTTGAACATGGCGGCAAACGCGCTCTGGCTTGCATAGCCGTGATCGAGCGCGACATTCACGATTTTCTCACCCCGCGCGAGCGCTTCCAGGGCCTGAAGCAGGCGGGCTTGTTGACGCCAGCGGCCGAACGTCATACCCGTCTCCCGGGCAAAGCGTCGCTGGAAGGTCTTCGCCGACAGGCCGGTGTCGCGAGCCCAGTCGTCGATGGTTGCGTCGTCGCATGGGGCCTGCATCAGGCGGTCGCATGTGCGCGCCAAACGCGTGTCGCGCGGCCACGGAAGATACAGCGGGAGCACTGGCAGGGCGATCAGTTCGTCGAGCAGCAGACGCATGAGGCGTGCGTCGCGCGAGTCGTCCGCGTAATCGATCGGCACATGAATGGCCGCGAGAATCAGTTCGCGCATGAGTGGCGTGATTTCCACCACGCAACTCTCATTGGGTAAGGGTTCCGTGCCGGGCTCGACGAACACCGTGCGCATCTTGACGTTGCCGCTCATCTGGACCGTATGTTCCAGCCCGGCTGCCAGCCAGACGCCGCGCGTGGGCGGCACCACCCAGCGACCCGACGCCGACGCGATGATCATCACGCCCTCGATGGCGTAGAGCAGTTGCGCGCGGCGATGAGAATGCGACGCGATGAACTCGTTGTGCGCATAGTCGACCGCCATCGCCGCCATTGGCATGGGCGTATTTTCGAAGCGAAGGTGGTCGGTCAAGCGAGTCTCCCGAGGCCGGTGGACGGTGTTCATGAGTGTCCTTTTCAAGACAGGTTATGGAATTTTAGCGTGAGACACCCCATTGCGGCATGCCCGACGATGACGCTTCCTTTTCATACTTGCGGAAAATCGTCATGGGGTACCTCCTGTATCCGCTGGGCGCCATGCTGTTGTGGGCCGGCAATGTCATCGTCTCGAAGCTCTCGGCCACGACCATCGCGCCGTCGGCCATCACGTTCTACCGGCTGGTGCTGGCGCTTGCCGTCATGACGCCATTCGTCATTCGCCCGCTGGCGCGCAACTGGGGGCACATTCGCCCTCAACTGGCGAAACTCGGCTTCCTCGGTTTCCTGAGCATGTCGTTCTATCAGAGCCTGTCGTATCTGGCGGCGCACAGCACGACGGCGACGAACATGGCCATCGTGACGGCCCTCGCGCCGCTGCTCACGTTGCTGTGGAGCGTCGTGCTGCTGCGTGAGCCGCCAACGCTCGGCATGCTCGTCGGTGGCCTGTTGTCACTGGCGGGACTGGTGTATCTGATCGGGCAGGGGCATCCGTCACAACTGCTCGACGGCGGCGTACATCTGGGCGACGTGCTCATGTTGATCGCGTCGGCATCCTACGGGCTGTACAGCGTGTTGCTGCGACGCTGGCACGTGGCCGTGCCGCCTGCGCAGTCGACTTACGTGCAGGCCTGGGCAGCACTCGTGACGATGATCCCGATGCTTGCGCTCGTGCCCGCCGGTCAGGCACAACTCAACACCGCCACGGTGCCGCTGGTGTTGTACGCGGGGCTGGGGGCGTCGATTCTGTTGCCGATCCTCTGGATTCAGGGCATTCGCCATCTGGGGCCGAATCGGTGCAGCATGTTCATCAACGTACTGCCTGTCATGACGGCGGCGATTGCGGTGGTGTTGCTGGGTGAGCGCTTGCACACGTTCCACCTGATCGGCGGCGGTGTGGCGCTTGCCGGGGTGTTCATTGCGCAGCGCTGGCAGCGGCCGTTGCCTGGTTTCGGTACAGCCCCTGAGGCGGCGTAAGCCCGCTGCCGCGCGGCGATGCTGCGGCAGCAAGGGAAGGGGGCTACGCGTTACGAACCACGTACCGCGACCCCGTAAGTGCTCACTATGCGACGGTCCTGCTCTGCTGCGCAGAACGCTTCCCAGAGCAGGCCGTTGCAGTCGGTGCTGCTGGAATATTCGGGGACGCTGTCGTCTTCGAAGCCGATGTGCCGCAGCGTACCGGCTTGCGCGGGCGACTGGTTGATCGAGAAGTTCAGCAGGTCGGTGCGCCACATGGCGTAGGCGCCGGGCACGACCGCCGCAGGCGGCTGACCGAGACGCGTCGAATAGTCTTGAATGGACTCGTCGAGATCGCGCACGGCGAGCGCGATGTGAAAGCGTTTCATGGGGGCTCCTGACATGGGTATGGCAATGCATCGACGCAGGGCGATGTGAGTGCCCGCTCGCGATGCGAGCTATCGAGGTCGATCAGATCGATAGGATCGACGAGGCCTATCCTAGATGTCGTCAGGACGCTCTGCCAGACGGCAGGTTATCCCGGTATCCGGCGTAACTGGATGGCGCGGATGGCCAGCCGATTTCGCTGGCGTCGTGCTGGAATCGAGCCGGCGTCGTGACAGGGGGAGGCGTGAGTGAGCGGGCGCTTACTGGGGGCGCTGGAAGTCGTTCTCGACCCACGCGCGGGCGCTGTTGCGTGAGAGCTTGAACGTGGGTGGCACCTTGACCGAGGCGAGCGTTTCACCGAAGCGGTCGATGGCGCTCAGCATGGCGTACGGATCGTAGTCGTCGGGCACGATGTCGAGCGTGACGTCGATGTCGCCGTCGGGACCGTCGACGCTCACACGTTTGTGCAACTGCGCGCGCAATTGCTGTTCGTGACGCCGCAGCACTTCGTCAGCCGTCTTCACGAGCGTGTGAAACGCGTTGACGTCGAGCGGTTTCGGATTCTTCTTGTCGCGCCCCATCGTCCACGGCCCGACGAGCGCCGGTTCCGACTCCCCATCCCGGTACATGGCGACGGCCCATCCGTCGTCTTCCTCGTTCTTGACGACCTTGGCCGTCCATCCGTCGTCGCGCCACAGGCGATCTTCGTGGATGGCATCGGTGTCGTCGGTCGGATGAAGGTCGGTGGAGGTGGCAGTCACTGTCGGAAATCTGGGCTTGGGGAGATGAGTGCGGTATGCGCAAGGCGCGTCGGGACGTGGGCTTGCGAAAGCGGTGATTTTACCGCGTCCGGCCGAGGCGCGGACGGGTTCGCCGTATTGCGTAGGGAGACCCGGGCGTCAACGCTTGACCCGCCTGCCGCCGGCGAACGCGTCGGGCGGGCCTCGCTTCGCGCGAAGACGGCGGGCACCGGCAAGTCACTCGTTCGCCACCGCCAGTGCGATGAGCAATACCACCGGCAGCATCACGCACCAGAAGCCCGCGCCGTGATACGCGAAGCCGCCGAAAACGGCTCCGACCGCAAACGCGGCAAGCGCCGGAATCATCTTGCGCAAACGGGCGCGTGCGGCCTTGTCGTCGCCGCAACTGCCGCTTGCCAACTCGACCATGTCGATCACGATCTGCGTGGTGTTACCGGTCATGATCGTCGTTGGTGCGAGGTCGGCGAGCACGAGGCGTCCGACGGCGTTCTGGATGGCGAGGGCGGCCACGCCGAACATGCCCGACAGAATTGCGAGCGGTGCGTCTGCCGAGACGATGGGCTGTGCCGCCATGCCCACGATCATGAAGCCGAGCAGCAGTAGCGTCTGCACCGCGAGCAGCAGGCGCAGCGGTCGGCGCTCGGTGCGCGAAAAGCCTTGCACGACCAGCTTCACGAGCGCGACGAAGACAACGAACACGGGCAGCGCCAGCAGTTTGGCCAGCACGCCCACATGCGTGCTGGCGACCAGTTGTACGCCGATCATCACGAAGTTGCCGGTCACATGCGCGGTGAAAAGCCCGAAGAGTGCAATGAAGCCCACGACGTCGATGTAACCCGCCACGAACGCGAGCGCCATGCCGATGGCGGCCGGTTTGGAAAAATGACTGACCCATGCGCGGGCGAAACTGGAGGCCTCGGTCGGTGTGGGGATGTGGCGCGGGGTACCCATGATGGCTCCTCTGACGACTGCTGTTGTGTGGATCTTGTCCCTGTGGAGCGGCGTGCGGGAGCGGCTCCGGGCGCTGATGGAGCATATCATCGCCCCGTGACGGGCGGCGTTGCACCGACCCGCTATACTTCGGCATGCTACTGGGCGCCATTGCTGCCTGACGACGCCCCGTCTTGCCTCATCCCCTACCCATTCGACGTGTCGAGGGACTGAATGGCCATGAGCGTTTCGCTGACCCCATCGCATTCGCGCACCGAGGCGGCGCTGTTCGCGTCGCTATTGCGCGCGAATGCGACGCCCGAGCGCGTGGCGCGTCTGGGGCTCTCGGGCGCGGCAATGGCAGCGTTGCTGCGTCGCCATTTCGCACCGGTGCCCCAGGCGTGGCACGCACTCGCGGCCGATTTGCCGACGCCCGCCTGGGCATCGCACGCCACCTTCGTCGCGGAGATGCGCGAGATGCTGCGCCGCCGGGCCGATCCGATCCTGCACCCGGCGGATGCGGCCGATATGGCGACGATTCTCGCCACGGCGTGTCTGCGTCCCGATCATCTGTGGCGAGACCTCGGCCTGACCGGTCGTGAAGATGTGACGGCCCTGCTCACGCATTGCTTCCCGTCGCTGGTGATTGAGAACACCGCCAACCTGCGCTGGAAGCGCTTCCTCGCCGAGGCGTGGGCCAGAGCGTATGGCCGTGCGCCCGCACCCGCGCCGGGATGTCCGGGGTGCGAGGCTTACGGCGAATGCTTCGCGCATTTGCGCCCGGCGAGCGCTCCTGTCGAGTTTCCGTAAGCCGTCCGGTGCACGGCGAGAATTCCCGGGCGCTGATAGCATGGGCGTCTGCGCGACTTGTGCGCATTACCCGCAACGCCATCCCCCCGAGGAGTTTCATGATGTCGATTTCACTCTATCGCGCCACCATCCCCGTCTATCTACGTGGTCTGACCGTGATGGCCGACTACATCAAGACGGCCCGTGCCCATTGCGAGGCGAAGTCACTCGACCCGCAAACGATTCTGAAAGCGAAGCTCGCCCCCGACATGCTCGACTTCGTCGCGCAGGTGCAGCGCGTGAGCGACACGGCGAAGTTTGCCGTGGCTCGGTTCACGGGCGTGGAGTCGCCGAAGTTCGACGACAACGAGACGACCTTCGATCAATTGCGTGATCGCATCGCAAATACCGAGGCGTTCATTGCCGGTATGCTCGAAGACCGCTTCGACGGCGCCGAATCGCGCCAGATCACGCTGAAGTTCAAGGAATATCAGACCACGATGGATGCGGTCGATTATCTGTTCAAGTTCGCGCTGCCGAACTTCTATTTCCACGTGACGACCACGCACGACATCCTGCGTGCACAAGGGGTGGACGTGGGCAAGAAGGATTATCTCGGCCCGTACGAGATGGAAAAGATCTGACTTGCGCGATGTACGATGCGCGGCGGCGCGGCGGCGCGGCGGCGCGGCGGCGCGGGGGCCCGGAGGCTCCCGCACGTTAGCGCGTGGCGATGGGGAGGTACATGCGCAGTTCGTCCTGGAAACCGTTGCCGGCGCGCATGGCGTCGGGCTCGCGCCCGATTTCGACGAAGCCGAACGATTGATAAAGCGCGATCGCAGGGCGATTGTCGGCGCTCACTTGCAAGGTGACGTGACGTAGCCCCGGCTGCGAGCGCGCGAGCGCGAGCGCCGCTTCGACCAGCGCACGCCCGACGCCGCGCCCCGCTGCGTCCGAGTGCACATACATTCCCCACAAAAAGCCGACGTGCGCGAAGTTCGTGCGCTCCCCGCGTCCCAGACCCAGCACGCCAATCAGCCGTTCGTTCTCGAACGCGCCGAAGACACCGCCATCGGTGCGCGCCACCAGCCGTTCACGCACCCGTTCGACCGGCAAGTCCTTCTCTTCCTCGTAAGTCGATCCGAACGCCTCGGGGTGGGCTTGCAGACCTGCGAGCCGCAATGCCTGAAATGCGAGCGCATCGCTCGGCACGAGACGCCGCACGTCGACGGATGGCGCCCGCGAATTCATGGCAGACGAGGCTCCATCATTGCAAGTACGGTACGCGCCGCTTCTTCCGACGAGGCGGGATTCTGGCCCGTCACGAGCCGTCCGTCCCCGACCACATGCGATTGCCAGTTGCCGGCTTTCTCGTACAGACCCCCCAGACGTTTGAGTTCGTCTTCGACGAGGAACGGCACCACATCGGTGAGGCCGACCGCCGCCTCTTCGGCGTTGGTGAAACCGGTCACATGACGGCCACGTACGAGCGGCTCGCCGTTCTCGCTGCGCACCTGTCGCAGCACTCCCGGTGCGTGACAGACGAAGCCGGTCGCCTTGCCCGCGCGCTCGAAGGATTCGATCAGATGGATGGAGTTCGGGTCTTGCGCCAGATCCCACAGCGGGCCGTGGCCGCCGGGGTAGAAGAGGGCGTCGTAGTCGGTGGCTTTGACGTCGGCCAGCCGGAGGGTGTTGGCAAGCGCCTTCTGGGCCTCGGGATCTTCACGAAAGCGCCGCGTTGCGTCGGTCTGCGCATCGGGCTCGTCGCTCTTCGGATCGAGCGGCGGCTGACCGCCTGCGGGGGATGCCAACGTGACATCCAGCCCTTCGTCGATGAATACGTAGTAAGGCGCGGCGAATTCTTCGAGCCAGAAGCCGGTCTTCTTGCCCGTGTCGCCAAGGCGGTCGTGCGAGGTCAGAACCATCAGGATGTTCATGAGATGTCTCCCTGTCGAGTCGGCCATGCGGCACATTCTACCTGTCATGCGACGCGCTCGCAGGTGTCGGCAAGCGGTGCGACAGGTTTCCGGCCCGGTGTCGCGCCACAGGCCGCTTGTGAGCCGGATTCACAGAAAACCGCAATCGAATTCGATTTGCGCGGCGTTGGACGTCCGCTATGCTTGTGCGGATGCGGGCGCTGCCCGTCGCATGACAACCGAACCGATCACATGAGCACCGGCAGAGACTGCCGACCACAGGAGCAAGACATGCAATTGATTGGAATGCTGGATTCCCCGTACGTGCGCCGCACGGCGATCTGTCTGAAGCTGCTGGGGTTGCCGTACGAACATCGCTCGCTGTCCGTCTTTCGAACGTTCGACGAATTCTCGACGATCAACCCGGTCGTGAAAGCCCCGACACTTGTGACCGACGACGGCACGGTGCTCATGGACTCGACGCTCATCCTGCAATACGCCGAGACGCTGGTCGAACCGGCGCGGCGGCTCGTGCCCGTCGACCCCGCCGAACACCTGCGCGCGTTGCGCCTCACGGGGCTGGCACTGGCGGCATGCGAGAAGTCGGTGCAACTGGTGTACGAGCGCGAGCTGCGCCCGAGCGAGAAGCGCCACACGCCCTGGACGGATCGCGTTCGCAAACAGGTGCACGCGGCGTTCCGCGAACTGGAGACCGAACTGGCGCGCAAGCCCGTGCTGGCGACGCCGGACGGTATCGGCGAGCATGGTGTGGCGATTGCCGTGGCGTGGCGCTTCCATCAATTGATGTTGCCGGAAATCGACTTCGGCAACGACTTTCCGGAAGTCGCCAAGTTCTCCGCGCAGGCCGAGGCGCTGCCTGCATTCCGGGAAACGCCGCCGCTCTGATGCGGATGGCCGGAGCGCAGGGCCGGTGCAGGGAGGGGAGGGATGGGCGGTGCCGGACGATTCACCGTCCGGCACGCAGCATCAGTTCTTGAGCCGGTAGCCTGTCTTGAACATCCAGGCAACGATGGCGAGGAAGACGGCAAGGAAGACGATCGTCATGCCGAGACTGACACCCACGCTCACGTCTGCCAGCCCGTAGAAGCTCCAGCGAAAACCGCTGATGAGATACACGACCGGATTGAACAGCGTGACCGTGCGCCAGAACGGCGGCAGGATGCTTGTCGAATAGAAGCTGCCGCCGAGGAACGTGAGCGGCGTGATGATGAGCAGCGGCACCAGTTGCAGCTTCTCGAATCCGTCGGCCCAGATACCGATGATGAAGCCGAGCAGGCTGAACGTCACGGCGGTGAGCACCAGAAACAGCACCATCCAGAGCGGATGCTCGATGCGCAGCGGCACGAACAGCGCGGCGGTGCCGAGCATGATGACACCGAGAATGATCGACTTGGTCGCCGCGGCCCCCACATACGCCACCACGATCTCCATATACGACACGGGCGCGGAGAGTACCTCGTAGATCGTGCCGGTAAATCGTGGGAAATAGATGCCGAACGAGGCGTTCGTCACGCTCTGCGTAAGCAGCGAAAGCATGATGAGGCCCGGCACGATGAACGCGCCGTACGGCACGCCCTCGATCTCGGGAATGCGCGAGCCGATGGCTGCGCCGAACACCACAAAGTAAAGCGACGTCGAGATGACGGGCGAGATGATGCTCTGCATCAGCGTGCGACGCGTGCGAGCCATCTCGAAGTTGTAGATCGCCCTGACGGCGTAGAAATTCATGGCGCGGCTCATCCTTCTTTTTTGTGTACGAGCGAGACGAAGATGTCTTCGAGCGAGCTTTGCGTCGTGTGCAGATCCTTCACCGAGAGACCGGCATGCTCCATGTCGCGCAGCAGGGTCGCGATGGAGGTTTGCTCGATATTGGCGTCGTAGTTGAAGGCAAGTTCGGTGCCGTTGTTGCCGAGCGCAAGGCCGTAGCGGGCCAGCGATTCGGGCACGGCAGACAATGGCTCGGCGAGTTGCATCGTGAGCTGCTTGCTGCCCATGTGCCGCATCAGCTCGGTCTTCTCCTGCACGAGCGTGATCTGACCGCCGGTGATGATGCCCACGCGGTCGGCCATTTCCTCGGCTTCTTCGATGTAGTGCGTGGTGAGGATCACGGTGACGCCGGTCTCGCGCAGCGATTGCACGAGACGCCACATGTCGCGGCGCAGCTCGACGTCGACACCCGCCGTGGGCTCGTCCAGGAACAGCACGCGCGGTTCGTGCGAGAGCGCCTTGGCGATCAGCACGCGTCGCTTCATGCCGCCCGAGAGCTGCATGATGCGACTGTCCTTCTTCTCCCACAGCGAGAGCGAGCGCAGCACCTTTTCGATGTATGCGGGATTCGCGGGCTTGCCGAACAGGCCACGCGAGAAAGAGACGGTGGCCCACACCGATTCGAACGAGTCGGTGGTCAGTTCCTGCGGTACGAGGCCGATGGCTTCACGCGCGGCGCGGTAGTCCGTGACGATGTCGTGACCGTCGACGGTGACCGTGCCCGAGGTTGGGCGCACGATGCCGCAGATGGTACTGATGAGGGTCGTTTTGCCGGCACCGTTCGGGCCGAGCAGGGCGAAGATTTCGCCGCGCTGGATTTCCAGGTTGATGTTCTTGAGTGCCTGGAAGCCGGTCGCGTACGTCTTCGACAGATTCTGGATTGAGATCACGGATGGCATGGCGGCGACGATAGCACAGGCGTGCGGAACTTGTTGGGTAGGCTGCGCAGGCAAAAGAACGGCGGGCATCGGGGGGTGTCGTCTGTCCCCGCATGCCCGCCCGCAGGCAGCCAAGCAACCGCGTTGGCCCCCGGTGCATCCTGAATCTTTAGCCCTTCGGCATTTCCTTCGGCACGATCACCATCCAGTTCATGCCGAAGCGATCCTTGACCATGCCGAACGTCTTTGCGAAGAAGGTCTCGGCGAGCGGCATGTTGACTTCACCGCCGTCCGCGAGGGCGTTGAAGGCCTTTTCGGCCGCGCCCACTTCCGTAAAGTCGACCGACAGCGAGAAGCCGTCGAACTTGGGCTTGCCGCTCACCCTGCCGTCCGAGGCCATCACCATCGATTCGCCGATGGTGAATTCGCCGTGCATGATCTTGTTCTCGCTTCCCGGCGGGAGCATCCCCTCCGGGCAACGCTCGGGGCTCTCGCTGTAGCGCATGAGCATGCCGCGCTTCGCCCCCAGCGTTTTCTCGTAAAACGTAATGGCTTCTTCGCAACGACCTTCAAAAAACAAATAGGAATGGACTTGCATGGAGCGCTCCTCTCGATGTCTTAAAAAGGGGCATGACGACGCCCCGGCAGGAAAGTGCTAAGGCGCGAACGACATGGGTACCGAGGCATGCTCATGCACCACACGCCAACGGCCTTGTGTCTTGCGATAGCACACCGTCGCACGCACGGTGGCGCCGTATGTCTGTCCGTCGGCACCGGTGTTGCGCACGATATTCACGCTGTGGCTGAACGCCAGATCGCCGGCGTGCTCGAGATGCCATTGCGTGACTTCGAAATGGATCGGCCCGGCCGTATGGCCGAACCAACCCTCGAGCAAACGGCGATACGCCTCAAGGCCGCGATGCTCGACAGGCGGCATCACGTCGAACACCACGACATCGGGGTCGTAATGATCGAGCAATGTGCCGACCTTCTTGTTGCGCACGGCGTCGAGCCATGCCGCATTGATCGCACAAATGGCCGCTTCGTCGCCATGTGCCGGATATGTCTCCACCATAGTGCCTCCTCCCGTGTTGCGCTGATATGTCGCGCTGCAACTTGCCTTTGTGGACAGTGTACACAAACAATAGCAGACATAATGGACACTGTCCACAAGGAGTTGTCATGACAGAACAAGACGCAGCGACCGGGCCGGCACGCACGACATACCGGCATGGCGACCTTCGCCGGGCGTTGCTGGAGGCGGGGATAGCGCTGGCACGCGATGGGGGGCCGGACGCTGTGATTCTGCGCGAGGCCACGCGTCGCGCCGGGGTGGTGCCCAATGCGGCGTATCGTCATTTTGCGAATCGTCAGGATTTGCTCGATGCTGTGCGCTCGGCGGCGTTGGCCGAACTGGCGCTGGCGATTGAGCACGAGATGGCGGCACCGGGGATGGCGGCGCTCGACGCCGCCGGCCGTGCCCGTGCGGGCTTGCGGGCTGTCGGCATTGGCTATCTGCACTTTGCGCGTGCGCAGCCGGGGCTGTTCCGTACGGCGTTTGCACCGTCGGAGAATGTGCGTTCGGCGGCGACGCCGGAGAAAGCGGGAACGAGCGGGCTCAATCCCTTCCAGCTTTTGGGGGCGGCACTCGACGGGATGGTTGCCGCCGGCATTATCGGCGCGGCGCAGCGGCCCGGCGCGGAGTATCTGGCGTGGGCCGCCGTGCATGGCCTGGCGGTGCTGGTGATCGACGGCCCGCTGCGCGATCTGCCCGGCGATCAGGTCGACGTGCTGGGGCAGCGGCTCGTCGCCATGGTCGAGCGCGGGCTGTAGACGCCCAAGTGCGGGGCGCGTCCCCGCCGCCTCAGAGATGGGTCAGACGGGGTGTCAGCAAGTCGGTGAGCCAGTTCATGAACGCGTGTACGCGCCGCGGCAAGTGACGCCGGTTCGCATAGAGCAGCGTCACGGCCAACGGCTCTGCCTGATGCTCGGGCAGCACTTCCTGGAGCGCGCCGATGGCCAAATGCTCGCGCGCGCCGCTCTCCGGCGCCTGAATCAGCCCGAGCCCGGCGAGGCACGCCGCCTGATAGGCGTCGGCATTGTTCACGGTGAGCACGCCTTCCATCGGCCATTGCGTGTAGCGCTCGCCATCGAAGTACTCCCAGCCGACCGGGCGAGTGCCCAGTGTCGTCGTGTAGTGAATCAACTGATGCTTGCGCAGATCGTCGAGCGTGTGTGGCACGCCGTAACGTTCGAGGTAGGCCGGGCTTGCGACGTTGATCTGACGCATGTGACCGAGCGGACGCGCAATCAGCGTCGAGTCTGCGATGGCACCCACGCGCAACACGCAGTCGAACCCTTCGCGCACGAGGTCGACGCGCCGGTCGGTGCTCGACAATTCCACGCGTAGCGCCGGGTGCTGTGCCAGAAACCCGGGCAATTGCGGAATGACGGTCGTACGCGCGAGCGTGGCGGGCAGATCGATGCGCAGGCGGCCCGTGAGTGCTTCGTCGCGCGCGGCGAACATCGTCTCCCACTCTTCCATGTCGGCGAGCAAATCCATGCATCGCTCGAGACACGCCTGACCGTCCTGCGTGAGCTGCACACGCCGGGTGGTCCGATGCAGCAGGCGCGTGCCCAACTTGGCTTCGAGTTGCTTGATGGCGTTGGAAACGCTGGCGCGCGGCAGGCCGAGACTGTCGGCGGCCTGCGTGAAGCTGCCCGTTTCGGTGACGCGCACGAAGATGCGCATGGCGTCGAGCTGATGCATGGAGAGAGAGGATCGGCGCGTTGATCGGCCGATCCATTGTTATTTGAATTTGATCAGTTTAATCAAATTAGACGGGTTTATTGGTTAAATTCGTTGCAATAGCATGTTGAACATATCGCAGCACCTGAAGCGCTCTGTCGGCAATCGATGACCAAGCGCGCAGGCGAGAGCCGGCAGGTGCGGGGATGAAACGGCCCGGATAGAACGGGCAGCCGACATTGTTCGACGGGGTGCTGCCAGCGTGCACTGCCCTCAGCATTCAGGAGAATTACCATGACCCGCAAAATCGTTCTCATCACCGGTGGCAGCCGCGGCCTGGGCCGTGCTTCGGCACTGGCTGCCGCCCGTCGCGGTATCGACGTCATCCTCACCTATCGCAGCCAGCACGCAGAAGCCGATGCGGTCGTGGCCGAGATCGTCAAGCTTGGGGCGAATGCCGTGGCGCTGCCGCTCGACGTGTCGGACGCGTCGCAGTTCGCCTCGTTTGCTGCAGAGATCAAACGCGTGTTGAGCGACGTGTGGAAGCGCGACACGTTCGACTTCCTGCTCAACAATGCCGGCACGGGCTTGCACAGCGCATTTGCCGAAACGACGCAAGCTCAGTTCGACGACCTAGTGCGTGTTCATCTGAAGGGGCCGTACTTCCTGACGCAGGCGTTGCTGCCGCTGATCGCCGACGGCGGGCGCATTCTGAACGTGTCGAGCGGTCTGGCACGCTTCTCGCTGCCGGGCGCTTCGGCCTACGCGATGATGAAGGGCGGTATCGAGGTGTTCTCGCGCTATCTGGCGAAGGAACTGGGGGCGCGCGGCATTCGGGCCAACACCGTCGCGCCGGGGGCCATCGCCACGGATTTCAACGGCGGTACGGTGCGTGACAATCCGGGCGTCAATCAGATGGTCGCGGCGAATACGGCACTCGGCCGCGTGGGCGAGGCTGACGATATCGGCGGCATGGTGGCGGCACTGCTGGCAGAGGAGACGGGCTGGATCAACGCCCAGCGCATTGAAGCGTCGGGCGGTATGTTCGTCTGAGGGGCGAGGGCATCAGTGAGGGCTGCGGCGCGAGCGCATCGAACCGGACCAGGCGACGGCACCGACGATGCACACGCCACCCACCGCCATCTTGAGCGTGGGCGAGGTGCCGAACAGCACCCAGGCGAAGGCAATGGCATACACCGGTTCGAGGGCGATGACGACTGCCGCCCGACTGGCTTTGACCGTGCGCAGTGCGTGAATGAAAAGGGTGTACGCCAGCGCGGTACAGACAACGCCAAGGCACGCGAGCCATCCCCATTGGGGGGCGGGCAGTGTGAGTGCCTCGCGCCATGCAAACGGGCCGAGCACGAGAAGGATGCCCAGGCACTGCCACCAACTGGCCTGCAACGGCGACGCTTGCGCACCCAGCACACGATTGGACAGCGCGATTACTGCGTAGATGGCGCCGGAAAGTACGCCCCATGCGAGGCCCACTGTGGCGCCTGCCTGCCAGTCGAACGCCGGTGTGACGAGCGCCAGTCCGATGCACACGAGTCCGATGACCCAGGCGTCGCCAAGCGTTGGACGTTCGCGGCGCAGGGGCCATTCGAGCAGGATCACGAACGCGGGGAAGCACGCGAAACCGAGCGTGCCGACGGCGACGCCGCCCGCTTTGATCGCGAGGAAGAAGGCGAGCCAGTGCACGGCGAGCAACACGCCAGCCACGATGAGTCGCAACGCCGATGCGCAGGAAAGTCCCCGCCACGGTGCCCCGCCTGAGAGTCGTGACGCGCTGCGCATGCCCGCCAGCCCGGCAAGGGCGATGGCGCTCAGCGCAAGCCATGAGAAGAGGCCGCGACCGAAGACGATCAGGGTGCTGCTCGCGGCGATGTGTTCGCCGAACAGTGCCGACGCGCCGAACAACATCGCTGCGACATGCAGTGCGATCTGCTGGCGGGCCCCGCCATGCGGGGGCTGGCCGGCTTGGGGTGTCGCGGGTTTGCCGGCAGCGGCCGCCTCAGGCATCGCCTGAGGTGTCCGGCA
The DNA here is from genome assembly GCF_902459745.1 of Pandoraea communis. GTDB lineage: Bacteria > Pseudomonadota > Gammaproteobacteria > Burkholderiales > Burkholderiaceae > Pandoraea > Pandoraea communis. The sequence continues at coordinate 182,338 of NZ_CABPSJ010000005.1, forward strand.
CCGGGACTGCCGTGGTGTACATGACCTGCTTGAGCGCGAAGCTCGAGCGGATGTTGCGGATGCCGGGGATGCGGGACAGACGATCGGTAATCAGCGTTTCGTAAGCGCTCATGTCGCTCACCATGACGCGCAACAGATAGTCGGCGTCTCCCGACATCAGGTAACACTCCATGACGTTCGGCAGTGCGGTGACGGCTGCTTCGAAGGCATCCAGGCGGTCACGATTCTGGTTCTCGAGCGTGACGTGGATGAAAACGTTGATATGCAGCCCGAGCCGGGACGGGTCCAGCAGCGTGACGCGCTGGCGAATATAGCCCGCCGCTTCGAGCGCCTTCACGCGCGCCAGACAGGGCGACGGCGAAAGGCTGACTCGCGAGGCGAGTTCCACATTGGTGAGGCGGGCGTCGGCTTGCAGCTCCCGCAGAATCTTCAAATCAATGGCGTCGAGTTCCATACCACATTGCGCACGCGCCCCGGATGGGGGCCGGCGTTCCAGTCGATTAGCCGCTCGGTAGGCGACAGTGCCGCAATACTAGCTTATTTATCGGTTCGCCAATCGACAGGCATGCTTTCTCGCCAACGACGTGCTTGGCTGCGGTCGCTAAAAAAACGCGGGGCCCACCGATACCGAAAGCGATGCCGAAGGTATCGGTGGGGGAGAGCACGTATCGCAAACGATCAGAACCGATGACGCAGACCCGCGAGCACAGCCACCTGATTCTTCACGCCGGCCCCGGCGGGGCCGAACGCGTTGATGGCGGCCACTGTCGCGTCGCCTGCGGCACGCTGATAGATCACTGACGCATGCAGGTCGGTGCGCTTCGAGAAGTAGTACGCCGCTCCCGCGTCGATCTGATGCCAGCGCGGGCGCGTGCCCGAGGCGAACGACGTCGCCCCCGTACCGGTGTAACCCGATGCGTCGGTAAAGATGTAGCCGATCCCGGCAACGACGGCCGGCGAGAATTGATAACGCGTATTGATTTCGTAGTTGTCGACACGCAAGTCCTGCCCGTTCTGATAACGAAGCCGTGTGTCGGTGAAGACCGCACTCACGCGCGCGTTACCGAAGCTGTAACTGCCGGCGACACCGATGACGTCCTGACGCGAAACGAAGGCCGAGTTGTAGAACAGGCTCGTCGACAACGTGTATTCGTCGCCGATGGCGCCGCCCGGATTGGTCGAGTTGGCCGCCGATGCCGACGGATTGCTCAGATGCAGGAAGGTCGCCGCTGCACCGATCGGCCCGCGCTGATACTGAATACCAAGACCGAGCGCCCGGTTATTCGAGAAGCCGGTGCTGCCGCTGGTCGCGCTCTGATTGCTGAACGCGTACAGGGCGCCGAGCGTGAGGCCCGCCATCGGTGAGTATTCGTACTTCACAGACTGGTTCAGCCGGAACGTCGAGAAGGTGTTGTCGACGTCGCCGATGTGAGCGCCGTAGATGCTGCCGAACTGTGTCCACGATTCGAACGGCGACAGATAGACGAAGCCGAACTCGTACTGGCGTCCGAAGGTGAGGGTGCCCCAGCGCGGATTCGACAGACCGGCAAATGCTTGCCGTCCGAACATGCGCCCGCCTTGACCGAGTGATCCGGTGATGCCGCTGAAACCGTTCTCGAGCGTAAATATGGCCTTGTTGCCATCGCCGAGATCTTCGCTGCCCGTCAGACCGAAGCGGTCGCCGCTGCCGAAGCCGGTGGCCAGGCCCACACGGCTCGCGCCCTTGCCGCCGACCGCAGACGCGACGTTGTTGGTATAGCTGATGCCGTTGTCGATGATGCCGTAAAGCTGAACCGAGCTTTGTGCGAGGGCGGGCAGTGACGTAATGGCGAGGGAAATGCTCAGCAAGGCCCGGGTCGAAGTACGGGCGGATCGGCGTTTGTGCAAACGCGGGGACGAGAAGGGCCGTCCCGCGCGCGAATGGCGTTGGATCATGTTGTCTCCAGAATGTCTTGTAATGATTAGGCGGTGTCTTGTGTTCCCTGGCAGGCTCAGATCAACCAGGTCAACTTTTTGCGGCCGCCGAGGCCGGGTGCGGCCCCGCGCCGTCGTCCGGGTTGGCACGGCGTGTCGTGCGCCCCAGCACGAGCGCCAGCAACACGACGACAGCCACCGGCACGGCAGCCGCGACGAACAGCGTCGACACCGGTAGCGAGAGCGAGAGCAGCAGGCCGCCGATCATCGGCCCCGAGATGGACCCGACCTTGGCCACGCCGATGGCGATACCCGTGCCTTTGCCCCGGATCGTACTGGGGTACACGGTCGGTGCCACGGCGTTCAGACCTGACTGCGTCCCGGCCACGCAAAATCCCACGAGAAACACCGCGGCGGTCAGCAGCATGGCGGGCATGCCACTGCCTAGCAGGGCAACGAGCGGGCATCCGAAGAGCGGCAGAAACACGATCATGCGGGCGCCGTAGCGGTCGATGAAACGCATCAGCGCAAGGCCGCCCGCCGTGCCGCCGATGGAGAACATGGCCGACACCAGCGCGGCTTGTCGTGCGGGCACCCCCACGGCTTCGACCAGGATCGGCAGCCAGTTCTGCAACGCGAACAGAGCCATCGAATTGGCGATGTAGGCGAGCCACAGCACCGGTGTGAGCGTGCGCAGGCGTCCTTCGAACAGCATTGCCCAACGAAACGGCGACGGCGCGGGTTCGTCGCCGGCGTAGAAGCGAGTGGACGTATCCACATTGGCCGCCGGATCGATTTTGCGCACCAGTCGCACGACCTCTGCGGGACGCCAGCCCTTGAGCACGAGAAAGCGCAGCGACTCGGGCATCACGAGCGCCAGCACGGCCGCCACCGCGAGCGGCGCGATGCCGCCGATCAGGAAGATGACGTGCCATCCGTACGACCCGATGAGCGTGGCCGCGACGGCACCGCCGAGACTCGCGCCGATCGTGTAGCCGGTAAACATGAGCGTCACCCAGGTTGCGCGCAGGCGCTTGGGGGCGAACTCCGAAATGAGCACGAACGCGTTGGGGACGGCGCCGCCGATGCCGATGCCAGCGAGAAACCGCAGAACCAGCAGATGATCGATGGTGGTTGCCTTCACCGTCACCAGTGTGAGAACGCCATACCAAACCGTGCCCCAGAGCAGCGCGCGCTTGCGTCCGTAGCGATCGCCGAGGAAACCGAACAGGATCGAGCCGACCATGATCCCGAACACGTTGATGCCGAAGGCGGGGCCCAGCGCCGCGCGAGGAATCTGCCAGTCTCGCACCAACGATGGGGCCGCATAGGCGAGGGCCGTGAGCTCGTACCCATCAGTGAGCATGAGAATCCAGGCGCAGAAGATCGTCAGAAATGCGAAGCGCCCGGGCTTTTGCGCGTCGATGAGACGCGAAATGTCCATCGTTTGCAGCGTTGCCATGTCTCCTCCATATGCCGAATCGCCCGTGAGCGCCGGCTTCAGGAAACCGGGACGCCGCGCAGATTCGCGTGCGTTCCCGGCAAATGTCGTTATGTAGTCCTGCCGCGATGCTCGCGCTGTTTCATGACAAATGCGGTGGATCGATCCGGTCGACGTTGTCGGCAATTCGCTGGCGCAACGCCGCACGGTCGATGTCGTGAACGCTGCCCGTATCGGCCAGATCGAGCGCGTGCGCGGCGGCGGCGCCCATCGCAATGCACGGCCCCATCACGCGCACGCTCGACAGCGCACTGGAGTCTGCGTCGATGCAGCGGCCCGCGGCCACCACGTTATCGGCGTCGGCAGCGAGCAGGCTGCCCAGCGGCACGGTGTGCAGGTGGTCGTCGCCGAACGGCTGCCACACGTACCCTTCCGGACGATCGTGCAGCTCGATGGGCCAGGCGGTGCGCGCCACCGCGTCGGGGAACGATTTCGCGGCAATCACTTCTTCGGAAGTGAGCGTGTGGGTACCGACGATCCAGCGCGTTTGCCGGATACCCGGCAGCCCGTAGCTGCGAATGCGTGCGTTGCGATACACCTCGGGGTATTCCGCCTTGAGGAATTCGAAGGCGCGGTCTGCCTGGTCGCGCCCCACCAGCGCCGTGTGCGATGCGGCCACCGGCTCCAGCGGCGTTTCGATGTGCGTCATGTTCGCGATACCGATGTTGCGGCCGCGGAAATAGAAGACGAGACCGTCCTTGCGCTCCAGTCCGTAAGTGTTCGCGCGGCTCGCCACGCGTTCCTTGAACTCGGCCTGGGTTGGCGCGTGCGTCTCGTCGAGCCCCTCGATCACGACCATTTGCGTGCCGTGCACGGGCGTGATCGGTTCGCGGCACGACAGTCCGGCGTTCCAGGCAAGCGCTGCGTCGCCGCTGGCGTCCACAAAGCCCTTGGCATCGACGTGCACGTCGCCGTACCGCGTGGCGAGCGTCACGCGCTGCACACGGCGGCCTTCGGTGGCCACATGCCCGATGACGGCGCCGAGAATCACGGTGATCCCCGCGTCGAGAATCTTCTGCTCGATCCAGCGCGAGAGCGCGACTTCGTCGTACAGCACCACCGTCGTGAGCGGGCCTTCCTTGTAGTGCAATGCGCCTTGGACGCCCAGGTCGCGCAGAATGCCGTCGGCGATGCCGTGCGTGACCTGAAAGCGCTTCGGGCCGTTGGAGAACAGCCCGCAGAAGGTGCCGATGATGGAATTGACGGCCTGACCGCCAAGCGAGGGAAGGCTGTCGACGAGAACGACCTTGCGGCCGAGCGCAGCAGCTTCCAGCGCGGCGGAGGTGCCCGAAATACCGGCGCCCACGATGCAGATATCGGCATCGACGTGCCACGCGGGGGTGTGGGTCGCGCGGCGTACCACGCGAGTATTGGTGTCCAATTGCATCTCCAGTAAAGCTAGGTCAGGGAAATAAGACGGGCAACGATTCGCGCATGGCGGGGGCGGAAGCCCCTCGCCATGCGCATGGAAACGCTTAAGCGCCGGCGACGCGCCGGGTCACTTCGACCACGCCGCGATCGGCATCGACCACCACCCAGTCGCCCGTCTGGATGAGCGAAAGCGGGTCGCGATCGAAGTCCGTCAACGCGGGGGCGTGTGTGACCACGGCACCGAGCGCCATCTTGGTCGTCATCTCGTTGAACAACATGGCGATCGGCGCGGTGCCCGCCAGTCGTGCGATGTGAAACTGGCTCGACCATCCCGACGAACCCTTCGCGCCGGGGAACACCAGCACCTTGCCCGCGAAGCTCACGCCGCGAAGTTCGTGACGCGTTTCGATGACCGTGCCGGTGCGCGGGTCGATGCCGCCCCAGCCGGAGATGCGGTCATGGGTGACGAGCGCCTCGCCCTCGGTGCGCCCGCCGACAACGCGCCGGCCGTGCAGCACGAAGGTCTGCGTGGCGCTTTGCGGGGTGTCCTGCCGTTCGATGTGTGTCGTGGCGTTCATGCCAGTGCTCCTGTCCAGCGACCGCTGACGGCGGCCGAAATGCACTCGGCCGTGGTGCCGCACCAGGCCTGAATGTTCATGATGGCCGGCAGGTAATGCGCCTGCTTGGCCGAGTCGACAGCGGCCACTCGCGTCCCCTTGGGCATGACTCGCCCGAGCGCGGAACATGTGTCGCTCATGAGATGCGCGCCGGCGGCTTCGATGATGCGTGTGTAGCCCGCCTGATCGGCCAGGTGACGTGTGGCGCGCGGGGTGAAGATCCAGAGTTCGGTGTTCTCATGCACCTTTTGGCCTTCGAGCAGTTGGCAGACTTCCCAGATCTGTTCGATGGAGTAATGCGGGCAGCCGAGCATCACGAAGTCGACGTCGCTGTCGCGCGCCGTCGTGTTCACGCGTTCGTAAGCGAGACGCCGTTCGGCCGCGCCGTAACGCAGCGTCTGGCGGGCCTTGCGCGGGCCGAACGCTTCGTCGAGCGTTCGCGCTTCCGGCGTCGTGCCAACGATGTGATACATCTCCACGCCGCCCGACGATGCCGCCGCTGCGCCGAAGTGCTTGAGGCGCGGCAGGTTGGCCGGCCCTTGAATGCCCTGCAAAACGGGAATGCCTTCAGAGACGACTTCGCCGACGGAATAGCCGAGCAGTCCCCATTCGAAGACGTTGTCGATCGGCACGTCGACCTGCACGAGGTCGGTGCCGTAGCGGTTCTCCGTCAGATGCAGGCCCCAGTAGGGAATCTTGCCGGTGACCATGGCGGCGCCTGCGCTCTCGCGCCCTTCGGCGTTGCTGCGTGCGCCGAGCACGGCGTTGATATACACCACTGCCGACGACTCCATCCACGCGCAATGCTCGCCGCGCACTGGCACGTTGCCGACCTGATATGGCGCACAGGTGTGCAGGGGCTGAACGCCAAGCCGGCCCGCATACGCTTCGCCTGCGCGATACAGCTTGACGACTTCCGGGGCAATGCCCTGGCGCTCGGCATGCTCGGGATCGAAGCCTTGCTGGAGATGGCTGCTGTAGGCCTTCATCCGTGGCACGGGCACGACTTCGGCGCTGTCGAGGTTGAACTCGGAAAAGACGGCGTCGAGATCGAGCGCGCCGCCGCGCGTGCCGAAGTCGCGCAGAAACGGCGTGGTGGCGCCGAGCGTGCCGCACACGTTGTTGGTATCGACGAAGCGTTCGGCACCGAGCGCTTCGCCGTAACGCACCAGCAGATCCATCGCCTTCTGCACGGCGGGGCCCTGTGTGCCGTCGAGCATGGCTTGCTCGTCGGGGGTCAGTCGCATGGGGGTGTCTCCTTGAATATGATGAGGGCCGTTCAGGCGTCGAGTGTGGTGGCCCGTCGTAATTCGCGCCGCTGCGTCAGGTCGAAACGCCGGCCGCGATGCAACGTGCATCGGTTGTCCCAGATCACCAGATCGCCCGGTTGCCAGGTATGGCGATAGACGAAGGCGGGTTGCGTGGCGTGTTCGAGCAGATCGAGCAGCAGCATGCGGCCCTCGGCGAGGGTCATGTCGAGAATGCGGCTGGCATGCGCCCCGATGAACAACGACGATCGGCCACCGGGGTGCCGGCGCACCAACGGCCAGACCGTTGGGGGAATGGCGGCGCGTTGGGCGGCGTCGTACTCGGTATCGCCGAGAAAAATGCGCGAGTGCAAGGCGTCGTGTTCGGCCTGCAACTCGCGCAGCGACGCTTGCTGAGACGCAGGCAATGCCTCGAGCGCAGCGCGCATGTCGGCGAACTCCGTTTCCCCGCCCTCCGGTGGCACTACCACGGCATAGAGCATCGAGTAGCGGGCAGACGGGCGCTGGAACGAACTATCGCTGTGCCACAACTGGTTGGCGATGTTGCCCACGATGCGGCGATGCTCGCGACTGGCGACGGCACCGCTTTCGTCGAGATTGGAGATGTCGGCGAGCGTGTCGTACCCGAGGCGGTTGTGCGGTTTGGCGACGCGTTTGAAGCCGATATCGAGCGGACCCAGCGCGCTGGCGAAATCCAGTTGCTGCTGCGGTGTGAGCGACTGGCCGCGAAAGACGAGGACACCGTAGCGGGTCATCGCGTCGTCGATGGCGTGCGCGGTGTCCGCGTCGACCGGCGCGGCGGTGTCGAAGCCATGCACCTGACCGACGAAATCGAAAGCGAAGGCGGTCTCGCTCGTCCCATTCGCTTCACCTGTTCGGCTCGCGTTCGCCGTCGGCGCGCGCAGCGGTGTGATGTCAAGCATGTTGGTTCCTCTTGCGCATTTCGTTGAGGGGCGATGTCACGCGGAACCTGCGGCGTGCGGTGCGTGCTCCGCGCGTTCGGGATCGTCTTGCCGTTGGAGCATGCCAAGCGCGAAGGCGAAGATCGCCACGAGGCCCACTGGCACCGCGCCGAAGTAGAACAAGGCGCTGACAGGCCAGTGAAGCGAGAGCAGGGCGCCGCCGATGACCGGGCCTGCAATCGCGCCGATTTTCTGGATGCCCACCGCCACGCCCACGCCCTTGGCGCGCAAGGCGGTGGGATAGACCATCGCTGCCACCGCGTTGAGGCCGAATTGCGTGCCGATGACGCAAAACCCGATCATGAAGACCGCCGCGATCAGCATGCCCTCGGGAATACTGGCGCCGAGCGCGGCGACAAGCGGGCAGCCGATGACGGGCAACACCGCGACGATCAGTGCGCCGCGTGTGTCGACGAATCGCATCAGGGCGAGTCCTCCGATGGTGCCGCCCACCGAGAATGCGCTGGACACGAGGGCCGCACGCGCCGGAAGCACACCGATGGCTTCGATGAGCATCGGCAGCCAGCTCACGAGGAAGAACAGCGCCATGGAGTTTGCGACATACACGGCCCACAGCACGGGGGTGATGCGTCGCAGACGCCCGGCGAAGAGTTGTCGCAGCCGGGCATGTTGCGCCCCCGAGGCTTCGCTGCCGACGACGAAACGCATCTGCGCGTTGAAGACCTTTCCAGGATGAAGCCGTGAAATCACGCGTGCGATCTCGTCGGCACGGCGGCCCTTCAGCGCGAGAAAGCGGATCGACTCCGGCACCCATAGGGCGAGCATGACAGCGGCCAGCAACGGCCCGACACCGCCGATGACGAAAATGGCCTGCCAGCCGAAGTGCGGAATCATCCACGCCGCGACCACACCGCCCAGCCCGGTACCGATGCTGTATCCCGTGTACATCAACGTGACCCAGGTGGCCCGCAACCGGCGAGGGGCGAATTCCGTCATGTACGCGATGGCATTGGGCACGACACCGCCGATGCCGATGCCCGCGATAAAGCGCAACACGAGCAGGGTGCGCAGGTCGCTGGCGAAGACGACGGCGAGCGTGAGCACGGCGAGGATGACGGAGCCGATGAGAATCGTGCGCTTGCGTCCGATGACGTCGCCCAGATAACCGAGGACAAATGCACCGAGCATCGTGCCGAAGACGAACGCGCCGAATGCCGGACCCAGTGCGCCGCGACCAATGCCCCAGGCACGGCCGATGGCGGGCGCGGCAAACGAGAGCGCGCCGAGATCGTAGCCCTCGGTGAGCATCATCAGGCCCATCAGGACGATGATGCGAATCGAGAACTTCCCAACCTTCTGCGTTTCGATCGCCTGATCGACGTCGACAGTGGCCGCGGCGCTCATGAGCGATCTCCGTCGTCACGCCGACCGCTCAGCACGGCGCCTTGCGGCATCGATGACACGTTCTCGCGATACAGCTTGAGCCACCCGCGTGCCGATGAGGCAGACGGTGCGCGCGGCTGTTCGCTGCGCTCGGCCCATTGCGCGTCGTTCAGTTGCACGTCGCAACGGCGGGTGTCGAGATCGATGACGATGGTGTCTGCGTCGCGCACGAGGGAGAGCGGTCCGCCGGTCGCGGCTTCGGGCGAGATCTCCGCAACGACCAGGCCCTTGCACACGAGTCCCGAGAGGTGCCCGTCGGTGAGCAGCGCGACCGACTCGCTGAGCCCCGCGCCGTCGATAGCGAACACCACGCGCGACGCGCCGCCGCCCATCGCAGGACCGCCACAGACGCCCGCGCCGCGCATGACCACCACGTGACCGGGACGGATGTCGCCACGGCGCAGGGCCTCGACCGCGGCGTCGGAGGTATCGAAGCACACCGCCGAGCCTTCAAAGCGGCGGGCCTTGCCGGGGGAGATGCCGAACTTCACAATGCCGGCCTCCGGCGCCAGATTGCCGCGCACGAGCACGATGGCCGGGCGCGACGCGAAGGGGCGCTCGATCGGACGTATGACGTTGTCGTCGTGAATGGGCGCGTCTTGCACGTTCTGCGCCATGGTCGTTCCGGTGACCGTGATCGCGTCGCCATGCAGCCACGGCAATAGACGGCGCAGCACGCCGCGTGACCCGCCCGCCGCATCGAACGCTTCGATGGTGTCGTCTCCGACCGGGCGAATACCCGTGAGTACCGGAATCTGGTCGGCCAGCGATTCGAACAAGTGATAGACGTCGACATCGCATTGCGCTTCGCTGGCAATCGCTTGCAGATGCTTGACGCTGTTGATCGAGCCGCCGACGGCGAGCACCGCCATCGCGGCGTTGGCGAATGCACCGGGACTGAGAATCTTGCGGGGGGTGAGGTCGGCCTCCACCATTTCGACGATGCGTTTGCCTGCCTGACGCACCGTCTCGAACATTTGCGCACTGTTGGCGGCCACCGGTGTGCTGCCCGGCAGCGCCATGCCGAGGGCTTCGCACACCAGGTGCATCGAGTTCGCCGTACCCAGACCCGAGCACACGCCGGGCCCGCGAATCGCATTGCGCGCCATGCCGACGAGTTCGTCCACCGGCAGGCCGCCGGTGACCACATGCATCGCGCCGACGAAAACGTCTTCGATATCGACGTGTTTGCCACGATATTCGCCACTGGCCTGATAGCCGCAAGCCACGATAAGGCTCGGAATGTCCAGCCGGGCTGCCGCCATCAACTGACCGGGTACGGTCTTGTCGCACGAGGCCAGACATACCATGCCGTCGAGCAGTGCGCCTTCGACGGCGACTTCGATGTCATTGGTGACGAGGTCGCGTGCCGACAGGATGTACGCGCCGCGTGCTCCGGCACCGGTGATGAAGTCGCTCGGCGCGGCCGTACGGATTTCGAAGGGCAGAGCGCCGGCGGCGCGAATGGCTTCCTTGAGCGCGGCCGCGACACCGTCGAGGTGACTGAAGCAACTGGCAAGCTCGGAAGATGAGTTGACAATGGCGATCTTCGGTTTTTCGAGATCTTCTTCGGCGATGCCCAAGGCACGCCATTGGGCGGCACGCACCGCCCACAGATAGGAACCACGGGGGAAATTGCTTCGCAAACGACGAGGCATGGTGTCTCACTCCAACGTTTTTTCTAGGTGAAAAACGCCGTCTCGGACGCACTCTCCGGAGCCTCTCGAAGACGGTGACTCATGCTAGGTAGCCGAATATAATCCGTCAATTCGATTCAATTTATTTGGCAAATCCAAAATATGGATATTCATCAGGTCGACCTGAATCTCCTGAAGGCCTTTGACGCGATGATGCGCACGCGCAGCGTGACGCAGGCGGGCATCGTGCTCGGGTTGAGTCAGCCGGCCATGAGTTTTGCGCTGTCGAAATTGCGTCAGATGTTCGACGATCCGCTGTTTGTACGCTCCGCACGTGGCATGGAACCCACGGCGCGTGCGCAGGAACTGGCGGAGCCGGTGACGCGCATGCTGTATCTGATTCAGGATGAAATCCTGCCGCGTCCGACGTTCCACCCGGCGTCTTCGCGTGAGACGTTCGTGATGTGCATGTCGGACATCGGAGAAATGGTGTTCTTGCCGCGCTTGCTCAGACATCTCGACGGCGTGGCGCCGCATGTGAAGATCAAGACGGTTGCTCCCACACCGCAGGAGTTGGAGGTGGGACTGACCGAAGGCGATATCGCGCTGGCGGTGGGCGTGTTCCCCGATCTGGAGAGCGCATCGATCCGTCAGAAGCTGTTGTATCAGCACTCGTTTGTCTGCGTGATGCGGATCGATCATCCGGACATTGGGCAAACGATGACGAAGGAAGAATACGAGGCGGCCGACCATGTAGCGGTGCGTCCGGAGGGGCGTCGCGCCGACCAGTTCGAGAAGACTCTGGAGCGGCTCGGTGTGCATCGCAATGTGCGATTGTCCCTGCCTCGTTACATGGGGGTGCCGTTCATCGTCGCCGACTCGAACATGATTGCCACGGTGCCGCTCATGGTCGGACGCCGCTTTGCCGACTTCGCGCGGGTAAGGCTCATGCCGTTGCCGTTCAATGTCCCCGCCTACGACCTCCATCTGCATTGGCATTCGCGATTTCACAACGATCCGGCCAACGTCTGGATGCGTGACGTGATGTCGGCGTTGGTGAGTACACCGAAGCAACCTTCGACGGTGGAGTGACGACCGGTAATGCCGCGAGCGCGGTCTCGTGAGCTATCGCCGCCATCGACAAAATCAATCGACCGGATTCACGAAAGGGCTTGACTGTCTACCTACTAGTAGATAAAGTTCGTTTCATGAACCGCACAACCACATCGCCGGCTGCACCGACCGTCAGGGAGCAACTGCTAGAACATGCGCAGATGTTGCTGATGACGCGAGGCTACAACGGCTTCAGCTATCGGGATTTGGCCGAGCGGGTGGGCGTGAAGACGTCGAGCATCCACTATTACTTTCCGGCCAAGGAAGATCTGGTGCTTGAGGCGATCAAGGTATATGACGCGTTCGTCGACGAAGGGCTGGCCGGTATCGACGATGCGTTGCCGCCGACACAGAAGCTGGCGCTATATGCGCAAGGGTTCGGGCGCATCGTGGCCGACGGTCATCGGATCTGTCTGTGCGGCATGTTGGCCGCTGACATCGAGACGTTGCCCGAGACGGTTCGTGACGCTGTACAGCGCTTCTTTGCGCACCACGAAGCCTGGTTGGCGCGCGTGTTGGCGCAGGGGGTGACAGACGGATCGCTCACACTGAGTTCGTCGCCCGACGCCACGGCACGTGCGCTGTTCGCAGGGTTTCAGGGCAGTGTGATGGCCTCGCGATTGTTTCGGGCGCCCTCGCGGGTGGAGGATGTGGTGGCTTCCGTTTGCGGCGTGGCCTGAGAAAGGCCGGCCAGGTGGGGGAAGCAGAACAACGGGAGTTGGCCTCCCGTTTATTTGGGTCAAGTTATCTATCTGTCAATAGATAGATTGCGTGGATAGTCGAGAAACGGGACGGCGGGTGCCGGGGTTCAGACCGGCGTTCACGAACGGTGTCCCGCAGGTGGATTAAGATCGTTGACGGCGTTGAGCGCCGTGCATGCGAGCCGCTGAACGAAGCGCGGCACGCGAAGCACGGACCTCGCATCGGCACCGTTGACACAGGAACACACGCGCACGGGCAGGCGTCAAGACAGTTATCCGACGCGCGTATGTCAGGTTGATCGTCCGGCCAGAAGGCAACGCCACGATGGCGTGCCGGTCCGGGGCGGTCGAAGTTTGGAAGTGAAATTTTCTACTTACCAGGAGTTCGTCATGTCGATCGAAAAAGTGCTGTATACCGCCCACGCCACCGCAACTGGAGGCCGCGACGGCCGTGCCGTTTCCTCCGACGGCGTGCTCGACGTCAAGCTGGTCGTTCCCAAGGAAATGGGCGGCCCCGGCGTTGGCGGCACCAATCCGGAGCAACTCTTCGCCGCCGGTTACTCGGCTTGTTTCCTGGGTGCACTGAAGTTCGTCGCCGGCAAAGAGAAGGTCGCGTTGCCCGCCGACACGAAGATCGATGGCAGCGTCGGTATTGGCCAGATCCCGACCGGCTTCGGCATTCAGGCTGAACTGAAGATCAGCGTGCCGGGCGTGGATCGCGCCACGGTCGAAGCCTTGGTGCAGAAGGCTCACATCGTGTGCCCGTACTCCAACGCCACGCGTGGCAACATCGATGTGACGCTGACGGTGGTCTGAGTTCGTCGAGGGCCTGGTCGTACACCGGTGAACGTAGCCGGATGAAAGAAGGGCAGCTCCAGGGCTGCCCTTTTTGTATTATGCGACGCGCGTCGTGGCGCCGATCACTTCGTTTTCACTTCGACCTTGATGCCGTCGGGCAGCACGGTGATGGCTCCCGGCTCGACGTCACGTCCGCCGTAACGCAATTGCTCGGGTTTGAACGTGTAGATCGGATATTGGTTGAGTACCTGCTGAGCGACGGTGCCGCCAACGGACGTCAACTGCTGGCTGTACGCAGCGGGCATGCCGTTCAGGTCCACGCGCTCGACGTTCGGGTTGTCGAGCAGCACGGCGCGTTTGACCGGGTCGTATTTCAGCGCGCTGGAGATGGCGAGCACTCCGGCCAGTGGCTGGCCTTGCAGCAACACGTTCTGCACCTGCGCATCGACCTGTGTGGTGATGCGATTGGTCTGCGGATTGAAGCCAATCTGCGGATGGGCCAGTGCGACGGAGAGCAATTGACCGTAATTGAGCGTCGTCGGAAACCGCTTGTCGATAGCCGTCTCGATTTCCTTGCGCGTCATCGTGTACTCGCCGGTCCAGATGTTGTACGCGGCATCGGCGGAACGCATGAGCGGGGCGAGCGTCAGGCCGACCAGCCCGGCGGCGGCGAGGCGCAGCGCGTCGCGGCGTGAGGCCACGGCAGACTCGAGGGCGTCGACGGTATCGACGAGGCTAGTCGTGAGAGGCTTGCGGCGAGAGATCATAGGGCGAAGGTCCGAAGGACGGGCAGGGCGCGGTCGAGCCTGAGTCGTCAATGAAGATTGTGACCCGGACGGCGCGGATTCGTTCTGAACACCGCGTCGACCCGCGCTGGCAACGAAAGGGACCGCGCAAGCGTGCCGGCCGTGGTGCTGCGGCCACGCGGGCTCAATTTTTCTCCGCGTTTCAATAATGCGGCGGGATTTCGTGACGCGGGTTGCTGTCGGGGCCACTCTGTCCCTGCGACTGCATTTGCTGGTACAACGCCTTGAGCTGCTTTTGCAGCAGATCGATTTGCTGCTCCTGACGCGTGACGATCTCGTTGAGCGTCTCGAGCAGGTCTTCCTGAAACGCGGCCTTGACTTCGAGTTCGACGACGCGTGTTTCCAACGATTCCATGGGCTTCTCCGGTGAACGCGGCATTGTAGGTCATTGCGTGCTTCGCGAGCCCGCACCGGGTGCGACATGACGCGTGGCATTGGCGCCGGGCATAATTGCGCGATGAAAACCTTTCTGCTTTATATCCTGACCGCCGTGGCGGAAATCGTCGGATGCTATCTGCCTTGGCTGTGGCTAAAGCAGGATCGCAGTGCATGGCTGCTCGTACCCGGTGCCATTTCACTGGCGCTGTTCGCGTGGCTGCTCACGCTGCATCCGGCAGCGGCCGGACGTGTTTATGCCGCATACGGCGGCGTGTACATTGGCGCGGCCATCGTATGGTTGTGGCTGGTGGACGGCATGCGTCCGACACCGTGGGACGTTGCCGGTGTGGCCGTCGCCCTTGCGGGCATGAGCCTGATTGCGTTTCAGCCGCGCTAGGCGGCGGTGAGTCACGGCGTGCGCACGCGGTATGTGCAACGCTGCCCGCCCGCGAGGATATGCGTCTCGCGTGTCACGGTGCCGCGCTCGCCGACGAGTTCCTGAAACAGCTCAAGCTCCGTGCGGCAAAAGCCCTGACACGTCTTGGCGGCTGCGCAGATCGGGCAGTGATCTTCGATGAGCAGCCAGTCGTCGCCGTCGCGCTCCACGCGCGCCATATAGCCCTCCGACGAGCGAATCTCCGCGAGCTTTTCCAGCCGTGCCGACAGGCCCGGCAGCGGGTCGACGGCCTGCCGGTATTGCGCACGTGTTTCCTCGGCACGCTGCGTAATCAGACGGTCCAGCCCGTCTTCGCCGAAGAGCTGACGAATCGAGCCAATCAACTGAATAGTGAGATGGGAATGGGCGTCGGGAAAGCGGCTGTGCCCCGCCTCCGTGAGTGCCCACGCCTGACGCGGACGGCCCGCGCCGCGTGACGGCATCGCCTCGCCGGCGAGCAGCCCATCCGCCACCAGCTTCTGTACCTGCTGACGTGCCGCCTCCGCTGTGATCCCCAACGCAGAAGCGACCTCCGCCGTCGAGGCCGGGCCCTGCGTCTTCAACCAATGCAGCACGCGCTCGTAGCCGGGGCCGGGTGTCGCCGCCCTATTATCCAAGTGGTTATTTGGGTAATTCATGGTGAGGCATGTAATATCCAAGAACTTTCTTGCATATTAGTCGCCCGACACGCGGCTGTCCATCTATGACAACGAACACGACGAATTTCACAGCGCCGGGCTGGCGCGATCTGTTGAGCGGCAGTAACGGTTGGCGTTCGCTGGCATTGGCGGGCGGGGTGGCGTTGCATGCTACCAACGTCTATGTGGCGACGACCGTGCTGCCGTCCATCGTCAAGGAGATCGGCGGGCTGGATCTGTATTCGTGGAACACCACGCTGTTTGTGGTGGCATCGATTCTCGGCTCGGTGCTGGCATCCAAGATGCTCACGGCGCTGGGTCCTCGCCCCGCCTACGTCGCGGCATTGCTGGGCTTCAGCGCGGGCACGATCCTGTGTGCGGCCGCACCGAGCATGCCGTGGATGCTCGCGGGGCGCACCTTGCAGGGCTTCGGCGGCGGCATTTTGCTGGCCCTCAGCTATGCGTTGATCCGCATCGTCTTCGCACCGGCCCTGTGGTCGCGGGCGATGGGGCTCGTCTCCGGCATGTGGGGTGTCGCGACGCTTTGCGGGCCTGCCGTGGGCGGCGTCTTTGCGCAGTTCGGTCACTGGCGCTGGGCATTCTGGTCGCTGCTGCCGGTGGTGGTCGGACTCGGCCTCATCATTCGCGCGCAGGTGCCTGCCGGACGCACCGTGGCGAGCGAGAGTGAGTCGTCGCCGTCTCACGGCGACGCGCATGTCATCCCGTGGTTCAAAGTGGTCTTGCTGTGTGCGTCGGCCGTGGCGATATCGCTGGGCGCCGTGGTTGGCTCGTACTTGCTGGCGGCGATATGGATGCTCGTGGGACTCGTGTTCGCCTGGTGGCTCGCGCAACGCGAGCGTAGCGCGCGGCACGCGCTGCCGCGACTCATGCCGACGGGGGCGTATTCGCTGCGCACGCGGCTGGGCGGACTGTACGCGGTCATGAGTCTGCTCGGTCTGGCAATGACGAGCGAAATCTATATCCCGTATTTCCTGCAGACGATTCACGCTCAGACACCGTTCACCGCCGGATATCTCGCCGCGCTCATGGCGGCGGGCTGGTCGGTGGGGGCGATGACGAGTGCGGGGCGACATGGCGATGCCGCCGAGCGGCGCGTGCGTCTCGGCCCGGTGATTGTCGCGCTCGGCATGCTGGCCCTCGCGTGGCTGCTGCCGCAACCGTCGCTCTTCGCGAGTGCCGCAGGTGTGGCGAGCATTTGCGTGGCGCTGTTCGGCGTGGGCGTGGGAGTGGGTATCGGCTGGCCCCATTTGCTCACACGCGTGATGACGGCGGCGCGTCCCGGCGAGGCGGCACTTGCGTCGGCGTCGATCACGACAGTGCAGTTGTATTCGATGGCGCTGGGGTCGGCCCTCGCGGGGCTTGTGGCGAACTCTGCGGGGCTGGCGCAAGGCGCATTGGACGAAGCGCAGCGTGCGTCGGTCTGGCTGTTCGCGCTGTTCGCCCTCGCACCGGCGGGCGCGGCAGTCATTACCTTGCGCGGCAGGGTAGCCGTTCCCGTCACGAAGCAGGAGGCAGCATGATCGATCGCATCACCGCGATGCGCACCTTTGTGCGTGTAGCCGAAGTCGGCAGCTTCACCAAGGCGGCGGCGTCGCTCGACATACCGCGTACGACCGCAACCACCCAGGTGCAGCATCTGGAGCGATGGTTCGGCGTGGCGCTCTTCACGCGTTCGACGCGGCGTGTCGCCCTCACGATGGAGGGGGCCGCGTACTTCGAGCGGTGTGCGGCGATTCTGGCGGATGTCGAGGAGGTGGAGTCCGGCCTTTTCGGCGCGCAGGCGCAACTGCGTGGACGCCTCGCCGTCGTGCTGCCGCCGGTCATCGCGCGCGAGGTCGTCATGCCGTCGCTCGTCGAATTCCAGGCGCGCTATCCGGGCCTCGAGATCGCGCTGGATGCTACACCGGCGCACGGCGACTGGCGCGGTGACGGCGTGGATTGCGGTGTGGTGTTGGGGGAGTTGCCCGACTCGCGGCTGGTGGCGCGCCATCTGGGCGATCTGCCGCGCGTGACATGTGCGAGCCGTCGCTATCTCGACATGCAAGGCACACCCGCCGATCTCGATGCCCTCGCGATGCATACGTCGGTGAAATGGCTGACGGCGCCGGCGGAGTCTCTGGCGTCGCCGTCAGCGCTCGCCCCGGCGACCTCGCTCACAACGCGCTGCGGCGATCTGAGGTTGATGGTCGGTGGACGCGCGACGTGCGTGCGCACGCGCGGTCAGTTGCATGTGGGGGATGAAGTGGCGTATCTGGCGGCCGGACTCGAAGGCCTCGGGCTGATTCAACCGACGCTGCTGGCCGCCGCGCCCTATCTCACGTCGGGGCGTCTGGTGCCGGTGCTGCCGGAGTGTCCGCCGCCACCGCTGCGCCTCTCGGCGGCGTATCCGGCGCAAAAGCGGGTGTCGCCACGGGTGCGCGCATTCGTCGACTGGCTCGCGCAAATCTGCGAGCCGTTAGGCAACGCACGAGATTACGCGCCGCTGCCGCCTGTGCCGCCGGTCGCACGCCGCTCGTTCACGCTACCGGCATAGTGACTGCGTTTTTCTTCGTACATCAGCAGATCGGCACGTTGAATCGTGGCTTCGAGCCGCTCGCCGGCTTCGCAGGTCGCCATGCCCATCGAGAATGAGAGCGGCGTGCCCGGATAGAACGAATTGTTCAACTCCACGAGTTGGCGAATGCCCTCGATCATCGCCGCGCCGCCGCTGGTGTCGGTGGAGGGCAGCAGCAAGGCGAACTCGTCGCCGCCGATGCGCGCAGCAATCTGCGGTGCGGCAATGGCTTTGCTCAGCACTTCACCGGCGCGTCGCAGCAGCCCGTCGCCGGCGGCATGCCCTAACTGATCGTTCACGAGTTTCAGCCCATTCAGATCGGCCACGATCACCGTCACCGGGTACGGCCCCTTGCGTTCGAGCCGGTTGAGTTCGTCTACATAGAACGAGCGGTTGCGCAGCTTGGTAAGCACGTCGTGCTTGCCGAGGAATTCGAGATACGACTCGGCCTTCTTGCGCGCGGTGATGTCGGTGAGGGCAACGAGCACCAGATCCCAGCGCGACTCGTGACCCGGCAGCACCGCGAATTGAAGATGCACGTTGATCTCGTTGCCGTCGAGCGCGTAGTTGATGACTTCGCGTTGCTGGAAGAGCTTGTTGTCCCACAGGTCGATCAACTGCTCGCGGAAGTTGTGCCGCATGTCGTCGCGGAACACGTCGGGCAGGCGGGCGAGCAGGGTGGCCTTGTCGGGCGCGACGAACATCGCCAGCGTGTGGCGGTTCACGTCGAGCACGTGAATCTCGTTCATGCAGCGCTCGACGAATTCGGGGTGAACGTCGGTGAAAGTGCGGAAGTCGGTGATGCCGCGCGAGCGGGCATCGTCAAGCAGCAGTTTGATCGCGCTGAAATCCTCGACCCATAACGAGACCGGTGAGTACTCGAAGAGGCCTCGCGCGTATTCCTCGCCCATTGTCACGCGCTGGCGTGCGTGTTCGAGTTCGGTCACGTCTTCGAGCGAGATCAGCACGCGCTCGAAGGTGCCTTCGTGGCCGGGCAGCACCGAGCCGTTGAGCAGCACATCCAGACGGCGGCCGTCGAGCGTGTAGTTGACGGTCTTGCTCGTGAAGTGCGTGCGGCCGTCCCACAGTTGGCAAAGCTCTTCGACGTGGGTCTTGAGCATGTCGTCGCGGAACACGCGCGGCAGGTTGGCCACGAGCGTATCGAGCGACGATGCGTTGAACATCGTCAATGTCCGGCGATTGACCTTGATGACGCGAATGCGCCGCGAGCATGCCGAGACGTGCGCCGGGTCGGTCTTGAAGTGGGCGCGCAGGTTGGTGACACCCTGCGCACGCCATTCGTCGAACAACTGCTTTACGCCGCTGAAGTCTTCGAGCCAGAGGGAGACCGGCGCGAGGTCGAACATCAGCGCGTCGTCACTCGCGCCACTGGCAGCGTAAGGCGAGGCGGTCGGCTGGGAAGGTACGGCAGGCATGGCGTCCGGCATGAGGCACCTAAGGTCGGGTCAGCCCGACATTTTACGGGCAAACTCGCGCCACGCCACTGTGAGTCGGATTACAGCAACGGCGCGCCGGTATCGCGTTTGACCTCGCGCAGCGACAGCATCGATTCGATCGACGACACGCCGGGCAGGGCGCGCAGTACGTCGCGCGTGAACATGCCGTAGTCGTCGAGATCGGTGGCGACTACCCCGAGCAGATAGTCGGCGCTGCCGGAGATGTTGTGGCACGACACGATACGGTCGATGGCTTGCACTTCGCGCTCGAATTGCTCGGACAGCGCGCGGTCGTGCACGGCAAAGCGCACATGGACGAAGGCCGTCACGCCCAGACCCAGCGCGCGATGCGACAGTTCGGCCCGATAGCCCGTGATGTAGCCCTCGGCTTCGAGCCGTTTCAAACGCCGTGCGCAGGGCGTTTCGGAGAGCGCCACACGCTCGGCTAGCCGGGCGTTGGAGATGCGGCCATCGCGTTGGACGATGGCGAGAATCGCCTGATCGATGGCGTCGAGTTCGTTCATTGTCGGTATCCCGCTACAAAAGCTGCTGCAAAGATGGCATTCCACCACGATCTGCGATGGCGGGAAAGTGTTGCCCTCATCCGTCCGGATTAAGCCTGGCGGTAATGCGGTACATGGGGATGTCGGGGGATTTTTCGGTGTGACGCTATATGTTGGTGGAATACACCATATATGTAAATCATAGTGGGTGGAAAACGCCATTTATCTCCTGTGATTTGGCGAGATCATTGAGCTCGTTTTAGCCACTCTTGCCGTCAGGGGGAAAATCATGGTTTCGCTGCAGTTGCTCACCGTTTTCATCGGCGCTCTGATCGTCGTCTACGCATTGCCTGGTCCGGACATGGCGCTGGTCATGCAGACGAGCATGACGCGCGGTGTGCGACACGGCCTGGCCACTGCCGGCGGACTGGCGCTGGCGCGCGCCGGACATGTGACCCTCTCGGCGTGCGGTGTGGCGGCGCTCTTGCGCGCGGCGCCGTGGCTATTCGAGACGGTGCGTATCGCCGGCGCGCTCTATCTTGCCTGGGTGGCCATCCAGATCTGGCGCTCGCCGGCCTTCGGCATGGAGATGGCCGAGGCGCCGCCGCAGGCGGCCGTGCCGCTTTCGCACGCCGTGCGACGCGGTGTGCTCTCGAGCGTGCTCAATCCGAAGGCGCTGCTGTTCTGTTCGGTGCTGCTGCCCCAGTTCATCCGCCCCGAAGCCGGCCCGGTCTGGACCCAGGTGCTTGAACTCGGCGCGCTGTTGCTGGTCGTGGGGGCGATTTTCGATGCCACGCTCGCGTTCGGTGCGGCGCGCATCGCGCACTGGCTGCGCACCCGTCCGCTTGCACAAAAAGTACAACGCTGGTCGTTCGGCGCCGCGCTCATGGCATTTGCCGTGCGCTTGTCGCTCGACTGAAAAGCCGGGCACAATACATCACACCTACATTCCAGCGATCTTTCGCACTAAATTGGTGCATTTCGCTGCGACACCGCAAAACGAGGTGCGACACAACGTCGCACCTCTTGAAATCCAAGAACCTTCCCGAATTGCTGCATTGCACAGCGTTTACCGCCAAACAGGTGCCGATCTGCTTGGAAATCGTCGCGCGCGTACGCGTGAGCCCTGCGCGACACATTGTCGCGCCGGCGGGTGCGCGATGTCCGGTCTAATTAAACTTCGGCATAATGCCGCACCGTGATGGAAGTAAAAGACAAGAAGTCGGACAGTGACTTGAGGTCTGCGGTCGGCAATCTGCCCCGGTTCCCGTCTTTTCGATGACACAGTCGTCGTAGTTCGACCGGTGCAATACCGGCGCGACGACTGCTCCCGTCCCACCTTAACCCTTGCCAACCTTCTGCGACCCTGCATCAGGCCGGTAAGCCCGTGTTGCGCCGTTCGCTGGCCAACTCAACCCTGTCGTGTGACATGAAGAAACACAGAAACCCGCGATTGTTTAGGCTCCTCGCCTTGTGCTCGCCGCTGCTTTTGGCTGGCTGCGGCATGACGCTGCTCGACCCTAAGGGGCAGATCGGAGTAGAGAACAAGAACCTGATCCTCACGGCCACCTGGCTGATGTTGATTGTGGTGATTCCGGTCATCCTGATGACGCTGTGGTTCGCGTGGAAGTATCGCGCGAGCAACAAGTCGGCGCGCTATGAGCCGAACTGGTCGCACTCGACGGCCATTGAGGTCGTGGTCTGGCTCGTGCCGATCATCATCATTGCGATTCTCGCGCGCATCACCTGGGTCTCCACCCACGAACTCGATCCGTACAAGCCGCTGGAAAGCGAAGTAAAGCCGATTACGGTCGAAGTCGTGTCGATGAACTACAAGTGGTTGTTCATCTACCCGGAACAGGGCATTGCGTCGATCAACGAGTTGGCCGTTCCGGTCGATACCCCGGTGAATTTCAAGATCACCTCGGAATCGATCATGAACTCGTTCTTCATTCCGCAATTGGGTAGCCAGATCTACTCGATGGCCGGTATGGAAACGAAGCTGCACCTGATCGCCAATCATGTCGGCTCGTACGACGGCATTTCGGCGAACTACAGCGGCGGCGGCTTCTCGGGCATGCGTTTCAAGACGCTGGCGATGACCGACAGCGACTTCCAGCAATGGGTCGCCAAGGTGCGTGAGTCGAAGAGGGTCCTGGACAAGGATACCTACGCTTCGCTCGTGCCGATGAGCGAGAACACGCCGGTCACGTACTACAGCTCGGTCGACGCGAAGATGTTCGAATCGATCCTGCACGCCCCGATGGCAACTGGCATGGCCGAGCAGCACGAAGGCCATGAAAACCACGGCGCCATGGAAATGAAGGGCATGGACATGAAGATGGAAATGAAGGGCGCGGGCGCTGACGCCGCGATGGCTCCGGCCGCCGCTGCGAATGGGCAGAACGGCCAGTCGATGACCATGGCCATGGACAACGCCGGCGCGCACGCGATGCACGCCGGTACGGCCGCGCACGCGCACAAGGAGTAAACAACAATGTCAACGCTGTTTGGCAAACTGACTCTCGAAGCCATTCCGTACCACGAGCCGATCATCGTCGGCGCGGTCGGCATGATGGTGCTCGGGGTACTGGGCATCGTCGCGTTGCTCACCTACTTCGGCAAATGGAAGTACCTGTGGAACGAGTGGGTCACGTCGGTCGATCACAAGAAGATCGGCGTGATGTACGTGCTCGTCTCGCTCGTCATGCTGTTGCGCGGCTTTGCCGACGCCATGATGATGCGTACGCAACTGGCGCTCGCCCACAACTCGGGCGGCATTCTCCCGCCGGATCACTACGACCAGATCTTCACCGCCCACGGCGTGATCATGATCTTCTTCGTGGCGATGCCGTTCATGACGGGGCTGGTGAACCTCGTGGTGCCGCTGCAGATTGGCGCACGCGACGTGGCGTTCCCGTTCCTGAACACGCTGTCGTTCTGGCTGTTCGTGGCCGGCGCTGCGCTGGTGAACCTGTCGCTGGGCGTGGGTGAATTCGCCCGCACGGGCTGGCTGGCATACCCGCCGCTCTCGGGCATTCAATACAGTCCGGGCGTGGGGGTGGATTACTACATCTGGGCCTTGCAGATATCGGGTCTGGGGACGTTGCTCACCGGTGTGAACTTCGTCGTCACGATTCTGAAGATGCGCGCGCCGGGCATGAACCTGATGAAGATGCCGATCTTCACCTGGACCTCGCTGTGCACGATGGTGTTGGTGTGCGCTGCGTTCCCGGTGCTGACGGTGACGCTGGCGCTGCTCTCGCTGGACCGCTACCTCGACTTCCATTTCTTCACGAATGAGTTGGGCGGTAACCCGATGATGTACCTCAACCTGATCTGGATCTGGGGTCACCCGGAGGTGTACATCCTGATCTTGCCGGCGTTCGGTATCTTCTCGGAAATCATCTCGACGTTCTCGGGCAAGAAGCTGTTCGGCTACAAGTCGATGGTGTACGCCACGTCCGCGATCATGGTGCTGTCGTTCCTCGTGTGGGCGCACCACTTCTTCACGATGGGCTCCGGTGCCAACGTGAACGCCTTCTTCGGTATCGCGACGATGATCATCTCGATCCCGACCGGCGTGAAGATCTTCAACTGGCTGTTCACGATGTACCGCGGTCGCGTGCAAATGACCGTGCCGGTGCTGTGGACGCTGGGCTTCATCGTCACGTTCGTGATCGGTGGTATGACCGGCGTGCTGCTGGCCGTGCCGGGCGCCGACTTCGTGCTGCACAACTCGCTGTTCCTGATTGCTCACTTCCACAACGTGATCATCGGCGGCGTGCTGTTCGGTTACATCGCCGGTATGAACTACTGGTTCCCGAAGGCCTTCGGCTTCAAGCTCGACGAACGTCTGGGCAAGGCAAGCTTCTGGTGCTGGCTGATCGGCTTCTACCTCGCGTTCATGCCGCTGTACGTGCTGGGCCTGATGGGCATGACCCGTCGCCTGAACCACTACAGCAACCCGGATTGGCAGCCGTGGCTGATCGCCGCGCTGATCGGTGCATTGTTCATCGCCGCCGGTATCGGTTTCCAGGTGCTGCAACTGGTTGTCTCGATCAAGAACCGCAAGGCGCTGGCCGACACCACGGGCGACCCCTGGAACGGCCGTACGCTGGAGTGGATGACGTCGTCGCCGCCGCAGTTCTACAACTTTGCCGAAGAGCCGCGCGTGCATGACGTCGACGAGCTGGCCTATCGCAAGGCGCACGGCATCAAGAGCGATCTGAAGACGAGCTACGCCCCGATTCACATGCCGAAGAACACCGGTGCCGGTTTCATCATCAGTGCGTTCTCGCTGGTGTTCGGTTTCGCGGCCATCTGGCACATCTGGTGGCTGGCTATCGTTGGCTTCGCCGGCATGATCTTGACGTTCATCTGCCGCAGCAACGACGATTCGATCGACTACTACGTGCAGTCGCCGGAAGTGGTGGCCATTGAATCGGCTCACCATCAGGCACTGGCCGCAGCAGCAAAGGCTTAATCATGACGAGCGAAGTTCTCAAACACTCTGGCGCGCATGCCGATGCGCATGCGCACGACCACGCGCACCACGACACCGGGGGCAACACGATCTTCGGTTTCTGGGTGTACCTGATGACCGACCTGGTGCTGTTCGCCAGCCTGTTCGCGACGTTCGCCGTATTGCGCGACGCGACGGCCGGCGGCCCGACCGGCAAGGAACTCTTCGACCTGAAGTTCGTGCTGGTCGAAACGTTCATCCTGCTGTTCTCGTCGATCACCTATGGCTTTGCCATGATCGGTCTGCACAACGGCAAGAAGGGCGCTGTGCAGGGTTGGCTGGCGATCACGTGGTTGCTGGGCGCTGCGTTTATCGCGATGGAACTGTATGAGTTCCACCACCTGATTCTCGAAGGTGCCGGCCCGAACCGCAGCGGTTTCCTGTCGTCGTTCTTCGCGCTCGTGGCGACCCACGGTCTGCACGTGGCCTCGGGCCTGCTGTGGATGGCCGTTCTGATGTTCCAGATCGGCAAGAAGGGCCTGAGCGCCACCAACACCACGCGTCTGCAATGCCTGTCGCTGTTCTGGCACTTCTTGGACGTGGTCTGGATCGGCGTGTTCACGGTCGTGTACCTGATGGGAGCGATGTAAATGAGCAATAGCAAATCGGTGCAATCGCACGGCCACGACGCTGGCCACAATGCGGCCGGTGGCAGCCACGGCAGCGTGAAGTCGTACCTGATCGGCTTCGTGCTCGCGGTGATCCTGACGGTCGTGCCGTTCAAGCTGGTGATGGATGGCACGATGCCGCCGTCGACGGTGCTGCCGCTGATTCTCGGCGCTGCCCTCGTGCAGATCATCGTCCACCTGATCTACTTCCTGCACATGGACCGCTCGTCGGAACAGCGCTGGAATGTGATGGCGTTTCTGTTCACCGTGCTGATCGTGGCCATCGTGCTGGTCGGCTCGCTGTGGATCATGCACAACGCCAACTCTTTGATGATGCCGGGGATGTAAGTTCCCGGACTTGCCCGTCAGTTCGGGGCAAGTGAAAAAGGCGGCTTCGGAATTCCGAGCCGCCTTTTTTCATGGGTATTCGTGATGGGTATTCGGGGAGGACGGAGGGCGTTGAGCGCCGATGCCTCACCGAACCGGCGAGAGGTTTATCCGTGAGGCGCTTTGTCGTCCGGCGGCGTATCCGAGGTCGGTGCCGCCAGAATCACCCCCGGACGCACCGGCAGATCCGGTCGAATGCCCAGCAACGGCAACGCCTGCGACGCGATCTCCGCAAATGCAGGCCCGGCGGCCTGCCCGCCGAAGTGCTGCGACGCCTTGGGCTCGTCCACCGACACGGCAATCACCAGACGCGGCGCCGACAACGGCGCAATCCCCACGAACGACGCCCGATACTTCGAATGGTCGTAACCGTGTGCGCCCGCCTTATAGGCCGTGCCGGTCTTCCCGCCGATGCTGTAACCGGCTACCTGTGCCGTGGTGGCAGTGCCACCCGTATCGACCACGGCGGCCAGCATCTTGCGCATCTCGACAGCCGTGCGCGCATCGATCACGCGCACGCCCTCGGGCTGCGCCGGTGTATCCGGCTTGATGATGGAGATGGGCACGAGCACGCCGTCGTTGGCGAAGATCGTGTAAGCGCGTGCCAACTGGAACAGCGACGCGGAAATCCCGTAGCCGTAGGCCATCGTCGCCTGCTCGATGCGCCGCCACGACTTATACGGACGCAAACGGCCCGATACCGCTCCCGGGAAGCCCAGCTTCGGCTGCTGACCCAGACCGATCTCCGTGAACATGTCCCACATTTCCTCGGCGCGCAGCATGGTTGACACCTTGGTCATGCCGATGTTGCTCGACTTCTGGATCACGCCCGCCGCCGTGAGCACGCCGTTCGCGCTGTCGTCGCTGATGGTCGCGCCTTCGAAGACATATCGCCCCGGACCAGTGTCGATGAGCGTAGCCGGCGTCAGACGATGCAGGTCCAGCGCCAGCGCCATGGTGAAGGGCTTGAGAATCGAGCCCGGCTCGAAGACGTCGGTGAACACACGGTTGCGCAGTTGTTCGCCCGTCAGATGCTCGCGGTCGTTCGGGTTGTATGTCGGAAAGTTGGCCAACGCGAGCACCTGACCCGTCTTGGCATCGATCACGACCGCCATGGCAGCTTTCGCGCCTGTGCGATCCAGCGCGTTTTTCAGCGCCGCGTAGGCGATGTATTGCACGCGGGTGTCGAGCGTGAGGTGAATGTCCTTGCCGTCGCGCGGCGGGCTGGAGTCGTCGAGGTCCTGAATGGTACGGCCGATGCGGTCCTTGATGACGCGCCGCACGCCCGCCGTCCCCTCGAGCAGCGGCTCTTCGCCCAGTTCCATGCCTTCCTGCCCCTTGTCTTCAACGTTGGTGAAGCCCACGACGTGCGCCGCAACGTCGCCTTCGGGGTAGAACCGCTTGTATTCGCTGCTTTCGTAGACGCCCGGAATGCCGAGCGCTTCGACCTGCTTGCCGATTTCCGGCGACACTTGCCGCTTCACATAGACGAACTTCTTCTCGCCGATGAGCTTGGTGCGCAGTTCCTTCGCGGGGATGTCGAGCAGCTTGCTGGCCTTCTGAATGTCGCTGTCGGACAGGTCGTCGGGCACTTCGGCGGGCACCGCCCAGACGGTGCGCATCGGCAGACTGGTCGCGAGCACGCGCCCATCCCGATCTTCGATCTTGCCGCGCACCGCAGGCATGACGATAGTGTGCTCGTAACGTTTTTCGCCCTGCGCTATATAGAAACCGTTGCCGGGGCCGGCAATCCAGAACGCTCGCACGACCAACCCGATGAACGCGAGGGTGATCATGATGACGACGAGTTTGGAGCGCCACAACGACATGCGCGACTGCAATACCGGACTGGAGGCGAACGTGACGTCCTTGGGCTGGCGATTCTTTTGCATGGCGCTCGCGAAGGCGGTGAGAGGCGTGAACAGCAATGAGCCGATCGACAAACTCTGGCTCAGATTCTAGGCGAGATAGCGTAGCATGCAAGCGACTGTTGCAATAGCGCAAAAGCCCCGTCGGACGGGGCTTTCAGCGTTATTTTCGATGCTTTCGCGCACACTTCTCGCATGGGTGTCGGCTAGTGAAACCAGAAGCGGATTTTCCCGGCGAGAGGGTTCGTCTGCCGGGGAGGACATCGCGCGCTACTTTGCCGGGCCGAACCGGATGTCTCCGTACCATGCATGCGCACTTGCATGGGTGTTGTCACTGTCGGTGAAGATGCCGTAGCCGAGCAGCTTGCCCGGCTTCTCCTGATAGATGCGTTCGTAGTCCGCCGCGAGGTTACGCGAGAAGGTCTGCCATTTGCCGAGCGACCCATCGCCGCCCGCTACCACAAGCATCTGCACCCGGTCGGTATGCGGGTTCTGGATGACGCTGCCCGGTGCCGCGTCGTTAGACCAGATGTACATCAGCGTGGCGTAGGGCAGATCTTCGCCGCCGACCTTGGCCAGCGTTATCGCCGCACGGTCGCCGAATGGCAGCGTGGATTTATCGCCATCGAAGAAAAACACCAGCCGCGCGGGCGAATCCTCTTTGTCGCTGACGCGGTTATCGGCGCCTGGGATGGCCTTGTCGACCTTCCAGCGCCACGCCACGCCCGGCGTCGCAGCGATGTCGACACTGTCTCCCTTGGCCATCAGTGCCGAAGCCGAATCGACTGAGTTGGCTTCGATGACATTGCGTCCGCCATCGGCGACGACCGTGTAGGTGGTGAGCTTCTTGCCGCTCACGACCGGCAAATTCTGCCAGCCGGGCGGCAGCGCGTTACCCGAATTCGCTTTGGAGAAGGAGATGGCTACCGGGGCGGCGGCTGCGGCAGGATCGGCCGCGTTGACCGCCTTGGCCACGAGCCCGCAGACGATCAGGCTGAGCGCGAGCGCCAGGGGCCTCATGAGCGAGGAAGCCCGGTGTGATGGTCCGCGCACAGGGCAGCTTACGTGGCTCGGCAAGCGAAGCGGCGAGACGATGCGAGGCATGGTGAGCGACTCCGGTGTAGGCAGGGACACCGCTGGCACCGGCCGGTTGACCCGTGCCTCCGGGGGGACTCGCCCCCCAAACCAACGGCAATCGACGACTGAACGGCAGGGGGATCAGCGCTGCTGCATGGCAACCCGCAGACCGAGGCCGATGAAGATCGTGCCGATGATCTTGCCCTGCCAGCGCAGCAATCCTCTGAAGCGGCGAACGACCTTGCCGAGCGGGCGCACCGACAGCGCGATCGCTGCGGTATACAGCGCGCTCATCGCGACGAACACCAGCCCCAGCCCCAAGAACTGCGCGAAGACATCGCCTTCGCTCGCATGCACGAACTGCGGCATGAAGGCGAGGAAGAAGAGGGCGGTTTTCGGATTGAGCACTTCGGTGGCCACGGCCTGCACGAAGGCGCGTCCGGGCGAGACTTCCGGGGCCACGGGCAGTTGCGGATCGGACGGGCGCTCGCGCAATGCCTTGATACCCAGATAGATCAGATACGCCGCCCCCACATACTTCACTACATCGAACGCCAGTGCCGAGGTCATCAGCACTGCCGAGAGCCCCACGGCTGCACACAGCGTGTGCACGAGGTCACCCAGCGCAATCCCCATCCCCGTCATGATGCCTGCACGCCGCCCGCCTTGCACGGTACGGGTGATGGTCAGCAATACCGCCGGGCCGGGAATCAGAAACAGCCCGAGCACGACAACAACGAACGTGGTGAGGGTGGCGAAGGTCGGCATGGGCTCTCTCCAGGGCAATCGGCGGCGACGCAATGGCGACATCATCCCAGATTCCGCGGCAACGTGCCCGAAAGGGGGCTGGGCGAATGCCGAAGCCTCTCGCGCGGCTTCAGCGGAGGATGTTTGCTTTTCCGACGTCAAAACAAGGAAGCGATATGCCATTTGCGCCTCATGCGGCCTCCTCATCCGCCAGTACGTTCCTGCACCTGGCTTACGAGGTGGCAAACTGTGTCTACGACGGGTTCCGGGGCGACTTCAAAGGCGCCGCTGCATGTCTGAGAGACAGCGGCCTGCATCATTTTCTGAGCGACGCATGGCAAAGCACGGGCCGCCATTATCAGGAACGCGCACTCAGCGTGCCGGGCGCGGCAGGCGTGGCAGGCGCGGCGGACGTGGCGTTTGCCTGTGCGCTGAGTGCGCTGACCATTGGCGCGGCGGTTCGCTATCTATGGCCGGAGTGGCGTGCGCTGGAGAACGCCTTGGGGGAGGGCGCCCAAGCGCAGCGTCAGTGGGCGCTTCAGACGCAGACGCAACTTCGTCGCCGTACCCCGGCGGATCTCACTTCGATGCGGCAATGCCTCGCGGCATTCGATGCGACGCAGATGTTCGCTAATGCGTCACTCCCGGAGGGGGCCACGCAAGGCGCCGCATCGTCGGGGCGCAAGCTGGCCGAGCGGAAGATCGCGGAGGCCCTCATTCTTCACATCGCCGATGCGCCGCAAACCTGCGTTGCGCAAAGCGACAGAGTGGCCTCGCTGTGTCAGCTTCTGGCGCACGGTCTGGGTTTCAGGCTGCCTCAGACGATGCGTGAGGCATTGCGTGTGAACGACGCTCACCCCTCGCTGGTCAGATTCGACGGCGCCTTTGCGCTCCTGCGCGACTGTCTCGAACCCGACTGGCGCCACGACGTCGCGGGCTCGCCGACGTTTACCGTTCATCCGGTCGACATTCAGCTTTTCGATCCGGCCGAGACAACGAACGATCTTTCGAAAGAAACGCGCAGGGAGCGGCGGCTACTGACCCATCCCGACGCGCTGCGGCGTGTCCGGTCTCGTGTCGTCGCGTTGATGGCGGCGAGCGTGCGGGAGGATTGCGGGAGTGCCGCCGACTGGCGCGATATCGGCGAATTCGCCTTGAGGGCTGGTGCCCAGCGAGGGCTGACCTGCGACCGCGTGCTCGACGCCCTGGGTATCGCAATACGCGCGAGCGTCAGTGCGCGCTTCGCATGGCGCTGGTCCGACGAGCCGCAGGCGCAGGCCGGGCAGGCCGTCACGTCGACGATCCCGGTCGATGTCTCGCAATGGCTTGCCCGCGTGATGCTGGTGGCCGGCAAGCCCGAGATACGGGAACGTTGCCCACCCCGTCTCGCCGCATTGGCGCGCGGCGATACCCCGCCGTCGCTGGTGATCGGGTCCAACGACTGGATTCATCTGGTCGATGGTATTCGCGCGGTAGGCCGTGACCACTGGCGTGCGGATTTTGCGCAGGTGTGCGAGGAAGGCAGGGCGTAACCGGCATCGCCCACGCGGGGTTATAGATATGCCCCGCCCAGCAGCCCCGCGACGCTGCCTGCCGCGAGCCACCACAACGGATGCACGCGGGTGCGGATCGCGAATACTGCCACGCTGGCAGTGATGCCCGCGAGCAGCCATGACGTTGCCGACGCTTCGACAATGAGTGCGGCACTCGCGGCGACCAGACCGGCCGTCATCGGCACGAGGCCGGCCTGGACAATGCGACGCCACGGCCGGTCTTTGAAGCGCTCCCACAAGTGCAGCACGCCGACGGTGATGAGCGAGGACGGCCCGAACTTTGCGAGCGACGTGACGAGCATGCCTTGCCAGCCGGCCACGTGCCAGCCAACGAGCGTGACGATCATGAGGTTCGGGCCGGGGGCTGCCTGCCCTAGCGCAAACAGCGCACTGAATTCCTCCGACGTCATCCAGTGGTGCAGATCGACGACCTGACGCTCCATCTCCGGCAGGATCGTGTTGCCGCCGCCGAACGCCAGCACCGACAACTGCGCGAAGATGAGCGCGAGCGAGACGAGCGTGCCGGTCATTGCGAAACCCGCCACGTGGCGTAAATCGAGATCGGCGTCATCACAAGCATGGTGAGCACCAGTGGCACGCGCAGTACGGCAATCGCGATGAAGCAGGCGACCGCCACGCCGGCGAGTGCGAGGGACTTGCGCAGTGGCCACGCGACTTTCCACGCCATCTGAATCAACAGGCCGGCTGCGGCCGCTGCGAGTCCTGCGAAGAGATGCTTCACATGCGGATCGTTTTGAAAGTGCCGATAGATCGTGCCCAGCACGATCACCACGGCAGACGGCGCCGCTATCAGGCCGAGAATCGACGCGAGCGCGCCGCGCCAGCCACGAAAGCGCATGCCGAGCGCGACCGACAGATTGATGATGTTGCCGCCGGGCAAAAACTGACACAGGCCCAGCAGATCGGTGAATTCGGCCGGCGTGAGCCATCGATGTTTCTCGACGATCATGCGCCGCGCCAGCGGCAACGCGCCGCCGAACGCCGTCATGCCGAGACCGAGGAAACCGAAGAAGAGGGCGCGAATGCCGGGGACGTCGGCGACAGGCGAGACTTGTACCGTGCCGGATGTGGAGGAGGCGGTTGGGGCCGGAGTGCTCATGGCGGGGTCGATATAAAAACTGAACTGCGGTGGGGCCGCCGGGCAGGGCGTGTCATCGGGGCAGTGATGCACGAGTCGCCGCGCGGAACCCCTTGAGCGTAGGACGATTGCGCTATATTGTCCAATATATGGAAGTGACTTGATTCATATCGAACCAATATGGCAAATATCGACATACGTCTGCTGCGCTATTTCATTGCCGTGGCCGAAACAGGGCACATGACGCGTGCGGCGGAGCGTCTGGGCATTGGACAACCGCCGCTCTCGCAGCAGATCCGGGTGCTCGAAACGCAGTTGGGCGTGACGCTCTTCGAGCGTTTGCCGCGCGGCATGGCGCTCACGGACGCCGGTCAGGCGTTTCTCGGCGACGCGTATGACGTCGTGCGCAAGCTCGACCAGGCGGTGGACGACGTGCGCCGTGTCGCGGCGGGTGTCAAAGGGCGGTTGTCTGTGGGTTTCACCAGTTCGGCGGCGCTGCATCCGTTCGTGCCGACGGTGATTCGCGCGTTCCGGCGCGATGCCCCGTCGGTGTCGTTGATGCTCGACGAGAGCAGCACGAGCGAATTGCTCGACGGTCTGCGAGACGGTCATCTGGACGTCGCGTTCATTCGGCAGCCGCAGGGCGATATCGGGCAGATCGTCTTCGTGCCGGTGCTCGAAGAGTCGATGGTGCTTGCGGTGCCCTCGGCGCACCCGCTGGCGCTTACGGGGCGCGCCGGCAAGGCGGCCGTGCCGATGACATCCATCGCGGCGGAGAAGTTGATTCTCTATCGCCGTCGCACCGGGCAAGGGTTATACGACGCCATCATCGCGGCGTGCCACGGCGCGGGCTTCAGCCCGAACATCGAACAGGAAGCACCGCGCCTGCTCACGACGCTCTCGCTCGTGGCGGCCGGGCTGGGGGTGTCGGTGGTGCCCGCCTCGCTCATGCGCGTGCAGGTCGAGGGCATCGTCTATCGGCCGCTCGCCCCGGCGCCGCGCGCACCGCTGTATTGCGCGCATCGCGAAGGCGTGCTCGCCGGACCGGCGGCGCGACTGCTGGATCACGTCAATGAAACGGCACAGACGCTCGCCGCCGAGTGACGAACGATGCGGGCTGCGCCGCAGCGTGGGGGAGCGTCAGGCCGTCGCGCCACCCTTTTGCGTGAGCAGCGCCTCGATGTGGCCGTGCAGGCCCACGTCGCTCCATTCCAGTTCGCCCATGCGCCAGAAGCGCGCGTTGCCCGCCCGATCGATGAGATACGTGGCGGGCAAGCCGAGCGATCCGAAGCGCTTGTAGACCGCGCCGTCGGCATCGAGCAGAACGGTGCCGTCGATAGGCAGTTTGTCGATGAACGGCTTGACTGTGGCGAGCGGCTCTTTGTAATTGACCGCGACCAGCGCGAGGCCTCGCTGACGGTATTGACGCGCCACCGCGCCCATCGCCGGAATTTCTTCGCGACAGGGGCCGCACCACGTTGCCCAGAAGTTGAGGATGACCACGCGCCCGCGCCATTCCGACAACGCGTACGGCTTGCCATCGAGTCCGTCGAGCGAGAACGCCGGTGTGGTGCCGCGCCATGCCGACAGCGTGCCGCCGGAGGTGCCGGCGAGCGTGCTGTCATCGACTTCCGCCGCCCCCTTGGCCGGACCGGCCGCCAACGCCTGTGCCCCGGTGCCGCCTAGCGCGCCGGCTGTCCCGAGAGCCCCGAGGGTGTGAAGAAAATGGCGGCGCTGCATGGCGATGCGCTCCTTCGTGTGATGTTTCGGAGGTCGTAGGGTTCGTATCAGGCCGTGATCTCGCGGGCGTTCATGCGATAGCGGAAGGTGTCAGGATTGAGACTGTCGAGCTGGGCACGCGCCACTTCGCCGTTCGGATACATCAGGAACGGGACGGTGTTGTCTTGCGCGGCTCGCGCGCCCGGCAGCGGCACGTCAGCGCCGTGATTGAACGCGACCCAGTTCATCTCCCACTGCCCGAAGAGCATCGCACGCGCCGCCCGCACGCGCAGGTCGTCGACCGGCAGGCCGCCCGGCACTTCCTCGAGTACGACCTTGCGCACGTCTGCCGGGTCGACGGGCACCCAGCCGTAGCCGGCGGCGTAGAACTCGGCGCGGCAATGCTGCGCACGCGTGACGTCGCCTGCCTTGCCCAGGCTGTTGAAGCCATGATTCGACGCCGCAACGCGCACCCCGTAGGCGTCGCGTGCGGGAATGCCGACCGAGCGTGCGAGCGCAGTGAAGAGCGCATTGATATCGGCACACTTGCCCGCGAGGTTGCCGGTGGTGAGCATGTAGCGCACGTCGCCGGTGCCGCAGCCGCGCACCGAACCTTCGCGGCGGCAGTTCTCGACGATCCACTGATAGATGGCGCGCGCTTTCTCCACGTCACCCTTTTCGCCGCGTGTGATCTTCTCGGCCGTCTCGCGCACGAGACCGTCGGTCGGCTGAAGCGCCGTCGGGCGGAGATATTGACGCAGCACTTCGGGCGCTTCGCGTGGCGCATTGGCCGAGGGCGGCTGCGCCAGATCCACATGCCGGTCGCGCGTGGCGAAGGTGTTCACCAGCGTGACCGTGCGCGGGGCTTGTGTTGCGCCATCGGGCCAGACTACAGCCAGCATCGGCACATCGATGCCTGACGCGCCGCGCACCGTGCGCAGCTCGGCGTTGGCCCCCGGCGCCTCCCAGCGTGCGCCGAGCGCGCGCTGGTAGCCTCCGGACGGCGAGGCCGCCACCGGCAGCCAGACGTTTGCCGGGCCGTTACCGTTACCGGCCGGCAGGTCGACCTGCGTCGTCAGTTCGAAGGTACGCCAGCCTTCGCCGGGGCCGGCCGACGGCGTGCCTGCCGGTGTGCGTGAGGGTGCTGCCTGCGCATGGGCGGACAGCAGCGAAGTCGACAGGACAGAGGCGGGCAGGGCGCAGGCACCCAGCGAGAGGAAACGGCGGCGTTGCATGATGAGATCCCCTTTTGGCGTCAGCGCTCACGGCGCATGGTGGTTAGGGCGTTGCGATAGCGTGCCGCAATACGGCAGCAATGGCGTCCCGCGATGCAGGGACGATGTGAATCGGTAGTATGGCGGCATCGACAGACGTCTATCGACCAGACCGAAACCTATCGATGCGCCAAAGCTGCTTCATAATACGTCGACTTTTGGCAAACTGTTGTCATTCCGGGAGCGGAGCGTATCAACGACGCCTTGAGCGGTACTGCGGTACGCCTTGCGACAGGTTCCCGGCCATTCCCAACGAACACCAACGACCATGACCGCAATCGATGCAACTCAAGCAGGCGCCGCACCGGCCGCGCCGCGTCTGACTTCGCTCTCGCACGGTGGCGGCTGCGGCTGCAAGATCGCGCCGGGCGTGCTTTCCGAACTGCTCGCCCGTAACGAAGCGCCGCTGCCGGCGCCGGCAGCGCTACTCGTCGGCACGGAGACGTCTGACGATGCCGCGGTCTACCAGCTCAACGACGAGCAAGCCATCATCGCGACGACGGACTTCTTCATGCCGATCGTCGACGACCCATTCGATTTCGGCCGTATCGCCGCGACCAACGCGCTGTCCGATATTTACGCGATGGGCGGCAAGCCGATCTTTGCGCTGGCCATCGTCGGCATGCCGATCAACGTGCTGCCGCGCGAGACGATTCGCGAGATTCTGCGCGGTGGCGAGTCGATCTGCGCCGAGGCGGGCATTCCGATTGCGGGCGGGCACAGCATCGATTCGGTCGAGCCGATCTATGGCCTCGCGGCCCTTGGCGTGGTGCATCCGAAGCGTCTGAAGCGCAACTCGGACGCACAGGCGGGGGATGTGCTGGTCCTCGGCAAGCCACTCGGCGTCGGCGTCATGTCGGCGGCGCTCAAGAAGAATCAACTGGACGAGGCGGGCTATCGCCGCATGATCGACGCCACGACGCGCCTGAATCGCGTCGGCCCGGCGCTCGCCGCGTTGCCGGGCGTGCATGCGCTCACGGATGTGACCGGCTTCGGTCTGCTCGGGCACACGCTGGAGATGTGCCGCGGCGCGAATCTGGCGGCGTATCTGCGCATGTCCGATGTGCCGCTGTTCGACGGTGTGCGGGAATTGGCCGACAACGGGTGCATCACGGGGGCGTCCGGGCGTAACTGGGCGTCCTATGGGGCGTCCGTGGAAATGGGCGAGCGTCTGACGGCGCGTGACCGCGATCTGCTGTGCGATCCGCAGACGGCAGGCGGCTTGCTGGTGTCCTGCGCGCCCGGTGCGGTCGATGATGTGCTGGCGGTGTTCCGTGCCGACGGCTTCGACGAAGCGGGCATCGTCGGTGCGATGCGTCCGGGCACCCCCGGTGTGCGCGTGATCTGAGCCGCGTTGTCAGCGGGCGCTTCTCGCGAACTTGCGAAGCGGGGCGCCCGCACGCGTCATGCTGCCTGACGGTCTGCGTGAGCGCCAATGAAGGCGATGATGGCCTCACCCAGCGGCGCCGGCGCATCGCGATGCGGCGAATGTCCGCACGCCGGCAGCTTCACCACCTTCGCATGCGGCACATGTGCAGCAATGCTGTCCATCTGCGCCATCGTGCCGTACTCGTCGTCTTCGCCCTGAATGGCGAGCAACGGCTTCGAGATGCTTGCCACTGCGCCTACCAGATTCCATTCGCGAAACGCCGGGTTCAGCCAGATATCGTTCCAGCCCCAGAACGCCGACTCGACGTCGTCGTGATAGCGGCCGAGCTTCGCGGGCAGATCGGTCGTCTCGTACACGGTCTTCGTTTTCGCAATACTCTCGACCGACAGATCCTCGACGAAGAGGTGCGGCGCGAGCACCACGGCACCGGCGAGCCGGTCCGGGAACGCGGCCGAGAACAGCAGCGAGATCGAACCGCCGTCGCTATGCCCGACGAGCCACACGCGATCGGCCTGCTCGGGGCCGACACCGACCGCATCGAGAAACGCGGGCAGCACCTCGCGCGCCTGACGGTGCATGAAATCCACCGGCCACTTCTCGTCATGCGCGCGCGGCGTGGAGCGGCCATAGCCGTTGCGCGAATACACGAGGCCGCGATATCCGCCCGCGTCGCACAACTGCTGCGGCCAGTCCTTCCACATCGCAACGGAACCGAGCCCCTCGTGCAGAAACACCAGCAGCGGGGCGTGCGTGCGCTCGCGGTTGATCCATCGATACTCCAGCGAGAGCGGGCCGTGCGAGGCCGTCTCGATCCGGGCGAACTGTACGTCCGACATCGTCTTGTCATCTCCTAAAGCAATTCGCGCAGCTTGAAGCGCTGCACCTTGCCGGTGGCCGTCTTCGGAAGATCGTCGACGAACACCAGCTCGCGAGGATATTTGTGCGGTGCCAGCCGGGCCTTGACGAAGGCTTTCAACTCGGTCGCCATCGCCTCGGTCGCCGTGACGCCCGGCTTGAGGACGACGAATGCCTGCGTCTTGGTCAGGCCATTGTCGTCGCGTCCCACGACCCCGGCTTCGAGCACGGCGTCGTGCTGCATCAACACCATCTCCACTTCGATGGGCGAGACGTACTGGCCGCTTACCTTGAGCATATCGTCGCTGCGCCCGGCATAGACGTAATACCCATTGGGCAGACGCTGGTATTTGTCGCCGCTCTTGAGCCAGTCGCCGAGGAACGTCGAGCGCGACTTCTCGCGATTGCACCAGTACATGAGCGCCGCGCTCGGCCCTTTGATGTACAGGTCGCCGATCTCGCCATCGGGCACAGGCTGGCCGTTCTCGTCGCGCAACGCCACGGCGTAGCCCGGCACCGGCTCGCCGGTCGTGCCGTAGGCGACTTGTCCCGCGCGGTTCGACAGGAAGATGTGCAGCATTTCGGTCGAGCCGATGCCGTCGAGAATCTCCGCACCGAAATGCGCCGTGAACCGCTCGCCGATTTCGCGCGGCAGCGCTTCGCCCGCCGAGGTGCACAAACGCAACGCGACGTCTTCGCGCGCGGGCAGGTGCGGCGATGCGAGCAGGTTGGCGTAGAGCGTCGGCACGCCGTAGAAGATCGTTGGGCGATGTTGGCAAAGCCGTTGCGCTACGGCTTGCGCGGTCGGGCGTTCTGCCATCAGCACGACCGTGGCGCCGACCGACAGCGGAAACGTCAGCCCGTTGCCCAGCCCGTACGCGAAGAAGAGTTTCGCCGCGGAAAAGGCGATATCGTCCTCTCGGATGCCGAGTACGTGGCGGCCATAGGTCTCGGCCGTCCAGTAAAGGTTGGCATGCGTATGCACCGTGCCTTTGGGTTTGCCGGTCGAGCCCGACGAGTACAGCCAGAACGCAATGTCGTCGCCCGCGGTCTCGGCCGGCAGTGCGCTTGGCGGGCCGTCGACAAGCGCGTCGAACGTCGGCAAGACGGTCGCGGCGTCTGCCTCGGCGGCAATCGGTTGCGAGACGACACACGGCGGGGGCGAAGGCACTTTCCCGAGCGCTGCCTGCACCGTCGGCATGAGCGCGCCGGACGCGATCACGAGTTGCGCCTTGCTATGCGCGATCATGAATGCGTAATCGTCGTCCGTGAGCAACGTGTTGACGACCACGGGCACGACACCGGCGTACAGCGCGCCGAGGAACGCAACCGGCAAGTC
The DNA here is from genome assembly GCF_902459745.1 of Pandoraea communis. GTDB lineage: Bacteria > Pseudomonadota > Gammaproteobacteria > Burkholderiales > Burkholderiaceae > Pandoraea > Pandoraea communis. Next base: position 220,858 of record NZ_CABPSJ010000005.1, read on the forward strand.
GACGGTGTCGAGCATGACGAGCAGGATGCGCTCCTCGCGATGGATGCCCGCGCGGACGAGTCCGGTCGCGAACCGCCGGCTTTGCTCCGCCAGTTCGCCGTAGGTGAGCGTACGCGTGTCGTCGAGATAAGCAGTCTTGGCAGCGCGCCCGCGATTGAGCGCCTCCAGATGCGCAGCGAAGTTGAAGTTCGCCGGCGGTGGGGTGAGTACGGCTTGCATGTTGCCTCCGGTGGATCACCGCGCGACGCACCGCTCACAAATGAACGGCGCACGCGTGGCGTGAGTGCTTTATGGCGCTCTGACGGCGCCTGTTTGAATCACCTTGACTGCGACGGCTTGCGATGGCTACTGACGTGATAGGTTAAGACTTCGGAAATTCGACAGCGTCCTGCGTCAGCGCTTCGACCAGTGCCGCAGGGCCTTGCACGGCCGTGCGCACGTGATAGAAGCGCAACGCGCGCAGGCCGCCCAGTTCTTCGCCGCCTCCCGCACGGCCGGGGCCGCCATGCAGCGACTGCGGCATGACGTTGCCGTGTCCGGTCTGCGTTTTCCCGACCGACGGATCGACTGCGTGCACGCGGCCATGGGCGTCGGCCAGTGCAAGGGCAGGCGCGCGCATGGCGATGGCGTCGTTGCTATAGAGCGAGACGACGAGCGAGCCTTGCCCGCGCTTGGCGAGGACTACGGCCTCATCGAGATCGCGATAACCGACGAGCGTCGCCACGGGACCGAAGACTTCCGTGTCGTGTACGCGCTTGCCCGCCGCGCCATCGCGCAAGCCGAGCAGCACCGGGGCGACGCAGGCGCTGTCCGGGCCGGCGTCGACGAAGACGGCATCGCGATTGCCGTCGTAAAGCGTTTCCGCTTCTGCCTGCAAATGGGCGATGCCGTCGAGCACGGCGCGCTTCTGCGCGGCGCTCACGAGCGACCCCATCTTCACGGTCTCGTTGCGCGGGTTGCCCACGACCGTTTTGGCGAGACGCTCGGCAATGGCGGCGGCGGCCGCATCGAAGTGTTCGACGCTCACCATCGCGCGGCGAATGGCCGTGCATTTCTGGCCCGACTTGACGGTCATCTCGCGCGCGACTTCGCGCACGAACTGGTCGAAGGCGGTGGTGCCCGGTGCGGCGTCGGGCAACAGGATGGCGCTGTTCAGACTGTCGGCTTCCACGTTGATGCGCGCCGAGCGTTGCGTGAACGCCGGATGCGCGCGCAGCGTGGCTGCGGTGTCGGCGGAGCCGGTGAAGGAGACCACGTCGAACGGCCCGATCCGGTCGAGCAGCCCGGCGGCGCTCCCGCAGATCACCGACAGGCTGCCCGGGGGAAGAATGCCTGCGGCGACGACGTCGGCAACCATGAGCTGCGTCAGCCAGGCCGTCGACGTCGCAGGCTTGACGATGACAGGCACGCCCGCGAGCAGGGCGCCGGCCGCCTTCTCCCAAAGTCCCCATGCGGGGAAGTTGAACGCGTTGATGAACAGCGCCACGCCGGGCGTTGGGCGGAACACGTGACGCACCGCGAACGATGCGTCTTTGGCCAGCGGCACGGCGGCGCCGTCGAGCAGCGTATGCGCGTCGCCGAGTGCGGCGCCGAGCTTTGCGTAGGTCGACAGCGTGTAGATGGCCCCGTCGATATCGACGGCGGAGTCGGTGGCGACCGTTCCCGAATTGGCAGTGGCGATGGCGTAGTAGTCGTCGCGCTTTGTCTGCAAGGTGGCGGCGATTTGCGAGAGCCGTTGCGCGCGTTCGCCATACGACAAGGCGCGGAGTGCGGGGCCGGCTGTCTCGCGTGCGAAGGTGAATGCCGCGTCGAGATCGAGGCCCGCGCTCGACACGTAGGCGAGTGTCTCGCCGGTGACGGGATCGATGAGTGCGGTGCGCTCACTCGTGTTCGACGTGCGCGAGGCGCCGGCCACCCATTGGCCGGCGACGTAGTTTTCCAGCAAGGCAGGGGTACTCATGACCATGAACCGATGTGAATCCAGCAGGGGAACGTGCGCACGCCGTATCAGGCGCTGCGCGTGAACTCGATAGCGCCTTCGGGCAGCAGATACAGAACGAGCGCGCGTCCGTTGGCGACCGTCGGCCGATGCGCCGAGCCGGGACCGTAGACACACCAGCCCGCCGGATGCCCGTCGAAGGTCGCGCCCGGCGTGAGCGGCACGATCAGATCGATTTCGCCATGGGGATGCCCATGGTGCGGGCCGGCCAGATCGGCCATGTCCACCACGTCGACGGAAAAGCCGTGCGTGTCGGGCGTGGGTTTGATGACGCGCCCGTAGCGAATGCCACCGCCTTCGCGATTGCACAGCCAGCCCTCGGCAACACCGGTGCGGCAGGCGTCGGCCAGCGCTTCATAACCCGGAGAACCGGCACCGTAGTGCGCGTTGAGCCAATCGGCGAGGGGGGCGTCGACGGCGCGGCCGTCGAGTTGCCGGGTGAGTTCGGCGATCAGCGCCTGAAATTGGGGCACATCCATCCATGTCTCCTGGGGACGTCGCAGTCGCTGTACCGGTCGCGGCGGCAGTGGCGGGCCTGAATCGTTCGGGGCCGGCATTGCCTGTGCAATGCGCTGTCGCTCGCGCAGCGCGGTCTGCGCACTGTCTGTTGATATGACGCCGATCAATGGCGGTGCGCAGAATGTCTGGCCCGCGTTTGCTTTTTTATCGACGCATGGTGAAAATTAGAGCATGCAAATTTCTCTGTCAAGCAATATATTACATGTTACCTGCTTCGAGGATCTCGCCTGATGAATAAGAGTGCGCAAGCCGATGGGGTGCCGACGGGGCGGGGCGCCGGGGAGAAAGACCCGTTCCTGGTCGCGCTGGGCGAGCGAGTGCGCACGCTGCGCGCTCGGCGGGGCCTGACGCGCAAGGCGCTGGCGCTGGATGCGGCTGTCTCCGAGCGTCATGTGGCCAATCTGGAGTCGGGGGTGGGCAATGCGTCCGTGCTGTTTCTACGTCAGCTCGCGCAGGCACTAAATTGCACATTGGCGGAAATCGTGGGCGACGAGACCACGTCGTCGGCGGAGTGGCTGCTCATCCGCGAGATCCTCCACGGGCGCGACGGCGAGGCGCTCACGCGCGCGCGTCAGGCATTGAGTGAGTTATTTGCCGGCAGCGAGCGCGACCCGGACCGGCGCGGGCGCATTGCGCTCATCGGCCTGCGTGGCGCGGGCAAGTCGACGCTGGGCCGCATGCTCGCCGACGACATGCATGTGCCGTTCGTCGAACTCAATCGCGTGATCGAGCAACTGGCGGGCTGCCCGCCGACGGAAATCTATTCGTTGTATGGTGCCTCTGCGTACCGGCGCTACGAATTGCGCGCGCTGGAAGCCGTGGTGGCGGAGCATCCGCGTGCCGTGATCGCGTCGCCCGGCGGTATCGTGAGCGATGCCGCCACCTTCAATTTCCTGCTGACGCACTGCTATACGGTGTGGTTGCAGGCGTCGCCCGAAGAACACATGAAACGAGTGGTGGCGCAGGGCGATCTGCGTCCGATGTCGGGCAATGCGGAAGCTATGGACGACCTCAAGCGCATTCTGGCGGGCCGGCAGGACTTCTACGCCAAGGCCGACATGAGCTTCGACACCGGCGGCCGTGCACTGGCCGACGCCTATCTGCAACTGCGCGGACGCCTTGCAGTGCAGCTGTCGTCAGACTGAGATCCTTGAATCTGCAAAATAATTCATTTTTTATCAAATAAACGATTGACGGTTGGGGTGTGCTGCACTATATTGCAATTCAACAAGATCATTATTCGTGTTGGAGGCAATCATGTTCGGCAAACCCCGCGTCGACTACCGTACGGACCCCACGCAGTACAAGCACTGGAAACTGAGCTTCGAAGGCCCGGTTGCCACCCTCGCGATCGACATCGCGGAAGACGGCGGCATTCGCGAGGGCTACAAGCTCAAGCTCAATTCGTACGATCTCGGCGTGGATATCGAACTGCACGATGCTGTTCAACGCATCCGCTTCGAGCATCCGGAAGTGAAGACGGTGGTGGTGACGAGCGCCAAGGACCGCGTGTTCTGCTCGGGCGCCAACATCTTCATGCTGGGTCTGTCCTCGCATGCGTGGAAGGTCAACTTCTGCAAATTTACGAACGAAACGCGCAACGGCCTCGAGGATTCCAGCCGCCACTCCGGCCTGAAGTTCCTCGCCGCCGTGAACGGCGCATGCGCAGGCGGCGGCTACGAGCTGGCGCTTGCTTGCGACGAGATCTATCTGGTCGATGATCGCTCGTCGTCCGTCGCGCTGCCGGAGGTGCCGCTGTTGGGCGTGCTGCCGGGCACCGGCGGCCTCACGCGTCTGACCGACAAGCGTCATGTGCGCAACGACCGCGCCGACATCTTCTGCACCATCGTCGAGGGCATTCGCGGCGAGCGCGCCAAACAATGGCGTCTGGTCGATGAAGTGGTCAAGCCCGCGCAATTCGCGCAGACGATCTCGGCCCGCGCCTTGGAACTGGCCCAGGACAGCCATCGTCCGGGGGGCAAGGGCGTGACGCTTACGCGCATCGAGCGCACCGATGCGCCGGATGCCATCCGCTACGAATTCGTCGAAGTGGAAATCGATCGCACCAACCGCACCGCCAGCCTGACCGTCAAGGCACCGACGTCTGTGCCGCCATCGGACATCGCCGGCATTGAAGCCGCAGGCGTGAACTGGTGGCCGCTGAAGATGGCGCGCGAACTCGACGACGCCATCCTTAATCTGCGCACGAACGAACTCGACATCGGCACCTGGCTGTTGCGCACCGAAGGCGAAGCCAAGCACGTGCTGGCCGCCGACGCCTCGCTGCTGGCTCATCAGGATCACTGGTTCGTGCGCGAGACCATCGGCATGCTGCGCCGCACGTTCGCGCGCATCGACGTGTCGTCGCGCTCGCTCTTCGCACTGATCGAGCCGGACTCGTGCTTCACCGGCACGCTCGCCGAATTCGCTTTCGCGGCCGACCGCACGTATATGGCTGCGCTGCCTGCGAGCGAGGAAGACGAGCCGGCGATCACGCTGACCGAGGTCAACTTCGGCCTGCTGCCGATGGTCACCGATCAGTCGCGTCTGGCGCGCCGCTTCTATGAAGACTCGGCCGAGCTGGACGCCGTGCGCGCCACCATTGGCCGCGCGGTGCGTCCGGATGAAGCCGAGCGTCTGGGGCTGGTAACGGCCGCCGTCGACGACCTGGACTGGCCGGATGAAATTCGTATCGCAATCGAAGAGCGTGCGGCCATGTCGCCCGACGCGCTCACCGGCATGGAAGCGAACCTGCGCTTCAACGGCAAAGAGACGATGAACACGCGTATCTTCGGCCGTCTGTCGGCGTGGCAGAACTGGATCTTCATCCGTCCGAACGCCGTGGGCGAGAAGGGCGCACTGAAGGTCTACGGCAAGGGCAACAAGGCGCAGTTCGATCTGAACCGCGTCTGACGAATGCGCTGTGCCGCCGCGGGGGAATCGCACCGGGCGGCGGCAACATCAGACGAGACGTTTTTCACAAAATACGCAAGAGACACGAGGATTCCCACGATGGCTTCGATCAACTACAGCGAGAAGATCCCCAATAACGTCAATCTGTCGGACGACCGCACCTTGCAACGCGCGCTCGAACAGTGGCAGCCGAACTTCCTGTCCTGGTGGGGCGACATGGGGCCGGAAGGCTCGCACGGTTTCGACGTCTACCTGCGCACGGCCGTGAGTGTGGACCCGAGCGGCTGGGCGCACTTCGATCACGTGAAGATGCCGGACTATCGCTGGGGCATCTTCCTCACGCCGGGCGAAGCCGACCGCAAGATCCACTTCGGCGAGCACAAGGGCGAAGCGGCGTGGCAGGACGTGCCGGGCGAGCACCGTGCGAACCTGCGCCGCATCATCGTCACGCAGGGCGACACGGAGCCGGCCTCGGTGGAGCAACAGCGTCACCTCGGGCTGACCGCGCCGTCGATGTACGACCTGCGCAACCTGTTCCAGGTCAACGTGGAAGAGGGCCGCCACCTGTGGGCGATGGTCTACCTGTTGCATCGCTACTTCGGCCGCGATGGCCGCGAAGAAGCCGAAGCGCTGCTCGGCCGCCGCTCGGGCGACGACGACAATCCGCGCATTCTCGGTGCGTTCAACGAAAAGACGCCGGACTGGCTGGCGTTTTACATGTTCACGTACTTCACCGATCGCGACGGCAAGTTCCAGCTCTCGGCACTGGCCGAGTCCGGTTTCGATCCGCTTGCGCGCACCACGAAGTTCATGCTGACCGAAGAGGCGCACCACATGTTCGTGGGCGAGTCGGGTGTTTCGCGCGTGATCGCGCGCACCGCTCAGGTGATGAACGAACTCAAGACGGACGACGTCTCGCAACTGCGTGCGGCGGGAGTGATCGATCTGCCGACGATCCAGCGTTACGTCAACTTCCACTATTCGGTGACGATCGATCTGTTCGGCGCCGACCAGTCGTCGAACGCCGCGATCTTCTACAGTTCGGGCCTGAAGGGGCGCTATGAAGAAAGCAAGCGCGACGACGACCATCGACTGAACGGCCAGATGTACCGCCTGCTCGACGTGGACAACGGCAAGCTCGTGGAGCGCGAAGTGCCGATGCTCAACGCCATGAACGAAGTGCTGCGCGACGACTACATCAAGGATTCGGTCGCGGGCGTGAATCGCTGGAACAAAGTGCTGGAGAAGGCCGGTATCGACTTCCGCCTGACGGTGCCGCACAAGGCGTTCAACCGCCAGATCGGCACGTTCGCGGGGGTACGTGTGTCGCCGGACGGCCGCGTGGTGAACGAGACCGAATGGGCCGCCCACGAGCGCGAGTGGCTGCCGTCGTCGGAAGATCGTGCGTATGTGGCGTCTCTCATGGGCCGGGTGGTCGAGCCGGGCAAGTTCGCCAACTGGATTGCGCCGCCCCCGCTGGGCATCAACCGTCAGCCCATCGACTTCGAGTACGTGCGCTTCAACTAAAAGAGCAGCAGCGCATTCCCCACAAGGAGACAGCATCATGAACGGCCCCGTTCCGGTCGAAGTTCTGAAGCAGCATCTGATCGATCCGGAGATCTGCATTCGCTGCAATACCTGCGAGGAAACGTGTCCGATCGATGCGATCACGCACGACGAGAACAACTACGTTGTGCGCGCAGACACGTGCAATGGGTGCATGGCGTGTATCTCGCCCTGCCCGACGGGGGCCATCGACAACTGGCGCGACGTGCTCACGGCCGAGGCCTACTCCGTTGACGAGCAACTCACGTGGGATGAGCTGCCCGTTCAGGACGACGCCATCGCCGGTCAGGGGACGATCGGCGACGCGGCAGAGGGCGTCGCCGGCAATGCCTTGGCCGACGCGCCCGAGCCGGTCATCGGCGGCTCGGATCTCGTGCGCGGCTCGGTCGTGCCGCCGTGGTCTGCCGCAAAGCCCTACGTCAATCTGTACAACCACAAGACGCCTGTTCAGGCCACCGTGGTGGGCAACTATCGCTTGACCGACACGAGTACCGAGAGCGATATCCATCACATCGTGCTCGATTTCGGCAAGCAGCCGTTCCCGGTGCTCGAAGGGCAGTCGATCGGCATCATCCCGCCGGGTACAACGGCCGACGGGCGGGCGCATCACGCACGTCAGTACTCGATTGCCTCGCCGCGCGATGGCGAGCGTCCCGGTTACAACAACCTCGCGCTCACGGTCAAACGCGTGACCAAGGACCATCAGGAACAAGCGGTCGGCGGGGTGTGCTCGAACTACCTGTGCGATCTGAAGAAGGGCGACGTGGTGAACGTGATGGGCCCGTTCGGCAGCACGTTCCTGATGCCGAACCACGCCGATTCGCATCTGCTGATGATCTGCACCGGCACGGGCGCGGCGCCCATGCGAGCCATGACGGAGTATCGCCGCCGTCGCCGTCTGAAGGGCGCGACCGGCAAGTTGATGTTGTTCTTCGGTGCACGCACGCAGGGCGAACTCCCGTACTTCGGCCCGTTGCTCAATTTGCCGAAGGATTTCATCGACACGAATCTCGCGTTCTCGCGCACGCCGGGGCAAGCCAAGCGCTACGTTCAGGACGCGATGCGCGAGCGCGCGGCCGATGTGGCGGCGCTGCTGCGTCACGAGCACACCTACATCTACGTGTGCGGATTGAAAGGCATGGAGGACGGCGTGCTGCAAGTGCTGCAAACCATCGCGGGCGAAGCCGGACTCGACTGGCAGTCTCTCTGGCAGCGGATGAAGACGGAAGGGCGTCTGCATCTTGAGACCTACTGACGACTTCTGACGATATCGGCTCGCGCCTGCCGGACACGACCGGGTGGCGCGGGCTTCAGGTTGACCGACGGCGTTCTGCGCCGGCTTGACACCGCGTGCTTCGGCACGCGGTTTTTTTTCGTCCGGCGCGGGAAACCGAGAGGTTCGACGCCGTCCCGGCGGTGTCACCGGAATTGAGTAACATGGAAGGGCTGTTTCCCTTCCATTTCTCTGAACGGAGAGTCACATGGGCAAGAAGCGGATTCTGGTACTAGCGGGCGACTACGTCGAAGACTACGAGTTGATGGTGCCCGTGCAGGCACTCACTGCCGTGGGGCATCGGGTGGAAGTCGTCTGCCCGGGCAAGAAGGCGGGCGACAAGGTGCGCACCGCGATTCACGATTTCGAGGGCGATCAGACGTACAGCGAGAAGCGTGGCCACGACTTCACGCTGAATGCCACGTTCGACGGACTTTCGCCGGCGGACTTCGACGCGCTGGTAATCCCCGGCGGCCGCGCGCCTGAGTATCTGCGTCTGAACGACGAGGTGATCGCGACAGTGAAACACTTCGCCGGGAGCGACAAGCCGATTGCCGCGATCTGTCATGGCGCGCAGTTGCTGGCGGCCGCCGGTGTCATCGAAGGGCGCGAGTGTTCGGCGTATCCGGCGTGCGCGCCGGAGGTGCGTCTGGCGGGCGGGAAGTATATGGAGATCGCGATCGACGAGGCGCATACCGACGGCAATCTCGTGACTGCCCCCGCGTGGCCGGCGCATCCCGCATGGATCGCGCAGTTCCTTGCCGTGCTGGGAACGAAGATCGAGCTTTGATGCCTGGCAGACGACTGCCTCGCGTGTGACGGGAGGGCGCGCTATCGGTTGTCGCCGATGGCGCGCAGTTTCTCGTCGGCCTCTGCCAGCGTGTGCTCGCTGAACACTTCAATGCCGTGCTGTCGCAACCATGCGGCCGTCACGCCATCGCCCGCGATCTTCCTGCCGCTGAACGAACCGTCGTAGATCGATGTGCTGCCGCACGATGGGCTTCCTTCCTTCAGTACCGCAATGCGGATGCCGTAACGCTGCGCCAACGCGAGCGCGCGTTGCGCGCCGTCGAGAAAGGCATCGGTGACGTCGGCCCCGGTGTCGTCCACCACGCGCGCGCGCTTGCGCCACACCGCGTGGCCGTCTGCTGCGCCGGCAATCTCTGCGGGCGCGCGCGGCGTGGGTAATCCGCCTGCCACTTCGGGGCAGATCGGCATGACGAGACCGTCGGCGCACCAGCGCTCGAGAATAGCGGCGGCATCGGATTCGCAGGGTGCGGGGCGCCCGTGATAGCGGACCGGATGGCCCAGAAGACAACTGCTGACAAGAATGCGGGGCGACGTAGGCATGGCGCGAGCCTATCATGCGCGGCGGAATTATCCGAACTTGCCACATTTTCCAAAGCTCGCCGCCCGCTAGCGCAGCAAGATCTGCCGATCTCAACCGGGGCGGCCGACATGCGGTTATCGCGTGAACGCCCTGCCATACGACCAAGGAGTGTCGTGATGGACATCAACGCTTGTTCGCCGACGGGCATCGCTTCCGGCCGCTTCTCCGCAGTCGGGGCACAACGGGAGGGGGCACCGCCGGGCACCGCGCCGCTTGCGGCATTTGGGCCCGTCACCGGACACGATGGTAGTGGTTCGCCATTGCCCCCTGTCGGCCCGCATGACTTCTCGGAGGCGCAGCCCGTGCACGATGCCGTGCCGTCGGGGGTGAGCCGGGAGACGGCGCGCCTGTGGCTGGCGCCGCACGCGGAGGCAGCGCAGTTCGTTGTCCGCGCTTGTCCGAGCGCATGGCGTGCTGCGCAGTCGTGGTTTGCCTCGCGGTTATGCGGCGCGCTGGGACTGGCGACGCCAGCGGCGTTTCTGGTGCGCGGCTGCTCGTCCGCGTTCGATGGGACGCATGCGCCCGAGCGCCTTTATCTGGCGACGACGTATCTGCCGGCCTACCGGGCGCTGGGTCAGTGGCTCGAAACCGATACGGCATGGCGCGTGATCGACGGTGTGCGCGGCGGTGCCGACGAGGCTTGCAAGCAAGCCCGGGCCGAAGTGCACGAGATCGGTCGGCGGATGGAGCAACGCGGCGCGAATGCCGCGCAAGCCCGGACCGACGCTCAGGCGTACGCCGCCATCGTCAAAGCGCGCAACGACAGACGCGCGATGCTTTGCCGCGCACTTCCCGACGTCTACCAATGTGCGCTGGAGCGGCATTACATCGCCGCACTATGGCTCGGCAACTGGAATCTCTGTGACGCCGCCATGGGGAACATCGGCGTCTGGCGCGATAAGAACGATTTGCCTTACATCATGACCGTCGACTTCAGTGCGTGTCTCGGCTCGGAGGTTCAGGGCGAGCGTGATGGCGATGGCGTGACGTTGCCGCGTGGGCGGGCGTTCGCATCGTCTGAGTCGTCACGTTGGCCCGGACTCTCCGGGCGTCCGGATATGTCGTACAGGTCGCCTGCGTCACATTACGGTGCGGTGATTCCGGAAGGTGCGCTGACGGATCTGACGCAGTTTCGGCACGGCGGGCATTGCGCACCGTTTGCGCGGCGGCTTGACGCTTTGACGCCCGCCGCCGATGGCAAGACCGTGTTGGATGAGTTGAAGGACCCGACCGGCGTGCGCGCACTGGCGGCCGAGATGGCTTACCGGTTAGGCCGGATTGGCGCATCGGACATCTTGCCGTGGGCGGCGAATGCTCATGACATTGCGCGGGCATTCCCGGCTGGCACCGCCAACGATGGAAGTGCCGACGACCCGGATTCGCAGGCGCATCGCATTCTGTCGCGCCGCGACTGCCTTGTGACGTTGTTGGGCGGTACGTGGGCAGCGCAAGCTTGGGAGCGGCTATATCCGACGCGCGCCGCAGCCATCCAGGCACAACAGTCGCCATTTCTGACATCTGAGCGAGGCATGTAGGGGCGCTGGCGTCATGACCCGCGCGGGCTGGCACGCCGCCCGCGTTTGGCGTCGCCCATGCTGGAAAGCCGGTTGGGGATGTGTGTCACTCAGATTCCCATAGGTTGCCGATTGATGAAATTATTTCAATAATATATGCGATATATTCACCGGTGAGTTAAGCGTGTCCACCCGGCATATCGTGCATTTCATATCGGGAGAAGGCGTTGGCAATGCTCGGGCGCCACGGCCGCCGAGGGGGCGTTCGGCGAGGTGGTCGTGCGGTTGGCCGGGCCGGTTGCCTAACGCCGCAAGCTCGCATAAACTATCGACGCCACAAACCCCGCGTGACTGGCGATTAGGGCCACAGCCTTGTGTGCCCGAGGTGGAGCAACCCACCGGGAAGCGCCGGGGTCTTATTTGCCGTTCGCCTGGGCAGCCGTGATGGTTGGTGCTGCCCTGTCTCTCGTCTTCCGAAGCACAAAGGAAGGCGCGCTGCACCATCCCCTCCCGGAAAACCTGTTCAATTCAACGGAAACGCCATGTTCGACAAATCGAAATCTACCGTTGCCTCCGTCGATCCCGACGTCTGGGCCGCGATTCAGAAAGAAAATCAGCGTCAGGAAGACCACATCGAGCTGATTGCTTCGGAAAACTACACCAGCCCGGCCGTGATGGAAGCGCAGGGCTCGCAACTGACCAACAAGTATGCGGAAGGTTATCCGGGCAAGCGCTATTACGGTGGTTGCGAATACGTCGACATCGTCGAGCAACTGGCCATCGACCGCGTGAAGGCGCTGTTCGGTGCAGACGCCGCGAACGTGCAGCCGAACTCGGGCTCGCAGGCGAATCAGGGCGTGTACTTCGCCATGCTCAAGCCGGGCGACACGATCATGGGCATGAGCCTCGCGCACGGTGGTCACCTCACGCACGGCTCGCCGGTCAACATGTCGGGCAAGTGGTTCAACGTGGTGAGCTACGGTCTGAATGAACAGGAAGACATCGATTACGACGCTGCCGAGAAGCTCGCGCAGCAACACAAGCCGAAGATGATCGTGGCGGGCGCATCGGCCTTCGCCCTGAAGATCGACTTCGAGCGTATGTCGCAGATCGCCAAGTCGGTCGGCGCGTACTTCATGGTCGACATGGCGCACTACGCCGGTCTGATCGCTGCCGGTGTGTATCCGAACCCGGTGCCGCACGCCGATTTCGTGACTACGACCACGCACAAGAGCCTGCGCGGCCCGCGCGGTGGCGTGATCCTGATGAAGGCGGAATTCGAGAAGGCCATCAACTCGGCGATCTTCCCGGGTATTCAGGGCGGCCCGCTCATGCACGTGATCGCCGGTAAGGCCGTCGCGTTCAAGGAAGCCGCCTCGCCGGAATTCAAGGCCTACCAGGAACAAGTCGCGAAGAACGCCCGCGTGATGGCCGAGACGCTGGTCAAGCGCGGCCTGCGTATCGTGTCGGGCCGTACCGAATCGCATGTGATGCTGGTCGACCTGCGCGCCAAGAACATTACCGGCAAGGCGGCAGAAGCCGCGCTGGGCGAAGCGCATATCACCGTCAACAAGAACGCGATTCCGAACGACCCGGAAAAGCCGTTCGTGACGAGCGGCGTGCGTCTGGGCTCGCCGGCCATGACCACGCGCGGTTTCAAGGAAGCAGAAGCGGAACTGGTCGGCAACCTGATCGCCGACGTGCTCGACAACCCGGAAGACGCCAAGAACCTGGAACGCGTGCGCGAGCAAGTGGCCGAGTTGACCAAGCGTTTCCCGGTCTACGGCTAAGCCGAGCGCCGACGCATGCGTTGCCCGTTCTGCCGGCACGACGACACGCAGGTCATCGACTCGCGTGAAGCGGAAGACGGCGCCGCCATCCGGCGGCGCCGGAAATGCCCGTCGTGCGACAAGCGTTTCACCACGTACGAGCGTGTCGAACTGGCGATGCCGGCTGTCGTCAAGAAGGACGGCAGCCGCGCCGAATACGACCGCGCGAAAGTGCGCGCCAGCATGCAACTGGCGATTCGCAAGCGTCCTGTGAGCGCCGAGGCCATGGATGCCGCGATTGCGCGCATCGAGTACAAGTTGCTGGCCGGCGCGGAGCGCGAAGTGATGAGCCAGCGCATCGGCGAACTGGTCATGCGCGAGTTGAAGCGGTTGGACAAGATCGCTTATATCCGCTTCGCATCGGTGTACCGGAGCTTCGAGGACATTGCCGAGTTTCGCGATGTGCTCGAGGAAATCGACAGTACCGATATCAAGCCCAAGCGTAAGCCGGTGGGTTGAGCGCGAGGACGATGCGACGACAGTGCGTGTGAGCGTCGGAAGGCGGCCATGAGGCTGATCTGACGAAATGAATGACGGAAAACCCGTCGTGCCTGAAAGGGCGCGACGGGTTTTTTTATGCCCGTGGGGGCTGAGTTGCCATGACCGGGCGGCAGTGCGAATACGGCGACGCGAGCCCATTACATGGACGATGGGGAATCACTGAATCTTGGTCAAATAACGTTGTATGCGTACCTATTGTTCTGACTGCTTTGGGATGTTGACGTCGATTGGGGGAGTAACTTAGGAAATTTCCGAGGAAAATCAAACAAAAATAATGGGATTAATCGCAATTTAAAATAGGCGAGGTGTTTGGGTTAATTACCAAAAATATCAGCAATTGCATTGCTTTCGATAACTTGTATCTAGAATCCGCCACTTCGCGGTGGGGTGCCGCCGTTGTGGTGACGATGAGTTGATTCGTCGTCGTAGAGAATTCTTTGGGGATTATCGAATGCAAAGCAAATTTCAGACGTCGAAAACACTTCGTCAATCCAAAATCTGTCTGGCGGTCGCGACGATGCTTGCGGCGATGAGTATGCCCACGCAGGCGGAAGACGTCATCGAAAGTGAAACGGCAACGTGGAGCGAAGAAAAGAAAAACGTCGCCAAGAGAATGAACGAACGGCTCGTAGAAGTTCAGGGCGAACGTGAAGAAAAGGACAATATCTTCGATCGTCTGGACGCGTTGAAAACGGTGCGATCAAGCATTCACTCGAGTACCAAGGATATCGCCGATGTAGTTGCTTACGGTAATAAGCTTGCGGAAATCACCGGCCAAATCGACGGTTTGATTGTCGAGTTGGAAAAGGATGGAGGAAAGGCACTGAGCTTTGATTGGGAGCGAAAATTGCAGGTGACGGATCTGGCCGATGTCAAACAGCAGATCCAGAAAGTTATTGGCGCCGATCCGGACGAATTTGCTAGTGCACGCAAGCAACTTGATATCTTCCTTAATAACAATGCAGAACACTCGAAGAGCAGTGATGCGGCAATGGGCGTTTACGCAAAAGTCGCTGCTCTGAAAGCGCGTATCGACGCGCTTGGCAAGGCCGACGACGTGACATTCAAGGTCATGGCCAATACCAGGGAGTTGGTGGCGCCGTCGCAAAACGGCGCCGACGCCGCGCTGACATGGCGCGACGACAACCTGTTCAACTCGCATTTCGATGAGAGCTATGCCGAAGGGAACGTCCAGATCGGTGCTCAAACGTTACTCGAAATCACGCAGCGTTCTGGAACCGGATCGAACCCGATCACTGGATTGACGGACTCGACACGTAATGTCGGTACGTTACGTGTTTCGGCGGGCGCGGATCACTCCCTCGATGTCCGTCAGGGCCAACTGAACATCCACCAGGGAATCGAGGGCAAAGGAACGCTGGGGATTGCCGTAGGCTCAAATGGAACCTTGACGTTTAAGGAAGGCGGTCAGGGGATTGATCGCGACGCCGACGGTGTGACGTTGTTGGTCGGTCGTGATGGTAATGCGAATGCCAGCATGCTGGATGCAGGCGGGATCGTTAAGTTCGAATCGGGTACCAGCGCAGGAGGGGCATGGATCTGGGCGCTCGACGAGGGGGAGGTATCGTTCGCGGAAGGCGCCGATGCCGGTGTCAGCGAAATCTCCATCTTGAAAGGCGGGACTGTCAGATTCGAAGGGGCAAACGTCAAGCAATCGTCGATCGTTAGCTCGGGGATCCTGGACATAGCGCGATCATCGGGCGGGGATGCCGAAGTTTTCAATGAGGTCGATGGTGATCTGAGAGTCGATGCTTCGGCACTCGAGCGAATGCGCTTATCCAACGGTGGGTTTGCGGAGTTGCGGGCATCCTCCGGCGGTGCGGCGAAGATCGAGAACACGACGTCGGGATTGATCGTTTTCGACGACGGCGCTCTCGAAAATCTCACACTCCGAAACGAAGGGGCGGCGATTGTTACCGGTGCCTCCGGTGGGAACGCGATCATCGACAATCGTGCATCGGGCAAGGTCGTGTTTCACGATATGGCACTTGAGAACGTCCAACTGTCCAATCAAGGCCTGATTGGCCTGGTTGGCCAGACCACTGCGGATAAAGCAGTCGTCAGAATGAACGGTGGCACGCTGGACGTTTCGTTCGTTGGAGATACCGTCGAGGTGACCTCACCGAATGAGGAAACGACGATGGCGCGCACGGTGATTTTCGTCCCCGGCGTCAAGAAGTCCATCGAGATCGGTTCGCTGTCGGGGACTGGCAATGTCATCACAGGGGAAACGGCACTGACGGTGGGGGCTGCGAATCTGGATGGCGAATTTGGCGGCAGTTTTGTGAAAACCGGGGCGGGTATCGGATCGCTCGTCGATGAGTGGTTGACAGCGGTGAATCAGGAATCCGAGTCGCTCGCCTTACGCGCACCGGCAGCACCGGCAGCACCGCAGGTGGCCGCAGTGCCGATGCTTCTGACTAAGGTCGGCACGGGCAACCTGACCCTCTCGGGCGACCAGAGCCAAGTCGACGTCATCAGTGTTCAAGGCGGCACGCTGACGGCGGCACATGAAAAGGCCCTCGGTTCGGGCGCGTTGAGCGTCGCGCAATCGGCTGCGGTGGTGCTGAATAAGGACGTGAGCGGTGTGAAGGAGATGAGCAACGCTGGCACGATCAATCTGGGCACGAACAAGCTCAGCGTCGGGAGCTACAAGTCTGAAGCGGGCGCGAAGATCAACTCGCGCTTTGCCAAGGTCGACGGTCAGGCCACCGGAGGCACGATTCAGGTCGAGCAGGAGAGCGACTTCAGCAATACGGAAATTAAGGTCGCCGTTGCCGATGACATCGAACTTTCCGATGTTGTGGGCAAGTTCCAGGTGGTGGAAGCTGCCGATGGAGTCGAAGTGACCGGCGGGAAGTTGAAAGTCGGTAGCATCACCGGCGGCAAGCAAGCGGACCCGAATGTTGGGCAGGAACCGATTGGCGAGCCGGGCACGAAGATCACGGACAAGAACATCGTGAAGTTCCTGGCAGCCGACGGTGGTTATACCGCCAACGAGCAAGCGGCGCTGGCGTCGGTTGACGGCGTGACGGTGGGCGATCTGGCCTCTGGCAAGATCGGCGGCAAGGTGCTGTCGGCCATGGCCCTGCAAACGGCAGGCACGGAAGAGCAACGCCGTTCGGCCCGTCTGCTCTCGGGCGAGTCGCTGGTGAATAACGCGGTGGCAGCGCAAGCGGCAGCGACGTCGTTCCAGCGCGGCATGCAAACGCGAATGATCGCCGGCGGGGCGATGTTCGACGACAAGACCGCGAACGGTGCGATGGTGGCCGATAACGGCGTCGCGGGTTGGGCGTCGTTCAACGGAGGCAAGACGAGCCAGCGCGGCGACGGCATGTCGTTCGAGGTGAAGGGTCTGGACGGTGCGATCGGTGTAGACAAGCGCCTGAATCAGAACACGTTGGTGGGTGGCTCGATTGGCTTTGGCAATCAGGAGTCGAAGGCGAAGGGCCTGCCGGGCGAGTCGAAGGTCAACAGCGTGAGCGTGGGTCTGTACGGCTCGCACCTGACGGGTTCGAACTGGTTCGTCAACGGCGGTGCGTCGTACACGAATCACAGCGTGAAGACGGATCGCACGGTGGCCGCCCGTAACGCGTCGGCCCGCGTGGCGGGCAAGACGAGCGGACAGACGTTCGGCATGTTCGGTGAAGTGGGTAAGCGCTTTGAGGTGTCGGGTGTGAACATCGACCCGTCGGTGGGTGTGCGTGTGGCGTCGACGCGTTTGAAAGCGTTCGATGAGACGAACCGTGACGGATCGGGCAACGACGGTCTGAAGGTTGGCTCGCAGTCGCAGACGTCGACGCGCGGTGTGTTGGGTGTGCGCCTGTGGAGCGAAGTGGCAAGCATTGCAGGGGGCAAGGTAGCGCCGTCGCTGCGCCTGTCGTACGAGCACGAGTTCGGCAAGACGCAGAGCAGCCTGACGAATGCGATCTACGGTGCGCCGGGCAGCTTCACGGTGAAGGGTCCGAAGCTGGGCAAGGACATTTTCACGGCGGACCTGGGCCTGGACATGCAGCTCAAGAAGCAACTGGAAGTGCGCGTGGGCGGTAACGTCAGCGTGCGCAAGGGCGAGAGCGCGCTGGGTGGCGGTATCTCGGCGAAGTATCGCTTCTGAGCCAGAGCGTCGACGCAGGCGGCCGGAACATCGCGTCTGCTGTCAGCGTTGAAGACAAGAAACCCGTCGTGCCTGAAAGGGCGCGCCGGGTTTTTTTATGTCTCATCGCGAATGGTTGCCTCAAGGCAATGCTGTGGAGATGGGGTGTTGGGGGACTGCACATATGTTCTGTCGCATCCGCTATGTGCGTCTTTTGTGGTGATCCGCTCCCAGAAATTTCAACGAAGAGTTATCGCTCTTAAGTAGTGTTTATAAGGATTTAAGTTGGTTTTTGGGAATTTACCCAATTAATATTAGTGGATTTACTTTATAGGAATGCGCCCAATACAAGGCAGAATTTGAAATTTCAGATATTTCTGATCCTAAAATCGATACTCCTTTGGTGACCAGTGTGCCGCTCTCAGAGTAACGGTGGACGTAGTCGTCGATTTTTGTGAATGAAATGTTGGGGGTATCAAATGCAGCGACAGAATTCAAAGGTTGGCGTGCTTCGTCAAACAAAGATCTACGTGGCAGTGGCGACGATGGCGGCAGCCGCATCATTTCCGACCATAGTCGAGGCGGATGAGAGGAAAAAAGCGCGCGTTGCCACGCAGCAAGGAAGTAGCCAGAAAATCAGCGATTGGAAGTCGCAACTCAAAGATCTGGAGACGCAGCGTAACGAGAATAACGAGGCGTATCTAAATGCAACAAGCTGGATTCATGATGCAGCATCCCTAAAAAAAATACTAAATATTGAAGTTGAGGAAGAAAGAAATACGGCGCTCAATGAGGTGGCCACTGCGATTTCTAATGCTCTAGGAAATGCGGGGAATGGAGGAGGTGGGGATGAGCCGACGCATATCCAGCGGGCGAGTGTGACTGATTTGAGGAATGTCAAAACACACATGGATAAAGTCTTGAACGCGGAGGCTGGTGAAAAAAACGAGAGAATCCAGGAATTTAGAGATTTTCTGTCTAACACCGAGCGCTCCGGACGGGCCACAAGTGAGGCAGACCAAGCCTCGAATGCCCATCGGGAGATTTCGCAGCAGATTGCCGAAGTCAGAAAGTCCTTGAAAGACGCCGGCGAGCCCCAGGATAAGCCCGTCAACCGATACGAGTTGAGGGCCGGCGAAGACAACACCGTCAAGTGGGAAAACGCCACCTTGAATGGTCTGCCCTACAGTGACGGTGTCAGCAGCCGCTCTGTCGACGAGAAAACCACTCTTGAGATCACGCATCGTTCCGGGCGTTCATCGAATCCAATCACCGGAGCGAACGATGCAAAGCGAGATGTCGGTACATTGAATGTTCTGGAGACGGCAGATCACGTGATGAAGATCGAGAATGGTCAACTGAATATCCACAAGGGCATTGAAGGTGCGGGACGCCTGGGGATTCTTGTTGGAAGAGACGGAAATCTGACATTCGAGAAAAATGGCGACGGTATTAAAGCCGCCAATGTGGAAATATTTACCGATCCTAAGGCCAATGCGATCGGAGATGGGGGTTTCATTGAGTTCCAAGATGGCACCAGCGCGGGATCTGCGTTTCTTGAGATCAATTATCGTGGAGAACTAACGTTCGATATTGGTTCCAACGCCGGTGACAGTAAGATAACAATTAAAGATGGTGGTATTGCAACCTTTGTCGGGGCCAATGCCAAGTCTTCAATTATCGGCAACTCGGGGCGGCTCGAATTCGACGGGGCACATGGCGGAATGGCGACGGTCGACAATATGCGGAATGGAACGGTGAAATTCTTCGATACAGACCTTGAACGCATGACTTTGAAAAACACTGGCACCGCATATTTGCAGGGCACGACCACTGCGAGTGAGGCTGTCGTCAGTATGCTCGGCGGCACGCTGGATGTTACGGGCGTGGGTAAGTCTACGTCCGCAAATACTTTTTCGGCGACTGACACGGGCACTGAAAAGGCCGTCACGATTGGTTCGCTGTCCGGCGTTGGCAATGTCATCGCCGGTACTACGGCCCTCACGCTTGGCTCATTGAATCGGGACGATGTATTCAACGGCCGGATTATGAAGACCGCCCCGGCGGGTCCGCAGGAGAGTGGCCTTGACAAAGCCCTTCGCGAAAGATTGGAATCGTTAAACAGGGGGCTTACCACGTCCGTCACGAAAGTCGGCACCGGTAACCTGACGTTCACGAATGACCAGAGTCAAGTCAATGCCATCAATGTTCAAAGTGGCAAGCTGACGGCGCAGCATGAAAACGCCCTCGGTTCGGGGAGCGTATCGATTGCCGCCGCAGGTGCGGTTGCCATTCAGGCTCCGAGTGTCTCGGGCGTTAAGGCAATCGAGAATGCCGGCGAAATTGATCTGGGGACGAATAGGCTCAGCGTAGAGAGCTACACGTCGAGCGCTGGCGCAAAGATCAAATCGCGTGTTGCCAAGGTCGGTGATGGCTTCGCGGGGGGCACGATTTATGTCGAGAAGGATAGCGACTTCAGCAATACGGCCTTGGCGGTTGCCGTCGACGATGGCATCAAACTTTCCGATGTCGAAAACACGTTCGAGGTGGTGACCGCTGCCGAGGGGGCGAAGGTGACCCCCGGAACGACGACGTTCGGTAGCGTTAGCGTTCCTGGCCGCGACCAGACGAATGAATCGACGAAAATCACCTCAAGGAATGCCGTCAATTTCCTTGCGGCCAACGGCCGCTACACCGCGAATAAGCGAGCGGTACTGGCGTCGGTGGATGGCGTGAGCGTTGGCGATCTGACCTCCGGCAAGATCGGCGGCAAGGTGCTCTCGGAGATGGCGCTGCAAACGGCGGATACGGCCGAACAACGTCGTTCGGCACATTTGCTCTCAGGCGAATCGCTGGTGAACAACGCTGTGGCAGCGCAAGCCGCTACCACGTCGTTCCAGCGCGGCATGCAAACGCGGATGATCGCCGGTGGGGCGATGTTCGACGACAAGACCGCGAACGGTGCGATGGTGGCCGATAACGGCGTCGCGGGTTGGGCGTCGTTCAACGGAGGCAAGACGAGCCAGCGCGGCGACGGCATGTCGTTCGACGTGAAGGGTCTGGACGGTGCGATCGGTGTTGACAAGCGCCTGAATCAGAACACGTTGGTGGGTGGCTCGATTGGCTTTGGCAATCAGGAGTCGAAGGCGAAGGGTCTGCCGGGCGAGTCGAAGGTCAACAGCGTGAGCGTGGGTCTGTACGGCTCGCACCTGACTGGCGCGAACTGGTTCGTCAACGGCGCGGTGTCGTATACGAATCACAGTGTAAAGACAGATCGCACGGTGTCGGCACGTTTTGCGGCGACACGTCTGGCGGGTAAGACGAGCGGTCGGACGTTCGGCATGTTCGGTGAAGTCGGTAAGCGCTTCGACGTGTCGGGTGTGAACATCGATCCGTCGGTGGGTGTGCGCGTGGCGTCGACGCGTCTGAATGCGTTCAACGAAACGAACAGTTACAGCGAAGGCAACGACGGCCTGAAGGTGGGCTCGCAATCGCAGACCTCGACGCGCGGTGTGGTGGGCGTGCGTCTGTGGAGCGAAGTGGTGAGCATCGCGGGTGGCAAGGTGGCCCCGTCGCTGCGCCTGTCTTATGAGCGCGAGTTCGGCAAGACGCAGAGTAGCCTGACGAATGCGATCTATGGCGCGCCGCGCAGCTTCACGGTGAAGGGGCCGAAGTTGGGCAAAGATATCTTCACGGCGGATCTGGGCGTAGACATGCAGATCAAGAAGCAACTGGAGGTGCGCGCAGGCGGTAACGTCAGCGTGCGTAAGGGCGAGAGCGCGCTGGGCGGTGGTATCTCGGCGAAGTATCGCTTCTGAGCCTGAACGTTGACGTAGGCGGCCGGAGCATCACGCTTCCCGTCAGCGTTGAAGACAAGAAACCCGTCGTTCCCGAAAGGGCACGGCGGTTTTTTTATTTTCGGCGTTCGGTAACGGCGCCTGCCCTTCTCGCGGAAGTGAAATGTGTTGGAGACCACGTGACGCGGGGAGGGAATGTGTCGATGGGAAACGACTTGCTTCGCTCCGTCATCCGTTGTTTGCGTGCCGCATTTTTTGCGTGATTGGGAGATTTCTGACGATGAAGTACGTTTTATTGGGATTAATCAATAGTTAAATTTCAGATTTATTGGGATTTGCCGCAAATCAACAAAAAAACGATCTCTTGGGTTAAGTATCAAATCCGAGTGTTTTTGCATCGATTTCGATAGTCCGGCTTTTAGACTTCGTGAGCCTTGACGCAGGTCGTAGTGCCGTGTCTGGAGTGCGATGAAGCAATTCATCATTTTCACGAATTAAATTGTGGATTATCGAATGCAAAAGAACCATCCGAAGTCGAACGCTCTGCGTCAGACGAAAATTTGCATGGCCGTCGCGGCTGTGGTGACGGCAGCAGCGCTGCCGGGGTATGCGGTGGCAACCCCGACGTGGGAAGAAACCAGAGAAGCAAGAGTCACTGAGCTGACAAAAGCAGAAAGCGGGCTGACCGTTGTCGCAGAGAATGCGTTACTGGAAAAGCAAACGAAGCTTGATAACGTAAAAAGATACGAAGCATTCGCTCGGCAAGTTGAGAGGATTCTCTCTGATGAGAATGTTGACGATGCGACGAAATTTTCGAATCTTAAGCCGGTGGCAGAGAGAATTAAAGTCGAAGTCAGTAGACTCGTTAAGGTGAGGGGGAGTGACGCTGCGAACAAGGCGTGGCATGCGGAATACGAAGGTTTCCTCACCGCGTTTATGCGCAAGGTGGACGACATCAGCAGTCCCGCAGAAATCAAGTCCGACCACGCCTCAAGCAAGGCGCTGAGTGCCCACGTGGAGAAAAGCGCCGTTGACGGACTTGTCGATCCTGCAAAGACAGCCGTCGTCGAAGCGCAGCAACATCTTGAACTCCTGAAGCACAAGGCTGCTTCGCTGGGCGGTGCCGCTAGCGAAGAGGAATACAAGCACCTCACCGAAAAGACGTTCCTGCTTAACGCGAACGCGGCTAATGCTGAAAAGAACAGTGGTGTCCTGACCTGGAACGATAAAAATCTGCAGACTTTCGTGAACGAAACAGCGCTGGCTGCTGGTCACGACAAGATTGTCCAGGCCGCCACCCTCGAAATCGGCAGTTTTTCGGGCGGAGCATCCGACGCGATTCATGGTGTTGCGGCAGCGCAGGGGATCAAGACTCGTGAAATCGCCACGCTTCGCGCACTCGACGGCGCCAAGCACGATGTTCAGGTTGTGGAAGGCGCTCTGAACATTCATCAGTTCATCGAAACCGAAGGCAACGGAGCGCTTTCGGTGACGCTCGGTAAAAAGGGTGTTCTGCACTTCGAGGACCAAGCCAAAGATGCCAGAGGTGGCATCAAGGGCGATAACGTGACGCTGGTCGCTGGGAGCGCTGACGTTGCGGTTGCCATTAACAAGGCGGATGAGGGCGCCAAGATTGCATTTGGAGATGGGACGAGCGCCGGCAACGCTAAGATCGATCTCTACAGCGGTGCCAGCTTGGAATTCAACAAGGGTTCTGATGCCGGGAACAGCAAGATCACTGTCGCTCGTGCGGTGACGAGTGAAGATGTTGCCGATCGGGTGGTCGAACGTGAGGCTGCTATGGAGGCCAACGTCCACGCCGATCTCAGCGCACTCCCGGAACTTACCGAACAGCTTGGCGCCAAGCTCGAGTTCGAAGACTCGTCTGCGGGTGAAGCCGACATTACCAATGCCGGTGCTCTCACTTTCACGGCGTCCGATCTGAGCACTGCGGAGCTGAAGAATGTGGCAGGCGGGACGGTCACCATCAAAGGCAAGGAAGTCGGTGTTTTCGACGATCAGGGCAACGAGGTTATCGACCCTGAAAACAATTTACAAAAGCAGGAGATGAAATTGTCGGACGGTGGTGCTGCCCTTGTCTTTAACCAAGGGACACTGACTGTCGAGAACACGAATCTCAATGAGGTGGCTTTGCAAAGCGCTGGCACGACGACCATTGCCAAGTCGAAGGGCGGCAAGGCAACGCTCGCAAATTGGCTGGGCGGCGATCTTGCGATCAGCGAAACGCAACTTCAAGACATGAAGCTGGTCAATGCCGGCAAGGCGACTATCACAGAGTCGGACGGCGGCAAAGCACTCATCGCCAACCTTCAAGACGGCGAACTGACTCTCACCGACACGAAGCTCCAAAGTTTGGCACTGGCCAACGAGGGCGCCGTCAAGATGACCGGCAAAACCACTGCCACCAACGCGTCGATCACATTGCATGGCGGTTCGTTGGACGTTTCTGAAATTGCGATTACCGACATTGACGCTGGCGCCGGCAAGCCTGAAAACTCGCTCACCATCGGTTCGCTGACCGGCAAGGGCGACGTGGTTACTGGCAATACGGTGCTGATGCTCGGAGAACTGGGCAACGACGACCACTTCGAAGGCAATATCTCTCGTGAAGCGGCAAAGCCGGGTACGCAGTCATATCCGAACGTTTTGCACGCGAACGTGCTGACTTCGCAACCGGTCGGCTCGAACGTGGTCAAGGTCGGCACGGGCAACCTGACGTTGTCCGGCGATCAGAGCGGTGTGACGAACCTGAGTGTTCAAGGCGGTAAGCTGACGGCAGCACATCCCAACGCGCTGGGTTCGGGGGCCGTGAACGTCGCCAAGGCGGGCACGATCGCACTGAGCACGGATGTGAGCGGCGTGAATAACCTGCAGAACGACGGCACGCTGGATCTCGGAATGAACAAGCTCGAGGTGGGCACCTACGCGTCCGAGGCGGGCGCGAAGATCAAGTCGCGCATCGAGAAAGTCGAAGGCAAGCTGAGCGGTGGCCAGATTCACGTCTCGGAAAGCAGCGATTTCGGCAACACGACGCTTGACGTTACCGCTGCCGCCGACATCGAAATTCAAGATCTCGTGGACACGTTTGAAGTGGTGAGCGCTGAAGGTGACGCAGAAGTGACCGGCGTCGAATTCACCGTGGGTAGCATCACCGGCGGTAAGCAACCGGATCCGACGATTAAGGACCCGGATGGTCCGAATGTTGGACCGGAAACACCAACTATCGAGCCGGGCACGGGCACGAAGATCACGGACAAGAACATCGTGAAGTTCCTGGCGGCCGACGGTGGTTACAGCGCCAACGAGCAAGCGGCGCTGGCGTCGGTTGACGGCGTGATGGTGGGTGATCTGGCGTCGGGCAAGATCGGCGGCAAGGTGCTGTCGGCCATGGCCCTGCAAACGGCAGGCACGGAAGAGCAACGCCGTTCGGCTCGTATGCTCTCGGGTGAGTCGCTGGTGAATAACGCGGTGGCAGCGCAAGCGGCAGCGACGTCGTTCCAGCGCGGCATGCAAACGCGGATGATCGCCGGCGGGGCGATGTTCGACGACAAGACCGCGAACGGTGCGATGGTGGCCGATAACGGCGTCGCGGGTTGGGCGTCGTTCAACGGAGGCAAGACGAGCCAGCGCGGCGACGGCACGAAGTTCGAGGTGAAGGGTCTGGACGGTGCGATCGGTGTTGACAAGCGCCTGAATCAGAACACGTTGGTGGGTGGCTCGATTGGCTTTGGCAATCAGGAGTCGAAGGCGAAGGGCCTGCCGGGCGAGTCGAAGGTCAACAGCGTGAGCGTGGGTCTGTACGGCTCGCACCTGACGGGTTCGAACTGGTTCGTCAACGGCGGTGCGTCGTACACGAATCACAGCGTGAAGACGGATCGCACGGTGGCCGCGCGTAACGCGTCGGCCCGCCTGTCGGGCAAGACGAGCGGACAGACGTTCGGCATGTTCGGTGAAGTGGGTAAGCGCTTTGAGGTGTCGGGTGTGAACATCGACCCGTCGGTGGGTGTGCGTGTGGCGTCGACGCGTTTGAAAGCGTTCGATGAGACGAACCGTGACGGATCGGGCAACGACGGTCTGAAGGTTGGCTCGCAGTCGCAGACGTCGACGCGCGGTGTGTTGGGTGTGCGTCTGTGGAGCGAAGTGGCAAGCATTGCAGGGGGCAAGGTGGCGCCGTCGCTGCGCCTGTCGTACGAGCACGAGTTCGGCAAGACGCAGAGCAGCCTGACGAATGCGATCTACGGTGCGCCGAGCAGCTTCACGGTGAAGGGTCCGAAGCTGGGCAAGGATATCTTCACGGCGGACCTGGGCCTGGACATGCAGCTCAAGAAGCAACTGGAAGTGCGCGTGGGCGGTAACGTCAGCGTGCGCAAGGGCGAGAGCGCGCTGGGCGGTGGTATCTCGGCGAAGTATCGCTTCTAAGGTAGTCGGCAGGACGCTTTCCTCGTGAGGGGAAGGCGCGGATCTTTCCCAACGGGATCTGGGTGACGCATCGGGTAGTCATGATCGATGCGTCGACCGTTTAATGCCATTGGGTCAAAACCCCCGTTACTCATCGGTAACGGGGGTTTTTTACATTTGAATGCGAGCGCCTTGGGATGAAATAGAAAAATCGAAAATGACGTTAGATCGGATAACTGATGATTCACCATCGGATGAACGGGCCACATTCGTTCAATGTGCAATCTATGGCTCAATGAGTCATTCCATCATGGGGCGTGAATTTGATGGCGAAGCGCTAGAAAATTGGCTTGCTTTGGTGGAATTCAATAATATCCTCGTATTGAATGGTGATTTGCGCCATGAATTTCATGGGATATGTCCCAAGATCGGGTTTTTGGATGGGGGATTTCCCAATGCGGCATCCCGAAGACTGTTAATACGTTAATTGCGTCCTACGATTCATGTCACTCATCGAATGCAACGCAACTTGCGTGTTGTTGTTCGATATCTGCCAATCACGAATTGAAGAGGGACGTAGCGCATGAATGCAAACCGTATCGACGTAGCAGCACAGACGTATCAGCACGATAAGGCGGACGCAATGGCGCGCCGACTGCATCGCACCGCGATGGCGGGCGCGGCGGCTCTGGTGTTGACGGGCGGTACGCTTGCTTCCGGCGGCGTGGCTGCGGAGGTTCTCAGTGAAATGACGGTCGAAGAAAAGAAGCGGCCGCGATTTGCTGATATCGCGCGACGCTTTGTGACGCCGGACTTCCTCGAATCGCGCAGGGATCGTGCGCATGCGAACCGTTTGCTCGACGAGCAGGTTGCGCGTGTGGCGCAAGCCAATCGGGACGTCGCCACGGTGAAAATGCGTTCCGACGCCGCAAGCAAGCAGTTGGATAAGGTGCGAGAAGGGTTGAACGTGTGGGAGAGACTCGTCAGATCACCGCAAAGGCTCATTGACGCAGAGAATGCGAAACGTGAAGCGGAAAGCGCCTTGAAATCTGCGCAGGACAATCTCGCGGCCGAGAAGGCAGGGAAGAAGGAACGTATCGAAGCGGTAGCTAAGGCAACGTTGCGCACGGTGGCGGCTGACGCGAAGCGAGAAGAGATGAGGGAATTCAGAGCCGAGACAATCAAGGCGTTGCGAGACGATGCGTCTGCACAGAAAGAAACAGACGTGCCGAAGCTCGATGAGCAAGCGGAATCTGGCATCGTCGATAGAAACACGAGCGGGAAGAACGAGGACAGTGGGGAGCCGGAAGCCCCGACGCCCGAGAGTGGCACGGTCGAGTCTGACGATCTCGCTGCCGATTCGCTTGAAAATCCGGCTGAAGAAGATGCCCTTGGGCAACCGCAGGTCGACCCGGTAGCACAAGCTATGGCCTCGGGCGTGGTCTTGACTCAAATGGCCAACGCCGCGCAACAGAATGCCGACCTGTTCCGCAGGGGTATGCAAGACCGTCTGTCGGGCGACGATGCGTTTATGCAGCCGACGGACATCGAATCGACGGCGAGCGGCATCTCCACCTGGGCGCAAGCCATGGGCGCTCAGACGACCGGACGGGCGCGCGGTGATATTGCGGGCTTCTCCATGCGCGGTGCCGGTATTGTGACGGGCGTCGACGTTAAGAAGAACAACACGCGAGTCGGTGTGGCAGTGGGCTACGGCGATGCGACCGCCGACGCCAGAGGCGAGAATAGTCAGAGCGCCTCGTCGAAGGTGAGCACGTACAGCGTCGGTCTGTATGGCGCCCACGAAGTCGATGGCTGGTTCGCTAACGGTGGTGTGTCGTATAGCGCGCACAGCATCAAGAGCCAGCGTGCGCCGAAACTGGATGGCGAAGTCTATGGCCTGAGCGGCAAGACGAACGCTACGACCGTGGGCGGCTTCGCACAGTTCGGCAAGCACATCGTCACACGCGCCGTGAACATCGATCCGAGCATCACCCTCAAGGTGTCGAACACCTCGGTGAAGGGCTTCACCGAAAACGGCGATGCCGGTCTCAAGGTCGACGGCAGCAACTTCAACTCGGCACGGGTGGGCATTGGCGCGCGTCTGTGGAAGGCGTTCGGCGACGAGTCGCACAGCGTCACGCCGTCGCTGCGTATTTCTTACGAGCGCGAACTGGCGCATGCCGCGCCGTCGATGGACGTGGCACTCGCCAACGCCGCGAATGCCGGCAAGATGACCGTCACGGGCAACAAGTTGGGCCGCGATATCGTGAGCGCGGAAACCAGCGTCGACGTGAAGCTCGGCAAGAAGCTCTCGCTTCGCGGTGGCGTGAACGGCAGCGTGCGCCAAGGTCAAACGCAAGCCGGCGTGGCCGGTTCGCTCAAGTACGTCTGGTAATCCTGGTGTGAGAGGTGCCGGCTTGTGCCGGTGCCCACTTCGCAAGGTAGTTGCAGTAGCAGTCGCAGTAAAGGAAAAGCCGTCCGGCAATACACCGGACGGCTTTTTTCGTCTTGCGGATTCGCGCTTACCTCACCCGCGATCAGAACGAGTGCGACACCCCGATATAAGCACCGGTCTGGCTCTTGCCTGCGGGCGGGTTATCGAGCGAGTCGCTCGGAATGGCCGCGACGGAGAAGCTCTGATTTGCGCTGTTCTTGACATAAGCGACCGTGCCGTACAGGAACGTGCGTTTCGACAGGTTGTACGTCGTGCCCAGCTCGAACATCGTGGCGTGACCAAAGCCGCCCGGCACATTCACGTGATACACCGCCGCATTCGCGGCCCACACCTGGGTCGCCTGATACTTCACGCCAGCCCAATAGTGATCGGCGCGTGTCGCGAAATCGGGGGCCGGCGCGTCCGGGGCGGACATATGGGTGTAGCCCAGCGAAATCGTGAAACGGTTCAGGAACACGTTCGCGCCTGCGAAGTACTCGCGCGACGTGGCGAAGACATCGGTGAAGCGTCCGTTGGTGTCGCGAATTTCGTCGTACAACGCCCGCAACTGGAACCGGTCATGCGTGTACGTCAACTGTGCCCCCATGCCCCGGCCGTTATTGAACTGCCCGGCGATGTTGGAGAACGCGTACTGACCCGCGACATCGAAGCCGTACCAGTTCGGGCTTTGATAGTTGACGGTATTGCTCGCCTGCGGCCAGTTACGTCCTCGCACGAGCGACGCCGAGGAAAACGCCTGCTGTTGGAACGGATCGAAGTCCCAGACGCCGTTGCTGATGAACAGATTGCGGCCGAGCGTCAATTGCCCCCACGAGCGGGAGTTCAGACCGACCAGTGCGCGCCGGTCGAAGATCGATCCCGAGCCGTTGTTGTTGAAGCCGTTCATCAACTGGAATCCGCCTTCCAGATTGAATACGGCATGCAATCCCTGTCCGAGGTCTTCGTAGCCGCGCAGGCCGAACAGGCTGGTGCCGTAGTCGCCACCTTGCGCACTCCAGCGCGATGCGGTGCCGCCCTTACCGTCCTGCAGGTTGTTCATGAATTGAAAGCCGCCATCCACGCGGCCATAAAGCTGCACACTCGATTGCGCGTGCGCAAACGTGCCGATACCGCAAAGCAGGCTTGCTGCAATGAGCTTCTTTTTCATGGTCTGTTCCCCAGGTTGCGTTTTGCCCCGCACCTTCCTTGCGTGGTTATGTCCGTCGTCGTCGCGCGGCGCCCGAGCGAGGGCGATGCGAAAGGTCGGCGGGAAAGCCTGAAATTTCGTTACGAGTGACGAGAAATAGGCAAGCGGGAACGCCTGGGCAACGGGCGCCGCATGAGGAGGTGCGGGCGGTTGCGAGTGATGCCGTCACGCTCTGGTCGTCAGAGATCGTTGTCATGGCAGTCCACTGGCGTAGGACCTGCGACAGCGTGGCGCAAGCTCGGATTGTCTTGCGCGCGGCCGTGCGGCCGGGAGCGGTTGGTGAGGGGCCGGCGCAGCGTCGCATAGGTCGTAGTGCGACGCAACGGGCACCCATCACCCGGATGGCTTCTGTTATATCCGATTTCCCCGGCACGCAACATCGGGGAAAGGCTTAGTCGCCCGATTGTTGCTTAACCGCAACCGAAATGGCGCGCACGGCGAGACAAGTTCGAGTCGACCCGCTTCAGCCGGCTGTTTCAGTCCGGTGCGCCGAAGGCTTCCATCTTGCTCGCCAGGTGCGTCAGCAACCGGTTGGCGGCACCTGACAGCCGCCGGCCGGCGCGGGTGACGAGGTGCGCCTCCGCCTTATTGAGAATCGGGTGATCGACCGGCAGCGCGCGCAACACGCCGGCCTCGATCTCCTGCGACACGGCAAACGCGGGGAGAAATGTCGCGCCCAGTCCCGCACGCACGAAATGCTTGAGGACGGAAATCGAGTTGGTCGTGACCGCGGGCGTGAGCCGATGCTTTTCCGACTGCTCGGCCAGTTCCATCAGTTGGCGCGTGCCGTAAGCCCCGTGCATGAGGGCGAGTGGCACGTCGTAGAGCGCATCGAGCCGAAGCGCTCCCGTCTCGTCCATTCGCGCGATCAGCGGGGAGTCGGGCGCGACGATGGCGTGCACCGGCTGACGCATCTGTGCGCGCGACACGATCTTGGGTTCGGCCGGCGGGTTGTAGACGAGCCCGATGTCCGCATCGTCCTCGGCCACGAGTCGCATGACCTCGTTGGTGCCCGCCAGATCGAGCGTTAGTGTGATGTCGGGATAGCGCTTGCAGAAGTACTGCAACGGTGCACCCATCAGGTCGCTGACGAATCCCTCGCCGACAGCCAGCCGGATGTGGCCGCGCCGCAGCCCGCGGACTTCCTGCAACTTGGCAAGCAAGTCCTCCTGGTGCGCGCGCTGCTCCCGGTAGTACTCCATGAGCAGCCGTCCGGCCTGCGTCAGGTGGACGCCGCGCTTGTGGCGTTCGATGAGCGGCAGCGCCAGTTCGGCTTCCAGTAATGCGATCTGGCGGCTGACGGCAGAGGGGGCGATGTCGAGCCTGTCGGCGGCGGCGCGCACGGTGCCGCATTGGACGGCTTCGAACAGATACGCCAGACGGCTTTCGGTGATGGCAGGTGTCATACCCTAAAGACTAATTTTTAGAACAAAAATCTTCAAGCGTTGTCATTGAGCGTCGTTTTTTTTCAATTCACACTGCGAAACATGCGGATCGGCCCCTCTGCTGGGCAACGAACCCAGGCGAGGCCTGGTGGAGGTGGTCCGATTCCGCGCCAGTTTCAGAGCCGCCGGCCCGCACAGGGATAACGGGGGCGAGCGTCCTCGGGCCGCCAGGATCGGCGCCGGGTCACATCGGAGACACCAGATGATTCCTCCGCGCAACACGCGATTTGGCGTCGATCATCCGCTGGTCACGGTGCATGACCACCCGCGGCGCCTGACGCACTACGAGCGCATGGGCTTTTCCCCGTCGCCGGTGTCGTATCACCCGTGGGGCACGGTCACCGCGCTCATGATGTTCGGCGACAACTTCATCGAATTGATCGGCGTGGACGACGCCCGCAAGTTCGGCACGCATGCGATCGGAGACTTTTGTTTCGGACGTTATCTCGGCAGTTTTCTGGCGCGCGAAGAAGGCGTTTCGCTGATTGCCCTTCACAGCAAGGACGCACGCGCCGATCACGCCCGCCTCGTGCAGGCCGGCCTCGAGACACAAGGCATCATCGATTTTCGCCGGACGATGCGCAAACCGGACGGCTCGCCCGACCAGGCCGTCGTCTCGCTCGGCCTGTTCATCGACGACTCGTTGGGCGATGCGTCGAATTTCATCTGCCAGCAACATCGGCCCGAGCTGATCTGGGTGCCCGAGTGGCAGACGCATGCGAACGGCGTGAGCAACATCATCGGCGTGACTTACGTGACGCCGGATCCCCTTTCCCTGCGCACGCTCGCCACGCGCTGGCAGCAGATATATGGCGAGCGTCACGTCGATCACTATGACGGCGGAGCCGTGGCCGACACCGGCTGCGGCCACTTGTGGGCGCTCTCGCCGCAGCGTGCCGAAGCGCGTTATGCGGCGGTCGGTTTGCCGATGGCGCATGCCGCGCGTACGCATGCCGTGGCGATCACGCTGCTGGCCCCGGATCTGGCTCACGTCGAGGCGCTGTGGCGCGAACACGGCGTGCCCTACGGCTACAACGAGCACGGGCTGGTGGTGGAGCCCGAGTTTGCGGGCAACGTCGTGCTGGAGTTCGTCAACTACCCGCACTGACGTGCCCCTGAATTTTCCAAACGGCGGCCGGACGATCCGGCCGGCGGAGCAACGCGGCGTCGCTCGTGGCGGCGGCGTCATCCTCGCAGTCAATCTGGAGTCAACATGAAAATCATCGGAGTGGTCGGACTGGGCAATATGGGACGCGGCATGGCGCTGTCGTTGCAGCGCGGCGGTTTCACAGTGCTTGGGTTCGATCCGTCGCCGGCTGCCGGTAGCGCCCTGGCCGAGGCCGGCATCGGCCTGCGGGCTTCGGTCGCCGAACTCGCCCGCGAAGCCGACGCCCTGGTGCTGTCGCTGCCGACGTCGCAAGTGGTCGAGGCCGTGGTGAACGGCGCCGACGGCATTGCCGCGAACGGCCGCGAGGGGTTGATCGTCGTCGACACGTCGACGGCCGACCCGGAAAGCACGCGCGCCCTCGCAGCCACGCTGCGCGAGAAAGGCATCGCACTGGTCGACGCACCGGTCTCCGGCGGCCCGAAAGGTGCACTGAACGGTGCACTCACGATGGTGCTGGGCGGTTCCGCAGACGACATCGCCCGTGTCGAGCCGGTGCTTGCTGCCATGTCGGCCAAGCGCGTGCACATCGGCGACGTGGGCGCGGGTCACGTGACCAAGCTCATCAACAACCTGATGTGCGCGGCCCATCTGGTCGTGGCGGGCGAAGCGATGCGTCTGGCGAAAGCCGCCGGTGTGGCGCCCGAGCAAGTGCTCGAGGGCCTGAATGCCGGTTCGGGCCGCAGTGGCGTGACGCAGACCAATTACCCGACATGGATTCTGAACGACGCGTTCGACTCGGGCTTCACGATGAAGCTCATGCGCAAGGACGTGCGCCTGGCGATGGCGCTCGCGGAGCAGACCGGCACGCTGGCCACGGGACCGCTCTCGGCCGAAGTTGGCCGTCTGTGGGCGGCGAGCGCCGCAACGGTGGGCGACGACGAGGATTTCAACCGCATCGTGCAGTTCATCGAACCGGGCCGCGCGTAATCGTTGCCGGGCGGCCGCTGGCCCCACGCGTTCGCGTTCGATATTTCTTTTTTGTTTGACGACAGGATGTGCCCCGGACGGCGCATCGCACGGAGTTTTCTCATGGCAGATCAACAAGCCGCCGCCTTGCTCGGCGCATTCGCAAAGTTCTTCCCCAACGCCACCACGATCGGCTCGTTCGTGAATGGCGAACTGGTCGAAGGCGCGGGTGAGGCGACCATCGATATCGTCAATCCGGCCACTGGCCAGACGGTGCTGACTTACCGCGATGCGGGTGCCGCCGTCGTGGCGCAGGCCGCCGAAGCCGCGCAAGCGGCGCAGAAAACCTGGTGGGCGCTGACCCACGCGGCGCGCGGCCGGGTGATGCAGGCCGTTGGCAGCAAGATCCGTGAAAATGCCGAAGCGCTCGCGCAACTCGAATCGATCGGCGCAGGCAAACCGATCCGCGATTGCCGTGGTGAAGTCGGCAAGGTGGCGGAAATGTTCGAGTACTACGCCGGCTGGACCGACAAGTTCTTCGGCGACGTGATCCCGGTGCCGAGCACGCACCTGAATTACACGCGTCGCGAAGCGATGGGCGTGGTGTTGCAGATCACGCCCTGGAACGCCCCGGTGTTCACCTGCGGCTGGCAACTCGCCCCGGCCATCGCGATGGGTAACGGCGTGCTGCTCAAGCCGTCGGAACTCACGCCGGCCAGCTCGCTCGTGGTGGCCGCGCTTGCCGAGCAGGCGGGCGTGCCGCGCGGTCTCATCAACGTGCTCGCCGGCTTCGGTCACACCACCGGTCAGGCAGCGATCTCGCATCCGGTCATCAAGAAGGTGGTGTTCGTCGGCTCGCCGGCCACGGGCAGCAAGATCGCCACGGCCGCCGCACAGCGTCTGCTGCCGAGCGTGCTCGAATTGGGCGGCAAGTCCGCCAATATCGTGTTCAATGATGCCGATCTGAAGCGCGCCTGCCTTGGCGCCCAGGCCGCCATCTTCTCGAGCGCAGGCCAAAGCTGCGTGGCGGGCTCGCGTCTGCTGGTTCAGCGCGGCGTGTACGATCAGATGATCGAGATGCTGGCACGCGGCGCGGAGAAGATTCGCGTGGGCGCGCCGCTGGACGACACCACCGAAGTCGGCCCGATCTGCAACCGCACGCAGTATCAGCACGTGATGAACATGATCGACGCAGGTGTGCAAGGCGGCGCGCGTCTGGCGGCCGGCACGCAGCAGCGCAGCGACGGCGGCTTCTTCGTGCGTCCGACCGTGCTGGCCGACGCGAACAACACGATGGGCGTGGCTCGCACCGAAATCTTCGGCCCGGTCGTCGTGGCAATTCCCTTCGACACGGAAGAGGAAGCGCTGGCGATCGCCAACGACAGCGAATTCGGTCTGGCGGGCGCCGTGTGGACGCAGGATGTCGCGCGCGCTCACCGTGTGGCCGCGCAGGTCAACGCCGGAACGTTCTGGATCAACGGTTACAAGACGATTAACGTGGCGTCGCCGTTCGGGGGATACAACCACAGCGGTTACGGCCGCTCCAGCGGCGTGGAAGCGCTCTACGAGTACACGCAGACGAAGAGTGTGTGGGTCGAGACCGCAGCGAATCCGGCCACGCCGTTCGGCTACGTCTGATCGCGCGGCGAGGCGGACGAAGCCATCCGCGCGAATGTGCTGCCATCGAGCGTTCTGTTGTCGGGAACGTGACGTAATCGTGTGAATTGTGTGCCGGACGAAGGTCGTGAGACCCCGTCCGGCAGGCAACCGTTCCAGCCTGCGAGACCTGGGGCCGGAACGGCAATTTTGACCGCGTATAATGCCGCCCTCGGGTGGTTCGGCGCGCAAAGCTGTTGCTGTCACCGAGGCGTGTCAACGTGGTGCTCGTTCGGGCGTCACGAGGAGAGGAGTCCGCGGGTTTTGCGACCGGGTGGACAACGCGCCGAATTTCCTTAACCACCGAAATGTTCGCGTCTTTTCCGGGTCACCGGAGGGCACCGGACCGGTTCAATAGCAAGTGCAGTGGAGACCCAGATGGCAGTCATGGAACAAAACGCGGCCAAGCCGCAAGGGGGCGCCTTCAGTGATGGCGTGCGCCTGTATGTTTGGGCGATCGTGATTCTCGTGATCGCGGAGCTGATCGGGGCGATCAGCATCAAGGCCGGTCACGGCAAGATCGTGTTGTTGCCGATGGTCTGGGCGTTGCTGCTCGGCGCGGCGCTGGGCTTGTCGCAGTCGCGTTTGCCGCGTTTCGCGCAGATCGACCTGCCGATGCAGCACCGCGCTGCCGCCATTCTGCAACCGGCGCTGCTGCTCTTCGTGGCAAAGCTGGGCCTGCTCGTGGGCGGCTCGCTGCCCAAGCTCGTCGCTGCGGGTTGGGCGCTCGTGTTCCAGGAATTCGGCCACTTCGTGGGCACGATCATCCTGGGTCTGCCGGTAGCGCTGATGCTCGGCATCAAGCGCGAAGCCATCGGCGCGACCTTCTCGGTCGGCCGTGAGCCGAGCCTCGCCATCATCGGCGAAAAGTACGGCTTCGACTCGCCGGAAGGCCGCGGCGTGCTTGCCGAGTACCTGACGGGCACGATCTTCGGTGCGGTGTTCATTTCGCTGTTTGCCGGTTTCGTCGCCAGCCTTAACCTGTTCCATCCGCATTCGCTCGCCATGGGCGCCGGCGTGGGCTCGGGCTCGATGATGGCCGCGGCAGCAGGCGCCATCGCGGCACAGCAAACGCCGGAAGTCGCCAAGGAAGTCGCCACGTTCGCGGCGGCATCGAACCTGATCACGACGACTATCGGCACGTACTTCACGCTGTTCATCTCGCTGCCGCTCGCCGTGTGGGGCTATCGCGTGATGGAGCCGGTGCTCGGCCGCATGAGCCGCCGCGGCCGTGCCAACGCGGAAGCCGCTGCCGTGGCCGATGCCGAAGCTGCCAAGGAACTGAAGCAAGCCAGCAAAGCGCACACGGTCGAAATGAATTTCGGCGCGCGTCTGTTCGCCTGGGTGTTCTCGGGTACGTTGGCGCTTATCGGTAACAGCCTGGCCTTCAAGACGCCGTTCCTCGACGGTGTACCGGGCATGCTCATCATCATCGGCGCCGTGCTCGTCGGCGAAGCGCTGTACTTCGTCACGCGTCGCAAGGTGCCGGCGGTGTGCTGGGTATCGCTGATCGCCATGTTCCTGACGTCGCCGGCCTTCCCGTTCGCACCGGTCGTCGAGCAGTTCACGGGCAAGATCAACTTCCTCGCGCTGGTCACGCCGATGCTGACCTACGCGGGTCTGTCGGTCGCCAAGGACGTGCCTGCCTTCCGCCGCCTCGGCTGGCGCATTGTGATCGTGTCGTTCCTCGCGAACGCCGGTACGTTCCTCGGTGCCGCGATCATCGCCGAGTTCTTCCACGTGTAATGCGTGCCCGGTGCGCGTGGCGGTGACACGCGGCGCGCTGGCTCGGGAAACAAATACGCCACGGCATGCCGTGGCGTATTTGTTTGTGCGGCCGAATCCGTCAATCAGGGCTTGGTGGCCGCAGTGTCGGCCCGTGCGCGTTCCTGATGGTAGCGACGGAAGTAGGCGCGAATTTCGGCCGGTGAGAGCTTGCCGTCGTGATTGACGTCGATCTCGTCGAAATGCTGATAGAGGAACGGCTCGGCGGCGGCCACTTCGTCGCGGCTCAGATAGCCGTCGTCATCCTTGTCGGCCGCCTTGAAATGGCGCTCGAACGTTGCACGGCGCGCCTGCAACTGGCTGCGCTGATAGGCCGCCCATTCGTCACGGTCGATCTTGCCGTCGTGATTGGTGTCGATGGCATCGAACGAGCGCTGCAGATAGAGGCCCAGCGCTGCGTTCTGGTCGGCGGCGTCGCCGTAGTCGGGACCTGCCGACGATGCTGGGGCTGTCGGCGTGGAGCGCATGGCGTCATTTGCCGGGTTGCCCTGCGCATGGCCGGTGGCGGCGACGAGCGACAACACAGCCGCACCGGCACAAAGTGCGGCGGCGGCGAGAGCCTGGCGTCCGAGGCGTCGTGTCGTGAGGGTTCGAAGCGTCCGTTTGCGGAGTGTGTCTTGGGGTGTCATATCGCGCTTCTCCTTATTCCTTGAGCAATGACGGCGGCACGTGTTCCGAGTGCGCAATGCCACGCGAGGCGCATGCCGCCCGAAAACGATACTGAGGACGACGGGGGCGATTCGCCGCGATCAGCGGCGGCGGCCGCGGTCGTCGGTAATGACGTTACCGATCACGCCGCCGACAACGGCGCCGCCAACGGTCGCGCCGAGGTCGCCACCGGAGATGAGGGCACCGCCGAGCGCGCCGACACCGGCGCCGACTGCCGTATTACGCGATTCGCGGGGCGTCATGCCGCCGCAGCCCGCCAGCGTGCCGATCAGCGCCGCGCCTACGAGAATCGGGGCGACCGAACGTGGGAGATGTGAGATGGGCGAGATCCATCGTTGTGTGCTTTTCATGACGTATGGCTCCTTCAACGGGGGGCGTTAAGCCCCAAGGGATGCGCAGGCCGGGCATCGAGGCTCAGCCTGCTATTCGACAAAAGCAGCGGCTTTCGGGACTGGCGCGCGGTGCCGCCGGTTCGGGGGCAAGGCGCGATGCATACGCACTAATGGGCGGTTTCGGAGCCTGGTGTCGGTGCACCAGTTCCATTGGCCGGATACGTCTCCTGATACGCCGGAGGAAGCGGCGCAGGCGGATACGGCCGGCCCTGCGCGTCGGACGGGTACGGCCGCCCGTAGCCGTCAGTTGGCGGGTAGGGGCGCCCATAGGCATCTGTCGCCGGTGCCGGAGACGGCGGCGCCGCGTACGGACTGCATGGCGTACCGGCCGCATAGGGCGGCGGCCCGCAGTTCGGCTGATAGGCTGGATTCGTCGTTTCGTCGCCTCGGTACGGCAGACGCGGTTGCGGCGGCGCCTCATAGGCACATCCGGCCAGCGTCAGCAGCGCGGCGGCCAGACCGGTTGCAGCGGCAGCCCTGGCGGTGCGCGCCTTCACGAGACTTGCCGATGTACGG
The DNA here is from genome assembly GCF_902459745.1 of Pandoraea communis. Classification (GTDB taxonomy): domain Bacteria; phylum Pseudomonadota; class Gammaproteobacteria; order Burkholderiales; family Burkholderiaceae; genus Pandoraea; species Pandoraea communis. The sequence continues at coordinate 258,873 of NZ_CABPSJ010000005.1, forward strand.
TTCGTAGCATTCGTTCTCAACATGACCTCCTTGTGAGAGCGGTGTTTACCCCGCTCGTCGTCATGGCTCGACTTAGGTTTGACTCAAATTGCGGGAATTGGATCGCCGGATCTTGTAAGACTTTGTAATCCGCCAAGGCAGCGCGTGCTGGTGGGGATCTCACGTGGCTATTGCTGCGCACATCAGCGGTGCACATCAATGAATACGCATATAACGTAGTCCAAAACAATGTAGGAATGCGCCGACACTGTGTACGCAAAATGCGTCATCTCCTGACGGCATTCGTATGCGTTCTCGTATTCGCTTTCATATATGACTTCATCTGCAACGCCTGTCGCATCTCACGCCTTGAAAACATGACATCGAAATTGTTCATTTTTGAAATATCCGGCGCGTCAGGCACGGCGTCACATCGTTCGGAGGCTTGTGCGCCTATTGCGCGATAACGCGGCGCATTACGCGATGTCTGTCATCGCAATCCACGTTGAATGCGTTGAAATATCGGGAAAGTCCGGGGGAGTGTTTGCGCTTAGTTTTCGCCGCAAGCTGCGTTTGCGCTGGCATACTGTGCCCGCTGATGTTCGGTATTGGATTCAGCGGACGTTGAGAAAATTCGATTGAGGTGCTCGGCCTATCCGCGCAGGCTTACACATGCCACAAGTTAAGAAAGAAGACATTCGTCTGGCCATCCTCGAAGCGTCGCACGCCCTGTTTCTGGAAAAGGGCTACGTCGACACGACGATGGTGCAGATCGCCAAGCGCGCAGGTATTTCGCACGCGAACATCTACAGCTACTTCACCGCGAAGCTGCAGGTCTTCTTTTGCGTCTACGAGAAGTGGTTCAAGGCGCGCATTACGGCGCTGGAATCCGAGGTGATGGCAGCCCATGGTGCGCATGAGCGCATGCGCACGCTGCTTGGCGGTCTTTTGGTTCAGACGCCGAGACTCGACAACGGCTTTTCGCACAATCTGGTGCAGGCGCTGGCCACCGTTGCCCCTGGCGATCCTTACGATTCGTCACTGCTGCTGTGGTTTCGCGAACGCCTCTCGAGCATGCTGGCGGCCTGTGCGCCCAGCCTCGCGCGTGACGGCGTGCGGCGCGCGCGTCTGGTGGACATCCTCGTGCTGACGTTCGACGGGTGCCTCGTCAATCACCATGTCAATCCGGCGTCGCTGCCGGATGTCGCCATGCTCGAAGAATTCGTTGCGGCCTTCCTCTCGGGGGAACCGGCGGACTCGGCAGTCATGCCGCAGGGAGCGGAGCCGGCCATACCGTCCGGCTCTGCGGCGGCGGCCTGAACAGGACGCCGATGCGCTCACTTCCCTGGACAGCCCTCAATCTCGGGCGAAAGCTCAAGTTCCATCAGCTTCAGGTGTTTGATCGCGTGCTCGAGACGGGTTCGCTCGTGCGCGCCGCCAACGAGACCGGCCTCACGCAGCCGGCCGTGAGCAAGATCGTGCATGAGATGGAAGCCTGCTTTGAAGGGCCGCTCTTCGTGCGCAGCAATCGCGGTGTGCAGCCCACGGAGCTGGGCGAACTGCTTGGCCATCGCGTGAAATCGCTGATGGCGGAGTTGCGTTATCTGACGGACGAAGTGAATGCGTTCAGCGCAGGCGCCAGCGGACACGTGATTGTGGGCACGCTCATTTCGGCTGCGGCCGATCTGCTGCCTCGCACGATTGCCTTGCTGAAGACACAAGCCCCTGGTGTGCTTGTCACGGTGCGAGAAGCGACCACTGCACAACTCTTTCCGGCGCTGGCCAGCGGAGACCTGGATATCGTCGTGGGCCGTTTGCCCGAGCGTGCGCTGCCAGTCGCCAAGGCCTTTGCGCTGACTCACGAAATTCTCTTCAACGAATCGCTGTGCGTGGTCGGCGGCAAGCGTCACTGGACGCAGCTCCCCGAGCGCGTGCCGCTGGCGGAGTTACGTGAGGGGGCATGGATTCTGCCGGTGCCCGAGTCGCCGTCGCGGCTGGCTGCCGAGCGTCTGTTCCACGATGCGGGGCTCGCGTTGCCCGAAGACGTGGTCGAATCGCTCTCCGTACTCACCAATATCGGGCTGATGCTGGAAACGCCGCGTGTCGCGCTGATGCCGCGTGTCGCTGCTACGCCGTTTGTGGAGGCAGGACTGCTGCGAGTGTTGGCCGATACCATGCCGGGCAGCTTTGGCGACGTTGGGTATTCACTGCGTACCGACAAGCAACCGAGTCCGGCGTGTGGGCGTTTCGTTGCCTGTCTTCGCGAGGTCTGCGGCCTCAAGCCGTAACCCGCTATCCACGCTTTCACGCGATCCGGAATGCAATCAGGGCGGCATGCCGATGTATTGGCAAGCCGCCCTTTGCTGTGGGTTTCAGAGGCGGGCGAGTGATGAGACGAGCCCTGGGTTCTGTTGCACGAGCCGAATCAGGCAGGCAGCCTGAGCGTTGGGACGCGCGCGTCCCTGTTCCCAGTTCTCGAGCGTACGCGGATTGGTACGAAGGTAATGCGCAAAGACATTGCGCGACATGCCCAGATGCTTGCGCAACGCCAGCAACTCATCAGGAAATATTTCCAGTTTGGGGAGCGGCGTGCGAGGTAGCTCCTTGATGTTGAGCGGAAGATCCGCGGGAAGGCCGTTCTTGACGTGTGCCGGCTCGGTGGGCTGCGGCGCACCGGTGTCCTGCGATAGCAGCCAGCGGAAGGGATTCGAAGGCGTATTGGAGTAAGCCATAGTCCTACCCGGGTGTCGATAAGTGGTGAGAAGAAGGCGCTTGCGAAGTCGATCAAGCGGAATCGATTGCACCACATAGTTCCACTGGGCGCTTTCACAAAACACACCGGATTTTCGCGTCTGACACCTATCGAGTACTACGCACCTCATGGTCAGAGGTGCCGTAGAGTGTACGCAGCAACGTGAGGTACGCAGTGTGCCGTACGCCTTAAACGCCCAGATAAGTCTGCAATTCCGGCAGCGCCCGGCGCAGGCTCGGCGAGTCGCCCTGCCAAGCCACACGGCCTTTATCGACGATGTAGTGACGGTCGCCGAGTTCGAGCATCGGGGCCAGGTTCTTATCGATGCAGAGGATCGATAAACTGCTGCCTTTGAGTTGCTTCAGGCACCGCCAGATTTCACCGCGAATGAGTGGCGCCAACCCCTCGGTCGCTTCGTCAAGAATGAGTAATTTCGGATTCGTCATCAGTGCGCGGCCGATCGCAAGCATCTGTTGTTCGCCGCCGGAGAGTTGACTTCCGAGATTTTTCTCCCGTTCACGCAGACGCGGAAACAGTTCGTAGATGCGCTCGAGCGTCCACGGCGAACGGGCGCCATGACGGTTGCTTGCGGTGGCCACGAGGTTCTCGCGCACCGTCAGTGTGGGAAATATCTGACGTCCCTCGGGAACAAGTCCCATGCCGGCGCGCGCAATGCGATGTGACGGACTGGCATGCACCGGTTGTCCGTCGAACACGATCTCACCGCGCGCCGGGTGCATGAGACCGGTCATCGACTTGACGGTGGTCGACTTGCCCATGCCGTTGCGGCCGAGCAGCGTGACGAACGCACCGCGCTCGATCTCCAGCTGCATCCCGAACAGCGCCTGGCTCGCGCCGTAGTACGACTCGACACCAGACAAAGACAACAAGGGGCTCATGCGGTGGCTCCCAGCATTTCGTTGCGGGTTTCGTCCCCGAGATAGGCTTCGCGCACCCCCGCGTCGTTTCGGATGGTGTCGGCGTCGCCACAGGCGATGGCGCGCCCATAGACCAACACGGTAATGCGGTCGGCGAGTGCAAAGACGGCGTCCATGTCATGTTCCACGAGCACGATGGCGTAGTCGCCCTTGAGGTCGGCGAGCAGATGCGTCATTTGTTCGGACTCGGCTTGCGACATGCCGGCCATCGGTTCGTCGAGCAGCAGCAGCTTCGGACGGCCCGCGAGCGCCATGGCCAGTTCGAGCTGACGGTGTTCGCCGTGGGCGAGGGCGCTGGCGGGCACGTTCATGCGTGCGGCCAGACCGGTGCGTGCCAGAATTTCGCGTGCCGGTTCGACCAGCGCCGCCTCGCGAATGGCCGGCCGCCAGAAGCCGAAGCTATGCCCCTGCATCGCCTGCACGGCCACGAGCACGTTTTCCAGCGCGGTGAATTCGCGGAATACGGACGTGATCTGGTAAGAGCGTGCGAGCCCTGCGCGGGCGCGCTGTTCGATCGGTACGGCCGTGATGTCGCGGCCGTCGAAATGAATGCTGCCCTCGTCGGCGCGCAGCTCGCCTGCCAGTTGACCGATGAGCGTGCTCTTGCCCGCGCCGTTCGGGCCGATGATGGCATGCAGCTCGCCGGGCGCGACATCGAGACAGAAGTGATCGGTGGCGGTCAGGCCGCCATAGCGTTTGACCAGTTGGTCGACCAGGAGCAGGCTCATGCTTTGCCCTCCGCGGTGCGGGCGCGGCGGGAGAGCCGCACTTGCAGGTCGCCGAGCAGGCCGTACAGGCCGCGGCGCGAGACGAGAACCGCAACGACGACGAGCGGCCCGAAGATGATCATCCAGTGCTCAGTCATGCCCTTGAGCCATTCCTCGATCAGCAGCATGGCGGCGCTGCCCAGCACCGGGCCGAAGAACGATCCCAGCCCGCCGAGCACGACCATCACGATCAGTTCGCCCGAAGCCGTCCACGCCATATACGCCGGAGAGACGAAGTGCGTGAGATTGGCATAGAGCATGCCCGCTACGCCGCAGGTCATGGCGCTGATGATGTAGGCCACGAGCTTGTAGCGCAGTGTCGGGTAGCCGAGCGCGCGCATGCGGCGGTCGTTCTGACGCGCGCCGCGAATCACCATGCCGAAGCGGGCGTCGACCAGCCGGCGGCCTGCCCATACGCACAGGCACAGCACTGCGAACGCCGCGTAGTACAGCACGGCCGGGTCGTCGAGCGTTACGCTGCCGAAGCGGCTGCCGGCAGACACGGGCAGGCCGTCGTCGCCGCCGTATTGCTTCAGGCTGACGGCGAGGAAGTAGAACATCTGGGCGAACGCCAGCGTAATCATGATGAAGGCGATACCTGTCGTGCGCAGCGAGAGCAGGCCGGTGACGGCGCCGACGATGGCGCACAGCAGCAGTGTCGCGCCCAGATGCACGAAGCCGTTATCCACGCCGTGATAGCTGAGAATGCCGACGACATACGCGCCGAGACCCAGATACAGCGCGTGGCCGAAGCTGACCATGCCGCCGTAGCCGAGAATCAGATCGAGCGAGACGGCCGCGATGGAGAACACCACGATGCGTCCGAACAGGGTGAGATAGAACGGTTGCTGGGCAAACGTCGCGTAAAGGGGCACCAGAGCCAGCGCGGCCAGCACCAGCAACGGCACGGCGGTGCGAAGATTGAGTTTCATTTCCATCGTCAACCGTGTTTGACCGGGAAGAGGCCTTGCGGGCGCACAGCAAGCACTGCGGCCATGACAAGGTAGATAAGCATCGACGCGAGGGCGGGCCCGGCGGTGTCGGCGGTGCTGCGCTCGAGCAGACTGCGCAGCAGCGTGGGCAACGCGGTGCGTCCCACCGTGTCGACCACACCGACGATCAGTGCGGCGAGAAATGCGCCGCGCACCGAGCCGATACCGCCGATCACGATCACGACCATCGTCAGAATCAGGATCGGTTCCCCCATGCCCGGCTGCACCGAGAGGATGGGGCCGGCCATGAGCCCGGCAATCCCCGCGAGAATCGCGCCGAGACCGAACAGCAGCGAGTTGAGCAGCACGATATTCACGCCGAGCGCGCCGACCATCTGACGGTGTGTCGCCCCGGCGCGAATCAACATGCCGATGCGCGTGCGGTGGATGAGCAGGTAGCAGCCTAGCGCCACCGCGAGCCCCACCACGATGATGAGGAAGCGATAGGCGGGGTACGCCAGCCCGAACAGGTCCACTGTGCCGGAAAGCCACTCGGGGACTTCCATGTAGTACGGCGAGGGCCCCCAGATCATGCGCGCCAGTTCGTTGAAGAACAGGATCAAACCGAAGGTCGCCAGTACCTGATCGAGGTGGTCGCGGTCGTAGAGCGTCTTGAGCGCGACGAACTCGACGATCAGACCGAGCAGCAGCATCGCGGGAACGATGGCAATCGCCGCGAGGGCGAACGATCCCGTGTGGTTGTACACGGTGGCGGCGATGAACGCCCCCATCATGTAGAGCGAGCCGTGGGCGAGGTTGACGAAGTTCATGATGCCGAACACCAGCGTGAGGCCGGCCGCCATCAGGAACAACAGCACCCCGAGTTGCAGCCCGTTCAGGCACTGCATGATGAAGAGCGTCAGGCTCATGCGGCCTCCCGGGCCAGACCCATCTGGCGGAAGATGGCTTGCGTGAGCGGGCTGGTGGCGTCGTTGAGCGTGAGCACGATGTCGAAGTGATTGGTGCCGGGCATCGGCACGTACTCACCCGCGAAGCCCCGCGCGCGCCACGCGGCGAGGTAGTCGTCGGTCTGCCGCTTGAACTCGGCCGTCTCGGTCTCGCCGTACGACGCCACGATCGGGCAGCCGCGCGCGGGCAGATGGAATTGAGGACTGTTGCGGCGCGCGTCGTCCTCGGACAGTTTCATCCATTCGTTGATGTGTGTGAATGGAATCGGCGTGAGATCGAACAGGCCGGAGAGCGGCGCGGCGCCGGCGACGACGTCTTCCGGCACACCGTATCGGGCGTGCCAGCCCTGCGCCAGCAGCATGCCCACGAGGTGGCCGCCGGCGGAGCTTCCGCACACATGAATGCGGCGCGCGTCGCCCTGGTGCTCGCCGATGTGGCGATGCACCCAGGCCAGCGCGCGGCGTGTCTGATCGACGATGGTATCGAGCGAGGCGCCGGGCGCGAGCGAATAGTTAATAGTGACGACCGTGGCGCCCGCGCGCGTGAAGGCGGGCGCCATGTTGCTCGAATCGTTCTTGCTGAGCGCACGCCAGTAGCCGCCGTGCACGAAGAAGAAAACGGGCGCGCCGGGCGCGGCGGCGGGGAAGATGTCCAGTGTTTCGTCGGGGTGGTCCCCGTAGGCGACATCGAGCACACAGGGCGTGGTCGCGCGAGCGTGCGCGCTCTCGGCGGCGTACTGCGTCAGGATGTCGAGAACATTGGGTGTGGTGGCGCGAGCGTTGTACTGAACGTCCAGCTCGGCTTCGTCGAAATTGCGGTAGCGCTTCATAAACCCTCGATAGTGCTCAGGTACGGCTCGGGTCGTGCAATGGCAGTGTCGCCGGTGCGGGACACCGGCGCACGTCAGCAACAGCGGGCAGCGCACACGCGAGACCTCGCGCGCGTGTGCGGCGTGCAGCAAATCGGTCCATCGGCATCGCGGGAGCGCCGCGATGCCGGGGCATGACATGCATTACGCGAATTACGGGCTTTACGGGCGTTATGGGCGTAATGCGCGTCAGGTTACGACTTGATCTTGCACTGCGCGGCCAGATCGGCACGCGTCTTGATCTGAATTTTCCCCTTGGTCGCGAACGCCGCGCCGTTGGCGTCTTTCACGACATCCACGCGATAGAACTGCGCCACGGGGAACTGGTTGCTGGCGAACTTGAACGGCCCGCGCACGGACGAGAAGTCGGCGGCCTTGAGGGCGGCGCGCAGGGCTTCACGATCCGCCACGCTGCCCTTGGTCTTCGTGAGCGCCGAGTCGATCAGGTTGGCGGCGTCGTACGACTGGGCGGCATACATCGACGGCATACGGTTGTATTTCTTCTGGAAGGCCGCGACGAATTGCTTGTTCTGTGCGTTGTCGAGATCCGGCGAGTACGGCGCGCTGGTGATGGCGCCGACGGCCAACTCCTTGAGCGCGGGCAGGGTCGAGCCGTCGATGGTCGACACGGAGATCAGCGGAATCTTGCCGAGCAGCCCGGCCTGACGGTATTGCTTGACGAAGTTCACGCCCATGCCGCCCGGATAGAAGACGTAGACGGCATCGGGTTTGGCGGCCTGCAACTGGGCGATTTCAGCCGAGTAATCGGGCTGGTTGACCTGCGTGTAGACCTCGTCGACGATCTGGCCTTTGTAGTCGCGCTTGAAACCGTTCACGGCGTCGCGCCCAGCCTGATAGTTCGGGGCCATGACATACATCTTCTTGTAGCCCAGATCGGTCGAGAGCTGACCGCCGGCTTCGTGCAGTTCGTCGTTATCCCACGAAGTGGAGAAGAAGTTCGGCGAGCACTGCGCCCCGGCAATCGGGGTCGGACCGGCGTTCGAGCCGACCATCACCACCCCGGCGTTGGTCACGTTCTTGTGGATGGCCATCATCACGTTCGAGAACGTCACGCCGGTGATGAGCGACACCTTGTCGCGCTCCACCAGCTTTTGGGCAGCCTGCACACCCACGTCGGGCTTGAGCTGATCGTCCTCCTTGATGACCTGCACGGGCACGCCGCCCAGCTTGCCGCCCTTTTGCTCGATGGCGAGCATGAAGGCGTCGTACTGGTCCTGGCCGAGCGCGCCGCCGGGGCCAGAGAGTGTGCCGATGAAGCCGATCTTCACCTGGGCGTGCGCACCGCCCGATGCGAACATCGCCGCCGCCGCAGCGACGGCGCCCAGCACAGCGATGGCTTTACGTTGCATGGTCTTCGTTCCCGTCATCATGGTCTCCAAACTAGGTTGGCGGTACTGGTAAGCGTTGTCAGCCGAAGGACTCGCGCCGGAATACTTGACCTTTTTTTCAAGTCGTCCGCAGGCAGCAAAGGCAGGCCAGACGCGTCAGGCTAGTCAAATTGTTTAAGCGTCAAATATTTCAGTGCCCAGCCTAAACGACGCCTTTTGCGTAGGCAAGCAATTTCAAAAACACCTCGGGAAAGCACCAGTCAGAGGCCGAAGAACGTGAGGGCGTTCGCGGCCAGAATGCGGTGCCGGGCGGCGTCGTCCAGCTCCGGTTGTTCGGCCACCAGACGGCCGATGTCCTGCTCGCCGAGCGGGAACGGGTGGTCCGAGCCGAGCATGACGCGCTCTACGCCCATGGTGTCGACCAGCAGGCGCAAGGCGCGCGGGTCGAACACGGCGCTGTCCACGTAGAAACGGTCCAGATAATGGGACGGCGGGTGCGGGCTATCGGCGCGTACGATGTCGCGGCAATGCCACGCGTTCTCGGCGCGGCCCAGCAGATATGGAAAGGCGCCGCCGCCGTGCGCGAAGCACAGCTTGAGCGAGCGGGGCAGACGCTCGAATGCGCCCGAGAGGATCAGCGAGAGAATCGAGAGCTGCGTCTCGGCGGGCATGGCCACGAGCCACGGCATCATCCACTTCTTCATGCGGCCGTCGGTCATCATGTCCCACGGATGCACGAGCACGGGGATATGTTCGTTGCCGCAGTGCCGCAAAAACGCCACGAGCTGTTCGTCGTCCAGATCCTTGTCGCCGAGGTGATTGCCGATCTGCACGCCGATATGACCGCTGGCCCTGGCGCGCGACGCTTCCGCGCAGGCCAGATCGAGGTCCTGCAGCGGTACCTGCGCCATGGGCTTGAGCCGGGTCGGGGCGTAGGCGCAATGCGCCAGTGCCAGATCGTTCATGCGCCGGACCCAGTCCATGACCGCATGCCCGTCGTAGCGGTAGCCGAACATGATCGGCGTGGCGCAAACCACTTGCAGATCGATGCCATGACGGTCGAGTTCTTCGACGCGCAGCGCGGGGTCCCACAGCGCGCGGTAGACGGGACGGAAAGCGCGGTTGTCGAGCATGATGTTGCCGGTCTCGCCGCCTGCGTCGATGCGCAGCCACGGCGCGGTGGCGGGGTCGAGACGGGCCGCTTCCTCCTGCGAGATGCGCGGGAAGAAGTGGGCGTGCATGTCGATTTTCTTCATGGCGTGACGTGTGATGTTCTGGGGGCGGTGTCGCGGGTCAGGCAGACGCCGATGCGGTGGTCTTGACTTGCGCCGCGCGGCCCGGGTGGATCTCGCCGCAACTCGGACACCGGCGCAGCGATTCGGCACCGTAAAACGCCTCGAACAGCGGCGGCAGGTCCGTCACGATGCTCTTGAGTTGCACTTCCACGCGGTGCACCTGCGAGCCGCATTTGAGGCAATACCACTCGAAGCCGTCGAGCAGACCGGGCGGGCGCTGGCGTTCGACGACGAGACACAGGCTCCCGGCTTCGGGCCGCTGCGGCGAGTGACGTACGTGGGGCGGCAGCAGAAAGATGTCGCCTTCCCTGAGGTCGATGCGCTCGGCGCGGCCGTCGATCCAGAGATTGATCCACGCGTTGCCCTTGAACTGATAGAAAAACTCCTCGAGCGGATCGTCGTGATAGTCGGTGCGGTGGTTCGGTCCGCCCACGACCGTCACGATGAAATCGCTGTCCTGCCAGATCTGCTGGTTGCCGACAGGCGGCTTGAGCAGATGCGCGTGATCGTCGGTCCAGCGCTGGAAATTGAAAGGCTTGCCATATGTCAACATGCTGTCTCCCGGGGCATGCAGCGTCAGCCGCGTCAGGTGAGGTCTCGGTCTTCAGCGCGAACGCGGCGCGTAGGCCACACACTTGATTTCGATAAGCAACAGCGGATGCGGCAACTGGTGCACTGCCACCGTCGTGCGTGTCGGACCGTTCTCGTCGAAGTACTCGCCGTACACCTCGTTGTAGCCGCCGAAGTCGTTCATGTTCACGAGGAACGTGCCGACTTCGACCAAGTCGGCCAGCGTGGCGCCCTCGCTCGCGAGAATGTCGCGGATATTCTCGATGACGGCGCGCGTCTGTTCGCGGATGTCGAGTTGCGTCACGCCCAGCGCATCGGCTTGCGCACCCGCGTAGGTGTTGTCCGGACGGCGCGAACTGGTGCCCGAGACGAACAGGAAGTCGCCGGCGCGTTTGATGTGCGGGAACTTGCCGCGCGGTTTGGCCTTGCCGGCCACCACGCGGGCCTGCGTGTCTTGCGATGCGCTCATGTGTCGTCAGTCTCCGTTGTTATTTTGATGGGATGGCGCACGGGTGCGGCCGTCTCGACCCCCATCGATATCGCCGCACCGCTGCCTCACAGTTTGATGCAGATGTTGGTGATTTCGGAATAGAAGTCGAGCGAATGGCGTCCGCCTTCGCGGCCCAGCCCGGAGAGTTTCACGCCGCCGAACGGTGTGCGCAGGTCTCTCAGGAACCAGGTGTTCACCCATACGAGCCCGGTCTGGAACTGACGTGCGACGCGATGCGCGCGCGACAGGTTCGTCGTCCAGACACAGCCGGCGAGGCCATAGTCGCTATCGTTCACGCGGCGGATCACTTCGTCTTCGCCGTCGAACGGGGCGACGTGACACACCGGGCCGAAGATTTCCTCGCGCACGCAGCGTGCCGTGTCGGGCAGGCCGGTCCAGACCGTCGGTTGCACGAAGGCCCCATCGTCACGCGCGTCGCCGAAGGCGGGCACACCACCGCCGGTGACAACCGTCGCGCCTTCTTCGACCGCCAGCCGATAGTACGAGAGCACCTTCTCGCGATGCTTGCGCGACACGAGCGGACCCATCTGTACGCCGGGAGCGTCGGGGGCGTCGATGCGCAGCGCGGCGGCGCGTTCGGCCAGTGCGGCGACGAAGCGCTCGAAAATCGGCCGCTCGACGTAGACACGCTCCGAGCACAGGCACACTTGACCGGCGTTGGTGAACGACGAGCGCACCACGCCGTCGAGCGCCTTGTCGAAGTCGGCGTCGGCGAACACCACGGCGGCATTCTTGCCGCCAAGTTCGAACGAGATTTCCTTCACGCCGTCGGCCACGGCTTTCATGATGGCGCTGCCGGTGCGCGACTCGCCCGTAAAGGTGACCGCGGCCACGTCAGGATGCTTCGTCAGGAATTCCCCCGCCGAGTCGGGGCCGAAGCCGTGTATCAGGTTGAAGACGCCGGGCGGCACGCCGGCGGCGTCCATCACGTCGGCGAGCAGCGTCGCGGACGAGGGCGTTTCTTCCGATGGCTTGGCGACCACGCAGTTGCCCATGGCCAGCGCGGGCGCCACCTTCCACGTGAACAACAGCAACGGCAGGTTCCACGGCGAGATGATGCCGATCACCCCGAGGGGTTTGCGCGTCACGTAGTTCATCACGTCGCCGCCGTCGGCCGCGCGCATTTCGTACATTTCGCTGCCCGCCGTCTTGATGAGGTCGGCGAACATGCGGAAGTTGGCGATGCCGCGCGCAATGTCCAGCGTGCGGGCCTGCTCGGTGGGACGACCGGTGTCGGCGACTTCGGCGGCGACGAACTCGTCGAAGCGCGCCTGAATGCCATCGGCAATGCGGTGCAACACCGCAGCGCGCTCGGCGGGCGTGGTCTTGCCCCACGGGCCATCGCGCAGGGCGCGACGGGCGGCGCTCACCGCCCGGTCGACCGTCGCCGCGTCGGCTTCGCAGACTTTTGCGACAAGCCGTCCGTCGACGGGGCTCACGTTATCGAACTGGCGATCGGTGGCGACGAATGCACCGTCCACGTAGTGCCGCAACAGCGGCGGAGTCGCAAGGCTCAAGAGGGTCTCCTGGAGCAGTATGTTCTGCGGGGTGGCGGCGGTCGTTGGAAAGCCACGGGTCTACCACCGGATGCCTTCGAGTCTAGGCATCCGGCTTCATAAAAAATAATGAAATTTATTGGGTTATCTATTCCCGAATGGAATAGCTGGGGCGGTCAGTGATGGGAGTGGTGACTCATGCGCGAGCGGGCTTCGCGCAGGTCGCGCGGATTGCGCTCCTCACCGATGGCTGCTGGCGGCAGGTCGGTATCGAGGCACTCGACCAGATGGGCGTTGAGCACTGCCGCCAGGCCTTCGCCGCCGCGTCGCATGACGTAGTTGTGATTCCAGCGGAACAGCGGTTCAGCGATGGGGGAGAGTTTGTTCATCCAGCCGCGCTTCATGTGCACATCCCAGGCGTAGCGCACGACGGTGATCGAGCCTTCCGTGTCGAAGCACCAAACGCCGGTGCCCTCCACCTCGCCCGTCGCCACGCCGCGCACCTCACGCATCGGATCGATGTGCGTGATGCGCGTCTCGAACGTGAGCGAGTAGGGCAACGCACCATGCCAGGTCAGTTCGCGCACGGTGCCCACGCCATCGGCGTTGCCCGGTTCCAGAGTGCGCACGTTGCGCACGCATGGCCACCAGCGTGCCCAATGGTCGACGTCGCGAATCGTGTCCCAGACTTCGTCCAGCGGTGCAGTGAGCCGCCACAAGGTGAGGAAGTGATATTCGTTCATGGCCGATCCCGGTTGTCGGTAGTCGAGGAAGGGGTGCCGTCATGCCCCGGCGCGAGGGGGAATTCCAGTATAGGCGGCATACCGGCCTTCGGCGCTCACCGAACACCTGGGCACGGTGTGGCGACTTTCGCTAACGCTGCCGATGAATCGGATAGCGAATTGGCCGGACTTTCTGCGCTGTCATGAATTCATCACAATGCCTCCATAGAATCCCGGAGTGAAAACGTTTTCGTAAACGTTTACATTTGCGTAAAATCCGTCAACTTCGAATTTTGACGGCTCATAACAAGGAGAGGGGCGTGGCAGACATACGGGACGTGGCACAGCGCGCGGGGTGCTCGATTGCGACGGTGTCGCGCGCACTCAATTCGCCGCAACTGGTGCGCCCCGAGACGCTTGCTCGCGTGCAGGCGGCCGCCGCCGAGCTGAAATTCCGTCCCAATGCGCTGGGCCGTCAGTTGCGCGGAGAGCGCACGGGTCTGATCGGCGTGATGCTGCCGACGCTGGGCAACCCGGTCTTTGCCGATTGTCTCGAGGGGATCGAAGCCGCCATCGACGGCACGGGACGCCGCCTGCTGCTTGTCACCACACAGTACGACCCGGAGCGTGAGCGCAACGCCATCGAGACCTTGCTGCAACAGCGTGTGGACGGCCTGCTGCTGACACTGGCTGACGCCGAGCACAGTGCGCTCGTCGACGATCTCGCGGCCGAGGGAGTGGCGTGCCAGCTTGTCTATAACGATGCGCCGCAGCGTCCCTGCGTGTCGGTGGACAACCGGGCTGCCGCCGCGCAGGGCGTGGCGATGCTGATCGAGGCGGGGCACCGGGACATCGTCATGGTGACCGGGGCGCTACACGCGTCCGACCGCGCCAAGCGCCGCTATCTCGGCTATTGCGACGCCATGCAGGCTGCCGGCCTGACGCCACTGCCGGCTTTCGAAATCGACTTCAACAGCGGGGCACGCGGCGAGCGAGTGCGTGAATGGCTGGCGCAGCGCGAGCGCGACGGCGCACGTCCCACGGCTCTGTTCTGCTCCAACGATCTGCTGGCCCTTGGCGTGATGCGCGCGCTGCGCGAAGCCGGTTTGCGCGTGCCGGACGACATGTCGGTGCTCGGCTTCGACGGGCTGGCCGTGGGCGAGTTGCTCTCGCCGACGCTCGCCACTGTCGTACAGCCTAGCGTGGAGATCGGCCGGCACGCGGCGCAGCGTCTGCTTGCACAGATCGATGGTCGCGATGGGCGTTCCGGTGCGGCGACCGCGCCGGCCGACGCATCGCTCGGCCATGCCTTGATCCTGCCGCACGAGATTCGTCGCGGTGGCACGGTGGCGGCACCGCCGCGAAAGAAAGATCGGCATTGACGCGGTATCGAAACGAATTTGAAGGAAAAGCAATAGCAATAGCAAGGAAACTGGCTGACGACTGGCTCCGAAAAAGAGAGTGCAGCGCCGGCCGAGGCAATCAGGCATCCGGGCGCGAGGCCCGCACTTATCCGGCAGCACATCGTGCCGCCAATGCTCAGACATTCAGGAGCCCACAGAAATGAAGCTTTGGATCACCCGCGCCGCCCGCACGCTGGCGCTTTTCACCTTGCTCGGCGCTGGCGCCGCGCACGCCCAGCAGACCGCCATCTGTTACAACTGCCCGCCGGAATGGGCGGACTGGGCCGGTCAGGTCAAGGCCATTGCACAGGACACCGGCATTCGCGTGCCGCTCGATAACAAGAACTCCGGCCAGGCTGTCGCGCAGATGATCGCGGAACAGAAGGCGCCGGTGGCCGACATCGTGTATCTCGGCATTACCTCGGCCATCGAAGCCGCCAAGAAGGGCCTGCTCGCCCCGTACAAACCGGCGAACTGGGACCAGGTGCCGGCCACCATGAAGGATCCGAACGGCATGTGGACGACGATCCACTCGGGCACGGTCGGCTTCTTCGTGAACCGCGACGCCCTGGAAGGCAAGCCGGTGCCGCGTTCGTGGGCCGATCTGCTCAAGCCGGAATACCGCGGCATGGTGGGGTATCTGGACCCGAGCAGCGCGTTCGCCGGCTATGCCGCCGCGATTGCCGCCAATCAGGCCCTCGGCGGTTCGATGGACAACTTCGGCCCGGCCATCGGCTACTTCCAGAAGCTCAAGGCCAACGCGCCGATCGTGCCCAAGCAAACGGCGTATGCCCGCGTGCTCTCGGGTGAGATTCCCATCCTGATCGACTTCGACTTCAATGCGTACCGCGCCATCTACAAGGACCGCGCAAACGTGCAGTTCGTGATCCCGATGGAAGGCTCGGTGTCGCTGCCGTACGTGATCGCGCTCGTGAAGAACGCGCCGCACGCCGACAACGGCAAGAAGGTGATCGACTACACGCTGTCCGACAAGGGCCAGGCGCATTGGGCGCAAGCCTTCCTGCGTCCGGTGCGTGCGAGCACGATGCCGGCCGACGTGGCAGCCAAATTCCTGCCCGCGTCCGACTATGCCCGTGTGAAGCCGGTCGATCTGCAGAAGCTGGCCGCACAGCAGGACGCGTTCGGTCAGCAGTATCTGAAGAACGTGCGCTAAGCACGGTCATGTCCAACG
Organism: Pandoraea communis; assembly: GCF_902459745.1. Classification (GTDB taxonomy): domain Bacteria; phylum Pseudomonadota; class Gammaproteobacteria; order Burkholderiales; family Burkholderiaceae; genus Pandoraea; species Pandoraea communis. Next base: position 274,616 of record NZ_CABPSJ010000005.1, read on the forward strand.
AGGAAGAGGAGCAAAGCAAGCGATGCGTGACCTGACCCTGCCGCGCGGCTGGCGCGTGGCACTTCTGCTACCGGCGCTGGCGGTTTTTCTGGCGTTCTGGCTATTGCCGATGGCCGCCCTTGTGCAAGTGAGCGGCGACGGTCACGCGTTCGAGACCTATCGCGCCATTCTCACCAATGCACGTTATCTCGATAGCCTGTGGCAGACCGTCGTGCTCTCGGCGCTGGTCACCCTTGCCACCCTGGCGTTGTCGCTTGTGGCGGGCCTCTTCCTCACCCGTCACGACTTTCCGGGTAAATCGATCCTCGTGTCGATGCTTACCCTGCCGCTGGCGTTCCCCGGCGTGGTGGTCGGTTTCATGGTCATCATGCTCGCGGGACGTCAGGGCCTGATTGGCGACTTGTCGACCAAGCTCATTGGCCACAAGCTCGTGTTCGCGTATTCGCTCGCGGGCCTGTTCCTCGGCTACCTGTATTTCTCGATTCCGCGTGTGATCCTCGCCGTGATGGCGGCAGCGGAATCGCTCGATCATTCGCTCACGGAAGCGGCGGCGTCGCTCGGCGCGGGGCCGTTCGCCATTGCCCGTGACGTGACGTTGCCGGCGCTGGCTCCCGCGCTGATCGCTTCGGGCGCGATGTGTTTCGCGACCTCGGTCGGTGCGTTCGGCACGGCCTTCACGCTGGCTACCGACATCGATGTTTTGCCGATGACCATCTACACCGAGTTCACGCTCAACGCCAATGTGGCGACGGCGGCGGCCCTCTCGGTGATTCTCGGCATCGTGACGTGGGCGGTGCTCATGCTCGCCCGCAATTTCACGGGGCAGGGCGTCGCTGCCGGAGGTTGATTCGCATGCTCAAGAAAACCCTATTCACGCTGCAACTGCTGCTTACGCTGCTGATGTGTGCGTTCCTGCTGATCCCCGTGGGCATGTCGGTTCTCGCGGGGTTGTCGGTGAACTATTTCCGTGGTCCGTCGGCCGGCCTCACCTTCAAGTGGGTGATTCAGGTCTGGCAGGACTATCACGACGCCATTCTGAATTCGCTGTATGTCGGCGGTGCCACGCTGGTGGTGGTCACGCTGCTCGGCGTGCCGGCCGGTTACGTGCTCGCGCGCTGGCAGAGCCGCATGGCGCGCTGGATCGAAGAGCTGCTGACGTTGCCCATCGCGCTGCCGGGGCTGGCGAGTGCGCTCGCGCTGATCAGCGTGTACGGGGGCATGCGCGGCTTTCGCGAAAGCCTGGCGTTCATCGTGGTCGGGCATGTGATTTTCACGCTGCCGTTCATGGTGCGTGCCGTCGCGGCCGCGTGCGCCGACTCGCGTATCAAGCTGATGGAAGAGGGCGCTGCGAGCCTCGGCGCGAGCTTCCTGCGACGCTTCACGACCGTGGTGCTGCCCAACATCCGCAGCGAGATCGTGGCGGCCGCGCTCATCGTGGTAACGCTCTCGCTCGGCGAATTCAACCTGACGTGGATGTTGCACACGCCCGATACCAAGACGCTGCCCGTGGGGCTGGCGGACGCCTACGCGTCGCTGCGTCTGGAGATCGGCAGCGCGTACACGGCGGTGTTTTTCGTGTTGATCGTGCCGCTGCTCATCGTCATGCAGATGACGGCCCAGCGGGCGAAGGTGCGCAATGCCAAAGGCCGTACCTGATCAAGTGGCTGCATTGCACGCCTACCGAATGCCAAGGATATGACGATGAAACTGACTTCCATCCCGATTCATCTCGAACGCTGTGCCAAGACGTTTCACGGCAACACCGTACTGCAACCGCTCGATCTGACGATCGGTGCGGGCGAGACGCTAGTGCTGCTCGGCCCGTCCGGTTGCGGCAAAACCACAACCCTGCGCATGATCGCAGGCCTCGAACGCCCCGACGCGGGGGGGCGTGTGCACTTCGGCGACGAGGACGTCACGCGCCTGCCCATCGAAAAGCGCCGTGTGGGCATGGTGTTCCAGAACTACGCCCTGTTTCCGAACTTCACCGTGCGCGGCAACGTCGCGTACGGCCTGAAGCTGCGTGGACTGCCATCGGCGCAGATCGACAAGCGCGTGAACGAACTGCTCGATCTCGTGCAACTCACGCCTTTCGCCGATCGTGCCATTGCACAACTCTCGGGCGGTCAGAAGCAGCGCGTGGCATTGGCCCGCGCGCTCGCGCCGGAGCCGCGTGTGTTGTTGCTCGACGAGCCGCTCACCGCGCTCGACGCCAAGCTGCGCGAGACGGTGCGCGCAGATATGGATCGTCTGCTGCGCGGGCTCGGGGTGACGACGGTGTACGTCACCCACGATCAGGACGAAGCGATGGCACTGGGCGACCGCATCGTGGTGATGAGCGCGGGCCGCATCGAGCAGATCGGTGCGCCGCGCGACATCTACTACCAACCGGCTTCGCGCCATGTAGCGAATTTCGTCGGCACGCTCAATCGCCTGGCAGGCGTGTGGCGCGACGGTCATTTCCATCTCGAGGGCGGTCGCGTTGCCTGCCCGGAGGTGCGTGCCGACGTGCAAGAGCTGTACTTCCGCCCGGAAGATGCCATCGTGGTGCCCGCAGGCGACGCGCCGCTCGTCGGCCGTGTCGACGAAGTGCAGTTTCTCGGCGACCGCACGCGCCTGACGCTCAGCGGCGTGTCCGTCGCAGGCCCGGTGCTGGTCGAAGTCTCCAGCCGTCGCGAGTGTCGCGTCGGCGATCAGGTGGGTCTGTCGCTGCCCGCCGCCCATATCTTTTCGCTTCACGGATAATTCGCTCATGCTGTTCGCGCAAATCAGCGACCTTCACATCAAACGGCCCGGCAAGCTGGCCTATCGGCGCGTGGATACCGCCGCCTATCTCGAGCGCTGCGTGGCGCGTCTGAATACGCTGGTGCCGCGTCCCGACTTCGTTGTCCTGACGGGCGATCTCGTCGACTTCGGCGCACGCGAGGAATATGAACACCTGCGCCGGTTGCTCACGCCGCTGCAAATGCCGTACTACCTCGTGATCGGCAATCACGACGGGCGCGATGCACTGCGCGACGTGTTTCCGGAGCACACGTATCTCGGCAAACCGGGCGGATTCGTGCAGTACACGGCAATGTTCGGCGCGCTGCGGCTCGTGGCGCTCGATACGCAAGACCCGCCCAATGGCGGCGGCAAGCTGTGCGACGAACGTCTCGAATGGCTGGAGGCGACGCTCGCGAGCGATACTGCGACGCCGACCGTCATCGCCATGCATCATCCGCCGTTTGCCTGCGGTATCGAGCACATGGACATTCAGGCGCTCGACGCCAACGATGCTGCGAAGCTCGCGGCCGTCGTGCGTCGTTTCGAGAACATCGAGCGAGTGATTTGCGGGCATGTGCACCGGCCCATTCATACGCGCTTTGCCGGTACTGTCGCGAGCGTGTGTCCGTCACCGGCGCATCAGGTGGCCCTGGATTTGCGTGAGGGCGGACCGTCGGCATGGGTGCTCGATCCGCCGTCGTTTCAACTGCACCGGTTCACGCCGAAGACAGGCCTCGTCTCGCATCTCGCGTTCGTGGACGATGCAGGTGGCGCTCACCCGTTCTATGACGCTGCGGGCACCTTGATCGACTGAGGCGTTCGTGTTGCGGCGCTGGTGCCGCATCAAGACATCCAGACATCGAGAAGCGACGAGGCCCCCAATTGGGGGCCTCGTGTTGTTTACCGCTCGGGCGGCAGATTAGAGCAGGTGATCGAGCGCGTCCGGGCCGAAGACTTCACGGTGCAGGCGCTCGGCGGGCACACCGGCGTCGCGCAGGGCACGCCATTGGGTCTGCATGAACGGCACGGGGCCGCACAGCAGGTAATCGGCGTCGGCAGGCAGTGTCAGACGCGAAATATCCATCCGGCCGGCAAACGTGTCGCCGGTGCCTTCGCGTTCGGTGCCTTTCGGCGTTTCGAGGAATGTCGCCACACGCAGGTGCGGCAACTGCGTGGTGGCATGAGCCAGATGGCGGCGTAGCGCGACGTGTGAGCCGTCGCGGGCAGCGTGCGCGAACAGGATCTCGCGGCGCGAGCCCTTGGCGGCCAGCGCGGCGAGCATCGACATCATCGGTGTGATGCCGACGCCTGCGCTAAGCAGCACGAGTGGGCGTGCTGCATCGAGCGTGGTCGTGAACTCACCGTAGGGCGGGCTCACGAGAATGCGATCGCCGGCCTTCAGGTTGGCATGCAGCCAGTTCGAGATCTGACCGGCGGGCTTGGCATCGGCCGCGTCTTCACGCTTGACCGTAATGCGCCAGTGCGGTGCGTCGGGCGCGTCGGACAAGCTGTATTGACGGCGTTGTTCCAGACCGTCGGGCAGCGTGACCGACACGCTCACGTATTGTCCGGGCGCGAATTCACCGGGCGACCCGCCCTCGGGCGTGCGCAGGTAGTACGAGACGATGTGCTCGGTTTCGCGGTCGACGTCGGCCACGATCAGTTCACGCAGCGACCCCAGCGGCGCGTGCGTGCGTTCGGACAGACGCGCTTCTGCGGCAATCAGTTCGCCGGCGAGCAACCAATACGCTTCATCCCATGCCGCGATCAGTTCAGGCGTGGCGGCGTCGCCCAGCACGTCCTTGATGGCGCGCAACAGATGGCGGCCGACGATCGGATAGTGCGACGGCGTGATGCCGACCGAGACGTGCTTGTGCACGATACGCTCGAGCACCGGCCCGAGCGCCGCAGCGTTGTCGATGTTCGCGGCATACGCGAACACGGCCGAAGCGAGCGATTGTTGCTGGGCACCGCTGGCCTGGTTCCCCATATTGAAGAGATTGCGCAACTCAGGATGCGCTTCGAACATGCTCGCGTAGAAGTGACGCGTGATCGCAAGACCGTGTTCGCGCAGAACAGGAACGCTCGCGTCGATGTAGGGGCGGGAAGCGGCGGAAAGCATGGCAAGACTCCTGAATTTATAAGATGCAAATTAAATGCATCTTTTTGGGCGCACTTGTTGGGTATTTCGTGGACACCGCGTGATCTCCGTGTACGGAGGTTCGCGGTGTGGCATTCGGTCGCCGGTTCCCCATGGGGCTCACAACACGACTACAACTTCGGGGAACCGGCGAGGTGATTATAAGATGTAAATTAAATACATATTATAGGGATGCGGCGGAATGTCGCATGGGTTCGTCGGCTGGCTGGACGATGGGCGGGGGGCGGCGGGAGACGGTTTCGTGCGCGCTTTTGCGGGTGGCGGTGATCAGGGCGAAGCCCGCACGCACAAAGCGGCTTTGATCGGCGGACAAGAACGACAGGGCGGTTATCCCGGACCGATTGGTCAGAGTTGGGTCGCCGCCGTAACGTAGTGCGGTTGTCAGCATGTAGTCGGCGAGCGTGGCACCGTCCGGCGCGCGCGTCGCGGCGGCAAGCGCGTGCATCAGCGTATGGCCTTCTCGTCCGGGGACATTGGCATTCGGACATAGCGCCAGCAGGACCTCAGCGGCCCCGCAATATCCGCGTCGGGTCAGCCACAACACCGGAGGCGTGCCGTCTGCATGCCGTTGCCCGAGATCCGCACCGTTGCGCTGGAGCGATATCCCCAATCGAAACAGCGATTCGTGGGGAAGCAGCGGGTCGTGGCCGCGCGCGCACAGCCGGCTGGCTTCCGCTGCAAAGGTGGTGATGAAAGAGGGGACGTGGCTGCCGGCGTTGCGTGAATGGCGTGCCGGCGCGGTGGATATGCAGCATCGCGCCCGTTCGCGCGTCGACGCGACCATCGTTTGGCTGACCCGTAGGTACTGCGCGAGACTTTCGGAGACCAGTGCGCGTGCCGCGACACCATCGTGGTTCGGCTGGTCGAAATCGCCGCCGTAGCGCAGCGCCAGCGTGAGCAGGAAGAACGCGGAGAAGGAGTGATGCCCGAGATGCGTCGCTGCGGCGAGAGAGTGCATGAGTGTGTTGCCATTCACGTTGTCTGCCGTGGCATTACAGTCGGCACCGGCCGAGAGAAGCGCTTCTGCCGCCGCACAATAGCCATTGAGCGCGAGTAACGTGACCGGCGGTGCCCCTGTGCGACTGCGTAGTGAGAGGCGGGCGCCATGCGATCGGAGCATTGAGGCGAGTTGATAGAGCGACGCGTGCGGGGTCAGCAAATCGTGGCCGGTCAAACGCAGACGTTCGGCTTGTGCGGCCATTGCGGTTGCCACCAGCGGAACACCGTTTGCGGTGAGTTGGTTGGGGTCAGTGCCGAATTCGAGCAGTGAAGGCAGCCATTGTGGCGCGACCCGACAGCACAAATGAGAAAGCGGGAGATGAAAATTCCCCGGGATTTCCGATACGGCCACATCGTTGGTCTTGTCGCGGCCGCTGATGACCAGCACCTTGAGGGCTGACGCGAGCGAGTCTTCCGGTTCCGCGGAAGACGTCTCGTTCAGAATCGAGTCGACAAAGACGCTGGGATAGGCCGACGGTGAGGCCGCGAAGCGAAGCCAAAGCAGCAATCCTTCGTCGCTCATGAGGAGGGCGGCGTCTGACGGGCGCAGATGTTCCCTTCGCGCCGGGTCGATGAAGATGCCTGCCTCGTCCAGTCCGGCGAGGGTTCTCTCTTGCGCCGGTGAGCAGAACAGGGTGGCCATGGTAAACGCCATGGCTTCGTGATGGGTTTCGGCCGCCATCCGGCAACTGTCGAGTAGCTCGCGGCCTGCCGTTGTGTTCAGGCTTATCAGCATTTCCCAGACGTCTTTCGAAGCGCATTGCCCGTCTCGTTTTGCCAGGAGCAACTGGCTGATCGTCATGTCGGACAGAGGGGGCAGACTGGCGGCAGACGCGTGGGGAGGGATCTCCGGCCCGGAGTGGACCGGGGAGGCGGCGCTTGAGCGCGCGGGTTGTGCAGTGATAGGGGACGGGAGCATGGGGAAGCGAGAAAGGGAAATTCACGTGTGCGTGTGAAATGGCGCAGGCGGACGGTATGATCGCTGTCGGGTCATATCGAGCGATAGCGAGCGGTATGCGCCCCACCGGCCGGTGGCGTGTGCCATGCAACCTTGCCGTCACACGAGTGATCGAATTCGCCGAAGTGCCGTCTTGCGAACCGTGTCGAGGAACGCCTGACCGATTTGCGGGGCCAGGGTGAAGGGCTTTGGCAGCCATGCGCGAGGGGATTGCCCTGCATGGTTGACCCGGGTCACGTCGCCGCCATAGCGTGAAGCAATGATGAGAACGTAATGGGCGAGGTACGCGAGGTGGGCGCAATCGGCCTTTGCCGGGTCGTTGCGCAAATGCACGATGTAGGCGAGATGGTGCATGAGTGTGTTGCCGCCCCGATCGGGCGTGTTCGGGTCGGCCCCTGTCGCCAGCAGGGCTTCGGCCGCGCCACAAAGACCGTGAAGCGTGAGCAAGGTGATGGACGGCATGCCTTCTCGGTCCGGTTGCATCAGGTCTGCGCCTCGCCGCTTGAGCAGTTGCGCGAGCTGACGCAGCGAGTCGTGCGGGGCCAGCGGATCGTGACCGGCTATGTAAAGGCGAAGCGCTTGCGCTCTCATGGCGACGACCGTCAATGGCATGCCGCGGCTATTGATCTGCTCCGGTTTGGCGCCGAGTTCGAGCAATCGGCGCAGCCATTGCGGTGCGATCTGACTGCACAGATGCGCCAATGGATTTCGGGGCATCGTGTCGCTGGGATGCAATGGTGGCGCGTCCGTTCGGTCGCGGCCGCACGCGACCAGCACGCGGAGGATTCTGTCGATGCGTGAACGGTCTTCCGCGACGGTTTCGCTGAACACATCCGATCCGTCGAACACGTTCAGATAGCTCGCGGGTGCTGCCGCGTACTCTAGCCAGAGTTTCAGCCCTTCGTTGCTTCGCAATAGCGCGGCGTCTTCGGCGGGCAACGGATGGGCGCGCGTTGAGGCCAGAAAGATGCCGGCATCGGCCAACCGGTCCAACGAACGATCTTCTTCCCTTGTCGTGAGCAGCGTCACCATTTCACCGAACAGCGGCCCGTTTGGCGAGGCGCGCTCGCAGATCGCTCGCAGCTCGCGGCTGGCATAGGTCTGCGCATTGACCAGTGCATGCCAGATATCTTGCGGGCGATAGCGGCGGGAACTCTGGGCGTCGAGCAATTGGGGCAGCGACATCGCGTCCAAAGGTGGGGGGTGCGTGCGGTAGGCGCGGCGACCCAGGTCCGCCCCGGAGGGGGAGGGCGAGAGGCGCTCGGAGGTACTTGCTACGGGAGACAGGGCGGGGGTTGAGCCGAGCATAGGCGTTGGTGGTGTCGGGTGCATTGCGGTAGGGAAGGCGCATGGTTACCCAGATACTTCGAGCCGGTTTTGGCATTCGCACATCGAGGCTATCGATGGCGGGCATGCCGGTGCGGGCCGAGGGGGAATTACAATGCAGTATTCATGAGTTACCGCCCCATTTCGTATGCCGGAGAAAACCTTCCCAGTGACCGATGCCACGCCTCAATCGTTGACGCGTCAGGAGCATGAGGCCGTGATTGCGGCGACGCGCCATTGGCTCACGCGCGCGGTGATCGGGCTGAATCTCTGCCCGTTCGCGAAGGCGGTGCACGTCAAGGATCAGATTCGCTATGCCGTGAGCGCGGCCCGCGATAGGGAAGGCGCGCTGCTTGATCTGGAGCACGAGTTGCAGCGGCTGGCCGAGGCCGACCCGCAAGCCGTCGACACCACATTGTTGATCTTGCCGCATGCGTTGCTCGATTTTCACGAGTACAGCGACGCCCTGTTTTTCGCAGAGCGCATGCTCAAGCAGTTGCATCTCGAGGGTGAGTTGCAGATTGCGAGCTTTCACCCGGAATATCAATTTGAAGGCACGGCGCCAGACGACGTGGAGAACTACACGAACCGCTCTCCCTACCCGATTCTGCATTTGCTGCGTGAGTCGAGCATCGATCGCGCGGTGGAGGCGTTTCCGGAGGCCGAGACGATCTTTGAACGTAACGAGGCGCTGATGCGGCAGATGGGCGTGAAGGGCTATCACGCGTGGATGGCGCAGACGGCGGAGGGCGAAGACGGGGCGAACGATAATGCGATCGGCGGCGCGATTGATGGCGCCCAAGAGAAGCGCTGAACGGCGGGGGTACCCGCGGGCGCGGTGTCGCGTGAACTGCACCCAAAAAGTCGGACACCCGTCTAACCTTTGGGGTCGAACACATTTCCACGCGATCCGAGCGCGGATACTTGATGACGCAGCACCTCGCGGTCGGCGGCGAGGCGCGGCGGGGCGACGCCTCGCGAATTGAAAGTACAATTGCGAGCTTAGCTCGCCAGCCCGGCCGCTAACACGCTGCGGAGGACTCGCAATGGCGATGCGCGGGCGTGTGAAGCGTGGTTGAAGGACACTATACGTCGCCTACCAGGCCAGTGACATATTAGGCGTCGTCATAGCGCCGTCTTTCGAACGTGACTGACGTTCGTCGAGGTTTCGCGAGCGATGGACGCTCCATTCTTTTCATTCGGAGACAAAAGGTAATGTCACCGTCGACCTGGATTCTGCCGCTACGCAGTAGCGCAGGCCAGCGTTCGCATGCGCGTCAAGTTGTACGCCGCCTGCGCAAGCGGAAACCGCTGTTCGACCCGCTTGTGGCCGCGATGCATCGCCTGCCGAATGCGACCGTCCGTTCTGCGCTATCCAAACACTTATTCGATGCGTTTGCGTTTCCGTTGGCTTATCTCCTAGCCGGGCCAACGTGTCGTCCGGCCATCAATGGCCGAGCCGCCCCGACGCGCGTGGTTCCGCGCCACATGCGGCGTTATACGGTAGGCGCGACCGGCCGCCACGAAGCCTGTCTTGCCATGGTTCTCGCCGGCGCCGACCACGATGGGCGTCGATACTGCGGGGGCGGCATCGGCAAGCGTCTCGATCGCCGCATCGCGCTCAGCGGTCCCGTGCGCCGCCAATGTGACCTGCGCATTGGCCACCGGCTCTTGCCGGTTATCGCTCAGCACATCGCCCGTATTGCAAAGTACGGCGCCGGTCCCCTTGCGCTTGCGAAACAGACGCGCCCGGTCATCGGTCGTCGATTCTTGCGTGGCGTTGCTGCGTTTCTGGCCGCGCGAGTCCTCGTTGGGCGTCTCCGGCTTGTCAGGTGGCGTTTCGCCGTCCGACTTGGCTTTGGGCGCGAGACGCTCGTGTCCTGCCCACGCTTGCTCAGCGCGATTGGGCGCAATGAGACCGCAGTCACCATTGCTTCAAGCGGCCAACGGGAATGGAGGAGGCGTAGCGGCTACTTTCGGCGCTCGCTGGGCGAGAATCTCACCTATCGGCTCACCGGCAACCGAGTGGCGAACCCCGTCGGGGTGCCGGGACGCATGACGACTCTCGCCAAGGCGCAGTTCATAAGTATCGCTGCTAATCGCAGATAAAAAACGATCTTCACGCTAGATTTACAAGATTCGCTTAAATATGGAGATGAAAATTTCTAAATACCAGAGCTCTTGCAACTGGAAAAGTTGCAATTCTTCGGGCTATAAAAATATTGCGATCGCAATATTTTTCTTGCTTTTGCATTTCTCATTTTTCTATGAGAATTTATTTGGAAAAAGTTATACGGGATGGGATACGCACGACTGGAGCTTCGTGAATTTCACGTATTTTAGTGATGCGCTCAGGAGTGGAAGTGTTCCGCTATGGACTCATTTTATTCAATCTGGGAATTTTTTCCCAAGCTTCAATAATGTGGGTTTATATACGCCGTTTCAGTTGATATTTATAGTGCTTGCGTGGGTGATTAATCCCCTGCAATCCTACGAGTTCATGATCCAGGCCGCAATGCTTGTCGGTGTCCTGGGGGCATATTCTCTGTTTCGAGCGCAAGGCGCAGGGCGAATGGTGGCGTTATTCGGCGCTGCCGCGTTCGATCTCACCGTTCAGTTGCCCATTACCGGGCAAATGGTCTTCGTTTTTTCATTCAGTTCGTTACCCTGGTTGTTGCTCGTTTGTTTGAATATTATTCGCGGAAACTCGCGTCGCCCATACGTTGTTGTTTGTCAGGCGGCGTTTTTTGTTTTGTATATCGCTTCGGGATATCTGTGGCTGAACGTTGTCAACTTGATTATCGCGTTTTTGTTTTCGGGGGGCATGTATCTATCGCGCATGAGGGCGGCGAGCATCGAGCAGCGGATGGTTTTGCGGAGGGTGGCATTGACCCTCGGATTGTTCTTTTTAGTAATTGGAGTTCTGTATGCTGGATTGATATTGCCTGGCATTATCAATCTTAGTAGTTATTATGGAAAATTCTACGGCGATTTTGTTTCGCCTGATCCGAGGTTGCGCAGTCTGTTGCCCGCAGAGAATTTTTCATATAACTCAATTTTTCATGCAGTGGCGGCTGCGATCGATCCCCGCATTGCAGCGAATGATCCGATTTGGTCGGCCGATATGCGGGCCGCCTGGCCCTATGGTGCCGGCTGGGTCTTGTGGATTGTCGTGTTGGCGACGCCTTGGAAAAAGAAGGTGTTCTCAAGTCAGAGTTTCTGGTTGATTTTGCTTTTCGTTGCATTGCTTTATTCAACCGGTAATCGATACGGCATTAATAAAATTATCGAGCACATTCCTGTACTTAAAGCAAATCGCTGGTGGTTTGCGGGTGGGTACTACTGTTCGATAGCACTCTGCATGCTTGCAGTTTTGAAGTTGAATGCGCTGTCATCAAGTATTACTCTCCGCCAAGCGACCTCGCGGATTTGCCTGGTGTTGGTTCCAGTTGCTTTCATTTTCATTGCGCTCGACACGCCGATTGAGCAGTACCACGTTGTGGCTGAAATTGCTTTGCTTTTCTGGCTGCTAAACGTAGTGTCCGATCGTTTGTTAAGAAACGTATTGCTGATGAGCTTGGTTTGCGTGAGTGCATTTTCGTTTCACGAGATTCCTAAATCGATGCCGAACTATAAGTACTCGAAAATTCCGGATTTATCTGGATATTTCGAGAAAATGGGGAGGCGAAAGGTGAATGTTGAAATTACTGAAAATTTCCGTAAACTTTCAACCGCGCACGACTATGTCTTTGATGATGAGGACTGGTTGCTGAATAAAGTGCCGTTTGCGCATGGTTATAATCACCTGAGTAATCCGATTTACTGGTACGTAAAGAATGACGCGTTTTTGGCTAGGATTGCATTTTTGGCGCAAGGTGAGCGGGTCGATAAAATATTAAGTCGGCGCGATTTTTCGAGCGATAACGCATACGCGGAAGCGCTCGCTCGACAGATATCGGATTCCCCGCTTCATCCGATTGTGGGTCCCGAGAATTACCAGGGCGCTGCATATGCCGATGCCGTGTCCGGGAGAATAGATAGAATCAGTATTTTTCCTAATTCGGCAAAAATCACCGTGGTGACGAGCTCCCCGGCGTTGCTGGTGTTTAATAATGTAAGTTACGCAGGGTGGCGCGCTTACTTAGATGGAAAGCCAGCAGAATTGATTTCGGCGAATTTGATTTTCCAGGGGGTCCGGATTCCCGAGGGAGGTACGCATACGGTTGAGTTTGTTTTTAGGCCTTATTTCACGATTTTCATGTTGGCCTCGCCTTATTTTGTGCTGTTCCTGTGCGCGTTGTTTTTTTTGAGGCGGCGTGTGCTGGACGTGCGTCTGAGTAGAGTTGGCGTGGGAGCCTGAATCAGCGTAGCGCTTGTGGGGCGTCCGGGGGGGGGGATGAGGAAGCCGCCAGCTGCGGCGCGCCTAAGCGGCTGCGGCCATTTGTTGGCCTCGTTGTGTCGTAACGAAATGAGGCTTGATACAATGGCCGCACATTGCTGCATAAATCGAGTTTGACGATAGGGGGGGGCTTGTGATCTGTGATTCGAGCGATACGGACGGGCAGGGGCCGTGCGGGAGTCGTCAGGTGGGTCAGTTCCCTGGTGCGGATCGCCGCTCGGTTGCCGGTGAGCCGATACGTGAGACTCCTGCCCAGCGAGTGCCGACAGCAGTCGCTACGCTCCTTCTTTCCCCGTCGGCCGCTTCGAGCAACGATGGTGATGGTCCCGTAGCGCCAACTCGCGCCGGGCGTCTCGTCAGGTCACGGCACAGCTCCTTTGCGCGGCTGAATTGCCGGTTGGGTGTGACGCACGGTAATCGTTGTACTGTGCTATTTCGTGCCGTACACACCGTCGATACTGCCTACGTCTTGATGTGTCATTCAGTGCCGCTCACGCCCGAGCCGATTTCACGTCCTTTCCAGATACGCCCGGCGTCAAGCATGTCGCCGGCGCCTTCCATTTGCCTTCGCCGTAAAGATTCAAACGCACCCTATCCACAATCATTGCGCGCGAACATCGTCGTGTCGCGCGACGACCGGGTTTGTGCGGGACGCTGAAACTTTGCGAATTGAATTCGATTTGGTGATTTATCTGAATATCCGTTTGTGGAAAATTCTGTTGGCAATGGCGCTATTTTTTAATTGATTTGTAGTGCGTTGCTGCGGTGGGTCGGGAGGTTGGATTCATCAGTTTTTACAATAATGAATGATGATGAAATATGAGTGAGTTATATAGCGTTGTCATACCGGTTTATAACAGTTCCGGCATTGTCGCCGAAACCGTAAGGCAAGTCCGTGAGTATTTTTTGACTGCGGGAAGGTCGTTCGAGATCATTCTTGTGAACGACGGTAGTAAGGACAATAGTTGGCCTGTAATATGTGACCTCGCTCGTAAATATAGCGAAATTGTTTCAATAAACTTGCTGAAGAATTACGGGCAACATAGCGCGAATCTGTGTGGTTTTCGAGAATCAAAGGGGGATTACGTCATTACGATGGACGATGACCTGCAGAATCCGCCGGGTGAAATCGGGAAACTCATCGATGCCGCGCGCGACGAATATGACCTCGTAATTGGGAAGTTTGAGGCCAAACGGCATTCGATTGTGCGCCGAATAGGTAGTCAGTTCGTCGGGTGGCTTAATCGAAAGGTGTTCGACGTAAGCGATGATTTGATTTTGACAAATTTCAGAATCATTAGAAGGGACGTGGTCGACCGTGTTTGTCGAGACAATTCATATGCACCGTACATTCCTGGGCTCGTTCTCAAGTACTCTGGACGTCGGTGTAATGTATTGGTTCGCCATCAACCAAGAGCCGAAGGTAAAAGCAACTATACGGTGAGACGAATTTTGCGATTGGTTGCGTCGATCCTATTTAATCATTCGGTGCTCCCGTTGCGTTGTTGCGCTGCATTGGGGTTTGTTATTTCCGCCGTTGGTTTCGCGCTTGGTTTTTATTTTCTGATCCAGGCAATAGCTAACGGGACAAGAGCTCCGGGGTGGGCCTCGTTAGCAGTTCTGCTTTCTTTCTTTAATGGAATTTTAATTCTCCTGTTGAGTGTTATGGGAGAGTATCTTGGCCGGATTCTGCGTGAATTAGGCGCGCAGCGTAGCTATGAGGTCAGGGAGACCGTGCGTCAATGAAAAATCTGTTTATCGTCGGCGCACAGCGTTCGGGATCCACCTACTTGTATCAGTTGTTGGACGAACATCCGGGTGTGAGTATGGCGCATCCGGTTCGCCCAGAACCAAAATTCTTCCTGAATGACGAGTTGGTATTGAAGGGGCGGGAGTATTACGAGCGCGAATACTTCAAGGATCGTGATGCAAGAACAATTTATCTGGGCGAAAAAAGTACCTCGTATATCGAGAGAGATGACGTCGCAAGGAAGATAAAACAGTTTTATTCTGACGCCAGAATTTTGATGATTTTGCGTGATCCCGTGTCGAGGGCTTATTCGAATTATCGATTTAGTGTCGAACACAAAATAGAAGATCTTTCTTTCAGTGCTGCTCTAGCTGCCGAGCCCGAGCGGTTGAGGGGCGCAAAGTTCTCCACCTCAGTGACGCCGTTCGCCTACCGCCGGCGCGGAAATTATATTGATTATATCGAGAGCTATCTGAAGGTGTTTGACGCCAAGCAGATTCGCGTCGTCATTTTCGAAGAGATCGTAGGTAATCTACAGGAGGTGCAGTTGCTGTACCGTTGGCTCGAATTGGACGACACGGTTGTACCCGAGGCGCTGCATAGAGTATTCAATTCGGCCACTGTGCCGAAGGGAAATGAAGGCCGGGCTTTTCGGGATTTGGTGACGGGCTATCAGGATAGCATCTTGCGATTGGAGAAGTTTCTTCAGCGAGATATAGATGTTTGGCGAGAGCATCACAAAAGAATTGAGTGTAACGAGTCGATATGAAGCAGGCGCTGAAATTTTTAGTTAGCGTCGCACTTGTCGTTTTTGCTGTGTCGCTTTTGGATTTTCACTCGATGCTTCGGACTCTCAAAGAAGGGTCGTTGGCGAGCTTCGTGATCGCGATTTGCATCAATATTTTTACCGTCGTTATTCTTGGGTTCCGTTGGCATAGATTGTCAGTTGCCCAGGTGCGCCTTTCATTCCAGTCGCAACTCGCCATCTATTTCAGGGCCAATTTTTTGAACACGTTCACGCCCGCTAACCTCGGAGGAGACGCTTATCGTCTGGTGAAATTGAGGCGGCCTTCTCTTTCGAGTGCGGATTTGGTGAAACTGTTATTGCGCGAACGGATTATTGGATTCTACGGATACATATTGGTTTTTTCGATCGCCTATATCTACTTGCTGGTCCAATCTGGATTTCGTACAGCGTGGGTGGAGAATCCGTACGTTTATGGAGCCATGATCGCAATCGTTGCTCTCGGACTGCCCATTGTTGCCAAGCCTTTGTTGCATTGTACGATCACTATTTTGCATAGTTTTAAAGGCGGGCGGCGATTCATTGCCTTCGAGCGGTGGATTTCGGTTGTCTTTGGTCTGCTGACCACAACAGGCGCGTTGCCAATGCTGGGGATTACCTTTCTTGGCATATTCTCATGGATAGCTACCATCCAAGTGATTGCCCACGGATTCGGCTTTTCCGTTTCGTGGGTTCAGTTGGCCGCGGTAGCCACGTTGGTGGAACTGATCCGTCTCATACCCGTTACCGTTCAAGGGGTCGGCCTGCGCGAAGGGGTGTTTGCGTATCTATTGGGGTATTGGGGATATAGCCACGAAAATTCCTATGTGATCGCGATGATGGCGTACTTGGCTTTAAGCGTATCGATTGTGCTTTGCGGGCCGATAAGTTACGCAATTGATGCAGCAAGTACGGAGCGCGTGAGTGCGTTTCTACGCAAAATCGTCAGGGGGCGAACTGAAGAAGATGGTCGACAGTAATTTCAGATTGTCGATGAATCGGATCTTATGAAGCCCGGAAAATTATTAATTGTAAAAAGAGGTGTGAGATGAAAGGGGTGACAAGTTACTCCGGAGTCGCCGGATTCTATTTTCGTTACTTGTTAAACCAGATCGTCCGCATCGGCGAGTTAAGGAAGCCAGGTCTGGTAATATTGGATTTCGGTTGCGGGAACGGAGAGTTGAAGCGCTTGCTGAAGGATGGGGTGGTGGGCTACGACATCATTCCAGATTTAAGCGACGTCTCCGATTGGCGGGGTGTTGAGTTTGATGTGCTTGTGGCGAATCAGGTATTTTATAGTTTTGATGAGGTGAGTCTCGAGAATCTATTGATTGAATTAATCAATCTAAATAGAAAGATAAAAATGGTTGTTGGGATAAGCCGGCAGGGGTGGATGAATAAAATAGGAAAATATCTTCTTGGTCGACCAAATGCTCATTCGGCAACGAAAATTTCCCCGCAGGCCGAAATCGGATTGCTGATGAGATATGGTTCGATTGTCCGAAAAAAGAGTATCTTTGGACTCACGGATGTTTTTCTGTTGGTCTTGAATGAAAAAAAACCAGAATCTTTTGATGAAAAAAGATGAAATGAAATCATTCCTAAAGAAAATTCCCAGAGGTGTTATTTATCACAAGGTGACGGATAGCGTTCGTTATCTGCTTGCTTCTATGCTTGCTCCACTTCACAAGAAGGAGAAAGTCATAGAGTTTGAGAACATCTTTGCCAGTTATTGTGAGCGTAAGCACTGCATTGCGTTTCCGTTTGCAAGAACTGCAATTTATTTTGTTCTGAAGGCCCTGGATTTGCCGAAGGGAGCTGAAGTTATTCTTCCTCCGATCACGATCAAGGGAATTGTCGATGTTGTCGTGGATCTCGGTCTCACGCCCGTATATGTGGATTTGGATGCTGACACGATCAATTTCCGACTGGATCAACTGCGCGAGAAGCTCAATCCAAACGTCAAGGTAGCCATCATCACGCCGCTGTTCGGCTTGGTGCCCGACGTATCCGCTATGGTGGCTCTGCTCAAGGCGAATGGTGTTTTCGTTATCGAGGATTTTTCGCAATGCTTGAACGGTCGATACGACAACAGGCGCGTTGGGACTTTTGGTGATGTTGGGATTTACAGCGCTTCGTCGATCAAGACCCTGGATACACTGGGAGGCGGGCTTGCGATCACGGATGACCAAGTAATTCACGACAGACTGAGGAACGCGCAGGCTGGATTGATGCCTGCACGCAGGACGGCGTTGATCAAGAAGGCCTGGGTCAATCTCGTGCGTAATGTCGCCACAAGCGAGCCGGTGTTCTCCTTGCTGACATTTCCGGCACTGCAACTCGTTCGCCAGCGAGATCCGGAGGCTGCTCTCAAGCAGACCGGGCATCGCGACAAAGGACGGCTTGCGACGCTTCCGCTTCTATGGTTTTGTCGGTATACATCGGTACAAGCGCAGATCGGCATTGAGCAGATCAAGGGCGTTATCGCTCAAGACGCCGCGAGAGTGGCAAACGTCGAGTTCCTGAAAACGTATTGCGAAATTGATGATTTCCCAAAGACTACTCAGGAGTCGCGTAATGTTTACTGGCAGTTGATTCTTCCAGTTTCCAATGCGCTTGAAGCCCAAGCTTACTTTGCAAAGCGAGGTATTGACAGCGCGACTTCAAGCTTGGAATTGGTTTGCGCGTTGAAAGACTATCCGAACCGCGCCGACTTGCAAACAGCGCAACGTATTTATAGAAATGGGATATTCATCCCATGTTTCCCACACCTCAGTCAGTCGGATATGCAGCGGATTGTTATGGCTGTAAACGGCTATTTTCAAGAGCGTGGGCATGCAAAAGAAGGCTAACCGCGATCTTGACACCATGAGTGTCGCGATCATCGGCAGCGGCCTTGCGGCGGTCGGTGCGATAAAGGCATTGAGGAATCTGGGTATTCGGCCGACTGTGTTCGATTGGGGCGAAGGGCTGGATCAGGACAGCGAAAAGAAGGTCGAGGCATTGGCGGCTACGTCCCCCGTGGCGTGGACTCCATCGGATAGGAAGTGGCTGAATCAGAACCATACCCTGAGGGATGGCTCTTCGATCCCTAAAAAGCTCGTATTCGGTTCAGACTATTTTTATGGGGCGTCGCGAGTTGAAGCCCCTGTCAAGGCGACAGGGAACGTACCTCCGTTCAGTTACGCGCTCGGAGGACTCAGTAGCGGATGGGGGGCTGCAGCGCTTCCTCCTCAGTCCTGCGACCTGTCTGACTGGCCGGTAGACGCGGATGAGTTGCAAAAGTACTGCGAAATAGTCCTTGCGGACCTGCCATATTCCGCTGCGGATGACGCTCTGAGTTTGAATTTCCCGCTGTCATCGCGCAGTGCCGTACCGCTTCAACTTAGCCGGGCTTCAGAGAAACTGCTGACGGCGCTACATAAGGCCAAGGTGCTCAAGGAGGGGGAGACTATCTTTGGGCAGGCTAGGCTACTGGTGGACGCCGGAACTGGCAGCGCAGGGGCGGGCTGCAGGTATTGTGGTCAATGTATGTCTGGTTGCGTCTACGGTTCCATTTACAAGGCTGCACACGACATCCTGGCTCTGCGTGATAGGGGGGAGATCGATTACGTCCCGGGGTGTCTGGTCGACGGGCTTGCCGAGGAGGGGGAGCATGTTTCGGTGTGCTATTTCGATGGGAACGGGGAACTGCGTAGGCAAGCGTTCGATCGCGTGTTTGTCGCGGCGGGGGCTGTGAACAGCGCCAGGATTGTCCTCAACTCGTTGGGCGAGTTCAATAGGAAAGTGCAACTCAAGAGCCGCGGCGGCTTTGTACTGCCGGTGTTTAGCTTGCGACGATTGCCGATAAACTGGCCACACTGTAATACTCAGCCAGGTCTTTTCCTCGAACTAAAAGGCAAGGGGCTTGAGCACTGGGCGCACGTGCAAATCTCAACTGAGAATGAACTGCTGATGCAGAAGCTCGGTGTGTCGGCGGAGACGAAAGGCTTCGTCAGCCGCGTCAAGCGCTTTATCGCGGAACACACTTTTCTGCTGTTGGTAAACTATCATTCCGACCATGCGGGGACTTACGAGTTGAGCGTTGCGGCCGCTGCAGATCCGGAGATTGCCAACCCGCTTTATTCGGTTCAGCGGAAATCATTCCCTCAGGCGAAGGTGATGTGGGCATCTGCCATTAGACTGCTAAAGGTGTTTGGGCGAATTGGTTGCTTGCCGCTATTTCCGTTCGCAAAACTGAATAGCGGTGCCTATCATGTCGGGGGTACGCTTCCTATGAGATCGGAGGCGGTTGACAGCTTGGAGACTGATACGTTGGGTAGGATTCACGCTTGGAAGCGCGTTCATATAGTAGATACGTCGGTGTTCCCGTCTTTACCTGGGACGACGATAGGCTTGCTCGCGATGGCGAATGCTTACCGGATTGTCGATAATATTCAGTGGTCCAAGGATATCGGGGCGTCAGAATGATTCGTTTCAATTTTCCTTGCCTGGCAGGTTCGGAACTGAAGTATTTGCAGGATGTGCTTGAGCGGGGGCGTCTTGCCGGAGATGGGGAGTACACGAAGAGATGCTCTGAATTTCTCCTCAATTACCTGGGGGGGGGCTGCCGGAGTTCTGCTAACCCATTCCTGCACTGCGGCATTGGAAATGGCCGCGTTGCTTGCGGATATCCAGCCCGGTGACGAGGTCATCATGCCCTCGTACACCTTCGTTTCGACCGCGAATGCCTTCGTTTTGCGTGGTGGGATTCCGGTTTTCGTTGATATTCGCGAGGATACGCTTAATATCGATGAAAATTTGATCGAGTCTGCGATTACGCCGAGGACCAAGGCTATCGTTCCCGTGCATTACGCGGGTGTCGCTTGTGAGATGGGCGTGATCATGGACATTGCGAAGCGCCATGGTTTGATGGTTATCGAGGATTCGGCGCAAGCCTTGGGCAGCGATTACCATGGACGGAAACTCGGAACGATTGGCGATTTGGCCGCATTCAGTTTTCACGAGACCAAGAATATCGTCTCTGGCGAAGGTGGTGCGCTTGTCATCAATAATCCAAGATTCATGGAGCGCGCGGAAATCATCCGTGAAAAAGGCACGAACCGCTCCCGGTTCTTTCGCGGCGAAGTTGATAAGTACACTTGGGTCGATATTGGCTCGTCATACCTGCCCAGCGAACTCGTGGCCGCCTTTTTGTATGCTCAACTCCAGAGCGTTGATGAGATAAACAATCGTCGTATGGCGATCTGGAATCGATACCATGAGATGTTTCGTGAGGGTTTGGGGCTTGATGAATCGATCAGACTCCCCTCTGTTGCCGAGGGCATTACCCATAACGCTCACTTGTTCCACCTCATAACACGCGATCCTGATGAGCAGGAGCGGGTACTTGCAGGTCTAAAAGCGAGCGGGATTAGCGCCGTCTTTCACTATGTTCCGCTTCACTCGTCTGACGCCGGAAGGCGGTTCGGGCGCTTGGGTTCGGGCATGCAAGTTACCGATAGTCTGTCGGCAAGATTGGTGCGATTGCCTCTTTACCCCGATCTGCGCGAATCGGAGGTCGTTGAGATTGCGGAAAAGACGCTTGCACTCTTGATGACATCCAACTCGCGCGGACATTTCCCCGTTTCTGGCGCTTGCCAGAAATAACACGGCTAAAGGCGAATGCCTTGGCCGGGGGGGGGGGCTCTTCGGCGTTCGGGGGCGCCGAAGAGGGTTGCTGGGATGGACTTGGTCGGCGATCACGTGACTTGAGTGTTCCAGCTTTTCGAGGCGAACCCGAACGGCACTGCGCTCACCGATGACAACTGCTGGCGGTCTTGATTGTGCCGGCATTTGCACTGAGTGAGTCGACTCGGGGGGAATGCCTGAGACACGAAGACGGCCTGCAATTAGGCGGGTTCGAGGAGCGTTTTTATAATCGTTTCGACCGCGTATTCGGTGGGGTGATCCTGACCTTCCACGATGAGCTGCGGGTGCTCCGGAGGTTCATAGGGGCTATTGATCCCGGTCATGTTGGGGATTTGACCCGCACGAGCCTTCTTGTACAAACCCTTCGGATCTCTCGCTTCGCATACTGAGAGCGGAGTGTTTACGTATACCTCAAGAAAATTCTCCGCGCCAATTAGGTCGCGAGCCATTTCACGTTCGCGTTTAAACGGCGAGATGAACGCGGTCATCACGATCATGCCGGCGTCCATCATTAACTTTGCGACTTCGGCAATACGTCGAATGTTCTCTACGCGGTCACCTTGCGTGAAGCCCAGGTCCTTGTTCAGCCCTTGCCGAATGTTGTCGCCGTCCAGGAGGTATGTCCGCATCCCTCGTTGATGGAGTGCAATTTCCAGCGCGTTAGCGAGCGTTGATTTGCCGGAACCGGACAGGCCGGTAAACCAGATGACCCTGCCTTCGTGTCCATTGAGTCTCTCTCGATCAACGCGCGTAATCGAAAGCGGTTGCCTATGGACGTTTTCCGCTCGGCGCAGGCTATGACGAATCATCCCTGCTGCGACGGTGGTGTGACTAAAGCGGTCGATGAGAATGAAGCTGCCGAGAGTGGGGCAGTTGTCGTAGGTGTCAAAGACCAGTGGTTTGCTCGTTGCGATATTGCACGTCGAGATATCGTTGAGCGCAAGCGTCTTGCTGGCTTGGCGGGATGCGGTATTGATGTCGATGCGATGCTTGATTGTCGTAATCGATGCCGATGCCGATTGGGTAGACAATTTAATATCGTAACTGCGACCGGTGAGGCCTGCATCCTCATGCATCCAGACCAGCGTGGCTTCGAATTGGTCTGTGGTCTCCAAGGGCGACTGGCTCGATGAGATCACGTCGCCACGCGAAGCGTCGATTTCCCGATCGAGTCGAAGTGTCACCGCGTCGCCGCTTGTCGCCGCGTCAAGCGAGCCATCCATGGATAAGATTTCGGAGACGATTGCCTTATGCCCGGATGCGGTCACGCGAATTTCTTCACCGACCCGCACGCTCCCTCCGGCGATCGTGCCGCAAAAGCCTCTGAAATTTGAATCTGGCCGGTTGACCCACTGCACCGGAAATGCGAAACGATCCGAATGCCGCGGTAATACCGTGATGCTTTCCAGATATCCCAGCAAGGTGGGGCCATTGTACCAAGGTGTTTGCGAGGACCGCTCGGTGATGTTGTCGCCCCTCAGCGCGCTCAGGGGGATTGCAGAAATCGACGCAAAGCCAAGCGGGTTGGCGAAGGCATCGAAGGCTTCTCGGATCTCATGGAAGGTTTCCGCCTTGAATCCGACCAGGTCCATTTTATTGATGGCCAAGGCCACGTGGCGGATCCCCAATAAAGATGCGAGGAACGCGTGACGTCGTGTCTGTGTGAGCAGGCCGCTTCTTGCATCCACCAATAATATTGCTACATCGGCATTGGATGCGCCGGTGACCATATTGCGAGTATATTGCTCGTGCCCAGGGGTGTCGGCCACGATAAATTTTCGCTTGCTGGTGGCAAAGAAGCGGTAGGCCACATCGATTGTGATTCCCTGTTCCCGTTCGGCCGCCAAGCCGTCGACCAGTAAGGCAAAATCGACCTCGTCACCTTGTGTTCCATATTTCTTGGATTCTGAGCGCAATGTGACGATCTGGTCGTCGAAGAGTTGCTGTGCCTCCCATAGCAGTCGGCCGATCAGCGTACTCTTCCCGTCGTCTACACTGCCGCAGGTTATAAACCGAAGCAGATCCTGGTCGCGCTGTTTTTCAAGAAAGGCTTCGATGGTGCCGGCTTGTTCGGCTTGCCTTGGCCGGCGCAACTTGTCCTGAGTTTTGTTTGGCATGCGGCTCATCAGAAGTACCCCTCTTGCTTTTTCTTTTCCATGCTGGCGTTACCGTCACTGTCGATCGCCCGACCTTGCCGCTCGGAAGTGCGTGTATTAATTAGTTCCAGAATGATTTCAGGTACCGACGTGGCATCCGATTCGATCGCCCCGGTGAGTGGATAGCAGCCGAGTGTGCGGAAGCGGACCATTTTCTCTGAAATCTCTTCGCCGGGCAGCAGGCGGAAGCGATTGTCGTCGACGAGAAGGATGGCGGCGTCGCGCACCACCACGGGGCGTACTTTCGCGAAATACAGCGGCACGATTGGGATATCTTCCTGGAGGATGTATTGCCAGATATCGAGCTCAGTCCAATTTGACAGCGGGAAGGCACGGATGCTTTCGCCTCGGCTCTTTTGGGTGTTGTACAAATTCCATAGCTCGGGGCGTTGGTGCTTTGGGTCCCAACGATGCGTTTGTGTACGAAACGAAAAAATGCGCTCTTTGGCTCGAGACTTTTCCTCGTCGCGTCGTGCGCCGCCGAAAACAACATCGAACTTGTATTTGTCCAACGCTTGTTTAAGCCCTTCTGTCTTTGTGACATTCGTGTGAAGTGCAGACCCGTGATCAAATGGATTAATGTCTTTGGCAATGGCCTCGGGGTTGACATATACCAGCAGATCCTGACGACTGACTTCGGCCAGACGATCACGGAACAAGTACATTTCCTGGAATTTCCATCTCGTGTCGACATGCAGGAGCGGAAATGGCGGCGGCGCCGGAAAGAAGGCCTTGCGAGCAAGATGCAGCATAACCGAGCTGTCTTTGCCGATGGAGTAAAGCATCGCGGGGTTGTCTGCTTCTGCGACAGCCTCGCGAATAATATGAATGCTCTCAGCCTCCAGGCGCTTAAGGTGCGGTGTTGCGGCGAAGCGCCTTGGCGCTACTGCGCTCTGGAGTGGTGCCACAATCGGCGGGTATGCGTTGGGCGTGAGCGTGACCAATTGCGTAGAGGTCGCTTCGCGAAGCCAGCGGACAAGTTCGCCGTGAGGGAAAACTGCAATCTCTTTGCCCACGTGTTGCTGAATGCGTTGTAAGGCAGCAAGCAATATCGCGGTGCCGAGGGGCGCATCGATAGGAAGCCAGTAAACGGCGCCACGTGCGTCATTGGCTTGCAGGCTGGTGACGCCGTTAGGCATTTCGTGCAGTTGCGCGAAGAGGGGGAGCTTGCGCTTGCTTCGGGATTTGTCCAACGCCCAGGCAAGCACGAGGTTGTTTGCCGGCCGCCCCAGTTCGTCTTCCAACGAATCCTCCCCAAGCTCCCCGGCGAGAACACGCAAGTCACGCAGGCGTCGTTCCGCTGTGCGCTTGGTACTGACCTCGCCCAGTGATTGCAGATGCTGGAAGGCTGTTTCGGTGTCCCAGACCCGGTCTGCATCAAGGCCAAAGATGACAGAAGTCGTCATGCGCATTGTCTCAATATTCAAATTGATGGAATTTCACGGTGTTTTTTTCTTATTCAGTACTTCTTGGTGAGTATAATCCATCGATTGAACATAATGCGACGAGCAACCCAGATCATGGCGGGACGTCTGATTCAAATTGTCAGGTTGGCTGGGGCAGGAGTGCCGTCGGGGTCTTCTGCGCTCTCGATTGACGAAGCTGCTCGTCTGAGTCATGAGCTCATGGAGCCAAATGCAGATGCGTATCCTCCGACGATGTTTGAGTTGCCCCCCCGTTTCATCTCGCCGGTTGCGGCTTCCGTCCCGCTCTCGGATTTGAGGTGCCTGTGATCGACTCGACTTTCGTCCTGGCGGGGGCAGTTACAGGCTTCGTTGTGGGGCTGACCGGGGTTGGTGGCGGGGCGCTCATGACTCCCATCCTGCTCTTCGTCTTTGGCATCGCTCCGACCACGGCAATTGCGACAGACCTTTGGTTCGCGGCCATCACAAAGTTGTTTGGTGCCCGGATTCATTACCGTGCGGGTCAGGTTGATTGGCAGGTGGTGAGGCGATTGTGGGCAGGCAGTTTGCCCGTTTCCCTTGGCGTGGTCTTGCTGGTGAGCGCAGGTGGTGTGGTTGCCAAGGCGGAATGGCTCACCAACATTGTTGTTGGGGTGGTGATGCTGACTGCCTTTGGCCTGATTTTCGCACCTCGCCTATCCGCGGCCGCGCGTGGTCGACGACTGAGCAATCCTGATCGGTTCAAGGCGATGCAGCCCGGTCTGACGGTGCTGGTCGGCGCGACGCTGGGTGTGTGCGTTGCGCTTACTTCCGTCGGAGCTGGTGCTTTGGGCACCGTCATGATGATGAATCTATATCCGCTCCGCATGACGCCGCATCGTTTGGTCGCCACGGACCTCGTTCATGCCATTCCACTGGCGGTCGTCGCCGGAATGGGATATTTGTTTGCCGGTGCTGTGGATTGGCAGATGCTCGCCAGTCTGCTGGTTGGCTCGATTCCGGCGGTTATTATTGGCAGTCAGTTGGCGGGAAGGGTGTCGGGCCGATGGCTGCAGGTGGCCCTTGCATTGGTGTTGCTATCCACGGGGCTCAAAGTGCTGATCTGAGTCTGAGTCGTCTATTGGGATTTGGCGTGCGTCGGCGCTGCTTTCTCCTGATCTCCGTAATTCGACTCCGCAGTGGGATTGTTGCAAATGCGCGTTGTGGCGAGCGGTCAGCGCGAAAAATAGTGCGATCTGCCCGGCGCGCGGTCGTCAGGACGAGGGGGGCGTATATGGCTCGGAGCAGGTGGCCAAGCTCAGTCCGATCCGTGATGGCGGCGAAGTGCTTTGTCTTGATTGGTGACAAAGCGCCGCGTAGGTCTACGGTAACGGCCCGCTTAGCTCGTGCTGTAGCGACGGGGTAGCGCATCACCTGACCGATGTTGACGCGAAGTCAATGCGCGGTTTCCAGCTTGCCTCTCTACGCGGCGCAAAGCATCCAACACCTCCAACCCTTCCAGCTCGGCGATCGGCTGGCCACCAATCCGCGGGAAAGCATAAGGCGACAAGTGGCGTGGGATTTTTTGCGCGTAGCCGTCTGTCCAGTTCGACGCGAATCTTGCATGCATTCACGCGCCACGACTTCGAAGCAATTCCCGGAGTTCCGGCAGGCAGTGCGTTTCTCCGCTTTCCTTGCTTCACCCGGATCAATGCCATCGGCAAGTCGATACGTTTTATGTGCTGGTTTTGCTGTGCGAGCTTCGGCGTCTGTAAGTGCCATGATTGCGACGCCATGCTGTTGGGGTTATCGGTCGCGGGAGGCTCAGTTATGCCCCCCCCAAAATGCCCCAGATTGGTCGAGATTAGGGGGGGCATTGCATTGGCACCTCGCGAGAAAACAAAAAACCCGCAAAGCTAATGCTTATGCGGGTTTTTAGGACTTCGTCATACCCAACGATTTAAGTCGCTGGTGCCGGAGAGAGGAATCGAACCCCCGACCTTCTCATTACGAATGAGCTGCTCTACCGACTGAGCTACTCCGGCGCTGCGAAGAAGTGAGATAATAGCAGATTTTCTACGTTTGTCACGACTTTTTTCAAAGATTTTTTGCTGTCTCTGCGTGAGTTACGCGTAAATCCTTGAAATTGCAGAAATCCTGCGCTTTCGTCGTCGCGACGTATTCACTGGCGCGACGACGTTCTTGTGACCTTACTTCGCGCTGTCTTCTTTGTGATAGGCCGTCACACGGTCGACTTCGTTCTTCGAGCCGAGGAACACGGCCACCCGCTCGTGCAGCTTCTGCGGCTGGACATCCAGAATGCGCTGCATGCCGTTCGTTGCCGCGCCGCCCGCCTGTTCCACCAGAAGGCTCATCGGGTTGGCTTCATACATGATGCGCAGCTTGCCCGGCTTGTCCGGATCGCGCTTGTCGGCCGGGTACATGAACACGCCGCCGCGCGTGAGAATGCGATGCACGTCCGCCACCATCGAGGCGATCCAGCGCATGTTGAAGTCCTTGCCGCGCACGCCTTCCTTGCCTTGCAGCAGTTCGCTGACGTAACGCTGCACCGGCGGATACCAATGCCGCTCATTCGACATGTTGATCGCGAACTCCTTCGTGTCCTCCGGGATGCGCATGCCTTCCTGCGTGAGCACCCACGAACCCATTTCGCGATCGAGCGTGAAGCAGTTCACGCCATGCCCCGTCGTGAGCACCAGCACCGTTTGCGGACCATACACCGCATAACCGGCCGCGACCTGTTGCGTGCCCGGTTGCAGGAAGTCCTTCTCCGTGGGGTCCGTTACGCCTTCCGGGCAACGCAGTACCGAGAAGATCGTGCCGATCGACACATTCACGTCAATGTTCGACGAGCCGTCGAGCGGATCGAACATCAACAGATATTCGCCCTGCGGATAGCGGTTCGGAATGTGGAAGACGTCTTCCATTTCTTCCGACGCCATGGCCGCCAGATGGCCGCCCCATTCGTTCGCTTCGAGCATGATCTCGTTGGAGATCACGTCTAGCTTCTTCTGGACTTCCCCTTGCACGTTTTCACTGCCCGCGCTGCCCAGCACGCCACCCAGCGCCCCCTTGGACACAGCATGGCTGATCGTCTTGCACGCGCGCGCAACAACTTCGATCAGCAGTCGCAGCTCGGCAGGAATGTTGTTGAACTCCCGCTGCTGTTCGATGAGATATTGGGTAAGGGTCTTGCGCCGCATGTGGGCCTCCGGGAAAGCAAAAAAAGCGTACCGATTCGATTTGGTCGCAATTTTACTCGTAAAGGCACGCTGCCCCCGCGAAAAATCCTTGGGGGCAGCGCAATTTCAGGGGTGGCTGAGGTAGGTCTCGGTGTTTTCCGAGACACAGCCGGTCAGTCGAGGCCGTCGAACAGCGCGTCATCCGGACCGATGTGCGACGGTGCGCGCCAGGTGGCGTCGCGCATACTGTGCTGCACCTGCTTGTCCACGCCCAGCAGAATCGAGAAGATCGCCATGCGCACCGGAATGCCATTGTCCGTCTGGCGGAAGATGGCCAGTCGCGGGTCGTGGTTCAGATCCGTCGACAGATCGTTGGCGCCCGGCCGGCTGTCTCGCGGCAGCGGATGCATGATGATCGTGCGCGCGTCGCAATACTGGTTGATGAGCGCTTCGTTGATCTGGAAGTCCGGCGTATAACCTTCGATGGCTTCGTCGGCAAAGCGCTCTTTTTGGATGCGCGTGGCGTAGACCACATCCGCACCGGCCAGATCGGCGAGCGAGTTGCTCTGCACGATCACATGACCGTTCTGCGAGATCTGGTCGAGAATGTACGTCGGCATTTCCAGCGACGGCGGCGAGATCAGCGTGAACTTCAGGCCGCGATACAGCGCCAGCAACTTGATGAGCGAGTGCACCGTGCGGCCGTAGCGCAGATCGCCGACCATCGCGACGTGGGCGCCGTCGACCAGTTTGCCCAGCCGGGAGAACTCGCGGCCGATGGTGTACAGGTCGAGAATTGCCTGGCTCGGGTGCTCACCCGGACCGTCGCCGCCGTTGATGACGGGAATGTTCGTGGCGCGCGCGAATTCCGCGACAGAGCCCTTTTCCGGGTGACGCACGACGAGCGCGTCGACGTAACCGCTCATGACACGGCTCGTGTCGTAGATCGATTCGCCCTTGGCCATCGACGAGAACGTGAAGCCAGTGGTGTCGCACACCGAGCCGCCGAGACGGCAGAAGGCGGCGCCGAAGCTCACACGGGTTCGGGTGCTGGCTTCGAAGAACAGATTGCCGAGCACGGCACCTTCGAGCACGCGCGAGATCTTCTGGCGGCGCGCAATCGGTTGCATGATATCGGCGACGTGGAACAGCTCTTCGAGCGAGTCGCGTGAGAACTGGTCGACCGAGATCAGATGCGGCTTGCCGTCGAGGCCCATGCGTTCACGCAAGGGTTTGTGTGCGCTTTGCGTAGATTCTGCGGACGGTGCTTCGCGGCCGAGGATTTCGCCGACGAATTTCTCCACGATGCTCGGCATCGTGCGATATTCGCTCGAATCCTCAGGCAACAGCCAGGTGTCAAGGGCGCGCCGGCGAACGCCGATGCGCTCGGCGAAGCTGTCGCGGGTCATGTTCAGGCGGCGCATCGCGTCGCGCAGGAATGTCTGCTGTGCACTCATGGTCGGGTCGGCAGGGCTGTGTACGCGATGCGTATAATAGGCGTCGATTCGCTGTTTGTCCAGCAAAAGACGTGCCCCGCGTGGGGCCGCGCCAGCCGGGCGTTTCCGGCATTTCCGGTGTATTGCCGTACGGGTATGGAAAACCTTCTCCGCAAGCTAGATCTCACGTCTTTGCGCCTTTTCGTGGCCGTGTGCCAGGAGCGGAGCATGGCGCGTGCCGCCGAGCGTGAATTCATCGCGCCCTCGGCCATCAGCCGGCGCATTGCCGACATCGAGGCGATCGTCGGACTCCCCCTCATTCAGCGTCATCAGCGCGGTATTACCGTTACGCCGGTCGGCGAGACGGTGCGTCGCTATGCCGAGCGCATTCTCGGCACCATCGAATCGTTGGGCGCAGAGCTGTCTCAGTTCCACGAAGGCGCGCGCGGCAGCGTGCGCATCGCGGCGAACCTGTCGGCCATTGTCCAGTTCCTGCCGGAGGATCTCGCCGCCTTTGGCCGCGTGTTTTCCGCCGTGGACGTTGAACTCGACGAACAGCACAGCAACGAAGTGCTGCAGCGCGTGAGCGAGCGAGCGGTGGATGTGGGGATCTGTAACGCCGTCGAGGGGATCGAGGCCTTCACAATGGTGCCGTACCGGCGCGACCGGCTCGCCGTAATTCTGCCCGTCGGTCATCCGCTGGCGGCGCGCACGGGCGAGATTCCGTTCTCGGCATGTGCCGGCGAGACGCTGGTGGGCCTTCAGGGGAACAGCGCGCTTACGCAGTTGCTGCGCCAGCAGGCGAGTGCGGTGGGGGCGTCGCTGCGGATCAAGATTCGCGTGTCCAGTCTCGACGCTCTGTGCCGCATGGCGCACGCGGGCCTCGGCATTGCCATCGCGCCCGAGCAAGTCGGCCAGTTATATGTGGGCAAGCTCGACGTGGTTGTGCGCCCGCTGACGGACGAATGGGCGCATCGTCAGCTCTGGCTCGTGTTCCCGTCACGTGAGCAATTGAGCGCCACGGCGTCGGCCGTCGTGAATTTCCTCGCGCAGAAGGAATGACCCGGCGATGAAATGCCCGGTTCGCCTACCTGCGACCTGCCGCTCCCCGAAAAAAAAGCTGCCCGATACTCGAGGAGCGGCAAGGCGTTGCCGTTAGCGGCACCGCTTCAAACGCGTGGCACGAGCGATCTGATGCGTGCAGCGAACGCCTCGGGATCGGCCAGTTTGATCACGTCATCCGGTACGTCGACGATGTGTGCCTGCTGATCGGGGCCGGCAGCGATCCCGGCCACTTGCCCGCGTATGCCGCCGTCACTTTGCTGCGCGGCGACAAGCTCACCTTGCTTGTTGACGATGACGATCATTTTCATACCACCCCCCCACCTTGCAAGTTATGCCAGGCACCGCCCGGCCCAAGATTCGTGATAGTGACGTAGTACGTCGTATGGCCGTTGTTGTCCTTCTCCTTGCGCTGATTGTCGGCGCGATGAACACCCCCGGAATTCGGCGTTTTGACATCGGCGCTTGCAAATTGCGTGCCGAAGTCTTCACCGCCGCTGCGGACATACCACCAGTAGGCAGACTGGTTGGGGTTTAGGAAGGTCAGCGGTCCTACATTGTTGAACGCCATGGCACTTCTCCTCTGAAAATGACGCGCAATCGCTGCTAGCGGGCCGCGTACGCGCCAAGATGGAAGCAACCACGCACGCAATACGAACCTGTGACCCCCGTGGTCGGTGGGTGGTCCGCATGTCGCACGTACGTCATCGGTATGCAATTGCCCTCACCAGTGACGTCCTTGCAATTTAGTTGTCCCAACGTGCCCTGTTGCGGAGCGTATGGCCGTCTCCCGGTGGCATACGCATCCGCGCGATTTGTAACACTGATATTTCGGAATTTTCCCAAAGTACGTTGGGTGCGTTAGATCGGGGCGTACGACAGGCAGGCGTGGATCAGGTCGCCGCAGACATCGCAATCTGTCACGGCGACCTTGCTCAGACGGCACGACGGGGCGGGGTGTCCACGGCTATGCTTTTCGCGAGGAGGTTCCCTCGCATGGAAGACACCATTCGTTTCGACGGCCGCATGTTGTTCCTGTCCGAAGACCCGGCCATCGTGCGCCGTCAGTTGGCAGGCGAGCCCGTCACCCGCGCCGAGGCCGGCGCGTTGCGCGATAACGTTTCGACTGACGAAATCACGCCCGTCACCGTCATGCTCACCTACGACGAGCGGCTCGGGCGCTATCCCTACGTCGGTTTCAAAGCGGGAAACGAAACGCCTATCGGCGAGCACGACGTGCGGCGTGGCGGTTTTCAGATCACGGTGGCAGGCAAGCGCTACGGCAAAGGGTCGTCGCGCGAGTCGAGCCCGCTCGCGGAACTCTCTGCCGGCATCCGCCTGATCGTCGCCGAGAGCTTCGAGCGCATCTATCAGCAGAACTGCGACAACATCGGCATTCTGACGACCACCGACTTCGGCGTGCTCGGGCGCATTCAAGCCGGGGAAGCCATCCCGATCACGGAATTCCTCAAGGGACGCGACGCCCTCACGCAGCAAATCATCCGCAGCGGCGGTCTGCTCGCGTTCAGCAAGTTCGCCGATTGGCCTGCGCCCGTGGCGCAAGCCGGCGTGTCGAATGCCACCGGCACGCCGCCGCGCACGCTGGTCGAGAAGATCATGGCGCGGCGCCTGCATCCGGCGACGCCCGGCGTCGAGCACGGCGATGGCGTGTTCGTGCGCGTCGACTGGCGCTTCTCGCACGATTACTTCACGGGCATGTGCGCGCATCTGATGCATTGCGCGTTTGGCGAACCGGCGGCGCTGTACGACCCGGCGCGCATCATCGCGTTTCAGGATCATCTGGTGCTCGCCGCGCAGAGCCACCCGCACGTCTCGCAGGGGTTGCTGCCCGGTGTGGCTCATCTGACGACCGGACATCGCGATTTCGTGTCGCGTTATCCTGTGCTCGCCCACGGCGAACTGGCGACGGACGACGAGGGTGCGGACGGCATCTGCCACGCGCTGATGGCCGAACGTTACGCGTTGCCAGGGCAAATCGTGATAGGCACCGACTCGCACACGCCGCACGCGGGCGCACTCGGTTGCCTGGCGTTCGGCGCAGGCGCGACCGACATCGCAAACAGTTGGGTGACCGGCTATGTCCGCTGCAAGGTGCCGCAGACATTGCGCATCGAGATCGAGGGGGCGCTCGCCCCCGGCGTGACGGCCAAGGACGTCGTGCTCCACCTGCTGCGGCTCGACACGATTCGCCGGGGCGACGCCATCGGCCTCGTCTTCGAATATGCGGGCAGCGCGGTGCGGGCGATGTCGGTCGACGAACGCGCAACGCTCACCAACATGGTCGCCGAACTCGGTGGCTTCACCGGCATCGTGGCGCCGGACGAGAAAACCGTGGCGTTCCTGAAGACGCGCCGCGGTGTCGACTTCGTCGTCGAACCCTGGATGACGAGCGACGAGGGGGCGCATTATCGCGACGTGATCCGCATCGATGCGGGCTCGCTCACACCGATGCTGGCGCGCCCCGGCGACCCTGGCAACGGCGTGGCGCTTGCAGACCTGGCGTGTCCCGTCGCCATCGATATCGCCTATGGCGGCTCATGCACCGCGGGCAAACGCGATGACTTCGACGCCTATCACGACGTGCTTGCCTGGGGCGTTGCGCACGGCCTGCGCGTCGCGCAGGGCCGCTCGCTGTTCTTGCAGTTCGGCACGATGGATGTGCGTGCCTATTGTGAAGAGAAGGGTTATCTCGAGACGTTCGAAGCGGCGGGCGCGACACTCGTCATGCCGGGCTGCGGCGCGTGCGCGAACTGCGGGCCGGGCCAGTCGACGTCAGCCGAACAGGTCACGATCAGTGCGATTAACCGCAATTTCCCCGGACGTTCCGGGCCGGGCAGCGTGTGGCTCGCGAGTCCGTACACAGTGGCCGCGAGCGCACTGGCGGGGCGCATCGCCGGCTTTGACGAGTTACGCGCGTCTGTCGCGGCCGGGGGGCGGTAATTCGCGGACTCGCCGGGGTTGGCGGGCAATGTTCGCGGGAAATGGAGATGCCGGCAGGCGCAAGCTGTGCGGCGCGTCATGCTGTGGTGCACACGTTTCGCAGTGGCGCCGTGCCGTCATTGATGAATATCGCAATTTCTCGTAGTGCGTGGCAAAGGTGGCAGGTGCGGCGCCATTCGTGGCACAATTTCGGCCCCGAGCCTGTCGATTCATGGTGTACCCGGCGTATCCCGCCACCGCTGGCAAATGCATGGCAAATGCTGGCAGGTGGTTTGAGAGACGTCGGCAAATGACCAGTTCGGCCATGACCGAACCGGCCCGGAGACGATTTCCATGCCATCCCCCGACGTTTCAATGCCTTCCATGCCTTCCCCAAGTCAGGCCACCCAGGCCCGCGCTGCGGCAACCCGCCTGAGCGCCGGCGACATTTCCGCCCGTCTCGACCGATTGCCGCCAACCCGCACTGTCTGGAAACTGGTCGTACTCCTTAGTCTCGGCTTCTTCTTCGAACTCTACGATCTGCTCTACACGGGATATATCGCACCGGGGCTGGTGAAGAGCGGCATTCTGACGCCAACGACGCCGGGCCTGTTCGGCACGACCGGTGTGGCGAGCTTCATTGCGGCGTTGTTCGCCGGGCTGTTCGTCGGCACCATCGCTTGCGGCTTTCTTGCTGACCGGTTCGGCCGCCGTGCCGTGTTCACCGGCTCGTTGCTCTGGTACACGGTGGCGAACGTCATCATGGCGTTTCAGGAGACGGCCACGGGCGTGAACTTCTGGCGCTTCGTGGTGGGGCTCGGCATCGGCGTGGAGCTGGTGACGATCGGCACCTATATCGCCGAACTCGTGCCCAAACAGATTCGCGGCCGGGCGTTTGCGTGTGAGCAGGCGGTCGGTTTCACCGCCGTGCCGGTCGTCGCATTGCTTGCCTACTGGCTTGTGCCGCGCGAATTCCTCGGTCTGGAGGGCTGGCGCTGGGTGGTGCTCATTGGCGCGCATGGCGCAGTGTTCGTCTGGTGGATTCGCCGCGCACTCCCTGAGAGTCCGCGCTGGCTCGCCCAGAAGGGGCGTCTCGACGAGGCGGATCGTGTGCTGCGCGAACTGGAGGCGAAGGTTGCGCGCGAATACGGCAAACCGCTGCCGCCGCCGGGTGAGCCGGAGCCGTTGGTGCCGAAGCGTGCGTTTCGCGAGATGTGGGTGCCGCCATATCGCAAGCGCGCGATCATGATGATTCTGTTCAACGTCTTCCAGACGGTCGGCTTCTATGGCTTCGCCAACTGGGTGCCGACGCTGCTCATCAAGCAGGGCGTTACCGTGACCACGAGCCTCGCCTACTCCAGTGTGATCGCGCTCGCGGCGCCCGTCGGCCCGCTCATCGGTCTGTGGATGGCCGACAAGGTCGAGCGCAAGCACGCTATCGTGTGGACAGCCGGTGTCGGTATCGTGTGCGGGCTGGTGTTCTCGCAGGTCACGTCGTCGTTCCTGCTCGTCGCCATGGGCATTGGCCTTACCCTCGCGAACAACATCATGTCGTACAGCTATCACGCGTATCAGACAGAGCTGTTCCCCACCGGCATTCGGGCACGCGCCGTCGGTTTCGTCTATTCGTGGAGTCGTTTCTCGGCGATCTTCACGGCGTTCCTGATCGCGTCGGTGCTGCGCAATTTCGGGGTGACCGGCGTGTTCGCATTCATCTCGTGCGCCATGCTGGTCGTCATGCTCGCCATTGGCCTGATGGGCCCGCGCACGCGTGACATCGCGCTGGAGAAGATCTCGCAGTAAGGCATAGGGCCGCGCGCCGGCGCGGTCATTCCCCGCGTTCTTCCGGAGACTCTGATCATGACGGATCTGCAAACCGAAGCGGCCTACGAGGCCAACGCCGTTCGCTACAACGAGGACTGGCGCAACCAGCCGCCGCCGGACGACATGTACGCACTGCTGATGCGCCATTTCGTCACTGGCGGGCGCACGATCGATGTGGGCTGCGGCAACGGACGCGATGCCGCCTGGCTCGCGCAGCAAGGTTTCGATGTGATCGGCTACGACAGTTCGCCCGCACTTGTCGAACTGGCGCGTCAATCGTTCCCGTGGGTGACGTTTCACGTCGGCCGCCTCCCGGCACTGGAAGGCGTGACGGCGCAGTTCGATAACGTGGTTTGCGAGACCGTGCTGATGCATCTGCCCGCAGACGAAGTGCCGCAGGCGGCCGACCGGCTCTGGACGCTCGTGCGTCCGGGGGGCGTGCTTTACGTCTCGTGGCGTGTCACCGAGGGTGACGATCTTCGCCATAAGGACGGGCGCCTCTACAGCGCTTTCTCGCCCGATGTGGTGCGCGCTGCCCTTCACGATGGCGTTGTCCTGCACGAGGAGGACGTGACCAGCGCCAGTTCCGGTAAGCGAGTGTGCCGCCTGATCGTGCGCCGCCCGGCCTGATACCGGGCATGGCCGTTGACCGCACGATGCCCCGGGTCAGCCGGGTCTCAGAGCAATTCGATTTCCGGTAGCGTGAGCAGGCTCGTCTCGCGCATGAGCGAGACGAATTCGCCGATATAGGGACGCGCCGTGATCGCCGGCAATGTCGCCGCCCAGAGTTCGGCGGTGAGACCCTGCGGCGTGATCGGGCGCGCGCTCACATAGCGTCGCTCGAGATACCCCGTGACGGCCCACAGCGGCAGGGCAGCCAGCCCGCGGCGGCTGGCGACCAGTTGCAGAATCGCCACCGTCAACTCGGTGGTGCGGCGCGTCGGTTCGATCCCGGCGGGGCGCAGCACCTGACGCACGATATCGAGCATGTCGTCGGGCACGGGATAGGTGATGAGCGTTTCGTCACGGAAGTCCTCGGCGTCGAGATAAGGCTTGCCGGCGAGCGGATGATCGTTGGCCATGAGCGCCATCATCTGGAAGCGGAACAGCGGATGGAAGTCGACCGCTTCGCCTTCCTCATGTTCGGAAATGATCGCCAGATCGGCACGGTCCTGATGCAATAGCCCGATGGGGTCGGCGTGAAAGCCCGACACGATATCGAGTTCGACTTCCGGCCAACGGATGCGAAAGGCGTCCATCGCCGGCATCAGCCAGTCGAAGCACGTGTGACATTCCACCGCGATGCGCAGCGTGCCCTGCGTGCCTTGCGCGAGCCGTGTGAGGTCGCGGCCGGCTTCGTCGACCGCCGGCACGACTTCCTCGGCTAACGCGAGCAAACGCTTGCCCGCAGGAGTGAAGACCAGCGGCGACGACTTGCGCACGAACAACGGCAGGCCATAGAAATCTTCCAGCGCCTTGATCTGATGCGACAGAGCGGACTGCGTCAAATGCAGCCACAACGCCGCGCGCGAAACGCTGCCGGTGTCGCGCAGCGCGAGCAACGTTTGCAGATGGCGGAGTTCGATAGGCGTGCGTTGCATGAATAAAATTAATAATAATTAGCAAAAACTTTCGTTTGAATAATACACGTGTGGCCGGGATACTGCCAGCCTGGGCGGACATTGTCCGCAGACACCGACTTTGCAGTTACGCAAGCTCCCGAAAGGACAACGCTCATGGCTCAGGCCCACGTACTCGGATTGCCGCGCATTGGCGCGCAACGTGAACTCAAATTCGCCGTCGAGGCCTTCTGGCGCGGCGAAATGAGCGAGCCGGCATTACAGGACACTGGCCAGCGCATTCGCGCGGCCAACCGCCTCGCGCAGCGCGAGGCAGGGCTCGACTGGATCACCGTCGGTGACTTCCATTGGTACGATCAAGTGCTTTCCACGCTGGCACTTGTGGGGGCGCTGCCGGAACGCTTCGGCGCGGCGCCCGCTGCACTCACGCTCGCGGACTACTTTGCCGCCGCGCGTGGCAATGCGCAGCAAGGCGCGATGGAAATGACGAAGTGGTTCGACACGAACTACCACTATCTCGTGCCGGAATACTCGCCGCAGACGCGCTTCGGCACGGGCACGCAATGGTTGTTCGAAGACGTTGCGGAAGCGCTGGCAGAGGGCGTGAAGGTCAAGCCTGTGTTGCTCGGGCCGCTCTCGCTGTTATATCTCGGCAAGGAGAAGGGCGGTCTCGCCGACCGTCTCTCGTTGCTGCCCGAACTGCTCGCCCAATATGAGCGCGTGCTGGCACGGCTGAGGGCGCAGGGCGTGACGTGGGTGCAGATCGACGAACCGATTCTCGCGCTCGACCTGCCCGAGCGGTGGCGCGACGCCTTCACGCCTGTCTACCGGCGTCTCGCGCCCGTTGCACCGTCGGTGCTGCTGGCCACGTACTTTGGCGACGTCAGCGAGCACGCGGCCCTGTTGGCGGCGTTGCCCGTGGCCGGGGTGCATGTCGACGGTGTGCGTGCGCCGCAGCAACTCGACGCGTTCGCGGCGCAATGGCCGCAGGACAAGGTGCTATCTGCCGGCGTAGTCGATGGGCGCAACGTCTGGCGCTGCGACCTGACGCGCGCCCGCGCGTTGCTCATGCCGCTGGCGCAGACGCTTGGCGACCGGCTGTGGGTGGCGTCGAGCTGCTCGCTGATGCATTGCCCGGTCGATCTCGCAAGTGAGGCGCGGCCGGACAAGGAAGTGCGCACCTGGCTCGCGTTTGCCGTGCAAAAGCTGGGCGAGGTGGCGCTGCTTCGCCGTTCGCTCGACGCCGCCGCGTTCGCCACGGCCGACGTGCAGGCCGCCTTCGCTGCCGATGGCGCTGCACAAGCCGCGCGCCGTGCGTCGCCGCGCATTCATAACCGCGTAGTGCAGAAGCGTCTGGCGGCGCTCACCGAAGCCGACGCACGCCGTGCGTCCGAGTATCCGGCGCGTGCCAGCGCCCAGCGTGCGTGGCTCAAGCTGCCTGCGCTGCCGACCACGACCATCGGATCGTTCCCCCAGACGGCGGCCATTCGCACGGCACGCGCCGACTTCAAGCGCCGCACCATGTCGCATCTGGACTATCTGGAGACGATGCGTGCACAGATACGTCTGGCTATCGAAAAGCAGGAAGCCTATGGGCTCGACGTGCTGGTGCATGGCGAGGCCGAGCGCAATGATATGGTCGAGTACTTCGGCGATCTGCTCTGGGGCTTCATGATTACCGAACATGGCTGGGTGCAGAGCTACGGCTCGCGTTGCGTGAAGCCGCCCGTGATCTATGGCGACGTGTATCTGCCCGAGCCGATGACCGTCACATGGAGCGCCTACGCGCAGCAACTGACCGACAAGCCGGTCAAGGGCATGCTGACCGGCCCGGTGACGATGCTGCAATGGTCGTTCGTGCGTGACGATCAGCCGCGCGAACGCACGGCGTTGCAGATTGCGCTGGCGTTGCGCGAGGAAGTGGCGGCGCTGGAGAAGGCGGGCGTGCGGGTGATTCAGATCGACGAACCTGCGCTGCGTGAGGGGCTGCCGTTGCGCGAGGGCGATTGGCCGTCGTATCTCGATTGGGCGGTGCACGCGTTCCGTGTGTGCTCATCGGGGGTGGCAGACGATACGCAGATCCACACGCATATGTGCTATTCGGAGTTCCACGACATTCTGCCGTCGATTGCCGCACTCGACGCCGACGTGATCTCGATCGAGACCACGCGCTCCGACATGGAATTGCTGGGCGCCTTCGAAGCCTTCGAGTATCCGAACGAGATCGGCCCGGGGGTGTACGACATTCATTCGCCGCGCGTGCCGTCGCAGGCAGAGATGGAACATCTGATCGAGGCCGCGCTCGCGCGCATTCCGGCCGAGCGTTTGTGGGTCAACCCGGACTGCGGGTTGAAGACGCGCGACTGGGCGCAGGTCGACGGCGCGTTGACCAACATGGTCGCTGCCGCCAATGCCGTGCGTGAGCGTCTCGCGGGCACTCACGTGCGAGTGCAGGCGCGGGCTGCCTGACATCCGCATGCGGATGCGTCGGCGTACATAGGCGCCGACGAAAAAACGCCGCCGATGCTTTTGTGCATCGGCGGCGTTTTGTTTTCGCGGGTCGGCGAAAGATCGCTCAGGCGAGTGCTTTTTCGACGATCTCGCGAACGTCCTTCGACAGCGCCTTATGTTCTGCCACGCTCTGCAAAGCGCTGTGCATGTGCTCGCGCAAGGACGGCGTGTACTTGCGCCAGCGATCGAGCACGCGAGCCAGACGCGCGGCGACCTGCGGGTTGAGCGCGTCGAGCGCGAGCACCTGTTCGGCCCAGAACCGGTAGCCGGAGCCATCGGTTGCGTGAAACTGCGCGGGGTTGCCGCCACAGAAGCTGAAAATCAGCGAGCGCGCGCGGTTCGGGTTCTTCAGCGTGAAGGCGGGATGACGCATGAGCGCACGCACGGCGTCGATCACGCAATGGCTGCCGTCGCCGCGTTGCA
Source organism: Pandoraea communis (assembly GCF_902459745.1). Classification (GTDB taxonomy): domain Bacteria; phylum Pseudomonadota; class Gammaproteobacteria; order Burkholderiales; family Burkholderiaceae; genus Pandoraea; species Pandoraea communis. The sequence continues at coordinate 313,967 of NZ_CABPSJ010000005.1, forward strand.
TGGCTTGCAGCGCGAACCACTTGTCGATGGCCAGCGGCTCGTGCTCGAAGCGTTGATAGAAGTCCTCAAGCGCTTCGGCCGCGTGGTTCTGCCCGTGCGCCGTGTCGCCCTCGCGGGCGGCGCCGCCGCGTTGCACGAGCGCGGTGAGCGCGGCGAAACGATCCGTCATGTTGTCGGCCGCGTCGTACTGCGTGCGGGCGGTTTGCGCCGCGCCGGCGTCCGACAGTTCCATGAGATACGACAGCGCAAGGTTTTTCAGCGCGCGCTCGCCTGCGGAGGCGGCGTCCGGGCGGTACGCACCCGGCACGCGATGATTGTGATACGCCGCAAGCCACTCGGTATGCAACGAGGCTGCCAGACGCTGGCGCAGATACTGACGCGCGGCGTGGATGGCCGCCGGATCGATTTCCGCCATCTGCTCGCCGAGATACGATTCGGCCGGCAACGTGAGCGCTTGCGCGCGGAATGCCGGGTCGAGCGTTTCGTCACGCAGCACTTGCCGGAAGGCTTCGAGCACGTAGCTGTCCACGCTCGGCAACTGGCCCATCTGAATGGACTCGACGAGCGCGAGCAACTGACGCGTGGCCAGACGCTGACCGGCTTCCCAGCGGTTGAACGGGTCGCTGTCGTGCGCCATCAGGAAGGCGAGTTCGTCGATGGTGTACTCGTGCTCGACGATCACCGGTGCCGAGAAACCGCGCAACAGTGACGGCATCGGGTTGTGCGGCACGTCCACGAACGTGAAGCGCTGACGTTCTTGCGTGAAGTCGAGTACCCGCGTGGTGGCGCCGGGCGCATCGCTGGCTTCCCCCGCCAGATGCAGCGCCAGATCGCGGCCGTCGCGATCGAGCAGGCCGACGGCGAACGGGATATGGAACGGTTGTTTGACGAGTTGGTTGTCCTGCAACTCGACGCCGACCTTCGGGCAGCGCTGCGTGAGCGTCAGGGTGTAGGTGCGTGCGGCTTCGTCGTAGGCGGCGTCGACCGTCACGCGCGGCGTGCCGGCCTGGCTGTACCAGCGGCCGAACTGCGTCAGGTCGCGACGATTGGCATCGGCCATGGCGGCACGGAAGTCGTCGCACGTCACTGCCTGACCGTCGTGGCGCTCGAAGTACAGGTCCATGCCGCGGCGGAAGCCCTCGCGCCCAAGCAGCGTCTGATACATGCGCACGACTTCGGCGCCTTTCTCGTAGACGGTGACCGTGTAGAAGTTGTTGATTTCGACGTAGCTCTCGGGGCGCACCGGGTGCGCCATCGGGCCGGCGTCTTCGGGGAACTGCGCCTGACGCAGCACGCGCACGTCGTCGATGCGTTTGACCGCACGGCCCGACTCGGAGCCCATCATGTCGGCAGAGAATTCCTGATCGCGGAACACGGTCAGGCCTTCCTTCAGACTCAACTGGAACCAGTCGCGGCAGGTCACGCGATTGCCCGTCCAGTTGTGGAAGTACTCGTGGCCCACTACGGCTTCGATGTTGCCGAAGTCGTCGTCGGTGGCAGTGGCGGCGTCGGCCAGCACATACTTCGTGTTGAAGATGTTCAGGCCCTTGTTCTCCATGGCACCCATGTTGAAGTCGCTCACGGCCACGATCATGAAACGGTCGAGATCGAGCACGCGTCCGAAGCGCTCCTCGTCCCAGCGGATCGAGTTGACGAGCGAGTGCATGGCGTGTTCGGTCTTGTCCAGATCCTGGGGCTGTACCCAGACCTGAAGGAGTTTCTCGCGGCCGTCGCCGGCAACGAGGCGTTCCTCACGGCACACCAGACGGCCGGCGACCAGCGCGAACAGATAGCTGGGCTTCTTGAACGGGTCGTCCCAGATGGCGAAGTGACGGCCATCGGGCAGGTTGCCCTTGTCGATCAGGTTGCCGTTGGCCAGCAGCACCGGATACGCTTCGCGGTCGGCGCGCAGCGTAACGGTGTATGTGGCCATCACGTCCGGACGGTCGAGGAAGTAGGTGATCTTGCGAAACCCCTCGGCTTCGCACTGCGTGAAGAAGTTGCCACCCGAGACGTATAGCCCCATGAGCGACGTGTTCTCCTGCGGACGACAGCGGGTGACGAGCGTGAGTTCGAAGGCGTCGGGCGGGGCTTCGACGGTGAGCGATTCCTCGCCCGTGCGGTAGCCGGCCCAGGGTTTGCCGTCGAGTTCGAGGCTCACCAGTTGCAGACCCTGACCCACCAGTTCGAGGTCGCCGCCGGGGCCGGCCGGGTTGCGGCGTACACGCAACCGGCTGGTGACCGTGGTGACATCGGGGGCGAGGTCGAAGTCGAGTTGGACGGTGTCGATCAGATACGCCGGGGGCGTATAGTCGGAGCGTTGGATGACACCTGCGAGGTCGGTTCTGAGCATGGACGGTGTTTTGCGGACGGCCAAGAATCTCTAAATTGTAACGGAGTGGCGGCACCTTCGCGTTCTTGCGAGAAATTTGCTGAATTTTGCCTCAACGCGTCCGTCAAATCTGTTGGAGGTGCGCGAAGCACCCTCCTATGCTTAAATCGGCGCGAGCGGTGCGCATCGGCGCGCCGAGCCTTTCTCGGGAGCAGTCAATCATGTGGAAACGATGGGCAATGGCGACGTTAGCCGTCGCCAGCGTCTTGCTGGCAGGTTGTGCCAGCACGGTTACGAGTCAGGTGACCGCGTTCGGCGATTCGCCGGGCTTTGAAGGCCCGCGAACCTATGCGCTCACGCGCACTGCCGAGCAGCAGAACAATCAGGAACACGCGACTTACGAGCGATGGCTGCGCACGCGTCTGGCCGGAGACGGTTTCAGCGAGCAGAGTCCGTCGAGCGCGCACTACCTGATCGGCATGAGTTACGGCATCAGCCAGCAGATGATGCGGGTGGCGGAACCGGCGTATGACCCGATGTTCGCACCGGGCCCGTGGGGGCCGTGGGGACGGCCGTGGGGCTGGTACGGTTATCCGTACGGCGCGCCGCCGGCCTACATCGAGCGCGATTATCCGTATGCGCTCGCCGGCTTGCAGTTGCGCTTCACGGACCGCGCGAGCGGCAAGGAGGTATACCGCGTGCAGGCCAATACCAGTGACGGCGGCACGTCGCTCGCCTCGGCCATGCCGTTCCTGATCGACGCCGCGCTCAAGCAGTTGCCGTTCCCGAGCGGACGCACGGTCAACGTGCAACAGAAGGTCGGACAGTAGGGCGGACGGCAAGTCGCGGCCAGCCATCGCGCCACGCCGGAGCGAAGCGGTGCGTCAACGGGACGCGCGCTTCGCTCCGGCGTTTTTCGTTTACTGCATCAGCGTGACGATGCCGAGGATGGCGAAGATGATGGCGGCGGCCGCATGCACGGCCTTCGTCGGCAGACGGCCGGCGAACTTGTGGCCCACGAGCACGGCCGGCACGTTGGCGAGCATCATGCCGAGCGTTGTGCCTGCCACCACACCGAACAAGTCCTGATAGCGCGCGGCGAGCATGACCGTGGCGATCTGCGTCTTGTCGCCCATCTCGGCAATGAAGAACGTGAGCACCGTGGTGGCGAACACGCCAAGTTTGCGCTTCGTGGTGGTGTCTTCGTCGTCGACCTTGTCGGGGATCAGAATCCAGATCGCCATGCCGAGGAACGACGTGACGATGGCCCACTTCATGATTGCCGGGCTGATGGCAGTGGACAGCCATTCACCGAGTGCCCCGGCAAAGCCATGATTGACCAGCGTGGCGACGAGAATGCCAAGAATGATCGGCACGGGCTTCTTGAAGCGCGCAGCGAGTACGAGGGCCAGCAGTTGGGTTTTGTCGCCGATTTCGGCAAGACCGACGACGCCGGTCGAGATGAGGAATGGGGACACCTTGTGATTTCTCCGCCGGGCCGTGTCGATGCGAACCAATGACAATGCATCCCGGCCCGGTTGGCGGAAGCATCGTCATCGGTCTCGCCAGGCCTGAAGGCTGCGCACGCCATAGCCGGAACCGGCCAAGTCTGTTGACGTACGCCCCTGCCGAAGACTGATGTCTATGACAGGGCGGCTACTCCCCAATGAGGAAACGGATCATAGCATATTCGCCGTTTGGAAATGAAGTGGGCTCGTGGGGGCGGTCTGGCAAAAAAGGGCAGCCGGCAGGCCGCCCAAGGAGATCTCCGGCCGCATGCCCCTTGCGCACGGCCGGTGACCGCGAGGGAACGTGCGCCGTGCCGGAGCGACGGCGCCCATTTCCCCGCGAAAGCAATGCCTCACGTTGCCGCGCTGAGACAGCAGGTCAATGCGCTGATCACTTAGTGTGCCGCGCGGCGATGCACCGGCTTGCCTGCGGCGTAAGTGGTGGCGATGGCGCGATCGTCGCCAAGCATGGCGAACGCGAACAAGAGTTCTTCGAGCGATTCGGCCAGTGCCGTGCGGCGTGCGAGCAGCGGCGTGGCCTTCGGGTCGAGCACCACGAAATCGGCCTCGGCCCCCACGGCCAGCGTGCCGATGGTGCCGTGCAGATCGAGGGCGTGTGCAGCGCCTTCGGTGGCCAGATAGAACATGCGTTCGGCCGAGAGGTGATAGCCCGACAGACGCGCGACCTTGTGCGCTTCGTTCATCGTTTGCAACATCGAGAAGGTCGAGCCGCCACCGACGTCGGTCGCGAGCGTGACCGGCATGCGGCTCGCTTCGGCGGCGGCAAAGTCGAACAGGCCGCTGCCCAGGAATTGATTCGACGTCGGGCAGTGCGCGGCGACGCTGCCCGTTTCGAACATGCGGCGGCGGTCATGCTCGTCGAGCCAGATGCAGTGGCCATACACGGCACGCTTGCGCAGCAGCTTGTAGTGGTCGTACACATCGAGATAGCTGCGATGGCCTGGGAACAGCGAGCGCACCCATTCGACTTCGTCGGTGTTCTCGGCCACGTGGCTTTGAATGAACACGTCCTGATATTGCCCGGCGAGTTCGCCGCATACGCCCAGTTGCGCTTCGGTCGATGTCGGCGCGAAACGCGGCGTGAGCGCGTAGAGCTGGCGCCCCTTGTTGTGCCAGCGCTGAATCAGCGCCTCGCTGTCGCGCGCACCGCTCTCGGCCGTGTCGCGCAGGAATGCCGGGCAGTTGCGATCCATCATCACCTTGCCCGCGATCATGCGCAGGTCGCGCGCGTCGCTCGCCTTGAAGAAGGCGTCGACCGAGCCCGGATGCACCGTGCAGTACACCAGCGCGCTCGTGGTGCCGCTGCGCAGCAGTTCGTCGAGGAAGAACTGGGCGACATCGGCCGCGTACTCCGGATTCTCGAAACGCCGCTCGGTCGGGAAGGTGTACTTCTCGAGCCATGGCAGCAGCCCCGGAGCGGGCGACGCGATCATGTCCGTCTGCGGATAGTGGATGTGCGTGTCGATGAAGCCGGGCGTGACGAGCTTGTCGCGTAAGTCTTCGATAGGCGTGCCGGCGGGCAGCGTGGGGGCTACCTTGGCGTAGTCGCCCACGGCGGCGATGCGGCCGTTCTCGAAGGCGACGATGCCGTCGGTATGGTGCACGGTGCCGGGCGCGCCGTCGAGATAGGCCCGCGCGGGATCGTGCGTGAAGTAGACCAGTTGCGCGCGTACGGCACGCAGGGCTTGGTTTGTGATGGACATGTGCAGGGGCCTTCTATCGTTACATTTGCGTGAGCAGCAGCACTGCCAGCGCGGCGACGATCCACATCGCGGGCTTGATCTCTTTCACACGCCCGGTGAACAGCTTGAGCACGACGAACGCGAGGAAGCTGTAGGCGATACCGTCGGTGATCGAGTACGAAATCGGAATCATCACCACTGCAATGAAGCTCGGGATGGCTTCGTCCAGGCGGTGCCATTCGATACGCGCTACGGATTCCATCATAAACACACCGACCAGAATCAGCGCCGGGGCCGTCGCGATGGCAGGTACCAGCGAGAGCATCGGCGACAGAAACAGGAACGGCAGGAACAACAGTGCGCAGACCAGTGCGGTCAGTCCGGTGCGTCCGCCTTGTGCGATGCCGGCGGCCGATTCGATATAGGCGTTCGCCGGGCTCGTGCCGAGCGGGCCGGAAATCAGCACCGAGAACGAATCGACGATCATGGCCTGACGCATGTTGCGCGGATTGCCGTCGCGATCCTTCATGTTACCGGCTTCGGCAATGCTCATGAAGGTCGAGAGCGTATCAAAGAACGCCGTGAAGAGCATCACGAAGATGAACGGCAGGTAAGCCACCTTCAGCGCGCCCAGCAGGTCGAGCTGGCCGATACCCGAGAAGTCGGGCGCGGCGAAGAAGCCGTGGAAGTTCACCAGCGTAGCGGTGGCGATCTCCTTGGGGAAATACGCCGTGCCGTCGCCCCACAAGCGGCCGATGGGGATGGCCATGAGCGTGGTGAGCACGATGCCGATCATCAACGCACCGTTCACGCGGCGTGCGACAAGCACGGTCGTGAGCGCCAGACCGATGAGGAACGTGACGGTCGGCGGCGACAAGTGCGCCAGACGCACGACGGTGACCGGATCGCCGATCACCAGTTTGGCATTGACCAGGCCGATCACCGTGATGAACAGGCCGATGCCGCATGAGATGGCATAACGCAGGTTCGCCGGAATAGCCTCGACGACGAAGCGCCGGACGTTGAGTGCGGCGAGCAACGCGAAGAGAATGCCCGACCAGAACACGCAGCCCAATGCCGTTTGCCACGGCATGCCGACGCCATGCACCATCGTGAACGCGAACAGCGCGTTGAGCCCCATGCCCGGCGCGACCAGCACCGGATTGCGGGCGTAGAGCCCCATCGCACAACTGCCGAAGAAGCTGATGAGCACCGTGGCGGTGAGTGCCGCCGGGAACGCCATGCCGGTCTTCGACAAGATGGCCGGGTTGACGACGATGATGTACATCGCCGCGAGGAATGTCGTGATACCCGCAATGACTTCCGTACGGAACGTCGATCCGAGCGCCGTGATGCCGAAATACCGGTCGAGCGTCGAGACAGGTTGCGCGCCCGCCACGCGCGTGCTGTCGTGAGCCGCGTCGGGTGCGGCAGTACCCGCCGGGGGGCTGAGCGATGAGTCCATGGGGTGTTGTCTCCGATGTTCTAAGGTGTTTTGTGCGCTCGCCGCCGCAGGTGTGGGGGCACCACATGACGCCTATTCGGGCACGCACAAAAAATAGCATCGGGTCCCGGTGAAAATATTCCCCATGCGGAATGTTCCACATCATCGCGAGGTAATGTGGCGCGATGGGGGGATGTTCGCCCCGTTCTCGTCGGCGGCCGTTCGCTGAAAAAACGCCCGAAAGATCTCGGGCGTTTTGCGTGTTGCCGGGCGAAGGCGGGGCTTGCCGGTATTTGCAGGAATTACGGGGGGGGGCTACGCCGCTTGCGCAGCGCGAAAACGCTCCAGTTCGCCGACCAGACGGCGTTTCTCACTGTCGTCGATGAATGAGGCTTCGAAACTGTTCCGCGCCAGGGTGTAAGCGTCGTCGAGCGTCATATCCAGCGCGTCGAACGTTGCCAGGAAGTTCTCGTTCAGATAGCCGCCGAAATAGGCCGGGTCGTCCGAATTGATCGTCACGGCGAGGCCGCGTTTGAGCAACTGGTGCAGGGTGTGCTGCCCCATGTCGTCGAACACCTTGAGACGCACGTTCGATAGCGGGCACACCGTCAACGCGATCTTCTCGCGGGCCAGACGTTCCAGCAGCGCTTCGTCTTCAATCGCCCGCACGCCGTGATCCACACGCTCGACGTGCAGCATGTCCAACGCTTCGTGAATGTACTCGGGCGGACCTTCTTCGCCGGCGTGCGCCACGATGCGCAGCCCCAGCGCCCGGCATCGCTCGAACACGCGTGCGAATTTGGCGGGCGGGTGCCCTTGTTCGGAGGAGTCGAGCCCCACGCCCACGAGGCGGTGTCCGTGGCTGTTGAAATACGGCAGGGCGGTTTCCAGTGTCAGCAGGGCGTCTTCTTCGGGCAAGTGACGCAGGAAGCACAGAATCAGGCGACTGGTGATGCCATGTTGCGCCTCGGCTTCGGCCAGCGCTCGCTCGATGCCGTTGACGACGGTCTCCATCGATACGCCGCGCACCGTGTGCGTCTGCGGATCGAAGAAGATCTCGGTGTGACGGATGTTGTCGGCCGCCGCGCGCTCGAGATAGGCGCGCGTCATGTCGTAGAAGTCGTCTTCCGTGAGCAATACGCTCGCCCCCGCGTAATAAATATCCAGGAACGACTGTAGATCGGTGAAGGCGTAGGCGTCGCGCAGCGCTTCCACGCTCGGATACGGCAGCGTGACGCGATTTCGCTGCGCGAGCCGGAAGATCAGTTCGGGCTCCAGCGTGCCTTCGATGTGCAGATGCAACTCCGCCTTGGGCATGGCGCAAAGGGTCTTGGCGAGTTCGGGCGTGAGTGGCATGGATAGGTCTTGTCGTGGGGGAATGGGCGGGATTCTACCGTTGTGAGCGAATGCCGGTCACGCGCGAGCGCATGCGCCCGCCCGCCGCGCCGTTTTCAGACGGGCAGACCGGTGGCCTGCGGCGATACCGGTGCGCTTTGGCGCACCTGCTGCTCGCGCACGCGCAGCAGTTGCGCCGCGACCGCAATGGCGATCGTGGCAGGTGCCTTGCCGGTGATACCTGCGACCCCGATGGGGCAGATCATCTGTTCGAAACGTTCGGGCGGCACCCCGCGATCACGTAAGCGGTGCTCGAACTGACGGCGTTTCGTCATCGACCCGATCAGGCCGAAGTATGCGAAGTCGTCGCGTTTGAAGATGGCTTCGCATAGCCGCTGATCCAGCGCGTGGTTATGCGTCATGACAAGGAAATACGTACTCGGCGGTGCTTCGGCGACGATGGCCTCGGGCGTGTCCGTCGATTCCACCATCGTGTTCGGCGGCACGGTTTCCGGGAAGGTCTCGGTGCGCTCGTCAGCCCACGTCACACGGCACGGCAGCGTGGCCAGCACTTGTATGAGGGCTTGCCCGACGTGTCCGGCGCCGAACAACACGATATGGAAGTCGCTGGGTGCCAGGCGTTCACTGAGCCAGAGCCAGCCATCGCTGCCTTGCCAGAACGAGCAGGCGGCGTCGTCGGCATCGCGGGTCAGGGTGTGCGGGTGCGCCAGCGCTTCGTTCGGGCCGAGTTCGGTCAGCAGGACGGGGCCGCCCTGGTGCTGACTGGCTGCCGCGTCGGCTCCCGGCGCCCCGAATGCCACGCTGCGCAGACTCGCTTCGCCTGCCGCGAGCCGCTTGTGCAGTGCGCTCACCCACGCGAGATCGGTCAGCGTGAGCACTTCGAAGGCGAGGGTCACCACGCCGCCGCAGCACTGGCCGAGACTCGGGCCCAGCGCGAAACGCTCGACGTGCCGTGCGCCTTGCTGCCCATACTGGCGCAGCAACTGGCGGGCGACGTCCATCGCCCGCCATTCGAGATGCCCGCCGCCGATGGTCTCCCACACATGCTCACGCGTCACGAGCAAATGCGTGCCAGCTTCGCGCGGCGCAGAGCCTTCCACGCGTGCGATCGTCACCAATACCGCGGCCTCGCCGCGGACCAGCAGCTTGTGGGCGGCGTCGACCCAGCGATGCATCAGGTGGCGCTCCGTGTGCGCAGTTCGGTGATCGCCATGAGCAGCGCTTCGGAGGTTGCCGGTGCATTGAGCACCGGCTCGTCGCGATAGTCGTTCACGCTCGCCACCGCGTCGCGCAAGGCATTGAACACCGAGAACGGCAGCAGCAACGGCGGCTCGCCCACGGCCTTCGAGCGATGGATCGAGTCCGAGACGTTCGCATTCTCGAACAGCGCCACGCGGAAATCCGCCGGACAATCGCTGATGGCAGGGATCTTGTACGTGGAAGGGGCGTGCGTCATGAGCTTGCCGTCCTTGTTCCACCACAACTCTTCCGTCGTCAGCCAGCCCATCCCCTGGATGAAGGCGCCTTCGACCTGCCCGATGTCCAGTGCGGGGTTGATCGACTTGCCGGCGTCGTGAAGCACGTCGGCGCGCAGCAGGCGCCATTCGCCGGTGAGCGTGTCGAGCACCACTTCCGAGACGGCAGCGCCATAAGCGAAGTAGTAGAACGGATTGCCTTTCATCGTCGCGGCATCCCACGACAGGCCCGGCGTGGCGTAGAAGCCGTCAGACCATAGTTGCACGCGCGCCCAGTAGGCCGCTTCCACCAGATCGGGGAAGGCGATGTCATGGCCGTTCGCACTGACGATGTCGTTGGCGAAGCGCACATCGTCGGCCGAGCCACCGTACTTCTGCGCGGCGAACGCGGCCAAACGCTGGCGAATCTGCCAGGCGGCGTTCTGCGCCGCTTTGCCGTTCAGGTCGGCACCGGTCGATGCCGCCGTGGCCGATGTGTTCGCCACCTTGCTGGTGTCGGTCGCCGTCACGCGCACATGCGAGAGATCGACGCCCAACTCGTGCGCCACCACCTGCGCGACCTTCGTGTTCAGACCCTGACCCATCTCCGTGCCGCCGTGATTCACGAGCATCGAACCGTCGCGATAGATGTGTACCAGCGCACCCGCCTGATTGAAGGCCTGCACGTTGAACGAAATGCCGAACTTGAGCGGCGTGAGCGCCAGGCCGCGGCGCAACACCGGACTCATGCGGTTGAACGCCTTTACGGCCTCGCGCCGGGCACGGTAGTCGCTCGACTGTTCCAGCTCTGCAACGAGTTCGTGGATAACGTTGTCCTTGACCACTTGCCCGTACGGCGTGACGTTGCGCTCGGTTTTGCCGTAGAAGTTCGCGCGGCGTACATCGAGGGCGTCCTTGCCCAGATGACGGGCAATGGCGTCTTGCACGACTTCCATGATGAGGGCGCCCTGCGGGCCGCCAAAGCCGCGAAACGCCGTGTTCGACTGTGTGTTCGTCTTGCCGCACAGCGCACGCAGGTCGACGTCGGGCACGAAGTAGGCGTTATCGAAGTGGCAGATGGCACGCGTGGCGACCGGCCCCGACAGGTCGGCCGAGAAACCTGCGCGCAGCGTCATGTCGACCTTCGCGCCCTGAATTCGGCCATCGTCGTCGAAGCCGATGTCGTACTCGAAGTAAAAACCGTGACGCTTGCCGGTCATCATGAAGTCGTCGTCGCGATCGAGACGCAGCTTCACCGGACGCTTCAGACGTGTCGCGCACAGCGCCGCAACGCAGGCGAACAAGCCCGATTGCGATTCTTTGCCACCGAAGCCACCGCCCATGCGACGGCATTCGACCAGCACCTGATGGCTGTGCCAGCCGAGTGCGTGCGAGACCAATGCCTGCATTTCGGTTGGGTGCTGCGTCGAGCAATAGACGTGGATGCCGTCGTTTTCCTTCGGAATCGCGTATGAGATCTGCCCCTCGAGATAGAACTGCTCCTGCCCGTTGCATTCGAACGTGCCGGTCAACCGGTGCGGTGAGGCTTGCAGTGCGGCATCGGCGTCGCCGCGGTGCAGGTGATACGGCGGCAGCACGCCGGCCCCTGCGGCCTTGGCCGCTTGCGGCGTGAGGATCGCGGGCAGGTCCTCGTACTCGCCCTTGGCCAGACGCGCCGCGCGCCGCGCTGCGTCATGCGACTCGGCCACCACGGCGAACATCGGTTGACCGATGTACTGGACAACGCCATCGGCGAGAATCGGGTCGTCGTGAACGACCGGACCGCAATCGTTGACACCGGGAATGTCGGCCGCAGTCAGCACGGCGACCACGCCCGGTGCGCGACGCACGGCGTCGAGATCGAGTGAGAGGATGCGGGCGTGCGCCTTGGGCGAAGCCCCGAGGGCGCAGTGCAGCGTGCCTTGCAGTTCGGGGATGTCGTCGGTGTAGGTGGCTTCGCCGGCCACGTGGAGTTCGGCCGACTCGTGCGGACGCGAGCGGCCAACCTGAGCACCGGCCGTGCTCGCGGCACCGGTCTGCGTCATGAAGTCTTCAACTTGCTTGTTCATGGGCAACTCCGGTTAGACGTTGGCGAACGCGTTGACTTCGTGTGCCGCCAGCGGCGCATCGGTGCGCGTTTCCAGGAAAAAACGACACAGCAGATTCTGCGCGCCCGCGAGCCGGTAGGCGCTGGTCGCGCGCATGTCCGAGAGCGGTTGATAGTCGGCGGGCAACGCTGCCATCGCTGCACGCACGGTGGCTTCGGTCCAGGGCTGTCCGACTAGCGCCGCTTCGACGGCGCTACCGCGCTTCGGCGTGGCGGCCATACCGCCGAAGGCCACGCGGGCCGAACGCACGGTATCGCCGTCGAGTTCGACCGCGAACGCGGCGCACACTGCCGAGATGTCCTGATCGAAGCGCTTGGCCAGTTTATATGTGCGAAAACGCTGTGCTGCCCCCGGCAGCGGCACGCGGATGCCTTGAACGAATTCGCCTGCCTGGAGCGCTGTCTTCTGATACGCCAGGTAGAAGTCCTCCAGTGGCATGTCGCGGACAACGCCTTCGCGATGCAGCACGATGCGGGCGCCGAGCACGATCAGCCCCGGCATCGAGTCGCCGATGGGCGAGCCGTTCGCAACGTTGCCGCCAAGCGTTCCGGCGTTGCGGATCGGGAACGAGGCAAAGCGCTGACGCATCTCCGCCAGTTCCGGATAGTGTTTGACGAGCGCATCGAAAGCATCGCCCAGCAGGGCGCCCGCACCGATATCGATGCCGTTCGGACCTTCGGAAATCTCGCGTAGTTCCGCCACCTGTCCGAGATAGATCAGGTGCTTCAGTTCGCGGAACTGCTTGGTGACCCACAGGCCGACGTCGGTGCTGCCGGCAAGGATGCGCGCGTCTGGGTAGGCGGCGCGCAGGCGGCCCATTTCGGCCAGCGTGCGCGGGGCATGGAAAACGTGACCGTCGTGCTCGTACGTCAGGGTGTCGCCGCGCTGCAACGCCTGAAGCTGCTTCGCCAGCGACGCGCGGTCGAATGCCTGGCGCGGCAGGTCGAACATTTTCTGGGCAGCGTCGACGATAGGCCGATAGCCCGTGCAGCGGCACAGGTTGCCGGACAGTACGTCGTCGATCTCACGGCGGCTCGGGCAGCCGGTATTTGCCGGACGATTCAGATACATGGCCCACAGCGACATCACGAAACCCGGCGTGCAGAAGCCGCATTGCGAGGCGTGACAGTCCACGAGCGCCTGTTGCACCGGATGCAGGGTGCCATCCTGCGCACGCAGGTCTTCGACGGTGAAAAGGGCTTTACCGTCGAGCGTGGGAAGGAACTGGATGCAGGCGTTGACTGCCCGCAGGGCCACGTTGCCATCGTCGGCCAACTCGCCGATCACGACCGTACAGGCGCCGCAATCGCCTTCGGCGCACCCTTCCTTGGTACCGGTGCAATGCAGGTCTTCGCGCGTGTACTGAAGCACGGTGCGGGTCGTGGCCTCGCCAGTGACCTCGTGCACCTTGCCGCGGTAATAGAAGCGGATGGCTTGTGTCTCCATGGTTCTCAGTGTAGTGCAGTGGGATTGCAGGCGCGCCGGGTCTTGGCCGGCGTGGGGATGAGCCGAAGATAGCACCGGCCGGGGAGGTAAATATTTCGGGGCCATGATGATGCCTATTCGGGCGCCCCGATGACCCGGCATTGTCATAAACTACGGCTCAATCCGCCGTCATCTGGCGTTCAACATGCCTCCAGAGCGTCCCAACCCATGCAAAGACCCCGCGAACAGATCGACGCCTACTTGCTGCGGGTACTTCATACGCTGCTGACCGAACAAAGCGTTTCACGTGCGGCGCTCAAGCTCGGCCAGTCGCAGCCGGCCATCAGCAATTCGCTGCGCCGCCTGCGCGAGATCACCGGCGACGCCATTCTGGTGCGTGGCAAGAGCGGTATGGTGGCCACCGAGCGCGGCCGGGAGCTGCTGGGCTACGCGACCGATGCGCTGGCCGCCATCGAACGCATTACGCATCCCACCACGGAATTCGCGCCACAGACCACCACGCGGGCGTTTCGCCTTGGCGCGCCCGACTATCTCGACGCCGTCTTCCTGCCCAACATCGCTGAAGTGCTGCGTCGCGACGCGCCCTCGGCACGGCTGCACGTGCAGCCGATCAATGCGGGCTTCGACTATGCCGGCGCACTGGAGAACGGCTCGCTCGACGTGGTCATCGGTAACTGGCTGGAGCCGCCGCCGCAACTGCACATGTCGCGTCTGTTCGACGATGAAGTGGTCTGCATGCTCGGCGCGCAGCATCCCCTCGCGAGCAAGGGCATTTCGCTTAAGCATTATCTGGAATTGCCGCATCTGGCGCCCACGCCTTACGTGGCCGAGCGTCAGAGCTTTATCGACGGATGTCTGGCGGAGCAGGGGCTGCGTCGCAATATCCAGATGACGATGCCGTACTTCGGACTCGTGCCGTATGTACTGATGCGCACCGATCTGGTGTTTACGACGGGGCGGCAGTTCGCGCAGCACTACGCACGGTATTTGCCGATTCGTGTGTTGCCGTCCCCTTTTGCCTTTCCGCCGATGCGCTTCTATCAGCTATGGCACGAGCGCACGCATGCCGCGCCGGAGGTGACGTGGTTGCGCAGGCGAGTGGCGGATGTGGCGACGGAGCTGGACGTTGCGAACGGTGGCGGGGCGGAAGCGCCTGCACTGGCGCGGCCCTGAGGGAACGCAGGCGGGAGGGACGCGACCGTCGCCCGGAGGCAGACGGCCGGTGACACGAGTCATGCTCGGCGAAGTCTTAGCGCAACGACTTAGCGCAACGAAATCACGCGGCGCGGACGACGCAGCGCCAGCGACAGGAAAATCACGACAAACGCGGCAAGCGACCACATCGGCAGCGTGAGGCCGAGGATCGGCGGGTACACCGTCTGACACATTCCCTGCACCTGGAATAACTGCGGCAGCATGCGCGATGTCGGTAAGGCATCGACGAAGGCTTCGACCACGTCATATCCGCAGCTCACCAGCGGATTGGCTTGCACGTAGATCAGGTAGCCTGAAGCGGCCATGCCGCCGATGGCCGACAAAGCAGCAAGCACGCGTGCGAACTGAATGCCAGCCCAACTGCGCGAGGCTGCGCCGACCAGACCGAAGATCGCGATCAGCACGAGTGCGTAACGCGCCAGAATGCACAGCGGGCATGGGTCTTCGTGACGTACGTACTGGAAATACAGCGCGCCGCCCAGCAGGGCGAGGCTGACCACGGTGAGCAGGAGGTACAGCCGGCGTTCGCGGCGCAGGGCCGGGTCGATTTGAGCGTTCATTTCACTTCGGGCGGTGGGCGATCACGAATCCCGCAAAACCCGCATGACGCTGGGCGGCAGGCACTTGGGCTGGCATTGTAACCCCTGCCCGATTCGTGCGTGAGTCGAAAAATTACGGAACTTTTTGCTCGAAAATCAGACGCTTTCGTGCGGTGCGGCGAAGCACAAACCACCATGCTGCGCGAGCGCGCAGGCGGTGCAGCCGCCCGCGCGCGTGTGGCCGGTGCCTAAACGCGTGGTACGCGTGGCATCAACCGCCAAGATGTGCCGAGCGCAGGGCGTGCTCGATGGCGCGTCCGACCGGGAACAGGCGCGCGTCGTCGCCCGCCGCTGCACTGACCATCAGGCCGATGGGGGCTTCGCCTGCGCCCTGACACGGCAGCGAAAACGCGCAGCCGTCGATCATGTTGATGGCCGTGGGGTTACGCAGAACCAAGGCGTTGGTCGCCGTGAACGTGTCGTCGCTCGCTTCGAGCGGCGCGATGGCCGGCGGCGTGAGCGGCACCGTCGGGCACAGCACGGCGTCGAAGCTTTGCCAAACGGGGGTTGCGGCTGCGATGAGCGCGGCGCGCGCGTTCAGCAGGTCGATGTAATCGGCGGCGCTGGCCGGCTCACCTTTGCGAATACGCACCAGCACGCGCGGATCGTAATCCTGCGCGCGTTCGGCGAGTAGCGTGCGGTGCCATGCATAAGCCTCGATGGGAGAAAAGCCGAAGCGGTTCATTGCGGGCAGGCCGTCGAACGGCGAGAACCTGAATTCCACGAGCGTGGCGCCTGCCTTGGCGAGCGCGGCGAGTGCCCGCTGGTAGATCGCGATGGCAGCGGGCTCTGCGCCATCCAGCACGAAGTTCGTCAAGATGCCGAAGCGCATGCCGCGCACGTCACGCGGTGCGGCCGGGGTCTCGTCGATGGTGTTGCCGCTGAGGATGGCGTCAACCCAGGCGCAGCAGTCGACCGAGCGGCCGATGGGGCCGACCGAGTCCAGCGACGTCGAGAGAGGCAGCGCGCCGTCGCGTGGCGTGCGCGCGGCCGTCGGCTTGAATCCCGTCAGACCGCAGAACGCCGACGGAATGCGAATCGAGCCGCCCGTATCGGTGCCGAGTCCGACAGCAGCCATGCCGTCGGCCACCGATGCGGCCGCCCCCGACGACGAACCTCCCGCAATATGACCCGCCTCGCGCTGCCACGGCGAGCGCGGCGTGCCGTAGTGCGGATTCAGGCCCAGACCCGAGAAAGCGAATTCGGTCATGTTGGTGCGGCCGACGATCACTGCACCCGCTTGGCGCAGCCGTGCCACGGCGAGGGCGTCGTGCTTGGCCGGGGCGGCGCCGGACAGGACTTTGGAGCCCGCGCGCGTGATTTGCCCGGCCACGTCGAACAAATCCTTCACCGACACGGGAATGCCCATCAACGGCGACAGGCGCGCGCCTGCACGGCGCAGGGCGTCGAGGCCGTCGGCGGCGTGACGCGCGGCCTGGGCGTCGAATTGCGTGAAGACGACGTTGCCCTGACCGGCGGGATCGGCGATACGGGCGAGCGCTTGCTCGGTCAATGCACGGCTGGTGGTGCGCCCGGCGTCGAGCGCGGCGGCGAGTTCGGACAGGGGGCGTTGCAGATCGATGGCGTCGGTGCTCATGGTCAGATCGCTTTCAGGATGTGGGTACGGAATTCTTCGATATGACGGGTGATCGCGCGGCGGGCGCGTTCGGCGTCGTGCGCGGCGAGTGCTTCGAACAGTTCGAGATGTTCCTCGTACACGCCTTCCAGATGGCTCGGCGTCGACAGTGCGAGAAACCAGAAGCGCAGCGAGCGCTCGTGCAGTCCGCGTAACAGCTCAGCGAGCGTCTGATTACGCGAAGCGCGCGAGATCGCCAGATGGAAGTCGCGGTCGATACACATCGTCGCCGCGACATCGCGCATGGCAATCGCCTCGCGCGAGCGAGCCAGCACCGCTTCGATGGTCGCCAGGTCGTCGGGCGTGGCGGCGCGCGCAGCCAATTCCACGCAGTACGTTTCGTTGATCATGCGAACGTCGATGATCTCGAGTGCGTCGTTGAGCGAGACGGGCGCGACCATCGCGCCCTTGCGCGGCAGGATGACCAGTAGCCCCTCAAGCGCGAGCCGGTGCATCGCCTGATGCACAGGGGTGCGCCCCAGTCCCGTCGACTGCATCAACTGTGCTTCGTTGAGCGTTTCGCCGGGGCGCAGACGCAACGTGATGATGTCGTGCTTGATGGCTTCGTAAGCGCGCTGCGTCAGGCTGCGCCCGTCAGCGATCGCCGGCGAATCGGCGAGGCTGGTCGTTGCCGTTGTGGCGTGGCCGGGTTCGAAGGGCGTGTCGTTGGGCATCTGTTGGGGAGGCGTCAGCCGGTGATGGGCTGCGTGGCGATGGCCGCATCGACGGTCGTATCGATGCCGTCACGGTTCCCTCTGAAGGACGGATAAAAACGCATAGCCGGCAATCTCCGTGAAACTCGATTGATATTGTTGTGATATTTCACATGTCGACGAGACAAAAAGCAAGAAGAAAAATTTCGTCGCAAGTGGCAAAAAACGGGAATTTTTTATGAAAAGCCCCGTCAATCTTGGGTTGCGCGCGTGTTCGCCCATCGCGTATATTGATTTGGCGCCAGTTTTCGGCCGGTATTTCGTCTGGTATTGCCAATTCGGCCGTCGTGCCGGAGCCCTTTCGGGGATGCGCAGGCCAGCGCCCCCGGCGGCGGGTTCGCCATGGGCGACCGGGCGAACGAACGCAACGTCTATCAAGCCGGCTGCAAGCGGCCGGCTTCCCACCTTCATCAAGCATCACGTCTTGTGTTAATCGCTGCGGCCCGGCAGGGGCGCGGCGTGCGACCGGCGTGGAGTCAAGAACAGCAATATCGGCGTAAAACGCCGCGGGGAGAACGTATCGGATGCATCACGCCATCGACTTCATTCAGGATCTGGCCGTCATCATGCTGCTGGCGGGCATCGTGACAGTCATCTTCAACCGGTTCCGGCAGCCGGTCGTGCTCGGCTATATCGTGGCGGGTGTGATCATCGGCCCGTATACGCCGCCGTTCGCATTGATACATGATGAGAAGACCATCGGCATCCTGGCCGAACTCGGTGTTGTGTTCCTGATGTTCTCGCTGGGGCTGGAGTTCAGCTTGCGCAAGCTCGCGCGGGTTGGCGTGACGGCATTCGTGGCCGCGATCACCGAGATCGTACTGATGCTCTGGCTGGGCTACGAGATCGGACGATTCTTCGGCTGGAAGGCGATGGACTCGATCTTCCTCGGCGCGATGCTCGCCGTCTCGTCGACCACCATCATCGTGAAGGCGCTCGACGAACTCGGCATGAAGCGCGAGCGTTTCGCCCAGCTCATCTTCGGCGTGCTCATCGTGGAAGACGTGCTCGCCATCGGCATGATCGCGCTGCTCTCGGGCATTGCCATCAGCGGCTCGGTCGATGCCGGTGAAGCCACCTTTACGCTGGGCAAGCTGCTGCTGTTCATGGTGGTGTCGCTCGTCGTGGGCATTCTGCTCGTGCCGCGCATTCTCGCGTACGTGGCGAAGTTCAAGAGCGACGAAATGCTGTTGATCGTCGTGCTGGGTCTGTGCTTCGGCTTCTGCCTGCTGGTCATCCAGATGGGTTACAGCGTGGCGCTCGGTGCGTTCCTGATCGGCGCCATCATGGCCGAGGCGCGTGAGCTGCATACGATCGAGCGGCTGGTTGCACCGCTGCGCGACATGTTCAGCGCCGTGTTCTTCGTCACCATCGGCCTGTTGCTCGACCCGCATGTCCTCGTCACATACATTTGGCCGATTCTGGTCATCACCCTGGCGGTGGTGATCGGCAAGATCGTGTCGTGCGGTCTGGGAGCGTACCTCTCCGGGCAGGATGGGCGTACGTCGATGCGTGTGGGCATGGGCCTGTCGCAAATCGGAGAGTTCTCGTTCATCATCGCGTCGCTCGGACTTTCGCTCAAGGTGACGAGCGACTTCCTTTATCCGATTGCCGTGGCCGTGTCGGTCATCACGACGCTGCTCACGCCGTATCTGATCAAGAGCGCCGATCCGGTGACGGGATGGCTTGGCCGGGCGATGCCGGGACGTCTGTCCTACGTGTTGGGGCAGTACACGCAGTGGCTGCAGAGCATTCAACTGACCGGTGACAGTGCTGCGCTCGTCACGATCGTGCGGCGTATCGTGGTGAGCGTTGCCATCAATCTGGCGCTGGTCGTCACGATCTTCCTCGGTGGCGCGTTCTTCTACCGTCGGCTGGCCGACCTGATGTCGCCCTGGGTGCGCGACCCGAGCCTGCAAAGTGCCGTGGTGTGGGGGGCGGCGCTGGTGCTGTCGCTGCCGTTCCTGATTGCGGTGTACCGCAAGCTCAAGTCGCTCTCGCTGTTGCTCGTCGAGTTGTCGGTGCCGCCGAGCCTGACCGGCCGGTATACGCTTCAGGTGCGCCGCGTGGTGGCCGAGATCCTGCCGATTGCCGCCATGGTTGGGGTGATCCTGCTGGTAGCGGCTTTGTCGGCAAGCATTTTGCCGTCGACGGAAATGATCGCGTTGATCGTCGCGGGCACGGTGGTGCTGGCCATCGTGATGCGCAGTTGGTTCGTGCGCATGCACGCCAAGCTCCAGATCGCCCTCAAAGAGACGCTCGAACATCAGCCCGACAGTGAGCAGCAAGGTGGCGGTCCGTCGTCGCATTGATTGGGGCCCACGCTCGCCGCGATAGCGTGTCGGGTGTGGGGCAAGCGCGGGGCAAGTGCAATGAAAAGCCCGCCGGGATTACCCCCGGCGGGCTTTTTTTATTTGACCGCGCTGCGCTTGCCTAGGCCTTGCGGGGCGGAAAATCGAAGATCAGACAGGTGGTCGTGGCGTGTGCGTAGAGCGTGCCGTCCGGGCCGACGATGCGGCCTTCGGCGATACCGACCTGGCGTCCGACCTGAACGATGTTGCCTTCGGCACGCACGCAGGGGACGTCGTGCGTGAGCGCGCGAACCATGTTGGTTTTGAGTTCGAGCGTGGTGTAGCTGCGTCCGGCGGGTAGCGTCGAATGCACTGCGCAAGCGACGGCGGAATCCAGCAGGGTGGCGTACCAGCCGCCGTGGACGGAGCCGAGCGGGTTGTAATACGGCAACGCCGGGCGGCCTTGAAAGACGGCGCGGCCGCTCGCGACCTCAATGGCGATGAAGCCGAGCGTCTCGCTGATCGGCGGCATCGGCAGCTTGCCGTCGAACATCGCCTGAAACATTTCCTGACCGGTCAGACCGATCACGTCGGACGGCGTTGCCACGCCGTAACGCAAGGGGCCATTGCGGGCGATCCGTTCACGCACGGCGGCTTCGTCGGCTTCCCACTGCGCCAGTACGGTGGCAGCATCCGCTCGGGTATTCATGGTGTCTTCCTCGTTACTTTTATAATGCTAGCGATATGCCCGATTATAGAAGTCGCGGGGGGCGTTGGGGCATTCCGCGTTAGAGGGAAGCGTCGAGGCGAGGGCGCCGGAGCGCCCTCCACGCTGGCTCAGACAGGCTCAGGCCGCTTGCGCGTGGCTGAGGCGATAGTTGGCCAACTCGTCGATGGTCAGGATCGGCAGACCGTGTTGCTCGGCGAAGCGTTCGATGTCTGCACCACGCGTCATCGTCCCGTCCGGATTCATCAACTCGCACAGCACGGCGGCGGGTTTCAGACCGGCGAGAATCGCCAGATCGACTGAGCCTTCCGTATGGCCCCGGCGTGTGAGCACACCGCCCGGCTGCGCACGCAGCGGGAAGACGTGGCCTGGGCGAGACAGGTCGGAGGGCTGGGCGTCATTGGCAATCGCGGCACGAATCGTGGTCACGCGGTCGGCGGCGGACACGCCTGTGCTCACGCCTTGGCGAGCCTCGATGGTCACAGTGAACGCCGTGCCGTAACGGCTCTGGTTTTGCTCGACCATTGGCGGCAGATCAAGACGGCGCAGGGTCTCGTCAGGCAGACACAGACAGACGATGCCGCTGCACTCGCGAATCAGCATGGCCATGGTGGCCGGGGTGATTTTCTCGGCGGCGACGATCAGGTCGGCCTCGTTCTCGCGGTCGAGATCGTCCATCAGAATGACTGGGCGGCCTTCGCGCATCGCCTGGAGCGAGGCGGCCAGACGGACTTCGACGGGCGGCAGGTGGGTGAATGCCGGGTAGGCATGCAGATCGTCGGCTGTGCCTGGCGTAGGGGCCGATACGGTGTCTTGCGGTGCAGCTTGGGTCGTACTGGTGGTAACGGACATGAAACGCTCCTCGCGTAAGTCAATCGGGCGAAAAACGTTTTCGGGGCATGCGAACGGACGTCGCCATGGAATCGCATCCCATGGCACGCGGGTATCGACGCATCTTCTCTCATCCGGACTATGACCGTCGGCTCTGGCTTCGCACCAGATCTGCTGACCCTGCCGGTGTCACGAAAGCGACGGTGGCAAGCGCTCGCGGGCTCATGACGAACGCAGCTTCCGCTGCGCGGTGTCACATACCGCCGGTGGGGATTTTCACCCCGCCCTGAAGACGTGTATGCCGCACGCGCAGTGCCGCGCGGTGACTTATCGCGTGGCGTCCGAGCGTATTCGGCGAGAAAGAGCGTAGCACAAGGTGTCGCGGGTTTGCAGGGAAGACTACGCGGCGCGCGTGGGATTGTGGAACGGGGCAGGACCGGACGATTCGCTGGCAGTAGGGGCGCCAGATGCCGCAACGTCGAGTGAGGTTTGCGGCATCTGACCTGCCGGACGACGCTCAGGCCGCGGTGCCTTTCACCGTGTAACCTGCGTCGGTGATGGCGGCGCTGACTTCAGCCGGCGAGAGGCGGCTTTCGACGTCCACGCGACCCGCGCTCAGATCTACGTTGACCTTGGCCGCAGCGTCGCGCTCGGTGATTGCCCGCGTGACGGTTTTGACGCAATGACCGCAGCTCATACCTTCGACTTGCACTTGCATGTTCGACTCCTTGAAAGAGGTTTGGGTGGCACTGATCAGACAAATCGATGATAGACCTTCCTACAGCGGGAAGCTCAAGCGCTTTTTTCAGGGGATTCGGGCGATCGCTCAGACGCTGCCCAAACCTGGGCGGCTCCGGGCGCGCTATCGTGAGGGTTAGCGAGGCTGTCATGGTGAAGGCTGCGACATGTTGACGCGAGCCACTTGACCTTCCTGTCATGGCAAGGATTATGGTGTGACACATGATGACAGTCTTCCTGGAGATCCTGAGATGAATCAGAACTGGTTGGTCGGTATTGAGGGCATGACCTGTGCTTCGTGTGTGACCCGGGTCGAGAAGGCGTTGCGGCGTGCGCCGGGCGTGGCCCGTGCCAACGTGAATCTTGCGACCGAGACGGCGGCCGTGGAGGCCGCGCCCGACGTAACCCCGGCGGCGTTGCTCGGTGCGGTCGAGACGGCCGTGAGCGACGCGGGGTATCAAATTGCAGAGCAATCCTTCGAGTTTGCGATTGGCGGCATGACCTGTGCGTCGTGCGCGGGGCGTGTGGAAAAAGCGCTTCGGAACGTGCCGGGCGTAGTCGAAGCCAACGTCAATCTGGCGACGGAACGCGCTGCTGTGCGCGGCGTTCGCGGGGTTGTCGACGTAGCTGCGCTCACTGCGGCCGTCGAGAAGGCAGGATACGAAGCATCGCAGGTGACGGACCCGGCGCAGGCTGCGACGTCGAAGGAAGGCCCAGCGTGGTGGCCGGTGGCCGTGGCGGCGGTGCTATCGCTGCCGTTGCTGTTGCCGATGTTGCTCGAGCCGTTCGGCATTCATCTGATGCCACCGGCGTGGCTGCAGTGGCTGCTCGCCACCCCGGTGCAGTTCTGGCTCGGTGCGCGGTTCTATCGGGCAGGTTACAAGGCGGTGCGCGCGGGTAGCGGCAATATGGATTTGCTGGTGGCCTTGGGCACGTCTGCGGCCTACGGTCTGAGCTTGTACGAATGGTGGCGCGCGCCTGCGGGCGGCATGCCGCATCTGTATTTCGAAGCAGCGGCTGTTGTCATTACGCTGGTGCTGCTCGGCAAGTGGCTCGAAGCGCGGGCAAAGCGCCGTACCGTGGAAGCGATTCGCGCGCTTGCGGCGTTGCGTCCGGAGACGGCGCAGGTGCTGCGAGACCCGCACGGTGCGGCGAATGAGGTCACGGTGCCGTTGGGGCAAGTGAAAGTGGGTGACTGGGTCGTGGTGCGTGCCGGTGAGCGTGTGCCGGTGGACGGCGAGATTCGTGACGGCGCCAGCCAACTCGACGAATCGTTGCTGACCGGCGAGCCGTTGCCCATCGACAAAGCGGCCGGTGACAAAGTTGTCGGTGGCTCGATCAATGGGGCCGGGACGCTGCGGGTGGAGACGACGGCTGTCGGCGCCGATACGGCACTGGCCCGGATCATTCGCATGGTCGAAGATGCGCAGGCCGGCAAGGCACCGATTCAACGTGCCGTCGACCGGGTGGCTGCGGTCTTTGTACCGGTGGTCGTGCTTATTGCGATTGCCACGGTCGTCGTTGGCTGGATGCTGGGTATCGGCCTCGAGGCAGCGCTACTCAATGCGGTGGCGGTGCTGGTCATCGCTTGCCCGTGCGCGCTGGGGCTGGCAACGCCTGCCGCGATCATGGTGGGCACGGGCGCGGCAGCGCGGCATGGCATTCTCATCAAGGATGCCGAAGCGCTCGAACTGGCACACCGTATCGGTGTCGTTGCTTTCGACAAGACAGGGACGCTGACCGAAGGCAAACCGCGACTGGTGGCCCATCTGCCTGCGCCGGGCACGAGCGCCGAGACGTTGTTGCGCTGGGCCGCTGCGGTGCAGTCGGGGAGTTCGCATCCGCTGGCGAAGGCGGTGATGACGGCGGCAGAGGAGGCCGGGCTGACCTCGGCAATACCAGTGGCTTCCGAGATTGCCGCGTTGCCTGGCAGAGGGATGCGCGCGCGTGTCGAGGACGCGGGCGACGTGAGTGGGGTGGGCGAACTGCGCGGTGTCCATCGGCTGCAATTGGGCAATGCCCGGTTGCTCGACGAACTGGGCATCTCGCAGGCAGCGCTGGCCGGGGAGGCCAAGCGTCTGGCGGCAGAGGGGCGTACCGTCTCGTGGCTGGTGGAGACCGGCGGCGAGAGCACTAACGCCGGTGCGGCGCGGTTGCTCGGGCTGCTCGCGTTTGGCGATACGATCAAAGCTACGGCGCGCCCGGCCATCGACCGATTGCACGCCCTGGGGGTGCGCTGCGTGATGATCACGGGAGACAACGCGGGGAGTGCCAAGGCCGTGGCCGAGGCGTTGGGACTCGATGAGGTTCATGCAGACGTGCTGCCGGAGCGCAAAGCGGAGGTGATTGCGCAACTCAAGCGCAACGGTGTGGTCGTAGCCATGGTTGGCGACGGCATCAACGACGCCCCGGCACTCGCCGCAGCCGATGTTGGAATCGCGATGGGGTCTGGTACCGATGTCGCGATGCAGACGGCGGGCATCACGCTGATGCGCGGCGATCCGCTGCGAGTTGCCGATGCTATCGATGTCTCCCGTCGTACGTGGTCGAAGATCCGTCAGAACCTGTTCTGGGCCTTCGCGTACAACGTGATCGGCATTCCGCTGGCGGCCTTCGGTCTGTTGAATCCGGTGATCGCCGGTGCGGCGATGGCGCTCAGCAGTTTCAGTGTGGTGAGCAATGCGCTGCTGCTGCGCCGGTGGCGCCCAGTGGTGCAAGAGGTCAATGCGAGCGCTGTCAGGGGTATTGGCGAGGCCCGTCGCGCTGGCGCCTGAGGGTGGTTTGCCCCGGCACAAGGTGAACGGCGCATAATGAAACGATCATGGGTGAGGCGCGGAGAAGGTTCTGCCGGCGTTTCGCCCGGATTTCCATCTGGCTTGAAAATCGTCGAAAGCGACATCATCTAGCTGATATCGTCTGTCTTTTGGCGCGGGGTTAATGCTGCCGAATATGAATAGTCTGCATATCGCGAGTTACAACATCCACAAGGGGTTTTCCGTATTCAACCGTTTGCGTGTTCACGAATTGCGCGCAGGGTTGGAGGGGCTTGCACCGGATCTTGTTTTTCTTCAGGAGGTGCAGGGTATGCACCAGCGGCATGCCGTGCGCCACAGTAATTGGCCGGTACAGCCGCAACACGAGTTTCTGGCGCAAGGTATGTGGCTCGATCACGCTTATGGACGCAATGTCGTCTACGAGCACGGGCATCATGGCAACGCGATTCTGAGTCGTTATCCGATCGTCCGATCGGACAACCACGACATCACGACCTATAGTTTTGAGAAGCGCGGCATGCTTCATTGCGAGATTGCCGTGCCGGGGCTGAAGCAGCCGCTGCATTGCCTGTGTGTGCATTTGTCGCTGGCAGGTCGCGGCCGCCGACGCCAGTTCGAGATGCTCGCGGAGCGCGTTGCCGATGCCATTCCCGCCGATGCGCCGTTGATTATCGCGGGCGACTTCAACGATTGGAGCAATCAGGCGGATCGGTTGCTGGCGGAAAAGCTGGCGCTGACCGAGGTGTTTCAGAACAGTGTGGGGCGTCCTGCACGTAGTTTCCCGAGTGGATTGCCGCTTTTGCGACTTGACCGCATTTATGCACGCGGCTTTCATATCGAAGGGGCGCAGGTCTTGCGCGGGCGTCCCTGGTCACGGATTTCCGATCACGCGCCTATCAGCGCCCGGCTTGTGCTGTCAGGTGACGACAAGGCGATGAACGGTTCCTCCACCCCGTCGTTCAACCCTCGTTCCCCCCAGTGAGGCAGTCATGAACATCGGACAAGCGGCACAGGCCAGCGGCGTGACGGCCAAGATGATCCGGTACTACGAGAGTATCGGCCTGATGCCTCCGAGCCCTCGCTCCGAGGCAGGTTACCGGCGATACGGCGAGCAGGATCTTCATCTGCTTCGGTTCATTCGCCAGTCGAGACGATTGGGTTTCGGGATCGACCAGATCCGCCAGTTGCTGGCACTTTGGCAGGATCGCGGCCGTTCCAGCGCGCAGGTGAAAGCGCTTGCCCAATCTCATGTCGACGAACTCAATCAGCGCATTGGCGAACTGGTGGCCATGCGAGACACACTTTCGCATCTCGCTATGCATTGCCACGGCGATGACCGCCCCGATTGCCCGATACTGGAAGGCATTGCTGCCGCGGCGCTTCCCGGCAATCCGGGCGCCAAGACAGAGTGTTCCGCTAGTCCGATGACGTCCTGTAGTCCTGCGCAGAAAGCCACTGCATCGAAGGCTGCGGCCGTCGAATCCGCTGCCCCAACGGATAGCCCGGTCGGTGACGGCGACGCTCAGGCCCGTCAGATTCCTCAGGGATAAATGGCATGGGCTGCCATTCACTGGCGTCCAGAATCCAGCATGACGCGCCGCGGTAGCGGCGCTTTTTTATTTTCCGTATTTTTTTCTGTCCCTGCGACAGTGCGCCGCAGCGAGGTGTTGTGTTGCGCTGAATGTTGTTTAAGTTATTGATTTTTATGAAATTTATTTGGAATTGACTGCATTCGAAACATGCTTCTAGCAGATTTTTCGTGATTTTTCTATATAGGGTATAACCCTTAAATGGAAAACCCTATATAATGCGAAGCACTGCTGCGATGCAGCACACTAAATAAATTGGAGAAACACCATGTTTGCCGCCCTGTTTGAAGTCGTGAATACTTGGTTCGAAACTGCTGAACGCCGTCGTCGTGAAGCGTTCCTGGCTGAGTCGAAGG
Source organism: Pandoraea communis (assembly GCF_902459745.1). Classification (GTDB taxonomy): domain Bacteria; phylum Pseudomonadota; class Gammaproteobacteria; order Burkholderiales; family Burkholderiaceae; genus Pandoraea; species Pandoraea communis. Next base: position 340,787 of record NZ_CABPSJ010000005.1, read on the forward strand.
ACATCATTGAGTTGGAACAACGTATCCGCACGCTGGAAACCGCCGGTTTCTAAGCTGTCTGTAGCAAGTCGTTCCGGACGAACGGTCGTCGCTGGCGCAATCAGGCAAGTCGATCGTCACACTGGGCGATTCCCGTCATCGATGTGATGACGTGCGACGGCGCCCAACCGTAAGTCCGGATGCCAATCCCTGCGGTTTCCAAGGATTGGCTCGCGTAAGCCCGCCATTTTGGCGGGCTTTGTCGTTTACGCGGCACATGGGGGCGAATGCAACGCCAAGCATCCCTCTTGACGATGACGACGGAAAACGAAGTCGGCGGTCGCGCCCCGGTCTGACTGCCGTACCGGGGCGTTTTTCATCGGCGGGGCCACTGTTTACTTCTCAATGGTGAACTCGGTGGCGATCGCGGCCCCGTTGGCGAGCGACGTCACGCCGTAGTACTTGTCAGCAACCTTGAACATGAAGCGGCACCAATTCTCGGTGAGCGCCCGCCATTCCAGGTTCACGCAATACGATCCATTGTCGTTGACCGACCAGGTGCCGGTGGCGTGGGCGACCTGGACCAGGCGTCCCCCCGATCCGAGATTGCCCTTGTTATCACTCGTGGCATTGAGCGTGCCATTGGTCTCGTTGATCCACTTGCGCGTACTGCCGTTGTTGATGACGTTGGTGATATGTGCGCCGGGCATCAGCAAACGCAAGTCGTCAACGCTGAGTTGCTGGCCGTTGGCGTCCTTGAGGTCGGACAGACGCATCGGGTCGGCGTATACGAATGTCGACAGGGCGAGCAGGCCGCTGGCGACGAAGGCGATGATGGGGGAAGCAAAGCGGGGAAACATGATGACTCCTGGACGTAGCTTGATTGACGCCCGACGCGCGCGCATGCGTCGTCAGGCGTTATCGTCCCGTGCTCGGGGCACGGTGTAGCTATCGGTCCGAGTTTTGCTTCGTGATGCGTTACCACTATAGGCGACGTGCCGCGGTCTGCACAGTCGGCGCACCCCGGACACACGATCAAGCGACGACCGCATGTCCGGGGTATGGGAACCGACCTCAGTCGGTGCCGTACTTCGGCGAGCGCGGGCCGTAGAGCAGGCCGTTGGCGCGACCCGCTGACAGCAGGCGCGCATTGGCCGTGCCGGCGACTGTGTAGCCGGCGTTCGACACGCTGTTGACGATCTGCTTGACCGCCGCCGTGACCAGCATGCCGATCAGGCCGCCACCACTATTGTTGTTGCCTTCGTTGTTCGACGCGCTGGCCGCGCCGCTCCACAACTTGGCGCCGTTGCGAAGATCGATGAGTTCGGCCGAGACGGTCACCACCGTAGCGCTGTCGAGCACCATGTACTTCGTGCCGTACTGCGTGATCTTGAGATAGAGCGCAGCGTCGGCGCCGAAGATTTCGCGCAGCTTGGCCGGGCTCACCTGATGGATGTCGCCGGCGACGGTCAGGCCGTTCTGACGGAACGACTCATCGACCAATGCTACCGGCATCACGTAGTAGCCAGCTTCGCCCAGCGGCACCGTAACCTGCGACAGCACGCTGTAGGTCGCATCGATGTCAGGCGATTCGTTCAGCGGAGGCAGCACCAGAATCGACTTCGGCTTGCTTTCCTTGAACGCGGTGTAGTCGTACGGTTTGGCTTGATGCACCGCGCAACCCGTCATCACGGCGGCCAGTGCCGCTACCGTCATCCATTTACAGAGTCGCGCGATCATTGCTTGGCCTCCGGGGTCTTGTTCTTGAGAAGAAAGTCGATGTAACCGGCCGATTCGGGGAACAACTGCTTCTCGGTCTGAAATTCCTCGACCATCTTGTCGGACTTGCCCACAGAGGCGTAGAGCAGACCGAGGTGAGCATGAAAGCCAGGGGGCGCGGCGTTATTGGCGGCCTTGATTTTCTCGAGGTCGCGCTCGAGCACGATGATCTGGGCCTCCTTCGATTCGCCCTTGAAGTATTCGTAGACTTGCGGCTGGTAGCTTTCCCAGTCGTACAGGGGCTTGGGCGGGGTGGCGCAGCCCGTGAGCAGTGCACCACCGATGATGGCCGCCACGGCGGCGCGGCCGGATGAGAACTTGCGATTCATGGCGATAGAGATCCTGACACGCATGTCGCGGCGGGCGAGCGCAAGCCTGCACTGATGTGCGAGGCAAAGCGCATTACGCGCGACGCACCTGCGGCATGCTGAAAAAGTGAGTTGGCTGGCTTACTTGCCCGGCTTCCAGGCACCGCTTTCGATACCGGCGACCAGATTGTTGACGGCTTCGCGCATCGCGAGGTCGAGGACCTTGCCGTTGAGCGTCGAGTCGTAGCCAGCGGTGCCGCCGAAGCCGATCACTTCGCGATTCGACAGGGCGAACTCGCCCGCACCACCGCTCGAGTAGACGACTTCTGACGTGGCGATATCGACCACGTTCAGATTGACCTTGGCATAAGCGATCTGCTCGCGGCCACGGCCCAGAATGCCGAAGAGTTGCTTGTCGCCCACTTCCTTGCGGCCGAACTCGACGACGTCGCCGGTGATCACGTAGTCGGCGCCCTTGAGCGTCTGCTGAGTCTTCTTGATATCGGCTTCCTGACGGATCTCGGCCATGTTGTCGCGGTCGAGCACGTTGAAGCGATTGGTTTGTTGCAGATGGGTGATCAGGATCGTTTTGGCCTGGCTGCCAAGTCGGTCGACGTTATCGGAAAAAACGCCACGCATGTAAGCGGAACGGTTATCGAATTTGCCGACGGCGATAGGCGTGCGTACACCCACGTACGGACGGCTGGCACTTTCCACCTTGGCGACTTGCATGGTGCGCGAGCTTTCGGTGGCGCAACCGCCAAGCACGCCGACGGCGACCATGGCGGCGCTGAGCAGCGCAATGCTGGACTTGCTTTTCTGCACGGTGATACCCCTGTATGTGTTTTGACCCGGCAGGCGACGCGTGGTGACGTCGACTTGTCGCGGGCATCTGATCCCTTACCGATTTGCGATGCTTTGCTCTTGTAATTTCGGGTAAGGGGGGCTGATATTAGCACGCGTTTTTGGCGTGTTGGCACACCGAAACACGGTGCGTACGCTCTCTGCGATAAGCAGCGCGGGGCGCTTGGCGATACACTCGACCGGCGTTCCCCTCATGTTTTTGACAGGAGTTGTCATGGCCGACAATGAAGCTCGCCCGCCGTTTCCGCCATTCACGCGTGAGACTGCAATTCAGAAAGTTCGCATGGCCGAAGACGGTTGGAATTCGCGCGATCCTGCGCGGGTTGCGTTGGCCTATACCGTCGACAGCCGCTGGCGCAATCGTGCCGAGTTTCCGCGCGGTCGCGACCAGATCGTCGAATTCCTGACGCGCAAATGGCAACGCGAACTCGACTATCGGCTCATCAAGGAACTGTGGGCGTTCACCGAGAACCGTATTGCGGTGCGATTCGCTTACGAATGGCGCGACGACTCGGGCAATTGGTTCCGTTCGTATGGCAACGAGAACTGGGCGTTCGACGCGCAAGGGCTCATGGCCGAGCGCCACGCCAGCATCAACGACTCGCGCATCACCGAGGGCGAGCGTCTGTTTCTCTGGCCGCAGGGGCGCCGCCCCGACGATCATCCGGGGTTGAGCGATCTCGGTTTGTAGAACGAACCGTGACGGCGGCGGCCAGGCGTCGTGCACGTCGTGTCGCCGTGCGCCCGGCCCAGACCGGTCGCCTCAATCCAGTCCGAAGATCAACAGCAGGTTGGTGGCGGTAATGACTGCGAAGAGGCCCCACGCGAACACTTGCGTGGGGCGTCCGATGGTGTTGCCGTTCATCACGCGCGGGTCGCTGACCGAGCGGATGAGCGGCCACATGGCGAACGGCAGTTGCAGGCTGAGCAGCACCTGACTCCACACGAGCAACTTGCCGACGGCGCCGTCGCCAAGCCACAGCACGCCGATCAGCGCGGGCACGAGCGCAAGCCCGCGGGTTATCAGGCGGCGCTGATAGCAGGGGATCTTCATTTTCAGAAAACCGTCCATGATGACCTGCCCGGCGATGGTCCCGGTGAGCGTCGAGCTTTGCCCCGACGCGAGCAGGGCGATGCCGAACAGGAACGCCGCCGCACTGCCCGCAATCGGCGTAATGAGCCGATACGCCTGCTCGATATCGGTGACATTGGTCTGGCCGCTGGCATGAAATGCCGCACCGGCAAGCATCAGAATGGCCGCATTCACGCCCATCGCGATCACGAGCGAGACCCAGGTGTCGATGCGGACCATCGCGAGGGTGTCGCGCACATCGCCGCGTTTGCCGCCGACCACGCGCCGGGTTTGTACGACGCTGGAGTGCAGGTACAGGTTGTGCGGCATGATCGTGGCGCCGACGATGCCGAGCGCGAGCACGATGGCGTCGCGCCGGTCGTGGCTGGGAGCGCCGGGCACGAGGCCTGCCGCCACGGCATGCCAGTCGGGCGGCACCATTGCCACCTGCGCGACGAAGCAGAACGCCATCGTGCCGATCAACCCGAAGACGATGGCCTCGATCTGACGAAAGCCTTTGCCTTGCAGACCGAGCACGATCATCGTGTCGAGCGCGGTGAGCACAATGCCCCAGGCGATAGGCACACCCAGCAGCAACTTGAATGCGAGCGCACAGCCGAGGACTTCGGCAATATCGCAGGCGATGATCGAGATCTCGGCGGTGATCCACTGCACGAGGCGTCCTGCGCGGCCGTAGCGGTCATAGCTGGCTTGCGCGAGGTCGCGTCCGGCGACCAGCCCCAGCCGGGCGGCAAGCATCTGCAAAAAGATGGCCGAGAGGCTGGAGAGTGCGACCACCCAGAGTAACGAGTAACCGAATTGCGACCCGGCCTGGATATCCGTCGCCCAGTTGCCAGGGTCCATGTAGCCGATCGCAACGAGTAGTCCGGGGCCGGCGAAGCGTTTGAGTTTGATCCAGCGCGATTCGCGCGCGTCGATGATGATGCTGCCTTTGACCTCGGAGGGACAGAAAGGCGCAGTGGCTGTAGTTGGCAGAGGCATGAGGGAGGGAATTCGTCCAATGGTGTCAACGTTAGCCGGGGCGGCGTTCCACCGCAAGCCGGATCATGACAGCAGGCGAGGCACGGATAGCCCGTAAATAGCGTATGAACTGCTATACTGTACATTCATACAGTATTCGGGTGCGAGATGACCCTGCCGCTTTCCTCCTTGCCTGCCGGGCTGTGGCGTGCCAGTGAGCTGGCGCGTTGCCACCGGGCTGGCCACACCACTGGCTTTGCTGCGCTTGACGCCGAATTGCCCGGCGCTGGCTGGCCGCATGGCGCGGTGACGGAATTGTTGAGCGAGCGTCCGGGTATCGGTGAATGGCGGCTGCTGGCACCGGCGTTGCGCGATCTCACGCAGGCGGGGCAGCCGGTGATGGTGATTGCGCCGCCGATGCTGCCGTATGCTCCGGCGCTGGCCGGGTGGGGGATTGATCTGCGCTGGCTTAGTGTCGTGATGCGTCCGGCGCGTCAGACGCGTCCGATGACGGGGGCACGTGGCGGGCGAGGCATGAAGACCGAGGATCGGGACATGCTCTGGTGCGCCGAGCAGGCGCTCAAAAGCGCGTGCTGCGGTGCTGTGCTGACCTGGCTTCCGGCGGCGACGCCCGAGCAGATCCGGCGGCTTCAGGTCGCGGCCGGTGGTGGCGAGACGCTCGCCTGGGTGATGCGCGGACCGGCCGCCATCGCGACGGCCTCGGCGGCACCGCTGAGGCTGGGGCTTACCGTCGCTGAGGGGAGCCGTCTCGGCGTGCAGTTTCACAAGCGCCGCGGGCCGCCTCGTACCGAACCGCTCTGGCTGACGTTGCCTGCACCTTATACCCGTGCCCCGCAACCGGTCACGGGGGGCGCCGACGACGACAGGCCGATGCCCGTCAGGCCCGATCGGGCCCCTTCGCTTGCACCGTCTACGGTGTCTTTGGTTTCTGCTTCCGGAGTCTCGCATGGCTTGCTGGATCGCCCTGCATCTGCCCTGTCTGGCGCTCGAGATCGCCTCTCCGCTCACACGGGCTGACGCGCAGGCCGACACGACGGTCGTGCTCGCACAGTCGCGTGTCTGGCAGGCGAGTGAAGCGGCGCAGGCTGCGGGGGTACAACCCGGCATGCGCCGTGGGGGTGTGTTGGCGCTGTTGCCGCAAGCGCGGTTTCACGATCGCGACGAGGCGGCCGAGACCGTGGCGCTCGAAGCGTTGGCGCTGGCATTGCTGCGTTTCGGTCCGGATGTCGCCATCGCTTCGCCGCAATGCGTGCTGATCGACGTGGCGCCAAGTCTGCGTTTGTTCGGCGGTTTGGCATCGCTGGCGGCGCAGGTGCTCGAGAGTGCCGAGGCGCTGGGTCATCGTGCGTCGATGGGGATTGCCGCTACGGCCAGCGCGGCGGCGCTTCTTGCGTTGTCCGGCGAGCCGGTCATGCCAATGCCGCTGAGGCAGATGTTGCCCCCTGCCTCGACGGATCTCCCGCAACAACTCGATTCGCTTTCGGTGACGTTACTGGCCGAGGCGCAGCCGTGGCTCGACTGGCTCGCGCAAATCGGTTGTGCGACGTTGGGCGAATTACGCGCGTTGCCCTCGGCGGGCGTGCGCCGCCGTTGTGGCGCCGATCTGCCTGCCGCGCTTTGCCGGGCCTATGGCGAAACGCCGGAGTCGCCGAACTGGTATCGCGCGCCGCCCCATTTCGAGGCGGTGCTGCCGCTGCCATCGCTGACCCATGACATCGACGTGCTGCTCTTCGGCCTGCGCCGACTGCTGGCGCAACTCACGGGGTGGCTTTGCGCCGGACAACTGGCCACGCGCGCACTCACATTGGTGCTCGAGCATGAGCCGCTCGGGCGGCAAACGCTGGCGCCGACGCGTTTCGATATCCGTCTCGCCGAAGCGAGTGCCGCGCCTGCGCATTTGTTGTCCTTGTGCAAGGAGCGGCTCGCCCGCTCGCCATTGATCGCCCCGGTGCTGACCTTGCGGCTCGACATCACGCAAACGGCGCCGCATGTGCCGCAAAGCGGCTCGTTATTGCCCGAGCCAGGACGTGCCCGGCAGGATTTTGTGCAACTGATGGAGCGCGTGGCGGCCCGTCTAGGCGACGAGCATGTGAGGCGTTTGCAGGTGCGCGGCGATCATCGGCCCGAGGCGGCGTTCGTCAGTGTGCCGTACGGGGCGCCGGTACGTGCGGCGCCTGCTGCCGATGGTGCGACGTCCGGTACGAGCCGTCATCTGCCGGATGGCGAGAGGCCGTTGCCACCGCGTCCGGCGTGGCTGCTCGATGCGCCGCAGCGGCTCAGCGTGCAGCGGGAGCGTCCGTGGCGGCAGGGGCCGTTGCAACTGGTGAGCGGCCCGGAGCGTATCGAAGCGGGCTGGTGGGAGCCGGGCACTGTTACGCGCGACTACTTCATTGCGGCCGATACCCAGGGGGCATTGCTGTGGGTGTTTCGTGAGCGTCCCGTGAAAGGGGCGGATGCCGCGTGGTATTTGCATGGTTTGTTCGGCTGAGTCCACGGAGCCCCTGTCTTATGAATGCCGACGATTTCCTGCCATGGCAAGGCCCGACCGAAGGGCTGGCCGCCAACGACGACAGTGCCGATGCGGCGGACTCGCGCGCGGCCGACGACGGCAGCCTGCCCGCGTATGCCGAACTGCACTGTCTGTCGAATTTCTCGTTTCAACGCGGCGCGTCGCACGCGGAGGAGTTGGTCGCGCGCGCGGCGCACCTGGGCTACACCGCGCTGGCGATTACCGACGAGTGCTCGCTTGCCGGCGTGGTTCGCGCACTGGCTGAGGTGATGAAGCATCCCTCGGTGTCGTTGATCGTGGGCAGTGAGTTTCGTCTGACGCCGGAGAGCACGCCGGATGCCCTCGGCACTGTCCATCTGGTCGCGCTGGCGCAGCATCGCGAAGGCTACGGTAATCTCTCCGAGATGATTACGCTCGGTCGCATGCGCGGCCCGAAGCGCAGTTATCGTCTGCATGCACGAGACTTCAGCGCGCCGGCGACCGGGCAAGCGCACCTGCAGGGGCTGCCGGGGTGTCTGATGATTCTGGTGCCGGACGCCGATGCGAGTCCCGAGCGCACGCTGGCGCAGGCCCGTTGGGCGGCGCAAACCTTTGGCGAAGGACGGGTATGGCTGGCGCTGGAGCGCCGTCACCGTGCCGACGAAGACGCGCATCTGGCGCGTCTGCGCGCGATCTCCGCCGAGTGCGGTGTGCCGCTTGTTGCCACCGGCCATGTCCTCATGCATGTGCGCTCGCGCAAACCGTTGCAGGACACGCTGACCGCCATCGGGCTGGGCAGACCGGTGCAGGCTTGCGGGCTTTCGCTTGCGGCCAATGCCGAGCAGCATCTGCGCACGCGGCTGCGGCTCGCGTGGTTGTATCCCCCCGATACGCTGGCCGAGACGGTGGCCATCGCCTCGCGGTGCCATTTCGAGCTGCGCAGTCTGCGTTACGAGTATCCGGAGGAGTTGGTGCCTGCCGGTCATACACCGGTGACGTATCTGCGTCAGGAAGTCGAGGCGGGGGCGAAGCGACGCTATCCGAATGGGTTGCCGCTGAAGGTGCGCAATCTCATCGAGGACGAACTCACACTCATTGGCGATCTCGAGTACGAGCCGTATTTCCTGACGGTCTACGATATTGTGCGTTACGCGCGCAGCCAGAACATTCTGTGCCAGGGGCGCGGGTCGGCGGCGAATTCAGCGGTGTGCTATTGCCTGGGCATTACGGCGGTCAACCCCGACGAAGTGCAGTTGCTGTTCGGACGTTTCCTGTCGAAGGAGCGCAACGAGCCGCCCGATATCGACGTCGACTTCGAGCATCAGCGGCGCGAAGAGGTGATTCAGTACATCTACAAGAAGTACGGCACCGACCGGGCGGCGCTTGCCGCGACGGTGATCTCGTACCGCATGCGCAGTGCGGTGCGCGACACGGGCAGAGCGCTGGGCATCGATCTGTCGATCGTCGAGCAGGTTGCGCAGAGCCAGCAGTGGTGGGATGGCCGTGAGAATCTGCTCGCGCGCATGGCGGCGCAGGGATTGTCGCCCGACGCGCCGACTACCCGGTTATGGGCCGATCTGGTGGCGCGGCTGATCGGTTTTCCCCGGCATTTGTCGCAGCACGTCGGTGGCTTCGTGATCTCGCGCGACAGGCTCTCGCGGCTCGTGCCGATCGCCCCGGCGGCGATGCAGGATCGTTACGTCATTCAATGGGACAAGGACGATATCGAGACGCTCAAGCTGCTCAAGGTCGATGTGCTGGCGCTCGGCATGCTGAGCGCCTTGCGCCGTACGCTCGATCTGCTTGGCGAATGGCGCGGTGTGCCGATGGAACTGGCCGACATTCCGCGAGACGATCCGGCGACGTACGGAATGATTCGTCGCGCCGACACGGTGGGTGTGTTCCAGATCGAGTCGCGTGCGCAGATGAGCATGTTGCCGCGCCTGAAGCCGGACAAGTTCTACGATCTGGTGATCGAAGTGGCGATTGTGCGGCCGGGGCCGATTCAGGGGGGCATGGTGCACCCGTATCTGCGTCGCAAGCAGGGCAAAGAGGATGTGATTTATCCGCGTGAGGAAATCAAGGAGGCGCTTGAGCGCACGCTGGGCGTGCCGATCTTTCAGGAGCAGGTGATGCAGATCGCGATGATCGCCGCCGATTTCACGCCGGGCGATGCCGATCAGTTGCGCCGGTCGATGGCCGCATGGAAGCGCAAGGGCGGGCTGGAGAAATTCCAGACTCGCATCATCAGCGGGATGCTGAAGAACGGTTATCCGCGTGAGTTTGCCGAGGCGATCTGCCGGCAGATCGAGGGCTTTGGCGAGTACGGCTTTCCCGAGAGTCATGCGGCGAGCTTCGCGTTGCTCGCCTACGCGAGTGCATGGCTCAAATGCCATGCGCCGGAGATGTTCCTGTGCGGGTTGCTCAACAGTTTGCCGATGGGGTTCTATTCGGCGTCGCAATTGGTGCAGGATGCGCGGCGGCATCGCGTCGAGGTGCGTGCAATCGACGTTTGCGTGAGCGATGTGGAGTCGCGTCCCGAGGCGCGCATCGGACGGTACGGCGATGCCCGCAGGCCGGCGGTGCGACTGGGGCTGTCGTTGGTCAGGGGCTTGTCTGACGAAGGCGCGAAGGCAATCGAGCGCGCGCGCCGGCAGCAGCCGTTCACCGACATCGACGATCTGACGGCACGGGCGGCATTGTCGCGGCGGGATCTCGACGCGCTCGCTGCCGCCGATGCGCTGTCGGCATTGCTGGGCGGGCGGCGTCAGGCGCGATGGACGGTTGCGGCATGGCAGCCGCCCACGCCGCTGCTGGGGGCGACGGCACTGCGCGACGCGGTGCCGGGCAGTCGCGATGAGCAGGTGACATTGCCGCCGATGCCCGAGGGGCAGGACATTGTGGCCGATTACGCGAGTACGGGACTGACGCTGCGCCGTCACCCACTGCTGTTGTTGCGGGAGAAGCTCACGAGGATGCGGGTACGAACGGCAAGGGAATTGCAGGCCGAGGGCGTGAACGGACACCGGGTACGCACGGTAGGCATCGTGACGGGACGGCAGCGGCCGGGCACGGCCAATGGCACGGTCTTCGTATCGCTGGAAGACGAGACGGGCGTCATCAACGTGATCGTCTGGCCCGATCTGGTCGAGACGCAACGCAAGGCGTTGCTGGCGTCGTCCTTGTTGGGCGTGGAAGGTGTCTGGCAACGCGAGGAGCGTGTGACCCATCTGGTCGCCCATCGCCTGGTCGATCTCTCGTCGATGCTAGGCGAACTCGCCATCTCGAGTCGGAACTTTCACTGAAGGGATGTCGATAGGATGGCGTGATCGCGGGCGCACAGCACGTCAGCCGGGCCATTGCCCCCGGCCGACGTGCCGCCGCGGCATCAATGCGCGGCGTCTGCCTGCTTACCCGCTTCCTGCGCCAGTGCGCTCGCTTCTTCCTCGCTACGCAAGCCGTTGAAGTGGGCGTTGAGCAGCACCGCGCTGATCGAGGCGAGCAGAATGCCACTGTGGAAGAACGGCGCCAGGGCGTGCGGCAGCTTCATGAAGAACTTGTCCGACGCCACCGGAATCATCCCCACGCCAATGCTGATCGCGATGATGTAAAGGTTGTAGCGATTCTTCGAGAGATCCACCGTCGAGAGGATTTTCACCCCGGTGGCCGTGACCATACCGAACATCACGATGCCCGCGCCGCCCAGCACGAACTGCGGTACCGACGCCACCACGTGGGCCACCTTCGGAAACATGCCCAGCACGATCAGGATCAAACCGCCCATCGCACATACCCAGCGGCTCTTGACGCCGGTCACGCCGACCAGTCCCACGTTCTGCGAGAACGACGTGTACGGGAACGTATTGAAGATGCCGCCGATCATCGTGCCCAGCCCGTCGACGCGCAAGCCGCGCACCAGTGTCTTCTGATCCACAGGACGGCCGACGATGTCGCCCACCGCGAGGAACATGCCGGTCGACTCGATGAACGTCACGAGCATCACCAGCGTCATCGTCGCAATGGCAATCGGATCGAAGCGCGGCATGCCGAAATGGAACGGCATGATGAGGCCGAACCACGGCGCTTCCGACACGCTCGCAAACGACACTTTGCCCAGCGCAATCGCCACGATCGTGCCGAACAGAATGCCCAGCAGCACCGCGATGTTGGAGAAGAAGCCGCGCACGTACTTGGTGACGAACAGAATGCACAGCAGTACCGCGAACGACACGCCCAGATAAAGCGGGTTGCCGTAGTCGGGATTGCCGAAGCCGCCTGCCGCCCAGTTGATCCCCACGCCCATGAGCGAGATGCCGATCACCGTGATGACGGTGCCGGTGACCACCGGCGGGAAGAGCCGGAGCAGCTTCCCGATGAATGGGGCGATCAGAATGCCGATCAGACCGGCCGCGATGGTCGCGCCATAGATATCGAGCAGCCCGAGATCGGGGTTCGTGCCGATGGCGATCATCGGCGTGACGGCCGTGAACGTCACCCCCATCATGATTGGCAGACGCAGGCCGAAGATCCAGAGGCCGAGCGTCTGGATAAGGGTGGCAATACCGCAGGCAAACAGATCGGCGTTGATCAGAAAGGCGATCTGATCGACCGACATCTTGAGCGCGCCCCCGACGATCAGCGGTACGGCTACCGCCCCCGCATACATCACCAGCACGTGCTGCAATCCCAGCGTGAACAACTTGGGGAGCGGCAGGCGCTCGTCGACCGGATGCACCGGTAAAGCAGCAGATTGCGTCATGTTTTCTCCTGATCCGACGGTACGATTTGATTTACATGGCGAACCGAGCGTAAATTTTTTACCGGGGCGCAGCGAGTGCAGTCAAAAAGCCGCCGGGCCGGCGACGTCGCTGCCGTGAGCGGCGACCGGCACGCCGTCGCGGCCGAAAACTGCGGTATGGCGACATGTTAAGCCCGCCCGTGCCGCCGTGGTCGAACACCGGGAAAGCCTTATGCCATATGGGGCAGATGCCGCCGGGAAGCCAGCCGCGAGACATCGCGGGCCGAGATCGGCCACGTTCGCTTCGTCCTGTGCACGGCGGTGAGTGCGGGCGATCCGCTGAGGCTCATATCGAATCCGAAATACTAAAGATTGTGTTTGGCGTATGAATTGCAGAGACACACGGGCGCTGCCCGGCGGCGAATGAACGCGCTTGCCACGACGGAAGATCGACAACGAGACCGACACAGGCCAAACGGAAATGGCCCGGAATATGCCGTCGGCATGGGGAATGGAGAACGGGGGAGCGTCAGCGAAGAAGAGGGGGCGTCAGGGCCCGATGAACGAGGCTTCACTCGCCGCCAGGCTGCCGGGCACCGGCGGCTTGGCGACGCGTGATGGTGCTCAGCGTGCGCCAGTCGTGCCGGATGGCCGGCGGGCGAGCGAATCGGTGGTATTGCCAGTGCTGGCGTTTTGCTGCGCCACGCTCTCGAGCTTGCAGGAGATCTCCTCGCCCATGTGGTGAAGGAATTCCATTTCCTTTGCACCGATGCCGCCCGTGCACAGCGCGCCGCCCCAGTCACCGTAGAGCAGTGCCACGGTCTGGTTGCGCTGGCGAACCGGTAGCAGGAAGAACGACTTCACGTTCGAGAAATGCTGACGGTGCCACATTGGAATACGCGGCACGATGCGCGGCTCGCGGGCATTGTCGATCAGAATCGCCCGGCCGTTGGTCAGCGCCAGATGGAAAACGTCCGGCTCGAAGGCTTCGGGGAACGTCAGGCCGAGCAGCGACTGCACGTCGCGTCCGATGCCGAAGCGCATCTCGAAGACCTTGCTCGCCGATGCGCGCACGAAGGCTGCGCAGTTGACGAAGCCCAGCGACTGGAGGATGGCCTCGAGCGTCAGATTGAGCAGGCCCACGGCGTCGGTCTCGCCGGTGGCGGCCCGCACTTCCGAGAGACCGTCAGCCAGACGCCGCGCCGAGTCCAGTGGCTTGCCCGCCGGCGGTTGACGCGTGTTCGACGCGCCGGTGCTGATCGCGATGAATTCCTGATGGCTCGTGTCGCGTACCATCTCTTCGCCTACGGAAACCACTTCGCCGATGTTCAGCGCGAGGCGTTCGGCATAGCGCTCCGCCAGCTCCGCCAGACGCGCGGGGTCTGCCCCGCGCGTGAGTTCCGTCACCATCTCGTTGGACATGTTCGCCACGGCGCACAGCCAGTCGGCGTGCGAGAGCGGGGCGTCGCCCTCCAGATCGATCGGACGCATGCTCGTCGCGATTGTTTCCGGCAGCCCCCACTTGCGGGCGGCGGCTTCCGAGAGTTCGGGGAACGAGATGCCCAGCACCTGTTCGCAGGCGTCGCTGTCGCTGATGCCTTGTGCGGCGGCGATGGCCTGAATTTCCATCCACTCGTCCGGGAAGCAGTAGGTCACCAGCAGTCGCGCCACGTGGTGCAGCAGCGTGCAGACGACCGCTTCTTCCCCATCGCGGATACCGTTCTTCGCCGTGATGTCGCGCGCGAAGGCGCCGGCCAGCGTGGCGCGGGCCAACTCGCGGGCCATGTCGTCGCGATGGGCGGCAACTTCACCGAAACCCTCCAGCAGCTTCAGGCTCAGGGCGAGGTGCCCGATCGTATCGACGCCCAGGATCATGATCGCGCGCGAGACCGTCGTCACGTTGCAGCCGAACGGCGCATACATGGCAGAGTTGGCCAGGCGGATCACTTTCTGGGTGAGGGCGAAGTCCGAGAGCACTGACGACGCCAGGTCGGCCGTGCTTGTATTCTCGCTTTGCATGGCAGACACGATGCCCGTGACCGAGCGTTGCAGCGACGGAAAGTCGCCGCGCTCGGCCATGCGCTGCCACAGTAATTCGAGCGTTTTTTCTTTGGTAAGGCTCATGTCATGGTAGCGGGGATGTCCGGTCAGTGGCCGGCATCCACATTGAGACGCCCGCTCGCAAAGGCCGCCTCGAGTTCTCCCGCAGGCAGGGCTTTCGACACCAACCAGCCCTGGATGGAATGGCAGCCGCGATCGATCAGCATCTGCCGTTGTTCTTCTGTCTCGACCCCTTCGGCGATAGCCGACAGACCCAACTCGCGCGCCAGTCCCAGGACGGCCGTCACGATCGTACGGTCGTTCGGTGACGTGGGCATGTCTTTCACGAAGCTGCGGTCGATCTTGAGCGCGGAGAGCGGGAATCGTTTGAGGTATCCCAGGCTCGAGTAGCCCGCGCCGAAGTCGTCGACGGCGAAACGCACGCCCAGTGTCTGCAACTCGCGCAGCACAAGATTGGCCTGCTCCGGGTCGCGCATGAGCACGCTTTCGGTAATTTCGAGCACCAGCCGGTGACCTTCCACGCCCGAGTCGGCAATCGCTTGCCACACGAGGCTGGGGAACGACGGATGGTGAAATTGCTGCGCCGAGACGTTGACCGACATGTACAGCCCGTCGAGCCGGGTGCGATCCCAGCGCGCGAGTTGCATGCAGGCGGCGCGCAATGCCCAGCCGCCCAGCAGGTTGATCAGGCCATTGGCTTCGGCCAGCGGAATGAATTCGGTCGGCGAGACCGGGCCGAGCGCCGGATGCCAGCGCATGAGCGCTTCGACACCCTTCACGTTCAGTGAAGTCGGGTCGCAGATCGGTTGGTAGTGCAAGCTGAATTCGCCGTTGTGAATCGCCTCGAACATGGCCGATTCCAACGAGAACGCCTTACGGTGCAGATTGCCCAGATCGTCCGTGTAGACGAACAGACCGTTGCGGCCGCGATCCTTGGCGCAGTACATGGCGGCGTCGGCATGCTTGATGAGCAGGCCTGCCGAATCGCCATGTTGCGGGAAAAACGACACGCCGATGCTCGTCGTAAGGTGCAGCAACTGGTCGCCGACCTGAAACGGTTGCTGCACCGCAGAGAGCAGGCGCTTCATGATCCCGCCGAGCGCCTGTTCGTCGTCGCAGCCGGGCAGTATCAGCACGAACTCGTCGCCGCCCATGCGCGCGGCCATGTCCGTCTCGCGAATCTGCGCGATCAGGCGTTGGCCCGCGTCGCGCAGGAGCTGATCGCCCACATCGTGGCCAAGCGAATCGTTGATCTTCTTGAAGCCGTCCAGATCGAGCAGGGCGACGGCGAAGTTCGGGCCGCCTTCACGGGCGTGCTGAATGGCTTCGACGATGCACTGCTGAATGTACTGACGATTGCCCAGACCCGTCACGGGATCGCGCACGGCCAGATCGGACAGGCGCGCTTCGTTTTCCTTGAAGGCGGTGATGTCCTCGCCATGCACGATAAACGATGCGTTCGTACCGGCGATACGTGGCGTGTATTGAGCGATGCGCAGGCGCATCCAGATACGGTCGGTCAGACCGCGCAACAGGCGCACCGTGCACTGCTGGGGACCGAGCGTCTGGGCGGCGGAGAAGGCGTCCTGCAACATCGGCACGTCTTCGATGCCGGTCAGCTCGAAGAGCGTGGCGTGGTCGAGGTACTCACGTGAGTATTCGAGCAGGCGCAGGGAGGATTCGGCAATGAAAAGGAAGCGGCCATCGGCAGCAACGTGCGCCGAGAGTCCGCCGGTCAGCTCGACCAGCGCCCGGGATAATGCGGGCGCCGGCGCCGGGAGGTTACCCTCGGCGATGACCGGCGCCATGGTCGAAGGTTCGACGAAAGGCACACCGGCTGGGAGTCGATCTGAACTCATTGTTGTTGTCTGTGCATGCATCACGTCGAGCGCGCTGCCGCTCATGTGCTTCCCCGTTCAGGCAAACGCTCTTGGCCGAACCATGGTCCGGCAGGTGTCCGATGGATTGTGGGCCATTATAGCTAAAGACGCCAGCGATTTTGGTCGCCGCAATCCCCGTTTCATGCCGCATTCCACAGGTTTTTCCCTGTGGGTTTTTTTCTGACAAGACATCGGGATTATTTCCTGCGCGGCCGTTGACGTTTGGCCGATAGTCGCCCCAAAACGCCCGCCATCCGGACCTTCCGCACACCGGTGCCCGGTGCGATTCTCCTGCGAGCGTCAGTCTACTCAAGCGCGAAGCACTTTGGGGGGCAGCAATCGTGAATTTTTGTTACTGCAATGCAACATCGCCACCGTCGCGGCCATCCTTGCCGGTGCCGGGCGGCGTGTCGCTCGGGAAGCGGGCATCGACGATCGATGCGGCCGGTTCAGGCGTGGGCCGGGGGCTCGTGGGCGAGCGACCACGCGATGCAGGCGCGAGCCAGTGCTGCCGAGGCGTCCAGGCCGAAGCGTCCCAGCGGGGTTTCGCATGTGGCGAGAGCGACCGGAATTTCGGTGCAGCCGAGAATGACGCGTTGCGCGCCGGCGGCCAGCAGTTGCTCCATCGCCATGGCGAGCGCTTCACCGCCACGACGCACGTCGCCGGCCTTCGTGAGCCGGATGCCTTCGCTCACGAGCGCCTGGTGCGCGAGCGGTTCGGCCGCCTGAACAAATCGGTAGCCCAGGGCCTCGAGCCGCGGCCGGTAGACGTTGGCGTGGTGCGTGCCTTCGGTGGCCATCAGGCCGATGGGTGCGCCGGGTGCGACGCATGTGGACAACTCGCTGGCGACGGCTTCGACCACATCGAGCACCGGCAGCCGGGTGCGGTGACGCAGTGCGTCGAGCCAGGCGTGGGCCGTGTTGCAAGCAATGGCGATGCAGCCGACGCCGGATTGCTCTAGCGCGTGCACACCGTCGAGCATGCCGTCGAGCGGGGAGGCGCCGTCGTGCAGCAGGGCTTCGGTGCGGTCGGGAATCTGGGGAACCGAGTACAGAATGAACGGGATGTGATCCTGATCGCGGCTGGCAGGATGTTGATCGACGATCTTGCGGCAAAGGTCGATGCCGGCGGCGGGGCCCATGCCGCCGAGGATGCCGAGCGTGGCGTGCGAGTTCATGATGATGACAATGGGGGGAGCGGCAGAAAACCGGATCGTGCGTTGTGCGGGAACCGGGGCCCCTGCACAACGCACGGCCCGTCAGGATCAGTCGTAAGCCTTGGTGATCGGATCCTTGAACATGGCGCGCATTTCAGGCGTCATCGGGTAGTTCATGTTCTGGTTCTTCGGCGGAACCGGTTGCGTGAACCACTTGTTGTACAGCTTCTCCATTTCGCCGGACCTTTCCATGTCGGCGATGACCGTGTTCACGACCTTGGTGAACGCCGGGTCGTCGCGACGCAGCATGCACGCATAGTTTTCGAACTGGAGGTTCGGGCCAACCACTTCATAGCCCTTGGCTTCGTCTGTCGACAGTGCGGCGCGCTGGCCGTACAGCAGCGGCTCGTCCATCACGAAGGCCGCGGCACGGCCTTGCTTGACGGTCAGGAAGCCATCCGAGTGTTCCTTCGTCTGAATCAGGTTGAAGCCGATCTCGCCCTTCTTGCCCGAGAGAATACGGTCGGCCGTCGTGCCGGCGGTTGTCGAGATGGTCTTGCCCTTCAGGCTGTTCAGGTCGGTGATGCCCGAGCCAGTCTTGGCGATCATCTTGATCGAGTACAGGAAGATGTTGTGCGAGAAGCCCACTTGCTTCTCACGCTCGAACGTATGCGTGGTCGAACCGCACTCCAGATCGATCGTGCCGTTCTGCATCAGTGCGATACGGTTCTGCGAGGTGATCGGCGTTTCCGTCACTTTCAGGTTCGGCAGATTCAGGTCTTTCTTGACCGCGTCCACGATCTTGAGCGCGATTTCCTGCGAGTAGCCGATCGTCTTGCCGGCATTGTCCGTGTACGAGAACGGAATCGACGACTCGCGCACCCCGAGAGCGATCACGCCGGTGTCTTTGATCTTCTTGAGCGTGCCCGTCAGTTCCTGTGCGCTCGCGGTGTGCGCGAACAGGGCGGCGGCAGCGCTGGCGAGCAGCAGGGGAGCAAACAGCTTCTTCATGGTCTCTGTCCTATCGGAAGTGATGGCACGGTGGTCCGCGCCGTTGGAATATCGAAAGCCAAAACACACTGGTACAACCCAACACTTGCTCCCGACGATCCCCGTGGGAGTGATGCATTGAAATCCCGCGTCCTGCCTCGTCCTGCTTCGTCATCAAGGCGTTCGATCCGGCCGGCCCGCTATGGTCGGCGACCAAGGGGTCACGCGGCCAGCCGGGCAAACCCTGCCAGATCGACTGCGGGACGCTTGCCGTCGATGGCGTCGGCAATCACACGCGCCGCGCCCATCGACAAGGTAAAACCCAACCCCCCGTGGCCGACGTTCAGCCACAGATTGCGCAACTTGTCCGCGCGCCCCAGAACCGGACGGCCGTGCGGCGTGGCCGGTCGCATGCCAGTCCATTCCAGCGGCGCGTGCGCACGGCTCAGCGCGGGGAACAACCCCGCAGAGAGGGAGCGCAATGCGTCGATGCGGTGCGTCGCGATGCGATCGTCATACCCCACCAGGTCGGCAATGCCTGCCACGCGCAGATGCTCGCCGAGGCTCGCATAGACGACCTTGTTGTCGGCGTCGGTCACCGACACCTGCGGTCGTGCGTCGACCGGGGCGCCGCGATACGTCAGGCTGTAACCCTTGAGCGGATACAGCGACACCGACTCGCCGATCGTGCGCAACAACGGCATGGCGGCCAACCCGTTGGCGACGACGCAGGCGTCGACCGTCACGTCGCCCGTGCGGGTACGAATCGCCTGCACGGCGCCGCCGCGCGCGTCGAAGCCCGTCACTTCGCGGTCGAACAGCAACGTGCCGCTTGCGTGCGCGCCCACAAGTCGTGCCAGTTCCTTGCACAGCGACTGGCAATCGCCGGTGCCTTCGCCCGGCGTATGAATCCCGCCCGCCAGTTCACTGGCAATCTTGCCCAGTGCGGGTTCCAGGGTGGCGCATGTCGCAGCGTCGACACGACGCTGCGTGTAACCGAGGCCGTTGGCGAGCTCCAGCGAACGCTCGGCGGCGGCGAGTTTGCCCGCATCGCGATACACCACGAGCTTTCCGCTGCGGCGGTAGTCGAACGACACCGACTCCTTGGCCAGAAACTCCTGCATCACCTCACGGCTGTGCAGGCCGAGCGAGAGCAGACGCAACGTGGAGCTGGCGTTGGCTCGCGCATTGCAGTGCTTGACGAACTCGATCGACCAGCGCCAGAAATCCGGATCGAACGAGGGTTTGATGCGTAGCGGTCCTGTACGCGAGAACAGCAGCGAGGGCAGTTGCGAAAGTACGCCGGGGGCGGCGAGCGGCGAGACATAGCCGTAGCTCAACTGACCGCCGTTGGCGAAACTCGTCCCGAGGCCCGGACCGCGTCCGGCGTCGATGACGGTGACCTCATGGCCTGCGCGAAGCAACTGATACGCGCTGGCGAGGCCGACGATGCCCGCCCCGATGACTCCAATATGCATGACGATGAATAACAACCAAAAACGCTAGAGAATGCAAGGCGGAAAATATTCCCGGCGGGAGGGCGGGGGCCTCGCGGCAGGCTTTCTACACACCCTTTGCTACGCAGTGTAGAGCGAGAAAATTCGGTAACCTATGCGGATTTGAGGCAGCATATGTCTTTTGGCTATAGGGTCGGCCTCGCTGCCTATCCGGCATCTGGAACAGGGGACGACGTCAGGCATGAAATTGCGGCATATCGAGACGTTTCGCGCGGTGGTGCTGACCGGTTCGGCCAGTGGCGCGGCGCAATTGCTTAACGTATCGCAACCCGTCGTCTCGCGCGTGTTGCAGCACGCCGAGCAGCAACTGGGCTTCAAGCTGTTCGATCGCATCAAGGGCCGGCTCGTGCCAACGGCCGAAGCCCGTCGTCTGTATCCCGACGTTGAACGCATCTTCAGCGATCTGGAGCGGCTGCGCACCACGTCGCGTAACCTGCGCCAGCATGGTGTGGGTCATCTGCGCATTGCGGCGACGCCGAGTCTTGCGCAGAGCCTGTTGCCTGCTGCGATCGAGCGCATGCGTCGTGCGCATCCGGATGTTGTCTTCGAACTGATTACGCATCACACCACCGAAACGATTACCGCGATCCTGACGTCGTCGGTCGACGTCGGCATCGTCTCGGCACCGCCGATGGCGGCGGGCATCGTGAGCCGGCCGGTGGCGCAGGGACACATCGTGCTAGCCGTGCCCGCGTCGTGGCCGAAGCTCTCGCGTCGCGGCCCGGCAAGCGCCGATGCGCTCGCGGGGCGCGATCTCATCAAGCTGCACGACGACACGCCACTGGGGGCGCTGATCAACGAGCGTCTGGATCAGACGGCGTTATTGCAGGACGCCGAATTGATGGTGCAGACGTATTCGCTGGCGGCGGCGCTCGTCGAGCATGGTCTGGGTTACGCGTTGCTCGATCAGTTCACGGCGGCGAGTGCGCATGTGCAGACACAGCGCCTGTACCGCGTGGCGCCGGCCATCGAATTTCCGGTGGAGATGTTGCGCCCCGCGCATCAGCCAGAGTCCGTGCTGGCAGACACGCTGCGGCGGCATCTGGCAGACGTCGCGAGCGAACTCAGCGAACGTGCCGAAGCGTTGTGCGAGGGGCGGGAGATCGTGCTTACGCCGGGCGGGCACGCTGACGAGGGGTAAGCCCGGCCGACGGGATCAGCGGCAGCCCGGCTCGCTTTTCACTTCAAAGTAGGTAAACGGTTGGGCCTGAAGCTTGTCGGCGAGCGAGGGATAGTTCGCCTGTACAAAGCGCCGCGCACCGGCCATGTCGAATTCGGTGCGCAGCCAGACCTTGCCGTCGTGACTGTCGAGCACCAGCGTGCCCGCGTAGATCACGTCGCCCCGGCGGACCTGTACCGTCGGCACCTTGCGGCCCTTGCAATAGCGGAAGCGATAGCTGTTGTCGGCGGGGGTGAATTCCATCGGTCCGAAGCGCTCGTTGCGCATGAGCGGCGAGACGCGCATGGCCACGAAGCCGCGCGTGGGCGGATTGCTGTTGAGCGTGCGTGTGACCTTGCCGCCGATGATGCCGTTGACCGTCTGAGAGACGTCCGAGAAATTCCACGGACCCCACGTGCTTTGCAGCGGCGTGTCGAGGCCGACGATGACGAGGGCGTACTCGTCGAGGGTGTCTTCGGTGAGGGTGGGGTTGGGCGGTACGCCCTTGGTGCTGCACGCCGCCAGCCAGCCGGCGGCCAGCGCCATCAGGGCCGTCAGCGCCGAACGCCGCGCGAGACGCGCGACAGGGGAGAACCACAGGGCACGTAGTGACCTCATTGCAGCCTCCTTGCCGCGCGCAGCGCTCAGGGGACGATCCGGATGGTGACGAAACCGGCGGGTAACGAAACTAAGGAACCTAAGGAACCTCAATCCTGGAGGAATCTTACCTTGACCTTGCGGCCTTTGACACGGCCATCTGCGAGCTTGCGCAATGCCGTCGGCGCGATGTCGCGATCCACGGCAATATACGTGAAGTTCTCCAGCACGTTGATCTTGCCGATCTGGGTGGCGGCAAAGCCGGCCTCGCCGGTGAGTGCGCCGAGCACGTCGCCCGGACGGATCTTGTCCTTCTTGCCACCGAGCATCTGGAGCGTGACCATCGGCGGCAGCAGGTGCCCGCTGCCCGACGGGGTGAGTTCCGAGAGCTTGTGCCACGGCACTTCGTGGCCCAGTGCGGCCTCGATGTTGCCGACACGGCCCATCTCGTTCATCGATGCCAGACTGAACGCCCAGCCTTCCTCGTCGGCGCGGCCCGTGCGGCCGATGCGGTGAACGTACACCTCGGGGTCGGGCGTCACGTCGACATTGATAACTGCTTCGAGCTGCGCGATGTCCAGCCCGCGCGCCGCCACGTCGGTGGCCACCAGCACGGAGCAACTACGGTTCGCGAACTGGATCAGCACCAGATCGCGCTCGCGTTGTTCCAGATCGCCGTGCAGCATCAGGGCGTGAAAGCCCTCGGCGCGTAGCACGTCGGTGAGATCGCGGCATTGCGCCCGCGTATTGCAAAACGCGATGGTGCTCACCGGCCGGAAATGGTCGAGCAGTTGCCCCACGGCGTGCAGACGCTCGTTCTCGCTCACTTCATAGAAGCGCTGGCGAATCTTGCTCGCGTCGTGTTTCTCTTCCAGACGAATCTCGCGCGGCGTGCGCAGCAGGCGCTGAGCGAGCTTGCCGATGCCTTCGGGGTACGTGGCGGAGAAGAGCAGCGTTTGACGCGAAGCGGGCGTTTGACGTGCAACCGTGGCGATGTCGTCGAAAAAGCCCATATCGAGCATGCGATCGGCTTCGTCGAGCACCAGCGTCTTGATGCTGGCGAGCGAGAGCGTGCCGCGGTCCAGGTGATCCATGATGCGCCCCGGCGTGCCGACGATCACGTGGGCGCCGTGGGCGAGGCTTTCCGCCTGCGGGCGCAGGGGCGAGCCGCCGCACAGGGTAAGCACTTTGATATTGTCTTCGGCGCGCGCGATGCGGCGCACTTCCTGCGCGACTTGCTCGGCGAGTTCGCGCGTGGGGCAGAGCACGGCGGCCTGCACTGCGAAATCGCGGGCATCGACGCGCTGGAGCACGCCCAGCGCGAACGCGGCGGTCTTGCCGCTGCCGGTCTTGGCCTGCGCGATGATGTCGTGGCCGGCGAGGATGTCGGGCAGAGACGCCTGCTGGATGGGCGTCATCGAGACGTAACCTAGCCGTGCGAGGTTCTCCTGCATGGCAGGCGTGAGCGGCAGGCTCGAGAAGGGGGCGCTGTCGTTGCGCGATTCGGTGGCTTTTGAGTTCATGCGCAATTATACCGGTCGGGTTGGGCCGGTTGTGCTCGCGTCAGGGTTCGCGCCGTTGCCAGTCTGGGGCTGCCGGGCGTAGCATGGCTCTGCCTGTCGATGTCTCGTCCATTCCCGCTTGAGGTTGCCCATGCCCGCGAATTCGGAAGAGAAAGTCCGTCAACACATGGCGGAAGTCGTCACGATGGCCGGGGAGCGTGCGCCAGAGGTGGCCGCGCTGTTCGAACCCTTCGTACGGCATTACTACGGTCTGGCCGATGCCGACGATGTCGTCTCGCGCAGTGTCGCCGATCTTTATGGCGCGGCGATAGCGCACTGGCAACTCGGCCAGAAATTCGTCTCCGGCGAGCCACGCATCCGCATCTATAACCCCACGCTCGATCAGCACGGCTGGCATTGCAGCCATACCGTCATCGAAATCGTGAACGACGACATGCCGTTTCTCGTCGATTCGGTGACGATGGAGATCAACCGGCAGGGGTTGGCCCTGCACTCGGCGTTTCATCCGGTCTACCGCATCAAGCGTGACGCGGCAGGCAAGCGCCTCGCGGTGGTGCCGGGCAGCGGCCTCGTTCGCCCCGAGCCTGGGAGCACGCATGTTCCGTCCAATGGCGGGAGCGACGTGGGGGCATTGCTGGCGGCCGGTGCGTCGGATGGGGCACCACAGAGCGACAGCGACGCCACGGCCGACGACGGCCGGTTCGAATCGTATATCCATATCGAAGTCGACCGCTTCTCCGAGCCCGAGCGCATTCAGGCGCTGGCGGACGGCCTGCAACGTGTGCTTGGCGACGTGCGCGCCGCTGTCGAGGACTGGCGTGCGATGCAGGCGGCGGCTCATGCGGCCATCGAAGCCCTCGTGCAACATGCCGCACGAAGGGGCGTGAGTTCGCAGGAGCGGGCGGAGATCGACGAAGCGCATGGGTTCATCGGCTGGATGCTTGCCCGTCACTTCACCTTCCTCGGTTATCGCGACTATGAACTGGTCGAGCGCGAGGGCGAGCATTACCTGCAAGGGGTGGCGGGCACCGGCCTGGGCGTGCTTCGCGAGGCCCGGCGCGACGCCAGCACCCCCGACATCACCCGTCTGTCGCCCGGCGCCATCGGCATCGTGAAGCAGAGTGCGCCAATTTTTCTGACGAAGGCGAATTCGCGGGCCAGCGTGCACCGCCCCGGCTATCTCGATTACGTAGGCGTCAAACGCTTCGATGCTCAGGGGCGCGTGTGCGGCGAGCGTCGTTTCCTCGGGCTCTACACGTCGACCGTCTACATGGTGCCGGTCGACGAAATTCCGTTCGTGCGCCGCAAGGTCGCCGAGGTGATCGGGCGCACCGGCTTCCTGCCGAACGGGCATCTGGCCAAGACGCTCGCCACGATTCTCGAACAATACCCGCGCGACGAACTCTTTCAGATCGAAGTCGACCAACTGGCCGATATCGCGCTGGGCATTCTGCGATTGCAGGAGCGTCAGCGCACACGATTGTTCGTGCGACGTGATCGCTTCGATCGCTTCGTGTCGTGTCTCGTATTCGTGCCGCGCGAGAAGTTCAACACCGATCTGCGCGTGCGTGTGCAGAACCTGTTGCAGACGGCCTATCACGGCACGAGCGTGGAATTCACGCCGCAGCTCTCCGAGTCGATGCTCGCGCGTATTCACATCACCGTGCGCACCGAGCCGGGACACGTGCCGGACGTCGATGTCAACGAACTCGAAGCGAGTATCGTCGAGGCGACGCGCCGTTGGCAGGACGACCTGTCCGACGCATTGCGCGAACAGTTGGGCGAAGAGCGCGGCACACGTGCGCTGCGGCGCTACATGCAGGCATTTCCCGCCGGGTATCGCGAAGACTATGCCGCCCGCGTGGCGGTGCGCGACGTCGAGTTGATCGAGCCGCTGCTGGCCGCCGCGCCGCCGGCCCAGACGGGGGCCACCGGGGCCACGCCGCTCGCCATGCAGCTCTACCGGCCGCTGGAGGCCTCGTCCGGCACGTTGCGCTTCAAGATCTATCAGGCGGGCGAGCCTATCGCGCTCTCGCGCAGCCTGCCGATGCTTGAGCACCTCGGCGTGCGGGTGAATGACGAGCGTCCGTACCGTATCGAGCCTGCCGACACGGGGGCCGTCTGGATGCACGACTTCGGCATGACGAGTCTGGATGGTGCAGACGTCGATCTCGAACACGCCCGCTCGCGCTTCGAAGATGCCTTCGCGCGCATCTGGGCAGGCGATGTCGAGAACGACGACCTCAATCGTCTGGTCTTGCAAGCCGGGCTGACGTGGCGAGAAGTGCGCATTCTGCGGGCGTACGCGAAGTACATCCGCCAGGTCGGCTCGACCTTCAGTAACGCGTACATCGAGAGTGCGCTGACCGGAAACCCGTCGATTGCCGGCATGCTGGTGCGTCTGTTCCTCGCCCGTTTCGATCCGGCGCTGAGCGAACAGGTGCGCTCGTCGCAGGCGGAGCGGCTGCGTGCACAGATTCATGCGGCGCTCGAAGACGTTCCCAATCTCGACGAAGATCGCATTCTGCGCCAATTTCTTGGCGTGCTCGAAGCGACGTTGCGCACCAACTACTTCCAGACGGGCAAGGATGGTGTCACGCAAAAGACCTACCTGTCGTTCAAGTTCGATCCATCGAAGGTGCCGGGCCTACCCGACCCGAAGCCGATGTTCGAGATCTGGGTGTACTCGCCGCGCGTGGAAGGCGTGCATCTGCGCGGCGGACGCGTTGCGCGTGGCGGTCTGCGCTGGTCGGATCGCCGCGAGGACTTCCGCACCGAGGTGCTGGGCCTGGTCAAAGCGCAGATGGTGAAGAACACCGTGATCGTGCCGGTCGGTTCGAAGGGCGGCTTCGTGGTGAAGCAACCGCCGTTGCCGGGCGACCGGGATGCTTATCTGGCCGAGGGCGTGGCGTGTTACCAGACGTTCCTGCGCGGTCTGCTGGATCTGACCGACAACTATGTCGACGGTCAGCTAGTGCCGCCGCCGCAAACCGTACGCATCGACGGCGACGACCCTTACCTCGTGGTCGCGGCCGACAAGGGCACGGCTACCTTTTCCGACTACGCCAATGCCATTTCTGCCGAGTACGGCTTCTGGCTTGGCGACGCTTTCGCGTCGGGCGGCTCGGTCGGGTACGACCACAAGAAGATGGCTATCACGGCACGCGGCGCCTGGGAGTCGGTGAAGCGTCACTTCAGCGAGATCGGCGTCGACACCCAAACGCAGGACTTCACAGTCGTCGGCATCGGCGACATGTCGGGCGACGTCTTCGGCAACGGCATGTTGCTCTCGAAGCACATCCGGCTCGTGGCGGCATTCGATCATCGGCACGTTTTCCTCGATCCGAACCCCGATGCGGCGACGTCGTTCGCCGAGCGCGAGCGCATGTTCCAATTGCCGCGCTCCAGTTGGGCCGATTACGACACGAGTCTCATCTCGGAGGGCGGGGGTGTGTTTCCCCGTACGGCCAAGGCGATTGCGCTCTCGCCGCAGGTGCGTGAATTGATCGGCACCGACGCGACTGAAATGCCGCCCAACGACCTGTTGCGCGCGCTATTGAAAGCACCGGTCGATCTGCTCTACAACGGCGGCATCGGCACATACGTGAAAGCGAGTACCGAGACACACGCACAAGTGGGCGACCGCGCCAACGACAGTCTGCGGGTGAACGGTGCAGAGCTGCGCTGCAAGGTCGTGGCCGAGGGCGGCAATCTCGGGTTGACGCAACTCGGGCGTATCGAGTACGCGCAGCACGGCGGGCGCATCAACACCGATGCCATCGACAACTCGGCGGGCGTCGATTGCTCCGATCACGAGGTCAACATCAAGATTCTGCTGGGTCTGGTGGTGACGGATGGCGAAATGACGCTCAAGCAGCGCAACACGTTGCTCGCGGAAATGACCGAGGAAGTTGGCACGCTCGTGCTGCGCGACAACTATTTGCAGACGCAAGCCTTGTCGCTGGGACGGTTGCGCGCGGCGGCGGCGCTCGACGACGACGCGCGCTTCATGCGTTATCTCGAGCGGGCACAGCGGCTGGTGCGCGCCATTGAGTTTCTGCCCGACGACGAAGCACTCGACGCGCGCCGCGCGGCCGGGGCGGGACTGACGTCGCCGGAGCGCGCGGTGCTCATGGCCTACAGCAAGATGTGGCTCTACGACGTACTGCTCGCAAGCGATCTGCCCGATGCCGACTTCGTAGCCGAGGAGTTGCCGTCCTACTTCCCCACGCCGCTGGCGAGCCGATGCGGCGCGGCGATGCTGCGTCACCCGCTCAAACGCGAAATTCTCGCCACGATGCACGCCAACGCGCTCGTGAACCGGGCGGGGGTGACGTTCGTACACCGATTGAGCGAGGAGACCGGCGCGGAGCCGGCTGATGTTGTGCGGGCCAGTCTGGCGGCGCGTGGCGCTTATGGTCTCGACGCGCTATGGCGCGAGGTCGATGCGCTCGACGCACGGGTCTCGCACGAAACGCAGGCATCGCTCTTTGCGTCCATCGCGCAATGGCACGAGCAGGCGACGTTGTGGTTCCTGCGCCGGCGGCTGAGCGATGTGCCGCAGACCGTCGAGCGGTTGCGCGGTGTGCTCGATCCGATTTTGCCGACACTCGACACCTTGGTTAGCGGCGAGGCGGCCGAGGATGCGCGCCTCAGGGCGCAGACGATGATCGACGCCGGTGTGCCGATGTCGCTCGCACAAACGGCGGCGGGGATCGGCGCGCGAGTGGCATTGCTCGACATTGCGGAAGTGGCCAGCATCAGCGCGCGCGAGCCCGCGCTTGCCGCACAGGTGTATTTCTCGCTCGATGCGCCGCTCGGCTATGGCTGGTTGCAGACCGGCATACTGGGTTTGCCGATGCAGACGCACTGGCAACGGCTCGCGCGTGCCACCTTGCTTGAGGAGTTGTCGGTGCTCAGGCGGCGTTTGACGGCCAGCGTGCTCGACGGCGGCGAGCGGGCGGAGGCCGTCGAGCACGCTGCCGACGTCGCCGACCCGAGTCCGGCAGGCAGACTGGTCGCGGGGTGGCAGCACGCGCATGCCGAGGCGTTGGCGCGTTATCACCGGGTGCTTGCCGATCAGGTGGCCGTGGGCAATACCGATCTCGCCATGCTGTCGGTGAGTCTGAAGGCATTGGCGGAGGTCGGGCGCTGACGTCTGACGTCTGGCGGATCCGGCGGGTGTGATGTGACGAGGGGTTCCGCGTATGTTCGCGATCGAGGGATCGATGGCTTTGCCGGGATTGCATATGCGATAGGCGCGGAATTCCTTGTGGCGAATCGTTGGTTGGGCGAGCGGCCCACGGATGGTGTAATCGACACGGTTATTCGTTTTTCACCGTAGAGGACACCCCCGTGGGTCGTAGACGTTTTCTCTCCGGCGCGCTTCGTCTGGCGGGCGCTGCCGCATTTGGTTTGCCGCCGCTGGCCGTTTCCAGGCGTGCCTATTCCCGTGATGAATTCCGTGCCGCGCAGGCGATTCCGGCGGGTGTGACGCTGCGCGTCGGTCTGGCGAGCCGTCTCGGTCCGGACGTCCAGCTTCAGATCGCGGGTGCGTTGCGAGACCTGCCGTATCGCATCGAGTGGGCGAGTTTCGAGGCGGCGCCGCCAGCGCTCGAGGCGCTACTCAGCGGACATATCGACGTTTTCTCGGGCGGCGACACGCCAACGCTGGCGATTGCCGCCCGGCCGGGCAACGCCTTCGTTGTGGGGGCACAGAACAATGGCCTGTACGGGGCGCTGCTGGTGCGCGGCGACTCGCCGCTACATCAGGTCAGCGAACTCAAAGGCAAGCGCGTGGCGGTTTTTCGCGGCTCGGGTTTCCACAATAGTCTCGTGTCGATCATCGAGCAGGCGGGGTTGCGCTGGCAGGATATCGAGCCGGTCTATCTGACACCGGCCGACGGTCTTGCGGGACTCATCAGCGGCAAGGTCGATGCCTGGGGCATTTGGGACCCGAATGCGGCGATTGCACAGCGTCAATACGGGGCGCGCATCCTCGCGACACCTCAACGTCTGTCGTATGCCTTCCAATTTGCGAGCAAGTCCGTGCTCGGCGACAGCGCCCGTCGCGCCGCCTTGCAGGACTATCTCGTGCGGGCCCAGACCGCTGCCGATTGGGTGCGCACGCATGCGCAGGCATGGGCGGGCAAACAGGTCGAAACCGCACGTCTGTCGCCTGACGCTGCCGCGCTTGCCGCGAGCCGCACGGGCGGGCAGTTCACGCCCATCGACGATGCGCTCATCGCCACCGTGCAGCAGGAAGCCGAGCGCTTCGCGTCGCTCGGCATCATCGCACGGCCCGTGGAGGTGCGCCCAGTCTTCGACGCCCGTTTCAACACCGTATTGGCGGCGGCTGCCGCGCGTGCGACGGCGTGAGGGTGTTGCCTGATTTTCCTGCCCTCGCGCCGTTCATCCCATTCATTTCATCGACTTCATCGAAGAGGTTTTCGTGAGCAACCTGCGTGAATATCTGCTGCAAAAGAAAGGCGCCGTGACAAGCTGGCGCAACAAGATCCGCGACGATGGTTCGCAACCCGCGCAATTGAGCGCGCGCGTGAGCGCCGAAGGTCGCACGGGCGTGCGTCGCATCCGCGTGCGCGACTTTCAGATCATTTTCGATAGCGGGCCCGAACTGGCGGGGCATTCGCTGGGCCCAGGCTCGCAGGAGATGCAGCTTGGCGTGCTGGGCACTTGCCTCACGCACATTTTTCTGACGCAGGCGGCGTTGCAGGACGTGCCGCTCGACGCGATCAATGTCGAGGTGACGGCCAACATCGATCACCGTGCCGGGCAGCCGGGTTTCGAGAATGTGCCGGTCTATCCGGTCAACGTGCGCTACACGGCGCATATCGAATCGCCCGCGTCGCGCGAACAGATCGCGGCGCTGCACGAAGCGGTTGAGCGTACCTGCCCGATCTACAACTTCCTGATCAACCCGCAGACGATTCAGGGCCAGATCGAGCACACCCGTACCGCCGCGTGAGCGTGTGGAACGACTTCCGGCGTGGGCTGCGCTCAAGCTGACTGATACTGATTTTAGGAAACACCTGTCATGCCCATCGAGATCCTCGGCACGGTGCCGCACAGCCGTGTCACTGAGACGACCGGATTGCGCGGCGCGAGTGCCTTTGAACCGGAGTACATCGCGGCGGTGGCGCGCGCCCATGAGCAGGCGGGGTACGACCGCGTGCTGATCGGGCATGAGTCATGGCGTCCGGATGCGTTCCAGATTGCCGCCTATGTGCTGTATCAGACATCGAGGCTCGGCGCGCTGGTGGCACATCGCCCCGGCTTCACGCAACCGACGCTGGCTGCGCGTCAGGCGCTCACGCTGGAGCGTCTGGCCGGGGCAGGGCGCGTGGCGTTGCATATCATCACCGGAGGCGACGAAACCGATCAGCGCCGTGACGGCGACGACGTGCCGCACGATGCCCGCTACGCCCGAACCGACGAGTATCTCGACGTACTCAAACGCGTGTGGCGCGAGGCGTCCACGTTCTCTCACCACGGCGACTTCTATCGTGTCGATGGCGCGTTTTCGGCGGTCAAGCCGCACCATCCCGATTCGATCGGGTTGTCGTTCGCCGGGGCGTCCGACGGTGCGGTGCGCGTTGGCGCAAAGCATGCCGATGTCTACATGCTCTGGGGCGAGCCGCTTGCACCGACACAGGCGTTCGTCGAGCGGGTTCAGGGCGAAGCGGCGCGACACGGGCGGCAAGTCCGTTTCAGCGTGTCGCAGCGCCCGATTCTCGGGGCGACCGAAGCCGAGGCGTGGGAGCGCGCCGAACATATCTTCGAGACATCGCGCCGTGAACTCGAGGCGGCCGCAAAGGCGGATGGCCCGCAGTTCTCGTCGCCGGTACGCAGCTCCGTCGGCGCGAAGCGGCTCAACACCGTGGCGCAGGAGCAGGACGTGGCCGACGAACGCCTCTGGCTCAAGTACACGCGGTTGCTTGGCGCAGGCGGCTCGACGTCGGCACTGGTCGGCACGCCGGAGCAAGTGGCGCAGGCCTATCTTCGTTACTACGACATTGGCGTGAGCGCCTTCTACATCCGCGGCTGGAATCTGCTCGACGACACCGTGGAATATGGCCAGAAGCTCATTCCCCTGCTGCGCGAAGGCGCGGCCGAGCGGGACCGGGCGCGCGGGAATGCGGCCAATCGGTAACTGAAAATCCGGTTCGCCGTCATTTTTTAAGCGTTTACACAAAAGACGCGAAACGGCGTATCATCCGGGAAAACCCTAGGATTGAGTTGACCTACGCGCATGCTTGCCCGGCGTGTGGGCTGGCGCTTCCTGGGGTTTCGTCGATTCCTGATCCCCTGCGCAATGCCCAACGACACCCGCCCTGCGAACAGACAGTTCGCGACGACATTGCAGATCGTCTCCACCGTGTTCTTCACGTTCCTCTGCTATCTGACGGTCGGTTTGCCGCTCGCAGTGCTGCCGTCGTTCGTGCACGTGGATCTGGCTTACAGTTCGGTTGTTGCCGGGTTGGCCATCAGCGTCCAGTATCTGGCGACGCTGCTCTCGCGCCCTTACGCCGGGCGCACGGCCGACGCTTGGGGGCCGAAGCGCACGGTGCTGTGCGGATTGGTGGCCTGCGGCGCATCTGGCTTGCTCGTGGCGCTGGCCGGTGTGTTCTCCGATGCGGCGTGGCTCTCGCTCCTTGCGTTGATTCTCGGGCGTCTCGTGCTGGGTTTTGGCGAGAGTTGGGTGTCGACGGGCGCGATCATGTGGGGCATTGGGCAGGTGGGGCCGTCGCACACCGCGCGCGTTATCTCTTGGAACGGCGTTGCGACATACGGCGCGTTGGCGCTGGGCGCACCGTTGGGCGTTGCGCTAGACAATGCCTATGGCATTGAAGCGCTGGGCGGGGCGATTGCGCTGTCCGGCATTGTGGGATTGGTGCTGGCGCGCGTGAAGCGCGCGACACCGGTCATCCACGGTGAGCGTCTGGCGTTCCATGCCGTGCTTGGCCGCGTGTTGCCGTTCGGCATGGGCCTCGCGCTGGGTTCCATCGGCTTTGGCGCCATTTCCACCTTTATCACGCTTTACTACGCGAGCCATCACTGGGACAACGCGGCGCTTGCGCTGACCGCGTTCGGTGTGTGCTTCATGGGCGTGCGGCTATTGCTTGGCAGCAGCATCGGGCGCTTCGGTGGCTACCGTGTTGCGATGGTGTCGTTTGCGCTCGAAGCGTTCGGACTGGTCGTGCTTGGCATAGCGCCGACCGGATTCACCGCCTTGTTGGGGGCGGCGCTCTCGGGGGCGGGGTTCTCGCTGGTGTTCCCGTCGCTGGGTGTGGCGGCTGTCAACCTGGTGCCGGCACAGAACCGTGGTGCGGCACTGGGTGCGTACTCCGTGTTTCTCGACGTTGCGCTTGGCGTAACAGGCCCGGTGGCGGGCCTGATCGTGGGGGCGTATGGGTACGCCGAGGTGTACTTGTGTGCAGCCATCGCAGCCGTCGCGGCTATCTTGCTGACGTTGTGGATGGCGCGTGCTGCACAGGCTCGCGAGGGCGGCAAGAAAGTCGCACAGACTGCGTAATACCCTACGGCGGCGCGATTAACTCGCCGCCGACTTTTGCGCTGCCACGATGGTGGCAAGCCGCTTGATCAGGCTGGGGATACGCGAAGCATCCGTATCGCCGTAGCCGATCACGAGAC
Organism: Pandoraea communis; assembly: GCF_902459745.1. Lineage (GTDB taxonomy): Bacteria > Pseudomonadota > Gammaproteobacteria > Burkholderiales > Burkholderiaceae > Pandoraea > Pandoraea communis. Next base: position 373,573 of record NZ_CABPSJ010000005.1, read on the forward strand.
CGTTATTCGTGGGTAGTGGGTCGAGTGCAAAGCTCGACAGGGCGCGGGGGCCGATGCCTTCGCGCTGTGCGGCGGCCACGATGGCCTTGTCGGGGAAGGCGGGATCGAGCCGCACTGTCAGGTGCAGGCCGCAGCGTTCTCCGATCACCGCATACGCCGGGTCGAAATACGAGGCCAGCGCGTCACGCAGTGCGGTCTGACGTTCCCGATACAGACGCCGCATGCGGCCGAGATGTCGCGCGAACTGACCGCTTCGGATGAAATCGGCCATAGCGAGTTGTTCGAAGCGATGACCGCCGCGCAGGAGTTCGTCGAGTGCATCGCGGGCTTGCGTGGCGAGTGTTGCGGGCAGAATCAGGAAGCCGAGGCGGAGTGCGGGAAACATCGTCTTGCTGAACGTTCCGACGTACACCACGGGGCTATCCGGCACCATGCCTTGCATGGCGGCGATGGGTTCGCCTTGATGGCGAAACTCACTATCGTAGTCGTCTTCCAGAATCCAGCTACCGTGATGCCGAGCCTGAGCGATCAGATCGAGGCGGCGAGCGGCCGACAGCACGCTGCCGAGCGGATATTGGTGCGAGGGCGTGACATACACCAGTCGTGGCGGCGACGTTTCCCACAGACCATCCGGAATCACGATTCCTTCGTCATCGACGCGAAGGGCTTGGAGGCGAACGTCGCTCGAATGAAAGGCGGCCTTGGCGCCGCGATAGCCGGGATCTTCCATCCAGACCGTATCGCCGGGGTCGGTGAGTAGCCGGACGCAGAGGATCAGTGCCTCGTGCGCGCCTTCCGTAATGACGACCTGAGAAGCATCGCAACGCACGCCGCGAGAGATGCGGAGGTGTTCGGCGATGGCTTCGCGCAGGGCGGGTTCTCCGAGCGGGTCGCCATAGTGATAGTGGCGGGGTTGGGCCTCGCGCATGACCCGTTCGAGTGTGCGACGCCAGGTACTGGCGGGAAAGCGGGTGAGTGCGGGCACACCGGGTGTGAACGGGAGGGGTGTTTCGTTGGCGCGGGCGGCGTGCCGGGTGGATGGCAGGCGTTGGATGCGTCGTGAGGCGGCGGGTGTGGCGGGGAGATCGTCCGGCGGCAGGGGCATGAGCGCGTCGGCCTTTTGCTTGGCGGCTTCGGCGGCGAAGTGTGGGTCGAGGGAGAGTTGTGCGACGCGGGTACCGAGTCGGTGGGGGACGATGAAGCCTTCGGCGGCGAGTTGATCGTAGACGATGGAGACGGTGTTCCGTGAGACGGCGAGATCTTCGGCGAGGGTGCGGGAGGCGGGAAGTCGGGCACCGGCGGGCAGGCGGCCTTCGAGAATGGCGTGTTTGAGCCGGGAGAGAAGTTGTTTTTGGAGAGAGGCGCCGCGACCGGGCCCGAGGGTGAGTGGGCTATCGAAGAGTGCGGCGACATTTTCCGGCGAGTGATCGTGGAGAGCGGGGCGGCCTTTCGGAGCGGTGGTCATGGCGACGTGGCGAAATAGAGGGCGGGGGGCGGCGAAACCGAGAGCGTATGCGGCCGGACCGGAGCCCCCTTCCGCTGCGAGTTGGGTCACTGTCTGAGTGGCGGAAGGGGGCTTCGGTCTGGCTTGCGGCGGGTTTTACAAAAATCCTGGCACCATGAGATTTCCGCATAGTGGTGCTTTTAATCGTACCACTGAAGCGATACCTTGAGCGTCATGAACTGAACGTGGGCCTATTTTCGGAGAAAGAAGGACATGACTGACGCACCAAACTTCAACGAGTACGACCAGCCGATCGGCGCTGCGCTGCCGGATTGGAAGCCGCGAGCGGCGCCGTCGCGTACGCCGATCGAGGGGCGTTACTGCCGGATCGAGCCGATTGACGTGGAGCGTCACGCGAAGGATTTGTACGAGGCATATGCTGGCGCGCCGGACGGCCGCGACTGGACATACATGAGTGGTGGCCCGTTCCCGGACTTCGACAGTTACTACGCGTACGCGACCAAGTTGGCGTCGTCTGCTGATCCGTTGCATTACGCGATCGTTGATCGGGAGACGGGCAAGGCGGTGGGGACGTTTGCGCTTATGCGCATCGACGTGGCGAACGGCGTGATCGAGGTCGGGCATGTGGCGTATTCGCCGTTGCTCAAGCGCACGCGTGTGGGTACGGAGGCGCAATACCTGTTGATGCGCCGAGCATTCGACGAGTTGGGTTATCGCCGATACGAGTGGAAGTGCGATGCTTTGAACGCACCGTCGCGCAGAGCGGCGGCGCGTTACGGTTTCATCTTCGAGGGCATCTTCCGTCAGGCGATTGTGTACCGGGGCCGTAGCCGCGACACGGCGTGGTTCTCGATTATCGATGGCGAATGGCCGGCCATCAGCCGTGGTTTCCAGCAATGGTTATCACCGGAGAACTTCGATGCGCAGGGGCAGCATCGTGCGGGGTTGGCCGCATTGATTTCGGCTGCGAAGGCGTGAGTGCCGGGTAGGGCAACTGCTGCGAGCCGCAGCATCGCATCGCAATGCAAAACGGCCCGCCGGGGGAATCCTCCGGCGGGCCGTTTTGTCATGGGGATGTCGAATCGATCAACCCGGGAAGAACGTGTACTTCAGCACGAACAGGACGGCGATCACCCAGGCGGCCGGGTGAACTTGTTTCGCGCGGCCCGTGAACAGCTTGAGTACGGCATACGAGATGAAGCCGAATGCCAGACCCGTGGCGATCGAGTAGGTGAACGGCATTGCCAGTGCGGTCAATGCGGCCGGGGTGGCTTCCGTGATGTCGTCCCACTCCACGTCGAGCAGTTCGCGCAGCATCAGACCTGCGACATACAGCAGCGCCGGGGCGGCTGCGTAGGCGGGTACCGAACCGGCCAGCGGAGCGATGAACAGTGCGAGGATGAAGAGTGCGGCAATCGTGAGGGCGGTGAGGCCCGTGCGGCCGCCGGCTTGAACGCCCGAGGCGCTTTCCACGTAGGCAGTCGTGCTGCTCGTACCCAGCAGCGAGCCGATGAAAATTGCGATCGAGTCGGCGAAGAGCGCGCGGCCAAGGCCCTTGTAATGCGTACCTTCGAGCAGACCGGCGCGCTTTGCCACGCCCATCAGCGTGCCGGTGGCGTCGAACACTTCCACCAGCACGAACGCGAGAATCACGTGAACGAAGCCTGCGTGCAGTGCGCCTGGAATGTCGAGTTGGAGGAACGTCGGGGCCAGGCTCGGCGGCATGGCGAAGACACCCTGGAACTGGTTCAGGCCCAGGACCATCGAGAGAACCGTCACGGCCAGAATGCCGATCAGGATGGCGCCACGTACGCGCAGGGCGTCGAGCACGGCAATCAGGAAGAAGCCGAAGATCGCGAGCAGCGCTTGCGGCGAGTGGAGATCGCCCAGACCGATTTTCGTCGCCGGGTTCGCCACGACCACGCCGGCGTTACCGAGCGCGATGATCGCGAGGAACAGCCCGATACCGGCCGCAATCGCACATCGCAACGATTTGGGCACCCCGGCAATCAGCCATGAGCGTATGCCTGTTACTGTCAGGATGATGAACAAACACCCTGAGATAAACACCGCGCCCAGCGCTTGTTGCCACGTGTAGCCCATTGCGCCGACGACCGTGAAGGCGAAGAAGGCGTTCAGCCCCATGCCCGGCGCCATGCCGATCGGGTAGTTCGCGACGAACGCCATCACCACCGAGCCGATGGCGGCCGCAAGACAGGTCGCCACAAACACGGCGCTCTTGTCCATGCCGGTCGTGCCGAGGATGTTGGGGTTGACGAAAATGATGTACGACATGGTGAGGAAGGTCGTGAGACCTGCCACCATTTCTGTCCGTACATTGGAGCCATGCTCCTTGAGCTTGAAGAATTTAGTCAGCAACGTGCTCTCCTTGTCACTTTGTTATGCCGTTGTCCGTGTGCAGCGGGGGCGCGCGCATTGTACTGCGAGCGAACCCGTGCAGCCGAGTTTGTCAGAACTTGGTGCGCATGCCCATCCCAAAAGTATTCCCCGCTTCGAGCCCGGACACCTTGTCGTTCAGGTAGGCCACATAGAGATCCGTACGCTTGGAGAGGTGGTAATCGTAGCCGAGCGCCCAGGTGCTTCGGCTCGTGTCGTTCATACCCGAATTCTTCGTATAGGCGAACGAAGCCATCACGCTGCCTCCGCCGAGCGGCACCGACACGCCCAACTGAGCGCCCTTCGACGTCAGGTTGCCGCCGGTAATCGTGTTCTTGATGTACTGATACTGACCGTAGAGCTTGACCGCCTGAAAGTCGTAAGTCAGACCGGCTTGCAGGGCCTGCTGATTGCGAAAGCCGGTGATACCCGCTTGATCGTCGGGCGTTGAATCGAACTTCACCTGTTGATAGGCGAGGGTGGCCGCGAGCGGGCCATGGAAATACATCGCGGCGGCGCTCCACTTGTTCTGGCCCATTTCACCGGCCTTGTTGCCAAAGGCGTACGAGAAGCTGGCGCCGAGCCCCTTGTAATCCGGCGTGGCATACATCACCGCGTTGCTCCACCCCGAATCACCGACGATCCCCTGACCCGCGAGGCCGAGGAACGTGTGATAGACCATCGGGCTAAACGTATACGAGTCCACGAACGGGTTAAACAGAATCGTCGAGACGAAATAGGACGTGGTGAGACGCCCCATCGTCACCGTGCCGAGCGAGTTCGATTGCAGTCCGACATAGGCGTTGCGCGAGAAGAAACTGTCGCCGGTGAAGCGGCCATAGCGTCCGCTCTGCGGCAAGAAGAAATCCTCCAGCGTGAAGATCGCCTTGAGACCGTCGCCTAGATCCTCAGAACCCTTCATGCCCCAGTAAGAAGTGGACATTCCGCCACCGCCTTGCGTCCACGCGCGCTCACCGCCCGGTGCCTTGGCGGCCCCGACCCAGGCGTCGACCTGACCGTAGAGCGATACGTTGGATTGTGCGTGGGCGACGCCCGCTGCGCTACAGACCGCGAGGGCGAGCGCGCCTCGCAGCCAATCTGCTGCCTTGCTCATGAATGTGTCTCCGTCTCGTTTTAGTTTGTGCGTGCCTCTGAACTTCTCTTTTCACCGAAGAGTGCAAGGGGGCACGCCTGAGTCATTGACACACTGACTTCGCTTCGCGAGGGTATCGGTGTTGCTTTGAGGCGTGATTATTATTATCAAGTTGCCTCATATGACATATCACCTGGCTTTGATACTCGGTATTCCGTTGTTGACGGCACAATTCTCGGGTTAACGCCGGTGGTTTGCCCCTTGCACACGGCTGCGGTCTGCCATCGGCGGGGTCCCCGTTTTCGTCGCTCCACGAAATTCGCTTTGGAAAACGGGGACCCCGCCGACGGCCATCTCCATGCCATCGATTCGACGCGACCTCCCCCGGCGCACGCGCTTGCGCAGTCGTTCGCCTTACCGTCACGACGACACCGTCTTCTCATGCGCCCAGGCTCTCGCCGACCGTCCCCACGTGCTTCGCAACTGCTGGGGCCCGATCGTCGAGAGCCTCGTTATCCCCAAAGAACTTCTTCGCCCCCGGTTTGCAGGTGTCGTCGTGAAATACGCGACACGCCCACGTTACCGAGTGTGTTGCAACCTTGTCGGTAGCCACGGCCGTTGCGGACTGGGTGGAGGAGGCACCGGTGTGATGTCGAGGGCCTCGCTGCTCGGGCCCCAGCAGTTGCGAAGCACGTGGGGACGGGCGGCGAGGCCCTTGGCGCATGAGAAGACGGTGTCGTCGTGAAGATGGGGGTGGTGGGGGAAGCGAGGCGGGGAGGGGGATGGGTTGCGACGATGCGAGGGCGTGTTTCGTGCCGTCGGGCCGGTACCCGTTTTCCAAAGCGAATTTCGTGGAGCGACGAAAACGGGTACCGGCCCGGCGGCCGACCGCTGAGGGAAGCGCAGGTCAGCCGTCAGCAACCGGCAAAGCAAATCAACGAACGGCGCGCCAACTGGCGCTATGGGCCTCAAGCCAGTTTTCAGCGAGCTTCGGATCTCCGTGACGGTTCGGATGAAACGAGGGCGCGAGGTACTTGAGCATTGGCCCGGTGCTGCGCCAGACGATGCCGTCCTGGCCGAAGAACATCGTGGTGAATCCCCACCAGGTACGCGGCTTGAAGAGCGTGCCGTCGTGCCAGAGGTTATTGATCGTCTGCGCATGGCTTTCCAGCGCGAACATGAACAGCACATAGAGATAGGTCAGGATGCGCTGACGCTCGCTGCCCCCGAGTGTGCGATACAGATCGAACGCGACGGCCTTGTGCTCGGTTTCTTCGGCCGCATGCCATTGCCACATCAGGCGCATCTTCGGCGCTGCCTTCGCGAGCCAGCGGTCGTAACGAAGTGCGCCATCGCCGAACACGGCCGTGCAGTGCTCGTATGCAGCCGTCACGGCGAGCATATACATCGGCGAGAGCTTGCGGCGGCGAGCCCATTGAATGCGGGCCGTCGCCCAGTTTTCCCAGTGATTGACCAGCCCCTGCCTGGCCAACTGCGCGTTGTACTGGCCATGCAGATGACGATGTGTCGCCTCTTGTCCGATGAACTGCGCGATGTCGGCACGTAACTTGTCGTAGCGGGCATCGTCGGGCAGATGGTCCATCGTGTCGCGCACCGAATCGATGAACGACTGCTCGCCAACCGGGAAGCTCATCGACAGCGCGTTGTAGTACATCGTGCGGTACGCGTCGCCGCTATGCCAATGACGGTCGAAGCCACTGGCGAGGTCGACAGTCAGCTTGCGTACGGTCAGGGCGGAAATGTCGTTGCTCATGGTGTCTCGGCTCTCCGGCGATATTGGCGAATTTGCGGCACTCGCTGAGTGCGGAAGGCTCGCCTTGTCGCCGTCACTTGAGTTTTGTCTTGAATGTGAGCATTATTCATTTTTCAGGCGTCTTGCCGCAACTCGCTTCCCGCTCAGGTTTTTCAACATGTTCACACCCAAGCCGCCCGTTACCCCGAACGCCCCGTCAACCATGAGAAAGCGGCCGATGCAGGCACGCGCGCAACACACCGTCGAGACGATTTTCGAGGCCACTGCTCAGGTTCTGGACGAAGAAGGCGAGGCCGCGCTCACCACCAATCGTATCGCTCGGAAGGCCGGCTTCTCTATCGGCACGCTTTACCAGTACTTCCCGACCAAAGAAGCGATTCTGCTGGCGATGATCGCGCGTGAACGTCGCCGCGTGATGGACGAACTCAATGAACGTATTGCCCGAGCCGCCGAAGAAGGCGCCGACCCCGAGCGTGTGATCCGTGAGCGGCTTCGGGTGCTCATCGAAGCGTTCGGCGCGGGCGGGCGCGTGAAGCGCTCGCTCATCAAGATGGCGTGGCAACTCGATCATCACGAGAACATCATGCAAGCCATGCGCGAGGCAGCCGAACATATCGCCGTCGCCATGTCGCGGCGCGACGCCCCAGAGATGCGTCCGCCCACCGCCGCCACCATCTTCGTGCTCACACGCGCCGTCATGGGCACGCTGCGCTCCGCCGCGCTTGAAGACTCCCCGTTGCTCGGCACGCCCGAGTTTGAAGACGAACTCTACCGGTTATGTTGGGGGCTGCTGCGCGCAGACGGCTAAGGCTCAAAGCGCCGGCCGGTGCTTCCCGTCGCGGTCGTTCGTTCGACGTTCGACGTCCGTCGGCACGTCATGGCGTCTTCTCGCCAGCCGGGCCGGTACCGTGTTCCTGTGCGGTGTACCGGTCGTCGTTACATGGCGTGCACGTCGCCGCTGATCCAGCAGCCGACGGCAGCATCGAGCGGATCGCGCAACGTGACGGTGATGGCGGAGGGATGCCCCATTGCCACCCCCTGGCGCACGACGACGCCACGCTCGCCGGGCGCGAGCCAGCCGTAGCGGCGCGCACCGTAGAGCAGGGCGGCGGCCGCTATGCCGGTCGCCGCATCTTCCGGATAGCCGGAAGCGCGCGGGAACTGACGCGCTTGCAGTACCGGTAACGCACGTCCGTTGCCAACGTCTTCCCGGGCACACGGGTACAGGCCGGTGGACCCGATGGCGTCGCATGTGGCGAGCATCGTCGTAAAGTCGGGTGCCAACGCCTGTAACTGTTCGACGCTGCGTAGCGGCACCAGCGTCTTCACGCGGCTGGTCGCGGCGTTACAGATACCTTCGAGCGCGATGTCGTCAGGTGAGATTCGCAGCGCCGCGCAAATGGCGGCGATGGCGCTGGCATCGATGACCGGTTCGGTGCGCCCGGCCGGCTGGCTCACTTCGATATGCTCGCCATCCGACGCGAGGCGGCCTTCGACCCGTCCGCTGAGCGTCTCAATCGTGACGGGGCTGCCATCCCATCGCCCGGCGCGACGCAACACCCACAACGCCCCCAGCGTCGCGTGTCCACACATCTCCATCTCGTGATTCGGTACAAAGAATCGAAAACGCCAGGCATTGCCCGCGTGTTCTGGAGCCATCACGAACGCGCTCTCGTGGCCATAGTGCGCAGCCACGGCACGCATGTCGTCTGCGGTCATGGCATCCGCATCGAGCACGATGGGCGCCGGATTGCCACCGTTCTCGGCAGCGGGAAACACACTCACCAACGAGACCGTCGCCGGCGTGGGGAGAGAAAGAGCAGTGGGTGACGTCATGGCGATAGGTGACTCGGAAAATGTCTCGGCGGGAGGCCTTGCACGACGTCTCGCTCCATCTCGCGACGGGCATTGCAGTGCACCGCGTGATGCCTCCCGAAAACGTCTAGGTTACGCGCCAAGCCGCCTGGCTGTCAGGTGGCGATGTGACGAATTTTCGATGGCTTTTCAGACACGTCCTTATCGGCATACGCATGTCAGCCTCCGGACGCACCGCGCTGCGCGGCATTGCGACGCTGACATCGATCGCAACGCCGCATTGTGTCAGCTCGCGATAAACGTCGTGTCAACACGACATTTTCGGCGTACGCGGTTTCGGCATGTGGCCAATGGCCGGGCAAGCGTTCGAAATGGAGCGGTGTCCTATGGTTTACAATCCCGTCGGCCTCCCAATGACGAAAGGGGATGGCAGGGTGAGAAACGTCGCCCAACGGCCCGCTGGCCGGGGGCGACGTCCGGAGACAATGCGTCCGGACTTCGCGCGATCGGTTCTCTTATGGCGAGAACCGTGAGGTCTTTCAGAGCAGTCGAGTGGGTAAGGCGGCGTGATCAGTGCGAGTGGTCCGGGGGCAGCGTTGCAGTCGTGATTCTGGCTGCATGAACAGATAAATGAGCAGCCAAGGTTCGAAGTGGAGACCATGAGTACTATCGCTAGCGGAGTCAAACCCAGCGCGCATACGCGCGAGATCGAGGCGCAAGCCTATGCAAAAGCGACCTGGCGTTTGTTGCCTTTCCTTTTCCTGTGTTACGTCGCGGCCTATCTCGACCGCGTGAACGTCGGCTTTGCCAAGTTGCAAATGCTGAACGACCTTCAGTTCAGCGAGACCATCTACGGTCTGGGCGCCGGCATCTTCTTCATCGGTTACTTCTTCTTCGAGGTGCCGAGCAACATCATCATGCATAAGGTCGGTGCGCGCCGCTGGATCGCGCGCATCATGATCTCGTGGGCAGTCCTCTCGGCCGCCACGCTGTTCGTGAAGACACCGACGCAGTTCTATGTCGTGCGCTTCTTCCTCGGCGTGGCCGAGGCAGGCTTCTTCCCCGGCATCGTGCTGTATCTGACCTACTGGTTTCCGGCGCAACGCCGTGGCCGGATGAACGCGCTATTCATGATCGGCATTCCCATTGCGGGCGTGTTCGGCGGGCCGCTCTCGGGCTGGATTCTCGCCGCGTTCAATGGCGTGGGCGGCTGGTCCGCATGGCAGTGGCTGTTCTTCATCGAAGCCATTCCGTCGGTGATTCTCGGTGTCGTGACGCTGATGTATCTGCCGAACGGCATTCGTGCCGCGTCCTGGCTGACGGAAGACGAAAAGGCGGTTCTCGAGCACAACATTGCGCAAGACAGTGCGGGCAAGGTTCAGCATTCGGTCACATCAGTGTTCGCGAACGGTCGCGTGTGGCTGATGGCCGTGATCTACTTCTGCTGCATGATGGGGCTCTACGGCATCGGCTTCTACCTGCCGACGCTGATCAAGGCCAGCGGCGTGAAAAGCGCACTCGACGTCGGCCTGCTCACCGCCATTCCGTACGCCTGTGCCGTGCTCAGCATGATGGGTGTCGCACGTAGCTCGGACCGCACGCGTGAGCGTCGTTGGCATTTTGCCGTGGTGTCGTTCGCCGGTGCCGTGGGCTTGTACCTGAGCACCGTCTGGGGCAACAATGTGCCGCTCGCGATGGTTGCACTCTCGGTCGGCACGGCGGGCATGCTTGCCACGATGCCGGTGTTCTGGACCTACCCGAGCGCGCTCCTTGTCGGCGGCTCAGCGGCCGCAGCTATCGGCATGATCAACTCGATCGGCAACCTCGCCGGCTTCGTGAGCCCCTTCGTCATCGGCTGGCTCAAGGACGTGACGCACAGCACCAACGCGGGCATGTACTGCGTATCGGCGGCACTGGCCATCGGCGCTGTGCTCGCACTCACGCAATCGAAGGAACAGGTCAATCGCTAACGCATTGATCCGGTGGGGCGAAGGGCGGCATCGCCCGCTTTCGCACCACCTGCGTGAAGTCAACAAAAAAGCTGGCCTAGGCCAGCTTTTTTGTTGGATGCTGCGGTGTTCCCGGGCGGTCCTCACAGACCGCCCGCATCGCATGCTTTCCCGTCTTACGCCTTCGTGGCGCTTTCCAGTGCCGCGTTGAACGTCTTGCTCGGACGCATGACCTGATCGAGCTTCTCGAAGTCCGGCTTGTAGTAGCCGCCGATGTCCGTCGGCTTGCCCTGCACGCTGGCGAATTCGCTCGCGATGGTCTTCTCGTTCTCGGTCAGTTGCTTGGCGAGCGAGGTGAAGGCCTTGGCCAGTTCGGCGTCGTCCTTCTGCTCGGCCAGCTCCTGCGCCCAGTACATTGCCAGATAGAACTGGCTGCCGCGGTTGTCCAGCTCGCCGGTCTTCGGCGACGGACTCTTGTTGTTGTCGAGCAGCTTGCCGGTAGCGGCGTCCAGCGTCTTGGCGAGGATCTTGGCGCGTTGGTTGCCCGTCTTGATGCCCAGGTCTTCCAGCGAGACGGCCAATGCCAGGAATTCACCCAGCGAATCCCAGCGCAGGTGGTTCTCTTCCACCAACTGCTTCACATGCTTCGGTGCCGAGCCACCGGCACCCGTTTCGTACATGCCGCCACCGGCCATGAGCGGCACGATCGACAGCATCTTGGCGCTGGTGCCGAGTTCCATGATCGGGAACAGGTCGGTCAGGTAATCGCGCAGAATGTTGCCGGTCACCGAGATGGTGTCCAGCCCGCGGATCACGCGCTCGAGCGTGTAACGCATGGCGCGCACTTGCGACATGATCTGGATGTCGAGGCCGTTGGTGTCGTAATCCTTCAGGTACGTCTCGACCTTCTTGATCAGTTCGGCTTCGTGCGGACGGTACGGGTCGAGCCAGAACACGGCCGGCATGCCCGAGTTGCGCACGCGGTTCACGGCGAGCTTCACCCAGTCACGGATCGGTGCGTCCTTGACCTGGCACATACGCCAGATGTCGCCGGCTTCCACGTTCTGCGAGAGCAGCACTTCGCCCGTGGCGATGTCGACGATGTTCGCCACACCGTCTTCGGCAATTTCGAACGTCTTGTCGTGCGAGCCGTACTCTTCTGCCTTCTGAGCCATCAGGCCCACGTTCGGCACCGTACCCATCGTGGTCGGGTCGAAGTTGCCGTTCGTCTTGCAGAAGTTGATGATTTCCTGATAAATGCGGGCGAACGTGCTTTCCGGGATCACGGCCTTCGTGTCCTTCGGACGGCCGTCGGCGCCCCACATCTTGCCGCCGATGCGGATCATGGCGGGCATCGAGGCATCGACGATCACGTCGTTCGGTGCGTGCAGGTTCGAGATGCCCTTGGCCGAGTCGACCATCGCCAGTTCCGGACGGTGCTCGTGGCAGGCGTGCAGATCGCGGATGATCTCTTCTCGCTGCGAGCTGGGCAGCGCTTCGATCTTCTCGTACAGGTTCACGAGACCGTTGTTGACGTTCACGCCCAGTTCGTCGAACAGCTTGCCGTGCTTTTCGAAGGCTTCCTTATAGAAGATCTTCACGGCGTGACCGAACACGATCGGGTGCGAGACCTTCATCATGGTGGCCTTCACGTGCAGCGAGAACATCACGCCGGTCTTGCGCGCGTCTTCCATCTGCTCTTCGTAGAAGTCGCACAGCGCCTTCTTGCTCATGAACATGCTGTCGATGATTTCGCCGTCGAGCAGCGAGACCTTCGGCTTCAGAACGATCGTCTTGCCGCTCTTGGTGACGAGTTCCATCTTGACGTCGCGGGCGCGGTCGAGCGTCATCGACTTTTCGCCGTGGTAGAAGTCGCCATGCTTCATGTGCGCAACGTGCGTGCGCGAAGCCATGCTCCACTCGCCCATGCTGTGCGGGTGCTTTCTGGCGTAGTTCTTGACGGCGAGCGGGGCGCGACGATCCGAGTTGCCTTCGCGCAGCACCGGGTTCACGGCCGAGCCGAGGCACTTCGAGTAGCGCTTCTGAATAGCCTTGTCTTCGTCGGTCTTCGGATCTTCCGGATAGTCCGGGATCTTGTAGCCCTTCGATTGCAGTTCCTTCACGGCGCTCTGGAGCTGGAACACCGATGCGCTGATGTTCGGCAGCTTGATGATGTTCGTGTCCGGTTCTTGCGTCAGACGGCCCAGCTCGGCGAGGTTATCCGGCACGCGCTGTTCTTCCGTCAGGAATTCGGGGAACTCGCCGAGGATACGGGCCGAGACCGAAATGTCGCTCGTCTCGACCGACACGCCCGCCGGTGCCGTGAACGTACGAATGATCGGGAGGAAGGAACTGGTGGCCAGAAGCGGTGCTTCGTCGGTCAGGGTGTAGATGATGCTGGGTTGCTGCGTACTCATCGCTGGTCTCGGATTCAAGAAGCAGGGAAAGGTGGGGGAACGCCGCTGACTGAGATGCCAGTCCGCTAGCCATGACAAATTTCCCCGATTGTGACACGGGTCGGGGGCAAAACTGAAATGCCTTTTCGTAATGTGAATGCTTGGGTCTTATATAAGACTGCCTCTGTAGGCCCCATAACTTCGTGCAAAATCCCGCAACGTGCGGCGAGGCGTGGATCAGGGGGTGTGTTGATGGGGGACGATGGGAAGATAAATGTTAATTAATTTAATATTTTCATAGAAATAATCTATTGAAAAGGGTGCGCCGAAGTCGAGTTCACTGGGCGAACCCTGAGCGAATGCCGTGGACGTGCCTCCGGATTCCCCGCTTGCCATGCCTATATCGTTGCGCTTTAATGGCGCTCACGCACCGGCCCTGGGACGCCGCGCGTTCACTGCCGTTGCTGCAATGAAAACAGGTAGGCGCGCGACAGTGAGATTCGGCTGTACAAAGTAAAACCAATAAATAGACCAGCAAGAGGCTACCGGTGCGGCCGGAGTCTCGTCGTATCGGGGATTCTTGGCATGTCCGTTCTATCGTTTCGCTGGCGCGCGTTCGTTGCGGCGGCGTTTTCCGTTGTTCTCGCCGGCGGGGCATACGCTTCCGAAGGCGCTGTAGTCGACGCTCGTTCCTTTGCTCAGCCAGGCTCGTCAAATTCGTCAGATTCGCCCGATGCAAAAGATCAGGCGCTTCAACAGGCGCGCGCATTGATGCAGGCGAAGTCGCCCGATGCGGCCTACGCGGTGCTCGCTCCGCTGGAGGATCGTCTGGCCGGGGATTCGGCGTATGACTATCTGCTTGGCATCGCTGCGGCGGATAGCCGTCATCTCGAGGTTGCCGAACGAGCGTTGAAGCGCAGTGCTGCGGCGCGTCCCGATGACGGGCCCACGCATCTCGAGCTTGCCAGAACCTATTTCCTGCTGGGGCAACGCGAGAATGCGCGGCGCGAATTCGAGAGCGTGGCCGCAGGCGATGTGCCGGAAGGGGTGCGCCCCGTCATTCAGGCTTATCTGAACGCGATCAATGCGCCGGCGGGCGTGCGCACCGCGTGGTCGGGATACGTGCAAGGCAATTTCGGACGCGACACCAACGCCAACAACGCGACGACCAACTCGTCGATTGCCATTCCGTCGCTCGGCGGTCTGGTGTTCGTTCTCGACGGCAGCGCCCGCGGCACGCCCGCGAATTTTGGCGATGTGAGCGGTGGGTTGTCGGTGCGTCATGCCGTGACGGAGAACCTCGTGGTGTCGGGCGGTGCCGACATTGATATTCGCCGATATGGCGGCAACGCCCGGGGGTTCGATCAGGGCAGCTATATGTTCCAGCTTGGGGCGAACTGGCTATCCGGTGCAAACAACTTCGGCCTGCAATATGCCAATCAGCACATGTGGCTGGACGCGGAGAGCTATCGCAATCTGAACGGTTTCACGGCGCAGTGGACGCGAGATCTGGGTGACAGCCTTCAGGCTGCGGCGTTCGCGCAGTACACGCCGCTGCGCTATATGGGAACAGACGCGCGCGATGTGAACCGCGCGTTGGGCGGCGCCTCCATCGTCAAGGGATTCACGTCGGTGTATGGCGAGCCGGTGGTGTTTGCGTCGATGTATGCGGGACGTGAGAGTCCCAAGGACAACAATGCTGCGGCGTTCGGCAATCACCTGTGGGGCGGACGCTTCGGTGGCGAATGGCATGCGATGCCTAATCAGGTGCTGTTTGCGAACGTGAGCTTCGAGCGGCGCAACTACGACACGCTCGACAGCATGTTTCTCGTCGAGCGCCGCGACCGCCAGCTAGATGTGCGAGCGGGCTATTCGTATTTCGTGACGAAGGCATTTTCAGTCACACCGCAATACAGCTTCACTCGCAACCGTTCCAGTCTGACGCTGTATGACTATCACCGCAGCGTTTATGAAGTTGTGGCGCGTTATGACTTCCGCTGACACTTCGCGGGTGCGTGCCCGGTCTGTTTCCGACTTCGATATGTTGCCTTGCCGTCCTGATATGGAGCGAAAAATGACGTTGCGCAAACCGATACTGACCCGGGGGGTGTCTCGCGACGCCTTCCGGCGTGTGGCGGCACTTCTGAGTGCAATGCCGTGCTTGATGGTGGCCGGGATTTCGCCAGCCGCCGCTCAGACCGCGATCCCGGATTTCGGCCGCTTCGCGCAACCCTCGGCACCGGGGAGTACTGTGCCTAGCGGCGCCGGTGGTAGTTTCACACAACTGAATCCGGGGCTTTATGTTCAGGTGCTGGACGGCTTGATCAACGTGACGAATCCTGGTGGCACGCAGCAGTTCGTTGCGGGACAGTTCGGCTTCACGCCGCAGCTCGCCACGCCGCCGGTCTTCATGCCCGTGAATCCTGGGCTGACGTTCACGCCGCCGTCCGTTTTTCGGGATCCGCCGCCTAATGTCGTGACGGCAGTCATTCCCCCTGTCGTGATACCGCCGGCCGCGCTGCCCAGCGTGCTGGCAAGTGGTTCGGGCTATTACCTGATGAACTGGGGCTCGGACGGTCTTGGTAATCTTGGCTCGGGAACGGCGACGTTCAATGTGTTGAACTGGCTGACCAACTTCACGGGATCGACCATGCCGTTCGCCGTGAATTCGACGTTGACGGCGATTGAGGTCGGCAAGCTCGACGACCTCGGTTGGGGGAGATGGACGTCGGGGAGTGTGTCCGATCACAACGTGGCGTTCGATCTGTCGACGTGGCGCTCAGGCATGCCATACCTCGTGGGGCGCCCGACGCTGGATGCCAATCTGCCGGTGTCGGGCACGATGACCTACGCGCTCGCCGGCGCAACGAAAGCTGTCGACATGACGACGGGCGCGGTTGGCACGCTATCGGGGGCGCTCAGCATTGCGTTTCAGAATGGGCAGTACAACGTCACGCCTAATTTGAATATTGCGATGCCCGGACAGACCTACGTGACGGGATCGGGGATCACGAGAGTCGGCCCGGATGGCGCACGGGGTACGTTCACCACCATGACACAGAACGTGACTGGTGGCGCGTGCGCGGGCAGCGCCTGCACGTTTTCGACGCAGGGCATGCTCACGGGCGCGGCGGCGAACAACGCGGGGATCGTTTATTCGCTGACGGGACCGGAGACGCGAGTGATCGGTGCAGCGGGGTTCAAGCGCTGATGATGGGGTGAGGCGATAGAGGCGTGCGGTGCGTCTGAAACCGTTGCACCGCTGGATATGCTGTCTGTTCGCCTATGAAAAATTGGTCCCGACCGGCAGAAGTCAGTATTAAAACAAGGGCTTGAGAGTGCCAGCCCAGGTTCGCCGATCGTCTCAAGACAACCCGTCACGCCATCTCGACTGATTACGCTGAACCGGTCTTCTCGCGCACCGGCTTCGCGGACGCCAGCGGCAGACCATCGATGCTCACCTGCAGGCCGTCCTGCCAGCCCGGAACCGGTGAGCGCAGCGTAAGGACCGAACCTGCGCCGCGGACAATCGCGTCGACGATCGCCAGACCAAGCCCGCTGCCTGTGGCGGTAGTCGCGCCGCGCTCGAACGGTTTCGTCAGGCGCTCAAGTTCATCGTCCGGCAGCACGGGTCCTTGATTCCTTACCCTGAGCGTACCGGCGACCGACAGCACAATCTCCACCGGTTTCCCGGGCGCACCGTGTTTGAGTGCATTTTCAACCAGATTGCGCACGACGATGGCGAATGCGTCCGGATCGATCCACGACGGTACGGGCTGGTCGGGCACGTCGAGCTGGATCGGCTGCGCCGATGCAACGCGCCGAAAATCCTCGACGACAAGCTCCAGCACCGGGCGCAGATCCTGCGGCGCGTCCCCGAGCACGCGTCCATTTTCGGCCTTCGCGAGTTGCATGAGCCTTTCGCTGACCCGCGACAAAGTGTGCAGGGCTCTCTCGACATGCTGTACGCGTTCCCGCGTGGCGGCGGAAGGCATTTCGGCCATGAGGCGCTGCGTCTGCGCGAGGGCTGCGGCAATTGGCGTGCGCAACTCGTGCGCGCTATTGGCAGTGAAGCTGCGCTCCGCAGCCAGCGCGCGGTCCAGGCGAGCCATCAGGTCGTTGACCGCGTCGGCGACCGGCGCGACCTCCGTCGGCAGTTCCTTCTTTTCGAGTGGGGTCAGGTCGTTCTGGCCGCGTGCAGCGATGCTGTCGCAGAAGCGCCGGATTGGCCGTAGCCCGGTGCGGACAATCAGCCAGATGCCGCACAGGCCGACCGGCAGAAACAGGATGAGGACCCTGGCGACCGCGAGCGCGGCCTCAATCACTGCATGCCGGCGCGTGGCGAGCGGCTCGGCGATCATCAGGGAGATCGTGCCCTGCAAGCCCGGTTCGGCGTAAATCCGGTGCGACGCCGTGGAAGTGAAACCTGCTTTCAGGTCAGGCGGGAAGATGGCGAGATCGGCGTCGTGCGATTGCAGCAGGAGCTTGCCACTGTCATCGCGAACCGCGTAGGTCAGCAATTCGTCGTGCGGGCGAACGGCTGCGATACGGCGGCTGCCATCGTCATCGCCATCCGAATCGCGCCCGACGATATCCATGATGGCGAGCGGCAACAGGCGCTGCGCCGTTTCCTGCAACGCACTGTCCGACATCTGATCGACTTCGTGGCGCAGCACGTAGAATGAAGCGGCCGCAGCCGCGAGCGATAGCACCGCGAGCCCTGCAACCAGTGCTGCCGCCAGTCGACTTTGCAGGCTGCGCAGCATGGTCAGTCCAGTTTCAGCCGATAGCCGAGCCCACGCAAGGTCTCGATGACATCGGCACCGAGCTTCTTGCGCAGCCGGCTCATATGTACCTCGATGGCGTTGCTGCCAATTTCCTCGTTGAAGGAATAAAGGCGATCCTCCAGCCGGCTCCTTGATACGATCATCCCCGGATGCCGGATCAGGGCTTCGAGAAGCGCCCATTCACTGGCGGTCAGGTCGATGCGCGCGGCACCCCGCATCACGCTGCGTCCCGCCGTATCGATACGCAGTTCGCCGAGATTGACCAGGGGATTCGGATTGCCCGAATACCGGCGCGACACCGCGCTCACCCGCGCGGAAAGCTCGGACAGGTCGAATGGTTTGACGAGATAGTCATCCGCGCCGGCGTTCAGGCCGTCGATACGATTCGACACCTGGTCGAGCGCTGTCAGGATGATGACGGGCACGGTCGATCCACTCGCACGAAGCTGTCGCAGGAAGTCGAGCCCCCTGCCATCGGGAAGCAGCAGATCGAGCAGGACCAGATCGTAGTTGGCGGCCGCGAGGTGTCGGCGTGCTTCGGCGAGGTTGGTGACGAAGTCGGTCGGATGTCCGTCTTTCTCGATCTGGTCGCGAACGGCCTCCCCGAGCCAAGGCTCATCCTCGATGAGAAGGACTCTCATTAAGATCTCCCTGATGGGTGTCTCGCGTGACTTTGCCATGCGAACCTGTCGCGAACATGACGGAAATTTCCTGTGTCCGCAAGCTTGGCTTCAGGTTTGGGGTGCATTGTGGCGTCTAAGGATGGGAACGGGAGATGTTAGTTATGAAACACCTGCGAATAGCCAGACGCCTGGTGCTCACGATGTTTGTCCTTGTCGGCGCTGTCGGCATCCACTATCCCGCACAGGCGCACGACAGCGACGATTGCGAGGCCCCGGTCAACGCCTGGAAGCCGCGTGATGCCGTCCGGACGATGGCGCAGCAAAAGGGGTGGCAGATCGACAGGCTCAGGATCGACGACGGTTGCTACGAGGTCAAGGGGCGTGATGCCGATGGCCGGCGTTTCAAGGCAAAACTTGATCCTGTCACCCTCGATGTCGTCCGCATGAAGCGTGAAGACGACGACCACGACGGAGCACGCGGACGCCTGCCGGATGCGAATTCTGGCAAGCCACCGGCTGACGCACCCTCCGAAGGTTTGCTGAAGCCCGGCACGAAGCCCCGGGTCCAGATCCGCTGACCCTTTATCGCCGATGCACCGCGTACCTCATCGGCGTTGGCCCTGCTGAAGCAGCGGCAGGCCAATGCGATGGGTGCGATGCCCCCCTTTTGCCTAAATCAGGAGAATCCAGATGAAACACGCATTCCCGATTGCCGTGCTTGCCGGTGCGCTTGCTGCTCCTTCACTTGCATCCGCGCGTCAGGTTTCGTTCGAAACGCAACTGTCGAACTATGGGGGAGATGGCGCTTACGTTGCCATGTATGTCACCGATCGCACCGGACGGTATCAGGGCACGCTGTGGGTGGCGGGGCGGAAAGCCAAGTACTACCGACACCTGCGCGACTGGTATCGCGCCACAGGCGGCACCGCAAAGGTGGACGGCATTACGGGCGCCAGCGTCGGCGCAGGCAAGACGCTGCGTGCGACGCTGGATCTTTCCGACACGCTGCTCGACGCCGGATATGAGGTCCACATCGACACCGCGGTCGAGGACATGAAGGAGTACCCATCCGAGGTCGTCGTGCCGTTGACCACCTCGGGCGCAAACAAGACGGTCAAGGGGAGCGGCTATGTGAAGTCGTTCCGCTATTCCCTGTAGCCAGGGGCAGGCGAGGAGGTGCCCGATGTTACGCAAGCTCCATTCAATCCCCGGTCTCATCGCTGCATTGCTGATGACGATCGTCGCCTTGACAGGCGCGGTGTTGTCAGTAAATCCGGCACTTGAGCACGCAAGTGCCGTCCGCCCAGACCTGGCGCCGTTGAGCGTGGCAACGCTCGCCAGCCGCGTGAGCACCTCGGTGCCCGGCGTCGAAACGCTCATGCGCCGACCGTCAGGGGAGATCATCGCGTACTACCATGTTGGCGGCGAACAGCGTGCATCGATCATTGATCCCGTGACCGGCAAGGCTGTCGGCGACTATCGCCCATCGCCTGTCGAGCGTTGGCTGAAGAACCTCCACCGCAAGCTCTTTCTCGGCGACGCTGGCCGGATAGCAACAGGCGCGACTGCCGCCTTCATGCTGTTCGCGGTGTTGTCTGGGCTTGTTTTGCTCGCACGCCGGATGGGCGGGTGGACGCATATTTTGGCCCCGATCCGGGGTGACGGGTTGCAGCGACTGCATAACGAGACTGCGCGAGCCGTGCTTGCCGGGCTCACGCTGTCGGCGATGACCGGGGTGGTCATGTCGTTGACGACGTTCGGCGTGATCCCGGAAGGCGGCGCGCAGGAGCCCAGCCTCAGCGTTTCGGCAATCACCCCGTCCCCGATGCCACTGCGGCAGTTGTCTGCACTGGCAATCGACGTCTCCAGGCTGCGTCAGTTGACGTTTGCCAACGCGGCCGACCCGAGCAGCGTCATCGAAGTGAATACGACGGATGGCGCCGGTTATGTCGATCCATCGTCAGGCAGATGGCTTGCCTTTCAGCCGGTCGACGCCTGGCAACGTTTGCACGGGATGGTCCGCATGCTGCACACGGGCGAAGGTCTATGGTGGCTCGGGCTGATCCTCGGCGCATCGTCGGCATCGGTGCCGTTGTTGGCCACCACCGGCCTGTTGCTGTGGCTGCGTCGTCGACGGGGCATGCCGAAGCTCGCCTGCAACGTGCCGGCACGCGACGCAGATACGGTGTTGCTAGTGGGTACGGAGGGCAATAGCACGTGGGGCTTTGCTTCGGCACTGCATGCAGCACTGACCCGGGCTGGCTTTCGCGTGCATGTTGCGCCGATGAACGATCTTGCAGCCGACTACCGCGGCCTGCGGTATCTGCTGGTCCTGACTGCGACCCATGGTGACGGCGATGCACCGGAGAGCGCTGCACGATTCCTGCCGAAGCTCGAGCGTCTGACGATCCCTGGCGGGGTGGCGTTCGGGGTGTTGGGCTTCGGCGACCGTCAGTTTCCTCATTTTTGCGGGTATGCGCGAACGGTTCATGACGCGCTGACGGCCAAGGGGCTAGACGCACTGACCGATCCGGGCACGGTTGACCGGCAGTCTGAACCCGAATTCCGGCAGTGGTGCACGGGGCTCGCCGAAAGGCTCGGCGTGTCGCTCGATATTCGCTACACGCCATTGCTGCCTCCCACGATACCGCTCAAGCTCGTCTCACGAGACGACTACGGTGCCGATAAAGAGGACATGACTTCGGTGCTGCGCTTCATGCCTGCCGAGCGGGCAAGATCCTGGGCCCTCCTGCTACGGCGGCGGCTGCCTCGGTTCGAGACGGGGGATCTGCTCGGCGTCGTGCCGCCGGGCGCCACCTCGCCCCGGTACTACTCGCTCGCGAGCGCGGCGGCGGACGGCCTGGTCGAGATCTGCGTGCGGCGTCACCCGAACGGCGTGTGTTCCGGGTATCTCACGGACCTGCGGCCCGGCGAAACGATTGAGGCATTCATGCGGCCGCACGCGTGTTTTCGGCCGGGGGCTGGAAGTGCTCCGGTGATCCTGATCGGGGCCGGTACTGGGATCGGTCCACTGATCGGGTTCATCCGGCACAACGCGGTTCGTCGTCCGATGCACCTGTATTTCGGTGCGCGCGACGCTGACGATGGCTTCCTGTATCGCGACGAACTCAAGCATCTGGTAGCCGACCGGCGACTGCGGGCGCTCACGACTGCCTTCTCACGTTCCGGAAGCCGGAGCTATGTGCAGGAGCGCCTTGTCGCCGATGCGCAGAGCCTGCGCACGCTGGTTGCGCACGGCGCGCAAATCATGGTGTGCGGCGGCCGCAGGATGGCGGAAGGTGTCGCGCAGGCGTGGGAACGTATTTTGATGGATACCGGCTTGTCCGTCGAACAATTGAGAGCGCAGGGGCGCTATGTCGAAGATGTCTATTGAAGCGTTGCCAGACGCGCAACTTAAGCTCTGGCGCCTTAGCGGCGCGACGATGGGAACCCGCTACACTGCGGCCTTCCATGCGTCGCCGACGACGGATGAAAAGGAACTGGCGGCGCGGCTTGCGGCGGCGGTTGGCGCGGTTGACGAGCAGATGTCGAACTGGAAGGAAAGCTCCGACCTGTCGCGGCTGAATCGTGCCGAGCTGGACTGCTGGGTGCCGGTATCCAGAAGTCTTGCGGTTTTGCTCGCACGTGCGCTGGAGATTGGCCGTGATACGCACAACGCCTTCAACATCGGCGTCGGTGACCTTGTTGGTATGTGGGGTTTTGGGCCATCGGGCGAGCAGCGTGCACGTCATCCAGGCGCGGTGGAGACGTCGCGAGCGAGCCCATGTTCGTCTGTGAGCGATCTGATCGACGTGGATGTGCAACAGTGCCGGGTACGCAAGCGTGGACCGGTTGCGTTGGATCTGTGTGGCATTGCAAAGGGATTCGGCGTCGACGAACTGGCACGCGTGTTGAACGAGCACGGGATCGGCTCATGGCTTGTTGGCATCGACGGTGAAATGCGCGCTTGCGGAAGCAAGCCGGATGGGTCGCTGTGGGCGATTGCGCTTGAAGCCCCGGATGACGAGCGGCATACCGCAATGAGTGTGATCGAACTAAGCAATGCCGCCATTGCGACGTCCGGCGACTACCGTCACTGGGCCGACATCGACGGTGTGCGTGTCTCGCACACAATGGATCCCAGAACCGGTGCGCCACTGTGCAGTTCCGTTGCGTCGGTGACGGTCATTGCACCGACATGCGCGGACGCGGACGCTTACGCGACAGCCTTGTTGGTGCTAGGCGTGGATGCAGGGCGAGATTATGCCCAGCGCCGGCGCCTCGACGCACTCTTCGTCGTGCGCGACGGCGGAGCGCTGCGCATGATCGGGACTGGCTGTTTTGCCAACGAGCAGCAGGCAGATTAAAGGCAAATACGTTTGCCGACAGGAAGGGCAGGGCATCGATCGTGATGCCTCGTTTTCCGCACAGCCCGGGAGCCGCTGCGAAGTGAGGGGGCTCTTTGGGCAATGCTGCATGAAGCAGGCCGATGCGTAGGCAGAATGATTGATGCTGTGGCCGGTGATGCCCCGATGTCGAATGTCCGACTTTGCGCGGGGTAATCTTTCCTTCGGACGAAGGCTCGCCAGAAGTCTCCGCATCTTTTGAACGACGCCCCGTGTTGCGCCATACGAGTTCTTGTTGAGGTCTGGACGCATTTTCTGACTGCACCGCCCTTGCACCTAAAGCTCTCGAAGAGGTTAGGCAACAAAAGAAAAAGGCCCTCGGCATTTGCCTGAGGGCCTTTTTCAGCGCGGTTCGCGCAAATTTGGTGGGTGGTACAGGGATTGAACCTGTGACCCCTGCCGTGTGAAGGCAGTGCTCTACCGCTGAGCTAACCACCCAAATCATTAACTAAATCAATGATTTAGTGCTGATTGCTAACGCTTTCGTTTCGCAATCAGGAGCAGAACTTTAACTGTTTTCGTAGAAGCCTGCAACTTTTCTTTCGTTCTTTTTTGCTGCCGCCGTGACGATATCTCTCGATCACTTCACGCCGTTTCTCGCGATGACTCGCAAGCAGCAAAGACCGCAATTATAGGGATGTTTTCTTCGCTTGGGAAGAGCGTCATGCGAAATTTTCGCAAAGTCCCGGATCGTGCTGCGCGAACTTACGGGGCGGAAGGCGCATCGCCTTCGGGCGGTGCCGGTTCTTTGCGCCACACGCACGTGCCCTTCACGCTCTTGTCGATGCCGTTCAGCACGTCGTCGTGCAGCGCAATCTCTTCGGTCGCGGCCGCAATGATCGGCAGGTCGAACTGACGCAGCGAAATCTTCTCGCGATGTGCGCCGGCTTCCCCATCGTCGCCATCGTACGTATCCATGACGAGACTTTCCTGACCGCGTGTCATGGCGAGGTAGACGTCGGCAAGCAGTTCCGCGTCGAGCAATGCGCCGTGCAGCGTGCGGTGCGCATTGTTCACACCGAGACGCTCGCAAAGGGCATCCAGCGAATTGCGCCGGCCTGGGAACATCTCGCGGGCCTGCATCAGCGTGTCGATGAGGCTCGAGCAGTGCTGCATGAATGGCGGCCAGCCGAGACGGCCGAACTCCATGTCGAGGAAGCCCAAATCGAACGCGGCGTTGTGGATGATGATCTCGGCGTCGCGGCAATATTCGCGCAACTCTTCAGCGATCTCGGCGAATTTGGGCTTGTCGGAGAGGAATTCGGTGGTCAACCCGTGCACCGCCAGTGCGCCCGGATCGCTGTCGCGTTCGGGGTTGATGTAGAAGTGCAGGTTGTTGCCGGTCAGGCGGCGATTGACCAGTTCGACGCAACCGATTTCCAGCAGACGGTCACCCGTCTTGGCATTCAGGCCAGTGGTTTCGGTATCGAGGATCAGTTGTCGCATGATGTTCGGTGAGTCTCGTGTGTTTTCGGAATTGGCGCGCTGCGGGTCATGACGCCTCACGCAACGCGCGGATGGTGCTTGTCGGATCGCCGTCGCCGCGCTAACCGCGACGCAGACTCTCCACGCCGCGATTGGCCAACTGGTCGGCGGCTTCGTTGCCTTCGTGCCCCGCGTGGCCCTTCACCCAGCGCCAGTCGATTTCGTGTTTCTGCGAAACGACATCGAGCGTTTGCCAGAGATCGGCGTTCTTCACCGGCGCTTTGGCTGCCGTTTTCCAGCCGCGCGTCTTCCAGCCGTGAATCCACTCGCTGATGCCTTTCTGCACGTATTGCGAGTCGGTGTGGAGCACAACGTGGCAGGGCTTGGTCAGCGCTTCGAGCGCGCGAATGACGGCAAGCAGTTCCATGCGGTTATTGGTGGTGTTGGCTTCGCCGCCGAACATTTCCTTGCGGTGTTTGCCCGCGACGAGCAGGGCGCCCCAACCGCCGGGGCCGGGGTTGCCTTTGCAGGCACCGTCGGTATAAATCTCAACTTGCGGCAAGGTCATCTCTCAAACAATCAATCGGGCGCGTCGGTTGCTTCGGCCATCTGGCGATGCGTGGTGTTGGGCGTAGCGACCGGTGCCGCCGCTGGCTGGAGGCCGAGTATACGCTTGCGGACTTTGCCGACCAAGCGCATGCCCCGCACCCGCTTGACCGCCCGCACTGCATAAAGCGCACCGAAGATCGGCCACCAACGGTCGCCTGCCGGTTCCATGAACTCGAAGCGTTGCAGCCAGTGGTCGCCGCGCAACGGCGGACGATAGCAACCGAAGCGTCCGCGATCGATGTCGAAGGACAGCAGCTTGAGCCAGTCTTTCAGGCGCGTGAACGCAATGAGATCGGCGCCCGGCGGCAGAAATGGCGCACCGGCCAGCTTGCCCAGTTCCTCGCGCGCGCCCCACAGGCTCAGATTGTTGAAGCCGGTGATGATGACTTGTCCCTCGGGCACGAGAATACGCTCGACCTCGCGCAGGATGTCGTGCGGATTCTCGGCAAACTCGAGCACGTGCGGCAGTACGACAAGGTCGGTGCTTGCCGTGGCGATGGGCAACTCGTCGAACCGGCTCACGAGGATGTCGCGGGCGACCATGGCCGCCGAACTCGCGTCGCACGACGGTGTGCTGCCGGTCGTATCGCTGGCGGCCTTGGTCATGAGCGGCGGTGCTTCAGCGCCGCGCGCGGCAGGAAGAATGAGGCCCCGGTAAGGCATGCGGTTCTCGCGCAGCGTATCCAGCTCGGGACGGCCGAGTTGCAGCGCGTGATAGCCGAACAGATCCCCGACCCATTGGTCGAAGAGGGCCTGTTCCCACGCGAGCGCGTAGCGGCCTGGCGGTGAGACGAGCCAGACGGGCCAGTCTATAATCGGACGTTCTGACATGGTGGCGAGTATATATGGATGCGCACACAGATGCGGCGAGTAAGCAGTCGGCCGGTACACTGACAGTCTTTCCCGTCCCCGCGTTCCAGGACAATTATCTCTGGGTCATCGATGACGGCAAAGATGCCGTCGTCGTCGACCCGGGCGACGCCGCCCCGGTGCTCGCCTATCTCGAATCGCGCGGCCTCACGCTGCGCGCCATCCTCGTCACGCACAAGCATGCCGACCACATTGGCGGCGTCGGCACGCTGCTCGAGCATTTCGACGTCCCCGTGCACGGCCCGGCCCGTGAGGCCATCGCATGTGTCGATCATCCGCATGACGGTGGCGAGACGGTTCACATTGCAGCCCCGGCCATGACACTGGAAGTGATCGACGTGCCCGGCCACACGTTGGGCCATATCGCGTACTTCCTCGGCACCGGTGCAGGCGCACCGCGCCTGTTCTGCGGCGACACACTGTTCTCGTGCGGTTGCGGCCGCCTGTTCGAGGGCACGCCCGCGCAGATGCTCGCGTCGCTCGATGCGCTTGCGGCACTCCCGCCCGCCACGCTCGTGCACTGCGCTCACGAATACACCCTGTCGAACATTCGCTTCGCGCTGGCCGTCGATCCGGACAACGCGGCACTTGCCGCATGGCATCGGCAGGCAACGGCGCTTCGCGATGCCGGTCGCCCAACGCTGCCCACCACGCTCGCTCAGGAGCGGGAGACGAACCCTTTCCTGCGCAGCGACGCGCCGGCTGTCATCGCCGCCGCCGAAGCACATGCCGGCCACGCAACGCCTTCCCGCGAGGCGGTATTTGCCACCGTGCGCCGTTGGAAAGATACCTTCCGCTAATCGGAGTGCTTCATGACCGGAGTGCGTCATGCTGTCAATAGCGTGACGCATCATGACTTCTGCTATGAGACGGACGTTGACATCTTCGTGCGCGCCTGCTCAACCCTGCCGGATCGCCTCGAATGCGAAGTTTCGGTACCGTTTCGATGGCATCGAGTACGCCGCTCAGATGTATCTCTTCGACCACATTGCTGGAAATTAAACTAAGGGATAACCCCCATTTTTGGGGCGTTTTGGCATAAATTTTGCAAAAAAATTAGGCAGAAAGGTTGACGCATCCGAAGGGTTTCCTTACCATCCATGCCAATTTCATGAAGATGTCACTCAATTTGAGCCCGATCAATGCGACTTCTCGTTAGCTTGCTACTGACGCTGCTTCTTGCGGCTTGCGCCAGCACAGCGCCGACTACAGGTGCGTCGAATTCCACCCCCGAAGCGCAGAGCAAGTCACCTCTCGCGTCGACCGCCAAAGGCAAGCAGCGAGTCTCCAGCGATCAAACCATCGATCTCGATAACGACTCGTTGAACGATCTGGCCTACGGCACCGACGCCGATCTCTGGTCACGCATTCGTCATGGTTTCGCCATCCCCGATCTGGATACCGACCTCGCGCAGGACCGCACGCAGTGGTACGCACAGCGTCCTGAATACGTCGAGCGCATGATCCAGCGGTCGAACAAATATCTGTTCCACATCGTTGAAGAACTTGAGCGCCGTCACATGCCGACGGAGCTGGCGTTGCTGCCGTTTGTGGAAAGTGCGTACAACCCGCAGGCGCTCTCGACGGCCAAGGCCGCCGGTATGTGGCAGTTCATTCCGAGCACGGGCAAGACGTACAACCTCAAGCAGAACATGTTCCAGGACGAGCGCCGCGACGTGCTCGCCTCGACGACCGCCGCGCTCGATTACCTCTCGAAGCTCTATGCGATGTTCGGCGACTGGCACCTGGCGCTCGCTGCCTATAACTGGGGCGAGGGCAACGTGCAGCGCGCGATCGACCGCAATCAGGCGCAAGGTCTGCCCACCGATTACCTGAGCCTGCGTATGCCGACCGAGACACGTTATTACGTGCCGAAGCTGCAGGCGATCAAGAACATCATTGCGCATCCGGACCTCTACAGCGTGAAGCTGCCCGAGATTCCGAATCACCCGTATTTCGTCAGCGTGACCACCAAGCGCGACATCGACGTGGCGCTCGCCGCGAAGCTGGCCGATCTGCCGCTCGACGAATTCCATGCACTCAACCCGTCGTTCCGCAAGCCCGTGATTCTCGGCGCCGCGCAGCCGCAAATTCTGCTGCCGTTCGACAGCGCCGAAGTGTTCCAGCGCCGGTTGAAGGGCTACGACAAGCCGCTGTCGAGCTGGACGACGTACACGTCGGCTTCGCGTGAGCGTCCGGAAGATGTGGCGCTCAAGCTGGGCGTCGACGCTGCCATCATCCGCTCGGTCAACAACATTGCACCGCGTATGCGTCTGAAGGCCGGCTCGACGCTGCTGGTGCCGCGTTCGAACGACATCGATCAGGACATCAGCGCGTCGGTGGCCAGCAACGCGGTGCTGGCGCTGGAGCCGGATCTTCCCGACACCCGCAAGGTCATGGTGCGTGCGCGCAAGCACGACACGCTCGCCAGCGTTGCCTCGCGCAGCGGTGTGAGTGTGGCGCAGATCAAGAGCTGGAACCGCCTGCGTCGCGATACGCTCACGTCGGGCCAACTGCTGGTGCTGCATGTACCGGTCAAGGATGCCTCACGTGTGATGGCCGCTTCCGCCGCACCGGCGGCACCGGCAGCCAAGGAAGACGACGACGCACCGCGCACGCGCATGGTGCGTGGCAAGAACGGCAAGATGATTCGCGTGGTCGACCGCCGCCCGGCCGCCAGTCCGGCCAAGGCCGCCGTGGCCAGCAGCAAGACCGCCCCGGCAAAGGTCGCGTCGAAGGCGCCCGCGAAGGCCCAGGCAAAGACGGTGGCCAAGACGGCTGCCAAGGCGCCCGCGAAGGTCACCAAGACGGCGCAGCGCTAAGCGCCAGTCTTCTCCGGTTCACCCGGCGATCATCGCATCGCCGGCGTCAAACAAAACGCCCGTGAGGATCTCCCTCACGGGCGTTTTGTATTTGCGGCCGGGAATGTCTCCCGCGTCTCTGGGCCCGCTTCACACCTGCTTCGGAAAATTCCCATGAATAGACCGGCTCTCGCTTCCTATGATGAAGACGCGGATAGATCCGTTCGTACTCACTCAAAAAGGAATCCTAAATGAAGGGTCAAATGGGAACCACGAAGGCAGTGACCGAACTTGATGTGCTGTCCTCGGTGGACGCCACCCATGCTATGCGCGGTGTTCCTGGCAATGGCGCTGGTGGCATCGCGGTCCCGCCGCGCAGTTTCTCGCCGATTTGTATTCCGCCGTTGCCGGTGGCCACTGGGGGTAACGCCTGAGGTGACGGATTCGATGCGAATCGGAGCCAACTCGTGTGCGAACGCGCTGGTTTTCCGTCATCTGGCGCTCGATGTGCACGTCGTGGGTATCGATGGGCATATGGTGGTGCACAAGCTCTCCCGCGATCGCCACTTGAATCTCTCATACGACCATTCACAAGCGCTACGCCGTTTGATCGGCGTTCAGCGTCAGCCGTTTTACGCCAACGCGTGGGCCGTGGCGCAGGGACACATCGTCGGTGACGATCCGCCGCGCCGAGAGCAACTCGCCGTGATCTTCGAGACACCCGCCTGAGCCGAGGTGGAGCGCGGTGAGCCGCGGCAAGTTGGCGTTACGACTCAATTCAAACGGAGCCCGCAATGAGAATTGCCCGCCTGAGACCTGGGCCGGCCGAGCGGCACGTGCCGTTGCCCGGAGCCGTCGTACTGCGTGCCCTGGATGGCCAGCCCGCAGCCCGCATTTGTCCTGAACCGAGCGGTGAGCGCCAGCACACGAGTGGCCAGAGCGAGTTGCTGGCCTGGTATGTGAGCGGCCACGTGTTCCGCAAGGAGGATGGTCAGGAAGTGGCGCCGGGGCTCGAACTGGCCCGCACGGCGATCGAATCGCCGGAGCGTTTCGTCGAGCAGTTCTGGGGGCATTACCGGGTCATCGTGCACGACCGCTGGTGCGCGACGACGCTCGTTCTGTGCGACCCATGTGGCCACTGTCCGACGTATTACCGCTTTTGCCGAGACGGGGCGGTGCATGTCGCCGCGAACCCGGCTTCGATTGCCGACGCCCGCCCGGCGTTCAATAGCGACGCACTCAAGTCCTTTCTCGTTCATGGCGACATTGGTGGCGTGCAGTGTGCGCTGCACGACGTGGAACGTCTGCCGCTGGGACATGCGCTGTGGATTCCCGAGCGCGGCGCGCCGAAGACCCGTGTCGTGTGGTGGCCGTCGTGGCAACAGCGCGGCGACGCGAATGGGGCCGGCGAAGTGGCGTCTGGCGAGGGGGTGCTGGGACTGTTGCGCCGATCGGCAGAGCGGTGCCTCGGAGACAAGCCCGCCGTGCTTGAGCTGTCGGGCGGCGTCGAGTCGACATCGCTCGCATTGGCGCTTGCCGAGTCGGGGCGTGCCGGCAACTGCACTGCGGTGAATCATCGTGATCCGGCATTGCCATCGAGCGACAGGTCGCATCATGCGGACAACGTCGCGCGGCATGTGCGTATGGCGTTCGAGCGTTTCGATATCGAACATGGCGCGTTTTCTCCGCCTGCGACGATCCCGCGTCTGGCGCGTCCTGCGCTGCATGTGTGCATGCTCGCGCAGCTCGACGCCCTGCGCGAACGGCTGACGTCTTACCGCGACCACCGGCTCGTCAACGGGCATGGCGGCAACGCCATCTTCCTCGCCTCGCCACCTGATGGCGCGCTTCTCGATGCTTTTGCCGACGGTCAGTGGCGGCGAGGATTCGGTGCGTGGCGAGATCTGGCGGTGATGCAGCGCTTGCCGCTATGGTGGGTGTTGCAGCGCGCCTTCGTGCAGTTGCGGCAGTGTCACGCCGATCCCCTGGCGGCACAGGCGAGCGATCTGCTTACGGCAGCGGCCTGCGATGGTCTGGCCGAGGGCACTGAGCCGCTCGCTCAGGCGTGGCTCGCGCAATGGCCGCTTCGGATACGCCCAGGCAAGCGCGTGCAGATTCTGCGCACGCTGGGTAACCTTCGCGACATCGAGGTGCACCCGTCGCTGGCTGCGAGCGGCACGGTGTTTCCGTTCCTGACGCAGCCGGTCATCGAAGCGGGTTTCGCCATGCCGACGTACCGCCTTTTCAATGCGATCTACAACCGGCTGCCGTTGCGCCGCGCGGCCTATCTTGCAAGCGGCCTGCCGAATCTCTGGCAGCGCGACAAGGGGATGACGACGGGCATCGTGGAGGCGGGCGTGGCGGCCAACCTCCAGCATGTGGAAGAGGTGTGTCTGGAGGGCTACTGTGCGGCGTCGGGATGGATCGACCGCGACGCATGCCGGCGGGCCATCGGCCGCATTGCGCATCACCATCTCGAATCGACGGCGACGATCCGGCGCTTGTATGCCGTAGAGATGTTCGTGCGCGGCTGGCGGGAGGATGCAGGCCAGCATCGGGCGGCACCGGCATGACGTGTCGGACGGGCAGGCCGACAACACAACAACGCGGCAACATCGCCGACCCGGCCTGACGCCATGTCCGTGTAATCCCCTAGGGTTTCGCGGGCAGGGCGAGGTCGCCCGGTAAGCCTTCCGTAAGCGTCAACGCGCACACTGAACGCGAGGCACGTCACCCGTGCCTGACGATTTCATTGCACCGAAACGCATTGCCGTTCGATGGCGATGCGCGACCGACTCCGCCGGCCCGATCCGGCGCCGCGCCAGCTCCGTTTCGCCCCGGCACCGCCGGTATGGCATGACGGGCGCGCGAGCCAATTCATATATGCAAGGAGACAATATGACTTCGTATGCGTCGTTTCACGCCCGCTCGATTACCCCCGATTCGCGCGCGGCCTTCTGGGAGGAGCAGGCCCGGCTGATCGATTGGGAGACACCTTTTACGCAGGTGCTCGACTATGACAAGCCGCCGTTTGCCCGCTGGTTCGTCGGTGGTCGAACGAATCTGTGCCACAACGCCGTCGACCGCCACCTTCCGTCGCGCGGCACGCAAAACGCACTGATCTGGGTGTCGACGGAGACCGAACAGGAACGTGTCTACACGTACGACGAACTGGCCGCGGAAGTCAATCGCATGGCAGCGTCGTTGCAATCGCTGGGCGTTGCGCGTGGCGAGCGGGTGCTGATCTACATGCCGATGGTGCCTGAGGCGTTGTTCGCGATGCTCGCGTGTACGCGTCTGGGCGCAATCCACTCGGTGGTGTTTGGCGGCTTCGCGTCCGTCAATCTGGCGACCCGCATCGACGACGCGCGACCGAAAGTCATTGTCTCGGCCGACGCCGGTTCGCGCAATGGCAAGGTCGTTCCGTACAAGCCGTTGCTCGACGAAGGCATCACGCTTGCGCAGCACAAACCGTCGAGCGTGTTGCTCGTCGACCGGGGGTTGGCACCGATGACGCGTGTGGAAGGCCGCGATGTCGACTACGCGTCATTGCGCGAACAACACCTCGATGCCTTGGTGCCATGCGAATGGCTTGAGTCGAGTGAGCCGTCCTACGTGCTCTACACGTCTGGCACGACGGGCAAACCGAAAGGGGTGCAACGCGATACCGGCGGATATGCGGTGGCGCTGGCGGCGTCGATGCAGCATATTTTCTGCGTGAAACCGGGCGACACGATGTTCTGCGCGTCGGACATCGGTTGGGTGGTCGG
Organism: Pandoraea communis; assembly: GCF_902459745.1. GTDB lineage: Bacteria > Pseudomonadota > Gammaproteobacteria > Burkholderiales > Burkholderiaceae > Pandoraea > Pandoraea communis. The sequence continues at coordinate 405,753 of NZ_CABPSJ010000005.1, forward strand.
ACACAGCTACATCGTGTACGCGCCGTTGCTCGCGGGCATTGCCACCGTGATGTACGAGGGCACGCCGATCCGTCCCGATGGCGGGATCTGGTGGCGCATTGTCGAGAAATACAAGGTAACGCAGCTTTTCACCGCCCCGACGGCGATTCGTGTGCTTAAGAAGCAGGATCCGGCGTACCTGACGCAATACGACCTGTCGTCGCTGCGGCTGATTTTCCTCGCAGGCGAGCCGCTCGACGAGCCGACGGCGCGCTGGCTCACCGAGGGCGTAGGCAAGCCGGTCGTCGACAACTATTGGCAGACCGAGACCGGTTGGCCGATCCTCGGCATGACGCGTGGCGTCGAAGTCTTGCCGGGCAAGCTCGGATCGCCGGGCAAGCCGGTGTACGGCTACGATGTGAAGCTTGTTGACGAGGTGACGGGAGAGGACTGCGGCCCGAACCAGAAGGGCGTGCTGGCCATCGAAGGGCCGCTGCCACCCGGGTGCATGAGCACGGTGTGGGGCGACGATGCCCGCTTCGTCAAAACCTATTGGCAGACGGTGCCGGGCCGCATGCTGTACTCCAGCTTCGACTGGGGGCTGCGCGACGAGGATGGGTATTACTTCATTCTTGGCCGCACCGATGACGTCATCAACGTCGCGGGTCACCGGCTGGGTTCGCGTGAGATCGAGGAGAGCATTGCAAGTCATCCCGCCGTGGCGGAAGTGGCGGTCATCGGTGCCCAGGATGCGCTCAAGGGGCAAGTGGCGATCGCATTTGCAGTGTTGCGTCAGCCGGAACTGGCCGCGACGCCCGAGGCGCGTCTGGCGCTGGAAGGCGATGTCATGAAGACGGTCGACAAGCAATTGGGCGCGGTAGCGCGTCCGGCGCGAGTATTCTTCGTGACCACGCTGCCCAAGACGCGCTCCGGCAAACTGCTGCGCCGTGCGATTCAGGCGATATGCGAGGGCCGCGAGACGGGCGATCTGATCACGCTGGAGGACCCGGTGGCGCTGGAGCAGGTGCGCGATGCCGTGAAGGGCGTGTAGCTGGCCGAGGGCTTCGGGAGCGGAGCCTTCGATGACGATGACGGAAAGCAAGACTGCGGCGCATCCGATTTTTCGGACTGCGCCGCAGTGCATTTAGACGGCGGATATGATTCGATATCGGTAATCGACGTTGCATTACGACATGCGGTCGACCATCGCCGGTATGATCTCGCGAGACGTCTGCGGGACAGGCGACTGTTTTATCCGCGGCGGGCGTGCGTGCCCATGACCGTTCATTACTCATCGACATGACTTCACCCAACCCGGCCGCGTGGCGGCAGAAAGCGATGCTCCTTGTGGTGTCCATCGGCTTCTTCATGCAGACGCTGGACTCGACGATCGTCAATACGGCGCTGCCAGCCATGGCGCGCGATCTCGGTCAATCGCCGTTGCACATGCAGGCGGTGGTCATCGCCTATGCGCTGACCATGGCCGTGACGATTCCGTTATCGGGGTGGCTGGCGGACCGCCTGGGCACGCGTGTGGTTTTCTCCAGTGCATTGACGATCTTCTCCATCGGCTCTGCAATGTGCGCCTATTCCGGCACGCTCGAGGCGCTGGTCTGGTGGCGCGTGGTGCAGGGATTCGGCGGAGCGATGCTGCTGCCGGTGGGACGGCTGGCGGTGTTGCGCACCTTCCCGCGCGAGCAATTCTTGCAGGCGCTCGCATTCGTTGCGGTGCCGGGAATGATCGGTCCATTGATCGGGCCGACGCTGGGCGGGTGGCTTGTCAAGGTGGCGTCGTGGCATTGGGTGTTCCTGATCAACGTGCCGGTTGGGGTGGCGGGGTGCGTGGCGGCGCACTTCTTTCTGGTTAACGCGCGCGCCCCGCACCAGACGCCGTTCGACCTCAAGGGCTATCTGTTGCTCTGCGTCGGTATGGTGGCGACCTCGCTGGCGCTCGACCGGCGTGCCGACATGGCGGGCGCGCACGCCCTCATGCTGGTGTTGCTGGTGGTGGGGTTTGCCGGCTTTGTCGCCTACGGGCTATACGCGAACCGAGCGCCGCAGCCGTTGTTTTCGCTGGCGATGTTTCGCGTGCACACGTTCAGCGTCGGGTTGCTGGGCAACCTCTTTGCGCGAATCGGCATCGCGGCGGTGCCCTATCTCGTGCCGCTGCTGCTGCAAGTGAGCCTTGGCTATACGGCCTTCGAAGCGGGGCTGCTGATGCTGCCGATCACGATCACGGGCATTTTCGCCAAGAGTCTCGCGACACATCTGGTCATGCGTTACGGCTATCGGCCGGTGCTGGTGTGGAACACGATCCTTGCCGGATGCGTGATGGCGAGCTTCGCCGCCGTCACCCCCAACTATCCGATGCCATTGTTGATCATCCAGTTGGGGATTCTCGGCGGCATCAATTCGATACAGTTCACGGCCATGAACACGCTGACGCTCAAGGACCTGACTCCGGACGATGCCAGCGGTGGCAACAGCCTGTTCTCGCTCGTGCAGATGCTGGCAATGAGCTTTGGTCTGACCGTGGGCGGTGCGCTTCTGGTGACGTTTACCGGGGCGTTCGGCGCGAGTGAGGGCGTTGGGGCGCTGCCCGCATTCCGGTCGACGTTCGCGTGCGTCGGCGTGATCACCTGTTGTTCTGCATGGATCTTCGCGCAGTTGACCGATCGTGAGCAGATGGCCGATGGCGACGGCGACACGCAGGCACAGGCCGTGACGGCTACGCCTGCGCCGCCGACAAATTAGCCGCGACGAATCGAGATGACCATGGGGGACGCTTAGGCCCTTCAGCCCCTTGAAGTAAAGGGTTTGTCGAGAATTTCAGGTGCGCGAATGGCATCGATCAGCAGGCCGAGGAAGGCTTCGACGGGGGCAGGCAGGGTGCGACCGGCCATCGTCTGCACTTGCAGTGAGCGCTGATGCAGTGCCGGATTCCGAATGGGAATGGCGACGAGCCCTTCGGGCGCGAGACGACTGCGCACCGTGAGCAGACCTGTGAGTGTCACCGCATTGCCTGAGCGCACGAAGCTGTGCAATGCGGCGTGATAGTTGCTCACGAACACCGGTTCGAACAACAGGCCTTCGAGCGTGCAGCAAAGGTCGAACATCTGCCGGATGGTCACGCCGGCGTTCGACAGTGCCAGCGGATACGGCAGCAGGTCGGCCAGCGCGACATCGCGCCGTTTGGCGAGCGGGTGGCGCTTGGCCATCAGGGCATAGATCGGCGCTGGCTGCGAGTGCACGACCTGCACCCCTTTTTCAGGGGCGACGCTGAAACATACGGCGATGTCGGCCTCGCCATCTCGCACCCGGACGGTGGCTTCGAACGGCGAGACGACGTCGAGCAGGAAGTGTGCGCCGGGATACGTTTCGCGAAAGCGCGCAAAGACTTGTGGCAGGAAATCCCGCGCCACCCCCTCGGCGCTGGCGACGCGAATCGTCGCGCGTCCCACTTCCGCGAGTCCTCGGATTTCCGAGGTGACACGCTCAGCATCGAGCAGCACGCGACGCGCATGATCGGCGAGCAACTCACCGGCTTCGCTTAACACCATGCCACGTGGCCGGCGTTCGAACAGCGGCGTGCCCAGATCCTCCTCGAGCTTTGCGATCTGACGGCTCAGGGCCGAGACGGCCACATGCAGGCGCTCAGAGGCGCGACTGAGCGAGCCCGTACGGGCGACTTCGAGAAAGTAACGCAGCGCGTGAGTTTGCATGGGCGAGAGACAGAATGACGAACGCGGAATAGCGCGATCGATCGTGAGTGTAACTTCGATTTTCGCTTTGCCGAAACGGCAAAGAAACCTTCGAAATATTGTCATTGTTGTCAAAAATACCCGCTCCTAGAATGGCCTGAACGGTTGTGCCGCAGCGTGCTGCCGACACGCGTCGCAGTGATGTGCGAGACAGGCCGCCGTGCTCTCACAAGCCATCTGGAGACAAGCAGTGACACGTAGCGCAGCGATTTCCCAAGCCACCGCCCAATACGACTCGGGCGCGTTCCTCGATGTTCTTAACCGTCGCGTCGCCTACAAGACCGAGAGTCAGGAGGCGGATAGCGGTGACGTTTTGCACGCTTACCTCTCCGATGAAATGACGCCCGCGCTCGCGGCGCTTGGCTTCACGTCGCGCATCGTGCCCAATCCGGTGCCGGGCGGCGGGCCATTCCTGATCGCGCAGCGTCACGAAAGCGACGACGCGCCCACGGTGCTCACCTACGGACACGGCGACGTGGTGCGAGGCTATGACGCGCAATGGCGCGACGGCCTGAAGCCGTGGGAGATCGTGGTGGAGGGAGATCGCTGGTACGGACGCGGCACCGCCGACAACAAGGGCCAGCACACGATCAATCTGGCGGCGCTGGCGGAGGTATTGGCTTCGCGCGGCGGCAAGCTCGGATACAACGTGAAGATGATCGTGGAGATGGGCGAAGAGATGGGCTCGCCTGGGCTGCACGCGATCTGCGAGCAATTGCGCGACGAGTTGCGAGCCGACGTGCTGATTGCCTCCGACGGGCCGCGGTTGACGGCGGAGCGTCCCACGGTATTCCTCGGTTCGCGGGGGCTGGTCAATTTCAAACTCAGCCTGAACTTGCGCGATGGTGGTCATCACTCGGGCAACTGGGGCGGGCTGTTACGCAATCCTGGGGTGGTGCTGGCGAACGCGATTGCATCGATCGTCGACGGCAACGGGAAGATTCTCGTGGAGGGGCTGCGTCCGCCCGAGCTGCCGGTGTCGGTGCGTCGTGCGCTCGCCGGGCTGGAGGTTGGCGGTGGGCCGAACGATCCCGAGGTCGACGTCGACTATGGCGAGCCTGGGCTGACGCCGACCGAGCGCGTGATCGGCTGGAACAACATTGAGGTATTGGCGTTCAAGACAGGTAATCCTGAGAAGCCCGTCAACGCGATTCCCCCATATGCCTATGCGCACATGCAGATCCGCTTCGTTGTGGGCACCGACTGGGAGCGGCTGGGAGAGATGTTGCGCGCGCATCTGGACGCGCACGGTTTCCCGATGGTCGAGGTCGAGGTGGAGCGCGGTGTGATGGCCACGCGTCTCGACCCGGATGACCCGTGGGTGCTGTGGGCGCTGGCATCGATGCGTGAGACGACCGGCAAGGCGCCGGTGCTGCTGCCGAATCTCGGCGGCACGCTCCCGAACGATGTGTTCGCCGATGTGCTCGGCCTGCCGACACTGTGGGTGCCGCACTCGTACCCGGCGTGTTCGCAGCACGCGCCGGACGAGCATCTGCTTGGATCCGTCGCGCGCGAAGCGTTGCAGATCATGGCGGGTCTGTTCTGGGATCTGGGGAATGTGGACCTGAAAGAGGGGAAGCCGCGATGAACAGCACCGTTGCCGCCACCGGGGCGGATCATGCGAGCGGCGCGTCCAGCGCCGGTAAGGAGGGCGCACGTACGGACGTGCCCGTCTACAAACTGATCGTCGCGACGTCCATCGGTAACGCGCTCGAATGGTACGACCTGATCGTCTACGGCTATTTTGCCGTGACGATTTCGAAGCTGTTCTTCCCCGCGCACGACGAGACTGTGTCGCTGCTGATGGCGCTGGGCACGTTTGCGCTGTCGTATCTTGCGCGTCCTCTGGGGGCCTTCGTGCTGGGCGCGTATGCGGATCGTCGTGGGCGCCGCGCCTCGCTGATGTTGTCGATTGCGATGATGACGGTGGGCACCGGGCTGATCGCGTTCATGCCGACGTATGCGGTGATCGGCGTATGGGCGCCGATTGGCATTTTCCTGTCGCGGCTGATGCAGGGGTTCTCGGCGGGCGGAGAGTTCGGTAGCTCGACGGCGTTCCTTGTCGAGCACGTGCCGAACCGGCCGGGCTTCATGTCGAGCTGGCAGTTCGCGAGTCAGGGAGCGAGCACGCTGCTGGCGTCGGCGTTCGGGGCGGTACTCACGGGTGCGTTGACGCAGCCGCAACTCGAGTCATGGGGGTGGCGTATTCCGTTCCTGTTCGGGATGCTGGTGGGGCCGATCGGGCTTTACATCCGGAAGTACATGGACGAGACGCCTGCGTTCGAGCACGACGTCGCGCGTAAGAACGCCGCGCGCACGGCTGACGGTGACGCGGGCAAATCGCCGGTATGGGAAGTGTTGGCGACGCAGAAGGCGCGTTTGCTGGTGTCCATCGGTGCGCTGGTGCTGACGACGACGGCGAACTACATGATCTTGTACATGCCCACGTATGCGACGAAGCAGCTTGGCTTGCCGCCGTCACAAGGCTTCATTGCGACGCTGGTGACGGGCTTCGTCATCATGACGCTGACGCCGTTCGTCGGTCATTGGTCGGACAAGATCGGGCGTATCCGTATCATGCTGGTGGCGGGGGTGTTGTTCCTGTGCACGGTGTATCCGGCGTTTGCGTTCATGAACGCGCATGCGTCGCTGGCGACGATGATGGTCGTGATGCTCTGGGTCGGCATGTTGAAGGCGGTGTACTTTGCGCCGATCCCCGCACTGATGTCGTCGCTGTTCCCGACGCGCACGCGCGCGACGGGTATGGCGGTCGGCTACAACCTCGGCACGACGATCTTCGGCGGCTTTACTCCGCTGGCGGTGGCATGGCTGATCGCGGCGTCGGGCAACAAGCTGGCGCCGGGGCTGTATCTGATGGTAGGGGCGGTGATCAGTCTGACGACACTGCTGATCGCGCGGGTGCGGCTGGGGGCGCGCTGAGGGGAGTGGTTGGTGGGTCGGGGGACCCGAGAGGAGGCGCTCGACGGTGTCGCGTGTGAGGATGGGCACGCGAGGCTGCCGTGGCGCCGCCTTGTGATGGCGAAGGGGGGGCGTGGCCTTAGTGATGTCGCCGCGGCGTACCGTCGCTGGACGTGGCGGTTGGGGGTGCCGAGTTCCTTGAGGAAGTGCTCCCGAACCAGCGCCAGGGAGTCGGTATCCGTGCGCGGGTAGCTTTGCTGCAGCGTGGTCGATACCTGGCGGGCGACGTCGGCGAGAATCGCGCCCCAGATGGCCTCTTCCGACACCCTCTTCGTTTCCTGATACATCCCGATTTTCATTGAGCGGTACATCGTCTGATCTGCGGTCCAGACGCGCAGCATCTCCACAGCGTCGTCGTCATGCATGATGGAATCGGGGATCGGGCATGTTCTACAACCATCGACGGCCCCATCAGGCGCTGAAGATGAAAACCCCGGCTGAGGTATTTGCATTAGCCGCTTAATCTGAGCAGGTTTCACTGGGTCACTACACCACCCGCTGTGATACTGGCCGCAGCCGCAGGGGGGGCCGCACTGAGTGCAGGTGCCCCTCCCATAAAGATTGCCCAATTTTTCGGAAACGCTGTCGTCAGCTGCGGTATCGCGCCTGCCACACCCTCCTTTGCGGACGCTCCAGTTGTGACAGTGATGATGATTTCAAGTCCTATTATTAGACTCATATTTCTTAATCTTATCTAGGGCCCATAACCCGACTCCAAGTGTGACGCCGGCCATGGCTCCGGCCTTTGCGGAGAGAACGAAGTCGGATATGTCAAAGTGAAATACACCTTTATTTATGGCGAAATACGCAGCGACTAAAAGTCTGGTAAAAAATCCTAATATTGATAGGAAGATTGTCGAATACCAAGTTAGTAGTGCCAATACCATCAACTCACTTCTTTTTTTCATTGTTAGATCCACTGTTAAATTGGGATTGCGTTTTTGAAGAAATGAATTCTGAAACGAATGATCCGGTAAGCGAGCCGGCGGTGCCCGAGGCAGTATCGGTAACTAGGCCTGCCGCGGCTTTTGTTATGACCTTGCCCGCTTGTGCCCCAATAGCAGCTCCCGACGCGGCTCCAACGGCCGCATTAGTGACATCGTCTCCCTTGATGATTGCCCCCATCGCCGCGCCGCTAGCACTTGTGGAGACGGTCGCCAGAATGCCTCGCCCTTGCGTTGCCGCTCCGGTCGCGATCGCGATGAGCACATCGACACTACTCATGTCCTTTTCGCCGTTGAGTGCAGATTGAACTAGGACGTTCGACGTTCCACCTATCGCACCGCCAGCGGCCATGCTGGACACTGTCGCAGTGACACCACCAGCGATAGAGGGCGCTGCGGCCATGAGAACTGCCCAGTTCTTTAACAACTCCGTCGCTGGCTGGGCCGCGTCAGTGCCCAGCCCTCGCAATAGGTCAGATTGGGCCTGCTGGATGTCTTCATCGGACGCCCCATTTTTGGCCATGAACTCGCCCAACGACGCTGACGCGGCTCCAGCCCTCACGATTCCCTGTGGAAGCTGAAACTGGTTGTTTTCCAATTCCAGTCGCGACGCGACGCTCGCCGCAGTAGCATCGCCACCGGTTCCGGCGGTGATGCCTGCGACGACAGATTCAATCAGGTTCATTCGCGCTTCCTTCTCGCGTTGAGAGAGGTTTTCGTTACTTGTGTTTGCGACTGCGTTAAGCAAGTTGCCGAGAACCACACTTGCAGCACCGCCCATCGCTCCGGCGCCGCAAGCGCTCCCGACCGCAGTGGCACCGGCACAACCCACGATGCCGTGCAATGCGGCACGCGCGGATTCGCTCTTGAGGTCGTCCGCGATCTCCTTAACCTTCTCCACGGCGAGCGTTTGCAAATAGCCGACAGCGGCGCGCTGCAGGAATTCCCCCGTGCCTGCGGTGACGTTCCCACCGGCTGCGGCTGCGATCACGGTGACGATTTGGCGATATCGCCCGCCAGGTGCCCACTTGGCCGCATCGTCAAGTTGTCGATCCAACTCGGCTACCTTCGCGGGATCAGTCTCCTTCTTGCGCGCTTCCTTGAGCGCTTCGTATTCCTTAGCCCGATTCCCCACAAACGTGCCCACCTGTCGCTGCAACGTCTGCACGATTTCAAAGCTGGTTTCGATTTGCTCCTTGTCGAAATTGTTGGCGAGCGCGCCGCTGCCGTCCTTGTCGGAGGACACGTCGCGGTTGACGGCGGCAACCGTTTCTTCTGCCGTCTGACCGGTTCGCTCGCGTTGGCTGGCCTCGTTGGTGATCTCGATCACCCCCGCGCTGATGCCGCTGCGGGTCGTGCTCGACGCGCTCCCCCCTGCCGCCACCGCAACGGGCGGTGCGATGCTCACCGGCCCCGTCTTCGGCAACTCGCTCCCGGGCGTGGCGTTCGCGCCGCTCTGTGCGTCTCCCTTTTGATCCGTCCCGACTTTGGCGTTCTCCCCAAAGCCCTTGCTGAAACCGGCCCCCAGGCTGATGCCAAAGGCGTCGTACTCTGCGTGGTTTTCGATGTCACGCGTCGTCAACGAGCCGGTTTTCAGACGGTTCCTATTACCGGCAGCGGCTTTATCGGTCGAGGCGATGACGGCGCCCGTCAGATCGGTGTTGCCCTTGACGGTGACGTCGAAGCCGCCGTCTCCGGCCTTGATCCCTGACTGCTCCGTCACGCTAGCGAAATCGCTGTTGACCTGCTGATGGCTGACGTTGATGCTGCCGGATGCGCCACCAAACCCGACCGTGACGTCTCCGCCGATCGACTGATCCTTCGATGCGTAGACGCTGGTGTCCTGCAGGCTCTCGATGTTCAGGTCGCCGCCAACGTCGGCAACGACGCGCTCGCCGGCAATCGTCCCGCCGCGAATATTGGTGTCGCTGCCCGACACAATCTCAGCCACGCCGCCCGCCACGATATGGCTGTTGCGCTGGGTGACGTCCTTCCCGTCCGCCTTGCCACGCGACGCGCGCGCGTTGGCCGTCACCCCCATCGACATGCCATTCGCGCCCATGGAGATGCCCAGGCCGATGCCGCCGGACACGCCGGTGGATGTGCGGTGATGTTCCGAGGTGTCCGTGGCCGCGAGGATGTCTAGCGTGCCATCGGACTTGAGCTTGACGTTCCGCCCGGCGGCGATCTCGCTGCCGCGAATGAGCACCGAGGACTGGTCGCCGTCCCCTGTGGCCGCGATGGTAACGTTGCCGCCCGCACGGACGGCGGAGCCGTTGGACGTCGTGCTGTCGTTGGTCTCACGGCTGACCTGATGCGATCCGCCGACGGTGACTGAGACGCGGACGTTTGCCGCATCCTTGAGGTTCTTGACGGCATCGGCGGCGTTTTTCGCCGCGAGTCCGCCTGCCGCGACACCGAGGGCTTTCATGCGGGGGTCCTTGACCTTGCCAACTGCTTTGCCCATCTGGCCGACGGTCTGCGCCGCATCCAGCAGCGGACTGGAGACCGCAACCGTCAATCCCGCTTGCTTGACTTCCCGCTCATGCAGGCGCTGTTCCGACGCTTGACTCTCCGTAATGGAAACGCGCTTGCCCGCGATGTCCACATCGCCATCGCGTGCGACGACCGTGCTGCCCTCCTGCCGATAGTCGTTGCCGGCATGAATTGCGACATCGCCACTCACCGAGCCGACGACGCTCCCCGTTTGGCTAACCTCATCGCGACGCCGTTTGTCTTTCTCGGATCGACTACCGATGGTGAAGCCCGTGCCACTGCCAAAGAGGCCGGACGTTGTCTTTTCCGAAGTACTCAGGGAGCTGCCTTGGTCTTCGGTGGACGAAATCGTCACGTTCCGTCGCGCGCCGATGGTCATGTCGCGATCCGCGACGACTTGCGACCCAGCGATCGTGACGTCGCGGCCCGAGGCGATTGTCACCGCTTCGCCCGATAGCGTGCTGCCCGTTGTTCGCGTGCCATGGGTGTCGCGGTAATTCTCCTGCGTCGTGGACGAGAGCAGGCCGCTCTGGGTGTTTTGTGACCAGCGCGTGTCGTCGTATCGGGCCGATGCACCGCCGACGGTAACGTCGCCGGTGGCAATGATCTTGAGATCCGCTTTGCCGTCGCTGGAGGCGGGCGGCTGCCTCCCGGCCTTTGCCTCGTCGCTGGCCCCGGCGCTCAGATAGGAACCGAGAATCGTGACATTGCCGCTGGTGGCATCCGCTGTCGAAACGTATGCGGTGACGCCGCGTTCGTCCAGCAGTCGACTAATCGCTTCGGCTTGTCCCGCAGCGATGCCGATGCCATTTCGCGCATGGATTCGACTGCCCCGTACGCTTTCCTCATAGGAATCAACCGTCGCAGCGTACGTGTCGCCACTCACTCGCCCCATGTCCGTGACGGTGTCGATCGCTGCACCGATCTCGACGTCTCTCGCCGCCGCGATAACGACGCGCTTGCCCGCATCAACGTTCGCACCCACGCTGGATACATCGCGTCCGGCCATGAAGGTGGCGTCGCCGCCCGCATGGATGCCTGACGCGACGTGTTCGGTCACTTGCGTACGACTGTGACTCTCGCTCGATCCGCCGCCAAATTCACGGCTCGACGCAATCGCTCCCAGCGATAGGTCGCGTCCCGCCGCAAGATCGACATTGCCGCCGGCATCGACAGCCGCACCGGTGACCGAGATGTCTCGGCCTGCGGTAATCACCACGGCGTCTCGTGCATCGATGCGTCCGAGCGATTCGATGGCCTTGGTCTTGCCGCTCTGAGAACCCTTCACCCATTCGTTGGTGCGGCTCTGGCTCGTGACGACAACGTCGCGTCCGGCCGAGACATGAACGCGCTCGCCAGCGATCTCGCCGCCGATGTTCTGGAAGTCTCGCGCCGCGACGACCTCGACCACGCCGGCGCCGCCCTTGCCAGCGGGACCGCCGGCATCCCTGGAGCCACCGATCACGCCGAGATTTTCGATGTCAATCGCGCTGATTCGGGTGCTTGAATCGCCAACGATCTGTCCACTGTTGCTGACCTGGTTCGTTGCCTCGACGATGACGTCCCGGCCCGTCACCAAGGCGCCGCCTGGCTGCATGACGACACGCTTGCCATGCGCGAGATACACCGTTGGCACCAGAACCGTTGTCGATGTGCCGTCGGGCAGCGTGACGGTCTGGCGAACCAGCCAGACGATGTCGTCCGTCAGCGCGCGCATCTGCTCCGGCGTCAGTCGAATACCGACGCGAAGTTCCAGATCGCGTCCCGCTCGCGCACCCTGCGCGAGAAGCGCTCGGAATTCCGAATCGATGGCTGCCGGCGAGCGGCTGTCACGACCGCCGAGGGAGGCCCGTCCCGTCAGTTCCAGGATCTGCTCGCGCACGAGCCTCCCCTCGTAGAATCCGTCTCCGATACGACGCTCGATGCTGTCAGGCGCCACGCCGAGCAGATCCAGCATGTAGTTGCTCGAGACGAAGGTGCCACGGTCGGTGAATCGGGAGTCGGTCTCGACGAGGTACGGGTGGCCGGGCGTTGCAACGACTTTGAAGAGGGCGCTGCGGGGAAGCGTCAATCCGGGGATGCCGCCGGAAGCGGTATCAAGTGTCTGAACGGCGCCGGCTATCTCGGCTACGGCTGGCTTGGCGACCAACGCGTCGACGGGCGCTGGCTTACCCGTAGAGACGGTGGCGCTGTCGGTGCCGACGGCAACGCGCTGCGATGTGCCGACACCGCTATCCGTCTGCCTGCTACCGATGACCGTCCCGTCAACCGTGGCGGTTTCAATCGTGATGTCGCGACCACGAAGGTGAGTCGTCCCGTTCGACGAGATCAGGCTCTGAAGACCACCGACAATGGATCGGCGTTCCGCGACATCGAAATCGATTGTCGTCAACAAGCGGTCGCTGTTTCCACGCTTTTCATGCCAATACAGATCGGACGATTGCTCGACGCGTTCGGTGCGCTCCAGGCCGATGCTGCGGCTCGTGATTCGGCCGCCGTTGCCGCGAACGTGAATATTGCCGCCGGCACTGATCGTGGATGCGTGATTCAACGCGGTGCCGTTGTCGACGTTCAGGCGAATCGTGCCTTGCGACGTGAGGACGCCGGGGGCGGCGACGTCGCCCATGACGTCGGTCTTGCTGCGAACGGTGACGCGACGGCGGTATTCGTTGGTGTCGCGATTGTCCTGAATGCCGTATCCGCGACGGAAGATGCGAACGCCTTCGTCGGCGGCACCGGTGATGGTGCTCTTCGACTGATCGACCACCGTCGGCCGAATATGCGCCGACGGATCGAAGTCGGGCCAGAACTGGATGACCCAGTTGCCCTGACCGTCGTCGTGAATGGCCTCGAAATGCTGAACGGCACGTTGAGTGATGTTGCGGGTGCCATACTCCGCCGGGAAGGCGTTTACCCGATACACCTCGACGATGGATTTTTCCAGCGAGAACGTTCTGGCGTCGACGTCGAGCGCCGTCAGCCCGCGCTTCGGAATCGTGACGCTGATGGGGCTGCCTACCGCGTGAAGCTTCTCGCTGGAGAGCGCGGCACGCGCCTCCTGATTCCAGCGCCATTGCGTGAAGGCCTGATTGCGGGGGTTGGGCACAACACGGGACCGCCGTACTTCCTTGCCGTCCGCGTCAGTCTCCTTATAGAACTCCCGGATCATCGCGGGCTCGCCGTCAACGCTCAGGCTGTGGCTCACATGGACCGTCGGCAGTTCCTCACAAGTGCCACCGCCAGCGGTACATCGCGCGCGACTGTCGGCGTCGGGAAGCGCCACGTAGCCTGCGATCCAAAGATCGCGTACCTGCTGTGTTTCGCCCTCGTCAACGCCTCGCACGATGTTGACGTAGCTGCGGTCATTCACGAACTCACGTGTCGCGATATTAAGGTCTCCCCCAACTTCCACGACGGCCGACCGATTGATGAATCGTCCCGACTGCTGTGTCAGGAATCCCTGCGCATCGCGCGCTTCGCCAGCAGCCACGCGAAGGTCGCCAAGGCTGTAAAGCGTTGCGCCGTTCTCGTTGAGGACATCGCCGGTGGCGAAGAGATCCAATTGCTGTGTCGCCGCCAGTACGGCGCGATCTCCCGTGTTATTGACGCTCCCGCCGTCAAAGCGGATTCGACCGCCAACGACGGCGCCGGTATTGATGAACCGCATGCCGCGAAGGCGGACTTCATCGCCGTCGATGCGGGTCTCGTTGGTAATGTCGCCGGCTACGTTGAGAAGAACCGATCCGGCCCGAAGGAGGCCTTGTCCGGCGTTGACGAGATGGGCGGCGTGCACCGAGAGTTGCTTGATGGCCCCAAGCGCACCATGCACGCGTAGCAAGCCGCCGACAGCGAGTGTCAGATTTCCATTCGCTTGCCAGGTGTGATCGGCACCGTATGTGAAGTCGCCCGGCAAGCTGATATTCAGATCGTTACCCGCTCGCAATCGAGCGGCGCCGGTCAAACTGCCGGTATGCAGGTTCAGGTTGTGATTGACGGCAATTTCGCCCGCGCGATGGTCCAGTGTGTTGACCGCGAGAGATGCGTTACGCCGCGCCTGCACATCCCCGGTGTTATCGAATGCCCCCGTTTGCTTGGCGTCGCGCCAGGTCAGGTCGAGATCCGCGCCGGAAAACAGGGTGCCGGCATTGCCGAGCTTGTCTCTGACGGTCAGCGAAAGGTCTGTTCCGCCGCTGACGAGGGCGTTCGGCCCATTCAACAACGTGAACGTCGTGATGGAAACGCCGCCATTGCCGCCGATCAGCCCAACGGGGCGATTCGACGTCGAATCGCGTGTCCATGCGTTCACTATCGTCTCGGCGGTGATGCTCAGATGGCCACCGCTGCGCGTGCCGTTGACGATTCGGCCGTCCGTGTTGTCGAGCGACGTGACGAAGACGGCGAGGGTGTCGTCTCCGCGAATCGACGGGTCGCCGGACGTTTCGATGCTGCCGTGCGTGTTATCGAGTGTCCCGCCCGTCGCCAGTTTCAACGCTTTGCCTGAATGGATGAAGCCATTCGCATTGGCAGTGTTCCGATTCGCGTTGACGCTCAGAGGGCCATTGGCTTGCAGTCGTCCGCGCCGATTGTTGACGTCGTTGGTCGACCTGAGCGAGAGCGACGTACCGGCGGCGATCCATGCGCCGTCGATGTTGTCGATGCCGTTTGCCCATAGGTTAATGGCGCCGTTGCCCGCAATGCTGCCGGCATGACCCGGCATACGGCTCGCAGATGCGCGATTGCGCAGTCGCTCCAGGACGGCGATGTCGATGGCGCCCGTTCCGGCGTTCGAAAAGCGGCCACCCGCGTTATCCAGTTCCCGCGCCGACACACTCATTTGTCCACTGGACGCGCTGACTTCGACCTTGCCGTCGGCGTTGTCGACACGGTTGGCGACGTTGATGCGCAACGCGTCGCGGGCGCTCGCCTGACCGGCGCGATTGACGAAGTTGCCGCCGATGTCGGCATCCAGACGGCCACCGGCAGCGAGGTATCCGGCGTTGTTGGTGACGTCGGTGGCGACGTTCAGTGCAAGAGAACCGCCGGCATGCAGACGACCTTCAGTATTGTCGAGGCTGCCTGCATCGACGGAGATGTCTGCGTTCGCCGCGATGCTCCCGCCATCCGTGTTGGCCAACGCTTTCTGGACGGTGATCGCCGTTTGCGCGCGGCCGCTGTTCTGTAGTTTGCCTTTCGCGTTGTTGATGCGGAAAGCACTGAGAAACAACGTGTCGCTGGCCTCAATCGCACCCTTGCCGTTGTCCAATGTTTCGCCGACGTTCAGCGAGACGGAAGTCCCTATCAGTTCTCCCGATACATTGCTCAGTCGTTCCTCTACGGCCGACTTCAGTTTGCGCATGGCCGTCATGCGGCCGTCGGCGTTGTCTACCGATTTGGCGCTCAGCAGCAGATCGCCATTCGTGCCGATGCGTCCGCCGCGATTGCCCACCTGTTTGGCATTGACGGACAAAACGCCATCCCCGGCGTGCGCCACGGTGCCGCCAGCGTTGTCGAATTCGGAGGTATCGATTGCGGCTTCCCGAGCCGCCAGATGAATCGAGCCCGCGTGATTGTTCATTCTATTGGCGACGCGCAAACGCGCCAGACCGTCGGAGCCTGTACCCGCCTGAACGATCCTCCCAGAGCGGTTTTCGAGATCGCGGGCAGACACGCTGAGCGAACGCGATTGCATTTCTCCGAGCGTGTTGTCGACGGTGTCGGCGGTAACGGTCAGTGTCTCGCCGGCGTTCACTGTGCCGCGGGTGTTGTCGAGCGCTCGGCGCACGGCAACGGCGACTTGATGCCGAGCGACGATGCGTCCACCTACGTTCAGAAGATCACCGGCGGCGTTCGCGAGGAGCGAGCCCTGGGCTGTCCAGGTCCCGCTGTTGACGAGTGACGTGGCATCGAGCCGGACATCGCCGCGCCCGGCAATTTCGCCCATCGCCGTGTTGAGACGGCCGTTCTCGATACGTCTGTCGGCGGATAAGCGGAGATCGGCACTGCTAAGGGCAAGCATGCGGCCGCCGAGATTGCTGATGTCGCCGGCTTTCAGCGAAAACAGACCGCCGGTCTGCATCAGCCCGGCCGTGTTCGTCACCCGGTTGCGGACGCCGGCTGTCAGCGACTGCTTCACCGAAAGTGTGCCTCGATCGTTTCGCCAGTCGCTGGCGTCGATGGTCATGGCGCCGTTGGTGGCGAGTGTTCCTCCAACGTTCTCGACGGCACCTGTGACGAGACGGAGGTGGCCCGCACCAGCATGTTCGATCTTGCCGCCGGTGTTATCGACCCTGCCGGAAGTCAGCAGCAGGTCGCGGCCATTCGCGAGAATCTGGCCTTCACGATTGCTCAGGGAACCGGAGAGCGTCATCCGGAGCGGGGATGTCGACCCCCATTGCCGGATGCGTCCCTTATGGTTACGCAACCCGGCGCCCGCGATGAAGAGGTCGGACGTGCTGAGGGTCGCGCCGTCGTGAATGACGTCACGACTCGCCGTGATTTGCGTCGTGCCGCCAACTTTCGTTGTCGCGCGCGTCATCGTGACGGCACCTGTGCGTGCGCGCATCTGGAGTCCGTGCAGCGCGGTCGACGTCGAGCCGGTCAGGTCGATGGCATCCGCAAGCAGACGAATGTCGCCGACGGCCGTGTGGGTTCCGCCAGCTTGCAACATGCCCGCCGTCGAGAGCGAGATGTTGCCCGTCGCCGCTTTCGTTCCGTCAGCGCGGGCGCCTGCCGCCATGACGCCTGACGAGGCGACTGCCGCCGCGTCGGCCACGAGGTGCTGGCCCGCAGACACGGTGCCGGTGTGGCGCCATGTGCCTCCGGCATTGAGCCTCACGCCGCGAGCGCCACGCAGGCTGCCAGTGCTAACCAGATTCCGCGCTGTGCCAAGGGTCAAATGACCTTCGGCTACGGCGTCGCCGCCGATCGTGAGGTCTTCGGCAACCTTCAGGCGAATGTCTTCGCGCGCTTGCAGCTTGCCGCCAACCCGAAGCCCCCCGGCACTGTCGAGCGTCAGCGCCCCGTGGTTGGCGGTAACGTGTCCGTCCAGGTTGACGCCGACGCCCGTTTCCGTGCCGATGAGCCGGATCTTTCCTGCGTACATGCCACCGAGACGAGAGATGTCCAGCGCAAACGAGGGCGCCCCGCTCGCGGATGCTTGACTGCCATTGATGCCGAACGTTGCCGCGTCGATGTCGTTCAGGCCGGCAATGACATCCAATTGCTGTGCATGCACGGCAGCATTGACTTCGACGGCACGCGCAAGCAGGGCGGCGTGCTCGAGATTGCCGGCGTTCAGACCGCCGCCGGTAATGCGCAGACGGCCTTCGGTGACACGGAAGGCTTCAAGAGAGCCGCTACCGCCGAACACGGGTATGCCGGTCGTGAGTACGCCGCGAGAGGTATTGATGAAGCCACAGCCGTTGCAGGTAAGCCCGTTGGGGTTGCTGACAATGACTTCGGCACGACTCCCTGCCACCTCGAGATAGCCGGCGAGATTCGATGGCAACGCTCCCGTCACCTGATTGACGATGATGCGGGCGGGAGCTCCCGCGAGATTGGGGTTGCCTGGCACAAGGCCACCGATCTGCGTTTGCGCGATGGTGCGCGAGTTGTTGAGTATCGCGCCCTGTGCAGGAACGTCGAACTGCTGATACTGGTTTTGCGACACGCCCGCCGCGCTCGGTGTGGTGATGTTGACGAGCGGCAGGCCGTTCGGTGTCGCGCTGACCCCAGGGGCGTGTGGTCCGGGGGCCGCGACGATTTGCGGCAAAGCGGTGACGGGCAAGCCGAGGGCGACCAGCGCTGACAACATGGCCGCACTAAATGGGCGCAACAGGATCGTCTGCGGCGCAGGCGATCCTATGCTGCCCAGCCCATGCCGGCGAGCGCTGCGCCCGCATCCGGGCGTGCGCCCGCGGCGGACGTTTTCGCCGACGGCGACCCACTGGCGTCGGACATGGCTGAAGATCAGACGAAAGCAACGTGTGTTCATGGGTGGGACTCAGTAGCGAAGGGCGAGCGAGATGCCTGCAACTGCGGCATTGGTCGGGAACCGGGAGGGATGGGAGAGGGGGCGGCTAATGAAGATGTCGTAACTGGCGTTGCCCCAGGGGCCACCGTACGCACCGGTTTGTCCGCGCAGACCGATGACCGCGCCGGCGAGCCGGGTGCCGGGAAGGAAGCGGGCGCTCGGGCCGAAGACACGTCCGTAGTCCACACCTGCATAAACGGCGTGTGCGCTGACGCCGATCGGGACATGCAACTCGTTGCGAAGGAAGAAGCCGCGCTCGGCGCTCAGCGTCTGATCGCCGGTGAAGCCACGCACGCTGTACCGTCCGCCAATGGCTAACTGATCGACGGCCCATAGCGTGTCTGCCGTAGTCTGGCCGTGGAACATGCCGACGTATCTGAGCGTGAGCGCCGACACCTGTAGCGGCACGGACCATTGCACGTCCAGGGTGAACATGCGATAGCGATACGTCTGTTGCGTTGGCGCACGGGTGACGGGATCGCGCAGATCGTCCTGTGCGCCAAACCAGGGCATGCCTTGCCGGTAGTTCAGCGCGATGTCGGCTTGCGCGTTGCCGAGGTACTGCCGGTGCGTTGCGCCGGCTTGGAGATAGGTACTGTTCCGATACTGCTGCGAGATTTCAAAGTCTTCGATGAAGCTCTTGCCGAAGCGGCGTCCGAGCCGCACGTCGATGGCTGTCTTGCCAAGATTGTCGCGACGCACGACGCGCTCGAGTCGAAGCTCCGCCGTCTGGTTGCGGCCGCTCGATACGAACGACTCGTTGGCACCCGCAATGCGTTGGAAGTACGCACGTGTGCTACCGAAGATCGAGACGGTGTTGTAGCCCCAGGGCATTGAATAGCTAACGCTGGCGCCCTTTGTGCCGAACCGATCATCGCCGGTCGACAAATCGTGCTGAACGGCCACATCCATAAGGTCGTTCACGCCGAGCGGATTGTCGACGCCGATGACCAACTGACCTTGCAGGCGTCCGGTGTCGCGCGTACCGCTATTGTCAATTGACGCGAGCAGGCGCCATGGCCGTTGCCGTTGGACATCGATCAGCACCTCGCTCGAGCCCGGCATGTCGCCAGGTTCGATGCGGATATCCGCGTCCTGGCTCGGCATGCGCTTCAGTTGCTCAAGCCCTTGTTCCAACGCATTCAGCGAGAGGGTGTCGCCGGCGCGAAGAGGAACGGCAGAGCGCCATGTGCCGCGCGTGGAAGGGTCGGAAAAGCGGACGGCCGAGACTTTGCCCGGGATGATGTGCAGGCTCAGGTGCCCATCACCAATGTTTTGCTCGGGGAGGATCACGCGAGTCGTGACCCAGCCTCTTGCGAGGATTGCCTCGGTCGCCACGGCGGCGATCTGCGCCACGCCGTCGGCGCCGGCGCATTGCCCGACAAACGGGGCCAGTGCCGGCTCGACGAACGCAAACGATGCGGCAGGCGGGGCGCCGTCGAGTCCGGTGACGGTGACGCGGCGCAACGTGATACACGGCGATTCGGCCGGTAGCGTTTTGATATCGACAGGCGACGTGCCGTCGGCCACGGGGGATAAACGAACATCCGGTGCGTCGGCGCGCTGTTCCCGCTCCTCGGCTTCCCGACGTTGGCGTTCTAGCTGTTCGTCCTGAACGCTTTGCCGGGCGGCGTCTCTGAACGCCGGTGGGGGAGGCTCCTGAGCGGCAAGCGGGGCGCAAGTGAGCGCGAGTCCGCATGCCAGCACGCCGGTCTTTAAAAAGGGTGCGTAAGGTGCGAATCGGCCAACACGACGGGAGATAGAGACGTTGGAGACCTGACGGTCACGATGTGCCACGAGTTGCGTTGCCCTTTCTTATGATTGAAACGATGCATTGCACGAACACGCACGCGCCAGAGACCGCGATAGCGGTGATCGGCGCGCACGTAAGCGCGAATGCGCGAGACGGGCGCAACAGTGAGCACGACGGACATGCAACAGCAGGGGGGGCTTACACCCTGGCGTCAGGCCAGAGGTTGAATGGAACCGCAGACGACAAGACGGCCGCGATTCTGGCGCATAGGCGGCGCGCCGTATTCTGGATTTGGACCTGACACTCAGGTTTCCGGAAGCGCCGACCCCGACATTCGGGTTTCCGAAAATGTCCGAGGGGCGGCGGCGATAGCTTCCTAAGTACTTTCCCGACCCCTCCGGCGCCAAGGCTTGGCGACCTTGCCGCCGGAAATTTTTTCCTCTAGTATTTTAGGCATAAACTATTTACAATTTAACAAAGGTCGGCTAGCGCGACGCGATCTGTGAATCCGGAGGTTGGAGATGAATATCGTCTGTATCGGCGGCGGTCCTGCTGGTCTGTATTTCGGGTTGTTGATGAAGCTGCGCGAGCCCTCCCACCGTGTCGTGGTGGTTGAGCGCAACCGGCCCTACG
This sequence comes from Pandoraea communis, assembly GCF_902459745.1. Taxonomy (GTDB): domain Bacteria; phylum Pseudomonadota; class Gammaproteobacteria; order Burkholderiales; family Burkholderiaceae; genus Pandoraea; species Pandoraea communis. Next base: position 426,330 of record NZ_CABPSJ010000005.1, read on the forward strand.
ACACGTTCGGCTGGGGGGTGGTGTTCTCCGACGCCACCATGGACAACCTTCAGGAAGCCGATCCGGTCAGCGCCGCGCAGATCAACGACGCCTTCAACCACTGGGACGACATCGACATCCACTTCGAAGGCCGCACCATCACCTCCGGCGGCCACGGCTTCATCGGCATCGGCCGCAAGAAGCTGCTCAACATTCTGCAAGCGCGCTGCGAAGCCCTTGGCGTCGAACTGGTCTTCGAGACGGACGTCGCCGACGATCAGGACATTGCGCGCCGCTACCAGGCCGATCTGGTGATCGCCTCCGACGGCCTCAATAGCCGTATCCGCACGCGTTACGCCGACACCTACCGCCCGGATATCGATACGCGTCAGAACCGCTTCGTCTGGCTCGGCACGCATCGGCGTTTCGACGCCTTCACGTTCGCTTTCGAGAAGACGGAGCATGGCTGGTTTCAGGCGCATGCCTATCAGTTCGATGCCGACACATCGACGTTCATCGTCGAGACGCCCGAGGAAGTCTGGCGTGCCCACGGCATCGATCAGATGAGCCAGGAAGAGGGCGTGAAATTCTGCGAAAACCTCTTCGCCAAGTACCTCGACGGTCATGAACTGATGAGCAACGCCAAGCACCTTCGCGGCTCAGCCATCTGGATTCGTTTCCCGCGCGTGATTTGCGAACACTGGGTGCACTGGAGCAATGTCGACGGCAAGCGCGTGCCTGTCGTACTCATGGGCGACGCCGCGCACACCGCACACTTTTCCATCGGGTCAGGCACCAAGCTCGCGCTGGAGGACGCCATCGCACTCGCCGACGGTCTCGGCACTCAGGGCGTCGACGCCCTGCCGGGCGTGCTGGCCGATTACGAAGCCGCGCGCAGCGTCGAAGTGCTCAAGATTCAGAACGCCGCACGCAACTCGACCGAGTGGTTCGAAACTGTCGAGCGCTATGCACGCTTTTCTCCGGAACAATTCGCTTATTCGCTGCTGACGCGCTCGCAACGCATCTCGCACGAAAATCTGCGCGTGCGCGACGCTGGTTACGTCGAAGGCTACGAAGACTGGCTCGCCGAGCATGCGGGTGTGAAACGTGCCGAAGGCCAGCACGCGATTCCGCCGATGTTCACGCCATTCCGTGCGCGCGAACTCACGCTCAAGAACCGCATCGTGATGTCGCCGATGGCCATGTACTCGGCCGTCGACGGCGTGCCAGGCGACTTTCACCTGGTGCACCTCGGCAGCCGCGCGCTGGGCGGTGCGGGCATGATCGTCGCGGAGATGACCTGTGTGTCGCCTGACGCTCGCATCACGCCGGGATGTCCCGGTCTGTGGAACGATACGCAGCGCGACGCCTGGAAGCGTATCGTCGACTTCGTGCACGCGGGCAGCGATGCCAAGATCGCCATGCAGATCGGTCATGCCGGTCGTAAGGGCTCGACGCGCCTGGCCTGGGACGGGATCGATCAACCGCTTGCCGAGGGCAACTGGCCGCTGATCTCCGCCTCGCCGCTGCCCTATATCGAGGACGTGTCGCAAACACCGCGCGAAATGACGCGCGCCGATATGGACCGGGTGAAGGACGACTTCGTACACGCCGCCCGCCGCGCTGCCGAAGCCGGATTCGACTGGCTAGAGCTGCACTGTGCCCACGGGTATCTGCTCTCGAGCTTTATCTCGCCGCTCACGAACCAGCGTGCCGACGAGTACGGCGGCTCGCTGGAGAATCGCCTGCGCTATCCGCTGGAGGTCTTCCATGCGGTGCGTGACGTCTGGCCGTCGGCCAAGCCGATGTCGGTGCGTATCTCCGCGCACGACTGGGTCGAGGGCGGTATTACGCCGGACGACGCGGTCGCCATCGCCCGCGCGTTCAAAGACGCCGGTGCCGATCTCATCGACTGTTCGTCGGGGCAGGTCAGCAAGGCCGAAAAACCGGTGTACGGACGGATGTTCCAGACGCCGTTCGCCGACCGCGTGCGCAACGAAGCGGGCATTCCAACGATTGCCGTCGGCGCGATTTTCGAGGCGGATCACGTGAACAGCATCATCGCGTCGGGCCGCGCCGATCTTTGTGCGCTGGCGCGCCCGCATCTGGCCGATCCGTTCTGGACACTGCATGAAGCCGCCAGGATCGGCTACAAGGATTTGCCGTGGCCGGCGCAGTACTATGCGGGCAAACGGCAGTACGAGACCAATCTGGAGCGTGCTGCCGCCTACGCTCAACAGATTGGAAAATAAGGACAGTTCATGACGTCAACGACAACCTCGCCCGGCCCGTCACCGGTATTGCCGGCGTCGCTCAAGGGCGTGCACGCCCTCGTGACCGGCGGTGCGCGCGGCATCGGCGAAGCCGTCGCCAGGTCGCTGCTCGCACAGGGCGCACGTGTAACGCTGCTCGGGCGTAGCGAAGCCACACTCTCGCGCGGTGCACAGGCACTTGCCGTGCATGGTGACGTTGCCTGGGTGAGCGCTGACATTTCGGACGCCGCCGCAGTCGCAGCGGCCTTTGCGCAGGCAGCCGAGCGTTTCGGCCCGGTGCAGGTGCTCGTCAACAACGCGGGACAAGCGCTCAGCGCACCGTTCGGCAAGACGGACGGTGTACTTTGGCAGCAGATGATCGACGTCAACCTGACGGGGACGTTTCACTGCATTTCTGCCGCACTGCCCGCCATGGTGAGCGCCGGCTGGGGCCGTATCGTGAACGTGGCGAGCACCGCCGGGTTGATCGGCTACCCCTACGTGACGGCGTATTGCGCTGCGAAGCACGGCGTTGTCGGACTGACGCGCGCGCTGGCGCTCGAAGTGGCGAAGAAGGGCGTGACGGTCAACGCCGTCTGCCCGGGCTATACGGAAACGGACATCGTGCGCGACGCCGTGGCGAACATTGTCGCCAAGACCGGACGCAGCGAAGACGACGCACGCGCCGAGCTGGCCAAGCGCAATCCGCAGGGGCGTCTCGTGCAGCCGCAAGAGGTCGCCGATGCGGTGCTGTGGCTCTGCCAGCCGGGTGCCGGTGCGGTAACGGGACAGTCGATCGCGGTCGCCGGCGGTGAAGTCACCGTCGGCTGAGCGCGAATATAAAACCTATCCAAGGAGATCGGCCAATGAGTGACGTGAAACTGACGATGGCGCATCACAAGCGCCCATTCGCGAACTATGAAGCCAAGCACTTTCTGTGGTCGGTGTCGAACGACGCCGGGGGGCGTCCGAGCATCGGCACGATCACGCTGAACCGTCCGGGCAAGAAGAATCCGCTGACGTTCGACTCGTATGCCGAACTGCGAGATCTGTTCCGCGGACTGGTCTATGCGACGGACGTCAAGACGATCGTCGTAACGGGCGCGGGCGGCAATTTCTGCTCGGGCGGCGACGTCCACGAAATCATTGGGCCGCTCACGCAAATGAGCATGCCGGAGCTGCTCGATTTCACGCGCATGACGGGCGATCTGGTCAAGGCGATGCGCGCGTGTCCGCAGCCGATCATCAGCGCTATCGACGGCATTTGCGCTGGCGCGGGGGCGATGATGGCGCTCGCGTCGGACATGCGTCTGGGCACGCCGCAGGCGAAGACGGCGTTCCTGTTCGTGCGCGTCGGTCTGGCCGGTGCCGACATGGGGGCTTGCACGCTGCTGCCGCGCATGATCGGACAGGGGCGCGCTTCGGAACTGCTTTACACCGGTCGCGTGATGACGGCGGAGGAAGGGCTGCAATGGGGGTTCTTCAATGCGCTGCATGACGGTGGCACGGTGCTCAGCGCCGCGCAGACGCTGGCCGATCAGATCGCTTGCGGCCCGACGTTCGCGCACGGCGTGACGAAGAAGCTGCTGCATCAGGAATGGAATATGGGCGTGGACGAGGCTATCGAGGCCGAAGCCGAAGCGCAAGCGATCTGCATGCAGACGAAGGATTTCCGTCGTGCCTACGACGCTTTCGTCGCGAAGCAGAAACCGGTATTCAACGGCGACTGACGCGAGCGAGACGATGAGCGATATCACTCCCCATAACCCGCGCAACGCCGACTTTCTGGCGTGGCCGTTTTTTGACGATGCGCATCGCCGTCTGGGCACGGAACTGGACGCCTGGTGCTCGCGCGAATTGAAGGTCGATCATCACGCCGACACCGATGCGACGTGCGTGTCGCTGGTACGGCAACTGGGCCGCGCGGGCTGGCTGAGGTATTGCGTGCCCGCCAGTCACGGCGGCGCGCTGGACAAGCTGGATTCGCGGGCGTTATGCGTGCTGCGCGAGACGCTCGCGCGTCACGACGGCCTTGCCGACTTCGCTTTCGCGATGCAGGGGCTGGGCAGCGGCGCGATCACGCTCGCGGGCAGCGAGTCGCTCAAGCAGCGTTATTTGCCGCGCGTAGCGTCAGGTGAGGCGATTGCGGCGTTCGCGCTGTCTGAGCCGAACGCCGGATCGGATGTGGCGGCGATGGCCTGTTCGGCGACGCCGGATGGCGGGGACTATGTTCTGAACGGTGAGAAGACCTGGATTTCGAATGGCGGCATCGCGGACTTCTACTGTGTGTTCGTCCGCACGGGGGAAGCACCAGGGGCGCGGGGTATCAGCGCGTTCGTGGTCGACGCGAACACGCCGGGTCTGACGATTGCCGAGCGCATCGACGTGAGCGCACCGCATCCGCTCGCCCGTCTGAAGTTCGAGAACTGCCGCGTGCCGGCCTCGCAGCGCTTGGGCGAAGCGGGGCAGGGCTTCAAGGTTGCGATGATGACGCTGGATATTTTCCGTGCGTCGGTGGCGGCGGCGGCGCTGGGCTTCGCGCGTCGCGCGCTCGATGAAGGGCTCGCACGTGCGAAGTCGCGCGAGATGTTCGGCCAGACGCTGGCCGATTTCCAGATCACGCAGGCCGCGCTGGGCGAGATGGCGACGTCGGTGGACGCCGCAGCATTGCTCACGTATCGCGCAGCCTGGCAACGCGATGTGCAGGGGCAGCGTACGACGCGCGAAGCGGCGATGGCAAAGATGTATGCGACGGAATCGGCGCAGCAGGTCATTGACCGTGCATTGCAGATGTTTGGCGGCGCGGGCGTGGTATCGGGCGCGATTGTGGAGCGTCTGTATCGGGAGATTCGCTCGCTGCGGATCTATGAAGGGGCAACGGAAGTACAAAAGCTGATTATCGCGCGAGAACTGCTCAAGGACGCCTGAGCGCTGTCTTTGACTTACCCGGGGGCAAGGAGAAGCACATGGAACGATCTGGACATCTCGACACTTTCGCGCGCGACAATCTGCCGCCCGCCGATCAGTGGCCTGAGTTTCTGCTGGACAATCCGGATGTGGCATACCCGGCGCGCATCAATTGCGCCGCCGAACTGCTGGATCGTGTGATCGATGAAGGTCGCGGCAATGCGCCCGCGATCTATTCGGTGGAGAACGGCACGCCGACGGTCACGACGTATCTCGGTTTGCGCGAGATGGTGGATCGCATCTCTCATGTGCTTCGCAATGACATGGCATTGGTGCCGGGCAACCGTGTGTTGCTGCGCGGCCCGAACAATCTGTTCATGGCCGCCGCATGGCTTGCCGTGATCAAGGCGGGACTTGTCGGCGTGCCGACGATGCCGCTGCTGCGCGCGAAGGAACTGAAGCAGATCATCGACAAGGCGGAGGTCGGCGCGGCACTGTGCGACGGGCGTCTGAAGGAGGAGCTTGAGTTCAACCGCGAGTCGAGCAACGAGTATTTCTGCCCGGCGTTGAAGCAGGTGGTGTATTTCCACGATGTGGGTGAGGGCTCACTGGAGGCACGCATGGCGCGTCAGCCAGCGAGCTTCGAGGCCTGCGATACAGCGGTGGACGATGTCTGCCTGATCGCTTTCACGAGCGGTACGACGGGCCAGCCGAAGGGCACGATGCACTTTCATCGCGATGTGCTCGCGATGTGCGATTTGTTCCCCCGTCATGTGCTGAAGCCGAGGCTGGATGACATCTTCTGCGGTACTCCCCCGTTAGCGTTCACTTTCGGCACGGGTGGCTTGTTGACGTTCCCGTTGCGTGTCGGGGCGGCGACGGTGTTGCTGGAGAAGCTCACACCGGACAGTCTGTTGCAGGCGATAGAAACTTACCGCGCGACGATCTGTTTCACGGCCCCGACGTTTTATCGTCAGATGGCGGCACTCGTGGGCAAGTACGATTTGTCGAGCCTGAAGAAGACGGTGTCGGCCGGCGAGGCGTTGCCCGATGCGACGCGTCAGCTATGGAAGCAGGCTTCGGGCATCGAGATGATCGACGGTATCGGCGGCACGGAGATGATCCACATTTTCATCTCGGCGGCAAACGGTGACGTGGTGCCGGGGGCGATCGGTAAACCGGTGCCGGGCTACATCGCGATGATCGTGGACGAAAATATGCAACCGCTGCCGCCGGGCAAGGTGGGCAAACTGGCAGTGAAGGGCCCGACCGGTTGCCGGTATCTCGCGGACTCGCGTCAAACGAGTTATGTGAAGAACGGCTGGAATCTGCCGGGCGACACGTTCATGTGCGACGAAGCGGGCAATTACTACTATCAGGCCCGCTCCGACGACATGATTGTCTCGGCCGGATATAACATCGCAGGCCCGGAAGTGGAGTCGGCACTACTGAAGCATCCGGCCGTGGCGGAGTGCGGGGTGGTGGGCGCGAACGATGAGGCGCGCGGCCAGATCGTGAAGGCGTATGTGGTGCTCAAGGCCGGTGAGTCGCGCGACGACGCGATGGTGAAGACGCTTCAGGAGTATGTGAAGGCTAACATCGCCCCGTATAAATATCCGCGCGCCATTGAGTTTGTCGACACGTTGCCTCGTACGGAAACGGGCAAACTGCAACGCTTCAAGCTCCGGCAGACGGGGCAGTGAAGCACGGGGGGAGTGCTCCAGTCGGCGCTCACTCACTTTGAACAATCCTGCTCGCAGGGGAGGAGAAAACTATGTCGGAGGCTGATGTGGCCACGCACGCATTCGTGAAGCCGCTGCTGGTGCGCTTCAAACACTGCGATCCGGCAGGCATCGTTTTTTATCCGCGCTATTTTGAGATGATCAACGATCTGGTCGAAGACTGGTGCGCCGAAGGGCTCAACCTGTCATTCGGCGAGATGCATCTGCGCGACGGCATGGGTGTGCCGACAGCGAACGTCGAATGTCGCTTCAGTGCCCCCAGTTTCTTAGGCGAGACGCTGCTTCGCTCGCTGGAAGTCTCGCGTCTCGGCCGCTCATCCATGACGCTGCGCATCCGGTTCGCCGGTGCAAACGACGAGACGCGTCTACAAGCCACGCTGGTACTGGTCTGGGTCGCGAAAGGCGCAGGCGGAAGACCCGCCCCGATCGCCATACCCCCGGCCCAACGCGAGGCCATCGTGCGCTTTGCCGCACCCGATTCTGTCATTGAAGGAGTGTCCTGATGCTGCAAGTTCTGCAACCACCCGAATGGGCGAAACCGCGCGGCTACGCGAACGGCATGGCTTTCGAAATGACGGCCGGCAGCCGCATCGTGTTTGTCGGCGGTCAGATTGGCTGGAACGGACAGCAACGTTTTGAAACGGATGATTTCGCACTGCAAGTTCGTCAGACCCTCGAGAACATCGTGGCGATTCTGGCCGAAGGCAACGCCAAGCCGGAACACATCGTGCGGATGACCTGGTACGTCAAGAATAAACGCGAGTATGTGGAGAGCTATCGCGCCATCGGCGAACACTACCGCGCCATCATCGGACGCCATTTCCCCGCAATGACCGCCGTCGAAGTCGCCGATCTGATCGAGGACGAAGCCAAGGTCGAGATCGAAGTGACTGCGGTGGTGCCCGCCGCTCTATAAATCCGCCCTCAACACCGCCCTCCAGACGGACCGGAGCCCCTTTCCGCCTCTCAGACATAAACCCAACTCGCTGCAGAAAGGCG
>NZ_CABPSJ010000006.1 GCF_902459745.1 Pandoraea communis
TCGCCGTCGTTGCGAGAGACGAGATATTAGTGAAAACCCCGAACCCTGGCAAGCCTTTTGTGAAAATAATTTGAAAACCTATAAAAAAGCGCCCCGAGAGGCTCCCGTTATGACGGGGCTTCTTTATCAAGCATCGGCACCTGCGGATGCCAATGCCCTATATCCAACGAGCAAGAGCATGTCAGGACTTCTTGCCGAAATAGCGCTCGAAGATGGCGTCGTACGTGCCATCCGCCTTGATCGCATCAATGCCCTTATTGATCTTGGCCAATAGCTCGACATCGCCCTTGCGTACCGCAATGCCGTAATACTCCTTCGGGAAGTTGCTATCGGCGACCGTACGCAACTTGGCATTCGGATTATTCGCAATGAAGTTCACCACGACGCCATTGTCGGCCACCACCGCATCGACACCGCCCGCCTCAAGCTCTTTCATCGCGAGCGGCGTGCCTTCGAAGCGTTTGACCGCCGGATTGTTCTTGCCCATGAGCTTTTGCACGACTTCATCGCCCGTGGTCGCCGTCTGCACGCCCACCTTCATGGCCTTCAGATCTTCAAACTTCTGCACAGTCGAGTTGGCCGGGACGGCAATCAACTGCGACGCCTCGAAGTAAGGCGTCGAGAAGTTCATCTGCTTGCGACGCTCGTTCGTAATCGTGATCGCCGAAATCAGAATGTCCCGATCCCCCTGCACCAGCGAATTGAAGATGCCCTCGAACGGCGTATTGATAAACCGGATGGAGATGCCCGCCTTGTCGGCGACGGCCTTCATCACATCGATATCGAAGCCGGCGACCTGCCGGGTATCGGTCTCATACTCGAACGGTGCATAGGCGGCATCCGAACCGACGACGTACACAGGTTGCGAGCCATCCGGCCCGACCGACCGGCCCGCGGCCGATTCTTCCTTCTTCCCGCAGGCGCTCAACAACAGCCCGGAGGCCGCAACCAAAGCCAGCGCAAATGCACGTCGTTTCATCGCCATCGATTCGTCCCTTGCTGAAAAAATCGGCAGCCTATCATAGGACGCCCCCCGCATCCGGAGGTCATCCCGGTTTTCTGCAACAGGCTCAGCGATGCTTGAAAACCGGCTTTCGCTTCTCGACGAACGCCGCCATGCCTTCCTTCTGATCCTCGAGCGCGAACAGCGAATGGAATATGCGGCGCTCGAACTGCACCCCTTCGTCGAGCGTCGACTCGAATGCGCGATTGACGGCTTCCTTGGCAGCCATCACAACCGGCAGCGAATATTCGCAGATGGTGTTGGCGGCACCAATGGCCTCGTCGAGCAGCTTGTCGGCAGGCACCACGCGCGACACGAGACCCGCCCGCTCCGCTTCCGTCGCATCCATGAAACGTGCCGTCAGACACATGTCCATCGCCTTGGCCTTCGACACCGCGCGCGTGAGACGCTGCGTGCCGCCCGCGCCCGGAATCACGCCGAGCTTGATTTCCGGCTGGCCGAACTTTGCGGTGTCGGCCGCGATGATGAAGTCGCACATCATCGCCAGTTCACACCCGCCACCGAGGGCGAAACCCGACACGGCCGCGATCACCGGTTTTCGGATTCGACGCACGGTTTCCCAGTTGCGCGTGATGTAGTCGCCCTTGAATACGTCGGCAAAGGTGTACTTCGACATCATGCCGATGTCCGCCCCTGCCGCAAACGCCTTCTCGCTGCCGGTAATTACCATGCAACCGATGGCCTCGTCAGCGTCGAAGGCGGTCAGCGCGGCGCCCAGTTCGTCCATCAGCGCATCGTTCAGCGCGTTGAGCGCCTTGGGACGATTCAGCGTGATCAGACCGACGCGGCCACGCGTCTCCACCAGAATGTTCTCGTACGTCATCCTCTTCTTCCTCCAGTCAAAGTCGTCTTGTGGTTCGGGGGCAGCGCGGCTAAGGCGTCACACCTTCGTCGTCGCCGGAAACAGGCATAAGGCGATGGACACGCCGTTGATTTGCAGCGGCGCTGCGGCGCACGCGGCAAACCGAGGTAAAAAGGGCTTGCCGGGCGTCGACTGCAGTGGTTAGGCATGATGCCATCGATCTCCCGGCCACGCACCTCTCGTTGCGCCAAGCAAACGTCCAACCGTCCGCGCCGCGCCGGCCGCAGCGCGAGGCATGCCGCCGCGCATACCCGGATGCCGCGCAATCCGTCGGGGAAAACCCGGCGTCATCGCGTGCCACGCCCGGAAGATTTGATGCTATATTAACAAACCAACCGGTCGGTCAATTAATGTTCATGAGACATGCCGACCACGACCCGGTGCCGTTTCCTGCGTCTTGCCGCGCGCCTGCACAAACGTGCCCGCCGGCAGACAGCGAATCCGCCAGCCGCATCCCGACACGGACAAACCCACAACCATGACTCATCCCCTCTTCGCCAAACACCAAGAGACTCTCGAGCGCGCCCTTCAGGCCATCGCCACGCGTGGTTACTGGAGCCCGTTCACGGAAATGCCGAGCCCGCGTGCGTATGGCGAGACGGCCGCAGCAGACGGCGAAGCCGCTTTCAAGCAGTACCTGAACGCGGCTTTCCCGCTGGAACAGCGCGGCAGCACGGGCAGCGTGGGCCAGGAGGCTTCGCCCTTCGGCTTCGCGCTCGGCACGACCTATCCCGGTTTCGAGATCGACGCCCTGCTCGCCCGCGTGAGCGACGCCCACAAGTCGTGGCGCGCCGCCACCCCGGACGCCTGGGTCGGTGTGTCGCTGGAAATCCTCAAGCGCCTGAACGCGCGCAGCTTCGAAATGGCCAACGCGGTGATGCACACGACGGGCCAGGCGTTCATGATGGCCTTCCAGGCCGGTGGCCCGCACGCACAGGATCGCGGCCTCGAAGCCGTGGCGTACGCCTGGGACGAACTGCGCCGCATCCCGGCGGATGCTTACTGGGAAAAGCCGCAAGGCAAGAACCCGCCGCTGGCGATGGAAAAGCGTTACACCGTCGTGCCGCGCGGCGTGGCTCTGGTGCTCGGTTGCTGCACGTTCCCGACGTGGAACGGCTACCCGGGCCTGTTCGCCAGCCTCGCCACGGGCAACGCCGTGATCGTCAAGCCGCACCCGGGCGCGATCCTTCCGCTCGCCATCACGGTCAAGATTGCTCGCGACGTTCTCAAGGAAGCCGGCTTCGATCCGGATGTCGTCACGCTCGCGGCCACCAACCCGAACGACGGCGCCATCGTCCAGCAACTGGCCAAGCGCAATGAAGTGCGCGTGATCGACTTCACCGGCAGCACCGCCAACGGCGACTGGCTGGAGACCCATGCCCGCCAGGCACAGGTCTACACCGAGAAGGCCGGCGTGAACCAGATCGTGATCGATTCGACGGACGACCTGAAGGGCATGGCCCGCAACATCGGCTTCTCGCTGGCGCTGTACTCGGGACAGATGTGCACTGCGCCGCAGAACATCTACATTCCGCGCGACGGCATCCAGACGCCGGACGGCAAAGTGTCGTTCGATGAAGTGGTCGCCGCCATCGCCGGCAGCGTCCAGAAGACGTGCAGCGACCCGGCCAAGGCTGTCGAACTGCTCGGTGCGATTCAGAACGAAGGCGTGCTCGCCCGTATCGACGAAGCCCGCAAGGTCGGCCGCGTTGTGCTCGACAGCCAGACGCTCCAGCACCCGGCCTTCGCCAATGCCCGCGTGCGCACGCCGCTGATCGTCGCCCTCGACGTCGCCGACGAAGCGGCCTACACCCGCGAGTGGTTCGGCCCGATCGCCTTCGTGATTGCCGTCGACAACAGCGCGCAAGCTTTCGCACTGGCCGGCCGCACCGCAGCCGAACATGGCGCGCTCACGCTGTCGGCCTACACGACGACGGCCGAAGGTGAAGCCCAGGCGCTCGACGCCGCCATCGAAGGTCGCGTCGCGTTGTCGCTCAACCTGACCGGTGGCGTTTTCGTGAACCAGTCCGCCGCCTTCTCGGATTACCACGGCACGGGCGGCAATCCTGCCGCGAACGCGAGCCTCGCCGACGCCGCCTTCGTCGCGAATCGTTTCCGCGTCGTACAGCGCCGCCACCACGTGCCGGCCAAGTCCGACACCGGCGCCGCCTGAGCACCACGACCCATTTATATAGAGAGAGGGCGGCAAACACCTTACGGCATGTCAGCGCGACGCTCGGCCACTCCCCCTGGCACTCACCGTCGCGCGGCCGCCGCCGTGCCCCCCGCCCCACGAAAAGACAGGAACGAGACATCATGACCGAAGCTTTCATCTGCGACGCGATCCGTACGCCCATCGGCCGCTACGGCGGCGCCCTGAAGGACGTTCGCGCCGACAACCTCGGCGCGATCCCCCTCAAGGCGCTCATGGCGCGTAACCCGAACGTCGACTGGACGCTGATCGACGACGTCATCTACGGTTGCGCCAACCAGGCCGGCGAAGATAACCGTAACGTGGCCCGCATGGCCGCACTGCTCGCCGAACTGCCGATCGAAGTGCCGGGCGCCACACTCAACCGCCTGTGCGGCTCGGGCATGGACGCCATCGGCAGCGCCGCGCGCGCCATCAAGGCAGGCGAAGCCGGACTGATGATCGCCGGCGGCGTCGAGTCGATGACCCGCGCACCGTTCGTCATGGGCAAGGCCGACAGCGCGTTCGCCCGTCAGGCCGCGATTTTCGACACGACCATCGGCTGGCGCTTCATCAACCCGCTGATGAAGGCGCAATACGGCGTGGACTCGATGCCGGAGACGGCCGAGAACGTAGCCGACGACTTCAAGATCAACCGCGAAGATCAGGACCGCTTCGCCCTGCGCAGCCAGGAGAAAGCCGCACGCGCGCAAGCCGACGGCACACTCGCCCAGGAGATCACGCCGGTATCGATCGCGCAGAAGAAGGGCGATCCGGTCGTCGTCGAGCGCGACGAGCACCCCCGCGCGACGAGCCTCGAATCGCTGGCCAAGCTCAAGGGCGTGGTGCGCCCGGACGGCACCGTCACCGCAGGCAACGCTTCGGGTGTGAACGACGGCGCCTGCGCCCTGCTGCTCGCGAGCGAAAGCGCCGCCAAGCTGCACGGTCTCACCCCGCGTGCGCGCGTGCTCGGCATGGCCACCGCCGGCGTCGCCCCGCGCATCATGGGCATCGGCCCGGCCCCGGCCACGGTCAAGCTGCTCAAGCAATTGAACATGACGCTGGATCAGTTCGACGTGATCGAGCTGAACGAAGCCTTCGCGAGCCAGGGTCTGGCGGTGTTGCGTCAACTCGGCGTTGCCGACGACGACGCCCGCGTGAACCCGAACGGCGGCGCCATTGCGCTGGGCCACCCGCTGGGCGCGTCGGGCGCGCGTCTGGTGACCACCGCGATGTACCAATTGCACCGGACCGGTGGACGCTTCGCGCTGTGCACGATGTGCATCGGCGTGGGCCAGGGCATTGCGATCGCCATCGAGCGCGTCTGAGCGCCCGGCACCGCCACGACATCACAAGACACCCGGAGGAAGACACCGATGACCGCCACGGTTCAACTGACACTGAACGCCAACGTTGCAACGATCACGCTCAACCGTCCCGAGAAGCTGAACAGCTTCACGCGGCAGATGCATGCGGCGCTGCGCGACGCCCTCGATAGCGCGCAGGCGCAAGGGGCGCGAGCCATTGTGCTGACCGGTGCCGGACGCGGCTTTTGCGCCGGTCAGGATCTGGCGGATCTCGACTTCACCCCGGGCGCCTCGACCGATCTCGGGGCACTGATCGACGAGAACTTCAACCCGCTCGTGCGCAAGCTGCGCGCAATGCCGTTGCCGGTGATCGCTGCGGTGAACGGCATCGCCGCAGGCGCGGGGGCCAATCTGGCCCTCGCCTGCGACATCGTGCTTGCCGGTGCGTCGGCCAACTTCGTGCAGGCGTTCGTCAAGATCGGCCTGGTGCCCGACACGGGCGGCACGTGGTTCCTGCCGCAACGCGTCGGCATGGCCCGCGCGATGGGGCTTGCGATGCTCGGCGACAAGTTGTCGGCCGAACAAGCCGAGCATTGGGGACTGATCTGGCGCTGCGTCAACGACGACGTCTTGCTTGGCGAAGCGCAGAAGCTCGCCGTACAACTGGCGACGCAGCCGACCAAGGCCATCGCGAACATCAAGGAAGCGCTGTACGCCTCGGCGACCAACACGCTCGACCAGCAGCTCGATGTCGAGCGCGACGCACAGCGCGCACTGGGCGCGTCGTATGACTATGCCGAAGGCGTGAACGCGTTCCTCGAGAAACGCGCGCCGAAGTTCGAAGGCCGCTGAGCGCAGACGCTGCGCGGGCCAGGGAAAAGCCGAGACAAGCACAGTAACGACGCACGAAGCACGCCAAAACCACGCGCGCCGCACGAGAGACCGACACCATAACAAGACGAGAGACACGATGAGCCTGACCTCCCCCGCCGCCAAGGCAACCAGTGAGATGACCCCGGAAGAACTCGCCCGCGCCACGGGCGAGGCCATGTACCGCAGCGACCGTGCGAGCCAGTGGCTGGGCATGGAGTTGCAGGATGTGCGTCCGGGCTACGCGCGCATGACGATGCGCATTCGCGATGAATTCCTCAACGGTCACGCCATCTGCCACGGCGGCCTGATGTTCACGCTTGCCGACTCGACTTTTGCTTTCGCGTGCAACAGCTACAACATCAATACGGTCGCAGCCGGATGCAGCATCGAATTCCTGAAGCCGGTCTCGGGGGGCGACACGCTCACGGCCGAGGCACAGGAGCAGGTGCTCTCGGGGCGTCATGGCATTTACGACATTCGCCTGACGAATTCAGCGGGCGAAGTCGTCGCGATGTTCCGCGGCAAGTCCGCACAGATCAAGGGCAATGTCGTCTGACACGCCCGGCAACACGCGAGTCCGGGCACGGGTTCGCGAGACACATGCGTAACAGTGAGAAGTAGCAAGTCCCAAGGAGACAGTCATGACCACCGCCCTGCCGCTCGAGCCGATCGAGAAAGCGAGCCTCGACGAACTGCGCAGCCTTCAGCTCGACCGTCTGAAGACGACGTTGCGGCATGCTTATGAAAATTCGCCGGTGTATCGCCGGAAGTTCGACGAGGCCGGCGTCCATCCGGACGATCTGACCTCGCTGGCCGATCTGGCCAAGTTCCCATTCACAACGAAGCAGGATCTGCGCGACAGCTATCCGTTCGGCATGTTCGCCGTGCCGATGGAACAGGTCTCGCGCGTGCATGCGTCTTCGGGCACGACGGGCAAGCCGACGGTCGTGGGCTACACCGCCAACGACATCAGCACGTGGGCCGATCTGGTCGCACGCTCGATCCGTGCTTCGGGTGCGCGTCGCGGCGACAAGGTGCACATCAGCTACGGTTACGGCCTGTTCACGGGCGGCCTGGGTGCGCACTACGGCGCCGAGCGAGCCGGCCTGACGGTGATCCCGTTCGGCGGCGGGCAGACCGAGAAGCAGGTACAACTGATTCGGGACTTCAAGCCCGACATCATCATGGTCACGCCGAGCTACATGCTCGCGATTGCCGACGAACTCGAGCGCCAGGGCGTGGTGGCGGCCGACGCCTCGCTGCGTATCGGTATCTTCGGCGCGGAGCCGTGGACGAACGACATGCGCTCGGCCATCGAGAAGCGCATGGGCATCGATGCGGTCGACATCTACGGTCTGTCGGAAGTGATGGGCCCCGGTGTAGCTTGCGAATGTGCCGAGACGAAAGACGGCCCGACGATCTGGGAAGATCACTTCTTCCCCGAAATCATCGATCCGGAGACGGGCGAAGTGCTGCCCGACGGCGAGTTCGGCGAACTGGTGTTCACGTCGCTCACCAAGGAAGCGCTGCCGATCATCCGCTATCGCACGCGCGACCTCACGCGTCTGCTGCCGGGCACGGCGCGCACCATGCGCCGCATGGAGAAGATCACCGGCCGCTCGGACGACATGATGATCATTCGCGGGGTGAACGTTTTCCCGTCGCAAATCGAGGAACTGCTGCTGCGTCAGCCGGTGCTCTCGCCGCACTATCAGATCATTCTGGACAAGGAAGGTCCGATGGACACGATGGCGGTGGAAGTCGAAGCGGCCGTCGGCTGCGACGACGCCGCCGCGCTGCAATCGGCGGGCGGCGAACTCAAGCGCGACATCAAGACCCTCATCGGCGTGTCGTGCGCCGTGCGCGTGAAGCCGGTCGGCGCCATCGAGCGTTCGGTGGGCAAAGCGCGACGGGTTTTGGACAAGCGTCCGCGCTAATGCCACGCTAATGCCGCATTAATTCCGCATTCAGCGCTGCCAGCGTCCGTCGCCATGAAAAAAGCCCGCGAATTTCGCGGGCTTTTTCGTTGGCGCCAGACCTCACTGATTGGGCAGGAACACCCACATCCGGCCGCTCTGACGCATGCGTCCGGCCAGATCGCCGGCATCGTCGCCCAGGCCCCAGAAGAAGTCGGCACGCACACCGCCCTTGATCGCGCTGCCCGTGTCCTGCGCGAACATCAGCCGGTTGATCGGCGCGTTCGCCTGCGCGCCGAAGGGCGGGCGCGTCGTCGAGAGGAACACCGGGCTGCCCAGCGGGATCGACGCCGGATCGACGGCAATCGAGCGTTCGGCCGTGAGCGGCACGCCCAGCGCGCCAATCGGCCCCTCGATACCGCCCACGCCGTGGTTCGGCATTTCGCGGAAGAAGACGAAGCGCGGGTTCACGTCGAGCAAGGCGTCGACACGCGACGGATTGGCGCGCGCCCAGGCGCGAATGCCCTGCATCGTCGCCTGGGCGGCCGTAATTTCGCCACGATCGATCAGCCAGCGTCCGATCGACTTGTAAGGCTGGTCGTTGTTACCACCATAGCCCACACGCATGATCGAGCCGTCGTCGAGCAGCACCTGGCCGGAGCCCTGCACTTGCAGGAAGAACGCCTCGATGGGGTCGTCCACGTATACCAGTTCATAACCGCGCAGCATGCCGCTGCGCATGAGTTCGGCGCGCGCGGGCAGCGATCCGGCCTTACGGCCGGCGGGCCACTTGTAGAGCGGCGTCTGATAAACACCCCCGCGCACACGCGAGCCGTGCAGCAGCGGCTCGTAGTAACCGGTGATCAGGCCCGACTGCGTACCGTCGGAGTTCGCGATACGAAACGGCGTAAAGTACTGTTCGAAGAACAGCCTCACCGATGCCGGGTCCAGATCGTCGAGATGCTCGGCCGCGCGGCAGGCAGGCTGCCAGTTGTTCTGGCGGCCCAGCTTCATACAGCTCTGGGCAAGCGCTAGACGCGCGCCGATGAGTGAGTCGTCCTGCCAGCCGTCGACCTGCGACCACGACACGGGCTGCATGCGGCCCGCACCGGAAGGCGGTGTTGCGACGGTGGACGGCGGCGTGCCTGGACGATAGGTGCCGGAAGGAGGCACACTCGAACAACCGTAGAGCAATGCGGCAAACGCGGCGAGCGCCAGGCCCCGGCCGGCGCGCCACCGCCCGAACATAGTCAGGAAGAGCGTCATGGGTAATCTGTTCGATGAATATCCGGCCTTGCTGGTCTTGCCGGAAGTGTTGCTGGCGATCGTGATCGTCGCCGCTATTGTAGTGATGCGACGCAAGCCGTCGCCCAAACGCAGGGTTCGCCAGACGCGCGCGATCCGGCCGATGCCGAGCGATACCGTAGACCCGATCGATCCTTCGAGCCCGGACCCGGCCGCTCGCGCAGCCGACGATCCGCTCAAGCGGGAAGACTGGTCCGACGATCGTCGCTGAGGTTCGAACACCGCGCGCCTCCTCGGCTCAGTGCAGGGTACGCGGCATGGTGAGCGCGAACTCGGCGATGGGCGCTTCGAAGCGCGTGCCGTCTTCGGCGACGCAGAAGTACTCGCCGCGCATGGTGCCGACCGGCGTGGCGACCATCGCCCAGCTCGTGTACTCGAACTGCTCACCGGGTTGCAGGAACGGCTGATGGCCGATCACGCCCAGACCGTTGACTTCCTGCACATGGTTGTCGCCGTCGGTGATCACCCAGTGACGCGAGATCAGTTGGGCCGGCACTTCCCCGCTGTTGCGAATCGTGATCGTGTAGGCAAAGGCGAATTGCCGACGGTCCGGTTCCGATTGCTCCGGGAGATATTGCGGGCGCACCGTGACGGTAAATTCATACTGGCTCATCGGGTGTTCCTGTTGCGCATGGTGCTCTCTGATGACGTTCTGGTCTGACAGCTCAGCGCTGCCTAAGGTGTAACGATGCCCGCTACCGGCATCGTGACGGACGTGCGGCACAGGCGCCATCCCGTTTCGCAAGGCATTCTGCGGCAAGTCGTCGCAGGTCGCAACCGGCAAACACGCTGGGAAGGTGCCCGCTCAGGGCGCATTCACACCCGCACCTTCGGTTCACTACGGGCAGGGGTCATGCGAAAGCTTTAAAATATCGCTTTTGACGCCATTCCCGGTCCCGCCATGACGCAATTCTGTATCGCCCCCAGCATCCTGTCCGCCGACTTTGCCCGGCTGGGCGAAGAAGTCCGTAACGTTGTGGCGGCTGGCGCCGACTGGATTCACTTCGACGTGATGGACAACCATTATGTTCCCAACCTGACCATCGGCCCGATGGTGTGCGAGGCGATCCGCCCGCACGTCGACGTGCCCATCGACGTACATCTGATGGTACGCCCGGTCGACCGCATCGTGCCCGACTTCGCCAAAGCCGGCGCCAACCTGATCACTTTCCACCCGGAAGCCTCGGAACACGTCGATCGCACGCTGAGCCTGATTCGTGACAACGGCTGCAAGGCTGGCCTTGTGTTCAACCCCGGTACGCCGCTGCACTATCTCGATCACGTGATGGATCGTCTCGACATGGTGCTCATCATGTCGGTGAACCCCGGCTTCGGCGGTCAGTCGTTCATTCCCGAGGCGCTCAACAAGCTGCGCGCCGTGCGCGCACGCATCGACGCCTACACGGCCGAGACCGGCCGCGAGATCCGTCTGGAAATCGATGGCGGCGTCAAGGTCGACAACATCGCCGAAATCGCCGCCGCCGGCGCCGACACGTTCGTCGCCGGTTCGGCGATCTTCGGCAAACCCGACTACAAGGCGGTGATCGACCAGATGCGCGCCCAACTGGCGAGCGTGGCATGACCCATACCGCCCCACTCCAACTGGACGGCATCCGCGCAGTGCTGATCGACCTCGACGGGACGCTCGTCGACACGGCAGGCGACTTCGGCGTGGCGCTCAACGCCATGCTGGCCGATCTGGGCGCAGCGCCCGTGCCGACAGCGCGTCTGATGACGTTTGTCGGCAAAGGCACGGCCAATCTGGTGCACAAAACCCTCGCCGAGCGCTTCGCCGAGGCCGAAATCGACAGCCTGTTCGAGCGTGCGCAAGACAAGTACGAAGCCGTCTACACGTCGGTCAACGGCAAGCACACGGCGCTCTACCCGGAAGTGCGCGAAGGACTGGCGGCCTTGCGCGACGCCGGGCTGCCCGTGGCGTGCATCACCAACAAGCAGCACCGCTTCGCCGTGACGCTGCTTGAGCACTACGACCTGTCCGACCAGTTCGACCTCGTGTACGGCGGCGATTCGTGGCCCAAGCGCAAGCCCGACCCGATGCCGCTCGTCAAAGCCTGCGAAGCGTTCGGCGTGTTGCCGGCGCAAGCCGTGCTGGTCGGCGACTCGGGCAACGACGCGCTAGCCGCCCGCGCAGCGGGTTGCCGGTCGCTCACGGTGCCGTATGGCTACAACCATGGCGAATCTGTACAAACGATCGACACGGATGGTATAGTCGCCTCAATTCTGGGCGCCGCCCGGGCCATTCTGCCCAAGGCAACGCCCGCGCTGGCGAGCTGAATTCGCCGTCTTCCACACTGCATTCAAGCGCATGTTCCTGAACAAGAAACGGAGTCTTAGCGTGATCGACCGGGGGGCCTGGCCCTGGCGACGCTGGTCCTGCTGAACCCTTCCAAGGGGTGGCCGGGACCGCTGAAGTTCGTCTTCAGTAACCCGTTTCTTGCATCGTTGTTGTTCCCAAGAAGTTACACATCGGCACGCCATGTCGCACGGCGCGCGGATTCGCCGAGACGCGGTAATCGCCGTCGCATCGTAAGTGCGCGCGCGTTCGCCGTGATCCGGTGTGGGTCAGCACATCCACCCCGACACGACTCAGGTATTCTCAACGCCAATCCACGCCGATTCTGCGGGACTACCCGCCGGCAAACTTGCAGGCAGAGTGCAACATGACCGAACTCGAATTCAAATCGCTGGCCAATCAAGGCTTCAATCGCATTCCGCTGATCGCCGAGGCTTTCGCCGATCTCGACACCCCACTCTCGCTGTATCTCAAGCTGGCGCTGGGCGACCGGCGTGGCGCGAACACCTTCCTGCTCGAATCGGTCGTCGGCGGCGAGCGCTTCGGCCGCTACTCGTTCATCGGCCTGTCCGCCCGCACGTTGCTGCGCAGCTTCGGTCCGAAGACCGAGGTCGTGCGCGACGGTGCCGTCGTCGAGACGCACCACGGCGATCCACTCGAATTCATCACCCAGTTCCAGGCGCGCTTCAAAGTGGCATTGCGCCCCGGCATGCCGCGTTTTTGCGGTGGCCTGGCCGGCTACTTCGGCTACGACGCCGTGCGCTACATCGAGAAGAAGCTCGCGCACACCACCCCGCGCGACGATCTGAATCTGCCCGACATTCAGTTGCTGCTCACGGAAGAACTCGCCGTGATCGACAACCTGACCGGCAAGCTCTACCTCATCATTTACGCGGACCCCACGCAGCCGGAAGCGTATTCGAAGGCACGCCTGCGTCTGCGCGAGTTGCGCGCTCGTCTGAAGGCGCCGGTCGATGCCCCCGTCACGTCCGGCAGCGTGCGCACCGACACCTTCCGCGAGTTCGCCAAGCCGGATTACCTCGCGGCCGTCGCGAAGGCCAAGGAAGCCATCGAAGCCGGCGAACTGATGCAAGTGCAAGTCGGCCAACGCCTCATCAAGCCGTATCGCGACGCCCCACTGTCGCTCTATCGCGCGTTGCGCTCGCTCAACCCGTCGCCGTACATGTATTTCTACAACTTCGGCGATTTTCAGGTCGTCGGCGCGTCGCCCGAAATCCTCGTGCGTCAGGAGCGTCGCCAGACACCGGACGGCGAGCACGAAATCGTCACGATTCGCCCGCTTGCCGGCACGCGCCCGCGTGGCGCCACGCCCGAGCGCGATGCGGAACTGGCCACCGAATTGCTTTGCGATCCAAAAGAAGTTGCCGAGCACGTCATGCTCATCGATCTGGCACGTAACGACGTGGGCCGCATTGCACAGACGGGCACCGTCGAAGTCACCGACAAGATGGTCATCGAGAAGTACTCGCATGTGCAGCACATCGTGAGTTCGGTGGAAGGCCGTCTGCAACCGGGGCTGTCCAACATCGACGTGCTGCGCGCCACGTTCCCGGCCGGCACGCTCACCGGCGCGCCGAAAGTTCGCGCCATGGAACTGATCGACGAACTCGAGCCGGTCAAGCGCGGCCTGTATGGCGGCGCCGTAGGCTATCTGTCGTTCGGCGGCGAAATGGATGTCGCCATCGCGATTCGCACCGGCGTCATCAAGGACGGCAATCTGTATGTGCAAGCCGCTGCCGGTATCGTGGCCGACTCGGTGCCCGAATCCGAATGGCAAGAGACGGAAAACAAGGCCCGCGCCGTGCTGCGTGCGGCCGAACAGGTGCAGGACGGTCTGGACGCCGAGTTCTGATCCGCACGGCGGCGCCATCCACGTCTCGCGCCGCCGCACCAATATGACGCACGCCGCGGTTTGAAACGCTCACGCGTTCCCTATATGGCATTGGCGTGACATCGATATTCGCAGGGCCCTGAATCGATCCTCTACTCGATTCGGGGCCCTTGTTGATTTAGCACAACCGTTCGCTTTTTTTAGCGCCTCCGGTATACGCCGATTGACGTCACCACGCTATAGTTAGGCGTCCGTCGGGAGGTCGAAGCTTTTATGGCGAAATCATGCATTTCACCTATGCGTTCCGGCGTCGCAAACTCCTTTGCGATTGCCACGATAGCCGCACTTGTTACTACCCTGCTTAGTGGTTGTCTTTCGATGGCGCCGACTTATGAGCGCCCTGCGGCCCCGGTGGCCGATGTGTGGACACCCGATGTCAGTACATCCCCCGCCACTGCGGCGGCGCAGCCTGCGTCCATGCTCGATTGGCGAGAATATTTCGCCGATCCGCAGTTGCGCACGCTCATCGAAACCGCGTTGGCCAACAATCGCGATCTGCGCGTCGCACTTGCTCGTGTCGAACAGGCGCGGGCGGCCTATGGCATTCAACGCGCCGATCTGTTTCCGTCGCTGGGTGCCGGCGCGAGCGAGACACGTCAGCGGGTACCCGGCGATCTGAGCCTCACCGGCAAGCCCTATATCAGCAGCCAATATCAGGTCGGCCTCGGCCTGTCGACGTGGGAACTGGACTTCTGGGGCCGCATCCGCAACCTGAAGGACGCCGCGCTAGACGAATATTTGGCCTCCGATGCATCTCGCCGCGCCCTCGAGCTGAGCCTGATCTCGCAAGTCGCACAGACGTGGCTGAGCCTGCGCGAGTTGGACGAACGCATTGCCCTGGCGCAGCAAACGGTCGATAGCCGTGCCGAGTCGCTGCGCATCTTCACGCGTCGCGAGCAGGTCGGCTCGACGTCGAAGCTCGATCTCACCGAAGTCACCACCCTCTGGCAGCAAGCGCGTGCGCTCGTCACACAACTCCAGCAACAACGCGCCACGCAGGCCCACACGTTGCAAGTGCTGGTGGGCACACCGATCGACACCTCGCCGCTGGCGCTCGACCACACGGCCGACGACGCCCGCCTGATGCGCGATCTCCAACCCGGCCTGCCGTCGTCGTTGCTCGAAGACCGGCCGGACATCATGGCTGCCGAGTATCAATTGCGCGCCGCCCACGCGAACATCGGCGCAGCCCGCGCGGCCTTCTTCCCGCAGATCACGCTTACCGGCTCGGTCGGCACGGCGAGCAGCGCACTTGACGGCTTGTTCACCGCCGGCAGCGCCGCATGGACGTTCACGCCGAGCATCAATATCCCGATCTTCCAGGGCGGACGCCTCGTGAACAACCTCGATCTCGCCGAAGCCCGTCGCGTCGAGTCCGTCGCGAACTACGAGAAGACGATTCAGGAGGCATTCCGCGATGTCGCCGACGCCCTGAGCGCGCGCCGCTGGCTGGCCGATCAGGTCACGATCCTGCAAGCCACGCAGGATGCCCAGGCCGAGCGCGCGCGGCTCGCGAAGCTGCGTTACGACCACGGCGCGGCCGCGTTCCTCGAAGTGCTCGACGCCCAGCGCGATCTCCTCGCCATCGAACAACAAACGGTGCAGACGCGCCGCGCACTGCTGTCCGCGCGCGTGGCGCTCTACACGGCGCTCGGGGGCGGCAGCCGCCTCATGCCCGCCGCCGACGCCCCCGGTGGACCGTTCGCCCGCACGCCTCGCGTCGTCGAGCCATCGCCGCCCGGCGCGGTTGGCGCAGCGAGTCCGGCGAACGCCGTACCGGCCGTCCAATAAAGTCAAAAAGGCTAAATATGACGCTTCCCAATGCCAAGAAGCTGGTTCCCGCACTGATCGTGCTAGCGGTCGTCGGGCTGGGTTGGTACGGATGGAAAACCTATAGCCACTCGGGCCCCGGCGCCGGTTTCGCAAGCGGCAACGGCCGCATCGAAGCCACTGAGGTCGACGTGGCCACCAAGCTCGCCGGACGTGTCGAAGCCATCTACGTCCGGGAGGGCGATTTCGTGAAGGCGGGTCAGGTACTCGCCAAGATGCAGATCGACACGCTCAACGCCCAGCGCGATGAAGCCCGCGCGCAGTACCAGCAGGCCGTGACCAACGTCGCGGCGATTCAGGCGCAGGCGGCAGCAAGGTTGTCCGACAAGGCGACGGCCGAAGCCAATGTCGCCGCACGCGAGGCCGAACTCGACGCGGCCCAGCGCCGACTGTCGCGCTCGGAGACGCTATCGAAGGAAGGCGCCTCGTCGGTGCAAGAGTTGGACGACGACCGAGCGCGGGTTCGCAGCACACGTGCCGCCGTCACTGCCGCGCGCGCGCAGGTGGCTGCCGCGCAGTCTGCGGTCGAGGCCGCCAACGCGCAGGTCACGGGCGCGAAGTCGACGGTGCAGGCCGTGCAGGCCACCGTCACTCGCATCGAAGCCGATATCGCGGACAGCGACCTCAAGGCGCCGCGCGACGGCCGGGTGCAATACCGCGTGGCCCAACCGGGTGAGGTGCTCGCGGCCGGCGGCAAGGTTCTCAATCTCGTCGACCTGTCGGATGTATACATGACGTTTTTCCTGCCCGAAACGGTGGCAGGGCGTCTGGCCATCGGCGCCGAAGCGCACATCATTCTCGACGCGGCGCCGCAGTATGTGATTCCCGCGAGCATCTCGTTCGTCTCCAGCACGGCGCAGTTCACGCCCAAGACGGTGGAGACCGAGAGCGAGCGCCAGAAGCTGATGTTCCGCGTGCGCGCTCAGATCGCGCCGGCGTTGCTGCAACAGCATTTGTCGCTCGTGAAGACGGGCCTGCCCGGTGTGACGTGGGTGAAGACCGATAGTCAGGCAGCCTGGCCCGCCCAGTTGCAGACCAAGCTGCCGCAGTGAGCCTCGCAACATGACGGCGCCCCCCTCGCTTTCGTCCCCGCCGGGCCACGACGTGCCGCCGGTCGTACACATGGCCGGCGTGACGCTGCGTTACGGCCGCAAGACCGTTGCTCTGAACGACGTCAGCATCGACATTCCGGCCAACGGCATGGTCGGCCTGATCGGGCCGGACGGTGTGGGCAAGTCCACGCTACTCTCGCTCATTGCTGGCGCGCGCGCGGTGCAGACGGGCACGGTCGAAGCGCTCGGCGGCAATATGGCGAGCAAGGCGCACCGCGATCTCGTGTGCCCGCGCATCGCTTACATGCCGCAAGGACTCGGCAGGAATCTCTACCCGACGCTCTCTGTCGAAGAGAACCTGCAGTTCTTCGCACGCCTGTTCGGCCACGACGCCGCCGAGCGTCGCCGCCGCATCGACGACCTTACGCGCAGCACCGGCCTGTATCCATTTCTCGATCGGCCGGCGGGCAAGCTCTCGGGCGGCATGAAGCAAAAGCTCGGCCTGTGCTGCGCGTTGATTCACGACCCGGATCTGTTGATTCTCGACGAGCCGACGACGGGCGTCGATCCGCTCGCCCGCGCGCAGTTCTGGGATCTGATCGCACGCATTCGCCGGGAGCGACCGGCCATGAGCGTGATCGTCGCCACCGCCTACATGGACGAAGCGCAGCGTTTCGACTGGCTCGTGGCGATGGATGCGGGCCATGTGCTCGCGACCGGCACGCCGGCCGAGTTGCTGGCGCGCACGCACTGCGCCACCCTCGAAGCCGCTTTTATCGCGCTGTTGCCGGACGAAGAGAAGACCGGCTATGAACCGGTCTCGATTCCGCCACTGCAGGTCGACGAGCACACGGAGATCGCCATCGAGGCCAAGCGTCTGACGATGCGTTTCGGCGATTTCGTGGCGGTGGATCACGTGGATTTTCGTATCCGTCGCGGCGAGATCTTCGGCTTTCTCGGCTCGAACGGCTGCGGCAAGTCGACCACGATGAAGATGCTCACCGGCTTGCTGCAAGCAAGCGAGGGGCAGGCGTGGCTGTTCGGCAACGAAGTCGATCCGAAGGACATCGGCACCCGTCGCCGCGTGGGTTACATGTCGCAAGCGTTCTCGCTCTATACCGAGCTGACGGTGCATCAGAACCTCGTGCTGCACGCGCGGCTGTTCCACGTGCCCGAGGCAGACGTCGACGCCCGCGTGGCGGAGATGGTGCAACGCTTCGGCCTCGCCGATGAGCTTGACGCCCTGCCCGACAGCATTCCGCTGGGCATGCGCCAGCGTCTGTCGCTCGCCGTGGCAATGGTGCACCGACCCGAATTGCTGATTCTCGACGAGCCGACGTCGGGCGTCGATCCGGTGGCACGCGACAACTTCTGGCGGCTGCTGGTGGAGTTGTCGCGCCGGGACCGCGTGACGATCTTCATTTCCACTCACTTCATGAACGAGGCCGAGCGCTGCGACCGCATTTCGCTGATGCACGCGGGCAAGGTACTTGTGTCCGATCCGCCTGCGAAGATCACGCAAGATAAGGGCGCGGCCACGCTCGAGCAGGCTTTCATCGAATACCTTGTCGAAGCGGGCGGCGGCAAGACTGAAACGCCCGAGACGCCCACGCCGGCAGTGCCCGGACCCGTGCCCGCCGAAGCGACGCAAGCGCAGCACAAGGCGTTCTCGCTCAACCGCATGATCAGCTATCTCTGGCGCGAAACGCTGGAGCTGCAACGCGATCCGGTACGCGCCACACTCGCGCTGGTTGGCTCGCTCGTGTTGATGCTCGTGATGGGCTACGGCATCAGTCTGGATGTGGAAGACTTGCGCTACGCCGTGCTCGACCGCGATCAGACCACGCTGAGTCAGAACTACGCGCTCAATATCTCGGGGTCGCGCTACTTCATCGAACAACCTCCGATCACCGACTACGAGGACATGGACAAGCGGCTGCGCAGCGGCGAACTGTCGCTGGCTATCGAGATTCCGCCGGGGTTCGCCCGTGACGTGTCGCACGGCAAGACCGTACAGATCGGCGCGTGGATCGACGGCGCGATGCCGTTGCGCGCGGAGACGGTGCAGGGCTACGTGCAGGGCATGCACCAGAACTGGCTGGCCGATGAGGCCCTGCGCCGGCTCGGTGTGCGCCTGACGGCATCGCTCGATATCGTGACGCGCTATCGTTACAACCCCGACGTGAAGAGTCTGCCGGCGATGGTGCCTGCGGTGATTCCGCTGCTCTTGCTAATGCTGCCCGCGATGCTCACGGCGTTGTCCGTGGTGCGGGAGAAGGAACTCGGCTCGATTCTGAATCTGTACGTGACCCCGGTAACGCGAACGGAATTCCTGATCGGCAAGCAGATCCCGTATGTCGCGCTGGCGATGTTGAATTTCCTGCTCATGGCATTGATCGCCGTGACGCTGTTCGGCGTGCCGATCAAGGGCAGCTTCCTCACGCTGACGACCGCCATCTTTATTTTCAACGTCGTCGCCACCGGCATTGGCCTGCTCGCGTCGACGTTTACCCGCAGTCAGATCGCGGCTTTGTTCTTCACGATGATCGGCACGATGATTCCGGCGATCCAGTTCTGTGGAATGCTCACGCCAGTGCCGTCGATGGAGGGCTCAGGCCGGCTTATCGGCGAGATCTATCCGGCGACTTACATGCTCATCATCAGCCGCGGCGTCTTCAACAAGGCGCTCGGGTTTGCCGATCTCGGCAGCGCCTTCTGGCCGATGCTCGTCGCCGTACCGGTCATTCTGGGCGTCACGATCCTGATGCTCAAGAAACAGGACAAGTGATGACGAGCCCGAGCGCACCACAAGCCTCTCCCCCGCCGGCGCCACCGGCAAAGGCCAGCGTCGCGACGCCGCGCCGCGCGCATCTGTGGCGGCGGCATCTGGCAAACATCTACCGGCTCGGGGTGAAGGAGCTTTGGAGCCTGGTGCGCGACCCGATGATGCTGGTGCTCATCGTCTACACGTTCACGGCGTCGGTGTATTCGGCGGCCACGGCCCAGCCCGATACGTTGCACGTCGCGCCGATTGCCATCGTGGACGAAGACGTGTCGCCGCTCTCGCAGCGTATCGTCTCGGCCTTCTATCCGCCGCAGTTCACGCTGCCGCGCATGATTACGGCGAACGCCGTCGACCAGGGGATGGACGAGGGGGCATACACGTTCGCGTTGAACATTCCGCCAAATTTCCAGCGCGACATTCTGGCGGGACGCACGGCGGAGGTGCAGCTCAATGTCGACGCGACTCGCATGAGTCAGGCGTTCTCGGGCAGTGGTTATGTGCAACAGATCGTGTCGGCGGAGGTGAGCGAATTCCTTCAGCGATACCGGTCGACGCCGGAATTGCCGGTGGATCTGGCGTTGCGGGTGCGCTTTAACCCGACGCTGGAACGCGCGTGGTTCGGTGCGTTGATGCAGATCATCAACAACATCACGATGCTCTCGATCATTCTCACGGGTGCCGCGCTCATTCGCGAGCGTGAGCACGGCACGATCGAGCATTTGCTCGTCATGCCGGTGACACCGGCCGAGATCATGCTGGCGAAGGTCTGGTCGATGGGGCTGGTGGTGCTGATCGCGGCAGGCATGTCGCTCTGGTTGATCGTGAGCGGCGCGCTGCATGTGCCGATTGGCGGTTCGGTGGCGCTGTTCATGCTGGGCGCGACGCTGCATCTGTTCGCCACCACGTCGATGGGCATCTATCTGGCGACGCTCGCCCGCTCGATGCCGCAGTTCGGTATGTTGATGATTCTTGTACTGCTGCCGCTGCAAATGCTCTCCGGCGGAATCACCCCGCGCGAGAGCATGCCGAAGGCGGTGCAAGACGTCATGCTCGCCGCACCCACGACGCATTTCGTGGAGTTGGGTCAGGCGATTCTGTTCCGTGGCGCCGGCATCGGCGTCGTGTGGGTGCAGTTCGTGGCGCTGACCGTCATCGGCGCCGTGTTCTTTGCTTTCTCGCTGCGACGTTTTCGCCGCACGCTCAGTTCGATGGCGTAGTGCCTGCGCCTGCGCGCCGTTCGCCAACCCTGTCATGCCGGATTCGTGAGGTCGTTGCCATGCCTGCCAAGTCGTCTGCCGCACTCGAACGTCGGTCTTCCCGCGCCACGGCGTCTGCTGGTGCAGCCAAAGCTGCCGATGCCCCGTGGCTTGCCGCCAACCCGTGGCTGGCCAACGTGCCGTGGATGGCCGCCGCCGCCGAGTATGCCGTCGATGCTTGGCAACGCAGCGTGCTGTACGCCGACGTCATGCGTCAGCGCGGCAACCAGTATCAGGCGCACCTCGCCGAATCGGCGCCGAACGTGCTCGACTTCGCCGCGGAGGTGGTGCTCGATGCGCACGACTTGCCGCGTCCGTGCAACTACGCGCTGGTGCGCATTCTGCCGCCGGACGATACGCCGACGCGGCCGAATGCTCGCCCGTTTGTCGTGGTCGATCCACGCGCAGGTCACGGCCCGGGCATCGGCGGCTTTAAGCCGGACAGCGAGATCGGTGCCGCCCTGCGAGCGGGGCATCCGTGCTATTTCGTGGGCTTTCTGCCCGATCCTGTTCCCGGCCAGACGGTTGAAGATGTGATGCACGCGGAGGCCGCGTTTCTGGAGAAGGTGATTTCTCTGCATCCCGAGAGTGCGGGCAAACCGGCGGTCATCGGTAATTGTCAGGCGGGCTGGCAGGTGTTGATGACGGCGGCGATGCGTCCGGAACTGTTCGGGCCGATCATCGTGGCCGGGGCACCGCTGTCCTATTGGGCGGGGTGGCGCGGGCGCAATCCGATGCGATATTCGGGAGGACTGCTCGGTGGCAGTTGGCTGACGGCGCTCACGAGCGATCTGGGCGACGGGCGCTTCGACGGCGCCTGGCTGGTGCAGAACTTCGAGAATCTCGACCCGGCCAATACGCTGTGGCACAAGAAGTATCACCTTTACGCCAACGTGGACACGGAAGCGCCGCGCTATCTCGGTTTTGAGAAGTACTGGGGCGGGCATGTGTTTCTGAACGCGCAGGAGATGCAGTACATCGTCGACAATCTGTTTGTCGGCAACCGGCTGACGAGCGCGGAGTTGATCACGAGCGACGGCATCCGGATCGATCTGCGAAATATCCGCTCGCCTATCGTGGTGTTTTGCTCGTACGGCGACAACATTACGCCGCCGCCACAGGCGTTGGGCTTCGTGACGGATATGTATCGCGACGACTCGGAAGTGCTCAGTCACGATCAGACGATTGTGTACGCCACGCATGACAGCATCGGCCACCTCGGCATTTTCGTGTCGGGCAGCACCGGGCGTAAGGAGCACCGCGAGTTCGTCAACAATATCGATCTGATTGACGTGCTGCCTGCCGGGATCTATCAAGCACAGATCGCCGACAAGACGGAAGATACGCCGCATCGGGAGTTGATCGACGGCGATTACGTGATGTCGATTCAGCAACGCAGCGTCGAGGATGTGCGCGCCATTGTCCAACCGGACGCCGAGAGCGATCGGCGTTTTGCAGCGGTGGCACATCTCTCTGACATCAATCTCGGGTTGTATCGCAGTCTCGTGCAGCCGTGGGTGCGCGCGATGGTCACGCCGAATTCGGCATACTGGATGCGCGTGCTGCATCCGCTGCGCGTGAGTTACGAGCTTTGGTCGGATCGCAATCCATTTGCCGTGCCGTTCGCCGCGAAAGCGGCGCGCGTGCGCGAGACGCGCCATCCGGTGCCGTCGGACAATCCATTCCTTGCGCTGGAATCGGCGGTGTCGAGCGCCATCGAGCAATCGCTCAATTTCTATCGCGATACACGCGACGATGGCTTTGAGAAGGCCTTCGAACTGATTTACGGACAGCAATGGGTGCAAGCGCTCGCCGGGTTGCGCGGCAGCGACGGTGCGGCGGTTCGGGTGCATCCCGGCACATCGCCGGAGCACATCGCGTTCGTCAAGGACACGCTGACGCATCGCCGTCACGAACTACACCAGGGCGGATTGCTCGAAGCCGGCATTCGCGCACTGCTCTGGGTGCATCGTCTGCACGGTGAAGCCGACGAACGGCAATTCAACCTCGCTCGCTCGCTGGTACGCGGCGAGAGCGATATTTCGATCGAGCGCTTCCGCGAAGTGATCCGCCGTCAGGCCGGGTTGCTGCGCATGGCACCCGACGCAGCGATGGCCGCGATTCCCGGCATGCTCTCCCATTCGACACCGGCGAACATCCGGCGCGTGGCGAAGGCCGTGAAGGATCTCAGCCTCGCCGTTCCGCTCGATGGCGGCGAGCAAAACGATCTGCAACAAGTGCTGGCGGTCTTTGAAAACGCCGCTTTGCAGCAGAAGGCCTCCACGGAGCACGCTCCCGCGCCAAGGAAAACCGGCGCACGCGCCGCAACGCCCAACGCCGCACCACGCAAGCGCTCCCCAGCCGCAAAGACTAGCACCACCGCCGCGAAAACCATTCGCTCAGCGAGTGCCCCAAAAACCAGGAAGGCCCGCTGAACTCTCACCACGGGCGATGCACCGGTCAACCCCCAGTCATCGCCCAATCGGCACATAGAGCCTTGCCATCAAACCACCACCCTCGCGTGCCGCAAACTCCACAGTAGCGCCGAAGCGCGACGCTATCGCCCTCACTATCGATATCCCCAATCCCGCCCCCTCTCCCCCCCGCCAGCCCCGATCCCCTCGCCAGAATCGCTGCCCCATTTGCTCCGCCTGCTCAGGCGTAAGACCCGGCCCCCAATCCCCCACCTCTATGCAATACCGCCGCCGATGCTCGTCCATCTCCACCGTCACATCCACACGACTCCCCTCAGGCGAGTAACGCATCGCGTTGTCCACAAGGTTTCTCACCGCCGTGCCCAGCATCGAATGTGGCACCACCGTGCCACGGTCTTCACACGCCATGCTAAAAACCACCCGTGGCCCCCCACGACGGACCGGAGCCCCATTCCTCCACTCAGACATAGACCCAACTCGCGGCGGAACGGGGCCCCGATCCGTCTCCTCCCATTCGATCAATACCTCCTCTATCACCTCGCGCACCGACCCGCACATGTCCTGCTCATGTGCCGGCGCCTCAGCACGCGCCAACGTCATCATCTGATCCAGCGTATGCCGTAATCGTCGTACACCTACGCCCGCCATATATATCGCCCTTCTGGCCGGCTCTCCCCCCGTTATCTCCGCTACCTGCAAGTGGGTGTCCACCGCCGTCAGCGGCGTGCGCAGTTCATGCGCCGCCGCATCCGTGAACGCCCTCTGGTACGCCAATGCCTGCGTCAAACGATCCAATAATCCATTTAATGCCGACACTACCGGACGTAACTCCGTCGGGGCACGCCCCAAATCAATCGGCGCCGTGTCGTCCGCACGCTTGTCGCGCAACGTCGCACGTAATGTCTCCAACGGCGATAAACCCCGGCCTATGCCTATCCACAACGCAATCAATCCACCCACGACAGCAATCAGAAACGGTACGCCCGCCGCTCTCAACAATGCATGGCTCAGGCCCGCTCGCTTCTCCAACCAATCCGCCGTCATGACCTGATACCCCCGGTCATCCTGCAACACATATATTCGCCAACGCTTTCCATCAATCTCCATCGTGCTGAAACCCATCGGGAACGCCTTTTCTTCCGCCTGCGGCCCACCATCGGTCCGCGCCAACACCACGCCCTGCACCGAACGTATTTCACACGCTATGCCGTCGTCGGTGCCCACGCGTATCACCTCTCCCCAATCCGACTGCCCCGCACTCGGCCCCAACGGCGATAACGCTACCCGCGCCAACAAACCCGATACCATCCGGGCCGACATCGCCAAACGTTGATCCAGTGCCCTGTCGAGATTGGCCTCCACCCCTCGCATCATCCATCCCGCCGCCACCACCCAAAGCACTATCAACGCAATACCGGCAATCAATACCGCTCTCAGTCGAAGGCTCATGACAACTTCCACCCCAATCGATATCCCAAACCACGCGCCGTTTGAATGACCTCACACCCCAATTTGCGACGCACGTTGTGGATGTGAACGTTCAACGCATTACTGTTGACCCGCTCCGACAAACCATACATCCGCTCGTGCAACATGTCCGGCGTCAACCATCGCCCCCGTGTACTCGCCAAATGCGTCAGCAAGTCAACCTCCTTGCGCGACAATTCGACCGGCTCACCATCAAGCCACGCCAAACCACTCGCCGGCTCCAATCGCAACGGGCCAGCGTCTATGACCTGCGAAGCCCGCCCCTGCACGCGACGCATCAACGCATGCAATCGCGCCCCCAACTCGCGCAAATCGAACGGCTTGACCATGTAGTCATCCGCCCCGCCATTCAATCCCGCAATCCGATGTTCGATGGCATCGCGCGCAGTCAGGATGAGGACAGGTACATCAGGCTCCACCGCCCGGATCTTTGCCAAAACCCCGAGACCGTCACCGTCTGGCAAACCCAGATCAAGCACCAACGCATCGAACGTGTTTTCCGCATGCGCAGACACCGCCGCCAACCCGCTCGCCGCATGCTCAACAGCAATGCCCAACGCCTCCAACCCCGCGACAGTGCCGCTCGCAATCAACGCATCATCCTCAACCAGCAACACTCGCATGAATCCGTACCTCCCTTGAATACCGCTTCATGTTACGTAATTTGCGTAACTCACCGAGCATCATTCCGCGCGGTGAACGCGTGGCTCGGCGCATAACCAACAGACACCGCGGGCGTTAACTCTCGGTTAATCGGCGCAGGGCACGCTCTAGCCTGCTTTGGAACGCCTTCAGGAGAAGAGATTTGCTACGCCGATTTTTCTACATCTTTGTGATTTTTCTCGGCACGCTCGGCGGGATGCGCGCCGCCGATGCGTTTCCCTGGCAAAGCGAGTCGAAGTTCCTCGACGCGTCTCAGGTACTCACACTCTCCCCTGTCACCGAGGTGGACGGTCATATCGAAATCGTTGGCAACATTGCTAAGGATTACTACGTTTACCGGCATTCGCTACGCGCGGAAGATGTCTCCGGCCAGCCGCTCGATCTGACGCTCTCCGACGGAGCGAAGCATACGGACGAGTTCTTCGGCGACACCGAGATCTATACCCGTGACGCCCTGCGCATTCGTCTGCCCTTGGCAACGTCAGGCCCCGTGACGCTGCACTGGCAAGGCTGCTCAGAAGCAGGCATCTGCTATCCACCCCAGACGATGCAAGTCGCGTTGCCTGCCGGCTCGACATCAGTTATCAATGCCCCCGCAGTCTCCGTGGCGCCCCCCGCCGCCTCCATCGATGCCGTCGATGCCCCGCTCGCTGAAGATCAGGCCGCAGCGCAGCGGCTCGCCACGGTCGGCCCCGTCGCTGCCACGCTGCTGTTTTTCGGCTTCGGCTTGCTGCTGGCCTTCACGCCATGCACGTTGCCGATGATCCCCATCGTCTCGACGATGGTCGTGGGCAATCGTCCCGCGCCGTTGCGAGCGCTGGCACTCTCGCTGTCATACGTGCTGGCGATGGCACTCACTTATGCCTCGGTCGGCGTCGCGGCCGGCCTGGCCGGCGCCAATTTACAGGCCGCGCTGCAATCTCCATGGCTGCTCGGCGCCTTCGCGGGCCTCTTTCTCGTGCTGGCAGCCTCGCTGTTCGGTCTGTTCGAACTGCGCCTGCCCGCGTTCGTGACGAATCGACTCGACGCCGCCGGACAACAACGTACCGGTGGCAGTCTCGTCGGCGCCGCCGCACTCGGTTTTCTCTCCGCACTGCTCGTCGGCCCGTGCATGACCGCCCCGCTGGCCGGCGCTCTGCTCTATATCGGCCAGACAGGCAACGCGTGGATAGGCGGCATCGCGCTGTTCGCGCTGGGACTCGGCATGGGACTGCCGCTACTCGTCATCGCCATGTTCGGCTCGCGGGTTCTGCCCCGTCCGGGCCCGTGGATGGTACGCGTGCGCATTGCATTCGCCTACGTGATGACGGGTATGGCCGTTCTGATGTTGAGCCGCTTCCTGCCCGGCAACGTCAGCCTCCTGCTCTGGGGTACCCTCGGCCTCGGACTGGCCGTCGGATTCGCCGCATGGGCATGGACGCTGCGCGGGAAACCGTCCGGCTGGACACTGATGTTCGCGTCGGCGTTCGCCGGTGTCTGGTCGGTGTTCATGCTCGTGGGGGCAGCGTCCGGCAACGATTCCGCACTGCGTCCGCTGGAACGCGCGGCCCCCGCAATCATGAACAGCGCAAATGCGCACAGCGCGAAGGCGTTCGAGTATGTGAGCGTCAAATCGGCGGAGGATGTGGACGCACGCATCGCGCAAGCTGCCGCGAAAGGGCAATGGACGTTGATCGATTTCTACGCTGACTGGTGCGTAAGTTGCCATGTCATCGAACGCAATGTGTTCGGCGATCCGACTGTCGCCGCGCGGCTCGCACGTATGCAGGTGCTGCGCCCGGACGTGACGAAGAACGACAAGATCGATCAGGCCCTGATGAAACGCTGGGGTGTGCTCGGCCCGCCCACGCTCATTCTCATCGACGCAAATGGCGAGGAGGTGCGCGCGCAGCGCTCGGTCGGCGAACTCGATGCGCGTAGCTTCCTGCGCCGCCTCGACACCGCGGGGATGGTATGACCGGTCTCGGCCCCTTCTCGATACAGACGGTCGCCGTGGCGGCAGCGATGGGGGTGGCGTGGCTCGTCGCGCGCTATCTCCTGCGCAGCACTGACACCACGTCGCGCCGCACCGCCGCCAGCACGCTCCTCGACGCGCTCTTCATCGGCCTGCTCGCCGCGCGCATCGCCTACGTGCTGCGCTGGTGGCCGGAATACTTCGCGACCCCGCTGTCCATCATCGCGATTGGCGACGGCGGATTCAATGTCTGGGCCGGCCTGCCCGCCGCCCTCGGCTGGGCGTTGTGGCGCATGAAACGTCAGCCCTCCGGGCGCCGCCCGATGCTGTACGGCTTCGCCGCAGGCGTAGCGATCTGGGCCGCCGCACAGGCAGGCTTGAGCGTCCTGCAACGCACCGCGCCGCCGCTGCCGTCATTGACACTCTCCACAACGGATGGCCGCACCGTCTCACTCGACACCTATCGCGGCAGTCCCGTCGTGATGAATCTGTGGGCAAGCTGGTGCCCGCCGTGCCGACGCGAAATGCCGGTGCTGGAAAAAGCGCAGGCCGACTACCCCGACGTGCGGTTCCTGTTGATCAATCAGGGCGAGTCCGCGCATACGGTTGAAGCGTTCATTCAGTCGCAGGGCCTTCAGTTCGACGATCTGCTGCTCGATCCTGCGTCGCAAGGCATGCAGGCGGCCGGTGCACGCGGGCTGCCCACCACGTTGTTCTTCGATGCCCACGGCCGTCTGGTTGACACTCATCTGGGCGAACTCACAGCGGCGCGTCTGCGCGCCACGCTGCAAGGCCGTCTTCACCAATCCCCGGCACCTCGTACGCCATAGGAGTCATCGATGTCTGTTCGTAAGTTTCTTATTTCCGCTCTGATCGCCGTGCCGGCGCTCGCCGCCGCGGCCTATGCGATTGTCTCCGGCAACGCCGGTACCTCGGGCAAGGCGGCGGCCGACCAGGACACCCCAGCCGTTGTTCAGGCGCTGGTACGCGAAGGTTTGGCGGATTTACGTCCGTTCGACACCGGTACGGAGCTTCGCGGCTTCGCCGGGACGGCGGAACAACATCCCGTCGCCCTCTACGTGCTGCGCGACGGCACAGCCATCGTCGGCACCCGCATCGACGCCGACGGCAAGCCGATGGATATGGAGCGCATCAGTCACCTCATCGCCGAGCCGACCAGCGAAGCCGTCTGGTCGAAACTCGCCGCCTCGACCTGGGTGCAGGACGGCAAAGCGGACGCCCCGCGCGTGGTGTACACGTTCAGCGACCCGAATTGCCCCTACTGCAATCGCTTCTGGGAAGCGGCACGCCCTTGGGTCGATTCGGGCAAGGTGCAGTTGCGCCACATCATGGTCGGTGTCATCAAGGCCGACAGCAGCGCGAAGGCAGCCGCCATTCTCGGCGCTCCCGATCCCGCCGCCGCGTTGTTGCAAAACGAACGGCAGCTCGCCAGCGGCGGCATCGCGCCAGCGCCGAGCGTGTCACCCGATATCGCCCGCACGCTCGACGCTCATCAACAACTGATGACGGAGCTTGGGTTTCGCGGTACGCCCGGCATCGTCTATCGCGACGACGAGGGCCTGATTCAACGCGTGAATGGCATGCCGCGCCCCGCAGCGTTGGCATCGGTACTCGGCCCTCGCTGAAGCGCCCCGGCGGGCGGCCCCCAATAGACGGGGCCGTCCATGCCACCGTTGCAGAATCGTCGAAGGACGGCCACTGTGGCGCACACATTCTTGCAAGAAACGCCTCGTTCGCGCGCGAAACCCGACGATTACCTCCTTTTTGCGACGCTCCGCCCACGGCACCCGGCAGATGCTGCTACAATCGGCATCACCATGAAGTCGCATCAGTCTTCCTCCCTCCTCTGGTCGCCCCTGACCGCCGCCCTGCGCTGGTGGCGGTAACCCGCCACGTCTATCTCATCCCCATAGCGCCCTCCCCCGCGGATCGCGAACTCAATGTGGGGGCACGCTCAGGGGGAATTCGCAAATCTCATGCGTTCGACAATCCTTTGTCACCAGACGAACAGGGACCATCATGCTGCTGATGATCGACAACTACGACTCGTTTACCTACAACATCGTCCAGTACTTCGGTGAATTGGGCGAAGACGTGCGGGTCTTTCGTAACGACGAAATCACTCTCGACGCCATCGCGGCACTCGCCCCCGACCGTATCTGCCTCTCGCCCGGCCCAAGCTGCCCGGCCAACGCAGGTATCACGCTCGACGTGCTCAAGCGCTTCTCCGGCGAAATTCCGATTCTCGGTGTCTGCCTCGGCCATCAGGCCATCGGCGAAGCCTTCGGCGGCAAGGTCGTCCGCGCCCAGCAAATCATGCACGGCAAGGTGAGCGAGATCGAAACCACGCAACAAGGCGTGTTCGCGAATCTGCCCAGACGCTTTACCGTCACGCGCTATCACTCACTGGCGATCGAGCGCGCTTCGCTGCCCGACTGCCTCGAAGTCACCGCGTGGACGGACGACGGCGAGATCATGGGCGTGCGCCACAAGACGCTAGACGTCGAAGGCGTGCAGTTCCACCCCGAGTCGATTCTGTCGGAACACGGCCACGACGTGCTGCGCAACTTCCTGCAAGCCGCCCCGCGCGTGGCCCAAGCGGCCTGAGCCCCCCGCCTTAGAAGAAACGACAGAAGAGAGAAACCGCAATGATTACCCCGCAAGAAGCCCTGCAGCGCACGATCGAACACCGTGAAATCTTCCACGACGAGATGCTGCACCTGATGCGCCTCATCATGAAGGGTGAGCTTTCCCCGGTCATGTCCGCCGCCATCATCACCGGCCTGCGCGTGAAGAAGGAAACCATCGGCGAAATCGCCGCCGCCGCCCAGGTCATGCGCGAGTTCGCAAATCACGTCGAGGCACCGGCCGATGAACATTTCGTCGATATCGTGGGCACCGGCGGCGACGTGTCGCATACGTTCAACATTTCCACCGCTTCGATGTTCGTCGCCGCAGGCGCCGGCGCAAAGGTCGCCAAGCACGGCAACCGCGGCGTGAGTTCGAAGTCGGGCAGCGCCGACGTGCTCGAAGCGCTCGGCGTCAACATCATGCTCTCGCCCGAACAGGTGGCCGAGTGCTTGCGCGACATCGGCATCGGCTTCATGTTCGCACCGAACCATCATCCGGCCATGAAGAACGTTGCCGCCATCCGTAAGGAAATGGGCGTGCGCACGATCTTCAATATCCTCGGACCGCTCACGAATC
This sequence comes from Pandoraea communis, assembly GCF_902459745.1. Lineage (GTDB taxonomy): Bacteria > Pseudomonadota > Gammaproteobacteria > Burkholderiales > Burkholderiaceae > Pandoraea > Pandoraea communis. Next base: position 30,396 of record NZ_CABPSJ010000006.1, read on the forward strand.
CGGCGGGAGCCCCCAACCAGTTGATGGGTGTGTTCCACCCCGATCTGGTCGGCATTCAGGTTCGCGTGATGGAGCGTCTGGGCGCCGAACACGTTTTGGTGGTCTACGGCAAGGACGGCATGGACGAAGTGTCGCTTGGTGCCGCCACGCTGGTCGGTGAACTCAAGGACGGCAAGGTCACCGAATACGAAATTCATCCGGAAGACTTCGGCCTGCAAATGATGAGCAACCGTAGCCTGAAGGTCGGCAGCGCCGAGGAATCGAAGACGATGCTGATTGAGGCGCTCGGGAACAAGGCAGGCACGGCACGCGAGATCGTGGCGCTCAACGCCGGTACCGCCCTGTATGCCGCCAACCGCGCGGCATCGATCGGCGACGGCATCGCGATGGCACGCGAATCGATCGCCAGCGGCGCGGCACGCGCGAAGCTCGATGCATTCGTCACGTTCACGCAGCGATACAAGGCCTGAAGTTCGACACGACCACGGCGGGCCCCGATCACGCCCGCCCCCTTCCGTAGCCCCCGATTCATCCATCGATATGTCTACCGTTCTCGACAAGATCCTGGCCGTGAAGGCCGAAGAAGTCGCAGTTGCCAAGCGTGTGCGCGACCTCGCCAGTCTGCGCCGCGATGCCGAAGCCACTGTCGGCGACAGCGCACTGCGCACGCGTGATTTCGTGGGCGCGTTGCGCACGAAGATCGACGGCAGTCTGCCCGGCGTAATCGCCGAGATCAAGAAGGCCAGCCCATCCAAGGGCGTGATTCGCGAGCACTTCGTCCCGCCCCAGATCGCCGAGTCGTATCAGCAAGGCGGCGCCGCCTGTCTGTCGGTACTGACCGACAGACAGTTCTTTCAGGGCGCGCCCGAGTATCTGAAGGCGGCGCGCGCCGCCTGCGATCTGCCCGTGCTGCGCAAGGACTTCATGATCGACGCCTATCAGGTCTACGAAGCGCGCGACATGGGGGCCGACTGCATTCTGCTCATCGCCGCTGCGCTGGAACTGGCCCATATGCGCGACCTTGAAGCGCAAGCCCACGAACTGGGCATGGCGGTGCTCGTCGAAGTGCACAACGGCCGTGAACTGGACGCAGGGCTCGAGTTAAGCACGCCGCTGCTGGGCATCAACAATCGCAACCTGCACAACTTCGAAGTGTCGCTCGACACGACGCTCGGCCTGCTCAAACACATTCCGCATGATCGTCTGGTCGTCACGGAGTCGGGTATCCTGTCGCGTGACGACGTGACGCGCATGCGCGCGGCCAACGTCAATGCCTTTCTCGTCGGCGAAGCCTTCATGCGTGCGCCCGAGCCGGGCGATGCACTCGCCACGCTGTTCGACATGCCCCGCTGACGCGCTATCCCTCGTCACACAGGCGATCGATGGCACGGTGTCCCGCACGGGACACCGCCCAAGCACCGGCAAGGCACATCGCTCCTGCCCGGTGTTGCGGCGCACGGCGCGTCCGGCGTCCCCCCTCAAAGGAGCTGCCCGATGGCCATCGAACGCGAACTCAAACTTGCTCTTCCGGGCGACTTGCCCGCCGCACGCGCCGACGCGCTGATCTCCCACCTCGACCGCCTGCCCGGTGCCGAAGCCCGTGGCGAGCGTCGTCTCGTCAATCGCTACTTCGACACGCCATCGCTCGCCCTCGCCAGCGCCAAGGCCGCGCTGCGGCTGCGTTTCGTGGCACGCGACGGGCACGCCGGGCAATGGTTGCAAACGCTCAAGTCGGTCGGTGAAGCGCGCGACGGACTGCACGTTCGCCATGAATGGGAGCAGGCGGTGCAAGGCGAAGCGCTCGAACTCCCGAAACTGATCGCCGCTTGCGACGTGCCCGCCACCGCCGACCTGTTGCGCGCCGAAGGCGCGAATGTCGTCGCGCAGTTCGAGACGAATTTCGTGCGACGCCTGTGGCGCTATATCGCCGGTGACGGCACGACCGTGGAGATTGCTTTCGATCGGGGCGAGGTGGCCGTCGAGGCCGATGGCAAGCGTCATACGGCGCCGCTCATCGAAGTCGAACTGGAATTGCTCGACGCGCCGGACGACGACCGCGAAGACCAGGGCGAACACATTCTCCACGCCCTTGCACTGAATTTGCGCGACGTGTTGCCCGAGTTGCAAAGCGACAACATGAGCAAGGCGCAACGTGGCTATCGTCTGCGGCAAACGGTACTCGGCCGCTGATCGCTGCGCGTCGCTGCCAGACATCTCAGTCCCTTTCATCGCGCGCCCTTTCGGCTCATTCGACTGACCTATTGCATGACATCACGCTCACGCGCCGCGTCCCCGGCGAAACACGATGAACGGCAAGGCTCGCTGTTCGACGAACCTGCCTCGGCAGCCAGCGCAGCCGAGGCGGCATTGCCCGCGCAAACACCGCCCGCAACGTCCGACGCACCGCCACGCCGCCGCGGACGTCCGCCGAAGCCGGCATCGACGCCGGCCGCCGCCACCGCCAAGCCCGGCGCAGACAACGCCAACGCCGCAGGCCCGCTCAAAGGACGCGTCGAAGATCAGTTCGACGCATTGCCCAACGACTGGAAAACGCTGGTGTCGCCGTTTGTCCAGAGCGAGGCGTACGCGCCGCTATGTCATTTCGTGGACGCCGAAGTCGCCGCCGGCAAGACCGTCTACCCGGCAGACATCTTCCATGCGCTTCGCATGACGTCGCCCAAGGACGTCAAGGTCGTCATCCTCGGGCAAGATCCCTATCACGGCGACGATCACGGCATCGCGCAAGCGCATGGCATGGCATTCTCGGTGCAACGCGGCGTGCGCGTGCCGCCTTCGCTGCGCAACATCTACAAAGAAATCGAGCGCGACCTCGGCATTCCCGCCCCGTCGCACGGCAATCTCGACGCCTGGGCGAAACAGGGCGTGCTGCTGCTCAACACCACACTGACGGTGGAAGCCGCCAACGCGGCAAGTCATGCGAAGCCGTTCAAGACCGGCGGATGGCAAGCCTGTACGGACACCTTGCTCTCGGGTCTCGCCGCGCGGCAAGGTCCGCTGGTCTTTCTTCTGTGGGGAAGCCATGCGCAGGCAAAAGCGCCGTTGCTCGCCGGTCACGGCCATCTGCTGCTCGAAGCCCCGCACCCCTCCCCCCTCTCGGCGCATCGCGGCTTTCTCGGCTGCGGCCACTTCAGCGCCGCCAACACCTTCCTCGTGCAACACGGCAAGACGCCCATCGACTGGCGAGTGCCGGATTGAGCCGGCGCGGGACTCCCCGCGTTTTCTGTCGTCCCCCAATCCCCCATTCGCCCGCCTGACGCCCTGATGCGGCGACCGTGATCGTTGAGGCGATCACGGTCGCACGCGTGCCGATGCTTCGCCGCCGAGCCAATCAGGGCCTGTGCGCGTCGTCACAGTAAATTTCACACTGTGAGATACGCGGCGGCACGCACACGGTCAAGCATTTACAGAAATGTTCCGGAACATTACACTTCCGTTCCGTAATGAGAATCCATCTCATTATCAAAAACGATAACCGTGCGTTACCCGGCCTGCGAAGTGTCCGACGGTGACGCCACTGCCGGAACACACGTATGTCCACCGCTTTCCAGACGCGCCAGCGCCTGCTTGCCTCCGCCTGCGCCCTTGTGGCTGCCGGCAGCTTCACCAGCCTGAACGCTCACGCACAAACGTCCGTGTCGCCCCCGGCCGCATCGTCGGATTCGTCGGCCAATGGGCAGACGTCCGCAGCCCCGGCGGTCACGCTACCGACCACGCAGGTCAACGACAACGCGGTGGCGTCGCCCATGCAGACGAAGACGCTGCCGTCGTACAAGTTCGTCGCCCCGCTGCGCGACACGCCCCGTTCGATTACGGTCATTCCGGAAGAGCTGATCAAGCAGACAAACGCCACGACGTTTGCCGACGCGCTAAAGACCGTGCCGGGCATCACGTTCATCGGTGGCGACGCCGCGGCGAACCCGTCGGCAGACCGCCCCGTCATTCGCGGCTTCGAATCGCGCAACTCGATCTTCGTCGACGGCATGCGCGACTCGGGCGTGCAGAATCGCGAGACGTTCGCCATCGAGAACATCAGCGTCATCAAGGGACCGGATTCGGTCTACGCCGGTCGCGGCGCCGTTGGTGGCAGCATCGACATCACCACCAAGACGCCGCGTCTGGAAGACTTCACCAACGCGAGCCTCGGCCTCGGCACCAACAGCTTCAAGCGTCTGACCATGGACGTAAACCGTCAGATCAACGATCAGACAGCCGTGCGCCTGAACGTGATGGGTCACGACGCCGATCAGGCCGGCCGCAACAACGTCTACAGCAAGCGCTGGGGCGTAGCGCCCTCGGTGGCGTTCGGTTTGAATAGCCCGACCACCGTCACGGTCAGCTATTACCACCTGAATTCGTATGACATGCCGGACTTCAGCGCACCGTTCCGCTCGGCAGGCGGCACGCCGGACGGCGGCTTCCAGCGCAATCAGTTCTACGGCCTGAACAACCGCGACTATCGCCGTGGCCAGACCGACACCGGCGAAATCAAGGTCGAGCACCGCATCAACGACACATGGAAGATCAAGAACACGACCATGGTCGGCCGCGCCACACTCGATTACATCGCCACAAACCCGCAGTTCGTCAACGCAAACTCGAACGTCATCGCGTTGCAGGCGAAGAGCGGCAAATACGCCACCAACAGCATCGCCAACCAAACCGAACTCACGGGCAAGGCCACGCTTTTCGGCTTCGAGCACACGCTCACCGGCGGTGTCGAATTCAGCAACGAGCAAAGCCGCTACGAGGGCTACCTCGTCACGGACAGTGCGGGCAACAACATCCGTTCGACGAACTCGCTCCCACTGTGCGCCGTACCCTACAACTGCACGACCCTCGGCAACTGGAATCCGGACAACCCCTGGACCGGCAGCCTCGCGCTGAACGGCGACAAGGGCTTCCCCGGCGCAGCGACCAACACGCGTACTAACGTGGCATCGGCCTACCTGTTCGACAGCGTGAAGCTCTCGGATCGCTGGCTCGTCAACGCCGGTGCGCGCATCGATCACTTCGATGTGCACGCCGTGCAAGCCGGTGCGCCCGATCTGAAGAATATCTCGAACCTGTTCAGCTTCCAGTTGGGTGTGATCTACAAGGTCCTGCCGTCGCTGAGCCTGTATGCGTCGTATGGCACGTCGGCCAACCCGCCGGGCGCAAACAGCGGCCTGGGCGGCGGTACCGACCAACTCACGACGACGAACAACAACCTCGCGCCGGAGCGAAGCCGCAACATCGAAGTCGGGGCGAAGTGGGACGTGATCGATCAGCGTCTGTCGCTGACCGCCGCCCTGTTCCAGACGGACAAGACGAATGCGCGCGTATCGGATGGCCTCGGCGGCACGATCAACGCGGGCAGCCAACGCGTGCGCGGCGCCGAACTCGGCTGGGCCGGCAGTCTGACGAACCATTGGCGCGTATTCGGCGGTTACTCGTACCTCAATGCCATCACGACGGACGCAGGGCCGGCAGCCGCCCCGGGCTCGAATGGCCTGCCGATGGTGATGGTGCCGAAGCACAACCTGACGCTGTGGACTGACTACGAAGTCATGCCGAAATTCACCGTCGGCGCCGGCATGACGCTCTCTAGCCTCACTTACGCGTCGGTGTCGTCAACCACCCGCAAGTGGACGCCGGGTTACGCACGCTTCGACGCCATGGCAACATACCGCGTGTCGCGCGCCGTCGATCTGCAACTGAACGTGCAGAACATCTTCGACAAGAAGTACTACGCAAGCGCCTATCCGATCTACGCCACATGGGCCCCCGGTCGCACCGCCATGCTGACGCTGAACTTCCATCAGTGATCGCTTTCGACAAACCCTGAAGACGGGGAGGCCGGCGATTGTGCCGCCTCCCCAATTTGACTTCCGCCCGCCGCACCTGCCTCCTTCCGTCCGCCGCGCGCTCATGCCGGGTTGCGCCCCGATGGGTCATAAAGCGAGACCTGATTTCAAACAACCGCTTCATTTAGGTATCCTTCCTTGCGTGCCCATGATGCCCGTGCCATGATGGCGCCGCGATGCCGGTCAAGCGCCGTTCGAGCGCGCCGCCTCCCGGCGATCGGCAATCAAGAAAATAACGTTTTCTTCACGCAGCTTTGCCTTTTTCGTACGGGGGTTCGAGATGGCAAATCGGGGAGTCGTTGTGACCGCGGGTGTTACCGCCGCACGGTCGTTCATCGTGGTTGCCGTCATCGCCGCACTCGCGGGATGCTCTACCGTCCAGCTCCGTAGCAAAGACTCGCTGCAGGGTGCCGCCGACGGCTTCGATGCCGCGGTCAAGGCGTCTCAAGGCGCGCTGGATACCGAACTCAACTCGCGCGCGCGGGTGCGGCGCGCCGAGGCCGTCGAGTACTATGTGCAAACCCGCCGGGTCAAACCGGGCGAGGTCCGTATCCTCGACATCGACGCTGACGACGAACTGGGCTCCTTCGCCCGCTTTGTGTGCGCGGGCACCGACGACTTCGTGAGTCAACGCGCCGCCATGACCTTCGCCACCGCCTATTCCGGTGGCCTCAAACAGGTGCTCGCCGAAGGCGACGACTCGATTGGCGGGCAGTGGTCGAGATTTCAGGCGCAGCGCAAACCCATAGAAGTCCCCGGCCTGCCGGACGACACCGTGCCGAAAAACGCGGTTCGCGCGTGCGCCAACGACCTGAAAAAGCGCCTGACGGAATGGAAAGTCCGCCCTTCCACGGAAGTCAGCGCCGAGAGTATTACCGCAGTCGTGCCCGCCGCCATTGCCGCTTACAAGGCAATTGCCGCGCTTTTTCAGACCGGGCTGACGGCATACAACGATCTGGCCGCCAAGGAGCGATTCGCGAAGTACGTTCACGAATTCCATCCGAAATTCGAGACGGTGATGAACAACGACTTCAAGGCGGCGACCCTCGCAAGCGCGTGGAACCGCCGTCAGATCGTGTCGTTGCAACGCCCGTTGGCGACGTTCCGCAAACTGTTGATCACCCCGGCTAACATCACGCCTGCCGATGACGACATCCGCATCCGCGAACTCGGCATGCTGGCGAACGAACAACTCGCCGAATACGACGCCCTGCACGCCAGCCCGTCGCCGGCAGCGTTGCGCGATAAGCTCGTTGCCGCGGAACAGCAACTCGTCACGCTCGTGGACGACAAGCACGTGTCGATTTCCGATCTGGTCGCCTTCTTCAAGGAATTGAAGGATGACTTCGACAAAGCGAAGTCGCAATACGCGGCCGTCGACGCCGCAGCGCGCAACGTTCCGGAGGCATGGAAGCAATGATTCGCGTACCTCATCTGATCGCGGTGAGCCTGCTGATCTCGGGCGCCACGGGTCGCGGCATCGCGCAAACGCAAGCACCGAGCGTGGCCACGCCCGCGACGTCGCAAGCGTTGCATGAAGCGGAATCCGTCAACGTCAAGGCGCTGCTGCAAAAGCAGGATCAGGCGTTGAAAAAGGAGCAGGCGGTGCTGCTCAAAGCCTCTCAGACCTCGCTGGTCGCCGCACGCGTGCAGGACATCGGGCAAGCGCGCGAGAACATCGCTGCCGCCGCACGCATGCTCGACGGCGAGCCGCCGCGATCGCTCAAAGATATGAAAGAGAAAACGGAGACGATCCGGGTCGTCACGCGCCCGGTCTACGGCCTATGCTCCGGCGCGCCGTGGGCGAATGAACAAATGACGGCATGGAATAGCTGGCGCGACTACATCAACGCCGTGTCGACCCCGCTGGCGGCCGTCGCCCGCAGTGTGGGCGTGATCTTCCAGTACTACCAGGCGGATGCCGGCAGCAAGCCGCGGTATATGAGCCTCGGCGCGACGGCGTTCGTCGTGGGCAAATCGCACGTCATCACCAATCGGCACGTGCTGCAGAACTACGCATATCTCGACAACACAGGGGCGTGGCGACTCTATGACAAGCAGGTGCTCATCGTGTCGTTTCCGTGGGAATACTCGAGTTGCTCCGTACGCACGACGCCGCGAGAGGTTCGCATCGTTGCCATCGAAGCCGTGGGGAGCGATGACGAGAACGACGACTACGCCATTCTGCGCACGCAAGACAATGCCCTGCCGCCCGCCGCCCCGATGGCAGCGAGATTCGATCTGACGGAGGGATCGCGCGTTGCGGTGATCGGCTATCCGTCGCGTCCGGTCAGTTGCACGGGCGCGGCGGGCGCAAACGACGACTGCACCTACCTGTCAGAACAGCAGATCGATACGATGTTCAAGCTCCCGGACAGCCAGATTCCCTTCCCGGCCGAGCGTCTCGCACCGGGCATGCTGCTGGTCAACCCCAGCCTCGATCCTCAACAGTTCTCGTACGATTCGTCGACATGGGGCGGCAACTCCGGCTCGCCCGTCGTGCGTCTGTCGGACGGCATGATCGTCGGACTGCATTACGGTGGCTACGGGGGAGACAGCGAAAGAGCGACCTACAACAACGCGATCAAGGTCGACCGCATTCGCAAGGCGCTGACGGACGCGGGCGTCACTCAGTGATGGGCGCCAGTGTGCCCATCGCGCCCTGCTGATAGCGCCGCGTGAGTGCGACAAGATCGCTCTCGTCGCGCGCCGCGAAGTTGCCGCGATAGACCACGGGCTCCGCGAGTGGCTCGCCACCGGCAAGCATCAAACGGGCACCGGCGCGTCCGGCCAGTTGCCACGCACCGGGGGGCAGCAAGATCGCTTCCGCCCCGCCACCTTCCGCACGTAAGGCGTGACCGGCAAGCGCCGCCTCGCCCTGTGCAATCAATGCCATCCAACGACGGCCATCGCACGGAATGGTCAGCGTACACACATCGTCGTCGCGCCAGTCGAGCTGCAACAACGTAGTGCGCTCACCTTCCGCACGCGCCACCTGATGCTCGTTCCACTGCCCGCAGACCAATGTCAGATCGACTGCCCCTTCGCACCAGCGTGGCATGGCGTCGGCGCGGACTACCGTTTGCGCGGGCGCCCCATGGGCGTGACGGCCCGCACGGTTGACGATCATCCGCACGCCACGCGCTGTGGCACGTGCGTGATCAGGAAGCTCCTCGTGCACCGTGCCGCAGTTCGCCTCCAGCCAGAGCAGATCGCCCGGGCGCAGAACGTCGTCGCCACCGTGGGCATGACGGCAGCGCAACGAGGTCGTGGATTCGGGAAACAGATAGGTCGCCACGACACATCCCGCATGGGGGTGCGGAGGTATGCACGCGCCGTGACGGCGGAAGATATCGACCGACAGAAACGGGTCCGTCTCGTCAACCTGATCGAAAACGCCTGCCCCCACGGCTGCGGCACAACGGCCGAGCCGGGAAACAGGAAGCACGCGCGGCATGGCGCTCGCGTCGGCATGAGCTGCCGAACGCTTCGTCTGACGCGGATGCAAGGGCGTCGGATTGACCATGGAGAGCCTGCGCGTGCGGTGAAACAGCGTTACCCGAGCGCTTACAGCGCAGCGATGGCTTCGCGAGCGTTCGCGAAACCAGCCGCTGCCGATTCCGGACCCCGTGCCAGACCTTCGGCATAGATGAACGTCACATCCGTCATGCCGAGGAAGCCGAGAATCGTCTTGACGTACGGGGTCTGGCTGTCAGCCGGGGTGTCCTTGTAGTTGCCGCCGCGTGCAAACGCCACGATCACCTTCTTGCCTTGAATCAGGCCTTCCACGCTGCCGTCTTCGCGGTAACGGAAGGTCACACGGGCACGGGTGATCCAGTCGAAGTACGCCTTGAGTTGCGTCGGCACCTGGAAGTTGTACAGCGGCACACCGAACACGACATAGTCGGCGGCCTGAATTTCGGCGATCAGTTCGTCGCTGCGCGCGATGATGGCCTTTTGCTCGGCCGAGCGCTGGTCTTCCGGCGTGAAGAACGCACCGATCACGGCTTCGTCGAGATGCGGCACGCCATCGGCCAGCAGATCACGCAGGACAACCTTGGCACCGGGGTTCTTCGAGACCAGTTGCGCCACCGTTTCGTTGGCGAGCGTGGTCGAGTTGGCGCCTTGCGAGCGGGCGGCGGAATTGATTTGCAGAATCGTGGTCATTTCAGTGGCTCCTGAGCCTGGGGGTTCGATATTCCGTGCGCACCGGCCCCCATCTCAGGAGTGCCGTGAATTGTGCGTTGGCTTGAGATGCATTCTAGTTACCCCCAAAAATGAAACAAGCCGGTAAAATCGAATTGTTTGTTCCCATTTTGGAACAATGCCTGACCGGCCCGCTGTTCTTGCCGGACGACCCGCGTCACCGAGGAGCGCACGCGATGATTGACGATCTGAATGACATGCTGATCTTCGCGGAGGTTGTGCGCACGGGCAGTATCACGCGTGCCGGCGAGCGGCTCGATCTGCCCAAGGCAACGGTGAGCCGGCGACTGTCGCGACTGGAGATGCGTCTCGGCACGAAGCTGCTGCACAAGACAACGCGCCGCCTAGAGCTGACCGAAGTGGGCGAGGCGTACTACGAGCGTTGCCTGCCGATTCTCGAAGAAGTGGAAGAGACGCGGGACTTCGCCTCGCAATTGTCGAGCAAGCCGCGCGGACGTCTGCGGATCACCGCGCCCGGCGACTTCGCGGCACAGTGGCTGGCAGTCCCCCTCGCCACCTTCTGCGCCGCCTATCCCGAGATCACGGTGGACGTCGATCTGAGCTCACGGCATGTCGATTTGATTGCCGAGCGCGTCGATGTCGCCATCCGTGCCGGGCAACTCTCCGACTCCACGCTCGTCGCGCGGCCGCTGCTCAAGCTCACACGCAGCCTGTACGCGAGCCCGCTGTACCTGAGCGCGACGGGCTTGCCTGCCTCGCCCGACGAACTGGCGGGACATCGTTTCGTGATCCTCCAGGGCGCGCGGCGACTGTTCAACTCGGACACCCTGCACAAGGGCCGCCAGCGCATGGACATCACCATGCACGGGGCAATTCAGGTCAACAGCATGGGAATGGTCAAGGAGATGGCGCTGGCGGGCAGCGGCATCGCCGCGCTCACGGACATTCTGGCCGAAGACGCCCTGCGAACGGGCCGTCTCGTGAAGGTGCTGCCGGAGTGGTCGTTGCCGGAAAGCCCGGTGCATCTGGTTACGCCGTCGCGACGCTTCCTCCCTCGCAAAACGCAGGCCTTCATCGAGCATATGCTCGCGGTCGCGAGGTCGTGTCCTGACGAGAACCGGGACCCGACGGTGCCGGGTCCGGCAGCAGCCTAAACCTCGCGCACGCAGCCCGCACGCGAGGCAATATGACGCGTCAGGCCGACAGCCACTTCTCGCGGCGCTGTGCGGCGGCGCGATCGCGCGTCTCGGCGATGCGGTACTGCGATATCTCCGGCGTGTCGAGCGTGAGGGTGGCCTCGCGCAGTTCGTCACGGCGAAACGCGTGAACCGTCACCCGGTCGCCCGGACGATAACGGTCGAGCAGCTTGTCGATGTTGGCCGACGTCACGCGCAGACCGTCGATGGCGACGAGTGCATCGCCCGCCGACAGGCCTGCGGCTTGTGCCGCGCCACCGTCGAGCACCTGGGCAAGCGTGAGATCGTCACCGCGCTTGGCCGTCTTCGCGCCAAGCGCCGGACGGCCATTCTCCGGCGTCACCGGTGCCAGCGTGAGGCCAACACGTTCGAGCAGCGCCGCGAGCGGCAGATCGCGCGTGCCGTTGATCGCCGTGGCGAAAAATTCCGACAGATCGAGCCCCGAAACCTCCTCGAAGAGCGGCTGCACGGCGTCTTCGTCGATGCCCACGGGCGAGCCGCGATAGAAGTCGCGGCCATAGCGTTGCCACAGTGCACGCATGATGTCGTCGAGCGACTTCTGGCCGCGTGTGCGTGACCGGATGGTCAGATCGAGCGCGAGCGCGACCAGCGAGCCCTTCGTGTAGTAGCTGACGAGCGCGTTCGGCGCATTTTCATCCTGACGGTAGTACTTCGTCCACGCATCGAACGAACTCTCGGCCACGGTTTGCTTGAGACGGCCGCTGCCGCGCAGCACGCTTGCCACCGTCTTCGCAACGAGGTCGTAATACGCCGCCGGATCGATCACGCCACTGCGCACGAGCATCAAATCGTCGTAATACGACGTGAAGCCTTCGAACAACCACAACAGCCGCGTGTAACTCTCCCGATCGAGCGTGTACGGCGCGAACACCGCCGGCTTGATACGCTTGACGTTCCACGTATGGAAGTATTCGTGGCTCACCAGGCCGAGAAAGCCGCGATAGGTGTCGCTCATGCTTGCCTGCCCCTGCACCGGCAGATCGTTGCGGCTGGCGAGCAAAGCCGTGGAAGCCCGGTGCTCCAGACCACCGTAGCCGTCGCCCACCGTCATCAGCAGGAAGACGTAGCGCGACATCGGCACGCGCGAACGCGAACTGGCGCCGGGTTCGAACAACCGGATCTGCGACTCGCAGATCTTCTTCATGTCGCGCAGCAGACGGTCCAGATCGAGATTCGGCACCGGGCCGGTGATCGCGACTTCGTGCGTCACGCCGCAGGCCTTGAATGTGCCGTGCACAAATGTGCCCATCTCGACCGGCGAGTCGATCAGTTCATCGTAATCGACCGCCAGATAGCGGCCGAAGTCGAGCGCTGCCGTTCCCTGCGCCGGTTCGAGCGCGGTGGCAACACGCCACGCCTTGTACGCGGCGCCGCGCGGACGCAGCACGTCGACCTCGCACGGCGCCTGTGCCTGACCTTCCACGCGCAGGAACACACTCGTGCCGTTGAAGAAGCCGTGCGTGTCGTCGAGATGCGCGGCACGCACCGATAGATCCCATGCGTACACCTCATAGGTCACGATCAGGGTGCCCTTGCAGGGTGCAGCCTGCCAGGTGTGTTTGTCGAGCTTGTCGAGCGCGACCTTTCGGCCACGGCACGTCGCGCCGATCGTCACGATATTGCGGGCGAACTCACGCACCATGTAGCTGCCCGGAATCCACGCAGGCAAGGTGAGGCGCTGCCCTTCTGGCGCAGGACTCGAGACCGTGACCGTGACTTCGAACAGGTGGGCGGCGGGCGACTTCGGAACGATCGCGTACCGAATGGCGGGCAAGACAGACGTGGCTTTCATGACGTGGCGACTTCTTGTTATCGGAAACATCCGGCGTTGACCGGACGGTTACTTGATCGTGCTGAGTTCCTTCTCCAGTTGCTCGGCGGGAACGGCACCCGGCAAGCGGCGGCCGTCCGACAGGATGATGGTCGGCGTGCCCGTCACGTTGTATTCATGACCGAGCGCCACGTTCTGCTTGACCGCGTTGTCGTCGCACTTGGCCGAAGAAGTCGGCGGCGCCTTCTTGTCGAGCATCCAGTCATGCCACGCCTTGAGCGGGTCGGAGGCACACCAGATCGCCTTCGACTTGGCGTCCGAGTCCGGGCCGAGTACCGGGTACAGGAAGGTGTAGACGGTGATGTTGTCGAGCTTCGAGTTCTTGAGCGAGTCTTCGAAGCGTTTGCAGTACGGGCAGTTCGGGTCGGAGAAGACAGCGATCTTGCGGCTGCCGTTGCCCTTCACGTACTTGATGGCGCGATCCAACGGCAACTTGGCGAAGTCGACCTTGTTCAGCACCGATTGGCGCGCTTCGGTCAGATTCTGACGCGTCTTCGTATCGATGATGTTGCCGCCGAGAATCACGTATTGCCCCTTCTCGTCGGTATACATGATCTCGCCCCCGATAGACACTTCGTAGAGCCCCGGAATCGGCGTGCGCGCCACCGACTTGATCGGGGCATCTGCGCCGAGCGTTTTCTGCACGGCAGCCTTCACGCGGTCGAGCAACGCATCGGGCTTGTTTTGCGCGACAGCGGATGTCGTGAAAATGGCGGCGCAGACGGCCGCCGAACCTAGCGTTGCGAGCGCCGTAGCGCGATAACGTTGCAACATCGAATTTCTCCAGAAGTGTGTCGAGCGAGAGGCCCGGCCGGCAGGTCCGATGTCGGACAGCATGGCCGGCGCATACGTCCAATGGGGTCAGCCCAGGGCGCGGCCAATCAGGAATTTCTTCACGAGGGGCAGCATGTTCACGCTGTCGAGCCCCGCGTTGCGAACGAACTTCGCGAGCGGGCTGCTCGTCGAAAACAGCTTGTGCAGGCCGTCCGTCGTCAGCGCCATGCTGCCGATATCCTCCTTGCGGGCTCGCTCGTAGCGACGCAATACCGCCGCATCGCCACAGTCGCGGAACGATTCGCGTGCGGCGAGCGCATCGCCGAGCGCTGCCACGTCGCGCAGACCGAGGTTCATGCCTTGCCCCGCGAGCGGATGCACCACGTGCGCCGCGTCGCCGACCAGCGCCACGCGCGGTGCGATCAGGCGCTTGGCCTGTGCCAGCACCAGCGGGAAACCCTGAGCCCGCGCTGAGACCGGTGTGAGACGGCCAAGTTCACCGCTTGAGAACGTGCCGATGCGATCGGCCAGCGCTTGAGGGTCGAGCGCGAGCAGATGTCTGGCGTGATCCTCTGCGGCCGACCAGACCAGCGACACATGCTGATCGGGCAGCGGCAGCAGCGCGATGATCTCGCCATCGTGGAACCACTGGAAGGCGGTATCGCGGTGCGCACGCTCTGCCCGGAAGTTGCACACCACGCCGAGTTGTTTGTACGGACGTACGGTGCCGTCGAGGCCCGCGGTACTGCGCACCCACGAGTGCGCACCGTCGGCACCGACCACGAGCGAGGCGCGCAGGGTCTTGCCGTCAGACAGACGCACCGAAGCGGCGGCGGCGTCGACTTCGAGCGCATCGGCGCGGGCGTCGAGCCATTGCACTTGCGGAGAGAACCGAAGCGCCGCATCGAGCGCACGTTCGAGATTCGACGATTCGGCGATCCAGGCGAGTTGCGGTACGGCGGCCTGATACGCGGAGAAGTGGAGACTGCCTCGGTCGTCGCCGAAAACTTCCATGTCGTAGACAGGATTCAGGCGCGCGGGGTCGACTGCCTGCCATACGCGCATGCGCTCGAAGAGCGCCTGCGAGCTGGCGCAGAGCGAGTAGATGCGGGCGTCCCATCGATCGCTGTCCGTGCCGCCCGTGCCGGATGCAGCAGCGGCCGGCTGGGCGAGCAGTGCGACGGACAGGCGAGCCTGCGAGAGCAGCAGGGCGGCAGCCTTGCCGACGAGACCGCCACCGACGACTACAACGTCGTGCGTTTGGCTGGAGGTTTGCGTTTGAGACATGCGGCGAATGCAGCGCCAGCGCCTGAATCGCGCGAGCCGGCTGGTTCAGAAAACGAGATGACGTATTGTCGCACGCCTGCCGCGCCTGCGACGTCCGGCCACCGGTGCGCTGCTGCGACGCAGCGTCGCGTGTCATGGCCCGGCGCTATACTTTCGCGAATATCGATTACCCACACGGAGCCCCCCTATGCGCCTCGACAATGAATCCGAAAGCCAGAACGTCGAAGATCGGCGGGGCGGCGGTTTCGGTGGGCGCACCACGATCGGTATCGGCACGATTGTGGTCGCACTGGCCGCTTCGTACTTCTTCGGGATCGACCCGCGCGTCATCATTCAGGGTTCGCAGATGATTCAGGGGCAAACGCAGTCGCAGCCCCAGTCCGCCCCGAACGCCACACCGGCCAACGATCCGAAGACGGTTTTCACCCGCAAGGTGCTGGGCAATATCGAGCGCACCTGGGAAACCGTGTTCCCGCAGCAACTGAATCGTCAGTACGTGCCGCCGAAACTGGTGCTGTTCTCGGGCGAAACGCCCACGGCCTGCGGTACAGGACAAACCGCGATGGGGCCGTTCTACTGCCCCGGCGATAGCAAGGTCTACATCGATCTCGCGTTCTACGACGAGTTACGGCAGCGCTTCGGTGCGGGCGGCGACTTCGCACAGGCGTATGTGATTGCACACGAAGTGGGTCATCACATCCAGAATCTGCTGGGCATTTCAGAGAAGTTCGACGAAATTCGCCGCCGCACCAGTGAGGCGCAGGCCAACGCGCTGTCGGTGCGTCTGGAGTTGCAGGCCGATTGCTTCGCCGGGGTCTGGGCGAACAATGCGGCCAAGGCGAATCAGCAGTTGTTGGAGCCGGGCGACATCGAACAGGGCCTGAAGACAGCGGCGGCCATTGGCGACGACCGCTTGCAGCAGCAGTCGCAGGGCCGCGTGGTGCCCGAGTCGTTCACGCACGGCACGAGTGCCCAGCGGGTGTACTGGCTGCGTCAGGGGCTGCAAAACGGCGACGTGCGCAAGTGCGACACGTTCTCGGCGAAGCAACTGAGTTGAGTGCGGCGCCGGGGCCGGGGCCGCGCCCAAGGTGGATGGGGTGGGGCCAAGGGCGTTGTTGGAAGCAGAACGAGTACAATAGCGGACTTTCCGCGACGCAATCACCGACGCAACGACCGGCGAATGCAACGGCGCATATATCGGATTAGACAGGATTTAGCATGAGCCTCAAATGCGGCATCGTCGGCTTGCCCAACGTCGGCAAGTCGACCCTTTTCAACGCACTGACCAAAGCAGGCATCGCTGCCGAGAACTACCCGTTCTGCACCATCGAGCCGAACGTCGGCGTGGTGGAAGTGCCTGACCCGCGTCTGGGCAAGCTGGCCGAGATCGTCAAGCCCGAGCGCATCCTGCCGGCGACGGTCGAATTCGTGGACATCGCCGGTCTGGTGGCTGGCGCGTCGAAGGGCGAAGGGCTGGGCAACCAGTTCCTCGCCAACATCCGCGAAACGGACGCCATCACGCACGTCGTGCGCTGCTTCGAAGATGAGAACGTCATCCACGTGGCGGGCAAGGTGCACCCGATTTCGGATATCGAAGTCATCAACACCGAACTCGCGCTGGCGGATCTGGGCACCGTCGAAAAGGCGCTGCAACGCTACACGAAGGCCGCCAAGTCGGGCAACGACAAGGAAGCGGCGAAGCTCGTAGCCGTGCTCGAGAAGATCGTGCCGGTGCTCAACGAAGCGCGCCCGGTGCGCTCGCTCAAGCTCTCGGACGACGAGCAGGCGCTCATCAAGCCGTTCTGCCTGATTACGGCCAAGCCGACCATGTACGTCGCCAACGTGAAGGACGACGGCTTCGAGAACAACCCGCATCTGGACGCCGTGCGCAAGTACGCCGAATCGGAGAATGCGCCGGTGGTAGCGGTGTGTGCGGCGATCGAAGCGGAAATTGCCGACATGGAAGACGCCGACAAGGCGGAGTTCCTGGCCGACATGGGCATGGAAGAACCGGGGCTGGATCGTGTGATCCGTGCGGGCTTCAAGCTGCTCGGTCTGCAGACGTACTTCACCGCGGGTGTGAAGGAAGTGCGCGCCTGGACGATCCACGTGGGCGACACCGCCCCGCAAGCCGCCGGCGTGATCCACACCGACTTCGAACGCGGCTTCATCCGCGCGCAGACCATCGCCTTCGACGACTTCATCCAGTACAAGGGTGAACAGGGCGCGAAGGAAGCCGGCAAGATGCGCGCCGAAGGCAAGGAATACGTCGTGCACGACGGCGACGTGATGAACTTCCTGTTCACCCGCACATAGAGCGGTATAGACATCCCCCCCAGAATATCGGGAGGTATGGACATCCGACACGGATAATGAAGCCTCCCCTGTCCTGTCATGCCGCGCTGCGCTTTGATAGGCCCTCGTGTTGGTTGGGTTTATCCAAATTGCATACCTTCCGCGACCAGATTCAACGCCACATTGCCCGGCACGAGGCTCTACCGCGTAAAACTAAAAAACGAATAACGCGGCAACACTGACGCATCCAACCCGAGTGCGCGCAAATTCGGAACCGCAGACGGACGAAGGCCGATTTCCTGACACTAAGGGCACTGAAATCGGTCGCATAACCAAGGGCAACGCAGGTCAACGGGGTTAGCCCTCTAGCATAACGGGCAAGAAAATGCCTATGACCGGACTAAGAGCCTTTTATGCAGCAGATTTCTGCCTGTAGTTGCTGCTGGATTTTTGAGCGTCACAGGTCACTATTGCGTCGATTAGGGCACCAGTCGATTGCAATGACTGAGCGATGTTTGAATTATCGCTCCCGGATGACAATGGTCCGCGCTGCCCAAGACGGCTTGGAGTCAGCGCTTCGAGATGTCGCGTTGCAGGCGTGCACTCACACATGCGCGGGCATGGATAGTCACCCGTCATAACCCGCCGAGTCAGTTCTGCCGCAGCATCGTGTTTCCGGTGCCTGTTGTCTTGGGCTTGGCGTAAAACTTCACGAGAAATGCCGCGGGGATAGGTGCGATGTTCTGGGCTTGCCCGAATGTGAGCAAGTGTCGCCAAATCGCGGCCCTATGAAATCCACCTAATGGAAATGAGGCCTGTATTCGTGCCACCACATCGCCTGGCATGGCAGCTAACTGTGCGTTTGTTGTCTCTCTCGCACGGTCTAACCGCCCTGCTAGTTCCAGCACGCTAACGGAAGCAAAATTCTCACGCGTGGCCGAAATGATGTCTCGCATAACGGCTCGCAACGACTCGGACTTACCGGTCTCCCTAGCCTCAAAAATCAGTTCTGCGTTCACGTCCACGGGGAGTTCGATGGCCTGGCATGCTTGTATGATTTGGCGAAGGTCAGTAGCGGTCTGCCCTAAATGCTCCGTTGCGTGTCTATGAGCGTGCTGCCAGAGCGAGTGGTAGTCCGTGAACAGTACCGAGCCCGTTAGCGCCGCGAAGAACATCCCCGATTCAAGCGCAAATCCCTTTTGTACAAGGAAGCTTCCACGCTTGTTATCCGCGCAGGGCACCAGCACGGCGTATGGGTCGTTTGCAATCATTTCCTTCGCAGCAGTGACCAGTGCTTCGATTTCTTCTCGGGAAGCTCCGCGCCGCTCGGTTCTGAAATGAGCCGCCAATGCTCCTTCGGGCATTCGATTTAATGCGACCAAGGTCTTGTATTTCATCGACCACATTCGGCGGAGGTCTTCTCGGGCAACGACCTCATCAGGTCCCTTAGTCCGCTCCTCCGCAGCTTTCATCGAGGCCCGTGCGAATTCCACGTCGTAGTCACCAATGTCCGGGACCACATGGACGATGCCGTGAGCGATAAAGGGCCAAAGCGCGAGCATTAGCAGAACATTCTCAACCGTATTGACTTTGTGTAAGCCCGGCGATTTGGTCGGACTGAATTCGGGTTGAAGAATTGCAGGATTCGGGAATGGATTCGCTATAACAATCTCGTCGAAGAAGCCCAGCATGCCTACGACCGTACTATTCGCCGACCGCGCTTCGAGTACCCCCATGTAGACGGCCCGAAATGTGTCCGCACGAGGCCGGGGCAACAATTCTGACAAATTGGTATCAATCGGCCATAAGTCGGCTACGACCTGGTGGATTTCTTGGACCTGCTCGTCGCTAATGGTCGCTCGCACGTCGTCCCACGTCTTGTCAGCATCGAGTTCCAAGATGTGTTCCATTGCCCGGCAGAACATCAAATTCCGCTCACGTATCCCGAACACCTCCCAGGAGGGGCGTTGCTCCGCGGGGATGTCCTGACAACACTGTGCGAAAACTCTACCGCTGCCGCAACCGCACGGGTCTTCGGGCGCTAGGTCTGTCCGTATTTCCTTTCGATGTAAGTATTCGTGGGCTCCGGAGGTGCGACCATATGCGTCTTGATAATGGACGTGCCCATCATTGAACTTGATGAACATCTCGCCACCAAATTCCCAAAGGTGGTCTTTCGGGAGAAGTATGTTCTTGATTGAATCCCAAGGCCCAGCAAACACCTGTTCGGGATACAGCCAACCCTTCTCCGCAGCGGCAAGATATCGTTTTGCTCCTTCCTTGAGCACCACGTTTATGGCCGCCACCTCCTCTCGTGCTAGAGCTCGTGTTCGTATGTGTGCGTAAGAGTGCACGTAACCATTGCCGCGGAAACGCGCGTTTGTTCGTTTCGCAATCGGGTTTGTTGCGTCCGGATTCTTTGCGTACTCAACGTGCGTCAATATCAAGCAGGTGTTTGCGTTAAGTGGGAATATGGTTTGCGTCCCGGCGAGTTCGACGCGTGCTGAGTTTGGATACGCACATGCCGGCGAACCAGAACCTAATGCGGGGTTGTATGTTGTGACGGGGTTGTCTGTAAGAAGAAACTTAATATCTGACTCATCGGCGGTGACAATCTCGCGAACCGACTCTGCCCACATCTGGCAATACATCGTTCGTAGGCTCTGCATTTCCCTCATTAGCTCGACATGGCTTAGCTTGGGATACGACGCCTTTATCCAGTCGAGCCCCTTGGGCGTTCTCAACTTTTGAGCGTCCATGTAGGCAAAGAAATCTTGGAACGCCTCATGCATTTCCGCAGGGTCCCCACGCGCAAATGCACTCACAGCGTCGGCACCTTTGGCATCGATTGGGCCGAACAGAAGTCGTTCAATCTCGTCGTTGATGTCCTCACCAAAGATAGTTGTGTACAAATCAGTCTCGTGAAAACAGCGCTTTGGCCCCCAACTCTGAATCGACGATTGGGTATTTACGACACGCCCGTCGGGCAACGTTCTCGTTTCCGGATGCTTGTCCAAAACTACAAACCTTGATGCACCCGGCGCAAGAAATCCGCCTTGATACCATTGAGGGACATAATGATTGACTCTAGTTTTCATTCATCTGGCTCCGCGTGGCCCATGTTGGTATGCCGCCATGTAGGCAATGTACCCCACTCGCCCACCGGGGCTTGAGCATTCCCTTGCAGTCCTAGGTGAATAGTGGGTAGGAAGTGTGGACTGAGCTTGTCGTTGCCGCCACACGGACGCACGAGGTTGCGTAACACTGGAGATGGAAGGTTCTCGACAACTTCCGCTGAGTTTGAGCACCCAGGTTGAGCTATCCAACTTCCGTTTTTGAATTCACTGCAGAGTCACAAGAGGCGCGTTGCACACCTCCGGCATTCGTCAAATCGTCTGATGTACGAGAAGTTCGCTCGGCGGCACATCAAGGGCCTCGGCTAGCTTGAATAGGCTCGAAACATCAATATTCTGGTTGCTTACCTCAAGCAGCGCCACGTAGTTTCTCGACAGTCCGGCTCGAGCAGAAAGCTTTTCTTGAGAATACGCGCGTTCATTTCGCAGGCGCCGAATGTTCTGGACAACCCGCTCCTTGATTTGTGCTGTTGGTTCTTCCCGGCGCGCGATTCGCTTGTCACTTACAAGCGATGCCGCGTCCACTCCTGCTGCAATGGCAAGGCGTTCCAGTGTCTCAATAGAGATGTTTCGGTTCCCGGACTCGACCTTTGCGACCAAGCTGCGATGTACTCCCGCGAACGCTGCAAACGTATCCTGAGATACGCCGGCTTCGTTACGGAGCTCCCGTGTCCGACGGGCAACCTGTTCCAGGAAGTTCTGACTATTGATAACCATGGCGCTGGCAAGCTTGCGGAAAACGAACAGCGCCCTCAACCCAAAATACGACACCATAATGTTTGACACCATAAAATAAAGGTACAATTTGGATGCCAGCGAAAGTAACGTCGTGTCTTGCCAAATCAAATAATCGGTATACGGCCTTCCACGAAGTTGGGGGTGGACCGATTCGACCCGAGGATTGCCATGGGACGCCTAGGAGACGCGGTAACGATTCTTATGAATCCGCATCCGTGCACGTGTGACCTCGCGCAGCCTGACCAGGAGGTGATTAAGGACGTTCTGGACGAGTTGCCCCTCCTGGAGTTGATACGTCAGCTTTCGGTGACAGGGCTGGAGCCGGCCATCATGGCGCGAGCCAAAGCTCTAGGTGCTTCGCTATTTGTGCGTGATGGGATTGCCATATGTCGGATAGGGAGCATTTGTGCCTCCGGCTCAACCTATGAGGATGCGGCACTGCGCGCGATGCTGAGAGTGCATCTGAGGACGACTGCAAGCGTTGATGGAGGTGTGGAATGAGTAATGAAGCGATTCCGGAAGACTTCCCTCGCGATTCAACGATTTCCACCATGCCCGGCTATCAACCCAAGATTGGCGTCCGCCGCGTTGAGGGCAAGTACATCGCGGGGTATACAGAGGACGAACTCCGCGAGCGATACGATGAGTGCGTGCGCCTCTCTGGGCAATTGGCGTCCTACTGCAGAAGGAAGATGGCCGAGAAAAAATGGGGGCTCGACGAGGCTATCAATCGCGTCGAGTCTTCGGTGCGAGCGAAAGTGAGCACGGGGGAGTGGAAGTTGAGCAACCAGGAGTGCGAGTGGATGCTTGAGAAAATGCGTAAGCGGCTCGCTGACGAATCCGCGGCTGAATAAGGCTGGGCCTCGCGTAAGGAGGTATGTATGCCTCGTTCGAGTCATCGCTCGAAGAACCTTGTTACACTTCTCTACAAACCGCAGCCTGGGCCGCGACGGGTACTTGCGATGTCGAGAGCCGATGCAGAGCGGTTACCCGCCATCCCAACTGTTGCGGTAATCTCCATTACGGCGCCAGAGCGCCCGCCAGCAAAGCTCAGCGACTTCAGGAACGTCTTGCGATTGAGTTTTTCCGATGTGGACCACCTCAACCCAGCCATATCAACCCGAGCACGAGAGAAGCTGGCGAACGCGTTCACGCTTCGGCAGGCCGATGAGATACGTGCCTTTGTGGAAGGTCTTCCGACTTCGATTGAGTCAATTGTCGTGCATTGCGAGGGAGGTTATTCCCGCTCCTGTGCAGTAGCTCTTGGACTGCATCGCCTATATGGCTACCAAGTCGACATTGAAGCGATGACGCATGCGAATCCGTCGGTCGTGCAGCTCATAACAACGCTACATATCGGCATGTGACATTCCCCCGGGCGGCCGGTAGTTCGGGTGCCCCTCTGTCCCCTCTCCCCTAGCCGCCGCCCAGAAGAAACGAGCGTGATTTCCGTACACCTCGGAGGCTTGGTTGGCAATATCGAAGGCGGTGGCCAGCACCAGCGAGGCAGGTGCGTGACAATCGCGAGGGTGTCTTGATATAGCTCTTCGACTTGCTCGTCGGTGGCCTGCTTATGCTCAACTCTGGCTGGCTCGACCTGCCTGTGCGCGAGACGTTCGTGTCTGATAGACCTGAGGTCCGCCAGTACTGAGGCGCACTCGCCGTTCTGCATGTACTTTCGTGTAAGCGCCAGTACCTTGTCCCGTTTGGGCGACAGCGCGTCGCGCATCAAGCCCTCGGGGTCAGGACCAACTCGAACGCGTTCGGCGCGTTCACGCACGAGAGCGTCGAAGCATCGCTCGTCGCGCAGAATCTCCGAAATTGCGGTCAATCTCACAGCCTGCTTGTTAGCATCCCAAACACGTGAGACCGCTAGCAGGAGCTCACGCCTTAGCGCCATGCGCACGATTTGGAACGTATGAGTCGCGCACGAGGTTCCCATTCGTGCCTGAAGGTCGATGTCGTGGCCGTCGGTTTCCAACTCTCGTGAAGCATGACAGCGAGAACCGCCTCGTCTTCTGCTGCTCGCACGAGCGCCTTCAATCTTTCAATGGCCGACGCCACATTCTCGTCTGTCATCATCAAGCATCCTCAGAGTATGAAGCATCCCTAGCCGTCTCCGATGCAAATGATGTGAAAGCAGTAAGTCTGTGACTGCAAGTACCAAATTGTCCAAGATTACTTTCAGCTCGGTCCTTGAATTTCGATAGCACGCCAAGGGTCACAAAGGCATTACTCACCGATACACGTTAACGTGACAACCGCCACTGCAGTTGCCGTCTAGCGGTGGATATGACATCAATGAACGTTGCGACGGTCACATCCGGCTCCAAGTTCGTCGTAGGGAAAATCTACGGTCGGACCATATCGAGATAACCGCGAATCGGCAGACCTCGTTTGTCGAAGCGAGGACTTCCGCCGATAGACCGCAGCACTGACCTCGATAGTAGCTTGTTGCCTGCTATACAAGACGTCTCCGGCATCATCACGCAATCGGGACATGCACCGCCGCGCTCCGTGCAAAGCGAACCCGTACCGCACTGGGTTGCCTTGGAGGCCAGCAACGCGGTCAGCATCGCAGTACCGGCGTTGCGCCAAAGTGCGGACAGATTGCCCAAGTCCATCGTCGTGCCGTTTCGGTACACCACGAACGCCAAGTCTGCCGGGAAAATGTACTCGCCCAGTGAACCAAGGTCTAAGCCCGAATATTCGGACACGTGCTTCATCAGCAGATGCGAGTAGCTGTGCAACAGCGTATATAGGTAGAAGTAGACTGGCGGCGACGAGGTTTCAGGTAGGTTGTCCAGGAAGGGGCTCATCGACCGCGCTGCAGCTAGCAGGCCAGCGCCAGTCTTCTCGCCCGTATTTAATGTGAACATGTCCGGGCACTTGAGGGTATGGAGCCATTCAAGAACGAGTTCTTCTTTGAGGCGCACGTACAGCGCTTCGTTGCCCTGCGGCACAACATAGACGGGATACCGCATCGTGTCATTCTGCTTGACTGGCGGAAACAAGTTCAAGCGAACGGGCATGTCCGCGCCGCGTTTGTCTCGAAGGACGGGCGTTGACTCCATTCGCGAATAGCCGAAGCTAAAGCGGCAAAGGTCAAACTCACGGATGAGGCCCATATCCTCTAAGCCCAGCTTGTCCAGCAGGACTCGCGTGGCCGCCTGCATCTGGTCCGTTTTGCCCTTATCCTCCGGTGCCAAGTTCTCGTCAAGCCTCGTGAATGATACATAGGGCTTCTTCCCGTTCGTCCTCGTTTCGACGTCGAGGCGTACACTCTTCAATGTGGCATGTTCGATGGCGAGGCGGAATGGGTCGAACTTCGACGCGAACATCGACTGCCTGTTCTGGATGTTCGACAAGACCGCGGTGGGAAGGTCTGACTTGGGTAACAAAATCTGGCGCCGCCGCAGGTCATCTAGAACCCGTTGCTTGTGACTATACGCAAGGTCGATAGAACCCTTCAGCGTTGCACGCATGGCCTCTGGAAATCCCTCGAGGGTGCGAATCTGCTCTACGGCCGCCAGATAGTCAGCGAGGTCTTTGGCACACTCCGGCTTGTCCTGGCAGGCGCTCTGAACGTCCTTGTCGGTGAGGGAATGAACGGCGAAGCCGTACTGCTTGGCGACGAAATCCCTCAGTTCTGCCTCGTGCCCAGGTCGCAATCGCGTCAGCAACTGCTGGCTCCCGTCCTTGAAGTCGATGAAGAGGTCCGATTTGACATAGTAGGCGCTGGACGCACGGTAAGGTGCTGCCTGCATACGCACCTCAGTGAGCCGGTCTGGCCCCATCGCCGGTCCAAGGATGCGCAGGGTGTCGCGGTCATTCTGCAGCCACTTGGGCGACAGCGGCTTATCGCATGCGGCGCACTCGAAGAACCAATCACCGATGCCAGCCGAGCGCCGGTTCAGCTTGAACTGGAAGCTGCCGCAAACGCAGCTGTCATAGCGCTTGACGACTTTGGCGTCACGGTCGCTCCAGTGCCACTGCCCCGGGAAGGCCGCCTCCCAGTGACCAGACCAGTGCACGAATATGACGTCCAACTGCTCCCAGTCGCAAGGTCCTTTCCTTTTCGGGTTAGGGCAGTGCTCAGGGGTTAGCCTTTCCAGATTCCTGTCCAGTTCCGCGAGTGTCTCGTAGCCTTGGAACATCCCACACGTCCTGCACACGAACGTCAGGGGTGCCGGCGAATACTCCATGTGAGACGGGCGACAGAGGTAGAAGCGGTCTTGACCCGGCAGTTGAAATTCCGTCCTGCTCGAGTCCAGCATAGCGTGGTCAACGCACTGGGCAGGCAGGATGTGCGGTTTAGTTGAGTCACCATCTCGCGCGGACGACGCAGCACGGAACCACGCACGCCCAAGTTCGTTCATCCGCTCGAATACCAAGTCCATGGTCGACTCGGACAGCTGAATTGGCTCACCTGCCGACGAACGAGCGATGCATGCCCCCATACCTCCTTCAAACGTAAAGAAGCTTTCTGGTGCGTAGGCCGTCGCAAGCTGGTTGCGAGAGCGGTTCATTGTCTTAGCTTTGGCCATCTCTTTTACCTCTCTCAGCCGCGTGCTTCCGTTGCACTGTCTGTCGAATCGATGTCTGCTCCGGAACCTCGCCGGATAAAGGTCATCGCTCGCGCGGTCATACCCTCCTTCACCGTCCTAAACGAGGCATCGATGCCTGACTCGCGAATTAGCCCAGGCTGATCCACGTCCCGCAGCGACGTCATCGGCCTCAGCAAGCTGTTTCGCATGGCGAAGAATTTAACTAAGCGCGTTGTGTTTACCAATCGGTCGACGCCGAGGTCCTGCTGGTAGTGCGTGAGTTGCTGCTTAAGTAGCGAGCGGCAATAGCTCTTACTTTCCGCCGACGGGGAGAAGGACAATCCAAGCGCCTTCTCCATGAAGTTCTCGGTGGCCTTCATGTTGACCGGAGCCACCAGAAAGTCCCGCACATCCGGTGCCATTGCGAACGTGGGACTGTTGCCTTTCTTGCCGTCGTCGGCAGCACAAAGACGCTCGATGGCGTTCATGCCACAGACGTACTCCTGGAAAAAACTGGGCATTACCCTCACGAGTGCCTTCTCCGCCCATCGGTCGACAGCAGCCGGCAAAATCATCCGCTCGAGGAAGCGGTGAAAGATGTCATGAATTTCAAGCACGAACCGGTCTCGATAGCGTTGTGGCACAGGCACCAGCAGCGAAAAACCAACGTGCGTTCGACCGACCCGCGACGAGGCCTGGATGTACTCAGCAATGTCCGACGGGATACCAGCGAAAAACATTGCGTTGAACTCCTCCACGTCAACGCCGTGAGAGATTGCGGAGGTCGCGATGACCGAACGGAGGGTACTGTTGAGCTCCGGGAAAGGTGCGTTGACACCGACGCGAGTCTCGGCTCTTCGGACAATGTCTTGAATATCTGCGGCTGAAACGGCGCCAGAAATGAGCTCGGAGTTCAAAACGTGGCGGGCAAATCCGTCAGCCTGGTGGAGCTTCTCGAATTGCACCTTCTCGGTGTCGATAACTTGGTCACCGCCCTTCTTGTTTGTGACGTAGGTCAGCGCGATGCGGTGCAGGTCCACCAGCGTTAGCAGCGTCGCCGCATCGGCACCCTGGAGGAGCCGAACGAACTGAGCCTGGAGGGGGCCGGGCGAAGTCCACCGAATCAACTCGGCGCGTGCGGCATCCTCCTTAGCTGAATCTTCACTACGCAAGCCCTCATACAGCCCGGTGAGCATGAGATGGTAGTGGCCAAGTACCGAAGCCATTGCTACGGTGTGGCGGTGTCCGTTGGTCAGGACGGAAGCATAAACGCGCGTCCAATGGCTGCGCAGCTCGATTTCATCCTCGGGAAGGGCCGCCCGTTCAGTATCATTCGACGTAGAGTCTGGTTGGAGGGGCGTTGAATAGAACGAGTCGTAGAGTGTCGGCCCGGGGTAAGGGAACTGAACAGTGGAATCGCGCTGGTAGAGGTTGAGCATCTGCCGTTGCGGTTCGCTTACCGTCGCCGATGCGGCGATTACCTTAATTTTTCGCCTGACTAACGAGTCTGGCTCGTACGACAAATGGCCCTTCAGCAGTGGCGCGAGTTGGTCAAACCCGGCTTCGAGCGCAGACTCGAATAGTCCGGAGAAAGTGCCTAGAGACTCGTCCAAAAGGTGCGCCTCGTCTTGGATAAGCAAAGCCGGGAACGGGTCAAAGAATCTTTTCTCGCCCGACGCGAAGGATGGGAATAGCGCGCGCGTGCCTGCGCCAGGGTGCCCATCCCAATCCTTAACCTTCATAGGCACGTATAAGCGCTCGCTGCTGGTTTCGACCAAAGGTGCAAAACCGAACATGCCAAAGAATTTGCGGATAGTTCCCTGCGACTGACCGATGGCGGCCAGCTTGTCGACCGTACCCAGTAGAACGGACGGTGCTAGGCCATAGATGTCCTCGTCTACGATATAGAAAGGCAGTGGGGTCGGCTTGTCGAAGCGCGCGTTCCAGGAACACTTCTCCTTCGGCGCCGTGCAGTAATGCCCCATTGCATTAGCACCTGCGCCGGAACGGCGGCGGAGCGCCAGCAGACTGCCGTCTTTGTTGCCGCAGAACGGACACGACGCGAGCTTCAGCCAGCGCTCCCTAGCGCTCTTATAGGGCTGAACATCCCTTTGCTTCCACTCGACGTCGGGGGGAACCTCGTTATCGCTGGGGACCTCGTCATATCCCTCTTCGGAATGCCAGTTGGGAGTGTTGCTGCCGCCAACCCAAAATCCGAGCGAGAATGGGTCGCCGGAGTGTCCTCGCAAATGCCGAACCTCTTCGGCCGCGCCCATAATTGCGAAAGTCCGGCGCGCCTGCTGCAGCGTGAGTAAGCGCAGAGGGTAACGCATCAACGCGGAAACGCCCCGGTGCTTTCCCCGTAGCCGGTCGAGAAAGAGCACGAACACAAGTAGGCCGAGAAAGGCCTCAGACTTACCACCGCCGGTTGCGAAGTACAGCAACGTAACGGCGTTGGCGTGCTCAGCAACCTCGGGCGTGTAGAAGCTGTGAAACTCGGGAATGCGCGTCGCGAATGCCGGGATGGACGTCAAGATGAAAGCGAGCTGGAACAGGCGCCATTCATAATAGCCCTTCGATTTGGCCACCTTGGCCATGGCAGTGTTCATCGAGACCCATGCCTCGAACGGGATTCCAAGTGGCGACTTCTGTACTCCTGGCCCGCTCCAGTGAGTGCGAGACTTCTCAAGAATTTCTAGGCCGCATCGAATAGTGCTCAACTCGCGATGCCATGCCGAAAGGTCCAGGTGTAACTTCTCGCGCTCCGCAGCACGCTGCTCGGCGGCGCTCGGCCCCTCGAGCCCGTGTTCCACCGGATAATTCTTAACGTTGTTTAGCCACTTCTCATAGGTGCTAACAAGAGGTTTAAGGCCAGTAAGGCAGTCAGGTTGGGCCAGTTTCCCGATGTTGAGTTCGACGCCTGCGTCGTTTGGAATGATTCGCGGCAAGACGTAGCGTGGTGACCAAGTTGTCGCGAGTCGGTGCAGTGTGCCGTCGGTGGTGAGGGTGATGCCGCCGTTAAACCCCAACGCTGGGTACTTGAGGTACTGGTTGTACCGATAGGACGGCTTGACTCGGTCCAAGTGGAGAAAGTGATGGTCCGCAGCAGGAATTGTCACGGAAACCGAAACCTGAAAGAGCGCGGGCTCCAGCTCCTTGAAATTGGTCTTCGTGAGTGGAGCAGTCCAGTTCTCCAAGGCCACATGAACAGTTGTGCGGGTTGCGTCAACAGGGTCAGCCACTGCCTGAACCACCCAACGCATGTCGATTTTCGGTATAAGCACCGCAAGACTCGCGCCGCGAACCGCCTCCAAGTAGCGTTTCCAGTCGCGCACGTCGGAGGGACGAACTCTCGCTCGACGGTAGCCCCACAACTTCCCGCCCATCTCGGGGTCCGTATTGACCGCCCAATCCGCTAGCTGCGTAGCGATGGCCTCGTTAAGGGCTTCGGTTGCCTTCTGGGCATCGACCTCCGCTGTTGCCGGCGAAAACTCGAACGAGGGCAGAACAAGCTCGAGCCGGAGCCATTTCGGCGGCGGAAGAATATCGTCCACCAAACTATCAGACATGGCGATGCCGGCAGTAACCTCCTGAGTTGGGCGTGATTCGCCTTGCTCGCTGTTCTCGCCAGTCTCGTCTTCGGCGCCCTCGGCTTCTCCTCCGACGTCCGTAGACGTGCGGTCCAACGTGTTGTCGAAGGGCAAGCCCATCGATTCATACACGCCTTTGCGTGCCTCATAGCTCTTCACGGCCCAGTCCGGATTCGTCTTGCCGCCAGGCAGCGCCGTGATGAGCTTGGTCAACGCGTCCTTGACCTTGCCGCGAATATCGGTGCGCGCCTCTCTAGTCAGCGGAAACGTGGCTTCCAGCCGCCCTCCAGGCCTCACCTCCTCCTCGGTCGGCAGGATTCGGACGTATACGGCGCCAGTCAGCGATACGCATAGAGTTGTGCTCATCGCAGATGAGCGGATTTGAAAGTCCATGCCATGCGCGCTGATGCGAATGGGATCCGCTTCCTCGTCACCGCCTCGCTCCTCAGCGGGCATCGGCACGATGAATTCCGACATCAGCGCCACGCTGGGTTTTGTGCCGTAAATGACCTTGTAGAATTCACCCCGGCCGGCAAGGCGCGCCGACAGCCCATTGAGTAAGCTGTCTACAACGGCCTCTTTATAGGCCGGGTGAATGTTGCGTGGATTCTCACTAAGGATGGGCACTTGTTTCCCCTTTCTTGCGTGTAGTCGCACGAACCGGAGGCGGCACAACGCGTTCAACTAGATACGCACAGTGCAGCGCCTCCTGCTGGAGGTCCCTGATGATGGTCGCAGGTACCTTGCGGTACACCGCAGCACTATCAGGCTGGAATAGTATTTCGGCATACCGGGCGGCCAGTTCTCGCCCAAGATGTTGGTTCAAACGTCGCGCGTTTCGGACAAAGACCCAGTGCTGTTCGGCGGCTTCGTCGCTGATTCCCAAGGCCCTGCAGAAGATTTTGAAGTACTTGGTATCCTGGGGCGCGTGAGCCCGCGTGTCGTCTGCTGCCTGCGGCGCCAACCAGTAGTACACGCGACTCGGTTTGCACTCTGTGGCCTTAGGGTCAAGCTCGACCATCTTGGCGTGAATCTCACGCGCCAGCGCCGACCGATTCGCGGACTTGAAAAGCAACTTGCAGCGCCTTTGCACATCCTCATGGTAAAGCCTGAGCAGCATCCGCACTGGGTCCACCACAGAATTCACACCATCGCCATTTAATTGGAGCGACGACTCCAGCTTGGCACGTAGTTCGTCGCTCATGTCGAAGATGAAGTCACCGGGCTCAATTTGGCTTGCCGCCATGCGCCGGAATGGTGGGTCTTCGTCAGGCGCGTAACGGTAGACCCAACCCGAGCCATACGCCGTGCCACCGCCTTCGAGCTCGAACTTGAAATACGCCTGTTCAGTGCCTTGGGTGTTCTGGCCGTTTTCGTCAAATTTGAACGTCAGCGACATTTCGCGAAGTTTGCCGATGACGAGAGGGTTCGGAACCTCAGCCAAGCGCCGCTCGAGTTCCGCGGCCAGTAAACCAATACGCCCTCGGTAAGCCTTGAACGCATCTATCGCTTTCATGCTGGTTAGCGTCTTTAGAGTGGCTTCAGCTTGTCGATAGGCGACCAAAACTGCAGTGCCATGCGGCACTTCCGGACGTGTCATGAGGATGCGAAGTACATCGGGGCTGATACCGACGAACACGAAGTGCTTCCCTTTGCGGTCGCCAGCGAGTGTCTTGCTGACCGCGGAGAGTGTGTGCCATTCAATGCGAGCTTCGGCAGCAACCCAGTCGCTGCCCAGCTTCCGCACGAGAAAGCGATGCGCGAGCAGCACATACTTGTTGCTTGGCAACACCAGCGAAATACCCTGCCGACCGACGACAGCGTGTTTCCGAACGTCAGCCAGCATGCGCGACGCCATGGGCGTAGCATCGTTCCAGTCATCGATGAGCTGCTCGGCACGCGCAATCGCCCGTTCAACGGATTCGCGAATCTGGTTCAACGCGCCGGAGGCAAGCGCTGCCACAAGGCCTTCCTTCACGGGCGTCCACGCATTCTGCTGGCTGCCATAGTCGCTCTCACCGGCCTCTGCCGACATTGCGGTCAGGTCGGCGTACCCCGCCGGCATGTTCGACAGTCGCAAGATATACATGCACGCTTTGAGCAGCGCTTGGTGGGCGGGGCTTTCGTCGTTGTCCGCGGACGCTGCCAAACGTTGAAACGCCAGTGCAAGCTGGGATGCATCGCGGTCGACAATACGGACGCTAAAATTTGAATTGCTGCGCTGAGCCGGACGCCAGCTAGGAGCAACCGGATGCGCAGAGAGCAGTGCTTCCTCAGCTTCCGCCGACCACGCTTTCGTTGAGAAGGTGACATTGGATTCACCGAGTTGCGCTCGCAGAATGAAGAAAGTCTTCGGGTCATCTGTCACGATGACGGCCCCGACATCGGCGAATCCACTTTCCCGCGCAACCGATAAGAAGTCGGGAATTCGTTTGACCGCGGCAAAATTCGTGCGCATCGCGGCCTCTGTCGCGTCAAGCAGCAAGACCTCTGGGCGCCCAAGGCCCTTCAATGCCGGGGTGGTCAATGCCGCACGCCAGGCACCCTTCTTCACAGTGTGGTGCACAACCATAAGGGCACCCGGTGCCTTGTCAGGAGCATCCCACTCAAGGCTGACCTTCTCGCGCAGGTCGCGCCGATACGCCAGGCGCTCGACTTTCGCGAGGGTGCGTTCGAGCGGATTGGAGACTGTCGTGGTCCAGGCGCGTTTGGTGGGGTCAAAAATGAACGTTGGAATGAGTTCGGCGAGCGATGGGTCTGGAGAGTCGGGTGTGTGCTGACTGAGGTCGTTTAGAGCCCAAAGTGCGGCCAGCATCGCTGGCGATGCCGTGCAGGACTTCACTTCGGTCGTGCCATTGTGCTGCACCCACAGACTGCGATAGAAAGCACTCAGTATCTCGCGGTCGGCAACGACGCCATGGAGCGGCGCGCGACAGGCATGGGTACCGGGATAGAGCAATGTCCGCATGCCACGCAAGTCTTTGACAAAGACCCTTTCGATGTCTGCTAGGGCATGCAACAGCGGCAAGAACGTCAGCTTGGCAGGCCAAACCAAGCAAAGCGATACCCCGCCTTCGTCAGCAGCAGCGAGAACCGTGCTTACGAGCTCCTTTGCCCAAGGTTGCGGAGCGATAGGCTCGCCGGCTGCACGAGAAAGATAGGTCAGAGGCGCAATTCCGGCACGAATCTTTGCCCATGTCCGCTCTGGACGCGTTGATGCTAGCTTTGCCGGGGGGGCGTCGAGGACCACTTTGGCTTTGGTCGGTTGCCGCTTCCGCCCAACTGGCTGGGCCGTGAGCTTGCGAGCGAGTTCGACACGCCTTTCGCGTGCTTTTTCTTGGTCGGCTTTGCGTTCTGCCAGTGATTTCAATCGAGACATTGCGACATCCGAGCTATTTGTTGCTCTGTCGAGTCACTTCTTGGAACTAGGCCGAAAGCTATATTTACCGTTTCGTCCATCGACCTACGACAGGCCGCGGCCTCGATGAGCGCCTGTGGGTCGGGCAGTGCGAGTTGCTTGAGTTCAAACGCCGACACGTTTGTGGCGCCGGAGATGCATCGGAAATATCGGTCGACCGCCCGTGCGCTCAGCAGCTTGGCAAGCTTCGTGGGAGGCAGCACCGGTTTTTCGCTCACCGCCTCTATGATGACAATATGGTTCTCACCGATAAATCCGCCATGGGCTTCGAAGACCCCCGGCGATACCGCTGCCGCCACCAACCGACGAGGCTGGTCATTTGACGTCACACGTTGCATGACCACGCAGGGCGAGGTAACTACCGATTTATGTCTCTTGTTGCCCAAATCCACGAAGCGATGCTCACCGTCGTAGGAAGGCTTATCTTCCAGCCGAACGATTCCGCCACGAACAATATCCCGTGACCACATCAACGGCATAGCCGTATGCGCCTTAGCTCGGCGAGCATCATTGAGTGACTCGAACTTGGGGCGCTTGTCGCGGTTCCATACGTATGCGCCGATGCGCACGCGATAACCGTAGTCTGACAAACGGAACCGCGAGAGAGCCGCCTTTTTGAGAAGGACCACATCGTCGACCGAACGGGGAATGGGCCACACGGCGCCGGCGTTGGGAAGCACACATTCACCGACATTCGTGTACCGACCAGCAACTGACACTACCGACACGTTGGCTTTCAGGTATGTGCGGTCGTCTTCGACGCGTCGTCGCAGCACAGTCAACGCCGTTTCTTGCTCAACGTCGATAAACACCCCCTGTCTGTCACTGACCATGCCGATATGCGCCACATCCGTGTTTCGGAGGAGGAACTTGCGCAGACGCCCGAAGTACCGCCCGGACAGGAAACTTGTCGGCGTGACCAACGCGGCATAACCGCCGATACGCAGCAAGCGCACACATAGCGTTATAAAAAGAGCGTAAAGATTCGGCTGTGCTTCAATGACGTCCGCATACGCGGGCCGAAGTGGCTGTAGCTCTTCGGCCTTCATCTTCCGATATGGAGGATTGCAAACGACTACATCGACTGTCCCGAGAACAGGGGTCAATTCCGTCAGTGAATTTGCCGAATGGACCATGAACGATGGAACGTAGCCAGTCTCCTGAATTTCCTCGTACAGGGCCATGCATAGAAAATGCTTGGACAACATGCACAACGTCTTGTCCAACTCCGCACCGTAGAGATGCTTTTCAATGTGCTTAAGCAACCTAAGGGACGTGTATCCCCGTTTTCTCAGCGCTGCTCGCATGCGCTGCGCAATCGGTGCTAAAAAGGCCGCTCCGCCACAAGCCGGGTCCAAGAAGTACTGACTCCCGAAATCGACGCCTTGAGCGGTCAAGTCATCTAGCAGCCCATCAGTAATCGATGCTGGCGTGAAGTACATCGCATGCTGTTTCCGATGACCTTCATCAACCAGCATCGCGTATGACGAACTGAGCCAATATATCGCATCCAGAAAGGTCATTTGACTGAGGGCCGAGACAAATGCGTCCAACTCCGCCTCACCAGCGAGACCCTTCGAATATGGCAGAGACGGCTTGGGAAGCCCGGGAAAAGCAGTCTTACACCACACGTTCAGCACCGTACCGACAAGCGTTGGCACGTCGCTTTCGGAACGCTTAACCGCCAAGCCGAGGCGTCTGATGCGCCGCTTGATAGATAGCTTCGACAACGGCGCCATCACCTCGCCTCCTGGTTGGTCGCTTCGACAGCCTGCCGCTCTGCCTGTCGCGCTTCGTTCATCCCAATATCCTCGGACGTTCCCTTTAATTCACGTGAGCAAGCGATTGGGGTAGTGGTTGCCTTGTACGCCACTGCCACCGCCGTACAAGGTGCCGACCGAAAGTCAGGCTTGTTGCCACGAAGGTGGAATCAACGCCTCCCGGCCGCGGAACTCAGGCAGAAGATGCACGTAGTTCATGCCCGCAAACGTGTCCTTGGGCACATGCTCGAACACAATCATCTGGAACTCAGTCTCGTACTCTTTATTCATCCGTGCTACGAAGTCGTTGAGCAACTGAAAAGCAGTCGACACTTTCTCACTATCACTATTCTCAAGAATCACATTATCTTTTGCTTTTTCGTCAGGGTAATACGGGCGGCTCGGCTGGTCGATGATGAGGAAGCTGGGAACAAAGGGGGATTTGTGGCTTATCGCGACCTCGTGAAGTGCTAGAAACTGCAAGAGGTGCAGGAACATGTGGTTCGAGCTGCTACCAACATTCTCAATGAGGCTAGAACGTGGCTTGCGCAGTCGCAACCTCTTTTCCTTGTAGGCAAAATCCGTCTGATAGGTCGAGTAGTTCGCGAGTGCGTTCTTGGTGTCTTTGAGCAACCCCTGCGCAATTTCGTTAATCATTGAAATGACCGATGCGCGAGTTTCATCGACATCACGCACCTGGATGGCGTCGATTTGTTCTTGGAGCTCGTCCGTCTGAAGCATCGGCACTTCCGCTACGACCACCGGGGCGACAGCCTCATATGCCGAAAAGCGCCCCTTCGCCTCACCAACGAAGAGCCACTTCTCCCGTTCTGATGCAAAGGACAGCGGCTCCCGCGGTAACCCCGTGAGTTCGCGCTCCAGCTTGAATCTCTCTTCCTGAAGAGACCGAACCATCGTGTTAATCTGACCATCTACCGGCTGCTTTCGCGCAGTCGACTTTTTCACTGCTAACAAATCGGCCTTAAGGCTACTGATAAGGTCATCAAACATCTCCGATTTGAGCACGCTCGGAGCCTGCTTGATGAGTTGCTCGATGGGAAGCAGACTGTCTTCCGCGTTCTTCAAAGTATCCTTGTAGGCACGATACTCTGACGTGAACTGATTCAGTTTACGAAGCCGGCGCTCGACAGAGAAAAGTTCCGCGCTAGCCTCTGCATAGCGGTCCAAAGTACGCCCCGTGTCGGCCGACGCTGCCTCGTCGATTGCTCGCCTAACAACCTCCCGCGAGATTGTGGAAGGCGAACCATTGAAAATTCCGTACTCAGCGGCCTTCACCGCAATCTGGCGCACCTCCTTCTCAAACTCATCGCTGCCTGAGCTCAGTTGAGCACTTTTGCGCTCCGCCCGCCGCAGCTCCTTCTCAAGAAGCTCTTTGCGCTCGCGTGCAGCCATGTTCGCGAGGTCGTCAATTCCAAGCGCCATGTCGAATATACGCGGCAATGCTTCGCGATAACGCTCTTCCGCCTGCTTGTCGAAGAAGACCTTGCTGTTCGTAATGATGTCTTCGGAGATCGTGTTAAACAGGAAGAAATACCGGAACGAGACTTTCGAGTTGGCTTTGATTGCCTTGCCGCCATAGGCAACGGTCACCTTCTCATCGATGTGAAACTCGCCTTCAAGTATCTCCCGAATATCCTCCTCCCTTGTGGTCCTCTCAGGGAAATCCGGCACGACACCAGTCGAGGAAAAATAATACTCGTCCGAGACTTCGTTCCCCCGCGGACTTCTACGAGCGAGCGCGTAAGTCTTGTCATTCACGTAGAACCTTAGTCCGTACCAACCTACGTTCTCGTTGATAATGCTGTCGGGAAGCTTGTGCGAGCTGGCGAGGAAGCAATAGTCGATGATGTCGAGCAATGCACTCTTGCCTGTATGGCTTTCACCGGAAAGCACGTTCACTCGGTTTCGTGCGAACTCAAGACTGCGCCGTTGGCCGTTCTTCGACCACAGAGTGATGGAATCAAAGCCGAAATTCAAAGCTGCACCCTAAAATTTAGATATAGTTCATCGACCGGACTCGCCAGTACCGCCGCGATATGGCTAGCCGCCTTCGCGATTCTTTGCGCCCGCTTTCCAAAGCTAGAATCGATGCTCAACGGCTGCAATAAGAC
This sequence comes from Pandoraea communis, assembly GCF_902459745.1. Taxonomy (GTDB): domain Bacteria; phylum Pseudomonadota; class Gammaproteobacteria; order Burkholderiales; family Burkholderiaceae; genus Pandoraea; species Pandoraea communis. The sequence goes on from NZ_CABPSJ010000006.1 coordinate 67,150, forward strand.
TAGCTTGCCGTCGAATTTTGCGTACCCCGCCGCCACTATCAATTGGATAGCGTTCACCGTCACGGAGAGTCCTTCGTTGAAGCGCGAATTAAAGTTTGCAAACAAATCTGGCCTATGTGCAACCAATGCGGCGGCTTTCCGCTTCACAACCCTACCGTTACCCAAATAACTCACGGTCGAATCGTGCATAACGAGTGGCATCACAAGTAGTGCTTTTGCAATACTCAACTGCTCGGAATGGGCAAGAACCGCCATCAGCGCAGTCGCGCAAACTCCTACGTTGTTATATCCTACCCATCGCTCAGTCATTGTCTTTCCAGTCTTTATGCCAGCCGATGCGCCCGATGTCCGAGAGGTGATAAAGCTCACCATTACTCAGCCGTGTGTCGAGGTCCGTTTCGCTCAACCTGAATCGCTCGCGTCTAAGCATCGTCAGCAAATCCATCGCTGAGTCCATTATTTCCGCCAGACTTTTGCAGCTTCGAAACGAGCCGTGAAATTCGTTCTCCCATCGCAGGTACACCTCATCGTGAAAATCCTCGACTTCGTCACTGACGAGATTTCCTTCCTGGACCCACCGTTCGAGATTTCTTGAGATTCTGAGCTTGTATTTTGTGTATTCAACCGCCCGCTCGTTGTCTGCATCGGTAATAGCGCCAATCTCCAACAATCGCTGGATGAATCTCTGCGCAAAGATGTCGTCAGGCAACTCCGGCTCGAAGCGGTAATGCACTAGCTTTTTAGTCCGAGCGTCGTCGAATATTTTGGCGTATCGGAGGGCAAAGTCTTCGAAGCTAATCTTAACGGCTTGGCCATTCTTCACAGCAATAAAGTTGTCGCTTCTGATTCTCGAATCGAGGCGTTCGAACACCGCATCGACCTTGTCCATATCGACGATTTTCTCCCTGATTGAACGCTTGACCCGACCGATAATGTCTTCGAGCTCAAGTTCAAGGCGAATGTTTTCGAAAAATTTCTTCCGTACCGCCAGGTCAAGTTGCGCGACGGACAAAATATACTTCTTAATTTCTGCATCTTGCGTCTTGTTAGCAAGATAGTCGATGTGCTCTCGCAGCGGCTCAAAATCACCATTGCCATCCTGAAAATCGACAGCTAACTGAAGAAACTTGTTTGATTTGCTGTGCGACTTATTGGAAACAAGATGAAACTCAGTATTCTCGGCGAACTTTAGCTGCTTAGCGCTTTCCTTGCGCCCATCTACCTTGTCGCTGATGACCTGCGACCAGTTGTAAAGGGTCTTCCATAGGTCGGCATCGAGCTCTGAGAGCGCCACTGGAGTGCCCGAAGCGTTCGTTTGGACAGTATGCTTGACTTGGTAGAGGATATTGAAATCAGCGTCGAGTTCGGTATGAACATCGTCTTTGATTTCAAGGCCAGCGGATTGGCCCGCTCCCAAGTTCAATATGCGGTGAAGGAAATAATAGTATTGGTAGTCAAATCCAATACTCGTGTCACCCGCACTGGTCTTTTCAGTGAAGCTTTTTTCTTCTGCCACGTGCTGCGCCCAGTTCTGTTGCCGACTATGCACATCGCCACCGCCTCGTATCTATCGAGCATAAATTCTGGTGGCATCCCCGAAATCTAACCCTTTCGCATATGAAAGCCATTAGTAGCCCGATGATACTTCGTTCGCCAAATTTTCGGGAGCTTTAGGATATGCGTTGACGTTGATTTACTGCCGCCTTCGATTGAGAGGAAGCCCCTTTCGGCTCCGCCCGGCGGCGACACCTGCCGGCATCTTCTACGCGGGCGTACCGGACCTGCGCATCGCCGACACCGAAGTCAATTCCCCTTGTGGTTTGGGGCAAGGAGCAATCTGGCGCATGGGATTTCGAATAAACACCTTTATTTTCATAAACTTATGATGAACTCACCCCACCCCAGTGCCGCCTCAGGCACACTAATCCTCAACTTAAAGCGCTACAAAAGGGTTTACCACATATGTGACATCGAAGGCTTGCCTACAATCACACGGGCAATTTGACGTCTTGCCAATGTAACCAAGGAAAGTGACAGGCTCTTGAGAATTCGGGGAGTTTCTTGTAAGGTACGTGCACACCGGTGCAATGCCGGTGTGCGGTACAGAGAACGCGACTGATGACGTAGTCCTGCTCCACCCAGCGTGGCCGAGCCCTATTTATGAAGGGCTTACTACTCTGGGAGATGAAAGGTGGCGCGACTTGTATATCGTGAATTGCGGTCTCTGGATGTTTTGACTATGGCACATACAAGCTGCCATGGTTGGTATCTCTCTAGGCGCAGGCCCCCGGCCCCGCTAGTCGCAGCGAATCCCACTAGCCCAATACAGAGCGCTCTCATCAACCTGAGCGAATCGCATCATGGCGCGGCTTGAATTCATCCTCTATGAGTTCTTCGGCGCTTCATTGCAAGCCCAGGAGAAACTCGTTTGGGCGAAACAGGCAAAGCTCCCTATCGAACGGCTCCCACAAATTTTCTGGGAAGACCGTCGTGGGTGGGACGAAGCAAACCTATGGTCGCTGGAACGAGCAGCGTCAGGTGAGGTCAAGGCAGAGACGATAAAACGCACCATGAAGCACCTGTGCCGATATGCCAATTTCCTCGAAACCGAAGGCATTGACTGGCAGCACTTCCCTGTGCGGAAAGACGAGCAAGTGCTCAGAATGTTCCGAAAACATCAGATAGACCAAGTAAAAGACGGCACTCTGGAAAGCAGTACGGCAACAAACGGCATGAATGCCGTCATCCAATTTTACCGGTTTGCCAATTCGCACAATCTCGTACGCCCTGGTGGACCGATGTGGGATGACCGCTTAACGGTCATCCGCTTTCACGATTCGGTCGGCTTCAAGCGCGCAGTGGTCCGACTATCAACAGACCTAAGAATACCAAACCGCAAGCAGGTAGGCACCCGGCTTGAGGACGGTCTCTTACCGCTTCGCGCGGAACACATGGGTAAGCTGCTGGCGTACACGGCCACGAACGAAATTAACGAATTGCATCTGATGCTGAGCACCGGCTTCTTCACGGGAGCGCGAATTGGCACCATCACTACTCTCACCGTATCGGGTTTGCAAACAGCTCGCGAAGACCCGCTCACTCCGGGCATCTATTTGCTCCCTGTGGGCCCAGGTACCGGCGTCGCAACGAAGAATTCAGTCTCTGGCGACCTCATGGTCCCCAAAGCGGTACTAGCCGACTTAAAAAAATACGCATCGTCGACAGCACGTCTACTCAGAGAAGCAAAGGCGCTGCCGTCGGATAAAAACCTGCTGTTTCTGGCGCGGAGTAGCCGTCCGTACACCGTCCAGACGGTAAACCGTCTGGTCCAGGAGATGAGAAAACGGGCCGTCCTCGCCGGCTTGCAGTTCATGCAGCGCTTTCGATTCCACCAATCTCGCGCCACATTCGGAACTTGGTTGATGCGACTTCTACTCGACAACGGTGTACCACCGAGCGTTGCAATAGGCATCGTCAAAGACGCCATGTTGCACAAGGATGAGAAGACCACCTTGGGTTACATAAAATTTCTGGAAAATATGCGCGGAAAAGAACAGGCCGCAGCAGCATTCAACAAGGCATTCACTGGACTCTACAACAGGGACTGGAACGATGCCGATGCATGACTTGAAAAAGTTGCCACCTCTGGATTTCCCCAACGTCCAATATGGTGCAAGTGAGACACCGTGGAACCTCAATGTTCTTCTTTACAGGGGGGGAGCAAATGCCCCCAAAGGCCAGGTTGCCAAGTTGATAACCATGGCGAAGCTCGGTGAACCCCAATTAGACCGACTGGAACTGGTCTCTAAGTTGCATGAGGAAATCATTTCGGCGCTCGCTAGCGGCCATTCACGAGTGACAGCGGCATCACGGATTCTTTATTTGAGGTATTTCTTCCGATTCGCGGACCGTACGCACCGACCGATGACTCTTGAAAGCGCTGTGGAAACTTACTGCGCATGGGCCGACTGCTTATTTCATCGGACGCGCATCAAAAAGGGAACCCGGAAAGGCACGGGCACGCCTGACAGCCAGCCACTCGCAGTGAATTCTGCATATCTCTACGCCTCGACGGTTGGAGCACTACTGGACCGAGTGCTTGAGCGACATACCGGTGTTGTAGAACTGACGCGATTGGAACACCGCAAGCACCGGAAAACTGCGACCGGTATTCAGGCAGAGAAACAGAACCTGAACGATACCTTCGCCTTTGGTCATCTGCTGCAGAATATCTGCGATGGATTGACCACTCGGATGACCCTCGAAGTCAGCCTACCCATTCAAATCGAATTGGGAGGCGGAAAAACACTAACTCTCGCAGGATACACGGGGTTTCATCCACGAACTGAAGACCCGCGACTCGGAACACGATACCCTCTCGCTAATCTACGGATAGAGGCTGAACTGCTCATGTTTATCGCCCAGACGGGCATGAACCGCACACAAGCACTCAATCTGGAGTTAAGGCACTTCTTCTACGTTAGCCACCTTAAGAGTTATCAGGTTAAGGACTATAAGAACCGTCGGGGTGGCCTAGTACTATTCGAAATCTTCAAAGAATATAAATCGCATTTCGAGCGTTATCTTGAATGGCGGAGAACTCTGTTTCCAAATTCAAATCGCCTATTTCCCTTCATTGGCGTTCGAGGAAGTAGACCAGAAGCGAGGTACAGTGGACATCGTATCCGGGCTGTGTGCAAACAGTTAAGTGTTCCATATATATGCCCCAGAATGTTGAGGCGAACCCGAGTTAACTGGTTGCTACGGAAATTGGCTGACCCGAACATCACAGCGGAAATGGCACAACATACGAAGGAAATTTTGCTCACGGTATATGAGCAGCCAAGCCTTCAGCGTGCAATGGTCGAAGCTGCACACTTCTGGTCAAAGTCAGATGCGTTGTCGTCGAAAATGCAATCGGTGGCTCCGGGAGACTGCACAGGTCAACCCAAAGAAGCCGAGGACATCCCCAACCAGGCGACGAAGCCCAACTGCATAAATGCATCCGGATGCCTATGGTGCGAGAACCATCGCGACGTCGACTCATTCGACTACGTCTGGGCCCTGACGACATTTCTGCACCTCAAGACTATCGAATTGAGCAAGGCGCCCTTGCCAAGAAGTGACGAAGATGTGCCACCCGCGAAGCATGCTATCAACCGTGCCCACGACAAGTTGAAATGGTTTGAGCAGTCTGACGAGGTTAGGCGCGGGTGGGTTCACGAAGCACGAACACGCATCATTGAAGGTGACTTTCATCCGAATTTCAGTTGCGAAATTGCGGAACTAGAGGGCGTAGCATGAGCGTGAAACTCTTTGAGCTCACATTCAAGATAACTGACAGCGTCGCTACACCGGACCACGTTTATTATCGACCACCTCACTGGCCGCCACCAGCTGATTGGATAGTTAGCGAAGACGTGCACGGCAACCCTCTCTCATCGTGGGGGGGGCCTGTTTGGGATTTCTCAGCGTCAGCAGGCAAGAATTTCAAGTTGGATTTTGCTGGTGGACGGCATGGGCGTAGCGCTCCGCCTCTGAACCCGGAGAACCAGCACCTCTTGCGACTTTGGACCACCTGGATTATCTGGGGGCCACGTAGCTCTCAAGGCTGGGCCAGTTTGAAGAGCCGATTCAACCTCCTGCGTAGGATTGTGGTCCTTTGTGACCAAGAGGGTATCTTGGCGACTAGCTTGGCCCGATACCCGAAACTACTGGAGCGCGTGCCTGGACTGTATTCGGTCTCATCAGAAAGGCAGCGTATTTTGGCTACCCTCGACCGCCTACATCAAGCGGAAGCGCAGATTGGACATGCGCCTGTGGATGAGTGGGCTCTTGCGTTTTTATCGAAAGCGTTCGCCGATGCCAACAGCAACGATGCTGACGAAGAGCAGACCGCTTACATCCCCCCGCGCATCTGGATTTATCAACTTTCTCGACTAAGGCAATGCCTAGATGACTTCCTCGACCACCGGCAACGAATCGAGGATTGTTTCAATTTTTGCGTCGACGCCTACGCGAACAATTTCGGTTCACTGGAAGCGGCTCTCATCCGCAAAGCGAAACGGAACAATTTCCTTCCATTTACCGTTCAGCAGAATAAGCGCGCCGGCATACGCAACGGTCGAAAATTCCATGGGCGCTTTGAGCTTACGGCTCGACGGTTTGGCATTGATGTTCTCATCAAGAAATGGATTTCCCCGCACCAAGCAAATGGTTTTGACATCCGCTCATTCACGAAGTACATGACATTGGTTCAGTCCGCTGGCTTAGCTTACATTGCCAATTTCACACTGCAGCGAAGAGAAGAAGTAGGTTCTTTGAGGGCAGATTGCCTCACTTGGGACTTTGACGAGGTGTTTGGTCGCATCGCGGTAATTTGTGGCGAGACAACGAAAACAGACCCCGATAGCGACGCTCGGTGGCCAACCAGTCCCAACGTCGAAGTGGCTGTGGAAGCTATGACGGTTATTGCTAGGTTGCGTATGAGGTGTGCAGCCGTCAATCCCGAGGTCCATTGCAGCGAAGAAGACCGGGCCAATCCCTACCTCTCTCATATTGCATTCGAACCGTGGTCGTCCGTCCAACCCGGCTGGAAGCCTTACTCGACGCTCCCGCCGGTACCGTCCTATCAATCAGTGATGCGAAGGTACCCACATTTATTCGACGCCGAGGTGCTTCGCATTACCGAGGATGATTTAACCACTGCTAGAAAATTCACGCCGAATCTGGACAAAGGAGGGAAATTCAAAGTCGGAGAGATTTGGCCACTGGCCCTGCACATGCTCCGTCGCACGGGCGCGATTAACATGTTTGCCAGCGGACTTGTGTGTGAAAGCTCCATCCAGGTCATGATGAAACATGCGACACCAATCCAAACCAGATATTACGGAAAGCACTACAGTCGGGCTCGTTTTAGCGCGGACTACGAGGAGCAAACCGTAGCGGCCCGATACGAGGTGATGGCCAGACAGATGGAGGCCTTCGTGGAAGACCGCTATGTCCCTGCGTCGGGTGAGCAGCGAAAGCAGGAAATTGCGGTCAGTCTTATTGGCCTAAAGGACTTCAATTCTCTGCTCAGGGCCTGTCGCAAGGGTGAAGTTTCATTTCGCGAAACGCGACTCGGAGGTTGTACCAAGAGGGGGCATTGCGAGTACGGAGGCATTGAATCTATCTCCCGCTGTGCCGGAGGCGACGGAGGTAAACCTTGCGGAGAAGCAATATATGACAGAAAGAAGCGGTCGTCAGTTGAACGGCAACTTGAAAGCGTTGAACGAAAAATTGCCGAGGCCCAACCATTCAGTCCGCGCGAAAGGGCGCTGCAATCTGAGGCGCAAGGCCTGAGGAACTATCTTAATGTCATCCACAATTGATACGGCAGAACAGCGATACCGAGCCGCCTTTGAACGACTGAAGGCCGATAGGCCGCAAGTGCTACCAGGCGGTACCCTTGTCAGCCAAAATAACGTCGCGAAAGAAGCCGGCACCGACCCGACTGCCCTTAAAAAAGCTCGTTACCCAACATTAGTTCGCGAAATACAGGCATGGGTAGAAATCAACGGACAACAAAGTGCGGTAAAGCTCGAGCGGCAGAAGCGGCGACGAGCCAAGGAAGATTCGGCTGCAAAAGTCCAGAGACTCACGGAGGAGCGTGATAACGCGCAATCACAGCTCGTGAGCTCGCATCGCCTCGTGCTAGAACTTCTGCAGAAAAATGCCGCACTTCAGGCCAGGCTCGACGAAACATGTCCTCAGCCGACGCCGTTGCGCAGCCGGGTCTGAGCTATGGACATTTGAACGCAGAATTTGGCTCAAATATGCCCAAAGGCATGGACATTAAAGCGGCGGGATATTCTCTAGTCGAAACAAGCAGTTACAATGACGTCCATGCCACCCTTACTCGCGGGTGCTGGCACAACGTCTGAGTCGACACGAACATTCACAAGCGCGGCTACCGGATCTCGGCCTCCCCTCAGGAGGCCTGATCCGCCGAGAACATCGGCATTCTTTGCAGAATCCACGTCAGCAGTTCGTCAGCGGCCGCCGGCAACGGACGCCCCGACTTGACGAGCACCCGTGCCTTCGCCGCTTCGAATAGCGGGTGTGTCACGGGTAGCGCCACGAATTCGCCGGAATCGATTTCCCGATACACGGAGAATTCACCGATCAGCGTCGCCCCATTGCCGCGCGCGACAAAGTGGCGCAACACCTGAAGCGAGTTCGTCAGGAGCGTCGGCCGGATCGTCACGTTCTCCGCGAAAGCCACCATCTCTATGACCTGTCCCAGCCCGAAGGCAGGCGGCATCAGCGCCAGCGGGTAGTTCAGCATCTCGTCGACCGTCACACTGCCGCCTCGTACCGCCAGCGGATGGTGCGCATTGACAAGCAGAACAACCGGCTGCGACGACGTTGCCCGAAATTCGATGTCCTGGTGCACGGGCGGGTTATACGCCAGCCCGATGTGCGCACGGCTTTGCGCCACGTCGTCGAGCACATTGCTCACGGGCAGCACCTCGACGACCACGTCGAGCTTAGGGTACTGGGCGCAGAAGTCGGTGAGCACGTTTTCCATCAATCCGTCGATATAGCCCTCGCTGATCGCCAGCCGCACACTGCCGCGCTGTAGCCCGCGCAATGCCTGAATCCGATCTTCGAGCTGCTCCTGCTGCGACTGACAGCCCCGCCAATACTCGAGCAAATGCGCCGCCGCCTCGGTCGGCTGTACGCCCCGCGCCCTGCGTTCGAACAGCGTGGCGCCGATCTCCTCCTCCAGCAGCCGAATCTGCCGCGTAATGACCGACGCCGCCGTGTTCAGACTGTCCGCCGCCGCACGGATCGATCCGTGGGTAAGCACTTCATGGAAATACCGCAAGCGCCGTTGATTCAGTTCGCGCACCGTTCCCCTCCCCTCAACTTTCAGCGTTGCCTTGTGGGCAACGATATCTGACATTAGTTACTCTTGCTCGTCGGATTTTGGCTGTCGATGATCGGCCGAGTCAACCCACAACGGAGAACGATCTTGGCTGCCATTCCCTCCACGTTCGTCGCCGAACGCAAAGCCGCGCTATATCGCAAACTCAACTGGCGACTGCTTCCGTTCCTGCTCGCCTGCTACACCTTCGCCTTTCTCGACCGGGTGAACATCGGCTTTGCCAAGTTGCAGATGCAAAGCGATCTCGGCTTCTCCGACGCCGTGTACGGGCTCGGCGCGGGCATCTTTTTCCTCGGCTACGTGTTGTTCGAAATTCCCAGCAACCTGTTGCTGCCGAGGGTCGGTGCGCGCAAGACCATCAGCCGCATCATGGTGCTATGGGGAGCAACCTCGGCCGGCATGATGTTCGTGAATTCGGAACCCATGTTCTACACGCTGCGCTTTCTGCTCGGCGTCTTCGAAGCGGGCTTCGCGCCCGGCATGATCTTCTACCTCACCTACTGGTACGGCCGTGCACGCATGGCTCAGGTCATGGCGATCGTGATGCTTGCCGGGCCGATCGGCGGCATGTTCGGCGGGCCGCTGTCGACCTGGATCATGACCTCGTTCTCCGGCGCGCACGGTCTGGGCGGCTGGCAATGGATGTTCCTGATCGAAGGTCTGCCATGCGTGGTGTTTGGGGTGGTAGCCCTGTTCTTTCTCGACGATCGTCCCGCCGACGCGCGCTGGCTCAGCGCCGACGAGAAGCGCATGCTGGCTGCCGAAACCGATTTGCCGGGCAAGCATCACTCGTTCGCGCAGGTTGTGAGGGATCCGCGCGTCTATCTGCTGGCGCTGCCGTACTTCTGCTTTATCTGCGGCATCTATGCCGTAAGTTTCTGGCTACCGTCGATCATCAAGTCGGCCGGCGTGCGCGACACGATGCAGATCGGCCTGTACTCGTCGATTCCCTATGTCGTTGCGGCAATCGCCATGGTACTGGTCGGACGTAGTTCGGATCGCCGCGACGAGCGTCGTTTCCACGCTGCCGTCCCTGCGCTCATCGGCTCGGCAACGCTCGCCCTCGCCACCCTCTTCGGCGGCAATCTGGCGTTAGCGCTGACCTGCATGACCATTTCCACTGCCGCGATGTGGACGGCCTATACGGTGTTCTGGGCGATGCCGTCCGACTACCTGAAGGGCGACGCGGCGGCAGGCGGTATCGCGCTCATCAACACCATCGGGCTGATCGGCGGCTTCCTGAGCCCGACGATCATCGGCTGGGCGCAAGGCTTGACCGGCAGCCTGCACGCCGGCCTTTACGTCATGGTGGCGCTGCTCGCCCTCGGTGGATTCGCACTGATTGCCATGCGCGAGGCTCGCACCGCCTGATGCCAGCGCGTATGTATCGGATTTCAATCTTCAAAGAAGAGGTCTCATCTTGTCCCGTTCCCATCGCACGATCCTGATCGCGGGGTTTCAGCATGAAACCAATACCTTTGCGCCTTCGAAAGCGACTTACGAGAACTTCGAGCGCGGCGAGGGTTTTCCCATGATGGCGCGTGGCGCCGACGTGCTCGCGCTGCGTGACGTCAACATTCCCGCCGGTGGCTTTATCCGCGCAGCGGAAGCCGCCGGCCACACGCTGATACCGGTCATCTGGGCAGGCGCAAGCCCGTCGGCCCATGTGACGCGCGACGCCTTCGAGCGGATTAGCGGCGAAATCGTCGAAGCCGCCCGCACGCAGACCTTCGATGCGGTGTATCTCGATCTGCACGGGGCGATGGTCGCCGAACATGTCGACGATGGCGAAGGCGAAGTGCTTGCCCGAGTGCGTGAAGTGGTGGGGGCGCATGTGCCGATCGTCGCGTCGCTGGACCTGCATGCGAACGTCACGGAGCGGATGCTGAGCGCGGCTGACTCGCTCGTCGCTTACCGGACGTATCCTCACGTCGACATGGCGCAAACCGGTGCACGCTCGGCCGAACTGCTCGAGCGCTTGATGAAGGGAGAAACACTGCATCGCTCATCGCGGCGGTTGCCGTTTCTGATTCCGATCAATGGCATGTGCACGATGCTGGAGCCGGCACGCGGGATGTATGAACGCGTGGCGGAGGTCGAATGCGGGGAAGTGCTGTCCGCATCGTTCGCGCCGGGATTTCCCGCAGCAGATTTTCCTGAGTGCGGGCCGGTCGTATGGGCTTACGGCAGCACGGCTGACGCCGCGAATGCTGCGGTCGAGACACTGTATGCCAGCATGATCGACAACGAGCTGGAGTGGCGAGTCCCGTTCCTGTCGCCAGACGATGCCGTGAGTGAAGCGATACGGTTGTCCGAAGGCGCGCCCCGTCCGGTAGTCATCGCCGACACCCAGGACAATCCCGGCGCGGGAGGCGATGCCAACACGATGGGGATGCTTCGTGCGCTCGTGCGTCACGGTGCCAAACGGGCGGCAATCGGACTGATCTGCGATCCGGAAGTTGCGGCAGCGGCGCATCAGGCAGGCCTTGGCGCTCAGATCGACGTAGCGCTTGGCGGACAGTCGGGCGTGTCCGGCGATCTCGCATTCGCCGGGCGCTTCGAAGTCGTGTTTCTCTCTGACGGTCGTTGCCGGTATGACGGACCGATGATGAACGGGATGCAGGCCGATCTCGGCCCTGTTGCATGCCTGCGCATCGACGATGTGCTAATCGCAGTGAGTTCCGGCAAAGCGCAAATGCTCGATCGAAATCTCTACCGCGTGGCAGGTATCCAGCCGGAAGAGATGAAAATCCTGGTGAACAAGAGTTCGGTGCATTTTCGGGCCGACTTCGAACCGATTGCCGAAGCGGTACTCGTCGCCAAGGCGCCCGGACCGATGACAGCCGACCCGGCCGATCTCCCATGGACGCGTCTTGCCGCCGGCATCCGCACGCGCCCCGGTGGGGAAGCGTTTGTTGGCTAAAGCCAACGGCAGGTCGAATCGGGCGAGGAACCCGCCATGGCGGGTTCCTCGCGATCCACGATTCAGGCCGCCCATCCTTCTCGAATGATCGTGGCGATCTGCTCGCCCGTCGCGCGATTGTGGGCTTGTACCAGCGCCACGGCGCCGGCGTCGTCGCCCGCCTCGCACAAGCGCAGCAACTCACGATGCTCCTCGTGCGAGCGCTGCGCGTTGCCCACCTTCTGCCATGTGAGGAACAGATAGCGTCCGAGGTTGAGCCGTGCCGTCGCCACGGCGCGCTGGAAGTATGGACGCTCCGCCTTCGCGTACAGCATGGCGTGAAACGCCGCGTTGCGGGTCACCATGTCCGCAAGGTCGGTCGCCGCCTCCAACGCGTCGAGTGCCGCCCGCGCCCGTGCGAGATCCGCGCGCGACAGATTCGGCATCGCCAGCGCCATCATCCGCCCCTCCAGCAGCGCGCGAAAATCCGCCAGTTCCAGCGCATCCTCCACCGTGAGCGCCGCCACCACCGTGCCACGATTGACCCGGCTCACCGCCAGCCCATCCGCCGCCAGCATCGTCAACGCCTCGCGCACCGGCACGTGACTCACGCCCAGCGCCGCCGCCAGATGGTCTTGACGCAAGGCCTCACCCGGCTTCAACTCGCCACGGCCGATCTGCTCGCGCAGCGTTTCATATGTGCGCTCCACCGCCGTGCCCGTGCCCGATTCCTGGCGCATTGACTGTCTCCCCCAGTTAACTATATATAATCATTTAGAATTATATATTATTTAACGACTGGTGACGTCCATGCCTACGGTCAACCCCTCCTCGTCCGCTCGCGCGCCCGTCGCGACGGCAACGGCTGCCGACACCTTCGCGCCGCGCCACCTTTGGCGTCACGCTCTGCTCGCCGGGATCAGCGCTGCCGCCGGTCTCGGCTTATACGCCGCTGGCTTGCGTGGCGACACGCTTGCCGTGGCGGTGATCGTTCTGTTCTGCCTCGGCTACTGGGCGACCGGCTGGTTACCGGATTTCCTCGTATCGCTCGCATTGATGTTCCTGCTCGCCACCTGTACGTCGCTTGGCGCGAGCGTGGTGTTCTCGGGCTTTACGTCGAGCGCGTTCTGGCTGGTTTTCAGCGGCGCCGTCATCGGCATGGCACTCGGTGTCACAGGGCTTGGTGAGCGCGTCGCGTCGCGGCTCGCAGATCATTGCGGTCATGCCTACGGCATCGCGCTCGCGGGCTTCGTCACCATCGCTTTCGTCCTCGGCATCGTGATGCCGTCGACGCTCGGTCGCATCGCCATCCTCACGCCTATCGTGCTGAGTTTCTGTGAACGCATCGGACTGACGCGCGGCCGCCCTGGCCGCACCGGACTTCTGCTGGCGACCGCGCTGGCCAGTTGCGAATTGTCGACGGCCATTCTTCCCGCCAACCTGCCCAACCTCGTGATGGCCGGCACCGCCGAGACCGTGCTCGGTCTGCGACTCGGATATGGCGAGTACGCGATTGCGCTAGTGCCCGTGCTCGCCCTCGTGCGCGGTGTGGTGCTGGTGGCCGTGGCGATGCGGCTCTTTCCCGACCGGCTGACGCCCCTCGCCGAAGCCACGAAGCTCGATAACGTCGATAACGTGAATAACGTCCCCACGGCGATGCGCCCCGCCGAGTGGCGCCTGCTCGCCGCGCTGGCGCTGATGCTCGGCCTTTGGCTGACGGAGCCGTGGCATCACATCGCCGCCGGGTGGGTCGGACTCGGCGTGGCGCTGCTGTGCCTCGGACCGTTGCGACTGGTGAACCCCGATGCGTTTCTGAAACAGGTGAAGCTCGCCCCACTGTGGTTCGTCGCCGCCATCATCGGGTTGACGGCCGCCGTCGATCACGCCGGACTCGCCGATGCGCTGCGCCCGGTGCTGTCCCGGCTCGATCTGGCGCAGATGTCGGGCGCGTCGGCCTATCTGGTGCTCGTCGCGCTATCGGTGGCGCTGACGTTCCTCGTTACCTCGAACGCCGCTCCCGCGCTCTACACCCCCCTGGTGCCGGTACTCGCACTCGGCGCGCCGCTCGGTGTGAAGGCGGTCTTGCTGACGCAGACCGTCGGCATCTCTACCATCGCACTGCCTTATCAGGCGCCACCGCTCGTGTTGGCCATGGCGCTGGCCGGCATCGGCATTCGCGACGCCACCCGCTACTGTGTGGCGAGCGCGCTCATCGCGCTGGTGACGGTCGTCCCGCTGACCGCGCTCTGGTGGCAACTCATCGGTCTGCTGCGTCTTCACTGAAGCGGTGGCGCGCGACGGACTGCAGTCCATCGCCCGATCCCTTGACTGGAATTTCCCCTTCAAACGCCGGTTTGCCACATCCGTCGGGGGAATTGGGGCAAACGAGCACCGAAGCGACTTGTCTCGATCCTTTCGGAGACCGTCTCGTCTACTATGGAATCGTGCGCGCAGCGCCGGAGAATGCCTCGCGGTTCGAAGCAATCGCCCTTGCGCGCCCTGCGCATAAGGCAGCACGGCGCGCCATACAGGGAATGCCCTGCTTGAGATCGCCGTGCACGACCCGCGACAATCGCGCATAAGACAAAACAAGAAGCTACCCGCGTCACCCCATGCAGTCGTCGTAGTCGAACATCGCCGTTTTCATGCAGCCAAGGGGAGGTTCATGCATGACATCGAAGCCGTCGACCGTCGTTGAAGCGGCGCCCCGCGAGCGCCGGCACTGGTCCGACGACCGCGCACGCATTCGGCTCTACAGCGGCGCCGGTCTGCTCTTCGCCATCGCCGTGAGCTTCGCCTGGTGGTATCAGCACTCGTTCCTGCCGACACCGAAGGTCGGCCCGGTCGGCCTCGACTTCCTGCCGTTCTGGGGGGCTTCGCATTTCGTGTTGCACGGGCATCCGCTCGACGCCTACAACATCGAACTGATGACCCGCGCGCAGATTGCCGAGCAACCGTGGGCCGAGAAATTGGGCGGCGTCATGCCCTGGCTTTATCCGCCCTTCGTCATGCTTCTGCTCGCGCCGATCGCGCTGCTCCCATTCACCTACGCCTACACGGTGTATGCCTGCGTCGGCTTCGGTCTGTATTACGCAGCCCTGCGACGCACCGCCCCGTGGCGCGATGCGCGCCTGGCCACCGTCGGCTTTCCCGGCGTACTGCTGGTGATCCTGGCAGGACAGATCTCGCTCTACGTCACCGCGCTCGCGGGCTTCGCGCTCGTCATGCTACGCAAACGGCCGGTGTGGGCGGGCATTCTCACCGGGCTGCTCTTCGTCAAACCGCACATCGCCCTGCTCTTCCCGCTGGCCTTTCTCTGCGCCCGCCAATGGCGCGCGCTGGCCGCCTGCGTTGTGACTGTCATCGCGACAACGGCGCTTGCCGCTGCGGTCTTCGGCCCCGATGCCTATCCGACGTTCCTGCACGCAACGGTATTCGCGCAGCAAAGCATCGTCGACGGCACCGCACAGATCATCCGCGTGCCGACATTCTTCGTCACGGCGCGCATGCTGGGTGCACCGCCCCTGGTTGCAGCCGTCATTCACGCCGCGGTGGCACTTTGCGCCGTGGCGGCCATGATCGACTTCTGGCGGCGTCCGAGCCCATTTGCGTTGCGCGCGGCCATGCTGGTTTGCTCGACCACGCTCGTGAGCCCCTATCTCTACGACTACGACCTCACGATTCTCTCGCTCGTCATCGCCTGGTATGTGCGCGACGGCATCGCGCGCGGGTGGCTGCGCGGCGAGCGCGAATGGCTGGTCGTGTTATGGCTCACGCCGATATACGGCCTGCTCGTCGTGCAATACATCGGCTTCCAGTTCATGCCGTTCATCACGCTGGCAACGCTCGTGCTGTTGTGGCGCCGCCGTCGCCGCCTCGCGCATGTCCCCGACGTATCCGATGTGCCGGATACCCCGGACACCCCCGGCAGCGTCATCCCCCGTCGCCGCTCGCCCGTCACCGCGCCCGCGCTCACGAGGTAATCACCATGCCCCGCGCCGTCGATACCCGCCATTGGCCGTCTGCGCAGCGCCCGCCGCTCGTCTCGCTCGTCGTGCCTTGTCACAACGAAGCGCCGGCACTCGACAAGTTCTACCGCGCCGTGGCCTCCGTGCTCGACGGCGTGACCGGTGTGCGCTTCGAGATCGTGTGCGTGAACGACGGCAGCACCGACGACACGCTGAACGCTCTGCTCGCGTTGCGCCGGGCCGACGCACGCATCCGTGTGATCGACTTCACCCGCAACTTCGGCAAGGAAGCGGCCCTGAGCGCTGGCATCGACGAAGCGCAGGGCGACGCCGTCATCCCCATCGATGCCGACCTGCAAGATCCGCCCGCCCTCATCCCCGTGATGATCGAGCGCTGGCGCAACGGTGCCGAAGTCGTGCTGGCCAAACGCACGAACCGCGCGAGCGACAGCTTCGCCAAAAGGGTGGCCGCAGGCCTCTATTACCGTGTACACAACCGTCTCTCGGAAGTGAAGCTGCCCGAGAACGTCGGCGACTTCCGTCTGATCGACCGGCGTGTGGTGAGCGCGCTCAAACGGCTGCCCGAACGCCGCCGCTTCATGAAGGGATTGTTCGCGTGGGTCGGATTCCACACCGAAATCGTGGAGTACGTGCGCGAGACGCGCAGTGCGGGCGAATCGAAGTTCTCGGGCTGGCGGCTGTGGAATTTCGCGCTCGAAGGCATCACCAGCTTCAGCACCGTGCCACTGCGTTGCTGGACGTATATCGGCGTGTCGCTCGCCCTCGTCTCGCTCACGTACGGCAGCTATATCGTGCTGCGCACCCTCATCCGCGGCATCGACGTGCCCGGCTATGCCTCGCTGCTCGTCGGCATTCTGTTCCTCGGCGGCATCCAGCTTGTCGGCATCGGCGTCATCGGCGAGTACGTCGGACGAATCTACTACGAGTCGAAGGGGCGTCCGCTGTATCTGGTGCGGCGTCGCTACCAGTCCAGCGTCAAGGTGAGCCATTTGCCCTCGCGCGCACCGTCGCATGCCTTTGGGGCTCGGCTGCCGTCCGCGCGAAAGACGCTCCGGGCGCAAGCCGGTGGCGGCAAGTCGCTTGCCTCGCGCGCCCACCGTTTCGTCGTGCGTTGAGGCAACGGCAAGCGCGTCAGATATGGCTCACGCGTGCCGATACGTCCAGTAGCGATGCAGCAAGAATGTGGTCGGCGGCACAATCAGTACGACGGCAGCGATGCCCGCCCAGTGATTACCGCCAAGATGCTCCACCGTGCGCGCGACGACCGTCGTGAGTAACAGCCCGAAGATCGCCACCGGCACGAAACGCGTGAGACTCGTGCGATGCACCCGCGCGGAGAAGCTCCACAGGGTATTGAGCAGATAGGAACAGGGGGTCGCCGTGCAGAACGCCACGGCATTCGCCAGCACCGGCCCCGCCCCGAAAGCTTCGATGAGCGTGACCGCCACGATCACGTGCACGGCCGTCGAAATCACCCCCGAGACCCCGAAGCGCATGAGCGGTACGACCAGCGTGCGCATGTGCGGCGACGCGCGCCAGCGCGGCCCAGGGGGGGCGGGTTCGGTTGAAGACGTCTGACGCGTATCCGGCATTGACGTAGTCCCAGAAGTGACCGACGAAAGCGATGGCGGGTTCGCTTGGCGATACGGGCACACCCACCGGCATGTGCAGTGGTTGGCCATGCCGTCTCGGCACAGTGTCTCGCCACGGCTCGACGATTAGGAATTTATTCCATTTCCCGGAATATAGGTTGCACGTCTGTGCGATGCGTCTAGGATTGCGTGGTACTCCACGGCATCAAGCCCCCAAACAAGAACAGGAGGAAGACAATGCAACGCCCCAATGCCGTCCACGCCGCCAGTGTGCTGGCCTTTGCCGTCACGACGTGGAGCGCGTCCCTGCATGCCGCCGATGGTGCGGCGGCTACGCCATCGCAAACACTTACCGTCGCCGGTCTGTCGCAACCGGCCGACATCCTGATCGATCATAACGGCGTGCCGCATATCTTCGCCGCCAACGAGCGCGACGGCTTCTTCGTGCAGGGCTTCAACGCCGCACGCGACCGGCTGTTCCAGATCGACCTGTGGCGGCGCCGCGGACTCGGCCAGTTATCCGAAGTGTTCGGGCGCGCCTACGTCGCTCAGGACGACGCCGCACGCCGCTTCGTCTACCGGGGCGACATGGCCACCGAGTGGCGCCGCTACGGCCCCGACGCGAAACCCGCCGCCGAGGCGTTCGCCGCAGGCGTGAACGCCTATATCGGCTGGCTCGCCTCGCACCCCGACCAAATGCCGTACGAGTTCCGCAAGGTCGGCTATTGGCCGGCGAAGTGGTCGGCTGAGGACATCGTGCGCATTCGCAGCCACGGTCTGACACGGAATCTGAAGAGCGAAGTCGCCCGCGCCAAGGTCGTATGCCGCGCCTCGCTCGACGCCGACGGTGTGCGCGTGGGCCTGCAACCGACGTGGAAAACGCAAGTGCCCGACGGTCTCGATCCGTGCCTGCCCGACGATCTGCTGAAGGTCTTCGATCTCGCCACGCAAGGCGTGAAGATCACTAAGGACTCCCTGCAACAGGCTGACGCCGATATCGTGCAACTCGCGGACAACGGCCCGTACGACGTCTCGACCGAATCGGCCGAAGGCAGCAACAACTGGGTGATCTCGCCGCAAAAGTCGGCCACGGGCCGCGCCATCATGGCGAACGACCCGCATCGCGCCTATGCCGCGCCGAGCCTGCGCTACATCGTGCAGGTGAGCACGCCCACGCTCAATCTGATTGGCGCGGGTGAGCCGGCCATTCCCGGCGTGGCGATCGGCCACAACGGCACCATCGCTTTCGGTCTCACGATCTTCAACATCGATCAGGAAGATCTGTACGTCTACGCGTTGAACCCCGCCAACCCCGATCAGTATCGTTATCGCGGCAAGTGGGTGCCGATGCGCACCGTGCACGAGACCATCGAGGTGCGCGACGGCACCCCGGTGCAGACCAATCTCAAGTTCACGAAGCATGGGCCGGTGATCTACGTCGACGCAGACAAGCATCGCGCGTACGCCGTGCGCACGGCGTGGCTGGAGCCGGGCATGTCGCCCTACTTCGACGCCATGCGCTACATGCGCGCGAAAACCTATGCCGAGTTTCAGACGGCGCTCAATACGTGGGGCGCGCCGACCGTCAATCAGGTCTATGCGGATACGGCCGGCAATATCGGCTGGGTGCCCAGCGGCATGGCCCCGATCCGTCCCAACTGGGACGGCCTGATGCCCGTACCGGGCGACGGTCGTTACGAATGGGCCGGCTTCTGGCGGGGCGATCAATTGCCGTCGGCGTATAACCCGGCGGCCGGCTATTTCACGACGTCCAATGAGATGAACCTGCCGGCCGGCTATCCGTACGCCGAGCGCAAGCTCGGCTTCGAATGGACCAACGGCTCACGGCATGCTCGCATCGACGAGGTGCTCAAGGCGAAAGACAAAGTCTCGATCGAGGACTCGGAGCGGCTGCAAAACGACATCGTGTCGATTCCGGCGCGGCGTCTCATGGCGCTGCTCGCCCCGCTCTCGAGCGACGACCCGCAAACTGACGCCGCACTCAAGTTGCTCAAGGGCTGGAAGGCCGACATGCAGGCGGACTCCGCCCAGGCCGCGCTCGAGGAAGTCTGGTTCAGCCGCCATCTGGGCCGTGCCTACAAGAACGCGGTGCTGCCCAAGGCCGCCGCCGAGAGTTTCGGCGCGCCCGACCCGGCCGCCATGCTCGTCGCCCTCGAACAACCCGCCGCACGCTTCGGCGAGAACGCCAACGCGAAGCGTGACGCCGTGTTGCTCACGAGTCTGGGCGAAGCGTGGGGCGAGATGGTCAAGCTGCAAGGCAGCGATCCCGGCGCATGGCAGTGGGGCAAGCTCCAGACGAATCTGAACGCCCACCCGCTCGCCGACGCCGTAGACGCCGATATGCGCGCCAAACTCAACGTCGGCCCGCTGCCCAAAGGCGGCAGTCCTTTCACGCCGAACCAGTCGACCTATCGAGTGAGCGACTTCCGGCAAACGAACGGCCCGTCGTTCCGGATCGTGGTCGATGTGGGCAACTGGGACAACACGCGCGCGATGAATCTGCCGGGCGAGTCGGGCAACCCGGACAGCCCGCACTATCGCGATCTGGCACAGAAGTGGCTCGACGGCGAGTACTTCAAGCTGCCGTACTCGCGTGCGGCAGTCGAGGCGGACACCGAGTCGCGTCTGCATCTGGTGCCGGAGGGGTCACGTTGAGCCATCGTTAGATCCAGTATCGAAGACGTCAAAACGGCCGATGGGAGACGCCCACCGGCCGTTTTTCATGTCGCGAGCACGGATACTTTGATCAGTGACCGCCCGGCACGAATTCCGGCTTCTCACGCTTGGCGTCGCGCGAGCGGTCCACCGCGTTGGTCGGTACCAGCAGCAGCAGCAGCACGACACCGATCGAAATCGCCAGGATCGACAGGAATGTGAGGTGCAGCGAATGTTGCAGCACCGCGCGAATCGCCTGATCGGCCACCGTCGACACGCCCCGGTCTTCCAGCACGTGACGCAACTGATCGGACGTGACGACGCCCACGTCGCTCGAGTGCGTCAGCCCGAAGTTGAGCACGGCGCCGAAGAGCGTCGCGCCCAACGTGCTGCCGAGATTGCGCGAGAAGATGTTCGACGCCGTGGCGCTGCCACGCTGCGACGGGTCGACCAGTTCCTGAATCAGCACGAGCGCACTCACGCTGCCCGTGCCCATCGAGAAGCCCATGAGTAACGAGCCGAACCCGGCGAGCAGCGGCGAACTGCTCGGCCCCAGCAACGCGAAAACGATCCCGCCGACCGGCATCAGCAAGCTGCCGCCCACGAGAATGCGGCGCAGGCCGAAACGCGTGAACGTCTTGGCGGCGAGCGTCGCGCCAATCGGCCAGCCCACCATGATCATCGTGAGCGCCATGCCCGCCACGACCGGGGTCTGACGCAGCACGCCCTGCGCGTACATCGGCAGGAAGGTTGTCAACCCCATGAGCACCATGCCCGAGAGCAGCGTCGCCGCATTGGCCGCCGCAATCGGACGACGGCTCCACAGCGCGAACGAGATCATCGGGTCTTTGGCGCGGCGTTCCTGCCAGACGAACAGCAGCGACGCGATGGCGCACGCGAGCACTCCGGCCCAGACATGCGTGTCCGAGAAGGCGTTGGCATCGGTGAGCGCGATCATAAGCGCCGCCACGGCAATCGTGAAGCACACGGCGCCGAGTATGTCGATGCTCGGGCGCTGACGCGGGGCGTCTTCGTGCAGATACGCGATGAAACCCGCCGCCGCCAGCAGACCGATGGGGATGTTGATCCAGAAGATCCACGCCCACGACAGATCGCGGATGATGATGCCGCCGAGCATCGGGCCGAGCACGGCCGAGATAGCCCACACGCTCGCCAGATAGCCCTGCACCTTGCCGCGCTCGCTGATCGGATAGTAGTCGGCGATGATGGTCAGGCTGACCGGCTGAATGCACGCGGCGCCCATGCCCTGCAACAGACGAAACGCGATCATCGCGGGCATGGACCACGCCAGCCCGCCGCCGAGCGAGGCCACCAGGAAGACGGCGATCCCCACGAGGATGACCGGCTTGCGGCCATAGAGATCGGCCAGCTTGCCGAACACCACGGTCATGGCGGTCTGCGCGAGCAGGAAAGCGGAGAAGACCCAGCTATACAGATTCAGGCCGCCGAGCTGGGCGACGATTTGCGGCATGGCCGTCGAAATGATCGTGGCCTCGATGGCAACCATGGAGGTCGCTGCCATGACGGATGCCACGATGAATGGCCGCATGGAATGGCGTGTCGCAGACATGTGTTCTTTTAGTGTGGGGAATCGAGCGCACCAACTTGCGATGAGTGCCGTCGCACCCCTGTCAGGTGCAGCAGCCACGCCAGAGGACGGAAGACGGGGATCGAACGTGGCGGCAATGCCGCATGCGTAGTCAAGACGACTTGGGTCTGGCGATGGCGACAAGCATAGCCGAACGTGGAAAAACGCGTACGGCACTCACGGCGCCATCAGCCCTTGCGCCGCCAACCCTTACGCCATGGGGCTTGGCACCTCGCAAAAGACCTTTCTTCGAGACAGGTTTTAGAAGGTTTTGGACGACGAAAAGACCCCCGCGCGACGCGCGTCCGACATTCCGCCGTTGCCACGGCGCGACATCGAGCGTCCCGATTTTCGGCGCGCTTGTGCGGCCTATCGTCGCACTAAGCGCAACAACGCGAGCAGTACGATGGCGCCGACAGTGGCGGTGATAATTCGCCCGAGCGTGCCGTATCCCACGGCAATGCCCAGATGCCGCAGCAGCCACGCACCGACGAACGCGCCGATCACACCGACGACCATGTCGCCGACAAGACCGAAGCCGCCGCCGACCACCATCCCGGCGAGCCAACCCGCCACGAGTCCCACCAGCAAGAGCACCACAATGTCCATGATCTGTCTCGTGTGTGGCGTCAGGCCGCGCGGCTGCGCTTGATGGTGCCGTAAATCACCAGCAGCACGATCGCACCGATGATGGAGGCGATCCAGCCGGCCGACTGCCCTTCGGTGTAGAGGTGGAGGAACTGTCCGGCATAGCGGGCAAACAGCGCGCCGGCAATGCCGAGGATGATGGTCATGATGATGCCCATGCTATCCCGCCCAGGATGCAGGGCGCGTGCGATGAGGCCGACAATCAGACCGACGACGATGGTGCCGATAATGCCCATGACGTGTCTCCAAGGACGGGAACCCGATGGCAGTATAGCCTCGAAACCGGCCGTTTCGACAATCGCCACCAACCGCCCCGCCGGCCGTGGCAGCCGCCTGATATATCAACAAATACGATGGTGGTGGTCCGCGCTATATGGGATATAAGGGATGCCTATTTGTCAAAATCGGACGGCTGCGCGATGATGGCATACGCTGTTCCACCGCGCGGGACATGCGGCGCCACCGAAACGGGCATCGCGTCGACGCGCTATAATTGGGGGCTATCAGATCCCCCCACATCATGCAACTGCTCGCTCTCGGCCTGAACCATCACACGGCGCCCGTCTCGCTGCGCGAACGGGTGGCGTTTCCGTTCGAGCGAATCGAGCCGGCGCTGGCGGGCCTCAAAAGCCTGTGGACCGGTAGCGATAGTGGCAAATTGAGCGCCCCCGAGGCAGCCATTCTGTCGACGTGCAATCGCACCGAGATCTACTGCGTCACCGACGATACCGCCGCGCGCGAGCGCGCGGTGCACTGGCTGGCCGAGTTTCACAATATCCCGGCGGGCGACCTCGCCCCTCACCTGTATGCCCTTCCCCAGTCCGACGCCGTGCGTCACGCCTTTCGCGTGGCGAGCGGGCTCGACTCGATGGTGCTCGGTGAGACACAGATCCTCGGTCAGTTGAAGGATGCCGTGCGCACAGCCGCCGAAGCTGGCGCACTGGGCACGTATCTGAACCAGCTTTTCCAGCGCACGTTCGCGGTCGCCAAGGAAGTTCGCGGCCAGACCGAGATCGGTGCGCATTCGGTGTCGATGGCCGCCGCAGCGGTACGGCTCGCCCAGCGCATTTTCGAGAGTATCGACACGCAGAAGGTGCTGTTCATCGGTGCAGGCGAGATGATCGAGCTGTGCGCCACGCACTTCGCCGCGCAGAACCCGAAAGCACTGTTCATCGCCAACCGGACTGCCGAGCGCGGCGAAAAACTCGCCGAGCGTCTGGGCGGCACGGCCATCCGTCTGTCGGAGTTGCCGCAGCGTCTGCATGAGTTCGACATCGTCGTGTCGTGCACGGCGAGCACCTTGCCGCTGATCGGACTCGGCGCGGTCGAGCGCGCCATCAAGGCCCGCAAGCACAAGCCGATGTTCATGGTCGATCTGGCCGTGCCGCGCGACATCGAACCGGAAGTCGGCCGTCTGGCCGACGTCTTCCTGTACACCGTCGACGATCTCGGTGCGGTCGTGCGCGAAGGCAATGCACTGCGTCAGGCAGCGGTCGCGCAGGCCGAGGCGATTATCGAGACGCGCGTCCAGAACTTCATGCAATGGCTCGACGCCCGCAGCGTCGTGCCGGTCATCCGCGACATTCACGGCTCGGCAGAGGCCATGCGCCTGACTGAACTCGAGCGTGCCCAGCGCATGCTCGCGCGTGGCGACGATCCCGCCGCCGTGCTCGAAGCCCTGTCCCAGTCCCTCACCAAGAAATTCCTGCACGGCCCGACCCACGCGCTGAACACGGCGCGCGGCGATTCGCGCGAGCAAATCATTCACCTCATTCCCGAACTGTTCCGCACCTCGGGAAACGCCGAAAAATAGATGAAAGCGAGCATGCAAGCCAAGCTCGACCAGTTGACGCAACGTCTGGTCGAGCTTGATGGGCTATTGAGCCAGAGCGATGTCACGCGCGATCTGGACAACTACCGCAAGCTCACGCGCGAACACGCCGAGCTGGCGCCGGTCGTCGAGCAATATCGCCAGTACCGCGACGCCCAGGACGATGTCGCGGCGGCGCAAGAGATGGCGGCCGACCCGGAGATGCGCGAGTTCGCGGAAGACGAAGCCGCGAATGCCCGCGCTCGCATGGACGACATGGAAGGCACGCTGCAACGCATGCTGCTGCCGCGCGACCCGAACGACGACCGCAACATCTATCTGGAAATCCGTGCGGGCACCGGCGGCGATGAGTCGGCGCTGTTCGCCGGCGATCTGCTGCGCATGTACACACGTTACGCGGAACGCCAGCGCTGGCAGGCCGAGATCGTTTCGGCGAGCGAATCGGATCTGGGCGGCTACAAGGAAGTGATCGTGCGGCTGATCGGCCAGGGCGCATATTCCCGTCTCAAGTTCGAATCGGGCGGTCATCGCGTACAACGCGTGCCGGCCACGGAAACACAGGGCCGCATTCACACGTCTGCCTGCACGGTGGCGGTAATGCCGGAAGCCGACGATGTCGCCGACGTCGAAATCAACCCGGCCGACATTCGCATCGACACGTTCCGCGCGTCGGGGGCTGGCGGGCAGCACGTCAACAAGACGGACTCGGCGGTGCGTATCACGCATTTGCCGACGGGCATCGTCGTCGAGTGTCAGGACGACCGCTCGCAGCATCGCAACAAAGACAAGGCGCTCAAGGTGCTGGCCGCGCGCATCAAGGACAGTCAAATGCGTGCCCAGCAAGCCAAGGAAGCCGCCACACGCAAGAGCCTGATCGGCTCGGGCGACCGCTCGGAGCGCATTCGCACGTACAACTTCCCGCAGGGGCGGATGACGGACCATCGCATCAACCTTACGCTCTACAAGCTCGAGTACATCATGGACGGCGATCTCGACGAGATGATCAATGCCCTCGTCACCGAGCATCAGGCCGAACTGCTGGCGTCGCTGGGCGAGGCCGCCTGATGACGCCCGATGCCGGCGCCGCGCCGCACGCGGACGCCACGGTCTGCACCGTCGCGTCGTTGCTGCGCGAACCGGGGCTGCCACTGCCGGAGTCGCGCATCCTGCTCTCGCATGTGCTCGGCTGGCCCCGCACGCAACTGATTACCCGCGACCGCGAGCCGCTTGCGCCCGAGACGCTCGCCGTCTATCGCGCGCTGCATGCGCGTCGCGTGGCGGGCGAGCCCATCGCCTATCTGACAGGTGCGCGGGAATTCTTCGGCCTGACACTGACGGTTAGCCCTTCCGTCCTCATTCCCCGGCCGGAAACCGAATTGCTCGTGGAGCTGGCGCTTGCGCGTCTGGAAGCTCGCACGGCACCGCGCGTGCTCGATCTGGGTACCGGCAGCGGTGCGATTGCGCTGGCCATTGCCCACAGCCGGCCCGACGCTCAGGTCACTGCGCTCGACCGCTCAGCCGACGCGCTCGACGTTGCCCGTGAAAACGCGCGGCGACTCGGTCTGGACGAGCGCGTTGCGTTCGTCGCGAGCGACTGGTACGCGGCATTGCCCGGCAACGCTGCACCGTTCGACATCATCGTCTCGAATCCGCCGTATATCGTGTCGGGGGACGAACATCTCTCGCAAGGCGATCTGCGCTTCGAGCCGGTCGACGCCCTGACCGATCACGCAGACGGCCTCGCCGCTTTGCGCACGATCGTGGCCGGGGCGCCCTCGCGCCTGCTGCCGGATAGCTGGCTGCTGTGCGAGCATGGTTACCATCAAGCCGCCGACGTACGCGAACTTTGCCAGGCGGCGGGCTTTGCCGACGTTTTCTCCGAACGCGATCTGGCGGGCATCGAGCGCACCACAGGTGGCCGGCGCGTCTGAGCGCGTGCCGACAGGCGAAGCCGAAAACCGCTAAAATGCCGGATACGCCGAATTTCCGGCATCCCCACGGGCTTTTTCACCATGACCACCCAGCAACGTATCCAGCAAATCGTCACCGAACATCCCGTCGTGCTCTTCATGAAGGGCAACGCGCAATTCCCGATGTGTGGCTTCT
Organism: Pandoraea communis; assembly: GCF_902459745.1. Classification (GTDB taxonomy): domain Bacteria; phylum Pseudomonadota; class Gammaproteobacteria; order Burkholderiales; family Burkholderiaceae; genus Pandoraea; species Pandoraea communis. The sequence goes on from NZ_CABPSJ010000006.1 coordinate 93,435, forward strand.
CGGGCCGCGCCGTGCAGATCCTGAAGGCCTGCGGCGTCGACAATCTGTTCACGGTGGACGTACTGCAAGACGAAGAAATCCGCCAGGGCGTGAAGGAATTCGCCAACTGGCCGACCATTCCCCAGCTCTATATCGGCGGCGAATTCGTCGGCGGCTCGGACATCATGATGGAGATGTACCAGAGCGGCGAACTCAAGCAGGTTCTCGCCGACCTCGCGTAGCACCGTCTCGATGACAGTGTCGACGGGAGCGCCGCAGCCCGCGCGTCTGATCGTTGCCATGACCGGCGCGACCGGTGCAATCTACGGCGTACGCTTGCTTGAACGGCTGCGCGCCATGGGTGGCGTCGAGACGCATCTGATCGTGTCGAGCGCAGCCTGGCTGACCCTGCGTCACGAACTCGGGCTGGAGCGTGCCGACGTGCAGGCGCTGGCCGATCAGTACCACAGCGTGCGCGAGATCGGCGCGAACATCGCCAGCGGCTCGTTCGCGACGGCGGGCATGATCGTCGCCCCCTGCTCGATGAGAACGCTCGCGAGCGTCGCGCACGGGCTCTCGGACAACCTGATCGCCCGCGCCGCCGACGTCACCCTGAAGGAGCGCCGCCGCCTTGTGCTGATGGTGCGCGAAACGCCCTTCAATCTTGCGCACCTGCGCAATATGACCGCTGTCACCGAAATGGGCGGCATCGTCTATCCGCCTCTGCCTGCGTTCTACAACCGCCCGGAATCGCTCGATGCGATGGTCGACGACACGGTCGCGCGGGTGATCGACCTGTTCGGCATTGCGCCGCCCATCTCCATGAGTTGGGACGGCCTTGGCAAGGACACCGAAGCCTGAGTCCGCAGCGAGCCGGCTGAGCGCCCTCATGCGGCCGCTCACTTCACGCCGTCGACCCAGCGCTGCAACGTGTCGAGCGCGCCTTGCCACTGCCCGGCCGCCGACTGCGAAGTCGCGGTTGACGCCAGCGTGGCCGCCGCGCAGCATGGCGGGGGCATTCGGAAAACGGCGTCTGTCGTGTAGACCCGCAACATGCGTAGTCTCCAACCGAGTGCCAGCAAGACCCGCATGGACTATAGTGAAAACGCCACACTTTGCGTGCCAAGCCGCATTCCCCGTGGTGTGACATGTTCGCGACCGGAGTTTGTCATGGAGACCGCCCTCTCGCCTGTTGTCGTCTACGCCGTCGTGACGCTCGTTTTCGTCATGCTGGTACTCGTCGTGCCGGCTGGCGCCCGCTGGCGTCAGGTGGCATGGCCCGCGTCGATGCCGACGCTGTCGCCACATCGCCCGGGAGACCTGCTCGGCACCCCGCGCACCCCCTACTGGCGCTCGCCGAACGAGACGCAGGACTTGCGGCGCCCGTCGTACTTCACAACTTCGGCACGGCGCGGACGTCGTCCCGCGAGTTTTCTCGCCCCGCGAGATCACGAACGACGCTGAGTCGCCGCCGCGCCTCGCCTGCGAACGCCATCGCAGGATTCCTTACGCCTTGTTACATATGTAGTGCCGCCGTAGCACAGGCCGGTACGTGTGCTCCGTAAAATCGGGACCACGAATCGCGCGTCAGTGCGCGTCCGGACAATGCGCACCGGCAGGCAAACAAGGAGAACGGATGAAGGGTCAATACCGGGCCGCTGCTGCGGCCATCACGACAACCGCAGCGGTACTCATTTCAAGCAATGCGTTCGCACGCACCGACGTCTCGGTGAACATCGGCATTCCGGGGCCGGCCATCGTGGCGCCCGGCCCGGTCTACGCACCGCCGCCGGTCTATGCTGCTCCAGCGCCGATGGTCATGGCGCCGCCGCCGGTAGTCTACGCACCGCGACCTCAATATTGGCGTGGCCCGCCGCCGGGGCATTGGCGTCACGACCGCGACTGGGATCGCCGCTATTACGATCGTCGCGACTGGCATCACCGCCATTGAGTCCGTTCACCGCGAACGCCGTCCCGACAGTGACACAGGTTCGCGGCAACCGATGAAAAAGCCCCGCAAGGTAAAACCTGCGGGGCTTTTTTATCGCGTTTTGAAAATGCTTCGCTTCCTTGCTTCCTTGCTCTCTCGCCCCCTATTAGGACGATGCAATTTCATCGCCACTTTCTCTATCCGGCCTTCACGCCTTTACGACTTTACGCCCCAAAACGCTGTTCACACATTAATACCGATAGCAGCACGGATGCCCATAATAACCGCCGTAATACGGCCGGGCCGGGACAACCACACACCCTGCAAGCGTGACGGCAAGTAGCGCAGCAACGACGAGCTTCATGATCTGACTCCTGAAAGTGGAACGTGAATCCGTTCGCTTTCTTTATATCGTTGCGCCTACAGGAAGCCCATCACGCGTCTGTAAGTCGTGTAAGCGAAGGTTGCCAAATCGGAAATGTGTCGCACTTTGTTACGTTACATCCGGCGAACGCGGCCGTGACGTCGCACCGGCCAGAGTCGCAGGAAGTCAACAACGACAAGGGTTTTCGGCGATCAACCGGTCTGGCATGGGGATTGCGTGGCGACAGGTGTCGCCCTTTCAACTGCCCCGAAGCGTGCGACTTTGCGTCAAGCCTCCCCTCGTTTCAGACGCGGGGGGAGGTCTTTTTCCCGCAGTTCCGATCTGCTGTGCCGAGCGTTCCCGTCAACGGATCGCGCCAATGTCCTGCACCGCTCCCGCGCAGGCACACACCAATTGCGCGCTTCATTTGCGTGTTTGAAATGTATTGACGCAATAACAGCGTCGACTTCACGTGCCATTCCTCTATCTTTAAATCCTTATTTGACGCGGCTTTCGAAGCATTTTTACGTTTCGATGCAAAAACAACATGCGGGTAGGCACTGATCTCAAGTTGCATTTTGCGCTGTCGTAATCGGGTCTATAGAGGACTGCGCACCCATGATTGAACTCGCGCAGCATCCCTTTCGTGACGGCCGCACGACACGCGCCGGGGGCTAGCCTATAAGGGGAGAAGGTCATGGAAATCGCCACGCCTGAATTCCAAATGGAGCAGCAGGAACTACAAGCGGTCAGCGCCGCGCTCAATCGCGTGCAGGCCGTCATCGAATTCGACTTGCAGGGCCGCGTCCTGCATGCCAACGAGAATTTCCTGCGGACACTCGGCTACCGGCTCGATGAAATTCAGGGCCAGCACCACCGCATGTTCTGTGCGAGCGATTACGCGGCGTCTGGCGCGTATCTCGAATTCTGGTCCAAACTCGGTCGCGGCGAGTTCGACGCCGGCGAATACAAGCGCATCGGCAAAGGCGGCCGCGAGGTATGGATTCGCGCGTCGTACAACCCGGTATTCGACACCAACGGCGTGCCCTATAAGGTCATCAAGTTCGCCACCGACGTCACCGCCGACCGGGGACGTCAGGCCGAATTCGAAGGCAAGGTGCGCGCGATGGACCTCGCGCAGGCGGTCATCGAGTTCGATCTCGACGGCGCCGTCATCACGGCCAACGACAACTTCCTGAAGACACTGGGCTACTCGCTCGACGAAATTCGCGGCAAGCACCACCGTCTGTTTTGCGAGCCGGAGTATGCCGCCTCGCAGACGTATCACGACTTCTGGGCAAAGCTCAATCGCGGCGAGTTCGACGCCGGACGCTACAAACGCATCGGGCGCGGCGGCCGTGAAATCTGGATTCAGGCGACGTACAACCCGATTCTCAATGCGAACGCACGCCCCTACAAAGTGGTGAAGTTCGCCACCGACATCACACAGCAGGTCGAACTGGAGGCAAGCGTCAAGCGTCGCGCCGAAGACGACCAGCGCAAGGTCGCGCTGTTGCTCGACACGGTCAATCGTGCGGCAGCGGGCGATCTGACCGGAGACATCGCCGTCTCGGGCACCGAACCGATCGATCAGTTGGCCGGCGGCATTCGCCACATGATGGACGATTTGCGCGGCGTGATCGGCAAGGTGGTCAATTCGGCGGGCGAGTTCTCGGGCGCGTCGCGCGATATTGCCGAGCGCGCCAATACCGTGGCCACGGGTGCGCAGGCGCTCGGTGCGACGGTCGAAGAGATGAACGCGTCCATCGAAGAACTGACGGCGTCGATCAACTCGATTGCCGACAACACCAAGGGCGCCGATCAACTCGCCAAAGCGACTCAGCAGGAAGCCGAAACCGGCGCACGCGCCATCGCACGCTCGGTCGAGGCCATGGAACTGATCAACAAGTCGTCGGAAGACATCAGCGAGATCGTGAAGGTGATCGGCGAGATCGCCGGGCAGACCAACCTGCTCGCCTTCAATGCGGCCATCGAGGCCGCTCGTGCGGGTGAGCACGGACTCGGCTTCTCGGTAGTGGCCGACGAAGTGCGCAAGCTTGCCGAGCGCTCCTCGCAAGCCACGAAGGAGATTTCCAAACTCATCAACGAGTCGACCAAACGTGTGGCCCAGGGTAGCGAAGTATCACGGCAGGCGGGTGAGGCGTTCGAGAAGATCGTGGGCGGCGTGTCACGCACCACGCAGGCGATCTCCGAGATCTCGTGCGCGGCCGAAGAGCAACTCGTCGCCGCACGCGAAGTGAGCCTCGCCATTCAGCACGTCGCGGAAGAAACGGAAAAGTCCGCCGGCGCGTGCGAGACAATCGCGCAGGCAACGACCGGCCTCAATCAGGGCGCGGAGGAACTCGACCTCACCGTATCGCGATTCAAGGTGTAAGCACGATCTGGCGGTGACCTCGGGGCTTGCGCCCCAGCCGCCCCCCCCCCCCAGCATCTTCCGGTTCTGACCGGCCGAGCGCACAGAGCCGGATCAACCGTCCGCCAAGAGGGCCCATATGGCAATGGAAATCGAAGCCGAGGCCGATCCCGGTACCCAGTTGGCACTTCTGCGTGCCGTTCACCGGTACACCGGCATCTCGATGAACGAGAAGAAGTGGACGATGTTGCAGGGACGGCTGCGCCCTCGCCTGCGCACGCTCTCGCTGCGCTGCTACCGCGACTATCTCTCGCTGCTCGAAAACACGCCCGATGAAGTGCGCAACTTCGTGAATCTGGTCACGACGAACGAGACCACGTTCTTTCGCACGCCGCGCGTCTGGGACTATTTCTCTGCGCATTACCTGCCGCGTTGGCACGCGTCCAATCCCGGGCGCCCCTTCCGGATGTGGTCGGCCGCCGCCGCTTCCGGCGAGGAGCCGTACTCTGCCGCGATGCTCTGCGAGGAATTTCGCGCACGGCACACCGGCTTTCAGTATCAGATTCACGCCACAGACATTTCGAGTCAGGTGCTGGCGGCGGCGATGGCCGGCAACTACGCCGGACGCAGCGTCGACGGACTGAAACAGCAACGCCCGCCAATGCTGGCGAAATACTTCCGCCCGAATGCCGGCGGCTTCACCGTGGTTGCGGAATTACGTTCGCACATGACATTTGCCGAACACAACCTGTACCAGCGCATGGCGCGTCGTGAGGCGTTCGATCTCGTGATGCTGCGCAATGTGCTCATCTATTTCGAAACGGCCGATCAGGAACGTGTTCTCGAGAACGTACGCCGCACGCTTGCCCCCGAAGGCGTGCTGATTGTCGGTGAATCCGAGTCGCTTGCGCGGCTCTCGACCGGCTATCGGTTTGAGCAACCGCTCATTTACCGGAATCAGGGAGCGTCAAATGGGGCCGTCGCATGACATTCAAGTGTTGATGGGCGAGGTGCGCATCGGGCGCGGCGAAGACGTGCTGCGCGCCACCCTGGGCTCGTGTGTGGGCATCGGTCTGATGTGGCGCGCGCGCGGGCTATATGGACTTGCCCACTGCCTGTTACCGGAAGCGCCGAATCCAACACTCGTCATCGGTGCGAAGTACGTCACGCAAGCGGTGCCTTCGCTGCTTGCGTTGATGAAGGCCGACGGCGCACGCCGCTGCGAGATCGAAGCCGTGATCGCGGGCGGCGGCAACATGATGCCGCACCAGCCGGCCGCCCGGCACGGGCTGATCGGCGTCGCCAACGCCAACATGGCGCAGGCGTTGATTGCCGAGACCGGTATTCCGATCGTGCATGTCGAGGTTGGCGGCGAGATCGGACGGCAACTCACCATCGACTGTGCGCATCACACGTTCTATGTGCGCACGATCGGCGCCAACGGGGGCGCTGCGGTGCCGCGTCGCCCCTCGCTTCGACTCGTGGGACGGGAATCATGAATGCGCGCACGCCGGAATTTCCTTTGCTGCGTCACGACGCCATCGCGGGCACGACCGTGCTGCCGCCCACGGCGTCGCCCTATCGGGGATATGCAGGCTTCGGGCACGGTGTCGACGGCGGAGGCAACCGTAGTGCGGATTACGGCGCACCGTCCGCGCCTCGTCACGCTAACCCGGACGACATCGAAGTCTTCGGCTCGTTTCATCTGGGCGACGTCGAGTTCGCGCTGCCCATCGCCCCATTGCAGGAAGTGGTGAACTACCCAGAGCGCGTGACACCCGTACCGCTCTCGCCGCCGTTTTTACTCGGCCTCTTCAACTTGCGCGGCACCCTCATTCCCATCGTCGATCTGAAGCCGTTGCTCGCCATCGCGCCGGAGGCATCGACCGGAAACTTGCCCGTGAACGGGAAGATTGCCGTTGTCGACGTCGACGGCGTGCGCGTAGGGCTGCTGTTCGACGCGACGAGCGAGATCCTTCGCGTGCGCGCCTCGCAACGCACCAGGTTCGAGTACGCCCCGTCTCACACCGCGCCGCAGGTGATCTCGGGGGCAATCAAACTCGACGGCGGCGAGCGCATTCTCCAGATCCTCGCGCCGGGTGCGCTCGTCCATATCGAGAACATGCCGCAGTTGCTTGCGCGTCAGGCGCTCGCCGCGCCGCAGCGCCGCCAGCAACGCCAGCGATTGCAGTGCGTGTCGTTCACGGTCGAACACTCACGCCTCGCGTTGCCGATGGGCGCGATTCGCGAAATCATCCGCATTCCCGAATTACAGAAGTCGGCGCTCGCCGGTGTGTTTTGCGTTGGTATGCTCAATCTGCGCGGCACGGTCGTACCGGTCATCGACTTCGCTCAGTTCCTCGGGCTGCATGCGAGCCGCCCGGAGGCCGGCATCGCGGGCACGGCGTCGGACCCGCGCCGGATTCTGATCGTCAAACAGGAACATGTGCACTTCGGTTTGCTGGTGGATGCCGTAGACAGCATCGTGACGTCCTTCGCCGACGAATTGCTCGCCATGCCGTCTTTCAGCGCCTCGCACGCGCAGCTTTTCTCAGGCTGCATCGTGCACGAACAGGCAGATGCAGACGATATCATGCTGCTCAACGCCGACCAGCTCTTCACGCACTCACAGGTGCTCGAACTTACTCACGGGCACCGCGAACTGTATCGGGAGACAGACAACGCGCCGCGCGCCAAAGCGGGCGATTCGGCCTGGAGCGGCACCGGCGCGAAATCGTCGCGCGGTACGCGCCACGCTTACGTATCGTTCCGATTGCAGCACATGCTGGCGGTGCGGCTGGACCAATTGCGCGAGATCATCCACGACTCGCCGGACGTGATGCCCGCCCCAGGCGCGCCGCCGTTCGTGCGCGGCATGCTCAATCTGCGACGCGAGTTGGTCACCATCGTCGATCTGCGGGCGCTGTACGGCATGCCGCCGCAAGACGATGCCCAAGCGCGCAAGATTCTCGTCATCGAACACGGCAGGGACAAATTCGGGCTGCTCGTCGACGCCATCGAGAACATCGTCACACTGGACGAAGCCGACAAGCTGCCGATGCCCGCCATGCTGCTCGGCCGGGCCACGCACGAAATGCGCAACGACATGCGCGAAGCCGTCGAGTTGCCAGCGGCAGACGGCGCCCAGCGCACGGCCATGCTGCTCGATCTGCAACCGCTCAAGTCGCGGCTGGAGGCAGCGCTCGCACAGTAGACGACGGCAATGCCTTGGCAGACGTGTTCAGCATGGTGCGGGCACGAGGCAAGCGCTGGCCGCAGGGATCGTACGAGGGGGATGAGAACGCGGGCGGCGTCAGACGACTTCGTGACGATGAATGTCGTGCGTAATGAAGCCCGAGGCGCCGTTGGGCATCGCCAGCCACTCAGGATGCACAAGCGTACGCCGCACGTCATCGAGACCGCTCGCCCAGTGATCGAGCATGGTGGAGAGTCCGAACTGATAGTCCTTGTAGTGCCCCTCGTATTCCTTGTTGCGATAGATCAGTTGGATGACGTTATAGCGTTTGCTGCAAGCGATTTCTTCCGCCGCGTGGCACCACGGATCGCGCGCACGCACCTCCGCAGGCACTCGTTCCAGGACTTCGCGCAACACGCGACGATAGTGCTGCGCACGTTGGAGATTGTCGGTCACGAGACGCGTGCGGCTCGAGAACTGGATGTCTTTCTGCCGGTCGGCGACATCGTTCAGATTGTCGGGCAGCGGCCCGCGTGCACTCCATAAATCGACCTGAAACACCAGCGTGTCGCGACGCGGCGACGTGCCGAGCACTTCCGAGAGCGGCGTGTTCGACACGAGGCCGCCGTCCCAGAAATATTGGCCGTCGATCTCCACGGCGGGGAACCCCGGCGGCAACGCACCGGACGCCATGAAGTGCTCCACACGCAGCACTTCGCGTGTGTTGTCGAAATAGACGAAGTTGCCCGTGTGCACGTTGACGGCGCCCACGGACACCCGAATCTCGCGCGAATTGATACGGTCGAAGTCGACGAAGCGCTCCAGCGTACTGCGCAACGCCGACGTGTCGTAGTAGCTCGCATGCGCCGGATCGCCCATGGCGGTGGGCAGCGGTTGTGGCCAACGCGGCGTGAAAAAGCCCTTCTGACCTTCGACCATGGCGCGCCACGCCTGCCATGCACTGTAGGCAATGCGCCCCGACTCGGGGCCATTGAGGATGGCCGCTTCGAGCGGTGCCGGTAGTGGCGGGAATACGGCGGGCTCGCAGATCGCGCGCCAGAACGCCTCGAGCTGCGCCACGCGACGCTCCGGCGCATTGCCCGCAATGACGGCAGTATTGAGTGCGCCGATGGAAATACCCGCGACCCAGTTGGGTGCAATGCCGGCTTCGAACAATCCGGCATACACGCCCGCCTGATAAGCCCCGAGTGCCCCGCCGCCCTGCAAGACGAGTGCAACCGTCTCGTAAGGCGGCAGATCGATGGCGCGTTTGGGGACTGTCGGCGGATTGGCCGTCATGACCGTTCTCCTGAGACTTGCTGCTGACTTGGGGGCAGCGCCGGCACGAGACGGCCGGCGCGGGTGAAACCTGCGGCTTACTGCATGAACCAGCCGTGGCTCACCACGAACGACTGGCCCGTGAACGCGGCTGTCGGGAAGGTGGCGAGGAAAAGCGCGGTTTGCGCAACGTCGTCGACCGTGGTGAACACGCCGTCGACCGTGCCGCCGAGCATGACCTTCTTGACGACCTCGTCTTCCGAAATGCCCAGTTCCTTGGCCTGCTCCGGAATCTGCTTGTCGACGAGCGGCGTGCGCACGAAGCCCGGGCAGATGACGTGCGAGCGCACGTTATGCTTCGCGCCTTCCTTGGCGAGCACGCGGGCGAGTCCCAGCAAGGCGTGCTTGGCCGCCACATAGGCCGACTTCAGCGGCGACGCCTCATGCGAGTGCACCGAGCCCATGTAGATGACGATGCCGCCCCGGTCGTCCTTGTACATGTGCTTGAGCGCCGCCTTGGTGGTGAGGAATGCACCGTCCACGTGAATGGCCTGCATCTTCTTCCAGTCGGAAAACGCGTAGCTCTCGATGGGATTGACGATCTGGATGCCCGCGTTCGAGATCAGGATGTCGACCGAACCGAAGGTGGCGGCCACCTTGTCGATGCCGCTGTTCACCGCCTCTTCGCTGGTCACGTCCATCGCCACGCCGATGGCGCGGCCGCCGGCCGCCTTGATCTCTTCGGCCACGGCGTCGGCCCCCTGCTGGTTCAGATCGGCAATCGCCACGGCCGCGCCGGCGCGCGCGAGCGTGAGTGCGATTTCCTTCCCGATGCCACTGGCCGCACCGGTGACCACGGCGACTTTCCCATTCAACTGATTCACTGACTGGCTCATTTGCACACTCCTGATTCGTCAAGATGGCGGGTCATGCCGCGCACTGCGCGTCGGCATGGCACGTCGAACACGGGTTGCGGCCGGCAGGCCTGATGCGGCGAACCTGCCGAGCCACCGTTCAAACAGAAAAGGCGCCTTGCGGCGCCTTTTCCTGCGTTACCGCGCGATCGGCTTGTAGCGGATTCGCTTCGGTTTTGCTCCCTCCTCGCCGAGGCGTTTCTTCTTGTCCGCCTCGTACTCCTGATAGTTGCCGGGGAAGAACTCGACGTGCGAGTCGCCTTCGAAGGCCAGAATATGCGTGGCGATACGGTCGAGGAACCAGCGATCGTGCGAGATGACCATCACACAACCGGCGAACTCGAGCAGCGCGTCCTCGAGTGCACGCAAGGTTTCGACGTCCAGATCGTTCGACGGTTCATCGAGCAGCAACACGTTGCCGCCGGAGATCAGCGTCTTGGCCATATGCAGACGGCCACGCTCGCCGCCCGAGAGCGAACCGACCTGCTTCTGCTGGTCGGAGCCCTTGAAGTTGAAGCGGCCGATATAGGCACGCGACGGCGTTTCGTACTTGCCCACCGTCAGCACGTCGGCACCGCCCGAGATCTCTTCGAACACGGTCTTGCTGCCGTCCAGTGCGTCGCGGCTCTGGTCGACGTAAGCCATCTTGACCGTCGGCCCGACCTTGATCTCGCCGCTGTCCGGTTGTTCGCGGCCCGTGAGCATCTTGAAGAAAGTCGACTTACCGGCGCCGTTCGGGCCGATGATGCCGACGATCGCGCCCGGCGGCACGGTGAAACTCAGGTCGTCGATCAGCAAACGGTCGCCGAAGGCCTTCGACACGTTCTTGAACTCGACGACTTCGTTGCCCAGACGCTCACCCACCGGGATGAAGATTTCCTGGGTTTCGTTGCGCTTCTGATATTCCTGACTGTTGAGTTCGTCGAAACGGGCAAGGCGCGCCTTCGACTTCGCCTGACGGCCCTTCGGATTCTGACGCACCCACTCCAATTCCTTCTTGAGCGCCTTCTGACGGGCCGACTCGGTCGACTCTTCCTGCTTCAGGCGCTGTTCCTTCTGGTCGAGCCAGGAGCTGTAATTGCCCTTCCAGGGAATGCCGTGACCGCGGTCGAGTTCGAGAATCCACTCGGCAGCGTTGTCGAGGAAGTAGCGATCGTGGGTGACGGCCACCACGGTGCCCGGGAAGCGTGTGAGGAATTGTTCGAGCCAGTCGACCGATTCGGCGTCCAGGTGGTTGGTCGGTTCGTCGAGCAAGAGCATGTCCGGCTTCGAGAGCAGCAGACGGGCCAATGCCACACGACGCTTTTCACCGCCCGAGAGCACACCGATCTTGGCGTCCCACGGCGGCAGGCGCAGCGCGTCGGCGGCGACTTCCAGCGTTTGCTCGATGTTGTTGCCGTCGCTCGCGGCGAGAATCGCTTCGTACTTGGCTTGTTCGGCGGCTAGCGCATCGAAGTCGGCGTCCGGTTCGGCGTATGCCGCGTAGATCTCGTCGAGCTTCGTGCGCGCTTCGAACACTTCGCCCATGCCGCCTTCCACCGCTTCGCGCACCGTCTGCTCCGGATCGAGTTGCGGCTCCTGCGGCAGATAACCGATATTCAGGTTCGCCATCGGGATCGCTTCACCCTCGATCTCCTTGTCCACGCCCGCCATGATCTTGAGCAGCGTCGATTTGCCCGAACCATTCAGGCCCAGCACGCCGATCTTGGCACCCGGGAAGAACGACAGAGAGATGTCCTTGAGGATGTGACGCTTGGGCGGCACGATCTTGCCCACGCGGTTCATGCTGAATACGTACTGTGCCATTCGGCTTTCCTGATCCTGAAACGGTTATGACGGCTCGAAGGCGAGCGCCAGATAGCGGCAAGTTTAACAAAGCGCGGCGTCAGGCGCGTCGATGACGAGGTCGGCACGCGCATACGCGCAGCACGGCAGCAGCCAGCCCTGTCCCTTCTCTTCACGCGACAACCCTGGCCATTCGATGCGGTAGGCCACCGGCGCTGGCTCACCGCCGGTTTGCGCCTGACACAAACACGCGCGGCAGGTGCCATTGCGGCATAGGCTCGGCAGCTTGAAGCCGGCGGCTTGCGCCGCGAGCAGAATCGGTGTGCCGGCCGGGGCGTCGAACTGCCAGCCCGACGGCATGAGCGTGACACGGTAACGGGCCGGCTCGGGCGTTTCGATAGGCGGGGCGACGGGGCCGGGGGAAGCGCTGTCCAAAGGATACTGGGTCGGAAGTGATCGGGAGGGTGCACGGCGCGTCTTGCGCCAACGCGCTACCATACCTCGTTCCAGCGGCTTTTTGTCGCGTCCCCGAGCCCGCCTGCGGCCGTCACCTCCGAATACCGTCTCCCATGTCCGCTGCCCCCAAGGATTCTGCCGTCTCCGGCGACGCCGATGGCCAAGCCGGGCCCGCCCGCCTCGTCGATGCGACCGGGCTGGAAGCCGCCCTGCACACGTTCGCCGACGCGCGCGACTGGCATCGATTCCACACGCCGAAGAACCTTGCGATGGCGTTATCCGTCGAAGTCGCAGAGCTGGTCGAAATCTTTCAATGGCAAACGGACGCTGAAGCCAAGGCCGTCATGCAAACGAGCGAGGCCCGGCATGTGGAGCAGGAACTGGCGGATATCGCCATGTATCTCGTGCGGCTGTCGTCGGTTCTGGGCGTCGATCTGAACCGCGCCGTATCCGAGAAGCTCGTGATGAACGCGCAGAAGTACCCGGCGCCGCAAGGGTAATGTCTCGCGCGCCCTTGCAATTGCGCCCCGCGCCCGCATAACGGCTACGTCGGCCCCGAACGCCTATCAGACAACACTATGTCGCAACCCTTACACGCCTCGCAGGTATCGCAGCCCTCGTCCGGTGGCGCTCACGCGCACGGCAAGTCGTCGCGACGCACATTACCCGCACGCCCTCGCTGGTTGATGCTCGCTATCATCGCGTTGTTGCATGCATACATCGGCTGGCGCCTGCTCCCGCCGCTACCGGTTGGGCTCGGCTGGAAGGTGCTGGGCGGCATGTGGCTCGCCGCCTCGACCGTCCTGATTCCGCTGGGCCTGATGAGCCGTGCCATCCAGCGAGAGCCGCTCGCGACATTGCTGACATGGACCGGCATGACGGCCATCGGCGTCTTCTCGACGCTATTCGTCCTCACGCTGCTGCGCGATGTCGTGCTGGGCGTGGCGATGACCCTCTCGGCACTCGACGCACAGCTCGTCACCCGTTCTGCGGTCATCGCGCTGGGGCTCACCGCGTTGTCCACCCTGCTGGGCTTCTACAACGCGCGACGCCTCGCGCGCGTGGTCGACGTCGACGTTCCCATCGCGAACCTGCCGCCCGAACTCAAGGGTTTCACCATCGTCCAGTTGAGCGACATTCACGTCAGTTCGACGATTCGCCGCCGTTACATCACGGCCATCGTCGAAGCCACCAACGAACTCAAGCCGGATCTCGTCGCCATCACCGGCGATCTGGTCGACGGCGGCGTGCCTGCCTTGCGCGATCACATTGCGCCACTCGCCCAGCTCACCTCGCGCCACGGCACCTACGTGTGCACAGGCAACCACGAGTACTACTCGGGCGCACCCGCCTGGGTCGAGGAGTTGCGACGCATCGGCCTGACCGTGCTCGAAAACGAACACGTCGTGCTCGACCACGAAGGCGCGTCGCTCACCGTAGCGGGCGTGACGGACTTCACCGCACACCATTTCGACCCGGAAAAACGCAGCGACCCGCTCGCTGCCATCGCCGGAGCCCCCGACGGGGTGCCTCGCCTGTTGCTCGCCCATCAGCCGCGCAGTGCGTCGGCGGCACAGGAAGCCGGCTTCGATCTGCAACTCTCCGGACACACACATGGCGGACAATTCTGGCCGTGGATGTACTTCGTGCCGCTGCAACAGCCGTACGTGCACGGCCTGCACCGGCTCGGCCGCCTGGCGATCTATGTGAGCCGGGGCACGGGCTACTGGGGACCGCCCAAGCGGTTCGGTGCGCCCTCGGAGATCACACGCCTGCGTCTGGTGCCCGGCACGGCGTGAGCGGCAACGCCGCATTCGTGAATCAGGGCGAGGGCAACCGTCACGCGATGACGCTACAATCGCCCAGCCCCGAAAACCCGTCTTTCGCTTTCTCGTACCCGTTCTCCCGCTGCTCGCTGCCATGAAGTCACTCCTGCCCAGTACCTCGCTCGAAACCGTAGTCGTCCGTTTGCGCGGCAAGATTCAGGGCGTCGGCTATCGTCAGGCGGCGGTGCGTGAGGGTCACCTGATCGGCGTACGCGGCTGGGTGCAGGCCCTGCCCGAGGGCGACGTTCTCGCCACAGTGCAAGGTACGCCCGATCAGGTCGACAAGATGCTCGAATGGATGCGGCACGGGCCGCCCGGCGCGCGCGTAACGGAATTCGAAAGCGAGGTGGAATACACCGGCCGCCGTTTCGACCGCTTCGAACAGCTCTGACATGAAAACACCTACGCCCAGCACTCGTCAGGCCATCGACAGCGATGCACCGCGTATCGTCGCGCTGCTCGCGCAACTGGGCTACGACACGCCTCTGGACATCGTTCGGCGGAATATCGCCCTGTCAGCGGCGAATGGCGACGACGCAGCCTTCGTCGCAGTCGACGAGAACGCTCAGATCGTGGGATGCATGGGTCTGCACGCACTCACCATGTTTCATCTGGCGGGGCGGCTGGGGCGCATTACGGCGCTGGTGGTAGAGGAGAATGTGCGAGGCTCGGGCGTCGGGCACGCGCTGATGGCGGCCGCTCACGCATGGTTCAACGAGCGGGGGTGTGAGAAATTCGAAGTGACGAGCAGCGACCACCGGGTCGCCGCGCATCGCTTCTATGCGCGGCATGGCTATGCCCGCGATGGGCAACGACTTGCGCGCAAAAGCCAGACGTCTTCGCTGACTTAATTCTTGTGACGGTAGTTGATGCGGCCCTTGCTCAGGTCATAGGGCGACATTTCCAGCGTCACGCGGTCACCCGCCAGAATGCGGATGCGGTTCTTCTGCATGCGGCCGCTCGCATATGCCATCACTTCCACGCCGTTTTCGAGCGTGACGCGAAAGCGATTGTCCGGCAGCACATCCGAGACGTGTCCGCTGAATTCGATCAGTTCTTCCTTGGCCAATATCGTATCCTCTTGTGGGTGCCGCTCGCGAGGGCGCAGCACCGGTGTTACTGAAGGTTCGTTCGCCAATACCTTCGCCGCACCCTGTCTTTGACGGAGTGCACATCGAACGCCAAAAGGAGCCTACCCAGTGGACCGGCCATGAAGGCATGACGGCGCACCGAAAAGCGGCGATGGTTCGAAGGAGCAAGGCACATTGCGGCAGTGCCACAATGACGAGCAGTGCGTGTCGGGAGGGCGAAGACCGTGGGGTCCGCGTCACCGGCACAGCGAGTGATCCGGCTCGCAGGACATGGCTGTCAGCGGCGCCGATAAAGCATTTCGCGATCGTCAGGCGATGATCGGCGAATTTTCGCCGATCCCGCTAGGATACGCCTTTCTACATCGCCCGTGGAAAAAATATGACTTCGGCAAGCCCTTTTGGAGGCTTTTGCCGTGTATTCGTGGCGCAATGCATCAACGAAGGCGCCCGCGTCGGTCTGCCGCCGCGGGATTCACTCGGGGACAACGCGAACATGACGCGCGACGAGCGCTCAACTATGCTGTAGGTATCCGTAGCCCGCAGGAGGAAGACCATGAAGACAGTCGCTCAGATCCTGAAGTCCAAATCGGCCGACACGGTGTATCAGGTGCGCCCGACCGATTCGGTCCTCGATGCCTTGACCCTGATGGCCGAAGCGCGGATCGGCGCGGTACTGGTCAGTGACGACGACGGCAAAATCGTCGGCATCTTCACCGAACGCGATTACGCCCGCAAGGTGGCGCTCATGGGGCGCACCTCGGTCAATACACCGGTGCGCGACGTGATGACCTCAGCCGTGCGCTACGTAAGCCCCGATCAGACCAACGAGGAATGCATGTCGCTGATGACGGAACACCGCATCCGGCACCTGCCTGTCATGAAAGACGGTGAACTGGTCGGCCTGCTGTCCATTGGCGATCTGGTCAAGACCATCATCACGGAACAGCAGTTCACCATCGATCAGCTCGAGACTTACATTATGGGCGGGGGTGCCGCGCTGGTAGGCCGCACACCGCCGCGCCCCAGTTAAGTAAATACTCACTACCAACATTCTTGCCACCGGGCATTGCATCGCATTCATACCGGCAGCGCAATCAGGGACACGGCGCTTCGCTCGAAGCGCCGTTTTTTCGAGCATGTGACGCAAAGTGACGTAACGGGGCTGCCTCACGCGAAGGGGTGTGCCAAAATGCGAACACCCCTCCCGGTTTTCGACAGCATTCATGCCTGCCCTTGTCGCCTACATCCCTTAGCTCACCCGATCCGGCCTTCGCACGTCACGCACTTTCGATCACTGGGCGCTTGCCGTCCCAGTCCCTTGGCGCTCGCCTGCCGCGCAGCATCTGGGGGGTTGCCATTGCGGTACTCGCGCTGCATTGGCTGGTATGGATCGCCACTCCCGTACCGCTCGCCGGCCTCGGCGACAAATCACCCGAGCGCACGGCCATGCAGGTCACCATCATCACGCCGCCGGCCCCAAGGCGTTCGGCGCTTCAGCCCCCCTTCCCCACCGAATCGCCACGTGAGAGCAGGACAACACCCACAGCGCGTATTCCAGCGCCAGCGCCGGAGCCACGGCTAACGTCGCCGTCGGCAAAGCCCGCCGAGCCGCGGGTATCGCCTCCAGCGGCATTGAGTGCCCCAACCCTAACCCCAGCCCTTGACTGGCGCGCGGACGTTGCGCGGGAAGCTGGCACACAAGCGGCATCGAAAGCCTCGTCACCGGTCGCAAGTGCCGAACGCGCGATCACCGAGCAGTCGCAACGCGCCGCGCCACACGATACGCCCCCGGCGCAGGGCAGCGTGGCACAACGCGCCTTCGAGCGCGAATTCGGGCCAGGTCAGTCGGCGGTGAGTGGCCCCAAGGCCACGCGCGAGGGCGGCAATCCGGTAGGTACCCGGGAATGTATCGAGATGAATGGGAAGAAGACGTGCTCGCGCCAGCGCAATCTGGCAAACGACATCGACCCCTTCATGAAGCGCGAGCGCCTGTTCGCGCCCGAGATCGGCTCGCGCTGATTGTCGGACATCTATTTCACGGCGCCGGCCGCACGATGCCGGCTGGCGCCGTTGCAGCGCCGCCGCTTCGCCCGCTCGCAGGCGGGCCATGCTCAGAAACTCAGAAGTCTTCGGCGTCGACGTCGTAGTTCGACGGCTCCCAACGAATCGCCAGCAGCGCCAGCAAGCCGATGGCCGGCGCGGCAGCGATCACCCAGAACACCTTCGTCGCGAGCGCGGCTGCCAGCACCGGGAACAGAAACAGCGAGACGGTCGAGCTGGCACGCATGAGCGTCTGGTTAAATCCGACGCCAACGCCACGCAGCGACGTCGGGTAGCTCAGCGACGCGAAGGTCATCGAATGCGCCCCCGGGCCGAAGCCCTGGCCCAGCAGGAACAGCGCGAGAAAACCCAGCGCCCAGGCGACTTGCGCGGCGCCGTCGGGCTTGCCGACGAGTGCAAGGCCGACAAGCGCAGTCAACTGGCATGCGTAACCGAGTACCGTCAGCTTCCACGCACCGACCTTCGGTACCAGACGCACGCCGAGCAAACCGCCCGTGAACGCGAACAGCAGGTTCAGCGCGAGCGACATCAGAATCGTGGTGAGCATCGACTGCGCGAGAAAGCTCGCGATGATCACCGGCAACCCGAACGCCACCGCGTTATAGGCAAACGACGACGCCACTGCGATGATGGTCGCGAGCGTCGTGCGACGCAGGTACACACCTTTGAGCAGCGCGCCGTAGTTGCTCCATGCGGCGGGACGCTTCGGCGCCACGCGCTCGGCGTCGGCCGCCACGACGGCATCGATACCGTAGGAACGCTTCAGAATCTTCGCGGCGGCTTCGAGATCGCCCTGATTGGCGGCCCACACCGGCGATTCGCTCATGTAGCGGCTACGCACGGCGATGATCGCCAGCGCGGGGATGGCGCCGAAACCGAGGATGATTCGCCACAACAGCGCACTATGCGACGACGGCAGCACCGAATAGCACAGCAGCACGAGCAGATACGACGCGCAGATCGCCGCGTACCAGGTTGGGCACCACATCGCGACCCGCGCGGCCTTGTTGCCTCGCCCCTTGAGTTTCGAGAATTCGGCGAGGAATGCCATCGCCACCGGCAAGTCGATGCCAACCCCCAGCCCCATCACGAAGCGCGCGCCGGCGAGCACATACTCGTTCGGTGCGAACGCACAGGCGATGGCAGCGATCACGAAGCACAGCATATCGGCCATGAATACGCGATAGCGGCCGATGCGGTCGGTGAAGTAGCCGCCGAGGAAGGCCCCCACGATGGCGCCGAACGTGATGGCCGACGCCACCATGCCCGTGCCTGCCGGCGTGAGATGAAATTCGCGGGCCACGTCTTTCAGACCGAAGGCGAGCGCCCCAAGGTCGTACGCGTCGAGGAACACACCGCCGAGCGCAATGGCCACGATCCAACGCGCATTGGACACACGGGCGCCGCCCTCGTTGACGAGTTGTGCGACATCGGCAGCCGAGCGGATCACGGCAGGACCGGCGGCACCTTGGGCATGAGAAGCGGACGAAGCCGCAGGACTCGCGTATGCAGGCGCGGCGGAGGACAAGGAGACGTCAACGGACATGATGCGGAACAAGGAAGAAAACGATGGCCGGCCAATCCAGCGCCAAAGCCCGCGATGTTACCGCTTGGTACCGAGGCATCCAAGTGCTTTGTGGTTATATGCTTAGACGATTCCCGCGCCGCACGGCATGTTTTCTCAGAAAAATCGCATAACACTCGAATTTCCCTCAAAAAAGCAGCGGATTTCCCCAATGCGTTACGCGCTCACAGGGCATACCTCCATATCTCACCTGATGGGAATATCATCGAAAAGCGCATCGAATCGGGTGGGGCCTCCGCCAACCGGCGTCATAGTGGCACCTCCGCCATTACAAACGCTTACCTTTTCTTACAGCACAAAGGTCTGCGGAACCCTACATTCCGCGTCGTGGTCGCAATGGATGCGATACATTGTGCGCAACGTCCCCCGAATAAGGCGACGACGCATTTACCTCACGCTCACGAGGACGAACCAAAATGAACATCAAAGCACTTACGGGAATCAGCGCGGCACTGGCCGCCGCCATGTTGGCCGGCTGCGTTGCACCGGGCCCGCAATACGGGTACCAGCAGCCGGGCTACCAGCAGGGCTATCAACAACCGGGGTATCAACAGGGCTACCAGCAACCGCCGCAACAACAGCAGCAGATTCCGGGCGCACTGTATGGCCGTGTCGAATCGATTGAACAAATGAACGGCGCCAACAACAGCCCGAACATTCTCGGGACAGTGCTCGGCGGCGCCGCCGGCGGTCTTCTCGGCAACACGATGGGCGGCGGACGCGGACGCACCGCCACCACCATCGGCGGTGCCGTGATCGGCGCCATCGCGGGCAACCGTATCGAGAACGGCATGGGCCAACCGAACGTGCTTTACCGCATCACGGTGCGTCTGGACGACGGCCGCGTGGCAACCGTGACGCAAGCGCCGCCGCTGCGCGTCCAGCAGGGCCAGCGTGCTGCGGTCGCGAACGATACGGTGTATCCGTACTAATCGGGACCTGCACCAAAACGAACGCCCGCCGGGTTGTCCCCCGGCGGGCTTTTTTTTCTGGATCGATCACATTTTGACGGGGGGACGCCGGGGGGACGAAACGCGGCAATAATGCGGCGCCTGCGCGTTCACACGCAAAGCGAATTTAGCCTGATAAGATACGCGCGACCATCGGAGGGCTCTCGCCGTTCCGGAACTTTGTCGAGTCCCGCCAGTTACTGCTACCCTTCGAATTCCGTCATGTCGACCCAGACGACCTACCACCATCGGCTTTTCATGGCGATGGTCGGCGGCTTCAGCGCCGTGCTCAACGCAGGCGCGTTCTTCACCGTCCTACACTTAAACGGACACGACCCCAATACCCCTTATGGTCTGACACTCGTCGGCGCTTTGGCCGCTGCGGCGTTCATCGTATTCGCGCGCTTCCACCTGCTGGCAAGCGCTCGCAACGTCGGGTGGATGCTCGGGCGCGGCGCCATGCGCTGGTGCCGGCTGCTGCTCACGACGATCGTCCTGCTGTTTCTGACATACGAGCGCACGGAAGACGTGCGCCTGATAGTGGCAGAGTGGGTGCTGCTTGCCTTGCCGTTGCAGATGATCGGACTGGCCATCTTGCGCGGCATGGCGCACAGCATCAACAACGCCCCGGGCAATCAGCGGCGCGCCGCATTTTTCGGTCTTGGCCCCGAGGCGCGCAAGCTGCATATGCGCCTGCGCCGCTCCCCGATTCTCGGCATCCAGATTTCGGGCTATTACAACGACACACCGGTCACGCCGGACGATGGCGAAGTCCTGCCCCTGTACCTTGGCCGCTACGACGACGCCGCAGCACACATTCAGGCCAACGCCTACGAGATCGTCTTCATCGCCATCGGGCAACAGGACAACAAGGAGCTCACCAGCGACATCGTCAATCGCCTGTACGATTCGACGGCCGCCATCTACCTGCTGCCCGAGTTCCGCTTTCCCGGCGACCTGCCGATGACCAGCACGGACCTCGCAGGTGTGCCCTTGCTCGCACTGCACGACATCACGGTGCAGGGCATGTTGCGCATGATCAAGCGCAGCATCGATCTTGTAGGCGCGACGCTGCTGCTGATGCTACTGAGTCCGGTGATGATCGCCATTGCCATCGCGGTGCGATTCGACTCCCCCGGCCCGGTCCTTTTCCGTCAACGCCGCTACGGCGAACGCGGCGAGCCGATCGTCGTGCGCAAATTCCGTTCGATGCGCGTTGTCCAGCCGGAAGATGCTGCCGCCGCAGCAACGGGCGGACTGCGACAGGCGCACGCGGGCGACAGCCGCATTACGCCGCTCGGCAGGCATTTACGGCGCACGTCGCTCGACGAGCTACCGCAATTATTCGATGTGCTAAGCGGTTCGATGAGCCTCGTCGGCCCCCGTCCGCACGCCGAAGAACACAACGAAATGTACCGGCGAGTGATCCCCGGCTACATGCTGCGCCACAGCGTCAAGCCGGGCATTACGGGATGGGCGCAGATCAATGGTCTGCGCGGAGAGACCGACACGCCCGACAAGATGCGGCGCCGTGTGGAGTACGACCGTTACTACATCACCCATTGGTCGCTGTGGCTCGACATCAAGATCCTGCTCAAAACGATCCCCGTGATGGTGACGGGGCACAACGCCATCTGAGCGGCATCGCTCGCCGCGCACGCGAGGCGCCCCTCATGGAGACCCCTCATCGAGACATTACGCACACGGACGTCCTTCGCGGGCGAAAGCGCGCCACTGCCGCCAACAGATGCCGATGAAACGGCGGTCGTCGACGAGATAGCGACGCCACATGCGGCCCGGGTTCTGCAGGATGCGGAAGACCCATTCGAGGCCCGTGCGCTGCATCCACCTCGGTGCCCGCTTCTGCATGCCGGCAGAAAACTCGATGGCCGCGCCAACGCACAACATCACACCGCCCGGCATGGTGCCCGCGTAAGCCATCGCCCAACGCTCCTGCTTCGGCATGCCAAGACACACGAAGATGAGGTCGGGCGCAGCCGCACGAACGCATTGCGCGATCGCCTCTCCTTCGGGTCCCGTCGGGTCGAACGTCATGGAGGGAATCAACACGGTGAAGTCGAGACCAGGGAAACGGCGCGACAGTCCTTCGGCCAACTGCGCTTCCTGCCCTGGCCGTCCGCCCACGAAGATCGCGCGGCGTCCCGATGCCCGCGCCCTGTCGCACAACGCCGGCAGCAGATCGGCCCCGGTCACGCGTCCCGGCAACGGCATGCCGAAAAGACGGCTCGCCCAAATGATGGGCATGCCGTCGGCGAAGAGATAATCGGCTTCACGGTACTCCTGCTTGAACTCGGGCAGCTTGTCGAGCCGCACGATGTGATCGACGTTCGGTGTCACAACGATGCGCGCTCGTCCGTCGCGTTGCGCGGCGGCATGAGCGAGCACGTCGACCGCCGTATCGAACGGCACGGCAGCGATATTCAATCCGAACAGAGAAATGCTCGGCTCGAATCGATTGCGAAGGGAAGTGTCTGGCGCTGCTTTCGGATCGGTGTCACGGGTCATGACTTGTCGTATTCCTGTCACCCGGCGGTGCCGGATACGTTCGATGGCAGACACGATAGTAGCAGCGTGTCCCCCGTCCGTCAGCGACACTTTTCACCACATCGTGCGCACCTGTCGTTAAAAGTCGTCATGCCGGCATTGTGGATCGGCTACCATCGCAGCGGCTGCTCGCACCGCCTCTTTTCACCCATTTTTTTCTTTACGGTCAGCTACGCTGCCGGTTGCCGCAGACGATGATCCTCGACGCTCACGACATTCCCTCCGGCACCTGTCTGCAAGCCGACCTGTGTATCGCAGGTGCAGGCGCCGCCGGCATTACGCTCGCCCTCGCACTCGAAGCGAGCGGGCTCGATGTCATCCTGCTCGAGAGCGGCAGCGACGCACCCGAGCCGGCCGTCCAGCAACTCTATGCGGGCACCGTTGCCGACACCCGGCTCCATCCGCCCGCCGACAGTTACCGGGTGCGCCGCTTCGGCGGGTCGACCACCCTGTGGGGCGGACGCTGCATGCCGCTCGATGCCATCGACTTCGAAACACGCGACTACGTGCCGCACAGTGGCTGGCCCATCGGCCTTGACGACCTGATGCCCTGGTATGGGCAAGCCAATGCGTTGTGCGAGGCCGGCGAATTCGCCTACACCGCCGAACAGGCATTTCCGCCATCGCACCCGTCGCCGCCGATGATCGGCAACTTCGACAGCGATGTGTTTTCGACGAACACACTCGAGAGATTTAGCTGTCCGACGGATTTTGGAGGACGTTACCGGAACCGTCTGGCCAAGGGACGAGTGCGCGTCGTACAGCACGCCAATCTCTGCCGCCTGCCGATGCAGGAAGGTCAAACGCGTCTCGTCGGCCCGGCCGACGTCAGAACGCTCGATGGCAACACCTTTACCGTTGCCGCACGCGCCTACGTGCTGGCCACCGGCGGCCTCGAAGTGCCCCGTTTGCTGTTGAGCAGCCCCGGTGTCAGCGGCCGCGGCCTCGGGAACGCGCACGATATCGTCGGCCGCTATTACATGAGCCACCTGGCCGGGACCATCGGCACGCTCGATCTCTCGAAGGCAACCTCGGTCTGGCATGGCTACGACGTGTCGGACGAAGGCATCTATTGCCGCCGCCGGCTGGCGCTTCGCCCGCAAGCACAGCGCAACCTTCACACGGGCAACTTCATCGCCCGCCTGCACCATCCGCGCATTCCTGACGCAGGACACGGGAACGGCATTCTCTCGGCACTGTATCTGGCGAGGCCCATCGTGCCGTACGAGTACGCGAAGCGCCTCTACGGGGATGCGCCGGGTGGCGTTGGGAACTGGCTCGCACACGCACGCAACGTCGTCACGGATGTGCCCAACACCGTGCGTTTCCTCACGCATTGGCTGTTGCACCGGACGCTGGCTGCCCGAAAATTCCCCTCTGTGATCGTGCGGCCGGCCAACCTTCGCTTCAGTCTGGATTTCCACGCCGAACAAGTCCCCAACGCCCACAGCCGCGTGACACTGGGTGACGACGTGGATGCGCTGGGCATGCGCCGCCTCCACATCGACTGGCACTACACGGCGCAGGATGTCGCCACGGTCACCCGTGCCCTTGCCGCGCTTGCGCAGGAAGTCGAACGCACGGGCGTCGGGCACTTCTCGTACGACCCCGCCAGCGTAGAGTCCGAAATGACGCGCTACGGCGCCTATGGCGGCCACCATATCGGCACCGCGCGCATGGGCAGCGATCCTGCGAGCAGCGTGGTCAACGCCGACAGCCGCCTGCACGAGGCCGACAATGTATTCGTCGCAGGTGCGGCAGTCTTTCCGACCTCCGGTCAGGCGAACCCAACCCTGAGCATCGTGGCGCTGGCGCTGCGGCTTGCCGATCATTTGCAGGGGCACGCCAACGTGTCCACCCTGCCCCTGCCAACGGCTTCGACCGCCTCGACGGCTTCCCTTCCATCCACCTCCACCTGATTCCGCCCGCCACATGAAAGCCCGCATCCTCGTCACCGGCGCAACCGGCTTCATCGGCCGCCACGTCGTCAACGCCCTTGCTGCCACCGATTGGGCCGAACCGATTGCCGCGTCCCGCCGCGTCGACACCGGCCTGCGCGCCGTCGACGCGCTCAGCGCCACCTCCTTCGGCGCAGCACTCGCCGATGCCGACGGTGTGGTGAACTGCGTCGCCGGTTCGCCGGATACCATCGTTGCCAACGCCCGCGCGCTGCGCGGCGCGCTCGACGCACACAGCACTCCGTTACCGGTGGTGTATTTCAGTTCGATGGCGGTGTATGGCACGGCCGAAGGCCGAATCGACGAGACGGCGGCACTCGCGGGGGCAAGTCCTTACGGCATGGCGAAGGTGGAAGCCGAGCAAGTGCTCGCGGGCCTGCCGGCGGTCTCGCTGTTCCGCCCGGGATGCGTCTACGGCGGCGGCAGCCCGCAGTGGTCGGCGCGCATCGCGCAACTTCTGCGCGCGGGCCGCCTCGGCGATCTCGGTGCGGCGGGCGACGCGCACAGCAATCTGGTGCACGTCGACGATGTCGTTGCCGCCGCGCTCAGCGCGTTGCGCCAACCCGAGGCCGGTGGCCGCGCATATAACCTCGCCATGGCGAACGCGCCACGCTGGAACGAGTATTTCATCGCCTACGCGAAGGCGCTGGGCGCGACGCCCGTCAAACGCATCGGTGGACGTCGTCTGAAGATCGAGACGAAACTGCTCGCGCCCGCGCTCAAGATTGCCGAGATCGCAGGCCGCAAGATCGGCCTGAGGGCATTGCCGCCGGCACTGCCGCCGTCGCTCGCTCGCCTCTGGCAGCAAGACATTTGCCTCGATGCCAGTCTGGCAGAAAAGACCTTCGGTTTGACGTGGACGCCGTGGCGCGAGGCCCTTCAGGCAGAAGCGGTACGGTCCTGATCAACGGCGGGCGACACGCCCCGCCGTCCAGTGCCAGAGCGTGGTGAACGGCGACACGCCGAGCAGACGGCGTGCCGCCCACGCTGCGGCGGCGCCGTTCACGGCAATCGCGAGCGACGCCGCCGCCGACGCCCCAACGCTTCCGCCGATGGGCGTCAATACCGCAAGACCCAGCAACAGCACGCCGACCGATACCACGTTGATACGCATGAGTGCGCGCGTATGCGCCGTCATGCCCAGCAGTTCGGGCATCGCGGTGAAACAAGCCGCGGCAATCTGCCCGAGGGCCAGCACGCGCAATGCGCTTGCGCCGTCGTCATAGCCGTGGCCGAACAGACCCAGCAGGTGCTGCGGCATGACCAACATGCCCAGCGTCACCGGCAGCGCCAGACACAGCACCAGTCCGATGGCTTGTGCAGCACTTCGTTCGAGCCCCGGCAAATCATGACGCGCATAGAGGCTCGCGAATCGCGGAGCGGCCATCCCGGTCACGCCGCTGATCAAAATGTTGACGACCAGCGCCAGACGCCACGCGAGCGCGAAAAGCCCCGTCTCGCGCGAGGTGGCGACAATCCCGAGAACGATGGCGGGCGCCGAGGTAATCAGCAGCTTGGTCAGCTCCAGCGAGAAGAGCGACAGGCCGGGCTTTAGCAAGCCAGGGAGGACACCGTGCGGCATGTCTGCCGGAATCTCGCGCAGGAACCGTCGCAGCAGCACAGCACCGGCAATCGCAGCAAGCGTGAAGCTCACGGCGATCAGGACAAGAGCATTCGCCACTGTCAGGTGCCCTGTGACCACCAGCGGGATGACTGCCACGCAAAACACCGCGGGCCAGAGCCACGAATAGATCATCTGGCTGTAGCCCACGCGCTGCAATCCGGCGAGCGCGCCAGCGAGCGCCGCCCCCACGTTCTGAGGAACGAACGAGAGCGCCCCCAGCATAAGCGGTACCGTCAGCTCCGGCTTCCTCAGCACATCGTGCGCAAACAGCGCGGCTGCGGCGGCCAGCAAGACCGATACCGCCACCGACGCGAAGAAGACCAGCCCCAGCGCGCGTCGAATCGTAGGACGAACGGCGCCGAACTGCCCTGACGCGACGTCCATCGCCAACTGACGCGTGAGCGCCTGATCGATCCCCAATCGCCCGAACCCCGCGAGCGCCACCATCGTGCTGAAGACGATGTAGAAGTTGCCGGTATCGACAACGCCGAGCGCCGCTGCGATCAGCAAGTGAAAACCGTAGCGGCTGGGCAGGTCGAGCAAGCGAACGCCCAGGCTGACCACGCTGCCGCGAATCATCGAAGCGCCCGTCTTGCCCGGCGGCGTGCGCGTCTGCGTCATATCACTTCACCGGCTTGCGCAATACGAAGAGCATGATGCTCTGGGCCGGCAAATCGGCACGCAACTCGCCGCCGGAATACGTGGCATCCGGTTGGCGCGTCAATTGATTGTCTGCCAAACGCCAGACTTCCCCCGTGCCCGTCTGTGCGAAGTTGGCCAGCGAAATCGTGGCCTGAGCGGCGCGTTCGAGTTGCTTGTTGATGACAACGACGGTCAAGGCGCCGTCCTTCTCTCGCAGCGCGGCAAACGCTGAAACGGTGTCGGGGTCCGGAGCAGTGGCAGCGACACTGGTCGAGCCGAATTCACCTCCCTGGCCATCGTAATTGCGATACAGCTTGATCGCCTTATAGACCGGCATTGACGGATCGAGCGTGCCCCAGCGAGTCGCCATATCCAGCCTTTCTCTGCCGAAAATGCCCAGAATGTCGGCCTGCGCCGTCGCCCCGTTCATGCGGGTATCCGCCCCCCAGTTGTACTCGGTCAGCGCAATGGGTGTGCCGGGGTAGTAATACGTGTCGACCCATTGACGCATCATCGGAATCAGCGCGACCACGCTGTTGATCCACGTCGGGTCTTTGTAATTCGGGTCCCACAGGTTGCGCGTAGAGCGGTTGCGCATGAGCGCGATAGCCTGCGAATTGCTGCCGGCCGGCTCCTCGTACTCCTTGCTCTGCGGGTAGAAGTGCAGACTGAAGATGTCGACCGGACGGCCGGCCTTCTTCCACTGCGTGAGCAGCCACGGGATATAAGGCATGCCGCCGGTTTCGTGTTGACGGTCCGGGGCTTGCGCATAGCCGTGTTTGATCGAATGCTGCTGATCGAACCCGCTATAGAGGTAACCGTTCCAGCCCCATTCTTCCGGCGCGAGCACCTTCGCACCCGGGTCTGCCGTCTTCACCGCATGCGAATAGGCGATCACCTTCGCGGCAATTTCGCTCGCGTGGGCGCCAACAGGATGCGAATTGTTGTGGATCAGTTGCCACATGCTGGGCTCGTTATCCATGGCGTAGTACCGCACGCCCCCCGCACGCGCCGGCCCGAACTGTTGCACCATCGCTGTGACACGGGCCTGCTGGCTCGCCGGATCGTCGGGCACGGTGGCGTCGTTCGGATCGTTGACGACGGGCGTGCCGTCTCGCAGGATGCCGTTGCCCGCGTCGGTCATGCCGTCCACGTCGTGGTTCTGTTGCGGACCGTACTTGGCAATCGAGAAACTGGCCAGCCGTTCTCGGGCGCGTGACAGTGTGGCTACGCGCCCCAGCATCGAAATCGTGATGATGGGGGTCGCGCCTCCGGCCTGCGTCAGCGCAACGAAGCGATCGCCGAACTGGTCATTGATATCGGCCGGATTCACCGGCAGGCTTTCGTAATACCAGTCGCGGCCCGCGTTACGCGCGTCGAGCCGCCAGTTGTAGGCCGATGCGCTGTTCCCGCCCGAGCGATTGAGCGGCGCACGCAAGTCCTGCAGCATCGCCGTCGTGCCGAAATTGATGCCGTAGACCAGCGGGTTGATTGGATGACGATTCGCGGCGGCGTCCACCGCAATGGCGACCGGCAGCGGTTCGCCAGGGGTCGCGTTCGTGCAAGCTGCCGCCGACAACAGCACGGCCGCGCCCACCAGATGAATCAATTTGGGACACGCACTACGGCGCGGCAACACGCGGCGCATGGAGACTCCGGAGATCTGCACGATGATCGAAACCGCCTGCGCGCCAGATGTAGGCAAATATGGCCAGAATGACGGCGGTCTCGCCTGGCGCAAGCGTTGGGGGGTAAAAGAACGAGGCCAGCAGGACAAAGACGAGATAGTCGTATAGCGCGCCAAGGAAATCGTCTTCCACTTCCACGCGTAAGCGCCGGTAGAAGAACAGCCCCCGCAGTTGCAGGCAAACGATGAGCAATGCGCCGATCAGGCCGAACTCGAACACAATGCCCAGCCAGGTAATGTCCGCCAGGAAGAAGAAATGGTGGAAGTAGGTCGTGAGCGTATCGCCGCTCGCCGGGCTGATGGTGCCCACGCCAAACAACCAGCGCATCCAGTCGTCACCGAGAAAGCGGGTGGCCAATTGCGCCGAAATGCGACGCGTATCGAACCCGGTTTCGGTACCGGCGCTGAAAATCGTCGCCAGATACCCCATCGAGAAAATTGCAGCCAGCGCGACAGGCGCGACGAGCAGCAACCCGATACGTGCACGCGGGCGTGCCCAAACGAACGTGTTGATGACCAGCACGCCCATGATACCGATGGCCAGCGCGCGAGACTTCACGATCAGCAGCGCGACGGCCAGTCCGACAAGCGCGCCGGCGAGATAGCCGAGGTGCCGCTCAAAAAATGCGCGGCGGTAACAAAAAAACAACAGGATGAACGGGAAATACATCGACATCCGGATGCGATGCCCGCGACTGTCGCTGGTGAAGAATGGCGCCTGACCGAAGACGTAGGTTTCCTTGTACCAACTGGCAGGCACCACGATCCACATGACGATCAGCGCGCCGACGATGGCCGCGCCCAGAATCAGGAAGCTGCGCGCCAACTCGTTCAAGGTGGGCTTGAGCATCAGAAGCAGCGCGAGAAACGAGAAGAAATACAGAATCGGCAGCAGCTTCACTTGCGCCGTGACGCTCACGAAGACACTCTCGTGGAAATAGATGACGGCGGCGAAGCTCGGCACCAGTAGCAGCCAGGCGAAGCTCAGCAGCACTTGCCGGGTCATCGGAAAACGCGGCTGACTGCCCAGGCGCAGCACAAGCGGCAGCGTGAGTATCGGGAACGCCTTGGAGAGCGCCCATAACGGATACAGCGCCGTAATGTAATGGAAGGTCTGGCCGAACAACGGCAGGAGTATGACCAGACACCCGACGACAAACGTGCGCGGCAAGTCACCCGCGAAGACGGGCGGCAGTGCGTCCGTCGTATCGCTGGGTGCCGAGGAGTTCATGTCGAGGGTTTGCGGCCCGGCTGTCACGAAGTGGTTGAATTCGGTGGTTAGACTTGGCGAGTCCGGCTACCGCTGTGCGTTTGCGGCAACCGGACGAGAGGGGGCATCAGAAGCTGCGTGCGCCGTTGATGTCGTAATTCACGTTCTTCTGGAACGGCAGGCCCTTGTTGATGAACTGGTCGACCCACAGATCCACTTCGGCAATCGACGACTTCGGCACGAAGATCGTGTCGTTGGATTGCAGAACGATGTCCTGCGCCGGGTCGCCCTGCTGGGTGAGCGCCTTGACGTCGACCGTACGTAACATCGGACGACCGTCCGGGCTGCGGCGAATCAGCACGATTTCGCCGGTGCGAGCCGTATCGAGCAGACCCTGTGCGGTGATGACCGCCTGCATCACGCTCATGCCCGGCGTGAGCGCCAACTCGCCGGGCTTGCCCACTTCGCCGCCCACGAAAATGTGCGCGGCGGTCTGCGTCACAGCGACAATCGCGTGTGCGTTGGCCGTCATGCCGTTGGTCGCCAGGGCGCGGTTGACCGTCTCGCCGAATTGGGCGAGCGTCTGGCCTGCGGCCGGCAGATTACCGGCGAACGGCATGGCGATCGTGCCATCCGGGGCAACGCGGCCCTTGTAGTTGAGTTCGACGTTGAATGGCAGAACCACCGAGATGTCGTCGCCGGCCAGCAACCGGTACGGGCTCGGCGTGGCGTCGACCCAGGTGGCGAAGCGATCGGCTTGCTGGTATTTCGTGTCAACCCACGTGTGGGTGCATGCCGTCAGCATCGTCAGCACCAGTACGCAGGTCGGGCGGAGAATATTCATTGGACAGGTGGCAGGAAGCCGAGGAGTTTCACGGTTTGGAGCGTACTCTAGAGCAGTTCGGCCGTCTCGCCAAGCGCGATAAAACGGCGTCGGATTTATAGGACAATACAGGTTTCGGGGGGACTTTTCGGGGACTTTCTTCCGTAAGATATGCGCCTGGCAACCATCCGAAATGGCCGGGCAACCTTTCCGCTTCTTGCATCTCTATGGCAATTACGACTAGAACAAGGCCTGACCGGCGTGCCGCTGTCGTCGACGTGACGATCCGGGATTATCTCAATACATTCTTCTATTACCGCAAGATTGCGACAACCGTATTTCTCGCAATCGTTGCCATCGGCATTCTCGCCGCCCTGTTCGTGCCCATTCCGTACAAGGCACAAGCCACGCTGCTGGTGCTCAACGCGGGTTATTACGATCAGACCAACAACCCGAATCCCGGCGTATCGATGCAGCCGCCGCCCGGCCAGTTGAACGGCGTCGAAGCCCAGATTCTGTCGAGCCCGGAACTGCACCGGGATGTGATTCTGTCGAAATTGGGGCCGGGGGCGACCGAAAGCGACATCAATCGCGAATTGCAGAATTTCGAGCGCCGCCTGCACATCGAGCAGAACGACCTCGCCAACACCATCTCGCTGACCTATTCGGACACTGATCCGAAAGTGGCGGCTGACGCCCTGGCGCGTCTGCTCGACAAGTATTTCCGCCAACGCGCGTCGATTTTCACCTCGGGCCGTGTCAATCTGCTGGTCAGCCAGCGCGACGACGTGGGCAAGCAACTCGACAAGGCCGACGCCGATTTGCTCGCGTTCCAGAAAAAGCACGGCATCGTCAAGATCGACGACCAGACATCGCGCGCCGTGCAGCTCGAGGCCGAACTCGTGCAACGCAAGCTGGAAACCGACGCCAAGCTGGCGCAGGACCGCAGCGAACTGAAGTCGTTGCAGACGTCGACCAAGGACGTGCGCTCGACCATTCCGATTTACGCGGATGATTCCGAATCCAGCCGTGCGATCAACGGCATGCAGGTCACGCTCATGGAGTTGGAGACCAAGCGTGCCGACTTTGCTTCGCGCTATTTGCCGACGTCGCCCTTCGTGCAGCAGCTCGACAAGCAGATTGCCGACATGCGCGCCAATATCGCGAACCAGAAGCAGCAGATGATGACGGCGACGCGTCTGGGCCACAACAACTACTACGACGTGGTGCAGGAACGTCTGGCGGTTCTCAACGCGAGCATTGCAGGCGGCCTCGCACAGCAAAGTGCGCTCGACGATCAGATCAAGCAAACGCGATCCAAACTGCAAGGGATGAGCGATGTTTCGAGCCAGTTGAGTCAGTTGCAGGCACGCCGCGACATTCTTGCCGACAGCTTCAAGGACCGCTCGCGTCAGGTCGAACTCGCGCGCGTGCAGCAAGGGCAGGTGAGCCAGATCAACGGCACGAACGTGCGCGTGATTCAGGCACCGTTCCCGCCATCGCAGCGCAGCGTTTCGGCCAGCCTCCTGATTGCCGCATCGATCGTCGCCGGCCTGCTGATTTCCGCGCTGACGGTGCTGATTATGGCGAGCATGCGTGAGACTTTCCTGAGTCCAGAACAGGTGGAACGCGCGTTGCTTCTGCCGGTCGTCAACGCACCGGTGCTGCTCGGCGGCGACCGGCGAACCGGCGCGGCGGATGTTGCAGGCACGGCGGGCGCGACAGGGGCGGCAGGTGCCGCTGCCGTGCATCCTGCGAACGCCGCGAGCGCCGACACCGAACCCGCTTTCGCGCGCCCGGCGCATCTGGCCTACGGCCGCATGATTGCAGCGATCAATAGCGCCACCGACGCACACGCCAAGGTCGTCATGGCTCTCTCGTCGGGCAAGAACGACGGTCTGCCGTCCGTCATTCAGGGTCTGACCACGGAGCTCGAACATCGCACGGCCAAGCCGATCCTGATCCTCGACATCGCCTCCACACCGGATTCGCCGACGTATGGCAAACCCAATGCGCAGGGCCTCCTGGCATGGCCGTCGAACGGCGGCAGCGGCACGCTCAACGCCGACGCTACCGCGCCAGCCGACTCGGCCGCCATCGACGATCTCAAGTTCACGCGGGTGGAAGACCACAACATTGTCGTCGCGCAGCCGCGCAGCGGGGCGATCCCGTCGTCTTGGCAGCAGGTCAACCGTCTGTTCGAGGCGCTGCGCGAGTCGCACGATTACATCGTCGTCCATGCCCCGCCGTCGAGCCAGTCGTTCACCGGTATCGAGAACGCCTCGCTGGCCGATGCCACGGTGCTTGTGGTGCGGGCCGAAGTGACGCGCAAACCGGTCGTCGCAGAACTCAAGGCACAAGTCGAAGACGCGGGCGGGCGACTGATCGGCGTGGCGCTCACACATCGTCGCGGGTATATCCCGAGCTTCGTCTATCGCTTCTTCTAACCGTCGGCATCAGACCCACCATGCAACAAATCAGTGCGATTCTGCCGATCAAGACACGGGGACGGCATTACGCCGACAACATCGGCCGCTGCGACATCCTGTTCTCGTCGCTGCGCCACTTCACGACGCCGGACCTGTTCCATCGCTTCGTGATCATCGTGCCGCACGACGAAGTCGACGAGGTCAGGGGCTATGCCAAGGCCTGGTCCGACTTCCCCATCGAGGTGATCGACGAATCGCTGTATATGGGGGCGTTTGCCGAGTTCTCGCAACGCCACCAGATCCGCAACTGGCATCGCCAGCAGATCATCAAGATCAACGCGCCGGAGTGGATCGAGACCGAGTATTTCCTGATCTTCGACCCGGATTGCTTCGCCACGCACGCCTTCGACTTCAATTCGCTGATTGTCGATGGCCGTGCGGTCACGCACCTCAAGGGGCGCAGCGTCGAGCCGTACTACTGGGAAGCGTCGGCCAAGCTCCTCGACGTCGACCCGCATCTGGACCGCGAGGGTGTCTGGTGGACGCCCGCGACGTTGTCTCGCTCGCTCTGCCTGTCGTTGCAGCAGCGGCTCGAAGCCGTGAACGGTACCGACTGGAAGCGCGTGCTGCTCGCCAACTACGCCATCGACTGGACGGAATACACGCTGTACTGGCTCAATGCCGAGCACGCGGGACTGCTCGATCGGTATCACACGCAGGCAGTGCCGCCGCAGCGCACGTTGCACGCGAGCGAGAGCGTGTGGTTCGCCGACAAGATGCAGGAGTGGGACGCCGCGCACTATTTCGCGCCCGAGAGCGATGGCATGTTCGCAGTCGTTCAGAGCAACACGAAAATTCCGATCGATCAGGTTGTCGCCAAGCTGTCGCCCTACTTCCCGATCACGATTCAGCCGTACGACCGGCATGTCGATCCGTTGCTCAAGGGCAAAGAGATATACTCTGCAGCCATACGCAAGGGGCTCAAAATGCTGCGAAAACTTCGCGGAGAGAAAGGAATCAAGGGATAAGACCGATGAGCCGTACCCAAGACCGGTTGGTCGGCATCGAGATCCTGCGATTCTTCAGCGCGTTCGCCGTTCTCATCTGGCATTACCAGCACTTCTTCTTTCAGCCGGCGACGGCGTCGATCGACGTCGTACGCAGCACTCAGCCCTTCTACGCCCTGCTCCATCCGTTCTACGACTACGGATGGCTCGGCGTGAATGTCTTCTGGACGATCTCCGGCTTCATCTTCTTCAACCGATATCTGGCGAAGATTGCCGCGCGCCGGGTGTCCGGCGGACTGTTCTTCCTGAACCGTTTCTCGCGGCTGTATCCGTTGCATATCGTCACGCTTGTCGCGGTTGCTGCGCTTCAGGCGGTCTACGTGCGCGAGAATCACGCGTTTTTCGTATACCCGTACAACACGCCCTACGATTTCTTCGTCAATGTGATCTTCGCATCGGGGTGGCTCACGCCTTACACCGACTCGTTCAACGGGCCAGTGTGGAGTGTGTCGACGGAAATCGTCATCTATCTCGTGTTCTTCCTGCTGGCGCGTTTTTTCCGCATCGGGCTGGTGTGGACGTTGTCGCTCATGGGCCTGTCGGCCATCGCCGGCGGGCTGTTGATCCACCACCAGATCAAGGGCAGCGAATCGAACATCGTTTTCTGCGCCTTCTATTTCTTCATGGGCGGCGGCGTGCATCTGGTGTATGACCGGCTGCGGCGCGTGATTGAGTCGCGGCGCCTTGCTACGGTGTTGCTATGCTGCGCTGCCTATCTGGGTTTGATCGGCTTTTGCATCGTGTTCGGCGGCACGAAGTATCTGGCGGCCACGGTCATTGCGCCCGTGTCGATTGTTCTGCTGCAAGTCGTCGAGCCGTGGATTCCCGAGCGGCTGGCCGGGCCGATTGCCAACCTTGGCAACACGACCTACTCAAGCTATCTCATCCACTTCCCGCTTCAGTTGACGACCGTGATCGTGCTGTCACTGTTCGGCATCGGCAGCGCGACGCTCGCCATGAGCCCGTGGTTCCTCGCGGCCTATCTCGTTGTGGTTTTCGCGCTGGCGCGTCTGGTCTATCGGGCGCTGGAAGCCCCTGCGCAAACCCTCATCCGCCGTCGCATGGCATGGCTCGGCGGACGCCAGACTGTCAATACCGCTCGCTGACAGCAACGGCGAACGCTATCGGAAGACGCTCCGTCCCCAGCCACATGGCCCCGCCGGGGGACGGGCCGGGGACGTGCCGAAGGCACTATGCGGGGATGAGGAGGTGGGCGGAACCGTGCCGTCAATGATGGTGATGGTGGTGATGCGACCACAGCGGGTCCATCGAATCGACGAACGACGCCACCGCTTGCGTATCACCCGTGGCGTGGCGCATCAATTGGCCGCACTTGCACCATCCCTGATACGGCGTGATATGCGAGCAGGCCGACGTCTTCTGCAAATACAGCGTGACCGGTTTGGCACACTTGGTGCACTTGAACTTGAGGGTGAGGGCAGGTTTGCTCATAAGGAAAACGTTCGAAGGGGATAACGCTGCCGGAGCCGCCTGAGGGTGGCGCCGTAAGGCACAGTGTCCCGAATTGTACCGGGGATCACCTCGACTTCGCTTGGACGCCGCAACCGCCAAACCTTGGCCTCGCGCCCGGCCACGGTAAGATGCCTGCATGACGCCGTTGGCGCTTGCGCCGCAAATGTTCCCTTCACTCCATTCGCCGATTCCGCAATGCTCGCCCCTCCTGCTTCCCCGATGCGCCGACGTCTGCTGCAAGCGGCCTCGCTCGCTATGTGCCTGCCGCTGGCCGCCTGCGATCGCGCCGTCGGCATCGGCGGCACGTTCCTGCAACTCTGGCGCGAACATCTGGACTGGGGCCCCGAGCAGTGGCGTGCACGCATTGCCATGACACGCGCGCTCGGGTGCCAGGAAGTCTTCGTTCAATGGATCGCCCTGTACGGCAATTCGGCGAGCGAATGGCAGGCTTCGGCGGCATTTCTCTCGCGTCTACTCGATGAATGTGCCGCCCAAGGTATGGGGGTGCATCTGGGGGTGCCCTACGACGAACGCTGGTGGGCCGTCCTCGGAAGCCCCGACGCCACCGCCCTCGACAGCTATCTGAACGACGCGCACGACCGTGTCGCCGCCACCTTGCGCGACTCGGCGTGGCCGCGTCATCCGGCGTTTCGCGGCTGGTATCTGCCCTACGAACTGGAGCAATACAGTTGGTCGGATCCGGTGCGACTCGACAAGATCGCCAGTTGGCTTGGCACGCTCTCGCGCCTGTCGCACGATTCCTGCGGACGTGCCCCGTCGATCTCCACGTTCTATAGCCATCTCCAGGGGCCGGGCACATTGCAGGACATGTGGCGCACACTGCTGAATCGAACCGACGTCTACCCCATGATTCAGGACGGCGTCGGCGAATGGGGGGTCGAGAACTACGACGCCCTTGCCCCGCTTCGCGAGCTTTTCCTCTCGGGCGGCACGAAGTTCGATCTGATTCTGGAACTGTTCCAGAGCGCGCCGGACGGCAAGAAGGATGGCACCGACTTCAAGGCACATGCCGCGAGCTTCTCACGCGTGCAGAAGCAGTGGGATATCGCGCGCGACTATGGCGCGCAACGGGTGATCGCCTTCGCGGTGGATCCGTGGGTGCTTGGCGACACGCCGCAAGCGCGCACGCTGTTGCGCCGCTGGCAGTCGGCGATGCGCTAGAACGTTCTCAGGCGTCGTTCAGAGACGCCTGCACGTTCAGGCCGCTTCGACGATTTCGATGATGTTCCCGTTAGGCAGGAACAGGAAAACGATGCGGCGGCCGCCGAAGGCAATCGCCGGCGCGGGCTCCGCCGTACGGCGTGCGCCCGTATCCTCCAGCGCCGCCAGCGTGCGATCGAATTCGCGGGTCTCGAAGGCCTGGTGATACATCTTCGTACGACGCTTGAGCACGCCCTCCACGGGCGATCCTTCTGCGCTGGGCGCGAGCAGTTCAAGACGCGGCCCCGGTCCCGTCAGAAAGCGTCCGCGCACGCGCTGAATCGGGTCTTCGAACTCAGGCGACTCCAACGAATAGCCCAGCACTTCCCAATAGGCCTGTTCGGCATCGAGATCGCGGCAGGCAATGCCGATGTGATGAAAGGTGCAACCAAGGTCGGTCAACATGATCGGGCGTCAGAACTGGAAATATAGGAAGCGGGCCGTCTTGTGCAGATTGAGCGCGGCATAGGCCAGTACGACCGTCGACAGCACGGTCCACACCAGCGTCGGGCGCCATTGCAGCCAGCGCGGTGCGCCTGCGGCAGGCCCTTCCAGCGCAGGAGAGTACACGTTCATGATCTGATTCGAGTTTGGCGCGCACCAGACCACCACGAGCAGCACTGCGATCAGCAGGCCCTGACTCCAGCGGTCCAGGAACAGACGCAGAATGTCGCCTGCCGTCCAGCTCGGATCGGCGTGCGTCAACGCCTGCAACGGGTAAAACACCGGAGCGAGCGGCTCAAGGCCGTTCATGCCGAGCAAGTTGCCAACGAGCGTGAAAGCATCGTGCGTGCTATGCGCGCGGAAGAACAGCAGCGCGAACACCACACACAGGAAGGTAAGCACGACGTACCCTGCGCGTGCGAATCCCGTCGCCGGTTGCGCACGCTTCGGACCGAACTGGCGCCACGCGTGATTCACGCTCAGATACGTGCCATGCAGCAGACCGAAAATGAGGAACTGCAACCCGGCCCCGTGCCAGACACCGGCGAGTCCCATCGTGAAGACCGTCGGAAACAAGATCATGCTGCTAAAGCCGCGCGCCGTCCCCGTCGCCTTGCGCCCGACCGACAGCCCCTTGCGAGCGCGCGCGCGCGTGATGGTCATGGCAACCGGGTTGTAAAGATAGGCCGTCAGATAGCGCGTGAGCGTCATGTGAAAGCGCGTCCAGAACTCGATGATGCCGGTCGACTTGTAGGGCGAGTTGAAGTTGAGCGGGAAGCGGATGCCGAACATCTTCGCCAGCCCCATCGCCATATCCGAATAGCCGGAAAAATCGAAGTACAGTTGCAACGCGTAGGCCAGCGCCGTGCCCCATGCCGCGAAAAATTGCAACTCGCCGGGTGAATTGAAGCCTGCTTCGGCCCACGGCGCGATGCTGTCCGCGAGCAATACCTTCTTGGCAAGACCGATGATGAACAGCGTGGCGCCGATCGACAGATTCTCGGCCTTGAACCGGTAGCTCTCCCGGTCGGCGAACTGCGGCATCATCTCCTTGTGATGCAGAATCGGACCGGCGATCAGGTGCGGGAAGAACGTGACGAACAACACATAGCTCACGAAACCCCGCTCACGGACCACACCCGCGCGGCAATCGAGCAGAAAGCCGAGCTGCGTGAACGTGAAGAACGAGATTCCCAGCGGCAGGATCATCTCGCTCACGCTATGCGAGCCGAGGCCATATCCGGCGAGGAAGTCGAGTAACGCGACGAGATACTTGTAATAGAAGAGCAGCCCGAGATTCGCAACGATGCCCCCCGTCAGAATCCACGATTGGAGGCGCGGGCGGTTTTCCGTCGACAGAATGGCAAGGCTCACGACATAGTTGAACGCGATCGACCCGAGCAGCAGCGTCACAAATACCGGGTTCCACCAGCTGTAGAACACCAGCGAGGTGATGCACAGCCATGCGGCGGCCGCGATGGGGCGCAACGCTCCAGCGAGGTAGTACCCGCCCAGCGAAATGGGCAGGAACAGCAGGAGAAATGGCAGGGAATTGAACAGCATACCGGGGAATCTGTATCGAATAGTCGCGAGACCTTACGGCTGACGTGCGCTCAGCGCTTGGCAGCCAGTTGTTTCTTGATCAACTCGATGAGTTCACCGACGTTTTTCAGTCCCTCGACTTCCGAAGTCTTGAAACGCACGCCGAAACGCATTTCGGTCGCGACCATGATGTTGACGTTCGAGAGCGAATCCCAGGCGTCGAAGTCCGCTGCGGACGATTGTGGCGTAATGGTCACGGCGTCGTCGTCGAAAATGTCGCGGAAGATATCGGTCAGCGCGTCGAGGATTTCGGTGTCGGTCATTTCATGCTCCTGATTTCCATGGGTGCACTTTGTGGAGAGAACTCGCCAAGGTCCAGCACCCATTCGGTGGCGTTCTCGTGTTCTGCAAGCGATGCGAAGCCAAGATTCTGGTAGTGATGCTTGACCATGCCGTTCTTCGCTGTCGGAATATACTCGCCAATCAGCCGTTTGGCCCCGGCGGCACGCGCCTGCTCGGCCAGCACGCCCAGCGTGGCCCGCTCGACCTCACGGCCGAGCACGCGGCAACTCATCAGCCACGTGTCGATACGCCAGTCGCCTTCGGCACCGGCTTTCGTGTCCGGCAATGCCGCAATGACCGCGATGATGCCGTTGTCGCCAAAACTGTCTTTCAGACGGAAGTGCAGCAGTACGGCGCGCGGATCGCGCATCATCTCCAGGACTTCATCTTCCGTGTGACGGCGCGTTGTCAGATTGAACTGATTCGTCTTGCCCATGAGCTGCACGACGCGCGGCAGATCGGTGGTGTTGAACGTGTTCCATTCGAGCACCATCTGCAAGCTGGCCAGATAAGACGCCAGATCCTTCTGGCTCGTACGCATCGCTTCACGCTGCAGGTTCGCCTGATACAGACCGGCACGCTCGCGATCTTCGGCGGTCAGCGTCACGCCTTCAAAGTACCCGCCACGTGCGATCGTCGACGCGTACAACGCCGGGTCCTCCGGCATCTCCGGCACGTTCACCATCGGCAGTTCTCGCCGCACCAGATTGCGCTCGAACGGATTGTCGTCGGCGAACACCAGCGCATCGAGACCGATATTGAGCTGCGAAGCGATCGTGCGCAAATTGCTCGCCTTGTCCTGCCAGTTCGCCACGAAGCATGCGATGTCGTCGCGCTTGAGCACCATCTCCGGATGAGACGTGAACGGTTGCAGCGCGTTGGCTTCGTCGTTCTTGGAGCACACGGCGAGGATCACACCCCGGCGCGTCAGATCGCGTGCATAGCGCTGGAACGCCGCGTAAGCTTCGCCTTCGCCGTTACCCTGGCCCAGCACAATACCCGCCAGACCGTCGTCGCCGATCACACCACCCCACAGCGTGTTGTCCAGATCGAGCACGAGGCACTTCGCACTCGCACCTCGGCGCGCAGCAATAAGACGCGCCACCAGATCGCCGTAGGCCGGCGCTGCCGCTGGCGTGACGTACTGTTTCGCGCGCAACCACAGACGCGGATCGTGCCACGCGTTCAGGCCGTCTTGCTCGCATGCGTCGTCGAGTGCAAGGATATCGACACCGGCCTCGTCGGCAGCCTGACGCATCGCCTTGTTCAAACGGTGCGTAAGCCAGCGCGCAGCGCCCGGCATGCGTTGCTCGTTGTTGCCCATGAGCGCCA
The DNA here is from genome assembly GCF_902459745.1 of Pandoraea communis. GTDB lineage: Bacteria > Pseudomonadota > Gammaproteobacteria > Burkholderiales > Burkholderiaceae > Pandoraea > Pandoraea communis. The sequence continues at coordinate 133,583 of NZ_CABPSJ010000006.1, forward strand.
CCTGCGTCGGCATCAGCGTTTGCTGGATGACGTGAGCGCCAATATCCTCCCGCAGGCGACGCCACAGCTCACGCAGATTGTCGATCGCGCCCGCCACGATTGCGTCGGCATCGGTGGCCGTCATTGCCGCCGTCTCATTGCCGATCAGATGCTGCGAATCGAACGCGCACAGCGCCACGTTGGGCGCGAAAGCGTAAAGGCCGGACGACGGGTCCAGAGTTTCGCGCAGGTACTGGCCGTAGTCGGGCACGTACATCTGCATCCACAGATTGCGACGCAACGCGCCAACGCGCAGCCCTGGCAGCAACTGGTCCATCGTCGACGAACCGAGCACGGCCAGACGCACCGGCGGTGTCGTCAGCGCCGTAGGCGCCTGCGTGCCATAGGCCTTGATCAGACGCTTGTCGAGCTTCGCAGTCTGCACAAAGTCCAGGTTCTCGTTGGCGAGCCTCGTCAGCTCGCTCCATGCGGGCGCGACATCCCTCGGCAAGGCATCCACTTGCTGCGCCCAGTCGGGCGAGCAAGGCAACCAATTCAGTTCCGGCATGAGCGTATCCAGAGAGAAAAAATGACGGCGTGCAACGCGCGCCTGGCAATCTTTCGGGGCCGATATTCACCCTATCGGCCGCTATCACAACGTAGGCACGTCTGGCCTTATCCTCGATGTACCCGATGTCGCTCGTGTGCTTCAACGGTCATCCAGCAGCGCCTTCTCCTGCTCCGTCAACGGCTGGAGCAGTGACATCTCCGACATCTCCCAAATCACTAGCTTCAGGCTCTTCGGCCAGCGCTCGCGCTCCTGCATGGCCTGAACGAGCGCATCGGCAAACTTGCCGCCGTCGCGACTCTGATTCCAGACAGACTGACCGAGCGACTGTCCCAATTGCTCGGCGAAGTTGCTGCGACGCGAATTCGAACTGCCGGCCAGCAACACTTCGACGGGTGGGCCATCGTCGAGCAACCCACCGCTGGCGGGTAACGTGAAGGTCTCCGGCACGTAACTATCCGGGGCCGGACGCCAACCGTCGGGGGCCTTCGCCAATCCGGCCAGCACCAGCAGATCGCCCACGCGCGGCACAGCGCGCGGCGCGCGCGATATGTCGTAGCGCAACTCGCCCTTCTCCCCCACCAGCGGCAGTGCCGCCTTCGCTACGGCCTGTGCTGCAACGGCCGCACCGGTCTGATTCATGTGCACGTCGGTGCGATAGAAAGCATCGGGCATGGGTTGCAGAACTTGCGCAAGATCCACATGCGCCACGTGGGCAACGTCGAGTGCCTGCTGCCACTGCGCGAGTCCCATCACGGTGCCGACGGGACGCGTCATGCCGCAAAGCGCGTTCGCAGCGATACGCGACTTGTCCGGGACGGTCACCACCAGCACCTTGACGTTATCGGCACGCAGTTGCGCGGTGAGCCGGCGCATCAACGCAATGCGCTTGTCAATCACGGCGCGCACATCCCCAACGGGTGCGCGCACGCCGTCGGTGTAGAACAACCACCCCGGGCACCCCTGCTGAACCTGGGTGCCCAGTTGTCCCAGCACTCGGTAGCGCCAGGCGGCGTCTGCCGTTTCCATCGTGTCGCGAAACGGCAGGGCCAGCGAAGCATCGAGGCGTTTTCCTGCCGTGCCGTCGAGCCACGCTTTCGGCGCAAAATCGCCCAGTCCGGCCTTGGCGGACTCATACACGCCGTAGATCAGGCCGATGACCATCATCAACCCGAAGCACCAGGCCGTCAGTCGATGCGAGACCTGCGCGAGCGGTGCTGTTACGGCATCCGGCGAAGAAGTCGACAAGCTCATGGGCGCATCACTTGGCGATAGCGGCCGCGACACGTTCGCGCCATGCAGCATCAGTCATGAGCGAAGCGGCGTCCCACTGGCCGCTCGTGTTCGGGCCGTACAGCATCTGCACTTCGTTGAGTTGCCACACCACCACTTGCGGACGCGCCTGCTGGAAAGCCGGCGATTCCAGATACTGCGCAAACACGGCCCACGGCCCGAAATTGCCGTACTTCCACGTGAGCCCGACCGGCCGGTCAATATCCGCCGAGAGCGCCTGCGGGAAGCCGAGGTACGGCTGAACGAAACTGTTGCCCACCACGTGAACCGGGGAAGCGACATCGTCCAGCAGACCGCCTTCTTCGGCCTTGTTCGAGCGCACGACGTAGATTTCCTGCCCCACCGCCTTACGCTGTGCGGCCGTCATCAAGTCTGCGAAATCGGCGAAACGACGTTCCTTGATCCAATTGCCCAGTTTCTTGCCGGTGCCCGGTTGGCCGGTCAGCGACCAGTTTTTCTTGATGACGTCGGCGGTCGCGGCGGCCGCTGCTTCGGCACTCCACGCGGTCCAGTGCGAGTCCTTCTGGAAAAACGCGGTCTGGTTGTCGTGCGCCACACCCTTGAGCACAGGCATCAGATCGACCGTCTGAATATCGGCGCGACGCAGGCTGTCGATCATCTGCGCATACCGATCGCGTACCGCCGGCGCCATGGCCGTTCCTGCGGGCAGCTTGTCTTCGTAGAAACGGGCCTTGAGCGGAGCCACGATCACGACCAGACCGATGCCCTTGGCCTTGAGCGCATCGCGCGCCGAGCGCATGAGATTCACCGAATTATCGATGCCGGCACGGCCTGCGTCGGTCATGTTGTCCTGCGCATAGAACAGCCAGTCGTCCTTACCGATGAGTACGGCTTGCGCCTGAGCGCTCACGGCGCCAAAGCAGGCGCAGGCGACCAGCAGGCCAGACACCAGCTTCCGGGCACTTCTCGGGAAATCAGCGTTCAGTTTCATGATGCTTACGATGATGGATTGTCGTGTTCTGACGATGACACCTGCGCGCGTCGGTTACCGCAACAGGTGCTATAGCTCAGGCCGAACCTCAGTTAGCCCGATAGGGCAGCACCCGATTAGTTGCCCCGACCAGCACGGGCGACTGTGCCGTCCCCACGAGGAACAGGCTGTAGCGGTCACCGCCCTTTAACGGCGGAAGCGCCAGCGGCACAGAGGCGTGTCCCGCACATTCGCCCACCAGCGACGCCGAGACGGGATTGATGGCACGCGCAGCGCGTGTGCCGTCGGCCACATTCGGGAAAACGGTCGGACCGTTCGCCACGCCGATCTTGGCGGTGCAGCCGGGCACGAGATTGTATATCGCCAACTCCGCCTTCAGACCGTCGACCACGGTGCTCACGTCGGTGATGACCTTGACCGGTGCGCTCGCTTGCGCGCCGTCCACCACCAGCGTCACGAAGCCGCCCTTCGGGGCCTTGCTCGCCACCTCTACGGTGCGCCCGTTCACCTTGAGGACATACGCCTGAGCGCCCGGCAGCACGCGGTAGTCGGACACGATCTTGTCGTTCGCTGCGAGCGACTCGGCCTTCGCGCCGGCGCCCAGTTGCACGCCGACGGCCGTGTTGGCGACGTTGAGCACACGCACGTAGACTGACCCGTCGGGCGGCAACGCGTACAGCTTTGCGATATCGTCGGCAGGGGCGGCGTGCGCCGCTGTGCCGAGGGCCGCCAGTGCTGCTGCGGCCAGGGCTTTGCCTTCACCCGGCAAACGGTTGAGCAATGCGAACATATTCGTCATCAATAAGAGAAATAGAGGCCGGCAAAGATGCCCTGGGAGCGATCGTCGCCTGCGATGCGCACGCGGTACTGCACGTTCAGATCGATGAACGATTGCGGCGCATGATACTTATCTTCACGGAACCACCAGCGTGCCGTCACGCCCGGACCGACGCCCATCGTGAAGCGCTGCGCGAGCAGGCTGTCGAATCCGGCGGTGGCCCCCAGATACGGGGTGAGCACAAGATTGCTGTTGATGCTGTCCATGCGGAACGAGCGGCCGTAGCGGGCTTCGGCAGTGCCAAGCGTCTGCGGGTGGTCGATGAAGTAGTCGCCTTCGGCATATAACTGCCAGTACTGCCAATTCGACTTGTCGACACGCAGAGCGCCGCCCTCGCCTTCCGACCACGCCGCGCGCAGTAGCCAGTCGGTACGGCTGTTGCTGCCGGCGGGAATGAATTTTTCAACGGCAAACACGAAGTTCTGGCGACTGAACGGCTTCCAGCGCGCGCCAAGCACCCCCTGGTTCGTCGAGAGCCCGGTCACCCCTCCCGTGCCGTCGTACAGCGCCTGATTCATGCGTGCGTAGACTTCGAAAGTGCTGCCGTCACGGTTGCCGATCACGGGCGGACGCCAGTAGATCTCTTCCGAGGACTGCAAGGTCTTGCGTGCGCTCAGCGACGGTGAAAAGGCCGAGTTCATTACGCCGACGGTGCCGTAGCCAAGCGCCGCAACGAAGCCCCAGGTGCGATCGAGATCCGACACGGCCTGCCGCACGTTCTGCCGTGCCTGCGGTTCGAGTTCGATCTGGCCAGCGTCGGCGGCATCGATCGCACGCGAGAACCAAAAGCTCGCCTGCTTGTTGTCATAGAGACGCTGGGCGCTGTAAGCCGCGTCGAGCAAGCTCTCCGGCGGCACATCGGTACGCGTGGCGATCGGCGCATAGACCTCGCGGGCTTCATCCTTGTGCCCGGCCAGGCTAAGGGCGTTGACGAGCAGCAGACGATACGCTTGATTGTCCGGTGCAGCATCGAGCGCCTCACGCGCGGACTTTGCCGCTGCATCGTAATCCTTCTTCGCCATCGAGGCATAGGCTTGCGCTGCCGCTTCGTAGCCGGGGCCGCTGCCTGCGAGGCTTGAGCCGGCCGGCAACAGGTTGCACAGCACGTCCTGCGAGTCCGACGTACAGAAGACGACCGGCGCTTCGTCGGCCGGGCCGCGCACGCGACGCGTGTCGACCGGGCGCAGCGTGTCGGACGCAATGCGCTTGACCGTCGCGAGTTGCGGCTCTGAGAGCCAGTCCTGTGCAACGGCTTTGTCGAGGTCCTTGCGCGCGTCGTCCGGGCGATTGAGTTTCTGCCGCGCAAAGCCGCGCATGGCGAGCGACAGCGCATCCTCACCGTCCTGCGAAAGCGCATCGGACGCGGCGGCGTCGGCCTCCGCATATTGCCCTTCGCTCAGCAGCGCGCCAGTGAGGAGATAGTGATAGCTCTGCACGTCGGGGGCCTGCCGGACAGCCTGACGCGCCAGACCGACGGCCTTGGTGTAGTCGCGCTCGCGGTAAGCGTCCCATGCCGCCATCGCGGGAGCCGGCGCGAGCCGCCGGTGCATGCGATCGCGCAACGCCTGAAACGCTTCGTCGTCAGGTGTGAGACGAAGAGCCGCATCGGCCTCATCGGCAGCAGCCTGCACCTTGTCCTGACGCTCGAGCGAATAGATCAGCAGGCTGCGCATGCCCGAATTGCCAGGCGCCAGACGAAGCGATTCCCGGGCGTTGCGTTCGGCCTCATCGTAGCGGCCGGCGGCATACGCCTTGTAGGCCGAATCGCCTGCCTTATACGCGGGTGACTGCATCGTGCCGCCAACGGCATCGCCCTTGCCTGTCGCCGCTTTCGGTGCGAGCGACGCACGCAGGTTCTCGCGGGCCGCGCTCAGCGCCGGATCGCGGTGCCCCTGAGCGATGGCCTGTTCTGCCATCTCCAGCGCCTGCTTCGTACGCCCCATGTTCTGCAAGGCGTAGATACGCAGCAACCACAATCTCGTGACGTCCGGGCGCAAGGCCAGCGCCTTGGCGGCCTGTGCCTCGGCGCCCTTGTAGTCCTTACGGTTGTACGCCTTGAATGCGGCGTCCCCGAATTGCCACGCCGGCCCTTCAAGCGGGGCTTCAACGGCCGCGCTGGCTGGCGCCGCAAGCGCGCCGGCCGACAGACTGGCCAGCACGGCGGTGTAGCAAAGGGAACGGGTGAAGAACATCATGTGGCCGTCTTACTCAGTTTAGGGGGTCCTGCTTGCGATGCCGGGACAATCGGCACGCCTTGTTGGAATGAAATCGCCTCGTGCAGCGTTGCCTCGTCCAGCCAGCCCTGCTCGATGAGAATCTCGCCAAGCTGGCGGCCTTCGCGCTTTTGCACGTCGAGTGCATACGCCAGCTTCGTCTCGTCGATGGCTTGCCATGACATGAGCAGCTCGCCCAGACGCTGACGCTGTTGCGAGAGCTGGTCGGTAGACGGGAAATCGTGCATCGTCTTGTCCCAGACCAGCCGCTTGCCCGTCACCAGGTGAACGATGAATAAGCGCCATGCCCGGGCGGCCGCCATCGCGTTGATGAAGTTGCCGATGACCATGCGCGGAAACGCCAGCAACGCGTGCTCCCAGCCGTACATGTGAAATACGAAGTAGCTGCGCTGAAAAACGCGCAGTGCGAGCGCTGCGGCGTTGATCCCCATGAGCGTCACGAGCCAGCCGTTCGCCGGGAACACCGAAGGGTAATAAATCTTCCACCAGCCCATCTTGTCCGCGAGCAGGAAGATCAGGAAGTTGAGCAGCAGCACATACGCGAGAATCGCCACGAACGATGTCGCCAGACCCTTGCGGTCGCGAAACAGCAGATACTTCGTGGCGAGCGACCCTTCCCAGCCGACCTGCGCCCAGCCCTGTAAGCCGATACCCAGCGTCCAGCGCGCCTTCTGACGGTAAGCGGTCTTGAACGTGTTGGGGAAGTATTCGCGAATGCCCAGCGGCATGCTGATCGTCGAAATCTTCTCCTTGCCGAAGCCGAACAGCGAAGTCCGCTTGGTCACATACTCGACCGGAAACTTGCCGAAGATCTGCTTCATGCCGCGCTGCGACAGACGCTGACCGATGTCATAGTCCTCGGTCAACGTGTCCGTGTTGAACGGCTGGTTGTTTGTCTCTGCCGCGAGTTCTTCGAGCGCTCTGCGGGAGAAGCAAGTTCCCACGCCTGCCGACGGCACCATCTTCGACATGCTCTCGCGCACCACCAGATCCTTGGTGTGCCACTCGGCGAACTCGTCCATGTACGTGCCGGCAACGAGTTCATACCACTCGCGCTCAAGCGATGTCACCGGCAACTGAATGAAGTCGATGCGCGGCATCAGGTAGTTGTAGTACTTCAGCTCCAACGGGTGAAGCACGTCCTCACTGTCATGCAAAATCACGCCCGCGAACGGCTCGGGCTGCGACTGGTTCTGCTTGAAAATTGCCTGCACGATCCAGTTCAGACAGTCGGCCTTGCAGGTTGGACCGTCGTGCGGCACCTGCACGTGCACGAGCTGGCGATACCGGCGGCGCATACGCTCAACTTCGGTCTTCGTCTTGTCGTCGTTCTTGTACGTGCCGACGAAGATCATGTAGTTTTTGTATTCGAGTGTACCCACCATGCTCTCGAGCATGGCCGCGATCACGTCGTACTCCAGCCACGCGGGCACCATGATCGCGAGCGGCTGCTCGCGCACCGCACGCAACTGCGACGCCTGCAACGGCGTGTAGCGCCGCCGAATGAACAGCGACCGATAGATCTGGCGCACCCAGTACCAGAGATCGACGAACAGGTCGTCGAGACTCGATAGCAAAATGACGACGCCGACTACCGCGCTCACGATTTCGAGCGCGTGGTAGTAGTCGGCGACCAGATACGGCCAATAGAGCGAAGAGATCACGTCGACCTGCTGCGAGTGCTTAACGATCGTTCTTGTTCTTTCGGCCTGCACGCAGCGCCAGCACCAGCAGCGTCAGGAAGATGAGCAGCACGATGGCGATCGTCGGCACGCCCCACGAGACGTAACGGCGCCACTCGTAGAACGCACTTTCACCTGCGCCCGGCGGCAAGCTCGCGTCCGGGTTGCTGGTATCGATCCATGCCACGGGACCGGCCGGTCCGATGATTGCCAGATTGCCGCGGTTGAGCAGGAACGGCACGCCGACATCGGCCTTCGGTTCACCGATGGCGTACCACAGCAGACCGTCTTGACCGCCGCCGCGCACGACCTCTGCCGTCGACAGCTGTTGCAGACCCGTGATGTCGAGCCACTTGGCGTCCTTACCGCCGATCTCCAGACGCTTGCGATCGGTCACGACCGCAGACGGCTTCGCGCCATCGACCTGCACTTCCATCGCCACGAACGGCTTGCCCGGCTTCACGCTCTTGTCGGTGGGCGCCACCGTCAATTCGGCACGCGAGGGCGACAGACCGCTCGCCGCTGCGATACCGATCACACGGCGGATATTTTCGGGCGCCGATTGCAGATAGCGTTCCGGCACGATCAGTTGCGCGTTGCCCGCCATAAGCGGCAACAGGCCGACGAAGGTGCCGTCCGGCTCCGCTTTGCCCGGGCGGACATAGCTGGCAGCGGGCAGCACATTGACCGGATAAGCCTGCGGAATCTCGTTACAGTCGGCCGAATACGGCTGGCGTTGCACCGAGACCCGCAGATTGTTGGTCACGCCAAGCGCATAGCCCGGCACGCGAGCCTTGAGTTGTTCCGGACGGCCATTGGCATCCAATTGCTTCGCGGCCAGCAGAATGCCGTTCCAGAACACGGTCGCCACCGGCTTGGAAGTCGCCGGACCAGGCGCCGCCGACAGATACAGCGAGATCTCGCCGGGCATGCTGCCGCCCGAGGCCACGGCGGAGAGCGGGAAACTCACCACCCAGTCGCCGCGCGCCAGTACGTCGAAGCTATCTGCCGAGCCACCGAGGCTCGACAGACGCACGACTTGCTTGTCTTCGATATCCGGCGTGCGAGCGATCGGTGCGGTCACATTGCTCGACAGCAACACGCGGCGCAGCGAATCGTCGAACAGACCGGAGGCTTGCGCACCGGCGCCGGCGGCAATGGCGATCACCGACCGGTTGCCCATCGACAGCAGACGGATCTGATTCGCGCCCAGCGCATCGGTAGCGAGCGGTGCACGTTGGGCACGCCATGTCTTGAAGGCGTCCGTGGCATCGCTGTCGTTGACCAGTTGCCCTTGCAGTGCGTCGAAAGCGGTAGCCAGGCGCGTGCGCATCGCAGCGTCCGAAACGGCGATTTCGCCGCTCACTGCCGGGGCCCCGACAGCCAGCAGCGCGCCGAGTTCGGCATCGTTGGCCAGCTTGTGCGCCGCATTGTTGTCCTTGATGGCGGCAAACGCAGGCACGCCGGCAAGCGCGGCGGGCACGACCACATCGCGGGTGTCCACCGTATCTCCCACGGCCGGCAGTGCGCGCACGACCACACGCTTACCGCTGCGCTCAAGCGCGACACCGATACGCCATGCGCTGTCGAACGCCTCCTTGCTCAGGGTTTTCGATGCAATGAGCAGCGCGGGCGAGCCCGGCAACGTGCTCCACGCGTCGTCCAGGCTGGTGACCGACTTCTGGTCAATTCGATAGGTCAGACGCGTTTGCGGCATGATCGTCACCGAATTGGCAAGCGAATGATCCGGCTCGCAGCGATAGGTGCCGGTGCGCGAATGCCAATTCACACCGAGGCGCACGAAGCCGGTGTCGCGCGGACGCGACGGCACGGCCAGACTGCGCTGAAGCGGCCCGTCGCCATCCGGCACCGACTGCGAAGTCAGGGGCTGACCGTCGATCGACAGCACGACCGAAGCCGGGCCCTTCTCCCCCTTCAGATAGCGGCCATCGAAGGTGAGCGAAGCGTCGGCCAGCGGCAACCCCTTCGGAACGGGAAGATAAAAATCCTGGTTTGCGTCACCAGACAGCACGATCGGCGCCGTGACGCCGAGGTCGGCAAGCGCAATGGTGCGCGATAGGTTAGCGCCCGCCCCCAACGCCCGGACACCGTCGCCCAGCGCGCTAGCGTGAGATACGGCTGGCAGCATCACGCCGGCAGCCAGCGCGCTAAGCGCCAGGGTCGAAGTCGCACGGCTCACGGCGCGCTGCGCGCGCGACGGCTGGCGGGAGGAAACGCTGTGGGTGGTCATCCGATTAGGCAACGGCATGGGTATTCCGTGAGTTGACGTGACGTTGCGCAGACGCGACGGCACGGAGTAGAACGGCACCGGCAAATCCGGCAAATTCGCGTACACGTGATCGGACACGGTCGGCGCTCCCGATCAATTGACGCTCGAAGCGTCTGGGCTGCCCATCAGTCCGGGGGCGAACTCTGCCACCGGACGTCCGCACAGTGCGTCGACGATGCGACCCGCCGCATGGCCATCGCCATACGGGTTCAGGCGTCGCGAGAACGACGTGTGATATGCCTGATCATCCAGAAGACGCATCACGCCTTCGATGATGCGTCCCCGGTTTGCACCGACCAGCGCCACCGTGCCGGCCTCGACCGCTTCGGGCCGCTCGGTGACGTCTCGCATCACCAGCACCGGCTTCCCAAGGAACGGCGCTTCTTCCTGCACGCCCCCCGAGTCGGTGAGGATCACGTAGGCGCGCTGCATGAACCAGACAAAATCGACGTAATCGAGTGGATCGATCAGATGCACGTTGCCGAAGCCGGCCAGCTCGGTCATCACCACTTCGCGAACCGCCGGGTTCAGATGCACCGGGTAGACGATCTGTACATCGTCGCGCCGTGCGAGTTCGGCAAGCGCGGCGCAGATGTTGCGGAAACCATCGCCGAAACTCTCGCGACGGTGGCCCGTCACGAGTACCAGACGGCGCGATGCGTCAAGCCACGAATAACGCGCCGATACGGCAGCGGCGAGCGGCGAGTCATCGCGCAGGCGGGCGGTGAGTGCCGCGAGCGCATCGATCACGGTATTGCCTGTCACGGCAATTCGGCCGTGCAGGTTTTCACGCAGAAGGTTCTCCCGAGATGTCGCAGTCGGCGCGAACAACCAATCGCCAACACTGTCGACCACGCGGCGATTCATCTCTTCGGGAAACGGTTTTGACAGGTCGCCAGTACGCAGACCGGCCTCCACATGACCGACCGGAATGCGGCGGTGGAAGGCAGCGAGTGCGCAAGCAGAGGCCGTGCTCGTGTCGCCGTGAACCAACACGTAATCGGGCTTTTCGGTTTCCAGTACTGCGTCGACCCGTTCGATGGTCCGCGAGAAGAGGCCGTTGAGCGTTTGATTGGGCACCATGACCTCAAGGTCGTACTTGGCCTTGAGATCGAATAACGACATCACCTGATCGAGCATCTGCCGATGCTGACCGGTTACACACACCACGCTATCGATACCGGGTTCGCGATTGAGCGCCGTCACGAGAGGCGCCATCTTGATCGCTTCGGGACGCGTGCCGAAGATAGACAGGACTTTCATAGTTCTACGTTTTCGTCGGAGCCTATTCATGCCGTGCGGCACTCAGGCTTCATTTGCCCCTGGAAACTTCAGGCAAGGGCGGTGTGTGGCATGAGGTCGAGCCCCCGCATCGAATCCAATTCGATTACATTGGAAGCCGACTTATTTCGATGAATTTGGCCATCTCGACTGGCGATCATCAATGCGCAGGCGAGAATACCTGGATCGATGCGCGCCTCTTACCACCTGTGTGTTCGCACGGCGCCGTTCCCCTCCCGGCATCCCATGCAAACTCGATGACGGATGGTATAAGCCAATCGTCCCCTTACTGTCCCCCCGATATTCGGAAGATTACTCATGTCGCGCAGGCACAACACCTGAAGTCCGGCAGAGGCGGGATCGGAGGGGTAGCGAAAGCGACGAAACCCCCGTGCCGACGCCGGAATCGACGTCGAGGCGGGGCCCACGCACTGGAAAATAGTCAGGCAGATTTATTGATTTCCCGATCGTCATGAAACCGTCATTGCGCATGACGACTGTGCGATCGCATAAGGAAATCAATAGGAACGGTAAACGCAAAAGGCCGGATGTCTTTAAAGACATCCGGCCTTTCCTATGCATTTTGCCGAATCCGACGCCGGCCGGTCGCGAAGTGTGAACCCACTGCGACCGATAGATGGCGTCCCCTAGGGGATTCGAACCCCTGTACTCACCGTGAAAGGGTGATGTCCTAGGCCTCTAGACGAAGGGGACGGAAACTGTCATTCGTTTGGTGGAGGTAAGCGGGATCGAACCGCTGACCTCTTGCATGCCATGCAAGCGCTCTCCCAGCTGAGCTATACCCCCCGCGCGAAGAGGCGTGACTATAGCGCATTTGGCGGGGGCTGACAACCCGCGCCTCGGGCGCTTCGGCGGGCCGCCGTGAAAGACCGCTGATCGCCCCCCCGGTATCGCCATCGAATTTCCGGCCCCGGCATCCACGCCAAATTACCTGCATCGGACATACAAACAGGCTCTGCCGCCCCCCCCTATCAATTCATATAGGATCAATGCCAATGAATTGACTTGAAATAGTTAGTAGTCCAGTATTCCGCGTCCACGCGCCCATCTTCAATGGGGGCGTACCGGGGGAGCATAACAATATGAAAGCCGGCGGATTCTTCTTCCGTCTTGCCATCATCATTTCGATGGCATTCTCGATGGCGTTTGCGGGCCGCGTTCAGGCCCAGGCCGCAGACAAGACAGTGACATTCGCTGGCGCAGCTTATGGGGGCGACGCCGCCAGCATCGACAAACGATTTCCCTATTCGCGCGCCTATGAAACCGGCCTGAAAGCGGCGGGCGATTCGCCATACAAACGTCTGCTGGCGGCCGTCAATCAGAATCCGGCCAGACACCTCACGCTCACGACCGGGCCGATCGACCAGTTGAAGGGCCGTGACCAAGCGCTCGTCGTATCGCTCGTCATCAATACCGAGACTGTCTCCGTCGAGCGCTTCGGCGCTATCCGCAAGCTGTTTGTCCTGCTGCGCGGCCAAGTGCTGTTCTTCGACTTCAAGTCGATGACAGTACTGCGCTCCTATCCGGTCAGCTTCGGTTACGTCGACAACCTCGATCACGAGCCGACGCGCGCAGAAGTGCTGGAACGCGTGCGCATGGTCTATGACGGTGCGAACGGCAAGCCCGGGCTGTACGCCCGCTTTGCCTCGTCCGTCGCACAAGCGCAGTTGCCCGATCAGGCCCCCCGCTATCTGCAAGTCACCCACGTGGAAGTCACGCCGGAGGCCGCAGCCGTGCTGCCCGATTATCTGAAGGCCACACCCGCCGCTGCGCAGACGTGGGTCGCCGACATGGCCAGCGAAGCGATCTCCACACGCATCGGCGTGCCCGTTGTGCCTTACTCGAAGGGCTATGCCATTGGCAATGTCATGTCGATGCAGATCATGGACGGCACGGTCTTCAATCTCAAGCTGCCGCAGCCGGACTATGAGATCGACGTCGCGCTCAAGAATTTCAAGAAGATCAAGTACAGCGAGAACGCTGTGGGCACGGCGTACATCTACGGCAGCTACGCGGATGTCGCCATTCGCGAGCCGCTGACCGGTGCGACCTACCTGAACACCTCGCTCAAGAACGGTGAGGTGAAGCCGGTTCCTGCATCGCAGACGTGGGTCGACGATTTCCCGGCCTATTACGACTCCGTCAACGGTCTGTTCGTGAAGCTTGCCGAGTCGGTGGCGGGGACGGACACATCATGGGTGAAGTCTGCCGCTTCGGCGCCGGACATTTCGTCGCAAATCGACAAGACGATGGGATTGATGAAGCTATGCAAGTAATGAAGCGATTTTTGTTGTTGTGTGCCGCGGCCTTGTTCGCATCGGGTGCTGCTGCACAGGTGCAGCAGGCGCGCGGCAAAGCGACCGTAACCTACGAGGGCTGGTCGATCTCGCGCGACGACAAGGCGCGCGCCCTGTCGGCCGCCCAGATGAAGGCCGTGGAGTTCTACTACGCCGAGGCCGGCGAAGCCGAGTCGGAGAACTTCGACGCGATTCGCCAGAAGATTCTCGCCGAGCCGGATCGCTACATCCTCGACTCGACGATCCTTGCCGAAGAGGAAAACTCGGACAAGAAGCAGTACACCGTGGCCGTGCGTGTCTCGCTCAACGTGGCGAATCTGCGCAACGCCGTGAAGCGCAATTCCGTGGTCGCCAAGGGAGGGCCGGCCGGGCGCTCGCCGCTGGCGTTCATCTTCGTCTCTCGTGAAGTCGGCACCTCGCGGGCGTATGACGACCGCGTGTACAAGCGCATTGACCGCAAAGCCGACGTCAAGGCCCAGGTCAATGCGTCAGAGCAAGGCACCGAGGGCGAGAACATTCGCGGCAATCAGATCGGCACGAGTGCGGCGACGAACGCGAAGATGTCCGCATCGATGCAAAGCTCCGCGTCCGTCGAGACGGGTGGCAGCACCACGCGACGCGCCACCGACAACACGTATCGCCTGATTCCCAGCGCCAATCTGTCGCAAGTCTTCACGTCGACGTTCGCGAAGGCCGGCTTCAAGGTCAACGAAGCCGCGCTGGTCGAGCCTTATACCGGCGGCCAGTTCAAGGTCGCCAATGTCGAGGACGATTACAAGAACGGCATGGATCTGAAGCCGGCAACGCTCGCGTCGATGGTCTCGGGCATGCGCGTCGCACGCATGTCCTACATCGCACTAGGCACGCTCGACGTCGGCCTCGCCGATCGCGATCCGAACTCCGGGCTCATGCGCGTGGCTGTCACCGTCAACGCAAAACTGCTCGACATCGGCCAGACCATTCCGGATACCGTCGCCTCGGTGGGCCCCGTTCAGTACGCCGGCACCGGTCCGACCGAAGACGAGGCCCGAACCAATGCGCTGCGTCTGGCGGCCAACAACGCCGCGCGCGAGTTGACCAGCCAGATCACCAATCTCAGTCTGCGTTAATCAGCGGATTCAACCCTCCCTCTCCTGGAGAAGACGTTCATGAAGAAAATCATCGCTTGCGCCGTTGCGGCCGCTCTGGTGGGTGCCTCGGGCGCCTCGTATGCTCAACTCGGCGGGCTGACCAGTCTCGTGGGCGGCGGCAGCAAGTCGGATAGCACCGCCGATCTGTCGGGCCAGCAAGCGGCGCTGGTGAAGAACTACGTCGCCGCCAACGTCGACGTGCTCAACGCCAACGCCAAGATGGGCGAAGCCCTCGGCCTGAAGACGCAAGCCGAACAAGCAGCCGCCGTCGTGGCGCAACTGTCGTCGGGCTCGACGCAGGACAAGGACTCGGCCTCGAAGGCCGTCAACGCCGTGGGCGACACGAGCGGCGCCATCGCAGCGAAGCTCAAGGAGAAGCCGGTGCTCGACGATGCTTCGAAGAAGACGTTCACGCAAGGCCTCGGCCACCTCGCTCTGGGTATGGTGCACTACGTCGGCATGCGCAACGACGTGACGTCGATGGGCAACAACATGAAGAGCGCCTCACCGATGGCGCTCACCTCGCTGGGCGGCGCCACCTATGTCGTGTCGAACTTCCCTGGCTCGGTCACGGAAGCGGGCAAGGCACTGAAGAACGCCATCGACTTCGCACGCAGCAACGGCATCGAAGTCCCGGCGGATGCCACCAAGGCACTCGCAGCGCTGTAAGCCAAAGCACCCTACCCACAACATGATGCGTAACTCGCTCACGGGGGCCCTTGCGGCCCTCTTTTTTATTGCCGGATGCTCCGAGAAGCCGGCAGACGCGCCTCAGGCCCCCTCCTCCGCACCGAGCGCAGCCGCGCCCGTACCGGACGCCGGTAAGGTCGAGACCGAAAAGACAACGGCAGTTGGTTTCGGCAACACGGCGGGCGAAGCCATGCTCGAAGCGATGAAGCTCGCGCTGATGCAGGTCAACGGCGCCGTGGTGCAGTCCGACAGCGTGACGGCCAAGTATGGGCTGGACGTCAGCCTCGATCAGGATTCGGCATCGCTGCGCGCAAACGCATTCGCCGACATCGTGCAGCAGCGTTCGGGGGGTGTTATTCAGCATCTGCGCGTGATCAGCCTTGACGAGCCGGGCGTGCTGTCCAAACGCTATAAGGCCAGCATCGAGGCCGATATCGCCAAGTTCAAGCCGTCTGCCGACATGCGCAAGCTCAAGGTCGTCGTCGGTCCGGTCGTCTTCTCGCAGGCCTCGCTGCCGATGGGCGACACCACCGTTGCGTCTCGCGAAGTCGCGGCAACACTGCGTCAACGGGTCAGCGATGCCCTCGTGCAGACTGGCCGTTTTGCGGTGCTCGACCGGGAGATGAGCCCCGAGATCGAGCAAGAACTCGACATGATCAAGTCCGGCGAAGCGCCCAGCGCCGAGTTGGCGAAGCTCTCACAAGCCGCCAGTGCCGATCTGGTGTGGAGTGCACGCGTGAGCGCGTTCAACTACACCCGGCAGGCACGGCAGTTGCGCACGAGCGATCGGCAACTCGTGAGCTATTCGGGCGGCTGGGCGCTTTCGCAGAAAATGGTGAACGTGGCGACACGCCAGGTCTCGGCGGCCAGCTCGTTGAGCAATACATTGCCGGCGACCGCGCCGACCACGTTGGGCACCGGCGTCGACGGACAACGCATTCTCGCCGAGATGACCGATCAGGCCAGCAAGGCCATCGTCAGCGCAATCCTGCAATCGACGTTCCCGATTACGGTACTCGGACGCGACGGCACGAATGTCGTCGTCAGTCAGGGCGGACAGGCGCTGCGCGAAGGGGGCCGCTACGCGGTCGTCGCGTTGGGCAACGAGTTCAAGGATCCGCAGACGGGGCAAAGCCTCGGACGCACCGAGAACCCGTGCTGCGAACTGGTTGTGGAACGCGTGACGCAGAACCTGTCGTATGGGCATCTCGAGAACGTGCGCAGCAATCTCAACCTCGACACGCTGCCGATCGCCGGTCTTCAGGTACGTGGCGAGCTTGCTGGCGGGCAAGGCCGCTCGGCACCTCAGGCCGGGAGCACCGCAGCGCCCGCCGCCGTGGCAGGCAAGGCCGCGACCGGGGAGAAGGCGGCGAAGAAGGGCTCGACGCCGGCCAGTGCGCAATCAGCACCGGCGCAAGACGATAAGTGGTAAAGCACCGTAGCAAGTCGTAGCGTACAGTCAAGCATCAGGCCGTCGCCCCTCGCCGGGGCGACGGCGCTGTCCGCAAATCCATGAGCGGGCTCCGAGGCAGGTTGCCGGGGCCGGCCGCGCGAGGCGAGTAGAATCCGCGACACAAACAGTTGGCGATTGTCGCCGCTGCCGCAGAATTCGACGGGCCAGACGCATGAGGCATCATCGTGTGTCGCCCCGCCCTCAGCAAGGTCGACGTCATGAGTGAAACTCCATCCCCTGCGCGCAGCCCACGCTTCGTGCCCAACGGTCCCGCATTGACCGTCGAGCAGATCGCCCTTCAGGTCGCGAACGAGCGGATCTGCATCGCCATGGCCAATGCCGGCACCGGCAAGACGACGACACTCGTCGCGCGTATCGGCGAAGCCATCGCCGGCGGCACACCCCCTGAGCAGATCCTCGCGCTGACCTTCACCGTCACCGCAGCCGACGTGCTGCGCGCCCGCCTGCAACGCTCCGGCATCCACCCCGAGTTGCACAAGCGCGTGCGCGTCTCGACCTTCGACGACTACAGCCACGAAGTGCTCGAGACCTTGCCCACTGCGAACGAACGCGCCCGGCGCATTCAGCGCGACAGCTTCCTCACGTCCTCCATCGCCGACGCCATGGAGACATTGCGGGACGACGTCGAACACCGCTACGCACCGGGCGCCTTCGAGGACAATCACATCAATGTGGCGCAAAGTCTCGAAGCCATGCGAAAGCTCAAAGCGGGCGGCGCGCTATTCGACGACGTCGATGACGAACAGCTTGGCGATTTACTCGAACGTCTGGACGTCACGCCGGCCCAATACGCCATCGCTCAGGCTTATGAACGCATTCGCCTGGGCGCGCTGGACGAGCCGAAGTTCCGGGACCGTTTCGACGCGACGTACGATCTCGCGCAGTTGATCGATCGGGAGAGTGTCTTGCCGCAATACTTCGCGCCTTGCCGGTTGATTGTGTGCGACGAGCAACACGACTTCAACGAAGCGTCGTATCGCGTGCTGCGCCATTTGCTTCGCACGCCGAATTGCCGCTTCGTCGGCGTTGGCGATCGCGATCAGGTCATCCACGGAGAGATGGGCGCGAGCGACGTCTATATGGGCGAGCGCTTCCAGATGGATTTCTCCGGCGCGACCGCCTACAAACTCACGCGCACGTTCCGTCATGGCCCGCATATCGCCTATCCGGTCGCCGCTTTCAAGCGCAAGGCCATCGAATCGTATGTCCGGCGTCACACGCCCATTGAGGTCATCACGGCCGACAGCGCGCAAAATGCCGTTGCCGATGTCGTGCTTGCAGACGTGCGTCGCTGGCTGCAAGAGAGTGATAAGCGTTCGACGTGCGCGGTACTTCTGCGCGACTGGCATCAAAGCGCCGCGATAGAAGAAGCACTGTGGCAGGCCGAGATTCCGTTCGAGTCGCCGAACAAGGAGGGTTTTCAGTTCCGGGAAGAGATCCGTTTCGTGCGCGCCGTATTCGCGTTGGCGATGCGCGCACACGAGACAATCGACGAGCGCGAGCGCATGTCCGTTGCGGCAGTGCTGGGCATCTTCGCGAGCATTCGCCTCTCGCGCGATCAGTACCAACTGACGGCAAAACACCCGGAACTGATCGAACAGATTTACGCGTCGTATTTGCTGGGCGCGCCACCGGGCACACCGGCGGCCAATATCGGGCAGTTGATTCGCGAATTGCGCGCGAGCCTGCCGACGCTCTCGGCCAGCGACGCCTTCCGCCGCATCCGTCAGAAAATCGATTTTCAGGCAGTAGCCACGCGCCTCTACGCGCGCCCCTACGATGTCGATCTCGTCGAACGCACGCTGCGCGCGTTTGCGTCGACACTCCCCTCCGACGACACGCCGCTCGCCGACTATTTCTCGTCGATGATGGCGCGCCTGTCTGCCATCCGGCGCACACGAACGGGCACTCGCGTGAGCGTGGACACTGTTGCGAACCTCAAGGGCAAGGAGTTCGACCACGTCATCATTCCCTTTCTGGAACGCAACGAGTTCCCGAATCCGTTCGCGCAGATGGAAAGCGAGAAGAACCTGTTCTATGTGGCGCTCACCCGGGCGCGGGAATCGCTGTCGCTGATTACGTCGCGGGACGAAACCCGTCAGAGCGGGTTCATCGCCTCGCTCGACCTGCCCCGCACGACTCGCCTCGCCGACGACGCGCTCGTTCGCAACATGGCGACGCCCGTGGACACCGCACCTGCGCGCCGCTATCTGAGCGGCGACACCTATGGCGCAAAAGACGAACTGATGGCCCTCGGCGCCGTCTACGACCCCGCGCGGCGACAGTGGTACATCACGCCGGAGAGGGACTCGGCGGCCTTCTCGCAATGGTTGTAACGATGCTCACGCGACGCGGGTAGAATCCGCAACGCGCGGCACACATCGCGGGCGAAGGTCGCTGCTAACGCAACATTTGACGGAACACATCCTCATGAAGAAAGCACTCGGACTGGCACTGGCGCTGACAGCCGCCGCGAATTGGGCACATGCCGAGAGGATCGGCGACGTGAGCACGGCATTCAAATTGCTGGGCCCGGATCACAAGATTGTCGTGGATGCCTTCGACGATCCGAAGGTGCGCGGCGTCACGTGCTACGTGTCGCGCGCGAAGACCGGTGGCATGAAGGGCATGGTCGGGCTGGCGGAAGACAAGTCCGAAGCCTCGATTGCCTGCCGCCCCGTGGGACCGATTTCGTTCGGCGCGCCGCTGCCGAAGGAAGAAGAGGTCTTCTCGGAAGGGCTGTCCCCGCTCTTCAAGAAGCTGCGTATCGTGCGCATGATCGACAAGACGCGCAACACACTCGTTTATCTCACCTACTCCGACAAGCTCATCGACGGCTCCCCGCAGAACAGCGTGACCGCAGTTCCCGTGGACCGGGACACGCCGATTCCGATGAAGTAAGCGCTCGGCCTGACGTCTGCGCGGCAAGCCTCATCCGCGCAGCAAACCGAATCGCTTCAATTTCCGGTAAAGCGTGTTGCGGCTCACACCGAGCTTGCGCGCCGCTGCACTCACTTGCCCCTGACAAGCGTCGAGCGTAGCCCGCAGCGCCTGGCGCTCCGCGGCTTCCAGCGGGGCCTCTGCCCGAGGTGTTTCGGCCGCCACGCGCTCCACGTCGCGCAACTCGCCGGGCAAGTCGTCGAGCGTGACGACACCGCTCTCGCTCAGCGCGACGAGCGTGCGGATGACGCTGCGCATCTGGCGCACGTTGCCCGGCCACGCGTAGGCGCAAAGCCGGTCCTGCGCCGCGTCCGTCACGGTGATCCGGCCTTGTTCGCAGGCCTGTGCCAATAGCCGTTGAATCAGGTCGATCTTGTCTTCACGCTCGCGCAGCGGCGGCACCCCGACTTCCAGCCCGCTCAGGCGATAGAAGAGATCCTCGCGGAATAGCCGTTCGGCGATGCGCTCGGAAAGGTCGCGGTGCGTCGCGCTGAGTATGCGAATGTCCAGCGGCACCGGCTCGCCGCCGCCGAGCGGCGACACCATGCGGTCTTCGAGCACGCGCAGCAGGCGGGTTTGCATGGCGAACGGCATATCGCCAATCTCGTCGAGAAACAGCGTGCCGCCATTCGCTTGCCAAAGCTTGCCGTTCATCCCCTCTTTGCGCGCCCCGGTGAAGCTGCCGCCCACGTAGCCGAAAAGCTCGCTCTCGATGAGCGACTCGGGAATCGCCGCGCAATTCAGCGCGACAAACGGACCGTTTGCTCTCGCACTCGCCGCGTGCACCGCGCGCGCGAAGACTTCCTTGCCGCTCCCGGTTTCGCCGCGAATCAGGACCGGCACATCGTGAGCGAAGACGCGGCACGCCCGCGAAAACTCGCGCGCCAGCGCCGGATCGGAAAACGGCGGTGCAGACGTTTCCTGCCGGGACATCGGCAGATGGCTAACGCGCCGCGCTGCGCGGTGCGGCGCCCGCACCATCGCCAGCAGCGATTCGCCGTGATGCGTGCGAATCGGCCAGCACGCGCTCGGCGCGGGATGCCCTTGTGCCAGCAGCGCGTCGAGGGTTTGCGCAAACCATCGATCCACGCGTGTGCCCACGATCTCGTCGCGCGGCACGCCCAGTCGATTCAACGCGCTTTGGTTGGCGGCAAGCACGCGGCCGGCGTCGTCGAACGCGATCAATGCCTGCGCGAAGCCGCCGAGATGATCGGCCTGCTCCTGCAATTGCAGCAGCCATTCGTCGCGATAGTGCAGGAAGAAATACTCGCTCTCCACCACCTTCGCCGACAGATTCACGAGCGCGAGCGTATGGAATTGGCTCTGCCGGGTGAGGTCGGCGCTCGTCGACGACACGTCGATCACGGCCAGCAGTTCGCCTTGCGGAGCAAATACGGGACTTGCCGTACAGGTGAGCGCCGTGTGCAGCGCGCGGAAGTGATCCTGCTGACAGATGATGACGGGAGCACGCTCGACCACGCAGGTGCCAATGCCGTTGGTGCCTTCGCACGACTCGCTCCAGTCCGCGCCCGGCCAAAGCCCTGCGCGATGGAAATCGTCGCGCTGGCCGTCGTGGAGCCGTGAGTCGACGATCACCCCGTCCGGCGCCGTGAGCAACACCGCCTGATGCGGATTCATCAATTGGCGTTGCAGACGCTCGAGCACAGGGGTGGATACGCTGCGCAGCCGCTCCATTGCGCTGCGCCGCTCGCGCAACTGTGCCGACTCCAGCACGCGCGGCGCCATCCGCGCGCCCGGATCGAGCGCGTGGGTATCCAGACAGCGGCGCCAGGAATCGGCGATGTTCGGGTCCGTCGCGGCGGCACCGTGCGGCGAATGACCTTGTACCGCATTCAGCACACGGCGCGCGTGCGCGGACTCTGTATTGGCTGGCATTGGTCGTCTCCCCCGTGCCGGATGATCTCGTAGTCGTTCCCGAAGCATGTCCCATGCCGGGGTTCATTGCAATGCGCTATGTCAATCGGAAGACGCAAATCGATTGTCTGTCACAACGACGAGACAAGGGGTGTCACCGTCAGGGACAAAGGTGTCACGGATTCGTGACACCCGGCGACCGCCGCACGCCCATGAACCGCGTGGATACGGCATTGGCCGAAGGTGGCCCGCGAATTGCTTACTACCCCGCGTGGCCACAGCGCCACCGACACGACAATATTCGGAGACACAACATGCGATACGCTCCACCCGGCACGCCCGGTGCCCTGCTGTCTTTGCAAGCGCGGTACGAAAACTACATCGGCGGCAAGTTCGTCCCGCCCGTGGAAGGACGGTATTTCGTCAACACGTCGCCCGTCACCGGCGGCACCATCGGCGAGTTTCCGCGATCCAGCGGGGCAGATATCGAGCTTGCGCTCGACGCGGCGCATGCCGCAGCGTCCAAGTGGGGCAAGACGTCGGTACAGGCGCGCTCGCGCATTCTGTTACAAATCGCCGACCGCCTCGAAGCGCAGTTGGAGCGGTTCGCCGTCGCCGAGACATGGGACAACGGCAAACCGGTGCGCGAGACGCTCGCCGCCGACCTTCCGCTGGCCATCGATCACTTCCGCTACTTCGCCGGGTGCATCCGCGCCCAGGAAGGTACGGCTGCGGAGATCGACGAGCACACCGCCGCCTATCACTTCCATGAGCCGCTGGGCGTCGTCGGCCAGATCATTCCGTGGAACTTCCCGCTGCTGATGGCCGCGTGGAAGCTGGCTCCCGCGCTCGCCGCAGGCAACTGCGTGGTGCTAAAACCCGCCGAGCAAACGCCGCTTTCGATCACCCTGTTCGCCGAACTGGTCGGCGATCTGCTGCCGCCGGGCGTGCTCAACATCGTTCAGGGTTTCGGCAAGGAAGCCGGCGAAGCCCTGGCGACCAGCCGCCGCATCGCCAAAATCGCCTTCACCGGATCGACACCCGTGGGCGGCCACATCCTGGCGAAGGCCGCCGCCAATCTGATTCCGAGCACCGTCGAGTTGGGCGGAAAGTCGCCGAACATCTTCTTCGAAGACATCATGCGCGGCGAGCCGGAGTTCATCGAGAAGGCCGCCGAAGGCCTCGTGCTGGGCTTCCTGAATCAGGGTGAGGTCTGCACCTGCCCCTCGCGCGCGCTCGTTCAGGAATCGATTTACGAGCCCTTCATGGAAGTCGTGATGGCACGGGTCGCACGTATCAAGCGCGGCGACCCGCTCGACACGGAAACGGCCGTCGGCGCGCAAGCGTCGCAGCAGCAGTTCGACAAAATCCTCACGTACCTCGATCTCGCGCGCAAGGAAGGCGCACAGGTGCTGACGGGCGGCGGCATCGAAATACTGGAGGGCCCGCTGGCGTCGGGCTTCTATATCCAGCCGACCCTGCTCAAGGGCGATAACCGCATGCGCGTGTTCCAGGAAGAGATCTTCGGTCCGGTGGTCGGCGTGACCACCTTCCGCGACGAGGCGGAAGCGCTGGCCATCGCCAACGACACCGAGTTCGGTCTGGGCGCCGGTGTGTGGACACGCGACATCAATCGCGCATACCGCATGGGCCGCAGCATTCAGGCAGGACGCGTGTGGACCAACTGCTATCACCTCTATCCGGCGCATGCCGCGTTCGGCGGGTACAAGAAGTCCGGTATCGGTCGCGAGACGCACAAGATGATGCTCGACCACTATCAGCAGACGAAGAATCTGCTGGTGAGCTACGACATCAATCCGCTCGGATTCTTCTGAGCGCTCACGCTAGTCGCCTCTGAGTTTGCAACAGATCAAAGACGCATCGCGCCATAGGTGCGATGCTGTCTTCAGTGCTTGCAAACGATGATTCTGGACACCATATGCGCGCTCGCGTCGAGAAACCGGCGCGCGTGGTGTGCCCCTCACAGAACGAATAAGGAGCATGACCATGAGCACGACCTTCTTTATCCCCGCCGTCAACATGATGGGCATTGGCAGCCTCGACGAGGCAATTAGCGCCCTGCGTCAGTACCATTTCCGCCGTGCACTGATCGTGACCGACGCCGGACTCGCCAAGGCGGGTGTTGCAGACAAGGTAGCGAAGCTGCTGGCGCAACAGGACATTCAATCCGTGGTGTTCGACGGCGCGAAGCCGAACCCGACGGTCGGCAATGTGGAAGCCGGACTCGCCGTCCTCAAGCAGAGCCAGTGCGATTTTGTGATCTCGCTGGGCGGCGGCTCGCCGCATGACTGTGCAAAGGGCATTGCGCTGTGCGCGTCCAATGGCGGGCAGATTGCCGATTACGAAGGCGTCGACCGTTCGAAGAAGCCGCAACTGCCGCTCGTCGCGATCAACACGACGGCAGGCACCGCGAGCGAGATGACGCGGTTCTGCATCATCACGGACGAAAAGCGTCATGTGAAGATGGCAATCGTCGACCGTAATGTCACGCCGTTGCTATCGGTCAATGATCCGGCGCTGATGGCGGCGATGCCCAAGGGGCTGACGGCCGCGACAGGGATGGATGCGCTGACGCACGCGACGGAAGCGTATGTGTCGACCGCGGCCACGCCGATCACTGATGCCTGTGCACTGAAGGCGGTCACGCTGATTTCGCAGAACCTGCGTCGTGCGGTATCGCATGGCGACGACATGACGGCGCGCGAGAACATGGCGTACGCACAGTTCCTCGCAGGGATGGCGTTCAACAACGCATCCCTCGGGTACGTGCACGCGATGGCGCATCAGCTCGGCGGTTTCTATGACTTGCCGCACGGCGTCTGCAACGCGGTACTGCTGCCGCATGTGGAAGAGTTCAACGCGAGCGTGAGTGCGGGACGGTTGAAGGATATCGCGCAGGCGATGGGTGAGAAGGTGGACGGTCTGAGCGACGAAGAAGGCGCGAAGGCGGCGATTGCCGCGATCCGCCGGCTGTCGAAGGACATCGGGATTCCGAACGGGTTGACCGAACTCGGCGCGAAGCTGGAAGACGTCCCGACGCTTGCCGCGAATGCGATGCAGGACGCCTGCGGATTCACCAACCCGCGACGCGCAGAGCAAGCCGAGATCGAAGAGATCTTCCGCCGGGCGTTCTGAGAACGAGTTGCATCGGTTCGTTGACGCGGCTCCGTGGCGGGCTCGTCAACGTGCCGAATGGAATGCGGTAAATCGGACGTGAGGCAGAACTAGCTGCGCCGTAGGTAGTAACTGGCCTCGGAGAAGCCGTGCTGGCGGCATAGTTCCTTGACCGGTATTCCCATCTCGGCTTCCCGCAGGAAGCCGATGATTTGCTCGTCGGTGAATCTCTTCTGCATGTCCAATCTCCTGACTACGTGATTGGACTCTAAATCGCCGCGCTACTCAAATCAGGGAGACGTCAGGCGGCCCCTGTCCCCTCATCCGCTACATTACCTGCGGCCGCCGCACTTCGGACGGGTCAATCACGATCAGCGAAGTCGCGAAGCGATCGCCAAAGGTGCGCGAAATCGTCACGGAAGGTGTCGGGCAGCGGCGGTGGGGCACGGGTGCGATGAACCTGGCAGCACCGTTGCGGCTATTAGCCGAGCGACTTCGTCAGCCGCCATCGCAGATATAATTCGGCGAAACTAGCCGCGTCAAACCATCGCCGCCCCTACCCTGAGCACCGCGCTTCAGCGCACAGCGTTGCGATATCGAGAAACCCACTATGCAAGCCGCATCGCGATCCTTCGTGGGGCGAATCCGCTCACAATTGAACGAGTTGCCCGCCGCAGAGCGTCGGCTGGCCGAATTCGTGCTCGATTTTCCCGGCGATCTGGCCAGTTACACGGGCGCCGAGCTTGCCGAACTCGCCGAGGTCTCCAAGGCCACTGTCAGCCGCTTCGTGCGGCGTCTCGGTTATCCCGGCTACGAAGAAGCGCGGCGTCATGTTCGCGACGAGAAACAGACTGGCGCGGCGTTGCTGCTTTCCGACTCGGCCAAAGCTGCCAGCCCCAATGCGGTGGAAGCCCATGCCAACCAGGGCGCGCTGAACCTGACCGGCACATTCGGGCGTCTGTCGAACACGGAGATCGACAGAATTGCGAAGGCCATCGTGGCCGCGCGACAAGTGTTCGTGTTCGGCTTCCGCAGCAGTCAACCCTTCGCCAGCTACTTCCGCTGGCAAATTCTTCAGGTCGTGGAGCGCGTCATCGTGTTGCCCGGTCCGGGCGAGACCGTCGGCGAACATCTCGCAAGCATGGAAGCAAAGGATTTCGTCGTGGTCTTCGGTCTGCGCCGTCGCGTCCCGCAAACGGATGCGATCCTCGATTACGCCGCGTCGGCAGGCACGAAGACCCTCTACATCACCGATCAACAGGCGCCAGAACATCAGGGCGCTACCTGGTCGATCAACTGCGAGACCACGGCGCCGGGGCCGCTCGATAATCATGTCGCCGTGCTCGGTCTGTGCGGGCTGCTCGCGACGAAGGTCCTTGAACATGCGGGAACTCGCGGGCGAAAACGCCTGAGTGCGATCGAGAGCGCACATGATCACATGGGAGAACTTTGACGTCAGTCTGTTCGCCGTATGACATTCCGCACGCCGGCGACTGACGGAACTGAAATTTCATGTATCTCCAAAAAGAGAAACATGAATTGCACCACCCCGATGCACACCCAAGTGTCACATGCATTAACAAGGGGAGAAACACGCTTTTCGGCCCACTTCCCGCACCCCGAATGTGCACATTCAACCCAGCAATGATCGACTACGGTGCAGCTTGAAAAGCATTGAAAACACAGTCACTTAGCATCTCACGTACGTGAAATTAATATTTCTTGATAAATATAAATTGAAATCGTAGGATCGCCTCACGGACGAAGCGGTGGCCGCATTCGTCACCGTCAACACCTGAAAGGGGCGATCATGGCCAGCACACCGAATAGCGCGTCTTCTACGCTCACAAGCTCTGCGCAGCTCGATCAGGCGCTCGACAACATCGGCGTCACACCCGCACACAAGACCATCATCCTGTTGATCCTAATCGGTTGCCTGTTCGACAGTTTCGAGCAGAACGCCGTCGGCCTTATCGCACCGATGTTGCGAGCACAGTGGGGCCTGAGCGCCACTGACATTGGCCTGCTCAATACCGTGACGTTCGCGTCGGCCGCACTCGGTCGGCTGGTCTCGGGCTACATAGCCGACCGATTCGGCCGTCGCATGATGCTGACCGCCGACCTCCTGCTGTTCACGCTTGGCGCGGTAATCTGTGCGCTGGCGCCGACGTTTGTCGTCCTCTGCGTGGGGCGCGCCATCGTGGGCTTCGGTCTCGGCGGTGAAATCGCAATTGCCGTCACCATGCTTGCCGAATTCTGCTCGCAGAAATTTCGCGGCACGGCCGTGGGCCTCGTGAATGTCGGGGCTGGCGGTCTCGGCAACTTTCTCGCACCGGCTTTCGGCATCGCAGTATTCGCCGTCTTTCCCGGCCCCGACGGCTGGCGCTGGTTATTCGCCTGCCTGGTGGTTCCCGCGATACTCGCCGCGTTTTACCGGCATATCATTCCGGAGACGCCTCGCTTTCTCCTCGCCAAAGGCAGGTTCCGTGAGACGAACGTCGTACTTGCCAAGCTGGCCACCGGTAAGCTGACGGGCGAGCCGGCAGAGGTGAAGATTTACGTGTCGGAAAACATGCCGGCGGCAGCCGGTAACGAAAAAGTGAACGTGCTCGACATTTTCCGCGGCCGTCTTGCGCGTCGTACGTGTTCCGTTGGCATCGCCATCTGGATGACTTATGGCGCGCAGATTTCCGTGTTGACACTGATGCCGACGATTCTCGTCGCGCAGGGCTACACGATCACGCGCAGTCTCGTATTTACGCTGATCATGCAAGGCGGCAGCTTATTCGGCGCCTCTGCGGCAGCGCTGCTCGGCTATCACTTCCCGAGAAAGCGCGTTTTGACGATCGGTGCGGTGCTCGCTTGTTTCGCCGCGCTTGCTTTTGGCTTCCTCGCGAAGAGTATCTTATTGATCCTCGCATGCGGTGCCCTGTTCCAGTTCTTTGTCCTGCTGCTCAACACGACGATCTGGATTTACGCGCCCGAACTTTTCCCGACACGGGTGAGAGCGTTCGGCACCTCGTTCATCCTCGCCCTCGGCACGACGGCGGGCGCGCTGATGCCACTCGTGTCGGGCCGCTTGTTCGACTTGCAAGGGATCGCCGGCGTGTTCGGTTTGATCGCCGTGATGTACGCGATATTTACCGCCGTCATCCAGTTCGCTCCCGAAACATATGGACATAAGCTCGATGAATCCGCCGATCTCGACACCCAACCGAACGTAGCAGCAACCGTTCATGGCTGACCTATCACGCTCTCTCGATATGCGCGAAATCCTGCTGCTCAATCCAAACACCTCGACCGAAACGACCGCAATGATGGTTGCGATCGCCCAGTCCTGCGCGCCGCCCGGCTACACGGTGAGCGGAGCGACCGCGACACGCGGCGTGCCGATGATTGTCGATGCGCCGCGCCTTCACGCGGCTGCCGGCGAGGTTGTGGAAGTCTGGAAACGACACACGACGAAGGTATATGGCGTTGTGATCAGCGCGTTCGGAGACCCCGGAATCCACTTGCTGCGCGAACTGACCGACGTGCCCGTCGTCGGTATCTGCGAGTCGTCGATTCTGGAGGCGGCGCAGGATGGGAGGCGGTTTGGCATCGCGACGGTCACACCGGATTTGGTCGAGTCGATCGACGCCAGCGTGGACGCACTCGGCTTGAGCAGTGTTTATACCGGCACCCGCCTGACCAGCGGGAATCCGCAAGAACTCACGTCCGATCCGCTTCGCCTTGAGGAAGCGCTCGCAGCCGTGGTGTCCGCATGTGTCGAACAGGACGGCGCCGAAGCCGTCGTCATCGGCGGTGGCCCGCTCGGGCAAGCGGCAATCGGACTCGCACACCGCTTCCAAGTGCCGGTGATCGCGCCGATACCTGCCGCAATGCGTAGGCTCTCGAGAATGCTGAGGCCGGATTGATAGCAGGCTCGGGCGCGCCGGGGGATCGATACCCCCTCAGCTAACCATCCGGGCGGCAGGAATGGTCCATGTTCCATTGATGATGGACGGGTCCGTCTCGCTCGGCCAATACATTCTCAACATGAGAATGAAGTCCCCGGGAGGCGCCGGAAGCCAGTTCGACTCCTTATCCTTACCAGGCGAATCCTTCTGGATGTAGAGATCGGTCGAGCCGTCTGCGTTGACCCGCAGATTTTGGCGCGCACTGATCGCATATCGGTTGAGCGCATTGTTCACGAAGAAGTAGCCGTCGTCATACATCGTCAACGACCAGAACCCCTCTACAGGCGGCAAACGGCCTTTGGGGAAATGCATGACGTACTTGTTCGACCCGTTGTATTTTCGCCCCTTCACATCCAGGTTCGAGGTCGGATAGAGCGCGTCCTGCGGGCGGTTTGCCCCGAGCCCGATGGCGGTGACGAGGGCCCGCGTCAGGTAATCGGTGCCGTAGACGCCGGTACGGGTCGTGTACGACCAACCGTTCTCGTTCTTGAGCGTCTTGTATTGCTGCATGATCCTGTTAAACCCGACCTCCGGAACGCGCTTGACGAAATCCCCTTTGAGCTTGCTCTCGTCAAAGCGCTTGCCGGGGACAATGCCGATGCGCGCGAACCTCGCGACGTGAGCCGCATCGGCAGCTGACGGCGGGTTCGTCTTCATCAGTTCACAAAGCAGAGAGAAGTAGGACACCGCATCCATGCGATTGACCTGATCGCGTACCGCCGTCTTCATGTCGATTGACGGGTCGACCTTGCCTGGCGGCGGTGTGTAAGGCTTGCCATAGGCACTGAGCGGAACAAGCTTGAACTCGTCTTGCAGCCTGTGGACCTCGGCGTAGTCTTCCGGTGTTCCAGTGCAATAGATACGGCCAAGCAGCCACACGATACTGGTGGACGACTTGTATTCTTTCACGCCCTCGGGAAGTGTTCCTTTCCAGCCCGGACCGGTGATCGCATACGTCTGCGCGCCAGTGCCCGTCGTGCGCTTACCCGGAACCTGGAATACTGTTGTCCAGCCATCAAGCATTGGCATCAGGAAATAGCGCCCCTTCATATCGGGGATACTGAGCACCCAAGGCTCGCTGCCAACGTCGAAGAAGGCGTTTGTGTAGAGCGTGTCGGCGTTCGGCGCTGTGACGTCCCTGAACGCTGCGTCAGGATAGCTGCGCATCTTGATGATGTGCCCCATCGGTCCGCGCGAGCCCGCTATCTCGGAGACATTGGAGATAATCCGCCGGGTCATCTCCATCGTCACTAATGGGTACCCAAAGACGTAAGCATCGATCGCCAGTTGCGAATCCTCGGAACGGTCGCCGGAAGCGTCAAAGGCCCCCTGCGCGGCAAGCGCCGACCGGGTCATTGCGGAGCCGGCGGCCAAGCCCAATCCACCTAACAATACAGAACGACGAGTGATCTTCATACGTGTACCCCTGGGTTGTGAACCACCTGACGTACGGGCGGGATCAGAAACGTGCCGTCGCGCCGACAGTCAGGCCGTTCGTTCGCATTCCTATTTGTATAAGAAAAATAATTGGATGGCGCATGGATCGCGCGCCGCACAGCCAGTTGGCCTCGTAACTGTTCTTGCGGACTATATAAGAACGACTCGATGGAAACTTGCCATTTGGCGCCAAAAACGAAGACGCAGAGTCTCTAGCCCTAATTGACGGAGAGACGTCTTTGGGTGGGCCTTACCATTTATGAGGTGAAGCGATAGCGCGACGGGATGCTCCCGGTCCAGCGTTTGAAGGCGCGAGTAAAGTGTGCTTGATCGCTATAGCCGACCATATACGCAATTTCGGTCGCGGAATAATTACCGCGAGAAATTAGCTGGAGCGCCTCAAGTCGACGCGTCTCGTCACGTAAGGCATCGAAGTCGACACCGCAATAATTGAGGCGGCGTTGCAGCGTTCGGGGAGACAGCCCAACGCTTCTTGAAATAGTGGCAAGTTTTGATTGATCCCGATCCGATATCCGCGTGATGAGTGTGTTTGCCGTTTCAAGCGTCGATCTGATGGCTTCCGTGATTTTCCTCGCATTATCCCGAGTATGTTGCAGGGGACTGTCGAGCAAATCGCGGTCGAACTCGATCATGTTGTACTCCGCGCTCGTTTCGAGGTTCTGGCCCAGGCATTCTTCGAGGGCATCATCCCCTCTCGCTCTTGGCATTTTGATGTGTACGCGTATGGCGGAAGGCTCACCGGACATGAGGGGAATTTTCCTGAGCACGGCAAGACTACCCAGGATGAAATGCCTCGGATCGGCTTCGCATGGCCCCCTGAACTGATGAATCAGTTTCGTCGTGCGGCCTTCGGTGACGATCTTCACTTTGCCCCCTTGATGCAGCAAGGCCGAATTGGAGGCAGCCATCGCACAAGCCTGAGCAATGTTTTCCGAACCCAATATCGACTCTCCCCATGCGCCGAGTGAGCGTATTTCTGTCAGGAATCCTACATATGCGCCACCGAATGGATCCTGTGTAATATCTGCCATTTCGTTGCCGATACGAAAGCAGGCCGTCTGTGGCAACCAGATATCGGGGTTTTGAAAGAAGTCCGACGAAATACCGAGCCGCCGGAGAAACTCCAGCGACGACACCCCCCGCATGGCGAGATAGGGCGCCATTTGCAGAAAGCTTCTGAGCCTGATTGTTGGCACGGCATTCGACATAGGCGCTGACACCAATTCCCTGAGGCAGTACGGATGGAAATCGTTTGCGTTCGCGAAAATGCAAGTACAAACGATTAGGTAACCTATGTACTTGATAGCAGATTATGCCCGACTGCGGAGGCAAATGACGCCACACCGTCGTAGGACTATTCGGAGGTGAGCAGGTCAATGCCGAGCAATGCCATCTTTTTGTACAACGTCGCTCGCCCCATGCCCAACCGGGCAGCCGCCTCGGACACCCGTCCGCCGGCGGCGCGCAGAGACTCGGTGAGGAATTGCCGCTCGAACGCCTTCATCGCGTCATCGTATCGTTTCCACTCCACCACCCGCTCCGCAGGTGTCGCCTCGGTCACATCGGCGGCCTTGGCGACATCCAGTGCACTGGCTTCGCTCGTCGAACCACGCCCGTCGTCAATGAAGCGCGCCAGCGCGAGCGCATCGATGCGCTCGCTCTCGGAGAGCAACGCGACGCGCTCAAGTGTGTTTTGAAGCTCTCGCACATTGCCGGGCCAGTGATAGGCCATGAGTCGCTTGACAGCCCCCTCGTCCAGTTCCAGATGACCTGCGTCGCGCTGCGAACTCAGCCTGTCCAGAATGGCATAGGACATGGCTTCGATGTCCGACGGACGGTCGCGCAACGGCGGCACCCGAATCATCAGCACATTGAGCCGATAGTACAAATCCGCACGGAATCGCCCCTGCGCAACGAGCGTCGGCAAATCGGCCGAGGTGGCGGCAATGATGCGCACATCCATCTGCACCACGCGGTTCGAGCCGATCGGCTCGAACTCCCGCTCCTGCAAGACGCGTAGCAACTTGCCTTGCAGCGGCAGCGGCATGTCGCCGATTTCATCGAGGAAGAGCGTTCCTCCCTGCGCCAACTCGAACTTGCCGGTCCGCCCCTTCCGGTCTGCGCCAGTGTACGCACCGGCTGCCGCGCCGAAGAATTCGACTTCTAGCAACGCGTCGGGAATAGCGGCGACATTGACGCTGACGAGCGGCTTGTCGGCCCGTGGAGACGCGCCGTGAATCGCGTGCGCCAGCAACTCCTTTCCCGTGCCCGTTTCACCGAGCAGCAACACCGGCGAATCGAGCTGAGCCGCGCGGCGCCCGAGGCGCTTCGTCTCCAGACTTGCCGCGCTGGTGCCGACGAAACTCGAAAAACTGTATTTTGCCCGCCTCGCCTGTGCGAGCGACTGACGGGTCGCGAGAAGTTCCGACTGCAGTCGCGAGTACGTGCTGAACATGGGAGTCAGCACCTTCAACTCATCGAACAATGCGAACCCCACCGCGCCCACCGTCTTGCCGTGCGAATCCTTGATCGGCAGCCGGGTGACCACCAGAGGCTCCTGCCCCGTCTCGAGAATATCGAGCAGGATTGGCCTGCCGGTCGTGACGACTTCGCGCATCAGGCTGTTCGGAATCACGACTTCGCAATCGAGCCCGATCACGGCGTCCGGATTGGTGAATCCAAATCGCTCAGCGTAGCTCCGATTGATCCAGACAATTCGCGCATCGCTATCCACGACAACGGTGCCTTCGCTGGAAGTGTCGAGCGTCTCGAACAGCGATTGCATCGCCTGCTTGCGAACAAATGCATAGTCGGAGAGCAACCCACGTTGCTCGCCCAACGCAATCGGGTCCGGTTTTTCGTCTTCGTACATATTGGAATTGTCGTCAGTCTCCATTTCGAGACGATTATTCCACGAATCGAGACATGCGCTCCATCAGTGAAAATGCTGGTCTCAGCGAATATTCCCTGATGACTCGCCCCACGGCAGGTGCGGCGCTCACACCACTGTCTCGAAATTGAGACATTTCGCCGCCATACTGCGGCTTCCCCTTGGCCGACCGACTGCGTAAAGCACGCAATCCATGTCGGAGTCCTTCCCGATCAACGACTTAAGCCATCACGGCATACTTTTTGCGTATGGGCAGCCGGCCTTAAGAACATCAACCTGCACAACGAAGTGCAGGCAAACATACTGGAGACAAGATGTCGTTTCTCATCGTGCTCGCCGCACTGGCGTTTCTGATGTTGGTCGCATATCGCGGCTATAGCGTGATTCTCTTTGCCCCCATTGCTGCGCTGGGCGCTATCCTGCTGACCAGCCCCGAAGCCGTCGCCCCCGTTTTTTCCGGCATCTTCATGGAGAAGCTGGTCGGCTTCGTCAAACTCTATCTGCCCGTCTTCCTGCTCGGCGCCGTATTCGGCAAAGTCATTGAACTGTCCGGCTTCTCGGAGTCCATCGTCGCGGCAGCGATCAAGTACATCGGACGCACACGGGCCAATGCCGTCATCGTCGCGGTGTGTGCGCTGCTCACCTACGGCGGCGTTTCGTTGTTCGTCGTTGTGTTCGCCGTCTATCCGTTCGCGGCAGAACTCTACCGGCAGAGCAATATTCCGAAACGGTTGATGCCCGGCGCCATTGCGTTAGGGGCTTTCAGTTTCACGATGGATTCGCTCCCGGGCACGCCGCAAATCCAGAACATCATCCCCACCACATTCTTCAAGACCACGGCGTGGGCCGCACCGGTGCTCGGCATCGCCGGCGCGCTCTTCATCATCGTGGTCGGGCTGACCTATCTCGAATGGCGCCGCCGGGTTGCCGCGGCCAATGGCGAAGGCTATGGCACTTCGCTGCTCAATGAACCCGAGCGCGTGAATTCGGACAACTTGCCGAATCCTTTCCTGGCCATTACGCCGTTGATCCTCGTCGGCGTGGTCAACTATGCGCTCACGAAGGCTATTCCGCATTGGTATGGCGATCGCTTCGATGTGACCCCGGACCTTCTTCCCGGGCTTCATGCGCCGTTGTCGGTCTCGATCAACAGCGTGGTCGCTATCTGGGCCGTGGAAGGCGCGTTGCTCACCGGTATCCTGCTGGTACTGATTACGGCTTTCAGTAAAGTCCGCGACCGATTCGCGAATGGCACCAAGGTCGCCGTTTCCGGGGCGTTGCTCGCCACGCTCAATACGGCTTCGGAGTACGGTTTCGGCGGTGTCATCGCCGCGCTGCCGGGCTTTCTGGTGGTGGCAGACGCCCTGAAGAGCATTCCCAATCCGCTCGTCAACGCTGCCGTGTCGGTCTCGACACTTGCAGGCATTACGGGCTCGGCTTCAGGTGGTATGAGCATTGCGCTTGCCGCGATGTCCGATACCTTCATCAAGGCCGCGCAGGAGATGCACATTCCGCTCGAGGTGCTGCATCGCGTTGTTGCGATGGCCAGCGGCGGCATGGACACACTGCCGCACAACGGCGCCGTCATCACGCTGCTCGCCGTCACCGGCTTGACGCACCGCGAATCGTATCGGGACATTTTCGCCGTGACCGTCATCAAGACGATGGCCGTGTTCTTCGTCATCGCGCTCTACTACGCGACTGGCCTGGTTTGAACATGACAGGCGCGCACTCCATCCTCACGCTTTCTTCAGGCGACACCATGACGACTCTCAAGGGAAAAACCGCGCTTGTCACCGGCTCGACCAGTGGCATCGGCCTGGGCATCGCCCAAGTGCTCGCACACGCGGGCGCAAACCTCGTGCTCAACGGCTTTGGCGATGCAGATGCTGCCGTCTCGGCCATCGAATCGATTGGCGCACAAGTCATCCACCATGCAGCGGATATGCGCAGCGCTCATGAGATCGAAGCGATGTTTGCGGCCGCGCAAGCGCGCTTCGGCGGCGTCGACATTCTCGTCAACAATGCCGGCATTCAGCATGTCTCCCCCATCGCGACCTTCGATCCGGACAAATGGGACGACATCATTGCGATCAACCTCAGCTCGGCCTTCCATACGACGCGCCTCGCCCTTCCGGGCATGCGTGAGCGGAACTGGGGGCGGATTATCAACATCGCATCGGTGCATGGCCTGGTCGGCTCCACGAACAAATCGGCCTACGTGGCGGCCAAGCACGGGCTGGTGGGACTGACGAAGGTCACGGCACTGGAAACTGCGAAGACCGGTGTGACGTGCAACGCCATTTGCCCGGGTTTTGTGCTGACACCGTTGGTGCAGAAGCAGATCGACGATCTGGCCAAGCGCGAAAACTTGTCTGCCGACGACGCGCGTGCTCGCTTGCTGGGAGAAAAGCAGCCGTCGGGGGAGTTCGTGACACCCGAAGCTCTCGGAAATGTGGCCCTGACGCTCTGCTCGCCGCTGGCGTCCGAGGTGCGCGGCGCAACGTGGGCCGTCGACGGTGGTTGGACCGCGCAGTAACGCTTAACCAGTAGTCCGGACCCTTGCTGACGAGCTTGGGTCCGTCGATGTCAGAACGTTTGTGAAAGATTCCGTGGCGCCATCTTCCTAACCCCTAGTTTCTTCCGAGCCGGGACATACATCATGAACAGCAACGAAAACAAGTTCTCTCACATCAAGCCGGGCGACACCGCGTTCGTCAGCGGCGGGCTGCGTGACTTCTTCGTGTACCGAGATCTCGGTATTTCGGACGCTACCGGCGGCAAGGTTATCGCCCATCTGGTTCGCGCCAACAGCGCACCCGAGGCCGGGACGGGATGGCATATCCACGGCGCCGACTTCCATATCGTGTACATGCTCAAAGGCTGGGCCAAGTTCATGTACGAGGACAAGGAAACGCTCGTCGAAGCCGGCGATTGCGTGCACCAGCGCCCCGGCATCCGTCACTTTCTCTTCGACTACTCGCCGGATATGGAATATCTGGAAGTCGTCGGGCCAGCGGATTTTACGAGCGTTGGCGTTGAAGGGCCATGCGAGGTGCCGGCTCCGGCGAAATGGTGAGGCTCATCGCACCTGCGGAACAGGCGATGCGACAGGCCGCTACCGACTCATTTTTCATCGTCATCCATTGAGATCTGGATTCGGTTGCGGCAATGAACGCGCTCAAGCACGCGCACGCCAGACGCCGGGAGACCGGACAGTTTTGATTTTTCGCCTTAGCCCTCGGAAATCTCACCCAAGCGACAATCACCACGAGGAGCGTGGCTGCGCTCGCTGGGTTTAAGCGGCCTCCGCGCGATTTTTCTGAAAGATGACGCCGCGTGGCTCTCGACACTCGGCGAGCGGTGCCCAAGCGATCTTGCGTGCCTCCCGCGCGCTCACACCGAACGCTTGCAACAGCGCGAACATTGCCTGCTCCGTGTAGTCGGCAGGCGCCTCGCCGGACACCAATGTGGCGATGCCGTACATGATCGATCCCAAGGCGATGTCGCGTGCCACCGTAATGTCCCCGACCTTGAATCTTCCGCTCGCGATTGCGGCTTGCAAGTCTCGAGTCAGATATTCATCAAGCAGTCTCCCGCGCGATCCCCGCCGAGCACCGACCCGAGTCACGAATGCTCCCCACATGGGATAACGCGCGGCCATGCCCATATATAGCCGCGAACCCACTACGACGCGACATGCAGGATCGGATTCG
Organism: Pandoraea communis; assembly: GCF_902459745.1. Taxonomy (GTDB): domain Bacteria; phylum Pseudomonadota; class Gammaproteobacteria; order Burkholderiales; family Burkholderiaceae; genus Pandoraea; species Pandoraea communis. Next base: position 170,285 of record NZ_CABPSJ010000006.1, read on the forward strand.
TTCTGCACGACCGGATCGATGACGTCCAGGACTTCGTCACTGGTTTCGCCAGCGACGGCGGCAAGCAATTCGTCAGTTGTTTGGAAGTAGTTGTAGAACGTGCCCCGCGCAACACCCGCGGCAGCAATGAAATCCTCAATCGTCGCAGCGTCCGGCCCTTTTCCGGCAAACACGGCGAGCGCGCTCTCGATCAAACGGTTGCGCGTCTTCTCCCGGCGCAACGCGCCAACTCGGCTTTGATAGTTCTTGGTCGGTGTATCCATCGGTGAATTGTACGCGTTGTTGAGCGCGGGTTTATCGGGTAAGTCCTAGTATTGACGATTTTGTCAAATCGTAGCCAAATACGTTTTGACAAATTCATCAAATCATCGCCGAAGATCCCTATTGCGGCGAGTCATTGGAGACAAATATGCGATTGGTCAGTTTCGAACGTAACGGCAAGGCAGCGCTCGGTGTGCGCGAAGGCGATAAGGTGCGGGTGCTGGGTGAAGAGACGTTGGAGTCGCTGCTTGCGCGCGGGGTGAATCTTCTGGCCTATGCCAACAGCCAGGGTTCGCAAGAGGAATATGTGGACCCGGCCGGACTGAAATTCCTTCCGCCGCTGAGTCGTCCGCCAAAGATCATCTGCGTGGGTCTGAACTACGCGGACCACACCGCCGAGAGTCCGTATAAGCAGCCTGAGTATCCGACACTGTTCTTCCGTGTCGCTACGAGTCTGATTGCGCACGAGCAGCCGATGATCCGTCCACGCGTAACCGACTCCGAGGGGTTGGACTTCGAGGGCGAAATTGCCGCCGTGATCGGCGAGGGTGGCCGTCATATCGCCAAGGCTGACGCGCTCTCGCATGTGCTCGGCTATTCGGTGTTCAACGACGGTTCGGTACGCGAATACCAGTTCAAGGCGCCGCAATGGACGGTTGGCAAGAACTTCGACGGTACCGGCGCATTCGGCCCGGATCTCGTGACGGCGGATGAACTGCCACCGGGCATCAAGGGACTGAAACTTGAGACGCGCCTGAACGGTGAGGTCGTGCAGTCGGCCAGCACGAACGACATGATCTACGATGTGGCGACGCTGATCAGCGTCATTAGCGAGGCGATCACGCTTGAGGCCGGGGATGTGATCGTGACGGGTACGCCAGCCGGCATCGGCTGGGCACGTGCACCCAAGCTGTTGATGAAAGCCGGCGACGTTTGCGAAGTGACCGTGGAGAAGATCGGCACGCTGCGAAACGTCATTGCCGACGAAGCGGTGATCTGAAGCGTTTGATCAGGGTACCCGGCCATAGAGCCGGGCCAAATTCCACGGAGGTAGGAGACGAATCATGGATAGCGTGATTTCCGCAGGCGTGGCCGTGCATTCGATAGACCATTTCGCGCTTAACGTTCCCTCGGTTGACGTGGCCGAGCGGTTTTTCAGTGCATTCGGACTCAATGTGAGGAGAGTGGGGGCCACGGGTTCGGAGCTTGAGCTTCGTGCTGCCGACGGCCATCGCTGGGCACGTGTGCTGCCCGCCGAGAAGAAAAGTCTGGCGTGGCTGAGCTTCAATTGTTTCGAGGGGGATCTGGAGGGGCTGCGCGCCCAGGTTCGAGCGGCTGGCGCGACCATCGAAACGAGCGACGTACCCGACGCGCAGGGTTTCGGGTTCCACGATCCCGACGGCAACCTGATTCAGGTGAAGGTCGGACCGAAAACCAGTCCGTCGGCGAAATCGCCAAGCAAAGTGGATGTCTGCGCCGCCGACGAGCGCGGCTCCCATACCCGTTCATCGTCCCAGAGCGTGCGGCCGCGACGCTTGTCACATCTGCTTCTGTTCACGCCCGATGTTTCGCGTGCGCTCGATTTTTACTCGAAGGCCTTGGGCCTTCGATTATCCGATCGCTCGGCCGATGTGATTGCATTCACTCATGCCCCGCACGGCAGCGATCACCATCTCGTTGCATTCGCGAAGAGCAGCGCGCGCGGCTGGCATCACTCGGCGTGGGACGTGGACAACATCAACGTCGTGGGCGAAGGTGCGTCGCAAATGGCGGCTGCTGGTTATACGAAAGGGTGGGGCACAGGCCGGCACGTCCTCGGATCGAATTATTTCCATTACGTCGAAGATCCATGGGGATCATTCTGCGAATACTCGGCTGACATCGATTTCGTTACCGCTGGGCATCAATGGCCTGCGGGTGATTACCCCCCCGAAGATTCGCTATATCTGTGGGGACCGCCGGTTCCGCAGAATTTCATTCATAACACTGAGGCGCCGGTATAAGCGCCCGGGTGTGAAGCCGCAAGGCTAAGCAATCTCATTTCTAGATTTGTGCCGTATGGCTGCCTATGTTTGGCGCCAGGGAGTCGCACATATTTATTTAGGTATCCTAATATGTTTGAAGACAAAATTCACGATGTGGCCGTGATCGGCTACGGGCCAATCGGACAATCCCTCAGCATCATGCTCGGCGAGCGCGGTTATGACGTCGCGGTTTTCGACCGTTGGCCGTCGCTGTATCCGCTGCCCCGCGCGGTGGTTCACGATCATGAAATTCGGCGCGTATTTCATGCGATGGGGATAGGCAAAGCGATCGAAGCAGTCTCGCAACCGTCCGCCACGTACCAGTGGTTCAACGCCGACTGGAAAACGCTCGTGGAAATCGACTGGTCTGCGGAATCGATCAGTGATGGCCCGAACTGCTATCTCTTCAATCAGCCGAACCTTGAGGCACTGCTCGACCAAAAGGCGAAGTCGATTCCCGCCATCTCCGTCAATCAAGGGTGGGAGGCCGTGGAACTGCGTCAGCTTCCCGAATACTGCGAAGTGGTTCTTCAGCGCATTGGCATGGAGAACGGAAAACTCGCAGCAACGGATGAAAAGCGGATTGTCCGGGCACGTTATGTGGTCGGTGCGGACGGAGCCAACAGCTTTGTGCGCAAAGCCAGCGACATCGAATTCGAGGATTTGGGGTTCCAGGAAGATTGGCTCGTCATCGACCTGAAACCGAACGAGGGCGTAACGCTCGACGTGCCTGACATCGGCCAATGGTGCAATCCGGCTCGTCCTACGACGATGGTTCCCGGTGGCCCCGGATACCGGCGCTGGGAATTCATGCGCCTGCCGCACGAAACGTTGGACGAAATGCAGAAGACGGAGAGAGTGTGGGAACTGCTTTCGCCGTGGGTCAGGCCGGATCAGGCAACCCTGGTTCGACATGCCGTCTATACGTTCCGCTCGTTGATTGCCAAAAACTGGCGCAAAGGGCGTGTCTTGCTTGCCGGCGACGCCGCGCACCAAATGCCGCCATTCATGGGCCAGGGTCTGTGTTCGGGCATGCGCGACGTTTGGAATCTCGCCTGGCGTTTCGATCTGGTTCTCAAGGGCATCGCTTCGCCCGATCTCTTTGACGGCTACACCCCGGAAAGACGCCCGCAGGTGCGCGCGATCATCGACGCGTCCATTGCGATGGGACGTCTCGTGTGCATCTCCGACCCGGCAGAAGCGGCAAAGCGCGACGAGGCGTACCTGTCCGGCCGTGTCCCGCCGCTTCCGCCGTTCCCCGGTCTGACCGACGGCCTGATCCGCGCGGATCAAAGCTCAGCAACGGGTGGCATTGCCGGTCAGTTGAGTGTGCACGGCCAGATCCGAAACGATAACGAAACGATGCGCTATGACGAAGCGATGCAGAACGGTTTCCACGTCATCGCACTCGATGCCGATCCGGAGATGCTGATCGACGCCGATTCGCTTGCGACGATTGCGAGCATCGGGGCGCAGACCGTTGGGATAACTCGAGACGAGAGCAAGGTGGTTGCCGGTCGAGTGCTGTTCGACGTCAGCGGCAAGTACAGCGATTTCCTGGCGAGGCACGGCGCGAAGGCAATGATCGTTCGGCCTGATTACTACGTGTTTGGTGCAGTCGAGTCACTGACCGAGTTGCCGGCACTGATTAGCCTGCTTGCTTCGGGACTGGAACTGGCATCGCAGAGGGGCACGAAACGGGATGCTTGTGATGCGGTAGCGGCGTTGTGAAACGAGGAGCGATGAAGAGACGCATCGCTCCCGATCAGCACAGGCGGTGTTGGCAGTCACTAAAAAAATAACGTCATGGAAAGGAGATCTTGATGAGGAAAGTTTGTTTGTACCTTGCTGCGCCGTTTGTTTTTGCGTCGGCCGCACATGCGCAGAGCAGTGTCACTCTGTACGGAATGATGGATGTCGGCCTGAGCTACGTATCGAACGCGGGCGCTGGACATTCATTCAATGCTGAGGATTCGATCTGGACGCCGAGCCTGTGGGGCATCCGCGGTTCAGAAGATCTGGGGGGTGGCTACAAAGCCGTTTTCCATTTGGCTTCGCAGTTCTCGGTCAACAACGGGAGCCTGGTTGCCGGCTCAGGCAATCTGTTTTCGCGGCAGGCACTCGTCGGGATCGAGAAGAACGGAATCGGGCAAGTTACGTTCGGCCGACAGTACAACCTGATGGCCGATTTTCTGTTCTTTCCTCCTGCCAAGCTCGACGGAACCTTTATGTACGGCGGCCTATACAACATGCGGCAAGGGCCGTTCTCCGCACTGGGTATCCCGCAGAACCCGACGGGTTCGTTCGACTTCGACCAAACGGCCGGTACGTCTCAGGTTTCAAATTCCGTCAAGCTCACGAGCGAGAGTTTCGGCGGCTTGCGATTCGGCGTGTTGTACGGCTTCGGCAACACGGCCGGTTCGTTTTCGTCGAACAACACGGTTGGCTTCGGCGTGAATTACGCGATAGGGAGCTTTGGCATCGGCGCTGCGTATAACGAAACACGCTATGCCTCGATGAGCGATGGTCGCGACGGCATCCGGAACTTCGGCGTGGGTGTCGGCCAGGCGTTCGACTCCCTGTATCTCAATGTGTTGTACACCAATACGAGAAACACGCTGACAGGCGGCATGGTGCAGGTCGGCCAGGTCGGCGGTCTGTATTCCTTCAATTCGTTCTGGCGGCTGGGCCTGAACTATCAGTACATGAAGGGTAACGCCAAGCTCGAGCACAACCAGGCTCAGCAGATCACGTCCGCTTTGCAGTACTCGCTGTCCAAGCGCACGACACTGTACGTGGAGGGCGTCTATCAGTGGACGGGCGGCGATGTCGCAGGACAGCACAACGCCTGGGTCAACGGCGAAGCGCAGTCGAGCAGCACCCGTCAGCTCATCGGTCGAGTTGGCATGCAAACGTTCTTCTGACGTGCAAATAGAAAACCATCCGGAGACATGGACATGAACACGAACATCGGTGCCCGCTGGGACACCTCATATGAATGGAAAGCGGTACTGTTGCTTTCACTCGGTTTCGGGCTGGTGGGTATCGATCGCTTCATGATCATGCCGCTCTTCCCGATCATGATGAAAGACCTTCAGCTCGACTATCAGGATCTCGGATACATCACGGGCGCGCTGTCGGTCGCCTGGGGGGTGTCCTCGATTTTTATGGGCAATCTTTCCGATCACGTGGGTCATCGTCGCGTGATCATCCCTGCGATCGTGGTGTTTTCTCTGCTGGCCGGGCTGAGCGGCGTGGCGACTGGTCTGGGTTCGCTGGTCCTTATCCGCGCCTTGATGGGGCTAGCCGAAGGCGCATGCACGCCGACTAGCATCACGGCAACGCTCGATGCCTCGCATCCGAGCCGTCATGGCCGTAACGTGGGCATTCAGCAGATGGCGCTGCCGCTATTCGGTCTGGGGCTCGCACCGATTCTCGTCACTCAACTGCTCAAGATCATGCAGTGGCATTCGATTTTCGCGATCGTGTCGATTCCCGGTCTCGTCGTTGCGTTCCTACTGTGGAAGGTACTGCGTGATACGAAAGCATCGAGTGCGGCGGTGCACACGCTGACGCATGACGCCACGGCGCATAAATGGAGCGATGTATTTCGCTACCGGAACATCCGTCTCAATCTGGTCGGCATGCTCTGCTGGCTGACTTGCCTGGTCGTGCTGACGGCACTGTTCCCAAACTATCTCGTGGACTATCTGCATCTGGACATGCAGCAGATGGGCTACGTGCTGTCGGCCATCGGTTTCGGCGGGATGTTGGGCACGGTGACAATGCCGGCACTGTCGGATCGTCTGGGGCGCAAACCGGTCATGGTTCTCTCGGTGATCGGCTGCGCGATCTTTCTGACGCTTCTTTCGCGAACCGGCGCGAAGCCTACCCAGTTGTTCATCTACCTCATGATGACGCTGTTGTTCGTATTCAGCATGATCACACTGACGGTCGGCCCGCTGAGTGCGGAATCCGTTCCGGCCACGCTGATGACGACGGCATCAGGCCTCGTCGTCGGCGTGGGTGAAATCTTTGGTGGCGGTGTGGCACCGGCGATTGCCGGATATGTGGCTAAACACTATGGAATCCAGTACATCCTCGTGCTCGGCTTCATTGCCCTGGCGGTCGGCTTCTTCGTGGCGATCAGTCTGAAAGAAACGGCACCGTCTCTCGTAGAGAAGCGGGCAGCTATTGCGACGTGATGTCTGGTCTGTGGAAATTTGAGTGGGTGGCGCGGCTTACACCACAGTGGAAGGTTTGACGTTTTGGTGTGAGCCCCCTCCTGACCCTGTCCCGAGGCGGAGAGTTCGCTGGGGAAATGCGAAGTGGTGCGCGGTCATGCCAGGGATAGCTGGTGTGACGTACAACGTACGGCCTAGCGTTTTGTTGGGAAAGTTTTTGCCGTGGCCGGCCGGCCGATCTATCGGATAACTGCCTTTCAGGGGTGTCTCTATCGCGCCGGGAGCGATCACATTAAAGCGGGTCTTGCGGTCGAGGAACTCGTAGGACCAGCTACGGGCAAGAGAGCGCACCGCAGCCTTCGCCGCGGCAGTCAGAGAAATGCCATGCTTTCCGGTCTGGTCGACGAACGACGTATTGAGGATGACCGAGGCACCATCTCGTAACACCGGCAACATATATTGAAGCGTGAACACAACGCCTTTGACGTTGACGTCCATGATCTCGGCATACAGCGCTTCATCAATGTCGTTGACGGCAGACGGGAACGCCCACCCCGCGTTGGCGAATACGACATCCAGACCATCGAATTTCTCTTTCACCTGGGCGGAAATCGTCCGCATGTCCTTGAGCGAACGTACATCGCCCTTGAGGACGAGCGAGTTCTCGCCAAGCTCAGCCTTTACGCGATCAAACACGGCCTCATCGCGACCGGTTACCACCACTCTGGCACCCTCTCCAATGAAGCGCTTGCCAGTGGCAAGGCCAATGACACTCCTGCCACTCGTGATCAACGCCGATTTGTTCTCAAGCCTCATTTCCGCAGCGCCGCTGCTGCACGAACAGGTGACCCAATCCGCCAGCCTCCCGATGCGCTATCTGGAGGGGGATGGATTCGCGCCTGGTTACGCAGCGCCTCAACGAAATCGCACTGGCGCCGCCCGGAAGTCTGCATTTAGGCATGACGGCCGACGCCCGGCTTCGCGAAGCGATCCGGATCCGTAACGAATGGGTTGACACCTCGTCGGGTTGAGATATATTTGTACCTGTTTATTTTGTTTTCGTACCAGTACAAATGAGGAATTTATGACTATCCCATCGAATGTTCACCTCAAGATCGGCGGCATCATCTTTCCCGGCATGGACCAATGCGACTTCACCGGCCCATTCGAGGCCCTCGCCCGAGTCCCCAATTCCACTTTCTTCACGCTCTGGAAAGACAAGAACCCGGTCCGCGACCTCGCGGGCATGCTGCTTCTAGCCGACACCACTTTCGACGAAGCGCCCCAACTCGACGTACTGCTCGTCCCGGGCGGCTACGGCCAGGAAGCGCTAATGAACGACGAAACCGTTCTCGGCTTTATCCGCAAACAGGCCGACGGCGCCCGTTACGTCTATTCGGTATGCACCGGCGCACTCCTTTGCGGTGCCGCTGGCTTGCTTCACGGACGCCAAGCCACCACGCACTGGACCGCGATGGACGTGCTACCGCTATTCGGCGCGACGCCCTGCGATGACCGCGTGGTCATCGACGGCAAGTTCATCAGCGCTGGCGGCGTCACGTCCGGCATCGACGGCTCGCTGATCGTGGCGTCACTACTACGCGGAGAAACTGCCGCGCAGGAACTTCAGTTGTATATGTCCTACGATCCAAAGCCGCCGTTCCAGGCCGGCTCTCCGACCACGGCCCCCGCAGCTGTACTCGCCGCCGTGACCGAACGGGCCCGGGCCATCACCGAAAAGCGCCTGGCGACCGCACAGGCGTACCAGGCCGCTCAGGCAGGCGCAAACGCCTGACCCGCCTCCGGCGTGCGAGCACAGCCCCGCTCGCACGCCCCCGCCCGAAAACCGATGTCCGGATTCGCCCCCCCTTCCCGCCGCACCCCACGCTCAAACCATCGTTTCCACACAGGTTTACCCCGATTTTTTTCCAATTGACCGATCGATCCGGCCCATCTACATTGAGTGGTACGTATATTTTTATGTACCGGTACATAAAAATGATTTGATCCCTGTCGATCTGGAGAAAGAATGGAATGGACGCGCACATGAGACTGTCAGAACCCATCGCCCCGCCGTCAACGGCGGCGTTCCAGCCCGGCACGTTCGAGGCCTGCGTCAAGTCGAAAAATCGTCTGATCATGCGCCTCACCGCCGCATTTTTTATCTGGTACTTCGCTCTACTGATTGGTGATGGATGGTTTCGTTCGCAACTCGCTACGCCCATTGCCGGCGTGGTGAACGTCGGTATGGTGTTCGCGCTATCGCAGTACCTTTTCGGCGCCGGGCTCGCGATTTTCTACGCGCGTCGCATGCGCACCATCGACGCACAAATCACTTCAGCAACGGCGGGCGGTACAGAAGGAGTGCAACGATGAAACGGGACGCATGCTTACGCCTTTTGCCGAGGACTGCCATGTGCACGGCCACTCTTCTTTTCCCGGCGCTCGCGCCTGCGGCCGAAGTGGTGCCGCACGCCTACCGGCTACACGCCTTTTCCGTTTTCGCCGCGGTGATCGCACTCACGCTGATCGTCACCTGGTTCAGCGCGAGACGAGGCAAAGGCGTCAGCGAGTTCTACACCGCCGGAGGCGGCATTTCGGGCCGGAAAAACGGACTGGCTATTGCCGGCGACTATCTGTCCGCCGCCGCGTTCCTCGGTGTGTCCGGCCTGATCGCTCTGTACGGCTACGACGGCATGCTGTATCTGGTCGGCTTCTTCGCCGCGCTCATTCCGGTGCTGCTACTGGTCGCGGAACCGTGCCGCAATCTCGGGCGTTATACGTTCGGCGACGTTCTCGCCTACCGCCACAGCTTCAGAACCTCCAAGATGCTGGCCGCTTTTTCGAGCGTGATTATCGCGATCTTCTACATGATCCCGCAGATCGTCGGCGGCGCCGTGCTGCTCTACGCGCTGCTCGGCGTTCCCTACGAAGTATCCGTGCTGGCCGTCGGCGTCCTGATGCTGTTATACGTCACGTTCGGCGGCATGCGCGCCACCACGTGGGTGCAGATCATCAAGGCGGCACTGCTGCTCAGCATGTGCGGCCTACTGGCGATATTGTCCGTTGCGCCGTTTGGCTTCAACGTATCGACGCTGCTCGAAACGCTCTCGCACCAGCCCGCGTTGCGCGACTGGCTGCTCGCCTTGCACCACTTGACAGCCAGCGACAATACGCTCATCACGCGGACATTTTTCGAACCCGGCCTATACCTCAAGGATCCGGTCGAGCTCTTATCGCTGGGTCTCGCGCTAACGCTCGGCACGGCCGCGATGCCGCATATCCTGATGCGCTTGTTTTCCGTGAAGAACGCGCAGACTGCCCGCCAGTCCGTACTGTGGGCCATGCTGTGGATCGGCGGTTGTCACCTGCTGATCATCGTGATCGGATTTTCCGCTGCTTACTACGTCGGCGCGGCCGGCATTTCGTCGGCCGAAAAGGGAGGCAATCTGGCCGCGCTGCTGCTCGCGCAACACCTTGGCGGCGGCGCATCGACGACTGGCGGCAACATACTGCTTGGCGCCGTGGCCGCGATCGCGTTCGCCACAATCGTGGCGGTCGTCGCTGGCCTCACGCTGGCCGCCGCGTCGTCGCTTGCGCACGACGTTTATGTCGGCGTTATGAAGGGTGGCAATGCGTCGGAACACGAACAGGTTCGAGCTGGCAAGGTAGCATCGGTCATCGTAGCGTTCATAGCTACAGGCGCAGGTTTGTTCGCCAAGGGCCAGAACGTCGCACATCTCGTCGGACTCGCCTACGCAGTCGCGGCGTCCGCCAATCTCCCGGCGTTGCTGGCGACGCTCTACTGGAAACGCTGCAACACTGTCGGCGTGATAGCCGGTGTGGTCGGCGGAGCGCTCGTCGCGATCGCCCTCGTGTTGGTGTCGCCGAACATGCAGTATCCGCTCGCCGTTCGCGCCGAGGCCACGCGCGCGCTCGAGGCATCCAACGCGCGGTTGGCCGCGCTCGACGCCGGAGGCGCGAACCGGTTTGCGGGGCCGGGCGATTTCTCCACTGCACGCGATGCCGCGCGCGCGAGCCGCGATGCGGCAAAATCCACGCTCGATGCGCTCGGCTCGCGCACGACCAGCCTTGTTGGCCTTCGGGAGCCGCTCGTATCGCTGCGCAATCCGGGTATCGTATCGGTACCGCTCGGCTTCCTGTTCGTGGTGATCGGCTCGCTGCTGGGCCGCCGACGCGGATCGGAGACGAGGTGGAAAGCGCTTGTTCACCGGCGGGACAGCGGAGTCGGTGTCGCCCATGCCGTCGATCATTAATACGCGCTCGCCGGGTCCTTCGTGGCCCGGCGGCGCCGGTTCAGGCCGAAAGCGTGGACGATGTCGTCTGGCATACCTTGACGAGTGCTTCGACGAAGTCGAGCGTTTCGGCCGGCGTCATTCGAGCAGCTGTCACACGGATACCTTGCCGCCCATCAAGACAGAACTCGTGCCCAGCCCGGACAAGCCAGCCCGCGGCGAACAACCGCTGCGCCACTTCGAGTTCATTCTGCAGAGGGACCCAAACATTGAGGCCGGCGCCGGGCAGCACGTCGAACCCGCGCTTTTTCAGTGCGGCCGTCAGCAATTGGTGACGCTCGCGGTACGCGACGCCCGCCGCCGCGATCTTCTTCTGCACCGAGCCCGTCATCACGAGTCCGAGCACGAGGCGCTGCACCAACGTGCTCACCCAGCCCATCCCGACGCTCTGGCGCCCCTCCAGACGCTGAACGGTCTGCGCGTCGCCGGTAGAAAACGCGATCCGATAGTCCGGCCCGAGCCCCTTCGACAGCGATCGCACCGTCAGCCAGCGCCGCGCGCCGGTGTGCCACGAATGGTAGGGCGCAAGGTTCAGCAAGTTCGTATGGTCGTCGTCAATGAACAGCACGTCGCTATTGTCGCCGACTGCTTTTCTCAGCTCGGACGCCCGCGTTCGCGACGTCACCACGCCAGTCGGATTATGGGCACGGCTCGTGGAAATAACAGCTTTGACCCCAGCCTTCAGCGCCTTGCGAAGGCTGGTCGGCACAATGCCTGCATGGTCGAGCGCAAGCGGCACGGCGTCGATGCCCATCGAACGAACGAGAGCATGCACGCTGATATAACCGGGGTTTTCGACTGCGACCCTGTCTCCCGCCCGGATGCCAGAAGCAATGAGCGCCCGCTCAATGAGGTCGAGTGCGCCGGCGGACACGAATATTCCGCCAGAAACCTCGATATGATCGTCGACGAACTGCATTCGCGCCCAGTCGACAAAAGCGTCGTCGTTCCGATGCTCACCATAAAGCCGGGGTTCGACGCTCATGCGCGCCATCGCCTCATGGATTTCGGTCTCGTCAGGAAGAAGAGACACATCGGGATTTCCATCTCTCACGAAGCGGGTCTGTGCAGCGCGGCCGGCCGCGTTGCGCGCGCTGGCCGCCGACGCGTGACGGCGCACGGTCGACCCTTGCCGCCCCTCCCCCGAGATCAGACCTCCGTCGCGAAGCTGCCGATAGGCGACCGCCACCGTGTTCTTGTTGATGCCGAGGCTCTCCGCGAGCGCGCGAACCGTTGGCAGCGTATCGCCGGGTTTCAGACGATCTTCGAGTATCGCGCACTCGATAGCGCGCCTGATTGCGTCGGCTTTTCCCTCGGATGGACTGCCGTTGTCCAGATCGATGACGAGCGTTTCCATGAATTCCCCATGCTTGATAAGACATATCTTATCTGACAATGGGACAAGGCCATTGACTTGTTCCAGACGGATTCCGCGCTTTCCTTGGAAAAGCAGGAGAAGTCAGTATTTCCATGGTACGAACTCCAGTTCATCACCAATACGTAACCCACCCGAGCGGACAGACCCATGATGGATGACACACTTTTTGACCCGGTTCTCCTCACACAGCGCATGGTACAAACCCAGACCGTCAACCCGCCCGGCGACGAGCTGCTGCTGGCCGTGAAACTTAAGGACCTGCTGAGCGAATTGGGACTTCACACCCTCGTTCAGGAAATCGCGCCCGGCCGCGCAAACCTGATCGCATGGAGTCTCGGCTCGACCAGCCCCCGCCTGTGCTTCACCGGGCACCTCGACACCGTTCCGTTCGGCGTCGCCAGTTGGAGGGCTTCGCCGCTGAGCGGGCACATCGACGGCGACCGATTGTACGGACGCGGCTCGTCCGACATGAAAGGCGGTATTGCGGCCTTCGTGTCGGCGCTCAAGCGTTATAAGGACCGTCAAGGAGCGCTACCCTGCGTACTGGTGATCCTGACCGCGGGCGAAGAGACCGGCTGCGAGGGGGCGAAGCGCCTGATCGAACTGTGCGTGCCCGACCTGAACGTTGGTGCGATGATCGTCGGCGAGCCGACCTCGAATCAATGCGCGATCGGCCATAAAGGCGCGCTCTGGCTGCATGCCCAAACGTCCGGATGCGCAGCGCACGGCGCAATGCCGGAACTGGGCGACAACGCGATCTATCACGCGTCGGACGCGATCCAGCGGCTGCGGATCTTTGACTTCGAGACTCCCGACGATCCGCTGCTCGGCCGCCCGTCGCTGAATGTCGGAACGATCGCGGGCGGAACGAACGTCAATTCAGTTCCCGACGCCGCCACGTTTTCGATCGACGTCCGTACAGTCGGTGGCACTTCGCACGACGCGCTGGTCGATCGCCTCGGCGCGTATCTCGGGCAGAAGGTACGGCTGTCCGCCGCCGTCGATGTTCCCGCGCTGACCAACGAACTGGAGAATCCGTGGCTCAGCTACGCGATTGAAACCACCGAGGCCGCAACCGGCGTTCGAGCGGGACAAACAACCGTCGCCTACTTCAGCGATGGCCCAGTGCTGAGAGACTGGCTCGGCGAAGTACCGACCGTGATTCTTGGACCCGGCGAAGCCTCCCAGGCCCATCAAACCGACGAATGGTGCAGCGTGCAGCGCATTCTTCAATGCACCGGGATCTATCTGCAACTGATCTCCGGCTGGCAGGCGTCCGCCGGCGCAAGTTCGCAAATGCACGCCGCGACGACGTCATGACTGAATTTTCGTATTGAAAAAGTGGCATCTATCATGTAGCGTTTCGTTGTTCTACACATGCAGTACGGGAGAGATCGTTCCTCGAGAACGACGCCGACGGAGCAACCGCCCCGGAAACTCTCAGGCAAAAGGACCGTGCTGCCGGAACATCTGGAGAGCGGCGCTTCGTGCGCCCACCGAAGGGGAGCCCCCAGCCGCGAGGCCACCATGCGGGCGAAACTCTCAGGTACATGGACAGATGGGGCATCGGCGCCGGTTTGAATCCACCACGGCCGGCGATGCTCAACTCATCTGGATCATGTCATGCCACGAATCGCCATCATCGGCGCCGGCATTACCGGCGTCACCACTGCGTATGCGCTCATGCAGCGCGGTTATCAGGTCACCGTTTTCGAGCGGCATCGCTATGCCGCGATGGAGACATCGTTCGCGAACGGTGGGCAATTGTCCGCGAGCAATGCGGAAGTCTGGAACAGCCGCGCGACCGTATTCAAGGGGCTGCGCTGGATGTTCACGCGCAATGCACCGCTGCTGCTCAATCCCCGGCCGAGTTGGCACAAGTACAGCTGGATCGGCGAATTTCTGCGCCAGATTCCGAACTACCGCAATAACACGATCGAAACCGTACGTCTCGCGATTGCGGCGCGCGAGCGCCTGTTTGACATCGCGGAACGCGAGGGTATTCAGTTCGATCATGAGCGGCGCGGCATCCTGCATTTTTACGCCACGCGCAAGGAGCACGAGGCAGCGGCGCGCGTCAACGAACTGCTGCGTGCCGGGGGACTCGACCGGCGATCCGTTACGCCGGAGGAGATCAAAACCATCGAGCCAGCCCTGAATGGTAGTTTCTTCGGCGGATTCTTTACGGAGTCCGATTCGACCGGTGACATCCACAAGTTCACGCGTGGCCTTTCGGCCGCATGCGAACGGCTTGGCACAAAGTTCCATTACGACACGGACGTGCAAGCGATCGATTCGCTCGGCGGCGGCCGTATCGCGATTACCCGCACCGCAGGTCGCGATACGTTCGATGGCGTAGTGATCTGCGCAGGCGTAGGAAGCCGGTCGCTCGCGGCGATGGTTGGCGACCACGTGAATGTCTATCCTGTGAAGGGATATTCGATAACCGTGCATCTCGACGATGAGGCGAGCCGTCGAAGCGCGCCGTGGGTCAGCCTGCTCGACGATCACGCGAAAATCGTAACGAGCCGGCTTGGCGTCGACCGCTTCCGCGTCGCGGGCACTGCGGAATTCAATGGCGTGAACCGCGATATTCGTGCGGATCGGGTGGAGCCTCTGGTCCAATGGACGCGCCGATACTTTCCGGGCGCTTCGACCGAACGGGTAGTTCCATGGACCGGCCTGCGCCCCATGCTCCCGAGCATGCTGCCGCGCATTGGGCGTGGCAAACGCCCGGGGATTTTCTATAACACGGGGCACGGACATCTTGGTTGGACGCTCTCTGCCGCAACGGCGGAGGCCGTGTCGTCCTTGATAGATAACCGCTAATCCTCGGGCAATGAGTTCTGTGGACACATTCGGCCCACATTCGTGACTGCTCGCTTCGACAAACGCCGGACCACATGGCCTGGACTCATCGCCATGTGGTCTGGCGCGCTCCCTCCGATAATCGGCCAGCCAACCGTTTCCGCGCGTCTGCGGGATTCGACCAACGCGCCGCTGCGTTCTGCGACGTCGATATCAGGCGAGACCTTGCGAGGCTACCCGTGCGACTGGCAAATAGGAAGATTGAACACAACCCGAGATCCACTCGATTGATCGTAGACGAACGCGGCCGGCCTTTGGGGCATGCGGCGCTCCGCTTCAGGTTCGACCGCGCCCGGGAAGCAGCAGGGATCGCAAGGGACGAATTTCAGTTTCGCGACCTCAGGGCAAAAGCGGGGACGGACAGGGAATCGAAATCAGATTTGCGCGAAGCGCAATCACGCCTCGGCCATACCAGTGTCGGCACGACCGAGCACTACGTTAGAAGGAGGGGTAAAGCCGTCAAACCGAACGTATGCCGTTTGTAGAAGATTGATCTAAACGTAGAACAAAAAGAAAACGGGTCCCATCTCTGGGACCCGCTTCAATATTGGTGCGGCTGCAGGACTCGAACCCGCCACCTGATGATGACAAAGCCCTAGAAATTTCGTGATGCATCAAGGTCATGCATGAGAATTTTATCTACAACTCTCCGGACGATGCTTTCCCGGAAACCAAGCCGGCTGGTGCGTCAAAAGTCGTTTGTAGAACGGGCACCTGCGCCGAGCTTTGTTCGTTATTGCCCACCATACGTCACAAACGTTTTCGCCGCGCGTCGAAACGTTTCGAGTGTCGACGCATAGGCTGGGATATTCGGAAGTTGCTGAAACGCAAGGCTCAGCACTCCTGCGATGATGGATTCAGTCGTTAGCGCGGCTAAATCCATCAACATCTCAGGAGACTCTGATGAGTGATTCAAACAGGAGCGACGGGAAGGACGAAGGAAACGGTGGTCAAGGCGATGGCGGCTTCGACCTCCCCAAGTCGTTGACGCGTGAAGGGCATGTTGTCTGGTTCCACGAATACAGGAAGTACCTCGGTTACGCTTGGGACGAGACCGCGGGAGAAATCAGGCGAGCGCATGTGTCCGACCCTGAGCACGCGATTTACTTCGATACGTTCGCGGAGGCGATGGTAGCGACGGATAGGTTGATGGGGCCTCACGTCATTCTTCACGCGTCGAAGCAAGGCGAGAAACCGCGATTGGTGCGGTAACCGTTGTTGCGGCCCATCCGATGCGGTGGGCCGTTATCCGCTACCTCCGGCCCCACCCCGCATTTCGTCAAGCCACTACCGGCTAATATCTCTTATGTTCGTTTTCGGCGGTTGCTTGTACTTCAAATTCGGATAGACAGCGATTGGCGTCAAAACGGATGAGACGCACGCTGTTGGCCTTCATCACCGCATTTTTCTCGTCGCGCAATGCCTGTTCGGACGTAGCTGGCGTCGGCGTCGCCTATCACGGAAAAGTTTAACTCTGCTTTCAAGGGCTTTACGCGTCTCCCTAACGCGTACTCTTTGCCTCAGAGGAGGCCCCCCGGTTACCTACAGCAAGGAGGGCACAACGTGGCAAAATTCTTAAATACCAGCGCGACGAACTACTTTCTCGAAGAGTTGATCAAAGGAGCGGTTGACCGCCTCATTTTGATAAGCCCATTCCTGAAGCTGAATGACCGTATCAAGGAGCTTCTATCGGACAAGAATCGTCTGAAAATTGACGTCAGGCTGATATACGGAAAGAGTGAGTTGCAACCGCAGGAAATCGAATGGCTTCGAGGTCTGACCTACGTTCGTACCAGCTACTGCAAGAACTTGCACGCCAAGTGTTATATGAGCGAGGAGTTGTGCGTGGTTACAAGCCTGAATCTTTATGAGTTTAGTCAGGTTAATAACAACGAGATGGGGATGCTCGTTCGAAGATCTGAGGATGCGGAGTTGTATCGAGATGTCTACGAAGAAGCCCAACGCATTATTCGTATCAGCGAAGAAGTCCGCATTTCGTTGGAACGTCCTGTCGAAAGTTGCGCAGAAGTGGTGGCGAAGGAGGATCGCGCTGCTAGCCTGACAATTGAAAAGCTCACGTCGTCAAAGCTTGGTAGACGTCTTGGCATGCGCACGAACGAACTTCTGGAACGTGCTGTCGCTGCCGGGTATTTAGCGTTACAACACGGCGAATATGTCCTCTCGACTCAAGGGGCAAGTGCGGGCATCGAGTTTGTCGCGAAGTCCCGGCATGGCGCTTATTATCTGTGGCCCGAGAACATCTCACTCTGACAACCGGACAGCAAATGACGACGAGGTTTTACCTGCGTCTCGTCGTCTTCCCTCCACCATGACTGAGCATTACGTTCGAAGGCGAGGCGTCAAAGTTACGCCAACCAAGTAGATTCGGCAGGCGTTTAGATTTCCTATTTCGGAAAACTTGTCCGGACGACTGCCGTTTCACTTCATGCCGCTCATCGGCTTCACACCACGCGGCGCCCAACCAAAAGCACCAATATGGTGCAATTATGGAACTATGCGCCCATGTGATGGCCATTTATTGCAGATATTGCACTTATTGCATTTGAAAGAATCCTCAGCTAAGCCGGCTCACAAGAAGCCAGCTTAGCTGAGGCATCAGATTGTTTTTTCGGGAAGAAAAATTATGCGAACCCGTAGATCGATTCCGCGAAGTGACGCCTCCGCCGACGACGGAGATTGAAGTCGAGATGGCGCGAGTGGCGCAGCGATGCATTATGGAAGCGTTGGATCACTCTCGCGCGGCCGCCATTACGCTTACGACGGATAAGGGGGAGCATCCCACTGTTGAAGTGCCTCCGGCAGCGCTGAAGCTGATCGGCCAGTTACTAGGAGCGATGAGCGAAGGGCGTTCGATTCTCCTTAGCCCGGCTAACCGTGAGTTCACGACAGTTGAGGCGGCAAATCTTCTTAACGTTTCGCGTCCATTTCTCATAAAGGAAATCGAGGCCGGGAGGTTGCGACATCGAACGGTCGGGACTCACCGTCGAATCGCGTTTGAAGACCTCATGGCTTACAGAGACGATATGCGAAGCAAACAGACAACTGCCTTAGAACGGATGGCTGATAACGCGCGTGAGTTGGGACTCGACTACTGATGGCAGGATACGCACGCTATACGGCTCTTCTTGACGCATGTGTTCTGTTTCCGCTTGCAACGACTGACGCGCTGATGAGTTTGGCGACTGCTGGCTTCTTTGCTGCGAAGTGGACCCAAATGATTGAGACTGAATGGATCGCGTCGCTTGAAGAACAGCGCCCGGAACTCAAAGGCAAGCTTCAATTCTGCAGAGATTGCATGCGTGACGCAATTCCGGACTGGGAGGTACCGGAGGCTGCATGGACGCCTCTCATCGGGAGCTTTACTTTGACCAGACCCTGACGATAGGCATGTCCTCGCCGCCGCCATCGCCGGTCACGCAGATTGCATCGTGGCATCGAATCGTCGCGACTTCCCCGATGCAATCGCATCGGAATACGGTCTTGAGATAGTCGATCCAGACAGGTTCATCATCAACCAATGGGATCTGGATTCGGTTGGGGCAATGACGGCGTTAAGCAAATGCGTGCCAGACGTCGAAAGCCACAATCCAACGTGGAAGATTTCGCCCAAGCTCTGGAGCGCAGCGGTCTTCCGTCAACCGCTCAACGCATTCGTGACGCCGCGGACTTGCTCTGACCCCGCGTGATCATGTGACAAAATAAACGGGCTTGTCGGCGGATTTGTAGAACTGCGGCGCATTTGTAGAACAAAAAAAAGCGGGTCCCATTTCTGGGACCCGCTTCGGTGTTTGGTGCCGGCTGCAGGACTCGAACCCGCCACCTGATGATTACAAATCACCAAAACACTTCATTCATTGAAGTTGATTGAGATACACGAAGCTCAGAAAACCCATGAAATAAAGCACTTTCCGTCGATTTCCGATGATACTTTCGTTGACCGAGATAGATCAAATACCACACAATCTGGTTACATGACGGTTACATGGAGCAATGTAACCAGAGCACAGCCCTCCCCTGATTGAACATGGCCAAGGTCAACTTCACTGCCGCGCGAATAGATTCACATCGATGCCCCGAAGGTAGAACACAAGCATTCCTGTGGGACTCTGCTTCGCCCGGTCTGGGACTACGCGCCACGGCAGGCGGAGCCAAGTCCTACATTTTTCAAGGCAAGATTCACGGACAGACGGTCCGTCTGACCATTGGAGACCCGCGAAGCTGGACTATCAGCAAGGCCCAGGAAGAAGCACGCCGGCTGCAGACGCTCGTTGACGCCGGTCACGACCCGCGAGAAGTGAAAGCAGAGCAACGCGCCAGTCATGAGGCCAGGCGAGTAGCGGTGATCCGGGAAAGCGTGACCGTCGCGGACGCTTGGGCCGACTATCTTAACGACCTTCGCACAAAGATTTCGCCGAAGACCAAGAAGCCGAGATCTGCGGGCTACATCAACGACCATATAAAGTTGACCGCTCCTGGCGGGAGTCGAGCTAAACGTGGCGGTAAGAAAACGGAGCGCGGACCGCTTTACTCGCTGATGGCACTAAAGCTTTCCAACCTCACCGCCAAAACGGTTGGTGCATGGCTAGAGGCCGAGGTACCTGTTCGACCGACTAGTGCCGCCTATGGCTTCCGCATGCTCAAGGCGTTCGCAAAATGGTGCGAAGGTGAGGACAAGTTCGCTGGCATTATTCCGTCGGATTGCTTCACATCTCCCAAGGTCACCGGGGCATTGCCGGGCACCAGCACCAAGGAAGGAGACAGCCTGCAGAGGGAGCAGCTCGCCGCATGGTTTTCCGCCGTCCGCGCCTTGCACAATCCAGTGCAATCCGCGTATCTGCAAGGCTTGCTCATCACCGGGGCGCGCAGGGAAGAACTCGCTGCACTGCGTTGGGATGATGTCGATTTCCAGTGGCGTAGCCTCCATATCGCGGATAAGATTGAAGACGGGCGTGAGATTCCCCTCACCCCCTATCTAGCCGCCCTGTTGCTCGAGCTGAAGCATCGCAATGAAATACCGCCCAGCAGGCGCCGCTTGCGCAACTTGGAAGCCTGTGGACTCAAATGGGAGCCTTCGCCCTGGGTGTTTCACAGCCTCAACGCCGAAAAGGGGCGAATCGCCGAACCGCGCTACGCGCACAACCAGGCGATCAAAGCAGCCGGTCTGCCTCATGTGACGCTGCACGGGCTACGCAGGTCGTTCGGCACATTGTCCGAGTGGTGCGAGGTCCCCGTTGGCGTCGTCGCCCAGATTCAAGGGCACAAACCATCGGCGCTAGCGGAGAAGCACTATCGGCGCCGCCCACTGGACATGTTGCGAATGTGGCACGACAAGATCGAGCATTGGATGCTCGATCAGGCCGGCATTGTGCTTGAGCAAGCGCCGAAAGCAACGGAGTAAATAGGGTTTCGAGTAAGCCTTCCACGTGAAGTGCAGAGGCCTCTCACTATTTGAGGTTGCCTGCACAG
Organism: Pandoraea communis; assembly: GCF_902459745.1. Classification (GTDB taxonomy): domain Bacteria; phylum Pseudomonadota; class Gammaproteobacteria; order Burkholderiales; family Burkholderiaceae; genus Pandoraea; species Pandoraea communis. The sequence goes on from NZ_CABPSJ010000006.1 coordinate 190,803, forward strand.
CTAAGCAGCCCACCAATCAATACGCATGATTATCAAGGGCGACCTGACACTTTGGCCTCCGAAGCCGAGGGCCACAGACTCGATTCCAGTCGGGCGCGCCAATCAAATCACATGCTTGCGTGAATTCTGTGGAAGCCCTACACGCAACGCATGACTACGTGTAGGCGTGACGTAGGCATTTCCGGTCGGCCTCAATGCACGTAAATCCATCTGACAGCGGCGATTTTTTGCGTGATGATGTCAATAATCGCCGCTGTTGCGAGGCTCCCCTGTAATTCCCCGTATCGCGAGACCCTGAGTTGTCGACTGAGGCGACGACGCTCCATCGCTTTGTTCGCTTGACGTCGATGACGACATCGCTTTCTCCGGGCGCTTCTGTCGGCACGATCTGCATCGCCTCGGTTTTATCGACAAGCGAAAGATGCAGAAGTACGAGGCACTCTGCCTCGAACCCGTGCCGGAATACGATGCCGCGAAAATTTCCGCATTGCGAGCCCGGTTTCATTTAAGCCAGGCAGTGCTTGCAGCCGCGCTCAATACCAGTCCCTCGACGGTGTGCAAGTGGGAAATCGGCGACAAACGACCGAGCGGACCTTCGCAAAAGCTGCTGAACCTGATTGATAGGAAAGGACTCGAAGCAGTTCTTTAAGCTCGAGAGCAACTGTGCCGCCAGTGTCAGGCGGCATGCCTGTTCCCTCATGCCCCCAGAAATGCCCCCAAACTGTTCCGGCACCAACAGAAATACCAACAAAAACCTGTGGTAGCGCAGTTCGAGTACCGCAAACTTTCACGCCGCGAGCTCCATACCCACCTTGGTCGGCAAGCCCGAGTTGGCAATGTCGGTCTTCGCCCGGTGACGGATACCGTGGCTGCCAACGTGCGACACACCTGCGGCCTTGAGCACGCGCGTCCAGCCGCCGTAGTGCTCACCGTGGGTCATGTGCCGAGTCGGATAGTTCGGCGACGGTAACCTCAAGGACGAATATTCGGAATCTGATCCTAAACAGCAGTCGACCAGCGGATGGTGGATTTCTCCTAGAGCTTGGCAAAGGCTGCACCTTAGCCTACGGCAGCGTCGATTGCGTATCGGCTAGACATGGTGCCGGGTGGGTCTCTACCGGCACCACTCTATCAAACCCTTTGGAGCGGCCCCACGTATCTGAGGACACAAGGACTCTCTTAAAATAACGGATAGTCTTGTGCCTATCAGTAAGCCTAGTCATTACGTGGAACCCATCGAAATTCTGACCGAGCCGGAGCGCCGTCGGCGGCGCACGGCGCAGGAAAAAATCGCCATCGTGCAGGAGACGCTGGCACCGGGAGCATCGGTGTCAGCCGTGGCCCGGCGGCACGGCGTGAACCCGAACCAAGTGTTCGGCTGGCGCAAGCAATACCAGGAAGGCAGTCTGGCGGCGGTGAAAGCGGGAGAAACCGTAGTGGCCGCATCGGAGTTGGCTGCAGCCATCAAGGAAATCAAGGAGCTGCAACGGCTGCTCGGGAAAAAGACAATGGAAGTCGAAATCCTGAAGGAAGCCGTGGAATGGGGCCGTTCAAAAAACCTGATTGCGCGCTCGCCCTTGCTGCCGGGGGACGACCATTGAAAACGGTCTGCGAAGTTCTCGGCGTGGCGCGCTCTGTTGTGGCAGTGAAGCAGGCTCGTTCGTCTGACTGGCAAGACGGTCGCCGTGCCAAGCCCACCGACGACACGGAACTGGTCGAGGAAATCCATGGCCACGTGGCGCATCTGCCAACCTACGGCTACCGGCGCATCTGGGCGCTGCTGCGCCGCAGTCGCGAGATGGTCGGCGCACCGTGCATCAACCACAAGCGCGTGTATCGGGTCATGCGTGAGCACCATTTGTTGCTGCGTCGTCCCGGCGTGCGGCGAGACAAGCGGCGGCACGACGGTCGCGTGGCCGTGGATAGGAGCAATACCCGCTGGTGCTCGGACGGCTTCGAGTTCCGGTGCGACGATGGCACGCCGCTGCGCGTGACGTTCGCGCTGGATTGCTGTGACCGGGAAGCGATTAGCTGGGCTGCTACGACCGGCGGGCATAGCGGCGACGTGGTGCGCGACGTGATGCTGGCGGCCGTCGAGCAGCGCTTCGGCACCACGCAGACGGCGCAGGCCATCGAATGGCTGACGGACAACGGCTCGGCCTACATCGACCATCGCACGCGCAGCTTCGCGCGCGAGCTGGGCCTGGAGCCGCTGACCACGCCCGTACGTTCGCCGCAGAGCAATGGCATGGCTGAGTCGTTCGTGAAGACCATGAAGCACAATTACGTCGCCTATATGGACAAGCCCGACGCGCCAACGGCGCTCTCGCGTCTGGCCATTGCGTTTGAACATTACAATGAGCGCCACCCGCACAAAGCCCTGAAATACCGCTCGCCTCGCGAGTTCAGGCGAGCAGCGGCGTCATCAACCTAACGGTGTCCACGTGTCCTGAGTTACAGGGGCAACTCCACCCTTCTTTACCCAGAAGTGACATGAACATGCTCGATGCTGGTGGATAGAGGGCGACATGGTTGGTCGCCCCCAGAAGTCTGTTTCGACAGACCACCGGGGGCGTCGATCCGGGTTAAGGGAAAGCGATATCTGTACGCCACAACCGCCGGGGCAGCTCATACAAGCCCACTTCTTGACGCCGGTGTCGATGACCACCCACAGCTCTCCGGGCGGCAGGGCGTTTTTGCCCGGATGCTGCGCAACCGGATAAACGAGCAGATCGTAGCGCAGCCACCCGAGCCGGCGCAGCGCTCGCACGATAATTCGCTTGACGGTCATCCGATAACGCCAAGGAATGGGTTGACATCGCCTCGCCCCCAGCTCGCCTGGCTGGCACAAACCGGGCAAGAAGCCACGGGTCGACAGGTCATCGCGCGATCTTCTACGCGGTCGAACCGGCGAATCCTGTTGTGTGTCATGCCCCCCGAGCCGCGAAAGCTGGTCAGGCCCTGAATAAGCTCATCGACGGCTGCGCAGGCGATGGCCGTGGTGAACGTAACCACGGCGGGCGCAGGGTCGCCGCTACCATCCACATAGGCTTCCGCCTTACGCCGCTCGAACTCGGCCGGGTCGCTGCGCCGGAGTCCTTCGTTCGCAGCGCGGCGCGGATCAGCCACTCCCAAACACATGAGACAAGGGTTGCCAGGGCGAATCGTCGACACGCGGCCTGTCATGTCGTAGTCCGCGCCGCTGCGTGCCGGGCGCATCCGCAGGCCGATATCGATCAACGGGATGCCGTAGTAGTGCGCCAGGCGGTTGAGCGTCAGCCGCCCCTGATGGTCGTCGGTACAGCCGAACAGCACATCGCAGGAGCGCAGTAGATCGCGCAGATCAGGATGGCCGACCCACTCCTCTTTGGTGACGACCTGGGTGCCGAGACCCGCGGCGCGAATCTCGCGCGCGAGGATGTCTACCTTGGCCAAGCCGGCGGCCACATCTGTGGTGCGCGAGCCATGCACGCGGTTGAGATTGGTGACATCAATGATGTCTTTGTCCATCAGCCCCAGAAAGCCGACGCCCAGCCGCGCCAATAGCATCGCGACAGCACTGCCCGTGCCGCCGCCCCCTACGACACCGACCCGCAGCCCGCGCACGACTGGATTGAACCCTTGGCCGAAGAGCGCGGCCTGCCGCGCCAGGAATTGATCTTCGTCAGCCGAAGCCACCGTGCGCGCGATCTTGATCTGGCTTCCTACCAGCGAGATCGAGGATGCCATGACCGTCTTGCCGGGTGCGGTCCAGAGCCTGCCCGCGATGGCGTCATCGCGGCCGAACACCATGCTGGCCAGGCCGGAAACGCCCCTATTGAACGTCGTCCGAGCCAGCTCCGCCTCGTTTCGGTCATCCTGGTCGGAGAAGAACGCTGCCGCGTTCGGATGCGTGTGTACCAGACCCGCAACTAGGCCCCGTTCCTTCGCGATGCCGAGAGTGCGCATGAAGCCGCGGGTGGACCATGTGACGCGGACAGGCGATGCGGAGACCATTTCATCGGCAGCGACGGGGATGACTTCGTGCGAGATCAACCTGGTGCGAGGCACTCCCGACCAGGGGCCGTTTCAGAAGACAAAACGACATCTTGTTTAAAGCCCGAGTGATCGTCGTTCAGCCTCCGTCAGTTGACTGCGAGCGAAGTCTCCGAGATGCGCGCCGCCCAAGACCTGAACCGCGCTACTCGACCGATAGCTGGTCGGCTTCTCCGCCTGGGGGTCTGCCTGCCTGTTGTCCGGGGCCGCCTCACCGCCGGTGCCGAGCATGCGTATCGAAAAGATCGACGACATGGCTTGGCGTGCTGAAGCGCGCTCACGCGACATCGCATCCTGCGCGGCCGTCGCCGCAGTGCTCGCCACCGCACTCGCGTTGGTCAGCGCCCCCACGTTCACGCTTGCCATCACCGGCAGCCCCGTCGACTTGCCCTGCACCTGCACGTTGGCCGCGTTCACCACCGCCAGCGCCGCGAAGTTCACGTTGCCCGAGACCCGAATCCCTGCCTCGCCTGCATCAATCGTCCCCAGCGGCGCCACCAGGTCAACGTCTCCTGCCGGCACCTCCGGAATCGGACTGAGCGTTGCAATACCCGCACCAGAGGACGGCACAGTCGGCGATATGGTCACGTTGCTCATCTCGTCATAGACCCGCTTGGGTGGGGTGTATACCACCGTCGTCTTGGAACCTCGGCCCGCATTGATGTCCCCTTCGGCCGACCAGCCCTGGATGCTGCCCCCAAACGTTGTCATGATGCGCGACAGACCCAGCAGGATCGAACCCTTCGAATACAGGTCGATGTTGCCCGTCCCCTGCGTGATCAAGCCTGCACCCGCGCCCGCTGGCACGCCCTCCACGCCGACGATCGTCTTGCCGCCCGGGTTGAGCATCTGGATGTCGCCACCGAAGTTGGTGTGAATACCAGCGTCGGTGACGACGGGCACCGTCTGGCCATTCACCGTCTTCGAACCCGTAATACCGCTGAACATCGTGATGTCGCCCTGATAGCTCATCGCATTGCCTTGGGCATCCGTCGACGGGAAGAGTGTAGCGACGGCCTCGCGACCGCGCAGGTAGCTGCCGTAGCGCGAGCTCGTCGGGTCGTTGTATTCACGCCCGCCCGCCAGCAACTCCTTGAAGTAGACCTGGCGCACGAATACACCCTGCTGTTCGCTGGGCAGCGCCAGGAAGTACGCCAGCGCATCGGCCGACGTGCCGCTGTAGCCAAAGCGCTGTTGCAGCCAGGCGAATAGCTCCTCGTCGTACGTACGCGCAACCTTGCCGCTGCCCGCCAGCGGAATGCCAGTGCTCAACTGGTTCGCCGTATCGAAGTACAGTTTGGCGAAAGCCGTGTAGTCGGGGCCATTCGCGCCGACACCGGCCAGCACCGTGATGCCCGCACCGCCCGAGCGGTTCGACGGGTTGGCCACATCGCCCACGCTCGTCAGCGACCCGTAATAGCCTTGGTAGAGGTTGCGGCCGGCCTGCACCTGAAGCAGGCCGGGGCCGACAATATCAATCGACTGGTAGAAGATGTCGCGCCCGGCCTGTATCAGCGTGATGTCGTTGGCGTTCGTATTCAGAAACACGCTTGGCGTCGTGCCCGTCCCCACGATGTCCCGACCCGCAATCACCTCGAACGGCTTCGCGGCGGCGTACCACATCGCGTGGGTTGGGTGGAATCCCAGCGCGACGCTCTGATTTTGCGAGGAGACACGCCCAATAGTCAGATCCTGGATGTCGACACCCGCATAGACCATCGCGGGCTTCCTGTCCTGTGCATGCAGGAAGCCAGATGGCGTATCCTCACCGAACGCGATCGGATCGTTATCGAACAGCAAGTATGGCGCCGTCGGACTCGCATTCGCACCGGCTATCGACTGGAACACGGGATGAACCGGCGTAGCTAGCGCGCTCATGTTGGAACCCGACATCGCCACCACCTGGCTCGTCCCGTAGATCGAACCCGCAGCGAGCAATTCGAATTGACCCAAGGGTGAGGGCACCAGTTCGAGTACCCCAAACGACGCTGCGCTACCCGGCTCCGAGAAGCGGACGTCGCCGTTGGCTGCCGTGGCAATCAGGGTACCAGGATAAAAGTTGGTGCTGTAGTTGCCATCGGCAGTATTTCCAGTCAATGGGGCCACATCGCCGCCTGCTGCATATAGATTGATGGCCGTCGCTGGCGTCCACAACGTGAAGCTGGACAGTGCCCCCCGGGCAGTCCCGTAAGCCTTACCACTGGCGTCCGTCACCGTGTAGACCCCGCCTCGCCGATCCACGGGCGTCGCCATCGTAGCATCGCCAGCGCCACCAAACACCAGATCGCCGCGCGCCGTAATTCTGACGGTGCCATCGCCCGGCGTGAAGATCGGGCCGGGGGTCTTCTGCGAATGCGAAAAGACGTTTGGATCGACGGCGCGCGGATCGTACGACGTCCATGAGGCGCTCCCGAAGAACTGAGCCACCGCGCCGACGGCGCCAGCGTTCACAGTGATATTACCGCGCAGATTGGTCACTGCGCCAAAGTAGTCAGAGGCGCGGTTCGAAGCTTGGCTGGCAGGCATTGGATTGAGCATGCCGCCGATCTTCATGATCAGGTCACCACCACCAGTCTGCACCAATGTTCCATCTGCTGCCACCCGGCCCGTTGATGCCACAGCCAGATCCAGAGCGGTCGAGCTAGCGTTCGCTACGCCAGCATTACGCCCGGCGATGAGCGTCAGGTTGCCACCGCCCAGCGTGCCGATTCCCTGGAATCCGACGAGTGAGCTGTCATTGGTCCAGCTGCTGGTCTTGGCGATACTGCCGAAATTGATCCACCACGCTGTCGGATCGGGGGTAACACCGCCCCCACCTTGGCGCCACAACCAGTTCGCCGTGCTATCCGAATCCACATAGCGGGTGACGTTGTCAAACAATTGCACCTTGGCGGAAACGTCCTGCTGCGCCATGAGCAGCAGATCACCGCCATGCTCCGGATACCAGGCATGGGTGGTGCCATCCACGCCGATCAGGTCGTAAGGATTGCCGTCCGCGGCCAGAATCGGCGCGGCCTGCGTGCCGGCCGTGTAGACGCCATACGGGGTCGCTTCGCTGAAGCTGCCACCCGCGAGTAATTCGAGATTCCCGATACCGGTTCGCAGCACGCTAAAGTACGTGCCATTGCGCGAAGCGTTGTAGCTCGTGGCGCTTAGCGTAAGGTTGCCGCCTCCGTTGAGAGCCCGCATCGCTTGCAGCTCGCGCTGGTCTGCAGCGGCGAGATCGCCGCCAGAGACCAATCGGATAGACGCTGAGAGCAAGCCAGCCGAGAGCATTGACGCCATCGGCGCTGTAGGCGCCGCGCCGGGAATTGCGGGGCTCACCACAACTGCGACATTCGGCATGTTGCTAGGCTCGAATGCGAAGCCATAACTGTTACTGGCACTGATGATCGTGCCCGCCCTGATCGTGTCGCCCGGGTTATAGTAATTGTTTTTGCTGTCGACTAGGTTGCCCCACCAATTAAATGTCCACCAATTATAGAAGGCATTGTCTGGAATGGTCCAATCATTCAGAACGATCACGTCTTCTTTCTGATCGAACCAGTATGTATAACTGTCAGCACCAACCTCAGTTTTTTTCTGAGCAAAGAACGAACTGTTCGTGACATCGATAGCTGCGACAGTGGCCGGTATTCCCGCTGACGCTTTGAACCCATCCGAGATGCTCCCCTTTATTGAGAGATTGCCACCGGCACGCACTACGAGGGCCATCGGCTCGCCGGCACCGTACGCTGGAGAGTTCGGGTCGCGATTGGCCCCGAGACCATAGCGATAGCCGGCCAGATCAATATCCCCCGAGGTCAACAGATCGCCGCTCGAGGTAATCTGCACGCCCGGGCGCAGATGATAGGCGTTGCCGTAAGCGGTCAGGCCCGCGAGCCTGCCTTGCAGGGCGCTGTTTGCCAGCGCGGCGCTGATGAACGCAGTGCTCGCGACGTCGTAGCCGTCCAGTGTCCCCTGGGTGATGGTGCTGCCGCCCGGCAGATTGTAGGTCCAGAAACCGTTGAGCGCGATGCTGATGTAAAACAATTAACTCCGTTACGGAACAATTAACTCCGTTACGGGATCCCGCTTCGGCGGCCCCATAAATACAGCGAATGCGCCTACGTGGTGCGCGCAAACGAGCCCTCGGTTGAATTGGCTCGCCGTCCCGAACGCCATGGATTTCACCACTAAATTTGGCCGTTAACGACCCAAAGCGGAAAATGACCACCGTGTTCTAGATGTCCGCTTGCTTAAAAAAATCGGTCCGGCAACACAGTTCAGAGCCAAACGTTCAGAGAACTCAAGAGTCGAGCGACTCCACAACGATCCGAGTGGCGCGTTTCCGCCTTCCACGGGAAAGCTCACACGCGGAGTACTCCGACAAATACCTTTGCGTGACGTTAAGCAAACTGGCTTCGCGTTGGTGCTCGATTTGCCGCCCGAGTTCGCCGTCAAGTAAGTGGCCGACCTGAACTCCTGCTTTCATATCAACAGTCGAGCAACTTACTTGGCCACGTCAACTCGATGCACTTGGCTCGTACGGCAAATGTACGGCGACTATTGACAATCAAGCCCCCTCGTCGCACGTGCGATTCGTCGGGCGGCACGTTATCGGCGCCGCCAATAGGGTCAAGTCATGACAGTCAGAAATGGTTCATGCATTTCTCGGTCGTGATAAAAGATAGCTGTCCCCGTTTCTTCGTGGGTCCACACAAGCGGCGTTTGGTCTGGATAACCAACAGCGGTTCCGCAGAATGTCTCAAATCGATTACCCGAGGGGTCGAATGCATAGATGGTCGCCCCTCTGGTGATGCCGTGGCGTGTCGGACCAATGTCTTTTTTGGCGCCGTGCATCGACATCAAATCGGCTGCTCGCAAGATTCGTTCCCAGCTTTCGAGCAAAAAGGAAACGTGGTGCAGTCTGCCCGGCGTGTCATGGCGAACTAGGGCGACATCATGCGCCTTGTTGGAACATGACAGCCACACGCCCTGATCTCGTCCATCTTCCATCAAGAGGCGTTCGGTAACGTAGAAGCCGAGGACGTCAGTAAAAATCTCCCGAGCACCATCGATGTCGGTGCCGTTCAATTGCGCATGATCCATGCGCATGGGCGCAATTCCCCGCTCTGCGTCGGCACACCAAGGCGCGGGGTTTGTCACGGACATTGCCGTTCCCACCTCCGTTTTTTCCGCATAAAGCTCGATGACGTGGCCGCTGGGTACCTCGAACCGGATTCGGTCCCCCGTCTCAAGCATGTCGCCAGCCGGAACGGCTTCAGTGTGCACGCCCCACGCCCGCAAATCCGAGTCTAGGCGCATCAAAGTGGCGCGGTCGAGCACCTTGAAGCCAAAGAAATCAAGGCCTGGCTCAGTCGCGCACCGTAATACTAGGCTATGGTGATCTCGTTCATCCCAAGCCTTCAAGTACACTCGGCCGCTACGATCGCGACCGGTTTCTTTCAGCCCGAGAACATTTGTGTAAAAGTGGACGCAGTCCTCAAGATCGGTCACACGGATCTGAGCGTGCCCGGGCCTCAGTACGCCTGTGAGTGCCATGCTTGTCTCCTATTATTTTAAGTGGTGAGGCGCACTTTCGCACTTTACGAAGGTGGGCTTCTGAAAATCTCTGCACTGAACTGCGACCTCAACGACCGATTCCCCTCCCCAGCGAGGCGGCCGTCGCGCCCCCAATCCCGAACTCGGTATTGGGTATATCTTTGATGAAAACTCGTACCGACTCAGCCCCCACGCCGAGGACTGTCACCACTGAGTCCGTCAGCCCAGCGATCAGACGAGTCTTCTGCTCGTCGGTACGGCCAGCGATAAGCACAACTTGAACGATCGGCACCTGAACCTCCCTTCGCATAAATGACGTCGCACACAGCATGAACGGTGTTGATAAACCAACCTCTCATGCCGCACCAGCGTCACATCGCTTCGCTTTCCACGGTTCTTCCGGCCACGCCAAAGTTATTGGCGGGGATCTCCGTCAACCAGATGCGGATTGAATCGAGTGGAGACGAGATAGCACTAGCGGTCGCTGCCGTAGCGGTCGCGATTAAGTCCGCCTTTTGCCGATCGCTGTATCCTTCCACGATAAATATTTCGATATTTGGCATGTATGCCACCCGTGTGAATAACTGACGCACTGGACCGTAAGGCTCCTCTGCGGCGCCTTACGGTCAAGAATGTGCCGGCTTACGGATACGGGGTCACCGGCGGGACACCGGCAAACAAGGCGCCTGCGCTATCGTAGGTAGCCTCGCCCAAAAATGCGTGCTGTGTCACGACGAGCGAATCTCGCATGATCCACTGCAGCCGATTCGGCTTGTAAATGGCCGCAGTCCCGGCCAACCGGTAAGCCATCTGCACCACGTCGGCACTGATTTGCGCGGCATACGTCGCGCTCAGGCGCAACAGATTCGCCTGCTCCGGAGTAACCGGTTTGCCAGACAGAATCCCGTCCCACACGGCCTCGGGAGCCTCGTAGAAAAACGCCCGGGCGCTGCGCAACATGGCTTCTGCCTTACCGAGCTCAATTCGATAATAGGCGCGGTCACCAAGACGCGGAGCGCCAGTCACCGTTTTCGTTCCTCCAGCCATCTCGGTGACCATGTCAAGGGCCGCTCGAGCGAGGCCCAAATTCACGGCGGCATGAACCTGTGCTTGATACGAAATCGAAGGATAGCGATACAGAGGCTCGTCAATCGTAGGCGCGGTGCCACGAGTGAATGTCCATGCCGTGTCTACACGCTTTTTATGCAGACGCAAATCATGGCTGCCCGTGCCTTGCATCCCCACCACGTCCCAGTTTTCGACGATTTCCACTTCGGACGCCGGAAACACAGCTGTCAGCGGTTTTCCGGCTGCGGCACCACCGCCGTTTGCAGCGGTACCGCCGATACCCACACCAAGCCACGAAGCGCCTTTGCAACCACTCGCAAAACGCCATTGCCCAGTCACTTCCCAGCCGCCTTCAACTTCGACTGCCGGCTGCAAGGGGTACAAGCCGCCGCCAAAAACCTGATCGGGACCGGTCGAATAGATCACTGCCTGGGTCTCAACCGGCAGCGCGGCGAGGTAGACGTTACCGGAACCGAAGGCTGCGACCCATCCCGTGGACCCGTCGACCTCCGAAATGCGTTCCACGACGCGCAAGAACTGTGCAGGCGGAAGTGCATCGCCACCAAAACGCTTCGGCGTGCTCGCACGGAAGATGCCGACGGCCTTCATCTTTTCCACCATGTCGCGAGGGACATGCGACAGGCGATTGAATTCCTCTCGCCGATTTTTCACCTCGACCAGCAATTCGTCGAGCGCGGTCGCCGTGACCGGTTGGCGTTCGCTAGGCATGAGTAGTGCTTCGCTGGGTTCGATTTTCATTAGCATCTCCAAGTCAGACTCATTCGTCGAGCAGCCTCCAAAGTCGCAGCCCGCCGTAAAGAAATCAAACAAAGGATCTCGCTAGTCTAATAAATCGTCAAATTATCAATTCGAATTCCGCGAATAATTGATAGTTATTCCACACAGAATGCGAAAGATCGAAGATAAAAATAATCACCACTAATAGCATCAATTATTTATTTGAATTTGCTTGCAGCGAACAGAGCAAACTATGATTCCCGTATTCATTGACACAGGTATCACGGACATGCAGATCAACGAATTTATGACGCAAGACTTCCGACAGGCGATGTCGCGACTGTCCGCGGCCGTGAATGTTGTGAGTACCAACGGGCCAAGTGGTCGATACGGCGTCACAGCTAGCGCAGTTTGCTCGGTTACCGACTCCCCGCCGACCGTGCTTGTTTGCCTGAACCGAAAAGGAGCAGCTCACGACGCGTTGCTAAGCAACGGAAGGGTCTGCATTAACATTCTTCCTGGTCACCACGAAGCACTTGCAATGCAATTTGCCGGCATGGCAAACGTTCCCCATTTGGAACGATTTTCTGCGGACGCGTGGGAGGAGGGGGAGTTCGGTGTGCCCGTCTTGCGCGACGCGCTCGCTAGCCTCCAGGGTGTCATTGCCTATACGAAAATCGTCGGCTCACACACGGTGATTTTCATTGAGATCGCCCAAATTAGGATTGGCGATAGTGACGACTGTTTGACCTATTTCGGCAGAGCCTTTCACCGCCTGAGTCATCACGTCACGGCATAACGCCTAACAGATAAAATTACGAACGCCTTAAAAAGAGGCTCACAATGTCACTCTGCGTATTTCTTACTGCGACCACCAGGAATGGTGGCGCCGAACACGACAACACCGCCAGTGCCGCGTCGATTCACGACCTGCTAGATCTAGTTCCCGGCCTGCAGAAGCTCGCGATTCATCTCCCTGTCACGGCAAAAGCGGACGACCCCTTCATCCCGGCGGAGGATGCGCCAGCGTGCTCGTTGCAGTTGCATTTTGGTGGCATCGATACGCTTGAATCCGCTCTCACGAAAGGCGGCGCGTTGCATTCGTTACTCGATCCTCATTCATTTCCATCATTTGCGAATTGCGACTGGGCACTTCAAGCAATGTTAACGCGCCGCTTTCCGGTTGATGAACCGAGTCAGACGTGTTCTTATGGCATTGAGAAATGTACCTACTTGGTTTCCTATGAAGGTCCGGCGGAGAACGAGAACGCTTGGCACGATCACTACATCCGGAATCATCCCCCTCTGATGGCACAGCTGCCTGGCGTGCGTGAAATTGAGATCTATACCCGGATCGACTATCTCAGCAGCTTGCCTGTTGAGCGTGCGAACCACATGCAACGTAACAAAACTGTCTTCGACTCCCACCACGCACTGAGGCAAGCGCTCGCCTCTCCCATTCGACAGCGACTCCGCGACGACTTTCTGTCTTTGCCCACGTTTTCTGGCAGAAGCCCCCACTACCCAATGCAAACGCTGGAATACAGCATTTCTTAGACTTGCCGGCATTGTTTTCCCGGCTGGTTGATCGCCGATCCAGGATGTGCGCGAGAAGTCCGAGAGCCCCTTACCAAGGGCTCTCGGAATTTGATGAAAATAGCTCGATGAGCACCGAGCGCAGCCAAGCGATACCGTCGTCCTCGGAAAATTGGTCGTGGCTGTAAAGGCCCACTGTTATCGTCGGCAGCGTAAGCGGAAGGCGTAGTAATCGGTAAATGCCATCGCGATTTACCTGCTCTGCGATCGGGTGCGGAAGAATAAAGGCAAGGTCGGTCATCGCAACAACCTGCGGCGCAATAGTAAATTGCGGAACCTGTAACGCAATACTCTGTTGAATTCCTGCTTGGCGAAACGCGACCTCCATTACCGAGTTGTGGCCGGTGGTATTCGTGCACGAATGCACAAACCGCAAGCGATTCACATCCTCGATCGTCAACTCGCTGGCACGGAACGGATGTTCAGCCCGCAGCATGCACACAAACTCGTCCTCACGAAGCTTGTCAAAACGACATTCGTGACCTGGCTCAGCAAGGTACCCTAGGGCAAGATCAATGTCGCCTTTGCGTAAGGCCGTGGTTATCAGATCCACAGGCAGTTGCTGGACCTGCACTTCTACATTGGGGGCACGTGTTGCCAGCACTTGCATCAGCGCTGGTAACACGTGCAGTTGAGCCATGTCCGACATTGCCAATCGAAACGTTCGTGACGCGGTCGCAGGCTCGAAACCAGCGTGCCTCACAAGAGCACCATGAATGATGGTGAACGCTTCCTGAATGGGCAAATGTAATCGGGTTGCTGCGGGGGTCGGCTCCATCGACAATGAGCTTCGAACAAACAGCGGATCGTCGAAAACCTCCCGCAGGCGGCGCAATGCGTGGCTAATTGCGGGTTGGCTGACGTGAAGCTTGTCCGCGGCGACAGTCAAGCTACGCCCCTCCCATATTGCAAGAAATGTCCTGAGCAGGTTTAGATCAACGGTCGTCATGTTGACTTGCTTCATTGTGCCTACCCTACCGTTCGAACGTTCATTTACGGCCACGCATCTAAGAATAGGGACAGATGCCCTGACCCATCAGTTCGACGACAAACTATCACCGTGACCGAACTGATGGGACAGGGCATCCGTCCCGCGGCTAACCACGTAGCGGCAACGTCCTTAGGTCGATTGATCCCGAGTCCGTGCCTCTCTGGGGTAGGTTTCCGGTGCGATCAACGCCGCTATCACTGTCACCATGCCAAGCGCGGCAAGATAAAGAGCAATCGGGCCTATGGTTCGATAATGCGCGAGCAGTGCTGTCGCGATAACCGGCGCGAACCCGGCGCCTAATACCGAAGACAGTTCTCGTCCAATCCCAAGACCAGAATAGCGGAGTCTCGGCGGGAGCAATTCACTGATGAATGCCGGCTGTGAACCTTGCAGAATGCCTAGAACCAGACTATTCGCGAGGAGAAGTGCCGTCATCACAGCAACGGTCGTACCTTTTTGGAAGATCGCAAAGAACGGATATGAAAGTGCAACGATACCGACCGCGCCAATCAAATACACAGGCTTGCGGCCAATGATGTCGCTGACATATCCAGAAAACAAACACACGGGGATCGACAGCAACATCGAAACGATCAGCCCGCTGTAGACCAGCTGATCAGAAATTCCACAGAATTTTCCGAAAGCGATCGAGAAAGCAAAGAAGATCCACGATGCAGTCCCCTCACCCAAACGCAGCCCGAACACCATCAACACCCGGCCCGGGCACGTCCGCAGAACTTCCAACAGCGGCGCATGTGCAACCTTTCCTTCCTTGCTGAGTTTCGCGAAATCCTCGCTCTCTGCGATGTGGGACCGGAGGTAGATGCCGATACCGATCATGATCACGCTAAGCAGAAAGGGAACGCGCCAGCCCCAAGTGAGAAAGCTTTCTCCCGACCAGCGTTGCGCCAGCATGAACGCACCGGTAGACAGTGCAAATCCGATCACCGCTCCGGAGGGGCTCCAGGCCGACAGACGGGCGCGTTTTCGCTGAGGTGCATTCTCGCTGATCAGCAAAATGCTGCCGCTCCACTCTCCGCCTGCCGCCAGACCCTGCACCAGCCTGAGCGCGACAAGAAGTACCGGCGCGGCAATACCAATTTGTGCGTAGGACGGAATGAGCCCCATGAGAAATGTGCTGCTCCCCATTGCACCAAGGGTGAGCATCATCACCGCGCGGCGACCGTATCTATCTCCAAAGTGCCCGCACAAGATCCCGCCAATCGGCCGCGCGATGAATCCGGCCGCCAAGCCGCCGAATGCGGCGATTGTGCCTGTTAGTGGATCGACTCCGATTGGGAAAAATATCGTCCCAAAAACCGACGCTGCCGCTGTTCCATACAAGAAGAAGTCATACCACTCCAGTATCTGTCCGATCACCGAGGTCAAAACGGCTCGACGGATGCGCTTCTTATCGCTATCCGTCGTACTGACCTGCGCGTTGTCTGAAATTTCCGCCGCAATGCTCATAGCCTCAAGCCTTATAAAAATGAACTGCCATCCTATGATTTCTCTTGATGAAAATTCGGGATTTCATGTTTCCCGAAACGCCGACCAACAAACCCCTGCGCACCGACCAATGGGTCAGAATCGAGATGATTAGCTGTGTTGATGTTGCAGTTGCCTATGCATCCTGAGCCGCGAACTCATCGATGCCTCCAGCAACTGAGCAATTGCACAAATCCTCTCGTCGGCACCGCGTCTACCAACAACCTGCAGTCCCGCCAGAACGACGTGGCCAAACACGGGAACGGGAATGCTGATTGCTGGATGGCCACTCAAATTGAACGGACGAATGAGGGAGGACAAGCCGATTACGGATGCCCCGCCCCGAGCGGCGTTTAGCGTTATCGGCGGCGCCGGCATCGTGGGCAGAACAAGAACATCGAACTGGTCGAGAGCGTTGTCGACCTCTGCCGTAAAAACCTTTCGCACAACCTCCGCCGCAGCAATCGATGAAGGCGACTCACGGGAAGCGGACAGCAGGCGAGCCTCGATGTCCGGCCCTAGCAGGGCTTTCCCGCAAAGGTGTCCAAACGCAAGCCACGTCTCCGCGTTGATTACGGTGAGGCCAGCATTGAACGCGTCTGAGATTTTTAGGAGATCGAGCTCGGCGTGAGCCAAGCCACTTTCATAAATCGTCGTCTTGATAGCGCTTGTGATCGCCGAATCCGCTTGAGCCCGCACCATGCCCACGCGAACCCCAGCAGCGTTCACTCGCTTGAAGTCGGCTGCGTTGCTATCGAAATTCGGAGCGATTGCCGACATGACATCGGTAATTACAGACATCGATCGGGCAAAGGGGCCAACGCAGTCCAGAGATGATTCCATCGGAAGCACACCGATACGGCTCACTCGACCAAACGTCGGCTTTAAACCTATAACGCCACAGCACGACGCCGGACCGCGAATGGAGCCACCAGTATCGGTGCCGATTGCAGCCTGAGCGAGCCCCCGACCTACCGCAGCAGCGGACCCGCTTGACGATCCTCCAGGGATAAGTTCCTCACCTTGGGGGTTGGTCGGTGTGCCAGCGTAGTCGTTGATGCCAGTCATGCCGAACGCCAGTTCGTGCATGTTCGCTTTGCCCACGATTCTCCAGTTGGCATCGATCAAAAGATCGACGATTTCAGCGTGAGAGGCGGCCGGACTATCGGACGCAAAAGCTCGACTCCCCATGGAGGTCCTCAATCCCTTGATATCGATCGAGTCTTTGATCACGATCGTGCGATCACCCGAGCCCAACGAAAATTCAGAGAGCAATTCATTCACAACGAGTCTTCCCCATAAACTTAGTTTCCAGCGCCAAGGAAACGCCGCGTATCCGCTCCCAACGCAAGGTGCCTGGAGCCTCCGATAGCAGCCCCCTGATGCGCCTTCCCGTGGATTCAGTTGCACACTGGATAGTCATCGAAATCCGGCGATTCACGTGTCAGGTATCGATGAGCAAATTTTCGCGCCCACCCGCTAATTCAACAAATTCATCTAAAATCGCACCATCATCAGCGGGACGAATGTCTCATTCGACAATGAGAGGGCTGCGATCGGACATCGGCCTTTTGACGGACCGTCAGCGATGTCACATAGCCCGCCGTACGCGGCTATTTAGGGAGCGCAGCACAATGGCGTCGGAGAGGCGATCGAGGCAAAATCAGTTCAGACGCTGCCCATTCCGGTCGCGAAAAATCCGACGGGCTAGGGGAAAATCCCAAGGTCGTTGCCTCGCAAAAGGTTCTGCTTGAGAATCGACTCCGCAAGCTATGTGTACCCAACGACATCCCACAGCTAAAAGCACAGCACTGCCATGACGACGGTTGACAGTATCGATTTGAATCTGCTGCGCGTTTTTGATGCGATTGCGAAGGAGCGTAGTTTGACGCGGGCGGGGGAGCGACTCGCGTTGTCGCAACCGGCAATTAGTTACTCGCTAAGCCGTTTGCGGCTTTTGTTTGGCGACACGCTTTTCGTGCGGACCCGTACTGGGATGCAGCCCACGCCTTTAGCGTTAGAGCTCGAGTCCCCGATTTCGCGTACGCTTCTGACATTGAGGGATGCGTTGCGCTATGGGGAGTCGTTCGACCCGATGCGAAGCGAACGCGCATTCAGACTCTCGCTGTCCGACGCAGGCGAATTGGTTTACCTTCCCCCGATCTGTAGCGCGCTCAATAGCCTCGCCCCGAACGTCAAGATCACGGTCGACCCGCTGCCTTACGATTTGGTAGAGGATGGTCTGCGATCGAATCGCATCGATTTTGCGATCGGGAATCTACCTGGCCTGCGATTGAAGACTCGGGCGGAAGTACTGTTTGAAGAGTCGTATGTTTGCGTGACGCGATCACGCGCCGAATTGCCCCCGGGGCACATCGTTGACATCGACTATTTTTTAGCGGGATTCCACGTCCACGTCCCATCGCAGGAACACTATCGCCAGTCGGTCGATTCCGCCTACCGATTGCAAGGGGTGAATCGAAAGATAGCTCTTGAAGTGCCACATTTCTCGGCATTGCCGAAGATTCTGGCAGTGACGGACATTTTTGCGACCGTGCCTCGAAGGCTTGCCAGTACCTTGGCGGCTAGAAATGGCCAGCTCAGGATCTACGAGCCGCCCGTTTCCCTTCCTAAGGCCGAGGTCTCATTGCACTGGCATGAGAACTTCCACGCCGATGGCGGAAACGTTTGGCTTCGCAATCTTTTATCTGAGGTGATCCGCAAGTCGTGTCAGTAGACATTGGGCTTGCGGATGCACTTATTGCTTCATTGTTGCGCAGCATGATCCAGCTGCACTGCCGGATTGAGCTGTGCAGGGGCATCGAAGAGGCGCTGCGTACGGAAGTGCTGAATCAACCAGGTACCGTCTACCGATGGCTTGAAATCGATTTCCAACTTGGCACCAATCAATTCGGAATTTCCTGCGACGTACGCTGATGTCTGCAGCATAATCCATCGACCCTTGGCAAACTCTGCATCAGGGTTCACCTCAATCGTTTCGGTCGTCAGAAAGTGCACGTTCAGCGTGAAGTGCGGCACGGGAGGATGATATCGATTTAGCATCCCGATGATTTGCTCGTGCCCTTGCAAGTATCCAAACTTGTTCGCATAGTGGGGGCCAATCCCTTGCCAAATGGCATCGCTCGCAAACAGGTCCTTTAGAGTTTCTCCTTCTACTCCGCCGTTAGGGACATCACAGAGCGCCATATATCGGGCCATCGTCCTGCGTACAGCGTGTTCGGCCTCGAGTACGGCAAGTCGTTTCATCATTGCGTCCATGTGTTTTCTCCGGTATTCATCGTTTTTGGAAGGGAGGCTGCCGCGTCAATTCCTTCGCACCCTCTAAAGGTCTAGGATCAAAAGCGGTGAGCGAGAGCGGGAAACGCAACTGCAAATTACTTTCCCGGATGCTCGTTCTTTCTTGCTCAAGCATTGGTCTCGATGCGATGGATCACCCTCCACGACATCGACAACGCAGGTCCCGCAGACTCCTTCGGCACACGAAGTGTCCACGTCTACCCCGATCGTCGCCAATGCTTCAACGATAGACACACCTTTCTCCACGCGCACTATCTGTCCGGTACTGGCGACCTTCACATTGAAGGTCTCAAGCTCGTTATCCTCAGATATAGGATCAGGTGCCACCTCGAAACGCTCAAGATGAACGGAGTCCGCGGCAACATAGTTTTCCGCGATCTTTTCCACCAACTCCATGAACGGCGATGGACCACAGGTGTAGACATGTGCACTTCCACCAGCTTGGTCTAACGCCTCATGCATCGTGCGTTCGATCCCGTCCCGCGGCTCATTGACGTGCATGTGAACATGTTGCGCGAACGGAGGGGCAAGCAATATCTCTGAGAACGCTGCGTGTGCCTTGCTGCGAACGAAGTAATGCAATACGAACTTGCGTTGCAATCGCACTAGCCGATACGCCATGTTGAGCAGCGGGGTAATGCCAATTCCAGCGGCAAACAGAACAGTGTGGCTGGCCAGAGACTCAAGCGCGAAGAGATTCCTGGGGCGACCGATCAGCAACTGCGTACCGACCATCACATCATCGTGAAGGGATATCGAGCCCCCTCGCGATTTTTCTTCACGCTTTACGGCGAAGAGATATTCGTCGCGAACGTCGGGATCACCGCATAACGAGTACTGGCGTGTTATGCCACTAGGGCTGGTAACGTCCACATGAGCACCTGGCTCATAGGGTTCCAACGGCAATCCGTCTACTCGAGAAACACGGAAGGATCGTATCCCCACCGCCTCTTCATTGATCTCGTTGACTCGCACCGTATAGGTTGTCTTGCCTGTCGATTGCATAATCAAATTTCGCGTTTAAGCTTGGCAGTAACGTGGTAGAGGACCGCGGGCGTCAACGGACACATCGCGGCCCCTGCCAGGGGACCAATGGCTTACGCTGTCTCCATCAGAATCGACGTGCTGGCGACGTTGGTCGCCCAATTGTTCGGAAGCGGCGCGATATAAACGTTCTCTGTGCGATAGCGCGACATCTTCCAAACACCGTCCACCTTCTTGAACGCGTTATTAATACGACTGGACCGAAGGACAGACGAACCATCCTCGAAGATCCACGGCTGAAAATGTACCCACTGACCCTCCGCCGTTTCGCCCCGGACATGAATTTGCTCCGACGTAAGGTAGTGGCAGTTGAGAATCATCTTCGGATCGCGAGGCTCGAAGAACTTTGATAGATGTGCGTAAATCTGCTCGCGCCCGACGAAGCGTCCGAATTGCGCGTTGTAATGCGCGCCCACTCCCTCCCAAATCGCATCTTCGCTATAGAGGCTTACGATTTCCTTCACGCGATCCTCAAGCGCAACACCCGTGGCAGGCAAGGGGATATCGCACAGAAACATGTACCGTGCGACGATGCGTCGGATGTCCGCCTCAGCGGCAAGCTCGTTTACTGTGTTCCGCAAGGCGCGGACTTCCTCAATAAGATTTTGATCGTTCATTTTCAAGCATCGATAAGATTGCTAGTTAATGAGGGTTCCGCCGCCGGAGCGATTTCGTGCGCCGAAGGCGGAACATTTTTCAATCAGAGCAGGAAGCTGATGGCAGCCAACGAGTCCAAAGAATCGACCAGCCGAACGATCTTCTGCACTAAGCGTGCATCTTGGGTTGACACGTCGATCCGATGTTCCACCTCTGCAGCGAACAGCGAAGCATTTCCTTGGCGGTAAGCAACGACGATCTGCGCAGAACGGAGGTCGACGATTCCATCCGAGTCGCGAACAACGTTGAACCGTGACACCGTCCGGATTGTCTTCGCCGCATTCGAGACTGACGGCGAGGATGTCGACATCAAACGTTCGACCCGCTTCTTCCGCATCTCATGGTCGTCCAGCGCATAGTTGAGCGTCGCGTAGAA
Source organism: Pandoraea communis (assembly GCF_902459745.1). GTDB lineage: Bacteria > Pseudomonadota > Gammaproteobacteria > Burkholderiales > Burkholderiaceae > Pandoraea > Pandoraea communis. The sequence goes on from NZ_CABPSJ010000006.1 coordinate 211,658, forward strand.
ATCACTGGTCGCGGGGTCGATCGGAATGACGTAAATCCCTTCTGCATTCCACAGACGCAGCCATTCCGCGTATTCTTTTCGATCCAGCAGCTCTGCTTCTTTCCAAACCAGCTCGATAGCGCGGGCCACGGTCGGCACGGCAAGTGACGTATTTTCTAGACTCATTGTCCTTTCTCCATCAACTCCAGCCACTTTGCGTAGCCAGCGCGCATACCAGTTTCGTCGGTAGAGTGACCGTTAATGTCGCCATTCGGCAGCGTCACTTCACGATTGATGCCTCGGTTAAGAAGAATGGGGACGTCCGGGCCGGCGTAAGATCCTCGCTGGACACGCTCCCACGCTTCCGCATCATCAGGGCTGCCAAAGCCGAAGGGGCCTTGGAAGTTCTCGTGAATGCGCAGTCGCTCGCGATTTGCCTCTTCCGGCCCTCCGTCCATGGCCAACGCGATGTGCCGAATTTCCGTTTCGTCGGCGGAAATAGGCCGAAGCACTCGGAAGAACGCCATCGAGAGCGCAAGATTAGGAAAGAGGTTAACGTTGAAGCCGACGCCCATCAGCGACCGAACGATGCGGCGAACCTCTTCTTCCGAATGGTTCTCACGCAGCGACTTCGCTAGCGGCTCGAACCGCTCAGGCAGGGGCGCCCCGTCGTCAGTCTCGATGTTCATGAGCTCTGGCACTTGCACCGCAATGCTGTGCCCATTGCCCAACGAACGACAGAAGGCCTTATCGCTCGAAATAAAGCTGGTCACTGCGGTGGCCGTCTCCTCATCGATCGAATCCATCCACGACTTGTGCACCACAGGGAAGTGATAAAGATCAGTGGTGTTCTCGAGCTGAATCTTCCAGTTTCCTTTGAACTTGAACTTGTGTTCACCGTTCGTCTTGATCGGATACCCGGCACCCTGCTTCATGAAGAGGTCGATCCACGGCTTCGCGTTGCCAAGAAAATCCTCGAGAGGCTCAATCTCGTGATTGAAACTCGCGAAAATCAATCCCTGATAGATGCCAACGCGTAGCGCCTTGAGTGGCAACTCTGACTTCTCAATGACTCCCTCATAACCGTCGCTGTACGGCAAACCTCGCAGTGCGCCGTCCAATCCGTACGACCAGCTGTGATAGGGGCAGGTGAAAGACTTCGCGTTCCCCTTGTGTTGCTCACAAACAGTAGCGCCGCGGTGTCGGCAACGGTTCTCAAAAACGTTGACGCTTCCGTTTTTGTCGCGCACCACGATCACCGGTTGGCGGCCAATCAAAGTGGTACGAAAATCACCCGGGTTAACTAGCTCGCTTTCATGCGCGACCCAAATCCAGGTCTTGTAGAAGATTCGCTCAAGCTCGGCCTCGAAGAGTGACGGATCGTAGTAAAGCGAAGGCAAAAAACGGTCCGCCTTCACGCGACGCTTCAGGTCGCTCACGTCGATGGTTTGATATGTAGGTTCGCTCATTTTTGTCTGAGGAGTTGGGGGTGATGATTTGTCGATGCGGATTCAAGTTTCAGTGACTTGAATACATGCGTCAAATTGATCTAAAATTCCACCAACATAAGCCAGCCGAATATCATGAACTCGATCGACGGTATAGACCTCAATCTGTTGCGCGTATTCAAAGCGATTGTGGAAGAGCGAAGCCTTACGCGAGCAGGGGAGCGCCTTTCGCTTTCGCAACCGGCAGTCAGCCACTGTCTCGGCAGGCTTCGCACACTCTTCGACGACCCACTATTTGTTCGCACTCGAACCGGGATGCGGCCGACAGCTGCGGCATTGGAAATCGCGACCATCGTTTCGAAAGCAATGGAATCCGTTCAAGTTGCACTGCGGTATGCCGAACGATTCGAGCCGTTGGTCAGCAGCCGCACGTTTCGGCTTTCGATCTCCGATGCCGGTGAGCTCGCGTACCTACCGGCTATATGTGAGTTGTTGCGCCAGACTGCGCCGAATGTGCGTCTTGGCGTTTTCCCGCTGCCGGCCGATGAGATCGAGGAGGCATTGCGCTGCAGCAATATCGATTTCGCTGTAGGTAATCTGCCCGCACTGAAATCTCGCACCCGCAGCTTGCCGCTTTTCGACGAAACTTATGTTTGCATCACGCGAAAGCGGAAAGGTTTGCCGGGCGGAAGAACGATACGCCTTCACACTCTAATGGAGGCCAGGCACGTACAAGTGTCGTCTGCGGAGCACAGTCACCACGCTATAGACGCCGCATTCGTGCAGCAAGGAGTGAAGCGCAATGTCGTATTGGAGGTGCCGCATTTCGTGGCTTTACCGGACGTTTTGGCGGCCACAGATTTGTATGCCACGGTTCCTCACCATCTCGCGGCAGTATTCGCGCAAGACAGCGCACTGCGCATTTACGAGTTCCCCGTTGAACTACCCCACGCAGCTGTCACCCTGCACTGGCACGAAGGTTTCGAATCAGACGAAGCGAACGTTTGGATGAGGCGATTGCTGACCGATGTCATTCAGGGGTTCGATAGAAGTTGGTCCTGACACACTTCGCGCCAAGTAGTCTTGGAAGTGTGGAAAATCTGAACGAATTTCCGGCGCTGCGGGTGAAAAATCACGAGATCGATATCGGTCGCTGGTCGCAACATGCCAATGTGAATCGATGAGAGCCCCCCAGCACCTCAAGGATCACGCTGGCGAAATTGCGACCAGCGTCTGACGCTTAAAACTTGTGTCGGATGCCTGCGAGCAGCGCGGTCTGCGTGTTCGTGCTGGAGGCCGCCGCGGCAAGGAAGAGTACAGCGGTCGCTCGGGAGCCCGATGCCCTCACATAATTGACGTAGGCATAAACGTCTGTGCGCTTCGACAAATAATAGTCCGCGCCTAATTGCACTTGATTCCAGTGAGACGACGCATCGATCCCGCCATAGTGTCCCATCGAGTAGACGTAGGCCGCCGAGATATCGAGTGCCGGAGAAATGTTGTAGACGGCGGTAAGATCGAAGTTATCGAGATGCAGGCTGGTGCCGTCCAGATAGGAATATCGAACATCAGAGATGATGCCACCAAGACGCACCCGCCCAAACGCATTCTCCGCACCGCCAGCGAATACGCGTTGCCGCTGTACGCCGACATTGGGCGACAGCGGGCTGGTATGAAACAACTGGAATGCGCCGCCTGAGTAGTCGTTACTGACCGCACCTGACGAGTTGGTCGTGCCCGGCTGATCAATGTTCAGGTAGGTCAATGCGTAGCGTTGCGAGCCCCAGGCGTAATTGATACCGGCGCTGTATGCGCGATTCTGTGTGAAGTCGCCAGCTTTGTTGCTGAAAGCGTAGAGCGCTTCAAACTCCAGCCCCTTCCACTCAGGGCTCTTGTACTTTACCGAATTGCTGTAGCGGAAATTGCCCTCAATGTTGTCGTTGCTGCCTATGCTAGTGGCAAGCCCTGGCCCCATTGCATGAGGTTCGATTCGGTCGAGATAGTCCCACAGCACGTCATACTGGCGTCCGATCGTGATCGTGCCGTATTCTCGACTTGACAGCCCGACGAAAGCTTGCCGGCCGAACATTCTTCCGCCTTGACCCAGCGACCCCTGGTTGATGTCAAATCCGTTCTCCAGCGTTGCGATCGTGGATATGCCGCCACCCAGGTCCTCATTCACACGAAAACCGAGACGGTTGTTCTGATTCGCGCCACTGACAAGCCGGACGTTGGAATGCCCACCCTCGTTATTGAAGTATCCAATCCCATCTGAAATCACCCCGTAAATCGTGACTGAGCTCTGTGCGAGCGCGGAAAATGAAACCCCCATCAGCAATGCAACAAATCCATACTTGAAGCGCATATCCAACACCTATTTTGTGGTTAGAAAAAAAATGCGAATGGCCTTCATTTGTGGCCTTTTATATGATATGCAGTACTAATTATTTGCTTATTATTTCGACCGTGAGCAATTGAGAGTGTGCAACAAATTCGGCAAGAATTCGGCATCTACCCACGGGAAATCGATGGGCTGATTGAACAGGAATTTGCCTCGCAAAAAGGCGACAATCCCGGCCTCGAGCGAATGCTGAGTCACGCTGCCGCGCCTACTCCGCGATCAATAAAAAGCAACTCCAGGTCGGCTTAGGCCCTTGACACCCGACATGTCGGCTCGGCCATGGTCGCAATGTGGCTACTCTCGCCATGTCGGCGAATCATTTCGATGGAGTCTAGAAATGGGGGGAATATCCGTCAAATGCGTCGTAAATGCCGATACCATAAGTCAAATGAATATCATCGGCATCGACATGAATTTATTTCGCGTCTTCTTGCTCGGTGCTCGACGAGTGCGGAATTTCACGCAAAGTGGATCCGAGGTAGCTAGGGACGTTGTGTCCGAGGGAACAATGTTCAACTGCATCGGGGATGCGGACAAAATCTTGGACTACTTGGAGGTAGTTCATGTACACATACGAAGAGCACATCCGCGCCGTCAGGCTCTACATCAAGATAGGAAAGCGAGTCGCGGCGAGACTCGACCGCGGCGGCGAGGCACCGGGCGCCTTTGCGGCGATGTTTCGTCTCGTAACGGGAACCACGCCGAGCTCGTATTTCAGATTGTCCGAATTGGCGTAGGGCATGTCCTGACTTGCAGCGCAACACGCGCCTTACTTGCGTAACGTGAGACCTGAGCGCCAAAACTCGGGCGCACCTGATTCAAGAGGGATACGCAATGGGACGTCAAAACGTGGCGTTTCTTTCAGAGGGCGCGCTTCTGCGCGGCTGATTCTATCTGCCCATTCAATCGCGGCGTGCGGGTGAACACCCGGCCATCGTGATGGCGCACGGGTTCTCGGCGGTAAAGGGGCAATATCTCGATCGTTATGCTGAGGCGTTCGCTGGCGCACGTTTTGCTGTGCTCGTCTACGGCCATCGCAATTTCGGTGACGGCGAAGGGATACCGCGCCAGGAAGTTGATCCGGCGTTGCAGAAACGGTGCTATCGCGACGCGATTACCTACGTCTCGACTCGGGCAGACGTGGACGGCACACGCATAGGGATCTGGGGTTCAAGTTTCAGCGGTGGCAATGTGCTTGAGGTTGCGGCGGTCGATCGCCGAGTGAAATGTGTGGTTTCGCAGCTGCCGCAGATCAATCTGTATCAATCGGCATTGCGTCGGACACGCGCAGATCACGTTACCGCGTTGTTAGGGCGTTCGAGGCGGACCGCGCGCAATGCTTCGTCGGGGGGCACCCCAGACATCTTGCCTGCGACGAGTGTCGATCCTGCAGAGCCACGCGCGATGGCGGGAGCCGACAGCCACGCATTTTATGCAGGCACAGCAGCGTTCGCGCCGCAGTGGCGAAACGAGGTGACGTTGCGCAGCGCAGAGCGATCGCGCGAAAACGAACCTGCGGAGTACATCACACGCATCTCCCCGACGCCGCTGTTGATGATCGAGGCCGACGCAGGCACGTTGACGGCCACCGATCTGTGCCTGCGTGCGTATGAGGATGCGCTACCACCCAAACAACTTGCGATGATTTCACGAGGCACTTTACGCTCTATGCGAAACACTTCGAGGTGACGAGCCAGTGTGCTATGGAGTGGTTCGTTCGCCATCTATCTTTCGATGAATGACGCAATCAACCCGCATATTCGAAGTGTTTTTCAATCGATTGGCCTGACTGTTTGCCCTGAGACACTTGGCGGGCGCTTGAGCGCGAACAAGGTAGGTCTGCTGCCGGTTGGTTGCAGTCCGCCCTCCGTTGGACGCTTCCTACTGAAAACGGACACATACAACGTGAGGCCAGACGTCCGCTTCGGGCCGTAAGCGGCCGAAGGACTACGGCCGCCATCGGCCTGAAGCGGATGCCCGGAGCCGTGCCTCAAACGCATAGCGCGCGGTGACCTGACGGATATTTTCGTACCACGGGTGTCTAGAGAATCACAGCCCCGGTGGTTGAACTACATTCGCTAACCCGACGGAATTCAGCCGGGGTCAGGTACTGCAAACTCGAATGCGGGCGCACTTCGTTGTAGTGAGTGCGCCAGTCCTCGATCACGATCTTCGCCTCGATCCGATTGCGAAACCACTCCATCGCCAAACATTCATCACGAAATTTTCCGTTGAAACTCTCGTTGGTGCCGTTCTGCCATGGTTTGCCGGGGTCAATCAGTGCCGTCTCAATCTGCTCCTGGACTGCCCATTTCAACAGCGCTGTGCTGACAAACTCCGGCCCGTTGTCTGAGCGCAGATAACGTGGCGCGCCGTGCACGCTAATTAACCGGCTCAGCACTTCAATGACTCGACGCGAGCGAATCGATCCCGCCACATCAATCGCCAGGCACTCCCGCGTATATTCATCGACCACCGTCAGGCATTTAACTTGCTGGCCGTTCGCACAGGCATCGAATACGAAGTCATAGCACCAGACCGAGTTGCGGGTTGCTGGCGCATGGGGTCTTGGACGACTGCCTGCCACGCGGCGTCTACGACGTTTCATTGGTACTTGCAGGCCGGCCTGCGCCCAGAGCGAAGCACAACGGTCTCGACCGACCACGATGCCTTCACGCCCGAGCAATACTCGAATGCGACGCGAACCGAAGCGCGGGAATTGCCCCGACAATGCTCGCATCGCATCGATCACTGGCGCGTTCTTGCTCGGCATCTTGAGCTCGTAACCCAAGCTCGAACGGCTGACCTGCATCAGCGTGCACGCTCGCCGTTGGCTCAAGCCCCTTGCCATCGCAAACCGGGCTTGCTCACAGCGAGCCTGCACGCTCACCACTTTTTTGCGCCGATCTCCTTCAGGACTTGGATATCGAGCGCCTGGTCGGCGACCAGCTTCTTCAGTCGGACGTTCTCCGCTTCGAGTGCCATGAGGCGCTTGATGTCATCGCTGACCATCTCACCGAAGCGCTTTCGCCAAGCGTAAATCGACGCCTCGCTCACGCCGTGGCGCTTGGCCACCTCAGGCACTGTGTCTCGATCTGCCTCGCGCAGTATCCGCACAATCTGTTCGTCGCTGTACCGGCTTTTCTTCATACCAACTCCTCATCTGAGCTGAGGAGCCATTATCTCTAGATTTCTTTGGTACGAAATTTCACGGACAGGTCAGGTGCGCGAGCAACGCGCGTCGGCAGGGTTTGTCGGTGCCACCGCGCCAAGGGGTTGCCCTCGCCACGTCCATTCCAGGTGGACCGCGTAGCCGTTGAAGTCCGTGTAACGGGTGAGCAGGTGATGCTCGTAGGCGTAAGTGCGGACGTGATCGAGCGCATCGCGCTGCGCGTCCAGTGCAGTCCGCGTATTTGCAGGTCTTGCTTATCACCGGCGCGCGCCGGGAGGAACTCGCTGCCCTGCGCTGGGAAAATGTCGACTTCCAGTGGCGAAGTCTTCAGATCGCAGACAAGATCGAAACCGGGCGTGTAATTCCCCTCACGCCCTTTCTGGCCTCCCTATTGCTCAATCTGAAGCAACTCAATGAAACGCCACCGAGCAAACGCCGCCTGCGCAGCCTGGAAGAACGCGGACAGAAATGGGAGCCATCCCCTGGGTGTTTCACAGCCTCAATTCGGGGAAGGGACGGATTGCCGAACCGCGCTACGCGCACAACCAGGCTATCGAATCCGCCGGTCTGCCTCATGTAACGCTACACGGCCCGCGCCGATCCTTCGGCACACTATCCGAATGGTGCTAGGTTCCCGTAGGCGTCGTGGCACAGATTCAGGGGCACAAGCCGTCAGCGCTGGCTGAAAAGCACTATAGACGCAGGCCGCTCGACATGTTACGAATGTGGCATGACAAGATTGAGTTTTGGATGCTGGCGCAAGCGGGAATTGAGCCTCCCCAAGCAACAACAGCGACCGAGGAAGCCCACTTTAGCACTGCACAGCAAACCATCTCGAATCAAATCGCATCACCTCGTGCTTACTAACAACTGAAGCAGGTCGGCGAGCCATTTCTCGTTCGGTGTCGCTGCGCCGAAGTCACGATTGACGATGTTCTCTGGTGCCAGCCCGATCTCGCGCACATAAGAGCCGCATCGGCGTCGTTTCGGCGCGGCAACCGCCAATCGCTCCTGCTTCATCAAACCAGACTCAACTTACCGAGTTAACCTGGGCCTCGCGCAATGCAATCCTAATGTCCTCAGCCTCACCCGGCCGAGCGACGAAATGAGTGCGCCTCGACGGAATCTCGTCGAAGATATTTTCGGAGGCAGTGTAGTAGTACGTCGCAAGGGAGCGCCGGGAGCGGTTCGACGGGCAGCTCAGCGGATCAGGGTGACCATGAAACGAACAGTCGTCCGTCGCAAAAATAACGCATCGGTTCATCACGGGTGCGACCTTCTGCACACAGCGCTGCATGTCGCGGCTCCACAACTCCAGGTCCCCACCAAACCCGGACTCCCAGCCTTCGTTCAGATACAGGATGACATTCAACCTTCGGAGCAAAGAAAGGCGCTTATGGATGCGGAAATCGCGGTGAATTCCCAGTTTCCCGCCGGGCAATATTTCATGGAAACCACCCCCTTCGAAGTACGGATCTCCAAGGACACCCGAAATACCCGACACGGCGCCGAGAAACTCCAGAAATGGCGCCGAATTCAATAACTGAAAAAACTGCCGGCAAAAAGAACTGCAATTTTCTGGCGAGTACTGTCTTTTCAAACTGCCACGGTAACCAATGTCATAAAGATAATGATCTACCTCGGCGGAGGGAAATTCCCGGCACAAGCGCGCTACGATGTCCGGCGGGAAAAGATCGTCCACCACAACATGCGGATAAGGTGTGGCGAGCTGATAGGCATCCGCCAACGGCGTGCCATAGTCACGCGCTCCCTGGATGTCCAGACGGAACCCATCAAGATATGTCACGGGCAAATACATCAAGGGCCTCACGTGTTACAAGAATTTGAATAGAAAGCGGCTTCCCGGCCAGCTTCGCCAACGCTCAATACGCTTGGCTCTGCGCAGAAGCCGGGCAAGGCGTACAGGCAAGTCGCTACGGATGAACGGGCCAACCGTCTGAGCTCGGAACCGTAAACGTCGGACGACCTCCCGGTCCACATACGCCTCCTCCTCCCAATACTGATGATCGCGCCATCGGCAGCGTAATAGCATCGCCTGCCAGCGTGTGAATGGCCTAAGTGTGCTGCTACGCCCGAGGGAGGCATTCCGCCCATGCCGTCGGATAAGTTGCAAAGGCTGCGGGTCGATCTGACGTGCATCCAACGCCAGGGCCAGCGCATGGATCCACACGTCATGACTGATCTGGTCGGGCAGCGGCTGGGCCAGCGTGGCCAAAGGCCTCCTGATCACCGTCAGCGATCCGGTAACGAATCTCTCCGGCGCATACAAGGCCTTTACCTGTCCAAGCTTGCATGCGCCTTGCCATATCAGATTCTCGTCCACCAGTTTCCCGTCATGGATCACCAGCAGAACATCGTCCCGGGACTCCATTTTTTGCACCACAGATGCAATTTTCTCCGGAAACCAGACATCGTCCTGGTCACAGAAAAACAGAATCTCTCCTTGCGCCATTTCCAGACAGCAACCGAAATTCCGGGAATAGCCCAGATTTTTTTCATTCCGCTGCATCCGTACGGCAAAGGGAGCGCACGCTGCATAGCGTTCCAGTATGTGCCAACTGGCATCCGTGGATGCGTCATCGCACACAACCAGCTCATCGGGCAACATCGACTGCGCAGCAAGGCTTTCCAACTGCTGCGACAGGAACGCTTCTCCGTTGAAAACGGCGAGCAGCACCGAAATACGGGGGCGTGTCATGGCATAGGCACCGATTGACCGGGATCGCAGGGCACGGGAGCCTCGAAAATCAGAGCAAAAATCTCTCTCAGTGTTTGCGGGCGGAGTTGTCTGGCGCAAAGGTATTGGTCCAGCCGGTCATGCAACAGCGGGTCGCTGACCGCCAACGCACCCCACCATTGGCTAAACGACGTGGTATGCATGCCACGCACGTGCGCATGGAACTGCGGTATGGCGGCAATCAGCCGTGACGACAGCAGCCAGGCTTTCCCTTCATCCACGGGAGCCAGCTTCTCCAGCCGACGGATCAGTCGCTCAGCCCAAACCTGATTGCGCAAACGATCCACCTCGTTCCACTCGGGCCGGTGAGCGCTCTTCCAGGCTCGCAGCGTGCTTTGCCATTGCAGCAGTTCGGGTGGCCTTGCGTCCCAGAGAATTCGCGCATCTGCGTAAACCCAGTTTGACGCGAGGTCAGCCAGTGTCGCAGCGCGCGTTTGCACATGAAGATCCACCTGAACCTCCTGTGCAAAACCGAAAATACCGCCGTGGGCAGGCTCATCGGTCAGCAGCAGCAAGTCGACATCCGAGTCGCCGAATTCCGCCGGCAACGGACGCCGCGCCAGGCTGCCATACAGCACCACCCCCGAAAAGGGGATGGGCATCAAGACCCGGAGTTGCGCCAGCAATTGCTGCACATCGGCGTGGACAAAATACTGATGCAGTGCGTCCGCCAGCGCGGGCCCAAGCACCGGCCCGACCGCAACCGGCCGGGAGCTCATGACGACGCTCCCGCCGGGGATGACGCCTCGTCCCGAAGCAATTGCTCGACGACGAAGCGGATCTCATCCACGCCCGTCAGACAGCCCTGGCGGCTACGGCAATACGCCCAAAGACGCGCGACCCGTTCCGGCTGCACGTCCACACCACAGACATGCAACGCATACTCCACCGCGGCGCGACCGCTGCCCGGCCCCAGCAACAAAGCCTGCTCGCGACCGAGCGCGCGCGCCGGCACGGCCGAGTAGACCAGGTCCTCATATGCCTCACCGAAGTCGCGGCTCTTGAGAATTGCGGCGACATGGGTGCCCGTGGAAGTACTGAAAGCATCGGCGCCGACCAGCGGCGCCTGCGGGGCAATGCCGATGCCCGCGGATTCGGCCAAAAGGGCACATAAGCTAGCCATGGGCTCCAGAGCGAAGTGGCTATTGCCGGCTTCCCGCAACAACCAGATGAACTGCTCCAGCGGCGTATTGCCGGTGCGCTCTCCGACGCCCAGAAAAGTGCCGCTTATCATTGACGCACCGCTCGTGGCGGCCGCCCACGCGTTGGCCAGACTCAAGCCTTTGTCATTGTGGCCATGCCAGCCCATTTCCACGGAGGAATGGATCCGTGCGAGCACATTCATCACGAATTCGGTCAGGCGCCGAGCCCCTTCGGGAACACAGTCACCCACGGTGTCGCAAATCACGACGATGAGGGCACCCCAGCCGGTCGCCGCTTGCAGCCCCCGGGTCAGCGCTTCCGGCCCTGCGCGGGAAGCATCTTCGTACGACACCCGGAACGGCAAGTTTTCCCGTGCGGCCAAAGCACACGCTTTCTCGAGCTTTTGCAGTGCTTGTTCGAACGTCCAGTGTTCGACCCGCAGCCGTAAATCGCTGATGCCGATAAAAATGTCCGCAGCCATGGGGGCCTGCGTCGCGTCGCGGATCGCCAGAATCGCCTGAACATCGGCCTCCACGGCGCGGGCCATGAACACAGGTTCTATCGGCAACTTCCGGTCATGGACATGCCGGGCCAGCGCTGTGCAGCGGGCGTACTCTTGTGGTGATGCCGCCGGAAATCCCAGAAAGGCATGTTGCACGCCAACCGCGGCGCTTAATTCGAGCAGACGGATTCTTTCCGCAAGCGCAGGCTGCCGCAAACGTACGCTTTGCAAGGCGTCGCGGATATCCTCTTCCAATCGGACATGTCGCAGATGATGCGCCGGAGCAGGGTTCCAGGACGCCAACAGATTGCATACCTCGGACATATGCTTCAACCCTCAGCCGTCAGCAGAGCACGCAAGCGGGTACAGGCCAACTGGAACATCGCAGGATTGCGCTGGAGCGCCACGCGCAGGTATTTCTCACCTGCGTGAGGATGGGCCCAGTAAAATTGCACGCCAGTGAGTACGGACAGGCCGTGTTCCGCCATCAATGCCTGCCACTGCGTGGCCGTGCGCGGCCCTGTGACCTGCAACCACGCGACGCTCATGCGCCCCCCCTCTTGCAGACAGAGACAGGTTCCTTCCAGCGCCTCCTGCAAGGCCAGACGATTGGCAGCAATGACGGCGTGCACCTGCTCGGTACCCAACGCGACAAAATTCCGCAACAACTCGATGGCCACCGGCGATACGTGCAGGATAAAGTCGGAGTAGATATGCGCGATGCGCGGCGCCAGCCCCATGGAAACGCTAAAAAAGGGCGCCTTGATTTCCTTGGTTGGCCAAGTTTTGCCCGTATCTTCGATCAGGATGCAATCGATCCCGGAGCGCGCGAGCATGGCGTATTGGTCATAGACTGCCCCGGGCCGCTGAAAGAAGCGGAAGGTCGCATCCAACACCAGCAGGCATTTTTTCTTTTCGCAGAAATCAATCACGACCTGAAGGTTTTCCTGCGGCAGCTCCATTCCGCTCGGATTGTTAGGCGCAACCAGAAACAGCACATCCGCTTCAAGGCGCTCCAGATGCATTGGCAATTCATCAGGCCGGCTTTGCATCCAAGCCTCAGGGAATACCTGCAACGGAACGTCATGGCGACGCAGGATGTCATGCAGATTGTCGAAGCAGGGCTCGATCAACGCCGCGGTGCGCTTTTCCAGGCGAAGGTAGTTCGCCACGACTTCCAGGCCGATCGACGCGGTGAAGCACATGAAGTACGACCAGGCATCGTGGTCACAGGTCTGGCGCGCCGCCCCGAGAAAGGTTTGCACATAGGCCAGCTCAATTTCCCTCTGTTGCATGCGATCGACTTGCATGAAGATGCGAGGGAGATTCTGAATAATTGCACTTTCCTCCGCACTCAATTCACGATAGGCATGACCGTCCGCCAGATTCAATTGATTGGACAGAGCCGATATTTGTTCTTCTGTAAGATTGTGCACAGCAGTCAGATAACTATTAAAAATCAGCGTTTGCTTCCGATGGAATGCAGTTGCTCCGCGAGGAAGGCATGGCGGGCATGGAATTCATCGCGCATCACATTGGTCTGTCGAATCAGTCGCTCCGTTCGGAACGCGGTGCGACCATGCAGAACGCGCAGATTGTCAAAAACCATGGCGTCACCCGCTTCCATGGGATACCAGACGGTATAGGCACCGGAATAGGCAATCTCCAATGCCTTGCGCAATGCTGCATAGACGGCATCCATCTGCTCCGGGTCGATGCGCAGGGCAGACATGGTGCGCTCGTTAAGACGCACCTCCGTCAACTCGCCCGCCGAGTCCCTCATAAAGGCGGGATGATTCGAGACAATGATTTCGTTGCCGGCGCGTCGCGCATGACGAATAGGGGTCTTGCACAGCACTTCGTACGCCGCAGCGTCGAGAGTTTGCAACTGTTTCGCGCAGGCGTGACTGTCCGTCATCGAAGACACGCCACCGCCATCGCGGCTGGGCGTTATGCAATGAAAAACATTGATGCCGGTGGGCACAGGTCGGTACGTTTCATCGGTATGCGGCAGGATCTCGACCGGGAAATCGGACAAATGGCTGCCTTGTTCGCGCAGTTGCAGATCGGTGATGGCGCCAAAATGCGTGTCACGCGTATAGCCAAGCATCCGGGTCAACGCGGCGGTTTCTGCGGGATCGGTCCCGACATTCTTCACCACCACGAAGCCATAGCGAACCACATGATCGAGTAACCGGTATCGCTCGCGATCGTCGTGCAACGCCAGCCGATAGTCGGCCGTGGGAATCTCGGGCAAGGTCATGTCCCAGAGAGTCTTCTGCGTATGCGACGTGGCTTGCACGTGGCAGTTGCTCCGCAGCCATGCAAGGGCGTACCGGGATCGATGGTCACCATCATCCCAGACGACATCGAGGCAAGCGCCGTCCCATGCTACGTGGCGCAACGTCACGTCCTGCGGAATCTTCAGCCACGACTGAAAACGGCTGCCGCTTTCATGATCGCCGCAAATCTCGCACGCGCAATTGTCACGCAGCCAAAACTTGCTGTAACGGCTGACACTCCCGTCGCGCCAAGCCACGTCCATAAAACGCGAACCCACTTCAACCGTGACAATGTCGTTGATCTTATGCATTTCTACCGATATCGAAATCTGAAATAAAATACGAATTCATCCAAATTTGCAGTCGTCGCCCTTGGCAATGAATGCTACGCACACGCTGGAATCGCCTATTCAGACCATGGATGATCTGGATAAAAAATTCTTAAAATCGTACGTCAGATCGAACATACGCTTTCCCCAGACACGCTTTTATTTCATTTTGGATTTCTGTGGGAAATTGCATTCCGACGATATCCCAAGACTAAACGGGTTCGATGGCCTGTCGGCAACGTCCGTCAGCGCAGATGCGTTGGTACGGCTGGCACAGGCGCAACATCGCCGGCGTTCGGTCAGAAAGGAACCGGATGTTGCCGAGATCGCCCGCGACATCTCAAAAACGGTAGCAGCCATGCGCGAGTTCCTCGATCGATGCCGCGTGGAGGAAGGCATGCCTGCCGCTGCACTACAGAGTTGGATCGAACAATGTCGACAACTGACTGCCTGGATCGACGCCTCATCCTTGTCGCGGGAATACCTGGACTTCCTGTCGCCACGCCAACCCGGCGTGGCCGGGAACGTCGTGCGCATGGTCAGTCCTCTGGCAGTCGCAATGCAGTCTGCACCCCGCCTTGGCGTTCTGGAGACACTCTGGCAGGAAATTGACAAGGAGGTCTGGGTCATCCGATAGATCGGGGTGCCGTCCATGGGCTTGCTATGTCAGATTTTCTCAAAGAGGAATGTGACCAGCCTGGGCGGACGCCCAGCATCGCGGTCATGCCAGGCCTCATCCATATCCACCAGGCGAAGCTGATGTTGCCGCGCCGCCTGGAGAAAGTGGCTGATCTGATGGTCAAACGCAGGCACCGTCAGGTCCTCGCTATTGCGGACATAGCGCGCCATGCTGCCCTGATACTTCTTTATGGGATGGAGCTCACTGATGAAAAAACGACCTCCCGGCTTCAGGCAGCGCCGCACCTGAGCAAACACCGCGTCGAGTCGTTCCACGTGCTGCAACACCAGGTTGCAACTGATCAGATCATGTGAAGCACTGTCCACCGGCCACGGCTGGCTGATATCCCACTCCAGGAATGCGACGTTTGGCCGCACCGCTTTTTGACGTGCGATACCGATCATTCCCGCAGAAAAATCCATTCCCAGAACGCTTTCCGCACGCGCCGCAAAAAATGGAATGTTCTTTCCCGTGCCACAGCCGCAGTCAATGACCGCTTGAAAAGCCTGATTCGCAAACTGCTTCTCTGTCACCCAGGAGTCGAGGTCACGTGTGATGTTTTCGTCGTTGTCGTACGTGGTGGACCACGTATCGTAGCCGGCTCGAATTGACATAATCGAATGCATTTTTTTGCGAGCGCGGGAGGAGCGCTCGTTGTGCAACAGTCCCAATGGGCAGGAACACTTAAGTGCAGTACGTTACAGCATATCTTGAGGCATTCCCAGATGGATTCCGAGCCTAATTACGCGCCTCCCACACTCAGGCCGGATTATTGCTCGGCCAACACGTTGCCCTGACGATCGACCAGCGCCACCTTGACGATTTGTGCCTTGACAGACTTGTTCGACATGTCGGCGGATTGCGTGTAGCCATAGACCACCAGCGTCGGCGCCGCGCCACGCGCGCGCATCGACTCGATGTTTCGGGCTGCGTCTTCATTGGCAACCGCCAGATAACGGAAGCCATCTCCATTGCTGAAACTCAGACGGTACTCGCCGTTATCGTAGAAATAACGGAACGAGCCGCTCTCCCACAACGAACTGTCGAGCGGGAAGCTCTTCCTCTCGAAGTCGTACTTCTGAACAGGATTGCTCACGGTAATGCGGAAGTAGCGCTGTGCCTTGGCCTGCGCAACCGCCTGATCGATTCGTGGCTTGAGGGCTGCAAGCAGATCGCGCTTGCGGAACTCGTCGTTCGCGCCCGCATAGTCACGCGACATGCGATTGGCGATCTGATCGTAGTCGACCGGCATGTCGGCCAGCGCGAGGTACGCGAACATCAACTGATTGCCGCTGTTGTATTCGACATAGCTCGATGCAGGCGTAGCCGGATCTCCGTTGGGCAGCGCCGCCTGCGCGGCCTGCTGCTGCGCCTGTGCCACGGCCCGCAGCGAAGTCGCGTCTGCCAGATTCGGCGTTGCGGGGGCGGCGTCGGCGGCGGGCTTGCCCTGCGGCGCCTTGTCGCCACAGGCCGACAATCCGACCGACGCTGCGGCGAACGCCACCGTCAGCACAAGATGTTTGAAACTACGTTGCAGAGCGAGCGTGTGCGTATGCATGATGGGCATCCTTATTGAGGAATACTCGGGATTCGAGTGCGTTCATAGGTGGGAATAACGCGTGAAGTCGATGTCGGTCGACGGTGCGAATCAGCGCTTGGCCGCCGTCCAGCCGAGCACGCCGGTTGCCGCGAGATACAGGCTCACCAGCACGGCGAGATATCCCCCCAGCCCGATCGACACGGCCTTGAGCGCTTCACGAACGAGTTCGCTGGCGAAGTCTGCCGCCTGCTTGCCGCCGAACATCGTTGCCGCGCCCTGAGCTTGCGAAATGCCGTCGCTGATGTTCATGTAGATGCCGGCCATCAGCACCCCCATGAAGAGGAGCGGCAACAGGTTCGCGAGATGCGCGCGCGGATCGCGCACGAAGTAAGGGGCCAGCGGCGCGAACAGTGCGACTGCGGCCACTACACCGTACACACCTGCGCTGCCGCCGTTGCCGCCCAGCGCGTTGATCATGCCGCCCGGCGCATTGATCAGGCCCAGCAACTTCCACAGCGAAATGCCGACCTTGTAGTTCGACGACACCTGCACCGTGATGGTGTTCAGGAAGAACCAGGACACGGCCAGCAAGCCCATCGCGCCAAGCGTGCGCGCCCCGAAGCGGGCCACGAGCGCATTACCGCGCTGCTTGACTGCGGAGAGTGCCTCGTCAGTCGCCTCGCGGGCGAGCTGGCTATCGGAGACCGCACGCAGTTGCGCCAACTGGCCTGCTTCGTCGATCAGCGCATCGACCGTCATGTTCACAGCGGGGGCCTGCTCCGATTGCCACACACCTTCCAGGGTGAACGGATATTGGTGACCGCCAATGCTGACAAGGCCGGGGCCGGTGCTCGTGTCGCGCAAAATCTTGCCACGTTGGTTCATCGTTTCTCTCCAGTGCTTGGTGTCGCATCTGCGGCACGCTGAGGGGTTGGGTCGAGCGCACGGCCGTCTCACGGGCCCGCGCCGTTGCCCGCCGGGCTCATCGAGCATCGCGGCGGATACCCCCTATTCGGAGCGCCCCGGCAAAACCGGAAAAGAATCTGAGAAATATTTTCGCGGGCGAAATCCCCGCGCGACGCGACAGGCGCGCGGACAAAAACAAAGGGGGCCGAAGCCCCCTTGATCCTGCGTGTCGATGCGCGGCAGCGCCCCCCGGTCAGTGCAGGTCGTCCACCACTTCGCCGTATGACAGCAGCCCCGTCGCCTTGAGATCCGTGAGCGCCTTCACAGCGTTCCCCGCGGGCACTGCGAGCCAGATCATGCCGTCCTCGTCGGGACCGCGCACGATATCCAGTTGCAGATCGCCGATCGCCTTGCGCAGTTGCGCGACGGTCGTGCCGTCTGCGAAGATCACCTGAAGCATTGGCACACCCGGCGCCGGAGACACCGGTGCGCCACGCATCGCGCTTGCGCCATTGTCTTCAGACGTCGATGTCATTTCGGCCAGACGCATCGTCTGTGTACCGGCCACCAGCACCAGCGCGGCAAGGGAGGCGAACGCCCAGCCGCGCGGTATCGGACGCGTCCACCACGCACGCAAGCGCTCCGCCAACGACAGCGCGCCGCGTTCCGGCGCCAGCGTAGGCAACTCGTCGAATGCCACCAGCGGACGACGCTCGGCGTAGCTCGAATTGATAGCCTCGCGGGTCGTGTCGGCGAAGCGCTGCTCCTCGTCGAGCGTCGCCTGCCATTCGGGATGCGCAGTCAATTTCTGCTTCATCCATGCCGACTCGGTGTCGTCGAGCTTGCCGCAGACATACAGCAGAGCCAACGCACGGAAGCGTTCCTGATCGTCGTTCGTCATGCGCGCGTCTCCTTTTGATCCGTGGCCATGCCGCCTCGCTTCGGACGCGCCCAGCCGAGTTTTGCAGACACACACCGACGCATACGCTGCGTGGCCGCCCGGACCCAGCCGCGCACCTGCTCGGCATTGATGAGAACCCCGGGCGGAGTCTGTTCCTGCAAACGCACGGTCATGTCTGCGTAGCTCAGTTCGTCCTCCAGCGTGAGCTCCATCGCCAGCCGGTAGTTCGGCCCGTCACCGGTCGGCAACATGTTGAGACAGTCTCGCATCACGCGCTCGAGTTGCGAACCGTAGGCACGGTCTTCAGGTGACGGCAGGTCGCAGGCGGTCTCGTCGGGATCGGAAACAGGCTCGAGCCAGTGGCTCGCACTGGTGCGGCCCGCGGTAGCGTCGCCGTCGGCGTCAGCCGACGCGGCATCCTCATTTGACAGGGAGGTATTGCGATTGTGCTTGTAATGCTTGCGCAATACATCGATCGCACATTTGTACGTGATGTCTTTGACCCATGTCTTGACCGTAGCGCGCGCCGGATCGTAGGTCTCGGCCTTGCGCAGAATGCGCAGCCAGGCGTCTTGCACTGCGGCGACGGCCAGATCTTCGTTGTAATTGGTCGCCTGCAATGCCTGCCGGTCTAGCACGCGGGCAATATGGTCGTAGAACTTGCGGTGCGCCGCAAGCGCCTCGCGGCTGCGGTCTCCGGCTTTGCCGAACTTGCGTAGCAGGCGCGTCAGTTCTTCGTTATCGATGTCGTCGCTTTTCATGCGGGCAGGGCGTAGTCCAGCGCGAATTCTACGTGATCCGCGCCGTACCGTCCCCGCCGGAATCAGTGATTCAACCGTAGTGTCTCATTGGCCCCACGGGCCTCCTCAACCGAGATCCGCATCTGCTCCGCAAACCGGAACAGCGCATGCGACAACGCCCGTACCGCACGCGGCAGGTGCACCGCCCAATCGGCCTGATCGACAAGCCACATCTCCACGGCAAGCCACACCTGGTCGTCCACTGTGTGGATCTTGATCGCCTTGTAGCGGCGATTGATCTCGTTCATGGCGTGCAACACGAACGCCCGCTCCTCCGGCGTATCGACACACCACACGTTGGGCAGCAGCAATTTGGAGAATTCCGGGTCCTCGCGATCAAAACACAAGGCGTAATTCATGCCTTCGCGCTTGAAGACGATGTCGCCGTCGTCGTCCACATGGGCGACATAGCCCTCGCGCTTGAAGTAATCGAGCAGGGTCGGAATGGCTTGGTGCATGGCTGGCTCCTGAGGATCCGCAAGGGATCCGAATGCGATCGGGATGGACCCGCCGGGGGTGACCGGCGGGCTGGCGGCAAGGCGCCGACATCCCCTATTCGCAGCAGAAGCGGGAAACCGGAAAGGTATTACGTCACGACGACTCAGTGCAGGCCGGTGGTGCTCGCAACGCGACGGCAAAAAGCGTCGGCGTCGCCATCGATCACCGCACCGCTCGGCAGTTTCCCGGTGCGCGCGTGCGCCCGGCCGATGGCGTCCGCTAGCGCGGCGTCGCCCTGCACCGCATAGGCGAAGACAGCCAGCCGTGAGGCCGTGGCGTCCGCCAGCAGATCCGGGTTGGCGTCCATGGTACGCGCGTCGACGTGAATGCCGGCTGGCAGGCCCAGCTCGGCGACCAGCCGGTTCATCCAGTTCCGGTCGAGCACAGGGGCCTTGGCGTGCTTCGCAATCATCTTCGTCCAACGGTTCGACGCCGCCGCTTCGGCGTTGCGGCCATCGAACACGATCAGCCCCATGTACCCCTGGGCATCGGCCGTGCGCGCGCAGCGAAGGTTCTGCAACAGCCCGGACGTCAGGAACCAGTTGCCATGCGGTATGCCCTGGCGCATCTGCGCCACCAGCCCCTGAATCGGTGCGCAGTTGTCGACGACTTCCTTGATTTCCGCGTTGAGCGTCTTGCCCGGATAGCCGCTTGCGATGGCAAGGGCATCGGACAGAAACGGCGGCGCCTCGGCAGTCGGCCTGCCGTTGAGCGTCATGCGTGCGGCGCGCCACTCGGCACTCGTGAGCTGCGCCACCGGACGCGGTGCGCCCGCGAGCACCGAGCGGCCCGTGCGCAAGTCGTGATGCAGCACCCAGGTGCCGTCGGACAACTGCTGCATGTCGGTCTCCACACCGTCCCATTTTCCGGCGTAGCCGCTGCGCAGCGCACTGCCGGAATTCTCGGGGTCGGCGGCTGAGCCGCGATGCGCGTGAATCTGCATGCCGAGACAGGCGGCATACGACGGCGAGGTCATCGCCGCCAGCACCGTCAGCGCAAGCGCGGCGGTGCTAGTGCGCAGCCGGGTGATAGCCATAGTTCAGCCCTTGCAGAACATCCTTGCGAATCGCTTCGTTGAGCGGATAGCCGTAGCCCTGTCCCACCACGACGACATGCGCGATGTTGGTCAGCGCACGACCGCCCGAGGCCCCCGTGCGCGCCCACGACATCATCTGGCCGAACAAGTCGCTGCGGGTAATGTCGTTCGACGCCATCGACAGGATCGTCCACACCCCGATCATCGCGCAGAAGAGCACGGCAAGCGCCGTGCGCGAGGCTCGGCGGCTCAACTCGCCGTCCGGGCCGGTGCGCATGAGCATCAGGCACTTGGCGCTCAGGAACAACAGCTTGGAGAAGTGTGCGATGGCGCCCAGCAGCGAGAAGAACAGCGCGACGGCGGGCACGATGGCCGCCCGCGTGGCGTCGATGCCTTCCTGCGCGTACTTGCCGCCATCCTCGAAGTCGGCCGGCTTCGCATCGTATTTGCTCATCTGCAAGCGCGCCTGCTCGTCGGAGAAGGCGTCGAACAACTGGCCGAATGCTTCGGTGCTGGCGTACGACGGCTGCACCGTGGCGCTCGCGGGCAGACCTAGCGATTTGCGCAGTTCCTTCTGCACGCCCGCACGGGCCACGAACGCTTCGTACGAGAGCCCCGGCGGAATCGTCTCGCCGCCGACCTCCACGCTATGAACCTTGCGCGCAGCCGCCTGACGGTACTTCACCGCAACCGCACGATAGAACGACACGATGTCGCTGGGATGCCAGTTGCCGGGGAGCGCAGGCAGATCTCGGCGAACGCTCGCGCTCACCTTGCCGCGTGCATAGAACGGCACCGTCTCCGGCTGCCAGCCACGGCGCGACAAGCGGGCGCGATAGTCGTTCCACGCGCGCTGTTGCTCGGCGAGCAAACCTGAATCGCTGTCGGGGATGATCGCAGCGTACTTGCTCCAGTCGTCGTGCAGCCGCTTCATCGCGTCGCGATAGTTGTCGTAGTAGCCCTTCGCGCCGCCGATCTCGCGGCGCACCGCTTCTCGCACCAGCGTCGCCTTGACCGCGCGGGTCTTCTCGTCGAGCCGGTCGACCGATACGGCCAACACCGGGAACAGCGCCAGAAACGCCTTGCCCTGCGGTTTGGCGAACACCATGTCGCTGCCCGTCAGCCCGTCCAGTTGCAGACGTCCCTCGACAAGCGAGCGTTGTAACAGAATCGTGTTGGCTGCAATGCGACGGAACTCGGCGTCGCGCGTGGTCACCAGCACGTCGACGAAGGTCTTGATGGCGAAATACACCACGACGATGGTCACGAGGCACGCAATGCCGATGGTGCGCAAGCCGGGCGACTTCTTGCCGCCGTCCTTGCCGCTCTTCGTACGCTTGCCCATGAGCCATTGCAGCACGAACAGCGCCGCCGCAATGCCCGAGAGCGTGCGCCCGTAGACTTCGATGTGATGCACATCGTCGATGGTTGCGGTGCCGCCCACCACGTCGAGCAGGCGCCCGTTGAAGCCGAGTTCGAAAGTCAGGTAGACCAGCGTGAGGGCGATCAGAAACGCCGTCTGTTTCAGCAGGGTATTGCGCACGATCAGTTCCGGAGGTCGACTCGAACGGGTTTGACTTCTTCAGCGCCAAACGTCAGCCCCGCGCCGGGGGCACTCGGCAACCCCGGCACGGTCCGCCCGAACGACGCCACGGTCGTGGGCGTATTCGGTGCCGGCGCATTATTGGTCGGTGCGGCCGTCCCGGTGTTGCGCGCCTGACGGCGTGCGGGCGCATGACGCCCGGGTTGTGGATTGCTGTTCGCCGCCGCTCCCGCCGTCTGCGGTGGCGCAGGAACGAAGCGGTTGGCGTCTGCCGGGTCGTCGACGGCCTTGAGCGACGCATCGGCGAACGGCTTGCGACGAACGTCGACACCCGGCGGCACCGGGATGGCCGATTGCAGCAAACGGCTATCGGTATAGGTGTGGCGCACGAGGCGGCCGTTGCCCGGGAAGTCGAACACGAGCGCGCGTCCCTTGTCGATCAGGTCGGCACGCGGACGGTCCGCGCAGTTGCCGAACGTCCACCCAAGTACATCGCTGTCCTGAATGGCATACAGCACATACTTGAACGGGCAGTTGCGCTCCTGCGTTTCAACCACCACAACGGAGCGGTCGCCGACCACTTCGCTGCGCACCACGCGTGCGGTGATCGCGTTTTGCAACGGCAGTACGCGCATATAGCGTTCGAGCTTGAGTGAGTACTGACCGTTGCTGCGGCGCAGATTGCCTTCCGAGCCGTCGGCCAGCTTGAACGTGTCGACCACCGTGCCGAAAAGGCTCGCCTGATCGATGCCGTAGACCGTGTTGCCCTGACTGTTCTTCGTCACGGCACAACCGCCGAGCGCGAAAGTCATGACCATGGCGCTCAGCAGTCCTGCGCGCCGCATTGCCGTGCGGGCACCCCAGCCCGCACCGCGCTTCCCGTGTTCAATTCGTGTCATTCTTGTTGTTTGATGTCTGAATCTGGCGCCTGATTCTCTCACATCGAAACTACCAAAACGATGACGAGACGGACTGGGCGCTCCGCCCGTGTTGTGCACGCAACGGTATTTTTCGGCCTCGCATTCTCTGCTATGCTCGGCGCACTCAAAACAAGGCGCCAACCGTGCTCTCACGCCATGCGCGCCACTGCCGCGCTGCTTGGGGAGAGTGAACGTGTTCGATACGATTGCCGACTGGATCAACAGCAAGACCGCTTTCGTGCTTGCCCTGCTGCTGGCACTCGCCGGCCTCACCCTCGGTCTCGGTCACGCGGTCGCGACATTGAGTGGCAGCCACAGCGAAGCCGCCCGGCGCGGTGCCAGCGACGGCATCTGCGGTGAAGTCCAGGCCTGGTTCGGCCCGCAGGCTTCGCTCGCCAACCTCAACGAGTTCCTGACGCAATACGGCGCCGTGGTCACCTACGGGCCCAACGAAAACGGCGCGTGGCAGTTGCACTTCCCTGCGCTGCCGCTCGACGACGCTCTGCAAGCCACCTCGCGCGCCAACGGCGTTGCCCGTGTGGCTGCCAACCCGCAATGCCGCGCATGAGCGCGCCGCGACCCCGGGTGCGTTGGGGTCTGGAGGCACTTGCCGCGCTGGTCGTCACGCTCGGCTGCACCACCGAATACATCGCCCTCGGCGCTCAGGCCACGTCACCGTTGCCCGGTCCTCAAGCGGCCGCGTTCGGCATTTTGCTCGGTATCCTGACGGCCGTGATCGGCATCGCCCTTGCCGCGCTGGGTGCCGGCACGCGACCGATGGTATCGGGTCCGCGCGTCGCGTCGACACTCTTCCTATCGAATTTGGTAGGTGCACTGGTAGCCGATCCGGCGATGGCAGCCCAGGGCATGCGACCGATCCTCGCGCTGGCCGGGGTGGCGGTGCTGATCTCCGGGCTGATGCAGATGATCATCGGCCTGCGTCACGGCGGGTCGTATGTGCGCAAGGTGCCCGCGCCGGTGCTCTCCGGTCTGATCTTCGGCGTGGCCGGGCTGGCCGTGGCCGATCAGGTCAACTTCCTCGTGCGCTGTACGCTCGACTGGGGCGTCGTCACGCTGGCGATTGCCGGACTCGGCATTGCTAGCCATTTCGCGTGGCGTGCGTTCGCGCAGCGTATGGCACGCACAGGACGCAGGCTCACGCTGCCCGCAGGTCTGTCGTTGTTCATCGCCATGCTGGTCGCGGCCGGCACGTACTATCTGGCGCTGCGCGTGCTGCCGGCGCCCTCGCCTGCCTGTCGTCTGATCGGCGTGGCCGGGCTCGATTTCGCGGCATGGCGCCCCGTCGACACCGACGTGTGGCTCGACCTGCTGCACGGCGTGAGCCCGCATGCGCTGGCCCTGACGATCGGTTACGGCCTCGTGATCGGCTTCGTGTCGTCCCTCGACACCGTGATTGCGGTCTCGTCCATCGAGTCGCTCACGCTGCGACGCGGGACCGTCGACCGCGACCTGCTCGCGTTCGGTGCGGTAAACACGTTGCTCGGCACGCTCGCCCTGCTGCCCAACGTCGGTTCGGTCACGCGCTCAAACATGGCGATTACCAGCGGCGCGCAAACGCGTTGGACCGCCGTCATGCACGCGGTACTCGTCTGTGTCGCGCTCACGGCCGGTGTCGGACTCGTGGCCATGCTGCCGAAGCTCGCGGTCGCCGTGGTCGTGATCGTGATGTCGCTCGACATGATCGACGAGGGCGCGCGCACCATCACGCGTCACGCCTTCTCCGACGCGCGGCCACGCCGGTTGTTCGGCGCCGCGATGTGGCTGTTCACGCTCGAACTTGTCGCCACGCTCGCGTCGGGCCAGCCGCTGGTCGGCTTTGGCGTGGGCGCCGTTTTCGGTACTCTCGTCGCCTGGCCCGCGCCGCGTCGCCTGACCATTACGGTGGCCACGAGCGACGAACATGACAACGGCCTCGTCGCCAAGCTCGGCGGCGCCCTGCTCGCCTACAACGTCGACAGCGCCGTCGTCGAACCCCTGCTCGCGCAGGTGGACAAGGCCAACGCGGCACGCGAGCGCGATCACCCGGGGGTGGCGCTGAGCGCGCTGCCGCCGCTGCCCGTTGTACTCGACCTCACGGACGTCGTCCGCACGGACCTCACGGCATGCCGAGCACTCGCCCAGTTCGCCCAGTTCTGCACTGCACGTCATGCGGATGTGCGATTCCGGATCCCGGCGGAGCGCGACGCAATATCGCGTCCCTCGCTTCCATTTGCGCCGGCGCATCCGATGACGCAGGCACTACCGCACTTCGTAGGCCCCTCGCGTCTGATCGTCGTGCCGCGGCCCGGGGCGCCCGCGGTGGCCGATGGGCTTGCCGCCCCGCAGCCGCTCACGCCCTGACGGCGTTATCCCAATCGAACGCATTCCAGTCACCATGTCCATGACCTCCTTGCTGCGGCGCGGCCTGACCCTTGTCCTGCTGGCCGCGTCTTGCTTCGCGCCGCCCCTGAGCCAGGCCGCCCCGGCACCTCAGCCCGCGCGCAAGGTTGCGCTCGTCGTGGGCAACAGCAGCTACGACGGTGCCGACCGCCTCGTCGCCCCGGCGAACGACGTCAAGCTCATTGGCGATACGCTGCGCCAGCTCGGCTTCGAAACGCGCGTGACGATCGATGTATCGCAGGAAGAATTCAAGACCGCAGTGGCCTGGCTGGCGCAGGCGTCCAAGGGGGCGCAGGTGTCACTCTTCTACTTCGCGGGTCACGGCTTCGAGTCGGGGGGCGACAACTTCCTCGTGCCTGTGCATGCCGGGGTACCCATTCGCGCGATGACTCGCCCCATTCTGCTCGAACGCGCTCTTCGGCTGGGCTATGTGCGCAGCAAGGTCATGCCGTCGGCTCCCACGTCGTTCATCGCGGTGATCGACGCCTGCCGCGTTCCCTCGCGCGGCAATGCCGGTCCGGGACTCAAGCCCGAAAAAGTGGGACAAGGCGAATTGATTGCCTTCTCTACGGCAGATCAGGCACGCGCTTACGATTCCATGCGCAACTTCGGCAGCGCTGCCGACAACAGTCCATTCGCCTACTACCTGGCGATGAACATGAAGACGCCCGGCGCCACGATCAAGCACACGCTTGACCT
The DNA here is from genome assembly GCF_902459745.1 of Pandoraea communis. GTDB lineage: Bacteria > Pseudomonadota > Gammaproteobacteria > Burkholderiales > Burkholderiaceae > Pandoraea > Pandoraea communis. The sequence continues at coordinate 237,594 of NZ_CABPSJ010000006.1, forward strand.
CGTGCAGCAGCAGGTGGCGGAGCTCACGGGCGGACAGCAGCGCCCGTGGATTTCGAGCGGCCTGATCGGCGACGTGCCGCTTGGCGCACAGTACCTTGTCGCGTCCAACGTGCCTGCGGGCAAGTCCGCCGATGCGACACGCGGCGGTGCAACACGCGGCACCGCCCCCGTCGCTCCCGTCGCCCCGCCGGGCAGCATGGGCTCCGTCGCCCACGTGCCACCGTATCTGGTCGATCAGTTGGCGAAGGTTCGCGAGAACGCGAATGCGCAACCGGCGGCACCACCGCAGCAAACTCAGGAGACACCGCAGACACAGCGCGCCAACGCCTGGGACGACGCCGAATTACGTATCACGCAGGCCGCGCAGCGCGCCGACCGCAACGACATTGCCGCGCTGCTGAAGCGCGGCAATGACGCGGCAGCGCTCACCACGCTCGGCATGATCTACGAGAACGGCCACGGCATACCGCGCGACGGCAACTCCGCCATCAACTTCTACAAGCGCGCGGCGAGCACCGGCTATCCGATTGCGCAGACGCTGCTCGGCGAGATCTACTTCGAAGGCAAGCTCGCACAACGTGACTATGCCGAGAGCGAGAAGTGGCTGGCGCGTGCGGCGTCGCAAGACTACACGCGCGCGCGCCTCGATCTGGCGCAAGTGCGTGCAACACGCGGTCAGGGCGGCGCAAACGGCATGCAAAACTGGGCCGATGCTGCATCGATCATGATCGACTCGCTTCGCCGCCAACAGCAACAGACGCAGCGGCAATACGGCCATTGAAGCGTCCCATTAAAAACGAATTACAAATGCCATCCGTTTCTATGTTCAGCGTGTTAGCGCTGGGTGTAGGGGTGCTCGCTTGCCGTTGAAACCCGCCACGCATCCTTATGTTCTACGGCTCGTCGCGCGAGCGCTCGTTGAGCCGCCTGATGAGCGAAGAAGCCACCCGGCTGCTCACCGCGATGGGCGCCGAGGTGCGCACGTTCAACCCCAGCGGCCTGCCGCTGCCCGATGACGCCCCCCCGTAGGCGGCCGAGCTGCGCGAGTTGGTGCAGTGGTCGGAGGACATGGTCTGGTGCTCGCCGGAGCGTCACGGCGCGATGACCGGCATCATGAAATCGCAGATCGACTGGATTCCGTTGTCGGCCGACGCAGGGCAAGACACTCGTCGTCATGCAGGTCAGCGACGGCTCACAGTCGTTCAATGCCGTCAATGAGATGCCTGTGCTAAGGCGCTGGGTGCGGATGCTGACCATCCCGAATCAGTCGTCGGTGACCAAGGCATTCCAGGAGTCCGACGAGGCCGGCCGCATAAGGCGGTCGGCCTATTTCGATCGAGTGGTGGACGTGCTGGAAGAGCTGGTGAAGTTCACATTGATCACGCGCGATATCAGACCCTATCTCGTCGACCGCTACAGCGAGCGCCAGGAAAGTACCGAGGCCCTGATGAAGCGCGTGAATCAGGGCAGCATCTGACCGATGTCACGTCCCATGTCTGATCGCGTGCCTGACGGGAACGCATTCACCTGGGCGCTCGCCATGGCCCAGCTCGTTGCCTGGGGCGCCGTCTACTGCGCGTTTTCGCTTTTCGTCGCCCCGATGGAGCAATCCCAAGGCTGGGGCCGTGCCTCGACAAATGCGGCACTGCCACTCGGCCTGCTGGTGTTCGGATTGGCCGCCTAAGGCGTCAAGGTAAGACCGATCGAGTCAGCGCAGCGATATCCCCCGGACGCCCATAGAGGCAGATATTCGATTCTCACGCTCACACATCCTAGGATGATGGGCCGGCCGGATGACTGAAACTGTAACACGCTGGCGAGGTACTTTTTCTACTCGGGTTCACCGAACAAAAACCGCGTACCCGTGCGTTTGGCACGCAGTTTTGGCCGCGTACTTTGGTTATGGTGACCGACTGCTTTTGCCGAAAGAACGTCGAAATAATTGAAGTCGCGGTCCCATTCACGATTCCATATTTTTTGAATCACATATCACCCACTTGAGCCCGTGATTGTGCGGTCGCTCCCTTCGCGCAATCCCGCCCGAAGGCAGCCTTTGGAGGATATGTGATCGCGAATTTTCTCTACCCGGCACTGTTTTTCTGCGTCGTCATGATGTGCCTCGCCACCTGGTTTATCTCTGCGCAAGTGCGCAGACACTACCACCCCCTTCGACTCGAACTCACGGCGCAAACACTCGACGCCGAGGTTATAGACGAAAAAATCCTGGGTGGCGACCCGGGCTATTACACGTACTCGGCAATTCACAAGGAGCGGAGTGACAGCGGCAGTGATGCCGAAGCCTCTACGTTTCAGGAAGCCCCCGATCCCCCTTCGCCCCACAACCATCCGTTATGCCCTCGGTGCGGATCCGACCACGTTGAAAAGCGCAATCAGGCGCGTAAGGCGGGCAGCACCATTGGCGCTGTCGCTGGGGCCACGAGTGGTGTCGCCATGACACTATCGGGCGCAGAAGTCGGCGCAACGGTGGGACTCATCGCGGGCCCCATCGGCTCCGTGTTCGGAGGCTTAGCTGGAGCAATTCTCGCCGGACTCGCTGCCAGTGCGGCGGGCTGCGCTGCGGGTGCCGCCATGGGGGAAGTCATTGACGAGAACGTTCTCGACAACCATCGCTGTGTGGCCTGCGGGCACACATTCAGCGCTTCGGTTTGACAGAGCATCAATGATCCAACCGTCCCCGTTCGAATATCTGATGGCGTTCGCCATCGCCTTCCTTGCCGGAGCACTCTGGTCCGCGCTTCTCAGTCACCTCCCACGACGTACCACCAGCATTGAGAGGGTCTGTCCGGCGAGCTAATACTGCCATTGCTGTTCCGACCTCAGTTCCTGCCTGTTGAGCCCGCTTCGGTGCTCGTCTCCCGCATTCCCTTTCCATATCCGTCATAACACCCGGCTTGCGCCGGGTCATATGCCGTTATCTGCCTTTGTCTATCTCTAACAGGAGAAATCCATGCATCTCGTTCAATCCATGGCCTACGTCGGCGCCACGCCGTGGCACGGTCTGGGCAGTCGCCTCGCCCCGAAACAACCGCTCGACGTTTGGGCCAAAGCCGCCGGTATGGACTGGCGTATCGAAGAAGCCGACGTGCGATTTGTCGCCTCCAGCAACGGCGATCTCGGCTCCATCCACGCATTTCCCGACCAGAAGGTCCTCTACCGCTCCGACACCAAGGCCCCGCTGTCCGTGGTGTCCTCTCGGTACCAAGTCGTTCAACCCGCTGAAATCCTGGACTTTTACAAGGATCTGACCGAAGTCGGCGGCTTCGAGCTCGAAACGGCAGGCGTCCTCAAAGAAGGCCGCAAGCTGTGGGCGCTAGCCCGCACAGGTCAGAGTGGCATGCTCAAGGGCCGAGACGAGATCAAAGGCTATCTACTGCTCGCCACCGCCTGCGACGGCACGCTCGCCACGACGGCGCAATTCACCTCGGTTCGCGTCGTGTGCAACAACACGCTGGCGATCGCGCTGGATAACAACGTCAGTGCCGTCAAGGTCCCACACCGCTCGCAATTCGACGCGCAAGCCGTCAAGCGCCAACTCGGCATTGCCGTCTCCTCGTGGGATGCGTTCATGGTCCGTACCAAGGCATTGGCGGAACGCAAAGTCACCGAGACCACTGCAGAAGCCTTCTTCCGACGTGTGCTGACCTATTCGGCGAGTACTGCAACCGAACGCGATGCCATTGCGGTCAACGAGCGCGCCGTCAAGGCAGTTGAGCAGCTGTATGCCGGTCGCGGCAAGGGGGCGACGCTGGCCTCGTCGGCCGGCACCGCATGGGGCCTGGTCAATGCCATCACGGAACACGTTGACCACCACCGACGTGCGCGCAGCGATGACCACCGACGCGATGCCGCCTGGTTCGGTGCAGGTGCGGCGCTCAAGCAGAAGGCCTGGGACGAAGCCATGAAACTGGTGGCGTGAATCGCTGTTCACCACACCGTCATGTCGTCATAGCGCCCGGCCGGGATCTTGCCCGCCGGGCTTTCTTATATTAGGAGGTTGCCATGCCACACCCCGAACCGGTCATACGTGAACGGCACCATGCCGCCCTGCGGCTGGTCGACACTGTATCCCTGTCCCGTGAGGATTGGCTGTCGGTGAGAAAAACAGGTATCGGCGGATCGGATGCCGCGGCCGCCGTGGGCCTGAGTCCCTACATGAGTCCGCTGGAACTGTGGATGATCAAGAGGGGCCGAGATGCTGATCTGCCCAAGCCTGATCCCGATGACACCACCGATCCGGTGTATTGGGGAACACTGCTCGAGCCGGTTGTCGCGGCGTCCTATACGAAGCAGACCGGGCGGCGCGTGAGGCGGATCAACGCGGTGCTGCGCCATCCCACCATTCCCTGGATGCTCGCCAATATCGACCGTGAGGTCATCGGTGCGCCGGAAGTCTCGATTTTGGAATGCAAAACGGCGGGCGAGTTCGGTGCGCGCCTCTGGCGCGAGGGTGTACCGGAATACGTACAGATCCAGGTCCAGCATCAGCTCGCCGTCACTGGCAAACCGGCAGCCGATGTGGCGGTACTGCTGTGCGGGCAGAAGCTCGAAGTCCACCGAATTGTTCGCGATGACGCGCTGATTGCCCGACTGATCGAACTCGAAGCGGCGTTCTGGCGCTACATCCAGACTGACACGCCCCCGCCAGCCGACGGCTCCGAGTCGGCCGACCGGGCGTTGCGCTGTCTTTATCCGGGCACTGGCGGCACCGTGGACTTCACCGACGACCGCGCATTGTCCTCGACGTTCGCCGATCTCGTTTCGGTACGTGCCCAGATCGAATCCCGCGAGGCGGTCGAAGCGCAGTTGAAACAGACGCTCACTCAGGCCATGGGGGAAGCCGACCGGGCACAGTTCGAGACCGGTTCTGTTTCCTACAAACGCAGCAAAGACGGCACTGGCATCGACCTCAAACGATTGCTAGCCGATCAGCCAGAACTCGCTGCACGGTACGCCATCACGAAACCCGGTTCTCGCCGGTTTCTTGTCCAAGTCTAGGTCTCAGATTTTCTCCGTCTGTATTCCTGTGCGGCGCACCCATCGTATTCCCCATCCCGTTTTCATTTCTCAAATCTCCACCAGGAGTTCCTGATGCTCAAAGGTCTTGCGATTACGCCGCCCGTCATCGGGCGGATCTCCATCGGTCGTGTCGTCGAAAAGAACGGCAAGCGCCTTCCCGAGAAGGACGATCAATTTACTCTGACCACCCAGATTCAGCAGCGCGACGGCTGGATGCTGCACCCGCTTAACGAATCCCTACGCAAAGCCAATACCGGCAAGCTGCGGGCAATTCCTGTCCAGTTCCTGTTCAATGATCCGGACCTGAATCTTCGTGCCGAGTATGCGTGCTTCGACCGCGAGTCGGGCCGCCCCACGTGCGTCGGCAATGGCGAGACATGCCGCCGCGCCGGCGAAGCAGGTGTTACGGAGTTACCGTGTCCGTCTCCCGACGGATGCTCTTTTAGCCAGGGCGGTGCCTGCAAGCCGTATGGGCGACTCAATGTGCTCATTGGTGACGAGGACGAGATGGGCTCGTTCATTTTTCGGACCACCTCGTACAACTCGATTCGCACGCTTGCCGCACGCCTGTATTACTTCAGCGCCGTATCAGGCAATCGGCTCGCGTGTCTGCCGCTGGAATTGAAGCTACGGGGCAAGTCGACCACACAAAGCTACGGATCGGCAATCTATTACGTGGACATCGGCGTGCGCAGTGGCAGTACGCTGGAGCAAGCCATCACCACAGCAACCGAGCTGGATACTCGGCGAAAGGCGGTTGGGTTCGATCAGACGGCACTCGACGCCGCGGCGCATACCGGATTCCGCAACGGTGCCTTCGAAGAGTCCATCGAGGACAGTGCCGCCGTGACCGAGGAGTTCTACCCGGCGCAGTCCCGCGACGATGTACCGAATGGCAATAGCGGAGCGCTAAACCCCACCGGGCCCTCTCGTCTCAAGGATCGGCTGGATCGACAGGCGGCATTGCTGGATACCAAACAGGGAGACATGGCAGCATGACCCGGGATCGTCCCGCCTTGTGGCTCGCCGTCGCGGCAACGTCCACTGCCATCGGTATCTCGGTGATCGCCAGCGAGCAACGTGGCGGCACGCGCGCCGAGCGGGTCGTATGGGTCACGCTCGGTGTCGTCCTGGTACTCAGCGCTCACTTACTACCCGCACTCGTGCGAGGGGTTCCCAGGCGAGTCCGGCTAGCCGGCTATCTGCTGTGGGGCGCATGCATGCTCACCGCAATCAACAGTCACGCCTATTTCTTCCTGTTCGCTGCGCAGCATGCCGCACAGCGACGTGCCGAAGCTGCGCCCGTCGTCCTGGCTGAAATCACCGGCCGCAGCCTTACCGTCGTCATGCGAGAGCGGGCCGAAGTCTCGGCACGACTGGCGACGGCCAATGCTCAGTCGTGTTCTGGCAAGTGCCCGACGCTAGAGGCCCGTCGCGTCACGCTGACCGCCAGGCTCGAGGCGTTGAACGCGGAGGTCAGTGACATCCGTCGTGCGCAGGACTTGGACGACCGAGCGATGACCCGGCACGACGCAAGGATGGCTGATCCCGTGACTGCGCGACTCGCGACGTTACTCGGCACGGCGGGAGCCCGCGTCGACCTGCTGACCGGACTGGCATTTGCCTCAGTCCTAGAAGGCGTCGCGTGCCTGCTCTGGAGCGTCGCACTTCACCCGAGGTGCAAACCCTATGTCGAGGCGGTCGCGCCCACAGTCGCTCATGAAGTCAGGGAGAGTCACGATGACGCCGACGGTGACTGTGACGGCCACGCCATGCCAAACCAGTCCGTCACGCCGTTCTCGATAGCGTCACAGACGCCTGAGGCCATCGATCACGACGCCGCGCAACTCGCTCAGGACATTGCTGCCGGACGGTTACGCCCCACCGTCGCTGACATTCGCCGTCACCTCGGTTGCTCGCAGGCACGGGCTATCGCCTTGCGTCGCCAAATAGTTCAAATGCGCTCGGCGGCTGTCCGTAACACTACGGCATAGCTGCCGGGGCTTTCCCCGGCGACTATGCCCTCTTTTCACTCTAGTTCCCATCCCTCACCATGAAACATGGACACCACCGACCTCGTCAAAAGCATCAGCATCGCCAACCTCACCAACCAGCGCACCGCCATCGTCGAGCGCATCCACGCCGCACTCGACCTGCTCTGCGAAGCTCAACAGCTAGCCAGCTCAGCGCATCTCCGATTTCCCCGACTTGTCCTCGACGAAAGTTACGGATGCCGAGGTCGGCCCAGCGTGACGGGGGACTATGCCAAGCGCGACGAAGCCCAAACCGCCATGGTTCGTCTCATCGACGCTCACGGCTGGAATTACTTGCTGTCAGAGTCTGGCATGCGCACGTTCATGGACGCAAAAGCGCGCGAGCAGTGGAGCCGGCAGATCGCAGAGGGTGACGTGCCAGAGCTTACCGCCGCCAACATTGAGGCCACATTCACCCAACTCTATGGTGCACGGGGTGACATGTTCGAGCGTGGCGTAATTCAGTGCTTTCGCAGACTATCGTGGGACTACCGCGCTAATCAACCGTTCCGGTTCGGCAAGCGGATCATCGTCAAGCACCTGCTGTCCCAAGGTAGTCTGAATCACCGCGTCACCGACGAACTCGACGACCTGATTCGGGCATTCTGCGTGCTGGACGGCCAGCCCGAACCAGATCATCGACATGGCATATACGGGCTCGTCTCGGGCGCCCAGCAAAAGCGTGAGAGCGAGACCGTGCACGCCTACTTCCACTTACGCTGGTTCAAGAACGGTAACGGGCACCTGACGTTTTCCCGCCCCGACCTAGCCGACGCGATGAACAAGATTCTCGCCAAGCATTACCCCAACGCGCTCGCCTCCGAAGCGCGCTAATCGTCGTCTACGGACGCGTCCTGCGTCTGCCATTTCCCATCGATGCCATTCAACTGTGCACCCGATTCGCTCGGAGGCCACGGCACGTCCCAATTCGTCTCTATCTAGGAGAACTTTGATGAATTCCACTTTGCCCATTCGGCGAGCTCGCCTGCCGCTCGGTCGCTTGTTGGCAACGCCCGCTGCCGTCGATGCTATCCAATCGGCCGGAGCCTCGATCTACGCTTTGGTCAACCGGCATGCTTGCGGTGATTGGGGGGATCTACCGGAAGCCGATCGGGAGCAAAACGACCTATCCGTCGTCTCAGGACGACGTGTGCTGTCCTGCTATCCACTGGGCGGCGAGCTGAAGGTATGGATCGTCACCGACGCTGATCGGTCGACGACTACGATCCTGCTGCCCGAAGAATATTGACCATGCTGATTCGGAAATTCCATCCAGCACTCCGCCTCGGACAGCAGCCGGTCGTCTCCACAACAGGTAACCCGCTGTTCAGCCGTCAGGGGCACTGGGACGGCGGCAGTACGCTGCACTGCGTTGCCATGGCATTGGCACTCCTTGGCAAGCTGACCGATCCAGTCTATCTACCGTATCACGGCTGTGGGCCAGAACAGAACTTTTGGGATGACGCGTGGCCGCACTACCTGAACGGGATGACTTTGCCCGAACTCGCTAGCTTTATTGCGGAGTTGAATCTCGGGGTACGACCTTCGACGTGCACGGCCTCGGGACAAGACCTGCTTCGCTTTGTGCAACGCGAGCTCGATGCGGGCTGGCCAGTCATCATTGGTTGGCAGCAACGGCACCTAGTGAAATGGCGCGCCGCGCTGGTGGTCGGCATCGAAGGACGCCAGAGCAGTCGGGTTTTCGATACGCAAGCACTGCTGCTGATTGATCCGGCGGGAAATGAACCCGGACTTGCCGGGTTCAATGCACGTCTGGCCCGACACAACGACACGCAATTTCGGTATCAGTCACCGTCGACCTCGAGAGGCGTCAAATTGCTTTGCGGCGTGTCGATCCGCAATGTCGTCAGCGCAAACGTTGACGCTTGATTTCTGGCGGGGTGGCCGCATTCGCCCGGCGTGTCCCCGTCGGTGCCAAAGACACCTTGGCAAGCGGCTCGAATAGCTCGGCAAGCGTCACACCCAACACATGGCAAATGTTGGCGATCGTCTCAATCGACGGGTTTGCCACGCCACGTTCGATCGCAGAGATATACGTGCGATCTACGTGCGCCTCGAACGCCAGGGTTTCCTGAGATTTCTCCGCTTCGTGCCGACATTGCTTGATCCGTTTGCCCAAAGCAAGCGAAATAGGGGCCGGTTGGCGAGCGGCAGTGGCTTCTTGGCGTTTGGCAGTCATGAACGGCAGGATGCCCGTCTGATGACTGATTAACGACGCTGTAAACACATCAATTAATGATGACTATATACTACAAATATATTCTGATCCTTTGGTGCGTCAACCCGCCATGACGCGATTGGCATTTGACGAGTTGATGTACGCCCATCTTTGCAGAGTAAACACGACAATCACTTAGGGAGAAAATGGCTTCATGACGGATTCATGGCATTACGAAAAGGATGGCCGGCGCATCGGCGCCATCAGCGCCGCCGAGGTCGGGGAGTTGATTCAGAACCGCACTATCGACGGGAATACGCTTGTCTGGTCGCAAGGCCTGGCAGACTGGACACCACTCGCGGAGACTGATCTCGCTGTGCATTTGCGCCAAGCGAGCGCACCACCAGTGCTTCCCGCGACGCGCATTGGCCACACAATTGTGTGGATTCTCGCCTTCGCTCCAATCATCGGGGTACTTCTTGAGGCGATCTTCGCCGCTGCTATTGTCCCCGACTACATGGCCAGTGCAGCGGCTACCGCAGCGTTGCGGTCAAACCAGTACTGGTACATCACGCTGTTGGTCAACATCGGTTTGAGCTTACTGGACGACCGGCAACTCAAGCGGGCAGGCGTCAATACGTCGGCTTTCGGCAAGTTTGCTTTCATCGTGCCCGTGTACTTGTGGAAACGGGCCGCCTCTCTGCGCCAGCCTAAAGCGTACTTCTGGGTTTGGATCGCAACGTTCATGCTCGTTGGACTTATCTAACCGCCTCAATAAAAGACGAATCGGTACATTTCTTGCCCCATCATCCCAAGGAAAACCATGAAGAAGATCACCGCAATTATGGCTATCGCCATCGGCCTTGCCTGCTCGGCGACTGTATTTGCAGCGAATCACATCGGACAGTGCGTGTTTCCCAAGACAAAGGCCGGCGCGGGAGGCCGGCTTGTCATGAAATCGCAAATCAGTCTCGCCGACGCACCGAACACCAGCGCAAACAAACGCGCGCTCACTTCGCTGGAAGCGTTCACCATCAAGGCGCAGGCGCCTGGTGGTTACGTCCAACTTGTGACGGTGCCGGACTACGATAAGCCGAATCCGAATCAGAACGCCGGGCGTATTGTCGGGTGGGCTAAGTTGAGCGACTTTGATTTCCAGGATCAACGCAACTGTAATTGACATACATAGAGGGGGCGTGCCAATTGGCACGCCCCCTCTATGCAACATATCTGTTTTTTCTTTAACTCGGGGATGCTGCCCGAGCATCACGCAGCGCAAATGTACTGTGGCAGTCCCCGTCAAATCCCCCCCCCCCCGCAAGCAAGAATCCGCCCAGCGACGACTGATTCAGTCCGAAGAGCGTCAACGCTCCCACATCGGCTTGAGATCCGAGTTTGTGACTAAGGCGTATAGAGCAACACTCGCCTCATGGACCTTGGCAGTGGCCTCCTTAATGTCCGCGAGACGTACGAGCTCCACCGATGTCTTAAGCACGCCGCGTGCCGACATGTACGAGATGGTCACCTGACCGTCGTCATTCACCGTTAACGCATTGTGGGCATACTTGTTGCGCGCCGACTGCGCTGCCCTGATCTTTTTGACGACCCCCTCATACGTACGCAAGTGAGAAAAATCGTTTACGAGCTGCACACACAAAGCGCTCACAATGTCCACACGCTGCTGAAAATTGCTATGTGCCACCATCGTCAATGCACGCAAATCCAGAGGGGAGTCATAGCCGGCCAACTTGGCGATTGCCATTGCGATTGTTGATTCTAGAGACCCCCAGACGCTCACCATGCGGCCGAGCTCCATCAGATAATCATCAGGCACTGGCCAATTCGCGTTGAACTCGCCTCGTTTGGATGTCTTCTGTATCGTCATTGCTGCATCTGATCAATTCGTTTGGAAACCAACATATACTATCCTGATATATATACTCGACTACGCCTAGGGTACCCGCTATCTACCGTGCGAGCTGTCGTACACATAGTCGACGCATCCTGATTGCGTCATACCAAATTGCATAGAAATATGGCAAACATGGCCCCGTTCATAGCAAGACCATTGTCCTATTTTGACCGCGCTGGTGAATGTAACTTCCCGTCCCCAGACCTCATTCGCGCTAACGCCCGGCAGGGTGTCGTCACAGCGCTAGTCTTAGACGCGAACATTTGCCTCAATTTGTCAAATTATTCGCGAGGCCAGAAGGACCCTGACAAGGAGTCGACATTCCGTCAGTTTCTCCTGGCAGTCGAGCTAGTCAATGTGGATGTTGTTCCGTATTTTGGATGCTTGGAACTGGCATCATCACGCGAAAGCGATCTGCTCGACACGGACAAATTATTGAGCATCACCTCAAACGTCGCACGCGCGCTCGCGCAAACTGAAGAGTCGTTGGCGATGGGGCGCAGCGCACAAACCAAAATTCTCGACACGTTGACGTTGGACGACACATCCATATCGGAGGTACGACCCTTACTGCGCTATGCATACTGCTGCTTTCTAAAGATATTCGAAATTCGATCGCACGGTTTTCTGAAGGATAGGGCGGTCAAGAACTTCATTGCGTTCTTCGACTGGTGCGAATCGATGAACTGCCACATCGCACTGATTTCACAGGCCGCACTCGCACTCTTTGGTGGAGCCAGTGACGCAAACAAACTTCTGAGTCTTCGCAAGGGAAAAACCCCGCTTGATGCAGCGTGGGGAGCGGCATGGGATATCTGGCATTGCTGGATGGTCCAAAACTATCTTCCGACGCTACCCGTGGACGGGGTATCGCAGCACCCGATCTTCGTCACTGATGATGCGGCGGCCGCATATATTGCAAAACTATGCGTTCCTCGCGCATTGATTCTGGATTCCGGCCAACCTTTCTTGTCTGCCTCTGCCGTAGACTACGATTTCCCGTTTTACGCTGACAAGCGTGAGCGCCTAAATGAGCTTCTAAAGGGGAGGAATTCGGCGCGATCAAGACGCGTACTAACGAGCATGCTCGAGGGGGCGAAGGTTGATAACTCCCAGATTGAGGAAGAGATCGAGCGATTGGAGAAGAGCATTCTCACCTCGTGGAACGATGCCGCGTAGGAGAACCGTCACGACCACAAGTTGAGCAAATGCAATCGCTCGAATGGCCTTCATTGCCCGACTTGTGGCAATGCCGAATTCCCTCGCATTCGAGTCTATACGCAGTATAGCTACCATCGCCTACGCTCTTTGAACTCCCAAGTTGGGCCAACATGCAGGAATCGATGCGATTGGCGCGTCGAATACGTCCCAGTACCGAACGTTACGCTCGAGGATAGACCTTACCGCTGCTTCGATACTTCCGAAGAAGCTCTGTCAAGAATGAATCCACCGCATCATAGTCGTTGAGAAACGCCATAGCCTCCGGATCCTTCTCATCGTCCTCGGGAAGGTCATGAGTCACAAAATACTCGAGAACCATCTGCCATTTAACGTCTTCTTCTTCCGTGATTTGGTAGGTCGCGTTCAACCACGCGTACTCCTCGGATGTTCCGTCCAAGCCAAGGCTGCCCCAGACTCGCTCCATCTCACCGATGATGGAATAGAGAATCGAAGTTTCAATTCCGTCATCATTTTCGCCCATGGTTCCAGTCATAATTCTTCCGTTAGGTTTTCTTGAGCAGGAAGACTCGGTACGCCCCGTACCCGGCAAAAATTGGCCGGGCGTATTTCACTCCGAGAAAAATCCGGCGCCCCACGCTCCGTGTGTTAGGGCTCCGTATCAAACAAGGCCGGAAAATCCTGTTTTGTCCCGAGGTGTAATGCTCATCCGTCTACCGCTCCCTAGCGGAACGGGCGCGTATGCAATTCAGCTCATTTCGAACGTACCCGCTGAAAGTGGTAAATCAATCTCTTAACGCGTCAAACTAATTTCCCAAGTTCAGTCATCGATTCGATAAATGCTGTAGCTGATTATCGTATCCACGATGAACGTGCTATCGTCCACAAATCCGACAAACACACCGTTGGGGTCTATGATCATGCCGGCAAAGCCGTCGCGCGGCTCTGACGGCCATCGGAAATCCGCCCTTTGCTCGCCACCCGGTCCGTTCGGATTGAACAACACTCGATCGGGAAATACGCGGGTAATCACGCGCTCAACTCCCTGCAGCTCATCTGGAAGTGGCATGTCACTCCCTTTCAGTTGGGTCGCCAACAACGTGATTCTTGCCCCCTCCTTTGCTCTGCGCTTCAGCGCAGCCAGAGTCCTAGGATTCTCCATCCCACTACCGAATATCCTCTTAAGAATAGACATTCCGAAGCCCTCCAGATGAAGTGTCGGTCAGCGTTTTCTCGCTACCTGCGGTTAGCCAAGGCGCGCTCGATTTTCTTGTCGGTCTTGTACTGGCTCAGCGCATACACAGACCAGATCGCGGCCGGAATCCAGCCGATGATCGTAAGTTGTAGAAGCAGGCAGACGATCCCGGCAAAGGGGCGCCCGATAGTGAAAAATTGAAGCCACGGCAGAATCAACGCAAGCAGCAGACGCATGTAATTCCTCTTACGATTAGTGTTCCGGCCTCGGGTCGGTGTGAGGCGCTTTGCGCCGATGATAATGCTGCAGATTCGGACGGGAACCCCGCACAAAGGTCACTTCCGACCTGCCCGCAACTCCGAACAGATGTTCTGAAATGGTGGTCTTGTCAGGCCAAGATGGCTAGCAAAAAGTTCGAGAAATGATAGAGCACCGCTGAGAGTCCTCTTGGCACACTCGTATCCGAGCACTCGATACGGGAATTCCGGTTGCGCTTCCGACGCGAACGGATTTGGCGTCAATTTCGGACGCCCCTTGAGCTTCCGCTCAATGGATTTCCAGCTCCCCACCACCGTCACAGATGTTCCGTCCAACGGGAGATCAACGGACTGAGGCTTGTAGTGCATCAACGCGTTACGAATATCGATACCAATCGCCAGATCCTGCGCAGCCGGAGTGCCGAGATCTAGTGGTGCCTTATCAGCCAACAGGCACGCAAACTGAAACTTTTCCAATATGCTCGCCTTTTCAACAATTGAAGTTGCATTCCAGCCTCTCGCCAATCGATCCACGGCTTGCTCTTCTAGGCCGACGAGGTGATACATATGAGCGTCCGCGCAGTCCGAGAAAAACTCGTTAATGGACGCCTCCACTCCCGCGACACTCATGAAAATCGAACCCGAAACGGCCCCCTTGTGTTCGACCGCCTCCCCCGCATTGAAGCCGCCGTATGCGGCTTCAATGCGGGCTGCGACCTGAGCTTGGTGAGCCGCAGTCGCAAGATGATTAATCGAGAAGTAAGACCGCATTGTCAATGCAATCGCATCTGCGACCGATGCAGTCCCGTTCAACTCAGGCATAGTTAGTCATAATAAGTAGAGTTTACGGATCGCCATTCGAACTACACGTTTTAGTCTCACAAACGTTCGCGACATTCTCACTAGATAGCACGCTCCCCTACGCCGTATATTTGCCTTTCTTCGAATCAACGATGCTACCGGGAGCTCGAATTGATAGTTTTCAGAGCGATCGAGCCCGCTACTCCATCTGGTCAGCAGATCTCCAGATGAGGGCCAACCTCGCATTGGATTGCGTGCGCGCATTTTGGGCCGTCGAAAACGCATCGTGCAGCACAGGGACGGTGGCGTTGTACGACGCGACAGCTTGAGATAGCGCCTTGCACGGCCCCATGTCAGGGATAGCGTCTCCCCTTTTTACTGCGCCCCCATCCAAACAGGTCCCGCGCCACGCTGAGATCCGAGCGTTGAGAGAATTCTCCGTCGAGATCGCGTCGTTGTGGGTACGATCGAGACCGTCATCGGCCATGGATAGCTGAGACTTATCACCGCCCATCTGAGCAACAATCATCGCAGCCTGACCTTGCGCAATACTATTGCCGGATGCCTTGAGACGCTGTGCCTGAGTGAGCTTCGCCT
This sequence comes from Pandoraea communis, assembly GCF_902459745.1. Taxonomy (GTDB): domain Bacteria; phylum Pseudomonadota; class Gammaproteobacteria; order Burkholderiales; family Burkholderiaceae; genus Pandoraea; species Pandoraea communis. The sequence goes on from NZ_CABPSJ010000006.1 coordinate 252,784, forward strand.
GTTCCACTATCACAGCACGCTCATAGTAGGCCTTGGCCTTGGATAGGCGCTTGATATGCTGATCGGCACTGGCTACAAATCTATTGATATCGCTCGCGAGAACGCCAACTTGGCGGTTTAGTTGATCGACCTGCTGACCGTGTCGGCGTGCAGCCACGATCGGTTGCCCGATTTGATTAAGCTGGGCAACTGCCGATTCGAAATCGGAAGGGCGCCCCCTAGCGAAATGCTGGACGGCGGTTTGATTACCGTTAGCAAAGTTCAGGTCAATCCCATCGCGCGTCACTGCACCACTGAAATTCTTGCCGATGGGCAGGATCGCGGCCAAAACGGTAAGTGTAATGCTGCCCCCATCAACCGAGCCGGACACATTGGCGTCTCCAGATGACAGTGTCCCGTCATTGTTGAGCGTGGTGTGGCGGAGTGTGCCGGTGAAGCGGTGATCGGGGGTCTCGGTGATTTGAAGTAGCGCAGCTTGATTGTCGGTATGCGACACATAGACCCCGGACACCGAACGGCTATCACATCCCGTGATTAGCAATGCTCCCGCCACGATCGCCCAAAGACACTTCACACGACGTCCAGCAAATAGGTCGTTCATGTCTAGCCCCCGTGGGTTCATACCCGACTTTCAGCGCAGTATAGCGCCCGTGTAATTTCTACCGGTAAATGCAAAAATCACTGAAATTTCCACCGGAGTTTGTAAATGGGTGATCTTCTGCATAACGCGCCGCTTCGCTGTATCCAGCGGAGCAATTTGCGATATGGGTAGCGCTGCTCCTTGATCTCAACCAAGGTGCCGAAGAGATCGAAGATCACGACGTGCATACATTTTCATCCTCCTGCAGCTCATGCAGCCGCGTTCACGCGGATACGCTCGGAAGCAGTTCGTCCATCCTATCCACCAGCACCGCGCTCCACAACATCGGGTCTAGTTTTGAATTTCTTGCCCCGGTTTTCCTCTCATCGTCGGTTCTCTTGGGATGATGGATGCGATGCATTTTAATCTTGGCGAACATGGCATTCGCTCGGTGCTGGTACTGCACGGATGGCCACTTATTGTGATGATCCGGCCATCTGTTTTGCACCGCAGTGAGCACGAGAAGTTCGGAGAATTGACGGTCTTCAAACCTGGAAAAATCTGACAAGTGCAGCAGGATCGCGCATTGGCCAGACTCCCCATGTTTGAGTTCCATCTCCATAAGATGCGCGAACTCATTTTCGTCGTTCATGGCAATCTCCGCCCAGACGACTTGACGAGTCACCGATTTTTACGAGCACGCTTTCACACTCCATCACTTCAGGCTCACCAGTCGCCGCCGCGTCGCATTTTCTCCCTTCTTTACGTGGTGCGGCCTGTTTTTTCGGGCTGCGCAAGATATTCGTGAGTGCAGGTCGCTCGCCATCGCGTCAAATTTTATTTCGCATCGGCAACGCAACCGCCCAAGCTAGGCTCCCACGCGGTTCCGGGTCACGCCGCTGAAGCCAAGCATCCTAAGGTATTCGGGGAACTCTGCAAGAAAGGCGTCGTGACACCTTTCCACGAGGAAGGTGATGTCCTGGACGCGCTTTCCGGCGACGCTGTCTGTAATGGGCTGCAGGGCTATCTTGGGACGGTCACAATTGTGAATGCAGTCGTGGCGACGCTGGAATATTTCCTCGAAGCAATTCTCGAACTGATCCAAAGCGTCGCCCCGCGCTTTGGCCTTATCTGTCGCGTTGAGAGCCCGATACGCCGTCTTCGTGATTCCGAACAGGCGAGTTTTGGCCTGCGTGTGCAAAATCCAACTCTCGATAGTTGTCTGGGTCAGAATCTTGTGTGTTTTACGGAAAAAGTGGTTGAAGAGTTGCTTGATCTTGTTGAGGGACAATACGTTCTCGTCCTCAATTAGCTCGCGGGCGGCCATGCGCCACCGCCAGCCGCCTGCATCTCTGATCACCGCTATCGCGGGCACCTTGAGGTTATTCAATCTATCTGGGAGGTTCACCGCGGGTTGTAGATCCTTCGCTCGAAGCGTGCGAGCAATCAGGTCGGCGTATGCATCGGAGAAGTATGCGTCGCAAGCGCCCACCGCCATCATCCACACACCGCGTAGTATGTCGTCTCGCAATCGGCTGGCTGGCAACGTCGCTGCGTGGATAAGAAGATCCGCAGCGCGCTGCATATCCTCGTCGAAGTGCTGTTTCGCTGTTGCTAGCATTTGTTGTCGCGGATATTTAGGTTTGCAAGAATTAATGCCTAGAGCGTCGGCCTGTGTCAAGTTTATTCCCTGCGGTTCTCCTGTGGAATTTTCGTATGTTGGGGAGCGGCGTCTTTTCTACGTGGCCCTCACCAGGGCTCGCCGTAGCGTGGCCATGTTTACGACACGTGGACAGTGTTCCTTCTTCTTGCGGGAACTAGAACAGAACGGCGAAGTGTCGATCACGGACGCCGACGGACAGGTCATTGAGGAAGAAGAATGCCCATCGTGCAGACGAGGGATTCTGGTCTTGCGCTCCGGCCCCTACGGAGAGTTTCATTCCTGCTCCAACTTTCCTGTCTGCAGGTACAACCCCAGGAAGCGTGGAAACGCGTTGGCGCCAGCAAATACTTCCGGGACAACGGTGAGTCAGACCAAACGCCGCGTCGCTGAGCCCCCTTCGCGCCCCTTCGGATGCCCTGCTGTGGGCATTCCGTTGGGACGGCGACCCGACGGTCCGTTGTCACGCACAACCACTGCGGCCAGGGAATGGCGAGGTCCCTGCAGCGCTTCCCGATGGTTACGCGCTTGGAACAACGTTGTCGCTCAGGTCAGTGCGATCTTAATCAGTCGCAGCATATTCGCCAGCAGTGATTTCGCGGTGATCTTCGATCCCGGAAGCCGGAGATTCCGCACGCACGCGGGTTCGGTCGCGACGGTGATCGCAAGCGCGTTTTGCACGAGTTGGTAAAAGGTTGCCGAATCATTCGGGGCGATGGCTTTCTCAGTGTGGAAATAGTCCAAGTCGATGTCCAGGACGTAGGGCGCCTCGCCAACGCCGGGCTCCCCGTTGGCCCGAGCCTTGGCGTCGAGTTCGGCGATTTCGTGGTTCAGGTGCCACGATTCGAGCGCCTGATCGGCGCGCAAGCGCTCGCACTGGTCGTCGTGGATGGCCTTCGGGCATGCGATCGCGGCACACCCCGAGTACGTCTCGTAGACGTGCCCCACCGGGTCTGCACGGTTCGAGCCGTCCGTGTTAATCACAAACGCGCGGGACAGGATGTCCGCCGCGATCGCGGTCCGGATGTGCTCGTCGTGCTTGAGGTTGACGATGGCCCGGTTCACGCTGGCCTTGGTCGTCCAAGTGAGGTTCCTGAGCAGGCCGCCCGCCATCGCGTCGATCGCCACGGTGTTCCGATTTTGGACCATCCCCGGGCCCGGGTGCACCGTCCAGTAGCAGTGGTTGTCGAACGGCGATCGCGTGTCCGTGTGGTGATCGAGCGTGAGCAGCGCCGGGGCGCCGACCCCGGCCTGTTCCTGGCGGCGCCGAACTTCCGCCCAGCCGCCGAGGACGTGGTGGTGATGCTTGACGACGTACACGTCCTTGCCACCGATGATGTGCTTCTGGTGAGCCATGCTGGTGATGCCCTTGTTGCGAGAGGGTACCAGCATACAACGAGGCGCGGGATGGCATGGCCCTTACCCCCGTTGGGGGACGGCACATCAAGCGCAAGAGCCTCGCGCGCCTCCGTGCAATCGAGGCCTGCCCCGTGCTCGCCAAAGCCTTATCCACCGCTGTGCTCAACATGCCCAGTGGCAGGCGTGATGGCCTGCTGAAGGTAACCGGGCGGTGAATCGTCCGGCTCAGCATGCAGCGGGCGGGGTGCAGCACAAGATCCTTGGGGTTAGTTATGTCGCTCACGCTCGCCTGATTGCGACCTCAATGCCCCATCGTCAACGTACAAGCTTTTTCGGCCGGTTTGATACGTAACATTTGCATTTTGTCCTTGGTCAAATAACAGACCAGATACTCGACGAACTTCGAAGCTTCCGCTGGATTGGCTCTATTGAGCCCATTAAGAACCCATCGCCCCTGAGCTTCAAGCTCTGCGCGGCGAGATCCCTCGTGGCAGTCGAACGTCAGGCCATGCCCACGAGTGACTTTCCGCCAACGATCCTCAATACGGCATTTGAAGCCTTCCACCTGCGCTTGGGTCACACGAGTCGCGTCAAAGAAAAATACGCAGTGGAAATGATTCGCCCTGTGTATCCCGCCTTGCTCCATTTTGCAGATATAACCGACCATGGGCTCGAATAGATCGTTATCCGCTCCCCGCTGGTTATCGAAGAACCGATCTCGATCTGCCATGGCAATAGCAGGGTCGAAGCGAGCGGCAGTTTCCGGTCGTCCGTGTCCCGACGGGACATTCGAGGCAAGTTCCAACCAATTCCCGTTCGAGAGCGCCCAGCTAGTGCGCAATCGGGTATCGGCGTCACTCATCGCGTAGTCCGTGTAGTGTAAGTCACACCGAATCTGGTGAAGAGAAGGATACGCTGCTTGTAGTTTTGCGACATAGCGTCGAATAGCCTGCTCCTGGTCTTTTAGATTGGCTCGCCAATCACACAACCTCTTCTTGACACCACGCCGAATTGCTTCAATCCGTAGGCAACCCACGAAGTCGTTGTAGAGCTTCGCAACGTACACTTGATCGCATGGGCTAGCGAGAACACCATTGCTGAATACTCCAGCAAATGGGTGTTGTCGGAAACAATCAAAAAACAGTTGCAGATCGGCGCTGTAGTGATAGCCAGGCCGGTACAGGTCCATCCACCGTGCACATGACGGAAGGAATCCAACCAGGCTCCGGTAGCCATAGACACCTACAGGGTTACGTACAGCGACTTCTCGTCCCCATTGAATCCGGATATCAAAGGGCACTTGGGTGGTGCGCAACACACCTGCGAGGAAACTATCAAGCTGATTGAGTACCTTAGCGTACTCACCGACCTCCCAGTACCGCGATGGTGATGCTACCTGCCGGTCATCCCATTGCGTGAAGGGACTGGACTCGGGCGGATTGAAGGGCGTTGTGTTCTGGAACATTTCAGATCTCCGTGTTAGGACATTCGATAGATGAACCAGATAAATTTTTATCAGCGACAAGAGGAGTACGGCTCCTCTTCGTAGGTATCGGGACTACGTGCTGCGCAACTGGTGGAGGCTGATGATCCGATGGCATTGGCAGATGCCAGTTTAATACCACGACAGTAGACCGAGCAGTCCGTCTACTGATGGCCGATAGGGATGCGAGTGCGATGCACCTTCGCTAAGGAGTGGAGGTGAGTCTACAGGGGAGAGATTGATGATGAATACTACTAGACAATACTCAAGACAATCTTAATATAGGAGGCAGAGAAGCGCAGAGAGACAAATGCCCAACGCTATCTGGCATTCTTTGATTATGATCCAAGGAAACACTGGGGTTTCCAACTCTATCGGGATTACGGAATTATCCCGATAGAGCCACATCTCAATCCCCGGGGAAGCAATACCCCAAAGGGCTAGCCGCGAACACAATCTCGAGTTATCCCGACCTCGGGGCATCACCGCAATGTTGCTCAGATCATCGTCAGTTGAGTTGGTTATCCACCAGCGCGAGAATACTCGCGATCGAACGCTCTGAAGCATGCGTCTGGTTACTTCACTGCCCCCTTTCCTGGCCTTCATACCACAGGCAAATCAACCAGGCTTCTGATACCTCACAAGCTGTAGTGCCTTGAGTACAGGGCATGTTTGGTTGAAATACAGTCTACGATACATCTAGAGATCTTCTTGATGTCTTCTTGAATGCGTCCGGATTCTTTCTTGGTGTACTCTACGGTATCTTCTTGAAAATAGCTTCGCATCACGGTGAACCGACAAACTATGGTTATTCAATATTCCGACCCGCATGGAGACATTTCAAAGCTCTGGGGGAGTAACGTATCCGCGAGAGAAGAGAGATGGTTGTGGCTGCGGCTAAAGTACTTCCCCTACTTCACACCCACTGCGCTTTGGCCAATGCCAGATTCCGTCGGCATGCCCCCGAGTCCAGACAGCACAATAACCGCAGGAGACATAAAAGCTGAACTCGGGCAGCTATTGAAAAAAAACAAAGTCATAATTCCGATGCTCCGTGCGGGTCGCTGCTTCACTCAGGACGCAGACTTCGATTGGATCACGGATAATGCTCGTCAGCTCTATTGGTTGATCAACGCCCTCCACTCGGCATTGAAGTTTGAAATCGGTGATGCCAGGGCAAGATTTAGTAGTCGCGATTACTACATTTGCCTAGTTGATCTTGTTATGCAGCCCATCGCGGACAAGCTGCACTACATCAAGCAACAGCAACAATTATGGGCAGGGCATCTGCGAAGCACTTCTTATCTCGATTGGTTTTCTGATGACATCGACGAGGAGCGACATGCATTTTCCTGGAAAGCATTAGAGTCGCGACTGGCACCAGCAATGCCATTTTTTCGCTGGGGCGACGCAGACACATGGAGGCAAAAGGGAGGAGTGGGACTGAAGTGTTTTTTCGATTCCCTCCGGATCTCTGACCACGAAAAAAAGAGCCACGTCGATCACATCCGGAAGCTTTGGAGTCAACGAAAGTATCGAGAGAAATTGGAGAAAAATAAAGTTCGCCAAAGAAACTTCGTCCTTTCCGATACAACAATGGCAGACCTCGACAAGCTCGCCAAGCAGCTTGGCATATCCCGTACTGAGACACTAGAGCGACTGATTGAACTGGCCACCAAACAAGGAATTTCAGACATCCGTATGACATCGAATATTTCCCTCCAGCATCCCATAGAGTCAAGCTAACTCAATACGTCACATCTGAGTGCTCGATAGTAAAATAGGGTCGAAAATGTACATCACAACTCGAGATCAAGCTGCTGTCTACATTTCCTAGCAATAAGGATCGTATTGCAACGATTTTCCCTCCCTTACTTTGAACAGAGGCAAACAGTGGAGACATACGAGGAAATTCAAGCCAAGATTGAGCAGCTTCAACAGCAAGCGGCCCAAATACGGAATCGTGAGAAAGCAGAGGCGATTTCTAGCATGAGGGCGGCAATTGCCAAATATGGCATCACCCCGGCAGAGTTGGGATTTACCGCCAGTCGGCTAACTTTTTCCGGAAAATCCGCCACCACGGTAAAAGAGCCAAAATATCGAAATCCCAATACTGGCGAAACGTGGAGTGGGCGTGGCAGAGCGCCCAAATGGCTTAAGGAGAAAGGAACGGCGAAAGACGATTTTCTCGTTGCTTGACGGATCAAGTCGACTTCAGCCAGCCAAGTTGCTCGAGAGCGATTGGCTGGCTATTTATTTCCGCGCGAAGCCTGCAAAATGCGGTCCACCGCATCAGTCGGCCACGCGAGTCTTCGATTTGGCAGCTTCGTCGGCCTAACGTCGCAATAGTGCCCATCAGTCGAGTAGCCTTTGCGAATGGTTTGAGGTGCAATGCCAAGCGCAGCGGCAAACTCTTCTGTTGTTAGAAACTGGCGAAGAGGATTGGAGGGAGAAATCGGGATCGCTGCAGTAATAGGGGCAGAGGCGGCTGATAGCAATCGGCTCGCGTCAAGCGCACGTCGGTCCATGGCATCTAACCGACTAAGGATCTCATTGAGAGGCTGCGCCGTTTTCGCTGCGTATAGGGCAACTTCGAATGGCACATGAACGTTCTCACCGGGATAGCCCACTACACCTTTGAAGGCATCGATCCAAGGGAACGAGCTGAACACTGCGAATCGTTCCTTGATCTCGTAATCGACACACCAAGCAATGAAATCGATTGGAGGTAGCATCGCGGGTGCTTGCCCCTCCTCCTCGCACCAATCGTTCCATTCCCGCAAAATTCGACGCGCCTCAATGAAACGGCCGTTCGTCCCGCGATCAAGCTCAATCCCTTCCAATCCCACCCAACCGTCAGTCGGGATCTCGGTGCAGCCAGCTTCAACTTCCGGTCGGAGCCCAGCCAAAAGCATGGCACCCATCACCGGCGTCCACGCCGGCATGTCCAGATAGCAGCGGAGTTGCGCATGCAGTTGCACGCTGAATTCAATCAGTTCCTGCGGCGTCTTTTTGTTTGTCACGACTCGTTCCTTGGGAGTCCTCGCGAACAACTAAGTCCACTTGCTCAAGCATACAAGCCTCGATTTTGTCGTGCCACATCCGAAGTAGATCAAGTGGACGTTGCCGACAGTGCATCTGAGCAATCGCGAAGAGCTTATGAGCCATTTGGTCAACGACCGCCTGAACTACATTACCCTTGCCGACCACGGAGCGACGCTGACCGTAGGCGCACTCGAGAGCCTTTGGCGCCATGCCCGAGATGGAAACTTGTTGATCCGTGGGTAACACGCAAATTTCGCTTCTGTATCAGTAGTTTCCGGTTGGTCGCGTTGCTATGAGGTGACGTTACTTTTTTACGACGGACGAATTGACACATATGCCTGTAACGTGGCGGCGCCCAAGAATCGGCATCGGAAAGATCGGTTTGCGGGAACGCATCTTAATCTTCCTGATACGATCCCGTCGGTCGATTCTAGCCGCTCGACAATCAGTGGGCGGACCCGACCTCGTACTGATCAGGTATCGATGTCGCGTAAGGGTGCGACATATTGAACGTGCACAGTTCAGCCGGCGGCTCGCCCAGGTGTCAACGCCGGTTTAAATCTGACCCACCTTCCGGCGTATCGCCGAAGTAAATCTGACCCACCCAGGCTCCGTGTCACGCGGCGGCTTTCGCGCCTGCGCGTGTAGTTTGTCCAGCTTTCCGTTTGTCCTTCAGCCGATAGCTTTCGCCTGCAATCTGCACGATGTGCGCGTGATGCAGCAGCCGGTCGAGCATCGCCGCAGTCAGCGTCTGGTCGTCGGCAAATGCCGTGGCCCACTGCGTAAATGGCAGGTTGCTCGTCAGCACGATGGCTCCGCGCTCGTATCGCTTGGCCACCACGTTAAAAAGCAGATTGGCTTCCTCGCGTCCAAACGGCAGGTAGCCGATTTCATCGATAACCAGCAGCTTTGGGCCAACCACGGCGCGGTTAAAAAACTCCCGCAGCCGGTTCTGCTGCCGGGCTGTGGCCAACTGCATCATCAAGTCGGCGGCGGTCGTGAAGCGCGTCTTGATTCCTGCCTGTGTCGCCCGATACGCCAGGGCGCAGGCGATGTGCGTTTTGCCCACGCCAGATGGCCCGAGCAGCACGACATTCTCGGCCCGTTCGATAAACGCCAGCCCGGCCAGCTCCTGGATTTGGGCTCGCGGTGCGCCGCTGGCGAAGCCAAAGTCGTATTGCTCCAGCGTCTTGATGCCCGGCAGGGAGGCCATCTTGGTCAGCGTCTGGCGCTTGCGTTCCTCTCGGGCATCCCGTTCGGTCAGCAGTAGCTGTTCGAGGAAGTCGGCGTGACTGGCATCAGCGTTGGCAGCGTTCTGGGCCAGCACGCTCCAGTCGTTCCCGATGCGGTCCAGTTTCAGTTCGTCACACAGCCCTGCAATGCGTTCATGCTGGAGATTCATGCTGCCACCTCCAGCAAGGCGTCGTAGACCGACAGCGGATGCTGCAGGCTTTCGCTCGGCAGCACTCGCTTAAGCCGCGTCGGTACCGGTGCTGTAATCGAGGTCGACACCGGCAACGGCAGCAGTGCCGCTTGCTCTAACGGCAGTCGAACCGACGGTTTCTCTTTCGTCGTGGCATGCACCCGGACATTCGCCACCTCGGCCAGCCAGCGGCCAATATGGCCGTTAGCCGCCTCGACATCCAGCTTCAGGCCAGATTGCTTGAGCGTCGCCGCCAGCGGCACCACGAAGCTCTGCTTCAGATACCGGTTGAAGCGCTCGACCTTGCCCTTGGTCTTGGCACGGTACGGCCTGAATACCTTCGGCGTAAATCCATACGTTTCCGCCAGCGCCAACATCTCGCCGTTCCAGCGATGATGACCGTCGCCGTAAGCATCGCGTTCGACGATGACCGACTTGGCGTTATCGAACAGCACATGCTCGGGCGTGCCGCCGAAGTAGACGAAGGCTTCTCGCAGACACTGGCACAACGTCGTGGCATCCTCGCCGCTCGTGAAACGCACGTACGTCGCCCGGCTGTAGCCCAGCGTGGCGACCAGCGCCAGCAACGGCGACCTGCCGCGTCGGATCGTGGTGAAGTCGGCTTGCATCTGTCGGCCTGGCGGCGTCTCGAAGCGCACGACCGGTTCCGGCTCCGCGTCCCTGTATGGCGCGAGGAACACCTTGAGTTGGCTGATACCGCCGTCGTAGCCTTCTTCCCGCAACTCGCGCAGCAACACCGTTGCCGGAATCCAGTGCGGCCGCGCCGCCTCGATTCGCCCAAGCAGGTACGCCTTGAACGGGTCCAGTTTGGTTGGCCGAGGCTCTCGCCCCTTATACCGGCTAGCCTTCTGGTCGCGCAGATATCGTCGGACCGTGTTCCGCGAGACACCCATCTGCCTCGCTATCTCCCGCACCGGCGCTCCGCGCCTTGCCAATACCTTGATTTCCACTGCTTGCTCCTGAGTCAGCATCGGCGGCAAAAGCCGCCATCCTCTCCCAGGTGGGTCAGATTCACTTCGGCGGGTGGGTCAGTTTTACATCGGCGCTAACACCCAGGTTCTTGAAGCCTTGCGAGTTGCTCTTCGAGTTCCTGGATACGCCTCCTGTCCACCTCACGTTGACGTCGCTCGTGTAAAGCCAACGCGTTGTAAGCTTCAATTACTTCGCCGACGACAAATTCTACGGGCGTAGCCGCCTCGTCGTCGCCGTTTACGGTACCCTGTTCTTCCGCGCGCCGCGCGATGTCAAACAGCCGCTGCACCACCCGCGGGTCTTTGATGACCTGCCCACCGGCGGCGCTATTAAGATCATCGAACTGGACCGCCAAGTCCCCAAGCCAGCGAGCGGGATACTCGGAAAGGTTTCGCACGAGCCGTGCCTGCTCCGCCTTCTGCTCCGCCCGCTGGTTTACCAACCGTTGCTTATGCTTCGCCCGCAGCGACTCACGCGCTTGGTCCACCCGCTCATCGGCGCGTGCTCGCGCCCGGTCGATCACCGCGTTTACGTCGGGCCCAGCGTTCTCCTGATGCAGGCGCTTCATCATGGTGTTACCGCCGAAATCGGACAGCGGCACGAATCGAGCAATCATCGCGTCGGGTTTGCGCGTGCCGAATGTGCGTTCAAGAAAACCCGCGAGACGCTCCTCGGGGTCCGGCCGGGTGGATCGCGCGGTGGCGAAGGTCACCGGGTTTTCAGTGTAGAGCAGGAGGTTCGCGTCGATAAGAAAATCGAGCTGGAAGTCGAGGAGCTGCGCTTTCGTCGGCGAGGGGAGCTCGTCGCGACTCGCCTCGGCCTCTTTGTGCCGGAGTTTGGCGGCCTCGGTATCGCCGAGTGTGCGGCGCTTGGGCGCCGGATCTTCCTTCGGTGCACGGCCGACGGCCTCGGCGCGCGCTGCGGCTTTGGTGCGTGAGAGACCCGTTCGCACGAGCTTGCCCAACAGGCTTTCGCTCTTACTCTTGACGGTGGTCGCCGTCTTCATGGGCTTCTTCGGCTTGACGGTTTTTTTAGTCGGAGTCGTCTTAATCGCCTTCTTCGGCTTCAACGGCTTGATGGTCTTCGCGGCAGGGCTTGCAGTTTTAGCTCTCGCGGTCTTAGTCTCAGCGGCTCGTGCGGGCATAGCGTAGTCTCAGCGTGTTGTCGCTTGGCGTGGCGTTGGCAGATCGCTTGGGCTGCTGCGAGTGGCATCTCGTATGCCCGTGGGTGGCCATTTTGGCCTTTTTGCAGAGCCCGAGCAATCGACAAGATACCTGAGAAATGCTTTCGGTTTGCACGTTGCGAATGTAATGCCGTTCGATAGGGTAATTCCCGACCCCGGCCTCGCAGTTCACCCTCCGTAAGAAGTGGGAGAGGCTGCTGCCCGAGCGGCGGGGACTGTTGATGCTGTTGGCCCGGTTTAACCTGTCCGATACTCAAGCCCAGCGCCGGTATCAACCGACGGAACGTGCGAAAGCCGGACAAGAAGATCCCAAGCCCTGCCGGCCCAGAGGGAATCATCTACGGTGACAAAGCTATCACCGTCATCAACAAGAGCGGGCGCGAGACCTATCCGGAAAAGGATGATGCCTGTGTTGCCAACGGCGACATCGGCATTGTCACCGGGCACCGCAGGACCAGGGGGAGAAATTGAGCGCCTCACGAAGTCGAAGTTGAGTTGGCCTCGCAGCCCGAGATTTCCTACAAGTACAAGCCGTGGGAATTCGATTCGCAGGAGAGTACGCCACCGCTTGAACTGGCCTATGCGCTGACCGTGCATAAGACGCAGGGAAGTGCGTTCGGCAAAACCTTCGTTGTGGTTCCAAACCCCTGCCGCAACTTGACGCGTGAAATGCTGTACACCGCCCAGACACGCCAGCGGGACAAGATCATCATTCTTCACCAAGGGGACTTCCGGGACCCGCCTCTTCGAATTCGCCGTCTCCACGTTCACGAATCGCTGATTCGGCCGGTGCTTCTGACAACCACAGATGCGGGAGATAGTGGGTTAAATTCTGCTCACTCGACGCCTAGCGCCTTGAAAACGGCGTCGTCGCGGTGCTCACATTCAGCAAGGAAACCGTCCCATTGACGATGATTCAGATTCTTTTCCAGGCGTCGCAGATCCATCGCGTAAACATCGCGCATAAAGTCGCCCAGCAGCCGGCTATGACGAATCGCCGCCGACAGCAAAATCTGTCGGCAAAGCTCGCCGTCGCCTTCGACCACAAGTCGAACGCCCTCTTCGTCCAAGGTTTCGAGGCGACGACGGATTAGGCGTGCCTGACGCTTAGCCGTGGCTGGCTTCTTCTGCAATAAATTCTCGTCGTTCAGGGCCGACTCCCACAGTTCGTCGCTGGGTCGCGAAAGCAAAAGGGGCGCGATCCGCCGGCTCTCAGGAATCATCAGTGAACCTGCGGAGATTTCGGCGTTATACAGGCCCACCGCACATCTCCCCAACAATCCCCCGGATGACGTGGGTTGTCGTGCCCAGACCGCAGCCTTCGCAAATGGTCGCAAGTTCCCATTTTGATCACGCTGTTCCATCAACTTTCTTCATCGCCCGTGATTCGCTGAGCGCGCAGCGCCCATCACTTCAAAGTCGCCATTATCGCGTACAGCTCGGCCAAACCCGTTATCACGATTCTGATGACTGACGAGGACTGAGTTTCACACGCCTCTTCGATGACCGCGAGGCGTTTCCCAACCGCTCAGCATGGAGGGCGCTATGACATACCCTATCAATCCGGCAACCGGCTTGCCGATGACCAGCGAGGATTACCCTGGCGTCGATGTCGGCGGCAGCCCGTTCGGCACGCGCCTCTCAGTTGCAGTGGTCGGCGCCCTTCCGGGATGCCGTGTAACCGAAGCAACGTACACCGGGATTGACTGAATCCGGTTACACGCTGGTTACATGGCCGCCAGAAATGAACAAGGGGTTACAAGAAAAATCTTGTAACCCCTTGATTTTATTGGTGCCGGCTGCAGGACTCGAACCCGCCACCTGATGATTACAAATCAACTGCTCTACCAGATGAGCTAAGCCGGCGAAGTCGCGTATTGTAACCGATTCATCGGTCACTGCGGCTACCTGACGGTGAAAAATCGTCCGCGGACGCGGGCAATTGGGGGAATGCTCGGAGGCACCTCCCCACTCCCCCCGCTATCGCGTATTACTTCACCACCTTCAGGCGAGCGCGGCCGGCGTTACCACCCGCCGGCGCATTGCCATCCGGTCGCGGTGGCTCCGGATCGTCATCGCCCGGCGCCTGCACCGATGGCACGGCTTCCAACTCCGTACCCTCGTCCGCAGACGCCTGCTTGTCGACCGGGAATGCCATCCCCTGACCATTCTCACGGGCATAAATCGCCAGCACGTTCGGTACCTGCACTTCCACCTTCTGTGAGATACCCCCGAAGCGAGCGCTGAATTCAATCCAGTCGTTGCCCATCTGCAATCCGCTCGTGGCGTCGAAACTGATGTTCAGCACAATCTCGCCATCTTTCACAAACTCGCGCGGAACTCGCGTCTTGGCATCGACATGCACGGCCAAATACGGTGTGTATCCGTTGTCGGTACACCACTCGTACAGCGCGCGCAGTAGATAAGGCTTGGTAGACGTTTCAGGCATATAACCAACTCACCCCGCCGCGAAACCCGCTCACCACCCTCGGTAAGCCAGCTTCGCCAGCAGGCAATTCAACGCATTAGCGACGCATGACCTTTTCAGACGGCGTCAGCGCTTCAATGTACGCCGGACGGCTGAAAATCCGCTCGGCATACTTCATCAACGGCGCAGCATTCTTCGACAATTCAATGCCGTAGTGATCCAGACGCCACAACAGCGGCGCGATCGCCACGTCGAGCATCGAGAACTCCTCACCCAGCATGTACTTGTTCTTCACGAAAATCGGCGCAAGCTGCGTCAAACGGTCGCGAATCGCGCCTCGCGCCTTCTCGTGCGTCTTCTCAGCCGCTTTGCCCTTTTCGTTTTCAAGCGAGCTGACATGCACAAACAGCTCTTTCTCGAAATTGAACAAGAACAAGCGCGCACGCGCACGCTGCACCGGATCAGCCGGCATCAACTGCGGATGCGGGAATCGCTCGTCAATGTACTCATTGATGATGTTCGATTCGTACAGAATCAGGTCACGTTCGACAAGAATCGGCACCTGACCGTACGGGTTCATCACCGCAATGTCTTCCGGCTTGTTGAACAGGTCGACGTCACGGATTTCAAAATCCATGCCTTTTTCGAACAGAACCAGCCGGCAACGCTGGGAGAAGGGGCACGTAGTGCCCGAGTACAAAACCATCATAGCGCGTCTTCCTTAAAAACCAACGGGGCCGGGGCGGGAAATCGACGCTTCCCAAACCCTGGCCCCGTCGTACAGACGTTATTTTACTTCACGTCCTTCCAATAGGCCGCATTCAGGCGCCAGGCAAGTACCGTAAAGAGTCCCAAGAACAACAAAACCCAGACACCCAACTGCCGGCGCGTGCGTTGCACCGGTTCTGACATCCAATCCAGATAAGATACCAGATCAGCCACGGCAGAATCGAATTCCACCGGTTTCATCGTCCCTTGCGTGATCTGCACGTACTGCGCCGGACCATGCTCCGCGCCCTCTACACGCTTCAAGCCGCGCTGTCCCTGCAACTGCCAGAACGGGTTCGGCATGCCCACATTCGGAAACGCCAAATTGTTCCACCCCGTCGGCCGGGCATCGTCTCGATAGAACGTACGCAAGTAGGTGTAGAGCCAGTCCGTCCCCCGCGCCCGCGCCTCAACCGACAGATCCGGCGGCGCCGAACCGAACCACTCCTTGGCATCGGCCGTGCGCATGGCCACGGTCATCGTCTCGCCAATCTTGTCCGTCGTGAAGAGCAGATTGTTCTTGATCTCCGTGTCCGACAACCCCAGATCTTTCAGGCGCGAATACCGCATCGACGCCGCCGAGTGGCAGTTCAGACAGTAGTTCACGAACAGCTTCGCGCCGCGCTGCAGCGAGGCGAGATCGTCGATCCGGTTAGGCGCCGTGTCGAGCGCCACACCCTCTTCAGCAAAAGCCGGCGCCGTGAAACCACTCAGGAGCGCCAGGATAAGCAACAGTTTTCTCATCTTGATATCCCTAGTCGTCGTTTGCGTACGCTCAGTGCGCCGCGAAGGTCACGCGCTCCGGCACCGGTTTGAACGTGCCCCGTTTGCTCCAGAGCGGCATCAACCAGAAGAACCCGAAGTAGTACAGCGCACCGACCTGCGAGATCGCGGTCTTCACAGGCGTCGGTTCCTGGATTCCCAGATACCCCAACACAGCAAAAACGACGACGAGAATACCCAACAGCACTTTGTGGAATCCCGGACGATACCGAATCGACTTCACAGGGCTATGGTCCAGCCACGGCAGGAAGAACAGCGTCACCACCGCGCCCCCCATCACGACCACACCCCAGAACTTGGCTTCGATCAGATACATCGCCAACAGCAGCAGCACCACGCCGCCAGATGCCGCAACCTTCGTGGTCGCCGCCGCCTTCCCCTTCACCCACCAGATGGCTGTGACGATCACCGCCAGCGCCATGAGCACGTGCTTGAAATCATCGGTCGTGGCGCGCAACATCGAGTAGAACGGCGTGAAATACCACACCGGTGCGATGTGCGGAGGCGTCTTCAGCGGATCGGACGGGATGAAGTTGTTCGCTTCCAGGAAGTAACCCCCCATCGTCGGCGCAAAAAACACGATCGCCGAGAACACCGTCAGGAACACGCCCACGCCCATGATGTCGTGCACCGTGTAATACGGATGGAACGGAATGCCGTCGAGCGGCCGGCCGTTAGCGTCCTTCTTGTCCTTGATCTCGATGCCGTCCGGGTTGTTCGACCCGACTTCATGCAGCGCAATGATGTGCGCAACGATCAGACCGATAAGCACCAGCGGGACGGCGATCACGTGGAACGCGAAGAAGCGGTTCAGCGTGGCGTCCGACACGACGTAATCGCCGCGAATCCACAGCGACAGATCCGGACCGATGAACGGGATCGCCGAGAACAGATTCACGATCACCTGCGCGCCCCAATACGACATCTGCCCCCAGGGAAGCAGATAGCCCATGAACGCTTCGGCCATCAGGCACAGGAAGATCAGGCAGCCGAACACCCATACCAGTTCGCGCGGCTTGCGATACGAGCCATACAAAAGCCCGCGGAACATGTGCAGATACACCACGACGAAGAACATCGAGGCACCCGTCGAGTGCATATAGCGAATGAGCCAGCCCCACGGCACTTCGCGCATGATGTACTCGACCGACGCGAACGCGAGGTTGGCGTCGGGCTTGTAATTCATCACCAGGAAAATACCGGTGAGGATCTGAATCACCAGCACCAGCATGGCCAGCGATCCGAAGAAATACCAGAAGTTGAAATTCTTGGGCGCGTAATACTCGGACGCGTGCTCCTTCCAGAGCTGGCTGAGCGGAAACCGGCGATCGATCCAGCCCAGCAAGCCCGTCGTGTCGACCTGTTTGTCGGCGGCCATGATTACGCTTCTCCTTTTTCGTCTTTACCGATCACGAGCTTGGTGTCGTTCACGAACATGAAACGAGGAACGTCGAGATTCTTGGGCGCCGGCTTGTTCTTGAAGACACGGCCCGACATATCGTAGGTGGAACCATGGCACGGGCACAGGAAGCCCGGATCGTGGCCCAGTGCGGCGTTGGTATCCGCCTGATAGGGACCGGAAGGGATACAACCGAGATGGGTACAGATGCCGACGACCACGAGCAGATCCTTATGCTCGGCACGCGCGCGGAACGCGTTCTTGCAATAGTCGGGCATTGGGTAGGAAAACGTTTCCTTGGAGTCCGGATCAGCCAGCTCTGCCGTCACTTTGGACAGCGAAGCCATCTCTTCCGGTGTGCGGCGCACGATCCACACTGGCAGACCCCGCCACGCCACGGTCATCTTCTCACCGGGCTTGAGATTGCTGATATCGGCCTCGACCGGCGCCCCACCTGCCTTGGCGCGCTCCGAGGGTTCGAGAGAACTGACGAAAGGAACCAGTGTTGCAACGCCGCCCACGCCTCCAGCTACGGACGTTGCAATCAACAGATTCCGGCGGCTACTGTCGACGGCCTTTTCTTGATTGTCACTCATCACAAGCCCCACACGGTTGAATTGGTATTTCCGTCAACCTGAAATCATACGCGAGCGTAAATGCCTGAAACAACGGCAAAACGCCCCAGTCTCCTAGTGGTTTTCGCGTATTTTCAAAGGATTAACGTACCCTGCGGGTGGCTAACGCTCACCCGGGGTTTCGCTTCTGGGATGCTGCACGAGAATCGCTATGATCGCCGCTTTCGTTGACGCGTGCACGACATTTAGTCATCATTTTCCCTGTCTCGTCCCGGTGACATCGTGCGCGGCCTGTGGCGATCGCGTGACATTTATTCGACGTTGCCGATGCCGCTGCCTTGCGGCCTGCATGGAATTACCGGTCAATCAATGCCAATTCGTGAGGGCTGGCGCAGCGAGGTTCCGCCCGGCCACTCATCAAAACAGCGGAGGAATGGCATGAGCTTCATGTCGGAATTCAAGGAATTTGCCGTCAAAGGCAACGTAATCGATCTGGCCGTCGGTGTGATTATCGGTGGGGCCTTCGGCAAGATCGTCGATTCGATCGTCAAAGACCTGATCATGCCGATTGTCGGCGCGATCTTCGGCGGTCTCGACTTCTCGAGCAAGTTCATCCTGCTCGGCAGCATTCCACCGGACTTCAAGGGCAATCCGACGTCCTACGCCGACCTGACCAAAGCCGGTGTGGCCGTCTTCGGTTACGGCAACTTCATCACCGTCGCCCTCAACTTCCTGATTCTGGCCTTCATCATCTTTCTGATGGTCAAACAGATCAACCGGCTCAAGCGCCCGGCTCCGGAAGCCCCGGCAGCCCCCGCCCCCACCCCGGAAGACATCGTTCTGCTGCGCGAAATCCGCGACAGCCTCAAGAAGCAGAACGGGTAATATCGCGCGGGCGGCAACGTGCCGCCCCTACCGGCGCTTATTCAGGTCAGGCCGGATTCGGCATATCGAAGAATCGATGCTCGAGCCCGAAGCGCGCCGCGATGTGCTCGCCAACGGCCTTCGCGCCGCCGCGTTCCGTCGCATGATGCCCCGCCGCCAGGTATCCCACCCCGCTTTCGAGCGCGAGATGCTGCGTCGGCTCCGACACTTCGCCGCTGATATAAACATCGGCCCCGGCCGAGATCGCCGCCTCGAAGAAGCCCTGCGCCCCGCCGGTGCACCACGCCACGCGGCGCACCTCCCGGCTCGGATCGCCCAGCATCAGGGGCACGCGCCCCAGCCGGGCCTCGACGTGCGCCGCAAGCGCCGTCAGTGTTGTCGGCTGCGCCGGGGCGCCGAGCCAACCGAGTTGATCCGGACCGAAACGCCCGCCATCGTCGGTAAAACCCAACAATTTTCCCAGTTGTGCGTTATTCCCCAACTCGGGATGCGCGTCGAGCGGCAGGTGGTAGGCGAACAGGTTGATGTCATGGTCGATCAACACACCCAGACGACGGCGCTTCATCCCGGTAATCCGGGCATCTTCGTTCTTCCAGAAATATCCGTGGTGAACGAGAACGGCATCGGCGCCCCAGTCGCGGGCGGCCTCGAGAAAGGCCAGGCTCGCGGTCACGCCACTGGCGATTTTCCGGATGTCGCTGCGCCCTTCCACCTGTAGGCCATTCGGGCAGTAATCGCGAAATTGCGCGATTTGCAGGGTATCGTTCAGATACAATTCGAGTTCAACACGATTCATATAAGGTTCCGCTCTTTCATGCTCAGACGCTTCTGGCTACTGTTCGCGCAAGCGGTCACCGTGCTGCTTGCGTTGCTCTTCATCATTGCCACTCTCAAGCCTCAGTGGCTGCAACGCCAGGGTTCGTTCGGCAAGCAACTGGCGAATCCGATCATCGCCTTGCAAGAGGTTGCGCCCAGTCTGTCGGAGAAGCCGGCTACCGGCTCGTATGCCGATGGTGCACAAAAGGCCATGCCCGCGGTCGTCAGCATTTTTTCCAGCAAGGAACAAAAGCAGAACCGCGATCCGCGCCTCGACGATCCGCTGTTCCGTTATTTCTTCGGCGACGGGGGCGGCACGATGCGGCAAGACCCCGTGTCGAGCCTCGGTTCTGGCGTGATTGTGAGCAGCGAAGGCTATATTCTCACGAATCATCATGTGGTGGACGGCGCCGACGAGATCGAGGTTGCCCTCGCCGATGGCCGCAAGGCCCGCGCCAAGCTGGTCGGCAGCGACCCCGAGACCGATCTGGCCGTGCTCAAGATCACACTCGACAATCTGCCCGCCATCACGCTCGGCCGCATGGATCAGGTGCGGGTGGGCGATGTGGTGCTCGCCATCGGCAACCCGTTCGGTGTCGGTCAGACCGTCACGATGGGCATCATCAGCGCGCTGGGCCGCAATCACCTCGATATCAGCACGTTCGAGAACTTCATTCAGACGGATGCCGCCATCAACCCGGGCAACTCGGGCGGCGCACTGGTCGACGCGAACGGCAACCTGCTTGGCATCAACACGGCGATCTACTCGCGCAGCGGCGGCAATATGGGCATCGGCTTCGCGATTCCCGTGTCGACGGCCCGCTCGGTGCTCGAGAGCATCATCACCACCGGCGCGGTCACGCGCGGCTGGGTTGGGGTCGAGCCGCAGGACATCACCTCGGATATCGCCGAGTCGTTTGGCCTGCAGCAGGATTCGGGCGTCATCATCGCCGGAGTTGTGCAGGGCGGACCGGCCGATAAGGCAGGCATTCAGCCGGGCGACATCCTGACCAAGGTGAATGGCGAGTCGATTCGCGACACGACCGAACTGCTCAACGTCATCGCCCAGATCAAGCCGGGCACGCAGGCCAAGCTGCACGTCACGCGCAAGAAGAAGGAGCTGGATCTCACGGCGACCATCGGCATGCGCCCGCCGCCGCCCAAGCGACCGGCCCAGGAAGAAGACGACGGCAGCGACGACAACAGCGCCGACTGAGTCCGTCGGGCACCCCTCTGGAAGGACGAAACGGCTGCGCTTCGGCGCGGCCGTTTTCATTTGTGCGACGGACATGGGCTTGCCCCCCAATCGCTATCGCGCTGTCGCCGTCATCCCCCCATCACCAACAAAAAAAGCACGGGCCAGGCCCGTGCTTCCGTGTACTTGCGTGCGTGCGCGGGGGGCGATGCCCCGCGGCAGTTCAATGGCGTCAGGGCGCCGCCTGCCCGTTCCCTTCGCTGCCTTCGCCTTCCGGCCGCCCCTGCTTGACGAAGAGCCGCGCGGCGATCAGACCCAGTTCGTAGAGGATGATGAGCGGAATGGCCAGCATCAGTTGCGAAAGGACGTCCGGCGGCGTGACGACGGCGGCCAGCACAAAAGCACCCACCACCACGTACGGACGGATCTGTTTGAGCTTCTCGATGCTCACCACGCCCATGCGTGCAAGCACCACCACGACCACAGGCACTTCGAAGGTCACCCCGAAGCACATGAACATCGTGAGGACAAAACTCAGGTAATTGTCGATATCCGTGTTCATCTCCGCGCCCAATGGCGCGTTGTAATGCGCCATGAAGTGGAATACGGTCGGGAACACCAGAAAGTAGGCAAACGCCATGCCGAGCAGAAACAGTGTGTAGCTGCTGACCACCAGCGGCATGACCAGCTTCTTCTCGTGCTGATACAGCCCCGGCGCCACGAACGCCCACGCCTGATATAGCACGACGGGTAGTGCAACGACGAACGCGACCATCATCGTGACCTTCATCGGCACGAAGAACGAGCCGGTGATGTCGGTGACGATCATCTTGCCGCCGGCGGGCAGCGATTGCATCAGCGGGCGAGAAAGCAGACGGAAGATGTCCGGTGCCCAGTAGACCAGCGAGAGGAACACCACGATCACCGCCGTACCCGCGCGAATGATGCGATTTCGCAACTCGATCAGATGCGAGATGAAAGTCTCTTCGGTACCCCCGTCGGGGATTTGCTTGTCGTCGCTCACGTCGACTTATCCAGGAATAAAGCCGGCAGCACAGTGCCAGATGGCGGGAAGTTCAGTGCGCAAGCGCCTCAGAAGAACTTGACGGGCCGACGCAGCTTGGCCGGCGTATGACGCGCCACACGCGCGGCTCCTGACTGCACCCGCGTACGCGTGGTGCTGGCCTGCTTGAACCACATCGGCGTGGCAGCCCGGCGCACGCGCCAGTTGCGGCGCTTGGTCGACGTGCGGATACCCGATGTCACCACCGGTTCGGCAAGATAGCTGTCGGAATACCCGGTCGCTGCATCCGTGCCGCCGCCGGCGATTTCGCCGGTCGATGTCCCCGTGGCACTCGCCCAAGCGTCGTTGAGCGACGTTTCCTGCTCGTGCAGTTGCTTCTGAACAGTGTTCTGGGCGCTGCGGGCCGCGTCCTCGAACTGCGTGCGCATATTGCGCAGCTCATCGAGTTCCATCTCGCGGCTCACTTCTGCCTTCACATCGTTGATATAGCGCTGTGCGCGGCCGAAGAGCGCGCCCGCCGTGCGAGCCACTTTCGGCAGGCGCTCGGGACCGATCACGACCAGCGCGACAACGCCGATCAACATCAGTTTGGAAAGGCCGAGATCGATCATGTCGACGCCGGCTTAGCCTTGCTTATGGTTGCTCGCGTCCTTGGCCTGCACGTCGATGGTGGTCGAATCGCGCAGTTCCTTGGCAGCAGCCGGGTCGTCCTTGGCAGCCGGAGCCCCACCTTCGCCCTCCTTCATGCCGTCCTTGAAGCCCTTTACCGCACCGCCCAGATCGCTGCCCATGTTACGCAGCTTCTTGGTGCCGAAAACCATCATTACGATCACCAGCACGATCAGCCAGTGCCAAATACTCAACGAACCCATGACCACTCTCCTTGCGTTTTCCCACCCCTGCCGCCTCGCGGCGAGGTCTTGTCGGGGTGCTCTGTGTTTGCCCCGGTGCCCGCAGCAACATGCCCCATTGTGGCACATCGCGTGTGACGTCCTGCATCGTAACCGGGCCGGGCGCCGGGTAGAAATAAATGTTTCGTGAAACCTTTCCCGATGCGGGAACATTGCACAAATTAACAATTCAACGCAGCAAATCGTCGCAAAATGCCGCCACCACCACTTACATGCGCTTCCACGGCCGCGGTCCGGCCAGAATGTGCATGTGGAGATGATAAACCTCTTGCCCGCCCCCCGGCCCGGTGTTCATCACGACCCGGAAACCGTTGCCTTCAATGTTCGATGCATCGCCGTCGAACCGGTACCCCTGTTCGGCAGCGAGCTTCGGCGCAAGCATCATCATCTTGCCCAGCAGCGCCTGATCTTCGGGCTTGCAATCCTGCAGCGTGGCAATGTGCTTGCGCGGCACCATCAACAAGTGCAGGTCGGCCGCCGGATTGATGTCCTTGAACACCACGACATCGTCGTCGGCATAGACCTGCGCGCTCGGGATCTGCCCGGCAATAATCTTGCAGAAGATACAGTTATCTTGCGTCATGCGTGTGTCTTCCTCACGGATTCTCGAATGGAGCAAAGCGCGGCCCGAAGCGGTTCAGGCGCGCGCAGCGTACATGGGCTTGTTGTCGTTCAGATAGAGCCAGCCCTTGACGATTCGGTACAGCGTCCAGATGCCAAGCACCCAGAGAATCGCAAAGCCGACCATCACCACGGCGAGCGCCACGCCAAGCACGCCCCAGGCCACTGACCACCAGAAGGTGCGAATCTGCCAGGTGAAATGCGAGGCGTAGAGCGTGCCGACCACGTCGTCGCGCTTGATGTAGTTGATGATGATCGCCACGATCGCGGTCACACCACCCGTGAGCCAGAACAGCGCATAGAGTGCGTAGAGCACGTGCGTGAGCTTGCGCAACGCCCGCTCCTGCTCGGCGCTCGGTGCGCTGGGTGTGTTGACGACGTACGGGTGGTCCGTGCTGCCGGGTGAGCCGGTCGTACCGGTCTGCGGATCGTTCATGAGGCGTCTCCTCGCGTGAGCCTGCCCGCCATGTGAGTCATGCCGGACATGACGGCCAAAGGGGAAGTCAGTCCGCGTGTTCGCCGCGCGTGCTGCGCTGCGCCTTCTCGACGAGCCCCGACAATCCTTCGCGGCGCGCCAGTTCGGCGAGCACTTCATTCGGGCTCAGGTCGTGATGCGCCAGCAGCACCATGCAGTGAAACCACAGATCGGCCGTCTCGTTGACGAGTTTCTGGCGCAGATTGTCAGCCCCGCCGATGCGAATGTCCTTCGCCGCGAGCACCACTTCCGTGGCTTCTTCGCCGATCTTCTTGCAGATGGCGTCGTCGCCCTTGTGGAACAGACGGGCGACGTACGACTTGTCGGGATCGCCGCCCTTGCGCGAGGCGATCACTTCGGCAACACGCTCGAGCGTATCGTTCATGGCGGTCACTTGTAGATCTTGTGGGGGTCTTTGAGCACCGGCTCGACCGTGGCCCAGCGGCCATCGTCG
This sequence comes from Pandoraea communis, assembly GCF_902459745.1. Lineage (GTDB taxonomy): Bacteria > Pseudomonadota > Gammaproteobacteria > Burkholderiales > Burkholderiaceae > Pandoraea > Pandoraea communis. The sequence goes on from NZ_CABPSJ010000006.1 coordinate 276,844, forward strand.
ACACTGCCCTCGAACTTCTGGAAAAAGCAGGAATGACGGCCGGTATGGCAGGCAATGCCGTCGATCTGCTCGACCTTGATCAGCACCACGTCTTCGTCGCAATCCAGTCGAATCTCATGCACTTTCTGCACGTGGCCCGACTCCTCGCCCTTGTGCCACAGGCGTTTGCGCGAACGCGAGTAGTAGACGGCTTCACCTGTCTGCACCGTGCGCGCGAGCGCCTCACGGTTCATCCAGGCAAACATCAGCACGTCGTTGCTGCCGACTTCCTGCGCGATGACGGGCACGAGGCCCTGCGCGTCCCAACTTACCTTGTCCAGCCAGTCTTGCGTCATGATCCGTCGATTCCCGTTCAGAGCCGCACCGAAATGCCCTTGTCGGCCATGAAGTGCTTGGCTTCGCCGACGGTGTGCTCGCCATAGTGGAAAATGCTTGCGGCGAGCACGGCATCGGCATGACCTTCGGTCACGCCGTTGGCCAGATCGGCCAGCGATCCCACGCCTCCCGAGGCGATCACGGGAATGCTCACGGCGTCCGACACGGCGCGCGTGAGCGCCAGATCAAAGCCGCTCTTCGTGCCGTCGCGATCCATGCTGGTGAGCAGAATCTCGCCCGCGCCGAGCGCTTCGACCCGCTTCGCCCAGGCGACTGCGTCCAGCCCGGTTCCCTTACGGCCGCCGTGCGTGAAAACCTCCCAGCGCGGCGTTTCGCCGTCGGCCGAGACACGCTTGGCGTCGATCGCCACGACAATGCACTGCGAGCCGTACTTGGCAGACGCGTCGGCCACCAGTTGCGGATTGGCCACCGCCGACGAGTTCATGCTGACCTTGTCCGCACCGGCGTTGAGAAGGCGGCGCACGTCGGCCACCTCGCGCACGCCGCCGCCCACGGTCAGCGGAATGAAGACCTGCGCGGCCACCGCTTCGATGATCGGCAGGATGAGATCGCGCCCGTCGGAGGTCGCCGTGATGTCGAGGAACGTCAGTTCGTCGGCACCCTGCTCGTCGTAGCGGCGGGCGATCTCGACGGGGTCGCCCGCGTCGCGAAGTTCAACGAAGTTGACGCCCTTGACCACACGGCCGGCCGTCACGTCCAGACACGGGATGATGCGTTTAGCGAGAGCCATGATGATGGCAGGCGAGGCGGCCGCAGCCGTGGGCTCGCTTATGCCGCTCCTCCGGAAAGCTCATCGGCGCGCGTTTGCGCCGTCGAGAAATTCAGGTCGCCCGAGTAGATCGCGCGGCCGCAGATAACGCCTTCGACACCCTCGTGCTCGACCTGGCACAGCGCATCGATATCGCCCAGATTCGACAGGCCGCCGCTGGCGATCACCGGTACGGTCACCGCCTGCGCCAGACGTACCGTCGCATCGATATTGATACCCTGGAGCATGCCGTCGCGGCCGATGTCGGTGTAGATGATCGACTCTACGCCGTAATCCTCGAACTTGCGCGCCAGATCCACGACTTCGTGGCCGGTGAGCTTGCTCCAGCCGTCGGTGGCGACTTTGCCGTCCTTGGCATCGAGGCCGACGATGATATGTCCGCCGAATGCGGTGCATGCGTCCTTCAGGAAGCCAGGGTTCTTGACCGCAGCCGTCCCGATGATGACGTACGACAGACCATCGTCGAGATAACGCTCGATGGTATTCAGGTCACGAATGCCGCCGCCCAATTGCACGGGAATATCGGCGCCGACCTCCTGAATGATGGCGCGGATGGCCGCTTCATTGCGCGGCTTGCCGACGAATGCACCATTCAAGTCCACCAGATGGAGGCGGCGTGCGCCTTGCTCGACCCAATGTCGAGCCATGGCAGCGGGGTCCTCCGAGAATACGGTGGCTTGATCCATGTCGCCCTGTTTGAGGCGAACACATTGACCGTCTTTAAGGTCGATGGCCGGAATGAGCAGCATAGGCAATCGTGAAACGTCGCTAGTGGGAAGTAAAAGAAATTCGCAAATTACGCGGACAACACAAAACCGATCCCTGCCTTGCCGGGCACCGGCACATCGGGATCGGATTCGTCAACATGACACACAGTATAAGCCGTGACGGCGCACGCGCTCCGAGAGGAATCGGGGCGCCCACGTGCCACTCGGTTCACGCTCAGGGCTTCCACTGCGCAAAATTGCGATAAAGGGCAAGGCCGGCCTGGGCGCTCTTTTCCGGGTGGAACTGGGTGGCGAAGATATTATCTTGGGCCACTGCACAGGTAAAGGGCACACCATAGACCGTTTCGCCGACCGTCAGTTCGGGCTTGGCGGGCACAACGTAGTAGCTGTGCACGAAGTAGAAATAGCAGTCGTCGGGCACACCGGCCCAGATCGGGTGGCCGTGCGTCTGATGCACGCGATTCCAGCCCATCTGCGGCACCTTGAAACGCGAACCGTCATCCTGCAACTGGCCTTCGAGGTCGAAGCGCACCACGCGGCCCGGCAGCAGGCCGAGTGCAGGCGTGTTGCCTTCGTCCGACACGTCGAACAGCATCTGCTCGCCCACGCACACGCCGAACATCGGCTTGGTGGCAGCGGCTTCGACAACGGCTTCGCGCAGGCCCGACTCGTTCAGACAGCCCATGCAGTCACGCATGGCCCCCTGCCCCGGCAGCACCACGCGGTCGGCGGCGCGAATTTCGGAGGCGTCGCTGCTGATGCTCACGTCGGCCTCCGGCGCGGCCGCACGCAGCGCCTGATAAACCGAGCGCAGGTTGCCCATTCCATAGTCGACAATCGCAATCTTGTTCATCTCAAACTCGGCAGCAGTATTTTCAAACCATCGATAATGAATTCCACGGCCAGCGCCGAGAGGATCAACCCCATCAGACGCGTGCCGATGTTGATGCCCGTGCGCCCAAGCCAGCCTTCGATGCGCCCGGCGCTGCGCAGCGCCACCCAGCACACCGCGCCTACGCCCACCCCGATCGCCACGAGCGCCAGAATCTGCGCCCAGCCGTGCGCACGGCCCGAGTAAACGATCACGGTACTGATCGTGCCCGGACCGGTGAGCAGCGGGATCGCGAGCGGCACCACGGCAATATTCGGCCGTTCCTCCGCTTCGTGACGCTCTTCGGCCGTCGCCCGCGTGTTGCCCGTCTGCGCGTTGATCATGTTCACGGCCATAAGCAACATGATGACGCCGCCGCCAACTTCAAGCGACGCAATCGAGATGCCGAAGAAGCGAATGATGGCTTCGCCGAACAGTCCCGAACCTGCGACCACCAACGCCACGGCAATCGCCGCAATGTCGATCGTATGGCGTTTCTCTTCGCGCGTCTGCGTGGACGTCAGGCTGATGAACAGCGGAATCGCCCCGAGCGGGTTGATCAGGGCCAGCAGCGAGATGAAGAACTTGAAGGCGTCGAGCGTCATAGGGGGCACACGGCGCCGGCGTCCGGCCGGTCGATGATGCGTCGTCGGGGGCCACCGGCCTGACAGACCGGCGGGCTATCCTATCCGGCAGGCAGCGCCGGGGTCTCGCGTTACAGGCTTCCCTTCGTAGACGGCACGACACCCGCCGCACGCGGATCGATCTCGACCGCCATGCGCAGCGCGCGGCCGAACGCCTTGAACACCGTTTCGCATTGGTGGTGGGCGTTGATACCGCGCAGGTTGTCGATATGGAGCGTGACGCCCGCGTGATTCACGAAACCGCGGAAAAACTCGATGGTCAGGTCGACGTCGAAATTACCGACACGCGCGCGCGTGAACGGCACGTGGAATTCGAGACCGGGACGGCCCGAGAAGTCGATCACCACGCGCGAAAGCGCTTCGTCGAGCGGCACATAGCTATGGCCATAGCGCACGATGCCCTTCCGGTCGCCGATGGCCTTGGCGACGGCCATACCCAGCGTGATACCGACGTCTTCCACCGTGTGGTGATCGTCGATGAAGGTATCGCCGCGAGCTTCGACTTCCATGTCGATAAGGCCGTGGCGCGCAATCTGGTCGAGCATGTGGTCCAGAAACGGCACGCCGGTATCGAGCGTCTTCCGGCCGGTGCCGTCCAGATCGATCTTGACGCGTATTTGCGTTTCGCTGGTATCGCGAACGACTTCCGCAATGCGCATGATGGTGAGTTCTCGTCGTATAGCTTGTTAGAGCGATGCAGCCAGGGCTTGAACCATTGCCGCATTCTCCGTGGGGGTGCCGACCGTCAATCTCAGACAATTGGCCAGCAATGCGTGCATTTTACCCACGTTTTTGATCAACACCTTGTGTGCGAGCATGCCGGCGTGCGTTTTGTCCACATCCGGCACGCGAACGAGCAGGAAATTCGCGTCGCTCGGGAACACCGTCGTACCTGGCAGCGCCGCCACCGCCGCAGCCAGCCGCGTGCGTTCGGCCCGCAATTCGGCCGCCTGCGCGTCGAGCACGTCGAGGTGATCGAGCATGAATTCGGCACACGCCTGGGTGAGCACATTCACGTTGTACGGCGGGCGCACCTTGTCGAGCTGGTCCAGCCAGTCCGCACTGCCCGCCACGTAGCCCAACCGGATACCCGCCAGACCGAGCTTGGAGACGGTGCGCATGACCAGCAGATTCGCAAACTCCGGCAGGCGCGGCATCCAAGTTTTCCGGGCAAACGGCTGGTACGCCTCGTCGATCACCACCAGCCCCCGGCCGGCGGCGCGTATGAGTGCTTCGATGTCGTCGTCGGCGAACAGGTTGCCCGTGGGGTTGTTCGGGTACGCCAGATAGACCACCGCGCCTGGATGCGCCGCGATGGCGTTGCGCATCGCCGGCATATCGAGCGAGAAGTCGGGACGCAACGGCACGCCAACGAACTCGATGCCCGCAAAGCGCGAGGACATCTCGTACATGACGAAGCCCGGCATCGGGGTGATCACGGCAGCGCCCGGACGCGCCGTGGCCATGGCGATCATGCTGATGATCTCGTCCGACCCGTTGCCCAGCAACAGCCGCGCCCCGGCCGGCACGCCCATCGCGCGTGCGAGCTTGTCGAGCAGCGCCTGCGGACGCGGCGCCGGGTAGCGGTTGAGCGCCACGTCGGCCAGACGATGACCCAGTTCGCTGCGCAGTGCGTCCGGCAGACCATACGGGTTCTCCATCGCGTCGAGCTTGAGGAAGCCGCTGGCATCGGGGACGGGGTAGGTGCTCATGGCGAGCACGTCGGGGCGGATCACTTGGTCGACGGACATGGCGAAGAATGAGGATCGTGTATGAAGGTCGTGTAACGCGAATCAGTTGAACGCGAAGGTCAGCCGTCCGGCATCGGCACCGTCGATCTTGACGGTGCACCGGCGGCCGGTCTCCACGCTGCCGAGCGCGTCGGTAATGCGCTGCACGCGCATGCCGGTCTGCCAGGACAGCGCCTGCGCCACGGCCGGGCTCACGCGTGCGGGCGACGCTTCGGCCTCGCAGCGCATGGCCACAAGGCGGTTGCCAACGCGCCCGAACACCCCATGGGCGACTTCGTCGTCCGTGCCGCGCAGGGCAGTCTTGCCGTTGAGCCGCAATATGTAGACGTCGTTGTCGAATGCCTGACGACGCACGCATACCGTCAAACGCTCGGCGGACTCGCCGTCGAACGTCGCGTGCTGACAGCTATTGCCGGCGGCATGAACAGCGGCGCTGGCCGTGACACCGAGAGCCAGCACGGCGGCAGCCCGCAGCGCAGCCCGCGCAACGCGGGCTGGCAGCGAAAACGACGGAGACACAGGAATTGCGCGGGCCCGACGCCAGGCGGCGGCCGGCGTCGTTTGACAGTACGCGGGCCGCAGGGCGTCGTCGCGCATGTCAGGACTCGCGATGCAAACGGTATTCGGCGCTGCGCGCGTGCGCTTGCAGGCCTTCGCCGTACGCCAGTTCGGCGGCAATCTCGCCGAGCATGCGGGCCCCCCCCTCGCTCACTTCGATGAGACTCGAACGCTTGATGAAGTCGTACACGCCCAGCGGCGACGAAAAACGCGCGGTGCGCGACGTCGGCAGCACGTGGTTGGGACCAGCGCAGTAATCGCCCAGGCTCTCGCTCGTGAACTTGCCGAGGAAGATCGCACCGGCGTGACGGATCTTCTCGCCCCACTGTTGCGGCATCTCGGCCGAAATTTCAAGGTGCTCCGGCGCGATCACGTTGGCGATGTCGCAGGCTTCGGCCATATCGCGCACCTTGACCAGCGCGCCACGGCCTTGCAGCGACGCGGCGATCACGTCGCGACGCGGCATCTCGTCGATCTGCCGCTCCATCGAGGCGTGCACGCGTGCGAGGTACTGGGCATCCGGGCACAGCAGAATCGACTGTGCGAGTTCGTCGTGCTCGGCCTGCGAGAACAGGTCCATGGCAACCCAGTCGGGGTCCGTCGAACCATCGCAGATGACAAGAATTTCGGACGGCCCGGCGATCATGTCGATGCCGACAGTGCCGAACACCCGACGCTTGGCCGCGGCCACGAAGGCGTTGCCCGGGCCGACGATCTTGTCGACAGCAGGCACCGTTTCGGTGCCATACGCCAGCGCCGCAACGGCCTGCGCGCCACCGATGGTGAACACACGGTCCACACCGGCGATGTGCGCGGCAGCGAGCACCAGCGGGTTCTGCACGCCGTCCGGCGTGGGCACCACCATGATGATGTCCTTCACGCCGGCCACACGCGCCGGAATCGCGTTCATCAGCACGGACGACGGATACGCCGCCTTGCCGCCCGGCACATAGATGCCCACGCGGTCGAGCGGGGTGACCTTCTGGCCCAGCACCGTGCCGTCCGACTCGGTGTACTGCCAGCTATGGGTGCCGCATTCGATGCGTTGCTTCTCGTGATAGGCGCGCACGCGGGCGGCCGCCGCTTCGAGCGCGGCACGGCGCTTCGGCTCGAGGCTCTCGAGCGCTGCAGCCAGCGCTTCGGCGGGCAGTTCGAGCGCCGTCATGCCACCTGCGCTCAGACGGTCGAACTTGTTGGTGTATTCGATAACGGCCGCATCGCCGCGCGTCTTCACGTCGGCAAGAATTTCGGCGGCCGCGCGGTCGATGGCGGCGTCTTCGCTCGCCTCGAACGCCAGAACGTCGCGAAGCTGCTTCGCGAAGCCTTCAGCGGAGGAATCGAGTTTGCGAATATCGAGTTTCATGCTGTTTGCCGGGACGCCTGCTCGAAGGCATCCAGAATAGGCTGCAACGACTCGCGTTTCAACTTGAGCGCAGCCTGGTTGATCACGAGGCGGGACGAGATGTCCATGATCTCTTCCACCTCCACCAGATTGTTGGCCCGCAGCGTACCGCCGGTGCTCACCAGATCGACGATCGCGTCGGCCAGTCCCACGAGCGGACCCAATTCCATCGAGCCATACAGCTTGATCAGGTCGACGTGCACGCCCTTGGCCGCGAAGTGCTCGCGCGCGGTCTGCACGTACTTGGTCGCCACCCGCAGGCGCGCACCCTGACGTACAGCATTCGCGTAATCGAAGCCCTTCGGTACAGCCACAGACATGCGGCAGCGCGCAATGTTCAAATCGATTGGCTGGTACAGACCGCCGCCGCCGTGTTCGATGAGCACGTCCTTGCCGGCCACGCCGAAGTCGGCGGCACCATATTGCACATAGGTCGGCACGTCGGTCGCGCGCACGATGATCACGCGCAGGTTCGGGTCCGTCGTCGGCAGAATCAGCTTGCGCGAGGTCTCCGGGTCTTCCGTGACTTCGATACCGGCAGCGGCCAGCAACGGCAGCGTCTCCGTAAAGATACGGCCTTTGGAAAGCGCCAGCGTCAGCGGCTGAGCGAGCGGCTGGGCCGGCTTGGCGGAACTCATGCAATCTCTCCCTGGCGTGCTTCGACACGCCGGATTCGGGCGCCCACGGCGCACAACTTTGCCTCGATACGATAATAGCCTCGATCGAGGTGATGAATACGGTCGACGAGCGTGCGGCCGTCGGCCGTCAGACCCGCGACGATCAGGCTGGCGGAAGCGCGCAAATCGGTCGCCATGACATGCGCACCCGACAGGCGATCCACGCCGGAAATCCGCGCCGTGTTGCCGTCGATGCCGATATTCGCGCCCAAACGCATCAATTCCTGCACATGCATGAAGCGGTTCTCGAAGATCGTTTCGACGACCTGCGAGCCCCCCTCGGCAATGCAGTTCAGCGCCATGAACTGGGCTTGCATGTCGGTCGGGAACGCCGGATATTCCGACGTACGGAAACTCACCGCACGCGCGCGCCGGTCCATCGTCGCGCGCAGCCAATCCGCACCGGCGCTCACGTTGGCGCCGGTTTCGCGCAACTTCCCGATCACAGCGTCGAGCGTGGACGGCAGCACGCGACGCAGCGTGATATCGCCACGCGTCGCCACGGCCGCGCACAGAAACGTGCCGGCTTCGATCCGGTCGGGTACGACATCGTGCGTTGCACCATGCAAGCGCGCCACGCCGGTCACCACCAGACGATCGGTGCCGATGCCCTCGATCTTCGCCCCCATCTTCACCAGCAGGTGGGCCAGATCGGTCACTTCCGGCTCGCGGGCGGCGTTGGCCAGCACGGTCACGCCGTCGGCGAGCGTTGCCGCCATGAGCAGGTTTTCGGTGCCCGTCACGGTGATCATGTCGGTCACGAGCGTCTCGCCACGCAGGCGTGCCGCCTTGGCCACGATGTCGCCGTGCGTCAGCGTGATCTCGGCGCCCATCTTCTGCAGGCCCTTGATGTGCTGATCGACCGGTCGCGCCCCGATGGCGCATCCGCCGGGCAGCGACACGCGCGCTTCGCCACAGCGGGCGAGCAGCGGGCCGAGCACGAGAATCGATGCCCGCATGGTCTTCACGAGGTCGTAAGGGGCCGCAGGCTCGGCGATCTGCGACGCGTCGAGCGTGACCGATTCACCGTGGCGCTCGACCTTGACGCCCATGCGCGCGAGCAGCGTCAGCATGGTACGCACGTCGTGCAGATCCGGCACGTTACCGAGCACCAGCGGCTCGGCCGTGAGCAGACTCGCGCACAGAATGGGCAGCGCGGCGTTCTTGGCACCCGAGACGGTAATCTCTCCTGCCAGCCGCTCGCCACCTTCGATTTCAAGGTGGTCTGCGGCCACGCGCTCGCCGGCGGCGGCCTCGCTGTTGCCGGCTGCGCCGGCGCTCTCTTGCGTAATCCTCATTGCGCCTGATACTCCGTGGGCGTGAGGGTCTTCATCGACAGCGCATGAATTTCCGCCTTCATGCGATCGCCCAGCGCGGCGTATACGAGTTGATGGCGCGCAATGAGGCGCTTACCTTCGAACTGCGCGCTCACGATGGTCGCGAAGAAGTGCTGGCCATCACCTTCGACGGCCACGTGTTCGCAAGCCAGGCCGGCTTCGATGTACTGTTTGATTTGTTCGGGGGTAGGCAGCATTGCCGATCCTAGAGAAGTTCAGTGACGCAGTTTGTAGCCGCGGCGCAGCAGATTCAGCGCCACGATTGCGAGTATCAGGAAAGTCGCACCGACGACGGCGAGGCTCGTCTCCGGGGCCACGTCGGACACACCGAAGAAGCCGTAACGGAACCCGTCGATCATGTAGAAAAACGGGTTGAAGTGAGAGACAGCCTGCCACAGCGGCGGCAGCGAGTGAATCGAGTAAAACACGCCCGCGAGGAACGTCGCCGGCATGATCAGGAAGTTCTGGAACGCCGCGAGCTGGTCGAACTTCTCGGCCCAGATGCCTGCGATCAGTCCCAACGTCCCGAGAATCGCCGCCCCGAGGAACGCGAAGCCGATGATCCACAGCGGCGCGGCAAACGACAGATGCGTGAACGCCGCCGTCACCACGAAAACGCCCAACCCCACCGACAGCCCGCGCACCACGGCGGCGAGCACGTACGCACCGTACATCTCCCAATGCGAGAGCGGCGGCAGCAGCACGAACACGAGGTTGCCCGTGATCTTGGACTGAATCAGCGACGACGAACTGTTGGCGAACGCGTTCTGCAACACGCTCATCATCACCAGGCCCGGCACCAGAAACGCGGTGTAGGTGATCTGGTCATAGACCTTCACGCGATCTTCGAGTACATGGCCGAAGATCATCAGATACAGCAGCGCGGTGAGCACCGGCGCGCCCACGGTCTGGAAGCTCACCTTCCAGAAACGCAGCACTTCCTTATAGAACAGCGTGCGGAATCCGACCCATCCACCGATCATGCTGCCACCTCCTGCGCGCGTGAACCGGACATGATCTGCACGAACACGTCTTCGAGATCGGCCTTCTGAATGTCGATGTCCTCGACGATGCCGCCCGCCGCGCGGCAGGTGGCGAGAATCGATTCCACTTCGTCGCAGCCCGCCAGCCGCAGCGCGAACTGATGCCCGCCCGTGTCCTGTCCGTCGACCAGCAGCGGACGCAGTTCGTCGGGCAGCGTGCCTTGCTTGAAACGCAGCACGAGACGCGTGCCCGCGAAGCGCTGGAGCAGCGAGGCGGTGCGCTCGAGCGCCACGACTTCACCGCGCTTGAGCATGGCGATGCGATCGCACAGCGTTTCGGCTTCTTCCAGATAGTGCGTGGTGAGCACGATCGTGTGGCCTTCGCGGTTCAGACGCGAGATGAACTTCCAGAGCGTCTGACGCAGTTCCACGTCAACCCCGGCGGTCGGCTCGTCGAGCACGATCACCGGCGGACGGTGCACGAGCGCCTGCGCCACGAGCACGCGTCGCTTCATGCCGCCCGAGAGCTGGCGCATGTTGGCATTCGCCTTGTCGGTCAGATCGAGGTTGGCCATCACTTCGTCGATCCAGTCGTCGTTGCGCGTCAGCCCGAAGTAGCCGGACTGGATACGCAGCGTTTCGCGCACAGAGAAGAACGGATCGAAAACGAGTTCCTGCGGCACCACACCGAGCTTGCGCCGGGCATTGCGGTAGTCTCGCACCACGTCGTGCCCGAGCACGCTGATACTGCCCGCATCCGCGCGCGCGAGGCCCGCGAGAATGCTGATCAGCGTAGTCTTGCCAGCGCCGTTGGGGCCGAGCAAACCGAAGAATTCACCTTCTTCGATCGAGAAGCTGACGCCCTTGAGCGCCTGCAACGCCTGATAGCGTTTTTTGACGTTACGGATTTCGATGGCGGCCATGGACTGCGCGCACCCGTCTTGGCGGGCACGCCATTGTGTTCTCCGGTCACGACTGGCCGTGGGCGCAGACCGCTGGGATCGCGGCAGCAGCCAAATCGGCGGCAAGGGTGCCCGGATGGGGATAACTGCCCAAAAGTCGGCAGAAAACCCCTGATTATAAAGGAAGCCGGTACCGGCCGTGCTTACAGCGGGTCTGGCGGTGCCGTAACGTCCGTCACGCCCATAACGCCCATAACGCCGGTAACGTCTGTAACGCACGACTTTCGGCGAGCGCTATCGCACCGCCCACAAAAAAAGCGCCGTTGGGAGACGGCGCTTTCTTCAGGGGCGGCAGTCCGGCCAGACGCATCAGCTCGAGAGCAGATGGTCGACACCGTACACCAGTGCAAGGCTGGCCAATCCCGTCGGCAAGTTAGTGAACGCCAACGTCGCACCGCGGCGAACCGCATGGCGGCGCAGTGCCAGCAACACGGCAAGCGCCGACGAGTCGAAATGCGTCAGTCCGGCGCAATCGATCTGGGTTTCGCCCGCATCGATGCGGTCGATCGCCTTTGCGAGAACGTCGCCGGCGGTGTCGTGCGTGAGGTCGGTCTGCAACGCGAGCATGCGCTTACTTGCCGCCGGCGAGTTGCTGGTTACGCTCGGTCAGGAACTTGATCAGGCCATCGACGCCCGATTGATTGACCTTCTCCGAGAACTGATTGCGGTACGTCTGGATGAGCCAGGCGCCCAGCACGTTCAGGTCGTACAGCTTCCATTCGCCGCTGGCCGTCTTGTACAGGCGGTAGTCCAGTTCGACCGGCTGACCGTTGTTGATGACATCGGTGTAGACCACGGCGTCGGTGTCGCTCGGCTGAGCGCGGAACGGCTTGTAGTTGACCTGCTGGTCACGAATCTGCGCAATGGCGCCTGCATACGTGCGCAGCAGCAACATCTTGAACTGCTCCGTCAGTTGCTGACGCTGAGCTTCGGTCGCCGTTGCCCAAGCGCGGCCCGTCGCCAATTGCGTGGTCCGCTTGAAGTCGGCGTGCGGCATGATCTTCTGCTCGACCAGCTTGGTGATGCTGTTCAGATCGCCCTTCTGGATGTTCGGATCGTTCTTGGCGGCGGTCATGACTTCGGTCACGGTCTGCTTGACCAGCACGTCCGGGGCCTGCGCCTGCGCCATGGCAGAGCCGGCAGCGGTGTAAGTCATGAACGCCATGACGGGAATGAGCCAGAACTTCTTCATTGTGGACTTCCTCTTTCGAGTAACGAGTGTTGCGAGATTGGATACCCGCGTCGTGTCTTGAGTTCTCGGAATGACGGCAGTGTCGTGTAACAAACTGTTGCCCGAAGGGCCTGCCGACGGCGCCCCGGCGAGCGGGGCGCGCTTCATATATGCGGATCGGCGCCGAACTGCGCTCGATCTGCGTCGATCAACGATGGAACGGCAGGCCACCCGGGACCAACTTTCCGGGCACCGGCGAGCCTTGCGGCGCTTCCGGCTCGCCTTGCACGCCCGAGGCCGGTGCCGGTGCCGGTGCGCTTGCGCCCGACGCGGGCGCAGCCGGCATCGGCTGTCCGCTCTTGCCGCCAGCGGCAGCCCCTGCGGCACCCGCTGCGTCCCCTTCGTCCTCGTAGTTCGGCAGCGTGGCATCACCCGATGCGCCGCCATTGATCAGGTACTTGCGACGCGCCAGATAGGCGTCCCGCGTGAACGAGTACGGATCGAGTGCGGCAGCTTCCAGCAGGTTCGATGCGTCGAGCAGGTTCGCCCGCGTGTTCACCAGACGCACGCCAAAGAGCGAGTAGCTCACCCAGTCCGGCCTGATGTAAGACGTCGGATCGATGACCATGTTGCCGGCCATGCCGACGGTGTCGCGCACGGTGCTCGGCCCGAGCAACGGCAGCACGAGGTACGGACCGTCAGGCAAGCCCCACTTGCCCAGCGTCACGCCGAAATCCTGGCTGTGCTTCGGCAGCCCGGCCGGCGTTGCGAAGTCGAACAGACCGCCCACGCCGAAGAACGTGTTGATCGTCAGGCGCATCAGATCCTGCGCGGCGGCCGTGATCTCCAACTGCAACAGATTGTTGGCGAAGTTGTACACATCGCCCACGTTCGAGAAGAAGTTCGTGACCATATCGCGTGCCGGATCCGGCACCGCGTAGCGGTAGCCCTTGGCTACCGGCACCAGGACAGCCTTGTCGAGCGTGTCATTGAACGTATACATCGAACGGTTGAAACCTTCGATGGGGTCGGCGGCATTCGGGTTGGTGACAGTGGCGCAGCCTGCCAGCGTCATCGCGCCGGCGGCCAGCACTACCGAAGTACGGAAGCGGGTCATTCTTTTATTTTCCTTGGTTTACCGTTGCTGCCCCTTGCGCCGGTGCTGCCGCAGGAGTTGCTGGCGCCGGCGCAGCCGATGCACCGCCCGCCTGGGCGCCACCGGCATCCGCCGCCTTGTTGTACAAGAACTGGCCGATCAGATTTTCCAACACGATGGCGGATTGCGTGAGCGTGATCGTATCACCGCCCTTGAGCATCTGATCGTCACCGCCGGGCTCAAGGCCGATGTATTGCTCGCCGAGCAGACCCGAGGTCAGGATCTTCGCCGACGAGTCCTTCGGAAACTGATACTGCGCATCGATATTGAGCGTGACATCGGCCAGATAACGCTTGTCGTCGAATCTGATCGACGCCACGCGACCGACCACCACGCCCGCGCTCTTGACCGGCGCGCGCGGCTTGAGACCACCGATGTTGTCGAAGCGCACCGTTACCGGATACGTACTCGAGAACGACAGCGAACTCATGTTGCCCGCCTTGAGTGCGAGGAATAGCAGTGCTGCAAATCCGAGAACCACGAACAGGCCGACCCAGAAGTCGAGGGGGTGTTTTTTCATTGTGTCAGTGTGCGCAAACTGTCTGTCTATGTCTTGGCAGGCACGTTGGCCCGTTAGCTGAACATGAGGGCCGTGAGCAGGAAGTCGAGGCCGAGCACGGCCAGCGACGCTTGCACCACCGTGCGCGTAGTCGCACGCGACACGCCCTCCGGTGTCGGATGCGCCTCGAACCCCTGATACAGCGCGATAAATGTGACGGCAATGCCGAACACGATGCTCTTGATGACGCCGTTGGCGACGTCTGCCCACACGTCCACGCCGCCTTGCATCTGCGACCAGAACGCGCCGGAGTCCACGCCGATCAATTGCACGCCGACCAGGTAACCGCCAAAAATACCCACGGCCGAGAAGATCGCCGCAAGAATCGGCATGGCGATCACGCCCGCCCAGAAACGCGGGGCCACCACACGTGCGATCGGATCGATCGCCATCATTTCCATGGCGGTCAGTTGTTCGCCCGCCTTCATCAGGCCAATTTCGGCCGTGAGCGAAGTGCCGGCGCGTCCGGCAAATAGCAACGCCGCCACCACCGGGCCCAGCTCACGCACCAGCGAGAGCGCCACAAGCAGCCCCAGCGCCTGTTCCGAGCCGTACTTGTTGAGTGTGTAATAGCCTTGCAAGCCCAGCACGAAGCCGACGAACAGGCCCGAGACGGCAATGATGACGAACGAATAGTTGCCCAGAAAATGCACCTGGTCGGTCACCAGACGAGGCCGGCGCAACAGCGCGCCGCTCGAGCGAAGCATGCGCAGGAACAAGCGTGCGCCGTAGCCGACTCGCTCAACGTGGCCGCGAACAAAACTGCCAATGGCGGTGATCATGCACGCGCTCCGATACCGAAATCTTCCGCCAGCGGTGGTGCGGGATACTGAAACTTCACAGGGCCGTCCGGCTGCGCGTCGATGAACTGGCGCACCGTCGGGTCATTCGAGGCACGCAGCGCGTCGGGCTCACCCTCCGCCGCAATGCGGCCTTCGCTAATGAAATAGATGTAGTCGGCGATGGTGAACGTCTCCGCAACATCGTGCGAAACAATGATGGACGTGGCGCCCAGCGCATCGTTGAGCTTGCGAATCAAATTCGCCGTAATGCCCATCGAGATCGGGTCCAGACCGGTGAACGGCTCGTCGTACATGATCAGGTCCGGGTCCAGCGCCATCGTGCGTGCAAGCGCTACCCGGCGCGCCATCCCGCCCGAGATCTCGGCCGGCTTCATGTCGCGTGCGCCACGCAGCCCGACCGCGTTGAGCTTCATCAGCACAAGATCGCGAATGAGTGCTTCATCGAGCCGGGTGTGTTCGCGTAGCGGGAACGCCACATTGTCGAACACCGTCATGTCAGTGAAGAGCGCACCGAACTGGAACAGCATGCCCATGCGGCGACGCAGCCGGTACCAGCCGTTGTGGTCGAGCGAGGCAACATCGGTGCCGTCGAAATCGACTGTGCCCCGGCTGGCATGGACGAGCCCGCCGATCAGGCGCAATACCGTTGTCTTGCCACAACCCGAGCCCCCCATGACGGCAACGACCTTGCCGCGGGGAAACCGCATATTCAACCCGGAAAGCACCAGACGTTCGCCGTAACCAAAGCTGACGTCGCGCAATTCGAGCAAATTTTCCGGATTCGGGGTAGGCACGTTTCGGGTCTTATAGTGCGGCGCAAAACGCCAATTATAGGGGGGAATGCAAATCGATGCCGCCCAACCAGGGTGGGCGAAAGCGGGGATCGGTGCAGCCCCGCGGCATTCTACAGCGCCTTGGCATATTCGCGCCGACGCGTTCCGAAGTGCGCAACAGACAGAAAACGTAACCGCGGCAAGGACTTACCAATGCCGTTGTCTGCATAGGTGTTGTGCGGTTGCTACAATATGGCGTTTCACGCAATAAGCCATTGACCCGGATGTCCCGCGCCACCCCATCGTCTTCCCGCCCCCATCAGACGCAGCCTACGGAGATGCCGAAGTTTCGGATTCGTCCGATGCTACCCGGCGATATTTCCCAGGTGTTGACGGTGCAGGCGCAAGCCTATCGCGATCCGATGCATGAGTCGGAAGCCACGCTGGCCTCGCGGCTCACGTTGTCGGCGTCCACCTGCTGGGTCGCGGTCGACGCCGACTCGGCGCCTGCCCCGGTGGCCGGCTACCTGTTCACGCACCCCTGGCGCATCGCTGCCCCGCCGCCGCTGGACACGGTCCTCGACGCCCTGCCCGATGCGCCCGACTGCTGGTATGTGCACGATATGGCGCTCGCCCCCCGCACGCGCGGCGCGGGTGTCGCCAGTCAACTCTATGCCGTCGCGCTGGCGTCGGCGCAGTCGCTGGGGTTGCGTGCATCGGCGCTTGTCGCGGTACAGCAATCGCAAGGGTTCTGGGCGCGCTTCGGTTATGCCGCCGCGGCGGATGTCTCACCGCTCATTGCCGCCAAGCTGGCCGGGTACGGCGATGGGGCGGTGTTCATGACACGCAACTTGTAGCCTCCAGTCTGCGTCACACGCGCCGCGCAAATTCCCGCTGCATTCCTTGCACCGCTGCCACGACATCGACGGCTTCCGTCACCGCACGCACGACCGCCGTGCATCCCACGCCCGTATCGAGCACCTGTGCGAGATTGGCCGCATCGATGCCGCCAATCGCCACCAGCGGGTAATGCGGGGCGATCAATTTCACATACCGCGCCAGCTTCGCAAGCCCCTGCGGCGCCGTTGCGATCACCTTGGTCGTCGTGGGGAACACGGCGCCGACCGCCAGATAGCTTGGCCGGAAGTGATGCGCCGCGAGAATCTCATAATAGCCATGCGTGCTGATACCCAGCCGCATGCCGCTCGCAAACAGCGCCGCCACCTCGTCGGCCGAGAGCGCCGCCATGTCTTCCTGCCCGAGATGAACACCGTACGCGTTCGCCTGCGCCGCCTCGCGCCAGTGGTCGTTGATGAACCATGCGCTGTCGTGCGTCACGCGACGCCCGGCGGCCACGGTCCGCTCGATCTCCGAACGCAGCGTGGGGTGCGCCGGGTTCTTGATGCGCAATTGAACGGTGCCAACCTGAAGATCGGCCATGCGTTCGCACCAGGCCGCATCGGGCAACACCGGATACAGGCCGAGGCGTGACGGGCATGCCGGGAAGCGGCCGGGCGACGGCACCTGTCCAAGCACAGCAGGGAAAGTCTCGAGCAAAGTCGGCCATGCCCCCAGCGTGTTCTCATCTTCCGGGCGCGCATGGCTGCCGTCGGTGCGCCAGGCTCGGGCCAGCACGAGCGCGTCGTGCGGCGCGAAGCCGCAGTCGAGAAACGCGGCGAACGCGGGGAAGAAGGCGGGATCGTCCACACCCGCCACACGATAGATCGCGTCATGCGTGTACAGCGTGTCTTGCACATGCCCCCCGTGCGCGAGCGCGTGCGAACACAACACGACGGCACCCTCCGCACGCCAGACGTCGATCTGCACCGATGCGGCTGTGCCCACCTCACCTTGCGGCGAGAGCGGCCACCAGACCACGTCACCTCGACCTGCGCCGGCCGGCGTCTGTGCATGCAGACGCCAATGCGGCGCCGTGTTGTCCGAGGGCCACGGCGCGAGCCGCGCGCGAATGTCGGCAGCGGCCTGCTGCCACGCCATGGCAAGCGGCGCGTCGGCGGGCAGGCATTGCACGTGCGACAACGGGGCGGCGCCGGTATGCGTCGTCATGAAATTTCCTTGTGATTCGGGCTAGCGGCGAACGACGTTCAGACGCCCGTCTGATGCCAGAACGGCACACCGACCACCGGCGTGCTGGCTTCGGCGCTCTCGCGTTCGGCCATCGGCCCGGCGAGCCACGCGGCACGCCCTGCCTTGATCGCAGCGGCAAACGCCCCGGCCATCTCCACCGGTTGCGCGGCGAGCGCCACGGCGGTGTTGAGCAGCGCACCGTCGTAGCCCCACTCCATCACCTGACAGGCGTGCGACGGCAGACCGAGGCCTGCATCGACGATCAAGGGCGTGTCCGGCAGACGATCGCGCAGGAGCCGCAAACCGTAGGGATTGATCACCCCCTTACCGGTGCCGATCGGCGCCCCCCAAGGCATCAGCGCCTGACAGCCGACGTCGAGCAGACGGCGGCACAGCACCAGATCTTCCGTGCAATACGGCAGCACCTTGAAGCCATCGCGAATCAATTGCTCGGCGGCCGTCACCAGACCGAACGGATCGGGCTGGAGCGTGTAGTCGTCGCCGATCAGTTCGAGCTTGATCCAGTCGGTTTCGAAGACTTCGCGCGCCATTTGCGCCGTCGTTATCGCTTCCTGCACTGAATGGCAACCCGCCGTATTGGGCAGCACCGGCACCGCGAGACGGCGCAGCGTCTCCCAGAAAGGGCCTTCCGAGGCCTGCGCCCCCGTGCCCGACAGTTGACGGCGCAACGCCACCGTCACCATGCCCGGACGGGCCGCGTCAATGGAATCGCTCAGCACTTGCAGCGACGGATAGCGCGCCGTGCCGAGCAGGAAACGGCTGCCAAAGCGGGTGTCGTACAGCGTGAGCGCGTCGCGCGCGCTGCCTGCAGCCACGTTGGCCGATTCGGTGAATGCGTTCATTTCAGCCTCCGGCCACCGGTTGCACGACATCGATCTTGTCGCCCTGCGCGAGCGAACGCGCGGCGTATTGCGTCTTGGGTACGAATTGCCCGTTGATCGCCGCGGCGAACGGCGGCTTGGCGCCGTAGGCGACCAGCGCCTCGGCCAGCGTCGCCGTCTCGGCCACGCTCAGTGTCTGTTGATTGATATGGATGTCCATCGCGTACAGCTCCCTCTCATCCGTGCCGGAACAGGTCCGGCCACGGCCGGCTCGCTCGCCACGTCTCCCAGTCGAACGCATGGCCAACGCCCACTTGCCCGCCAGTCGATTGCATCAACGCCTGCGCCAGCGCGCAAGCTTCTCCCGTGACTGCCGGCGCCAGCAAATAGCCGTGCCGGTACAAGCCGTTCACCCGCAGCAGCCGCGCACCGTCCCACTGCACGCGCGGCAGGTGGTCGGGCAGCGCGGGGCGGCAGTTGACGTTCAATTCGATAATGCGCGCCTCGCCGAACGCCGGGGTCAGCGAATGCGCCGCCGAGAGCAGTTCGAGCGCCGAGCGCACGGTCATCGGCGACATGTCTTCCGACTCGAGTTCGGTCGCCCCGATCACATACAGATCGTTTTCCTTGGGCGCGATGTAGATCGGATAACGCGGATGCAGCAACCGTACCGGCCGGCGTAATCCGACACCTGGCGCGTGAATGCGTACCACTTCGCCACGCACGCCGCGCAGGCGCGTGAGCACACCGCGCGCACCCAGCCCGCGGCAATCGATGACGAGACCGGCGTCGGGGTAGGCCCCCTCGGCGATCTCCGTATGCCAATGCAGTTCCGCCCCGGCTTTGGCGAGCCCCGCCGCCAGCGCACGCAGCAGTTGACGGTTATCGAGCTGGCCCTCGTTCGGCAGCAACCAGCCCTCCTGAAAACGCCCGGCAAGCGCGGGCTCGACCTCGCTCAATTGCGCACCCGTCACCCGCTCGACACCACCGCGCAGCAATGCCGGCGGGGCATTCGCGCGCATGCGGCGGTCGAACATGACAGCTTCGGCACGGTCGGGCTGATGCCACACGACCAGCGTGCCGTTACGTTGGAAGAAGACGTGCTCAGGCAGGCCGTCGATCAACGACGGCCAGCGCTCGAGGCCCGCCGCGCCCATCTCGACGATGCTCGGTTCGGCCACGGCGGCCTCGGCCAGCGGCGCGAGCATGGCGGCCGCGACCCAGCCGGCCGCAGACGACCCGTCGGCGTCGCCGCGCTCGAACAGCGCCACGCGCGCACCGGCGCGGATCAGTTGCCAGGCGAGAAGACGGCCGGACAGCCCGCCGCCAAGGATGGCGACGTCAGGACGGGAAGCGGAACGGGAAGTGGATGCGCTCATACGCGCACTGCCGCGCAAGCCGTCACGGCGCGCAGGCACTCAGGGGAACACGAAGGAATTTGTGGAAGGCAGCGCATGGGGTCCTTTCCTCATGAAAGCAAAAGGACGAAACGGTGTTGGACACCTTACCCCACTGGAGGAGTCGGAAACTTCCCACGCCGGTATTACCCGGGTCGGGTGCAAAGGGTCTCTCTCAGCCCCGTGACATCGTTACGCATGGTCAACACCCGCGTCCGGCACGGAGCACCCCTGTTTCGCCCGCAGTCATTACAACATAGATGCCGACGCCCGTGCAAGCTAGGTTTCCGGCCGGTTGCACGTCCGTTGCGTCTCGTTTTTTGACGAATCTTCCGAGTCTTGTAACGACACGTAAACTGAATGTCGACGTGACGCGAGTCCCGGGCTGGAATTCGTGCAACGCAGCATCGGGAACTGAGGTCAAATGAGCCGTTGCCCCCAAAACACGTTGCACCACTGCGGCAGCGCCGCCAGACGATCATGGTTCACACGCCGAAGCCTCCCCAATCTCCCAACGTGCCGCCGGCCGGCGACCCTATCGCGCCCGCGCCCAAACCGCCAAAGCACCCCACGGCCTGGCAATTGATCCGGCCTTACTGGATCTCGGAGAAGCGTTGGGAGGGACGCCGGTTGCTCGCCCTCGTCGTGGTGCTCAACCTTGCGGTCGTGTTCATCAACGTGCGCCTGAACGCGTGGAACGCCGGCTTCTACGATGCCCTGGATAAGCGCGACTGGCCCGTCTTCAAGTCTTCGCTCGCCGAGTTCGCGATACTCGCCTTCAGCTTCATCATCATCGCCACGTTCCGCACCTACTTCCGGCAGATGCTCGAAATCCGGTGGCGGCAATGGGTAACGGATACGAACCTGGCGAAGTGGTTTGCCCATCAGGCGTATTACCGCATCGAACGCGATCATCTCGCCGACAACCCCGACCAACGTATTTCGGAAGACATCCGCACGCTCGTGAGTTCGTCGCTGGCGCTCTCGCTCGATTTGCTGACGACACTCGTCTCACTGTTCTCGTTCATCACGATTCTGTGGACGATCTCGGGCGCGGTGTCGTTCGCGCTGGGCGGCATGAACATCACGATTCCCGGCTACATGGTCTGGGTCGCGGCGCTATACGCCGTCGTGGGTTCGTACTTCATCTTCAAGGTCGGCCGCCCGCTCGTCGGGCTGAGCTATCGGCAGCAGCAGGTGGAAGCGGATTTTCGTTTTCTGCTGGTGCGTCTGCGCGAGTCGGCCGAGCAGGTCGCCCTCTATCGTGGCGAAGGCGCCGAGTTGTCGCGCCTGAAGGCGGCCTTCGGCGCCGTGCGCGACAACTGGTGGCAGATCATGGTCGTGACGAAGCGCCTGATCTTCGCGAACTCGATTTATGCGCAGATCGCCATCGTCTTCCCGATCATGGCGGCCGCGCCGCGCTACTTCGCAGGCGCATTCACGCTCGGCGTGCTCATGCGGATCATCGACGCCTTCGGGCAGGTGAGCGACGGCTTCTCGTGGTTCGTGAACAGTTTCGCGACCCTGGCCGACTGGAAGGCGACGGTCAATCGTCTGCGCGAATTCACACGTGTGATCGACGAACCGCCGCAGGTGCCGCGCGAGGGCGCGATCTCCATCGTGACGGCGAGCAGTTCGACGTCCCCCGCGTATGCGGCGACCGATCTGCATCTCGCGCTTCCCAACGGCGCACCGCTCGCGGTGGCCGGATCGTTCGCCTTCACGCCGGGCTCACGGTGGCTCATCCGCGGCCGCTCGGGCTGCGGCAAGAGCACCATGCTGCGCGCACTCGCCGGGCTGTGGCCCTTCGGCAGCGGCCGCATCGAAGTTCCCGCCAACGCCCGCGTACTGTTCCTCTCGCAGCAAAGCTATCTCCCCATCGACACGCTGAAGGCCGCGCTGGCGTTCCCCTCGCCGCCCGACACGTTCAGCGACGCCGAGTGCCGCGCGGCGCTGACTGCCGTCAATCTCGGCCAATACAATGACGCGTTGCAAACGGTCGCGCACTGGGCGCGGCGGCTCTCGGGCGGCGAACAGCAGCGGATCGCCGCCGCACGCGCCTTGCTTCAGAAACCCGATTACCTGTTCCTCGACGAAGCGACCAGCGCACTCGACGTGGAGACCGAGGAAGCCGTGTACGAAGCCCTGCACGCGCATCTGCCCGGCACCATGATGGTCAGCGTGGCGCATCGCGAAACACTCGGACGCTTTCATCAGCACACCATGACACTGCATGCAACCAACGACATCGAGCGCTCACGGGTGGTCGGCGCCGCCTAGCACGCATGCGCGCCAATTCATTCACTTCCTAAATAATATTGACACGGCTGTCCCGGCGCACAAGGGCTTTGGCATAATCACGAGCACCCTTTGCTCGCCCCGGGTTCATCGTGACCACCCCTGCTTCCTCATCCGGCCAGTCTCCTCACCGCGCCGCACGCACTATCGTCGTGACCGGCGCCGCTTCCGGCATCGGCGCGGCCATCGCCCGCCGGCTCGCTTCTACGCAGACACGCCTGCTGCTGCATACCCGCGGGGCGTCCGACGCGAGTCAGGCGCGCCTCGCCGAAGTGCGTCAGACCTGCGAGAGCCTTGGCGCGCAGTGCGCCGTCTGGTTCGGCGATCTCGCTGAGACCTCGGCCGCCGCGCGTCTGATCGACGCCGCGCACGACGCCTTCGGCTCGATCGATCAACTCGTGAGCAACGCAGGTTTCGCGACGCGCCAGCGCTTGACCGACGTAGACGACGACGCCTTCGCACTCACGCTCGCGGCCATGCCCGGCGCGTTTGCAGCGCTGCTGCGCTGCGCGTTACCCGACCTGCAACGCTCGCCGCAGGCCAGTGTGGTCGCCGTCAGTTCGTTCGTCGCCCATCGCTTCGCACCGAATCAGCCCGGCTTTCCCGCAACGGCCGCCGCCAAAGCCGCCATCGAAGCGCTCGCCAAAAGCGCCGCCGCCGAATACGCCAGCTCGGGCGTGACGATCAATTGCGTTGCACCCGGCTACACGCGCAAGGACAGCGGGCACTCGGCCATCGATCCCGCCGCATGGCAGCGCGCGGCCGACGCCACGCCTACCGGCCGCCTCTGCGAGCCCGACGATATCGCCGCGCTCGCCGTTTTCCTGCTCGGCCCGCATGCGCGCCAGATCACGGGACAGGTGATCCACGTCGACGGGGGCCTGACACTCTGAGTCGCACGTCACCCCGCGTGGGTACAAAAAACAACACACGTCACACACATAACGACAAGCACACGATCCACCGAGGAGTCTTCATGGCATTTTTTTCCTGGTTCAAGGAACTCAACACGAAGGAGCGCAAGGCCCTGTATGCGGGCTTCGGCGGCTACGCCGTCGATGCGTTCGACTTCATGATCTATTCCTTCCTGATTCCCACGCTCATCGCAGCGTGGGGGATGACGAAGGGCGAAGCGGGCATGATCGCGACCAGTTCGCTCATCTCGTCAGCGGTGGGCGGATGGCTCGCCGGCATTCTCGCGGATCGCTTCGGCCGCGTGCGCGTGCTTCAGTGGACGATCGCCACGTTTTGCCTGTTCACGTTCCTCTCGGGCTTCACGAACTCGTTCTGGCAGTTGCTCATCACGCGCACGTTGCAAGGCATCGGCTTCGGCGGGGAATGGACTGTCGTCACGATGATGATGGGCGAGATGATCCGCTCGCCACAGCATCGCGCGAAGGCGGTCGGCACGGTGCAAAGCAGTTGGTCGGTCGGCTGGGCCGCCGCCGCGCTGCTGTACTGGTTCTTCTTCGCCGTGCTCGACGAAGGCACCGCGTGGCGCGCGTGCTTCTGGATCGGTATCGTGCCCGCGCTGTGGATCACGTACGTGCGCCGTAACGTGTCGGACCCGGAGATCTACACGCAGACCCGCCGCAAGATCGCCGAGGGCAAACTGCACGGCAATTTCATGCAGATATTTGCCCCGGAGCATTTGAAGACGACGATCCTCGGCAGCTTGCTGTGCTCCGGCATGCTTGGCGGCTACTACGCGATCACCACGTGGCTGCCGACCTATCTGAAGACCGTGCGCGGGCTCTCGGTGTTCAACACGAGCGCGTATCTGATCGTGCTGATCGTCGGCTCGTTCGTGGGCTACATCGTCGGTGCGATTCTCTCCGACAAACTCGGACGTCGCGGCGCCTTCGTCTTCTTCGCCGTCGCATCGTTCCTGCTCGGCATGGCGTACACGATGCTGCCGATCACCGACAGCGCGATGCTGTTGCTCGGTTTCCCGCTCGGCATCGTCGTGCAAGGCATTTTCGCCGGTATCGGCGCGTATCTGACGGAGCTGTATCCGAACCACATTCGCGGTTCCGGACAAGGTTTCTGCTACAACCTGGGACGCGGCATCGGCTCGTTCTTCCCCATCGCCGTCGGCATGCTCGCGCAAACCGGCTCGCTCGTGAAGGCCATCGGCATGGTGGCGGGCGGCGGTTACCTGCTCGTGGTCGTGTGCGCGCTGCTGCTGCCCGAGACGCGCGGCAAGTCGCTTGTCACGGCGGACGTCACGCACTGATCGTGCCGATGCCACGAAACGCCATCGGTCCGCCGACGGCAAAACGGGACGCCGGATCGCTGACTACCGTCGATCCGACGTCCCGCCGCCTCACCGGGTGGCCATCCGTGTAAGCCAGCCAACCCGGAACCACTTCCGCAGTGCTCGCCGCTTATGTGCTTGCGCGGCGTCGCCACCGACACACCCCCGCCTACACACCTGCCGCCGAAAACGCGCCGGCCAATCCGGCATAAGGCACTTCCGGCAATCCTTGCACGCCGCAACGCACGGCAAACACGTGGCCATCGTGCTCGTTGGCGCCCGCGCCCGGACGAATCGACGTCACGAACAACGTATCGAAGTCGCGCCCGCCGAACGCGCACATCGAGGGCTTCGACACCGGCAACACGATTTCTCGATCCAACTCGCCCGCCGGCGTGAAGCGCAACAAACGGCTGCCATCGTTGGCACACGTCCAGTAGCCGCCATCGGCATCGACGGCCGCGCCGTCGGGGCGGCCCGGATATCGATTCATGTCCACGAACAAACGCCGCTCACCGATCGCGCCGCTCTGCGCATCGAAGTCGAACGCCCACACGCGACGGCGCGTCGGATGCGAATCGCTAAGATACATCGTGCGGCTGTCGGGCGAGAAACCCAGACCGTTCTGCGTGACAAGACCGTCGACGAGCGGTGCGGACAGATGCCCATCGGCATCGAAACGAAAGAGCGAACCCGCGTCGCTCGCGAGCGACATGTCCTGCACCATCGTGCCCGCCCAGAAGCGGCCCTGACGGTCACAGCGCCCGTCGTTGAAGCGCATGCCCGGCGCGGGAAACGGAGGGGCGGCCATCCGCTGCCACTCGGACGCGGCAATGACGCCGGGCGTCCCCAGCCGCACCGCGAACAGCCCGGTCTCGCAACCCGCGAGCAACGTGCCCGAGGCGTCGAACGAGAAGCACGCGATCTGTTCCGGGAAGGTCCATTGGCAATGCTCGCCGTCGGCGGGCGTCACGCGATGCAATTGCTTCGCGGGGATGTCTACCCAGTAGAGCGCTTGCTCGTTCGCGCGCCACAGCGGGCTTTCCCCCACGGCATGCGGTGTATCTCGCGACGGCTCGAGTCGTTCGATGGACACGCTCATGCCTTGGGCTCCATCGGCCCCAACAACACGAACGGGCCGCCCTGGAAGCGCTGCGTCCAGTCGTCCATCTGCGGATCGGGGGCCTTGAGCGGGAACAGACCGGCGAATTCGGCGGAACTGTCTTGCGCACGGAAGCCGAGGAACGCAGCCTTCGTGTTGTCGACCCACAGCGTCGGGTTGTTCGACACGCCGTAGACGATGGCATGTCCCACACGATTCGTGAACAGCGAGCAACGCACGAGCTCGACGAAATCGCGATAGCTCAGGTACGTCACCATCATGCGCGGGTTCTTTGGCTGCTCGAACGACGACCCGATGCGCAGACACACGGTCTCAAGACCGAAGCGGTCGAAGTAGTAGCGCGACAGGTCTTCGCCAAAACACTTCGAGATGCCATACATGCCGTCCGGGCGATGCGGTGCGTCGACGTCGAGCACTTCCGTCACGGGATGGAAACCGACCGCGTGATTCGAGCTGGCGTAGACGATGCGCTTCACGCCCTGCTTCTGCGCCGCGCTGTAGACGTTATACAAGCCGAGGATGTTGGCTTGCAGAATGTCGTCGAAAGGCGCTTCGACGGAAACGCCACCCAGATGCACCAGCGCATCCACCCCTTCGAGCAAGGCGTGCACCGCGGCGCGATCGGCGAGGTCGACCTGCATGGCTTCTTCGTGCGGCGCCTCGGCCTTGAGCGGCACGATGTCGCTCACGCGCACGATGTCTGCCCATTCTGCGAGCTTGCCGCGCAGTTGTTTACCAAGATTGCCCGCCGCGCCGGTCAGCAGCAGACGACGGAAGGGTTTGCCGGAAGTCTGGCTCATGTCACTCCTTGTTCATCGGTAGATCGCAATGCATGCCACGATGCATTGCGACAACAAAGCCGACGCCGCGCCGCATACCCGAGGGGAGGTGGGCAGCGCGACGCACGTCAAATCGTCATGCGGCGAAGTCTTGCCCCGCCACCCCGTCCGCTACGCATTGGCCGTGCGGCCCACGTCGACGCGTCTGGCCGGCAACGGCGTGGCCGTGCCCGTGATGCCGGGCTTGACCACGGTCCACAAAATCACCGCGCCGATCAGATCGCCCAGGCCCAGCGCCACGAAGAACGGGGCATAGCCCACCACCGTCACGAAGGTGCCGATCACCAGCGTGAAAAGCAGGTTGCCGATCCCCGCGGACAATCCGGCCATGCCCGTCACCGTCGCCACTTCGTTACGCGGGAACAGGTCGGCCGACATCGAAATCACACTGATCGAAAGCGTCTGGTGCGCAAAGCCGCCCAGACACAGCAGGAAGATCGCCATCATCGGATCTGCGACGAAGCCCACCCCGCACATCGCCGTCATGATGATGGCGCCGACGGTGAACACAACCCGCTTGCCGTTGAAAATCGTGATTTTGAAATGCTTGTTCAGCCAGACGGAAATCGTGCCGCCCATCAGGCACCCGATGTCCGCCGCCACGAACGGCAACCATGCCGTCGCGGCAATCGTCTTCAGATCGAAACCGCGCGCCTGATTGAGGTATAGCGGCATCCAGAACACGATCGTGCCCCACACCGGGTCGGCGAAGAAGCGCGGCAGGGCGATGCCCCAGAAATTGCGCTGACGCAGGATCGAAAGCGGGTTCGGTTTGCGCGCGTCGGCAGCGAGGTCGACGGCATGCCCTTCATTGATGTACTCGGACTCTGCCGTCGTGAGTGCCGGATGATCGGTCGGGTGACGGTAGAACAGGTACCACAGCACGCCCCACACGAGGCCGAGACCGCCCGCGATCACGAACGCCGTTTCCCAGTTGTAGCGCATGATCGACCAGGCGATCAGCGGCGGCGCGAGAATCGCGCCTACCGACGTACCGATGTTGAAGATGCCCGCGGCAAGCGCTCGCTCCTTCGACGGGAACCAGAACGCCGCCGCGCGCATGCCGGCCGGAATGAACGACGCCTCGGCCAGCCCCAGCAATCCGCGCAGCACGAACAGACCGATCCAGCCGTCTGCCAGACCGTGCAGCATGCATACCACCGACCACATCACGCCGCACAGCAGGAAGCCCAATCTCAGACCGATGCGGTCCATCAGGTAGCCGGTGAGCGGGGCGCCGATCGGATACAACACGAGGAATGCGCCGGTGATCCAGCCGTATTGCTGAGTCGTAATGTGGAGATCCTTCATTACCGTGGGGGCGGCAACGGCAAGCGAACTGCGCGCAAGGTAGTTCATGACCGTGCCAAGCGTCAGCAGCCCGATCATCCACCAGCGCAGGCCTTTGATTTTCAGTGCCATGATGGTTGTCTCTCTCCGTGAATATTCTTGTCGCGAGCGCGCAGCTCGCATGGAGAGGCATCCTACGTCAGAAGATGTACGATGACAATGGTCGAATACGCCGTTTACGGATAATCCCTAGGGCTTCCGGCGGCTCCGTCGCCTGACGCTATAACCCTTGCGTTAGTTGAAGATTACCTACGCTCGGAACGTTTTATCACATATGAATTGGCAGTGAAAGCGCCTTGTTGTATGACATCTTATATTTAGAGATCGACGGATTCCTCAATCCCATCAGCGGCGCCGCAGATCCTTGCAGGCGAGATGAAGGGGCAAGAAAAAACCGCCCGGACGTTGCCGTCCGGACGGTTTCTCCACAGTGACGCAGATGCCTACCTCTGCGCCCCTCCTCTCAACCCCGTATTTGTGGTTTTGGCAGGCATTACCTGCGCGCACCCCGAAGGGCACGCTTTGAAGCTTAGCGCGGCAGTTCCGAATGTCCCATCAGGAACTCGTCAACGGCACGGGCGCACTGACGGCCTTCGCGAATCGCCCACACCACCAGCGATTGACCACGGCGCACGTCGCCTGCGGCGAAGACCTTCGGCAGGTTCGTCGTGTAGGCGCGCTCGCCTTCGGTCGAGGCGCGCACGTTGCCGCGTGCATCCTTGTCGACGCCGAACGCGTCGAGCACGGTCTGCAACGGCGAGACGAAGCCCATCGCGAGCAACACCAGATCGGCCTTGAGTTCGAATTCCGAGCCCGGCACTTCCAGCATCTTGCCGTCCTTCCATTCGAGACGCACGGCGATCAGCTTCTCGACCTTGCCGTTCTTGCCTTCGAAGCGCTTCGTCGCCACCGACCAGTCACGCTCGCAGCCCTCTTCGTGGCTCGACGACGTACGCAGCTTGGTCGGCCAGTACGGCCACACCATCGGCTTGTTCTCGTGCTCGGGCGGCTGCGGCAGCAGTTCGAACTGCGTCACGCTTTTCGCGCCGTGGCGGTTCGACGTGCCCACGCAATCGGAGCCGGTGTCGCCACCGCCGATCACGATCACACGCTTGCCCGTGGCCAGCAACTGGTTCGCCAGCTTGTCGCCCGCATTCACCTTATTTTGTTGCGGCAGGAATTCCATCGCGAAATGGATGCCTTCCAGCTCGCGGCCCGGCACCGGCAGATCGCGCGGCTGCTCTGCGCCACCCGCGATTACCACGGCGTCAAACTGCGCCTGCAACTGATCCGGCGAAATCGTCTCTTTGGAAAAGTTGTTGATGTGCGCATCGGGGGCATCGCGGCCGACATAAACCCCGGTGCGGAACGTCACGCCTTCGGCTTCCATCTGGCGCATGCGACGGTCGATCAGCCACTTCTCCAGCTTGAAGTCGGGGATACCGTAACGCAGCAGCCCGCCCACGCGATCGTTCTTTTCGAACACGGTGACGTCGTGACCGGCGCGCGCGAGTTGCTGCGCCACGGCCATACCCGCCGGGCCCGAACCGACCACAGCGACCGTCTTGCCGGTCTTGTGCTTTGCGGGCTGCGGCTCGACCCAGCCTTCGGTCCACGCCTTGTCGATGATCGCGTGCTCGATGGACTTGATGCCCACGGCGTCGCTGTTGATGTTCAGCGTGCACGCAGCTTCACACGGCGCCGGACAGATACGGCCCGTGAACTCCGGGAAGTTGTTCGTCGAGTGCAGCACCGAGATGGCCGACTTCCAGTCCTGGCGATACACCAGATCGTTGAAGTCGGGAATGATGTTGTTGACCGGGCAACCGTTGGTGCAGAAGGGAATGCCGCAGTCCATG
Organism: Pandoraea communis; assembly: GCF_902459745.1. Classification (GTDB taxonomy): domain Bacteria; phylum Pseudomonadota; class Gammaproteobacteria; order Burkholderiales; family Burkholderiaceae; genus Pandoraea; species Pandoraea communis. The sequence continues at coordinate 306,437 of NZ_CABPSJ010000006.1, forward strand.
CAGCGTGCGCCCTGCACTTTTGCCTGATCGTCGGAGAGCGCGAGCACGAACTCCTTGTAGTGCTTCATGCGTGCCAGCGGTGCTTCGTACGACTCGCTCTGGCGCTCGAATTCGAGAAAACCTGTGACCTTGCCCATGTTTCTTCAGTCGGAAAGTTTTGTGGTTACCGTGCCTCGCCCGCGCGCGGCACGCCGTGGGGCCCTCACCCCGTGGCGTTGCCGCGCGAGCGGCTTCAGGCCGCCAGTGCTTGTTTGTCGCCCGCCTTGGCCATTTCGCCCAAGGCTCGCTTGTATTCGTTCGGGAACACCTTCACGAATTTGCGGCGCGCGCCGTCCCAGTCTTCGAGCAGCGCCTTCGCGCGCGTGGAGCCCGTGAACTGGAAGTGACGCTCGATCAGTTCGCGCAGTTGCGCCTCGTCGGTCTGACCGCGATGCCACAGCCCCTGGCTCACCGTGCGCTCCTGCTCGGCGTGCGGCAGCACCGGATCCAGTGCGACCATCGCCGTGTTGCACTTCGCGGTGAACGTACCGTCAGCGTCGTACACATAAGCCACACCGCCCGACATACCGGCCGAGAAGTTACGGCCGGTCTCGCCCAGCACGACCACCGTACCGCCGGTCATGTACTCGCAACCGTGATCGCCCGTGCCTTCCACCACTGCGGTGGCGCCCGAGTTGCGCACGCAGAAGCGTTCGCCGGCCACACCGTTGAAGAAGGCTTCGCCTTCGATGGCGCCGATCATCACGGTATTGCCCACGATGATGTTGTCTTCGGCGTTGCCACGGAAGTCGTTGGTCGGACGCACGATGATGCGGCCGCCCGACAGCCCCTTGCCCACGTAGTCGTTGCCGTCACCCACCAGATCGAGCGTAATGCCGCGCGCGAGGAACGCACCGAAGCTCTGACCCGCCGTGCCCTTGAGCTGCACGTGGATCGTGTCGTCCGGCAGGCCGTCGTGGCCGTAACGCTTGGCCACTTCGCCCGAGAGCATCGCGCCAACCGTACGGTTGCGGTTACGCACCGGCTGGATGAACGAGACATGCTCGCCTTTCTCGAGCGCCGGCAGCGCCTTTTCGATGAGCGCATGATCGAGCGCCCCCGTCAGGCCGTGGTCTTGCGATTCGACGTGCATACGCGGCACGTCGGCGCCCACTTCCGGCTGATAGAAGATGCGCGAGAAATCGAGCCCCTTCGCCTTCCAGTGCTCCACGCCCGACTTGGTGTTGAGCAGGTCGGCACGGCCGATCAGGTCGTCGAACTTCGAGATGCCCAGTTGCGCCATGATTTCGCGCACTTCCTCGGCCACGAAGAAGAAGTAGTTGACGACATGTTCCGGCTTGCCCTGGAATTTCTTGCGCAGCACCGGGTCTTGCGTCGCCACGCCCACCGGGCAGGTGTTCAGGTGGCACTTGCGCATCATGATGCAGCCTTCGACGACGAGCGGTGCCGTCGCGAAGCCGAATTCGTCTGCGCCGAGCAATGCACCGATCACTACGTCGCGGCCGGTCTTCATCTGACCGTCGGCCTGCACGCGGATACGACCGCGCAGGCGGTTGAGCACCAGCGTCTGTTGCGTTTCCGCCAGACCCAGTTCCCACGGCGTGCCGGCATACTTCACCGACGACAGCGGCGACGCGCCCGTGCCACCGTCGTGACCGGCGATCACCACGTGATCGGCCTTGGCCTTCGCGACACCGGCGGCAACCGTGCCCACGCCCACTTCGGACACGAGCTTCACCGAGATCGACGACGAGGCGTTCACGTTCTTCAGATCGTGAATGAGCTGCGCCAGATCTTCAATCGAATAGATATCGTGGTGCGGCGGCGGCGAAATCAGGCCAACGCCCGGCACGGAGTAGCGCAGCTTGCCGATATATTCCGTCACCTTGTGACCCGGCAACTGACCGCCTTCGCCCGGCTTCGCACCCTGCGCCATCTTGATCTGAATCTGGTCGGCCGAGACCAGATAGTCGGCCGTCACACCGAAGCGGCCCGACGCGACCTGCTTGATGCGCGAGCGCAGCGAATCGCCATCTTGCAACTCGATATCGGACTCGATGACATCGCGACCCACGATCGACGCGAGCGATTCCCCCTTCTTGATCGGAATGCCCTTCAGCTCGTTGCGATAGCGGCGCGGATCTTCACCGCCCTCACCCGTGTTCGACTTGCCGCCGATACGGTTCATCGCGACAGCCAGCGTGGCGTGCGCTTCGGTCGAGATCGAACCGAGCGACATGGCGCCCGTGGCGAAACGCTTCACGATGTCCTTGGCCGACTCCACCTGATCGAGCGGGATCGCGCGCTGCGGATCGACGCGGAACTCGAACAGACCGCGCAGCGTCATGTGGCGCTTGCTCTGGTCGTTGATGAGATTCGCGTACTCCTTGTACGTCTGGTACGAGTTCGAACGGGTCGAGTGCTGGAGCTTGGCAATGACGTCCGGCGTCCACATGTGGTCTTCGCCACGAATGCGGAACGCGTATTCACCGCCGGCGTCGAGCATGTTGGCCAGCACCGGATTGTCGCCGAAGGCGTCGCGATGCAGACGCACGGCTTCCTCGGCCACTTCGAAGATGCCGATCCCGCCAACGTTCGATGCCGTGCCGTGGAAATACTTCCTGACCAGTTCCTGCGACAGGCCGATGGCTTCGAAGATCTGCGCGCCCGTGTACGACATGTACGTCGAGATGCCCATCTTCGACATGACCTTGTGCAGGCCCTTGCCCACGGCCTTGACGAAGTGCTTGATCGCCTTTTCCGGCGTCAGATCGCCGCCTTGCTTGCGGGCGATCTGGGCAAGCGTTTCCATCGCCAGGTACGGGTGCACGGCTTCCGCGCCGTAGCCCGCGAGCAATGCGAAGTGGTGCACTTCACGCGCCGACCCGGTTTCGACCACCAGGCCCGTGCTCGTGCGCAGCCCCTGCGTGACCAGATGCTGGTGCACGGCGGACGTGGCGAGCAGCGCCGGGATCGCGACTTGTTCGCGGTTCGTCAGGCGGTCCGAGACGATCAGGATGTTGTAGCCCGACTTCACGGCGTCGATGGCTTCGGCGCACAGCGATGCGAGGCGTGCCTCGATACCTTCCTTGCCCCACGCAACCGGATAGCAGATGTTCAACTCGTACGAGCGGAATTTGCCGCCGGTGTACTTGTCGATGTGGCGGATCTTCGCGATTTCCTTGAAGTCCAGCACCGGCTGCGACACCTCGAGACGCATCGGCGGGTTGATGTTGTTCGTGTCGAGCAGGTTCGGCTTCGGGCCGATGAACGACACCAGCGACATCACCATGTTCTCGCGGATCGGGTCGATCGGCGGGTTCGTCACCTGCGCGAAGAGCTGACGGAAGTAGTGATAGAGCGTCTTGTTCTTGTTGCTCATGACCGCGAGCGGGCTGTCGTTGCCCATCGAGCCCACGGCTTCTTCGCCGTTGATCGCCATCGGCGTCATCAGCAACTTCACTTCTTCCTGCGTGTAGCCGAATGCCTGCTGCAAGTCGAGCAGCGGCGTGGCGGTGTCGTGATGCACACCGGCCTCTTCGACCTTCGGCTCGATCTCGTCGAGCTTGATGCGCACGGCGTCGATCCAGCTCTTGTACGGCTTCGCGTTGGCGAGGTTGTCCTTCAGTTCCTTGTCGTCGATGATGCGGCCCTGTTCCATGTCGATCAGGAACATCTTGCCCGGCTGAAGACGCCACTTCTTGACGATCTTCGACTCGGGTATCGGCAGCACGCCCGACTCCGACGCCAGAATGACCATCTCGTCGTCGGTAATCACGAAGCGCGCCGGACGCAGGCCGTTACGGTCGAGCGTCGCGCCGATCTGACGGCCATCGGTGAACGCGATGGCGGCGGGGCCGTCCCACGGCTCCATCATCGCGGCGTGGTATTCGTAGAACGCGCGGCGGTTCTCGTCCATCAGCGTGTGCTGTTCCCAGGCTTCCGGGATCATCATCATCACGGCGTGGGCGAGCGGGTAGCCGGCCATCGTGAGCATTTCGAGGCAGTTGTCGAACGACGCGGTGTCCGACTGGCCCGGATAGATCAGCGGCCACAGCTTTTGCAGATCGCTGCCGAGCACGGCCGACGAGATCGCGCCCGTGCGGGCGTTGATCCAGTTCACGTTGCCCTTCACGGTGTTGATTTCACCGTTGTGCGCGACCATGCGGTACGGGTGCGCCAGTTCCCAGGCCGGGAACGTGTTCGTCGAGAAGCGTTGGTGAACGAGAGCGAGTGCCGAGACGGTGCGCGGATCGGCCAGATCGCGATAGTAGCGGCCGACCTGATCGCACAGCAGCAGGCCCTTGTAGACGATAGTGCGCGCCGACATCGACGGCACGAAATATTCCTTGCCGTGCTTGAGCTTGAGCGCCTGGATACGGTGGCTTGCCGTTTTGCGGATGACGTACAGCTTACGCTCGAGGGCGTCCGTCACCATGATGTCCTGACCGCGACCGATGAAGATCTGGCGGATCACCGGCTCGGTGGCCTTCACGTTGGGCGACATCGGCATGTCGCGATCGATCGCGACATCGCGCCAGCCCAGCACGACCTGCCCTTCAGCCTTCACGGTGCGCTCGAGTTCCTGTTCGCAAGCCAGACGCGACGCGTGCTCCTTCGGCAGGAAGATCATGCCGACGCCATATTCACCGGCCGGCGGCAGGGTCACGCCCTGTTGGGCCATTTCTTCACGGTAGAACTGGTCGGGAATCTGCAACAGGATACCGGCGCCGTCCCCCATCAACGGGTCGGCACCGACGGCGCCCCGGTGATCGAGGTTCTCGAGAATCTTCAGGCCCTGCTCGACGATAGCGTGGCTTTTCACGCCCTTGATGTGCGCCACGAAGCCCACGCCGCAGGCATCGTGTTCGTTGGCCGGGTCGTACATGCCCTGTGCGTCCGGCGCCAAGTACGCCTCACCCGGCAGCGCTGCTGCCGTCGCAATCGGTTGTTGTTTCATTTCCACGAGTTACACCGTCTCTTGGCGAGGTCGCCGCGCGCATGCTCGTCGCGGTCGACCGGGTTAAGTGGGGTTGGCCGGGCGGGCCAGGGCTGCGGATTCGCGCACGTCGAAGATCGTTCTCGGGCGTTGCCACAGGGGCCGACTCAGCGCGCACGCTTTTGCGCATCGCACCAATCGGCCGAAGTTGGAATATACGCCATGAAATTCACAATGACAAAATATTTTAATGGGGTCAGATTCCAATTAAAAACCGCACCAAAAGAAGGCTCATTTTTAATGGGGTCAAATTAATTTCGTCCGATGAGGGTCTGCCGAAAAACCCGTGATTTCAAGTGCTTGGAATATGGATGACAGACCGGAGCCGGTCTGTCGGGAGGCGCATCAAAGGGTATCGGACACCGGCTTCCGGGGGCGGCCACGCGTTAGCGGACTCACCCGGCGATTCGCGGCGAGCGACATGCGCGCCTGATACTCGGGGCCGCCGAGCAACCACCCTTTTTGCGTTGCTGTACGCAGTGCGTCGATCTCATGCGGCGGCAGCGGAATCGAGAACCCCTCTGCGTAAGCGCGCTGACGTTCGAACGGCGTATTGCCGAGCGCCCAGTACAGCGCGTGATCCGTTACCAGGCTGTCGACCGTGAGGCCGACGTGATGGTTGTAACTCGACCACACGTAATTACCTGGGGCGTCCACCAGACCTGCGCGCACCGGATTGAGTTCGACATAACGGCTCGCGAGCAACAGATAGTGCTCGGCCTCGATCACCGTGGCGCGATACCGGCCTTCCCACAGGGTGCCGGTGCGGTGGTGGCGACGGTTGAAATACAGCACGTAATAGCGGCCGACCGCCTGCAAGGTTGCAGGCAGACTGCGCTCGTCGGACGGCGTGGCGACCAGATGCAGATGGTTCGGCATCATGCACCACGCGTGAATCGCCAATCCGTTGGCGCGTGCAGCGTCGCGCAGCCGGTCGTGGAATACGCGCCGGTCTTCGTCGTCCACGAAGATGGCTTGCCGGTTATTGCCGCGCAGAATGACATGCTGCGGTTGGCGCGGAATGAAAAGTCTCGGTAATCGGGCCATGCTTGTTTAAATTTAATGCTTTAAAGCTCGACATCACGATTCACGAGAGAGTTTTATCTCGAAAAATCTCTTTAAATACTGATATCCAGCCAAACCCCGTTAATTCGTGCAAAAGCTCTAGATCCGGCGATTGCGCCATGAAATCCCAAGCGCATAATGCATCAAAAAATAAATAAATAATCTTGGGAGGATAGACAAATGACAATTCGAACCTATCGGTTCGCGGCGCGCCTTTGCGCGCTCGGACTCGGCATTTCCCTGGCGTCCACCAGCGCCATTGCACAACAAGCCGGCGACAACGTCGTCAACCTCGGATGGTTTCACATCGCCCCGCAAGACTCCAGCAAGCCGATGACCACCAGCGTCACTCAGGAGGGTCTCACGCCTGCCCTGGTGCCGTCGAACTTCACTTCCCCCGGCAGCGGCGCGAAGGTCAGCAACGCCGATACGCTCGGGCTTGTCATTACCCACTTCTTCACCGACAACATCGCCTTGCAGACAGTGGCCGGTGTTCCCGCCAAATTCAAGCTCACGGGTCAGGGCGTGATCGCGCCGCCGGGCATCGCCGGCGCGCTCACGAGTATCGACCTAGGTGCGGCGCAAAACAACCCGATTGTGCAAAGCGTTCGCCAATGGAGTCCGGCGCTCGTGCTGCAGTATTACTTCGGACAAGCCAATTCGTCGTTGCGCCCTTTTCTGGGTGTCGGTGTGAGCTATACGTTCTTCACAAACGTCAGTCTCAATCCGAATTTCGAAGCGGCGCTAAATCAGAATTTCGGTAGCGTGCTCGCATTCACTTCCGGGCATAACGGGCCAACGAGCGTGGAAGCGAAATCGTCAGCGTCGTGGCAACCGGTTTTTAACGCAGGTCTTTCCTATTCCTTCGACAAACACTGGGTCGCTAGCGCATCGGTCTCCTACTTGCCGCTCAAGACCACCGCGAACATCAAGATCAAAGCGCAGGACGGAACGGTTCTCTCGTCCTCGGACGCCGAAATCAAGCTGAATCCGATTGTGACCTTCGTATCGCTCGGCTACAAGTTCTAAACTCAGTGTGCGGGACGTAAAATGCGTCCGGCATGTCGGACTCCGCAGTGAATTCCCAAAAGCGTGCCTGACATATAAGGGCACGCTTTTCTCTCGTCCAGCGCTTTTTTCTAGGGGCATTCCATGAGTCGATGCGTGGAAACAACACCTTTAGAGCGCAGCCTCCAGACTCTTGCTATCCGGCATTTTGCACGGTCGGCATAATGGCCCTGAATTTCATTTAACGGAATTCTCAACAATAAAGAATCTTGAGCAGGAGACGAATCGATGAAGTTGAAGCATTTGACAATTGCTGCCGCAGCCATGCTGACGGCATCGGGGGCCACCTTCGCACAGCAAGCTGGCGATAACGTTATCAACCTTGGCTGGTTCCATCTCTCGCCGCAGGTTTCGAGTAACCCCCTGAATGTAACGGGATCGAGCGTGCCCGGCCTGGCCAATGCGTTGAACAGCCGCCTGGGCAACACCGGCGCGCAGGTGGACGACGCCGACACGGTAGGCATCACGTTCGCCCACTTCTTCACCGACAACATCGCTGTGGAAGCCGTGGTTGGTGTTCCGCCGAAGTTCCGCCTGTACGGTCAGGGTAGCCTCGCATTGCCGGGTGGGGGCGCGCTCGCCTCGGCCAAACAATGGAGCCCCGCGCTGTTGCTGAAGTACTACTTCGGCCAGGCAAACGACACGTGGCGTCCGTTCCTGGGTATCGGGGCCAGCTACTTCTTCTACTCGAACATCGAACTCACGCCGGGCTTCCAGTCGCTGGCCAGCAATGCGCTAACCCTCGGCCCCGGCGGCAACACGACGGCAAGTCTGACCAATTCCTGGGCCCCGGTCTTCAACGCCGGTATCAACTACAACATGGACAAGCACTGGACGCTGGCTTTCTCCGTGTCGTACATCCCGGTCAGCACGACGGCCAAGCTGACCACGACTCGCGGTCCGATCACGACGACCAGCGAAGCCAAGGTCCGACTGAACCCGGTGGTGACGTTCCTGTCGCTGGGTTATCGCTTCTAACCAGCCTCGACGCATCGAAAGACGCGTCGAGTGGTTCCAAAAACGCCGCATCGCGCGGCGTTTTTTCGTTTCTGGCAGCAACGTAGGCGTCTTCTCACACGATCTTCAGCAAACGCGCCGCAACTTTCTTTCTTCCTCCACTCTCTGAAGGTGTACGCACGCGAACTGCCGCGCCATAATGGCCGTTCGCCTCAGGGTTCCACCGGCGTCGACCCAACCAGGGTGCATCGAACGCCGCATTTCAATATCACCTTTTGGGAGTCTGAAAATGGGAATTGCCTCGAAAGCGGAAACGGCACTCAATAGTGGTCTGGAAGATGCGCGCTATGCCGGCCGGCGTGCGGCGCGCGCAGCGCGTCTGGCAAACGGCGATGTGGCGGCGCGTGTGCGCGATCTGCTGGACGATCTTGACCACGCCCTCTCCAACGCCAAGTCGGCATCGGACGTTGAGGCCCTGCGCGCCGAAATCGGCGACAAACTCCGGCAGGCGCGCAGCGACTTCGGCGATGCGCGTGCCAACCTGCGCCGCCGCGCCAACGAAGTCTGGGAGGAAGCCGACGGCTACGTGCACGAACGCCCGTGGCAGACCGTGGGCACCGTGGCCGCCGTGGCACTGGTACTCGGTTTCATCGCGGGACGCAGCTAATCGTTCCCGGCAAGGCGTTGCACACGTCCGGGTTTTCCGTCTGACGAAACGATCCAGGTTCTCGTCGGCACGGCCAGAATGAAAGCAGCCGGCAAATGCCGGCTGCTTCGTTTTATTCCCTCACCCGAGCCTCAAAGCGTCGGCTCGATCGTGAAGAGCCTGCGATATTCCTTGATGGCGTAACGATCCGTCATTCCAGCGACGTAGTGCGCGATCCAGCGCGGCTGATCCTCGGCATTCCCGGCGCGGTAATTCGGTGGCAGCAAGCGGGGATCGGCAAGGAAAGCATCGAACAGCTCCTGAACGATGCGCTGCGCTTTCGCGGCCATGCGCATGACAAGGTAGTGCCGATACAGGTTATCGAACAGGAACCGCTTGAGGTGTCCTGCCTGCTCGCGCATCTCGCTGCTGAAAGCCACCAGCGGCCCGGCGCCGCGCACGTCATCCATCGAGGACGGCGAAGCGTCCGCGACGCGTTGGCGAGTGGTCGTAATCAGGTCGACGATCAATGCGTTGATGATCCGTCGCGTTGTTTCATGCACCAGCCGCCGGCCGGAAATTTCCGGCCATGCCAACCGTGCTTCGGCGCAGTAACGCTTCCAGAGCGGTACGTCGTCAAGCTGATCGAGCGACAGCAAACCTGAGCGCACGCCGTCGTCGATATCGTGATTGTTGTACGCGATCTCGTCGGCGAGATTGGCAATCTGCGCCTCGATGCCGGGCTGGCGTCCCTTGAGGAAACGTTCGCCAAGCTCGCCCAAGCCTCTCGCATTGGCGCGAGAGCAATGCTTGAGAATGCCTTCGCGGGTCTCGAAACAGAGGTTCAGACCGTTAAAGCCGCCGTAATGCTCCTCGAGTTCGTCGACAACGATCAGGCTTTGCAAATTGTGCTCGAACCCGCCGTGGTCCTGCATGCAGGCGTTGAGCGCGTCCTGTCCGGCGTGGCCGAAGGGGGTGTGCCCCAGGTCATGCGCCAACGCAATCGCCTCGATGAGATCTTCGTTGACACGCAGATTCCTCGCGATCGACCGGCCAATCTGCGCGACTTCCAGACTGTGCGTCAGACGCGTACGGAACAGATCGCCCTCGTGATTCACAAAGACTTGCGTCTTGTATTCGAGCCGGCGAAATGCGGTCGAATGAATGATGCGGTCGCGGTCGCGCTGAAAATCCGTGCGCGTCGTGGATACCGGTTCCTTGAACCGCCGCCCGCGTGACGCGCTGGAGCGCGCCGCGTAAGGGGCAAGCGACGCTTCGTAATCGATCATCGCCAGCCCTCCGTCCTCAAGTGTTGGCGCGCAAGGTAGCGCGAAGTTCGGCGTCCGGAACGCTCGTCATGAACGCCTGCCCCAGCCGGTTAAGCAGCACGAAGCGGATGTCCCCACCTTCCGCCTTCTTGTCGACCCGCATCAGATCGATATAGCGATCTTCCCCGAGGTCCGGCCCCTTCACCGGCAGCCTGGCCGCCGTGACCAGCGCCTTGATACGCGACACGAGGGCTTCGTCGATGAAGCCCAACCGCGCCGACAGATCGGCAGCCATCACCATACCGCATCCCACGGCTTCGCCATGCAACCATTCGCCGTAGCCAAGCCCGGCTTCGATGGCATGACCGAACGTGTGGCCGAAATTCAGCGTGGCACGCAGGCCTTGTTCACGTTCGTCGCTGGCGACGACTTGTGCCTTGATCTCGCAGGAACGCTGCACCGCATAGGAAAGCGCCGCCGTATCGCGGGCATTCAACGCATCGATATTCGCTTCGATCCAGTCGAAGTATTTCTCATCGGCAATCGCGCCGTGCTTGATGACTTCTGCCATCCCGGCTGCCAACTCACGCTCAGGCAGCGTGGACAACGTGCCAATGTCGGCGAGTACCGCACTCGGCTGCCAAAACGCCCCGATCATGTTTTTGCCGAGCGGATGGTTGATGCCCGTCTTGCCGCCGACGGACGAATCTACCTGCGCGAGCAACGTTGTCGGCACTTGCACGAAGGGAACCCCCCGCATATAGCAGGCGGCAGCAAACCCCGTCATGTCGCCGACGACACCGCCGCCCAGCGCGATGAGCGTGGCCTTGCGGTCCGCCTGCGCCCCCAGCAGGGCATCGAAAATCAGATTGAGCGTCTGCCAGTTCTTGTGTGCTTCTCCATCGGGTAGCGCAGCGGTGACCACGCGTTTCCCGAGTCGCTGCAGCGTTGCCGCGACACGCTCCGCGTAAAGCGGGGCAACGGTCGTGTTTGTCACGATCACGGCGTGCGTGCCACGCACATGCGGCGCGAACAGGGCTTCCTGCGTGAGCAGGTCGGTACCGATGTGAATGGGATAGGCGCGCTCGCCGAGATCAAGTTTGAGGGTAATCATGCCGCTTGTTGTCATGTTGAGCGATATCGACGGAGTCAGCGAGGAAGCGTATCGGGTGCGGGTGCCGCAGGTGTCGCCTGCGGCGCATCCTCGCGACCGGCTTGCGCCGGATCCCCGCCGTTGCCGCCCGCCGGCCCTGTCATGTCGTGCGCAACATCGTGCGCGACGTCGTGAGTCTCGACTCGCGCCCCCTCAGCGGTGTCGGGCACGTCGTGCGACACCTCGGTGTTGCTGGGTACGATCCCTGCCATTTCCAGTTGCATCAGCACCATGTTGACGAGCGCATTGACGCTCGGCCGACCGGTCTCGATGACAAAGGTCGCGCATTCGCGATATAGCGCGTCGCGCTCCTGAAACAACTGCTCGAGACGCGCTCGCGGGTCTGCGGTTTGCAGTAACGGACGGTTCTTGTCGCGACGCGTGCGCAGCCAGAGATCGTGCGGATTGGCGCGCAGATACACGACGGTGCCCCGCGACTTGATGTTCTCGCGATTTTCGGCGCGCAGCACCGCGCCCCCGCCGGTCGCGAGTACGATGCCACTGCGCTGGGTGAGTTCGTCGATGGTCTGGGCTTCGCGCTGACGGAAGCCGTCCTCGCCTTCGTGTTCGAAGATGACCGGAATGCGCACACCCGTGCGCGCTTCGATCTCATGGTCGGAGTCATAGAACTGTCGTCCTAGACGTCGTGCCACTGCGCGTCCAACCGTGGTCTTGCCCGCCCCCATCAATCCGACAAGTATTACGTTTTCCAGCATAAATCGCTGATATTTGGGTTCCAGCCCCTGATGATACCGGGATATGCGTCGGGCGTGCGGAACGCGTCGCCTCAGGCCCCCTCCCCAGTCAGCCGGGGATGGCCAAGCAGCCGGACGTTTGGCGACGATTCGAGGCGCGTTGCCGGTGACGTCCCTGTGGCTGGCGGGATGCTGGCCGCTCGGGGGGAGTTCGGGGTTTCGCCCCGTGCAGACACCTGCCCCCACGCCAGCTCATTCCCCCCATCCACCGCGCCACCCGGGCTCGACGGGCCAGCTTTCGTGCCCATGCCCACGCTCAAGGCTGAATGCCTCGCAGGCTCGGCAATATCTTCCTCATGCTTACCCTCAGGCACCACGCTGGGCGTGAGAAACACCAGCAGTTCGGTACGACGGTCGTCGTTGGCTCGATTACGGAACAACGCCCCGAGCAAAGGCACATTCCCCAACCATGGCACGCTGGCATGGCTGTCGCGGCGCTCTTCCTGGTAGATCCCGCCGATAGCCACGGTCCCGCCGTTCTCGACCTGGACCTGCGTCTTGACGTGCCGGGTGTCCACCGCAAAGCCCTCGGCCACGGCGTGCCCAATGCTGTCCTTGCGCACGTCGACATCCAGGATCACCTGACCATCGGGCGTGATCAGCGGCGTCACTTCGAGCTTCAGCGTGGCCTTGCGAAATTGGACGGAAGTCACGTTGCGACGAACGCTGCGGGTCTGGTACGGCAACTCCGTACCCTGCTCGATGACGGCCTGAATCTTGTCCGCCGTAACCACGCGCGGCCGGGAAACGACGCGCCCGCGCCCGGTCGTCTCGAGCGCCGACAGCTCCAATTGCAGAAAACGCGTCGCCGAGCGACCGAATAACGTGATGGCCAGACTGGGCGGCGTGACGCCTGCCAGCGCCGCCGCAGACAGCCCAACGTCGAGCGCATGGCCTTGCGACTTTCCGTCGCCCTGATGCGTGTCGCCGTTGCCGGACGAATTGCCTGCCGCCGGTCGGATGTCCGCCTTCTGCCCACGATCTCCCCGCTCGTCGTATCCCGCCAGCCGGACGCCGAGCGACTCACTGAACCGATCATCGGCCTCAACGATGCGCGCTTCGATCAGCACCTGCCGCACAGGTACGTCGATCCGCGCAACGAACGAAGCCAGCGCATCGAGTTTTTCCGGTAGGTCGGTCACGAATAATTGGTTCGTTCGCGGATCGGCGATCAGACTGCCTCGCGAGGACAACAGCCGCTGCCCCTTACGGTCTTTCTCGCCCATGATGATCTCCCGCAACGCCAACGCCCTAGGGTAGTTCAGCGTGAAGCGCCGACTGACCAGCGGCAGCAACGCCTCGCGCTTTGCCGCAGCCTCCAGTTGCGTCTGCTCGTCGGCCAGCAGGTCGGTTCGCGGGGCGATCCAGTCGACACCCTTCAGGGATTGGACGCCGAGGCCGGCACTCCGGATCATCACGTCGAACGCCGTAGCCGTAGAGACACACCGCACCTCCATGTCGAGACGCCCCGCAACGCGCTCGCCAATCACCACGCTCCGCCCGGTCAGACGCGCGAATGCCCGCAGCGCATCGACCACGTCGACACCATGGAGCGTGATATCAACGCACGGCGCTTGCGCTCCCGCTGTCCCTTGCCGTAAAGGCTCCTCTTGCCATGTCGCGGACAATCCGGTCGTTGTCGTGCGTCGCAGCGTGACTTGACGCGATCCCGCACGCATCGATCCGACCGGATTCCCATCGTCGTCCGATGCCTGCTGCGGCCCGGAAGGTGTCATCGTCACCGCGTCTTGCGCGGAATGACGTGTGAGCGGCGTGCGAAAGACGTCATTCGTGTCTTCGGGCATGCGCCAGCGCGACGCAGGCGCCGGCAACGCCGGCAAAGGCTGCGCTACGGGCGCACCGGGCAGATCTGAGGGTCGCTGCCACAGGTAGGCAGCCACCGTGACGGTCAGTCCGGCATCGCCCGCACCTGTCACGCCCGACGATCCCCATCCGGGTCCCTGAAGCGACAGGTGCTCGACGGCCACATGACGCGGCACACTGTCAATCTCGGCAAGCCAGCCAAGCAAGTTCGAGACGGGTCCCCTGACGCGGATTTCCGCCCGTTCGATCACGATATCGTCCGCTAACGCCGACGGCCCCGCTCGGGCCATCTCCAACGTCAGGCCCGCGCGAGCAACGAGATACTCAAGATCGGCACGCCACGCCGAATCCGCGTCATTCGCGGAATCGGGCAGCGAAGCCTCGGACTGGCCCGTTGCCGGAGCGTCGTCGCCCTCGCCTTTCGCGGCAAGCGGCAACAAACGCCGCCAGGCCGTCGACTCGGTTTCCGCCTCTTGAAGCGCCGCCATCAGGACGGGCAATCGACGCGCAGCTTCGTTAGCGCTATCCAACGTCTGCTGCTCGACGCCGAGATCCTTCTGCAAAGTCGCGCGCGCGGGCAAGCCCACCAGCCACCAGACCGACCACGCTATCGCAAGACCCATCAGCCAGGCGAGACTTGCCAGCGCCCACCGCACCGATCGCGTCCATTCGACTGGAGACACCGACCGCCACACCGCCCGCCGCGCGCGCCAACGGGCCGCCACGTCGTGAAAAATGTCGCGGACATCCTCCGGCGGAGGTTGCTCACCGTACATCTGGCACCTCCTCTCTCAATGCAACGCCGGCATCCGCATTGACCGCGAGTGCGATCGGTTTGGCGTCCACTTTCCATTCGATACGCAGCGTGAATCGCCGGATGTTCGGCGCCAGTGCCTGCCCCGCAGCGCTCACCCACTGACGTCTGACGCTCTCCGGGACGACACTCGATTCGACTTCCGCCACTTTGCGCACCCACGGTAATGCTCTCAAACGCTTCTGTGTTTCCCGCACTCGCGATTGCGTCGTCGCATAGCCTTCGACACGGAGCTGAGCGTCGCCCGTCGTCACCGCAGTCAATCGCACGCCGTCGGCGCAGGCACGCATGATGTCCAGCAATCGGTAAGCGACGGGTTGCCGCCGTTCGACCAGCGCGACGGCGGCCCGGCGATGAGCATGCATGACCGCGAGTTCGCGTCCCGTGATGTCGAACGCCGTCAACGTTGCGCTCAACTTGTCGCTGGCTACGCGTAACGCCGCCAATTGCGCCAGTGCCTCGCGACGCACGTGAATGTCGCGGACAATCGGCACAAGCGACGCCAGCGCGCCGAACGCCGCCACGCACGCCCACACGCGGCATTGCCGCCGAAAGTCGCGCTGCCGTCGCTGAGCCAGCGTGGGAAGGAAATCGAGCGGCGGCATTTCCATACTCATTCGCATGCCACCCCCTGTATCGACATGGCACGCAGTGCCAGCCCGCAAGGCACGGCAAGCGATGTGCGTTGCGCAAACGTCTGACGCCTTGGCCCGGCCGCACCCGGTACCTCAAAGCGCCGTAGCGGATCGAACGGCCTCACCGGTATGCCACACGCCGCACCCAAGGCGTCGCAGATCGCCACGAGTCCACCGGGACTCGCGCCCTGTGCCGCCACGTACATGACGCTGGGACCAACCGGCAGCTTGCCAGCCAACTCTCGCACAACGCTTGCCAACGCATCAGGATGCGCGCCGACGCCATCGAATCGCTCTCGCGCGTCGGCGACACAAGTGTCCGAGGCGAATACCGACAGGTCGAGATCGTGAGCATCCACCTGCAGCAGCGCCTTAGGCGTACCGGCTCGCTCGGGCGTACTCGCATCACCATCTGCCGGCCACGCCCATCGGAACGCTCTGCGCCCCGCCTCGTGCGCTGCGTCGATCGCATGCACTCGAAGTCCCGACATTTCGAGCACGGCGACGCGGTCATCCACCAATTCGGCCTCACAGGCGTACAACCGCAGCCGGTGATTGCCCGGGTCGGCCCACGTCACACCCACACGATTGCGCAAATCGGGGTCGCCATCCCCAGGCAACAGCAAGGCGGCGCGCCGCTCGCACCAGGCGCGCAACGCACGCGCCGGAAGGTCCGCCGGATAATCGACGACCTGCGTTTTGAGCCCGTGCGCAGGTAGGGCGAGCACGATGGTGTCATCACGTAAATCCGTGGCGCTGATGCCGATTCGTTCCAGTAGCTCTTCCAGACGACGGGCTGCCGCCTCCGGCTTGGCGATCAACGCACCGCGCAGCATGTCATCCTCCAAAATGGCCGACCCGTAGCCGGCCAGACGCAATCGCGCTAGCCCGGCCACACGCGTCAGGCGAACGAAATGCAGGCCGCCAGCGTCAAAATAAATACCGCAACCCCCACCCCCGGCCCGCGGCAACACCGCCGAAAATTGACTGCCGATGTGGCGCGCACCGCGCAAGACCGCTTCGATCATGACGTCCTCCCGTCTCTCTTCTTGTCGATGTGATCGATGCTATCCAGCGCAACGAGGCTGCCCAATCGGACCAGTCCGAATCCACGCGTCGACGAGGTAAGCGAAATGCGCTTTAGGAATTCACGCCACTTTTTCTTCGTCCGATTCCTAGAACCCGTAGGCCTGAACCCTGATTTCGAGGGGTGGCAACGGGAGGTTGCGGGGCGTTCGTTATAATCGGCCCATCGATTTTTCCGGTTCCCCCATGGCAAGCACACCCCAAACTGAGACACCCCGCGACAAGCGCCCGCCCAAGCCGCGCCGCTCCATCTGGCTGCGCCTCGCGCTTTGGTTCGCCGGCCTGATGGCCGCGATGGTCGTCTGTGGCGCGTTGCTCGTGGGGTACATCCTGGTGGTGATGACGCCACAGTTGCCGTCGCTCGACACGATCGTCGACTACCGGCCCAAGATCCCGTTGCGCATTTACACCGCCGATGAAATCCAGATCGGCGAGTTCGGTGAGGAGCGTCGGAATCTGGTGCACTTCGCCGATATTCCGGACGTCATGAAGAAGGCGGTGATCGCCATCGAAGACGACCGCTTCTATCAACACGGCGGGGTCGACTTCATCGGCATTTTCCGCGCGGGCGTCGCGAACTTCACGCGCGGCGGATCCTCGCAGGGCGCCAGTACGATCACGATGCAGGTCGCGCGCAACTTCTTCCTGTCGAGCGAGAAGACCTACACACGCAAGATTTACGAAGCGCTGCTCGCCTACAAGATCGAGTCGCGCCTCACGAAGGATCAGATTCTCGAGCTATACATGAATCAGATCTATCTCGGAGAACGCGCCTACGGCTTCGCCAGTGCGGCACGGGTCTACTTCGGCAAGGATCTGAAGGACATCACGCTCGCTGAAGCCGCCATGCTCGCCGGACTGCCGAAGGCACCGTCGGCATATAACCCGATCGTCAACTACAAGCGCGCTCGCGTGCGTCAGGAGTACATCCTCAAGCGGATGTACGACCTCGGGTACATCACAAAGGCCGAATACGATCAGGCCATCGCACAGGAGCTGGTAGTGCGCGGGCTGGGCAGCGAGTTCAGCGTGCATGCAGGGTACGTTGCGGAAATGGTTCGCCAGTTGCTCTACGCCCAGTTCAAGGACGAGATCTACACGCGTGGCTTCAACGTCTACACGACGATCAATTCCGCCGATCAGGAGGCCGCCTACGAGGCGTTGCGCGCCGGCGTCATGGCCTACGAATTGCGTCATGGCTATCGCGGCCCGGAGGCCAATATCGATCTGCCGGACGATCAGGACGAGCGCGAACAATTGATCGACGACACGCTGGTCGAGCATCCGGACAGTGGCGATATGGTTGCCGCCGTGGTGCTTTCCGCTTCGCCCCAGCAGGTCAAGGCCGTGCTGCTGAACGGCGACGACGTTACCGTGACCGGCGACGGCCTGCGCTTTGCTGCGGCCGGTTTGAATGCAAAAGCCCAGCCGAAACAAAAGATTCGCCGGGGTTCGGTGATTCGTGTGAAAAAGGACGCGAAGGAAAACTGGCAAATCGTGCAGATGCCGGATATCGAAGCGGCGTTCGTATCGCTCGACCCCCAGAACGGCGCGATTCGATCGCTGGTCGGTGGCTTCGACTTCAACCGGAACAAGTTCAACCACGTCACGCAAGCGTGGCGTCAACCAGGGTCGAGCTTCAAGCCATTCATCTACTCGGCGGCCCTTGAGAAGGGCTTTGCGCCGGCGACCATCATTAATGATGGCCCGCTGTACTTCACGGCGGCACAGACGGGGGGGCAGCCCTGGGAGCCGAAGAACTACGGCGGCGGCTTCGAAGGCCCGATGCCGATGCGCGTTGCGCTGATGCGCTCACGCAACCTCGTGTCCATCCGGATCCTGCAAAGCATCACGCCGGGCTATGCGCAGAAGTTCATCGGACGATTCGGCTTCGAGGCCGATAAGCATCCGGCCTATCTGCCGATGGCGCTGGGTGCGGGGATGGTCACGCCGCTGCAAATGGCGAGCGCCTATGCCGTGTTTGCCAATGGCGGCTTCCGCGTGAATCCATTCATCGTGGCGCGCATTACCGACTCGAAGGGTAACGTCGTCATGGAGGAAAAGCCCTCCATAGCGGGCGACGAGACGATCCGGGCCATTCCGGCACGCAATGCGTTCATCATGAATTCGATGTTGCACGACGTCGCGACGCGCGGCACCGCAGCCAAGACCAACGCGCTCAAGCGCAGCGATCTGGCTGGCAAGACGGGGACGACAAACGATTCGCACGATGCCTGGTTCGCCGGCTATCAGTCGCAACTGGTGGGCGTGGCGTGGATCGGCTTCGATCAGCCGCGCAATCTGGGCGATCGAGAAACAGGCGGCGGTCTGGCACTGCCGATCTGGATCGACTACATGTCGAAGGCCTTGCGCGGTGTACCGGAATCAACGCGAACGATGCCGCAGGGCATCATTCAGGCGAATGGCGATTACTTCTACGATGACTATCCGCCGGGACGCGCGGTGAGTACGGTTGGCCTGAGCGCGGATACCGCGCCGGACGGGTCGGCGGCGCCGGGTCCGTCGGGGGGATCGCTGCCGGGTCAGATACCGGCGCAATCGAATCCGGCACCCGCACCGGTGGATCGGCAGGAGCGTCAGCGCATTCTGGACATGTTCAACGGCAAGCCCTGACGGGGGTCGTCCGGGCCGGTGGCCCGGAAACGCCGCGCGGCGCTGCGCCTCCAGTCACGCTGGAGCCCTGCGCCGCGATTCTTTTGTCAACCGGCCTGCAATGTCACCGCCTCGCCCGCCTGTTGCGACGCAAAACGCGACAGTGCTTCGAATAGTTCGGAATCGTCGCGGGTGTCACGCCATTCGTCGCCCTTCAGGCGGTAGTGGAAACCGCCCGAGCGCGCGGCCACCCAGATTTCGCTCATCGGCGTTTGCAGGTTGACGATGATCTTGCTGCCGTCTTCGAATTCGAGCGTCAGGACGTTGCCCGTACGTTCGCAGTCGATATCCACGTCGCTACCCTCGACGGCCACCTCCACCTGCGCCAGCACTGCCTCGGCGAGCGCCAGGAATTCACTTTCCGTCATGCTAAACTCCACGCTTTGCGTCATCGTTCGCATGCCGCACCACGCGGCGATACCCCCAATGACTGCACCTATTCGAACCTGCGCGATTGTAGCCTCGATTACCCTTTTGAGCGTGTTGGCTGGCTGCGGTCAGGCCGGGCCGCTGTACTATCCTGCCCCTCCGGTGAAACCGGCGCCGCCGCCAGGTACACCGCTGCCGCCGCCGCCACTCGTGCCCGAGCCTCAGCGTGGGCCGTCTGTCGACGTGCCCTCGGCCGCATCGGTGCCGGCAGCCAAGCCGGAATAAGCAGGATCAGGCCTGAAGCCCTCCGCTTTGCCAGCGTGCCCTAGTTGATTACCGAGTTTTTGCGATGTCCGACGCCATCTTCTCCTACCGCGACGACGTACTCCACGCCGAGAACGTTGCCCTGCCCGTCCTCGCCGAGCGTTTCGGCACGCCGCTCTATGTCTATTCGAAAGCGGCCCTGACGAACGCCTATCAGGCGTACGCCAAGGCGTGCGAAGGCCGCAACGCCGCCGTGCACTACGCCGCCAAGGCCAACTCGAACCTCGCCGTGCTCGGCGTGTTCGCCAAGCTCGGCGCCGGCTTCGATATCGTGTCGGCCGGTGAACTCGCCCGCGTCATCGCAGCAGGAGGCGACCCGAAGCGTGCCGTGTTCTCGGGCGTCGGCAAACATGCGGACGAGATGCGCTACGCGCTGGAAAAGGATGTCTTCTGCTTCAACGTGGAATCGCGTCCGGAACTCGATCGCCTCAACGAAGTGGCCGGACAAGCCGGCAAGCGCGCCCGCGTGTCGCTCCGCGTGAATCCGAATGTCGATGCCAAGACGCACCCGTACATCTCCACGGGTCTGCGCGGCAATAAGTTCGGCGTGGCCTACGAAGAAGCCTTCGACGCCTATCGCACCGCCGCCGCAATGCCAAACCTCGAAGTCGTTGGCATCGACTGCCATATCGGCTCGCAAATCACGGAAATTTCGCCGTATCTCGACGCTACTGACAAGGTCCTCGATCTCGTCGAAAAACTCGAAACCGCAGGCATCTCACTGCATCACATCGACGTTGGCGGCGGCCTGGGCATCACCTATACGGACGAGACGCCGCCGGACATCACGGCATTCGCCACCACGCTGCTCGATCACATCGCCAAGCGCGGTCATGGCCATCGTCAGGTGTTGTTCGAACCGGGCCGCTCGCTCGTCGGTAACGCCGGTGTGCTGCTTACGCGCGTGGAATTCCTCAAGCACGGCGAGACGAAGAATTTCGCCATCGTCGACGCGGCGATGAACGATCTGGCGCGTCCGGCAATGTACGAGGCGTATCACGCGATCGATCCGGTTGCGCGTCGCGCAACCGATGCCGTGACTTATGACGTGGTGGGCCCCGTGTGCGAAAGCGGCGACTGGCTCGGCCGCGACCGTGCATTGGCGATTGTCCCGGGCGATCTGCTCGCGATCCGCTCGGCGGGCGCCTACGGCTTCGCGATGAGTTCCAACTACAACACGCGTCCGCGCGCCGCCGAAGTCATGGTCGACGGCGACCAGGCCTACCTCGTGCGCGAACGTGAAACGGTCGAGTCGCTGTTCGCCGGCGAACGGTTGCTGCCCGGTAACGCCTGACGCCACTGCCTGCGAAGCGCCCAGATCAGACGGGCGCCGAGCAGGCCAGCCACCACGATCGCATAGATCGCCGGCTGGGCGAGATCGTTCTTGCCCGCCTTCATCCACCAGTAGTGCAGGATCGCCAGCACGGCAATCGCATAGATCACGCGATGCAGCCGCTGCCAGCGCCTCCCGCCCATGCGTCGCGCCATCGCGTACGGCGACGTGAGCGCCAGCGGCACCATCAGCACGAACGCCGCAAAACCCACGGTAATGAACGGGCGCTTGCCCGACACGTCGCGCAGAATGCTTGCCCAATCGAACCACTGATCCAGCCAGAAATACGTCGTGAAATGCAGCGCGCCGTAGAAAAACGCAAACAGCCCGAGCATGCGGCGCAAGCGCAGTAACCATGGCTGCCCCAACACGCGACGCACCGGCGTGATCGCGAGCGTGATGCAAAGCATGACCAGCGTCCAGGTGCCTGTCGAACGCGTAATGAACTCGACCGGGTTCGCGCCAAGCCGATCGGTCAACCCGTAGACGCCAAGTCGTAGCAACGGCACCATCGCCAGCAGGAAGACGGCCGCTTTGGCCCACGGCAGCCAACGCGGCACGGGGGGCGAATGTTTCGCGGCACGGGCGGCGCCAGCGGCAGCGCCGGGCACTTCCCTCGAATTGGATGGCGTCGTCGGCACGCGCTGTCGGCTCAGAAGAATTTGCGCAGATCCATGCCCTGATACAGGCTGGCGACTTGCTCACCGTAGCCGTTGAACATCAACGTCTTGCGCTTGGGCGTGAAAATACCGCCGTCGCCGATGCGCCGCTCGGTCGCCTGACTCCAGCGCGGATGATCGACACCGGGATTCACGTTGGAATAGAAACCGTACTCGTCCGGCGCGGCACGATTCCAGCTCGTCAGCGGCATTTTCTCGACGAAACGGATCTTCACGATGGATTTGGCGCTCTTGAACCCATACTTCCACGGCACCACCATCCGCACCGGTGCGCCGTTCTGGTTCGGCAGCACCTCGCCGTACAGGCCGAACGTCAGAAGCGAAAGCGGATGCATCGCCTCATCCATCCGCAGGCCCTCGACGTACGGCCAACTGAGCACAGGGTATGACAGCCCCGGCATCTGTTTCGGATCGGCCAGGGTGACAAATTCCACGTACTTCGCGTTGCCCGTTGGCTGCACCTGCTTGATGAGTTCGGCGAGCGAATAGCCAATCCATGGAATTACCATCGACCAGCCCTCGACACACCGGTGGCGATAGACACGCTCCTCGAGCGGTGCGAGCTTGAGCAGCGCATCGATGTCGTAGACCTTCGGCTGTTTCACCTCGCCCTCGATCGCAATCTGCCACGGGCGCAGCTTGAGCGTGCTTGCCCGGCGTGCCGGATCGGATTTGTCGGTGCCGAACTCGTAGAAGTTGTTGTAGGTGGTGACGTCCTTGATGTCGGTCGGCTTGTCGGTAATCACGTAGCGCGTGTTACGCGTCGACGTCAGTTTTGCGAGGCCGGTGCCGGGGCTATCGGCTGCGAACGCGAAACGTTGCGGCAGTACGCCGAGGGCCGCACCGCCCAACCCCGTCAATCCGACACCGGAAGCGCGCAAAAAGCGCCGCCGTCCGGTGACGACCTCGCGAGGCGTGATGCTGCTCGCCGGAATGTCAGCACCGCGCAAACGCGATCTGCTCGTACTCATGATTCGCCTCCCTGACCAGCCCGGTCTGCCTCTGTTGCTCATTTCACCAAATTGCGTACGCCACTGTCGATTGAGACTGACGCTCCGGCGACGCCGTTCCCGCCACCACGTTGCGGGCAATCATACGGCACGATGAAAAAAGCCGCCGGCACCTGAGCGCGGCGGCTTTCCGAGTGGGCCCCGATGCGCAGACCCGCGTCAGAGCTGTCCGTAGCTGTGCAGCCCCGAGAGGAACATGTTCACCCCGAGGAACGCGAACGTCGTGATCAGCAGACCGGTCAGCGACCACCACGCCGCCACCACACCACGCAGCCCCTTCATCAGACGCATGTGCAGCCACGCGGCGTAGTTCAGCCAGACGATCAGCGCCCACGTCTCCTTCGGGTCCCAACTCCAGTAACCGCCCCATGCGTCGGCAGCCCACAATGCGCCGAGAATCGTGGCGATCGTGAAGAAAGCGAAGCCCACGGCGATGGCCTTGTACATCACGTCGTCGAGCAATTCGAGCGACGGCAGGCGCGACGAGAAGAAACCGCTGTCGAGCGGCTTGCCGGCCACTGCCAGACGCTGGTTTTCGCCCGACTTGAGCAGATACGCAACCGCGACCATCGCGGCGAGGGCGAACGTGCCGTAACCGATGAAGTTCGCCGGCACGTGGATCTTCATCCACCAGCTTTGCAGCGCCGGCACCAGCGGCTGGATCTCGTAGGCGCTGCGCGCCACGCTGTACCAGAGGTTGAAACCGACGGCCGCGCTGATGACGAGCAGCACGAACGGTCCGAGCGAGCGCGTTTCATAGCGACGCTCGTAGTACAGGTAGAACAGCGCCGTGATCAGGCAGAAGAGCACGAAGACTTCGTACAGGTTCGAGATCGGAATGTGGCCGACGTCGGCCCCCACCAGATACGACTCGTACCAGCGCACCATCATGCCGGTGAAGCCAAGCAGCACCGCCGCCCAGCACAATGACGAGCCCACGCTCGCACCGAACGGCGAACGGGCGAGCAGACCGCCCCAGTAGAAAAGCGTCGCCAGGAAGAACAGCGCGCTCATCCACAGGATGGCCGACTGACTCGAGAGGAAGTACTTGAGGAAGAACGCCTGATCGGCCCGCGCCAAATCATGGTGATACAAGCCGATGCCCGCGAGCGCGAGAATGGCGATCCCGGCCATCAGCCAGCGCACCGATCGCCAATGCCAGCCGAGTAGCGCGAAGGTGGGTACGGCGAGCACCAGAATCGTGTGCTCGTAGTAATCCATGTAATGGCCGTAGCGGTTGAGGGCAAAGCCCGCACCGATCGCCAGCGCCAGTGCGAACAGCCAGTCGCCGATACTGCGCTGGCGCAGCCAGGAGACATCCGAATAGCTTTGCGATAACTCCATCTGTCTCACCTTCATCGTTTCGTGACGATCTCGTCCATCTCCGCCTTCGTGCGGGCGAATTCCTTTTCGAAATCCAGTGTGCGGCGTGTCGTCGAGACCGCCATCAATACCGAACTGCCACCGTCCGGCGTGTCTTTGAGCCACATCCACAGACGCCGCTCGCGTACATAGAACATCGAGAAGATGCCGAGTACCAGCAGCAAGCTGCCAAGATACACGATCTTCTTGCCCGGCGAGCGTGTGAGTTGGAAGACGCTCGCCTGGATTTGCTCGAACGAATCGAGTTGCAGGAAGACCGGGGCGTCGTACAGGAAGTTGTCGGACAGCGCGTTGGTGGCCGTATGCACGAAGCGCTCGCTCTCCGGCGAGGGCGCCATGGCCGGTTGCCCGGCCTGTTCACGAGCGACCTGCCACAATTGCCAGACCGTACCGTCGAGAATGCGGCGGAACATGTCCGCTGCGCTGGATTGCTGCTCCTGCGGCACCTTTTCGTTCACGAACTCCGCAATCGCCTGCAAGCCGCCCTTCGTCTGGCTCGTTTTGCTTGCCGGAATCACACCGGCAAACAGATCCAGTTCGCGCTTGGCGCTCTCTTGCAACTGACCGCGAAGCGCCGCCGAGGTCTGCGCCGGCAGCGATTGTGCAGCGAAGCGGCGAGCGGCCTCGGCACGTGCGCCATCGTCCTGAAGAGCGGCACGCAGCAGCATCCATTGCTTGACGGAGCCGTCCTCGTCCGCCGGAATGCGCAGGTACTGGAACGGACCGTCCGGCGTGTCACGCACCCCCGTCATGAAGACACGCTCGCCGTCTCCCACCAGAATCGGCAGCATGTAGTTGCGGTACTCCTTCGCCTGTCCGCTGCGATCGCGCACCTTGTATTGCACCGAGGGGCCGACGTTGTGCAGATCCTTGCTCAGATCGGTGCGGGCGCCCGAGCCGAGTTGCGCGCTCAGGTCATCGCGCAACGACTTGCGAGCCACACCGCGCACATCGCGCTCGCCGCCGCCATTGCTGATGTTCTCGACGTTGATCGCCCGGAAGTCGCTGAACTCCACGGTGTATTCGTCCTTGCCCGCGGCGCCGCCACGCAGTTGCGTCGAGCCACCCACGTCGCCCGAGAACGCGAACGTCCGGTCAGACGCGCCGTGCATGGGGTAACCGGTCAGCTTCAGTTTGCTGCCGCCGTCCTCGAAGCTCGATTGATAGATCGCCACGCCCTTGAAGATGAACGGCTCGTTGACCTTCACCGTCGCGTCCGTCATCTTGCCGGTCTCGGGGTCGGTGACCACGATGTCGCTCGCGAAAAGCTTCGGCATGCCCGTCGAGTAGTAGTCGACGTGGAATTTCTTCAGTTCGATGGCGAACGGCAGATCCTGCACAACCGAGCCATCCTGAAAATTCAGGATGGCCGTGGTCGATTTACCGCCCTCCGGCACGAACGCGTAGCCGCGGAACGCCGGATTGCTCGACGAGAGGCGATGCGTCTCCGGAATCTGCGAGATCACCGCGTTGCCCTGCAGCGGCGACTTGCCGAACAGCAGCATCTGGGCACGGATCAGCAGATCGCTGTCGACCAGCCCGCCCAGGCAAATGATGACGATGGCACTATGCGCGAAGATGTAGCCGATCTTGTTGATCGCGCCCGCCTTGGCCGCGACGAGCGTCGCGTTATCGCGCTCGCGCACAACGAAACGGTAGCCATGGCGTCCGAGATAGCTCGTGAGGCGCGGCAGCAGGTCACCACGCGGCGTCGGCCCGGTGAATTCGGCCTTGTGACCGAAAGCGCGCAGGCTGCCCTCGCGCACGTGATCGCGCCAACTGCGAATGTCCGCGATCATCTTCGGCGCATTGCGCACGACGCACAGCGTCGTCGACGCCATCAGGAAGAACAGAATCAGCAGGAACCACCACGAGCTGTACACGGTGTACAGGCCGAGCGAACGGAAAACGTCGGCCCAGAATGGACCAAACTGATTGACGTAGTTGGGATACGGGTCGCCCTGCTTGAGCACGGTGCCAACGATGCTGGCAATGGCGAGCACGGTCAGCAGGCTGATGGCAAAACGCATCGAACTGACCAGCTCGACACCATCGCGCACCCATCGTTGCGCGCCCTTGATCTGAATTCCGGAGGTACTGATGCTCATCCTGTTTCCGACAACAAAAAAGGGCGGGGACGCGTTTCTCACGCGCCCGCCACCCTGTGTATGCTAAACCAGATCGATCCGGTCGCTCTGCGGCGCCGCTGCTGGTTTCGTTATAAGTCAGCGAATATACCCTGACGTTCATATGGTGTCAGGGCAGGGGCTGCCGATCAGCGCAAACCGGCGATGTAATCCGCGACTGCCTTGATTTCCTTGTCCGACAAACGCGAGGCCACGGTGTGCATGGGGGCGTTGTTCTTGCGGGTCTCATCGCGAAACGCGACCAGTTGAGCTGCGGTGTAGTCTGCCCATTGGCCTGACAGACGCGGATACTGCGACGGCATACCGGCACCGGTGGGGCCGTGACAAGAAGCGCACGCGGGCACCCCCTTCTCGGCCAGACCGCCGCGATAGATCTTCTCGCCCAGCGGCACGGTGTCCTTGTTGCGCGCGACGCCCGGCTTCGCGGTCTGCGAGGCGAAATAGGCAGACACGTTGCGCATGTCCTGTTCGGACAGTGCCGCGACCATGCCGGCCATGATGGCGTTGTTACGCGCGGGCGTTTTGCCGGGTTGCGCCTTGAAGTCGACGAGCTGTTTGTCCAGATACTCGGCGTGCTGGCCGGCGAGCTTCGGATAAGCGCCACCAGTACTATTGCCGTCTGCCGCGTGGCACGCGGCGCAGACCTGACTGGCAATCGCCTGTCCCCGGTTCAGGTCTGGCTTGGCAGGCGCCTGAGGCTCGGCGGCTTGTCCTGCACCGCTCAGAAGAAAGCATGCCAGCGCCAACGGTGTTGCAGCGAGAGACTTCCACACTCCTCGGTTCATTCGCACACCTTATATCTGTTTTGTCGGGAAATCGGTCGTTCGAACTCACCGTCCGACGCCGTGTTTCTCCTCCAACCTCACGGCGCGCGAGACGTTCGGGCAAGCCTTGGCAAGGCCAAGGTTAACTTTCATATTGTACAATAAAGTCTTTCCCCGACTTTAGGGGATTTCCATGTAGAAGGCCGCAGAACGGGGCTCCCCGGCCTGTCGCCGGTGGGCATCAAACTCACCGTTTTTGCGCCCCTGCACCCGCGTTGCGGCCCGATCCCTGTGGCTGCGGCGCTCCCCGGTTTCCGTCATGTCCCTACTTCATCAAGCCCGCTTCTTCACGACCGTCAATCATCTGCGCGATCTGCCGCCTACGGCCGTGCCCGAGGTCGCCTTCGCGGGACGCTCGAACGCGGGTAAGTCCAGCGCACTCAACATCCTCTGCAACCAGAAGCGGCTGGCCTTCTCGAGCAAGACGCCGGGACGTACGCAGCACATCAACTACTTCGAGATCGCTCACCTCGAACACCTGTACGGTTATCTTGTCGATTTGCCGGGTTATGGCTACGCGGAAGTCGGCGGTGGCGTGAAGGTTCACTGGCAGCAGCTTCTCGGCGACTATCTGGTGCAGCGTCCGCAGTTGCGCGGCCTCGTGCTCGTCATGGACTCGCGCCGGCCGTTCACCGACCTCGATTGCGAACTGATCAACTGGTTCATGCCGACGGGCCGCCCCATCCATGTGCTGCTGACCAAAGCGGACAAACTCACGCGTCAGGATGCGACTGTCGTATTGCGCGACACGCAAAAACGCCTGGCTGCGCTGCCTCGCACCGACGGACTGCCGTCCGACGATCCCGCGACGCCGCCGCAGTTCACGGCCCAGTTGTTCTCGTCGCTAAAGCGCACCGGTGTCGATGCAGCACAGAGCATGCTAGAAGCATGGCTCGCCATTCCGGCGCGCAACACCGCCAAGAAATGAGCTTGTCCGGGCCCCCTCGCTCACTGGGGGGCAGGCGCATCCTTGTCCGCAATCCTCAGTTCCGCGAACGACACCTCGGCACAACCGCAAGGCAGCATTGCATCAAACTGCCAAGGTAGACGGCGGACATGCCCAACGGGCGCGACAAATCGTCGCGGCGAGCCGCTTGGCGATTCGTGGAGTCATCGAGAATTGGTGAGCGCACGTGACGGCGTAGCGTCCCCTCAGCCGAACGGATGAGGCCGTTTGAATCGGCCGGGAAGCCTGATTGTCCGGGGCTTTGCCGTAACGATTCTCGCGCACATAAAAAAACCGCCGTGTAGGCACGGCGGGTTCAAATAAGCCTTATCGTAGAACGACAGGCGCCCGCTCAGGGAGGAGAAGCGGGGGACCCTCGCACACAGTGCGAACATCCGGTTGGTATGATATACCATGCGTTCGAAAGTTTCCCGGCAAGTGCCGTTTTTTGCGCGCCTTCCCTCTTAGGGAATCGTTGAGCCAAACGCAACGACTATCCGTTTTCGGGACACGTCCACACAGCCGAATTCGCGGGAACCTTCGAAGCACCACTCTTCGTCCAAAGGACCGATCGCATGAGTTCCTACCCCCTCCTTCGCCCGCGCCGCATGCGTCGCGATGACTTCTCACGCCGTCTGATGCGTGAAAACCGCCTGACTTGCGACGACCTCATCTACCCGGTGTTCGTGCTCGAAGGCGAAAAACGCCGTGAGGCAGTCGATTCGATGCCCGGCGTCGAGCGTGTCTCCGTCGATGAGTTGCTCCACGTGGCCGACACGTGCGTCACGCTCGGCGTACCGGTGATTGCACTCTTTCCGAACATCGAGGCGTCGCTGAAGACCCCTGATGGCATTGAGGCGACCAACCCGGACGGCCTGATCCCGCGCGCCGTGCGCGAACTCAAACGCAATTTCCCCGATCTCGGTGTGTTGACCGACGTGGCCCTCGACCCGTACACGAGCCACGGTCAGGACGGCGTACTCGACGAAAACGGTTATGTCATCAACGATACAACGACGCGCATTCTCGTGAAGCAAGCCCTCACACAGGCCGAAGCCGGTGTGGACATCGTTGCCCCTTCCGACATGATGGACGGACGTATCGGCGCTATTCGTGAAGCCCTTGAGGCGGCTGACCACATCCATACGCGCATCATGGCGTACGCCGCCAAGTACGCATCGGCCTTCTACGGCCCCTTCCGCGACGCTGTCGGGTCGGCATCCAATCTGGGCAAGAGCAACAAGATGACCTACCAGATGGACCCGGCCAACTCGGACGAAGCGCTGCGCGAAGTGGCGCTCGACATCGAGGAAGGCGCGGACATGGTGATGGTCAAGCCCGGCATGCCGTATCTCGATATCGTGCGCCGCGTGAAGGATGAGTTCCGCTTCCCCACGTACGCATATCAAGTCAGCGGCGAATACGCGATGCTCAAGGCCGCCGCGCAGAACGGCTGGCTCGATCACGACAAGGTGATGATGGAATCGCTGCTCGCATTCAAGCGGGCCGGGGCGGATGGCATCCTGACGTACTTCGCACTTGATGCGGCCCGTCTGATCCGCGCGCAAGCCTGAGCGCGGCGCAAGACGCGAGCGGCAGAATTTGCAGGCAGCGTCAGGCAAGCAAACGCGACCTGACTGCCTGCACTAGCGCGAGCACAAGCCTCTGCGGCGAAAAGAACGGCCGCCCCGATTTTTGAACTGGCCCCAAGGGTTGGGTTTGCACCCAACGCTCGGAGGTTGGTTCAACTCGGGTTAGCCGTTTGACATTGCCTATGAGATCGAGCTATCGCCAGATCCACGGATCTCGCATCGACAAACACGTCGGGTGCCGCTTAGAGACTCAGACGCTCAAAGCGCTGGTCCATATGCCTTATCGAGGCTGCGCAGAAACTGGTCTGCGGATTGTGCCCCGATGACGCGTGTGCCAGCCACTTCCTCTCCATTGCCATCGAAAAAGATGATGCCGGGCGGCCCAAACAATCCGAAGCGCTTAAGTAGTGCCTGATCGTCGGCATTATTCGCAGTGACATCTGCTTGCACAAGCACCATCTGATCAAGGCGCGCTTTCACCTTCGGATCCGTGAAGACAAAGCGCTCCATCTCCTTGCAGCTAATGCACCAGTCGGCATAGAAATCGAACATCACCGGACGCCCCGCCGTCGCCAAAACCCGATCGAGTTCCGCAACGCTACGTACACGCTGAAACCTGACGCCCTCGAACGCCGCAGGACTCGCGCCGGTGTTCCCCGAGGCCACCGTCGTCAACCCGGCCAGTGGCGCGAGCGGATCACGTGCGCCGGCCGCAGCGCCCACCAACGCGACAGCCCCAAGAAGCGCAACGACAACACCGAGCCCCTTAAGAAGGCGTCGCGCACCGCTCACGCCGTCAGGCAGGTTGTCGAAAACGTGCATGAAGGTAGCGGCCACCAACAGCAGGATCCCCCAGCCCAACAACAGAACGGGCGTTGGCAGCAACGGCCGCACAATCCACAGGGCGACACCGAGGAGCAGGAAGCCAAAGAAACGCTTCACGCCGTCCATCCACGCCCCGGCGCGCGGCAGCAATGCACCGCCACCGCCTGCGAGGATCACGAGCGGCAACCCCATCCCCAACGACAATGCGAAGAGCGTCGCACCACCAAAGACCGCGTCCCCTGTCTTCGCGATGAAGGCGAGCGCAGCTGCCAGCGGAGCCGTCACGCATGGGCTGACAATCAGCCCCGAGAGCACGCCCATCATGGCGGCACCGATCCATTGACCGGACTTCTGCTTGCGCGCAGCGTCATCGATTCTGGCGCGCAATGCGGACGGCAACTGAATCTCGTACATCCCGAACATCGACAGCGACAGGATGACCATCAGCAACGCAAACAGGACTAACACCCACGGGGCTTGCAAAAACGCGATGAGGCCTTGCCCCAATAATCCGGCCGCCACACCGATGACGGTATTCACCACGGCCATGCCGAGCACGTAAGCAATGGCAAGACGTATCGCCTTACCGCGGCTGGCCTCCTGTCCCGCGACGATCGACAGAAGAATCGGCACCATCGGCAATACGCATGGCGTGAAAGCCAACCCGACGCCGAGCGCGAAGAAGATACCCAGCGCCAACGCAAAACTGCCACCGGAAAGAATGCGCTCCGCCTCGCTGTAGTCGTCTCGTGCCGACAACCAGCCACCTGCCGTGCGGGCGGACGTTACCACCTGAGCTGTGTCAGCCGGTTTGCCACCAGGTGCCTGCGCCCCCTCGCCGAGCAGTGCCTTCGTGACCGAACCGGAGGCCGGTGCGGCGGTTGAACTCTCGCTCGCCGGGCTACCTACAGCAGCCGCCGAAATTTTGAGCGGCTTGTCCATCGGCGGATAGCACAGCCCCTTGTCCGCACAGCCCTGCATGGTGACATTCAGTGTGAACGGGCCGCCCGCCTGACTGACAGGAATACGGACGTCGATGGGTTCGTGATACACCTCCATGTCCTTGCCGAAGGTCTCGTCATGCTTGACCTCTCCCTTCGGAAATTCTGGCGCACCAAGCTTAACGGCAGGGTTGTCCGCCGCGAAGGCGAATCGCTCACGATAAAGGTAGTAGCCCTTGGCCACTTCGAAATGCAGGAGAACAGCACCGGGCTGCTCCGTCTTCGACACCTTGAAGGCGACATCAGGATCGAGAAAATCGTCGGCAGCATGAGCAAGCCCCGCGCCTAGCGAGAGCACGACTGCCACGACCAACCCTACAAACGTCCATCGTCGGAAGATGCGATTGCGTGGCAATGCCCACGGATCGCTACCGGCTCTCACGATCAGCGGCCCGGCAATTCTTAACACATCAAACATTCAGTTTCCCCCGCGTCTCATCTTCGACCCAGCGTGCATAGGCAGGCAATGCCGCAGTGGCGGGCCATGCAACGATTTCAGGTACGTCGTAAGGATGATGTTCTTTGATGTACTGCTCAAGCGCACCATAACGGGCGGCAGTCGTCTTGATCATGAGTGGCACTTCGATACTCGTCTCGCGCTTGCCTTGCCACCGATAGCTGGAACGCACCGGCGCCAATTGCTGTACACATGCCGCCAGCCGCTCGGAAAGCATGCCGTCGATCACGGCTTCGGCGCTAGTCTCGTCGGGAAACGTCGTCATGACGATAAGAAGAGCATCCATAGTGTGCGGTAGACCGTTCAGGCATAAGGATTGTTCACTGTACACCGCCCCCATGAAACGTGCGCATCGGTCTGCAATTTCCGGACTGATGCCATCACGCTTTCGGACAACACGCCGAAACGAAAAAAGCCAGGTCAATGACCTGGCTTTCTCATACGACTCACGATCTCGAAAAGATCGTTGCGCGAATCGCTTACTCAGCGACTTCCGGCGCTTCCGTGTCGACTTCCGGACGGTCCAGCAGTTCGACGAAAGCCATCGGAGCGTTATCGCCCACGCGGAAACCCATCTTCAGGATACGCAGATAGCCGCCCGGACGGTTGGCAAAACGCGGACCCAGTTCGTTGAACAGCTTGGTGACCATTTCACGATCGCGCAGGCGATTGAACGCCAGACGACGGTTGGCAACCGAGTCCTTCTTGCCCAGGGTGATGAGGGGCTCGACAACCTTACGCAGCTCCTTGGCCTTCGGCAGCGTGGTCTTGATCGCTTCGTGCTGGATCAACGAGTTCGACATGTTACGCAGCATTGCCAGACGGTGGCTGCTGGTGCGGTTCAGTTTACGCAGACCATGACGGTGACGCATTTCAACTTTCCTTTAAACAGAGTTTTCGACCTAGCTCTTCTATCGGTGACAAACACCGCGGGCCGGTACCTTCGCTATCGGCCGTATCGGAACACTCCGACGTGCCGCACTTACGGAACGACATGGCCACCCGAAGGCGGCCATATCGTTACACATTACTTCTCGAGACCAGCCGGCGGCCAGTTTTCGAGCTTCATGCCCAGCGTGAGACCACGCGAGGCAAGCACTTCCTTGATCTCGTTGAGCGATTTGCGACCCAGGTTCGGGGTCTTGAGCAATTCGTTCTCGGTACGCTGGATCAGGTCACCGATGTAGTAGATGTTTTCGGCCTTCAGGCAGTTGGCCGAACGCACCGTCAACTCGAGATCGTCCACCGGACGCAGCAGGATCGGATCGATCTGCGGCGCACGCGACGGCGCTTCGCTGGCGGCTTCCGTGCCTTCCAGCGCAGCGAACACCGACAGTTGGTCGACGAGGATGCGAGCCGATTGACGGATCGCTTCTTCCGGCGACACCACACCGTTGGTTTCGATGTTCATCACGAGTTTGTCCAGGTCCGTACGCTGCTCCACACGGGCCGATTCGACCGCATAGCTCACACGCTTGACCGGCGAGAACGACGCGTCGAGGACGATACGACCAATCACCTTGGCCGAATCGTCGCCATAACGGCGCACGTTACCCGGGACATAACCACGACCCTTTTCGATCTTGATCTGAACGTCGAGCTTGCCGCCCTTGGCCAGATGCGCAATCACGTGATCGGGGTTGATCAGTTCCACATCATGCGGCACTTCGATATCCGAAGCGCGCACTACACCTTCACCATCCTTGCGCAGCGTAACGGTGACTTCGTCACGGTTATGCAGCTTGAACACAACACCCTTCAGGTTCAACAGGAAGTTGACGACATCTTCCTGGACACCGTCGATGGTGGAGTATTCATGCACAACGCCGGCGATCGTCACTTCGGTCGGCGCATAGCCCACCATCGACGACAACAGCACGCGGCGAAGCGCGTTGCCCAAGGTGTGGCCGTAGCCACGTTCGAACGGCTCCATCACGACTTTGGCGTGATGCTCACCGACCGGCTCAACCGCAATGATCTTGGGCTTCAACAAACTGGTTTGCATAGGTTTCCTTTTCAATACCCTCGGCTCGTTACACCGATAAGGCTGATGGGTGACAACCTGCACGGAACGCAAAACGCGCCGTGAGGCGCGTCAGCATACGGATTAACGCGAATACAATTCGACGATCAGGCTTTCGTTGATGTCGCCCGCGATATCGCTACGTTCCGGCAGTGCCTTGAAAGTGCCTTCCATCTTCTTGGCGTCAACCGAAACCCAGATCGGGAAACCGACTTGCTCAGCCAGCGACAGCGATTCTTGAATACGCACTTGCTTCTTGGCCTTCTCGCGCACGGTGACGATGTCACCGGCCTTGACCTTGATCGACGGGATGTTGGCAACAACACCGTTCAGCACGATCGCCTTGTGGCCGACCAGCTGGCGCGCTTCAGCGCGCGTCGAGCCAAAGCCCATGCGGTACACGACGTTGTCCAGGCGCGACTCGAGCACTTGCAGCAGGTTTTCACCCGTGTTGCCCTTGAGACGGTCGGCTTCCGCGAAATAACGACGGAACTGACGCTCGAGCACGCCGTAAATACGCTTGACCTTCTGCTTTTCGCGCAGTTGGTTACCGTAGTCCGACGTACGTGCACCCGAGGTGCGGCCATGCTGACCCGGTTTGCTATCCAGCTTGCACTTGTCGGCGAGCGAGCGACGTGCGCTCTTCAGGAAGAGGTCGGTACCTTCACGGCGGGAGAGTTTGGCCTTCGGGCCGATATAACGTGCCACGGTTGTTCCTTTATCTCAAAATCTGACGTAGCGAACTTTGTCCACTACGCAAGTCCGGCACCAATGTACCGGACGGTGGTCTTAGAAATTGCTACGCGCACGGCCGAGACCGTGCGCGAACCCGCGATTATAGCAGGATTTGAAGCGTCTTAGATACGACGACGCTTCGGCGGGCGGCAGCCGTTGTGCGGGACCGGCGTCACGTCCGAGATGGCCGTGATCTTGATACCCAGCGCATTCAGCGCGCGAACCGCGGATTCGCGACCCGGGCCCGGGCCCTTGATGCGAACTTCCAGGTTCTTCACACCGTATTCGAGTGCCACGCGGCCAGCCGACTCAGCAGCAACCTGGGCAGCGAACGGGGTCGATTTACGCGAACCCTTGAAGCCCTGGCCACCCGACGTCGCCCATGCCAGCGCATTGCCCTGACGATCGGTGATCGTGATGATGGTGTTGTTGAACGAAGCGTGGACGTGCACGACGCCTTCTGCAACGCTCTTCTTGACCTTCTTGCGAACGCGCTGCGAAGCGGCGTTGTTCTGTTGCTTAGCCATGAGTTCCTATCCTCTGGTTACTTCTTCAGCGAGACGCCGGCCTTACGCGGGCCCTTACGGGTACGCGCATTGGTACGGGTGCGCTGACCGCGGAGCGGCAAGCCCTTGCGGTGACGCATACCACGATAGCAGCCCAGATCCATCAGGCGCTTGATGTTCATCGTCACTTCACGGCGCAGGTCACCCTCAACCGTCAATTGACCGACTTGATCACGCAGCTTTTCGAGATCAGCGTCGTCGAGGTCCTTGACCTTCTTCGAGAACGGCACACCGGCGGCTTCGCAAATCTGGCGAGCGCGCGTGCGGCCGACACCGTAAATAGCCGTCAGGCCGATAGCGGTGTGCTGGTGGTTCGGGATGTTAACCCCTGCGATACGAGCCATTCGTAATTCCCCAACTAAATAGCGTTAAAGGCCGATTAGCCCTGACGTTGCTTGTGGCGCGGATCCGAACTGCAGATCACGCGCAGCACGCCTTTGCGCTTCACAAACTTGCAATTGCGGCAGATGCACTTAACAGATGCCAAAACTTTCATGACAATTCCCTCTCTCTAATCACTTCGCCCGGAAGACGATCCGCGCACGCGACAGATCGTAGGGCGTCAACTCTACCGTCACCTTATCTCCGGGAAGGATGCGGATGTAATGCATCCGCATCTTGCCGGAAATATGTCCGAGTACTACATGGCCATTTTCCAGCTTTACCCGGAAGGTGGCATTGGGGAGGTTTTCAAGAACCTCGCCCTGCATTTGAATAACGTCGTCTTTCGACATGATCCAGGATCATTAGCGAAGCGTCATGTTATTGCCGCCCTTGAAATTCGCCTTACGGAGCAGCGACTCATATTGTTGCGACATCACATACGACTGCACTTGCGCCATGAAGTCCATCGTCACCACCACGATAATCAGCAGTGAGGTTCCACCGAAATAGAACGGGACGTTCCAACGCAACACCAGAAACTCAGGCAGCAAACACACCAAGGTGACGTAAGCTGCGCCGGCCAGTGTCAGACGCGTCAGGATCTTGTCGATATATCGCGCAGTCTGGTCGCCAGGACGAATCCCCGGAACAAACGCACCACTCTTCTTCAGGTTCTCGGCGGTCTCCTTGCTGTTAAACACCAGTGCGGTGTAGAAGAAGCAGAAGAACACGATCGCCAGTGCGTAGAGCATCACGTAGATCGGCTGACCCGGCGACAACTTCGCCGCAATATCCTTGAGCCAGCGCGCGTTATCGCCCGCACCAAACCAATTCGCGATCGTTGCCGGGAACAGGATGATCGACGATGCAAAGATCGGCGGAATCACGCCTGCCATGTTCAGCTTGAGCGGCAGGTGCGAAGCCTGACCGCCGTAGACCTTGTTGCCGACCTGACGCTTGGCGTAATTCACAAGGATCTTGCGCTGACCACGTTCGACGAACACGACGAAGAACGTCACGAGTACCACGAGGGCACAGATCACGATGGCCGAGAACGGACCAATCGAACCGGTACCGACAAGCTCGAACAGACCGCCCACAGCATTCGGCAAACCGGCCGCGATACCACCAAAGATGATGATCGAGATACCGTTACCGAGGCCGCGTTCGGTGATCTGCTCACCGAGCCACATCAGGAACATCGTGCCGGTCACGAGCGTGATCACCGTCGTCAGGCGGAACAACATGCCCGGATCGACGACGAGCCCCGGCTCGCTTTCCAACGTCACCGCGATCGCCGCAGCCTGGAAGAGTGCGAGTACCACCGTGAAATACCGGGTGTACTGCGTAATCTTGCGCTGTCCGGCTTGGCCTTCCTTACGCAATGCTTCCAACTGAGGCGAAACCATCGCCAACAGCTGCATGATGATCGATGCCGAGATATACGGCATGATCCCCAGCGCGAAGATCGTGAAACGCGACAACGCACCGCCCGAGAACATGTTGAACATGCCCAGGATCCCGCCCGACTGGCGCTGGAACAACTGCGCCAGCTGATCGGGGTCGATGCCCGGCACCGGGATATGCGCACCAATACGGTAGACAATCAGCGCCAGCAGCAGGAAAACCAGCCGCCGACGCAGATCCGCATACTTCGGGCCCTGCGTACCAGGCTTAGCGAGATTAGGAGACTTGGCCAATGCTGGCTCCGGGGTGACCTAACTTACTCTGCAACCGAACCGCCAGCCGCTTGAATGGCGGTGAGCGCACCCTTGGTGACGCCCAGACCCTTCACAACGACTTTGCGGGTGATCTCGCCCGAGGCGATGATCTTGGCCGACAGCGACAGCTCGCTCACCAGACCAGCCTGCTTCAGAACCAGCAGATCGATCTCGTCGACCGGCAGGTTGTTCAGGTCGGCCAGGCGAACTTCGCCCACGAAACGACGCGTCAGCGACTTGAAGCCACGCTTCGGCAGACGACGTTGCAGCGGCATTTGACCGCCTTCGAAGCCCACCTTGTGGAAGCCGCCCGAACGCGACTTCTGACCCTTGTGACCACGGCCGGCGGTTTTACCCAGACCCGAACCGATGCCACGGCCAACGCGGCGCTTGGCGTGCTTGGCGCCTTCTGCCGGCTTAATCGAATTCAATTCCATTTTGCCCTCGCTCAGTCGACGATCTTCACAAGGTACGAGACCTTGTTGATCATGCCCCGCACAGCGGGCGTATCCTGCAACTCGCTGACCGAATTGAGGCGACGCAGGCCCAGGCCCTTGACGGTCGCGCGGTGTTCTTCACGCGTACCGATCAGGCTCTTGACCAGCTTAACTTTCACAGTTTGCTGCGACATATTGATCACCCTTAGCCGAGGATCTCTTCCACCGACTTGCCACGCTTGGCGGCGATGTCAGCAGGAGTCGATTGTTTCTTCAGGCCGTCGAGCGTGGCGCGGACCAGGTTGTACGGGTTCGTCGAGCCAAGGCTCTTCGTCACCACGTTGGTCACGCCCATCACCTCGAACACCGCGCGCATCGGGCCACCGGCGATAACACCGGTACCGTCCTTTGCCGGCGACATCAGGACGCGCGAGGCGCCATGCTGGCCGAGAACGTTGTGTTGCAGGGTGCCGTTCTTCAGGGGCACCTTGAACATATTGCGGCGGGCTTGTTCCATTGCCTTTTGAACGGCAACCGGGACTTCCTTCGCTTTGCCTTTGCCCATGCCGATGCGGCCATCGCCGTCACCAACCACGGTCAACGCGGCAAAACCGAGAATACGGCCACCCTTCACAACCTTCGTGACACGGTTGACCGCGATCATCTTCTCGCGAAGGCCGTCGTCGCGTTCGTCAGCCTGAACTTTCGCTTGCATCTTTGCCATGACGGATCCTTACTTAGAACTTGAGGCCGGCTTCACGGGCAGCGTCGGCGAGAGCCTTAACGCGACCGTGATAGCGGAAGCCCGAGCGGTCGAAAGCAACGCTTTCGATGCCGGCAGCCTTCGCCTTCTCGGCGATACGACGGCCGATCAGCGCTGCAGCGGCAGCGTTGCCACCCTTGCCTTCCTTGTCGCCCAGTTCCTTGCGCACTTCGGCTTCCAGCGTCGAAGCGCTGGCCAACACTTGCGTGCCGTCTTCCGAGAAAACTTGCGCGTAAATGTGCACGTTGGTGCGATGCACGGAAAGGCGATGCACCTTCTGAGCTGCCAGCTTGATACGAGTCTGGCGAGCGCGGCGCACACGAGATTGTTTCTTGTCCATGTTTCGCACCCTTACTTCTTCTTGGTTTCCTTGAGGATCACCACCTCGTCCGCATAGCGGACGCCCTTACCCTTGTAGGGCTCGGGCGGACGGTAACCGCGAACTTCCGCAGCCACTTGTCCGATGCGTTGCTTATCAACGCCTTTGATGATGATCTCCGTCTGCGTCGGGGTCTCTGCTTTCACGCCTTCCGGCATGGCATGCACAACATCGTGCGAGAAACCCAGCTCGAGCTTCAGGTTGTTACCTTCAGCCTTGGCACGGTAACCCACGCCAACGAGTTGCAGTTTCTTTTCGAAACCCTTGCTCACGCCGGTCACCATATTGTTGACCAGCGCACGTTCCGTACCGTACAGCGCATTCGCTTCGCGGCTTTCATCGGCCGGGGCGAAGGTGACGGTGCCGTCTTCGATCTTGACGATCACAAGGGGATTGATGCCGCGGGTCAGCGAACCCAGGGCGCCCTTGATCGTCAGCACATTGCCAGCCAGCGTTGCTTCAACGCCCTTCGGCAGTGCAATGGGACTCTTACCTACTCGAGACATTTCAACTCTCCTCGGTTAGGCGACGTAGCAGATGACTTCGCCGCCCACGCCGGTGGCGCGTGCTTTGCGATCGGTCATCACGCCCTTCGGGGTCGAGACGATAGCAACGCCGAGGCCATTCATGACCTGCGGGATGTCGTTGCGGCTCTTGTACACACGCAGACCCGGACGCGACACGCGCTCGAGGCGCTCAATCACAGGACGGCCAGCGTAGTACTTCAGTGCAATGTTCAGCACCGGCTTCGTTTCTTCTGCTTCAACCGCGAAGTCTTCGATGTAGCCTTCGTCCTTGAGGACTTTGGCGATCGAGACCTTCAGCTTGGAAGAGGGCATCTTCACCGATGCTTTCTCAACCATCTGAGCGTTGCGGATGCGAGTCAGCATATCGGCGATAGGATCGCTCATGCTCATGGTGCTTCTCCTATTACCAGCTAGCTTTGGTCACGCCCGGGATTTCGCCACGGAAGGCGATTTCACGGATCTTGTTACGGGCCAGGCCGAATTTGCGGAAGGTACCGCGCGGACGGCCAGTCAGGTCGCAACGATTGCGTTGACGCGTCGGATTGGCGTTACGCGGCAGCTGTTGCAGCGCCAGACGTGCTTCATAACGCTCGTCTTCCGACTTGCTGGTGTCTTCGATGATCGCTTTGAGGGCGTCGCGCTTGGCAGAAAATTTCTGCGCCAGACGGGCGCGTTTCTTTTCGCGTTCGATAAGTGCCAGTTTAGCCACGATTACCTCAGTTACGGAACGGGAATTTGAACGCCGACAGAAGAGCCTTGGCTTCTTCGTCAGTCTTCGCGGTCGTGGTGATGCTGATGTTCAGACCACGCAGCGCGTCGATTTTGTCGTACTCGATTTCGGGGAAGATGATCTGTTCCTTCACACCGATGTTGTAGTTGCCACGACCGTCGAACGCACGACCCGAAATACCACGGAAGTCACGCACGCGCGGCAGAGCCACGGTGATGAAACGATCCAGGAATTCGAACATACGTTCACCGCGCAGCGTCACCATCGTACCGATCGGGTAACCTTCGCGGATCTTGAAACCGGCGATAGCCTTGCGAGCCTTCGTCACCACCGGCTTTTGACCGGCAATTTTCGTCAGGTCGCCAACGGCGTGCTCAATGATCTTCTTGTCAGCAACGGCTTGACCAAGGCCCATGTTCAGGGTGATCTTGGTGATGCGCGGCACTTCCATGACAGACTTGTAACCGAACTGCTTAGTCAGCTCGGCGACAACTTTGTCTTTATAGAATTCTTGCAAACGGGCCATTATCTATACTCCCTGCGATTAGGCACCGACGACCGTAGCACCGGTCGTCTTGAGGAAGCGGACCTTCTTGCCGTCTTCGACCTTGATGCCCACACGCGACGGCTTGCCATTGGCATCCACCAGCGCCACGTTCGAAACGTGGATCGGCATCGTCTTGTCGACCACGCCACCTTGCGTGCCCTTCATCGGGTTCGGCTTGACGTGCTTCTTGGCAACGTTCACGCCCTCGACGACCAACTTGTCGCCATCAACGGCCAGGACCGTGCCACGCTTGGCCTTGTCCTTACCCGTCAGCACGATGACTTGGTCACCCTTACGAATCTTGTTCATGTGTCGGCTCCTTACAGCACTTCCGGGGCCAGCGACACGATCTTCATGAAGCGTTCGGTACGCAGTTCACGCGTAACCGGCCCGAAGATACGGGTGCCGATCGGCTCGAGCTTGGTATTAAGCAGCACGGCGGCGTTGCCGTCGAATTTGACCAGCGAGCCGTCCTGGCGACGCACGCCCTTGGCGGTGCGCACGACCACTGCGTTGTAGATTTCGCCCTTCTTGACGCGACCACGCGGGGCAGCATCTTTCACGCTGACCTTGATGATGTCGCCAATGCCGGCGTAGCGACGCTTGGAGCCGCCCAGCACCTTGATGCACATCACTTCGCGCGCACCGGTGTTGTCGGCTACTTCGAGCCGGGTTTCAGTTTGAATCATGGTGTTATCTTCCCAACTTAATCCGACACATACGCGTCGGTCAGTCTTGGTCCCCGTCAGCACCAAAGGATGCCGTTTGGGTTGAGTCGTTCAAAAGTGGACAACCTTGCTACCTTCACCTGCCTCGTAGAGGATACGAATCGGATCAGGAAGCCATCCACTCCCTTGCGAAACCAAAGACCGGTTTTAGCGAAAGAAGCGGAAAGTCCGGAATTATACAATGATAATTCCGGACTTGCAAGTCAAGCCTTCGCTTCAGCTCACCTTAGATGATACGGGCGGCTTCCACGAGACGGGAGACCGTCCAGGCCTTGGTCTTCGACAGCGGGCGGGATTCTTGAATCTCGACCGTATCGCCTTCCTTGTACTGGTTGGTCTCATCGTGCGCGTGGTACTTCTTCGAACGCACGATGTACTTGCCGTAGAGCGGGTGCTTCATTTGACGCTCGACCAGCACGGTAACCGTCTTGTCCATCTTGTCGCTGACAACCTTACCCACGAGGGTACGCTTCAGCGAGGTCTTAGCGGTATCGTTCATTTCTGGCTCGCCTTCTCAGTCAACACGGTACGCACACGCGCGATGTCCTTGCGCACCTTCTTCAGCTGGCTGGTGTTGCTCAGCTGTTGGGTGCCCGCTTGCATGCGAAGACCGAATTGGGCCTTCAGCAGATCCGACAGTTCCTTGTTCAGGCCGTCGACATCCTTGGCACGAAGTTCGGATGCTTTCATTTCAAATTCTCCCCTCAGGCGCCAAGGCGACGTACGAAGAACGTCGTCTGAATCGGCAGCTTGGCGGCAGCCAGGCGGAACGCCTCGCGCGCCAGCGCTTCATCCACACCGTCCATTTCGTACAGCATCTTGCCCGGTTGAATCTCGGCGACGTAGTACTCCGGGTTACCCTTACCGTTACCCATACGCACTTCTGCCGGCTTTTGCGAGATCGGCTTGTCCGGGAAGATACGGATCCAGATACGACCACCGCGCTTGATGTGGCGAGTCATGGCACGACGCGCGGCTTCGATTTGACGAGCCGTCAGGCGACCACGACCGACCGCCTTCAGGCCGAATTCGCCGAACGACACTTCGTTGCCACGCGTGGCGACGCCAGTGTTACGGCCCTTCTGCTCTTTGCGATACTTTCTGCGTTTCGGTTGCAGCATGATTATTCTCCAGTCTTGGCGTCGCCTTCAGGCTTGCCAGCCGGACGGCGTGCACCACCGCGCTTCGCACCGGCCTTATCGCCAGCGTCGTCACGACGGGGGCGACGGTCGCCCGGACGCGCGTTGCGGCGCGGACGCTTTTCTTCGGCCGGCTCTTCAGCCACCGGAGCGTCGTTGCGGCCCAGCGTGTCACCCTTGTACACCCACACCTTGATACCGATGATGCCGTACGTCGTCTTCGCTTCCGCAGTTGCGTAGTCGATGTCGGCGCGCAGCGTATGCAGAGGCACACGGCCTTCGCGATACCACTCGGTACGGGCGATTTCGATACCGTTCAGACGGCCGGCGCTCATGATCTTGATGCCTTGGGCACCCAGACGCATCGCGTTCTGCATCGCGCGCTTCATTGCGCGACGGAACATGATACGGCGCTCGAGCTGCTGAGCGATCGAATCAGCGATAAGCTGCGCATCGGTTTCCGGCTTGCGGATTTCCTCGATGTTCACGTGCACGGGCACGCCCATGCGCTTTTGCAGCTCGGCCTTGAGGATTTCGATGTCCTCGCCCTTCTTGCCGATCACAACACCCGGACGCGAGCTGAAAATCGTGATGCGCGCGTTACGTGCCGGACGTTCGATGATCACGCGGCCAACCGAAGCGTTCTTCAGCTTCTTCTTCAGATATTCGCGAACGTCGATGTCTTCCTTCAACATCTTTGCGAAATTCTGATTGTTGGCGTACCAACGCGAAGCCCAGTTACGGCTGACAGCCAGACGGAAGCCAGTCGGATGAATTTTCTGTCCCATCGTGACCCCTTAGTTGCCCAGCGTCACAGTGATGTGACAGGTTTGCTTCTCGATCTTGTTACCGCGGCCTTTTGCACGGGCCGTGAAACGCTTGAGCGAGGTGCCCTTGTCGACGTAAATGCCCTTAACGCGCAGTTCGTCGATGTCAGCACCTTCGTTGTGCTCGGCGTTGGCGATAGCCGACTCGAGAACCTTCTTGATAATGTCCGCGGCCTTCTTCGGCGAGAAGGTCAGGACATTCAGTGCGCGCTCCAGCGGCAGGCCACGAATCTGGTCAGCGACCAGACGCGTTTTCTGCGCCGAGATACGGGCACCGCGATGAATTGCTTTCACTTCCATGATCGGCCCCTTATTTCTTCGCCTTCTTGTCGGCCGCATGGCCCTTGAAGGTACGGGTGAGCGCGAACTCACCCAGCTTGTGGCCGACCATGTTTTCCGTCACGTACACCGGCACGTGCTGGCGGCCGTTATGCACGGCGATCGTCAGGCCGATGAAATCGGGCAGGACGGTCGAACGACGCGACCAGGTCTTGATCGGCTTTTTGTCACGCGATGCAGCTGCCGCTTCCACTTTCTTCAGCAGATGAGCGTCGCAAAACGGACCTTTTTTAACAGAACGAGTCATTTGCTAGCTCCAATTAACGCTTCTTGCGACGCTGAACGATCATGCTGTCGGTGCGCTTGGTCGAGCGGGTACGCTTACCCTTGGTATGCTGACCCCACGGGCTGACCGGATGACGACCAGCAGCCGTACGACCTTCACCACCACCATGCGGGTGATCCACCGGGTTCATCGCCACACCGCGAACGGTCGGGCGAATACCGCGCCAACGCTTTGCACCG
Organism: Pandoraea communis; assembly: GCF_902459745.1. Taxonomy (GTDB): domain Bacteria; phylum Pseudomonadota; class Gammaproteobacteria; order Burkholderiales; family Burkholderiaceae; genus Pandoraea; species Pandoraea communis. The sequence continues at coordinate 350,581 of NZ_CABPSJ010000006.1, forward strand.
GCCTTGCCGAGTTGGCGCAGGCTGTGCTCTTCGTTACCGACTTCACCGATGGTCGCGCGGCACTCGATGTGCACGCGACGAACTTCACCCGAACGCAGACGCACTTGAGCGTACGTGCCTTCGCGAGCCAGCAGCATTGCCGAGGTACCTGCGGCACGAGCGATTTGCGCGCCCTTGCCCGGTTGCAGCTCGATGCCGTGAATCGTCGTACCGACCGGAATGTTGCGGATCGGCAGCGTGTTGCCAGCCTTGATCGGCGCTTCCGAGCCGCTCACCAGTTGCTGACCAACGGTCACGCCCTTCGGCGCAAGGATGTAACGACGCTCGCCATCGGCGTAGCACAGCAGAGCGATGTTCGCGCTGCGGTTCGGATCGTATTCCAGACGCTCGACCTTCGCCGTGATGCCGTCCTTGTTGCGACGGAAATCGACGATACGGTAGTGCTGCTTGTGACCGCCACCCATATGACGGGTGGTGATGTGACCGTTGTTGTTACGGCCAGCGGTCTTGCTCTTGGTATCGAGCAACGGGGCGAACGGCTTGCCCTTATGCAGATCCTTGTTGACGACCTTGACCAGCGCGCGGCGGCCCGGCGACGTCGGTTTCGTTTTGACGAGTGCCATGATTACTTGGCCTCCGCTTCAAAATTGATTTCCTGACCCGGCTTCAAGCTCACGTAGGCCTTCTTCTCGTGGTCGCGACGACCCATGAAGCGGCCAAAGCGCTTTTGCTTGCCCTTACGGTTCAGGATCTGCACCGACTCGACTTCCACCTTGAAGAGAAGCTCAACTGCAGCCTTCACTTCTTGCTTGTTCGCGTCGCGTGCAACTTGGAACACCACTTGTTCGTTCTTGTCAGCCACCAGCGTCGCCTTTTCGGAGATCACCGGCGCGAGCAGGACCTGGTACAGACGATGGTCGTTTTTACGCACGTCGCTCATGACAGCATCTCCTCAATCTTGGCGATCGCGCCCTTCGTCAGCAGCACCTTCTTGAAGTAGATGAGCGACAGCGGGTCGGCGAAACGCGGCTCGGTGACGGCAACGTGAGCCAGATTGCGCGAGGCCAGGAACAGGTTCTCGTCCACGCTATCCGTGATCAGCAGCACCGACTCAAGGCCCATGGCCTTGATCTTCTCAGCGAGCAGTTTCGTCTTCGGAGCATCCAGCTTGATGTCCTCGACGACCGACAGACGACCTTCACGGGCGAGCTGCGACAGAATCGAGCACACACCGGCGCGGTACATCTTCTTGTTGACCTTGTGGGTGAAGTTCTCTTCCGGCGAATTCGGGAAGATACGGCCACCGCCGCGCCACAGCGGGCTCGACGACATACCGGCACGAGCACGACCCGTACCCTTCTGACGCCACGGCTTCTTGGTCGTGTGCTTGACCTGTTCACGGTCCTTCTGCGCACGATTGCCGCTACGGGCGTTGGCTTGATAAGCCACCACAACCTGATGGATCAGCGCTTCGTTGTAGTCACGGCCGAACACGACGTCCGACGCGTTGACAGCGGCGCCTTCCTGACCTTGCTCATTCAGGAGCTTCAGTTCCATTGTTACGCTCCCTTCGCGAGTTTGGCCTTGACTGCCGAGGTCACGAAAACCTTGCCTTCGTTGGCGCCCGGAACGGCACCCTTCACGAAGATCAGGTTACGCTCAGCGTCAATGCGCGCGATTTCGAGATTCTGCACCGTCGTGGTGACGTCGCCCAGGTGACCCGTCATGCGCTTACCCGGGAACACACGACCCGGATCCTGCGCCATACCGATCGAACCCGGCACGTTGTGCGAACGCGAGTTACCGTGCGAAGCGCGGCCCGAAGCGAAGTTGTAGCGCTTGATGGTACCGGCGTAGCCCTTACCGATCGACACACCTTGCACGTCGACCTTCTGGCCCACTTGGAAGAGATCGACGCCAACCACTGCGCCCGGCTGCAATTCAGCAGCTTTGGCAGCGTCAACGCGGAATTCCTTGAGGATTTCACCGGCTTCGACACCCGCTTTCGCGAAGTGACCGGCGGCGGCCTTAACCACGCGCGTTGCGCGGCGATTGCCGAAAGTGACTTGAACGGCGGTGTAGCCGTCCGTTTCATCCGTCTTGATTTGCGTCACGCGGTTGTTAGACACGTCGAGCACGGTAACGGGAATCGAATCGCCGTCGTCCGTGAAAATACGCGTCATGCCAACCTTGCGACCGACAAGGCCAAGGCTCATGATTTTCTCCATTCCCGACTGCGATTGGCCGGGGCTAAATGACAAAAGGATGGTCCACGGATGTGGGCCATCTTTTCAAAACTACACTTGAGCCCGCCATTATAGACGGACTTTTATCGCTTGACAAGTGTTGCTAAATCGCATAACAAAGCCCCGCCGGTCCAGCATTGGCGGGGCTTTCAAGAGCAAAGTCGCTCGCAAGCCTTACTGCAGCTTGATCTCGACGTCGACGCCAGCCGGCAGGTCCAGCTTCATCAGCGCGTCGACGGTCTTGTCCGTCGGATCGACGATGTCCATCAGGCGCTGGTGCGTGCGGATTTCGAGCTGGTCGCGCGACGTCTTGTTGACGTGCGGCGAACGCAGGATGTCGAAACGCTCGATACGCGTCGGCAGGGGCACCGGGCCCTTGACGATGGCGCCGGTGCGCTTGGCGGTTTCAACGATTTCGGCGGCCGACTGGTCGATCAGGCGGTAGTCGAAAGCCTTCAGGCGAATGCGGATCTTTTGGTTCTGCATGGTATTTCTCCAAAGAGCGTGGCAGCCCTCGTTCGGGTGCCGGGTAAATCACAAAGAGCAAACAGACTTTGAGAAACAGGCGCCGGCAGCGCCGGCACCTGGGTCATCGAATCCGCAATTAGTCTTCAATCTTGGCAACGACGCCGGCGCCGACGGTACGGCCACCTTCGCGAATTGCAAAACGCAGACCTTCTTCCATGGCGATCGGCTGAATCAGGCTAACCTGGATCGACACGTTGTCGCCCGGCATGACCATTTCCTTGTCCGCCGGCAGGGCGATCGAACCGGTCACGTCCGTCGTACGGAAGTAGAACTGCGGACGGTAGTTGTTGAAGAACGGGGTGTGACGGCCACCTTCGTCCTTCGACAGAATGTAGACCTCGCCTGAGAACTTGCGGTGCGGCTTGATCGTGCCCGGCTTGGCCAGAACCTGACCACGCTGGACATCTTCACGCTTCGTGCCGCGCAGCAGAATACCGACGTTGTCGCCTGCCTGACCTTGGTCGAGCAGCTTGCGGAACATTTCCACGCCCGTGCAAGTCGTCTTGTCGATCTTCGGCTTGTCGCCGTCCATGGCGATACCAACGATTTCGATTTCTTCGCCGACCTTGATGATGCCGCGCTCGATACGACCGGTCACCACGGTGCCACGGCCCGAGATCGAGAACACGTCTTCCACCGGCATCAGGAACGTGCCGTCAATTGCGCGTTCCGGCGTCGGGATGTACGTATCGAGAGCGTCAGCCAGCTTCATGATGGCTTCTTCGCCCAGCGGGCCCTTGTCGCCTTCGAGCGCCAGTTTGGCCGAACCGTGGATGATCGGCACGTCGTCGCCCGGGAACTCGTACTTCGACAGAAGTTCGCGAACTTCCATTTCGACCAGCTCGAGCAGCTCGGCGTCGTCGACCATGTCGCACTTGTTCAGGAACACGATGATGTACGGCACGCCAACCTGACGGGCCAACAGGATGTGCTCACGCGTTTGCGGCATCGGGCCGTCAGCGGCCGAGCAAACCAGGATAGCGCCGTCCATCTGGGCAGCACCGGTAATCATGTTCTTGACGTAGTCGGCGTGGCCCGGGCAGTCAACGTGTGCGTAGTGGCGAGCGGCCGTTTCGTACTCGATGTGCGCGGTGTTGATGGTAATACCGCGTGCCTTTTCTTCCGGTGCTGCGTCGATTTCGTCGTACTTCTTGGCCTGACCGCCGAACTTCGACGACAGAACCGTTGCGATAGCAGCCGTCAGCGTGGTCTTGCCGTGGTCAACGTGACCAATGGTGCCAACGTTCACGTGCGGCTTAGTCCGCTCGAATTTTTCCTTTGCCATTTCCGAATCCTCAGATACTGAATAGACGATTAAACAGTGAGTAGGGTGAGCGCATCACCCGATGCGCTCACCCACCAAATCAATTACTTGTTCTTAGCGCTGATGATGCCTTCGCTCACGTTCTTCGGAGCTTCAGCGTAGTGCTTGAACTCCATCGTGTACGTGGCGCGGCCTTGCGTGGCCGAACGCAGCGACGTCGAGTAGCCGAACATTTCCGACAGCGGAACTTCAGCGCGCACGATCTTGCCGCCGCCGACCATGTCGTCCATGCCCTGGATAATGCCGCGACGGCTCGACAAGTCGCCCATCACGTTACCCATGTAGTCTTCCGGCGTTTCGACTTCCACGGCCATCATCGGCTCAAGAATCACCGGGCTGGCGCGGCGCATGGCTTCCTTGAAAGCCATCGAACCGGCCATACGGAACGCGTTTTCGTTCGAGTCCACATCGTGGTACGAACCGAACGTCAGATGCACCTTGACGTCCACGACCGGGAAGCCGGCCAGAACACCGTTCTTGAGGGTGTCTTGAATCCCCTTGTCGACCGCCGGGATGTATTCACGAGGAATGACACCGCCCTTGATCTCGTCCAGGAACTCGTAGCCCTTGCCTTGCTCGTTCGGCTCCAGCGTGATGACCGCGTGACCGAATTGGCCGCGACCACCCGACTGCTTGACGAACTTGCCTTCGACGTCCGCTGCCGACTTGCGAATGGTTTCGCGGTAAGCCACTTGCGGTGCGCCGATGTTGGCTTCCACGCCGAATTCGCGCTTCATACGGTCGACCAGAATTTCGAGGTGGAGCTCGCCCATCCCCGAAATGATGGTCTGACCCGATTCTTCATCGGTCTGCACGCGGAACGACGGGTCTTCCTGCGCCAGGCGGTTCAGGGCGAGGCCCATCTTTTCCTGGTCGACCTTGGTCTTCGGCTCGACAGCCTGCGAAATCACCGGCTCCGGGAACACCATGCGCTCGAGCACGATCGGCGCGGTCGGGTCGCACAGCGTGTCACCCGTGGTCGCGTCCTTCAAACCGACGGCTGCGGCGATGTCGCCTGCGCGCACTTCGTCGATTTCTTCGCGCTGGTTCGCGTGCATCTGCACGATACGGCCCAGACGTTCCTTCTTGCCCTTGACCGAGTTCAGCAGCGTGTCGCCCTTGTTCACAACACCCGAGTAGACGCGGAAGAAGATCAACTGGCCAACGAACGGGTCGGTCATGATCTTGAACGCCAGCGACGAGAACTTCTCGTCATCCGACGCACGGCGCTCGACCGGCTGTTCCTTGTCGTCCGTGCCCTTGACCGGCGGAATGTCGACCGGCGACGGCAGGAAGTCGATCACGGCGTCCAGCATACGCTGCACACCCTTGTTCTTGAACGCGGTACCGCACAGCATCGGCTGAATTTCGCAAGCGATGGTACGCGTGCGCAGACCGTTGATGATTTCAGCCTCGGAGAGGTCGCCCTCTTCCAGATACTTGTTCATCAGGTCTTCGCTCGACTCGGCAGCAGCCTCGACCATGCCTTCGCGCCACTTCTGGGCTTCCGCTTGCAGCTCGGCCGGAATGTCGACGTAGTCGAACTTCATGCCTTGCGACGCTTCGTCCCAAATGATCGCCTTCATCTTGATCAGGTCGACCACGCCCTTGAAGCTTTCTTCGGCACCGATCGGCACCACCACCGGCACCGGGTTGGCCTTCAGGCGGTTCTTCAGTTGGTCGTAGACCTTGAAGAAGTTCGCGCCGGTACGATCCATCTTGTTGACGAACGCCAGACGCGGCACGCCGTACTTGTTAGCCTGACGCCAAACGGTTTCCGACTGGGGCTGCACGCCACCCACAGCGCAATACACCATGCACGCGCCATCGAGAACACGCATCGAGCGCTCGACTTCAATCGTGAAGTCAACGTGTCCCGGCGTGTCGATGATGTTGATGCGGTGCTTTTGGTAATTGTTCGCCATGCCGGACCAGAAGCAGGTCGTGGCAGCCGACGTAATCGTAATGCCACGCTCTTGTTCCTGCTCCATCCAGTCCATCGTCGCGGCGCCATCGTGCACTTCACCGATTTTGTGGTTCACACCGGTGTAGAACAAAATGCGCTCGGTCGTCGTGGTCTTACCTGCGTCGATGTGAGCGCTAATACCGATGTTGCGGTAGCGCTCGATAGGGGTTGTACGAGCCACTTTAAGCCTCTTTCAATGTAGCCGCCATTTTTGAGGGGGCTACTAACACAAACGGGCGAGGCGCAATTTCTCATGCGCACCCGCCCCGGTTTCTGCTCTAGGTACTGCTTGCCAGCGTCAGAAGCGGAAGTGCGAGAATGCCTTGTTGGCTTCGGCCATGCGGTGAACTTCGTCACGCTTCTTCATGGCGCCGCCACGGCCTTCCGAGGCCTCGATCAGCTCACCTGCCAGACGCAGGGCCATCGACTTCTCGCTACGCTTTTTCGCGGCCTCACGCAACCAACGCATCGCCAATGCCATACGACGCGACGGACGCACTTCGACCGGAACTTGATAGTTTGCACCGCCAACACGGCGGCTCTTGACTTCAACCACCGGCTTCACGTTACCGAGAGCGGTGTTGAAGACTTCCAGCGGATCCTTGCCCGCCTTGGTTTGGATCTGCTCGAAAGCACCATAAACGATGCGCTCTGCAACCGACTTCTTGCCGGCAAGCATGAGCACGTTCATGAATTTAGCGACATCAACGTTGCCGAACTTCGGATCGGGCAACACTTCGCGCTTGGGGACTTCGCGACGACGCGGCATGATTTCTTCCTTAATAGATTCAGTTGGAGCTTGGCTCCAGGCCACCTACTAGCCAACAGGCCGAGTGACCACTTACTCAGTGACGATGTACCACCATCACCGAACGTATATCCGCTCAGCCGCTTAGGCCTTCGGACGCTTCGCGCCGTACTTCGAACGGGCCTGCTTACGGTCCTTGACGCCCTGCGTGTCGAGACTACCGCGCACCATGTGGTAACGCACACCCGGCAAGTCCTTCACACGACCGCCGCGAATCAGCACGACCGAGTGTTCCTGCAGGTTGTGGCCTTCACCGCCGATGTACGAGATGACTTCGAAACCGTTGGTCAGGCGCACCTTGGCAACCTTACGCAGTGCGGAGTTCGGCTTCTTCGGCGTCGTCGTGTACACACGGGTGCACACGCCACGACGCTGCGGGCAGTCCTGCAGGGCCGGGCTCTTGCTCTTGATTTGAGCAGAGGTGCGCGGCTTGCGGACCAATTGGTTAATCGTTGGCATTGTGATTTCCTAAACGTGTCAAAAGCATGAAAGCCAAGGCGGGCCGTCATGCGACTTTACTGCGTACTCCCCGGTTGCTCTTGCGGATTGCCCACATCTAAACGCTTGATGCATAAGCACTTTGCATTAGGCATAGCCATACCGCCGGAAAAACCGGAGCCTGCGACTATACCTGTGCTCAACACAAGTGTCAATGCACTCTCGTGCAAATTTGTCCGGTAAGTCGTTGATTGTTAACGCGTTGCCGCGTCAACCCGCGCAGGCGTACCGGCTCAAGATGCGGCATGACTTCCCGAATTCAAGTATTGCGACACCCATGTATGCAAATTACACTGTGAATATTCGGCATGAATACCGAAAATTTCCATACATAACACCGACATCGCCATGGACGCCTCCCACGACAGCCTGCGCGCCACCTTCTGGAAACCCGCGCTTACCGCCGGCAAGGGGCCACGCTATCTGCGGCTGGCCGGTTTCATCGAGCAGTCGGTGGCGGATGGACGTCTGCGTCCGGGCGACCGTCTGCCGGCGCAGCGTGAGCTGGCGGCGTGGCTGGGTATCGATTTCACGACGGTCACGCGCGCTTACAACCGGGCGCGCGAGCGCAACGCCATCGAGGGACGCGGCCCCCTCGGCACATTCGTGAGCACGCCTCGCGTAGCACTCGATCAGGTGCTCGATCTCGGGATGAATATCCCGCCTGCGCCAGCCGGGCTGTTTCTCGGCGAGATGCTGCACAAGGGGATCGACGAAGTGCTCCGGCACACGGATGCGTCGATGCTCATGGCGTATCAACTGGGTGACGGTGGCGTGGCCGACCGGCAAGCCGGCGCCTTGTGGCTCGCGCCGATGCTCGGTTCTGTCTCCGCGTCCGACGTGCTCGTCTGTCCCGGCGCGCAAGCCACACTGGCCGCCCTGCTGCTCGCGGGCACCGCGCGCGACGAGACGGTGCTATGCGAGCCGATCATCTACCCAGGCCTCCATAGCGCGGCGCGCACGCTCGGACGCCGACTGGCACACGTGGCCACCGACGACGACGGTATGCAGCCCGACGCCCTGCGCGCTGCCGCACAAGAGCACAACGCGCGTCTGGTCTATCTGAACCCGACACTTCAGAATCCGACCACCCGCACGATGCCCGAGCGCCGCCGCCGCGAGTTGCTCGCTGTCGCCGAAACGCTCGATCTGACGCTGATCGAAGACGATCCCTACTGGCGTCTCGCCAAAGACGCCCCGCCACCTCTGGCGCGTCTTGCCCCGCATCGCGTGCATTACGTGGCTACGCTGTCGAAATGCCTCACGCCGGGGTTGCGCACCGCATACGTTCGGCTTGCCAACGCGCGCCAACGCGACAACTTCCTGAATACGCTGCACTCCTTCGCGCTCATGGCGCCGCCGCTGATGACAGGGCTGGCCACACAGTGGATTCATAACGGCATGGCCGATCGCATTCTGGATGGCGTGAAGGACGCTGCCGCGCAGCGTCAGGCCATCGCCGCCGGCATTTTGGGCGACGCACACACGCCTGCGGTGCAGGGAATTCATCTCTGGCAAGCGCTGCCTGCCCCTTGGACGGCCCGCGAATTGACGATGGCTGCCCGCGCTGAAGGGCTGGCCGTCACCCCCGCCGACGCGTTCTGTCTGAGCCCCGAAGTCCCCAACGCCATCCGCATTTCGCTAGGCGGCGTGCGAGACACCGAGCGTCTGGCCAGCGCGCTCAAGCGCCTGAAGTCGCTGCTGCGCGAAGTGCCGCCCAGCGTGCGCGCCGCCATCGTTTGAATAGGACAGCGCCCCCGCCTGTGCCGAACCCCGAACGCACACGCCCCGACGCAATAGTCTGAGGCAATGCAACGCCCATACTCCGGCGCATCGCGGGAACGGACCCGTGACCTCAACTGGAGTGGCAGCGATGTATTTTCCTCTGATGAATTGGGTAACGACTGCGCTAACCGTCTCATACGGCGTGCCATTGCCGCACCTGAACACTCACGACATGACGTCCGATCTCAGGCAGGTTGCCCCGGCGCCGGCGTCCGTCACCTCGCGAAGTCCGGCGGCCCCCATCACCGCGACCACGTTCGACTGGTCGCGCGCGCCGACCACCCGCGCACGCGTCTTCGCGGAACGGCTCTCGGACGTGCGGCCGGTTTGCGTGAGAGGCAGCCGCAACGATGCCGAGAATTGTCTGCTCGATCTTCCTGCGGACACCAACGTCGACGTCAGTGCAAGCCGTCTGATGCTCGCCGGCTGCGAAGCATCGCTGCCCGCTCCCATGCGTGCGGAGCTCTCGAGGCAGGGGCGCGACACCCTCGCGCTCGAGCAAGCGTTTTCCGAAACCTTCACGGCTGAGTCCGAGGGCAAATTTTCGGTGTCCTCCATTGAAGCACGCCTGACACAGCGACTCAGCCAAATGCCACCGGACATTCAGCACATGCTGCGCCGTGCCGACACGTACATTGAAGTGCCGCAGCTAACGTTCTTACGCGTGCTGACCGGCGAGCAGGAGGCGCGGCGCCATCACGTTGCGGGCCCATTCCCGGATGCGCGTACCCAGCGCTCGGCCAGTGCCCCCGAGGTGCGCGACGCCATGCTTGGCGCCTACATCACCACACCTGTGAATAACCGGCTTCGCACGCTCTTCGTCTCGCTGGCAACGCCGACGACCGTACAGCGGGTGTTTCAGGACACGCTCACACACGCGGCTCGGCATGTGCCTCACCTGTTCGGCGAAATCCCGGAGTCCTACATGACCACCCGCATGCAGATGCGGGCCGTGGGGCCCGGCAGCGGCATCGTGCGCACACTGGCCGAGCTGCTTCACGACGGCCATCAACGCTACGGCGAGTTCGCCCGCGGCGAGACGCGTGAGGCGCTTGCCCCCGAATCGCATCGCCACGTCCGGCAGCCGTCATGCCGGCCGGGTCTTCCGGCCCCCCCCTTCCCGGCGACACAAATGACCTCGCCGGCACCCGCCACCTCTCCGAGCGAGGGACGACCGCAGGCAAGCGCCGCCCCGACGCAGGCCCCGTCCCGAGCACGCATGCGGCGTGACCCGCCTTCGGTCGCCGAAATGCAACAGGCGCTAGCGACGCTTGAGCGTCTGGACCGGGAATACTCGACACTGGCACGCCCCCGTTACGGCTGATCCGGAAACGCGTCGCTCTCCTCTCGAAAGGCAGCCAGCGTGGCACTTTTGCGCTGGACGGCGGGGGAAAACCACCTCGAACTATCAAATCCCATAGCTCGGGTGTCGCATCCGGCGTAGCCGATGTCACTCAACGCGTTTTTTTCAAAGGCGCGAATTCGTACACTCCCTCCATTCGGAGGGAAGACCTCCGCCCCCTGACACGAGTCCCCATTCAGCCATGCAGGCAAGTTTCGAAAAAGACAGCATTCTGGTGCTCGATGTCGATGGCACTCTGACCGATTCGGTACGCATTCACCAGCGCGCGCTGCTTGGCGCGATGGAGTCGCTGGCGTTCGAAGGCCTGAACACCGATTGGGGCAGCTACCCCCATCACACCGACACCGGCATCCTCATTCACGCCCACGCGGAGCACGGCCGGGCGCTGCCGCAGCCGCACGACCTGGCGCGCTTCGAGCATGAGATCGACGAGCGCTTCACTGCCCTGCTCAACGCCCACGGTCTGGCCGAGATTCCCGGCGCACGCGCGTTCGTCGACGCCGCTCACCGTTCGCGCTGGGGCGTGGTGTTCGCGACGGGCGGCATCCGGCAGGTCAGTCACCGCAAGCTGCGCTCGGTGGCCATCGACTACACGGACGCAATGCTCATTACGGCATCTGAATACAGCTCACGCGAACAGCTCGTCACCGAAGCGATCAAGCGGGCACAGGCGGGTTACGGCATTGCGAAGCCGCGCGCGATCGTCTCGATGGGCGATGGGATGTGGGACCTGAAAGTGGCGCGTCAGCTTGGCATCGATTTCGTCGGGATCGGCTCGAAGCGCCAGCGCTCCCCCCTGCATGCCGAAGGCGTGACCGTCTACGACGACATGTGGGACGCCATGCACTGGCTCACGCCTGGCCGCGGGCGCGCGTCAGGTACTCGCTTGGCGTCACGCCCATAAAGCGGCGGAACATGGTGGAAAACGCGCTCGGGGTGTCGTAACCGACTTCGAGCGCCACCTGCGTGATGGGCCGCCCCGCGCTCAACAGCGGCAGCGCGCCGAGCAGGCGCATCTGCTGACGCCACTCCCGGAACGGCAAGCCGAACTCCGTCATGAAACGCCGCTCCAGCGTGCGGCTCGACGCCCCTACCTCGATCGCCCAGTCCTGCAAGCTGCGGGGATCGGCCGGTGTACTCAGGTAGCTATCGAAGATCTTGCGCAGACGAGGGTCTTGGGGCACTTGCAAGTGCAGCGGCGAGTCGCTCTTCCACTCGACTTCCTCGAGCAGCAGCGCCATGACGAGCGCGTCGCGGCCGTTGGGCGACCAGTCTTCGGGAAGCGTCATTGCGCGCAGGATCAACTCGCGCAATAAGGCGGAAACACGGATGACCACGGGCACGTCGGGTGCCGATATACCGCATCGGACCACGTCGACGTAGATCGTGCGCATTTCGACTCTGCCGCGCATGCGCACTTCATGCGCGATTTTCCCCGGAATCCACAACGCGCGTTGCGGCGGTATCATCCAGAACGACGTGTCGGTGCGCACTTCGAGAATGCCAGCCCTTGCGTACATCAATTGCGCACGCTGATGGGAATGCGTTCGCACGACGTGGCCATCCGGATAATCTATCGCCAACGCGCCGACGGGGCGGTCATGCCCCTGAAATTCCAGGGGTACCGCACTTGTGATCGGCATCGGCACCAGGCCTGTCAAAGGCGTAATTTTTGGGTCGTTTTTGGCGATGTCTCCAGCGTAACACCGGCCGCGCCCGCCCACCAAGCTGAATCCCTTGGCGCGTCGTTGCTCGTTGCGTACCGTTCAGAACGGCTTGACGATCACCAACGCCACGATCACCGCCATCGAGACCAGTGTCACGGGCAGCGCACGCTGAAAAAGTGCGGGCGGTGTCGTGGCACCGTCGCGCTCGAGCCGACGGAGTGTGGCAGACAGGCGGCCGTGCAGCCCCGAGATGACCAGCACCAGAACCAGCTTGGCCATCAGCCACGGTGCGCTCCACCAATTCGCCATGATCGCCAGCGTGGGGCCCGTTAGCCACACCACGATCAACGCGGGCGACGCCAGTCTATAGTCCGCGCGCCGCGCGAGGCGCCTCCATTCCGGCTGCACGAGACGCCCGCCCAGCGCCATCGTCACCATCCCGGCAATCAACGTAATCACCGCAATCAGATGCACAGCCTTGATCCACAAATAGAGCATCGGCGTCTCCTGGGGTGTCGATGAATTATTTCTTTATCAGCAAGAATTGCTTGTTCTAAGTCGCCTTTATCCACGGGGCCAGCACCAATAGACTTCTACTGTCGACGATGAAATCAACATCGCCCCTTTCAAAAGACAGGAGAAGAACATCATGCAACGCCCCCTTATTACCTCTGCTCTGGTTTGTGCAATGCTGGCCGTCTCGGCCGGTTCGGCTTTCGCCAGCGACGCCTTCGAAGGTCCCTCGGAATTCTCGTGGGTGCCGCAAACCAGCGTTCTGAGCCGCGCTCAGGTGCGTCAGGAACTGATTCAGACTCAACAGGCCGGTCTCTTGGTTCAACACGACACCGTGTACCCGAAGACCGCCCCCAAGGCACAGCCGGTATCGGCCAGCGCTCCGGTCACGATGGGTTCGGTTGGCGGCCAGCAACGCGCCGGCATGACCTACTTCGGTTCGTAATGTAACTCGCCGCGCCGCGCGCCTCTCATTAGAGGCCCCGGCGCGTTGTTCTGCGCATAACGACGCGCCGGCATCCGCCGACGCATAGCGTGATCTCCGGTCTTCCCGACCCAAGACTCCTGTCGCTGTGCGTAGTGGTTCAACGCACAGGACTTTGCCCGTCGCTCCTGCGACGGGCTTTTTTAGCGAACCGCTGTGCAGCCGGCCGGTTCGCGAGATCCCCAATGCCGTGCCCGGAAACGACGAAGCCCGCCGAAGCGGGCTTCTTGCCGTTCTACCGCACGACGTCAAGACTTACTTCGTCAGCCACTTCGCGAGGAACTCCAGCGCGCGGCCGTGAGCCAACGCCGCCGACGGCTGATGATACGAACCACGTGCCCAGCAGTTGAAGCCGTGATCGGCCTCTGGGTACACGAACACTTCGGTGTTCGGACGCGACTTCACGGCATCGCTCACGGCGCTCACGATATCCGGCGTGATGTGACTGTCCAATGCGCCATAGTGGAACTGCACCGGCACGTTCAGCTTGGCCGCCTCGCCTAGATAGTTGTGAATGCCGCCGCCGTAATACGGCACGGCGGCGTCGACCAGCCCGCGTGCCGCGCTCAGGTACGACAGCAGACCGCCAAAGCAATAGCCGACAACGGCGACCTTCGCATGGCCGTCGATCTTGGCGCGAAGCACCTTGGCCGTGGCTTCGATGTCTTTCACGGCCTTCTCGACGTCGACCGACTGGCGCAGTTCCATCGCCCGGGCCAGGTCATCGCCCGAATAGCCCAATTCCACGCGCGGGGCGGCGCGCCAGAAGATGTCCGGCGCGAGCACCACGTAGCCGTCCATCGCGTATTGATCGGCAACGCCGCGAATGTGTTCGTTCACGCCGAAGATTTCCTGCACCAGCACGATGCCCGGGGCATTCGCCGTCTTACCCGACGGCGGCAAAGCCAGATAGGCATCGAAGGCGCCGTCCACGGTTTCGACACGGATCCATTGACTGTTCGACACGGAAGTTACTCCATCAAAGAAAGGGGGGATGCCTGCGCCGGGCAGTGTCCGGACGCCCGCAGAAACGGGGCGCCGCAGACAGCGCCGGCCGCGCGCAGTGAGGCCGGATCAGTATAGGCACTTTTGCGCTGCCGCACAGCACGCGGCAAAGCCCGCCGTACAAGGCTGTGCGGGCAGTGAGCAAGCGCACATCGTCACCTTGCGCCGCCAGTCCTCAACACCTCGCCCGCATCACGCGTCGCACGGTTTCGACGGCCGAACCCGAGTCGCGCATTCACCCCGCGAGTGCGGCGTCGAGCAGCTTCGCCACGCCGCCAAATCCCGCCGCCTGCGCAGAGCCGATGCCATACAGGGCACTCAATGACGGCCCGGGATTCAGAAAATCCACCCGCACCTCGTCGGCGGACGCCGCCCACACCATTACCTTGAGCGGCAACTCCAGCCCGGCATGCGGATTGGCGGCCATCACCGGGGTGCCGCCCTTCGGGTTGCCGAAGAGCAGCAGGCGTGTCGGTCGTAGTTCCAGTCCGGCGGACGCGGCCGCCGCACGCTGATCGATGTCCGCGAAGATCGTCATGCCGTGTTGCTTGAGCGCATCGATCACGCGCGTCAGTGTGGCGTTGAAATCCACCGGGCTGCGCCATGACGTGACAGTGGCGGGATGCACGAAATCGGCTGTCATACGGGGTCTCCTCGAACGCTGTGGCCGGAGTCGAAAGCCATTCCCGCGCCCGTTTGCGCGGCGAACGATCAGTGTAACGCCACACGCTTGTCCCTCCCGATGCTGCGCCACCCTCTGCGCGAAGCCATCGCGCGAAGCGTTGAAACCGGTGGATACCGCAGTCACCGTCCCGACATTGCGCGCGCCGTTGCATCCGGTTCATTCCTGAGGCACCGCCATGATTCGCTCGTTCCACTGCGGCAGCCATTCCAGCAAGAACTGCGCAAAGCCTTCCGCCGCCGGCGAGGCGGCGCGAGACAGCGGACGATAGACACACACCTGACGAATCGTCTCGGGCGCCACGACACGCCGCATCACCAAACCGAACGGATGCGCGAGCGCGGCCACATAGCCGGGTGTCAGCGTCGCGGCCAGCCCTTGCGCCGCGACACCGAGTGCCGTCGTGACGTTATCGACGACATCGATAGGTGTGATGCGCGCGTCGGGCGGCGCGGACAAGCGCATTTGCGCCACGCTGCGTTCATGATCGCGTCCGGCGGCTACGAGCGGCGTGTCGCGCAAGTCTGCCCAACGCACGCGGCGCCGGCGTGCAAGCGGGTGATCGGGCGTGCACCACAACACCCAGGGACTGTCGAACGCGGGTGCTCCTGCGACATGCGCGCCGGTGGCACGGTTGGGACCGATGGCCAGATCGAGATCGCCGTTGGCGACATGATCGATGAGCATATCCACCGGCGTGTCGACCACGCGCACCACGACCTTGGGCCGCGTGTCGGCGTAAGCGCGAATCGCCGCAGGCAGCGCCATGCTGGCGAGCACGAGCGGCGCCCCCACGCGCACGATGCCGGCTGCGCGGTTGCGCAGATCGTCGGCGGTCTTCTCGGCAGCCTGCACATGGCGCAGCACCGATTCGGCCGAGGCGAGGAAATCGCGCCCCGCGCTGGACAACGCCACTCGCCGGGTGGTGCGATCGAAGATGCGAAAGCCGAGCACCGATTCGAGTTCGGCGACGAGTTGGCTCACGGCGGACGACGTGAGCCCCAGCCGGTTGCCGGCCTCCGCAAAACTATGCAATTCGGCGATGGCCACCAAGGCTTCGAACTGGCGGAGCGTAACGCGGGTCAGGGGCATGACGTGTCGATTATCAAGTTTTGCTGACGAATAGACCAAAATCGATTGATTGTTCCGTGAAGGGGCGTCGCCCACAATCGATTGTTGAAATTCACACGCCCCGTGTCAGCACAAGGTCAACCTGTCGATCCGCATTGATTTCGACGACGAGCGCCTGCCGGTCATGCAGGCCGTATGCAACGCCGAATCTGCGGTGCCGGCGGATATCGAGCCGCTGCCCCGCGGATCGTCAAAAAGGGCACCGAGGTGCTTTTTTGCTTCGCCAGACGACCGGCTTATTGTGGATACAACCCATGCACCCGCCCGAAGAGCCGCGTCAGGCCGAGCAAGGCGTCGATGTTGGGCGTGGGAACGGCTACGCGCTGGCCGATCTCTCGCACCGCGCCGACCAACGCGTCGAGTTCGATAGGACGCTGCGCTTGCACGTCCTGCAGCATCGATGTCTTGACCGCGCCCAGCTTGGCCGTCACCTCATGCCGGTCTTCGGGCGACTGCTCGATCGCGCAACCGATCTTTGCGCCGATCGCCGCCGCCTCGCGCATCGCCGCCGAGCAAAACGCCCGCACGAGCGGATCGTCCAGCAACCGATCGATGGTCGCCCCCGTGATCGCCGAGACCGGATTCATCGTCAGATTGCCCCACAGCTTGTACCAGATGTCGAGACGCACGTTCTCCGACGCCGTCACGTCGAAACCCGCACGCGTGAGCAGTGCCGCAAGCCGTTGCACACGCTCGCTCGTTCCGCCGCCCGGCTCGCCGATGATGAGGCCTCGCCCCATCTTGTGATCGACCAATCCCGGCGCCGGTGTCGCCGCACTCGCATGCACCACACAACCGATCACGTTCGCCTGCGGAATCGCCGCGCCAATCGCCCCTTGCGGATCGACGCTCGTCAACGTCTCGTCGCCAAAAGGCGTCACGCCTTTGCAAAACCACCAAGGCACGCCGTTCATCGCGGGCAACACCAGCGTCTGCGGCCCGAGCAACGGCGCGACGCACGCAGCCACCTGCGCGAGCGCCGGCCCCTTCACCGCAATCACGACCAGATCCTGAACGCCCAGCTTCGCCGCCTCTTCCAGCGGATACACCGCCGCGACCGGCGCCACTGCCAGCGTCTCACCCTGCTTCACTCGCCAGCCGTGCTCACGCAGCGCCGCCAGCGTCGCGCCGCGCGCCAGCGCACTAACCTGCGCCTCGCCCGTTGCCGCGAGCTTCAAACCGAGCAAACCACCGATGGCACCCGCGCCAATGATCGTCACCTTCATGCCTTCACTCCTGTCGATGTGCCGCGAGTCGATAGTTTTCCTTGAATCGCTCCGGCACCCGTTCATCAAAGCCCAGCGCCACCCGGCGCACTTCAGGGCTGTCGCCCGGCGCATGCCCCACTCCTAACGCCGCCGCACGCGGCGCGTCGATACGCACGACCATGCCGGAAAGCCGTCCGAGTTCCGTGATCTCGCACTCCACGAGATCGCCGGCGTCAACAGAGCGCGAATGACAGGGCGTACCCATCAGGATCACATCGCCCGGCACCAGCGTGATGTGCCGTGCAAGGTCCGCGATCACGTAGTGCGGACCCCAGATCGTCTCGTCGCCGATATCCGCTTCCTGCACAACGCGCCCATTGCGATACGTGCGCAATGTCTGCGCGAACAGATTCACGCCGCGCACGATGCCGGGGCCGATGGGCAACAGCGTATCGGCGCCCTTCACGCGCAGCATCGAACCCTGATCCGTGTCGCGAAAGTCTTGCAGTCCCATATCCAGCGCCGGGCAGAAGCCTTCGACGTAATCCCACGCCTCATCCGGCAGCACATTCCGGCACGTACGCCCGATCACCACGGCGTACTCGCCCTCGTAGTTCAGATAGCGGCAGTCCGCTGGTTTGAGGATCTGACCACCGTGCCCGTTCAACGAGGTCGGCGGCTTCGTGAAGTACGTCGGGGTGTCCGTCGGCTGCGGCTTGTTGCGCGTCTCCATGCTACGCGAGCGATAGGAGATATGCACCGCGACAATTTTCGACGGCTCGACCGGCGGCAGGTGCGCCACCGTCTGCGGATCGACGGTGCGCCCGTCATCAAGCCGCAGCAGTCCGCGCTCTGCCCCTTCCTCGACGATCGTGCCCCAGAACGCGCTGCCGCCGAGCAGGATACGACGGCGTTCGACACGCGGGCCGCGCATTACGGCAGGCAATTCGCGCAACGGAAATTGGAAGTCCATGGTCTCGCCTTGTCAGAGGGTGTCGAACCAGATATGCACGTTGCCGGTGCCGCGCGCGTTCTCGTACTCGGACAACACCGTGCCCGCGTTACGGCACGCCGCGCCGCCCAACGCCCCTACCATCTGCAAATAGTGCGCTCCGTGCGCTTCCCACGGTCGCGTGCGGTAGTCGTCGTCCCAATCGGCCAGAATCCGGTCGTGACGCCCCTCTCGAAACGCCTCGATCGCCCGCTTGTCGCTCGCGATATTCTCCGGACGCGACACATTGCTCTCGTGGAAAATGCGCGGATGATTCGGCTTCCAGTCGATACCGTTGAACTTGTGACTCAACGCCCCCGACGCCAGCATCACCACGCGTAGGTGACTGCGGCGAATCGCCTCGCCGATCACTTCGCCCGACTCCAGGAAATGCGGCGTCTCGCAGTTCTGGCACGAACTCACGGTGACGATCGGCCACCCGTCGAGCCGCATCTGCTTGATGACGTTGATCGTCGGATAATGGCGCGGCAAATCGGGATGCTGCACCGCGCGGGCGCGCACGCCACGCTCGCGCGCGACGGCGTCGATGCCCAGCGCCAGCTCCGGATGCCCGCGATAGTCGTACGGCACACCGTGCAGATACCACGGCATCTCGTCGGAGATGTACCTGCCCGAGTAGTGCGCACCGCCATCGATCAGGTGATAGCCCGTGGTGAACCAGTGCGAGTCGAAAATCACGATGACGTCCGGGCGCGCCGCCACGATGTGCTCACGCACCCGCGCATAGCCGGGAATCAGGTCCGAATCCGCTCCCGCGCCCTGCAATACGCGAAACTCCTCGCACTGCATCAGGCCGGGGTGATGCGACACCAGTGCCGCGCCGACGATCTGTCCCATGTTGCGCTCCTCTCCTCTCGTTGTGATGTCGTTATGTCGCTGTGCGCGGCGCATCAGCGATGGCTGAAGCTCGCCTTGAACGGTTGCCGGGGTACGACGACATCCTTGACGTCGCAGAAGAATTCGAAACTCCAGTCGCCGCCTTCGCGTCCGATGCCCGAGCGTTTGATGCCGCCGAACGGCGCGGCAAGATCGCGAATGCCGAAACTGTTGATCCAGATGAAGCCGGTGCGAACGCGCTCCGCCACGGCAATGGCACGCGCCTCGTCGCCATAACACACGCCGCCCAGCCCGTAGTCGGTGCCATTGGCCATATCGACGACTTCGTCGTCGTTTGCGAACGTTTGCAGGGTGAGCACGGGACCGAAGACCTCCTGCTGCACGATCTCGTCGCGCTGGCGCAAATCGGTAAGCAGCGTCGGCGCGAAATACTGCGCGCCGAACGGATGCCGCGTGCCGCCCCAGAGCACACGCGCGCCCCCTGCGACAGCACGTTCGACGAAGCTCTGCACGCGCTCCAGTTGGCGCATGTGAATGATCGGACCGATCTCGGTAGCCCCGTCGCGCGGATCGCCCACCACCAGACGCTCAACCTGCGCTCGCAGCTTTTCGGTAAACAGCGTCGCCACGCCGGCATGCACCAGCAAACGGGTGCCCGCCAGGCACACCTGTCCCGCGTTGCGATACATCAATGCGGCGGTTGCGGCGGCGGCGTCGAGATCGGCATCCGCCAGCACGATGAAGGCCGACTTGCCGCCCAGTTCCAGACTGCAAGGCACGAGGTTGGCCGCCGCCGTCTTCGCTATCCACTTGGCCGTTGCCACCGATCCCGTGAACGAGATACGGGCGAGCCGTGCGTCGCTCACGAGCGCCGCCCCAGTCACTGCCCCCGAGCCCTGCAACAGATTGAACACGCCTGGCGGCAAGCCCGCTTCGTGCGCGCAGTCGGCGAGCAGCGAGGAAGTGAGTGGCGCCCACTCCGGGGCCTTCAATACCACCGTGTTGCCAGATGCGAGCGCCGGACCGATCTTCCATGTCGCAAGCATCAGCGGCGAATTCCATGGTGTGATCACCGCAACCACCCCTGCCGGGTCGTGACGCACGAGGTGGCGCGCCTGCGGCGTCTCGATCACGCGGTCTTGCAACGTCAATGCATGCTCGGCGAACCATGTGAGGTTCTGCATCGCCCGCGGCACCACGCCGTGTGCCATACGCGAGCGCAGCACACCCGCGTCGGCACTCTCCAACGTAGCGAAAGCGTCGGCGCGACGCCCGATCGCCTCGGCAAAGCGCTGAAGATACGGCTGACGCCCCGCCGCTCCCAGCGCCGCCCACGAGGGAAACGCCAGCGCTGCCGACGTCACCGCCGCATCGACATGCGTCAGACTGCCACCGGCGATGTCGCCAAGCCGGGTCTGGTCGATGGGCGAGAAGCACTCGAAGGTATCGTCGGACGCCACGCGGCGACCGTCGATATAGTGGTCGGGCGATACCGATACGCCGGTGACGTCAAAGCGGGTAGCACTCATGCCATGTCTCTTGCGAAAGGGTGAGGGACGACGTGAAGCCCACGGCGCGTCCTCAGCGCGTCGCGTCTTTGCCGGGGACGAACTTCGCGGCCAGCGAACGGCTCGCGCTCGCGAGCAACGCAGTGTCGATGCCTACCGCGATGAAAGTCACGCCCTGGTCGAGGTAATGGCGGGCAAGCGTCTCGTCGGCACACAGGATGCCGGCGGCTTTGCCCGCGCGGCGAATACGCGCGATGCCATCGTCGATGGCCTTGCGCACCTCGGGATGCGCTGCCTGACCGAGATAGCCCATCGACGCGGCGAGATCGGCCGGACCGATGAACACGCCGTCGACGCCTTCGACGGCGGCAATGTCGTCGACCTGCGCCAGCGCATTGGCCGTCTCCACTTGCACAAGCAGACAGGTCGTATCGTTCGCGGCATGCAGATAGTCGTCGTAGCGATTCCACCGCGAGGAGCGCGCCAATCCGCTGCCTACGCCGCGTATGCCCTGCGGCGGATAGCGCGTGGCGCTGACAAGGGTCTGAGCCATCGCGGCAGACTCGACCATCGGCACGAGCAGCGTCGTCGCACCGATTTCGAGCACCTGTTTGATCAACACGGCATCGCCGTGGGGCAACCGCACGATGGGATGCGTCGGGTACGGCGCCACCGCCTGTAATGTCGCCAGCATCGTGCGCAAGTCGTTCGGCGCGTGCTCGCCGTCGATCGCCAGCCAGTCGAAGCCGCTGCCCGCGCACAATTCGGCAGCGTACGGTGTCGCCAGTCCCAGCCACAGACCGATCTGACGCTCGCCGCGCGCGAGTGCCTGCTTGAAGAGATTCGGGGGTGTTTTCATGACATCGGCTCCAGTGAGATACGGAAGGACAGGCGCGGCGCGCGCCCTCGCACAAGGTTAGACGAAGCGCACACCGATGGCGCCGAGCGGGCCGTAGTCTGCGTGGAAGACGTCGCCCGCTGCACAGGCCACGGGCCGCGTAAACGACCCCGCCAGTACGATTTCGCCGGCCTGCAACCCTTCGTCGAATGCCCCCAGCTTGTTGGCGAGCCACGCAATGCCGTTGCCGGGATGGTTGAGTACGGCCGCACTCAGGCCCGACTCTTCAATCACGCCATTGCGATAGAGCAGTGCACCTGTCCAGCGCAGGTCGACCGCGTCCGGCTTCACGGGACGCCCGCCAAGAATCACCGCCGCATTGGCCGCGTTGTCGGCAATCGTGTCGAAGACCTTGCGCGGCGCTTTCGTGTCGCGGTCGAACAGCTCGATGCGGCCGTCGATCAATTCGAGTGCCGGCGTCACCCATGCGGTGGCGTCGAGCACGTCGAACAGCGTGACACCCGGCCCCTTGAGCGGCTTGGCCAGAATGAATGCCAACTCCACTTCGAGGCGCGGCACGATGAAGCGCGAGGCCTCGAGCGTCGCGCCGTCGGCCACGAGCATGTCGTCGAGCAGCGTGCCGTGATCGGGTTCGGCGATCTGCGCGGCAACCTGCATGGCGCGCGACGTCAGCCCGATCTTGTGCCCGATCATGCGACGGCCTTGCGCGTACTTCAATGCCAGCCACGCTTGCGAAATCGCGTAGCTGTCGGCGATCGTCATGTCGGGATAGCGGCGGGAAAACTGCATGACAGGCGTGCGGCTGCGCTCGGCATCGTGCAGCTCGCGGGCAAGGGCCTGATGAGTCGAGGCATCGAGCGTCGGCATCGCGTTGTCTCCATGGCACCGCCCGGCGCAGGCGGCGTGTTTTGTCGGTCGATAGCCGCTATTCTTACGGTCGCCCGCGCCACCGACAATCAATCGATTTTGGGCGATTCATAAGTAAAACTGGATAATCGTGCGGCGCCTGATGCGTCCCGTCCGCGCGGAATGCCCCCGCTGGCGCCAGACCGCCGCATCTTCAACCGTGCGTTGAACCCCGTCCGGCGAAGCCCGCCTTTCAGCCTTTCTCCACGCTTCACAACGCCATTGACCGACTTCTGCTGGCAACCTCGGCATTTCTCGTCACTTTCGTCTTCCGTCCCTGCCTCCGCCGACCATTGGCGCTCGAGACTCAGGAAGACAAATTAGAAATGAGAGTGATTTGCATTTATAATCTGCGACGCTTTATTACGACGCGTTACGCGTAACGATACGAACGCCGCTGTCTCCGATTTTGCCGGCGGCTAGCGCTCGCCACACTCTCGCAGTTACGAAGGTCAGCCAAGATGAAGATGTCCGTAAGTCGCCGTATGCACGTGGCCGCCGACGCCGCGAGCACGGTTAGCGCCGCCAGTCCCATTCAAGTCGATCGCCTCACCTCCCCGGCTCGTCGCCCCCGCGCCACCGTCTGTGCCGCTGCGTTGCTTATGGCAACGCTCGGCATCGCCCATGCGCAGCAGACGACACCGGCCAACCCAGCCGCAGAAGCCAAGGCCGACGTCGAACTCGGCGCGGTCAATGTCTCGGGCGACTGGCTCGGCACCGGACTCGACAACAGCGCGAAAACGTTTCCCGGCGCGCGCACCGTCGTGAAGAAGCAGCAGATAGAGGAATCCGGTGCGACGAGCATCGGCGACGTCATGCGCCGCATTCCGGGGGTGCAAGCCACGGACAACTCGGGCACCGCCGGCAGCGCCATTTCGCTGAACATCGGGGTACGCGGTCTATCCGGCCGATTCACGCCGCGTTCGACCGTGCTGCTCGACGGCGTTCCCATGGCGGTGGCCCCTTATGGCCAGCCGCAGTTGTCGTTCGCCCCGGTGAGTCTGTTCAACATCGAGAGCATCGACGTGGTGCGCAGCGGCGGCGCCGTGCGCTATGGGCCGCAGAACGTAGGCGGGGTGATCAACTTCAAGACCCGTTCGATTCCCAACACGCCAGGCCTCACCGCAGATGCCACGGTGCGAGAGAACATCTACACCACGGGGGGAGGCGCGAACACGCAGTACGGCGTGTTCCTCGGCACGCAGATGGACAACGGCCTGGGGCTCGCGCTACTGTATTCGGGCATGGTCGGACGCGACTGGCGCAAGGGTAGCGACGAACGCGTGAACGACCTGGCGCTGAAGTGGCGCTACGACATCACACCGAACCAGCAGGTGTACGGCAAGGTCTCGTACTACGACGTGAAGTCGAAGACGCCCGGCGGCCTGAGCGTCGCGCAATACAACGCCGACCCATTCCAGAACACGCGTCCGAACGACTACTGGAGCGGCAACCGCACCGGCCTCGATTTCGGGTATCTGAACACCTTGTCCGAGACGCAGGAATTCGAGGTTCGCACGTTCTACAACGAGAGCTACCGCCAGAGCACGCTGGTCAACTCGACTTACACTCAGACCACGCACCAACCACGCAACTATCAGACGTTCGGCATCGAGCCACGCTTCACGCAGCGTCTTTTCTTCGGCCCGACCGCACACGACGTGACTGTCGGCTACCGTTACGTGCACGAGCGCGGCGACGACAATAACTGGACCACGACCCTTGCCACTGGCCGCAACTCGGCCACTCAGACGTTCAACAACTTCACCAACGCGAGCGCGTTCTATATCGACGATCGCATGGCGTGGGGCAACTGGCGCTTCACGCCGGGCGTGCGCTACGAAGCGATCCGCTCGCAGCGCGTCGACAACGCGTCGGGCGCAACCTATCGAACGGACAACAACAAGCCGCTTCCGTCGGTGAACCTGTCGTATCTGGTGAACGATGCGTGGACGGTATTCGCCGACTACAGCACGTCGTTCGGACCGGTGCAGAATTCACAGTTGAACTCGATGTCGGCCACCAACCCGCTGGTGCCGGAACTGGCGCGCACGTATGAAATCGGTACACGCTGGACGGATAAGCGCTGGAAGGCGGAGCTGACCGCCTTCCATATGCGGTTCGACAATCAGATTCTGCAAGTGTCCGGCACGAACCCGCCTGTCTTCCAGAACATTGGTGCGACGAATCACGACGGTATCGAAACTGCCGTCGACTACACGTTCGATCGCGACAGCGTGCTTCGCGGGCTGAACGTGTATGCGAACTTCACCTACACGCGTGCGATCCAGAAGTCGGGCGCGACCGCCGGTCTCGATGTGCCGTTCTACTCGCGCGTCACCGACACGCTCGGCGCTCGGTACGAGATCGGTCAGTGGACGTTCAATGTCTCGACCACGCACCAAAGCTCGCAGTACTCGGATCTGGCGAATACCGCGGTGGAATCGGCCGATGGCAGCAACGGCAAGGTGCCGGGCTTTCGCGTGTGGAACCTGCAAACGATGTACAAGCTCCCCGGTTACAAGAATGCCGACGTCACCGTGGGTTTGAACAACATATTCGACAAGCGCTACTACACGCGTAACGTGGACGGCAACGCGGGACGCATGGTCGGCGCACCGCGCATGGTCTACGTGCAGGGGCACTTCGGGTTCTGATCCGGAAACGGTTAAGGCGCGGGCGCGATGCCGACGGGATCGCGCCCTTCGCATCCTGCACGTGCCCCTTCAACGTGACCGTTATCGCGATGACGCAATTCCTCAAAAAAAAACGGCACCCCGCAAAGGGTGCCGTTTCTGTAACGACGTCGGTTTCGGGCCGGCAGCGCTTGCTTTCGCAAGCGCCGCCTTCCTGATTACTCTGCCGTAGGCTCTTCCACCGAGTTCGGCATCGGGGCAAACGCCTCTTCCAGAGCGATCTGGTCGTGACGCTCGCGATCCGACGTCTCGCGGGCCCTGCGGGCCTTGTGATACGCCAGACCCGTACCTGCCGGGATCAGACGGCCGACGATGACGTTTTCCTTCAGGCCACGCAGGTCGTCCTTCTTGCCCATGATGGCGGCTTCGGTCAACACGCGCGTCGTCTCCTGGAACGATGCCGCCGAGATGAACGAATCCGTCGACAGCGACGCCTTCGTAATACCCAGCAGCACGTTCTCGTACTGCGCCGGACGCTTGTCCGCAGCGTTCATGGCGTCGTTCTCGTCAAGCATGTCCGAACGCTCGACCTGTTCGCCGATGATGAAGCGCGAATCGCCATTGTCGGTGATCTGTACACGACGGAGCATCTGGCGAACGATCACCTCGATGTGCTTGTCGTTGATCTTCACACCCTGCAAACGGTACACGTCCTGAACTTCGTCGACGATGTAACGTGCCAGCGCTTCGATACCCTGCAGGCGCAGGATGTCGTGCGGGTCGGCCGGGCCGTCCACGATCATTTCGCCCTTGTTCACCACCTGACCGTCGTGCACCAGCACCTGCTTTTCCTTCGGAATCAGGAACTCGTGCTGGTTGCCGTCCAGATCGGTAATGACCAGACGCTGCTTGCCCTTCGTGTCCTTACCGAACGACGTGGTACCCGTGACTTCGGCCAGAATGCCGGCGTCCTTCGGTGCACGCGCTTCGAACAGTTCGGCCACACGCGGCAGCCCCCCCGTAATATCGCGAGTCTTCTGCGCTTCGGTCGGGATACGTGCGAGCACTTCGCCCACCGGCACTTGCTGACCGTCCTTGATGGTAATCAGTGCGCCCACCTGGAAGCCGATCGTCACAGCGTGATCGGTACCCGGGATCTTCACTTCCACACCATTCTCGTCGAGCAGCTTGACCTGCGGACGCACGTTCTTCGACGCCGGACCACGGCGCTTCGGATCGATCACGACCAACGTGGACAGCCCCGTCACATCGTCGATCTGCTTGGCAACCGTGACACCTTCCTCGACGTTCTCGAACTTGGCGTAACCGCCGTGTTCGGTAATGATCGGGCGCGTCAGCGGATCCCACGTCCCCAGTTGGGCACCGGCCTTGACCTGTGCGCCGTCCAGATGCAGCAGCGTGGCGCCGTACGGCACTTTGTGACGCTCGCGCTCACGGCCGTGATCGTCCGTGATCAGGATTTCGCCCGAACGCGAGATCGCGATCTGCTCGCCACGGCCATTCGTCACGTAACGCATGGTCGCCGTGAAGCGAACCGTACCGTTCGACTTGGCTTCGATCGACGAGGCCACTGCCGCACGCGATGCCGCACCACCGATGTGGAACGTACGCATCGTAAGCTGCGTGCCCGGTTCACCGATCGACTGCGCTGCGATCACGCCGACCGCTTCGCCGACGTTCACGCGCGAACCACGACCCAGGTCGCGGCCGTAGCAGGCTGCGCACAGACCGTAGCGCGTATCGCAGGTCAACGGCGTGCGCACGCGCACTTCGTCGATGCCCAGCGTTTCGATCATCTCGACGACGTCTTCGTCGAGCAGCGTGCCGGCCTCGTACACCGTCTCTTGCGTTTCCGGATTCACGACGTCAGCCACTGCCACGCGACCCAGGATACGGTCACGCAGGGCTTCGACCACTTCACCGCCCTCGACCAGCGCCTTCATCGCCACGCCGTTGCTCGTGCCGCAATCGTCTTCAACCACGACCAGATCCTGCGTCACGTCGACCAGACGACGCGTCAGGTAACCCGAGTTTGCCGTCTTCAACGCCGTATCGGCCAGACCCTTACGTGCACCGTGGGTCGAGATGAAGTACTGCAACACGTTCAGGCCTTCGCGGAAGTTCGCGGTAATCGGCGTCTCGATAATCGAGCCGTCCGGCTTGGCCATCAGGCCACGCATACCGGCGAGCTGACGAATCTGGGCGCTCGAACCGCGCGCACCGGAGTCGGCCATCATGTAAATCGAGTTGAACGACTCCTGATCCACGGTGTGGCCGTCGCGATCGATCGTCTTTTCCTTCGAGAGCTGCTCCATCATCGCCTTACCCACGGCGTCACCGGTAGCACCCCAAATGTCCACGACGTTGTTGTAACGCTCTTGTGCCGTGACCAGACCCGACATGTACTGACGGTCGTATTCCTTGACCTTCTTCGACGCTTCGCCGATCAGCTCTTCCTTCTTCGTCGGCACGAGCATGTCGTCGACGCAGATCGAGATACCGGCACGCGTTGCCAGGCGGAAGCCCGACTGCATCAGCTTGTCGACGAAGATGACCGTCTCGCGCAGACCGCAACGACGGAACGCCGTGTTGATCAGCTTCGAGATTTCCTTCTTCTTGAGCGACTTGTTCAGCACCGAGAACGGCAGGCCCGGCGGCAGAATTTCCGACAGGATCGCGCGGCCGACAGTCGTCGGGTACAGCGTGATCTTCGGCGTCTTTTCGCCCGTTTCCGGATCGACCGTGTACTCCGTGATACGCACGTTCACGCGCGAAGCCAGTTCGACTTCCTTGTTGTCGTACGCACGCAGCACTTCCGACACGTCGATGAACGACAAGCCTTCGCCGCGGCCGTTGATCTTGTCGCGCGTCGCGTAGTACAGACCCAGCACGATATCCTGCGACGGCACGATCGACGGATCGCCGTTAGCCGGGAACAATACGTTGTTCGAGGCCAGCATCAGGGTACGCGCTTCCATCTGCGCTTCGAGCGACAGCGGCACGTGAACGGCCATCTGGTCACCGTCGAAGTCGGCGTTGAATGCCGCGCAAACCAGCGGGTGAAGCTGAATTGCCTTGCCTTCGATCAGCACCGGCTCGAACGCCTGGATACCCAGACGGTGCAGCGTCGGTGCGCGGTTCAGCATGATCGGATGCTCGCGGATCACCTCTTCGAGGATGTCCCACACCACGGCCGTCTGGTTCTCGACTTCCTTCTTCGCGGCCTTGATGGTCGTGGCCACGCCCATCACTTCCAGCTTGTGGAAGATGAACGGCTTGAAGAGTTCGAGCGCCATCAGCTTCGGCAGACCGCACTGATGCAGCTTGAGCGTCGGGCCCACGGTAATCACCGAACGGCCCGAGTAGTCGACGCGCTTACCCAGCAGGTTCTGACGGAAACGACCGCTCTTACCCTTGATCATGTCGGCCAGCGACTTGAGCGGGCGCTTGTTCGCACCGGTCATCGCCTTACCGCGACGGCCGTTGTCGAGCAGCGAGTCCACGGACTCTTGCAGCATGCGCTTTTCGTTGCGCACGATGATGTCCGGGGCCTTAAGCTCGAGCAGACGCTTCAGACGGTTGTTACGGTTGATGACGCGGCGATACAGGTCGTTCAGGTCCGAGGTCGCGAAGCGGCCACCGTCGAGCGGCACCAGCGGGCGCAGCTCGGGCGGGAGCACCGGCAGCACTTCGAGCACCATCCACTCGGGCTTGATGCCCGAGCGTTGGAAGGCCTCGAGCACCTTCAGGCGCTTGGCGTACTTCTTGATCTTGGCTTCCGAGCCCGTGGCTTGCAGCTCGGCGCGCAGATGCTCGACCTGCTGATCGATGTCGATCGAGCGCAGCAGCTCGCGCACGCCTTCCGCGCCCATCTCGGCACGGAATTCGTCGCCGTATTCCTCGACCTTGTTGTAGTAATCCTCTTCCGTCATGATCTGGCAACGCTTGAGCGGCGTCATGCCAGGTTCGAGGACCACATACGCTTCGAAGTACAGCACGCGTTCGATGTCGCGCAGCGTCATGTCGAGCACCATGCCCAGACGCGACGGGAGCGACTTCAGGAACCAGATGTGCGCGACCGGCGAGGCCAGCTCAATGTGGCCCATGCGCTCGCGACGCACCTTCGCCAGCGTGACTTCCACGCCGCACTTCTCGCAGATCACGCCACGGTGCTTCAGGCGCTTGTACTTGCCGCAAAGGCATTCGTAGTCCTTGATCGGACCGAAGATCTTTGCGCAGAACAGACCGTCACGCTCGGGCTTGAAAGTCCGGTAGTTGATCGTCTCCGGCTTCTTCACTTCGCCGAACGACCACGAACGGATCTTGTCCGGCGAAGCCAGACCGATCTTGATCGCGTCGAACTGTTCGTCCTGCTGGACTTGCTTGAATAGATCGAGCAAAGCTTTCATTGCTTTCTCCTGTTGCCTGAACGCGATTAACCGCGCTCCAGGTCGATATCGATACCGAGCGAACGGATTTCCTTGACCAGCACGTTGAACGATTCCGGCATGCCGGCATCGATCACGTGATCGCCCTTGACGAGGTTTTCGTACACCTTCGTACGACCCGTCACGTCATCCGACTTCACGGTCAGCATTTCCTGCAGCACATACGATGCGCCATAGGCTTCCAGTGCCCACACTTCCATTTCACCGAAACGCTGACCACCGAACTGAGCCTTACCGCCCAACGGCTGTTGCGTCACCAGCGAGTACGGACCGGTCGAACGCGCGTGCATCTTGTCGTCGACCAAGTGGTGCAGCTTGAGCATGTGCATGAAGCCGCAAGTGACCGGACGCTCAAAGGCTTCGCCCGTACGACCGTCGAACAGCGTGACCTGATTCTTCGACGGCGTCATGCCGAGTTCCTTCGCGATGTGATCCGGGAACGCCAGATCCAGCATGCGGTGGATTTCCTCTTCATGGGCACCATCGAACACCGGCGTTGCGAACGGCACGCCGTTCTGCAAGTTGCGCGCCAGCGACATGATTTCGTCGTCCGACAGGCTGTCGATATCTTCTTGCTGACCGCTCTCGTTGTAGATCTTCGTCAGGAACTTGCGAACTTCCTGGACCTTGGTGTGCGCTTGCAGCATTTCGCCGATACGCCAGCCCAGACCCTTCGCTGCCCAGCCGAGGTGCGACTCGAGAATCTGACCCACGTTCATCCGCGACGGCACGCCGAGCGGGTTGAGCACGATGTCGGCCGGACGGCCATCGGCCATGTACGGCATATCCTCGATCGGCACGATCTTCGAGACCACGCCCTTGTTACCGTGACGGCCGGCCATCTTGTCGCCAGGCTGCAGACGACGCTTGACTGCCAGGTACACCTTGACCATCTTCAACACGCCCGGCGGCAGTTCGTCGCCCTGCGTGAGCTTCTTGCGCTTTTCTTCGAAGGCCAGATCGAACTGGTGACGCTTCTGCTCGATCGATTCCTTGATCTGCTCGAGCTGTTGCGCGCCTTCGTCGTCGGCCAGACGGATGTCGAACCAGTGGTAGCGATCCAGATCGGCCAGGTATTCCTTCGTGAGCTTGGTGCCCTTGGCGAGCTTCTTCGGACCGCCATTGGCCGTCTTGCCCACCAGGAAGCGCTCCAGACGCTGGAATGCATCGCCTTCCACGATACGCAGCTGGTCGTTCAGGTCCAGGCGGTAGCCCTTCAGTTCATCGTCGATGATCTGTTGAGCGCGCTTGTCGCGCTGAATGCCTTCACGCGTGAACACTTGCACATCGATCACCGTGCCGCTCATGCCCGACGGCACACGCAGCGACGTGTCCTTCACGTCCGATGCCTTCTCGCCGAAGATCGCGCGCAGCAGCTTTTCTTCCGGCGTGAGCTGGGTTTCGCCCTTCGGCGTGACCTTGCCCACCATCACGTCGCCGGCTTCGACTTCCGCGCCGATGTACACGATGCCCGACTCGTCCAGACGGCTCAGTTGCACTTCCGCCAGGTTCGAGATGTCGCGCGTGATTTCCTCAGGTCCGAGCTTCGTGTCGCGAGCGACCACGTTCAACTCTTCGATGTGGATCGACGTGTAACGGTCTTCCGCAACGACGCGCTCCGAGATCAGGATCGAATCCTCGAAGTTGTAACCGTTCCACGGCATGAACGCGATCAGCATGTTCTGACCCAGCGCCAGCTCACCCAGATCGGTCGACGCGCCGTCGGCGATCACATCGCCGCGCGCCACCTTGTCGCCCACTTCCACGATCGGGCGCTGGTTGATGTTGGTGTTCTGGTTCGAACGCGTGTACTTGATCAGGTTGTAGATGTCCACGCCGACTTCACCGGCAACGGCTTCATCGTCGTTCACGCGAATCACCACACGGCCGGCATCGACGTAATCGACCACGCCGCCACGGAACGCCTGCACGGTCGTACCCGAGTCAACCGCCACCGTACGTTCGATACCCGTACCGACGACCGCTTTTTCCGGACGCAGGCAAGGCACGGCCTGGCGCTGCATGTTCGAACCCATCAATGCGCGGTTCGCATCGTCGTGCTCGAGGAACGGAATCAGCGAGGCTGCCACCGACACGATCTGCGACGGCGCCACGTCCATGTACTGGATGCGGTCCGGCGTGACCATCAGCGTTTCGCCAGCTTCACGCGACGAGACCAGTTCGTCGGTCAGTTCGCCGTTTTCGCCGATCGACGCGTTCGCCTGAGCGATCACGTAACGACCTTCTTCAATGGCCGACAGGTAGTCGATCTGGTCGGTGACCTTGCCGTCTTCCACCTTGCGATACGGCGTCTCGAGGAAGCCGTATTCGTTCAGGCGAGCGTACAGTGCCAGCGAGTTGATCAGACCGATGTTCGGGCCTTCCGGCGTTTCAATCGGGCACACACGACCGTAGTGAGTCGGGTGCACGTCGCGCACTTCGAAGCCTGCACGCTCACGCGTCAGACCGCCCGGTCCCAGTGCGGACACGCGACGCTTGTGCGTGATTTCCGACAGCGGGTTGGTCTGGTCCATGAACTGCGAGAGCTGCGACGAACCGAAGAACTCGCGAATGGCCGACGAGATCGGCTTGCTGTTGATCAGATCGTGCGGCATCAGGTTTTCCGACTCGGCCTGACCCAGACGTTCCTTCACAGCGCGCTCGACACGCACCAGACCGGCACGGAACTGGTTTTCGGCCAGTTCGCCGACGCAACGCACACGACGGTTACCCAAGTGGTCGATGTCGTCGACTTCGCCGCGGCCGTTACGCAGATCCACGAGGATCTTGATGGTCGCGAGAATGTCGTCGTCTTCCAGCGTCATCGGTCCGAGCACTTCGTCACGGCCAACACGACGGTTGAACTTCATACGACCCACCTTCGACAGGTCGTACGCTTCTTCGCTGTAGAACAGACGGTTGAACAACGCCTCGACCGCATCTTCGGTCGGCGGCTCGCCCGGGCGCATCATGCGATAGATCGCGATACGCGCAGCCGTCCGGTCGGCGGTTTCGTCAATACGCAGCGTGGCCGAGATGTACGAACCCTGGTCCAGATCGTTCGTGTACAGCGTCTGGATGTCCGACACGCCCGACTCGCGCAGCTTGACCAGCACGCTTTCGGTGATTTCGTCGTTGGCGTTGGCGATCACCTCGCCGGTATCGCCATCGATCACGTTCTTCGCGAGCACACGGCCGAGCAGGTAGTCTTCCGGCACCGAGATGAACTTGGTGTTGGCGTTCTCCAGATCACGGATGTGCTTCGCGTTGACGCGCTTGTCCTTCTGGACGATGACCTTGCCTTCGCGATCCGTGATATCGAAACGCGCGACTTCACCGCGCAGACGCTCCGGCACGAACTCCATCTGTGCGCCTTCCGGCATCAGCTTGAAGTTGTCGAACACGAAGAAGTTCGCGAGGATCTGTTCCGGCGTCAGGCCAATGGCCTTGAGCAGGATCGTGACCGGCATCTTGCGACGGCGGTCGACGCGGAAGTACAGGATGTCCTTCGGATCGAATTCGAAGTCCAGCCACGAGCCGCGGTAGGGGATGATACGCGCGGAGAAAAGCAGTTTGCCCGAGCTGTGCGTCTTGCCCTTGTCGTGTTCGAAGAACACGCCCGGCGAACGATGCAGCTGCGAGACGATGACACGTTCCGTGCCATTGATGACGAAGGAACCCGTCGAGGTCATGAGCGGAATTTCGCCCATGTACACTTCCTGTTCCTTGACTTCCTTGACGACGGGCTTGTTCGGCGATTCCTTGTCGAGAATCACCAGACGAACCTTGGCGCGCAGGGCCGAGCAAAAGGTCAGGCCGCGCTGTTGACATTCCTTGACATCGAACGCAGGAGTACCGAGCAGATAGCTGACAAACTCCAGGCGTGCGAACCCGTTGTGAGAAACGATCGGGAAAATGGAGGAGAAGGCTGCTTGCAGACCCTCCGGCTTCCGCTCCGATGCAAGCGCATCGGCTTGCAAGAACGATGTGTACGAGGCGAGCTGGGTGGCCAGCAAAAACGGCACCTTGTGCACGGTCGGACGCTTCGCAAAACTTTTGCGAATGCGTTTCTTCTCGGTGAAGGAATAGTGCATTACGATCTCCGAATCACTACGCTGACGACGACGGCAGGCATCGTCAACGGGTGTTCATCGACTGAGACCAGACGTCCCCCACGGCGGGCTTGCCGTAGAGCAACGAGCTTGGTGGTTGGCCGCTACCAACCGCTGGCTGACGGCGACGGATGCCTGTGTTGCCCGTCGCCCGACCAAACTTGCCTTCTGCAGTCGCTTCAGAAGACAAAGAGAAAACCGCCGCAGACACACGCCGCGCGATTTTTTCTTTGGCCTCTTCGATACGTCTTCCGTACTTCCCTGGTACCGTGCTTTCGCTCAACTCGCCGATGGGACACGCGTTTGAAACAGCACGGTTTGCATCGACTTTGGCGAAATCATTTTGCTTTCAACCACTTGGCGCTGCTTCGCGCCGGCTTTCGAATTCCGCACATCCTTTATGGGATTTGCATCTCCTGAAAGCACAAAAAGGCTGACGACTTTTCGTCGCCAGCCTTCCCTACGCGCAGAGCCGAATTACTTGACTTCGACCTTGGCGCCGGCTTCTTCCAGCTTCTTCTTGGCTTCTTCAGCAGCAGCCTTGTCAACGCCTTCCTTGACTGCCTTCGGAGCGCCATCAACCAGATCCTTGGCTTCCTTCAGGCCCAGGCCGGTGATTTCGCGGACGGCCTTGATGACGCCGACCTTGTTTGCACCGACTTCCGCCAGGATGACGTTGAATTCGGTTTGCTCTTCAGCAGCAGCAGCGGCGCCGCCAGCACCTGCCGGGCCAGCAACTGCCAGGGCAGCAGCCGACACGCCGAACTTCTCTTCGAACGCCTTGACCAGGTCGTTCAGTTCCATAACCGACATCGCGCCTACGGCTTCGATGATTTCGTCTTTCGTGATTGCCATTTGTAAAACTCCTAGATTGTGTTCGGACCGAAGTCAGCGATCGTGTAACCGGGGCGAGAATTAAGCAGCTTCCGCTTGCTTCTTCTCGGCCACGGCAGCCAGGACGCGAGCAAAGCCGGAAACCGGCGCTTGCATGACACCCAGCAACTTCGCGAGCAGTTCGTCGCGGCTCGGGATCGAGGCCAGCGCTTGCACGCCTGCCTTGTCCATCACCTTGCCGTCGTACGAGCCGGCCTTCAAGATCAACTTGTCGTTGCCCTTCGAAAAGTCGTTCAAGACTTTCGCAGCGGCTACGGGATCCGTCGAGATACCGTAGATCAGAGGACCGGTCATCTGCTCAGCCAGGTCAGCAAACGGGGTGTTTTCCACCGCGCGGCGTGCCAGCGTGTTCTTCAGAACGCGCAGGTAGACGCCTTGCTGACGCGCATTGGCGCGAAGCTTCGTCAGATCGCCAACCGTGATTCCGCGATATTCAGCCACAACGATGGTCGAAGCGCCGGCGACTTGCGCCGAAACTTCTGCCACGACGGCTTTCTTATCATCAAGATTAAGTGCCACGGTTAACCTCCAAAATTGACATCACCTCATGGTGACGCCGTTCCACTAACGGCTTACCGACATGTCTGGAGTTTCAACCCTCGCGCCCGGTTGCCCGCGTGCGACGGTGTGACTGCAAAACTTGTTCGGGTTCGCCATCTGCGTTGGCTGGCGTATTAAGGGAGCGTCAGTGAATGCCCATTCCCGCCAACGGTCTTTGATAACCGGAAGCGCATTCCGAAGAACTCGCTTCCGCCCAAAGTCTTTTGCTACTGGCTTTCGATCTCGAGGATCTCAGCCATCGCAGGGGACGCCATCACCCTGCGATTGCGATACTGTCTCGCTTAGGCAGCCAAGCTAGCCTGATCCACACGTACGCCAACGCCCATCGTGCTCGACAGGGCGATCTTGCGCAGGTAGACACCCTTGCTCGAAGCCGGCTTGGCCTTCGTCAGGGCTTCCAACAGTGCCGACAGGTTCTTCTGCAGCGCTGCCGGTTCGAACGATGCGCGACCGATCGTGGCATGAATGATGCCGCCCTTGTCAACGCGGAACTGCACCTGACCTGCCTTGGCGTTCTTCACAGCCGTAGCAACGTCCGGGGTCACCGTGCCAACCTTCGGGTTCGGCATCAGGCCGCGCGGGCCGAGGATCTGACCCAGCGTACCGACGATACGCATCGTGTCCGGCGAAGCGATCACGATATCGAAGTCCATGTTGCCGGCCTTGATCTGCTCGGCCAGGTCTTCCATGCCCACGATTTCAGCGCCGGCAGCCTTGGCTTGCTCAGCCTTTTCGCCTTGGGCGAAAACGGCCACGCGAACCGACTTACCGGTACCTGCCGGCAGTACGACCGAACCACGAACCACCTGGTCCGACTTCTTCGCATCCACGCCCAGTTGCACAGCGACGTCGATCGACTCGTCGAACTTGGCGCTTGCGCATTCCTTGACCAGGGCCAGAGCGTCGCCGACCGGATACAGCTTGTTGCGGTCGACCTTGGCGGCCAGTGCTTGTTGACGCTTCGAGATCTTAGCCATTACAGACCCTCCACCGTGATGCCCATCGAACGTGCGCTGCCAGCGATGGTGCGAACCGCGGCGTCCAGATCGGAGGCGGTAAGGTCAGGCATCTTGGTCTTCGCGATTTCTTCCGCTTGTGCGCGGGTGATCTTGCCCACCTTATCGGTGTGCGGCTTGCTCGAACCCTTTTGCAGGTTGGCAGCCTTTTTGATCAGCACCGTTGCCGGCGGGGTCTTCAGGACGAACGTGAAGCTCTTGTCCGCAAATGCGGTGATCACCACCGGAATCGGCAGACCCGGCTCGAGGCTCTGCGTTTGCGCGTTGAACGCCTTGCAGAACTCCATGATGTTCAGGCCGCGTTGACCCAGTGCCGGGCCCACGGGGGGCGACGGATTGGCTTTACCTGCAGGAATCTGCAGCTTGATAAAGCCGATGATTTTCTTTGCCATGGTTTACTCCGGAACGAATATGTGGCGCATATTCGGGGTTGAGTCATAGCGCGTTTTCACCGGAAAACCGGCTACTGGCGCTCCTCGGCGACGGCTGTCACCAACGCAAAAACGCGCCGGACGTCGCGCCGGCGCATTTTATTCTTAGATCTTTTCGACTTGTCCGAACTCCAGTTCTACCGGAGTCGCCCGTCCGAAAATGGTGACGGAAACACGGAGGCGAGATTTTTCGTAATTCACTTCTTCCACCGAGCCGTTGAAGTCCGTGAAAGGACCATCCTTGACTCGAACCAGCTCGCCCACTTCGAACAACGTCTTGGGACGCGGCTTTTCCACCCCGTCCTTGATTTGCGACATGATCTTGTCGACCTCGGCCTGACGGATCGGAATCGGACGATTGCCCGTGCCGCCGACAAAACCGGTGACCTTGGCGGTGTTCTTCACCAAGTGCCACGTGTCATCCGTCATTTCCATCTCGCACAGCACATAGCCGGGAAAGAAACGACGCTCGGTGACCGACTTGTGGCCACCCTTTGTTTCAACAACTTCTTCGGTCGGAACGAGAATCTCGCCGAAGTATTCTTCCATGCCAGCGCGCGCAATGCGCTCGCGAAGCGCCTTGGCTACGCTCTTTTCCATGCCGGAATACGCATGAACGACGTACCAGCGCTTCTTACTCGGTGCAGCCCCGGTATCAGACATATCACTTCCAGCCAAGAATCAAAGAGAACACCGCCCATTCGATCGTCTTGTCGCTGAGCCAAAGATACAGCGCCATGACGATGACGAACGCGAAGACAATCGCTGTCGTTTGAGCGGCCTCTTTACGGGTCGGCCAAACGACCTTACCCACTTCCCGATACGCATCCTTGGCAAAAGCCAGGAAGCCTTTGCCGGTTTGCGATGCCAATGCAACACCTGCTGCGATGGCCAGAACGACGACGATGGCAGCAACGCGCACATACAGTGCTTGTTGCTCCAACGCGTAGAACGCCACGACGCCAGCAATAACCAGCAGCCCGGCCAGTGCCAGCAGCAGCTTGTCGCCAGTCGTACGTACAGTTTCTACGGGAGAATTCGCCATTTCCAGCTTGCAGACAGTTGTTTTGGCAGGGGCAGAGGGAATCGAACCCCCAACCTTCGGTTTTGGAGACCGACGCTCTGCCAGTTGAGCTATACCCCTAAAACAGCAGAGGGGCCAGCCGCCAAAAGCTGACCCCGTAAGCGCGGACCGTTAAGGTACCGGCTTAAGCTACGATCTTTGCAACCACGCCGGCGCCGACGGTACGGCCACCTTCGCGAATTGCGAAACGCAGACCTTCAGTCATGGCGATCGGGGCAATCAGCTTGACGCTGATCGACACGTTATCGCCCGGCATGACCATTTCCTTGTCTTCCGGCAAGGTGATCGAACCGGTGACGTCCGTCGTACGGAAGTAGAACTGCGGGCGGTAGTTGTTGAAGAACGGGGTGTGACGACCACCTTCATCCTTCGACAGAACGTACACTTCGCCCGTGAATTCCGTGTGCGGCGTGATCGAACCCGGCTTGGCCAGAACCTGACCACGCTGAACTTCTTCACGCTTCGTGCCGCGCAAGAGGATACCGACGTTGTCGCCTGCTTGACCTTGGTCGAGCAGCTTGCGGAACATTTCAACGCCCGTGCAAATCGTCTTGACCGTCGGCGTGATGCCAACGATTTCGATTTCTTCGCCGACCTTGATCACGCCCGACTCAACGCGACCCGTCACAACCGTACCGCGGCCCGAGATCGAGAACACATCTTCCACCGGCATCAGGAATGCCTTGTCGATGGCGCGCTCCGGCGTCGGAATGTACGAATCGAGCGCGTCAGCCAGCTTCATGATGGCTTGTTCGCCGAGTTCGCCCTTGTCACCTTCCAGCGCCAGCTTGGCCGAACCCTTGATGATCGGCAGGTCGTCGCCCGGGAAGTCGTACTTCGACAGAAGTTCGCGAACTTCCATTTCGACCAGCTCGAGCAGCTCGGCGTCGTCGACCATGTCGCACTTGTTCAGGAACACGATGATGTACGGCACGCCAACCTGACGGGCCAACAGGATGTGCTCACGCGTTTGCGGCATCGGGCCGTCAGCGGCCGAGCAAACCAGGATAGCGCCGTCCATCTGGGCAGCACCGGTAATCATGTTCTTGACGTAGTCGGCGTGGCCCGGGCAGTCAACGTGTGCGTAGTGGCGGTTAGCCGTTTCGTACTCGATGTGCGCGGTGTTGATGGTAATACCGCGTGCCTTTTCTTCCGGTGCTGCGTCGATTTCGTCGTACTTCTTGGCCTGGCCGCCGAACTTCGACGACAGAACCGTTGCGATAGCGGCCGTCAGGGTGGTCTTGCCATGGTCAACGTGACCGATGGTGCCAACGTTCACGTGCGGCTTAGTCCGCTCGAATTTTTCCTTTGCCATTTCCGACTCCTAACGGGGTTATCTATTGCCGAGGTTGCTCGGCATGTTGATTGCCGCGCTTCACACTATCTTTTGGTGCCCATGGGCAGGATCGAACTGCCGACCTCTCCCTTACCAAGGGAGTGCTCTACCACTGAGCCACATGGGCGAATCCTTTACTTCTACTGCGTCTGCGCGTCACCTGGAGCGGGTGAAGGGAATCGAACCCTCGTCATAAGCTTGGAAGGCTTCTGCTCTACCATTGAGCTACACCCGCGTGGATTCCGACTCTCGCTTCTCGGTAACAAGCGCCGGAAACCTGGATTCCCGACGCTTATCACTTCCGCATTCTGGTGGAGGAGGTTGGATTCGAACCAACGTAGGCGTAAGCCAACAGATTTACAGTCTGCCCCCTTTAGCCACTCGGGCACCCCTCCGCAGAGAATTTGCAATTATGGAGATGTCCCCCGGCCTTGTCAACACCTTCCATGCATTAAATACGCAGTTTCTGTGCCTGATGCTCTGCGGATTTTCACTATATGCGGCAAGTCTTTGATTTGCTTGGATATGTAAAAGCCGACCGGGTCTCGGTCACTCCCAACGACGGGGGGGTGTCAGAAGCCGGCGGCGCCAGGCGTCGATATATCGGCTCAGACTATCTCGCCCCATATGAAACTCGCGCCGGAGCTTCTGCGAAATGCTGCGCCGGGCTTTCTGGCGACCGACGATGGTGGTCCCCAACTCATCGCCTCGATCGACCACCATATCCGGTGATATGGAGATCATCCGAATGCCATGCTCCCAGTTGCGATTGAGCATGTCGTCGACGGGATGAATCATGCGTTTTCCGTACGCCAGAAGCGTTAATGCCGCATCGCGTCGGATGAGGTAACCCTGCGTACCCCCCGGTTGCTTGCGGTGATCGTTCAGAACCCCGCCGCCGGGCAGCTGAGCCACTTGCCACCGACCTGCTGAACCAGCGTCTTTCAACCGCATGACACCCCACGGCACCGGCACATCCAATGCGCCAGCCAAGCGCTGCGAGAAATCGGGCGCCAGCTCGATATCGTCTTCCAGGATGCACCAGATGTCGTCATTGGAGCGCGCCAGATCCTGCCAGATCCGGTAGTGGCTGTCATAGCATCCGACCTCCCCGAGCGTCAGATGGTTGGCGTACATCTGCAGGCGCGTGCGGGCGTCGTAGTCGGGTGGGTATTTCTCGATGCGCTGCGCGTTGAAGAAGCGAAAGGGCACACCGGCATCCGCTAATTGCGCCGTGATGTGGGCGCGGCGGACATCGCTGTCCACGAGGGAAATGACAACGACGGGCGGAAGTTTTCGGTTCGAAGCAAATATCTGGTTCATTCTTTTTATCGTTAGCGCGCATCCAATGTAAGAGTTGGATTGCGCCCGTATCGTCAACTGAAACGACAATACGATAACGACAAAAAATGTCAAATGTTGATGCCTCTCATCGCATTTCGAGAGAATCTCTCCACGGAATTCATGTTCTGCTAGTTGTCGGCGATCAGGCCCTTTGGATCTCTAACTACCGAAGAAAATGGGAAAGCTCGTTTTGGGCAAACGGAAATGCCTTTTTTCTCGCTGCTTGAATTAACTTCAGATGAATTCAATGAGATATTTCATTGAGGCAAATTAAATCCTCCTTGAAGTTGAGCTGCGATCCCGACGGAACGCCGCCGGGATGAAAAAAGCGAGGATGGAGGAAGCGAGAGAGAAGCGAGAGGCAGCCGCCAAAACAGGCCAAGTGTGAGCACAAAGCAAAAACCCCTTGCTACGCGTTGTAGCAAGGGGTTTTTAGGGGAGCCTGACGATT
>NZ_CABPSJ010000007.1 GCF_902459745.1 Pandoraea communis
GTGTTATTGCCTGAGCAGAAGTTGGCGATGGACAAGCAGTTCTTCTTTGAAGAGCAGGTGCAGAAGTTGGGGGCGATTACGCATATTCGCTTCAACATCATCCCGGACGGTGGCGTGTCGAGGCTGCGACTGTGGGGACGCCTGAGCGACAAGAAGGCGTAAGCAGCGAAAGCGGCGTCAGCAAGAAAGACGACCTCTCACGTCCTTGAAAAAGGAAGGGGACGAGGGAGGCTGCGATGAGCGAAGAAAAAAATGGGGTGTGACATGGCGGGTCTGGCGTTGAAGATAGAGCGATTGACGCGAGAGGCGTTCAAGCCGTTTGGCGACGTGATTGAGTTGCCGGGGGCGGAGCATTTTGCGATCAATGGCGGGACGACTGAGCGATTTCACGATTTGGCGACGGTGGATTTGGGTCCGGCGGGGGGAAGAGCGTTGGTGAACGTATTCCGGGGTCAGCCGAGGCAGTTGCCGTATGAGGTGAAGATGTTGGAGCGTCACCCGTTGGGCAGTCAGGCGTTCATACCGTTGAAGACGACGCCGTACTTGGTGGTAGTGGCCCCGGCGGGCGAGTTGGATGTGAGTGGGATGCGGGCCTTCGTCTCGGATGGGTGGCAGGGAGTGAACTATGCGAGAGGGGTATGGCATCACCCGTTGTTGGCGTTGCATGAGGTGAGTGACTTCGTGGTGGTGGATCGGGGTGGAGAGGGGGACAACTGTGACGAGCGGGATTTGCCGGGAGTGTATGTGTTGACGCAGGCGGCGTTGGACGCGGCACAGGCGGCGCAGAAGGCGGCGTAAAGAGAAGAGGAAAAGAAAGCACGAAGGAAGCAGGACAGCGAAAACGCCGGGGACTGCCCGGCGTTTTGCATTGGAGGGGGGAGAGAAACCGGAGCGGGGAAGAGAACGGGGGGTAAGGGCGGGAAGTATGGAAGGAGTGAGGAGAGACGGACCGGGGCGCCTTTCTGCAGCGAGTTGGGTTTATGTCTGAGAGGCGGAAAGGGGCTCCGGTCCGTCTGGAGGGCGGTGTTGAGGTGAGAGGTACTGAGGGGCGTTGAAGAAGGCGAAAAGACGAAGCGAAGGGGGGAAGAAACCTAGCGAAAAGCATAAGAAAAACCCGAAACAGCGCCAACTCCTATACTGCAAATCACCGGCGTGGTGCAGTTGGAGGGGGTGTGCACCGAAAGCGTGCGGTAAGGATGGAAAAAATGCTCAGGCATGGATATTGCTGGATCTCGACACAGCAATCTGCGGAGAAGCGTATGGTCGAGAGCTATAACGAGATGGCGAGCATCACGGGTGCGACTCGGGCGCATTACCGTCGGTTTGACGATTGGTTGAAGTGTCAGCCGGAAGATGTTTTGCATCACAAGCGGGCTGAGGCTGATCTGGCGTTCCGGCGAGTCGGGATTACGTTTGCTGTGTATGGCAATGAAGCGGGTACCGAGCGCCTGATTCCCTTCGATCTGATTCCAAGAATCATCCCGGCGCATGAGTGGCAGACCTTGCAAACGGGATTGCGTCAGCGGGTTGAGGCGCTGAACCGATTCATCCATGACGTTTATCACGAGCAGGACATCTTGCGCGCGGGGGTTATTCCGGCGGATCAGGTGTTAAAGAATGCGCAGTATCGTCCGGAGATGCAGGGTGTGGACGTACCGGGTGACATCTATGCGCATATCGCGGGTGTGGATGTTGTCAGGGCGGGGACGGGAGACAACGGTGAGTTTTACGTGCTCGAGGACAATCTGAGGGTGCCGTCCGGCGTGTCCTACATGCTGGAGAACCGCAAGATGATGATGCGGTTGTTCCCGGAATTGTTTGCGAGAAACCGGATCGCGCCGGTAGAGCACTATCCGGATCTCTTGCTTGACAGCTTGCGCGCAGTGGCGCCGATGGGGGTAGACGACCCGACTGTCGTTGTCATGACCCCGGGCATCTACAACTCTGCGTACTTCGAGCACGCCTTCCTCGCGCAGCAGATGGGTATCGAGCTGGTCGAAGGGCAAGATCTGTTCGTAGAAGACAACCTCGTCTACATGCGAACCACCAACGGACCCAAGCGAGTTGACGTCATCTACCGCAGAATCGACGACGACTTCCTCGACCCGCTGGCATTCCGTGCCGACTCCACCCTGGGGGTGCCGGGGTTGCTGAGCGTGTACCGGGCGGGGCGTGTGACCTTGGCGAATGCCATTGGCACCGGGGTTGCCGATGACAAGTCCATCTACCCGTTCGTGCCCGACATGATCGAGTTCTATCTCGGCGAAAAACCCATTCTGAACAACGTGCCCACCTACCAGTGCCGTCGTCCGGATGATCTTGCCTACACCCTTGATAACCTCGCCGAACTTGTCGTCAAAGAAGTGCATGGTGCGGGGGGGTACGGCATGCTCGTTGGCCCGGCGTCCACCAAAGCCGAGATCGAGGCATTCCGTCAGCGGCTCATCACCAAACCCGACGGTTATATCGCACAACCTACGCTCGCATTGTCCGCGTGCCCGACCTTCG
This sequence comes from Pandoraea communis, assembly GCF_902459745.1. Classification (GTDB taxonomy): domain Bacteria; phylum Pseudomonadota; class Gammaproteobacteria; order Burkholderiales; family Burkholderiaceae; genus Pandoraea; species Pandoraea communis. The sequence goes on from NZ_CABPSJ010000007.1 coordinate 2,509, forward strand.
TCGAGGCGGGGGTCGCGCCAAGACACATCGATCTGCGTCCGTTCGTACTGTCGTCCGGCAAGGGCGTCACTATGGTGCCAGGCGGGCTCACCCGCGTTGCGTTGAGCGAAGGATCGCTCGTCGTCAACTCCTCGCAGGGTGGGGGGACGAAAGACACCTGGGTGCTGGAGAAATAAGCCGCGTCAGCCGGACACGACAAACATCATAGCGAGAAGAGATCATGCTCAGCCGTACCGCCGATCACCTGTTCTGGATGGCTCGCTACATGGAGCGGGCCGAAAACACCGCCCGCCTGCTCGACGTCAACCTGCAAAATCTGCTGCTGCCGCAGGATGCCATCGATGACGAAGAAGACGCCGACACCGCCCGCGCGCATACCGGGGGATTCGACGATGAGGGTGGCTGGCGTGCCACCCTGCGTATCTCCGAACTCGAACCCGCCTTCAATCGCAAACATGCGCGTGCCACACGAGCCAACGTGCTCGACTTCGTCGTGCGCGACCGTGATAACCCATCCAGCATCGCCTGCTGCCTTGCGGCGGCAAGAGAAAATGCACGTGCCGTGCGCGGTACCCTCACCACCGAACTGTGGGAAACCGTCAACAGCACCTGGCTCGACTTTCCGCGCGTGCTCGACCTGCTCGAGCGAGATCCGGCTCAACTGTTCGAATGGGTCAAAGTGCGGTCCCACCTCTCGCGCGGCGTGAGCTTCGGGACCTTGTTCCAGGACGATGCCTTCTACTTCACCCGATTGGGCCTCTTCCTCGAACGTGCCGACAACACCGCCCGTATCCTCGATGTGCGCTTCCACGAAGCCGTGCGCGTCGACCGGGCAGGGCCGGATTCCCATCCGACCGACTTCTACTACTGGTCTGCCGTGCTGCGTAGCGTGTCCGGCTTCGAGATCTACCGCAAAGTTTACCGGGACGTCATCACCCCGGAGCGCGTCGTCGAACTGCTCATGCTCAACGCCCACATGCCGCGTTCGTTGCTCGCATCGCTGACCGGTGTATGCGAAAACCTCGCTACACTGTCCAACGCCCAGTCCGGCGATGTCGAACGCTACGCGGGCAAACTACAGGCCGAACTCAAGTACACCGATATTCAGCAGGTCCAGCAGCAAGGGCTCCACCCCGTTCTGACGGAGTTCCTCGAGCGAGTGTCCATGCTCGGTAACAAAATCAGCCAGACATTCCTGATTCCGCTTGCCGCCTGATGCCATGCGCCTGATCATCCGCCACGAGACCACCTACCGTTACGACACACCGGTGCGCTACACCATCCAGCAGCTTCGGCTCACGCCGGTGGGTTCCGAAGTGCAGCGCATCGTGCATTGGCGGCTGACCGCTCCGGGCAAGCTTACCGCCTCGCGCGACGCGTATGGCAACGACATGCATACCCTCGTGCTCCATCAGCCGCACAGCGAAATCCACTTGCTCGCCGAAGGAGAAGTCGAAACCACCCCCCTCATTGACGGCAAACTCGGAGAGATGAGCCATGCCGTACCAGTGTTATGCTTCGCCAGCCCTACACCGCTCACCGCGCGCAGCGATGCCATCGACGCCCTCGCTGGCGACGCCGGTGTGTCGACGCCGGGTGAGCTGCTGGCGCTCGCAGCGACCATCTGTGAGATAGTCGACTACCAATCCGGTATCACCGCCGTAACCAGCACCGCCGCGCAAGCCTTGGCGCTGGGGCGAGGAGTCTGTCAGGACCATGCGCACCTCATGCTTGCCGTGTGCCGGGCGCGCGGCATACCGGCGCGATACGTCAGCGGATACATCGATCCGGGCGACGTGCCGCATGCCGCCAGTCATGCGTGGGTGGACGTGTGGGTCGATGGGGCGGGATGGGTTAGCATCGACGTCACCCACGCCTGCTTTGCCAGCGGCAACTACTGCCGGCTGGCCGTGGGGCGCGACTACGAGTCTGCGGCGCCGGTCAGAGGTATGCGTAGCGGTGGGGCGACCGAAGCGCTGCACGTATCGGTGAGTGTCGATACCGTGCCGCTCGCTCAACAACAATAGCTTTTAGCGTGACGGGGTGGAGTACCCCGCACGGCAAGACAGGAACGACATGACGTATTGCGTGGCCATGAAGCTCGATGCCGGGCTCGTATTCCTCTCCGATACCCGTACCAATGCGGGCGTCGATCACGTCAGCACCTTTCGCAAGATGCTCGTGTTCGAGCGTCCGGGCGAGCGCGTGCTTGTGCTGCTCTCGGCAGGCAACCTCGCGCTCACGCAGGCCGTGCGCCAGCATCTGGTCGAAGCGCGCGACACCGACACCCTGTGGACCGCCCAGACCATGAGCGACGTGGCACGCGTCGTCGGTCAGGCGATTCGCGACGTCTACGCACGCGATGCCAAGGCGCTCGAAGCCTTCGGGGTCGACTTCAATTGCAGCTTCCTGCTCGGTGGTCAGATCGCCGGGGCGCCGAGCCGCCTGTTCCAACTGTATTCGGCGGGTAACTTCATCGAAGCGTCGTCGGTCAATCCGTACTTCCAGATCGGCGAGTCCAAATACGGCAAACCGATCATCGACCGACTAGTCACGCCGGCCACGTCACTGGACGACGGGGCCAAGTGCGCACTCATCTCCATGGATTCCACCCTGCGCTCCAACGTCTCCGTGGGGTTGCCGCTCGACCTGCTTGTGTACGAAGAAGACAGCCTGCGCGTGACGCGCTTCGCGTCGCTCGACGACGAGAACGTCTACTACAAGATGATTCACGACACGTGGGGTTCGCGTCTGCGTCAGGTGTTCGACGAACTGCCCGAGCCGCAATGGGCCGCCAGCGACGTTGGCGTGTCCACATTACCGCCGCCGCGCGCGACGCCGCCCGACGGTGCACCGGGTGCCGACGACGCGTCCAGCGTTCAATCGCTCGCGCAAACCTTCTCGCTGAAGATGCCGAGCTGAGCCTTAGCCACATCGCAATAAAAAACGGCGTGACGATGAAGTCACGCCGTTTTGCTTGATGCCTGCGTTTTAGCAAGACGCGGCCGGACCCAGCAACGTTTCACTCCGGACACTGCGCCAGTACAGCCACGCGCTGATGGCCAGCGTCAGCACCTCGGTGATCAGCAGCGAATACCAGATGGCCGCGCCGCCCAGCCACACGTTGAGCAACCAGAGAATGCCCAGCAACAACACCCAGCTTCGCAGCGTGGCGATGACGGCCGACGGACCCGGTGCTTCCACGGCGGTCAGGAAACCCGCCACGATCAGATTGCCTGCGGCCGGCAGAAACGCCAACGCGTACCAGATCACTGCCTGCTCGAGAATCGACCACGCATGAACGCCCTCGGGCAGAAACAGGAACGTGAGCGGACGAGCGAGCGTCGCCATGGCGAGCGCCACCAGTATCGAGAATCCCGTCACGGCGATGACGCCCAACCGGAACGACTCGCGCAGAGCGCTCAGATCGCGAGCGCCCCGATAGAAGCTGATCATCGGCTGCATGCTCTGCACCAGCGCCACCATCGTGACCGTGGCGCCCAGCGTCATGTATTCCAGAATGGCGTAAGCCGCCAGTCCCGGTTCGCCAAAGTTCGACAGAATCACGCGATTGAAGGCGAACACCGTCACCGCAGGCGCGATGGCTCCCAGAAACTCCGAGGCACCGTTGTACATCGCACGCCAGACGTGAACCTCCGCGTTTGCGAACGCGCGCCACGCGGGCACGACCTGCTTGGCGAGCACGAAGTGATAGGCGAGCATCACGCTGCTGGAGACCATCATCGACAAGCCCGTGGCGAGCGACGCCCCATACATGCCCATCCCGTTGACGGCGATGAACCAATAGTCCAGCGCAACATTGGCGAGCGCGCCCAGGAACATCGCGTACAAACCGAAACGGGCTGCCGGGGCACCTTCCACGCGCAGGAAGAGTTCCAGCGCGTACAAACCATTGGCGAAGAGCACGAACCAGCCCCAGCCCGAGAGATAAGCCACCACGTCTTGCGCGATGGGGCCCTCGGCGCCGAGGGCAGCAGCGATCTCGTGCCGCAGGCCCAGCACCGCAACGCTCATCGTGATACCGAAGGCAAGCATCACCCAGAGCACCTGCGAGAACGCACGACGTGCTTCGGCTTCCCGTCCCTCACCCAGCAGACGGGCGATGAGCGTGGCACCGCCCACCCCGGCCATCACACTGAAGGCGTAAGGCACATACAGCAGAGGCACGACGAGGTTGAGCGCGGCCAGCGCCTGTTCGCCGGCATATCGGCCGATGAAGATCCCGTCGATCAGCGTGTAGACCGTATACACCCAGCCGGAAAGAATCGTCGGAATCGCGAGTGAAGCGAATTGTTTGAGCAGCGACGTCCTGACGCCCTGCGTGGATTGGCAGAAATTGGAATGAGACATGGTCCCCCCGATGACACATCGCCGCGTCGTGTCGGGACGCAGCTCACCGTGGCTTGCACATCGAAAACGGATGGGAGATCAATCGGGCGCACGCAAGCGATGGCGCCCCCGTCCCGCCCGACACATCACGCGCAACTTCAGTGCACGCAGACGTTGTCAGGCAGACAGATCGGACGGCGGGAACATGGCCTGGTGCAAATGCACCCAGACGACGCCTTGCCGGGAAGCGGAGAAAAGCAGGAAATTCATTGTGTGGTTTGCGTGACGCGCCCGCCGTGGAGGGCATCGCGCCAGTGTTGAACGTCATGGGAAGGTTGGGCGGATGCCGCCCTCACAACAACGTCACGCCCGGACTGCCGGGCGCGTAATACAGACCTGCGTACTTGTGCCGAAGTTCCCAAACGATGCGTCTGGCAAATCAAGGCACCAGCCAAAGACATGGAGGCCTCATGAACATGTGCATAGCATTCGTAGCGAATCTTGAGCCGTCCAAACGAGTGAAGCCATGCAATCGAGCGCTCCACCGGCCGGCGCGCTTTCAGAACCCGACTTCTCGCTGCAATACCGCCGCCACGAAGCGAATCCCTTCGCCGGCAAAGCTCTGCCGTCCTGCGCCAAGATGAACGGTGCCGGTAATCTCACGTCCAAGCCCCATGCCGCCGCTACATTGTCCAAACCGCACCTGCCATGTCGCGGCAAGCGGCACGAGTGCGTGCGTCTTCGCATTCTGCTCGGCCGGAATAGGCCCACCGTAGGTACTTGCAACCGACGGTGCATCGAGTGTCGCTACGTTGACCTTGTCGATCGCATCGATCACGCAACGCCGCGCCCTTGATTCCGGCAGGCTTCCGACGAATGTCGCCGACTGCCCGGCCTCGAGTCGCGCCACGTCGTCTTCGCCCACATAGGCGTCTCCCTTGACCGCACCGGGGGCGATCAAGTCGTAGATCCGCTCGCCGCGCGGCAGCCACGTGCCCGCCACTTGCGCATCGTCGTTTGTCTGAACCGTTCCGTCGAAGGGGGCGGTGATGGTCAATTGAGCGATCTGCGCCTGCAACCCGACCACGGCTTGCTTCGCGGCTTCCCATCGATGCGCAAGCGCCGTCCCTTGCTTTTGCAGCCGCTCATCGAACGATTGCTGGTCGACCTCCCAATGCAGCAGCGCCTCATTTGCCATCGCGGCCGCCAGTTGCGCCTCGAGATCGGGCGATACCAGCACGGCGAGCATCTCGCCGGCGCGCACGCGCTGTCCGTCGTGCGCGGGCGTCGGCTTGTCGGCGACATAGCCAGGGGCGATGGTGTAGAGCCCCTGTGCCCGTTGCGGCGCGAGTACGGCCGGGGCGCTCACGCCGGCATGCCATGGCAGCACGAATATACTGAGGAGCACGGCGGCGAGAATGGCGGTACGTCGCGTCTCCCGGCACCAGCGCAATTCGTCGCGCCGCGCCCAGGTCGCGCGCGCTTCCTGCCAGACCGGGCGCACGATGAACCAGCCAAATTCGACGCAGAACAGCAGCATGCCGAGCAGCTTGAAGAAGGCGTGATACACCACGAACGCGATCGACACGAACACCACGACCCGGTACAGCCACGTAGCAAACGAAAATGCGATCAGAAAACGCCGGCGAGAGGCGCGGCATGGCTCGGGTTGCGGATCGCCGAAGCCAAACAGCCGCTCGCGCAGCCACCAGCGGCCCAACGCGAACGCACGGTCGTGCAGGTTCGGCATGTCGAGCCAGTCGGAGAGCAGGAAGTAGCCATCGAATCGCATGAACGGACTCGCGTTGATCGCCAGTGTCGCCACCCAGGTCGTCGTGGCAAGCATGAACGCCCCGGCGCGAAGGGGACCGTCGGGCAACAGGCTCCACGCCAATGTTGCGAACGCCGCGAGCGCCAGCTCGCTGAGCATTCCCGCAGCGCCGATCCACAGCCGGTCGCGGCGAGCCGGCACTTTCCACGCTTCAGTGGTGTCCGTGTAGAGCACCGGCAACATCACCAGCAACGCCACGCCCATGGTGGGCACACGGCAGCCGTGGCGCTGCGCCGTAAATGCATGGGCGAACTCGTGCAGAATCTTCGCGAAGCCCAGCGCGATACCTACGCCGATCAGGCCGCGCCAGTCGCTGTAGCCATGGAAGGTATGGACGAATTCGTCCCAGCGGCGCGATACCAAAATCAGTCCAGTCAGGGCGACGAGCGCCACAATCGCCCACGACACCGGGCGAAAGGCGAAGTGTACGTAGCGCTCGGCAGCGCGCAGGAAGGGCATCGGATGCCAGAGCGGAATCCGGATCATCAGGTAGTGCTTGAGCAGCCACATCGCGCGCGACGTCTGTTGGGCGGCCTTGTGCTGTTCGAGGCGCGCCGTGCCGGATGCCCCCGCGGACACCAGCAGATTCTGATGGCGCAGCATGCGCACCAGCGCCTCGAGATCGTCGAGCGAGACCGTCAGCGTGGTTTCCCGATTCACGCTGTCGACGATAGCGTGCATGTCGTCGAGTGGCCACCGCGCGAGCAGCTCGAAAGCGGGCCATCCGATCTGGAAGAAGCGGTTGGCCGCCGGATCGTGCAGCATCCAGGTCGGGGCGCCGTCGGGCGTGGACGCACCGGGCGAGAGCGTCAGTTCCTGACGAAGTTGCGGAAGTCGGGGCATGCGTCTCGGTGCACGAAAGGTTACCAGCCGAGCCATTGACGCGCGAGCGTCAGCGGGCGGCGCAGAACATAGTAAATGGCGGGTACCCATGGCCCCCGGATGCGCGCCGTGCCCATGGCGCCGAGCGGCGCCTGCGGCATGTCCTTACCGTGCGTGTCGAAGCTCGCACGCACGCGGTAGGCCAGCACACCTTCCGGTGTAGGTTCGGCGCGCCACGCAATGGAGTCGATGTGCGCGTCGTAGCTGGTCAGCGGCGAACTCTTGGGATACAGCGTCAGCGCCGCGCCGGGCTGCACATTGATGTTATCGGCCACCGGGAGCCACGCAGTCACTTCCACGTGGGCCGGATCGGCCAGCACCAGAATCTTCTCGCCTACGGCTACCGCCTTGCCTGTCCATTCGTTCGGATCGCTGAACACGGCCACGCCGGCACGCGTGGCGCTCACGCTCACGCGTGCGAGCTGGCGCGCGGTGTAGTCGAGCTCGACGCGGCTCTGGTCGAGCTTCCCCTTGCGCTCCGCCATGTCGAGTCGCGTGCGATCGTCGGTGACGGCGAGTTGCGCCGTCTGGCGAAACTCTTCCTGCGCGGTATCGAAGTTCTTGCGTGCGACGGCATAGCGCGATTGCAGCGTGGTGGCGTCGAGTCCGAGCAGCGCGGTGCCGGCCGTGACCGGCTGATTCGGCTTCACGTACAGATGATCGATCACGCCGTCGAGCGGCGCGCGCACCACGAAGGGGTCTTTCGGCGTTACCTCCGCCGGGGCGAGGACGGTCAGCCGCATCGGAATCAGGCAGACGACGGCGATGGCGATCAGCACACGGCGTTGCAGCCGGCCGGGGCGCAGCACCTCGCGGGCACGCTCTAGCCAGCTCGCGCGCGGCGCGAACGCTTCGAACGCGTGCGCCCAGACTTGTCCGAGTTCGCTCAGCAGCGCGAAATCGGTGGCGTTCCAGGCGGCCTCGCGCGCGAACACGACGCCGCCGACGGAATGCCCCGCACGGTCGGTCAGCGGCAACCAGGCACCGTGCGCCGGCCACCACGCCTCCCATTCCGCAGCGACGTGAGGGGCGTGCGCTGCAAGATCCGCGGCGGTAAACGCCTGCACCCTCGGTTGCGCGGGCAGCACGCTCGCGTTTTGGCCTTCCACGTGGGCGGCGGCGTCTTTCGGCGGCACGTTGCGCAACCCTTTGGCGAGCGCCTTGCAAAGCGCACCGAGCCATTGCACGTAAGGCGCATTGGGATCGCTTTGCGGCAGACCGGAGACGGCGGCGACGTGGCCGGGGGTGTCGCCGCGCCACCATGCCGCCTGCCGGTAGGGCATGAGCGCCAGCGTCTCGTTGACGATCGTGAAACCGAGCGTGGTCTCGCTGGCGGCGCTGCGCGCGCGAACCGAGAGTTGCCACAGCAGCGCGAGTTGCTGGCCGTCGATGCGGACTTGCGGGTCGTCGTCCCCGGCCATCTGCGATTGCGTCATGACATCACCGCGCGAACGTCGCCCAGCCGCTCATGCCCGGCAAGAGTTCCGGGGCGCTGCCGTTGAGGGCGGCAGTCACATCCACCGTCTGGGTCACCGGATCGACGCGCGCGCCGATCCGTGCGACCTTGGCAGGGTAGGTCTTGCCCACTTCGTCGACCTGCACGCTCAGCGCATGGCCAGCCTTGAGCCAGGCGAGCCACTTCGACGGCACGATCATCTTCAGCTCGAGATGACTGGTGTCCACAATCGTCAGCAGCGGCTTGCCGGGCTCGGCGAACTGCTGCGGCGCGGCGCTGCGCTTCGAAACGCGGCCGTCGAACGGCGCCGTAATGGCGCACTTGCGAACCGTCGCCTGCATGTAGGTCACATCGGCCGCCGTGGCTTTCTGCTTGGCCTGCGCCTGCTGCACTTCCAGGTCGCCAATCGAGCGCAGCGCCTGGAGCTTGCGGTTCGTTTCGAGCAGCTCGCGTGCACCGTCGGCATCGGCTTGCGCCTTGCGCAATTGCGCGTTGAAGAGCGAGCAGTCGAGCGTGACGAGCGTCTGCCCGGCACGGAACGCGTCGCCGTCGCGCAACGGCAACGAGGCGATTTTTGCCGAGATTTCGCTCGACACCTCGACCTGATCGCGCGATACGAGCTGAATGCGGATGCGCGAGTCGCTGCTGTCCGGTGACGCCGCACTCATTGCGGCCGGCGAGACGGGCGATCCCGGCAACACGGCCGGTGCCGGGGCACCCGCGGCTGGCCGAGCGGGGGCAGGCGCCGCCGCAGCGGTCTGGGGGGATGCTCCCGAAGCGGCTTGCATTGCCGCGAGCAGCGCGACGGCGAGCGCTGCCCGGTGTTTCCGGAACCCCGTCATTTCTGCACCGCCCCTGTGGGCAAAGTTGCTGCGGCCGCGATGGTCGGACCCGGCCGGGCGCTTGCCGCAACCGGGATACCCTGCGCCGCAACCGCGTCCCAGCGCTTCTGCTCCTCGCTGATCGACTGCGTGAGCGACGCGATATCGTTGCCGTCGAGCTTGGCCGGCAGCGGGTCGAGGCCCAGCGTGGAGAGCATCTGGCCGTAAGCGCTCTCGAGTTCGCCGTAGCTCTGGTAGAGGCGCAATTCGGACATCATGGCTGACGTCGCCACGCGAATCTCCTCGAGCTTGCCCTTTGCCTGGGTCTGCGTGGCGTTGTGCGTCTGTTCGAGGATTTGCTGATCGACGTCGTTGAGTCGCTTGAACAGATTGAACTGGCGGGTCTTGGCACCCAGCTCGCTGCGTGCGACGTGAACCTGCGTGAGCACGGCCATGCTGAGCGCCATGCGCTGCATTTTCGCCACGTCGAGCTGCGCCTGCGCCGTGCCGCGAATGTTGCCGGCGTTGAGCAGATTGAGCAGGTTCCAGCTCACGCTGATGCCGGCCGAGCGCCACGCGTTGTACACGAGGAAGCTGTTGCTGTCGTAGTGCGCGCCGACGTTGAACTCGATACCCGGGAGCAACTTGGCCATCGCCTTATGCGTTTCATTGACGCTGATTCGCTCGTTGTAGCTCGCCTCGACGAGTTCCGGGCGGCGCTGCAACGCCATATCTTCCATGGCCGGCATGGCCATGTCGAAGGCCGGCACGCGAAATGCCCCGGTGGTGGCAAGCGTGAAGTCCTTGCCCGGGTCCAGGTTCATCAACGAGGCCAGACGGGGCTTGGCGACTTCGAGCTGGTCGCGCACGGCTTCGAGCTGGCGCATCAGATCCAGTAGCGAGCGTTGGTAGTTGAGCGCGTCGACGGGCGAGCGCAACCCCTGTTGCTGCGTGGTGCGTGAGTCGTCGAGCGCGCTCTGGGCTTCGTCGAGCAGCGGTGCGATGCGATCGCGCAGACGCTGTGCGCCCACCGCTTGCCAATAGGCTTCGCGCACCTGCTGCATCATCAGTTGCACGACCTTGCGACGGCGCTGTTCGAGCACGAGCAGCCGGTCGGCCTGTTGCGTCGCTTCAAAGTAGCTGACGCCGAAGTCGAGAATGTTCCACGACAGGTTCAGATCTGCGGTGCGGCTGTTCTTGTCGGTGGAGAACGACGGCACGAGCGATTGCTCACGCGTGTAAAGGCCTTCCGAAGACGAGGCGAGCTCGTGATTGCGGTTCGTGTAACCGGCCGCCGCGGTCAGCTTGGGCAGCAGGTTGAAGTTCGACAGATCGAGCTGGCGCTGCCCGAGCGCCTCTTCCATCATCTTGAGGCGATGGTCGAGGTTGTAGCGGATGGCGCGCGCCATTGCCTCGTCGAGCGTAATCGGCCCGGTCACCGGCTGTTGATCCGCGAACATGGTGGTTCGGTCGGCCTGGGCCGTTTGGGCACGTTCGGCGTCGGAGAACGGTACGGGCTTGATTGCGCAGCCGGACAGCGACACGACGGCGAGCGCGACCGCGAGCAGGGCGGGACGCGGCATGCGTCCCCGGAACGACATGGTTTTCACTTCGACGGATCTCTTAGGAAGTTGAGCGAGTTGAGTCAGGAAACGATGTGTCATGCGCGGCTCCGCGCGGGGCCGAGCGAGCCTTCGGCGGGCGTCGCGACATGCAGCGCCGCGCGGGCATTGGCGAATTGGGTGGCAAGCGACGCCTTCGCGGCCGGCAACGCCGCATGCTCCGGTGCCGGGGCGACGTTGCGACCCTGCGGATTCGCGCCGTTCGTTGCGCGATCGGCCTTCTTCGCGTCGAAATGCAGCGTCACCTCGCGGCGCGTAAGATTGCCTGCCGCGTCACGCACGAGCAGCGTCACCTGTACCGAATGCACGCCCGCCGGCGGGGTGCCCGTGAGTACGTCGCGCGCTGCGTCGAAATGCAACCACGGCGGCAATGGCGCACCGTCGGCCAACGTGATGACCACCTGATTGTCGTGCGCGGCGGCGCCCGGCGCCGAAGACGGCACCTGAAGCAGCGGGGCGATCGGTAACGCGAAGCCGTTGCCGGTCTGACGCACGGGGCTCACATCCACGGCCGGCAGCGTGCGCGGGGGCGGCGTGGTTTGCGCGTCATGCGGCATCACGATCGGGTCCAGGGCGCTCACATGCGTGTTGCCCAGCGACGCGTCGATTGCACCGTGAGCCGCAAACGTGAACGTCGCGCGCGGCGACACAATACCGATACCCCGCATGGTGTCCAGCGCATTGAGCACAATTGTCGGATTCGAAACGGCGTCGTTCTGTCCGTTCAGGTCGGAGAGAATCAGCGGATTGCGATGATCGGAAACCGCAGGCGGTGCGACGACATTGGGCACGCCGACAGGCCCCGGCTGTGGCTTCGGCAGGATCGGCGAGCCGACTGGGTCCTGGCCGGCGTTGATCTGCAACGTGCGCGTGAGCGGTGCGCTGTTGGCGGCGGCGTCGCTCAGCACGAACGTCAAGGTGCGCGTGCCGTCCTTGTTCGAAATCTGCGTATCGCGATAGGCGACGGCCTGAATGGCGGCTTGCCACTGCGCGAGCGTCGCGGTGCCGCTCGCCGAACGCAGCGTTAGGACGCCGCGCACGGCATCGTAGTTGGACGCAATGTCGCCCGTCGCTGCGCCGGGGGCGAAGGTCAGCACGTCATGCGCCGGATCGAAGCCGCCGCTGATGGCCACCGTGGCCGACGTGGGCGGCGTGTCGTTTCGGTCGACCAGCGTAATGCCCGTGCCGACGGAAACGCTCGAGGTCGGCTTTCCATCGGCGGTATAGCGCAGCGCCGCGTTGTCGGCGCTGAGGAGCGGCGTCTGGTGCGTGGCCGTGACGCTCACATCGCGACTGAACGAAAGACTGGACTTGGTACCGTCGTTCACGCTGAAGCCGATGGAGCGGGTTGCCGTGTTGGGCGTGACGGCGGTATCGGTGTACGTCACCGCGCGCAATGCGGCCTGCCACTGGGCGACGGTGGCTGTCGCACCGGCCGAGCTCAGCGTAAGCATGCCGGTCGAGGCATTGTATGCGCCCATGATATTGCCCATCGATCCGTCGTTGCGGAAACCGAGCACGTCCTCGCCGGCATGGAAACCCGTGCCGATCTGCACGACGGCCGAGGCGAGCGTACCGTTGTCGGCGTCCGACAATGCAATGCCCGTGTCGATCGCCACCGGCGTGGAGGCAACGTTGTCTCCGGCCACGAACGAGGCGGTCCCGGTGCTTCTGCTTGAGATCAGCGGCGCCTGGTCGGGGACGGTAATCCCGACGCTGCGCGAATGGACGGCGCTCGTCTTCACGCCGTCGTTGACGGCGAAGCCGATAACGCGCGTGGCCCGATCCGGCGAGCTTGCAGAGTCGGTATAGGTGACCGCGCGCAGGGCGTTCTGCCATTGCTGCAGCGTGGCGCTGGAACCGACCGACGTCAGCGTCAGCGTGCCGGTAGCGGGGTTGTAGCTGCCCGTAACGTTGCCCATCGTCAGGCCGTCGTTGAGGAAGCTCAGCGTATCCTCGCCGGCGTGGAACCCGGTGCCGATCTGCACGGTGGCCGAGGCCAGCGTTGTGTTGTCGAGATCGCTGAGGACGATGCCCGTATCGACGGCAATCGGCGTGGACGGCCCGGTTTCGGCCGACGTGAAAACGGCCGCACCGCTGTTCGTGGAATGCACGATCGGGGTCTGATCGGTGTTGGCCACGCTGACGGTTCGCGTAATCGGCGCGCTGGTCTTGGTACCGTCACTGACGGTAAAGCTGACCGTGCGCGATACCAGCGCGGGCGTGATCGCCGTGTCGGTGTAGGTCACGGCGTGCAGCGCGGCCTGCCACTGTGCGAGCGTGGCGCTCGCACCCGACGAGGTCAGCGTCAGCGTACCGTGCGCGGCGTCGTACGACGCGGTGATGTTGCCCATCGTGGCCGCGTTGTTGATGAAGCCGAGGACATCCTCGCCTTGATGGAAGCCCGCGCCGAGCTGCACGGTGGCCGAACTGAGCGTGGCGTTGTCGAGGTCGGACACCACGATGTTGGTGTCGATCGCCACTGGCGTGGAGACGGTGTTGTCTCCTGCCACGAATGCGGCGCTGCCGGTGCTGCCGGAGGTCAGCAGCGGGGTCTGGTCGGTCGGCGAGACCGCGATGGAGCGCGTGAGCACGTTGCTGAACTGCGAGCCGGCGTTCAGCGAGAAGCTGACGGTGCGTGTCGCACTGTTGGGCGTGACGCGCGTGTCGGTATAAGCGACCGTGCGCAACGCGGCCTGCCATTGACCGAGCGTGGCCGAGCCGCCGCTGGAGGTCAGCGTGAGCACGCCCGTCGACGGGCTATAGCTGCCGGTGATGTTGCCCATCGTCAGGCCGTCGTTGACGAACGACAGCACGTCTTCACCGGTGTGCAGGTTGCCCGTGATCGCGACCACTGCGCTGTCGACCACGTTGCCGAGCGGGTCCGCGACCGTCAGGTTCGGATCGATCGCCACCGGCAACGCGGCGCTGTTGTCGCTCGCCACGAAGCTCACGCTGCCGGTACTGGCGCTGGCCAGCGCCGGAGCGGAGCTGATGACGTTCACGCTGTGGTCGAGCGCGGTGCTGGTCTTCACGCCGTCGCTGATGACGATGCTGATCGTGCGCGTGCCGAGCGCGGCGTTGACGGGGGCCGAGAACTGCAGGTTGTCGAGCACGGTCTGCCATTGCGCGAGCGTGCCGCCGGTCGAGGTGATCGTCAATGTGCCGCTGACGCCGTCGAAAGTCATGGTCATGCCGTTGGTCAGCGTCGAGAGCGGCAAGCCGAAGCCGAGCGTGTCGCCGCTTTGCATTCCTGAGCTGATCCGGGCCGTGATCGACATCGACACCAGCGTCGAGCCGCTCACGTTCAGGTCGGTCAGCGTGATGCCGCTGTCGATCGACGTGGCCGTCTGGCCCGGCAGGTAGTTCAAGCTGCTGCCCGACGCGCCGAGCACCGGGGTCTGGTGGGTCGCGTTCACCACGATGACCTTGCTCGAACTGGCGCTGGACTTCGTGCCGTCGTTGGCGATGAAGGTGATGACGCGGTTGGCGGTTTGCGGCACGGCGGCCGTGTCGGTGTAGGTGATCGAGCGCAGCGCGGCCTGCCACTGCGCGCGGCTCGCGCTACCGGCCGAGGTCAGCGCGAGGGTGCCGGTGCCGGCGTCGAAGTGCGCCTGGATGTCGCCGAACGAGCCGCTGCCGAGCGCGAGCACATCCTCGCCGCTCCGATAGTTGCCGGTGATCGCCACCGTGGCCGACGCCAGGGTGGGGCTGTCCGAGTCGGTCAGCGTCACGCTGGCATCGACCACGATCGGCGTGGACGGGGCATTGTCGGCCGAGGTGAAGGTAGTACTGCCGCCGGAGTTGGTCACGATCGGCGTCTGGTCGGTCAGCACCACGTCGATGGCGCGCTGGAACGAGGCGCTGACCTTCACGCCGTCGGTGACGACGAAGTTGATGACACGCTGCGTGGTGCCGGGCGTCGCGGCCGAATCGGTAAACCGGATCGAGCTCAGCGCGGACTGCCATTGCGCGAGCGTGGCCGAGCCGCCCGTCGAGGTCAGCACCAACACGCCGTTCGAGTACGTGCCCGCGATGTTGCCCATCGTCGAGCCGTCGTTGGCGAACAGCAGCGTGTCGCCAATCGAGTCGTAACCGCTCGCGATCGCGATGTTGGCCTGGGTCAGCGTGCTGTTGTCGCGGTCCGAGAGCGTGATGCCGGAATCGATGACGATCGGCGTGGCCGGGACGTTGTCGCCCTGCGTGAACGTGGCGCTGCCTGACGAACCGCGGATGATTGGCGTTTGATCGGTGTCGGCCACGGTCACGGTGGAGGTGACTGCCGCGCTGAGCTTGGTGCCGTCGCTCACCACGAAGCTCACGGTGCGCGCACCGGTGCCCGGCGTGATGGCCGTCGAACTGTAGGTGACGGCCTGCAGTGCGTTCCGCCACTGCGCGAGCGTGGCTACGTTGCCCGACGAAGTCAGCGTCAGCACACCACCCGTATAGCTCGCCAGAATATTCCCGTACAGCGCCGCGTTTGTGTTAGTGAACGCGAGCACGTCTGTCGGCTCGTAATGGCTCGTGAGCGTCACCACGGCCTGCTGAAGCGGCCCGCCATCGAGATCGGAGACGGTGATGGCGTTGTTGACCGGCACCGGCGTCGAGGCGACGTTGTCGCCGGTCACGAACGCGGTGGTATTGCCGCCGGCGCCGAGCACAGGCGTCTGGTCGGTGGCCGTGATTGTGATGGAGCGCGTCGCGACGTTGCTCGCCGCGGTGCCATCGTTGAACGAGAACGACACCGTGCGCGTGGTGGTCGAGAGGGTGGGCGAGGTCTGCGTGCTGAAGAACGTAACCGACTGCAGCGCGGCCTGCCAGTTGGCGATGCTCGGCGAGCCGGAACCGGTCAAGAGCAGAATGCCGGTCGTGCCGTCGTAGCTGCCGGTGATGCCGTTCTGCGCGACGAACGACAACTGGTCGCCGCTCTGCACATTGGTGATGCGCACCGTTGCGGTGACCGCCGAGGCCGAGCCGGGATCGGAGATCGTAATGCCCGGATCGACCGCCACCGCGGTGCCGCCCACACCGTTGTCGCTCGAGGCCCAGGCGGCGATGCCGCCGCTGGTGGTCACGCTCGGGCTGTTGTCGATGTAGGCGAGGTTGTTGAGCGTGGGCTGGAAGGGGCCGGAGTCGTTCAGGTCGATCAGCGAGAACGAGACGATATTGTTGAAGGCGCTGCCGAGCTGGTTCTGGTTCGACACGGGGCCAGTGAAGTTGCCGATGCCCGCTGTGGCAAGCGGGATCAGGGCGCTTTTTGAGCCGTTCGCGTAGTTGGCCTGTATGTACAGGTCGCCGTTGAACGAACTGAGGTCGAAGCTCTGCAGGCTGAACACGTGGCCGTTGGAGAGCGAGATCGTGACGTTGCGGATCGGCGAGGCGCCGTTTGCATTGATTTCCAGCACGCCGTCCGTGGGCGACACGGAGATGTCGCTCGGGTAAGGCCAGTTCGAGGCGTTGTATGCGAAGGTATTGGTCGGCCGGTCCAACGTGTAGACGAGGCCGTTGAGCGTGAACTGCGACTGGCCGATCGCCTGCCAATTGTTGGCGGCCGGGGAGTCGTAGGTTTCCGTCGTCACGCCGAGCAGTTCATTGAACTGCGCCTGGGCGCTGGTCGATTCGTTCAGCGCGGTGCGGACGTTGCCGACCTGATATTCGAGCGTCCAGTTGCCCCCCAGCGCAGCCGAACCGGTGGCGTCGGTGGAGGCGGCCACATTCAGGTGCGTGAGGGCGGCGATCTTTTGCACCAGCGCCTGACCGTCGGCCTGTTGGGCGACGTCGCAGCCGTAGATCAGGAAATCGCCGCCGGCTTTCATCGCCGCGCCGATTTGCGCGAGCTGCGTGCCGTAGCCGGAAAAGTCGCTGTTGGTGAGCCAGGTCGACCCGACTTGAATCATCCCGTCCGAGCCGTGCGAGATCAGGCTGATCGATTCGACACGTTGGTGCGCCTGGAGGTACTGGGCGATCTGCGCGAGGCCGTCCGTATTGGCGTCGAGCACCACATACTGCGTGCCTGCGGGCAAGCCTGCGATCAGCACCTGATAGTTGGCCACGCTCGGATCGATGAACACGACCTGCGTTTGCGTAATTTGCGTGGCGTGGACGGCGCTTGGCGCATCGTTCTGTGCGGCGCCGGTCTGCGACTTGTCCGGCGCGCTCGCCCCGGAAGCGCGGGCGTCGCCTGCAGCGTTCGTCGCGGCCGAGGCGCTCTGGTCGGGCGGCGCACTCGCCGTCGCGTTGCCGGACGCACGAACCGACGTATCCGTGTGCGTCTCGGTGGCACTGTGACTGTCGGTGTGAGCCGGGTCCTGGGCGTGCGGTTGCGCGGCGACAGCCGCTACCGACGCGTCGTAGACCACGCGGGGTTCGAGTGCGAGCAACAACGGGGAAGCCGCAACGCGCGGCCCGGGGCGGTCGGCAATTTGCTGCTCGCGCGCGAACCACTGTTTGATGATCTTCATGGCAATGCTCTCCTTACAGTTGCCTGCGCCAGATAACGAGCTATTGATGCTGGAATGGGGGGGGCTGCCGACGCCGGTGTGCGTCGGCGGGCACATGAATTCAGGCGCGCGTAAGTGGGCGTCTTCCTGCGAATGTCGCAGAGGCGCCATCACTTCGGGATCTTCCTGTTAGCAGATAAGCCGGTGCCGTTTGGCAGGCGAGCCGGCGGATACATGCGGTGCGCCGAAGGCGGGGAGCTAGTCCTATCGTCGGTCGGCGAGACGATAGGCATCTGTCCGGGCGCTGCACTTCGCCCGTCGTGCAGGGTAGAGCTAACACTTTGCGTTTCCCTTGGGCGTTGGCCCCGACGCCCAGTCGTTCGCTCACGCATGGCTCGTGGCCGCGTGCGTGGAGCCATTTATCGTTATGTCGTCGGGCTGCGGCCGGTTCCCCCCGTATCGCGCCCTACCCCTTGTTGCAAACGCCACAGCGGCCGCGTTTTCCCGTGTCGGGTTTAGTTTTGTCCAGACAATCCGAACATGTTCGGAACTTTCTCTTCTTTGGCAGGTCGTCAATCTAGCCGAATTTAATGACATTCGGTAAAAAAACTATAAAAAATGATAGGGTATTTTCCCGCAGTCTGGGGTTGACCGATTTGGCTCCGGCGAACCGTCCGCTGCGACCGGTTCGGCAATGGTCGAGCGAGACGTGGGTTGGCATGGTCAGCGTGTTTGCGCGGATGTAAAAACGCGACGTCAAGGGTGGTCGAGCAAGCATCGCGCCAGAGAAGCTGATGCGGGCGATGCTGCAAGTACTGTACTCGACTCGCAGCGAACGGATGCTGATGGAGCGGATTTCCTACAACATGCTGTTTCGCTGTTTCGCTGGTTTGCCGGCTTGGCGATGGACGACGCCGTGCGGGATGCCTCGACCTTCAGCAACAATCGCGACCGCTTGATGGCCCGCGACGTCCTGGTGGCGCTGGTCAATGAGACGGTCGAGACGGCGCACCAACGGCTACCTGTCGGGCGAGCATTTCAGTGTGGACGGCCCGCTCATTCACACGTGGGCCGCTCACAAGCCGGACGGGAGTCATCGTGAAATGAAAAAAGAGGCGCCGAAGCGCCCCAACATGGGTCCAGCAAGACGGCCGGTCGTGGCCGTTATTGTTGTGCGCCGCCGTTGAACCATGCCGCGATTTTCTGGCGTTCGTCGTCGGTCATCTGGGTCACGTTGCCCAGCGGCATCGACTTGAGCGCCACGGCTTGCTGATAGATACGCTGAGCGTTCTGAGAGATCTCGGCCGGTGTATCGAACATCACCCCCGCCGGAGCGCTGCCCATCATCGTCGGCTTGGCCGAGTGGCAGGTGGCGCAGCGTTGCGTCAAGATCGGCTGGATCTCCGAGAGCTTCACGGCCGGGGCCGCAGCTTCACCGTGCACACCGGCGGCCGGTGCCGGGGCGGGGCGCGGTGCGGCGAAGACGGCAACGCCGGCGAGCAGCGCGGCGCCAACCACCGGCAGCGCGTACAGGTTCTTGCCGGAATGACGCAGCACGAAAAACTGACGGATCATCGCGCCTGCGGCCATGATGATCGTGAGTATTACCCAGCTGTACGGATTGCTGTACGTGAACGCATAGTGGTTGCTGATCATGATGAACACGACCGGCAGCGTGAAATACGTGTTGTGCACCGAACGCTGCTTGCCCAGCTTGCCCCAGATCGGGTTTGGGACTTCGCCCTTCGACAGGGCATCGACGCTCTTGCGCTGCCCCGGAATGATCCAGAAGAACACGTTGGCCGACATCGACGTCGCCATCATGGCGCCCACGATCAGGAACGCGGCACGACCCGCGAAGATATGCGTCGTGGCATAGGTTGCCGCGACCACGAACAGCGCAACGCCAATCCCCAGCACGCGCTCGTTCTTGCCCAGCATGCGGCACAGGAAGTCATAGACGAACCAGCCGCCGATCAGGAACGCCACCGCGAGGCCGACGGCCTGACCCGGTTGCAGATCCATTACATTCTTATCGATCAGGTAAGTCTGCGGTTGCAGCAGATACAGCACACAGAACAGGGCAAAGCCCGAGAGCCAGGTCGTGTACGACTTCCACTTCGACCAGTGCAGGTCTTCCGGCATCTGCGGCGGTGAGTTCAGATACTTCTGGGCGTGGTAAAAACCGCCGCCGTGCACCGACCACATCTCACCGAACACGCCTTTTTGCCGGTCTTCCGCCGCCTTGGGCGGCTTCAGACCGTTGTCCAGCATCACGAAATAGAACGACTCGCCAATCCAGGCAATGGCTGCCACCACATGCAGCCAGCGCAGCAACAGATTGACCCAGTCGGTAATAAACGCTTCCATCTTATGTTCTCCTCAACTGCCTGACGTTCACGGCTCGCGCTTCAACTGCCGCGATACGTGGAAAAGCTCCACGGCGAAACCAGAAGGGGCACGTGGTAATGCTGGGCAGGCTCGGCAATGCCGAAGCGCAGCACAACGCGATCGACAAAGCGCGGCGAAGGAACGTCCACGCCCTGCGCGGCAAAATAGTCGCCCGCGTGAAATACCAATTCATATTCGCCGGCGACGAACGCTTCGCCTTCGAGCAGTGGCTTGTCGCAGCGGCCGTCGCTGTTGGTTTGCACGTCGCGCAGCAAACGGCGCTCGCCGTCCACGCGCCACAACTCGACACGGATGCCCGCGCCGGGCTTGCCGTGAGAGGTATCAAGTACGTGGGTAGTCAGTCGTCCCATGGTGTCTCCTGTGATGGATGGGTGCATTGTAGGGAGATGGCGGCCGGACAACGGGCGCAATACCAAAGATAAAAACGCGCACATACCATGTCACGCCAGACAAAAAGCCGACGGCCATCAATAGGGGGTGCGCGTGTGTGGAGAGTACGCCGCACGCGTCGAATTTGGCATTTTTTTGGACCACTACTTGCTTCTGTTATCCGGGCTATAACAACCGAAATATGAAGTGCTGTAGCGACGGCAGGCCCATCGCCCGGAAAGCCCAATGGCGACGTGCGTCGTTGGGGAAAACCCGAGACGCATGATAAGCATTCATGCATACGTTCCATGGAAAAAACACTATAGCCCCCGGTGGTCTTGTCGCAAAAGGCGTCGACCTGCACCATTGAACCACCCCAAAAATATCAATCAGACAGCCCCCCAGGGACGGAGACGCAATGAGTGTGACAACGAAAGCCGTCGATCCGGTCGACGAACGACTGCCGATCGCAAAATTGTTCATGCTGGGCCTGCAACATGTGCTGGTGATGTATGCGGGTGCGGTGGCCGTGCCGCTGATCATCGGCGGCGCCCTTGGCTTGCCCAAGGATCAGATTGCCTTTCTTATTTCCGCCGACCTGATGTGCTGCGGCATTGCGACGTTGCTGCAAAGCGTAGGCGTGGGCCGGTTCGGTATTCGTATGCCCGTCATCATGGCCGTGACCTTCGCGGCCGTCGGTCCGATGCTCGCCATCGGCACCAACCCGTCGCTGGGCCTGCCGGGCATCTTCGGGGCGACGATCGCCTCGGGCATCATCGGCACACTCATTGCGCCGGTCATCGGCAAGTTGTTGCGCTTTTTCCCGCCGATTGTCACCGGGATCGTGATCACGTCCATCGGCCTGACGATCATCGGCGTCGGCATCAACTGGGCCGCAGGTGGGGTGGGCAACCCCGATTACGGCGACCCCGTCTATCTGGGCGTGTCGTTCGCGGTGCTGATCTTTATCTTGCTGATTACGCGTTTCGTGAAGGGCTTCTTCTCGAATATCGCCGTGCTGCTGGGCATTCTGTTCGGCTTCGCGATCGCGCTGATGCTGCACAAGGTGAATTTCGACGGCCTGGATCACGTGAAGTGGTTCGACGTTGTGCTGCCGTTCCATTTCGGCATGCCGGTGTTCGATCCGTGGGCAATCGTTACGCTCACTATCGTGATTCTGATTACGTTCATCGAATCGACGGGGATGTTTCTGGCGCTCGGCGAGATCGTCGGCAAGCCGGTGGACGAGAAGGCGCTGGTGGCCGGTCTGCGTGTCGATGGCGTGGCCACCGTGATCGGAGGTGTGTTCAACACGTTCCCGCACACCTCGTTTTCGCAGAACATCGGTCTCGTGGGCGTTACGGGCGTGAAGAGCCGCTGGGTCTGCGCTTCAGCCGGTGTCATCCTGCTGGTTTTCGGACTGATCCCCAAGATGTCGGTGATCGTCGCCTCGATTCCGCAATTCGTGCTGGGCGGGGCGGGCGTGGTCATGTTCGGCATGGTGCTCGCCACGGGCATCAAGATCCTGTCCAAGGTCGATTACTCGCATAACCGCTACAACCTGTACATTGTGGCCATCAGCATCGGTATGGCGATGATCCCGGTCGCGTCGAACAAGTTCTTCGCGAAGATGCCCGAGCAACTCGCGCCGCTGCTGCACAGTGGAATTCTGCTCGCCACGCTTTCGGCCGTGATTCTGAACGCTTACTTCAATGGCTTCAAAGCCCCGGCGGCCAACGCTCATGGTGAGAAGAACGGTACAGGCATGGGGCTGGAGGCGCACTGATGAAAACACTGCTGGTCAAGAATGCCGAGGTTCTGGTCACGATGGACGCAGGCCGCCGCGAGATTGCGCGCGGCGGACTGTACGTGGAAGACAACCGGATCGTCGCCGTCGGCACGCGCGATACGCTTCCAGCCACGGCCGACGAAGTGCTGGATCTGACCGGGCACGTTGTGATTCCCGGCCTCGTCAATACGCATCACCACATGTATCAGAGCCTCACGCGTGCCATTCCCGCCGCGCAAGATGGCGAGCTGTTCAACTGGCTGACGAACCTGTATCCGGTGTGGGCGAATCTCACACCGGAAATGATCCGCGTCTCGACACAGACGGCGATGGCCGAGTTGCTGCTCTCGGGCTGCACGACATCGAGCGATCATCTCTACATCTACCCGAACGGTTGTAAGCTCGACGACAGCATCGAAGCTGCCGCCGAGATCGGCATGCGCTTTCACGCAAGCCGCGGCAGCATGAGTGTCGGGCAGAGTCAGGGCGGGCTGCCGCCAGATCGCGTCGTCGAGCGCGAAGACGACATTCTCGAAGACACGCAGCGTCTCATCGAGACGTATCACGACGAAGGCCGCTACGCGATGCTGCGCTTGGTCGTGGCCCCCTGTTCACCCTTCTCGGTGAGCCGCGAACTGATGCGCGATTCGGCGTCGATGGCGCGTCACTACGGGGTGTCGCTGCATACCCATCTGGCCGAGAACGTCAACGATATTGCCTACAGCCGTGAGAAGTTCGGCATGACGCCAGCCGAATACGCTCAGGATCTGGGCTGGGTCGGGCACGACGTCTGGCATGCGCACTGCGTGCAACTTGACGACGCAGGCATCGCGCTGTTCGCCAGGACGGGGACCGGCGTGGCGCACTGTCCGTGTTCGAACATGCGGCTCGCCTCGGGCATTGCGCCGATTCGCCGGATGCGCGATGCGGGCGTGCCGGTCGGGCTGGGCGTAGATGGCTCGGCCTCGAACGATGCGGCCAACATGATCGGCGAAGCGCGTCAGGCGTTGCTCTTGCAGCGTGTGGGCTTCGGCCCGAGCGCGATGACGGCCCGCGAGGCGCTGGAAATCGCCACGGTAGGCGGCGCGCGCGTGCTGGGTCGAGACGACATCGGCATCCTCGCGCCCGGCATGGCGGCCGATTTCGTGGCGTTCGACACCCGTAGCGTGGGCATGGCGGGCGGTCTGCACGACCCGGTGGCGGCGCTGGTCTTCTGTAACCCTGGACAAGCCGCGTACAGCGTGGTCAACGGACGGGTGGTGGTGCGCGAAGGGCGTCTGGCGACGCTTGACCTGCCGTCGCTCGTCACGCGTCACAACGCGCTGGCGCGACAACTGGCCGAGGCTTCCCGGTAAGGCGTTGCCACACCGGCCACCGATTCATGGTGTGTGGCCGAGCGTGGCAGCGGGCAAGCGGGAAATCGGGGCGACGTTTCTGTGCATAAGGAACGCCGCCGTTCGGTTCGGCGGAGCGGTGGGGGCCGCTCCGCCGGTAAAAACGGCGCGGAACCCCGGCATCCACCGAGGATCAGGACTGCGTGTGTGACTCGAGCAGTGTGCGTGTGGCGTCGGAAATGATGCTGCGCAGCCAGCGCACCTCATCCGAATAGTGCGTGCGCTCGTGCCACAACTGGTAGTACTGCATCGGCGGGAAGTCGATGGGCGTTTCGAGCACGGTGAGCGGCAGGAACTCCGCGTAATGGTCGGCGAACAGACGCGTCGTCGTGAAGATCAGATCGGATTTCAGCAGAACGTACGGCGCCAGATTGAAATACGGAATTGTCACGACCACATTGCGCTTCAGACGCTCGCGCGCGAGGTGCATGTCGATGGCGCCGCGTTGGGCGACGGAGTAGGGTGTTGGCGCGAGGTGCGGACTGGCGAGGTATTGCTCGAGGGTGAGGCCGCGTTTGGCATACGGATGTGTATTGCGCACCAGGCAGACGATCTGGTCGACGAACAGGTTCGAGAGGTGAAGCTGCTCGGGTGGCTCGGGCCAGTTGCCGATGACGACGTCGACCTTGCCGTCTTCGAGCGCATGTTCGTAATCGAAGGCAGGGCCGAGCGAATGCAGTTCGAGCTGCGCATTGGGGGCTTGCTGGCGAAAGCGTTCGACGACCGTGGGGACGAACAGCGTATTCAGATAATCGGGGGAGCCGATGCGAAACGTGCGCACCGTCGTCGCCGGATCGAAACTCGATTGCTGGACCGTGATGCGCTCGATCTCACGCAGGGCGTTCTGCGTCGGCTCCAGCAGCGATTGACCGTACTCCGTGGGTACCATGCCCGATTTGCCGCGCACCAGCAGCGGATCGCCGGTGATATCGCGCAAGCGCCGCAGTGCCGCGCTGATCGCGGGCTGAGACTGGTTCAGCTTGACGGCCGCACGCGTCACGCTGCGCTCGATCAACAAGGTGTGAAGGACGCGTAGCAAATAGGTGTCGATCGGTTCGCGGTTTTGGCTCATGAGAAATATAACAGTCCGAATATGCCGGACCCTGAATTACATAACTAAATCATTATGAAGCACAAGCGCCCGACGTCTCCATAGCGGAAAGCCCGTATCACTAAAATAGGGGCATGTCGCGCTTCATAAAGCACGACATGCCATGTTATTGACGCACGCTCGACATTTCGCCGCGAATTGGGTATTTTCGTCCCGCCCAAGCTCAGGATCGAGACTTTGCCCGTGACATCCCCAATGCAATCCACACCACGTCTGGCGCTGACCGGCATCACCAAGCGCTATCCGAGCGTGGTGGCCAACGACGGCATCGCGTTGAGCGTGTTACCCGGCGAAATCCATGCCGTACTAGGTGAGAACGGTGCAGGCAAGAGCACGTTGATGAAGATCATCTACGGTGCGGTGCGCCCTGACGCGGGCGAAATCCGCTGGGAAGGGCAGCCCACGCGTATCGACAGTCCGGCCGCGGCCCGCAAGCTCGGCATCGGCATGGTCTTCCAGCACTTCTCGCTGTTTGAGACGCTGACCGTCGCCGAGAACATTTCCCTTGCACTCGATGACGCGGGGCACGATCTGAAGGCGCTCGCCGGGCGCATCCGCGATGTGTCGGCGCAGTATGGGCTCGAAGTCGATCCGGCGCGTCACGTGCATAGCCTGTCGGTGGGCGAGCGCCAGCGTGTGGAGATCGTGCGCTGTCTGTTACAGAATCCGCGTCTGCTCATCATGGACGAGCCCACGTCGGTGCTCACACCGCAAGCCGTCCAGAAACTCTTCACCACGCTGCGCCGTCTGGCTTCAGAAGGTTGCAGCATCGTCTACATCAGCCACAAACTCGACGAAATACGCGATCTGTGCGACCGCGCGACCGTGTTGCGCGCCGGGCGCGTGTCGGGCCACGCCGTGCCGCGCGAGGAGACCGCAGAGACGCTGGCGCAGATGATGATCGGGCGCGCGTTGCCGCAGATCGAGCGTCGCGAGCACCAGCCGGGCGACGTGCTGCTTTCCTTGCGGCAGTTGTCGATGGCGAGCGAAGACCCATTCGGCACCTCGTTGCACGACATCAACCTCGACGTGCATGCGGGCGAGATTGTCGGTATCGCAGGGGTCTCCGGTAACGGACAGGCCGAATTGCTGGCTGCGCTGTCGGGTGAGACTCGTGCGCCGCAGGCCGAAGCCCTTCATCTGAACGGCCGCGCCGCCGGTCGCATGGGCGCCGCCACCCGGCGCCGTCTCGGGCTGGCCTTCGTGCCGGAAGAGCGGCTAGGGCGTGGTGCGGTGCCCAGCATGTCGCTTACCGACAACGCGCTGCTTGGCGCGTCCGGCACGGCACACCTCGGATTGCTGCGCGGCGGCTGGATTCGCCGGCACACGCTCCGGCGGTTCGCGTCACTGTGCATCGAGCGCTTCAATGTGAAGGCGGGCGGACCGGATGCCGCTGCACAGAGCCTCTCGGGCGGCAATCTGCAAAAGTTCATCGTCGGACGCGAAATCCTTCAGGAACCCAGGGTGCTCGTGGTGGCTCAGCCGACGTGGGGCGTCGATGTGGGCGCGGCGAGCTTCATCCGTCAGCAGTTGCTCGACCTTTCGGCTCGTGGCGTCGCGGTGCTGGTGCTGTCCGAAGAACTCGACGAACTTTTCGAAATTTGCGACCGGATCACGGTGCTTGCGCAGGGGCGTCTGTCGCCAGTGCGCAAGCCCGAGCAGACCGACGCCCGCGAGATCGGCCTGTGGATGGCGGGGATGTTCCCCGGCGGCCCGGGCGGTTCAGGAGAGCGCGCGACCTGACGTATCGGCGAGAGGGGCATGACCTGGATCGTCGGGCCTTCGGTCGTACCGTCGCCGGCACCGTAACGTATTTCATCGATTTTCAAACACCATGTTCGATTTCACGCTTGAGCCACGGCCAAGTCCTTCCCGCACCATGCGGCTCGCCATGCCGCTGGTGGCCACGCTCATCACGCTGGCCGGCGGTGTGCTCATTTTCGGTTTCCTCGGCAAGCATCCGGCGCAGGCGATGGCAGCGTTCTTTCTGGCACCGGTCAGCAGCCTGAACGGCTGGTCGGAGCTGCTGCTCAAGGCGTCGCCCCTGTGCCTGATTGCGCTGGGACTGGCCATTGGCTATCGCGCCAACGTGTGGAACATCGGTGCGGAAGGCCAGTTGCTGCTGGGCGGTATTTTCGCCTCGGGTGTCGCGATTCACTTCGATGGTCACGGTGGCCCGTGGCTGTTGCCGTTGATGATGGCGGCAGGCGCGCTGGGCGGCATGTTGTGGGCCGCTATTCCCGCGCTGTTGCGCGTTCGCTTCAACGCCAACGAGATTCTCGTGAGCCTGATGTTGACGTACGTGGCCACCCAACTGCTGATCTATCTCGTGAGCGGCCCCTGGCAGGACCCGCATGGCATGAATTTCCCGCAGTCGATCAGCTTTGGCCGCGACGCGCTGTTCCCTCGCTTTTTCGGCGACTGGCACTGGACCCCATGGCGGGGCACACGCCTGAACGCGTCGGTGTTCATGGCGATGGTGGCGGTGCCGGCCGCGTGGTTTTTCATGCGCAAGAGTTTCGCCGGGTACCGGATGGAAGTCGGCGGGCTCGCACCGCTTGCCGCTCGCTATGCAGGCTATTCCGAGCCGCGCGCCGTCTGGCTCGCCCTGCTGATCGGCGGGGCCGCCGCCGGGCTGGCGGGCACCGGCGAAGTGGCGGGGCCGGTCGGGCAACTGCAGGCGACCTGGGCGCCGGGGTATGGCTTCACGGCCATCATCGTGGCGTTCGTGGGACGTCTGCATCCGGTCGGCATCGTTCTGGCGAGCTTGCTCATGGCGCTGCTGTATCTCGGCGGCGAAGCGGTGCAAACGTCGCTGCAATTGCCCAAGGCGATCAGCGGCGTGTTTCAGGGGCTGCTTCTGTTCAGCCTGCTGGGTTGCGACGTTTTCGTGAACTACCGTCTGCGCCGTCGTGCCCGTGCACACGCGCGGGAAGCCTGAGGAGCGCCGCATGGACTGGATCAATCTGCTGACGCCGCTGGCGGCAAGTGCCGTGATCGCGGCCATTCCGTTGATGCTCGCCGCACTGGGCGAACTGGTGACGGAGAAGTCTGGCGTGCTCAATCTCGGCGTGGAAGGCACGATGCTCATGGGTGCCGTCGGTGCGTTCGCCGTGACCGTACAGACGGGGAGCCTCTGGCTCGGCGTGCTCGCGGGCATTGCTGCGGGTGTGGTCATGTCGGCCATCTTCGCGTGGCTCACGCTCTCGCTCATGGCCAATCAGGTGGCAACGGGGCTGGCGCTGACGATCTTCGGCGTAGGGCTTTCGGCCTATGCCGGCCGTCCGTACACAGACGCCACCATCCCGATGCTGCGCGACCTGCCGATCCCCGGCCTGTCGTCGATTCCCGTATTAGGGCCGTCGGTCTTCTCGCTCAACCCGCTGGGTTATCTCTCGGTGGTGCTGCTGGTGGCGATCACCTGGTTTTTGTACCGCACGCGAGCCGGGCTGGTGTTGCGCTCGATCGGTGAGGCACCCGCCGTGGCGCATGCCATCGGCTACCCGGTGGTGCGGATCCGTTATCTTGCAACGCTTTTCGGCGGCGCGATGTCGGGGCTTGCGGGCGCGTATTACTCGGTTGGCTATCTGCGCCTCTGGCAAGAGAACCTGACGGCCGGACGCGGCTGGATTGCGCTGGCGCTGGTGGTGTTTGCGACGTGGCGTCCGGGCCGCACGGTGCTCGGCGCGCTGCTCTTCGGCGTGGTCATGGCGCTGCAATTTCAGGCGCAGGCGATGGGCATTCGCGTTCCGTCGCAGGCGTTGGCCAGTCTGCCGTATCTGGCGACCATCGTGGTGCTGGTGATCATCTCGCGCAATCGCCAGACGATTCGCCTGAATGCGCCGGCCTCGCTGGGCAAGCCGTTTTTCGCAGGGTCTTGACGCGTTGCCTGCGGGCAGCGCGAGGGGTTTGGCAAACGAGAGCATGGAATCAACCTGAAACAATCGATGACGAGGAGAAAATCGATGCGACGTAAAGTCCTGATCACGATGGCAAGCCTGGCGGCGGCCATGCTGGTTTCTGCCTGCGGCAAGCAGGAGAGCAACACCGCGAGCGCGCCGGCGGCAGCGTCCGACGCGCAGGCATCGGCCGCGCCGGCAGGCAAGGGCCCGATGGGGGTGGCGTTCGTCTACATCGGCAACCCGGGCGACGCTGGCTGGACCTACGCGCACGAGCAGGGTGCGAAGGCCGTAGAAGCGAAGTACGGCGACAAAGTGAGCGTGACCCGCGTGGAGAACGTGCCCGAGGGCGCGGACTCGGAGCGCGTGTTCCGCGATCTGGCAGGCAAGGGCAACAAGCTGATTTTCGGCACGTCGTTCGGCTACATGGACTCGATGGTCAAGACGGCCGCCGATTTCCCGGATGTGACGTTCGAGCACGCCACCGGCTTCAAGACGGCGCCGAACCTCGGCACGTATGACGTGCGTACGTACGAAGGCGCGCATCTGGCCGGTGTGGTCGGCGGTCATGTTACGAAGTCCAACGTGATCGGCTATGTGGCATCGGTGCCGATCCCCGAGGTGATCCGCAACATCGACGCGTTCACTATTGCGGCGCGCGAAGTCAATCCGAAAGTCAAGGTGAAGGTTGTCTGGATCAATAGCTGGTTCGATCCGGGCAAGGAGCGTCAGGCGGCGGAATCGCTCGTCGGACAGGGCGCCGACGTGCTGATGCAGAACGTCGACTCGGCGGTGGTGATGCAAGTGGCCGAAGAGAAGAAGATCCACGCCTTTGGCTGGGATTCGGACATGAGCAAGTTCGGCCCGAACGCTCATCTCGCATCAGCCGCCATCGACTGGAGCAAGTACTACGTGCGCACGGTCGACGAAGTCATGCAGGGCTCGTGGAAGAACACGCCGGTCTGGGGGGGTATCAAGGAAGACGAGATCAACCTCGTGGCCATCAACGACAAGACCGTGCCGGAAGCGGCGCGCAAGGCCGTGACTGCGCGTCACGACGCCATTCGCGACGGTAAGTACGATCCGTTCACCGGCCCGATCAAGGGGCAGGACGGCAAGGAAATCGTGCCGGCCGGCAAGACCCTTAACGACGACGAGAAGCACCAGATCAACTGGTTCGTGGAAGGCGTCGAGGGCTCGCTGCCGAAGCAGTAACGATGGCTGTACCGCCTCTGTGCGGCATCGCGGTATCAGAAGAACCGCCGGTATCTGCCGGCGGTTTTTTTGTGCTGGAGGCTCTGAAGGGACGTTAGTCGCGGGATGTTTTCACGGTCTCGTCCTGCGCGAGTTTTTCCGTGTCGGGGGAGACGGCGGTGCGGCAGTGGCGATCAACAACACGGCGGCAGCAAGGAAGGGGCCGAGGAGAGGGGGGCAGAGGTTGCGCTGAGGGCGCAGCGCGCATGCATGGGGCGTAGACAGGCGGATAGGGGTCATGAGAAGGCACTGGGGAAGTGATAGCGCCCCGGGAGGGCAAGAGAGGCATCTCCATCCGGGGGATGATGGCCGCAAACGGCGTCTGAAGGTCTTCAGGCAACTTCCGCCAAATTCAGCGGCTTTGGGGGGAGCCTACGGGTCGGCGAGCACCGGCACTCCCTTTAGGCGCCGCATTTCGGAGCCTTCACAAGCGCCGGGGGCGACTCAGGGCGCGTGACACGCATCAGTGCTAAAATGTCGGGTTTCGTGGCGCAATTTTGTGCCGCCGCACTTCATTTCCCCGGATACCGCCTGTGCTGTCTACTGCCAATATCACGATGCAATTCGGCGCCAAGCCGCTCTTCGAGAACATTTCCGTCAAATTTGGCGGGGGCAACCGTTATGGCCTGATCGGCGCCAACGGCTGCGGCAAATCGACGTTCATGAAGATCCTCGGGGGCGATCTGGAGCCGAGCGCCGGCAACGTCATGCTCGAACCCAACGTGCGTCTGGGTAAGCTCAAGCAGGATCAGTTCGCGTATGAAGACATGCGCGTGCTCGACGTCGTGATGATGGGCCATACCGAAATGTGGGCCGCCATGAGCGAGCGCGATGCCATCTACGCCAATCCGGAAGCGACGGACGACGACTACATGCACGCCGCCGAACTCGAAGCGAAGTTCGCCGAGTACGACGGCTATACGGCCGAAGCGCGCGCGGGTGAGCTGCTGCTGGGCGTGGGTATTCCGATCGACCAGCATCAGGGGCCGATGAGCAACGTTGCACCGGGCTGGAAGCTGCGTGTGCTGCTCGCACAGGCGCTGTTCTCGAATCCGGACGTGCTGCTGCTCGACGAGCCGACCAACAACCTGGACATCAACACGATCCGCTGGCTGGAAGACGTGCTCAACGAGCGCAACTCCACCATGATCATCATTTCGCACGATCGCCACTTCTTGAACGCCGTGTGCACGCACATGGCGGATATGGACTACGGCACGCTCACGATCTATCCGGGCAACTACGACGACTACATGCTTGCGTCGGCGCAGGCGCGCGAGCGTCAGATGGCGGCGAACACCAAGGCGAAGGAACGCATCACCGATCTGCAAGACTTCGTGCGCCGCTTCTCGGCGAACAAGTCCAAGGCGCGTCAGGCGACGAGCCGTCTCAAGCAGATCGACAAGATCAAGGTTGAGGACATCAAGCCTTCGTCACGTCAGAACCCGTTCATCCGCTTCGAATTCGAGAAGAAGCTGCACAATCTCGCGTTCGAATTCGAAGGCATTTCCAAGTCGTTCGACCGCCAGATCTTCAAGAACTACTCCGGCGCGGTGCGCGCCGGTGAGCGTGTGGCCATCATTGGCGAGAACGGCGCGGGCAAGACCACGCTGCTGCGCAGCCTGATGGCGGAACTGCCGGTCGACGCGGGCAACGTGAAGTGGGCCGAGAACGCCAACATCGGTTACATGCCGCAAGACACCTCGGAGGCCTTCCCGGAAGATTTGTCGCTCACCGACTGGATGACGCAATGGGGCAAGGAAGGCGACGACGATCAGGTGATTCGTGGCTCGCTGGGCCGCCTGCTGTTCGGTGGCGACGACGTGCGCAAGTCTGTTCGTGTGCTCTCCGGTGGTGAGAAGGGACGCATGATCTGGGGCAAGCTGATGTTGGGCCGTCACAATGTGATGATGATGGACGAGCCGACCAACCATATGGACATGGAGTCGATCGAGTCGCTTCAGATCGCCCTCGACAAATATCCGGGCACGCTGATCTTCGTCTCGCACGATCGCGAGTTCGTGTCGGGTCTGGCCACGCGCGTTATCGAAGTGAAGAGTGACGGCACGTTGGTCGATTACGCCGGCACTTATGACGAGTACCTGGCCAGCCAGGGCGTGGAAGTCTGACGGAAGTCTTCGAGACGTCCACGCGACGCACGTAATACCCGGCAGGGCGCTTGCTTGGCAAGCGCCCTGTTTGCGTTTACAGCACGTTGAGGCGGAGCAGGTGTCGTCTTACGGTGTCATGGGAATATCGGAAGGCGCAGCGCAGAGGCATCCGATTTCACCGAAGGGCTGAGAAGCGCGGAGGCGAGCAGACTACAATGGGCGTTCGACGTTCCTCTGCCAGCAGGAGACATTGCATGATTACGTACGATAAATTTTTCATCGGTGGTCAGTGGGTTACGCCGGTTGGGCGCGGCACGCTGGACGTTTTCCACTCGGCCGACGCGAAGCTCATGGGCCGCATTCCCGAGGGGGCTGCCGAAGACACGGAAGCGGCCATTTCCGCAGCGTTGAAGGTGCGCGACACCTGGGCGGCCACGCCACCGGCCGAACGTGCGGCCTATTTGCGGAAGATCGCGGCGGGCCTGAAGGCACGCACGGAGGATCTGGCGAACGTGATGACGGGCGAGACGGGCATGCCGATCAAACTCGTTCGTGCGATTCAGGTGGGCGGTCCGGTGTATCACTGGAACAAGTACGCTGAACTGGCCGAGACATTCGAATTTGAAGCGCGCGTGGGCAATTCGCTGGTGGTGCGCGAACCCGTTGGGGTGGTTGGTGCGATTACGCCGTGGAATTACCCGCTGAACCAGATCACCCTGAAGGTTGCGCCGGCGCTGGCCGCCGGATGCACGGTGGTGCTCAAGCCGTCGGAGGTGGCACCGTTCAATGCGTTCATTCTGGCGGAGGTGATCGCCGAGGCCGGACTGCCGGCGGGCGTGTTCAATCTGGTTACGGGGCTCGGGCCGGTCGCCGGCGAGGTGTTGGCACGCCATCCCGACGTCGACATGGTGTCGTTTACCGGATCGACGCGTGCAGGCAAGCGCGTGTCCGAAGTGGCGTCGCAAACGGTCAAGCGCGTGGCCTTGGAGTTGGGCGGGAAATCGGCTTCAGTGGTGCTCGACGATGCCGATCTCGCCGCAGCGGTCAAAGGCACGCTCAACGCGTGTTATCTGAACTCTGGACAGACTTGTTCGGCACACACTCGCATGCTTGTCCCGGCGTCGCGTTATGAGGAAGTCAAGGCGCTGGCAAAGGAGGCCGTTGCCCGCTTTACGCTGGGTGACCCGCGCGAGGAAACAACGCGTCTCGGACCGCTGGCATCGGCTGCCCAGCGAGAGCGCGTGCAGACATATATTCGCAAGGGCCTCGCGCAAGGGGCCGAATTGATTGCCGGTGGAGATGCCGTACCGGAGGGCTTCGAGTCGGGATTCTTCGTCCAGCCAACGGTGTTGGGGCGTGTCGCCCCCGACGCTACCGTTGCACAGGAGGAGATTTTCGGCCCAGTGCTCTCGATCATCACCTATGAGGGCGAAGCGGATGCGGTGCGCATTGCCAACGATTCGATCTACGGATTGGGCGGTGGTGTGTGGTCGGGCGATGAAGCGCACGCGGTACGCGTGGCGCGTCAGATCCGCACGGGGCAAGTCGATATCAACGGCGGTGAATTCAACGTGCAGGCACCGTTCGGCGGCTTCAAGCAGTCAGGGCACGGACGGGAGAATGGCGTGTACGGCTTCGAGGAATTCCTCGAGTACAAGTCGCTGCAATTCAAGTCCGCGAAGTCGTAGACCCGTTGTCGCCATAGCGCATCGCTGTGCCTTCGCGGTTGATGCGCTCCCAGACGGCTGCCTTCTCGTCGTCAGTGAAGAACACCCAGTTCGACACTTCATAAGCCGTACGGCCGCAACCCTTGCAGACGTCGTCGAAGAGCGTCGAGCAAACGCCAATGCAGGGGCTGTCGGGGCGGTCGTGCAGTTCTGACATGAGAGGGCGAATTCGGCCGGAGGCAGGTCGGTGTCACAGGAAAGCGCCATTATCTCACCGATGGTCACACCGGCAGCGATTCCCCTACGGGCGGGGGCAGGCAGTGGACTTTTCAATGCGTTTCAGGTTGGCGGTACTCAAATCTCAATAGCGATGGTGATGCATTATGCTGCGTAACTGGCAACTATTCGCGCTGGGTTCAGCGTTCTTTGCCGCACTGACGGCCGTGTTCGGCAAACTCGGCGTGGCACAAGTCAACTCCAATATGGCTACGCTGATTCGCACGGTCATCATCTTCGCGGTGACGCTGGCGATCGTGGGCATGCGGGGGGAGTGGCAGCGGCCGGCCAGTTTGAGCGCGAATACGTGGCTGTTCCTCGTGCTTTCCGGGGTGGCAACCGGTTTGTCGTGGCTTTGCTACTTCCGCGCGTTGCAGTTGGGGCCCGTGTCGGGTGTGGCGCCGTTGGACAAGCTTAGCGTCGCGATGGCGATGCTGATCGGCTGGGTGGTGCTTGGTGAGCCGTTCTCGCTCAAGGAAGTTCTCGGCGGCGCGCTGATTGTCGCAGGGGCGCTCGTGCTGGTGTTATGAGCTTGTTGGGAACATGGATGGACGTGCTCTTCGCGGTGCGCGCAAGCAAGCGCCGTTACCAGCGGAACACGCTATACCCGACACGCACCTGCGACCGCGAGTGATGGTTGTAGTCGAGCAGGGTTTCGCCGTAGCCTGTGAAGTAGCCGAGCCAGAGGTAGCCACCGGCGCCTGGGATCAGCTTGCCGAGCGGGTAGGTCACCTGCACATCGACACTGCCGTAGTTGCGTTTCATCCCTTTGCGCAGCGTCGCCCCGACCTGCCAGCCATTCGGCTTACCCCATAGAACCAGCAGGTCCATATAGCCGCGATAGTCCTGAATATCGCGGTTGTCGTTTTTTTCCAGGTAGGCGTAGAGCTTCGGTGCCACCGTCCAGTGGTATTCGGACGGATCCCCGAATTTCAGGATCGGTTTGACGAAGAGGGTGTTGAGACTGCGGGAATCGTCGCCCGCCTTGCCATTGGACTCATGCTCGACACCTGCCGCGATGCCCAGCGATGTGAACCAGTTGGCGCGCGCGCCAGTATCCGGGGTGTAGTAGAACAGGCTCGGACGGTAGTTCGAGTCACGGAACGGGGCCGATTCGGCCTGCAGATCCCAGATCGACAATTGCGTATAGCCGAAATACAGGTTGTCGAGGAAGGATTTCGAGGCCGGATTGTCCGGTTTCAGAATGTGGAACTTGAAGCTGAGTTGAAATCGCGCGTTCGAGCCGCCGTTCCTGCCGAAAGCCATGTACATCGGCTCGTTCGACGAGATGCGGGCGAACTCGGTATCGGTCGTCGGGGCGATTACGTCGGGTGCGGCGCTGGCCGTCACCCCTGCTGCTGCGGCGGCAGCGGACGCCGGGGTGCCTTTCCCCGCCGCTTGCGCTGCGCCCGCCCCGGATGGTGCCGGTGCAGCTGCCACCATCGGTTCAGTAGGGGCGGCGCGATCGAGGACGATGGTTGTTGTCGAGACGTCCCAGTCGATCGGCTCAAGGTGTAGGGTGCCGCGTAGTTCCTTCGGAAGCGCGGCAGCGTACGAGATGCGCCGGAACTGGCCCTTCGAGAGCGTGACTTCAGCGGGAGCCGCCGCTGCACGCTTCAGATGGAGCAGCGTGGGCCCGAAGTCGTCGTTTGAGATGCGCACGACGATTTCGTCCGGCAGCTTGATGGTTTTGCGGCCCTGCGTGTCCTGTGTGGCCAGCAGGGTCAGTTGCAAGGGGGCCTCGCCCGTGAGGGCGCGCGGTGCCTGTAAGAGTGCGAGTTCGGCATTTGCCGCAGTACTCAGGACCAGGCAAAGCGCAGTTGTGCCGATCCGGATGGCACACAACGGTGACGGGGCGAATGTGGCGAGATTCGTCTTGGGCATCGGTCCGGTCTGGGTTTGTGACCCCGGGCCGGTGAGCCCGACGTCTGTTACAACCCGCCTGGGGAGAACCCCCGGAGGTCGGATTCGCGGGCGCAGCGATCGCGTCCGAGAGATTTGGCAAGGTACAGTGCCGCGTCGGCGCGTCTTAGCCACGCGTGATCGTCGTCGCCAGCGTGCCATTGGGCTACGCCCGCACTTATCGTGAACTGAAGCGGCCGGCCACCGACATTGATGCGGGACGTGCGCACGGCATCGCGCAAACGCTCGGCGGCGTCAAAAGCGCGTGCCTCGGCGGCACCACTCGCGATGATAGCGAATTCTTCGCCTCCCAAACGACCGCAGATGTCATCTTCGCGTAACGATTCGTGACAAAGATGGACGAATGTCGCCAGCACGGTATCGCCGAGCGCATGACCCCACGTGTCGTTGATCTGCTTGAAGTGGTCCAGGTCGACGAGGATGACGCAGGTCGGTACCCCTGTCGATTCGGCTTGCGCAACCTCGGCGCGCAGGCGTTTGAGAAAGTGTCCGCGTGACAGCGCACCCGTGAGCGCGTCATATTTGACTTCGCGCTCAAGTGCCGCATTCCTGGCCAAGGTGTCGGTCAACTGAAGTTTTTCGCGGCGCAGATAGCGAACGAGCAACCAGAGCGCACCCGCTAAGCTGAGCAACAACGCGAAGACCAATACCGCATAACGGCGCCGCTCGATGGACAGGCTGCCCAGCGTCGGCACTTCGTTCATGGTGTAGACAACCAGTTCGCTGTCCGCAGACGGTTCGGCCTCCAGAAGATATGGCCGATTGCCGGGGCGGACACAAACCAGACGAGCGTGCTGCCGACCCTCTTTGTCTTCAGGCGTTTTTTGCATGAACCCCGGCGTGCCGGGCGACGAATCATAGTCATCGATGGGAACGAGGGGGAAGTCTTCCTGCTGATAGAGGCGTCGTCGTTCCGCTGGCGTCAGTTTGAAGACATCGGCACCGGGAACTGCCATGCCGGTGAATGTCGGGTCGTTGGCGAGCACGATGACACCGTTGTTGTCTGTCACGAACGACGCGCCGGAATCGACCCAATGCGCCAGCCGGCGCATGCCGACCTTCACCACCATCACGCCGGCGAGCAGGCCGTCCCGATAGACGGGGGCCGTGAAGTAGATGCCGGGCAGGCCGGTCTTGCGCCCGATGACATATTGCTGCCCGATACCCCCGAGCACGGCAGTGTTGTAGTACTCCCGGTCGCCGTAGTTCTCGCCGATCAGCGGATTGGCCGCGTCGGCATCGCTGGAGGCGACGGTGACGCCATCCGGCGTGCCCAGCCATACGAGATCCGCACCGAAGTAGAGCTGCGCGGCGTGCAGCAACTCGTTGACGGGTTTGAGTATGGGGTTGGCAAGCAGTGTCTGACGGGTTCTTTCCGGTGGCATGCCCGTGAGCGGGTGCTTTGCAAGGCTGGCTGCGGCGTCCTGAATCTGCTCGACCTGAGCGAGTACCTGCGGGATGCCGCGAATGAGTATCAGATCCTGATTGACCGTGTGAACCGTGCCTTGTGCGAGGCGGGTCGCCACGCTGCGTTCTTCGGAGAGCAGTCGCGCCGCGCGGTTCGCCACCAACTGATCGGCGGCGAAACGGGCCAGCCCCCAGGCGACGAGGACGCACACGAGAATGACCAGGCTGCTGACGAAGGCAGAAGCGGTGCGGCGACGATTAAACAAGGCGTTGACCAACGGCAGAGGCGGTTACAGACGCGATTACAGGCGCCCGTGCCAGTCGCGAATGAATGTCTCGATATGCCCGGGCGGCAGGGGGCGTGTGCAATGATACCCCTGCCAGGCGTGACAACCCAGTGACGCGAGTGCGTCGCGTTGCGCGCTGGTCTCGACACCCTCCGCAACCGTTTCGATCTCCAGCTTGCGCGCGATCGCGATGATGGCTCGGATCAGCTCGGTATCGTAGCCGCCAAGCAGCACGCCGGCGACGAACTGATAATCGATCTTGACCGTGCCGAACGGCCAGCGCTTCAGACGCACGAAACTCGAATAGCCGGTGCCGAAGTCATCGAGCGACAGGCGAACGCCCATCGCGACGAGTTCGTTCATCAGTGTGGCGGCTTCGTCGAGATGGGAGATCAGTGACGACTCGGTAATCTCGATCTCAAGCTTGTCCGGCGGCACCCGATGGTGCTTGAGGGCGTAGCGGACCGTCTCAAGTGTCTGCACGCGCATTTGCTGTGCCGACAGGTTCACGGCCACGCGCGGATATTCCTCACCGTCCGTCTGCCATTGATCGAGTTGACGGCAAGCCTCTTGCAGCGTCCATTCACCGATGGGGCCGATGACGTCGCAGCGCTCGGCGGCCGGGATGAATTCGCCCGGCATGATCAGTTCGTCGTCGCGCTGCCAGCGGATCAGCGCTTCGAGACCGGTCAGCCGGTGCGTACGCATGTCGATCTGCGGCTGGTAATGCAGGCGGAATTCGGACTCCGACAGAGCGCGTCCGATAGTGTTACGCCAATAGTGCTCGTTGCCCGCTTCGTCCGGCGGCGTGATGCCTTCGGTGGGGGCAGACGGGGCTTCGGTCACGAGAAACCGCGACGCGCTTTCCCGAATGGCCTGATCGGCGACGTCCGAAGTGTGCTCGAGCAGCGTGGCGGGCCAGACCGGCACTTGCGGCAGGTGGGTTACCCCTGCCGAGAGAATCGGATACAGCAGGCCATTCCCGCACGGCACGGGCGATTCGCCGGCCCGGATAAAGCGGCGCGTGATCTGCGAGGCGGCATCGCGGCTGCCCAGGTCGCGCAGCAAGATGGCAATCTGCTGATCGGATACGCGACCGATGAGGTCGCGGCGGCGAATGCGCGAGCCAATGCGAAACGCGATGGTGGCGAGCAGGTCGGCATCCGAAATGGCGGCCTGACTGCTTGCCGTGCGCTGACCACGGCCCACATGCAGTACCACCAGCGCACTGTGGCTGCCAGGTGGACTCGGGGTGCGCAACTCCAGGCTGAGGGCACGTAACAGCCGCTGGCGATCCAGCAGCAGATCGGCAAGGACGACTTGTCGTCGCAGCGCGTTGGTATCGTTCATCTCGGCAAACGGGCAGGCGTGCCCCGTACGGTTGAACGTTTGTCATTGCCGCGTGTAATGCCTGCGGACAGAGGAAGCCCACGCGTCGAACAGGTCGTGCCGCCGGAAAACCCTTGAATCATGTTCAGCATAAGACGCGTAAATGTGTCGGCCGTCAGGCGAGGAGCGGGTGGGAGACACCGGCCACGGCACCACATCCCTCGCCATCCGGCAGACCGCGCGCAAGGCGTGGCCCGACAGAAGCTCGTGCCCGGTTGCGACACCGGGTCCTTTGACTTTTAACGGCACCCATCATTGAAAATTGAGTCCGGGTTTCACCTATGGCCGGCGCGGCTGGGTTGTGCCAGCCATTCGCGACCGCGGAGCATGAAATCCCAGTAAACCTTTGGCAGCACGTATTTTTTCAATACCCAGGCAAAACGGCTCGCATGCGTACCGTCGATGGGGAACGTGGGCAGCAGTTTGCCGCCGTAGCCAAACTCGGCAAGCACGATCTTGCCGTGTTCCACCGTGAGCGGGCAAGCGCCATAGCCATCGTAGTGCAGGGCGAGCGGGTGGCCGTCCATGGCAGCAAGAAGATTTTCCGCGACGACGACGGCTTGTTTGCGCGCAGCGGCAGCCGTCTTGGCGTTCGGCGCGGAGATGGCATCGCCCAAGCCGAAAATATTGGCATAGCGCGCGTGGCGCAGGGTTGCCGGATCGACTTCGCACCAACCGGCCGCGTCGGCAAGCGGGCTTGCGCGCAGCACATCCGGCGCGCTTTGCGGTGGTACCACGTGCAGGAAGTCGAAGGGTTTGTCGATAAACTGCGACTGACCGTCGGCGTCGAAGATTTCAAAACGGGCAACGCGCCGTTCGCCGTCCACCGCACGCAAATGCGAGAGGTGATTGAGCGAGATGCCGTATCGCTTCACGTATTCCATGAGCGCGGGGACGTAATCTTTCACACCGAACAGCGCTGGCGCCACGAGATGGAATTCGATTTTCGTCTTGTCCAGCGCGCCATGCTGACGCCATGTGTCGGCGGACAAGTACATCGCCTTTTGCGGTGCGCCCGCGCACTTGATCGGCATCGGCGGCTGCGTGAACAGCGCGTTGCCGCCCTTGAATTCGCGAACCAGCGACCATGTATAGGGGGCGAGATCGAAGCGATAGTTGGATGTGACACCGTTGCGGCCGAGTGTATCGGTCAAGCCATCGATGGCTTCCCAATTCAGTTGAAGGCCCGGCGCGACGATAAGGTAGCGGTAGCCGAGACGCCGGCCATCCGAGAGCAGGATTTGCTGACGATCCGGCGCGAAAGCCGTTACCGCCGCCTGGACCCACGTCACCCCTTCAGGGATGACGCTTGCCATCGGACGCGCGGTGCGCGCGGCGTCGAATTCCCCTGCGCCGACGAGTGTCCACGCTGGCTGATAGTAGTGTGTGTCGGCCGGGTCCACGATCGTGATCGAGAGCGACGCACGTCGTCGGCGCAAGCTGGCCGCCACGGAGATCCCCGCAGCGCCAGCGCCCATGATCACGATGTCGGCGCTACTTTCCGTCGCGGGTGCTGGCGTAGCGGATACGTCGCTGGACATAAGGTCTCCGACAAATGAGCAAAAAATTGGAACGGATTGCGACATATCGATGCGCACTTCCTGAACGGCACGCCATGGTTGTTCACACGAACAAGTCGCTGCTGGCGCGGCGCGTGCGGGACATTGTATAGAAACTGAGCTGATTTGCCCTTGTTTTCGCGGGGAGCGCGGGCATTCATCACAATCATCGCGGCGTTCAGCGCAATGCAGGATGAGGAAAGGGTTTGAAAGGCGCGCGCCGGTTCAGTGTTGGCGAACGTGCGCTTTCTGAAGTGGCGGGCGCTTGCGATTGCCGAGAGGATTTCCAAGAGCGGCGAGAAGGGCGCCACCACTACGGTGACATCCCTTCAAATTTACGCGTGCAGATGATTGTGATCGCAGGCGACTTCGATCGGATCGGTATCGGTATGGCAAGCACAGGCTTCGCCGTGTGCGCCTTGCATGAGTGCACGCAGAATTCCGCAGTCACTTGTTTCGTGACGGCTATGACATTGCGCCTGAAGATGCAGCAGTTGTTGTTCGAGTGCCTGCAACTCGTGAATGCGCGTGTGCACCCGCTCGAGGTGCGCTTCGATCAGTTGGTTGGCGTCTTCGCACGTCACGCTCGTGTCGTGAGCGAGTTCACCGAGTCGCTTCGCATCCGCGAGCGGCATATCGAGCGAGCGGCAATGGCGGATGAAGCGCAGGGCTTCCAGATGGTCTTCACCATAGGTGCGATAACCAGCATCCGTGCGTGGCGGGGCCGACAGCAGGCCGGCCCGCTCGTAATAGCGAATCGTCTCGACATCGGTGCCCGCTGCCCGGGCCAGTTCTCCGATTTTCATACTTGACTCCGTAGTCGCTACAGGGTTTTGAATGCAGGGTAACACGAATCAAGAAACCAGGAGTTCACATGTCCAACCCCTCGGATTCGGCTCGTCTGGCGGGCTCGACGGCGGCAGATCGCAAGGTACATGACCACGGGCAAGATCCGAGTCATGCGCATCGCCACGATCAGGGGCAGCATCACGATCATTCGCATCATCACGATCACAACCACGATTACGGGCATGCTCATGATCACGCTCGTGCGCACGATCATGCCGTGCTCCGCGCCTCAGATGCAGCACATGCGCACGAAGGCTCGTCCTGTTGCGCCGGTGACGCAAATCTGGCCCTCGTCGAGCCAGTGCCTTCGACCGGCGCGCCGCAGGCCCGATTCCGCATCGATCAGATGGATTGCCCGACGGAAGAGCGTCTCATCCGAGACCAACTTGAGCATCGGCCGGGCGTCGACGCCCTGTATTTCAATCTTCTCAAGCGGGAATTGACGGTTGTTTTCGACGGTAGCGCGTCGGCCGCCGATGTCGCCCAGCACGGGGAGGCGGTCGCCGGGACGTTGCGCAAGCTGGGGATGACGCCGGTGCCGCTCGTGGGAGACAACGCGAACGCCGCACCCCCTCCCGCGAGCCATAAGGGCGATGTTGCGCGCCTGATGGTGGGGGGCGTGCTGGCCGCGGCAAGCGAAGCTGCCGTCTGGTCGGGCATGCCCGAACACAGCCCTTGGGTGGGGGCCATGGTGGCCGTCGCCATTCTGGCGTGCGGCCTGCCCACGCTCAAGAAGGGTTGGATCGCGCTGCGACACTTCACGCTGAACATCCATTTCCTGATGTCGCTGGCTGTGATCGGGGCGGTGTTCATCGGGCAGTGGCCGGAAGCCGCGATGGTGATCGTCCTCTTCGCGCTTTCGGAAAAACTCGAAGCCGCGTCGCTCACGCGCGCTCGCCGTGCCGTGGAAGCGCTCATGCGTCTGGCACCCGATCAGGCATCGGTCGAACAGGCGGACGGCACGTGGGCAGATGTGCCTGCGGCATCGCTCCCGATCGGCGCACGCGTGCGAGCGCGCCCGGGCGAGCGCATTGCCATCGATGGCGTGATCGAGCAAGGCAGCTCCGCACTGAATCAGGCGTCGATCACTGGCGAAAGCGTGCCTGTCGACAAGACGGTGGGCGACGAAGTCTATGCAGGCAGTATCAACGAGAGCGGTCTCATCGTGTATCGCACGAACGTTGCGCCGGGCGATACGACACTCGCCCGCATCGTGCGCATCGTCGAGTCTGCGCAGCAGCAGCGCTCGCCGACGCAGCGCTTCGTCGACAAGTTCTCGCGCGTCTACACGCCGGCAGTTGTGATCTGCGCGCTGCTCGTCGCGCTGGTACCGCCGCTGGCCTTTGGTCTGGCCTGGTCGCCCTGGATCTACAAGGCGCTCGTGATGCTGGTGATCGCGTGCCCGTGTGCCCTGGTGATCTCGACGCCGGTCACGGTCGTGAGCGGTCTGACAGCGGCGGCGCGCGCCGGCATCCTGATCAAGGGCGGCGCATTTCTGGAGAGTGGTCACCTGATCCGGGCCGTGGCCGTCGACAAGACGGGTACGCTCACACGCGGCGAGCCGCGCCTGACCGATGTCGTGCCGTTGGGCGAAACGTCGCACGACGACGTGTTGACGCTCGCCGCCGCGCTCGACGCGCAGACTACGCACCCCATCGCCCGCGCGGTCGTCGACGGCCACACGCAAGCCGGGCTCGGTGCACTGCCGCCGGTGACAGACTTCGAGGCGCTCGTCGGCATGGGCGTGAAGGGGCGCGTCGGCCAAACGCTGTACTACCTCGGCAATCACCGTCTGATCGAGTCGCTTGGGGTGTGCAACGCGAACGTGGAGGCTGAGTTGGACCGCCTCGAAGCGCAGGCCCGCACGGCAATTGTGCTGGCCAGCGAAACGCAAGCGCTTGCGGTGCTGGCTGTGGCGGATACCTTGCGGGAGGAAAGCCGCGAGGCGATTGCGCGACTCACGCAAATGGGCGTTCGCACCGTCATGCTGACGGGAGATAACCGTGCCACTGCGCGGGTCATCGGTCAGCAGGCGGGTGTGAGCGAAGTGCGTGCGGAAATGCTGCCGGAAGACAAATGGCAGGCGGTATCGGCGTTGCGAGAGGCGTTTGGGCACGTCGGCATGGTCGGTGACGGCATTAACGACGCCCCCGCGCTTGCTGCCGCAGATGTCGGTTTCGCAATGGGCATGACGGGGACCGACAGCGCGCTCGAGACGGCCGACGTCACGTTGATGGACGACGATCTTCGCAAGCTGCCGGCCTTCCTCGCGTTATCGAAGCGCTCGGCGACCGTGCTCAAGCAGAACATCGCTGTGGCGCTCGCCATCAAGGCGGTGTTCTTCGCGCTCGCCATCGCCGGGCTGGCGTCGCTCTGGATGGCGGTGTTCGCCGACGTGGGGGCTAGCCTGCTGGTCATCGCCAACGGCATGCGCTTGTTGCGCGCGAAGGTGGCGTGAGCCCTCGGATTGCCTGCCGCCTGAGGTTCAGCCCTCGCGCATGCCGCGCTCAAGGGTGTGCGCGTCGGGCAATTGACACAGGATATGGGCGGCGCGGCTGGTTGCGTTCACGATGATCGTGTCGAGGCGTCCGATCAATATGTCGCGCTGCGCAGCCGAAATCGGCATGTCTTCGAAGGCTCGCTGAGCCACAACTGCATCGTTGAGCTGCCCCAGTAAGGATTGGGCGGCGTGCAGTGTGCCCTGATAGGGCGTGCCGACCGCTTTGCGGAGCCACGGTGTCAAGGCTTCGGCGCTGTAACGGGCTTTCTTGACCTTCACGCGCAACGCGTGCAACTGCCCGGTGTCGAGCATCGCCAACTGACGGCAATCCGGAAATAGCGCAACGTAACGGGCACGGAGTATGTTGTGAGCGTGCTTCGCTAGCGCGCGCGGCCGCTTGCCTGGTGTGCGCGAAGGGCACCGCAACGCCTTCGCGATTCGCAGGTCGGCGTAACCATCTTCTCCGATGCCGAAAGCCTTCAACAGCAATGCACGTAATGCTCGCTGACGTTCGCTAGCGAGCGCCTCGGCGGCGTGCGCGCGGGCGTCGCTGCGCAGTTTCGCCACATGAGCGTCAATTGCCGGCCAGTCGATATCGGGATGCTCGGTACGCAATGCGGGCAGCGTCGTTGTCGCCAGCACGTCGGCATCTCGCGCGGGGCCCATCGCTTCCCCCAGCCAGCGCAATTCGGCTTTCAGCCGACGGTGCCAGCGGGGCTTGAGCCATGGCGAGAAGACGTCGATCAGCGCGCGCAGACGGCGCGTCGCAATGCGCAACTGGTGAATGACTTCGGGGTCGAAGGCCCCGTGGTGAGCGTCGCTCTCTGGGGTGTCCGGCAATGATGGCCACTGCCTCAGAGGAAACGCGGCGAGCGCGACAAGCAGGCGCGAAGCCGACATGTGCCGCATGTGTCGGGCGTCGGGCGGCGCGATAGCCTCTTCATCAGCCGGAGCGGC
This sequence comes from Pandoraea communis, assembly GCF_902459745.1. Taxonomy (GTDB): domain Bacteria; phylum Pseudomonadota; class Gammaproteobacteria; order Burkholderiales; family Burkholderiaceae; genus Pandoraea; species Pandoraea communis. The sequence goes on from NZ_CABPSJ010000007.1 coordinate 47,064, forward strand.
CGCGGGTGAAACTTCACCGGAGGCGGCGATGGCCGCTGTCGTCACGCGTGTCATGTCACCCAACATAGCATAGATGCTTTGGGAAATGATCTGGGGAAAATTGGGTGCGGCGCGATGACGCGCAGGGTCGCGGCGCCGCGATTTGCGAAGACAAATCGGTCGTGCCAGCCGAAACGGCAGGCCATGACAAGGGGCGCGTTGCCGAAGCGTATCGGCAGGAGAGTGCGGCCGGAAGGAAAAGCGGGGGTAAAGCTGCCGCGGGCGCCCGGTCTCCGAGGATTCGGCACGCAGGACACCCGCGAGGCGCGCAGCATCACATCAGTCGTGGACCTCGCGAGAGGATGACGTGACACGCGTCCAATGCCACAAGCCGCAGGACGGCCATGTGAGCAAAAAGATAGGCTGGCCCGAAGGCCAGCCTGCGCGCAACTGGTGTTACTTCTTGTTCACGATGTCTTTGAACGCCTTACCAGCCGTGAACTTCACGGTCTTGGCTGCCGGGATATTGATCGTTTCGCCGGTCTTCGGGTTGCGGCCGGTACGTGCGGCACGCTTGCCCGAACCGAACGAGCCGAAGCCGATCAACTGAACCGTGTCACCCTTGGCAACGGCCTTCTTGACCGCCTCAAGCACGGCGTCGAGGGTCTCGTTGGTTTGAGCCTTGCTTGCACCCGTAGTACCAGCGACGGCGTCGATCAGTTCCTGTTTGTTCATGTGTGTTTCCCTTGAGAGGTGGTGAATACCGGCGACAACTCTAACACTTCCGCCATTTGGCGAGTGTCGGTGTTGTATCCGCGCCATAAGGCACGCGGCGCACGCCAGGATATCGCCATCGCGATACGTCACGCAAACACGATCCGAAAATTGGGTCAGTCACGTATCGAGAGGGCGCCGGCACTGGCCGGGCAGCCGCATTATAGAGCCTTCGGCGGGCTGTGGGCCAGTCCTGACAATGGTTTGCGGCGATTTTGTTGTGACATGCCGCGTACTTTCTCGTTTTTGATGATAAAAACCCGGTAACTGCGGGCATCTCCGGTCACCATCGCGCGCAATCCCTTGCTGGGCGGGCTTTGCAGGTTTCCCCTAACGTAATAGGGGTTGCGTTGCGGGCCGACTTTTGGTTGGCATTGCTGACACAGTGTCCGTATTGCCCGGAATTCATTGGCGTGTCATCTGCAATGTCTAGCGTGGCGCCGCACGATCGACTACGTACCGCTGCGTGCGTCCTACACTCGAATGGCGACGATCGGTGGGGCGCGTCGCAGTACGCTTTTGAGGAATTGCCTTCATGCTGCTCTGTCAGATCACCGACCTTCATATCACACGGCCCGGTTTGCTTGCCTGCGGGCGTGTCGATACCGCGCAGGCATTGCGCCGCGCCATTGCCACCATCAATCGCTGGACGCCGCGGCCCGATGCCGTCATTGCCACTGGCGATCTGATCGATACGCCGCATCTATCGGAATACGAAGTACTTCGCGAGTGTCTTGCGGAACTCACAATCCCGCTGTATCTGGTGGTCGGGAACCACGATCACCGCGAAGGGCTGCGCGCCGCGTTTCCGGAGCATGCCTATCTACATACGGGGCATGAGTTCGTGCAGTACCGAGTCGATCTCGGGCCACTGACCGTGCTCGCGCTCGATACGCAAGATCCCCCGAATGCCGGTGGTCATTTGTGTGAAGACCGGCTTGCCTGGCTCGATGAGCAACTGCATGCGTGCGCGGGACGCCCGACGATCATCGCCATGCATCACCCGCCGTTCGATACGGGCATCGAGTTCATGGATGGATACGGCCTTACGGCGCAAGGGCGCGCAGGTTTCGCGCGTGTGACGTCACGGCATCGTCACATTGAACGGGTGATCTGCGGTCACTTGCACCGGAGCATTCAGGCGAGCGTCGAGGGGGCGCCCGGCGTCATGGCAAGTACGTGCGTGTCGACCGCGCACCAGATCACGCTCGGACTCGCGCCCGGTGCGCCAGGGACGATTGCACTCGAGCCGCCGGGCTTCGCGTTGCATCTGTGGCAACCGGGAGCGGGTGTTCGTACGCATCTGGCTTATGTGGGCCCGCACGATGGACCGTATTCGTTCGACGGTGAATCGGTCTCCTGACGGATTCATGCGGGTTTCCGGCAAGGTGAAAATGGGGACGAAAGTAGGACTGGGCGTGTGTAAAGTTCATTCCCATCAAACATAAGAGATCAGTTCGGATCAGCAGTCACAGGCCGCCCCGCCGGGGAAGTATCGCGGGACGGGAGCGACGGGTCTTGCCAGGAGACCTGTCGATCCGCCGCCCGAAGCACCGGCCGAAGATGCCGGGCCGGGCACATTCCGATAACGGGGAATCATGCAAACCGCCATCGCGCAGCGCTTGCGCGAACGCCCGCGTTTCGCGCCGGGCATTTCGATGGCATGCGACGCCGCGATACCATCGAATCCGCGCGCGCGCACCCGGTTGATCTCAATTTCCGCGAACACCACGTGACCGCCGCTACGCCCAACGAAGCCGAACCGGCACGCAATGCCCAATCGCCGGCACGCGTGCGCAGCTCGCAGCCGCTCGGCAATCTCGGGCGGTGGGGGCGCTGGATCGCCCCGGCTATCGCACGTCCCTTTGCCATGCTTGAAGTGCTGGGCGGCACCGCACTCGCGGTGCTTGTCGCCTGGCGGTTGCGTCCGGACGATCCCTTGCTGCTTGGCACGCAGTTCCCGTGGCTATGGCTGGCGGCACTCGTCGCAGCATTGCGCTACGGAGCGCTGGCGGGCGCTGCGAGCGGGTTGGTACTCGCGGCGGCCTGGTATGCGCTGTGCGCACCGGCAGGCGGTCCGTTTCCCATAGTGCACTTTGCGGGCGGCATGACGGCGGTTTTGATCGCCGGACACTTCTGCGACATCTGGTCTCACCGGACAAATCGGGCGCAGGGCATCAATGCGTACTTCAGCGACCGGCTCGTGGCGATCACACACAACCAATATCTCCTGCGTGTTTCTCACGAACGGCTCGAACGCGACCTGCTGGCACGTCCCGTGACATTGCGTGATGCGCTGACGCGCCTGCGTGAGCTTTCCGTGCGGCGAGCCGGGGATGTGCATGGCCACGCGGGTGGCTTGCCGAATGCGCAGCCGATGCTCGAATTCGCGTCGCTCACCTGCCAGATTGAAGTCGCCTCGTTGTTTCCCGTGCGCGCCGGCCACCTCGTCACGACGCCTATCGCGCGTGTCGGCGAGGGGTTCGAGCCGGATGCCGACGACCCGCTTGTCCGGCACTGTTTGCAGGAGGGGACGCTCGCGCATGTGCGCGCCGACGACGCCGCTAGCGACACCAGTCCCTATCTCGCCTGCGCGCCGCTGCTCGACACCGATGGCACGTTGATCAGCGTATTGATCGTGCGTCGCATGCCGTTCCTCGCGCTCAATCATGACAATCTGCAATTGCTGCTGGTGCTGCTTGCCTACTACGCCGATGGCGTGGCGCATCAGCCATTGGTGGCGAGCGTCCGGGAATCGGTGCCCCAGGCGCCTTACGATTTCGCGCTTGAGCTTGGGCGTCTGGCGCGGCTCAAGCGGGCGAGCGGCATTGAGTCTTCGCTCGTTGCACTGGCGTTCCCGCGGGGTGCACGGGGCGACTCGCTGTTCGAGCAGACGGTGCGTCAGCGCCGCGCGCTCGACGCGCTATGGACCATCGGCACACCACGCCGGCAGATCGCGATTGCCCTGATGCCGATCACGGACGAGCACGGTATCGACGGCTATCTGCTGCGTGTGGAGACGCTCTTGCGCCAACAGTACGACGTCGATTTCCAGAGGGGGCACATTGCGGTGCACACGGCACATGTGGACGCCGACGCGCCCGGCGCCGGACTTCTCAAGCTGATGGAGCGGTGCGTCGACCATGCCTGAGCCCACATCGAAGGACGAGCGCGCGACGAGCGGCCGGCGGCTGCGTCGAAGCGATGGCGCAAGCGGCCTGTGTCTGCTGCGTTGGGCATGCACGCTTGGCCTTGCCGCGCTTGCCGTGGGGGCGCAAGCACAGGCGCTGCGCCTCGTCATGCAGAGCGAGGTTTGGGATGCTCAGCCGGGAGGCGTTGCGATGCCACTGGTGTCGATGTCGGCGGTGCTGGGATGGCAAGCCGTCGCGGCGTTGCTGGCGGGCGGTTTTACGACATGCGTGGTGCCGGCAAGCTATCGCGGGCGGCGCAGCGCGTTCTGGCATATCGCGCTCATCACCTTCTTTCTACCCGGTGCGGGCCTGAGCGTGGTGCTGGGCGTGCTCCTGATCGGCTACCTGTTTCCGCCGCCGAGCGAGGCAGTGGTGGCTGGCCGGGTGACGCCCCCTGGTTTCATATCGCATCTGGTGGGGCGCGTACGGCATGGCGCGGGAATGCGGCTGAGGGCGCGCCTGCGCAACCTGCGTGGCGAGCGCGACGATCGCGTGGCGGCCTTGGTATCGGTTCAGGCGCTGCCGTCGCGGGTGACGAGCGAAATCGCGCGCGACCTGCTGGCCGATCCCGTGGAAGAGGTGCGCTTGCTGGCGTACGGCATTCTCGACGGGATGGAGAAGCGCATCATGCAGCAGATTTACGCGATGCGCGACCGGCACGCGGCAGCGCAGGACGAAGATGAGCGCGCCCATGCGTGCCGGCATCTCGCTCAACTGTACTGGGAGTTGATCTATCAGAATCTGGTGCGTGGCGAAGTGCTGCGCTTCACGATGGAGCGAGTCGAGCAGTTCGCACGCGACACACTGGAGCAGCACGACGACGACGCCTCGATGTGGTACCTCCTCGGCCGCTGTGCGCTACTGCGTGAGACGCCCGACGTCGCCGAGATGTACCTGCGCCAGGCACAGTTTCACAGCTTCCCGACGGAGCGCCTGTTGCCCTGGCTGGCGGAAGCCGCGTTTCAGAAGCGTCGTTATGACCGGGTGGCGCAACTGCTTGGCGGGCTGGGGGCGAGTGCGAAGGGCGCCAGAGGCGCGACAGCCTCGCAGGCGGTGCAGCCCGCAGTACGATTCTGGACACGTTAGGGCCCATGCCAATGCGCCCGCACGGCGATCTTCCGACTTCGCGGCCGTCAGGCGAGGCCGCCGACATCGCGCTGCTCCTCGAAGGCACCTTCCCGTATGTGCGGGGCGGGGTGTCGGCGTGGGTCGATATGCTCATTCGCGCGTTTCCCGATCTGACCTTCTCGGTGGTGTTCATCGGCAGCCGCCGGGACGACTACGGCGCGCCCGTCTATCCGATGCCGGCGAACGTCGTCCACTTCGAGGCGCACTATCTGTACGAGACGGCAGACACCCCGGTGGGCGCGGCCGCCAGCCAGGCGCGAACGCGGCGGGGCTCGGGCGACGTGAGCGCATTCGCGCAGATTGCCCGGATGCACGACCTGTTTCGTCAGCGGCACGAAGCGGGCGATGGGCGCGATGGGCGTGATGGCGCGACCGACGACATGGGTGTCGACGATTTGCACGCCATGCTGTCGCGGATTTTGCCGATGCTGGGCAAGGCTCAGGCGCTGGCGCAGCCGGAATTTCTCCATAGCGAGCGTGCCTGGGATTTCATCACGCAGCGCTACGAAAGCTACTGCCACGACCCGTCGTTTACCGATTACTTCTGGACGATACGTGCGATGCACAAGCCGATCTGGCAACTGGCAGGGATCGCCGGGGCCTTGCCGCCGGCTCGCATGTATCACACAGTGTCGACGGGGTATGCCGGGCTGTTGGGGACGATGCTGAGCAAGCGCACCGGCCGCCCGTTGCTCGTGACCGAACACGGCAGCTACACGAAAGAGCGCAAGCTCGACCTGCTGCAAAGCGAATGGTTGCGTGACAATCGCGGTCCGCTCGAGCGCGACATCTCGCGCGTTGGCTATTTCCAGAGCCTGTGGATGCGGTTCTTCGAGGCCATCGGCCGGGTGTGTTACGACACGGCCAACGAGATCGTCTCGCTGTATGAGGGCAGCCGCCAGCGTCAGGTGAGTGATGGCGCGCCTGCGCACAAGACGCACAGTATTGCGAACGGCGTAGACATCGCACGCTTTGCGGCGTTGCGTGTCGTGCGGCGTGAGACTGATGCGCAGGCGGACCGCGCGGACATCCCCCCGGTCGTGGCACTGGTGGGGCGCGTGGTGCCCGTCAAAGACATCAAGACGTTTCTACGCGCCATCTTCATTGCCTACCGGGCACGGCCGGACTTGCAGGGCTGGATCGTCGGGCCGGACACCGAAGATACCGCCTATGCACAAGAGTGCCGGGACCTCGCCGCAAGTCTCGGGATGGAGTATCAGGTGCGCTTCATGGGGTATCGCGCCATTGAATCGGTCTTGCCGCAAATCGGCGTGCTGGCGTTGTCGTCGGTTTCCGAAGCTTTGCCGCTGGTCATGCTCGAAGCGGCAGCGGCCGGCGTGCCGGTCGTGGCGACCGATGTCGGTGCGTGCCGTCAGTTGATCGAAGGCAACGGCGCCGAGGACCGCGCGCTTGGCTGCTCGGGGCGCATCGTGCCGATGGCCGACCCAGAGGCACTGGCCGCCGCCATCGTCGAGGTGCTGGAGCCCGAGGTATGGCACGCCGCGAGCCGCGCCGGCATCGCACGTGTCGAGCGCTACTACCGGCTTGACACCCTGCGCGATGCGTATCGCACGCTATACGAGCGCTGGATGGACGGAGGGGGTGACTGATGGCGGGTATCGGTTTCGAGTTGCGGCGTTTGCTACGCAGCGACACGCTTTCGGGCACCTTCGCCGCATACAGCTATGCGGGGATCATCAGCGCCGGTCCGCTGGTGCTGTCGATGCTCGGTGTGGTGCTTGTCGGGCTAATGAGTCTGGCCAGCGTCCATCCGCACGAGGTGCTGACGCAGTTTCAGGTCTCGGTGACGTATCTGATTGCGTCGAGCGTCATGGTGACGGGACTGATCCAGTTGGCATTCACCCGTTATCTGAGCGATCGATTGTTCGCGGGCGATCCGCAGGCGGTGATACCGGCGTTCAATGCCGTGACGCTGGTCACCACCGTCGTGCTCGGCGTGATGGGGCTCGTTCTGTCGCAGACGCTCTTCTCGGCCTTGCCGCTGGCTTATCGCTGGCTGATGTGGATTGGCTTCGTGTTGCTCGGCAATCTGTGGATCGTGGTGCTGTTCCTCACGAGCGTAAAGCAATATCGCGCGATTCTCGGTGTGTTCTGCCTGGGGTACAGCCTGAGCGTGGTCAGTGCCGTACTGCTCGGGCGCTTCGGACTTACGGGCCTGCTGGGCGGCTTCGTGATCGGCCACACATGTCTGCTACTGGGGCTGACCGCCATTGTCGTGCGTAACTACCGTACCACCACCTGGCTGTCGTGGTCGGTCTTCGAGCCGCGCAATCTGCGGCTTTCGCTGGTTGGCGTCGGGGTATGCTTCGGGTTGGGGGCGTGGATCGACAAGTTGATCTTCTGGGCGTCGCCAGTGACCGGCATCGCTATCATCGGACCGCTGCGCGCTGCCCCCATCTACGATCTGCCGGTGTTCCTGTCGTATCTTTGCGTGATTCCGGGCATGGCAGTGTTCCTGCTGCGGATCGAGACGGATTTTGCCGAAGCCTATACCGGTTTTTTCGATGCCGTACGGCATGGCGGCACGCTGCGCCAGATTTCTGCGTCGCGGGTGTCGATGGTGCGGGCGGTGCGCACCGGGCTCTATGAGATCCTCAAGGTACAGGCCGTGGTGACGCTGCTCGTCTTTGCGTTCGGCGACGACATGTTGCGGTTCGTAGGGGTGCCCGAGACGTGGCAATCGTTGCTGCGCATCGACGTCATCTCGGCAGGTTTGCAGGTGCTGCTGCTCGGTGTGCTCAATGTGCTGTTCTATCTGGACCGGCGCCGTGACGTACTGGTCCTCGTCTCGCTTCTGGTGGTGCTGAACGCGACCTTCACCTGGGCCAGTCTGCAATACGGGCCCGCGCTCTACGGCTATGGGTTCGCGCTCGCGCTACTGTGCGTGCTGGCGCTCGGCGCACACCGGCTGACCCGCCGGCTGGCGGCGCTCGAATACGACACTTACATGGGGCAGAGGGGATAACTTACCCGGCCGGGCCGATGTGCCGCGCGAGCGGCCTGGCGTCCCGTTGGCGAGGGAACGACGGCTGGAGTAATATCGCGGGTCTCGCATGTGTGATCGTGTTGTTCGATCAGTGCGGCATCAAAGGCGCCACACGGGCGTCGCTAAGGTATTGTCATGAATAATCTGGGCACCATTCTCGTTACCGGCGGTGCCGGCTACATCGGCTCGCATACCTGTGTCGAGCTTCTGGCGGGCGGCTACGATGTCGTCATCGTCGATAACCTGTGCAACAGCCATCTCGACGCAGTGGCGCGCATCGAGCGTATTGCCGGTCGTGCGCCCGTGTTCATCGAAGGCGATGCCTGTTCCCCGGCGGTCATGGACAACATCTTCACGCGCCATCGGATCGACGGCGTGATCCACTTTGCCGCGTTGAAGTCGATCGGCGAATCGATCGAGAAACCATCTCTCTATTACCGCAACAATCTCGGTAGCCTGCTGACGCTGATCGAGACGATGGAGCGCCACGACGTGCGGCACCTGGTGTTCAGTTCGTCGGCCGCCGTGTATGGCTATCAGACATCGGTGCCGATCGATGAGACGGTGCCGCTTTCGACGGGGACTCCGTACGGTCACACCAAGCTGATGGCCGAGCAGATACTTGCCGATACGGTGAAATCCGATGCGCGCTGGCGTGTCGGGGTGTTGCGTTACTTCAACCCGGTGGGCGCGCATGAGAGCGGGCTGATCGGTGAGGACCCGGGGGGGCTGCCCAACAACCTGATGCCGTACGTTGCGCAAGTCGCCGTGGGCAAGCTGCCGAAACTCAAGGTCTACGGTGGCGACTGGCCGACCCCCGATGGTACGGGCGTGCGGGACTACCTGCATGTGGTGGATCTGGCGCGCGGCCATCTGGCGGCGCTCGCCGGCCTGCACAGGCTGGGCGCGGGTTTCACCGTCAATCTGGGTACCGGGCGAGGGCACAGCGTGCTCGAAATCGTGCAGGCGTTCGAGGCCGCCAGCGGCCGCAAAGTGCCGTACGAGATTGTCGAACGCCGCTCGGGCGATGTGGGGACATCGTATGCCAACGCGTCGCGCGCGCACGCGCTGCTGGGGTGGCGCGCCGAGTACGATCTTGCGCGCATGTGCGCCGATCACTGGCGTTGGCAGCATCAAAACCCCGATGGATATCAATCGTCACGCTGAAACCGCCCGCGCCCCTTCACCGGACAAATGAAAGCAATTCCCAATTGGGGTAAAATAACCGGGTTTTCCCGCCCAAAACTGAAAGTGCGTACACCTGCACCTGGAGTCCGGGCATCGGGCCATTAAGGATGGCTCGCGCACACGTATTTCGGGCGTTTGGGTCATCCGCCCCGCCGATGCGCCGCGCCGCCTCCCTTCGTCTAACGTCAAGTCACTATGAGTACTCAGAATCAACAGACCGTGCTGGAAGTCCACCACTGGACTGATACGTTGTTCAGCTTCAAGACCACTCGCGACGCGTCGTTCCGTTACGTCAATGGTCAGTTCACGATGATCGGGCTGGAAGTGGAAGGCAAACCGCTGCTGCGTGCCTACAGCATGGCAAGCGCGAATTACGAGGAAGAGCTGGAGTTCCTGAGCATCAAGGTGCAGGACGGTCCGCTCACCTCGCGTCTGCAACATTTGAAGCCGGGGGACAAGGTCATCGTCGGCCGCAAGCCGACCGGCACGCTCATCAACGACAACCTGTTGCCGGGCAAGAATCTGTATCTGCTGTCGACGGGCACGGGGCTCGCGCCGTTCATGAGCATCATCCGCGATCCGGAAGTCTACGACCGCTATGAGCACATCATTCTGGTGCACGGTTGCCGCTTCGCCAGCGAATTGGCTTACCGTGACCTGATCACGCAGCATCTGCCGGAGCATGAATATCTGGGCGAGTACATTCGCGACAAGCTGATCTACTACCCGACGGTCACGCGTGAAGAGTTCGAAAACCAGGGCCGTATCACTGAGCTGGTCGAGTCGGGCAAGATGTTCACCGACATCGGTTTGCCGGAATTCTCGCCGGAGAACGATCGCGTCATGCTGTGCGGCAGTCCGGCCATGCTGAAAGACACCCGTGAACTGCTGGAAAAGCGCGGCTTCGTAGAAGGCCACAACCACGCGCCGGGGCACTACCTCGTTGAACGGGCGTTCGTGGGCTGAGTCATCTGACCCTGCCCCAAGTCGTACACGGGGCGCTGCCGGCGCAATCAGGCCGTGCGCGAAGACGTAAAAAAGCCCCCAAGGGCCGGACATCAGTCCAGCGCTTGGGGGCTTTTTGTCGACCTTGCCCGTTCAGGTTTTCGTGACGGGGAATACATTCGCGCAGAGAAAATCCACCAAGGCCCGGACTTTAGGCGAAGGATGTTTGCTCGCCGGCCAAAGCACATAAAAAACGCCGGTGCGTTGTGCATATGTTGCGAGTACGGGTTGGAGGCGGCCGTCGGCAAGTGGCTCCCGGATGGCGAACTCCGGCAGGTAGGCGATCCCCAGGCCCTGAAGCGCGAAACACAGGCGCGTCTCGATGTTGTTGCAGACCATGGAGGTGGGAATGGGCGGCTCCGGCTCACCGGGGATTTGCCGCAGCGTCCACGGTTCCAGTTTGCCGCTGTTGGGGAAACGGTAGTGCAGGCAGGTGTGTTGTTGCAGATCGGCCGGAACCATCGGTGTGCCGCGCCTTGCCAGATACGCAGGTGAAGCAACGAGGTGTGATCGGAACTCCCCGAGCCGCCGGGCGGTGAGGCGAGAGTCCATCGGCTCCCCCGTGCGGACCACCGCGTCGAATCCTTCTTCGATCACATCAACCATTCGGTCGGTAAAGTCCAGATCCAGCTCGATCTCCGGGTAGTGGCGCATGAAGTCGCCGAGCACTGGCAGGACCAGGGCGCTGACCATCGGCAAGCTCACGCGCAGCCGTCCGCGCGGTGCCGTGCTGGCCTGCGATAGCTCCAGTTCCGCTGCTTCGATCTCCGCGAGAATACGACGGCTGCGCTCCAGAAATAGCGCACCCTCGGCGGTCAGCGTCACGCTGCGTGTGCTGCGATGAAACAGACGCACGCCCAGCTTCTCTTCCAGCCTCACCACGCTTTTGCCGACCGCCGATGCCGAGATGCCCAGCAGGCGGCCGGCAGCGACAAAGCTGCGTGTCTCCGCCACCTGCACGAAAACCACGAAACCGCTCAGGCTTTCCACGTTCACTCCTGATTACCGTGTGATTGCGGACATAAATATCCGTATAAAAGGGAACTCTAGCCCACTTTTTCTTTAATTGCGGACTTTCTATCGTGTGGGACGGTTAACGAATGAAAGGACTTTCCTATGACGATCTCTGCATTTCCGGCACCCGCAGAGGCGATGCCCACGCCTCAGGTCGCGCCGATTCAGGCCGCCGTCGCCGACGCGCTTGACGACGGGCGATTGGTGGGTGCTGTGGTGCTGGTGGCCCGCAATGGCGAACTGATCCATCAAGAAGCGGCGGGTTTTGCCGACCGCGAACAGGCTGTGCCGATGGCGCTCGATGCGCTCTTTCGCTTGGCGTCCGTGACCAAGCCAATCGTCACCACCGCCGCGCTGGTTTTGATCGCACAGGGGCGGTTACAGCTCTGCGACGAGGTCACGCGATGGTTGCCCGAGTTCTCGCCCATGCTGGCCGACGGGACGATCTCGCGGCTGACGATTCGTCATCTGATGACGCATACGGCGGGGCTGACCTATGGGTTCTTTCAGGTGCCGGATGGCACCTATGCGCGTGCGGGCGTCTCCGACGGCATGGACGACAGCCGCACGAGTCTACTCGAGAACATTCGGCGTATTGCCAGCGTGCCGTTGCTGTATCCGCCCGGCACCGAGTGGAGATACTCGATAGCGACGGACGTGCTTGGCGCCGTCATTGAAGCCGTCACGGGGTTGCCGCTGGATAAGGCCGTCGAGGAACTGGTGACGGCGCCGCTTGGCATGCGCGATACGTCATTTGCTGCCGTGGACGCGCGCCGTCTGACGACTGCCTATGCCGACGGCAGTCCCGTGCCGCGGCGTCTGGTGGAGCCTGACTTCGTGCCGTTCGTCGACGGGACTGCCGGTTTCCGGTTGTCACCGGGGCGTGCGCTGAACGCCGATGCCTATCCTTCAGGCGGCGCCGGTATGGTGGGCTCCGCAGGGGATTTCTTGCGATTGCTGGAAACGCTGCGTAAAGGCGGCGCACCGCTGTTGCCCGAATCGCTCGTGCGCGAGTTCGCCACCGATCAGATCGGCGGGTTGCCGATGCCATTTTGGCCAGGGCGAGGATTCGGCCTCGGCATTACGATCCTGAAAGACCCCGCCGAAGCGCAGTCGCCCGAATCGGTCGGCACCTGGCGCATGGGGGGAACCTACGGGCATTCGTGGTTCGTCGATCCCGTACGCGAACTCAGTGTGGTGGCGTTCACGAACACTGCACTGGAAGGCATGTCCGGTCGCCTGGTGACCGATCTTCGCGATGCCGTCTACGAGGCGATCGAGGTGCAACGATGAACGCCCGAGCGCAAGAGCGCCTACCGTTGACTTCGTTACTGTCGCTTTCCATGGCGGCATTCGTCACCCTCCTGACGGAAGTGTTGCCCGCTGGCTTGCTGCCGCAAATGGCACAAGGTCTCGTCGTCTCGGAGGCATGGGTCGGTCAGACGATCTCGATTTACGCCATCGGAGCACTGGTGGCGGCCATTCCGTTGACCGTGATGACGCAGGGAGTGCGACGGCGTACGCTGCTGTTGAGCGTCATGATCGGCTTCGCGATCGCCAACGGGGTGACCGCGCTGTCGCCGAGCTATGGGTTGACGATGGCGGCGCGCTTTCTGGCAGGCGTGTCGTCCGGACTGCTGTGGGCGCTGTTGGCAGGATACGCGGCACGCCTGGTGCCTGAAAATCAAAAGGGACGCGCCATCGCCGTCGCCATGGTCGGAACGCCGCTGGCGCTCTCGCTCGGTGTGCCGGCCGGCACATTCCTTGAGCACTGGACGGGGTGGCGGATGTGCTTCGGCATCATGAGCTTGCTGGCACTGGCGCTCGCGGTGTGGATGCGCGTGAAGGTGCCCGATTTTGACGGACAACCCGCAGGCAAGCGATTGTCGCTGGCGGGCGTCTTCATTGTGCCGGGCGTCCGTCCGGTGTTGTTCGTCGTATTGGCTTTCGTGCTCGCGCACAACATCCTCTACACCTATATCGCGCCGTTTCTGGCGCGAGCGAACATGGCACAGCGTATCGACGCCGTGTTGCTGGTGTTCGGCGCCATGTCGTTGATCGGCATCTGGATCGTTGGTGCCCTGATCGATCGCCATCTGCGCGCACTCACGCTTGCCAGCACGGCGCTGTTTGGTCTGTCTGCGCTGGCACTCGGTATGAGAGGCGATACCCCGGTCGTGGTGTACGCATTGGTGGCCGTATGGGGTCTCGCGTTCGGTGGCGCGGCAACGCTGTTTCAGACGGCGATCGCCAACGCGGCGGCAGATGCGGCTGACGTGGCGCAGTCGATGTTGGTGACGGTCTGGAACATGGCGATTGCCGGGGGTGGCATCGTGGGTGGTGTCTTGCTCGATCGACTCGGCGTGGCCGCGTTTTCGCCGGCATTGCTTGCGTTGCTGACGGCCACGCTGATTGTCGTATGGATGGCCAGACTTCGCGGGTTCCCGGCAGTGCAACGGTAGCGGCTGCCGGGATCGCGCTGACGCGAGGGCGTCAGCGCGTGTGCGTGTCCGGCGCAGATGCCGATCAGAAGTCCATCGTGGCGCTGGCGAGGAAGGTACGGGTGGAACCCGGCAGCACGAAGCCGTTGTACGTCGTCGTCCAGTAGTGCTTATCCGTCAGGTTGTTGATGGCGGCGCGCAGCACGACTGACTTGCCGGCGATTCGCGTGGCGCACCTGGCCGACAGGTCTAACAAAGTGTGATCGGAACTCCCCGAGTTACCGGGCGGTGAGGCGAGAGTCCGTCGGCTCACCCGCGCGGATCACTGCGTCGAATCCTTCTTCGATCACATCGATCATTCGGTCGGTGACGTCGACCCAATGTGTGGAATGGTCTCGGCCAGCGTGTCGATCTGGGTAATGTCGAGGCGATTCGCCCCTGTCAGGATGACCGCGAGCAGGACGCTCTGCGCGTCGACGATGAGGTGGTGTGAATCGCCCAGAGGGCGACACCAGTGCTCTACAATGCACGCACCGCACGGTTAAGTAAACGTGCGGAACGCAGAGGCGGAATACGTACGTAGGGGGCGTTCCCCGTGTCGCAGCATACACATCACAGGAAGGAGCGGGCAATATGAAGTATCGCGGCGTCGTCTATGACGTGGGATTGAAATTCACGGCCGATAACCCATACTCAGTAGAGCATTTTGATCCCGAACTGGTCGCTTACGATATCAACTCCATCGCAACCGAATTGCACGCCAATGCTATTCGTATCGAGGGAGAGGAAATTGAACGTCTAGTCGCAGCATCGCGCATCGCGCATGCTGCCGGACTGACCGTCTTCTTCAACCCATGGAAGATGAACGTGCCGATCGTTGAGCTGCCCGCCTATTTTGAGCAAGCTGCGCGTGCAGCTGAGCAAATAAGAATTGAAGGAGCAGATATCGTCTTCGTCGCCGGCTGCGAAATGAGTCTGTTTAACGAAGGTATCTTCAAAGGCTCTACCGTCACCGAGCGAATACAGGGCCTCATAGAACGGGGTACTGCAGCTCAGGCGAACGAGAGCGAAGCATTGCGCGTTCAAGCAGCCAAGCTAAACGAAGCTCTCAAGCAAATCGTCGTAGGTGTACGCAAGGAATTCAAAGGGAGGGTCACCTATTCAGCCGGGATGTGGGAAATGGTGGACTGGAGTCTGTTTGACATCGTTGGGATCGACCACTACCGCAGCAACGAATCGACAAAGGAGTATGTGGGGGCGCTGGACCGCTATCGTCTAAGCAAGCCGCTAGTAGTGATGGAAGTCGGTTCCTGTGCTTATGAGGGCGCAGGCAAGCTTGGCGCCGGCGGCTTTATGCGCCTAAAAGGGGTAAATCCCGATGGGACAGGGATATTTACCGCCGGCATCGTTCCCACACGCAGTGAACGCGAGCAGGCGAACTACGTCGAGGAGCAGCTTAACCTTCTCACTGGTGCTGGCATCGATGGCGTGTTCATCTATGTGTTCTCGTTTCCGACCTTTCCCCATGCGAAGGGAGCGCGAGACTTGGACATGATGAGTTTTTCTCTGGTCAGGACCTATCCGAAAGATAATCCCAAGGGGCAGGAAATCCCGCCGTGGGAGCCTAAGGAGGCTTTCCATCGTATCGCCAGCATTTACCGGGATATCGCCTCGCCGTACGTCTTAGATATACCTCAGCAGTGATCGGCCATCTTCACAGATGGCACGGCGCAGACACAACGGCGCCGTCAAAACCAACAATGCCCTGATGTGGCTGCATTCGAGCGGGTTCGATGACCGCTTGGGGTTGTGGACTCGGCCGGTCGACGCAACACATCAATGAAATCGTTGAAATTGATCGGGATGCCGGCCACGCTGATCGTCGTGTGCGTGTCCGGCGCAGATGCCGATCAGAAGTCCATCGTGGCGCTGGCGAGGAAGGTACGGGTGGAACCCGGCAGCACGAAGCCGTTGTACGTCGTCGTCCAGTAGTGCTTATCCGTCAGGTTGTTGATGGCGGCGCGCAGCACGACTGACTTGCCGGCGATTCGCGTGGCGTACCTGGCCGACAGGTCGATCGTGGTGTACGCGGGAATCGACAACGTGTTGGCGGCATCGACCTCCTGCTCGCCCGTGACCTTGACGCCGGCCGCGAGCGTCAGGCCGCGCACGAACGGGGTGTCGTACTCGACACGTCCTGTCACGACGTAGCGCGGCGCGGCAAAGATGCGCTTGCCCGCCACGCTCGGGTCGTCAACGTCCACGGCCTTCGTGTTGAGCAGCAGCACGCCGCCCATCACGCGCCAGTCGCGGGCGAGACGCACCCAACCGCTGGCATCCAGCCCCTGGAAGCGTTGCGTGCCGTCCTGCACGTAGTAGTTCGCCTGATTGGTGTAGCCATAGCCGCGCTCGACGCGGAACAGCGCGAGATTCGCCCCCCACGTCTGCTTGTCCGCTTTCCAGCCCACCTCGTACTGTTTGCTGGTGAGCGGCCCGAAGGTCTGCGGGAAGTTGACGTTCGTGATGCTCGCCGAGCCCCCCGGCTCCAGCGACTCGACGTAGCTGACGTACGCGGTCGAATCGTTGTCGGTCTTGTACATGAGCGCGACCGTCGGCGAGACGGGTTTCGCGCGGTAGGACGCGCCAGTCTGCCCTGAGATGTCGTACAGATCGTCGTTGAACTGGGTGTAGCGCAGGCCGGCCAGCAACGAGATACGCGAGGTGATGCCAATCGTGTCGCTGGCATAGATCGCACGCTGCGAGATCTTCTCGCTGCGGTACGGCTGGTAGTTCAGGCCGAAGTCCTGATTCGGCAGCAGCGACGGGTTGTAAATGTTGCTCGTGCCGAGCGAAATGCCGTTACCCCCATCGCCATTGTCGTTGAGCTTGACCTGGCTCTGATACGCCACGCCGAACACCACGTCATGCTTGAGCGGACCGGTGGTGAACTTGCCCTGCATCATGGCGTCCCAAGCCTGGTAGTAATAGGCCGTCTTCCACTTGTATTGCGTGTCGGCATAGTCGCCCGCAGCGTTGAGCACGGAGAGGAAGCTGTCGCCGTTAAGACGATTCAGGCGTGCGAAGCGATATTTGAAGTTTGCCTTCCACTGATCGTTGATGCGATAGTCGAGCGACGTGCCTGCCGTCAGCGAATCGGTTTCGTAATAGGTGAACGGCTGGGCCACATTGCGGGCGACCTTGTTCGCGTCGGGGACTGCCCCCGCACCGGCGAAGTTCATGCCGAACAGCGTGCCGGTCGTCTGGCGCTTCCAATACGCCACGTCTGCCGTCCATGTGAGGTCCGGCGTGATGCGCCAGTCCGTGGCAAGCGAGATCGTCTTGCGACGCACGTGGTTGTTCGGCTCGGCGGTGTTGCCTTCCTCGTTCACGATGTTCAGGCGATAGCCGAAGCGATTGTCGGGACCGAAGCGTCCGCCGAGGTCGAGCTTTTCGCTCCACACATTGCTGGCTTCATAGCCGACCGAGAATTGACGCAGCGGTTCGTCCGTCGGCCGCTTGAGCACGTAATTCACGATCCCGCCGGGCGCGCCGAAGCCATACATGAAGCCAGACAGGCCCTTGAGCAGTTCCACTTGTTCGAACGGCTCGAGCGGAATGTCTGCCTGCCACGAGACGAAGTTCTGACCGTCGACCTTGGTGCCGTCGAGCATGTCCACGCGCATGCCGCGCACGGCGAAATACGAGTTCTCGTTGCGCTTGTTTTCCGAAAGCGTGGTGACGGCCGGATCGTACTTGAACGCGTCAGTCGCGGTCTGGGCCATCTGGTTCTTGATCTGCTCGCTGTTGACGGCAACCACCGAGAACGGCGTGTCCACCGCGCGCCGTGTGCCCAGCGCACCGCTCGACACTCGCTCGACCTTGATGTCATCGTCGCGGCCGGCCGATACGGTGGTGGCGGGCAGCACGGCAGTGCCTTGCGAGGCATTCGCCGCCGGTTGCGGGTCGGACGGTTGCGATGCTTGCTGGGCGTAGACGCTGCCAGAAGCCAGCGTCAGCGACGCGGCACAAATCGCGAACACACCAGCCACGGCGCGTGACACCGAGGAGGGCGAGAGCGGTGAAGCGTGGGGGAACGTCAGATCATGCGCGGTGCGTGTGCGAGCGAAACCGCGCCCTGCGAGCGGGCGGTGATGCAACATCGGTGTGAATCTCCAAATTTGTGATGCGTCGTGTGCCGACGGGTACGTCTCGAAATTGATCGTCTTGTGTGGAGTGCGTGAACTTGCTCATGCACGCGCCGTCAGGTTCGCGCCGGGTCCGGCCGCTCGGGCAGCGTTGTCGTTATGTTGGTGGTGCCTTGACTGGCAACGGCAGTGCGCTCCGGTATGCGAGCCGTGCCACTGTCGCGTGACGTCTGCCCTCTGGTCGCAGCAGGTCGCGCCCAGACGCTGTTCGGATCGCCACGACGGGCGCGCCGCCACGTTGCGCGGGCGAACAGCGCGAAGATTGCCGCACAGACGATGGCGACCAGATCGACACCAGCAAGCACCCAGTCGCCCGAGGCCAGCGAGCGCGCGAGATTGTCGGACGTGAGCGTGGCATCGGCGACCGGGACGGCGAGGCAGACGAGCGCAGTGGCCACGAGCAGTCCCGTGGCTGCCACGGCCGGCACCGTGAGCGCAGCGAAAATGGCAGAGGCGGCGAGCGTGGCGACGAAGATCGAGAGCGCCGTCGTGCCGGGGGCGACAACCGCACCGACGAAGGCCGCAGCGATGCCCAGACAAGTCCCCAGGAATACGCCGGCCGTGGCCTTGGCCATCCAGCGCAAATGAGTGGGCTGAGTGGCGGCGTTGCGTTTGCGACGCGATTCGAGCCAGAGCAGGTTGCCGCTATAGACCAGCACGGCGCCCATCAACCCGAGCACGAAGTACACCCAGCGCACGGCGTCACCCGCGAAGTTGCCGAAGTGCGCGCCGTAGATCATGCTCATCACGGCGTGGTTCGTATCCCGCACCCCCGGACTGTGCTGGCCGACGATTTCCCCGTCGTTCAGGCGCACGGCCACGGCGGCGAAAACGCCCAGAGAATCCTTGGCCTCGCCGTAGACTTCGGCCACCGCATTCGGCTTGCCGTAACCCGTCCATGCCACGGCGGTCGTCTCCATGCCGGGCGCTGCCTGTTCGGCCCGCGCGAGCACTGTCTGCAAGTCGAGCGGCTTGCCGTCGACCGGGGCAATCCTGGCGGGCACGGAACCCGTGACTTGCGGGATTTGCGACATCAACTTGCTTTCGAACGTCACCACGTTGAACGCCATCATCAGCGGCAGGCTCAGACACAACAGCGTACCCGTGAGGGCGAAGACGATGTGAAACGGCAGACTCAGCACGCCGATGGCGTTGTGGGCGTCCTGCCAAAATCGTTTGAGGTTGCGCCCCGGCCGCAGCGCGAAGATGTCGCGCGTCATGCGCGGCAAGTGCACGATGACGCCGGAGATGAGCGCCATGCCGTAGAACAGCGCCACCACGCCCATCAGGTACAGGCCATACGTCGGGATAGACAGCGAGTAATGCAACGCGTTGATCGTGCTCGACAGACCGGGGCGCGCGTCGCCAATGACCAGCGATGATGCGGCATAGGCAGCGCTTGCGGCGTTCGGGCTCAGGCGTGCCTGCATCCATTCGCCGTTCGGCTCCTGCCAGTAGGCGAACGGGGTGGGGGAGTGATTGGGCAGTACCACACCCATCTGCTCGCGCGCGGCCGGGAATTTCGCGCGAACGCGCTCGGCGAGCTGTTCCGTCTGCGCGAGCGAGAGCGGCGCATGACGCGTAGCCGGTTGCTCCCAACGTTCGATCTCGTGGTGAAACACGGTCAGGGCGCCGCCGAGCATGGCGATGAACAGCGCGAAGCCGGCAACGATACCGGCCCAGGTATGGACACTGAGGTATTGACGCAGGGTTTGGGCACGCATCCGGAGCTCCTTACCAAACAGCGCGCGCCAGCAGCAGCGCGGCCCAGGCGACGGCGGTCGTGGCGCCAAGGCCAACCCACGCGCGTGTGGCGGTGCGGCTTGCGTAGACAACGGCAAACAGGCCGAGCCACACGAGCGGGAAGAGGGCGATGACCGGGATGATCGCGGTCTGCCAGCCGGCGGGCGTCATGTAGGCGATGGCGCCACATAACGCCATCGCGGCGAAGCATCCGAGCACGAGGCCCGCGAAGGTTCTACTCCACATGGGTGTCTCCGCGCAGCCAGTGCCAGCCGCCAGCCGCGTACGGCCAGAAGAGCAGGCCGAAGCAAAGCGACATGAAAGCCGCTGCGATGCCCGCCGACGGACCGGCGGCCAGCCACCAGCACACGAGGCATGCGATGGCCGCGGCGACCGACAGCCCTCGCGCGGGTTGCGCCGGCAGACGACACACTCGCAAGCGCTGGTGTTCCGATGTGAGATAGCTGGCACCACCTGCCAGCCATGCCAGTGCAATGGCCAATGCAATCAACATGCTTGGGAATCAAAAATAATCAGGCTCAGCAAGCAAAAACGCCGCCCTTGGCGGCGACGCGGCTAGCGAAGCAAATCCACGAACGGTTCCCGCAGGACGTTTCGGTCGCCTCACTTATTTGCGTGAAGATGCGAACGTTAACGAAAACGATTCGCATTTATATCATGATTCGGAAAAATCCCAAAATGATCTGAGTTGACGGCGTTGAGCGTTGGCGTGTTACGTGGCAACGAGACAACGGCGCGCAGCGCGCCGTTGTCTGGCGGGAGGGTATTGGCGGTGTGTGAGCGAGGTGCCTGGGCTCAATGTGTGTCTGCTGCGCCTGTGGCAAGCGTGCCGGCCGGCAGTGGCCCCGCAAATTGACGAAAGACGGCGCGCCAGTACGGAATCACAGGCCCGCCGGTGGGTTGGGCGGCGTCGATTTCCGGCAGCAAGTGCCAGGGGGCGGTCGGGTACTGGTGATGCACGCGATGCAGGTGCTGGTTGAGCAGCAGCGCGCGGCCCGACACCGGGGCCCGGAAATTGCGTGCGCGCGCCAGCTCGTCTATCGCCACACCGTAGTGCGGCAAGTTGTCTGCGATCGACAGCCAGACGCCGCGCGCGGCAAACGTCGCCAGAAACACGGGCCACCAGGGTCCGTATGCCCATAGGGCCACCGCCAGAGCGACGAGCAAAACAAGAAAGTCGCGTCGAATGCGACGGCGACGAACCGGATCGGAGGCAAACATGATGACGCGGCGGCGCACGTCGTCATCTTCCGGATCGCCGCCAAGGGCGCTCACGGCGAGTGCGGGCAAACGCCGTACGGGCAGCCACGCGATGACGGGGGCAAAGACTTCCGTGAGCCACATTCCCCCCAACAGCCGCGACTGATAGCCGAGCCACTTTTGTGCGCGAAGGGGCAGCGGCGCGGTGTCGGACAGTGTCGAAATATCCGGGCGGTCGAAGGGCTGACGCGTGAAGCGATGATGCATCAGATGTCCGAAGCGCATGATCTCGAACGGCAACCCGAGCAGTGCAGAGAGCGCGCGGCCGGTGCGCTCGTTAGCGCGAGCCTTCAGGCGCAACTGGCCGTGGATCGATTCGTGAATCAGGCCCCAGTGCATCGGGGTGAGCAGCAGCACGGGAACCAGCGACCATGCGGCGATCTCTCCCCAGTGGCGCAGCGCCCAGCCTAGTCCCAGCCATTGCCAGAGGCCGGTGAGCCCTGTCAGACCGATGAGCCACGGATTCCATCGCGACGGGCGGGCATGACGCCACAAGGCGGGAGACGCATTCGTCTCAGTGGCAAGGAAGAGGGGAAGTTCAAGTGATTCAGGAGCAACAGAAACAGCGGCGGACGTGGCGGTGTCGATCTCTGCCGGACGCGCAACGACATTCTCCATGGGGTCTCCGTGACGTTAGGGCCGTGCGCTGGACGACAGCATACGCAAATAGGGTATGGCCAGGCGCGGTGGCGGAGAGTGTACGTCGTGTGTCGGGATGGAAATATGTCAGTCGTGTTGCAGCGCCTGACTTCCGTGGCTTTTCCGGTGGTTCACCTCAGGCTGTCGCATTGCGTGATGCCAGCGTCGGTGAGGCGTACAAGCCGCAGTCCCCGCTCGCCGTCTTCGAGCGAGATCCAGCCGGCGCTGGTGAGCACACCGAGATAACGCAGCAGCGTGCTCATGGGCAACGCGCTGCGCTTCGCAAGGCGTGCCAGCGACAACGACTCGCGGCCTTCGCGGCGGCCGTCGGCCAACGTCGCGAGCAAGCGCGCCAGATCCTGCTCGGCCTGCGCGAGGCTGGCGTCGACGCCGGCGGCCTCATCCACCATGACGGCGCTCCAGCAGCACCGGAATCGACTTCGACGTGGGGGTGCCTGCACCGTCGGCGACGGCATCGAGCGGCACCAGTCCGTTGGTCTCGGGGTAGTAGGCCGCGATACAGCCGCGTGGAATGTCGTAGGCGACCAGCAGGAAGTCGTCGGCACGCCGCGCAATGCCGTCATTCCAGACGCCCACGACATCGACGCGTTCGCCTGCGCGCAAGCCTTGGGCATCCAGATCCTCGATGTTCGCGAAGACCACGCGGCGTTGTCCGAACACGCCGCGATACCGGTCGTTCAGGCCGTAAATCGTGGTGTTGTATTGATCGTGCGAGCGAATCGTCGCGAGTTGCAGCACGTCGGCACCGCGCGCGCCCGCCTGGCGGCGGGCCGCGTCGATCGGCAACTCGAGCGGCAGCGTATGTGTGGTGAAGTTGGCGCGTCCGTTGGCGGTCAGCCACTGACGTTCCGAAGGCGGTACGGCCAGCCGGAACCCGCCCGGATGCCGCACGCGACGGTTGAAATCCGCGAAGTCGTCGAAGGTTGCTGCGATGGCGTCGCGAATGCGATCGTAGTCTTGCACGTACCAGTGCCAGTCGCCGTGGCCGGCGAGGGCGCGGCCCATCGTTGCCTGCGCCATCCCCGCCACGATAGCCGGCTCCGAGCGCAGATGCTCCGAGGCCGGGGCATTGATGCCATACGACAGATGCACCATGCTCATCGAATCTTCGACTGTCACGCCTTGCACGATGCCGTTCTGCATGTCGATTTCGGTGCGACCCAGGCACGGCAGAATCAGGGCGTCGCGGCCATGAACGAGATGGCTGCGGTTGAGTTTGGTTGCCACATGCACGGTCAGGTCGCACTGGCGCAGGCCTTCCCAGGTGCGCGGCGTGTCGGGCGTGGCCATCGCGAAGTTGCCGCCCATGCCGATGAAAACTTTGATGCGTCCGTCGAGCATGGCCGAGATCGTGTCGACGACACCGAGCCCTTCGCGTTGCGGCGGCGCGAAATCGAACACCTTGCCGAGCCGGTCGAGGAATGCGTCCGATGGTTTTTCATTGATGCCGACGGTGCGGTCGCCTTGCACATTGCTGTGGCCACGCACGGGACACAGGCCCGCGCCCGGGCGCCCGATGTTGCCGCGCAGAAGCATCAGGTTGACGATCATCTGAATCGTCGCCACGGCTTGCTTGTGCTGGGTGATGCCCATGCCCCAGGTCGCGATAACGCGCTCGCCACGTAGATAGACGTCGGCAATCTGGCACATCTGCGCTTGTGAGACGCCGGACGCGCGCTCGAGATCGTCCCAGCGCTCGGCTCGCGCGTCGGCCGCGAAATCTTCGAAACCATGCGTGTGTTCGGCGATGAAGGCATCGTCGAGCAAGGGGGGCTCGCCAATGGCGCGTGCTTCGCTGTCGCGCTCCAGCACATGCTTGATGACGCCTTTCACGAACGCAAAATCGCCACCGCTCGCGGGTGTGACGTAATGGCCGCTGATCGCGGTGCCTCCCATGCTCAGCATCTCGGCAGGACTTTGCGGGTCGGCGAAGCGCTCCAGCCCGCGTTCGTGCAGCAGATTGACCGACACGATGGTGGCGCCGCGCCGGGCGGCCTCGCGCAGTTCGCCAAGCATTCGCGGGTGATTGGTGCCGGGGTTCTGGCCGAACAGCAGCAGCGTATCGGCCAGTTCGAAGTCTTCGAGCGTGACCGTGCCCTTGCCCAATCCCACGACCGGAGGCAAGCCTACGCTCGTTGGCTCGTGGCACATGTTCGAGCAGTCGGGGAAATTGTTCGTGCCGTACTGGCGAACGAAGAGTTGATAGAGAAACGCGGCTTCGTTGCTCGTGCGCCCCGAGGTATAGAACGCTGCCTGATCGGGATCGGGCAGGGCGCGCAGGTGTTCGCCGATCATTGCGAAGGCGTCGTCCCACGCGATGGGCATGTAGTGGTCCGTGGCGGCGTCGTAACGCATGGGATGCGTGAGGCGGCCATAACCTTCGAGTGTGTAGTCGTCGAGGGCGAGCAGGCCGGTCACGCTATGCTCGGCAAAAAACGCGGGGGTGACACGTCGATTGGTGGCCTCGGCGGCCACCGCCTTGGCCCCGTTTTCACAGAACTCGAACGTCGAGGCGTGCTCGCGGTCCGGCCACGCACAGCCTGGACAGTCGAAGCCGCTGGGCTGGTTCGCGCTGAGCAGCGTTCGGGCGCCCTTGAGGGGAATGCCTTGAGTGACGAGTTGGATGGCGACGTTCTTGAGCGCGCCCCAACCACCAGCGGGACGATCGTATGGAGCTATTTTCGGGGCAGGCATGACGCGGGTTCGGGCATGGGTGGCTGGCACGGTGCGTCGACATGAAGGGAACGCCTCGGCCAAGGACAAACATTAACGTAAAATAGGCAAATTAATGCATAATTCAGGTACTTCGTAGCGATTGTCCCGTAAGGATGTCGATGCGAAATCCCCTGTTAATTCGACGTTTTCAGGCATCTTATCAGGATTTTGCATAGATGGATTTATGCAATGAATAGCATATAAGGTGAGTCAATGAAGCGAATCTCCATTGCCCCGCAACTCCGTTTTCGCCATGACGGCAACGATTTCCCGCTCGACAAGGTGTTGTCGCTGCTCACGGAAGTGCAGGCGCACGGCAACTTGCAGGCGGCCAGCCAAGTGCTCGGGCAGTCGTACCGAGGGGCTTGGGGCCACGTGAAGGAAGTCGAGTCGCTCATGGGTGCACCGCTGCTGACCATGGCACGCGGACGTGGCGCGGTGTTGACACCGCTCGCGCAACGGCTTCTGTGGGGGCAAAAGCGTTTGCAGGCACGCCTGGGGCCGCTGCTGGAGACAATGGCGTCGGAGTTGCAGACCGAGCTTGACGATCTGCTGTTACAGGAGAGCGATCAACTCCGGCTTTTCGCGAGTCACGGATTGGCTGTCGCTGCGCTGGTCGACTTCGCGGGGCGTGCCGGCCTGCCCATCGACGTGAGCTATCGCGGCAGTATCGAAGCCATTGCCGCGCTGGCGAAGCACGAATGCGAGGTCGCGAGCTTTCATGTGCCGATCGGCGCGCTCGCGGAGCCTGTGCTCGATCACTATGGCCCGTTGCTCAAGGGCAAGTCGTACCGGGTGGCCGATGTCGCGTCTCGCCGCCTCGGGCTGATCGTCGCGCGAGGCAACCCGCTCGGCATCCACTCGCTGGCCGACTTGCCTCGTACCGGCGCACGGTTCGCCAACCGGGAGCGCGGGTCGGGCACGCGCATCATCTTCGATCTCCTGCTCGCGCGCGAAGGCATCGATCCTTCCGCCATCGCGGGGGCAGAGAACATCGAGTTCACTCACGCCGCCGTGGCCGCCTACATCGCGAGCGGGCGCGCCGACGCAGGGCTGGCCATCGAAGCCGCAGCGAGTCAGTTCGGGCTCGACTTCCTGCCGATCCTGACCGAACGCTACTGCCTGATGTTCCCGGAAAGCGGCAGCGATTCTCCACATCTGCAAGGATTGCTGGAGATTCTGCAAAGCGGGGAGTACCGGCAGACGGTTCATGCCATTCCCGGTTACAGCGAGGCGGCAACGGGGCGTGTCACGCCGCTGGCCGAGGCGTTCCCTTCGCTGGGATGATTTATATGCATTTATTTGCATATGTAATGCGCGACGATCGGCAGCGGCAGACGCCCGGCCGGTGCGGCTCTAGGCCGAGCGGCATGTTGCTGTGCAGCGAATAACGCGAAACTGAACCATCGGTGTTTCCACGAGGCTTGTTGGCGCGGGGCATTTGCACTAATGTCCTAGATACCGAGCCCCCAGAAACGTGTGGTCATCATATGCAATTTAGAACATATGAGACGCCGTTTTGCCTCAGGAGACATTCGAGATGGTGCCCACACCTCATGCAGCGCTTGCGCCGTTGCTGGCTCGCCACGCCGGCCGCGCACACGAGTTGTTGCCGCTGCTGCATGCTTTGCAGGACCGCGACGGCTATGTCGACCCGGCGCACGTGCCGGCGATTGCCGACGCCCTGAATCTTTCCCGCGCCGAAGTCCATGGCGTCATCACTTTCTATCACCATTTCCGCAGTGCGCCGCCACCACCCACCGTGGTGCAGATTTGCCGTGCGGAAGCGTGCCGCAGCCGCGGCGGAGAAGCGCTCGTTGCCCATGCCGAGGCGAGTACGGGCGCGCGTATCGATGGTGAGCCGTGTCACGGCGTTGGCGTCGAGTCGGTGTATTGCCTGGGGCAATGCGCGTTGTCTCCGGCGGTGACGATCAACGGCGACCTGCATGCGCGCGTGAGTCCGGCGCGGTTCGACGCTTTGCTGGCCTTGGTGCCGGAGCGCCGGGAGGGTCGTCATGTCTGAGTCTTCGAAGCGCGCTCCGTATCGCATTTTCATTCCGCGCGACTCCGCTGCGCTCGCGTTAGGCGCGGATCGGCTCGCGGCTGCCGTGGCAACGGAAGCCGTCCGGCGAGGCGTTGCCGTCGAGATGGTTCGCAACGGCTCGCGCGGGTTGTTCTGGCTCGAGCCGCTCGTTGAAGTGGAGACACCTGCCGGGCGCGTGGGTTATAGCAACGTGCAGGCGGCGCAGGTCGCTGCGCTGTTCGATAGCGGGTGGCCTGCGTGCGCCACGCAAGACGCCGGGCGAGAACCTTCCACCGAAAACCCCGACGGCAGTTGGGAAGCGTCAATGCCCTCCTGTGTCGGGCTGGTGGATAAGATTCCGTATCTCGCGCGCCAGCAGCGCCTGACGTTCGCACGCGTAGGCGTGACCGATCCGCTCGATCCTGCGGACTATGAGGCGCACGGTGGTCTGGCGGGCTTACGCGCCTGTCTCGCGCAGGATGCCGAGGCCGCGTGTCAGACCGTGCTCGACTCGGGACTGCGCGGTCGCGGCGGCGCGGCTTTTCCGGCAGGCATCAAGTGGCGCACCGTCAGCCGCGCGCAATCGGCCTGCAAATACGTCGTCTGCAACGCCGATGAAGGCGACTCGGGCACGTTTGCCGACCGGCTCATCATGGAGAGCGATCCCTTTGTGCTCATCGAGGGGATGCTCATCGCCGCACTGTCCGTAGGGGCGAGCGAGGGCATCGTCTACGTGCGCAGCGAATACCCGCATGCGATCGCGACGCTTGAGGCCGCCATTGCCGTGGCGCGCCGGGAAGGCTGGCTCGGCACGAATGTGCTGGGTTCCGGACGGGCATGCGAGTTGCGTGTCGCCAAGGCCGCCGGGGCCTACATCTGCGGCGAGGAGACGGCGTTGCTCGAAAGCCTCGAGGGCAAGCGCGGCGTAGTGCGGGCGAAGCCGCCGATCCCGGCGCTTGCCGGGCTCTTCGGGCAGCCGACACTCATCAACAACGTGATTACGCTGGCGAGCGTGCCGTTCATCTTTGCGCACGGCGCTGCGGTCTATCGCGAGTTCGGCATGGGCCGCTCGCAAGGCACGCTGCCGGTGCAACTCGCGGGCAACATCCGTCGCGGCGGACTCGTGGAACTTGCGTTCGGTGTGACGTTGCGCACACTGCTCGACGACTTTGGCGGCGGCACGGCGAGCGGGCGTCCCGCTAAGGCCATTCAGGTCGGTGGCCCGCTGGGGGCCTATCTGCCGAGCGCACAGTGGGACGTGCCGATGGATTACGAGGCATATGCCGCGCTGGGCGCAGTCGTCGGTCACGGTGGCGTGGTCGTTCACGACGACACCGCAGACCTGGCGGCGCTGGCGAGTTACGCGATGCAATTCTGCGCACACGAGTCATGCGGCAAGTGCACACCGTGCCGTATCGGGTCGACGCGCGGTGTCGAAGTCATCGAGCGTATCCGGCGTGGGGATGCGTCCGTGCGGCAGGTGCAATTGCTGCACGATCTCTGCGACACGATGGTGGCGGGCTCGCTGTGTGCGATGGGCGGCATGACGCCGTATCCGGTGCGCTCCGCGCTCGAACATTTCCCGGCGGACTTCGGTCTGCCCGATGGCGCCGGGGGCGCCGAAGCTGCCTGACGCGCGAGCGCCGGGCAGGGAGGACAATCTATGATCCATCCGAACGCACAAGTCACGCCGGGCCACGGTCCGGATATGGGCACGCCACGGCGCGAAAGCGAGGTGGATGTCACGCTCGAGATCGACGGCCAGACCGTGACCGTACCGGCCGGCACATCGATCATGCGTGCCGCCGCGGGTAACGACGTCAACATCCCCAAGCTATGCGCGACGGATTCGCTCGAGCCCTTCGGGTCCTGCCGGTTGTGTCTCGTCGAGATCGAGGGGCGGCGCGGGTTTCCTGCCTCGTGCACGACACCCGTCGAGCCGGGCATGAAGGTGCGTACGCAGTCGCCCAAGTTGCAGGATCTGCGTCGCAACGTGATGGAGCTTTACATCTCCGATCACCCGCTCGACTGCCTGACCTGTGCGGCCAACGGCGATTGCGAGTTGCAGGACATGGCGGGCGTGACCGGGCTGCGCGAGGTGCGCTACGGCTTCGATGGCGAGAACCACATCCAGAGCGCAAAGGACGAGTCGAATCCGTATTTCACGTATGACCCGTCGAAATGCATCGTCTGCAATCGCTGTGTGAGGGCGTGCGAGGAAACGCAGGGCACCTTTGCGCTGACGATCTCCGGCCGCGGTTTCGAGGCGCGCATCTCGGCCGGGCAGGACCAGCCGTTCATGGATTCGGAGTGCGTGTCGTGCGGCGCCTGCGTGGCGGCCTGCCCGACGGCCACGCTGCAGGAAAAAAGCGTCATCGAGATGGGGCAGCCCGAGCACGCGGTGGTGACGACATGTGCGTACTGCGGCGTCGGCTGTGCGTTCAAGGCGGAAATGAAGGGCGGGGAAGTCGTGCGCATGACGCCCTACAAGGACGGTCTGGCCAACGAAGGGCATGCCTGCGTGAAGGGGCGCTTTGCCTGGGGATATGCCACGCACAAGGAGCGCATCACCAAGCCGATGATCCGCAGCAAGATCACGGACCCGTGGCGCGAAGTGTCGTGGGACGAGGCGCTGGACTACGCGGCCTCGGAGTTCCGGCGGATTCAGGCGAAGTACGGGCGCGATGCCATCGGCGGCATCACCTCGTCGCGTTGCACGAACGAGGAAACGTATCTCGTGCAGAAGCTCGTGCGCGCAGCGTTCGGCAATAACAACGTCGACACCTGTGCGCGGGTGTGTCACTCGCCAACGGGCTACGGCCTGAAGCAGACGCTTGGCGAGTCTGCCGGCACGCAGACGTTCAAATCGATCGAGCACGCCGACGTCATTCTGGTGATGGGCGCCAACCCGACCGACGGCCATCCGGTCTTTGCGTCGCGGCTCAAGCGCCGGGTGCGCGAGGGGGCGAAGCTGATCGTGATCGATCCGCGCCGCATCGATATCGTCGACGGGCCGCATGTGAAGGCGGCATATCACTTGCCATTGCGTCCAGGGACCAATGTCGCCATGGTGAATGCACTCGCCCATGTCATCGTGACCGAGGGGCTTCTGGCCGACGCATTCATCGCCGAGCGATGCGAGGACCGGGCGTTCGCGCAGTGGCGCGATTTCGTGGCGCTGCCGGAGAATTCGCCCGAGGCGGTGTCGGTCGTCACCGGCGTGCCTGCCGAGCAGATTCGCGGCGCAGCCCGGTTGTACGCCACGGGCGGCAATGCGGCGATTTATTACGGACTGGGGGTAACCGAGCACGCGCAAGGGTCGACCACCGTCATGGGCATTGCGAATCTGGCGATGGCCACGGGTAACGTCGGGCGTGAGGGCGTGGGCGTGAACCCGTTGCGCGGGCAGAACAATGTGCAGGGGTCGTGCGACATGGGGTCGTTCCCCCACGAGTTGCCCGGCTATCGGCACGTCTCCGATACGTTGGTGCGCGAGCAGTTCGAGGCCGCGTGGGGTGTCACGCTGCAGGCCGAGCCGGGGCTGCGCATCCCCAACATGTTCGACGCCGCGATTCACGGCAGCTTCAAGGGGCTGTATTGCCAGGGCGAGGACATCGTGCAGTCCGACCCGAACACTCAGCACGTTGCGGCGGCCATGGAGGCGATGGAGTGCATCGTCGTGCAGGACATCTTCCTGAACGAGACCGCCAAGTACGCGCATGTTCTGCTGCCCGGCACGACGTTCCTCGAAAAGGACGGGACGTTCACGAACGCCGAGCGCCGCATCTCGCGCGTGCGCCGTGTCATGGCGCCGCTGCCGGGCATGGCCGACTGGGAAGTGACGATTGCGCTCGCGAAGCGGCTGGGCTACGAGATGCCGTACTCGCATCCGTCGCAGATCATGGACGAGATCGCCCGGCTCACGCCGACGTTCCATGGGGTGAGCTACGCACGTCTGGACGACGCGGGCAGCCTGCAATGGCCGTGCAACGACGACGCCCCGGACGGCACGCCGATCATGCACGTCGACACATTCGTGCGTGGGAAGGGGCGCTTCATCATGACGCGCTATGTGCCGACCGACGAAAAGGTCACGCCGCGTTATCCGCTGCTGCTCACCACGGGGCGTATCCTCTCGCAATACAATGTTGGCGCGCAGACACGCCGTACGCACAACGTTCACTGGCACGATGAAGACCGGCTCGAAATCCATCCGCACGACGCGCAGGAGCGGGGCATCAAGGATCGAGACTGGGTCGGTATTCGCAGCCGGGCGGGCGAGACGGTGTTGCGCGCGGTGCTCAGTGAGCGTATGCAGCCGGGCGTGGTGTATACGACGTTCCATTTCCCCGAGTCGGGGGCGAACGTCATCACGACCGACAATTCCGACTGGGCGACCAATTGTCCCGAGTACAAGGTGACGGCCGTGCAGGTGCTGCCTGTGGCGCAGCCTTCGGCATGGCAAGCCAGTTATTCGACGTTCAACCGCACGCAGCTCGAACTGCTCGATGCGGCCCGCACGTCCTCCGAGCCGATACCGGCGAAGTAGACGGCGATCAGTGAATTGAAGTGGAGCCAGCGTTTGACGATGTCCAACCCTTTAGGTGAGCGTGACGACAGACAGTCCGCCCGCGAATTGCGCGACGAAGACGCACCAGCCATTGCCGCACCGGTCTGCAACGTGGCGCCCGCTGCGATCGATCCGCAGGCGCTGACGCCGCACGCGACGTTCGCCGTGCGGCGTTTTCGCCGGGGCACATGGCAGCAGGCGAGCGACGAGTTGGCCGACGAGGTGCCGGTTGCGCTGGAGTTCAACGGTATCTCCCATGTCGTGATGCTCGCGACCCCGGCCGATATCGAAGACTTTGCGCTGGGTTTTGCCCTGTCCGAGGGCATTCTGAACGACCGGCGCGAGTGCTATGGCGTTGACGTGACGGCGACGCCGTTGGGGATTACCGCGCATCTCGAAGTCTCGTCGCGGGCGTTCGCCGGGCTCAAGGAGCGTCGCCGTAATCTCACGGGCCGTACCGGATGCGGGCTGTGCGGCACGGAAAGCCTGGATCAGGTGCTGCGGCCGTTGCCGGCGGCGGGCCCGGCGTTGCGCGTGTCGCATGCCGCGCTGGCCGCAGCCTATGCCGGACTGGCGCAGCATCAGCCGTTGAACGGGGTGACCGGCGCGGTGCACGGCGCGGCCTGGTGTTCGCCGCAAGGCGAGGTGCTTTGCCTGCGCGAAGACGTCGGCCGGCACAACGCGCTCGACAAATTGATTGGCGCACTCGCGCGCGACGGACAGGCGTTCGATAGCGGATTTTTGTTGATGACGAGTCGTGCGAGCGTCGAAATCGTACAAAAGGCCGCGCAGGTCGGCATTCCGATGGTTGCGGCAGTCTCTGCGGCCACAGCGCTCGCGGTGCGAACGGCGCAGGCCGCAGGTGTCGCGCTGGTGGGTTTCGTGCGGGGGGAGCAGTGTGTCATCTACACGGGCGGGGCGGCGCTCGACGCCGGTGTCTGACGGCAACGATGGAGCGGGAGACATCTGATGGACGGTAACAACCTCGTGCGCATGGCCAATCGCATCGCAGACTTCTTCGAATCGTTGCCTGATCGGGAGGAAGCGCTGGGCGAAGTCGCCACGCATCTGCACAAGTTCTGGGACCCGCGCATGCGTACCCAGATTCTGGCGCTGGCCGACACGCCCGCCGCCGCGGGGATGCACTCGCTCCTGCGTGATGCGCTAACCCGTCATCGCGAACGGCTGATGCCATCAAACTAGTTCCATCAAGCTGAGGCCTGTGCGACGCGAGCGTACGCAGCTCGCGGTATAGTAGAAGAAACGGTCGCGCACTCGCGCGGCCTCACACTAGCGGAGGACTCGATGAACGATACCCGCACGCGCAAGCCCAGCCCACAGCCTCCTCTCAAGGAGGACGCAGTGGAGCACGACCTCGACGAGGCACTCGAAGAGACCTTTCCGGCGAGCGACCCTGTTTCCATCGGAGTCGACAAACCGAAGCGTGCCCCTGCGTCGATCGATACCGGCAAGACGCCGAAACCGTAATGTTCCCGGTAGGGTTGCGGTAGGTTTGCGGCGCAATGCCGGTGGATTGTGTACCAATCCGGTCTGTTCGCCGCACAGCCCCGTCTGATGGGGCCGCCGGCCGAAAATAAATCTCCGCCTCGGCATGGGTTTGACGCCCGGCCGGGGCGAATTCGTGGCAAAATGCCGCGCCTGACTCTCTCAGGCTGGGACTGTAGGAAATAAATGGCGGCAGGTACGGTAAAAAAAGTTCGACGCTACGCGCTGGAAACCATCGATGTGATGGGGCAGAGCGGGCTTGGCGTCGTCGAGCGCCCCGATGGGCGTTTCGTCATGTATCCGGAATACTGGACACAGACGCAGGCGCTCAGCCAAAAAATGCGCACGTTGTACCGCCGTAATTGCCAGCTCGAGTACCAATTGGCGAAGCTCACGCGCGAACTCGATCGTTTGCGCAGTGTGGTCGATACGCCGCGCCCCGCAGGGAATCCGCAAGCGTCATTGCCCGGTACCGACGTGCAGCAGCCTGAGCCCAAGCTCGAACACAATTCCACCGCCGAATTGCCGCCACGACGACGCAAACGCGCCGCCTGAGTGCTGTTGCCGTGACAACAATGTCCTGCCAATATCGCTCCAGTCCCTACCGATTTACCCTGTAACGTTACCGAATCTCCCTCAACATTCAGTTTTCTGCCCGCTTCGCCGACCATCATGGCGCTTACCGCATCGCAACTCGAAACCTTCCGTAACGACGGTTATCTGATCCTTCCGCGCTATGTGGCGCAGGCCGACTGCGAGGCGATTCTGGCCGATGCGCGAGCGCAGTTGGCGGCAGCAACGCCGCCGCTGGAGTTCGAAGCCGATGTGGGTTACGAAGGAGCGCCGGAGTCGCGTGACGCGGAGGGTGGTCAGACCGTCCGTCGTCTGCTCAAGGCTTACGACCGTGGCGAGGCGCTGCGCCGTTGGGCAACCCGCCCCGATCTCGTCGAGTCGCTCGCGCAGATCTTCGGGGAGGACGTGGTGCTCACGCTGGCGCATCACAATTGCGTGATGACCAAGCACCCGCACTTCGGCACCGCCACCGGCTGGCATCGCGATATCCGTTACTGGTCGTTCCTGCAGAATTCGCTGATTTCCGTGTGGCTTGCGCTTGGGCCGGAAACCCGTAGCAATGGCGCGTTGCGTTTCATCCCGGGCTCGCATCGCGAGCAACTCAAGCCGCACCAACTCGATTCGCTCGACTTCCTGCGTCCCGACGAGCCGGACAATCAACCGCTCGTTGCCCGTGGCCAACAGGTGGAACTGGCACAAGGCGATGTCGTGCTGTTCCACAGCGGCCTGTTCCATGCCGCTGGCCGTAACGAGGGCGATACCACGAAGTTCTCCGTGGTGTTTGCGTATCGCGGTGAGAGCAATCCGCCAACGCCGGGCACGCGCTCGGCATCGGCCGGCGAAGTGGCGCTCGGCCACTGACATTGCGGCTGCCGGGGATGGCCATCCCCGGTGCCACCTCGGTTTTTTGGGTGCTTTCCTAAAGCGACGGGCACCTTTTCCCGCGTAGACTCTCCGGCCACCCTTATGGCCTCACATGCTGGCGCAGGTGCCCTCTATTGCTGGGAAGGCGATGCTGTGCTGCGCCAGTAATCTGGCTGACGCCATGCCATCACAAGTGTCGTGTCGCTCCTGCGGACGTCGTTGCGCGGGACGCGCGCGGCCTCTTCCGGAGGAGATACGTGTCCCATTCGCCCATTTCACCCTCAGCACCACCCGCTGCCTCGCCGGCGGTGCCCGATGCGTCCGTTGCCGCTGGCCGTGCCACCTGGGGCTCCCGGTTGGGGTTCGTTCTGGCGGCGTCGGGTTCCGCCGTGGGGCTCGGCGCCGTCTGGAAGTTTCCTTACGTGGTGGGCGCGCACGGTGGCGGTGCGTTTCTTGTCCTGTATCTCGGCTGCGTGCTGACGCTTGGCGTTGCCCTGTTGCTTGCCGAGATGACTATCGGCCGGTTGACGGGCAAGTCTGTGACGACGGCATTGCGTGAGCTGGGCGGACGCCGTTGGGCGTGGGTCGGGCGCATCGCCACATTCAACGCCTTTGCGATTCTGTCGTTTTACGTTGTGGTCGGCGGCTGGACGGTAGCGTATCTGAAGCGGGCGATCACGGGTGACGTACTGGCCGTCGACACGGAACGTCTGGTCAGCGAATTCTCCGCGTTCATCGCGGACCCGGCCGCGTCACTTGTGAGCATGGGGGTGTTTCTGGGGCTGACGTGCATCATCGTTGCCGCAGGGGTGCAGAAGGGCATCGAGCGCGCCGGCAAGTGGCTCATGCCTGCGCTGTTCCTGCTGATGCTGCTGGTCATTGCGCGCGCGCTTACTCTGCCGGGGGCCATGGCCGGTGTCGCGTGGTTTCTCACGCCAGACTTCTCCGTCATTTCGGGCAGTACCTTGCTTGAAGCGTTGGGGCTGGCGTTCTTCTCGCTGTCGCTCGGTGCCGGCATGATCGTGGTCTATGGCTCATACCTGCCCAAGGACGCGAAGCTGGCCGGCTCAGCCGTCTGGGTAGCAACGCTCGCCACGCTTGCCTGCTTTCTCGCCGGGCTGATGATTCTGCCCGCCGTGTTCGCCTTCGGTGTGGCGCCCAACGCCGGGCCGGGGCTGACCTTCATCACGATGCCCGCGATATTCGCGCAGATGCCGTTCGGTCATCTCGTGGCGGTGGCCTTCTTCCTGTTGTTGCTGTTCGCAGCGCTGACGTCGGCAGTCTCGCTGTTCGAGCCGGTCACAGCGTTTCTCATCGATGAATACCAATGGCGTCGCGGGCCGGCCGTGGTGGCCGTGCTGGTGACGACATTTCTCTTTGGCGCACCTGCCGCGCTGTCTTTCGGCGTGTGGTCGGATGTGCGGCTCTTCGACCGGACGATCTTCGATCTGATGGATTACGTGACCGTCAATCTGCTGATGCCGGCGGGTGGATTGTGTGTGGCGCTCTTTGTCGGTGCGTGCATCTGGCCGTCGGCACGCACCGTACTTGAGGGCACACGCGGGCAGTGGTTTGTACCCGTGTGGCGCGCGCTACTGCTCGTTCTCACGCCCGTCGCGATCTTCGGCGTCTGGTATCAGAGTCTCTGAGGTGAGGCCGGACGGGCCATCACGCCTGTCCGGTATTGTCGCGATGCCAGCGCACAGCGAACCGCCAGTCAATCTGAATAGATGAACCGCCGGATCGGCGTGAACGTTGCGAGAGGACATCGGCAGTCAATCAGCCGCCGATAGCCGCCGATTACGCCACCGGTGTTCTCATCGTCACCCACTCTTCTGCGGCCGTGGGGTGCACCGCGAGTGTGCGGTCGAAGTCGGCCTTCGTTGCGCCCATCGATAACGCCACGCCGAGCAACTGCACCTGCTCGCCCGCGTGATCGCCCACCATGTGCGCGCCGACGATTTTGTCGGTCGCGCCGTCCACAAGCAGCTTCATCAGAATCTTCTCCTGACGGCCGGATAACGTCGCCTTGAGCGGACGGAACGACGCCTTGTAGACCTTGAGCTGTGAATACTGCGCGCGCGCGTCGCTTTCGGTCAGGCCCACGACACCGATCTCGGGCGTACTGAACACGGCCGTCGGAATCAGCTTGTGGTCGACGCGCGTCGTGCGCTCGCCGAACACCGTGTCGGCGAACGCCTGACCTTCGCGAATGGCCATCGGCGTGAGATTGACGCGGTCGGTCACGTCCCCCACGGCAAAGATCGACGGCACATTGGTGCGAGAGAATTCATCGACGATCACGGCACCCTTGTCGTCGAGCGCCACGCCGCTTGCGGCAAGGCCGAGGCCCTGCGTGTATGGCACACGTCCGGCTGCGCTCAACAGCACGTCGGCTTCGTGTGTACTTCCGTCGGACAGCGTGATGCGTAAGCGGTCCTGCACCTTGTCCGCGCGTTCCACTTTGCGCTCCAGCAGCACCTCGATGCCGCGCTCGCGATAGGCGGCTTCGAGGGCGGTGCGTACCTCTTCGTCAAAGCCGCGCAACAGATGCGGGCCGCGATGCACGAGCGTGACTTTCGAGCCGAGTCCGGCAAATACCCCTGCGAACTCCAGAGCGATGTAGCCGCCGCCGATGATCGTGACGCGCTCGGGGAGCGACGCGAGATGAAACACTTCGTTCGACGAGATGGCATGCTCGCGACCGATGAAATGGGGCTGATCTGCCGGTTTACCGCCCGTGGCAATCAGAATGTGGCGGGCGGTGATGCGCTCGCCTGTCGCGGGCAGCACAACCGTGTGCGGCCCTTCAACCACGGCACGCGCCGCGATCAGTTCGGCACCCGCGCGTTCGAGGTTGGTGCGGTAGATGCCCTCGAGCCGGGCGATCTCGCTGTCTTTGCGTGCGATGAGTGTCTTCCAGTCGAACTTGGGTGGCGGCACTTGCCATCCGAAACCTGCTGCATCTTCGAACTCATCGGCGAAGCGGCTCGCATAGACGAGCAGCTTTTTCGGGACGCACCCGCGAATCACGCAGGTGCCACCGACGCGAAACTCCTCGGCCACCTTCACGCGTGCGCCATACTGCGCCGCGACGCGCGCGGCACGCACACCGCCGGAGCCGGCACCGATCACGAAAAGATCCACATCGAACTGGGGCATTGCTAACTCCTATTTGTCATGCGGCACATCGCGCTGCCGGAATGATTCGGACAGCGTCGCGACGGCCATCGCTTCTCGCGTTGAGCGATTGTGCCAGAGACCCGTGCATGACGTCGGCGTGTCCCCCGCGCTTTCAGACGCATCCGAGCCAGTTTCAGCCACCATCCTGTGCCAATTCGGCATACGGCGCATCGCCCGTCAATCCGGGTTTTCGTACGGTCGTGCATTTCCATTGATTCGCATCAATGCGCCGGGTGAAGCGCGGGACGACAATCGAAGGCATCGAAAGTCGATCAATGCTTGAACGGTGCGCGTGGCGGCTGACCCACGAGGTGTCGCAGACGTTTCGCCGAAGAAGCAATCGCGGCTGCCGGATGTTTCTGAAATGAAACACTTCATCGGGATTGTCTTGGCATTACGCGAATGGTGGGAATGGAAGTGCATAAGAATCAAACGGTTATCGCTTGTGGCGCGAAATTTGCTCTGACTCTGCCAATACAGGCGGGATTCACCGCCGGCATAAGAGGATGTCATGACAAAGTCGCTCTCTCGCCTCATGGGCGCCACGATGGCGTTGGCATGGTTGTGTGGCTTCTGGATAGCGGCATCGGCACATGCCGCGAGTCCGCCGGGCACCGCGAGTTATTCGGGCGCGGTGGCAAGCGAGAAGGCCGCAACCGCCAGCACCCGGCATGGCACCCGGCCGTCGCGGGCCGCGCGCGCGAAGCGTGCGGCCCTAGCGCCGGCTTTCCTGCCGCCGGGTTCACCGCCACCGGCGCTTGCCGGCGTGGCACCGGCGCCGTGGAACGACGTGTTCGCTCAGGCGGGCGCCTGGGCGTCCGATCCGATCATCGTGAGCGGTCAGACCCTGGGCGGCACGCTCGGCAATGCCGGGTTGACGAAGGGGGCGGAAGGCTTGGTCACCGGGCCTCGTGCCGGGCTGACGGGGCTGTATCAAACCGTCTGGCATCGCGCGCTCTCCAACCCTGTGCTGAGCGCTCAGCTCTTCGCCGGGTCTCCCGAATACTTCGGACTGCATTTCTAAGCCGATGGGCATTGCGGCGGGACACGCTTGCACGTCTCGCGCGACCCATTCGAAGCGCATGCCCGACTCACCTCGACGTTGATCGTCTTCCGATGCATCGTGTGTGCCGGAACCGTCGTCATACGCTATCCCTCATGCCGGCGAAGCCCGCGTCCGCTCTGCATCTCGGACACGTCGCCCGCCGCATGAACCTTTCTCTCGCGCTTGCCTCGCCAAGATCAATGCGGTTAGGATTAACCCGCAGTTCAAGCGTGGCATTGCCGCAAGACATGCCGACTGCTGGCATGCCATTCCGTTCTGGAGCCCTCTAATGAGCACGCCCGAAGTCTCTGTGCAAAGTCCTCCCCAGAAGAAAGCGTTTCCCATCGGATTGATGGTCGGCGTGATCGTCATGATCGCCGTGCTCCTGGTTCCCATGCCCAACGATCTGCCGGTCGCGGGTCACCGCATGCTGGCAATTCTTGCCTTCGCCGTGGTGGTGTGGATTAGCGAAGCGGTGTCGTACGAAGCGAGTGCCATCATCATCACTTCGTTGATGGCCTTCCTCGTGGGGACCGCGCCCACGGTGCAGAACCCCAGTGTCGAGTACGGCACATCGAACGCCATCAGCATGGCGCTTGCCGGCTTTTCGAATTCGGCGCTTGCGCTCGTGGCCGGCGCATTGTTCATTGCCGCAGCCATGACGCTGACCGGACTCGACCGGCGCATCGCACTCGTCACGCTCTCGAAGATCGGCACCAGCACACGCCGCGTGATGGTTGGTGCGATCGCCGTGACGATCCTGCTCTCGCTCGTGGTGCCGAGCGCCACGGCTCGCAGTGCCTGCGTGGTGCCGATCATGATGGGCGTGATCGCCGCCTTCGGTGTCGATAAGCGCTCGAACATCGCGGCCGGGATCATGATCATCGTGGCGCAGGCGACAAGCATCTGGAACGTCGGTATTCAGACAGCGGCTGCACAGAACCTGCTGACCGTGGGCTTCATGGACAAGATGCTCGGCGATCGGATTACGTGGGCCGAGTGGCTGGTCGCGGGTGCGCCGTGGGCCGTCATCATGTCGGTGATCCTCGTGGTGCTCGTGCTCAAGATGATGCCGCCCGAAGCCGACGCCATCGCTGGCGGCAAGGAAGCCGTGGAAGCGCAACTGCGTGAAATGGGGCCGATGACGAGCGCGCAGAAGCGTCTGCTCGCCGTGTCGATCGGCCTGTTGCTGTTCTGGGCGACGGAGGGCAAGCTGCATCACTTCGACACCACGTCGGTGACCTACGTCGGCCTGGTGGTGCTGATGCTGCCGCGCTTCGGCGTAATGACCTGGAAAGATGTGCAGTCGCGTATTCCCTGGGGCACGGTGATCGTGTTCGGTGTGGGTATCAGTCTCGGTACCGCGCTGCTGACGACGCAGGCCGGCCAATGGCTGGGCAATCATGTGGTCGCCGCAACCGGCCTTGATTCGCTCCCGACACTGTGGGTCTTCGCGATTCTGGCGGCATTCCTGATCCTGATTCACCTGGGCTTCGCCAGCGCCACCGCGCTCACCTCGGCCATGCTGCCGATTCTGATCGCCGTGCTGCAAACGTTGCCGGGTGACTTTAACCGGCTGGGTATCGCCATGTTGCTCGGTTTCACGGTGAGCTTCGGTTTCATCCTGCCGATCAATGCGCCGCAGAACATGGTGTGTCTGGGTACCGACACCTTCACGGCAAAGCAGTTCGCGAGAGTCGGTATCGTGATCACTCTCGTGGGGTATGCGCTACTGTTGCTCTTCGCCGCGACGTACTGGCGCTGGTTGGGCTGGCTCTAAGCCGCGCAGACCGAACAAGGATTCAATATGCGAATTCCCTTGAGGGACGCCATCGACTTCGGCAAGCAACTGCTGCTCGCCCAAGGCGTGCCCGACGATATTGCGCTTGACGTCGCGCATCATCTGGTCGAGTCGGACCGTGTCGGTTATGCGAGCCACGGGCTCTCGATTCTGCCGACGTACCGCAAGGTGCTCGAAGACGGACAGGTCAACCCGAACGGACGCCCGACCGTGCTCACCGATCACGGCAATCTGCTGCTGTATGAAGGCAATGGCGGGTTCGGTCAGCACGTGGGCAAGTTCGTGGTCGAGCATGCCATTGCGCGCGCCTTCGACAAGGGCGTGTGCATCCTCACGCTGCGCAACAGCCACCATCTGGGCCGGATGGGGCAGTATGGCGAGATGGTGGCCCATCAGGGGCTGATCTTCATGGCGTTCACCAACGTGACGAACCGCATGCCGATGGTGGCCCCGTACGGTGGCCGCGAGCCGCGCCTGACGACCAACCCGCTGTGTTTTGCCGGACCGTTGCCGAACAACCGCCCGCCGCTCGTGGTGGACATGGCCACCAGCGCCATGGCGATCAACAAGGCGCGTGTGCTGGCAGCCGAAGGCAAGCAGGCGCCGCCAGGCTCGCTGATCGATGGCTACGGGAACCCGTCGACCGATCCGAACACACTCTTTACCGAGCCGTTCGGGGCACTGCTGCCGTTCGGCGGCCACAAGGGCTACGCGTTGGGGGTTGTGACGGAATTGCTTGCCGGTGTGCTTTCGGGCGGTGGCACGATTCAGCCGGAACACCCGCGTGCCGGTGTGGCGACGAACAATATGTTTGCGATCGTGCTCAATCCTCAGGTCGATTTTTCGGCGACATGGCGCTCGCATGAGGTCGAGGCGTTCATCGACTATCTGACGTCGTGCCCGCCGCAACCGGGCTTCGACCGGGTGCAGTATCCGGGCGAGTATGAGGCGCAGAACCGCAAGAAGCATCATGATCGCATCGAACTGACGCCCCAGATTTGGGAGTCGTTGATGAAGATGGCTGCGGAGCTTGACGTCCCTGCGCCGCGTACGTTGTAAGCCGGGGCGAACAGGGGCCGTATATCTGCAATGTTCCCTTTGTGCGACGATGGCAATACGAAGAAGCTTGGAATTGGGCGATGCCTGTGGCATTGCAGGGAGAAATGAAAGGCATGGCATTACTCAAGGTCGACGTGGTAAGCACCGAGCGGGCGATATTTTCGGGTGAGGCGCGCTTTGTCGCGGTGCCCGGAACATCGGGCGAGCTGGGCGTACTTCCCGGACACACGCCGTTGCTCACGGCGGTGCGCCCCGGTACCGTCAGAATCGAAGCGGGTGACGGCACGGATACGTTTTTGTACATCGCGGGCGGCTTCGTGGAGATTCAGCCCGATCGGGTAACGGTTCTGGCCGATACCGCCATACGTGCCGAAAGCCTTGACGAGGCTCGCGCTCAGCGAGCCCGCGAGGAAGCCAAGGCGCTGCTCGAGACGCAGGCGAGCGATATCGATTACGCCAAGGCGCAGGCCGAACTGACCGAGGCCGTGGCGCAATTGCAGGCGATCCGGCGCATGCGCAGGCAGAAGGAAACTCGCTGAGCGGGCAAGCCGCCACTCACGCCGAGCGCATCACCTCCGGCACCACGCCAACGCACTCAGGCATCAACAAGCAAGACAGGCAGTCCTCATGGACTGCCTTTTTTTTCGCCTTCGCTCCCCAAATCGAGAGGTGCAACCGCCTGAGGTAAACCCCGAGTCGATTCGGCTTGCGTCATTTTTTTGAAATCACTATATTTCTTTCAAATAACAGTTATTGCACTGAAATAACTGTTTATGAAAAATGCGATAGTCGGCTTGTCGCCCTCTCAATGCACGCGTGATCTCACGCGTCGGTGTCCCTGGAGTTCAAATGAGCGAGACAGCAAAGCAAACGGAACAGGAAGTTCTCTTCACGCAGATCGGCCGCGTTGCGGTGATTACGTTGAACCGCCCGCAGGCGCTCAACGCCTGGACCATCGCCATGCGCGAACTGATCATCGAAGCGCTCGAGCGCTTCAATG
Organism: Pandoraea communis; assembly: GCF_902459745.1. Lineage (GTDB taxonomy): Bacteria > Pseudomonadota > Gammaproteobacteria > Burkholderiales > Burkholderiaceae > Pandoraea > Pandoraea communis. The sequence goes on from NZ_CABPSJ010000007.1 coordinate 89,019, forward strand.
CCGACGAGTCCGTGGCAGCCGTGATCATGACCGGCGCAGGCCGCGCCTTCTCGGCCGGGCAGGATCTGGCCGAAGCGAAGCACTTCGACGGCGACACCGCCATCGAGTGGATCAAGGGCTGGGAACATTACTACGACGTGATCCGCAGCCTGAAGAAGCCGTTGGTCATGGCGCTGAACGGCACGGCGGCCGGTTCGGCCTTCCAGGTGTCGCTGCTGGGCGACATTCGTGTCGGCCACCCCGGCGTGCGCATGGGCCAGCCGGAGATCAATGCCGGGATCGCGAGCACGACCGGTCCGTGGATCATGAATCACATGCTGGGCCTGTCGCGCACTATCGAACTCACGCTCACGGGCCGCTTGATGGAAGCCGAAGAGTGCCATCGTCTGGGGCTGATCCATCACCTCGTGCCGGAAGAGAAGGTGTTCGAGAAGGCGCTGGAGATTGCGTCCGATCTGGCCGAGAAGCCGCCGGTGGCCATGCGTCTGGACAAGCAACGTTTTCGCGAGATGACCGAAGGCACGTTCCAGGACGCCATCGAAGCCGGCATGCGCATTCAGCGCGAATCGTACGAATCGGGAGAGCCGGCGCGCATGATGGCCGCGTTCTTTGCCAAGCGCGCTGCCAAGGCCGAGGCGGCAAAGGCCTGAGCGATACCGGTCGCCGTCGAACGACGTACCGCCGCCCGGCCTCGCGCGCATTGCTGCCGGGTGGTGAACATCACAGGACATGCGCGTTGCGTCTGTCCACACGCTAGCGGAGTTTTCCATGTCTCACTCGCACGACCCGCAAAACCCGTCCCGTCGCCGCCTCATGCAAATGGCCGGTACTGCCGCGCTGGCAAGCGCCTTGCCGTTGGCTGCATCGCGTACGGCGTACGCACAGGCACGCCAATTGATCGTCTCCGATCCGGGGGGGCCATACACCGTAGCCTACCGCCGTGCGTTCTACGACCCGTTCGAGAAGGCCACTGGCATCAAGGTCGTGAGTGTGGCGCGCGAGTCGCAGCCGGTGGCGCAGTTCGCGGCCATGGTGCAGACCAAGAACTACGTGTGGGATGTGACGACGCTCACACTCTCGGCCGATATTCCCTATCTCGAGTCGAAAGGCTTTCTCGAGCCCATCGGCATGAAGGCCGGCGACTTCCCCGGCATCATGCCCGAGGCGGTGACGGCCGACTGGCTGGGCGTCGACGTGTATTCGACCGTGCTGGCCTATCGCACCGACAAGTTCCAGAAAGAAGCGCCGCAGACGTGGGCAGACTTCTGGGACGTGAAGCGCTTCCCTGGCCGCCGCTCGCTGCGCCGCAGCCCGCTCGACACGTTGGAACAAGCGCTCATGGCCGACGGCGTGCCCATCGATAAGCTGTATCCGCTCGATCTCGACCGTGCGTTCAAGTCGCTCGACAAGATCAAGCCGCACATCAATCTGTGGTGGACGTCCGGCGCACAAGCCATGCAGGCGATTCAGAGCGGCGACGTCGACATGATGTCGACGTGGAACGGCCGCGCGCAGGCCGCCATCGACAACAAGGCACCGGTGAAGATCGTCTGGAATCAGGGGCTGTATTCCATCGAAGGGTGGGGGATTCCGAAGGGCACACCGCGCGCCGAGTTCGCCAAGCAGTTCGTGCGGTTCTGCGGCGATCCGGCCCGTCAGTCGCTCATTACGCAGGATCTCGCGTATGGCCCGACCAACCTCAAGGCGTTCGACGCCATCCAGAAGGATCGCGCACTGCTGTTGCCGACGGCACCGGCCAATTTGAAGGGGATGCGTCTGCCGAGTCCGCAGTGGTGGGCCGAGAACCGCACGAAGGCCACCGAGCGTTTCAACGCGTGGCTGTTGTCGTAAGGGGCGAGAGGCATCGGAGCCGGATGAGACGAACATGAGTACCAAACTGGAAACCATCGGTCTTGCCAAGACGTACCGCGAGACCCCCGCGCTTCTGCCGACCGACCTTCGGGTCGCGGCAGGAGAATTTCTCACATTGCTCGGGCCGTCGGGCTCGGGCAAGACCACGCTGTTGCAGATGATTTCGGGGCTGGTCGAGCCCAGCGCCGGGCAACTTCTCATCGACGGGCGCGACGCCACGCACGACGCGCCGGGCAAACGCGGCATCGGGATGGTGTTCCAGAGTTACGCGCTCTTTCCGCACATGACCGTCTGGGACAACGTGGCATACGGGTTGCGCATGCGCAAACTGCCGCGCGCCGAGCTGGCGCCGGCCGTGGACGCCGCATTGGCGATGGTCAAGATGCAGGCCTTTGCGCAGCGTCTGCCGTCGGAGTTGTCGGGCGGGCAGCAGCAGCGCATCGCGCTTGCGCGCTGCTTCGCCTTCCGTCCCTCGATCATCCTGCTCGACGAGCCGCTTGGCGCGCTCGACAAAAAGCTGCGCGAACACATGCAGATGGAGATCCGGCGTCTGCATCAGGAATTGGGGGCGACATTCATCTACGTCACCCACGATCAGGACGAGGCGCTCACGCTGTCCGACCGGATCTGTCTGATGAATCAGGCACGTATCGAGCAGATCGGCACTCCGGCACAGTTGTACGACCGTCCGGCGACACGCTTTGCGGCGGATTTCCTCGGTCATTCCAACTTGCTCGACGGCGTGGTCGAACGTGTGGCCGACGGCCGCGTTGCCTTGCGTGTGGGCGACCGTCTGGTACCCGTCGGCCCGGGTCCGGACCTGCCGGCAGCGGGGGCCGCCAGTCTGCTGGTGCGTCCGGAAGCGGCGCGGCTGACCTCGCCCGAAGACGGCGCGCTCGCCGGCACGATACGCGAAGTCGTGTTCCTGGGGGCGGACACGCGCGCGATCGTGTCGCTGGGGCAGGGGGCCGAGCGCGATGATGGTGCCGACTTCACCGTGCGCTGCCCGCGCGATCTTACGCCGAGTGTCGGCGAGCGCGTAGGTCTGGCGTGGGATCACGGCCGCGCGACGTTGCTCACGCGCTGAGTCTTTTACCCGACGCCCAAGTCATCCGCTTCAGGAGTATTTGCCATGTGGCTTGTTCAACGCCTGCCTCAGGCGGGGCCCCGTATTGCCTGGCCGCAGCATCTGGCCCGGTGGCTGCCGGCCTTGCCCGCGTTACTGTTCCTCGCAGTGTTCTTCATCGTGCCGGTCGTCGAGATTCTGCAAGGCGGCCTGTACGATGGCGACGGCGTGCTCTCGGTCGCGCAGTTTGCCCGTATGACGCATTCGGCCGTGTACGTCAAAGTGCTGGCCTCGACATTCTGGATCGCTTTTCTCACAGCAGCACTCTCCGTCTTGCTCGGCTATCCGGTGGCGTACCTGTTGGCGCGTCTGCCGGCGCGCTCGCGCGAGCGCTGGTTGCTGTGGATCGTGCTGCCGTTCTGGACGAGTTATCTCGTCAAGACGTATGCGTGGATGCTGCTGCTCTCCAAGACGGGTTTGCTGACGGTCGTGGCGACGCATCTCGGTCTGATCGACAGCACGAGCACACTGGCGCCGTCGCTCACCGGTGTGCTGATCGGCATGGTGCACGCCATGCTGCCGCTCGCGGTCATGACCATGCTGCCGATCATGCGCGGCATCAACATGCAACTCGTGCAGGCGGCGCAGACCCTCGGGGCCGACCGCGCGACCGGCTTTTTCACCGTTTTTCTGCCGCTGTCGGGGGCAGGGGCCGCTGCGGCCGGATTACTGGTCTTCATCTCAAGCCTGGGCTTCTTCATCGTACCTGCGCTGCTGGGTTCGCCGCGTGAGTCGATGGTCGCGCAACTCGTCATCTCATCCGTGCTGGAACTGTTCGACCTGCGTTTCGCCGGCGCGCTCTCGAGCGTGCTGCTGCTGTGCTCGATTGTCGTGTTCTACGTGTACGACCGGGTCGTGGGGTTGTCGTCGCTGGCCGGCGAGGCGCCGGAGCGCCGCGCAGGGTCGGGCGGGCGCATGCTGTCCGCGCTCATCGCCATCGGACGCCTCGCGGGCAAGCTGTCGTGGGGGCGCGAGCGCGCGGAGGGCGGGTTTGGCCTGAAGACCTATACGTGGGCGGTCGTGCTTGCCCTGGTGCTGCCGATCGCCTTCGTGGTGCCGCTGGCCTTCACCAAGCAGTCGTTCGTGGCATTTCCGCCTGAGCTCTTCACGATGAAATGGTTCGTGGCGTTCCTCGAATCGAGCGTGTGGCAGGCAGCGCTGTTGCGCTCGCTCGGGGTGGGCTTTGCCACTGCGGCTCTGGCACTGGTTCTCGGTTTCGGTGCAAGTCTGGCGCTTGTGCGGTTGCCGTCGCGCTGGCGCAAGCCGTTGTTCGCCGTGTTCATCGCGCCGCTGATCGTGCCGCGCATCGTGGTAGCCGTCGGTCTGCTGTATCTGTTTGCGCGCTGGGAACTGGCGGGCACCAACGCTGGCCTGGTCATCGGCCATACCGTGCTCGCGATCCCGTATGTCGTGGTCACGCTGTCGGCGAGCTTCAAGCGCTTCGACTGGCGACTTGACGATGCCGCCAAGATGCTCGGCGCCTCGGCCTTCACGCGCGTGCGCACCGTGTTGCTGCCGCTGATGGCCGCAAGTCTGGGCTCGGCCTTCCTGTTTGCTTTCATCGTGTCGTTCGACGACCTGACGATTGCCATCTTCGTCTCTGGCGGTATCAACACCACGCTGCCCAAGCAGATGTGGGACGACATCCAGTTGGCCGTCACGCCGACGCTGGCGGCTGTCGCGACCTCGCTGGTGTTCCTGATGGTGTTCATCGTCTGGCTGTCTTCGATCTTCAAACGCAAGAGCTATTGATATCCGCGGATTTCCGTATGTCCATGTCCAACGTTGCCCGAGTTGCGCCGGTGAATGCGCAGTCGTCTTCACATCCTTCGCCGTCGCATCCATATACGCGGTACTTTCCCCAGCGGGCCGAGGGCGACCGGCTCGATGTCGTGCCGCTGCTGATGGCGGGCCTTCAGGGAGCATCGGCCAAACCCGTCGTTGTGTTCGAGGGCGAAGCCATCGGCCGTGCGCAGATGGCAGCACGCGTCGGTGCCTTTCAGGCGTGGTTCGCGGCGCAGGGCCTCGTACCGGGCGACCGGGTCGCCGTCATGCTGGGCAACAGCGCGGCGCAGGTGGCGCTGATCTACGCGCTCATGCTGTCCGGGCTGGTGTGGGTGCCGGTCAATACGCGTCTGAAGGGCGATGGGATCGAATATCTGCTCGGCCATGCCAAGCCGAAGCTGCTCATCGCGGAACCGGCCTTCGCCGAGGTGCTGGACGCCGGTGTGGCGCTTGCCGCACAGCAGCCGGATCATCACGGGACGCGCGTTGTGCGCCGCCTGCTGGCCGAGGTGACCGCACAAGCCGCCGCTTATGCCGGTGCCAGACCGGTGGCTGCACACGTCACACCCGCGTCGGTGCTGTGCATCATCTACACGTCGGGCACGACGGGCGCGCCCAAGGGCGTGCTGTTCACGCACCGCATGATGCGCATCGCCAGTGAGGCCGCGCTGCGCGTCGCAGAGGTTCGCGATGGCGACCGGCTGTTCCTGTGGGAGCCGTTGTGCCACATCGGCGGCGCACAAATGTTGTTGCTGCCGTTTCTCGCCGATGTCGAGATGCATGTCGTGGAGCGATTCTCCGCAAGCCGCTTCTGGCAGCAATGTGCGGCCGCGCAGGCAACGCATCTGCATTACCTCGGCGGTATCCTCGATATCCTCATGCAACTGCCGCGCGAAGCACAGCCGGCGCAGAATTCCCTGCGCGTGGCATGGGGCGCGGGCGTGTCTGCCAGCGCATGGCAGGCGACGCAAGCGCGTCTGCAATGCACGTTGCGCGAGTGCTACGGTATGACGGAGTGTTCGAGCTTCGCCACGCTCAACGACGCGGACATGCCGGGTTCCATCGGCCATGCCTTGCCGTGGCTGACGCTGGAACTGCTCGACGACGAGGGACGGCCGGTGGCGGACGGTGAACCGGGGGAAATCGTCCTGTCGAGCGAGGTGGAAGGGGCATTTTTACCGGGCTATCTCGACAATCCCGAAGCCACGTCGAAGGCATTGCGCGACGGCAAGCTCTTCACGGGGGACAGCGCACGCCGCAGTGCTGACGGCAGTCTGGTCTTCATCGGCCGTCGCACGGACAGCATGCGGGTACGCGGCGAGAACGTATCTGCCTGGGAGATCGAGCGTGTGTTCGCGCGGCATCCGGCGGTGGCCGCATGTGCCGCCATCGGTATCGCGAGCGACATCGGCGAGCAGGATGTCATGCTGTACGTGCAGTTCCGCGACGCTCAGGCCGTCGACTGGACGGTGCTCTCGCAATGGGCTGCCGATAAACTCGCCAGCTACCAGCGGCCACGCTACTATCGCGAGACCGCGCACTTCGAAACCACGCCGTCGGAGCGCATTCGCAAGCATCTGCTCTCACGCGATACCCGCGATGCGTGGGAGACGACGGCGACAAAGTGATGGGGCGGGGCAGGGTAGCGGTGCCGTCGATGAGGCAACGACGGTGACTCATCGGTTATCGGTATAAGATATAAAGTTATTTTTATGAGATAATCGCCCTCTGCCTGCCCCATTCCATAACGATCGTGGCCACCACCAAAACTCCCCGCACCCGCGCGAAAGCGGCCGGCGCCTCCGAAACGCCGGCTGCCGCGAGCACACCGTCAGCCGACTCCACACTCTACGTTCAGTCCGTCGAAAAGGCGATGAAGGTGCTGACTGCGTTCGACGGCTCGAAGCGCCATCTTTCGCTCTCCGAAATTGCCGTGGCCACGGGCCTGGACATTAGTGCGGCGCAGCGCTTCACCTTTACGCTGTCGGCGCTGGGCTATCTGCTCAAAGACCCGCAGAGCAAGAAGTACGAACTCTCGCCGAAGCTGCTGGACTTCACGTATCACTATCTCGTCTCGAACGAACTGGTGAGCCGCGCAGCGCCCTATCTTCAGCAATTGGCGGCAGAGACGGAAGAGGCCACGAACCTGACGGTGCGGCTGGATACGGACATCGTTTTCGTTCTGCGTATCGTGAGCCGCAGCGTATTCAACGCGAACGTCATTGTCGGTTCGCGCCTGCCTGCGTATTGCACGGCGCCGGGGCTGGCGATGCTCGCCACGCTCGACGATGCCGAGATCGACGACATTCTGGCGCGCACCAATCTCGTACAGTTCACCCCCGTCACCCTGACGCAGCCGCGCAGAATCAAGGAGCGGCTCGCACGCATTCGCAAGCAGGGGTATTCGCATACGGAAGACGAGTTCTTCATGGGCGACATTTCGACGGCGGCTGCCGTAGTGAATCAGGACGGCAGGGCCATCGGGGCGATCAACATTGCGGTGCCCCGCGTGCGCTGGAATGCCGAGCGCGACGAGCGGCGCTTTGCCGATCTCGTGATTCAGACGGCGGGCGCGTTGTCGGCGCGGCGTCGACAGGAAATGTAATAGAAGCGGGCGCGCCGGCAGGTGGTCGGCCAGACGGCCGGTTGCCCTCTCAAAATGGCGTGCTAAAATCCCGCCCCATGGGTATGGAGCAAGGCTGAGTTCCGGGAATTCCGGCATCGCGCGTAGCGGCACGCAACCCACAGTGCCGTAGGGACGACGCGTGATCAGGCACGATGTGCCGGATATCTCTCTGAGAAACCGATGGCCGAACCGGGGCGGCCAGACGGTGCGCCGCATACGGTGCGCAAGCCGCTGCCAGACTTTCCAACCCGAATATCGAACCGTTGATCTCTCAGACCGGTTTCATTCCCCCGTACTTCAAATTGCGCATCGCGTTCCGGGCAGTCATGCCCGAGGATTTGTGGCGCGTACGGGAGACGGAGCCATGGCTCTTGGTTTGTCATTGCCGACGCTGGATCTGCCGACATTACAGTTCGTGACTTTCCTGTTGAGCATTGCGACAGGCATCCTGTTCATGCTCGACGCTTTGCGTCGCGACGAAGCCGAGTCTCCGCGCTGGTGGAGTCTGGCTTTCCTGCTCGCGACGTTCTCGCCCATTCTCTATTTGCTTGCTGCACGAAGCCCCCGGCTCGCGGTGCTCTATCCGCTGGGCAATGCTGTGGCGACGCTCGCGTTCGCGATGGTGTGGAGCGGTGCGCGACGTTTCTATGCGCGCAGCGTGCAATGGGTTACGGTGTTCGGCGGTCCGGCGGTGCTGTTGTGGGGGACATGGTTGTTTGCCCGACCGCTCGATGCCTGGAGCGGCGGTGTGCTGTTCTTCTCCCTGCTGGCGTTCTACAGCCTGATGGCGGCGAAGGAGTTCTGGCAGGCCTCGGGATTACGGCTGCCGAGCAGCATCGTGTTGGCGGTGGTTGCCGTGTTGCACGGATCTTTCTATGCGGTGCGCGCGGTGGCGCTGGTGTGGCTCGGTCCGGGCGATCCGCAGTTTCTGATGTGGTTCGGCCCGCAGGTGTCGACGACGGAAATGCTTGTGCTGATCGTGGTGGCGAGCTTCCTGATGGTCTCGCTGGGCAAGGAGCGCTCGGAAATCGCACTGCACCGCGCCGCCACGCGCGATGGTCTGACGCAGGCGTTCAACCGCCTTGAGTTCACGCGCCTTGCGCGCGAGCAGATGCGCCGGCATAGCGCGGCACGCGCGCCGGTGGCCTTGCTGCTGCTCGATCTGGATCACTTCAAACGCATCAACGATACGTACGGGCATCCGTTTGGCGACACGGTGCTGTTGCTGTTCGCCCGCACGGCGTCGCAACAACTGCGCTCGGACGATATTTTCGGACGCTACGGCGGCGAGGAGTTCGCGCTATTCCTGCCTGGCGTGGGCGCGCCCGAGGCTCAGACGATCGCCGAACGTGTGCGGGAAGCCTTCGAGCGAGCCGGCCGCATGGTGCAGGGCGAAACGGTCGCTGCGACCGTGAGTATCGGGATCGCCTGCGACGAGCGCTCACGCGGGGAATTGTCGTCGCTGGTGCAGCGGGCAGATCGCGCGCTCTATCAGGCCAAGGCGGCTGGCCGGAATCGCTGCGTGCGATACACGCCGGAGACGGCCATGCCAGCCACAGATTCTCGCGCCGAAGTGCAGGCATTGCGCGCCGCGGCAGGCGGGTGACGCACTTTCGACCATCGGGCCGGCGTTCGCGTTCGCGGCGCGGGCCCACATGCCGTTAGTGGCCGAACGTGAAGCTCACACCTCCCAGGATCTGCCATCTGGGCACGCTGCCAGAGTGCACCACCGAGTATTGCGGTTCGAGGAACGCGTTGACGATCGTGGTACCGATCTTCCACGTCTTGCCGGCACCCAGCCCCAGGGGAATGTAGTAGTTGCCGCGTTGCAGATCGAAGGACCAGGTCGCAGTGGAGCGCAGATACCAGCCGTCCGTCAGGTTGTAGATGATGAAAGGCTGGGCCGTAAGCGACTCCACCGTCGGACGATCTCCCTGACCGGCGAACGAGTGCTGCCACTGGACCAGCGCACCGAACACGCCGGACTTGTTCGAATGCACGCCGACGGCGGCAAGACCTGCCTGCCATTTCCCCGTCCCCAGGGATTTGTCTGTCGCCGTTGGTATCGTCAGCAACGGGCCGACGCCGAATTGCGTCCCCCCGCCTGCGTCCAGCAGGAAGATGTCGAACAGGTTGATGTCACCGAGTCCGGTCTGGTAGCCGCCCGCCGGATCGGGGCGCGTACTGATCGGCACCGTCGCGCGAAAGATCTGCGGCACAGGCACGAAGCGGTTCGGTCCGAAAGGTATCGTCGGGCGCAAGATAAAGTCGTTCGTGTGCGTATTGGTTCCGAAGATCGACGGCGCGTAAAAGTTCTGGATGTTGAACGCTGGCGCAAGATTGAGCGGATTGTTGCTCTTGTTCGCTTCTTCGACTGTCGTTTGTGCATTTGCCGTCGACATACAAGCCAGCAGCCCCCCGGCCGCGAGACACAGAAGTGATTGCTTCATTGAGGTATTGCACATCGTCATTGTGGCTCCGCGAGTTATCGAATGTTGGTGTCTTTCTTTTGCAAAGGTGCAGGACGAGGGAGGCAATTGAAGGGGCGATATCAGGCCGCAAAAGATCGCGAGGCGATCTCGCCCTGACCTGCTTCGTCCGGTAAGGCTTCGCGCTGCGCCCGGATGTCTTGTCAGCCCGCGGATTCTGCGGCGGCCGCCATATCTGGAGCGCCTCTTTGCCGCATCACGCACGGGTGCGAACGTCGAGGGGCGAAAGTCGAAATTCGATAGTCCGTCAAATACGATGTTTCATTGTTTGAAATCTGACGGTTTTCGATTGATAGGTGAGCGCAAAAGCCAATGGCGTTTGCGGCAAGCGCCAGGCGGGCTGACGCTTACCAGGTCCAGCGCAGCCCGAGCGTCGCGGAGACACTCTGCTGACGCGTGCTGTCGAGCTGTGTGAGATAGGCGAGCGTCGCGTACACGCTGGCGGACTTGTTGAAGCGTCCCGCCACGCCGATGCCGAACTGCGCCGAAGTGCTGTTCGCACTCGTCACGATTGGCGTTGCGCCGCCGAAGACGACACGGCCATCGCTGCCGAAGGCGTGCAGCAGATTGAACAGCAGATAAGGACGCAGCAGGCCGCGCGCGCCGTCGTAGTTGCCCTCCAGACGGGCGCCAAGGCGTGCGAGCCAACTGTTGGTGTTGCCGAACGTCACGCTGGAAATGCCGTCGTTGAGGTCGTTGATCGACTGGTGTTGCCAGATGATCTGCGCCTGTGGCTCAAGGGCTAGCGTCGAGGTGAGGGGAATGGGCCATCCGGTCTCGAGCGAGGCAGACAGCCCCTTGCCATTCACGTCGCGGTTCAGGCCGCTGGCGGGTCGCGTCTGATATTGCAACGCCGACGCGAGCACCACCGCATCGGTGTACGCGCCACCGGGCATCACGTGGGTCCAGTAGACGCCGGCGCTATACATATCGAGTCCGAGCGATCCGGCTTGCGTATCGCGCACGCCGAGCGCGAGGCCCTGCACATCGCCCGACGCGCGGGTCCAGCCGCCCAGAATGCCGACGTGATCGCTGTGCCCGCTATCGGAGCGACCGGCGAAGACATCGTGCCCGAGTTGCACGCCGCCGATATTGCCGTCGAACTGCGGTGTTACGTCGCCTTTGCTGCGCAGTTGTTCCGTTTGTCCCCAGATACGCACCCAACCGTCGGTCAGCCAACCGCGCTCGCTGAGCAATCCTTGTTGTCCCTGCCGTTCGTGGAACGTCCCCAGTTGAGCGAAACCGGCGGTGCGCGCCAGTTCCGGCATGACCGAATACACGGGGACTTCAATGCGGTAGATCGGCACCGGGTCGCTACCCGGCGGCGCCACGGCGGGGCTGCCTGCGGCTGCGACCGGCGCCTCGATCGTTGTGACCGTTGCGCCGGTGACCGGGTCGACGGTGGCGACCGTCGTGCTGGCAGGCACCGTCGAGCGCAGGTACCAGCTCTGCTCGCTGCCCGGCGCCGTGCCGCCTTTGTACAGGTAATACGAGTAGGCGCCTGCACTGACGGGGCCCCTGAGCGTGAAGGCCGATGCGCTCGACGTCGCACCGCCCGTGGCCAGCACCATCGGGATGCCGTTTCCGGTGGTCAATCCGCCGAGCCCGGCCAGATTGTTCACGGCGATGGTGGTGTTGCCGCTTATCGCGCCGCCGGTGATCGTGAGCGGTGCCACGCGCGAATTGTCGCCGCCCAGCACCGTGTCGATGGCGAGCGTTCCGTTCTGGCCCGTGTAGTTGCCAACGAGTGTCAGCGTTGCGTTGCCCGCCCCATCGCCCGGATGAATCGTTCCCTGATTGGTGACATCGCCCGTGAGGGTGCCCGTGCCGGCCAGCGTTGCGCTGGCAGCGATGGACGTTGTTGCGCCGCCGAGGGTGCCTGTCAGATTGAGGATGCCGCTCTGGAGCTGCGCGGACGTGAAGCTGCCGCTGCCGCTCCACGTCCAGTTGTCTCCCTGCGCGAGCAGCGTACCGAAGTTGACGAAAGCGTTGCTCGCCGTACCGGTGCCTTGCAGGATCAACCGGCTGACTGCGCTTGCACCGCCATCCGCCGTGCCGATGATTTGCGAACCGGTTTGCAGGGTGAGCGTGTTGGCGCGTGCTGCCGGGTTCATGGCGATGGCAGTGCCCGCGTCGCTCTGGATCAGGCCGGCATTGGTGATGGAGATCGTGCCATTGACGGTGCGAACACCGAAGCCCTGCCGGCTGATGATCTGCCCGCCCGCCTGATTCACGATGGACGAGACGAACCCCTGGGCGGTGTTCGACACGACGGCGTCGCTGTTCACGCCGCGCGCCTCGATGTAGCCGCTGTTAACGAGGTTGTTGTTGTTGCCTTGCATGAAGACGGTGAACGAACGGTTCGACGCCACGCCGCCAGTCGTGATCAGCGTGCCTGAGTTCGTTACCGTGCTTTGTCCGCCGACGACGCTGATCGCGCGGCTGCCCGAACCGTTGGCGGTGACCGTGCCAGTGTTCACGAACGTGTTGCTCAAGCCCAACCCCGACGCTTGCCCCCACGCGGCCGTCATGCCATAAGCGCTGGGGCCGGACACCGTGATGGTGCCGTTATTGGTCAGCGAGCCATTGTTGCCGTTGATCGCCATGCCGTCGTTTTGTCCGCCGGTGGTGGTAATCACCCCTGTGGACGTATTCACGAGGGTGTTGCCATTGCCGGTGCCGAGCATGGCCGCGCCGCGGCCGGTCGCCGTGGAGCCCGTCAGATTGACGGTGCCGGCATTGGTGATCGTGCTGGAAGTGTCGACGGAGAGGGTGGCGGTGTTCGGCAGCGTCCGCGTCAGCGAAACATTGCTGCCGCCGGTCACGTTCACACTCACGTTGGTGCTGCCCGTCTGTGCGGTGACGCTCGTGTCGTTGCCGGTGCAAGTGACGGTCGTACCACTGGTAGGCGCCGTGTTGTCGCACGCCGCTTTAGCGAGTCCAGGCACGCAAAGCGAGACCGCTAGAATCAGCGGCCGCAAAGGAAGCGGGCAGCGATGAATCGGAACTGGGCGAGACGCAATCTTGAGCGGTGAGGCGTGCATGGCACACTCCCGTGACGATTGGTAATCCCCGTGGCGCTAAATTAGAATGGCTTTCTAAAAAACACAATTGAGAGCATTGCTATATTATTTTCGATGTTGTTTTTTTGAAACGTAACGACGCCTGAATGCCATGACGCCCATGGCCAGACGTTTTTCACGAATTTCCAGGAATTCGAACAACGATATGTTCAATGGGCGACAGCATTTGGCAGGTAATGCGGGCTCGCCATGTATTTCGCGAACAGAATGGTTTTCGCGAAGCGTTTAGTTATTGTATTTAGCGAGAATTCAACACTGTGCCGTCGACTATCAGCAATTCACTGCTTTGGATTTTTGAACCCTTGGAGAACGACGAAACATTTATTCCCCGGAAAATGTTCGGTGCCGATGTCGCCTACGTGCACGGCGTGCAATGCCTGGCCGTCATTGATCGCGACGCCCCGTGGGACGGACTGCTCGTTTGCACGTCGCGCGAGCACCACGCGTCTCTGATGGGCGAAATGCCGGTGTTGCGCCCGCACCCGGTGTTGGGGAAGTGGCTGTATTTGCCGCAAAGCGAGGCCGAGTTCGAATCCGTCGCGCGGCATCTGACGGCGCGCGTCCTCGCCGGGGACCCTCGCATCGGGGTAGAGCCGAAGCCACGCAAGCCTCGTAAGCCACGCCAACCGGGCAAGCAAGCGGCGCCAGCGCGCCGCGTCAAGCCGTAGCGCCGTAGACGTCATAGAGGATCAGTCGGCCGCCACGTGCACCATCTCCTCTACTTCGCCGGGCGTCTTCTTCTTCACGCGGATGAAGAGCAGCAGTGGCATGACGACGAGCGTGAGCGCCATCATGAGTCTGAAATCGTTCAGATAGGCGATCATCGCGGCTTGCCGGGTGACTTCGGCGTTGAGCGCGGCCATCGCCGCCGCGCCATACGTCTGCGCATAACTCTCGACGCCTTGCGTGAACGGTGTGATGTACTCGGAGAGCGAGGCGTGATTGACCTGTGTGTTCTGCGTGAGCAGCGTCTGTACGACCGAGATGCCGATACTGCTGCCGATATTGCGTGAGAGGCTGTAAATGGCCGCGCCGTCGGCGCGCAGCGTGCCAGGCAGTGTGGCGAACGTGACCGTGGTAAGCGGCACGAAGACGAAGCCAAGCCCGAAACCCTGAATGACCCCTGGCCAGACGATATCCGACGGACGCAGCGTGAGCGAGTACCCGGCCATCAGATACAGCGAATAGGCGGTCAGCGCGAAGCCGAAGCCGAGCAGATAGCGAACGTCGACCTTGCCGACCATCCGTCCGACGATCAGCATGGCGGCCATGGTGCCTGCGCCGGAGGGCGCGGTGACCAGCCCGGTGAGAATCGCGGGGTAGCCGAACAGGCTTTGCAGCATCGGCGGTAGCAAAGCGCGCGTGGCGTAAAGGATGATGCCGACCACGAAGATATAGATAACGCCCGTGTTGAAATTCCGGTCGCGCAGCAATGCCCGGTCGAAGAACGAATGCTCGCCGGCCGTCCATGTGTGGACGATGAAGTACGCGAAGCAGACGATGGCGCCGAGCATCTCCAGCCAGATTTCCGTGGCGTTCAGCCAATCCTGTTGCTCGCCCCGGTCAAGCAGCAATTGCAACAGGCCGATGGCCAGACTCAGGGTGACGAAGCCCAGCACATCGAACTTACCGGCTTTCTGCTCCGGCGGCTCTTTCAGATAGGCGGCAATGCCAAGGAAGGCGATCAGGCCGATGGGCAGGTTGATGTAAAACACCCAGCGCCAGTTATAGCTGTCTGTAAGCCAGCCGCCGAGCGACGGTCCAAGAATCGGCCCGACCATCACGCCCATGCCGAAGATCGCCATCGCCGAGCCGTGCTTGTGCGGCGGGTTGATGTCGAGCATGGTCGCCTGCGAAAGCGGCACAAGCGCCGCGCCGCAAATTCCCTGGAACAGACGCGCCGCCACGATCTCTGTGAGCGATTGCGCCATGCCGCACAGGGCCGAAGCAATCGTGAAGCCCGCGACCGACCACAGGAAGACACGCCGGCGTCCGAAGCGGGCGCAAAGCGTGCCGGTGAGCGGCGTCGCGATGGCGGCCGCCACGATATAGGACGTCAGCACCCACGTAATCGAGTCCTGCGAGGCCGAAAGACTACCCTGCATATGAGGCAGGGCCACGTTGGCAATGGTGCTGTCGAGGGTCTGCAAGACCGTCGCGAGCATGACAGACACACTGACGAGCGCGCGGTGCTTGCCCGGATCGTCAGCCTTTTGCGGGGATGACACGGTAATTCCTCTGGTCGATCGTTGTTTTTGTCGTTATGACGATGCGAAGGGGGCTGTCTTCGCACGCGTGGCCTCCTGCACCCTGCGGCTTACTCCGGCTCGGCCTCCTCGGAATGGCGCGCCGGGGCCGGACATTCGGCTTCGGCACGCGTGAGGTTCGTCAGCACCTTGCCCAGCAATCGCGACAACTCGGCACGCTCGGCCGGTGTGAGGTCGGCCAGCGCCTCGCGCTCCGCCACATTGGCGAACGCGACGATCGTGTCGATCTTCGCCTCCGAAGCCTCTGTCAGGTAAAGCAGGTGCGCGCGTTTGTCGTTCGGGTCGCGCTCGCGACGTACGAGGCCCTTTTCCCCGAGCCGGTCCAGCAGTCTGACGAGTGCCATCGGCGTCAACTCCATGCGTTCGGCCAGTTCTGCCTGCGTCTGCACGCCATAGCGATGCAGCATCACCAGCACGCGGCATTGCGCCCGGGTGAGATCGAAGTTCCCGCGAGCGCGCCGGTCGAACAGGCGCGAGTGAACGCGCGCGACGTCATGCACCAGCGTGCCGAAACGGGACGACCAATCGATCTTCGACATGTCGTAGCCAAAAAAAGCCGGCGCAGCGATTGAGCGGCTCCGGCGGTATCAGATAGTAAACACGTTTAGTATTTTGCCAGAGTCTCTCTTAATGCGGCAACTGTAGTAAATAGGTGACACCCATGCCGCAGCAACTGGCCGGTCAAACGGGGGAGGGGTGGTTCTATACGGTGTGACGAGGGTTCCCTGGGTGGTTGGCGCAACGGGAGGCCGGGTGGGCGCGAGACGCTTAGGAAACCGCAAAAAGCCAAGAGAAATAAGCACTTGACACTTCGCCTCGGCGGATCAAGAAAGGAATGGTGCGATGCATCGGGGAGATTGCCCGAGCGTGGCACCAGCCTTTTTTTGACCTTAAGGAGTGTCAATCATGTTTGATCTTTCACAAGCTTCAGATGTCCTTTCCATCGCCGGAACCGACCGGCCGGCCGGTAATGTTCGCACGCCGCCGCCGGCCGCCGCGCGCTCGCCGGTTTCCGATCTCAGTGCGATGCGTGAAGAGCGACTGCCCTTCATCGTCACCATCGCGGGGGACGAAGCGACATTACGCGACGCGGCGGCCATGCGTCAGGCCGCGTACGGACGTCATCTCCCCGAACTCGCTGCCACATTGAGCGAGCCGGAGGCCAGCGATCGCGAGCCGGGCTCCATCGTGCTCGTGGCCCGCGCAAGGCTCGACGGCGCTGTGCTTGGAACGATGCGCATTCAGACCAACCGTTATCAGACGCTGCATCTGGAGGACTCGGCGCCATTGCCGTCGTGGTTGGGCAACGCGGCGCTGGCTGAGGCGACACGTCTCGGCGTGGTGGCCGGGCCGGTAGGGCGCGTTGTCAAGACGGCGCTGTTCAAGGCGTTCTACCAGTATTGCGTGCTCTCCAACATCGACTGGATGGTGATTACGGCGCGGCCGCCATTGCATCGGCAGTACGAAGCACTGATGTTCGTCGACGTGTTTCCGGGGCAAGACCTGATTCCGATGGCGCACGTGGGCGGCATCGGGCATCGCGTGCTGGCGCTGGACGTGGCGCAGGCCCGCACGCGCTGGCAGGCGGCGGGGCATCCGCTGTTTGCCTACATGTGCCTGACACATCACCCGGACTTGCGGCTGGGGGGGCCGGGCGATGAGGGGGATATACGGGGTGCACTGCCGGGTGAAGCCAGTATTGACGCGCATCTGCGGGATTTATCTTTTGGTGCCGACGAGGTACGATGCGTAGCATCAGGCTTTAGCCTGACGGTGTAATGCCGTTATTCGAACTAACGTTATCCCGTCGTGCGCAGGCAGCGATTTTTGCGGCGACGGCGGTAACGCGCAGGACGGGCGAGAGACACCTGACCGTGCGGGCCGGAACACCGGCCGCACGGGACAGGGCCGGCCCGGCCGGCAAGGTGAGCCGAAATGCACGCCTTGTCCGGAAATCAAGGCGGGGGCGACCAACGAGATAAGGGCACAAGAGTCATATGGCGGGGGAACTCGGCAACGAGCGTGACGATCACGGCCGCACCAAGAACGATTTCGGCGATGAATTGGCCGAACTCACTGGCACGCGGCGCCGTTGGCGCGTTACTGCGCGAGTCGACGAACTTTTTCGCAGTATTTCCCTGTACGCCGTTCCTGCGGCAATCATGTTGCTCTCGGGCATCGTGCTGATGTTCCAGGAGAGCCAGTACGCCGTGCGCGGCGCTACGCCGTTGAGCTTCCAGGCGCAGGGGGATGTTCCCGCAACGTTCGGTCCGCCGCTGGTGCAGGGCTCGCTCGAGCGTGCGCCGGTCGTTCAGCAATTCAGTACACATCTGTCCGAGGCGCCGGTCTGGTTTCGTGTAACCGTGCCGGAGGTGGGCGACGAGCAGAACACCGTCCTCGAATTCCCTTCGCGTCATGCGCAAACGCTTGCCTGTTGGCGCAATCCCGACGCAGCGGCCATCGGCCGCGCGGATCGAAGCGGGGTCAGCGGGGCGATCCAGGTGTCGAAGGCGGGCTTTGCCATCGACCTCGGGCATCTCGTCGCGCCCGTGACGCTCCTTTGCGAGGGCACGTTCTCGGGGCCGGCTCATCTTTCGCTGGTTGCCTGGCCGGCGTCTCAATTGCGCATCTCCGAAAGGGAGTTCCACCGCAGCAATGGCCTGCTCGAGGGCGGCCTGCTCACGCTCTCGGCATTCGTGCTGGTCACCGCCATCATCAATAAAGAATGGCTTTATGTGCTCTTTGCAGCATGGTTGGTCGGTAATCTGCGGCTCGCGGCGAACTCGCTCGGCGCGGACACACAGTGGCTGGAACGCGCCATTCCGACCGACTGGGACGCCCTGGTGCGCAAAGCGACATTCGCCATTTACTACGTGCTCACCTATTCGCTTTTCACTCAGCTATTCAAGCGGGAACTGCGCCTTGTCGGCTTCCGATGGATGGTGATGGTGCTGCAATGGGCCGGTGTGGTGCTGTGCTGTGCAGCGATTGCCTTGCCGTATGCGCACTTCATCCCGGTGCTCTGGATGGTCGCTGCGCTGGGCATCGGAATCGTCCTGGTGCTGCTCGCTCGCATTCTCGTGCTGACGCGCTCGCGCGTCGCCATCTGGTATAGCGCCTCGTTGGCTATCGTTCTATTTGCCACGTTTTCCGAAGTGATCGCCGCCGCGTTCAATGCGCGTGCGTTGTCGTCCGCACTGAACAGTGTGACGGCGGCGCTGTTTTCGAGCCTCATGGCGGCGCTGGCGATTGCCGAGCAGATGCGGGTGGAGCATCAGGGCAAACTCGAAGCGCAGGCTGAACTTCGCAATGCCTACGATGTGACGCCTGTCGGCCTTTTCACGCTCAACGATCAGGGCGTTTTCGTTCGGGGGAACGCCGCGTTGCACACGATGCTGGGCATTCCCAACACCGAAGGGCGGGCGTTCCGGTGGGATCAGTTCTTCGGCCAGAACACATGGCGCATGCTGCTCGACGTCGCCCAGCACAGCGAAGAATCGGAACTCGAAATCCTCTCGCTGCCGCGCGACGATGGCCGCACGAGCCGCTACCTCGTGAAGGCGATCTTCGCCAGCGGACGAATCGAAGGCTCGCTTCAGGACATCACCGAGCGGGCTCGCACGATGGAGCAACTCCGTTATCTGGCGGAGAACGACCCGCTTACGGGGGTATCGAACCGGCGTGGTATCGAGAAGTCGCTCGCCGAGGCGATCCGGACGTTGTCCGATGCGCGGCCGGCAGCGCTGGCGTATCTGGATCTCGACCGCTTCAAGCTCGTCAACGACCTGTTCGGTCACGCGGCGGGGGATGAAGTGCTGCGTCAGGCATGCGATCGCATGCGCGCGCGGCTGTCGGCGGATCAGAGCGTGGGACGCACCGGTGGCGACGAGTTCATCGTTGTCTTTCGCGATGCAACGATCAAGGAAGCCGCCGCAGTGGCGCGCCGGCTGGTCGACGCGATTTCCGGTGAGCCTTACCAGATCGGGGATCGCGCATTTCAGGTACGTGCGTCGGCCGGGGTGATCGAGCTGACGGCCGACATGCGGGTGCCGGACGCGATTTCGTCCGCCGACCGCGCCTGCCGCGAAGCGAAGAAGGGCCGCCGCGAACTGGTCGTCTATGAGCGCGGCGCTGCGGCATTCCGCGAGCGGTTGGCCGAGTTGCGGCTCATCGACGCACTCGATGCCGGACTCACGCCCAACACGCTGTTCCTCGAAATGCAACCGATCATGGAGATGGCGTCGCCCGGCGAGTCGCTCAACTTCGAGGTGCTGGTGCGCATGCGGGATTCGGACGGCAATATCGTGCCGGCCTCGCGCATCATCGGTGCGGCCGAGGAGAACGGCAGTATCGGCATGATCGACAAATGGGTGCTCACGAACACGCTTACCTGGATCGATCAGCATCGCGAGCAGCTCTCGAAGACACGGTTCGTGTGTGTGAATCTCTCGGGGGCATCGCTCAACGATGAGCATTTCGTGCGGGATATCTTTGCGACGCTGGCGGCCCACGAGCGCGCCGTCGGTTTGCTGTGTATCGAAATCACGGAAACCGTCGCGCTTCACGATCTCGACAATACGCGCCGTTTTGTCGACAGGATTCATCAATTGGGCGGGCGCATTGCGCTCGACGATTTCGGCGCGGGGTTCAGTTCGTTTTCCTATCTGAAAGATCTCGCCGTCGATGCGATCAAGATCGACGGGGCCTTCGTCAAGAGCATGGCGGCGCACCCGGCCAATCTGGCGATCGTCGAAGCGATTGTGGCGCTGGCGAAGAATCTGGGAATTCGCAGCGTGGCGGAGTGGGTGGAGGATGCCGCGACGCTCGAAGCGCTGTCCGAACTCGGCGTCGATTATGTGCAGGGTTTCCTGATTGCCCGCCCGCAGACCCCCGAAGCGATTCTCGCCGCCGATTCCGCGGCAAGTTTTGTTCGTGATCCTCAATTGGCGTCGTTGCTGGTCGACTTGGGGCAGGCCTTTTACTCGCCCCCAAGCGGTCGTTCGGCACTGCACTGAACCGCCGGCCGGGTTCACGGCGGCATGCCAACGACCCGGCAAAAGCCACATCAATCGACGATCGGGGCTGTGCATTGTCTGCATTTGCCACAATGCTTCGTTTCTCGCCGGACTTCGTTTCATCCCCTGTCTTCCCGTGCGCGATGCGCTCGAAACCCGCATGAATAGGGCGTTTCGACGTCAGGCACTTTCTTTTTTTGCGTCATCGAGACGTAACTCGACGTAAGAATTCCAATTGGAATAAATGCTGTCCTTGGCGAAGCCGAGGTGGCAGAATTGGTTTGTCGACGTGATGGAGCCATGCCTCCATTCGCCGGTGGGTCGTTTCCGCGTCTTGGGGAAAATCGCGGAGTTCGATATAGCTCGCCGGCGCTCGGTAAGGACAGACACGCGACATGAACGGGGTTAGGGCCGCACGTATCCACAAGGTGCGCTCGGCGCAATCAGATAGCCTAACCAGAACAACGACAATGATTTCGACGCTTCTCAAACTCGTGTACCGTCACAGCCATACGGCGACGTGGCGGCACAACGAACGGCTGTGGCCGCATGCAGGTGTCGAGCGCGACGCCATGGGTGTCATCGAACGCTTTACCTGGCGCGGACGTCATGTGCCGCTTGCCCGGCGCACCGAATTGCAGCGCCTGCGCCGGTTGCCTTGCCACATCGTCGCCAGCGGGCCTTCGGTCGCGGACATCGATTACGACGCGCTGCCGATGCATCACGTCATGGGTGTGAACGGCGCCATTGCGCTGGCCAACGCCGCGCCGGTCAAATTCAACTTCTATTGCATTCTCGACGCCGGTTTCGTGCGCCAGCGCCCGGATCTGGCGCGTCGTATCGTGGCGCACGATCTGGTGTTGTTCGTCACGCCGGTGGTACTCGCGCGTTTGCTGGAGATGTTCCCGATGTCGGCTTTCGGCTGCCGGTTCTACCTCGTGGACGACATCTTCAAGCGCGCAATGGAAGCCGCCAGCACGCCCGAGGCATTGCGAGCGAACCCGCGAGTCGCCGCCAGCGCTGCATTTCTGGGGGCAAACAGCCGGATGGGATTCAGCTTCGACATCGATAACGGGTTTTTCCATGGCGGCACCGTGGCGTATTTGGCGCTTCAGGTCGCCACCTGGCTAGGCTTTACCCAGATGTACCTTCATGGTGTGGATTTGCGTGCCGCTTCGCAGACACCGCGCTTTTACGAGACGATGCAGACCCGTGCACCGACGCGGCTGGATGCCGAGTTTGCCAGCCTGATCGAGCCGTCGTTCCGTCATGCGGCCGAGGTTTTGCGGGCACGCGGTGTGCGTGTCGAGAACCTGTCGCGCGCCAGCGCGCTGGGCGACGATATCTTCGAGAAGGTCGACTGGCGTTCGCTTCGCCGCCGAAACCTGAGCCTCGTCGTGCCGGACAACGCCGAGCAGGCAGCCTCTGTTGGGAGCCTTGTCGTCGAGGCGTCGCTGGCGCCACGTCCGACGGGCACGCACGGCCACGCCTGATTCGCCGCCCGGGAGCGAAAGACCCTGCCGGCAGGCCCGCCACACGGTGGTCTACCTGCTACAATCGCACTCCGGGTTTTCCTGAAGCATGAGCGATTATGGGGTTTGGCTGGTTCGGACTGTCGACGTTTTGGTTACTGGCATTGTGCTGGCCTGGCGTACGGGGTCTGCTTGGCGGTGAGATACGAATCTTCGGCCCCGGCACACTCCGTATGTTGCTCGGCGTGCCGCTCGCGATGGTGTCGAGCGCCACGCTTGCCGCGCTGACGGGTGACAACATCACTGCCGGCGGCAGCGTCGGCCAATCCCTCTCTCACGCGCTGCACGTCGCGCTGGGCGGCACGCTTGCGATGGCCGTCGCAGGCGTCGTTCTCCTCTTTTCGCTTCCGCTGGTCTTCGGAACCACCTGGTGGGGGATGTTTTCGCGCGGCAAACCTGCCGATGACGATGCTGACGAGCCCACCTACGAATCGCGCTTCGACGGCGGCGGACGTGAGCCTGCGAGGGGGCTGTCACAGATGTCGTTCGACACGAGCGAACGCGGCGAGCGCTTCACGCCCACGCTTGGGCAAGGGCATCACAACGTCGGCAGCCTGACGGAAGAACCAGTGCCGCGTCGCCGTGGTCTCGCGGCGCAACCGCGCTGGAAGCTCTCGGACGAGGAACGTGCACGTCTCGATGCCATGCAACCGCCGCCGTTGACGGCACGCGGTGCACCGCGCACGGAGCCCTCGTTTGCGAGTGGCGCGGGAGGTCGTCCGGCAGGCAAGGGCACTTCGGTGGGGCGTGCAGGTGCGGGCACCGCCGCGACGGTGGCCGCCACTACGGCGGGGAGTGCGGCGGCTGGGGTACGCCCTGTCTTGCCGCGCGGCGCTTACGCGTCCGGTCCGAGCCGTGGCGATACGCTGCGCATGACCGAGTTCGTACGTGCCGAGCCGGGCCTGCCGTCCCGTGAGACGCGCGGGACATCGCAGGCGGGTCCGCGACCCGCACCCATGCCATCCAGGGCTCCGGTGACATCTGCATCGTCGGCTGCGCCCCTCGATCCGCTGCACTCGACGTCGATTCCCGGCGCGACGGGCTATCGCCGTCCCGTGGGCATGGCACCGGCGCATTTGCGCGGCACGATTGTGCATAGCCCCTTCCGCAAGCCGCAACTCGGGCTCGAAGATATTCCACCGCGTGGCGCTCCACCTGTCGTGCCGGCCTCGAAGGGGGCTAACGTGTCCGCCGTCAATCGCACCTCTGCCGACGCTGCCGCACCGATGAGCCCGCCTGCGGCACCTACGTCGCCAGCACCGTCTGCCGCGCCGCCGGGCGATGCTGCAAGTCCCGACGCGCCGATGATCCGTGGCGCCGCGCTGTGGTCTGCGAGCGATGCGGCGACACCGCTGTCCGCCGGACTCTCTGAATTCTCGCCCGTCGATCTGTCGGCAAAAGACGTTGACGTCGCGCCTGAGGAAGTGTTGCCGGCCGGTCCGACGCCGGAAATGCTCGCGCAGCAAGAGGCGGCGCGCGCTGCTGAGCAGGCGCGCATCGCTGCCCTCGCGGCGTTGCGCGACGAGGCGCAAGCCTTGCTGCGCGATTTACGTCAATGGTCCGCTTCCGATTCGCCCGATGCGGTGAATGTCCCCACGCCGGCACCGGTGATGCCTGCGACCGCTGCCGATCATCAGGAAGGTGCCGCCGTGAGCGATAATCGCGTCGCGGACGAAGCGACGGACGCCAGCGCACCTGCCGAGGCTCCCGTCGCCATTGCCGAGGCACAGCCTGCACGGGATATCGCGGACGAACTGCAACCGGCGGCACGGCTCGCGGACACGACCGGTGCGGCACTCGTCGAGCCGATCTCGATGCCTGCCTCGGTGGCTGCCGCATCACCGCGCCCATTTATTTTTGCAGATGTTCTGGCGAGTGTCGAAGTGCCCGATGTGCCCGATGTGCCCGATGCGCCGATCCATGCGTTGCTCAATGCGCCGGTCGCCGAGCCGTCCGAGGTGTCGGCAGATCAGGCGGAAGCCTCTCTGCCCGTCGATGCACCGGCCACTGCGCAGACGCTGGAACCGTCGTCGAAACCCCATTACGTCTTGCGTGCCGATGGCACTTGGGCGCGCACTGACGAGGCGTTACAAGCGCACGACGATGCAGCATCTCTCGCACCGACGGCATCCGTATCTCCCGTCGTCGCCGTGCCTGCCATCCCGACGTTCGCAGCATCGGCGCCGTTCGCCGTGACGCGTCCGGTTGAGCCGCCAGCCGCCAGCTTCTCGGCCGATACGCCGTACGCATTGCCGGCCCCGCGCATTGCCATCGATTACGATCTGCCATCGCTCGATCTTTTGTCGCCAGCGACTGCGCAGGACGTCGCCAACGTCGTCTCCGACGAGGCACTCGCCGCAGTGGGGCAGTTGATCGAGCAGCGGCTGGCCGAATTCAAGGTGCCGGTGACGGTCGTTGGCGCATCGGCGGGGCCGGTGATCACGCGCTTCGAAGTCGAACCGGCGGTGGGGGTGCGCGGCGCGCAGGTGGTCGGTCTCATGAAGGATCTGGCGCGTGCGCTGGGCGTGAGTTCGATCCGGGTGGTCGAAACGATTCCGGGCAAGACCTGCATGGGGCTGGAACTGCCGAACGCGCGGCGGCAAATGATTCGCCTGTCGGAGATCCTGACGGCCCCGGTGTTCGACACGCATCGCTCGTCCCTTGCGCTTGCCATGGGCAAGGACATCACGGGCGAGCCCGTCGTGGCCGACCTGGCACGCGCACCGCACCTGCTGGTGGCGGGCACGACCGGCTCGGGCAAATCGGTGGCCGTCAACGCGATGATTCTGTCGCTGCTCTACAAGGCGACGCCGGACGACGTGCGGCTCATCATGATCGACCCGAAGATGCTGGAGCTGTCCGTCTATGGCGGCATTCCGCATTTGCTCGCCCCGGTCGTCACCGACATGAAGCAGGCTGCGCATGCCCTGAATTGGTGCGTTGGCGAGATGGAAAAGCGCTACCGCCTGATGTCCGCACTCGGCGTGCGCAATCTGGCCGGCTACAACGAGAAAATCGACGCCGCCCAAGCGGCGGGCAAGAAGGTCAGCAATCCGTTCTCGCTGACCCCCGACGCACCGGAGCCGCTGGACCGTCTGCCGTTCATCGTGGTGGTTATCGACGAGTTGGCGGATCTCATGATGGTTGCGGGCAAGAAGATCGAAGAGCTGATCGCCCGGCTTGCGCAGAAGGCGCGTGCGGCGGGAATTCATCTGATTCTCGCCACCCAGCGGCCTTCGGTCGACGTCATTACGGGCCTCATCAAAGCGAACATTCCGACGCGTGTCGCGTTTCAGGTGTCGTCGAAGATCGATTCGCGCACGATTCTCGACCAGATGGGGGCGGAATCGTTGTTGGGGCAGGGCGATATGCTGTTCCTGCCGCCGGGCACGGGCTATCCGCAGCGCGTGCACGGCGCGTTCGTCGCCGACGACGAGGTGCACCGTGTCGTCCAGCACTGGCAGCAGTACGGCGAGCCCGAATATGACGAAACGATTCTCGCGGGTGACCCGGGCGATGCGGCCTCGGCCGACCTGTTCGGCGAGTCGGCAGGCGATGCCGAAGCCGACCCGCTCTACGACGAGGCGGCGGCATTCGTGCTGAACTCGCGCCGGGCGTCGATCTCGGCGGTGCAACGGCAATTGCGCATCGGCTACAACCGCGCAGCACGCCTCATCGAGCAGATGGAGGCCGCTGGACTGGTCAGCCCGATGGGGCGGAACGGCACACGCGAAGTGGTTGCGCCGGGCGACTAATCGCCGTCGCTTACATCTGCCTTACGACCTGTCTCCCGAGTCGAACTCTTTCGCACTCCGTGCCGATGTCCCGACACGCGCCATACATGGCGCGCGCCGCAAAACCCCTTGAAAACCCGCGTCAAATGGCGATAACGGGGCGCAAACCCGCGCCCCCGTAGGGGTATTCCCGCCTTTGCGGGCGAAACTCAGCGATCACATAATCGGCGCGCTAGGTTAGTCGTTCGAAGCGTGCTTTACGGTATCGCCCTGACACGAATTACAAGACCGGGGCGATGCGGCGGGAGAGAGACAACTCGTGATTCGCGCATTCCACGGCAGGGCCTGCGGCATCAGGAAATCGCAGCACAAAAGCGTCATATCGAAACGCATCGCACCGAAGGAGACCCTTATGCAATTCCGATTCAAGCTCATGGCCGGCGCTGTCGCGTTCGCCCTGTCCGCCTCGATGGCCGTTGCGGCCGATCCGATCAAGATTGGCGTGTCTGGCCCATTCACCGGCGGCTCATCGTCGATGGGCGTTTCCATGCGTGATGGCGTGCGTCTCGCGGCGTCGGAAATCAACAAGTCGGGCGGTGTGCTGGGCCGTCAGATCTTGCTGGTCGAGCGCGACGAAGAAGCCAAGAACGAACGCGGCGTGCAAGTGGCGCAGGAACTCATCAATAAGGAAAAGGTGGTTGCCACCGTCGGCTACATCAACACCGGTGTGGCACTCGCTTCGCAGCGTTTCTACCAGGACGCCAAGATTCCGGTGTTCAATAACGTGGCCACGGGCACGGTCATTACCGAACAGTTCAAACCGCCCCAGTATCCCGACAACTATGTCTTCCGCAACTCGGCCAAGGATAGTATTCAGGCGCCGATGATCGTGGAAGAAGCCATCACGCGTCGCGGCTTCAAGAAGCCTGCGATTCTCGCGGACTCGACGAACTATGGCCAGCTCGGCCGCGAGGACCTGGAAAAGGCACTCAAGGCGAAGGGCATTACGCCGGTCGCTGTCGAGAAGTTCAACATCAAGGACGTCGACATGACGGCCCAGTTGCTCAAGGCCAAGCAAGCCGGCGCGGACGTAATCCTCACGTACGGTATCGGCCCGGAACTGGCGCAGATTGCCAACGGCATGGGCAAGCTCGGCTGGAAGCTGCCGATCGTCGGTAGCTGGACGCTCGCGATGGCGAACTACATCGACAACTCGGGCGCGAACGGCGAGGGCGCCCGTATGCCGCAGACGTTCATTCAGGAACCGAATACGCCCAAGCGCAAGGCGTTCATCGACGCCTATCTGGCCATGTTCAAGCCGAAGAACAATCGCATCGACTCGGCGGTCTCTGCAGCGCAGGGCTACGACTCGATCTACCTGCTGGCCGCGGCCATCAAGCAGGCCGGCAGCACGGACGGCCCGAAGGTGCGTGCAGCACTCGAAGACCTGAAGACGCCGGTGGAAGGCGTGGTCACGACTTACGAGCACCCGTTCACGCATGACGATCACGACGCCATCACCGCCAACATTCCTGTGATCGGCGAAGTGAAGGGCGGCCGTGTCGTGTACGGCTACGACGCGGATCTGAAGGCCGGCAGCAAGGTGCGCGAAAAGGCACCTGCGAAGTAAGCCGCGCTGCCTCCCAACGCAGCATTCCGGTTGCGTTTTGCAGCCATGACAGGTGAACGACGGCGTGCGTCGCTGGTGCCCCGGCCCCCGGCAACGGGGTGTCCGGGCACAGCACGCGCGCCGTCGCCACACCTGGGCCAGACGCCGGCACTCGGGACCGGCGCGAGGCCACCCGCATCGAATGCCTCCCGTGCATCGCTCGTAGGCTCGCACTCGCGAGAGAGGACCGCATGACCATCCTGATTCAACTCATCTACAGCGGTATCGCGCTGGGGATGATCTACGCCGTGATCGCCTTCGGTTACCAACTGACGTTCGCGACGTCCGGCACCCTGAACTTCGGCCAAGGCGAAGCGCTGATGCTTGGCGCACTGGTCGGCCTGACCCTGGTCGACACCCTCGGTCTGAACTATTGGCTGATGATCCCCATCGTGTGCCTGTTCGGTCTCGTGCAGGGCGCCTTCGTCGAACGTATCGGCGTGAAGCCCGCCTTGCGGATCAAATCGGAGTTCGGCTGGATCATGTCCACCATTGCGTTGGGCATCATCTTCCGTAACGTCGCGGAAAACGTCTGGGGACGCGACGACCTGAAATTCCCGTCGCCGCTGCCTGAGTCGCCCATCAGCCTGATGGGGGCTAACGTGCTGCCGATGGAACTGCTTGTCGTGGCGGGCGCGCTGCTCATGATGGCCGCTGTCGAATTCTTCAACCGCCGCACGATCTACGGCAAAGCCGTCGTGGCCACGGCCAACGACCGCGACGCCGCCGGACTCATGGGCATCAACACCAGTCTGGTGATTACCTTCTCGTATGCGTTGTCGTCCATGGCGGCAGCCTTCGCAGGCGTGCTCGTGGCGCCGTTGACGCTTACCGGCGCCACGATGGGTGCTGTGCTCGGGCTCAAAGCCTTCGCCGTGGCGATCATCGGCGGGTTGTCGAGCGGCATGGGCGTGCTCGTGGGCGGTGTGATCCTGGGCGTGGCCGAGACGACGACCGCGTTCTACATTTCGACCGGCTACAAAGACGTGCCGGGTCTCGTGCTGTTGCTGCTCGTGCTTGCCGTGAAGCCGGCGGGCCTGTTCGGCAAGACCGCCATCAAGAAGGTGTGACCATGACCGCACAGACCTCTACCGCCCGCAGGGCCGGCGATCTCGGCGGCCTGGGCGTGACCGCGAAGCTGGCGGCAATCGTGGGCATCGCCGCGCTGTTCGGTTTTCCGATGGCCGTCGGCAATCCGTATTACATCCACATGATCGAGACGATCATGATCTACGCGATCCTGCTCTTCGGGCTGGACATCGTCGTGGGTTACACCGGACAGGTGTCGCTCGGTCACGCAGGCCTGTTCGGCATCGGCGCCTACGTGGCGGGGGTGTTCTTCGCCAAGCTGGGGCTGTCGCTCTGGCTGGCGCTTCCCGCCGCGATTCTCGTCACGGCGGCGTTCGGCGCAGTTCTCGCGCTACCCGCGCTGCGCGTGATCGGTCCGTATCTGGCCATGGTGACGCTGGCTTTCGGCACCATCATCCAGATTCTCATCAACGAGATGGACTTCCTCACGGCGGGGCCACTCGGCATCAAGCTCACGAAGCCGGTCATCGGCGGTCATCCGATCGACGAGGTCGAGTACTACTGGCTCGTCGCCGTCTTGCTGCTGTTGAGCATGCTCGTGGCGCACCGGATTCTGAAGTCGCACCTCGGGCGCGCCTTCGAAGCGCTGCGCGATTCACCGGTGGCGTCGGACTGTATGGGCGTTTCGGTGTATCGCTACAAGGTGTATGCGTTCGTGATCAGCGCCGGTTTTGCCGGTCTCGCGGGCAGTCTCTATGCGTATTCCGAGCAGTACATCTCGCCGAACACGTACAACTTCGAGCTGACGATTCTGTTCCTGCTGGCCGTCATCATGGGCGGACGCAAGACGCGCAGCGGTTCGCTGCTGGGCGCGGCGATCATCGTGTTGCTGCCGCAGTTGCTCGACGACATCAGTATCTTCCGCATCGTCGCCACGATCATCGCAGCGGTGACCACGGTCGTGGCGGTGAGCGCCATTGCACGCGGACGCACCTCGCTTGCCAAGGCGGCCGTGCCGATCGTCGGCACGATTGCACTCGCAGGCGTGACCTGGTGGCGCGACAGCATCACGGACTGGCGTCTGACGATCTTCGGTCTGATGATCTTGTTCGTCGTGTACTACCTGCCGGACGGCATCGTCGGCTTCCTGCGCTCGCGCGTTCTGCATCGCCGCCGCACGCTGACCGTCTCGGCCACGCAGGTCGACGAGGCCGCCGCAAGCGATACCGATCCGGTGCTGGCGGCCGCAGGCAGTGGCCCGGACGAGCTGCTCAAGGTGCGACAGTTGCTTATGCAGTTCGATGGCCTGAAGGCGCTCAATCAGGTGGATCTGACCGTCAAGCGCGGCACGATTCACGGGCTGATTGGCCCGAACGGCTCGGGCAAGAGCACGATGATGAACGTGCTGACGGGCATCTACGTGCCGACGGCCGGCAGCATCGAGTTTGCCGGACAGTCGCTCGCCGGCAGGACGTCTTCGGACATTGCGCTTTCCGGCGTGGCGCGCACCTTCCAGAACGTGCAGCTTTTCGGGGAGATGACGGCGCTCGAAAACGTGCTGGTGGGTCTGCATCACACGTTCGGCTCGACGCTGGTCGATGTCTCGCTGCGTCTGCCGCGTTACAAGCGGGAAGAGGACGGCGCGCGTGCGCGTGCGATGCGGCTGCTCGACTTCGTGGGTCTGTCGTCGCTCGCCGACGAAGAGGCGCGCAACCTGCCGTACGGCAAACAGCGTTTGCTGGAAATTGCCCGAGCGCTGGCGCTCGACCCGCGTCTGCTGTTGCTCGACGAACCGGCCGCCGGTCTCACGGCTCCCGACATTCGTGAATTGCTCGCAATCATTCGCAAGATTCGGGATCACGGCATCACGGTCATTCTGATCGAACACCACATGGACGTGGTGATGAGCACATGCCAGACGGTATCGGTGCTTGATTTCGGCCAGAAGATCGCCGAGGGGCTGCCGGCGCAGATTCAGGCCGATCCGAAGGTGATCGAGGCGTATCTGGGCGGCGCCACGACGACGCACTGACGACATTCGCGCACGGGGCGCACGGCGGGGGAAGCCCCGGCGTGCGCACCGCGGCCACGACGGATAAACGGAACCACTATGCTTTCCATTCGTAATCTGCAAGCCGGCTACGGCAAAGTGCAGGTGCTGCACGGCATCGACATCGATGTGCCGAGCGGCCAGGTCGTCACGCTCATCGGATCGAACGGCGCAGGCAAGACGACGACCATGCGTGCGGTGTCGGGCATGATCAAGCCGACCGCCGGTGAAATCACGCTGGGCGAGAAGCGTATCGACGGGCTCGACTCGCATCGCATCGCCAAGCTGGGGCTGGCGCATTCCCCCGAAGGCCGGCGCGTGTTCGCCACCATGTCGGTCACGGACAACCTTCGGCTCGGCGCTTTCCCTCGCCTGACGGGCAGCCGCCCGCGCGGCGATGTGGCCGCCGATCTGGAGCGCGCGCTGGATCTCTTCCCGCGTCTCAAGGAGCGGCGCAATCAGTTGGCGGGCACGCTCTCGGGCGGCGAACAGCAAATGCTCGCGATGGCCCGTGCGATCATGCTCCGCCCGGACATCGTGCTGCTCGACGAGCCATCGATGGGGCTGGCGCCGATTCTGGTCGACGAAGTCTTTCGCATCATCGGCAATCTGAAATCGGAAGGCGTGACGATGCTGCTCGTGGAGCAGTTTGCCGCGGCCGCGCTGGCAGTCGCCGATTATGGTTACGTGCTGGAGAACGGCAACATTTCCGTACACGGGCCGGCCGGCAGCCTGCGCAACGACGACAAGGTGCGCGCAGCCTATCTGGGCGGCAGTCACTGATCTCGCGTCAAGGCGCGTTAACGGCAACGGGCAGCCTGTATGGCTGCCCGTTGTGTTTTCCGAGAGGCAATCTTGGGCGAGGTCAGCGACTCACGTCGACCACGTTGCGGCCATGAGTCTTGCCTTTCACCATCGACAGGCGGCGCATCGTCCGTGTTGCGGCGCGCTCACTGCGCGAAGGCAGTTGCGGCGGCGATGGCCTCACGGGTCTCTCGTGTGAGGACGTCGATCAATTGCGCCGCCGGGAGGCTGCGGGCAAGCGGTGCCGCCTGACCGGCCCATTGCGCCGCATAGCCACTTTCCTTGTGCGCCTTCGCGGCGGCGTTGAGCGACTTGCCGGCGTCGTACGTCATCGGATAGTCGGGGATGGCAGGGCGGCCGGGCACTTGCTCCAATGCCCAGAAGTGATTTGCCAGACCGCGTGCCGGACGTCCGGAAATCGCGCGAATGAGCGCGGTGCGCGGCGGTTGTCCGCTCAGTAGCGCTTCGCGGTGGGCGGCGTCGGCGCCAGACTCCGGACATGGCACGAAGGCGGTGCCCATTTGCGCGGCCTGCGCGCCCAGGGCCAGGACTGTCGCAATGCCCGCGCCGTCCATGATGCCGCCCGCCGCGATGACCGGCAGCGAGGTGCGGGCGACCAGCCGCCGCACCAGTGCGAAGGTGCCCAGTTGTTCATCCTCGCTCGGCTGACGATCGCCTTCGTCGTTGAAGCGCCCGCGATGTCCGCCGGCTTCCCAGCCCTGCGCCACGATCGCGTCGATGCCGGCCGCCTCGATGGCAGTGGCTTCCGCCTCGTTGGTCGCGGACGCGAACAACACGATGCCGACGGCCTTCAGTGCGTCGATCCATGCTTGTGATGGCAGCCCGAAATGAAAACTGACGACCGCCGGGCGCGTTTCGAGAAACATCTCGTACATCGCCACATCGTCAACGAAGCTCAGATAGATTTCGCGCAACGAGGCAGGTGGCTTGGCATCGAAGCGAGCGAACGCCGGCGCGAGGTACTCGAGCCACGCCGCGTCGCGGGCGGCATCGGCCTGCGGCGGTACGTGGGTGAAGACGTTCACGTTGAAGGGGCGGTCCGTCAGTGCGCGCGTCTGGCGAATGACTTCGCGTGCTGCCTCGGCATCCATATTGCCGACGGCAAGTGACCCGAGGCCGCCTGCGTTGGATACCGCCGCGACCAGTGCGGGCGTCGATGCCACGGCCATCGGCGCCTGAATGATCGGCGTGGACATACCGAGACGCCGGGTGATGTGAGTTGTCGATGTCATGGACGGCGCCTCGATCAGAACGTAGCGGCCAGATCGCGCAGCGCGTCTAACGTCTCATGCAGTTCTGCACGCAGCACGCCCACGAGTTCGGCGGCAGGCATGGCGCGGGCAAGCGGCGCGGCCTGACCGGCCCATTGCGCGGCGTATTCGTTGTTGCCCTTGGCCTTGGCGGCGGCGTTGATGGCCTTGCCCGCGTCATACGTCACGGGATAGGCGGGCAGGTCGGGGCGCCCGGCCGTTTGCTCCAGCGCATACAGACGGTTCACGAACCCGCGTGCCGGACGTCCCGAGATCGCGCGAATCAGCGCGGTACGCGGCGGATGCGCGCCGGTCAACCGCTCTCGATACGCCGCATCGGCCGAGGATTCCGGGCAGGCGACAAAGGCTGTGCCAAGTTGCGCGGCCTGCGCACCCAGAGCAAGAACTGCCGCAATGCCTGCGCCGTCCATGATGCCGCCCGCGGCGACGACCGGCACCGACGTGTGGGTGACGATCAGGCGCACGAGCGCCAGCGTGCCCAGTTGCTCGTCGTCGGTCGGCACGCGGTCGCCCAGATCTTCGAAGCGGCCACGGTGGCCGCCGGCCTCGTAACCCTGCGCCACGATGGCGTCGACACCGGCTGCCTCGATGGCACGGGCTTCCGCGAGGTTCGTCGCCGAAGCGAACAGCGTGATCCCGGCCGCGTGCAGCGCGTCGATCTTCTCCTGCGACGGCAGCCCGAAATGGAAACTGACGACCGCCGGGCGCTCTTCGAGCAGCATGGCGAACATGGCGTCTTCGGCGACAAAGCTCGTGTAGATCTCGCTCAACGTGGCGGGCGGCTTGGCGTCGAAGCGGGCGAACTCCGGCGCGAGGTAGGCGAGCCAGGCAGCGTCGCGCGTGGTGTCGAGCTTGGCGGGCGCGTGACAGAACACGTTGACGTTGAACGGCTTACGGGTCAGGGCGCGCGTGTCGTGGATCGACTTGCGTGCCGCCTCGGCATTCATCGCCGCAACGCCGATCGAGCCGAGGCCGCCAGCGTTGGAAACGGCAGCGGCGAGCGCTGGCGTGGATGTGCCAGCCATCGGCGCCTGAACGATCGGTGTCAGCAAGCCGAGTCGCTCGATAAGTGCGCGATTGCGAAATCGGGAAGCGGTGGAGCTAGGCATGACGATCTGCACCTTGGAAGGGGTTCGGTGGGGGAAGAGCGAAGGTCACAGCAGCACTATGTTCACTATGGCATACGCTTGATCGCATAAAAGATACCACTTAAATGCATCTTTATGTCGGCAGCCCCTGAAATTGACAGGGGGCATCTCGTCAGGTGTTTCAGATGTGCGGCGTCAGACTGGCTCAACGGGGCTGTCGCCGGTCATATGAGCCCCGTTGTCTCCCATCAGATCGGCGGCGCGCGAGCGCAGCATATCCGCCCGCCGGAAGTAGCCGATGACGGTCGCCACGCTCGTGTGTCCCGTCATTGTCATGGTCTCGGCCAATGGCACCTGTTGAATTGCCGCTTCGGTTACGAAACCGGCACGTAACGAGTGAGCGGAGAAGTCGCCCTCAAGGTTGGCGAGTGCGCAGCGCTCACGCACGATATCGCGCACTGCGGCCTCGGAAAGAGGCTTGCCGACGTGTCCGCCTCGTCGCACTCGACGGAAGATCGGACCGGTTGCAATGCCCGCCGACGTCAGCCAATCCGTCAACGCCACGGCCGCAGCGCCCACGACCGGTTTTTCATTTTCGGGGAGGTCGACGCCTTGCTGGTTCGTTTTCGACCAGCTGAGTGTATAGACGTAATGCTCCGGGCCGGTGCGCCGGACGTTCTCGCACGTCGCGCGTACGACTTCGGAGCGTCGGCGGCCTCCGCTGGCCCAGGCAAACAGCAACAGCGCCCGATCGCGTTTGCCGCGCAGCGAGTCGTCGCAAGTCGCTAGCAGCGCACGCAACGGCTCGCGCGTCAGCGCTTCTTTTTTCGCCGTCCGGACGCCGCGCTTCGCATAGGCACGACGCGTTTTCGCGAGCAGTTCGCGTACCGCCGGATCGCCACACGGATTCGGCAATTCCCGCGACGTATGCAGCTTGGCGATGACGCTCAGCCGATGGAGCAGTGTGGCGAGTGCGGGCGGCCCCCGGCGAGCTTTGAGACCTTGCGCGACCAGCGCGGCATCGACGGCGTCCGGCATCTCGGTTCTGAGGCCATGTTTACCTTGGTGCTGGGCGTGATCGACGACGAACTGCACGACGACAGCCGGCGGCAAGGGCGTGACAAGCGCCTGCCCATAACGCAGCCGATACCAGCCCATCCAGTAGCGCATGGCCGATTGATAACTTTGGCGCGTATTAGCTGAATCGCCTTCCCGGGCGAGCGCTTGCGCAGCTTCACGCGCATCGGCATCTAGCGCTCCCGGATCCAGAGGCGCCGGCAACGCAGAGGCGGAGCGGCTTTGTGCCACCGTGCCAAACGCCAAATCGGGGGATGGCGTGCGGTTAAATGTAATTTTTCTGCCTGACATATGATTTAATATGTAATATGTATTAAATATAACATTATTAATAAATAACCACCGATAATCTTCCATTATCGTGGGTTATTTGGCAATGCCGTCGATCTTCAGGAGTGCTTCGCGATGACTATGTCCCAAACACCGAAATCCCCCATGCCCTCGGCGTTGCCTCGACAGGGTGGGCGCGGGATCTCCGAGCAAGACGTCTGGATGGCGGCCGATGCGTTGTTGATGGCCGGGCAGCGTCCGACGATCGAGCGCATTCGTCAGCAATTGGGCCGAGGGTCGCCGAATACCGTCAGCCCGTATCTCGACGGCTGGTTCGCCGGATTGGGCGCGCGCTTGCAGGGTGGCGCCAATGCGGTCGCAGGATTGCCTGAGGGCGTGACGATGCCGGAGCCGGTGGCGCGTGCGGCGCTCGATTTGTGGGGGCTGGCCCTACAGGAAGGGCGTGTGGCATTGGCGGAAGAAACCGCGAGTCGTCGCGCAGTGCTGGACGCGCGTGAGGCCGAGTTGGCAGCGGATCGCGAAGCATTGGAGCAGGCGCGCGCCGTACTCCACGAGCGGATTGCGTCGGCGGAAACGGCGGCCGCCGATGCGCGTCAGGCAAGAGACGAAGCCCAGGCGCAGGCGCGCCGCGCGGAGACGTTGCTGATCGATGCGCAAGCGGATGCCGTCGCGTCTCGACAGGCCGTGGCTTCGGCCCGAGACGCAGTGCAAGCGCTTCAGGACGAGCACGCCGCACACCGCGCCAATTGGGATGCGGAGCGCACCAAACTTGGGGAGCGAGCGGAGGCGAACGAGCATCGTTTGATGCTTGAGCTTGATGCTGCTCGCGAGTCCATCAAATCGTTGCAGCAGGAGCGCAAGCAATCGCAACGTCAGTTGCAGGAGGCGGAGGCGGGGTTGGCGGCGATGAGCGAAGCGCAGCACGAGATGCGTGCGGCCAAGTCGTTGCAGGATGCCGTGATTGCGCGGTTGCGGGAGCAAGTTGCTGCGCAAGAGTCACTGGCGGCGACTTATCAGGCAATGCTGGCTGCGCCGCCTGCGCCGCCTGCGCCCGGCGGCGTCGCCGGCCGAGCTACGCCGCCCGGCCGCAAACGTCGCGTGAGCAGCGCCGCCATGCCGGCGACCTCGGTGTTGCGCCGGCCACGGCGTACATGAGCGGTTCGGACGGAAGGCCGGACTTCCCCGTCACGCTGGTATTGACCCTCGCACGAATTCAGCGCGTCGACCGTGCTTCTCTCTCACCTCGTCAGCGCCAACGCTGGGCTATCCGATTGCCATCCACCGCCCAATGCGCGGAAGGTGGCGACGGCGGCGCGGGCGTTGTCGGCCTGCGCGAGCGCGTCGGCCTCGCGCACCGACAATAGCTGGCGGTCCGCGTCGAGCACTTCGTAGAGGCTGACGGCGCCGCCGGTGTAGGCCTCTTGGGCGCTGTCGCGGGCGCGCGTCTGTGCGTCAACGGCGCTCGCCAGATCCTTGCGTTGCTGCTCAAGTTCGACAAGCGTGACGATCGCGTTTTCCACATCCTCCGTCGCGCGCAGCATCGACAGACGATATTCCGCAAGCGCTTGCGCGTTCGCGCCGCGTGCCTGTGCAACCTCGGCATCGATCCGGCCGAAGTCGAACAATCGCCAGCGCAATCCCAGCGCGGCCAGCGGCTGGAACGTTGCCACACTCGGCACGCGTCCGCCAGCCAGCGTTTCGAAGCCCAACACGCCTGACAGCGACAGCTTGGGGTAATACTCCGCCAGCGAAGCACCGATGCGTTCGTTCGACGCAGCCAGTCGCCGTTCGGCTGCGATAACGTCGGGGCGGCGACGCAGCAGATCGGCCGGTGCGCTTGCGTCGCCGATGGCGGGGATCGTCAGCGGCCGGGCTTTCAGATCGTCGTCCTGCGTGGTGGCGCTCATGCGGCGCGCATAGGTGCCGGGGGCGGCGCCCATCAGCACATCGAGTCGATTGAGTTGTGTCTCGCGCTCGATACGCAGCGGCGGCAATGTGGTGCGTACCTGTGCGAGCAGGGCCTCGGACTGCGCCACTTCGCGGGCCGTTGCCAGACCATCCTTGAAGCGCAGACGGACGATCTCCATCAGCCGGGCGTCGGTCTCGATCTGGTCCTGGGCGATCGCCAACCGCCGCTGTGCCGCCCGCACCCGGAAATACGCATCGGCCGCTTCCGCGACGATGCTCACACGAACACCATCCTGTTGCGCCTGTGTGGCTTGCGCCAAAGCGCCCGCTGCCTGTGCCGAGCGTTGTAATCCGCCAAATAGATCCAGCTCCCAACTCGCTCCTGCCCCAATGTCGTAGTCCGTGAAGTTGCGGTTGTAGCCGGGTACCGTGCGCGCCACCGCGCCTAGTGGACTCTCCAGCGATTGATGCTCGCGCGTGACGCTGCCGTTCAGTGTCAGCGACGGCAATCGCTGCGCTCCCGCCGCGCGGGCCTGCGCCCGGGCTTGCGCCACGCGCGCTACCGCAGCCTGCAGATCGAGATTCTGCGCCAATGCCTGCTCGACGATGCGGGTCAGCACCGGGTCTTGAAAGCTTGTCCACCACTTATCGAGTCGCACGGCCTCGGCGGCGTCGCCGACTGCGGCGTGATGCGCGGCGTCGCGTTGCGCTAACCAGTCGCTGCCCGCGAAATGTCCCGGCAAATCGGCCTTCGGCGTCACATAGTCGGGGCCGACGGCGCAGCCCGCCAGGGCGCTGACACATAGCGCCAGCAAGGCATGGCGCAGGATCGGGGAGATGATTCCGGGCATCGTCAGCAGAGGGGAGTTCATGGAATTTAATTGGTAACTTGCAAGTTGATAGTCGCAACTCTATACTTACTTACATTATGAAAGCAACCCCTCGTTGCGCGTCTCATTACTCCCCCTAGAGCGAAGAAGGATCGACCGATGACATCCCCGAGCACTCCCGCCCAGAACGCCAGCCAGACGGGCGGCCATTCCGAGAAGCGCGCGTTTTCGCGACGCCTTGCCGTGCGCGGCGCGTTGGTCGTCGTGGCGCTCGCGGCATTGGGTTATGGCACCTACTGGTGGACGACAGCGCGCTATCTTGAGTCGACGGACGACGCGTACGTCGGCGGCGACGTCACGGTGCTCGGGCCGAAGGTGCCCGGGTACATCGCGCAAGTCCTGGTGACCGACAATCAGTCGGTGCACGCTGGCGATGTGCTGGTGCGTCTCGACGATCGCGACTACCGCGCGGCGCTGGCGAAGGCCGAAGGTGCGGTCGCAGCGCAGCAGGCGCTGCTGGCCAATCTGGACGCCACTGCCCGGTTGCAGACGGCGGTCATCGCGCAAGCGCGTGCCAGCGTGGTGGCGGTGGCTGCGGATGCGCGTCGCGCGCACGACGATCAGGTGCGTTATCAGGACCTGGTCGCCAAGTCGGCCGTGTCGGTGCAAAGCGCGCAGAGGGCGGACGCGGATTACAAGCAGATCGCGGCGAACCGCGATCGTGCCGAGGCGGGGGCCGTGGCGGCAGAGCGTCAGCTCGACGTCATCGCCACGCAGAAGCAGCAGGCGCAAGCCGCGCTGGCACAGGCAGTGGCCGAGCGCGATATTGCCAGGCTCAACCTCGAAGACACGGTGTTGCGGGCGCCGGTGGATGGCACCGTCGGCAACCGGCGTGCGCGGACCGGGGCTTATGCGCAGGCGGGCACGCAGTTGCTCGCCATCGTGCCCGCGCATGGTCTGTGGGTCGATGCGAACTTCAAGGAAGGGCAGGTCGCGCATCT
Organism: Pandoraea communis; assembly: GCF_902459745.1. Taxonomy (GTDB): domain Bacteria; phylum Pseudomonadota; class Gammaproteobacteria; order Burkholderiales; family Burkholderiaceae; genus Pandoraea; species Pandoraea communis. The sequence goes on from NZ_CABPSJ010000007.1 coordinate 127,587, forward strand.
GCGCGCCGGCATGCCGGTGAAGATCGAAGCTGACGTATTGCCGGGCCGGGTATTTCATGGGCGAGTGGCGAGCCTCGCGCCGGCTACCGGGGCGCAGTTCAGCGTGTTACCACCAGAGAACGCCACGGGCAACTTCACCAAGATCGTCCAGCGTGTGCCGGTTCGGGTGCAACTCGACGCCGCCGATGGCCGCCTGGGCACGTTGCGTCCCGGACTGTCGGTGACGGCGGAAGTCGATGCGCGTGGCGACGGTAGCGACACGTCTTCCGCGCCCGGGGCGGCAAAGGTTGCCGCGCGATGAGCGCCGCGCAAACGGGGGCGGTGCAGCCGCTGCCTGCGGGCGAGGCGGGCGGTGCGAGGCCAGCCCATTCCGCCAACGATGAGCGAACGACCGGCGCGCTGCCCGCGCCTGGCGATGGCTACTCTGCCGACGCCATGTCGACGCAAGCGAAGGTCATCGCCTTCGCGACGATGGTGGTCGGCATGTTCATCGCATTGCTCGATATTCAGATCGTGTCGGCGTCGCTAAGAGACATTGGTGGCGGGCTGTCGGCCGGTGCCGATGAAACGGCGTGGGTCCAGACGAGCTACCTGATTGCCGAGATCATCGTGATTCCGCTCTCGGGCTGGCTCTCGCGAGTGATGTCGACCCGCTGGATCTTCGCGGCGTCTGCGGCGGGCTTTACGGTGGCCAGCCTGCTGTGCGGTGCGGCGTGGAACATCCAGAGCATGATCGCGTTTCGCGCGTTGCAGGGATTCCTTGGCGGTTCGATGATTCCGCTGGTATTCACGACGGCCTTCGCCTTTTTCACCGGGCCGCAACGTGTGCTGGCCGCCGCAGTGGTCGGTGGCCTGTCGTCGCTCGCGCCGACCCTGGGGCCGACCATTGGCGGATGGATTACCGATAACTACTCGTGGCACTGGCTGTTCTTCGTCAACCTCGTGCCGGGCATTTTCGTGACGGTCACGGTGCCGCTGCTGGTGCGCATCGACCGTGCCGACTGGTCGCTGCTGCGCGGTGCGGACTATCTGGGCATCGTTCTCATGGCAGTCAGTCTCGGCTGCCTCGAGTACACACTGGAAGAAGGGCCGCGCTGGGATTGGTTCGGCGACAGCACGATTCGCACGACGGCATGGCTCGCCGGGCTCTGCATGATCGCGTTCCTCTGGCGCAGTCTCACGTTCGCAAGGCCCATCGTGGATCTCCGGGCACTGAAAGAGCGCAACTTCGCGTTAGGCTGCTTCTTCTCGTTCGCGACCGGCATCGGTATCTTCGCGACGATCTATCTCACGCCACTATTTCTCGGACGAGTGCGCGGATTTTCGGCGTTCGAGATCGGTATGGCCGTCTTTTCGACGGGCGTGTTCCAACTGATGTCGATCCCGATCTACGCGGCATTGGCCAATCGCATCGATTTGCGCGTACTGATGATGCTCGGGCTAGGGGGCTTCGCCTTGTCGATGTGGCAGTTCGCACCGATTACCCACGACTGGGGCACTTGGCAACTCATGTTGCCGCAGGCATTGCGCGGTGCGGCGCAGCAGTTCGCCGTCGCTCCAATCGTCACGCTGACATTGGGGAGTCTTCCGCCCGCACGGCTGCGTCTGGCGTCGGGCCTGTTTAATCTGATGCGAAATCTCGGCGGTGCCATCGGCATCGCGGTGTGCACGACCGTGCTGAACGACCGGACGAATCTGCATTTCTTCCGGCTGGCCGAGCGCATGGGCGAGGGGAGTCCGGCGGTCGGGGCGTGGCTGGCGGGCGTTGGGGCGCGCATGAGTGCGGCGGGCCTCGATGCCCTCGATGTGCAAACGGCGGCGCTGCGTCAGCTTTGGTTGTTGACGCTGCGTGAGGCACAAACGATCACGTTCGGCGACATTTACGGTGGATTGGGTCTGATCTTTCTTTGCGTGACACTCATGGTGCCCCTGATGCGCCGGGTTGCACCTCCCAAAGCGCCGAGCGCCGACGCGCATTAAGGCGTCGGCAGCAGAATTCACTTCAGATAATTTGCGTGATGATTGATCGGTAAGTCATTGATTTTTATTGGGGTGCTGATTGGGTGCTTGCGCCATGTGTGGGAAATCGTGCTGCCGCGACACTGGCCGGCTTGCTTGCAGGTGTCGACGCGCTTATGCTCACTTGCATGGTAATAGGCAGCGTCGGCCCTCTCCGAACGCGAGGAGTCCTTATGCAACGAAAGACATTCCGCGACATGCAATGCCCTATCGCCCGCAGCCTTGAGCGCGTGGGCGAGTGGTGGAGCATTCTGATTCTGCGCGAGGCCGGCTACGGCACGACCCGCTTCGACGATTTTCAGCGACGCCTCGATATTGCGCCGAACATGCTGACCCGCCGGTTGAACGCGTTGGTCGAAGAAGGGTTGCTGGCGCGACGGCAATATTGCGACCGGCCGCCACGCTTCGAATATGTGCTCACCGATGCCGGCAGAGATTTCCGGCCGGTGCTGTGGGCGTTGCTCGCATGGGGAAACCGGCACTTTGCACCGGAGGGCATTTCGGCTCTGCTGATTGACCGGGAGACGGGGGAGGTCGTCGAACCGGTCGTGATCGACGCGGTGACGGGGGTGCGGCTGGACCCGAAGCGTCACATTCCGACGGCAGGGCCGGCGGCCAACGAAGGGATGCGCAAGCGGCTTGCCCGGGCGGCGGCCTTTGCGACCGGGGAGCCGTTTGACGAGGGCGCTGCGCCAGACGTGCCGGAAGCCGACGTCGAGACCACAGCCGAGACTGCCGGGCGCTGAAGCGGCGGTGACGGACGACAGGGCGCGTGACTCAGGCGATTCAGGCCATCGCCGGTGTGTCGGGTACCCCCGGCAATGACGCAAGCAGCCGGGCGAACGCATCGCCCGTGAGCGGTTTGCCAAGCAGGAAACCTTGCAGTTCGTCGCAATCGAGTGTCTTGAGCGCCTCGCGCTGCGAGGCCGTCTCGACGCCCTCGGCCACCACGTCCATATCGAGCGAGTGCGCCAGCGCAATGATCGCCGACACGACGGCGCTGCCTTCGTGGCCGCAGGTGTCGAGCCCGTTCGTGAAGAATCGGTCCATCTTCAACTGCTTGACGCGGAAGCGCTGCAAATACGCGAGACTCGAATATCCCGTGCCGAAATCGTCAATCGCCACTTCGAAGCCGTGATCCTGAAACGCGCGGATCACGTCGATGGTGTGCTGGGCGTCGAACATTGCCACCGTCTCGGTGATTTCGAACATGAGCCGGTCGTGTGCGATTCCCACCTCGTTCACGATCTGAACAATGTTCTCCACCAGCGACGACTGCGCCATCTGGCGCGGTGAGAGGTTGATCGCGACCTTGACCGGGGGAAGACCGGCGGCGTCCCATTCCCTGATGTGCTGGCAGGTGGCGCGCACGACCCAATAGCCGATCTGGACGATCTGGCCGGTGCGTTCCGCCACCGGTATGAAGTCGACCGGTTGCAGGTCTCCGAAGGTCGGATGCGCCAGACGCAGCAGCGCTTCGGCGCCAGCCAGTGCTTCGGTGTCGCCGCGGTATTTCGGCTGGAAGTGCAGTGAGAAATATTGTTCGTTCTGCGCGTCGTGCAGTGCCTGCTGGATTTCCCAGGTGCGTTGGGCGGCAGCATTCATGCGCGGCTCGAAGTAGCGGTAGATGCCGCGTCCGGCGCGCTTGGCTTCGTACATGGCGGTGTCGGCATGCTTGAGCAGCATGTCGATGCTGTCGCCATCTTCCGGGAAGAGGGCCACGCCAATGCTGGGCACGACGTGCAGCGATTGGTCGCCGACACGCAATCCGTCGCGCATATCGTCGAGCAGACGTTGTGCCACACGTCCTGCAACCTCCGGTGACGACAAAGACCCGAGCAACACGACGAACTCGTCGCCGCCCAGACGGGCAACCAGGTCGTCGCCGTTCACATTCTTGCGAAGGCGCTTGGCGAAGGCGCGAAGGACGTCGTCGCCCACGTTGTGGCCGAGCGAATCGTTGATGGTCTTGAAGCCGTCCAGATCCATGAAGAGCACGGCGAAACGGCGCTGGTCGCGACGCGAGTTGATGAGCATGCGGGCTGCTGCGTCGTGCAGGGCGCGGCGGTTGGGCAGATCGGTCAACGCATCGTAAGTCGCCATGCGGGCGATCTGCGTGTTCAGTTGCAGCACGGAGTTGGCAAGGAAGCTGGTGCGGGCGTCGAGGCGCGAGACGAGCAACGTGGTGACGAGAATCAGGAAGGTGAACAGACTGATGGTCGTCACCAGCCACGGCGAACTGACGCCGCCGGCTGCACCGCAAATGGCGCCCGGCGTAAAGTTGGCGGCCGCCATGCCGGTGAAGTGCATCGCCGTGATGGCCCCCCCCATGACGACGGCGGCACCGACTCGCTTGGCCAAGACATAGCGCAGACTGCCGTCGCGCAGCGTCCGGGCGATCCACAGTGCGGCGGTGGCTGCGGCAATCGCGATCAGAATCGACGCCGCAAAGAGTCCCGGATCATATTCGATATCAGGATTCATTTTCATCGCTGCCATGCCGCTGTAGTGCATGGCAGCGATACCGAGGCCGAGCGTGATGCCGGCACAGCCCAGCCGCCACCTGGAACAGCGTTCATCGGCAATCAGCCAGAGCGCCGCCCAGGAAATGGCGATGGCAATGCCGAGAGAGCCTGCCGTGATGCCGGGGTCATAGCCCAGCGGGATGGTGGTCGTCGATGTCAGTGGCGACCACGAGGGCGACAGCGACAAGGCAAGCATGCCGATGAAGTGCATGGACCAAATGCCGATACCCATGGCAGCAGCGCCCACGGCAAGCCACGCGTGACGCATGCCACGGTGAGTCAGGAGGTAGATGCGACCCGAAAGGTCGAGCGCCGTGAACGACGCGAGCACTGCAACCGCAAGCGATAACGCAACAAGCCAACCACTGTACGAACTGGACATATGAAAACCAACCGAAAAGTCCCGCTTAACTGGTTATCGGCATGGGTGGCCAATAGTTGAGGGTGGTGTCGGAATTTTTCCGACAACGCACTGCGCCCAATGCGACGGGAGCCGGGAATCGGCCGATGTCCGCGCACATCGCGCCAATGCTCGACAGTGCTGATGCCATGGTGAATAATCCGTCCATACCCGCTCCGGCGAACGTTCTCGGCGATGGGCGCCCTCGTGGCGTTTCGCGTGCAACGTGCCGGTGGCGACCCTTCGGACCACGAAATCGAGGGCACGAACTAGGGAGCAGGCGGGGGAATAATACGGCAGCCCTCGATTTTGCCTGATTTCCGTCGGAATTCCTCGCACTGCGTCAATCTTGGTGGTCAATTTGCCCGCTGGAGCTGTGCTATGCGCATTCGCATGTGGCTGTTGCAAGTGTTGGTGGTATGTGGAATGACAATGGCGCCGGGGCTTCCGGCGATGGCAGCAACGTCTGCCGCTTCTGCCTCGACCGGGGGCGCAGACTCGGCAAGCCGGGGCAGTAGCGCGTCAGGGGCGGTCTCCCCTGAGAGTGGCGCTTCTGCCACCGATGCTCAGGATGGCGTCGAACTGCGCTTCATGGACCGTCCCGTCGTGACGTTTCGCGGCGTCATCGGCGGCGCCACGCCGGCCGTGCGTGCGGCGCGGGCGCAGTCGGTGCTCGAGAGCCTGCCGACCAGCGCCTTCGACGCCCCGGTCGACGTGTTGCGGGCCTCGCTGGGCAGCGTCTCAGGTGTGGCCTTCCGCGTTCAGGACCGGATTCTTTTCGCGATGACCGCAGACGACCTCGCGCCGGGCGACCCGCGCACGCTCGACGCTGCCGCCGAGGACGCTCAAAAACGCCTGCAAGTGGCCTTCGCTGCCCGTCGCGAACAACTGCATTGGCCGACCATCCTGCGTGGTGTTGCCCTCAGCGCGCTCGCCCTGGTCGTGCTTGCGATGCTCCTGATCAGCATCGGCCGTATGCGGACCCGACTGGAGGTGCGCCTGCAAAGCGCCTTCGAGAAACGCATTTTGCAGCGCACTGCGCGCACTTTCGACTGGACCGGCTCGGCGGTCCACCTCGTCCATCAGATCGTTCAGATCGGCGCCGTGTGTCTGGCACTGGCCTTCGGCTATCTGTACCTGATTTTCGTGCTCATGCAGTTCCCGGCCAGTCAGCCGATGGCTGGGCGGCTATCGGCCTTTCTGTGGACGCTGGTCGACCGTTTCGGGATCGGGGTTGCCGCTTCCATCCCGGGGGTCATGACGGTCATCGTCATCTTTCTGCTGACACGCGCGCTGCAAAGCCTCATCAACAACGTGTTCGATGCGGTGCAGAGCGGGCGTCTGACCATTCCCGGCATGCATCCCGAGACGGCCGGGGCCACGCGGCGTGTGGTCTCCGTGGTGTTGTGGGGGCTGGCGATCACCTTTGCCTATCCTTATATGCCGGGTGCACAGAGCGACGTCTTCAAGGGGCTGTCCGTGTTGCTGGGTCTGATGGTGACATTGGGCTCGAGCGGTATCGTCAACCAGTTGATGAGCGGGATGGTCGTGATCTACAGTCGTGCGCTGAAAAAGGGCGATCTTGTTTCGATCGGCGATGCGACGGGTGTGGTTGTGAGCGTCGATGCGCTCTCGGTGAAGATCGTCAATCTGGCGGAGCAGTCGCTGACCATTCCGAACGCGGTGGTTGTCGCGTCGACGGTGCGTAATTTCTCGGCGCAGGGCCACGAGCGAGCCGTCGCCCTCAGCACGACGCTCACCATCGGCTACGACACCCCGTGGCGGCAGGTTCATGCCATGCTGATCGAAGCCGCAGGACACACGCCGCAGGTCGCCCCCCAGCCGGCGCCGTATGTCCTGCAACGCGCCTTGTCGGACTTCTACGCCGAGTATGAGATCTTCGCCACGTTGCGAGACCCGTCAACACACTTTGCCGCGCTCTCGGCGCTGCACGAGAACATTCAGGACGTCTTCAACCGTTACGGCGTTCAGATCATGTCGCCGCACTTCCAAAAGCAACCGGATTCGTCGCTCACCATCCCTCCGGAACACTGGTATCCGGCACCTGCTCGCGCTCCGGCGGGCGAGCGTCCACCGGCGTCTGTGTCACCTGCTGCATCGCAAGAACAAGGAGCTGGTCATGCCCGCTAAATCGTTGCCTGCGTCTGCGTCGTCCAAAGTGAGTGCCACTGCGTCTTCTGCTTCCACGCCGTCGCTCGATGCCGATACGCTGCCCGTGCCGGTGGTGCCGTTTGAAACCCGTGTCGCCGTTGGACGAAAGCTGCGAGAGAAAACGCCTCGGGGCAGTCATGCCCGCCTCGGGAATACTGATCGGGACATCATCGAACTGCTGCGCACGAGCAGCGATGGGCGCGTTGGCGCGCTTGTTCCATTGCGCTATGGGCGCATGCTGGCCTCACCCTTTGCGTTCTACCGGGGCAGTGCCATCGTGCAGGCGCACGATCTTGCGGGCACCCCGAATACCGGCCTGACCATGCAGATTTGCGGAGACTGCCATCTGGCCAACTTCGGCGGGTTCGCCACGCCGGAGCGCACGCTGATCTTCGATCTGAACGATTTCGACGAGACCGCACCCGGCCCCTGGGAGTGGGATCTGAAGCGTCTATGCGCGAGCCTGGTGCTCGCCGCCCGGCAGTTCGGCTTTGGCGACACCCTGGGTGTCGAGATGGTGCGTACTGCCGTGAACTCCTATGCGCGGCGTCTGGACGAGTACGCTCACATGCCGACCATCGCGCTATGGCATGAGCAAGTCACGTTCGAGCGCATGCTCGGCCTTGCCCAGACCGAGCGCGTGCGCGAGGGCGTCAAACGCGGCATTGCACGAGCAAGCGGGCGCACGCATGAAAACGTGTTGCCCAAGTTCGCCCAGCACGTCGGCGATCACTGGCAGATTCGCGACGCGCCGCCCACGGTCTTCCACGTCCACGGGGCGACGACGCTGTTCGGTCCGGAAGACGACTGGCTTGGGCTGGGCGACTGGCGCAAGCTGTTCGCCCCCGTGTACAAGAGCTATGTGGATTCGCTGTCACCCGATCGCGCCCGTATGCTGGCGAACTATACGCAGGAGGATCTGGCGTTCAAGGTCGTGGGCGTTGGCAGCGTCGGCACACGGTGTCTGGTGTTGCTCATGATGGATACCCATGAGCAACCGCTGTTTCTGCAATTCAAGGAGGCGTCCAGGTCGGTCGTCTCGCGTTTCTTCAGGAACGTCACGCCCAAGCATGACGGACGCCGCGTGGTCGAAGGCCAGCGACTCATGCAGGCGGCGTCCGACGCCTTTCTCGGCTGGGGTTCCGGCCCGTTCGGCCGCTGCATTTACGGACGCCAACTACGCGATATGAAGATATCCGCGCAGTTCGAGCTGTTCCGGGCCGACGGTTTCCGGGAATATGCGGGCCTTTGCGGGTGGGTGCTGGCGCGTGCCCACGCCAAAGCCGGCGGGTGCGCCGCGGAGCTGGTCGGTTACGTGGGCAAGGGCATCCGTCTTGGTGAGGCGTTGACCCGTTACGCGACGGATTACGCCGATCAGGTCGAGCGCGATTACGAGGTGTTTCGCAAGGCGTGCCGCGACGGGCGGCTCGAAGCTCGCACCGATGCCGACATGGCCGCGGATTTCATGGCATGAAGGGGGGCATCCCGCCAAGGCACTCCGAGGACTGAGAGGAGGGCTTTGGCGCACGCCAATGCATCGGTGGCGAGCACGCGCCGCATTGGTGCCGCGACACGGTGCTAAACGGGTAATTCGTAGGAATTGTCCGATGTATTAGGCGGCATATGTACGTAATCCTCGTGCAGATGCCACGTTTCATCCTCGCAGATTGCTTTCGAAATTCACTGCAAGGCATTGATTTTCATGTGAATTCTTAACGTGAGAATCGACGTCGAATCGACGTTGTGCCGTTTGCCAGCGTCCGCCTACACATCTTTCAGATTTCGCCGATTCGCCGGATGAAACCGGCTATCTACAATCAATTTCAACAAGACCGGTGCCAGTCGCAACAGCACGGACGGCAGTCGAGGAGGTTGGCATGGCGAAGCGCATCCCCCCAACGCGGAAGTCGTCGCAGGACCAGACGGCGGACACAGGGGAGCAGTACGAGCAGCACGCACTGACGCATGAAGACGGTGACGCCGAGACGATTGGCGCGCAGCCGCCGCCCGCCTCGGAAGGCGATGCGGATGCCCAAAAGCATGCAGCCCGGCAGTCGGCCACCCGTGGTGCACAGACGTTGCATGCGCAAAAGCAGAGCGACCCGGCATGGCTTGGTGCCTCTGACCCGGAGCGTCCGTCGCAGTCTTTGCGGGTCGATTGGCCGGAAGGCACGGAAGGGGTTGAGACGGTACGGAACCCCCGAGACACCGAAGGCAAAACGATGTCAGGCGAGGCCGAGTGGGCCACAGGGAGCCGGGGCCGCGATGGCGACGAGCAAGGTCACGCGAATGCAGGCGTGCGGGGCAGGCCGCAAGAGACGGCAAACGCCACCGTCCATGCCCGCTCGCGTGGCCCGTCGTCTGCCGACGTCGCGGTTCGTAACGATGTCCGCGAGGCGTTGTCCGAAGCACGCGACCTCGAGGTATCGCATGTCGACGTCACGGTGGCTTCGGGACTGGTGTTGCTCACGGGTTATGTTCCCGAGCGCTGGATGAAGCATGTGGTGCAGACGGTCGTCTCGAAAGTCCCCGGTGTGAGCGGCGTGGACAACCGGTTACACGAGCGTCGCGATAAGGCGATGAGCCGTCCGGGCGAAAGTCAGGAAGGTCACAAGATATGACAGGTAACACTGCGGTACGGGACATCCGACCACCCGGCCCGTGTTGTCGAAAGACACACGCTTCGGGGGCTGGCGAAAAAGGCAGGATCGGGCATCTCCCAGCGAGGAGATGTGTCGCCAATGACCCGGTCGTCGCAGGGGCACCGCACGTGAGGCGTGCGAGAGGTGATGTCCAAGGCGGCAATGCCGCCGATGTGACGGCTAATTCTCGGGAGATCAACAATGAAACAATCGAATCTGCTCAAACTTGTCATGGCCGGTGCACTTGCAACGACGGGCCTTGCCGCACACGCCCTCGATCAGGGCGGGATCATCAAGATCGCCGATAACGCAAGCGCCAGCGGCGTCATGAGCGATGCCGGCCGCAAGATCGACGATTCGGCGCTTACCGCCAAGATCAAGGCTGAGCTACTCGCCAAGAAGGACGTGCCGTCGACCAAGATCCACGTGACTACGCGTCATGGTGTGGTGCATCTGACCGGCTCGGTACCGCAGTCGGCGCAACGAACCCTCATTGTGGATACGGTCAAGGGCGTTGACGGTGTGGTCGACGTCAAGGACGACATCAAGGTAATGAAGTAACTCGGATTTCGTCATGTCGAGGGCGTGTGTTCTCACGCCTCGACGTCACTGGACGAAGGAGACCATCATGATGGGCATCGAGAAGGATGCGCTCAGAAAGGCGCCAGGATTCGACAAAGATTGCTGGCCGAGTATGGCCGACCTGCATTGGGCCGAGCAGGTGCATACGTATTACACCGTCGACCCGTATTGGCATTGAGCCGCGAGAGACCTCGTTCATGCCGAGCCCAATTGAAATCTGCCGGCTGACGCGGGCTCCTCGCCTGTATGCGCACCTGCCTGAGCCTTACGACCCAGGCAAGCCGCCTGGGATACCGCCGCCGAAGTTGCCGCCTCCCGATGAGGACGAACCGACGCCGGTCCCCCCGCCTGACAAACCACTGGACCCTCCAGTGGAATAACTGCCGCTTACGTTGCCGGTGTAAGTGGCAATGTGCGGATCATGACCGTTCAGGCGTGCTCGCACGATTAGCGGCCGGATCGGCAAGGGAGGAGAGTCATGCTTGGCACCATCTTGTTGATTGTTTTGATTCTGTTGTTGATCGGCGCGATACCCGCGTGGCCGCATAGTCGCGGATGGGGCTACTACCCGTCCGGTGGCATCGGACTGGTGGTGATAATCGTGCTGGTACTTTTGCTCTTGGGGCGTATCTGACGCCGGCGGCGCTGTGCCTGGCGCAATCCGCCGGTATGACCGAAGTTTTACCAACGGTTCCCACCTGACATCGGGCGGGCCGTGTGCAAGGAGACACCACCATGCCTTATCGTCAGACTCACGATCTACCGGCAAGCGTCAAGGATCACTTGCCGGCGCATGCACAGGAGATTTACCTCGAGGCGTTCAATTCTGCCTGGGATGAGTACCGCGATCCCGGCGAACGTCGTGGTCATGAATCGCGGGAAGAGACTGCACACAAAGTTGCCTGGGCCGCCGTGAAGAAGACCTACGAAAAGGATGAAAAGTCCGGTCAATGGGACACGAAGAAGTCGCACCACTGATCGACAATTCGGGGAACGGCGCGGATGCGAAGGCGATATCCATTGTCAGCCGTGCACAGGAAAGACGCCGTTCACCGCCGACCCCCAGTACAGTTGCCGCCGGTCCCCGCGTCCGGAGTGCAACCGTAGATTACCGGCCCACCTACTTGGGCCGGTTTTTTTATGGGCGCGTTGGAAAGGTGCGCCCGGCGTTGTCGTTGCAGACATATTGCAACGCAAGGCACGAACTGCCGTTTCGAGTGAAATCTTACGCAATGGTGAGGTTTTGATGATGTTGCGTTGCGGCGCATGCGCTGCAGGAGTAATCGGGTTGGCGTAAAATCGCCATCCTTGAACGGGGCTGCCTCGATGGATCGACATCGCCAGAATATGCAGCGCCCGATGCCGTTTTCCTTTGTCGCTGGTCGTTGCGTATACCTTCAGTCCCGCACCGGCTGTCATTCCGAATTCCGATGAGTGCCCCCCAAGTCCTGCCTGCTGAGGCTGCCGAAGCCTTGCCTCAGTCGTCCATTCCCGTCTGGCTCTCGTTCGTGGCGCTTGCCATGGGCGGCTTCGGTATCGGAACGGGCGAGTTCGTCATCATGGGTTTGCTGCCCGATGTTGCCCATGGTCTGAACATCACGATTCCGCAAGCTGGCCATGCGATCAGCACCTATGCACTGGGTGTCGTGATCGGTGCACCGTTGCTCGCCGTGCTTGGCGTGCGTCTGCCGCGTCGCGCCTTTCTGATCGCGCTCATGGCGATGTTTGCCATCGGTAATCTGGCGAGCGCGCTTGCCCCGAGCTACATTGCACTGATTGTGTTGCGTTTCCTGAGCGGTTTGCCGCACGGCACCTATTTCGGTGTCGCCGCGCTGGTCGGGGCGTCGCTCGTGCCGCCACATCGGCGCGTGCATGCCGTGGGGCAGGTCATGCTGGGTCTGACGCTCGCCACGCTTTTCGGTGTGCCATTGGCCGCGGGTCTTGGTCAGTGGCTTGGCTGGCGTGCGGCGTTTGTGCTCGTCGGCATCATTGGTACGATCACGGCTGTCATGGTGTGGCGCTGGGTGCCGAATGCCCCGGCACCTCACGGTGCAAGCCCATTGCGCGAATTGAATGCGCTACGCAACTCGCAGGTGTGGCTTACGTTGGGTATCGGTGCGATCGGCTTCGGTGGCATGTTCGCGGTGTTCAGCTATATCAAGCCGACGCTTATGCAAGTGGCCGGTGTTCCCGAAGCCTGGGTGCCGTTCTACCTTGCGCTGTTTGGCGTTGGTATGGTGGCAGGCACCATCGTGGGGCCGCGTCTGGTGGCGGCCGCCTCACTCATGCGGGCCATCGGCGGCACGCTGATCTGGTCGGCGTTCCTGCTCGGGGCGTTCACGTTCACGGCGTCGAACCCGTGGCTGGCCGGCATTAACGTGCTTGCCATCGGCACCATCATCATCATCGGCCCGGCTTTGCAGATTCGACTGATGGATGTTGCAGGGGAAGCGCAGACACTAGCGGCGGCGCTCAATCATTCGGCGTTCAATATGGCCAACGCCGCTGGCGCCTGGCTCGGCGGCGTGGCGATTTCTGCAGGCTACGGCTGGACGTCGACCGGTTGGGTCGGTGTTCTGCTGTCCTGCGCCGGTATGGCGATGTTCCTCTGGGCGCGGCACGACGCCCGCCGGAAGGCCCGGTAACACAGGCCCTGCATTGCCCACATGGCGATGAACGCGAGCGGATACGCCCACCAGATTCCAGTGAGTCCGGCGATCCGCTCGAAGCCCCATGCAGCGGGCACTTCGATGCCCAGTAGTCCGGCAACGCCCAGAAGCATGGGTATCCATACCTTTCCGCTCGCGCGCATGGCGCCGACCATGATCGCTGTCATCCCCATGAACAGTGTGCTCCAGGCCACGATATAGAGCAGATGGGTGGCAAGCGTCAGCACGTCCGGGTCGGTCAGAAACCCGCGCATGATCGTCGGAGCCGCCAGACACACCAGGACGATCAGACTCCCCGTCAATCCCAGATTGCAGAGAAAGCCGGTACGTACGATGGCGCCGACGCGTTCGCTGCGGCCCGCGCCGATGGCGTGTGCACACAGAATCGATGCGGTGACGCCAAGCGTCATCACGGGAAGCTGCAACCAGCTCATCACTTGCGTGACCGCCCCGTAGGCTGCCGTGGCGTTCGCGCCGTGGCGATTGACCATGCCGAGCAATGCCATCTCGGCGATGGCCATCGTAAGCATCTGCATAGCAGCCGGGACGCCGATGCGCAGAATGCCACGCGCCAGCGCCGGGTTCCAGCGAACGGCACGCCACAACGCTTGATCGGGCGCGAGCGGGTGTCCTTGACGACGCCAGCAGGCCGCCATCCACAACAGCGCAATGCTGAATGCGAGCAGTGTCGAGGCGGCGGCGCTGGCTACGCCGAGCCGGGGAAACGGTCCCCAGCCAAAGATGAACGCCGGCGTGAAACCAAGCGAAAGCAACGTGGCAATCAGCAGGGTGAAGAGCGGTGAGACGGCGTCGCCCGTACCACGGCTCATGGATGTCGTCAGCCAGAGCAGGAACACGATCGGCATGCCGACAAGCATCCAGCGCGCGTAAAGGGTTGCGGCATCGAACACGCTCGCGGGTGTACCGAGCCCGCGCATGAGCGGCTCGGCGAACAGACCGCCGAGCACGCTGATGACGACACCTGCCACGAACATCATCATGAGGGCCGTGCCTGCGATGTTCCGCACCCGGATCAGATCCCGCGCGCCCCATGCCTGCCCGATCATCACCGTCGCGCCAGCAGACAGCCCGATCACGACAGCGAGCAGAAAGAAGAAAACGGGAAAGAATGCCGAGACCGCAGCGATAGCGTCGGTGCCGATGAGATGGCCGAGATATATGCCGTCGACGGTGCCCGCAATGGACTGAAGCGCGTTGGTCAGCATCATCGGCCCGGCAATCATGAGCCATGTGCGCCAGAGCGGGCGGGGCGGCGCGGGTGGAGCGGGTGGAGTGGGTGGAGTGGGTGGCGCGGAAGTGGGTTGCGTCATGGTGTGAAGTTCTTGGTCGGGTTGTGAACGGGGCATATGCGAAGCTGCGGCAAAAGCAACAGGCAAAGCGGTGCCCGTCCGGTGCGGCGGTCCGCCCGGTGAGCATGGAAATCAGGGAGTCGGGGCGCTGCGCGCGCCCCTGTTTAGCGGGTCTTAAACGGTCCCATAGTTGCCTTATGCGGCGTCGTCGGCCAGATCGTCCGTGGATGTCAGTCGCAGCAAATGCGTGCGTACGTCTTCGGGCCAACCGGCAATTCGTGCGCCAAGCGCGTCGAGATCCTGCGCAAAGAGGGCACGCGACGCTTCTTCGAAGTCGGGCAGATCACCTGCAATAGTCGACATGAAGTGATAGGCCCGCTCCTGTGCGCGGCGCAGCAGATCCCGTCCGGCATGCTTGCGGCGTGCTTCGTCCACCAGCTTGCGCAAGACGACGGATGCGCCGCCAGGCTGCGCGGCCAGCCAATCCCAATGACGCGGCAACAAGGTGACTTCACGCGCCACGACGCCAAGCTTGGGGCGGCCTCGTCCTTTGACGGCAGGCACATCGGATGCAGCGACGGCTGCGGCCGATGCGGGGTATCTCGCCCGTATGTCGGCGGCCGAGCCGCGCACATCGACGTCGCGCGTGTCTCCGGTCAGGTTGTCGAAAATCAGCACCGAGGCGTGCGGGTCGGCAATCATCGCCTGCTGATAGGCGATGGCCGCGTCGGCGAGCGAGCCCGACGCGATACGACGCATGTCGCGAAAGACGGTATATCCAAGGGAATTGGCAAGCACAGCAGACTCCGGTAGCGATAGGCGTATGTCGGTACCGGCGAATATTACCCGGATGTTATTCGAATTTCAATATTATCCGGGTAATATTTTCTGTGGAGAGGCGCGCCAGGTGCGGGTGGAATTCAGGCTGTGAGGGCGACACCGCCGTTCAGGCGTTCAAGCACGGTGGCGCGCACGGCTTTCGGTGCTTCGCCGAGCAGCGCAGGCCACTTGGCCTGCGCCTCGCGGACGGTCTCCCGTGCGATGGTCGTCAACCGGCTGACGCGAAGGAGTCCGGCGCCCCGGAGCAAACCTTCCAGGGCGTTCCAGTCGAAGGCGCGCAGTGTTTTGTCGATGGCCCGGTTCACCCCGTAGTGCGATTCGGGGACATCGAGGAAGAAGGCGGCGACGCACACCGGGTCGTACACCGGCGCCAATTGCGGCGTATGGGCGTCGGGATAGGTCAGCGCCCAGTTCTTGAGGTGGGCGTCGGTATTGCCGAGCAGGATGAAAGCGATCAGGCGGCGCAGGAACTCGCGCACGTCGCGCACCGGCTCGCCGGACAGTTGGTCGAGCACTCGCAGCATGGTCGTGTAGTCGGTATCGAGCCCGCGCCCGTACTTGCTGCGCGGTGGGTATTGCAGCACTTGTGCGAATTCCTCCATGTGCACGCGGCGTCCGTTGGGCAGACGGTCGAAGCGGGGGACGGCGAGGATATGTTCGAACGGCACCTGCTCAGGCAAGTCGGCATCGCGTCGCGAGATGATCTCTGCCTTCGCGCAATCCAGATCGAGGGCTTCGCATAGCCGATAGCCCGTGAATTCGTTTTCGACCAGATCCGGGTGACGTGTGGTCGGCAGCTTGAGAATGACCGAGCCCGCGCGTCCCTGGCGTTTGACGATATAGCGCCGGCCGTCACGAATGGCGGAGAACTTGGTGACCACGCCGGGCAGCGAGGCAGCGTCTTCCACCGGTGTGTCGACGAAACCCGGCTCCACCATTTCGAGACCAAGGGCCGTGTGCCAGCGGTGGACAACGTCCGGAACGCCTTCTCGTGCCGGCACGGGTTCGACTTCGAGCGCGCCCATCAAATCGTGACCGGCCGCGGCGAGCAGCTCGAACTCGTCGTCCGGGCTGCAACGGCGCTCGGCGGCGAGGCGTTCGCGGTTATGGCCTTCCGGCAGCAGATTCTCGAAATAGACCGGCCAGCGGCCGTCGGTGCGCACCAGACGAGCATCTTGCGGCGACGCGAGAATCTCCCGTGTCGCGGCCTCGTTGGCGCCGCGATAGGCCAGCGAGAGCACCGGACGCCGGGCATCGGCGATGTAATCCTCGTCGAACGACATGCGCAGAATGTCACCGTATTGCGAGAGATAGCCGATGGCGCGACGCGTCCCGTCGGGCATGTGCAGATAGGCGCGCAGATATTTGATGTTCATGGACAGAGATCCGGGGGCCTGGGCGGTTTAGCGGGCGAGCGTCTCGACGATGGAGGGCGGGGCGGAAACACCGCTGGGTTGCGCGAGGTATTTACCGCCGGAGCGAAGAAACGACTCGACTTCCTGCCGCAAACTGGCCGGCACGAGCATGGGCTCGAGTCCGAGGGCGCGCGCTGTTTCCAGCACGGTCGACATGCGCGGGTCGAGTGCGCCGGACTCCATTTTTTGTACCGTCATGCGAGACAGCCCGGCGCGATCGGCCAGCTCCGCTTGCGTCATGGCGGCTTCCTTGCGTGCCGCCACCAGCGATTCCATGAAGCTCATAATGATGTGCTTTTATCGGAAAATGATGCTTTATCTTAGCATCTCGCCAGGCAATTTTCCATGAAAAGCTAATGAAAATTAGCTTTTGTGAAAAAAAGATAATTGTACTTATCTCTAATCTTCGCGACCGGAGAAGATCTTCCCTCGTGACGCCTTGACGCGAGAGCGGCCCTGCTTGGCATCCCGGCGGCGCATCTGGCTGCCGAGGGTGGGGCGGGTCGGAACGCGGCGGCGAGGCGGGACGGCTGCAGCATCGACCAGCGCTTGCAGGCGCGCAAGTGCATCGGCCCGGTTGAGTTCCTGTGACCGATGTTGCTGTGCCTTGATGACGACGATGCCGTCCTGAGTGATGCGGTGATCCGGCCGGGAGAGCAGGCGGAATTTGACATCGTCAGGCAACGACGAGCGCATCACATCGAAGCGGAGATGGATGGCGCTGGAAACTTTGTTGACGTTCTGACCACCGGCACCCTGCGCGCGCATGGCGGTGAGTTCGATGTCTTCGGGGGCGATAAGAATGCGACGGTTCATGCGACAAGGATAACGTTCTCGCCGTCCAGCCTACAAGCGCGCCCGACCCAGGGCGCCGGAAGGCGCGTCCGACGCCATCAGACCCACGTCCCATCGGTAGCCGGATAGTGATTCGGAATGCAAATCGTCGATTTGCATACGCCTCATCCGAACGGATTAAGAATTACTTGAATATCCTGAGTAATTTCGTAACAACTTGTGTCGTCCTTTGGCGATGAGGCGATTCTATTTCAGCGTCGAGCCGGGAAAATGGTTGATCTACATCAAGACACGCGGCTTTTCTTTCCCATGGATAGGGCAATCAGAGGTGTCATAAGGAAATTCTCAAGGCGCATTTGAATAGTGTATGACGACGCCGACGCCTGATATGTAACTCATAATTACATTGCAATTTGAAATATTTTGTTACTATCCAACCCGAAACATTCGGGTTTTTACCGAGCCATGTCGGGACCGACGTGTTTCTTTGGATAATTAACTAATTGCGATCCTGATGCAGGAATCGCATTCGTCGATAACAAAGGGATTCACCATGAAGCTTACGCAAGCCATGATTCTTGCCGGACTGTTGTCGCTTGGTACGGTGGCGCATGCGCAGGATGCGGCGCGACCGGCGCCGATCGTGAAGGGTGGCATAGTCGAATTCGGTACGACGTTGCTCGGCGTCGACGCCAAGAACCGCACTATTCAAGTGGCCGACGACCACGGCAAGCCTGTGACTTTAGTGGTCGGGCCGGAGGTGCGCAACTTCGATCAGATGCGCAAGGGCGACAAGGTAGTTGTGGCGTATGAGCGTTCTGTGGCCATTTCCGTCGCACCGGGCGACGGCATTCGCAGCCGGGTTGTCACGGAAGCGGCCGATCGTGCCGCACTGGGACAGCGTCCGGCGGCCGACGCCGCACGAAACCTGAAAGTCGTCGCTACCGTCCAGCGTATCGACCGCAATTCAAATGTCGTGACGCTGCGTGGACCGTCGCGCACCGTCGACATTGCTGTCAGCGATCCGAAGTTGCTCGAAGGCGTGAAGGTCGGCGATTCCGTCACGGTGAACTACACCGAGGCAGTTGCGATCGCCGTCACGCAGGATCCGGCTGCCAAGCGTAAGTGGGTGCCGCCGGTTCCTGCGCCGGCACCGAAGCCCTGAGTTGAACAAGGGGATTGTCTGACGCACGATGCGTCCGCTGTCGCCTTGACCGCAGCGTTGCCGACGTCGCCAGTCATGGCGCGTCGGCACGCGCCGCCCGCCGGATACGGCAAGCAACCGGAGATCGCGATGGCACGTTCCGCCTTGAAGTTCGACGATGCAACCTACGCTGCCTTGCTCGCGGCTGCGCGGGATGCCGACGCGGCTCATCCTCACGACAATCCCGCCTTTCTCGATGCATTTTTCGTAGAGGCATGGAAAGTCACACACCGCATTTATGGCGCGCAGACATACCTGCGCTTCATTGCGCAGGCGGGTGTCACACGTCGCCCGAGTGCCAGTACGGTGCAGAAAGCCATCGTACGTGCCCGGGCGGTGTACGAAGTGCCGGCCGTCCCGTCGCTTGGATCACTGCTGTCAGCCGGCCAGTCTGCGTGGGCACAGAAGCTTGAACAGAATCTGGCGAGTGCCTTGACGTTGTTCCACACGATACCGGGGGCTCACAATCCGGCCACCGATGCCGTGACCGATGCTGCAGACGCCATGCGGCGAGTGCAGGATCTCGAGCGTGAGAATCTCGAGCTGCGTGCACGTCTTGCACAGATGACCGTCGCGGCGGCGTATGCGCGCGAAGCGCTGACGGTTTTCGCGCCCCAAGCCATTCAGCAAGTTGTCGGGGCTCAAGGGCGTCAGGGCGTCTGACGCACGAAGGAAGACGACGGTGCCGTTGCGCCGTCGTGGCTCTGAGACGGTTCGGCATCGAAGGGGGGTGTGCCGGCTTTCCGGCCGGTGGACACCGAGAAACCGAATGTGTTGAGTCCATCTTTGCTGCGGGCCCAGACGGTGCCGCCGTGCATTTCGGCAATCGCCTTGACGATGGCCAGCCCCAATCCATGATTCTCGCGGCTGTTCGTGCGCGACGGCTCTGCCCGGTAGAAGCGATCGAACAAGTGCCGCAGCACGTCGGGCGAAATTGGCCTGCCGGGGTTGGTGACTTCGATGTTCACCTGACGGGCGTCATCCGCTTTGGACGAGATCCGGACGTCGATATTGGCGCCTGACGCACAATGCTCGACGGCGTTCATCACCAGATTGGCCAGCGCGCGCCCGAACAGCGCCTTGTTCACGTGCGCGACGGCGCTGCCATGCAGACGGGCCGTCGCATGGGCTTCTTCCAGCGGAATCTCCAGAAACTCCAGCGTGTGCACAGCTTCACTGGAGAGCGACACGGCCGTGAGCCCTGTCGCGCGCTCACCCTGATCGGCGCGCGAGAGGAACAGCATGTCGTTGATGATCGTGCGCATGCGGCCCAACTCTTCCAGATTCGATTGCAGTAACGCGCGCAAATCCTCAACGGGTCGCTCGCGCGTGAGCGCCACCTCCGTTTGCCCGATCAGGATGGTTACCGGTGTACGCAGCTCGTGCGCCACGTCGGCATTGAACGACTCCAGCCGCTCATACGCGCTGTCGAGCCGGGCCAGCGCGCCATTGAACGAGTGCGTCAAATCGTCGAGTTCGACAGGCAACGAGCGTGTATCGAGCCGCTGCGATCGGTTGTCGGGGCTGATTTCGGAGGCTTCTCGTGTGAGCCGCGTGAGTGGCGCCAGGCCCAGACGCGTTACGGAATAGCTAAGCAGCAGCACGCCAAGACTGCCGAGGGCGGAGAGCGCCGCGAGGCCCAGGCCGAAGGCGCGCAGCGTGCGTTCGTTCGGCGAATAGCTGGCGGCAACCTGCAGGGCGACGGCCGGCCGCGAGCCATAGGGCGGCAGGATTTCGCGTGTGGTCAGCATGTCGTCGCCGCCGCTGTCGGGTGTTAACCGCACGTAGCCGTTGGACAGGCGTTTGACGAACATGCCGCTCACCGGCGTGCCGAACGTGTATTTCGGGTCGTCGCTCGTCACGGCGTAGGTCGTGGTGCCGTCGCGCGGTGTCATGTCGCTGAGTTTTTCGCGAGCAATCTGCCACTTCTCCGGTGTGCCGCCGTGATAGACGATGATGTGGGCGATCTGTGCGCGGTCGTCGAGCGACTCGCGCAGATGCCGCTCCAGTTGCACGCGCAGCATCAGGTAAAGGGCGGCGCCTACCAGCGCGAACACCGACAGCGCCACAACGGCGAACATGGCGGCGAGGCGGCGGGAGATCGAATGTGTCATGACGACGCTCACGCGCGGCGCTCAGGCCTCGCGCACCTCAAGCACATAGCCCATGCCGCGCACCGTGTGCAGCAGCTTGGTATGGAACGGCCCGTCGAGCTTGGCGCGCAGCCGCTTGATGGCGGTCTCGACAACGTTCGTGTGGCTGTCGAAATTGACGTCCCAGACCAGCTCGGTGATGGCGGTCTTGGACAGGATGTCGCCCTGCCGGCGAGCAAGCACCGAGAGCAACTGAAATTCCTTGGCGGTGAGGTCGAGCCGCTGACCGTCGCGTGTGGCCCGGCGGCCGATCAGGTCGACGTATAGGTCGCCGACCGAAATCAGCGTCGACTCCTGTACGCGCGTGCGGCGGGCGAGGGCGTGCAGACGCTCCACCAGCTCAATGAACGAAAAGGGCTTGGTCAGATAGTCGTCTGCGCCCTCGCGCAGGCCGCGCACGCGGTCGTTCACATGATCGCGGGCCGTGAGCATGATGACGGGTGTCGACTTGCGCTCGCGCAGCGAGCCGAGCACGGCGAAACCGTCACGCTTGGGCAGCATGACATCGAGCACGATCACGTCGTAGTCGAACTCCAGCGCCAGATGCGTGCCTTCCTCGCCATCGAGCGCTACGTCGACCACCCAGCCTTGCTCGGTCAGCCCGGCGCGCAGATAGTCCACTACCTTGTGTTCGTCTTCAACGATCAGTACTTTCATGTCGCCACCTCATCTTTGCGCATTATACGAGTCAGAGGATGTGTCCGATGGCGGTAGCCAGCCGCCGCCCAGCGCCTTCACCAGTGCGACCGACAAGACGAGTTGCTGGCCGCGAATCTGAACGTCCTGCCGCTCGCTCGCCAGCAGCCCTTGCTGCGCCGTGATGACACTCAGGTACGCCGTGAGTCCCCCCGAATAGCGGTCGTTGGCCAGACTCAGGAGCCGCTGGCCGTCGACGACCGCCGCATGCGATTCGCGCGCGGCCGCGTCGAGCACCGACAAACCGGCTACGCCGTCTTGCACCTGCTGGAACGCGGTGAGCACCGTCTGCCGGTAGTTTGCTTCCACGGCACGGTATCCCGCACTCGCGAAGTCGACGCCGGCTTGACGCCGTCCGCCATCGAAGATCGCTTGCGTTGCGAGCGTGCCCACGGTCCACAGCAGACTCGGCGCAGACAGCAAGTTGGCGAATTCCGTGCTTTGCCAGCCAATGCCGGGGTTGAGCGTCAGACTGGGGAAGAATGCGGCCTTGGCCACCCCGATCTGTGCATTCGCGGCCGCCATGCCGCGCTCGGCCGACGCCACATCCGGACGGCGTTGCAGGATATCGCTCGGCACGCCGAGCGGAATCGGCGGCAGCGTGCCCGACAACGCACCGGCCGGCACCGAGAACGCGGGGGCGGGCATCCCGACGAGCGCGGCAATCGCATGCTCGTATTGGTCGCGTTGTTGATGCAGCAGGCGCGCCTGCACTCGGGTGGTGTCGAGTTCCGATTGTTGCTGGAGAACATCCAGACCCGAAACGGCGCCGAGATCATGCTGTGCGCTCACGTAGTCGAGTGCCTTTTGTTGCAGCGTGACCGATTCATCGAGCACCCGGATTTCGGCGTCGAGGGTGCGCAACTGGAAATAGGCGGTGGCGAGTTGTGTCGTGAGCACCAGGCGAGCGTTGGCCAGATCGTCGGCGGCCTGTTCGGCAGAGGCGCGTGCGCCTTCGACCTGACGGCGGATGCGGCCGAACAGGTCGGTGTCGTAGCTCACGCCGAGGCCGGCCTGCACGTTGTTCTGCACGGTGGACATGCTGGACGACGAGTAGCTCGTGACCGGACGGTTTGCCGAGATGCGCTGACGGGCCAGACCGAACGACGCATCGACTTCCGGAAGCCGTTGGGCCGAGATGCCGGACAGCGTCGCTTGCGCCTGATCGTAATGCGCTACGGCAGCAGCAAGTGTCTGGTTCTGTGCGAGCGCCTGCGTTTCAAGCGCGTCGAGCGCGGGCGCCTGGAACCCCTTCCACCAATCGGGCTGCAATGGCGCGTGCGACGGTTGCGCGAGCCGCCAGTATCCGTCGGTCTTCCAGCCGGGCGGGGTCGAGACTTCGGGGCGGCGATAGTCCGGGCCGACGGCGCAGGCCCCGAGCAGTGCGGTGACGGCGAGCAGCGTTGCGCCGAGACGCGCGTTGCGCACGGACGTGTTCACGACTGGGCTCCTTGCGGCTTGCCGCCCGCCTTGGCGCCGCCCTTGATCTCGAGAGCCTTGGCCAGCACATGGTCGCCGTCGTCGATCGAGTCGCTCGGGTTGACGATGACGCGGTCGGTTGCCGACACCCCATCGGCCAGTTCCAGCGCCTGTCCGAGATCCTGCGCGATGACGATCTTATGAAGATGAACGACGCCCTGATCGTCCACGACCGCCACGCGGGGGCCTTCTGCACGGAACAGCAGCGCATTGGATGGCACGCTCAGATGCGCCTGTACGGCGCTGGGCAGCGCCAGTTGCACGTAGGCGCCCGGGCGCAGCTTGCCGTCTGGATTCGGCAGGGCGGCTTCGATTTGCAGCGAGCGGGTTGCCACGTCGATTGCGCCGGACACGTGCGTGATCTTGCCCTGGAAGTGCTCGCCGGGCAGTTCGGCCTGTGTCACCACGACGGGCTGCCCCACGTTCACGCCTTGTGCGTAAGCCTGCGGCACCTGAACGTATACGCGCAGCGGGTCCGTCTGCGCGAGCGAGAACAGCGCACGGCTGTTCCCGCTGCCCGCATCGATCAGGTCGCCGACGTCGACATTGCGCTGCGTGATCACGCCGTCGAAGGGCGCGACGATCCGCTTGAACGATTCGAGTTGCTGAAGTCGTTTGACATTGGCATCGGCCGCCGCCAGATTGGCGATGCCCTGCGTGTAGGTACTCTGACGCTCGTCGAGTTCTTGCTGAGAGACGGCGTCGCGCTGACGCAGTTGCTGCCAGCGTTCGAGCGACGATTTGGCGAGGCCCAGGCTTGCGCTGATCTGGTTGCGCTGCGCAACGGCCTGTGCGAGTTCCTGATCGATTTCCGGGGTATCGAGATCGGCCAGTAACTGACCTTGCTTCACGCGGGCACCGATGTCGACATAGCGATGCAGCAGATAGCCGGTCGCCCGCGCGTAGATGGGCGACTCGACCGCGCCGCGCAACGTGGCGGGCAGCAGGGTTTCGCTCGCTTGGGTGACCTGCGGCATGACGACACTCACATACTGCCGGGCATTCTCGGCCGTTGCGCTGGCGACTTCGCGGCGTTGGAGTGCGTTGGAAAGGGTCGTGCGCGCCGCGCCCGCGACCAGCAGTACGGCCACCACGATCAGCATGAGCTTTGCGCGCCGGAATTCGCCGCGGCGCGGCGGCAACTGCCGGCCGTTGGCGGGATCGTGCTCGGGAATGGCCAGTTCGGCGTGATGTTTCTCGGTCATGTCGTTCAACCCGTCAAGACTTGGTATCTGGTGTGGGGGAAAGCCGGTCGCGGCGTGTCATGCGTTGCCATTGCCGCCGTCGCCGTCGTTGTCCTTCGGAATGGGGGGGGGCGGCGAATGCCCAGCCGGGCGCTCACGCCGGGTGGCATCCTGTTCGGCCCTGCGTGCCTGTCTCTGCGCGAGCCGTGTGTGGATGCCGGCGAAAACCAGTGGCACGAAGAACAGCGTCGAGACCGTGGCAAACAGCAGCCCGCCGATCACCGCGCGGCCCAGCGGCGCGTTCTGCTCGGCGCCTTCGCCCAATCCGAGTGCCATCGGCACCATGCCGATAATCATCGCGAGCGCGGTCATCAACACCGGACGAATCCGGCTCGCGCCCGCTTCGAGCGCGGCCTTGAGCGGCGCCATGCCGGCTTCCATACGTTGCCGTGCAAACGCCACCACAAGAATGCTGTTGGCCGTCGCCACGCCCATCGTCATGATGGCCCCCGTGAGCGCAGGCACCGAGAGCCGTGTACCGGAGAGGAAGAGCATCCAGACGATGCCCGCGAGTGCGGCGGGCAGGGCGCTCACAATGATGAGCGGGTCGACCCACGACTGGAAGTTCACGACGATCAGCAGATAGACCAGCACGATGGCCATCGCCACGCCGACGCCCAGCCCGAGGTAGGAGCTTTGCATCGTGCTGACCTGACCGCGCACGGTGATCTGGCTGCCACGCGGCAAATCCTTGCGGGCTTGCGCGACGAGCTTGTCGATGTCGCCTGCCACGCTGCCCAGATCCCGGCCTTCCACGCTCACGAAGATGTCGATCACCGGGCGGATGTTGTAGTGACTGACCACGGCGAACTGTTGCTTCGGCTCGACCTTCACGAAGTTGGCAAGCAGTTGCGGTTGACCGTTGTTGGCGGTGCCTGCCACCGGCAGGCGCAGCAGGTCGTCGATGGAACTGATGCGGTACTGCGGCGATTGCACCGACAGGCTGTACTCCACGCCGTTCTGGTTGTTGAACCAGAAGCCCGGCGACGTTTGCGAACTGCCCGAGAGCGAAATCAGCACGTTCTGGGCGACCGCGTTGGCGTTCAGATTCAATTGCTGCAAACGCGTGCGATCCATGTTCAGGTGCAGCGTTGGGGCGTTCACCCGTTGCTGGATATGCGTGTCGACAGTGCCTGGCACTTGCCGCACCTGTTTGAGCAGCTTCGTGGCGACATCGAAGTTCGCCAGTTGCTGGTTGCCGCTGATCTGGATGTCGATAGCGGCAGGCAGGCCAAAGTTGAGAATCTGCGTGACGATGTCAGCGGGCTGGAAGAAGAACTCCACGCCGGGGAAGCGCTGCGGCAGCACGGCGCGCAGTTTGTCGACGTAACTCGCGCTGGGATGATGATCCGGGCTCAGTGCGATTTGAATCTCGCCGTCGAGCGTGCCGATGGTGCCGGCATTGCTGTACGACAGGTTGATGCCGCTGTAAGGCAGGCCGAGGTTGTCGAGTATCGTCTCGAGTTCGTTGGCGGGTACCACCTCGCGCACGACCTTCTCGACTTCATCGGCCAGACGCGCCGTTTCCTCGATGCGCGTTCCGGTGGGCGCGCGCATGTGCATGCGGATGTCGCCCGCGTCCACTGTCGGGAAGAAGTCTGCGCCCAGGGCGAACACCAGCCCCATCGACAGTACGCAGAAGGCCAGGAAGCCGGTGGCGAAGACGCGCCGGCGTACGAGCAACATCGAGAGCACGACGATGTAGGCGGCGCGCATGCGCTCGAAGCCGGCGTCGAAGCGCAGGTAGATGCGGCGCAACGCACCGGGCTTCGCATTCGGGTCGGCCTGATGGGCATGGCCCATGAGCAGCATGGCGAGCGTGGGCACCAGCGTGCGCGAGAGGATGTACGACGCCAGCATCGCGAACACGACCGCCTCGGCGAGCGGTACGAACAGGTAACGCGCCACGCCCGTCAGGAAGAACATTGGCACGAACACGATACAGATACACAGCGTCGAGACGAGTGCGGGGACGGCGATTTCGCCTGCGCCGTCGAGAATCGCCTCGTGCAACGGGGTTCCCATGTGCAGATGGCGCTCGATGTTCTCGATGGTTACGGTCGCGTCGTCGACCAGAATACCCACCGCGAGCGCCAGCCCGCCGAGCGTCATGATGTTGATCGTCTGGCCCAACGCATGCAGCGCGAGCAGCGACGAGAGGATCGAGAGCGGAATCGAGATGGCGATGATGCAGGTGCTGCGCCAGTTGCCGAGGAACAGCAAAATCATGGCCGCCGTAAGCGCAGCAGCGATCAACGCCTCGTGAATCACGCCTTGCACGGCGGCCTTCACGAAGACCGACTGATCGAACAGCGCCGAGATATGCAGATCCGGCGGTAGCGCGGCACGTGCCTCGGGCAGTATCGCTTTGAGCGAGTCGACCACAGACAGCGTGGAGGCGTCGCCCGTCTTCATGATCGACATCAGCACGCCGCGCTGGCCGTTCTGACGCACGATGTTGGTCTGCGGCGAGAAGCCCGTGCGCACGTGTGCGACTTCACGCAAATAGGTGGTGGCGCCGCCGACAGTGCGCACCGGGATGCTGTTCAGCCCCTCGACCGTCGGGGGAGAACCATTCATGTCGACCGTGTACTCGCGCGGGCCGATCTTCGCCGTACCGGTCGGCAAGATCAGGTTCTGGGCGTTGACGGCGGCGACGACGTCCTGCGCTGTCAATCCCTTGGCGAGCAGGGCACGCGTATCGATATCCACCGAAATCAGTCGTGTCTTGCCGCCATACGGATAGGGCACGGCAGCGCCGGGGATCGTGACCAGTTGCGGGCGCAGGAAGTTGAGCGCCGTGTCGTTGAGCGCCGGCTCCGACAGACTCGGGCTCGACAGACCGAGCTGCATCACCGGGATCGACGAGGCCGAGTAGCTGATGACGAGCGGCGGCGTCGCCCCCGGCGGCATCTGCTTGACCTGCGCCTGTTCGACCGCAACGACCTGAGCGATGGCGGTCTGGATGTTGGCCGTGGGCTGCAGGAAAATCTTGATGATGCCGATGCCCGGCAACGATTGCGACTCGATGTGCTCGATGTTGTTGACGGTCGTCGTCAGCCCGCGTTCGTTACCGGAGATCATCCGGTCGGCAATGTCCTGTGCGGACAGACCGTTGTAAGTCCAGATGACGCTGATCACCGGGATATTGATTTCCGGCAGCACGTCGACCGGCGTGCGCATGAGCGCGAGCGGCGTGGCGAGCAGGATCAGAATGGCCATCACGATGAACGTGTATGGCCGCTTGAGCGCAACGTTGACAATCCACATGATTCAGACGCGCTCGGGCGCAATCGCAGGCGTACGGAGAGGGGGCCGTCCGGCACGCGCACCACCGTGCGGTACTGGTATCGGAAGGAACGCCGCCATGGTAGGGGCGCACGCCCAACGCCAAAATGACGCCAAAATGGCGGAATTGCCATAATCGGTGAAATTCGCCGCAAAGCCGCACCGTATAAGGCTTTGCTCGCCCGTTCGGCGACGGGAGTGGCATATTACGGCGTGTTGCGTTATAAAGTTGACACACCAAAAGTCGCCGCCCGATAGCCTATGGCCTGCCGTTCCCGCCGAGGTTGAGGTCAGCGACGTCGAGAACCTCAGCCCCACGCAGGAAAGCAATGACCGAACGTCCGACGTCTCCCCCAGAACCTCAGCCCGTCTCGGGCACCGTTACCCGAAGCGCTATTTTTCTCGTGGCTACCGTGCGGGATGACGAAGCCGCGCACGCGCGCGTGCGCGACTGGTGCGCCGATGCTGCCGCCTATGCCCGCTCGGTCGGCAAGCGTGTGCCGTCCGGCAATTTGTCGTGTGTAGTCGGCTTCAGCGACAACGCATGGGATCGCCTGTTCGGCGGCCCGCGTCCGGCTGAACTGCATCCGTTCCGTGAGTTCGGCTCGGGCAAGCGACATGCCCCGGCCACGCCCGGCGATCTGCTGTTGCACATCCGCGCCGAGCAGATGGATCTGTGCTTCGATCTCGCGACGCTCATGCTGGGTAAGCTGGGCGACGCCGTAAGCGTCGTCGACGAGGTCCATGGCTTCCGCTATTTCGACATGCGCAGCATGGTCGGCTTCGTCGACGGCACCGAGAACCCGGAGGGCGACGAGGCGCTCGAGTTCACCGTGATGGGCGACGAAGACCCCGAATTTGCAGGCGGCAGCTACGTGCTCGTGCAGAAGTATCTGCATGACATGACGGGCTGGAACGCGTTGCCGGTCGAGGCGCAGGAGCGCATCATCGGTCGCACCAAGCTCTCCGACGTCGAACTCGACGAGGGCGTGAAGCCCAGTTGGTCGCACAGCGCGCTGACCACGCTCGAGGAAGACGGCAAGGAAATCAAGATTCTGCGTGACAACATGCCGTTCGGCCGCCCCGGTTCGGCCGAGTTCGGCACCTACTTCATCGGCTATGCCCGCTCCCCGGCACCGATCGAGCAGATGCTCGAGAACATGTTTGTGGGGCGTCCGCCCGGTAACTACGATCGTCTGCTCGACTACAGCCGCGCCGTGACCGGCGGACTGTTCTTCGTGCCGTCGGCACCGCTGCTCGAAGCGCTCGCCGAGCGCGAGGCGCCGGTGGCCGCCGCCGGGGCGGCGGCGATCAAGACCCTGATCGATGCGACGTCGACGGCCACGCCGGTTGTCGATGCCACGGTATCGTCTCTCACCTCACCCAGCGCTGCCCCCGCAGAGGGCTCGCTGCAAATCGGATCGCTTAAAGGAGTTTCTCAGGCATGAATAACCTGCATCGCGAACTGGCCCCCATTTCGAGCGCCGCGTGGGCGCAAATCGAAGAAGAGGTGGCCCGCACGTTCAAGCGTACGGTTGCCGGCCGTCGTGTGGTCGACGTCAAGGGACCGGGTGGTCTGGCGCTCGCCGGTGTTGGCACCGGTCATCAGAAGGCGATCGACGCGCCGTTCGACGGCGTGGGGGCTCGTCAGCGTGAAGTGATGCCGCTCGTAGCGCTGCGTGTGCCGTTCGAGCTGTCGCGTGAGGCGATCGACGATGTCGAGCGCGGCGCCAACGACTCCGACTGGCAACCCGCCAAGGATGCCGCCATCAAGCTGGCCTATGCAGAAGATCGCGCGATTTTCGATGGCTACAAGGCGGCGCACATCACGGGCGTGCGCGAAGGCACCTCGAATCCGGTGTTACCGCTGCCTGCCAACATCGCCGATTACCCGACCGTCATTGCCAAGGCGCTGGAGCAATTGCGCCTTGAGGGGGTCGACGGTCCGTACAGCGTGCTGCTGGGCGCCGACGCCTACACGGCGGTGACCGAGGCGAACGACCAGGGCTATCCGATTCTCGAGCACATCGGGCACATCGTGAGCGGCGAGATCATCTGGGCGCCTGCCATCGACGGTGGCTGCATCCTCTCCACTCGCGGCGGCGACTACGAGATGCATATCGGTCAGGACGTCTCGATCGGCTACCTCGACCACACGGCGACTACGGTTCGTCTGTACCTCGAAGAGACCTTCACCTTCCTGATGCTGACCGCCGAAGCGGGTGTTTCGGTCGGTCCGGCCAAGCCGGCAGACGGCAAGAAGAAGTCGAAGTAAGTCGTACAAGTCCCTGACGGGAAAAGAAAAACGGCTGAGGGCAAGACATTGCCACCAGCCGTTTTTTCATGGATGCTGCCGCGTCAGTTGGCGGCGGGAGACGGTCCGGCCGTCGGCTTCTCGATGATGACGCGACGGTCGTCGCGGGCGATGACCTTCATCGGCAGGCCGAGCGTTTCGAGCACCGTGAACTTTTCCGGATCGACCAGCGCAAGCGCCTTGGGGGCGGCAACCCAGACTTCGGCGAACTTATCGAGCGTCGGGATCCAGCTATCCGGCGCTTGCGAGATGCCGAACTCCAGTTCGTCCTGCACCGCCACCATCGTCATGGGCTGACGCAGGTAGTAGGGCATCGTGTGATCGAGCGTGCCGACCGAGTAGAACGGCGTGTCCGGTCCGAGACGATCCATTTCCGCGCGTACCGCCGGCACCAGATCGATCCCTGAACTCGCGCGTCCGAAGGCTTCGTGTCCCGTGCCGCCGATCATCGTGAAGGCCAGCCACGTGCCTGCAAACGCGATGAGCGCCTGTTTCGTGCTGCGCTGGCTCAGCCAGCGGGTGATACCGATGCCGATCAGCCCGACGAAGCTCGCCGCGTACAGATAGTACGAGAACGCGCGGTAGGCTTCCACCGGATTACGGCTATCCGAGTGATGCGACAGGAAGACCAGGCAGGTAACGATCGTCGCGACGAACAATGCGGCGGACACGATGAGATGCTTGCGCAGCGACTCGCGCGAGAGGCTCGCAATGCCCAGCCCGATGAGTAGCGCGATGGCAGGCACGATCGGCAGCACGTACGAAATGAGCTTCGAGTGCGACAGGGAGAAGAAGCAGAAGATGAAGACGGCCCAGACCGTGGTCATCAGCACCGGCCGGAAGCCGTTGGCCTGACGGGGGACGGCACGCACGGCAGAAAAGGCGCGCGGGATCATCGACAGCCACGGCAGGAAACCGACAATCAGCACCGGCACGAAATACCAGAGTGCGCCGGGGCGATGATGATCCGGTTTCAGGAAGCGGTTGAAGTGTTCGTTGATGAAAAAGAAATCGAAGAACGACGGGTTACGTGCCATCACGGCAGCGAACCACGGCACCGTCACGGCGAGCAGCACGATCAGCCCGCTCACGATGTGCAGGCGCTTCCACAATGCCCAGTCGCGTGAAATCAGCGTGTAGATCACGAGCACGGCACCGGGCAACACCACGCCGATCAGCCCTTTGCTCAGAATCGACAGGCCCATCGCTGCCCAGCACAGCCACATCCAGTTGCGGGTTTGCGTGTCGGTCAGGCCGGGACGTTGTGCGAGCAGCAGCGAGCACAGCACGAGCGTCATCATGAACGACAGGCCCATGTCGAGCACGTTGAAATGACCGAGCAGGCTCCACAGCGGGGCGCTTGCCAGCGTCAACGCGGCGAAGAAGCCCGCGCGCGCGCCGAACACGCGCCGCCCGGTGTACCCGACGAGCAGCACGCCGCCGAAACCGGTCAGCGCTGTCCACAGGCGTGCCTGCCAGTCGCCGAGACCGAAGATCATGAACGTCAGCGCGTTCATCCATGTCTGAAGCGGGGGTTTCTCGAAGTACAAATAGCCGTTGTAGCGCGGCGTGACCCAGTCGCCTGTGGCCAGCATTTCGCGCGCCATCTCGGCGTAGCGGCCTTCGTCGCTCGGGATCAGATGGCGCAGGTTCAATACGCCAAACCAAACCAGGGCGAACACGGCAAGCAGCCACAGCAGGGCGGCGGGAGAGATCGGCCAGGGTTCCAACTCGGCGTCACGTTGAGGGCGTGTGGACATGAATGCGAGGCTTCCGGTCTTGATGAATAGGGTGAGAGTGATGAATCTGGCGAAGGACGGTCAGGCGCTGGTGTCAGGTCTGGCGTCGGGGTTGGGCAGCGTGACGCGGACGTGAAGGCCGCGTGGCGGTGTCAGGCTAGCATCCTTCAGGGTGACCTGGCCGCCGAGGCGGTCGACGATCGCCCGGACGATGGCCAGACCCAGTCCGGTGCCTTCGCCGCCATGTTCTCGGGATTCGCGTTGCTCGCTCGCCCGGTAAAACGCGTCGAACACTCGCTCGCGCTTGTCGGCGTCGATCCCTGGGCCCGAGTCGATCACATCGATAGCCACGTCGGCGCCAGTGGCCGACACGCGTACTGACACGGTGCCGCCCGCAGGCGTATAACGCACGGCGTTGCCGACAATATTACTCAACAGCGTGACGATATCGCGTTTCGATCCCGTCACGCGCAAGCCGGAGCGACCGGGGACGCTCGAGGACGCATCGACCAGATCGAGCACGATCTGTTTGCGATCGGCCAGTACGAACACATCTTCTAGGGCTTCATGCACGGCGGGCAGCAGCGCGAGCGGCGTTGCCGCCACTGTCGGCGCGCTCTGCGCTCTGGCGAGGGTCAGCAACTGTTCGATCAGCGTGCGCGTGCGTTGCAAGCCGCTCTTGAGCTTGGTGAAGCGATTCCGTGTTTCGGTATCCAGGTCTGCCGGGGCGAGCGCCCGATCGAGGTTCTCGGATTGAATCACCAATGCCGTCACGGGCGAGCGCAATTCGTGGGCCGCGTCGGCGACGAACCGGCGCTGCTCGTCGAGCGCCTTGGCCAGTCTGGCCAGCAAACGGTTGATCGATATGATGAACGGTTCGATTTCCGTTGGCGCTCCTTGGGTATCGAGGGCATGCAAATCGGTATCGCGCCGGGTGTCGATCTCGTCGGCAAGCCGCTGCACCGGCCGCCACGCCCGACGCACTGTCACGACGATGGCGCCGATCAACAGCGGTACGAAGCCGACGAAGGGCAGTGCGGTGCGTAGCCCGCTGTTACGGGCGATCTCGTTGCGGCCTTCCGTCGGCTGGGCGACGACGATGCGAAGTTCCGGGGCAATGGTGCGCACGAACGCGCGCCATGTGTGCTCGCCTGTGCTGAGCGTGTGAAAGCCGTCCGCCAGCGTGACCGGAAAGGTGCCGCCCAGGCGCTGAACCGTGAGGCGGTAGTCGTGATCCTGAATCGGCAGGCCGTGCATGGCGCTGTCGGCGGCGGCCAGATTGCGCGTATCCACGAGTGCAGCGAGTTGCAGCAGTTGGTCGTCCTGAAAGCGGTAGGCCTCGCGAAAGGCCGCCCAGTAGGAAACGAAGCCCGCGACGATGGCCAATCCCAGCGCGCAGGCCGAGAGCGTAACCACCAGCCGGGACTGAAGCGAGCGCATCATGCCTTCGGCACCAGCCAGCCTGCGCCACGGATATTGCGGATGACGTCCGCGCCGAGCTTCTTGCGAATCGAGTGGATCAGGAAGTCGATCATATTGCTCTCGATCTCTTCGCCCCAGCCGTACAGACGATGTTCCAGCGCATCGCGCGAGAGGATCGTGCCGGGGCGCAGCATCAGCGCATGCAGCAGGGCGTATTCGCGCGCCGAGAGCACGCAACTGTTCTCACCGTAGGTCGCCTGATGGGTGGCGGGATCGAGCGAGAGCGCGCCATTGGTCAGCACCGGTACCGCCACGCCCGCCTGTCTGCGGATCACCGCGCGCATGCGTGCAAGTAGTTCACCGACTTCAAAAGGCTTGACGACGAAGTCGTCCGCCCCGAGATCGAGACCCTGAATAATGTCTTCGGCCCCATCGCGGGCCGTCACGACGATGATCGGTGTGCGCCCGCCAGCACCGCGGTGGGCACGCAGCACCTCCCAGCCGTCTCGTCCCGGCAGGCCGAGGTCGAGCAGCATGAGGTCGTAGGCGTGAGCGGCGAGTGCCGCTAGTGCGGCGTCGCCGTCACGGCACCAGTCGGCTGCATACGAGGCGTCCTTGAGCGCCTGCATCATGGCCTCGCCAATCATGGTGTCGTCTTCTACGAGCAATATCCGCATGGTTTTCCAAACGTTCTCCGGCGTGGCCGCAAAGGCGCCCGCCCAATACCCTGCCAGTCACAAAGGATGGCACGGGCGCACGATAGCGCGCGAAACTTAGGAGAAACTTAGTTTGCGACGATGTGTGTCCGCGCGACTATGCCATGGAAAGCCGCTGTGAATCAACGACTTAGCAAGGTTTTTTCATGTGGCGCGAAAAATAGGTGCCTGATGCCATTTGGGCGTCGGCTGACACCAGTGGCGGCGCCTGAGCGTGGGATGTGAAGCCAAATGAGGCGACGCAACGCAAACGGGCCGGCAATTGCCGGCCCATCCACTTTCACGATGACTTGGCGGCGGACCTGTCGGCACCGCGCGCCGCTCGCAGGCTTACTGGGCGCGCAGCGTTTTCGCGGCGGCGACCATATTCTGCAGCGCCGGGATGACTTCGGCCCACTGACGCGTTTTCAGGCCGCAGTCCGGGTTGACCCACAGACGCTTGGCCGGAATGCGTTCGGCGGCCTTCTGCATGAGCGACACGATGTGCGCTTGCGTCGGAATGTTCGGCGAGTGAATGTCGTACACACCCGGTCCGATCTCGTTCGGGTACTGGAACGAGTCGAACGCATCGAGCAATTCCATATCGGAGCGCGAGGTCTCGATGGTGATCACGTCGGCATCCATGCCGGCGATAGCCGCGATGATGTCGTTGAACTCCGAATAGCACATGTGCGTATGGATCTGCGTGTCGTCCTGCACGCCGTTCGCGGTGATACGAAACGACTCGACAGCCCAGTCCAGATACGTCTGCCATTGGGCGCGGCGCAGCGGCAGCCCTTCGCGCAGGGCGGCTTCGTCGATCTGAATGACCCGCACACCGGCACGTTCCAGATCCAGCACTTCTTCGCGAATCGCCAACGCGAGTTGGAAGCACGACACCGAGCGGGGTTGATCGTCGCGCACGAACGACCAGTTCAGGATCGTGACCGGGCCGGTCAGCATACCTTTCATCGGTTTGCGGGTCAGCGACTGCGCGTACTTGATCCACTCGACGGTCATGGCATTCGGACGGCTGATGTCGCCGAACATGATCGGCGGCTTCACACAACGCGAACCGTACGATTGCACCCAACCGAACTGGCTGAAGGCGTAACCTTCGAGCTGCTCGCCGAAGTATTCGACCATGTCGTTGCGCTCGGCTTCGCCGTGCACGAGCACGTCCAGCCCCAGCGCTTCCTGTTCACGCACGCTGCGAGCGATTTCGGCTTGCATGGCGGCGACGTAACCGGCCTGATCCAGCTCGCCGGCCTTGAACTGGCTGCGGGCGGTGCGGATTTCGGCGGTTTGAGGGAACGAGCCGATTGTCGTGGTCGGGTAGAGCGGCAGGTTCAGTGCAGCGGCTTGCTTCTCGGCACGCGCCGCGTACGGGGCCTGACGGCGGCCCAGCGAGGCTTCGATTTTTGCCACGGCAGCCTTGACGGCCGGGTTGTGCACGCGCGGCGACGCACGGCGGCTGGCGATGGCGGCGGCGTTGGCCGCCAACTCGGCGCCGACCGCCTCACGCCCTTCGTTGAGGGCACGGGCCACCACGTTCACTTCGGCCAGCTTTTGCTTGGCGAAGGCCAGCCAGGACTTGATTTCGGCGTCGAGCTTCTGCTCGTTGTCCAGATCGACCGGCACGTGCAGCAGCGAGCACGACGGTGCAATCCACAGGCGATCGCCCAGCGTCCTGGCAATCGGTTCGAGCCAGTCGAGCACCGCGGCCAGATCCGCTTTCCAGATGTTGCGGCCGTTGACTACGCCCAGCGACACTACGCGGTCGGCCGGCAGTGCGGCGATGACCTTCGCGACTTCCGTCTGGGCATTGACGGCATCCAGATGCAGCCCGTCGACCGGCAGACGGCAGGCCAGCAGCAGGTTGTCTTGCAGTTCACCGAAGTATGTGGCGAGCAGACGTTTGACCGGCACGGCGGCGAGGGCGGCGTAGGCCGTCTCGAAGGCCTTTTGCCATTCGGTGCCGAGTTCGGTGACGAGGATCGGCTCGTCGATCTGCACCCATTCCACGCCCTGTGCGGCGAGGGTTTCGAGCAGCTTCACGTAGACCGGCAGCAGACGCGGCAGGAGGGTGAGCTTGTCGCTGTCGTCCTTGGCCTTGCCGAGCCACAGATACGTGACCGGGCCGATGATGACCGGCTTGGCTTTCACGCCGGCAGCGCGGGCTTCGGCGAGTTGCTCGACCAGACGCGAAGCGTCGAGCGAAAAGGCTGTTGCCGCTGAGAACTCCGGGACGATGTAGTGGTAGTTGGTATCGAACCACTTGGTCATCTCACCGGCAGCTACACCGCCGCAGCAGCCGGCGTGCGCTTCAGCGCTTTGCGCCGAACGGCCACGGGCCACGCGGAAGTAGTTGTCTAGCCCGTCGCCATGGAAACCCTGCACGCGCTCGGGCAGGTTGCCCAGCGTGAAGCTCATGTCGAGGACTTGATCGTAGTAGGCGAAATCGCCGGCCGGGACCAGATCCAGTGCTGCCTGATCCTGCCAGTGACGCAGACGCAGCGAGGCGCCGAGCGCTTTCAACTCGTCGCGCGACGTTTGTCCCTTCCAGTACGCTTCCTGACCGAACTTCAACTCACGCTTCGCGCCGACGCGCGGGAATCCCAGGTTATGTGTCTTTGCCATGTTCTCTAATGACGCTTGCCGCCAGATGAATGAAACAGTGACAACGATCATAGAGACTTCGATTCATGAATGAAAATGGTCTTATTTGCGATTAACGTTAATTTCATTCATGAAGACGGGCGGTCGACAGGCAAGTGATGAAGTCTGCAGCCGTCGTGATACGCTCATGCGACGCTGCGGCACATGTGTCCGCCAGCCCAATCGCCCTCGTCAATATCCATGAAAAAAAGAGAATTCCTCGCCGGTGCGGCTGCACTCGGCGCGTCGGTGCCGGTGTTTGCCAAGACGGCGAGTGCTGCGGGATCGCTCGCCACCACGCCGCTCGTCACGATCAGCGGTGCCATCCGGCAGCACAATCGCGGGCCCGTCGATCCGGCACTTGACCAGCTTTTCCATAAGCAACTGGTGCAGTTCGACGCCGCGTATGCGTTCGATTACGGCATGCTGGCGCGAATGCCGGCGCAGACGATCCGTCCCACACTGGAATACGACGCACGGCCGCATACGCTGCGCGGGCCGCGTCTGATCGATGTGCTCACGCAGGCGGGAGTGCCTGGCAATCCGCTGACACAGGTGCTGTTGCGTGCCATCGACGGGTATGTGGTTGCCACCACGCTCGGGCAGATTCGGGAGTATCGGTTCTTGCTTGCGACGCATCTTGACGACAAGCCGCTCCCGCTCGGCGGCCTTGGGCCACTGTGGGCAGTCTATGAGCCGGCGCAGATTCCGGCGCTCGCGGGCAAGGCGCTCAAGGAGCAGTTCACCCTTTGCCCGTGGGGCGTTTATTACATTCAGGTCAACGCCGTGTCCTGAACCGGCGGTCGTTGTTGAATGTCACGTCGAGCGTAACGAATCATCCTGTCGTATGAAGTCGTGCACTTGGCCAAGCCGTTGCTGCACACCCTTCCCGATGGGGAAGTCGCATGACCCGGCTTCGTTTCGCTATTGCGCATCTGTTTGCCGTGATGCTTGTGTCAGCAGCAGCTTGCGCGTTAACGCCCAGTCTCGCCGTGCTCGTTCGCCGGTTGCTTTTTTTCAGCCGAGGGAGAGCGTTCAACGCGGTGTCGTGCGCCCGGCCGTGGGCTTCTGCGGTGTCCCCGGTTTGGCCGGAATAGCCAGGGGTGGCCGGGCGATGGCCTGAAACGGTCCCGCACGGCCGGGCAGTTTGATCGGATCGAGTTCGTCGACGTCTTCATGCAGGATGCGCCGGATCTCGAGAATCGCTTGCGGCGTTTCCTGCACGCTATGCCCCGCGACGATCACACGTTCCGACTGCGCACCCGCCAGATGAGCGCTCGTATAGGGCACCACGCCGTCGCTCGATTCGTCCAGCGGCCCTGTGGGGGTACGTCGCGCAATGATCGAGTGATATTGCACTGACGGCGATATCTTCAGCCCGGCGGCCGCGACCACATACGGATCGTTATCCCGCAACTGATCGACGCTGTTCGGCACGTAACGCGTCGTGCCCTCGGATGGGCTGTCCTCGGAGCCGGTCGCGAAGTGCAGCACGTCGTCGAGGCCCGAGAGTAGTGTGACAGGCAGCTTGATGAGGTTGGAAATCCAGCGTCCCAGCCGGTTGCGCGCGAAGGGCGTGCCGCGATGCGGCGCGGCGATGAAAATGGCGCGCTCGAACTGCGGCACGGGTTTGAACTGGAGCAGCGGATCGAGCCGGTTTCGGGCGCGTTCAAGCTGATCTTCGTCGAGGTGGTAATCGCTCTGGAACGTCGACCACAGCTCGTCGTCTGCGCTCGACACCATCAACCGGGCGATCACGCCGCCCATGCTGTGACCGACGACCACGGCATCGTGCGACGCGGCAGACTGGCTGTCCGGATCGAAATGCTTCAGCGTGGCTAGGAAGGCGTTACGGATCGCCATCGCATTCACGAGAATCGGCGAGTTCGTCGGGTAGTACACCTGCCAGATCTGAAAGCGCTCGCGCAGCGTGGCGTCGCCCTGAATCTCGTTGGCCAGATTCACCCAGGCCTCCGGACTGCTTGCCAGCCCGTGCAGCATCAGAATGACGCGGCGCCCCGGATCGAACGGCTGCATCAGGTAGATATGCGGACGCACAATCCCCCGCTCACGGCCGAACAACGTCAGTAACGATTGCTTTGCAAATCCTGAGCGCGCCAGCCACAGCCCATACCCAGCGGTGAAGTTGCCCGCAAGCGGCACCGTCTGAGCGTTCAACTCGACAGACGACTGCCGGTACGGGTCATAGACGACGAGTGTGGCGACGCGCGTGGTCAGGACTTCGTCGAGCGAGGTGCCGTCGAAGCGCAGCAGCAGCGTGAGCGACGGCGATGGCATTTCGCTGAACACTGGTCCCGCATTGGGATCGACGGCACGGCGAAAGTCACGCGATGCGCGGCTCTCGCGCTGGTTGCGGGCACCGCTGCTTTGCTCGTCGGAAGGCAAATAGACGTTGTCGTTATCGGGGCCTGTCGACGCGTCGCCACGCGGTGCCGGGGTGCGGCCGACCGAAGACAGGGCGTCTGCGGCCGATTTGTCGTCGAGCACGGCGACCAGTTCTGCGCCGAAGCCGTCACGCCGATATGGGCTACGCAGGCCCGCGAACGACAGGGTGGACGCAGGCAAGACCTCGCGCGGCCGGATTCGCTCGTTGGCAAAGCGCACGCTGCTGACGTCGACCGGCAGTGTCCATCCGGCGATTTGGTCCTTGCCTGTTTGCTGCACGCGGCGGAAGAGAGCGACGGAGAATGTCTGTACCGCGTAGTTGTAGTAGTCGCGTACCTGTGTCTGACGGTCCTCGAAGGCTCGCTCGCTCGACGGCTGGTCCCCATAGAAGAGGTAGGCATACGCATAGCGGGCCGTGCGCAGCCAGAGATCGAACTGGGCGTCGTTCCACTGTTTTTCGCCGGCGGGCGTTTGTGCAATGGCGAGTTGCATCGACATCTCGGCCATGGCTGCCAAACGCCGGTCGACGTCAATTTCCTTGGCACGGCCCAGCGCGTCGATACAGTCGAGTGATGGCTTGGTGCAGATCGTTTCATCGAGGCCCGCGACACGAATCACATCGTCGGTCGATGTACTGAGCTTGCCCGTGGACAGAATGTCGCCGCGCTTCATGGCGATGTACTGTTCCGGGCCGAGCGAACGAACTTCGACCATCGCGCAGCCCGACAGGCCCGTCAGCCATACGGCGGCAGCGAGCATTGCCGCTTGCCGGATTCGGCGTTGCCACGCGCCTTGCGCAGACGCACACATTGCCGGGCGCATCATGGCGTCACCTTCGGATCGTCGCCGGGCACGCCTTGGCGGATCAATGTCGAGAAGTCGGGCGAGTCGCCGGCAGCCAGCGCACGGGCGACGAAATTGCCGTGCTCATACAGTTGCGCATAGGTGAATCCCGGTGTGAGACCGCCCTGATCGTAGGCATATTCCGCGAAATAGCCGGACAGCAGCAGACGGTAGTCGAGGGGAAGCCCCGGCGAGATGATGCGTGCCAGTTCGAACACAATGGTCGTGCAATTGCTCGTGAGCGTGTTGTACCAGGCCGGTTCGCGGTGCAGCTCGCGCGCCCGTTCCAGATAACCGAGAAATACCTCGCGCAACTGTTTGGGCGGGATATTCATGCGGTACAGATAGACCGTTTCGCCACGCACGTTGCTACGCACGCGCAGAATGTCGCGCTCGTCGGCGGCGACCAGTGTGGCCTCGAAGTCCTTGAAGAAGCCGCCGACCGCCGAGAACTTCTGGCCTCGCTTCTTGCGAATCTCGATGGAGAACACAACGCGCTTGCCATCCGAAAAACCGAACGACACCAGCGTGTGGGCGATCGCGGGGCCCATCCAGTAGGACAACACGAGATCGGCACTCACGAGCTTGTCGAGGTCGTATTCGCGCGTCTCCCAGCGAGGGGTGAAGTCGGTCTCGGTGCGCCACTCGAAATTGCGCACGTTGTGCAGCGTGATGCGCGAGCCGTCCTGCTGCGCGTCGAGC
Organism: Pandoraea communis; assembly: GCF_902459745.1. Lineage (GTDB taxonomy): Bacteria > Pseudomonadota > Gammaproteobacteria > Burkholderiales > Burkholderiaceae > Pandoraea > Pandoraea communis. Next base: position 167,799 of record NZ_CABPSJ010000007.1, read on the forward strand.
AATTGGGCGACATCGGCTGCCCAGTCGCGTTCGTTGGATGGCTTGATCGACTGCCACCAGCCGAGCAGAAGCACCATCGCCACGAGGAAACCAAGCGGCCACCCCCTGAGCGGGACACCGGCCTGCACGCGCAGCAGTGCGACGATCGCCGCGATGCCGAGTGCGGCCCACAGGGCGATGACGAGATACCTGACAAGCACCGGGCCCGGGCAGCGATAGGCGAGGGCCATGCCCCCCCAGGCGCACGCTCCCAGCACGACGACGGCGAGAAACGCGCGCAGCGCATAGACGTACCACGCGAAGTGAGGGCCGGCGAGCGCGTCGCCAGCGTGAGATTGCAGTTGCTCCATGATCCGCAGAATTCAGACGCCGTGCGCTGCTATGCGCAGGGCAGAGGGGCGTCGTCCATACTGCCTCGGTCGACTCCCCATTTTTTCAAGTTCAGCGCCGAAGAATACCAGCAGACCGGCCCCCAGGACTTCTAATCACTCGCGCCACTCGGGCGAGTTCAATGGTGCGTAGCCAACCGTGCGTTGTATAAGCGGGGCGGAAAGCTATGGCGTGTTGCCTGCTTTGGGGCGTGTGGACGCGGTGCCGACGCACGTGAAGGCTTGCCGCGACACGGAAAATCGAAGGAGACGTTATTGACTGGAAGGGGCTTGGCGGGTCGAGGGGACGATGGACGTCCCCCCTGTTACATCGTGTTGCCCGAGCGTGCAGGATAGGGCCGAGCGGCACGGTTCGGCGCTGCCTCGGGCGGGGTCAAAGCGCCGGACGGCGAGGTGCGAGACGGCGGGCGATGCGCCCGAATGCGCGCACCTGTTGTGCGACGATGCCCTGGCCATACCGGCGCGAACGGCCTTCCGGTGCCGGGAGCTGGTCGCGAATGCCGGTCGGCTCCACGGCGCGTTCCCACGACGCCGTGCGGAACAGGATGTCCCACCATGGGACCAGCACACCGAAGTTGCAGCCGTAGCGGGTGCCTTCGTGTCCGTAGCCGATCGCGTGATGGCGGCGGTGGAAGTTCGGGCTCACGATCAGGCGTTCGAGTACCGGGCCGAACGGCAGGCGAGCGTTGACGTGCTGCACGCTTTGCAGGAAGTTGCTCACGGCCACGAGCACGACGTACTGCGCGGGCTGTACGCCGATGAAGAGCGCAATGGCGGCGAAGAACCCGGCCTGCATGATGTTGTCGAGGAAGTGGTTGCGGTCATCGCACCACAGCGACATCTGCTGCTGGCTGTGATGCACCGCGTGCAATTCCCACCACACGCCGAAGCGGTGCTGCCAGCGGTGATACCAGTAGCCGGCAAAGTCGAGCACGATCAGATACATCAGGAACGACACCAGCGGCTGATCCGTCACGCCCGGGTACAGTCCGTCGAGATCAATGCTCGGCAGACCGTGAATCACCATCTGACTCTGCAACGCGCTGAAGACCGGTTGCAACACCACAAAGAACAGGAGATTCAGGATGCCAAGCTTGGCGATCCAGGTGTAGATCACGTCGGCGCGAACCTGACGGCGGTCCTGCCACCGTTCGACCGGGCGCAGCGCCTCAAGCGGGCGCAGCAGCGCGTACGTCACGCCAATCTGCACGACGCCGATGAGCACCCAGTACAGGGCGTCATAGATGTCGTCGGCATAGCCCATCAGGCTGAAATGGAACAGCAGCGGCTGCACCACATCCACGTAGATGAGCGTTTGTGCGGCGGAGATACCGCTGTCGACGAAATTGAGGATTTCCTGAATCATCTGGTGGCCTTGTCAGTCCGGATTCGGCGAGAGTATGGGGGCTCGGTCGGCAAAGAAGATGCCGTGCGGCGACCGGTTGACGGTGATGCGGTCGACCAGTTGACGCGTCGTCAGGTCGATCACGCCAACGTGCCGTGCAAACCGGAACGTCACCCAAAGATAGCGCTTGTCGGCGGACAATTCCATGTCATCCGGCCCCGGCATCAGACCGGTGATGTCGGCGACCTTGGTGAGCGACTCGTAATCCAGAATGCTGATCGTGCTCTCGACGCGGTTGCTCACCGCAATGTGACGGCCATCGGAGAGCGAACGGAAGTTGTGTGCGCCGCGGCCCGTCTGGATACGCTTGACGACCTTCTGCGCGCGCCAGTCGACCACGGCGACGTCGTCTTCGCCAGTCATGCCGACCAGCAGGTACTTGTCGCCCGGCGTCATCCACAGACCCGCAGGGGTCTTGCCAACCGGCATGCGCCATTTGATCGTTTGCGTCGCAAGGTCGATGGCCGCAAGTTCGCCTGAATCCTGCAGCGTGACGAATACCGTCTTGCTGTCGGACGAGAACGTCATGTGGCTGGGCGTTTTGGCCAGCGGAATACGCTTGGCGACCACAACGTTTTCACCGTCGTAACGATAGACGTCGACCCGGTCCAGACGCAGCGCCGCCGTCACGAACCATTTGCGATCGGGCGAGAAGCCGAGTTGGTAGGGGTCCTCGATGTCGGCGACCTGGCGTTGCAGCTTGCCAGTGTTGGGATCGAGGAACATCAGACTGTTCGACACCGAGTTCGCCACGATCAGAGAGCGCTTGTCGGGCGTAATCATCAGGTGATGCGGCTCTTTGCCCGTCGGCATCGTGCCAACAACCTTGTGCGTTGCCTGATCGATGAGCGAAAGCTGAGCGGCGCCGGAATCGAGCACGATCACGGTGCCCGCATGGGCGGTGGAAAACGGGAGGACACCGGCGACCAGCGCGGACAGCGTTGCAAGGGTGCGAACACGGCCGGTCAGCCAGGAAAGCCGGGAGAGCTTGGAAGAAAACACCATGAATGCCTAGGGTGGGGCGAAAAACGGTGACGCATGCCGGTAAGCCGTACGCCGATTCTTTCGTTAAACGCGCCACATACCTGGTCCGTTGACAAAAAATGGGACGAAATGACCGCCAGGCCGATATGAGCGACGTGTGTCGGGCGTTCGGCCGTCAGACGGCGTTTTGGGCCGGTGTGCCGTCTCCGGCAGCCTTGCCGTCCCAGTGTTCCAGCAGGGCCAGCGCGTCTCGTGTCCAGTCCAGCCACCCCTGTTCATAGCGCACCCCCAGCAGGAGGATGTGCCGTTGCAGCGCGGCGTCGCGCGTGGGCGTTTCGCCCTGCGGAAAATCGCGGGCCTCTATGGCCCGGTAGGCCGCAAGCTTTTGCGCGTGAAGCGCCGCCCGGCGCCGCAGTTCGGGTTGCAGACCGAGCGGCCCGATGGCGGCGTCTGCACGCAGCCGAACCATGAGGTCGTCGCGAAGGTCGGAGGGCGCCGTTGGGGTGGCCGCCCAGGCGAGCAGTTCGTCACGGCCGGCGTCGAGCACGCGATAAACACGTTTGCGGGTGCGTCCCCCATCGGGGGCGGCCATGGAGTCGATCCAGCCAGCTGCCTCCATACGCGCCAGCTCGCGGTAGATCTGTTGATGCGTGGCGTGCCAGAAAAAGCCGATCGATTTGTCGAAGCGGCGGGCAAGGTCATACCCCGAAGAGGATTTCTCCAGCAGCGAGGTCATCAAGGCGTGGGCGAGCGGCATGACCGGTAGTCTAGGGACTCTAATTCCACTATGCAACCCGTTGCATAGTTCGTGGTGCCCGCATAAAATCGCCAACAAACTATGCAACCGGTTGCATAACGCCAAGACGCGCGAACGATGTGTCCTATGCTTTGCCGGAACGTCCCCCGAAACCCCACGGCTTGCGCCGAACGATGAGAGAAACAACGATGAGCGGCTATCCCCACCTGATGCAGCCCCTGAATCTGGGTTTTACGACGTTGCGCAACCGTGTGCTGATGGGCTCGATGCACGTTGGGCTTGAAGAAGCGCGCAATGGCTTTGCCCGCATGGCGGCGTTTTATGCGGAACGCGCGCGCGGCGGTGTGGCGCTGATGGTGACGGGCGGTATTGCGCCGAACGACGCTGGCCGGCCTTATGCCGGAGGGGCGAAGCTCAGCACCGAGGAGGAGGCCGAGAAGCACCGCGTGGTGACGCAGGCCGTGCATGCCGCTGGTGGCAAGATCGCCATGCAGATTCTGCACTTCGGCCGCTACGCCTATCATCCCGATCTGGTGGCCCCAAGCGCCTTGCAGGCGCCCATTACGCCCGCCAAACCGCGCGAATTGACCAGTGCCGAGGTCGAGGCAACCATCGACGACTTCGTGAACTGTGCCGCGCTGGCGCAGCATGCCGGTTACGACGGCGTCGAGATCATGGGCTCCGAGGGCTATCTCATCAACGAGTTCATCGCGGCCCGAACCAACCATCGCACCGACACGTGGGGCGGCGGTTACGAGAACCGCATGCGTTTTCCTGTGGAGATCGTGCGCCGCGTGCGTCAGCGCGTGGGGCGCGAGTTCATCATCATCTACCGGCTCTCGATGCTCGATCTGGTCGAAGGCGGCTCCACCTTCGACGAGGTGGTGCAACTGGCCCGCGCCATCGAGGCCGCTGGCGCAACGCTCATCAATACCGGTATCGGCTGGCACGAAGCCCGCATCCCGACGATTGCGACCAGCGTGCCGCGTGCGGCATTCGCCTGGGTCACCGGCAAACTCAAAGGGCATGTCGGCATCCCGCTCATCACGACGAACCGCATCAACATGCCGGACGTTGCTGAACGAATTCTTGCCGATGGCGAGGCCGACATGGTGTCGATGGCCCGTCCGCTGCTGGCCGATCCCGAATTCGTGAACAAGGCCGCCGCCGGGCATGCCGAGGCCATCAACACATGCATCGGCTGCAATCAGGCGTGCCTCGACCATACGTTCAGCGGCAAGATCACGTCCTGTCTGGTCAATCCGCTTGCGTGTCATGAAACGGAACTGCGTGTCGAGGCGGCAGGACGCGTGCGTCGCGTGGCCGTTGTCGGCGCGGGTCCGGCCGGTCTGGCCGCGGCAACCATGGCGGCGCGCCGGGGGCATGATGTCACGCTCATCGAGGCCGATACCGAGATCGGCGGTCAGTTCAACATGGCCAAACGCGTTCCGGGCAAGGAAGAGTTCGTCGAGACCCTGCGCTACTTCCGTCACGAACTGGAAGCGACGGGGGTGAAGGTGCGACTCAATACGCGTGCCTCGGTGGCATCGCTGATCGAGGGCGCGTACGACGATATCGTGCTGGCCACCGGTGTGGTGCCGCGCACGCCAGCCATCGACGGCATCGATCACCCGAAGGTGCTCAGCTATATCGATGTATTGCGCAATGGTGCGTCAGTGGGAAAAACCGTGGCCGTGATCGGTGCGGGCGGGATCGGCTTCGATGTGGCCGAATTCCTCACGCAGGCGGGCGAGAGCGCCACGCTGGTGCCCGAGAAGTTCTACGCCGAATGGGGTATCGACCCGGCGTACGCCCATGCGGGTGGCCTGCGCGCACCGGTGCCCGAGACTTCGCCGCGCAAGGTGTACCTGATGCAGCGCAAGGCCTCCAAGGTGGGCGACGGGCTGGGCAAGACCACGGGCTGGATTCACCGGACATCGCTCAAGCACCGCGGCGTGGAAATGATTCCCGGCGTGACGTATCGGCGGATCGACGACGATGGCCTGCATGTCACCCTCGACGATAAGCCGATGGTGTTGCCGGTTGACAACGTTGTTTTGTGCACCGGGCAGGAGCCGTTGCGGGAATTGGCCGAGGGTCTTCAGGCGGCGGGCGCACGCGTGCATGTCATTGGCGGGGCAGATGTGGCGGCCGAACTCGACGCCAAACGCGCGATCAAGCAGGGCACCGAGTTGGCGATCGACCTGTGAGCCCGTGAGCGAGGTCCGGAAGGGGTAGCCGGTGTGCGACAATGGCACCGCTTTGGCCCGGACGGTCTGTCCGCGCCGAAGCGAAGCCAAAGCGTATGTGCCTTGTGCCAGGCACAACGTGTCCGTGGTGCGCTGCGGTGTGCTGCCATTACGGTGGCATCCGTCGCGGTCGCAGTAGGAGCCTGTACCGTGTGGCCGACGGTGCCATTGTCAATGAAGCACAAGTTACTTTCGGCCATCTCGCTCAACGGCCGCCTGCAGTTGCAGAACCTTTCCGTCGTCTCGGTCGTCGTTATTCTATGCAGCAGCCTGCTCATCTGGGCCTGGGGAAGTTACCGGGGCGCCGCTGATGCCTCGGTTGCGCTGGATGCGCTGCGCGCCACGTTACAGGCGATGGAGAAAGCGTCTGCCGAGCGCGGCCCGGCCAATGCCGTGCTGGGCGCCGATCTTCCGCTGCCGAACGAATCCGTCATCGCGCTGCGCAATGCACGCGAGGCGACCAACGCGCGTCTGCAGGAGTTGCTTTCCGCGCTCTCCTCTGACGCGTGCGATCAATGTGCCGGCGGTTTGCATGCCGTCGAGCGCGCCCGGCTCGATCTCGCCGCAGCCAGTGCCAACGTCGATCTGTTGGTACAGCGCCCGCGCGAAATGCGCAGCGACGCAGCCGTGCGCGACGCCGTCGACCGCATGATGCGAGTCATCGCGGATTTCAGCCCGGTGGCATCGTCGCGGATCGACGTGATTTCGCGAGGTGCGCCCAGTGCGCTGAACTACATCATCCTTGCCCGTCTGGCAGCGGATTTACGTGAATATGCCGGCCAACTGGGCTCGGACTTTACCGCTACGCTCACCACTGGCGAGACCCTCACCGAAGCGGATCAGCGCACGATCGAGAGAACGCTCGGCCGCATCGACCAACTGCGCGAGATGATCGCCTCGCGGATGGTCACGCCCCCGGAGCTCGGCCCCGAGACGCTCAAAGCACTGAACGCGCAGTATTTTGCGACGGGGTTGCATTACGTGGCGCTCGTGCGCACGCTGACCAGTCAGCCTCGGCCGCCCTCGATTACGACGGCGGAGTTTGCGCGCAACTATGTGCCGACGATGCGTGCGATCACCGATTTTCGTGACAGCATGCTGAACTTGGCCGCGCAGCAAGTCGAGGCGCGCCGCTCGAGTGCGCTCAAGTGGCTTATCGTCATCGCACTGGCCGAGGTCGCGCTGGTGCTCCTGATGTACTTTGCGTGGCGCGATTTTCGTCGCGGCGTGGTGCAACCGTTCGAGGAGGCGACACGCTTTGTCGATGCGCTTGCCCAAGGCGATCTCAAGGCGCCTTTGCCTGACGAAGGCATGCCGATGCGCCACCCGCAGGTGCGCGCCGTGTTCGATACGTTGCGCGTCTTGAAGCAGAACACCATTGAGTTGGTGCAGTTGCGTCGCGAGCATGCACGTCTGGCGGGCGAACTGGAGATGTATACCGACACCGATCCGCTGACGCGCCTGATGAACTGGCGGGCGTTCGAGCGGCAGGCGCGGGCGCTGTGTGCGATGCCGTCGCCGGGGCGGGTGGCGTTGATCAAGTTCGATGTCGACAACTTTTCACAGATCAACGCGACCTGGGGGCACGCCGTGGGCGACGAAGTGCTGTGCCGCGTCGGCGCTGTCTGCCTGAATACGTCCCAGCCCGGCGACGTGGTCGGGCGGTTGGGTGCGGATGCCTTCGTGATCCTCGCTCGCGTGCTCGACGGCTCGCGCGCGCAGCAATTCGCCGAACTGCTGCGCGGGCGCATCGAAGCCACGGCATTGACCTTGCCGAATGGCGAAGTCCTGCCGTTGACGGCGAGCTTCGGTATTGCAATGGACAACGGGGTTACGTTCGATGCGAATGGCGTGCCGACCGGCGAGCCGATCAACGTCTCGGCCCTCCTGAGTCAGGCGGAGCGTCAGCTCAACGCCGCGCGGCAAGCGCGGCGTCACGTCATCGAGTAAGCCGCGATCAAGGCCACCGCGGCGTGGCCGTGCCCAGCGCCATCGCCGGTAGGGCCCAGTCGACAGGCGTGCCCGCGATCGACATTGGCGTCGCCACACGCCGCACCGGTCCCCACGACGTATCTTCGATACGGGCGGACAGATCGTCCGGCGTTTCCGCAGCGAGCGGCGAGGGCGCGGGGTCGGGCGTGCGATGCGTCACGAGCAAACGCGCGGTCCGGGCCAGCGAGGCACGCACGGTGCTGCCGGCGTGTTGCGTCTGGCGAAGCGCCAGGGCATGAACTGCCGCTGCCGCCATGAGATACCCCGTGGCGTAGTCGATGCCTTGCCCCGGCAACGGCACCGGCCTCGGCATACCTGTTACCCGCATCCCTGCGTCAGCGATCCCGGTGCTCATCTGCACCAGACTGTCGAAACCGCGTCTTGCCTGCCAGGGGCCTTGCCAACCGTAGGCATCGAGCGAGACATCGATCAGCATCGGATTGAGTTCGCGACGCCGAGCCGCCCCGAGGCCGAGAGAGTCGAGCGCATTGGGGCGATAGCCGTGAACGACGATGTCCGCCTCACGCAGCAGGGTTTCGAGCACCGCGCGGCCGTCGGCTTGTCTCAGGTCGAGACGCGCGCAGCGCTTGCCGAGCACCACTTCCGGCACGGTGCCGGGCTCGTCCCAATCGGGCGGATCGATGCGCAATACCTGCGCGCCGAACCCTGCGAGAAAGCGCGTTGCCGTCGGCCCCGCGAGAATGCGCGTGAGATCTAGCACGCGAATACCGCTGAGCGGGCGTTCCGCCATCGGCTTCCATCCGGCGATGTCGCGTGGTGTGCCAGCCGCCGATCCCGCGTCGAACGTCTGCCAATGCAATAAGGGTTCACGGGCCACGGCTTCGCCTTGGGGATGGGTGTCCCACTGCGCGATCGTGCGCATGGCAGCGGCACATCCTCCTTGCGCCACAACGGCGGTCTCCAGGGCATCGGCCTGCCAGCCGGCCACTTCACGTGCCACCGTGTCGCGATCTGCCTCGACTCCAAGCACGGCAAGGGCGGCGGCTCGGTGATGAGGTGCATTGGTGTGCAGACGAATCCAGCCATCGGACGTGCGGTAGTCGCCCGCAATCGGGTCCCACATCGGTGGCGACGACCATCCCTGCGCACGCAGTGACGTTTGAAACCAGAACGACGCCAGTCGCCGGTCGACGTTGACCGCCGGTATCGCTGCGTGAGCCGCGAGCCCGTAATCGCCCGCCGTGCCGGTCGTGAGGCCTGCGACGGCGAGCGTCGCACTGGCGATGGCTGCCGTGGCGAAATCGGTATACGGAAAGGCGCACGGCAACGCGCCACTGCCGCTGATCGTCAGGTTGTCGGGGGCAGCGAGGGACGTGGTGGCGTGTGCAGCGATCGCCAAACGCATGTCGTCCAGATAGGACGTGACGAAATGGGGGGCGTCGGCGAGCGGCACTGCACGCCCGGAAACAGTGGAGTGCATAGGAAGTCCTTGAACGATTCGATACGTGACATCGCACTGAGTCGCGATGCGAGACTGCCGGCGCGTTGAAGCTTATGCCGATGGATTTTATTGTCAATATTGATTAACTTAATCAAGTTGTTGGTTCATCCCCCCTTGGTCACACATGTCGAACGCCATGAATTACTTCACTGCCACGCAGGCCGCCGAGCGTCTCGGCGTGTCGCTGCAAACGCTCTACGCTTACGTGAGCCGCGGATTGCTGCATGCGGAACCGGGAAAGACGCATCGCGAACGCCGCTATCGGGTAGCCGACGTCGAGCGGCTGGCCGCGCAGCGCACGCGAGGGCGCAAACCGAAAGAGGTGGCCAAGGCGGCACTGGATTGGGGGATGCCGGTGTTGGAGTCTTCGATTACGTTGATCGAAGACGGCCGCTGCTACTACCGGGGGCGCGACGCCCTGGCGATGGCCGAAACGGCGTCGGTCGAAGCGACGGCGGCGTGGCTGTGGCAATGCGACGAGGCGTCGGCCTTCGTGGCAGACGACGATCGCCAACGCCACCTCGGCGATTGGCCGGTGCTGCTTCTTGAGCGCTATCGCGCACGGCGCGCGGAGGAGGCGTTGTTGCCCACGTTTGCCGTGGCGAGCGATGACGCATCGACCGCCATCTGGCAGCGTGATCCGGTACGCGTCGCACAGGGAAATGCCGCCCTGTTGCGTCTGATGACCGCCTGTCTGCTGGGCACCTTACCCAGCGATGCCCCCATTCACCAACAATGTGCCCAAGCGTGGGAGGTGCAAGATGCCGAGGGTGCCGACCTCATCCGCATGGCGCTGGTGCTGTGTGCCGACCATGAGTTGAACGCTTCGAGTTTCACGGCACGTTGCGTCGCGTCGACCGGCGCGAGTTTGCGTGCGGCGGTTATTGCAGGGTTGTCGGCGCTGACGGGTGGCCGTCATGGTGGCACGACCGCCCGCAATGAAGCGATGTGGGACGAAGTCGGTGAAACGGACGTGGCCGCACGCATGCGCGAGCGGCTCGCTCGCGGCGAAAAGCTGCCGGGCTTCGGACACCACCTGTATCCGGCGGGCGATGTTCGTGCGAGCGCGATGCTTGATCGGGTGTTGCCTGCGCATCCGGCCTGGCAGACGATGATCGACGCCGCCGATGCGCTCGTCGGGCAACGTCCGTCGCTCGACTTTGCGCTCGTGGCGGTGCGGCGTCACCTCAATCTGCCGGTAGGTGCGGCGTTCGGCTTGTTTGCACTGGGCCGCACCATCGGCTGGATCGCGCATGCAATGGAGCAGCGCGAGAGTACGCAACTGATTCGACCGCGTGCGGCGTATGTCGGCGCGCGGCCGACGGCATTCCCACCGGCATGAACGCCCGGATGCGCGGCACGGGTCATCCGCGCGTGCGGCGTCCGAAGACAAGGCGGTCGCCAGCCCAGACAAGCACCATCGTGGCCCCCATCAGCGGGAAGAGGCCGCCGAGCGCGAACATGCCGATCGTCCATCCGCGCATGGGCGGTCGTGCTTGCGGGCGAGACGGTGCGCCGAGCGAACGGGCGGGGCGACGCATCCACCACATGACGGCGCCGGTGGCGGCCATCGCGAACAATCCCATGGAAATCAACGCACACAGCCATTGATTGGCAACGCCGAAGTACTTGCCCATGTGCAGCGAGGTTCCATACGAGATCGCTTGCGCAACGGCGCCGTAGGCGGTGTAGTCGATGTCCTGCAAGACCTTGCCGCTGTACTGATCGATGTGCAACGTCCGTTCGTCTCGCGGGTCTGCCGGGAAGTAGGACACGGTGTAGACGCCGTCCGGGCGCGACGGCACGACAAGGCTGTAGCCGCTCTGAACGCCATGCCGTGCCGCAATGGCCATGATGTCGTCGACCGGCAACGCCCCTTGGGCGTACAGGCTGGCGGGCGACATGCCCATGCTGCCCATGCCTTCGTGGCCTTCATGCCCGGTGTGTTCGTTGGCATCGCCGTGCGTCATTCCGGTCATTGACGCCATGTCGTTCATCCCTGGCGCCGACGAGGTTTTCGACGCAGGCGGTAGCGCGGAAACGGGGACCGTCGTATTGCCGACCGCCCACGGAATTTGCGCGATGGGCAGGTCATCCATCTTCATCGGCTTGGCCGGGAGTTGCGAGCGCACCAGCGCTTCGCCCCAGGCACCCGCCGGAGAGCCCATGCCGGCTTTCGTCGCCAGCGCCTTGAACTGTGCGCCCCACGAGCCGGACCACGGCAGCCCGGTCAGCACGAAGGCGAGTCCGCCGGCCGCCAGCCAGAAGCCGGCCACACCGTGCAGATTGCGCAGCAGCGCGCGTCCACGCAATGGCAGACGCGGGCGCAATGCAGTCGCCCATGTCGCGCCGGCACGTGGCCACCACAATGCGAGCCCGGTCGCGAGCATAACCAGCGTCCAGCAACCTGCCAGTTCCATGAGCCATTCGCCCGGCTTGCCCAGCATGAGCGATCGGTGGAGCGCGCGAGCCTGCTTCATCAGCCGACGCTCGACGCTCAGCGTGCCAAGCACCGTGCCCGTGTACGGGTTCACGTAGATACTTTCCCGTTCGCCATTGGACAGGCGAAAGATGAATTCGGCACTGCGCTTCGGGTCACGATTGACTTCGACGGAACTGATCTTCGAGCCGGCGGGCAGCGATGCCGCCGCGCGATCCATCAATGCCTGTTCGCTCAGCCGGGGGGACGTGGACGCTGCCACGACCATCCGGTCGTGATACAGCCACGGCTCGATTTGGGGCTGAAAGACGTAGAGGGTTCCGGTGATTGCGAGCACCATGAGCCAGGGCATGACGAACAGCCCCGCGTAGAAATGCCAGCGCCAGAGGGTTCGGTACTGCCCGGCGCTGGTGGCCGATTGCGCTTCGCGCGTCCGGGGCGTCTGGGAATAGGGGATCTGCATAGGGCAACGATTCCGTCTCGTGTCGCCGCTGCGGCGCGCGCCGGCCGACATCGTGAAGTGCGGCGGACATGCGGCGCGAGTAATGAACGACGCCGTCACCGGTAGCGGCGAGGCATCGGACTGAACGCGAGATCAGGAAGCGGCAGGTGGCGCGCGCGCAGGCGGCGTGTAGGCGAGTTGAGCGTTGGCCGGGCGCGTGTGGGCGGCCGGCCCCGCTCGGGCAATCCATGCGAACGATACCGCGCCGGTGAGTGCGGGCATGGCGAGCGGCGGGTGATTGGCAAGCAGCGAACAGTAGCCGCAAACGTCGCCCCGATTGTCGTATGACCCGTGAGACATGGATGCGCCGTGCATCCCTTCGCCGTCGTGCGCGCGTGTCGTCGGGGCAAGCGCCATCGCGGGCGCCATCCCGTCGACCGTACAAAACGCGGCGTTCAGCATTCGTGCTTGTTCCGCGCGGTGTGCGGCTAGCACCTGACTGACGGCGGGCATGCAAATCGCAAGCCACATGGCGGCGAGGCCGAGCCATGCGAATAGGCGTTTGCGTGCGGTGAAAGACATGCGTCAGGAGCGGTTGTCGCGCGAGAGAAGCCGGAATGCTATCACGCGGCCCTCAACGCGAGCGCGCGCGACGGGTGTTGACGGGGGAACCAACGCAGGGCAGGCGGCTGCCCGTCCTTCGGGATGAGGGTTTTTTGAATCCGTATGTGTCACTTCTCGGGACAGATACATTCAGACATCAATGACGGCGCTCGCGCAGATATAACGGTGGGCAAGCGTCCGGTCGGCATTGAATTGGCCCCTGGCGTCTTGGCACAACGTCCCGGTACATCCGCCGGTACGTCACTCACAGAGGACAACAGTCATGTCGGAACCGGTCAATCTTCGCCGTCGTCGCCTTCTTGGCACCACGCTCGCGGGTGTCACCCTCGCCGAACTCGGGCTGCCGCCACTGGCGCATGCCGCATCGCCGTCCGTTGGCGGATATACGTCGTTCGAAACCCTTCGTCAGATCGAGGCGGGCGACCTGAACGTCGGGTATGCGCAGGCCGGGCCGAAGGACGGCAAGGTGGTCATTCTGCTGCACGGCTGGCCGTACGACATCTACAGCTACGTCGACGTAGCGCCGCAACTGGCTGGGGCCGGCTACCGCGTGATCGTTCCGTATCTGCGCGGTTACGGCACGACGCGGTTGCTCTCGGCCGCGACACCGCGTAACGGTCAGCAGGCCGTGGTGGCCGCCGACATCATCGCGCTCATGGACGCGCTGAAGATCGATCAGGCGATTCTTGGCGGCTACGACTGGGGCGCGCGAACGGCGAACATCCTGGCCGCTATCTGGCCGGAGCGCGTAAAGGCGTTGGTGTCCGTGAGCGGCTATCTCATCGGCAGTCAGGAAGCGAACCGTCAGCCGCTGCCACCGCCGGCGGAGTTGCAATGGTGGTATCAGTACTACTTTGCGACGGAGCGTGGCGCGAAAGGCTACGCGGCCAACACCGATGCGTTCAACAAGCTCATCTGGCAGCTTGCTTCGCCGCAGTGGCATTTCGACGACGCGACTTATGCGCGTTCGGCAGCGGCGTTCCACAACCCCGATCACGTGGCCATCGTGATTCACAACTACCGTTGGCGTCTGGGGCTGGCGCAAGGCGAGTCGCGCTTCGATGCGCTCGAGCAGCGTCTGGCCGCCGCGCCGACCATCTCCGTACCGACGATCACGATGGAAGGTGACGCGAATGGCGCCCCGCATCCCGCACCGGCGGCATACGCGAAGAAGTTCACCGGGAAGTATCTGCATCGCGATATCGGTGGTGGCGTCGGCCACAACCTGCCGCAGGAAGCGCCGAAGGCGTTCGCCGATGCCATTCTGGAAGTGGTTACGCTCTGATATGCGCTGAACGGCCAGCGTCACTGCGACCACACGCTCGCCGCATCGAGCGCTCACTCGACGCGGCGCACGCGAACCCGCAGCCAGACCATCGCCGCCGTGGCAATGGCCGTCGCGAGCATCGACTGCCAGATGGCGTGTGTAGCGGCCCATGTCCCGACGAATGCGCCCGCAAACACGAAAATCGTGACCCATTCGAGCACCTTGTCGAGCCGGTTCGGATCGCGATAGCGATGAGATTCGGCGGGGTGTTGCGAGTCGGGCGATATGGCCGCAGCGTATCGATTGCGTGGCGCACGTGGCGCACAGGCGGGAAATGCTTCCACCAGGGATTGGCTGGGCCACGGATTGACTTCGGCGCCGGGGGCACCCATGCCGGTAGTCCGCCAGACGGTATCGGTGTCGGCCGCTCGTTTCAGACGCTCGATTTCTTCCGACAGGTCGGCATGTACGCGTGTGCCGTGATCCAGCGCGGTGATCTGCTCAAGCTCCGTCACCAACCTCTCGGTGGCGTCTGTGACATCGGGCAGTCCGCTGGTACGAACGAGAATGAAGGGGCCGTAGGCCGTCGCGATGTAGTCGACGAACGCGTCATAGATCGGGCGAAAACGTTCGCCGACGAGTTCGATCAGGTGATCGCGCCGCCGGGTCGTGCGTGCGAGCGCGAGCGCTTTTGTCGTCACCAGATAGGGATATTTCGCGTCCCTTTCGGCTTGCGTGGCGGTTTTCAGAAACGCTTCGCGCGCCAGCGCCGCGTCGTCGGGATCGAAATCGTCGATGACGTAGGCGAAGTGAATATCGTCCGCAGCAAATAATGCGCGCCAGAAGAGCGGGATATGGGCGTTTGCCTCCAACGAGGGGCCATCGGCGGAAAAGTACGTCTTCAATTCGCCCTTACGGCCCTCCGGCATGCGTGGCCAGGGCGGACTCTCGAGGAAGACCGGATGTGACATTTCTTGAGCCTTCAACTGAGTTGGACGGCGCCATCGAGCGTTCGCCCGCCAAACCGGGTGGGCCGGGAAATTCTGGCGCAATAAGCGGATTCTGTCATTACGAAACGTCTCTAGCCTCGTACCATCCTTTCGTTCGATTGACGACACGGACAACGACGAGCATTAACGGGACTTCGACCAGCACCCCCACAACGGTGGCGAGTGCGGCGCCCGAGCGCAGGCCGAAGACGCTGATGGCTGTGGCGACCGCCAATTCGAAGAAGTTGCTCGCGGCAATCAGGCTCGACGGTCCGGCCACACAATGCGCAACGCCGAGTCTTCGATTCAACGCGTACGCGAGCCCGGCGTTGATCGTCACCTGTACGACGATAGGAATGGCGAGCAGTCCGATGACGAGAGGCTGTTCGATCATCACATCTGCCTGAAAGGCGAAAAGCAGCACCAGCGTGGCAAGCAAGGCGCCCATGGAGTAGGGCGAAGCGGCTGAGGCCGCCTTGGCGAGCGCATTCTGGCTGTGCCCGAGTAGTACGCGGCGCAGGCCTTGTGCAATCGCAACGGGAATGAGGATGTAGACGACGACCGACACAAGCAACGTTTCCCACGGCACGCTGATGGCCGAAACGCCGAGCAAAAGCGCCACGATGGGGGCGAAGGCGACCACCATGATGGCGTCGTTCAGCGCGACTTGCGAGAGCGTGAAATAAGCATCGCCCTTGCACAGTTGAGACCATACGAACACCATCGCCGTACACGGTGCAGCGGCGAGCAGAATCAGTCCTGCAATGTAGCTGTCCAACTGCGCTGCGGGCAGCCATCCGGCAAACCAATGGCGCACGAACAGCCACGCCAGCAATGCCATCGAGAACGGCTTGACCAGCCAGTTCACCACAAGGGTCACGCCAACACCACGCCAATGTTCGGCGACACGGCCCAGGGCGCCGAAATCGATCTTCACGAGCATCGGGACGATCATGGCCCATATCAGCACGGCGACGACGATATTGACGCGAGCGACTTCGAACCGTGAGACAAGCCCGATGTAGGTCGGCGCGACGTGTCCGACGAGCACCCCGGCGACCATACAGAGCAGTACCCAGATGGATAGGTACCGCTCGAAAGCGCCCATGATCGCTGCCTTTTCGGACCTCGCCGTTGACGGATCGGCGTCGGGAAGCGAACTGGTCATCATGCCTCCTTGGCGCGAAGCCGGTTGCCGATCTCCTGAAGTTGCTGCTGTGCCGCAACCGGGTCGAGCTTTTCCAAGGGAAGATCCAGAAACAACTCGATGCGCGCGCGAAGTTGCAGATAGGTCTGGACAAACGCTTTGCGAATGCCGTCGGGCGTTCCCTGCGTTTGCGAAGGGTCGGGCACACCCCAATGGGCTTTGGCCGGATGGCCGGGCCAGATGGGGCAGGTCTCGCCGGCCGCGTTGTCGCAAACGGTGAAGATGAAATCGATACGCGGTGCACCGGGCTGCGCGAATTCGTCCCACGACTTGCTGCGAAGCGCCGACGTGTCTGTTCCGCGCGACGCCAGCAATTCGAGTGCATAAGGGTTGGGGTGACCGGACGGCTGGCTGCCCGCGCTGAAGGCGACGAACCGGTTTGCACCCAGGTCATTGAGAATGGCTTCGGCGAGGAGAGAGCGGGCCGAGTTGTGTGTGCAAAGGAACAGCACATGGCGCTTGGCGGTATCTGCTTGTATCATGGCGCAAAGATTCCAGAAATATCGAAATAACGAGTCCGTGTTGATCACGGGGCAATCGACGACATGCAAACCACCCTGAACGATACCGACGCCGTCAAGGCCCTAGCCGCATTGGCACAAGGCAATCGACTTGCCGTGTTCCGGTTGCTGGTTGTCACCGGCCCCGAAGGGCTTAGCGTCGGCAACATCGCCGAGACGCTCGGGCTTGCTAACGCCACCCTGTCTTTCCATCTGAAGGAACTCGCCAACGCGGGCTTGATCTCGTCCCGACAGGAAGGGCGGTACATCTACTACGCGGCGGCCATCGACAAGATGAATGCGCTGATCGGTTTTCTCACCGAAAACTGCTGTCAGGGCGTGCCCGGGCTGTGCAATCCGGCGGCGTCTCGGAAGTGCTGAGTCGCCGGGTTTGTCTGCCGCGATTTCACGTCTGACGCTGCGCCGATAGCAATGGCGGACAAGTCGTCGGTCGCGGCGTCGAGTGGCGTATCGGCCTCGGCGCGTTCGCTGTAGCGGTCGACCAGATAGTCGCTCTTCCCGCGCAGCAACAATGTGAACTTGATCAACTCTTCCATCACATCCACGACGCGGTCGTAATAAGCGGACGGCTTCATCCGGCCGGCCTCGTCGAATTCCTGAAAGGCCTTCGCGACCGATGACTGGTTCGGGATCGTGAACATCCGCATCCATCGGCCAAGCTGACGTAACTGATTCACCGAATTGAAGGATTGAGAACCGCCGCTGACCTGCATGACCGCAAGCGTGCGGCCTTGCGTCGGACGGATGCCGCCCATCGAGAGAGGAAGATGATCGATCTGCGTCTTCATGACGGCAGAAATCGTTCCGTGCCGCTCGGGACTGCACCAGACCTGCCCCTCGGACCACAGCGACAACTCGCGCAGTGCCTTGACCTTTGGGTGCGCGTCGCCATCGATTTCATCAGGCATCGGCAGGCCGCGAGGGTCGAAGATGCGCACTTCGGCCCCCATCCGCTCCAGCAGTCGCGCCGCTTCCTCGGTCAGCAACCGGGAGTAGGAGCGCTCGCGCAGCGAGCCATATAGAAGCAGGATGCGAGCGGGTGCCGCGTCGGCCATGCCGAGCCGGGATGCAATGCAGGCGTCGAAATACCGGGGCTTCACGGCAGGGAGGGTGGGTTGCGGCGAGACGGCAGGCACGAAGGTTCTAGATTTTGGTTTTGATATTTCCAATAATATGGAATATTTGAATGACACGCAAGCCACCCTTTGAGAGGGTAGGGACTTTCATCGGCGGGCGCCTGTGAATGGTGCGCAGGCCTTGCATTGGTGCGAAACGTGCCCCATGGGAATGGCACGCTCGACGCCCGGTCGTGCACGCTTTCGGCGCAATACCGAGGTGGCGCCTTTGGCCACGGGCGTTGGCACGAAACTTGAATCGATCCACGCACGCTTGTACACAAGAAGGCGTACGGCGGATATCACGGGGAACGTCTGGAAGCTGCTTGCGCAGCAGGGCGAGAAGGTCAGTGCGGGGGATCCCTTGTTAATACTGGAAGCGATGAAGATGGAATTTCAGATAGCAGCACCTCATGACGGCGTGGCCGGATCGTTCCATTGCCGTCCGGGCATGATGATCAGTGCGGGAGATCCGCTGGTGTCGCTGGTATGAAGACTGCCGCTATCGACGTTGTCGAACCGGCCGGCACGCATTCGCCGGAACTTGGCCCGGCGAGTAGCGCCGGTTCGCTGGCCGCCCAGATTTACGCCAGACTCAAGGCCGACATCTTTGACTTTCGTCTGCTGCCGGGAGACCGCTTCAGCGAGGGCGACGTGGCGACCCGAATGCAGGTCAGCCGTACGCCCGTTCGGCAGGCGTTGTTCTGGCTGCAACGCGAGGGCTATGTCGAAGTTCACTTCAAGAGCGGCTGGCAGGTGCGTGAATTCGACTTCAAGTACTTCGAAGACCTTTATGAAATCCGCATCATGATGGAGTCGGCGGCCATCGTCCGTCTGGTCAGCGAGGACGCCGTCGATGCGCTGATGCCGTTACGCGAGATATGGTGTGTGGCGCCGGCGCAGCGCGAGTCTGAGCCCGCGAAGGTCGCGGCCTTCGATGAAGCATTTCACGCGGGGTTGATTGCGGCGACCGGAAATCTGGAGATGGTCAGGATGCATTTCGATGTCACCGAGCGAATCCGCATCATCCGGCGGCTGGACTTCACCAAGGCGCCTCGCGTGGTGGCGACGTACGAAGAGCACGCCGCGATTCTTGACGCCATTCACACCCGAGACGTGGGTCTGGCGCAGGCGAGAATCGAGGCACATATCAAGCAGAGTCAGGCCGAAGTCCAGCAGATCACGTTGCATATGCTTCACTCGGCACGAGAGCGATTCGACTCGTTGGCCAGACGCGATCTCGTGTCTAGCCGCTTCCCAAGACCGTTGAAATGAAAGAAGCTGCCCGAGAGGGTGGCTTCTGGTACGGCGCTGGCGATGCCATGGCCTTATGGTCTGGGACATGATTGATCGCCGCATGAGTCGCTGTACTTGAAAACGAGGCGAGGTCATTCTCGTGATGGACAACCTGTGCGTGCATCACACCAAGCCGGTCAAGGCGCGGCTGGCGTCCAACAAAGCGCTTGCCTAGGTGTCCTACCTGCCCATCTACAGCCCCGAGCTCAACCCCGCCCCTTCATAAGCAGCATTCATTGCCCCTCACCATGAAAGGGCGCAGCGCTGCAATGCACCAAAGCAAAGCACGCTGCTCCCTTCCTGTTTGCCCCGAAATCGCGCGTGGCCACAAACGAGCATGGCAACTCGAACTGGCCCCCGATGACTGTTAACTGTCATTCAAATATTTGATTTATAAAAATATTGTCGCATTTTTCCACTTGCTTGGATCTTGAGCCGCGATGTTGGCACGCTCTTTGCTTTTTATCTTGTATCCAAGTTTGGATTTATGCGGAGCACTATGCACTCACAAATCGCAATGCCCGAACTCCCCGACCATGACACCGCGTGGATCTCCCGTTTCGAGCCACCGGTCGTGGCGCTATCTCCCTCGGATTCCGCGCCCCTGGCCGGCCTGAGTTTCGCTGCCAAGGACAACATTGACGTCGCCGGCGTGGCCACCACGGCAGCGTGCCCGGCATTCGCCTATATCCCGGACCAGCACGCGACGGTAATTGAACGGCTACTCAACGCGGGCGCGACGCTGACGGGAAAGACCAACCTGGACCAGCTTGCCTGCGGGCTCAACGGTACACGCTCACCCTATGGTGTCGTGCAAAACGCATTCAATGCCGCCTATGTCAGTGGCGGATCGAGTTCCGGTTCGGCCCGGGCTGTCGCCATGGGTGAAGTCGATTTCGCACTGGGCACGGACACGGCAGGCTCAGGGCGCGTTCCTGCGGGCCTCAACAACATCGTCGGTCTGAAACCGAGCAAAGGATTGATTTCTGCGCACGGCGTATTCCCGGCCGCGCAGAGCGTGGACTGCGTGTCGATTCTCGCGACAACGGTGGCAACGGCCGTGCGCGTGCTTGAGGTCGCCGCAGGCCATGATATCCAGGATCCGTACTCGCGTGCCCTGTCTCTCGATCGCACACCTTTTCCCGCGGCGTTTCGCTTTGGCGTGCCGAAGGACCCCGAGTTCTTTGATGACGATCTTGCGCGCCGCGCCTTCTCCGACGCAGTAGCCGCGCTGCAGGCCCTCGGCGGCCAATCCGTCGAAATTGACTATACACCGCTGGCTGAAGCCGCCGCATTGCTCTATGACAGTGCCCTGGTAGCCGAGCGCTATGCCGCCGTGCGTGGCTTCTTCGACCGATCGCCGGAAGCCGTCATCGAGCCGGTTCGCTCCATCCTCGCAACTGGCAGCCGCTATGGCGCTGCCGACGTTTACGATGCCCAACACAAGCTGCAATCGCTGGCCCAGTGCGCGAGCGTCATGTGGGCAGCGATCGACCTGCTGATTGTCCCCACAACTCCCACGCACTGCACGATCGAAGCGATGCAGGCCGATCCGGTGGTTCGTAACCGCGAACTGGGCTACTACACCAACTTCGTCAACCTGCTCGACTATGCCGCACTGTCAGTGCCTGCGAGCATGCGGCCGGACGGCCTGCCTTTCGGCATCACGCTGATCGGCAAGGCTGGTAGCGACTGGCAGCTTGCCGATCTGGGCCAACGTTTTCACCACGCCACTGGCCTGCCCCAGGGCGCGACAAGCCGTCCACTGCCGCCCCCCGTACCAATCACGGCGCTCACGCCATCGCCCGCGACCCATCTACCTCTGGTCGTGGTGGGCGCGCATTTGTCTGGCATGCCGTTGAACAGCCAGCTGACATCCTGTGGCGCCACGCTCGAAGCTACCACCACTACCGCGCCCACGTATCGGCTCCACGCCCTGGCTGGCACTACCCCGCCTAAGCCCGGTTTACGTCGGGTGAGCATCGGCGAGTCCGGCGAGCCGATCGAGGTCGAGGTGTGGCAGCTACCGCTGGCCGCCGTTGGCGGTTTCCTCGCGCGGGTGCCACCGCCCTTGGCGCTTGGCAGCATAGAACTGGCCGACGGTCGTTGGCTCCATGGCTTTGTCTGCGAGGGCCACGCACTCACGCACGCGCCAGATGTCAGCGCCTATGGCGGCTGGCGCGCTTACATGCGATCGACGACCGACTGACAGACGTCTTGTTCAAATACCCATCACTATCAGACTAGGAACCAATCATGCCCCATCTGACTCGCCGTCTCGTCCTGAAAGCAGGCGTTGCAGGCGCTGCCACGCTGGCTGCCCCCGCCATCGTCCGTGCGCAAGGCACGCCCAAACTGCGCATCGGCTACTGGCCCGTCGCTTCCGGCCTGCCATTTTTTGCAGCCCTCGATAAGGGGTACTTCAAGGACGCCGGTGTTACGGTCGAACCTCTCAAGTTTGCGAGCCCACAACAGGTGATCGAAGCGATCCTCGCCGGTCGCTGCGACGGCAGCGCCAACGGCACGGCCTCGGCAGCGCTCGCGATAGGCGATATCGCCCAACCCGGGCTTCTGAAGATATTCTGCACGAACCCCACCAACGCAAAGTTCGTGCTGGATGAATTCATCGTCGCCAAAGACAGCCCCATCAAGTCTGTGGCCGAACTCAAGGGCAAGCGTGTGGCGTGTGGCCCCGGCGTGCAAAACGTGGTCCTGGCCAAGACGATGCTCGAGCGCGCAGGCGCGGGCAAGATGAACGTCACCGAGTTGCCTATCGGCCAACACGTTGCAGCGCTCGCTGCGGGGCAGATCGACGGTGTCTATTCACTTGAGCCGACCGGCACCATCGGCCGCCTCAACGGCGCCACGCGCACACTGGAGGCGGGCGTTGTCGCCCGCTATATCCTCGGCGACGCAATGGCGCCATGGCATGGCGGCGCCGCAAGTCTGACTGTGGAAGTCCTCGCGAAGCACAAGGATGTGGCAAAGACCTACATGACGGCCTACAAGCGCGGTGTAGATCTGGTTCGCCAGAACCCGGCCGAAGCACGCCCGCACCTCAAGGGGTACACCGCCATCGAAGGCGCACTGACTGCCGAGGTGCCGATGTCGAACTACGTCTTCTTCGAGGAGTTCAAACCGGCCGACGTGGCCTATTTTCAGAAGTTCTATGATCTGTTCGCCGAGAAGGGCATCTTTTCGCGCAAGGTGGACGTCAACACATTGCTCTACAAGGCCTGATCATCATGTCCGAGCGCTCCAACACCGCGCCAGCGCAAAACGCCCCACCAGGACCCGGCACCTCCAGCCAGCCATGGGCACCACCGGCCTCGCGGGACGCAACTCCCCGCTCGTCCATTTTTGAACGTTTCCTTCCCGCCGTCGGCCCACTGGTGCTGTTCTTCATCTGGGATCTCGTGGTGCGTCTCCATCTGGTCAAGCCGATCCTCCTGCCAAGCCCCGCCGACACGGTGACGGCGCTCGTATCGGGGCTCGCCGGTGGTGCGCTGCTCGCGGATTTTGCCGTGACGGTCGCCCGCACGCTTCAGGCGTTTGCCATTGCTGCCGCCATCGGCATGCCGCTTGGCGTGCTGCTAGGAAGCAATGAACGGGCCTATCGGAGTGTCGAGTTCCTGATCGACTTCTTTCGCTCCACCCCCTCGTCGGCGCTGATTCCGCTCTTCCTGCTGATCTTCGGTACCTCCGATATCAACAAGGTGGCCATCGCGGCGTTCGGCGCCTTGCTGATCGTGGTGTTCAACAGCGCCTACGGTGTCATGAATGCGCGCAAGCAACGCGTGATGGCCGCGCGGGTGATGGGTGCCTCACGCTGGCACATCTTCCGCGACGTGCTGGTATGGGAGAGCTTGCAACCGAGCTTTGTCGGTCTGCGCTCCGCCGTATCGATGGCGCTGGTGATCGTCATTGTGGCCGAAATGTTCATTGGTTCGGAGAGCGGCCTGGGCCACGCCATCATCGATGCCCAGCAGGTACTAAACGTCAAGACCATGTACGCAGCCATCCTTGCCGCGGGCGCGCTTGGCTACCTGCTCAACATAGCGTTCCTCATGTTCGAGCGCCGTATTATCCATTGGAGTGGAAGGTAATCATGAGCACCATCCTGTCCCCTGCACGCCATGCGGACGTTCCCGCAACGCCTTTCCGGCCGGGGCCGCCAGGCACGCACATCACCATTCGTGGACTGACCAAGTTTTTCGCGGGCTGGCCTCTGTACGAGAACTTCGACCTCGACATCCCGAAAGGCAAGATCGTCTCGGTGTTCGGTCCGAACGGCTGCGGCAAGAGCACGTTGATCAATATGATCGCGGGCCTGATCCCGGTGGACTTTGGCGAAATCCTGTTTGACGGCAAGTCACTGAAAGACACCCGCATAGGGTACGTCTTCCAGAACTATCGCGAGGCGCTATTTCCTTGGATGCGGACCATCGACAACATTGCCTATCCGCTGCTGCTCGCTGGTCAAAGCAAGGCCGAGGTAGACAGACGGATGGCCGAACTGGTGGCATCGTTTGACGTCAAGTTCGACCTCAACCGGTATCCGTACGAACTCTCGGGCGGCCAGCAACAGACCGCGTCGATCATGCGTGCCCTGGCGCCTCGTCCCGAAGTGCTGTTCCTGGACGAGCCCTTCTCTGCGCTCGACTTTGAGATGACGCTCTTCATCCGCGAAAAGCTCCAGGAAGTCTTTATGCAGACCGGCACCACGATGCTGCTGGTCTCACATGACCTCGAGGAAGCGGTGTATCTGGCCGACAAGATCCTGCTACTTACCAAGCGCCCGACACGGGTGGCGGAGATTCTCGACTACGGTGACGCCCGCCCGCGTACCGTGGAGACGCTCTCGCAGGCGAGTTTTGTCGAGGCCAAGCGCCAGAGTCTCGAGATATTCCAACGCGAGGTCCGTCGCTGACCATCCCCTATCGTGCTTCCCCGCGCTGGGCGCATAATTGTCCCAGCGCGGGCTTCAGTCCCCGCAGGTCAAGGCCTGCGGGGCCCCAATTCAACGAATACGATGCGACATCCCAATGGTTCTGCGCGCCGGCGGCGCACCCCTCAAGGCGATGCCGACGTCCATTCGGCGAACGGGCGCGATCCCGATGAGTCGGTCGGAGGGGGCGCGTACCTCGCGCGCTGATGATGTCTACGCGCTACTCAAGTGCGATATCGCCGATTTCCGACCGGTCCCGGGCGACCGTTTCACCGAAGCCGAAGTCTGCGAGCGGTAGGGCGTTTCACGGACGCCCGTCCGGCAAGCGTTGTTTCGGTTGAAGCAGGAGGGCTTTGTCGAGGTCAATTTCCGGGCGGGCTGAAAGGGGCATCCGGCAACCATGAAATGACGTGTGTCCATCGCGACGTGACCGAGCGAATCCGAATCATCCGGCGGCTAGCCTTCACCAAGGCGCCTCGTGTGGTGGCGACGTACGAAGAGCACGCCGCGATTCTTGACGCCATTCACTCCCGCGACGTGGGTCTGGCGCAGGCGAGAATCGAGGCGCATATCAAGCGGAGTCAGGCCGAAGTCAAGCAGATCAAGTTGCATATGCTTCACTCGGCACGAGAGCGATTCGACTCGTTGGCCAGACGCGATCTCGTGTCTAGCCGCTTCCCAGGGCCGTTGAAATGAAAGAAGCCGCCCGAGAGGGCGGCCTCTTGTACTGCGCTGGCGATGCAGGCGCGTCGCGCGGCCTTACGCCTGAGGCATCGGCGCGGTGGAAAAGCGCTCGCGCAGCTCTTCCAGTCCGAGTGATTCGAGCACCGTTTCGAGTCGCTCGGCGGGGCGGCGGCGCGGCAGGTTCTTGTACTGCGCGATGATCAGCTCGTTCTTCATCGAGTGCTCCCAGCCCACCAACTCGGTGACGGTGACGTGGTAGCCGTGGGCTTCCAGTTGCAGGCAGCGCAGCACGTTGGTGACCTGACTGCCGAACTCGCGGGTATGCAGGGGATGGCGCCAGATTTCCGTCAGCGGATTGCCTGCCAGCAGCTTGCCTTTGTGCTTGCGCAGCACGCCCGCCACTTCGGCCTGACAGCAAGGCACCAGCACGATATGGCGTGCCTTCTTGGCCAGCGCGAAGCGAATGGCGTCGTCGGTGGCGGTATTGCAGGCGTGCAGGGCCGTGACGACATCGATCGTCTCGGGCAGCGCAGGTGACGTAATCGAGTCCGCGACAGACAGGTTCAGGAACGACATGCCGGGAAAGCCCAACCGTGCGGCCAGCGCTTGAGACGACGTGACCAGTTCTTCGCGTGTTTCGATGCCGAAGATGTGCGAGTTGTCGGCCAGTGCCTTGAAGAACAGATCGTAGAGGATGAAGCCGAGATACGACTTGCCGGCACCATGGTCCGCCAGCGTCACGCGGCCGCTTTCGGTCTTGACTTCCTGCAGCAGGGGCTCAATGAACTGGAACAGGTGATAGACCTGCTTGAGCTTGCGGCGGCTGTCCTGATTCATCTTGCCGTCGCGCGTCAGGATATGCAGTTCCTTGAGCAGTTCGACGGACTGGCCAGGACGGATTTCGTGGGTATTCGACATGTGAGACTAAGTAAGCGGCGGGAGGCAATGTGTCCCGAATACCGGCAGTTTACCGAAAAGGGGCCGGCCCGGCCTGAAACTTGCTGGTAACCCTGTCTGCCTTGCCATTCGATGCGCAAATGGGACGGACGCTTTTTGTGAGGATTTGCCGGGAATTATCTGGCCGTGCCGATTGGGACGCGGGCGTAGCGTTCGATAGCGGAAAGCACGGAGGAGGAGAGGGTGACGTGATCGAGCGTCTCGCCGCGGCCAGCAACGTAGATGCCCTTATCGCACAGGCGCTCGGCCTGAGCCGCGAGCCGGTCGGGCAGGTCGGGGGCGAGGGCAGCCGGATCGATCGCGACGATGAACAAGCCCGACACCGGGAGACCGTTCGCCTTGTTGGAACGAGGGGGTGTCCAGAGACCAATTTGCACCGGTCATGCCTGCCGACAGGACTTCAACCTCGAAGCCAAGTTGGGCAATGCCAGCGTTTGCGTCGACGCGAATGGTCGCGGGCGTCGGAAAGTGGATGTCGGGCTGAACAGCACCGGCAATGCGGCCTGACGTGAAGCCCTCCAGATAATCCGGCAAATGCGCAAATCCCATCGATCGGTGGCCCGAGCGTTCTGCGGCAACGGTGGCATTTGCCAGCGATGTGGCGGTCTGCTCGTTCGCACCGGCAGCCAGAGCCGCTTGCCGAACGAGTGCCTTGGCTTCGTCTATCTCGAGTCGCATGATTTTCAAGGGTGAGGGCGTGGCGAGGGTGACTGCAATAGGCCTCCGCCACGCTCCGCCGGGGCGCGCCATGCCCCCAATTTGCCGGGAAAGCGCATTACGAAATGCTGTTCAGCGCCTTGGAGAGCCGGTTCACTGCGCCTTCGATGTCATGCAGTTTGTCCAGGCCGAACAACCCGATGCGGAAGGTCTTGAAATCGGCGGGCTCATCGACGCGAAGCGGAACGCCGGCCGCGATCTGCAAGCCGACATCGGCGAATTTCTTTCCGGAGCGTATGCCGTCGTCATCGGTGTAGCAGACCACGACGCCGGCCGCCTCGAACCCTTCGGCCGCCAGGCTCTTGAAGCCCTTGCCAGCCAGCAGCGAGCGAACGCGCTGCCCGAGTGCAAGCTGTTCCGCCCGCACTTTGTCGAAGCCGTACGCCTCGGTTTCCTTCATGACGTCGCGCAATGTCGTGAGACTGTCTGTCGGCATCGTGGCGTGATACGCGAACCCTCCCTTCTCGTAGGCCTCCATGATCTGAAGCCATTGACGGAGATCGCAAGCGAAGCTGGTACTCGTCGTGGACTCGATTCTCTCGCGTGCGAGCGAGCTGAGCATGACCATTGCACAGCAGGGTGACGCACTCCATCCTTTTTGCGGTGCGCTAATCAGGACATCGATGCCGCAGGCCTGCATGTCGACCCAGACTGTACCGGAGGCGATGCAATCGAGGACAAACATGCCGCCGACGTCGTGAACCGCGTCGGCCACCGCGCGCAAATAGGTGTCGGGCAACATCATTCCGGAGGCGGTTTCGACATGCGGGGCAAAGACCAGATCCGGCTTGTGTTCCCTGATCGCCGCGACGACCTCTTCGATCGGTGCCGGTGCATAGGCGGCTTGCCTTCCGGGTTCGACCGGACGTGCTTTCAATACAATCGACTCGGACGGAATGCCGCCCATGTCGAAAATCTGCGACCAGCGGAAGCTGAACCAGCCATTACGAATGACCAGACATTTCTTGTTCGTCGCGAACTGCCGGGCAACGGCTTCCATGCCGAAAGTTCCGCTACCTGGAACGATGGCCACTGACTTTGCGCTGTAAACCCTTTTCAGGACATCGGAAATATCGCGCATGACGCCTTGAAAGCGTTGCGACATGTGATTGACGGATCGATCGGTATACACGACCGAATATTCGAGGAGTCCCTCGTGATCGACATCGGGAAGTAGTCCGGGCACATCCGCCTCCGATAATGGAAGAGTGAAATATTTAGAACAGATTCTACTCGGTGGTCAGTTCTGCGATGGATGCAGCGCACCATTGCTGCACGGTGGATCTGCTAACATGCGCTCACCCTGCCGCTCGAGAAAATCACGTTCGAGTGGGTAGACTGGTTCACCATCGCCGCCTGCATCGCCCCATCGGCAGTATCTCGCCGGCCGAGTCAGAAGCCGTTATCACCAGCAATGCGCTGGAGCGTGCTTCGATGCGTGACTCAAGAAAATCAGTCTCCGGAGAGAGTAGGGCAATGCAGGGACAATTCTTAGAAGAATTCAGCAGCCAAGGAGTTTCGAGATGAGCAACATGCTTCGTCGTCGCCGATTGTTCAGTTTAGTGTGTGCCGCTGGACTGACAACGATTATGTGGTCGGGCATTGGGTTCAGTCGGGAGACCGCCGGCGCTGACAGCGTAACCGCGATTGACATTCTTCTTGAGCCGGATGCACCAATGCTCAAAAAGGCGGAAGCGACCAACGCACGTTTGCGCAAGGTTTTTCCGACAGGTTTTGCGCTTGACGAAACACATCGGGCGCATATCACGGTCATTCAGCGTTTCGTCCGCACTGCCGATCTCGACAAAGTGTATGCGGCTGCCAACAAGGTGCTTGCTCAATCCGACGTGAAGGCTATGCGGCTTGAAGCGTTCAAGTATTTTTACATTCCGACTGGGGAGGTCGGTTTGGCCGGCATTCTCGCCAAACCGACGCCGGCGCTGCTTAAACTGCAAGCGAACCTGCTTGCCGCTGTGGCTCCTTACACGGTTGAGACCGGGGATTCGGCGGCGTTCGTCACGACACCCGATGATCCTGTCATTGATCCAGTCTTGATTACGTATGTTTCGACCTTCGCGCCGAACTCGTCCGGTGAGAAGTTCACTCCGCACGTTACGACGGGTGTTGCCCCCAAAGCGGACCTTGACAAGATGTTGGCTGAACCCTTCGACGTGTTTTCGTTCTCGCCCGCCGGCGCGGCTGTCTACCAACTGGGTCAGTTCGGAACGGCTTCCAAGAAGCTGAAACAGCTGACCTTTGCCAAGTAACGAAGGAGCGCCTCGCGCCAATTCGCACAGGCGCACAAGGTAGTCGCCAGACAGATGTTAGCGGTCAAGGAACCGGCGGATGATCTGGCGACGCCGCTGCGCATCGTGGTTATCGAAAGCCATACGAGGGAAAGCCCATATGCCTCGACGGTGCCTTGATCGAGATCTTTCGGACGCTCAGGGCAGCGGCCGGAGATCTGCCGGAATTTGAGTTCATGTTAGGTGTCTATAATTCGCATAATGTACATTATGTTAAATTATAACCTAGGCAGGATCTCATGACCTCTGTAATTACGGGCCTCACATCTCGCAAACGCCGTCCCCGGGTGGCGCTCCGTCGTAATCCGTTGTCGCTCGCCACAGTTTGGACACGGGGAAAGTTTAAGAATCTCGTTTGTCATGCTGATTTTTCCTATGCAAATAGCCCAATAATCCCCGAGCCGGTTGAGAGCGCGACAGCGAGCGCCGTTACCAGTGCTGCGCGCTGATTTAGCCTGGCCGACTCTGCCCCGGCACTGAGCATCCCAGGATCCAACCAGCCTGCGATGCCGTAGCCTCACCTGGCTCACACGCACCCCAGACTGGTTTTGTCACGACCCGACTAGCCTGAAACCAAAGCCTCGCCGCCCACAGCCCGAGGATAGCGCCGGAAACTCCAACGACAAGTGCAATGAGACGCATCGTGATCACCCTTGCTTTCTGGCCAGCTCTACGTGCCGGGATCAATTCCCCGTGCGGCAAACGTTTTTCAGTTGGCGTACTCACTCCGGCCGAACTTTCGCGTTGATCTCCGTCAACCCGAAGTTCTCCTGGAACTTCTTGTCCGCAATTTCACGCGGCCCCACATAGGAGGACATCCGCTTAAGCTTCCAACTGAAGCAAATCATGCCGTACTCTGCTGGGCACCGATTGGTGTCGAACGACACATAGACGGTCTCTCCAGCCTCCACGGTCAGGATCATTCTCGCCGGATCCATATCGGGGCCCATCCAAGCTTGCCCCCAACGCTGCTCGAGGTGATACGTCCCCGGACTCAGCGTCATCCACGAATACCCGTTGCGGTCCAGATCGAATGCGGGAACATCATTAAGGTAGAACTTTGCGGTACGGCCACCAAGTGTGAACCGATCGTATCGGTAAACGTAGACCAACCCCTTATCTTCCGGAACGTTCCTCACCGACTCGTATGCTGGTCCCATTGCACCGCAGGCTGTGAGCCACTGCGTTGCGGACAAGGCCATTACGACGGCATAACTGCGTAAGCTGATTCCCCCGAATGTTCTTCTCATTTTTCTTCTCTAGCGTTTTAAGAATTTTTTCCGATCTCAAGCGAGCCCGAGCTTCGCGGCAATTTCGTTTGGGCCAAAAGCGAATATGCCACCGGCCACCACGCCTGACCGAGATGGACTGGAGTGGCGGCCGGTGGCATTGGCACTACAGCTTAAGCGGCGGCCGTGTTCTTTTGGTCGATCAAACCCATGACAACGCGCCGAAAATCCATAGGGCGCTTCACGAACGGAATGCTGACGTTATTTCCACCGATGCCGCGCACAGACACCCGACCGTAGCCCAAGATACGGCCGATAATCCCCTGCTCGATGTTGATCGATTCGAGTTTCTCAAGCGGCAGATCGATCGAGACGCGTCGGATAAAGCCGGCCTTCCCGATGACCTTCTTATTCGTCACAGCTAGCTCCGTAGTAACGACGTTGATGATCGCAATCAGAATGAACAAGATCGGCACAACAACAGTCATCAGCAACAGCACTGCAAACACGAAGTACCAAAACTGACTCAGCCAACTGATCGTGGCTTGCGCTTCGACTTTTTCACCCGGAATCAAAGAATTTTCAACGAACGACGCCATCATTACCCCTATTGTTTGTTATAGAAAATACCACTTTCATTGCCATACCTCAGCGGGCTATGCGAAAAACCCATCACCCACGGTGCCGATGTGCAGTAATTATGGCGGCACGCCTGAAGCCTCAGAGGCGGAGTGAGTTTAACGCGATCCGAAGAACTGATTCGCGCGTCCAGGTTTTATTCCGACCTGTTGACCTAGCGCCAAGCCGGAATCAGGTTTGGCATCCTCTTGCCTGCCAGCCATTGCTCATAGGTTGGCATGCTGTCCCACGATTCCTCCGGTGACCAGACCTGTACAGGGACCATACTCATCATGGCCTCCCATCCAGCCAAAACAGACTTATCTTCATCTCTGAAAGCAAGTCGAACCTTCTGAGGAGCTTCATCGAAAGCCTTCTCATCTGGGACAAATAGAGTACGAGTCTCTCCTGTGTCGACGAACGACACATCTCTAATCGTGTCACCGTCGGCCCAAACTGCATGGCGTTCACCCTCGATGTAGAGAGGCTCGTTGTACCAGATGCGGTAGCCGCAAACCATCCGGCCTCCGTTATCCTCAACGTAGCGGGCGACATTCATATTGCAACAGCTTTGACGGCTCCACGCTTCAGGCATGCAGTCGAGGAAGCTCGGTGCTGTGGCGCTTAAAGTCCGAGCGAATTGCAGTACCTGTTCGTTGATTGAGCTCGGCGTGGTAAGTCCAGAAAACAACACCCCGCACCGTGCCTCGATATCGATTGCTTCCTGCACTGATGCGGGAAGCGCCGCTCTATGTGCGGCTTCCGTCCGAGCGCGATGCTCAGCCAGCGCAACACGCTCCGCGCGAGACCCGCGCCGATTCGCTTCTCCCATATCCCAGTCCCCTTTCCGTGCGACGTCCCCCCGTCTTCAGTAGCACTGAGCTTTAGAGTCCGAGGGTTAATGTAACTGCTTTTCCGCCAGGTTCCGGGCGTAGGTTGCCGGCGTTAATCCGCCCAGTGATTTCTTCGGCCGCTCCTCGTTATATTCGCGTCGCCATGCCTCGATCACCACCTTGGCATGCGGCAGGCTGGTGAACCAGTGTTCGTTCAGGCATTCATCCCGGAAGCGTCCGTTGAACGATTCGATGTCGGCATTCTGGTTGGGTTTGCCCGGCTCGATCAGGAACAGTTTTACGCCTCGCTCGTGCGCCCAGTTCAGCATTGCGCGACCGCAAAATTCCTTGCCGTTATCGGTACGAATCGCTTGCGGCAAACCACGGCGCAATGCCACACGATCCAGAATTCGCGTTAGCGCTAGCCCCCCAATCGCCCGCTCCGGCACAATGGCCACAGCCTCATGCGTGGCGTCATCGACCACTGTCAGGTTCTTGATGACACGGCCTTCCGCCGTTCGGTCGAACACAAAATCCATCGACCAAACCTGATTCGCAGCCGACGGTCATCCCAGCGGCTGACGATCCGATACCGGCACCTTCTTGCGCTTGCGGCGACGCACCTGCAACTTCTCTTCGGCATACAGCCGCTCAACCCGCTTGTGGTTGACTGTCATGCCTGACTGCCGCAGCTTCAGATAGATCATGCCCGAGCCATAGCGACGATGCCGCTGAGCCAAGGCCACGATCTGCGCTCGCAGGGCCTCATTGCGATCCGGCGATGGTTGATAACGATAGGCGCTTGCGCTCATGCCGATTACCCGCAGGGCCCGGCGTTCGCTCAAACCACTATCGGTCATATGGCGCACCAGCTCTCGGCGGGACGGTGCGCTCACCACTTTTTTCGCAACGCCTCGCGCGTCACCTCATTCTCCAGCAGCGATTCCGCCAGCAGTTTCTTCAACCGGGCGTTTTCGGCCTCCAGATCCTTCAGCCGCTTCGCGTCGGATACATTCATGCCGCCGAACTTACTGCGCCATAGGTAGTAACTGGCCTCGGAGAAGCCGTGCTGGCGGCATAGTTCCTTGACCGGTATTCCCGTCTCGGCTTCCCGCAGAAAGACGATGATTTGCTCGTCGGTGAATCTCTTCTTCATGTCCAATCTCCTGACTACGTGATTGGACTCCAAATCGCCGCGCTACTCAAATCGGGGGAGACGTCGCCTGACGGCCCATTACAGGGCGCCGAGCATGAGTCATCTCTCGATAAAGAAAAAGCCGCATATGCAGCTTTTTCCAGGTGATGCAGCATCCGATGTCAGAATTGATAGCGTAGCCGCAGATCTGCCGTTTGTGCTGTGTAGCCTCGCGAAGCCTCCAGCGTATAACGCGCCGCGAGCGTCAGATTCTGGCTCCTTGCCAGCGTCACCCCCAACACCATTACGCCGGTATCGCGGTTAGCCAGCGCCCCTTGCGTCATGAAGCTGGTCGCGCCGCTGGTGTCGGCTGCGAAGTTAGCGACCGACTGTATGCTGGTATCGAGATATTCATGTCGCCAGCTCAGTTGAATCGACGGCGTGATTTCACCATACGAAGTCGTGAATGTGCGCGCCAGTTTTGCACCCAGTTCGCTCTTTACGGACGAGGCGTTGGAGGAATTGACTCGCAACGCGGCGACGCCGCCGGTTTCCGTATAGGCATCCTGCGTCATGCGACTGTAGCTCAGGCCGACGATCGGTGTGAGGGTCGTCACGGCGTCCAGTTTGATCGGGTAGCCCGCCTGCGCCGACGCAATATATTGAGTGCCGTTGAACCGACCGGCAGCGTTGCCGCTGAAGCCCGTGTAGTCGACGCTGCGATGTGTGTCGTACTTTTGCCAGACGATGCCGCCGGCGAGATTCAGGTACCAGCGTTCCGCCGTATAGCCGCCATATCCGGTCAGACCATACCCCTTGATACGCGCCGAGCTACTCGTGTTGTCATCGCGGCCATCGACCGACGTATCTGCATAGTTGAATACGCCGCCGACACGCCATGCATCGTTGAGCGCAGTGTCGGCGCCAAACAGAAGGCCTCCGTAGCTGGCGCGATACCCGCTGGCGCCACTGCGATTGCCCTGATTTGCCTGGCCGCCGAACGCCTGTCCCCAAAGCGCAATATCACTGGCGGATTCACCGGTCGAAACACCACTGCCGGCGCTTTGCGCCGTCCGTAGCGTGTCGATGCGGGATGCGGTGATATTGAGTACGGCTTGCGTTGTCGTCTGCGCTGATTGGACGGCCGAAGCGGTAATCGACGCGGGACTCAATTGTGCTCCGGCGCGATTGGCGTCGCCTGCGGAATTGAGGGCGGCAGCGGCATTGAACATGTTGAGCATGCCGGCATTAGTGCCGCCATAACGGAACAACCCTGACAACGCGGAAATGGCATCAGGCGTCGTTGCCCACATGATGGGGCTGGTCGCGCCCGGATTTGAGCCGGGGCTGGTGCCGGGGCTGGTGCCGGGGCTGGTACCGCCAGGTGTTGAGCCAGGGCTGTTACCGCCCGGATTGGTGCCAGTGGTTGGCGCAGCCAGGGTGACGACAAGATCGGTCTTGGTGTTGTCGTCGCTATCGACCACGCTGGCGCCAGAATATGTGCCGGTGTAGCCGTCAGCAGAATAATTAAGCGATCCTGCGTTGTAATTCGTGTTGGCGTGACTCGCCTGTGCCACGACAAAGCGCTGTCCCTGCGCAAAGCCATAGCTATTGAGTTTTTTCAGCGCGATGTTGGCGCCGGCGTTGATGGTCGCTACGCCCGACACGATCAGCCGGCCGTAGCCGCTATCGGCACTGGCGATGCCGGTGGCGACCGCCCCGTCCGCCACGCCGATGTTTAGCGTAGCGCCTGCGTTCTGGCTGTAGTTGCCGGTGATCGTGATCGCGTTGTTGACCTGCAGCGTGCCGCCCGCATTGAATACGGTGTTGCCACCCACGTTGATATGGTCGTTGAGCAACTGATTGCCGGCGCCGAAGGTCAGGCTCGACGCGGTATTGGTGATCAGGCCGATATTGCCAGCGCCGATTCCGCTACCGGCGCCGGTCAGGGTGCCGAAGGTTGTTCCGCTACCGCCGGTCAGGCTCAAGGGTTGCGTTGTGTTGGCTATCTTGCCGGAAATGACGCCGCCATCGTTGGCGATGACGCCGATGGTGCCGATGTTGGAGATCGCAGCTTGGGTTCCCTTGATGGTGCCCGTGTTGGTCAACGTACCAATCGCAGCGGCGTTGGAGATGGCCGTCTGGGCGCTAATTAAGCCGCCGTTGTTGAGTACGGCAATGCTACTGTTGCCGAGGTTGGCGATACCCGCGCTATTGGCATTGATGAACCCCGTGTTTGTCAGCGTGCCGATGCTGCCATTGTTATTGTTCTGGATCGCGGTGACGCCATTGATGGTGCCGCCTGCGTTCTGCAGCGTGGTAATGGTGGCGTTGTTATTGTTGATCCCGAAAGCAGCCTGGCTAATCAAACCGCTATTGCTCAGCGTGCCAATCGTGCCGCCTGAATAGTTGAAGATCCCCGTTCCGCCGTTGGATATCGAACCGCCACTGTCATTGGTCAGCGTACCGATGGTGCCGCTATTCTTGATGCCGGTAATGGCAGTGATTCTGCTGCCGGAGAAGTTGTGCAGCGTGGTGATCGTGCCATTTAGGGCGTTATCAATGCCTGTGGCGCCGGTAATTGAACTGCCAATGACTGTGCCGTTCCCGTTGTTGAGGGTAGTAATCAAGCCCGTATTGGACACCGCAGCGGAACCACTAAGCGTGCCGTTGTTCTGCAGGATGCCGTTCGTGGTGCTAACGTTGAGCGCTGGAGTGCCGGTGACAAGCACGCCACTATTGATGACCAACGTGCCGCTGCCGTTCCAGGACACGTTGGTCGTCGCGCCCACGACAGTGGCACTTCCGGTGACCGTGGCCGCTTTTGCCGGAGCGGAAACCATTGTTGCAAATGCGGCGGTCAGCGATAGAGCAAGACAGGTCTGGTCGCCCGCAGTGAAGCGAGGTTGTTTTTTTGATCGGCCCATTTTTTTGATAATTTTTCAATACTTATGTCGGACAATTCAACTTTCGGGAGTATCAATTGATTCTCCAGAAAACTCAAGGATTCGGGAGACAGGACGAGAACCATCTTCGATGAGAACGCCCTACTTTTCGCTTTTTGCCGTGGAGCATCTTTGAATAAGAACAACGACCCTGTTGCTCAACAGCTCACCATTCCTGAGGCACTGAACGAGGCCTATGCGCATTGGAATGCGGGACAAGCGCGTCAGGCTGAAGAATGCTGTCTGCGCGTCTTGCAAGTCTTGCCAGAGCAACCAGATGCCCTGCATTTGATGGGACTGATCGCCCATGCTTACCGCTTGCTCGATCTGGCCATCGATTACTTGCGCAAGGCTTGTCTGTCGCCCGTTGCGCCCGCAACGTATTGCAGCAATCTGGCTGAAATGTGCCGCCAGAAGGGTTTGCTGGCGGAAGCGGAACAAGCCGCCCGGCGCGCGGTGGATCAAGAGCCGCAGCTCGTTGCGGCTTGGAACAATCTAGGCATCATCCTGCAGGAAAGCGGAAAAGTTGACGCAGCTCTGGAGTGCCTGAAACGCGTCGTGTCGTTGCTGCCTGATAGCCCTGAAGCGCACAATAATCTTGCCAATACGCAAAAACACGCGGGAGCGCTGGAGCAAGCACAGGCCAGCTATCTGAGAGCGCTGGCGTTGCGGCCTGACTATGCTGAAGCGCACTGCAATCTGGCGTTGCTGTGGAACGATCTTGGCCGCTACGACGAAGCCATGACTTCTGCGTCGCGAGCCATCGAGATCAACCCGCAACTGGCCGATGCCTACTTCAATCTGGCTCAGATCGAGATGTCACGCATGCGCCGTGCCGACGCCAGTCGCTGGGTCGATGCCCTTATCGCATTCGCGCCGCAGCATGCGGGGGCGTTGTCGGCACGCGCGCAACTGTTGATGCATGACTATCACTTTCACGACGCGCTCGCCTGCGCGCGCCAGGCAGTGAATATCGCCCCCAACAGCGCGAACGGGCATAGCGTGCTCGGGCAGGTCTTGCAAGCGCTAGGGCTGCATGACGAGGCGCTCGCGTCCTTTGATCGCGCGGCAGCTTTACCGGGAACGGTCGCTGAAGAAGCACTCGTCGCTCGCGCATTGCTGTTGATGGAGGCCGGTGACAAGGAGGATGCGATTGCCGCGTTTGAGCGCACGCTTGAGCGGTTTCCCGGCTCGGTGCGGGTGATGGCAGCGCGTGCCGACACCAAGACGTATCGCGGCGACGATAGCGATATCGTTGCGATGGAAGCGGCGCTCGCGCGAACGATACCGCCGACGATCGCCGATCAGATGAGTTTGCATTTCGCGCTTGGCAAAGCATATCTCGATACCGGCGATTCGGATCGCGCGTTTTTCCATCTCCATAAGGGGAACGGCATCAAACGAGCGACGTTCAATTATGATGCTGACGCGACCAGCGCCTGGATGCGACAAGTCGCAGCGACCTTTACGTCGGAATTGATGGACAAATTCGGCGATGCCGGCGCGGCTTCACAACGCCCGGTGTTCATCATTGGAATGCCGCGCTCGGGTACAACACTGGTGGAGCAGATCCTGGCATCGCACCCTGACATTCACGGCGCCGGAGAGCTGAGCGCCTTGCGCCACGCTCTCGAAAGCGCAGGACCATTTCCCGATGCGCTGATGCACTGGGACAGAGGAGATTTTGCACGGGTCGGTCGTGACTACCTTTCCCGTGTCGACGGCCTGGCTCCCGATGCGCTGCGCGTGGTCGACAAGTTGCCGGCTAACTTCCTATATGCCGGTGCGATTCCGTTAATTCTGTCTGGTGCGCGCATCATCCATTGCCGGCGCGATCCGGTGGATACCTGCCTGTCGTGTTACAGCAAGCATTTTGCGGGCGAACAGATGTTTGCCTATCGTCTCGACGAATTGGGGGCTTTCCATCGCGACTATCAGATGTTCATGGAGAGCTTACGCAAGGTCTTGCCGCCGGAACGTTTTCTTGAGGTCGACTACGAAGACGTGGTTGATGATCTGGAAGGCGAAGCGCGGCGCCTGATCGCCTTTGTCGATATGCCGTGGGACGACGCCTGTCTCAGTTTCCACAAGACGCGCCGCGTAGTGCGCACGGCGAGCGTGAGCCAGGTACGGCAGCCGATTTACGCAACGTCGAAAGGACGCTGGCGTCGCCACGCATCGCAACTGGGGCCGCTGCTGACGGCACTCGGCATTGCCGATTCTGGTGATGCGAGACTTTGACATGAGTGTGCCATCTAATCCTCACAACCTGAGCGTAACCGCACATGCGTTCACAGCCGCCGACCGTCGCGATCACTACGGCCACGACGGCGCTGTGCTATGGCTCACCGGCTTGTCGGCGTCGGGAAATTCAACTCAACCGTGGGGCGCCGAAGGCTATTGTCGCGATGACCTCGTGCCCGCCACCACCTCATCCCCCGTGGATCTATCGGAAGATCGGTTTGAAACCTGAGACGCATCCGCGTCAAGCAACGGCTGAAGCACCGGCGCCAGCGACTTCAACAACTGCACCGCCATCGCACTCGTAAAGTCGTAGCGTGCCGCATATGGCTCGTGCACATAGGCGGTGAGCGCGCCAAAAAAGCGATTGCCGATCCCGAAGACGAAGGTTGCAGTCCGATTAACCTTGCGCGATTCGATCAGTCGGCGCCCCCGCGAGAATACGTTGAAGCGCTGATCGCCAGTCCCCGTCTTGCCGTAGACATCCAGCACGCGAGCGTGCGAGGCCGGCATGCCCTCCGCCAGCCGCTTCGCCGTGCCGCCAAGGACGACGTCGCGCAACAATCCGTGCACCGCCTCGACGATCTCGGGCGACAGCGCCGTCTGCCCTCCCCCGGGCGCGGGCGCGAAATGCGTCTCGTAGGGCGTGTTCTTCGCGAAGTCAAGCGCGGTGAGGTTTCGGGTTGGCACCGCTATGCCGCCGCTCGCGACGACCCCGATCAGTTGCGCGAGCGCGGCGGGCCGGTCCCCCGACGCGCCAATCGCCGCTGCATACGACGGCGTGATCGCCGCAAAGGGATAACCGAGCGCGCGCCACGATGCGCCGATTTCTTCATACGCCTGCAACTCCACCATGTACCTGATCCGGCGATCCTGCGTCGCGTGATAGCGCGTTTTGAAAAGCCACGAGTACGCCGCGACGCGTGCATCGCGGCTGGCGGTTTGCACGTCCGCTTCCGTCGCCTCCGGATGATCGCGCAGGTAGTTAACCGTCCAAAGCTCGAGCGGATGCACGCTTGCGATATAACCTCGATCGTTCAGGTTGAATCTGTCGATGCCGTACTTCGCGTAGAGCTTTGCGAGATCCTCGGGCGTTAGCAACGCCGCTGGCGTGCCCTTCAGCGTGGCGCGCATCTGCGCGTCGAACCACGTCTCGGATGCGTCGGGCGCGACGCTGCGCAAGACCGTCGCAATCTTCGGCGGCGACTTGCGCACGTCGCGCAGCAGCGTCGCCAGCGCCTCGTCGGGCGTCATGCCGTGGTATTTCGCATAGAAGCGATGTTCGTAGACGCGGCTTTCCTGATCGGCAAACCGCACGAGATACTTCCCGCGCACGACCGGGTCGCCGAGCCATTGCGATGACGGCCCCGCAGTCTGGATCATCTCGTAGCGCACGATGTCGCGCATCAGGCGCACGAACACCAAATTCACCGAATGCTGGAACGCTCGATGCACGGTGAGGATGCTGCCGTTATCCGTGGCTTCGAAATTGGTGAACGTTTGCGCACCGCCACCCGTAAAAAATGTCTCACCAGTGCTCGCGGAATACTTGCGTTCGACGGCGGCGTTGAGCATTGCGCGCAGCGAGCGATCCGGCGTGTGCGACAGATAATCGAGCGCCCAGCGTGTCAGCACGTCCTGCCTGTCGGGTCTGACGTGGCGCAGATCGTCCGTGCGCATCGGCGCGTAGCGGGCATGCAGTTCCGAAACGATTTGCAGATACGTGATCAGTGTGCGTAGCTTGGCCGTCGAACCGAGATTCAGACGCGCGCCCTGGTTGACGTCGAACGGCTGGTTCACGCTATCGGTCTGCACGCGCACTAGATTCGCGCCGTCGCTCCGCTCAAACAGCGTGAAGCTGAAGGCGATTCGCGACGGATCGTCATGCGGGCGCAGCATCTCGAAGCCATACAGGCCTGCCGCCTTCGCCCCTTCGGGGGTGGTGGCAAGCGCGAGCCTTTCGCTAACCGCCTGCTGCACCGGGGCGTCAAGTGTCGCCTGTACGGAGAGGTCTAGGCGGTCGAGATCGTAGAAGCTCGCCACGCCGAGCGTATTGAGCAAATCCGCGCGCAGCGCAGTCACTGCCTTGCGCGTGACAAACGATGCTTCAGGATGCATCGGACTCATGTGCTTGAGTTCAAGATGGAGCATGAGTGCGGCATCGCGCAGCGACGTCGAGATGATCCCGTTGGTCGCAAGCAACCGCACATAGCTGTTCGTCAGTTGTTCGAGTGCGGTGTTGTTCCTGCGCAGGAAATATGACGGCGCGCGCTGCGCAATGATCAGCGACAGCGCTTGTTTGAACGCGACCGCCTGCGCACCGAGTGTGTCGGTGCGCATAGGTGCCGACAGCAGGCGGTTCACGTCATCGAAGTCGCGTCCGTACCAGAGCGCGAGACCGTCGCCGATGCCCGCGATTTCGCCAATGCCGGGCTGCGCGGCAAGCGGCACCGTGTTCAGATAGCTGACGACGATCTGCTCGCGCGCCGGTAGCGTCATCGGGCCGCCGAGATAGGCGCGCACGGATGCAGACGCGATTTGCCGCAATTTTTCGGGCGGCGTCGCGGTGCGGCCGCCGGGCGAATGACGGAACTTTTCGATTTGGGTAGCGAGGGTGCTGCCGCCCGGGCTCGGCTGGCTCCTGACGAACATGCGCACGCCCTGGTCGTACAGCGCACGACTGAAACGGCCCCAGTCGATTGCCGGGTTGCGGCTCGGCTGATCTGCGTCAAGCAGATTGCGGTCCTCGATGAATAGCAACGCGTTGACGATCAGTGGCGGAATTGCCTCGAAGCGGCGGTAGATCCGCTCTGGGTAGCGTGCGCTATAGAGTGGTATTCCCGTTGCATCGAACAGTTGCAGTCCGGCCTGATCCTTTTCCTCGTACGGCAGAAACAGCCCGTGGTCCGCCATTGACATCATCACGGGTGATTCGCGCGCCTGCGCCGTGACGGAAAAGCCGCGGTCGGCCAGACGCCGCTCGAAGGTGGGCAACGATGCGTAGCCGAGACGCATGTCGTACGGACCGCCGTCTACCGGGAATCGCGAGGCGTCGCTTGGGCCGTCGGAAACTTCAAAGTGGATGTCACGTCCCAGTTCGGACAGGTAGCGCGCCTGCAACCGCGAGGTTTCGATTTCGATCCGAAGAAGTTGCGCCGCGATTGCAAGGAGGATCAGAAAACCGGCGAGTAGCAGCCACTTGATCCACCGCACAGAAGATGTGGTGGCAGCAGCGCGAAGCGGTACTTGAGTCAGACGCCGATCCATGATGGGGTCTTCCGGGCGGCACGAGCCATGCCAACGTTAGTCGAGCATATTTCCCTGATAAACCGCCATGCGGAGTTTCCCGCGCATCGTCTCTGAATCGCCCCGGATTTCTCGGAGGCTCCAACTCTTGAGAGAATGGAGCCATGAACAAGAAATCGAGCAAGTTTTCCCCGGAAGTCCGGGAACGCGCAGTGCGCCTGGTGCACGAGCAGCGTAGCGAGCATCCGCCTCGCCGCAAACGGGTTCGCACGACGATTCCCGATTACTGGCTGTCTTGCTGTGCAAAACATAAATAGTGCGGTTCCGGACGGGAGCGGCCATCAACAAGCGTAAGTTAAACGCCGTGAGAATATTTTTCTCTCACACGACGAGAGCCCCGTGTTTCCTTAGCGGGTTTACCAGTGTTTGAGGAAGAAGGAGAGTTCGCGCGCGAGGTTAGCCTCAGAAGCCCTTCCAAAGCGTCGATAAACGGAGTCGCTGTGGAAGTGAAGCGTGCCAGGTCTCTGACAGGGCCAAAAAAAGCCTCTAACTCTAAGGGTTTTCCGGCTTTCGAATCTTGCAGCATCGATGGCGTAATGGCACCCAGACGACGAGACATACGCAACTTTTCCTCAGGCAGGCTCGACAACGGAATTCCAAGCTGCCTGGCGATTTCAGAAACTTCGTCCATCACCTGGCGAGAAAAGTTGCGTACGAGTTGACAATCTAATTGCCTATCCAGCGTTGCCTCCGTCAACACGGCAATCGGTCCCGACGTCAGATTCCCCCACAACTTATAAAGGATCTCCGCATGTACCTCGTCGCTAACAACGACATCAAGTCCGGTAGATGAAAGCAGCGATGCCACCTCTTGCACGCGAACCGAATGGGCATCCGAAGGATCCCCAAGCACCACCCGATTCCCCGCATGGTGTCTAACGAGCCCCGCACCGAGCACGCTACAACTTGCGTGGACCAGCATTCCCAGGCATTGAGATGGCGGAATCGTCTTCGCCACGCTCCCGTCAGGATCAATTGATGGCAGTGGAATTGGATTCTGCGCAAACGGGCCGACCTGCGAAAACCACCAAGGAATACCGTTCATGCAACTGACGACCAGCGTATGAGGGCCAATCAGTGGCTGAATGTGCTCAGAGACATCGAGCAGCGCGGTCCCCTTGATGGTGAGAAGCACGATGTCCTGCTCTCCCAGCAGAGCAGGGTCCCCCGAAACCTTTACATTAGCCGTGGACAAGCGGTTGTCATCTTGGACGGATATGCCGCTATCGCCCACCGCTTCCAGAATTCTTCCTCGCGCGATAGCCGTGACGTCTACCGGCAACTTCGCCTTGGCCAACTTGTACGCAAGCCAACCACCAATCGCGCCAAGCCCGTAGATGCACACCTTTACCGCACTTCGCCCTTCACCCAGTCCCATTTGGGACTGCGGCACAGGCAACCTATTTCCCATTTCATCACCCTCGCTAAATGCGCTTTACAACGAGCAAGCTCAGATCAAAGACGGGCAATGAGACTTGACGTATCCCAGCGGCCCCCACCCATACGCTGAACATCCGCGTAAAATTGGTCGACAAGGCTCGCTACTGGCAGACTTGCGCCGACGGTTTTCGCGTGCTCCCCGGCTAGCATGAGATCTTTCCGCATGTGGTCGACCGCAAATCCGAAATCGAACTTCCTGGCAATCATCGTCTCACCGCGATTTCCCATTTGCCAGCTATGCGCCGCCCCTCCCGCAAGGACGGCGAGAACCGCTGGCATGTCAAGCCCGGATTTTTCGCCAAGCGCTATGCCCTCGCTTAGCGCCTGGACCAACCCCGCGATGCAGACTTGGTTCACCATCTTCGCAATTTGGCCACTCCCGCAGGGCCCAAGGCGGGTGACCATCGCACCATAAGCTCGCAAGACGGGTTCTATTGACGAGACCTGCTCGATTTCGCCTCCACACATAATGGTCAGCTTGCCTTTTACCGCCCCCACCTCTCCCCCCGACACCGGCGCATCCACGTAACCGAAATTCCTCGATTGCGCGACTTGAGCTAGCTCTCGAGAAACAGTTGCCGAAACTGTCGAATGATCCACGAACACAGCCCCTGCGGGCATTGCATCGAAGGCCCCGTCAGAGCCAATAGCAACTTCACGCAGATCGTTGTCGTTTCCAACACAGGCAATAACAATATCCGCGCCTCGTGCGACCGATGCCGGACTGAACTCCAACCGCGCACGTCCAGACGTAGCGTGCGCCTTAACCCAATCCATGGCTTTCGACGTAGTTCGGTTGTATACGACTACGTGGTGCCCCGCTGCAACAAGGTGGGCGGCCATTGCCCCCCCCATCACCCCCAATCCAATAAATGCCACTTTTCTGGGGGCTACGGAACGGTAATCCTTCGCTTCGATATATCTCATCGGATTCTCCAGCATCGCTTTCGTAGCCCTACCCCTTGTACCCCTGGACTTCTCGAAATCGCTTAACCAGATATTCACCGGCTGCAATCGGCGGGTATTTGGCTGGATTCTCGTCGCTTCGGCACTGAGGCAGACACGCAACCGGAGTGTCGAAATCAGGGTTAAAGAATGTGGGAATAGAATAGCGCTCCTTGCCGGTACGGTTCACGACTCTATGCATATTAGATACGAATAAGTCGTTGGACCAGACTTTGAACATGTCGCCGATGTTCACCACGAAGGTGTCTTCGATAAACGGTGCGGCAAGCCATTCTCCATCTCGAGTTTGAAGCTCAAGGCCGCCGATAGGGTCCTGCACAAGGAGCGTCAACATCCCATAGTCAGTGTGCGGCGCGACACCCAGCGCCTT
Organism: Pandoraea communis; assembly: GCF_902459745.1. Classification (GTDB taxonomy): domain Bacteria; phylum Pseudomonadota; class Gammaproteobacteria; order Burkholderiales; family Burkholderiaceae; genus Pandoraea; species Pandoraea communis. Next base: position 211,633 of record NZ_CABPSJ010000007.1, read on the forward strand.
CGACTCGTCCATCATTTGCGGCGGATAGTGGAACAGGCGTGTTTGGACCATCGGCTTCTTAAACCACTGAAGGAAAAAATCTTCCTCAGCACCGAGACTGAGCGCAAACAGACGAAGCAGACGGCAACCTAGCTCCGAGACTTCCGCATAAAAACGTTCAGCCGCCGGTTGAAGTGTGGGCAAGTGCACCGGCCATCGGTTCGGCCCATGCAACGGGCGCCCAGCGGCGACGTCAGGGTCGGTTAGCGGCAGATCAAGTGCAAAATCAAAACTCTCCTTCAAGTCAGGGTCGAAGCCTTGATGTCGATTCATGCCATACGGCACATAACCACGCCGAAAGCGCTCGTCAACCCTATCCTGCATGCGAAGATCTTCCGGAAGATCAAAGTACTCTTTTGTTTTGCTGAATACTCCGTCGACTACATCTCGAGAAATTCCGTGCCCCGCAACATAAAAGAAGCCAATTCCTGTGCAGGCATTAAAGAGTTCACGAACTAAATTTCGGGGATCTCCGCCAGCCAGCCAATTCGAAAGATCGAGAACCGGTATGCCAGCCGACTCTTTTGATGTGATAGTCATATTCAGTCCGAACAATATTGTAAAACTCACAGAATGTTCAAAAAACAAAGATTGTCACATCCTTGTGCGAACAATCTAATTATTGCTATTTATTAATCAAGTCTAACAGGCAGAGAAACATCAAAAAACTATCGTTTTTGATCTGCGAAATTCTAAGATTTAGATTTTTCAGAATTTGACCCGAATTCCGCTGGTTACGGCAAATTGATTGCGCGTGGCAGATGCTGTCGTGGAGTAAATTTGGGCATACTTTGCAGCTCCACCTGCCCATTGTCCGATTCCCACCAAGAAAAGGTCTGTTCGTTTGCTAAGTGAATAAACCGTACCGATGTTCAACTGGTTGTAATGGACCTGGGGGTTGGAAGAGTAGTCTCCGACGGTATAGATATATGCCGCTCCGACGAGCCATGCCGGAGTGATCTGATGCGTAAGCGTCAACTCCGCGTTCTGCACACGCAAGCCCGTCGAGTCGATGTAGTCGAACAACACGTTGCTATAGCCCAACGTCGCTGCCAAAAACCCGAAGTCGTAGGTCGCCCCCAAAGCGATGCTTCGCTGCACCTGAACGGAACTTCCGTTCAGACTCGTCGTGAACGGCGATGAATATCCGTATGACGAACTATCGACCGCCGCAGAAGCATTGCTAGCCGATGCTGGCCGGTTGTACTGAGCCATGGCCAAGCCCACTTTCAGAGGGCCATGAACATAGCTCACACCAAAACTGAAACCGCTGTTGTTAGAAAACTCGGTCGCGTTAGAAAATGCGTACGTACCTGACAGCGACAGACCGTTGTAGTCAGCTGACTTGTACTTGACGGAGTTGTTAAAGCGCAGAGTGTTGAAGATGTTATCCGTATCGCCGATGCGGGTGCCAAAAGCAGAAAACAGAACGGCCGATTCACTCCAATACAACGTCTGACTCATGTCGTCATACTGACGACCAACGGTGAAGGTCCCCCATCGCTGGTTCGCCAACCCGACCCACGCTTGACGGCCAAACATTCGATTTCCCTGTCCAAGCGTTCCATTCGTTATTGAGAAGCCGTTCTCGAGCGTAAATATTGCAGATGTTCCTCCGCCCAGATCTTCCCGCCCCTTGAAGCCAAATCTCGGCAACTGTTCCGGCCCATTAATGACGGAAACGAGATTTCGTCCGCCGGAATTTGAGGTGTACCCTACCCCTGCCGAAATAAGGCCGTAAATACTAACGCTGCTCTGCGCCATCGCGGCACCTTGGACGCCAAAAAATGACGCGATCGCAAAAATTGCCGATCCGATATTTTGGAATACTAAATATTTTGATTTTAAATTCACTGACTTCACCATTTAATTTGCCAGAAGTTTCTCAGGTGCCGGAGTTGCCGGCGCCTAGCCTCGAAAGAATGACAGACGAACTATCCTTCGATTAGGCCCCCGTGGTATTGCTAGACATATTTACCCAGAAGAGCGCTTTCTTTGCCACTACTCTCACTATCCAATGCAGTACCAAACCAATGATGGAGAGCACTATAAGAATGGCAAAAACTCCAGCTGTATCCATCGAGAAGTTTTTCTGAAGAATTAAATAACCCAAACCACTCTGCGCCCCTACGAACTCCCCAACAATTGCGCCAATAACAGCCAACACAATACCGACATCCAAACCGGTGAAGACATATGGAAGTGCATTGGGCAAGCGGGCCAGCTTAAACACTTGCCATCGACTTGCTGTGTAGGCGACCATCAAATCCACCTGATCCTTAGGAATTGACCTAAGGCCGACGATCGTATTCGCCAGAACTGGGAAGAACGCAATAGTGGCCGTGATAACAACCTTTGATGTGGCGCCGTAGCCAAACCAAACGATAAAAAGCGGTGCTATCGCAACCTTGGGCATCGTCTGGAATGCAACGATATATGGGTACACTAGAAGCTCAAGGATTTCGATTTCTTCGACTACCACCCCGAGGAGGAAGCCAAGAACCGATCCGATTATGAATCCGGCCACAATTTCATACATCGTCACGCCGAGATGCTTGCTTAGCTCTCCGGAGTTAATCTGGGAAAACAATTGCATAACAACATCACCGGGCCCGGGAAAAATCAACGATGATGGAGCCGCCACTCGAACGGCCAAATGCCACGCTCCGATCACAGCCAAGAAAAAAATCAAGCATAGCAACCGGCGATTGTTTTTGTTGGCGAGCTTTTCTTGATTCATCAATCAATCCCTCCTGTGGCATTTAGGTGCTCTCTAATGTCGGAAACATAGGTGCCAAAGGGTTCCGAATTAATCATTTTCAGATCTCTCTGGCGAGGAAGGTCAATGTCGATGGTTTTCGTAATTCGGCCTGGCCGAGGTGACATCACAACAACTCTGTCACCAAGAAATACCGCCTCGGGAACGCTATGCGTCACTAGCATGATTGCTGCGCCGGTTTGTTCACGAATGCGTAGAAGTTCGAGGTTCATTGTCTCTCGGGTCATTGCATCGAGGGCCCCGAATGGCTCATCCATTAGAAGTAGCGTTGGGCTATGCACGAGTGCTCGCGCGATTCCAACCCGCTGTTGCATCCCCCCCGACAGCTCATTGGGATACTTCGACGCAAAGCCCCGCAGTCCAACAAGGTCCAGGTATTCCAGCGCCAAGCGACGAGCAGCGCCAAGGTCCCTTTTCTGAATTTCGCTCGGCAGTAGAACGTTCTCCAAAACCGTCCGCCATGGCAGCAGAACCGCTGCCTGAAACACAATGCCGGTGAATTTAGAAGGGCCGACACTCTCTCGGCCGGCAATTTGCACTTGTCCACTCGTCGCCCGCTCAATGCCGGCCAAAATTCGCAGCAGAGTGCTCTTGCCGCAACCGCTCGGACCGACCACCGACACGAGTTGACCTGGTTCGGCGTGATAATTGACGTCTTTCAAGGCAACAATTTCACTACCATCTTTGCTTTTAAAAGTCTTTTTAATTTCGTGAAATGCAAAGGCCGTGCGAACCTTACCAATGCCACCAAAACCATCGCCTGATTTCACAATTCCTCTCTATTGGTGAGCGCAGTTTTTAAAATATCGATAAAGGCCATCGATGCCCCCGGCAAATTCCTTCCTCGCCGTACACTTAATGTCATCTTTTGGTTTGCCACTTGCCGCTCCAGAAACGGCACATAACGATAATCATCAATCTCCGTTGTGCTCATAGTCAGCGGTTCGTTCACCACCGCCAAGGCAAGCCCCTTGACGGCTGAATTTTTTAATAATTCAAAAGAGTTGCTCCGCAGAACCACCCTAGGGCGGACATTGGCTTTGGCAAACGTATCGCTCAAAAATTGATTGATGGTTATGGATTGATCTGGCCAGACTAACCCGTACTCCGCGCAGTCCGTGATGCGAACCGAGTCTCGTTCGAACAGGGGATGTCCTTTCGGTACGAGCAATACGGCCTTCAACTCAACCTCGACGAGATGCTCTAGTCCAACGGTTGGCGCCGGGTTGAAACAAAGCGCCGCATCCAGCGTGTCGTCCATAACCTGGGACACCAGATCGCGAGTCGCGTGAATTGACACGGCATATGTCACTCCTGGGTATTTCTCGTTGAAGCTGGCGAGAAAACCAGGTAGAAACGTGCGCGAAAATGACTCAACCGCTCCTAACTTAACCTCTCCTCGCTGGAGTCCCTTGAGAGACTGAATGCTCGATCGCAGTCGGCGACTTTCGTTTTCCAGCGCTATGACGTAGTTCATCAGCGACTCGCCCGCAGGAGTGAGCTTTAGCGTTTTGCGCCCGCGACTACGCTCGAACAAAGTCGTGTCCAACTCTTCTTCCAACAGCGCGACTTGCCGACTCACCGCAGACGCAGCAACGAACAGTTGTTCCGCTGCGCCACGGAATGATCCAACTCTCGCAACCGTTGCGAAGTACTTCAACGGAATCGTAATAATCACGGTGTTTTCCACCTCCCCCAAAGGCCTTCGCCTAAAATGCGCACTTGCGGGCTGCGGCCTTAATTGCCTCGTGATCAAAATCGTTGACGCGCGCCACGAAATTCGGGATGTCAACAACCATGTCCGTCGGCGTTACAACTGATCCGACAAGCTTTTGGCGAACCATGAATTGCTGCATGCGATCTATCCCCGCCGGATCGGTTGCGCCAATATATTTGGCTCCGTTCATGACGAAGGCGGAGTTCATGCTTGCGAGTTGGCTTTTCAGTAGGGCATCGTCCCACCTGGCGGCAGTTGCTTCGTCGACGCCGGTCGGCTTGGTGCTAGGGAAGTGCTTCCATTGAAGCTTGCGAACGCACTCTGGATTCGCATTTGTGAACTCGATTGCCATCGCCGCGCCTTTGGCTATCGCGATGACTGTTTCGGGGGCCGTCTTCACAGTGGTCGCCATTGTGGTGAGCGTGAAGTCGGGCAATTTTTGCCACGACGGGTCTCGGAACACGTGAAGTGAGGCCCCTGAATTCTCGAAACCCGTTATTGCGGTTTGCCAGAACATTAGCGCTTGAACTCGGCCGCTCTTGAGGGCATCCAACGCGGGCGCTCCGGCTCCCGTGGCAATTACTTCGACGTCATGCTGCGGGTCAAGCCCGTTCTCAGCCAGCAGTGACTGCATCAGGGGGAGTCCGCCCGTCGCCAAGCTGACTATCCCAATGCGCTTGCCCTTCAATTGAGCAACGCTTTTGATCGGGCCGTTCGCAAGGACGGCGAGTCCCCAGTCAATCACCCCTGTATTCATGACGGCTCGGACAGACAGCTTTCGGTCAGAGTTAGCTCGAATTAGGTCGGTCGAGTTCAGTTGCGCAAACTGAACGCCACCGGCCGCCATTTGTTGCAGAGCCTGTGTCGAGCCCGAAAGCCCAACAATGTCAACGTCATACCCCATGGATTGCCAGTAGCCCAAGACCTTTGGCATCAACAGCCACGGATAAGTGACGTTTAGAACTTGAGAGCCGACGGCAATGGAGACCTTTTTGAGCGGCGCCGCAGATGCCGCGTGCATCAGCACAGCGACACACGCCGTGGCAAAAGCAAACTTCCGGAGTTTAGAAAATTTCGAGTTGAACATTGATGTGGCTCAAGGTCAGTGGGTATGACCAAGGTAGCACGCAAAAAAAAACGGAAATGTGCCGTTTTTTTTTATTAGTGTTCTCGAAATTAGAACATTTGGCAGCGGACGGCAGCCCTTCTTCCGGCGCGGATCCGGGAGTAGTTTGATGCAGAGGGGGCAGACCGGGAGGGGTGGAAGAATTGCCCACGACCGATGGTAGGCACGTCGTGGGGAAGGCCATTTTCACAGCAGGGACAGCTAATTGCTGCTCGAAGGAGGTGATTCTCCATCTCGCGTCGGTGGCTATTGGCCCAGCGGTAACACTCAAGCAGAGAACGCGCTAATGGGAGGAGACGCCGCGGGGAATGTTTGCAACCCCACGCCCGCCGTTAGAAGGCGTCTCCTACGCTAACGACACGCCGAAAGCGATGGCTCTCCAAAGACCTCTGTTTCCTGATTTACGCTGAATGCAGAGTCCCTGCCCCCATCTCGTCCGAACGTACGCTTTCCTTATTGGGCAGGAAAGCCGCGCCCAGGAACGTTGCACCGGTGATGACGAGGAACATGATGCCCAGCGGCAGCCATTGCGCGCCGAACGTCTTGGCCACCCATAGGCCGATCAGTGGCGTCGTTCCGCCGAAGATCGCACCGCAGAGCTGGAAGCTCAGCGAAATACCCGTGTAGCGCATCTCGACCGGGAATGCCCGCGGCAGGTAGGCAGACAGCACCGCGTAGTACCCGCCGATGAACGTCGTCGCCACCAGAATTGCGACCGAGATATTGCCGATGTTGCCGGAACTCACAAGTTGCATCATCGGCAATGCCCACAGCATCGCGGCACCCGTGATGAACATCAGGAACTTGCGCTCGCCGATCCGATGAGCGATGTACGAGCCTATCGGGAAGCTCAAGAGTTCAACCACCCCGGTCCATGCAATGATGTCCAGAATATCCGGCTTGGAGACCTTCAGATACGTCGTCGTGAACGTGATCATCAGCGTCGTGATGAAATAAAAGCCCGAGATGCCCAGCATGCACAAGGCGATGCCGAGGAACAGTGCTTTCTTGTGGGTGCGGAACACCAGGCGCACCGGGGAGACGTCGCTGATCTTGCCTTCAGCCTTGCGGCGTTCAAGCTCGGGACTCTCGTTGACGTTCCGGCGAATGATGAACGCAACCACGACCAGAATGCCGCTGATCAGGAACGGAATGCGCCAACCCCAGGACAGGTAATCGGATTGCGGCAGGCCCGACACCACTCGGAAAATGAGTGTTGCGAGAATCAGGCCGACCGGACTGCCGTACTGGGGAGCCGAAGCAATGATGGTTCGCCATTTCTCCGGAGCGTGCTCACTGGCGATCAGCACCGCCCCGCCCCACTCGCCGCCAACGGCAATACCTTGCAGCAAACGCAGCAGTACCAGAATGACGGCGGCACTGATGCCTATGGAGTGGTAGCTCGGAATCAAACCGATGAGCGTCGTAGCGGCACCCATCAGTACGAGCGTGATGATCAGACTTCGCTTGCGCCCGATCTTGTCGCCCAGGTGACCGAAGATCAGCGCGCCGAAGGGGCGCGCGACAAACCCCACGGCAAACGTCCCCAAGGACGCAAGCGTCCCCATCAATGGATCGCCGGTCGCAAAGAACACGTCGCCAAACACAAGGGCTGCGGCGGTTCCGTAACAGTAAAAGTCGTACCACTCGATCATCGTTCCGAAGAATGCGGCAAGTGCCGCCCGGAAAGGTTGATGCTCTGCTGTCTTGTTCATTAACGTCCCCTGATTTCTATTCAGTCAGATCAGTTGGTTTGCCGCTGGGCTGCCGGTTGCCAGCACTCTTGAAAGGTTCACAAGCGTAGGCAATGTGAATTTCTATCGTTGACGATAGCAGTCGATGGCTATAACTTATATAGCCACCAAAATACCGGTTCTAAGTCCACTTCCCCATGAAAGAAGTGTTGCTCTCCGACCTGCTGTCGAGCGCCCTTTCGCGCGATTCGGTCCACTCGTTGCAGCGTCAAATCTACGAAGTCGTGCGCCGAGCCGTGCTCGATCACACACTCGTTCCGGGCCAGAAGATTCCCTCGTCTCGCCAGCTGGCGCTGGAGTTGGGCATCTCGCGAATCACCGTATCGCTCGCGTACGATCGACTTGTGACTGAGTCGTATCTCACGGCGATGAGCGGTAGCGGCACATTTGTGGCGCAGACAGGGGCGATGCCTCGCACCGCTCCCGATCAGACGGCCCCGGCGAAACCATGGACCTCGCTTTCCCGGCGCGGAGAGCAGCTGGCCAAAGGCCCTGGCGGCATTCCGTACCACGCGGGGGCGTTCGTACCTGGCGTCGCCGACGCGACGATGTTTCCCTTTCATATCTGGAAGCGGCTGCTAACGCGACACATCGCCCGTGCCAATCTGCCGTTGTCCGGGTATGCGATGGAGGGGGCTGGCTATCTGCCGTTACGTGAGGCCATTGCCAACTATCTTGGCATTTCTCGCTCGGTCGTCTGCGACCCCAGTCAGGTCGTCATTACGTCGGGAACGCACCAGTCGATCGACCTGTGCGCGCGCCTGTTGACTGACGTCGGAGATCGCGTGCTGGTCGAGAACCCCTGTCACTGGGCATTTCCGTCAGTGCTTGCCGCCGCAGGGCTGCATGTCGATCCGCTCGTTCTCGACGACCAAGGTGCCAACCTGCGAGCGAGCAAGTTGTCCAAACGTACCCGGTTAGCAGCAGTCAGCCCATCTCATCAATACCCGACGGGTGTCGTAATGCCACTCAGCCGGCGTCTGGCGCTTCTGGAGCGTGCGCGCAAGCTGGGACTCTGGATTCTGGAGGATGACTACGACAGCGAGTTTCGGTATGACGGCGCGCCCTTGCCTTCCCTTCAGGGGTTGGATACGGACGGGCACGTCATCTACATGGGAACGTTCAGTAAGGCGACATTCCCAGGCATGCGCATGAGCTATATGGTTGTGCCGCAGCATCTGGCCCGTAGCTTCTCTGCGGCGTGTGTCGAGATTTATCGCCCTGGCCAACTCCACACGCAAGCCGCACTTGCAGACCTCATTTCCGAAGGCCACCTGTCGCAGCACATCCGGCGCATGCGGGTGGAGTACGCTGCCCGGCAGCAGTTGATGCGTGACGTTATCGAGCAGGAAATCGGTGACGCACTGACGCTTTCCAGTGCGAAATCGGGCTTGCACGTGTTCGGGCGCCTCGGCAAGGAGGTCCAGATTCAACGCTTGCGAGATGAAGCCACGCGTCTGGGGCTGATTCTCGGAAAGCCGCGCCTCGTCTCGGACGCACCGTCGCCGAACCGAAACGCGATCGTGCTCGGCTTCGGCGGCGTGTCGATGGAGGCGATCGGTCCGGGTGTGAAGAGGCTTGCCCAGGCCATCGAGATGGCTTCGAAGCCGTCCCACCGATAGGCAGGCGGCCTCCCACGGGTCAGCGGCGTGCCAGCACCCGGGCTGCCGCATCGAGCAAGATGTCGGCATCGGCCGGGGTAAAAGCCAGCGGTGGGCGGATCTTCAATACGTTGCCATGCAGGCCGGTCGCGCTGAGCAGAACGCGTTCGTCGCGCATGGCATTGACGAACCAGTTCGTTTCTTCGCGTGCAGGTGCTTTCGTGGCGCGATCCTTCACCAACTCGACCCCGATGAACAGCCCATCACCGCGGACGTCGCCAATGATTTCGTGCTGCTTCGCCAGGGCACGGAACCCGGCACGCAGACGCTCGCCTGCTTTGGCGGCATTCTCTTGCAGCCCCTCGGACTGAAGGACATCGAGCGTAGCCATCGCGGCCGCGCAAGATACCGGATTGCCGCCAAAGGTATTGAAGTATCGAGCTTCCTCGCCAAACACCTTGATCACTTCAGGTTTGACGACCATCGCCGCGATCGGGTGACCGTTGCCCATGGGCTTGCCCATCGTGACGATATCCGGCACCACCGAGTGACGCTGGAAGCCCCACATGGCAGATCCGGTGCGGCCGAAGCCTGCCTGCACCTCGTCCGCGATGAATACGCCACCGGCCTTGCGAATCACATCGACTGCCTTCGAAAGCACACCCATCGGGTGGCTGAACACGCCATCGCTGGAGAAGATCGTGTCGACCAGCAGCGCGGCCGGCCTGATGCCGTGACGCTTCAGATCGTCCACTGCCGCCCGGACGCGCTCGGCCAGCGCCGTCGCCAGGTCCCCATTCGGTTCGCGATAAGCATCGGGTGCCAGCACGGTACGGACGTCGATCCCCAGCGGAACAGCAGCGCCGAGCGAGGGCGAGACTGCCGCAACAGATGCCGTCACGCCGTGATATGCCAGCTTCGTGACGATGATCCCCGAACCGCCTGTGTGACGGCGTGCCACGCGCAACGCCAAGTCATTCGCCTCACTGCCGGTACACGTGAACATCACCTGCGACAGCTCGGCCGGAAACGTTGCCAGCAGCCGATCTGCATAGTTGAGAATGCCGTCGTGCAGATAACGGGTATGCGTGTTCAGCGTTGCAGCTTGCTCGGCGATCGCGGCAACCACACGGGGGTGAGCATGCCCGACCGACGCGACGTTGTTATATGCATCCAGATACTCGTTGCCGGCCTTGTCGTAAAGGCGCACGCCCTTCCCGCTGACGAACTGCACGGGACGCTCGTAGAACAGGCGGTACGACGGGCCAAGTAGTTTGCGGCGACGCTCGATCATCTTCTTTTCATTGGCGTCCAGCCCTTCGACCTGGCTGGGGTCGAACGCATTGAGCATCGCTTCATCCATTGACATGCTTGCACTCCTCAAACGTTTCAATGGCACGACGAATCGTGCCGGCAGTTTCATTTCTCGACATTGTCGAAATGCGCAGCAGACCATCCCATGACAGCGGGTTGTTGCGCAGGATGTATTCGCGGTTCTCGGGATGCAGCGTTGCACGCCATCCGGTAATTGCCACGGTCGTCAGCAGTCGCGTGGCAATCAGGTCCGGCAACAGATCGATTTCCTCGTCGGTCAGCGGGTGGGTCGCGTGGTACCCGGCAATGAACTCACCGGCGCTGATCAGCGGATTGCCGGTCGGGGCCAGTTGATAGGCTGCAGCGACGCCCACGTCGAACACCAGCGGACCGATGACGATATCGCCGAAGTCGAGGATGCCGGTCACCTTGTCGTGGCACACCGCGTCGACCATGACGTTGTATGCATTCAGGTCGTTGTGAATCACCTGACGCCGCAGGTGCACCAATTGCGGTCGAACCTCATGCGCAAAACGGTCCATGAGACGTTGCGCGAGCTTGCGGCGCTCCCCGTCCTCGATGAACGGCAGCAGCCCACGGAGCTGATCAGCCCGTTGTGTGTCCCACAGGAACGTCTGATACGGCTGTTCGATGTCGAAGCCCGTCAGTGCCATGTCGAGCTGTGCCAACGCCCGGCCAAGTGCAATACGTTGGGCGGTGCTGCGCTCCACCTTGTAGAGCGGCACGCCCGGCAGGAACGTCATGAGTCTCACGGCGTGACTGGCGCCGGTCCGATCCGTATGCCAGTGGATCAGTTGTCCATCCTTGGCCCGGACGATGTGCGGCACCGGTAACGCGTTGGTGGCCGCCATCAGCCGCCCCTGCACCTTCGTCTGAAACATCGTGACCTCGCGCGCTTCTGCCGGATGGGTCACCTTGAGCAGGTAGTCGACGCCAGTGCTCGTCTTCACCTGGAAGTTCTGGTCGCGCTCGCCAGTCAGCGCGGTGATCTCGCCGTCAACGTCGAATACGTCGCGGGCGACCTCCCGGACCTGTGCAAGGCTCCATTTTTCTACTCGCGTATTAAGTACTTCATCTGCCATGAATTCGAGATTTTCGTGCTTCATTGCCGCTTTTCCTCGAGACCACACCAACCTGCGATGAAGAGCGCGAGCGTCTTGGTTACCTGTTTGAGCGACGCCAGATCGACGGCTTCGTCATAGCCGTGAGGCATACGGCACCGGGGGCCGTAGACGATGGCCGGCGTGTCCGCATACAGACCGAAGAACCGTGCATCGGTCGCTGCGGACGTCGCGTGTTCGAGCAACGGCTCACGGAACACCGATTCATGTGCCAGGCGAAGCACCGACTCCACGTCTTCGGCGTTCTCCAATGCGTACCCATCCGCCATAAAGCCGTGATAGATGACGCGTGGCGGGTGATCGCGAAGGAAGTCGTCGCCAGCGGCAGCTTCTGCGATGAATGCTTCGATTTCGGCGCGCGTGTCGGCCAGACGCTGCCCCGGATAGACGGCCACGCGCATGTCGAAATTGCACCAGGCAGGCACACTTGACGGCCAGTCACCACCGGCGATCTTGCCCAGATTGAAACGGATGGGGTGCGGATGGTCACAGAAGTGCTTGTGGTGCACCTTGCGGTCATTCCATCGGGTCTCCAGCGTTTTGAGACACTCGATGAGGTACATCGCCTTCTCGATCGCGTTGGCACCACCACCGGAGAATGCAGCCGAGGCGTGCTGCGGATCGCCCTCGACCTGAACCTGAAACCAGATCGGACCGACTTGTGCACGCAGCAGTTTGGGTTCGAGCGGTTCCGGAATGAGGGCAGCGTCGGCCCGATATCCGCGGGCGAGACACGCCAATGCACCATTGCCGGTGCACTCTTCCTCCACCACAGACTGCAGGAAAACATCGGCCGCCGGCTGAAAGCCGATGCGACCCAACGCATCCATGGCGGCGACACAGGCCAGCAATCCGGCCTTCATGTCGCCGGCGCCGCGCCCGTACATCCAGCCGTTCACGATCTCGGCGCCGTAAGGGTCCCTTGTCCAGCGATTCGTCGGCCCTACGGGCACGACGTCGATGTGACCGTTCATGATCAGTGAGCGCCCTGTGCCACTATGGCTCCGATGCGTGCCCACGACATTGATCGCATTGTCATAGGAGACCGCGACCGGTGAGAAGCCGGGCAACGCACGGATCTCGTCAACATCGATCTTCCAGGAGTCGACGTCATAGCCACGGTGTCGATAGACATCTGCCATGAAGGCTTGAGCCTGTGATTCCTCGCCGCGCTGGGAGGGGATCTTTACCAGATCCGCCAACAAGGCCACCTGCGCATCGAACCCGGCGTCGACGGCAGCACAAAGTGGGTCCTTCAGCATTTCGGACAGTCGGGATTCGACATGGGTCATGCTGCACCTCCCGTCGCCGTCACGAGCGCATTCCGAAGCACATCGGACAACGCCAGTCGGCGTGATCCCCCCTTTTCCGTCTCGCCGATGTCTCCGAGGCGCATCAAGCGCTCCCAAGGACGATCTCCATTGACTTTCAACTGCATGTCCGCTCCGCGTATTCACACACTCAAAGAGGACTTAATATTATTTTTTTTCCAAAATATCCTGTATAGCCACTTTGATGTTTTTCTTATGGACGGTCGCGGATGAGTCGATGTCCTGCCGGTGGAAGCAGCGGGACGCCGGTACATCGATGCCATTCCACCGATGCTGGACCGGAAGATGACCCGGGCAATGCTGCAAGGGTAAGCCGTGTGATGACCTCAAACGGAACAGGGCTGTCGGAGACAGCCCTGTGAACAACCCGCTTGCAAGAAAAGAACGCTCCGGTTTCGCGGCGCGATCCAGTGCTGGGTTTAAGCGAATTTCTCCTTCATGAACGCCAAGATATAGGGTGTAGCAGCGGCTGCGACGCTCGAAGCCGTCGACGGGTCAATGCCCATCCGGCTCGCCAACGCTTCGGCGACCCGGCCGGTCAGCATCCCTGCCCCGCCGTCCTCCAGTGACTTGAAGAAGCCGTCGCCGCGCACCAGACCCGCCGCAAACCCTGCCAGGAAACTCTTCCCCGAGTGTTCGCCCATCAAACCGCCGCCGCTTTGTTCGTCGGCGCTGCTGTGAGCAGCTTCGGCCGCCTGACTCAACATTTGTTGTGCGTCGTCGCCGCTGATTCCTTGGGCCGCCAAGGCCTGCGTTGCCTGGTTGCCATGCTCGGAGGCGAGAAACTCGGAAACCAGTTGCTGAACGTCCATGTAACACCTTTATGCAAAGGGAATGATCGAATGCCCCGCGTGGGGCGGACGCGACATCCCCGGCCGGACGCCGGTTGTCGCTATCGAAACTATATGAACTTCGTTCCACAGGGGCCAAGGGAATTCGAGTCACGATCGCAAGATCAAGGTTTCGAATTGTTACTGGACGACCGATTTTCGTCTCGGCGGGGGTGTCGCCCGCAACCATCCGGTATCGACACAGCCGCTGACGAAACCTGCGACCGGCGCACTCGCCGCCTTGATCTGCGCGGAATTGAAGCCCCTGCGGGTGGCCTCGCTATTTATCCGCTATATCGAGATCAAGACGCACTGCCGCCAAGGGAGCTATCTCAGGGCTATCGACGAATTCTTGGCGTTTCGCGCGCTTTCGAATAGCGGTCTTCCTTGTGTCGCCAGCCATGCATCGAAAGTCAGCAGCGTACCGAACTCTTGGTTCAAAGCGGCAACGTTCGCCCGCCCCGCCAGTCGTCCATCGTCAAACAGTGCGGCAAGGCGCCCAAGGAAGGGACTCTGCGCGAGCAAGCTGTCCGAAAACCGGTGATAGGTGATCCGGGCTTCGGCAGCACGGCTCAAGCTGTTCTGCAGACTTACCCCCGTGAGCGTGTCGCCAGCGATTTCAATGGTTCGCGCCGCATTCCGTTCCGGGGCTGCGAAGATTTTCGCAACGATCTTTCCGATATCGCTGACCGCAATGACTTGACCGGGCTGGTTCATGCGAAGAAAGAACGTGAACTGATCCTCCTCGAGGCCCATCCCCGGCAGCATCAGCAACTCCATAAAGGTCGAGGGACGCACAATAGTGCTCCGTATCGGCAACTGTCGAATGTGCGCCTCAATTTCCGACTTGCTGTCGAAGTGGCCCATGCCCGTTGCCACGGGCCCGGCCGCGTTGACCGAGTTGTAGACAAGATGCTGCACCTTCGCTCGCATGGCTTCGTCGGCGATTGCCTTCCCATAGGCAACTTCCTGATCGTCGGACACGCCGTAGGCAGCCCCCTGCCCAGAACTTGGCTGAACACTGAAAACACCGTACGCGCCCTCCATTGCGTGCCTGATCGAATTGCGATCCGCCATGTCGCCCTGCACGATTTCGACCCCCATCGAGACCAGCGACTGGGCCTTGTCGCCATCCTTGTTGCGTACCAGTGCCCTCACGCACCACCCATCGGCACTAAGGGCCGATGCGACTGCCCCACCTTGCTGACCGGTCGCGCCAAATACGAGCACTGTCGGTCTGTTGGGCCGGGTATTCGGGGCCGTCGGCTTCACTGTTCGATCCATAGAACTCCCTCAACATCTTCATTTTCAAGGAGTCTTTATGGTATACATTTGATACCTGAATGCAATTACGCACCGCAAAGCTACCAAGTTTCCTGGAGTATCCCAACCGATGGCTGCGTCATCCCATGAAGAACTCGAACTGAATCGTTTGGTGCTTGAAGAGATCACCACGAAGTGGACGTTGCTCGTTCTCGATTCTCTCTGCGGTGGACCGATGAGGTTTAATGCCATACGTCGGGCAAACCCCGGCGTTACGCAAAAAGCACTGACGCAGTGCCTACGTCGACTTGAATACAACGGCTTTATCAATCGCACCGTCGTGAGCACCGCCCCCGTTGCAGTCTCTTACGAGATTTCACGTCTTGGGCGTTCGCTCGAACCTCAGTTACGCGCGTTGTTGCATTGGGCGGAGCAGCATCGAGACGAGGTCCAGGCTGCGCGACGGGTATTTGTCGCGCAGCAAGAGCACCCGCTACCGACTCGATCGGGAGTGGAAGACCGGTAGCCGCGCCGGTGGACTTAGCGATCGGACGCTACGGTAGTAGTACGTGCTGCGCGCTTGCTTGACTGGGTCAAAGCTAGTTCGTTGCCGTACGAAACGCGAGTGAGTTCGATTATTCGAGCGCCAGTAGCGCCCGCCTCCCCCGAAACCGGGCAAAGACCGTCTTTGCCCTTGTCCGATAGCGTACCGACGAGATCGTCAAACTTATTTAACGTGACACAGACAACGGGTCAGTCTCTCTCGGCGGGTATCGTGCCTCTAGATCGCATAGCACTCCATAAGAATCAATCGCTTTGGGAGAAGCTGGGTCCCGGCCTGATTACAGGCGCGGCAGACGATGACCCGAGCGGCGTTGCCACCTACTCGCAGGTGGGCGCTGCATTCGGGTATGGCTTGTTGTGGACGGCTTTGCTCACGTATCCGTTCATGATCGGGATTCAGATCGTTAGCGCCCAAATCGGACGCGTTACCGGTGACGGTATCGCTGCAAACGTTCGCAAGCACTACCCCGCCTGGATCCTGTATGTCCTCGTCGGACTCTTACTCGTGGCCAATACGATCAATATCGCAGCGGATGTCGGTGCGATGGGCGCGGCATTGAAGCTGCTGATCGGTGGTCCGGCGGTCTGGTACGCGGTCGCGTTCGGCGTGGTTTCGCTCACGTTGCAGGTCTTCATACCGTTTCCGCGTTACGCCCCGATTCTCAAGGCGCTGACGCTGGCGCTGCTCGCTTATGTCGCTACGGCTTTCAGCGTCAAAGTTTCGTGGGGGGCCGTGCTGTATCGGACAGTGGTGCCTGACGTGTCATTCCATATCGGCTACATCGTGGCAATAGTCGCGGTATTCGGCACGACCATCAGCCCTTACATGTTCTTCTGGCAAGCCTCTCAGGAGGTCGAAGTTCAACGCGCGACGCAGGGGCAGGAGCCGCTTATCGAGGCGCCATCGCAGGCTTGGCGAACTTTGCGACGCATCAGGCTCGACACCTATATCGGTATGGCGCTCTCGAACGTGATCGCCTTTTTCATCATACTGACGGCGGCAGTCACGCTATATCAGCATGGGGTCAGAGATATCCAGACCTCGACACAGGCGGCCGCCGCCCTTCGCCCCCTGGCCGGGGAATTTGCCTTTCTGCTGTTTTCCGCTGGCATTATCGGATGCGGTTTGTTGGCAGTGCCTGTGTTGGCCGGGGCGTCTGCCTACGCGGTGGCCGAGGCCTTCCAGTGGCGCATTGGCCTAGGGCGCGAAGTCATGCAGGCACGGGGCTTCTACGCCATATTAACGCTCGCGATCCTGCTCGGCGTCGCCCTGAATTTCACCCCCATCGACCCCATCAAAGCGCTTTTCTGGAGCGCCGTGATCAACGGTGTGATTGCCGTCCCGATCATGGTGATCGTGATGTTGATCGCGGCAAGGCCAGACGTCATGGGGAAATTCACGATAAGCCTGCGTCTCAAGGCGCTGGGGTGGTTGGCCACGGGCACAATGGCCAGCGCCGTCGTCATCATGTTCGCCACATGGGGACGGTGAGACGGCGGCGAGTCTGGAAGTACGCTCTCTCAAGAGACGCGTCGTCGGATCTTGCTCCCCCGGATACTCGACAATCGCACGATAGCTGTCGATGACGCTGCGCTCTGCCATGAGACCGGTGTCCACTGGGAGTTGCACGCCGAAGAGCGCGACGTGATTGCCATGCTCTGTGAACGCCGGTTTCGGCGTCTGTTCGATATCAGACACGATGCCGGTGCCCTGCAAGTCTCTCTCTTCGTACGCTCACGTACCGACCATCGTCGCCGTTTTGCCTATCGTGAAAAGCGTGATGGAAACTCAGGACGTGAATTCATTCATATCAAGGCCTGAAAATCACGGGCACGGACAATGATCATGAGAGACCACAAACACTTGAGCAAGCGAATGATTGCGCTGCATCTGGCAATCCGAGAGACGCGACTGTCTTTGATCAGACAGGAGCGAGATCTGTATCAGGCGGCAGTTCGCGTGTGGGAGGAGGAAGGCGGACGATCGTCCCTACGACTACGGGGCATGAGTTTTTCGTTCTGGGTGTCAGAACCCTCTCCGTAGACTCCAGCGCGCGCTCATTCCCGAGGCTCAAACGTTTTGCCTGTCGGCGTCACGAGGCGTCCGTCCGGTATCGCTCATCGCACATGGCGACGGAGAAATTACGCGCCCATATGGCGAGTGCAGGGCTCGGCCTGCAAATGAGAATCGGGCGTCGCCGATAGCGGCGAATGCGTCGTAATCGCCCCCCTTGGGAGATCGATATGAAACATCAATACATCTTGCGGCTTTGCACAGCCTTCGGGCTGACATTGAGCGTGGGCGTGGCAATGGCGGCGGAAGTCTTGCCGCCAACACAGCAGTCCGGCGCGGTGACGTACCTGTCGGGGGGGATCGGACTGGAGCAATCCCTGGCGATCAAGGATGCCATGCACAATTACCCGCTCGTTCTGACCTTTGTCGGCAGGACGGCAAACAACGGCAATGAATATCTCTCGGATATCCCCGTAACGATTTCAGATAATCGTGGAAACATGATTCTGACGACGCAGTCCGATGGACCGTTCATGCTGGCGTCGCTTCCGGATGGGCGCTACACGGTTACGGCGAGTTACGAGGGCGTCATGAAAAAGCATGCCGTCAACGTCTCAAGTCGCGCCCATGCTCATCAAACGTTTCTCTGGTCTCGATAATCAGCGCTCACGGGTAATAATCACCGGTGTCCCCGAATGCATCGGTAAGGACAGCCGCCCGAGTTGCGGTGGGAAAGCGGCAGCGGGCGCGATAGAGACAGCGGCAAATCAAGCCTCGGACCTGTCCCCGACGCTGGCGTTCTTTCTCCTGGTTAGTGGCGGCACGTTCAAGCAAAAGCTCGTGCATTTGGCGGGACCATCGCTAGCCAAGAAGATTTTTTGGGGGGGGCTCTGGGGAATTGCCGGCATGCTGCGGAGCATCCCGATCATCGTCATTGACCGCCTGGCCAGCGGGGTACGGCAGCGACCAGTACCAACTCAGTCGCTCAAGGCCGCGCCGTAGTGGTTCCTGACAGAGACATCGGACTTCGGCAGCACTCAGCGTCACGAGCCGGATCAGAAGTCCACGGCAGCCGAGGCGTAGAGTGTGCGCGGCGCTCCCAGAGACAGGGTTCCGTATGACGCCACACCGGACCAGTAATGACGATCGAACACGTTGTTCACACCAACGCGGAACGTCGTGCTTTTGCCGACAAGCTTCGTCTTATATCGCACCCCTAAGTCGACGGTTGTCCAGGAAGGCACCGATTGGGTGTTGGTCTGGTTGACATACTCGTCGGCGGTGTACGTCAGTGCGCCGGTCAGTGTCATGCCGGGTACCCACTTCACGTCCCACTCCACACCCGCATTCGCCATGAGCTGGGGCACGCCGACGGGGCGTTTGCCTTGTGTTGCTGCATTCGGCGTCTTGGTCAACTGTGCGTTCAGCCAGGTGAGGCCACCGATCAGGCGCAGCCCCGCGTATGGCTCGCCCGCCATCGTGAGTTCCAGACCGCGATTGCGTTGCTCGCTGTTGACGCTAAACACGGAGTTGCTGAGCGAACCGCTCGGTTTGGTGATCTCGAATGCCGCGAGCGTTGCAATCACGCCGCCCATTGCGACCTTGACGCCCACTTCCTTTTGCTTGGTCTTGTACGGGGCAAACACCTCGCCCGCGTTGCTCGCCGTGGTGGGGGCCACATCGCCTTTACTCAAACCCTCAATATAGTTGGCGTAAAGTGAAACATCTTCCGTTACCTTGAACAAAATGCCCGCCAGCGGCGTGATGGCACGCTTGTCGTAGGCCGTCGAAACGGCGCCGGAGACAGCGTTGTAGTTGTTCGAGCGGACCTCTTGGCCGCGCACGCCAAGCGTCAATTGCAATCTGTCGGCGAACAGCCCGATCGTGTCGGCCAGGGCAACGCCCGACAGCGTAGAGGTCGACCCCAACGGCACGCGCGTGGGGGCACGGATGAACTGCTCCGGCCTATCCACCGGGGCGTAGATATTCGATAGCAAGGCCGTGCCGGCGTTGGCACCCGATGCGACCCGGTCGGTGTAATAGTTCGCTTGCACGGTCACGGCGTGCGAGATGTCGCCGGTATGGAAGGTTCCCCGCACACCGGTATCCAGCGTCGTGCGGTTGACCTGAAACTTCCAGTTCTGCGGAGTCGCCGAAGTGTTGCCGAACGTGTCCAGAATGGTCGGTGTGGGTTCCGAAAGGCGCGCCACGTCGGATTTTGCAGTGCCCGCATCGGCGAACACCGTCACGTTATCCGACAGGTCGTATTCAACGTGCGCCAGTGTCGAGATATCGTTGGACTTCCACCAGCCCCATTTTTGCGTCACGTTTCGCGCACCGCTCGGCGCAGACGGTACCTGAATCCCGGCGGCGACGAGAAATGGCCGGGTGGGCGCATCGACCCATTGGTACTGCTCGATCACGTCAAGCGAGGCGCGCAGACGTGTGCCGCGATAGTCCAGTGACAGCGCGCCGACTTCGGCACGCGAGGACTGATTGTCCAGTGCGGTGCTGCCTTGGCGGTGCAAGTCATTAAAGCGAATGCCCCACTGACGTTCGTCACCGAACCGGCGGCTGACGTCGACCGCAATGCCGGCTTGACTCTTGGTGGCGTAGTCCACGGTGACCCGCGTCAGATCCCTCGCCAACGCTCGTTTGGGCACGATGTTGACCACCCCTCCCACGCCACCGTTAGGCGACATGCCATACAGCAAGGCGGCAGGGCCGCGCAGTATTTCCACGCGATCGATGTACTCGGTAAAGAGGTGATAGTTCGGCGACACCCCATACACACCGTCGAACGCGACCTCTGACAAATTCCCCTCGTTGATCGGGAAGCCGCGAATAAAGAAGGAGTCGGTAACGCCGCCGATTTGGCCGGTGAATCGCACTGACGGGTCCGAGTTCAAGACCTCTGCAAGGGTGACGGCTTGCTGATTTTCGATACGCTCAGACGTGTAGCTGGTCACCGAAAATGGCGTCTCCATGGCGCTCTTGTCGCCCAGTATCCCCACGCGCCCTCCCCTGGCGATCTGCCCGCCCGATGCTGGCGCCGTATCGCTCAACGCGGATGCACTTACCGTCGTCGCAGCCAGTCGACTGTCACTGGGCGAGCCATCAGCCGCCGGTGCGGCACCGGCCGCCAATGGAGCTTGCGCGAGCACCCCTGAAGAAAACGCGGTGGCCAGGACCATGGCAAGGACGTGAGGCTTGGGTGCCTTAACGCCTCCATGGAAGTGATTTCGCCGTTTTGCATCATAGTGCTTCGTTTGTACTGACATGGCACGCGCTACTGGTAGAAGAATAGTTGTCTGCCGGACAGCGCAGCTCGTGTTGGCGACGCACAGTCCGGCAAGGAAGAAGAGCTAAAGGCAGGGGCTGCCGTCTGGTCGAGTTCAGGCGAACGGCGGATGGGCAAGGTGCATGCTGCCGGTGGCCATCAGGGCGCAGGCAATGACGCGCAGACGCTGGCGCGCCTGGAAAGCGGTAGACATACGTGTGTTCCGGCAAAGATGCAGCGGCTCAAGTGCCTCATGCACTCGGCTACGATTCGGTTTTATTGATAATGAGATTAATTCTCATTAATTGAATGGAGTGTAGGCAGCTTCGAACGAGCTGTAAATACTCCTAAGTAACTTCTCAGCGACTGTGGTGTTTTGCCAACATCAGATTGAGCGTTGGCGGAGAAGATGGCGATATCCAGCGCGCGGTAGCATTTTTCTAATAAATATTAATGCGCCACGTTCGTTGGTATCGATCAGGCGAAGCGGTCAATACACCGATGCCACGCCCGATGGCCGGTGCTTGAAGCGCCGGTGCACCCAGTAGTACTGCTCGGGAAATTTGACGATCTGTTCCTCGAGGAACGCATTCATGCGTCGCGCGTCGACCTCGTCGTTTCCTGACGGGAAGTGTGCGAGCGGATCGAAAATCGTCAGCTTGTACCCTTGATAATTCGGGAGCACCTCCGTCACGAACGGCACAACCCGTGCGCGGCCCAGTCTGGCCAGACGCGAAACGGCCGTGAGTGTGCAGGCGGGGACCCCGAAGAACGGGACAAAAACGGAGTTGTCGACGCCCTGGTCCATATCCGCCGCGATCATGACCGGTTTGCCGGAACGCAGCAATCCCACGATCTTCTTGGCACTGGTCGCGCGCTCGATCATTTCTGCGCCGAATCGGCCGCGTTGCCGCTTCGCCAGATCGCATAGGCCCGCGCTGGACATACGTGTGTAAAGCGACGCAACGGGAAGGTGCGTCGAATAGAGCATGCACCCGACCTCAATGCCTACAAAGTGAAAACCCATGAAGATGGTGGGCGGAGCGGCCGGGTCGTCGAGATCGATCTTGCTGTCGAGCTGAACGATATTCTGAATCGACTGCGCGCTGCCAAACCACTGGATGCCCCGCTCGAGATAGCTGCGGACAACGTGTCGGAAGTGGGTTCTTGCAAGCTTCTGATGCTCGAGGCTGGTCTTGTCGGGAAAGCAAAGGCGCAGGTTCACGAGGACGATATGCTTGCGGCGGCTCGGAAGCGCATACAAGACCGTGCCGACGACCATCCCGAGTCTGGCGACAAATGAATACGGAAGTACGGAAAATACGCGTAGCAACGCCACGATGAGCGCAAGGCTGAGGCGTTTCAAGGCGTGTTCCCTAAGGGGGGTGAGTTGGGAAGCGAATTCAGACGCCAGGCCGGTGACCGTTTTGCTCGTCACCGCTTCGTGGAAATGCCTTCGCTGGAGATACTGACCGTGTGTCGCACAACACAAGTTGTGGTGATGTCCCGGACTGCGGCGACTCGCGAACTCACACAGTGTAACAGGTAGTTTGAGCGCGACCTAACCTAACATTCTTGAGATGAGCGATCGTCGAGCGTGCCGCCGCCGGTCTCGGTCCGATCCGCCCTCCTCCGGCTTCCTGCAGTAGATAGCACAACGCCGGCCCGGAAAGGCCGGCGTTACCGTTTGACCTACAGTGCTTGCCGTCGAACGGTCGAGCGCATCAGTCGAGCGCCACGCGCGACATCTCGCGGCTCTTGAGCGCCGCCACCAGCGAAATCAGGCTGATGACGATCACGTAGCCCGCCGGGGCCAGCTTGGAGCCGGTCGCGGCAATCAGCCACGTCGCGATGAACTGCGCAAACCCGCCGAACACCGAAACGCCCACGCCGTAGACGATCGCCAGACCCGTCGCACGAATATGACGCGGGAATACCTCGGTAATCATCGTCACCGTCGTCACCGAGATGAACACGGTCGGAATTGTTAGCACCGCCGCCACGACCAGCAGACGCGCTGTATCGGGCGCCGCCGTCAGCCAGACGAATGCCGGCACGATCGATGCCAGCAGAACCACACGAGCAATCGTCACCACGCGCTTGCGCCCCCAACGGTCGCTGGCAATACCGGCGGCCGCAGCCAGAGCCATCTGCAAACCGCCTGCCACGAACGATGCCCACAGCCCGCTCGACAACGACAGCTTGAGCACGCCCACGCCATAGTTGGTCAAGTAGTGCAGAGAGATATAGTTCGACGAGGTCGCACCGGCCGTCATCAGAATGCCCAGTACCAGCGCACGGCGATGCTCGCCCAGCACCTGTGCCGCCGGGCTGCGCGCACCGCGTTTGGCTGGCTCGACTTCATGCGTCTCGTCCAGATGCTTGCGGATATAGGTGCCTAGCGGTATCAGCGCCAAACCGATCAGAAACGGCACGCGCCAACCCCATGCGAGCAACTGCTCGTGCGACAGCGACGCGCTCAGCACCAGCCCCACCAGCGAACCAAGCAGTGTGGAGAACGCCTGGCTGAACAACTGCCAGCTTGCGAACAGGCCACGATTGTTGGCGTTCGCGTATTCGAGCAGCATCGACGTGGATGCGCCCACTTCCCCACCCACGGCAAACCCCTGCACCAGACGGCCGGCGATCAGCAACATCGGTGCCGCCATGCCTATCTGCGCATATGTCGGCACCACCACGAAAACCGCCGAGCCTGCAGCCATCAGCCACAGCGTCAGCGTCATGGCAGCCTTGCGGCCATGACGATCGGCATAGCTGCCGATCACGATGCCGCCCAGCGGACGCACCACGAAGCCCACACCGAACGTCGCCAGCGACAGCAGCAACTGCGTGAACGGCGTGGCTGCGGGGAAAAACAACTTGCCAAGCACGGTCGCAAAGTACGTGTATATGGCGAAATCGAAGAACTCCAGGCCGTTGCCAACCGTAATGGCAACGATCTTCTTCGTGAGCGACGCCGGACGCACGCTCGCCTTGACCGGCGCGGTCTGTGCCGCAGTAGTATCGAGACGCGTCGTCATGCCTTGTTCTCCAGACTCAGGAAACGCTCGACCAGACGCGTCCAGTACGTTGCGCCGATCGGCAGCAGCGCATCGTTGAAATCGTAATGCGGGTTGTGCACCATGCAGCCGCCCTCGCCTTCTCCATTACCGATGATGAGGTAGCTACCCGCGCACTTCTCCAACATGAATGAAAAGTCTTCACTGCCGGTGAGCGGTTCGAAGTCTTCCATCAGGCCCTGCGGGCCCAGCCAGTCCAGCGCCACCTGACGCGCGAACTCGGTCATCCCGGCGTCGTTGATCAGCGCCGGATAGCGCCAGCGGTAGTCGATCTCGGCACGCGCGCCGAACACGGCAGCCTGCGCATTCACCAACTCGACGATGCGCTCGCGCAACTGCTCTCGCACCTGCGGCGTGTGCGCACGCACGGACAGGCGCAGCTCGACGGTGTCTGGAATCACGTTGGGCGCGTCGCCGCCGTGAATCGCGCCGACTGTCACCACCGCCATGCGACGCGGATCGACGTTGCGCGACACGATCGATTGGAGCGCCACCACGATGTGCGATGCCACCAGCACCGCATCGACGCTGGCATTCGGCATCGAACCGTGACCGCCGCGACCGTGCACCCGAATGATGACCGTATCCGAGGACGCCATCGCCGGCCCGGCGCGAAAACCGATCTTGCCGACCGGGAAGCCCGGCATATTGTGATACGCGAACACGGCGTCGCACGGGAAGCGCTTGAACAAACCGTCTTCGATCATCTTCTTCGCACCGGCCAGCCCCTCTTCCGCCGGCTGAAAAATCAGATGCAGCGTGCCGTCGAAATCGCGCGTCTTCGCCAGATGGCGGGCCGCCGCCAGCAGCGTTGCCGTGTGACCGTCGTGGCCGCAGGCGTGCATTTTGCCGGTATGCCGGCTGGCGTAAGCCTTGCCGGTCGCTTCCAGGATCGGCAGCGCGTCCATGTCTGCACGAATGCCCAAGGTGCGCGGGCTATCGCCCACCTTGAGGGTGCCGACCAGACCGGTGCCCCCGATGCCGCGCGAGACGGTATAGCCCCATTCCGTGAGCTTGTCTGCCACCAGATCGCTCGTCTGAAACTCTTCGTAAGCGAGTTCCGGATGCGCGTGAATCTGATGACGCAGCGCACGCATGCTGGCGTCGTGTTCGAGAATGTCGGCCGGGATGTCGGCCTCGATCACCGCCGGAAAGGCGTACTCAGAGGTGTCGTGGGGCATCGTGTCTCCAATTCAAAAATGACAAGAAGGCGAACGCGCGGTGCGTTCGCCTTGAACAACGGAACATCAGAAGCGGTGCGTCACGCCCAGCGCGGTCACGAACACGTCTCGCCCGGCGCTGGTCTGCGCGTTATCGAGCGTGAGCGCCGACGCGCCGCCGTTGTCGATCCAGGCCATGCGCGCGTACAGGGCCGTACGCTTGGACAACTGATAGTCGTAGCCGCCCAGGGCGCCGAACGCATGGTTGCCGCCCCCGGCAATCAAGCGCTCCAGCACCGACAGCTTGAACACGTGCGGGCCGACGGGCACGGTGGCGCCCACCAGATACGTGGTGGCGATGCGACCCGATGCGACGCTCGGCACGATGCGGTTGTAGGCCAGCGACAGCGTGGTGCCGCCAATCTTGTACGACAGGCCCGCGCCATAGTGGTCCGTGGCTTGCGACAGTTCGTTGCGCACCACGTTGTATGACAGGCCGGCATATAGGCGCTGGCCTTCGTACTGCGCGAGGTAACCGGTGTAGTGCGCTGGCGCGCCGCTCGCGGTGGCCGTACTGAAGCCGTACAGCGCCTGCCCGGAGAAGCCGTTCATGTCCGGCGTGGTGTAGCTCACGGCATTGGCCACGCGCGAATCGATGGCCGTCGCGTTACCGCCCAGATCCGACGTGCCATAGGCCAGGTTGGCCATCAGCGACAACTTGGTCAGGGCATACGGATCGACCTGCGACGATAGCGGGAAGATCGTCGGGAACTGACGGCCGAGCTTGAGCATGCCGTACTGGCGCGAGATCAGCCACACGTTGGCTTCCCGGTTGAAGAGGGTATTGGTCGATTGCAGCGTGCCATTGTTGGCGTTAAAGCCCGATTCCAGCCGGAAGCCCGACGCGAGACCTCCGCCCAGATCTTCCGTGCCCGTGAAACCGAAACGCGAGGTCGAGCCCGCGCCGCTGCCGACCTGCGTTGAGCTGCCCTTGCCGCCCGAGTCGTAGCTGACGTAGTTGTCGACGGCGCCATACAACTGCACGTCAGCCTGCGCGGCGGTGCTGACGATGGCCAGCAGCGTACCGGCGGCAACACCAGTCAGAGCGGTACCGGCGGTGCGGCGATGCGAGCCGCGTGCGATGGCGTGGATGGGGGTTTGGCTCATTGGGCTCCTATGCGTATGCCTTATTGGCCGTCGACGGCGGCCTTGTTTGTAAAACGTTTATGTCCGGCTCATGAAATTTCGACGCATGGTAGCCACGTCGATTTGCATCGGATAGGCAACGCCAAATTTTCGTGTCAACCGCAGGTTGACGCCCATGCCATGCCAGTCGATGATTCAATGTCACGGCTCGGACTCGTCCGACCCGGTCCCGGCCCCTTGGATGCCCTTGCCCCCTATGCGCGAATCATGTCCTCCGATCTGAAACTGCATCAACTCGAATGTCTCGTGGCCGTGGCCGATCACGGCAGCGTGCGTACGGCCGCGAGTCGGCTCGGACGGTCACCGACCGCTGTCAGCAAGGCATTGCGGGAACTGGAGCAATCGATGGACGTGGTGCTGATGGAGCGGCGCGCGGATGGTGTGGCGCTCACGCCTTCCGGCACCTCCCTGCTCTCGCACGCCCGGTTGATCCTCGGACAACTGAGCCGAGCGAGCGAAGATGTGGTGCGAGGGGCCGCCAAACGCGGGGGCACGATTCGCATGTCTGTCACCCCCTGGTTGATGCATGGGGTAATTCCGGCCGTCGTGCGCGCGTTCCGGGAACAACGTCCGGACGTCCAACTCGACATCGCCGAACACCTCGGTGGCGACTATCCGGCCGTACGCAACGGCCAGTTGGATTTCGCGTTCGGCCCGAGCCCTGACGTGGGGCAGGAACGCGCGTTGGAAATCCGGCCGATCTATACGTATTCGTTCGCGGTGGTCTGTCGCCCAGGGCATCCTGCGGCGAACGCCCGCACGATTGCCGACCTGGCCGGCTACGACTGGCTGCTTAGCCGGTCGATGGAGCGCACGGCGCAGGCCATTCGGGCGTTGGTGGAAAACCAGCGCGACGAGGCCGTGCAGCGGTGCCACTTCGCACGGTCCGTCAACGCAGCGCTGGCCATCGTGCGCTCGACCGACATGCTCACTGCCGTACCCTGGCCGTTGATCGAGACACCGGACATGCGCGACCGCTTCGTCGCACTCGATTTCGATGCGATTACCGACGAAAGCACGACATGCCTGATTACCCGCCGCTATGAGCCGCTGCAAGGCCCGGCGCTGGCGTTTCTGGAAACGTTCTGGCGAGTAGCACGGGAATTGGCGGCCTCCCCCGACGGTCCGGCCCGCCGCATCTTCAGCATGGTGGAACCGGCGGATATCTGATCCGTCGGCCCCTGCGCAAGCCCTTGACATCGGTCAACGTCCAACCGCCTCCAAGAGACCATGCTGGAGGTGAGGACGAACCGCGCGGCCGAGTGATTGGTATGCACTTCCTGTGCAACGACTCCGCAGTTCGCCGCCACGCCAATTCCGGCCGCGCTCCCTAGCGAGGGGGCGGCCTCCTGTGGAGGATAGTCATGTTCAAGTGCGCCCGCTTTTCCTTGATGTTGCCCCTGCTCGCCAGCTTATGGATGGCCGGTGGAGCGTCAGCCGCACCGGCATCTCAGCCGGAAAAGCAACCCGGCATCTCGTACATCACGGGAGGCATAGGTGAAGATGAGGTCAAAGAGTTTCGCGCAGCGGCCTCGAAATACAACCTTCGCATGACGTTCGCGTCGAAGGCGGGAAACTATCTTTCGGACGTGGATGTCATGATCGCCGATGCCGGTGGGCGGACGGTCCTTGCCGTTCGGACCGAGGGGCCGTTCCTCTTCGTACGGCTTCCTGCCGGTTTCTACCGGGTTTCGGCACAAACACCCCGAATGTCGGAATACCGGAAGGTTCAAGTGCCCGCACGTGGCGGTGTGAACCTGAACTTTTCCTGGGATGCCCCCGACTATCCGGGCGTCATGAAACTCTGCAAGGGCTGCCGGAAACCTCGTCCCTGAACGTGACGGCGTTTCCCCAAAGGCAGGCCCCTGTGCGCGACGTCTATGCACACCTAGGATCCCGACGATAATTGGGCACCTGCGCTCCCGTGACTGCTACTGAAGTTGGCTCCGTTTAGGGACGATATTGCATGAATGACCTTCACGACCCGCATCCTCAATCTGAGCCGCCGGCGATCGTCACGCGCCGGCTTTGCAGGCGATTCGGCGATCTCGTTGCGCTTGACGACCTGTCCCTTACGGTGGCCAAAGGTCAGATATTCGGTTTGCTCGGCCCGAATGGTGCAGGCAAAAGCACAACGATCAAGATCCTCACGACGCTGCTCCGTGCAAGCTCTGGAGGCGCCGAAGTCGCGGGCTTCGATGTGACGACGTCCCCCGTCGAGGTGCGTCGCCGGATCGGCTATGTGCCGCAGTTGCTGTCCGCCGACGGTGCGCTCACGGCCCGGGAGAACCTGACGCTGTCGGCTCGCTTGCACGGCATTTTCGGGCAGTTGCGTGTCGATCGGGTGCATGAGGCACTTGCGTTTGCCGGCTTGCTCAATTCGGCCGATCACCTCGTACGGACGTACTCCGGCGGCATGATTCGACGCCTTGAGATTGCGCAGGCCACGCTGCATCACCCGGAAGTTCTGTTCCTCGATGAGCCGACGATCGGTCTGGACCCCGTCGCACGTAAAACCGTCTGGGAGCGCCTCGAGCAGCTCCGCGCCGACCACCAGGTCACCGTTCTGATGACAACGCACGACATGGAAGAAGCCGACGTCCTTTGCGACCGCCTGGCGATTCTCCACGAGGGGCGCATGGCGGCGGTTGGACGTCCCAGCGAACTCAAGGCTGCGCTCGGGCCCAACGCCGATCTGAACGACGTCTTCGCCCACTTCAGCGGTGTGGTCATCGAACACGGCGGGAGCTATCGAAACATCCGCGAAAGTCGCGGCACCATTCAACGACTGGGGTAACCAATGTTCAGCGCGCTATATGAAAGTCTTGCCGTGGCAGACGCTGAAGTGAGAAAACTGCGGCGTGATCCCACCGAACTGCTCTCGCGAGCGATTCAGCCTGTGTTGTGGCTAGTGGTATTCGGTCAGGTATTCAGTACCGTGCGCGGCATTCCAACGGGGCAGCTGCGGTATCTGGACTACATGGCGCCGGGAATTCTAGCGCAGAGCATCCTCTTTTCTTCGATTTTCTACGGCATCGCCGTCATCTGGGAGCGCGATCTCGGCATCGTGCACAAGCTACTTGTCACGCCCGCGCATCGCACCGCGTTGGTATTCGGCAAAGCGCTCGCCGCCACGCTGCGTGCACTGGTTCAGGCACTGGTCGTCTACCTCATTGCCGCCGCGTTGCACGTCGCGGTTCGGCTTGAGCCATTGGCGATCGTCATGGTGATTTGCAGCGTATGTATCGGGGCGTGCATTTTTTCCACGTTTTCCTTGGTGATCGCCTGTCTGGTGAAGACGCGCGAGCGCTTCATGGGAATCGGGCAAGTCCTCACGATGCCGCTGTTTTTTGCCTCGAACGCCATTTATCCACTGGATCTGATGCCCCCGTGGCTGAAGGTGCTTGCGGCGATGAATCCGCTGACCTACCTGGTCGACACACTGCGAAGCGGCATGATCGTCGGCGGCGTAAGCCACTACCCGCTGACCACCAGCTTCGGGGTCATGATCGCCGTGTTCGCCGTGTTGCTGATCGTCGGCGCGCGCCTGTATCCGAACCTCGCTACCTGACGGCGCATCGAGTCAGCCGACATGCAGGCATGCGAGCACCTCGTCATCGCTAACCTGGGCAAAGCTCCGATAAAATTCGCCCACCGCGCCAAATTCGGCGGGGCTGTTCAGGCACACCACTTCGTCCGCGTACGAGGCAAGCTCATGTACGGCGTCTTGGGGGGCGACGGGCACGGCGCACACCAGACGCGCCGGCTCACACTGTCGCACGGCCTGCAACGCCGCGATCATGGATGCCCCGGTGGCGACCCCGTCATCGACGACAATGACCACCCGGCCACGGGCGTCAATGCTTCTGCGCCCCGGCGTGAGACAAGCCCGTCTCCACCGTAGCGTTTCGAGCTGCGCTGCCCGCTCATGCTGGATATAGGCGCTCTCCACGTTTCCCATCCGGGCATATGGCGTCAGAAAGGTCCGTCCGCTTTCGTCCACGGCGCCAATGGCGAGCTCTGGATTTCCCGGCGCTCTCAGTTTTCGAACCAGAACAACGTCCAGATCACCGCCCAACACATCTGCAACGACGGCCGCGATGGGCACGCCGCCGCGCGGAACCCCAAGGATCAATGGGAACTTTCCGGCGTAATGACTCAGCGCCCTGGCTAGCTGACGCCCGGCGTCCGCCCGATCGAAGAATTGACGCATTGACCTTCTCCTCGGCTTGCTGTGTTTAACCGTTGGCGATCTCGATGCCCTTCCGACGCCCGAGAGGCGAAAGATGTTTCATCGAGTCCGGAAAGCGATCGGCGTCCCACGGCATGATGCAAACCGATGACGTTAGCAGACACAGTGCGGCACTTTCGGCATAGGCTCAGACGATCAACCCAGGCTGCACATGGCCCGCACGCTCGCGTGCTTGTTCGTTGCGAATCAGTGTCGCGAGCATATTCCAGTCTTCTGCCAGTGCCCCCAGGATGTCGTCGAGCGAAACAACGCCCACCAAGGTGCCGCCATCGAGCACGGCCAGACGCCGGACCCCATGTGAGAGCATGGATTGCATCGCGTCGCTCACGCTATCTTGAGTGCCAATCGAGATCAGGCCCGGCGTCATCACGTCGGCCACGGCCGTTTCGCAGGGATCATGGCCGGAGGCGGTCGCGTCTACAGCGATATCGCGATCCGTCAACATGCCGATTGCGCGCGCGCCGACCGGGGTGGCTTCGGTGACGATCAACGCGCCGACATGCTTGTCGCGCATCTGAACCGCCGCGTCCTGCAATGTGCATGAGCATGGAATATGTACCGGCTGACGCGAATAGATGTCTTCGATCTTCATTCCGTTTCTCCTGAATTCAGTGTTGGCCGGCGTCATCCGGAAATCACGGCATCGCCCGTCTGATCGACAGTTCAAGCTTGGCATTCATTCGCAAAGTTGTGTTGTCGCAAGTCAACGCCCCGTTACATGCGACATCCAGCGCGACGGGGCGATTCATGCGCGAATGCAGGTCGCCAACGGGCTGGAAAGAAGCCTGAGAGCGGGATTTGTACTGCCTCACTCTTGTCCGAGGCAGTGCGAGTTGACTTGGGTCATGGCGTAAGCCGCCTATGGGTCTATAAATGTGAGACATCGCGCGTGCGAGTCGTTGCGTCGGACCTGCGCTCAATATCTCAAGCTGATACGGGAGTTTCCATGTCTTCGTTGCGGCAACACTACAAGGAATTCATTATCGAGGCCCAGGCAAAGCTCGCAGGACTGGGCGGGTATACGGTGCCAAGCGGAGAGCGGCGATACATACCCGTCGCCGTCCTGCGTAGCATCAGCGTGAAGGGTAACGACGGCTTTCGCGAAACGCCGTCGCAGGACGCCGTTGTGATACAGATCACATTGAGCGATCGACTGGATTCAGACCCGCACCGCGCATTACGGTGCGCCATCAGCTATGCGCGCCGCGTCATCGACGGGATGACACTTCCCGAATTCAACGGTGGCTTCGCGGCCACGGGACTCGTTGCTTGTCCCCAAACCCTCCATTAACCGTCGGGCAGAACCGCCATGACGCAGCTCATCGTTCTCGTGAATGTTGTCGCATTCCTGCTCCAACTCGCTGTAGGAGATGCGTCCGTGAACGCGTTGGCGCTTTGGCCACTAGCTCCTATTTCACCGGCTGCGGCAGCCGCCTCCCTTTCGCCCTACGCGCCCTCGCAATTCCACGTATGGCAATTGTTGACCTATAGCCTGCTTCACTCTGGATGGGTTCATCTCGCATTCAACATGTGGGGCCTCTATCTCTTCGGGCGGGACATCGAAAGCGAACTCGGCTCCGCACGCTTGTTGATGCTGTATGTCGGCAGCGTCGTTAGCGCGGGGCTCACGCAACTGATCGTCACGTCGTTCATATTTCCCTCGCCATACCCGACGGTGGGCGCATCAGGCGGGGTATTCGGATTGCTGCTCGGGTTTGCGGCGCTGTTCCCACGGCGAACGGTCGTTCTCCTCATCCCGCCAATCCCCATACCGGCCTGGCTGTTCGCCACGCTCTATGGTGTTGCCGAGCTGGCGATGGGCGTTTCCGGATCGCTTAACGGTGTGGCGCATTTCGCCCACCTGGGGGGAATGCTGGGGAGCGCCATGCTCATGCTGTATTGGCGGCGCCACAAGCCTGAGCAGCGAGCCGAGTGGTGAGACAGCCTACGGCCACGATGTCCTGGACGCTGGCCGGCGGCTGTGCGAGTCGGGTGGCGTGACCTAATCAGGTCTGAAGGCCTGACGCGCCGCCATTCAAGGCGAGATGACCGAGTGCCCGATCGTTTGGGCAAGCACCGGGATTTCGTCCTCGTTCAGCGACATGGCGTTGGCAAGCAACCGATGATTCAACCAGCCGCGCACGACACATGCCAGTCCGGCCGCCGCGCAATAGAGCGAGACGTTTTGCGCAATGGCGCCGATAGCCACGCCTGCGAACGAGTCGCGCTGTGACTGCGGGAGTTGGTCTGCGCGCGCATGATTCACGACATACACCAGATCGAGCGGCGCTTTGCCGACAAAGTCCTGATAGCCCGTGAGATTTCTTGCGTCGACAGCATGTTTGAGACGCAACTTGTGCGACACGGGCTCGTACCGGTACACCCCCTCGGGCAGCGCGGCGTAAACGTCGATTTCGTTCACGCCGTGCGCAGACGGTGCGGTGCGCCCCCCGGTGTCCGCGCGATTGATGCCGTCCGCAGCCCATAGAATGTCGCTGAGTTGCTGGCGCGACAGCGACGTCTGCGCGAATTCCCGCAGGCTTTGGCGCCGTGCGAGTGCAATCATCAACGGGGTGCTCCCCTTGAGGTCCGGAGGCGGAAGATCGATGATGGCCGGCGATCCGATCGCGGCAGGCGCCGTTGGCGTGCCCGGTATGATGTCGTACGGGGGATGGTGAGCTTCGTTCATTGTCTGAATCCTCGCTGGAGCGCGCCGAATCCGGCGCAGGGCATTCACGGGTCAGGGCCGATGCCAGCGCACGCGCAGTTCTGCTTCTGCGTGCCCGTAATTGAAGTCGATCTTACCCCCATAGGCATGATGAATCGCGGTGCCGATGTCCCGCGCGATGTGCATGCCGGTCGTCGTGATGGCGGTGCCCGTCTCATCGGACGTGATGGCCATCACGCGCTCCATGGGGTGCTCCCGATGCAACCGCTGCGCCCGATTGCGCACCAGCCCCAGAATCTCCGCGCGATGCGCTGCCTCGAACTCCCCTTCCAAAGCGATGCGGGCGGCTGGTACACCATCGGCACTGCGGTGGCACGCGGAACATGTGAGCGAGGCCGCGTCGGGTGGTGCCACACGCCATTGCCAGTGCCCGCGCAGGAAAACCGCATGGCAGACGGGACACGTCGCCAATGCGGGCGCCGCATGAGGTTGCTTGTAGCTGTCCGGAACGTGCGCATCGGGAAGGTGGTCCCACCTCGCGGGCCGAACCATGGCTGACCGGGCTCTGACTTTCATGGTGTAACTCCTGGATATGCTGGTGCAGGCTTGCGTCGAATACACGGCATGTGAGCGAGGGGCACGCACGGCAACAATGCTGTTGCTCATCAGACTGACTCGCTACATGTTCAACAGTAGACGATGATGACCAACGCGATTTGGCGTAGATCAAATTGTGCCGCATTCGACATCGTGCCGCCCCTGAGCACGCCATCAGGCACTAACGGGGCAGCGTGGCCGGATCGTACTGATTCCGCGGATTCCACAGCATCCAGCCATCGGTCTGCGCTGACTCTGCGGCCTCGATTTGTGCTCGAATCTCAGTGGCGCCGAAGGCCCGGCGATCGAAAGCGTAGTCGCGAAACCCTTGTAACCAGGGCCGGAATCGCACACCGGGCAACCCGGACCGCCGGATGGCCTCTTCCAATGAGCGAGACACGATTTCCCCTGGATGTTCCGTCGGCCGTCCGCACCCTGGAAGTCCCCGGCTAAATCCCGACGGGTACAACATCGGGGAAATGTAGTCGACGAGGTCGCCGAGGGTTTCCAACTGCTGGCCAATGTCCGTGTCGTTCAGATTCCAGCAGACATAGCCAAAGATGTCGGCAGAGACGTAGACGTTGTATCGGACAAGCCGCTCGCGGGCAGCGGCAAGGAATCCGGTGATGGCGCCGATCCGGTGTTCGGCCGTATTTGCCTCGTGAAATTGCAGCCCCGGCGCGTCGGGGAATCGGAGATAGTCGAATTGAATCTCGTCGAAACCCATGCGCGCGGCTTCCTCTGCCACATCAAGATGGGTCGACCATGCAGCGGAAATCGTCGGATCGATCCACCTGAGGTGTTCCCGGTCGCGCCAGACACTGCCATCGCTGTCGCGCACCGCCCACTCGGGATGCGCCGCTGCCAAAGGGTCGTCCTTGAACACCACGATTCGGGCAATGAGATATAGGCCGCGATCATGAAGCGATTTAAGCAAGGCCGGGAGGTTTTCCACCCTGGGGGGGTGCGCGCTGACATGGGCTTGGGCGCCAATGCGCTCGCGTGCAGCGCTTCGATAGGGGGCTATGCCGCGATCGCCTTTGATGTCGATGACGAGTGCGTTGATTGCGGTGTGCCCGGAGAGGGCAACCGCAGCGTCGCGCAACGTGCGGCTGGCGATGCCGTAGGCGGAAAGGTAGACCGCTTTGGGGCAGCTGGGGGGCATGGCGACCGTTACCGGCTTGCCTCTGACGATCGACGCTTCCACCCTCGCATATCCCGGCGCTTTCACCGAGATTGCCGTGGCACCATCTCCCTCTGCTTCCGGCTGTGGAAACGATCCGTCGCGGGCGCTGACCCACACATGATCTGCACTGACGATGGTCGCGCCCGCGATCGGCTGTCCGGTCGATGAGTCAATGACGGTCGCGCTAATGTTGCCGGCTGAGGCCGAAGTCAACAGGGGAAACCACAGCAGCAATGGCCCCCAGAATATCAATCGTTTAATCATGATGGTTTTGTGCGTCGCGCAGCATGCCACGCAGGCACGCGGTGGCGCAGCGCTGCGTCATGAGATACCGAGGCAGCGCCATCGGATTCTCCCTTGGGGTGACTGGCCGCGCATCGAGCGAGAAGCCGTTGGTGTACCCCTCGTCGCGAGCGATATCCTCCAGTTGCCGATCGTAGATGCCGAACGGCCATGCCAACAAGCGGACGGGGTGTTTCAATTCCGACTCGAGCCGCTGACGGGACGGGTGCAATTGGTCGTGAGCGAAGCGAGAATATGCCTCTGGCGTCAGACGCTTTCGCTCTGTCTTGAAATTCGGGTGCCAGTAAGTGTGAGACTGAACGTCGAAGAACCCGGTCCCCGCCAGTGTGCGCAATTCGTCCCATTTCATCGCGTACGAAGCATTGGAAGTGGCAGACGGGTAGATAAACAGCGTGATGGGCACGGGGTGAGCCTTCAGCATCGGCCACAGCACCTCATACACCGATCGATGGCCGTCGTCCACCGTCAGGGCGAGCGCGCGTGGCGGCAGATTGTCCTGCACGCCAGCATGCCATGCGAGCACATCGGACAATGGCACGATCCGAAAGCCGTTCTCCTCGAAGAAACTGATCTGCGCGAGGAAAGTTTGCGGGCGCACCGTAGTGGAATCCGTCTCGCGCGCCGAAAAGCGATGATAGACGAGGATCAAGACGTCATGCGAAGACGATTGCGCGTACACGTCGGCCGGTTGCACCAACAGTATCAGCGTGATGACAAGCACGGTGAGTGCCCGCCGGCCCTTATCGCACCGGCGAAAACTCACTTTTCACTTCCCGTCAGGAACAACGGCTCGTGACGATACCGGTACGCCGCACGCCGCTGTGCGAACTGATCGAGGGGCGAATCTACAGCAGGCATCAACGTCCGCACGCGCTGCGCCTTCTCGTCGTGCGGCGCCATCAGTGTTGTCGATCGCGGCGCTGTGACGGAGGCCATCCTCTCCCTCCCCCTCACAAGCGCAATTCAGTATCTTCGGCCTGACGCCGGCGCCGGGCAATCATGGGCGCCACAATGGCGCCCGCCGTTGCCGCAGCAGCGGCGACGGATGCCGCTGCGAGAACACTCCGCCAAGGGTGGTCATGCACGTAGTGATCGGTGCTCTGCGCCAACTCCGAAACGCTTTTCGTACCGGCCTTTCGCAGTGTGTCCAGACGCGCGGTAAGTTGCTGAAGCCGAGTGTTCAGCGCGGGAGTGGCTTCGCCGACCTCGAGATTGGCTTCATCTGCGAGGTCTTTCAGTAGCGCCTTCACGTCCGCCAACAGCGCGTCCGCATCGTGGATCAGTGTCTGCCGGT
This sequence comes from Pandoraea communis, assembly GCF_902459745.1. Taxonomy (GTDB): domain Bacteria; phylum Pseudomonadota; class Gammaproteobacteria; order Burkholderiales; family Burkholderiaceae; genus Pandoraea; species Pandoraea communis. The sequence goes on from NZ_CABPSJ010000007.1 coordinate 248,133, forward strand.
GATTCATACGTTCCGTAGGGATGTCATTCATTTTTCGCTCCGGTCGACGCCAACAGTGGACTCAAGCTCGCGCCCTGTCTGGGCGCGGGCATCAAGTTCAATATAGACATACGACGTAGACGCGACATGACATGGAACAAATTGCGTTCACGTTCGCGCGTTGCCGTCAGGCCGCGTAGATTGCAGCACGCCAGAATGGCTTGTCATGGGAAGCGTTGCACACGCCCAGCGAGGAAGCCGATCAAGTGTGCGCTGAAAACTTGATCGTGCCGGCGCATTGTCACGGACTTTTGCCTTCTTCGAAGATCTGGTTGCGAAGTGCATAGTGCACAAGTTGCACATCACCGGATATCTGCATTTTCTCCATGATGCGCATCTTGTAGGTGCTAATCGTTTTGGGACTCACACACAGAGCATCGGCAATGACGGTGAGCGTTTCTCCGCGGACCAGGCGATGATAGACCTCCAGTTCGCGGCTGGAGAGGCGCCGGTGAGGCGCGTCGCCGCAATCGGTGCGAAAGCTCGACGCCAACTTTCCCGCAATCGAATGGCTGACATACGTGCCGCCGCGTGCCACATGCTCGAGTGCTGTTACGAGTTCTTCGGCCGCGCTCTCCTTGGTCAGATATCCTGCCGCCCCCGCTTGGAAAGCCCGAACGATGTATTGCTCCTCGGAGTGCATAGTCAATACCAATACGCGCAAACCCGGATGCGCGTCCCGCAGTATCCGGATCAATTCCAATCCGTTCCTGCCCGGCATCGACAAATCGAGTAGCAGCACGTTTGGGGAACAATCTCGAACTAACGAAGGAATTTGAGCGCCGTCCGCCGCCTCACCGACGACGTCAAACGTGCCGGCCCCTTCCAGGATGTGCTTGATGCCGTCGCGAACAACGGCGTGATCGTCAGCGATCATGACGCGTGTCATTTCTTGTCTCCAACTCGATCGCCAACTGCAACAGCAATTGCAATTGAAGCGGTGTGGTGAGGTTTTTGACTCGGTAGAGAAATGACGTGACCAATCCGTATCGGGGGCACCTGCCCATACGCCAACTATAGATCGGCAGTCGTCAAGCGCAAGCCACGCACTAATACTGTGCCAACACGTTCGCCGAGCGCCACAGCGACGCCGTGCTCTCACTGTACGTCCTTAACCATGTAACGTGTCTGGTATTGATGCGTAAATCAACCGAAAAGATGAGAGAGAACCTTCCAATCGGCGGATCTATTGCATGGCGTGGCGCGATCCGATTTAAATAATATTTCGGCCACTGCATGCATAATCAGGCGATCTGAAGCGATTTCGGAGGAAGGCGATCATTGTCGAATGAAAGTCGACAATCGCTGGCGCGGAGCGGCATTGGAACGCGTGAGGGGGGAAAGCCCCCCTCCCCCAAACACTTTTCCCCAACAAAAAGGACTTACTGAATGGTCAACTCCCGTTGACCGCTGTCAGTCCGCTTTGGGAGCACAAGTTCGAGAACGCCATCGCGATAATTCGCTTGGGCTTTGTCCTTGTCGACGGTTTGCGATAGCGTAAAGCTGCGATACATATCGCCTTCATAGCGCTCGCGGTGCACGAAGTTCCCGTTATCTTTCTTTTCCGTCGCCGTGCTCACATGAGCGCTGATGGAAACCTGATTTCCGTCTACGGCAACCTTGATGTTTTCCTTGCTGACACCAGGCATATCGGCGCGCACCGTAAATTGCTTGTCGTCTTCTTCGACGTCCAGCTTGATTTGCATGCGCTTGGAGCTTTCCAGCGCCAAGGGACGCCAAAACGCATTGCGAATGAGATTCTCAAAGGGCTCATCGAAACTCAATGGATCGAATCGGGTAATGTTTGCCATGACTGACTCCGAAGGTTGAATGCCTAAGTGCGGTCCAGGCTCAAGGAACAGCGCCTGACGAGAGGTCGTTTTCGTTCCGATCCGGTTCGCACGTTATCTAATCTATAAGCGGGCCGAATCGGCGGATTGACTGACATCAAGAGAGGACTTCGTTCCCGGTCATCGGTATGCGGGCGAAAAGACATAACCTAGCCAGACCGCGCCCATCACGAGGACAAGCCCCGGGACCACGATCTTCGCGAAGCGGGGCCCGCCGGAGAGCAGCGCCACAACCCCCTTGGAGAAGGCGTTCGTCGAGGCACCCGCAAGTATTGGCAGCGCTGCGCCGGCAGCGCTTAACCGCCCCTGCTCCGCCAGCGAGGTGACGCTCGCCGCGACGGAGTGGGCATCCGCGAGGCCGCCCGCCATCGCCACGGCCAGCAAACCGGCATTGCCGAACCAACGGGAAAGCACTCCCGACGCGAGCATGACGAGCGACACGCTCGCCGTCAGCACCAACGCCGACCTCATGTCGATGCCGCCGCCCACGTGAACGGTTTGTGGTGTTGCCTGCCGGCTCGCCCGCCATAGCGCCCACAGTGCGTACGCTAGCGCCATGCTTGCGCCCGCGCCAAGAGGCAGCGCCAGATCGATCAGAACGCTCGGGAAGATGGTTCCGATCACGATGCCGAGCTGAATCATCGTGGCAATGGTGGAGAGCACGGCGCCCGCTGCGGCAGCGAGTAGCAGTTCGGGATTACGCTTGACGTGCGAACCCATCGCGCTGATCGTTGCGATGCTCGAGGCAAACCCCGAGACAAACCCCGTGACTGGAAGCCCGGCGCTGGGCCCGAGCGCTCGTTGTGCAAAATGTCCGATGACGGCTATCGACAGCATCACGACCGTGAATCGCCAGATCGTGTAAGGATTGAGCGAGTAAAAGGTGTCGATCGCCCGGTCGGGAAGTATCGGCAGAATCACAAGCGCTGCCACTGCAAGCACGAGCATGTCTTGCAGTTCCGCTTCCGTCACCATGCGGGTGACGAGGTGATGCAAGTGAAAACGCACCTGCATCACGCATGCAACCGCCACGGCGATCGCAATGCTCAATGCGGGGTTGCGCTGTGCCGTCGCGCCGAGGAGCAGCGTCAGGATCAACCCGATCTCCGTGGTAATCCCGGGATCGTCATGAGGGCGCATATACGCAGCCGTCAACAGTGCGCAAAGCGCGAGAACGACGGCGATCAGCAGCCAGACGCCCCCGGAAGACATGGCCACCGCCCCGAGAACCGAGGTCAGTGCAAACGTCCGGATGCCCGCAGCGGCGCGTTCGCGCGTGGTGCCTTTGCGCCGTTCCCGTTCAGCGCCAATCAGCAAGCCGGCAGCCAATGCGGTTGCATAAGGCAGGAGGTCGAGCACGGGTTCGGTCATGGTATGCCTGTCCATTACCAGTGGGGATAAGGGCTAGCATAGGCGACAGAGGTCGGATGCCGAACCTAGGTGCGGCCGGATATTGACCGAACGCAAGGGGCTCGCGCCACGAGGGCTTATGCTGTCAATTGTTCGTGGCCAAGGGGCGCATCCGAGATGCGGCATCAATCATGGAACCTGTCTCACAATTGTTGTCGCCGCATGGTATTCGCGAGCCTTTCCGGCGAATCCTTGTGGCCGTCGATCCCGCCGGCGCGTCGCAGAATGCGGTTGCCTACACGACGCGCCTTTGCACGCACGAAACTCAGGTGCTGGTTTTGGGGTTTTTCGAGGATCCCGCAGCCTTCCTCACGCCGCACTCGCGAACGCCGGCGGATATGCGCCAGGCGTTCAATGAACTGCAGGAAGACGAGCTTCTCGCCCTGGAGCGCGCGAAAGTGGCATTGCAACGCAGTGGCGCGTCGGTCCATCACCGCCTTCTTGGCCGCGCGCTGGGGAATCGGGACATATCTGCGGGTATCGGCAGGGTCTCCAATGAATGGAATGCCGACCTCGTCGTCGTGGGCGCGGAGCCGGCCGATGGGCGCTTTGCCACGTTGACCACCCGGGTCTCTGGCGTTCTCGCAGAACACACACATCGCGCAATTCTCGTGATTCCCGAGCGCGCGATCGAATCGTCATTGCATCTGCCTTGCCGGATATTGTTCGCAGTGGACGGCAGCGACGCCTCAATGAATGCGGTGCGCACCGGTATGCGGTTCGCCCCCGCGCACGCGCAGTTGCTGGCCGTCTATGTGGAAGGCCGGGGCGTGGACTTGTCTGATCTGAAGGAGTCTTCGCGATCGCCATCGTCCGGCATGTCCAGAGGCGAGCGCGCACTGGATTCAGCCACGGCACTCATGTCGGCGCAAGCCCCGAACGCGACGATTGAGCGTCGGTTATCGCACACAGGCATGACCGAGGATGTGGCGGCAGCGATTGTTCGGGAGACGCGCGAATGGGAGGCCGATCTCGTTGTCATTGGCGCACAGGATCGCGAAGGGTTGTCCTCGTGGTTCAACGGACATGAGAACGAACGCGTCGCCCGGGTGATCGATCGCCCGTTGCTGGTCGTCAATGGGGCGGGCTGACCGGGTGTCGGGTGTTGCCAGGCCCGCTACGGGCAGGCCGACTTGACAACGAGCACCGGCAGATCCGCATGTTGAAGCACGCGATTGGCCTCACTCCCGAGCGTGAGGCGAGCGAGCCCCCGGCGGCCATGCGTTCCGGTAACCACGAGATCCGCCCCGACACGCTTCGCTTCGGAAAGCAACCGATCCGCGATATGCATGTGGCTGTCCACAAGCGGAAGCGCCAGGAAGCCGGCGGCAACTCCCTCACGGGCCAATAGGTTCAACGCCGCTTCCCGCACGGCCAGCGTCTCGGCACTCTGCACGTTCCGAACTTCGGCAACCGACGGCAGCGCCGCAGCCATCAACGGGAAGTAAAGCGCAGGGTCCACTTCGACATAGGCAACGCGCAGGCTCGCCCCCAGCGCCCGGGCGAGCTTTGCCGCATGAACCAGAGCCGTCTTCGATGGCTCGCTGCCATCAAAGGCCACCATAATGTTGTGATACATATTGCCTCCACGCGCTTCGCTACGAGGTAAGCCGGCCAATGACGAAGCCGCTATTCTCTGTGGCGTTTTGACGGGATCGTGACGATGTCGATATGACCGAACCCACGGCTGTAATCCAGCACCTTGATGGCCCACGACTCCAGCTTTACAACCGTTGTTCTGCTCGATCCATGTTCCGGCACTCGTGTCCATGCGTCCGGAAAGCGTGCGTCGAGTAGCCGGATTGCGAGTGAGCGCTCGGCGGATTCGTCCGACAGAATTTCTGCAAACGCGTGGCCAGACAGCCCTTTGATTTCGGGCCATTTCGTGTAGGGTTTGTAGAGGCAGAAGGACACCTGCGCATTGCGCTCGATATTCGCTATCTTGCGGCTGTCGCGTCCGGTGGCGAAGTAGATGTCGAGTCCATGATGAACGAAACACACGACGTCCGACTGAGTATTCCCGTCTGCCATCAGCGTGGCGAGCGATAACTCTCTGCAACCGTCGAGAATGTCCAGCATGACGGCTTCCAGTATTGCGTTCATCAGGGGCCTCCTATGTGTCGCTCCGGCTCACAGCGATGGCGCCGCCAGCGCCCCGCTCGCTCACTCGACAGTCATCCGGTCCACGACCGCGCATACGCCATGCGTCGTCATGGCTGCGCCTCGGATTGCCTCTTTCTCGGCCAGAGAATGAACTTTGCCCGTCAGGAGCACTTCGCCGTTACCCAACAGGGAGATTTCGATGTGGTGGGCCTCGCGCAGCGCCTGTCGAGCCAGCGCCGCGGCAATATGGCCGACGACTTCCGAACGGCGGGGACTGTCCTGCACCTTGATGTCGTTGATGACGCCCCTCACGCCTCGCAACGTGCGAACGGCATTTTCAGCGAGTACGCGCTGCGTATAGGATTCGACGCTTCCCTCGATCGTGACCCAGCCGCTCTCCACCTTGACGTGCATGCTGTCCACCGGCAGCCCGGCGTGCCACTTCAGGACGGCGAGCGCCGCTTTCGCGATATCGGCGTCCGTGTGCCGGTCCTTCGACGTTGGCAAGACCTCCAACGACACAACGATCGCGCGTGCGCCGGCGACGCGTGCGGCGACGCGCTCCGCCTCGCACTTTTCAAGAAAACTCGCCACATTGCCTGATAGCGTGACGATGCCGTCCTGAACTTCCACGCCAATCTCATTGGCATGAATGCTGGTGTCGCGCGCGAGTTCGTCCATCACATCGCGCTGCAATTGGGAATCCGTCTTCATGGGGTTTCTCCGAGCCGTGGTGCCGATTCACGCGATATGACACGTCGGCGACGCCCGTACCGCGATATACGCCTTCACCTTAGCCCTGTGCGCGGTGTATTGCCGGGTTCTCCTGCCGTCGCTTGACCAGCGTCAATTCGCCCCGGCGAAGCGCCTGTCGCGCAATGCGGCATTCGTAGTCCCGACGACAGCGAACAACGCCCTTCAGAGAGCTGTCGCCGGTCATCGACTCTCCGGACATTGATTCGCATCAACGAGATGTCGTGAGTGCACCCGCTGTGACGTGATTACAGACGTATAACAAAAACACGCCCGTGCGGGAATCTGCGCTGTCAAGGGCGAACGGCTACGTGCCCTACGCAAGGAGGAACAAAATGAGCCTACGGAGAATTTGCGTCCATGTGGATGACACTGCGACGAGTGCCGCGCGGTTGCGCTTCAGCGGGCTGCTCGCTCGTCAGCACGATGCCAGCCTCGCCGGCATCTATCTGCCGCATCGGCCTGGCGCCGTGCATGCCGGACAACCCGAATCGTCCGGGACTCGCTATCAGACGGAGGGGCGCTCTCAGGCGGCCTTGCACGCGGCCGAACATCTTTTCAGGGAAGTCTGTGCCGAACACGATGTCACCGGAGACTGGCACGCGCCGTTCGGCGCCCCGACAACCATTCTGTCGAACTTCGCCAAAGCCACCGACCTTTGCGTTGTCGGCCAGCCCGATGCACCGGGCGGCGTTGCCGCGCTGGGTGTCGACGGCATCGGAGACATCATTGTGTCGGCGGGCGTTCCGCTACTGGGACTCCCCCACAATGTCACCTTGCCGCGTGAAATTCGACGCATCGTGGTCGCGTGGAACGGCTCGCGTGAGGCACGTCGCGCCATTGGCGATGCCTGGCAACTGCTGGGGCGTGCCCAGGACATTTTCGTCGTGGGCATCAACCGCGCGCCGGCCGGCGACGACCCTTCGCTCGCCGACGTCGTGCGGCTGATGGAGAGCCATGGGTTGCGCGCAAAGGCCGTATCGGTGAGACAAGATACCGAAGCAAGTGACGGCGTTCAGTTGCTCGCGGTGTCAGAGGAGCACGAGGCCGACTTGCTTGTCATGGGCGCCTATGGACACGGGCCGTCGCGTGAACGCGTCTTCGGCGGCGCAACCCGGACGGTGCTCAAGCACATGACCACCCCCGTACTGCTCTCTCACTGACCCGGTCCGATGGATTCGCACTGCAGCCGCTTCGGGGGCTGCGGTGTTCCCTTAGCGCGCAAACAGCATGACGACGGCTGCCGCGCACATGACGCCGGTGGCGATCCACCCCAGCGCAAGAATCGGCCAACTCGCAGTAAACCTTCCCATCACCGACTTGCGGGTTGCCAGAAGCAGCACCACGGCCATCAGCGGAACCGCCACCACCCCATTGATGACGGCACTCCAGAACAGGGCTTTCATCGGGTTGATGGGGGAATACTGAATGGCGGTGGCCGCCAGCATGCTGAGCGTAATGATTCCGTAAAAGCCAAGCGCGCTGCGGGGCGTGCGCTCGAGCCCCTCGTTCCAGTGCATTGCCTCCGAGAGCGCATACGCGCCGGAGCCCGCCAGCACGGGCACGCCAATCAACCCGACGCTCACGATGCCGACGCTGAAGAGCACATACGCCAGATCGCCCGCCAGCGGCCGCAACGTATCGGCGGCCTGGGCTGCCGTCTCGATACTGTGAATCCCTGCCGCATGGAGGGTGACGGCCGTCGAGAGCATGACAAAGTAAGCCGTGATGTCCGAATAGAACATGCCCGTCCAGGTGTCCCAGCCAATTCGTCTGAGTTCAACCCGTGCGGCGCTCTGGTCGTTGATCAACGGCACCGCGCCGGGGGTTCTTTCCATCTCCTCCACCTCTTCCGATGTCTGCCAGAAAAAGAGGTACGGGCTGATGGTCGTGCCAAACACGCCGACCACCACCGCAGCGCTGGAGGCGTCGATACTGAATTCGGGCCACACGGTGCGCAGCGCGACCAGACGCCACGGCACCTGCACCGTAATCAGAACGGCAGCGTACGCCAGCAGGGATACCGTCAGCCACTTCAGGAATACGACATACCGGTGGTACGGCACAAATACCTGCAAGAGTAATGTGCCGAGGGCAAACGCGATGGTCATCCAATGACGATCCGCGCCACTGACCAGCTCGGCGACTTCCCCCATGGCCGCCAGATCGGCCGCAATGTTGAGTGTGTTTGCGACGAGCAGCAATACGATCACGGCCCGCAGAACCACGGGGGGAAATGCCGTTCCGATGTTCTCGGCAAGTCCTTTGCCCGTCACTCGGCCGATACGCGCACAGACCAATTGCATGGCACCCATCAGCGGGAACGCGAGCGGCATCGTCCAGAGCATGTTGAAGCCGTACTGTGCGCCCGCTTGAGCGTACGTCACGACGCCGCTCGGATCGTCGTCGGCAACGCCTGTAATGAGCCCTGGTCCCACCCGCGCAAGCGGGTGTTCGCGCAGCCGCTTGCGCAGTGCCTGGAGTACGGTCAATGAGCGTTCGTCGCGCAGCTCAACCCCCATTCCGGCCTCGCAACTCAAATTGGATTTCGTGTGCGTCTGCACACCGATGCATCTCAAGGCAATATCGAAGTATCACGTTGTCACCGACTCGACAGGGCGCCGTGGCGTATGGGGCTGCTCCGGACCATGGCCCACGCGCAGCAGCAATTGAGGAAAGTCACCGGTGCCTGTCATGGAGCCCACTGCGCAGCGCAATGACTCGACTTCGATGGGTTGATTGAGAAAAGACGCATGCAACCCGTTGGCAGTGAGGGTCAGCAGCACGCGCTGCATTGCCTGGCCCACCAACAGCCAACTCTCGGCGTCGTCGGTCGCCGTGGCAAGGCATATCAATAAAGGCGAGCCTTCGACGAGCCGGCGATGACTGGCCGCCACGCCCCCGCCGATGTCGAACGTGCGAACGACGGAACTGATGATCGGCGAAGCAAAGTCGAGCAATCCTCCGGCACTCGCCGAGTAGCTGGCCATGCCGTCGTCGCGACGCGTCGCACTGACCCACGACGCAAGCTCCCGGCGAAAGCGAGGGTCACCCAATTGCCCCCGATCCGCCTGGTCAATGAGGTCTGCCACGCGCGAACGCTCCGCCTCGTCGGCGATGGCGGCGAACTGAGCCCCCTCCCCCTCGGCCGCCTCGCGCAGCAACGCAATGGCGGACTGGGGAACCGGCGCCGCGTCGAATATGCGGCGGTTCGTCACGCGCTTTGCCATGGATGGGAAAAGCGTCGCGATGTCCGCGTCGACGAATCCCTCGTCCGAAATCTGCAGACTCGCGAGCACGTCAGGCTCGGCAACAGTGGGCATGACGCGGATCAAATACGGGCAGCCAAAGTGACTTAGGGCCACGCGCAGATTAAATAACGCCGCGCCGCAGCTAATCGTCAATTCGCGATCATAAGTGTCGCTCACCGGTAGCGCCCGCGATCGGTCGGCACACAGCAGGAGCATGTCGTCGCTTATGACGAAGCGCCACGGCTGCGTGTTGTGCGTCGACGGCGCGAGTATCGCGTACTGCAGGCAGAATCTGAGTTTTTCTATGGCAGTCGCTGTCCTGGCGAACGCGTGTTCGTCGACTGCCCAAGCCTGAAGCCGGGTTTCATTGGATCGGGACACGATGACCTCCTTCGGCCAACGGATGAGGCTGATGTTTTTTGCGGTGCAGCATCACGTAAAACGGGAGACTCGGCGAGCACTTTATCCAGTTTGGGCCAACCGTGCCGGTGCGCATTGACGAACGTCAATGCCTCGGGTCATCAGGGCGCGAGCGCCGGTCATTGCCGGAGTTTACCCGCGAAAGATATCGAAGGGCTCGATTTTCAGGACTTTGCGAATCCCGACGTAGCTGGAAAACCCCGCGATAAGCAACACCATCGTAAAAGAGAAGGCGAGATTCCAGAACGTGGTGATTGCCGCATAGTTGGGCAGCGTGTGCTTGGCCGCCATGATGACCAGGGTGACCAGACCGACCCGATGCCATAGCCCGTGAGCGCCGTCAAGGTGGCCGTAAAGAGAATCATCTTGACCAGCTCGACCGAATTGACTGCTGTCGTACGCGCAGCCCCCTCGCCGAAGCTCTTGGTCGTCGGCCCACCTCGTTTGCCAATGCCGCAGGCACGTCGCGCGAGGCGTTACCCCTTGGCTCCCGCAATACGGGTGAGTCGCCGCGTCGCGCTTTGACCGTCCTCAGTCGACATTGCGTTGAACGATTGCATGGCCAATCTCGCGATATCGGCCCAAGCTGCCCATCCATTGGCGGGGCATTCCGTATCGCTCGTCGTCGCCGCGCTGTCGGAGAAAACGCGTTGCCACGCCTTTTCTGCCGAGTAGTACTGTTCGGCCCACGCCGTCGGCATGCGTGCACTCATCTGCACCAGTCCTTGCCATATGAGGTTCTGCATCCCCAACTGACGGTTGATAAAGGCGAGTTGACTATTGAGCATCTCGCTGAAATCCGATGCACTCTCAATCGCGCTGGCGAATTCCTTGTCGGCATGGAGCAGGCCTTCGTCGGTCTTCAATTGCATTTCGCGCAGGCATTGCAGACTCTCCATCCAGTTTCTGTGGGCATCGAGTACCGCAAACCACTGCGCCTTCCACAGGGCAAGTGGGGGATTGGGGTCTTTGGACATGATCGCGTCTCCAGAATGGCGGGCGGTTACCGGATCGTGAGCGCCAAGTCCGGCCGAGAGTCGGAAACGCCACGAGAGCAACATCGAGGCGCTGCAAAATCCAGCATAGCCACACCCACCTCGCCCCGTTTGTCCCACGTCAAGATCGCCACGCACGGCTGTCGTCCGGGGGCAGCATAAAAAAGAAAGCCCGCAAAAGCGGGCAAAAAACCCAACTTGCTTACGTCCTTCACGGGGCCGTTTCCGGACGCAAGTGCCAAAACAAGCGCAACATCGGGTAATCGTAGCGTCGGCAGGTGAGTGCCGACAATGTCTAGACAATAGCGCGCTACGGCGGAATCAGGCTTGACATTCCTCAACCTGGGAAAATGTGCCGCAACCGAAAAGGCATGCCGACAGGTGCGGTTTGATGCACGTCAACCTCACATGGAGCACTCGTCGCGCGGCGAAAGAAGCGGCATTACGCTCTAAAGCGGGGGCATATTCGAATTTTCCTCGGTGCTCACGCGCAAGAGGCGCCCTCCTCGCCCCCGAAAGGAGATGCACAGTGTCGGATGACATCGAAAAAACACCCCAGGTGGCGACTTTCGGTCCAGCGAACTCGCCAGCGCCGCACCGCGCAGGTCAAGCGGCAGGGGAAAGCGCGACTGCTCCGCTAACGGGGCGGCGATTGCGCGCGCACAGCGTGCAAGTCGACACGCTGCGCGAAGCGGTCGCCTATCTTCGGCGCGATAGCCAGATCTGCCGTTCCGAAGGGTTCGCGGCGCAGACGCGCCTTCAACTCGAGTACGGCGACGTGGTGGTCGTCGCAACGCTTCAGACGGTGACCGGGGATTGGCTGGAACTCGACGAGATCGGATTGAGCGAAGCGGCCCTGCTCGCCCTTGATGTGGCGGAGGGGGAATGGGTGCGGGTGCGCCACATGCCACCGGTCGAGTCATTTCGTCATGTGCGGGGACGCATGTTCGGCGAAGCCTTTACCCCTGCCGCGCTAGACGAGGTAGTGGCCGATATCGCGGCAGGCCGATATTCACCCATCCAGATTTCCGCGTTTTTGACCACCTGCACGGGCAACCGGCTTTCCGATGACGAGATCATTTCACTCACGCGTGCGATGGTCGCCACCGGCAAGACGCTTCGCTGGCAGGCAGAGTGCATTGTCGATAAGCACAGCGTTGGCGGGCTGCCGGGAAATCGAACCACGCCAATCGTCGTCGCCATCGTGACGTCGCAAGGGTTGGTGATGCCGAAAACATCGTCACGGGCGATCACATCGCCGGCGGGCACCGCCGATACCATGGAAACCATGGCGCCGGTCGATCTCGGCCTGGAGGACATGCGCAGGGTTGTGAATGCCGTCGGCGGTTGCGTCGTGTTCGGCGGCGCGGCGGGCCTGAGCCCTGCCGACGACACGTTGATTCAGGTCGAGCGCCCGCTCGATCTGGACAGCGAGGCCCAGATGATGGCCTCCATTCTGTCGAAGAAGCTGGCCGCAGGCTCGACGCACGTGCTGATCGATGTCCCGGTCGGCCTGACGGCCAAGATTCGCTCCCGAGATGCCAGCGCACTGTTCTCCAAACGCCTGCAAACGATTGGTCATGCACTCGGACTCGATATTTCCACCTATATCTGTCAGGGCGACCAGCCCGTCGGGCGAGGCATTGGCCCCAGTCTTGAAGCCCGCGATGTCCTGTCAGTCCTGCAAAGTCGTAGCTACGCACCTGCCGACCTGTTGAACAAGAGCGTGGAAATTGCCGGAAGATTACTGGAGATGGGAGGGAAAGTGCCCCCGGGCGACGGGGAAGCTTGTGCGCGCGCCGTTGTGTCCAGCGGACTCGCCTGGCAGCAGTTTCAGCGAATCTGCGAAGCACAGGGCGGGATGCGCGAGCCGCTGGTCGGCCGGCATAGCAAGCCGGTGACCGCCCACCACGGCGGCATCGTCATGGCCGTGGACAACCGGCACCTGGCTCGGGTTGCCAAGCTGGCAGGCGCGCCGGCCGCAGCGCGGGCCGGTGTCGTCTATGAGGTATCGATCGGAAAGCCTGTGGTTTCCGGCCAACCCCTATTCACCATTTACGCCGAAAGTCAGGGAGAACTCGACTACGCGTACGAGTACGCCTGTCGTTTTCCCGCAATCGTCGCCGTGGGGGAATCATGAACGATGTTGCCGTCTACCCGTTACCGGGAAACGAACTCTTGGCGCGATCGCTGGCCGATGCGATCGATAGTCCTTTGCAACGGCTCAGCGTGCACCACTTCCCGGACGGCGAACAACTCGTCTCGCTCGAAGGGCCGCTCAGCGCAAAGTCGGTCGTCCTCGTCTGTTCGCTGCATCGGCCGGACGCCAAGATTCTGCCGCTTGTTTTTGCGGCGGACACTGCCCGCGACCTTGGGGCGAGCAACGTGATACTCGTCGCGCCCTACCTGTGCTATTTGCGCCAGGACGCGCGATTCCGCCCTGGCGAATCGGTGTCGGCCTATTGTTTCGGCCGATTGCTCAGCGCCCATATCGACGGTCTGGTGACGATGGAGCCGCACTTGCATCGCCTGCCCTCGCTCTCGGCCGTGTATTCCGTTCCCGTGCGCGCCCCTCATGGCGTAGCCGCCACGGCCGAGTGGATTTCTGCGAATGTCCGAGATCCCCTGATCGTGGGGCCGGACGATGAAAGCAAAGCGTGGGTCACCCAGATCGCCGAACGCATCGGTGCGCCGTGCGTCGTGGCGCATAAGACCCGCGAGGCGGATCGGCGCGTCAGCGTCAAATTGCATGTCCCCCCTGCTTATGCAAAACGCACTGCCGTCATCGTCGACGACATTCTGTCGAGCGGGCAAACCATGCTCGGCACCATTGGCGCGCTCGTTCACCACGGGTTTGGCAATCCGGTATGCATTGCCGTGCATGGCCTGTTCGAAGGTGTGAGCGTCGATGACCTCGTCTCTGCCGGAGCCAGCCGGGTGCTGACCTGCAATACCGTGCCGCACGCCTCGAACGCCATCGACGTCACGCCGGCCTTGGCCGACGCGGTTCGCGATCTGCTGGAGAGCCTGCCGGAGTCTCTCTGAGGGCTGCGGGAAGGCGTATCGGACAATCGCCTTCCCGCTTGTTTGCCACCTCAGGGCGAGATGATGACTTTCAGCGCATGCGTGTTGGACGCGTCGCCAAACGTCTGGTACGCGTCGAGAATGTTGGCAAGCGAGAAATGGTGGGTAATCAACACACTGGGAGTGAGGCGCCCCGATGCCACGGTCTTCAGCAGCATGGGCGTGGCGGCGGTGTCGACCAGCCGGGTCGTGATGCTGATGTTCCGATCCCACAACGATTCGAGGTGCAAATCCACCTTGCGGCCATGCACGCCGACGTTGGCGATGACGCCTCCCGCAGCAACGATCGACTCGCAAAGCTCGAATGTCGCCGGCACGCCCACCGCTTCGATGGCCGTATCGACGCCCTGGCCGCCAGTCAATCGCCGGATGACCTCCACGGCATCTTCCTTGGCGGGCGACACCACGGTCGTGGCGCCGAGTCGCGCCGCTACCTCCAGACGTGCGACGTCGGGGTCGACGACGATCACTTGGGCCGGGGTGAAGAACTGCGCGGTCAGCAGTGCCGCAAGCCCGATCGGACCGGCGCCCACAATGGCCACGCTGCTGCCGGGTTGCACTTTGCCGTTCAGCACGCCGCATTCGAACCCGGTGGGCAGGATATCGCTCAGCATCACCAGGGCATCCTCGTCAACGCCGACAGGCGCGTGGTACAGGCTGGTATCGGCATGCGGCGTGCGGACATATTCCGCTTGCGTGCCGTCGATCCGGTTGCCAAGAATCCAGCCCCCTGCCGCGCAGTGGGAATACATTCCCCGCCGGCAAGCGTCGCATTTCCCGCAAGACGAAATGCAGGAGATCAGAACGCGGTCACCGGGTTTGAACGCCGTGACGGCGTCTCCGGCCTGGACAACCTCCCCGACGCCCTCGTGGCCCAGAATTCGCCCCGGCTCTACCGTCGGCACGTCGCCCTTCAGGATGTGCAGATCGGTACCGCATATGGTGGTCTTGCGAACGCGGACGATGGCGTCGGTTGGCGCCAGCAACTGCGGGATGGGCCGGTCTTCCAGCGCGATTTGCTGCGGACCGTGAAACACAAGGGCTTTCATGGTGTGACTCCGTGTTTGGTAGTGTCAGTGCGACATCAGCACGGGCACCGTCATGGTTTCGAGTAGCGTGCGGGTGACACCCCCAAGCACCCATTCCTGCATGCGCGAGTGCCCATAGCCGCCCGTTACGATGAGGTCGATGCTCATGTCCGCCGCGCGAGAGAGCAGCGTCTCGGCGATGCTGATGTCGGTGGTGCCGCGCTCTGGCGTGACTTCCACGTTAACGCCGTGACGCGCGAAGAACATGCCGATGTCGAGTCCCGGGATGGGGCCCAGATCATCGGGCCGGTCGCCGCGACCGACATGCATGACATGCACGGTTTTCGCGGCCATCAGCAACGGCATCGCGTCCGCCGCTGCACGCGCGGCTTCTCGTCCGCCGTCCCAGGCGAGCAAGATGTTATTGAACGCCTTGGGCAATTTTCCGGCGTACGGCAGAATCAGGACGGGACGTCCACCCCCCAAGACGGCTGACTCGACGAATCCCACCGCAGGCGATGTCTCGGGATCGTTTCGGTCTTGCTGGCCGACGATGACAAGATCCGCATAGCGTGCGTGGGTTCGTATCTCACTGTTCTCCTCGTACTGGGGTGTCAGCCATTCCGGACTCACCCCTTGGCGCTGACAAATGTCTCTAAACATCTGTTCTGCCTGCGCCAGGCGTTTGGTGTCGCTCTCCGGCTCGGGGGGCGGAGGTAGTCCGGCCCCTGCGCTACGGGTAACATCGGGAAACGCCGGTGGGCGAAACGGCAGGTAAATACCCGTGAGGTGAGCGGGTAACCGGCGAGCGAAGTCCACCGCAAGTTCAAGGCGTGCTCGGCATTGCCGACTGTTATCCACGTGTACGAGCAAAGTCCGGTAGGTCATGGCGGCTCTCCAGAGAAACGATCTCCTTGCACTGTAGTTCTCGTGCCCGCCGCACCGGTTGATACGGATCAAGCTCTTATCGGACCGCACGCAACATTGGCCGTCCGCCCGGCTTCACGTTGACGCCGGGGGAGCCTAAGGATTGCCTCTGATAGGATGTCGGCGTTGGTGGTGATACAACGACGGCGTCGTCGGCGGCGTGCCGACCTGTATCGGGCGACCTAATGACCAAAATGACCCTACCCGGCCTATTCCGATCCCTCTCGAAGCGAACCGATGGCGCCATTTTCGCGGCGCTATTCGCGGCCATGGTTGCCCTTGCTGTGATTAACTGGCTGGCAGTGCGCACAACGGTGCAGAACAATGTCGACGCGCGGTTCGACCTGCGTGCCCGTGCGGCAACGGACAAGCTGGCGACCGCGATGGCGGCGTATCGCGACGCGGTACACATCGCGTCGGATCGTCTCGCGACGACATCCCCAATGGATGCACAGACATGGGGCGCATACGTACAGAGCATGAGGCTGGCCGAACGGCTGCCCGGCTTGACGACACTCGCCGGCTGCGAGCGTGTGGGCAACAGGATCAAGAAAACCGTCGCCTATTCGATAGGAGACGAGGTCACGCTCGGGCCGGACGATTCAATCATGTTGTCCGGCAACCTCCAAACGTCGGATCGCGTCTTCCCGCACACCGATCCGTCGACCGGGCGCTCCTATCTGGTTTTCCTGTCCGACACTCGTCAACCGGCGGTCTGCGCCTACGCCATTGCCAATGTCGATCGGTTCGTTCATGCGGCCATCGGCCCTCTGATCCATGACCTCACGCTGACCATTGCATTTCTCGATGGTGCCGGGCAACCAGTCCCCGTCTTCGACAGCCTTTCCCCAAGCGCGCCCGCCGAACCGCGACCGCCAGTTGACTACCAAACACAGGCTAGCGTGCCGTATGCGGGCAAGCCCACGCTATCCCTCACGTATACGGCTTCCCGCGAGTTTGCGGCATTGCGCGGTGCGGGCGTCGCAGATTGGGTACTCGCGTTCGGCGCTCTCATGAGCGTAGGGACGCTACTCGCCTGGGCGCTCGCCCTGATCGTTCGCCGCCGCGCACGAGCGCTTGGCGAGCGAGAGGCGCTTGACAAGCGCCGATCGCACAGCCGGCTGGTCAGCGTGATCGAGTCCGTGCGCGAGGCGATCATCACTGTCGACGAGCATCAGCGCATTCAGATCTTCAATCCCACTGCGGAGAGCATCTTCCGGTGCAGTGCCATGGAAGTGATTGGCGAGCCGCTTTCACGGTTCATTCCGGAACGGTTTCGAGATGCGCACCATCAGCACATCGCCCGCTTCGGATTGACGGGTGTCTCCGAGCGCCTGATGGGACGCGGCAGGCCGCTGTGGGGGTTGCGCGCGGACGGCGAGGAATTTCCGATGGAAGCCTCGATTTCTCAGAGTGCCGATGCCGAAGGCAAGTTTTACACGGTCATATTGCGTGACGTCACCGAGCAACGGAAAATTGCCAACGCCCTGCAAACCTCCCGCAATGAGCTTGAAAAACTGACGGCTCGTCTCCAGGACGTTCGGGAAGACGAGAAGCTTCGGATCGCAAGAGAGCTGCATGACGACATCGGCCAGCGGCTGACCGCGCTGAAGATGGACGCTGCCATGCTCAAAATCACATTGGGTGGAAAAACGCCCGCGAGCGCCGACATCGTCAGAATCGAGCAATCGATCGACGGCATGATTACGGCAGTTCGCCAGATGGCGGCAGACCTGCGTCCGACGATGCTCGATGATCTGGGCCTTGGTCCCGCTATCGAATGGTTTGCCCAGGACTTTGCGCGCCGTTATGGCGTGGCTATCGACGTTACGGGGGCTCACAGCCTGCCGCCCATCCCTACGGCGCTGGCGACGACGTTATTCCGAATCGTTCAGGAAGCGTTGAACAACGTGGCGAAACATGCGAGAGCGACGTCCGTGACGATCGAACTGTCTTGCGATCGGGATTTTCGGCTGCGTATTTCCGATAATGGCCGCGGGTTGCCGCCAACACGTCCGAAGCCCGATTCGCTGGGCCTCATCAGCATGCGCGAACGGGCCCGCCTGTTCGGCGGAGCGCTGGATATTCGAAGTCCGGCCGACGGCGGAACCATCGTCACCACGGTGATTCCGTTGCCGACGTCGGCGCCCGCCGAGGCGTCGTCGGATTAGCTGTTGGCTAGGACGCTCTGATCCGCAGCACGGCGGCCCCCGAGAACGCACCCCGGCGCAAGTCGTCGAGCGCTGCATTGGCTTGCTCGAGAGGATACGCGTGGGTCTCCACGCGCAGCGGAACGCGCTCGGCCAGCGATAGAAATGCCAGGCCGTCTTCTCTCGTGAGGTTGGCGACGGACCTGACCTGACGCTCGCCCCAGATCAATCGGTAGGGGAACGCCGGAATATCGCTCATATGAATACCCGCGCATACGACGACACCGCCGCGATCGACAGCGGCGAGCGCTTGCGGCACGAGGTCGCCGACCGGCGCAAAAATGATCGCAGCGTCGAGTTGTTGCGGTGCAGGCGCATCGCTCGGACCTGCCCAGCAGGCGCCATGCGATAACGCAAACGCCATGCCCTTTTCGTCGCCGGGTCGAGTGAAGGCATAAACCTCGCGCATTTGGGCCTGGGCGATCTGCGCAATAAGATGGGCTGCCGCGCCGAAGCCATAGATCCCAAGCCGGCGAGCATCGCCCGCCATGCTCAGCGAACGATACCCAATCAGACCCGCGCATAAGAGCGGCGCTGCGGTTGCATCGTCATAGTTCTCGGGCAGCCGGAAAGTGAAGTGCGCTTGCGCCACCACATATTCGGCATAGCCTCCGTTGAGGGTATAGCCGGTAAATTTCGCGGCTGCGCACAGATTCTCGCGCTCGCTCAGACAGAACCGGCAGCAGCCGCAGGTGGCGCCGAGCCACGGCACCCCGACCCTATCGCCGAGCGCGAGTTCGCGGACATCCGCTCCCAGGGCCTCGACCGTCCCGACAATCTCATGGCCCGGGATGATGCCGTCGGGAACGTCGGGAAGGTCGCCGTCGACGACATGCAGGTCGGTACGGCATACGCCGCAGACATTCACCCGTATGAGGACTTGCGTCGGACCTGGGGTGGGCATGGGGATGTCCACGAGCCGGAGTCTGCCGTCAGCGCGTGAAAACTGCATTGCCCGCATGTAGGACCTCTGCTGGAACGGTTGCGTCTATTGGGCCGCGCTCGCCAAATCGTTCAGGCGCTTGGTGTCGATCAGGGTGATCTCGCGTTGCTTGACGCGCAGCGTATTCTGCGCCTGCATACGAGAGAGCATTCGGCTGACGGTTTCCAATTGCAGGCCCAGAAAACTGCCGATTTCTTCCCGCGTCATGCGCAGCAGGAACGCGTTTGGAGAATACCCTCGTGCCGCCAGACGCGCCGACACGTCGAGCAGGAAGCCGGCCAGCCTTGCTTCGCCGCGTGCGATGCCCAATCGCATCAACTGGTTCTGCTCCCGCACGATGCCCGCGGCAATCAGGCGGTGCAACTGGTGCAGCACGACAGGGAACTGTGCGGCAACGCTTTCCAGTTCGGAGAACCTGATTGCGCAAACCTGGCTATCTTCGAGCGCGACCGCTTCCGAAACGTACTTGCCGTTCGCAATCGCGCTCAGCCCCAGAATCTCGCCGCCCAACAGGTATCCGGTGACCTGCTCCTTGCCGTCCGGATGCGTAATGACCGTTTTGAACGAGCCCGCACGCACAGCGTATATATGCTCCAGCGCATCACCAGGACGAAACAGCACCTCCCCCCGGCGGATGGTCCGGCGCACGCGGGTGACGCCATCCAGGCGGCGCGCCGATTCGTCGGACAGTCCCTCGGCCAGACAGAACTGGCGCAGCAGGCAGGTGCTGCATCGCGGGATTGCGCCTGCGGGTTCGTCGAAAGCCCGATGCACGTGAATGGCATGCGCATTCGACACAGGGCCAGCTTGATATTCGCGAAGCGGGATGTACATGGTGACCTCCGGCGGATCAACGTCTAGATTGGACGTCTCCAGTATCGAAGATGAGCGCCGGAAAGAAAATCAGTGACTTGCGCGATATCTTGTCAGCCGATATCACGGCGTGTAGGCCGCGGCCTACAAATCCACGGGCTAGAGGCTGTCGCGCAACAAGTCGTGCCGAATCGCGTAATGCACCAGTTCGGTCTGGGTTTTGAGCTGGAGCTTCTGGAGAACGCGAGCCTTATAGGTGCTGACAGTCTTGACGCTCACGCATAAATCGCTCGCGATATCGTTTAGCGTCAGTCCTCGGGCGAGCATCATGAATACGTCGAATTCACGGTCGGAGAGTTGCCGAAAACTTGGGCCGTCTGCCACGGCTGTCGCGAGGTCTTTCGCAATCCTCTCGGCCATGGTCGGGCTCAGGTAGACGCCACCGTTGTCGACCTTCCTGACTGCGCTCACCAGTTCCGCCGGTGCACTCTCCTTGGTCAGGTACCCTGCCGCGCCGGCCTTCAGTGCTCTCACGGCATACTGCTCTTCGCCGTGCATGGTGAGTACGAGAATGGCCAAGCGAGGGAACAGCACCTTGATCTGAACAATGAGGTCGATGCCGCTGCGTCCCGGCATGGACAAATCAAGCAGCAGCACGTCGCAAGGCGCCGACTGAAGCAGCGCAATGGCTTCGGCCCCATTCGAGGCCTCTCCAACGATTTCGAGATCGTCACTGCTGGCGAGAATACGCTGCAAACCAGCGCGAACCAGCGTGTGATCGTCCGCAACGATGATGCGAGTCATGCGCCCGCCTTTGCCCCTGAATCGTACCGTTATTCCGAAGTATTGCATTCCTGAAATGCGCGTTTGCATGAAGTCACACAATCGCGCCGACGATTCTACACGCACGAGCGCACGATATGCCATCATCGGCTTGCGCCGGACCTCGGCGCTGCCCCCCTAAAGCACTTCGTCATTCGCTTGCGTCTTTGTGCCCGGAATGAGAATCACGGGGCGCGTTGCCTGTCTGACACAGTTTTCCGCCACGCTGCCCAGCGCCAGACGTCTTACACCTCGCCGCCCATGTGTGCCGATCACGATAACGTCGGCATGCCATTCTTCAGCAGCAAGGTTGATCTGATGCGGAACGTCTCCCCCAAGCGGCAAGAGTTCCCGAATCTCCACGTCGCCCTCGACGCCGGCCCCTTTGAGGCGCTCGCCGGTCAGCTTTCGAATATTTTCTCCTTGCAGCCGCATCGCTTCGATAAAGGGGAATGGATCGGCATCGGCCACGTAGGCGACGGGAATATCGACGACGAACAAGACATGCAGCCGGGCTTTGCGGGCGACGGCAAGTGCCAACGCATAGTCGAATGCCTCGTCTGCCGTGGGACTACCGTCAATCGCGACCAATATACGCTCGAACATGATTTCACCCCTTTGTGCTCTCCGCAGACATCGCGGAGGCGCTTTGTGACGATGCGGCCGACGAGCAGGTTACCAGCATGACCGGGCGGTGTGCCTGCCGAAGTACCTGCTCTGCGACGCTACCGATCATCAGACGCCGGATGCCCCGGCGCCCATGCGTGCCGAGAATCAGCAGATCGGCATGCCATCGTTCCGCCTCCCTGACGATGGCATCCGCAATCGTCCCGCCCCAGGCGCGCAAATCGATGGAGCGAGTGTCGGCCTGCAGACCCTCTTCATGAAGCTTCTTGTAGGCATCGGCCAATGTGAGCTGCGTCTCGGCAATCAGGCCTTCCCTGACCGCCTCGAGATCGATGTGCGACGCAAACGCGGACTGGTAGTGGGCGAACGGGTCATCGATAACGCTTATCGCTCGGACAATGTCGTCGGGCATGGCGAAGCGGATGGCTTCGCGCAGTGCTTGCCATGACGTTTCACTACCGTCCATGGCAAGAAGGATTCGATGTGGCATTTTTGTCGTCCTCAATGTAGTTTGCGAATCGGATGACGGCGTATCGGCCAGGCGGCTTCCCGACGCGTGACGCGCGACGCTCAACCGATGGTTGTCGCTGCAACTCAACGGTATATCCAGCCCGGCCGGGCGTGGGATGGCACGAGCAAGGTCCTTGACACACATCAACGTCCCGAATCCCATCGGTGCGCGATACCGGTAGAGATAGCTATGCTGGCAATACCGGGCGTCATATCGCCGCCCGACATTCGCGCGAGGTACGTCCATGCAATTGAGCTTTCTGGGGGCGGCCGGCACGGTAACCGGCTCCAAGACCTTGCTATCGGCAGGCGGCAAGCAGGTAATGATCGATTGCGGTGCCTATCAAGGGATCAAGAACCTTCGGGCGCGAAACTGGGCGCCACCGGCCTTCGACGTTAGTCGGCTCGATGCCGTTGTTCTCACGCACGCCCATATCGATCACAGCGGCTACTTGCCCGTGCTGGCACGCTACGGATTCAAAGGGCCCGTCTATTGCACGTCGGCAACCCGCGATCTCTGCGAAATCCTGCTGCTCGACAGTGCCCGGCTGGAAGAAGAACAGGCGGATTTTCTCAATCGCCACGGAAAGTCGAAGCATCGACCCGCGCTTCCGTTATTCACGACGGAAGATGCGCATCGCGCCATTGCCTTACTGAAGCCGCAGCCTTTCGACACCCCGTTCGCCATCGCGCCCGAGCTAAAGGTGACGTTCTTGCACGCGGGTCATATTCTCGGCGCCGCCATGGCGCAGATCGTGGTTGGCGACGTGAAAATTCTGTTCTCCGGCGACCTCGGGCGCCGGGACGATCCGATCATGTTGCCACCCGCGATACCCGAAACGCCCGATTTCCTGGTGCTGGAGTCGACATATGGGGATCGTCTGCATGACAGGACGGACCCCGGCGCTCAGTTGGCGGAGATTCTGAATCGCACGTTCAAGCGCGGCGGTGCCGTCATCGTCCCGGCGTTTGCCGTGGGGCGTGTGCAAAGCCTCCTTTACTGGATTGCACGCCTGAAGTCGGCAGGAGACATTCCGGACGTGCCGGTGTATCTGGACAGTCCCATGGCGATCAACGTCACGAACGCCTATTTGGGGCACCTCAAAGATCACCGTCTGAACCGTGCCGAATGCGCTGAGATGTGCGGCGCAGCCACGTTCGTCACGAGTGTTGACGAATCCAAATGGCTGGACACGCGCTCGATGCCTTTCATCGTGATTGCCGGTAGCGGCATGGCCACGGGCGGCCGTGTCCTGCATCATCTCAAAGCGTTGGCCGGCAATTGGCGCAACACGGTGCTGTTTACCGGTTTTCAGGCCCCGGGCACCCGCGGATCGACCATGGTCAATGGCGGCTGCGAAGTGAAAATCTTCGGCGAATATGTCCATATCAATGCCGAAGTCGTTCAACTCGACACGTTGTCGGCACATGCCGATTACGAGGAAACGCTGGCGTGGCTATCAAGGTTCCAGAAACCGGTTCGCCACGTCTTCCTCAATCATGGCGAGCCTGCCGCTGCCGACAGTTTGCGCAGGCGCATCGCCGAGCGGCTCGGGTGGCCGTGTCACGTCGTGGAGTTTATGGAGGAAGCTCGCCTGGATACCGAGGCGGGTCGGGAAGGCAGGCGTCCGGCTGCGTCTGAAGAAGCACGCGGCGGCTCGCGTCGAGGTAACACATTCGTGGAGCCGTAACATGAAGATCGAGTTTCCACACATCGCACCGGTCTATAACGGCGACGACATGACGATCGAGTTCACAGCGGATTGCGATCAGAAGCGGATTGTCTGTGCCATCTCCGCGGAAGCGCTGGAAGACCATTTTGGTGCGAAATCGTGCAACGCGGATGATCTGATGGCAGCTTTCAGAGCGAATCGGGCACCGATCGAGAAGATGACCGGACGGTATCTGGCGCTTTGCCAGGGGGCGCCGGTTTTACTGCGCAGCGGCCATTTCCGTTGGGGAATGGAGTATCCGCCGTGTCGGGACGACTAGTTCTTGAATCCCGCGCCATGACGGAGTAAAAGTCGATCCATCGATCGTCAACCACGAGTCGCGCCCATGGACCAACCCGCCAAGCTCAATGCCGATTCGCTGGGCATCGTCGAGTCGGTCGTCATGGGCATCGCCGGCACGGCACCCGCCTATAGCGTCGAGATCACGACGTCCACCATTATCGGAACGGCCGGCACGTTGTCGCCGGCGAGCATCCTCGTTTGCGGGCTCATCATGTTTGGCATCGCTTACGCGTTCATTAACATGAATCGTGCGCTGGCGAGTGCCGGTACCTCTTATTCGTGGGTGAGCATGGTATTCGGGCGCTCGCTGGGCTTCTTTGCCGGCTGGGCACTTTTGGTGCTGTGCTGTGTATTCATGGTGTCGGCCATGATTCCGGCGGCGAATGCCACGTTGCTCATCTTTAATCGCCCCATGATGAATAACGTGCACTACGTGACACTGATCGCGGCAGCGTGGCTCACGGTTGTCAGTGCAGTGGTTGTCAAAGGGATCAAACTCACCAGCTACGCCCAGGTGCTGATGACGATCATTGAAGGCGTTATCCTGCTCGTGATCGTCGTTGCGAGTTTCTTCGTCTTCCCGCATGCGCCGCAACACCCGTTCTCGTGGGCCTGGTTCTGGCCCTTTGCGTTCACGCCGAAGCTGTTCGCCAATGGGGCGTTGGTGGCGATCTTCTTCTTTTACGGCTGGGATGTGACGCTGAACCTCAGCGAGGAAACGCGGGACGCCAACCGCATCCCCGGTCAGGCTGCATTCTGGTCGATGGTATTCCTGATGGCGTTTTTCCTTGTCTTCATTGTCATTACGCTGCTTGGGCTGTCGGATGCCGAGATCCAACACTACAACACGAACATCATCTTCGCCATTGCAGAGAAGCTGTTCGGGCCGACCTGGGGGTACGTGGCGATCATTGCGGTGTTGCTGAGCACGGTGGGGACGGTCGAGACGCAGATGTTGCAGTTCACGAGAACGCTTTTTGCCAAGAGCCGCGACGGCGCCCTCCACGAACGCTATGCACGCCTGCATCCACAATGGCGAACGCCGCACATCGCCATCCTTTTCATCTGGATCGCCGGACTCGCGCTGCTGTTGATGTCGTCCTATCTGCCGACCATCAACGTCATCCTGCAGGATTCGATTACCGCCATCGGCTTCCAGATCTGCTTCTACCTCGGACTGACCGGCCTCGCCTGCGGCTGGTATTACCGAAAGGTACTGACGCAGGGGCCGTGGCTTGCCGTGACGCATGTCATATGGCCGGCGGCAAGCGGCATTTTCCTTTTCTTCATTGCGCTATACAGCGTCCCGACCTTCGATCGGGTCACCAATATCGTCGGTATGGGCGGCATTGTCATCGGTGTCATTCCGCTGCTGCTGAATCGCAAACGGATCGGGGCCGTGCGAGCGGGATAGCGCGGTGTATACAAGCGGCAGTTCGCGTTTGGGAAGAGGCAGGCAGATGATCGTCTCGACGGCCAAGCGCCATGAATCTCGCGATACTTCCCCCGTGTGAACCCGTTGCCGATTATCATCGGGCGACGCATGGTTGACATTTCCACGGTGGCGACCAAAAATCCAAACGAAAGCCGATGCACGTCAACGGCTTGGAGCAACCGTCGGGAAGCCCTGCCACGCGGCACAGTCTCATTCAATCATGGTCGCGCCATCGATTCACTCAGTGTATTCATTGCGCAGCGATTCAGACGCGCACGTGTCCGGTTTCAGGGCATGAAAGGGAAAACGCATGCTTGCGCAACCGAACAAAAGCGCCAACGATCTGCTGTCCGTCCTGCCGGATGCCGAGTGGGGACGAATCGCACCGGAGTTGACCTTGATCGAGATGCCGCTTGGCAAAGTCATCTATGAGTCCGGCGACCGACTCGATCACGTATATTTCCCCACTACCGCCATCGTCTCGCTGCTGTACGTAATGGAGGATGGGTCCTCTGCCGAGATTGCCATCGTAGGCAAGGAAGGGGTCATCGGCATTGCGCTGTTCATGGGCGGCGAAACCACGCCGAGTCGAGCGATCGTGCAAAGCGCCGGGTACGCCTATCGGTTGAGCGCCCGGTTGCTCAAAGAAGAGTTCAACCGCGCTGGTCCGACGCAGCGATTGCTTTTGCGCTATACACAAGCGTTGATCACGCAAATGGCGCAAACCGCAGTGTGTAATCGTCACCACTCGATAGACCAGCAGTTATGCCGATGGCTGCTGCTGAGCCTTGATCGTTTGCCGTCCAACGAGTTGCGGATGACTCAGGAACTCATTGCCAACATGTTGGGCGTTCGCAGATCGGGCGTCACGGAAGCCGCGTTGAAGCTTCAAACCGCCGGGCTCATACGTTACAGCCACGGACATATCGAAGTGCTGGACAGGGCTGGCCTGGAAAGTCGCGTTTGTGAATGCTATGGGGTGGTGAAGCGGGAGTTCGATCGATTGCTTCCCGATATCCAGGCCATTTGACGTCTGCATGCCAACCGGGGCAACGGTAATACGGGCCTCGCACAAATGTGTCGAAAGACATTTCATTTGTGCGGGGCCCGCTGGAATGGCAACCATCCGCAGCGGCGGATTTAACGTCGCGAATCGCCTCGCCCAACGTCTCTTCCCTCCTCCGCCCCCCCTTGCTGTCCTCCCCGGTCCTCCCGACCGCGCTGGTCCGGTGCCGATTGGCCGCGCTGCCCTTGTGGCGGGGCGCCGCGCGGTGCCTGCAAGCCCATCTGAGATTGTCGCGGCGGCTCGGGTTGCTGCATCCGTTGATGCCCCTGTTGGTCCTGTTGGTCCCATTGCATATGCTCTGATGGTTGCCCGTTCGCTCTCGGCTCACGCGGTGCCTGAGGTGCGGTGCGGCCGTTGTGGGGTCCACCGGGACCGGGACTCTGGCCCGTGTGCGACGGGTCACCATTGTGTTGTGCGCGCAGCGCATTCTGTTGCGCAACCGAGTGCGGATATCGGGCGCCCGAGTACTGTTGCTGATACATCGGCAACGGCGCCGGGCGCGGCGCATCACGGCGATTCCATTGATCCCACCCACGGCGCTGTGTCTCCCATTGCGGCCCCCAACGCTGTCCCCAGCGGGGCGGCGCATCGCTTGCCCAGCCATTGAAATAGTCGGGAGGACGCCGGTAGTAGCGTACCGGAATGCGCAGGATAAACACGGGCACGGCCGTGGGCAACACCACCTGCCATGGCCCGTTGTACCAGGCACTGGTGTACCAGTTATCGCCTTGATACACCCAGTACTGGCCCTCGTAGAAGAAGTAGTTGGAATCCAGTTGTGGCGCGTAATAGACCGGATAGTCGGGCACTTGTACCAGCGTCGGATAGGCGGGCAAATCGATGCCGATACTGACACCGGGCGACGTGATGCTCACGCCGACCTGAACCTGTGCCTGAGCCGATATCACCGGGCAAAGCAGCACGGTCGCTGCAATCAGTAGATGTCGCATGTTTGCCTCCTTGCTCATGACCACTCAGGTGAGTGGCGTTTGCCCTTCACTTATCGATCTCGCCCCGGACCCGGGCCGCCATCGCGATCGTAACGGTCATGGCCGGAACCCCCGTGATCGTAACGGTCATGACCATACCCTCCATGATCGTAACCGGGGTCAGGCCCCCACCAGCAGCCGCCTAGCGAAGCGACCATAAGCATCAACATCAACTTTCGAACAACTTTCATGATTTCCTTCCTCCATATCCGACGTTGGCGGCGGGGCCGTTGATGCACGCGCATTGCGCGCATTCGCGACTTGATGGAACTCGTCCTCGATGCGCGAGAATTTCTGTTCCAACGCTCTGATTCGCTCTCTGACCTGACCGGGTGTCATATGCCTCTCCGTAAACTCAAGTGGGCGTGCATGCCCCTTGCTCGGCCCAACGTCATCAATACTCTGCTCGCCGGCGAGACGGTGCGTCCGTCCGGTATCGCACAGGCCGGCGAAGAAATTGCGCGCATTGCGGCGACGACAGGACCGTTCTGCTTCCGCGACATGGCGGGCCGTCCAGGCCTGAACGTGCCGGCGGGATTGGTACGCTGACGTACCGCATTGGCGTTGGTGCTCCATGTAATGTGAGATCGGTGGCGAAAAGCACGTCGAGTCGACATGCGATGGCGAATCGGGCGCAGAGCACAGCACCGAGTGCGTAATCGGCCCCTTGGGAGATCGATAGCCATCTCCGAAAACTCATTCGGCGAGGTGTTATGAAGGCGACTCTGAAATTACAGGCACTCGGTCAGAGTCTCTGGCTCGACAGCATCACACGAGGCTTGCTTGGTGACGGGACATTGGCCCGCTATCGGGACGAATACGACATCACGGGTTTGACGTCGAATCCAGGTAGTTATCTCAAGGCGATCCGCGATACGCCGGAATACGATATCGATATTGCCAAGTCCGCCGATCCGCCTCTCACAGACGAAGCACTATTCTTCTCGCTGGCGATCGAGGATCTGACCCAGGCTGCCGAACTGTTCCTGCCGGTGCATCAGCGCACCCAGGGCGTCGATGGGTGGGTCTCGCTCGAAGTGTCGCCGTGGCTTACAGAGGATGCTGTCGGGACAGTGGCGGCGGCCAAGAGCCTTCATGCAAGCGCGCACTGTCCCAATCTCTTCATCAAGATTCCCGGAACGGCAACCGGCGTGATCGCGGTCGAGGAAGCGATCTTTGCCGGTGTGCCGGTCAACGTCACGCTCCTCTTCTCTCGCGAGCAATACGTCGAGGCTGCAAACGCGTACTGGCGAGGCCTGGCGCGCCGGCGTGACGCCGGGCTTGACTTGCGCGTTGCCTCTGTAGCGTCGCTCGTCGTCAGCCGTTGGGACACTGCCGTCACTGGCGAGGTGCCATTCGGGTTGCGTAATCGTCTTGGGGTTGCCGTCGCCAAACAAACGTACGGTGCCTACCGTGATCGCATGTCGCATCCGATGTGGCGGGAATTGGCCGACGCCGGTGCGAGCCCCCAACGTCTGTTGTGGGCCAGTACGGGCGCAAAGAGCCGGGAAATCTCGCCCTGCTATTACGTGGAAGCCCTTGCCGCACCAGACACCATAAACACCGTGCCTGAGGCGACGTTGCTGGCGTTTGCCACGGGGGGTGAGTTGATCAGTGTCATGCGCGAGGACGGGGGTAACGCCGACCCGGTGCTTGCCGATTTTGCGCATGCCGGCATCGACGTTACCGCACTCGCCGCACGCCTGCAGCGTGAGGGTGTCGAGGCGTTTCGTCAGACCTGGGCCGAACTCATGCAGGTTATCGCCGGAAAACGCATGCCCGACCGGCACCTGACTCCGGCAGAAGGAAGCGCGCCCTGAATGCGGGCGCGGCGGGTGAGCCCCCTGTGACGGGGGCGGGTCATCCGCTATATTTGCTTCTTCAGATCGCGGCGCGCGTCACCCACGACTGACTGGACTTTGCCGACGGTCTTCTCAATCTTGCCGTCGACCTCCATCCGCTTGTTACCGACCACCTTACCGGTGACCTCTTTGATTTTGCCGGCGGCTTCCTTGACCCGGCCTTTCACTTGATCTTTGTTCATGGTGTTTGACGTTCTCAGTGGATGAAAAATTGAGTCCCTTGACCGGGGCTCGCGTGTCGCGCACCTTCGTGGCGACCTGCCCTGCGCGCCGATTGACGGCGTCGAGCATGCCTTGGGTCGCGCGTCTCATAGCCGCCCCATCAAGAGCAGAACAATCAGAACGGCGAGCACCAGTCCCACCGCGCCGCTCGGCGCATATCCCCAACCCGAGTTATACGACCAGGCTGGAAACGCTCCTACCAGCAGAAGCGCCAAGACAATCATCACCACAATTCCTAGAGACATGATTTGCTCCCCGCATCGGTAAGGGGGAGACTTCTCCCCCCTCATTCGGACGTTAGCCGGCAGACGAGGGCATGTCGGTTCGGTGCCGTACGTGGACGGTGAACAAGCGTCATTCGGTGTCAAAAGCACAGGACTTGCACCGCAACCGCATGTCGACGCAACAGATCTTTGTTCGGTAGTGGACAGAACTACCCGGCAAACGCCCCTAGTGTCGAGGGGCGATGTGCGGCGTTCCGCATCACCCTCACTCACAACCCCTATGGAGCAGACCATGCAACTCGGCATGATTGGATTGGGACGCATGGGGGCCGATCTGGTGCGTCGCCTGATGCACCACGGTCACTCGTGTGTCGTCCACGATATTCAGCCATCGGCGATCGCTGCACTGCAGCAGGAAGGCGCAGCGGGGGCCGCCTCGCTCGATCAGATGATGTCGTTTCTGAACCCCCCCAGAATCCTGTGGCTCATGGTGCCCGCAGCCGCAGTCGAAGCGGCACTCGCCGGCCTCTGGCCTCGGCTGGCACCCGGCGATATCGTCATCGATGGCGGCAACTCCTACTATCGGGATGATATGCGACGCAGTGTCGAACTGGGCGCCAGAGGCGTTCATTTCATCGACGTCGGCACCAGCGGTGGGATCGCCGGTCTGGCGCACGGCTACTGTCTGATGATCGGCGGCGAAGAGGATGTCGTGGTGTACCTCACACCGCTCTTTACCGCGCTGGCTTCCACGACAGACGGTGCAGCAAAGCCAAAACCCGACGGTATCGGCCGTACCATGGATCTCGACGCCCCCACGGCAGAGTCCGGGTATCTCTATTGCGGACTTTCCGGGGCTGGCCATTTCGTGAAGATGATCCACAACGGCATCGAGTACGGCATGATGGCCGCCTATTCGGAAGGCATGAATATTCTCAAATGCGCGAATATTGGCGCACAGCAACACGCGGCCGACGCCGAAGTCACTCCGTTACCTCATCCCGAGTATTACCAGTACACGTTCAATCTGGCCGATATCGCCGAAGTCTGGCGACATGGGAGCGTGATCGATTCGTGGCTCCTTGGCAAAGTGGCGGAGGTATTGCGCACCGATCCTGAGCTGGCACAGTTCGCCGGTCACGTTTCAGACTCCGGAGAAGGTCGCTGGTCAATCGAGGCAGCGATCGACGAAGCCGTACCTGCGCCAGTGCTGAGCGCGGCACTCTATGCGCGTTTCAACTCCCGAGGACAATCCGTCTTCGCGGATCAGCTTTTGTCGGCCATGCGCCATGCGTTTGGCGGCCACCTGGACCTTGCAGCGCCGGCGACGACTCGCGAGGCGTGAGCGTTGCGGCGTCATACCGCGTTCGTGAGTCAACCGGCGCAGCGGCGAACCGTCGCTCACATCGATGGAGTTATCAGAGATGCAGTCAGATGATCTTGATCGGTTGTGCATCAACACCCTGCGCACTTTGTCGATAGACGCGGTACAAAAGGCGCAATCCGGGCATCCAGGCACGCCGATGGACGCCGCCCCGACGGTTTATTGTTTGTGGCAACGGTTCCTGCGATACGACCCGGAACATCCGCACTGGGCCGGCCGGGATCGCTTTGTCTTGTCGAACGGGCATGCCTGTGCGCTGCTGTACAGCTTGCTGCACGTTTGCGGTGTGAAGAGCGACGATGCAGCCGACGAACTGGCCGTGACGATCGACGACCTCAAGTCGTTCCGCCAACCGGGAAGCCGCTGCACCGGACACCCCGAGTATGGGTGGACGACGGGGGTTGAGACCACGACCGGTCCGCTTGGGCAAGGTATTGCCACGAGCGTGGGCATGGCGATCGCGAGGCAATGGCTGAGCGCGACCTACGACCGTCCGGGGTTTCCGCTATTCCGCTACAACATCTACGTGCTTTGCAGCGACGGCGACATGATGGAGGGGCTCGGTGCGGAAGCCGCTTCGCTGGCCGGTCATCTGAAGCTGGCCAATCTGTGCTGGATATACGACGACAACCACATCACCATCGAGGGGTCCACCCGCCTCGCGTTCACCGAAGACGTAGGCGCGCGCTTTGCCTCGTATGGCTGGCATGTCGAGCGCGTGAGCGATGCCAACGACCTGACGCAGTTGTCGCGGGCGTACCAGGGCTTTCTCGATACTGACGACGCCCCAACCCTCATCATCGTGCAAAGCCATATCGGCTATGGCGCGCCCCATCGGCAAGACACGCGTGAGGCGCATGGGGAGCCGCTTGGCGCGGCTGAGGTACGTCTGGCCAAGGAATACTTCGGCAGTGATCCCGACAAGCAGTTCGACGTGCCCGATGGCGTCACGTCACATTGGCACGATGGCCTCGGCCGCCGGGGCCGCGACGCCCACACCCGTTGGCTCGAACGCTTTGCGGACTACCGAGCCCAATATCCCGACTTGGCCGATGCGCTGGAGCGGATGCAGGCGCGGGAGCTTCCCCCTGAGTGGGACGCCCCCCTGCCCGCTTTTGGCCCGACGACGGCCGGCCTTTCGACCCGCACGGCATCGGGGCAAGTGCTCAACGCCATTGCCGAGCGTGTTCCCTGGTTACTAGGGGGCGCTGCCGATCTGTCGCCATCGACGCTCACTCGCCTTACGTTCGATCTCGTGGGCGACTTTCAGAGTACCGACGCGCAGGCCGGCGGCAGCTATCGGGGTCGAAACTTTCATTTTGGTGTTCGCGAACATGCCATGTGTGCGATCGCCAATGGCATGAGTCTGTCGTCGCTACGGCCGTTTGTCGCCAGCTTCCTCGTCTTCAGCGATTATTGCCGGGCGGCACTCCGGCTGGGCGCAATGATGGAATTGCCACTCGTCACGGTCTGGACGCATGACTCCATCAGCCTGGGGGAAGACGGGCCGACGCACCAGCCAATCGAACAACTTGCCTCGCTGAGGGCCATGCCCGGCATGACCGTACTGCGTCCGGCCGACGCCGGGGAAGTGGTCGAGGCGTGGCGCGTCATCATGGAACGCAAGCGCGGGCCGATCTGCCTCGTACTCACACGCCAGGCCGTGCCAGTTCTTGATCGAGACCGTTACGCAAGTGCTGCCGGGGTTGCCCGCGGCGCCTATATCCTGATTGATGCCTGCGAGGAACTGGACGTCGAAGATGGCGTCCCGGACGTGCTGCTGCTGGCCACGGGCAGCGAAGTTGCGTTATGCGCTGCGGCGTACGACGAACTGAAGCGCGAAGGCATTTTCGCTCGGGTGATCAGCATGCCGTCATGGGAAATATTCGAGAGCCAGTCGCTGGCTTATCGCGACCACATTCTGCCACCCTCGGTCATCGCGCGAGTTTCCGTAGAGGAGGCATCCACCTTTGGATGGGAGCGCTATGCCGGGCATGAAGGCGCCATTCTCGGGTTGCACACTTTTGGCAAATCTGCCCCCCGTGAGGCGCTGGCGCGTCATTTTGGTTTCGACGTGGCGCATATCGTCACTGCCGCCAAGGCGCAACTCATGCGTCACGGTGCGAAACCGCATAGGGAATCGTTATGAACGAATCCAGAACGCTCGCCGCAGGGATCGCTCCGATTAGCCCCTACGCCGGACAGCAGCTCTCGCCGGACAAGCTGGTGAATGTCTCGCGGCTGGTGACGGCCTACTACTGCAACACCCCCGACCCGGACATCCCAGCGCAGCGCGTATCGTTTGGAACCTCCGGCCATCGCGGCTCGTCGTTCCTGACGACATTCAACGAAGCGCATATCCTGGCCATCAGTCAGGCCATCTGCCGCTACCGCAAATGGCAGGGCATTGATGGACCGATGTTCGTTGGCATCGACACGCACGCCTTGTCCGAGCCGGCCTTCGCGACCGTCATGAAAGTGTTCGCAGGCAACGGCCTCGACGTGATGATTTCGGCGGGCGGCGAATACACGCCAACCCCCGCCGTGTCGCATGCCATCGTCACCTACAACCGCAGACGTACGGCGGGGCTCGCCGACGGTGTGGTCATCACACCGTCGCACAATCCTCCCGATAACGGCGGCATCAAGTACAACCCGCCGCACGGCGGGCCGGCGGAGTCTGCGGTGACCACCTGGATCGAGACGCAAGCCAATGAGCTAATGCGCAGCGGATTGCGGACGATGCCAAGGATCAGCGTCGAGCAGGCCATGCGAGCCTCCACGACGCACCCCTATGACTTCCTGAACACCTACGTCGAAGACCTGCCCAACGTTATCGACATGGACGTGTTGCGGGCGTCCGGCATTCAGATGGGCGTCGATCCACTGGGAGGCGCCGGTGTTCACTATTGGCCGGCCATTGCCGATCGGTATCGGCTCAATCTGACGGTAACCCGCACGACCGTGGACCCGACGTTCGGTTTCATGACCGCCGATTGGGACGGCCGAATCCGAATGGACCCGTCGTCGTCCTACGCCATGCGGGGTTTGATTGCGCAGAAAGACGCGTTCGACGTCGCCTTCGCCTGCGACACCGATCATGATCGGCACGGCATCGTGACGCCAGGCGCGGGCTTGCTTGCCCCCAATCACTACTTCGCCGTGGCGGTCGAGTACTTGTTTGAGCACCGTCCCGATTGGCCCCTCGATGCTGGCATTGGCAAGACCGTTGTCGGCAGCCAGTTGATCGATCGTCTGGCGTCGAAGCTCGGTCGCCGTCTGTATGAGGTTCCCGTCGGGTTCAAATGGTTTGCTGCCGGACTGCTCGATGGTTCACTGGCGGTCGCCGGAGAGGAAAGCGCGGGCACGGGCTTCTTGCGGCGCGACGGCACCGTCTGGACAACCGACAAGGACGGTCTGATCCCTGCGCTACTGGCGGGTGAGATGTTGGCGCGCACCGGACGGGACCCCGGCGCGCTGTACCAGACACTGACCTACGCATTGGGTTCCCCCGTGGAAGCCCGGCGCGAAGCGAGTGCGACACCTGCACAGAAGGCTGCGCTCGCGGCCCTGTCGACGGACAATGTGCGATCGAAGCGGCTCGCCGGAGAGCCGATCAATGCGATTCTGACCCACGCGCCCGGCAACGACGCGCCAATCGGCGGCTTGAAAGTGGTGACCGATCATGGCTGGTTCGCTGCCCGCCCGTCTGGCACTGAAGCGACCTATAAGATCTATGGCGAGAGCTTTCAGGGCGAGCGCCACCTGCTGCAACTGTTGCGCGAGGCGCAAGCCATCGTCGATGAGACGCTGGGCGACGCAACCTCGCCGCCATCATAGCGGGCCACCCCCAAAAGCCCGCCTGAAGCAGGCACCTCACGATCGGTCGGCCTCGACCCGCCGGGGCACTCCCACGCTATCGAAACTCGAGTGGAAAAAATAGCGTGACGCCCGGCGATACCGGGGGCGCGTATACCACGGGCGGCGGGCCGTAAGCGTACCCGCCGTACCCGCCATACGTCCCATACCCGCCGTCACCATACCCGTTGTAATGACGCGGCCTGTCGTAACGGTGGTCGTAAGGTGCCCGTTGTCGGTCGTGCCTGTCTCCCTGTCGCATATCGTGATGCGCCCCCTGATCGCGATAGCCTGGCTGGGCCTGAGGCACCGACGGTGCAAACACGCCCAGCATCACCAAAGCAAGACCGATCTTCCGGATGGGGCTCGTGCTTTGTATTCGTGTGAGTAAGGATTTCATCATTGGCTCCTGCGTTCTCAGCCCTTGCGGCCCATGTGATGACCTTCGTTGCGGAATATCAGGTCGGCATTGCGCTTTTGCACGTCGGACATGCTGTTGTAAAGCGCCTCGAAGGCGGGCGTCAGTGTCTTGATACCGTCGGCATGGGCCTCGGCAATTTGACCGTATGACCGCAAATCGTCAACGGCGCTCATATGGCTTGCGCCATCGGCGCGTGCTTTAAGCAACGACTGTGTCCTGGTCGCGTTGTCTCGCATGATCTGCGCGACGGGTTGCCACAGCGACTCTTGCGCCGAAGTGATTTGCAGCCGCGTATGCAGATCGCTAATGCGGGCTTCGACGGGCGGGCGCGACGCCATATTCCTGTCATGGGTACCCATGTGGCTGCCCGTGGCAGGGGCGGCGCCCGAGGGCGTGCAGATGACGGCGAGGCCGGCAACGATCAGGACTTCAAGAACGCGCCCGACGTGAAGTTGCGTGGGAAAGCGGGAGATTTTCATGGCGTTTCTCAAGAATGGGTCAGCGACAATTTGCGCGGTCAGCCCGTGATGAGCAGCAATCGCAGGCGATGACCACATCCCTTATCTCTCCGCACCGAGGTCGCGTCTGTTCGCTGGCGGACCCTCCTCCACGTTTTCCCCGAATCAACGACTGTTCGCTATCGGACAGACGTTGCGGACTTCCTCCCTTAGCCTTTGCATCATGCCGGCGATATTGGTTCGAGCGGCAGTCTCGGCCCTTGAGTGGTGGGCGCGTTCGTCAGCCCCCGAGCGGCTGGTAAAGCACCGTCGTCAAGACGATAGGGAGATACGGATGTTCACATGCAGAACCTGCGGCGAGTTGAGCGACTTTCCGGAAATGACGCCGGAAGTCAACGACCTCGGTTTTTACTTTGATTGCCCCGGCTGCGGTGCGAGAAACAAGCTTGTCAATGTGGCTACACCGGGCGATACAGCAGCGCTGGTGCAGCTTTCCGACGAGTAAATCGCCACGCCGAAAGGTGTGGTGCTCTGAGTGGAGAAGGCATATGAACTACGAAGATCGTGATACGTACGGAATGTACAAGACGCGAGAAACGGTGCGTCCCGGCCCGGGTACCGCGCTCGGGCCCGGCCCCACCCTGATGGGTGCAGATACGCTCGTCGGTAACAGCGTGTGCAACGAGCACGGCGAAGCGCTGGGCGATATCAAGGAAATCATGCTGGACGTTCGGGCCGGCAGGATCAGTTACGCCGTACTGTCGTTTGGCGGCTTTCTGGGCATGGGGAAAAAGCTGTTCGCGGTGCCGTGGCAGGCATTGAAGCTCGATACGGAGAACAAGTGTTTTGTTCTGGATGTCGACAAACACCGCCTGGAAGCTGCGCCGGGATTCGACCCGGACCATTGGCCCGACATGGCAGATCAGGCGTGGGTCGATGAGATTGACGACTACTACCGTCCTGCTGCACCGCTGTAACCGTATAGCTCGAGATTGACCGTTGGCCCGCGAAAGTTTGCACAACGTCGATAACAGCATGAAGAGATCAGTGAGCCTCACTGAGAAAGCGAGGTGATTGTCATGAGTTATGCAGTGCTTCTGTTTGTCACGATGGGCTTCATTCTGCTCTGCTCATAACGGCAAATGACGCTTGCAAATGCGTATCGTGCCACATGTTCCTTCAATGATCGAACCCATGGACTCGCTCACATTTTCTTACGAATCAGGAGGCCCGCTGTGTGGTCATTCACATGGGTCAACCGGGGCGCGGCCCGTCTTTTCGGCCCTAAAGGAAGGCATCGCGCCCCCATCGCGCAACGACCGGACGCCACTCTGGCCGTACCGTCGAGCGGCGTGAACGCCGCCGATAGGGACGCATCCACGGTCGAGTCGGCACCGCGCATGCCGGTGGACGCGCGCGGCCTGGCATTGGGTATTCTGGCGACGCTCGCCGTCCTATTCGCCCTGGAGTGGGCGCAACGATTTGTCGTCCCGGTGCTGCTCGGCGTCCTTCTTGCTTACACCCTCAACCCACTGGTCGTCGGGTTGGGGAAACTAAGAGTCGGACGTTCCGCTGGCGCCATCATCGTCATGCTCGCTGTCGTCGGCGTGTTCGTGTCCGGCAGCTATCCCTTGCGCGATCAGATCGATAGAGTGATTGGGCAATTGCCTGCCGCCACACAGACATTCTCGACCGTCCTGGATAACCTGCACAGCGGCACATTCGGCAGCCTTCAGAAAATGAAGGCGGCCGCAGGCGCGATCGAGAAAGCGGCCAACCAGGCCACGGACCTGTCCTCGCCGCCGAGGCAACCGGTCACGCATGTGGTGCTGGATCAGCCCGCTTTCAAGCTGAGCGCCTTTCTGTGGATGGGCTCGATGGGCGCTCTGGGACTGATAGCCCAAGCCCTGACGGTGATCCTGCTGGCATTTTTTCTGTTGGTCAGCGGAGGCACATTCAAGCAAAAGCTCGTGCGGTTGGCGGGGCCGTCGCTATCGTCGAAGAAAATCACCGTGCGCATTCTCGACGACATCAACGACTCCATACAGAAATACATGCTGATGTTGCTCGTGACCAATATGCTGGTCGGCGGGCTCACCTGGGTCGCGTTTCGCGTGATTGGACTGGATAACGCGGGGGCATGGGCTCTGGCGGCGGGATTGTTACATGTGGTGCCCTACCTCGGGCCGGGGGTGAGCGCTGCGGCGACCGGTATGGCCGCGTATATGCAATTTCATTCGTTCTCGATGGCCCTGCTGGTCTCGGGGACGTCTCTCGCGATTGCCGCTCTCGTCGGAACCTTTGTCTCCACGTGGATTACCGGGAAGATCGCCAAAATGAATCCGGCCGCCATCTTCGTCTCGCTGCTGTTCTGGGGCTGGCTCTGGGGAATCGCCGGCATGCTGCTGAGTATCCCGATCATCGTCATCGTAAAGGTCGTATCCCAGCATGTGGAGCATTTCCAGCCTGTGGCGGAACTCCTGGGCGACTAGATCGCCGACGAGCCCCGCCACATGCGGTAAATCGATGACTACGCGGCCGTCTTCAGGCCTGGCATCGAATTGACCGGGTCGGCGCCGGCCACGGCAAACGATATCGCTACCGGATTCATGCTGTCGACCATCGACGATGGCATCAGAATGGTGGCGCCTCGTTCCTTGGTTGTCTCGTAGATGATATTCATGGCGCGCAGTTGCAATGCCTGCGGGTGCCCTTCGTAAATTGCCGCAGCCTCCACAAATTTCGCCGCAACGATAGCCTCCGCAGATCCGAGAATCATGCGTGCCTGCTTTTCCCGCTCGGCCTGAGCCTGCCTCGACATGGCGTCCTGGAGCGCGACCGGAATGGCGACATCGCGCACCTCCACCGACATCACCGCAATACCCCATGCAGCGGTCTTGGCGCCGATTTCCGCGCGCAGTTGTTCGTCCGACGCCTTCCGATCAGAAAGCAGGGTCGATAACATCGACGCGCCGATCATCTCGCGCAAGGATGTCTGAGACACACGGTCGATCGCTTGCCGGTAATCCGTGATCGCCAAGGCGGCCTTCTCGGCATCGTTGACGTGCCAGAAGATGATCGCGTCGACGTTGACTGGCACCGTGTCTTTTGTCAGCGCCTGCTCGGCGTTGAATGCCGTGGTTTGAATACGTTCGTCGATCACGGCCGTGACGCTATCGATGACCGGCAGAATCATGAACAGTCCCGGGCCCTTCACGCTTTGCAGTTTGCCGGCGCGCAGGATCACGAACTTCTGCCATGCGTTCGCCATCTTCAGCGTCGAGCCCAGCAGTATGGCAGCGACGAGAAAGCACGGCGCCAGGTAAGGACTGACGTAGACGCCAGCCACCGCGCCCGCGAGAAGAAGCACCAGTACCAGAAATGAAGTGATGGAATTCATGGCGAGGGCTCCTGTACATTCAGACACGTGCATTGTCTGCACGCAAGATAAAACGGCCCCGCCAGCACGATGGCCAGAAGGGGCATCAGCAACACATTAATTGACATGACCAACGCTCTCCTTGTGGCGGCGACGCCGTCACCTTGGCACTCAATCTAACGTCGGCGAAGGCGGATTTCGGTCCGCTGGCGTACCGAGATGACCTGAATGCGGGAGCTTGGAGCCACGGCCCTAGATATCGTCTCGCTTGTGCGCCGGAGGATCGTCCCAGTAGCCCGCGCGACCGTAATGGTGATGGATGCTGATCTCCTGGCGCCGATCGAGTCGGGCCTTGGCATCGTAGGGCGGCCCGCCTTTCACCGCTTCGCGCGTCAGCGCCAGCGACACGGTCGCGTCCAGCCAGTTCATATGTTCGATCACCTTTACGGGGATGGCCACCAGATGGCCCATCCACCAGTTGCTGGTGTTGACGATGATGTAGCGCAGCGCCCATGTGTGCACGTCCACGAGCAAGCCTTCGACGTGCCCAATGTCCCCATTGCTGGCATGGATGTGATAGTTGGTCACCGCGTCCGCACTGCGCAGATGCGGATCGTGTCGCGGCCGGTTCACCATTTCGTCATTGGAATGCGTCGCTTCTCGTGCCGCGCGAAAGGCATCCTGCTCGGACCGGCTGCCGCTTGCGAGGCCGCCCGGGAATGCCCCTTCTCCCCATGCGTCCATGCCGCCCCAGTAGTCCGGATACCCGTAATACGCCAGATAGTCGGCTTCATGCCGACGGGAAACCGGCTTGTGCGTGTCGATGTCCGGGCTGTGCCTCACCTGATCTTTGGTGATCGTGACCGGAATGATGTCGTCGAGCCAGTCGCTCTGACCAATCGAAATGGGCGAGATCAATACCTGCCGGTTCGCAAGCCACGTCCCGGTTTCCACGACGAGGTACCTGACAACCCACGCCTTGTCGTCGAAGTACAGATCTTTCACCAGACCGACGTCACCGTCAGTCGCGCGGATGGTGCAGCCCTCCAGTTCGTCCAGGGTTCGTAACATGGCAAACCTCCCGTGAATCGACTGTCAATGACGGCGCCCAGCCGCCGCACGTACGCAAACGCCGCGCGACGGGAGACGATCAGATGCCGAAGTCGCCCACAGCCTACGTCAAAGTCTCTGAAGAGTCCGTTCGGTATCGAACCGACCCGTTCGGCAAAATCCGCGACGATCATCGAAGGCAATATGCCGCGCATGTGCTAAGAGGATTCGATCATGAGAAAGGAACGGATACTGCTTCATGTCTACGGAGAACGTGAGGACGCAGTCTGGACATTGACATGTCTGGATCTGTCGTTTTCCTCAAGCGCCACGGATCTGATGAAAGCCAAAGAATATGTCAGAGCCAACGCCCACGAGTACCTGCAGGGAAAATTGGTCGGTGAAAATGACCAGTTCCCGGCTGTGCCGGTGAGCAGGCACGACGTTTCCCAGCGCAAGATGAAATACTGGCTCGCCCGAGTCTGGCAACACTTCGACCCACGCACGCGAGACCACATTTACGACGAGGTCGTCGGTCTGGACGACAAACACCCCGTGTTCTCCTGATCGCCGTTCAACGCCGGAGACATCGGCATGTGGAAACCGCCAGGAATGGATTACTTTGTCGGCCCCCCCCGGGGGACGAGCGACTTCGGGCCTGCGCAAGCCCCGATTCGGGCTGAATTGTTCAGCCGCGACCGGCTGGAGCAGCATGCGCTCAGTCTGGCGCGTGCCCAGCAAATCGCCATTCATCCGCCCCGCACCCGAACGCTGACCTCACGCGCTGCCGACAACGAGCGCATATTGCGCAAATGCTATGACGCAACGGCGCACGCCACGTTGCGGCGTCGCTCGATCACCCCGGCAGCGGAGTGGCTGCTGGACAACTTCCGCACCGTCTCCGACCAGTTCAGAGAAGTCCGGCACGGCCTGAACACGAAGTCTTTCCGATCATTGCCCCGGCTGCTCGATGGCCCATTGCGTGGCCTGCCACGCATCTATGGTGTGCTCTGGGCCTTCGTGGCTCACACCGACAGCCGTTTCGACCCTGCACTGCTCATGTGTTTTCTGCTCGCCTATCAGAAGGTCGAGCCGCTGACCATGGCAGAACTCTGGGCCATGCCGCTCACACTGCGCGCCGTGATGATCGAGAATCTCCGGCGCCTCTGCGCACAAGTGACACGGGCTCAGGTGTACCGTCAGGCCGCCGATCGATATGCGGATGAACTGCTCGCGCACAAGACGTCTGCATCCCCCGCTGCCGGTGATGCACCGAAGGCAAACGCAGGCGTCGTCGAGCCGTTCGAGCCGGCCTTCACGGTCCAGTTGATCCAGCGCCTGCGCTATCAGGACAGGTCTCTGCAATGGCTGAGCGATCAACTGGCGCAGCAAGGGCAATCGGCTGACGATGTCGTACAGGCCGAACACGCCATTCAGGCAGCAGCCAACATGAGCGTGCGCAATGTCATCACCAGTTTGCGCGACATGCGGGCATTCGATTGGCAGCCGCTATTCGAGGAAGTCAGCCTGGTCGACGCGCATCTGCGCCAGAACGCCGGTTACGCGGAAATGGACTTTGCGACTCGCGACGGCTACCGGCACGAGATTGAGAAACTGGCGGCGAGATCCCGGTTGTCCGAGCTTGAGGTCACGCAGGCACTGAACCTCAGGGTGGCCGCTGCGGCGGCGGGCACGGGCGATGCGGCTGACGCCGAAGACATGCCGCGCCGCACGGACGCAGGCTACTATCTTCTGTCGGCCGGCCGGCGCGCCTTCGAGCGCGAGATCGCCTATCGTGTGCCGATCACCCATCGCTGGCGGTTGCATGATGCCCACCATTGCGCAGCAGCCTACATCGTGGGCGTTTGTCTGCTGAGTGTTCTGATCCTGGTCGTTCCAGTCTGGCTCAGCGCCACGGCAGGGGTGAGCGTCGCCGGTCTGATGCTATTGGCCGTATGTGGTCTGTTCCCGGCATCGGAACTTGCCGTTCTGCTTATCGACCGAGCGTTGACCCGATTGATTCCCCCGCGTCATTTGCCACGCCTTGAGCTGGCCGACGGTATCACGCCCGACCTCAGAACCTTCGTTGTCGTACCGATGATGCTGACGAACGAGGCGGACATCGCCGCGCAGGTCGCTCAGTTGGAAGTGCACTATCTCGCGAACCCCAAGGGCGATGTCCGGTTTGCCCTGCTCTCCGATTGGCGGGATGCGGATGAAGAACACATCGAGAGCGATATGCCGCTGTTGGCAGCCGCCCACGCCCGCATAGCGGCGCTGAATTCCCGCTACGCCGATAGCACCGCCGACAGCACCGCCGACAGCACCGCCAATACGCCCCGCTTCTTCCTGTTCCACCGCAGGCGGCTTTGGAATGAAACACAGCGCAAATGGCTGGCATGGGAGCGCAAACGAGGCAAACTCCATGAGTTCAACCGGCTGCTGCGAGGCGCCACGGACACCTCGTTCATGGACATTGATGCACGCGGGCCGTGGACACCTCCAGGCGTGCGATACGTCATCACGCTCGACAGCGACACGCGTCTGCCTATCGACGCCGTGCGGCAGCTCGTCGGCACCGCGGCGCACCCACTGAACCGTCCGTACATCGATCCGGGCGCCCGGCGTGTGGTTGCCGGTTACGGCATCCTTCAACCGCGCATTACACCGACACTGCCAGCGATGAGCGAAGGAACCATTTATTCGCGTCTGTTTTCGGGCCGCTACGGCATCGATCCCTATGCCGGCGCCGTGTCCGACGTGTATCAGGATTTTCTTGGCGAGGGCAGCTACGTCGGCAAAGGCCTGTACGACGTCGACGCTTTCGAAGCCTCACTTGCGGGGCGAATTCCGGAGAACACGATTCTCAGTCACGACCTCTTCGAAGGAAATTTCGCCCGTTGCGGATTGGTCACCGATATCGAATTGTTCGAGGACTTTCCGTCGAATGCGCAGGTAGCCGCCACCCGGCTGCACCGATGGATCCGGGGCGACTGGCAGCTTTTGCCGTGGATCGTCGGCAAGCGCGGCGGAGCGATTCCAGCCGCGGCTCGATGGAAGATGCTCGACAATTTGCGCCGCTCCCTTACCGCGCCAGCGGCGCTGGCCACGCTGGTGTGCGCGTGGGCAGTCGCGCAGGCGCCTGTCGGGATATGGTCGGTACTGGTATTGCTTGCGATTTCCGCCCCGGCGATATTCATGATTGCGGCGGGCCTGATCCCATCACAGACCGGTATTTCGATGCCGAGCCACTGGCGCGCGGTTGGCCGCGACATTTGCAGTGGCGTCGAGCGTACCTTTATCGTGGCATCGATGTTGGCCAACCACGCGTGGCTGGCCGCCGACGCCATCGCACGCACGCTGTTTCGGCTGACCGTCTCTCGACGCCGGCTGCTCGAGTGGGTGACGGCCGC
This sequence comes from Pandoraea communis, assembly GCF_902459745.1. Taxonomy (GTDB): domain Bacteria; phylum Pseudomonadota; class Gammaproteobacteria; order Burkholderiales; family Burkholderiaceae; genus Pandoraea; species Pandoraea communis. The sequence continues at coordinate 291,694 of NZ_CABPSJ010000007.1, forward strand.
GCAGGTCAAACTGCACACCGGACGCTCGGTAGGCAACTTTCTATGGTCGCTTCGCGGTGCCATCACGCTCACGGCACTGTGCGCGGCCATCGTTGCATGGCTCAGGCCAGCCAGCCTCCCGTGGGCAGCGCCCTTTCTGGTCCTGTGGGGTCTTTCTCCGTTCGTCGCCCAATGGATCAGCCGCCGCCCGGACCCTGCGCGCCCGTCCCTCGTCGCCGCGGAGGATAACCGCGCTTTGCGAATGGCCGGCCGGCGTATCTGGCGCTTTTTCACCACCTTTGTCGACGACGACAATCATCAGCTTCCACCCGACAACTTCCAGGAAGACCCTAGCCCCGTGGTGGCGCACCGAAGCTCGCCCACCAACTTTGGCCTCTACCTGCTGTCGGTACTGTCTGCGCGCGATTTCGGCTGGATTGGCGTGACGGAGACGCTCGAACGCCTGGAGCAAACCCTTGGCACGATGTCGACGCTTGCGCGCTACCAGGGGCATTTCTTCAACTGGTACGACACCCACGACCTCAGCGCACTGGCCCCGCAATATGTGTCGAGCGTCGACAGCGGCAATTTGGCCGGCCATCTGCTCGTGGTCGCGAGCGCGTGCGAAGACATTGCCATTGAACCGGTATTTTCCCGCGCGCAACTCGATGGAATTCTCGACACGGTCGCCCTCCTGCGCGACGCCATCGCCCACGAGAGTGACGACCGGCGAACGCTTACGGTGAACCGCACCCTCCTGTACGAAGAACTCGACGCGCTGGAACTCATGCTCCTCCAGCCCGCGCCGTCCAGACCGATCGACGTCATCGCCGATGCATCCGAGGGCTGGCGCCGGCGCTGGAACGCGATAGACCAGCTCGTGACTACGCTACTCGATCTCGCACAGACATTCGTCAACGAACGCGGTGACGCTGCGCATAGCGAAGTTCTCTACTGGGTCGGCGCGATCCGTCGAGACGTCAAGAGCCACCTGCGAGATCTCGCGCCGGACGTGTCGCCTGACGGCGAATCGCCCTATTACTTCACATTGTCGCCTTTACCCGGCCCGGACATCGCGAAACGGTTCGAAGCCGTTGCGATATTGGCGCGCCGGCTGTTCGACGAGATGGACTTCCTCTTCCTGTTCGCGACCGACCGGCGGCTGTTTTCGATTGGCTATCGAGTGGGGGACGCCGAACTGGACAACTCGTACTACGATCTACTCGCGTCCGAGGCGCGATTGACAAGCTTCATCGCCATCGCAAAGGGCGATGTGCCGGCAACGCACTGGTTCCGGCTCGGGCGCATCATGACGCCTTACGGCAAGGCCGCAGTGCTGATGTCATGGTCAGGCTCGATGTTCGAGTACCTAATGCCGTCGCTGGTGATGGACTATCCCCATAGAAGCCTGCTGGATTCAACGTGCGAGCTTGCTGTGGCGAGTCAGATCGCCTACGGTAAGGAGCGCAATGTGCCGTGGGGCGTCTCCGAGTCGGCCTGCAACATACGTGACCGCGCGCTGACTTATCAATACTCCGATTTCGGGGTGCCCGAGTTGGCATTGAAGCGCGGGCTGGCGCGGTCTCTGGTGATCGCGCCCTACGCCACGGTGCTCGCCGCCATGTATGACTTGCCGCACGCCGTGACCAACCTGAAGCGGCTCGATGGTGTTGGCGCTCGCGGTGCCTTCGGGTATTACGACGCCGTCGACTACACGCCTTCGCGCCTGCCGAAAAACTGTAATGCCGTCCCGGTTCGCACCTACATGGCCCATCATCAGGGCATGTCGCTGGTCGCGCTGACGAACGTGCTGTTCGGCGACGTTATGCGGCAACGCTTCCATCGCCAGGCTGTCGTACGAGCCGCCGACTTGCTCTTGCATGAGGCGAACCCGCGCGAAATCAGCGCGGTCGATCTTGCCCCCGACATCGCGGACACGCCAATGGGTGTCGAGGCGACTGTGCCGGTCATGCGTCGATTCTATTCTGCCGGTCAGACGCCTCCCGCCACGCACTTATTATCGAACGGCGGGTATTCGGTGATGGTCACTGCCGCGGGGTCCGGATACAGCCTATGTGGCAACGCGGCCGTGACTCGCTGGCGCGAAGATATCACTTGCGACCCCTGGGGCAGCTATCTGTTTCTGCGGGACACCGCCGATGACGCCGTCTGGTCGGCGACCTTCCTGCCCGTGGGCACCGAACCCGACAGCTATGACGTGGCGTTCTCCGAAGATCGTGCAAGCATCGTCCGGCAAGAGGGCTCGCTTGTCACGACACTGGAAATCATGGTGTCGCCCGAAGACAACGCCGAGGTCCGTCGCCTGTCTATCACCAACGCCGGCGCGCTGACGCGTGAAATTGAAGTCACCTCCTACGCCGAAGTCGTGCTGGCGCCGATGGAGAGCGACGCGGCGCATCCTGCTTTCTCCAATCTGTTCGTCCAGACCGAGTACCTGCCGGAAGTGCAGGGTCTGCTCGCCATGCGCCGTCCTCGCGGGGGCACGGATACGCCCTTGTGGGCGGCGCATGTGCTAGCGCGCTCGCCGCATGGCGGCAAACTGGGCTATGAGACGGATCGGGCACGTTTCATCACACGGGGGCGAACGATCCGCAACCCGTTGGCAGTCATGGACGGCCGTCCGCTGTCGAATACGGTAGGTCCGGTACTGGACCCGATCTTCAGCCTGCGCACGCGCATTACCATTGCCCCCGGTGCGACCGAGCATCTGGTGTTTTCTACGATGGTGGCGCCAAGCCGTGAGTCATTGCTCGATCTCACTGACAAGTATCACGACCCGGCAAGCTTCCAACGCATTTCGACATTGGCGTGGACACAGGGCCAGGTCAATCTGCACTATCTGGGTATCACGGCCGACGACGCCCATCTCTTCCAGTTCATCGCCAACCGGGTGCTCTATGTGGACGCCGCGATGCGTGCGGCCGCCGAGGTGCTCAAACGCAACACGCTCAGTGCGCCGTCGCTATGGCGATTCGGCATTTCCGGAGATCTGCCCATCGTCCTGATCCGGGTGGACGATCAGGACGACCGCGACATTGTCAGACAGTTGCTGCGCGCCCACGAATACTGGCAAGGTAAAGGGGTTCCGGTCGACCTCGTGATTCTCAATGAACGCAAGGTGTCGTATATCCAGGATCTGCAAATCTCACTTCAGACGATGGTCAGCGGCACACAGGTCACGTCCGGGCCTAACGACAGACGCGGCGGCATTTCCGTCATTCGCGCCGACGACCTCGAGGCAGCGGAAATGACATTGTTGCTCACTGCCGCCCGTGTCGTGCTTGCGGGGGCGAGACAAGGCAGCCTCGAAGAACAAGTCGTGCGCATGGGACGCAGCATTATCCACAAGCCATTGAATATCGCCCGACCGCGCGGAACGCGTGGCGATGACCTCGCCGACACGTCATTGTCCGCTCCTGCGCTTGAGTATTTCAACGGGCTGGGCGGGTTTGCCGAGCAGGGGCGCGAGTACGTGACGGTACTCGGACCGGGCCAACGCACACCTGCGCCGTGGCTCAACGTCATCGCCAATCCGGAATTTGGTTTTCAGGTATCGGAGTCAGGGGGCGGCTATACCTGGTCGTCCAATAGCCAAGCGAATCAACTGACGCCTTGGTCGAACGACCCGGTCGTCGATCCGTGCAGTGAAGCGTTCTTTCTGCGCGATGACGAAACGGGCCATCTGTGGAGCCCGACCGCATCGCCCATCCGTTTGGAGAACACTCGCTATATTGCCTCTCACGGTTTTGGATACAGTCGTTTCGAACATGCCGTGTATGGCATCAAGACCGAACTCGTGCAATTCGTGAGTTGGCACGACCCTGTCAAGCTCTCCGTACTGACCATCGAAAACCGTACAAAGCGCCCGCGCAGACTTAGTGCTGCGGCATACGTCGAATGGGTGCTAGGCGCCAAACGTGCCCGCAATGCGCCGTTTGTCGTCTCCGAGATCGATGCCGTCACGGGTGCGATGTTTGCCACCAACGCATGGAACGCCGAATTCAGCGAGCGCATCGCCTTTTTGGACTGGCTTGGCGAACAGACCAGTTGGACCGGCGACCGCACGGAATTCATTGGACGCAACGGAGATCTCGCCCATCCTGCCGGGCTGCTATCCGATGCGGCCCTTAGCAAGGCGACGGGCGCGGGCCTGGACCCTTGCGGCGTGCTACTCACGCAGATCACATTGGCTCCCGGCGAACGCGTCGAACTTACCCTTCTTCTTGGACAGGCGAACGACCGCGATGCTGCGAGGACATACATTCAACGTTACCGTGCGACACCGTCCTCCACGGTCTTGGCCACGGTCAAATCGGAATGGCACACCATTCTCATGCAGCTTCACGTCGAGACACCGGATCGGGCGACCGATCTGATGCTCAACGGCTGGCTGCTCTATCAGGTGCTGTCTTGCCGCATGTGGGCGCGCGCCGCGTTCTATCAGGCTAGCGGCGGGTTCGGATTTCGCGATCAATTGCAGGATTGCATGGCGCTGTGCCATGCGCGCCCCGATCTTGCGCGGGCGCATCTGCTCAAGGCAGCCGCGAGGCAGTTTGTCGAGGGGGATGTGCAGCATTGGTGGCACCCGCCTTCAGGTCGCGGTGTCCGTACCCATATCTCCGACGACAGGCTCTGGCTACCGTACTCGGTCATCCATTACATCAGAGTGACGGGTGACACGAAGATCCTCGACGAACCGGTACCCTATCTGGAGGGACGTGCCGTCTCAGACACCGAAGAAAATGCGTACTACGTGCCGACGGTCACAGCGCAGACCGGAACCCTGTTCGAACATTGCCAGCGTGCCATCGATTGCAGTCTCGCGACGGGCACCCACGGCTTGCCGCTGATAGGCGGGGGTGACTGGAACGACGGCCTGAATCGCGTCGGGATGGAAGGTAAAGGCGAAAGCATCTGGCTAGGCTGGTTCCTGTATGCCACAGCGTTGCCCCTCGCCGATCTGGCGCAAGCGCGTGCAGAGGTCGACGCCGCAGCGCGATGGCGGGCACACGCTGCCCGATTGCACGCTGCGCTGAATAATGGCGCCTGGGATGGGGCATGGTACGTGCGAGCCTACTTCGATGACGGAACGCCGCTCGGGAGTTCGGGCGATGCGGAGTGTCGTATCGATTCGATCGCGCAGAGCTGGAGTGTGATTTCGGGGGCGGGAGATGCCGACCGGCAGCGCCGAGCGATGGAATCCGTCGAGCACTATCTGGTGCGCCCAGGCGACGACCTCATCCTGCTGTTGACGCCGCCGTTCGACAAAATGGAACGAGATCCCGGGTACATCAAGGGATACCTGCCTGGCATTCGGGAAAACGGCGGGCAATACACCCACGCCGCGACCTGGTGCATGATCGCGTATGCGCAAATGGGCGACGGCAACCGCGCCGGCGACATACTCAAGATGCTCAATCCCATTCACCATGCAGACACGCGCGCCGGCGTGCATGCCTACAAGGTGGAGCCTTACGTCATGGCCGGGGATATTTACGCCTCCCCCACGCACGTCCGCCGCGGCGGTTGGACCTGGTACACCGGCGCTGCGGGGTGGATGTATCGCGGCGCCGTGGAGTCCATTCTGGGGCTGGACAAGCGCGGGAACGCGCTGCGCATCGCGCCTTGTATTCCGCAGGAGTGGCGCGGGTTTCGCTTGAGTTACCAATATGGCAAGTCCCGTTATCTCATCTCGGTGGTCAATCCGCATGGCCAGAGCCAAGGCCCCGCATCCGTTACCGTCGACGGGCATCTTTTGGAAGGTAACGATCACGACATCCCTTTGGTCGACGACGGGCGCATCCACCGGGTGCAGATCAGTCTTCTACCGCCAGCGTGAGCCCCCTCGCCAGCGCTGAGTCGGACGATAATTCCGGTCGGATTATTTTAAAAATCAATTCCATAAATTAAAACGAAATTTAAATATAAAAACAAAAACAAACTGCTTGTTGGTTTCTCAATACAAGCGTATAAAATATTTAATGGCCATCAAGTCTGACGTTTTTCGATAGCGCGTCGATCTCCCGATCCATGCGAGACACTTCCGATCTCTGACCTTCTTGGTTGTCCATTTATCAACGCCTCCATACCTCGTAATTCGCGATGGTAAAGCGTTGGACATTCAAGAGGTGATTTATGAGTACTGGCATCGTCAAGTGGTTCAATGACAACAGAGGTTTCGGCTTCATCACACCGGATGATGGAGGCGCAGATCTCTTCGCTCATTTTTCCGAAATCAACGCGGATAATCGCGAAGAATTTCGAACGCTGCAGGAAAACCAGCGCGTCTCCTTTAATGTTGTGCAAAGTCCGAAAGGACCACAGGCATCCAACATCAAGCCGGCCTGACGCGCGGCCCGGTCAGGTCGCCCGAACCCAAGCACGCCTGTTCACAGCCCCTGACCGGACGATGACAGATTTTCAAATGGGGATCACCATGCTCTCCCTATCCAAGCAAGCCATCCTTGCTGCACTTCAGCACGTTTCAGGGCGTGATCCCGAGCCCTTGTCAGACGCCCTTACCGACGCACTGCTCGCTCGTGACCTCATTCAACGTGTTGGCAAACGCCTTGAGCCGACACAGTTCGGCAAGTCTTATAGCCGCGCCGCAAGCACGCTCCGGTGGCGGTGGTAGCCACCGGCGTCTTCAATTCAGACGCCGGTCGTGAATTACAAGTAGGAGAAGACATGATGGCTAGCATGTCCTGGTTCGTCGGCGCCGTAACGGTGGCCGTCCTGTTGCTGATCTACTGGGGAATGCGGTAGACGGTGCGGGAAAGTTATGCCTGCTCAGATAACGCGGGGCGCGAACGCGACATTATCAGAACCGGTGTTGCACACCGATCTGAATACCCTGTGCGTCTGCGCCGGGATAGGCCACCGCAACCCCCGGTGTCGTCGATCCGGCAAGCGCATAAGAAGCACTGCCCTTGTTGAGCAACACCGCCCCGCTGGCATACAGCCACGTCCGCTTGGAGAGCCAGTAGGCGTACATCAGACCAATGTGATCCGCATTGCGTGCTGCCGGAGTGCGGTCGTCGAGATGGGAATACACCAACGCCAACGATGATGCTTGGCTGAAGCGGTAAGCACCGGAAACGGTGTAGACGTTTTTGTCCACGGAGCCGTCGCTTTGCTGCGCATGATGGAAACCGGCGAACAGCCGAACCATGCCGAAGTCGTAGGAACCTCCGCCGAAGAACGCCTTGAGCGTGCTCGCGTTGGTGGCACTGTCCACCGACTGGAAACCTACGCCCAAATCGACCGGACCGCGCGTGTAAGACGCCGTCAAATGGTAGTTATTGATGCCGCTGCGCGGCGTAGTGGCGGTATCACGCAATCCCAACATCGCCTGCGCCGAGAACCCTGCGATATCGGGGGTTCCGTAGTAGATGGCGTTGCTCGCGCGCACCGACAACGTGGCGAAGCTGTTCAGCCCCGATGCGATCGTCGAGGCGCCGGTCGCATCGAACTTGCCTTCCAGCGGAACATACAATGGCGAATTCTGCCGCCCGAAACGCACTTCCCCCCAGCGGCCCGAAGCCCCGACCCACGCCTGACGATTGAAGGTCGACGTCGAATCGCTGGCCGTGCCGTTGTTCAGATTGAAACCGTTTTCCAGCGTGAAGTTGATGCGGTTTCCGCCGCCGATGTCCTCCGAGCCTTTCAGGCCGAAGCGAGAGCCGGTCTGTGCGCCGGAGAGCATACGGTAGGTGCTTTGACTGCCGGAATGCGACCAGTCGAGCGAAAGGTCGAGCAGGCCGTAGAGCGTCACGCTGGATGTCTGCGCGTGTGCTATCGGCGACGCCGCAAGGCTGATGGTAAGGGCCAGCACGGCGAGTGTGGTGCGCAGGGGCGAGGCTGTCCCCGCCTGCGGACGTGCGAGCGTGTGATTTTTCTGGGTCATGTCGAGTGTTCGCCGATCGATGTCGGCTTATGGCATTGAGAGGAAGTTCGCACGCGCCCGGCGGTCCCCCGTAGGGGACGTCGAGGTCGACCGGAAACGCCGGGCAATGCTGCGTGCTGTGGAATCGGTTCAGTCGGCGAGTGTCGCGATATGCGCCCTCACATCGGGCTGCGTGGCAATGATCCGGTTATCTACGTACCAGCGAGCGACGCGCTCGATACGCGTTGCATCGTCAGGCAGCACGGCGCGCAGCGGCGACACGTTGTTCTCACCGAGCTTGTCTGCCAGTGCGGGCGGCAGATTCAATTCGGCCGCCCAGATCTTTCCGGCTTCTCGCGGGTGGGCGGCGGTCCAGATGTTTTCGTCGCGAAGCACGCGCAGCACGGTTCTCACGACTTCCGGATGCGCCTTCAGATAATCCTGACGCACGAAATAGCCCACGGCGTTGTCCGAGCCAATGGCGACACCGTCTGCCAGTACACGCGCGTGATAGTTGCTTTTGGCAATCGAGAGGAAGGGGTCCCACGTCGCCCACGCGTCTACGCCACCGCCGACAAACGCGCTGCCGGTGTCGCTAGGCGACAGATAACGGCGCCTGACGGTATCCGGCGCGATGCCACTTTTGACTAGCGCGCGCACCAGCAGATACTCGCCGGTGCCGCCCTTGTTGACGGCGACCTGTTTGCCAGCAAGATCGGCAAGCGAACGAATCCCCGAATCCTGCGGCACCACAATGGCCTCGTTATGCGCAGTCATGGGTTGATAGCCGAAAATCGCCATCGGAACGCCGGCGGCAATAGACGTCACGAACGACGTGGAACTGCCGCTCGTCAGATCGACGGCATCGGCGTTAAGCGCTTCGAACGCCGGTGCGGCCGCAGGAAATGGGCCGGCCCAAACGACCTTGACGCCCTGCCCGGCCAGCGCTTTGTCGAGTGAGCCCTTGGCTTTGGCGAGCGTCAGATCCGAGGTTCCCTTGAGATAGGCGATGCGCAAGGTCACACTGCCGGCGCGAGTTTGTGCACTGGCGGGGGCAGGCATCGTCGCGAGCGTCATCGCGGCGAGCGCCGCCACAACGGCGAAACGCTCCCCCGTGCGCCGGAAATACCGGCGGACGTCGAAAATGAAGTTCATGCTAAATCCCGGTTGAGTGGAGCGATGCGCCTTCAGGGGTGCGCAGGCGTGGTGAGCGTGGACGGATCTCGATCGAACAACGTTGACCAGGTAAATGTTTTCTCGGCCGTTTCGCGGCGGCGAACAGGCAAACGCGGCAATACCTGCTCCGCAAACCGATACGATTCTTCGAGCAGCGGCAGCCCCGACAGAATGAAGGTGTCAATGCCTCGCGACGCGTAATCGTTGAGTGTCGCGACAACGGTCTCCGGCGAGCCCACAATCGCGGTACCCGGTCCCGGCCGCACAAGGCCCAGTCCCGACCAAAGGTTCGGCGCGATTTCCAGATCCCGTGCGCGCGCGGGTCGCCTGCCTTGATGGAGCGCACTCATGCGTCGCTGGCCCACGGAGTCGCTGCCGCCGACAAACCGTTGATTCGCGGCGATGGCGTCGTCGTCCATCAGGCTCAACAGGCGATCCGCCTCTGCCCAGGCAGCCTCGTCGGTATCGCGAAGAATGACGTAGAGACGCACGCCGTGCGACAGGCTTCGTCCGTAGTGCGCCGCGCGGGCATTCACATGCCGAACCCGTTGTTCGATCTCATCCGGCGTCTCGCCCCATGACAGATAGGTGTCGACATGTTTAGCGGCGACTTCGATGGCCGGCTCGGATGAACCGCCGAACCACAGTGGGGGGATGGGAATCGACTTCCCCGCAGGCAGCGCGAGCTTCGCCCCCTCCACGCTGAAGTACTTGCCTTGATAGGTCACGGTTTCACCGGCGAAAAGACGTTTGAAGATCGTGAGGTATTCGTCGGCCATCAGATAGCGTTCGTCATGCGCGATGGACATGCCATAGGCCCCGAGCATCTTGGCGTCGCCCGACACGACGTTGAGCAGCAACCGCCCTTTGGAGAACTCCTGAAATGTGGCCGCCATTTTCGCGAGCAACGTGGGCTGTATGAGTCCAGGGTGGATGGCGAGCAGGAAGTTCATGTCCTCGGTGTACGGTAGCAGCGAGCTACCCAGCACCCAGACGTCGTGCGCGCCGGTGGCAAACAGCGCACCGGTAAAACCGAGATGGTCATAGCCGCGAGCCAGTTGCTGGAGGTAACGATAGTTGATCGTACGGGCACCGTCCGTCGTCCACGGCGCGTGTCCATCCGGCGCGGTGAGATACCAATAAACGTTCATTGCAAAATCCGTGTAGCCAAGAGGGAAGATATTCAGTGCGCGCAAGCCGCTGACGAGAAATTCAATGGCGCAGATGGCGCCGCTTGCCAGATATCCAGCGCATGCGACAAATCGCCGTGGCGATGAAGCAGATCGGCCTCGCTTTGCTGCTCGGCATAGAAAGCACCGTCGCAGGCTTGCAGTTGCCAGTCGCGCGCCGCCAGTGAAGTGCGCCACGAGGCAGCGTCTGCGCCCGAAATCCCGGCGTTGGCGAGTCGCTCGGCATAAGGCGCGGGATGGTTCGCGACATCCTGGCCCAACGCGCTCAGCGCCGAGAACACGGCGTCGAGGGTTGCGCGGTGGCGCTCGACGGCGTCACGATGGGCCCAAAACACCGAACGGTTAGGCACATAAGCACCGATATCCGTCAGCACGCGCCACCGGGGGAATTCGTCGCGCACTCGCGAAAGCCAGGGGGCCATGGCGACCCACGCGTCGACCCGCCCCTCGTCAAGCGCGCGGTAGGCATCCGCGGGTGCCAGCTCGACACGTTCGACGTCGCGTAACGACAGGCCCTCGCGCTCGAGCGCGGCAGCCAGAAAGGAGGTGTGAAAAGAACCATCGAGCAAAGCGATACGGCGACCGGCCAGTGCCGATACATTGACCGGCGCGTCAGAGCCGCGAACCACAATAGCCCCATTCGCGCCCCGCGGCGCCGACGCCGCAACGTAGGCAAGCGGCACGCCGTCATGCTGTGCGAGCAACGGCGGCGTCGAACCGGTGCCGCCTACATCGATGACATCACCGGCGATCAGGCGGCCGGTATCACGCCCTTCACGGTAAGCCACGAACTGCACGTCAGGCACGTTCGCCGGCCAACGATCCGGCCACGTCAGCGCAGCCAGTTGCAGATGCAGATTGTTCGGATGTACCCCGACGCGCAATGTCATCGCCGGGCCTCCGCGTCTCGTGTGCCGCGATACGTTGGGGTTAGCCCCATTTATTCTCTCCTTGGTCACCTAAGCATGTTGCAACACCGTCGTTGCGCTATCATCATGTAACGAAAATTCGCTATTGGATGATTTTATTGCCCTATAGCGAATTGTCTTAATGATATTTTTCGCTATAGTTATCGCGACAGCGGGATATTGCTCCCGAACAGCGGCGGGAGAGACACATGACGAAAGCGGACAAGGCGGCGATCTACGGCGGCAATGCCGGAGCTTCCGCGCACGACACCGATGACGACTTCATCGCACGGTTGCGTTTGCTGATCGAGCGTGCTGGCAATGCGAGCGCGCTGGTGCGCCAGGCGGGAATCTCACCGAGCGGATTTCAGAAGTACCTCGGAGGTGCAGAGCCCTCACGCCGCGTATTGATGGCGCTGGCCGAGGCCGGAGGCGTGACGCTGGAGTGGCTAATCACGGGGCGCGGCGCGATGGAGGCGGCGGTTCGTGACAGCTGGCCGGAAAACCATCTGACGCTTTTACCGCTTTACCGTGGAGATGACGCGGACTGCGCCGTCCCGCAGGTGATGCCAGAGAAATTGGTGCAACTGGCGTTTTGCCAGGAGTGGCTTGCACGCCACGGATACGATCCGGCCCATTTGGCGACGATGCGTGTCGAGGGCAACGCCATGTCGCCGACGTTCCGCACGGGAGACACGCTCGTCGTCGATCGACAGGTCGCAAGTCCGGCTGATGGCGAGGTCTACGTGCTACGCGATGGCGGCGATCTGCTCATCAAACGCTTGCAGCGGCAGCTTGGCGGCATGGTGTCGCTCACATCGGACAACGCCCGGTACGCGCCCATTCAAGCACCGCTGGAAAGCCTGAACATCGTTGGGCGAGTGATCTGGCGTGGCACGTTGCTGTAAAGCCGGTGCCCAGTTTGCCACCAGGCGTCTATCCGCCAATCGCCGAACGATGCTCACTCATTCTGCCGTGCGGTTGACGATGCTATCGATTTCCGTTTTCGTGATGCCGTGCTTCGCCATACGGGTGCGGTGATCGGCCGAACCCAGATACTGGCGCAATTGACCGTTCACTGCGTTCAATAGCGTCTGGTTGTCTCTCTTGAAGGAGAACGCCCCGACCGGTGCGCTATCGCTCGCCGCTGCTTCGTGCGCAACGGCTTCGAGTTCCCGGTGCGCGGCGACGATTTCCCGATTGCCGAGCGCTGTGGCCGCATACGTATCGATCTCTCCGGCGAGAAGCGCCGCCACAGCATCGGATTGACGCTTGAAGGTCACGATCCGTTTATCCGGCACCCCCGCACTCATGGCCGTGTCACGCTGCACGGTCCCGGCGACGAGGCCGAGGATTGCATCGCTACGTGCCGCCACGCTTTCGTAGCGGGTGAGCGCCTTCGGATTGCCGTGTCGAACGACAAAGCCGTCGCTCAAGGCCCAAACCGGCAGGCTGAAGGCAACGGACCGCGCCCGCTCGGCAGAGACGAACAAGGGCACGGTCATATCCCACCGCCCGTCTTGCACCCCCGCCAGCAGTTCCTCGAACATCGTCAGCACAAACTCGACGTCCGACGCACCGATCGTGCGAAGCGTCACGTCGGCCAACTCGATGTCGGCACCGGTAGCGCGATTGTCCGACCCCGTCCAGTAGAACGGGGGCTCCTCGATATAGGCGACTCTGACTTTCATGGGGATGGGTGTCCTTCAAGGGGGAACCGGGAGCTTACCGGCGCAGACAAGCCGCCATAAACGGCGACAAGGTCGACAGCGCCGCGCCGAGGCGCTCGGGCGGCAGATAGCCGAAACCGAGACGAAACTCGCGGCGGCTCGCTCTGAACCAATCGCCGCAATTGGCACGCCGGATGCCAGCCTAACAGGTCAAAGGGAGGTGATATTGCCGGAAGCCAACTCGCTTGACCCTGTCGGGAGACGTCTCCATTCGCGGGCGTCCACTGCCGGAGCAACCATGACGCAATTTCTGCCGTTCGCCTTGGCGGCATAGAGCGCGGCGTCGGCTCGCGCCATCACCGACGCGAGCGTGTCGCCCTCGCAGTACGCGTCAACGCCAGCGCTGAGTGTGGGCACCACCTCTTCTGCGCCCGGCACACACGACCCCGACGCGGCGACGATAGCACGCAGCCGGTCGACAAGGCGCCCTGCCTCATCCTTTGTGGACGACGGCAGCAATAACGCAAACTCTTCGCCGCCAATGCGTCCTACCACATCGTCTTCGCGTACAGCGCGGGAAATCAGTGACGCCACGCGGGCAAGCGCGAGATCCCCCGCGGCATGCCCATATCGGTCGTTGATGCGCTTGAATTTATCGAGATCCAGAATGGCGATGGAGAATACGGTCTTTCTCGCCGCCGCCGCGTGGGCAACGGACTCGGCACGGGCGATGAAGGCCCGGCGTGTGAGCACCCCCGTCAGGTCGTCGAACGTCGCCAGACGCTCCATTCGATCCGACAGCCGGTCATGGGCCAGCAGCACCATACCGACCGACAAACATGGCAATGTCAGTGTCGCCATGCCAAGGAACATGACATTCAGTGGTGTCGGCGCCAGAAATACGGTCTCATGGGCGAGCCCGAGCCCGTAAGAAATGGCACGAACGGCGTGTACCACAGCCCCAAGCGCTGCCGCAATCGACACGAAGTAATAGGCGTACTTGGGACGACCCGGTGGCCGGTATTTCAGCACCGACCAGCCGATATGGAAGCGAACGTAGGCAATGAAGCCCGAAATCATGGCGCTACGGGCATCGACGTGCGGCGAGACAAACGTCCAGTAGACCAGCATGACCAGAATAACGCCGAGGGCAACATACTCCCAGGCGACCGAGGCTCGTTGGTTCAGAAATTGCCGGAAGCCGCGCAGGCCGAGAAGCGAGGCGATGACCAACAGGCTGCTTGCCGTCACCACGGCAATGTCTGACGTTCCCGAAAGCAGCAGTGCGGAGGTAATGACCAGCAGTCCGCTTGCCACGCACCAAAGGCGCACCCCAGGGACTTGTGCCTGGAATAGCGAGCCCAGAACGGCCACGCTCATGACGCACGATAGGATCGCAATGCTGATGAAGACTGCCGGGATAGACATGAAAGCGTGACAGAGTTTTGGGTTCGCCTGCAGCCGCAGGGGCTGACATGTGCCCCCGCACCATCGATGGACGCCCGTATAAGGACCTCTATTATCGGCCGTTAAGCGCGTGCAGACGCCAGCATAGCCGAATTCGATGAGGACCAACGACGTCGTTTTGATGCGCGACAAACAAGCCACACCTATTCGTGTCCGGCGTGGGCGCCAAAGCAACGACGTAACAGCGACGCACGCTTTGCCGTTCAACGTGCCGCCTATTCACAGGCCACCCGCCTGCCTTCGGAACTCGCCGGCGTTATGTCCATGACGTCTGTTACCGCTGTTAAGTCCGTCGCGCGAGCACCTCATCGCGTGGTCCGGAATCCACCACTCGCCCGCCCTCCATCACGACGATCGTGTCGAACCGTTCGAGCAGACTTGGCCGGTGCACCGAAGCGACGATGCACGCCGTCGGGAATGCCGCATACATGCGGTCGAACACCCGGCCTTCAGCCAACGGGTCGAGGGCACTGGTCGGCTCGTCGAGCAGTAACAGCGAACTTCCCTGCGACGCCAACGCCCCGCGCGCCAACGCCAATCGCTGCCGCTGACCGCCCGAGAGGTTGCCGCCGCGCTCGTTGAGGGCACTCGCCAGTCCATCGGGAAGGTGTTCGAGTACATCGTCGAACACACCGGCATGCACGGCCTCACGCAGGGATTGAGCGTCGGCCGGTTCGCCGAATGTCAGGTTTTCCTCCACGCTCGCCTCGAACACTTCCGCCTCTTGCGGGATCAGCGTCGCCAGTGTTCCCAGTTCGGCCCACTGCGCCGTGGCACCGTCGCGCAGCAATTTGCCTTGCTGCGGCAGGTAGAGCCCCGCGAGCGTGCGCAGCAACGTGCTCTTGCCCCCGCCGCTCGGGCCGACGAGCGCCACGCGCGATCCGCGCTTGAGCACGAGATCGACGCCGTGCAGCCCGCCGCGAGCGTCGTCTGCGTAATGCCACGTCACGCCACGCAATGCCAGCGTCGTCCAGGGCGCATCGGGCACGATGGCGGGCACGACCGCGTCGGGATCGCTCGGTGCCGCCCAGATGGGTTCCGCACTGCCGTAATCCGTATGCATGCGCGCGAAGCTCTGGAAATTCGAGGCCATCGATCCCACCACGGTCGCAGCCTGCTGCGCGTACTGATAGATCATGAACACCGTGCCGAGCAACACCGCTTGCCCCGGCTCACGCGACTGCAACACGTAGACGACCACCAGAATCCACGTCAGCCCCATACCGAGAATATCGACGGCGAACCATTTGCCTTCGTTCACCGTCACGGTGCGACGCAGCGGGACCATTACCGCATCCATGCGACGCCCCAGCACCTTGCGCGACGCCGCCTGCAACCGCAGGCCAATCACTGTCCCCGCGTTGCCGACGAAGTCGAGCAGCGCTGCCGCATAGCGTCGCTCGGCGTCGTTCTCCGCGCGCGCGAGCTGCATGAGCACGCGATCGAAGCGCAGGATGATGAGCGCGATGACGACATAGCCGGTCACGGCAATCACGCCGCTCGTGCGCGACAGCAACGCCAGGGCCACCAGCGGACCGACGAAATTGAAAGCGCTTTGCAGATAGCCGAACTGATTCTGGGCGAAGTCGGACAGCGCGCGGCTGGACTGCACCACACGATGCTGCAACTCGCCCGAATGCCGGCCGTCGCGCCATGCCAGCGGTGCGGCGGCAATGCGCGCGTAGAGTTCGTCGGCCAGTCGCACACGCACGCGCACCCCGACGTTTCGCTCGAGTATCCGGCCCGGACCGTGGAGCATCCACGACAACAGATAGAGACCGACGAGGTAGACGATCCAGCGGCCTGCCGTCGTCATGTCGCCTTGCTGAAGCGCGTTGATCGCTTGCGCAGCCAGCCAAGGCATGGTCAGACGCAGCAATTGCGCGGCCGACAGCAAGCCGGCGGCGCCAAGCAAGTGCGTCCGCACACCGTTCGCATGACGCCAAAGCGCACGGTAAAGGTCTCGCGCCGCGCTGCCCAGCCCGATGGCGGGCTCGCGCGAGGAGAATTCAGGCACCGTCATGCGTGCATCGTTCCTTTGCCCATTGGCACAGTGCCCGCAACGCACATTGCCTTGATGCGGCGAACGGCGGTGCGGGCAGTGATCAGACGCCGGGATCGGCGTCGAGAGCGGTCAATATAGGCGAAAAACGATCAGGCGTCCTGCTGACGGGGTGTCATGCGCCGTCGACCGGCATCGCCCCCCGTGCGACCTCGCACCTGCGCCGCTGCCGGTGTCGCCGCAGGCACAGGCACAGGCGCTTCGGATGTGGCACTGCCTTGCACCCGGCGATCGCGCGGTGACGGCGACACGTAGTAGAACCGCAGGTCGGCATCTGGGTAGTGGTACGGAACCATCGCGAGATTGACCGCGCACGAATCGCAGAACGGCAGGCGCGAGCACATCACAATTGAGCGAATGACATTCTCGCCTGACGGATGATCGGCGTAGATCTGCGCCAGGATCATTCGCTCGGTGTCGAGCGTGCGGGCCTGAGCGCCCTGCGTCGCGGCGTTGTACGTCGGCAGGTCGGCATCGGCCATTACGTGACGCAGATGGGGCGGTTCCGTAAAAGTGGCATCCGTTCCTGTACGCGGCGCTTTACGGCGTTGACTGATGACGTTATCTTGCCGCTGCTTGTACGCCTTACCTGCGTCCACGATGCGCACGTTCGATGCGCGCGTTCGCAACTCCCTTCGCTGAAGCCCTGACATGCAGTAGTAAATCGTTCGCGTACCGTCGACGAGCGTGACTTCCGCGACCGCGATGTTTGCGTTCCTCGACACCTCGCGCATCTGATCGCCGACGTCGCGCGCCGCGCGCGCGGAACCGGTGACGAGCCCCTGCAGGTTGGGCATGTCGGAGAACAGCGTCTCGAATATCGACAGCACGTCGCGCGTTGTCTGCACATCCCCGACGAAGGGCAATTGCGACCAGACGGCGAGCGGCGCCGGGCGCGACACGAAGTCACGCGAAATCGCGTTGATGAACGCTTCGGCCTGCGCCGGATAGCCCTGCCAACGGCTCCATAACCGATTGAACATCGGCATCAATGCCGAGTCGACCTCCGCCGGCGGTGGCGAAAACCCGCTCGCGCCTGGCGATGCGGCCTGTGCCCGCGACGCTGCAACCCGATGTTCGATCGCTTGCGTCAAGGTGTGAATCGCCCGCCTTGCCTCGACCACCGACAGCGAAATATCCTCAAGCCCGCGCCAGACTTCTGCTGGCGACGGCGCAGCTTCCCAAACTTTGAGATACAACTGCAACAGCGTTCGTGCCTCGCCATACGTGATCGTTGGCAACACAATCGCATTCTCGGCGGCTGCCCGATGATTTTGCGCAGTCCGATACTCCCGGATATCGCGGTGCTCCGCCTGGCGATAATGCAGATGAACCTGATGAGTGGATCTCGCGGCATCGCCGGCCGGCAGTGTGAACCGATAGTAGACGTCGTGCGAGAGTTGCATCACGCCATACAGCGTGCCGTGCCTGTCCCGATACGTGCCGAACGGCGCCGCGATCGGCATATTCCCGAGCGTCAGCCTCACGCGCCGCCCTCCGACCGGGCCGTCTGTCGACGCCTGCTCGTAGTAAGTCAGTTCGCCGTTCAACTCGGATGCGTAGAGCGAGGGGTCCACGACAGGCGATTGCGCCGACACACGCGGCGCCCCGTCCTCGTCGAAGTGACCAAGACGCCCGAAGGCGAAGAACGCAAGGCCGCCATCGGAAGTCGAAACGGCCTGAGAATATACTGCGACACGCAAGCGCACGAGCGGCGACGCCTCGATCACCTGATGCTGTGTCACCGTTGCCCCCTGCTCCGTGACCGAGACTTCGCCTTCCTGTTCACCATGACATTCGAGACACATTCCGTCGACGTCGGCCCCGACGCCGCGCGAGATGCGACACAGGGATTCCGGCCCCAACTCGGCGCGCATGTCCTTAAGTGGCCGAAGATCCGAGGCGTGTTTGCGCGTACGCGCTACCGACGCGCCATATAGCTCGCCGTCGATTTGGAAGACCTTCACGCCGTTTTGCGCCCGATCCGGAAGGTACTCGACGTAGACGTCCGGCGGCAGGGACCACTGCACGCCACGTCCTAATGGGCTGCTGAACGACTCGCGGAAAAACGTCTCCAGCACCGGCGCCGATGCCGGCGATTGCGACGTTGCCGTGCCGTCGGGCAAATGCGCGGGCGCATCTGGCCAGAGATGCTGTAGCAAAGCGATAGCGCTCTGGTCGAACGTCCCCGTTCGGACAACTGCGGCAAGGCATTCGAGCCCCGACAGCGCCAGACGCGACGCTAGCGCGCTCGGCCCGCTGGCGTCACCCGTCGCTCGGAGGGTGGCGTGTCGAGGCAGTCGCGGAAAACGCGTTTCGACCGGCGGCCCCCCAGGATCTTGAGCACCGTTGTGCATCACCTTCTCGAGCAGTATCTCAGCCACCTCCTCCATGTCAGGGGAGTCGAGAACGGGTGTCTCCGGGGACGGCCATCCCGGCGAAACCGTCGCTCCTGCCCGCGTGCCAATGAATCTCAGGTCATCTTCTTCGTCGATGGAGGATTCGATTGATGCCCATCGCTCCCCCCAGAACACGGGGCCCAGTGTTTCTGCGAGGCACCAAGTCCCGAGCCGGCCACGAGGGCCGCACGCTGCGATGGGCGTGACGAGCGACGGCGCATTCGGCGACAGCGATAACGCGAACGCTTGCCAACGACCGCGCTCATCGCGAAGGTACAAGGCAATGCCATAGGGTGCGATGTATAGCAGCGGGATACGTTGCCCCTGGGCATCACGTTTCTTCACACGAAGCACCATATACCTTGGACTCAGCACTTCGGCACTGGCAAATGCGGCGCGAGTTGCATCGTCCGATGCCGCCACGGCTTCGCGAATCATGGAGACGACGACTCGCTGAAGGTCCTCCCGGTAAGTCATCAAACCCGCGCGTTGTGCTTCGTCGCTATTCGCCGGTGCAGGCGAAATACCGAGCGGTTGAGTGTGCCCTACGGGCACGCACTGTGCCAACACGTCGCCACTGGCCGGATGCGACGGCTGTGCCCCCAGCAAAGCGTTGATGCCGGACACAGCCGCCGAGTGCGACGGCGGTACGGGCGGCAAGGTTGCCATGGACTCCGTGAACATGCTCCTGCGCCCGAGCGCCCCCAAGCTGGCAGCCTGGCTGCCGGTCGCGCCGGAACGCATGGTGGCCGCGCCGGCAACGCCTGCCACCGTCAGCAGCGTGAGTGCAAAGACCGCTCTCGATACCTCGCGACCTGGGGCACGCCCTGGTTCCCGGGGAGCCTGCGCAGGTCGCGTCTGCGGTGAGATCAGTCGACGTGTCGTGCGCAGATGGGTCGCCTGACGCACCTCCCGCCGGAGCATCGGCGCACCGGCGCGCCAGTCGTCGACAAACGATAAATGCTGGCCGCTCCGTTTTGCGTCGCGCGTATGCGCGACAAAGCGATGGGTATGGTGTGGCATTGCGTGATGCAATCGTGTCACTTGGCATGTCTCCCGTAAGTCCTGCCACGACGTGCCTTCGCGCCATCGCAAGGCACAACGCTCGCGGCAGAATGGGCACACGCTATCGCGGCTCAAGGCCGCACGATTGTTGAAACGAACCGCCGTTTGTGGCAGTTTTCACTTCGGCATCCGGCCCAGCGTCACATTTGGGAATAGCACGAGTTCAGCGAACCTCGGTCCCGCCGCGTTTCCCGATGAGATCTGCGACGGCACCGGTCGATCCGTCTCGGACTTAGTCCATACGTCGGGGGGCAAGTGATTGGCAGACGAACATCGCGTAAGCTGGAGCGCATCGGCGCGCGGGGGGCTCGTCACGCTCGCGTCACCGCCTTCAGGCTATGCTTATGCCGTTTTCGCACTGCAGATCACTTACATTGAGCCCTTCCTTGAAAACCGATAGCGAGGCAGTCTCCGGCGCCGCCCCCTCGAATCTACGCGCCGCACTCGACGTGTTACGTGCGTTTCTCGTACTGGGCCTGACCAGCTTTGGCGGACCGGTTGCCCACATCGGCTACTTCCGGCGGGAGTTCGTCGAGCGCCGCCGCTGGCTCGACGACGCGAGCTTCGTGGATCTGGTCGGCTTGTGCCAGTTTCTCCCCGGACCGGCGAGCAGTCAGGTTGGATTCTCTATCGGATTGCTGCGCGCCGGCTGGCTGGGAGGGGTCGCCGCGTGGTGCGGGTTCACGCTGCCCTCCGTATTGCTGCTGCTTGTATTCGCCATCGTGGCACCGCGTCTTGGCGGCCCCGTGGGGGATGGCGTACTGCATGGGCTCAAGCTGATGGCAGTCGCTGTCGTGGCGCAGGCCGTCTGGGACATGGCGAGACGGCTATGCCCGGACACACGTCGCGCAGGCATCGCCTTGGTCGCGATCGTCATTCTCGCGTTCGCGACCACGCAGTTTGCCCAACTCATCGTGATCGCGCTGGGTGCGGCGCTCGGCTACGCACTGCTGCGCTCGGCCGATCCGACGGTAAGCCAGACAGCGTCGCCG
This sequence comes from Pandoraea communis, assembly GCF_902459745.1. Classification (GTDB taxonomy): domain Bacteria; phylum Pseudomonadota; class Gammaproteobacteria; order Burkholderiales; family Burkholderiaceae; genus Pandoraea; species Pandoraea communis. The sequence continues at coordinate 312,508 of NZ_CABPSJ010000007.1, forward strand.
CTTCGATTCCGGATCTCGCGCACGACGGGGGCCCTAGCGCTCGTGCTCTTCGTCACCCTGCTGTTCGGCCTTCCCGTGTTGTACCAGCTCACCGGCGATCGCGCCGTGGGGGTGCTTGACGGCTTCTACCGTGCCGGGGCGCTCGTGTTCGGTGGTGGTCACGTCGTGTTGCCGCTGCTTCAGGAGCAGACCGTCGTAACGGGATGGGTATCGGCCAACGACTTCCTCGCCGGCTACGGCGCCGCGCAGGCGGTGCCCGGGCCGCTCTTCACCTTCGCGACGTTTCTCGGTTGGCTTTCGGGAAGCCCCACGCATCCGTGGCTTGGCGCGACGCTGGCAACTGCGGGCATATTCCTGCCGGGATTGCTACTCGTCATCGCTGCCCTGCCGCATTGGCAAGCGCTGCGGGAGCGGGCGACGACTGCCGCGATGCTGGCCGGAGTGAACGCAGCGGTCGTTGGCATTCTGGCTTCCGCGTTGTACTCGCCGGTGTGGACAAGCGCGGTGCACCGTCCCGCCGATTTTGCCGTCGCCGCCGTTGCCTTCGTCCTGTTGACCCGATGGAAAGCCCCGCCGCTTGCCGTGGTCGCGTTATGCGCCGTCGCGGGCGCGGCAGGGCTTGCCTGACGAGCGGTGGCGCTCGCCTGGTGTTGGGCACCCGTTCGATGCAACGTCGATCATTGTTGACCTGCCCCTTGGGGCCAGCCTGACGATAGCGTCCACCGGTCAACACAACGAGGTGAACGATGAAGGATTCTGCGGTCTGCCTGAATGCGTCGGATGCTGCGCGACGGCTGGGCGTCTCGAACAAGGCTTTGCGGCTTTATGAGCAGCACGGATTGGTTTCGCCGGGTCGAACGGCGGCGGGCTATCGCATCTATGGCCCGGACGACATGGCGCGGGCTGCTGAAGTGGTCGCACTGCGCGCCTTGGGGTTAAGCCTGGCGCAGGTCGCCCGCGTACTGAGCGGAGGTGATCCGCAAACATTGGCGAGCGCGTTGGCTGCGCACGAGCGTGTGCTTGACGACGAGATTCGTGATCGACTGCGCCGGCTGGAGACAGTGAGGAGCCTGCGTGCGGGACTGGCTGCAGGTCGAATGCCTGCCGAAGGCGAATTACCTGGCCTCGTGGAACAGGCGGCCCCGAGCGTCGCCTTTGAACTGCCGTGGCCGTGGGGTGGCGAGTGGTTTGAATGGCGAGACATTCGTCCCTTGAACTACATCATCGGATCGCTGGGGAGCGGCAAGACCCGGTTGGCGATGCGACTGGCGCAGGCGTTACCAGACGCCACGTTTCTAGGGCTGGATCGACTGGGAGAAGGGTGCCATGCCGCACGTCACGCGCTTGAGCGTGACGTAGCGCTACGCGCACGCGTCGATCACGCGACGGCGTGGTTGCGGGACGAAGGCGCCGCAGCGTGCGACGCACTGACCGTGCTGCTTGTATCGCTGGAGGGTGAACGTGCCGGGGCGTTGGTCATCGACTTGATCGAACAGGATCTTGTGCGAAGCACACAGGAAGCGCTGATTCGCTACTTGCGCAGATATATCAAGATGCGGAGGCAGCCGCTCTTCGTGATGACGCGTTCGTCGGCCATTCTCGACCTGGCGGCTGTTGGCTCTGACGAGGCCATCGTATTGTGTCCGGCCAATCACAGTCCGCCGGTGCGCGTAGCGCCCTACGCTGGTGCGCCGGGCTTCGAGGCGGTGGCGACGTGTCTGGCGTCGCCGGAAGTGCGGGCGCGAATTGCTGCACCGCCGCAGACGGTTTGAAGGAAAGTGTTGCGGCGGCGCATGGATCAGGATGGGTCGTTATCGCATCCGGAGACGGGGGGCGAACCGGCTTCCGTGCGGGAGCGGGCTTGAGTGATGTTGCTGTAGGGGGGAACGTCTTGCGTTAGCCAGACGTTGCCGCCGATGACGGATCCTTGACCGATCGTGACTCGGCCGAGAATTGTCGCACCGGCATAAATGACCACATTGTCTTCCACGATCGGGTGGCGAGCGAGTCCCTTGCGCGGATTGCCGTCGTCATCGGCGGGGAAGCGTTTGGCGCCGAGTGTGACGGCTTGATAGACGCGCACGCGTTGGCCGAGGATTGCGGTCTCGCCGATGACCACGCCGGTACCGTGGTCGATAAAGAAGCCGGCACCGATTTGGGCACCGGGGTGGATATCGATACCGGTTTCCGAGTGGGCTTGTTCGGCGATGATGCGGGCGAGCAGTGGCAGTTCGAGGCGATAGAGTTCGTGGGCGATCCGGTGATGGATCATGGCGTGGATGCCGGGGTAGCAGATCAGGACTTCATCGACGCTGCCGGCGGCAGGGTCGCCTTGATAGGCGGCGAGCACATCGCAGTCGAGCAGTTCGCGGATTTCCGGGAGTTTGCGGGCGAACTGTTGAATGGCTGAGTGGGCGCGTTCCTCGATGAGGGCCTGGGTGATTTCGGCGTTGTGCCGGGCCTTATAGCGCCATTCGAGGTGGGCTTGTTCCGAGAGGTCGTTGAGGACGCTGGTGAGGGTATGGCCGACGAAATAGTTTTCGCCTTGCTGGTGAAGGTCGAGGGGTCCGAGGCGCATGGGAAAGAGGACGCCTTTAAGTCGCGTGATGATTTCTGCGAGTCGTTCACGGGAGGGCAAATCGCGTCCACCGGATTCGAGCAGGCGACGTTGGCTGTCACGCCAGCGCAGGCGTGCCGAGTGCAGTGAGGAGACGATATCGTCGATTTCGAAAGCGGCCACGAGCGGGAACTCCTGAAAAGCAAATACGATGACAAAAACCTGTCACCGGAAAGCGGGTTACGCGAAGCATTAAGCAAAGAAGCATAACGGGTTTCCAAAGCACCTGTCGCGACATGGTTTCTGGGCAATCGAATGAGAGAGCGGGGCCCCTGAGGCAAGAGGCCAAAAAGAAAAGAAGAGAAGAGAAGCCCAATGGACGTGAACGGGGACGGACCTTGGCCCCTTTCTGCAGCGAGTTGGGGCTATGTCTGAGAGGCGGAAAGGGGCCAAGGTCCGTTCCGGAGGGGGGGGTGTTAACTTTGGCCTGAATTACTCGAACGCGGGATCGACCGGCACGCGATACCCCACTGCGAGCCGATTCGTTTCGTTGGCCATGCCGACAACCGCAAGCAGCTCGCCGAACATTTCGTCAGTCATACCTGCGCGCCGTGCCGCTGCCGTGTGGCTGGCCACGCAATATCCGCAGTTGTTCGTGACACTGACTGCCACGTAGATCAGTTCCTTGATGAGCGGATCGAGTGCGCCCGGCGCCATCACGTCCTTGATGCTGTCCCACGTGCGCTCGAGTGTCGGCGGGTGCTGGGCAATGTACTTCCAGAAATTGTTGACGTCGGGCACGCCGCGAGTGGTCTTAATGTCATCGAAGACGGCCTTGACCTCGGGCGTGGCGGATGCATATTCAACGGGCTTTTGCTGGCTCATGGATGGGCTGTACCGGATAGTCGTTGATGAAGTGAAGCCGTAGATTACAAGCATTCCTCAATGACACCGGCCCCTGGCACAGCCCGGTGCCAGCGCGGCTTACAGTGCCCGCTTGACGGTGCGCGCGGCGCCAGAGATATCTTGGCCGACGCCATCGACAGTATTGCAGGCTGCCAGAGAGAGCAGCGAACCGATCACCAGGAAAAATGCCACGAAACGCGACAACATATCGACCTCGATACAAAAAACGGAATCACCCCCGGATTCTCCGCCTTCGTTGCATATTCCGAAGGCCCGGAACCCGACATTTTCTTGAATAGCGCGGATGCTGCTGTCCCCGCCTCGACACCACGCGCAATTGTGCTTCAAATTCACCCGGACAGGAACGGGCTGAAGCGCCCTATCCGTTTCCCCTGCTACAACACCGCCAGTGTCTGCCGGATGTGATCGGCAAACGCCATGCTCAGGTGATTCGGGCGTGCGCGATCGAACTTTACCGTAATCCCGACAGACGGCAACGTCGGCAGCGTATCACCTGTAACAATGCGTAAATCTGCGGGCACTGCGGTCTGCGTCATGACGGCAAACGCTTGCCCCGAACGCGCCAACGCTATCAGCCCGGACAAACTGCTGCTCGCATAGGCAATGCGATACGCCCGGCCCACCTGCGTCAACGCCTCGCATGCCGCAATATGGTCGAGCGTGTCGGGGTCGGACAACGCCAGCGGCAATGGCTCTACGGCATTGGCAAGCACCGCTTCCAGCCCCGGATTCCCGATCCACACCAACGGCTCGCGGCGGATCACACTGCCCTCGTCCACCCCTTCCGGCAGGGAAATCAGCGCCAGATCCAGCGCGTGCCGTTTCAGTTGTTCAAGCAGCCGCGGCGTCGGCCCGCAAATGACCTCGACCAGCGCATGTGGGTGCGCCACGGCGAACTCGCGCAGGAGATGGGGCAGAAATGCGCTCGCATAGTCGTCCGGACAGCCGAAGCGGATGGTGCCGCTCAGTCCGCGCCCCGACATATCCGCCATCGCTTCATCGTGCGTCCGGAGAATTCTCTGTGCATGCCCAAGCAGGCGCTCGCCGGGGCTCGTCAGCACAACGCCTCGCCCGGTGCGCTGCAACAGTGGCTGATCGACGATGGCTTCCAGACGTTTCATCTGTTGGCTCAGCGCCGACTGCGTGCGGGCAATTCGCTGAGCCGCGCGGCTCAGCGAGCCGGCCTGGGCAATCGCGACGAACGAGCGCAGCAGATCGATATCAAGAGACATACTCAAGATATTAGTCTCACTTCTATCTTTCATTAATATTATTCGCTTCCATGAAAGCAGAGCGCTGCTTAGACTGCAAGCGGCGATTGACGCTCCCCCTTTGTCGCCTTGTCGCTTTGCCTACCGGAGATTTCCTCGTGTCCAAGAACCAAGACGCCGACTTCTGGCGCAATGCCCGGCAGCATCTGATTCGCTACGGCGGTACGTTCGAGCCGATGATCATCGAGCGGGCGCAAGGCAGCTTCGTCTACGACGCCGACGGCCGGGCAATTCTCGACTTCACCTCAGGCCAGATGAGTGCAGTACTTGGCCATAGCCATCCCGATATTGTCTCGGTCGTTACCGAATCCATCGGCCGACTTGATCACCTGTTCAGCGGCATGCTCTCGCGCCCCGTGGTCGATCTTGCCAAGCGACTCGCCGATCTCACGCCGCAGGGGCTGGACCGGGTCATGCTGCTGAGCACCGGTGCCGAGTCGAACGAGGCGGCCATTCGCATGGCGAAGCTCGTGACCGGCAAGTACGAAATCGTCGGTTTCGCACAGTCGTGGCATGGCATGACCGGCGCGGCAGCGTCGGCGACTTACAGTGCTGGCCGCCAAGGCGTCGGGCCTGCCGCGGTGGGCTCATTCGCGATTCCCGCGCCGTTCACTTACCGCCCGCGCTTCGGCCCCGCCGGACAGTACGACTATCTCGCCGAGCTGGACTACGCGTTCGACCTGATCGATCGCCAGTCCAGCGGTAATCTCGCCGCCTTCATTGCGGAGCCGATTCTTAGCTCGGGGGGCATCATCGAGTTGCCACCCGGCTATCTGGCGGCGCTCAAGCGCAAGTGCGAAGCGCGCGGCATGTTGCTGATTCTCGACGAAGCGCAGACCGGCGTCGGCCGCACCGGCACGATGTTCGCCTTCGAACGAGACGGCGTGACGCCGGACATTCTGACCCTGTCGAAGACCCTTGGCGCCGGGCTGCCGCTCGCCGCCATCGTGACGTCGGCCCAGATCGAGGATCGCGCCCACGAGCGTGGCTATCTGTTCTATACCACCCATGTTTCCGACCCGCTACCGGCGGCCGTCGGCCTGCGCGTGCTCGACGTGGTAGCCCGCGACGGCCTGGTGGCCCGCGCCAATGTCATGGGCGAGCGTCTGCGCAGCGGGTTGCTCGGCCTGATGGAACGCTTCGAGTGCGTGGGGGATGTGCGCGGGCGCGGCCTCCTGCTCGGGATGGAGATCGTCAAGGACCGCCGCACCAAAGCGCCGGCAGATGGCCTCGGCGCGAAGATCACGCGCGAATGCATGAATCTCGGCCTCAGCATGAACATCGTCCAACTGCCCGGCATGGGAGGCGTTTTTCGCATCGCGCCGCCGTTGACCGTCAGCGAGGAAGAAATCGATCTTGGCCTGTCGTTGCTCGGTCGGGCCATCGAGCGGTCGCTGTAACGAACCCCACGCAAAGCCAGCCCAACATTACGCATGAGCGATCTCACCTATCTCGATCACGCGGCGCTCGTCGCGCTCGCCCAATCGGCCGGTCATATCTCCACCGCCTGCCAATGCACGAAAACCCCGCTCGACGGCTGGGCCAGTCTGCCGAACTCGCTACCCGACGATCAACTGGAAGCCATGGGCACGCTCATGGCATTACACGACTCGCAAGAGCCGACGTTCAGTGAGTATCACCCCGACGGCACGTCGTATTGGACTGTCGACGCCCCGATTGCGCCTCGCTACTTTCCATACAACCGCGCGAACGTCTGCCGATGCCGCGAATGCGGGCGCCTCTATCTTCGCTATCAGGAAGGTGGCGGATACTTCATCGATCAGCGCATCCGGCGCCTGAACCCCGCCCTGATCGTGGACGCGCCCGAAGATAGCGCGTGACGCCTAGCACATCGCCAATTTGTTGCCATTCTTTTTCATTCGTTTTATTTTGTTCTGATATGTGAACATATTTGATCAGGTTAGCGTCTCCGGCTGCATCGAAAATTAAAAAACACCAAAAGAATCAATGCACTCCACCCGATTATCAATCCATTTCATTTGATTCGGATTGCAAAACGGTGGCGCGAACACATGCACGAGCTTTGAGTCGAAGCGCGCATGCAAAAACACGACGTGTCCGTACCGGACAACCCCTACCTGGCTACCTCCACCTTAGCCTCCCTCGAGCGCTTGGCGAGCCTTACGCGCGCCATTCCGCGTTCGCCTGCGTTTTACGTGTCGATCTACGCGATCGTCTGGACGCTTGTAAGCGCGTCACTCGACCCGACCGTGCCTTTCGATGCCATCGAAGCCTTCAACTGGGCGCGCAATGCCGAATGGGGAACGCCGAAGAACCCGTGGCTGGTCGGGTTCTCGATGTGGCCCGTCCTTGGTCTCGACAGCCAGGCAATGGCCATCTATTGGTATGCATCGCATTTCGCCGCCGTCGCCATCGGCATGCTCGGCGTCTGGCATCTGGCGTATCGACTGTCGGGGGAGCGTGGCCTCGCCTGGCTTGCCATGCTGAGCCTGCATTTGTCGGGCGCGATCAACATCGACATCCTTCCGTACAACGACAACTATCTGCTCGTCATGCTCTGGCCGTGGATGCTCTGGCTTTTCATTCGCGCCCTGCTCGACTCGCCGCGATACTGGCCCGCGTTTGCCGTCGTCGCCGGGCTGGCGGCCATGACGAAGTACTCGACGTTTGCGCTACTCGGCGCCATGTTCGTCGTCACCCTCAGCACACCGCAAGCACGACGTCACTACCGCCACCCGGCCTTCCTGCTCGGATTGGGGATCTTCGTTGCGCTGATCGCTCCCAACGTCGTCTGGCTTGCCCATCACGACTTCGCCGCGTTTCGCTGGGTGGACGATCAAATCAAACCGCGACTGAATGCTCGTGCGCTTTGCGGTGCACTGACGGCGTTCTATCCGGTCGCGGTACTGGCGCTCGTAATGCGTATCGCCGGCGTACGATTTAGACGGCCACCGATCGATGCCCGAATCGTTGCGGGTGTCCTGTTACTGCCACTGCTCCCGATCCTGCTGTACTTCACCTTGCATAACGGCGGACGCATCTCCGAATGGCTCCAGCCATTTGCCGTCTCATTGCCCGCCGTGCTGGTCGCCTGCGTGCAGCCTGGCATAGCCGTTCGCTCATGGCGCATTGCACGCTGGCTGCCCGCCGCCGGCCTGTTGGTGATGGCCGGCTACGTCGTATTTCTGAGCGCCAATCTGCGCAACGCAGGACAAAAGTTCAGCGGCATCAAGGTGGCGAGCGTGACACTGGAACAGCGCTGGCAGGCGCGCTATCACATGCCCCTGCGCTACGTCGGTCACGACCACGTCGCAACGTGGCTGACGTTCTACGCACCGGGCAACCCGCGCCTGCTCATGCGATGGTCGGAGACGCGCCGTCCCAACATCTATACGAAAGACATCGACGAAGCGGACGTCCGTGCGCACGGTGCCATCCTCCTCGGGCCGCCGGGGCAATCCTGCCCACGCGCCAGCTTTACGCGCACGCTGGCGCAATGGCCCACGCTCGTGATCGACGCTCGTGAAACCGTCCCGTTTTCCTATCACGGCGGCACCTCGCCCATCCCGCTGTGCGTGACCTACATTGCCCCTCAATCGTGAATAGCCGGTGTCGATGCGCCCAGAGCGTCCTCCAGGCCCCGTCCGGCCCATTCGCGCTGGCGCTGGCCAGCGCCAGCGCCACGACCGGGAGTCACCGGAGCCGCATCGATTGACGCGATCAAGCCTCGCCCCCCCCGACTCGCCTATCGCCCGCTCTGACGACCGCACCGCCGTATCCGGGGCGTCGTCAGATGTTCCGCTTTCCCCCCCACTCCTAACTCTTCCGCCCTCCCGCTTCACACACCCACTGTCAGACGGACCGGGGCCCCTTTCCGCCTCTCAAACATAAACCCAACTCGCTGCAGAAAGGCGCCCCGGTCCGTCCCTCTCCTCTCCCTCGGTTCCTCCCACGCAACCTCCCCCTCCGGCTCAGACTTCCCCAATTTCATCTATCTGGTTCTAGTTCAAAGGCGCGTCTCCATCCCCCCTCTTGCCCGGGATTCTCACACTCTTATACAAAGTATTAGTTTTTCTTAATTTGTTTTTGTTTTCACCCCCTTCATTCCTACAATCGTCAGAAATTCTTATATCGACTCATCGCGGCACTTCAGAAAGACGATTCCTGCCTTCTGATATTCACCGACCGGACATGGAGACACGCCGATGAAGAAGCGCGCAGACCTCGACGTCAGATCGTTGCGGATCTTCGAAGCCGTCGCCTCCGCAGGCAGCCTCTCCCGCGCCGCCGGTACACTCGGTATCACGCAGTCAGCCATTTCTCAAGCCATCGCACAAGTCGAACAGACGGTTGGCACCCGAGTGCTCGATCGCTCACGCCGCCCGCTCAAGCTCACCCCCGCCGGACTCGCTCTCTCTCGCCACGCCCGCCAAATCGTCGACGACATGGACCGGCTCATCGCTCAGGTTCAAGACGCCGATGTCGCTAGCCGGGCCGCCGTCCGCGTCGGCATGATCGATTCGTTCGCCGCCACTGTCGGCCCATCCATCGTCCGGCAAATGTCAGGCAGCACCAGCGAACTCCTGCTCTGGTCCGGCCTCGCCAACGGCCACGCACAAGCGCTGCTCGCCCGTCACCTCGACCTCATCGTGACAAGCGACCCGATGAACGACATGGAACGCCTCGTGCGCCGCCCGATTTTCACTGAGCCGTTTATCGTCGTGGTGCCAAAGGCGCGGGAGGCCGATCTCGCAAAAGCCGATCTGAGCGAACTGATCCGTTCCCTGCCTCTGATTCGCTTTTCCGGCCGCTCTCATTTCGGCGCAGTCATCGAACGTCACCTGCGCCGCACAGGCCACTCGCCACGCATGCACCTCGAAATCGATACCTCGGACATCGTGATGTCAATGGTCGCCGCCGATCTCGGCTTCACTATTGCCACCCCGATGTGCCTGCTGCAAGGACGCGCATCACTCCCCGAACTAGCCGCACTGCCGCTGCCCGGTCCAGCCCTGTCTCGCACGATCTATCAGGTATCGCGCGAAGGCGAAGTGTCGGAGATGGCCTCGCAGTGTTTTCTCGCCGGTCGTCTCGCACTCTCGCAGGAAGCCTTTCCGGAACTGCGCCGCATCATGCCGTGGCTAGGCGAACGCCTGACGCTGTGCTGATGATGACCAACGAATTCAAGCCACGCCCCGGGTGCCGGGCCAGATGAATCTCACCTGAAGCGCACCCATTGTTCAACGCGAATAACACACAGCCAACATGGAGACACGCATGAACCCTTCACGACGCAAGTTCCTTCACACCAGCGCCACCCTCACTGCCGCAGCCGCCGCCGGCGGGCTGGCCCTGCCGGGAATCGCCCGCGCAGCAGACGCCGCCACGGTGCAATACGGCGGTTCAGCATGGCTCGGTCACTATCCGGCCTACCTCGCCATGAAGTCCGGGACGCTCGCAAGCGCTGGCATCGACCAACAATGGCAGGCGTTCGGCACGTCATCCGCACGCATGAGCGCCGTGCTCTCGGGCGGTATCGATATCGCCTGTACCGGCATCGTGTCGGCGCTCGCGCTGATGGCCCGTGGCTCGAAGCACTTTTCTATCGTGGCGATCCCGGATAGCTTCGGTCGCGTCGAAGGTCTGTTCGTGCGCGACGGCGTGAATTCGCTCCAGGACCTGAAGGGCAAGAAGCTGGGCGTGACGTTCGCCTCAAGCGCACATCTGCTGGTGCTCGATCTGCTGGGTAGCGCAGGTCTGTCGAACGACGTGACGATACTCAATGTGCCCGCCCCCGAATTACCCGGTGCGATTCAATCCGGTCAGATCGATGCCGCCGCCGCATGGACGCCGCAGTTCAATCGCATTCGCGCCATGTCGGGTATGAAGCTGCTCGCCGACGACACGCAGTTCTCGCTCTACAAGAAGTACAACGTAACGCCGGGCCCGGATGTGCTGATCGTGCGCAACGCGTGGGCAGAGAAGAATGCGGACACGGTTCGCAAGTACCTCAAGGTGTATTTCGATGCCTGCCAGACACTGCGCGACAAGCCGGACGAGGCAGCTCGCTCGCTGATCGCCCTGACCGGCATGTCGGCGCTCGACCAGATCGAGACGATCAAGGGCGCCGAGTGGTACAGCCTCGCGCAGCAAACGCAGTTGCTCAAGTCGCCCGGCAACTATGTCGATGGTCTGCAGCGTCTGGCCGACATGCTGGTCACGTACAAGCAGATCGATAAGGCACCGGCCGTGCGCCAGTGGATCAACACGTCGTATCTGTAAGCCCTGCGGCTGGATCAGTGCGCCAGTGCCTGTCTATCGACTCACTGGTGCGCACTCGAGGAGTCTGATAGTGAATCATCGTCAACCGTCCCGCGCCACGTTGCTCGGCGTGGGATTTGCGTCCGTGGTCGTGTT
>NZ_CABPSJ010000008.1 GCF_902459745.1 Pandoraea communis
GATCTGTTCACGGTCGTGCCGGAGCTGACGGGCGCGCTGTAAGCGCGTCACGAGTCAGGTGAGGTTGCAGGGCGTGCGTGTGAACGCGTCCCGCAGCCGATCCGCATGAGGAAACTGGCCGGCGACGGTGGGGGGCTTCATGCGAATCGGTCAAACAGAATAATAAGAACCCAGGCATTCGCCACCATCAACAGGCAATCGGAATCCCTTGGAGGAATGACATGAGTTATCAGGCCCCGATCAAGGACATGCAGTTCGTGATGAACGAACTGGCGGACCTGACGAGCATTGCGGCGCTGCCGGGCTATGAGGATGCCTCGCCCGAACTTGCGCAGGCCGTGCTCGAGGAAGCCGCACGTTTCAATCAGGAAGTGCTGGCGCCGCTGAACGTCATTGGCGATCAGCAGCCGAGTACGTGGAAGGACGGTGTCGTCACCACGACGCCGGGTTTCAAGGAGGCATTCCGGAAGTTCTCTGAAGCCGGCTGGCAGGGGGTGCTGCATCCGCAAGCGTATGGCGGACAAGGGCTGCCAAAGCTCGTTGCCACGCCCTGCACGGAAATGCTCAACGCCGCGAATCTGTCGTTCGCGCTGTGCCCGCTGCTGACCGATGGCGCTGTCGAGGCACTGCTCACGGCAGGCACCGATGCGCAACGCGCGCTCTACGTTCCGAAGCTGCTCTCGGGCGAGTGGACCGGCACGATGAACCTGACCGAGCCGCAGGCCGGGTCCGATCTCGCACTGGTGCGCACGCGTGCAGAACGCGAAGCCGACGGCACCTATCGCCTCTTCGGTACGAAGATTTTCATCACGTTCGGTGAGCACGATATGGCCGGGAACATCGTGCACCTCGTGCTGGCGCGCACCCCCGATGCGCCGCCGGGCGTGAAGGGTATTTCGCTGTTCATCGTGCCGAAGTTCAACGTCGACGCCGAGGGCAATCTCGGGGCGCGTAACGACGTGCACTGTGTGTCTATCGAGCACAAGCTGGGTATCAAGGCGAGCCCGACGGCGGTATTGCAATTCGGCGACAACGGCGGGGCGACGGGGTATCTCGTCGGCGAGGAGAATCGCGGCCTCGAATACATGTTCATCATGATGAACGCTGCGCGCTTCGCTGTCGGCATGCAAGGCGTGGCCGTGGCCGATCGTGCCTATCAGCATGCCGTGGCTTACGCACGGGAGCGTTTGCAAAGCCGCCCGGTGGATGGCTCGTCGCGCGACGCCGTGTCCATCATCCATCATCCCGACGTCAAGCGCATGCTCATGACGATGCGTGCGCTGACCGAAGGCGCACGTGCGCTCGCCTACGTGGCCGCGGCGCAGGCCGATATCGGACATCACGCCGCCGACGCTGCCGAGCGCAAGCGCGCGCAAGCCGTCTACGAGTTCCTCGTGCCGATCGTGAAGGGCTGGAGCACCGAAATGTCGCTGGAGGTGACGAGCCTTGGCGTGCAGGTGCATGGCGGCATGGGCTTTATCGAAGAGACGGGCGCTGCGCAGTACTATCGCGACGCCCGCATTCTTCCCATCTACGAAGGTACGACCGCGATTCAGGCGAACGACCTCATCGGCCGCAAGACGTTGCGTGACGGCGGTGCCGTGGCGCACGCCCTGTGCGAGCAGATCATTGCTACGGAGAACGAACTGCGGGCGTTGGGTGGTGTGGGGCAGCCGGTGGCGGAACGTCTCGCGAAGGGACGCGAAGCGCTGTCGATCGTGGTCGACTATGTGGTCGCCAACACGCAGGACAATGCGAACGCCGTGTTTGCGGGAAGCGTGCCGTATCTGAAGCTTGCCGGTATCGTGTTGGGTGGGTGGCAGATGGGGCGCGCCTTGCTGGCGGCGCAGAAACTGCGCAATCAGGACCCGTCGTTTTACGACGCCAAGATCGGTACCGCCCGCTTCTTTGCGGATCACATCCTTACGCAGGCACCGGGTCTCGCACAGGCGATTACCGAGGGCGCAGACTCTGTGCTGTCGCTGAGCGAGGCGCAGTTCTGATCGTCTGTCCGCCGCGCATCAGCGCGGCGCGACGAAGCGGCCCGCAGGTCCAATGCCGTTCGGTTACGCGGTTTTCTTGAGAAGCCGAACGGTGTGTTGGAAAGGTCTGGCTTTGACGGCCCGGGGGGCAGCCCCCGGGCCGTTTTGTATCGTGGATTCGAGCAGACAAGGTGGCCGCTGCGCTACCTCATGGCCGGCATTCCGCTTGACGGTGTGTCTGTTCAATCTGCCTTACGCTGGATTTTCCCGGCTGAGGGGGCCGATCACGTTCAGTTTCCCGAACACCCCCTCACCCGAACTGGGATTCAGCAAGGGGTATGCCAAAGCGTACGCGACGGGTACGGTCAGGATGAGTTTCCCAATGAACAGAAGCATCGATCAATTCTCGTGGATAGACTGACGCCGAGATTCCGGGAGGGGCTTTGTGCTTACCCGGCACCGAGGGGGCGGGCTGCGAAGTGAGCAGGCGAAAAAAAACGGCACTGCTTGCGCAGTGCCGTGCATTGGGTCCCCGCCTCAGCCGCTAAGCCGGCATCCTGAACCGTGAGGCTCAAGGTGGTCGCGGTTAGTAGCGCTTTGGGTTCATCAGACAGAGTGACGCTCACGCCAGCACTACAAACTTCCGCAACCTGCAACAGATCATTGGTTCAAGGAATCTATGACTTTCGCGAACCAGGCAGGGAAAACTAACCTTTTGAATCGGACGGCAGCGAGTGAGTTTTCAACTCTGATACTGATCGATCACAGCGCTTAATCGTTCGTTCATGCGTTGCATTCTACTCTGAATTTCTTCGGCGGGGAATGCTTGTCCAGCGGCAATACTTTTTTCAAGCGCAAGCAATTCGGATGCCAGGCTCAACGCTGCCATGACGGCAATGCGATCGGTGCCGCGCACGCTGCTCTGCGCGCGAACCTTGCTCATTTCGGCATCGACGCGGGACACGGCAGACAGCAGGTCAGCCTCATGTTCCGGCGGGCACGCTAGCCGGTAGGACTGTTCGAGAATATTGACTTCGAGCTGCTTGATCGTCATGCGTTTTCTCCACCGGGAGTGCCGAGCAGATCCATCTGACCCTCAGCGGGGTTTTGCGTAGGGAGTTTTTCCAGAATAGCGTTCAAGCGAACCTGTGCCTCGTCGATCTTGGCCGCGAGCTGATCGCGCTGCAAACGCAGGGCGTCGCGCTCGGTGCGCAATTGCTCGATGGCGATGCGAGTTTCGTCGCATTCGGCGCGCGCGCGATCGAGTTCGGCGAGCAGCGCTTGATTGTGTTGATGAAAACGTTGGCTTATCACAACCAACTGTTCAATTTTGTCGGTGAGATTGTCGAGATCGGTGAGCATCGGGCTGCGTCCTCATAATTGCCCTACATTCTAACGGAATCGGCGGCCAATGCCCGACGATCGAGCATTGACGCTCGTTCGAATGGCCCCTACACTTGCGGCACTTCGGTGCTCGCGCAAGCCCCTCCGGCATGCGCAGTTAAACGGGAAACAGGGAGCCGCGTCCCCACACGGGCTGGCCAACCTGTGCTGCCCCCGCAACGGTAAGTCATTCTTTCGGCCCGAAAGGTTTCCGAAAACGCGCTTCGCCTTTATCGCCACTGTGAGCTATCCGCTCGCGGGAAGGCCGGTCAGGCGCGATGATGACCAGCCCGGATACCGGCCTGAGTGAGTGGGGAAAGCCATGCCGCCCGGCGACGCCGTGAGTGGCATGCCGTCGTTTTCATGTGTCGATGCTTCGCATCCGTGACGTGTCACCGGCGCTCCCCGTGCGCCGGCGGCCCGCGGGGGAACGGGTCTAGGCAATAAGAAAACTACGGAAGTCTCACGAGAATCATGCGCACCCACGTTCGCGCGATGGCGCTGCACGCGCCTGCCTTTGCACGCCTGTCCTCGGCATCAGCCACCTTTGTTCCTACGCCGCATCGTCTCGCTGTCGCCGCCACCCTGCTGGCCGCCAGCGTTGGCGCGCACGCACAGTCGGCTCAGCCGGCCGATACCGCACCCGCTGCCCCGGTTGTCCTTGCCGCGAAGACGGCGGACAACCCTACCGCCGCACAGCTCAAAACGACCGTCGTGACGGCCTCGCGCACCGAGCAGAAGCTGGCCGACACGCTGGCTGCAACCTCGGTGATTACGCGCGAAGACATCGAACAAAGCCAGGCACAGGACTTGCCGACACTGCTGCGCGGTCAGGCCGGCGTGGAAATCGTGCAGAACGGCGGCTTCGGCACGTCGGCCAGCATCTTCATGCGCGGTGCGGCGTCGAACGCCTCGCTCGTGCTCATCGACGGTGTGCCGGTCAACTCGGCCACGTCGGGTACGACCAACATCGCACAGATTCCGGTGTCGCAGATCGATCACATCGAAATCGTGCGCGGCAACGTCTCGGCGCTTTACGGCTCGCAAGCCGTGGGCGGCGTGATTCAGATCTTCACGCGCAAGGGTGACGGCGGCCCGCCGCGTGCCTATGCCGAGGTGGGTTACGGCACCAACAACACCACGCAGGCCAATGCCGGTATCGCCGGGTCGTTCGAAGACGGCAAGACTCGCTTCTCGCTGGACGTCTCGCGCTTTCACACCAACGGCATCTCCGCACAAGACCCGCGCTTTGCGCCGAAGGTCAACCCGAACCGCAATGGCGACGACAACACCAGCGTGAGCGCATCCCTCTCGCGTAAGTTCGGCGATACGTGGGAAGCCGGCGTGCGCCTGTTCCAGAGCGACGGCAGCAGCAGCTACGACAACGCCTTCGGCAAGCCGACCGATCTGAACGACACCGATGCCCGCGTGCGCCAGATTTCGGGCTACGTGAAAGGCAACATCACGGACAAGTGGAATACGCGCTTCACCGTCACGCAGGGCGACGATTACAGCTACAACTACCTGAATGGCAAGGGCAACGGCAACTTCCACACGTCGAGCAATCAGATCGACTGGGCCAACGAATACGCCTTTATGGCGGGGCAGAAGCTGATCGCCGGCTACACGCGTCTGGAACAGACGGTCGAGAGCAACACCAATTTCGGCCACAACAACCGCCATCTCGATTCGCCCTATCTGGGCTATGAAGGCACGTTCGGCAAGCATCAGGTGCAAGCCAACGTGCGCCGCGACATGTACTCGGACTTCGGCGGCGCTAACAGCTACTGGCTCGGCTACGGCTACAACCTGACGAATCAGTGGAAGTTCATGGCCAATGCGTCCGACGGCTTCCGCGCACCGACCTTCAACGAGCTGTTCTACCCGGGCTACGGCAATCCGAACCTGCAACCGGAACGCTCGATCTCCAAGGAACTGGCGGTTCAGTTCAACGGCGGCGAGCGTCTCGGCCTGATCAAGTTGACGGGCTTCCAGACCAACTACACGAACCTGATCCAGTCGCTGACGGTGTTCCCGTACACGGCCGCCAACGTGGCCAAGGCACGTGTCGAGGGGCTTGAGTTGACCTACACGGGACGTCCGCTCTTCGGCGTGGATGTGCGTGGGTCGTTCACGCGTCAGAACCCGACCGATCTGGATGCCGGCAAGCAACTCGCACGTCGTGCCAGGCAGTTCGGTTCGGTCGGCCTGTCGAAGACGTTCGACAAGTTCACCGTCGGCGGCGATGTGTTCTACAGCGGCGAGCGTTACGATACGGGTGGCCAGCATCTCGGTGCTTATACGCTCGTGAACCTGCAGGCCCGCTACGATATCGACAAATCCTGGTACGTCTCGGCGCATCTGGACAATGTCTTCAACAAGAACTACCAGACGGTCTATGGCTACAACACTCTCGGGCGAGCGATTTACGTCTCGCTCGGCTGGAAGCAGTTCTAACGACGTCCCGGCAGGGCGTAACGCGCATAACGTGCGTAATACCGCATGACGCTGCGTCGCGCACTTGCCATATGGGCGGGACTGGCCGGCGTTGCGCTGGCCGTTCTGCTCGCGTCGCTCATGCTGGGGAGCGTGCCGGTCTCGCTGAGCGAGATCGGCACGTTGCTGACGGGGCACGACGCCGGTCTCGCGGGCGACGTGGTCCGGCGTCTGCGTCTGCCGCGCGCACTTGCTGCATTCGCGTGCGGCGGCCTGCTTGCGGTTGCCGGCACTCTCATGCAGACGTTGCTTCGCAATCCGCTCGCCGACCCCTACGTGCTGGGCATTTCCGGCGGTGCAGGGGTTGCCGCGCTCGCCTCGCTGGCGCTTATGCTGCCTTTCTTCTGGGTGCAGACGAGCGCCTTCGCCGGTGCGCTCGCGGCCATCGCTATCGTGATGGCGCTCTCGCACCGCAGCTTCCTGCGTCCCGGCGATCAGGACAGCAGTACCAAACTGCTGCTCACTGGCGTGATGATGGCTGCAGGCTTCGGCGCACTCGCCACCCTCATTCTTACCCTCGCGCCCGATGCCAGTCTGCGCGGCATGCTGTTCTGGCTCACCGGCGATCTGAACGGCGTCGACCGCGCCGCATTGCCGTTGATCGCGCTTGCCGCGACGCTGCTCATCGTGTGCCCCGTCGCGCATCGCCTGAACGTACTGTTGCGCGGAGAAGCGGTGGCGCAAGCCGTTGGCGTGGCGGTTGGTCCGCTGCGTGCGCGTGTTTATCTGGCGGCGTCGCTTGCCACCGCGATTGCCGTGACCACCGCAGGCAGCATCGGCTTCATCGGTCTCGTCGTGCCACACATTCTGCGTCTGCGCTTCGGCAACGATCAGCGCATGCTGTTGCCCGCCGCCGCGCTCGCAGGCGGTGCGCTTCTGATGTTCGCGGATCTGGTGGCGCGCACGATCATTGCGCCGACGCAACTGCCGGTGGGTGTCATCACCGCGATGATCGGCGTGCCGGTCTTCCTGTGGCTCCTTTCCCGACGGGCCATCCGATGAGTACACCGCTGCTGCAAACCCATGCCCTGACCTTGCGCGCCGGTAAGCGTGTACTCGTCGACTGGCTCGACCTTGCCGTCGCTGCGGGCGAATGCTGGTGTCTGGCCGGGCCGAACGGCGCGGGCAAGACAACACTGCTCAACACCCTCGCCGGGTTGCGTCCGATTGACGACAAACCGCAGCGCGACGCGACGATTGCAGGCAGTGGCCGTGTCGACATTGCCGGCAAACCGTTGGCGCAGTGGCGCCCTGCGCCGCTTGCCAGGATGCGGGCGCTGATGCCGCAACAGACGCGCGACGCATTCGGCGCCACGGCCCTCGAAGTTGTACTGGCAGGACGTCATCCCTATCTTGCGCAAGGCCGCTGGGGCGCATGGGAGTCCGACGACGATATCGCCAGCGCCATGGCCGCACTCGCGCAGGTGGGGCTGGAAGACTTCGCGGCGCGCGACGTCACCACGCTCTCGGGCGGCGAGCGTCAGCGCGTGTCGCTCGCCGCCGTTCTGGCGCAGGCTACGCCTCTGCTGCTGCTCGACGAACCGGTCTCGCATCTCGATCTGCATCATCAGATCGACGCCCTCGAACAGCTCGCGCAGCATGCGCAACGCGCCGACGCTGCTGCCATCTTCTCGTGCCACGATCTGAATCTCGCGCGACGCTTCGCCACGCATGCGTTGCTGCTCGACGGTCGTGGCGGCTGGCGCGCCGGCCCGGTGCACGACGTGCTGTCGGCCGAGCATTGCAGCAACGCTTTCGGTTATCCACTGCGCCTCATTCGCGATGGCGGCGACGAGGCGCTTGTGCCGGTGCGCCGTGCATGACGCCGAAACTCACAGGCGTACACTCTCATCCGCGTGCGGCCGCCCTGTGCCGCACGCCCGTTTCTGACAGGTGCTGTTCATGACGCAAGAATCACCGCAACCCCAACCCGGCACCACAGCCTCAGCCGACAGCGACGGCGACGGCCGCAACGAGCGTCACCGCTCGCGCATGGTGCGCAAGAAGGCGGTCATCGACGACAAGATCGCGCAAGCGCAGCGCGACTGCGGCGTGATCGTCATCACGACCGGCAACGGCAAGGGCAAGTCGAGTTCCGGCTTCGGCATGGTAGTGCGCGCGATGGGCCACGGCATGAAGACGGGGGTCGTGCAATTCATCAAGGGCGCGATTCCGACCGGCGAGGAGAAATTCCTGCGGCGCTTTCCCGAGGCGTGCGAGTTTCACGTGATGGGCGAAGGCTACACGTGGGAGACGCAAGACCGCACGCGCGACATTGCCAAGGCGGAAGCGGCGTGGGAGCAGGCGCGCCGGATGTTGCGCGATCCGGCGTTCGGTCTCGTGCTGTTCGACGAACTCAACATCGCGCTCAAGCTGGGCTATCTCGACGTGAGCACCGTGATCGCCGATTTACAGGCGCGCCCCGAGATGCAGCACGTGGTGATCACCGGCCGCGGCGCCCCGCAGGCACTCGTGGACGCCGCCGACACCGTGACCGATATGACGCCCGTCAAGCACGCGTTTGCCCAGGGCATTCGTGCGCAGGCCGGCGTGGAAATGTAATCTTCGCTTCATCGTTTCAGGACGTTTCCGTATGACCGCTTTCAGCCCGTTGCTCACCGAACTGTTCGATATCCCGGCGCCATCCACCGCGATGGATACCGCACTTCAGCATGCCATCGACATCAAGACGAAGCCGCCCGGCAGCCTTGGCGCGCTCGAGCGCGTTGCCCATCAGATCGGCCGGATTCAGCGCAGCGCAACCCCCGATCTCGCGCGCCCGACCATGCTGGTGTTCGCGGGCGATCACGGCGTCGTGGCGGCCGGCGTGAGTCCCTATCCGCAGACCGTAACCGCCCAGATGGTGCTCAACTTCCTGCGGGGCGGCGCGGCCATTAACGTCTTCTGCCGCACGCACGGCATCGAGCTTGAAGTGGTGAACGCGGGCGTGGCCGCCGATTTCCCGTCGCACGCATCGCTCGTCGACATTCCCGTGGCGCGCGGCACGCAGAATTTCCTCGAAGCCCCCGCCATGACGCGCGACCAACTCGAAACGGCGCTGGCTGCCGGGGCGGCGCGTGTCGTCGCGCACGCCTCGCGGGGCGCGCGCATGATCGGCTTCGGCGAGATGGGGATCGGTAACACGTCGTCGGCCGCGTGTCTCATGCAGCGTCTGACCGGCTTGCCGCTCGCCGCGTGTGTCGGCCGTGGCACGGGGGTCGACGACGACGGGCTGGCGCGCAAGACGGCCATACTCGAACGTGCGCTCGCCGCGCATCCGGTGACCGGCGATCAACCCGATCCGCTGGAAACGCTCGCAACCTTCGGCGGCTTCGAGATCGCCATGATGACGGGCGCCTATCTCGCTGCCGCCAAGCTGGGGCTCGTGATCGTCGTGGACGGCTTCATCAGCACATCGGCACTGCTCGTGGCCGCACGGGTATCGCCGGCGGTGCTCGACTACTGCGTTTTCGCGCACGCCTCGGATGAAACCGGCCATCGTGCGATGCTCGAAACGCTTGGCGCAAAGCCGCTGCTGCAATTGGGGCTGCGTCTGGGCGAAGGCACGGGCGCCGCGCTCGCGATGCCGCTGATTCAGGCCGCTGCCGCGTTCTTGCGCGAGATGGCGACGTTCGAAGGCGCCGGCGTGAGCGAGCGCGAGGCGGCCGGACAATGACGGCGTCGTCCCCCGATCCCTCGCATGGCGCTGTCGAATCGCCGCGCGATCTGGTGACGCAGGATCACCCGGCGCAAGCTCGGGAGGCTGCGGCGTCGTTCGGGGGCATCAAGGGGCAGTTGCGGCTTTTCCTGAGCGCGCTCGGCTTCTTCACGCGTGTGCCGATTCCGCAGTGGGTCGGCTACTCCCCCGAACAGTTGAACGCGGCAACGCGCTATTTCCCGCTTGTCGGTGTGTGGGTCGGCGCGCTCGTCGCCTTGCTGACCATGGCGATGGGGCTGTTGTGGTCGCCGCATCTCGCCATCGCGTTGGGGATGGGGGTGAGCGTGCTGCTCACGGGGGCGTTTCACGAGGATGGCCTGGCCGATTCGGTGGATGCGTTCGGCGGCGCATTCACACGTGAGCGCGTGCTGGACATCATGCACGACTCGCGCATCGGCACCTATGGCTCGGTCGCCCTGTGGCTGGCGCTTGCCGTGAAGTGGCAGGCACTCGTCGATATTCAGGCGGCGGTGGGGTGGGGCGGTTTTGCCGTCGTGCTCATCGGCGCACATGCGGCGAGCCGAAGCATGGCGATCAGTCTGCTGCGCACGCTAGATTACGTTCGTTCCGAAGGGAAGGCCAAACCCGTCGCTCAGCGTTTGAGCATGGGGGGACTGTTGTTCGGCGTCGCATGCAGCGTGCCGTGGTGGCTATGGCCGGACTGGCGCGCGGGGGTGACGGGGGCCGTGGTGCTGATGGCGGTGCGTGCGGGCTTCATCCGCTATTTGCGCCGGCGTCTCGGCGGCTACACCGGCGATACGCTGGGTTTCGCCCAGCAAATCGGCGAACTTGCGCTGTACCTCACGGTGTGCGCATGGATCTGATCCTGATGCGGCATCCGCCGCCGGACATCGCGTCGGGTCTTTGTTATGGCCGTACCGATTTGCCCGTCGATGCGTTGCGCTTCGATGCGGCGGTCGCTGCGATGCATGCCCGGCTTGCGACGTTGCTCGATGGCCGTACACCGGCGGCGATCCACAGCAGCCCCCTGCAACGCGCGCGTCGCACTGCCGAGGTGTTGGCGACGTCTTTGGGGCTGCGAGTGAAGGAAGATGCGCGCCTCGCCGAGATGGATTTTGGCGCGTGGGAAATGCAGCCCTGGGACGCCATCGATAGAAACGATCTCGATGCCTGGGCACACAATGTGTCCGAATTTGCGCCGCCCGGCGGCGAGTCTGCCCGCGACATCGTGTCGCGCATGGACGCCTGGGTGAGGGGCTTGCGCGACGCGGCGAGCGCAATGCATGGCGTACATGTGGCCGTTGCTCACGCCGGGCCGATTCGTTTGCACACGGCAAGCGCACTGCGTCTGCCGATTACGGCATGTCTGTCGTGGTCGCTCGACTTCGGTGGCATTTGCCACCTTCGCTTCGCCGATGACGCCGATGACAGTCCCGCACGCTTGATTCGCTGGAACGCCTAGGCCCGCGTCAATCGCCGGTCGCTATCTCCGCACCTCCGCACCTCCGCATCTGCGCAGCGCGCTGTCAATCGCACATCACTGCGCGGCTGACGTGCGACGCGAGCGAGCGACGTCGAGGTCTTCGCACATGGTGCGTGCGCCGTCGAGTATGCGCGGGCCAGGCCGGTTGATGAGGTCGCCGTCGATGCCGAAGAGATTGTTATGCGCAACGGCGGGCAACTGCGGCCACTTGCGCCAACTGTCGAGTGTGGCGAGCGGCTTATCGGACTTCGTTGCGCCTGGCGTGGCGGTGAACATCGCTTCCGGCCGCTTGGCGAGTACCGCTTCAACGGATACGCGCGGCACGAGCGGTGCTTCATCGGCGAAGACGTTGACGCCGCCGCACAGCCGGATCACATCGCTGACCATATGCGTGCCGTTCAGGGTCATGAGTGGCTGCATCCACACCTGATAGAAGACAGACACCGGTGCGCGCGACGAATATTGCTTGCGCAGCGCTTCGTAGCGTGCCCGGAACGCCTCGGCCGAGGCTTGTGCTTTGGCCGGTGTCCCGGTCAGCGTACCCAGCGTTTCGATGGCTGCGGGCAGGTCGGTCAAATGTTTCGGCTCGGAGTAGAACACCGGCAGTTTCAACTGACGCAGCGCTTCGACCTGACGCTGCGAGTTGCCATGCATCCAGACCACGAGCAGGTCGGGTTTGAGCGAGAGAATGCGTTCGAGATCGAGCGCACTGTTGTCGCCGACGCGTGGCAGTTTGCGCGCCGCCTCGGGAAAATCGGAGTAGGCCACGACGCCCACGACCTTATCGCCCGCGCCTGCCGCAAACAGTAACTCGGTCGCGTGCGGTGAGAGGCTCACCACGCGCTGTGCCGGGGCCGGGAGCGTGACCATGGCGCCGGAGTCGTCCTTGACGGTGACGGCCGCTTGGGCGCTGAGCGCTGCGAAACAGGCGCTCGCCAGTGCAATCAGGTGACGGCGGGGGCGGCGCTTGGCGGGAGAATTGAGCGACATCGAAGCAGGTGGCTTAGGTGTGGGAGGGCATGGATGGGGATGGGCGGAGCGGCACTGCGGCCATCTGCCTTGTCAACCGACCCAACATTCTCGGCGCGTTGCCGTGCCGCGACAAGGGGTACACGATCGTGTCGGAGAGAAATTCGTGACCTTTCGCTGCAGGTGTCGAGAAATAGAATAGTTAGCGCTATTCTGACGTTTCGATGTGACTGTCCTGACATCAGGACAGGGTATGGCGCAATCGGACAATCGACAATGTGCCATGCGCGACCGATCGGCACCAGATGGGGGCAGCGATGACAACACCCACAAAAAGTACCTTGCGGCAAATACCGGCAGGCATATGGGTACTCGGTATTGTCAGCATGCTGATGGACATTTCCTCGGAGATGATCCATAGCCTGCTGCCGATGTTCATGATCTCGACCTTGGGCGCGAGTGCGCTGGCGGTCGGTCTGGTGGAAGGCATGGCGGAATCCACAGCGCTGATCGTCAAGATATTCTCGGGTGCCTTGAGCGACTATCTGGGAAAGCGCAAGGGCTTGGCGGTATTCGGCTACGCGATGAGCGCGCTGACCAAGCCGCTCTTTGCCGTGGCACCCACGGTCGGCATTGTGCTGACGGCTCGCTTGCTGGATCGGGTTGGCAAAGGCGTGCGCGACGCACCACGCGATGCCCTGGTTGCGGATATTGCGCCACGGCATTTGCGCGGCGCAGCGTTTGGCCTGCGCCAGTCCATCGACACCGTCGGGGCCTTCCTCGGGCCGTCGATGGCGGTCGGTTTGATGCTGCTGTGGGCCAACGACTTTCGAGCCGTATTCTGGGTGGCCGCGATTCCGGGCCTGATGGCGGTCGCGCTGCTGTTCTTCGGCCTGCGCGAGCCACAACGCCATTCAACGACAGCGCGCACCAATCCGATCCGGCGGGAGAACCTGGATCGCCTCGGAGGGCCATACTGGTGGGTGGTGGGTATCGGTGCGGTATTCACGCTGGCCCGCTTCAGCGAAGCGTTTCTTGTTCTGCGCGCGCAGCAGAGTGGTGTGCCGGTTGCTCTGGTGCCGCTCGTGATGGTGGCGATGAATCTGGTCTATGCCCTGTCGGCCTACCCGTTCGGCAAGCTCTCCGACCGCATGAGCCACAAGACGCTGTTGGCACTTGGTTTGATCGTCCTGATCGCGGCCGACCTGGTGTTGGCAATTAACGGTCACTGGGGCGTTGTGCTGGCCGGTGTCGCCCTTTGGGGTATTCACATGGGTATCACGCAGGGCTTGTTGGCGACGATGGTTGCCGATACCGCACCCGCCGACTTGCGCGGCACCGCGTATGGATTTTTCAATCTGGTCAGTGGTGTCGCGATGCTACTCGCCAGCGTGCTGGCCGGACTGTTGTGGGATCGCCTCGGCGCATCGTTTACCTTCTATGCAGGTGCGATTTTTTGCGTCGTTGCACTGGTGGGGTTGGCTTGGCAGCCAATCATGCGAATGGTGAGAGCTTAATGTGCTTTACGTCATGCATTGCAGAAAATGGCCAGCATAAAGAAACGGTTTGACGAGACGAACGTACACGCCGCCTTTGAGATCAGTCTTATGCTCAAAGGTGTGTTTGCACTGGCGGAAATCGCCGCAGGCGTGTTCGCCTACTTCGTTACCAGACAACTCCTGCTTGACCTGGCGCAGTCCGTCACCCGGCTGGAATTGACGGAAGACCCTCGCGACTTCGTTGCCAATTATCTGCTCCATGCTGCGCAAGGCCTGTCCGTGAGCAGCCAACACTTCACGGCCTTCTATTTGCTTAGCCACGGCGCCATCAAACTCTGGCTCATCATTGGTCTCTGGCGGAAGAAGCGTAGGTACTATCCGGCCGCCATCGCGGTTTTTGGTTTGTTCATTCTCTACCAAATGTATCGATACAGCTTTACGCACTCCCCGTTGTTGCTGTTCATCACAGCACTGGATGTCATCGTCATCGGACTGACGTGGTTTGAATACCGGCATCTGAGACGTCCTCCCGGATGTGCGCCCGCAGCGAACTGATGTCACGCGAGGGCTGTCGAAAAGAGCGTGACGTCATAACTTGGTATGCGTCAGGTCATCGACAGGAAATACGCCCGGCCAGTCAGTGGTGGGCTTCGAGGAGCGAAGGCGTGAAACGAAATATCGGACAGATGAGCGTGCTGGCGCTCGCCCTGGTGACGTTGCTTGGTGCTTGCGCCGCCCCCGGCGGCAGTGCGGGCGCCCCCGCCGGCAGCGGGACAGGCAAGGTACAAGCTTACGGTGTGATCGACGGCGGGGTGACGGTGGTGAAGTAATGCCGGAAGCGTCTCGCAACTCACCCGCCGAGCGAGACAAAAACGATCGCGCCCCCTGACGCCGAAACGTTCAGGGGGCGCGGTCGTTAATACCTTAGCGCGTTGTCAGGCCGTTACTGGAGCGTGACTGCAATACCGGGGTGGGCATGATGACACCGTACGATGGTACGAAGCCCGCGACAGTGTCTGGCCAACCGGTCTGCTGTGCTAGTTGGAGGCCGGAGCCGGGGCAGCAGCGCCTGCGTCCGAGGCCGGAGCGCTCATGGCGGCGCCAGCATCGCTGGCCGGTGCCGATGCCGACGTATCGGCGGCCGGCGCGGCCGTTTGATCTTCCTTCTTCGTACAACCCACCGTCACGACGGCGGCGGTCAGGAGCGTGGCAAGCAACAGCGGCAGTTTTTTCATTTGGTCGTCCTTTATATCTGGGGAAAGCCCTTGCGGAAGAACCTTCAGTCTAGCGGCGCCCTCTGGCGGTGACTGTATGCATTTGTTGCAGAAATGCTTCAATTTGTAACGAAAAGGGCGCCAAACACACGACTTTTAATATGACGTAAGCGTGAGCTGTATGCCCGATCGGAAGCATAACGGGGAAATTGGATGGCTGTGGGCTCCGGCAGTTCCCGGAAACTTCACTCGGAACGTAATTCGGCTAGCGCGGATTGCAGCCGTTGCCACGTAGATTCGGTGGATGGCAGGCCCAGACGCAGGCTGGGTAACGCGCGCGATTCCCCATCGGCCAGCGTCATGGGGCGCGTATCGAAGCGGCGCGTCCAAATGCCCTGAGCCGCCAGCCGTTCGTGCCATTGCGGCGCGAGCGCGTGCGGCGTCCACGCGAAAAGCGGTGTGCCGGCGGCCGGCCAGCCGTGCGAGCGCAACAATACGAGAAGCCGTTCGCCGTCGTGCAACAAACGTTCGCGGGTTGCCGCCTGCCACGCCGTGTCGCGCAGGGCGGTTCGGACAGCGAACCGCGCCGGTCCGCTGACGGTCCACGCCCCCAGACGCTCGGCAAGACGTGTTGCCAACGCTTGCGGGCACAACGCAAAGCCTGCGCGAATGCCCGCAAGCCCGAAGAATTTACCCACGGAGCGCAGCACCACAAGACTGTCCTCGCCGACATGGGGCGTCATCGATTCCCGCGGCGAAACGTCTGCAAATGCCTCGTCGACGATTAGCATCCCGCCACGTTCCGCCAGCAAGCCTTGCCATTGCGTCAGCGTCTCACGGGAGACGCATCGCGCCGTGGGATTGTCCGGATTCACCCAAACGAGATAGTCGACGTCAGGCAAGCCGGCTTCGGGACCGAGCCACGGCACCAGCGTATGGCCTGCATCGGCAAAGGCCGGGGCGTACTCGCTATAGGTGAGTGAGGCGACGGCAACGCGTCCCGGACGCAGCAGCGTGGGCAGCGAACGAATGACCGCCTGCGAACCGGCGCATGGCACGACGGTGTGTGCAGGCACGCCGTAGTATGCCGCGGCGACGTCGCGTAGATCGTCGAAGGCGTCGGGCAAGTCGCGCCAGACGCTCGCAGGGGGCATCGGCACGGGGTAGCCGTTCGGATTGATGCCGGTGGACAGGTCGAGCCAATCTTCGCGGGGACGTCGATAGCGCAGGATGGCTTCACCGAGGTTTCCGCCATGGCGGGGCACTGGCGGCGATGACGAGACGGCAGAGGATGACATTGGGGGAAGCGGGGCCTGCGATTGCGATCAGAGCACGTCAACAGGCATGGCATCGGCCTGCGACGCGGCGAAGAGCGCCAGTGCACCGCTGACGATCAGCCACATCCACATCGAACGCGAGATGAGCCGCCACGCGGCCTTGATGTGTTGTGCCGAGGGCTCCGTGCCGCAACCCAGCGCCGGACGCGTTTCCCACTCGCCGTGATAGCGCGCCGGCCCACCCAACTGAACGCCGAGACTGCCTGCCCCGGCGGCCATCACCGGCCCGGCATTCGGGCTGGACCACGTGCTGGCCTGTGTGCGCCAGCAGCCGATGGCGCGCGCCACATCGCCGAAGACGGCGTAGCTCGCCGCCGTGAGGCGTGCGGGAATCCAGTTGAGCACATCGTCGATGCGCGCGGCGGGGCGGCCAAAATACAGGAACTGGTCGGTGCGATAGCCCCACATCGCGTCGAGCGTGTTCGCCAGCCGGAACAGCACAACGCCCGGCGCGCCCGCGATGGCGAACCAGAAGAGCGCGCCGAAGATGGCATCGTTGCCGTTCTCCAGCGTCGACTCCACCGCCGCACGCGCGAGATCGGACGCGCTCGCGTCCTCGGTATCGCGCGAGACGATGCGAGCCGTCAGTGCGCGTGCCTGCGTCAGATCGCCATCGCGCAAGGCATCGGCGATGGGCATCACGTGCTCGCGCAGACTGCGCGCACCGAGCGCCGCGTACAACGCAAGCGCCTGCCAGAGAATGCCGCTCCAGCCGGGCAGGAACGTCAGGGCCCACGCGACGAGTACCGGCAACACCAGCATGATCGTCCATGCCCATGTGCCGCGCGTCATGGCGCTTATGGGCTTGTCTCGCGTTGCGGGATCGTTGAGCCACGCCT
Source organism: Pandoraea communis (assembly GCF_902459745.1). Taxonomy (GTDB): domain Bacteria; phylum Pseudomonadota; class Gammaproteobacteria; order Burkholderiales; family Burkholderiaceae; genus Pandoraea; species Pandoraea communis. The sequence goes on from NZ_CABPSJ010000008.1 coordinate 16,882, forward strand.
CGACGCCGTTCGCGATGTAGCCGAATCCGACCAGCGGATGCCATCGGCGCGGCTCGCCAAGCCAGGCGTCGAGCAACACGCCGATCAGCGCAGCGAGCCAGAGCGATTCGGGAGCGAGTCCGGTGAGCATCGGCGATTATCCTTTGACGGCCATCGGCAGGCCGGCGACGACAAAGCGCACGTGCGGCGCCAGCGCGGCGACCCGCTGATTCAGACGGCCGAGTTCATCGACATAACGGCGCGTCAGCGAGCCCATCGGGATCACGCCGAGACCGATTTCGTTGCTGACGATGACGATCTTGCCGTGCAGCGACACCAGCGTCTGCGCCAGCGAATCGACGACGTCATGCCATTGTGCATCGCTGGCGGGGCCGTCGGGATGATCGTCGGGGGGGCATAGCCAGCCGGCCAGCCACAGGGGCAGGCAATCGACCAGCACGCAATGGCCATCACGGGCGGCTTCGCGTAACGCGCCTGCGAGGTTCCGCCCGACTTCCACGGTTTGCCAGTGCGCAGGACGGCTGGTGCGATGATGGGCAATGCGAGCGCGCATCTCGGGCTCATCGCTCACCGCAGCGGTGGCGAGGTAGGTGACTGGCAGGCCGCTTTGTCCGGCAAGACGTTCGGCGAACGCACTTTTGCCGGAGCGCGCGCCACCCAGCACGAAAGTCAGGTCGAGAGCACTCATGGGCGATATTGTACGAGCGCCCGATGCGATAATTCGCGCCATGAGTGAAATCCCTGCCAATTTCGACGCGTACACGCGCCCTCGCCGCGGCACCCTGATGATTCAGGGAACGTCCTCGGATGCGGGCAAGAGTACGGTGGTCGCCGGGTTGTGCCGCCTGCTGTATCGCGAGGGGGTGCGCGTGGCGCCGTTCAAACCGCAGAACATGGCGCTCAACAGCGCCGTGACCACCGACGGCGGCGAGATCGGGCGCGCACAGGCCTTGCAGGCACAGGCCGCCGGTGTGGCGCCGCACACAGACTTCAACCCGGTGTTGCTCAAGCCGAGCAGCGACCGTGGTGCGCAGGTCATCATCGGCGGCAAGGTCATGGCCGATCTCGACGCGCGCGCCTATCACGAGTACAAACCGCGCGCGATGGCGGCCGTGCTGGCCGCTTACGACCGGTTGCGCACAGGCTACGACGCGGTGCTCGTCGAAGGCGCGGGCAGCCCGGCCGAAGTGAATCTGCGCTCGCGCGATATTGCGAACATGGGATTTGCCGAGGCGGTCGACGCCCCGGTGTTGCTCGTCGCCGATATCGACCGGGGAGGGGTGTTCGCACAATTGCTCGGCACGCTCGCGTGTCTGTCGGACAGCGAGCGCGCACGCATCAAGGGTTTCATCATCAATCGGTTTCGCGGCGATCCGTCGTTGCTCACCAGCGGTCTCGAGTGGCTCGAGGCGCGCACGGGGATTCCGGTGTTGGGCGTGCTGCCGTATCTTCACGGCCTGCATCTGGACGGCGAAGACATGCTGCCCGGCGAGCGCCATAAGGCGGCCAGTGGCGAGACGCGTCTGCGCGTTGCCGTGCCTGCGTTGCCTCGCATCAGCAATCACACCGATTTCGACGCCCTGCGGGCGCACCCGCAAGTCGATTTCCGCTATGTGGGCGCTGGCGAATCGTGGCCGGCGAGCGACCTCGTGATCCTTCCCGGCAGCAAGCATGTGCGTGCCGATCTGGCATGGCTACGTGCGCAGGGCTGGGAGCCGGCCATCACGCGGCATCTGCGCTATGGCGGCAAGGTGCTCGGTATCTGCGGTGGCTTGCAGATGCTCGGCACGGCGATTCACGATCCGCAGGGGCTGGAGGGCGACGCCGGGACGACCGGCGGCCTCGGTTGGCTGGCGATCGAGACCACGATGGAGGCGCAAAAACAGCTCCGTGTCGTGGCGGGACGTTTGAGCACAGGCGATGCACCCGTGAGCGGCTATGAGATTCACATGGGCGTGACACGCGGGGCGGCGCTCGAGCGCCCGGCCATCTGGCTGGACGACGAAGGCACCGAACGCGCCGATGGCGCCCGCTCGACCGACGATCAGGTCATGGGGACGTATTTGCATGGGTTGTTCGATACCCCGCAGGCTTTGCAGGGGTTGCTCACGTGGGCCGGTGCCCGCGATCTCGAGACGCTGGACTACAACGCATTGCGCGAAGCGTCGCTCGACAGGCTGGCGGATTCGTTCGCCGCACATCTGGACCTCCCACGCGTGTGGGCGTGCCTGCGCTAACGCCGAGGGGCAGGGCCGGCAGGGCAGCGCGAGCATGAAGCCGCCATCCAACCGTTGTAAGATGGGCGGAAAATCGACCTCGGGGAGTCTGCAATGCCGGTGATCGTGGTGGCGAATCCAAAGGGTGGCGTGGGCAAGAGCACGCTGGCAACGAATCTGGCCGGGTATCTGGCCGCGCAGGGCCACGCTGTGATGCTCGGCGACACCGACCGGCAGCAGTCGTCGCGAGCCTGGCTGGGCCTGCGCCCGCCGGCGCTGCGTTCGATAGGCACCTGGGAAGTCGATCACAACGATGTCGCCCGTCCGCCCAAGGGCACCACCCACGCGGTGCTCGATACCCCCGCCGGCCTGCACGGCAAACGCCTCGAATCGATCCTCAGACTTGCCGACCATGTGCTGGTGCCGTTGCAGCCGTCGATCTTCGATATTCTCGCCACGCGCGATTTTCTGCAGAAGCTCGGTGAGGAGAAGGCGGTGAGGCAGGGGGATGTGCGTATCGGCGTGGTCGGCATGCGGGTCGACGCCCGCACCCGTGCGGCGGATCAGCTCTCGCGGTACTGCGAAGAGGCGGGCCTGCCGGTGCTGGGGATGCTGCGCAACACGCAGAACTATGTGCAACTCGCCGCGCACGGCCTCACGCTGTGGGACGTGGCGCCGGGACGCGTCGAACGCGATCTGCCGCAGTGGGCGGGCATCACCGCGTTTGTGGCGAGGTGATCGCCAGCGCTCATAACCGGCGCTTACAACCGGCGCATCAATGACGAAGGGGCCCTCGGGCCCCTTCGTCGTTAGCGCCGAAGCGCTGTCGGTCTTTGATGCCTTATTTCGTTGCCTGAGCGGCTTCGAAGGCGCGGGTCTCTTCCCATGCTTGCAGCGGCACGTGATCGCGTTCGCCCTTCTGCACGTTCTTGTCGTCGACGAACACCAGCTTCGGCTTGAAGCCGGCCAGCACTTCCTTCTCTTCGACCTGCGCGTACGACACGATGATGACGATGTCGCCCAACTGTGCGCGGCGTGCCGCTGCGCCGTTGAGCGAGATCATGCCGCTGCCGCGCTCGCCGCGAATGGCATACGTGGTGAAGCGCTCACCGTTGTTGACGTTGAAGATGTCGATTTGCTCATTTTCGACAAGGCCCGAGGCTTCGAGCAGGTTTTCGTCGATCGCACACGAGCCTTCGTAATGCAATTCGCAATGCGTCACGGTGGCGCGGTGGATCTTCGACTTGAGCATGGTGCGGTACATGGCTTGCCTCTAGTGTTGCGGTGTCGCGCAAGCGGCGCGACGAAAGATGCGCGTGCCACCGGCACGCGCGGCTTGCGTCGGGAGCACGCGGCACCGGTCGTCCGGCCGTGCGCCGCGTGCCCGGCGCTCAGATTTCGAGATTGTCGATCAGACGCGTGGCCCCGAGCTTGGCTGCCGCGAGCACCACAAGGCTCTCGGCGGGGGCGGCGCCCGGTGCCGGCACGCGCAGGTTGGCGCGCTGGCGAATCGCCACATAATCCGGCTTCCAGCCACGCTCGGTCAGTGCCTGCATGGCCGCCGCTTCGAGCGCGGCGTAGTCCGTCTTGCCGCTGTTCGCGTCGTCGCGAATCTGACCCAGCAAACGATAGAGCTGGGGTGCCTCGGCGCGCTCGGCGTCCGACAGATAGCGGTTACGCGACGAGAGCGCGAGGCCGTCGTCGGCACGCACCGTCTCAGCGGCGATGATCTCGATGGGCAGCGCGAACTGACGGCACATGCTGCGCACAATCATCAGTTGCTGGTAATCCTTCTTGCCGAACACGGCCACGCGCGGCTGTACGCACGAGAACAGCTTGGTGACGACCGTGCAAACGCCCTTGAAGAAGCCCGGGCGGAACTCGCCCTCGAGAATGTCGCCCAGATCGTGCGGCGGCTCGACACGGTATTCCTGCGGCTCGGGGTACATCTCCTTCTCGTCGGGAGAGAACAGCACGTAGACGTTCTCGCGCGTGAGCTTCTCGATGTCATCGGCCATCGTGCGCGGGTACTTGTCGAAGTCTTCGTTCGGCCCGAATTGCAGGCGATTCACGAAGATGCTGGCGACGACCGGGTCGCCGTGCTGGCGCGCCAGTCGCATGAGCGACAGATGCCCTTCATGCAGGTTGCCCATGGTGGGCACGAAGGCGACGCGATTCTGGCCGCGCAGTTGATCGCGCAGTTCGTGAATCGAGGGGATGACTTTCATTGAGGTTCCGTGCGTGGCGTACGTTGATGACGTCCAGGAGTGGCGCACGCCTTATCTGGCAAGGGCGTGGCCGCCAAAATGTCCGGGGGGATTGTAGAGGAAATCTCAATGCGCGTGCGCAAAAAACGCACTGTTCAACGGACTCCCCGGCCGCGAGGATTCACCGGGCGCTCAGTTGGGGGAATAGGTCAGGCGGACATAGATCGGCGCAAATGGCTCGGCCTGAGTGATCTCCAGCAACGATTCGCGCGAGAGTTCGAGCATGGCGATGAAGTTGACCACGACGACGGGCACGCCGCGCGTGACATCGAAGAGTTCGGTGAACTCCATGAAGCGGGCGCCCTGCAAACGCCGCAGGATCTGACTCATGTGCTCGCGCACGGACAGCTCTTCGCGCGAGATCTTGTGATGCTGCACGAGCTTGGCGCGGCGCAGCACTTCGGCCCAAGCCGCGCGCAGATCTTCGGCATCGACATCGGGAAAGCGCGGCTGGAGGCTCTGCTCGATATATACCTGCGAGCGCAGGAAATCGCGGCCAAGCACCGGCAGGGTGTCGAGTTTCTGGGCGGCGAGCTTCATCTGCTCGTACTCCAGCAGGCGGCGCACGAGTTCCGCGCGCGGATCTTCGGCCTCTTCGCCCGTATCGGCCTTCTTGACCGGCAAGAGCATGCGCGACTTGATCTCGATGAGCATCGCCGCCATGAGCAGATACTCGGACGCGAGTTCGAGATTGGTCCGGCGGATCTGTTCGACGTAGAGCAGGTACTGCTTCGTGACCTGCGCCATCGGAATGTCGAGCACGTTGAAGTTCTGCTTGCGGATCAGATACAGCAACAAGTCGAGCGGGCCTTCGAAGGCTTCGAGGAAGATCTCGAGCGCGTCCGGCGGGATGTAGAGATCGTTCGGCAGTGCGAAGAGCGGCTCGCCATACAGGCGCGCACGCGCGACGCCGTCGACCGTGTCGGGCGTGGTGTCCTGCCCGTTCTGCGGTGCGGGCAATTCCGTCGTCGCAACCACAGCGGGATGAGGCTTGATCGCCTGCGCTTCCGATGCTTCCAACGGCGTCATCCCCGCGGGGGCGTCCGCTTCGCTCGATTCGTCTGCTTCGTCCGATTTGCCACCGCTGCCGGACTCTCCTGCTGCGGCAGACGTTTCGATCGACGCATCGCTGTGCCCGTCATCCGGCACCGCATCGACGTGCGCAGACACCGGCGCGATCTTGGGGATCGGCTCTGGCGTGTGCGACGGATCGTCGGGCGAACTCGGATTCAATGCGGAACTCGGCCGGAAGGCGGTAACTTATTCGCTTTGGTAGACGTACGCCTGCTGGGCCACACGCGACTGCTGGGCGCGGCGGCGCTCTTCCATGTCGATCGGCTGCTTGTCCCACAGCAGCGAGCGGCCTTGGCGTTGCTCGGCTTCCAGCGCGGGCTTCTCGGACTTCAGTTGCTTGATGAATTGGGTGATGTCGGATTCGTACATGGTCGAATGCTTGAAAAATAGGCAGAAGCGGCGTCATCGCGATGGCGCCAATCGACGCAGATTCTACCGCAAACGCGTCCCGGTTCCCCTTTTTGGCTGATTTGAGAGACACGGGTGAATACGCCGTGGGGATATGGTCAAATATGCCCCATCTACGCATCGCACGTTACGTCGTTGTGCGATGCTTGCCAACATTGTCCGATTGAGCCCCCTGAACCGCACGCGGGACAACCCGCGGCGGTATTTAAGATTTCAAGGAAGGTTTTGACCGTCTCGCAGATCAAACCCGGTTTCGACGTTTCTCGTCGCCTCGGTGTGCGCCCTTTGCGCACCCTGCCTGCCGCGCTTCTGACGCTTGCCACATTGACCTGTGGCCTATTGGTGCCCGGCGTGGCACAGGCCGATTATCGTGTTCGTGTCGACGCACCAAACGGCCTGGCCAAGCTCCTCAGGGACAATCTCGACCTCGTGCGTTATGCCGAGCGCGACGACATTGGAGAGGCGCAGTTCGAGCACCTGATTGCGACCGTCGGTGAGCAGATTCAGGAACTCACGTCGACGGAGGGCTATTTCTCCCCCGTCACGCACGTGGACGTGGCCACCATCAACGGCCGCCACGACGTTCACGTCACGGTCGACTCGGGACCGCGCACGTATATCAAGAACCTCGACCTGAAGTTCGAAGGCCCGGTGATCGAGCAGAACCCGCAGCGCGTCGAGCAATTGCGTCGCGCCTGGGAGCTGCCGGTGGACGCCCCGTTCCGTCAGGCCGACTGGGACAAGGCGAAGAACGACACGCTGTTTCAACTCGGACAGAAGCGGTATCACGCGGCGAAGATGTCGTTCTCGCGCGCAACGGTCGATGCCGACAGCGACACGGCGTCGCTTGCGGCCACCTACGAGAGTGGCCCGCCGTTCACGCTGGGCCCGCTCATCATCTCCGGCACCCGGCGCTATCCCGAGCAGATCATCCGCAACGTCAACCCGCTGTCCGAGGGCGAGCCGTTCGACGCCGATCGCTTGCAGGAACTGCAACGCCAGATTCAGGCGACGCCGTATTTCTCGAACGTCATCATTTCGGTGACGGAAGATCCCGAGAAGGCCGCGAACGCGCCGATCGAGGTGAACGTGCGCGAGTTCCCGGAACACCGTGTGCAGAGCGGGGTGGGTTATACGACGGATACGGGGGCGAGCGTCAATGGCCGGTATTCCTACTACAACCTGTTCGGCCGCGCGTGGACATTCGACTCTCAGGCGCGTCTGGAGCAATACCGGCAGGGCGGTTATGCCGAGATCGGCATGCCGCCCGACACCACCGGGTACACCAATAGCCTGCGCGGATCGTTCGAGCGCACCTATCTGAACGGCCTCGATCAGCGCTCGAGCCAGATCGGCGTGAAGCGCGCACGCTCGCGCGAGCGCTACGACTGGGCCTACACGCTCGACCTCTACCGCGCCGACGAACGTCCGGACGGCGGTCAGCGATTTCTCAACAAGGCGCTCGTACCTGCGTTTGCCTGGAACCGTCGTGACGTGGACGACCTGATCTTTCCCCGCAAGGGCAACATCATCAACACGCAGATCGGCCTGGCCGCGAAGCCGCTGCTGACCGATCAGAGTTTTGCGCGTCTCTATGGCCGTATCCGCCAGTACTTTCCCGTCGGACAACGCGATCTCGTGATCGCTCGTCTGGAGCTTGGCGCCGTGCTTACGAACGGCAACACCAACCGCATCCCGTCGCCGCTGCTGTTCTTCGCGGGCGGTACGTCGTCGATTCGTGGGTACACCTATCAGAGCATCGGCCGTCAGCAGAACGGCACCACATTCCCGACGAAGTACCTCGGTACGGCGAGCCTCGAATACCAGCGCTGGGTGACGCGCGACTGGGGCGGGGCGGTGTTCTGGGACGTCGGTACGGCGACCGATGACTATCGCCATCCCACGCCGCTATATCACGGCGTGGGTTTCGGCGTGCGTTGGCGCAGTCCCGTCGGCCCCGTGAATCTCGACCTTGGCTACGGCGTGCGCGACCGGCGCTTGCGTCCGGCTATTTCGCTGGGGGTGGCGTTCTGATGAGTACGATGCCCCTCGACAGGACGCCCGGCGACACGCCTGCGCCGCCGCCTCCCCCCGCGGCGCCTGTGTCACCCCCTCCACCCCCTCCACCTCCGCGCCGTTGGCGATGGGGCCGCGCACTGGCGGGCATCGTCCTGACGCTGCTGCTGATCGTCGTGCTGGCGATCGGCGCGCTGCTCTGGGCCGTCTCGAGCGAGCGGGGCAGCCGCTGGCTGTGGCAGACGGCCGTGTCGACGCTCGGCGGCAAACTCTCGGGCGAATGGCACAGCGGCAGCGTTGCCCATGGCTTCACCGTGCGCGACGTGCGCTATCTCGACGGCGCAACGCGCATTACCGTGAGCCGTCTCGAAAGCCGCTGGGAACTGCAATGGCGTCCGCTGCATTTCACCGTCGACAAGCTGCACGCGGGCGATGTAGAGATGGCGTTCGCGCCGTCGCCGCCATCGAACACGCCAACGACGATGCCATCGAGCCTGCGGCTGCCGCTCGGCCTGACGCTGAACGACGTTCGCGTCGCCAAGCTCACGCTGGATTCTCCCGCGCTGGTGCTTGACGACATTCGTGTCTCGGCGCGCAGCGACGGTACGCAACACACGATTCAGGTCGAGCACCTCGGCACCCCCTACGGCGAGGCGCAGGCGAATCTGCAATTGAACGGACGGCATCCGTTCGCGCTCGGCGGCAATGTCGGCTTGCAAGCCAAGGCGGGCGAGATTCCGGTGGCGTTGCAGGCCACGCTGTCCGGCTCGCTCGACGCGCTCGTCGTCGACCTGAGCGCGAGCGGCGAGAAGTTGAACGGGACGGCGCATATCGCCGCCTCGCCGTTCGGCCCGGTGCCGCTCTCGCGCGCACAGATTTCGCTCGATCACCTGAATCCGCGAGATTTCGCTGCCAGTGCACCGCAAGCGGATCTTGCGGTGCAGGCCGACTTGCGGCCCGAGCCCGGCGCCAGGGAGTTCCGTGTGCTGGGGCCGGTGTCCGTCACCAATGCCAAGCCGGGGGCCATCGATGCGGGGTGGCTACCCGTCGAGAGTTTGCGCACCCAGGTGCTGCTCGACGCAACGCGTCAGGCGTTGACAGACATCGAGTTGAAGCTTGCGGGGCGCGCGGTGCTCACCGGTAGCGGTGAGTTGCGCCGCGAGACGATTGCCGCGACGGCCGCTGCTGCGCCCGTGGCGTCGGGGGCAAGCGGCGCGAGCGTTGCCACTGGGGCGACACCGGGTGCCGAAGCCACCGTCGGCGGCTTTGCCCTCACGATGCGCGATCTCGACCTGCGTGCGTTGTACGGCAAGCTGCCGGCGACGAGACTCGCCGGGCCGCTCGATATCAAGCTCGACGCCGCGGGGCAACGCATCGTTCTCGACTGGCGCGACGCCGCCCGGCACGTGTTGGCCGATGTCGGTCTCGACGCCAAGGGCACCACGATCCACGCGCTCTCGCTCGATGCCGGTAACAGCAAGGTCGCTGCAACGGGGGTGCTCGAAAATGGCGACACCGGCGCGTATCGGGCGCAGATCCGGCTCACGCGTTTCGACCCGGCTGCGTGGTACGACCTCTACGGTCCGCAAAAGCGTGGCGCAAAGACTCCGGCGGCGAGCGTCACAGGACAATTCGACGCGCAGGGCACCCTGCGTCCGGCGTTCGGCCTCTCACTGAAGTTTGCGTTGCAGGACAGCGTCTACGCCGACTTGCCGATGAGTGGGTCGGGCACTGTCAGGCTCGCGGGCACGCGTCTGCTGCCGAGCGACGCCAACTTGCTCGTGGCCGGCAACAAGGTGGTGCTGCGCGGCAGCTTCGGCGCGCCCGGCGACAAGATGGCGGTGAATATCGATGCACCATCGCTCGACAAACTCGGTTTCGGGCTCGCCGGCCGGTTGCAACTCGACGGGCAGGTGTCGGGCACGATCGAGCGTCCGGCGGTGGTCGCTACCCTCGCGGCCGACAAGCTCGTTTTCGGTGCGCAGAAGCTCGAGCATCTCACCGGCAAGGTGGACGTGAGCGGCGGGTTGCCGGGCGCGGCGGGCGATCGTCTTAATTTGACGCTCGACGGCCAGGGGTTCACGAGCGCCATCGCGCGGCTCGACAAACTCTCGGTGGCGCTGGCAGGCACCCGTGGCGCGCATACGCTGCATCTAAAGACGGCGGGCAAGCTGCGCGAAGCGCCGCTGGACATGGATCTCGACGCCGCTGGTGCGGTGACCGGCGCGGGAGGCAAACCGGGCTGGCGAGGCACGATTCACACACTCGAAAACCGTGGTGTGCCCAAGCTCAAACTGGCCACGCCGTGGCAGGTCGAAGCGAGTGCCGATCGTGTGCATCTTGGCGCGGCCAAGCTGGTGACGGGGGCAGGGGCGCTGTCGCTTGCGAACTTCGACTATGGCGATGGGCAACTGAAGACAGCCGGTACCATCGACGCGCTCGATATCGCACAGGTGCTGCGCGTCGTGGCGTCGTTCACGGGGGAGCCGTCGCCGGTCGCGAGCGACCTCATCCTCGATGGCAAGTGGGATGTGCGCGCGGGGCAGCGCGCCGATGGGTTCGTCGAGATCGTGCGTCGCAGTGGCGATGTGACGTTACGTCGTGGCGGCGTGAACGAAAACGTGAAGGTGACCGTGACAGGCATTCCCGGCCTGAGTGCCGAGAAGGGCGGCATCGGCGCTCGTGTGCCGCTGGGCATCTCGGAACTGCGCACACGCATCGATCTGTCGGGACAGACGGCACATGCAACGCTCAAGGCCGTCTCGTCGCTGGTCGGAACGGTCGACGCCGACGTACAGACTGGCTTGCATGTGCAAGGCGGCATGCCGAATGTACCGGACGATGCACCGCTTACCGGACGCATCGCCATCGCCATTCCAGACCTCTCGAAGTTCGAGGCGCTGGCGGGTGCGCAATTCGCGTTCAAGGGACGTGCCAACCTGCAAGTGACGCTGGCGGGCACCGTGGCCAAGCCACGCCCCACGGGCGAGCTGACGGCCGACGATCTGTCGATGCAAATGTTCGATACCGGCGTGAGCGTCAAGAACGGCCACGTGCGCATTGTGCTGACGCCGACGGAAATCGTGCTGCGCGACGTGGTCGTGACGGGCGGCGGCGGGGGCACGGCGAAGGCGACGGGGAACATCCGTCTCGACACGCCCGAGCCGACGCTTGCGATCGCACTGACCGCCGACAAGCTGCAATTGTTCGCTGCCCCCGACCGGCAGCTTTCGCTGAGTGGAGAGGCAAAGGCGGCGGGCAGCGGCGAGGCAATGGCGGTGACCGGCAAGTTCACCATCGACCGGGCACGTTTCGCCTTGCCGCCGACGAGCGCGCCGAAGCTGGGCGACGATGTCGTCGTTGTCCGCGGCGGAGCGCAGACGCGCGCCAAGCCGCTCGACCCGAAGGAAGAGGCCGCCCGCATCAGCGCGAAACCGGCGAGCCGCTTCTCGCCGCACATCAACGTGGAGGTGGATCTGGGACGCGACTTCCGCTTCGTCGGTGCGGGTGCCGATCTGCTGTTGCGCGGCAGTATGCGCTTGCAGAGCGACCCGCTCTCGCCGATGCGCGCCACCGGTACGATCACGGTGGCCGAGGGCACATACGAAGCGTTCGACCGCAAGCTCGCCATCGAGCGCGGTCAGATCAACTTCGTCGGTCCGCTGGACAATCCCGACATCTACATTCAGGCCATGCGCCGCAATCAGGAGGTTGCCGCCGGGGTGCTGGTCACGGGCACGGTGCGCCAGCCGCGCGTGTCGCTTGTCTCGGAGCCCAACGTATCGGACGAGGAGAAGCTCTCGTGGCTGATGTTCGGCCACGGTCCGGACGGTGCGGGTCTGGGCCAGCGTCAGGCGATGGCCGGGGCGGCGACGGCACTGCTCGGGGCGACCGGCGGCAAGCGCATCATCAAGGATCTGGGGATCGACGAGTTCAGCATCGGCACCAGCGACTCGGGGCTGGCGGACGACGAGCAGGTGGTGAAGGTGGGCAAGGCGATCTCGGACAACTTCGCATTGGGATATGAGCAGAGTCTCACCAGCGCGGCGAGTATCGTGAAGATTACGTGGCAAGTCTCGCGCCGCTGGCAACTGGTGCTGCGCACCGGCTCGCTGTCCGGCTTCGATGTGCTGTTCAACCGTCGTTTTGACTGACGCACGCATGGCGCAGCGAGCAGGGAAGCGGGCAATTGTGAAGCGTGAAGAGGAGGTGTTACCGATGCTAACGTCGCGTAGTTCCGTTCATCCGGCGCAAGGGTTGCGCCGGGGTCTTCGTTGGGGAGTGGCCATGGGATTGTTCGCGAGTCTGCTGGGGCTGTTCGGCTGCGATCAGCAGCAGATCGACAACGCGCGGGAGAAAGCGCGCGACACGTTCAACGCCATCAAGCCGGACGACATGCTGCTGCGCAACCTGACGCCCGGCGTGACAACCGAAGCGCAGGTGCGTGAGCAGATGGGCAAGCCCGAAATCGTCTGGGAAAACGACGACGGCTCGCGGCGGCTGGAGTATCCGCGCGCGCCGGGCGGCTTGCGAACCTACATGGTCGACATCGCGCCGGATGGGAAACTGCGCGCCGTTATTCAGGCGCTCGCCGCCGAGAATTTCCAGCAGGTGCAGCCGGGGATGACGCAGGATGACGTGCGGCGGCTGTTGGGCAAGCCAACGACGGTGGCGGAATACCGCTTGAAGAAGGAAACGGTGTGGAGCTGGCGCTGGCTCGAAGATGGCGTCAATACGCCGGGGATGTTCAACGCCCACTTTGGGCCGGACGGCCGTGTGACGGTCACGTCGCGCTCACCGGACCCGGCGTCGGAGCGTCCCTGATCCGGCGGGAAAGGTGCTGCGACGGGGCGATGCGGCACGCTCGCCGGGCGGGTTACTGGGCGAGCGGGCTTATCCGCTCACCTGAGTTTGCGCAGAGGCCGGTCATCTTCGGTTATGTCGCCTGATCTGCCTGAGCGGCTTGCGGGGCGTGCCGGTGACGATGCGTCACCATGCGATCGTGCAGGCGAACGATGATTCTGCTGCCCGTCTTGGCAAACAGGAACGGCAGTAACGCGTGCACGAGACAGGCCAGAAAGGCGCCCAGCAACGGCAGTGCGAACGACAGTGCCGATCCCATATGTTGGAAGTAGTTCTCGCCGACAGAGGCCGGGTGCTGAGTGAAGATTTTCATGTTGCCCCCAATTTTCGGAATATTTGTGAAGTTTACTTGCCGATCAGGGGTAAAGGGTTTCAAATGTTCGGTCGAATCGGGTAGGATTTGGAAGAATTTTCCTCCCGGGTGGCTGTCGTGGACAAAACCGATCTCGCAATTCTCGAAAATCTGCAAGCCGATGCCTCGCGCTCGCTGGGCGAACTGGCCGAGGCTGTCCATTTGTCTCCCACGCCCTGCTGGCGGCGTGTGCAACGTCTGCGCGAGAACGGGGTCATCACCGGGCAGGTGACGCTGTGCGACCCTCAGCAGCTCGATCTGCGTGTGACGGCCTTCGTGTTCATCAAGGCAGCGACGCACAGCGAGGACTGGATGGTTCGCTTCGTCGCCGGCGCGCGGGAATTGCCTGAAATCGTCGAAATTCATCGCATGGCCGGCGAGATCGACTATCTGCTCAAGGTCTACCTGCCGGACATTGCCGCTTATGACCGTTTCTACAAAAAGCTCATCCGCGTGGCCGATCTGCAAGACATCAGCGCGAGCTTTTCGATGGAGACCGTGAAGTTCACCACCGCATTGCCGGTGGATCATTTGCGCTAGCCCCGCGCCGGGACATCGGCCTGACGATTTTTCGAAGGATTCGAGACGCGGCGCGGCAGCCACGCTATCGATGCATCCCTTCGGACAAATCTCATGGCTCAGAACATCTACGGTAACCCCGGGTTTTGCGCCGGCTACAGCCAGTTGCCCCGGTGGCGGACATGGCGTCCGGCACCGGGGTGTTTGGCTTGGGAAGCGTCGCTGTGAAGTGCGGCACGCCTTTCCGTGGGTGGGTGAGGCTGCCTTACTTGACGCGCATGCCCGGCTTCGCGCCGTCGTGCGGTTCGAGGATGTAAATCCCCGGTTCGGCTTTCTCGTCGGCGGCCGATGCGGCGAGCACCATGCCTTCGGACAGACCGAACTTCATCTTGCGCGGCGCGAGATTGGCGACCATCACCGTGAGCTTGCCCACCAGCACTTCCGGCTGCGGATACGCCGACTTGATCCCGGAGAAGACGTTGCGCGTTTGCGCTTCGCCGGCGTCGAGCGTGAGTTGCAAGAGCTTGTCCGACCCTTCGACCGCCTTGCAATCGACGATGCGTGCGATACGCAGATCGATTTTTGCGAAGTCGTCGATGGTGATGACACCGTCGTCGGTGCTCTTGTCCGGCTTGCCGGCGTTCTCCGTCGTCTTGGCGGCTTTGTCCTTGCCCTTGGCCGCGGCAGCGTCCGTGGCCGGCGCGGCCGCTTGCAGCGAGTCGCGGTTGGCCGCGAGCAGCGCTTCGACCTGCTTGCCTTCGACGCGCGTCATCAGATGCTTGTACGCAGCGATGGCGGTGTCGGCGGTAAGCGGGCGGCTCACGTCGTGCCACGTTTGCGGCGCGATGTTCAGGAAGTGCTCCACGGCCTCGGCCGTCACGGGCAGCACCGGCTTGAGGTACAGCGTGAGCAGGCGGAATGCCTCGAGGCACACCGAGCAAGCCTCGTGCAGCGCGGCGGCCTGCGCCGGGTCTTTCGCCAGATCCCACGGCTTGACCGTGTCGACATAGCCGTTCACGGCATCCGCCTGTTCCATCACCAGACGCAGCGCCTTGCCGAATTCGCGGGCTTCGTAATACGCGGCGATCTGCGGGGCGACAGCACGCAACTGTCCCAGCAGCGGCGCTTGCATGGCGTGCGGCGACACGCGGCCGTCGAAACGCTTGATGAGGAAGCCTGCCGCGCGGCTGGCGATATTCACGTACTTGCCGACCAGATCGCTGTTCACGCGGGCGATGAAGTCATCGAGGTTCAGGTCGATGTCTTCCATCGTGTTGCTCAACTTGGCGCCGATGTAATAACGCAGCCATTCCGGATTGAGGCCCGTGTCGATGAAGCTCTGTGCGGTGATGAACGTGCCGCGCGACTTCGACATCTTCTGGCCATCCACCGTCAGGAAACCGTGGGCGAACACGTTGGTCGGCGTGCGATGGCCCGAGAACTCGAGCATCGCGGGCCAGAACAGCGTGTGGAAATACAGAATGTCTTTGCCGATGAAGTGATACTGCTCGGTCGTCGAACCCGGCTTGACCCACTCTTCGAAGTTCAGGCCACGCTGTGCGCACAGGTTCTTGAAGCTGGCGTAGTAACCCACCGGCGCATCGAGCCACACGTAGAAATACTTGCCCGGGGCGCCCGGAATCTCGAAGCCGAAGTACGGGGCGTCGCGCGAGATGTCCCAGTCGGCCAGCGTGGACTCGCCATCTTCACCGAGCCACTCCTTCATCTTGTTGGCGGCTTCGGGTTGTGCGAGACCGGCAACCCACTTGCGCAGGAACTGCTCGCAGCGCTTGTCCGAGAGCTTGAAGAAGTAATGGGTCGACGTCTTGCGCACCGGCGTGGCGCCCGAGACCACCGAATACGGGTTGAGCAGGTCGGTCGGCGCGTAGGTCGAGCCGCAGACTTCGCACGAATCGCCGTACTGGTCCTTGGCGCCGCATTTCGGACATTCGCCCTTGATGAAGCGATCCGGCAGGAACATCTCCTTGACCGGGTCGTAGGCCTGTTCAATATCGCGCGCTTCGATCAGGCCCTGGTCCTTGAGGGCGAGATAGACGCTTTCCGACAGCTCACGGTTCTCTTCCGAATCCGTCGAATAGTAGTTGTCGAACGAGATGCCGAAGCTGTCGAAATCGCGCTTGTGTTCCTTCCAGACGCGCTCGATCAGTTGCTTGGGCGTGAGACCTTCCTTCTCGGCGCGCAGCATGACCGGCGTGCCGTGCGTGTCGTCCGCACCCACGTAATAGACCTCATTGCCCTGCATCCGCATGAACCGTACCCAGATATCTGTCTGGATGTATTCCACCAGGTGACCGATGTGAATCTGGCCATTGGCGTACGGCAGGGCGGAGGTGACAAGAATGCGGCGGGACATGAGGATCGATTGTCTGTTGAGGGGTCGGGGAAAGGACGATTCTAGCAGGCGGGGCGGGATGACGCCCAATCGGGCGTCCCGGGAGAGGGATCTGCGGGGCGCGCGTTGGCCGGTGCCGAGGGGCGAGTGCAGGATCGAACGGCCAAAAAAAAGCCGGAACCAGGTTCCGGCATAACTAGGCACACGTAACGTCAATAACAAAGAGGAGATGGAAGCGCCCAGGTGGGCACTTCCGAAGGGTCTGAGCGATGTGACGCGGGTTTAGTTCAATCGATGCGCCGATTTTTCGATGTTGCGATGCAGCATGCGGGCGCTGCGAGCGTGTCAAACATATGCCCGGCGGACCGGGCATGTGTTTGAACGGCAAACGTGAGGCGTGGGGGGAATCAGCCGCGCGGTGCGTGCAGCAGGATTTCTACGCGGCGGTTCTGCGCACGGCCCTCGGCCGTGGCATCCGAGGCGACCGGCTGGCTCGAGGCCACGCCCGTGCCGCTCATACGGTTCATCGCGACACCGCGGCTGTTCAGATACTGGATGACGTTGGCTGCCCGGTTCTGCGAGAGGGGAACGTTGATCCGGTCGCCGCCCGTGCTGTCGGTGTGGCCCACGACGTTGGCGGTAATGCCAGGGTTCTGATTGAGCGAGGCGGCAACGTCGTCGAGCACGGCGCGGAAGTTCGGCTTGATGTCGGCGCGGCCGGTGTCGAACGTCACGTCGCTCGGCACGGCGACCTTGAGCGTACCATCGGGTTGTTCGGAGATCGTGGTGCCGGTGCCGGCCGTATGGCCGCCCAGCTTATTCTTGATGGCGCCCCAGTTGTACCCTGTCGCGCCGCCGGCGGCCGCGCCCACGGCGGCACCGATCAGCGTGCCGGTGGTATTGCCACCGATGAGGTTGCCCAGACCTGCGCCGACTGCCGCGCCGACGCCGGTGCCGACGGCAGTATTGGTGCCCTGCTGGGTCTGGCACCCGGCCAGCATGGCGGCAGCAGCCAGAACCAGCGCCGAAGCGCGCAGAGTGTTTTTATTCATTTAAGGCTCCTTCTCGATTAGCTTGCAGTCATGAAACAACGCGTGAGCACTTCGCCGAAGCACGCGCGCCTCGCAGGGGTTTTGAGCCTATGGGCGCAGCGTCTTTTACAATAGCGCTGAGTGTCAACCGCAGGCAAGGACAGATTGCCGCGACGGCTGGTTCCCCAAAACACGCGCGCCTCGCATGCTAATCGAGAGCGCGCGCCACGGATGTTACAAGTTGTTAGCGCCCGCCGAGGGCTTTCCCGGCGGGCCTCGACAGAGCGAGAGACCCATGGAAGTCGCCCAAATCAATGAAGTGCTGCGTGGCATCGTCGACCCCGACACGAGGCTCGATCTGATCGCCGGGAAGTATGTGAAGCAGGTTGTGGTCGAGCATGGCCACGTCGGCATTCAGATCGAGTTCGGCTATCCCGCCAAGAGTCAGTTCGAAGCGATGCGCGCGCGCATCACCGAGGCTGTGGGCAAATTGCCCGGTGTCGAGCGTGTGGCCGTCGAAATCAGCCAGAAAATCGTGTCGCATGCGGTTCAACGCGGCGTGAAACTCCTGCCCAACGTGAAGAATATCGTGGCCGTGGCCTCGGGCAAGGGCGGCGTGGGCAAGAGCACCACGGCCGTGAATCTGGCGCTGGCACTTGCGGCCGAAGGCGCCAACGTCGGTATTCTCGATGCCGACATCTACGGCCCGTCGCTGCCCACGCTGCTGGGCATTCACGGCAAACCCGAATCGAAGGACGGCAAGACGCTCGAGCCGATGAGCGGCCACGGGCTGCAGGCAAGTTCCATCGGTTTTCTGATCGAGCCGGACAATCCGATGGTCTGGCGCGGCCCGATGGTCACGCAGGCACTCGAGCAACTGCTCAATCAGACGAACTGGCGCGACCTCGACTATCTGATCGTCGACATGCCGCCGGGCACCGGCGACATCCAGCTCACGCTGGCGCAGAAGGTGCCGGTCACCGGCGCGGTCATCGTCACCACGCCGCAAGACCTCGCGCTGCTCGACGCCCGCAAGGGCCTCAAGATGTTTGAGAAGGTCGGCGTGCCGATCCTGGGCCTCATCGAGAACATGAGCCTGCATATCTGCTCGAAATGCGGTCATGAAGAGCCGATCTTCGGCGCGGGCGGCGGCGAGCGCATGAGCCACGATTTCGACGTCGACCTGCTGGGCAAGCTGCCGCTGGAGATGAGCATCCGCGTGCACGCCGATGCCGGCATGCCGAGCGTGGTGAGCGACCCGGATGGCCCGGTGGCCGATCGTTACCGGGCCATTGCCCGTAAGGTGGCGGTGAAGATCGCGGCCAGGCAGAAGGACATGACGAGCAAGTTCCCGTCGATCGTTGTTCAGAACACGTAAAGGCGCTCGCAGGGCGTGTGCGAGCCCCGCGCCGTGCGGTGCGAGTGAAAAAATCACCGCACCGCAACAATCGCGTAAAATACGCCCACTTTTTCACGTACTACGCCCATTCAGGCCCACACATGAGCATCAAGTCCGACAAATGGATCCGGCGTATGGCCGAAGAGCACGGCATGATCGAGCCCTTCGAGCCGTCGCAGGTCCGGTATTCCCAGGACGGGCAAAAGATCGTCAGCTACGGCACGTCGAGTTACGGCTACGATATCCGCTGTGCGGCTGAATTCAAGATCTTCACGAACATCAATTCGACGATTGTCGATCCGAAGAACTTCGACGAGAAATCGTTTGTCGACTTCTCCGGCGATGTCTGCATCATTCCGCCGAACTCGTTTGCGCTCGCGCGCACGGTCGAGTACTTCCGCATTCCGCGCAACGTGCTGACCGTGTGTCTGGGCAAATCGACGTATGCTCGCTGCGGCATCATCGTGAACGTGACGCCGTTCGAACCCGAATGGGAGGGCTACGTGACGCTCGAATTCTCGAACACGACGCCGCTGCCGGCCAAGATCTACGCCAACGAGGGCGTGGCTCAGGTGCTGTTCTTCGAATCCGACGAAGTCTGCGAGACCTCGTACAAGGACCGCGGCGGCAAGTATCAGGGACAGCGTGGTGTCACGCTGCCGAAAACCTAGCCTGCTACGCTCGACTCGCCGCCGGTGAGCATCTCCCATATTGCACTGCCCAAGAGCCACGGCCATGTCGGACCGTGGCTCGTTCTTTTGTCGAAGGAACGCCAATGAAATTCCGTTTTCCGATCGTCATCATCGACGAGGACTTCCGCTCCGAAAATATCTCCGGATCCGGGATTCGTTCCTTGGCGGAGGCCATCGAAGCCGAGGGCATGGAAGTCAACGGTCTCACGAGCTACGGTGATCTGACCTCGTTTGCGCAACAGGCGAGCCGTGCTTCGAGCTTCATCCTGTCCATCGACGACGACGAGTTCGGCACGTTCTCGAGCGAAGCGGGCGGTGAGGGCGAGGGAGAACTGGCGCTGGCCATCATCAACCTGCGCGCCTTCGTGCAGGAAGTGCGCCGTCGCAACCCGGACATTCCGATTTTCCTGTACGGCGAGACGCGCACGTCGCGCCATATCCCGAACGACATTCTGCGCGAGCTGCACGGCTTCATTCACATGTTCGAGGACACGCCGGAGTTCGTGGCGCGTCACATCATTCGTGAAGCCAAGTCGTATCTCGACTCGCTGCCGCCGCCGTTCTTCCGCTCGCTCACGCATTACGCGGCCGACGGTTCGTACTCGTGGCATTGCCCTGGGCACTCGGGCGGTGTGGCGTTCCTGAAGAGCCCGGTCGGCCAGATGTTCCACCAGTTCTTCGGTGAAAACATGCTGCGCGCGGACGTGTGCAACGCAGTGGAAGAACTGGGCCAACTGCTCGATCACAACGGCCCGGTGGGCGCGTCGGAGCGCAACGCAGCGCGCATTTTCAACGCCGATCACCTCTTCTTCGTGACGAACGGCACGTCGACGTCGAACAAGATCGTGTGGCATGCCACCGTGGCGCCGGGCGATATCGTCGTGGTCGACCGTAACTGCCATAAGTCGATCCTGCACGCGATCACGATGACGGGCGCCGTGCCGGTGTTCCTCACGCCCACGCGCAATCATCTGGGTATCATCGGCCCGATTCCGAAGTCGGAGTTCGAGCCGGAAGTCATCCGCGCGAAGATCGAGGCGAACCCGTTTGCCCGCGAAGTGCTCGAACGTGACCCGAACGCCAAGCCGCGCATTCTGACGATCACCCAAAGTACCTATGACGGTGTGATCTACAACGTCGAGATGATCAAGGAAGTGCTGGGCAACAGCATCGACACGCTGCATTTCGATGAAGCCTGGCTGCCGCACGCGGCGTTCCACGATTTCTACCGCGACATGCACGCGATCGGCGAAGGCCGCCCGCGCTCGTCGGAAGCGACCATCTACGCCACGCACTCCACGCACAAGCTGCTCGCCGGTATCTCGCAGGCCTCGCAGATCGTGGTGCAGGAGTCCGAAACTCGCACGTTCGATACGTACCGCTTCAACGAGGCGTATCTGATGCACACGTCGACCTCGCCGCAGTACGCCATCATTGCGTCGTGCGACGTGGCGGCCGCGATGATGGAGCCGCCGGGCGGCACGGCGCTCGTGGAGGAGTCGATCGTCGAGGCGCTCGACTTCCGCCGCGCCATGCGCAAGGTGGACAGCGAGTATGGCGATTCGTGGTGGTTCTCGGTCTGGGGTCCGGAAAATCTGGGCGACGAAGGCACGATCCAGCGCGAAGACTGGGTGCTGCGCGCGAACGACCGCTGGCACGGCTTCGGCGATCTGGCCGATGGCTTCAACATGCTCGACCCGATCAAGGCGACGATCATCACGCCGGGACTGGATGTGGAGGGCGAATTCGGCGAGAGCGGCATTCCGGCGGCCATCGTCACCAAGTATCTGGCCGAGCACGGCATCATCGTCGAGAAGACGGGGCTGTATTCGTTCTTCATCATGTTCACCATCGGCATCACCAAGGGCCGCTGGAACTCGATGGTGACCGAGCTGCAACAGTTCAAGGACGACTACGATCACAACCGTCCGCTGTGGCGTGTGCTGCCCGAGTTCGTGGCGAAGTTCCCGCGCTACGAGCGCATCGGCCTGCGTGACCTGTGCGATCAGATTCACAGTGTGTACAAGGCGAACGACGTGGCGCGCGTGACGACCGAGATGTACCTCTCGGACATGCAGCCGGCGATGAAGCCGACCGACGCATTCTCGAAACTGGCGCACCGCCAGATCGACCGCGTGCCTATCGATGAACTGGAAGGCCGCGTGACGAGCGTGCTGCTCACGCCGTATCCGCCGGGTATTCCGCTGCTGATTCCGGGCGAACGTTTCAACGCGGCGATCATCGAGTACCTGCGCTTCGCGCGCGACTTCAACGAGCGCTTCCCGGGTTTCCACACCGATATTCACGGTCTGGTCGTCGAGGAAGTGGACGGACGCCCCGAATATTTCGTGGATTGCGTGCGTCAGTAAGTCGTCCTGCCTGATGTGAAAAGTGGCCCCGTGTGAAAACACGGGGCCTTTTTTATGCGCCGATTGCCCGGAGGGCCGCGCGCCATATACGCCTGTTTGCGGCGTCTGAATTTCATGACTTGCGTACGCTTGACTCGAGGAACACGGCGGCGTGTGCGTAACTCGACTGAAACGACGACGAACCGGCATGAAATGCCGGTATATTGGCGCAACGCGACCTCGATCGCTCGATTTGTGCATTGACTTCAATTTCTCGCATTTAAGCAGTTTCCCGGCAATTCGGACTGCTTCGATTGCTACACTCGACGCACTTTTTTCGAGCAGGAGGGTTCATGGAAACCGGACAACTGGTGTTCAGTAACTACGGCACGCTCGTATGTGCCACGTTGGTCTTGTTGCTGGGCCGCAAGCTGGTCGAGTGGATCGCACCGCTCCGTACGTACAGCATTCCCGAGCCGGTCGCTGCCGGCTTGCTGGTGGCGCTGGGCACGCTGGCGTTGCGTGAGATCGGGCACTTCGAGTTGAAGTTCGATACGTCGCTGCAAACGCCGCTGATGCTGGCTTTCTTTGCGACGATCGGTCTGTCGGCCAATCTGGCGAGCCTCAAGGCGGGGGGGCACCGTCTGGTGCTGTTCCTCGCCGTAGTGGCGGGCATGTTGATCATGCAGAACGCGATTGGTGTCGGTCTTGCCACGATGATGGGATTGGCGCCGGGCATCGGTATGCTGGGCGGGTCGATCACATTGGCTGGCGGGCATGGCACGGGCGCGGCGTGGGGACAGACGCTGACCTCGCGCTACGGCGTGCAATCGGCCCTTGAGATCGCGATGGCCTGCGCCACGTTCGGGCTGGTGCTGGGAGGCTTGCTGGGCGGGCCGGTAGCGCGTTATCTGGTGGGGCGCCTGGGCAATCAGGTGCCGGGTTTCGATGTCGCGAAGGATGCGGCGCCGGAAGGCTTCGAGCAACCGCATACGGTGCGCCTGATTACCGCGCAGGCGCTGATCGAGACGGTGGCGATGATTGCGATCTGTCTGTTGGGCGGCGAGGTCATTGCGCGCTGGCTCTCAGGGACGGCGTTCGAATTGCCGACATTCGTATGCGTGCTGTTTACCGGTGTCGTCGTGCGCAACCTGCTGTCGCTCGTGGGGTATGAAGTGTTCGAGCGCTCGCTGTCGGTGATGGGCAACGTGAGTCTGTCGCTGTTTCTGGCGATGGCGCTCATGACCCTGCGCCTGTGGGATCTCTCGACGCTGGCGTTACCGATGATCGTGATTCTCGTCGTGCAGGCGGTGGCGATGGCTTCGTATGCGATCTTCGTCACGTTTCGCGTGATGGGGCGCAACTACGATGCCGCGGTGCTGGCTGCGGGCCATTGCGGCTTCGGGCTGGGCGCGACGCCGACGGCCATCGCCAACATGCAGGCGGTGACCGAGCGCTTCGGTCCGTCGCACATCGCGTTCCTGATCGTGCCGATGGTGGGGGCGTTCTTCATCGACATCCTCAATGCGCTCATCATCAAGGGGTTCCTGTCGTTACCGCTGTTCTGATGGAAGGCGTGTGACATCGCCATGCCGATAAAAAATGCCACCCGATCGGGTGGCATTTTTTGTTGGTGCCGGCTGAGTCCGAATAGATCCGGGCCCGGTTCAAGGGGCCCGGCCGGACAACCTTACTTGGCGAGCTTCGCGCGCGCTGCCGCGATGGCGCGTTGCACCTGTGCCGGGGCCGTGCCGCCGATGTGGTTACGGCTGGCGACCGAGCCTTCGAGCGTGAGGTAGTCGAAGACGTCTTCACCGACCAGCGGCGAGAACTTCTGCAACTCGGCGAGCGACAGGTCGGCCAGATCGATGTCACGGTCCGAACAGATCTTCACGGCGTGAGCCACGATTTCGTGGGCGTCGCGGAACGGCAGACCCTTCTTGACGAGGTAGTCGGCCAGATCGGTGGCGGTCGAGAACCCTTGCAGCGCGGCGTTACGCATGTTGGCTTCGCGCACCTTGATGCCGGGCACCATGTCCGCGAAGATGCGCAGCGTGTCGATCACGGTGTCGACCGTGTCGAACAGCGGCTCCTTGTCTTCCTGATTGTCTTTGTTGTACGCGAGCGGCTGGCCCTTCATCAGCGTGAGCAGGCCGATGAGGTGGCCATTGACGCGGCCGGTCTTGCCACGCGCCAGCTCGGGCACGTCCGGGTTCTTCTTCTGCGGCATGATCGAGCTGCCGGTGCAGAAACGGTCGGCCAGATCGATGAAGCCCACGCGCGGGCTCATCCACAGCACCAGTTCTTCCGAGAAGCGCGACACATGCGTCATCACTAGCGCAGCGGCTGCCGTGAATTCGATGGCGAAGTCGCGATCCGACACGGCGTCGAGCGAGTTCGCGCAGACGTCTTCGAAGCCGAGCGTCGCGGCGACACGTTCGCGATCGATCGGATAGCTCGTGCCGGCCAGCGCGGCAGCGCCCAGCGGCAGGCGGTTCACACGACGGCGCACATCGAGCATGCGCTCGGCGTCTCGGCTGAACATTTCGAAGTAAGCCATCAGGTGATGGCCGAACGTCACCGGCTGTGCCACTTGCAGATGGGTAAAGCCCGGCAGGATCGTAGCGCTGTGCTGCTCCGCCAGATCCAGCAGCGCACGGCGCAGATCGCCGAGGTGATCGCCGATGCGGTCGATTTCGCTGCGCAGCCACAGGCGGATGTCGGTGGCGACCTGATCGTTACGCGAGCGGCCGGTGTGCAGGCGCTTGCCCGCGTCGCCGATGAGGGCGGTCAGGCGCGCTTCGATGTTCAGGTGAACGTCTTCGAGATCCAGTTGCCACTCGAACTCGCCGCGCTCGATCTCACCGCGGATCTGCGTCATGCCGCGCTGGATGTCGGCCAGATCCTGTGCGCTGATGATGCCTTGTGCCGAGAGCATGTCGGCATGGGCGAGCGAGCCTTCGATGTCGAACAGCGCGAGGCGCTTGTCGAAGAACACCGACGCCGTATAGCGCTTGACGAGTTCGGAAACGGGTTCGGAAAAACGGGCCGACCAGGCTTCGCCTTTCTTGTGGAGTTGGGAGGTCATTGTCGTAGCGTGGCTAATCGAGGCCCATCGGGGCAGATTGAAGCGAACCGCGGCAGAGCACGGCAAACCGTGATTATACAACCCCTGGCGGCGTCTCCCCGACACACCTCTCGCCGAGATCGGGCGCCCGGTCAGTTCGCCATCGACAGTGTCCAGATACGCGGCGGTGCCGACAGGCAAAGGCCCGAGGTCGCTTCGTCGAACGCCGCGCGTTGCAGCGCTTCGAGCTTCGCCGCCTTCGCAATGCGCTCGCGCGCCTGATGAATACGGGCCATGCGCGAGGGATCGTCGGGCAGCGCGCACAGGCGTCCGAGATCGTGCATGAGCGAGGTGCCAAGCCGGTCGAGCGCGGGGCGCAGACGCGTGGCCAGATCGACCGGTTCGCCCGGGGCGCGGCCTTCACGCGCCCAGCGGGCCAGCAGGGCGGTTTGCACCAGCTTGCCCGCCTCGATTTGCAGACGGAAGAAAGTTCGGGCCTGCGCGGACGTCAGGCCGAACTGGGCGGCCCGCTCTCCCACGCTGGCAAGCAACGCCTGTTCGCGTGGCGTGTCCTGAACCGGCTTGCCCGAGGTGTATTTGGTGCGCGCCACCGCTTCGCTGATGGCCAGACGCTCCAGAATGCCGTTCATCAGCGGGTCGAGCACCGGGTCGACGACGGCGCGTGGCTTGTCCGGCGTGCCGGGCGAGGCGGTCAGCGTTTGCGAAACCAGACGCACGGCCAGACCCCGCACGCCATGCGGTGCGGCGGCCGTGAGCGTATGCGCGGGAGAAACATCGGTGCCGGCATTGCGCGGCGGCATCGTGGATGCCGTGCCCGCCTGCGCGCCGATGGACGGCAGCGCAAGCGCCGTTGCGGCGATCAGCGTTGCCGCACGCCGTCCGACGCCGATGCGTGCCGTGCGCGGCGGGTACGTGGGTAGTGCGTTGGAATCGGAATGCATGATGGATGGGCCCCCCGGCAGCCATCGGGTCGAATCCGATGAAATATACCGTCCTATCGGTCGACTGTCGTTGGGGAGAATCCCAAGGATCTCGTAGGTCGTCAACTGGCCGGACGTCTCCGGTGCGCCGGCGTTCTGCGTCAGCCCCGCATTCTGCGGAGCTGACGCAGTGTCACGCTACGCGGGCATCAGCCCGTATTGCGCAGACCGGCCGCGATGCCGTTGATCGACAGATGGATGCCACGCCGTGCGCGCTCGTCCGATGCCCCCGCCCGATGCCGTTGCAACAACTCGACTTGCAAGTGGTTGAGCGGATCGAGGTAAGGGAAGCGGTTCTTGATCGAACGGGCGAGCAACGGGTTGTCTGCAAGGCGTTCCTCATGACCGGTGATGAGGGTGAGTGCCTGCGACGTGCTCTGCCACTCGCTCACGATGCGGTCGAAAACGCGCTTGCGCAGCTTCTCGTCCGCCACCAGTTCGGCATAACGCGATGCCACGCCCAGATCGGTCTTGGCGAGCACCATGTCCATGTTCGAGAGCAGGTTCGCGAAGAACGGCCAGCGCTTGACCATCTGACGCAGCGTATCGAGCCGCTTCTCGCGGCCCGCGTCGCCGGCCTTTGCGTCGCCGTCTAGATAAGCACTGACCGCGCTGCCAAAGCCATACCAACCGGTGATGAGCAGGCGGCACTGGCCCCACGAGAAGCCCCACGGAATGGCGCGAAGGTCTTCGATGCGGCGGTTTTTCGGGTCGGAGAACTTGCGCGATGCGGGGCGCGAACCGATGTTCAGCTCGGCGATTTCCGCAATCGGCGTCGCCGAGAAGAAATAGTCGGTGAAGCCCGGCGTCTCGTAGACAAGGTCGCGATAGGCTGCGAAGGCCGTGTCGGAGAGCGTCTGCATGACCTTCTCGTACGCGGCCAGATGCGGCGGCTGGTTGCGGCTCGGCAGCAGCGTGGCTTCGAGCGTGGCGGCCACGATCGTCTCGAGATTGCGCCGCCCGATCTCGGGGTTGGCGAACTTGCTTGCGATGATCTCGCCTTGTTCCGTGAGGCGAATCTGTCCCTTCACGGTACCGGGCGGTTGCGACAGGATGGCCTGATAGGTCGGGCCGCCGCCACGGCCTACCGTACCGCCCCGGCCGTGGAACAGGCGCAGGCGGATGCCTTTCTCGTCGAACAGGCGCACGAGTGCGAGTTCTGCCTTGTACAGTTCCCAGTTCGATGTGAGGAAGCCGCCGTCCTTGTTGCTGTCGGAATAGCCGAGCATGACTTCCTGCTCGCCGCCTTGCTGCGTCACCACACCGGACATGCCGGGGATGTCGAAGAACTCGCGCATGATGACAGGCGCATTGCGCAGGTCGGCGATCGTCTCGAATAGCGGAATGACCATCGCGCCGACTTTGGGCTCCACGGCCTTCGCGCTATCGCTGCCGAGCGCGCCCTGAAAGAGCCCCGTCTCCTTTTGCAGCAGCATGACTTCCACCAGATCGCTCACGGTTTCCGTATGCGAAATGATGTAGTTGCGTACCGCACGCGGGCCGAAACGGGCGCGGATGTCGCGTGCGGCGGCAAACACAGCCAGCTCGTCGCGGGTACGCTGCGAGTAGTCGAGATACGGCGAGAAGAGCGGACGCGGCTCGCGCAATTCGCGCAGAAGCAGGGCGAGCTTTTCGTCTTCGCCGAGCTTTGCGTAATTCGCTTCGACGCCCGCCTTGGCGAACAACTCGGCGATGACCGCTTCGTGAATATCCGAACTCTGACGCAGATCGATGCTCGCCAGGTGGAAGCCGAACACCTCTGCGGCGCGCACGAGCGGGCCGAGCCGCTGCGAGATCAGGGCGCCGCCATGATGCGCCATGAGCGACGCGACGACCGTGTTCAGGTCCGAGATGAATTCGCTGGCGTCGAGATACGGCCGGGCGTCGCCGACTGCACCGCGGTGCGGCACGTGGCCGACCCACTCGCGCGCTGTGGCGGCCAGACGCGCGTACACGCCGATGAGGGCGCGCCGATAGGGTTCGTCAGTGCGGTGCGGCGAGTCGTCGGGTGAGCGGCGGGCGAGTGTGAGCAAGGCGTCGCTTGCCCCGGCGAGCAGTTGCGAGACGGACAATTCCGCACCCAGCAAGTGCACCTCTTCGAGGTAGTGGGCAAAGATTTCGGTGGCCTGACGCGTGATCGCAAGTTGCAGCGTTTGTGCCGTGACGTTTGGATTGCCGTCGCGATCGCCGCCGATCCAACTGCCCATTTGCAGAAAGCGCCCGAGACCTTCTGCGCGCACGCTGGGTACGGCGTCGTGCAGCTCGGCGCTGACATCGTCGTACAACGCGGGAATTTCGGTGAGGAACGTGCTGCGGTAATACGACAGCGCGTTGTCGATTTCGTCGGCCACTGTCAGTCGCGAGCCGCGCAGCATACGGGTCTGCCACAGCGTGGTGACGTAGGCGCGCATCGATTCGGTGTTACGCGCCGACTCCCGTTCGGTAAGGGCGTCGTCGCGATGCGCCAGCAGGCGGGCGATTTCGCGCTCGGCATCGAGAATACTCTTGCGCTGCACTTCGGTCGGGTGGGCCGTGAGTACCGGCACGATGAGCGCGCTGGCGAAAAATGCCTGCAGCGTAGCGGGATCGGCACGGCCAGCGTCTTTCAGGCTTTGCAGGGCGGCGCTCAGGCTGCCCGGCTGTGCGCGGCTGCCCGCGAGGGCGTGTACGCGGCGGCGCCGGTTGTGGTGACGGTCTTCGGCAATATTGGCCAGATGCGAGAAATAGCTGAACGCGCGCACCACCTCAATGGCTTGCTCGTTGGTCAGGCCGCCCAGCAGTGTGTCGAGTGCGCGGGCGGCGCTGCGGTCACCTTCGCGGTGAAAGCGCACGGCGTTCTGGCGGATCGTCTCGACCAGATCGAAGGCGGCGCTGCCTTGCTGTTCGCGCAACACGTCGCCGAGCAGGCGGCCGAGGAAGCGTATGTCCTCGCGCAGCGGCGCGTCCTTGTCTTCGCGCGAGCGGCGAGTCTTGGACTTGGCCGGCACATCCGGCACCGTTTCGGAAATGGATGGGACCGCGGCTGCTGCTTTTGCGGGGGAAGTTTTGCCGACCGGCTTGGCGAGGCCCTCTTGCGGGGCTTTTACCTTTGCGCTGCTCTTCATGTCGCTCCTCTCGAGACCAGCCGTTGGGGCCGGTCAAGCGTGTTACCATTTTTTCTTTTGGTCTTCACGCGGTTGCTGAATGAACTTCGCTGCTCCTGAAACCCTGGTGATCGCTTCGCGCGAGAGCCGGCTCGCCATGTGGCAAGCCGAACACGTGCGTGACGCGCTGCACAAATTATATCCGCAGTGTCACGTGAGTATTCTCGGAATGACCACTCGGGGTGACCAGATTCTCGACCGATCGCTCGCGAAGGTCGGCGGCAAGGGGCTGTTCGTCAAGGAACTTGAGCTTGCGCTGGCCGACGGACGCGCCGATCTCGCCGTCCATTCGCTCAAGGACGTGCCGATGCAACTGCCCGACGGTTTCGCGCTGGCGGCGGTGCTCGAGCGCGAAGATCCGTGCGACGCCTTCGTGAGCAACGACTACGACAGCATAGATGCGCTGCCTGCCGGGGCGGTGGTCGGTACGTCGAGCCTGCGCCGTGAAGTGAGCCTGCGCACCCGGTATCCGCATCTGCAGGTCGCGCCATTGCGCGGCAATCTGGATACGCGTCTGGGCAAACTCGACCGGGGCGATTTCGCGGCCATCATTCTCGCGGCGGCCGGCCTTAAGCGACTGGGGCTTGGCGCGCGCATTCGTGCCACGATTCCGACAGAGGCCAGCTTGCCGGCGGCCGGGCAGGGCGCGCTGGGGATCGAAGTGCGTGCCGGACGTCCCGAAATCCTGCAATGGCTCGCACCGTTGCACGATGCCCGCACCACGCTGGCGGTCAGCGCGGAGCGCGCAGTCTCGCGGGCACTGGGTGGCTCGTGCCAGGTGCCGTTGGGGGCTTTTGCCGAATTCACCCCGCAAGGCGAATTGACGTTGCGCGCTTTCATTGCGTCGACCGATGGCGCCACGGTGCTTCGCTCGCAGGGGGCCGCCAGGGTCGCCCAGGGGGATGTGGCGGGGGCCGAAGCACTGGGGCAATGCGTGGCGCAGGCGTTGATCGACGCGGGCGGGCTGGCATTGGTGCCGCCGTCCGAGCCGAAGGACCCCCCCGTTTGAACCCGCGCGCGCCGGTTCTGCCACCCGCCGCCGGTATCTCGCCGGCGAGTGCCGCTGGCCGCGCTGCGGCCGGTTCGGCGACGCTGGCTGCGCCCTGCGCCATCCTGACGCGCCCCGATGGGCAGGCGGATTCGCTCGCCCAAGCGCTGCGCGCCGAAGGCATCGACACGCTCGGGTTCCCATTGTTGGACATTGCTGAGCAAGTCGACCCCAGCGCATTGATGGCACTCGATAGCGCGTTGGGCGCGCTATCGTCCTACGCGCTGGTGGTATTTGTCTCGCCCAACGCCGTCGCGCATGCGCTGGCGCGGCTGGTGCATCTTCAGTCTTGCGCTGGCGGTAATGCCGCCGGGGTAACCGATGCCGGTATCGACGCCAGCGAACGCTGGCCGGCGGCGTTGCCGGTCGCGGTGGTGGGGCCGGGCAGCGCACAGGCGTTGGCCGACGCGGGCATCGCGCCGCCGCGGCACAAGGTGATTGTTCCGCCTGGGGGACCGGCGGCGAGATTCGACTCGGAAGCCTTGCTTGAGCAACTCGAGCTGACGGCGCTTGCCGGACGCCGGGTGCTGCTCGTGCGGGGCGACGGAGGCCGCGAATTGCTGGCCGGCACGTTGCGCGCGAACGGCGCACAGGTCGACATCGTGAGCGCCTATACGCGTCGCGCACCCGCGCCGGACCCCGCCGCCTGGGCTGCGCTGGAAGCCCGGCTGGCCTCGCCCGCGCGTTGCGCCTGGGTGCTGACCAGCTCCGAGGCCGTGCGGCATCTGGCCACTTTGCTCGCTGCGCGCTACGGTACGCGCGATGGTCTTCATACGCCTGGCACCCCACAAGTGCTGGCACAAATCCTCGCCGCAGCGTGCTTTACGTCACATGCACGCATCGCAGATGCCGCGCGTGCTGCGGGGTTTGATAGGATTACGCAATGCGCGCCCGGCGACGAGAACCTGCTGGCGGCACTCAAAACATGGGCGGATCCCATTCAAGTCAAGCATGACGACAGATAATCGCGTTCCAGAGTCTTCCCAGAACCCGTCGGCGTCGACCGGCCCGGCGGCATCGAATTCCACTGCGACCGGCAGTGCCACTTACGGCACGGCGGGCGTCCCGCCTGCGTGGCAACCGCCTGAGCCGCCGCAAAAGCGCCGTGGCTCGGGGGCCGCGTTGCCGTGGCTGCTCTTCGTGCTCGTGTCGGCGGGGGCCGGCATCGGTGGCTGGTCGCTCAATCAGAAGCTCGACCGCGTGCAGCAAGAAATGGCGCGCCGCCAGCAGACGGGCGACGCGCAACTCATGCAGGCGCAGGTACGCACCGCACAGGCACTCGACAACCAACGCGATCTGCAAAACCGGCTCACGTCGCTCGAGAGTCGCGTTGCCGATTCGCGCAGCCAGCAGGCCGCGCTCGAACAGCTCTATCAGGACCTCGCACACAACCGCGACGAATGGGTGCTGGCGGAAACCGAGCAGATCGTCACGAGTGCCAATCAACAGTTGCAGCTCACCGGTAACGTGCGTGGCGCGCTGATTGCGCTGGAGGGCGCAGACGCCCGTCTGGCACGCACAGGCGCGCCGCAACTCGCAGGGGTGCGTGATGCGTTGAAGAAGGACATCGACCACCTGAAGGCCGTGCCTGCCGCCGATTTGCCGCAATTGACGGGCAAGCTCGATCAGGCCATCGCCATGATCGACACGCTGCCGTTGCAGGCCGAAGAGCAACGCGTCGAACCCAAGAAGGATGGGCGCGGTCCGAGCGGCGCCAGCGAGACGGGCTGGACCGCAACGTGGCACCGCCTGTCCGCCGAGATGCTGGGCAGCGTGAAGCAACTGGTGCAGGTGCGTCGTCTGGACGATCCGGACGTGATGCTGGTCGCGCCGGAGCAGGGCGCTTTCCTGCGCGCCAATCTCAAGTTGCGATTGCTCAATGCGCGTCTGGCGCTGCTGGCGCGCAACGCGTCGGCCGTGCATAGCGACGTGCAGGTCGCGCAAGCCGCGCTCGACAAGTACTTCGATGCGAAGTCACGCCGCATCGCTGCCGTGAAAACGTTGCTCGATCAGGTCGACTCGGGCTCGCGCACGATCGAACTGCCGACCCTTGACGCCAGCCTGACCGCCATCGGTCAGGTCAAGGACGTCAAGGACAAGCCGTAAGGAGCCGGGCATGCGAGGATTGATCTGGTTGACGCTCCTGTTCGCGGTGGCGGCCGGCTTTGCCGTGCTGGCCACGTTCAATCACGGGCAGGTGGTGATGCTGGTGCCGCCGTACCGTGTGGACGTGTCGCTGAACCTTTTCGTGCTGGCGCTGCTGGCTTTGTTCGTGGCGCTGTACGTCATCATTCGTATCTTGCGCAACATCTACAAGATGCCGGAGCGTGTGGCTGCTTACCGCAATCGCCAACGCAGCCGCCGCGCGAACATCGCGTTGCGCGATGCGGTGGCGAACCTCTTCGCGGGCCGCTATACACGTGCAGAGAAGGCGGCGCGAGAGGCCGCAGAGCAGGACGACAATCGCGGTGTAGCGGCGATCATCGGGGCGCGGGCGGCGCATCGCATGCGCGAATTTGCGCGTCGCGACGCATGGCTGGCCGAGGCGCAAGGGGCGAATCTGGAAGAGGCGCGCCTGTTGCAAACCGCAGAGTTGCGCGTCGATACCCGTGATGCGGAAGGCGCGCTCGAAGCGCTCACGGAGATGCGCGCGCAGGGCGCACGTCGCATGCAGGCACAGCTTGTCGCGTTACGGGCGCATCAGCATTTGAAGCATTGGCCCGAAGTGCTGAACTTGCTCAAGATGCTGGAGAAGCGCGAGGCGCTGCATCCGGCGCTGGCGGCCAAGCTCAAGCAGACGGCCAGCGAAGGCATTCTGCGCGATCACCGGCACGACGCCGACGCGCTGCTCAAGTGCTGGCATGAACTGCCGGCCGATACCCGCACGTCGGCGCGAATTGCCGACGTGGCTGCCGAATTGCTGATTTCGCTCGACCGTCCGCGCGAGGCGCGCGACATCGTGGAAGCGGCACTGGCCGAGCACTGGGACCCGCGTTTGCTGCGCCGGTATGCGGAATGTGCCGGTGGCGACGCACTGCCGCTCATCCAGAAGGCCGAGGCATGGCAGCAACGCCATCCGAACGATCCCGATCTGCTCTTCGCACTGGGCAGGCTGTGTCAGCATCAGCGTCTGTGGGGCAAGGCGCAGACGTTCCTCGAAGGGGCGCTGCGTCACACCGACGAGCGCTATTTGCAGCAACGTGTGCATTTGGCGCTCGCTCAACTCTTCGAAGGTCTTGGCCAGATGGATCAGGCCAACCGCCACTATCGGGCCTGCGCAACCGCGTAAGCCCCGCGAGACACCGATGGCATCCGCGCAACGCGGTGTCGTGCCATCGGTGTCAGTCACAGGCGCGCCCGAACGCGCTCCGGTGCTCACCCTCCCCCGTTTTTATCCGGTGTTGGCCCTGTGAGTCAGTCCAGCACGGCGGCTTTGTAGTTATCGAACGCTTCCACGAGCTTGGTACGGGCTTGGGCGGCGAGATCGTCGAAGTGGGCGTTCAGGCAGGTCGAATGCAGGTCGTGGAGCATCTCGACGCACTCGCCGCACGAGAACACCAGATGATCGAACTCGCCTTCCGTCGCGGCGATTTCGATGAGGTGTGCGAGCAGGGCGCGGGCATCTTGCGTTGGGATTTTCTCGGTTTCGTCGGCGATGACCGCTACGGTCGCGATCATGGGAACGCCGTACAGCCCCCGATCGGGATGCACCATCGCTCTGGCGATCGCCGTTTTGTCGACGGGGGCAACGGCGTTGAGGAGCGATTTCGTGAGTTCGCTCCACCCGTCTCGGGTACTCAGCTTGTTGGTCGCGGTGACGATCGCGCCGGCAGCCGTTCGCTGCTCGGGGACAGGCAACAGGCTGATGAATGTTGCCAGTGTCCCGAGCCGTTCGGCGTTGACCCCTGCCGTCGAGCGCAGGAGGCTGGCGAGCATGTCGCTCCATGCGCCTGAGCGGCGCTCTGCGGGCAGATCCGCAATCGCGTGAAGCCGATGAGCGATCAGGCGATCGATGCTCGTGTGCGTCGATGCGCCGGCGAGGAGCAGCGCTTCGTCGCGCGACCCGCTGTCGTGGGTGAGCAGCAGCGCTTTTGCGGCGTCTGCCGTGCGGGATTCGAAGCGCGTGATGAGCGATACCACGCGCTCGAACGCCACCGGCCAGGTATCGATGGCCTGTTCGACCTCCAGCCGCCTGACAAGCCCCTCGAGCAGGTAGCGGGCATCCAGGTACGGTCCCGTCTCCAATGCTGCGTCGACCGCGAGCGATTCCAGCGTGGCAAACCAGTCGGTTGTGAGCGTGTTGGTGTCGGACAAGGCGAGCAACGTCTTGCGCAGCACGGTATTCGAGATCGAGATGTCGGATCTGCGCCCGATCCCCGAGGTGGATGGCGACGGCTCCAACGCAGGGATCGCCGGCAAGGCCATGTGCCGCATGCGGCTTGCCTCCATGGCGGCAAGGCTCTCGTCGCTGAAGGCTGCGCCGAAAGGTCGCTTGGCCGTGAGCGGCAGCAAGGCATACGACCGCGTTGTCGGATCCGATCCCTCGGGGTTCTCGAAAGTGAGGAAGGTCGCGCCGGGATCTTGGAGGAGACCGGAAAACTCGTCACGCATCGCAGGCCACGACAAGCCGGTCGCGGTTGCCGTGTCGGCGCCGTCGTGCGTTGTTGATGCGTAGCTCGGCGGACTGAAGGCGAATTGAGTGGCCCGCCAGAAGTCGGCGAGAAGGGCGGCGCGCGACGACCCTGCGGTGGCAGTTCCCGGCACGGTGCTCGTCGCGGCGGTCGTGGCAGTGGTCGTGTCCGTTGTCGCGGTAAGCGGCGCGGTCGTACTGGGCGGGATAGACGGGAACAATACGGACTCCTGATGTGATGATGGGAGTCCATACTGTGCCGTAGTGCCGGGTGCAGCATTTTGCGGCGCGTGCCCGGGCTTTGCAGAACCGCGCAGGGAGCGCGCGGTCATCGTTGACCTGTTACTCGATGGCCGTCGCCTCGTTTCCCGAACTTTGACGCAGCGGCAATTCCGGCAGCCGGGCGAGTGCGACGATGGCGAGCGCCGCGATCAGCGCGCTACCGGCAAAAAACGCTCCGAAGGCGAGCCGCAGGCGATCCTCCATCCCGGCGGGTGCGCCGCCGGGGCGCAAGAAATCGGTAAGCTCGCGCGGCGCGCTGCCGTGGTCGCCCGAGACCAGCAGGCCCACGATGAGTGCGCCGAACATTGCCACGCCGATCATGCCGCCCAGCGCCCGGAAGAACGCATGCGCGGCGGTTGCGATGCCGATGTCGCGCGGTGGGACGGCATTTTGCGTGGCCACGGTCATGACGGGCATGGCCGAGCCGAAGCCAATCCCGACGAGCCCGAGGCACAGCCCGATCGCCGCGAGCGGCAGCGACTGCACCCCCATCGCCATCGCGGCGAGCCCGAGAAATGCCACTGGCAGACCGATCTGCGGCGGACGTTTGTAATGTCCCGTCGTGCGCATGTAATGCCCCGAGCCGAGCGCGCCGACCACGATACCCAGCAGCGGCAGGATCAGCATCAGGCCGGAGCTGCTGGCCGATTCGCCACGCTGCAACTGGAGATAGAGCGGCACGTAGATCCCGATGCTGATGTTGACCATCATCACCAGCACCGCCATCGTCGACGTCATTCGGAACACCGGGTTGGCGAGCAACGCGAGCGGCAGCAACGGTTCGCGCACGGCGCGTTGATGACGCAGGAAGACCGCACCGACGAGCACGGCCGCAGCGAACAGACCGCCGATTTCCTTCGAGAGCCAGGCATAGCGGTGGCCGCCCCACGTGAGCGCGAGCAGCAGACAAACGGTGGCGGCGATAAGCAGCAGCGATCCGAGATAATCGATGCTCGGCTTGCCTTCGCGGCGCGGCAGATGGCGCAGGGCGCGGTCGCTCAGGTAGATGGCGAGCACGCCGAGCGGGAGGTTGATCCAGAAGATGAGCGTCCAGTTCAGGTACTGGGCGAACACACCGCCGGTGACGGGGCCGGCCACACCGGAGACAGCGAACATGCCGGAGATATACCCCTGATACCGGCCGCGCTCACGCGGCGAGACGATATCCGCGATCACGGTGTTGGACAGCGCAATGAGGCCGCCGCCGCCCAAGCCCTGCACACCGCGCGCGAGTATCAGCACGAGCATGCTCGGCGCCAGTGCGCACAACACCGATCCCACAAGGAAGACCGCTACGCTCGCGGCGATGACGACGCGCCGTCCGAGCAGGTCGGAGAGTTTGCCGACGATGGGCGTAATGGCCGTGGACGAGAGCAGATACGCGGTGACGACCCATGAAACGGCGTCGAAGCTGCCGAGGTCGCGGGCGATGGTCGGCAGGGCCGGCGCGACGATGGTCTGGTCGAGCGAGCCGAGAAACATGGTGAGCAGCAGGCCGGAGAGGATCGACTTGACCTCTGATGGCGTGAGCGAGACGCCGGCCGGCGTCGTCTGAGAGTCGTTGGCGGGCATGCGGATCTTCGGGGGGCAAAAAATCAGGCCGTCCCGGCGGGGACGGCCTCACGCATGTTACTCCCAAGGGGGGTGACCGGGCCAGCAACCCTGTGGCGTCTTGGTCTTGCGTGCCCGGACGACGTTTCGTCAGTCGATCTGCGTAGCCGCTACTTGTTCACGAGCCGCGCGGGCACGCATAGCGTGAGCAGTCCGCCCAGAATCATGAATACCGTGAGCAGGAACATGCCGCTGTTGGTGCTCTGGGTGGCGTCTTTGAGAAACCCGATCAGGTACGGGCCCACGAAGCCGGCCAGATTGCCCAGCGAGTTGATCATCGCGATGCCTGCGGCGGCAGCGGTGCCGCCGAGAAACGCGGTGGGCAGACTCCAGAACAGCGGCAGCACGATCATGATGCCCATCGTGGCCAGCGTCAGCGCGAACATGGCGAGCTGGGTGTTGTGGCTCCAGACCGTCGACAGGAAGAGACCGATCGCGCCGACGAATGCCGGGATCGCGATGTGCCAGCGACGCTCGCTTCGCAGATCGGAGCGACGCCCGACCACGACCATCGCGATTACCGCGAAGAAGTACGGAATCGCCGTGAGCAGGCCGATCTGTAACGGATCGGTTACGCCGGTAGTCTTGACGATCGTCGGCAGCCAGAAGCCCACGCCGTACAGACCGATCACGAACGAGAAGTAGATGAGGCTCATCATCCACACGCGCGGGCTGGAGAACACCTGACGCAGCGGCAAATCCTCCTTGGTCTGCACGTCGCTGGCGATATTGCGCTCGAGCATCGACTTCTCGTCGTCGTCGAGCCATTTGGCATCGCGGATGCGGTTGTCGAGCACGAACAGCACGGCAATGCCGATCACGACCGAGGGAACCGCTTCGATCAGGAACATCCACTGCCAGCCAGCAAGGCCGGAGACACCGCTCATGTCTTTGAGAATCCAGCCGGAGAGGGGGCCGCCGATCAGCCCGGAGAGTGCCACGGCCGTCATGAACAACGCGGTCATGCGGCCGCGCCGCGCGGCCGGGTACCAATACGTGATGTACAGAATGATGCCGGGGAAGAAGCCTGCCTCGGCCACCCCGAGCAGGAATCGCATGACGTAGAACATCGTGGGTGTCGTGACGAACATGGTCGCGCCCGAGATGATGCCCCACGAAATCATGATCCGCGCGATCCACACGCGCGCGCCCACGCGGTGCAGGATCACGTTGCTCGGCACTTCGAAGATGAAATAGCCGATGAAGAAGATGCCCGCGCCGAGACCGAACACCGTTTCGGAGAAATTCAGGTCGCCGACCATCTGCAACTTGGCAAAGCCTACGTTCACGCGGTCGAGGTACGCGACCACGTAGCACAGCAGCAAAAACGGAATCAGCCGCCAGCCGACCTTGCGATAAGTGGCCGCTTCAAAGTCTGCCAACGGGGTGTTGGCCGTGGACGTCGGGGGCGTCGGAACGCTGTTCATACGGAATCTCCTCCGGTTTGACGTTGTGTTGTCTGTCGTTATGGTGTGAGTGCGACAACTACGGGGACTGCCGAGTGCAAAAAACAGTGGGTCGCTCAGATGCAACGTCCGCCGTCGACCTCCAGGCAGACGCCTGTGATGAAGGCAGCATCGTCGCTGGCGAGATAGAGGCAGGCGTTGGCAACGTCCTGCGGTGTGGAGAAACGGCCGAGCGGAATCCCGGCGAGGAATTTGGCGCGGTTCTCGGGGGTATTGGGCACGCCCATGAATTCGGCGGTCAGCCCGGTGTCGCCGATGACCGGATTGACGCAGTTCACGCGAATGTTGTTCGGGCCGAACTCGGCGGCCATGGCCTTGCTCGCCGTGATGACAGCACCTTTGCTGCCGTTGTACCAGACGAGTCCGGGGCGCGGGCGCACGCCTGCCGTCGACGCGATGTTGATCATCACGCCGCCGCCGCGTTGCAGAAAGTACGGGATGACTGCGCGTGCGCTCCAGAAGATGCCTTTGACGTTCACGGCATAGACGCGGTCGAACTCGGCCTCCGTGACTTCGAGCAGCGGCTTGTTCCGATGTGTGGTGCCCGCGTTGTTGACCACGATGTCGAGATGACCGAAGCGCGTGACGGCCTCGTCGAGCAGGGTGACGTGATCGTCTTCGAGCGATACGTCGCCGTACACGAACGCAGCGCGCCCGCCCGCTTCGGTGATTTCACCGGCCACACGCTCGCCGGCTTCACGATTCAGATCGCCCACGATGACCGCAGCGCCTTCACGCGCAAACGTCTTGGCGATGCCTTCGCCGAAGCCGGAGCCGGCGCCCGTCACGATGGCCACTTTCTCTTGCAAACGCATGTCTTGTCTCCTGAGTTGCCGTGTTGTGGCGAAGTGCGAGACCGATGACGGGCCGCGTTTCGCTGTAATCTCAGTCAGCCTGGGGGCTGCGGGTGTTGCGGCGTCTTCGTTGTTCAACCGTGCCTGATCGCGACCGTCTTGAGCGTGGTGAACCCATAAAGCGCTTCGAAGCCTTTTTCGCGCCCGTGACCGGAGTGGCGGATGCCGCCAAAGGGCAACTCCACCCCACCGCCGGCACCGTAGTTGTTGATGAAGACCTGCCCCGCGCGGATGGCGCGCGCCATGCGCATCTGACGTCCGCCGTCGCGCGTCCACACCCCGGCCGCGAGACCGTACAGCGTGCCGTTGGCCAGACGCACGGCGTCGGCCTCGTCGGTGAACGGCATCGCCGCGAGCACCGGACCGAACACTTCCTCGCGGGCGAGACGATGCGTGGCGGGCACGTCGCGCAGGAGCGTGGGCGCCTGATAGAACCCGGCCTGCGGCGCACTGCCGACGACTTCGCCCTGCGACATCACGGCAATGCCGTCGTGCTGCGCTTCGGAAAGGAAGTCCCACACGCGTTGCTGCTGACGGGCGTTGATCAGCGGGCCGAGATCGAGATCGTCGTGCGACGGTCCCACGCGCAGGCGCGCGAACGCCTCGGCGAGATGCGCGAGCACGGTCTCGTAGGCGTCGCGCTCGATCAGCACACGGCTGCCGGCCGAACACGTTTGTCCGGCGTTCTGCACGATCGCATTGACGACGACCGGCAGCACGGCCTCCATATCCGCATCGGCAAAGACGATCTGGGGCGACTTGCCGCCAAGTTCCAGCGTGACCGGCGTGTGGTTTTCGGCGGCCATCTGCGAGATCAGGGTGCCTGTCGCGGGCGAGCCGGTAAACGAGATGTGATCGATGCCCGGATGCCGCGCCAGCGCCGCACCGGCTTCCGCGCCGTATCCCGTGACGATATTGAGCGCCCCGGGAGGCAGCCCCGCTTCCAGCGACAACTCGGCAACGCGCAGCAGCGACAGGCAGGCGTCTTCGGCCGGTTTGACAACGCACGCGTTGCCGGTCGCCAGCGCGGCCGCCACGCTGCGTCCGAAGATTTGCAGCGGGTAGTTCCACGGAATGATGTGACCGGTCACGCCGTGCGGTTCGCGCAAGGTGAACACGGTGAAGCCCTGCTGATAGGGGATGGTCTCGCCATGCAACTTGTCGGCCGCGCCCGCATAGAACTCGAAGTAGCGCACGATCGCCGCCGCGTCGGCGCGCGCCTGCTTGAGTGGTTTGCCGGTGTCGCGCGCTTCGAGTTGCGCCAGTTCTTCGTGATGACGGGCGAGCGTATTGGCCAGCGCGTACAACAAGCGGCCGCGCTCGGCGGCGGCGGTGCGGCCCCAGTCGCCATCGAAGGCGGCGCGTGCGGCCTGCACGGCGCGGTCGATGTCTTCGGCATCGCCTCGGGCGATTTCGGCAAAGGGCTGTCCGTCGGACGGATCGATAACGGGAATGACGAGGGCTGCGGGCGTGGCAGAAATGCCGGGACGCTTCGCGCAAGCGACCCATTGATTGCCGATGAAGTGTGTAGCGTCGGGCATGTCGACTTCACCTCGTGAAGGGGGGTGGCAGTCATTATCACTTAACTCACGAGTGCGTTGACTGTCGTATCGGGTGCATCCGCATAAACACCTAAAATGATTGCATTGCAATTAAAGATATTTTATTGCAATTTTTTATCGCCTATCCTTGATCGAAATGAATCGCCAGACGTGCGTCTGGTGTGGCACTACCACTCGCTGTGCGCTGTCGCAGACATCGCGGCGAGGTAGTCGAACCGAAGCATTCAGGAGTCGGCAGGAAATGAACGATGCAGTGACGCGCGAGACGCTGATCCACCGGTTGCAAGATGTGCTTGGCGCGGATGCCGTACTCAGTGACGAGCCCGATACCGCCGGTTATACGGAAGACTGGCGCGGCCGCTACCGGGGCGAAGCCCTGTGTGTGGTGCTGCCGTCGTCGACCGCGCAGGTGAGCGAAGTGGTCAAGCTGTGTGCTGCGGCCGGTGTGCCGATCCTCCCGCAGGGCGGTAACACGAGCCTGTGCGGCGGCGCGGTGCCGCCGGCTCAGGGCCCGTCGCCCGTCATTCTGAATCTGGCGCGCATGCGTCACATTCGTCAGATCGATGCCGCGAACGGCTCGATGATCGTCGAAGCCGGGTGCATTCTGAAAACCGTGCAAGATGCGGCGGCCGACGTTGGCCGCCTGTATCCGATCAGTCTCGGCGCGGAGGGTTCGTGCCAGATTGGCGGCACGCTCTCGACCAACGCCGGGGGCACAAGCGTGCTGCGCTACGGCAACACGCGTGAAAACGTGCTGGGTCTCGAAGTCGTGCTGGCCGACGGCACGGTCTGGGAGGGGCTGCGCGCGCTGCGCAAGGACAATACCGGGATCGATCTCAAGCACCTGTTCGTCGGTGCGGAAGGCACGCTCGGCATCATCACCGCAGCGGCCATCAAGCTGCATCCGCTGCCCACCTGTCATTCACTGGCCTGGTTTGCACCGCGCGATCCGGCGGCCGCCCGGCAGGTGCTCGGCATGTTCCAGAACGCGTGCGGTTCGCGTCTGTCGGCGTTCGAAATCATGAATCGTTACCAGCTCGACTTGGTGTTCGCGAATGTGCCGAATCGCCGCAATCCGCTTGCGGGCGCGCACGACTGGCATGTGCTCGTCGAACTCGGCGACACGCGCGATGCAGAAGGGCTCGAGACCGTACTTACGGAAACGCTGGGCGAGGCCATCGAGCAAGGGCTGGTCGAGGACGCTGTCATCGCAGCGAACGACACCCAGCGCGCCGATCTCTGGGAAGTGCGTCACAGCGTGAGCGAAGCGAACAAGAAGGCGGCTGTCGGCCTCACGACGGATTGCGCCGTGCCGGTCTCGAGCGTGCCCGAGTTCATCGACGCCGCCACGCGTGCCGTGCACGCCGTGGTGCCGGGCCTCGACATCGCCATCGTCGGTCATATGGGTGACGGCAACGTGCACTTCATCCCGATGTTCTCTTTTGCTGCGTGGTCGGCGTTGCCCGACAGTGCATCGATGGGCGACACGATGCGGGCGTGCGTGAACGACGTTGCCGCGCGGCTGTCTGGCACGTTCAGCGCCGAGCATGGCGTGGGACAGACGGGGCTGCCGCTCATGCAGCGCTACAAGGCGCCGGCTGAACTCGCCCTCATGCGCACCGTGAAGGCGGCGCTCGATCCGAACCAGTTGTTCAATCCGGGACGCCTCGTTCCCTGAATCATTTTTCAGTGTTGCTGTTTGTTTTGCCATAACTGCGCGCGCGGCGGCTGTGCCGAAGTTGCCGTCCGTCGCCGCGCCCACCCCTCCCAGTCAAGACCGGAGACCATGATGAAACGCAAGACCTCCGCAAGCCCGCTCGACATCATCGACAACAACGCCGCGCCGCTCGCGCAACCGGGCCGTCGCACGGCCATGAAGACGGCGCTCGCCGGCGCGGCCGCCGTGGCGTTCCCGTTTGTGTGGACGCCCTCGCGCGCCGCGACCAAACGCATCGTCGTGCGCGACGACGGCGGCATCTACACCAAAGCCTACGACGCAGTGTTCTACAAGCCGTTTGCCAAGGCGACCGGTATCGAGGTCGTCGGCGTGCAGGCGAATGCGGAGCCGACCGCGCAGATCAAGAGCATGGTGGAGGCCGGCAGCTATACGTGGGACATGGCCAAGATCAGCCAGCCCGCGATCTTGCTGCTGACCTCGGGCGGCAAAGAGTATCTGGAGCGTCACGGTCTCGAGTCGGACCCGGTCATCGCGAAAATTCCTCAGCAGTACATGTCGCCGTTCGGTGTCGGTACCAACATCTACTCGACGGTACTCGCCTATCGGACCGACGCGTTCAAGGGCCGCAAGGCACCGGCGTCGTGGGCCGATCTGTGGAACGTGAAGGATTTCCCGGGCCGCCGTTCGATCCGCAAGTACCCGTTCGACACCATCGAAGAAGCGTTGCTGGCGGATGGCGTGGCGGCGGGTTCGGTGTATCCGTGCGATTTCGATCGTGCCTTCAAGAGCCTGGACAAGATCGCCAAACACGTGGACGTGTGGTGGACCACGGGCGCACAAGTCGAACAGATGCTCGGTTCGGGCGAA
This sequence comes from Pandoraea communis, assembly GCF_902459745.1. Lineage (GTDB taxonomy): Bacteria > Pseudomonadota > Gammaproteobacteria > Burkholderiales > Burkholderiaceae > Pandoraea > Pandoraea communis. The sequence goes on from NZ_CABPSJ010000008.1 coordinate 59,629, forward strand.
GTCGACATGGTCGCCACGTGGGCCTCGCGCGCGCAGTCGGCCCAAGCCAACGGCGTGCCTGTGCAGATCGTGTGGAACCAGAACATCTGGGGCTGCGACAACTGGTCGATCCTCAAGGGCACACCGAACGCGAGCGCGTGCCGCGAGTTCATCAAGTTCGCCAGCGATCCGAAGCGTCAGGCCGAACTGACGAAGTTCTTCCCGGCCGGCATGACGCAACCTGAAGCGTTCAACTATGTGAAGCCAGAAGTGGCCAAGCACTGCCCGACGTTCCCTGAGAACATGAAGAGCGGCGTGCAGATCAATGCCAAGTTCTGGCAGCAGAACCAGAGCGTAGCGCTCGAACGTTTCAACCGTTGGATCCTGACCTGATCCTCACCTGCCGTTTCGTTTCAAGCATTTTAGGGTGCTGATCTCATGACCGTTGCCAATCTCCAAGTCTCGGGCCTGTCCAAGCGTTACGGCGATTTTGTCGCGCTTGCACCGACCGACCTCGATGTCGCCCAGGGCGAATTTTTGACCTTGCTGGGCCCGAGCGGCTCGGGCAAGACCACGTTGCTCTCGCTCATCGCCGGACTGTCGCAGCCCGATGCGGGTGCTATCCGTATCAACGGGACCGATGTCACGTACGGCGCGCCGTACGAGCGCGACATCGGTATGGTGTTTCAGAACTACGCGCTGTTCCCGCACATGACCGTGGCGGAGAACATCGCATTCCCGTTGCAGATGCGCCGCACCGACGCGCAGACGGCTCGCAAGATGGTCATGAACGCGCTGGAGATGGTGCATCTGCCGCACGTGGCAGAGCGCTATCCGCGCGAACTCTCGGGCGGCCAGCAGCAGCGCATTGCGCTGGCGCGCTGCATGGTCTATCGGCCGTCGATCATTCTGATGGACGAACCGCTGGGCGCACTCGACAAGAAGCTGCGCGATCACATGCAGCTCGAGATCAAGCGCATTCACCGCGAGCTCGGCACCACCATCGTGTACGTGACGCACGATCAGGAAGAAGCGATGACGATGTCCGATCGCATTTGCCTGATGAACGCCGGGGAAATCGCGCAACTGGGCACGCCGGACGATCTGTATTTCCGTCCGAAGAGCGTGTTCGTTGCCGACTTCCTCGGTGAGTCCAACCTGCTCGACGCCACCGTGCTCGAGCGCGCGGGCGATCAGGTGCGTGTGGCGATGCCGGGCGTGGAAGGGGAGAATGGCGCCGGCGCCATGGTCTACGACCCGCAAGTCGAGCGAGGCCGTCCGGTCAAGCTGATGCTGCGTCCGCAGAATCTGCACATCCGGGACGCGCAGAGCCGCACCGACGGCATGGCAACGATCTCGGCGAAGCTCACCGACATCATGGTCACGGGCGGCATGACGAAGCTGTATCTGCAATCGGACGTCACCGGCGGCAAGACGGGCAAGGAAGGTGATTCGGGCAAATCGCTCGTGGCGGCGTTCCCGACGCATCGTCAGGGCAACCGTTTCGAGATCGGGCAGACGCTGGGTCTCGCGTGGCACGCCGACGATGCCGTTGCGATCGCGGGGTAAGCCATGAGTGCATCCGCCGTGGTTCGTCCTTCGTCGTCCCGTCCCGTTCAGCCGGCGCCGCGCCGGGCACGTTGGCGCGCACGCCTGCGCCCGATGCTCATGGCCGCGCCGATCGTCATCCTGCTGACGGTCATGCTGATCTATCCGGTCGGCCAGTTACTGCTGCTGAGCATTCGCGGCGAGAGTGGCTTCACGCTCGCCGAATATCAGCGGCTGTTCGCCTCGTCGGTGTATGTCGAGGTGTTGCTCATCACCCTCAAGGTCTCGCTCTACACAACCTTCTTCGCGGTACTCACCGGCTATCCGATCGCCTACCGGCTTTCGACACTCACCGGGGCGCGCAAGCAGCGGCTGCTCTTCTGGCTGCTGGTCTCGTTCTGGACGAGCTTTCTCGTGCGCACGTTCGCGTGGGTGGTGCTGCTCGGGCGCAACGGGGTCGTCAACCGCACGTTGCTCGATCTCGGCCTGATCGACGCGCCGCTCGCGCTGCTCTACAGCTTCCCCGCCGTGATACTGGGCATGGTGCATGCACTCATGCCGCTGGCGGTGCTCACGATGCTCTCCGTCATGGAGAACATCGACCGCCGTCTGCCGAGCGCGGCATCGACGCTGGGCGCGCGTCCCGGTACGGTGTTCTGGCGCGTGTATTTCCCGCTGTCGCTACCAGGTGTGGCGGCTGGCGCGCTGATGGTGTTCGTCACGTCGATCGGCTTCTTCATTACGCCGACACTGCTGGGCGGACGTCATGAAACGATGATTACGCAGCTCATCATCGATCAGGTGATGCAGGCGTTGAACTGGGGCTTTGCCGGCGCGATTTCGGTGCTGCTGCTCGCCGTGGTGCTCGTCGTGTTCCTCGTCTACGACCGCATGGTCGGCCTGTCGACGATGGCTGGCGGCGCGGGCGATGTCAAAGCGGGCAAGCGACGCGGCGGCTGGAGCCGGACGCTCGGCGAGAAGGTGCTTGGCGCGCTGGGGAGCGCCACCGATGTGCTGCTGCGCGCGATGCCGCGTCACAAGGGCGAGCAGGGCGACGGACTCGTGCTGCGCGCGATCGTCTTCCTGTTGGTGGTGTTCCTTGCCGCACCGGCACTGCTGATGATTCCGGTGTCGTTCGATTCGGCCTCGGCACTTGCCTGGCCGCCGAAGGGTTTCTCGCTGCAGTGGTATCAGCAGGTCTGGGATTCGCCGCTGTGGATGCAGGCTGTCACGCGCTCCATGCTGGTCGGCATTGGCGCGGGTCTGCTGTCGATGCTGATCGGCACGCCCGCCGCGTTCTTGCTGGTCCGTGGTGGCATGCGCGGCAAGTCGGCGATGCTCGCCTTCGTGCTGGCCCCCATCGTGGTGCCGCGCATGATCCTGGCCGTCGGCGTGTTCTATTTCTTCGCCAAGATCGGTCTGGTGGGCTCGAATGTGGGGCTGACCATCGCCCACACTGTGGTGGCCGTGCCGTACGTCGTCATCACGATGATGGCCGTGCTGCGCAACTACGACACGCGTCTCGATCTGGCGGCTTACAGCCTGGGAGCGCGCCCGTGGGCCACGCTGCGCCGCGTAACGTTCCCGATTCTCGGCGCCGGCCTGCTGTCGTCGTTCCTGTTCGCGTTCGCCACGTCGTTCGACGAACTCACGATTGCCCTGTTCACGTCGGGCGGTCTGTCGACGACGTTGCCCAAGCAGTTCTGGGACGAACTGACGATGCAGATATCGCCGGTGATCGCCGCGGTCTCCACGTGCCTGTTCCTTTTCATCGCCGCACTGATCTGGGTCGCCGAGCGTCTGCGCCGGCGCAGTCTCGCGACCTGACGCGGTATCCGATTCCTCCGAACTTACGATTCACGGACGTTTATTTCATGCTTCACTCTGCACAACTGAAGGGCATTCTGCCTGCGATTCCCACGCCGGTGAATGCCGACGACTCGATCCACACCGACGCCGCCCGCGCGCTGATGCGTTACCTGCTGGGGCAGGGTATCGACGGTGTGGTGCCGCTGGGCGGCACTGGCGAATACGGTGCGCTCTCGCGCGCCGAGCGCGTGCGCATGGCCGAACTCACGGCGCAAGAAGTCAAGGCGCATGGCCGCGACGTGCCGGTGATCGCGGGCGTGCTCGACCCCGGCTATCACGATGCCATCGAAGCCGGACGTGACTTCGCCGCCGCCGGCGCCGACGGCCTGCTCGTGCTCACGCCGTACTACACCAACCCGACGCAAGCCGGTATCCGCGATTACTTCCTGCGTTATGCCGACGAGTCGCCGGTGCCGATCCTGATCTACGAGATTCCGTACCGCACGCGCATTGCGATCACCCCGGAAGTGCTGCACGAGCTGTCGCGGCACGAGAACATCATCGGCATGAAGGCCTGCAACACCGACATGTGGCATTTCCTGCGCACGGTCGCCGGTGTCGACGAGTCGTTTGCGGTGCTGAGCGGCGAAGACACGCTGTTCCCGCTGCATGTGGCGGCAGGGGCGCGGGGCGGCATTGTGGTGACGGCGTCGCTGCTGCCCACCGCGTGGCAGCGCATCTTCGCGCTCGCGTCGGCAGGCAAGACGGCCGAGGCGCTCGAGCTGCACCGCTCGCTCATTCCGTTGATGAATCTGGCGTTCGCCGAGACGAATCCGGGCCCGATGAAGTCGGTGATGGATCTGATCGGGGTGAACGCGCCGGCAATGCTCGCACCGTTGTTGCCGCCCGCACCCGCGCTTTCGGCCGAGCTGCGTGAGGAACTCGCCAAGCAACTGGCGATTTTCGAACGGCGTTGAGTCGTGGTTGAGTCGTTGTGACCTGCCCGCCGCTTGCGATGACTTAGCGGCGGAAGGTCGACAGCCGCGATTTCGAGATCGACGTCGCGGCGACCTGAACGTGCGAAGCGAGTTCGGCTTCGACACGCTCACGCGTCCAACGCGAAGTCGGCACCGAGATGTTGATGGCAGCGACGGCGTGTCCGTCGTGGTCGGTGATGGGGGCGGCAACCGAAATATCCCCCATTACGGTCTCGCTATCGATGATGGCGTAACCGCGCCGCGCCGCCGTTTGAATACGTTCGAGCAGCTTTTTCTCGTCCGTCACCGTGTAAGGCGTCATCGGCTCGAGCGACGTGTTCGCCAGGATCTCGCGCACGCGCGTTTCGGGCAGGCGCGACAGGATGGCGATACCGGACGCGGTGAACATGGCCGGCAGACGCGCGCCGACGACGATGCCGATGTTCACGAGATGCTGACCCGGAAAGCGGGCGACGTACACGATCTCGTGGCCGTCGAGTTCCTGCAGGTTGGTCGTCTCGCCCACGCGGCGGAAGATATCGAGCAGATACGGTGCGGCCTTCTCGACAAGGTCGTTCGCGCGAATGTAGTTGTACGAGAACTGCAGAACCTTGGTCGTGAGGCCATAGGTGCGCGTCTCGGGCACGCGAAAGAGGTAGCCGAGGGCTTCCAACGTGTGCACGAGCCGCTGCGTCGCACTGCGATCGAGCCCTGCGGCCTTGGCGATGTCGCCGAGCGTCATGTAGCGCGCCGGGCCGTCGAACGCGTGCAGCACCTGAAACGTTTTTTCGGTCGACCCGACGAAGAGCGACGAGCGCGGCGCAGACCGCGCAGCATCCGTCGCACCGGTGGATCGGGCTGACGGGGTGGCAGGCGCGTCTTCTGTAGGGCGGGATGACCGTGCGGGTATGCGCGGCATGGAATGTTCCGGTATGTTCGGATTGTAACGATTGTGATTGTAATGCAATTGTTTGTGAGCAAGTAGCGATTTGTCCCCAAGACAAGTTGTGGGGAAAGGGTAAAACACCCCGTGGCGTGCCTCACGGGCGGACATCAGGACAGGGGGAGCCAATGCACGCGTTTTCCTGCGTGGAGGATTACCGCCGGGCAGCCCGGCGGCGTTTGACAAAGCTGGCGTTCGATTATCTGGAAGGCGGGGCGGAAGACGGCGACGCGCTGCGGCGCAATCGCGATGCGTTCGGGCAGTGGGGTTTTTCGCCGCGGGTGCTGACCGATACCTCGCAGATGTCGAGTGCGGCGACTTTCTGGGGACGCGAAGCCGCCGCCCCGATGGTGGTTGGGCCGACCGGGCTCAACGGTTTGTTCTGGCCCCGCGCGGACGAACTGCTCGCGCGTGCGGCTGCGGATGCGGGGCTGCCGTTCGTGCTGTCGACGGCGTCGACCTCGTTGCTGGAAGACGTGCGTGCTGCGGTGCCCGACGGCGAGCTGTGGCTCCAGCTTTATGTGCAGCAGGACCGGCGTATTGCCGAGAGCATGATGCGCCGTGCGCGTGAGGCCGGATTTCGCACATTGCTGCTGACGGTCGACACGCCGGTACATGGCAAGCGCGATCACGACACGCGCAACGGTTTCAAGCTGCCGTTGCGCTTCACCCCGCGACTGCTGGCGGACTGCATGCGGCATCCGCACTGGAGCTGGCAAATGCTGGCCCACGGTGCGCCGCAACTGCGCAACATCGCGAAGAGCATGGGCGAGCGGGCCGATCTGGCGCGCCATGCGGCGATGCTGAGCCGTCAGATGGATCTGTCGCTGCGTTGGGACGATCTGAGCTGGGTGCGGCGCCACTGGCCGGGCGAAGTGCTCGTCAAGGGGATTCAGACGGTGGAAGACGCGCGACTGGCGCAGGCGCATGGCGCCGACGGCATCGTCGTCTCGAATCACGGCGGGCGGCAGTTGGGCAGCACGCTTGCGCCGCTCGAATTGCTGCCGCCGATTGTCGAGGCGCTTGACGTTGGCGGCCCCAGGATGGCCGTCTTCGTCGACGGTGGTGTGCGGCGCGGGGCAGACGTAGCCAAGGCGGTCGCGCTGGGGGCCAGGGGCGTGTTGCTTGGCCGGGCGCCGCTGTACGGCGTGGCGGCGCGTGGCGGGGAGGGCGCTGCCGATGTGCTTGCGTTGCTGCTTGGTGAGTTGCGCACAACGATGCAACTGCTGGGCTGCACGCAAGTGGACGACCTCATCCCGCAGCGGCTTGCCCGTCTGCCGGCTATACAGGCGAATCAGGCAAACCCGCTATAATGTTCCGCGCCCGATTGCCGTCGGGCGGCGTGGCATCCGGCAGGTTGGCGGGCGTGCGCGCCGTGCGGCGGCAATGCCCTTTTTCATACACAGGAATGCCATCATGAGCTTCAACCACGTGCCTGCCGGCAAGGACATCCCCAACGATTTCAACGTCATCATCGAGATCCCGGCGCAGAGCGACCCGGTGAAGTACGAGGCCGACAAGGATCTGGGTCTGCTGGTCGTTGACCGCTTCATCGGCACGGGCATGCGCTACCCGGCCAACTACGGCTTTATTCCGCAAACGCTGGCTGGCGACGGCGATCCCGTCGACGCGCTGGTCGTCACGCCGTTCCCGCTGCTGGCCGGCTCGGTGGTTCGCTGCCGCGCACTGGGCATGCTCAACATGACCGACGAGTCGGGCGTGGACGCCAAGCTGGTGGTCGTGCCGGTCGACAAGATTTGCCCGATGACGGCGCATATGAAGTCGCTCGACGACGTGCCGGGTTACCTGAAGGACCAGATCAAGCACTTCTTCGAGAACTACAAGGCGCTCGAGAAGGGCAAGTGGGTCAAGATCGAAGGCTGGGAAGGCATCGAAGCCGCCCACAAGGAAATCACCGAAGGCGTGGCCAACGCCAAGAAGTAAGCGATTTTCGCCTGCGGCGTCGCGCGTCGACGTCAGAGAAACCCGGCCGAGCGCCGGGTTTTTTTGTCTCACGATGTCGTCAGTTCGGTGAACCGGCCGTTGAGCCGGCCCGCGTCGCGGGACAGGCGTGGCACGCGCCGGTTTGGGGACGGTCTGGCAACCGGGGCCTTGGCTTTCCTTCATCTGCGCAACGCCAAGGCAGAAAGGACACTGGCAAGTTTCTTGACAGCGATTTCCAACTCGCCGGGGGCGTGGGCAGCGAAGCCCATGAGGAAACCGGCCTTGGGCTTGCCTGAGGCATGCAGCGCAGTCAGGCCAAGCAGATCGATGCCGGCCCGGCGCGCCGCATCAACGGCTTCCCGCTCGGGAATGTCGCGAACGAAAACGCATGGCATCTGCATCCCTCCGGCCGGTACGCGTGGTTCCACGAAATCGGACAGATGCTCGCGCACCAGTCGTGCCAACACATCGCGTCGCTCCGCATAGACAGCCCGCATGGTGCGCACGTGCGCACCGAAATGACCGCCTTCGATCAAACGTGCCAACGTCAGTTGCGGAATTGGTGCGCTGTGTCCATCCAGCAGGGTGCGTGCCACCGTCATCGGCGCGACAAGCGGCGAGGGCAAAACCATGTAGCCGATGCGCAGTCCGGGGAACAGCGATTTGGTGAAGGTGCCAATATAGATCGTCCGCTCGTGCGGATCGAGCCCCTGCACACAGGCGGTGGGCTTGCCGGCGTAGTGGAACTCGCTGTCGTAGTCGTCCTCGATGATCCAGGCCCGTTGCTGGTGTGCCCACTCAATGACGGCCAGCCGCCTATCCAACGCCAGTGTTGCCCCGGTCGGGAATTGATGCGACGGCGTTAAAAACACGGCACTACCGGTCTGCGTCGCGTTGTGCAGACGATCGACCTGCATACCGTCGGCATCCAGCGGCACGGGCAAGCACTCCAGGCCGGCCGCATCAAATGCCTTGCGCGCTCCGTGGTACACGGGATCTTCGATGAAAATCCGCTCGCCGACGTCCAGCAGCATGGTGGCGCACAGGGTCAGGGCTTGCTGAGAACTGGTGAGCACCAGCACACGTTCCGGTGTGGCGCGGGCGCCGCGTTCGAGATTGACGTAGTCCGCGATGGCGCGCCGCAACGGTTCCATGCCCTGTGGCGGGCTGTGCAGCAGCGCCTGTGTTCCGTGTTCCTTCAACACTTGCCGTTCCAGTCGTTCCCAGGTCTGGAGCGGAAAGCTGCGTGTTTCCGGCACGCCGGGCGCGAATGGGCGCGGTGTCAGGAAGTCGCGTACGCCGCCGTCCCGGTACATGGCACTGCCGCGCTGGCTCAGGCGCAGTGTGTCCTGGCGAGCGACTGCATGACGAGCCGTGCCGCGCCCCGACAGACGTTGCGCTCGCGCCGACACGAAGCTGCCACGCCCAACATGCCGCTCGATGAATCCCTCCGCATGCAACTGGCTGTAGGCCGACTCGACCGTATCGCGGGACACCCCCAATGAACTGGCAAGGGCGCGCGACGCGGGCAGTGGCTTGCCCGTATCGAGCGCGCCGTCGAGGATCAACTGGCGAATGGCCCTTTGCACACGCGCGTACAGGGGCAGGGCGCCATGGGCCGGATCACCCATCCAGGCTTTGACGGACTCAAGTTGGGCGTGTTTGAACAATTGGCCTGTATCTCATCATGAAAATGGAGGGGAACATCCGGCCATTTTAAAACTATAAATACGGTTCAGAACGCATTCACCCCTCTTTCAGGAGTCGCCGTCAGGCCATGGCATCCGTCTCTTCACGTTCGTCGGTTCATTGGACCGATCTCGCTCATCCGGTCGTGGCCGGTCTGATCTCGGTCATCGTCAATTACGGCGGCACGTTCATCCTTGTCTTTCAGGCCGCCAAGGTGGCGGGCCTCAGCCCGGCGCTGACGGCTTCGTGGGTGTGGTCGATTTCCATTGGCGTAGGCGTGACAGGGCTCATCCTGAGCTGGATGTTCCGCGAGCCCATCATTACCGCCTGGTCCACACCGGCGGCGGCGTTTCTGGTCTCCGCGCTGGCAACCACGTCGTATGCCGAGGCCGTCGGCGCCTACCTGATATCGGCGCTCGCCTTTGTGATACTGGGACTGTCGGGCTGGTTCGAGCGCGTGATTCGCCTGATCCCGCCGGGCGTGGCGGCCGGATTACTCGCGGGCATCCTGCTGCAGTTCGGCATCAAGGCGTTCGGTGGCATGAGCATCGACCCGCTGCTCGCCGGGCTGCTGATCGCGGCCTATGTGGTCCTCAAGCGGTTCTCCGCCCGTTACGCCGTGGTGGGCATCCTCGTGCTGGGGCTGGCCTTCCTGTTGATTCAGGATCGCGTCGATCTGTCGGGACTGACTTTGACACTGGCCGAGCCGGTCTTCACCATGCCCGTTTTTTCCGTCAACGCCCTGCTGAGCGTGGCGCTGCCGTTGTTCCTGATTACGCTGACCGGCCAATACATGCCCGGCATGCTGGTGCTGCGCAATGACGGGTTCAAGACCAGCGCCAATCCCATCGTGACCCTCACCGGCCTGGGCTCGTTGCTAATGGCGCCATTCGGCTCGCACGCCTTTAACCTCGCCGCCATTACCGCCGCCATCTGCACTGGCCGGGAGGCGCACGAAGCGCCGTCCAAGCGCTGGATCGCCGGTGTCGCCGCAGGGGTGTTCTACATCCTGATCGGTGTATTCGGGGTGACGTTGGCCGCCGTGTTCATGGCCTTTCCCGCGACTTTCATCACCACACTGGCGGGGCTTGCCCTTTTGGGCACCATCGGCAGCAGTCTTGCCAGCGCGATGGCCGATGCCAAAACCCGTGAAGCCTCGCTGATCACCTTTCTGGCCGCTGCGGCCAACATCACGCTGCTGGGTGTCGGCGGCGCGTTCTGGGGGCTGGTCGTCGGGCTGGTGGCACATGCGGTACTCGACGGCCGGTTGCCGCAGAGGGCGCCGGAATCCGTCCGAAAGGAGGGGAACTGATGTCCACCGTTACCGACACACAAACCCGTCACGACAAGCACGGCCGCTATCCCGAGGCCACCACGATCGAGGACTTCCGGCGCAATCTGGCCTGCGTGCAGGCGCGTATCGCAGACGCTTGCTATCGCACCGGACGTGATCCTGCGGAAGTCCGGTTGTTGCCGGTCAGCAAGACCAAGCCCGAGGTGAGTCTGCGTTTGGCCCACGCCGCCGGGTGCCGCATGCTGGGCGAGAACAAGGTGCAGGAGGCCTATCGTAAATGGGAGACGTTGCAGGATCTGACCGATCTTCGCTGGTCGGTCATCGGCCACCTGCAAACCAACAAGGCGAAACTGGTGGCGCGCTTTGCGACGGAGTTTCAGGCACTGGACAGTCTGCGGCTGGCTGAGGCGCTGGATCGCCGCCTGCAAAGCGAAGGGCGTTCGCTGGATGTGTTCGTGCAGGTCAACACCTCCGGAGAGGCCAGCAAATACGGCCTGTCCCCCGAGGACGTACCGGCCTTCGTTCGGGCGCTGCCGGCATTCTCCGCGCTGCGCGTGCGCGGGCTGATGACGCTGGCGCTCTTCTCCAGTGAGGCTGAACGCGTGCGGCGGTGCTTCATCCTGCTGCGCGGTCTGCGCGCTCAACTGCGTCAGAGCGCCCCCGCCGGTATCGCGCTGGACGAACTATCGATGGGCATGTCGGGTGACTTCGAGATCGCCATCGAGGAAGGGGCCACGGTGGTGCGCGTCGGCCAGGCCATCTTCGGCGCGCGGCTATTGCCGGACAGCCATTACTGGCCCGGCGAATCCAGCACAGACGGATCACATTCGTGAACGCCGCTATTCCACGAACTTGCGAAGTGATTCGCCGGCGACGGGAACGCCCGCGTCCGGCATGACAGTGAACTGATCGTCCGTCCGCCCATGCTCGGTCGATGCGCCTACGGCTTGTGACGTTTGACCATTGCCAGAATCGTCTGCAACAGTTCCGCCCGGGCTTCGTCGGGCGTGATATCGCCTGCCACGGCGGCGTCCGAGAGCGAATCAGCGGCCCCCAGCATGCCCCACATGGCAGGCGCGGAGATCCCTTGCGGCCCGGCGAACGGGGCGAGAATGGCCGCACATTTTTCGATAAACGTTTGCTGGTATTGCCGCTTCACGGCGGCAAGCTCCGCCGAGCCGCCGAGTGCGGCCAGAACGCCCGGGATCTCGCGGCCTTGTGTCAACACGCACGTGACATAACTCGACACGATGACGCGTGCCTTGTCCTGCAAGGTCGGTTTCGCCGCCGCCACCGCACGGTCGAAGATCACCGTCTGGCGCTCGTCGTAGTCTTGATACAACGCTGCCAGAAGTCCATTGCGCGTGCCGAAGTGGTCGTACACGACCGGCTTCGTGACACCCGCTTCGTCGGCCAGACGTCCCAGGGTCAGGGCGTCGGTGCCCTCGTCACCGATGAGTGCCCACGCCACGTCGAGCAACTGTCGTGTGCGGGCTTCGCGTGGCATGCGGCGGCGTGGTGAGGAATCGGTGGCTGGGCTCATGGTCAACGGGCGTTTCGGTTCAGCAAGCGCGGGCGAAGACCTTCTGGCCGATGGCCCGCGCCGTCTCGAGATGCGCCTCAGGGTAGCCGGTGTCGGAGGTCAAGAGCAACTCGGACGTGACGACCTGCGCGCCGCAGTAGTCGAAAATCCCATGATCGATCTGGGTTTTCATCGCGCCGAAGTAGCCATGCCGGGCGATGGTGCGTTGGTCGGCACCGCCAACGGCCACGAGATGCACGCGCAGACGTTGCAGCTTTTTCATCACCTTGCCGCCTTCCACGTCTTCATAAGCCCAGCCCTGCGTGAATACGCGATCAACCCATCCTTTGAGCAAGGCAGGGAACGACCACCAATAGATCGGGTAGACAAGAACCAGCGCGTCGGCCCGGTCGATTCTGGCGTGCTCGGCGGCAACGTCGGCCGGTGCCGTTTGCGTCTTCCGGAACAGCGCAAGATCGGCCGCAGCGAATCTGGGGTCGAAACCTTCCGCCGCCAGATCGGCAATCTCTGCGGAGTGCAGGACGTGTTGATGTTGTTGCGGCACCGTTGAGGTAATCGCCTCGGCAACGCGCGAGGCGATAGCATGGGTCAGCGAATGTGGGTCGGGATGTGCGACGACGACGAGCGCGTGCATGACGGATCACTCCATGAAAAATAAGTTACCAATGGTAACCTACGTTTGGTAGGTTGCGCTATGTCACATCGCCTGCCTGACGCCGATGGGGAGTTCGGCGACAATGTCGGCCAGTGGCAGGGTTCTATGCTGGCGGGTGCTGTGCGGTAGCCGCCGGTTCGCAGACGAGGTGTGATGTGAGCAGCGACGTGGTCATCCGTGTGGTGCAATCGATTGAAGACGTGCCGGCAGACGCGTGGGACGCGCTCGCGGGTGCCAACCCATTTGTACAACACGCATTCCTGCATGCGATGCATACGAGCGGATGCGCGTCGAAGCGCACTGGCTGGCAGCCGGCGTATCTGCTCATGCATGCCGGCGACACGCTCGTGGGCGCCATGCCGCTCTATGTCAAATCGCATTCGCGTGGCGAGTACGTTTTCGATCACGCATGGGCCGACGCCTTTGCGCGCCACGGCCTGAACTATTACCCGAAGCTGTTGTGCGCCGTGCCGTTCTCGCCGGTGACGGGGCCGCGCCTGCTGGCGCGCACGCACGCCGACCGGGTCGCGCTCGCCCGAGGTGCGATTGCCTTCGCGAAGCAACTCGAGCTGTCGTCGATCCATGTGCTCTTCACGCACGACGACGATCTGGCGGCACTCACCGAAGCGGGCTACCTGCTGCGCGAAGGCGTGCAGTTCCATTGGGAGAATCCGGGCTTCGCCACGTTCGACGATTTCCTCGCGCAGATGAATCAGGAAAAGCGCAAGAAGCTCAGGCAGGATCGTCGGCGTGTGCGCGACGCCGGGGTGACATACCGATGGCTTCGCGGTGCCGACATTGACGAAGCAGCGCTCGACTTCTTCTATCAGTGCTACGACAACACCTACCGCGAGCACTGGAATGCGCCGTACCTGAGCCGAGCCTTCTTCGGGCAGGTGCACGCGTCAATGCCTGACGCGTTGGTGCTCGTCATGGCCGAGCGCGATGGAGCGCCGTTGGCGTGCGCGCTGAACGTGGTGAGTGGCGACACGATGTATGGCCGGTATTGGGGCACCACGGATTTCGTCTCCGGCATGCACTTCGAGACCTGCTACGCGCAGGGCATCGAGTATTGCATCGCGCATGGGCTGCGCAGCTTCGAGGGCGGGGCGCAGGGCGTGCACAAGATGTCGCGCGGTCTGTTGCCTACCCCGACGTGGTCCGCTCACTGGATTGCGGACCAGCGTTTTGCCGACGCCATTGCCGAGTTTCTCGATTCGGAGACCTCGGCGATGGATGAGCACATTGGCGAGCTGGAAGCGCATACCCCGTTCAAACGCCCGGCGTCCTGACGTTGCGGCAGATGTGCACCTTCACGCACGGCCCCGGCACGGCGGGGCCGTGCGTAATATACTGGCGAATCTAACGTCCGCCGCTCGCGCCGGGCGGGCACCAGCCAACGGCTGCTTCGCCTGCCGGCGTAACGGCACAAGGGCGATGCATGGTAGCCGCCGACATGACCAACCGATTTCTCAATCTCTACAATCACGAATTCGCGCGTGTAGCCGTCGGGGTGCCGCAATGCCGCGTGGCCGATCCCGTCTACAACGCCGCGCAGACTATCGCCCTCGCGAAGCAGGCCGATGCGGCGGGCGCGGTACTCGTTGCCTTCCCCGAACTGGGCATTCCCGCCTATAGCTGCGAAGACCTGTTCCAGCAGCGCGCCCTGCTCGACGCCTGCGACATGGCGCTGGCCGATGTTGTGGCCGCGAGCCGCGAACTGGGCGCAGCGCTGATCGTCGGCATGCCGGTGCGTGTGCAACAGCGTCTGTTCAATTGTGCCGTGGTCGTCGCCCGCGGACGCATTCAGGGTGTCGTTCCCAAGACGTACCTGCCGAACTACAGCGAGTTCTACGAAGCCCGTCAGTTCAACGCCGCCGATGACGCAGGCGTCGATACCGTGACGTTGCTCGGCGAGGACGTGCCGTTCGGCTCGCTCATCTTCGAAGCGGCCGATCAGCCGTTGCTGCGCTTTCATTGCGAGATTTGCGAAGACGTCTGGGTGCCCGTGCCGCCATCGTCGTTTGCGGCGCTGGCCGGGGCGACGGTGCTGGTCAACCTGTCGGCATCGAACGTGGTGGTCGGCAAGTCGGCCTATCGGCATCAACTGGTCGGGCAGCAGTCGGCGCGATGCCTCGCGGCATATCTGTACACGTCGGCGGGGCAAGGGGAGTCGACCACCGACCTCGCCTGGGATGGGCAGGCGCTCATCTATGAGAACGGCGACATGCTGGCCGAGTCGGCACGCTTCGCCAGCGAGTCGCATCTGATTTATGCGGACGTCGATCTCGAGCGGCTCACGCGCGAGCGCATGCATCAGACGACGTTCGGCGTCTCGGCGCGCCGCCATGCCGGCGAGGCCGCTCGGTTTCGCACGATCAAGGTCGATGTCGCCGTACCGCGCGATGCCGAGCTGCCGCTTGCGCGCGCCATCGAGCGCTTCCCGTATGTGCCGTCCGACCCGCGCCGGCGCGACGAGCGCTGCCACGAGGTCTACAACATTCAGGTGCAGGCGCTGATGCAGCGTCTGGCGTCGTCGAAGATTCAGAAGGTCGTGATCGGCGTGTCTGGCGGTCTCGATTCGACACATGCGTTGCTCGTGTGTGCGAAAGTCATGGACCGGCTCGGTCTGCCGCGCACCAATATCCTGGCGTACACGATGCCGGGCTTCGCCACGAGCGAGCGCACGCTGCGTCAGGCGCGTGAGTTGATGGAGGCGGTCGGATGTACGGCGCGCGAGATCGACATTCGCCCGAGTTGCATGCAGATGTTGAAGGACCTCGATCACCCGTTCGCAAAGGGCGAAGCAGTCTACGACGTCACATTCGAGAACGTGCAGGCGGGCGAGCGCACCAATCATCTGTTCCGTCTGGCGAATCATCTGGGCGCGATCGTGATCGGCACAGGTGACCTGAGCGAACTGGCGCTGGGCTGGTGCACCTACGGCGTGGGCGACCACATGTCTCACTACAACGTGAACGCCAGTGTGCCCAAGACACTCATCATGCACCTCGTGCGATGGGTGGCGGAGACGGGACAGTTGGGAGGCGCGGCGTCGTCGAAAGCCGTCAGAACGGGCAAAGAGGCCGGGGTGCGTCGCAACGTCCTCATCGATATTCTCGAGACGGAAATCAGCCCCGAGTTGGTGCCGGGCAAGGCCAACGGTGCGCCCGAGCAGCGGACCGAGCATTTCATCGGACCGTACGAGTTGCAGGACTTCAACCTCTATTACACGCTGCGCTTCGGCTATGCCCCGCGCAAGGTGGCATTCCTTTCGTGGAGCGCGTGGCACGATGCCTCGGCAGGACGCTGGCCCGACGAAGGGCAACTCGCCCGCAACGCTTACGATCTGGTCGCGATCAAACGCAACCTGCGGATTTTCCTGGACCGGTTCTTCCGCACGAGCCAGTTCAAGCGGTCGTGTATTCCGAATGCCCCGAAGGTCGGCACGGGCGGCTCGCTCTCACCGCGTGGCGACTGGCGTGCGCCAAGCGATTCGGAGTCGGTGGTGTGGCTCGCGGATCTGGACAAGGTGCCCGACGATCCGCGCGCCTGAGCGCATCGGGGCAAGGAGGGGGAGGCACGTTGTCATCGGCATGCCGTCCCCCGGCCCGGTACAATAGCCCGGCGAATTTTCAGAACAAACCAACCAAGATATCGAGGCGACAATGAAACGCGTAACTGCCATCATCAAACCCTTCAAGCTCGACGAAGTCCGCGAAGCGCTGGCCGAAGTCGGCGTGACCGGCCTGACCGTCACGGAAGTGAAGGGCTTCGGCCGTCAGAAGGGGCACACCGAGCTGTACCGCGGCGCGGAGTATGTTGTCGACTTCCTGCCGAAGATCAAGATCGAAGTCGTGGTGAGCGCGGCGCAGGCCGAGCAGGTCATCGACGCGGTGCTGGGTGCGGCGCGCACCGGCAAGATCGGCGACGGCAAAATTTTCGTGACCGACGTTGAGCGCGTGATCCGTATTCGCACGGGCGAAGAAGGCGAGCAGGCGGTCTGAGGCCGGTTCGGGCGTCGCTGCGAAGGTGGCGCGACGAACGGGAGGCAGGATCGAGGGGGGCGACGGCTGCGCAAGCGGCGTCGCCCTTCGGCGTTTACCGGGGCGTCAGGTTTTGAGCCGGACGTCGAACGCGACGGTGATCAGGCGTACGAAAATGACGGATAACGCGCTGATCGACAATGTATAGACGGGATCGAGGTCGGCGTAGGTGAGCGCGATGTAGATCCACCCCCCGATGAAGGCGCACACCGCATAGGGACGCGTGTCTCGCAACACCAACGGCACCTCATTGCAGAGGATGTCGCGCATCACGCCGCCGCCCACGCCGGTGATTACGCCCATCATCACGGACATGAACGCCGACATCTCGGTTTGCAACGCCAGCGATGTACCCGACGCGCTGAAGAACCCCAAACCGATCGCATCCGTAATGAGCAACACGCGCTCGGTGGCCACGCGAGAGACGAGCCGCAGCACGCCGGACGTCGATAGCGAGAGCACGAGAATGATGACCGTGTACCACTGGTGCTGCACCCAATAGAACGGGCGATGGTCGAGCAGCACATCACGCAGCGTGCCGCCGCCGAAGGCGGTTGCGAAGGCCAGCACGAACGCGCCGACCGGGTCGAGGTGTTGCTTGCGGGCTTCGGCGAAACCGGAGATGGCGCACGACAATACGGCGATGGCCTCCATGACCGCCAGTATCGTATGCAGTTGGGCGCTCATCTCGTGAATCATCGGCGAATCCTGTCAGTGAAACGTCGTGATCTGTGGCGAAATTGGCGATGTGAGGGCGCGCTCGTCGACGCGATGGCGCCCCTCTGATGCAGGTGTCGATTATCCGCGCGGCGCTCTCGTTTGCGCCGCCTGGAGCAATACTACCAGCGCGCCACCCCCGCCGTCGCGCCCTTGTGCCTGGGCCCATGCCAGCACTTCGTTCTTCTGTGCCAGCCAGCCCCGCACCTTGTCCTTGAGCACGGGTTCGCGATTCACCGAGCCAAGGCCCTTGCCATGAATCACCCGCACGCAGCGCAGGCCACGCTTCACGGCGTCGTGCAAGAAGGCGGAGAGCGCTTCGCGGGCTTCGTCGCGGCGCATGCCGTGCAGGTCGATCTGTGCCTGAACCACCCATTCGCCGCGTTGCAGCTTGAGCACGGCGTCGTGACTGATGCCGGGGCGGCGATAGGACAGGCGATCGTCGGTGTCGAGCAACGCCTCGGGGTCGAATTCGTCGGAGAGCGATTCGAAGAGTACGGCGGCTTCGTCTTCCTGCGTTTGACGTGCGACAGGCTCGGGGGGCTGGCGCGGATGCTCGACGCGATTGACCGCGCTCTTGCTGGATAGCGGGGCGATGTCGCCGATGCTGTCGCGGAATACGTTCGCATCGCGCTTGGCTTGCGCGGCGCGTTTGGCGGCGGCCGCGCGTTCGGCTTCGCGCGCAGCGGTTTCCTTGGCGAGCGAATCTCGCAGGCTGGCGAGATCGCCGAGGCTGAGTTTGGGGGGCTTCTTGCTCATGGTCGTGCGAACAAGGACGGTGGAGGGGCAGACGACAACGGCGCCCTGGCTGTATGAAAGCTCACACAGCGGGGGCGCCGCGGCAGGGGGCTCAGCGATTACTGATCGAGATTTTCGAGGTAACGCTGAGCATCGAGCGCGGCCATGCAGCCCGTGCCGGCGCTGGTAATGGCTTGACGGTAGACATGATCCTGCACGTCGCCCGCAGCGAACACGCCCGGCACGCTGGTGGCGGTGGCGTTGCCGTTCAGGCCGCTGTGCGTGACGATGTAGCCGTTCTTCATTTCGAGCTGACCGTCGAAGATATCGGTGTTCGGCTTGTGGCCGATGGCGATGAACACGCCATGCAACGCGATGTCTTCGTGCGCGCCGCTCTTCACATTCTTGATGCGCACGCCGGTCACGCCCGAGTTGTCGCCGGTCACTTCGTCGAGCACGCTGTCGTACTTGAGTTCGACCACGCCTTGCTTGGCCTTCTCCAACAGACGGTCGATCAGGATCGGCTCGGCGCGGAACTTGTCGCGACGGTGGATCACCGTGACCTTGCTGGCGATGTTGGCGAGGTACAGCGCTTCTTCGACGGCCGTGTTACCGCCGCCGACCACGCAGACTTCCTTGCCCTTGTAGAAGAAGCCATCGCAGGTGGCGCAGGCGGACACGCCGCGCCCGGAGAACGCTTCTTCGGTCGGCAGGCCGAGGTACTGGGCCGAGGCGCCGGTGGCAATGATCAGGGCGTCGGCCGTGTATTCGCCGGAGTCGCCGATCAGGCGCAGCGGGCGCTCGTTCAGACGCACCGTATGAATATGATCGAAGATGATCTCGGTATTGAAGTGCTCGGCGTGGGCTTGCATACGGGCCATCAACTCGGGGCCTTGCACGCCGGTGGGGTCGCCAGGCCAGTTCTCGACGTCCGTGGTGGTCATCAACTGACCGCCTTGGGCGATGCCCGTGATCAGCACGGGCTTGAGGTTGGCGCGCGCGGCATAGACGGCGGCGCTATAGCCGGCGGGGCCGGAACCGAGAATCAGGACTTTGGCATGCTTGGCAACGGACATGGACGGACTCACCGGAAAGGGGATGGGGGCTGGCGCCGGGGCCCGCACCGCGAGAACGCAGCAGGGGGCGCATGGCGCAAACCGACATTATAAGGGGCTGACGTCGTTTCGTTGATCGAGCCTCGCAATCGGCGCGATAGTCTGTGGGCCGTGCGGCCCTGCCGGGCAGGCCGCTGACAGCGACGCCGGGACGTCTCCTAAATCCGGAGGCGCACGCGCCGGATGCAAGGTGGGCATGCTGGCCGCGCAGCGTCGCCAAACGTGCCTGAGCGAGGCGGGGAGGCCCGGCGTTACTGCTTGTCACCTTTTCGTGCATTGAGCAATGTAATAGTTGTTTACAATGGAGCCTTGCTGCGCGGCAGGCCGCCCGCCTGCCCGCCCAACCGTATGGCTTGATGACGACGAAATCTTCCTACTCTGCAGGTGCCGGATCGTCGTTGCCCAACCGGGTGACGCACCTTTTCCATGAAATCCGCTGGATGGCGCAGGTTGCGCTGATGGTGTTCCTGTTGATGGCGTTGTTCTCCTACAGCCGTCTGGACCCCAGCTGGACACATGCGGCGCACGTGGAGCGCATCGCCAACTGGGCGGGGCGTGTCGGCGCGTGGGTTGCCGATATGTTGCTGCTCATGCTCGGCGTGTCCGCCTACTGGCTGGTGGTCTTCATCGGCCGGCGCGTGATTTCGGGTTACCGCCGGATCTCGGCCAGGCGTGAAGCGCCCCCGCTGCGCGAACGGCTCGCGAGCGGCGGATGGGTGGAGATCGTCTCGTCCCTGATGGTGCTGCTCTCGAGCGCCGGCATCGAATCCCTGCGTCTTTACCGCTTCAAAACCCAATTGCCGCGTGCTTCGGGCGGCGTGATTGGCGAGACCGTCGGCGGTTTCTTCCAGCATGCGCTCGGCTTTACGGGCGGCACGTTGGCGTTGTTGCTCATCTTTGCCTTCGGGCTGTCGCTGCTGTTCCATTTCTCGTGGCTGTCCGCCGCCGAAAAGCTTGGCACATTGATTCTGGATACCGGCACCGTGATCCGCCGCCGCCGTGAGGCGCGTCAGGACCGCCGGCTGGGCGAGGAGGCGGCCATCGCGCGCGAAGGTGCGGTAGTGCAGAACCGCGTGCGCACGGAGGTTCACGAGCCGGTGCAGATCGTGCCGCCGGTCAAGGTGGTGCCCAAGAGCGAGCGTGTGGAGAAGGAAAAGCAGGCGCCGCTCTTTGCCGATCTGCCGGATTCCATCCTTCCGCCGCTGGCGCTGCTCGATCCTGCACCGGCGGTAGTGGAGACGGTCTCGGGCGAAACGCTCGAGTTCACGTCGCGCCTCATCGAAAAGAAGCTCAAGGACTTCGGCGTCGAAGTGAATGTCGTGGCCGCCTATCCGGGGCCGGTCATTACCCGTTATGAAATCGAACCGGCGACGGGCGTGAAGGGTAGCCAGATCGTCAATCTGGCGAAGGATCTGGCGCGGTCGCTCTCGCTCGTGTCGATCCGTGTGGTCGAGACCATTCCCGGCAAGAATTTCATGGGGCTGGAGCTACCGAATCCGCGCCGTCAGACCGTGCGCCTGACGGAGATTCTGGGCTCTGAGATCTACAACGACTCGTCGTCGTTGCTGACGTTGGCGCTGGGTAAGGACATTGGCGGCAAGCCGGTCGTGGCCGATCTGGCGAAGATGCCCCACTTGCTGGTGGCCGGTACGACCGGCTCCGGTAAGTCGGTCGGGATCAACGCGATGATCCTGTCGTTGCTCTACAAGGCGACGGCCGAGCAGGTCCGGCTGATCCTGATCGATCCGAAGATGCTCGAAATGAGCATGTACGAAGGCATCCAGCATCTGCTGTGCCCGGTGGTGACGGACATGCGTCAGGCGGGCCATGCGCTGAACTGGGTGGTGGCCGAGATGGAGCGCCGCTACAAGCTGATGAGCAAGCTCGGTGTGCGTAATCTCGCCGGCTACAACAACAAGATCGACGACGCCGCGAAGCGCGAAGAGCACATCCCGAATCCGTTCTCGCTGACGCCCGAGGAACCGGAGCCGTTGCAGCGTCTGCCGTACATCGTGGTGGTGATCGACGAGTTGGCCGACCTGATGATGGTGGTCGGCAAGAAGGTTGAAGAGTTGATCGCCCGTATTGCGCAGAAGGCGCGCGCGGCGGGCATTCATCTGATTCTGGCGACGCAGCGCCCGTCGGTCGACGTCATCACCGGGCTTATCAAGGCGAACGTGCCGACGCGTGTGGCGTTCCAGGTGTCGTCGAAGATCGATTCGCGCACCATTCTCGACCAGCAAGGTGCTGAAACGCTGCTGGGCATGGGCGACATGCTTTATATGCCGCCGGGCACCGGGTTGCCGCTGCGTGTTCACGGGGCGTTCGTGGCCGATGACGAAGTGCATCGCGTGGTCGAGCGGCTCAGAGAGCAGGGCGAGGCGAATTATGTCGAAGGGATTCTGGACGGTGTGACTGAAGGTGAAGACGGTGGCGTCGACGGTGCGGCCGGTGGAACTGGCGAGGGCGGCGCAGAGTCCGATCCTCTGTACGATCAGGCGGTGGCTGTGGTGCTCAAGCAGCGCCGCGCGTCGATCTCGCTTGTGCAGCGGCATTTGCGCATCGGCTACAACCGGGCGGCGCGCCTGCTTGAGCAGATGGAACAGT
This sequence comes from Pandoraea communis, assembly GCF_902459745.1. Taxonomy (GTDB): domain Bacteria; phylum Pseudomonadota; class Gammaproteobacteria; order Burkholderiales; family Burkholderiaceae; genus Pandoraea; species Pandoraea communis. Next base: position 81,233 of record NZ_CABPSJ010000008.1, read on the forward strand.
CCGGCGTAGTGTCGGCGATGGCGAGCAACGGTAACCGGGAAATTCTGGTGCCGAATCGCGAAGGAGAATAAGGAACATGCTGGGATTCAAGCGCGGCTTGCCGCTTATCGCGGGTGCCGTCGGCGTGACGCTGGCGGCGCTGGCCGCACCTGCTTACGCAAGTGGCACGGCGCAGCTCAAGGCTTTCGCGGCGCAGGTGAAGTCGGCGCGCGGCGAGTTTGAGCAGAAGCAGGTCAAGGGGCAGCAGGACGGCGGGATGAAGGTGACGAACTCGGCATCGGGCACGTTCGAGTTTTCGCGTCCAGGCCGCTTTATCTGGCGCTACGTCAAGCCTTACGACCAGTTGCTGCAGGCGGATGGCGAGACGCTGTATATCTACGACAAGGACCTGAATCAGGTGACTGAGCGCAAGCTGGGCACCTCGCTGGGCGCGAGTCCGGCGGCGATCCTGTTCGGCAGCAACGATATCGAGAAGAATTTCACGCTCAAGGATGCCGGGGTGAAGAACGGTATCGACTGGGTGGAGTTGAAGCCGAAGTCGCAGGACACACAGTTCCAACGCGTGGGCATCGGCTTTCGCGATGGCAATCTGGCGGCGATGGAGTTGTACGACGCGTTCGGTAATGTCACCTTGCTGACGTTCGACAAGATCCAGAAGAATCCGCCCATGCCGGCGGACCATTTCAAGTTCACGATGCCCAAGGGGGCAGACCTGATCAAGGGTTGAGCGTGACTCGTCCCCGTTGCTGCGCATGTGCGTTGCGGACGAGCCGGCCGTCGGGCTGGCATAATGGGGACATCTGATTATCCGAATGCGGCCGGGGATTCCCCGGCCGCGCTGCTTGAGAACATGCCAGACGACGCCCCTCTGTCGGCTTCGGTGCCTTTAGCCGAGCGCCTGCGCCCCCATACCATCGATGACGTGATTGGCCAGCGCCACTTGCTGGGCAAGGGGAAACCTTTGCGCGTGGCGTTTGAGGCGGGACGTCCGCACTCGATGATCCTGTGGGGGCCGCCGGGGGTGGGCAAGACGACGCTGGCGCGCCTGATGGCGGATGCATTCAAGGCGTACTTCATCTCCCTGTCGGCGGTGCTCTCGGGCGTGAAGGATATTCGCGATGCCGTCGAGGCTGCGCAGATTCAGCGAGCGCAGGGCAAGCAGACGCTCGTGTTCGTCGACGAGGTGCATCGTTTCAACAAGGCACAGCAGGATGCATTTCTGCCGCACGTCGAGTCGGGGCTTTTCATTTTCGTGGGGGCGACGACGGAAAATCCGTCGTTCGAGGTGAACGGCGCATTGCTTTCGCGCGCGGCTGTCTACGTGCTCAAGAGCCTGAACGACGAAGAACTCGGCGAGATGATCACGCGCGCGTCGCGCGAGTTGGGCGATATTGCATTCACCGACGAGGCGCGACAGGGCCTCATCGACTCGGCCGATGGCGACGGGCGTAAGTTGCTCAATAACGTGGAGATCGTCGCGCAGGCGGCCATGTCGCAAGATCTCGACACGATTGACGGCGCGTTGCTTGCCAGTGTGCTTGCCGAGAACCTGCGTCGTTTCGACAAGGGGGGCGATGCGTTCTACGACCAGATCAGTGCGCTTCACAAGTCGGTACGCGGCAGTTCGCCGGACGGTGCGCTTTATTGGTTCTGTCGCATGCTCGACGGCGGTGCCGATCCGCGATATCTCGCGCGCCGGATTGTCCGGATGGCGTGGGAGGATATCGGCCTGGCCGACCCGCGTGCGGCGCGCATCGCACTTGATGCGGCGGAGACGTACGAGCGGCTGGGCACCCCGGAAGGCGAACTTGCACTGGCGCAGGCCATTCTGTATCTCGCGGCGGCGCCCAAGTCGAACGCGGGTTACAACGCTTACAATCAGGCGCGCGCGTTTGTTGGCAAGGACAAGTCTAGGGCGGTGCCGATTCATCTGCGCAATGCGCCGACCAAGCTGATGAAGGAACTCGGCTACGGGCACGCGTATCGCTATGCGCATGACGAGCCCGATGCTTACGCGGCGGGCGAGACGTATTTCCCCGACGATATGCGGGCCCAGAGCTGGTATCGTCCGGTGCCGCGCGGCCTGGAAGGCAAGATTGGGGAAAAGCTGAACTGGCTGAAGTCGCTCGATGCCGAGTGGCGGCGCGCGAATGCGAAGGGGCGTAAGTCCGATGCGCCGGTGAAGCCGTCCGGGGGCGGCGCGACGTCCTCCGGCGAGAATCCGCCGGCTGAGTCTTCCGACGACGAGACTGCCTGAGCGCGGACGTTGCCGACATCACAAACGCGTCAAATGGCGAAATCGCGGTGCGCGTTTGGTAAAATCCACGGTTTGATGCTGTATCCGGCGCCATGAGGGCGCGGGGCGGCCAGAACGAATTCCATGGTCCACGACAATGGGCCACTAACGATAGACATCCCACCATGCTCGACATTCAACTTCTTCGCAAGGATCTCGATGGCGTTGCGGCGCGACTCAAGGCGCGCGGCTACACGCTGGATGTAGCGACGTTTGCTGCACTCGAGGCGGAGCGCAAGCAGATCCAGACGCAAACCGAGGAGCTTCAGGCACGCCGCAATGCGCTCTCGAAGCAGGTCGGCATGAAGAAGGGCAAGGGGGAGGACGCCTCTGCCGAGATCGCCGAGGTTGGCGGCATTGCTGACTCGCTCAAGGCGTCGGAGGTGCGACTGGAGGAGGTGCAGGCGCGCCTGTCGGATCTGTTGCTGGGTGTGCCGAATTTGCCGCATGGGAGTGTGCCGGTCGGTTCGGACGAAACGCAGAACGTGGAAGTGCGCCGTTGGGGCACACCGCGTGAATTCGACTTCGCGGTGCGTGACCACGTTGATCTCGGTGCGGCGTTGGGGTTGGACTTCGATGCAGCCACGAAGCTCGCGGGGGCGCGTTTCTCGGTGATGAAGGGTGGCATTGCACGACTGCATCGTGCGTTGGCGCAGTTCATGATCGACACGCACACGTCGGAGCATGGCTATACGGAAATGTACGTGCCGTATATCGTGAATGCGGCGTCGATGCGGGGTACGGGCCAGCTTCCGAAGTTCGAGGACGATTTGTTCAAGGTGCCGCGCAAGGTGGGCGGTGAAGAGGGCGAGCGCATCGAGAACTTCTATCTGATCCCGACGGCCGAGGTGTCGCTCACGAACATCGTGCGTGACGAGTTGCTGGCGGCTGACGCGGTGCCGATGCACATGGTGGCGCATACGCCGTGCTTCCGTTCGGAGGCGGGCAGCTATGGCAAGGACACGCGCGGCATGATTCGTCAGCATCAGTTCGATAAGGTCGAGTTGGTGCATGTGGTACGTCCGGAGGAGTCGTACGCCACGCTGGAGATGTTGGTGGGGCATGCGGAAGCGATTCTGCAGAAGCTGAATCTGCCGTACCGCACGATTGTGCTGTGCACGGGGGACATGGGCTTCGGGAGTGCGAAGACGTATGACATGGAAGTGTGGATTCCGGCGCAGAACACGTATCGCGAGATTTCGTCGTGTTCGAACATGGAGAACTTCCAGGCGCGCCGGATGCAGGCACGTTTCCGTAATGCGCAGGGCAAGCCGGAACTGGTGCACACGCTCAACGGCTCGGGACTGGCCGTGGGGCGCACCCTTGTTGCGGTGCTGGAAAATTATCAGAACGCCGATGGTTCGGTGACGATTCCTGACATGCTGCGTCCGTACATGGGCGGCATCGAGTGCCTCAAACCTGCTGCGTAAAAAATCTGGAAAAAGGGGTTGGCAGCGGAAGAAATTCGGCTATAATCTCTTTCTCGCTGCTTGAGGCCACTCAGGCAGCGAACCAAAGCAGAAAGAACGCTTGGAGAGGTGGCAGAGTGGTCGAATGCGCCGGACTCGAAATCCGGTATACGGTTATACCGTATCGTGGGTTCGAATCCCACCCTCTCCGCCAAGCACACAATTAAGCCCTTGAATTTCAAGGGCTTTTTTGTTTTGTGTGTCAGCGACTTAAAAAATGACTATCAAGGCGCCGACCGCGTTATCCCACTGAATTCGTGTGCTCCGCGATCATTTGTCAGTGCGGATCATCTCCAGAGCTTGGGACAGGATGTGATCCTTGTCTTCGTCGCGTAGCCGATGATAGACGACCAGCAATTTCGCCTCCGAGTCGTCAGCCGAGAAAAAATAAGTGACCGGAAGATTCAAGTTGGCGGCAATGCGCTCGACCATCGAATAGTCAGGGGCGTGCTTGCCTCGCTCATATTGGTTCATGCGAGCGCTGGCAGACATTTCGTCAATGCCGGCGAGCACCCCGAGTTTCTCCTGCGATAGACCTGCGGCCTTCCTAGCTTCCTTCAAGCGTTTCGCGAATACGGACATGTTCTTCCCCGAAAGGAAAACATGCTGGGTGTTGACGATATTTGCTACACTAAGAATTCCTTAGTTTTGGGCGGCGTTCGAAATGTCGAGCTGTCCGATAGATACCGAGAGACTCGATGGAAAAACACAAGCTTGGTCCCTGTGCTTTGCTGGTTGGGGTGCTGTTGTCGACGATGGCATCCTCGAACGTCAACGCGCAATCCCTTCCCCCGGCCTGCCAGCAATACATCACGGCGATCAACGTTTGTGGGGCCGATCTCGTTAAGCTCATCGAGTTGCGCAGGCCTGCAGACCTCGAGAACACAAAGCGATATGTGGACACCCGCGAATTGGTGTCCGGTATGCGGGCGCATATCAAGAGCGACGGTTATGACAATGTAGCCCAGGCTTGTGCTACGACTGCCCGCGAAGAGTTACAAAAAGGAATCATCAATATCACCACTATGCTCACGTTCGGCGGTGGTATGACCCCGAGGTGCCAGCGAGCTGTAGGGGAGATCCGATGAACTGGGGAGTGACGTATTTGCAGGCCAAGCGAGTCGGCTGGGCAACTGTGGCCATCATCGGCGTCTTTTCGGCTATTCCGGCATTGGCCGAGATTGCAAAACCTTCTTTTGACTGCAGCAAAGCGTCGAGTTCGGTGGAGCTGTCCATTTGCGCGAGCCCTTCGCTTGCCGAATCGGACAACCAGCTTGCGCAGGCATTCACGGCAGCGACGAATCGGACAGCTGACAAGGCGGGCCTGCGAAAAGACCAGAACAAATGGCGCGCCACCGTTCGCGACAAGTGTCGCAGCGATGAGTGCATTGCCAACGCCTATCGCGAGAGAACACGCGCTCTTCGCGTAAGTGCAGAGAATGGTCGGGTTCTCACATTTTCTCGCACTGGGGACGCATCGATTCCCGCGAAGACATCGGTACTTTCGGGTACCGTTCTCTACGGAGCGCTTGTTTTTGATCACGACCCGGCAGGCGGTTTCATCGCGCTCCAGGTCGGTGGTCATCAGTACAAGCTTTCGATACGTCTGGGATGTGCCCGAACCTATTCAAGCACAAATTCAACGGCTTGAAGACAGCGCCCAGATGGTCTCCGTTGTCGGTGACCTCATCGTTTGGCCCGATGGTACGAAATCGTTTGATGATCGATCGCCGGTAGTCCTGCTCGTTCCGCAAAAATGACGACCTCTATACCCATGGCAGATCGACATCGAATGTGCACCGGAGGGACGAAATGAAGGTTTTGATGAAGAAACGTGAGGCTGTCGTTGGCGTGAAGGTCGGTGTGGCTTGGGCGTTCTGGTTCGCATTGGCGCTCCCGATCGTGGGGCTTATCGCCTTTGTGCGACGTCGCCTGTACATGCAGGCATTGCTAGTAGTCGGGTACATCGCTGCACAGACGTACCTTCGAGTAGGTAGCTCGATGTGGATGGGATTCGTTGACGTGATTCCTGCCGAATCGTCCTACGTCAGTAAAGACTCTTACATGGTATCGCTGTTGCTCTGGTGCGCTTACGGTTTATATCTCGGCCGCTATGCTCTTTGGGGACACAAGATAACTGCGCGGACACTTTCCCGTCGCGGATACGTTTGCCCTGTGCCTGAACATGCGGATCTGGCGAAAGCGGCTTGGTCTATCGGCGAGGGGAGGCATGCTGATACGGGCAACGAGCGATCGAAAATTCGCGGTTCGTCCGGTGCTCGATAAACGTGCGCCGGACCTCAATTGGATCGGGGGAACTAGGATGTGTATGAGTAATCTGGCGGATATGCTCAGTGCAATTCACTTTGCAGCTGATCGACACAAGAACCAGCGTCGAAAAGACGTAGAGGTGTCACCCTATATTAACCATCCGATCGCTGTCGCCCATTTGCTTTCGACGACGGGGAAGATCACCGAAGTTTCCGTACTGCAGGCGGCGATTCTTCACGACACCATCGAAGATACGCACACAACGTTCGAAGAGCTGAGACTCCTCTTCGGCCAAGAGGTCGCGACGCTGGTTGCGGAAGTATCAGACGACAAGTCGCAGCCAAAGCAGTTGCGAAAGGACCTGCAGGTGCAGCATGCGGCTCAGAAATCGCACAAGGCAGCGATGATTAAGATCGCTGATGTCACCTGCAATCTGCGGGACCTGATAAACGCGCCGCCGCCGCAATGGTCTTTGGAACGCAGGAAGGAATACTTCGGCTGGGCCGCACGAGTTGTGGCGGGTTTGCATTGCGACAATGCTTCGCTCTTGCGAGCTTTCGAAATCGTGCGCGAACTCGGGGCCGGATTGCATCCTGGGGAAGTGCTCGATCTGGAACGGTAGGTTCGTCGAGCCATTGGGGTAGCGACTTCGCATTCTACGGATGGCTTCGCCTAAGTGTGCATTCTCGACGTTAGATCGTCATCAACAGCCTCATATGCAAAAGGGCGGGTCGGGATTTCTTTGCTAGAACGTCCGGCAATACGGCTTTATCCAGGCTAAGCTCAGCACCCCGCTTCTTCGGTTCTCAGTTGCGCGAGCTCGCGTAATTGATCGGTCTGCAGGTCCGAATACGGCTGCTTCCATCGGTAAAGCGTTTGTTCGGAAATGCTCACATGGCGGATCAACTCCGCAACAGGCATCCCGAGTTCGGCTTGCTTCAAAATCGCCACTATCTACTCCACTGCGTACCGTTCGTCTTCATGACAAACTCCTTGCTGCGAAGGGGCGGTTTGCCAAAAAACTCGCATCACGGCTGGTCCGGATTTAGCCAAGCAGATCGTTTCATGTTTGAGCTTATTTTCTAGGCTGACGGCATAGATATAATCCCGTCCATAAATCCACCGGTCGTTGCGCCGGTATCCAGAACAATTGAAGCGCTCCGTCGAGACATTACTGTGACCTCCGAAAACTCTGCCGCTACCGTCGTTGAAGAGGCATTGGTCGATCCCGCGAGGGTATGCCCGGTTTTTGCTGCGCCAGCGTTGATCACGGGCAAGCGACTTGAGGTGCAGTGGCGTGGTGAAGTCATAACGGTTCGCGCGCCTCGCAAAATGCTGGAAAAGCTTTTCGTTTGGTGTCGGGGTGAGAGCAGTCTGGTTGACATCGGGAAATTCTCGATGCAGACCTGGGGCGATGATCGAATGACGCGCTTCGTATCGGACTTGCTCGGCGCAGGCGTCATGGTGGACGCCGCAATTCAGTTGCCCGCCATGGCCAGTGCGACAAATCATCCCCTTGGGCCGGCCGGATTGCCAGCACCCCGGCATGTTTGGGCCGCCGTGAAGGCGCTGAGTGGGCCGCCGGACGACGAAGCGGGCTCGGCCATTTCTCTTGCTGCGCCCGTGCGCTCTAGTCTTACGCCGATGCTGACGAAGCGCGTCTCGGCGCGTGGGTTTGGAAGCGCCCCCCTTACCGAGTCAGACCTCTCTAGTGTTCTCCAGACGGCCTACGGAATTGTCGAGTCCAACGCACCGCTCGGCGAGTTGACCCATCGCCGGCCAGTGCCATCGGCCGGGGGGCTGCATACGCTACGAATGAGTATCGTGCTCTTGCAAGATGCCGGTAAATTGACGCGGGGATGCTACACCGTGCAATTCAGGCCCTTGGCGGATGGCGGCCCTCACCTGGTGCGTGAAGCAGGGCGCGAATCGGATGTGTTCCGGGTGGCCATTGCGCCCGATGACTTGGTCAATGTGCGCGCAATCGTTGTCGCGTGGGCCGATTTGTCCCTAGTCGCGCTCAATTACCGCAATCGTGCGTATCCGTTCCTGATGTTTGAAGCCGGCGCCGTGTTTCAGAACGTGGCGCTGCATTGTGCGGACGTTGATCTGGCCTGGAGCCCATTCGGGAACTACGATCCTGAACGCATGGCTAGCCTGCTGGACCTGCCGTCGCGCGCGAGCGTTCTCTCGGTTGGGTTGCTGGGGACTGAACAGGACTCGCCTGATACCTCAGGCACGCCGACGCTCCCCTTGGCACTTTCATGGTCGGACGATCTGGACTCGCTCCCGTTCCACGTGGCCAAGGCAAGAATCGATGTGCCTACGGAAATCGATGAGTTCGCATGGGGGAGGGCCTACGACCCGGTCCTTGCGTTGGACAAGGCCATTGCGGAAGCCGTGGAGCGCCATGCGTATCGAGCGCCACGACGCTTGCATTGGGGGCGGCTGGCAGAGCTCCCCTCGGCGATCGATCCCGCCACGATCGTGTCGTTCTCTCCCGGTCAGTATCGCAGCAAGGATTTTCCATTCACACGGCTGCGACAGCAGGATCGAGCCCTTTGGACAGAAGCGAAGTCCTCGCGCGACGGGCGCGATGTACTCCTGCTCGCCGACTGCGTTTTCCATCGGCAAAGCCTGAAACAACTGGGTGCCCACGAGGCTTATTGTTGGGCGACCTCATCCGGCTGTGCCTCGCACATCAGCGAGTCGCTGGCGCAACGTGCCGCGCTTTGGGAAGTGATCGAACGCGACGCATTCATGCGGCATTGGGGGGAGCAAGCGCCCGGCAGCCTAATTGACGACGCGTGGATTCCCGACACACTGAACGCGCGAATCGACTGGCTGAAAGGCGAAGGTTGTGAGGTCACGCTGCTTGTCCTCGACAAGGGGGTCTTACCGGTTCTCATGGCGGTTATCCAGAGTCCGGCTCGACATTTCACTTGTTTCGGCGCGGGGGCGGGGGGCGATTTTGAAGATGCCCTGCATGGTGCACTGAGCGAAGCGGAAATCGCGGCGCACGCCCGTCTTGCGTCGCTGCGTGCCGAAGTGGTGCAGCCGTCAAAGGTGCATTACCCATGGGATCATTCGGATGTCTACGCGACCCGCCGGTATTACCGTCGCGCGGATCGACTATTTATCGACGCGCCGGCGATGACGCACGACGCCTTCGAAAATTGCCGGGCGGCGATGCGTAGGGACGTTCTGGATCAAGTCATCGATATGGGCTGGGAACCGTTTTTTGTCGATCTGACGCTGGCAGACGCGCCCCGCACGTATAGCGGGAATGCACTGTTTACGGCGCGTGCCGTCGTTCCGGGAATGATCCCCGTGACGTTTGGATACGGGCGAATGCCCCTGGGGACGATGTCGTCTTGCGTTCGCGAGGCGCGATTCCCTCACCCATTTGCGTGAGCGATCACCGGATAACAATCTGCCGGCAGGACTGGCGAAACGATCAGGAGTCTTGGTGTTCCATATCTTCAATTTGAACGCGCACATCACAGCCGTTCGGCGATGGGCGGTTGCGGCTGAAGGCGCGTTGTCGTTCGATGCGCTGACTTACCGTGCGACGGTGACGGTGGGTACGAGGTCGGTCGCGTTGATTCCGAAATTTTCGTTTCGGACCCCGTCGGACTCGCTGGCCTACACCAATGGGCTGACCGAAGAGGTGGCGAACGGCTTCGCGGGCTGGTTGCCGTATACAGTCAAGAGCTGGCCGATATCAACCGACAAAATTGTCTTCAAACGGTATTGCGAAGACCATCAATTGCGGGTGACGCCCGCTTGGCGGCCCCATGAGCCAGCGCAAGCGGCAGACTACATTGTCAAACGTCGCAACGGCTCATTTGGACAGAACATTCTCGGTCCGTTTCGAAATAGCCAATCTGGCTCCGCCCCGGAGTTGCTCGATTCGGATTATTGCGAAGCGTTTATCTTGGGACGGACTTGCAAGATCTGGTACTGGAATGCCAAGCCAGTTGCCATGGAAGCGCTGGAACTTCCTCATCTGATCGGAGACGGTCGCCGGACGCTGGGTGCACTGGCGAGCGAGCGTCGCGGGAGCTTCGACCGGTCGTATTCGCTCGAAACGAGTGGTGAAATGCTGGCCTGGCAGGGAAGGCAGGCCGACGATGTCGTGCCGCAGGGCGAGCGTGTGTACCTCGATTTCAAGTTCGCAACACCCTACGATGTCTGGCAATTGAAGGATCGGGATTGCTTGGCGAACCAGTCGAGTGCCTTGACGGCCCATTTGCACCATGTAGGCGAAGTGCTCTGGTGCGGGATTCCAGAATCGGTCAAAAACGGCTCAGTTTTCACTGTCGACGCCATTCTCGACGCTGACGATCAACTTTGGTTGCTGGAGATGAATAGCAATCCAATGGTCCATCAGAATTGCTATGCCCCCATGCTCGATTCGGCTTTCCATCGTTGGAAGAATAATCAGAGCGAATGAAGCAAACGCTTACAACATAACTTTTTTGTCCGTCAATACGTACGCGGACAACGTGTCGGAATACACAACATCAGGAATCCGGAGCTATCCATTCGTATGACATTGAAGTAACTAAATGCAATAATGTGTAACTACTTGTAAGCAAAACGAATATCTGATTCGCATGTGCGGGAGGCTCGGCGCAGCGGATTACGGGGGACGGGAGACGGGGGATGTATTCGGATTTTGCGTTGCGATTGATGGCCGAGTTGCTATGGACGGGGATTCAGGTTTGTTTCCCCATTTTGGCGCTCACCATGGCGGTTGGCTTGATGGTCAGCGTCTTCCAGGTCGTGACGCAGATTCAGGAAATGTCGCTCACATTTGTGCCGAAGCTCCTCACAGCAGGGCTAGGCCTGATTTTCTTCGGGCCGTGGATGCTCCAGAAGATCACCGCGTTTGCTACGAAACTTTGGCTCGGGATTCCGGGCATGTTTTGACGGCAAACAGGCATGTTGGCAATTCCCCATATCGATGCCGCTTGGCTTCTGACGTTACTACTCGTCGCGACCCGCATCGCCGCGCTGCTTCTGGTCACGCCAGTTTTGACGATGACCGGAATTCCGCCAGTGGTCAGATTTCTACTGGTTGTCGGGCTGGCGGTCGCGCTAGTTGGCGGGACGACACAGCCGGAGCGCCAGGTCCCAGTTGAATTGGGCGATGTGGTAGGTGGGGTGATTTCCGAGGCCGCGCTGGGGGCCACGCTGGCACTGGGCGTACTGGCATCCTTCGCTTGTTTTTCGGTGGCCGGTCGGCTCCTCGACGTACAGATCGGGTTTGGCATCGGGCAGGTATTCGATCCTGTGACCCTTCGTCAGGCACCCGTGATCACAGGCCTGTTCAATCAATTGGCAATCTTCCTGTTTTTTCTCGCAAACGGACATCACACGCTCGTGCGCGGTCTGGCCTACAGCTTCCGGATGGTCGCGCCCGGAGCTGCGTGGCGAAATCCGGATTCGGTCGCGCTGGTCATCAAGCAGGCCGGCAGCATGTGGACGTTGGGGTTCACGTTGGTGGCGCCCGTGGTGCTATGCCTTTTGCTCGTGGAGTTCTGCCTCGGCGCGCTCGCTCGCAATATGCCGCAGATGAACATGTTTGCGTTCGGCATCCCACTGAAAATCGTCGTCGGCGTGGTCGCCCTCGCTATCTGGCTGCCGCTCATGCATGGGCCGATGGACCGGGCATATGCATTGACATTCTCGTTCTGGGAGGCCGTGTTACCCAATGGCTGATCAGGATTTAGACCGCAACGAAAAGGCGACGCCGCACAAGCTGCGTAAAGCGCGCGAGAAGGGAAGCGTCGGCAAGAGCGCCGATGTGCCCGCTGCCGTCGTGTTCATTGTCGCAGTGGCGTATTGCCATGCGAACGCGTGGGACGCCATCAACCGGTTTCTCGCTATCGAGCAACGGCTGTTTGCATCAATGAGTCTGGCGAGCGCACGGGATCGTATTTATTCCATCGCCCTGTGGAAATCGGTGCTCGGCCAATTGAGCGACTTGTTTTTCCCGCTTCTGTTCGCTATTTGCATCGGGGGGGGGCTCGCGAATGTGGTGCAGACGGGCCCCGTATTCGCACCAAAGGCACTCGTGTTGGACATCAACCGTTTGAATCCGGTCAACGGTTTCAAGAAGCTGCTCTCGATGCGCTCGCTATTCGACACCGCCCGTGCGCTCCTGAAATTGACCGTGTTGGCGGTAGTTACTTATCTGGCGATGCAGCACATCGCACCGAATCTGGTCAGTCTTGCTGCGTTGCCGCCGCAAGGCATGGTGCGCCTGTTTCTCAACGATCTCACCTCGATTGGGCTGGCCTGTGGCGCAGCATTGGCCTGTCTGGCCGTACTCGACTTCGCGTATTCGCGTCGGGAGTTCAATAAGCAGATGCGGATGAGCCGGCGCGAAGTCAAAGACGAGTCAAAGCAGAGAGAGGGCGACGCATCGATTCGGGCGCGACTCAAAGCGATGCGTAAGGAAATGCTCGCGAAAATGACAAGTGTGGCTGACACAAAGAACGCCGACGTCATCATCACGAACCCCACGCACTTTGCTGTGGCGTTGCGCTACGAGCATGGCGTGATGTCCTCTCCCCAGGTGCTCTCCAAGGGGACGGGACAACTGGCATGGATGATTCGAACGATCGCCATGCGGCACGCCATTCCTATCGTGCAAAATCCACCGCTTGCCCGGGAGCTCTATTTCCGCGCATTGATCGGACACCACGTTCCGGCGCACACCTTCGCGCAGGTCGCCCGCATCATGGTCTGGGTACTGTCGATGCGTGACGCCCAGCGTCGCGCACGCGAGCGCGACGTCAATGCCGTTGGAGGTGCGACATGAACGCGCTTCGCCACGTGCTCGGCAAGCACACGGACATCGCACTCGTGGCATTGGTCCTTGGCGTGCTGCTGGTATTGTTCGCGCCCATTCCCAGCGCGCTCCTCGACTTCCTGATCATGGCGAATATCAGCTTCGCCTGTCTGATTCTGTTGCTGACGTTTTACATGGCCCGACCCGTCGAATTCTCGACGTTTCCGTCGTTGCTGCTGATCGCCACCCTTTTCCGGCTATCGCTCAATGTCGCGGCCACCCGCCTGATCCTGTCCGAAGGCGACGCCGGTAAAGTGATCGGCGCGATCGGCAGCCACGTGGTGGGCGGCAACTACGTGATCGGCATCATCGTGTTCCTGATTCTGATCGTTGTGCAGTACGTCGTCGTCACGAACGGCGCACAACGTGTGTCGGAAGTCGCGGCGCGTTTCACGTTGGATAGCATGCCTGGGCAACAGATGAGTATCGACGCCGATCTCAACATGGGATTCATCGATCAAGTCGAGGCCCAGCGCCGGCGCAAAAACCTCGAAAAGGAAGCCGCGTTTTACGGCGCGATGGACGGTGCGAGCAAATTCGTCAAAGGCGATGCCATCGCGGGCATCATCATCTTGCTCGTCGACAGCATCGGCGGGCTGGTCATCGGTGTCATTCAACACGGCATGCCGTGGGGCGAGGCGCTCCAGACCTACACGCTGCTGACCATCGGCGACGGGATTGTCACGCAGGTTCCTGCCCTTGTGATAGCCGTGGGCACCGGCATTATCGTGACACGATCCGCGTCAGATTCGAACCTTAGCGAAGAAGTTTTCCGCCAAATCACCTCGTTTCCAAAAACACTGCTAATCGCAGGTGCCGCGCTTGCGGGGCTCGTGGCGTTGCCGGGCGTTCCGCTCTTGCCAGCGATTCCGCTGTTCGTTGTGTTGTTCGGTGCGGCTTGGCTGACCTACCGATCACGGGCGAAGGCGACGGAGCGCGATAACGCGGCTACACCAAACGATGGGGTAGCCGACACGAACGAGAGTGAGGCTGACGACCCCTACCGGCAACTGGTTATCGAACCGATCGAAGTTTGCGTGGGGCAGCGCTGGGCGAGTGTGGTGGCCGAAGGCACGTTGCTATCTGATCGTCTGGTGATTTTTCGGAATCAGTTTGCGCAAGAACTCGGGATGGTGTTGCCCAAGGTCCGCTTCCGCACGCAGGAGCGCTTCGGTCCGCATCAGTACGAGATTCAGATCGATGGCGTAACAGTTGCCCGCGGCGAATCGAAGCTCGATCAGGTTTTGGCGATTCATCCCAGTGGCGACACCCGGCACCTCAAGGGAGAAGCAACCAAGGAGCCCACCTATGGTCTGCCGGCGATCTGGATCGACGAGTCGCAACGGGCGGCGGCTATCGCGGCCAAGTTCACCCTGGTGGATGCCCAGACAGTCTTGATGACGCATTTGACGGAAGTGATTCGACGGGAATCGGCCACGTTGCTCTCGCGTGCCGAAGTCGAGCGCATGTTGGCGAGAGTTCGTCAAAGCCAGCCGACGCTCGTCGAGGAGATTTTCCCGACAGTCCTTTCTGCAAGCGATATTCAACGCGTGTTGCAAAACCTGCTTCGCGAGAAAGTCAGTATTCGCAATCTGGTAGCGATCCTCGAGGCCGCACTCGAAGCGGGACGTATCAGCAAGGACATGGGCTTCCTGACCGAACGTGTGCGCCAGCGTCTCGGGCGGGCCATCTGCCAGGGCTTGGCCGGAGAGGCGAGCGGTCTGCACGTTCTGACCATCGATGCCGGGCTGGAAAGCCAGTTCCTCCACAGCGTGCGGGGTGCCGATGCGGGACAGCCGTTTGTCGTCGATCCAGGACTGGCCGAATTGTTCATCACCCGGCTGGCCTATCAGACCGAGCGAATGATGAAGAGCAATCTCCTTCCGGTATTGCTGTGTTCGCCGGAGCTACGCCGACATATCCGAGCACTTTCCGAGCGCGCGGTACCCCATCTGCGCGTGTTGTCGATGTCGGAGATTCCGCAATCGTTTGAGTTGAAGTCTTTCGGTGTCGTGGCTACTCAGCCCGCCGCTGCCTGAAGGAGTCTTTACGTCCATGACAGATATTCTCGCGGTCGCGCTTTACGCCATGCAGGACGATATGGCGCGACTCAATGGTGTAGCCAACAACCTCGCCAATCTCTCGACCCCCGGTTACAAGCGGCAGGTACCGGTCAGTGCCGGCTTTAGTGCGATGGTCTCGGGCATGTCTGGCGATGCGTCGCAGAACGTCGCGCAGGCGAATACCGGATCGGTGGCACAGCGGATCGATCCCAGGCCGGGAACGCTTAAGCGGACCGGTGCGCCGCTCGACCTTGCGATCGCGGGCGACGGCTTCTTCGAAATCGCGACACAAAGCGGTCCGGCGTACACGCGCAAAGGCAATTTCCATGTGGATACGCGAGGGCGCTTGGTCACTGAGCAAGGGGACCCCGTCATGGGTAAAGGAGGGGAGGTTGCGTTGACTGGGAGTCATCCAGTGATCGATAGCACTGGCAATGTGACAGAGGACGGCCGCGTTGTCGCGCAGTTGCGAGTGGTTCGATTCGAGCGCGCGCAGAACATGACGTCTTTGGGCTATGGCGCCTACATCAGTGGGGATTCCGGCACGACAGTCCAGGATGTCGACCTGCAAATTCGTCAGGGATATCTGGAGAACGCCAACGTCACGAACATGCAGGAAATGGTGCAACTCATGCAGACCATGCGGCACTTCGAGTCGATGCAGAAGGTTGCGCAGGGGTATGACGACATGCTTGGCAACGCCATTCGAAAACTGTCGGAGTAAGTCCGGCGGGCCGGCAACGATCTCGTCGGAACGAGACGCGTACAACAACAGGAAACGAAGATGATCGACGCACTCTACATTGGCGCAACGGGTATGCAAGCGCAGCAGCTCAACGTGGACACCATTGCGCAGAACCTGGCCAACGTCAACACGACTGGGTACAAACGCAATTCGGTGAGCTTCACGGATTTGATCGCCCGCGAAGTCACCTCGGTGGCGCGCGCGGCTGAGTCCGCCGTGGGCGGTCCGCTCGGAGCCTTGCCGCAGCTCGGCAGCGGTGTTGCGGTTGGCCATATGGCCAAAATCTTCGATGGCGGCGACATGAAGAAGACGGCGGCGCCGATGGACCTCGCCATCCAGGGCGAAGGTTTCCTTGGCGTGACGCTTGCGGATGGCAGTGAAGCGTATTCGCGCGGCGGCACGCTGCGCGTCAACACTGACGGTCTGTTGGCCACTGCCAGCGGCAATGCACTGCGTCCTGGTATCACCGTTCCCGATAACGCGCAGTCGCTCACGATCGCCGCTGACGGCACAGTGAATATCACCATCGCCGGGCAGGCGACGCCTGTTGAAGCGGGCCGTCTGGAATTCGTTCGATTTACGGACGCTGGATCGTTGACCGCGCTGGGTGAAAACACATATCGCGCGAATGAGGCGTCTGGTGCCGCAATCCAGGTGACCCCGGGACAGAATGGTGTCGGGACGTTGCAGCAAGGGTTTCTCGAAGGTTCGAACGTCAAACTCGTCGACGAAACCGTTGGATTGATGGTCGCCCAGCGCGCTTATGAGGCCAGCGTGAAAGTCGTTCAGGCCGCCGACGAGATGCTGGGCATGGTCAACAACCTGCGTCGTTGAGCAGGGCGATGAGCGTCGGCGTATGGCTGCGGCGAAGCTTGGCCTCGATCGCCTTGTGTTCCGTCTGTGTGGGACATACGCAGGCACTGAAAAGCGCCGATGCGGAAGTTCGCCTCATGGGGCAAGCCAGCGTCACGCGGCCGACCGTGAAATTAGCGGACGTCGCCGAAATTAGCTCGGACGACGTTGCCCTTCAAGAACGTCTGGCGTCGATCGATCTGGGACCGGCGCCACCGGTAGGCTCACCGGCACGCTTGACTCGCGAGGCACTTGAGCGCTGGGTCAACGCGCAGGTAGGGCGGGCGAGCCGTGTGCAATGGCGTGGCGCGATCGCCGTTCAGGTTGACACCCGAACGCAGGCGCTTGCGTGGGAGCGATTGGATGCGCTGGCACGGCGCAGCTTGCAAGATCGGCTGGCCGGTGAGGTGAGCGATTTGCGGCTCACGCCCGTCGATCGCGGTGTCGCGGTCGATTTGCCGCCGGGCACGATCGATCTGGTGGCGAGGGATTTGCCGCCGGGGATGATGAGCGCCGTCGCGACAGTGTGGATCGACATTCGGGTGGACGGTCAACCCGGCAAGACGGTACCCGTGAATTTTCGCGTCGAGGGCAAACGGCGCGTATGGGTGGCGCTTAGCGATCAATCGCCAGGTATCGCCGTGTTCCCCGCGGCCTTCGAAATGCGGGACATGCCTCTGGATGCCGTGCGTCGCACACCGATGTCGCTCGATGGCATGGCGCAAGCTTCGCTGGCCGCGACGAGGCTGCGGCGAGTCGTGCGCGCGGGGCAGGTGCTGAGCGCCGACGACGTCGAGTCTGTGCCGGACGTTATCCGGGGCGGGACCGCGATGCTCACGGTGACGTGGGGCGCGGTAGTAGTGGAGAGCCCGGTCGAGGTGCTGCAAGACGGCAGGCAGGGGGAGTTGATTCGGGTGCGCCCCAGAACATCGAGCGAAGCGGTGCTGGCGCGGGTGGTGGGACGAGGGATGCTGGAGATATCGCGATGAATGGAGTGAAGGGGTGGGCTGGCTGGGTGATTGGGTTCGCCCTCGTCTGCAACGCGGCCATGGCCGAGAGCCTGTACCGCGAAGAGACGTTCAGGCCGATCACAGCGGACAACAAGGCGTTTCGCGTCGATGACGTGCTGACCGTGCAGGTCTTCGAGAATGCAAGCGCGACGAGCAATTCGGATACGACGACCCGCCGTTCCAACGACATCGCGGCAGACGTGAATCTGACGCGCAATCCGTCCATTGCCGCTAGCTTGGGCGTGAAGGGCGACTTCGATGGAGGTGGCCGAACGCAGCGCGCCGGACGGTTGCTTGCGCAGATCACGGTCGCAGTCAAAGAGGTCATGCCGAACGGCGATCTTCGCGTCGCGGGTGAGCAGATGCTCACTATCAACGACGAGCAGCAAAAGATTCAATTGGAAGGTCGAGTGCGCCCGCAAGACGTGTCCGATGGCAACGTGGTGCTGTCCACCCGAATCAGCGATGCGCGCATCAACTATGTTGGCTACGGCGATCTCGCCG
This sequence comes from Pandoraea communis, assembly GCF_902459745.1. Taxonomy (GTDB): domain Bacteria; phylum Pseudomonadota; class Gammaproteobacteria; order Burkholderiales; family Burkholderiaceae; genus Pandoraea; species Pandoraea communis. The sequence continues at coordinate 99,305 of NZ_CABPSJ010000008.1, forward strand.
AGCGTGGGCGACGAGCCTGGTGGCGCAAGGCCTTGGATTTTCTCGGATTCTGATGCACGCAATGAACAATATTCGTCTCATTCGTACGGGTGCGATCCGTGGACTGCGATGCACGCTCATCGGCTTGTGCATGGTATTGGCGTTGCCTGCCGTGGCGGCGACCGACGACAACGATCGTGTCCGCATCAAGGATCTGGGACACCTCAAGGGATGGCGCGAGAACTCGCTTGTGGGTTACGGCATCGTGACCGGCTTGGCAGGTACCGGCGATTCACCTACCAACCGCACGACACGTCAGGCGCTGGCCAATGCGTTCTCGCAATTCAACCTGACGGTGGCGCCTGAACAGATTCAAAGCCGAAACGTCGCCGTGGTCATGGTCACCGCTTCGTTGCCGACGTTTGCTCGCGAGGGCGATACGCTGGACGTGACGGTGACGTCGGCTGGCGACGCGCGCAGTCTGGTTGGTGGAGCATTGCTGCTGACTCCACTCAAGGCGCCGAACGGCCGCGTGTACGCGCTCGCGCAAGGGTCGCTGACGGTGGGCGGATATCGCTATGACGCCAACGGCAACGTCGTCCAAAAGAATCACCCGACGGTCGGCGACGTACCGGGTGGCGCGACGGTGGAAGTCGGTGTGAGCGCGGACATGCTCAGTGCCCGCAAGACGCTGACCTTCGTCCTGACGGACCCGGATTACACAACCGCATCGCGTATCGCGGCTGCGATCAACGGCCAGGTGTTGCCCGGCGTTGCCAGCGCTCGCGACGCCGCAGGTATCGAGGTAGCCGTGCCGGAAGGGCGAGAAGCGCACTTGGTGGACTACATCGCCAGTCTTGAAAACGTGACGGTCGCTCCAGATCGTCGCGCGCGCGTTGTGATTAACGAGCGCACGGGCGTTGTTGTCTCCGGGGGCGATGTCCGCATCGCGAAAGTCGCCATTTCGCACGGCGATCTCAAGATTTCAATCGTGACAGAGAACGTCGCGTCCCAGCCGATGTTCGTGAGTCGTACCGGGCCCGGGGTTCGTACCGCAATCGTCACCAACTCGCGGGTCGACGTGGATGAGCAGAACGGGCCGGGCTTCGTCGCGGCACAGCACAACACAGTGGCAGATCTCGTTCAGAGTCTGGCGCGCATGAAGACCAACACGCGAGACATCATTTCGATCTTGCGCGCCTGCAAGGCGGCCGGTGCGTTACGTGCCGATCTCATCGTTCAGTAAGGAGACAACGAATGTCGTCTATTTTCGAAACTGCGACGGTCCAGGAGATCGCTTCCGCGTTGGACCGCGCGGTGCTGCGGCAGCAAGTCGGCGCCGCAAACATTGCGAATGCGAACGTTGGCGGCTATATCGCCAAGCAAGTGACGTTCGACGCGCACATGACCGCGATGGGCGTGAGCGCACAGCGTTCCTCGGCTCGTGGGGCTCTGCCTGCAGGGGTGACGGTGCGCGATCGTCTCGATAACGATGGGCTGCCTCAGCCAGTGCAACTCGATCAGGAAGTGGCCGAACTCTCACAGAATTCGCTTAATTTTCAGGCGCTTACGAAGGCATTGGGAAAGCAATTCGCGATGCTGGCGGTGGCTGTTGCCGACGGTAAGCGATAAGCCACCGAACGGGTGACTCAGGAGACCTTGATGGATTTCAGTCAGACCTTTGCCATTAGCGCGGCCGGCATGCAGATCGAGCGGCTGCGCGTCGACGTGGCTGCCATGAACCTCGCGTATGCCAACACGTTGCAAACGCAAGACGGTGGCTACCAGCCCATGAGAGTCGTCGCACAAGTGACCGGGCGGACGTCGCCGTCGTTCAGCGACACGGTGACGCGTTGGCTCGGCAACACCGAGCTTGCTGTGGCGTCTACCGGTGCCGCACCTCGTCGGGTGTACGAGCCGGGCAATCCGTTCGCCGATACGCGCGGCTACGTGCACTACCCCAACGTGGATTCGGCTACCGAAATGATCAACATGATGAGTGCGACACGCGCTTACGAGGCCAATATCGCTGCGATGAATATCGCCAAGACGATGGCGGTGAAGGCGTTGGAAATCGGAGGGGCCGCATGAGTATCGAGGCAACAAGCGCGGTAGAAGCTTTGCTGGCTAGCGGCGATGCGGCGAGCGGCGTTCAGGCGTTATCGGCATCGCCTGCGCGCATCGACTTCGGCGCCACGGTGACGCAGGGATTGGCGCAGGTCAATGAACAACTGCTCTCGGCAAACACGCAGATGCATGCGCTGGCGAGCGGCAACGTTGAGAATTTGCATCAGGTCATGATGCGTCTGGAAGAAGCAGGACTGACTTTCCAGCTGTTCATGCAGGTGCGTAACCGAGTGCTCGAGGCGTATCAGGAAGTGATGCGTATGCAGGTATGAGCCGGCATTTGACGACATTGTTTGGGGAACGGTTGTGAGTGGATTCTGGCAAGGGCTTGACCGGCGTGCCCGCACTGGCTTGATCGCCGGTGTGGCCGTGATTGTCGTCGCGTTGGGTATTGGAACGTGGTGGCTCGCGCGCGGCGAGTATCAGACGCTGTTCTCCAATCTGAGCAGCGAGGACATGGGCGTCATGGTGGCGGAACTTGATCGGATGAAGGTGCCGTACCGCATTGCCGACGACGGCCACGCGTTGCTGGTCGACAAGGACGCGGTGCTGAAAACGCGCATCAAACTAATGGCCAGGCCGCTGCCGTTGCATGGTGCCGTGGGATTCGAACTGTTCAACAATGCCGATTTCGGCATGACCGAGTTCGCGCAGAAAGTGAACTATCAGCGCGCTCTGCAAGGAGAGATTACGCGCACGATTCTGTCGTTAGATGAAATCGAGAGTGCGCGCGTGCATCTCGCGACGCCGGAAGAGGGATTGTTCAAGCGGACCGACGCGCGCGGTAAGGCATCGGTGACACTGACTATCAAACAAGGAAGAACGTTGAGTTCCGAGCAGGTAAGCGGCATTCAACGGCTCGTCGCGGCCGGCGTGACGGGCATCAACGTTCAAGATGTCACGATCGTGGATCAGCACGGCATCGCGCTCACCCGTGCGACGCGTGCCGCAGGGGGAGCGAGCGGCGGTAACGACACGCTCGACATGAAGCGTGATATGGAGACGTACCTGACACGCAAGGTCGACGCGGTGCTGCGCCAGGCGCTTGGCGAAGGCGAGGCACTCGCCAGCGTCGACGTGACCCTGGATATGCAGGATTCACAGATCACGACAGAGGATGTCACGACGCAGCCGGGCAAGCCCGGCGAGTCTGGTGCTGGTGTGCTGGTGCGCGAGCGTGAAGTCATTCAGGAAGGCAATACGCCGCTGGCCAGTCGCGTTGGCGACAACGGCACTGGGGCGAGCTCGCAACGGGAGTCGGAATATCAGGTGGGTAAGCGCGTCGAGCGCCGTACCCAGAGTGCCGGCACCTTGCGTAAGGTCGATGCAGTCGTTATTACACGCAAGCCGCTCGACGCGGCCGCCATGGCCGGTCTGCGAGACGCGGTGTCCGCCGCTGTCGGCGCTGTGCCCGGGCGGGGCGACACTGTCGTCGTGCAGTCGTTCGATGTTTCGACGAAGGCATCGAGCGGTGCATCGGCCGTCGCCGACGTGCCGGGCGCATCGACTTCGGAACGGGCACTCGCGGCACCTGCAACATCCGCACATGTGATTCAGTGGCTCGGCATCGTCTTGGGCGCAGTGGTGGCATTGGCCGTGCTGATCTGGGCATTCACTTCCTTCGGCCGTCGCCCGGTAGCGGCGCAACCGGAGCGCCTGACGGGGCCGCAGCGGGACGCGGCGATGCTCAAGCTTCGCCATTGGATGCGCGATACCACGCCCGTGGAGCAGGTGAAAGGAGAGCGCTCATGAGCGAGGCTTTGCGCCACGCGGCACTGACGCTTCACGCGATGCACCCCGATGACCGTCAATGGGCGCTGCACGCGCTCGACGGCCAACAGCGCGATTCCCTAATGCCGCTTCTCGACGAGTTGCGCGAGTTGGGCATTCCGCAAGATCCCACGTTGCTGAGCTCGCTTTCCGAGCCTGACACCGTTCGCCCAGTGCCCCCAGCCGGGCAAGACGGCATTGATCTCGATGCCATGCCGCCAGACGTCGTCATTGCAGTATTGCGTAGCGAGCCAGCTCGCTATGTTGAACTGCTGCTGGACTTGCACCCCTGGGCATGGCGTAACGCGTGGCCGGCGGCCAGGACTAGGGCCGTGAAACCGGTCGGGCAAGCGGATGAACCAGCGATTTCACTGCAGTTGGGCGAGAGCATGGTTCGCCATACCCGCAATGCGTGTGAAGCGTATATGGCGCGAAGCATGAATGGGCGAGCGCAGGCACGCGATAGCGAGCCAGCGCCCAAGTCGGTGTTTGCGGCGTGGACACGGCGATGGACGCAGCGTCGCAGCCGTAGCCGAGCAGGGAGCTCCTCATGATCGACAGCCGCTTGTCGTTCGATGCCGAAGCGGACGTGCTCAAGGACGTGTCGCTGCAAGCGACGCCGCGCATTCTCGCGCGCCGTCGTGCTGTGTCGCCCGTAGCCGGGCAACACTCTGCTTCGGCGCAGCATGGCCAAGCGGGTGTGGCTCAACCTGTTCAGGATTACGCCGACGTGCCTGTGGACGAGGGCGCGACCCGCGATGCCGCTCACCAGATGGCGCGCCGAGAAGCGGGCTATGAGGAAGGCGTTCGGCAAGGCTTCGAGCAGGGGTACGCGCGAGGGTTGACGGAGGGAATCGAGAAGGGATTCGAGCAGGGGGAAACGGAAGGCCGCGCATCCGGCGAGCGAGAGGGACGCGAGGCGGGTTATGCGTCGGGTTTGCAAGCCGCACGCAGCGATATCGACGCACAACTCGGCGAGTTGAGACAACGGGCCGAAGCGCTGCTGGAAAGTCTGCATGCCGAGCGCGCCGCAATGCGCGAGGCAGCGGAGAGCGACATCGTCGAATTGGTCTATACGGCGATTTGTCGCATTGCCGGCGAGGGTGCGGTCAATCGTGACGGCGCGCGCGCCATGATTCGCCATACGATCGCGCAAGCGTCGCCGTCACGTGTATTGCGGGTGCGCGTGCATCCGGACGATCTCGGGTGGCTGCGTGAGACGTCTATGGCAGGCGATCCGCAATGGTTGGGAGACGACAGCGTCATGCTGGGTGGCTGCGTTATCGAGACCGACGCCGGTACACTCGACGCGCGCCTCGAAGCGCAATTGGAAGCCGTTGCACGCGCCCTCGGTGATGTTCGGAAAGCCAGAGCGGCAGGGCCAGCACCCACTTCACAGGCGCGTCCTCATGCGTGACCACTACCTGGCCGGATTGTCTCGTGCGACGCTGATTTCCCGAACGGGGAAAGTGACGCGCGTTTCCGGCCTCGCAGTGGAAGCGACGGGCACGGGTGCCGGTATCGGTGACGTTTGCGAAGTGCTAGGTGAAGACGGTTCGCGTCGCCCCGCAGAGGTGGTGGGAGCGAACGGCGAACGGGTGACTCTCATGCCTTATGGGGCCATGTCCGGCATGAAAGTGGGCGACTGCGTGTTGCCCGGCGGTGCGCTGGCGCAGGTGGGTTTCGGTCCGTCCTTGTTGGGCCGGGTGGTTGACGCCTTCTGCCGGCCACTCGATGGCCGGGGCGAGATTGAAGGTTTGCTGCCTCGTGCACTGTCGGGCGGAGCTATCAATCCGATGGAGCGACCGCGAATCCACGCAGTGTTCGAGACGGGCGTGAGAGCCATTGACACACTGCTGACGCTTGGTCAGGGGCAGCGTGTCGGTATCTTCGCAGGGAGTGGTGTTGGAAAGAGCAGTCTGCTCGGCATGATGGCGCGCGGCGTGCGCAGCGACGTCAACGTGGTGGCGCTGATTGGCGAACGCGGACGCGAAGTACGAGAGTTCATTGAGAAGCATTTGGGCGAGGAGGGGCTGGCGCGGACGGTGGTGGTGGTCGCGACGTCGGATCAGCCCGCGCTCATGCGCATGCGCGCGGCCCGGGCGGCTATCGCGATCGCCGAAGGCTTTCGCGCCATGGGCAAGCAGGTGTTCTTGACGATGGATTCCGTGACACGCTACGCCATGGCGCGCCGCGAAGTCGGGCTGGCGGCGGGAGAACCGCCAACGGCACGTGGTTATACGCCGTCGGTGTTTACGGAAATCCCCGAGTTGTGCGAGCGGTGTGGCACGGCACCGGGTGGCGGGGCGATTACGGCAGTCTTCACCGTGCTTGTCGATGGCGATGACTTCAATGAGCCGGTGGCGGATTGCCTGCGCGCCACGCTCGACGGGCACGTCGTGCTGTCGCGAGAGTTGGCGCACAAGGGGCATTTCCCGGCGATCGACGTGTTGCGTAGTGCCAGTCGTGTGATGCCGGATGTGATCGACGAAGCGGACACTGCGCTTGCACGCAACTGTATCGAACAAATTGCACTGCTGGATCAGCACCGAACGATGATCGATATCGGCGCATATACCGCGGGCGCGAACCCCGCAATTGACGCCGCCATCGCGTTGGACGAGCCCTTGCGCAACTTCTTGCGGCAGGCGCAAGGCGGCGTGGCACGCACGCTCGCACTAAATGAACTGCGCCAGCGTATTGGTGGTACGTCGTGAGCGTCGATCGCCGGGGGTTTCGTTTTTCGCTCGAACCGCTGCGTCAGCGAGCAGCGTGGCAATTGAATGCCGCGAGAGATGCGCTTGGCAATGCAGTGACGGCGACGCAGCAAGCAAGGGCAGGAAGAGATGCGTTGCAAGCAAACTTGCAGAGCCAGGCGCAGCGGGTAGACGGTGCCGGTGTGACTGACGGCTCGCGGCTCGATGTGGGGCAGCGAATGACGGCGCTGGCGTATTTGTCGACACTTCACGTCAAGCTTGACGAAGCCATGGAGCGTGTCGAAGCTTGTGAGTTGTTAGAGATCGAATGCCGCGAAGCGTGCGCTAGCGCGCAGATGGATGTCGAGCGTCTGGACCGAGTACGGAAAGGACATTGGGATGCGTACGTTCGCGATCAAACTGCGTTGGTCGCACGAGAGGCGGACGCCGATTGGATTGCACGCACCGCGCACTTGAAAGAGTCGAGTGACGGGCCTCGCTAGGGAGAACATCGTGATTGATGCCGCATCAGGATTTCTGAGGTCGCTGAATGAGGACGACGCTAGGCGTCCTGGATTCACACCGGACGTCAATCCGGCGTGGCGAGGTGTCTGGCAAGCGGCGATGGAGCGCACGCAGACGCAGTCCTGGTTTCACGAGCCGCCGCAGGCAGGAGACGAATCGCTTATGCCGACGCGGAGCACACCAGCCGAAGCGTCTGAGTTGGAGAGGGCTTCCGGACGACAAGACCTTGCCGCCTCCATCGCTTCTGACGACACGCAGGCGCTAGCCGAATTGGCGATGCCGGTGTCGTCGACGGCGACATTCTTGTCGGCGCAGGGGACGCGGCTTGAATCGCAGGTTGCCCTGCGTGATACCGCGTATGCCGCAGGCGTCGCCGCAGAGCCACAGGTCGGCGTTGGGTATGTCGAAGGCGCGGACGAACCCGGGCCGAGCCAGATCGGCGAGGGCGATGTTTTGCCCCAGGCGAATGCGCAGGCCGTTTTGCGCGAATGGTTTTCGAGCCGGCCAGCATCGGTGCGGTGGCATGTGGCTTGGGCCGACGGTGGCGTGGCCGTATGGCTTGGCGTCGCGGCATCACATGCCGACGCCACAGGTCCGCTCGTGCGGGAATTACACGCTGCTCTGACGGATCGAGGTATTCCGGTGCGCAGCGTGACGGTCAATGGTGCGTTGGTGCAGGTGCCGCAGGGCGGTATGCAGGAAGAAAAATTCGCAAGTGACTCCGCTGCCATCGAGGCGCGAGTCACGGCGGTTCGATAACACTGGATATATTCGAGGAGCGCACTATGGCCGTAGGCTCGTCACCGTCGATCGATAGCTCGACGCTGCAATCGTCCTCGCTGGGTATGCAGGATTTCTTGAAGATTCTGCTCACGCAGTTGACCTATCAGGATCCGCTCAAACCCATGGACAATCAGCAGTTCATGGCGCAAATGGCGCAGTTCACAACGCTGGAGCAAACCCAGCAACTCAACGACAAAATCAGTCAGTTGATTTCGACGCAGGCGACACTACAGTCGGTCGGTCTGATCGGCAAGACAGTCGACGCAACCACGTCGAGTGGATCGATTACCGGCACGGTCACGGCGCTCACGCTCGATCAGAACACGCCGCAGTTGACGATCAAGACGACAACCGGTGCCTCGCTCACCGGTATTTCTCTCGCGCAACTTACCGCAGTTCGCTAACCGGAGGTAGACGATGCTCGATTCCATCTACGTTGGTATGTCGGGGCTGCTGGGCTATTCCAACGCCCTTCGCGTCATTTCGAATAACACGGCCAACATGAATACCCCGGGGTTCAAAGCCTCGGCGGCACAATTTACGGACTTGTTCTACGACAACTCCCAAGCCGGTCGGGGCAACGGCCCGAATTATGGCCAACTCGGCTACGGCATGACCAGCGCCGGCGTCACAGTCAACTACGCTGCGGGTGAAATACGCTCCACCGGGCGCTTGCTCGACGCGGGTATCGACGGGATTGGCTGGTTCGTGCTGCGTCAAACGGACGGCAGCTACACCTATACGCGCGCAGGTCAGTTCGATATCGACGCGGACGGCTGGTTGATTAATCGCACCGACAGAAGCCGAGTGATGACGTTGCAGAACGGCCAACTGAGTGACGTCAATATTTCCGGCATGCGCACGACGCCCGGCAAGGCGACGAGCGCCGTGACGTTCAACGGCAACTTGTCGAGTACGGCAACGTCGCAGAATGTCGGGAATATTTCCGTCTATGACCAGACTGGGACGTTGCACACCTTGAGCATGACGTTGACCAACTTAGGCGCGTCGACCTCGGGAACCTGGCTGATCAGCGTCACCGAGGGCGGGACAACGGTCGGGACGGGGCAGCTCGCGTTCGTCAACGGCACGCCAACGGTCGCGACATCGCGCTTCACGTTTGCTTACGCCCCACTCGGTGGCGATCTCACCTTCGATTTCACCAAAGACGTGACGTCGTATTCCGGCGGTAATTTCTCGACGATCACGGCGGGCGGTCAGGACGGTTACGGTCCCGGCAGCGAAACCCAAGCCAGCTTCGATGAGGTCGGGAATCTTGTGCTCGGCTACTCGAATGGGCAGTCGGTGAAAGTGGCACAGTTGGCACTGGCGAACTTTCGTTCGACGGACGACATCCTCGCCATCGGGGGAAATCAGTTCAAAAGTTCGAGCGCCTCTGGCGTGTCCTACGGGAAGGCGGGCGATAGCGTCTTTGGAAAGCTCAAGACCAGCTCGGTGGAAATTTCCAATGTCGACCTGTCGCAGGAGTTCAGCGATCTGGTCATCATGCAGCGCGGTTACCAGGCGTCGTCGCAGGTGATTACAACGGCGAACGACATGCTCCAGCAGTTGTTCACCATGAAGGGCGGACGATGAGCGCAACGTCTTCCAACGGTGTGCAGTGGCGCGCGCTGCACGCTTGGTCGAAGCATCATTGTTCGACGCTCGAATCGCACTGGCGAGACCAGCTTCGGTCTTTCATGGCGCAATGGTCTGCGGGAACCCTGCATGAGAGCGACGTCCGCGTGGCGGCAGTTTTGCCCGAAGCTCATGAGAAAGTCCACGCAGTTATCGGGTTGTACGCGACGCAGGACTCAACCTCCCAGGCTTGGCTGTGGGCGAGTTCGGCGTCAGGTACTCAGTCGGTGCCGCGAGCAATGGCTGCGGCATTGTTCGGTCATCCGGCGGGCGCGTTGGGCGAGGGTTCGCTGGGCGTTGCGTGTGACGCCCTCGCAGCGCTCGCGCGGTCGCTTGGGTTCGATCGATACGAGACTGAGAACGCGCTGCCCTTGGCGTCACTCGCCGAGCCTTGGGCGGGGGGGCTGTCGCTTTCGTTCTTGATCGGAGCATCTCGCTGGACCGTGGCCCTATCGGCGCGGTCAGTTGAACGGCTCGCCGAGCGTTTGGGAATGACGTTCTCGGCGTCTGACGCGTCCACGGTCAAACGTCATGACGCGGTACCGTTGAGCGAGGCATTGGGCAATGCGCGCGTGACGCTGCGTGCGAAGCTCGCGGGCCCGTCGCTAACGCTTGGCGCACTGGCGGATCTGAGAGAGGGCGATATCGTGGCACTTCCGCACGACCTGTCGATGCCGCTACAGATCGAGACATCAACAGGCGAACGCGTCTGCTTCGGCTATCTTGGCCGACGTGCCGACAGGCTCGCCATCGAGCTGACAAGGGACGATACGTCCCTGAATCTTCAGGAGCAAAAATGAACACCAGCGCACTGCGTGCATTTGACGGACACGAGGCTCATGACGATGTCGTGGGGGACACCCACGGGACCGGGGGGACCGGGCGCCGCACGGCAAGCGCACTTCAGTTCGAGGCGCTCGACGATCTCGGCACGCCCAAAGAAGGTGCATCGGTGACGGGCTTGCACCCGCTTCGCAATGTGAAGACTCGCGTCGATGTCATCGTCGGCAGCGTAGAGGTTTCCGTCGGCGAATTGCTCGACGCAAAAGAGTCTCATGTGCTGACCCTTGACCGGGCATTGACGCATCTCGTCGATCTGGTTGTCGAAGGGCAAGTCATTGCGCGTGGGCAATTGGTTGCGGTGGACGACAGGTTTGCTGTGCGCATTACCGAGTTGCCGGCATCATTAGCACTGTGAGTTTCATGACGCACTTCCAGAATTCGGTGAGACGCGTATTGTGGCTTCCTGTCGCCGGTGTCTATGCGCTGGCTGCTGCGTTGCCCGCGGGCGCTGGCGAAGTGGCGTCCTCGCCGTACGCATCGTTACCGCTAGTGCGCGACGACGGGGCTTCCACCATGTCCTCAGCGCGTATCGCAATCGGTATGTTGCTGCTTCTGGCACTCGTGGCCTGGCTGGTACGCCGCCGGTTCGCAGCCAAACCGACGTCACTTAGTGCGATGTTCGGGATGCGCATGCCGCGTGCGGTCGCTTCGGAGGCGGTACCCCGTGTGCAAAGCGTCACGCGTCTGAACGGTAACGTGAGCCTCCATGTTGTCGAATGGCAAGGTCACACGCTGTTGCTCTCGTGTGCGGGCGAGAACGTGACGGTATTAGAGCGTGTTCGCAAGGACGCGATGCCCGGTAATGACTCGACCGGGGCGCGCAACGAATGAAGCGGTATTTCCATTGGCTTGCGGTGGTCTTGGTGATGCTGGGCGCACTTGGTGCACTCGGCGGATTTGCTGCATCGGCGTACGCGCAGACCGAAGGTGCCCCCTCAGAGGCGGAGATCAACGCCGATCTCTCAGACATTGCGCGTGATGCGAGCATCATGCAAGCGTCGCCATTGAGCCAGGCGGCGCGCGAAGCCAAGGCTGCGGCATCGCCCAAGCCGCACGTGCCCCGCTTGAGCAAGCCATCGGCCGGTAAGGGCAACGCCAGTTCGCCCTCCGCGAGCAGCGATGGGGACCGCACGGCATTGGCGTTGCGAATTGCTATCGGCTTGACACTGGTCGCAGTGGTGCCGGGGCTGCTGGTGTGCATGACGGCATTCCTGAGAATCATCATCGTGTTGTCAATGTTGCGCCATGCGATCGGTATGCAGGAAACCCCGCCGAACACCGCGCTGATCGGCATCGCGATTTTTCTGACGATGTTCACGATGGCGCCGGTAATTCAGACGGTGAATACGACGTCGTTGCAGCCATTTCTGGCGGGCAAGACCACACCGGAGCAGGCTTACGAGCGCGGCATTGTGCCGCTTCGCGACTACATGGTGCGGCAGACACGAGAGCAGGACCTCGCGCTGATGGTCGAACTCTCTCGCGCGCCGCAACCGCGCGACATGACCGACATTAGCAACGTGCAGTTGATTCCGGCCTACATGCTTTCCGAATTGCGCGCGGCGTTCCAAATCGGGTTCATGGTGTTCCTGCCGTTCATTTTGATCGATTTGATCGTCTCGAGTTTATTGATGGCACTGGGCATGATGATGATGCCGCCCGCGACGATTGCGCTACCGCTCAAGATCTTGATGTTCATTCTCGTGGATGGATGGGGGTTGCTGCTACGCGCCTTGGTTGGGTCTTTCCACTGACGGAGCGATCGATGACCGAGCCGACACTGGATGACATCCCCGACGAATCGATCTGGCCGAACGGACCGGGTGGCGCTGCCGTTGACGATACTGACGTCGAAGCGGCGCTTTGGCATGCTGTGCGTACCCGGGCAGACGCCGGGGCGCGTGCGCAATTGATCGAGCGACATATGCCGCTCGCGCGCATCATTGCAGCCAAGCTCTATGCGGGCCGGTTCCACGACGACGTCGAGTTCGATGATTATCACCAGATGGCCACGATCGGTCTGATCGAAGCCGTCGACCGGTACGATCCTGAGCTGGGCGCGCGCTTTCGCACATTTGCCTCCATGCGCGTGCGCGGTGCTGTGCTCAACGGGCTGGATCGCATGTCAGAGCGTCAGCAGCAGATTTCCACCCGCCAGCGTTTACGTACAGAGCGCGCGGCATCGCTGGCGCCCGAGGAAATGCCCGATGGTTCGGCGCAATTGCTGCATACGCTGGCGGAAGCGGGTATCGGTCTGGCACTGGGTATGCTGCTCGAAGGAACGTCACTGTTCGCGGAAGAGAACTCTGTGTCGCCGACGCCGGCGCCATACGCCGCCGTCGAGTTGGATCAACTTCGAAAGCGCGTCAAGGCATTGGTGGACCTGTTGCCCGAGCGTGAACGTCGCATCATCCAGTCGCATTACCTGCAACAGATACCGTTCGAACAGATTGCGAGCGTGTTGGGCGTGACGCGAGGGCGCGTGGCACAACTCCATAAACAAGCACTCAACAGAATGCGCGAGGCAGCACGACATGTGCCACCGCGCGACGCTGCGTGGTAACGCACATAACTACGAAGGAGAATGGACGTGGCCGAACAATCCTCATCGGTAACCCCTGACGCACAGCGAACCGAGCGGCTCGAACGTCTGCTGGGATACCTGAAAGCCGACCCCGGTAATGAAGCTCTGCGCGCCGATGCGTTCGATGTGGCGCTGGAAACGGGGCATTGGCCGCTTGCGCAGGGGCTTCTGGACGAGATACCTGCGCAGCAACGCATGGCGGCTGTATGGACCTATCGCGCTGGCACGCTCGCACTGGCGCACCGGGACTGGGATGCGGCCGAAGCCGTATTTACGAGCCTTCGCGAAGCGTCGGGCGACAATGCTGCGCTTATCCACAATCTGGCATATATCGCCTTCCAGCGCGCGGATTACGCGCGCGTGGAGGCACTGCTTTCGCCGCTGCTCGATGCTGAAGACGCTGACGATGCCACACGTGCGCTGTGGTTGCGCGCGGCGCATCGGACGTTCCGCTTCACCGAAGCGCTCGAGCGCGTGCGCCGCTGGCAAACCCTCGGTGTGCTCGGGCCTCAGGCGGCGGGGGTAGCGTCGCTCATTGCAGTGGATGCGGCGTCATTTCCCGAAATTACGCCGTGGGCGCAATTCGCACTGCAACAGTTGCCGTCGCAGCCGGAGGCACTGGTGGCACTGGGCTCGATGGCGCTGGGTCAACAGCAGGGCGAGCAGGCCAAACAATGCTTTAGCGCGGCCATCGAAAAAAATCCCGAAGAGGGGCGAGCCTGGTCCGGGTTGGGTTTTGCGTTGCTGATGGTGCATCAAGTCGAGGCGTCCCGTGACGCATTTGCGCGAGCGGTCAGGTACATGCCGACCCACATCGGCACCTGGCACGGCAAGGGATGGGCGGCGCTCACGTCACAGATGATGGCCGACGCAAGGGCCGATTTCGACCACGCGCTGGAACTCGATCGGAACTTTGCAGAGTCACATGGCGCCGTGGCCGTGGTGGCATGCATGGAAGGGCGCGAAGCGGATGCTCAGGCGGCGATCGAGCGGGCGCTGCGCCTCGATCCCGCTTGCGTGGGGGCGAATTTCGCGCGGGCGTTGCTCAACGGCGAAATGAAGGATGTTGAAGCTCTGCGTAAGATGTCGAGCGCAGTCCTCGCACGTCAGTCCAGACTCTTACGTGGCGATTCAACCAGCGGTGCCATGTCCAAGGAGTAGCGCGCCAGCCTGAGCGACGAGCGGCCCCAGTTTGGAGTCCGCTTCCATTTGTTGATGGACATCTTCGATGAGTTGGTAAAAACCGGGGTCATTGGCGAGGTGTTCGCCAAGCTCGGCCAGAATCACGGACTCCAGGAAGATGTGAAACGCACGCCGTTCGGGGTTCGGGGTCTCGTTGTCGATTTCCTGGATGCGTCGTGCAACCACCGTGGCGAGATCTTCGGGGGCGTGCTTCGTGTCGCCCTTGCGGATGTCGTCGCTTTCGCGCCGGCCGGCCGGTGCCTTCTTGCGAAGCGTTCCAACCTGTGAGCGAATCAGTCCAGCAAGTTGTTGTGCAAGCTGGGCCGAGATGTTGTTTATGGGAGATGTCATTACGCGGAGGGAGGGCGGTTACGGTCAATGCAAAGGCTGGTCAGGACCGCGATAGGCGCCGAGCAGGAAATGCTCACCTTCGCTGGTCTGCGACTCGGCCGGTTCGCTCTGCGTGGCGGCGGCACTGTCGAGGAGCGGTCGCAGTCCATCGACAATGGCTGCCATATCCACGTTGAGCGGCGCGTTGGTCGTGTTCGCGGCAATGCCCGATTCGATTTGCGCGATGGCGGTGGCGATATCGCCGGACGCGACCAGAAGCAGTCCGTGAACGAACAGGCGTAACGGGTCGTCTGGATCGTCTTCAGACAAGTGCAGCAGCGGTTCCCACGTCGCCGCGGCCATGGGCATGGTGGTCTCGCTGTACTGCATCAGACCCCATTGAAATCGAGCAACGTGGAGATCGGGCGCTCGCAGGAGCGCTTCCCGAAACGCATCGTTGGCGGCGTCTGTATTGCCGTGCTTTGCCCAGACGGCCGCTGCAAGATGGAACGCACGCGCATCGTGGGGCGCTAATTCGGCCGCTTTTACATAGCACTCAAGCGCCTGCTCGTCTGCATTTTGCTCGCTGGCGGCGATGCCGGCGGCGAGCAGTGCTTCTAGCTTTTCGGGGTCTGACAAGGCGTCGAAGTCAGTCATGAAGACGTGCCGGGTGGAAGTGATTGAGAAAGCGCAAAGGCATGCGGACGAATGTAACACAGGGCGTGGCCCACATGCGCCACGCCTGCATGTGCCGCTGGGCCGTCAGTCTCGAATGACAGTGATGGGCGTCTTGACCCCATCCTGAAAGCGAGTGATCGTTGCCACGGGCGTGCGCAAATCGCCGTGCTCGTCGAACGCGATCTGACCCGATACGCCCTGGAACGACAAGCGGTGAAGCGCATCGACAATCTTGCCCGGCTCGACGGAATCGGCAGCCATCACGGCACGATAGACAGCCATCGCGGCGTCGTAGGCATACGGGCCGTACAGATTGACGGGTTCGCCGAAGCGCGCTTCAAATCGTTTCGCGAACGACTTGCCTCCCGGCATCGCAGAAAGCGAAAGACCGGCATCGGCACACACCACATTGCTCACTAGTGTTTTCCCGGCCAGTTTCGGCAGCATGCCAGTGCAAATGCCGTCGCCACCGGCAAACGCCGTATCGATGGAGAGCTTTTTGAGTTGCTTGAGCACGAGACCCGCCTGCGAGTCCATGCCGCCGAAGAAAATGACCTCCGGGGTCGCGCGCTTGATGCGGGTGAGCTGCGGGGTGAACTCGACCGCCAGCTCCTGCGTGTATTCCCGAGCCACGATCTTGGCCCCGGTACTGCGGGCGTTGTCGACAAACACGTCGGCAATGCCCTGGCCATAGGCCGATCGGTCATCCAGGACAGCAATACGCGAAGCTTTCAGGGTGCCGGTGGCGTAGTGGGCAATCGCTTTGCCGAGGAATCCATCGTTCGGCAGCACGCGAAACGCAGTGCGATAGCCCAGACGTGTGAATTCTGGGTTGGTTGCCGAAGGAGTGACCTGAGCGATGTTGGCCGCGGCGTACAGGCGGGCGGTGGCGACCGAGCTCGACGAGCTCTCATGTCCGACCACGGCGATCACGCGATTGTCGATAAAGCGCTGCGCGACCGATGTGGCGAGCCGCGGGTCAGCGGCGTCGTCCTGGGCGTCGAGCCTGAACTCGATCACTTCCCCCTGAACCTTCGGTTGCTGTGCATTAATTTCTTCGAACGCCAGCCGAATGCCCCGCTCGATTTCCTTGCCCAGATGAGACTGTGGCCCGGTCAGGGATCCTGCGTAGCCGATGGTGACGATCTTGGCCGCCAGCGCTGGGGTGCAGACTGGCAGGGCGAGAATGAGAGCGAGAGCGGCGCGTTGCAACATGGCAAATAACGTGGCGTTGGTGAGAAAGGACCGCCATTCTAGCCAGCGCTCAGGGCATCGAACCCTGCGGCGTTGCGCCTTCAATACGAATTTCCGATAAATCGAAAAAAAATTGTGCCAACCCTAAACCGAACAAAAAAAGCATGGATATATGGCTTGCAGGATTCAATGAATCGCCCCGTCCATGTGGTCGGCGCCGGTTCTCTCATACCGAATATTCTGGAGAAACTGATGACGATGCAAAAGATGGTGACGCCGCAACAGGCGCAGCAAGGGACTGAAGAGGACGCTAGCTTGGTGCAGTATCGTCGTCCGCACGACGAAGGCGAGAACTGGAGCCTCGACCGCGCGCCGCTGCGCCGTGGTGTTTCGCGCTCGGTCATCGTGAACCTGGGCTGCTCGAACTGTACGTGCGTGATGGCGGGCTCGCAGATTCTGCTGGCCGACGGCACGACCAAGGCGGTTGAGTCCTTCGTCGGCGGTGAGAAAGTGCAGACGCTGTCGGGCGTTGCGACGTCGACGGGTCTGGAAATCACCCAACTCGGTGCCACGCGCCGCATTATCGAACTCGACGCCGGTGACGGCGATCCGCTGTACGTCAGCGACGAGCACCTGATGTGGACGCGGGACAATGAGGGTGAGCAATGGTGGGGAACGTATAACTTCCATCAATACTGGTTCGAGACTCAACTGGGCACGGGCACACCGCTTGAACGCTCGCCGCGCATGCTGCGCTGGGATCTGAAGAATGAGCATGCTCATATCGAAGGTTGGAAGCGCGTGCGCCCGACGTTCTGCTACCTTGTCCCGGAAACGCCGCTGTACCACGTGCAGGTCGATCGTGGCGGCAGCTACATCGCCAACGGCTTTGTCATCACGTCGCACTGCACCGACGACATGGTGAAGGGCGTGAACTGGCAGGGCATTGACGTGCCGCAGCGCGAGCTGCCGGAATTCAAGCTGCCGGTCAGCGTCTAATTTCAGGCGCAACGCATCCGTCCTGCGGGACGTGAGCGTGCGGCCGGGCAGACGGTAGATGGCGAGCACTCCCGATGGCGGGAGTGCTCGCCGTTTGTCGTTCTCGCTACGTGTTTCTCGCACAAATGACGATGACGATCCTGCTCGTCGTCGGACAAAAATTAACTCGCCTGTATCCCTAAACAATCGCTGAAATCAATTGATAACTTGCCATCAGGGCAAGTTGTGCGTCGATGTCACACGCGCACGAAGCCCGTCCAACAAACACCGATAACAGGCGACGGACTATGGTAGCGATTGTCAGCGGCAATAACCTCGGCTTGGCGCTCAGCTCGCTCGCAACGCTCGGCAAATGGGGCAGCTACGGGGCAGCTACTTCCGGCAAGAGCGGCGAGCAAGCGTACGTCAACGTTGCCAACGGCAATCTTGTTCTTAGCGATCTCGACGAGCGTCTGGCCGGTGTCGGCCTTAACGTCGCAACGCTGCGAACCTACAACAGTCAGGGCACCCTGAGTAACGGCTGGCGTGTCGGCCCCGCACAACAGGTGTCGCTGTCCGGCAGTCTGTTGATGGCTGGGAGTGCCGTGACGCGCACGGGCGCCGACGGCTCGCAATCGACCTATTACTACGACACGACCAACCGCGTCTATGTCGGCACCGATGGTGACGGCGCCTACGACACGATCTCGTACGACTACGTGAACGGCCAGTTCGTCTGGAAGGACGGCACAACTGGCTTGACCGAACGCTACGACGGAGCGGGCAGCGGCAACCTAATCAGCTCGACCGATACGTCGGGCAACAAGATTTCGTACTTCTATAACGCGGATACCTCCATCGCAAGCGTGCAATCGTTAAACGGCGAAGCCACGTATTTCGATTACACGAACGGCGACCTCACCGGCCTCCGCACGGTTACCACTGGGCTGAACGGCACACTCAATACGACGGCTGTTCGTTATCAATACGACACCAGCCATCGTCTGACGTCGGTGATCGTCGACCTGTCGCCGAACGACAACAGCATCGACGACGGTAACGTCTATCGCACCGACTACACGTACGACGGCGCAAGCACGCGGATTGCTACCGTTACGCAAAGCGACGGCTCGAAGCTAACGCTCAGCTATGTGCAGGTGGGCAGCGAGTTCCGCGTCGCGAGCGTGACCGACGGCTTGGGCGCGACGACGTTATACGCTTACGACATGGCCAACGGCCGCACCACGGTCGTGGATCCGATGGGACAGGCTACGGTATATGCCTACGATGCGACGGGCCAACTGCTGTCGGTGACTGGACCGGCCATCGGCGGGGTCTCGTCAGTACGTCAGTTTCAGTACGACAGTGCGGGCGATCTGACACGTGTCATCGACGAAAACGGCAATGCGATCAAGTTTGAATATGACGCTCAGGGCAATCTGACCCGTCAGACAGACTCGCTCGGGAACTTTATTTCCCGGACGTACGATGCCAACAACCAACTGCTGACGGAGGCCACTGCACTTGGCATCGATGCCCAGACCGGATGGGCGACGTCGACGGCGACGACTCGGTATGTCTACGACGGCTCTGGCCGTAATCAGCAGCGCTTCGTCATCTCACCAGACGGCCGTGTGACGGAGTACGTATACGACGCGCGCGGTCAACGTGTGAGCTCGATTCAGTATCTGAGTGCCACGTATCCAATCGGCAGTCTCGCCGCGGAGACGGCAGTCTCAGAGAGCGATGCTGCGCAGTGGGCGGCCAATCAGGACAAGACGCGCATTTTGCGCACCGACATGACGTACGACATGCGCGGCCAGCTTCAGACGCGCACGACATATCAGCGCACCAATGCGAGCGGCGCAGGCCTGGCGGATGGCACACAGTCGACCGAGCAATATGTGTACGACCAGCACGGTCAGTTGCTCAAGACGGTGAATGCCAACAACGGCACGACACTGTTCGCTTTCGACGGATTGGGACGTCTGATTGCGACCACCGATGCCGCAGGCAACACGACAGCGACGAACTACGACGAAGCGCATAACCGCACGGTGGTGACCTCCGCCAATGGCGTGGCCACGATTTCGACTTACGACCGCGCAGGGCATGTGACGAGCATCACGCAGACGTCGGCGAGCGGCACGGTGTTGGGCCAAACGACGTACGCCTATGATGCCGACGGACGCTTGCTGATGACGCAGGACGCTACGGGCATTCGCCATTGGTACACCTACGACGCGTTGGGCCGCAAGACGGCCGACGTCGATGCCAGCGGTAGCCTGACCGAATATCGGTACGACGCAGCAGGGAATTTGGTTCGCACCATCGGCTACGCGACAGCCATTAACGTGGGTTCGCTGGTCGATGCGTCCGGAGCCCCAACTGGGGCGTCGCTCGACAGCATCCGCCCGGCCGCGACGGCAGCAGACACGACGAGCTGGCGCATTTACGATGCTGACGGCCGCCTCGCGCGCACCGTTAGTGCGACCGGCTCGGTGACCGAGATGCGCTACGACGGGGCATCGCGTCTGGTGGCTACGGTGCAGTACGCCAACCGTGTTGACGTTACGACGTTGGGCGATCATCCAACGGCTGCGGCCGCCACGCCGCCGGCCAATACCGCCGACCGGCTCACGCGCAACTTCTACACGTCAGATAACAAGCTCGAGGCGACGATCGACGCCGACGGCTACATGACGTACTACACGTACGACGCTGCAGGCCGTCAGCGCGAGCGCATTCGCTACAGCACGCCGACCAATCCGGCCAACCGTGCGACAGGCACCATCTATCAACTGGTGCCCTCGTCCAAACCGGCCGA
Organism: Pandoraea communis; assembly: GCF_902459745.1. Classification (GTDB taxonomy): domain Bacteria; phylum Pseudomonadota; class Gammaproteobacteria; order Burkholderiales; family Burkholderiaceae; genus Pandoraea; species Pandoraea communis. Next base: position 119,439 of record NZ_CABPSJ010000008.1, read on the forward strand.
CCTGTACTCGGCAACGGTCTACGACGCATCGGGCCGTATCACCGGGGAAATATCGGGCGGCTACCTGACTGAGCGCGTGTACGACGCGCGCGGCAACGTCACGAAGGTGATTCGCTACGCCACGCAGGTGTCCGTGTGGATGACGTTCGATAAGACCATCGACGACCTGCGCCCGGCATCGAGCGCATCCGATCAGGTGGTAACGACCAGCTACGATGCGCTGGATCGCATTACCCGTCAGGTCGACCCGGAAGGCACGGTCACGACCAACGCGTACGACGCGCTGGGCAACCTGATCAATAAGACGCGTGCAGTAGGTACGCCGGACGTGGCCACCTCGCTGGCGCGTTACGACGTACTTGGCCGTCTGGTTTCTGCGCTTTCTGCCGAAGGTGCTGCCCAATTAACGGCTGGCATGACGCAAGACCAGATCGACGCCGTGTGGGCGAAGTACTCGGTTAACTACACCTACGATGCCGCCGGTCGTCGCGTTTCGATGACCGATGCCACCGGGAATCGCACTCGCTATTTCTACGATGGCGACGGCAATCTGACGTTCACCATCAATGCATTGGGTGAGATTTCGGCGCGTGATTACAACGCGCTGGGGCAGCTCACGGCGACGACGGTCTACGCGACGCGTGTCCAGAATCTGCCGGCGCAAGGCGGCGTGATTACCGACGATATCAAGGCAATGCTGCTGTCGCTGAGGAATTCGTCGACAGATACGCGCGTGACCTATGCCTACAACACCGACGGCACGCTCGCTACTGAGACGAATGCCAACGGTGGCACGATCACACACACGTATACCGCGTTTGGCGAAGAATATTCGCGCACGGCATCGAACGGTGCGACGTCGAAAACATGGACGTATGCCTACGACCTCGGTGGCCATCTGATCCAGACTTCGATCGATCAGGCGGGCCTGAATATCACCACGCGGACTGAGTACGATCCGTTTGGTCGTATCTCGCGCACCGTGGACGCCAACGGCAACGCCACGTCGTACCAATACGATGCGCTGGGCCGTCAGATTCAGGTGACCGATGCGTCGGGTGCGACGCGCTCGTCGACTTACGACGCTTTCGACCGCACGCTGACGACGACCGACGCCAACGGTTTTGTCACGCGTTACACCTATGACGATGCGCAGCGCAGCATGACCATGACCACGCCGGATGGCGTGAGCGTGGTGACGACGCACAACCGGCTGGGACTCAAGAACACGGTGATCGACGGTCTCGGGCACCAGACGGTGTACGCGTACGACCACGACGGAAACCTGGCTGCCGTCGACAACGACCTGCAACATACGTCGAACCAATACGACGCGGCGGGTCATCTCATCCAGACGCGCGATACCAACGGTAATGTCGTCACGTATTCGTACGACGGCGCTGGCCGTGCCCTGACACGCACGGTCGACCCGGGTGGTCTGAATCTGGTGACGCGCTATGCGTACGACAGCAAGGGGCAGCAAATTACGGTGACGGACCCGAATGGGACCGTTACGCGCACCGATTACGACAATCGCGGACAGGTCGTCGCGCGCGTGGTCGACGTCGGCGGTCTGAACCTGACGACGTCCTACACCTACGACCAGGCCGGGCAACAGGTCACCGTCACGAGCCCCAACGGCACGACGACGCGTTACGACTACGATGCAGCGGGCCGCCGTGTTGCGGAGACGGTGGACCCGGCAGGGCTGGCGATCGTTCGTCGCTTCACGTACGACGCGAACGGCAATGTACTGACGTCCATCGATGCCAGCGGCAACGTTACGCGCTTCTTCTATAACGAGAAGAATCAAGTCGTCTACACGGTCGATCCGCTCGGTGCAGTGGTGGCGAACACGTACGACGGCGAAGGGAACATCGCTCGTGTCGTGCGCTACGCCACGGCATTGAGCAGCGCCTCGGTCGCTACGGCTGGCTCAAGTGCCGCCACGCTCGCAGGCTTGCTGCAAGCGTCCGCATCCGACATTACCGAGCGCCGCAGCTACGACCCGATGGGCCGTCTTGCCTACTCGGTCGATGGCACCGGTGCGGTCGTGAAGTTCACCTACGACGCCGTGGGCAGAGTCACCGAGCGTCTGTCGTATGCCAACCGTATCGATCCGGCAGCGTGGAACGGCACGAACGCGCCCGCGGTTACGGCCGACGCTGCACACGATCAGGCTGTACGTACCGTCTACGACGTTGTAGGCCGCCCGATCTATGTGATAGATGGCGCGAACACCGTCACCGCGTACAAGTATGACGGCAATGGCAACGTGCGCGAGAAGGTCACGTATGCCAAACCGTTGCCCGCAGGAACTGCGCTCAACGCACAGACACTGGCCGCCGTGACGGCCACCCTTGCCGACCCGGCCCATGACGCGTACCTGCAGACCAACTACGACGCAGCCGACCGGCCACTGCAGACGATCGATGGCGACGGGGCGGTGACGAGGCTGAACTACGACGCCAACGGCAACCTCGTGAAGGAGACACACTTTGCCAATCGCGCGGTGAATGGCACAGTGCAGCCGTCGCCGGGTGATCTGGACACTTTCTACACGTACGACAACGCGAATCGGTTGGTCTATCAGGTGGACGCAGCGGGTGGCGTCGTCCATCTGGTGTATGACGCGGAAGGTCACGTCATCGAGCGGCAAGCGTTTGCGCAGCCGATCGCCCTGACCGGTTTGCCCGCGAGTCAATCTGCAATGGCGGTGTTGGCTCGCCCGGATGCGGCCAACGACCGGACGACACGTTATGTTTTCGATGCCGCAGGTCGCAATACCTTCACCATCGACCCGACGGGTGCGGTGAGCGAAGCCACCTACGACGCCGTGGGGCACGTGATTGCCACGCGCGTTTATGCCAACCGCATTGATCTGACCGGCTTCGATACGAGGAGCGGGGCGACCGGTGTGCGGGCACGCTTGACCCCCGACGCGGCGAACGACCGAATCAGCCACACGACATACGACGTTGCCGGTCATCCGACCTACCAAATCGACTCGCTCGGCTTCGTGACGGCCAGCACCTTCGATGTGTTTGGCCGCGTGACCTCGCGCACGCAATACGCACTTGCTATCCCGGCCAATACCACGTGGACGGCTGCGGGTGTGGCAGCCGCGCTGGTGCTGGTGGGCGATGCCGACCGTGTCACCACGATGACGTACGACGCCGACGGGCGTGTGCTCAGCACGCGCGACGCGTTGGGCTACACCGAGTCGTACACGTACGACGGTGTGGGCAACAAGATCACCTTCACGAACAAGAAGGGCGACGTCTGGCATTACGACTATGACGCCGCCGGCCGTCTGGTCACCGAAACGTCGCCGCAAACCACGGTCACGAACCTGACCCGTGACGGCAACGGCAACCTCGTCGTCGACGCCGCCAACACCGGTGTGGCGAACTTGGTGACGCGTACGACTTACGACGCGCTCGGACGCGTTATTGCACGTACCGAGGCCTATGGCCGTCCGGAAGCGCGCACGACGCGCTACGAGTACGACGCCGTCGGGCATCAGACCAAGACGACGTTCCCGCCAGTCGGCGTCTACGACGCGTCGCGCGACAACCTGCTCGTGAACGGCGAAAACGGCTTGGCCGGCCGTGTCGATAACTGGACCGAGCTGTCGACGCAGACGGTCTATGATGCGCTGGGTAACGCGGTGGCGAACCGCGACGTGGCGGGCAACTGGAGCTACAAGACGTACGACCGTCAGGGCAATGTGCTGCACGACGTCGATGCGCTGGGCTTTGTCACGCAATACTCCCGCGATGCCTATGGCCAGGTGACGCAGCTCACGCGTTTCAACAGTCCCATTGCGGTCGCGAACGGTGCGCATGCACCGACGGCAACTGAGGTTCTCGCTGCGCTGGCGGCATTGCCTCCGGCAGGCGCGGCGAATCGCGTCATTACGACCGTCTACGACCAGTTGGGACGCACCGTACGGGTGACCGAGCCGCAGTCGCTGGTCTACGATTCCAGCGCCAGTGGCACGGCCCAGTACTTCATGGGCGGGCGCACCACACAGAACACCTACAACGCTTTCGGCGATCTGGTGCAGAGCGCGACGCTGCGCAATGCGGTGACCAATCAGTGGACGTCGACGTATCAGTATTACGACCGGCGCGGCCAGCAGGTGGCGACAGTCGATGCCCTCGGTTATCTGACGACGCAGAATTTCGATGCCGTCGGCAACATGACCGTGCATACGGAGTACGCGACGGCACTGGCTAACGGCCAGTGGAACCTGACGGCCTTCGCGCGCCCGACGACTTCGAGCGACGACCGTACGGTGGTGACGGATTACGATTCGGGGAACCGCAAGGTCCGCGAAACCCGTGTCGATGTGCAGTACAGCACGACCAGCGATGGCGGATCGACCCGCGGCAATTTGTCGACGCAGTATCGCTATGACGCCGTCGGCAATCTGACCACGACCATCGCTGCCGATGGCGCAACGTCGTACAACTACTACGATTCGCTCGGCCGACTGATGGCGACGACCGGCCCGACGCGGACCAGCACGGTCGCGGGCACGGCGCTCACACAGCTCAACATCTTCTATCGCGACGCTTATGGCAATGCCGTGATGACGGTGGTGCGCGGCAACGGAGCTGCGTCGGCCAACGACACCCGCTATGTCGATGCCGGCGCGAGCGCATCCGATCGTGTGAGTACGGCCGCGTTCGATGCGCATGGCAAAGTGATTCAGATGACCGATGCCGGCGGATCGGCGCACTACACGTCGTACGACGCGGCGGGGCGTGTAGCCAAGGAATGGCAGGTTGTCACCGGCAACGATGGCGTGCCTCACACCATCTTCACGGCCTATCACTATGACACGCTTGGCCGTCAGACACATATCGTCACGCAGGCCTCCACGTCGGTGGTCTCGGGCGGTGTCGTTACCAACGTGTCGCAGTCGGCTGCCGGGCTGGTCGACACGAGTATGGAGTACAACGCCTTTGGCGAGATGACGCGTCGCGGGATTGGCGGCGGGCGTCAGGAGTACTTCGATTACGACAATGCCGGGCGAGTCTGGCGTACCAACAGTGGTGACGGCACCGACAAAATTTCGGTCTATGACTTGAGCGGTCACGTGACGGCTGAAGTGCGCAGTGCCGGGACGGGCGGCGTCAATTACGACTTGAAGTCTTTCGGCAGCGTCGATCAGGCGATTATGCTGAGCGACGGCCGCCGTACCGATTTGGTCTACGACGCGCTGGGCCGCGTGACGTCTCGTGTGGGGCCGTCGCGTGCCGAATCCACCGGCGGCGTGACGGTGCGCAGTATGGCGACGTACTTCACGACATCGCCTGCAATCTACAGCTTTGGCGAAGACGGTCGTGTGATCTGGAATTCGCCGTCCACAGCCAATTTCTCCTGGAGTCTGGCGCAGCTGGGTAGCGGCGACATCCGCGTCGAGTTCGACTACACCACGGCGACGGTCGTGACGACGAGCGAGGGTAATGAGAGCGGCTCCGGCGAGAGCGGCGGCTCGACGTCGACTGTCGTGCTCAACGGTGTCCCGCGTACCCGTAGTCAGATCTTCTCGAACGAGCAAGCCGGTAACGGCGTGTCGATAAGCTGGCGCGATAGCGACGGTGCCGAAGGTGGCATCGATCGTATCAATGCCGTGCGCGTTTACAAGAAGGATATCAACGGCAACTGGCAACTGGTGATTAACCAGAATCCGGCGCTTCAGACGACCAATCAGATTGAAGTGGGTCTGCCGTCGGACACGGCGACGACTGTGGCGTTGCAAGTGCGCCCGGCAGGTAGCCCAGGGGATACAGGCTGGATTACGCCACCGGGAATCAACTTCGGCGGCGCGTTCCGGTTCGACACCTCCAGTCTGGCGGCGGGCAACTACGAATACCGTGTGCTTACGACCAGCACGCAGGGCACCACGCAGGTGACCAGCACGGGAACGATGAGCGTGAACCTGTCTCAACTGGCCAACCTCTCGTTCCCGATCGGGCCGGGCGTGGCGCAGATGGGGCAGTGGCACTCGTCAGCGAAGGACTTCACCTGGCCGGCTGCGCCGTCGAACGTGGGACAGACTTTCCGCTACCGCGTGGCAGGCAGCGGCGGCGAATGGTCCACCATGCCGATTACGCATCCGTACTCGATCTACACCGATTACGACGGCTTCGACATGTCGTCGCTGGGTGCGGGCACGTACGAGTACGAATTGCTGTGGCAGCGTCAGGGCGATTCGGCCCCGTACGCGCACGCTACAGGCAACATGAGCGTGGTCGGTGAGGTGGCGCCCGTGTGGGTGCCGCCGGTGGGGCTGCCGGTTATTGCCAATGTGTGGGTGGCTTACGACACCGTTGGTGGCACGGCGGTCGACAACAATGAAAGCGGTACGACCGAGATCATTGGCGGGTACAAGGCCAACACAATTCGCTGGACCGTGAATGGCCCGGAAACTACGGTTTTCCGTTATCGCGTTGCGGGTGGAGATTGGCAGACGCTGCCGATCAGCACCTACCCGTATTCGTGGGACGAGAACTCCGGTGCGACGGTGCTGCAGGCCGTGGATATCGGCGGCCTGCCGGTGGGAACGTTCGAATTCGAGATTCTGCGCTCGCCGGTCGGGTCGTCGCTGGGTTCGCATTACACCGGCAATCTGACGGTGTCGCCGACGCCTGCCGGGCATTACGATACGCGCACTGTGGCAATTCAGGTGCCGCGTACCGTCACGCCGGCTGACCCGAGCAACTACCTTACGCGCATTCGTTATAGCCCGCCGGTGGTGACCGGCTACAACGAAGATGGCGTCGAGTTGGGCCTTGGTACGGGCTATCAGCACAGCGGCGTTGGCGTGATTGCCGTGCCTTACACCGCATATCGCGACGTTCCCGTGGTAAGTACGGCGTACCCGCCGAATCCTGACAACTACATCGTTAGCTACAAGCGCGCGGTCTACGGCTATCCGATCGTGATAGGTGTCGACGGAAACGGCGTGCAGATACCGAACGCGCACTATCGGTGGTCGGGTAACGTGATCGTGGCCGATCCCTATCAGGTGCCTTATCAGGTGCCGCGGCAGGAGCAATACACCTACTATGTGTCGGTCGGTGTGGACCCGGCTCGCGACGAAGATGGCAATATCAAGCACGACGAAGACGGCAATGTCATCTACACGCGGTACGTCCAGGAGGCGCGAATTGGAACGCGCACGGTGTACGACACGTACTACAACACGGTCGTGCCGGAGGATCCGAACCATTACCTCCAGCGCAACCCGCTTCCGGTCTACGGTTATCCGGTCGGCTATGTCGACGAGTCGGGCGTCCAGCAGCTTTACGCGAACTATCAGTGGCAGGGCGACAAGGTAGTCGGCATTGGCTACCAGGTCACCAATTGGGTGAAGGAAGCCTATACGGTCACGCCGGACGATCCTTCCAAATACATCACTGGCTACGACTACGGCGCGCCTGTCGTCGTGGGAAACAACGAGGACGGATCGCCGATCTACGGTAAGGGCTACGACATGGTCAACGGCAGGGTGGTCGCCGTTCCTTACACCGTGTACGACACCCAGTACGTTGAGGAGCAATATTGGGTGCCGGGTGTTGCGCCAATGCCGACGGTGTCGGGCACCACGCCAGCCTATATCCCGGGGTACTGGATTCCGGGCACGCCGACGCAATACGGCAACAGCGTGACCACGGGCAGCATCACGAATGTGGTGAGTTTGCCGGGGGCGGGCGGTGCAGTATCGGTGTCGCAGACGGTTGGGCTGAATGGCGGGGCGACGGCTGCGCGTCCGACGGTCAGTCAGACGTACGACCGGTGGGGCAATGTGCTGTCGGTGTCGGACCCGCGTTCGCCGTACTGGGTCACTACGTACAAGTACAACGCTAACAATCAGATGATTGAGCAGCGTCAGCCGGATGCGAACGGTAATGCGTCGTCGGCATCACCTGTCACGCGCTACACGTATGACGCGATGGGGCGCGTGGTGTCGGTGGTCGATGCCAACGGTCATGTCAACGGAACGACTTACGACGCGGCAGGCAATGTGACGCAGGAGTTGCACGCCGATGGCGGCGTGGTGCGTCACTACTACGATGCGTTCGGCCAGCAGGTTCGCATGGTCGATGGCAATGGCAACCCGACGGACTACGCCTACGACAAGCTCGGCCATCTCGTGCAGATGACGATGGGGGCGGTGGGTGTGTACTCGATCAGCGGCTCGACGCTGGTCAATCAGGGTTCGCAGGCGCTTACTCAGTCGTATGGCTACGATCAGGCGGGTCGCAAGCTGTGGCAACGCGACGGCTCGGGCGCGTCGATCACGTACGCGTACGATGCTCGCGGCAACGTGGTGAGAACGACGCAGCCGTCGGGGCAGTCGGTGATCGCGGCGTTCGATTCGCAGAATCGCAAGATCGGTGAAACCGATGGCAATGGACTGACGGCGACGTGGACGTACGACTATTTCGGTCTCTTGCTGGGTCGCACGGATATCGGCGGCGCATCGTACAGCTTCACGTACGACAACGCGCGTCAGTTGATTCGTCAGACCAGTACACGTGGGCAGGACATTAGCTACCAGTACGATGGGGCCGGTCAGAACACGGCCATCATCGACAACGCACTGGCGCGTGTATCCACCTATGCGTACGACCTCGCGGGTAACAAGGTGCGCGAGCGTACGACGCAGGGGGGCGCGGTCTATCAGGACAATCATCTGGCGTATGACGCCTTGGGCCGTCTGCGTGATGTGGCCGATGGGCGAGTGCACATCAGCATCGATTACGACGCGGTGGGCAACCGGACGCACATCACGTCGCACGTGATCAATGCGATGGACCAGAGTCAGGACGAGGACCGCTGGTTCAAGTACGACGCGATGAACCGTCAGATCGTGGTGGATGGCATCAACGCCAATGGTGACATTGGCGTGGGGCAGGGCCACAAGATCACGTACGACAAGAACGGCAATCGTGTGAGCGACACGTATTTCGGCGCGCGCGTGCAGGCCGACCGAGTGTTCGATCACACGGAATGGACGTCGGTGTGGGGCGTGACGGGATCGGACGAAGCGGGGAATCCGATTTACGGATACATCTCGCAGCCGTCGGCGGCATATCGCACGCAATACACAGCGGTCAATGGTCTGACAACTGAAGCGTACGACTACGACAGCAATAACCGCCTGTCGCACGTCTCTCGTGATGGTGTGCTGCTTGACACGCGCTTCTACGACGGCGCGAACCGAGTGGTGCAGACGGGGCCTGCTGGGGCGTTGCCGCAGGAGTACGTCACAGCGCTTAACGGGGCTGCGGGTGGTAATGGCAGCGAGACGCGTCAGAGCACGTACGACCAGAATGGGCGCCTGTTGCACCAGAAGGTGACCAAGAGCGACGGTTCGCCGAAGTACGAGGTCGACTACACGCAGTACGACGGCGCGGGCAATTTGGTCAACTACACCATGACCAATCAGGACGGCGACGGGTACACGAATAACTACACGTACCAAACGCTGGTGATCGACGGCTACAAGGAAGGGACGGTCAACGGCACGAGCACGAAGTTCGACTCAGGCACGACGACGAGTGCCTATGACGTGAACAGCAACCTGATCTCGGTGACGGACAGCACGAAGGCGGAGAACAACCGCACGTTCGTGAACGACGCGCAGGGTCATGTGTTGTATGTGAACCAGGGCGGTCACGCGCAACGTCAGCTCGTGGTAGACGGCGAAGTGCTGGGGCGTTACGGGGACATGATCAACCCGGACGCCCCACAGGACCCGAACACGGGCAATCCGAACTTCATCAACAAGGCGGACTTCAGCTTCGGGTTCCAGCCGATCAACGGCAAGTACCCGACGGGAGCGCCGGGTGCAGTGGCGGTACAGGCGGGCGACACGCTCGAGAGCATCGCGCACTCGGCCTATGGCGACTCGAAGCTGTGGTACCTGATCGCGGAAGCGAACGGGCTGTCGGGCAATTCAGACCTGCGCGTGGGCCAGTCGCTGACGATCCCGAACCGCGTCAGCACAATCCACAACGACAGTAAGACGTTCAAGCCGTACGACCCAAGCCAGGTGATCGGGGATACGACGCCGAACTTGCCGATGCCGGCAGCAGCCGATAGTGGTGGGGGGTGTGGCGGGTTGGGCATGATCGTCATGGTCGTTGTCGCTGTTGTAGCGTCCGTATTCACTGCGGGCGTCGCAGCAATGGGCCTCACCGCAGCCATGAACGCATCGTTCGGAACGATCATGGCGAGCGGGGCGTCGGCAATGTTGGGCGGTGCCACCATAACGGGCGCAGCCACCATGACTACGGTTGAAGCAATCGAAGCCGCTGCAATCGGGGGAGCCGCCGGGTCGTTCGCGAGCCAACTGACAGGGGTGGCAATCGGCGCACAAAACGGCATTAATTTTGGCCAGATTGTAATGAGCGGGCTGAGCGCGGGCGTGGGCTCTGGCGTGGGAGCGGCAATTGGCGGTACCGGGGGCGCGGTCGGGGCGTTGCGTGCTGCGGCGACCAATATTACAGCGCAGGGCATCGGCGTCGTTACTGGTCTGCAATCGAGCTTCAGTTGGACATCGGTGGCCGCAAGTGCTGCGGGTGGCGCAGTTGGAGGGGCATTGAATGCGGGTGGGGCTAACTCGATCTCGCAGTCGATTAATAACGAAATTGGCGGTTTGCTTGGGCGCACGGTTTCGGGCGTGCTGGTTGGGACGGCCGCTGCGGCAACCACGTCAATCCTTCGAGGTGGACGAATTGCGATACAGCAGGTCGCCACGGATGCGTTCGGCAATGCGTTGGGGCAGTCGCTCGGGTCATCGCTTATTCCGGAGAAAACTGAATATAGCGCCCGCGCAGTAATGTCCGGGCCAGGATATAACTTGCCGTCGGTGTTAGCTCCTGATGCGTCCCTATTCAACGTCGATGCGGTATCACAGGCACCCTATAGTGGCAATTCCATCCTGTTCGGGGCGGGAGGCGCATCCGGCGAGCTGGGAGCGTTGACGGCTTCCGCAGCGCGGGACGCACTCGTCGCTCGGGCCGCGCCAGAACCCTACAGCGGCGCGGCTATCGCATTTGGTCCGAACTACGGAGGCGCGCCAGATGTAGATAGTTTGGCACGTGGTGGCCGGTTCGCATACCTGCCGATGGGAGTAGTGGACGGACCGGGGCATGGGGCGGTGCTGATGGCTGGTGGCGACGCCGACGTGATGCTTGGGGCTTGGGATATGGCGAAGCAGCGGGCGGGTGAGTTTGGTCACGCGTCCGTTGAGCTTGGCAAGAGTTTCATCAACGGGCTGAACGCCAACGCGAACGGGTTGCTACAACTTGGGCACTCGGTGGTGGCTGCGGGAGAAGGCTTGGGGATTCTGCCGCCGGGGGCTTCGAGCGGTCCTGTTCCCCAGTTTCCCTTGTTTGATGTAACGCCGAATACCCCGAACCAGATTGCAGCGGGGTTGGGGTTCCTTAGTACAATGCGAGTCGGGGGACCGGAAAATTCCGCTCCTGTGGCCGGAAGGGGGAGTGCTGCTATTGCGACGAATGGTGTTGCTACCACGGTAGCGACTGACGCTGCGGCAAGCCATCCGCTCGCAGGCTGGACACCTGCTCAAGTTGTAGAGCAAGCTAATACTCTTGGATTGAATACGCCGAGAGATTCGTTCACGCTATGGTCAGGTTTGGGACGTAACGGCGTCGCGGATGCTCAGGCATTTGTTCGGACAAATGGGGGAGTGACATTGGAAATGACGCCTGGCGGCAGTTGGCTTGACAGCATGAATTTGTTTGGTGAGTCGTCGCCATTCACTCGTGCCGAAGCTGGACAAATTTGGGGCGAAACGTCTCAATTGGCGGCAGAACAAGCCAGCGGTCAGGTGCGTGCTGTACTTGGCTCAGTTCGTCCGACGAGTGTTTATCAGACAATTGAACTGCCTGCGTTGCAGGTGAACCCGAATGTCACCGGCATTGACTCCATCTATTTAAAACCACGATACAAATTTGGAGGCAATTGAAGTGTTTACTTGGCTAAATAAGCAAGGAGTGCAAAGCGACCGTGGATTTGTTGTTCAATTCACTAGTCGCTTCACCGCAGAATACAGAGAGAATGGCAAGACGATCACGCTTGACATAGAAGATGGGATGAGTGGCGGATTGCCGTGCATTAGTGTCAGCCCTAATGCTTTTGAAAGATGGAGAGACGGTACTGCTGTTTCAAAGAATGAGCAAGATCAGTTGTTCCAGAATCTTAAGGAAGCGATTGAGTTTCAAGGATTGAAATTGGTTATTGAAAAAGGTGAGTCGCCACACGGATATTCACGGTAAGCCGGGGGGGGACCTCAAGAGTCAAGTGCCCCGTTGAGCTAATCCGGACGTTTTCAATTCCTCGGCCATCGCTTCCTCGGGTGTGTCCCAGCCGAGCATCTGACGCGGCCGTCCATTGAACAATTTGGCAATGTCGTTGAGTTGGGTCTGGCTGACGCTTGAGAGATCCATACCCTTTGGTAAGAACTGGCGCAGCAAGCCGTTGCTGTTCTCGTTGCTGCCACGCTGCCAGGGCGCGTGCGGATCGGCAAACCAGATATCGAGATTCAATCGCCTGGACAGTTCGACATGACGGGCCTGTCATTAAATTCGTGTTCGAGGCATAACATGTCGTCATGGAGTGACTATGCCTCGCAAACCGAAAGCCCCACCGGCAGAGCTGCCGACGATCTCCGCCGAGCTGCTTGAGTAGTTCAGCCACAGCCCGATGACGGCCGACGCTATCAACGCCGCATCGCTGGCCTTCAAGAAAGCGTTGATCGGGCGCGCGCTGGGCGGCGAGATGAACCACCATCTCGGCTACCAGCCGGGCGTCGCCAAGCCGCCCAGCGTGACGAAGCAGCGCAACGGCAAAGTTGCCAAGACGGTCCTGACAGACGACAGACCGATCCGCATCGAGGTGCAGCGCGACCGCAACGGCAGCTTCGAGCCACTGTTGATTCCCAAACAAGAACGATGCTTCGCGGGCTTTGACGACAAGATCATCGCCATGTATGCGCGTGGCATGACCGTTCGTGAAATTCAGGGCTTCGTACTGGAACAGTGCGGCACGGAAGTCTCGCCCGAGTTCATCAGCTCGGTCACCGACGAGGTGATGAGTGAAGTCACCGCCTAACCGTCCCGGCCGCTCGACCCGATGTATCCGGTCGTGTTCTTTGACGCGCTGCATGTGACGATTCGCGAGGATGCCGTCGTACGCAATAGGTCGGTGTTTTCTACCACGACGCTGCAAACCTGCGTCATCCACCTGATCCTCATCACGCTCGCTAACGCTCCCGTCGGTGGCGAGGGGCGTCGTACAGCTATACGACGGTGTGCTGTTGGACACGCGTTTCTACGACGGTGCGAACCGGGTGGTGCAGACGGGGCCTGCGGGCGCGTTGCCGCAGGAGTACGTGACGGCGTTGAACGGAGCGGCCGGAGGCAACGGCAGCGAGACACGTCAGAGCACGTACGACCAGAACGGCCGTCTGCTGCATCAGAAGGTCACGAAGAGCGACGGCGCCGCGAAGTACGAGGTGAACTACTCGCAATACGACGGCGCGGGCAACGTCGTGAGTTATTCGATGGCCAATCAGGATGGCGATGGGTACACGAATAACTACACGTACACGATGGCGCGCTTCGACGGGTACAAGGAAGCGCGCGTCGATGGCACCAGCGACAAGTTCGATCCGGGGTCGACGACGAGCGATTACGACGTCAATGGCAATCTGACGTCAGTGACGGACAGCACGAAGCCGGAGAACAATCGGACGTTTGTGAACGACGCGCAGGGTCACGTGCTGTATGTGAATCAGGGCGGGCACACGCAGCGCCAGTTGGTGGTCGATGGCGAGGTGCTGGGTCGCTATGGCGACATGATCAACCCGGACGCACCGCAGGACCCGAACACGGGTAATCCGAGCTTCACCAACAAGGCGGACTTCAGCTTTGGGTTCCAGCCGATCAACGGCAAGTACCCGACGGGTGCGCCGGGCGCGATAGCGGTGCAAGCCGGGGATATGCTGGAGAGTATTGCGCACTCGGCTTATGGCGATTCAAAGCTGTGGTACCTGATTGCAGAAGCGAACGGGTTGTCGGGTAATTCGGATCTTCGTGTGGGACAGTCGCTGACGATCCCGAACCGCGTTAGCACGATCCACAACGACAGCAAGACCTTCAAGCCGTATGACCCGAGTCAGGTGATCGGGGATACCACGCCTAATCTGCCGCTACCGCAGGCCGATAGTGGTGGAGGTTGTGGTGGCTTGGGCACGGTCATCATGATCGCAGTGACGGTGATTGTCGCTGTCTACACGGCGGGTGCAGCGGCATACGCGATGGGCGCCGTGCAAGCGGCTGAAGGGGCAACCGCAGCATCGCTTTCGTTTGGAAGTGCCATGTCAGCCGGGGCCTCTGCGATGCTAGGCGGGACGGCAGTCGGCGGACTCACCGTCACGGGTGCAACGATTGGTGGGCTCTCGGCAGCAGTCGGTGCGGCATCCATCGGGGGCATCGCTGGTTCGTTAGCGGGGCAATTGGCTGGCGTGACGATGGGGGCGCAGAACGGGATCAGCTTCAATCAGCTTGCGCTTAGCGGACTGAGTGCAGCTATCGGAGCTGGTGTTGGCTCTCAAATAGCCGGCGCAAGTATCGGCGCCAGCGCTTTGCGTGCGGCAGCAACCAACGTCGCGCTACAGGGAATCGGGGTCGTTACTGGGCTGCAGCATAGCTTCAATTGGACTTCAGTGGCTGCAAGTGCTGCGGGTGGCGCAGTTGGCGGAGCACTGAATGCGGGCGGAGCTAGCTCAATTTCGCAGTCGATTAATAACGAAATTGGTGGCGTCCTTGGGCGAACGGTTACAGGTGTACTCGTTGGGACGGCTGCGGGGCTGACCACGTCAATCCTTCGTGGTGGACGAGTTGCTATGCAGCAGGTTGCAACGGACGCGTTTGGCAATGCGCTGGCGCAAGGATTGGCGGACAAGGACTGGTACTCGACGGAAAGCATGACCGAGCGAGCTACGACCGGGCTAAACGCGACACTTAGCTACCCAACGGGCGGCGCGGGGTTGTTCGGGCCTCGAGGGAACACGGCGGGGATCGTTGGCGATCCAAGCGTCGACGCATCGCAAATGTTCAATTCGGCCAGTGCTGACGACGGTGCAACGACAGGCATGCGCGATGGTGCCTTCTCGTTCGATGCTATTTCTAGTGGTGTACCGAAGTATGGAGTCAGTGCGACTCTGGCTCAAACGGGGTACACGGATGTTGGGCGAGGTGAGGTGGGTGGGTGGAATAGCAATGACGCTCCCCCCCTCACAGTCGAAATCAATGGCACCAACGCAGACATCCCGGAATCAGCGGGCAGAACACACTCTGCCCCCTACATCGGGGAAGACGCGAACGGTCAGGGCGTCTGGGGCTCATTCCCGCCGACAAACGTAGGCTCCTCTCGTAGTCTGGATCCCGAAGCATTCCAAACTTTCAACGACAGAAGAGTCATTGAAGGCACCTACAACAAGTTCAGCGAAATTGCCCGAGCGATAAGCGAACAGCAATACGGGGAGGCGTGGCGGCACCTCAACTATGAGGCGTCGCCTGCTGCTAGGTCTGTCGTGATGGAGCGAGTGTTCCCGACCCCAAGTCCGCTAGAAGCTCGGCTAAATAAGATTCAAGGATCGCCCGTCGGCTCGGGGATGTCCGTTATTGCTCGGTCTTTGGGCGCAAGTCAGCATACTCAGGATGCTCTGTTGGATGCTGGTGGAGCGGTCGAAGGAATCGCAGGCGGGGCAAATGGCCGTTGCGAGTAGAATCAGAGCGCGAGCCAACCCTGAGACAATGGGGGACGTGGCTGGCGACGGGAGGGTAAGGACGAGTTCCCGCCTTCAGTATATGGGGGCAACACCGGACAAGTATTCCCGAACTGGTCAGGCGGTTGTAGAGCGCATGCGCGTGGATGGGCAAATTATAGGTGATGGGCCTCTCTTGCGAGGTAATCCCAATAATCTTCAACTGGTTGGGCCAGGGGGAACCCTGACTCGTATCGACTCAAAGGTTGATATGGCTCACACAGTTGACGCGGTGAGTTGGTGGAACGAGGTTGGTCGCTTCTATGCGCCGAAAGCGCCAGAAGTGCGCCAATTTATGCTTAGCTCGGAAAATTATGTGTTGCAGCCGAGTTCGATAAATCGTTCGGAGGGGGCAAGGCTTGGTCAAACATATCAATCTCCGGCGGTACCGGACTTCACGAAGCTAAAAAGGTAGGGGTGCGATGAGCAATAAATTGGAGCTTGATGTCTCGACTCATGAGGAGATCAAGGCACTGTGCGCGAAAGGCGATCGTCTCGCGGAGGCGAAAAGCTATGAAGCTGCGATTGCCGAGTACAACAAGGCATGGTCGTTAGTGCCTGATCCAAAGAATGAATGGCAGGCCTCAACTTGGATTCTTGCCGCGATAGCTGACGCGTGCTTTCTGGCCGGTTATAAGACCTCTGCACGCGAAGCTCTTGAGTTTGCGATGACTTGCCCTGAGGCCGTTGGCAACCCCTTCTTGCATTTGCGTCTTGGTCAAGTTCTACTTGATGACGGTGAGGAGGATGTTGCTGCTAATGAGCTGATGCGCGCCTATATGGGGGGAGGGGAGGAGATTTTTGCTTCGGAAGACGCCCGTTATCTTGACTTCGTTAATACCAAAGCCAAGCTTTGACCAGTTCATCAAGTTGCCTCATGCCGACGCCCGCCCTGTGCGGGCGTTGTCGTTTCTGGATTATGCCTCTGGTTGCATGATGTTGCTGACGACATGCTCACCCTGGAGATCGAAGCGCACGAACTGCCGGGTGCCATCCAGGAAGCGCTTCTCGACGGTGCCCCTGCGCGTGCCGACGTCATGACGTGGATCGGTTTGCCGCCCTTGTCATCAGCGAATTGCTACATCTATCGGTGCGGATATTAAAAGCGAATTAAGTTTTCACTAGGAAGACTAGTCATCCGGTGAGGTGGTGAAGAAAAGCCACGGAATTTCTCAAGATGGACGACACATCGCCGATATAAAAAGATCATTCATATGAATCGGAAATTGTATGATTTTTTTAAGAATTTTGATCGGTGCTGTACTGATATTGGTGATTCCTTTCGCTGTTAGCTATGTCGTGCGGCGTGTCAAGAAGTTATTCGTCACATTGTTTGTTTTCTTGGCTCGAATTATTAGACGGGTGGTGGAGCGACACCATATTGCGGGGAAACTGAATCGACTATCAATTCAGGTGGCAAAGTTCTTCTCTGTGCCCAGAATTGTCATAGGGCAGATTGCTTTGACGTTGCTTAGCGCATGGGTCCTCGCGAAATATATCTCCGAAATTGACGTTTTTAACGTGCTTTGGCGGTTGACGCTGCTAGGGCTAATGCCGTTGGCCTGGCTCGCTATCGCACTCTGTGGAAGTCAGAGGGTACTTCGAGCCCTTGAGTGCCCATTTTGCGTCGTAATTCGATGGACGCTCTTGCTAATTTTGCTGTGGATCGCTCATGCACACACCGCCGAGGATCTTTCACTCTTATTTGGCCCGGCCGCGTCTCGCTTGCCGGTGGCATCCGGTCTCGGCGCATTTCTTCGAGCGATTGGGTACTTAGCGCTGCCGACAGCATTCTTGATGGCGTCGAGCCAGATTCTCATGTTCATTGCTTTTGGTACGGTGGCAGGTGGAAAACTGCAGATACTTGGACGAAGCAGGTTCATCGCACCAGTCGTCACTGCCGTGCTACTGCTGACGGTAACAGTATGGAATAGCGCTCAGGTCGTGCTGGTCTCAGCTCCGTTGGAGCGATTGCTTGTTGCTCACGTGGCATTCGAAAACGACATGTTGAGCGAGGAAGTCTGCAACGGAAAGAAATCGAACCGACGTGTCGTATATTTTGAAGCAGATCAGTCCCGTGCTTTTGTTTTTTCATCACCGAAGGCGGGCGAAAGGGCGAGACCCAAAGTGGAATCTTTACGGAAACTCAAGGCTGACGAAATAAAGGCAATGATACCAACGTACGAAGGGGTCATTGCATGTCACTGGCCAGTAACGCCGCCCGAATCTTCTGACGTACAAAAGTCTTAATGTGAGCAAAGGGTAGGTGGTCGAGGGCTGTCTCGCTCGACCACCTGTGCATTCGCTAGATGTTAATCAGCTGTACCCCCAGATATTCGTTTCCTTGTTTGATGCGCTTTTGCTTGAACCCGAGGCTGACCATGCGCAGTCTAAATTTCTGAATGGTCATGGGTTCCATGCCATGCCTGCCAGTGAACCTCGAGTATGCATCGAACGCGTCCTGGGCCGCGACCTTGCCTCTCGCAGAGCGTCTGCACTCCGCATCGATCCACATCCGTACGGAATCGGAACGCTTTCGTGCGTCAGATGTCGCGACTTCAACTTCGGCACATTCGGGTAAGCAACCGGCTTGCAGGTAGTCGAACGCGCCGGCGATAAGCCAGTTCAGGATTCCAGATGCCTCGGTTGCGAGTTTGTCATCCAGATCATTGTCACGAGACTTTCCCGAGAATTTCTGTGTGAACGGGATGACCAAGATACGACGCCACAATGCTTCGTTCTCTCGATCCCAATCCGGCATTTCGTTTGTACTCAACAGCAGTTTCCCGCGTGGCCGGAACGATTCTGTTTCCCCGTAATTGTGGCGGCCGCTGACCTGATCACCACCGGTCAGTTGTTTGAAAAACGGTTCGTCGATACCGCGTCGTCGCTCAGATTCTGTGCAGAACAGTATGCGAGGACGCTGCAACGCCATTAGTGCTGGTGTCGGACCATTTGCGCTTCCTTTGTTCGCGCTCTTCAAGAATGATGGCGACATCTGGCCTGAATACAGTGACCCAACGACGTTTTCGACCGCTCGCGTCAGCGTTCCTTTGCCGTTACTTCCACGTCCGAGCATGAAGAACGCCTTCTGCTCTTTGATCGAACCCGTCATCGAATAGCCAAGTGCAGTGCGAAGAAACCTGCGGAGATCCCGGTCGGGAGCAACACTTTGCAGAAACGCGCCGAACTGCGGACACCGCGCATTACGATCAAATGTCGCGTTAATCGTGCACGAGATCATGTCTGTGGGTTGCCCGGCTCGGAACTCCTTTGTCCGAAGGTCAACGACGCCGTTCGGTACGCCGAGTAGATATGGGTCTTGGTCAAAATCGGATGCCTTTGCGTCCAATTCCGGGAACGCCCGCATATCTGCGAGAATCCGCTGGGCGCCTTGATACGAAGTCATGCGTTTGAGGAGTGTCGTTGCCGTTGAGTTTTTGGCCTGCTCCGCACACTGAACGAGTTCCTCGATTTCTGCCAATACGGCTCGGCAAGCTGCGCGCTTGTCGGTGCTCCAACGATGGCCGACGAAGACTCGACACGATTCGTTCTCAACGATCCTCAACGTTTCGCATAGTTTGGTCGTAACGAACTTGGCGACGTCACTGTCGGACGTTGGGAACCACGAGCGTTCCGGGGCACCGTTCATTTTCCCGTACTGGCTTGCGTAGTAATAGAGGGTTCCGATCGTTCGTTGGCCACCACCATCAAATTTATCCCATGTCGGCCGCTGTATAGCTTCATCGTACTTATCTAGACTGGATTTCGACCATTGATCCCAAATTTCGAAACCAGCTTCAGCGTCCCACGAGTGCAGGGCCATGCCGATGTGGAGCCAGACTGTTCGTTCTTTTGCCGGAATCTGGGATAGAAGGTCACGTACTTCATCGGCACGAGGCATGTCACCCGTCGCGACAGTACTTGGCTTACGACTTTCGCGGACGGAACTGGGAACGTCATTGATTGGGATTTGGCCGCCCAGCGCTTCCACGAGCTCGGAGGCCGACATCGCGTCAGTGTTCGTTTCGCACTTTCTGAGCTGGGTTCGCTGGTTGCGTTTCCAGTTGATGGTGCCTGCCAATCGAAATGCGTGAGCGGCATCTGTCGAGCCCGGATCGGACTTGAGGGCTACTGCGAGCGCCATGGAAAGCGGGCGAAACTCTGATAGTGCGCACTTCACCCTGAAGTACGCGTGGAACCGACGTTCAGATGATTCGACGACGATATCAGGTGTGACCGCAAGAGCCTGCAACGACTTCAACGTGTGTCCTGAATCGCAATCGGCGATGAGATACCGAATGCCCTTGATGTTCTTGAGCTTACGGCCTCGACCATCAGTGCGTTGAGGAACAATCGTGATGGCCGCACCACGTTCGTTGAGCTCAGCAAGTTCGATTGCGGTATCTCTGTTCGCCTCGCGAAAGAACGATTGGGGTTTTACGTTTGAGCCTTTGCGCTCGGGAAATGTCTGAACGGATATGTGCCTGGTGCCGTCGGCCGAACGTTGGGCCACGGTTTTCATGTGCTTGACCATGACCTGGATGTTGCACCCGTGTCGCGTCTTGTTTGATTGCATTTTCTTCTACGATTTTCGAAATTTGGATTGGGGTTATGCGGACGTTTGGTGTAGGAGATGTAAGACAAATCGACGGCTTCGGTTCGTCCCCTCTTCTTTCCCTATGGATATAAGGTCAAAAAAGACGTAACGATCTCCGGCACCCACTAATCTCCTGCACCTCCTACACCCCTGCTGCCCGTCGTGGGAAAGGGGCGAAGACGAGCGGTCACCCAGTTACATTCAGATCGTCGATTGATTGCCCTGCGCGATCGACGTATGTGTTGCGATCATGGCCTTCATCCATGCTAGGACCTCGGCTTCGATAGATCGAACCACTCGGGACGAAGATGAGATCGGTCTTTGGCGTTTGCAAACTTGAATCTTGGCGTAGATCAACGATCGCGAAAGACCAGTAATGCGTTCGACGTTGCTGTGTCGAGGAAATACGATCTCGGTCTGCACGTCGTTGCTCGCTGCGTTTTTAGTCATGTTGTGCTCCAACAGGCAATCGGTGCCCGGTCCGGCATCGGGAGTCCCCCGAAGCACAACCTATTTACTGCTCTGCCAAAGTTTGAAATCCCAGCCATCAGGTTGTGCCGGAACGAGCTCACGTGTGCGACATTACTTCGTCATGAGTTCGAATAGCGGACTGTCGTTGGGCGACCGATCATTCGAGAATTCCCCAACGCAGATGAGGTGTGTCCGCGGTAAAGACATGTCAGATCGATTTTGGCTTACTCAGCGGCGATAGTGCCGCGTATGGCGTGCTAGACGTACGTGCACGTTTTTGGCGTTCGAATCTGCAAAGCAGTGGCGCGATATCTATGATCGTTGGCAGGCGGAAAATACTGAGGCGCGCCATGATGTTCGATTGATCGTCTGCATCCGAAGTCGAACTGCTTGGACTAGGGGGTGAGAAGACCAATCACAATTGCGCACGATCCGCGAGCGGGGTGAGCGCAGCATCCGTCGAATGAACGGACAGCTCTGGCGGTGTACTGCTGATGACGTTGTGCGGTGCGACGTCGCTGAACTCAGAATTCTGGAAGTTGCCCTTTGTGATTTCGGCCGACACGTTGCTGCGATCGTCCCAAGGTTGCACGTCGTCACTTTCTGGCAGAGGCGCATCACGGATTCGATGTGGCTGCGATTGCGGTCTTGTATGACCCATATTCGTCTTACGGATCTCGATCCTAGATTGAACCCATTCGAGAATCTCGGATTGCAACCAAGCAACGATTCGACCTGTCAGCGGAACCGATTGTGGGAATTCACCGATCTTCATCATGGCGTAGATCGACGATCGGGAAAGGCCGGTGATGCGTTCGACGTCAGGACGGCGCAGCAACGCGACCTTGGTCAGGTCTTCATGAATTGAAATCTGATTGTTCATCGTGTGCTCCAGCAGGCAATCGTTGCCTGTTCCGGCATCGGGCAAGGGTCCCGAAGCACAACTTATTTACTGACAACGTTGAAGTTCGAATTCGGAGCTCGCGACCGATCTCGGCAGCGGCGTACGAAACGGGGGAAACGGCAATCCTATTCGCCGGGCCGGATGCCGGCCGCGCAATGATTCGGTGCTGACCGAATTGATCGCGGGGCATGCCCCGATCCCGTGATTCGGCGACGTGACGTTACCGATCACGGCATTGTTCTTGGTGTCCCCAAAGTTGGTGATGAACGTACGTAGGCTCCGGGAAACGAATTCTGGTTCATGACGTGCGCGAGCAACCCGAGCGCTTTTCAGAGTCGTCGATGAATTGGCGTGCATCGTTATCGGCCACAGAAAAATACTAAGCACCGGTGCGTGTGTAGACGTTCAATTTGCGCTCGGCGTCCGGCAGCTGATCCGAACATTGCGGGCACGTTATTTACTAGAGACCAAACTGTTTTGAGGCTGGGCCCGATCTTCCGGGATCTGAGATCATGTGAACTGATGTGACTTCACAGAACAACGATCTGTTGGAACTTCGGCAATTGGTTTGCGGTTGACGCAGCGTCCGCGGACGGCGGCGATCGCCATCGAATGACGGGCTACCGAAGATTTCGAATGTGGTTCAACTTTGTGGTCGAACTGGCGACGTCGTTCAGACGCGAATGGATACGTGCGTGATCGGGTTTGTAGGTGCGATTATTTACTAGGGCTGACGACGTTCGTGATCGCTGCTCGGCTTTGAACTATGTTCGAGCCAGTCGAGATTGCTACCAGCGTGCACCCGCACCTTCAGCAATCTATCATCGGAGGTAGGCTTCGCCCTTGAAGATCGAGCGCATTCGGGGCTGTTCCAACGTTTGGATGTGGGCGGCCGATAGCTTCCGTCATTTCCCGAGTCGTCTATCAACTGGGAAATGCGTGTACAACCATGTCAGTAACAGGACTGTTCGTCATCACTTCCGCTGCATTTATTGATCGGAGCCCCTCGGGTACGGTTCGAGCATCGAAGTTCATTGGTCAGAGGTGGATTGGCGCGCTTCCGGTACCGGCCTCTAAAAATGGCTCGGTATCAATCCAATCTGTCCCCAGATTGTTGGTGCACATGAACAAGCAAAGGCCCTGATGGTCCGATGCTCTCGCCCTCTATGCTTCCGGGCCATCGACGATCAAGTCAACCAGAGAAATCTTGTATTCGTAACTGGCGGTCGAACCGGTGCGCACATCCTCGGTTGTTTTGAATCGGGAGCCTATCGCGATCGGTTCTTCCCCGAATGTAGTAGCCATTCGTTCGTTGACGTCACTTCCGTATCCATAATCAAAGACGCGGTCCAAGGGATCAAAAATGAACGGGTATCGAATCTTGCCTTCTTTGCTGAACCCCATCCACTGCCTTACGACAAGGTTCCAGTTGTCGTCCAATCCACAGTGCAAGACGATGGTGGAGTTAGGATCCTCGTCTTTCCCGTTCATCCATAGAGCAACAACACGTACGATTTTCAAAACGGTCTCCTGCGGGCGGCGCAGCTTTAGGCGGTCTAAAGGAAGGGCTCGTGGGATGACACTATTACATGAATTTCTGTACGTGGCAGGTGAGTGACACTCCACCTGCCCACGACGGGCATGTATTCGACGGCGTCATGGTCGCGGAATGAACCAACACTTGCTGACGTACCGGGTCAGAGGGATCAGAGAGCCTTCCGAACACGTTAGATATGGTTCATTTGCGACCTTCAATATTGCCTTCAAACGAGAGGTGGGATCAGCATACGGGATATCGAACGGGGGAGCGGAGACGTCGCGTCAGATTTAATCGATGCAATTGGCGAGGGCACCGCAACTGATTATTCGGTTCTGTAGTCGGGTCTGCACCACGAATCCCAAGCTTCGTCGAGGCTGGCTGCCTCTCGGACGTCACCAGACAAGTTCTTCGCCAACGCGTAAAGGTTGCTCAGGCGATGGCTCTTTTCCTGATCCGACATCGCTTGCCTTCCCCCCGCGGTGATATGGGATTTGACGGCTTCAAATAGATCATTGGGAACGGTGCTGATATCGATAGAAAACGCCACATCTCCGCTAGGGACAACTACCGGGGGGAGTGCCTGAAGGATTACGCTGTTCAGGGCATTGTCGCGAGTGACGACAACGGGTTCTCCCTGGAACTCGTAGCCATGTTGCACCAGAACGCTAGAGGTGTACCAAATAGATAAATCCGCGGCGCGATTGCGCAAGTATGCCAAGTCGCAAAAATCGAGGGCTTCATTTTTCTTTCTCGGTTGATTCGAAAAAAAAGATTCCAGCAACGGATATGCCGGTTTCTCAGAATCATTCAGGCATCTTTTTTGTTGGATCTTCAATTCAAGCGTCAATGCGGCCAACAACTGGCAACCGGAGAAACGAGGAATGTCATGTTGGAAGAGATTTCGCAGCGTTTCCATCGAACGACCTACATCACTCGAATGAACGCGGCTCAGCACCCTCATTATCAGAATGTAAGGAAATAACAGGCTTATCTGAGATTTGATCGTCTTCTGTCCAGCCGAAAGCATTCTTAGCTGCCTGTCGAGGAACTCGTCGTCGAATTTGAGTCCTCCGGCCTTCATCGGCGCGAGAAACATCATTTCTATCTTCTCCGCCGGATTTGCTCGAAATTTCTCGTTCGATAACCACTGCTCGGTCAGCGCTGGCCAAAGGTTCACAGAATAGTTTCCTCGCGCAAACTCGGCAGGTAGTTGCGGTATCCATTCGTGCGTCCGACTGGCCGCGTTGCTATCCAGCAGTAGTTCGTAAGGGCCCGCACCGCGTGGGACGTTAAGAAATGGCCATGTCAGAACAAAACCCCCATCTGTCTTGAAATGACGTTCCCGATAGGGAATTGCTGCGTTGCAAGCGGTAATCATTGCGCGTACGGTCCTATGTATGTCTCGGCGGTGGTGTGCCAAATTGCTGCAGGGCTCATGGAAATTGACTCATTGTCTCCATCCTGGGACGGTGAAAACGGAGAGGGACGGCAACTGGTTGGCGACAATGCCATGCCCCCCATCAAGCATAAAGGTCATATGGCTTAAAGCTCTGAGAGTTCATGCTGGGCTATCAGATGTGATAGGGGGATCCTGAAGCGAATCGCCGCCGCCACGAAATAAATTCGCAAATGAGGTAGCCTATCGGTAATCAGGGGAGGTCCCGCTGCCATAAGCAGTAATTGAGCTGTGCATTGGGCGCCCCAAAAGAACCGCGCTGCTATCAGCGGGCATTGGACCAGTTCAAGAGTCATCGGGGAAGTCACAATGATTAACGGGGATATCGAACCGACGTCTGCGTCGGGTGAGCCGACACGCGAAGTAAAAATCCAAACGACTGTTTCGATTCGGGTCAATCTGGCCGATTATCAGAACGCGGTGCCCGCGGTTCACGAACTTGCCGTGGTCAATGAAACAGAAAGCACGTTTCGTAACCTTCGACTCACCGCGCTATCTGAGCCTTCGTTTCTTAAGCCGAAGACGTGGCATCTTGATCATCTGGCTGCGGGCCAGACCGTTCGTGTGTCGGACTTAGATATCGCGCTGGATGGACCATTACTGGGGCGCCTGACCGAAGCGGAAAAGGCCGTCCTGAAGTTCGAACTCACGACAACTGATGACGCGTTGGCGATTGTATCTACCAGCGAGCACGTCGTTGAGCTCCTCCCGCGAAACCAGTGGGGCGGTCTTTCCTCACTTCCCGATATGGTCGCGGCGTTCGTGCAACCCAACGAGCCCGCGGTAGACCGCGTTCTCAAGGCTGCGGCTGAAATCCTGCGTAAGGCAGGAAAATCCGGTGCGATCAACGGATACGAAGAGGGGCCTAAGCGCGCCTGGGAGATCGCGGCGGCCATTTGGAATGCCATCGGTGCGATGGGGTTGGACTATGCATTGCCGCCGGCCAGCTTCGAGCGCGAGGGACAGAAAGTTCGAGGCCCAAGCCAAGTCACCGAGTCCGGCCTGGGTACGTGTCTGGATCTGACGCTGTTTGTCTGTGCCGCGCTTGAGCAGGCGGGGTTGAACCCTCTCGTAGTATTCCAAAAAGGTCACGCGTTCCCGGGCGTCTGGCTGAACCCTGAAGAGTTTTCGTCCACCGTCGTCGACGACATCACAGCCCTTCGCAAGCGGGTGAAGCTCAAGGAAATGGTGCTCTTTGAGTCGACATTGCTCGTCCAACGCCCGCTCCCCGCCTTCAGCTTCACGGCCGCAAAAGGCGATGAACATATTGCGGAGGGGGAGGAGGAGAAGTTCGAGCTTGCGATCGACATTCGCCGCGCGCGAATGCAGCGCATCAAGCCGCTTGCCAGTGAAAAGGCTGTTGTCCGTGAGGGCAGCATGCCCGAGACGACAAGTTCTGGAGAACCCGAGTGGGAGGACGCTCCAGAGCTGGCGTGGACAGGTGAATCCAAGGTAGAGGTGAATGACGAGCGTCCGGAAGACCGACTCTCGCGATGGCAGCGCAAGTTGTTGGATCTCTCATTAAGAAACAACCTGCTGAGCTTCAAGTCCGGAAAGAAGTCGGTCAAATTCGATGCGCCCGAGCCCGGTGCGTTGGAAGATGTGTTGGCCGAAGGCCATGCGCTCAAGCTGTTGAGCCGTCCAGATTTAATGGATGGTGACGACCCGAGGAACCAAGCAATACACGAATCCCGGGAAAGAGAGCATGTTCGCCGCGAACACGCACTGGATGCTCTGACGCGCAAAGAAGTTTTTGTCAGCCTTACACCGGAGGAACTCGACGCGCGGTTGGTCGAACTCTATCGCAATTCACGGACGACCTTGCAGGAAAGTGGATCCAACACCCTTTTCCTTGCGCTGGGTTTCCTGTCCTGGACACGCGATTCCAAAGAAGGCAAGAAATATCGCGCTCCCTTGATCTTGTTACCTGTTTCACTTGATCGCCGCAGCGCACGCTCAGGGTTCAGCATCAAGCTTCACGACGACGAGGCACGTTTCAATCCGACGCTGATTCAAATGCTCCGTCAGGATTTCGAACTGGAACTTGGCGTTCGGGATACGGAGTTGCCTCAGGACGAGGCAGGCCTCGATGTGGCAGGTATCTGGAAGACAGTGTCACACGCCGTAAAAGACATTGCGGGATGGGAAGTCGTAGAGGATGTGGTACTCGCGTCTTTCTCGTTTGCCAAGTACTTGATGTGGCGCGATCTAACCGAGCGAACCGAGCAACTGATGCAAAATCCGGTCGTTCGCCACCTTATCGATACACCTCGTGACTCCTACCAGAGCACGGTGGAATTTCCCGACGCCCGGCGTTTGGATGCAGAGCTCCCAGTCAAAGAGACCTTTTGCCCGCTTCCCGCCGATTCGTCACAACTTTCGGCCATCGTTGCAGGAAGCAAGGGCAAAGATTACGTGCTGATCGGGCCGCCCGGCACCGGGAAAAGTCAGACGATTTCAAATCTCATTGCTCAGTTTTTGGCGGAACGCAAGCGGGTCTTGTTCGTGTCAGAGAAGATGGCGGCGCTCGATGTCGTGTATCGCAGACTGGCTGAGGTAGGACTGGGCAATTTCTGCCTGGAACTTCACTCTAGCAAGGCGCGCAAGACAGAGGTCCTTGAGCAACTCCGCACGTCGTGGGATGCGACCGCCGCGCTAGGCCCCGACGACTGGGAGGCTGAGGCCGCACGTCTGGAAACGTTACGTTCCCAGCTAAACGGCTACGTTGAACGGCTTCACGCGCGTCACGCGAACGGTCTGAATGTGTATGACGCTATCGGTCGTGTGGTCGGTGGGCATGGCTTTCCGCTACTCCATCTTTCCTGGCCTGGACCTCAATCGCATGACATCGAAGGTTTGCGCGATCTGAGGCAGACCGCAGAGTTGTTAGATGTGAACGCCAAGGCCATAGGCCAAGCGGGTCTGACGCAAAGCCCGTTGTCCCACGTTGCTCAGACCGAATGGTCGCCGCTGTGGGCTGAGCGCCTTGTGAATGTCTCGGACACCATTCCCGATGTGGCGGCCAGCTTTGAAGCAGCCGCGTTGGCCCTTCAGAATGCTATCGGACTGCCGCCTCTAACGTTGGACGTCCGCGTACGAGAGGGAATGGCACGTTTGGCGTTAGTACTGCCCCGGGCTTCTGGGTATGACTGGCGTTTTGTTCTGCGTCCCGATGCCAAGGCGATTGCCGACAACCTTCGGTCAGCAGCACCTTTGGTCGAGCGATACCGGGCATTGCTCGGTGGGCTGTCTTCGCCTGTGGGCAGTCAGGTGCTGGATGATTTGCGTCTTGGTGTGACCCAACTCGAACGAGACACAGAAATCCGCACTAACCTATCCAAGCCATGGAATGCAGCGCTTCGCGAACGTCTAAATGATGCGATAGCACTGTTGCGTACCCGGCAGGACGAGGTCGATCAGCTTTCGCTGACCTATAAGGACGGCATTCCGTCAAAGACGATCGTCGAGTTGCAAGCTGATCTGAAGGAGCTTCGCGACTCGCAGTGGCCGTTAAGCATGTTCCGCAAGCGCAATCTCATAAAGAAATTGAAAGAGTTGGCGACTGGGGCTGGAGATCCCGATTTCGCGGAAGACATCGAGCATCTGGCGCGTGTTGATCACCTCACCTCGCAGCTCAAGAATTTTGACGATTTGTCGCTCCCCACGGCGAATGCGTGGAGCGGTTTGAAGACCGAAATCGATGTTGCCCGGTCGCTGCAGTCATTCCAGGATGCTCTAGAACTGGTAGGCGAGCGCAAGGCGTGGGAGGACGTTGGACTTGATCCGGTCGGCCGCGGCCAATGTGGCGAGTCTGCACGAGATGATCTGAGCCGAATCAGAGAGTTACGACAGATTGATCAGGTGGTGGCTCGAATGGACCGCCTAGGTGGTGGAACCGCCGGCGTTTGGAATGGTTATCAATCTGATGTCGCAACGGTAAAAGCATATCTGGCGTTCCAGGCTGCTCTGGCCGCCGCGCGAAGCGAAAAGCACTGGGAAGACGACGGCTTCGCGACCATAGAAGCAGGGCGCGCAGGTGCTGGTGCAGCCGACGATCTCAAGAGGATGCGTGAGCTCGTGTCGCTTGGCATGCGCATTCAGGAGTTTGGCGATCTCTCGGGTAAGACGAACGGTCTCTGGAACGGCCTTCAAACGAAGCTCGAAGGCATTGAGCCTGCGCTCCAATTCCTGGATGCGCTGGCCAATTCTTTGACAAGTTTGGCCGCGACTCCAGATGCGCTGGCTCAGGTCAAAGCCCCGATTGCCCTTCTGTTAGGTGACGGCAACGTGCTCCTTGAGCCGGCGGGCCCCGTTGTGGGAGCCGGGCGTGCCTATGCAGCGGCACTTCGGACGTTCGACCTTGCAGTTGAAAAATTTGCGGATGCGAGTGGTATTCCCGCTGTGGAACAGTCATCGCTCCTAACCGCGCTTCCCAATGAAATTTCAGAGCGGGCGCGTCTAGTCGCGAAGGAGTCGAATCGTCTTCGGGATTGGTGTGCCTGGCGCAAAGTCCGTCAGCATGCCTTATCCCTTGGTCTCGCGCCGTTGGTTTCCGGAATTGAGGACGGTACCGTCGCCTTGGGTTCGGTCAAGGAGGTGTTCGAGACTGACTACTGCCGATGGTGGCTGAATGCTGTGGTCGATGCAGATGAGGTGCTGCGAACGTTTGCGTCCGCGGAGCATGAAAAGAGAATTCATGACTTCCGCGAATTGGACCGGAAGTTCACCTCGTTGACTCAGCAATGGGTCAGAGCGCAGTTGTCTGCGGGACTCCCATCTCCCACTAAGGTGACGCATGGTTCTGAATGGGGGCTTCTGCGTTATGAGATGCAGAAGAAGACTCGCCACCTACCGTTGCGTGAGCTCATGTCAAAGGCATCCGATGCGATCTTGCGCCTCACGCCGTGCTTGCTCATGAGCCCGCTTTCCATCGCGCAGTATCTCCCGGCAGATACGGCGGACTTCGATGTCGTAGTGTTCGACGAAGCCTCTCAGATACCCGTCTGGGATGCGATTGGGGCGATGGCACGAGCACGCCAGGTGATCATGGTCGGCGACCCGAAACAGTTGCCGCCCACCAGCTTCTTCGAGCGCGCTGAATCCGACATTGATGACACGGATGTCGAAGTGGAACTAGAGAGCATTCTGGAGGAGTGCATCGGGGCGAATCTGCCCACAATGAAACTGTCTTGGCACTATCGCAGTCGCCATGAAAGCCTCATCGCCTTCTCCAACTATCGTTACTACGATGGCGATCTTGTGACGTTCCCCAGTCCTGTGACGAATGATCGTGCCGTTAGCTTCACCCATGTCGCACAAGGCCAATATGAGCGTGGGGGATCCCGCACGAACAAACCGGAGGCGAAGGCTTTAGTTGCTGACCTCGTTGCACGTCTCAAGTCTAAGGAGTTCCGCGACGGCGGCTTGACCGCCGGTGTGGTGACCTTCAACTCAGAGCAGCAGCGCCTGATCGAGGATTTGTTGGACGAAGCGCGTCGACAGGACCCGTCCATCGAAAGTCATTTTTCTGATACCGCGCTGGAACCTGTGTTCGTGAAGAACCTCGAGAGCGTTCAAGGTGACGAGCGGGACGTCATGTACTTCTCGATCACCTACGGTCCGGGCCTTGATGGGATGATGCCGATGAATTTTGGCCCGATGAACCAGCAAGGTGGAGAGCGTCGCCTTAACGTTGCGATTACACGCGCGCGGCAGGAGTTGCGCGTATTCGGTAGCTTTAAACCCGAGAAGATGGATCTTGCGCGCACACAGGCATTGGGCGTACGGGACCTGAAGCATTTCCTCGAGTTTGCGGAGCGAGGCGCGCGGGCGCTGGGCGAATATGTCGCGGGCAGCATCGGCGACTTTGATAGTCCGTTTGAGAAGGCCGTTTGCACGGCACTTGCTGAACGAGGATGGCAAGTCCATCCACAGGTCGGCGTCTCTGCCTTCCGTATCGACCTTGGCGTGGTCGACCCCGATTCTCCGGGCCGTTACTTGGCTGGCGTTGAGTGTGATGGTGCGACGTACCATCGGTCAGCAACTGCCCGGGATCGTGACGAATTACGTGAGCAGGTCCTCAACGGATTGGGTTGGGACATCGTGCGAATCTGGTCAACGGACTGGTGGGTCGATAGACACGGAACCCTGGACAAGGTTGATGCACGACTGCACCAGTTGCTTGAGGCAAAACGTGCCGAGGAAAGTGCCGTATCGGAAAACATGGCTGCGATTGCTGAAGCGGCGATTGCAGCAGCCAAAGCTGGAGACGTCACGTCATCGGCTACACCTCAAACGAGCGATGCTTTGACGCAGGCTGAAGCGCCGGTGGATGAGCTAGCGGCGGAACCCGTCGTCATGTATGCCAACTCCAGCGCCGTGGCTCAGAGTCCGTCAGGAGAGATATTCGTCGAAGTGGATTTGGCGATGACAGAGCACGCCCCCGATCCGGAGCTGTTCTTCGCCAGCAGTTACGACGAGCGACTGCTTGGCATGATTACCTCGGTCGTTAACGGGGAAGGGCCCGTGCGCGCAGAGGTGTTGGGGCGTCGGATCGCCAGAGCGCATGGGTGGGCGAAGACCGGAGGCCGAATTCTCGGCCGCGTAGTCGATCTGGCCTCCAAGCACTTCGAGACCGAATCGGAGAGTGGTGGGATGTTTGTCTGGCCGAAGGCGTTATCGGATAGGTCGACGCTGAAGTTCAGAGTTCCCGGTCCAGGTGCTGCACGTCAAGTTGATGAGGTCTCGCTTGCCGAACTGAGAGTGCTTGCAGATCGCTTCCGCGCTGAAGGCCATGACGAGGATTCAGCGTTGAGCGCAATGAGTCGCGAACTTGGTCTCTTGCGTTTGCGGGCGGCAAGTCGTGAGCGACTCGTGGAAGCATGGCGGACAGTGTGAGGTTTCTTGCGGGACTTTTCGAAGGGCTTGACCGCATGTGCCGCAAGCTCCGAGTTCGACTGCGGTCGTGACGTACCAAGGTAGACGTCAGATCTCTTCGAAACCGCAGCTCAACTCGGTTTTATTGCTGGATTCCATTGTCGAGGCGCCATCGGAATATCGTCGCGATCTTCCGTTGGTTTCCTGCCTGAACAATGAGAACAACATCAAACGCAACAACGAAACCGCGCTAATCGGGGATTTGGAATGGACTCGTTGGGCATTATTTTGATCGTGATTGGCGTGCTCACCTTCTTCGTTGGAGCATCTGGGTTTGCCGACACACGAAAGGTCGATCGACGATATAAAACGGGATATAAGAACAACGCGCCGGACAGCAGAAATTTCCCCCGGGCTAGGCGGAGGGTGCTCTGGGGTGTCGGGATCGTCATTGTCGGCTTGGCCGTGAACAGCGTGAGCAGAACTCATGACGTTGCACCGCAAGCAGAGTCGACGCCAACGACTAATGTGCCTGTACAAGCCGGCAGCAGCGCGATTGCCTCACGGATTACTGAGACGTCTACCCAGCAGGCCGACACAACGCTAATCCATTCAACAAACAGCGAACTGGCCTCTAACGAGCGAATCGTCACTTCGTCGCTTTCCTCGCCCGCGGAGCTACCGCAAGCGCGCTTGGAACGGCAAGGCGTAGTCACGCCGACGCAAAAATTTATCACGAGCTTTGATTGCGCGCGTGCCGTTTCCGATGATGAAACGGCGATCTGTTCGGACCCTGGGCTGTCAGCCATGGACGTCGAGCTTGGGCGGCTTTATGGCGATGCACAAATGTCGGCGGGAGATCCCGCTTCACTCCGGCAATCTCAACTGGAATGGCTTGCGTCTCGCCGCGCATGTGGAAGCGAGCTTATCTGTTTGCGACGCAAATACGGCGAACGAATTGGTCAGTTCAATGGGTCCATGGGTGTTGCACCGCTAGTCTCCACTGCCCCGGCGATTGAGAAGCCGTAATCGGAGTAATGCCAAAGCAACATCCTTGTCAAACGACTGAGTTCGGAGCGTCGCGTTTGCGCGTATAAAAGAGGATCAGTGTTGGACTATTACGAGATTCTGGGCGTTGCCCGCACGGCGACCCAGTCAGAGATCAAGGCGGCTTATCGGCGTGGCGCAATGCGTTGGCATCCCGACCGAAACCCTGGCAATGAAGAGTATGCTGCCCGGCAGTTCAAGGACCTGGCACATGCATACGCTATTCTTGGCGATTCGGACAAGCGCCGAGCCTATGACGAGACCTTCACGGCGCACAGCGGCAAGCAGACGGAGCCTGAGCAGCAGGATGATGACATCTACATGGAAGAGGCGGCTCGAATCTTCCTTGAGGAGATGACTGAGCTCGCAACGACGTTGGCAGCGGGCGGTCACAATCCAGATGTGATTTTCGGTGCCCTGCTGTCACAGGGATGTCCGGAGTCAGTGGCCAGACGGATCGCCCATATGGCCGCCGGTAACCATCGCAGCAATTCGGATGCTCGAACGAAAGCTGATTCGGCCTCGACTTCCAAGTCATCCCTGTCGATCACATCAGTGTTGATGCAGGGTTTTGCAACGGTGAAGCGGTTAGCGCTCCGACTGACAGTGGTGGTCGTTTGCGTCATGGTTGGCAAGTTCATAATCGGTGTCATGAAGGACGAGTCGACTAGGTCCTATAACCCCGCATCGGTAAGTAGCCAGAGTCTCCAGCAACCTGAGCAGGCCGCACCGATGCTGTCGGCCATTCAGCAGCAGATCCCCGGCTACGACGAGACGACACAGAGCGGGACAATCTTCTACTCGGAAGGGCCGGTCAATGCAGATTGGTGGGGCACCGCCAAGAACTACTTGGGAACGCCGTTCACGATTCGGCTTATGCGCAAGGAGGAGGTTCCGCAGAGTCCGTCGAGGACTCTCTACTTCTTCACTTCGACGCCGAACACTTCTGACAAATTCGAATGCCATGTTTGCCGGCCAATCGTCAGTTTGATGATGGTCGCCCGTGACGAGCAGGGCAGAGAGAAAGTGACCATTCCCCTGACGCCTGTAGACGCGATGGGAGGCTTTGGCAACTACACAATGGCCGATCAACCAACGAAATTTGTCGAGATCGGATCGAACGGCAAGCTCGGCATCCCTTTCTTTGATAGCTATATGGGAATGGGGGAGCGGACTAGCTGGTGGACCATCGTTGCCATTGAGTCGAATGCATTCAGATTACTTGGCCATTTGCCGGATGCGTTTGAACATAGTGGCCGCTTTGACTGCTCCGTGCCCGGTAATTGCGCGAAGTGGGGCGCCAATCTTACGTTTCAGAAGACCGGCAACGCGGAATACTATCCGGTACTCGTCACAAAAAGCGGCTTCGAATACGACGATGACTATGAGATACAGCCGGTCGAGGCTCCATTCGTTCTGAGGTTCGATGGCGCGAAGTACGCCCGCATAGAACCGCCCGCTAGACGGACGCGACCAGACTCGGTGGGAATGGAGTTGGGCTGTTCTGAGCCCAACCAGGCGCAAGGGTGCACGTCTGGCCAGGCCTACTTCGAGGGAAACGAGAAGTTCGCCAAGGCGATGCGGTCGGTGATTGTCTCCAATGACTTGGATCCGAGCCTTATGCCCGGCACTTGGGGCGGACTTGTCGGTGTGCGAATCTCGGGCAACGCATATACGGCGTCGTACGTTTGTCCGAAAGGTAGATGCGAGGATAGCCGCCTCGATTTCCTGTACTTGCCATGGTATCACCGCATCGTCGGTATCTATCGAGGCAAATCGGCGACGGGCGAGGACGTTCGATCGATCATCGGCAATCCCACTGATGAGGAGAGACGAATCCTGTTCGAGCTCACCCCAAGGTCTCAAGCCTGATCGAGACGAGAGCTTCATATGAATGGGGCAAGATGTCTGTGTAGTGTTGAACTATCAATGTGAGAGCCAGCTTGAGAAGTAGGCAGGGGCACGCTCTTGCTGCGGTGAAAATTTAACGTAGGGAGCCGGGCGCTGGCGGCAGGGTACAACGGTGAGCGGGCGGCGGCTAGGCGCTACACGGATCCGCCAATCTGCTCAGTGCAACATTGGCCGAGTACGGCCACGAGCGAAAATTCGTTTGGCCGATTCCAATGTCGGTCAACGGCCGGTCTGAGTCGTTCGCGGCAGTAAGCCTGACCAACCGCATCGATCATCGCCGGAAATTACGCTGGCGACTGCTCGCGTGCATGGCGCGCTCGACGGTTGGAGGGGAGCGTTAATTGGGGCCTCGATCCGATCTGAATTGAGCGGCCCCGCGTGCGATGGTCACGCCAGCACCAACATATCAGCGACATGATGCGCAAATACACGTGACTGCCTTATGGGCTGGTACCATCAACAAAAAATGGGCGGACACCGCCAGGAGATGGAAAGTGCCTTCGCCTGTATTCATCAGTGACGTCGAGGACGTTCTTGGTTTGCGGGGTCTCGAGACGCCCGACCTTGCCCTGCTCCAAGCGACGCACCAGAGCTACCGCGCTCTGCTACTTCAACCTTCGGGGCCAATTTACGCGGACACTCAGCGAATAGGCCATCTAAACCTGACCGCCGCGGCGGCTCAAGCGGACAGCTTCCTTGCGCTGGCTGCGAAGCGCGGCGACCAACTTGTGGTCACGCCGGAGTACTTCCTCCCGGTGACCTCACTGGCGAAGGCAGCGCAAGGCGGCCCCTTTCCCGCAGAGGGCGGACTTTGGGTCCTTGGGTGTGAAAGTATGACCCCCGCGAGGCTCGAGAGCTTCAAAGCTGACTGCGCAGGCCATTGCGACGTCATCTACGAGGAGGACCCAAACCCAGCGGTACAGGGCAACTATTTCGACCCCGTTGCGTACTGCTTCGTCACTCGCGACTCAGCGAGGACGCTCAAGCGAGTCGTTTTGTTCCAGTTCAAGACCGCTCCATCCCGAGACGATCATGGCTTTGAAAACAAACAGTTGCGCTGCGGCCGCGCCATCTACCGATTCCGGGGCAAAGACGGGTACATCAAGCTTTCGACCATCGTCTGCTCTGACGCGCTGAATCTTGGCGAGGACGCTGACGCTACCAGGAAGCTGTCAGACAGAACCATTCTGATCCACATCCAGCTGAATCCGAAGCCGAAGCATACCGACTACCGCAGGTATCGGAATGAGGTATTCCGGCGCAGTTCGGTCACAACCGATTGCGACATCGTGTGCTTGAACTGGGCTCACAACGTCATCCAACATGATTCACCCGACAACGCGCCGCACGCCTGGAAAAACGAGAGCGGCTCAGCTTGGTACGTCCCTGAGCGGCGCTGCTCGGTGAAAGATGACGAGGTGGCCAATAATGAAGCAAAAGGTCTTTATTACACTTGGCACGAGAAGAAGCGTCACGTCCTGCACTTCCACTACGACGAGGCTGTTTTCGCGCTAACCGTCCCAAAGGTTCTGCAGGATGGCCCGGCGGTCCACGACGTGCTTATCGGACCGCAACTTGATACTCGGTTCGCTTGGGACGTTGAAGCCGGTACGTGGCAGGAAAGCACAAGCTGCCCGGAGACCGGGTGGAGCGAAATCACCAACTCGAGCCCAGAAGTCACCGCAGCATTCCAAAGCTTGCAGGACCTCAAGAACCGTCTACATATCGAGCGGGCCATCTCACTTTCATGTGGTCCTCGCAGCATGAAAGAGCAGTGGTATCGCGTTGACAATCTAGACGTGTGCCGCATGCCGG
This sequence comes from Pandoraea communis, assembly GCF_902459745.1. Classification (GTDB taxonomy): domain Bacteria; phylum Pseudomonadota; class Gammaproteobacteria; order Burkholderiales; family Burkholderiaceae; genus Pandoraea; species Pandoraea communis. Next base: position 155,939 of record NZ_CABPSJ010000008.1, read on the forward strand.
AGTCCGAGGTCGTGGCGCGCGCCACTCTTCAACTTGACCGCGACCCCCTCGCATTGCAGGAACGCCAACAGCGCATCAGCCGCGTAACAGTGCTTGGCCACATCCTTCGGACGGTTCCTTTGCCGGCGCAAATCAAAGACCTCAGTGGTGGCGCAGCGATAGCTTGGTCGCCAAACTCTCCAAACACCAACGTCATCAAGACCGGTGCTCGTCCAGCCCTGGTGGCCTATCTCGGCGAAAACCCACCGATGGACATCGTCAAAAGGATTGGCGAAAACGCGTTCGAGCTTCTGCGACGAGAGAACAAGGAATATAAGGATCGCGTGGCCATCTGCTATCGCACGGTCGATGGCGTCACGAAATTCTTCCACATCAAGCAGCAGACTGACATTACATACGATGGAAGCAGCATGGCGTCCATCGCGGGGGAGCAGTGATATGTCTGAGATGCAAACTGCGCGTGAAGCGCTGAGTAATTTTCTCGTTGAACTTCGAGACGTCGATGATTCGGTTGTGCGCGGTGAGAAGAAGCTCGGCGAGCGGACTTACGCCGTTGCCTACGTCGACTTTGCTGATGAGGTCGTGGAGCGCTCACTGCACCTTCGCGATTTCCAAGAACGCGTCCTTGGTGATGATTTCTTCGACGCTCCGGGCGACCTGAGATGGAACAAGTACCTCTACATCGTCGCCGGCCCCAACTCCAAGGCAAATCCTTGCTTCGCAGCAGCCAAAGCCGCAATCGAAGCTGACAAGGACTACGCGCGTAAGCGTGTCATCTCTGAGGACGACCTCAAATCTCTACTGGGAGGGTCGCGGTTGTTCGAAACAGTGGAGCGCGGAAACGCCTACGACGTGCTGACGGATTGGCGGCAACGGCTAACTGCGGGTCAGCTCGAACTCTTACTAGACTGCGTCACGCCTCGCACCGGAGTGGTGGAGAGGATTGCTCAGCGGAAAGCAGGGATAGCTTCGAACGGACAGCAGCGCGTGAAGGAACTGCACGCAGCCGATACGCCGCTGGCGACCTCAAAACTGCTGAGCTTGGATGTTGTGGAGTTCCGCCCCGTACACAACGGCAAGAGTTACAACTTCGGCGACGTCACGTTGATCGTTGGCGCGAATGGCACGGGAAAGACGTCGCTTCTCGAGGCCATCGAGCACTTTTACTGCGGAAACACCCGCAGGAGCAAGTCCAGTGGCCTGGTTCGCCTCAACGGAGAACTGTCGTCAACCGAGGGCGGCAGTACGATCGGACTTACATCGACTTCTGACGGACCTCGCATTAAGTCTCGCTGTCTCGCCTGGTACAACCGCAGGGAGCACAGTGTCGATGCAATTGTTGACAGCTTTTCGTTATACAACTTCCTCGACACAGATGCCGCATTTCGCCTGTCCGCAAATCTGAAGCCGTCTGATGTTGCCTCCGAGTTGAGCCGATTGCTCGTCGGTCCGTCGGCGGCTACGACTTTTGACTACCTGGAGAAAATTCGCGTAGACGTAGACAAGGCATGGGACAAGGCAAATCGCCAGGCTGATGGGTTGCAGGAGGAATTGACTTCTTTTGAGAAACGGTTGAATGAGCTGCAAAGCAAGCCGTCCACGGCTAAGACCCTGACAGATTCCTATCGCGCGGGTCTTGTTTCCCTTGCTTGGAAAAGACCTTCCAAAGTTGGCGTGCCAGCGCCAAGTGAAGGACAGGAACTTCTAGCCGCACTGGCGCTTGTGCAAGCACTCGTGTCCGTAGGGGCCGCCGCTAGGTCTATCAAGGATCTAGAGCATCGGTCAACGCAGTTGCAGGCTGCGGTCGAAACTGCCAAGCCGCTCGATGCGCAGCTTGTGGGCCTGGCGGAGCAAGAGAAGGAACTTGTCGCGAAGATTGAAAGGCTCGAAGCAAACGTCAGGCACCTCGATCGCTGGATTGCCTACGAATCTGCAGGTTTCCACGACGTGCACAAGCGGTACCAATCGGCACGGGACGTCTCGGAGCAACTGGCCACTCGTCTCGGCGGTGTGGTCACGGGCGATCTGCCTCAGATTCCAGTTCAATATGCCTCCCTTCCGCTTCAGGGCGCTGTACGAGCCACTGTGGAAGCGGCAGCGGTTGCCGGAACGAGACTTATACATGCTCGACAAGCGCTCGATGCCCACGGCAACGCGGCGTCGGCACGTGCGACTGCGGCTGCGAGGCTTAAAGTTGCGGCTCAGGAAGCGCTTAAGTCGTCTGAGAATCCCGACATGTGCCCGGTGTGTCGCACGGTACATGCCAGCGGTGCTTTGATGCATCTCATTGAACAACTCACCTCTGGGCCGGAAACGTCTCCAGAACTTCAGAGTCTCGCGGAGTTGTTGCGTCTCGCAGAGCAAGAAGAGAATGAAGCTAAGCGATCGGCTACAGGCGTTGAGTTTTGCCAAAAGGCCGCGGCTCTCATACGGATGGAAGGGGCTACGCCAAATGAGGTGCTTGAAGAGCTCGTTGACCTGCGAGAACGCGCGGGCCAAGCGCAGTTGGAGCTCCAGCGCGTCACCAAGGAAGAACGGGACCTGCACGCCGCGGGGTTCTCAAGCAATGAGGCTGATTTGGTGTGGGGCCGAATTGCCGGGTTGTTCGAGCCGGAGAGCAGTGGTCTCACGCTCAATGTCGTGTCTGGCGAGCGACAGCGTCAATGGGACGCATTGGAAGAGATGCGAAAGGCTCTCGGAGAATACCGTCGCAACATCGACGCTCTGGTTCAATCCATCCTGAGTGTTTCTCAGACCGTGAATCTCGACGGTTGGGTCACTCAAGTCCAGCGCGTCGGGTCGTTAGCGTCGCTTGTAGCGCTGCAAGACGAGTTCACAGCAGCTTTGAGTGATGCGGAGGAACTTCGCTCGTACCTAGAGGTGGGAGGCGACGTTCCGCTCTTTGAAGTGCAAGCACGCATCGCCGCCGTGGTCTCCGCCTTCAAGCAAGCTGATGAAGCGTGCCGCACCGATTCGGAAAGCTCTGCCGAACAGCAAGACTTACCGTCCAAGATTGAAAATAGGAGGCGCGCCCTCGGGAAGGCACGAAGCGAAGAGAACGCGCTGCATGAAGCCGGTAAAGTCTTGGGTGATCTCTTAGAGAACGCTTCGCTTGAGAACGCTACACGGGAGGCGCTTGATGCAATCGGCGACCAAATCAATGAAGTATTTTCGCGCATCCACTCGCCGCGAGAGTATGAATATGTCGGCGGCTCCGACGTTCTTCTTCAAACCACGGGTAGCCATGAGGCTCGCTCGCTGGCTCAAGTCAGCACCGGGCAACGCGCGGCATTTGCACTGTCAATCTTCCTTGCTAGAAATCACACCGCTGCGTCTGCGCCCCCGGTCTTGCTAATTGACGACCCAATTGCGCACATCGACGACCTCAACGCCTTGTCATTCCTTGATTACCTCCGTGACCTTGCAGTGAATTCGAGTCGCCAAATCTTCTTTGCCACCGCGGACACTCGAGTTGCGTCGCTCTTTTCAAAGAAATTCAGTTTCATGGGGGAAGCGTTTAAAACCATCACTTTAGTTCGCGAGCCGAAGCTCGAGGCTGCCCCCCCGCAGGCTTAGCTTGGCGTTGTCCACAGGCCATTTTGGGAACGGCTTGCAGCTCGGTCAGGGCTGCCAGAGCGTGAAGCGCTGAAGACGTACAACGTCGAGCACTGCACTCGGCTGGACGCTTTCGTCCGTACTTGCCTCCGAACTTGTTGGGAAAGCGTTTGAGTTGATGCGGTAGCGCTAGCACGTCGGCGGGTGAGCTGGGCAGATTCGTGTCAGGGACCGCCGAGCCGTTTATATGCCACGATTGACAGCATTCGCCGCAAAAACGAGCGTTGGGGGATGAAATGCGACGGGCCGCAACGGGTCGAGAGTGATCATCTAGCCGACACCCTTGATCGTAGAAAGACTACCGGGCGTTACCGGGCGTATGCTCCAGATAGGTGGCCCAGTCGGACATCATGGACGATCGCTTTTCAAACAGGTCGCCGCGGGCGTATGCTGCTTCGGATTTGTCTTTCAGCAAGTGCGCTAGAGCAGCCTCTGCCACTTCGCGCGGATAGTGCGTAGTTTCGCCAACCCAGTCGCGGAAGGTGGACCGGAATCCATGCGCGGTAAGGTTTGATCGATCCATGCGCTTCAACATCTGAAGGAGCGCCATGTTGGACAGCGGTTTATTCTTGCGCTGGCCCGGAAAAACGAACTCGTTCTGCTTAATGGCCTGCATTTGTTTCAGCAAGGTCACCGCGGGCAGTGATAGCGGGATGCGGTGCTCCTTACCGGCCTTCATGCGCTCCGCGGGGATTCGCCAAATCGCAGCTGTGAGGTCGAACTCGTCCCAACTCGCATCGATGACTTCGCTGGTCCGCGTGGCCGTCAAGATCAGTAGCTCCAACGCCTTCGCGGCCATCGTATCGATGGTCCGAAGCTGCGTCATGAATTTGGGCGCATCTGCATAAGGTAGCGCTGCGTGGTGAACTACTGCTTGAACTTTAGAGCGCTTGGGAAGCAGATGGTCCAAGTGGCCTTTCCACCGAGCCGGATTCTCGCCGACACGATGTCCACGTGCAGTAGCCCAGTCAAGTACGGATTCGATCCGACCACGAACGCGTGAAGCCGTTTCGGTCTTTGAGATCCAAATCGGCTCGAGTGCCTTCATGACAAGGTCCGTGTCGAGTTCGGTGATCGGCAGGGCCCCGAAATGCGGGGAGGCGTAGGTCGCGAGCGTATTGCGCCATTGATCAGCGTGCTTCGCGTTCTTCCAGCCACTCGAATGAGCGTCGATGTAGGCCGCGGAGCATTCGTCAAACGTGGTCGCCTTGACGGCGTTGGCTTTGACCAGCGCTTGCTCTTGTTGCTTCGCATCGAGCGGATCGATTCCCTCGAGAAGCTGCTTGCGGACCTCAAGGGCCTTGATGCGGGCGTCCGACAGACTGACTGTGTGGACCGAACCCAGACCCATGCCGCGCGCTCGGCCGCTCCTCATGTATCGGAACAGCCAAGATTTCACTCCGCCCTTAGTGATCTGCAAGTAAAGGCCGGCCCCGTCGCCGTACAGTCCAGGCTTCGACAGTCGATTGACCTGAAGCGCGCTAAGTTTGTTGATTGCGTTTGCCATGTTGAGAGTTTACCTCGACGACTATCGAAATGACTATCAAATTGTCGCTGGATTCATCTGGAACATGTCGGACGCTAGGGGATGGAAAACCACGGGAATCCCTTTGAAATAAGGGGGTGTTTGGATTTTGTTGGAATTTTTTGGAATGCGGTTAGAAAGACACCCCCTCCGCCAAGCATCTAGCTTTGCAAAGAAGTGCCCGCTAACGTAGCGGGCATTTTTTTCGTCTGTACGCTTCGAATATTAGACATTCGTCTAATATTTTCGGGCCTGTCATTAATTTCGTGTTTGAGGCATAACATGTCGCCAAGGAGTGACTATGCCTCGCAAACCGAAAACCCCACCGGCGGAGCTGCCGACGATCCCCGCCGAGCTGCTTGAGCAGCGGCACGGACGTCTCGACCGAGTTCATCAGCTCGGTCACCGATGAGGTGATGAGTGAAGTCCCCGCCTAGCAGTCCCGGCCACTCGAACCGATGTATCCGGTCGTGTTCTTCGACGCGCTGCGTGTGAAGATTCGCGAGGATGCTGTTGTACGCAACAAGGCGGTATATCTGGCGCAGGGCATTCTGCCCGACGGTACGCGCGACATTCTTGGACTGAGGATTGAAAACGCCGAAGGCGCCAAGTTTTTGATGGCAGCCTGACGTGATACATCATGGCTGATTGGGGCCGCGCAGCCAAGGACTGGAAGACAGCAATGAACCAATTCGCAATCCTTTACGCGGATCGATTCGTTCGACCGTCCCCGTGACGCTCAACCCGCCTCGAATACGGAAATTCTGACCCTCCCTTGACTACTGGGTAGGGAGAAAGCACGACGATGGCGGACGGGAGATTCGCCGAACGTCGCTATAATAGGGCGCATCGCATTGCTCGATCAGGGCTGGCAGATCGCCAGTCCCCTTTCCATCGGTCTGCTCATTGATGCCCACTCGTCGCCTCAAACTCGCGCACGGCTCTCCTGTTCCCCTCTACATCCAAATCAAGGACATGCTGCGCACAGGCGTTCTTGACGGCACATACGCACCTCACAGCCGGATGCCCTCGGAGAGCGAGTTGCAGGCGATGTTCGACGTCAGCCGCATTACCATCCGTCAGGCACTCGGTGATCTGCAAAAGGAAGGCCTGATATTCAAGGTACACGGCAAGGGGGCGTTCGTATCCCAACCAAAAGCCTTCCAGAACGTCACGTCACTCCAGGGGTTCGCCGAGGCCATGTCGCGTCTGGGACACGAGATCGTCAATCGTGTCGTGCACTTTCGCTTCGTACCGGCGCCATCGGAGGTCGCCGAGCGCCTCGGTCTCGCAGAACATTCGACGGTCACTGAGATCCGCCGGGTACGTTTTCTCAACCGAGCCCCCGTTTCCTACGAAATCACTTATCTGCCCGAATCGCTCGGCCGGCAACTCCAGCGCGCCGATCTGGTCACCCGAGACATCTTTCTGATCCTCGAGAACGATTGTGCGGTGCCGCTTGGCGCCGCCGACCTGAGCATCGATGCCGTTGCGGCCGATGCGCCCATCGCGCAAGCGTTGGACATCCAGGACGGCGCTCCATTGCTCCGGATTGTGCGGCTCACACACGATAAGGAAGCACGCCCGATCGATTTCGAATACCTGTTCTTCCGGGGCGACACCTTCCAGTACCGTTTGCGCGTTGACCGAGAACTTCCGTCCGCACGGAAGTGATAGCGTTACTTCATTTTCGCGTCGTCATTTCGCGCGCCTCTGCTCGCCGTACCAAGGGAGTAAGCGCCGAACTCCCAAATCGAACAGGTGATCGGCGGCGAACCCCATTATTCCAAGCAACGTCAGTCCGACGAACATGTTGTCGACGCGAAATATCTGTTGCGACATCTGGATGAGATACCCAATACCGTAATTGGCTCCCGTCAACTCGGCTGCGACAAGCACCACTAGCGAGAGAGAAAGACTCACTCGCACGCCGGCGATGATGAACGGCAACGCCGCCGGCAGGATAAGAAAGATCAGCATTCGCCAGTGCGATGCGCCGAGACTGGCAGCCGCTCGCTCGAGCAGCGGATTGGCGTTGCTCACGCCGAGATAAGTGTTGACCCAGATCGGGAAGAACACGCCCCAAGCTATGAGAAAGACCTTCGAGCCTTCGCCGATACCGAACCAGAAGATAGCTAGGGGCACGAACGCAAGCGATGGGATTGCACGCAGCATTTGCACGAGCGGATTGATAAGGGCATTGAACCAAGGCGTACGGGCCATTGCCACGCCGAGCACAACGCCCGCGCTGCCGCCGATCAGAAATCCGACGCCGGCGCGCCACAGACTGTCCAGCACGTGACGTTGCAGTTCGCCGGTGCCCGCCAGTTGCCACATTGCACGTAAAACCGCCGACGGTGCCGGCACCATCACTGGGTCTACCAGGGCGCTATCGCTAACCCATTCCCAGATGCCGAAAAACAGGATCAGCCCAAGCGCTCCGAGCCATGTGTCGCGAACGCGCGCGCGGCGCACCGAAACGGGGATACGGCTCATTCCGACACCTCGGCTCCGATGGCACGCGAAAGTCGCTCATAGAGTGAGTTGAAGCGCGCAGACGTGCGACGGCGTGGGTGTTCGAAATCCGCTAACGAGATATCGTCCACGATGCGCCCGGGGTGGGGCGACATCACGATGACGCGAGATGCTAGGTAGACGGCCTCGGCAATGTTATGCGTGACGAAGACGACTGTCTTACGTGTGTTCCGGTGGATCTCAAGCAATTGCACCTGAAGGTCGCGACGCGTCATGGCGTCGAGTGCGGCAAAGGGTTCGTCCATCAGGAGGATGCTAGGGTCGGTCGCGAGCGCCCGGGCAATCGCCGCGCGTTGCTTCATGCCGCCGGACAATTCGAATGGATAGCGGCGTGCTGCCTCGTTCAGCCCAACGGCGGCCAGATGCTTCTCGACCCGCGTCTGGCGCTCCGCTGCTCGAACCCCGGCCATCCTTAGCCCAAACGCAACATTACCGGCAAGCGTAAGCCAGGGGAACAACGAATACTCCTGGAAAACGACGCCACGCTCTGGCGACGGACCCCTCACTGGCAAGCCTGCCACACGCAGATATCCTTGGGTAGGGCGAACGAAACCGGCGATCATGTTGAGCAACGTCGTCTTTCCGCAACCGCTGGGGCCGAGCAGGCAGAGGAATTCGCCAGCCTCGATGCGCAGATCGACATTGGCCAACGCCATGCTGATCGTACCGTCGCGTGCCTCATATTGGTGTCCCAGGCCAACGCATTCGATCAGGGCCGTTGCCCGCGCCTCATCTGGCGCGAACGACGCGACCTCCGCGAACGCGGCACTTACATGTATGGGTACACTGGCATTCATCGAATGCTGTCCAGAATGCCGGTCACCACGACCTGATTGAAGTCGGGAATACGGGCGCCGGGCCGTACCAGCTTATTGTCGATTGCCCAACGCGCCTGACTCTCGAGCTCACGCACAACGGACGCCTTGTCGATCCCTAGGCCGAGATTGAGCTTCGGCCAGTACCGGGCGGCCAGCGCGGGATCGAAGTTCACGCGTTGCGCGACGAGAGCGGACGCGCGCGAGGGATCCGCCGCATTAGCCGCGTCAGCAGCACGAACCGCGAGTAGCGCCCGTCGCAGCAGATCCGGGTGTTTGTCGATGGTCGACTGCAACGTGATGACCGCCGAGATGGCGTGATACAGGCCCGGTGTCGCAATCGTATGGAACTTGCCCCGGCCCTGTGTCACCGCCTGGGATATTGCCGGCTCGGTCCAGACGAATGCATCGAGCGACCCGTTCACCAGACTGCTGACGAAATCCCCCGGGGAGAGGCTGACAGCCGTGATGTCAGACCACTTCAGACCCTGCTTTTCGAGCAATTTCGAAAGGTAATAATGGGCATTGGTGCCCTGTGAATAACCGATGCGCTTACCTTTGATATCGGCGGCCGTCCTGATCGACTGATTCGCGACCAACTCGAACGGCTCGTAGGGGGCTCCGTTGCCGTTGTTCGTGGTGGCGACGATCCGCACTGGCACACCGTTGAGCGCAGCGAATACGACAGGCGTTTCCGCAGCGGTGCCAATTAGCACGCGATCGCCAGCAACGGCGTCGAGCACGAGGCGGCCGCTTGCAAAAGTGATTGAGTTCGGAGACAGCCCTTCCTTTTGCCAAAGCTTGTCGGCGTCCGCCACGAAGAATTGAGCCCAGCCAAGCGAAAGCCCTTCGCCAATGGTCACGGCCTGTGCCGCTGCCGAGGGTGTATCTACCGTTGCAAGAATGGAAAAGGCCGCCGCGGCCGCCATGCCGGGTAATCCTGCAAGTCGCATGCGCCGGCGAGGGCGCAAGCCACGATCCGGGCCAGGCAGCGTGCGGGAAAGCAAACGGGGCAGCGGGAAATTCAGGAACGCAGAGAGGCGCATGTGGGTAAGGTGCGAAAGCATCGTCAGAGGTGACCGGGAGCGCTATGAGGCGCGTCGAATCGAAAGCCTTGTTAGGCAATGGGGAGGCGGTGAAGCGGCATGGCGTATGACCTCAGGTCAGACGTCCCGAATTCTTGAAAGCACAGGGAACGGAGAAATCCGTTCGAAAGCGCGAGCCGCGCGCAACACGAGATCGTCACGATGCCGAGGGCCAACAATCTGCAACCCAATTGGCAAGCCATGTGCACTCAGCCCGATTGGCACGGAGGCAGCAGGTTGTTGGGACAGATTGAACGGATATGTGAACGGTGAAATGGCCGCGCCTGTGGCATACCCCTCGGCGGCAGGGTCTGCTACCGGCGCTACCGTGGTGGTGGTCGGTGTAATCAACAGATCCCATTCGTTGCCGACAAACGCCGTGAGACGCTGCGCCAGATGCTCGCGCGCCTGCACGGCAGCAAGATATTGCACCGCTGTGATGCCCATACCACGCTCCGCCGCAGCTCTGAAGCCCGTTTCGGCCAGCGCGTGCCGCTCGGCAGGAATCGACTCGAACAGACGCGCCACGCCAGCGTCAACCAGAACGCGAAGGAACGTCAGCGGGTCGCCGATATCGGGGTCGGCGCGTTGCACTCTCGCCCCAAGCGTCTGAAACAAGGCCGCAGCCTTATCGACGCGGTCGGCAACCTCGGGATCCACGCGAGCGAAGCCCAACGTCGGACTGAACGCAATGCGTAGCCCTTGTATGCCGTCGTCCAGACCAATCAACCAATCGCGCTCGACGTAAGGCGGTGCGTACCAGTCACGTGCGTCTGGACGCGCAATGACGCGCAGCAGACGTGCGGCATCGGCCACAGTGCGCGTCATCGGAGCTATGTGGAACAGCGTACCGGTGTGCGCTGCGGGGTATCCGGGGGCGCGCCCGAAACTGGGCTTGAAGCCGAATACACCCGAGTGCGCTGCGGGTAACCGGGTCGATCCGCCGCCGTCGGTCGCAACATGCAGCGGACCGTAGCCGATCGCGGCTGCGGCTGCCGCACCGCCGCTACTCCCGCCCGGCGTGTGATCCAAATGCCAAGGGTTACGCGTGATGCCTGTAAGAGGACTGTCCGCGAGGGCCTTCCAGCCATACTCCGCCGTCGTGGTTTTGCCAAGAATTACCGCCCCCGCTTCATGCAGCCGCGCAGCCGCAGGCGAGTCTTCGTTCCAGTCCTGATCTGGATCAACCAGGCGACTTCCGCGCAGCGTCGGCCATCCCCTGACGAGAAGCAGATCCTTGATAGTGACTGGCACACCATCGACGCCATGCGCTCCGCCAATCGCATGCCCGTCACGCCACCGCGTCTCAGACGCGCGCGCCGCCGCCAGGGCTTGCTCGCCGTCAAGCCACGCGAAAGCGTTGATGAGTGGTTCGTTAGCTTCGATATGAGCGAGGACGTCGGTGACGACATCCACTGGCGAGAATGCGCCGCTCGCGTATCCCGCAACCATCTGCGCTGCCGTAAGCAGGGCAAGCCGGCCGTGTGCATCGGTAGACGGGGCTGATGGCACCGATGCGCCTGACTCGGCAGCGTGAGGGGGGGCTGCGGACGTTGTCGCGAATGAACTCATGCAAGGCTCCGGATGATGGAAAGCGAGTGATCTGCCATGTCATAACGAGTTAATGGCATTGTCGCGTCTGACTCGATGTCATCCAACCAATCAATCGCGATTTGAATATCGGCGGCGAAGATTACCGATCTGTCACAGCATTGTGGCCGGTGATGTACTGTGGCAGCCCATTCGCCGTTGCACCCAGACGCGTCGAAGTCCGTGCATGTAGCAGATTGGCCAGCGAAGCCAGTCGGCGGTCGGACAGAGCGGGGCCGATCAGACTTAGCCCGAAAGGCAGCCCATCGTCGCGCATGCCTGAAGGCACGCTAATGGCGCACAACCGGAGCGGATTTGCGAAGTAGGTATAACGCCCCATACGCGCATTCGCAACGATCGGGTCGGCAGCGACGGCCTCACAGGTTGGTAGCGTGCCGCATGTCGGCACGACCAGCAGTGGCAGCGTCGCGAAGGTCGCGTCGACGGCGGCGCGATACTCGCGCAAACGATATATCGCATCGAACACATCGGCAGCGGAGTAACGCGAAGCTGAGCACAATGCGTCGAGTACCATCGGATGAATCTGCTCCGGATGCTGCGCTGCGCATTGGCCGTAAGCAATGCCACGCTCGGCGACCAACGCGCTGTTGAAAACGAGATCGCCCGCAGCCAGATACGGCGAAAAGTCGACGCCAACAGGCTCGCCGCCCGCAGCAATGAGGGTATCCAGGGCGCGTGCGTATTGACGCTCCGCATGTCTGTCGCCAAAGAACTCAAGTTGATTGTCGGCCACAACCCCGAAGCGGAAGCGATCGGGAAGGGCTTGCGCCGGAGCCAGCACAGCTTCGCGACTCGAGAACGGGTCGCGAAGGTCGTGGCCAACCAGAATATCGAACACAGCATAGGCATCGTCCACCGTCAACGCGAATACAGGGGCCACGTCAAACGTACGATTGCAATAGACAAACCCGGCCATACCGATCAGCCCCGGCGTCGGCTTTAATCCGACAATGTTGTTACAGGCTGCCGGCACTCGCCCCGAACCGCCGGTATCCGAGCCGATCGAAAACGCGACATGCCCTTTTGCCACGGCCACCGCTGAGCCAGAACTCGAGCCGCCAGGAATATGGGCGCGACTAAAAGCATTGCGGCAATGGCCGGTGAGGTTACGCGTGCCGACCAGTCCTGTCGCGAACTGATCCATATTCTGCTTGCCGATGAACAGCGCACCGGCTGCGTCGAGCCGTTCGATGACCGTGGCGCTCTGCTCGGGAACATAGGCGAACGCGTCACAGCCCGCAGTGGTTGGCACGCCAGCTACGTCGATATTGTCCTTGATGCCGTAGGGCACGCCGAAAAGCGGAAGTCTTTCGCCCGCGGCCCGCCGCTCGATGAGCTTACGTGCGCGCGCATAGGCTGTCTCTCGCGGCACGACGTGCAGCCAGATGAAGGGGTCATCGTCGGCGGCAATCCGCCGATAGACTTCGTCAACGACTTGTAGGGGGGTGACGTCATCGCGCGAATAGGCAAGCCGAAGCGAGGCGAAGTCGAGACTGAGCGAAGGCAGGTTAGGGCGTGGCATGGAAACAGATGCGATAGTCGCCTGTAAGGCGAGGACGTTGGCGACGAAGTCACTGGCGGGCGGTATGCCTCACGAGCGAGTGCCGTGATGGGTGCCGATCTGGGCGATGGCAATACGTGCGGCCTTACGCACTTCCGGATCGCCGTCGTTTAGCGCGACGTCAAGCACGCCGAGGGCACTGCGGTCTCCGATTTCGCCAAGCGCCAGTGCGGCCTCCTTGCGCACGTTGCTCACGGGATAGGCAAGCAGCGCGCAAAGCGGGTGCGTACTGTCCGATTGTTGCAGGCGCCCAAGCGCGCGGGCCGCTTGCAACGCGACTTGCCAATACGAGTCATCGAGTGCGGCCTCCAACGAAGCACGCGCGCTGGTCAGGCGCAGCTTGCCCAATGTGGACGCGGCTTCCTCGCGAACCTGCCATTCGTTGTCACGAAGTGCTACTGTCAATGTCGGCAGCACGTGCTCGCCGGTCGTAAAACCCAGCGCCCCGGTCGCGGCCCGTCGCACATCGGGAGAGTCGTCGCTGCGTGCCAGTGCAGCAATCTCGTCTATCGCCGGTGCGTGGCGCAGCCAGCCGAGGACACCCACCGCTTCGCGGCGAACCAGTGCGGAGGTGTCGGCCAACGCCGTGCGCGCAGGCTCGGCGGATTGGGGCAGACGCAGCTCGCGCAACGCACGCAGCAAGGCCGCGCGCCCAAATGCATCCGCGTCAGCCAGGTGAGCCAGCAGGCGCAATCCCACTTCGGCAACTTTGAGCGCCGAAAGACTTTCGGCGGCAGCGTCACGTGTGCCGACGTCGCTGTCGCGAAGCGCGGCGCACAAGGCATCGACCGCCTCCGGCGTCTCCCAGGCGCTGAGGCGTTCCGCAGCGGTGCGCCGCACGTCGGCATCCACATCGCCTTGCAGCACCGCTACGAGCAACGGGAGATAGACCTCGTCTTCAAGGTCAGCGGCATCGATAACTGCCAGGCGCCGAACCACGGCGTCCGGGGCCAGGAATCGTTCGCGCAGGCCTTCGTCGTCCCGGGTGTCGAACAGCACAGCGTCTTTGGGGGGAAGGGCAAACGTCATAATGCGGAACCTGCGGAAGTGGGGATTCTGATATCGCCCAGCGGGTTGAGCCGGGCAACGGGATGAATCGGTGCGTTGTGGCGCAACAGTGTCAGGCAGTGCTTTTTCAAGGCGACGAACGCGGGCTCGGTCACAAGGTCATGCGCTTCGTCGCGCTCGCGCGGACGGGCGAACGGCACACGAATGTCTTCGATGATTGTGCCCGGCCCGGCACTCATCACAAGAATTCGGTCGGCGAGAAACAGTGCCTCGTCGATGTCGTGCGTCACGAACACGACACTCTGACGATGCTCGCTCCAGACATCGAGCAGCAGCGCCTGCATCATGCCTCGTGTTTGCGCGTCGAGCGCACCGAATGGTTCGTCCATAAGCAGGATGCGCGGACGATTGATCATGGCACGAGCAATTTCCGCACGCTGCTGCATGCCGCCAGACAATTGTGCGGGATACCGGTCGGCAACCCCGGCCAGACCGACGCGTTCGAGCAGCAAGCGGGCACGACGGTGGCGCTCGCGCTTGCTCACACCTTTCATCTTCAGGCCGAATGCAACGTTATCGAGTGTTGTGCGCCACGGCAGTAGTGTGTGGTGCTGAAACACAATGCCCCGATCCGGATGCGGCCCGTCGATATGCTCGCCGTCGAGCGTCGCCCGGCCGGCACTGGGTGCAATATGGCCGGCAAGCACTCCGAGCAAAGTCGATTTGCCGCAACCCGATGGACCGATAATGCAGACAAATTCGCCCGGCTCGATGACGACATCGACCGTGCGTACTGCGTCGATGCGCTGCTCGCCCCGACCGAGTGTGATGCCCAACTGCTCCAGCATGACTCGCCCCGTGTTGGTCGCCGGGGCGGCGACAGGTTCGCGAGCACTCATTGCCGGCCCCCAATGGCGGCGAGCCACGGCGTCAGGCGACGCCCGGTCATTCGCACGAGGCCGCTGCAGCCCATGCCCAGCGCACCAATGAGCAACATGCCCACGACAATGTCGGGATACCGCTGCACGGTATAGGACTCCCACGCGTAATATCCGATGCCGAACTGGCCTGAGATCATTTCGGCCGTGACGAGGCAGAACCACGACGTTCCCATCCCGATGGTCATTCCGGTCACGATACCCGGCGCGGCGCCGGGCAGAATCACTTCGCGCAGGATCGCACCCGGACCGGCGCCGAGACTGCGTGCTGATGCCACTAGCCGTGGATCGACACTCTCCGCGCCGTGTATCGTGCCAAGCAAAATCGGAAAGAAAGCGCCGATGTATGTGATGAAGATCATCGAGAGTTCGGACGATGGGAACATCAGGATCGCCAGTGGAATCCACGAGACCGCTGGGATCGGACGCAGCACTTCAAGCGGCGTGAGCAGGCCAAACCGTGCCCATTGCGAGCGCCCGATCGCCAGACCGATCAACACGCCACTCGCCACCGCACTCAGGTAACCGCTCGCTACCCGTCTTATGCTACTTGTGAGGTGACTCACGAGCTTGGGCGATTGCAGCAGATCCCAGCCCGCAGTGAGCGTCTGAGCAGGCGTGGGCAAGTTTTCGAATGAAATCAGGCCAAGATTAAGTCGATGCGTCGATGCGATGTGCCATAGCAGCACACATAGCGCGAGCGACGCCCATTGCAGTCCCGATCGGACGCCTCGTGCTTGCAGGGGCGTGGCCCGCCCGCCGCTTGTGCTTACCGTCGCCATCGTCGTCGACCTCAGCGAGTCGCCAGCGCAGCGGGTTGGAGGGCGTTGGCAAAGTCGAAGACCTTGGCGCCATGTGCCTGTGCCCACGTCTGTGCACGCTGCTTGAGCAGAAACGCGCTCAGCCGGCCATCGGGTTCGCGGGCGAACCAGGCCTGATTGCCGAGGAGCTTGATGCCCGTTTCGCGATCCTGAGCATAGAAGACACGGATCTCCTTGCCTTGCTCGCGCAGCTTCACGAGTTCGCTAAGCGCCTCTTCGGGGGCGGCATAGCTGCGCAGCGTCGGCTCGCCTCGCACCCAGATCTGGGCTACGCGCTCGAACTTGACGATCGGCTTGCCCGTGATCGCGTCATTGGCCTTGAGCGGCGTTTGCGCGTAGTTCTTCAGTGCTGCATCGTAGTCGAGCTTGTCGGCTTTGAACGCCGCGCGAAGATAGCGATCATCGATGAAATGGGCGACGTCAAGATCACCATCGGTGCGCCCCAGGAGCTTAAGCGTATCAAACGAGGTCTGCAGGGCCTTGCGGTATTCGGGCTTCCAGGTGAGATCGCGTGTTTGCAGACCTAGCGGGCCATGGAAAAGATAGTCGACCTCCGGTTCGATGCCTGTAACCTTGGCAATCAGTTCACTGTACTTCTCTGGCTCCGCAGCGATGAGGCGATTCGCCTCGATCACGGCTCGCAGATAGGCAACGACGATCTCGGGATACTTCTGCGCATATGCTGTCTCGACCAGCGTTCCGTGGAACGTGGCCGAACCGCCTTGTGAACCGTCGTAGATCTTGCGCGCAAAACCGCGATAAGGGAACAATTCGGCGAAAGGCACGAAATCGGCATGCGCATCGATCTTGCGACTTTGCAACGCCGGGCCAGCGACCTCAGGTGCCTGGGTAATGATATTGACGTCGCGATCGGGACTCCATCCTTGTGCGGCGACAGCACGCAGCAACATCCCGTGTGCGGTAGAAGCGAAGGGCACCGAGATCGTCTTGCCCTTAAGGTCAGCAATGGACTGCACTACGGAGTCTGCCGGCACCACAATCCCGTTACCACTGCCTTGCACGCTACCCGAAAGCACGTTGATGAAAATGCTCCCACGGCCGGCTTTCTGGTTGGCGACACCGTTTAGCACACCGGGAAAATCGGCCATGGATCCGAAATCGAGCTTGCCTGCGATCATTTCGTTGGTGATCGGCGCTCCGCTAGTGAAGTTCTTCCACTGGATGTCGTAGACCGCATCCTTATACCTGCCGTCATGTGGCAAGTACCTGTCGAGCAACTTCAGTTCCCGGATCAAGGCGCCGCCGGTTGCAGTATTTATCGTGGTGTCCTGCGTGCCAATGGCGATACGAATGGTCTCGGCGTAAGCGCTGCCGGAGAGCAGAGCGGTGATGGCGGTCAAAGCTGCGGCGAAGCGAAACGTGCGTTTCATGACGCTTTCCTCGGTCTGGGTTGTGTGGGGGAGAACGCAAACAAATGGGGGGCGAAAGGTGCGCAGCCGTATGGCAGCCAGGCCGAAGCTATTCATCATCGCAACAAATATGGAATGGCGACGTGCACTGCGCCGGTCGGGCAATCCTTCTCACACGGCATGCAGTACCAGCATTCGTCGAATTTCATAAAGGCTTTGCCGGTCTCGGGATCGATGGCGAGTAGGTCCATCGGACAAACGTCGATGCAAACGGTGCAGCCCTTGTCGGCGATGCATTTGTCTTCATCGATCGTGACAGGGGCGCTTGTGCGCAGATGCGCCTCGCGGGGAACCAATGCCATTGTGTTATCTCTCTTAATTTTTCTTAGGCAGCTTCGGGTTGTTCGGTGCGGGCCACGCGCAGACGTGAGTACGCGCCGCGCTCGCTCTCGTCGATCGGCACGACATAGGGCTCGACGGGCTTGGTAAATGACGTCATCTCACCATGGGCATCTTTCTTGAGATGCGTATGGCAGAACCAATCGGCATCGTTGCGCTCGGGAAAATCGATGCGATGGTGATATAGCCCCCAGCGACTTTCCTTACGGAATAACGAGGCGCGTGCGGCCATTTCGGCGCAATCGCGGATCGCCATTACCTCGACCGCACGCATCAGTTCGTGTGGGCTGGTCGCTCGCAATTGAGACAGATCCTCGCGAATCTCTTCGAAGCGTTGCAGACCGATTTCCATGCGCCGCGTGACTTTGGGCGGTTGCAGATAGTCGTTGACGAAGCGTCGCAACTTGTACTCGACCTGCGACGGCGGCAGGCCGTGTGAGCGGGTGAGCGGAGCGAAGACCCGTGCGCGTTCCGCCTCGACCTGCGCCGCATTGATGTCCGCCAGTCTGGCGGCCTGAGAGTATTGCGCGGCACTCTCGCCGGCGAACCATCCGTAAGTGAATGCGCCAAGCATGTAGTTGTGAGGGACAGCCGCCATGTCACCGGCCGAGTACAGACCGCGCACGGACGTCGCTGCGTGGTCGTCGACCCAGACACCAGAGGCGCTGTGGCCGCTGCAAAAGCCGATTTCGGAGATGTGCATCTCGATCATGCGCGTACGATAATCGTTGCCGCGGCGCTCGTGGAAACGCCCACGGCTCGGTCGCTCGTTGGTGTGCAGAATGGTCTCGATGGTTTGGATCGTTTCTTCCGCGAGGTGGTCGAGCTTCAGGAAGACAGGGCCGTTGCCGCTCTGGAGTTCCTGATAGAACTCCCACATCATCTGGCCGCTCCAGTAATCACATTCGATGAAACGCTCGCCCTGCCCGTTAGCGGTGTACCCGCCAAGTGGTCCCGTGACGTACGCACAGGCCGGGCCGTTGTAATCCTTGATGAGCGGATTGATCTGAAAGCACTCCAGGTTCGCAAGCTCCGCACCGGCGTGATACGCCATCGCGTAGCCATCGCCGGCGTTTGTGGGATTCTCGTAGGTGCCCATCAGATAACCCGAGGAGGGCAGACCGAGTCGGCCAGCCGCTCCGCAGCACAGGATCACGGCCTTGGCGCGAATTACGTAAAAGTCAGCCGTGCGGCAGTCGAAACCCATGACGCCGGCGATCTCACCCGACGGCCCCGTCAACAAGCGGGTGGCGACGACACGGTTGGTGATCGACACGCGGGCACGTTTGAGCTGACGATAGAGAACCTTCTTCACATCGTGCCCTTCGGGCATCGGCAATACGTAAGCGCCCATGTGATGGACTTTACGTACGGCATAGTCACCGGTTTCGTCCTTTTCGAATTTCACCCCCCAACGATCCAACTCCTCGATTGTTCTGAAGCTGTGCTTCGCGTATGCATAAACCGTCGCCTGGTTGACGATGCCGTCGTTGGCAACGGTGATCTCCTTGGTGTATTGCTCCGGTGTGGCATGCCCCGGAATGACGGCATTGTTCAAACCGTCCATGCCCATGGAAATCGCACCGCTGCGCTTGACGTGCGCCTTGTCAAGCAATAACACGCGCAGATTCGGGTCGCGCTGCTTTGCTTTCACTGCGGCCATCGGGCCGGCAGTGCCACCGCCGATCACGACGATGTCGTATTCGAGTTCGTGAGTTTGCATGGATCTCTGGGGCGTGGCGGCACCGTGATTGTCGGTAAGCTCACCAACTTGTTATAACAAGTAAGGACTAGATTGTAGGAAACAGGACTGCGCGAGGGAATGAATTGTTTTCGATTTGCTTGTGCGGGAAGGAGATAAGTGGGCGGTGGGGGTGACTGGATTTGCCCCTGTCCCTCCAGACACAATCTCACACCAAGGTTGATGAATCGGTCCTGCGCCGGAACTCGCGTGGTGAGCGATACATCAGCGCGCTATGAGGATGCTTCTCGTTGTAATGCTCGAACGCGATGGTCAGGTCGCTTGCGGCAGTCGCCGCATCCGGCTTCGGCATGAAGGTGGGGGCATTACCCTGGAACTTGCCGCTCACCCGCCTGGGACTCGGAATTGGAGAAGCAGGCGGTACACCAGCATCGCAAGTTATGATCTCCTATATATCTGCCAGAAGAACACACCACTGAGCTTGCAGCCCGGTCCTGCGGTCTCAATATCGGCGTTTTTCTGGCGTTCTTCGCCGTTCCTTACTCAAAGCATAAGAAAGCCGCCGCCATGATTGTGTTGAAGAAAAGGGAGATTCACGATGAGCAATAGACTCCGGCACACGTTGTCCGCGCTTGCCGTTCTGGCAGGGATATCTTTTCTGGGATTGGAGGCGATGGGTAGCGCACATGCCGCTAGCAGCCTATCGCACGATGAAGCGCGAGCAATTGCCAGGGAAGCGACGATCTACGGCTTCCCGCTCGTCGACAGCTACCGCATCCAGTACTCGTACTTCGTCGATCGCGACAATCCAGAGTACAAGGCGCCTTGGAATACGCTGAATAATGTGGCGCGCGTCTTTACGCCCGACGACAAGGCGATCCAGACGCCCAACTCGGATACACCGTATTCATTTCTTGGCGCCGATCTCAGGGCCGAGCCCCTCGTTATCACTGTCCCCGCCGTCGAGAAGGACCGCTATTACTCCCTGCAGTTCATCGACATGTATACGCACAATTTTGCCTATGTTGGCAGTCGAGCGACCGGAAACGAGGCGGGAAGCTTTCTGCTCGCCGGTCCACGGTGGAAGGGCGAGGCTCCCAAGGGGCTCAAGGGGGTGATCCGCTCCGAGACCGACTTCGATTTTGTGCTCTATCGAACGCAGCTCAAAAACGCTGCCGACGTCGAGGCCGTGAAAGCCGTTCAGGCAGGCTACAAAGTGCAGACCTTGTCACAGTTCCTCGGCAAGCCATCCAAAACTGTCCCAGACGTTGCCTTCCTGAAGCCGCTCACCGCCGAGGAGCAGCGCACATCGCCCGAGTTCTTCAACCTTCTGAACTTCGTTCTTCAATTCTGTCCGACGCATGCGAGCGAAATCGATCTGATGGCCCGTTTTGCCAAGCTCGGCATCGGCGGCGGCAAGAGGTTTGACTTGCAGGCGCTTTCCCCCGACATCCGTCAGGCTGTCCTGGAGGGAATGGCCGATGCCTGG
Organism: Pandoraea communis; assembly: GCF_902459745.1. Taxonomy (GTDB): domain Bacteria; phylum Pseudomonadota; class Gammaproteobacteria; order Burkholderiales; family Burkholderiaceae; genus Pandoraea; species Pandoraea communis. Next base: position 176,413 of record NZ_CABPSJ010000008.1, read on the forward strand.
AGGGACTTTGCCGAGTTCAAGAAGAACGAGATCGACACGGGCAAGAGACCGAGCAGCGACGCTTTCGGCACTCGTGAGTTTTTGAAGAACGACTACATGGTCCGCATGTCCGGAGCCGTTCTCGGCATCTATGGAAACAGTAAAGAGGAGGCGCTCTATCCTGCCTACTTCACAGACGTCAATGGACAACTGCTCGATGCGACTCGTCAGCGCTATACGCTGCGCCTGGCGCCGGGCGAGTTGCCGCCCGCGAACGCATTCTGGTCGGTGACGATGTACGAGCTGCCGTCGAGCCTGCTCAGCGCCAATCCTCTCAACCGGTATCTCATCAACTCGCCGATGCTTCCTCAGCTCAAGAAAGATGCTGACGGCGGCATAACCCTTTACTTGCAGCATGAAACGCCCGGCAAGGACAAGGAAGCGAACTGGCTGCCCGCGCCGAAGGGGCCGTTCTGGACTGTCATGCGCATCTACTGGCCCAAGCCCGAGGCGTTAGACGGGCGGTGGAAATCCCCTGTGCTCGAACTCGCGAAATGACAAACACCAAGGAACTCATGATGACAAAATCTTTGTTGACGCTGATGCTGACTCTCGCGGCTAGCTTCCCGGCCCTGGCTGATACTGGGCCATCATCGCCTTCAGGGGCCATTCAGGTTTCGCCGGACAACTTCATTCGTGCGGAATCGGATCTGTACTTCGCCGGCATCGTCAAGAGCGGTGGTTTCGGCAAGTTCGATCATACGCGTGAGCCAGCGCCGATCGACAAGCAGACTGTCATCCGCCTCAATCGCGATACGCTCTATTCTTCCGCCGTGTTCGATCTCGACGCCGGTCCAGTGACGGTCACGCTGCCCAAAGCCGGTGATCGATTCATGTCGATGCAGGTGTTTGACGAAGACCAATATACCCATGGCGTCCACTACAAGGCCGGCTCATACAGGCTGACGAGAAAAGCGATCGGCACACGCTACGTGGCGGTAGCGGTGCGCACTCTGGTCGACCCTTCCAACCCTGAGGATGTCAAACAGGTTCATGCGCTTCAGGACGCGATCAAAGTTGAGCAAAAGGCTCAGGGACAGTTCGAGATTCCTAACTGGGACCAGGCCAGCCAGAAAAAGGTGCGCGACGCACTGTTGGTTCTTGCGACGACGCTGACTGATACAAAACGCATGTATGGCAGCAAGAATGAGGTCGATCCGGTTCGTTATCTCATCGGCACTGCGATGGGCTGGGGCGCCAATCCGCCGAGTGAGGCGCTCTATCTCAACATCACCCCATCCAAGAACGATGGCACCACGATCTACAAGCTCAATGTCAGGGACGTGCCGGTCGATGGTTTCTGGTCGGTCAGCGTCTACAACGCGCAAGGCTACTATGAGTCCAACGACCTCAATGCTTATTCACTGAACAGCATCACGGCGAAGAAAGGCGGCGACGGCACCGTCGCGATTCAATTCGGTGGTTGCAACGGCAAGATCGCCAACTGCCTTCCGATCATGAAGGGGTGGAACTACATGGTCCGCCTCTATCGGCCGCGCGCGGCGATCCTCAACGGCGCTTGGACGTTTCCCGAAGCCTCGCCGCAGTGAATTGAGCCGGTAGGCATATCACCTGTGTACGGAAGCGTGGCGCTTCACTGTGCTCTTGTGTTTGCCGCATTGGGAAGAGCTCGCTTCACAGAATGGCAACCGCGATATGATCGTTCTGAGTAAAACAGTGTAGATGTAACGCTCATCCTTATCGGTCGTGACTGAGCAAGTAAGAAAAAAGCCCTTGAAATTCAAGGGCTTTTTCGTTTTGTGACTGTCGTCGGCCTCACACTGATCGGTCAGACGAACTGTTCGCGCATCGCCTTCTTGTTCAACTTGCCGACACTGGTCCTTTGCAGCGAGTCGACGAACCTGATGAATTGCGGCACCGCGTATTTTGAGATTTCTCCAGTCGCGACAATCGCAAGCAGGTGCCGCCTGATCTCTTCATCGTCGACGGGGCCCGCGTCCTTCTTCAATACGACCAGCGCGACCGGCCGCTCACCCCACTTCTCGTCCTTGATGCCGAACACCGCCACCTCGGAGACCGCAGGGTGCCGAGAGATCAGGTTTTCGATTTCGAGCGACGACACCCATTCACCGCCCGACTTGATTACGTCCTTGAGTCGATCGGTAATCTGCACGTAGCCAGCCGGGTCGATGCTGGCGATATCCTGAGTATGCAGATACCCGCCCTCCCATAGCTGCTCCGATGCTTCCGGATTGTGAAGGTAACTTTGCGTGAGCCATGGCGCGCGCACCACCACTTCGCCGAAGGCCTTGCCATCGTGCGGGAGGTCTGCCATCGCGTCATCGACAATCCGCAGATCGACCAGAGGAACGGGAAGGCCGGTTTTGCAGCGCAGACGAATCTCCTCGTCCTCATCGAGTGGGCCAAGGTCGGGCTTGATCTGCGCCAGCGTGAGGATCGGGCCGGTTTCCGACATGCCGTAGCCCGTAAAAACATCGATGCCACGCTCGAACGCGGCCCTCGCCAGGCCCTGTGTCAATGCACTTCCGCCAACGATGACTTTCCACCGGCTGAAGTCGACTGTCTTCGCTTCGGGGCAGTTCAGCAGCATGTGCAGGATCGTGCCGACGCAGTGCGAAAAAGTCACGCCCTCGTCACGGATGAGCCCCACAAGCCGGTCGGGCGCATAGCGCCCCGGGTAGATCTGCTTCAGCCCCAAGACCGTTGCGACGTAGGGCATGCCCCACGCATGAACATGGAACATGGGGGTGATCGGCATGTAGACATCACCACGATGAAGCCGTTGACCGGAGGCCGGACTTGCCAACCCGGCCATCACGCTGATCGTGTGAAGTACCAGTTGCCGATGAGAAAAATGCACCCCCTTGGGTTGCCCCGTGGTTCCGGTCGTGTAAAACGTGGTGGCGCGCGTGTTTTCGTCGAAATCCGGGAACGAATAATGCGTATCGCTCGCCGCGAGCATGCGCTCGTACTCCGTCGTGAACGGAATCGTGTGTGTCGTGAGAGCGTCGTCGTCTTCGTCGATGAGAACGAAGGTGTGGACGGATTTCAGTTGATCTTTGATCGCATCGATCACCGGCAGGAAATCGGTATGGACCAGAAGCACTTCGGCGCCGGCGTGATTGATCGTGAACGCGATTTCCGCGTTGGACAGTCGTACATTGACCGTCTGCAGTACCGCTCCCATCATCGGGATAGCAAAATAACATTCCAGATAGCGATGGCTATCCCAGTCCATTACGCCGACGGTACTGCCATGCCGGACGCCTAGCTCGGCAAGGGCGTTAGCGAGTCTGGAGATGCGCTCGTTCATCGTCCGGTACGTCATTCGCTGTTGCCCCCGGTAAACAATCTCCTGCTCCGGGGCGTGAGCTAGCGGCGTATGCAAAAGCTGCTTGATCAGCAAGGGATAGGCGTATGCCGAGGGGGTGCCGTTCGTCAACTCGTCCTGCATCATTGTCTCCTGAATCTGATGTTGGTTTTATCCCATCTCGTCCCAGTCTACCAAGCCAGCGATGATCGATTCGCGCCTGGCTGCCCATTTGGCAAAGGCGTCAGACCTGCCATCGAGCGGGCACCCTCCTGATGCCCGCTCGATATTCAGTCGTAACGATAGACACCCTGACCTGTCTTGCGCCCGAGCCGTCCCGCCGCCACGAACTCGCGCAGCAGCGGCGCCGGCCGATACTTCGGGTCTCCGAAGTCGTTCAGAAACACTTCCATGACGGACAGGCAGACGTCGAGTCCGACCAGATCCGCGAGCGCGAGCGGGCCGATCGGCTGATTCGCGCCAAGCTTCATTCCCGCGTCGATCTCATCGGCGCTCGCAATGCCTTCGGCAAGTACGAAGAAGGCCTCGTTGATCATCGGCACCAGGATACGGTTCACCACGAACCCGGGTGAATTCCTGACGACAATCGGCGTCTTTCCGAGACGCTTTGTCAACTCGCTAATCGCGTCGGCAGTGGCGTCGCTCGTCTGCAGCCCGCGAATGATCTCGACGAGCGGCATCAGCGGCGCCGGGTTGAAGAAGTGCATTCCGATGAAACGCGAAGCGTCGCTCAGACTCGCCGCCAACGCCGTGACCGAGATGGACGAGGTATTCGTCGCAATGATGGCGCCGGGACGCGCCACCGATTCGATCTGCCCCAGAATTCGGTGCTTCAGGGCGACATTTTCCGTTGCGGCTTCGATGACGAGATCGGCATCGGACAGTTGCTGATAGTCCGTCGAGAACCTGACTCGCGCGAGCGCAGCGCTCCGGGCTTCCGAGTCGAGTTTGTCTTTCGCGACGAGCCGATCGAGATTGCTTTTCAGCAGTGCGAGCCCGTTCGTCAAGGCCGCCTCGGCGACATCGATCACGATGACATTCCATCCGGCGGTAGCGGCAGTCTGCGCGATGCCATTGCCCATCGTACCCGCACCGACAATTCCTATCGTCCCAATTTCCATAATTGCTCTCAGTGGCTGGCGTTGCTGTTTCGTGCGCAACTTATTGAAGATTCTCAAAGATTGCGGCGATACCCTGGCCTCCGCCAATACACATCGTGACGAGTGCATAGCGTCCGCTCACGCGCCTGAGTTCATGCAGTGCCTTGACAGTAATCAGCGCGCCCGTCGCGCCGATCGGATGGCCCAGCGAGATGCCCGAGCCGTTCGGATTCACTTTCGCCGGGTCGAACCCAAGCTCCTGTGCCACCGCGCAGGCCTGTGCAGCAAAGGCCTCGTTGGCTTCGATCACGTCGAGATCGCCTACGGTGAGTCCCGCACGCTCGAGCGCGATGCGCGTCGCCGGTACGGGGCCGATGCCCATGTAGAGCGGGTCGACGCCGGCATGCGCGTAGGACACCAGGCGCGCCAGCGGCTTCAGACCTCGCGCCTCCGCCGTCTTGCGCTCCATCAACAGGACGGCGGCAGCGGCGTCGTTGATGCCGGAGGCGTTGCCAGCCGTCACTGTCCCGTTTTCCTTCTGGAATATCGGGCGCAGCTCCGCAAGCTCGGTCTGTTCGACGTCCTGGCGCACGTGTTCATCGGTATCGAATACGACTTCCTTGCCTCGCACGCGTCGGGTCACCGGAACAATCTGCTCCTTGAAGCGGCCCTCGGCGATGGCACGCGAAGCGCGGCGGTGCGATTCGATCGCGAGGGCATCCTGTTGCTCTCGCGTGATGCTGTACTGTCGCGCAACGTTCTCCGCGGTGACTCCCATATGCACCCGTTGGAACGGGTCGTGCAACGCGCCCAACATCATGTCGATCAGTTGCACGTTGCCCATGCGCGCGCCGAAGCGAGTGTCGGGCGTAATGTACGGCGCCCGGCTCATGTTCTCGGCGCCGCCACCGATTGCGATGTCGGCGTCACCCAGCAGAATGGACTGCGCAGCGCAGACGACTGCCTGCAGCCCGGACCCGCAGAGGCGGTTGACATTGAAAGCAGGCGTCGCTTCCGAGATGCCGCCATCGAGTGCCGCGACGCGCGCCAGATACAGGTCTCTCGGCTCAGTGGCGACAACGTTGCCGAACACGACGTGGCCGACGTCGGCGCCCGCCACTTTCGATCGCGCGAGTACCTCGCGCACCACGATCGCACCCAGTTCGGTCGGTGGGAGGTCTTTCAGACTACCGCCGAACTTACCGATAGCCGTGCGAACACCACCGACGACAACGACTTCTCTTTGCATTTCTTGTGTCTCCCAATGGACGCCGGACGTGCCTCACGCTATGAAGCACGCTCGGGGTTCAATTACATGTTGGAATAGTTGGGGCCGCCGCCCCCCTCAGGTGCGACCCAAACGATGTTCTGGCTTGGATCCTTGATGTCGCATGTTTTGCAGTGGAGGCAGTTCTGCGCGTTGATGACGAGTTGCTCGCCACCGCTGTCCTGCTTCACATACTCGTAGACGCCAGCAGGGCAGTAGCGCGATTCGGGCCCCGCATAAGTCCGCCAGTTCACGTTCAGCGCCACCGCCGGATCCTTAAGCGTCAGATGCGCCGGCTGATTTTCTTCGTGATTGGTGTTGGAGATGAACACCGAGGACAATCTGTCGAAGGTGAGCTTGCCGTCAGGTTTCGGGTATTCGATCGGCTTGCACTGCGAGGCCGGTTTCAGCGTTTCGTGATCCGAATGCTGGTGGTGCAGCGTCCACGGGACGTTGCCGCGCAACACCTTTTGCTCGATACCGACCATCAGCGTGCCCAGGTACAGACCTTTGCTCATCCATTGCTTGAAATTTCGGGCGCGGTGCAGCTCGGCGTACAGCCAGGAATTCCTGAACGCCTCGGGATAGGCCGTAAGCTCATCGCCTTTACGCCCCGCCTGCAATGCCTCAAATGCCGCGTCGGCAGCCAACATGCCCGACTTGATCGCTGCATGTGATCCCTTGATACGCGATGCGTTCAGGAAGCCCGCGTCGTCACCGACGAGTGCGCCCCCGGAGAACACCAGCTTCGGCAAGGACATCAGGCCGCCCGCGGTCATCGCGCGCGCGCCGTAAGACAGACGTTTCCCGCCTTCGAGCACCTTGCGGATTTCCGGATGCGTCTTGTACCGCTGGAACTCCTCGAATGGCGACAGATACGGATTCGAATACCCCAGGCCCACGACGAAGCCGACTACCACCTGACAATCGTTCATGTGGTAGAGAAACGAGCCGCCGTACGTGTCGTTCTCGAGTGGCCAGCCGGCCGTGTGCATGACCAGGCCCGGCGTATGCTTCGACGGTTCGATCTCCCACACTTCCTTGATGCCGATGCCATAGACCTGAGGATCTGCGTTATCGCTCAGCTTGAATTTCTCGTTCAGTTGACGGCCCAACTGCCCGCGTGCGCCCTCACAGAAGAGGGTGTATTTCGCGTGTAACTCCATGCCGAGCTGGAAGTTCTCCGTCGGCTTGCCGTCCTTGCCGATGCCCAGATTGCCGGTTGCAACGCCTTTGACTGCCCCGTCGTCATCGAACAGCACTTCGGCGGCCGCAAAGCCGGCGAAGATCTCGACACCGAGCCCTTCCGCCTGTTGCCCCAGCCACCGCGTCACATTGGCTAACGAAACGACATAGTTGCCGTGATTCCTGAAGTTGTCCGGAAGTGCCCAGGCGGGCACCCCCGTCGAACCGGCTTCGGTGAGAAACAGGAACTTGTCCTCGGTGACCTCCACCGATAGCGGCGCCCCTTTCTCCTTCCAGTCGGGGATGAGTTCGGTCATGGCGCGTGGGTCCATGACGGCGCCAGACAGGATGTGAGCCCCGATCTCCGAGCCCTTCTCCAGAACGCACACGGACAACTCGACGCCGTTCTCGGCAGACAACTGCTTGAGGCGGATCGCCGCGGATAGTCCGGCCGGCCCACCGCCGACAATCACGACGTCATAATCCATCGACTCGCGTGCGCCAGCCTGTTCGATCGGGCTTGCTGTGCTGAGCATGTCCAACCCCTGCGTCAGAACTGGTCGTCGGTCAACGCCAACGCACCTTCGTTGCCGTCGTGGGCGCCAACGATGGCGGCTTCCAGTGCAGTTGCGAGCGGCAGGATCTGCGTCGCGAAGCAATGGGCGGTTGCCGCCTTGGCGTCATAGAACGAGGGATCGTCGTTGCGCTTGTCCGTGGCGACGAGCAACGCCCGGGCAAACTGCCATCCGGACAGCACGATGCCGGCCAGCTTCAGATACGCCACGCTGCCGGCAAATACGGCGTTGGGATCATCCTTGGCGTGCGTGAGTACGTAGTCGACCACGTTTGCGAGCGATTCGCGCCCGGCCCCAAGTCGCTTGTGGAGCGTTTGGAACGCCGCGCTCGATTCGTACGACTTGTGCTCCCACAATGCCGCGAGGGTCTCGTCGATTTTTGCGAGCAGCACCTTGACGACAGCACCGCCGTCACGCAACGTCTTCCGGCCGACGAGGTCATTGGCCTGAATCGCCGTTGTGCCTTCATAAATGGCGAGGATTCGCGCGTCGCGAAGATGCTGCGCGGCGCCCGTTTCCTCGATATAGCCCATGCCGCCATGCACCTGCACACCAAGGCTGGCGACCTCGTTTGCCAACTCGGTGCTCCATCCCTTCACCACTGGCACGAGGTATTCATAGATTGCCTGATGGTCGGCCTGCACCGACGCATCGGTATGACGGTGACCGATGTCGCTGTGCGCTGCCGCGACGTAGGCGAGCGCCCGGGCACCTTCCGTGAGCGCACGCATGGTAGCGAGCATCCGGCGCACGTCAGGGTGTTTGATGATGCTCAGCGGCGCTTTCGACGAGCCGTCTACGGCACGCCCTTGCACGCGGTCTTTCGCATAGGCCACGGCCCGCTGATATGCGCGGTCGGCCACGGCAATGCCTTGCACGCCGACACCGAAACGTGCCGCATTCATCATGATGAACATGTATTCGAGGCCGCGGTTGGCTTCCCCGACCAGATAGCCGAGGGCCCCACCGTGATCGCCGAACTGGAGCACCGCCGTCGGACTCGCCTTGATGCCCAGCTTATGCTCGATGGACACGCAATGCACGTCGTTACGGGCACCCAGCGAGCCGTCTTCGTTGACGACGAATTTCGGCACGATGAAAAGCGACAGGCCTTTTACGCCCTCGGGGGCGCCGGGCAGGCGAGCGAGTACGAGATGCACGATGTTGCTGGCCATGTCGTGCTCGCCCCACGAGATGAAGATCTTCGTGCCGAAGATATGGTAGTTGCCGTCGCCGATCGGCTCGGCACGCGTGCGCACCAGCGCGAGGTCCGAACCCGCCTGCGGCTCCGTCAGGTTCATCGTGCCGGTCCATTCGCCCGAAATCAGCTTCGGCACGTAGCGTTCCTTCTGCGCCTGGCTGCCGGCAATGAGCAACGCCTCGATGGCCCCGTCGGTCAGCACCGGGCACAACGCCAGCGACAGGTTCGCGGCATTGAGCATTTCAACGCAGGCGGTCGCGATCAGTTTGGGCAGTCCCTGACCGCCGTACTCGGCCGGGTGGACAACGCCCTGCCAGCCGCCGTTCACGAACTGAGAAAAGGCTTCCTTGAAGCCGGGCGTCGCGGTGACAACGCCGTCCTTGAAACGACTGGGGTTGATATCACCCTCGACGTTCAGCGGCGCGATGACGTTGGCGTTGAAGCGGGCCGCCTCGTCGAGCACGGCCTGGGCGCAATCTGGCCCGGCGTCCTCGAAGCCGGGAAGCGCCGCTACGCGCTCGAGATCGGCCAGTTCCTGCATGGCAAAGAGCATTTCCTTGACGGGTGCGATATAGCTCATTCTGGTGCTTTTCCAGTGGACGGTAGTGAAGAGGCCTGCCATGACACCGGAACGCTGAGATCCTGCACGGCAACTATCGAGCAGATCGTAGCGGCGATCGTCGAGAATCCCGATAACCAAACCGGACCATCTATTGACAATTTCGGCCACGAGTCGACCGGGGAGGGCTCCCCGGCAGGACCGGAATATGGGGTGTAGCCAGCCGTCTCGCCGGCAGTGGCCGTCGATCAGGCCCTGGGCGGGCGGGCCGCAACGGGCCTGTGTGCAGCGTGCCGATACTCGCCCGGCGTGCTGCCGGTCCACTGGCGGAACGCGCGATGGAACGCAGTGGGGTCGTCAAAGCCGACATCGGCGGCGATCGCCGCAATCGCATCCTGAGTTTCGGTGAGACGCCGGATTGCAATATCCCGTCGCAACTCGTTCTTGAGCGTCTGGAACGCCGAGCCTTCGGCGGACAGCCGCCGGCAAAGCGTGCGCACCGAGCAGTTGAGGACTTGAGCAACGTCATCGATGGACGGCATATCGGGAAGTCGCGAGGCAAGACAATCCCTGACCCGATGGCTCGTGAGTTGCTCGTCGAAGGCCACGAATATCCAATCCTCTGGCGCTCGCGCGAGAAACTTGCGCAGGTCGGCCTTGCGCTGACGCACGCGCATATCGAAATAGGAAGCGCTGAAGCGCATGCGTGTCTGTTTGCAGTCGAACTGCGCCGGTCCCGGGAAGAGATAAAGGTAATCGACGGCGTGAGGAGGCCGCTCAAACGCGAATTCCACCTGCAGAAGCGGGATCTTTTGACCGATGAGCCACGAACCCACACCATGCGCGAGCTTCAGCATCAGCTGCTGGCCCAGGGCGCTGACGCCGGCGGGCCCTGCGCGCAACGCAATTTCGGCCACGGGGCCGACGCGAGACGACTCAAATCGAAAGTCGTCGAGAATCAGATGCATGAACTGGCCGAAGCGGTGCATTGCCGTTTCGAGGTTGGGCGCGTCGAGCAGGCTGAGGCACAGATACTTCAGGGTGCCATTACGCAGAGGACGCTCGAAGATACCCGGCATTTCATCGTCGAACTCGATCGCAAGTGCGCGGTAAAGCGTTGAGAATTGCGATTCCGTGACACGCGCCCCGGGCTCGGTCAGCAGGGCGTCGGAGATACCTGCCGCTTCGAGGTATTGCCTGACGACATCCGGCGGCGCGCCGACGCCGTCGAGGAAACCCCGAACGAGTGAGATGGGTACGGTGGCGCTCAGTGAATGCATTGCCGTGATGTGGTTGATGTCGCGTGCGTGCGACGCTCGCCTGAATCGGGCGCAAAGGAAGCCGGCCTGAGTCTCCAGGGGCTCAGGCCGGTTTTCTTGCTGTGAAGCTGCGTTGCGTCAAACCTTGCGCTCAGGGGAGGTGCGCGGCATTCCGGCGGCACTATCTCCGGCAAGATCGATCGCGGATGCAGATTGCACGCGTGCACGCAATTCGTACTTTTGGATCTTCCCTGTCGACGTTTTCGGCAGTTCGCCAAACTCCACCCGTTTCGGCACCTTGAACGCTGCGAGATGCTCTCTGCAGTGCTTGATGATGTCCTCGGTAGTCGCCGTTGCGCCTGCTTTGAGTTCGACGAATGCGCAAGGAACTTCGCCCCACTTTGCATCGGGCATTGCAACGACTGCCGCAACGGAAACGGAAGGGTGGCGGTAAAGCACGTCCTCCACTTCTATGCTGGAAATGTTCTCCCCGCCGGAAATGATGATGTCTTTGCTTCGGTCTCTAATGCGTATATAGCCATCCGGAGACATGACGCCGAGGTCCCCTGTATGAAACCATCCGCCGAAAAAGGCTTCGTCGGTGGCTTTCGGGTTCTTCAGATACCCTTTCATACAGATGTTGCCGCGAAACATGATTTCGCCAATGGTCTCGCCGTCCGGAGGGACGGCTTCCAACGTAGCGGGGTCACGTACCGTAACCGCGGCCTGCAGGTGATACCGTACGCCTTGCCGGGCATTGAGCGCGGCTTGGGCATCGTCATCCAGTGCCGACCACGACGCTTGCTTCGCGCATACCGACGCCGGACCATAGACCTCGGTCAGTCCGTAGACATGGGTCACATCGACCCCGATGTCGTTCAGCTTTGCTATCACCGCGGGTGACGGCGGCGCGCCGGCAACCATCGTCGCTACGCGATGGCCGATACCGTGCCGAAGTTCCGCCGGCGCGTTTGCGAGCGAACTCTGAACGATCGGCGCACCGCAATAGTGGGTCACCTTCTCGCGACGTATCAACTCGAAAACCTGATTTGCATCAAATCTTCTCAAGCAAACGTTGACACCTGCACGTGCAGCGACCGTCCAGGGAAAGCACCAGCCGTTGCAGTGGAACATCGGCAGCGTCCACAGATAGACAGCGTGCTTCGGGAGATCCCATTCGAGGATGTTCGAAACGGCATTCAGATACGCGCCGCGATGGTGGTACACGACGCCTTTGGGATCTCCGGTGGTTCCGGACGTGTAGTTGAGCGCAATCGCGTCCCACTCGTGTGCAGGCGGAGACCAGGCAAAATCCGGGTCGCCCCCGTCCAGGAAAGTCGGGTAGTCGACGGCAGAGGCGAACGCCGAGGGGGCCGCCGGCATGGCATCTGCAACGCTGACGATGCGCAGCGCCGGAAACTCTGCTGCGGCGGCCCGTGCGACTTGCGAGTATTCGGTGTCGACGATCAGAACCTTCGCCTCGCCGTGTCGCAACATGAACAGGATGGTTTGCACATCCAGCCGGGTGTTCAGCGTATTCAGCACCGCTCCTGCCATCGGCACGCCGAAATGGGCTTCGACCATCTCGGGAATATTGGGGAGGAGAACCGCCACCGTATCGCCGGTTCCGATCCCTGCGCGCCGCAGTGCACTGGCGAGGCGTCGCGTCCGTGCATACGTTTCGGCCCACGTGCGACGAGTGTCGCCATACACCACGGCGAGCCTGTCACCGTACACGTCAGCGGCTCTGGCGATGAAATCAATCGGAGTCAGGGGGACGTAGTTTGCTTCCCGGCGCTCAAGGCCCGCGTCGTACATCATTTCCATTCGGTGTCTTCTCCACTGGTATCAGTGCCCGCCAGGCAGGCGTGATCGTTGCGTTTTCTTGTGCTGGATTCGCTGGGCTTGAGCGTAGCACATGAGACATATGGGTTGCCACGCGATGGATTGGCGATTTTCGGGATTGCCCGATTTCTGCCTGGGCGACGGCTAGATGTGCTGGTTACGAGGGGAGCGAGTGCTGGAGATACTTGGAGCCGTCTGCGGTGTGGCGATCATCTCAACCCTCGAAACAAGCAGTCTTCCAACGTGGCTATCGCCATTCGTTTCCCTGTCAACATTAATCCCAATATGTGGGATATATAGTCATATATTGACATTTTCGCCTTGCGGCTTCTATTATGCGTCCACTGAAAAATTGTGACCGTGAGCGCAGACGTTGCGGAACAAGGTTGTTCAGTGCCTAGGCAGTCGAGTTAAAGAGCATCGGTACGGACTCGACGATCAAGGATGCACACAATAGAAAGAAATCGGATGTGGCGGTGGTTATGGTAATCACTACGGAATCCGAATTAATTGAGCGCGCCGTCTCCCTTTGTGTGGCCCACGCATTCTGGCGAACCTGGCTCAGAGACTCTGTGCGCGCTCATACAAAAAAATCAGGAGTCAATTCAAATGGCAGTACTTGTCATTGTCGCCGTTCTGGCCTTTCTTGTTTTCATGGCCTACCGTGGACATAGCGTCATTATTTTTGCGCCGATCGCGGCGCTCATCGCTGTTTTGCTGACAGAACCCCAGGCGGTTGGGCCGGCTTTCTCCGGCATATTTCTGGCGAAAGTGTCCACATTCATCAAGCTATTTTTCCCTGTCTTCCTGCTAGGCGCCCTGTTTGGCAAAGTCATTGAGCTTTCGGGGAACGCCCGTGCCATCAGCGCCTCGATTGTGCGTCTCGTAGGTGGCCATCGGGCGATGCTCGTGATCGTTCTTGTTTGCGCGCTCCTAACTTACGGCGGCGTATCCCTGAACGTAGTGGTGTTCGCTGTTTACCCATTCGCCGCCGAGCTTTTCCGTCAAGGGGGAATCCCGAAGCGCCTGATGCCGGGCACGATCGCGTTGGGGGCATTTACGTTCACGATGGACTCCCTGCCTGGTAGTCCGCAGGTGCAGAACATCATTCCCATTTCGTTTTTTCATACAACCACTTGGGCCGCTCCGCGCCTGGGAACGCTTGGCGGCGTGTTGATCTTCATCACCGGCATGCTCTATCTCGAGTACCGTCGACGCGCGGCGGCCAAAGCCGGGGAAGGGTATGGCGCTGGACATATCAATGAGCCTGAACCGACCCAGACCGGGGAAGAACTGCCGAACGTCTGGTTGGCGTTATTGCCGCTTGTGCTGGTGTGCACCCTCAATTTCGCATTCTCGAAGCTGATTCCGTTGGCGTACTCGGATGGACACTATTCGCTCAGCCTCGCCGGGCTGCCCCAGGCGCTTCCGATTGACGTGCGTGCCGAGTCCGCACTGTGGGCCGTCGAGGGCGCTCTGGTCGTGGGTATTCTCACCGTACTAGCCACTGGCTGGCGCAAGATTGTTCCTCAGTTCATGGTGCGCTCGCAGCAGGCCATCAATGGGGCGCTGCTTGCCGCGATGAACAGTGCGTCGGAGTTCGGCTTCGGCGCAATCATGGCGGCGTTACCCGGTTTCGTTGTTGCCGCGAAGGCACTTCAGACGATCCCCAGCCCGCTTTTTAACCTGGGCATCTCGGTGACCGTACTCGCAGCGCTTACCGGGTCGGCTATCGCGGGCTTAAGTATCGCGCTTGGCGCGATGGCGGATACGTTCGTGCAGTTGGCACACTCATCGGGGATTCCATTGGAAGTGTTCCATCGGATCGCATCCATGGCGAGCGGGGGAATGGATACGTTACCGCACAACGGTGCCGTTATCACGCTGCTCACTGTGTGCGGACTCTCGCATCGCCAGTCGTATCGGGACATCTTTGCCATTACTCTGATTAAGACGATGGCAGCTTGCGCGGCGATTCTGATCTTCTACACGACAGGGCTCGTGTGATCGTGTGAGCCTGGTGGAGGGCTCTCACGTTCGCCTGAGTGGAGGCCTTCGCTGGCCCGGGTCTCGTGAGGCTTGGGCCGACGCGGCGCCCAGGAGCTTTTTCAGTTCCCGGGCCCGTCTTGCTTTTCGCCGTCACTTCGCCCACGGGAACCGCGATTCCTATCCTGCTTTGAGCCCATAAGCCCGTTTGAATGCGACCCAACACAGCCGACATGGGAGTCGGTTTTAACTTGGGGGGGCGTGGCCAGCCGTGCCAAAACTTAGGAGGAAATTTTGAACAAACTGAAAAATCAGTCAGGAAGTGTTGCGCCGGTCGATCTGCCGGGAACGCTGAGCGATGCCGCCGAGATTGAAAAGTACTGCACCGACTGGAGTGGTCTGCGCGGCGGCCGCCCTGCAATCGTGTACCGGCCGCGCAGCAGTCTGGATGTCGCGCGTATCGTGCAACACCACAGTGGTGACTTGCAGCGCATCACGATTCAGGGCGGGCTTACTGGTCTGGCCGGGGGCGCTGTGCCCGACGACGGGGATATCGTCATCTCTATGGAGCGCTTGGATCAGATCGAGGAGTTCGACGCCATCGGCGGTACGGTTACGGTTCAGGCTGGCGTTGTCCTCTCGCGTCTCGCGGAGACAGTCGAGGCGCAGGACTGGTACTTCCCGCTCGATATTGGCGCCAGGGGAAGCTGCCAGATCGGCGGCAACATCGCGACCAATGCGGGCGGCAATCGTGTGCTTCGCTACGGTCCGATGCGCGACCTCGTTCTCGGCGTCGAGGTTGTGTTGGCCGACGGCAGGGTTGTTTCGATGATGAACCGTCTGCTTAAGAACAATACGGGGCCGGATCTGAAGCACTTGTTCATTGGCACCGAAGGCACGTTTGGCATTGTCACTAGAGCGGTTCTGCGCCTCTTCCCTAAGCCGGAGGTGCGGCGCAGCGCCTTATGTGCGCTATCGTCATTTGTGCAGGTTACGGCGCTTCTAAAGGCTGCGCGAGGACGCTTGCCGGGGCTGTCATCCTTCGAAGTCATGTGGGACGACTTTTTGCGGGCTTCAACGCGGGAGCTTGGGCGCTCGATGCCGTTCGCGGATGATCACAACGTCTACGTGCTCGTCGAGGCGGAAGGTGGCACGGCACCTCAGATGCAGGAACTCTTCGAGGGGTTCTTTGGTGAAATGATCGAGGAAAGCGTTGTTTCCGATGTCATCGTGGCACAGAGTCAGGCACAGTCCAATGCACTGTGGGAGATCCGTGACGGAATCGGAGAGTTGCTCAAGTCGCTCTCCCCATTCGTGTCCTTCGATGTCGGTATTCCTCTACGGGTGACGGGTGAGTATGTGGAGCGTGTACGCAATCTGTTAGAGACGGCCTTTCCCGCAGCCTCCCATCTATTCTTCGGTCATCTGGGCGACGGCAACCTGCATATCGTGACTGGACCGCATGTGAGCGAAGCTGATCAGTTGCGGGCGGATGAGATCGTGTACCGGCTTGTCGAGGAGGTGGGCGGCAGCATTTCTGCGGAGCACGGCATCGGCCGCATAAAGAAGCCCTTTCTCCACATTAGTCGAAGCGGCATCGAACGAGAGTTAATGGCGAAACTGAAAGCGACGCTTGACCCCGCGCAAGTCCTCAATGCAGGGCGCATTCTCTAAAGGAACTCAGCAGGGGGCGAGTCCGTCTTGTGCCGGTGGGTTGGGCAGCTTCAGCTCGAACATCGGGGGCGCGATCACAAGCGCGTTTGTCGTGAGCGCCGGGAGACCGGGCTGACGGCGCGGCGGCGTCGCCTGCGCCATGGCGTAATGATCAAGCACGAACCGCTGGCTTTGCCTCGTGCACCCAACGAGGTTTAGTCAAGCGATTTCGTGACGTACGCCATATTGCCTCCGACGCCATTTACATCATCTTCGACACCGACACCGACATAGCGTGGCGTACGAAGGACGTGCAGGGATTGGGATTGGCACTGGCGTCGCGAAATACGCACCTGGCGCATAGGTGGCGGACAAGCAAGAAATTCGGAAATCGGGCGCGCGTTACAGAGACCGAGAAGATCGACGCTGTATCGACAAACGTCGGACTTGGTGTTCGGTTCCCTACCTATGCGCGTCTTTCCCCACGCCGCGAAACACATCGCTTCGAGCGATATCGGCGCATCGTCAGGCCGATTTCGTCCACGCTGGTGCCTGGGCGCACCCCTTTCGTGTTGCTTCCGAAAAGCGGAAGTAACCGAATTCTCTTCTGAATTGTTCCTGGATTTTTAGACTTCTACAGTCGGTTTACCGGGATGCGCCAACGCTGCGCTACCGAGACGACATCAAAAACTCCAAAGACAGGCCATACGCATGCTCCCCACAATAGGTCGCGTGGCCTTGCGCGAACACCACGCGCAGGCAAGCCTGGAATGACGGAACTGGCCAATACCTGATTTCCGGCCTCGCCGTAGGCTGCATCTACGGCCTCGTCGCGATTGGATTTACCGCCGTCTACAACGCGACCCACATATTCAACTTCGCGCAAGGCGAGACGGCGATGCTCGCCGCCGCCGGCCTCATTGCGGCAGGCGTGCCACTCATTGTCGCGCAGCTGCTCGCCGTCGCGTTCGCCGCCCTCGTCGACGCCGGTATCGAGCGAGTCGCTATCCGCCCTATCGGCAACGATGTGACGCGCGGTATCATCATCACGAATTGCGACCGCGACTGAGCGGGCGTGCCGCAACGCGACATTTCCGGCCAACCAGGGAAATACATCATGAACCGACAAGCGCAGCGCTCATCCTCCGACTGGGTGAGGCGTGCCGAGCCGATAGAAGGCGTCGAGCGGATCGAGGCGTGGTTTCATGGCAAGGCGTACGCCATGCATCGCCATGACACCTATGCGATTGGCCGCACGCTCGCGGGTGTCCAGAGTTTCAGCTACCGGCGCAGCGGGCGAAACAGCTTGCCCGGCAACACGATGGTATTGCACCCCGACGAGGCTCACGATGGCCAGGCGGGCACCGACGAAGGGTTCCGGTACCGGATGATCTACGTTGAACCCGCGCTCTTTCAGGACGTGCTCGGTGGACGTGCGCTGCCGTTCGTCGAGGGCGGCGTGACAACCGATCCGCGCCTTGCGGCGGCGACGGCAACGTTGCTGCAGCACGTCGGCTTTACGCTCGAGCCGCTCGAACAGAGCGATGCGCTCGCCGAACTGGCGCACGCGCTTGTCGCTATTGCCGGCATGCCCGCACGACGCCCGAAAGGCGACTTCCTTGCGGCGCGGCGCGCACGCGACTATCTGCACACGAACTGCGCGCGCGTCGTCACGCTCGACGAACTCGAAATGGCGACGGGCCGCGACCGCTGGAGCCTGTCGCACGATTTTCGCGCGTTCTACGGCACGAGCCCATACCGTTATCTGACGATGCGGCGCCTCGATGCGGTGCGCCGCATGCTGCTCGGCGGCGCTTCGCTCGCTCATGCCGCTGTGGCTGCGGGTTTTGCCGATCAGAGTCACATGACGCGGCATTTCGCGAGGACATTCGGGCTGACGCCGGGACGCTGGCTCCACATTGCGGGCGGCGTCAAGCGTCGCTGAACACCCACGATCGTTCAATACGGCCGCAATTTGCATGCGTATCGTTCGGGGCATCAACCCCTGAACGGAGAGAACGATGTCCCAATCCCCGAACCACACCGCCGTGCCGGCCGAGCGAGGCCAAGGCCAGACCATCGACCTGATCGGCAAGCTTGCGCAGATCTACGGTCACTGGCAACCGCGCGTTGTCGCTGAAATGAACGACTATCAGTTCAAGGTCGTGAAGGTCGAGGGCGATTTTCTGTGGCACCGGCACGCCGACACCGACGAAACCTTCATCGTGCTCGAAGGCGAATTGCGCATCGATTTTCGCGCATGGCCTTCGGGCGACAGTTCCATCGTGCTGCGTGCCGGTCAGATGGCGGTGGTGCCAAAAGATGTCGAACACAGGACTTGTGCAGACGCAGAAGCGAAGCTGCTGCTGGTCGAACCGCGAGGTGTGGTGAACACGGGAGACGGTCCAACGGGCGGGCGTACCGTCGAGAACGACCAGTGGATTTAAAGCAGGTTTTGTTGCCTGAGCGCCGCCCTCGATACAATTCACCTCCATCAGCGCAAAGAGGTGGGGAGCGATGGATAGTGTAGAAAACGTGCGAGCCTTCCTCGCCGTGGTCGAGATGGGCAGCTTTACGGCGGCGGCGCGCCGGCTCGACGTCTCGGCGCCGGTGGTGACAAAGCGGGTCAGTGCGCTGGAAAAGGAACTCGATGTTCTGCTCTTCCAACGCACCACGCGCAGCCTGACGCTCACGTCCTCCGGACGCGACATGCTGGGTAGCGCCCGCGACTTCCTGAGCGCCTACGAACGCCTGGCCGAGCGCGCCGCGGTCGATGACCGCTCGCTCGGCGGCCGTTTGCGCGTCAAGGCTCCGGCATCGTTCACTAACCACTTCCTCGGCAAGCTCCTCAACGAGTTTTTCCTCTCCCATCCCAAGGCCAGCATCGAACTTCAACTGACGAACCGTGCCGTCGACCCGGTGCTGGAGAACTTCGACTTCGTGATCACCGGCCTGCCCGTCACCTACGATGGTGTCGAGGAATTTCCGTTGTGTCCGTTCAAGCGCCATGTCTACGCGTCACCCGGCTATCTGGCGCAGCACGGCACGCCCGGGCACCCGTCAGACTTGCCGGGGCATCGGTGTTTGCTCTATTCGTATCAAAGCACCGTGCGCACATGGACGTTTACCGATGCCCGTGCGGGCGACATTCAGGTGAGCGTCGACGGGGGCTTTGCGACCAACGATATCGACGCCATGCACAACGCCTGCCTGGACGGCATGGGCGTGGCGATTCTCCCGCGCTATCGGGCCAACGACAGCGTGCAGGCAGGACGCCTCGTGCAGCTACTTCCCGGGTTCGGACTGCCTGACTACTGGATCAAGGTGCTGCGTCCGGCCAACCATCACAACCCCAAGCTGTTTCACGCGCTGCTGGATTTCCTCGTTACCGGACTCGCCAGACTCGAACAGCAGGGCACTTACCTGTGACTTGCACGTCGGCGGTTTCGATTGTCGAACCGTCGCCAACGTTAGGCGCCGAAAATTCGCGATTATTTCCGAATCGCGTGTTCTGAACTTCCACTTCGCCTCTATATCGCTGGGCCGCGTTCGCCCATTATTCTCGCCAGCCGATGCGCGGTATGCCAGACGCCCGGCACCAAGGAGAGACCGCCCGCCGCGTCAATGCACAGGACAGACGCGCCGGGCGCGAACGAACAAAAAACAAGAGAGATACAGGAGACAACCGTGAAGCACTGGATCGCCTGCCTGCCGCTTGCGGCATGCTCGCTGAGCGCGTTCGCGCAAAGCAACGTGACTATCTACGGCGCCGTCGACGCCGCCATGACCTACGTGAACAACAGCGGCGGAAAGTCGGCCTGGCAGGCTGCCAGCGGCGGGCGCGCAGGCGACAAGTTCGGGTTTAGCGGTGTGGAGGATCTCGGTGGCGGGGTGTCCGCGATCTTCACGCTCGAAGCCGGCTTCAACATCATGAACGGCGTTGCACAACCGGCGAACACGCTGTTCGGCCGGCAGGCGTTCGTCGGCCTGTCTGACAAACGGCTGGGCACGCTTACGATTGGCCATCAGTATTCGATGACCAACGACTACTTCGTGCCGCTGTCGACCTCGTTCATGTTTGCGGGGGGACTCGGCGCGACGTTGGGCGACATCGACGGTTCGTGGAATTACAACAAGATCAACAACGTCATCAAGTACGAGAGCCAGACCTATGGTGGGTTGAAGTTCAGTACGATGTTCTCGTTCGGCAACGTCGCAGGCAACTTCGCGAAAGACCGGACTTACGGCGTTGGCGCCTCGTACACGAGCGGCGGGCTGCAAATCGCCGGCGCCTACATGAATATGCGTACCCCAGGCACATCGATCTTCGGCGCAGCAACCGCAGCGCAGCCGGGGGCAGCCTATTCGAACCCGGTCACCAACCCGATCTTCCAGAACTACGTCACGGCCACGAGCCAGCAGGTCGTCGGTGGCGGCGCGAAATACACGTGGGGTAACTCGCAGGTATCGGCCATGTATGAGAACGTGCGTTTTCTCGATATCGTGCGCACGGCAGCCAACCCGCTGGCGCCGCCCAACGCCGTCTTCAACAACTACCAGATCAACTACGGATACTCGTTCTCCCCCCGCACGATGGCGGGTGTCGGATACCAATACAGCTTCGCGCCGGGCGGACACTATCAGTCCGTCGAAGGCGGGGCTGCCTACAATTTCTCAAAGACGACGTACCTCTACGGCATTCTCGTCTGGCAACACGCGAGCGGGCGCGACTCGACGGGCAATGTGGCCGTGGCCGACATCTTTGGCCTGACGGCGTCCACTACCCCCAACCAGTTGGCCGTGCGCGTGGGTTTGCGCAAGGTGTTCTGAGCCTCATCGACACATCGACGGAATCTGAACTCGCATGCCAAACACCCTCGCATCTCCGAATGCTCCAGCGTCGCTGGATCTGCAATCCTTTCTCGACGGGCGCCGAATGTCGGGCCTGCAGTGGCGCGTCGTCGTGCTGTGCTTTCTGATCGTTGCCATTGACGGCATCGACATCGGGCTGGCGGCATATATTGCGCCCGCCGTACGCCGCGAGTGGGGCCTGTCGGTCGCGGAACTCTCGCCGATTTTCGTCTCTGCGCTGCTGGGCATGATGGCCGGCTCGCTCCTGTTCGGACCGCTGGCCGACCGGCGCGGACGCCGCTTCGTGTTGCTGGCGTCGGTTGCCACGTTCGGTCTCGCGACACTCGCTACCCTGTTCGCGACCAACGTCACCGAACTCTCCATCCTGCGCTTTATCGCCGGTGCGGGTATCGGCGGCGCTTCGCCGGCGTCCGTCACACTCACGGCCGAGTACGCGTCGGGCAAGCGCAAGCTGTCCATCATCACGCTGATGATGTGCGGCAATTCGATGGGCTCCGCCTTCGGTGGCGTCGTCGCCTCGCAGATCATCGAACGGCACGGCTGGCACGCCATGGTGCTCGTGGGCGGGGTGCTGCCACTGCTGCTGTTGCCTGTCCTGTGGATGGCGTTGCCCGAGTCGATGCGTTTTCTTGCGCTACGCCGTCCTCATGAGCAGAACCGCCTGCGCGCACTGGGGCGCCAGATCGCCCCGGATGTCGTCACATCGCAGACCACGTTCGTCGCACGTGAGACGAAGCAAAGCCGCTCGCCCGTACGCGAGTTGATGGTGGCACCCTACGCACGCGGTACCTTGCTGCTGTGGGCGGCCTTCTTCATGGGGCTTTCGGTGCTGTACCTGATGGCCAGTTGGCTGCCGACCATCATTACGAATTCCGGCGGCTCGATGCGCAACGCGGCACTCATTACTGCGCTATGGTCCATTGGCGGCACGACGGGCGGTCTGCTGCTGGGGCGCGTGATGGACAGCGCGCGACCGGCATGGGTGCTGGGCGCGGCATACGCCGTGGCCTTCGTGACCGTGCTCTGTATTGGCCGCGCCTTCGGCAACGCCGCTGTGCTGGCGCCGCTCGTGTACATCGCCGGTGTATGCATCAGCGGCACGCAGGTCGGTCTGAATGGTCTGGCGGCGACGTACTACCCCACGGCGAATCGGGCCACGGGCGTGGCGTGGGCGACCGGCATCGGCCGCTTCGGCTCGATACTTGGCTCCAGCCTCGGTGGTGTACTGCTCGGCTCGGGCATGGCCTATCCGGTACTGTTTCTGATCGTGGGCGTGCCCGCGTTGCTTGCTGCCTTGTGCATGTTCGCGATGCCCGCGTCCCGGCGCGAACCGGCATCGGCGTTGACGCCTGGAAACCCCGGTACCCGCTGATCGATCCTTTCTCGACTACTGGATAAACGACTCATGGCATTTCCCGGACCGGCGTTTCTCGCGCTCTGGAATGACGTCACGCCGCAGCATGCGAAGGAATATAACCGCTGGCATACGCGCGAACATGTGCCGGAGCGCGTCGGCATCGACGGCTTCATTGAAGGGCGCCGCTATCGGCATGCCCGGCCGGGGCAGCGGGAGTATTTCACGGCTTACGGCGCGGTGTCGCCCGAAGTGTTCCGTTCGCTGGCCTATCTGAACGTGATCGACGCGCCGACGCCGTGGTCTGCCAATATGCGCTCGACGTTGACCCATGTGCTGCGCGCCCCGTGCCGGACGCTGGCGTCGACGGGAGGCGGCACGGGCGGTGCACTCGCGTGCGTGCGAATCCATGCGTCGGCTGCCGCAGCGGTTGCGGCATTGCCGTTAGTTCAAGCGTGTGCTGCGCTTGACGGGGCCGTCGCTGCCCATTTGGGCGAAGTCTTCGAGGCGCAGCCGAGCGCATTTGCGCGCTGGAAGGCATCGGATATGCCCACGCATGTGCTGCTCGTCGAGACGGAGGACATTGCGGCAGCAGGGGCGCTGAGCGAGCGCATCGCATCGCTCGTTGTCGATGCCCTGCCGGTCTCGTCGCCACCCGGTGTCGACGTGTATTCACTGATCTTCGCGATCCGTCACGACGACGTCGACATCTCGCTGCGCCGCACACAATAACCGCGCACCCCGACGCAACAACACAAGATTACCGGAGCCCCCTGATGAAAGCGCTTCAGAAAACCACCGCTGCCTTCGGCCTCGAATGGCGCGATGTCCCCGAACCGGGACAACCCGGCGCGCACGATGTGATCGTGGAAGTGACTGCCGCCGGCATTTGTGGCAGCGACGTGCATATCTACGACTGGTCGGGCGGCTACGACTTCTTGCGAGCGGCGTTCCCGGTGACGCTGGGCCACGAATTTGCGGGTCGTGTCGCAACGCTTGGCGCTGAGGTCAGCACGCTCCAGCGCGGCGACGCCGTCGTCGTCATCCCCTCGGTCGAGTGCGGTGTGTGCGAGTACTGCGTTTCCGGGCGCGTCGATGAGTGCCGCGAGCGCCGGGGCATCGGCATGATGCGCGACGGCGCATTTGCCAGCCGTGTGCGCGTGCCTGCCCGCAATTGCCTGACGTTGCCGCCCGGCATGGACGCGGGTGTCGCGTCGCTGGCGGAGCCGCTGTCCATCGGTATGTCCGCCGTCAAGACGGCAGAAGTGCACGCAGGAGATCGCGTACTGGTGATGGGGCCGGGCACGATCGGTCAGGCCATTGCGGTGCTGGCGAAGGCACGCGGCGCCCGGGTGGCGCTGGTCGGGCACGACGATGCCGAGCGTCTCGCGACGGCGCGCGCACTGGGTATCGAAGCCACGCTGGATCTCGACGGTGCTCCGGAAGGGGCCATGCGCACGCTACTGGGCGAGAACGAATACGACATCGTCATTGAAGCGACGGGTGTCGGCGCGGCGGTTCAAGCCGGGCTCGACGTGCTGCGTCCTTCAGGCGTGTTCGTGGTGTGCGGCATTCACGGCAAGCCCATCAGTTTCGATGGTGCGAAGCTCGTGCGCTTGCGGCACCAGATTCGCGGCACCTACCGCGCAACACGCGCGACGTGGCAGGAAGTGCGTGATTTTCTGGTGGAGAATCACGCGGCGCTCGGGCCGATGGTCACGCACCGGTTGCCGCTCGCACAGGCCATCGAGGGCTTCGAGATGGCACGCAACAAGATCGGATCGAAGATCGTGCTGGTTCCGTGACAGCGCATGACCGAAGCCGACGACCAGCAGACCGGTCGTCGCGGCGGCGCTCAGGAACGTCACGATAACTGCGGCAGGCGGATCGCGGTTCGATTCCTCGGACAGACGAGCGTCGATCGGGCCTTGCGGGGCCAAGCACTTTGCCGATCAGTGCTGGCTACCGGGCACCATCCGCGCCATGATCTGTTCTCGCACACGAATCAAATGCTCGCGCATCGCCGTTTCCGCGAGGTCGGGGGCGCGATGCCGGATGGCTTGCGCAATCGCCTGATGTTCCTGATCACGCTGCCGGATGCGTTCCGGGCAGTGGGGGAGGGGTTGCGGCACGTGTAAGCGGATGTCCGAGCCGACTCGCCGGATGATCTGATAGATATCGGCGGCAAGTGCATTGCCCGACGCGGCAGCGACTGCACGGTGAAAGGCGAGGTCGGTCGAGCCTCGGTCGGCACCGGGCGACGTCGTTGCTGCGCGCTCGATGCGCGTAATCTCGACCGGTGTTGCCCTGACCGCTGCCAGACGGGCAAGGAACGGCTCCAGCGCCAGCCGAAGTTCGATCACCTCCAGCACATTCGTGTGCCCGGCCAATATCTCACCGTTGCGCCTGGATTGCCCCTCGCTGCGTCCGCGCGGGGTCTCCAATTCGCCCTCGTCGCGCAGCACCTTCAATGCATTGCGCAACTGATGGCGCTTCACGCCCAGTTCGTCTGCCAATTGCCGCTCTGCCGGCAAAGCGTCGCCGTTGGCAAGACGGCTTCGCAAACTCTCAACCAAGTCGACCATAACTTCTCTCTCCCTGCCGCAACCAAGGTATTTGGTTGCGTGCCGAAAACACATCGAGGCAGCATGATAGCGGAATTTGCAACCATCGGCTAACTCGATGGATGCTTTGCTAATTCTTCATTAGGCTTTGTATTCAGCATTATTTGAGACCCCTGTGCCTTTCTTAGTTGTAATCTGGTTCAACCAAAAACTCAACCAAAATATATCAACCATATCGACCAAATACATTTTTGGTTGACATGAAAAATTTGTCTTGATCTACTCATTTGCATCAGCGGTTCGTGAAACCCCACTCGGAGGTAGCGCAGCATGATGCAAGCCACGCAGGACGCCGCAGTTCGCTCCAGCGAACAAGAGACTCGGCAGATGTATGAGGAGATCGGCAACGCGCATCTGTTCCCGTTCTGGGCCAGAAGCTCGGATGTCGAGCACGATGAGATCAAGCAACTGATGCAGGGCCAGCGCGCAGTGCCCTATATCTGGCGTTACAAGGAAGTGCTTGAGCCGCTGTTGCAGCAGTCCGCTCGCCTCATTTCCACCGCCGACTCCGATCGTCGCTCACTGATCCTGACCAACCCTGGACTCAAGCCGAGGCGGGCCACGGTGACCACCATGTATACGGCGTACCGGCTCAACGATCCAAACGAGATCATGCCGCCGCATCGTCATACCGCGAGTGCCATCCGGCTCGGTTTGACCGGCTCGCAGAACTTCACCGGCGTGGAGGGCGAGGACGTCGTGTTCGGACCGGGCGACATGGTGCTTACGCCGCGCGACACCTGGCATAACCACGGCAATGTGGGCAACGAGCCGGCCATCAACCTTTCGGTGCTCGATTACCCGCTGGTCGAGACGCTCAACGCGCTCTCGTTCGATCACGACTACAGCGAAGGCGGCGCCGTCATGCGCAAGCAATCCGCGCGCTTCCCTGCCGATTACTCTGCGATCACTTACGGGGCAGGTGGCCTGATGCCTCGTTTTGTCGACCATCGACGCGGCGCCAACGGCTCGTCGCCGATGTTCATCTATCGCTACGAAGCCGTGCGCGAACTGCTGGAAAAGCACCGCGAGTGGGCTGAAAACCCGTACGAGGGACTACGTATCGAGTACGTCGATCCGCTGCGAGGCGGCCCGGTCTACAAGACGATGACGTTCTTCATGCAGATGCTGCGCCCCGGCGAGCGCACGCTGCCGATGAAGCAGACGGCAAGTCTGCTGGTATCGCCGCTGGAGGGCGCGGTGCGGGCCGTTCTCGATGGCGAAACCTTCGAGACGAAGCAATTCGATACGCTCGCCGTACCTGGCGGGACGTGGGCCGAATACGAGAACACCAGCGCCACGCAGCCGGCCATCGTATTCATTGCGAGCGATGAGCCGGCACTTCGTGCGTTCGGATTGCTGCAACGCTGGGGCAAGACCGCTGGCGGCGACGTCATGCTTCTCGACTAAGGGGCGCCTCCATGGCCAAGGCATGGAATACGCGGCTCGTGAGCCACATCGACTGCCCCGGCGGCGGACAGGTGTGGGTCGATCGCAACATCCTGTATGTCTCGCACATGCGTCCGCCAGCCGGCACGTCGATTTACGACGTCTCCGACCCCAAGCATCCGCGCTTGCTGGCGACGCTCGAAGTGCCGATGGGCTGGCATTCGCACAAGGTTCGCGTGCAGGACGGCGTGATGCTGGTGAACTACGAGAAATTTCGTGAGGGCGCGCCGGACTTTGGCGGCGGTCTTGGCATATTCGACATCACTCGCCCGTCCGAGCCGCGATTGATCTCGCGCTGGTATTCCGGCGGCGAGGCCGGTGGGGTGCACCGCTATGACTTCGACGGCCGCTTCGCGTACATCTCGCCAACGGCCGAAGGTTTCGTCGGGAACATCGTCAAGATTCTCGATCTGGCGCAACCCGAGCGGCCCGAGGAAGTCGGTCGCTGGTGGATTCCCGGGCAGAACATCGGTGCGGGAGAGGAATACCCGTGGGACGACTATGTCCGCCCGCGATGCCATCACCCGCTGCGCATGGGCGATCGTCTTTACGTGTCCTATTGGCACCACGGCTTTTTCATTCTCGATATCTCGGACATGTCGTCGCCGAAGCTGATCTCGGGTATCAACAGCGGTCCGGCGCATCCGCACCCGACGCACACCGCCTTGCCGATCCCCGGCCTTGTCAAAGGGCGTCGCGTCATGGTGGTGGCCGACGAAGATGTCGCGAAACTGCGGCCGTCGCCGCCGTCGTTTGCCTGGGTGTACGACATCACCGACGAACGCCAGCCGATGCCGATATCGACGTTTCAGGTCGCCGGTGTCGACCCCGACGGATCGCCGAGAGAACCGATGTCGGGCTGTCATCAGCCATCGGAGCGCTTTGTGGGAACGACGTTGCCGTTCGCCTGGTTCGCCAAGGGCATGCGGCTTGTCGATCTCTCCGATCCGTTTGCGCCCAGGGAGATCGCTTTCTACGAGCCAGATGCCCCCGCCGGCTGTGAGCGCGCGTCGTCCAACGACGTCACGATCGACGACCGGGGGCTCGTGTACCTGCTCGACCGGCAACAGGGGATCGACATCATCGAATGTTTCCCGGGATGACATTTCGACGCCAACGACGACAAAGAGGATGGCAATGACGATTTCGGTACATGGCAAGAAGAACCCCAACCTGCCGTTTCATCCGGCCGTTCGTGCGGGGGACTACGTGTTCGTCTCGGGCCAGGTTGCCAAAGACGAAGACGGGCGGATGGTCAGCGGCACGATCGAGGACGAAACACGCGCCACGATCCTCGCCGTGCAGCGTGCACTACGCGAGGCGGGGTGCGATCTGGCCGACGTGGTGAAGGCGACGGTCTACCTCGAAGACGCCCGCGACTTCGGCCGTTACAACGGCGTATTCAAGGAATTCTTCCCGGATGGCCGGCTCGCGCGGACCACGGTCGAGGCACGCGCGGTGATTACGACGCGCATCGAGATCGAATGCATCGCTTACCGGCCGCTGTGAATCGCTTGCGTCGGCCAAGACATTGAACATCACCTGAGGACATCGACATGCTGAAGCTCTACGGACGTGCCACATCCGGCAACGTGCAGAAAGTCATCTTCCTTCTCGAAGAACTGGGCAAGTCCTACGAGCGGCTCGACTATGGCCGCCAGTTTGGCAACACCGGCACCCCGGAATACCTCGCGATGAACCCGACCAACAAGGTGCCCACGCTGACGGATGGCGACCTCGTCATCTGGGAATCGCACACGATCCTGCGCTACCTCGCCAGCCGGCAGGGCACGTCGTTGTATCCCGACGATCTCGCGCAGCGCACATTTGTCGAGCGCTGGATGGACTGGGCACTGGCATCGCTCAACCCCGTCTACCTCGCGGGATTCAAGGACGCGAAGAAGCCGAAGGACGAACAGTCCGCCGATACGGGGCCAAACCTCGCCGCCGAACTGACGATTCTGGACACCCACCTGCGTGAGGTTCCGTGGTGCGCCGGTCAGTCGTTCAGTCTCGCGGACGTGGCGTTGGCGCCGCTGGTCAAGCGCTGTGTGAACTTCCCGTTCGCGTTGCCCGAATTTCGTGGCATTGCAGCGTGGCTGGCTCGCATCGAGGCGCGCCCGGCATTCGCGAAGGCCACGAGTGCGGGTTGACCGTGACCGGACATTGAGGCAGACGTGCTCGCCGCGCGCTCGCTGAGACGCGGCGATATTCCAAAAACCGCAAGACTGGAGCACCCCTATGGCAAGTCTCGATCGGCCGGATATGCGGCAGATGGCCGTCTCGACGGCGACGACATCGTCTGAGCCGTACATCAGCGTCAGCGGTCTTTGCGTCGATTTCGAGACGCATGGCCGTATCAATCGCGTGCTGAACGACATTCATCTGTCGGTCGAACGCGGCGGATTCACCTCGCTGGTGGGGCCGTCCGGTTGTGGCAAAAGCACGTTGCTCAAGGTGCTCGCGGGATTGCAGGCACCCACGCAGGGACGAGTGAGCGTGGGCGGTATGACGCCGTCCGAGGCGGTTCGGCAGCGCCGCATCGGCCTGGTGTTTCAGGAGGCGGCGCTCATGCCGTGGAAGAGCGCGCTCGATAACGTGTGTCTGTTGATGGAGCTGGTCGGCACGCTGCGCGACAAGGACGCCATTCGCACGCGTGCGCTTGAGTTGCTGAACATCGTCGGCCTCGGGCATGCAGTGGACCGCAAGCCGTCGCAGTTGTCCGGCGGAATGCGTCAGCGCGTCTCGATCGCGCGTGCTTTGGCGCTCGATCCGGAGGTGCTGATGATGGACGAACCGTTCGGTGCGCTCGACGCCATCACCCGCGAAGAGATGAGCGACTTTCTGCTCGAACTCTGGCAGCGCACGGGCAAGACGATCGTATTCGTGACGCATTCGATCGACGAAGCCGTGTTCCTGTCGCGCGAAGTCACTGTCATGGCGACCGGACCCGCACGCATTCTCGAATGCCTGACGGTTCCGTTGGCGTATCCCCGCAACGAGGATAGCTACGCCACGCAGGCGTTTGCCCAGACGGCTTCGCATCTGCGAAAGCGTCTCAAAGAAGGCCATCGGGCCGGGAGGACATCATGAGTGCATCGCCTACCGACGTCGTGCCGGCCGGCGCGCGCGGGCGCGCCGCCCCGAAACCGTTTCGCGGTCTGTGGCGTGCAGGGCCCGGTGTGGCGCTGACGATTGTGCTGCTGGTGCTGTGGGAGGCAGGGCTACGCCTGTTCGACGTGCCGGCATTCGTGTTGCCGACGCCGGCACAGATCGCCGGGGCATTGGTGGCGAAGCAGCCGGAACTCGCCGCCGCGGCGTGGGTGACCGCTCGCGAGGTTCTGTACGGATTCGTGCTGTCCTCGGTGGTGGGCGCCGCACTTGCCATTTGCATCGCGCGTTTCGAGCGATTGGGCAGCGCGGTCTATCCGCTGATGGTGGTCTTCCAGAACGTGCCCAAGATCGCACTCGCCCCGATATTCGTGCTCTGGTTCGGTTACGACCTGATGCCCAAGATTCTCCTCATCGTCGTGATGGCATTTTTCCCGGTGGCCCTGAACATGCTGGTGGGTCTGCGCTCGGCCGATCCGAATCTGGTGGCGCTGCTCAAGTCGGTGGGCGCCACACGAAGCCAGATTCTGATGCGGGTACAGATTCCGCACTCGTTGCCGGCGTTGATGGCGGGTATCAAGGTGGCGATCACGCTGAGTGTTATCGGCGCCATCGTCGGTGAGTTTGCCGGTGCCTCGGCCGGGCTGGGCTACGTGATTCAGTTTGCCTCGACGCAAATGCAGATGCCGCTTGTCTTTGCGGCACTCGTCGAGGTCTCGCTGCTCGGTGTGCTTTTCTACTACGCCGTCGAGTGGTTCGAATACCGCTTCATCACCTGGGGAGGCGAAGCGCGTCACTGAACGCCATTTAGCTATTTCGCTATTTCGCCGGGTTGTCGTCGTGTCCTCTCTCTTAGTGTTTCTTCTTGCAGGAGTACCAGCGTGAGCAGATTGAGCAAACTGTTTTCGGTTCTTCTCGTGTCGATGTCGTTGCTGGGCGCCGCAGCGCCGGCGTCGGCAGCCGACGACGTCGTCGTCCAACTCGACTGGGTCGTGCGAGGCAACCACGCGATGTTTTTCGTGGCGCGCGACAAGGGCATGTTCGCGAAGCAGGGGATCAACGTGACGGCGATTCGCAAGGGCACCGGCTCGGTCGATGCGCTGCGGATGGTGGCCAATGGCAGCGCGCAGTTCGGCTTCGGAGACCTCTCGACGCTGTTGGTCGCCCGCACGCAGGGCGCGTCGAATACCGCGCTGGTGGCCGTGAATCAGAAGAGCCCGCTGGCGATGGTGTCGGTCAAGGCGCGCAAGCCGCTCAATTCGGCCAAGGATCTCAAGGGCATGAATGTCGGCGTGCATCCCGCCGGTTCGACCTATGTGTTCCTGAAAGCCTTCCTCAGCAAGAACGGCATGTCGCTCGCCGACATCAAGCAAAGCACGGTGGCGCCGCCCTATGAGAATTACCTCGTGATGGGGCGCGTCGATGCCGTACCGGGTTACATCGACGCCGAGGTGCCGCTGCTCGAAGAGAAGACGGGCGGTCCGGGGTCGCTTTCGATACTCCAGGCCGCCGATCACGGGCTGAACGTCTACGGCTCGGGCATGTTCGCTTCGGACAAGATGATCGCCGCGAATCCGCAACTCGTTCAGCGCTTCGTGAACGCGTACACGGAGGCGTTCGCTTATGTCGTCGCCCATCCCGACGAGGCGGTTGCCGCCATCGTGAAGGCTAACCCCGAGTACAAGGGCCAGGAAAAGATCCTCGCCGAGCAACTCGACGCGGACTTCAAACACACGATGTACTCGGGCGATACCGCAACCCATGGCATTGGATGGATCGACGGCAAGCGCTGGGGCGAAATGTTCGATGTCCTCCAGAAAGAGGGTTCGATTGACGCGAGCGCAAAGGCGAGCGGCGGCTTCGATATGAAATTCCTGGCGGCGGCCAAGCCGCTGCGCAAGTGAGGAGGTCGAGATGAGTGCCATCCTGTC
The DNA here is from genome assembly GCF_902459745.1 of Pandoraea communis. Taxonomy (GTDB): domain Bacteria; phylum Pseudomonadota; class Gammaproteobacteria; order Burkholderiales; family Burkholderiaceae; genus Pandoraea; species Pandoraea communis. The sequence goes on from NZ_CABPSJ010000008.1 coordinate 207,736, forward strand.
CGAAAACTCGAGCGCTTCCGAGTCATCCCCACGGCAAGGCTGCGGTGCCGGACTGACCTTGCCTGCTCAAGATGGCTTGTACTACGGCGGCGCGTGGCATGCCCCGCGCTCGGGCCGTTATGCCGATGTCTACAGCCCCGGTGACGGATCTCGGATCGGCCGGGCTGCCGTGGGCGATGCGAGCGACGTTGATGCCGCCGTCGCTGCTGCCCGGCAGGGGTTTGCCGTGTGGCGCGATACGCCGCCGCTCGAGCGGGCACGGATTCTCAGGGCCGCCGCCGTCGAGATGCGCAAGCATGCCGCCGATCTGGCCTTGCTGGATGCTGCCGACTGCGGCAATCCGGTGGCTGAAATGACGGGGGACGTGATGGTTGCAGCAGCGCTGTTCGAGTTCTTCGCGGGGCTGGTCACGGAAATGAAAGGGGCCTCGATTCCGATGGGCCCCGAAGCGATCAACTTCACCGTGCGCGAGCCCGTGGGCGTAGTCGCCAGAATCGTGGCGTTCAACCATCCCTTCATGTTCGCGGCAGGCAAGATGGCGGCACCGCTTGCGGCAGGTAACGCGGTCATCGTCAAACCGCCCGAGCAGGCCCCGTTGTCGTCGTTACGGCTCGCGGAGATCGTCGGTGGCTTGTTCCCGCCGGGTGTCGTGTCGATTCTCAATGGCGGGCGCGATGTCGGGGAGTCGCTCGTGTCGCATCCCGACGTCGCAATGCTGGGATTGGTGGGCAGCGTTCCGACCGGACGTGCGGTGGCGCGTGGTGCCGCAGAGCGCATCAAGCCGATGCTGTTGGAGCTGGGCGGCAAAAACGCCCTGATTGCCTATCCCGACGTCGACCCCGACGCGCTGGCGGCCGGTGCGGTTGCCGGCATGAACTTCACATGGTGCGGCCAGTCGTGCGGTTCCACCAGCCGCCTGTTCCTGCATGCGAGCATGTACGACGCCGTGATCGAGCGTATTGCCGAGCGATGCAAAGCCTTCGTGCCCGGCTTGCCGACGGATCCGAAAACCAGCATGGGCGCCGTCATCAGTCAGGCGCAGCATGCGCGAGTCCTCGCGTTCATCGCCTCGGCGCATGAAGAGGGGGCGAGGCTCGTGTATGGCGGCAAGGTGCCCGACGATCCGGCGCTGGCAAACGGCTACTACATCGAGCCGACCGTGTTTGCCGATGTTCAGCCACAGATGCGTATCGCGCAGGAGGAGATCTTCGGCCCCGTGCTGTCGATCATCAAATGGCACGACGAGGCGCAGATGCTGGCCGATGTGAATGCACTCGACTACGGGTTGACGTGTGCCATCTGGACGAACGATCTTGAGAAGGGCATGCGCACGGCGTCTCGGGTCAATGCGGGGTTCGTATGGATCAACGAGGTCGGCAAACATTTCCTTGGGGCGCCGTTCGGCGGGATGAAGCAGTCGGGCATGGGCCGGGAAGAGTGTCTCGGCGAGATGCTGTCGTTCACGCAGGAAAAGAACATTCATGTGAGCCTGCGCCGCGTTGCCACGCAGCGCTGACCCGTCAACCGATCGCAGGACCCAGGCATGCAAACCACTTTTGATTACATCATCGTTGGCGCGGGCTCGGCGGGCTGTACGCTCGCCAATCGTCTGACCGAGGACCGCGACGTCCGGGTTCTTGTGCTGGAGGCCGGGGGGTGGGATCGCGACCCCTGGATTCACATCCCGCTCGGCTGGGGCAAGATCCTCACCAAGCGGCTGCATGACTGGATGTACGACTGCGAGCCGGAAGAGAATGTTGGCGGACGAAGTGTGGAATGTGCACGCGGCAAGGTGATCGGCGGTTCGTCGTCGGTCAACGCCATGGCGCATGTGCGCGGCAATCGCGCCGATTTCGAGCGATGGGTGCGCGATTACGGGCTGCGCGACTGGTCCTACGATGCCGTGCTGCCGTACTTCCAGAAGCAGGAGCGTTGGGAGGAGGGCGGAGGTGCCTTTCGCGGAGCCGACGGGCCGCTGAACGTGCAGCGATGCCGCTATGAAGACTCGTTGCTCGGTGCTTTCGCCGACGCATCGACGTCCGCCGGGCATCGTTGGGTCGACGACTATAACGGTGCGACGCAGGCGGGTTTCAGCCGTCTTCAGATGACGATTCGCAACGGACGCCGTTGCAGCGCCGCAAGCGCTTATCTGCACCCGGCGCGTGCTCGCGCAGGCCTGCGGGTCGAGGTGAATGCGCTCGCGTCTCGCGTGCTGCTCGAAGGCGACAAGGCAGTCGGGGTCGAGTACTGGCAGAACGGCGTGAAACATGTGGCGATGGCCAGTCGCGAAGTCTTGCTGTCGGGTGGGGTGATCAATACCCCCCAGTTGCTCATGCTCTCGGGCATTGGCGATCCGCAGCGGCTGTCGCAGATCGGCGTGCCGGCGTTGGTGGCGAGCGCGGGCGTCGGCCGAAATCTCCAGGACCATCCCTCGGTGATCGTGATGTATCGCCGGGCAACGCCGGGGCCGTTCCACCGGATGATGCGCCTTGACCGTATTGGCGTTCAACTGATTCGCGCGTATCTGACCGGAAAAGGGTTCGCGTCGGATGTGCCGGGCGGCGTGGTCGGTTTCATGCACAGCGGCGAAGCCCCCGATTCGAGCGGGGCCCCCGATTTGCAACTGCTGCTGACGGCGGCCCCGCTGGGGGCCTGGCCGTATTTCAAGCCATTCAAACAACCCTTCAACGACGGCTTTGCGTGCCGCACCGTCTTGCTGCATCCGGAGAGCCGCGGCGAAGTCCGGCTCACTTCGGGCAATCCGTCCGAGAAAGCGCGCATCCATCAGAATTTCCTGTCTACGCCTTACGACTGGGCGGCGTTGCGCTCGTCGGTGCGGATCGTGCGCGAGTTGGCCGCGCAACCGAGTCTGGCGCCATATATCGGTGCCGAGATTGCGCCGGGGCCGTCGAGTTCGTCGGATGCGCAAATCGATGCTTTTATCCGGAAGACGGCGATTACGGTTCACCACCCGGCGGGCACGTGCCGGATGGGAACCAACGACGACCCGATGGCTGTGGTCGACAGCGAACTGCGTGTCAAGGGGGTGCGTGGGCTGCGGGTGGTCGACGCATCGGTCATGCCCGACCTGACGTCGGGCAACATCAACGCGCCGGTCATCATGATTGCCGAGCGCGCCGCAGATATGATTCGCGGGCGTGTTCCGATGCATGCGGCTGCGCCGGCGCACGCCGGCGCCGAAGCGGTGGCGGTATGAAGCTCGCCCTTGCGGGGCTGCGCCGGCATCGCGTGGTTGTCACGCAGCCGCTGGACGATGCGGCCATCGAGCGCCTCGACCGATTTTTCGACGTGGCGTTGTGCAGCCATGACGGGCAGATGACGCGTGACGCGCTGATCGAGCAGCTTCGCCCGGCGGCGGCGGCGCTTGTGGGCGAGGGTGACATCATCGATGCGCAGATGCTCGATGGTCTCGATGTGCTGCAAGCCGTGTGCTGCCTCACGCCGAGCGAACCGCACATGGATATCGAGGCGATGACTCGCGCGGGAGTGCGCGCGATGTCGTCGCCCGATGCCGGGCGCGCCGTCGAGAATCTGGTTGCCGCCTTTGGCTTCGGCAGACTCGGTGGGCACCCGCCCGATCTCCTTAATCCGGAACTGCTTTGCGACTGTTGCAGTTTCTAACGCGTCTGCGTGGCGTTACGCGCTAAAGGGACTGTAAGTGTCTACGAAAACGAAGGCAGGTCAACATCAGCCCTCGCCGTCGGTTAGACGCGAATCGTGTGTTCCCAACGCCTCGCTGGCATCTTAATTCGGTGCCACAACCTCAAGATCCAGCAACGCTGAACTCAGCGATTTGCCGTGCGCGTCCAATGCGAGCGAGCGTGTCACGCCACCCCCCAGCGCCTTGCCCAATACGAAGTTGAAAGCCGCCAGATGGGGAAGCTCGTAGCGCACGACATCTCCGAGCACGACATCTGCCAGGAATGCCTTGACCCGATCGGCCGTGACTTCGGCGCGAAGATGCTCGTAATGTTGTGCGTCGTAACAGATGAGCGAGACATTGAGCGTGTTGCCTTTGTCTCCCGTGCGCGAATGCGCGAGTTCTCGCAGCTTCATCTCAAATCTCCACAAGGGTGAACGCGGGTCTCGCGTGCTCGCGCGGCAACAGCACTGACTGAACCGCCAGCACTTCGCGCACCGATTTCGTCGCGCCGCCGCCGCCGGCCGGGCCATTCGTGTACAACGTCTCAACTTCGTTGCCGATGCGCACGGCCTGTTCGGCGGATGTCGTACGTCCTGCCACGCGCACGCGAACCTCGTGCGGCTCTGCATTCAGTGAATCCAATGTCTTGCCGTACAGTGAATCCACGCCGATCACGTCGAAACGCAGTTCGCCTGTCTGCACGCCGGTCAAGGCAAGGCGTTCACGCACGATCTCGATAGCAAGCCGTGCGCGCGCAACCGCGCCGGGGCCGCCATAGGAGATCTGTCCTTCCCCGATGAATCCGTCGACATATCCGACGGACACCTTGAGCGTGTCGGTACGGGGCGTCCCGCGTCCCCCCGTGACTCGGACCCGGTCGGGCGCTTCCTCCGCCACGCGGACTTCAGAGAAATCGGCGACGACGTCCGGCTGAAGGTATCGCCGGGGATCGTGAATTTCGTACAGCAATTGCTCTTTGCAAGTGGCTTGCGTGACACGCCCCCCGGCTTGCGGGACTTTCGTGATGACGACCGAGCCGTCGGCCGACACTTCTCCAATCGGAAAGCCGAGCTTTGCGAGATCAGGCACGTCCTTGTAGCCGGGATCGGCGAAATAGCCGCCCGTGACCTGTCCCGCACACTCCAACAGATGCCCGACGACAGTGGCTTGACCCAGCCTGTCCCAGTCGTCCATGCGCCAGCCGAACTCGTGGATCAGCGGCGCGGCAAACAGTGAGGGGTCTGCTACGCGCCCGGTCAATACGATCTGCGCCCCCGCAGCCAATGCGTCGACGATGGCGGTTGCCCCGAGATACGCGTTCGCCGACACGATCCGCTTTCGGTAGGACGCTACGCTCTCGCCGGTTTCCTCGAACTTCGCATCGCTTTGCAGCACGACGTCGAGCACGTCGTCGCCGGTGACGGCGGCGATTTTCACGTCGCCTAGTCCCAGCTTGCGAGCGATCTCGGCCGTTTTGCGTGCCGCCGCAAGCGGATTCGCAGCACCCATGTTCGAGACGATCCGTACGCCATTGCGCATCGCGGCCGGCAGGACGGCAGTCATCCGTGCTTCGAGCAGTGGGTCGTAGCCGGCTTGCGGGTCTTTGCGGCGTGCCTGTTGCGCGATGGCAATCGTGCGCTCGGCGAGGCATTCGAAAACCAGGTAATCGAGTGCCCCGTGCGCCGCGAGTTCGACCGCGGGTTCGATACGGTCGCCGGAATACCCGGCGCCCGCACCGATTCGAATGCGTCGCGGGGCCGGGTGGATTGGCTTGCCTGTCATGCGGGTCGAGTCCGTTCGGTAAGGCTTAAAGAGGGAAGACGCCGAGCGCGGCGGCCGCGATCGTCATGACGATCGACGCGCCGAAGAGCAACGGAAACGTGAATTTCTGGTGATCGGCCAGATCGATGCGGCACAGACCGATCACGAGGAAGGTGGCCGGTGTGAGCGGGCTCACTGGGAAGCCCGTGGTCATTTGGCCCAGCAACGCGGCTTGACCGACTTGCACCGCCGGTACACCCAGTTGTCCGGCCACTTCGGCAATGACCGGCAGAACGCCGAAATAGAACGAATCGGGATCGAAGAGCATGCTAAGCGGCATCGACACCAACCCGAGAGCGACCGGAATGTGGCTCGCCATGCCTTGCGGCACGAAGCCCACGGCACCTTGCGCCATCGCCTTGAGCATCCCGCTGCCTTGCATCACCCCGGTGAACACACCCGCGGCAAGCAGAATGCCCGCCATCATCAACGCGGCACGCGCATGTGCGTCGATGCGTTTGCGCTGCATGTCGACGTTCGGATAATTCACCATCAACGCTACGCACAGACCCACCATGAACATGATCGCGGGCGGAATCTTCTCGCCCATCACGACCATGGTGCCCAGCACGATCAGCGTGAGCACGATGTTGAACCAGAAGAGTTTCGGGCGGCGCAGCGCCTGCTCTTCCGGCGACAACTCGCGTTTCGGCATGGGGACTGCGCCACCGGCGGCGGTCAGTCCGAGACGCTTCTCTTCGCGACGACCCAGCCAGTAAGCCATGCCGAACACGAAGACCAGTCCGATGGCCTGCACCGGAATCAGCGGATTGAACAGACTCGACACGGGCAAGTGCAGCGACGCCGAGGCCCGGATCATCGGCCCGGTCCACGGCAGGAAGTTGATGCCTGCGGCCATCGATACGGCAGCCGCGAGCACTCGACGGTCCATGCCGAGGCGATCGTAGAGCGGCAGCATTGCGGGAATCGTGACGAGGAAGCAAACCGCGCCGGAGCCGTCGAGATGGATGAGCAACGCCAGCAACGTTGTGCCTACGACGATACGTGTCGGCCGTGTACCGACCGCTTTCAGAATGCGGTCGATGATCGGATCGAGCGTGCCTGCATCGGTAATGGTGCCGAAGTAGAGGATCGCGAAGACGAACATGCCAACGACCGGCGCAAGACTCTTCAGCCCGTCGATCACGAATTTGCTCGTTTGGAAGCCAAACCCGCCGATCAACGACGCCGCAATCGGCACGATGATGAGCGCCACCAGTGGCGACATGCGTTTTGACAGAATCGCGCCGAGCAGCACGACGATGGTGGCCAGCCCCAGCAATGGCAGCATGTGCTTGTCTCCAATATTGTCTTTTAGTGCGTTGGAGCGTAAGTTCCGGGGATTGATAAATCAATTGAAATGATTTGATTGCAGTAATCAAAAAACATAATGGATCTGAATCTACGAGACATTCGCGCATTCCTTGCGGTGGCGCAGAGCGGTAGCTTTACGCGTGCCGCAGGGGGGCTGCATCTGTCGCAACCGGCGTTGACCGTGCAGATTCGGCGGCTGGAGGAGACAGTCGGCGTGCGATTATTCGATCGCAACAGCCGCAACGTGGCGTTGACCCCGGCAGGGCGCGCGCTGTTGCCGTTGCTGCAAAAGTCGCTGCACGACATGGAGCAAGTGCTGATCGACGCACGCGCCTTGGGCGACGGGTCGAGCGGCGTGGTGCGCATCGCCTGCCTGCCAACGTTTGCGGCGAGCGTATTACCGGAGTTGATTCAGCAGATGAAGACCCGCGTGCCGCGCGCGGGCTTTCATGTACGCGACGCCGTGGCCGGGGTGGTCGACTCGCTGGTGCGCAGTGAGGAGGTCGACATCGGACTGACGGGCGGGGAGACGACTGGCGCCGAGTTCGACGTGCTGTATTCGGGCGGCGATCACCTGGTGGCGGTGCTACCTGCGCGTCACAAGCTCGCACGGCGCAAACACCTTGGCCTCGCGGATCTCGCCAGCGTGCCGTTGGTGCTGACGGCGCAGAACACCAGTGTCCGGGCGGTCGTGGACGGCGCTTTTGCGCGTGGCGGCTACACGCCGGAGATTGCGTGCGAGCCGACCTACATGATGACGGCCGTCGCCATGGTCAGGGCGGGACTCGGTGTGACGATCCTGCCCGAATCTGCCCGGGAGGTCAGGGCAGAACCGGAGTTGCTGATTCGCCCGGTGGATCATGAGGCGTTCTTGCGCCCCATCGCCTTGATCAAGAAGCGAGGGCGGACGCTACCTCCCATTACGCAAACGTTCGTGTCGATGCTGCTGGAAAGACTGGCTCCCGAATGACGGATGGGGATGGGGGCAATGCCTGGGTACGTGCGGCACAGCCCCGCGTGCGCGACGTGGCGCCGCGATAGCGCTAAGGTTCGATCCGTTGGATCGCAACGATCCCGGAACTCGCCACCGTGCCGGTGACCCGCAGTCCAGGGTCAAGCCAGTCCGTCATTGCCCATACCCCGTGGGCGACACGCCGCTGCCATGCGCGAAGCGGCACCTCGCTCATGGGCAGACCGGACATGTCGACGCGGTTCATCGTGTCCAGCGTTGTCTCACCGACCTTGACGAGGCTTTCCTTGCGCGTCCACAGCCGCAACCAGGCGAGTGCGCGCGGCGATGGCGCGAAATGCGTGTGCGCGACGCTTGCGAACGCAGCCAGACGCATACGCTCGCGCTCGTTCAGTCCAGGCAAATCCGGATCGGCGGCTATCGCCTGATCCCAATGTTCGATGTCGATCCCAATGGGGGCGATCGCACACGCTGCCGCCACGGTGCCACGGGTGTGACTCAGGCTGACGTGCAGTCCGGGGTGCGCCGGCAAATGCGGGCGCCCGTGGGCACCGCCACAGCGTTCGCAGCGCTGCATGAGCCCATAGGTGCGGGCTTCCGGGCCCGGGATGTCCGAGGTGCCGATGACGCGCGCAGCAGCAACACGCGCCAGGATGTGCGCCGCAACATAATCCTCCCGATCGGCCGGTCGGGAAAACGCGTCGGCGCGCTTCCATTCCTCCGTGCTCAGATGGGCGGTCCACTGCCCGAATCTTGTCAGTACTCCACGAGATTCGCCATACAGCGCAAGCCCCGTCCCCGTCAGTCCAACGTTATTGGCGTGCGTCATGGTGAGTCGTGCGCCTGGCTCGGCACGGCGTCATAGGAATAAAAGGAATCCAAGCAATTTAAGTGCCACCGCCATAAGACGGCGAGAGACGCGACAACGAGATCGCGGACAGGTGTCGCAGCGTGCGACAGGTGTCGCAACTTCATACACCTGTCGATCGCCACACGTTGTGATCTGACCAGCGGCGGGGCGATGCGAAGGCGGCGCGGCAGACGATCCCCTTCGTCGTGACATCGTGTAGGCACGCGGCGCGGGCGAGCCTGCCGCAGCGGAAGCAAGGGAGGTGAGGGCCAAACCGAAAATGAATCGAGGGCATTGGTTCGAAACTTGCATCGTGACTGCGAAGTGTCGGCCGGCATTTTCCGCTGGCGGACACGCCTTTCACACCACAGAGGAGCGGCTTGATGCGAACACGACGATTGGGAACGCAAGGGCTGGAAGTCCCCGCGCTGGGATTGGGCTGCATGGGGATGAGTTACGCCTACGGGCCGTCCGACGATGCGGAGTCGGCTCGCGTATTGGAACGGGCACTGGCATTGGGATGCAATTTCTTCGATACGGCAGAGGTCTACGGACCGTTCGAAAACGAGCGCTTGCTCGGGCGCGTGCTGAAGGGCCGCCGCGACAAGGCGATCATTGCGACAAAGTTCGGATTCCGTCTCGAAAACGGCACGGTCACCGGCGCGAACAGCCGGCCGTCGCATATTCGCGAGGTGGTCGACGCCAGCCTCGCGCGGCTCGGTACCGACTACATCGATCTGCTCTACCAGCACCGCGTCGATCCCGACGTGCCGATCGAAGACGTGGCAGGCACCGTCGGCGATCTCGTCAAGGCGGGCAAAGTGCGTTATTTCGGACTGTCCGAAGCTGGCGAGCGCACGATCCGGCGTGCTCACGCCGTGCATCCCGTGAGCGTGCTGCAAAGCGAATACTCGTTGTGGCACCGCGACATAGAAGCGGCGATCCTGCCGTGCCTGCGCGAACTTGGTGTGGGACTCGTGCCGTTCGCGCCGCTCGGTCGCGGCTTCCTGACGGGCACGGCGCGTCGCGCCGAGGCGTTCCCCGAAGGCGACTCGCGCCGGACGTCGGATCCGCGTGTGCAAGGCGAGAATTTCGACGCGAACATGCGCCTCGCCAACACCCTGGCCGTCTACGCCGGTAAAGCGCGTGTGACGCCCGCGCAATTGGCGCTCGTCTGGCTGCTATGGCGTGGCGACGATATCGTGCCAATTCCCGGAACGCGTCGCATCAGCCGTCTGGAGGAGAACCTCGGGGCTGCCGATGCCCACGTCGAGCATGAGATTCTGGAAGCACTCGACGCGCACTTTGCCGCAGGCTCGACAACCGGCCCGCGCTACAAGGAGTCGGCGATGATGGCGTTGCTTGCGGATCGCACATAAGCGTTACGGCAAGCGGATGCAGACGGACCTAAGCCCGTTCGCATCCGCCATCCGCCATCTGCCGTTCGTGCGACAAGTGCCTGGCGATCAGCGCTGCGGTCCGCGCAGGACGTCGCTACCCATGTCGCGCACATGGGGAATATGCAGTTCGCGCAGCTTGCGATAAAGCGACGTTCGGCAGATGCCCAGTTCGCGCGATGCGGCCGAAATGTTCCACCGGCGCGACGAGAGCACGCGGATGATGATCTCGCGCTCGCCGTGGGCGATGGGTGAGAGCGAATCGAGCGGCGCTGCCGCTACGGCCACCGGCATGGGCGCGATGGCGGTCGTGGCCGACGTGGCGCTGTGCACCAGATTCGCGGGCAGGTCGCGCAACCGGATCGTATCGTCGGACTTGACGGCGCAGGCGTACTGGACGGCGGCGCGCATCTGACGCAGGTTTCCAGGCCAGGCGTAGGTCAGCAGTAACTCGCGCGTTTCGCTGTCGAGCGAGTCGAGGGTCGCATTACCTTGGGACTCCGTAATGAACATGCTGTTGAGCAACCAGGCGCGATCCTGTCGTAGTCGTAGCGGGGGAAGATTCACGATCCCCACGGCAATCCGGTAGTAAAGGTCTTCGCGAAACGATCCCGCCTGCACGCGCGCTTCGAGGTTCTGGTGCGTCGCACAAATGAGTTGCAGATCGACGGCGACGGGATGTGTCGCGCCGATGGGCGTGACTTCCCGCTCGGACAATACCCGAAGAAGACGCGTTTGCTGGGCCGCCGGCATGTCGCCGATTTCGTCGAGAAAGAGTGTGCCGCCGTCGGCCTGTTCGACCTTGCCCTTCATGCCGGAATTCAGCGCGCCCGAGAACGCGCCACGTCGATAGCCGAACAGCTCGCTTTCGATGAGATTCTCCGGAATCGAGCTGCAGTTGACCGAGATCATGCTGGCGCGTCTGCGCGTGCTGTAGTCATGCAATGCTCTTGAGAGGTATTCCTTGCCAGTGCCGGTTTCTCCAAGAATCAGGATGGGAAGTTGACGATCGATGAGCATGCGGGCGCGGGAGAGGGTGGCCAACATGACGGGGTCGTCACCGCAGAGTTGGTTGAGGGATGGACGTAAGGAGGACTGAAAGTTTGCGTTTGAACGGTCCAGCGGATCGTGGGCGTACATAGCGTCTCTCATTGACTTTATAGGATTGGGCGAGCGCTGCGTTTGGCTGCGCAATATCGCATGATCGCGATTGCCGTGTCTGGGGGTGCTCCATAAAGCAAGAGCAAGGATAGTTCGATTCGTCTGAGGTCTCCAATACCATATGATGCGACGACTGATACTAGTTCGCTATGAATAGAAACCGATGTTCTCTAAAGGGGCTGGCTCCATGGAACTGAGGCAACTTCGCTATTTCGTAGTACTGGCTGAAACGCTCCACTTCGGGCGCGCAGCGAATCTCCTGCATATTTCGCAGCCTCCGCTGTCGCGTCAGATCGCGATGCTTGAAGAGGAGTTGGGTGTCGTACTGTTCGAGCGAACGCAGCGCAGCGTTCGACTCACCGCTGCGGGGCAGCGCTTCAATCGAGATGCACGCTCAGTGCTGGCCACGCTCGATCAGGCGCGCTCCCACGCCCGCGCAGCGGAGGTGGGGGAGACAGGCGTGCTTTGCGCAGGCTTCATGTTCGCTGTGGCTTGCAGTGTGCTGCCCGTGCTCACGCGAGCTTTCGCGGCCGCCTTCCCGCATATCGAAGTGAAACTCAAGGAGACGATTCCCACCGACCTTGCGGACCAACTACGTTGCGGCAGGCTCGACGTGGGCATCATGTATTCGTCCGACGCCACCGGCGAGCTATGTACCGAGACCATTTTTCGCGAGCCGCTCGTCGCGGCGCTGCCCGCCGGCCACCGGCTGGCAGCGCGATCCGCGATCTCGATCGGCGAACTTCGGGACGATCCGTTCATCATTTCGCCACGCGACGCCTCGCCGTTCATCCACAACACGATTACCGATCACTGCCGTCAGGCCGGATTCCTGCCAAGAGTCCGGCTCGAGACGAATTTCCAGCAAACCATCGTCAACCTTGTCGGACAACGCCTCGGCGTGGCGCTTGTACACAGCTCCATGCGCAGTACGCGCGCGGAGAATGTGCTGTTCGTGCCGCTGCTGCACGCCCCGCATATCGATGTCGCACTCGTGTGGAATGCGGCATCGAGCAATCCCTGCGTGCCTCGCTTCGTGCAGACGGCGCAACACATCGGACTGTTCGAGTCGTTGGCGGCAGGGATACAGGCGTGCGCATAGCGTTCAACATGGCGCTCGCCACGATGCTCGCTACGCGCACGGCTACCGGTCTCAGGAGACGGCGAGGCAGGGCGCCGTCTTGCGAAGGCGAGCCTTGATGGCTTGCGCCAGGCGGGCCACACCCGTCTCGATCTGGACGGGGGTGGCGGTCGTAAACGTCAGGCGCATCGTGTTGGCTTTCGGTGTTAGCGCATGAAATGACGCGCCGGGGATAAACGCTACGCCGCAGGCAAGCGCGTCCTCGAACAGCGTGGCGCTGTCGATCGCCGGCGGCAAGGTAACCCACAGGAACATGCCTCCGGCGGGGCGCGTCCATGCCACGCCGTCTGGCATGTGTTCGGCCAGACACTTGAGCATGAGAGCACACTGCGCGCGATAGCGCAGGCGCACTGCTTCGAGATGGACATCGTATTGACCGTCGGTCAGCAGGGCGTGTGCGATCCGCTGCGTGATGCCGGTCGTGTGCAGGTCGCTGGCCTGCTTGGCTTGCAGCAACTTGATCATGAGTTCTTCGGGGGCGACGAGGTAGCCCACCCGCAGGCCCGGCGCGATGACCTTCGAGAACGAGCCGATGTGGACTACATCGTCAGGGGCCATCGAGAGCAGCGACGCGGGCGTGACACCGCTGTAGACGAGTTCGCCGTATGGGTCGTCTTCGACGAGCAGCAGGCCGTGGCGTTTTGCCCGGGAGAGCAGTGCAATCCGGCGATCCAGCGGCAGCGTGCGGCCCGTGGGGTTCTGGAAGTTCGGCTGGACGTACAGCAGCCGGGCGTCGCGCATCGACGCCTCTTCGAGGCATTCCGGGATGAGACCGCCGGCATCGGACGGGGCTTCTTCAAAGACAGGTTCGTACTGCGCCAGCGCCTGAACCGCGCCGAGATACGTGGGCGTTTCGATCAGCACGCGGCTGCCGGGGTCGATGAGCACGCGCGCAACGAGATCAAGCGCCTGCTGCGATCCCGTGGTGACGAGCACCTGCGCCGGACTCACCGTGGCGCCGCTGCGCGACAGACGTGCCGCGATGGCTTCGCGCAGTGGGGTGTAGCCCTCCGACGGACCGTATTGCAGCGCACCGGTGGCGTCGCGTTGCAGAATCTGGCCGACTGCGGCGCTAAGCCGCTCGACAGGCAGCGCGTAGGGAGAGGGAAGGCCGCCGGCGAACGAGATGATGTCCGGCCTTTCGGCCACCTTGAGCAGCTCGCGCAACGAAGAGGGCGTCATGCGTTGTGCGCGCGCGGCGAGTTGCCAGCGTCCGGCGGGCGGGATGTGTCTGTCCATGGGGCGGTCCCTGACGAAGCGAACAGGAGAGGGACGCCTCGTTCCCGAAGCGGGGGGCGAGGGAACGAGGCGGTGAACGACCAAAGGCGCGAAGGCCCGATGCGGCGAAATTCCGCTCAGTCGTTGAACATCTTGCGAAGGTTGTCCATCGCCATCTTCAGGAAGCCGACCGCGAAGTCGTCGAACGCTGGCTGATCCTTCGGATTGCCGGAGCGCGCTTCGCCGACGATGCGGTAGGTTGCGGTACAGGCTTTGTCGCCGCGGGGCACGACTTCCATGGATGCCCACATGTTGCCGATGTCGAACGTGGTGTAGATCAGCGTCCAGCTCATGGTCATGCCGGCATCGTCGCGGGTGTTGAGTTGCTCCACGACCAGGTCGCCGCCCGTGAAATGCTTGTGGCGCAGTGAGCGAGGGCCGGTGGCGGTGCCCGTCATCTGGATGTACTCGAGACCGGTCACGAAGCGGTTGTAACCATCGAAACGGCCGACCACATCCCATACCTTGCGCGCAGGAGCGTTCAGTTCCGCGACACCGGCATGCACGGTGGTCGTCAGGTTGTGGATCAGCGTGTCGGGTTGCAGTTCGGTGCGGGTTTTTTGCAGCATGATGAACTCCTTGGTAAATGAAGGGACTGCACGAAAACAGCAAAGTTGCGATGCATGACGATCACGCCACTGACGCCGTGTCCGTCTCGCATTCAGTACGCCGTGCGCCGTTGCCGGCGGGCGCGGGCAAGAAACCGCTCTCTATCAGATAGCCAAAGTGACTGGCGAGCAGCCGGCCATCCTTGCGCGGGTAAGCCACGCCCAGTTTTGCGAGTGCGCCGGCAGTGCGTTGACAGGCAATGCGCGACATATCGCCGATGTCTTCCTGACTGTCGTCGAGGTAGAACGCCACGACGTCGTATAACGCGTTGCTTTCGTCGATCGACGTCAACCGTTGACGCCAGTCCGCCGGCTCCTCAAGCGCCAGTGCGTAGCCGCACTGCGCCAGCGCGCCGAGGTAGTCTTCCCACGTCAGCGGTTGCGGGTTCTGGAGGTGGAAGACTCGCAGTTCGCGCTGCGCATCGGTGGTGCAGCGAACCATGGCACGGGCCAGAAAATCGACCGGGGCAAAGTCGAATTCGGTGTCGCCCGCAGGCGCGGCGCCGAGTTGGAGCGAGCCTTTGACAAGCAGAAGCACCCGGTTCCGTGTTGGCTGGCAAAGGCCCGTGTCGGCAACACCGGTGATGTTGCCCGGTCGGAGGATCGTCGCGTCCACGCCGCGCTCGGCGGCTTCCCACACCAGATGTTCGGCCACCCATTTGGTCACGTTGTAGCCGTTGTTGACGAACGCGGGCGCGTTGCGTGCCGGCCCCTGCTCGAGCACATGGCCGGTCTCGTCCATCGCACTCGCGGCGGACAACGTCGAGACGAAGTGCAGCGACTTGTTGCGGAACTCGCAGGCCAGTCGCAGCAGTTCGAGTGTTGCGCCGACGTTGGCGTCGTAGAGATACGGATAGTCGTAGACGTGGTTGACGTGCGCGCCGTTGTGATAGATCGCGTCGATGTCGCGTGCCAGCGTGCGCCATGCGGCGGGCGCGAGGCCGAGTCGCGGCTTGACGAGATCGCCGAGAATCACCTTCAGGCGGGGGTGCCCGGCGAGCGCACCGAGACCGTTCGCCTGCAACGCCTGGGCAAGCCGGGCTTCGCCTTCGTGCTGGCTGGCGGCGCGCACCATGCAATGCACGACAGCGGAGGTCTGGGCAATCAGCTCGGCGGCGATGAACGTGCCGAGGAAGCCGTTCGCACCGGTGAGCAGGATCGCGCGAGCCCCGTCGGGCGCCGGACGCAGTCCATCGACCGGACGGATGTCGTCGGGCAGTGCCATGTCGTCGAACACGCGTTGCGGAATCCGCCCCCCCTTGTCGACATCGTCGTTCGCCAGCAATGAGGCAAGCGCGGCAATGGTGGGTTGCTCCATGAACCGCGCAAGCGGGGCGTTGCCGCTGAACTCCTTCTTCACGGCGAGCATCAGCTTCGAGACAAGCAACGAGTGGCCGCCGAGATTGAAGAACGAATCGTCCTTACCGATTTCGAAAGGCTCCAGGTCGAGAAGCCGTGCCCAGAGTGCGCGCAATTGCGTCTGTGTTTCGGTGAGCGGTGTGTCTTGCGTCTGCGAGTCGAGGGGGCCCGAGCGTCGATCGGGAATGCGTGCCAGCGCACTGCGGTCGATCTTGCCGTTGTTGGTGGCCGGCAAGGCGTCGAGCATCACGATCTCGTAGGGCACCATGTAGTCGGGCAGGCGGGCGAGGAGCGTGGTGCGAAGCCCATCGCCGTTCGCATGGCCATCGAGCGGTCTGGCGACAAAGCACCGGATGCGCTTCCGATCGTCCACCACACACGCGCATTGACCGAACATTCCCGTCGCCAGTGCCGCCTGCTCGATTTCACCGAGTTCGACGCGGAAGCCGCGAATCTTGACCTGCGCATCGCGTCGGCCGACGAAGTGCAACAGGCCGTTTTCGTCCCATTGCACGACATCGCCCGTGCGATACAGCCTCTCGTTATGTGCCGATGGCCACTGGCCGTTCGTTTCGGCGTATGGATTCGGCACAAAGACGCGCTCGGTCAGATCGGGGCGATACAGATAGCCATCGGCCACACCGGCGCCAGCGACGCACAGCTCGCCTGGCTCGCCGGTACGCGCAGGCTCCCCGGCGTCGTTGAGCACGTAGCAGCGAACATTGGCGATCGGTCGCCCGATCAGGCGATTGCTGTCACCCGTTTGCAGGCGCGCAATGGTGACCAAAACCGTGCATTCCGCCGGGCCGAAAATATTGTGGAATTCCCGCCCCTGACTCCAGCGCGCGATGGTCTCCGGAAAACAGACGTCGCCCCCCGTGAGCAGATGGCGCAGGGCAGGCCAACCGGCGTCGGGCATGACGCCCAGCAACGCGGGAGGCAGGAAGGCGTGCGTGAGCGCCTCGCGCTCGATGAGATCGCTCAACTCGTCGAGCGCGTGCCGCTGCGCTTCGGTCGGAATGACGAGTGTGGCCCCGGACAGGAACGTCGGGAAGATGTCGAGCAGCGAGACATCGAACGCTACCGTGCAGAACTGCAGCACACGCGAACGCTCGCTCAGATGAACGTAGTCGCGGTACCAGTGGCAGAAGTGCACGATGTTGCGGTGCGTGAGCATGACGCCTTTGGGCGTACCGGTCGAGCCGGAAGTGAAGATTGTGATCGCACAACGGCTTTGACGATCCGCGTAGCGTTCCACCGGCCAGGCCGTCGCGTCGATATCCACGCCGTTCGCATCGATCGAGCGCAGGCGGACGACGTCGATGTTCAGTTCCGAGAGTGCGCTCGCATCGAAGTCGTCGTCGGTGATGAGGCAGGTGGCACGGCTTTGCTCAAGGATCTGCCGCACGCGATCGGGCGGGAACGATGGATCGAGGGGGGCATACGCGGCGCCGGCGCCGATAACACCGAGGATGGCCGTGTAAAGCAGCCGAGACTTGGGCAAGCGAACGGCAATGACGCGCGGTGTCTGGTCGCCGGATTCGGCCGGGGCAGCCATCGCTGCTGCGAGTTGCGCGGCCAGTTTCATCGAGGCGCCCACGAACGTGCGGTAGTCGACGTCACCCTGCGCATCGCGCAGTGCGATGGCCGATGGCGTTGCCACGGCACGGCGCGATACCATCTCGGGCAGCGACGGTTCGAGCGATACCGGTCGCTGCGTTTCGTTGCTGGCGTGCCATCCGGACAGGCGATGGAGGTCGAGCGTCACGCCGCCCGGTGAGGGCGTTGCCGGCGCGCGCGTACTCAGCATTTGAGGGGTCAATATGTCGCGCCCGAGCTGACTCACGATAGTCACGAGCAGGGCTTCCGCTTCCACCTCGATCTGGGCGACAAGATCGGCGCCGCAAACCGGTCTGCCGAATTCGCTCGTGCTGGAGGCAACATCGACGACGCCGACAGGGCCCTGCCATTGCCAGGACAGTTCGGCGCTGGCCGGCGGGAATGCCGGGGCGCAGGCAGAAAACGCCAATATCTGGTCTGGGCGGCAAGCGAAGCGCGGATCGGCGTCGCCGCATTCGACAAGCCACTCGGCCTTGAGCGGGGCAGCGTGCGCGTTCGGCAAGGTCCCTCCGAGCTGCGTGGCCATCGCACCCAGCGGCCCGGACGCGTCGCAAAGCGGCGTCACGTTGTGGCCCATATCGTGCAGGGCCGCGAATACGCGAGCACCCAGGCGGTTGTTGCCGGCGACGGCGAAGGAAATCGCTCTCATGGCACGTTCCTCACAGGTATTGTGCGATGGCGGCGCGTGTCGGCTCGTGATCGAGCAACCCCGCCATCTTCAGGAATTTGCGAATGTTCACGATCATCGGATGCTGATTCGTGATCGGATACGCGCCCACCATGTCGTTGGCGATCTGGTCGCGTGTGGCAGAGGGAAGATCGAGCGTGCCGACAAGGCGCCGGTCGAATTCCAGTTGCAGCTCGTTGGTCAGATATTCGCGCAGGAAGAAAGGCAGGCCGCGACCGAGTTCGATGCGTGCCGTCTCGTCGATCTCGCGCCAATACAGCTTGACAAGATTGATCCAAAACACCGAGTGCCGGCCTTCATCGGCGAGGTGATCGGCCATCACCCCCTTCACCGAGCGCTTGAGCGTGGTGTCGCGCGAGAACGCAGCGACTTCTGCCGTGACGGTGTTTTCCGAGATCGCAACGCCAAGGAGTTCCATGCCTGCCGCATATTGCGGCGGTACGTATTCCATCGCACGAGGGATGGCACGCGAGAGTTCGATTTCACGGTTCTGCTCGATGGGGCCGATACCTGTGCTGCGCTCGACCTGATCGAGATAGTCCATCGCCACGTAGGCGTGGTAGTTCTCGTCGATCACGACCGACATGGCGTCGCTGCGGCAGGCGAACGGAAATTCGAACGGAAAACGCGATTTGGCGATGGCGAGCGCCGTGCGGTTGACGATTTCCGTCTCGAAGATGATGACGTCGTTGATGTACTTGTAAAAGCTCTGCAACAGGATGTAATCCTGCACTTCCCGGCCTGCGTCGACGACGGCCGGATGCGCGTAAAGCGGCTGGCGCTCGACAGGGTAGTAGCTCAGGTCATCGTCTTCGACGATGCGGCGCGGACGGGAACGAATGGTCGCGCGTTGCTCCCATTGTTCAGCGTGGCTGACGTAACTGTGCAATGACATGGCGTTGCCTCGGAGTAAGGTGCCGGGTAGATCGATGAGGGCGCCGCAAGAGGCGCCTGAAGCGGCGCCGTCAGGGGCGCAGATATCGCGGGGAAGTGTGGCGGGACCTGCACGTGAGACGGTGCGACCCGCCGGGCTTCAGGCGGCGACGGCTTCTTTCTGCGTTGCCACGATGTGTTCGTGAAGTCCGTCCCAGAGGCGCAAGCGCTCGTCGATCGCACGCAGTCCGGCCTCCAGCGCTTCGGCAAGCAGGCGTTCGTCGTTGCGTGCAGACTCGGCAATCATTGCGCGCGCGGCCGGGCCGTGTTCGCCGGAGTCGACTTCGATGTGGCGATCGAGATAGAACGTGAGCAGCGGTACGCTTTTCGGATCGATTTTCCATCCGTCGAGCAGCGTGCGGAACATGTCGGGAATCACGTTCTCGCGGCCATAGAAGAAGTTGCCGAGCACCTGATGCGTGGCGCCTTCGTAGCAGGTGGCGAACGTCGAGTTGACGAAACGCACCACCGGCGGCGGGGCTTCGACAGCGACGAGTGCGGCGCTCACGCTATGGCCTTTGACGAGCAGGTCGATGAGCTTCTCGATCTGCCGCGTGTCGGCGCCGACATCGCGCATGGCGGCGAGGTAAAGATCGAAATGACTCATCGGGCCTTGCGGCGTCTCGTCGCATTCTTCGCCGAGAACGATCTCGTTGATCAGACGCGCGGCATGAATGTTGCGCGGCGCGATCCACGGCAGCGTGATGGTCGTCAGATCTGCCTGAAGCCGCTTGACCAGCGACATGAAGTCCCAGACAGCGAAGACGTGCCACTCCATGAACGTCTGCAAGCCCTGCATCGATTCGATGGAATGGAACACCGGATGGTTTGCCAGCGTCGCGTGATGTTCGTTGATCTGCCGTTCGAGATGTTCGATCTTGTCCACGATATGCATCCTTGAGGTAGTGATGTTGAGTTCAACCTTGGCGATGGGAGTGCGGCGCGACTTGCTCGTCGTCGCCTGCAGACATCAGCAAATTCGGTGCCAACATCTCGAATCGCAAGTATTCAGAGGATCGAGCGATGTTTGACGCGATTTCGCAGGGGGGGACGCGGCGTGACACCTGTACAACTTGTGGACAGGTGTGCGCGCGGGTGTCGCGGGAATTTGCCTGGCGCCGATGGCTGCGTTCGGCTTTGCGCCGCCCAAGATCGCGTTGATCCCGGTGTTCACGGTATGGCTGGGGATGGCGACCCCATCGATGAGGTCATGTGGCAGAACACAGCTCTCATAGAGAGGAGGCGGCGGTCTTGCCATCGATCGGCGAGCAGGCGATGCGGATGCGGGGCGCAATGCCGGAGTTTGCGGGCGTCCTCTGATCCCGGAGGACGTGCTGGCTGCCGAGGCGCTCGAGTGGCTTCGAGTGGCTTTACGAGCGAGCGCCGTTAGCCATGCTTGCGCACAACGACGCTGCCGATCCCGTTTTCATGTGCGCGAACAAGGCCGCGCAGTGACGTTTGGGATACGACTGGGCCGAGTCCCGGACGCGCGATATCTGAGGCTCAGGGCGCGACCGCTGCGCCCGAAATATGATGGCGACGCAAGGCGTCGGCCACGAATCCCGACGCCTTCATGGCGTCGACGAATGCCGCGAGAAACGCATCGGCTTGCGTGCCACGGCCGATCGCCAGCCCCATCGCCTGACGAATCACCATGAAGCGCTCGTCCAGGAGCCGGTAGCCGGCCGTGCCGGCAATTTCGGCCTCAAGCTGCTGCTTCACGCCCGCTGCGACTTCGTAACCGCCATCGAGGAACATCTTCACGACGGCCGGCGACGTCGGTGCCCGCACGATCTCCGCGTGTTGCAATTCACGTGTGAGGAAGAGGTCGTACGCGCTGCCTTTGCCGACCACGACGCGCGTACCGGCCTGGTCGACGTCTGCGTTCGTCTTCACCGCCGATGCTTCCGGCACCAGGTAATACCCTTCAATCAGCACATACGGCGCTGTGAAGGTAATGGTCGCGGCACGTCGCGGGTCTACGGCGAAAAAACCGACGTCGGCGTCGCCGGCCGACACGACGTCGACCGATTTCCCCGCGGCATCGACCGTGATGAGTTCGAGCGGCACCCCCAGCCGCTGCGCCAGCGCCGTCGCCAGATCGACCGAGATGCCGCAGGGTTTGGACTGCGCGTCCAGCCCGGCGAGGATGGGGTTACCCAGATTGATACAGGCACGCAGCACGCCGGTCGGCGCGATGGCGGCAACGAGAGAAGGATCGAGTGTCATGGCAATGAGAACCGGTCGTGTCGTGCCGCAGCGCGGCGGGGGAAGTCAGGACTCAGGGTCGGGCAATCGGGGCCATCTTACCGATGGTGTTGCGTGCGATGTATTGAGGTATGCCAATGGCTCGGCAGATGACAGCGTCAACTCACCGACTCGATCGTGATTTCAGGGTGTTTGCGGAATTCCGCAAGCGCGTCGTTGTCGGTGCGCGCTTCGGTGACGAGCGTCCAGGCGCGCTCCAGCGGTGTCCAATGCTGCTGGCTCGCCCGGTCGAGCTTGTTGGCCGTGACCAGCACGTACACGCTGGCCGACTGACGGATAATGCACTCCTTGAGCCAGGCTTGTTCGGCCGAGGCTTCGCACAAGCCGCGGCCGGCAACGACGCCATCCGCACCCAGGAATGCCTTGTCGACGGACACCCGCGAGAGCGCCAGTTGCGCCAACGGCCCGAGTACGCTCATGCTCGACGGTCGGACATCCCCCCCGATCAGCGTCACGGGGACCTTGTTGGCCGCCAGTGCGCCCACGGCCAGCAGGTTGTTGGTCACGACGTGTACCCCCTCGCGTCCTGCCAGAAAGCGCGCCATGGCTTCGGTCGTGGTGCCGCCATCCAGAAAGATCGTGTCGCCGTCGTCGACGTGAGCCACGGCGGCACGCGCGATGGCGTCCTTCTGCTCGCGAAGGCTCTCGCGGCGCAACTCCAGCGATTCCTCGGGTTCATGCATGCGCACGGGCGCGGCTGCACCGCCGTACGTGCGCACGATGCGGCGCTCGTCGGCCAGTGCGCGCAAATCGCGGCGCACCGTGGCTTCCGACATGCCGAAATGCGCACACAGCGCGGCAACATCGGTCATGCCCGACAGAACGGCTTTGAAAATCGCCTCGCGGCGGTTCGCAACTTTCATGGATGGATCGATGTTGAGCAGAACAAATCGTGGCTTTGCGGGCGGACAGCATATACGCCGCGCGTCGCGCATAGTGTAGCTTGCTGCGTACGAAAACCGTCCCATACACCGCAAAGTGATCGATTGGCGTTAGCTCGATCGTCGGGGGCTCTGGAAATGATCGATTCAATCATTTTTCCCAGAACTAAGACCCTCCGTCCGCGGCGTTTCCCCCCGATTTTGGGCGAGGATAAACCCTTAGTCACAAAATTTGCACATTTTTCTAGCAGCGATTAGACTTCCGCCTGATTGAAACGATCAAAATAATGATTGATTAATCAAAATTGATACCAGTCGGGAGACAACAATGGCTCAAATTCATATCAAGCGTGCCATCGAGCGCGTGCCGGGCGGGATGATGATCGTTCCCTTGCTGATCGGTTCGTTGATTGCGACGTTCATGCCTGGAATGCCGAAGTTCTTCGGCTCGTTTACCAACGCGCTGTTCACGGGCGCGTTGCCGATTCTTGCGGTGTTCTACGTCTGCATGGGCGCGAGCATCGACGTCAAGGCGACGCCGTACCTGATCAAAAAGGGCGGGGCACTGTTCGGCGCCAAGGTGGGCGCGGCCATCGTCGTCGGGGTGGTGCTCGGGCACTTCCTGGGGGAAGCCCCGGTGACGTCGGGCGTGTTCGCCGGCATTTCCACGCTGGCCGTGGTGGCGGCGATGAACGACACCAACGGCGGTCTGTACATGGCGTTGATGGGGCAGTACGGCCGTTCGGAAGACGTGGGCGCGTACACGATCATGTCGCTGGAGTCGGGCCCGTTCCTGACGATGGTCACGCTGGGGGTTGCAGGTCTGTCTGCGTTCCCGTGGCCGACGCTGGTGGGCAGCATTCTGCCGCTGGCGGTGGGCATGCTGCTGGGTAATCTCGACCGCGAGATGCGCGACTTTCTGGGCCGCGCCGTGCCGGTGATGATCCCGTTCTTCGCGCTGGCGCTGGGTGCCGGCCTCGATTTGCACAAGGTGTGGCAGGCCGGCCTGCTGGGCATTCTGCTCGGTTTCGCCGTTGTCGTGGTGACCGGCATTCCGCTGTATATCGTCGACCGTCTGACGGGTGGCACGGGCGTGGCCGGCACGGCTGCCGCCAACACGGCGGGTAACGCGGCCGCCGTGCCTGCGCTGATCGCGGCTGCCAACCCGGTCTACGAGGAAGCGGCCAAGAGCGCAACGCTGCTGGTGGCGGCCTGTGTGGTGGTGACCGCCATCGTCTCTCCGATACTGACGGCGGCCGTTGCCAAGCGCGTGATGACGCGCGGGGCAGGGGCGGCGGCCAAGGGGGCGGCGCAGTGAGCATGCTGATTGTCGCCGATGACTTGTCTGGCGCCGCCGACTGCGCGATCGGCTTTACCAATGCCGGCTGGCGCAGCGTTGTGTCGCTCGACGTCGACGGCTTCAATGCGGCGGCACAGGTGGTGGCGATCGATACGGACACACGCCGTCTTGCCCCGGCCGACGCCGCCGCGCGTGCGGTTGCGGCGTGGCAGCGGCTTGCCGCACCCGGACGTCGTCTGTACAAGAAGATCGATTCCACATTGCGCGGCAACTGGGTTGCTGAAGTCGCGGCATTGCAACCGCTTGCGGGACTTGCCATCGTGGCGCCCGCGTTCCCGGCCACGGGCCGCACCGTGCAGAACGGGGAAGTCTTCGTGCGTGGCGTGCCGCTCGCCGAGACGGATACGTGGCGGCTGGAACATGACGCTCAGGAGGCGCGCCTCGCGCCGATGCTCGCTGCCGCCGGCATGAAGACGCAGACCGTGACGGTCGATGTGCTGTGCGGCGATGTCGCGACGGTAGGTGCGGTGCTGAACAACGTCATCGCACAGGCGCGCGCCGATGCCGTCACGGCGCTGATCGTCGACGCGCAGACAGATGACGATCTCGCCATGCTGGCGCGTGCCAGCGTCGCGCTGACGGACATCTTCTGGGTCGGATCGGGCGGTCTCGCGCGTGAGCTGGCCGAACTGCCGGCGTTGTTTGCATCGCCGGCACATGCCGGCGACGTGCGGCACAATGCGCACGCAACGAACGAAGACCGTGCGGACGGGCGCGTGCTGACGCTGGTGGGCAGTTTGTCCGCGGTGTCGCAGCAACAATGCGCGCGGTTGTGTGAAGACAATGCGGTCGTCGAGTGGATCGTGCCGCCTGCGGTGTTGCGTGCCGGCCCGGCGCATCCCGACAGCGCGCTCTGGCGCGCGCGCATTGGCGATGCCATTGAGAGCGGCACCGACCTGCTGGTGCGAATCGGTCGCGACGACGCGTTCGATCCCGCCGAGGGCGCGCAGTTGTCGGCCGCGTTGGCCACATTGATCGCACCGCATTTCGCGCGGCTATCGGGCCTCATCGTGACGGGCGGCGAAACGGCGCGCGCCGTGTTGAGCGCGGCAGGCGTCGGCGCACTGGAGTTGCTCTCGGAGGTCGAACCGGGCGTTGCGGTGGGGCGGCCCGCGAACGGTGCGCCAATGCGTATCGTCACGAAGGCGGGTGCCTTCGGGGGCGAAGCGGCGCTGCATAGTGCCTACCGGCATCTGCGCGCTGCGGCAAAGACTGGCGACACCCAATGAGCTGGCGCGAACGCGTCGCAGGACAACAAGACATCGATCCGGAACACGCCCCCCGTTCCGGGCATTCTTCCAACGAAACGAATATCAACGCAAACGCCATGAATCAATATCTCCCTGTCATTGGCATCACCATGGGTGATGCGGCTGGCGTCGGCCCGGAAATCGTCGTCAAGAGTCTGGCGCACGATAGCGTTTATCGACAGTGCCGTCCTGTGGTGATCGGCGACGCGCGACGTCTCGAGCAGGCCATCGCCATCGTCAAGAAGCCGCTGAGCGTGCGACGTATCCAGACGGTCTCGCAAGCGACGTTCACGCCGGGCGTGATCGAGTGCATCGACCTCGATCTGATCCCTGAAGACCTGCCGTTCGGCGAACTGTCCGCCATCGCAGGCGACGCGGCGTATCAGTACATAGCGCACGCGGCGAAGCTCGCTGAGGCCGGCGAAATCGATGCCATTTGCACCGCACCGCTGAACAAGGAAGCCCTGCACGCCGGGGGCCACAAGTTCCCCGGCCACACCGAGATGCTCGCTCATCTGACCGGTGTCGACGAAGTGTCGATGATGCTCGTCGCACCGCAACTGCGCGTGATTCACGTCACGACTCACATCGGCATCATCGACGCGATTCGCAAGATCGAGCCCGGCCTGGTGCAGCGCACGATCGAACGCGGCCACGCGACGCTGGTCAAGGCGGGCATCGCCAATCCGCGCATCGCCGTGTGCGGCATCAACCCGCATGCAGGCGAGAACGGGCTGTTCGGCTATGGGGAAGAAGAAGAGAAGATCGTGCCGGCAGTGGAACTGCTGCGCGAGCGCGGCTGGGATATCGAAGGACCGTTGCCGGCCGACACGCTGTTCTTCCGCGCCGGGCGCGGAGACTTCGATCTCGTGGTGGCCATGTACCACGACCAGGGGCATGGCCCGGTGAAGGTGCTGGGCCTCGAAGCGGGGGTGAACGTCACCGTCGGCCTGCAAGTGGTGCGTACATCGGTCGATCACGGCACGGCATTCGATATCGCAGGCAAGGGCATCGCCGACGAAGGCAGTCTGCTCGAAGCGCTGCGTCAAGGGGCCGAATTGGCCACGCGTCGCACGTAAGCGTGGCCGACGGCAACATCGCGCAACTGGCTTGAAGGGGGCGAGTTGCCGTCAGTCCGATCAACTGCTGCGCAATGCCGCCACCTGACGCTTCCACAGCGTCCACGGACGCTCGATCACTCCCAGGTTCGTGGCGTTCGAGCGTTTGCCTTCTTCGGGGTCGAGGTACGTCACCTCGCCGCCGAGCGCAATGGCCCTGGATTGCATTCCCGCGTTTAGCTCCGTATAGATGGCGCGATACACAGCGGCGGGCAGTGACGGGGCCGTCGCCACGAAACCGTGTCCACGCATGAGCGCGACGTCGGCATCGCTTAGCGACTCCGCCAGCGCTTTACCCTGTTCGCCGTTGCGTACGAGCATGTCGGTACAGCCGAAGCAATGGCGGATGTCGAACACCGGTGCGCCGCTGCCGAGAAAGCCCGCCATGTGATAGACCGGGCGCAGACGCACGGACGATGACGCAAACGGAATCACCGACGGCGAGTGGCTGTGCACGATGGCTGCCACGTCCGCGCGCGCACGATAGATCTCGCTGTGAATCCACGTCTCCAGATAGCGTTTGCGCGTGTCGCCGTCGACCGGTTGGCAATCGAGGTCGAGTGTGAGAATGTCGTCCGGCGTCACCAGTTCGGGCGCCATCGATTGTGCGATCAGGAAATGGGCCGGATTGCGCGGGTCGCGAACGCTGACATGGCCGAAGCCGTCGAGCACTTCGTGATGCGCGAGGATGTGGTTCGCCGCGGCGAGGTCTTCGAGCAATTGCGCCATCGACCGGGCATCGTGTTCGGTGAGCGCCGGGGTGTAGGGGGTAGCAGCGTGGGTCATGATCGTGACAAGTAGAAGATCCAAAGAGGAAGGCCGAAGCGCAGCGTAGGCAGCGAGCGGGGTCACACCCGCACGGCAGCCGCCATCTCCGGAGGAAACAACTCCTCGGCCTGCATCGGCCGATGGCAGACGCCTTGCTCGAAGGCGAAACGCAGGAAGGCGTCGAGCGTGACGCGGTTGGGCGCAACCCCATAGGGCCACGGATCGCTGCCGAACATTTCGCGTGCCTGCGCGGCGCGCCGACTCATCCACGGCAGCGGGAAGTGCGAGCAGGTAATGTCGTCGAGGCGAGCGATGCTGGCGTCTTTCGCCTGCGTAAACGCCTTGAGTAAATTGCCCGCGATCCAGCGATGTGCGCTAAAGACCTCGCGCCGCATGACAATCAGATGCATGATCGGGAAGATGCCGGTGCGCGCGAAATAGGCGCGTTCGGCAGTCTCGAAGTCGGTCAGCAGGCGGACGATTTCCCGCTCGCGGCCCGGCGGCGGCGCGGGCGGACGGGCGCTGAGGATCGCGTCGATGTCGCCATCGAGCAGCATGGCCGTGAGCGAGGTCTCGGGGGACGGCCGATAACGCACGCCGTCCGGCATCCGCACGGCGACTTTCTCGCGACGCCCTGCCTGATTGACGCCACCCTGCACCCATTCGACATCCGTCAGCGCAACGCCCTGATCGTGCGCAAGCCATCCACGCGAGTAGACCGATGCCGTTTGCGCCCACTCCGGCACGCCGATCCGCTTGCCGCGCAGATCGGCGGGCGAGGTCACGCTGCCGTCGCCGCGCACGTAGAGCGACGACAACCGGAACGCGCGCGAGGGAAAGACAGGCAGGCCGATCAGCCGGTCATCGCCTTGCGAGCGCAGCGACGCATACTTGGCGAGCGACATCTCCGAGAGATCCCATTCCTGAAAGTGCGTCGTGCGATAAAAGATCTCTTCGACCGGCAGCAACGACGGCACGAGATCGATCCCTTGCGCGGCAACCCGGCCGTCGAGCAGGTCGCGCACATGGTCGTAATCGTTGACGGCGAGCGAGAGGGTTAGCTTGGACATGACGCGTTCCGATGCGCGCAGGCGCGCGCAGAGACGGCCGTTACGCGAGCACCGAACCGGCGCCCGCACGGCCGCAGATCATCAGTGACCGAAGGCCGGGGCCTTGGGCAGGTTTTCGGGGCGGGCGACGAAGAACACCAGCACCGCTGCCGTGACGAGCGCGGCGCCCAGCACGACGAACATCACGCCTGCGCCGCCCGTGGCTTGTTGCAGCACCCCGGCGATGGCTGGGCCGCACATCGCCCCGACGCGTGCGATGCCGAGGTAAAGGCCGACCGCAGTGCTGCGAATCTCGGTCGGATAGCTCACGGCCACGAGGTTGTTGAGTACCGTCTGCGTGCCGATCACGAACATGCCGGCGACCACGATGCCTGCAAATGTCACGGTGCCGCCGGCGGCCGTTGCAAGCACGGCGATGGCCGCCGCGCCGCACAGCCAGGCGAGCGACATCGCCAGACGGCGATTGCCGATGCGGTCGGCCACCACGCCGCAGATCAGGCTGCCAAACGCCGAGGCGAACACCAGCAGCGAGCCGTAGGCGAAACTCGTCGACAGGTTTTCGCCGCGTTTGAGCATGATCGTCGGCAGCCAGCCGGACAGACCATAGGACGAGAACAGCGATAGTGCCCCCATCGCCCAGAAACAGATCGTCTGACGGCGGAACTTGCCGGAGAAGAGCGCCGCGACCGAGCCGGCTTTGACGCCGGCGTCGGGAGAAGTGAACGTTGCGTGATCGAACGCTGCGGCGCGCGCCGGCCACAGGCGTTTGAGTTGCGCACGTACCGCTTCCTGACGCCCCCGGCTCGCCAGAAATGACACCGACTCCGGCAGCGCGAACTGCAACGCGAGCGCCAGCACGACGGACAGGCTTCCCACGTAGTACATGCTCTGCCAGCCGTGCTGCGGAATCAGCCACGCGGCAACGAAGCCGGAGGCCGTCGCACCGCCGATCCAGCCGCAGGTAAAGAAAACGATGGTGAAAACGTTCGCGCTGCGCTTGGGCGCGATCTCGTTGATGTAGGTGACGGCGACCGGCATCAGCAGACCCAGTGAAATCCCCATCGCGAAGCGAAGCGCAATGAAGGCGCGCAGATCGTGCGCGAACAGGGCGATGGCCAGGCTCATCAACCCCGAGAGCCAGATGCCGGTGAGCAGCACGCGACGCCGCCCGATGCGATCGCTGAATAACCCCGAGACGGCAGAACCCGCGGCGAATCCCGCGAGTCCGCATGACAGCAGCACGCCGATCTGGCTCGGCGACAAGTGCCATAGCGCAGTCACGTCGTGGACGATATAAGCCGCGTTATAGAGATCGAAGCCGTCGAACAGCAGGATCAGCGCGAGCAGTGTGCCCAGCCAGTAATGAAACGCCCCGAGCGGGGCCGATTGCAGCGCGTCGCGAACGTCGATGCGTTCCGGCTGCCGCGTCGGGGTGTCTTGAGTCATGCCTTGTCTCCGAATGGGACGACCTGTCGCGCGCCGGGAAGACCGGGCCGCAGTGTCTTTGTTGTGCTATCCGGAGTCGACTTTACTGGGTGATTTTTTGTTTATCAATATTGATTTTTAAAGTCAATACACCTGTGGCATCATGTCTCGCAAATTCGACCGAATCGTGGGCACTCGCCCGCAGTGAGGGGGCGACGGGACCATCGAGGCAGACAATGACGCAGCAAAACGACCTGATGACGCGCGACGAAGTGCTGGCCGTGCTCGACATCAAGCCCGCGACGCTTTACGCCTATGTGAGCCGGGGGCTGATCCGGGCGAGGCCGCATGAGGACGGACGCAAGAGTCTCTATTTGCGACGTGACGTGGAGCGTCTGGCGACCCGCAAGCGCGGGCGCGCGCCCACTGGCGCCGTGGCCGAATCGACCATGCGTTTCGGCGACCCTGTGCTGCATTCGGCCATCACGCAGATCACGCCGCATGGCCCGCGATACCGCAACCGGCTGGCCATCGATCTGGCGGGGGGCGGCGCGTCGTTCGAATCGGTCGTGCATCTGCTGATGACAGGCATCTGGCAGGACAGCATTGCCGAGTGGCCGATGCAGGACACGCCGCCCGACGTGCTGCGATTCCTGTCGACCTACGACGGCGAAGTCGCGAGCGCAGACATCGGCAATCTGCTGGGCATGGTGCCGTTTGCGCTGGCGATGCACGGTCGGGGGGCGCGCGAATTGGCCGATGGTGCAGCGGTACAGGCCGCGCGGATGATGCTGCATTGCATGGCCGGTTGTGTCGGCTTTCTCGGGCCGCAGCATCGGTTCGTGGCGCGCGTCGAAGGGGACAATGTCGCGGGACATATCCTGCGCGCAGCGGGTAACGCGCCGACGCCCGCGAAGCTTCGCGCGACGAACGCCGCCCTCGTGCTATTGGCCGATAACGAACTGGCCCCGGCCACGTTCTCGGCACGGATCGCCGCCTCGACCCATGCGGATCTTTTCAGTTGCGTGGCCGCCGCCATTGGCTCGCATATCGGCTTCTCCACAGGCACGAGCACTGAAAAGATCGAGACGTTGTTGCTCTGCGAGCCGTTCAATGCGCTCGATACGCGCGTGGATCGTGTGCGCGAGTACGGCGCGAGCCTGTTCGGCTTCAACCATCCGCTGTATCCGGGCGGCGATGCGCGCGCCGATCTGATGATGCAGATGGCGCTCAGGCTCATGGACGAGACGGGCAAAGGGGCGATGAACGCGGTGGCGCGCGAGAACACGCGTCTGACGCTCGATTTCCTTGAGCGCATGCGCAGCGAACTGAATGCCCATCCCGGCTTGGCGCCGGGGCTTGTCACGCTGGCCCGTGCGCTGGGATTGCCTGACGGGGCGTCCACCGCGCTCTGGATCGTGGGCCGCTCGGCCGGCTGGGTCGCGCACGTCATGGAGCAACGCACACAGGCGTTCATGTTGCGCCCGCGCGCGAAGTACGGATTGGGTGGCCCAGTGACATCCGAATCGTTCGAGTCTTTCGAGACCCCGGTTTCGCGATAGCGCCGCAAGCCCCCGATAGGTGTCAGACGTTGTTGCAACAGAAGAAACGCCGCTTGTAACAAATAATTCATCTCGGACTGCTAGCCTGCACGAAGACTCCAATTCCGCACGTCCCCGAGCGTGCTCAAACTTGCCCGGGCGAGCCGTGTGCCAAGTAGCGCGGACATGCTCAGAAACATAGCGAAAAGCACGCCGCAGCCGATATTGTTATTGTGCATCGCGATGATCTGCTCCTGCGCTTGCTCTGCCCGTGTCTGGGCGACAGACGTCGCTCCCGGCGCCGTAACCCCTGCCGAGGCCGGAGCCCAGCCGCTGTTGTCTTTCGATATTGCCGCGCAACCGCTGCAGTTTGCGCTCGAGGCGTACGGCGCCTTCACCGATGTCTCTCTGCTGTACGACAGTTCCCTGACCGCAGGGCGCATCTCTGCGCCCGTGAAAGGCGAGATGTCCGCTCGCGCAGCGCTCCAGATCCTGCTCGAAGGCAGTGGCTTGACGTCCCGTTATACCGGCGCCAAGACCGTGGCGCTTGTGCCTGTGCAACAGAATTCGCCCAGCCCCGTTGATCGCGCGCCCGTCGATGCCGCGTCTGCCCGTCGCTACTTCGGATTGATACAGACGCGCGTGCACGACGCCTTCTGTGCGCAGCCGGTGCTTGCACAGGGCGCGCGCCGTATCGCGCTGCGTTTGTGGATCAATGCCGCTGGCGAGATCGGCCCGGTGACATTGCTTGACTCCAGCGGCGACCGGACCGTCGACGCGTTGGTGGTCCGCACGTTGCAGGGCGTGCGAGTCGGCGAAGCAGTACCGGCGGCGCTGGCGCAGCCGTTTACTTTTGTGGTGTTGCCCCGGGCGTCCGGCCGCAGTTGGGCATGCGAGACGGCGAACGACGCGACGGCCGGAGGGGCGCATGGCCGATAGCCCCCGCGCCAAGCTACGAGAACTGCTCGTGCAACGCTACGGGCAACTCAAGACCCTGCTCTCGCGCAAGCTCGGCTCGTCCGATCTGGCGGGCGACGCGTTGCAGGACACGTGGCTGCGGCTGGAAAACACAGAGAACATCGAGCCGGTGCGCAATCCGGGTGCCTATCTGTACCGGATGGCCTATCACGCCGCCATCGACAAGCAGCGCGCGGAGGACCGCCGGTTGAGTGTCGGCGAGATCGAGACGATGCTCGATCTGGTGAGCCCGGAGCCGGGGCCCGCACAGATCGCAGAAGCGAACTCCGATCTCAATGCGCTTGCGCGCGTGCTGGAGCAAATGCCCCAGCGCCGTCGTGACATTCTGCTCGCGGTGCGACTCGACGGCCTTGCGCAGCGCGAGGTGGCCGAGCGCTTCGGGATCTCGTTGCGGCTTGTCGAACTGGAACTCAAGCGGGCGCAGGAGTTTTGTGCCGACCAAATGGAACGATAGCAAACGACTGTCCGCTTGCCACGTCATCGTGACGATGATGCGAAGCGGGCAAAAATAATTTCAAAAATACTTGCGGAAACCGCTCGCGGGAAACGTCTTGTGAATATGACGCCCCCAAATCTGGGCAGAACCCCGCCGGCAACTCAGAGAATGCCTGGCAGCGCCGCAAGCAGAGGATCGACAGACACACCCGACATGAAGGCTGCACCCGATAGCTCGACCCGATCCGCCACGACGCAGACCCTGCGGCGCGACGCCCATGCATGGGTGCGACGTCTCACGTCCGGCGAGGCCACTGTGGCAGATGCGCAGGCGCTCAAGCAATGGTGCGACGTGAGCCCGGCGCATGCCGCGGCGTTCGCCGAGGCGCGTGATCTATGGCGCGATCTCGGCCCCGCCGGCGAGATGGCGCGCGCACGCGCCAGCGCCGAGGTGCGCCGCCCCGTACGCGCGGGACGCCGCATGTTCCTCGGCGGTGCGCTGGCGTCGGCCGCTGGCATAGGCGCGGTCGTTGTGGCCCCTACGGGGTTCTGGGGCGCGATGGCGTCGATGGCGAGCGCCGACTATCGCACCTCCACTGGCGAGCAACGTCAGATTGCGCTGGCCGGTAACGTCACGGTCGATCTCAATACCCGCACCAGCATTGCGTTGACGGACAAGGACGGCGCGGCCGATGCGCGACGCGGCGTGAATCTGCTCGATGGCGAGATAGCCGTCGACAACTCGCGCAGCCCGGCGTCGTTCGTCGTGACGGCAGGCGATGGACGTGCCATCGGTACTCAGGCGAACTTTGAAGTGCGCCACCTCGATACACGTGTGTGCGTGACCTGTGTTTCCGGCGGCGTGCGCGTCGAGGTGGGGGGCAACAGCGTGCAATTGGCCGCACGCCAGCAGGTGGTCTACGAAGGGCGGAAGTTGGGGCGCGCCGCGTCCGTCAATGCGGCCGCAACGTCGGCATGGCGCTCGGGCGTGCTCGTGTTCCGGGATGCGCCGCTCGCCGATGTGATTGGCGAAATCAATCGCTATCGCTCGGGGCGGGTGATGGTGTTCGACAGTCGTCTTGCACAAAGCCGGTTGAGCGGACGATTCCGTATCGACCGGATCGGCGAGATCTTCGCGCAGATTCAGGCCGTGCTGGGCGCGAGTGTGACACAGCTACCTGGCGGCATCGTGGTCGTGGGCTAGCGGAAATCGTCGGGCAGGGGCGAGGAGTCGATTCGGAGAACGAGAAATTTTCGAGAGCGTCTTTGCGGGTTTGAGGAGTGAGCGTCGTCATCAAAGGGAAGGCCGCTTGCATCGATGAGATGGCGGCGGCCGCTAACCGATTGCCACTGCAAATTCGCCATGCAACCGAACCCTTTCGTCTCGCTCGCTTCCCCCGATTCCAACGACTCGCCCAATCAGTCGCAACGCCGCCGGTTGGGGCGCGTCATCCGCAGCCTGCACCGCAAACCGCTCGTGCAGGCTGCGGCGTTGACGCTGTTGGCATCGTCGGCAGCGCATGCGCAACAGGCGTTCAGCAACGCATGGTTTGCCGCCCGCGGTGCCGCGCAGGCAACGGCGTCGCAAACGGGGCGTCTGCCGAACGGCATGCCGGTCACGTCGCTGATGGACCCCTCGGCGCAGCAGCAACAGGCGAATGCGCAGTTGCAGCGCTCGATTGCGAATCTGAGTTCGGCTGCACAGAACATCGCGGCAATGCAGGCCGCACAAGCCAATGCGCGCGCAGCAGCGGCGAGCAGCGATACAACGATCCCCGATGGCCTGACCGAAGGCGGCCTGAAGGTCGACACGAACAGCCTGACCAAGGGCTGGATCAACGCTCAAGC
>NZ_CABPSJ010000009.1 GCF_902459745.1 Pandoraea communis
ACTCCACGCCGATGATAGTGCGGATACCCGTGTGAAAGTAGGTAATCGTCAGGCTCCCCTAAAAACCCCTTGCTACAGCGCGTAGCAAGGGGTTTTTGCTTTGTGCTCACACTTGGCCTGCTGTACCCTTGCGCGCGACGCCGGCGATGCCTACGCCCTAAGACGAATTACGGACTTCGATCGGCTATGGCATGGTCTTGATGCGTCGAGCTGTCGACTCACGCTGACTCAGCCTCTGACGTGCGCTTTCGGAAGAGGCTATGGGCCGATGTCGGATGTCGATACAGCAGCTTGGTAACGCGGTGAGACCTCTGCATCGAGCATGACTTCGTTCTGTAATCGCCACCTATGACGTTCTGATCAATTGTGAAGGGCGACTTGCATCGGACCCCGTATCTATTCACTCAACACGCGCCGTTTTCGGCGGTGTCCATTGAATCTAAGCTGAGGTTACGACGGTAAGAGAGCCAGGACGCGGATGGCGTGCGACAGTAACCAACGCACTGCATATCGCTCTGCGCCGTTCGACGGAGGAAGGGGGGCGGGGAGGGGAGCACTGCGAGCCGCTCGATGTCGATCGAACATCCAGCGGCTCACAGCGTAGAGCCAAAATCTAAATCACCAACAAACTCGCTTGCCAACGAACTCGCTCGGTTGGCTCGTTACCGCGTTGTCGCGAGAACGCGTCGAACCAGCACTACGCAAATACCTGCGAACACGACCAGCGCGAGCCATTCGGCTGTCGGGGCAAAGCCACTCCCGACGATGGCCAACGGGGAATCTGAGCCGGTGAAGCCGACGACCATTGCCATCGCCACACCGACAAGACTCTCGCCGACGATCAAGCCTGACGCGAGCAACACGCCGCGTCGTTCAGCCGCTTCAGCGAACGGGCCATAGTCCTTGCCCTGTGCCTTCGCGCGCGCTTGCAACACGCGCTGTGCGATCCAGCCCAACAGCGCGCCAATCACCAGCACGGAACCAATCGTGGGCGGCAAATATATGCCGATACCTACGGCAATCACCGGCAAACGCGCGACGCCGCCTCGCTTGGCCAGCACCGCATCGATGGCGATCAACACGAGACCAAGCAACGCGCCAATGCCAAGCATCGACCAGTCGAGCTGGTGCGTGAAGATGCCCTTCGCAATGGCCGTCATCAAAATCGCCTGCGGTGCGGAAAGCGCTTGAGATGGGTCCATACCCGGACGCGGTAACGCATCGATAAAGCCATAGGCGTTGTACAGCAGGTTCAGCACCGGCGGAATCACCGCGGCACCGACCACGCAGCCGATGAGCAGCGCCACCTGCTGACGCCACGGCGTGGCGCCGACGAGCCAACCCGTCTTCAGATCTTGCAGGTTGTCGTTCGAAATCGTCGCAATGGCGATGACGGCCGACGTTGTGAACAGCGCCAGCGCAATCGCGAGCTTGCTACCCTCGCTCGTGTCGAGCAACCCGCTGGCCTGACTGACACTGAGAATCAGCAGCGAGACAAGCACCACCGCAACAATCCCGATACCCGAAATCGGGCTGGCCGACGACCCCACCAATCCGGCCATATAGCCGCAGGCTGCCGCGACGAGAAAGCCGAAGACCACCGCAAACACCACACTACACGCCACCAGCGTCGCAATGGCGCCAAACGACAAAGGTGCCTCCGCGAGGAACACGCCGAATGTGACGGCCCACACGGCCACGCACACGAGCGTGAGCCCGATCACCCAATACGGCGAGAGGTCTTGCTCGGTACGTCCCAACGCGGCGCGCTTGCCGCGTGCATCGCGGGACTGTCCCAGCGCAGTGAGCGACGTCTTCACGCCGTCGACCATCGGTTTCGCGAGCGTAATGAGCGTCCAGATGGCAGACACGCCGATGACACCCGCACCGATGAACCGCACCTTATGTTGCCAAAGACCATTGGCAAACGCGGCAATCGCCTGGCCATCGGTGTTGGGTGTCACGGATGTCAGCACCGGCACGGCAATGCCCCAGCTAAAGACGATGCCAAGCAGAATCGCCAAGCCCGAAACAATGCCGATGAGATAACCGGCACCGATCAAGGCGAGGGAGAAACCGGTCGTCAGACGAAAGACCGCAGTGCCGGCCGGAATCCACGCCGTAATGCTCTCACCCAATACTCTCAACCCGCCCGTCGCGAACGCGAACAGTGCGGACACTACGCCGCCGAACGCGATTTCTCGCACGCCGCTGGCTTCGTTGGCACCCTTGCGTCGTGCCGGCGAAGCCTTTACGTCAGCCGACGCGACATCGTCTCCTTCACTGCCAACGCGCAGAATTTCCGCCGCTGCCACCCCTTCGGGGTAGGGGAGATTGCTGTCGACAACCATCGCACGCCGCAGCGGAATGGTGAACAGTACGCCGAGAATGCCGCCCGACGCGCAGATCGCAAGCGTCAAGCCGAACGGAAAGCCCTGCCAGTGACCAATCATCAACAGACCGGGCAACACGAAAATTATCGACGAGAGCGTGCCGGCCGCAGACGCCTGCGTCTGCACCATGTTGTTCTCGAGAATGTTGCCGCCACGCAGCGCGCGCAGCACTGCCATGGAAATGACAGCTGCCGGAATCGATGAGGAGAACGTCAGCCCGACTTTCAGACCGAGGTAGACGTTGGAAGCGGTGAACACCACGGTGATCAGGGCGCCGAGGATCATGCCGCGCACCGTCAACTCGGGGAGCGAGACGGCGTCGGGAATTCGGGTCGGGTGAGATGCCATGTATGAATCGGGGGGGATTTTTCGCCCAATGAGAATGAGTGGCGCAAATTGTATGCGCCCCCGTGGTGCGCCGCCAGTCTTGACGGCCGATATAGAACGGCCGTTCGAATTTCACTTTTCCCGAAGAATGAAAGCTGGTACTAACTAACTTTGATTCAGTCCGGTAAATGGTGAATCCCAAGGCGTCGATATTTCATCTATTTACTTGATGGAATCCAACTTTTATTAATCGATTTATTGATGGATGATTCGGATTTCCCTCGAAGACAAGAGAGAACGTGCGCACTCCCAATGAAAACGGGGCCGCGCAATAAAAGGAGCTTTCCGATGTCCAGTCTGCATACCTCATCGCATCCGGTGAACGAGTCGAGCGGCGCGCGCCGCTGGCTGGTGCTTGCCGTCGTATCGGTGGCGCTGCTGCTCATCGTGATCGACATGACGGTGCTCTATACGGCACTGCCTCGTCTGACCCACGATCTTGCCGCGACGGCCTCCGCCAAGCTGTGGATCGTCAACACCTACGCCCTTGTCGTGTCAGGCCTGCTGCTTGGCATGGGCACGTTGGGCGACCGACTTGGCCACAAGCGTCTTTTCCTCGCCGGACTGGCGGTCTTTGGTGTGGCGTCGCTCGCGGCGGCATTCGCCGCAAACGCCAACTTCCTGATCGGTGCACGCGCATTCCTTGGCGTCGGTGCGGCCATGATGATGCCCGCGACCTTGTCGCTGATCCGTCTGACGTTTGCCGACGCACGCGAGCGAGCACTCGCTATCGGCATCTGGGCGTCGGTTGCCTCCGGCGGCGCGGCCTTCGGGCCGATCGTCGGCGGTGCGTTGCTCGAGCATTTCTGGTGGGGATCGGTCTTCCTGATCAACGTGCCCATCGTGCTGGTCGCACTGCCGCTCGCGTGGTGGCTCATTCCGAAGGGGGGGGCGACGTCGACGCAACCGTGGGACTGGTTCGGGTCACTGCTCTTCATGGTCGGCCTGATCGGGATGACGTATGCGATCAAGAGCGCTGGCAAACCGTCTCCGGATTGGCCGGCGGTCGCCGCCGCACTGATCGTGGGCACCGTTTTCCTGTGGGCTTTCGTTCGCCGGCAGCAACGCAGCGAGCATCCGCTGCTCGACTTCGCGCTTTTCCGCAATCCGGCATTCTCGGGGGCGGTGGTCGCGGCCTTGGTGGCGGCTGCCGCGTTGATCGGTATGGAGCTGGTGTTCAGCCAGCGTCTGCAACTGGTTCTTGGCTATTCGCCGCTGGACGCCGGCGTGGCCATCATGCCGCTGGCGCTGGCCTCCTTCGTGGCCGGGCCGATTGCCGGGCGCCTGCTGCCACGCATGGGCGCTGCAAGGATGTTGCCGATCGCGCTGCTGACGTCGGCGCTCGGTATGGCGGGCTATCTCATGGTTCTCGACATGGGCCTTGTGCCGTCGGTGTTCTCACTGGCGATACTTGGTTTTGGCGTCGGTGCGACGATGACTGCTGCATCGAGCACCATCATGCAGAGCGCGCCACCCGAGCGCGCTGGCATGGCGGCGTCGGTCGAAGAGGTCTCATATGAACTCGGCGGCGCGCTAGGCGTGACGTTCATGGGTAGCCTGCTGACGTTCATCTACGGCCGGTCGATGGATGTGCCGCAAACCGGGGCGTTGCCCGGCACCGTGCGCGACAGTCTCGACGAAGCCCTGTTGGTCGCGGAGCATTTGCCACCGGCGCTCGCCGATGCGCTAACGAGCGCGGCGAACACTGCCTTCAATCTGGGCTTCAACGTCGTGATCGGCACGGGCGCGCTGCTGCTCTTCGCAACGGCCGTCTGGAGCTGCTGGCACGCGCGCAGGCGCTAACCGGCGAGTCCGAGGCGCGCGCTCACTTTCACGGGAGTGCGCGCTTCACTGCAACGAGCACGACAACCAATGGGCGATGCGCACGCCGTCGAGGCGAGAGCCTTCGGGGGTGTCGCTGCCGAGCATCGTCACGATGACGGGCCGGCGGTTGTGCACCATCACGCGCATCACCATGCTGTGCCCCGACTCCTTGATGAAGCCGGTCTTCTGCACACTCGCATTCACTTTCCCGTAGCGCACCAGACGGTTCGTATTGACGTACTGCAATTGCCCCTTGCCCGTGTGCACCTGTTGCTGATGATCGATTGAATAGCGTCGAATGAGCGGATACGCATTCGATGCACGCACCAGGCGTGCCAGCTCGCGCGCCGTCGACACATTGCGCGGCGACAATCCGGTCGAATTTTCAAAGCGCGTGTTCGGCATGTTCAAGGCGCGAGCCTTGGCGTTCATCGCGGAGATGAACGCCTTGCGCCCGCCCGGATAGTCGCGGCTCAATGCGGCGGCTGCACGATTCTCCGACGCCATGAGCGAGATATGCAGCATGTCGGCGCGGGAAAGCGTCGACCCCACGGCCAGACGAGAATGCGTGTACTTGAGCGTATCGAGATCCGCCTTCGTCACAGTGAGAGGGGCGCGCATCGCCGGACTGTTATCGAGCCAGACCACGGCCGTCATCAACTTGGACAGTGACGCAATTGGCCTCACCTGATCCGCATTGTGCGCGAACAGCGGCGTGTTCGTTTTTTCGTCGACGATATAGACAGCCCGCGAGAACAGACGTTTGCGTGACGCAGGCGTAAAGCCGCAACGGGCAAGCAATCTGGGTTTCGCATCGGTGCTGACTTGCGCGGGGGGAA
Organism: Pandoraea communis; assembly: GCF_902459745.1. Classification (GTDB taxonomy): domain Bacteria; phylum Pseudomonadota; class Gammaproteobacteria; order Burkholderiales; family Burkholderiaceae; genus Pandoraea; species Pandoraea communis. Next base: position 5,444 of record NZ_CABPSJ010000009.1, read on the forward strand.
CCTTGGCTGCCGCTGCCGGGACAGCGGGGGCAGCACGGGCAACCGCCGTGGCGGTTGAGCGCTTCGCCCCGGCACTGCGCTTCGCCGCTGTGGACGGACGTTTCACCGCTCCGGCGGGACGTTTCACCGCCGCTTTGGCCTGATGCGGCGGTTTCGCGGCCTTACGGTTTGCAGGCCCCTTTGCCCGAGGGCTTGCGGCTCGCTTGCGAGACGTACTCGCTGCCGCCGCTTTCCGATGTGTGGTCTTCGACGGCTTCTTCGCGGCCGCTTTCTTCTTCTTGACGGCATCGTCGCGGCGCTTGCCCGTGCTCGCGTGATGGCCCGTCGCGGCGAGGGCATCGCTCACAGGTAACCCGGCGATGAGCAGTATCACGCTGAAGAGCACCAGACGTGCGAGCGCGACGCCGCGCGGCGTCAAACCATAGAGACGGGGCAGGCAGGGGCTGAGCAGCGGGTACCACAGGGTAGACATCTTCGCGCGGTTCCGTAGTGAGAGGGTGACGGTCGACGCGTGCATGCAAAAGCACCGCCTCGCACGGCGGTGACCGCCATGCAGGACACAGACGCAATACACGGGAAACCTGTTGGACGGTGTGTCGCCGAGGAGTTCCTGAATTTTCCGGCGACGCATGACAAAAAGTCACATATATCGAACCTTCGGCGTACGAATGCTCTGCGCCGCACGCCGTATTTGCTTTGCGCATTTGGTTATTGGACGGTATCGAGGGCGATTTCCTAAACTGTGCCTTCGCCTGAATCGGCACTTTCGACACCCAAAGCCAAAGGAATCATCCATGCAACGCCGCCAATTGTTTCGCTTGCTCGGCAGTCTCTCGCTCGCACTGGCCATCGGCTCGATGGGGGCGATGGGCGCGCATGCTGCCGACAAGCCGCTCAAGGTTGGCGTGCGCGGCGGGGTCGACGAAGAGATTTGGGAAGTTGTCGCGAAGGTCGCGAAGTCGCGCGGCCTGAACGTCGAGCCGGTCGTGATCACCGGCACCGCGAGCCCGAACGAAGCGCTCAACAACGGCGATCTTGACGCCAACTCGTTCCAGCACATTCCGTTCCTGCGCGATCAGGTCAAGCAACGCGGTTACAAGATCGTGGCCGTGGCCGACACACTGATTTCGCCCATCGCCTTCTATTCGAAGAAGTACAAGTCACTCGAAGCGTTGCCCACGGGCGCAAAGATCGGCTTGCCGAACGACCCCAGCAATCAGACCCGTGCGCTCGTGATTCTGCGTGACCACGGCCTGATCAAACTGCGCGACGGCTTCGATCCGTACACCGGCACGGCCACGCTCGCGGATGTCACGGCCAATCCGCGCAAGCTCGACTTCATCGAGAGCGCCTCGGTCGTGCTGGCCCGCTCGCTGCCCGACGTCGATGCCTCGGCCATTGTCAACAGCTTTGCCTATCAGGTGGGTCTCATCGCCACACGAGACGGCATCGCCGTGGAAAAGCGCGCGAACAATCCCTACGTGAACATCATTGCCGTGCGAGAGAAGGACAAGAACGCGGCGTGGGTCGCGCCGCTGGTCAAGGCGTATCAGTCTGAAGAAGTGCGCAAATTCATCGAGACCAAGTATCAGGGCTCGGTGGTCCCGGCGTTCTGAGACAGCACTCGACGCCACACGTTACCAGCGAGGAACGCGATGACTACCCGACACACGTCGACGGCACCCGTCACCCGGCTGCCAACCGCAGCCGCACGCGAAGTTGCCCACATCACGTTCGATGGGCTTGGCAAGATTTACGCGGAGGCCTCGAGCGCCGCGCTTCAAGACATCTCGTTTGCGGTGCAACGCGGCGAGAGTTTCGGCATCATCGGCCGCAGCGGTGCCGGAAAATCCACACTGCTGCGAACGATCAATGCGCTGGAGCTGCCGAGCAGCGGACATGTCAAGGTCGACGGCATCGATGTCGCGACGCTCGGCGAAGACGCGCTCGTGGGCCTGCGCCGTCGGGTCGGCATGATCTTTCAGCACTTCAATCTCCTTTCGGCGAAGACCGTCTTCGAGAATGTTGCGTTGCCGCTGCGCGTGGCGGGCGTGTCCAAAGCACAGATCGCCCCGCGCGTGAACGAACTGCTCTCGCTCGTGGGGCTGGCGGGCAAAGCCGAGGCCTATCCCGCGATGCTCTCGGGGGGACAGAAGCAACGCGTCGGCATCGCGCGGGCGCTCGTGCATCGCCCCGAGATTTTGTTATGCGATGAGGCGACATCGGCACTCGACCCCGAGACGACCGACGCAATCCTCACGCTGCTCGGCGATGTGCAGCGCGAGTTCGGGCTGACGGTCGTGCTCATCACCCACGACATGGGCGTGATTCATCAGGCGTGCGAACGCGTGCTGGTGCTCGATCAGGGGCGCATCGTCGAATTGGGCACGGTCGACGAAGTCTTCGCGAATCCGCAGGCCGACGCGACACGCGCGTTGCTGCGACCGCTTCAACATGCCTGGCAAGGCCGGCTTGCGTCGTCGGCAGTGCGTGCGCAAGCGCAGGTTCACGCCCTCTGAATTTCCCGGAATGCCCATGATCGATAAATATCTGCGCGCGCTTGGCGAAACCTTGCTGATGGTGACGAGCGCGTGCGCCATCGTCTTCGCGATAGGCATGTTGCTGGCCGTGGTGCTGGTCGTCACCGCACCGGGCGGTCTGGCGCCGCGACCGCGGCTGAACCGCGGACTGTCTGTCGTCGTGAACCTGTTTCGCGCCATACCGTTCATCATTCTGTTAGTCGCACTGCTGCCCGTCACGCGCTGGATCGTCGGCACGACGATGGGGACATGGGCGGCCGTGGTGCCGCTGGCCGTGCACCTGATTCCGTTCTTTGCACGCGTGACGCAGGTGGGGCTGCGCGAAATCGAGCCGGGGCTGATCGAGGCGGCGCGTGCGATGGGCTGCCGCCGCTGGCATATCGTGCGGCACGTGTTGCTGCCCGAGGCCTTGCCCGCGATTCTGGGCGGTGCGACGGTGACCGTCATTGCGATGGTCGGCGCGTCGGCGATGGCCGGTGCCGTCGGCGCGGGCGGGCTGGGCGATCTGGCGGTGCGCTACGGGTACGAGCGCTATGAGACGAGCGTCATGTTCAATGTGATCGCCATTCTTGTCGCCCTCGTCACGCTCGTGCAGTTCGCCGGCGAGCGGTTGGCGCGTCGCGTCGATCACCGTCGCTGAGGGCTTCGCAAAACAAAATGGGGCCGCTCGCGCGGCCCCATCGGCTGACGACCGGACCCGGACACGGTCCGGATCACGTCATGCCTCAATACCCGAGCGCGAGACCCGTATTGCGGCGCGGATCGTTCGAACCGTAGTAACGGTTCTTGCCGATCGGCTTGCCGCCAAGCGACGGCGCACCGACGAGAATGGCGGCGATGTGGTTCGCCGGTTGCGGACCGGCAAACTTCTGACCCCAGCTCTCGAGGATCTTCTGCGTGTCCGGGCTCAGCGCGAACGGTTCGATGTTAGTGGCTTCCGGCATCCACTGCTGATGGAAGCGCGGTGCATCGACGGCTTCCTGCAGATTCATGCCGTAGTCGATGACATTGAGCATCGTCAGCAGCGTTGCCGTGATGATGCGGCTGCCACCCGGCGTACCGACGACCATGACCGGCTTGCCATCCTTCGTGACAATGGTCGGGCTCATCGACGACAGCGGACGGCGGCCCGGGCCGATGGCGTTCGCTTCACCCTGGATCAGACCATACAGGTTCGGCACGCCCACCTTGGCGGTGAAGTCGTCCATTTCATCGTTGAGCAGCACACCGGTGCCATTGGCCATGACCTTCGCGCCGAACCAATCGTTGAGCGTGTAGGTGACCGACACGGCGTTGCCGTCGCGATCGATGATCGAGTAGTGCGTGGTGTTGCTGCCTTCATGCGGCGGCACGCCCGGCTTGATCTCTTGCGAGATACCGGCCTTTTGCGGGTTGATGGCCGCGCGAATCTTGGCGGCGTAGTTCTTGTCGAGCAACTGCGCGATCGGGTTCTTTATGAAGTCCGGGTCGCCCAGATAGCTGTTGCGGTCGACGTATGCATGACGCATTGCCTCGATGGTGTAGTGCACGCCCTGTGCCGAGTGGTAACCCAGTTCCTTCATCGGGTAGCCTTCGAGGATGTTCATGATCTCGCAGATCACGACGCCGCCCGAGCTGGGGGGCGGGGCCGACACCACGTGATAGCCGCGATAGTCGCACTCGACCGGCGCCAGTTCGCGCGTCTTGTACTGATCGAGGTCCGCTTGCGTGATGATGCCGCCGCCGGCCTTCACCGACGCCACGAGCTTGCTGGCGACTTCACCCTTGTAGAAGCCGTCGGTGCCCTTGGCGCTGATCAGCTTGAGCGTGCGCGCGAGGTCCTTCTGCACCAGGCGCTCGCCCGGCTGGAACGGCTGCCCTTTGTTCAGGAAGATGGCGCCGGAGTTGGCGCGGTCCTTCTCGAAATCCTTGGTCGACGTCCACAGCATGTCGACGTCGCCCCGATCGAGCACGAAGCCCTTGTCCGCCAGCGTGACGGCCGGTGCGAGCAGTTGCTGACGCGTCTTCGTGCCGTACTTCTCGCGCGCATACTCCATGCCCGACACGGTGCCCGGCACGCCCACGGCCAGATAACCGGTGGTGGAGGCGCCCTTGATGACGTTGCCGTCCTTGTCGAGATACATGTTTGCCGTGGCGGCGAGCGGGGCCTTCTCGCGGAAGTCGAGGAAGGTCTTGCGGCCGTCAGCGAGCTGGATCGTCATGAAGCCGCCGCCGCCGATATTGCCTGCGGCCGGATACACCACGGCAAGGGCATAACCCACGGCAACGGCGGCGTCGATGGCGTTACCGCCAGCCTTGAGCACGTCTACGCCGACTTTCGACGCTAGGTGCTGGGCCGTGACGACCATCCCGTTCTCGGCACCGACCGGTGCTTGCGAGGCTGCGTGAGCGTTGAATAGCGCACAGCTCAGGGCTGTCGCCAGAAGCGCTTTGGTGAGAGTTGGGTTTTTCATCGTCTTTCTATGGTTCTTGTCTGAGCGGGATAAATGGAACTTCCACTGCACCTGCGACGGACGCACGACCGGCAGTTCGCCCACGCACAGTGCCTGAGGCCGGCGCTGTTCCGGGGCGACGTCTCCGCTGCCGTATGACTGACGTGCGTAAAAGTTCCGTCGGCTATCGAACGTTAACGCATAACGGGTAATTGGGGAAAGATGTGCCAAAAGTCCGGGCGGCGGGCCACAACGCCACATCGGGTGGCTCTGGACATTTCGCCAAAATGTGCTCGCGCCTTCACCGGCAAGCGTTTGGCCATATTTGGGGTCGGATGAGGGGGAGGGATTGTCCACCGAAACCGAGCGGATCGCGATGCGCAAAGAGGCGAAAAGATAAGATTCCACCCCGATGCTGTTGCGCTGTCACCACGTCGTCATGGCCTGGGCGTCGCGATGCCGCTCGCGGGACGAATCAGACCAGCAGGTCTTCGTAGAACGCGCCGAACGCACGCGTCGGGTGTGCGATCTGGATCTCCAGGATCCACAGGCCGCCGCTGGGGGTGTCGGTCAGGTCGGCCAGTTTGCCTGCCTTGTAGATGGCGTGGGGGAAATCGCTCACGCGGTGGCCTTTCATGTCGAGGTTGAGCACCCAGCCCATCGCGCCGGCTTGCTGCTTCGCGAACTCGTACAGGGCCTGGCCGCTCACGCCTTGCGTGCGCCAGTGATCCTGCACGATACCGAACAGGCGCTTCGCGTCGTCGGCACAGCGTTGCATCTCGGCGTCGGTGCCGGTCGTGTGCGTGAAACCGCAATCGCCCTCGTGTGCACCGAATACCACGCCGATGTCGACGAAGTAGATATCGTCTTCGCCGAGCACCGGATCGTCGTCGCTGCGCTCGCCGAACGTGCGCAGGGTGTTCTTGCCGAAGCGGATCAGCACCGGATGCCAGATGCGATCCATGCCAAGGGTGTCGAGCAGCGCCTTGCTCGCGGTAATGGCTTCCGATTCGCACATGCCGGGCTTGATGAGCGCGGCGATCTTCTCGGCCGCCTCCCACGTGAGGGCCTGAGCGCGTTGCATGGCGGCAGCGCTGAACTTCGCCCCGACCGCTTCTCTTTGTGCCAACTCCATCGAATCTCTCCACTGATCGTCATGACGTTGAGGGGCCACTTGTCGCGTTGCAGCCTGCGGCACAAGGGGCACGTCGATAAGAATACGGTCTGACTTGTATAATTCGAAGCGCCAATTATCGAGTGTCTGATTGGTCCACTTTGGGTTTGCCGTGCGGCGCCGCACGAATTTGCGAGCCTTTCTCCATCCCTGCGCCCCTTTCTCCTTATCCACTGCCATGCGCCGACGACACCTCAGCCAATCGCTTGAATTGCCGCTTGCGGATCGTCGCGAGAAGGAGACGCGTCAGGCATGGGTCTACCGCTGTGTGCGAGAGCGCATCGTGGCGGGCGAGCTGCGGCGGGGCGACAGGCTGCCATCGACCCGCACGCTGGCGGAGCGATGGGGAGTGTCGCGTGGCATCGTTACGCTGGCTTTCGAGCAATTGACGCTCGAGGGCTATGTGGCGAGCCGCGTCGGCGCGGGTACGGAGGTCGTCGCGGATCTTGCTGCGGCAGCGACGTCATCTCGTGCCATGCAGGACGCTGGGACGCCGGTCGTGCCGTTACCCGAAAACGCCGCGTCGATTGCGCTCAAGACGGGCCGTTCGGTCGACGCCGCGTTGTTCTCTCTGTCGACGTGGCGCAAGCACATGAACCGCGCGCTGCGCGCTGTCACCCCCGAGTTGCTGGCAGACACCGACCCTCGCGGCTATTTGCCGCTGCGAGAGAGCATCGCGCGATATGTGCGCATGACACGCGGCATTGCTTGCGACGCCGCCGAGATTGTCGTGACAACCGGCATCCGCCATGCGATCGATCTCGTCACCGATGTGCTGGCGGGCGACAACACGGCGTTCTATCTCGAAGACCCCGGATACAAGAATCTGGCGTCGCTGCTCAAGGTGCCGCCGCAGCGCTGCGTGAGCGTGCCGGTCGACGACGAAGGCTTTGTCGTGACGGCCGCAGACCGTGCGGGGGCGGCGCGTCCGGGTATCGCCTACGTCACGCCCGCACATCAGGCGCCGTTAGGCACCACCATGTCGATCAACCGACGCGTGCAACTGCTCGAATGGGCGTCGGCGCGCGACGTATGGATCGTCGAGGATGACTACGACAGCGAGTTCAGTTACGGCAGCGCGCCATTGCCGGCGCTCAAGGCCATCGATACCCACGCCCGCGTGATTCACTGCAGCAGCTTCAACAAGTCGCTGTTCCCGTCGCTGCGCATCGGTTATTTGCTAGCACCTCCGGCGTTGCTTACCCGTATTGCCGGGCTTCGCTCGGCATCGGGGCGGGCCAACAGTCTTGTCGAGCAGATGGCATTGGCGAGCTATATCGATGCTGGCGATTTCGCGCGGCATTTGCGCGCTTCGCGCAGCGTCTATCTGCGCCGCCGCAATCTACTACTCGATGCGCTTCGCGCGCGGATAACGACGCCCTGCCGCATTACCGGCGAGCATGCAGGCTTTCACTTCTTGCTTTGGTTACCCCCGCGCGCCGACGAAGCGGCGCTTGTCGCGACGCTGCATGGGCAGGGCGTATTCGTGGAAGGACTGGCGGAGTTCACCCGGTCGCAGGTTATCGGCCCCGGACTGGTACTGGGCTATGCCGCGCTCGACGACGCGCGGCTGCCGGAGATTGCGTCGCGGATCGCCGACGCCATTGCGGCGGCGGCGTGAGTCCGCGTCGTTCCGGGTCTTACTCGGCGCGCTTGCGCAGTTCGAGCCGGATGACGAACCAGCCGGCCACAGCCGACATGAGGGCCAGCGCATACCACGTCAGCAGATAGCTCATGTGGTTGTTCGAGAACTGCACCACCGTGAGTCCGCCCACGGGGTAGTCGCGTGCGGGGGCCTTGCCGGTGAGGGCTTCGGCGTCGCCCCGGACGGCGTTGGTGCCGGCATCCGCACCCGGTTTGCCGTCGGCGTCGATGAAATACGGCGCGACATCGGTTGCCGTCAGGCCGCGAGCGGCTGCAATGCCGGCGACGTCGCGCGAATACCAGAGGTTTTCCGCCGGTGCGTTCTTGCGCAGGAAGCCACCGCCCGGCTCGGGCATGCGCAACAGACCGGTGACGGTGACTTCGCCCGCCGGTGCGGGCGGTGCGGCTTCTTTCCAACCGGGCGGCACGAAGCCTCGGTTGACGAGCACTTCGCCGCCGTCAGCCGTGCGCAGCGGCGTGAGCACCCAATACCCGCCACCCAGATCGGTAACGGCCTGCACTAACGTGTCTTTGTCGAACTGATACGCGCCGGTGAGCGAGACGTGACGATATTCGTCGTCGGCTGCGTTGACGGCGGCCCACTGCGAACGCATGGGGGCCGGGGCCGGCGGGGCATGCACGCGGGAATTGACGCGCTCGATCAGATCGAGCTTCCAGGCGCGGCGCTGGAGTTGCCAGGTGCCGAGGGAGGCGAACACGGAGATCAATACCAGCGTGATGACGCCGAGGACGACCAGCCGAAGGGGGGAGGGACGGGCGGGCGCGCCGGAAGCGCGCGGGGGACGCTGTGCGCCCCCCGAATCATGAAGTCGATTGCTGCTCAAGGGAAATGCCGTTCAAGGAAGGTTTTTCGTATCCTGCATCATACCCGGCATCATGTTCTGGTTCAGGTGATACATCACCCATAGCGAGCCCGACAGCGTGATTACCACCAGCACGATCGTGAAGATCAGCGACAACAGGTTCCAGCCGCCTTCGGACTTCCCGTTCATGTGCAGGAAGTAGATCATGTGCACGACGATCTGTATCGCGCCCAGAAACAGAATCATGATGGCAGTGGTGCTCGATTTTTCGAACACGCCGCCCATCACGAACCAGAACGGAATGGCGGTGAGCACGACCGACAGGATGAAGCCGGTCGTATAGCCGCGCAGGGTACTGTGCGGTCCCTCATCGTCATGGTCGTGGTCGTGCCCGTCGGCATCGTGCAACGTCGAGTCGTGGGTGCTCACGGCAGCGCTCCCATCAGATAGACAAACGTGAAGACGCCGATCCACACGACGTCGAGAAAGTGCCAGAACATCGACAGGCACATCAGGCGGCGGCGGTTGGGCGCCGTGAGGCCATGCTTGCCGACCTGCACCATCAGGGTGATGAGCCAGATGATGCCGAACGTGACGTGCAGCCCGTGCGTGCTCACCAGCGTGAAGAACGAGGAGAGGAACGCGCTGCGCCACGGGCCGGCGCCTTCGTGAATGAAGGTCGCGAATTCATACAGTTCCAGCGAGAGAAATGCGGCCCCGAGCACGCCGGTGACGGCCAGCCAGCCGAGCACGGCGCTTTGGCGGCGCTTCTGCATTTCGAGCATCGCGAAACCGTAGGTAATCGACGAGAGCAGCAGGAAAGTCGTATTCACTGCCACGAGCGGCAGCTCGAACAGCTCCGCGCCGGTCGGCCCGCCCGCATAGTTGCGCCCGAGCACGCCATACGCCGCAAACAGACAGGCGAAGACGAGACAGTCGCTCATCAGGTAGACCCAGAAGCCGAGCAGGGTCCCACCCGGCGGGTGGTAGTCGCTCGTCATCATGAACTTCAACTCGCCGTCGCGCGGCGGACTCGGGGCGTGGGCCCCGAGCGGGGCGCCCCCCGGCGGGAAGGTAGCGGTCGTGTCAGACATTCTGGGCGAGCAGTCGCGTGCGCGCTGCCTCCGTGTGTTCGACCTGATCGGCCGGGATGTAGTACTCGCGGTGATAGTTGAACGTATGACCGATCGCGACCGCGAGCAGCGCCACGAACGCGACGATCACCACCAGCCACATGTGCCAGATGAGCCCAAAGCCGCAGACCGTCGAAAGCCCCGCGAGGATGATGCCCGCGCCCGTGTTCTTCGGCATGTGAATCGGGATGAAACCGGTCTCCGGACGCTTGAAGCCGTGCTGCTTCATCTGCCACCAGGCGTCGTTGTCGTGAACGATCGGCGTGAAGGCGAAGTTGTAGGCCGGCGGCGGCGACGACGTCGACCATTCCAGCGTGCGGCCATTCCACGGGTCGCCCGTCTCGTCGCGCAGTTGCTCGCGGCGCATGAAGCTCACCACGAGCTGGATGATGAAGCAGCCGATACCGATGGCGATGAGCAGGGCGCCCACGGCGGCGGTCTGGAACCAGATTTGCAGCGACATATCGTCGAAGTGGCTCACGCGGCGCGTCACGCCCATCAGACCGAGCAGATACAGCGGCATGAAGGCGACGTAGAAGCCGATGAACCAGAACCAGAACGAGCACTTGCCCCAGAACGGATCGAGACGGTAACCGAAGGCCTTGGGAAACCAGTAGGTAATCGCGGCCATGACCCCGAAGATCACGCCGCCGATGATCACGTTGTGGAAGTGCGCAATCAGGAACAGGCCGTTATGCAGCGAGAAGTCCGCCGGCGGCACGGCGAGCAGCACGCCGGTCATGCCGCCGATGACGAACGTCACCATGAAGCCGACCGTCCAGAGCATCGGCACCTCGAAGTGGATACGCCCGCGATACATGGTGAACAGCCAGTTGAACATCTTCGCCCCGGTCGGTATCGAGATGATCATCGTGGTGATGCCGAAGAACGAATTCACACTGGCGCCGGAGCCCATCGTGAAGAAGTGGTGCAGCCATACGAGGTACGACAGCACGGTAATCACGACCGTCGCATAGACCATCGACGCATAGCCGAACAGACGCTTGCCGGAGAACGTGGCGACAACTTCGGAGAACACGCCGAACACCGGCAGCACGAGAATGTAGACCTCGGGGTGGCCCCAGATCCAGATCAGGTTCACGTACATCATGGCGTTGCCGCCGAGATCGTTCGTGAAGAAGTTGGTGCCCGCGTAGCGATCCAGCGCCAGCAGTACGAGCACGGCGGTCAGCACCGGGAAAGCGGCCACGATCAGCACGTTCGTGCACAGCGAGGTCCACGTGAAGACCGGCATGCGCATCATCGACATACCCGGCGCGCGCATCTTCACAATGGTCACAAGCAGGTTGATCCCCGAGAGCAGGGTGCCGATCCCGGCGATCTGTAGTGCCCAAATGTAGTAATCGACTCCGACGTCCGGACTCTGCAGCACCCCCGACAAGGGCGGATACGCCAGCCAGCCGGTACGGGCGAATTCGCCGACGAACAGCGACATCATCACGAGCACGGCACCGCTCGTCGTCATCCAGAAGCTGAAGTTGTTGAGAAACGGGAACGCTACGTCGCGCGCGCCGATTTGCAGTGGCACCACGAAGTTCATGAGGCCGGTCACGAGCGGCATCGCCACGAAGAAAATCATGATCACGCCGTGCGCGGTGAAGATCTGGTCGTAGTGATGCGGCGGCAGATACCCCATGTTGTCGCCGAACGAGACCGCCTGTTGCAAACGCATCATCGCGGCGTCGGCAAAGCCGCGCAGCAACATGATGATGCCGAGGATCACGTACATGACGCCAATCTTCTTGTGATCGATGCTCGTGAACCACTCACGCCACAGATAGCCCCACAGTTTGAAGTACGTGATGGCGCCCAGTACGGCAATGCCGCCGATCGCCACGCCCGCGAACGTCGCGAGCAGGATCGGTTCGTGGTACGGGATCGCCTCGAGCGTGAGGCGGCCGAAGATCAGCTTGACGATGTCCATAAGCGAGAGCCTGGAATCATTCGCGCGCGAGGCGCATCATTGTCGGGGGTTGCGCGCGGCGTGCGTCACTGCGTGAGCTCCTCACCGGGGGCACGCCGCATGCCGGAAGCGAACTGCACGGTATTTTCTGCCGTGCACATCGCATCGGCAAGCAACGCATCGGTTCTGCCTGCGGGCGCTCGGCTCGCGTGCTGGTGATTGGGCTGATCCATCATGTCCTTCAGACAAGGCTGCCCAGGCTGCACGCAGCGGTTCAGAATCGCGTCGTAGAGATTGGGCGCCACGTCGCCGTAGTAATGCACGGGTACCCATTCGCTCGGCTTCTCAAGCGCCGCGTACTTGTCGCGCGTGAGGTTGTCGCCCTTCGTCTTGACCTGCTGCACCCACGCATCGAAATCGTCTGCCGAGAGACCGTGGAACTTGAAGCGCATGCCCGAGAAGCCTGCGCCGCTGTAGTTCGCGGAGAAACCGTCATAGATGCCGGGCTTGTTGATGATCGCGTGAAGCTTCGTCTCCATGCCTGGCATCGCATAGATCTGCCCCGCGAGTGCGGGCACGAAGAACGAGTTCATCATCGTGGTCGACGTGATCTCGAAACGGATCGGCCGGTCCACCGGTGCGGCCAGTTCGTTGACAGTCGCAATGCCTTGATCGGGATAGAAGAACAGCCACTTCCAGTCCATCGCGACCACTTGTACCGTGAGCGCTCGCGTGTCGGGCGGGAGATCGCGTCTGGCGTTGATGCGCTCGAGTGGACGGTACGGGTCGAGCTTGTGCGTGCTCACCCAGGTGAGCGCCCCGAGCGCGATGATAATCAGCAGCGGCGCGGCCCAGATGAGCAGTTCGAGCAGCGTCGAGTGATCCCATTCGGGGGTATAGACCGCGTTCTTGTTCGAGGCGCGGTAGCGCCACGCAAAGAGCAATGTCAGCACGATCACCGGAACGATGATCAGCAACATCAAGACGGTGGAAACGATGATGATGTCCCGCTGCCTTACCGCGAGATCGCCCGAAGGCGACATCAAGACGGTATTGCATCCGGACAGCAACGCGGCGGCGGGGAGTAAAAGTACCCCGCGAAGGAACTTGGGGGAAGTCATGCTGCGATCGATGGAACCGTAGCCTCAGACCGGGTCCATCATGGACTTCCCACCCTGATGCAGCAATTGAGGGTAAACCCTATAGCGTCGATTCGCGATACCTGCGATGCTTTTCTGGCACGAGTGTCATGGTCATCCCGATCCGCAAGGGGGTCCGATAATGTCAAGCAGTGCTCATCAACCGCCGACGCCGCCGGGCGTCACCGTCGCGACGACGGCGCACGATCACGGGAGCAAGTCCCGCATTGCGCCGGAGGAAATCGCGGTCGGGGTGGTCGTCGGCCGCGCCTCCGAGTACTTCGACTTCTTTGTGTTCGGCATCGCCGCCGTGCTCGTCTTTCCCCACGTTTTCTTTCCATTTGCCGACGGTCTGCGCGGCCTGTTGTACGCGTTCACGATTTTCTCCTTCGCGTTTATCTCACGCCCCTTCGGCACCGCGCTGTTCATGACCGTGCAGCGTCGCTGGGGCCGCAGTGTGAAGCTCACGGCGGCGCTATTCGTGCTCGGCACGGCGACGGCCGGCATGGCGTTCCTGCCGGGCTATTCGGTGTTGGGTGAGCGCTCCATCTGGCTGCTCGCTTTCTTCCGTCTGGTGCAGGGCATCGGCTTTGGCGGCTCGTGGGACGGCTTGCCGTCGTTACTCGCCATGAACGCCCCGCCACAGCGGCGCGGGTGGTATTCGATGATGGGGCAGTTGGGCGCACCGATCGGCTTCATCATCGCGGCGGGGCTGTTCCTGTTCCTGCACTGGAGTCTCGAGTCCGACGACTTCCTCTCGTGGGGCTGGCGGTATCCGTTCTATGTCGCTTTCGCCGTGAATGTGGTGGCGCTGTTCGCGCGGTTGCGTCTGGTGGTGACGCACGAATACACGGAGATGCTGGAAGAGGGCCAACTGGAGCCGATCAGCACGCGTGAGATGGTGCGCTCGCAGGGCTATAACATTTTTCTCGGTGCATTTGCGGCGCTGGCCAGCTATGCGCTCTTCCATCTGGTGACGGTATTTCCGCTGTCGTGGATTGCCTTGCAAAACACGCAGGATCTGAACAGCGTGTTGATTGTGCAGCTATGCGGTGCGGTGATCGCCATCGTGTGCACGGTCATTTCCGGACGCATTGCCGACCGCATCGGCCGACGTACCACGTTGGGCCTGTTTGCCATCTTCATCGGGGTGTTTGCTCTCTTTGCGCCATTCCTGATGGGCGGTAGCTCGACACGGCAGGACATCTTCATTCTGGTCGGCTTTGCGCTGCTCGGGCTGTCGTACGGGCAGGCGGCCGGGACGGTGACGTCGAACTTCGAGCAACGTTTCCGTTACACGGGGGCGGCGCTGACGACCGATTTCGCATGGCTGTTCGGTGCGGCGTTCGCGCCGCTCGTGGCGCTGGGATTGTCGGCCGAGTTCGGACTGATCGCCGTGAGTGCCTATTTGCTCTCGGGCACGGTTTGCACATTGCTGGCGTTGCGCATCAACAAAGCCTTCGAGACACGCGACTGACGCTGCGCGTCACATCGTTTCTGCCGACGGCGCGACGAGTTCGCGCCGTTTTTACGTTCCGGGGGAATCACACGTCTTGCAGCATGCCTGCGATGGCGGCCGTGATGTTGTGCGTGCGCGAATCGTGTTCGCGATGAATCATCCCGACCATGCGCAGCAAAGGCGGCTGCGCAATCGGAACGATGCGCAACAGCGGGTCGGATTGCCAGTCGCCGCGATGCAGCAGCGGCAGAACGGACACGCCGACGTTCTTGCGCACAAGTGCGGCAATCGTTTCGATGGAATTCAGCTCGAGGTACTCGGACACACTGAGTTTTGCCGCGCGCAACGCCTGCTCGACCACCATCCCGGTGCGAACGCGCCGGTCGAAGCGCAGAAACGCGTGTTCGTCGAGAATGCGCTGCGGGTCGGTCTCGCGGAGTTCCGTCTCGATCACGTCGCGATTCACAATCATGACCATCGGTTCGGTGTAGAGCGGCGTCCACACCAGTCCGTCGGCACGGGCATCGTCGGCGCGTGCGACCACGGCGGCGATATCGACTTCGCCTTGTTCGACGAGTTCGGTGAGTTCGTCCGAGCGTGCCGACGTGAGCCGTACGTCGAGCCGGGGATGCGCCGTCTTGAGTTCTGCGACCGCGAGCGACAACGCGCCGATGACCGACACCACTGCGCCGATAGTGACCGGGCCGTGCATGGCATCGATGGGGGTCGCGGTCAGTTCGGCCGTGAGTGCCAGAATCTGCTCCACGCGGGGAAACAGGTCGCGCCCCTGACGTGTGAGCGTGATCTGCCGCCCGCGCCGATCGAACAACCGCTGGCCGACGGCGTCTTCGAGCCCCCGCATTTGCAGGCTGACCGCCGCCTGGGTCAACGCGGCACGCTCCGCTGCCGCCGCGAACGAGCCGGTTTGCGCCACCAACCGGAACGTCTTCAACATCCGCAATGTCAGCATTTGGAAGTTAAAAATAATTTAAGGATGAAAAAGAAATATTAATATTTCCTTTGATCGCGTGGGAGACATAATCGTGTCATGCACCTCCCTCATGACCGGCTTGCCGGCAAGCAGGGCAAGAAGACCGACCCACACAACGCGCCCATGACCATGCCCGCAGACGCTGGGCCGGTGCTCGATGTCACCGGACTATCGCTGAAATTTTCCAAGGCGTCCGACGCGCCCAACCTGATCGACGGCGTCTCGTTTGCCGTGCATCCCGGCAAGACGCTGTGCATCGTCGGCGAATCGGGATGCGGCAAGAGCGTGACGTCGCTCGCGCTCATGGGGTTGTTGCCGAGCCCGCCGGCCAATGTCGTGGCGGGCCGGGCGATGTTCGAAGGCCGGGATCTGCTGGCGCTGGACGAGCGCGAGTTTGCCGATCTGCGCGGCAATCGGCTTGCGATGATCTTTCAGGAGCCGATGACCTCGCTGAATCCGGCGTTCACCATCGGTCATCAGATTGAAGAAGGCATTCGCCGCCACCGGGGGCTGGACCGGCGCGCGGCGCGCGCCGAGGCGCTCGACATGCTCAAGCGGGTGCGCATTCCCGCACCCGAGACGCGGCTCGACAACTATCCGCACGAACTCTCCGGCGGCATGCGCCAGCGCGTGATGATCGCGATGGCGCTGGCCAATCGACCCGCGCTGCTTATCGCCGACGAGCCGACCACGGCGCTCGACGTGACGATTCAGGCGCAGGTGCTCTCGCTGATTCAGACACTGCAGCGAGAAACCGGTACCGCGGTTGTCCTCATTACGCACGATCTGGGCGTGGTGGCGGAAGTCGCCGACGATGTGGCCGTGATGTATGCGGGGCGCATCGTCGAATATGGCACGGTCGATGAGATTTTCGACGACCCCCAGCATCCTTACACCATCGGGCTGATGGGGGCGATTCCGTCGATCGGCAAGCGCGACGGCACGCTCGCCACCATTCGCGGCACCGTGCCGTCGCCGGAGCGCATGCCTGCCGGCTGCCGTTTTGCACCGCGTTGCCCGTTCGCCGAAGCCCGCTGCACCCGCGAGGCGCCTGCGCAGCGCACGCTGTCCGGCGCGCATCGCGTCGCCTGCTGGCTTGCGCCAGTCGAAGCGCTGACACCTCCCGCCGCACCGATGGAAGAGGTTGCCGTATGAACGCCCCATCCTCATCCCCGCTGCTCGAAGCGCGCGACCTGACCAAGCACTTTGGCGGACATCGCGTCGGCTTTTCCCGTGCTCCTACGGTGTATGCCGTCAATGGCGTCTCGTTTGCCGTACAGGCGGGCGAGACGTTCGCCATCGTGGGCGAATCCGGCTGCGGGAAATCCACCCTGGGACGGCTGCTCCTGCGCCTGCTCGACGCCACGCGCGGCGAAGTGCGCTATCAGGGCGAAGACATCATGACGCTGGGCGCGGGGGCGATGCGCCGTCTGCGGCGCGAATTGCAGATCATCTTTCAAGACCCGTTCGCGTCGCTCAATCCGAGCATGACGGTGGGCGGACTGATTGGCGAACCCATCGCCCTGCATGGGCTCGCGCGCGGGCGCGCCCGCGACGAACGCGTGGCCGAACTGCTGCGCACCGTCGGTCTGCAACCTGACTATGCGCAGCGCTTTCCGCACGAATTCTCCGGCGGTCAGCGTCAGCGCATCGGCATCGCACGCGCGTTGGCGGGTGAGCCGCGCGTGATCGTTGGCGACGAGCCGGTCTCGGCGCTGGACGTTTCGGTACAGGCGCAGGTCATCAATCTGCTGGAGCGCCTCAAGCACGACTTCGGCCTGACGCTCATCATGGTTGCCCACGATCTGGCGGTGATTCGTCACATGAGCGACCGCGTGGCCGTGATGTATCTCGGCGAGATTGTGGAGCTGGCGAGTGCCGACGCGCTGTTCGACAACCCTTTGCACCCCTACACCCAGGCGCTCCTGCAAGCCATTCCGGCGAGCCGCCCGCACCTGCGGCGCGAACGTGCGCCGCTGGGCGGCGAATTACCGAGCCCGACCGCCCCGCCGCCCGGCTGCCGTTTCCATCCGCGATGCCCGCATGCAAAGCCCGCGTGCCGTGAGCAACGGCCGATCGACGAAGTGCTGCCCGACGGGCGGCAGGTGGCCTGCCATTTCTGGCGTGAGATTCAGAACGCCGGTGCGAGCCCCGCGCGCGCGACGGCACCCAGCGAGAAGCTGGGGGAGCGTCTCGCGCTGTATCGCGCCCGGCAGGCACAGGCGGACATTGCAATCACCGGTTAACCCTCATTTCACCACTCCATCACACTCAAGGGATCTCACGCATGCGCAACGTTTTGCTCGATCTTGTTCTGGCGGCGTCTTTGACAGCCGGTGCGGCCTCTGCGATGGCGCAGTCGACCCTTCGCATCGGTTTACAGGAGGACATCGGTTCGCTCGATCCCGCTCGCAGTTCGCAGGTCGTCGATCGCATGGTGCTGCGTTCTCTGTGCAGCTCGCTGGTCGATATCAGCACCGATCTGAAGTTCGTGCCGATGCTCGCCACGTCGTGGAGCGTCAGCGCCGACGGGAAGACATGGACGTTCAAGCTGCGTCAGGGCGTGAAATTCCACGACGACGAGCCGTTCAACGCGCGTGCCGTCAAGGCCAACCTCGACCGCGCACGCAGCCTGCCGGCGAGCAATCGCAAGAGCGAGCTGTCCTCCATCGATCGCGTCGACGCCGTTGACGACACGACCGTCAACATCGTGCTCAAGGCACCCGATTCTGCGCTGCTCGCCACGCTGTCCGACCGCGCGGGCATGATGCTCGCGCCCAAGACGCTCGCCGACGACGCCGCCGTGCAGGCTCGCCCCGTGTGCTCCGGGCCGTACAAGTTCGTGCAACGTGTGCAGAACGATCGTGTGGTGCTGGAGAAATTCGCGGGCTTCTGGGATGCCGACAAGTATCCGACACAGAAGGTCATCTTCCTGCCGATTCCCGACACGACCGTGCGATTGGCCAATGTGCGTTCGGGCTCGCTCGATATGCTCGAACGCCTCTCGCCGTCCGATGTGAAGTCGGTCAAGCGCGATGCCAACCTGAACTTCGTCTCCATCGATGGGCTGGGTTATTACGGCCTGACGTTCAACGTGGCGGCGAACGCGCCGAAAGCGTTGCGTGACAAGCGCGTGCGTCAGGCGTTCGATCTGGCGATCGATCGCGACGCCATCAACCAGGTCATCGGCGGCGGTATCTTCACGCCGGCCAATCAGGCGCTGCCGCGTTCGGGCCAGTACTACGATACGTCGATCAAGACGACCAAGCGCGATGTGGCCAAGGCGAAGGCACTGCTCAAGTCTGCGGGCTTCGAGAAGGTCGACGTGACGCTGAGCTTCGGCAACAACACGGTGGCCAATCAGATGGCGCAGATGTTGCAAGCGATGCTTGCCGAGGCGGGCATAACGCTGAAACTGCGTCCGATGGACTACGCGGCGGCGCTCGATGCGGCCCACCGCGGAGACTTCGACGTGCTCTATAACGGCTGGTCGGGGCGTATCGACCCCGACGGCAATCTGCATCAGTTCGTCACCTGCAAAGGCAACCTGAACTACGGCCAGTACTGCAATGCCGACGTCGACAAGCTGCTGAACGAGGCGCGCGTGAAGTCGAGCGTGGCCGAGCGCAAGCCGCTCTACGATGGCGCGAACAAGATCCTGGCCGACGAGAATCCCATCCTCTATCTGTACGTGCAACCGTGGCCGTATGTGCTCAGCAAGAAGGTGCAAGGGTTCGTCGCCTATCCCGACGGGCTGATTCGCCTGCGCGGCGTGAGCGTGAAGGGATAAGCGGGATAACCGGGATAAGGAGAAGGAGCCACCATGCTGCGCCTCGTCGTTCATCGTGCGCTGGTTGCGATCCCCACGCTCATCATCGTGTCGATGATGATCTTCGGGCTACAGAAGATGTTGCCCGGCGATCCCGTGCTCGCGATGGCCGGCGAGGACCAGAACCCGCAGGTCATCGCGGCACTGCGTGAGAAGTATCACCTCGACAAGCCGTTGCCCACGCAGTACGCGCTATGGATCGGCGATGTACTGCAGGGGAATCTCGGCACCTCATTGCGCACGGGCGAGCCGGTGACGACACTCATCGCGCAGAAGCTGCCCGTCACGCTGCAACTGGCGATGTTCGGTCTGGTGATCGCCATCGGGATCGGCATTCCGCTGGGCATTCTGTCGGCTGCCAATCGAGGCAAGGCGGTCGATTACGGCGCGAACGTGCTGGCGTTGTCGGGTATGTCGATCCCGAACTTCTGGCTCGGCATTCTGCTGATCTTTCTCGTCTCCGTGCGCTGGCAGTTGTTGCCGTCCTCGGGCTACGTGCCGCCGGGCGAAGACCTGTGGATGAGCTTCAAGACGATGGTGATGCCCGCGTTCGTGCTCGGGGCGGCGCTGGGCGCGCAATTGATGCGCCACACGCGCAGCGCCATGCTCGGCGTGCTGCGCACCGACTACATTCGCACGGCGCGCGCCAAGGGCCTGCTGCGCGGCACCGTTGTGCTCAAGCACGCGCTGCGTAATGCTCTGATTCCCATCGTGACGGTACTCGCACTGCTTTTCGGCGAGTTGCTCGCCGGTGCCGTGCTTACCGAGCAAGTCTTCACGATTCCGGGCTTCGGCAAGCTGATCGTCGACGCCGTGTTCAACCGCGACTATGCGGTGGTGCAGGGCGTCGTGCTGGTGACGGCGGCCGGTTTCATCGTCCTGAACCTGCTGGCCGACGTGCTCTACGTCTTGCTCAACCCGCGCCTGCGTCGCGCCTGAGACCTTTCCGAACATGGCCGCATTGCCAACGACTTCTTCTGCATCGCCGACCCCCGAAGGGAGCCGTCCCGTCGCGGCCGCAGCCGGCGCCGAACGTTTGCCGCGACGCCGGCATCGCGGGCTGCGCAAGTTCGTGCGCAACCGGGCGGCGGTCGCGGGCGCCGTCATTGTGGCGTTCGCGGTGATCGTCGCGATCTTCGCACCGTGGCTGTCGCCTTACGATCCGGTTGCCACGAGCTTCATGACCGTGCGGCAGGCGCCAAGTGCCCTGCACTGGTTCGGTACCGACGAGCTAGGCCGCGACGTGCTCGCCCGCATGATCTTCGGCGCGCGCGCGTCGCTCGCGGCGGGCGTGGTGTCGGTGGGCATTGCGGTGATTATCGGTGTGCCGCTGGGTCTGCTCGCGGGGTATTTCGGCCGTTGGGTCGACGCCATCATCTCGCGACTGGCCGACGCGCTGCTGTCCATCCCGTTCCTGATTCTGGCGATTGCGATGGCGGCGTTCCTGGGCGCGAGCCTTACGAACGCGATGATCGCCATCGGCGTCTCCGCGATGCCGCGTTTCGTGCGGCTCGCCCGGGCGCAGGCGCTCACCGTCAAGGCGGAAGAGTATGTGGAAGGGGCGCGCGCCATTGGCCTCACCGACACGCGCATCATCGTGCGCTACATCTTGCCGAACGTGCTGCCGCCGATCATCGTGCAGGCGAGCCTGACGGTGGCCACCGCCATCATCGCCGAGGCGAGCCTGTCGTTTTTGGGGCTGGGACAATTGCCGCCTTTGCCGTCGTGGGGCTCGATGCTCAATACGGCAAAGGACTTTGTCGAACAGGCGCCCTGGATGTCCATTTTTCCCGGTATCGCCATCTTCTTGACGGTACTCGGCTTCAACCTGCTGGGCGACGGCTTGCGCGACGCGCTCGATCCGCGCGAGCAATAGCACGACGAGAGACGCGATACTCGACAGCATCGCCACCTGACAGGCCCATTCCAACCATTCGAGACAAAGGTCAACAGCGAGTCCCATGACGCAATTCAATTGGCAGAATCCGTACCCGACACCGCGCCTGCCGGTGTTCGCCCGAAATATCGTGTCGACGTCGCACCCGCTTGCCGCGCAAGCCGGTCTGCGTATTCTTTGGCAGGGCGGCAATGCCGTCGATGCCGCGATTGCCGCCGCCGCATGCATGACGGTCGTCGAGCCGGTGTCCAATGGCCTTGGCGGCGACTGTTTCGCGCTGATCTGGGACGGCAAGGCGCTGCACGGCCTGAACGCCTCGGGCGTTGCCCCCGCCGCGTGGAACGTCGACTATTTCCGTAAAAAGTACGGCGAGCAGCATGGCATCGCCAAGCAGCCGATGCGCGGAGTCGACACCACCACCGTGCCCGGCGTAATTGCCGGCTGGGAGGCGCTGCACGCCAAGTTCGGCAAGCTGCCGTTTGCCGACCTCATGGCGCCGGCCATCGAGATCGCCGAGCGCGGGCATGCCGTGGCGCACATCGTCGCGCGCAAATGGGCGGCGGCGGTGCCGGAGTTGAAAGACTTTCCGGGCTACGCGCAGACGTTCATGCCGAATGGCCGCGCCCCGACGACGAGCGAGATGGTCCGCATGCCGGGCCATGCGCGCACGTTGCGCATGCTCGCCGAGCACGGACCGCGCGCCTATTACGAAGGTGAGATCGCGCAGCGTATCGCCGCATGGTCGGCGCAGCATGGTGGCGCGATGACGACCGACGATCTGCGCAACTACCGTGCGGACTGGGTCAAACCCATCGAGAAGGACTATCGCGGCTACACCGTGCATGAGATTCCGCCGAACGGGCAGGGCATCGCGGCACTCATGGCGCTGGGCATTCTCGAGAAGTTCGACGTGTCGCGTCTGGCCGTCGACCGGGTGCATTCGCAGCACTTGCAGATCGAAGCGATGAAGCTCGCGTTCGCCGATCTCTATAAATACGTTGCCGATCCGCGTTCCATGGAAGTCACGCCCGAGCAGATGCTCGACGACGCCTATCTCACCGCGCGTGCCAAGCTCATCGACCCGGAACGCGCATCGCATTTCGACTTCGGCATGCCGAAGTCCGGCGGCACGATCTATCTCGCGGCGGCCGACGAGCAGGGCATGATGGTGAGCTTCATCCAGTCGAACTACATGGGCTTCGGCTCCGGCGTCGTGGTGCCCGACCTGGGCATCGCGCTGCAAAATCGCGGCTGCGGTTTCTCCATGGACCCGAAGTCGGCCAACGTGGTCGAGGGCGGCAAGCGTCCGTTCCACACGATCATCCCGGCGTTCCTCACGCAGAAGGTCGACGGCAAGCACGAGGCCGTGATGAGCTTCGGCGTGATGGGCGGCGACATGCAGCCGCAAGGCCATCTCCAATCGATCGTGCGGATGATCGACTACGGCCAGCAGCCGCAGGCGGCGTGCGACGCACCGCGCTGGAAGGTCAATCGCGACTTCACCGTCGATATCGAATCGACGCTTGACCGCGAAACGGTGGCCGGGCTGGTGGCGATGGGTCATCGGCTGAAGTCCGTCGACGACCCGTACATGGACTTCGGCTCGGGCCAGTATATCTGGCGTCTGGATCGCAACGATCCGGAACGCGGCTATGTCGCCGCCAGCGACAGTCGCCGCGACGGTCTGGCCGCCGGTTACTGAGCCAGGCGTCGTCCGAACAGCGCCGGTAGCGCGTGTGCCTTGCACCGTGCCACCGGCGCTGTTCTCGTTTGTGGGGGACGTTGTGCGGACCGGAGTGGGGCGCGCGGCGATGTTCGTGTGCACTCACTCGTCTCGGATTCCTACAAGGCACTGCCGGATCGAGGATACGTGAAGCTTCTGTTGATTCATCGAATCGTCACGATTCGCCCGCAATAATCACATCGCACGAGGAATCTACAAACTAATTCGGCGGCCGATCTACTGCGTCAGTTCGCGCGTGGCACCGGGCGCCGGTGCGACCCCGGGGAAACGACGCAATGACGATCCGTCATCGAATAACGCTATTGGTGATCCTGACGTTTGTGGCGCTCTCGATCATTGGTGGCTACGCGGTCTATCAGACTCGCGCCAGCGCTCATAAGGTGCGGCAGGTTACGGAAGGCGTAGTGCCGAGCGCGCTGGCTTCCGCCGATCTCGTCTCGCAAGTCAAGGCGGTGCAGATCGCCACCATGACGCTGGTCTACGCGCCGGACGACACCGTCGTCGAGCAGGCGCTCGATAATCTCAAGAAACTGCGCGGCGAAATTGACCAGTCGCTTGCCCGTCAGGCGCAAGGCGCCGCGAGCGACGCCCAGAAGGGGTTGGTGACGCAAGCCCGCGAGAGCGTCGAGAACTACTTCAACGCGATCAGCGACACCGCCAAGCTCAAGCAGGCCGGCAAGACCGAGATGGCGCAGGCGTTTCTCTTCGCGATGGTCGCGCAGTATCGCGACGAACTCGAAGGCGTAGTCAACACGCTTCGTGTCGAGAAGAACCGTCAGAAAGACTCGGCCATCGCCACGCTCAACGACACGCTCTCGACCACCACTACGGCCATCGCGCTGGTGACCGGGTTGGCGATCGTGCTGCTCACGGCCATTGGTGCGCTGCTGTATCGCCAGATCACGCGTCCCCTCTCGCGCATGCAGGCCATGATGAGCGAGATCGCGAACAGCCAGGACTTCACCCGCCGGGTGCCGGTCGGCCGTATGGATGAAATCGGGCATTCGATCGTGGCGTTCAACGGCATGATCGAGAAGATTCAGGAGCGCTCGGCGCAACTTAAGCAGAAGACGGCCGACATTCAGGCGATGTTGCAGAACATGCAGCAGGGCATTCTGACGGTCGTCGACGGCTCGAAGGTTCATGGCGAATACTCGGCTTACCTCGAAGCGATCTTCGAGACGCAGGACATCGCCGGGCGCCCCGTCATGGAATTGGTCTTCGGCGAGAGCGATCTGGGTTCGAATGCGCTCTCGCAGGTCGAGGCCGCCATCGACGCCTGTATCGGGCAGGACGCCATCAACTTCGCCTTCAACGAACACCTGCTGGTGGGCGAGATCGGTAAGCGCATGCCCGACGGCCGGGTGAAGCAACTCGATCTGACGTGGTCGGCGATCACCGACGAGAGCGACACGATCCTGCGTCTGATGCTGTGTGTGCGCGATGTGACAGAGCTGCGCGAACTCGCCGCCGAGGCGAACGAGCAGAAGCAGCGGCTGGAGATGATCGGCGAGATTCTGGCGGTGAGTCAGGAGAAGTTCCATCACTTCATCGAAAGCTCGACCGGCTTCATTCGCGAGAACGAACGCATCATCCGCAAGCATTCGCAAGCCGACAGTGCGGCCATCGCGGAGCTGTTCCGCAACATGCACACCATTAAGGGCAACGCGCGCACATATAACCTGCAATATCTGACGAACGTCGTGCACGAGACCGAGCAGCGCTATCACGATCTGCGTCAGCCCGACGTCGCTCGTCTGTGGGATCAGGACGGCCTGATGCGCGAACTCGAACGCGTGCGCGAAGCGGTCGACACCTACGCCCAAATCAATGAGATGAGTCTCGGCCGCAAGGGCCCGGGCAGAGCCGCCGACGAACAGTCGATGGTGGTCGATCGCGCGCACATCCGGGCCAGCCTGCGCATGCTCGAAGCGGCCGATCCGAACGATCCGCAGCAACTTGTCGCCATGCGCGACGCCGTGCACCAGACGCTGCGTCTGCTGGGCACCGAAGGCGTGGGCGAAGCGCTGGGCGGTGTGCTGGATTCGTTGCCATCGCTCGCGGCCGAACTCGGCAAGCCGGCCCCGGCCGTGCGAATCGACGACAACGGCTACCGCCTGCGATCGCCCGCCGTGCGGATTCTGCGCGACGTGTTCATGCACCTGCTGCGCAATTCGATGGATCACGGGCTGGAGAGTGCGGACGAGCGTCGTATGAAGGGTAAGCCGCCCGCGGGCACCATCGACATTGAAGTCGGCCTCGACCACAACATGCTGCAAGTCACGCTCGCCGACGACGGTCGCGGGCTGGCGCTGCACCGTATCCGCAATATCGCCGTTCAGCGCGGCTGGATTACCGCCGAGACCTATGTGACGGACGAGCAGATTGCCCAGTTCATCTTCCGTCCGGGCTTTTCGACGGCAGCGCAAGTCACCGAAGTGTCGGGGCGCGGGGTGGGCATGGATGCCGTGCAGGACTTCGTGCGCCGCGAACATGGCCGTATCGAACTGCGCTTCACCGACGAGCGCAAGGGTGCCGAATTCCGTCAGTTCCAGACGGTGGTGTGTCTGCCCGACAACCTGGTGGTCGATGGCTTCGACCTGAACAGTGTGGCGGCCGATGCCGTGGACCTGCCGGCCATCGAGGCTGGCGAGCGATCGGCCTCGCGCGGTGGTCTGTCGCAAGCCGACAAGGTTTGAGGCGCCGCCACACCGTTGGCATCGTCGGCACCGCTGGCACAGTAAGCACGATGGGCAAGGCGGCGCGGACCTGACGGGTCTGCCGCCGCCGTGCCGCTTTCGGAGACGAATGGCGTATGGAAGCAGTGGAATGGCTGTTGGCAGGGGCGCTGGCCGGCGTGATCGGCGCGGGTGCGGTGGCGTTTGTCGCGCATCGCTGGCGCATGGCGCGGGCCACCGCACATTGGCGTGCGCTGACCAAGACGCACGACGAAGCGTTGGCGCAGGCGCTGGACCGTGAGCGTCTGGCCGTGACAAGCCGCGAGGAAGGCGCCCATGCGCACGACGAGGCGCTTGCCGCGCTACGGGCCAGTCTGACGCAGGCGGAACTGGATTTGGAGGCTGCACGCAAGTCGGAGGCGGCCGTGCTCGAGGCGAAGGGCCTCTGGCAGGCCGAGGCGCAACGCATTGCCGCAGAGGCCGCGCGCCTGCGCGGTCTGGCGGCGACGTTCGAGCGCTGGCACGAGCAGATGATCTCGCTCATGACGCAGAACCAGGACATGCACGCGAAGAACCACGAACTGGCGTCGATTGTCCGGCACGTGCTGATCGTGTCGCTGAACGCGTCCATCGAAGCGGCGCGTGCGGGCTCGGCAGGGCGCGGCTTTGGCATCGTTGCCGGCGAAGTGCGCTCGCTCGCCACGCGCTCGGAGGAGCTTTCGAAGAGCTACCGCGACAGCCTGCACCGCAACGACGTGACGACCACCGCGACGTTTCAGGACATTCAGGCGGGCGGCAAGATGATTGCGGCCTCGCTCTCGAGCGTCGAATCGTTGGCCCAGCAGTTGCATTCCCGTCTTCACTAAGCAGGCAGGTTTCGTTGTGATCAGCGCCCACGCACGCGACAGTTTCGAACGCATTCTGCACAAGGCGGTCCGCACGCGGCTGGCCCGCACACCCGACACCGCGTGCGACATCGTGCCGCTCAAGGTACGTCAGACAGATTCGGCCGCCTCGGATGCCGACGTCGATATGGTGACGCGGCACGCCAACGTGGTCGTGCTCACGATCTCGTCCATCGGGTTTCGCATGCTGCTGGTGCTGCATTTCGACGAGGACGACGTCACCACCCGGTATTTCGCGGGCGACGCGCAGGACAAGCCGTTTCGCGAAGTCTTCCTCGAAATCAGCAATCTCTGCTGTGGGGCGATCAATCAGGAACTGCTCGCCTACTTCCCCGATCTGGGCATGTCGACGCCGTACGTGCTGAGCGCGCGCTGCGTGCCTCACCTCATGCAGCTCAAACCGAACCATCTGGCGTCGTGGGACATCATGCTCGACGGCTCGGTGCGTCTGGCTGCCACGCTGTGCGTTTGCGCGCACGCGCCGCTCGACTTCGACGCCGAACTCAGCGTGACGCAGGACAGCAGCGGCGAACTGGAATTGTTTTGAATCGGCGCACGCCATAGGAAATTACGACCATGAACCGAAGCACCCCCCGCGAGCCGGCCAGCCAGTTTTTGATCCTCGAAGACAGCGTGGAGCACGAATATCCCGAAGCGCTTGTGCGCGGCATGATCGACATCACCGACGGCGTGTTTCGTGGTCTGTTCGGTGAGATCGCCATGCACTGCGAGCCGCCCAGCGTGGTGCGCGATCGCATCATTTTCGGCGAAGTCTTCAGCCTGATCCCGCTAGAGAGCGCCTGGTGCCGTGGGTTCATGATGATGCAGGCCGAACAGGTGCCGTTCATGCAATTGCTTGAGCACACGGGCCGTTGCGAAGGCCAGGCGGGCTTTCGCGAACTCAACGGCATGCTCGGCGAGTTGACGAACCTGATCTGGGGGGCGTTCAAGAACCGCTACATGGGCGACCCCTTGTCGGTGGACCGCGCACAGATACAAGTGCCTCTGCTGATCAATCACAAGCAGAAGTACATCTCGTTCGGCACCGATAACCCGCAGTTGTGCTTCGTCTATCGACTCACCGATCCGGTCAGCGCGCAGACCGTGACGTTGCATCAGCATTTCGTATTCAGTCTGAACTGGTCGCCGGAAGCGTTTCGCGAAGCCGCACAGGTGGCCACCGAACCCGTCGAGACCGGGGCGCTGGAATTGTTCTGAGATCCCGGCTCGCACACCTACTCCCTCTTATACACAAGGACAACACCATGTCGAAGATTCTCGTGGTCGATGACTCGAGCACCGTGCGCGACGAAGTCGCGGGTTTCCTGCGCAAGAACGGCCTGGACGTGGACACGGCTATCGACGGCCGCGACGGCCTCGCCAAGATCAAGGCCAGCCCGGGCGTGAAGCTGGTCATCAGCGACGTGAACATGCCGAACATGGACGGTCTGACGATGGTCGAGAAGATTCGCGGCGAACTTGCGAACAAGACCGTCAACGTGGTGATGCTCACCACGGAAAGCAGCCCGGCGATGAAGGAGCGCGGCAAGGCCGCCGGGGTGAAGGGCTGGATCGTCAAGCCGTTCAAGGGCGACGCCGTGCTCGAAACGTTCCGCAAGCTCGCCAGTTGAACGCACGGCCGGCGTAAGCCGGTCGCGGTGCTCATCGTCGGGAGAAATCGCCGGCCGACCGTCGCCACCGCGTGGCGGCGGCGTTACACTGCTGACTTTCCCGCACCACGCGATACGCTGCGCATACCTTTTGTGCTCGATCGCCATCTCACCATGAGCGTCGTACCCCAGAAAAAGAAGTCTGCCGCCGCAGCGGCCGCCCGCGACATCCGCGCGCCGGAACCCGGCAGCGAAACGCTTGAGGAAACGCCGGGCTCGGCCGATGCGCGTCCGCGCCGCTCCAAACTCCGACTGACGTACGTCATCGCCAGCCTCGACCGCCTGCTGCGCCGCCACATGTCGGAAGCGCTCGCGCCGCTCGGTCTCACGCTGGCCCAGTTCACCGCGCTGTCGGTACTCGACGCACGCGGCAAGCTATCCAACGCGCAACTCGCGCAACGTTCGTTCATCACCCCGCAGTCGGCCAACGAGGTCGTGAGCATCATGGCATCTCGCCAGTGGATCACCCGCGAGCCCGACCCCAATCACGGCCGCATCGTGCTGTTGCAACTCACCGACGAAGGCCGCCGCGTGCTCGCCCGGTGCGAGGTCGTGGCCAAGGAAATCGACGCACGCATGCGTGCCGACGTGAGCCGCGAAGACGCCGCAGTGGTGCAACGCCATATCGAAATGTTCGTGCGGAATCTGCGCGACTGACTCCGGGTTTGTCCCGAGCCGCCGATTGCTTGTATTGTCAGGTTGCTTGATATTAAATGGAGTCCGTCGGCGCGAAGATACGCGCGACCGAATCCCAGTGACACGGTAAGACGACAACGACGAGCCGCACTTGCGGCATCGCCGTGCCTGTTGCACTTGCGTCGTTAATATCAGGTTTCCTGATTAAATGATCGGTGTTGACGAACCCCGCGTGCGTCGTCGCCGGTGTCGACTGACTTCGAATCAGGTGCTGCCCGGAGGGGCGGTGACCGAAGACCATCAAGAAGATCACAGGAGACACCATGGAAGCGAATCGGGACGGCGACGCACGTGCGTTGCCTTTGGGGGCAGACGGGGCGGCAAGCAACACCAGTCCGGTCGTGCTGACGCTGGCATTGTGCTTTGCCGTGGCGTTGCTCGAAGGTCTCGACCTCCAGTCGGTCGGGGTTGCCGCGCGCGGCATGGCCAAGGAGTTCGGCCTGAGCGTGGCGCAAATGGGCATCGCGTTCTCGGCCGGCACATTCGGTCTGCTGCCCGGCGCGATGGTGGGCGGGCGACTGGCCGACAGCATTGGCCGCAAGCGTGTGCTGATGCTCTCGGCGGCGCTGTTCGGCGTGTTGTCGATTGCGACCGCGTTCGTATCCGACTTCTGGATGCTGGTGATCGTGCGCGTTCTCACGGGCGTCGGGCTGGGTGGGGCGATGCCCAACCTGATTGCGCTGTCCTCGGAAGCCGTGGCGCCGCGCTCGCGCGGTACGGCCGTGAGCATCATGTATTGCGGCATTCCGCTGGGCGGCGGCATCGCGGCCACCATCGGCATGCTGGCGGTGAGCGATGCCGACTGGCGGCACATCTTCTACGTTGGCGGTGTCGGCCCGCTGCTGCTGTTGCCGTTGCTGGCCTGGTGCTTGCCCGAGTCGCGTGCGTTTGCCGCCGCGGCCGCGCAAGGCCAGCGTGCCACGCCGGCACCGATGATGTCGGTGCTGTTCTCCGAAGGACGCGGCGTGTCGACCATCCAGCTCTGGCTGTCCTACTTCTGCACGCTCATCGTGCTGTACTTCCTGCTCAACTGGCTGCCCTCGCTCATGGGATCGCGCGGTCTGGCGCGCGGCGAAATCGGCTGGGTGCAGATTCTCTTCAATGCAGGTAGTGCCGTTGGTGTGCTCGTGCTCGGCTATCTGATGGATCGGGCGCGCATGTCGCTCGTGATCGGCGGCATGTATCTGGGGATGATCGCATCGCTGATCGGTCTGGCCGCCGCACAAGGCTTCAGCGTGCTCGCCACGGCAGCGTTCTTCGCGGGCATGTTCATCATCGGCGGCCAGTCTGTGCTCTACGCGCTTGCCGCCGCTTACTACCCGACCGCGATGCGCGGCACGGGGGTGGGCGCGGCCGTGGCCATCGGGCGCATCGGCTCGGTGGTCGGGCCGCTCGCCGCAGGCATGTTGCTCGCGGTGGGCAGCAGCGCAGCCGTGGTGATCGGCGCCAGCATCCCCGTGACGATCGTGGCCGCGCTGGCCGCACTCACACTCATCCGTCGTCCCCGCGCAGCTGACTGACCAGCATCAACCGGTTGGCCTCGCTTGCACGCGACGGACGGCATTCGGCTGCCCCGTCGCGTTTTTTCGTGCGCGCGTCGCACGCGCACTCGCCGCCGCAAGACTGCATACATAACGACATCGATAATCAGGAGACAGGTATGGCATTTCCCTCACGCACTCGTGCGCTCGCAACCCTGGGCGCGGCCGCTGTGCTGGCTGCCCCCGGCATCGCCGGCGCGCAATCGAATATCACGCTGTACGGTATCGTCGACACCGGGATCGAGTACGTTTCTCATGCGAGCTCGAATGGCGCCGTCTGGCGTATGCCGGGGGTGACGGGAGAGCTGCCGTCGCGCTGGGGGCTGCGCGGCTCGGAAGATCTCGGTGGCGGCCTTGCCGCGATCTTTCAGCTGGAAAGCGGCTTCAACATTCGCGGCGGCGATCTTGGGCAGGGAGGCCGAATGTTCGGCCGTCAGGCCTTCGTGGGCGTGAAGGGGCCGTACGGCACGCTGGCGCTGGGCCGGCAATACTCCATGACGTATTACGCGCTGCTGGGCTCCGACGTGCTCGGCCCGGACATCTACGGCATGGGCTCGTTCGATGCCTACATCCCGAACGCGCGTACCGATAACTCCGTCACGTATCAGGTCGGCTGGCAGGGGCTGAGCTTCGGCGTGGGCTATTCGTTCGGCCGCGATTCCGGCGGCACGGGCAACTCGCCGGGGCAGGGCACCTGCGCGGGCCAGGTGCCGGGGCAGGCGGTGCAGTGCCGCGACTGGTCGGTGATGCTCAAGTACGACGCGAGTAATTTCGGCGTGGCGGCGTCGTATGAAGAACAGCGTGGCGGCACGAATGCTTCGGCCAACTTCTTCGACGGACAGGCGCCGTCGGCCTTCAACAGCAGCAGCGACAAAGACGCGCGCGCAACCTTCGGTGCGTACTACAAGTACGGCGCATTCAAACTCGGGGGCGGATGGCTGGGCCGTCGTGTCTCGACGGCTGCCGTGAACACGCACTCGAATCTGTTCTATCTCGGTGCGGCGTACAACCTCACGCCAGCGTGGCTGGTAGACGGCGAGGTGTATCGCATCATCAACAACGATCACGACACGCGCGGCACCATGACCACACTGCGCGCTACCTATTCACTGTCGGTGCGCACCGCTGTCTACGCGCAAGCCGCTTATCTTTTCAATAGCGCACGCGCCGCGTACTCGGTCAGCGGCGGCGGTGGCGGCACCACGCCGCCCGCAGGCCAGGGCCAGACCGGCGTGATGCTCGGCATGCGTCATACGTTCTGACATCTCCGGCTAAGGGTTTTCACCGGGAACGCAATCCTTGCAATGTAAGGTTACCTGATATTAAATGTGTGTGTTGGCAACACCGCGCGCCACTCCCGGCGCGCGGCGCAAGTTGCCCCGCACACTTGGAAATTACGCAAATGAATGCATACGAAGGGCGCTGGAAAACGGTCGACGTGAAGGTCGAGGGCGGCATTGGCTGGGTGATCTTCAATCGCCCGGAAAAGCGCAACGCGATGAGCCCCACGCTCAACACCGAGATGAATCAGGTGCTCGACGCCGTTGAACTCGACGGCGACATCAAGGTGGTCGTGCTCACGGGTGCGGGCTCGGCCTGGACGGCCGGGATGGATTTGAAGGAGTACTTCCGCGAGATCGACGGCGGGCCGGAAATCGTGCAGGAACGCGTGCGCCGCGACGCATCGGATTGGCAATGGCGCCGTCTGCGCATGTACTCGAAGCCGACGATCGCGATGGTCAACGGCTGGTGCTTCGGCGGTGGCTTCTCCCCGCTGGTGGCCTGCGATCTGGCGATCGCCGCCGATGAGGCTGTCTTCGGCCTGTCGGAAATCAACTGGGGCATTCCGCCGGGCAACCTGGTGAGCAAGGCGATGGCCGATACGGTGGGGCATCGTCGTGCGTTGCACTACATCATGACCGGCGATACGTTCACCGGTGTGGAAGCCGCCGACATGGGGCTGGTCAATCAAAGCGTGCCGCTCGCCCAACTGCGCGACGCTACGCTGGCGCTCGCCGCCAAGCTGCTCGAGAAGAACCCGGTGGTGCTGCGTGCCGCGAAGCACGGCTTCAAGCGCGCTCGCGAACTCACGTGGGAGCAAAGCGAGGACTATCTGTACGCCAAGCTCGATCAGGCGCAACTGCGCGACCCGGAGCACGGCCGCGAGCAGGGCCTCAAGCAGTTCCTCGACGACAAGTCGATCAAGCCGGGTCTGCAAGCCTACAAGCGCTGAAGTGCAACGACCATCCGTAACCGAACAGACGAAAGAGGAATCGCGCAATGCATGAAGTGCAGATGCTGATCGGCGGCCAGTGGCGCGGCGCACAAGGCGGAGCGACGTTCGAGCGAATCGATCCGGTGACGGGCGAAGTCGCCACGCGAGCCCCGGCAGCCACGCTGGCGGATGCCGACGCTGCGGTCGACGCGGCACAGGCGGCATTCCCCGCGTGGTCGGCGCTCTCGCCCACGGCGCGTCGCCAGCGTTTGCTCGCGGCCGCAGAACGCATGGACAGCCGCGCGGCCGACTTCATTGCCATTGGCGCGGCCGAGACCGGGGCGATGGCCAACTGGTATGGCTTTAACGTCATGCTCGCGGCCAACATGCTGCGCGAAGCGGCGGCCATGACCACGCAAATCGACGGCAGCGTCATGCCGAGCGACGTGCCCGGCAGCCTCGCGTTGGCCGTGCGCTCGCCGGTCGGTGTGGTGCTGGGCATCGCGCCGTGGAACGCGCCGGTCATTCTCGCCACGCGAGCGCTGGCCATGCCGCTCGCATGCGGCAACACGGTCGTGCTCAAGGCGTCGGAACAGTGTCCGGGGGTGCATGCATTGATTGGTGCATGTCTGCATGAGGCAGGGCTTGGCGACGGTGTGGTCAACGTCGTCACGAATGCGCCGGAAGATGCCGGCGAGATCGTGGCGCGTCTGATCGCGCATCCGGCGGTGCGCCGAGTCAACTTCACCGGCTCCACCCACGTGGGCCGCATCATCGCGTGCCTCGCGGCCGAGCATCTCAAACCGGCGCTGCTGGAGTTGGGCGGCAAGGCACCCGTGCTTGTGCTCGACGACGCCGATCTGGATGCCGCAGTCGACGGCATTGCGTTCGGCGCCTTCTTCAATCAAGGGCAAATCTGCATGTCGACGGAGCGGGTCATCGTCGATGCGCGCGTCGCTGACGCCTTCGTCGAGAAGCTCACCGCCAAGGCGGCGAAGCTGCACGCCGGGTCGCCGACATCGCCCGACAGCGTGCTTGGCGCGATGGTCAGTGCGCAGGCGGCGTCGCGCGTAGCAGCGCTGGTCGAGGACGCCCGCGAGCACGGCGCGCGCTTGCCGCTTGGCTGCCGCGTCGACGGTGCGGTCATGCAGGCAACGATTGTCGATGGCGTGACACCTGCGATGCGTCTGTACCGGGAAGAGTCGTTTGGTCCGGTGGTGACGATCCAGCGCGTGCAGAGCGACGACGAAGCGGTGACGGTGGCCAACGACAGCGAGTTCGGCCTGTCGGCGGCGATCTTCAGTCGCGATGTGTCGCGTGCCATGCAGTTGGCCAAACGCATCGAGTCGGGCATCTGCCACATCAACGGCCCCACGGTGCATGATGAAGCGCAGATGCCGTTTGGCGGCGTGAAGGCGAGTGGTTACGGCCGCTTTGGCAGTAAGGCGTCCATTGGCGAGTTCACCGAGCTTCGCTGGATCACGGTGCAAACGACCCCGCGTCACTACCCGATCTGATCAGGTCTGGGGATGAGGATGTGACCGCCCGCGAACGCGACCTAGAGCGCGTCCCGGCAGGACTGAAGCAGGAGACAGTGTTTTGAATCAAGGCAACAACACGACGGCGGCGCAGACGCCGGAGATCGCGGCGCATCGCTACCGGCCGGTGAGCATCGGCAATCCCGGCGTAGAAGTGCGGCGCGACGGCGAGTTCTGGTATCTGCGCTCACGTGAAGCGCTCGGCGACTTTCCCGAGCGTCTGACCGACCGGCTGGTGTCGGGCGCCGCTCAGCATCCGGAACGATGGCTGATCGCGCGGCGCGGTCCCGACGGCGCCTGGATCGGCATCACCTACGCGCAGATGCTGTTGCGTGCGCGCGCCATTGGTCAGGCTTTGCGCGATCGCGGCCTGTCCGAGCAGCGCCCGATTGCGATTCTGTCCGGTAACGATCTCGAACACTTCCAACTGGCCCTCGGCGCGATGTACGCAGGCGTGCCGTTCGCCCCGATTTCACCGGCCTACTCCATCGTGTCGACGGACTACGGCAAGTTGCGTCACACGCTTGGCGTGCTGCAACCGGGCCTCGTCTATGCGACCGACGTCAATGCCTACGGACGTGCCATGGATGCCGTGCTGGGCGACGACGTGATTCGTGTGAGCGCTGGCGGCGATGGCGGCACGCTGGCGTTCGACGCGCTGCTCGACACCGTGCCGCGCGATATCGACGCCGTACACGCGCAGGTCACCGGCGATACCATCGCCAAGATTCTGTTCACGTCCGGTTCGACGCGTCAGCCGAAAGCCGTGCCGACCACGCAGCGCATGTTGTGCAGCAACCAGCAGATGTTGCTGCAAACGTTCCCGACCTTCGGCGAGGCGCCACCGGTGCTGGTGGACTGGCTGCCGTGGAATCACACCTACGGGGGCAGCCACAACGTGGGCATCGCGTTGTACAACGGCGGCACCCTTTACATCGACGACGGTAAGCCGGTGACCGGCAAGTTCGAGGAGACGCTGCGCAATCTGCGCGAGATATCTCCGACGGTGTACTTCAACGTGCCGAAGGGGTGGGAGGACCTTGCCATTGCGCTCGAGAGCGATGCCGCGTTGCGCGAGCGCTTTTTCGCGCGTGTGAATCTCTATTTCTTCGGCGGTGCAGGGTTGTCGCAGGCGGCCTGGAACCGGCTCGAACGCGTGACCGAACAGCACTGCGGCGAGCGCATCCGGATCATGTCCGGACTCGGCATGACCGAGACCTCGCCGAGCTGCATGTTCACCACCGGGCCAATCATGCGGGCGGGCTACATCGGTCTGCCGGCGCCCGGCTGCGAGGTGAAGCTGGCCCCGGTGGGCGGCAAGCTGGAGGTCCGGTTCCGTGGTCCGAACGTCATGGCGGGCTATTGGCGTCATCAGGCCAGCGAGCCGGTGTTCGACGAAGAAGGCTACTACCGCACGGGCGACGCCGCGACGTTCGTTGACGTACAACAGCCGGAGATCGGTCTTCAGTTCGATGGGCGCATCACCGAAGACTTCAAACTCAGTTCCGGCACGTTCGTGAGTGTTGGGCCGTTGCGTGCCCGCGTGATTTCGGAAGGTGCGCCGTATGTGCAGGATGCCGTGGTCACGGGGATCAATCGCGACGACATCGGGCTGATGGTCTTCCCGCGGGTGGAGGACTGCCGCCGTCTGAGTGCGCTGGCGAAGGATGCCCCCCTGGCGGACGTACTCGCCGCCGCCCCCGTGCGGGAAGTCTTCGCGGGGCTGCTGACGAAGCTCAATGCCACGGCAGGTGGCAGTGCCACTTATGTCGCTCGCCTCATGCTGCTCGACTCGCCGCCTTCGCTCGATAAGGGCGAAGTCACCGACAAGGGGTCGATCAACCAGCGTGCCGTGCAGGATCATCGCGCGTCGACGGTCGATGCGCTGCATGCGGCTCAGGCGGAAGGCGCCCATATCATTCTTGCTCCGGCACGGCGCTGACATGGACTATCGGGTGTTGCAAAGCGCGGCCGACGATATCGCGTTCGTGCTGGATAAACTCGGTGTCGGCGAAGCGCTGACACGTCTCGCGCCGTTCCGCGAATTCGATACGGCGACGCTGGTGCAGGTGGTTGACGAGGCGGCGCGTTTCTCGCGCGAAGTGCTCGCGCCGCTGAACGCCGTCGGCGACCGGGAGGGCTGCACCTGGCGCGACGGCGAGGTCCGCACGCCTGCCGGATTTGCCGATGCCTATCGTCAGTATCGCGACGCTGGCTGGCCATCGTTGCCGTGCGATCCGGCGTCGGGCGGGCAGGGCCTGCCGGTCGTTGCGCAAGTGGCGGTGCAGGAACTGACGGCGGGCGCGAATCTGGCGTGGACCATGTATCCCGGCATTTTGCACGGTGCGTACGAATGCGTGCACCGGTTCGGCAGCGACGCGTTGCGCGATGCGTGGCTCGGTCCGCTGGTGAGTGGTGAATGGCTTGCCACGATGGCGCTGACGGAACCGGGGGCGGGCAGCGATCTGGGGCAGATTCGCACGCGCGCCGAGTGGATCGGTGGGGCGAACGACACAGTCAGCGTGACCGGCGAGAAGATTTTCATCTCAGGCGGCGAGCAGGATCTGACGCCGAACATCGTGCATCTCGTGCTGGCGCGCACGCCGGACGCGCCCGCCGGAAGCGGTGGTCTGTCGCTGTTTCTCGTGCCCAAGATACTGGCGAACGGCGAGCGTAACGCCGTGCGCTGCATCGGCATCGAGCACAAGATGGGGATTCGCGGCAGCGCCACGTGCTCGATGGCGTTCGAGGGGGCGACGGGGTATCTCATCGGCAAACCGCATCGCGGTCTCGAGGCGATGTTCGCGATGATGAATTCGGCGCGTCTGCATGTGGGCGCGTCCGGGGTCGGACTGGCTCAGAACGCCTACGAAATGGCCGTGAAGCATGCTTGGGAGCGCGTGCAATCGCGCGTACCGGGTGCGGCGGCGAACGCGCCCATTGCGCAACACCCGGCGGTGTGGCGTCTGCTCGAAGGGCAGCGGGTCGCCGTCGAAGGTGCGCGCCTGCTGTTGTATCGCGCCGCGCTGGCCATCGACGAGGCCCATCACGCCGACACGGCGGACGCACGCATGAAGGCCGACGCGTTAGCGGCGCTGCTCACGCCGGTCGTCAAGGCGATGCTCACCGAGCAGGCCTTCGAAGGCGCGAGCGCCGCGTTGCAGGTCTTCGGCGGGTATGGCTACATCGAAGAGACCGGCATCGCTCAGTATCTGCGTGACGCGCGTATCCCGATGATTTACGAAGGGACCAACGAGATACAGGCTATCGACCTGATGCTGCGCAAGGTCGTCAGAGACGACGGCGAGACGTTGCGGCAATGGCTCGCATGGACACGCACGCAAGTGAATGATGCGCGAGCCATCACGACGCTCAAGGGCTTCGACGCTGCGCTGGCGGCGTTGGACGAGTGGGAAGCGCTACTGCCGTGCGTCGTCGCATTGGCGCAATCGTCGACACGCGCGGCGTTGTGCGTGGCAGGGGAGGTGATGCGAGCCGTGCACGGGCTGTCGATGGCGGGGCTATGGGCGCACGCGGCGCTGGCCGAGCACCGCGCCGAGGCGGTGGGCGATATTGTGCGCGACGGCAAGCGCCGGGCGGCACGCTACTGGTTGAAATTCGAACTGCCGGAGACGCGCCGCGCAATGGCGATCGTTGCGGCGCAGATCAGCGATCCGGAGACGGCCGAATGAATCTCGACAAACTCGTCGCCATCGATACACACGTGCACGCGGAAGTGTCGTGCTGCCAGCCGCCGGATCTCTTCGGCAAGGCTTTCGACGACGCGGCGGACAAGTACTTCGGTACGGTTCTCAAGCAGAATCGCCGGCCCACGATTCCCGAGACCATCGAACACTATCGCGAGCGCAACATCGGCTTCGTGATGTTCACGGTCGATTGCGAGGCGAACATCGGCCGTCGCCGTATTCCGAACGAGGAGATTGCCGGCTTCGCACAGGAGAATGCGGACATCATGATCGCGTTCGCGAGTATCGATCCGCACAAGGGGCGCATGGGCGTGCGGGAGGCGCGGCGGCTCGTCGAGGCGTTCGGCGTGCGGGGCTTCAAGTTCCATCCCACCATGCAGGGGTTCTTCGCCAACGATCGCATGGCGTATCCGATGTATGAGTTGATCGCGGAGTACAAGCTCACGGCCGTGTTCCACAGCGGGCATTCGGGCATCGGTTCGGGGATGCCGGGTGGCGGCGGGCTGCGGCTCAAGTTCTCCGAGCCGATCCATCTGGACGACGTCGCGACCGATTTCCCGGACATGAACATCGTGATCGCGCATCCGTCGTGGCCGTGGCAATCGCAGGCGCTGTCCATCGCGCTGCACAAGCCGAACGTCTATATCGATCTGTCCGGCTGGTCGCCCAAGTATTTCTCACCGGAACTGATTCAGTACGCCAACTCGTTGTTGCGCGAGAAGATGCTGTTCGGTTCGGACTTCCCGCTCATCGCGCCAGACCGGTGGTTGCGCGATTTCGAGGCCGCAGGATTTCGAGACGAGGTCAAGCCTCTGGTGCTCAAGGACAACGCAGTGAGGATGCTCGGCCTTGCACCTGAGCCGATTCAGACTGCGGGCGTTGCGGCACCGGCTCCGGCACAGGCGTGAGCGGTGCCATCCTCAGCGCAACCCCGGCCCGCCGTAGCGCACACGCGCGGCTTCGCGCATGGCGCTGATGAGGGTCTGCTCCGGTGGCGTGGGCATCGTATCGTTGCGCCACAGGATGCCGATGGACTCCTCGGTGCCTTTCATCGCGAAGGGCAGGGCGCACAGCACGCCGTCGGCCAGATCGTCCTGCACGGTGATCTCGGAGGCGATCCACACCACGTCGTCTCGCAGGGTCATGGCGCGGGCGAGCGACATCGACAGCAATTCCGAGTAGTCATCGAGCGTGCCCACGCCGTGCGCGCGCAAGAAACTGTCGGCCGTGTGACGCAAGATCGTGCCGTGCGGCGGCAAGATCACGTGATGGTTCGCCAGATCTGCCATCGATACGCTGCGCTGTTGCACCAGCGGATGCGCCGGGCGCACGACCACACTGAGCGGCGTCGCGCAAAGATGCTCGAACGTGAGTCCCGCCATCCCCTCGGGATCGGACATCCGGCCGAGGGCGAGCGTCGTCTCGCCCGATTTCAACTGCGTGAGCAATTGCTGGTTCGCGCCGGTATGCACTTGCACCACGATGCCTGGCCATTCGCGCCGGAAGGTTTCGAGCACGCTGGGCATCATGGCGGCGGCCAGCGTGGGCAATACGGCGATCTCGATCACGCCGCCCGTCTGGCCGACGGCGCGGGAGAGCACATCGATGCCCTGACGCAGCGCACTCACGCTCGCCCCCGCGTGCCGCAGGAACAACTCCGCCTGCGCCGTCGGCCGTGCGCCGTTGCGTCCGCGGTCGAACAAGCGCACCCCAAGCAGTCCTTCCAGTTCGGCAATCGTCTTGCTAACGGCCGGTTGCGTGATGGACAGCGCTTCGGCAGCGCGCTGAAGGCTGCCGTGCTGCGCCACGGCCAGCAGGCATTGCAAATGACGCAGCTTGATTCGCCCGTCGAGTCGATGTCTTTCCATGCCGAAAAGTTATGAAAAACCTAAGAAAATGTCAATAAATATATCCGTTGATTATGGATATAGTGTCGAAAACAAGCTGGCGCCAGGCCAGATCAGTCAACACATAACGGAGTGAGACCATGTCGGAAACGACCACCGTCCTGCGCCCCCGCGACTGGGATTCCCATCCCAAGCTCATCGACAGCGGGTACAAGTCCACGGCGCTGCGCGGCCCCAAGCAACTGCTCGTCCCGGTCAGGCAGAACCTCGCGAACCTTCGCTCGCCGGTCTACGGCCACGGCATCATCGGTGAGCTCGACGGCGATCTCACGCGCAACGCGGTTCGCAACGGCGAGCCTCTGGGTGAGCGCATGATCGTGACCGGCCGCGTGCTCGATGAAGGCGGCCGTCCGGTGCCCAATACACTCGTGGAACTGTGGCAAGCCAACGCCTGCGGCCGCTACGTGCACAAGGTCGACCAGCACGACGCACCGCTCGATGCGAACTTCCTCGGCGCCGGCCGCGCGCTGACCGACGCGCAGGGCCGTTACAAATTCCTCACCATCAAGCCCGGCGCCTACCCGTGGAGGAACCATCACAACGCGTGGCGCCCGCAGCATCTGCACTTCTCGGTGTTCGGTCAGTATTTCGCGACCCGCCTCGTCACGCAGATGTACTTCCCCGGCGATCCGCTGCTGGCCTATGATCCGATCTTCCAGGCCACGCCGGCGCATGCCCGCGACCGTTTGATCGCGCGCTTCTCGATGGACGTCACCGAACCCGAGTACGCGCTGGGATACGAATTCGACATCGTGCTGCGCGGTGCCGACCAAACGCCGATGGAGTCCTGAGCCATGTCCGATTATCAGCAAACGCCGTCGCAGACCGTCGGCCCGTACTTCGCTTATGGCCTGTCGCCGGAGCAATACCGCTACGACTTCAAGAGCGCTTTCACGCCCGTGGTGGCGCTGGATCGCGCCGAAGGCGAAGCCATTCGCCTGATCGGGCAAGTGGTCGACGGCGAAGGCAATCCGATCAACGATGCCCTGATCGAGGTCGTGCAGGCCGATGCCCATGGCCGCTATGTGCAGAACGCCGACGAGATCGAACGTACGGGCTTCGCCGGCACCGGCCGTTGCGGCACCGGCACGGACGCCGAGAACCGTTTTGTCTTCGAGACGATCAAGCCGGGCTCGAGCGCGCCTGGCGAAGCGCCGCGCATCGATGTGATTCTGACGATGCGGGGCTTGCTCAATCATCTGTTTACGCGTATCTATTTCGACGACGAGGCTGCGGCCAATGCGCTTGACCCCGTGCTGCAACAAGTGCCGGCCGAGCGTCGCCACACGCTGATCGCACGCCGCGAGGTGAACGGCGGGCGCGTGTCGTACCGTTTCGATATTCGCATGCAGGGCGACGAGGAGACGGTGTTCCTCGACCTTTGACATCGGTCATGCAGGGCTGACACTGGCGCGGCTTCGGGCTGCCGGCATGAAAGTGCCGGCGGCCTGTGGCCGTATCTGCATTTTTGCAACGTACAAGGGTTTTGCCCGCGAATCCCGGACTCGCGGGCAGACTTTAACCACCAACTTAACCACCATCGACCCTCCGATGACGGAACTGCTTGACTCCTTGCTGCGCGGCTCTGCCGTGACGGCGCGTTTCTCGCGCGACGCCACGCTTCAGGGCATGCTCGACTTCGAAGCGGCGCTGGCCGCCGCCGAAGCCGACGCCGGTCTGATTCCGGCCGCAGCCGTCGCCCCGATTACCGCCGCGGCCCGCGCCAGCGAATTCGACTGGAACGCCTTGCGCGACGACGCGGCGCGCGCGGGCAACCTCGCCATTCCTCTGGTCAAGCAACTGACGGCCCGCGTGAAAGCGCTCGACGCCGACGCCGCACGATTCGTGCATTGGGGCGCCACCAGTCAGGATGCCATCGATACCGGTCTCATCTTGCAAGTGCGCGGCGCCCTCGACGCCATCGGCACCGATCTCGACGGC
Organism: Pandoraea communis; assembly: GCF_902459745.1. Taxonomy (GTDB): domain Bacteria; phylum Pseudomonadota; class Gammaproteobacteria; order Burkholderiales; family Burkholderiaceae; genus Pandoraea; species Pandoraea communis. Next base: position 46,972 of record NZ_CABPSJ010000009.1, read on the forward strand.
CTCATCGGCCAACTCGCTGCGCAAGTGCGGCAGCACCGCGCAACGGTCATGGTCGGCCGCACGTGGCTGCAACATGCCTTGCCCATCACATTCGGACTCAAGCTCGCGGGCACGCTCGACGCCCTGCTGCGCGCGCGCGCCGATCTCGCGAACGTGCGCGAACAGGTGCTGTGCGTGCAGTTCGGCGGCGCTGCGGGCACGCTGGCGTCTCTCGGTGCACAAGGTGCGGCGGTCTCGGCGGCGCTTGCCCGGCACCTCTGCCTGTCGGAGGCGGCCACGCCATGGCACGGCCAGCGTGATCGCATCGTGCGCGTGGGGGGCTGGGCGGCGTCGCTGACCGGCCTGCTCGGCAAGTTCGCGCGCGATACGGCGATGCTGACGCAAACCGAAGTCGGCGAAATTGCCGAGGCTTCCGGGCCGGGCCGTGGCGGTTCGTCCACCATGCCGCACAAACGCAATCCGGTCGGATGTGCCGCCATGCTGGCCGCCGCCGCCCGCACACCGCAACTCGCTGCCACGCTCTTCGCCGCGATGCAGCAGGACCATGAGCGTGGTCTGGGCACCTGGCATGCCGAATGGGAGACGCTGCCCGAGCTGCTCATGCTGTGCGGCGGCGCACTGGCCACGGCACGCACGCTCATCGGCGACTGGACAGTGGATACGGCGCGCATGCGAGCGAATCTCGAGATCACGCACGGGCTCATCATGGCCGAAGCCGTCACGATGGCGCTTGGCGAAGCGATGGGGCGGCTCGAAGCACACCGCCGGGTCGAGGCGTGTTGTCGCGAGGCCATTGCCCAGCAACGCCATCTGTTCGACGTGCTGTGCGAAAACGAGGAAATCACGCGCGTGCTTTCCGCCGACGCACTTGAGCGTTTGATGAACCCGCAACATTATCTGGGCGCTGCCGAGACGTTCGTGAGCCGGGTGCTCGCGCTCGCCGACGCCGCCGCGCCGACCTCTCAACCCGGCAGGAAATCGAAATGAACGATCAGGAACGTTACGACAACGGTATGCAGGTGCGCCGCGCCGTTCTCGGCGATGCGCACGTGGATCGCACGCTTACGCGCCGCAACGAATTCAACGACGACTTTCAGAACTTCATCACGCGCTTCGCCTGGGGCGACGTGTGGACGCGTCCGGGGCTCACGCGCCATATGCGCAGCATGATTACGCTCTCGCTGCTGATCGCACTCAATCGCGGCGACGAGTTCCGCATGCATGTGCGTGCTGCGTTCAACAACGGTGTGACGCGTGACGAAATGAAGGAGTTGTTCATGCACGCTGCGCTGTATTGCGGTCTGCCTGCGGCCAATCAGGCGATCCACGACGCCGAGAAGGTCTTCGCGGAGATGGAAGCCGCCGAGCCGGGCTCGACCACGCGTGTGCGCGATGACGCACAGCGCTGAGGAGACGAGCCAAATGACGACGGAACGTCTTATCGAGGTGGGCGACGCCATGCTGCGTGTGGTCATCAACGGCGACGATCGGGCACCGGCGCTCGTGCTGTCCAATTCGCTGGGCACGACGCTCGACATGTGGGCGCCGCAAGTGGCCGCTCTCGCGCGCGAATTTCGCGTGATCCGTTATGACACGCGCGGACACGGCGGTTCGTCCGTGACGCCGGGGCCGTACGCCATCGCGCAATTGGGACACGACGTGATCGCACTGCTCGACGCCTTGCATATCGAGCGCGCGAGTCTGGCCGGGGTCTCGATGGGCGGCATGACGGGCATGTGGCTGGGCATTCATGCGCCGCAGCGGCTCGAGCGTCTGGCGATCGTCTGCTCGTCCGCGCATATCGGCGGCGAGGATGGCTGGAACGCCCGCATTCGCACCGTGCAGGCCGACGGCATGAGCGCGGTCGCCGATGCGGTGGTGTCGCGCTGGTTCACGCCCGAGTTCGCGCAACGCGAACCCGCGCTCATCGAACGCATGAAAACGATGTTCCGGTCGCTCTCGGCAGACGGCTACGCTGCGGCGTGCGCAGCCGTGCGCGACATGAATCAGCTTGACGAGATTGCATCGATCACGGCGCCGACGCTGGTAATTACCGGCTCGGGCGATCTGGCGACGCCGCCCGCGATGTCGAGTGCGATGGTCGAACGTATTCCCGGTGCACAGCAGGTCATCGTGCCGGGGGCGCATCTGTCGAACATCGAGTGCGCGCCGGCTGTCACCGAGGCGCTGCTGCGCTTTTTGCAGGGGAAGACGCCGGCGAGCGCGTAAGCGCCGACTGCCTGCGTGAGCACGGGGGCGAGGCGCTCGACGGAGCCGCCTCGCCAACCCGGCCGAGTGTTGTCATTCGTCGCCCAGATGGGTGTTTTGCGCCTTGCGCCGGAAGGCCGACGGCGTGACACCGACATGCCGTTTGAAGACCCGGCAGAAATACGCGGGGTCCTGAAAGCCCAGTTCGTAGGCAACATGCGAGACGGGGGCGGGGATGTAGATGAGCTTGCGGCGCGCTTCGAGCATCAGGCGGTCCTGCACCAGGTCGAAGGCCGATTTTCCGGCGATGCGGCGGCACAGCCGGTTGAGCTTGCTCTCGGTGACATGCAGCCGTTCCGCGTAGGCCGGTACGGCCCAGGCTTCGGTGTAATGCGTCTCCACCAGCGCGCGAAAGCGGGCGAACAGATCCAGCTCCGTGCGCCCGGAGCGGGCTGCGGAATCGTGAAGCGCATGCAGCCTCGCGAGCAGCAGCAACACGCTGCGCGTGAGCCATCCGACCATTTCCGCGTGCCCCAGTTGCGGGCGCGAAAACTCGTCCATGATCAGGCCAAGCAACGTGTAGAGACGGTCGCGCGTTTGCGGCGCATCGCCCAGCGAGAAGAGCCATGGCTTGCTCAGCAACGACTCCATATCGGCGTCGGCCCCGATGGCCGCGTCGAAAGGCACGCTCTGCGCCATCGTGAGGACGAAGCCGTGTGCGCCGCGCGAGAAGCGGAAGTTGTGCACGGCGGACGGATGCACCGTGATGACGGCCGGACCTTCGACTTCCCATGTCGCGTCGTCGACGTTTGCCTCGACCGTTCCCTCGAAAATCGCCAGCACCTGAAAGAGTCCCAGATGCCGATGGGTATCGATATGCCAGTCGTAGAGGCGGCTGCGGGTTTCGATCCACTCGATATGGACGAAATCGGCACTGTCGGTTTCCGTCAATTCTCCGTACAGCGAGAATTCCGGAATCGTCTCGCGCGCCGCGCGCAGCCGGGGTGACGCGCCTGACATACTGGTTTTCCCTTGGGCGAAGTTGTCGAAAAAGTACAAGAAAGTCGTCGATTCATCCATTCAACACGCCGTGCGTGCTCCATAAGATATGACGCATTCGCCCCTCGTGACAAGGCGTGAACGCGTTTTTAGACATGCTCGTTTACGCGCAGTCCTAAGCGGGTGCAGCGTGCGCAAGACAACCAAGAAATGCAATCCGCACGCCTGCCGTTCACCTGTCGCGACATGACCCGGCCCGAGCGCGCCGGACGAGGGCGGAGCAAATCTGAGGAGACAATTCATGCGTACCCATTACCCCGTCGTCATCATCGGCGCCGGTCCCGCCGGCTTGCTGCTTTCCCATCTGCTGCACCTGCAAGGTATCGAGTCGATCGTGCTCGAATCGCGCTCGCGTGCAGCCGTCGAGTCGACCATTCGCGCCGGTGTGCTGGAGCAGGGCACGATGGACATTCTCAACGAGACGGGCGTGGGCGAGCGTATGCGGCGCGAAGGCGCGGTGCACCATGGCGTCGAGTTGGCGTTCGACGGTCAACGTCATCGCATCGCGCTGACCGAACTGACCGGGCGCGCCATCACCGTCTATGCGCAGCACGAAGTCATCAAGGATCTGATTGCGGCGCGTGAAGCGGCACAAGGCGAAATTCTGTTCGACGTGTCGGACGTCTCGGTGCACGACATCGATAGCGCACAACCGAGCGTGCAGTTCACCGTGCAGGGCAAGACGCAGCGTTTGACGTGCGACTTTATCGCGGGATGCGACGGTTTTCACGGGGTGTGCCGCCCGGCCATGCCCGCATCGGTGCGCAAGGAATACCAGCGGGTGTACCCGTTCGGCTGGTTCGGTGTGCTGGTCGAGGCGCCGCCGTCGTCCGACGAACTGATTTACGCCGCGCACGAGCGCGGGTTCGCGCTGATCAGCACGCGCTCGCCTACCGTGCAACGGATGTACTTCCAGTGCGATCCGGCCGAGCGTGCGGAGGAATGGAGCGACGAACGCATCTGGGGCGAGTTGCACGCGCGTACGCAGACCCACGACGGTTGGCGTCTCAAGGAAGGTCCGATCTTCCAGAAGAATGTGGTCGCCATGCGCAGCTTCGTCGCCACACCGATGCAATACGGCCGCCTGTTCCTCGCGGGCGACGCCGCGCATATCGTGCCGCCGACAGGGGCCAAGGGGATGAACCTGGCCGTCGCAGACGTCTGGCGTCTGGCGCGTGCGCTCGACGACTTCTTTCATCGCGACAGCGAGACGGGGCTTCAAGGCTATTCCGAAGCGGCGCTCAAGCGGATCTGGCGCGCCGAGCATTTCTCGTACTGGATGACGCGCATGCTGCATCGGATCGACGATGCCACGCCGTTCGAACAACAAATGCAGCGCTCGGAGCTTGAGTACGTGGTCAGTTCGCGCGCGGCGTCGCTCATGCTGGCGGAGAACTACGTGGGGCTGCCGCTCGTCTGACGACAGGCGGCGCAGGGATAGCGCCACCGGTGTGCGATAGCCGCCACCGGTGGCCGCGTGCATAACCGTCCGTTATGGATGGCCTGACGAAAGATCATTTTGACGGGCAGTTGAAAGACGTACAGTAGCGGCAGAAATCGACGCCGCCGCACCGCTGCGTCAAGACAGTGACAGGCGCCTCCCCCCAGACAGCCGGGCGCGCAGAGGCGGCGACGAATTCAAGAATAATAATGGGATGACAAACGGGGCGGCCACGCCCCGAGGAGACAGTTTCATGAGTCAATCGCGCGCGGTGGACGTGCCCGCCTATATCAACGCACAACGATTTTCCGGCTATCAATGGCTGGTACTGATCCTGTGTTTCTTCGTGGTGGCCATCGACGGCTTCGATACGGCGGCTATCGGTTACATCGCCCCCTCGCTTGTGCAGCAATGGCATATCGATCGCGGCTCGCTCGGGCCGGTGCTCTCGGCCGCGCTCTTCGGCCTGGCAGGCGGTGCGATCTTCGCCGGGCCGCTCGCCGACAAGTTAGGGCGCAAGACGCTGCTGGTGCTCTCGGTCGTCTTCTTCGGCATTGCGAGTCTCGCCACCGCCTTTGCGCAGGATCTCGACACGCTGACCGCGCTGCGTTTTCTCACGGGGCTGGGGCTTGGGGCGGCCATGCCCAACGCCGTGACGCTGATCTCGGAGTACGCGCCGGAGTCACGTCGTGCCGTGATCGTCAACACCATGTTTTGCGGCTTCCCGCTCGGGGCATCGATCGGTGGGTTCGTCGCCTCGTGGCTGATTCCGCACTTCGGCTGGCATAGCGTGCTGGTTCTCGGCGGCGTACTGCCTCTGGTGCTCTCGGTGCTGCTCATCCTGTGTCTGCCGGAATCGGTGAAGTTTCTCGTCGTGCGGCAAAAGCCGATTGAACATGTGCGTCGCATACTGTCGCGCATCTCGGGCGAATCGCTCAGCGATGTCGGCGAGTTCACCGTCAACGAAGCGGCACCGAAGCGCGCGGGATCTGCCGTGAGCGTGGTGCTCTCGAAGCAGTACGGTTTCGGTTCGGTGATGTTGTGGCTCACGTACTTCATGGGGCTCGTGATCTTCTATCTGCTCACGAGCTGGATGCCGATCCTGTTCAAGGATGCGGGTTTTACCATCGAACGCGCCGCGCTCATCACGGCCCTGTTCCCGCTGGGCGGGGGCATCGGCACGGTGCTGTCGGGCTGGCTGATGGACAAGTTCAACGCCCAGAAAGTGGTGGCCGTGGGGTACGCGCTCACCGCAGTGCTGGTGTATGCGGTCGGTCAGGCGATAGGCAATATCGGCTTGCTGGTGGCGCTGATTTTCCTTGCCGGCACCGCGATGAACGGTGCGCAGTCGTCGATGCCGTCGCTCGCCGCCATGTTCTATCCGACGCACGGGCGCGCCACGGGCGTCGCGTGGATGCTCGGCATCGGGCGCTTCGGCGGCATCGCGGGGGCGTTGCTGGGGGCCGAATTGATGCGCCGTCATCTGGGCTTTTCTGCGACATTTTCTCTGCTGGCCATTCCGGCCGTGATCGCCACCGTCGCGCTGCTGGCAAAAAACGCGTGGGAGCGTGCGCGAGGTCATCTTCCGGCGACGTCGAACGACGCGCGCAACTCTGCCGCCATGCATTGACGTCCGTCGCGTCGATTGATCGCAGTCTTGGCCGTTTGTGATGCGGCGCCCTGGGCGCCGCATTTTTATTGCACGGTGCGCACCTGCCGGGGAGCGGTCAGCGTTTCGCCAAGGCGTCGATCATCGCCATCGCGGTAGCGGGATTGCGTTCCTTGAAGCCGCTGATGATATAGAGAAACACATCGCGGTGTTGGACCTTGGGCGGGGCGCCAGCGATGGTGTCGAGATCCTTTGGTGCGCCGCCTTGCGCGAAGGTTTTTGCGCGCGCCAGCCACTGCGTCATCGCCTTCGGGGCGTAGCCGAGCGTGTAGCGTTCCTCCGTCCCCATGAGACGCGCGTAGACGAACGGGGCGGTGACATCGGCAATGCAGGGGAATTTCGCGTCTCCGGCAAGGACGATTGCCATGTGGTACTTGCGCGCCAGCGCGACGAACTCGGGCACGGCAAAACTCTCGTGCCGGACTTCCAGCGCATGACGGATTGGATGGCCGCCCGCCTTCGCCGGAAGCAGACTCAGGAAATGCTCGAAGTCTTGCGCGTCGAACGCTTTCGCCGGCGCGAATTGCCAGTTCACCGGGCCGAGTTTCTTGCCCAGTTCGAGCACGCCGCTGTCGAAGAAGCGCTCGACCGATTCGCCCGCTTCACCGAGCACGCGCCGATGCGTTGCGTAGCGCGATGCCTTGACCGAAAACACGAAGTCGTCCGGGGTTTCCTCGAACCAACGGCGAAACGTCGACGGCTTTTGCGAGCCGTAGAACGTGCTGTTGATCTCGATGGAAGTGAGGTGTTGGCTGGCGTATTCGAGTTCGCGGCGCTTCGGCCACTTATCAGGATAGAACGTACCTTGCCATGGCGCGAAATTCCAGCCGCCGACGCCGATACGAATGTGATTTCCGGGCGACGTGCGGGTCGCAGCCGGCGCTTTGGAGGTTTGAGTCGTCGCCATCGGCTGTTGCGCATGGCGCCATGCGCATTCGGTGGGAAGAAGTCCCCGATGGTGACGTCATGAGGCGACGCGCGTCAATGGGGGCGACGGCACGTCGCCGCACCGGAGATCAATTACGTCGGCGTCCGAGATGAAGCATGCGCTCGCGCACCTCCTCTTCGGCGCGCCAGTGTTCGGCCGGTTTGACCAGATCGCTGCGGCTGATGATGCCGACGAGCTTGCGCGAGGTGGCATCGCTCACCACAGGCAGGCGCTCCAGATGGTGCGCGGCGAAGCGTGCCGACACGATCCGCCCTGTCTCCGAAGGCAGCGCAACGAGCGGCGGATTGACACCGTACAACTCGCCCAGCGTTGTCAGCCCTTGTGCCTGAGCGCGCCTGAGCGCCTGCCTGTCGACCATGCCCAGCAAGGCGTGCGACGCATCGACCACGGGGTAAGCGCGATGGCGCTGACTCGCACCGAAGGCTTCCTTCATCGCATCCTCGATCGACATGATGTCGCCCAGCGCTACCGGCTCGCGTGTCATCAACTCGCCCACATGCAGGCGTTCCAGCGGGTCGACGCCGTATTCGCGATGGATGTGACGCCCGCGTCGCGCGATCTTCTCCGTCATGATCGAGCGCGGCATGATCCAGATCGTTACGCCATACGATACGCCGCAAGTGAGCAGCAGCGGCAGCAACGCATTCACGTCGTGCGTGAGGCCGAGTGCGAAGACGATGGCGGTCAGCGGTGCACCCAGCACGCCCGCGAGGGTGGCGGCCATGCACACGAGCGCCCACAGCGAGACATCGCCGCCGGGCAGCACCGGCGCGAGCAGCGTGCCGAGCCCTGCGCCGATCATGAGCAGCGGGGCGAGCACCCCGCCCGAGGTGCACGAGCCCAGCGCAATCGCCCAGATGATCGCCTTGACGAGCAGCAGCGCCAGCGCGGCGTGCAGGGTGAAGTGTCCGGCGAGCAGGTCTGCGATGACGTCGTAACCGACGCCCAGCGCGCGCGGCTGGAAGTCGCCGCCGATGCCGACCGCCAGGCCACCGATGGCTGGCCACCACATCCAGTGCACAGGCAGCTTGTGAAAGCCGTCTTCGATGGCATACAGGGCGCGCGACATGCCCGCAGACAGGATGCCTGCACACCCCCCCGCGAGCAGACACGAGAACAGCGCGACAGGGGCGACGTCGGGGGTTGCCATGGGGAAGAGGGGGCCGGCTTCGAGCATCAGCGGCCGGGCGAAGCCGGCGACGGCACAGGCGACGATCACCGGCAGCAGACTGCGCGGACGCCATTCGAACAACAGCAGTTCCACGGCAAGCAGGACGGCAGCCACCGGTGTGCCGAACACGGCCGTCATGCCGGCGGCGGCACCCGCGACAAGCAGCGTCTTGCGCTCGGCGGCGCTCAGATGGAAGTACTGGGCGACGAGCGAACCGATGGCGCCGCCCGTCATGATGATCGGACCTTCGGCGCCGAACGGGCCGCCACTGCCGATCACGATGCCCGACGACAGCGGTTTGAGGATGGCCACGCGGGGCGACATCTTGCTCTTGCCGAACAGAATCGCCTCGATGGCCTCTGGAATGCCGTGGCCGCGAATCTTGTCGCTGCCGAATCGCGCCATCACACCGACGATGAGGCCCCCAATGACGGGCAGCACGATAGCCACGGCCCCCAGCGTGTGATTGGCGGGTGAGCGAGGGGCGAACGACAGTGTCTGGTAGAAGAAAAGGTTGGTGAAGCCTTGAATCAGGTGCAGCAGCAGCCACGCGGCGGGCACACCGCAAAAACCGATGACGGTGGCCAGCGCAAGCAGTCGCGGCAACCCCGGCGCCCGCGCAAAGTCGCGGGCATGCGGGGGTGCGGCCATGGTCGAGTGAGGTGAAACGGTGTGGGGTGCGGAATCCATGACGGTGCCGTGATTACAGATGAACGCCACGAATGTGGAAGATGTCTGCGAAGGTGCTCAACTCGTTGCGATGCTGGGCGGCGAGGTTGGCGAGACACGCGTCGCCTGCCGCCGACAGGTGCACTTCCACCACGCGCCGGTCGCTTTCGTTCTGACGACGGGTGACGAGCCCGGCCTTCTCGCAACGGGCGACAAGTGCCACCACGCTGTGATGCACGGCTTGCAATCGCTCGGCCAATTCACTGATGGACGCCCAGTCGCGCCCCGGTATACCTTTCACGTGCAGCAGCAATAGATACTGCTGCGGCGTGATGCCGCCTTCGCGCGCCGCTGTCTCGCTGAAATTGAGGAAGCGCCGCAGGCGATAGCGGAATTCCGAAAGTGCTTCGAAATCGCTCTTGGTCAGCGCGTCGGCGGTGATCGGCGAACCGGGCGAGGCAGGTGCAGACATGGGCGGGAGGGCGCGGGACGCCGGAAGGTCCGAAAGCCGAAAAATATATCACAATGCGATATATTAGGCGGCCTTAGGGATAGCCGGGATGACAAACGGGGCCCGTAACGTGCAGAATCGCGAAAAAACGAGACTCAGCAGTTGACGGGAACTCGATCCCCGCCGAGATGCCGGCGTGTCGTTGCCATGTGTTGGTGACGAGCGTCGTTCGGGCGGGCCGACCTCTGACAGGGAGGAGACATGGCTTCCACGGTCCGACGCCGCTGGCGTACGGGAACGTTGTTGTTGCTGTCGGTGGCACTCGGCTCCACAGTTGCCGCCTATCACTACGCCACCGGTTTCGAGCTGGGTGGCGGTGTCTTTGAGCAGATCGGATTTGGACGTCATGGCACGTCGTCCGGGCCGGTCGCGCATGCGCGTGGTGCACCATCGTCTTGTCCAGGGGGCGATTGTCGCGGCGCGTCGACGTCGCAGGCGCACTGAATCCGCTTGACGCCGCCCCCGTTGCAGGGCGCGGCACTCCCGCTTGGAAGACATGACGCAGACCGGCGGTCATGGCGCTCCGGGCCGCATGTCGGGCCGGGGCTATGCGTGCCCCACGCGGTAATATCGCGCGATGGACTCCCTCATCGCCGCTTCCGCCCGCGCGTTGGCTGCGGGCGACCCGCTGGGTGCGCTGCACCGTGTCGCGCTTCGCGACGATCCGCCGGCGCTTGCGCTGCGCGGTATCGCGATGGCGCAGCTTGGCGATTACGCGCGAGCCCGCGAGTTGCTCAAACGCGCCGCGCGCGGCTTCGGAACCCACGAGGCACTGGCCCGCGCCCGATGCGTCGTCGCCGACGCCGAAGTCGCGCTCGCCATGCGTGATCTGAGTGGGACCACTCGCTCGTTGCAAGACGCTGCGTCCCTTCTCGCGGCGCATGACGACTTCCCCAACGCCATGCTCGCGCGGCTGCTCATCGCTCGCCGCCTGTTGCTCGTCGGCAAACTCGATGCCGCCGCGCAGGCACTGCACGACGCCCCGCTGCCCAACGTACCGGCGCGTCACGTTGCCGTTCATGCCTTGATCGTCGCGGAATTGGCGCTGCGTACGCTGCGGATCGGCGACGCCCGCAACGCGCTCGCGCGCGCGCAGGACGCCGCGGTTGCCGCCGGTGTCCCAGCGCTGCGCGCCGAAATCGAGCGCCTGAACGATGCGCTGGGGCGTCCGGCCGCGCGGCAATGGCAAGCGCACGGCGAGCGCATGCTGCGCCTCGACGAGGTGGTGACGCTGCTTCACTCGAACGCATTGGTGATCGATGCCTGTCGTCGTGGCGTGAGCATCCGCAACACGTGGCGACCACTGGCAAAACGGCCCGTGCTTTTCACACTGGCGTTGCCATTGGCGCGCGCCTGGCCCGGCGATGTCGACAGGGAAACGCTGATTGCTGAAGCCTTTCGGCTGCGTCACCCGGACGAGACGCACCGCGTACGTCTGCGTGTCGAAATCGGGCGTCTGCGCGCGCTGCTCAAGGGCATCGCGGAGATCGACGCGACACCGCGCGGCTTCGCCTTGCGAACCGCCACCGCTACCGCGATCACCGTGCTGTTGCCGCCCATCGACGGTGAGCGTGCATCGTTGATCGCGTTGCTGGCAGATGGTGCGGCGTGGTCGACCTCCGCGTTGGCGTTAGCGCTCGGTGCCAGCCAACGCACCGTGCAACGTGCCTTGGGCGAACTCGAATCGCAAGGCCGGGTACGCGCCATCGGCCGCGCCAGAGCGCAGCGCTGGATGGCGCCGCCGCTCACCGAATTCACGACGATTTTGTTACTCCCTGCCGGATGGTCGTTTGGCTAGAGTGGTCTTGCACGCCAGCCGTGGCGTAACGACAGGAGACTGACATGACGAGCAAACCGCAACGAAACCTTCGCACCACCGCTGTGAGCGCGGCCGATATCACCTGCGAATATGGCCCTTTCCCCGATGCCGGGCGCATCCACGGTGTGACCTTCGATGGACGGCAGGTCTGGGCCGCCACCGGAGAAAAGGTATTGGCTTTCGATCCGGCGAGCGGCGAGGTTCGCCACATCATCGACGCCCCGAGCGATGCCGGTACCGCTTTCGACGGCACTCACCTTTACCAGATCGGCGAAGACCGCATCAACAAGATCGAACCGTCCACCGGTCGCGTCGTGCATTCGATTCCGGCACCGGACAGCGGCAGCAATTCGGGGCTGACGTGGGCCGAGGGCAGCCTTTGGGTCGGGCAGTACCGGGACCGCCGCATCCTGCAAGTTGACCCGGCCACCGGGCAGGTGCTGCGGAGTATCGAGTCCGACCGGTTCGTGACAGGCGTCACGTGGGTTCGTGACGAACTGTGGCACGGCACGTGGGAGAACGATGAGAGCGAGTTGCGTCAGGTCGATCCGGCCGGCGGCGAGGTGCTCAAGCGCGTGCAGATGCCCGACGGCGTTGGCGTGAGCGGTCTGGAATACGACGGCCACGGCCTGTTCTATTGCGGTGGCGGTGCCAGCGGCAAGGTGCGTGCTGTGCGCTACCCCAAGGACTGACGGACCTTTCGCGGGCCCGGCCGTCTGCGCGCGGACAGCATCATAGGAGACAGGCTATCGCGAGCGATAGCCTGTCTCAATTGAGTAGATTCTAACAATCAATTTCCACTTCTCAATAGCAATCGGCACACTGTCAACACTTTCCACCCCGTCAGAGAGACAACGACATGCCGATCATCAACACCCAGATCAAGCCGTTCAAAGCCAACGCCTACCAAAACGGCGATTTCATCACCGTGACCGACGAGACCCTGAAGGGCAAGTGGTCGGTGGTGGTGTTCTACCCGGCCGACTTCACCTTCGTGTGTCCGACCGAACTGGGTGATCTGGCCGATCACTACGAAGAATTCAAGAAGCTGGGCGTCGAAATCTACAGCGTCTCAACCGATACCCATTTCACGCACAAGGCGTGGCACGACACGTCGGACACGATCCGGAAGATTCAGTACCCGATGGTTGCCGACCCGACGCTCGCGATCTCGCGCAACTTCGATGTGCTGATCGAAGAGGAAGGTCTGGCGCTGCGCGGCACGTTCGTGATCAACCCGGAAGGCGAGATCAAGCTGTGCGAAATCCATGACAACGGCATCGGCCGCGACGCGAAGGAACTGCTGCGCAAGGTGCAGGCAGCGCAGTACATCGCCGCCCACCCGGGTGAAGTCTGCCCCGCCAAGTGGACGCCGGGCGCCGAAACGCTGAGCCCGTCGCTGGACCTGATCGGCAAGATCTAAGCGACACAAGCGATCACCGTAGCAAGCGCCGCTCAGGTCACAGAGCGGCGTCCCCGCCGGCGCGGCGGCCCCCCCTGAACCTGCCGCGCCGGCACCTAATTCCGAATTGCCGACGCTTACCTGCGCCCGCCTGAGGCCGACGCGGTGGCCTCTGCTCGCCCTTTCATCCCATCGAGACGGATAAACGCCATGTTGGACGCGAACCTCAAAGCCCAGTTGCAAACGTACCTCCAGAAAGTCACGCGCCCCATCGAGATCGCCGTGTGGCTCGACGATAGCCTCAAGGCGGCCGAGATGAAGGCGCTGGTGGACGAGATCGCGCCGCTCTCGCCGCAGATCGCCGTCGTGACGCATCACGACGGCGATCGGGATGCCGGCGAGCGCCGTCCGTCGTTTGCCATCGGTACGCCGGGTGAAGCACCGCGCATTCGTTTCGCCGGGCTGCCCATGGGCCACGAGTTCACGTCGCTGGTGCTTGCGCTGCTGCAAGTGGGCGGTCATCCGGTCAAGCTCGACGACGACACCGTCGCGCAGATCCGTGCACTCGACGGCGATTTCCGTTTCGAGACCTATATCTCCTTGTCGTGCCAGAACTGCCCGGAAGTCGTGCAGGCCTTGAACGTCATGGCGCTCATCAACCCGCGTATTCAGCAGGTCACCATCGACGGCGCGCTGTTTCAAGGGGAAGTCGAAGCGCGTCAGGTGATGGCTGTGCCCACCGTATTTCTCAACGGCAAATCTTTCACGCAAGGCCGTACCAGCGTGAAGGAACTGCTCGCAAAGCTCGACACCGGTGCGAGCGCACGTGCCGCGAAGGCCCTCGAGACCAAGCCGGTCTACGACATGCTGATCGTGGGCGGCGGCCCGGCAGGCGCCGCCGCTGCCATCTACGCGGCGCGCAAGGGCATCGCGACGGGCGTGGTCGCCGAGCGTTTCGGCGGTCAGGTGCTCGACACGATGGCTATCGAAAACTTCGTCTCGGTGACGCACACCGAGGGGCCGAAGTTCGCCACGGCGCTGGAACAGCACGTCAAGACGTATGACGTGGACGTGATCGACACACAACGCGCCGATGCCCTGATGCCGGGCAAGATTCACGAGGTGCGTCTGGCCAGCGGCGCCGTGCTCAAGGCCCGTGCCGTGGTGCTTGCCACCGGTGCCCGCTGGCGCGAAATCGGTGTGCCGGGCGAGCGCGACTACCGTAACCGCGGCGTGGCGTACTGCCCGCACTGCGACGGCCCGCTCTTCAAGGGCAAGCGCGTCGCGGTCGTTGGTGGCGGTAACTCGGGCGTGGAAGCCGCCATCGATCTGGCCGGCATCGTCAAGGAAGTCACGCTGATCGAATACGGCGCGCAACTGCGTGCGGACGAAGTGCTGCAGCGCAAACTGCGCAGCTTGCCGAACGTGCGGGTGCTGATGAACGCGCAAACGACCGAAATTCACGGCGACGGCCAGAAGGTGAACGGCCTTGCGTACCGTGACCGCGTCTCCGGCCAGGCGGCCACGATTGCTCTCGAAGGGGTGTTCGTGCAGATTGGGCTGGTGCCCAACACCGAATGGCTCAAAGGCACGGTGGCGCTCTCGCGTCACGGCGAGATTGAAGTCGATGCCAAGGGCCAGACGTCGGTGCCGGGCGTGTTCGCGGCGGGCGATGTCACGACCGTGCCGTTCAAGCAGATCGTGATCGCCGTCGGCGAAGGGGCGAAGGCCTCGCTGGGCGCCTTCGAGCACCTGATGCTCAGTTCAGTGGAAGACGAGGCGGCGACGCCCGAGAAGATCGCCGCCTGACATTCGCCGAAGCGGCCTCGTGCCGCATTCCCTTGACAGCAAAGCCCTCACGCAGGAAACGCGTGAGGGCTTTTTTATTGTTTCCGGCTCATATCGGTCTGTGCGCTGCACACCGTTGGTCTATCGGAAGCCGATCGACGGGGCATCGATTCTGGCGTTAATGGGAAAACGTATCAAATTTCCGGTGAGGGTACAGACGATGCCCAAAGACTACGCAGATTTTCGTTAATTAGCCGATTCGTTGTCACCATGTGCTCCTTCAAATTGACACCCGACGCGTGAGTCTCATGCGTCATGCCTTCGACGGGCCACCGATATCGGATTTCGATCCGGGCGCTCAACAACGAGGCAAGTGAATCGACATATGGGAATCGACAATATCTTTCGTGCCTTTCGTACGTTAGGCAGCGCTGGCATTCGATCGCGTGAGCGATGGGTGAAGTGGCGCGCTCAGCCATCGGGCTTTGCCGGGCAATTGCGCAGCGCATTGCCACTCGTCGTCGCTGCCGGTGCGATTACCGCAGCCACGCTCGCCTGGTACTCGCACGATACGGGCTACGCGCCCCTTTTCGGGCAGAACCAGCGTATTCCAATCGCGCAGGCCACGGGCGTGCTCGAAGCCGAGCACATCCCGTTTCGCATGCATCCGGACACCGGTGCGATCCTCGTGCCGCACGACCGGCTCGGACGTGCGCGTCTCGCGCTGGCCGCCAAGGGCGTAACGCCGGAGTTGCCGCCGGGACTGGAACTGGTCGATCGGGACGAGCGCCTGGGTGTACGTCAGTTCGTGCAGGACGTGCGTTTTCGTCGCGGACTGGAAGGGGAGCTTGCGCGCACCATCATGTCGATCGACGCGGTAGACGCCGCTCGCGTGCACATCGCGCTTGCGCCGCAGACATCGTTCGTCACGCATACCAAGGCGTCGGCCAGCGCATCGGTGCTGATCTCGGTGCGCCCCGGCCAAAAGCTCGCGCCCCAGCAGGTGAGTGCGATTGTCAAGCTTGTGGCCGGCAGCGTGAACGGGTTGGCTGCGGAGAACGTTTCCGTCGTCGATCAGCAAGGCACGCCACTCACTGCGAATCTCGATCTTGACGACGCAACAAACGGCAACGCGGAAGCGCGCACACGTTCGCGCGACGACGCACTTCGTAACGTCCGGGGCCTGCTCGATGGCATTCTCGGCCCCGATCGCTACCGCGCGAGCGTGAGTATCGATCTTGACGAGAACGTGGTGTCTAACACCACTGAGGCGCTCGGTGCAGATCCCCGCGTGATGCAGGAAGCCGTGCGCGAAGCGCGCGACGACGACGCGGTCGTCGGCGGCGTGCCGGGGGCCATGGCCAATCGTCCGATCGACGCGGCGCCGCTGCTCGGTGCCGAGGGTGGCGCAATGCGCACCACCTCGTCCACGCGTCAGTTCGCTTACGACCGTTCGATCACGCAGACCAAGCGTCATCGCCCGCGTGTGCGCCAAATGCACGTGGCCGTCATGGTCGATGCTCAGGCGGCGCCGGGTGGCAACGGCTGGACTGCCGAGACCATCGCCGAGCTTGAGCGCACATTGCGCGCCAGCGCGGGAATTCAGATCGATCGTGGCGACACGCTGGTCGTGAGCGCGATGCCGTTTGTCGCCACCGATGGCGCCATCGCATTCGACACGCCGGACACCGCTGCGCAGGGGCTGGTGCTCACCAGTACACAGAAGCAATACGCCGCCATTGCGGCCGCTGCGGTGCTGTTGATCGCGCTGATCACGTGGGCAGCGCTGGCCCGGCGTGCGCGCCGTCGCAAGGCTGCCGCGCGAGTTGCCGAGGACGACGCGCGAGAGCGCAGCCGCCGGGAAGCCGAGAACGCGGCACAGCAGGCCGCCTTGCCGGCCTTCGCCAACGACATGCCGCCAGACTCGGACGCTTCGTTCGACACGAAGCTCGGACGCCTGACAACACTGGCCGACGGCGAACCCGAGCGGGTCGCCCAGATCATCAAACAATGGATCGGTTCGCATGCCTCTGTCCGCTGAAACTTCCACTCTGACCGAGATCAATGGCGTTGACCGCGCCGCAGTCCTGTTGCTCTGTATGGGCGAGAAGGCTGCCGCCGGCGTGATGGCGCAACTCGCCCCCAACGAGCTTCTGCGCGTGGCGCACGCCATGTCGCGTGCCGGCGGCGTGAAGAAGCACGACGTGCATGCCATCGTCGACCAGTTTCTCGACGCCTGCACGCAGCACGGCGGTGCGAATGCCGCACCGCGTGCCTATCTGGAGCGCTCGCTCGCCGCCGCGCTCGGTGAAGGCATCGCCAGCAATGTGCTCGACGGCATCTACGGCGATCGAATTCGTCCCAAGCTTGCGCGTCTCCAATGGGTGAGCGTGGCGCGACTCGCCGATGTGCTCTCGCGCGAACATCACCGTATGCAGGCGCTGTTGCTGGCCTACCTGCCTGCCGATCTGGGCGGTCAATTGCTTCGTGCGTTGCCCGAATCGCAGCAGGAAGCGCTGCTGTTGGAGACGGCACAACTTAAACGTGTCGACCGCGAACTGCTGGCCGATCTGGAAGTCATCGCCGACCGTTGTCTCGCGGGCTTGTCTGCCGAGAGCACCGATGTGCCGGGCACGCGGCTCGCGGCGCAGATCATCGGCCATGTGCCCGACGATCAGAAGCGGTTGATGGACGCATTGCGCGCCCATGACGCGTCGCTCGCGGAGTCTGTCGAGGCGAGCATGTACGGCTTCGAAATCCTGGCTTCCCAGGCACCGGAAGTTATCGACCTGGCCGTAGCCGAAGTGTCGACCGACATGTGGGCCATTGCGCTCAAGGGGACGGATGCTCGTATGCGGCAAGTCGTGCGTGAGCGCATGTCCCGCCTTCAGGAAGATGCCCTCACGCAGGCGATGCAGCGTCTGGGCGCCATATCGGCGGCCCGTGTCGAAGCCACACGTAACGAGATCATGGCAATGCTACGCACGCGAGCGCGTGAGGCCGACATGCTTTTGCGTCTGGCCGACGGTGAGGTACTCGAATGAAGCCGCATCGGTTTGGCACGAAGTCCGATGTCGCCGCCCAGCGTGGTTGGTTGCCGGTCCAGCCCGATCTGGAAACCTTGCGCGCTCACGCCTATGCGCAGGGGATGGCAGAGGGCGCAGCAAACACGCGTCAGGAAGTCTGGCAGGAAGCCTTTGACGCCGGGCGTGCAGATGGCGAGCAGGCGGCCGAGGCGCGCTTGCAGGCATCGTACGCCGAGCGGCTGCGCGACGAACTCGAGGCGATGAAGCTGCCGCTCGCGGCACTTCAGGCCGCTCGTGAGCAGGTGCATGCACGCCTTGCGGCCGGTGCCGTCGATGTGCTGGGCGACGTCGCGTCGCGTGCCGTGCGCGCCGTCGTGCAGCGCGAGTTGCAGACCGCGCCAGCGGACATCGCGGGCATTGTGCAGCGCTTGCTCACGCAGCTTGGCGCCAGCGACGATGCCGTCACCGTCCACGTGAGTCCCGAAGATGCCCAAGCACTTTGCGCCCGTATTGGGAGCACACCGGCTCACGCCGATGGCACCCGCCCGGGATGGCGCATCGCCGCCGATCCGTCGTTGGTTCGCGGCGATTGCCGCGTCGACGTCGATGGCCTCTGGTACGACGCGGGGTGCGAAGGCCGTGAGGCGGAGGCGCAAACGATCGCGCGTAGGCGTCTGAGCGAATGGGTGGAGGCATGCGTGCAAGCCTCGGCGCCGGTCGAGGCGTCGGAGACGCGATGATGAACGACGAGATCGCACTCGCCATCCCGATGGCGTTCGTCACACGGGCTACGGGCGCCGTGCTTGAGGCGCGCGGACAACGATTCTCGCTGGGGCAAGCCTGCCGTGTCGAGACCGCCGCAGGACGATGGACCGAGGCCGAAGTGGTCGGGTTTTCCGACGGCGCATTGCAACTGCTGACGTACGCGTCCGTGGCCGACATTGTGCCCGGTGCACGGGTGTTGCCCGGAACGGCAACGCCCGCGCTGCGTATCGGATCGTCGTGGCTCGGCCGCGTGATCGATGCCTTCGGGCAGCCGCTCGACGGCAAAGGGGCGTTGCGTGGCGAGGCGTTGCTCGATACGCGTTGTTCGCCGCCCGCGCCGCTGGCGCGTCGCGCTATCGACGCGCCGCTGCCCGTGGGCGTGCGTGCCATTGACGGCCTGCTGAGTCTCGGGAAGGGGCAGCGTGTAGGACTGTTCGCCGGTAGCGGTGTGGGCAAAAGTGTTCTGCTGGGCATGATGACCCGGCATACCGGCGCCCAGATCGTCGTGGTCGGCATGATCGGCGAGCGCGGGCGAGAAGTGGGCGAGTTCATCGCCGAGACGCTCGGACAAGCCGGGCTCGCCAAGGCCGTTGTGGTGGCTGCGCCGGCCGATGCACCGCCTGCACAACGCATGAAGGCCACGGAGTTGTGTCACGCGATTGCCGCCCATTTTCGCGACGCCGGCCACGACGTACTGTTGCTCGTCGATTCGCTCACGCGCTACGCCATGGCGTGCCGCGAGGTAGCGCTCTCGCTCGGGGAAGCCCCTGCCGCACGCGGCTACCCGGTGTCGGTGTTCGCACGCTTGCCCCGGCTGGTCGAATGTGCGGGCAATGGCGCGGGCACGGGCAGCCTCAGTGCGATCTACACGGTGCTGGCCGAGGGCGACGACTTGCAGGACCCGGTGGTCGACACCGCTCGCGCCGTGCTCGACGGTCATATCGTGCTTTCGCGCGAATTGGCCGACGCCGGACATTACCCGGCAATCGACATCGGCGCGTCGGTGAGCCGGTGCATGACTCAGGCCGTGGGTGTACGCCATGCCAACGCCGCGCGCGCGTTCAAAGCACAGTGGCACGCCTATCAACAGATTCGGGAGTTGATGCCGCTCGGCGCTTATGTACCGGGCGCTCACGCCGAGACCGACCGTGCCGTATCGCGGCATCCGCTCATGCTCGAATTCCTGCGCCAGCGCGACGGCGAGGCGAATACGCCGCACGGCCTGTGCGAACGGCTGGAGGCGCTATGCCGATGACCCCGCAAACACCGCGCGCACTGCATGCGTTGCTGTCCATACGAGACCGCGCGCTCGCGGCGGCGCAACACGACAGCCGGCAACTCGCCGAGCGGCACGTGCGGCTCACACGCAACGTCGACCAGCTCACGCGGTTGTATCGCGCTGTGGCCATCGGCGGCACGCGGGCGAATGCCTACAGCTTTCAGAATCGCGCCGATTACAAATGCACGCTCGTGCAGATGATCGAGACGCAGCAAGCACCGATGGCGCAGTTGGCGCGATGGCAGGCGGTCGCGGCGCAGGCCGTGCGCGACGCACAGCGCCGGCGCGAGGGCGTGGCAACGCTCGTCGCCCGCCATGAGGCGGCAGTGAAGCAGGCACGGTTCAGGCGCGAGGGGCAGGCGCAGGTAGCTCAGGCCCTCGCGGTTTGGCAGCGCGGCGAGGCGGCGCGTGAGCGAAATGAGGAAATTGCCTCGGGCGCTCGCATTGACAAAGCACGGGCGGCGGTCGCTTTGGTTGGGAAAACGCGTCTCGCGTCTCGTATACCTACCGAACCAGGAGCTTTGCCATGCTGCAAGTAAAAAATCGTATCGATGATATGGCCGCCGAAATCGCCCAGAGAAAGATGGGGGCGGAGTTCGGTCGTCTGGGCAAGGACAAGGCGGGTAATGACGCCCGTCAGAAAGGCGTGGCCACGCTCAAGGAAGCGCTCGGCAATTTCGAGAAGCAACTGCGGCGCGTCGGCGACAGCGCCGACTTGCATCAGCACAAGGCAACGCAATCGAACGATTCCGCGTTCTCCGTCAAGCTGGAGAAAGGCGCACAGCAGCTCGACTTCGACGTGCACGTCAAACAGCTTGCGACGGTGCATCAGGTGCAGATCACGAATGTGGCGGCACTGGCCGATGGCAACCTGAAGGTTGCCGGGCGCGCAGACGTGATCTCGCTGAACACATCGGGACTCGATCTGACGACGGCCGAGGGAGTGCGCGAGCTTGCCAGACGAATCAATGCGAACGCCGAGTTCAAGGACGCCGTGCGCGCCGACTTGCGGCACGTGCCGGGGCAACAGACGCCGTACCTGCTGCTGACCGCGACGAAGTCCGGTGCCGAGGCGACGTTCGACGTGCAGTCCACGACCGGCGTGGAGCTCGGGGCCCCGGATGCGGCGGTGCTCGCGCAAGGACAGAGCGCCATCGTGCGGATCGGCAACCAGGGAGCGGAAGAGACTTACCCGACCAATGAGATCACGCTCTTCACCGGTGTGACCCTCTCGCTGAAGAAGGCCAACGCGGCAGCCGAAACCACGCGTGTGTCGATCACGCCCGACATGGAGGGCACGGCCGCGAACATGCGCGCCCTCGTTCAGGCTTACGACGCGGTGCGCAAGCAATTGCGCGATCTGATGGACCCCGGCACACCGGGGGCGTCGATGTCGCCCGATAGCGAAGAGAAGGGCGACACCAAACCGGCCGGGGCATTTTATGCGGACGCCGGCGTGCGCGCCTTGCTGCGCGATCTCGAACGCAACTTCGAGCGGCCCATGACGATCGACGGCAAGACGTTCGACCCCGCCCTGTTCGGCGTGAAGCGAAACGCCGACGGCTCGGTCACTTTCGATCAGAAGCGCTTCGAAGCGGCGTATTCCGACGACAAGGCGTTGCTGAGCAAGTGGTTTGGCGAGAGTGCCGACGTGATGAAGCGCGATACCGGGACCGATCTGGACAAACAACCGGCGGGCATGCGCCTTGCCGTTCGGATTCGCGAATGGACTGACGAGATCACGGGGGTGCTCAAGCACCGCACGGATACCGACGAAGTGATCACGCAGCGGCTCGCCGCCAAGGAAGACCAGCTCAAAGCCCGTTTTCTGGCGCTCGTAGCGCGCTACACCGATGAACTCGCTCGCGCCGAGCAGGTTCAGCAACAGATGAAAGAAACACGCGGCTTTGTCGATGCGCTCTTCCGCGGATCGCGCAAGTCCGACGAATGACGCGTGTGACCATCCTTTAGGGAGTCAATCCGATCATGACTTACCAGCAATACCATGCCTCCGACCTCGATGCACGCATCGCAGGGGCAACGCCCTTGCAGCTCATGCTGATCCTTCTGGATGGTCTGCTCGACGAACTGGCCCGCGCGCGTGGGCATATCGAACACGCACGCCATGACGCGCGTCTGCGCAGCGTGACCAAATGCCTGAATCTGATCAACGGCCTGGCATCGCATATCGACGTTGCCGATGGCCCGGGTGTCACGCAGCCGCTGAGCGCCGTGTACGACTTTTGTATGCGCGGCGTCGCACAGGCGAGCGTGGAACTCGATGTTGCCAAGCTCGACGAGGTCGTGGCGGTCATCACGCAACTGACACAAGGTTGGCGCGCGCTGGAGACGCGGCGTGGTTAATGCGGCGACCTTCCGGGCGCTGGCACGAGATCTGCGACGGCATTCTGCCGCGCGCGAATGGGGCTTGCTGCAAGCCACCGACGCTCTGCTTCGGCGGGCGTGGCGACATGCACCTGCGCCCGGCGCGCGGGACGTCTCGCTGACGCAGGCCATGGCCGACGCCCGTGCCGCGCACGACCAGGCATACCTGTTGACTCAGCGAGCCACGTCGGAGGCTCGCCGACATCTGGCCGGACTGGGTCATTGGCGCGACGGCGCGCTCAGCTACCTGAGGATGCACGATGATCGTTGAATACTCACGTCTCATGACACCTGCCCATACGGACCTGTCGGCGCCAGTGGCCGACGGTGCGCTGCCCATCGGGTTGGCGCAGGGTGTGCCGTCTCCCGCCGAGGAAGACGTGTTGAGCGACTTCGCCGCGACACTCGGTCGCTCGACGGCGCAAGGGCTTGAACTGCCTGCGTACGAGGCCGATGCCGTGCCGGAAACCCCCGAGCAAGCGCTGAAGGCAGGTGCGCCGGAGCGCGTCGATGTGGCCCCGGTGGCTGGCGCGCCAGTGGTGGCGGACATGCCGGAGATCACGCCGGACCTCGGGGAGCTGTCTATGGCAGACGATGCCGCGCGAGACGTTCCCATCACGCCGGGCGTCATGGCGGCCGCCGCGGGGGATTCGGTGCGTGCGGCGCAGGACATACCCTCACGCGGGATCGAATCTCTGCGCGACCCGGTGTTGCCACACATCGCGATGCTGCTCGCCGCACATGAGCATCGGATGCGCGGCACGCTCGAAAGCCATGCGCAGGCCGAGCCAGGGGAGCTAGCGGAGCCAAGGGACGGGGCCGCCAGCGCAATGACGTCCTCGCCGGCCGCTGCTGTTCGCGCGGCATTCCCGGTGGCGACGCCTCCTGGCGTCTCATTGCCCCTTGGATTGGCGAGCCCGTTGCCCGCGTCACTGACGGTGCTGCCGTTGGCGGCGGACCCGGCAACGCCGGGCGCTGCATCCGTCGATAACGCAGCGGCACAAGCGCTTCGCACGACGTTTGCCGCAGGAACATTCGGCAACACCTTCGTGGGCGAGCCGTCCACCGTTGCAATGCCGGGCGGATTCCCGAGTACCAACGGGGTGGCGGGGGACGGTACGCCCGTGGCCCGCACGCTGTCCGAGCGGGTGCAGACCATGACGCAGAACGGTGTCCACGAAGCTCGCCTGCGCCTGACGCCGGATGAACTGGGAGACATCGCCATCGTGGTCCGGAAGTCGGCCATGCAACTCAGTGTGAGTTTGCAGGTGGCGCGTCCCGAGGCGTTGAGTCTCGTCCAGAGCACGGCGGCGCTGCTGCGCGACATGCTGTCGCAACGCCACGCCGGGGATGTCAATGTGAGCGTCGGGAGCATGCCGTCGTCCGGCGGCGACGGCGCTTCGGGCAACGGGCGCGAGCGGCATTCGCGCGACGAGCGGTCCGGCGATGTGGGGCCCGGCCTTGCCCTGGGTGAAGCGGCGCGTCAGCGCGAGGCATTCCGGTTATGAACACGCCGATGTACGGCCCCGTCGTGCGCAAGCGGGGCGAAAAGCGCGGCAGTGCGCACCCGGCAAAAGTCGCCGAAGGATCGGAGACGTCGACGCGCCCCGCGCCGGCCACGCCCGGATGGCAGGCCATACCGGTAGCCGACGAGCAGGCGCAGGTACTGAGTCTGATGCCGGTGATCGCGCGCATCGTGCGCTCGCTGATGCCGCAGACAAGCGTGGCGATCGCGCAGGAAGACATGACGCAGATTGCGCTGATCGCTGCGCTCGATGCCATTCGACGCTATGGGCCGCCCGACGAACGTTTCACCGCTTATGCGGCAACGCGCATTCGTGGCGCGGTGCTGGATGAACTTCGGCGCCTCGACTGGCGCCCGCGCACGTTGCGTCAGGCGTCGCATCGGCGCCGTGATGCCGAGCGCGAACTGACACGTGCCCTCGGTCGCGGCCCGACCCGTGAGGAATTGAGTGCGCACGCCGGTATGGGCGATGCCACGCTGGACGAAGCCGAAATGGCCGGATATGCAGAGAGCATCGCGAGCTTCGATCAGTTGCTCGCCGATGGGGGACTTGAGGCAAACGATGCGCTCGTCGAGCGGCGCAGCCCGGAGTATCTGGTCGCCACGCGGCAGAGCCTGACACGAGCGCTTGAAGCGCTCGACGAGCGAGAACAACGCATTGTGCAGCTTTACTACGAGTTCGACATGAATCTTGAAGAGATCGGCGAAGTGCTGGGACTGACCCGGGCGCGAATTTGCCAGATCCATCAGGGGGCGCTCGCAAAAATGAACGCCGCCATGCAGGACGCAGGACGAGGCGGCGCGCGCGCCGCACGTACACCACTACCGAATTGTTAGACGAGGCAAGGGAAATGAAACTATTGATGCTTGGGGCTGCCGTGATCGGGGGCAGCGTGTTCGGCATGTTCTGGCTCAATGGTGGCCAGTTCGAGACCGTCTTCCATCTGAACGAACTCGTGCTGGTTGTCGGCACGGCGCTGGGCGCGTTTCTCGTCGGCAATACGGCCCGCGTGCTGGGCGACTTGCGCGCCGTGGTTGTAGCGGCAATGCGGCGCCGGCGTCATGGCGATGCCTTCGAGCAGGAATTGCTCACCCTCACTTACTCGCTGCTTCAGACCTCGTCGCGCGACGGCGTTCGCGCGCTCGATGCGCACCTCGACGACCCGTCGCGCAGCCCGATCTTCCAGCGCAGCCGCCACGTGCTCTCCAATACGAAACTGGTCGACTTCACGGTCGATGCCTTGCGTGTGGCATCACTGAGCAAGGGCTCGCGCAGTGAACTCGACAGCCTGCTGGCGATGGAGATCGAGAGCCGCGAGCGCCGCATGATGCACCCGGTACAGGCGCTTCACAAACTGGGAGAGTCGATGCCGGGTTTCGGCATCATCGCGGCGGTGCTGGGACTGGTGCTTGCGATGTACGACATCGGCGCGGGTGCCGCTACCGCCACGATTACGCGCCAGGTTGCGGTCGCCATGGTGGGCACGTTCTTTGGCGTTTTCGCTTGCTATGCGGTCATCGGCCCGCTGGCGAACCGCCTGTCGCAGTCCGTCGTCGTGGAAATGACCGGCTACGAATGCGTCCATGCGGCGCTTATCGCCTTTCTGAGCGGCAAGACGCCGCTACTCTCGGCCGATGCCGGCCGCCGCATGCTGCAATACGGCACGTTGCCCAGCTTCAACGCGCTTGAGGGGTGGGTGCGCAACGTCGAGGATGGGCGATGAGCACGCGTCGATCGCGCTACGCACAGGAAGAGCATAGCGGTGCCTGGAAGGTGGCGTTTGCCGACCTGTGTCTGGTCCTCATGTGCCTGTTCGTCGTGATGTGGATGCTCGAGCGGCGAGTCTTCGAAGCACCGTCGCCGGCCGACTCGCAGGCGTCCAGTACTCAGCAACCGGCGTGGAAGTCGTCTTCCTCCGCGAGCGCCTCGCCGTCCGACGCCCGACAGTCGGCGGGCGAGTTCCCCCACGGTCAGTTCGAGTCGCCGGCCGATATGGCGCGGCTTGCCACCGCCGTGCAGCAACTCAGCGAAACCGCCAAGCTGTCGGATCACGTGAGCACGGCCATCACGCCGGACGGGTTGCGCGTGCGGCTGGCGGACTTCGATGAACGTGGCATGTTCGAGCGTGGCAGCGCCGTTCCTTCGCCCGGCGCACGCGCACTCCTGACCCGCATTGGCGGGCTGCTGTCGGGCGTCGAGAATTCGCTGATGATCGTTGGTCATACCGATGCGGTTCGCTATCGCACGACGGCGGCCGACGGGTATACAAACTGGCATCTGTCCTCGGAACGCGCGCTCGCGGCGCGCACCGCACTCGTTGCGGGGGGGCTGGAACTCGACCGCGTGTTGATGGCTGTCGGCATGGCAGACCACGCGCCGTTACTGACAGACGATCCCGTCGCGGCAGCCAACCGGCGCATCGAGTTCGTGGTGCTCACGAAGGCGAGGGCGATGCAACTGGCCCAGATGTTCAGCGCGCCACACGCTGGCGAGATGGTGCTTTCCGGTCAGCACGCTGCGGCAGATGCGGCCGAGATCGCCACGCTCCCTGCGCGTTTAACAAACGACGGCGACCGGTCGCCTGATTCGAGTGAACCGTAATTTCCAAGGACACCTCTCATGCCCAAGATCGACTCGATTGCCAATGTCACGCCTATCGACGCCGTGCGCCCGCGCCTGGCGGCAGGGCAGAACAAGGGGCAGGCCGCGATGCCGGCCGCCGCCGGTACCGCTCGTGCGGTGCCTGCCGGCGCGAGCGAATGGCTCGCCAGCGCACGCGCTGCCGTCGAGTCCGCGCCGCGCATCGACGCCGGCAAGGTCGCCCGAATCAAGGCGATGCTGGCAAGCGGTGAGCTGACTTTCGACAGTGAGCGCGTGGCGAACGGGATTCTCTCGCATCACGGGATGTTGCGTTGAGTCCCGAGCTACAGCGTATGCGCAGCGAGTGCGTGGCGCGCATCGTGGCGGACGTCGATGCCGATCTCGGCGACTATCGTCTGTTGATCGAGACGCT
Source organism: Pandoraea communis (assembly GCF_902459745.1). Classification (GTDB taxonomy): domain Bacteria; phylum Pseudomonadota; class Gammaproteobacteria; order Burkholderiales; family Burkholderiaceae; genus Pandoraea; species Pandoraea communis. The sequence continues at coordinate 73,652 of NZ_CABPSJ010000009.1, forward strand.
CGACGTGCTGCATCGCGCGCTCGTCGACGAGCAACTTGGCGCGCTTGGGCGCGCACATGACCGGGCGGCGCAGTTGGTGAGCCGATTGCAGGTCCGCGCGCGGCACCGGGTGCAATGGCTCGAACAGGCGTTCGGCGAGGCATCGGCCAATACGATGGCCCCGGTATTGCAGTGGCTGGACGCGCCCGCGCGTGAGACATTTTCCGCGCGCTGGCAAGTCCTTCAGGCATGCGCGGCGCGATGCAAGGCCAGTAACGCGCGCAACCTGCAAGACATCGGCATGCGCCTTCAGGCACTCGATGTCGTGTTGTCTCCTGCCTCGGCGACCTACTCGCCGCAGCGCTGAATCCCCGGTATCGCGCTCAGCGACGGGCGACATCGCGTAGCGCAAAAACAAAGTCAATAGACGACCGCCTACGCAACCAGCGTCATTTGCCCAAAGCGAGGCAAGCGCCTTGGGAAACACGTCAATTTCAAGCGCTTTCGAGCCGCTTTTCGATAGTTTTGCCGACAATGGGTGCAGTCGATATCAGTGACCCACGGAGGCGGAGTTTTGCAGACATTTTTTTCTCAGGCGCTTGGCGTACACGCTGCGGCTTTGCGCGCGAGAGAGGAACGCACGCGCGTGCTTGCGGCCAATCTCGCGAACGAGGCGACGCCCGGCTATCAGGCGCGCGACCTCGATTTCGGCGAGCGGGTGCAGCGGCATCTGGACGCAGGCATGGCGCCGCTCGGCAGTGCCGATGCGTTCCATGCAGGCGACTCAGCAGACGCCTTGCGCTATCGCGTGCCGATGCAGGCGCGCGCCGATGGGAACACCGTGGAACTCGGTATCGAGCAGGCGCTCTTTGCGCAGAACCTGTCTGACTGGCAGGCCAGCCTTTCCTTTCTGAACCGGCGTCTTGCCGGATTGCAGAAGGTCATCGACGGAGGCCGTTGACGATGAGCTTCAGAGAAATTGCGGGAATCGCCGGCTCGGCGATGGCCGCGCAGACGATTCGACTGAACACGGTGGCGAGCAATCTGGCGAACGCCAACGCCGTGACGGGCGACGCCGAGACGGCGTATCGCGCGCGCAAACCGGTGTTCGCCACGGTGCTGGGTGAGGCGCAAGGCGCGCAGCACGTGCAAGTCATCGACATTTATGAGAGCGAGGATTTGCCGCGTGTTGCTTACGAACCTGGCAATCCGGTCGCCGATGCCGATGGCAACGTCTTCTACGCGAACGTGAATGCGATCGAGGAAATGACGGACATGCTCGATGCGTCGCGCGCGTTTCAGACCAATCTGGAAGTGCTGGCCCGTGTGCGCACGGCGCAGCAGGAATTGTTACGACTCGGAGAACGCGGATGACGCCACATATTGGGAACCTCTCCGGCGCGTTGAACGCGCCGGCGAATACCGCAGCCGCCCCGGCGCCCGCAGGCAATGCGGGCAAGACGGGCGATTCGGGTGAAGACATCCGGATGATGTTCACGAAGTTGCTGGTCGCGCAGATCCGCAATCAGGACCCGCTCAATCCGACCGATCCGGCGCAGTTTGTCGCGCAACTCACGCAACTCAGCCAGACCGAAACCATGCAACAGGTCGGCCAGCGCATGCTGGCGCAGACCAACATGCTTTCCGGTTTGCAGGGCTACGCGTTGGGCAGCCATGTCGGCCGGGACGTGAGCGTGCAGACGTCGAGCATAGCGCGCGTGAGCGGACAAGGCGTTCGCGGCACCGTTGAACTGCCGGCGGGCAGCGAAGCTGCCGAGATCGTGCTCACGAGCCGCGATGGCAAGACGTTTCGCAAGCCGTTGCCGGCCGCCACGGGACGAACGGAATTCAGTATCGATGACACCTGGTTCGCCGCGAACAACCTGGGTGCGGGCCAGCTCGGTATCCACGTTCAGGCGGGCACCAACAAGCTGCCGGTTTTCGTCTCGGGGCGTATCCAGCGCGTGCATCTCGACCGTGCTGGTGCACAAATCGACGTGTCGGGCGTGGGTCGTCGCATCGACGCGGCAAACATCAAGGAATTGTCGGCTGGTACGCCCTCGGGTGCGGCCAATAACGGGAGTGCAGCATGAGTTTCGATATCGCCCTGTCGGGCATCAACGCCATCAACAAATCGCTTGAGACGATTTCGCAGAACATCTCCAATTCGGAGACGAACGGTTACAAGTCGGGGCGGACCCATTTCGCGTCGGCGATGGCCGAGACGCAGCCAGCGGGTGTCAAAGTGAGCGGTACCCGGTATTCGGTCGAGGCCAACGGCAGCTTGCGCAGTTCCGGCGATCGCCTGCATCAGGCGATTCAGGGCGGCGGCTTCTTCATCCTCAAGGAGACCAACGGACAGCGCGTCTATTCGCGGGTGGGCGACTTCCAGATCGACAAGGACAGCAAGCTGGTCGACGGAAGCGGGCGTAGCGTACAGGGCTTTGCCCAAGGCCAGTCGAATGTGTCGGATGTGAAGATCGACAAAAGCCCCGTTGGCGCATTGCCGAGCACGGCAATCAACGTTTCCGGCCGTTTGCCCGACCCTTTGCCGACGGCGCCCAGTCAGGTCGGAGAGATATCGGTCACGTACCGTGACGCCAGCGGCGAACTTGCCGTGAGAAACCTGAGGTTCGAAATGGTGGCGGGCGCGCCGGACACGGTGCGAGTTTCCGAAGTCGACGGGCCGAACGCCGTTGCTTTGGGCGATCTGGATCCCACAACGATGCTATTGACCCGGACGCCGGGCAGCGGCACGCTTCCTGACCTGAATTTCAGCGGCATGAACGCCCAGCGCGGTGCGTTTTCCGCGACCGCAACCGAAGTCGGGGGCCGCGAAGCGGGCGAGTTCGTCCGCGCGCGCATCGACAAGGATGGCTCGGTCGTCGCGGAGTACAGCAACGGCACGAGCAATACGCAATATCAACTCGCCCTCGGCGAATTCGCCAACGTGGGCGGTCTGGTGCCCGTGGACGGCACCGTCTGGCGCGAAACCGGCGATTCGGGGGTTGCCCAACTGCGCCGGCCCGGCGAGGGCGCCACGGGCGTACTCGTCAGCGGTTCGCTCGAAGGGTCGAACGTCAACGTGACGGACGAACTGGTCAGCCTGATGTCCGCACAACGCAACTATCAGGCGAACACTAAAGTCATCTCGACGCAAAACGAGATGATGCGCAACCTGATGCAATCGATCTGACGCGATGGACGCCCTGATCTATACCGCCATGTCCGGCGCGCAGCGTGCGCAGGATACCCAGCATATGGTGGCCCACAATCTCGCCAACACCACGACCACCGGCTTTCGTGCGTCACTGGCCGTGGCGCAGGCCAATGCCGTGCCCGGCGCCGGCCTGGCTTCGCGCCACTATGCGGTGCAGGCGCCGGCCGGTCTCGATACCACGCCCGGCGTTCTCGAATCGACCGGACGCGCGCTCGACGTCGCCATCGATGGCGATGGCTATCTGGTGCTCGCGGCGCGTCCCGAAGACGGTGCGGATGCCGTCTACTCGCGTGGGGGCTCGCTCAAGCTCGATGGCGAGGGCACATTGCGGTTGCATGGCCGCCCGGTCATGGGCGAGGGCGGTCCCATCGTCGTGCCGCCGCATCGAGCACTCGATATCGGCGCAGACGGCACGGTGGCCGTGCTGCTCGAAGGATCGACCGAACTGGTGCCGGTAGGCACGCTGCAACGTGTGCTCGCCATGCCGGGCGACATGCGCAGCACCGGGGGCGGCCTGCTCGTGAGCGATGCAGGCACGTTGCCCGGCGATGACGTCGTGTTGCGCGGCGCCCATCTCGAAGCGAGCAACGTCTCGGCCGTGGGCGCGATGGTGCAGAGCATGAACGCGAGCCGCGACTTCGAAATGCAGATGCGCGTGCTCAAGATCGCCGACGACATGGCAGAAGGCGGCAATCGCCTCATGCGCGGATAAACCGCGCCCATTCACCCCATTCCCATCGAGATGTCATGAATCCCGCACTCCTCATCGCCCGCACGGCGGTTCGCGCGCAAGACGCGCAGTTGCAGTCCATCGCCAACAATCTGGCCAATGTGAATACCACGGGCTTCAAGCGCGACCGACTCGCGTTCGAAGACACGTTCTATCGCGCCGTGCGTCCTGCGGGCGCACGCACGCAGGGCGACGCCACGCTGCCCGGCGGCATGTACTTCGGTACCGGTGTGCGGCTAGCCGGCACGCAGAAGCAGTTCGTCAACGGCACCGAACAGGACACCCAGAACGAACTGGATGTCGCCATCACCGGGCGCGGCTTCCTGCAAGTTGAAATGCCCGACGGCGAGACCGCCTACACGCGCGCCGGCAATCTTCGTCTGGACGTGGATGGACGTCTGGTGACGCAGGCAGGCCACCCGTTGGTGGGCGACATCGTCGTGCCGCCCGGTGCGCGCGATCTGACGATCAGTGCTGACGGCGATATCAGCGCCCTCGAAACCGGCGACACCGAGCCGACCTCGCTCGGCCGCCTGCAATTGGCCGGTTTCGTGAACCCGTCGGGCCTGCGCCCGATGGGCAGCAACCTGTTCGCAGAGACGGCCGCCAGCGGCCCGGCCATCGAAGGCAACCCGGGTGAAGAGAACCTGGGGCTGCTGCGGCAGAAGGCGCTCGAAGGCTCGAACGTGGTTGCCGTCGAGGAAATGGTGAACATGATTCAGGCCCAGCGCGCATACGAAATGAGCACCAAGGTGCTGTCGGCGGCCGACAACATGATGCAGAGCCTCGCGCAGGTCGCGCGGTAACGGACGGGGACGATGATGACGGACACGACCCGCCACCTGCCGCGCGATGCCCGGATGGCTTATCGCGGCGTGCGCGCGGTGGTCGTGGTAGCGCTTGCCGCCGTGCTCACGGGCTGCGCGGGCTATCTGCCACCGCAACTCGAAGAGAGCGACGACCTGCCCAGCGTGGCCGAGATGTCGTCGCAGGGGCAGGCGGGCGGCCTCTTTTCCACCGGGAACGCGCTGTCGCTGACATCGGACCAGCGCGCGTTTCGCTCGGGCGATGTGCTGACCATCGTGCTGCAGGAGCAGACACAGGCGAGCAAGCGTGCAGGCACGCGGCTGGACAAGCGCAGCGACATGTCGATCGACGAGATCACGTTGATGGGCAAGTCGACGTTAGGCGACTCTGCGCTCGGCGCGCGACGCGGCTTTCGCGGCGATAGCTCGAGCACGGCGCAGAACACGTTGCGTGGCGCGATCACGGTCGTTGTACATCGCGTATTGCCCAGCGGGCTGTTGCACGTGCGCGGTGAGAAGCGCCTGTTCCTGAATCAGGGCGAAGAAACCGTGCGCGTCGCCGGGTACGTACGTGCGGGCGATATCGATACGACCAACCGTGTGTCGTCGCTGCGTGTGGCGAATGCCCGCATTCAGTATTTCGGTACGGGCGCGCTTGCCGACAGCAACAATCCCGGCTGGCTCACGCGCTTCTTCAACAGCCAGTTCGCGCCGCTCTGAGGGGGAGATTCGTATGTTCGGAATATCTGGCGCGCTTTCGCGTGTGCCCCGCTGGCTCAACGCATTGCCGTTGTCGACGACGATCGCCGCTATCGCTGTGATCGCGGCGTTGGTCGCGGCACCGGCAGGTCATGCACAAACCGTGCGCAACTACGTGAACGTGGAAGGCGTGCGCGACAACCAGCTTGTCGGCTACGGTCTGGTCGTGGGGCTCCCAGGGAGCGGCGACGGTCCGCGCTCGCGCCACTCCAGTCAGTCGCTCGCCAACCTGCTCAAGCAATTTGGCGTGAGCATGCCCGATAACGTGCGACTGCGCTCGCGCAACGTTGCCGCGGTTATGGTGAGCGCAACGTATCCGTCCGGCTTCCTGCGCGGACAGACCATCGACGTGACCGTGTCGTCGATGGGCGACGCGCGCAGCCTGCGTGGCGGCACGCTGCTGCTGACCCAGCTTCGCGCGGTCGACGGACAGACCTATGCGCTCGCACAAGGCAATCTCGTCGTGAGCGCCATGCAGGCCGAGGGGCGCAGCGGGTCTCGCGTTCAGAAAAACACCCCCACCGCCGGACGCGTGCCCAATGGGGCGACGATCGAGCAAGAGATTCCCGTGCCGGTGGGCGAGGGCGGCGCCATGCGTCTGAGCCTGAAGCGGCCCGACTTTCAGTTGGCGGCCAACATCGCCGACGCCATCAGCAACCGCTTTGGCGAGCGCGTGGCGCAGGCCGTGAACGGCAGCACGGTTGAGGTGAGCGCGCCCGAAGATGCCGATGCGCGCGTGCGTTTTCTGGCGGAGGTTCACTCGCTGCCCGTGCCGGGGGTGAGCCGGGTGCCGCGTGCGGTCATCAATGCCCGTTCGGGTACGGTGGTGATCTCGCAAGGAGTGACCGTGCGTCCGGTGGCCGTGTCGCACGGCGCGTTGCGCGTGACGGTGACCGAGTCGCCCATCATTTCCCAACCCGCACCGTTCTCGCGTGGCCGTACGGCCGAGGCGCAACGCTCGCGCATCGACGTGCAGGAAGACGGCATGGACATTCAGGTCTGGCCGGATGGCGTCGATCTGCAAACCATCGTCGACAGTCTGCGCCGCTCGGGGGCGACCCCCGACGACGTGATTGCGATCCTGCAAGCTTTGGACGAAGCTGGCGCGCTTAACGGCGAGCTGCATGTGATTTGAGAGATCTGATGACGCCGATAACGCACAACCATTTGATAAATTCCGCCGCCGGGTCGCCTATGCAGAATGCGGGCGCGGCATCGGCTGCGCCGAGCGCGAATCTCGAGGCGGCCGCCGAACAGTTCGAGGCGATCTTCATCGCGCGGCTGCTTGGCGAAATGCGACGGGCCACTCAGGCGTTGCGCGACGATCGCGACGACGCCGGCGGGCTGGGCAAGCGCGACCGTTCGACCGACGGCCTGCATGACTGGGCCGACACGCAGGTCGCGCAGGCGCTGGCATCGCGTCGCGCCTTCGGCATTGCCGACACGATCGTGCGGCAAATGACATGACGCGCCGCTGAGCGCGCGCCGCACCCGACCCCACGCCGCGCTAACACCGACACGACAGGCACTTAACCATGAACATGCTGAACATTGCCACGCAAGGCGTGAAAACTGCGCAGTTGCTGCTCGATAACGAGTCGCTGAACATTTCGCAGATGGGAAATTCGGCGTACACGCGCCGTAATGTGCGCGTGACGTCGCGTGCCGATGGCACGGTGCAGGCGCAGGAAGTCGTGCGTGTGGCCGGGCTGGAGCAGCGGCGTCAGTTGTGGCGCGCCGTGGCTGGCGCCAGCGAGCTGGAGGTACAAAAGCCGCATGCCGACGCGTTGCTCACGCAACTGGGCGGGACCGACGTGGCGAGCGACCCGCTGGGTCTGCGTGACTTCGTCAAGGCGCTCGACCACGAGGCGCAGACGGTCGGCGGCGACGTTCATGCGGATGAAGTCTTCGCGGCGTTGGGGCGTGTTGCCGAACGCACGAACCTGATGTTCTCTGCGTTGGAACGCATGCGCGAGAACGTCAACATGGTGCGCACCGGGGATGCGGAAAAGGTGAATCGGCTGACGGCCACGCTTGCCGACCTGAACCGTCTGCATCGGCTGGCGCCGGACGAGGCTGGCCGTCTCGCCATTGAGGATCAACGCGATCAGGCACTGAGCGAACTGGCGACGTTTATCGACGTGGATGTGCGCGAGGACGGCAGTGGGGTGTACCACGTGCTCACGCGCAGCGGACATCCGCTCGTGCTGGGCAATCGCGCGGCGCAACTCGAAGCCCTGCCGGCTGGCGGGTACACGCCTGTGGCCGGCGCGTCGCGGGTGAATGTGCCGGCCGAAGGGCTGGGTGGCCGCTTGGGCGGGCACGACAGGTTTCTCGCACGCGAGCTGGATCAACGCATCGCCGACGTGACGGAAGTTGCGCGCACGCTCGTCGAGCAACTGAATCGGGCGCATGCCGACGACCAGTCCTCATCCTTCAGCGGTACACCGCTACTGTCGATGACGACGAGCCCGAATGGCGCGCCGCGACTGGAACGCACGCTCGCGACGGCGCAAGGTCTCGACCTCAACGCCGATAGCCTCCACGGCAACGGCAAGACGTTGCAGCGCCTGAGAGGTGCGATCAACGCGCCGGTATCGCTCCCGGGCCGTGTGAGCGGGACGCTCGTCGAAGCCATGAGTGCGCTGGCCGCCGACACCGGCCGCCGGGCCAGCGAAATCGAAGCCAGCGGAACGTCTGCCGGTGCGGTGCTGGTGTCTGCGCGAACCCAGTTTCAAAAGCAGGCGGGTGTCGACGAGACCGAGTCGGGCGGCGCACTCATGTCCTACATGAAGCTCTACCGCGCGAACGCCCGGGTGGCCTCGGTTGCCAACGAACTGTTCGACGCCACGCTGGCGATGGTGCGCTGATCCGGGTAACGCTCGGGAAAGGAAAACACAATGCAGATCAATCACCACTTCAGCCGTTTCGAGCGCGAGCACGTGCTGCGCGACATGAAAGAACGGCTGGCGCGCATGACCGACCATGCCCGCGAAGAAAAGCGCGTACTGCGGGCGTCGGACGACCCCGTCGATTTCGAGCGTATCGCCCGCATCGACCGTCAACAGCAGACCATCGCGCATCGCACGAAGGTTATTGCCAGCCTTGAGGCCGATCTCAAGCAAGCGAGCGTGAGCCTGAAGAATGCTCGCGACCGGCTCAGCGCCTTCAGGAACGAAGTGTCGCTGAAGGCCGATGCGTTGCAGGCCGGCGAGGCGCAGGCGTCCGCAGACAAGATTCGAGAACTGATGAGCGGACTGGTTGGCGCGATCAACACCCGCCGTGCGGACGGCAGCTATCTTTTTGCCAGCAGCGGTGCACCCATCAGCGACACTGCCGGGCCGGGCGCTGCGGCAGTGAACTTTGCGCTGAGCGCAGCCGCGCAAGCCCCGGCGGCCGTCGAAATCGGCGACGGGTTGCACCATACCCACGCGTCGCAGGTGTGGCAAGGAATGCCGGATCTGCTCAATCGTCTCGGGGCGGCAGCCGCGTCGTTGACGAATGCGGGTAACGCGGGTCAGGGCACCGTGTCGAGTGCTGTGCTGCGCGGTCTCGCCGAGCCGGTTGGCAATCAGGCCAGCCAGGTCTCGGCCGCCGAGTTTGTGAATGACCACAGCGTGAAGCGTCTTGAAGCCGTGCGCAAGGATCATGTGTTGCAGGGCGAGGTGTTGGTGAAGGCCCGTGTCGCCATCGAGGGCAAGAGTGCCAACGAGGCGTTGCCGGCGTTGTTGGCCATGTACCGTGCCATTTCGGCCGCGCGCACCGCGCACGCTGAAGTGGGTAAGTTGTCGTTCTTCGATGCGATCTAAGAGGCTCGTCGTGGACTTGCACCGTCTGACCCAAGAGGATTTTGTCCATGGTTGACATCGTCCGTGAGATTCCCGGGAGTGCCGCGCTCGACGACGCACTGATGCCGTCGCGTCTGAATCCCCGCAGGGGCGACGCTCAGGAAGCCGGCGCTTCGGCCCGTGCGCCCGCCGGCGTCGGTTCGACGAATGCCGTGCCGGGCGTAACCGGGGGCGCGCGCGTTGGCGCGCTGGCATGGCCCGCGTCGCGAGGCGCTGAGTGGTTCGACAAGCAGCGCGTCGCGCAAGTGACCGAACTGATTGCTCGGCATGCGACGGCCAGCCGTGCGAGTGCCGGTGCGCAATGGTTGTCGACGCTTCATGCCTCGGCGAGTGTGGCAATGACGTCGCTTTCGCGCTGGCAAGACGGCGACCCCGTATCGCAGGCACAGGCCCGCCGGGCGCTCGACGCCCTCGGCGCGCATTGGCAGAACCGCGAGCGCGGTAGCCTGGGCACGGTCGATGACCGCTTGCATTTCGACGAACGGGGAAACGCGCCGAGACGGTTCACGGTCGATGGTGTCGCCCCCGCGCAGTGGCGCGCGTCGAAGGCCGAGCAGATTACGCTCTTCCCCGCCGGCCCCCACAAAGCGGGTGTCGAGATCGACGTGGCGAACGCGGTGTCGCAAGCCGGGTTGCGTCGCCGCGCGACGCGAGCATTGGCGGCCTACGGCATCACACTGGAACCGCCCCCGCCCGAGCGCGGATGGGTGATGAGCACGCCGGGTACGGCGTGGCCGTCGCTGGTGTCGCGCATGGCCATTGCGCAAACGAGCAAGGGCGCTAGCGGCCATGCGCAACGTGCAACGCTTCGGGAGGCACCTGATGCCATCGCGCCGCAGACATGGCGTCTCGATGGCGCGGATGCCGTTGCACAGACGCGCCGCGCACTCGCATCGATGGTGCGGGCCATTCGGGCATCTCATGTGTTGGCGCAGAACACGGCGCGAGCTTCGACGCAGGCTGTCGGCAGTGCGGCGTTGGTGAATGACCGCGCCGCTATCGACGACGAAGCATTTGACATTGCATTGGCATCGGCAAAGGCATGGACGTCACGACTGGGCAAACAGCCGCCGTTCGTTGCGCTGATGCTCGCGATGCCGAAGGGTATCCCCGTGACGCGTGCAAACGTGCGGGCGTTGCTTGGCGCGATCTAGGTAAGCGTCGCGGATTTGGCCAACGCCCTGTCGAGTGGCGGGTGCAGATGGGAAAAATCTCCGGGGGAAAGGGTTAACAAAATTCGCGGAGGGACGCCTTAACACGGTGAGGCAGGCAATCCGGTCTGCCGAATAGCTCACCAGAACAAGGAGCCCTAGCAATGTTGACTCTGCATACCAACGTGGCGCAAATGTCGTCGCTGAACTCGCAACGCAGCACCGGCGGCAAGCTGAACGCCATCATGCGCGATCTCTCGACCGGCAAGAAGAACGACCTGTACAAGAACGATCCGGCCGCCGCTCGTATCTCCGCCATGCTGAACATGCACGCCAGCGGCACGAAGTCGGCGATCAGCAACATGAAGTACGCTCAGTCGAGCACCCGCGTTGCGCAAGGCGCGCTGGACAAGGCCAACGAACTGCTCGTGACCATGAAGGATCTGGCCACGCAAGCGAAAGACGGCCTGAAGGGCGACGCTGAAAAGGCCGCGCTGCAACAGCAATACACGAACAATGCACAAGCGCTGCAAGCCATCTTCGAGAACACCACGTTCGCCGGTAAGAACCTGTTGAAGATGGAGTTTGGTCAGCAGGCAACGGGTATTCTGGCAGCGGGCGCGATCGATCTGCAAGTCGGCGCTGGCGCCGCCGAAACGAAGACGCTGAACCTCAGCGCGGACCTCGGGACGCTTTTCAACAGCATTGGCAGTGCGACCGGAAATTTCGGGACCGTAGCAACGGCCCAATTCTCCAACGGTACCGCCGCGGCCACAGTGCTCGGCTACACCTCCGCGGCCGACGGCGCTGTCTCGCTGCTTTCGGAACTCAAATCGAATCCTGCGATGGCCCAAATTCTGGCCAAGACGGGCACAACAGCGCCTGCCACTGTGGATGCCACTGTGGAGGCGTCGCTGACAACATTGTTGGCACTTGATTCTGCCACTAATGCTACGGATTTCAACGCGCTTCTGAACACTGCCCTGGGTAGCCTGCAAACAGCACTGAATGCGTCTGGTCCCGGTTCGGCTAGCGTGAGTGAAAAGGCCCAGCTCGTCGCGGAAATCGATAAGCTGTTCCAATCGAAGCTGACGGCGCAGGATCAACTCGCTGATTCTGCGAGCGCAGGCAGCGTTTTGACCAACCTCGAAGCGGCCATCGGTCAACTCGCCACCGTGCAAGCCAGCATCGGCGCTGCCATGATGGATCTGGACGGTCGTGAAGAAGTCCAATCGACGCTGCTGCAAAATACGCGTGAAGCGAACTCGCGTCTGAACGAAGTGGATTTCGCGGAATCGGTGTCGGAACTGACCAAGCTGCAAACGCAGATGAACGTGAATCTGCAAATGCTGCAAAAGGCCGGCGAAATGCCGGGCATGATCCAGATGCTGCTGCGTTAATTGCGCCGCACCGGCCGGGTGATGTCTTCCGGCCGGCAAGTCTGACAAAAGAGCTAACGGCTTCGTGCCATTGGCTCTTTTTTCTTATGCAGCATGGAAAAAACGCCAACGACCTCATGCCGTTGGCGCTTTGTCACTGCGAACCCACCTGCGCGTTGATAAACCCTTTCCTTACCCCAACGTTCCCGCCACTTCGATCTCTTTGGTCTGCGGCACTTCGTTATACGAGAGCACATGCAGGCCGCTCGCGAACATCCGTGCATAACGCGAGAGCAATGGACGCAGTTGCGGCATGACAAGCAGCACCGGCGCGCGGCCTGTTTGCGTCATGTTCTCGCGGGCCTGCGGCATGTGCGACTGCAATTGCTCAAGCAATTGCGGGTCGAGCGGGAAGGCATCGGCGGTTGACTTGCCCGCTTGCTGCGCGGCCGTATAGGCGCCCAGCAGCAAGTTCTCCAGATCCGTCGTGAGCTGGTAGACGTGAAGCGTCGGCTCGTCGCCGATCAGCCCGTGCACCAGCCGCCGCTTGAGCGCGCTGCGCGCCTCGGCAGCCAGCACCAGCGGCTCCTTGCTCACCGCGGAGGCGTTGACCAGCGCCGTCGCCAACACGTCGATATCCTGCAACGACACGGCCTCCGCGAGCAGCAGACGGATAACCGCCAACTGCTGCTGATGCGTCAGCGCCTTGTCCAGCGCATCGGCCAGCGATGGCGACAGTTCCTGCAGCCGTTCGCCGAGCGACGTCACATCCTGATAGGTGAACAAATCGGCCAGATGCGCCTTCATCGCCTCCTGAACGTGCGTGGCGATCACCCCCGCAGGATCGACGATCTGGTAGCCCAGCCCTAGCGCATGCGCGCGTTGCTCGGGCTCGATCCACACCACGGGCATGCCGAATGACGGATCGATGGCCGGCATGCCGTCGAGTTCGCCGTAGCAATCGGGCGCGGCAATCGCCATGAGACGATCGTGCGGTACCGACGCGCTTGCAACGCGTACGCCGCCAACGTCGATGGCATATTCGCTGGCGCCGAGTCCGAGGCCGGTGTCGAGCCTGACCGCAGGCACCACGAAGCCCATCGCCTGCGAAAGCGTTTGCCGCATGCCATAGAGCCGTTGCACGAGCGGGGCGCCTTCGCGTTTGTCCACAAGCCCCACGATCTGGTAGCCGAGGCTGACCGTTACCGGTGAGACGAACGGCAGTTGCTGCCAGGTGAGCGCCGGAGGTTCATGCGCCGTCAGTGCGGCTTCCAGAGCTTCGGTGTCGTCGGCGGCGTCGGGCGCACGCCGCTGGCTCACGCGCCATGCCACGAACCCCATGACGCCGGCAAAAGCCAGAAACGGCACCGTTGGCATACCCGGGATCACCGCGAGGATGAACATCAACACCGCCACGCTCGCGAGCACCGAGGGCGACGCGAGCAACTGGTTGCCCACCTGCTTCTCGAAGTCGCCCGCGTCGGACACGCGGGTCACGATGATGGCCGCAGCCGACGACAGCAGCAGCGCCGGAATCTGTGCGACCAGCCCGTCGCCGATGGTCAGCAGGGAATACTGACGGAAGGCGTCGCCGGCGCTCATGTCGTGCATCGTCACGCCGATGGCAGCACCGCCGATCAGGTTGATGAGCAGGATCAGGATGCTGGCAATGGCATCGCCGCGAACGAACTTCGATGCGCCATCCATCGCGCCATAGAAGTCGGCTTCCGAGCCCACCTCGCGGCGGCGCGTCTGCGCGGCTTCCTGATTGATGAGACCCGCGTTCAGGTCGGCATCGATGGCCATCTGCTTGCCGGGCAGTGCGTCGAGCGTGAAGCGCGCCGAGACTTCCGAGATGCGCTCCGCCCCCTTGGTGACCACCACGAAGTTGATGATCATCAGGATCACGAACACCACGAGACCCACGACGAAGTTACCGCCGATGACCACATTGCCGAACGATTCGATGACGCTACCCGCCGCGTGCGTGCCTTCGTTGCCCTTGAGCAGCACCACGCGCGTAGAGGCCACGTTCAGCGTCAGACGCATGAGCGTCGTGGCGAGAATGACCGTCGGGAAGACGGAGAAATCGAGCGGACGCCGCACCGACAGACTCACGAGAATCACAACCATCGAGAGCACGATGTTGAACGTGAAAAGCGTGTCGAGCAGCAGCGGCGGCAACGGCAGGATCACCATCGCGAGGATGGCGAAGACGATAAGCGGCGTCAGAAATTTGTGACGCCGAAGGTCGGTCAGTAGTCGGCTCATAAGTTCAGGGATTCGGTCGCGTGACGGGTGGATCGGAGAGCGTCGCGGGCACGGCGGGCGTGTCCGGACGGTCGGGTTGGGTAGTGCGCTCGCCTGTACGCCAGGCGCGCAATTGCAGGACGTAGGCCAGAATCACGGCGACCGCGTCGTAAAGGGCGACCGGAATCTGCTGGTTGACCTGACTGGTGTGGTACAGCGCTCGCGCGAGCGGCGGGGCGCTCACGACGTCGATCTTGTGTTCGCGGGCGATCTGTCGCAGTACGGCGGCCATTTCGTCGAGGCCGCGCGCCACCACATAGGGCGCTTGTGCCCGGCCGGTGTCGTACTTCAGAGCAATGGCGTAGTGCGTCGGGTTCACGATCACCACATCGGCAGTGGGCACCGTGCGCCGCAAGCTGCGCTCGGCCATGCGGCGCTGGATCTGGCGAATGCGCTGCTTCACTTCGGGGCGTCCCTCGGTCTGCTTGTGCTCGTTCTTCACTTCCTGCTTGGTCATGCGTTGATCGCGCATGAACAGGAAACGCTGCAAGGGCAGATCGAGCAGCGCGAAGGCGACGAAGGCGCCGCCCAGCACGAGCACGGCATCGCGCAACAGCCATAAGCCCACGGTGATCGCCTCACCCGGTGCGCTCGCCTGCAACACAAGCAAGTCGTTCCAGCGTGCGCTTACGACAAGGACCAGCACCGTCACGACCAATGCGACCTTGAAGACGGCGGCGCCGACCTGCGCGTAGTGTTTCATCGAGACCAACCGGCCGAGGTTCGCCTTGGGCGAGAGACGCTGCCATTTTGGTTTGAGCAGCGTGGTGCTGAAGACGTAGCCGCCGGGCAGCATGGCGGCCACGCTGATGCATAGCGGAATGGCGGCCAGCGGCGCGACGAGTTTGACGAGCAGCCACATCGCGGCGGGCAGCAGGGCCGTCCAGGCGTCGTCGAAGCCGATGCCCGCGAGGTCGGCGAACGCCTCCGCGTAGAGCGAGTGGAAATCGTCGAGCTGCGCAGGTGCGGCGACCGCGAGCACGGCCACACTGGCCATGATGCCCACCGCAGTGGCGGTATCGCGCGAGCGCGCTACCTGCCCTTGCTCACGCGCGCGGCGCAGCTTCTGGAAGGAGGCGGCTTCGGACTTGTCGCCGGTGTCTTGGGTCGTCATGCGCTCACCCCGGTCGTGCGACGGGGCCGAGCGAGTCGAGTACGCGCTCGGTCAACGTCAGGTAATGGGCGGGCAGGGCCGGCACGATCGCAGAGAGCACGACCAGCCCGACGAGCGTCGTGACGGCGAAGCCCAGCGAAAACAGATTCAGGGCCGGCGCGGCGCGATTGAGCAACCCGAGACCGAATTGCACGATGAAGGTCGTCAGCACGACGGGCAACGCCAGCGTCATCGCAGCAGCCAGCGTCCAGCCGAGGGCGCGCAACAGTCCGCTCAGATCGGCGAGCGGCAGGCCGGCGCCGATGGGCCACACCTCGAAGCTGCGAGCGACGACGGATACCGCGATCAGGTGGGCATCGGCGATGAAGAAGAGCAACGTGCCGAGGCAGACCATCAGCAGCGACACCGGTTCGCTGGCCTCGCCGTTCATCGGATCGTTCATGGCCGCCATGGCTAATCCCATCTGCGACGCGCAGAGATACCCCACGAGCGTGAGCAGACTGCGCACGATGAAGAACGCCAGACCGAGGCACGCGCCGATGATCGCTTGTTCGGCGGCGAGCGCAATGCCCGCGAGCGAGAACGGATCGGTCGGCGGCACACCGGTCTGGGCGAACACCGGCCACAGCGCCAGGCTGAGCACCAGCGACATGAGCACACGCCAGCGCATCGGCACCACGCCTTCGCCAACGAGCGGCAGCATGCTCAGTGCCGCAACGAAGCGGCAGAACGGCCACCACAGCATCACGAGCTGTGCGGGCCACTGGGCGAGCCAGCCTTCGAGGCCGGGGAACGCGGTAAAGGGCAGGGGAAACGGCATGATCGTTCGTCCGGCTGCGGGCGTCGGGGCGCGCAGCGCTAACCGGCCAGTGAAGCCGCGCGGGCGAAGGTTTCGGCGGCGAAATCGGTGAGCGTGCCGGCGAGCCACGGCGCGGCAAACCCGAGCGTGAGCAGCGTGACGATCAGGCGAGGCAGGAACGACAGTGTCTGTTCGTTGATCTGCGTGGCCGCCTGAAATAACGCCACCACCAGTCCCATGACGAGGCTCGGGACGATCAACACGAGCACGATGACGATCACGAGCCGCAGGGCGTCGAGTCCGATGTCGATGGCAATATCGCTGGTGAGCATGACGTTCTCCTCAAACTGCCTGCACGCTGGTGACGAGCGTGCTGACGGTGAGCGTCCAGCCGTCGATGAGCACGAACAGCAAGAGCTTGAGCGGCAGGGAGACGACCAGCGGCGAGAGCATCATCATGCCCATTGCCATGAGCACCGAGGCCACCACCAGATCGATGACGAGAAACGGCACGAAGAGCATGGCGCCGACTTGAAACGCTGTTTTGAGTTCGCTTAACAGGAAGGCCGACGCCTTGACCAGAAAGCTGTGGGCCTGCGGCTCGGCAATGTCAGTCTCACCGGTCAGGCGGGCCATCAGGTCGAGCGACGACTGACGGGTTTGCGCGAGCATGAAGCGCGAGAGCGGTGCCTCGCCGGCACGGATCGCTTCGGTCAGCGTGATCCGGTTTTCGTCGTAAGGCACCACGGCTTGAGTCCAGATTGCCTCGCCGACCGGGCGCATGACAAGCAGGCTGAGCAGTAGCGCCATGCCGGTCAGCACGCGCGCGGGGAGCCCCTGCTGAAGCCCCAGCGCCTGACGCAGCAGCGCAAGAATGATGGCGAAACGCACGAACGTGGTCATCACCATCAGCATCATGGGCAGCAGGCCCAGCAGCGTCATGAGAATGAGCAACTGCGTCTTGACGGTGAAGTCGGTGGTGCCGCCCTGCGAGCGCAGGCGCATCAGGTCGCCCGTCTCATCGGCGCGGGCACCGGTGGCGAACAGGGCGAACCCGATCGCCAGAATCGCGAGAATGAAGGTCTCCGAGGCGCCCAGCGGGAAGCCGCGCGCCCTGAGCGGGCGCAGCACCCGCTGACGCACGACCTGTAGGGCGGCGTTCATCGGGCTAGCCGGTCCAGCTCGATTGCGTCGAGCGTGAGGATCTTCAGCCCGTACTGCGCGCCCGAGGCGACGACTTCCGCGAGTCCTACCGGTACGCCATTGACCAGCACCGCAAGCGGCGCACCCGCTGCGCGATCAAGGCTCAGGACGTCGTCGGCGCGCAGGGCCGCCAGCTCACCCAGCGTGAGGCGGGTCGCCCCGACCTCAAGTGTGAGTTTCACAGGCACGCGGCGCAGTGTCTCGCGCATGGCGAGCGGCACCTGTGCCGGACTGCCGGCTTGCGACAGGGGCGGCGTCGACGTTGATGGCGCACCTGCGTCGCCGAGCCAGTCGCCCGAAAGGTCTTGAGAGAGATCGTCCAGGGAAGGCAGATCGTCGATGTGCGCGTCCGGGCGTAGGTCGCTCGCATCGGCGGCGCCGGAGACCAGACCGGAGGGATCGTGAGGGAATTGGGTAGACATGGGAACCTTACTCAAGAGTTTGGAAGTGCGTGAGACACAGATGCGCATCGCGCTCGATGATGTCGGCGCTCATCAGCGGGTCGTTGTCCACGCAAACGAGGGCGCGCTGCACGAAGCGCACGGGCAACACGTCGCCCGGCTGTGCGTCGAGCAACGCGCCGAGCGACAGGTCGATGTCAAGCCAATGTGCGCTCAGACGCACCGGAATCGTGGCGATGTCGCATGCCGGCCGGGTGTGTTGTGCTGCGCGTTCGCTTGCATCGGGGCCCAGCATCGTGAGCCACCGGCGGGCGTCTTCGGCCGCGAGCCGGAATGTGACGGTGCCCAGTGGCGTGTCGCCGGCGCGATCCGCAATGCGCGCACCGATCCATAGGGACGGGGGCGTCGATCGGGGATCGAGGTCCATCGTCTCGACATCCGACGGCACCTGTGCCATCTCGGAGGAGACCGCCTGGCGCAGCGCATCGAGCATTTGCCTCGCAAAGCGTGTGACAAAGCGCTCGTACGTTGCCGCCGGCAGCGTGGCATGCAAGGCTGGCGGGCCGACGAATTCATCCGCGTCGTAGCGCAACCGGAACGCGTCGCGCAACAGGCCGGCGTCGAGCGTCACGTCGATACAATGCCCGTCGACGCGAAAGCGTTGCACGATGACGTCGGCGGTAGCCGGGGCGCTGGCACTCACCGACATGGCGGCGACGCGCCACGCCATAGCATGGCGATGACGGACGTGCTGCGGTAATTGAACATCGAGGCGTGAGCGCAGCCGCTCGGTCAGAGGATCGAGGAGCTGCGTCGGCTGTCCGAGCCGGCACGGATCGAGTGCCCGGATCGCGCCGGGCGGCGTAGGCGCGTGCATAGTGTTCATTTGGTTGATAGACGGTTCGCAGCGCTTCAGCGCGCAGGGGAGTTCGCATCCTAAAGGCGTCGCTCGTCCTTGTTGATGGGGAAAGACTCAACCGCGCGCGCTTTAGGGGATTGCCCAATCACGGTGGCGTCGGGTGTGCGTAGAGTGCGGAGTCTAGTCAGTGCCGCTGCGCATCGCGCGGGGGCACACGTTTAAACGCCTCACGGAGATTCGAATGCCCGTCTCGATGGAACAGTCGCTGATGACTGAAATGCGTCGCATGCAAGCGGCACAACGCGAACTGGATATGGCCGCTGGCGTGCGCGAGGCGGCGCCTGCACTGGCGGGGGCCTCGGGCAAGCCCGATTTCGGTGCGATGCTGCGGGGGGTGGACGCCGCCCAACGCGACGCGGGCGACCGGATGAAGGCGGTCGATCTGGGCCATAGCGACGATCTGACCGGCGCGATGCTGGCGAGCACTCAGGCCGACCTGTCGTTTTCCATGCTGATGCGAACGCGCGACAAGGTAGTAGGGGCGGTGGAAGAGTTGGTGCGCATGTCGTTCTGAGTCGCACGCACTGTGTGGCGAGCGTGGCGTGAGGGTCGCACCCGGCCTCCACGCCGGGCGCGACCCGATGGCTTCAGCCGTTCGCTGGTTTTGCGTTGAGCTTCGATGCGAGCGCGAGCAACGTGCCGCTTACCGTCATCGACACGACACCCATCGCCATCCCCTGCCCGATGGAGCCTTGCTCGAACTGACGCCATACGAAGATCGAGACCGTCTGAACCCCGCTGGGGGCCAGCAGCAACGATGTCACCAACTCGCGCGACGCGATAGCGAACACGATCATCAGCGACGCGCCGAGCGCAGGCATGACCAGTGGCAACGTGATGCGCCGCAGCGCCACACCGGCCGGTGCGCCGTGCACGCGGGCGGCCGCTTCGAGCGAGGCGGCCGTCTGACGCAAGGCGGCGCTGGTGTAACGCACCGGGTAAGGCAGCAGCAGGCAGCTATACGACAGCAGCAGAATGCCCCATGTGTTGTAAGGCGTCACCGGCCAGAACGGCAGGTTCCAGGCAAGGATCAACCCCACGCCGACAACGATGCCCGGCAGTGCATGCGGCAGCAGCGAGAGCCCGTCGATCAGCACACGGGCGCGCATCGTCGACTTCACGACGCACCACGCACACAGGAACCCCAATACCCCGGTCACGAGCGACGTGCCCAGCGCCAGCGACAGACTCGTCGCCAGCGCTTCGACGCCCTCTGCGCCCTGACCCAGCAGCGCCGCGAAGTGCGCGGTCGTCAGGTTGGCGAGCGACAAGCCGCCCGAGAGCGTGCCCGAGAACGCCGTGGCCAGAATCGAGAACAGTGGCGCGACCGTGGCGAGCAGCGCAACCAGACCGAACCCGAACAGCACCGGCACCCGCCCACGCCCCAACGCACGCGGCGGCGAGGCGATCGGCTTGCCCGTTTGCGTCTCGAAGTCCTTGCCCGCCGCGAGCCGGTGCTGCAACACGAAGGCGAACAGCGCGATGACTGCCAGCACGACCGACAGGATCGACGCGCCCGGCAGATCGATGGGCCAGTCGGCGAAGCGCCCCTCGATGGACGTTACCAGCACAGAGAAGCCTGCACGCGCTCCCAATGCGGCGGGCGCACCGAATTCCTCGATGGCCATTGTGAAGGCCAACAGCAGACTGGCCGCGAACGCGGGCAGCGCGAGCGGCAACGTCACACGGGCGAACGCCCGCCATGCCGATGCGCCGTGTACCCGAGCGACGTCGGCCAGACGCGACCCCGTCGTGGCCAGTGCGCGCGAGACGGCGAAGTACACGACCGGGAAGATGTTGAGCGTCATCACGAAGACGAGGCCCGGCAGCGAGAACAGGAACTGTCCGGCATCCAGCCCGGTAAGCTGCTGGGCATACCCCCCCGTTTGCAGCAGCAGCATCCAGCCGAGTGCCGCGAGATACGGCGGCACGAGAAACGGCAGCAGGAAGCACAGATCCCAGAGCCGGGCGCCCGGTACATGAAACAGGCCGCGCACCGCCCCCAGCGCGCCGCCGACCAGTGCCGTGCCCAACGCCACCGAGAGTCCCAACCGCAAGGTGTTGGTCAGCAACGGCAAAGTGTTGTCATGCGACAGCGTGGGCCAGACGGCGGAGAAGGGCTTGGCGAACGAGCCTTGCGCGAGGTGCGGAAAGACCGCCTGCAACAGCACGAACGCAACCGGCAACGCCACCACGACGGCGAGGGCTGCAACCGTCGCCGCGGGGAGTAGTCGGAACGATTTCACCGTCAGTGCTGGCCGTTGAGTTTGGCGAAACGTGCCAGGACATCGGCGCGCGAAGCGCTCGACGATTGCGCGTCACCCTGCGGCAGCAGGCGCAGATCCTTGAACGAGGCGCGCTTGATCGCGATGTCCTCGCGCGCGGGAATCAGCCACGCCTCGGCAACCATCTGCTGACCTTCTTCCGAGAGCACATAGTCGATGAACTGACGCGCTTCGCTCTGCTGCTTCGACGTGTTCAGGATCATCATCGGACGCGGTGCGATGACCGTGCCGCTCGTCGGAAAGATGACCTTCACCGCTTCGCCGTTCGCCGCCGCCGCGTAGGCAACGTAATCGACCGCGCCGAACACGGCAGCCTTCGCACCTTGCAGCACCGGGTTGAGCGCCTGCGCGTTCGGGCCGGAGACGACCATGCCGTTGTGCTTGAGATCCTCGAAGAGCTTCCAGGCTTCGCCGCCCAGACGCGCTTGCAGACCCAGCAACAGATCGGCCGATGCGCCCGACAGCGCCGGGTCCGGCATCGTCACGAGATTGCGGTAGGCCGGCTTGGTCAGATCGCGCCAGTCACGCGGTTCGGGCGTGCCCGACTTGGCGTTCCAGACGATGCCAAGCGCCGAGAGGCCCTGGGCGACGTAGTGCGGCGTCTTGAACGGAGCGGGCACGCGTGCGGCGTTAGCGCTCTGGTAGGGCGCGAGCCAGCCGCGTTTCTCGAGATCCTGCGCGGTGTCCCACGAGGCGGAGATGAGAACATCGGCACGCGGGTTGGCCTGTTCGGCCTCGATCCGCGCCATCACCTTGCCGGTGGTGGCTTGAAACACATCGACTTTGATGCCGGTTTTCTTCTCGAAACCTGTAGCGAGCTTCTTGCTGAGGTTGCCGGGGCCGGCGGTATAGACGGTCAGCGCATGCGCGTGTTGTACGCCGACGCTTGCAGCAAAGGCCATGGTGAGTGTCGCGATAATTTTGCGGTGAAACATTATGGGCTACCTCGTAATACGTTTGTCAACGCGCCCGTGGGCGAGGATCACGATCTGGTCCGCCAGCGCCTCGGCTTCGTCGCGGTCGTGTGTGACGTAGACGGCGGTGGTGCCAAGACGCGAGAGCAGCGCCCCGATATCGGCGCACAAACGTGTGCGCAGATCGCGGTCGAGGTTGGATAGGGGTTCGTCGAACAGCAACAGGCGCGGGGCCGAGACGATGGCGCGCGCGAGCGCAACGCGTTGTTGCTGCCCGCCCGAGAGCGCCTGCGGTCTGCGCGGGCCCAGCCCGGCCAGACCGACGAGCGAAAGCGCCTCTTCCACACGGTCGCTGCGCTCGGCGCGTTTAACTCCGCGCATCTCGAGCGGGAACGCCACGTTGGCGGCCACGCTCATGTGCGGCCACAGCGCGTAGTCCTGAAACACCATGCCGAGCGAGCGCCGCTCGGGGGCGTGGCAAATGCTGTCGCTGGCGACGACCGTATCGTCGAAACGGATTTCGCCCCCGGTGGGGGCGAGCAGGCCGGCGAGCAACTTGAGCAGGGTGCTCTTGCCGCAGCCCGAGGGGCCGAGCAGGGCAGTCGTGGTGCCGGCCGGGACATCGAGGTCGATGCCCTCGAGTACGCGCGTTGCACCAAACGTCTGGTGCAGCGCGCGCAGCGACACGGACACGCCTTGCGAAGCGCGAGTGTCGCTCGTCATCAGAACGTGTGCTTGATACCGGCCATCGTACCGAACTGGTTCTTGCCGGCGACCACGTTGTTGCCGAAACCGTTCAGACCGAGGTCGGACCCGTTGCGGTTCACGACGTAGCCGAGATTGACGTAGACGTCGGTGCGCTTCGAGAAGTTGTAGTCGGCGCTGACCTGGAACGACAACGGGTCGCGGTTCGTTCCGTAGAAGTCCTGATACATGGCCGTGGCCGACAGGTCGAGCGCCGGCATGGCGTGCCACGTCGTACCCAGCCAGTAGTAACTCGACGCTTCCACCGGGCTCTTGTTCAGGGCCGAGAGATGGATCGCCTTGGCGTTCAGGTAGCGATAACCCACGTACAGATCGACGCTTTGCAGCGAGTACTGCACGGCGGCGGCGATACGGCGATCGATGTTGCCTTCATAGCCGCCGACCTTCGGGGTCATGGCCGCTTTGGGCAGCGTCGAGCCGCCGTTCTTCTGATCGTAAGCGAGCACGAACGATAGCGGGCCGTTGGCATAGCGCACACCGGCGTCGACGACTTGCGCCCGGCGGTTGTCGCCCGGCGTGGCGCTGCCGAAGCTCACGTCGTCGTAACCCTTCGAGTACTGGACCATGGCGTCGAACGCGCCGAGCTTGGCCGTATAGCGAAGGCTATTGTCCAGACGGTCGGAGAACGCCGTGTCCTGCATCTTGATGGCGTACACGGCGTTGTTGAGCGGGTTGAATTTGCTCACCCAGTCGAGGAACACGCCGCCCTGACGGCCGATCGTGACGGTGCCGAGCGAGCTGTTCGACAGGCCGACGTAGGCCAGACGACCGAACTCGCGGCCGCCCTGGAGCGACTGGCCGTTGCCGAGGTTGAAGCCGTTCTCGATCAGGAACAGGGCCTTGTTGCCACCGCCGAGGTCTTCGGTGCCCTTGATGCCCCAGCGCGAACCGGCGAGGTTGCCCGAGGTGATGCGTGTCAGGTTGACGGTGTTGCCGGCGGCGTTCTTGTCGGCGTTGGTGAGGAATTCGACGCCCGAGTCGATCAGCCCGTAGAGCTGAACGTTAGACTGGGCCAGCGCGGGCATGGGCAGGCTGCTGGCGAACGCCAGACAGCACCCCGCCGCCGCAATGCGGAAGTTGGGTTTCATGACAAGGTCCTCTTTGGGATTAGATTGAGCCGCCAATGTAGGCGGTCAACATGTCGTGAACATGACAATTCATCGTTATCCGAAAGGACGCTGCAATGAAAACGGCCGGCGAATGGTTCGCCGGCCGCAAGGTTTGGGATCGAGGTATGCCCGGAGGGGGCTCGATGTCAGCCTGTGGATGTGCCCGGGAGCGTGATGGTGAATCGCGCGCCGCCCAGCGGCGACGTGTCGACGCCAACGTGGCCGCCATGCAGCAGCGCGATGCGTCGCACGATGGCGAGCCCCAGACCGAAGCCACCCGTCGCGCGGTTGCGACTGCTGTCGAGCCTGTGGAAGGGCTCGAAGATGCGGGCGCGCTCAGCTACGGGCACGCCCTCGCCGTCGTCGTCGACGTAGATGATGACGCCGCCGCCTTCGCAGGTCTTCGCGCCGCAAACGATGCGCCGCGATGTATGACGCATCGCATTGTTGAGCAGGTTCTGTACCGCGCGCGCGAGCAGCTTGGGTTCGACTTCGACGCAATCCGCACCGGGTTCGGCGGCAATGTCGAGCGCAATCGAACGCGCCGCCAGCACTTCGGTGCAATTCGCCGCGAGACTGTCGAACATCAGGCGTAGCGAGACGGCGTGACGCGTGGGCGGCACCGTGATCTGGTCCAGCCGCGCGAGAGAGAGCAGTTCGGTGACCAGTTCGTCGAGTTCGCGGATGTCGCCTTTGAGCGCGTTGATGCGCTCGCGGGCGTCGCCGTCATGGCGGCGCTGCTGAAGAATTTCCAGCCCGAAATCGAGGCGTGCGATCGGTGTGCGCAATTCATGCGACACCGCGTTGATCATGTCTTTCTGTGCCTTGACGGAACGATCGATACGCTCGGCCATGGTGTTGAAGACGTGGACGAGCGAGCCGAGATTCGAGAAGCGCGACACTTTCGCCCGCGAGTTGAAGTCACCTTCCCCGAAGCGGATCGCGGCGCGATTGAGCGACTGCAAATCGCTCCAATACCATCGAACCCAGGTCAGCACGGCCATCAGCAGGAGCAGCGCGAGCAACGCGTAGGCAAGATAGTTGGTCTGCTTCATATTCAGGTCGGTGCCGCTCTTGTAGGAGAGCACCCAGTCGGAGTCGCGCAATCGAAGCGCGATGTGATCGCCCTGGGTATCGTTCACGACCGGCAGGCCGGCTTCGAGTTGCGGCCGCACATACTCGCGTGCGAGCTTGAAGCCCTTGAGCGGCACGATCTCCATCTTGTCTTTGCCCTTGCTCTCGAATTCGGCAATGAACTCCGGCCACTTCGACTCGGGAATCTGCGAGAGAGACTTGTTGATGATCCACACGTACGAGCCCAACTGCGTTTGCGCGGAGCGGTTCATGAGGTCGTAGAACAGATAAACGAAGGTGTTCTGGATCAGCAGAATCGCGACCACAAGCGAGATGCCGGCCAGCAGGTACACCTTCAAAAGTACGCGAAACATGGCTCAGCTCTCCCAGGCAGACGGGCTGAACAGATAGCCGCGTCCCCAGACGGTTTTAATGCGTTGCGGCTCACCGTCGGTGTCCTCGAAGCGTTTGCGCAACCGGTAGATGCCTACGTCGACCGTGCGGTCGATGCCGTCGAATTCAATGCCGCGCAACTGTTGCAGGATCTCGTCGCGCGTGACCACACGCCCGGCGCTGCGCGCCAGAATCAGCAGCAGGCTGAATTCGTTGGACTTCAATTCCACGGGTACGCCGCGCCAGAACACCATGCGATCGCGCGGCACGATGCGCAACAGCCCGAACGCCAGCCCGTCGTCGCTCGCGACTTCCACCTCGGCGCTCGGCACGGCACGCCGTAACAGCGCCCGCAACCGGGCGAGCAACAGCCGCGGCTCAACCGGCTTCACGACGTAATCGTCGGCGCCGACCTCCAGACCGGCCACCTGATCGTAAGTGTCTTCACGCGCCGTGAGGATGAGGATCGGTGTGGTACTCACCGCGCGCATCTGGCGGCAGATTTCCATGCCATCCATGCCGGGCAGCATCAGATCGAGCACCACGATATCCGGTGAAAACGCGCGAAAGCGCTCCAAAGCGCGCGCCCCATTGGCAACGACCATGACTTCGAAGCGATAGGCATGCAGATATTCCGTGACAAGCGCGGCCAGCCGCGCATCGTCTTCGACAAGCAAGACACGGTACATGGCCGTATTCCTTTCGTGTTGTGCCGTGCCGCACACGCTCGGCGGCACTCCCGTGATGTGCATTCTACTGCCCCGGAGCCCCGCCGGGCGGGCGTTTCAAACCTGCGAACAAATGAAAACATTTGTTCACAACTCTCCTAAATCAGGTAACAGCCAGGGAGTCGCTTCACGCCTACCATGCGCTCACCTTGCGATCCGTGCGCAGATCGCAATTTCCCAACGCCAGAAACGCATCGAACTTGTAGGAGTGCCATGAAAGGTCGCTATCCCAGTCACACCCGCCGCAATCGCCATCTCCCCCGTCTTGCGGCAAGCGCCGTGGGGCTGCTGCTGGCGGGCGTTGCGTCGCAGGCCTTTTCGGTCGAACCCGCGCGATACAGCGGCATTCAGCCTGACCAGAGCCTGCCGACGCAGGCACAGGAAAGCGGCTACGAATTCACGATTGGCGGCGGTGTGGGCTACTCCCCTCGCTACATGGGCAGCGACGAGTATCGCGCCACGCCGGCCCTCAACCTTGCGCTGCAAACGCCTTACGGCGTGTTCGTGGGGCTGGGCGGCATCGGCTATCGACTCTCGCTGCCGGCGGGCTTCTTCGTGTCTGCGGCGCTCTCGTATGACGGCGGGCGCAAGGACAGAGCCAAGGGGGGCGACGCCGGCTCGGACAAGCTGCGCGGCATGGGCGACATCAAGGGTTCGGTCTTCACCACGCTGCAAGCCGGTTATGCGATTGGCGATCTGGCCGTCGTGAGCGTGGCGACGGATGTCCCGCTGACCCATCGCGATCGCGGCAATGTCTACCGCTTTGCCGTGGACAGCGTGCTTTTCAAGTCGCCCACGGACTCGGTCGGTGTCGGGGCCACGGCGCACTTTGCCAGCGGCAAGTATGCGCAGACCTATTTCGGCGTGAGCGCGAACCAGAGCCTCAATTCGGGCTATCGCCAGCACGCGGTGGGCGGCGGGCTTTACGGCGTGAGCCTCACGGCGAACTGGACACACAAATTCACGAAGCACTGGAGCACCACGGTAGCCGGCGGCGTCATGCGCTACACGGGCAACGCGTCGAAGAGTCCCATCGTATTCAACAAGACCAACTATCAGGTCGCCGCAACGCTCGACTACACGTTCTGACGAACACGTCGCGGTTCCGTTTTTCTGCGAGGCCAAAGCCATGCGAATTCTCGTCACCGGCAGTACCGGTTTTGTGGGCGGCGCCGTTGTCGCCCAGCTTCTCAATGACGGATTCGGTCCGTCGCTGTTGCTTCTCGTGCGCGCGCGCACCCGCAGCGATGGTCTGGCGCGCGTGCGCGCCGCGATGGATCGTTTTCGCGTTGCAGCCGTGCATCGGCTCGCGCTCGGCGAAGCGAACATTGTGTGCGGCGACCTTGCACAGCCGGTCTCGTTCGAAGACGACCCGCGCATGCGCAGCGTCACGCATGTCGTTCACGCCGGGGCGATTGCGTCCTTTTCAGCGCACCCGCAACTCGACGCCGTCAACGTCACCGGCACCCTGGCGCTTGCCCGTGCGGTCGCGGCGTCGCCGGTGCTCGAGCGCTTTGTGCATGTCGGCACCGCCATGGCGTGTGGCGATTCGCTCTCGGGGCTGGTTCGAGAGTCGCACGATCTGGCGCTCGCGGATCATCAGGTCGTGCCCTACACCGCATCGAAGGCCGAAGCCGAGCGTCGCCTGCGCCGTGCGTGGCCGAGCCTGCCGCTGGTGATTGCTCGGCCCTCCGTCGTCGTGGGCCATACGCGCCTCGGGTGTGAGCCGTCCGGCAGCATTTTCTGGATGTTCCGCATGGTGCAGTTGCTCGGTGCATTCACCTGCGGTCTCGACGACCGGCTCGACGTGGTGCCTGTCGATTTCTGCGCCAACGCGCTGATCGATCTCGCATTCCTGCCGCATTTGCGTCACGACCTGTATCACGTCTCGGCCGGCGAGGGCAGCACGCGCACGATTCGCCAGATCGAAGCGGCGCTGGCGAGGGCGCGCGGCGTGGCGCCCCTGGGCGAGCGTTTCCGGCACATCGGCGACGCCGAGATTGCGCGCTTGACGCCTGCGTTGGCCCGTCAACTGGGGCATGGAAACAGCCGTCTGATGGCGAAGGCGCTGCGTCGATATGGCGCGTTTGCGGCGCTCGATTACGTGTTCGACAACCGTCGTCTGCTGTCCGAAGGGACGCGTCCCCCGACGCCCGTCACCGATTATCTGGAGGTATGCGTGCGCTCGTCGGAAGCGACGTCGGTGGCCGAGCAAATGGCTTGGGATTTCAAATAAGGCCGTAGGAGACGGTCTGACGCGCCGGTCCGGCGGGCGATGCGACGAGTGCCGTGCAGCGTACGATGGGGTCGCTGTCGCGTGTCACCGCAGCGCGGCCGGACCGGGAGCGTCCCCCGCAAAGCACTGAGCGAGAAAGCGCTCCGTGGGACGCGACAGGGCATCGGCGTGCGGCACGAGCGCAGTGAGCAAACGCTTGAGACCGTGCGGCGGATCAATGCGTACCGAAGCGAGGGCGGCATCTTCATGTCGCATCGACATCGCCGAGACGAAGCCCACCCCCATGCCCGCCCGTACCGCCTCCTTGATACTCTCCACCCCCGCCAATTCCAGCGCCACGCGCGGTGTGAGCCCGGCCACCGAGAACGCGCGGGCCACCAGCGCCCGCACCCCCGAACCCGGTTCGCGAAGGATCAGCGGATATTCGGCGATGGCCTGTAACGACGCCCCTTCGGGTTGTTGCGCCAGCGGATGATCGACGCGCGCAATCGCAACGACTTCGTCGTCGCGCCACGGGCGCACCGCAATCTCCGGCGACAAGCCCGGCGGCACCGCACCCTCGATGAAGGCCACGTCGAGACGGTCGAGCTGCGCCACGATTTCGCTGGTGTTGCCGTCGACGATGTGCAGGGCCACGGCGGGGTAGCGTTGATGGAATTCCGCGATCACGTAGGGCAGCAGGTAACTGGCCGGCGTCGTGCTCGCGCCGATGCGCAATGCCCCCGTTTCCATGCCGCGCAGGCTGTCACGCAACGCGAGCGCCTGACGGTAGTCTTGCCGTAATTTGTTGGCGTACACCGCGACCTGCTCACCCACGGCCGTCAGCCGGATACCGCGTCCGTCGCGCCGATACAGCGGCTCGCCAAACGATTCCTGCAACAGCCGCAATTGTCCGGAGACTGCGGGCTGCGACAGATGCAACGCCTGCGCCGCGTGGCTGATGTTGCCCAGTTCGGCGACCGTCGCGAAGGTCAGCAATTGGTCCGGCGTCATGTCGAATTCATCGGCTATGGTGATGATTGGCTTTCATCATAGCCATTATTTGGATGATTGACTCGACGACGTGTCGCGAACGCGTTGCGCGGCGATGAGGGCTTCTACCGCCTGCCAATCTGGCGCATGGGCGCCTGTGCGCGTGCAGGCGAGGGCTGCGGCGGCGGCCGCGCGGCGCAAGTGACGGCCAAGCGGCGCGTTGGGTTCGCGCGACAGACTGGCCAGCCAGCCGCCGATGGTGGCGTCGCCCGCGCCCACGGTGTCTGCCACGTCGACAGGGTATGCCGGTTGGACGAGCGCTGTGCCGTCGGGCAGAAGCAATCGCATGCCGCGTTCGCCATCCGTCAGCAATATCGATGCCTGCGGTGCAATACGACGGACTTCCGCCAACGCATCGTCATCCGGACGACCGGGGTAAAGTCCGCGCAGGTCTTCCATCGAGAGCTTGAGCCACGTCGCGAGCTTTGCCATCTGCGTGAATGTGGCGAGGTATCCGGGGCCCATCAGATTGCGCAGGTTGGGATCGAAGCTGATGGCGGTACCTCGCGCATGCAACTGCGCGGCCAGCGACACGAGCGTGCCCGCCAATGGCTCCCGCACAAGGCTGATGCAGCCGAAATGCGCGACGTGAGCGGCGTCTTGCCAGCCGGACGGCAGCGCGCCGGGATCGAAGGCGAGATCGGCGGCGCCCTCGCCAAGAAAGAAGTACGCGGGCGGATCGTGACGGTGCACGACGGCCACGAGCGGCGGCGCATCGACCGGCTGCAAGTATCGGTCGTCCAATCCGGCAGCGCGGGAGAGCGCGAGCAGTTCGGTGCCGAACGGCGCATGAGTGCTGATCGCGCCGCCGTATCCGGTTGCCACGCCCATCGCGGCGCTCACGCGCGCGACATTCCAGCACGCACCCCCCGCACGACTCACCCACTGGCGAGCGTCGCCGCCGGGTTGACGAATCAGATCGGTGAGGGCTTCGCCGAAGACGAGCAAGGCGGGCAGCGACATGAGATGAGGGCCGTGTGTGATGAGCAAGGCCGTCAGCATACCCGCTGCCTGCGTGCTTCGGGCGTCCGGCGAATCGACGCGCCAGTGCTATTGGCTGCGTATCAGGAGCGCGACGCCCGCCGCCAGCACAGCGAGATTCACTGCCTTCACGAACTGTTGGCGCGAGAGCCGCAGCGTAATGTGCTTGCCAATCCACATGCCGGCGATCATCGCCGGTATCAGCGATGCCGCCGTCACAAGCATCGACAGGTTGGCGTAGACGCCGGCAAACAGGAAGAGTGCTGCGCGTGCCAGGGTACTGAAGCCGATGAGCGTCGCCTGCGTCACCCGCATGGCTTCCACACGGTCGAGACGACTCGTCAGATAGATCGCGAAGAGAAAGCCGCCGCTGCCGAACATCGCGCCGAACATGCCGCCTAACGCACCGAACGGCACCGCCCACGCCTGCGATAGACGCGATTTTGCGCGCGGCCCGAACAGCGAGAACACGGCATAGCAGCAGATGAACCACGCCAACGAACGTAACAGAACCTCGGGCCGCAATGTCAGCAGGAGCACCGCGCCCGCGAGACTCCCGGCGATAATCGCGGGCACGAGGCGGCGTAGTTCGTCGACGTCTGCCGCGCGCGCGTTGCGCACGACGTTGCCCGATGCCGCACCGAAGTCGAGCAAGGCGAGCATTGGGATGATCTGGGCAACGGGCATCGCATAGGCCAGCGCGGGGCTCGCGACGAGCGCAGTGCCGAAGCCCGCAATGCCGAAGATGACATAGGCCACAACGAGCGCGGCGCTCATCAGCAACCAGTGACCCGGTGTGGGAAGTGCGGCGACAAGGGTGTCGAACAGGGGCCGGGAGAACGTCGAAAGCATGGCGCGGACGAAATGACGAAATGAGATGAGAGAGGCGCAGCCTGACGAAGCAAGCAGGGTGTGCGCAGGTTTTCCGTCAGCATAGGGCCGCGTGTCGGGGCGGCGCCAATATAGAATGTGGCGATATTCGATCTCGAAACGGCATGATCATGGTGTCGCTGCGGCAGTTACGGTATTTCCTCGAAGTGGTCGACGCCGGTGGATTTAGTGCGGCGGCCGAACGGTTGTTCGTCGCGCAATCGGCGCTGAGCCGCCAGATCTCGGAACTCGAACGGGAATTGCAGGCGGTGTTGCTCGAGCGCTCGTCAAAAGGTGTGACGCTCACGCCTGCCGGCCGCACGTTTCTGAACGAGGCGCGGCGTGTACTGACCGAACTCGAAGGCTCGGTGGCGCTTACGCGCAGCGTGGCGCGCGGCGAGCAGGGCACCGTACGGCTGGCGCACTCGAGTTCGGTGCCGTTCGCCGGGGCATTGCCCGCCGCGCTGTATGCACATCTTCAGGCCAATCCCGGCGTGAGCGTCGACGTCTCGACACTGTCCTCCGAACAGCAGCAGGACGACATCGAGGCCGGCCGTATCGATCTGGGGCTGGTGCGGCTGCCGGTACTGCGCCCGGCGGCTTCGCTCGTGTGCGAAATCATTTCGCAGGAGCGTTTGCTGCTGCTCGTGCCGCCGGGCCACGCGCTCGCACACCAGGCGTCGGTGAGTGTGGCGGCGCTGGCCGCCGAGCCGTTTGTCTCGCTGCCGCACCGGGAGCGTGGCGGATTGAGCTACCGTGTTGCGCAGTTGTGCCAGCAGCACGGCTTCTTCCCGAAGGCCGCCGTGGCGACGTCGCGAAAGGCGACGCTGGTCAATCTGGTCGCGGCGGGATTCGGTGTGGCCATCGTGCCGCAAAGTCTCGCTGCCATGGCCGGGCCGGGCGTGCGCCGCGTGGCGCTCGACGACGCGAACGCCGACAGCGAAATCGCGTTGCTGCATCGCCGCGACGCGGGGGGGCTGGTCGTGGCCGTGGGCGAGGCGATGCGTGCCGCGATAGGCGCTGCGGCGTCTCCCGGCCTGCCTGCCGGGCAGTAAGTCCTGCGTAAGCCGTGCATGAGAGGGTGGCTTCACAAAGTCGGAAGTGCGGGGCCGCGACAAGCGACGAAACCCTCAAGTCGGCCGTTTTTTCTCCCGTTATAATTTTCGACACATCAGCGTGTGGCGCGAACGTCTTTCCGGCGTTTTTGGCAGTTCCGGCGGATGTCGTGCCCTCGTCATAACAAGCAGATCAGCGATGCGAGGAGACTGACGATGGGGCTATTCACGCGCACAAGGGGAGCGGCGCAGACCGTCGATATCATGAACGAGGTGGCCGCCAACGCCGGCACCCTCGGCATTGAATTGTGCGACGTCGCCGGTAACGTCGACGAAATCGCCGTTCGAATCAAGCGTCAGGCCGAAGTGTTTCAGGCGCTTCGCCGCGCCGCGACAGACACCAGCGCAGGCAACCAACGCATCGCCAGCGCCGCGCGTGAGGCGCGCGATGTGGCCGATCGTGCAAGCGCGGAAATCTCGGCGTCACGCAACACGGCAGACGCGTCGCTTGCCTCCATCCACGGCCTCGTGGAAGGCGTATCCGGCATGGCCGGCGAAATCACAGGGCTACGCGAAGCGCTCGACCATGTGGGGAAGGTAGCGGAGGGCATTTCGGTCATCGCCCGCCAAACCAATCTGCTGGCGCTCAATGCGGCGATCGAAGCGGCTCGTGCGGGGGTGGCCGGGCGCAGCTTCGCCGTCGTTGCCTCGGAAGTCAAATTGCTCGCCAGCAAGACGGCGGAGGCGACCCAGCAGATCGAGCGCACGCTCGCCGCGTTGGGGGAGCGCACCGAGCGTCTGATGCGCGAGAGCAACGCCAACGTCGCCCGCGCCAACGATGCCCGCGAAGGCACCCGCGCCATTGCGAGTGTGATCGAGACGGCCGGGACGGCGCTCGACACGTTCGATCGTCAAGCCGGGCAGATTGCCGAGGTCAGCGAAGCCATCGAAAACGAGTGCACGACACTCGCTGCGCACGTCGACGAAATGGCCGACGGGGTATCGCATTCGGCGGAACACGTCGAAAGTGCGCGCGAGCGCATCAATGGGCTGCTGTCCGTCTCGGAGCATCTGATCGGGCTGATTGCCGAAGCCGACGTCGAAACGCAGGACACGCCGTTCATTCGCGCCGTGCGCCGGGCGGCCAAGCAGGTGGGGGAGAGTTTCGAGGCGGCGCTGGCCAAGGGCAAGATCAGCGAGCAGGAGCTGTTCGACCGTCGCTACGAGCCGATTCCGGGATCGAACCCGCCGCAGTTGATGGCGCGCTTCACACGTTTTACCGACGAGACGCTGCCAGCCATTCAGGAGCCCTTGCTCGGACTCAACGAGCGCATCACCTTCTGCGCCGTTGTTGACGAGAACGGCTATCTGCCGACGCACAACCGCAAGTTCTCACAGTCGCCGACCAACGATCCTGTCTGGAACGCCGCCCACTGTCGTAACCGCCGTCTCTTCAACGATCGCACGGGGGCTGCGGCGGGACGCAACACTAAACCGCTGCTCCTGCAAACCTATCGGCGCGACATGGGGGGCGGGGAGTTTGTGGTGATGAAAGACGCGTCGGCACCCATCTATGTGAACGGACGTCACTGGGGCGGCTTCCGGATTGGCTACCGGGTTGAGCGCTAAGCACACATCACCGTTCGTCCCCTGAAAGCGAACGCGCCACCGACCTCGCAGTCGGCGGCGCGTTGTACGTTCGGCGGCCGGTCATGCCGGCCGTCGATCAATAGCCATACCAGCGGCCGTGGCGCCAGTAACCGTGGCCGTAGTAGGGACGGCCGTAGTAGGGGCGACCGTAATAGGCCGGCGGCGGCGCACCATAGTAGACCGGCGCAGGCGCGACATAGACGGGGGGCGGCGCGTAATAGACCGGCGGAGGCGGCGCCACGTATACCGGGGCCGGGGCATACACCGGGCCGGGGACGACCAGAGGTATGCCAATGCCGATACCGACCGAGACGTGAGCCTGCGCCGTTCCGATCGCACCCGCGGCGAGCGCGATACCGGCGATGGCAAGGGCGGCAAACTTGGTTTTCATGATATTTCTCCTGCGGACTTGGCAGCGTACTGATGACAGCGCCCGAACGGCACCATGCCGTTCGACGCGCCTGGTGCCCGCCGACACCCTGGTTCGTCACATTTCCCTGACTTAACTCTACTGAAGTTCCGAAACGCAGGCGTGGCGCAATTGTTGCAAAGTATGCGCATTGACACGGCATGGGGAACGTTCGGGCGTAGAAAAGCAGCCGTCGAACGTGTGAGTTAGGCGCCTATTCTATTCAGAATCAATGGTTTGCGCTCGTTCCGACTGGCGCGCCAGAAGGTGGCGGCCGCAAGCAGGCGCGCCGCCTCGGGCGACACTTGTTACATTCATTTACAAGGGGCGGGCGGCGTGTGGCGCAAAAACAGCGGCAGATGCCGCGTTCGCGACATGATGTCGTCCGAGGTGCGAGGAAGAAGGGAGGCCGCCTCCCGGTGGGCATGGCGACACTTGCTTACCAGAGCTTGTGCCGGTTGTTCCAGGTGTCGACCTCGCGCTCGGCATCGGCCTTCGCCTTGCCATAACGCTCCTGAATCGCGCCCACGAACTTGTCGCGGTTTCCCTCGATCTTGAGCAGATCGTCGTCGGTCAGGTTGCCCCACTGCTTCTTGGCTTCGCCCTTCAGTTGACTCCACTTGCCCTTGATCAGATCCGAGTTCATGGCAACTCCTTGAGGTTGGGTTCAGGTGTTTCCATACGACAACTTCGCGCATCGTTACCGCGCGATTACCGCACTGTTTGGGCGGCAAGTGATTCCATGATAGGGAGTGCGAAACGTTCGCGCTGTCAGCTGCGCCAGCCTCGCGACGTAGGCGGAGTCGGGTTGCGCTGTCAGTGCATTCCGACGGGCGGGGAGGGGGGCTGGGGTGTTTCGGGTGTTTCGGACGTTTCGGACGTTTCGGGCGAGTTGCCGGCATCGCTGTCGCGATTCGCAATGGCGGGCACCTGCGGTGCGGTGCTTTCGGTCACTTCCGTGGCAATGTCCAGCGCATCCGCCGGACTGCACAGCGGCAGCACGACCTGAATCTCGGTACCGAGGCGTTGCGGCAATGAGTGGATATCGATGCGTCCGCCTTTGGCCGAGACGCGCTGGCGCATGCCGAACAGGCCGTGTGTCTTGGGTTTGTTGAATTGGTCCGGCGTGAGGCCGATGCCGTTATCGATGACTTCCAGACGCACACGCTGATCGTCGCACGCCAGCGCGACGCGCACGGCCGTCGCCCGCGCATACTTGCCCGCATTGGTGAGCGATTCCTGCGCAACGCGGAAAAGCGCGATGGCGGTCGACTCAGGCAGTGCGAAGTCTTCTTCCGGCAGATCGAGATCGAGTTGCCAGTGTTGCTGGTCGGCGGCTTCCTCGGCAAGCGAGCGCAACGCGGTGACAAGGCCGAAGTTGATCAGCACCGTCGGGCGCAGGTTCTCAATGATGCGGCGCTTGGTCTGAATGCCGGAGTCGAGATTGCGCTGTGCACGCGCCAGCTTCTCTGCGATCACCGGATCGGTGCTCCGCAGCTTGTGGTGCGCCCATGTGACATCCATCTTGCAGGCCGTCAGAATCGAGCCGAGTTCGTCGTGCAACTCGCGCGACAGGCGCGTCTTCTCGTCTTCGCTGACGTTTTGCAAGTGGGTGGCCAGTTCGTCGAGTTGTTCGGTGCGTTCGCGCACGAGCCGGTCCAGGTGTGCCTGCTGTTCGCGCAACTGGTCGCGCGCCAATTCCTCCTGCCGCATCTGCCGGCCGAGCGTGCGGAACAGCAGGATGAACAGCAGGATGGTGAGCACGGAGAGCGCGCCGGCGCTCACCGCCGAGATCGCCTGATCGAAGCGCCCGTTGGCCTGCGCGGCACGCGCGCGCGCCAGCTCACGGTTGTACAGATCGGTGATGCCGTTTTGCACGGGCTCCAGGGTGCCCATGCCGAGGTTGGCAGGCGAGAGCGCCTCTTCGAGACTCATTTCCCCTTGTCTGACCGCCGCGCGCGCTGCTTCCATCGCCGCGATGCGCTGCGAGAACAACGTCATCACGTCGGCAAACTCCCGCGTCGCCTGTGCATCGCCCACGTTTTCGTAATGCTGGATGACGAGCATCGCGAGCGCGCGAATGCGCCGCACGGCCGACAGGTAC
The DNA here is from genome assembly GCF_902459745.1 of Pandoraea communis. Taxonomy (GTDB): domain Bacteria; phylum Pseudomonadota; class Gammaproteobacteria; order Burkholderiales; family Burkholderiaceae; genus Pandoraea; species Pandoraea communis. Next base: position 109,875 of record NZ_CABPSJ010000009.1, read on the forward strand.
GGATCGAGATAGCTCGCGTTGTTCGTGAGCAGGTACCCGCGCTGGCTCGACACCACGGTTGAGGTGTGCGCCATGATCTCGTTGAGTTCGTTGGCTGCGATCATGGCTTGCAGCGCTGTCTCATAGGTGGAGGCGAGACGGCGGTGCGCCGATTCGAGACCGATCAGGCTCCCGACCGTGATGACGATCGCGGCAATCATGGCGATGATCCAGCTTCGGCGGCGCAGCCAGGACGAAAACAATCGGGGCATGAGGGGCTCGTCGGGGTGGTTTTGGGGTAATCCTGCAAGGAATGCGGTGGACGAGACGCGCTTTGATCATAAGTCGAAATTCCCGTCGTTTTGGGAAATGTCAGCGAATTCCTACGCAAAAACCAGCGCCGGCCGGGCAGTCCCGCCAGCGCGCTTTTCCTACCATGCACTTAGTGCTCGATGGGTTGCGCCGCACTATGCAACACGTTGTCAGGCCATCGGGTGCGAGGGATATCTCCGGGAGATGACGTATTAACCAGGGAGAGTGCTATGTTGAAATGGGCTTTGCTATTTGCACTGATCTCGATTGTGGCCGGCCTGTTGGGCTTCACCGGGATCGCCGCCGGTGCTGCCGGGATCGCGAAGATTCTATTTGTGCTGTTCTTGGTGCTATTCGTGATCTTCCTGCTGCTTGGACTGACCATCGCCAAGAAGATGGTTGATTAGACGGCGCGCTGCGGCGCAGGCTGTGGTCTTGCGCCGAAGCGATTCCGCGATGCGCCGGTTATGCGGCTTGCGGGCCGATCCCATTCAAGGAGGTTGCGATGCTTCACTATGCTGTCGTGTTTTTCGTGATCGCGTTGATTGCCGCCGTTTTCGGCTTCACGGGAATTGCGGCCGGTGCGGCCGAGATCGCGAAGATTCTGTTCTTTGTCTTCCTGGTGATCTTTCTGGTCACGCTGCTCTTCGGGGTCGTCCGGCGATAGACGTGCCTATTTCGCGCGGCGCATATTGCGATTGAGAGTTACCGCGAGATGATTCATTATTTGGGCGACCGGGATACCACTACGCGGCGCAGGCTTGGGGGAATGCTGACGGTCGGGCAAACGCATGCCGATGCGATGCGCGATCTGCGCCGAGCGCGAATAACGGGCGACGACGGCCATGATCTGCGTGTCCCGACATGTGGGTGAGGCCATCTGACCGATGAGGACAGTCTCTGGAGCTTAGATGTCATCGACAATAAAAATCCTGATTGCCGACGACCACGCGATCGTTCGTACTGGCTTCAAGCAGTTCATCGTCGACGAGTCGGACATGGAGGTGCTGGGCGAGGCTGCGAGCGGAGACGAAGTGATTCGTGCCGTTCGCGAGGCGCCGTTCGATGTCGTGCTGTTGGATATCGCCATGCCCGACAAGAACGGCATCGATACCCTGCGGGTGATCAAGCAATTGCGTCCGGAGCAGGCCGTGCTGTTCCTGTCGACGTATCCCGAAGCGCAGTACGCCGTCAATCTGCTGCGTGCCGGGGCGAACGGTTATCTGATGAAGGACGCCCCGCCCGAGGAGATCATCCGGGCGATTCGCACGGTGGCGCGCGGTCACCGCTACGTCAGCGAAGGGACGGCCGATCTGCTTGCGCAGAAGTTGGAGCAGCCGATCGACGAGCCGATGCACGAACAACTCTCGGAGCGCGAGTTCCAGGTGTTCTGCAAGCTCGCGCAAGGACGCACGCCAACGGAAATCGCCGACGAATTACATCTCTCGGTGAAGACAGTCAGCACGTATCGCGCGCGGGTGCTGGAAAAGATGCATTTGAAAACCAATGCCGACCTGACGCTCTACGCGCTCAAGAACGGTCTGATCAGTTGATAGAAAAGAGAGGCTTGTGATGTCGACCGGGAACGCGGCAACGCATACGGGGTCCCGTTTGCCCCTCAAGGTGCTGTTGATCGAAGACTCGGCGGTGATTCGCGAGAGCCTGTCCGAAGCGCTCGGCTCGACCGGGATGCTCCAGGTGGCAGGTGTGGCGGAGACTGCCGACGACGCGGTTCGCACGCTCAAGGAAGATTCGTTCGATGCCGTGATCGTCGATATTCAGTTGCGGCGCGGCTCGGGCATGGACGTGCTCTCGTATCTGCACGACGCCGGCATGTTGCCGCACCTTATGGCCATCGTGCTGACGAACTACGCTTTGGCAACGTATCGCAAACGCTGCCAACAACTGGGCGTGCAGCATTTCTTCGACAAATCGCTGGAATTCGACCGCGTGATCGAAGTGCTGGACGACTTTGCGTCCAGCCGGCAAGCCTGACATTTTCCCATTTCCCGATTTGCCGGTTCGAGCCGGCATCTGCGCTCCCTTTAGTCACCCATTCCCGCCGGGCAAGAATGCCGTTCGCCATTAGCGAAATCACCTCACTTTTTCCCGTTTAAGAGGGCAGGTGTCCTGCCGTGCACCCAATTTGTGCTGCATTGCGGCACGAAGCAATGGCCTTCATTTTCGCGTTGCGACGTGATGCGAACTTCAGTTGAAATTTAGTATAAAGAGATCAAATTTTATTATTTTCAACTATTTAGATGCATGGGCTAGAATGTCGCCTTTGCGCTATATACCGGGTCAGGGCGGCGGCACTGCGGGCAGTTTCGGCGGTGGGGCTGCCATTTTTTTGCATGATCGAACTCCAGAACATTACCCAGCGTTTCGCTGGACCCAAGGGGCCGATCGACGCGCTTTCCAAAATTAGCCTGTCGATCGAGCGTGGCGAAGTCTTCGGCATCATTGGCCGAAGCGGCGCCGGCAAGAGCACGCTCGTGCGCGTGATCAACCTGCTCAATCGTCCGAGCGATGGAACCGTGCGCGTTGACGGACAGGACCTGACATCGTTGTCGTCGGACGACCTGCGTCAGGCGCGCCGTCGCATCGGCATGATCTTTCAGCATTTCAATTTGCTCAGCTCGCGCACCGTCTACGATAACGTGGCGCTGCCGCTGGAGCTGGCGGGCATGTCGGCCGCCGAGATTCAGGCGAAGGTGCTGCCGCTGCTCGAACTCGTGGGCCTGACGGCGCAGAAGGATCGCTATCCGGCGCAGATTTCCGGCGGTCAGAAGCAGCGTGTGGGTATCGCCCGTGCGCTGGCGAGCGAGCCGCAGGTGCTGCTGTCAGACGAAGCCACGTCGGCGCTCGATCCCGAGACGACGCGCTCGATTCTCGAATTGCTCAAGCGTATCAACCGCGAGCTGGGGCTGACCATCGTGCTGATTACGCACCAGATGGAAGTCATCAAGCAGGTGTGCGACCGAGTTGCCGTACTCGACGCCGGCCGCGTGGTCGAACAGGGCCGCGTGATCGACGTGTTTCTGCGCCCGCACCACGAAGTCACGCGCGCGCTCATCGGCGATGTGATTGCACAGGAATTGCCCGCAGGCGTTCGCGAGCGTGTCGCGTCGCGCATCGGTAACGGCCACGACCATCTGTATCGTCTGGCGTTCTCCGGCGCAGGCGTGGATCAGCCGCTGCTCTCCGAGGCGATTCGCCGCTACGAACTCGATTTCAATATCCTGCACGGCCAGATCGACGAGATCCAGGGGCAGGCATTCGGATCGCTCGCCGTGATGGCGGGCGGCACCCCGGCCCGTGTGGCCGAAGCCATGGCGTTCCTCGCCAGTCAGGGCGTTGTCGTTGAGGAGCTGAGCCATGTGGAGTGAAATGTTCGATCTGTTCGTCTCTTCGTTCTGGGAGACGCTCATCATGGTCGGGATTTCCGGCCTGATTGGTGCCGTCGTCGGCGTGCCGCTTGGCGTGCTGCTCTACCTGACGGATCGCAACGGCGTGTTGCAGAACCTGCCGACCAACCGCATCGTTGGCATCATCGTCAACGCCGTGCGCTCGACGCCGTTCATCATCCTGCTCGTTGCCGTGATTCCGTTCACCCGGCTCATCGTCGGCTCGTCCATCGGCACGATGGCCGCCGTGGTGCCGCTCACCATCGCCGCCGCGCCGTTCGTGGCACGTCTGGTGGAGACCGCACTGCGCGAGGTCGATCGCGGTTTGATCGAAGCGGCCCAGTCGATGGGCGCGACGACCGGTCAGATCGTCATGAAGGTGCTGCTGCCCGAGGCGCTGCCCGGCATCGTGGCGGGCCTGACGATCACGTTCGTCAGCCTGGTCGGCTACTCCGCAATGGCCGGCGCCATCGGCGGCGGCGGTTTGGGCGATCTCGGCATCCGCTACGGTTATCAGCGCTTCCTGCCGGAAGTCATGATTACCGTCGTGCTGATCCTGATCGTCTTCGTACAACTGGTGCAGACGTTCGGCGACTGGCTGGTGCGCCGTCTGAGCCATAAGTAATCACGCCCCATATAACAACGTCGCCGGCGAGCCGGCACTTCACTTACACGCGAGGTTTTCTATGCAACGTCGTACGATTTTCAAGCTGCTGGCTGGTGTGGGTGCCGCCACGGTTTTCGCCACGCAATTCGCAGCGCCCGCCGCCGCAGCCGACGCCATCAACCTGAAGGTTGGCGTCACGGGCGGTCCGCATGCCCAGATCTTCGATGAAGTGAAGAAAGTGGCAGCGAAGGACGGCCTGAACATCAAGGTCATCGAATTCAGCGATTACGTGCAGCCGAACGCCGCATTGTCGTCGGGCGATCTGGACGTGAACAGCTACCAGCATCAGCCGTACCTCGATGCTCAAGTGAAGGACCGTGGCTACAAGCTCGAGTCGATCGCGAAGACGGTGATCTTCCCGATGGGCATCTACTCGAAGAAGCTCAAGTCGCTGGCCGATCTGAAGTCGGGCGACAAGGTATCGCTGCCGAACGACCCGACCAATGGCGGCCGTGCGCTGCTGTTGCTGCAAAAGCAGGGCCTGCTCAAGCTGCGCGCCGACGCCGGTCTGAAGGCAACGCCGCTGGACGTGGTGGAGAACCCGAAGAAGCTGAAGTTCGTGGAGTTGGACGCCGCACAACTGCCGCGCTCGCTCGATGACGTGGCCGTGGCCGTCATCAACACCAACTTCGCGATGGAAGCCGGTCTGAAACCGAAGCGTGATTCGCTTGCGATCGAAGACGCCAACGGCCCGTACGCCAATGTGCTGGTCATTCGCACGGCCGACAAGAACAAGCCCTGGGTGGCCAAGCTGATCAAGGCTTACCACTCGCCGGAAGTGAAGGCGTTCATCGAGCAGAAGTTCGGCGGCTCGGTCGTCACGGCCTGGTAAGTTTCAGGCGGTCGCTCCAGCCAATGGAGTCGTCCTCAAAAAACGGCAACGCTTTGCGGCGTTGCCGTTTTTTTTCGTCCCCAAGCCAGCGGTGCATCTCGCTGGTGCGAGCATTCTCGTCTGGTGAGATGCCGGAGGACGTGTGGGGGCGAGGAGTGTGGCAATTCCAGCACTGTCACGGTTCTGTCAAATAACGGCGATAGCCTGAGTGTCAACTAAAAGAGGGTGCCTGCGGGCGCCGTCACAAGACGCGGATATGGGCCACAGAGCAGCTGCCGCACGCGAAGCACGGGGAACACGGGTGAGACACTTCATCGGAGCGCACTTGCCTTCGGCGCGCCTATTCGCGCCCGACATATGCCCGCACAACGCATTGCGGTTTGCATGATGGCGGCGCACCGCACCGACTTACGGAGTCTCAGTTGAACCCTCCCCCGCCTGTCGCGATACGTCCGTCGGAGCGCTTTGACATCCCTGGCGCTTTACGCGATGCGAAATCCCCGTCTGCCAATTCTTCCGCGCCTTATGCCGAGCCTGACGAGAGCGTATTGCTCGCCGAGCTGTGCGAGGGTATCGGTCTGACCTGCGTGTTTCAGCCGATTCTCGATTTCCGGACTTCGGAAATCGCCGGTTATGAGGGGCTGGTGCGAGGGCCCGCCGGCACGTCGATTCACTCGCCGATGGCGCTGTTTGCCGCCGGGCGCCGTCACGGCCTCATCGGTCCGCTTGAACTGGCCTGCCGCCGTGCGGTGCTGCGGGGGTTCGTCGAGCAGAATCTGCCGGAGCGTCTGTTCCTGAACATCGGTCCTGTCACCCGTGCGCAACCTGGTGGCGGTGTGATCGAATCGCTGGGGCTCGACGAGACGTTTGCCATGCTCCAGTCGTTGCGCCTCGCGCCTGAGCGCGTGGTGCTCGAACTCACGGAGCATGCCCCCACCCTCGATCTTGCGAGCACGCGGGCATCGCTCACGGCCTATCGCGCGCTGGGTTTCGAAGTCGCCCTCGACGACATGGGCGAAGGGTACGCCAGCCTGAGACTGTGGTCCGAGCTGCGGCCCGATTACATCAAGATCGACCGGCATTTCGTGGACGGTATCGACACCGATACCCTCAAGCTCCAGTTCGTGCGCTCGATGCGTCAGATTGCGGAAACCAGCGGCACGCGGGTTATTGCAGAAGGCATCGAGCATGCCGAAGAACTGCAGGTGGTGCGCGATCTCGGCATCTTCCTGGGGCAGGGGTACTTTATTGCACGCCCCGAAGCGCAGCCGCAACGCGCGATCACGGCCAACGTGCAAGACGTTGTGAACGAGCGCCGTGCCTACGTCCACCAGCAGCCGAGTCAACTGGGCTCGGGAAACGTGACGCTCGAGCGCATCGCTGCCCATGTCGAACCTGTTTCGCCCGATACCCGTAGCGAAGACGTGGTGGCGCGCTTCGAGAGCGACCCGGCGTTGGAGGTATTGCCGGTAGTCGAGCGTGATCGCGCGGTGGGATTGATCGGACGGGCCTCGCTCATCGGCCGATTTGCCCGGCCCTTCACGCGCGAGCTTTATGGTCGCAAGCCGTGCTCGGCCGTCATGGAGCCGCGCCCCCTCACGTTCGACAAGAGTGCGCGGATGGAAGACCTGAGCCGCATGATTGCCGAAGGGGCGAGCCGGCAGATTACGGCTGGTTTCATCGTAACGGATCAGGGGCGCTATTTCGGCGTGGCGCAGGGGCATGCCCTCATGCGTCACATTACCGATATGCAGCTCGATGCGGCGCGTTATGCGAACCCGCTCACGCTGTTGCCGGGCAATGTGCCGATCGACGACTACATGGATCGAATGATTGGTGAGCGCCAATCGTTTCACGCCTGCTATGTCGATCTTGACAACTTCAAGCCCTTTAACGACATGTTCGGCTACCGTCGCGGCGACGATCTGATTCAACTCGTCGCGCGCGTGCTCATGGCCGTGCGCAATCCCGAGCGCGACTTCCTTGGGCACATTGGGGGCGACGACTTCCTGATTCTGTTCCGCAGTCCTGACTGGGAGGCGCGTTGCCGTGAAGCGCTCACGCGTTTCGGCGAGGCGGTGACGGAGTATTTCCATCCGGACCAGATTGCGGCCGGCGGGTTCGAGGCGGAGGATCGCCGGGGCATGGTCATCTTCCACCCGATCACGAGCTTGTCGATTGGCGTGGTGGCTGTCACGCCCGAGAGCTTTCCCTCGCATGTGGAGGTTTCGGCTGCGGCGGCCGATGCCAAGAAGATGGCCAAGCGCGCGCTTGGCAACAGCCTGTTCATCGAGCGCCGGCGAGCGCACCGGTGAGCGCAGGACTGAGCCCTGAAAAAAACAAAATGAAAACGAGCCGCCGGACGATCTCGCGATTAGCGCGGCGCGGAGTATGGAGTGGAGAGTTGAGAAGCGGGGAAGGTGTCGGTGGAAGTGCTGAGAGCGTGGAGGGGGATGGACCGGGGCGCCTTTCTGCAGCGAGTTGGGTTTATGTCTGAGAGGCGGAAAGGGGCCCCGGTCCATCTGGGGGAGGTGTTGAGGGCATCCCTCCCGCCGCGAATTCTTCGTTGGAAGATGGTGTGACGCCGGGGCGCTTAATGCGCGAGCGCAGGCATGCCCTCCATGTCGGCTGCATCACGCTCACGTTCCTGGGCGAGGTACGGGGTGCGCCAGCCGGCCTTTACGCCCCAGTGATAGAAGGCGAGCGCCAACGACGCCACGATCAGCATGTCCCAGCCATACGGCAGCAGGCCGATACCGCCGAATTCCTTGCTGCCGGCATACGAGCACAGTGCCATTATCGGCAGGTAACCGATCAGCCACCACGATGCCTTGAGGTCGCGGCGGAAACCCTGCCACTGGTCTTTCGCCTGATAGTAGAAGTAGACCGGCAGCGCCACGACCACCAGCACGATGATCTGGCCGGTAAGCGGCCAGCGCGCCCAGTACAGAATCAGCGACGCGCAAACGAAGGCGAACGGTGCAATCAGAGACAGGCCGGGCAGGCGCAACGGGCGATGCATTTCGGGCACCGAGTGACGCAGAGCCATCACGCTGATCGGGCCCGTCAGGTACGAGATCACGGTGGCTACCGAGATCACGGCGGCTAGCGAGTCCCAGCCACGGAAGAAGAACATGAAGACGAACGAGATCGCCAGGTTGAACCACATTGCCTGACGCGGCACGCCGTACAGCGGATGCACGCGGCCGAAGATCTCGGGCAAGGTGCGATTTCGCTCCATGGCGTAGATCATGCGGCTCGTGGTGGCCATATAAGTGGTGCCGGTGCCACTCGGGCTCAGGAACGCGTCGAAGTACAGCACGATCGCGAGCCAGTTCAGGCCGAGCGCAATCGCTAGTTCGGCGAACGGCGAGCTGAAGCTCACCATTTGCCAGCCCCCCGTCAGTTGCTCGGGCGAGAGCGCACCGACGAAGGCCACTTCCAGCAGCAAATAGATGACGGTCGCGAGCAGAATCGAGCCGACCACCGCAAACGGGATGCTGCGGCCCGGATCGCGCGCTTCGCCCGCGAGGTTCACCGGACTCTGAAAGCCGTTGAACGCAAATACGATGCCCGACGTGGCGACCGCCGTCAGCACGGCCGACATACCGTTCGGCGCGAAACCGCCGTGCTCCGCCAGAGTGAAGTTGCCCGGATGGAAGCCCGCCATCATCAGACCCGCAATCGTCAGGGCCGGAATCGCAAACTTGAACAGTGTGATCGCCGTATTGGCGCGCGCAAAGAGCTTCACGCCCCAATAGTTCAGCATGAAGTAGACGATGACGAGCAGTGCGGAGAGGGCAAGGCCGCCAGCGGTGAGCGTGCCGTCCACGAACAGGTTATGTGCCCAGTCGTACGGCCACGTGCTCATGTACTGAATCGATGCTTCGGCCTCGATCGGAATCACCGACACGATGGCGATCCAGTTGGCCCAGGCGGCGATGAAGCCGACCAGACTGCCGTGCGAATAGCGGGAATAGCGCACCATGCCGCCCGACTCGGGGAACATCGCACCCAGTTCGGCGTAGGTGAGCGCAATGGCCAGAATGACCACAGCGCCGATAATCCAGGCGAAAAGGGCGGCAGGGCCGGCGATCTTGGCAGCCTTCCAGGCACCAAACAGCCAGCCGGAGCCGATGATCGAGCCAAGACCGGTCAACATCAGGGCGAACGGCCCGATGTTGCGCATGAGGGATTGATTGTTATCCATTCGATGTCTTCTCCACGCCCGGGGGAGCAGGCACCTGACCCGGTGAGGGCGGGGCGGCACGCTGCGCGAGGGGCGGACAAACTGCCGGCCAGGCCGGTCGCAGTCACAAGGGGAATGACGGCGGGGGGGACGGCGCTGACGGACGCGACTTCTGTTGATCGGCTTCGCGAATATCGACCGTTCCCGTGTCGTGGCGCACGGGGGAGCGTGCACTGCCAGAATTGGGGTCGGGGTCGCCGTTCGCGAAAAAAAGCGCGATTCTACCCGAGGCGACCCGCATCTGTGGGACTTTGTAACACATTCCCAATGGCATCCGGTTCGGCGACGTTAAGGCAAAATGCGTGCAAGCCAGTCGGGGCGCGGATCTCGGAGTGGGAATGTGCCTATTACAAATTGTTAAAGGGTCAGATAAAAATCACATCCCGGCAAGACAGAGATACTTCATTTCAAGGTACTCGTCGATGCCGTATTTAGACCCTTCCCGACCCAGACCCGACTGCTTGACCCCGCCGAAGGGAGCCACCTCGTTCGAGATCAGGCCGGTGTTGATGCCGACCATGCCGGCTTCGATGCCTTCGGCGACGCGCCAGACGCGTCCGACGTCACGGGCGAAGAAATATGAGGCGAGGCCGAAGTCGGTGGCGTTGGCCAGACGAATGCCGTCTGCTTCGTCCTTGAAGCGGAAGACCGGTGCCAAGGGGCCAAACGTTTCCTCCTGCGCGACGAGCATGTCGGCGCTGGCATCGGCGACGACGGTCGGCTCGAAAAAGCGGCCATGCAGCACCTTGCCGCCGACCGTGACACGGCCGCCCTTGGCGAGGGCGTCTTCGACGTGGCGCTCGACCTTCGCGACAGCGGCGTCCTCGATGAGCGGGCCGATCGCGACGCCCGGCTCGAAGCCGTTGCCCACGCGCAGCTTGCTCACGGCGGCGGTGAGTTTCTCGACGAACGTGTCGTAGATGCCGTCTTGCGCGTAGATGCGGTTCGCGCAGACGCACGTCTGCCCGGCATTGCGGAATTTGGACGCGATGCAGCCTTCAACGGCGGCGTCCACGTCGGCATCGTCGAAGACGAGGAATGGCGCGAGGCCGCCCAGTTCGAGTGCCACTTTCTTGATCGTCGGCGCGCATTGCGCCATGAGCTTCGCGCCGACCGGTGTCGAGCCGGTGAAGGACAGGTGACGCACGCGCGGGCTCGACGTGAGCACGTTACCCACGTCCGACGAGTTTTTCGACGTCACGACATTGAAGACGCCCTTGGGTAACCCGGCGCGGTGAGCGAGTTCGGCGAGCGCCAGGGCCGAGAGTGGGGTGAGGCGAGCGGGTTTGACCACGATCGTGCAGCCTGCCGCAATTGCCGGGGCGATCTTGCGGGTGATCATCGCGATGGGGAAGTTCCAGGGCGTGATCGACGCGCATACCCCGATGGGCTGCTTGAGCACCAGCAGGCGCTTGCCGTTTTCCGGGGAACTGAGCACGTCGCCGTCGATGCGTTTGGCCTCTTCGGCGAACCACTCGATGAACGATGCCCCGTAGGCGACTTCCCCTTTGGCTTCGGCCAGGGGCTTGCCTTGCTCGGCGGTCATGATGGCGCCGAGGTCGTCCTGTGCCTGCATGATGAGGTCGAACCAGTGACGCATGATGCGGGCGCGCTCTTTGCCGGTCTTGCGGCGCCACTCGGGCAGCGCGATTTCGGCGGCAATCAGGGCGCGCTCGGTTTCTTTGGCGCCCAGATCGGCGACATGGGCGATCTGCGCGCCGGTGGCCGGGTCGTTGACGACGAACGTCGCGTGGGAATCGGCGGGCGTCCAGTCGCCGTCAATATAGGCGTCGGACTTGAGCAGGTCCGGATCTTTCAGACGGGCCAGTGCCGGATGGACGCTGGCCGTTGTGCGCGAATGCGCGGATTGGCGGGGGGATGACACGATCAGCTCTCCTCTCGATGACCGGGCGGCGCGGTCGGCGGGGGCTGCGCGCCGCTCGGGGGCGGAAACGGATACGGCTTGTCGGTGCGTCGTGCGTCGGGTGTCAGCTTACTCCAATGCCGTGCGCCGTTTGTGACGCGTGCGCATCGGATGGAGGGATGCGGTGTCGAACGGCGCTGCGCGCGCGATACCGGCAGCCCGGTGGCCGCCGGCGTCTCGCGATTCGGCTGGCGTGGCCGGTTTTACAAGCCGAGATCCTTATACAGAACCGCCATGCGAGCCTCGACGTCGGCGCTCATTTCGATGGGGCGCCCCCACTCGCGCGATGTCTCCCCGGCCCACTTGTTGGTCGCGTCGATGCCCATCTTGGAGCCCAGTCCCGCTTTGGGCGAGGCGAAGTCAAGATAGTCGATGGGGGTCTGGTCGACGAGCGTGGTGTCGCGGATCGGATCGACGCGCGTGGTGATCGCCCAGATGACTTCCTTCCAGTCGCGGATATCGACGTCCTCGTCCACCACGACGATGAACTTCGTATACATGAACTGGCGCAGAAAACTCCACACGCCGAACATCACGCGCTTGGCATGCCCCGGATAGGCCTTCTTCATCTGCACGATGGCCATCCGATAGCTGCAACCTTCCGGCGGCAGATAGAAATCGGTGATCTCGGGGAATTGCTTCTGCAGCAGCGGGACGAACACTTCGTTGAGCGCCACGCCGAGCACGGCCGGCTCATCGGGCGGTTTGCCCGTGTACGTCGAGTGGTAGACGGCGTTGCGGCGCAGGGTGATGCGCTCGATCGTGAACACCGGGAACCACTCCTGCTCGTTGTAGTAGCCGGTGTGGTCGCCGTAAGGGCCTTCCAGCGCGTGATCGTAACCTGCCGTCGCACCGCGCGACGGCGGCGGCGGGGCGCCATCGGGGATGGCCCGCGCTTGCCCGGACGGATAAATGAAGCCCTCGAGCACGATCTCGGCGCGTGCTGGAACACGCAACGATTCCAGTCCCGGCGTCACGCATTTGGCCAACTCGGTGCGACTGCCGCGCAGCAAACCGGCAAACTGATACTCGGACAACGTATCGGGTACGGGCGTCACGGCGCCAAGCATGGTGGCCGGATCGGCGCCGAGCGCGACAGCAATCGGGAACGGCTTGCCGGGGTTCACCAGCGCGAACTCGCGGAAATCGAGCGCGCCGCCCCGGTGGGCGAGCCAGCGCATGATGACCTGATTGCGGCTGATGACCTGCTGGCGGTAGATGCCCAGGTTCTGACGTTTGCGATGGGGGCCCTTGGTAATCACGAGGCCCCACGTGATGAGCGGGGCGGCGTCGCCAGGCCAGCAAGTCTGAATCGGCAGGCGCGCGAGGTCGACGTCATCGCCTTCCCAGACGATCTCCTGACACACCGGGCTGCTGACTTCCTTGGGCGCCATGTCCCAAACCGCCTTGGCCATGCCGAGCAGTTTGCCCGCATCCTTGAGTCCGCGAGGGGGTTCGGGTTCCTTGAGTGCCGAGAGAAGGCGGCCGATGTCGCGCAGCGAACCCAAGGCGTTTTCGCCATTGTCGACGCCCATGCCGAGCGCCACTCGTTCAGGGGTGCCAAATAAGTTGGCAAGCACCGGCATGGCGTAGCCTGTCGGCCGCTCAAACCACAGCGCAGGACCCGCCGCCTTGAGTACACGGTCGGCGAGTGCCGTCATCTCCAGCACCGGCGAAACCGGCACGTCTACGCGACGAAGCTGGCCGGATCGCTCCAGTTGCGCGGTGAAGTCACGAAGATCGAGATATTTCATGAAACAAACCGTTACCAAAAATTTTTACGAATTTCCTACGCCCGGTGTAAACGGTCGTTTGAATTCGAAGAATGTCGGGGTGGCACCCTTGTAAACGCGGGGTGAGGCAGGGCATTTTACCGGTCAAGGCTCCCGAACGTCACGGCAAAACAGCTGTTACAAATTACTTTTAGTAATGATTTTTGATAATAATAGTATTGACGGTTTATATGTGGCTGCTACAATCCGCCCGTTGAATCCAGAAAGGCGGCTTCGATGACGGGTAGGCCAACCCGCTCGAGCTTAGCGACAACTACAACATCGACGTGGATTTTCAGTGGCTGGTTTTCTCACCGAGGTCGGGAAACCAGTGTTTTAGGAAGCAGCGCGAGCGATAGCTCGTCAGCGCCGGGGACCTGAACAGGTCGGCGCGCTGCGGCGGTAGCGGCATCGTCAATGACAAACGCGATGCGCCGCCCCGTTCCATATGCCGTAGATGAGCAATTAACGGGATGCCTGGCGGGCATGCTGGCTCGTTTCCTTACGCCCCGGGGCCACCCCGTGGTGACGGCGTAACCGGAGTACGTAGTATGAAGAAGTCTGGTTTATCACCCTGGCTACTGGCCGCTGTCCGTGCGTTTGGCGCACGCGGTGCGGCAACGGTAGCCGCGGCTCGCCGCGATTGGCGTCGTCTTGCCTGGCACGGCGGTCGTGTTGGACTGTATACGTCTAGCGCGGTTGGTCTGGTTGCCGTGGTCGGCACGCTGGCGTTGTGGGCCCAACCGACGTGGCGCGCCGATCTGGCGTCGCGCGTGGGTCCGCTGCTCGAGGCGGCCACCGGTACGGCCAATGCGGCCAGCCAGGGCACCAACGGCAGCATCGTCGTTCAGGGTTCCCCGTCCGACTCGTCGTTGATGGCGCAAGCGGCACAACACGTGCCGTCGGCCGCCGTTCTCGCCGCTTATATTCCGAACCAGCGTGTGGCCGCCGATGCGCGTGCCCCCAAGGCGCTGGACACGCGTGAGCAGATCGCCGTGGCCGACTATCTGGCACGACGCTATCGCGTGGCAGGTGACGTGACGGGCAATCTCGTGCGCGCAGCCTATTCGACGGGCAAGGAAGTCGGCCTCGATCCGCTGCTGCTGCTTGCGGTGATGGCAATCGAATCGGGCTTCAACCCGTATGCCGAGAGCACCGTCGGCGCACAGGGCCTCATGCAGGTCATGTCGAAGGTGCATCAGGACAAGCTCGAATACTTCGGCGGTCCCGAGGCAGCACTGCATCCGCTCGCGAATATCAAGGTGGGTGCGTTGATCCTGAAGGAATGCATTGCGCGCGGCGGTTCGCTTGCCGGTGGTTTGCGCCTCTACGTTGGTTCGACCAGCGCAGGTGACGGCGGTTATGGCGCCAAGGTGCTTGCCGAGCGCGATCGTCTGCGTGGTGTGACCATGGGCCACAAGGTCTCGCCGAATGCGCCGCAAGCGCCGGTGATCGTCAGTTCGGCTTCGGCCAAGCCGGCCGTGAAGCCGGTCTCGGCGGGCAAGTCGGACGAATCGGCACCTACGCCGGCCGCGTCGACATCGACGGGCAAGGCCGCTGCGGCGGCCAAGCCGCTCGAAGCGGACGACAGCACCGCTGCCTGATCGGCCTGATCGACCTCTCGGATGACCTCGGATGATGCGCCATGGCCGGCGTATCGCCGTCCGGGAAAGTCACCTTCGGCAAGTGCGATGCCTATCTATATAGAGAGGCGATGCGCAGCAAACAAAAAACCCATCGAATCGCTTCGATGGGTTTTTTGTTTTCCTGAGGGCGGGGCGCAGTAACGACGGGCATCTGCGCGCATCATCAACCTGCGGTAAAGACCTTTCCGATCCGGTCCATGGCCTCGTGCAACTGCTCGAGCGACGTGGCATACGACAAACGGATGTATCGGTGTGGTTCGGCGAAACCGAAGTCCAGTCCTGGCACGAGCACGACGTCTGCCTGCTGAAGCAGCGACTGCGTGAGGCGATCGCTGTCGGCGGCGTGCGGATGCGATACGCCGGTGCAGTCTGCGTAGACGTAAAACGCACCGTCAGGCATTACGGGCACCTTGAAGCCAAGGCGTTCGAGCGCCGGCACGATGTAATCGCGGCGTTTGCGGAACGCTTCCTTGCGGGATTCGTAAATCGCCAGGGTTTCCGGAAGGAAGCAGGCCGTCGCGGCATGTTGCGCCACGGCAGACGGGCAGATGAACAGATTCTGCGCGAGCTTTTCGAACGTCGGCACCATCGACGGCGGCACGACCAGCCAGCCGAGGCGCCATCCCGTCATGTTGAAGTACTTCGAGAAGCTGCTCACGACCAGGACATCGTCGCCGAAGGACAGCGCGGTGGTCGGCTTGCCATCGTAGGTGAGGCCCTGATAGATCTCGTCGACCAGCGTGAAGCCGCCGCGCGCGCGTACCGTCTTCACGATGCGGGACAACGCTTCCGTCTCGATGGATGTGCCTGTCGGGTTCGACGGTGAGGCAAGCAGCACCCCCTTCGTTGCCGGCCCCCAATGCGATTCAATGTGCTCGGCCGTGAGCTGGAAGCGGTCTTCCGGGCCCGAGGGGATCAAGACCGGTTTGCCGTCGAACGTCGACACGAAATGGCGATTGCACGGATAGCAGGGGTCCGGCATCAGGACTTCATCGTCCACACCAACGAGCGCTGCGCAGGCCAGCACCAGAGCAGCCGAGGCACCGGCTGTCACGACAATGCGCGACGGATCGACGTCAACACCGTAGTAACTACGGTAATACGCGGCGATGGCTTCGCGCAGGGCGGGAATGCCCATGGCGCCCGTGTACTGTGTCCGTCCATCGCGCATGGCCTTCGCCGCCGCCTCGATCACTGCGTCGGGTGCCGTGAAATCCGGTTCGCCGATGCCCATGTGAATCACACGATGTCCCGCCTTTTCCCGCAGTGCGGCTTGCTTGGCTAGCTCCATCACGTGGAACGGGGCGATGTTGTCGACACGTTGCGCGAGTTTGAACGAGGCTGGGGAGAGGTCGAGCGTGCGGTCCATGATGTCGGGGGGGCAGGAGCGAGTGGGTAAGGGCAGGCGAGGCTGAAGGGGGCTGGCGGGAAAGGCCGGGTGGGGCACCTCGGGGCAGGCACCCCACCGTCTGGCTCATCCGGCGGCAGGCCGCTTCGGGCCTCTGGCCCGAAATGCCTTGCCGGGCGTCAGGCGCTTTTACCGCGACCGCCGTTGCGATTGGCGGCAACTTCATCCGGACGCACTTCTGCCGAGAACTTGTCGAGGACACCGTTCACGTAGCGGAAGCCTTCGACACCGCCGAAGGTCTTGGCCAGCTCGACGGCCTCGTTGATGACCACGCGGTACGGAATGTCCAGGTGGTGAATCAGTTCGTAGGCACCAATGACGAGCACGGCATGTTCGACCGGCGACAATTCGGCGGCCGGGCGGTCCAGGTACGGCTGGAGTTGCTGCGACAAGGCGTCCGCTTCCCGGATGCTGCCGTGCAGCAGCGCATCCAGGTGAGTACGGTCAGCCTTGTCGTAGCCGGGGGTGGTGCGCAGATGCGCATCGATCTCACCCGCGTGGTCGCGCGAGAGCAGCCATTGATACAACCCTTGCAGCGCAAATTCGCGCGCGCGGCGGCGAGCACTCTTCATTACCGGTCTTCCTCTTCTTCGTCTTCGTCTTCATCCGATCCGTCGTCGCCACTGAGCATGTCGATAGCTTCGAGCAGATTGGCCATTTCCACCGCCACGCGGGCCGCATCGCGGCCCTTTTCGGCGGCACGCACTTCGGCCTGTTCGTCATTTTCGGTCGTGAGCACCGCGTTGGCGATGGGGATACCGAAATCGAGACCGATGCGCGTAATACCGGCACCGCTTTCGTTCGAGACAAGCTCAAAGTGATACGTCTCGCCGCGGATCACCGCGCCGAGCGCGATGAGTGCGTCGAACTGGCCGCTCTCGGCCATCTTCTGCAATGCCAGTGGAATTTCCAGTGCGCCGGGCACCGTCACGAGCAGCACGTCTTCGCCGTCAACGCCGAGGCGATCGAGTTCAGCCACAGCGGCAGTGCGCAGTGCCGTGCAAACGGCGTCGTTGAATCGTGCTTGCACGATGCCCACGCGCAGGCCTTCACCGTCGAGTTCCGGCTGGTATTGTCCGATGTCCATAATGGGCTTCCTCTAAAAAAGTACCGTCCAGGCGGTGCAGCCAACGTTGTGCCGACATGCCCGAGACGGGCAATGCTCGGCGAGATGATTCTCTGCCGTTTGCCGGCGGAGAATCGATACGGAAATGCTCAGGCGGTGCTGGCGCCGGGCATCGGTTGGAAACCGGTGACCTCGAGGCCATAACCTGCCATGTTGGGGATCTTGCGCGGGCTCGAGAGCACGCGCATTTTACCGACGCCCAGCTCGCGCAGGATTTGCGCCCCCACGCCGTGGGTACGGAAGTCCACCGGGCGGCGCTTGGCGCGCGCGGCCTTCTCGGACTCGTCCAGCGCTTCGAACTGGTTGAACAGGTGATCCGGCGTTTCCACGCAATTGAGCAGCACGACCACGCCCTTGCCTGCCTCGGCAATCGCTTGCATGGCGCCAGCAAGCGTCCAGGAGTGGGTCGACACGCCGGTTTCGAGCAAGTCGAGCACGGAAAGCGGCTCGTGGACGCGCACAAGTGTCTCGTCAGCCGGCGTGGGCGTACCGCGTACCAGTGCCAGATGCGGATTGCCGCTCGGCTTGTCACGGTACAGGGTTGCCTGGAAGGTGCCCCAGGCCGTCTGCATTTCGCGCGTGGCGACCGTCTCGATCATCGATTCGGTGCGGCTGCGGTAATGAATCAGATCGACGATCGTGCCGATCTTGATGTTGTGCTGCTCCGCGAACTCCAGCAACTGCGGCAGGCGCGCCATCGTGCCGTCGTCGTTCATGATCTCGCAGATCACGGCCGCAGGTGTGAGACCCGCCATTGCCGTCAGATCGCAACCGGCTTCCGTGTGACCCGCGCGCACCAGCACGCCGCCAGGCTGCGCCATGATCGGGAATACATGGCCGGGCTGCACGATATCTTCGGGACGCGCCTCATGCGCAATGGCCGTCTTCACCGTATGTGCACGATCTGCCGCGGAGATGCCGGTGGTGACACCCTCGGCCGCTTCGATCGACAGCGTGAACGCGGTGCCGTACTGCGTGCCGTTGCGGTACGTCATGAGCGGCAGGTTGAGCTGCTTGCAGCGCGCCTGTGTGAGGGTGAGGCAAATCAGCCCACGGCCGTACTTGGCCATGAAGTTGATGGCTTCGGGCGTCGCGAACTCGGCCGCCATGACCAGATCGCCCTCGTTTTCACGATCTTCCTCGTCAACGAGGACAACCATGCGGCCGGCCTTCAGCTCGGCAATAATTTCTTCTGTAGTGGCCAACGGCATAGCGGACAACGCGGGGGCTGAATTTGGAAAGGCTCTATTCTACGCCAAGCCGGTGCACGGCTGCGGCCGAATCTCGTGCTGTACCCCCCGGAAAATCGGCCGACGCAGGCAATTTCGGTAGCGTCCGAATCGGATCTCGGAAGAATCGCCTCAAGGAATCGATGGCCAGCTTGTTGCCGGTCGGCAAATTCCAGATACAAAGGTATTGACCTAAGTAAGCGGCGTCAATATAGTTAGGCGCATGGCTAACCAATCCATCCCTCTCGACCGGATCTTTCAGGCGTTGTCCGACCCCACGCGACGCGCGGTCGTCGAGCGTCTGACGCTTGGCCCCGCCTCGGTGAGTGAACTGGCGCGCCCGTTTTCGATGGCATTACCGTCGTTTTCGCAGCACTTGAATGTGCTGGAGGAGAGCGGTCTGGTCGTGTCCCGGAAAAGCGGGCGTGTGCGCACCTATGCGTTGGAAACCGAGACGCTGGCCGGTGCGCAGGATTGGCTCCAATTGCAGCGCGACAAGTGGACGCGCCGCCTCGACCAACTCGATAGCTATCTGCTACAGATGACGGAGACATGAGCATGAGCCGTGCGAATCTTTTCTCGATCGACCCGAAGCTGGATCTGGTGCTTGAGCGTTACGTCGACGTGCCGTGCGAGCGTGTTTGGGCGGCGTGGACAAAGCCCGAGCACATCAAGAAGTGGTTCACGCCCGCACCGTGGCAGACCGTGGAATGCGAAATCGATCTGCGTCCGGGCGGACTGTTCCGCACGGTGATGCGCTCGCCCGAGGGGCAGCAGTTCCCCAATGACGGGTGCTATCTGGAGGTCGTCGAGAACTCGCGGCTGGTCTGGACGAATGCCGTCCTGCCGGGCTTTCGTCCGGCTCCTGCGCCCGTGAAGGAACACGGTGGCTTTCATTTCACTGCGGCCGTATTGATGGAGACGCAAGGTAAGGGCACGCGCTATACCGCCATTGCCATTCATGGTGACGAAGCCACGCGTGCGCAGCACGAGGCCATGGGCTTCCATGACGGCTGGGGCAAGGCGCTCGATCAGTTGGTCGACCTGATGAAGTGACGTGCGGGCGATGCGAGGCACATGACCTCCACGCCGCCGCATGAAAAAAGGGACGCGCCCGACGACGCGTCCCTTTTTGCTTTCGACATTCACCGTCGGCGGCTCATGTCGCAGGCAGCAACATCACGCCCCGAGATAAGCGCGCTTGATGTCGTCGTTCGCGAGCAGGTTGGCGGCTGAGTCGGCAAGCACGACGCGACCGGTTTCGAGCACATAGCCACGATCGGCCACATGCAGTGCCTTGTTCGCGTTTTGCTCGACCAGAAACACCGTGACACCTTCTTCGCGGATCGCACGAATGATGTCGAAGATCTGTGCGATCACGAGCGGGGCCAGACCGAGCGTCGGCTCGTCGAGCAACAGCAGGCGTGGACGGCTCATCAGTGCCCGCCCGATGGCCAGCATCTGCTGTTCGCCGCCCGACATCGTGCCGGCGCGTTGCTTGCCGCGCTGTGCGAGTCTCGGAAACAACTTGAAAACGTGGTCCATGCCGGCCTCGATTTCATTCTTGGACGCGAAGAAGCCGCCCATCTTCAGGTTCTCGATCACGGTCAGACTCGGAAACACCCGGCGCCCTTCCGGTGAAATCGCGAGTCCCATACGCATGATTTCATGGGTGGGACACGCGGTGATGTCGTTGCCTTCGAACATCACTCGTCCGCTCGATGCGCGCGGGGTGCCGCACACCGTCATCATCAGCGTGGTCTTGCCTGCGCCGTTACTGCCGATGAGCGTGACGATCTCGCCCTTCTTCACTTCGATCGACACGCCGCAGAGTGCTTCGACGGCCCCGTAGTGGGTATGGATCTTTTCCAGCTTCAGCATTATTCCTCCCCGAGGTAGGCCTTGATGACGCGCGGGTCGTTGCGCACCTCGTCGGGCTTGCCGGTCATGATCGGCTTGCCGTGTTCCATCACGAGAATCCGGTCCGAAACGCCCATCACCAGACTCATGTCGTGTTCGATGAGCAGCACCGAGATGCCGAATTCGTGACGCAGGTTGTCGACGAGTTGTTGCAACTCGACTTTCTCCTGCGGGTTCAGGCCGGCGGCCGGTTCGTCGAGCATGAGCAGACGCGGCTCGGTAATCATGCAACGTGCGATTTCGAGACGTCGCTGATGTCCGTAAGACAGCGTGCCCGCTTCGCGATTGGCGACGGCGGTCAGGCCCAGGCGGTCGAGCCACCACTTGGCGCGCTCGAGCGCTGTGCGCTCGGCACGACGGAACGCCCCCGTCGAGAGCAACCCTTGCAGGAAGCCGCTGTGCACACGCATGTGCTGGGCGACGAGCAGGTTCTCCACGACCGTCAATTGACGGAACAGGCGAATGTTCTGGAATGTGCGGACCAGACCGCGCCGGGCCACCATGTGGCTCGGCAGACCGGTGATGTTGTCGCCGTCGAGCATGATCGAACCGCCCGTGGGGCGATAGAAACCGCCGACGCAATTGAAGACGGTTGTCTTGCCTGCGCCGTTCGGGCCGATGATCGCGAAGACTTCGTTCTTGCGGACGTCGAATTCGACGCCGTCGACGGCGAGCAGACCGCCGAAGCGCATCTGCAGGCCGGAGAGTTTCAACAGTTCTGCACTCATTGCGGCAACTCCACATGCGGGCGGGTGGCGGGCAGCAGACCCTGCGGACGCCACATCATCATCAGCACCATCACCAGACCGAAAATCAGCATGCGGTATTCCGCAAAGTCGCGGGCGACTTCGGGCAGGATCGTGAGCAGGATGGCCGCGAGAATCACGCCGATCTGCGAGCCCATGCCGCCGAGCACCACCACGGCGAGGATGAGTGCCGATTCGATGAACGTGAACGATTCGGGCGTGACCAGCCCCTGACGCGCCGCAAAGAACGCCCCGGCGAGACCCGCAAACGACGCCCCCAGCGTGAATGCGGAGAGCTTGATGCGCGTCGGGTTCAGACCAAGCGAGCGGCACGCGATTTCATCTTCACGCAGGGCTTCCCACGCCCGGCCGATCGGCATGCGAATCAGGCGGCTCGTGACGAACAGCGTGAAGCCCACCAGTGCAAACGCGAGCAGGTACAAAAAGATCACCATGTGCGAGCCGCTGTAGGGCAGGCCGATCAGCTCATGGAATGTCTTCGCGCCTTCGACACTCGACGAACGCACCATTTCGAAGCCGAACACGCTGGGTTTCGGAATGCCCGACACGCCGTCCGGACCGCCGGTGAGGCTCGTCAGGTTGTTCAGCAGCAGACGGATGATCTCACCGAAGCCCAGCGTCACGATAGCGAGATAGTCGCCACGCAGACGCAACACCGGGAAGCCGAGCAGGAAGCCGAACGTGGCCGACATGAGGGCGGCGAGCGGCAGGCATTCCCAGAAGGTCAGGCCGAAGTACTGGTTGAGCAGGGCATACGTATAGCCGCCAACCGCGTAGAAGCCGACGTAGCCCAGATCGAGCAGACCGGCGAAGCCGACAACGATGTTCAGGCCGAGGCCGAGCACGCAGTAGATGAGCGCAAGCGTGGCCACGTCCACCGCGCCGCGCGAGCCGATGAAGGGCCACACGAGCCCGACGGCGAGCAGCACCCACATCGCAGTCAGTTGTTGACGACGCCCCATGGCAGGCATGGCCGGCAGCTTCACCGCACGCTTCGAGCGAAGCAACAGGGGCTTGATCAACTGGAACACGAAGACGATGGCCGTGGCGATCCAGACCGGGCGCCAGTGCTGCTCAAGCACGACCTGATAGCCTTCGAGCTTCAGTTGCAGGCCCAGGATGGGGGCCGTGAGGACGATCGTCACGAGCGCGGCGATGACCGCACCCTTGAGCGTGTCGCCTGCCGGCGCGCGGTTGGCGGCGCCGGACTTGAGTGTGAGTTGTTGTGTCATGGTCGACCTCAGACTTTCTCGACGTCGGGCTTGCCCAGCAGGCCGGTCGGGCGGAACAACAGCACCAGCACCAGCAGGCAGAACGCCACGATGTCCTTGTACTCGGAGGGCATATAGCCCGAGGCGAGCGTCTCCGCCAGCCCCAGCAGCACGCCGCCCAGCATGGCGCCGGGAACGCTGCCGATACCGCCCAGCACTGCCGCCGTGAAGGCCTTGATGCCGGCGATGAAGCCGATGTATGGATTGAGCTTGCCGATGGTCAGGCCGATCAGCACACCGCCAACGGCAGCGAGCATGGCGCCGAGCACGAACGTGAACGAGATCACACGGTTCGTGTCGATGCCGAGCAGGTTGGCCATGCGCATGTCCTCGGCGCAGGCGCGGCAGGCGCGGCCCATGCGCGAGTTGGCGATGAACAGCGTGAGCAGGATCATCAGCGCGACCGTCACACCCACGATCAGCATACGAGCGTAGGGAATGGTCACGGTGAAGTCGCCCATCGGAATATCGATGGCGCCCGAGATCAGCATCGGCACGGATACATCACGCGCGCCCTGACCGATCTGCACGTAGTTCTGCAGGAAGATGGACATGCCGATCGCGGAGATCAGCGGTCCAAGACGAGGTCCGCCGCGCAGCGGGCGATACGCCACCCGCTCGATCGCGAAGCCGTACAGGCCCGTGATCAGCACCGATACCAGCAGTGCTGCCCCCAGCACGAGAGGCAAGGGGTAACCCGCCGCTGTACCGATGGCAGTCAGTGTGACAAGCCCGACATAGGCGCCGATCATGTAGATCTCGCCGTGGGCAAAGTTGATCATGCCGATGATGCCGTAGACCATTGTGTAGCCAATGGCAATCAGCGCGTAGATCGCACCCAGCGTCAGGCCATTGACCAGTTGCTGGGCGAACTGTGGGAAAAAATCGTTCATGCGGGAAGCCTCGCGACGAGGGGGCCGAGCGCGAATGCGCGCCGCCCGCCGGAGTCGGCGGGCGGCAGGGGTGATTCGCTGGCGGGTAAAGCGTCAGGGAATCAGTTAGCGGCGGTCTTGGTGGCGTCTTTGTGCCAGGTGAACACCACGAACTTGAACGACTTCAGATCGCCGGCCGCGTCATACGCAACCTTGCCGATCGGCGTGTCGAACGTGTTGGCGTGGAGGTACTTGGCCACCTTTTCCGAGTCGGTGCTCTTCGCGCCGGCGATGCTCTTGGCGATCAGTTGCACGCCCGTGTAGGCCGGCATCTGGAACGGACCATTCGGATCGCGCTTGGCGTTGGCGAAAGCCTTCACCAGTTTGGCGTTGGCCGGATCGGCGGCGAAGTCGGCCGGCAGCGTCACGAGCATGCCTTCCGAGGACGGGCCGGCGATGGCCGTCACGTCCTTGTTACCCACACCTTCCGGGCCCATGAACGTGGCCTTCACACCTTGTTCACGCGCCTGACGCAGCAGCAGACCCATTTCCGGGTGATAGCCGCCGAAGTACACGAAGTCCACGCCTTGCGACTTGAGCTTGGTGATGACAGCCGAGTAGTCCGAGTCGCCGGCGTTGATCCCTTCGAACAGCACCACCGGGATCTTGGCGGCGTCGAGGTCCTTCTTCACCGAGGTGGCGATGCCCTGGCCGTACGACTGCTTGTCGTGCAGCACGGCAACCTTCTTCGGCTTGACCTTGTTGATGATGTACTGGGCAGCCGCCGGGCCTTGCTGGTCGTCACGGCCGATGGTGCGGAAGATGAAGTGGCGCTTCTTGCCTTCGGTCAGCTGCGGGGCAGTCGCCGACGGCGTAATCATCACCACGCCTTCGTTTTCATAGATGTCCGATGCCGGGATCGTCGAACCCGAGCACACGTGACCGATCACGTACTTGATCTTCTGGCTGACGATCTTGTTGGCGACGGCGACGGCCTGCTTCGGCTCGCATGCATCGTC
Source organism: Pandoraea communis (assembly GCF_902459745.1). Lineage (GTDB taxonomy): Bacteria > Pseudomonadota > Gammaproteobacteria > Burkholderiales > Burkholderiaceae > Pandoraea > Pandoraea communis. The sequence goes on from NZ_CABPSJ010000009.1 coordinate 134,275, forward strand.
CATCATCACGGCTTCCAGCTTGTTACCGTTAGCACCGCCTGCCGCATTGATTTCTTCGATGGCGGTCAGCGCGCCGGCCTTGACCATGTCGCCGTATTGGGCAACCGAGCCACTGAACGGGCCGGCGATGGCGATTTTGACGGTCTCGGCATTGGCGGCCGTTCCAATGAAGGCGAGAGCAGCGGCGACGAACAGGGATTTGTGACGGAACTGCATTGTGGACATCTCCTTGATTTGTATTTTTTGACTACCCAGGCATGCGGTGGTCTTGATCGACTGCTGAACCTGTCGGTATTTGGATCATTCGCGCCGTTGGCGGCACGAACGATGCGCCATAGTAGCGTAATACGCAGCCCAATTGAAACAGGTATCCGGGGTGCCCTCGAAACCCGCATGAATAAAGGCTTTCAAAAGGGTCGGAAGAGAAAAATAAGAGTCCTCACAGCGATACTCCGTAGTACTACGCAGATAGGAAATCCATTGAAACCGATTCAAATCGATAAATCGGGGCCATGTTGAATCGACTGCGCGGATTATTGAAAAGGACATTTTGGATACAATCCGCGATTCATTGGAATCCAATCGTGAAGTTTTGCATCCGATGCCGTATATCGATGGATATGCGCGCCGGCTACATGGTCAGCGTGTGACGTTGATTGCGCGAGCGCCGGATGAGCGCGAGAAAGGCCGCGAGAATCGGAGAATCGTCGTCTCGCCGGTACATGCAGTTCAGCTCGATATCCCGCAGGTGCCGGGATGTCAACGGCCGGTACACCACGCCGGGCAGGCGCAGGTTCGCCGCCGACTCCGTCGTCACGCAAACGCCGAAGCGGCTTGCCACCAGCGCAATCGACGTTACGACGTCCTCCACTTCCTGCTCGACCCGCAGCGTGACGCCCTCGGCACGGAACGCGGCTGCGACTTCCTCGGCGAGGCCGGGCACCGGCGCGTTCGGATAAAGAATCATCCGCTCGTTGTCGAGATCGGCCAGCGTTAACGAGGCACGCTCGCATAGCGGATGGCCTTCGTAGAGCGCCACCAGAAACGGCTCCCGATGAATCCAGTCGACGACGAGGTCCGGTTCGTCGGGTATCAGGCGATTGAAGCCGATGGCGATGCGCCGCTCGCGCAACGCCGCGATCTGCTCTGTCTTCGACAGGTTGTGCAGACCGATCTTCACTTCGGGACGCTCGGTATGAAAGCCCGCCAGCAACCGCGGAATGACATCGAGAATGCCCGAACTGAAGATGCCGACATCGAGGCGTCCGATATAGCCTTCGCCCGCAAGGCGAGTCTGCTCTTCCGCACGGCGCGCCAGCGACAGGATATTCGGCACCTCGGCGAGCAGCGTCTGCCCGGCGGCGGTCAGTGTGGCGCCCTTGGGGGTGCGCACGAAAAGCGCGGTGCCCAACTGGGCTTCGAGCGCGTGAATGTGACGGGTGAGCGGCGGCTGCGCCATGTTCAACCGCGCTGCCGCCCGCCCGAAATGGCCTTCCTGCGCGACGGCAAGAAAGTACCGCATCTGCTTGATGTCCATGGAAATCCCGTCCCGGTGCAACGACCGGTGCCGTTGCTCAATACCGAAATGGTATCGGAATCCGGAAATTTGGTATTGGACGGTATCCTTCCGGGGCGCGCATCATTGGGCCAGAACGCTCTCTATGCCGCATTTTCAGGAGACAGCATCATGCCAATCGTACATATCAATCTGATAGAAGGCCGCGACGAAGCCACCGTGAAGGCTTGCGTGAAGGCCGTGGCCCGCACCGTGCATGAAACGCTCGGCGCACCGCTCGAATCGATCCGCGTCTATGCCACACAGGTGCCGGCCGCGCACTGGGCCGTGGGCGAGCGCACCAAGGACGAGCCGGCGGCGCCGGCCAAGGCAGGCGCGTGATGACGGTGAGCACGCAACGCGACGCCGCTACGCAGGCGCGCCTGCAGCAGGCGGCCGACGCGCTTCTCGAAGCCGAACGCTCGCATCGCTTCATCGCGCCTTTGCGCGACACGTATGCGCCGCTGAGCATCGAAGACGCCTATGCCATTCAGCGCATCAACACCGAGCGGCGTCTGGCTGCCGGGCGCCGTATCGTCGGCTGCAAGATCGGCCTGACGTCGGTTGCCGTGCAGAAGCAGCTTGGCGTTGACCAGCCCGATTTCGGCATGCTGTTCGACGACATGGGCTACGGCGACGGTGAACCGATCCCCGCATCGATCCTCACGCAACCGAAGATCGAAGCCGAGATCGCCTTCGTCATCGGCCGGGATCTGCGCGTCGATCACCCGGGCCAGCTCGATGTCATCAACGCCATCGAATATGCGCTGCCTGCGCTGGAGATCGTCGGTAGCCGTGTGGCCGACTGGAACATCCGCATTACCGACACGATTGCCGATAATGCGTCGTCGTCGGCGTACGTGATCGGCAATACGCCGAAGCGGCTCTCCGAATTCGATGTGCGCATGTGCGGCATGGTGATGGAGCGGCGCGGCGAGCCGGTGTCCGTGGGGGCCGGCGCGGCCTGTCTGGGGAGTCCGATCAACGCCGTGGTGTGGCTGGCTCGGACGATGGCGGCCGTAGGCACGCCGCTCAAGGCCGGCGACCTGGTGCTCTCCGGCGCCCTCGGCCCGATGGCCGCAGTGACGCCCGGTGACATTTTCGAAACCCGTATCAACGGCCTGGGCTCGGTCCGCGCCGTGTTCGACCCTGCCAGCGAGGCTGCGCGATGAGCCACATTCACGACTACGCCAAGTTGCTCGACGACGCGGCGCATTTCGCGCACGAGGTCGAGCAGTTCGATACCGACAATCGTCTGTCGCTCGACGACGCCTACGCCATTCAGGCCGCATCGCTCGCCCGGCGCGCACAGCGCGGTGAGACGCGCGTTGGTGTGAAGATGGGCTTCACCAGCCGCGCGAAGATGATTCAGATGGGGCTGTCCGACGTGATCTGGGGACGTCTCACGTCCGGCATGCAGGTCGAAGAGGGCACGTCCATCGACTTCAAGCGCTACGTGCATCCGCGTGTCGAACCGGAGATCGCCTTCATTCTGAAGAAACCGCTTGAGGGCAACGTCACGGGTCCGCAGGCGCTCGCGGCAGTCGAAGCGATTGCACCGGCCATCGAGATCATCGATTCGCGCTACAAGGACTTCAAGTTCACGCTGCCGGAAGTGATTGCGGACAACGCATCGTCGAGCGGCTTCGTGATCGGTGCTTGGCACGATCCGCATGTCGACTTCTCGAATCTGGGGTTGGCCATGACGATCAACGGCCGTACCGTGCAGGTGGGCTCGACGGCGGCGCTGCTAGGCCATCCGCTGCGCTCGCTGGTGGCTGCGGCGCGTCTGTCGGCGGCCGCCGGTGAGCCGCTGCAGGCGGGCTGGATCGTGATGGCGGGCGGCGCTACGCCGGCCGAATACATTCAGCCGGGGCAGTACGTGTCGGTCGAAATGGAGTCGCTCGGTCGCGTGGGCTTCCACGTCTGAGCGAGCGCGCGGCAGGCAGCACGAGCCCTTCCGGGCCCGCAAAGAAGAACGGGGTGCACCAGCCGGTACACCCCGCGTTTTCTGGCTTCTTGCTGTGATCGAAAGGCCGGCTCAGTCGCGTTTGAAGCGAGCCATGATGCGCAGATCGCTTTCGATCATGCGCACGTCCGTGAAGCTGAGGGCGAGCTTGTCGTCGAGCGACGTGAGCGCGGGCAGATTGAACATGCCCTGCGCATCGCCGACGATGCAAGGCGCGAGATACGTCAGCAACTCATCCACACAGCGTTCGCGCAGCAACGAGCCATTAAGCTTGTAGCCGGCTTCCACGTGAATTTCGTTGAGCTGACGCTCCCCTAGCGTGCGCAGCAGTGCAGACAACTCGACCTTGCCGTTCGGATTGGGCAGGTCGAGCACCTCCACACCCAGATCGCGCAGACGCGACGCCCGGCCCGGATCGCCGTTCGCACAGACCACGAGTGCGTTGCCGTTCGCAAGGACCTTGGCGGTTGGGGAAATCTCCAGACGGGAGTCGACCACGATGCGCAGCGGTGCACGCGTGGTCTCGACCTCGCGCACGGTGAGTGCCGGATCGTCTTCGCGCACGGTGCCGATACCGGTGAGAATGGCGCATGCCCGAGCGCGCCACGCGTGCCCATCGGCGCGCGCCGCCGGGCCGGTGAGCCACTGGCTCACGCCGTTGTTCAGCGCAGTCTTGCCATCGAGGCTCGCGGCCACCTTCAGACGTACCCACGGCGTGCCGCGCACCATGCGCGCGACGAAGCCGATGTTCATTTCGCGCGCTTCCTGCTCCAGCAGTCCGCAACGAACTTCAATGCCCGCGTCGCGCAGCATCGCCAGGCCGCGCCCCGCCACGAGCGGGTTCGGATCTTCCATCGCGGCGATCACGCGTTTCACACCGGCTTCGATAAGCCCCTTCGCACAGGGCGGCGTGCGGCCGTAGTGGCTGCACGGCTCGAGCGTGACGTAGGCCGTCGCGCCGCGCAACGACTCGCCGCGCGTGCGTGCGTCTTTCATGGCCTGCACTTCGGCGTGATCCTGACCGGCGGGCTGCGTGAAACCTTCACCGATGACGCGGCCGTCCTGCACGATCACGCAGCCGACGCGCGGATTCGGCGCCGTGGTGAACATTCCGCGCTCGGCAAGTGTCAGCGCGCGGCGCATGTAAGCAAAATCCTGTTCGGAAAACATGAGACGTCAGATCATCAGCGGCCGGTCGGTCAACGCATTGTCCGGCGCTGCGCCGGCGTGGGCCGGCAGGGATTCGCGCGCAATGCCGCGCAGGGTGTTCAGCGCGTCGAGCACGCTCTGGACATAACGTTCGTCATGGAATCCCGCACTCATTTCGCTAACCACGGTGTCCCATGTATGGGCAGGCACCCGCGCATGGACGCCTTTGTCGGCGATCAGCTCGATATCGTGATCGGCGATGTTGATGTACAGCAGTATGCCCGTGCGCTCGCCCGTATGGGCGATGCCGAGTTGGTGAAACAGTTGAACGGCGCGTTGACGGCACGTGTGGCCGTGCCACACCGCAGCCAGCGGCATGGCCGCTTCGATGACCAGACGGATCTCGCAGCGGTGTTCGGTTTCCGATTCCCGGATGGTGGCTTCGAGCGTATCCAGCGCCTTGTCGGGAAAAATCCATCGGGCGTGCGCGCGCCAAGTGCCGAGGTGCCGCAGCCAGCGTGAGATGTCGTGCGGCCTTTGTTGCGCCGTGATCGGTTCGTGTGTCATCGCCATTACCAGTTCCCCGACGAGCCGCCGCCGTCAAATCCGCCACCCCCGCCACCGCCGAAGCCGCCACCACCGCCGCCGCCGAAGCCACCGCCGTCGTTACGTCCCCAGCCGCCCCCCAGTCCGCCACCGAGGCCGGCGCCGAACCCGCCCGTACCGATGCGTCCGCGTTGGCCGGTGAATACGCGTGAGCGCGGGTCGTTGGGATCTCCACCCGGCAGTCCCGGACCGCGGAAGCGCCGGCGGCTCTCCATGATGACGACCATCGCAATGATGAAGACGATGAAGAGCAGCGGCAGGAAATCGGATAGATCTGAGTGCGGAGCGCGTGTCGAGGGGAGATTCGGCGCGGGCAGCGCCTCGTTGTTCATGGCGGCCTGTACCGCCGCGACGCCCGCCGCCAGCCCGCCGAAGAAGTCGCCGTTGCGGAAATACGGCGCCATCACGTCGCGCAGGATACGCCCGGAGACCGCGTCGGTGAGTGAGCCTTGCACACCGCGTCCGACTTCGATGCGCATCTTGCGCAGATCGTTCGGATTGTTCTTCGCGATGAGCATGATGACGCCGTCGTCCACTCCCTTGCGGCCGGCTTTCCAGGCATCCGCCACGCGGATACTGTACTGGTCGATGGTCTCGGGCGCCGTGCTCGGCACCATCAGAATAAAGATCTGACTGCCGCGCTCTTGCTCGTATTGCGCGAGTTGTGTCTCGAGAGCGTTGCGTTGCTCAGGCGTGAGCGTTCCCGTCAGGTCGGTCACGCGCGCGGTGAGTGCGGGCACGGCCACCAGCGTTTCTGCGCCGGCCGGCAACGCCAGCCAGCACAGACAGGCCAGCGCCAGTGCCCAGAGGCCCCAAAGCAGGCGCGCCGGTGCCGCGTGTCGTCGAGCGCCGGCGGCGTTGCCGTGTGCGGCGTTCGTCACCGGATGGCGCGCAGGCAACCCGCCGCCGTCCGGCATGACCGGGGAGAAGACAGCAGAGACGGCAGCCATGACGTGATCCTCAGAACTTGACGGTCGGCGCGGTCGAAATGGCCTTCTCGTTTTCCACCGTGAAGTTCGGCTTCGCCGCGTAGCCGAACATCTTGGCCGTCAGGTTGTTCGGGAACTGACGCACGTACACGTTGTAGTCCTGAACCGCCTGAATGTAGCGATTGCGCGCCACGGTGATGCGGTTTTCCGTGCCTTCGAGTTGCGACTGCAAGTCGCGGAACAGGCCGTCGGCCTTCAGATTCGGATAGTTCTCCGAGACGGCCATCAGTCGCGAAAGTGCGCCGGACAGTTCCCCTTGTGCTTGCTGGAATCGCTTGAACGCCTCCGGGTCGTTCAGCGTCTCGGGCGTGACGGTGATGCTTGTGGCCTTGGCACGGGCATTGATCACTTCGGTGAGCGTCGATTGCTCGTGCGAGGCGTAGCCCTTGACCGTATTCACCAGGTTCGGCACCAGATCGGCGCGGCGCTGGTACTGGTTGACGACCTCGCTCCAGGCGGCCTTGACGGCTTCATCCTTGACCTGAATCTGGTTGTATCCGCAGGCAGACAGCAAGGACGTGAGCAGTCCCAGTGCGAGCCAGCGAACAAACGACTGACGGAGCTTGGTCGGCAGCAGCATTTGCATGGTGTTTCTCCCTGTTGGGGCGGGCGGGACCTGCCCGCAGCCCCGGTTCGATATGTGAGCGAATAAAGTCGGTGACTCGGTGCCGGTGACGCGCGCGGGATGCGAGACGTTCAGGCGACGGCCCGGAAGGCATCGCGGGCGGCGTCGAGCGTGGCGTCGATGATCGTGTCGTCGTGCGTTGCCGAGACAAAGCCGGCTTCGAAGGCGCTCGGCGCGAGATAGACGCCGCGATCGAGCATCGCGTGGAAAAATTTGTTGAAACGGGCAACGTCGGACGTCGTGACTTCGGCAAAGCTCTGCGGCACGTTGGCGCGGAAGTACAGGCCGAACATGCCGCCGACGCTGTCGCCCGAGAACGGCACACCGGCTGCCTGTGCTGCGTCGACGAGCCCGGTGACGAGCTTGGACGTGCGCTTGGCCAGATCCTCGTAGAAGCCCGGCGCCTGAATCAGCTTGAGCGTGGCGAGGCCGGCGGCGACCGCCAGCGGGTTTCCGGAGAGCGTGCCTGCCTGATAGACGCCGCCCAGCGGCGCGAGGTGCGACATGATGTCGCGCCGGCCGCCGAACGCCGCAGCGGGCATGCCGCCGCCGATGACCTTGCCAAGGCAGGTGAGGTCGGCCGCAATGCCGTAGAGCGCTTGCGCACCGCCCAGACCGACGCGGAACCCGCACATCACTTCGTCGAAGATCAGCACGGTGCCGTGCGCAGTGCACAGCTCGCGCAGCGTTTGCAGGAAGTGGCGTGAGCCGCGCACGAGATTCATGTTGCCGGCCACCGGCTCGACGATCACGGCGGCAATCTCACCGCCTTGCCCGGCGAACAGCTCGCGAAGCTGCTCGACGTTGTTGTACTCGAGCACGAGCGTGTCGCGCGTGACTTCGGGCGGCACGCCGGCCGACGACGGCGCGTTGCGCGTCGAATCGGCGAACGTCAGCAGACCCGAACCGGCCTTGACCAGCAGGCTGTCCGCGTGACCGTGATAGCAGCCTTCGAATTTGACGATCTTGTTGCGACCCGTAAAGCCGCGCGCCAGGCGCAGCGCGCTCATCGTGGCCTCGGTGCCGGAGGACACCAGACGCACCTGTTCGATGGACGGCACGAGACGGCAGATTTCCTCGGCCATCACCACTTCGGCCTCGGTGGGGGCTCCGAAGCTGAAGCCTTGCGACATGGCCGTTTGCACGGCAGCCACGACGTCCGGATGCAGGTGGCCGACGATCATCGGACCCCACGAGCCGATGTAGTCGATATAACGGGTGCCTTCGGCGTCCCACATGTAGGGGCCTTGTGCACGGGCAATGAAGCGGGGGGTACCGCCGACCGAGCGGAAGGCGCGGACCGGCGAGTTCACGCCGCCGGGAATGGTTTGCTGGGCACGCTCGAAGAGAGCGGCGTTCGTCGTAGTTTCGGACATGAATTCGGCTTTTGGAGACGTCTTGATGCGTCGATTCTAGCGGATGGCGGTCAAGTCCGGGACTTCTCGCCGCGCGGGGCTTCTGTTAGATTGAAGGCCACTCTCTCAACGTCAAGGAAAAACAGGCCCGTCGACATGTCCACCGTTCACTCCCAACGTCCCTCGATCACTGTCTCGACTCTCGACCTCGAACGCCTGGAAGCGCTTATGGCGCAGGCGCCGCGTGCGGCATTGCCGTATGTGGAGGCACTCGAAACAGAGCTTGCCCGGGCGAGCGTCGTCGAACCGGAGCAAATCCCGGCCGATGTCGCCACGATGAATTCGGTGGTGCGCTATCGTGATCTCGCCACGCAGCAGGAGCACCGTGCGACGCTCGTGTACCCGCAGCATCTGGCGAGCACGCAAAGCGGCATTTCGGTACTGGCGCCCGTGGGCAGTGCGCTGCTTGGTCTGCGCGTCGGCCAGTCGATTCACTGGCAAGTGCCGGGTGGCCACCTGATCGAGCTGGAATTGCTCGGCATCGATTACCAGCCCGAAGCCGCTGGCGAATACCACCGCTGATTTCCCTCTGCGCATCATCACTGGGAGATTCGGATCTCCCGAGTCTCCCAACCCTCCCAGCATCTCCGAAGTTCCTCGCAGTCCCTCCGGCAGTTCCCACGTTTTCTTATTTCAGCGACGCAGCCAGCCGCGCGCGATTGGCCATGCCATCAGGCGGCGATAGATGCCTTCGAGGATGGCCGAGACGATACGGCTCGTTTCCCGTGCGCTCGCCGTGCGCATGATGAGTGCGGCCGCAATCGACACGACCAGTCCGCCAAGCATGTCGACCGGCCAGTGAACGCCGAGATAAATGCGTGCCCAGCACACCGGCAGCGCGCAAATCAACAGCAAGCGGCCGAGCAGGCGCGGCGTGCGTGCGGCCATCCCCATCAGGACGAATGCCGACGTGAACATGAGCGACGCGTGATTGCTGGGAAATGCGCTGGTGGGGGCATGGGGGAGCAGGTTCGTGCCGACACCGGCGACGAACGGCCGCGGCTCGGCCCAGGCCAGCCCGATGACGAAGTTGATCAGCAGCACGAGCCCCACGCCCAGCAGACCGTGAACGGCACCTTCGCGGTCACGTCCGCCTGCAAGCCACAGGGTGACCAGCCCCACCGGGAGCAGGACGATCAGATACTTGGCGAGGAAGACGGCGACGGCCAATTCACCTTCGCTCACATTGGGCGAGGCGTTGATGGCCAGAAAGAGGGCGCGGTTGAGTGAATCCATGAAGTCCGGGAGGCCAGAGGTGACTGCCGGTGGTCAGCGGCGCTACCGGGCTGCACACGCAGTGCCGGCGCATCGACAGCCGCCGGCAGGCGGTTTGTGACGAAAACATGACGAATTCTGACTGAGCCGCTTTCCGTTGGAAAGTTGCATTTGTCATCATTTTGTAACGCGTTGAATTGTCACTTTTCTTTCGACGCACTTGGGGGTAAGATTGCGCCGTTATAGCTTTCAGGAGGTCCTTCCGTGGACAGTGGTTCTAGTGGTAGTTGCCGGTCGACACAGGTCGACACCATCACCGCGAGTTAGTCCCCGGGATCTTCCCCGCCGCTGACTCGCATAGTCGGGTTGGCGCGCACCTCTGATGTACGTCTCGATTGCCCTGTCCCCTTGGCCCGCATGCCAAAGGGTTTTATTGGGTCATACCGATAGCGTCCGTCTTTCGTAGCACGCTCCCTAATTAGCTTTACATCTGCCGTTCGGGCTGTCCCGCCGTGCGCGTGTGTTCGTTTTCGGGCCGTTTGCCGTTGTGCACCGGTCGCCGGACTCGATCTCATCGCCTGCGCCGGGCGGATTGCCGCGCGGCCGGGAGATTCATCGTGTTCCGTTACTCAATGACCCTTCGCAGCGGTAATCCGCAAGCCCTGATGCTGCCGAGCGAGTGCCTGCATCACTATCACGTCGATCCGCATCCGGAAGCCACCGAAACGGTGCGTCCGGGCGCAGGGGCGCGTCTCGGGCAGTGGCTGCGGGCGTTCGTGCGCCGCGAAAAAACGGCGGGCTGAGCCTGCCTTACGACTTTCGGGGGCGCAGGCGGTTCACCGGTGCCCCGGACATTTTCAGGATGTATCCGATGCAACAAGCTCTCACGCTCAGCGAGCGACTGATTGCGGTGCTTGGCGCGCGCCTTGGGCTGCGCTTCTTCCGTCGCCGCGACATGCTCGAAACCCTCGACGCACCAGCGCACGGCCATGAGGCACCGCCGGGTCTCGTCGACGCCGCCCGCGACGCCGGCCCGGATCTGCTCGCACGGCTGAGCACCACCCGCGACGGGCTGTCCGACGACGAAGCCGCCACCGTGCGGGCACATGTCGGTGCCAACGAAGTCGAGCACGAAAAGCCGTTGCCCTGGTGGCGGCACCTGTTCAACTGCTACCGCAATCCGTTCAATCTGCTGCTCTCGGCACTGGCCGCTGTGTCATTTGCGACCGACGACACCGAGGGAACGATCATCATCGCGTCGATGGTGATCATTTCCACGGTGTTGCGATTTGTGCAGGAAGCGCGTTCGAACAAGGCTGCGGAGAAGCTCAAAGCGATGGTGAGCACCACGGCCACGGTGCTGCGCCGCGAGGCGCTGGGCGACGGTGGCGCAGAGCCCGACAACGTGCGCCGTCTGGGCCGCATGGGCCGCGAAATTCCGTTGGCGGAACTCGTGCCGGGCGACATCGTGTTGCTCGCGGCCGGTGACATGATTCCGGCGGATGTACGCATTCTCGCGGCCAAGGACTTGTTCGTCTCGCAATCGGCCCTCACCGGCGAGGCGCTGCCTGTCGAGAAATTTGCGCACGCGTGCGAGTCCGGCGGGAGCAATCCGCTCGCTTACGACAATCTCGCCTTCATGGGCACGAACGTTGTCAGCGGCTCGGCCACGGCGGTGGTCGTGGCAACCGGTGCGCGCACCTTCTTCGGCTCGCTCGCGCAGCGCGTCACGGCGCTGCAACCGACGGTCACGTCGTTCCAGCAAGGCGTGAATCGCGTGTCGTGGGTGCTGATCCGCTTCATGATGGTCATGACCCCCATCGTGTTGCTCATCAACGGCTTTACCAAGCACGACTGGCTCGAAGCCTCGTTGTTTGCGCTGTCGGTGGCGGTCGGTCTGACACCTGAAATGCTGCCGATGATCGTGACGGCTACGCTGGCGAAGGGTGCGGTCGTGCTCTCGCGCAAGAAGGTGATCGTCAAGCGGCTCGATGCGATTCAGAACTTCGGCGCGATGGATGTGCTGTGCACGGACAAGACCGGCACGCTCACACAGGACAAGATTTGTCTTGAGCGTCACACCGATGTCTGGGGCCATGGCTCCGAAGACGTGCTCGAGTACGCCTATCTCAACAGCTTCTACCAGACCGGACTGAAGAACCTGCTCGATGTGGCGGTGCTCGATCATGCGGAGTTGCACCAGCGTCTGGACGTGGTGAACCGCTACCGCAAGATCGATGAGATTCCGTTCGATTTCCAGCGCCGTCGCATGTCGGTGGTGGTCAGCGAGAACGGTGCGCATCACGAGTTGATCTGCAAGGGCGCGGTGGAAGAGGTGATGGCGGTGTGCGACCGTGTGCAGCACGGCGCGAATGTCGAACCGCTGACGCCCGACGTGCTGGCTCGCCTGCGTCGCGTGACGGCCGATCTGAACGCCGAAGGGCTGCGCGTGGTGGCGGTGGCGACGCGTCATTTGCCGCCCGTGCGCGAGCGCTATGGGGTTGCGGACGAAAGCGAACTCGTGCTCGTCGGCTACATTGCGTTTCTCGATCCGCCCAAGGAGTCGACGGCGCCCGCGTTGACGGCGCTCGCGGCGGCAGGCGTCGACGTCAAGGTGCTCACGGGCGATAACGATCTCGTGACGGCGAAGGTCTGCCGCGAGGTCGGCCTGAAGGTGAACGGCTGCGTGTTGGGCGATGACATCGAGGCGATGAGCGATGCGGAACTGGCGCAGACCGTCGAGCGTGCCAACGTGTTCGCGAAGCTCACGCCGGCGCACAAGGAACGGCTCGTGCGGATGCTGCGTGCGAACGGTCATGTGGTGGGCTTCATGGGCGACGGCATCAACGATGCGCCGGCGTTGCGTGCTGCGGATATCGGCATCTCGGTGGATACGGCGGTGGACATCGCCAAGGAGGCGGCCGATATGATCCTGCTCGAGAAGAGCCTGATGGTGCTTGAGCAGGGGGTGATCGAAGGGCGTCGCACGTTTGCGAACATGCTCAAGTACATCAAGATGACGGCCAGCTCGAACTTCGGCAATGTCTTCTCGGTGCTGATTGCGAGTGCGTTCTTGCCGTTCCTGCCGATGCTGCCGTTGCAGTTGCTCACGCAGAATCTGCTTTACGACCTGTCGCAAACGACGATTCCGTTCGACAACGTCGACGACGAGCAACTGACGCGGCCGCAGCGCTGGAACCCGGCGGATCTGTCGCGCTTTATGGTGTTCTTCGGCCCGATCAGCTCGATTTTCGACGTGCTGACGTTCCTGGCGATGTGGCACCTGTTCGGCGCGAACAGCGCCGAGCACCAGACGCTGTTCCAGTCCGGCTGGTTCGTCGAAGGGCTGTTGTCGCAGACGCTGATCGTGCATCTGATCCGCACGCGCCGTATTCCGTTCGTGCAGAGCCGCGCCGCGTGGCCATTGCTGCTGATGACGGGCGCGGTGATGCTGATCGGCCTGATGCTGCCGATGTCGCCGTTTGCGGACACGTTCAAGATGCAGGCGCTGCCGCTCGCGTACTTCCCGATGCTCGCCGCCATCCTCCTCGCCTACGCCGTGTTGACGCAGTTGATGAAAGGCATGTTTGCACGACGGTTTGGGTGGCAGTGAAGTAGCTATTGCGGACGGGGCAGGCGAGAGGTGGTTGAGCGCAGTGGGCTTCGGGCGAAGAGGCCAAGTCCCACTGCCGACACGCCCGCAACCAGGAACACGAGTTCGATGCTTGTGACGCTTGAGAGCGCTCCACCGGCCAATGGTGCGGTGATCAAAACCAGCAGTTGAAGGCTTCTGCCGGTCGAGGTCACTGTGCCTAGCGTTTCGCGAGGGCACTCGCGTTGAAACGTCACCATCATCAACATGACACCGAGTCCATACCCGAGCCCGTTGCCGATCCATAGGCAGAGCATGAGGGGCAACGGTACGGTGACATCCGCGTACACCATGACGGCCGGTATCAAAATCGTTAGCCCGAACAGTGAACAGGATGTTGCGAGCAATGTCGTTGATTTGCATAGCCTGACGGCGTGCCGGAAGACAAAGGCACCGATCATCGCACCCGCCGCCGTACAGCCGACGATGCTGCCGAAGGTACCGTCCGGATAACCGCGCGCCTTCAGGAAGAGGGATAACAGTGCATCGTAAAAACCAAGGATGAACGCTTGGCAAAGCGTCACGATAAACACGCGCCTTAACACGGCGTGATCACGCAATATCGAGTGGAATACCGTCCAGAGCGGGCGGGTTCGTTGGGTGGAGTGATGGACGCCGGTGTTGATAGGTGTTCTCGATCCCGACACGAGCAAGAAACCAGCTACACCAAGCGCTGCGGAAATAGTGAAGCCGGAAAAGCCGGCATAAGCGGTGAAGGCTGCAACGAGAGGCGCAACGAGTTTGGTGATTTGATCAATGAGCGTTACTCGCCCTGCGTTCGCGGGAAGTGCGTTGTCGTCGAGAAGATGCCGGAAGAGTTGTTGTTCGGCAGGGGCTGGCGCGATGTTGGAGAGCCCCTTGAGTGCGACGCATGCTAGGAATATGTCGAGCGTCGGTGCTTGCCAGAGCGCGATGGCGGAGAGCACTCTCACGACATAGCTCCAACGCAAGAGACGCCATGGGCAGACTCTATCTGCATAGGCGCCCAGCCATGGCCCGAATAGTACGCCGGGTAAGCCATACAGCATCATGGCTAAACCGACCGAAACAGCGTCTGCGTTCCAGCGGAATGCCAGATTCTCGAAGATCAACGTGAAGTCGATCCACAAGATGGCGGCCCCCACGGAACGGGAGGCGAGAAGGCGTGGGTAGTTTCCGATGTGGGGGGATGGGGTCACGACGTCTCTCCAAGTATTTCGGCGGGGCTGTTTTTTCGCATATAGAGCCTATCCTCAATGACAAATCCATCCAGATGGACCTCGCGCGCATAGTTGGCCAGATCGGAACCTCGGTTGATGAAGTCCGTACCGTTGAAATTCAACGACGTATTACAAAGCACGCCAACGCCGCAGAGTTTTCGAAATTCGGAAAGAACTGAATGAAGCGCAGCATTTTGCTCATAAGTCACTGTCTGAACTCGCGCAGATCCATCCACATGAGTGATAGCTTGGAGATGCGGGTTTAGAACCTGATGGAAGAAGAGCATGTAGGGGCTAGATTTGGCCGGGGAAAAATGCTCACCGACCTCCTCTGCACTGCAAACTGGGGCGATTGGTCGAAATGACTCTCGCCGCTTTAGTTGATTCAATCGAAGAAGTGTCTGTTTGCTAAATGGGCTCGCCAAAATTGAGCGATTACCAAGTGCGCGCGGTCCGATTTCCGCGTTTCCTCTCGCCCAACCCAGAATTGCTCCGTCGTGAAGGTACTTTGCTATATCTGCTGGTGTCGCTTTTGTGCAGACAAAATCTCGATACTCAATTTCGTCAACCACAAACGGCTGGCCTGAGTACACGGACCAATTGAGTTTCGCTGAGCCAGTGAGCACAAATTGAGCATCTGCTGCGGTGCCTATGGCGGAGCCACTATCGTTGGCGCAAGGCGGAACAAAAACGTCAGAAAAAAGCCCCGTGGCGGAGAGGGACGAGTTCCATTCGCAATTTAGCCCGCACCCTCCGGATATGAGTAAGGGGGACTTTCGCGTAATGCACGGGCTGATACGAGTGATAAAACGCTGAAGAATTGCGTCGGATATCAGGCGAGAAAATCGTTTTCCTGTTGTAGACGTTACGCCGCAGTTAAACTGAGAGAACGCTCGGAAATCGGATTTCGAGAATTTCGGGATTTTCTCGGGATTCGAGAGTAAAGCGCTGACGAGATATTGCTCTTCTTGAGTCGGAGAAAGCTCATCTTCGTAGGCGGCCAACGCCATGAGCTTTCCTGCATCGGACAATCGTATTGCCCCGGGAGAGAGATCAAATGATGGGTCCATTAGCCCATAGGCGAACGCATATCTAATACCAGGACCCCACATAACGTCGCACAGAAGACTGATGTTCATCGCATCGTCAATCTCATAAAAGCGTCCTATATGTCCCTCCCATACCAATGCGTAACACGGAACCCCTTGGGGGAATGGTGATAACGCGTAAGAACAGAGAATGTGAGATCGCTCATGCGATGAGGAAATTAGTTTGATATGTCGACCAAAAATTTCCACCTGTCTGATTTCCGGGGCTTCAAGTCCTAAGTAGCCGCTGCCAATCTTACGCCTTGCGCCTCCCCGAATTTCGTCCCAGCCGCTAATTGCAATCGCATCAGGTTGGGCTCGGGAGAATTCAAAGGAATCAATTATGCTAGTGACATCTAATGGAGAAAAACGAGAAGCGGAATCTTTCTCCGCCTCGTGCGAGAATTTTAGGAATTCATCGCTGACGTAGACCGATGATCCATCGTGCCCCGGTTTAAATGACAAGATTTTCAATGACGCACCTTCTGCTTTTGAAAGTTCTGTAAGGCCGTTAGCGCGTCTTTAGCAACGGCGCCCGTGCCGTAACCCGCCCCGAGAAAGAAGAGCGTCGATTCGGTCACTCCGTCGACCTGAAGCAGCGAGTTCGCCTCAGCGTCTACAAAATATCCTGTGGGCCATGACTGGATTCCCTGGGCGGCGGAGACTAGTTGAAACGTCTGGATCAGACATCCCACGTCCATTAGTGCGACACGGTACGCTCTTGAGTGGGGGTATTTCCACCAGAGTTTATCGAAGCGTGACGTGATGAATACCCCATAAGACAGGCCGTCTGCGACTGTCTGATTGCAGAGAACGTGACATATATTCTCCCTGCTGGGTGCTTCAGATATATAGGAGAGTTCGTGCCGTATTGATCGATAGTGATACGTTCCCGGGCGTAGCCCGGTCACGTTGAACGCAATCAAATATGGTTCGCTTGCCTGCATTGACCCACCTGATGGCGAGGTCCTACGGTACCCGATCGGCATCAATCCGGCTTCTTCGAGGTCTGAGCGGGAACCGCCGTGAATTGCGCCAAATGTTGCCCAGAGTGAATTCGCGACCTCTTGCAATGAGATTGCTTTGCCATCGAATGCGCGGCAAGTTGCTCGTTGCATCAGCGCCGTGCCGAGATCACAGGTGTTTATCGTCTGGGGCGGCGGTAAAGGGGTGATGGGTCCGGGGCGAATGATCTCGACGGGAGGGATGGAGTTCGCGAGCGATGTGCAATGCTCAATGTAGCCGAGGTACGGAACTTCCTCAGCGGGGACGTCCGTCCGTGGAACTTGAGTTCCAACATGAAAAATCCTCGATAAGCAGTCCCATCCCCAATCGGCGGGGTCGCCTTGCGTAAGCAAGCCTGCTTCTGCTAGATCTTTGTCCACCCCCATTTCACTTTTGGGAGTTCCCCTAAGAAGTTCGAGAAGTCTTGCGATATGATCTGGGTCGATTTCGTATTGTTTATGTTGCAGGTAATTCCAAAGAATTAATTTTCCATTCAGTATCTTAAGAAATGCTGTGGGGGTCATTGTTTCTCACTAATGGGCGCTCAGGGTCAGTGACTCCGAGCGCCAAGTTGCGTAGTAATTAATTGCTGGACATCGGGCTCGTGTGAGGCGTGTTATATGCGTCGTTCGACTGGTTGGATAAGGATGATTCGATCTTGACTTGCTTCATGGAATTTCTCCTGTTGAAAAGCTTGTGGCTCGTTTGTTTCTTGCCCGGAGGGCGCTCGAATAATCGTTCCATTTTCTTTTAATGTCTTTTGGATTTTGTCAGTAGTATTTGGACTACGATATAACTAAAGTGTGATGAATGAATATATTCGGCTATTTGGGAAAATTCAGTCGGGCGCGAGGTCCGTGGTGAATGATCTGAAGTGGTTTCGGGATAGTCTGACCTTTGGCGCGCGGCAAAGCGCGAGCGACGCTCGGTGTTACTCACGCGCTAGAAGGCGTGGCCCACAACCAGATAGAGGGGAGCTTTCATACGGGGTCACGGACTTCGCTGGCGATGCCTTGAACCCCTGAGCTTCAAGGAAGTGTTCATTTCGCCGGGGCTTGTATGGATCGCGAAAATCGGACGTCGCGTCGCCGGGGATGGTTTTTGATTACGTGCGAGACGGGACTCCACCACGTGGATCACGGCGGCGAGCGTGCCGCCACCGGTCGTCATGACATCAATGATTTACCTAGCCTGTCAATCATCAACCCAGGTCCCTGACGGCCGGTCGAAGTGCTGGCTGCGGGGCGCGAAGACGTCGCTGGCATCGTCCAGTTCGAGTGTCACGTCGAGCGCACCATCGTTGTCGCGTTTAGCGCTTCCCAACGGATCGTTGCAGCATAGCCACAGCGACACGTCCGAGGGCATCCCATCGACGCGGAATGACTTGTGCTTGCCGATGAGAAACGGCTGCCCGTCCTTGCCGAATCGTCCGATCAATTGCCCCATCAGCGCGTCGGGGCCGTGATACGGATACCCGTCATCGCCCGAGACATTGTGCAGATACGTTGCGCCGGAATTCGGCGTGCGCCCGTCGGCGTCGCGGCGTCCGAACTTGCGGTCGTCCGTACGCGTGCACCATTCGCCCGACGCCCGCAGGATCACTTTCGGTGCAGACTGTGCACCGATCCTGTATCCCGTGTCCTGCCAGCCTTCCGAGGCGTACACCTTCATGCGCTTGTTGATGCGATCTGTCGTCATGACACGCTCCATCGTTGACGGGGGGCCGAGAACGGATTGGCGGGTGCTGGTGCTTCGTTACGCAAAGTGCAGTCAGTTCGAGTGTAGACGCACCGCTTCGCTGCCTGAAGCGTAACTGCGGAGTCCCGCCTCCAAACGGCGTTTCGGCGAGACGGCGATGCCCAACTCCGCATACAACTCGTCGAGGGCCTCGCGCGTGCCGACGAGCAATGCTGTGGTTTGCCCGCTGATGTCGGTGACAACGCTCACGAGCGTTTTTCCCTGACACGTTTCGCGCGCCGCGACGAACTGCGTCGACGTCAGCGCGGCGAGTGTGGCGAAGCGCTCCGCCTGCACCAGGCCGTTGATCTGGAACACCGGCTGCGCGGCACCGGTGGCGCGCGGCGCGAGCCGTACGTGAGTGCCGTCGCTGTAGGTCCCGAGCGCCGCGAACAGTTTTTCCCGGCCTTGCGGTCCCAGCGCACAGTGATCGCCATGTACCCAGCGCGAAATCGTGTTGCCGGTGATGCCGGTCGCGTAAGCGAGCCGGGCCAACGTGATTCCCGAGAGCTTGATGAGCAGACGGGCGACGGTGCGGTGACGCTGTTCGATGTCATCCATAACGGGTGTCCTGTCGTAAGGGCATTCAGGCGACGTGCTTGGCGCGCGGTGACGGAGCGTGTGCGGAGTCAGAACGCCATCGTCACTTCGAGTTGGGTGTCGATCTCTCTGCGAAGCGCGGGCGTGCAAGGCATGAGGGGCCGGCGAACCGTTTCCGGACACAGCCCCAGTGAAGCGAGTGCGGCTTTGATCGCCACTGGGTTCGGCTCGGAAAACAGCCGGCGAATGAGCGGCTTCATCCCGTTGAAGAGCGTCGTCGCGTGGGCCATGTCGCCCTCACGCACGTAGCGGAACAGCTTCAGATAGAGGTCGGGCCGAACGTGAGCCGCCGCCGAGATGCATCCGACGGCGCCCGCTTGCAGGGCAGGCAGCAACTGCATGTCGTCGCCGCACAGCACGCGCATGGTGACCTGCGACGGCAAATGCAGGAGCGGATGCGCGTCGCATTCCTTGATTGCCGCGAACGCGTCGTGCGACGCCAGCTCACGGATCGTCTCCACCCCAAGTGTCACCCCGGTGCGCAGCGGCACGTTATAGAGCACGAGCGGTTTGCGCGTGCCCGCCGCCAGCGTTCGGTAGTGCCAGAGAATGCCCTCCTGCGACGGGCGCAGATAGTACGGCGGAGGCACGAGATATCCGGCAAGCGGCAGGTCTTCGATGTTGCGAATTTGCTGCGCGGCGTTGGCCGTATCGGCCGCGCCGACACCGGCCACCACCGGCGCATGTCCGTGCGCGAGATGGCAAGCCGTCTCGACGAGCCAGCGGCGCTCGTCGTCGTCCAGCAATGTGCCTTCGCCCGTCGTGCCGGCCACGACCAGGCCGTTCACTCCCGCAGCAAGGTAGTAGTCGACCAGACGCGCGAAGGCGTTGCGATCGATCTGAGCGCCATTGGCGCCGGTCATGGGCGTGACGAGTGGAATCCACACGCCTTCGAAGATGGCTGTGTTCATATCAGGGGAGCAGGGTTGTGCGCAGAGCGAGAGACGCATCGAAGCGACGCCGGAATGTCGGTGGCTTAGGCCGCAGCGCGCAGACGCAACGCGCCGAACTCGGCTTCCGGTAACGATTGCATGACGACGTGCATGGCCCGTGAGGCTTCGATGCGCGGCAACGCAATCGACACCACGGCCGCGGTATCGCGCCGGATCGGACGAATCGTCTCGACGCGCCATGGCAGCGGCAGACTCATCGCCAACGTGATGGCAAGCGTCGAGACGGCAGCGCGGCTGAGCGTGATGTCGAGCGTTGCGTCGAGGCGAACGCGAGGGGTGTGTCGATTGCGTTGCCGCGGTGTTGCGAAAACGTCGGTCGGGGGGAGGGTTTGCGTGCTCGCCGGCGTGGCGGCGATGGCAGTGCCGGTGGCGGTGGCCGACGCGCGCGCCGCAGGGGCGGGCGTTGTGCCGTAGGCGTGGAAAGCGTCGGCCGGCGTGGCGTTCGCACCAGGAGGTTCGAGTCTGGCGCGCTGAGCGATGGTAGGCATGGCAACGTGTCGATTCACGACAAGAGTGACAACGGGGCCAGTCTAGGGAGGCGCAGATAAAAACGGCGTCAAGATTTTGACGCCGTACAGACAAGGGGCAGAGGTGCGTGCGGCGGCGCTACGCCTCAGCGCTGCGACGGATATTGCGCGTCGTTAAACAGCACGCATGCGCCGTGCGGTGCGGTGCCGACATTGTCGCGGAAGAGCCGGAACACATTGCGCCACGGGTCGAATGGCCGTTGCGGCATGGGCTCCGGCGTGCGAGCGGCGAGCGTGGCGTCGTCGACTTCGCAATGCAGCAGGTTCTTTTCACAGTCGATGGTGATGATGTCGCCGTCCTGCACGCGTGCGAGCATGCCGCCTTGCTCCGCTTCGGGCGAGAGATGGATGGCCGCCGGCACTTTGCCCGATGCTCCCGACATTCGCCCGTCAGTCACAAGCGCCACATGGTGGCCTTCGTCCTGAAGCAGACCGAGCATCGGCATGAGCTTGTGCAACTCGGGCATACCGTTCGCGCGCGGCCCCTGGAAGCGCACCACGACGATGACGTCGCGCGTCAATTCGCCCGCCTTGAACGCGGCCTGTGCCGATTCCTGATCGGAGAACACGCGCGCCGGGGCGCGCACCGTCTGATGTTCCGGTTTGACGGCAGACGACTTGATGACCGCGCGTCCCAGATTGCCCTCGAGCATGCGCAACCCGCCTTCGCGGGCGAAGGGCCGGGATGCCGGACGCACGATGGTCTCGTCGAGGCTGTCGCTGGGGGCGTCGTGCCACGAGAGCACGTCGTCGTGCAGAAGCGCTTCCTGCGTATACGCGCGCAGACCGTGTCCCATGACCGTGGTCACGTCGTTGTGCAGGAAGCCGGCGTCGAGCAGTTCGCGAATGAGGAAATTCAGGCCGCCAGCGGCGTGGAACTGATTCACATCGGCCTTGCCGCTCGGATAGACATGAGCGAGCAACGGCGTGACGTCCGACAAATCGGCGAAGTCCTGCCAGTCGAGCAGAATGCCGCCCGCATGGGCCATGGCGACAAGGTGCAGCGTATGGTTGGTCGAACCGCCCGTGGCGAGCAAACCGACAACGCCGTTGATGAACGCGCGTTCATCGAGAATGTGAGACGTATTGATGCCCGACTTCGCCAGCGCCACGGCGCGTGCGGTCGCCGCTTGTGTGAGCGCATGACGCAGCGGCGTGTGCGGATTGACGAACGACGCGCCCGGCAGATGCAGCCCCATGAACTCCATGAGCATCTGATTGCTGTTGGCCGTGCCGTAGAACGTGCAGGTGCCTTCCGTGTGATACGCGGCCAGTTCGGCGTCGAGCAGCGCCGCGCGCGTGATGCGGCCGGCGGCGTATTCCTGCCGGATGCGCGACTTCTCGTCGTTGGGCAACCCCGAGGGCATCGGGCCGGCCGGGGCGAACACGGCGGGCAAATGACCGAACGCCTGCGCGGCGATCACGAGCCCCGGCACGATCTTGTCACACACACCGAGGAACATCGCGGCATCGAACATCTGGTGCGAGAGCGCAATGACCGAGGCCATGGCGATCACGTCGCGCGAGAACAGCGAGAGCTCCATCCCGGCGTACCCCTGCGTCACGCCATCGCACATCGCGGGCACGCCGCCGGCCACCTGCGCGCTCGCGCCGTGGGCCCGTGCAGCGGACTTGATGATGTCGGGGAACTCGGCGAACGGTGCATGCGCCGAAAGCATATCGTTGTAAGCGGTGACGATGCCGATGTTGGGTGTGCGCTCGGCGCGGATCTTGAGACGGTCGTCGGCGGGGGCGGCTGCCAGCGCGTGCGCGAGGTTGGCACACCCCAGCGTCTCGCGCCCGGGTTGCCCCTGCGTGGCGCGGGCGACGCCTTCCAGATAAGCCTGACGAGACGACCGGCTGCGCTCGATGAGGCGCTCGGTCACGCGTTCTACCACCGGATGCAGCGACACGTTGTGCGAAGACTGAGTCATGGTGATTCCGTGACGTTGTGGGGCGTCCGATGCGGGGCGGCGCAACCGGCGCGTTAGACGCCTGCGACACCGTTCGCATGCCGGCTCGACGTGATGCCCTGTCCTAAATCATCGGCGGATGATGTAGTCAAAGCACGAGATTTTGTTGATTCGAAGTGTAGTTAAACTACAATGCAGTGTCAAAGTTGCGCTTCTTCAGTGACATCCGACCGTCTGCCAAGTTCGGTCGTCGTCAGGTCGCACGGAGTCCACGCTCGCTATGAACACGCCTTCACCCTATACCTTTGTGTTGTTCGGCGCCACCGGCGATTTGTCGCTGCGCAAAGTGCTGCCGGCACTATTCCGGGCGTTCCGCACGGGCCAGTTGGGCTCGGACGCCGCCACCGATACCGGCCACATTCTGGCCATTTCCCGCAAGCCGATGGATGCCGCTTCGTACCGTGCGTGGTGTGAGGCGCATGTGCGCGAGCACATCAAGGCCGACGTGTGGGACGAGGACGCCTGGAAGCGCTTTCTCGCCACCATCGACTATATGCCGCTCGATCTCGGCCGCGAGGAGAAGTTCGGTGCGCTGGCCGAGCGTCTGACACAGCGCAGGGGCGTGCGCATCTTCTATCTGGCGACCGGTCCCTCGTTATTCATCCCTATTTGCGAAGGGCTGCGTAGCGCCGGGCTCAACGAAAACGGCCGCATCGTGCTGGAGAAACCGCTGGGGCATGACCTGGCCTCGTCGGTGGCGATCAACGACGCCGTGGGCGCCATCTTCCGTGAAGACCAGATCTATCGTATCGACCACTACCTTGGGAAAGAGGCCGTGCAGAACCTGCTGGCGCTGCGCTTCGGCAATGCCATCTTCGAGCCCTTGTGGCGGCGCGAGTTGATCGAGAGCATTCAGATCACGATTGCCGAGGCCATCGGTGTCGAGGGGCGCGGTGAGTTCTACGAACAGACCGGCGCGCTGCGCGATATGGTGCAGAACCACTTGCTGCAACTGCTGGCCATCGTGGCGATGGAGCCGCCGCTGTCGATGGATGCCGACGCCGTGCGTGACGAGAAGCTGCGCGTATTGCGTTCGCTGCGCCCGCTTAACGACGAAACGGTCGCCCGCAATGTGGTGCGCGGCCAGTACGGTGGCGGTGCCATCGACAAGTCTGCGGTGCCGGCCTATGCCGACGAGCCGGGGGTGCCGGCCGACAGCCAGACCGAGACGTTTGTCGCCCTGAAAGCCGAGATCGACAACTGGCGCTGGGCGGGCGTGCCGTTCTTCCTGCGCACCGGCAAGCGACTCGGCGAGCGCGTGGCCGAGATCGTCGTCAACTATCGCGCGACGCCGTATCCGCTGTTGGGCGAGGCCACGGCGCACCCTGGCGCCAATCGTCTCGTGATCCGCCTTCAGCCGAACGAATCCATCCGCCTTTACTGTCTGGCGAAGCAACCGGGCGAGGGGATGAATCTGCAATCGGTCCACCTCGATCTGGCGTTCGACCAGTTCTTCAAGGGACACAGGATGGATGCCTACGAGCGTTTGCTGCTCGACGTCATCAACGGCCGTCTTGCGCTCTTCGTCCGGCGAGACGAGCAGGAGCAGGCGTGGCGCTGGGTCGCGCCGATCCAGGCATATTGGTCGCGTCAGCACAAGGGGCCGAAGCGCTACGCCGCCGGAACGTGGGGGCCGCCGGCCGCGAGTGCGCTACTGGCGCAGTACGGCGCGAGCTGGGTCGAGGAAGATATTTGAGACGGATCGCCGGGCGGGGCACGGTCATCGTTCGGCGCGGCCAGTCCGCAGCCAAGGACACCGGAGGCAGACACACATGATTCACTGGCGCATATTCCCTACACGTGAAGCCCAGGCGCTGGCTCTGGCCAATGCCGTTGCCGCACGGCTCGACGAAGCGCTGACCATTCGTCCGCGCGCGCTGTTGGCCGTGTCGGGCGGCACAAGTCCCAAGGCATTTCTCTCGCAATTGGCGCGGTTGCCCGTGGCGTGGAGAGACATTGCCATCACCCTCGTCGACGACCGCTGGGTGCCGCCTGTGCATGCCGATAGCAATGCGCGTCTGGTCGCCGAGACACTGCTGCCCGGCGTAACGGGCGCGCAATGGTTGCCGCTTGTCGACACGGCGACCGATGCCGCGCTGCAAGTGCAAACCCTCAACGACACCTGGACGCATGGCGTGCCGCAAGTGTGCGTGCTCGGCATGGGCGAGGACGGGCATACGGCATCGCTTTTCGCCGACGCACCGCAATGGCGCGAGGCGATTACCACTCACCGCAAGTTCGTCCTCGTACAGCCGCAGCACGCGCCGCATCTGCGCGTGTCGTGGTCGCTCACGGCACTGGCGGCTTGCGAGCGCCTCATTCTGCAGATTCAGGGCGCCGCCAAACGCGAAGTGCTGGAAGCCGCGCAAACCGAGGAACAGGACAACGCCATCTCCCGGCTGATTCACAGAGAAGGAGTCAAGATCGATGTCTTCTGGAGTGAGGAATAATTCGCCGCACATGAGCGGTCCGCGACTGCTGGCCGACATCGGCGGCACCAACGCCCGTTTCGCACTGGAAATTGCACCCGGCGATCTCGTCGAGATCCGGGACTATGCCTGCGACGACTATCCCGGTGTTCCCGAAGTCATCCGCGCCTATCTCGACGAGGCCGATCATGCCGAGCCGGTGCTGCACGCGGCGATTGCCATCGCCAATCCCATCGAAGGCGATGAGATTCGCATGACAAATCGCGACTGGCACTTCTCGATCGAGGCGACGCGCCGCGTGCTGGGCTTCGAGACATTGCTGGTCGTCAACGATTTCACTGCGCTCGCCATGGCGCTGCCTTACCTGTCGGATACGCAGAAGCGGCAGGTGGGCGCGGGCGAGCCGCAGCCCAACGGCGTCATTGGCCTGCTCGGCCCGGGGACTGGCGTTGGCGTGTCCGGCCTTATTCCGGCGGGCGATCGCTGGATTGCGCTCGGCAGTGAGGGCGGCCACACGACCTTCGCCCCGGCGGACGAGCGCGAAATCGATGTGTTGCGCTATGCATGGCAGCACTTCCCGCATGTCTCGTTCGAACGGCTGGTTGCCGGGCCCGGCATGGCGCTGGTCTATCAGGCGTTGGCCCGGCGTGAAGGGCGTGAAGGGCGTGAAGTGGAGCCGCTGGAGACACCCGCCATCGTGAAGCTCGCGCAAGGAGGCGATGCGCTCGCGCGTGAGACGGTCGACTGCTTCTGTGCGATGCTCGGCACGCTCGCAGGCAACGTCGCCGTTACGTTAGGCGCGGTTGGCGGCGTGTATCTGGGCGGCGGCGTGATCCCGAAGCTCGGCACGCTGTTCGAGAACTCGCCGTTTCGCCAGCGCTTCGAGGCGAAGGGCCGTTTCGAAGGCTATTTGAAGAAGATTCCGACGTACGTCATTACGGCCGATCACCCGGCGTTTCTCGGCACTTCCGCCATGCTTGCCGAGCAACTCGGCACGCATGCGGCGGGGGCGGGTGGATTGATCGACCGTCTGCATCGGTTGCGCGACCGGCTGAGTCCAGCCGAACAGCGTGTCGCGGAACTCACGCTCAGGCAGCCGCGCGCATTGCTCGCGGAGCCGGTATCGGAAATCGCCCGTCTGGCACGAGTGAGTCAGCCCACCGTCATCCGCTTTTGCCGCAAGCTCGGCTGCCAGGGTCTGTCTGACTTCAAGCTCAAACTCGCGAGTGCGTTGACCGGCACGCTGCCGGTGCGTCACGGACAGGTGCATGTGGGCGACTCGGCGGCGGAGTTCAGTGCAAAGGTGCTCGACAACACCGTGTCGTCGATTCTCCAGATGCGCGAGCATCTGGACGCACGCACGGTCGAGGCGGCCGTCACGCTGCTCGACGGCGCGCACCGCATCGAGTTCTATGGGCTCGGCAATTCCGGCGTGATTGCGCAGGACGCCCACTACAAGTTCTTCCGTTTCGGCATGCCGACCATCGCTTATGGCGATCCGTATCTGTTGCAGGCGTCGGCGGGGTTGCTCGGAGACGGTGACGTGGTGGTCGCGATTTCCGCATCGGGGCGCTCGGCGGACCTGAACCGTGCCGTCGACATCGCCGTGGCACGCGGCGCGAAGGTGATTGCGCTCACCGCGCGCAACTCGCCGCTCGCGCGCAAGGCGACACTTGTCCTGCCAAACGACCACGTCGAGACGATGGGGGCGCATGTGACGATGATCGCGCGGATTCTGCATCTCGCGGCCATCGACGTGCTGGCGGTCGGCGTTGCGATACGCCGCGCCGGGCCGGGGGCGGAGACGGCGGGCGAGGGCGCGCTCGACTGGCTGAGGCATGGCAGCGCTCAGGATTCGGACACGCCGGCGGTTGCCTGAACGCCGTTCGGGTTTCGGGCGATCCAGGCGGCAAATCGAATGGCCACGGCGGACACCGTGGCCATTCGTGCATGAAGCGGCTTGCGAAACACCGTACCGCAGCCTTGGCGGCTTGATATTAATTAACATGTTCAGCATAATGCTGACGTATGAAAGTGTCCGATTCCGCCCAACGTTTCGGCTTTCTCGTGGCAGACGTCCAGCGTCTGTTCGGGCGCCGCTTAGAACAGTTTGCGCGACGCACGCTACCGATGACGCGTGCCCAATGCCGCCTGCTTATCTACCTCGCCGACAATCGCGGCGTGAGTCGGACAGTGTTGGGCGACATTCTCGAAACCCCGCCGCAGATGCTCGCCCGCATGCTCGATCGCATGGAAGAGGCGGGCTGGGTACGCCGCCGTCCTGACGCGCGAGACCCTCGTATCGAACGTCTGTTTATCACACGCGCGGCTGTCGAGCAGTTGCAGGTTGCCCGCGCACTCTCCGACAAAGTGCGCAATGAGGCGCTTCATGGCCTGACGGCCTTCGAGACGGTGCAGCTCACGCAATTGCTGCAAAAGGTGCGCCGCAATCTCATGAACGTCGTGCCGACGCCGCTCGATACCGTGGTGCCGGCGACGCTGCGTCACGACCAGACCGCGTGCGAGCGCGATGACGGTAGCACGGAGTCCGATCCCATCGAAGGCCCGGGCGGCCGTCTGTCGGAATGCGCCGACTTGCACCCGCAGTAGCACACGCCTAGCATGGGAAGTCTCCAAACCAACCCCGGAGACTGTCATGACGAATCACGTGTACAAGCAGATCGAGCTGACCGGCTCGTCGCCCAAGTCCATCGACGATGCCGTCAAATGCGCCATCGAGCGCGCGAGCAAGACGCTGCGCAATCTGAACTGGTTCGAAATCATCGAGACACGCGGCCATATCGAGGACGGCAAGGTCGCTCACTGGCAGGTCACGCTCAAGGTCGGCGTGCGGCTCGAAGACTGACGCAGGCATCGTTTCCAGCGACTGTCGGCGTCCCTTGCTACCCGCGTCGTGCGGCGCCTCGTCCCCGAGGCTCCGCATGACGCAGGGGCCCCGCGGACGTCATACAGTCGTGTCACAATAGGCGCATACTCGACATCATGAAAAAGACAGAAGAGGTTTGCGCATGTCCGAACAAGAACCGGTTCATGCCACCCGATCGATCGCAGATCCGGTGGAAGCCGTCGCCTACCTGAAGACGATTTACGATGCCAACACGGCGTATCTTCGCGCCGCTTTCGAACGATTTTCCACGCAGAAAGATCAGTCGCGGCGGGTGAGCGCGCATTACCCGTTCATTCGCATCACCACGGAAGACATCACCCAACTGGACAAGCGCTTGTCCTATGGCTTTGTGTCCGGCCCCGGCAGTTATCAGACGACGGTCACGCGGCCGGATCTGTTCGAGAGCTACTACATCGAGCAACTCCGGCGTCTGGCCCACAATCACGGCGTGGCGTTTGAAGTCGGCGTCTCAGACGAGCCGATTCCCGTGCACTTCGCCTATCAGGACGGCGTGTACCTCGAAGGCGATCTCGATCAGACGCACTTGCGTGCCATGCGCACGGTCTTCGACGTGCCCGACCTCGCCACGATGGATGACAGTATCGTGAACGGCACGCGCGATCCGCTGCCTGACGAGATCCTGCCGCTTGCGTTGTTCACTGCGCCGCGCGTCGACTATTCGCTGCATCGTCTGCGTCATTACACGGCGACGTCGCCCGAGCATTTTCAGAACTACGTGCTCTTCACGAATTACCAGTTCTATATCGACGAGTTCGTCGAACTGGGCCGGGAACTGATGAGCGCAACGGACGATGCTGCAACGCGCGAGTACCGCAGCCAGTACACGGCATTCGTGGAGCCGGGCAACGTCACGCACTGGAATCAGAATATCGACGCGCGCGACTCGCAGGGCACGCCGCCACCGCGTTTGCCGCAAATGCCGGCGTATCACCTCGTGCGCCCGGACAACACCGGTATCACGATGGTGAACATCGGCGTGGGACCGTCCAACGCGAAGACCATCACCGATCACATTGCCGTGCTGCGCCCGCATGCGTGGGTCATGCTGGGGCACTGCGCCGGGCTGCGTAACTCGCAGCGTCTGGGCGACTACTGCCTCGCGCACGGCTACGTGCGTGAGGATCACGTGCTCGACGACGATCTGCCGCTGTGGGTGCCGGTGCCGCCGCTGGCAGAGGTGCAGGTCGCGCTCGAGCGTGCGGTGGCCGACGTCACGCAACTCGACGACTTCGAACTCAAGCGCGTGATGCGCACGGGCACGGTGGTCACGGTCGACAATCGCAACTGGGAGTTGCGCGATCACCGCGAGCCGGTGCAGCGCATGAGCCAGAGCCGTGCGATTGCGCTCGACATGGAAAGCGCGACCATCGCGGCGAACGGTTTTCGTTTCCGGGTGCCGTACGGCACGCTGCTGTGCGTGAGCGACAAGCCGCTGCATGGCGAGCTGAAGTTGCCCGGCATGGCGGACCGTTTCTATCGCGAGCGCGTCGATCAGCATTTGAAGATCGGTGTGAAGGCGATGGAACTGTTGCGCGATAACGGTCTGGATCGTCTGCACAGTCGCAAGCTGCGCAGTTTCAACGAGGTCGCGTTCCAGTAACGCGGCCCGGCGGCCGCGACGTTTCGACGACCGAAACTTGCCGCAATCCCCCTCGCGCCCCGTGTCACGGGGCCTTGCAGCCCGTGCGTGCACGCGGTTGCCTCCGGTAGCACAATGCCCGCACACACCGGCCGCAAGTTGCGCGCCGGTGTTCTCGTTTCCCGTCACCAAGGATCATCGTGGAGCTAGTCAACCACGTCGTGCCATGGGCAGCGCACGACACTCGCCTTCTGCTGTCCTGTCTCGTCGGCCTAGTGGCCATCATCGTCTTCATCAGCGCTCTCAAGCTGTCGCCGTTTCTGTCGATCCTGATCGGCACGTTCATCGCCGGTCTCGGCGCGGGATTGCCGCTCGACGCGGTGGCCGGCGCGTTCAGCAAGGGGGCGGGCGGCCTGCTGGGTGACGCCGGCATGATCATCGCGCTGGGGGCCATGCTCGGGGCGTTGATGGCCGACACCGGGGCGGCCGACCGGATCGTGACGGTTCTGCTCACGTTCGCGAAGGGATCGGCGCTACCGTGGACGATGGCGCTGGTCGCGATGATCATCGGCTTGCCGCTGTTCTTCGAAGTGGGTCTGGTGATGATGGTCCCGATCATCTTCGTGATGGCGCGCCGGGCCAATACGCCAATCCTTCGCGTGGCGATTCCGGCACTCGCGGGCATGACCACGCTGCACGCGCTGGTGCCGCCGCACCCAGGGCCGCTGATTGCCGTCTCGGCGTTGCACGCGGATCTGGGCATGACGATGGGACTCGGCCTGCTCATCGCCATTCCTGCGGTGATTCTGGCGGGTCCGCTGTATGGCATGTGGCTCGCGCCGCGTTTGCATGTCGAAGCGCCACAGCAACTGGGCGAGCTGTTCACCAAGCGCGATGACGATGTAGCGCCACCGCCCTTTGCGGCGGCGCTGTTGGTGATTCTGTTGCCGGTCGTGCTGATGCTGGGGCGCACGCTGGCGAAGATCACGCTGACGCCCGAGACACCGTTGTTCGACGCGCTCAATTTTCTGGGCGAGCCGATCATTGCGCTGGCACTGACGGTTGTCGTCGCTATCGTCGTGCTGGGTTGGAGCCGTGGATTGCCACGCGCCCGGGTGGGCGAGACGCTGCGCCGCGCCCTGCCGCCGATTGCCGGGCTGCTGCTCACGATCGGGGCAGGTGGCGGCTTGAAGCAGGCGCTGGTGACAGCGGGCATTGCCACGACCATCGGCAAGGTAGCCGTCGGCACGCATATGCCACTCATTCTGCTGGCCTGGCTGATTGCCGTGGCGTTGCGTCAGGCGACGGGATCGGCAACGGTGGCGACCACTACCACGGCGGGTATCGTCGCGCCGTTGGTGATGCATCTGCCGCCGGTGCAAGGCTCGCTCATCGCGCTGGCGATCGGGGCGGGATCGGTGTTCTTCTGCCACGTCAACGACGCCGGCTTCTGGATGGTGCGCGAATACTTCGGACTCAAGCTGAAGGAGACGCTGTGGGTCTGGTCGGTATTGCAGACCATCGTGTCTGTCGTGGGGTTGGCGATGACGCTGTTGCTCTGGCAGGTCTTCGTCTGACAGGATCGACCTGATTTGCCGCATGGCATGAAAAAAGCGCGCAGACCTTTCGGTCGCGCGCTTTTTTTCACCATCGCCAGACGGCGCTGGAGCCAGCGGGGGGAGAGGCTCAGGAAAACACGCGTTTGGCGTGAATGCCCAGACCCAGCGCCACGCTGGCGAGACGATCGCCGAAGACCGGCGTGGCTTTCGGGAAGGCCGCGCACATCGCGCTGGACAGGCAGCGAAGCCCGGTGGAGCCGCCCGTGAAATAGAGGGCATCGACATCCTCGGCGCGCAATCCCGCCAGCGCAGCCGTGTGCACGGCGCCTGCGGCGATGCTCGCGATTTCGTCGCTGACCGCTTCGATCAGTCCCGCTTCCGAGAACGCAATGGCCAACTCGCGTTCGATCAGGGACAGGTCGATGCACGTCTCACCGCCCGATGACACCTCGATCTTCGCGTCTTCGGCATGACCGACGAGCGCATGCCCGAGGCGTTGCTCCACCGTTCGCATGAGGCGTCGGTGATGCGCCGGATCGGCGTACAGATGCGCCGTAAGCGCGAGTTCGCCAACGCGCTTGGGCGTGTAGACGGTATTGATGAGATGCCACGTCGCCAGATCGAAATAGATCCGGTTGGGCACTTCCTTACCGTCCGGGCCGAGCGCTTTGTAGCCGAGTTCGCGCAGGATCGTGGCCAGCTCGATGCGCCGGTCGAAGTCGGTGCCGGCGATGTGTACGCCATGGTGAGCGAGCACGTCGCCCTTGCGCTCCAGATGGCGAGCGCGCTCCGGTCCGACGCGAACGAGCGAGAAGTCCGACGTCCCGCCGCCGATGTCGACGACAAGGACTTGCTGCTCGCTGGTCAGGCGCGACTCGTAATCGAATGCGGCCGCAATCGGCTCGAACTGGAACTGGACGTCCTGGAATCCCACGTCGCGCGCGCTTTGTTCGAGCGAGCGCTGCGCTGCGGCGTCGGCGCGCGGGTCGTCGTCGACGAAGAACACCGGGCGGCCCATGACCACCTGGCGCAGATCGCCGCCGTCGGTCTTGAGCGCGTGTGTGCGCAGATGGCGCAGGAATGTGGCGATGATATCGATGTAGCGCATCGCCGAGCCGTTGCCGAGATCGGTGGTGCTTTCGATCAGGGATGAGCCCAGCAGGCTTTTGAGCGAGCGCATCAGGCGCCCGTCGTAGCCATCGACATAATCGGAGACGGCTTGACGGCCGAATGAGGCACGGCCGCCTTCGTCGGCGTTGAAAAATACGGCGGTCGGCAGCGTGCCGTAGCCGGCTTCCAGTTCGACCAGACGCATGGTCGCGCCGTCTTGCACGGCGACGGCGGAATTCGAAGTGCCGAAATCGATGGCGCAAAAACTCATGGCGTTTGCGGCCCACGCAGGCGAGCCGTAAAAGGTCGGCAGTGTAGCACGGCCGGGTGGACGGCCGGGTGAACCTGTCGGGACCGCCCGTGCGCGGCGGTCATCCGCGGGTCGATTTTGCGTCCGGCTGGGCGGACGGCAATGTGCGCAGGCTGCTCACCACGGCGGCTACCGCCGCGAACGCGGCGGCGAGGTACAGCGACGCCCGGGTGCCGAAGCCTTCCGGCGAAACGCTGAAAACGAGGGCGACGAGCGCGGCACCGGTCGTCTGTCCGGTCAGGCGTGCCGTGCCCAGCATGCCGCTGGCGCCGCCGCTGCGATGGGGCGGGGCGGACATGATCATCGCGTAATTGTTGGGCGACTGGAAGAGGCCGAAGCCGAAACCGCACAGCGCCATGCGCCAGACGATATCGATCGGATGCGGATGTGCGGGTAACAGGGCGAGCGCGAGCAGGCCGAGTGCGAGCGCGGCCAGACCGATTCCGCCCAGCAGGCCTGGCTTGTAGTACTCGAGCAGACGTCCGGCCAGCGGCGCGACGACAACGATGGTGAGCGGCCACGCGGTCATCAGCAAGCCGGTCTGAACGTGATCGAAGCCGAGGGTGTCCTGAAGGAAAAAGGGCAGTGAGACGAATGCGAGCATTTGCGCGCAGAACGACGCCATCGAGGTGCAGATCGACAGCCCGAAAATCGGGATGCGCAGCAGGTCGACGGGGAGCAGCGGGACGGGTTGGGTGCGTTGGCGTCGCACGAAGACCGTGCCGATGGCGATGGCGGCAACCAGTTCGACGGCCACGAGCCAATATTCTTGCCCGTGCCCGAAAGCGTCGATGCCGGAGATGAGCAACCCGAAGGTGAGCGCGCTCAACACGGCGCCGGCCCAATCGAACGGATGCGAGGCGCGGGCGGTGTCGGGCAGCGAGCGCACGGCGATGGCTAAGGCGATGATGCCGAGCGGCACATTGATGGCGAAGAGCCACGGCCAGTGCGCGATGGACAGCACCCCGGCGGCAATCGTCGGACCCGCGGCGGACGACACCGCCACGATGAGCGAGTTGAGCGCGACCCCGCGCCCGAGCCAGCGCGCCGGGTAGATGGCTTTCACGAGTGCGGTGTTCACGCTCATGATGCCGGCCGCACCGAAGCCTTGCGCCACGCGTGCGAACGTGAGCGTGACGAGTGAGTCCGAGAGGGCGCAGGCCAGCGAGGCGAGCGTGAAGAGTGCCAGGCCGACGGTGTAGACGCGGCGATAGCCCACGATCTCGCCCAACGCGGCAAGCGGCAGCAGTGAGATGGTAATGGCGAGCTGGTAGGCGTTGACGATCCAGATCGACGTGGCCGGACTCGCGTTCAGATCGCGTGCGATGGTGGGCAGCGCGACGTTCGCAATGGCGCTGTCGAGCACCGAGAGCGAGATGGCGAGCATGACGGTTGCAATGGCCCAGAGCCGGGCGGGCATGGGCATGCCGTCAGTGAGTGTGTCGGACATGAGAGCAGCGGAAGTCGAAACGGTCGCGCGTCCGGACGTCGTGACGCCGATGCGCGAAAGGAAACCGCCATCCTGCCCGAAATCCCGGAATGGAGCCGTATCGTCGCGCAAAGCCTTGTGTTTACAGGGGCTTCAGGCGGTCAAGCTTGTTTTGTCTGGTGGAATTTATGTTCCATCAAATAAAACTAAAGCCGATCAGGCGAAAGGCGTGTGTCACGACGACGGGCCGTCCTCGTGAAAACGCGCGATGCGAACATTGCCGAGCGGGTGATAGGCGATGCCGTTGGCGATCGACACGAGATCGACATCGCTGTCGAGCATCGTTTGTACGCCGACGGCTGCGATCGTACTGGCAGGCGAGCGTCCGGGGCATGTGTGCGTGCCGTGTCCGAAGGTCCACGCGGGGCTTTCAGGCGAGGCAACGGCAGATCCTGCGGCAAGCACGACGAGTATCGAGTCGTCGCGCGCCAGCGTCCGCTCACCGACGATGGCACTCGCGTGCAGGAAACGCCGGGTGTTCTGCACCGGTGGATCGAGCCGGATGACGTCGCCGACAG
Organism: Pandoraea communis; assembly: GCF_902459745.1. Taxonomy (GTDB): domain Bacteria; phylum Pseudomonadota; class Gammaproteobacteria; order Burkholderiales; family Burkholderiaceae; genus Pandoraea; species Pandoraea communis. The sequence goes on from NZ_CABPSJ010000009.1 coordinate 168,455, forward strand.
CCGCGGTGGCGACACGCAGATTGGCCGGAAGCGCTATGCGGGCGGCGTCGGCCGGCGGTATTGGCAACGTGTGCCGCGCAAGCCTGCGCAAACTGTTGGCCACGAGTCCCGCGCAGGCGTCGTGCGTTTGCGTGAAGAGGCCGGCGATATTCGCCGTGAGAACGCCATAGTCGACGGCGTCGTCGCGTGCGGCATGCCGGGCGGTGTCGTGCAACCAGGTGTTCGAGCCGGCGTGGTGCTCGAGCCAGCGTATCGCACGGCCTCGCATCGTTGTGGCGGCGCTATGTCCGCGCGCCAACACGTCGGCACACGGCGAGGGCTTCGCTGATTCGGCCATGGCGGCGACCAGCTTTCGGACGTCGTCATAAACGTCCGCCCACTGCGGGGAAGGAACACCGAGCCAGGCGGCGAGTGCGTAAATCGGCTGACGAAAGACGAAGTCGTCGAGGCGGGCGGGGAGGGCTTCGCCGCACACGAGGTAGGCGTCCGAGCAGGCGGCCTGGCTCGCCTCTCGCAGTGCGGCGAGCGTGGCGTGATCGGCGTGTAGCGCGGCGAGGCGTGTCTTCAACCACGGTTTCATTGCGGCATGCGCGACCCCGTCGTTCATGCGGACGAGCGCACCGAACCAGTCGCCGGCGGCACCGTCGGCCAAGGCTGCGGGCACCGTGGCTCCGTCAGGCCGAACGCCGCAGGCGGGGTGACCGAGCACTGCCGCCAATGCTTGCGGCCCGGCGGCGACCCACATGCCCAGCGAGGCGTCGAAGTCGAACGGACGCTGCTGCGCGAGCGACTCGTAGTATGGGTACGGATTCGGGTGGACGACCGCAGCCAACGCATTGGCCGGAGGCGGTACGGTAGCGACATCGACGTTGGCAGCGAACATGGCAGGGCGTCTCTACGGAAGGTCTCGACGGCGCCTATCTTCAGGCGTGATCGGTCCGACATGCTTCATGACGCACTGAAGTGTCGATCGCATTCGCGGGCCTATACTGCGGCTCATGTGCTTTACGGGAGTCTGTCTGTGGACATCGCAAGAGATCATGCCCCCGGCGTCAGTTCGCTGGCGGCGCTGCTCGCGGACGCGGGCCGCATGACCATGCTCTGGGCGTTGATGGATGGTTCGGCTCGCCCGGCGGGAGAACTGGCGTTGATCGCCGGGCTTTCCCCCTCCAGCGCCAGCGGGCATCTGGCGCGTCTTGTGGATGGCGGCGTGCTTGCGCAAGAAGCGCGCGGACGGCACCGATATTTCCGGATCGCTACGCCGGAGACGGCGGCCGCCATCGAAGCCCTGGCCAGCGCCGTGTTGGCAACGAGAGAGCTGCGCCCGCGTGCGGTGCCGGTCAGCCGTGCCACACCCGTCCCGCTACGTCACGCGCGCACTTGTTACGACCATCTTGCCGGAGAGATCGCCGTAGCGCTCTTCGAGCGGATGCGAGCGCACCGCTGGCTTCGAATCGACGGCAGCGATGTTGCGCTGACCGATGCGGGCACCACGGGCCTTACGGCCCTTGGCGTCGACGTGACTTCCGCCCGTGCCCGCCGCCGGCGTTTCGCCTGCACCTGCCCCGATTGGAGCGAGCGCAAACCGCATCTCGGCGGCGCACTGGGCGCGGCATTGCTCGGCACATGCCTTCAAGCCAAGTGGCTCGAACCTACGCGTGAGCCGCGCGTATTGCGTGTCACGCCGCTGGGTGAACGCCAGCTATCGGCCATCGCGCGGTCTTGACCCGTCACGACACGAATCCAGACGCGCGTGCGACTCAGGGGATGATGAGTCCCCTGTGCGGGGCTTACTTGGCCAATTCGGCGTCGATGGCAGCCACGAGACGCGGATCGTCGGCCTTTACGTCCGGCGAGAAGCGGGCCACGACCTGACCGTTACGGCCGATCAGGAACTTCTCGAAGTTCCACAGCACATCGGCGGGGTTCTCCCGCTCGACACCAAATCCTTTCAGACGCTCACGGAACGGGCCTTCGCCAATGGCCTCGGGTTGTGCCGCGACGAGCGCCGTGTAGAGCGGGTGGCGATCGTCGCCCAACGCTGAGAGCTTCGCGAACAGCGGGAACGTGACGTTGTATTGCGTCGTGCAGAAATCGAGGATTTCGGCGTCGGTACCCGGCTCCTGACCTTTGAAATTGTTCGCGGGGAAGGCCAGTACTTCGAGGCCGGCGGCGCGTTTCTCTTCGTACAGACGCTCGAGGCCTTCGTATTGCGGCGTCAGGCCGCACTTCGACGCAACGTTGACGACCAGACGCACTTTGCCGGCGTAATCGCCCAGCGTTGCGGTGGCGCCGTCATTGCGATTGACGGCAATGGTTTCGATGTTCGTGCTCATGGGAATTTCCTGTCTTTGATAGGTCAGGCGAGTGTAGCGCAAGCCCGTGACGCGCGCCGAGGGCGGCAACGCGTCGATGCATAGTCACATCAGGTAGATCTCGCGTGCGCAGTCCAAAAGGGCGCGTCGATTCGCTACGACCTGCAAGCGGGCTCGGGCTTCGTGTCGCACACGGGTATCGTGCGCGTGCAGCAGCGTTTCTGATTGCCTGGCACGTTCGGACAGTGCACAGTGCCGGCGGTCGCAGTCATTGACAGGGCTGCGACCGCCGTGAAAGTATCGCGCAGTGCCCACCGTTCCCCCCAATTCTTGTCCGATGTCTTCTCCTTCGTCGTCCCCCGGCACGTTGACTTTCGCGCAGGCGGTTGCGCTGGCGCAATCGCATTGGCAGGCGGGGCAGGCCCCGCAGGCAGAGGTGTTGTGCCGACGCGTGCTGGAAGTGTCGCCCGAGCATCCCGACGCGCACTATCTGCTGGGCCTGATGGCGCATGCCTATGGCAAGCCTGCCATGGCCATCGACCATCTTCGGGTGACTTGCCGGACACCGGATGCGCCTGCGTCCAGTTGGTCGGATCTCGCCGAGATGTGCCGACAGGCGGGGCGTCTCGACGAGGCGCTGGCGGCGGCTCGCCGGGCCGTCGAGGTCGATCCGGCGTTCGTTGCCGGATGGAACAACCTGGGAATCGTGTTGCAGGAGACCGGGCAACTCGAAGAGAGTCTGACATGTCTCACGCGCGTGAGCGAACTGATGCCGGCGTCGGCGGACGCCCAGAACAATCTCGGCAATACCGCGCGTCTGATGGGGCGTCTGGCCGCCGCCGAGACACACTATCGCCGCGCCCTTGAGTGCGATCCGGAGCGTGCCGACGCGCACAGTAATCTGGCGTCGCTGCTCAGTGCGCAACAGCGCTTTGCCGAGGCGGAGACGCTGGCGCGCCGCGCCATTGAGCTGGCGCCGCAGTTTGTCGACGCCTACCGCAATCTCGCCAACGTCGAACTCGCGCGAGGCAACGTGGCGGCGGCATTGCAGACCGTTGAGGTAATGTCGGCGTTTGCGCCGAAGCATCCTTCGACGCTCGTGGCGCGTGCGCGAATTCTGCGTCTCGTCGGGCGACTGGACGAAGCGCTGGCGAATGCCCGTGAAGCACTCGTGCTCCTGCCCGAGAGCGCCGATGCGCGGGCAGCGCTCAGCATTGTCGAGGCGGACATCGCTGCGCGCGAGGCAACGGGCGCCGCTCAGCCCTCCATCGCCAGCCTCCCACCGAACAATGTGCCCGAGTCGCCGGACTTCACCGCCATTTACGAAGCGGTCGTGGCGCGCGTGCAGGCACAGGACTACGAGCGGGCCGAGGCGATGCTCCGTGACGTCGTGGCGACGGACGCCGCTCCCATGTCCCTGTGGCGACTGCTCGCGGTCGTGCTGCGTGCGCAGGGAAAGGCACGGGAAGGGCGGGACTTGCTCGATAGGCTCGCACGTCAGGTGCCCGGTGATCTGTCGAACCGCTTCGACCTCGCCGAAGCGTTGCTCTTGCTGGGAGACTTCGAGCGCGGCTGGCGTGAGTATCGCTATCGCTACAGCCTTGAACATACCCAGTCCATCGAGCGCAAGGTCCAACGCCCGCGATGGGACGGTCGTCCGATTCCCGGCCAGACGCTCCTCATTCACGACGAGCAGGGCTTTGGCGACACATTCCAGTTCATGCGTATGGCCCGTTGGGCACGCGAGCGCAGTCAGGCGCGCGTGATCTTCGAGGTCAATCCCGAGACGTTGTCGATTGCAAAACGTATGTGGGGCGATGACGATATCGTCGCTCGCGGGACGTTGCCGGTGACGTTCGATCAGCATTGCGAACTGATGAGCTTGCCAATGGCAATGGGCCTGACGCTTGCCGATCTGCCCGGCGACGTGGCTTATCTCAGCCCCGATGCACAGCGCGTTGCCCATTGGCGCGAAAGGCTCGCAGACGTGCCGAGACCGTGGGTCGCCATGGTGTGGGCCGGACGCCCGGAGCACGCCAACGACAGCAATCGTTCCATGCCGCTCGAGCAACTCGCCCCGCTGGGCGCGAGCGGGGCGACGTTCCTGTCGATTCAGAAGGGGCCGGCATCGGCGCAGGCAAATACGCCGCCCGACGGCATGTCGATAATGCCGTTGAGCGATGAAATTCGTGATTTTGAGGACACCGCCGCGATTCTGCATCTCGCCGATTTGCTGATTTCGGTCGATTCCTCGCCGGTACATCTGGCGGGAGGGATGGGGCGTGCGGTGTGGGTGCTGCTGCCGTTCGTGCCCGATTGGCGCTGGCTGCTCGATCGGGACGATACGCCTTGGTACCCCGGCATGCGCTTGTTCCGTCAGGAGGCGCGTGCGCAATGGGCGCCTGTCGTCGAGCGCATGGCGCAGGCGCTCAAGCAGTTCGTGGCCGAGTGGCGCGATGACGCGGCTTGATCGAGGCGGTGACGGGCGAGGCGCCGGATCGTGGCGCGTTCTGCTCTGCGGGAGCGTGCTGGGGCTGGCGTTGCTGGCTTCCGGCTGCGCCAGTCTGGATCGCGACGCGCACGCCGAGTCGCTTGCCAACCCCGCCGGACTGCAACGGGAAGTGCTCGCGGCCGGCGACTTCCGCCTTACCGTGTTCTCGCGCATCAACCGCACCGATAAACCACTGCGCATCTACATCGAAGGCGACGGTCTTGCCTGGGTCTCGCGCTCGGAGCCGTCGCTCGATCCGACACCAGTCGCCGCGACCGGTTTGGCGCTTGCTGCGGCTGACCCATCGGCCAATGTCGCCTATCTGGCACGGCCCTGCCAGTTCACTCCGATGCCGGACAATCCCCGCTGCCAGGTCGCGTACTGGACCGGCAAGCGCTTCGCGCCCGAAGTTGTCGATGCGATGGACGCCGCCATAGGGCAGTTGGCGGCGCGTGTGCCGGGGCAGCCTGTGGAGCTTGTCGGCTATTCGGGCGGCGGCGCCATTGCCGTGCTAGTGGCGGCCCGCCGGCACGACATCGCCACCCTGCGCACGGTGGCGGGCAATCTCGACGTCGAGTATGTCAATCGATTGCACCGGGTCTCGCCGATGCCCGCGTCGCGCAATCCCATCGATGTCGCGCGGCAGGTTGCCGGCATTGCGCAGATCCATTACAGCGGTACGCAGGATGCGGTCGTGCCGCCGGAGGTTGCGCGCCGCTTTGCGTCGGCCGCAGGCGGGACGTGCGTGAAGACGCGCGTTGTGAGCGGCCTGGCCCACGACGGCGATTGGGCGCAGCGATGGCGCGAGTTGCTCGCGCAAACGCCGGTTTGCGACGGCCATCGGTAACGGCGCGATGAGGTGGCGAGGGTGGCGAGAGGGACCTCGTCAGCTTTCCCGCACCAATGCGGCAATCGCTTGCACGAGCGTGACCTCGCCGCGTAGCGTATGTTGGCCACCGTCGCGAAACCGGAAGTCATCGTTATTAAAGCCGTCCAGCATTTGAATGCGCGCCGCCGGGTTGCGCATGCCCTGCGCACGGAACAGCGGGTCCCAACCGGCCCGCGGCACGGCCTCGGCACGAACGTCTCGAGCCAGCGCACGGGCGAGTGCTGCCGCAATGTCGTCGGGCGAGTAGCGATCCGGTCCTTCGATTTCCCAGATGCGTTCGTCGGTGAAATGCTCCTGCATGGCGCGCGCGGCGAAATGACCGACGTCGCTCGTCGAGACCATCGGAATTGTCCGATCCACCGGTTGCAGATAACTCGGTAACTCGCCGCGCTCGCGTGCGGGCGCGATGTCCCATGCGAAGTTCTCCATTAGCCAGGCGGGGCGCAGGAACGTTACCGGCAACGAGAGCGACACCATCGCCGTCTCGAACATGTGCAGTGCCGTGAGCAGGCTGGGAGATTCGCAATCCGCGCCGATGCTCGAGAGGCAGACCACGCGCTTTGGTCGCGTAGTCGCCAGCGCTTGGCGGATGGCGTCGATCAGATGCCGCGCGTGCGAGAAGTCCGGCTCGGGGTCGGCGTTCGGTGGAAGCATGACGAATACCGCTTCGCTGTTGCGAAAGGCATTCATGAGCGCACCGACGTCGCCGTTTTCGGCAACCGCGATTTCACTGCCGAGTGTTGCCCATCGACTGGATTTGACCGGGTCCTGAACGACAGCCCGCAGTGGCAGACCTGCCGTGAGCAGATCGTGCCCGATGACGCCGCCAACTCGCCCCGTGATGCCCATTACGGTGTACATGGTCACTCCTCGCGCGCAGTAACGTTGCCGTAAAAGTAACACGGGAGAGGCGCCGTCTCATAAATGGATGGCGTCGACATCGGGTTGCACAGGCGCGTTCGGCAGGGGGCGACGGGCATTGAGCAGCGCGGCCCCTGCGTCGGCCAGCCGAACGGCTTCGCGCGCGCGCTCGCACATGTCGCGCTCGTACGCGGCGATGGCTTGCGTCAACGTGCTGCGTCCTAGTGCCACGGCGCGCAGATGTTCGGCCAGTCGCACGGCGTCGCGCAGTGCCGTGTTCGCGCCGAGTCCGCCCGCGGGACTCATCGTGTGCACGGCATCTCCCAGGCCGGTGATCCCGTCGACCTGCCATGGCAGTGGGGTGGTGGTGCTGCGCACGGACATCGTACGGATAGTGTCGGGAACCGCGTGCGCAAACAGTGAACGCAGGTGCGGATGCCAGGACTCGGTAAGCGCCTCGATGCGGGCGAGCGGGGCGGGGCCGTGCAACTCGTCGTTTGCGCTCGGGGTGCTCAGCAGCTTTTGCGACGGGCCGATGAATGCCCAGTAGAGGTAATCGGATACCGGAGACAGTGGCATCCGGTCGGGGGCGATGGCGGATGCGGAGGGGGTGTTGCCACCGGGTTGGCGGCGAAACAGCATGGCTTCGATGACGACGGCGAAGCCGTCTGCAAATACCACGGTGCTGCCTTCCATCACCGTGGCTTCGCCGTGGCCGTCCATCAGTACGAGCAGGGCCGTGGATAGCGGTGTCAGGCCGTAGCAGCAGACATTGCCGGTGTCGCGCGGTGTCATGCCCGGCAGCACGTATTCGCGCACGCGGGAGTGGCTTCCATCGGCCGCAACGACGAGGCCCGGTGCGCTGCACGATCCGTCTTCGAAGTGGGCGATGCGACAGCCGTCGTCCGTGGTCGTCGTACGCGAAAACGACTTGCCGAAGTGCACGCGATCGAGAATGCCGTCCAGCAGAATCTCGCGAAGCGTCTGCCGATGCAGACTGAGGTCGCCGGGGATACCCTCCGGCGGCGCCGTTCGGCGAGCGGCGGCAGAGGGGGCGCTGCGCAGACGCGTAGTGGCGTCGGTATCGGTGTGCGCATCGTGCCAGCTCGGTGGCAGGACGACGTTGGCGTCGTCGAGTTGCGGCGTGACGAAGCGCCCGCCGGTACGTGCCACGGCGGCACGCTGGCGCACCCGTTCGACTTGGCCATCGGGCAGGCATTGGGTGAGGGCGTCGAGGCCGTCGGCGTCGATGCGCAGGCGATAGCCCTGGAAACGGGCTGCGGGCGCGTCGTCGCGTTCGTAGACGTCGAACGAAATCCCCGCGCGGCGGAGCCCCTGAGCGAGGCACAGGCCACCCAGACCCGCGCCGATGATGGTGACATGCAAGGCAGACATGATTTCGAATGAGCCGCCCGGAGGCAGCTGGCAGTGGTACTTCGCTCATTGTCTGCGCGCTGTTTGTTGACCTGATAACATTGTTTGGTCATAAAACAATGTAAATCGGACAAAGCGATGAGCCTCGATACGCGGAAGCCCCAACCCGATGCACCTCTGATGTCGCTTGCCGAGTCGCCGTTCGCCAAATATCGGCCGAATGACCGGCCCGACGGCCCGCCGGTGTGGGCGTTTGGCGGGCACGAACACGATCGCAGTCTGTTCCGGATCGGGACGCGCGAGCTGGACTGGCATTCCCATGTGCGCGGTCAGCTGTTTTGCATCCACTCGGGTCTGGTGCATGTCCATACGCCGTTTGGCGCGTGGGTGTTGCCCCCTTATCGAGCGGGGTGGATTCCGCCGGAAGTCACGCATCGTGTGTCGCTCACCGGCGTGGTCAGTGGATGGATCGTGCTCGTCGCGCCCTACGCGGCGACGGCGTTGCCGTCGGCACCTTGTGTGGTGGGGGTATCGGAGTTGCTGGAGGCGCTGGTCAAGCGGGCGGTGTCGTGGGCGTTGCGCGACGTATTGACGGAAGACGAGATGCGGCTCGCGCAGGTGCTGGTCGACGAGATTCAGCGCGCGCCGGCAGAGCCGCTCGGTTTGCCAATGCCGACCGACGCACGTGTGCTGCGCGTGGCTCGCGCTGTGCTCGACGATCTGGGCGGACATACGTCGCTCGAGGCGATGGCGCAGCGCGCAGGCGTTTCGTCGCGCACCGCCAGAAGGCTTTTCGTCGCGGAGACGGGAATGGGTTTCACCCAGTGGCGGCAGCAGGCGAGACTGGTGAGCGCCCTTGACCGGCTGGCCAAGGGGGAACCGGTCGGCACGATCGCCGATTCGCTCGGGTACTCCACGCCCAGCAACTTTATCGCCATGTTCCGTCGCGCGTTCGGCAAGTCGCCGGGACGTTATTTTCGGCAGGTGGGGCCGCTCAAACATCTGCACGAGGCGGATGAGGCGGATCGGGCGGAGATGGCATGAGCGCGCCGCATACGGGTTCGCCGCGAAGCGTTGACACGCTGGTTATCGGCGGCGGGCAGTCAGCGTTGGCGACGGCATATTTCCTGCGTCGCTGGCAGGTCGACTACGTGGTTCTGGACGATCAGACCTCTGCCGGGGGCGCGTGGCAGCGCGCGTGGCCGTCGCTGCAACTCTTTTCCCCCGCGCAATGGAGTTCGCTGCCGGGGTGGCCGATGCCGGGTGGTGAGCGGCACTATCCGACGCGCGACGAAGTCGTGACGTACCTGCGCGCGTACGAGGCGCGTTATGGGGTGCCGGTGCAACGCCCTGTGAAGGTCACAGCGGTTCTCGCGCAAAGCGACGGGCTGAGGGTGCAGACCGACAGCGGCGATTGGCTGGCGCGCACGGTGATCAGCGCGACGGGATCGTGGCGATCGCCGTATGTGCCGGCATATGAGGGACATGCATCGTTCCGCGGCCGTCAGATGCACTCGGCCGACTATCGCGGCGCGCATGAGTTGCAGGGGTTGCGAGTGCTGGTGGTTGGCGGAGGGAATTCAGGGGCGCAGATTTACGCTGAGGTGTCGCGCGTGAGCGAGGCAACCTGGGTCACGCTCGCGCCGCCGTCCTACTTACCGGACGACGTAGACGGCCGCATACTTTTCGAGCGAGCTACGGCGCGCTGGCAGGCCGCTCAGCGAGGCTTGCCCGATCCGTATCCGGACAACGGGCTCGGGCATATCGTGATGGTGCCGCCGGTGTTGGCGGCCCGCGCGCGAGGTGACTTGCATGCGGTACGTCCGTTCGCGCGGTTCGTCGAAGACGGCGTGATGTGGCCGGACGGCACGCAGTCGCGGGTCGATGTCGTTATCTGGTGCACGGGTTTTCGTCCGGCGCTGGCACATTTGGATGCGCTGCGGATCACGGAAGCCGACGGACGGATTCGCGTGTCGGGCACGCGTGCCGTCGCGCAGCCCCGGTTGTGGCTCGTCGGATACGGGGAGTGGACGGGATACGCCTCGGCGACGCTGATCGGCGTGACACGCAGCGCCCGCGCGACAGCCCAGGAAGTCGTGGCGTTCCTCGGCGAGCGAGAGGCGGAGACTATGCAGAATCGAAAGAGTGGGGAGGCGGGATAGAACGGGCTTATACGGTCTTGTTACGAGACGAGCCCTTGTATCGTAGGGCGACGTCGGTGCTTACTTGGCTGCGGAATTCAGTACGAAGTACCGAGGTGGCAGCGTGCGTTGCGGAGCGTGTGAGGGCTGGTGTTCGTGAGTTTCGGTGTACACGGTGCAGGCGCAGCCGGTTGACTTGGCAACGGCGAAATCGCTGCAAACGGGAACGCATCAACGCCGCGTGTGAGGCGGTGCTAGCCACGTTGAAAGCGCCATACCCACCCAGCGAGGTGGGCACGTGGGAGCGGCAACGTCAAGAAGCACGGGCCTTCGCCGATGAGGCGTCTGCGCCGACACCGTTGCTCATCGTGATCGCGCAGGCAGCCGGACGGACGGTAGCGGCGTTGGCTGCGATGGTGCAGCAGCGCGCGAGCGCCTGGGAGGCGGCAGCAGGCGAGGTGATTGGCACGCGCATCTCGCTAACGGCGCAGATCGAGGCGGCGACCAGTACGGATGAAGTGCAGGCGGTGGTGTGGCCGTCCACATAGGCAAACGGAACGTAACGACCGAAACACGACAACAACGGCCGCCACGAGCGGCTGTTTTGATGTGAGGGGGACATGGCTTGCCTGAGTTTGCCGCAGGTGGTGGCGTCGTGTCGAGCATCTCCGCAGCCATCGCCAACGCGTTCGCTTTCGCCGTGAAGCCTGCCGGCCCGCAAAGGCTTCAGTATCAAGAAAACTCCACTTTTTAGCTCGTCGGCCTTTGGCGGAGTGTGGGAGATTGCCGACAGATGTCGAGTTTCGGCGGGTATTCAAACAAAAGCCCCTCTTCTTCAAAGGATCGTTGTTCGCCTTCCTCATATTTTGGCGGCATGAGTGGGCAGGTGTGTGCTGGGCGACAATGCGCCGGGGCACGAGAGACTGCTCATATATTTCTCTCAATTTATAGGGCAGGTCACTCATGAATAAGAATCGGTTCCGCAAAGTCCTCTGCATCATCGGGCGGGAAAAACTCGCCACCAATCAAAGCACTACTCCGGGAGGGCGGAACCCTATGCAGATCCGCCACGCCGTCACCCTTGCCTTCTTGCTCGCTCCGGTCGGCGTCATGGCGCAGGCACAAGGCCAGGTAGCGAAGACCCCCTGGACGACCATTGAGCCGGGTGGCGAAACCTCCTGCGCGACAGGAACGCCTTATGCCTTCCATGTGAAGCCGGGCGAAGGCGCGGACGCCGCAAAGCTCATGATCTTTCTCAGTGGCGGCGGCGCCTGCTGGACGGGCGAGCAATGCGACCCCAGCTCGGCGGTTTACATTCCCTTCGCGCGTCCTCAGCCAAACGAACCGCGCTGGCGGAGCGAATACATGGGTCGCCTTGGACTCTCTGAACGGGTTGATCCAAGCGACCCGCGCGACTGGCGGGGCGTCTTCGACCTCGGCAACCCGAAAAACCCGGTTGCCAAATGGACGCAGGTCTATGCCTCCTATTGCACGGGCGACGTATACCTCGGCAATCGCGATGTGACCTACAAGACGGCGGACGGCCGGGAGGTGGCGATGCGCCACCGGGGCCGTGCAAATGTGGAATCGGTGCTCAGTTGGGTCTATAAGAACGTGAAGAAACCCGAGCGCATCGTCGTCGCCGGGTCGAGCGCGGGCGCCATTGGCGCGCCGATCTATGCGGCGGAAGTCGCGGATCAATATCCGGACGTTGAGATTACCGCCGTCTCGGACGGCGCGGGCGGCTATCGGTCCCCGAAGATTGCGGAATTGATCCAGAACTGGGGCTTCTGGGATGGCGCGCCCGAATGGACGGGCGGCGTCGATCGCGGGAGCGCGACGTTCGAAGACCTCGGCCGCGCGGCGGTGAGACACGCGCCGCGTCTACGCGTCGTCGAACTCGACACCGCCTATGACCAGGCGCAGGAAAGGTTCCAGAAGGCCTTCGGCACTCCCTCCAGGCTTTACCCGCTGCTGCTGCAGAACCGTGCGGAACAGGCCAAAGGGATCCCCGGCTTCGCGGGCTTTACGAGCCGGGGCAAGGAGCACACGCAGCTCCTTTTCGACCGTTTCTATACCAATGAAGAGGAAGGCGTCCGCGTAGTGGACTGGTTCCGCGACGTGACGGAAGGCCGCAAGGTCAAAAGCGTCACTTGCGGCAAACCGGAGTCCTGCGACAAGGAACCGAAATAGGATTCTTCTGGTTCGGACAAGACTGTAACTCTGGCAACATTTCTGCCGCGGTGCCCGGCTGGCTACCCGCAAAACACATGCGTCACTGGTGGTTATTACACGTGACACAGCATGTTGAGGCCGGGAAACCGGCCTTTGTGAGTGCGCCCAGCATGGGCGCACTCCTGCGGGCGGAAGTCCCGCCATAAGTTGGTCACGGCGAATGAAGCGAAGTGCAACTGCATGAGGGCGACCGAGTGCGGGGAGGAAGCGCGGAGCGTAAATCGCGAACTGATGGACAAGAACCGTATAGAAGGCGCTGCTGAGTGGGGCGCGGGCATGCAACCGCGAAGCTCAGGTGACCAAGGCGAAGCGGCGTAAATGCGGCGGTTGTGCGATGAAGGAGCGCGCTCTTACTTGGGGAGATCTCGCCTCGACGTCTCCGCCACAGATGTTTAAAGGGCTCCCCGCAAGGGATTAATGCCGTTCAATTTAGCCGCTGAACGGCATTTTTATATCTGAGGGCTAATGGTCGAAAGCGGCGCTGGGGCATCGTCGGTAAGGTGACGCTCCATGCTTGGAGAACACCTCACCAGTCTCGTTGGAATGTCTGAACCGGCCGACTATGGCCATCTATCGGTCGACTTCAATCGATGAGGTTGTGCATGACCTAGGGCTGATCCTGTCACCTTCCGACTCGGCATGTTTGAGCAAGAGCGCTGTCACGCAAGCACGCCAGCGTTGCGGCCATACGAGCATGAAGGGGGGGCGCTGTGCCGACTGTGACGCATCTGGCGCGATATAAGTCTGCATGTCATGAAATCCATGCAAGACGCGAAACCTTGCGCGGACTGATGGGGTGGCATTACGCCAGAATTACGCCAAACAACCGGGAAAGCCTTGCGCGATATAGATCTTGTGGTGCCCAGGGCCGGAATCGAACCGGCACGCCTTGCGGCGGGGGATTTTGAGTCCCCTGCGTCTACCAATTTCACCACCTGGGCGGGTGTGCGTTCACCGAATAGTGTCGCAGCGTGATTCGTACGAGGAACCCGAGGGCTCACCGGACGAAGGCGAGATTATGACCGAAATTTCTCCCGGCCACAAGCCCGCCTCGCCGGGATTTAGTGAACTTGCTGCTGCCCCTCCAGAACGCGCAGCAGCGACGAGGTGTCGTCACGGCCCCAGCCGTTCTCCATCAACACGGACAACTGCCTCTTCACCAGTGTCAGCGCGGGCAGCGATAGCCCCGCGTCAGCCACTGCATCCAGAATCATCGAGAAATCCTTGTCGTGCAGACGTGCCTCGATCCCCGCCACAAAATCCCGATGCGCCATCTTGGGGCCCATCATGTCGAGCATTCGACTGCCCGCCAGTCCGTTCGAAATCGCCTCGATGACCTTGTCCTGATCCACGCCGTTACGCGCTGCGAACAGCATCGCTTCCGCAATGCCCTGGATATTGATCACCTGAACGATCTGGTTGCAGGCCTTTGCCACCTGGCCCGCCCCAACGTCTCCCACATGCGTGATCGTCGTGCCCAGGACCGACAGCAGCGGCTTGACCTTGTCGAAGACGTCGCCCGATGCCCCGACCATGATCGACAGCGATGCGTCTGCCGCCCGGGACGGCCCGCCTGACACGGGCGCATCCACGAACTGGATCTCGTGGCGCGCCAGACGCGCCGCCATGCGCCGCGTCGCCTCCGCCGAAATCGTGCTGTGATCAATGCAGATCGTGCCCGGACGCGCCTCAAGCACCACACCCTGCGCGCCGAGCAGTACCTCTTCCACGTCTTGCGTTGTCGTCACGTTGGTGACGACAAAGTCGGCCTGTGCTGCCGCCTGCGCGGGCGTGGCGAACACCTTCGCCCCTTGCTCGACGAAAGGCGCGGCGGCCTCGGGCCGGCGTGCATACAAGTGCAATCGATGTCCCGCAGCCATCAGATGACGAACCATCTGACCCCCCATCGCGCCTAGCCCGATAAACGCTACGGTGTATGTCGCCATGCCGCGATCAGTCCGAGACATAGACGAACTTGCCGTTCTTGATCTGACCCATCACGCCGGCGCGCTGATCCAGCCCCACGTGATCCTGCGGGCTCAGATTCATGATGCCGTTCGGAATCGCAAGATTGTGCGTGGACTCAAGGGCGTCTCGAAGCGCCGCGCGGAATGCCGGGGTGCCCGGCGCCGCCACCTTCACGGCGCGCGGCACGGCATCGTTGAGCAGATCCCATACGCCATAGGCGTCGGCGGCGAACTGCGTGACAGTGTCGGCGCCGTACTTCGTCTCGTACTTCTTCGTGAAGGCCAACGCTGCCGTGCGCGCCGGATGCCCGGCCGGCAACGTCTTGGCGACAACGCCCGGCTGCGTCGGGAACAGCGTGCCTTCCACATCCTTGCCGCCCACGCGCACGAAGTCGTAGGTTGCGATGCCGTGTGTCTGATAGATCTTCCCGGTGTAGCCGCGCTCCTGCAACGTGCGCTGTGGCAGTGCGGCCGGGGTGCCCGATCCGGCAACCAGAATGGCGTCAGGCTTGCTCGACATCAGCTTCAGAACCTGGCCCGTGACGCTCGTGTCCGTCCGGTTGAAGCGCTCCTGAGCTACGACCTTCAGCTTGCGCAGTTCGGCAAACTTCGAGAATTCCTTCCACCAGCTCTCGCCGTACGCGTCGGCGAAGCCGATAAAGCCCACCGTCTTGATGCCGTGGTTCGCCATGTAGCGCGTCATCACATCGGCCATGGCGGAATCGTTCGCCGCCATCTTGAACGCCCAGCGGCGCTTGGCATCCTGTGGCTCCACGGCCACGGCTGATCCGATCAACGTGATCATCGGCGTCTGCGCCTCCGAAATCGGATCGAGCATGGCCAGCGCACTCGGCGTGATATTCGGGCCGACGATCACGTCGACCTTGTTTTCGCTAATGAGCTTGCGCGCGTTCTTCACGGCCGTGCCGGGGTCGGAGCCGTCGTCGAGAAAGAGGTAGTGCGCCTTCTGCCCGCCGATCTGGGCAGGCCAAAGCTGCATGGCGTTCTTGCTGGCAATGCCGATGGCGGCCGCCGGGCCGGTCGACGAAAGATCGATGCCGACGGTGATGTCGGCGTGGGCCGCCGATACAACACCGGTCAGGGTCATGGCAAGCAGCACGCCCGACAAACGGATGCCGCGAAGAGGTGAGCGCATGGGGTCTCCTTTTGAGCGAATCGCGTAAGCATACCGCACAGGTTGAGTTAGGCCAGCGAAGAAAAATAGTGTCCGGCTCACCGCGCCTGACGGCACCGCGCAGAGAGCGCACGCAGGGGATTTCCCGATTCGCGCGTGGCCGCGTCAGGCCGGGAACGCACCGGCACAGGCCCGGTCTTTGCCTGCGTGTCGCCGTGGAGCGCGCGTCGTTAGCGGACATCGCCCGAGACGGCGTTTCGCGGAGGCGCATCCCCCTGGAAATTCGATGGAGTTTTTCAAGTATGACGTTCTTTTCCCGTGCCCCTGTCTCGTCCCAACTCGTGAGCCTGAGTGAAACCGTGGCGGCACGTTGCAGCCCGAGTGCACGAAACAATCAAGGTCGCGTCACAATGGGTTCGTTCCGGCAGCTTTTCAAGGCGATCAAGAATCTCAATATGCGCTCGTTCTCCGCGTCCGATAACACGCCGGAAACGCAGTTCCGATACGCCTACATCTGCTCGACGCTGCACGACCTCAGAGCGACGCACCTTCACCATCCGCAAAAGCGGGCCAAGGTCGAGAGCATCCAGCAGGCATTCAACGAGGTGATGCGGGGAGACCCGGGCAAACGCCCCGCAAACCGAGCGGGGGCGCCGGTGACTCACTATTTGAGAGGGCTCAGAGAAGATGCGCGCGTCAATTTCGCGGCGGAATTCGATGGCGTTCACCGCGCCGAAAGGGCTCGCCAGCATGGGCGGCCGCTTTGCGGCGCGTCAAGACTTCAAAGCTCGTAACTCTCGTGTTCGCCGCGCAGTGCCTGCTCGACCAGCTTGCGGGTCAGAATCGGCGACAGTAGTTCAACCATCGTGAAGACGTATCCGCGCAGATAGGCACCCTGTTTCAGCGCGACGCGAGTCACGTTCGTGCCGAACAGATGCCCCACATGGATGGCCCGGAGATTGCGGTCGCGCTCCGGGTCGAATGCCACCCCCGCCAGAATCCCCACACCCAGCCCCAGCTCCACATACGTCTTGATGACGTCCGCGTCGATAGCTTCGAGCACGATGTCCGGCTGTATATGACGCAGTGCGAACGCCTGATCGATCTTGGCGCGTCCGGCGAACTGCGGATCATAGGTAATCAGGGGGTACTTCGCCAGATCCTCGATGCCGACGGACGGCAATTGCAATAGCGGATGATCCGGCGGCACCACGGCCACGTGCTGCCACTGATAACAAGGCAGCGATACCAGATCCTTATAGCCGGCGATCGCCTCGGTCGCGATGGCCAGATCGGCCTGATCGTGCAACACCATCTCAGCAATCTGCGTCGGGCTGCCCTGCAGGATCGAGAGGCGAACCTTCGGGAAACGCTTCTTGAATTCGGCCACCGCATGCGGCAGCGAATACCGGGCCTGCGTGTGCGTCGTGGCAATCGTCAGGCTGCCCTGATCCTGCGCAGCGTAATCCTTGCCGATCCGCTTGAGGCTTTCCACCTCTAGAAGGATTCGTTCGACGGACTCGAAGATGATGCGCCCGGGCTCCGTCAAATTACGGATGCGCTTGCCATGCCGGGCAAAGATGTCGACACCAAGCTCTTCTTCCAGCTCGATGATGGCCTTGGAGACGCCTGGTTGGGAGGTAAATAGCGCCTTGGCGGCTTCCGTCAGGTTGAAATTCTGACGAACGGCCTCGCGCACAAAACGGAACTGGTGCAAGTTCATTTGTATAACTTTAGAAAATATACAAACAATTTTTAATTCGTTTGAAGTATATAGCGTTTTCATTACAGTGGGTGCCACTGTTTCGATAACGTTATTCCCGTCAGGCATTTAGCACCCATCAGGAGCGTCGTACATGTCGCTGTGGCTCGAACCCCTTTCCGGATTTGGCGTCGGCCTGCTGGTCGGCCTGACCGGTGTAGGCGGGGGCTCGCTGATGACGCCGCTGCTCACGCTCTTGCTTGGCTACGCCGCCCCGGTCGCCGTGGGCACGGATCTGGCGTTTGCCGCGGTTACCAAGAGCTTCGGCACGGTCGCGCACCGTTCGCACGGGCACGTGAAGTGGCACATCGTGCGCCGGCTCACGCTCGGCGCGCTGCCGGCGGCGCTGGTGACGATTCTCTTCCTGAAACGGCTGGGTGGCATCGACGATGCGGCGCTGCATGTCATCAAGCTGACGATTGCCGCTTCTGTCCTGCTCACCGTGCTCTCCCTGCTGTTCCGCGCGAAGCTGCTGGCCGTGTTGCGCGCGCACCCGAACTGGCAGTTGACGGGCCGCCCGCAAGCGGTCGCCACCGTGATGGTGGGCGCGCTGATCGGCGGGCTCGTGACGATTTCCTCGATTGGCGCCGGTGCCGTTGGCGCCACGCTGATCCTGATGTTGTACCCGCAATTGGAACCGGCCGAAGTCGCCGGTACCGATATTGCCTACGCCGTGCCGCTGACCGCCATTGCCGCACTGGGCCATATCTGGCTCGATACAGTGCACTGGGCACTGCTCGGTAGTCTGCTGATCGGCTCGCTGCCCGGGATCTGGCTGGGCGCAAAGCTTACCCGTCATCTGCCCGAGCGCATTGTGCGCGGGGCCTTGGCGGCAACGCTTACGCTCGCGGCAGTGAAGCTGGTCGGCTGACACCCCCTACAGACAATAAGGAGTTCGCGAAATGCGAAACGAATCCCGCTGGGAACCCACCCCGGCCGCCGTGCCGTCGAATGCGACCGATGCCGAGCATCAGGACATGGCGCTGCTCGACGAAATGGAAGCGGTGCTGGCCGAGCGCCTGGCACGCATTGCGGGTTCGCATCGCAACGTGAAGTTTGCCAGCAGCCTGGCCGCCGAAGACATGCTCATCACGCACGTGATTCTGCGACAGCAACTGCCGATCACGGTCTTCACGCTCAACACCGGTCGCTTGCATGCGGAGACACTGGGCATGATCGACCGGATCAAATCGCGCTACGGTTACGACGTTGTGCAGTATGCACCGCAGGCGGATGCCGTCGAGCAATACGTGACCGAGCATGGCGCGAACGCCTTCTACGAGAGCGTGGATCTTCGCAAGGCGTGCTGCCAGATTCGCAAGGTCGAACCGCTCGGCCGCGCGCTCGCCGACGCCGACGCCTGGCTCACCGGCCAGCGCCGCGAGCAGTCGGTCACACGCGAAGAACTGGCGTTCGCCGAACAAGATGACGCCCGCGGTATCGCCAAGTACAACCCGCTCTTCGACTGGACGCAAGCGCAGGTGTGGGCGTACCTGACAGCTCGCGACGTCCCGGTCAATCCGCTGCACGCGCGCGGCTACCCGAGCATCGGCTGCGAGCCGTGTACCCGCGCCATCCGCCCGGGCGAAGACAGCCGGGCAGGGCGCTGGTGGTGGGAGTCGCGCGACAGCAAGGAATGTGGTCTGCACGCCGGCAACCTGAGCAAGATCCCCGTCTCGGTGAAGTCGAACTGAGTGCCGCGGGCAAAGCGCCCGCGCGTCACGCGGATCATGCGATCAGGCAAAGACATATGACGATGCGACGCCCCTGAGTGGCGGCACATCGTGGCAATTCGAATCTCGGAATCGTTAAGGAAGGGAACACTATGGGTGCGATGCACGAAGTCGCGCAGGCCAATGGCTCGCGAATGGATCATCTGGACTGGCTCGAAGCCGAATCGATGTACATCCTGCGCGAGGTCGTGGCGGAGTGCCGCAAGCCCGCGCTGTTGTTTTCGGGCGGGAAGGACTCGGTCGTGGTGCTGCATTTGGCGCTCAAGGCGTTCGGCCTTGGCCCGAACCGCAAGACGGTGCTGCCGTTCCCGCTGGTGCACATCGACACCGGCCACAACTATCCGGAAGTGATTGAATTCCGCGACCGTCACGCCAAGGCTCTGGGGGCCGAACTGATCGTGGGGCACGTGGAAGACTCGATCCGCCGCGGCACGGTTCGTCTGCGTCGAGAGACCGATTCGCGCAACGCAGCCCAGGCCGTGACACTGCTCGAAACGATCGCCGAGCACGGCTTCGACGCCATGATCGGCGGCGCTCGCCGCGACGAAGAGAAGGCGCGTGCAAAAGAGCGCATCTTCTCGTTCCGTGACGAATTCGGTCAGTGGGACCCGAAGGCGCAGCGCCCCGAACTGTGGCACCTGTTCAACGCGCGGCTGCATGGCGACGAGCACCTGCGTGTGTTCCCGATCTCGAACTGGACCGAGTTGGACGTGTGGCAATACATCGCTCGCGAGAACCTCGACCTGCCGTCGATCTACTACGCCCACGAGCGCGAAATCGTGCGCCGCAACGGGTTGCTCGTGCCGGTTACGCCGCTCACGCCCAAGCAGGACGGCGAGTCGAGCGAGACGGCGTCGGTGCGTTTCCGTACCGTTGGCGACATCAGTTGCACCTGCCCGGTGGCCAGCGTTGCCGGGAGCCCGGTGGAGATCATTGCCGAGACGGCCGTGACCGACATTACGGAGCGTGGCGCCACGCGCATGGACGATCAGACGTCCGAGGCGGCGATGGAGCAGCGCAAGAAGCAAGGGTATTTCTGAGGCGCCCAACGGCCGCCTTTCTCCCTACGTTCAGAGACACCGGCCCGCCGGGTGCGCAGATTCGCCGCACTCAGGGCCACGCAATCGAGTTGAAGAGATCATGAGCCTCACCCCGCATCAGGAAGACCTCGGCGTGCTGCGTTTCATCACGGCAGGCAGCGTCGACGACGGCAAGAGCACGTTGATCGGCCGCCTGCTGTACGACAGCAAGTCGGTGCTGACCGATCAACTCAGCGCGCTCGCTCGCGCCAAGCACAAGCGCACCGCCGGCGAAGACATCGACTTTTCGCTGCTCACCGACGGCCTCGAAGCCGAGCGGGAGCAGGGCATTACCATCGACGTCGCCTATCGCTACTTCACCACCGCGCGCCGCAAGTTCATCATCGCCGATACGCCGGGTCACGAGCAGTACACCCGCAATATGGTCACGGGCGCTTCGACGGCGCACGCCGCCATCGTGCTGATCGATGCCACGCGCGTGACCGAAGCGGGTGGCCGCACCGAGTTGCTCGCCCAGACCAAACGTCACAGCGCCATCGTCAAGCTGCTGGGCTTGCAACACGTGATTGTGGCCATCAACAAGATGGATCTGGTCGACTACAGCGAGACGACGTTCGACGCGATTCGCGCCGCCTATCTCGAACTGGCGCAAATTCTGGGTCTCGAAGGCGTGCGCTTCGTGCCGGTTTCCGCGCTCAAGGGCGACAACATTGTGTATGCGAGCGAGCGCATGCCCTGGTATCAGGACGAGCCACTGCTCGACCTGCTCGAATCGCTGCCGGTCGCCCAGTCGGGCGGCGAACTGCGCTTCCCGGTGCAACTGGTGGCGCGTCAGGACGGCTCGCACGCCGACGACTTCCGCGGTTACATGGGACGCGTGGAGTCGGGCTCGGTGCGTGTCGGTCAGGCACTGCGCGTGCTGCCGGCCGGCCGCTCGGCGAGCGTCGCCGAGATCGTCGGGCCGCGCGGCCTGCTCGAAGAAGCCTTCGCCGGGCAGTGCGTGACGATCCGTCTGACCGAGGATGTCGATGTGTCGCGCGGCGATACCTTCGTGGCCGCCGAGTCGGCGCTCGCTCCGTCGCGCAAACTGTCTGCCGACGTCTGCTGGTTCGACGAAGACGCGCTCGCGCCGCAGCGCAAGTACTTGCTCAAGCAAGCGACCAGCACGGTGTACGTGAAGATCGGCAGCGTGGACACGGTACTCGATGTGAGCACGCTCTCGCACGGCACGGACAAGGCCACGCTCGCCATGAACGACATCGGTCGCGTGCAGTTGAGTCTGCAAAAGCCGGTGGTTGCCGATACGTACGACGCAAACCCCGCCACGGGCGCGTTCGTGCTGATCGACGAGGCCACGCACCACACGGTGGCTGCGGGGATGATTCGCGCACTGGCGGCGTAATGATGACGCCCTCTTCGCAAGCCGGTCAGGCGCCGGGCAAGGTCTATCTCGTTGGGGCAGGTCCCGGCGCGGCCGATCTGATTACCGTGCGTGGCGCGCGACTGCTGGCGCAGGCCGACGTGGTGCTTCACGACGCGCTCGTCGAGCCGGAGATGCTCGCGCTGTGCGCGCAGGCCAAGCATATTGCCGTCGGCAAGCGTTGCGGCAAGCACTCGAGCGCGCAGCACTTCATCAACAAGCAGTTGATCGATCACGCTCGCACCCACGCGCTGGTGGTGCGCTTGAAGGGCGGCGATCCGATGCTGTTCGGCCGCGCAGACGAAGAACTGCGCGCGCTGGAGGCGGCGGGTATCCCGGTGGAAGTCGTACCCGGTATCACGGCCGCGTTGGCCAGTGCGGCGGCGCTTGGGCGTTCGCTGACGCTGCGAGGCGTGGCCCGCAGCGTGGCCTTCGCGACGCAAAGCCGCGCGCCCGAGTCGGCGGAGATCGCGGCGCAGGCGTCGGCCGATTCGCTCGTCTATTACATGGGACGTGACAGCGCTCAGCGCATTGCGACGGAATTGATCGCGGCAGGCAAACCGGCATCGACGCCCGTAGCGATCGTGGAAGCCGCAACGACACCGCGCGAGCGGCGCGTGCGTCTCACGCTGGACGATGTCCGGCAGGGGGGCGCGGCCTCGTGGTTCGACGCGGCGCAGCCGAGCGTCCTGCTCATCGGCGAGGCGTTTGCACATGCCGATGCCACCTCGTTGCAGGATTGGGCGGCGCAGGCGGCGATGGCCGCCTGAACGAGATCGTCTCGGACCTCGTTTTCCGAGCGTCAATGCAAATACGGCGTCACAGTGGTCTGTGACGCCGTATTTTTATCCCTTGATGCCGTGCAGGCCGCCGTGTCGCGCTCAGTGAGCGTCGATCATCCTGCCGCAGTACTCGGCGAGGGCGTCGAGCACCTTGTCGTCTTCCCCGATGGCTGCACTCACGTGCAGCGCGAGGCCAGGGTGTGCGGCGCGGCATGCGTCGGCGAGCGCGGGCAGATCGCGCCTCACATGACCGCCCTGACCCAGAAACACCGGCACCAGCGTGATCTCGGATGTGCCCTGCAATGCCATGTCGGCCACTGCGTCGGTAAGATTCGGCGTCATCAGCTCGAGAAAGGCAAGCCGCACGTCGGCATCGGGGCGCTGCGCGCTCAGCTTGTCTCGCAGCCGCTCGAACGGCGCTGCCCAGCGCGGATCGCGAGAGCCGTGAGCGAACAGGATGACGCCAGGCTTGCCTTGCATGGCCGGCACCTCAATGCTTGTCCACCCAGCGCAACGCCGCGATCGCGAGCACCAGATAGAGCAACGATGGTAACGCCGCCGTGAACCACGCCGGCCAGGTGTTGAGCATGCCCAGATGCGAGAACAGATTGTTGAGCAACTGGAAGCTCATGCCGAGCATGATCCCGCCGAACACCTTCAGACCGATGGCCCCGGCCCGCGCATGCAGGTAGGCGAATGGCAGCGCCAGCGCCATCATCACGAAGACGGCAAGCGGGTATAGCAGCTTCTGCCAGAGCGCGAGGTTGTATCGGTCGGTGTTCTGCTGATTCTCCTTCAGGTGACCAATGTACCGGTACAGACTGCCGATGGCCATGTTGTCCGGCGAGACCATCAGCACGGACAGAATCTGCGGCGTGAGTTCCGAGCGCATCTGCACCGTGTCGATATGCACCTGCTTGCTCTGCACCAGGGCGCGCAACGGGTCGTTGCTGGCCGTGGCGTCGCTCGTTGCGCTGAAGACCGTTTCGGACACGTCGGTCAGCTTCCAGAAATTCGGTGCCTCGAACTTCCCGAGCTTCGCCAGCCGTACGCTGTCGAGCCGCAGCTTGTCATCGAACTCGTAGATGCGAACGTTGGCGATGGTGTTATCCGGGTTGAGCGTGCCCACATTGATGAAGCGGGTGACACGCGAACCGTCCTGATCGACGGTGTCCTTGACCCAGACCCCGGAGCGAAAGCCGGCCGAGACCGAACTGCCCAGCGCCTCGAGACGAATCTTCTGTGCGAACTGCTCGGCGTTCGGCGCAACGTACTCGCCGATGACGAAGGTGATCATCACGATCGGGAAACCGATTTTCAGCAGGGAACGCAACGCCTGACCGGTTGAGAGGCCCGAGACGCGGAAGATCGTGAATTCCGAATTACCCGCCAGTTGCGCGCAGACATAGATGGCGGCAATGAGCGAGGCGACCGGAATGATTTCGTACATCCGCTGCGGGGCGAACAGCAGCACATAAGCCAGGGCATGCTGGAAGCGGTAACCGCCGCGGCCGACGTCGCCCAGTTCGCTCACGAGATCGAAGAAGACGAACAGACCGACGAACGCGAGCAAAACGAACAGGAACGCGAGATAGATCTGGCGCGCGAAATATTTCTCGTAGATGCGCATCAGCGAGTGCCTCCCGATGCACGCACTCCACCGGCGCCGTGGTTGCGACGGCGGCCGAACAGCCCGCGGAATCGCACACGGCGCAGATAAAGCAGCACGATGACACCGAGGGCCAGCGCGTGCAGTAACCATACGCCGAGGGCCAGCGGCAAGCGCTCCTGCGCCACATACGCTTGCGACAGGCTCAGCAAGTTGGTGTACCCGAGATAGATCAGCACGGCCATGACCAGATTGACAGTGCGGCCGTGGCGCGGGTTCTGATAGGCGAGCGGCACGGCAAGCAGCACGAGCGAGAGCGCGAGCAGGGGCAGGCCGATGCGCCAGACGATTTCGCCGCGGAAGATCGGATTCTGAATCTCACGGAACAGGCGCATGGTCGGCACCCCCTTGGTCGGGGTGTTGTCGGTGTCGACCGCTGTCGGGTTGTCGATCTTCACGCCGTAGCGCTCGAACTCCATGACCCGGTAATCGGGCTGACCGGGCACACCGTCGTAGCGACGGCCCTTCTCGAGCACGATATAGCGGTTGCCGTCCTTGGTCGTCTCGATATGACCGTCTTTCGAGACGACCACATTGACCTTGCCGTTCTCGGTGCCGGAGACGAAGACGTTGTGGACCTTGGTGGTGTCGGGCGAGACCGTCTCCACGAAGAACACCCGGTGGCTCGCAGCGCTCTCGCGGAACTGGCCCGGTGAGATCATCGAGACATCGTCTCGCTGGGCAAAGCGGGCTTCAAGGGTGGCGATCTGCAGATTTGCCCACGGCCACGCGACCAGCGCGCAGAACGTGATCACGGCCAGATAGGGCGTGGCAAAGCGCAGCACCGGCTTGACGAAGTTGGTGATCGACAGGCCCGAGGCAAACCACACGACCATCTCAGAGTCGCGATACCAACGGGTGAGGACAAACAGGATCGAGACGAACAACGTCACGATCAGAATGACCGCGAGGTAGCCGATCACGGCCAGGCCGATGAGCACGAGTACGTCGCGCGGATCGGCTTTCCCCGACGCGGCGAAGCCCAGGATGCGGATCATCATGGTGGTGAGCATGACGGTGATCAGCACCATGAAGACGGCCCCGGCGGTGTAGTTCAGCTCGCGCTGCAGGGAACGCTGAAAGATCATGTGATGACGATTGGGGTGCTCTTGCGGTTGGGTGAGCGCGGAAAAAAGCGGATAATTGCGGCTCGTACGAATTTTACCCGAGGAAAGCGCGATGGACTTTAGCACAAAAGCCTTCGATTCGACCAAGGCGGGACAGGCCGACCTTGCCAACGCCAAAACGGAGTGTCTGGTGGTCGGCGTGTTCGAGCAGCAGCCGCTCGCGGGGCTTGCCAAGGCGCTCGACGTCGCGAGCAAGGGCCTGCTGGCACGCATGGTCAAGCGCGGCGAACTCAACGGCAAGCTCGGCAGCACGCTGATGCTGCACGAGGTTGCCGGATGGAGCCCGGCACGTGTGCTGTTCGTCGGACTGGGGCCCGAGGACAAGTTGACGCAAAAGGGTTTCAACGAAGCCACGCGCGCCGCCGTGCGCACGTTGCTCGCCTCGCGCGCCACCGACGCCATCTGGACGCTGGCGCAAGTCAAGATCGCCAAGCAGGACATCGCCTGGGCCGTGCGCGCCTCGGTGCTCGCGCTGCGCGAGGCCACCTACCGTTTCGTTCAGATGAAGAGCAAAGCCGAACCGGCCACCACCGTGCTGAGCAAGGTCTACTTCGCGGTTGCCCGGGAAGACGAGAAGGCCGCCAAACTGGCGGCCAAGCGCGGCACGGCCATCGCTAACGGCATGGCGCTCACCAAGGACCTCGGCAACCTGCCGGGCAATGTGTGCACCCCGACCTATCTGGCCGGCGAAGCGCAGAAGCTCGCGCGCGAATTCAAGCTCAAGTCCGAAATCCTCGGGCCGAAGCAGATCGAAGCGCTCAAGATGGGATCGTTCCTGTCGGTTTCGCGTGGCTCGCACCAACCGCCGCGGTTCATCGTCCTCAAGTATGAGGGCGGCGGTGCCAAGCAGGCACCGATCGTGCTGGTTGGCAAGGGTGTGACCTTCGACTCGGGCGGCATCTCGCTCAAGCCGGGCGAAGGCATGGACGAGATGAAGTACGACATGTGCGGTGCCGGCTCCGTGCTCGGGACGATCCGCGCGGTCGCCGAGATGGGCCTCAAGCTCAATGTCATCGCCATTGTGCCGGCTACGGAGAATATGCCGAACGGTCAGGCGACGAAGCCCGGGGACGTGGTCACCAGCATGTCCGGCCAGACCATCGAAGTGCTGAATACCGACGCCGAAGGCCGACTGATCCTGTGCGACGCGCTCACCTACGCGGAACGCTTCAAGCCGGCCGCCGTGATCGATGTGGCCACGCTGACCGGTGCCTGCATCATCGCGCTTGGCCATGTGAACTCGGGGCTGTTCTCGAAGAGCGACACCCTTGCCGATGAACTGCTCGCCGCAGGCCGCACGACGGGCGATACGGCGTGGCGTCTGCCAGTCGAAGAGGAGTATCAGGAGCAGCTCAAGTCGAATTTTGCCGACATGGCGAACATCGGCGGGCGTCCGGCGGGTAGCGTAACGGCGGCCTGCTTCCTGTCGCGCTTCACCGAGAAGTACGACTGGGCTCACCTCGACATCGCCGGTACGGCATGGAAGAGCGGTGCGGCCAAGGGGGCAACAGGCCGTCCGGTGCCGTTGCTCACGCAGTTCCTGATCGATCGCGAGGCCCGGTGACCCGCGTCGACTTTCACACGCATGTGGCGAACCGGCTGGAATACGCTTGCCGGTTCGCGCGCAAGGTCTATGGGGCCGGGCAGACGCTCGTGGTCGTCGGCGAACCCGACGTGCTGCGAGCATTCGATCAGGCGCTGTGGACGTTTTCGCCGCTGGAATTCGTGCCGCATTGCTTCACCCGCGACCCGCTCGCCCCGCAGACACCCGTAGTGCTGGCCGCCCCCGACGAGGAAGCCCAGCATCACCAGGTGCTGCTCAATCTGGCGGCCGGCGTGCCCACGCACTTCGCGCGTTTCGAACGGGTGGTCGAGATCGTGGGCGGCACGCCGGACGAATTGTCCGGCGCCCGGGAGCGCTATCGCTTCTACCGCGATCGCGGCTACACCCTGAACAACTACGACCAGAGAGGCTGACCGTGTCGAACGAGCCCGAGCGCACCGATCCCGGCATTCCCACGCTGACCGAAGTGCTCGCGCCCGGCGAGGCCGCAGCGCCGCAGCACGCAGCACCCACGGCTGCGGCGATCGAGCAGGGCGTGCCGGCCGACGTCGCGGTCTTCGCGGAACGTGTGAGCGCCCGGCTCACGCTGCAACTGGCCGATGAAATCACAACGATGGTGGAGCGCCGCTGTCACGACGCGTTGATCGACCAGACCGCGTGGCTGGTGCAACTGATCGGCAAACAGGTCGCCGACGCTTTGCAGGTACAACTGCCGGACCGTATCCGGCAAGCCGTCATCGAAGAGATCGCGAAGCAGGTCCGCTCGCAAGGGTAGGGCTTCGGAGATGCCGTGACGCGACGGTCACGGCCAACGCCCTCGAACTGACCGCTTAACGCGCCATGCCGAGTATCCAGCGGGCCAGACGGGCCGCCTCGTCCGGGGCGACCTGCGGGCTCGCGGGCATCGGAATGCTTCCCCATTTGCCGTGACTGCCGTCTGCAATGGAACGCGCGATCTCCTCGGCTGCACCGGTTTGCCCGGCGTAGCGCTTGGCGATAGCCCGATAGGACGGGGCGAGCAACGTGCGGTCGGTGGCATGACACGTCATGCAATTGCGCTCGCGGGCGAACTTCTCCATCGCGTGCGCGTCCGATGCGTCGGTGGCCTGCGCGCTCGTCTGCGCGAGCGCGGTGCCTGCCGCAATCATCAGCCAAGCCCCGAGCGTCGCACTGGCGGACTTGCCGGCAAATTCCTTCATTTGATACTCGTTTCCGGAGAGTGGTGGGGGGAAGTCTGGCAGCAATATAGCATTGGTCTGCCGGTCGCCTAAGCGTCGCTGCCAAAGCGAGACAGAACGACGCCAGCGAGCCAGTCGATAGCCCCGTCGCAAGCGCAAGTGACGCCGCCAGCAATTTCTTCGCGGCCTCGTGTGCCGTCACGAGGCCGCGAAGAAATCAGCCCGTCGCGCCGCCCTTGTTGGCCGGTTGCGCCAGCGCCGCGTACTTCGCCAGAACCCCTCGCGTGTATCGCGGTGCCGGTGCTTTCCACGCCGCGCGCCGCCGTGCGAGTTCATCGTCCGGCACATTCAGTTGCAGCAGCAGCTTGTGCGCGTCGATGGTGATCGAGTCGCCTTCGTGCACGAGGGCAATGGTGCCGCCGACGAATGCCTCCGGTGCGACGTGTCCGACCACCATGCCCCACGTTCCGCCCGAGAACCGGCCGTCGGTGACGAAACCGACCGTCTCGCCGAGCCCCTTGCCGATGATGGCCGAGGTCGGCGCGAGCATCTCCGGCATGCCCGGCCCCCCCTTCGGGCCGAGATAGCGCAGCACGAGAATGTCGCCCGCCCGGATCTTGTCGCCGAGAATCGCTTCCATCGCGCTTTGCTCGTCGTCGAACACGCGCGCCGGACCGGTGATTACCGGATGCTTCAGGCCGGTGATCTTCGCGACAGCGCCGTGCTCGGCCAGATTGCCCTTGAGGATGGCGAGATGGCCTTCCTTATAGAGTGCCTTGTCGATGGGGAAGATCACGTGTTGATCGGCGCGCGGCACCGACGGCACGTCCTTCAGTGCTTCGGCAAGGGTCTGGCCGGTGATCGTCAGGCAGTCGCCGTGCAGCAGACCGGCGTCGAGCAGGATCTTGAGCACTTGCGGAATGCCGCCGGCCTTGTGCAGATCCGTCGCCACATACTTGCCCGACGGCTTCAGATCGCAGATGACCGGCACGCGCGCACGAATGCGCTCGAAGTCCTCGATGCGCCACTCGACGTCGGCGGCGTGCGCGATGGCGAGATAGTGCAGCACGGCGTTGGTGGAGCCGCCCGTGGCCATGATGAGTGCCACGGCGTTCTCGATGGACTTGCGGGTGATGATGTCGCGCGGCTTGATGTCTTTCTTGACGGCTTCGATCAGCACCCGTGCCGATTCGGCGGCAGAGTCGACCTTTTCCTGATCGGGGTTGGCCATCGTCGACGAATACAGCAACGACATGCCCAGCGCTTCGAACGACGAACTCATCGTGTTGGCCGTGTACATGCCGCCGCAGGAGCCGGTCGACGGACAGGCGTTCTTCTCGATGCCCTTGAAATCGGCCTCGGTCATGCGACCGGCCGTGAATTCGCCCACGGCCTCGAACGACGAGACGATGGTGAGATCCTTGCCCTTCCAGTTGCCCGGCTTGATGGTGCCGCCGTAGACGTAGATGCCCGGTACGTTGATGCGCGCCAGCGCAATCATCCCGCCCGGCATGTTCTTGTCGCAGCCGCCGATCACGACCACGCCATCCATCCACTGCCCCTGCACGGCAGTTTCGATACAGTCGGCAATGACTTCGCGAGAGACGAGCGAGTACTTCATGCCCTCCGTGCCCATCGACATGCCGTCGGAAATGGTCGGGGTGCCGAAGGTCTGCGGATTGGCCTGATGGGTCTTGATGGCATCGACGGCGGCGTCGGTGAGGCGTTGCAGCCCCGCGTTGCACGGGGTGATCGTCGAGTGGCCATTGGCCACGCCGATCATCGGATTGTCGAAGTCTTCTTCCTTGTAGCCCAGCGCGTAGTACATCGAGCGGTTGGGCGAGCGCGCCACGCCTTGCGTGACATTTCGCGAACGACGGTTGAATGCCATGACGGTCTCCTGTGGGGATGTGCCACGCCACCGGCTACCGCAGCGTTGCGCACAACCGTTGTTGTATCACGCTGTCATGCTGGCGGCATGGCGAAAATCCGACCACGCCGCCGGGTGTCGTTACTGCGGCACCTTACGTCCCTTCATGGCGAAGCTTGCGCGGGAGCGGCCGGTCATTGCACTTTCCGAACCGCCGCTCCCTTGCGAACCCGTCGTTGCCGATCAACGGATCAGCCGCGCTTGCTCAGCTTCAACTGCGACAGGTCGCGCACGGCGCCGCGGTCGGCCGAGGTGGCCAATGCCGCATACGCCTGCAAGGCTTGCGAGACAACGCGCTGACGATCCACCGGCTGCCATGCCTTGTCGCCACGGGCCTCCATGGCGGCGCGGCGGCGGGCCAGTTCCTCATCCGGCACGGCCAGATGCATCTTGCGCTGGGTGATGTCGATCTCGATCACGTCGCCGTCTTCGACCAGACCGATGGTGCCGCCTTCGGCGGCTTCCGGCGAAGCGTGGCCAATCACCAGACCCGACGAGCCGCCCGAGAAGCGGCCGTCCGTGAACAGGGCGCAGGTCTTGCCCAGCCCCTTCGACTTCAGGTACGACGTCGGGTACAGCATTTCCTGCATGCCCGGGCCGCCCTTCGGGCCTTCGTAGCGAATCACGACCACGTCGCCCGGCTGAACCTTGTCGCCCAGAATGCCTTCGACGGCGTCGTCCTGGCTCTCGAACACGCGGGCACGGCCGGTGAAGACCCACTGCGACTCGTCCACGCCGGCCGTCTTCACGATGCAGCCCTTCTCGGCGAGGTTGCCGTACAGCACGGCCAGACCGCCATCCTTCGTATAGGCATGCGCCTTGTCGCGGATGCAACCGGTTTCGCGGTTCAGGTCGAGCGACGGGTAGGTCGACGACTGGCTGAACGCGATGGTCGTGGGCACGCCACCGGGGGCGGCGCTGTAGAACGTGTGCGCCCGATCCCCTGTCGTGCCTGCACCGCCCGCCACGTCCCACTTGGCGATGGCTTCGCCGAGCGTGCCGCTGTGCACGTTGCCGCACGAGGTGTCGAGCAGACCGCCGCGCGCGAGTTCGCCCAGAATGCCGATGATCCCGCCCGCGCGATGCACGTCTTCGATGTGGTACTTGTCGGTCGCCGGGGCGGCCTTGCACAGGCACGGCACCTTGCGCGAGATACGGTCGATGTCGGACATCGTGAAGTCGACACCGGCTTCCTGTGCGGCGGCGAGCAAGTGCAGCACCGTGTTGGTCGAGCCGCCCATGGCGACGTCGAGTGCCATGGCGTTTTCGAAGGCGGCCTTGGTGGCGACGTTACGCGGCAGGACCGAGTCGTCGTCTTCCTGATAGTAGCGGCGGCACAGATCGACCACGAGACGGCCGGCCTGTTCGAACAGCCCGCGGCGCCAGGCGTGCGTGGCGACGATGGTGCCGTTGCCCGGCAGAGCGAGACCGATGGCTTCGGTCAGGCAGTTCATCGAGTTGGCGGTGAACATGCCCGAGCACGAGCCGCACGTCGGGCACGCGCTGCGCTCGACTTCCGCGACCTCGGCATCGCTCACCTTCGGGTCGGCCGCCTTGATCATGGCGTCGATCAGGTCGATCTTGGTGATCACCTGAGTGTCGCCCGACTTGACCTTGCCCGCTTCCATCGGGCCGCCCGAGACGAACACGACCGGAATGTTCAGGCGCATCGCGGCCATGAGCATGCCCGGGGTGATCTTGTCGCAGTTGGAGATGCAGACCATGGCGTCGGCGCAGTGCGCATTGACCATGTATTCCACCGAGTCGGCGATCAGTTCGCGCGACGGCAGCGAGTACAGCATGCCGCCGTGGCCCATGGCGATACCGTCGTCGACGGCGATGGTGTTGAATTCCTTGGCCACGCCGCCGGCCGCCTCGATTTCCTTGGCCACGACGGCGCCCAGGTCGCGCAGGTGCACGTGACCCGGCACGAACTGCGTGAAGGAGTTCACCACGGCGATGATCGGCTTGCCGAAGTCGTCGTCTTTCATGCCGGTGGCACGCCACAGGGCGCGGGCACCGGCCATGTTGCGGCCGTGGGTAGAGGTGCGGGAACGGTATTGAGGCATGATCGTCTCTGAAACGCTGTACTTGTGGGATGAACGAAAACCGGGGCCGCCAGGCTTTATTTCGACTGAGTTCGAGCGTCTGCGGGCTAAGCCGCCCACGCCACGGGGCACACCGGTGTCGGCCGGATGTCAAGATTCGTCTTTCCTTGAATGCTTGTCAAATATATTATTTGACTCAGATTGAGTCGAAAAAAATATCATGGATCTCAGGCAATTCAGGTACTTCGTCGCGGTGGCCGAAGAGCGTCATTTCGGACGCGCCGCCCAGCGTCTGTCGATGACGCAGCCGCCGCTCTCGCAGCAGATTCGGGCACTGGAGGCGTCGCTGGGCGCGCCGCTGTTTGTGCGGACCAACCGGTCGGTAGAGCTGACGGCCGTCGGCCGGCAACTGCTGCCCGAGGTACGGCGCATTCTGGCCGACGCCGACGCGCTGCCCGCGCTTGCGCAAGGACTGGCGCACGGCGAGGTGGGAACACTGTCGCTGGGATTCGTCTCGACGGCGGACTACGGCATCCTGCCACCGCTGTTGCGCGAGTTCGGAGAGCGTTATCCGCGCGTGCGCCTGCAACTGCTCGAAGCGACGAGCGACGTGCAGGTCGAGGCGCTCATGGACGGCCGCATCGACGCGGGGCTCTTCATTCCGCCGGTGCCCGCGCGTTACGCCAACGAACTCTCCTATCTGCCCATCGTGCGCGAGCCGCTGATGCTGGCGCTCCCCGCCGCGCGCGACGACGTGGCTGCCGACGCGCCACAGGGCGAGCCGGTGAGTCTGGCCGACTTTGCCGACGAGCCGCTCGTCATCTTTCCGCGGCGCGTGGCACCGGCGTTCTACGACATCATCATGGGCTGCTATGCCGCGCTCGGCCTCACGCCGCGCGTGGGGCAGGAGGCGATTCAGATGCAGACCATCGTGAGCCTGGTGTCGGCGGGCATGGGCGTGGCGCTGGTGCCGCAGTCGCTGTGTCACCTGCGACGCACCGGCGTGACCTATCGCGCACTGCGCGAGACAAGCACGCTGATCGAGACGGGCTTGCTCTGGCGCACCGCAGAAGTCACGCCGGTGCTCGAAGGCTTTCTCGAGACGGCGCGAGGCGTGGCGCACACCCCGCCGGGGGCGACGCTGTCGAGTTGATCGTCCGAATGACGGCGCTCGCCTGCCTGCCGCGACGGGGTGCGCTCGTGGTATTGTGCTGCCCATCCCAAGGCGTGCCGGGCCAGGCGTCAATGAGAAGGCAACGAACTGGCGTGTCACGCGATGGCGGCAAGGTTTTTGCATGCGTAGCGCGTGCCGCCATTGCGCCGACGGAACTTTTGTTCACGAATCGATTCTTCTGATCCATGCTGATTCATCCTCAATTCGACCCGGTCGCGATTCATCTCGGCCCGCTCGCCATCCGCTGGTACGGCCTGATGTATCTGGTCGGCTTCATTCTGTTCCTGCTCGTAGGGCGGTTGCGCGTGCGTCAGCCCTTCATCGCCAAGCAAGGCTGGAAGGCGCAGGATCTCGACGACATGCTGTTCTACGGCGTGCTCGGCGTGATTCTCGGCGGACGTCTGGGCTATGTGATCTTCTACAAGCTGTCGTTCTACCTGGCGAATCCGCTCGATATCTTCAAGGTGTGGGAAGGCGGCATGTCGTTTCACGGCGGCTTCCTCGGCGTGCTCGTCGCCATGTGGCTGTTCACGCGCCGCCGCGGGCATTCGCTGCTCGAAGGCACCGACCTCATTGCGCCGATGATTCCGCTGGGGCTCGCTGCGGGCCGTCTGGGCAATTTCATCAACGGTGAGTTGTGGGGACGTGTGACGTCGCCCGATTCGCGCTTCGCGATGCTCTTCCCGCAAGCGGCGGCGGAAGATGCCCAATGGGTGATGACGCATCCGCAAGCCATGGCCGATCAGGCGATGGCGGCGGTGTTTGCCCAATTCCACGGGCTGCCGCGTTACCCGTCGCAGTTGTTCGAGGTGGCGCTGGAGGGCGTTGCGCTGTTCCTGCTGCTGTGGTTCTTCGCACGACGCGCGCGTCCGGCGGGCGCAGTGTCCGGCATGTTCCTCGTCGGTTATGGGGCGTTTCGCTTCCTCGCCGAATTCACGCGTGAGCCCGACGCATTCCTCGGCTTGCTCTCGTTCGGTCTGTCGATGGGCCAATGGCTCTCGCTGCCGATGGTGGTGGCAGGCGTGATCATGCTCGTGTGGTCGTATCGCCGCGGGCCGGTGGCGTCTCACGTCTGACGCACCGGCAGACGCTGCGCCGCAGCCCGTAACGCAAAGGGCCGCCGGAGACTCCTCCGGCGGCCCTTTTGTTTTGGGGCGGGTGTTCGCTCAGCTTGCCTTGCGTTCGAGCGCTCGCAACGACGCCATCAGATCGGCGAAGCGCTCGCCCTGCACCGTGACGTGACCGCGAAGGCGTTCCGACGCCGCGTCGGCGTCACCCGCCTCGATGGCGCGAAACACGGCGTCGTGCTCCGCGAGCGATTGGTGCGGCCGGTCGCGTACACGAAGTTGCAGACGGCGATAGACGCGCAACCGGTGGTGCAGTTGCAGCGCAGTTTCCTGCAGATAGGCGTTGTGACTGGCCTGATAGATCAGGGCATGGAAGCGCGCGTTGACTTCGTAGTACGTGTCGATGTCTCTCGCCTCGGCGGCCGCCCGGCTGGCTTCGTGCGTCTCGCGCAACGCCGCCAGTTCGTCTTCGGTGATGCGACGGGCGGCCAGCCGTGCGCACATCGACTCCAGTTCGGCCATGACCTCGAACATCTCGCATAGCCGCTGGGGATCGATTTGTGCCACCACCGCGCCCCGCCGGGGGCGTATGTCGATCACGCCCGACGACGCCAACTGAATCAATGCTTCGCGCAGGGGCGTGCGCGACACACCGAATGCGCTCGCCAGTTCGACCTCGTCGAGCCGCATGCCGGGCGGGTACTCGCCTACGGCAATCTTCTCTTCGATTGCCTGTCGCAGCGCTTCCGATCGCTTCGGTTTTACGGTCATGACGCTCTCGCTCGGTCGTGTGTCGACCCCGTCGAACGGGGCTGAAGGGGGGGGCCATCGCTGCCAAAGTACCGCGTGAACTCCCCGTTGAAGATCGGGGTAAACGCGAAAAATGTATTTTTACGGATCCATTTTGTATACACCGTAATGGATTGACTATACGATTTCAATCCGAGAGCGGCAACTCGCGCACTCGAAACACCTAAAACTAAAGCAGTCATCCGTACATGCAGTGCCGGCGAACCGGTGGTGCACCCGGGGCGCGTCTTCCCGCGCGGGCCGGGCGATGTCAGACACCGGGTTTCGCTGGTTCACCACTGACAGAAGTGACAGGAGACGCCATGGAGACAACCCTTTCCCCGCTGCGGCGGCAACTCATGCTGGGTGCCGCTTCGGCACTCGTGACCGGCGGTCTGGCCAGCCCTTGGGGCGGCGCATTCGCGCAGAGCGGTCCGCTCAAGATTTCCCATCAGTTTCCCGGCGGCACCCTCACCGAGGGCGATTTCCGCGACCGGCTGTGCCGCAAGTTCGCTCAGGAAGTCGAGAAGCGTACCAACGGTGCGCTCAAGTTTCAGGTCTATCCGGGCAGTTCGCTCATGAAGACCAATGCACAGTTCTCGGCGTTGCGCCGCGGGGCGCTCGACCTTTCGCTCTATCCGCTGCCCTATGCCGGCGGGGAAGTGCGCGAACTCAATATCGGATTGATGCCGGGACTCGTGACGTCTTACGCGCAGGGCACTGCCTGGCGCAACGGCGAAATCGGCAAGGTACTCACTGACGTGCTCGCCGAGAAGAACATCGTGATCGTGAGCTGGGTCTGGCAGGCGGGCGGTGTCGCGAGCCGCACCAAGCCGCTCGTCACCCCCGAAGATGCCAAGGGGCTCAAGGTGCGCGGCGGCAGCCGCGAAATGGACATGATGCTCAAGGAGGCCGGCGCGGCCGTGATCTCGCTGCCGTCGAACGAACTCTATGCCGCCATGCAGACAGGCGCGATGGATGCGGCGATGACGTCGTCGACGAGCCTGATGTCGTTCCGTCTGGAAGAGGTGTCGAAGCACCTGACGACGGGGCGCAACAAGTCGTACTGGTTCATGCTGGAGCCGCTGCTCATGTCCAAGCAGATCTTCGACAAGCTGCCCAAGGATCAGCAGCAGGTGATTCTGCAAGTGGGCGCGGAGCTGGAGGCGTTCGGCACCGAAGCCGCGAAGGCCGACGATGCGCAGATTGCCAGCGTCTACACCAAGGCCGGCGCGAAGGTGTACGACCTGGACGAAGCGACGGTGATGAAGTGGCGCGACATTGCCAAGCGCACCGCATGGAAGGACTACGCGAGCAAGTCGGACACCTGCGCGAAACTGCTCGCGCTTGCCGAGAAGGTGCCTGCATGAGCGGGGCCATCGTGAGCGCGGAGCCCGCGGTGGCGCGCACTCGCGTGTTGCGGCGGCTCGACGCCCTGTTGCAGGGCGTGAGCCGTCTGCTCATGATCGTGTGCATGCTGGCGCTGGTCGGCGCCGCACTGGTGCTCAGTTACAGCGTGTTCGCGCGGCACGTGCTCAAGCTCGCCACCGACTGGCAAGACGAAGCCGCCGTGTTCTTGCTGGTCGGCGCGACCTTCGTGTCTGCCGCGCACGTGCAGCACTTGCGCGGGCACATCGGCATCGAAGCCGTGACGACGTTGCTTTCGCCGCGTGTGAACCGGGTGCGGCGATGGCTCGTGGACATCGTCACGCTCGCGTTCTGCGGCTTCTTCGCCTGGAAGTCGTGGACGCTGTTCTGGGAAGCCTATGCCGAGGGTCAGACCAGCAGTTCGACGTGGGGCCCACCGCTGTCGATTCCCTACGGACTGATGGCGTTCGGCATGACGTTGCTGACCGTGCAACTGCTGCTGCAAGTGGCTATCGGCGCTTGCGAGATGGGGAACCCGCCGGGCCGCGACACACCGCCCGCATCGAACGCGTCGAATCGCCCGGGAGGACACGCATGAGCGAACTCGGCATCGGATTGCTCTATGGCGGCGCCACGCTCGTCGCCATGTTCTCGGGCATGCCCATCGCGTTCGCGCTTGGGGCAGTGGCAGTGGCGTTCATGTTCGGCTTCATGCCGGCGTCGTCGCTCGACACCATCACGCAAAACGTCTATGAGGAAATGGCCAGCATTACGCTGCTGTCGATCCCGCTGTTCATTCTGAAGGGCGCCGCCATCGGCAAGTCGCGCGCGGGGCAGGATCTGTATCTGGCGCTGCACGCCTGGATGCGACGGATTCCGGGAGGGCTCGGCATTGCGAATGTTTTCGCATGCGGGCTGTTCGCCGCGATGGCAGGGTCGAGTCCGGCAACGTGTTCCGCCATCGGCAGTGCCGGGATTCCGGAGATGCGCCAACGCGGTTATTCGCCGGGCTTCGCCGCCGGGATCATCGCGGCGGGCGGCACGCTGGGCATTTTGCTTCCGCCGTCGATCACGATGATTCTCTACGCGGTGGCGGCGGAGCAGTCGCTCGGGCGTCTGTTCCTCGCGGGGATCGTGCCCGCGCTGCTGCTGGTAGGGCTGTTCTCGTGCTACGCGGCCTGGCGCTATCGCAAGGAGTACGGGCGTGCGCAACTGGCGCTCGCACGCGATGGCACGCCGTCGCCGTTCCCGAGCGAGCCGCCCGCCACCCTGCGCGAGAAACTGGCGTTGCTGCCGCGCGTGCTGCCGTTCGTGACGCTGCTCATTGGCGTGATGGCGGCGCTCTACGGCGGGTATGCCACGCCGTCGGAGACGGCCGGTCTTGGCGGATTGCTGGCGCTTGCGCTCATCGCGGTGATCTACCGGATGTGGAAGCCGCGCCAGCTTGCCCCGATTCTCACCGGCACGTTGCGCGAGTCGACCATGCTCATGTTCATCATCGGCATGTCGCTGCTCTATTCCTACGTGATGAGCTATCTGCACATCAGCCAGTCGGCCGCGCAATGGATCGTGGGGCTGCATCTGTCGCGCTGGGTGCTGCTTGCCGCCATCTTGCTGATGGTCGTGGTGCTCGGCTTCTTTCTGCCGCCGGTCAGCATCATTCTGATGACGGCGCCGATCATTCTGCCGCCGCTCCGGGCCGCGGGCTTCGATCTGGTGTGGTTCGGCGTGGTCATGACGATTGTCATGGAACTGGGGTTGATTCATCCGCCGGTGGGTCTCAACATATTCGTCATCAAGAACACCGCGCCCGATATCGCACTGCGCGACATCGTGTGGGGTGTGATGCCGTTCGTGGTGTTGATGGTGGTGGCCGTCGTTCTCATCTGTCTGCTGCCCGGTTTGTCGCTGTGGCTGCCGGACCAACTGATGGGATGAGCACGGGCGGTGGCGTGCGGGCACCGATCGCCCGGCGATGTGTCGTACCTGTTTTGAAAGCAAGCCCTGAGAGAGAGGAAGCCATGAAGGATGCGCCGATCATGTCAGCCACGTCCGTTCCCATATCGCCGAGTTCGTCGGCCCCGGCGGCGGCCTCGCCAGGGGGGCGGAGCGCCCCCGAGAGTGTGGCCGACCTCAGCGCTCCGGTGCCGTCGTCGAAGCCGTCGCTGGGGGAGCGCCTCGGGCAGTGGTTCGGACGTGGCGCGGGCAAGACGGGGGGGGCGAAGGATGGCAAAGGCGACAAGGGGGATAAGGGTGATAAGGGAGACAAAGGGGACGGCAAGATAGCCCCGGCGAAATTGTCGCCCAGAGAAGAGGGGGCGCTGCGCCGGCAGTTGACGCAATGCCTGTCGGCGCGACAGACCGACTCCGCCGCCAACGAAGCCGCACGCGAGTTCATGACGCGCTACGGCGCGGCGTCGCCTGAAGAGCAGTTAGCGTTGCTCACCGTCGTTGCCGATATCTGTGCGAGCGACGGCAATGCGCTCGCCGACGCGGGCAAGGACGGCGACGGCGCCAGCGCCAAACGCGCCGCCGGCGGACTGGCGGGCGCACTGGGCAGCGCGCGCGTGCGGTTCCTCAAACGCTTCAACGCGTTGCCCGACGGTCTGCCGTTTCTGGTGCGCTGGCGCTCGGACATGCTGCACCATCGCGCAGCATTGCCGGGCCTCGCGGCCCTCGAAGAGGATCTCGGCAGCCTCTTCTCGACATGGTTCGACGTCGGCCTGCTGGAGTTGCATCCGATTACGTGGGATTCGCCGGCGTCGCTGCTCGAAAAACTCATGCGCTACGAGGCGGTACACGAGATTTCGTCGTGGGCCGACTTGCGCAACCGGCTCGACTCCGACCGGCGGTGTTACGCCTTTTTCCATCCGCGCATGCCGCGCGAACCGTTGATTTTCGTCGAAGTGGCCTTCGTCCCCGACATGGCAGCCGACGTGCATTCGCTGCTCGACGAGAAGGCCCCGCTGGAAGACTTGCGCCGTGTGCGCTGGGCCATCTTCTATTCGATTTCGAACACGCAGCCGGGGCTGCGCGGCGTGAGCTTCGGCAACTTCCTGCTCAAGCGCGTGATCGACGAACTGCAAGTCGATTTCCCGAAGCTGCGCAACTTCGCGACACTCTCGCCTATCCCCGGCTTCAACGACTGGCTCAAACAACTGTCGGCGCAGGCACTTGCCGAGGCGCTCGGTCCGAAGCGGGTGAAGTCGCTGACACAGGAAACGCCGCTGGCCTCAGGCGTCTCGGGGGTGCAGATGATGACCTGGCTGCAATCCTCGCCGGAGCGCAAGAGCGTGCAAGCGTTGCAGCGCAGTCTGGGGGAGGCGCTGGCCGCGCACTATCTGGCGCGCGAAACCGTGCGCGGACAGCCGCGCGATCCGGTGGCGCGGTTCCATTTGGGCAACGGTGCGCGTGTGGAGCGGATCAACTGGCATGCAGACCTTTCGAAGAAGGGCGCGAAGCAATCGTGCGGCATGATGGTCAATTACCTCTACGAGCCCGACGAACTCGACGCCAATCTGCAGCGCCTCATCGATGGCGAACCGGCACTCGGACGCGCGGTATCGCGCTTGCTCTGAGCGCCATAGGAATGCCGCGGCGGCCGCAAGCGCTCATCAACATCATGGAGACACGTGTGAGTGAAGTTCTGCGCGACGACAGTTCGCTTGACGAGGGATGGGTCACCCTGACGCTATCGAACCCCGCCAAGCTCAACGCCATTTCGGTGGCGATGTGGCGCGCGTTGCGCGCGCATTTGCAGGCGCTCGACGAGGACGCACGTGTGCGGGCCATCGTCATTCGCGGGGCGCAGGGCAACTTTGCGGCCGGTGCCGATATCGAGGAGTTTCCGGTTGAGCGCGGCAGTTACGATACGCTGCGTCGCTATCACGGCGAGGTGATCGGGCCGACGCTCGACGCATTGGCGCGATGCCGGCATCCGAGCGTGGCGCTGATTGAAGGGGTATGCGTGGGCGGCGGTCTGGAGATCGCCGCGCATTGCGACCTGCGTATTGCCGGGGAGGGCGCACGGTTCGGCGTGCCGATCAACAAGCTCGGTTTTCCGATGGCACCCGGCGAACTGCGCGGCGTGCTGGCGCTGGCGGGGCGCGCGGCCACGCTTGAGATCCTGCTCGAAGGGCGAGTCTTCGGTGCGGCGGAAGCCCGCGAGAAGGGGCTGCTCACGCGGGTGGTTGCCGACGAGGACGTCGAAGCAGCGGGCTACACTTGCGCCCGGCGCGTCGCCGCCGGTGCGCCGCTCGCGGCGCAACTGAACAAGTGGCTGATCGCTCGCCTGGCGCCGAGCTTGCCGCCGTTGTCAGAGGCCGAATGGCAGAAGGCCTTCTCCTATTGGGACTCGCACGATCACCGCGAAGGCGTAGCGGCATTCCTTGAGAAACGGCCGCCCGATTTCCGGGGACGCTGAGTGCCGGCGCACCCCCAGTATTTCCGATTTCACTGACGCAACGACGTATCCACTGTTTCGAATCCGGTTCTGTTTATGATGCAAGACGCCAACCTCTATCGACTTTTTTCCGAACGTTTTCCTGCCGACAAATCGGCGTGTGCCATCGAGACACCCGAAGGGCTCTACTACAGTTGGGACGACCTCGAGCACGCGAGCGCGCGGATGGCGAACCTGCTCGCGAGTCTCGATCTGTCGCCCGGCGCGCGTATCGCCGTGCAGGTCGAGAAGTCTCCCGAAGCGCTGCTGCTTTACCTCGCGACCCTGCGTGCAGGGTTCGTCTATCTGCCGCTCAACACGGCGTATCGCGACGCCGAGATCGCGTATTTCGTCGAAAACGCGGCGCCGGATGTCGTGGTGTGCAGCCCGGCGAATTTCGGTTGGGTCTCGAAGATTGCGTTCACCA
Organism: Pandoraea communis; assembly: GCF_902459745.1. Classification (GTDB taxonomy): domain Bacteria; phylum Pseudomonadota; class Gammaproteobacteria; order Burkholderiales; family Burkholderiaceae; genus Pandoraea; species Pandoraea communis. Next base: position 209,382 of record NZ_CABPSJ010000009.1, read on the forward strand.
ATGGCGCGAAGCACGTCTACACGCTCGGGGACGATCGCACGGGCTCGCTGCTGGAGCGCGCGGCATGGTTCGGCGATACCTTCGAGACCGTGCCGCGCTCGCCCGACGATCTCGCTGCGATTCTCTACACGTCGGGCACCACGGGCCGCAGCAAGGGCGCCATGCTCTCGCACGGCAACCTCGCGAGCAACACACGCGTGCTGCACACGTTCTGGGGCTGGGGCGAGCGCGAAGGGGGCGACGTGCTGCTGCATGCGCTGCCGATTTTCCACGTGCACGGGTTGTTCGTCGCGAGTCACGCGGCGTTGTACTCGGGCAGCAAGATGATTTGGCTGGCGAAGTTCGATGCGCGTGAAGTGCTGCACCAACTGGCGCGCGCCACGGTGTTCATGGGCGTGCCCACGTATTACGTCCGGCTGCTGGCGGAGCCGGGACTCACTCGCGACGCGTGCCGCAACATGCGACTGTTCATCTCGGGCTCGGCGCCGTTATTGCGCGAGACGTTCGACGCTTTCCGCGAGCGCACGGGGCATACGATTCTGGAGCGCTACGGCATGTCGGAGACGGTCATGCTGGTCTCGAATCCGTATCACGGCGATGCGCCCAGCGTGCGTCGTGCCGGTACGGTCGGCGTGCCGCTGCCGGAGGTGACGGTTCGCGTGGCGGGCGATGACGGCCAACCGAGCGCGCAAGGCGAGATCGGCCATATTCAGGTCAAGGGGCCGAACGTGTTTGCCGGATACTGGCGCATGCCGGAGAAGACGGCGGAGGAGTTCACCAGCGACGGCTTCTTCAAGACGGGGGACGTGGGCAAGTTCGACGAGGACGGTTACGTGCACATCGTGGGCCGCTCGAAGGATCTCATCATCTCCGGCGGGTACAACGTCTATCCGAAGGAGATCGAGGGCTTCATCGACGAAATGGACGGCGTGGCCGAGTCGGCAGTCATCGGTGTGCCGCATCCGGACTTCGGAGAGGCGGTGGTGGCGGTGATCGTACCCCGCGACGGTGTGCCGGCACCCGACGAACGAACCGTCATCGACGCGCTCAAGCAGCGCATCGCGAACTTCAAGGTGCCCAAGCGCGTGCATGTCGTCACGGAATTGCCGCGTAACACGATGGGCAAGGTGCAGAAGAACCTGCTGCGCGATCGGTTCAAGTAGTCGCTTTGCGACACGTTGTCGCCGGCTTTGATGCGGCGATGTGCCGCGCCCGTGCCATCGTTGTCCCGAGCATGAAAAATGCCGCCCTTGCCGGGGCGGCATTTTCGTTGGTGCGCTAGCCGGGCTGCCGGGGTAGCGCCCGTTCGGCAGGCATGCCTTACTTCATCTGCACGGTGCCCGAGACCGTCACGGTCACTTGCGTCTTGCCGCCTTCGAATTGCATCGGCGGTGCGGCATCTGCGCTGGCGGCCATGGACATTGCCTTCATCGCGTAAGGGCGCGGCATCATCGGGGCATTCGAGCCGACCTGCACCTGACGGATCGTGTAGCCGCTGTAACCGAAGGCCTTCGTGTTGTTCTGCGCCTGATCGCGGAACGCCTGGATGGCCTGATTGGTCAGTTCGGCCTGGGTCTTCTCCTGCGCTTCACGCGAGAGCGAGAACGACACGCCGTCCATCTGCATCTGATTCGAGATCTGGCTCGCGAGACGCGACGCTGCGCCGAAATCCTTCGACGTCATCTGCAACTCGGTGCGGCCGCGCCATGCCGTGATCTTGCCGTCGCGATTGGTGGTCGGGTAGAGGGAGACGTTGCCGGTCTGCACCTGCACGCCGTTCTGCCCCTTGGCGATGGACATCGCGCTGTTCGCCTTTTGCGTCAGGTTGCGCGACACCGTGGCGGCGTCCGGGCCCTGCTCCTGAGCCGACATCGTGATGTGAACAGTGTCCTGTTCGACTTCCTTCGTGGCATGCGCTTCGAGACCCAACACGCCTGAGACCTGACGGTTGAGTTCGTCACCCGACTGGGCGTAGGCCGCATTGGCGGCAGTGGCAATCAAAAGAGCTGCAGCGAGAGATTTGCGCATAGTGTTGTCCTTTTTCGAATGTTGGTTCGCATCTGAACGGCAAACGCTTGACAGACCGCCGGTACCGCCTTCGTGACATAACCCTGCTGCGAATGAAAAGGCAAGTGGGCGCGTACTATGCGTATGCCGGCAACGTTATACAGACGCTATCGCCCCAATTTTGGTTCCCAGATTCCCTTCGGCATCCTTCACGCCTTAAGTAAGTGCTTGCTGATGAACTTCCAGTGTTCGGGGGAGACAGGGGTGATCGAGAGGCGGTTGCCGCGTGCGAGCACAAGCATGCCATCCAGTTCGGGCGTCTGGCGCAGTTCGGTCAGCGGGACTAGCCGCGTCTTGCGATCGAGTTTGACGTCGACAAGCAACCAGCGGGGAGATTCCGGCTTCGACTTGGGATCGAAATATGGACTCTTCGGGTCAAACTGCGTGGGATCGGGGTAGGGCGTCGAGGCAACCGTGGCGAGTCCCGCGATACCGGGCACGGCGCAGCTCGAGTGATAGAAGAGTACCCCGTCGCCCACGCGCATGTTGTCGCGCATGAAGTTGCGCGCCTGATAGTTGCGCACACCGGTCCACGCAAGGGTCTGATGTTCGGCGCTGGCGAGATCGTCGATGCTCGCCTCTTCGGGTTCTGACTTCATTAACCAGTAGCGTTGCGTCATGGCGTTTCGGAGTTCAAGTGGATGCAACAGTGACAAACGTCGCTCAAACTCGCCCGAAGACGGTGCATTTGTAATCGATTGTTTGCCGCGCTGCGATATTTGGCCAAATCCTATACTATGCCTTGGTGACCTTCGTGTGACGTTTCACGTGACGCATGGGCCCATGACGTGGGTGCTGCGAGTTGCAGTGCACAACGCGTTCGTCAGTCTGCCCATTCGGCCCGGTCGCACGTACGGGCTTGAGCGAAACATGTTCGATTCCCTATGCCGATAGGAGAGTGTGTCATGGCAGCAGAGCCGTCTGTCCGAACCAATGCGTTCATCTTCTATTCTCTCGCCACGGTCTCGTTCATCGAGACCAGCGTCCCCGAATTCGTCTCCACCCTCAATCAGATGTATGGCGACGACGATGAGATGAGAACGTGGCTGCGCGATACCTGGCTGCCCGAAGAGGTCGAACACGGGCGTCTCGCCAAGGACTATATCGCACGTGTCTGGCCCGAGTTCGACTGGGCGAACGCTTACGATGCGTTTCTGGCCCGTTACAAGCCGCGTTGCGAGGTGCAGTACATGCGGCCTTCGCTGGCGCTGGAGGCGCTGTCACGATGCGTCACGGAGACGCAGACGGCGATGATCTATCGCTGCCTGGAATCCTATATGCCTGTCGACGAACTCAAGCAGATGATGCACAAGCTGAGCAACGAAGAGGTCGGCCACTATCGCTATTTCCGCAAGACATTCGATAGGTATAACGCTGTCGAGCAGCATGGCGTCATCAGCCGGTTGCGCACCATGGTGGCGCGCAGCGAGCTGGTGCGCGACGAGGACATTGCGTTCGCGTTCGAGCCGCTCAATCACTTCTGGCGCTCGCCGCCGCCGTTCGAGCCGATGACCTGGGATGCGTTTCTGGCAATGTCGGGCGACGTGATGAAGCAGTACATGCCAGTGGAGGCGGCCGCGCGCATGATGTTCAAGCCGCTCGAGACCGGGTCGTGGTGGCGTGACCGTCCGGTCAAGGCGCTGCTGTCCTTTATGGTGAAGCGTCAGTACCCGCAGTTGGGCAGCGAGGCCTGACGGCGGCGCACTTGATCATCGCCGGGCGCCACCGGTTCGCTTGTGCAACGGACGAAAAAAACCCCGCCGAGGCGGGGTTTTTCGTAGTCGGCGAACCGTATTACTTGTTCGTGCCGACGACTTCGACTTCCACGCGACGATCCGGTGCCAGGCACTTGATCAGCTGACCGCGGTTCTTCTGGTTGCAACCAGTCGTAACCGGGTTACGCTTGCCCTTGCCTTCGGTGTACACGCGGTTGGCTTCGACGCCCTTGCTGACCAGGTAGGCCTTCACAGCTTGAGCACGACGCAGCGACAGACGGTCGTTGTACTTGTCCGAACCGATGCGGTCGGTGTAGCCCGTGGCAACCACGACTTCGAGGTTCAGTGCTTGAACCTTGCCAGCCAGGTCGTCGAGCTTAGCCTTGCCTTCCGGCTTCAGGACGGCCTTGTCGAAATCGAACAGAGCGTCGGCCTGATAGGTCACCTTTTGCGAGACCGGAGCCACCGGAGCCACCGGAGCCGGTGCCGGAGCTGCAGCCTGAGCGATGATCGAGCCATCGCACTTGGCATTGGCCGTGGCCGGGGTCCAGTAGGCATCGCGCCAGCAGAGTTCGTCCGAGCCGTTCTTCCAAACCCACTCGCCGCTGCCGTTCACCCAGTTGTCGTTGACTGCTTGCTTCGAGGCCGCGATCGGACCCGGAGCGGTCTGGACGTAATTTTGGGCCATAGCCGAAGCAGCCATCACTGCGGTAGCTGCAACGATCGCGAGCTTAGCGAATTTATTCATATTTCTCCTCTCGAAATGAGATTACCGCAGGTTTACTGCGAGCCTAGACGACGGAACCAAAGTCTTACATCGCTCGAAGTATAACATCGGCAAGTGCGCGAAAGCATGGCCCATGCACTTCGAATAATGTCTAACTTATGCCACGGCATTTTGCCATAGCGCTTCAGCCGGCCGCGAGCAAAACCCCAAGTTTGCTGCCTGTCGTGGCGCAGTTGTGGTTTGAGCGCAACACCTTTTGAGGGCCCTCGCCAACCGTTTCATTTCTGATCGTTGTCTGACATTTTGGCATGCCAGACATGTCTTGTGCATTGCATCACGCTCGTTTCGGATGCCTATGACGGGCATGTTAGAATCTCAGGATCATATCGCCGGCAGCCGCCTATCGCGATTAGGGTTTGATAGACACGAATAATGGATCAGTTCGCCAAAGAAACTCTCCCGATTTCGCTCGAAGAAGAAATGCGGCGGTCGTATCTCGATTACGCCATGAGCGTGATCGTCGGCCGCGCCTTGCCGGACGTGCGTGACGGCCTGAAGCCTGTTCACCGCCGTGCACTGTTCGCCATGCACGAGCTGAACAACGACTGGAACCGGGCGTACAAGAAATCGGCACGTATCGTCGGTGACGTCATCGGTAAATACCACCCGCACGGCGACGCCTCTGTATACGACACGATCGTTCGTATGGCCCAGCCGTTTTCGCTGCGCTATATGTTGGTCGACGGCCAAGGCAACTTCGGGTCGGTCGACGGCGACAACGCCGCTGCAATGCGATACACCGAAGTGCGCATGGCCAAGATCGGTCATGAGTTGCTTGCGGACATTGACAAGGAAACCGTCGACTTCGGTCCGAACTACGACGGCAGCGAGAAAGAGCCGCTCATCCTGCCGGCCCGTATCCCGAACCTGCTGCTCAACGGTTCGTCGGGTATTGCGGTTGGCATGGCCACGAACATTCCGCCGCATAATCTGAACGAAGTCGTCGACGCCTGTCTGCACGTGCTTCAGAACCCGGATGCCACCGTCGACGAACTCATCGAGATCATCCCGGCACCGGACTTCCCGACTGCGGGCATCATCTACGGCATCTCCGGTGTGCGCGAAGGCTATCGCACCGGCCGTGGCCGTGTGGTGATGCGAGCAAAGACTCACTTCGAGGATATCGATCGCGGTCAACGTGTGGCGATCATCGTCGATGAGTTGCCGTATCAGGTAAATAAGCGCTCACTACTCGAGCGGATTGCCGAACTGGTCAACGAGAAGCGTCTCGAAGGGATTTCCGACATTCGCGACGAGTCCGACAAGAGCGGCATGCGCGTGGTAATCGAACTCAAGCGCGGCGAGGTGCCCGAGGTTGTTCTCAACAATCTCTATAAGCACACACAACTGCAAGACACGTTCGGCATGAACATGGTGGCGCTGGTCGACGGCCAGCCCAAGTTGTTGAACCTGCGCGAAATGCTGGTGCATTTCCTTGCGCATCGTCGCGAAGTGATTACTCGCCGCACGGTCTATGAACTGCGTCGTGCCCGTGAGCGTGGCCATGTGCTCGAAGGTCTGGCGGTAGCGCTCGCTAACATCGACGACTTCATCGCGATCATCAAGGCGGCGCCGACGCCGCCGATCGCGAAGGCCGCGTTGATGGAGAAGGCGTGGGATTCGTCGGTGGTGCGCGACATGCTGTCGCGTGCGGAGACCGAGTCTCAGGGGGGGCGCGAAGCCTTCCGCCCGGAAGGTCTCGACCCGGCGGTGGGCATGCAGGCAGACGGTATGTACCGTCTGTCGGAGACGCAGGCGCAGGAAATTCTGCAGATGCGTCTGCAACGCCTGACCGGTCTGGAGCAGGACAAGATCGTTTCCGAGTACAAGGAAGTGATGTTGCAGATCGCCGACTTGCTCGACATTCTGGCGCGTCCGGCACGTGTGACGGCCATCATCAGCGAAGAGCTGACGGCTGTGCGCGCCGAGTTCGGCGACGCCCGCCGCTCGACCATTGAACACAACGCCACCGAACTCGATACGGAAGACCTGATCACCCCGCAGGATATGGTGGTGACGTTGTCGCACTCGGGTTACATCAAATCGATGCCGTTGTCCGAGTACCGCGCGCAGAAGCGCGGCGGACGCGGCAAGCAGGCGGCAGCCACGAAGGACGACGACTGGATCGACACGCTGTTCATCGCGAATACGCATGACACGATCCTTTGCTTCTCGAACCGCGGCCGTGTGTACTGGATCAAGGTTTATGAAGTGCCGCAGGGTTCGCGGAACTCGCGCGGGCGCCCGATCGTCAATATGTTCCCGTTGCAGGACGGTGAGAAGATCAACGTCGTGCTGCCGGTCAAGGAGTACACGGAAGATCGCTTCGTGTTCATGGCAACGAGCTTGGGCACGGTCAAGAAAACACCGCTCGCGGCCTTCAGCCGTCCGCTCAAGAAAGGCATCATCGCCGTGAACCTGGACGACGGCGACGTGCTGATCGGCGCGGCCATCACCGACGGTGCGCACGACGTCATGTTGTTCTCGGACAGCGGCAAGGCCGTGCGCTTCGACGAAAACGACGTGCGTCCGATGGGGCGTGAGGCGCGCGGTGTTCGCGGCATGCAACTCGAAGACGGTCAAACGGTCATCGCGCTGCTGGTCGCAGAAAACGAGCAGCAGTCGGTGCTGACAGCGACCGAAAACGGCTACGGCAAGCGCACTTCGATCACCGAATATACGCGCCATGGCCGTGGCACTAAGGGTATGATTGCGATCCAGACGAGCGAGCGCAACGGCCGGGTGGTCGCGGCGACGCTGGTTGAGCCGGATGACGAGATCATGCTGATCACCACTGGCGGGGTGCTGATCCGTACGCGCGTGTCGGAAATTCGCGAAATGGGCCGGGCCACGCAGGGGGTGACGCTGATCAGCCTGGATGAAGGCACGACGCTCTCAGGCCTGCAACGCATCGTTGAGTCCGACGCCGAGGTTGCCGAGAATGGCGAAGCACAGGGCGACGACGAGGCGCCGGAAGCGGATGTCACGGAGTAATACTGACGTAACTCGATGTAATCTACGGGTGCATTGCCCCGAAAAGTCAGTAGAATCTGGCCCGATGCAGTGAAGTGCCCAGGCGAGGATGCATCTATTTATCGTCGTCGAAAGCCGACGAACTTTGGAGTGACTATTACTATGCAACGCAACGTCAAGAAGTGGATGTGGCTGCTGCTCGCAGCACCGGCAATGGCAATGGCCCAGCAGAGCGCCCCGCTCGACGCCGACAAGAAGGCAGCGATCAAGGATCTGCTCGACGCTATCGACTCGAACAAGCTCGTTGCCGCCATCGGCGAAGGCGCGCAGGCGCAGGCCAAGCAAATGGCCATCGGTGCACTGCAGGAGCAACTGGTCGAGAACAAGACGTTGAGCGATGCGCAGAAGCAGGCGATCGTGCCGGTTCTGCAGCAGAACTCCGTGCAAAAGCTGGTGGACAACGCCGGTAAGGTTTTCGCTTCCGACGCATTCAAGAACGACGCGGTTCAGGCACAGTACAGCGCCTACGGCAAGTACTACACCACCGACGAAATCAAGGGCCTGACGGCGTTCTACAAGAGCCCGGTCGGTCAGAAGTACATCAAGGTCCAGGATCAGGTCGGTCAAGAAGTTGTTGGTGGCCTGATGCAGAAGTACATGCCGCAATCGATCGACGCGTCGAAGAAGCAAGCTGACGCCGAGATTGCCGCCGCTGCCAAGTCGGTGAAGGCGCCGGCCAAGAAGTAAATTTCGGCCGGTCCCGACGGGATTGACCGATAATGGCCGTTTGCGAGTGATCGCAAACGGCCATTTTGCATTGAGGGGCGAAATCGGCAGGTTCTGCTCAGCATTTTCCGGAATGCAGTCGTCCTGCGCCCGAATTGCGGCGGGCAGCCGCACGCGGCGGTCATCTGGCGGTATAGTTGACCTCTGCTGCTGCCGCACCGCCGAATGATCGTCAGACGTGAAACGCAAGCCGCACGGGCCAGTCTCCGCCGGCTTGCGTTTCACTTTTACTGCTGCAAAACGATAATGACGCGCGCTTTCAATTTTTCCGCCGGTCCGGCGGCGCTGCCTGCCGAAGTACTCGCCCAGGCAGCCGAGGAAATGCTTGACTGGCATGGGGCCGGCATGGGCGTGATGGAGATGAGCCATCGCGGCCGCGAGTTCATGAGCATTCTGGCGCAGGCGCAGGCCGACCTGCGTGAGCTGCTGGCCGTGCCCGACAACTACCGGACCTTGTTCATGCAAGGAGGGGGGCTGGCGGAGAACGCTATCGTTCCGATGAACTTGCTGGGCGGGGAGCGTGCGGGCGAGCGCCGTACGGCGGATTATGTCGTCACGGGCTCGTGGTCTGAGAAGTCGCGGAAGGAAGCGCGCAAGTATTGCGACGTCAACATCGCCGCGACCACCGAGGCTGACAAGTTTACCCGGCTGCCGAAGATGGACGAATGGCAGTTGTCGAAGGACCCGGCGTACGTGCACATCTGCACGAACGAGACCATTCACGGCGTCGAGTATTTCTGGACCCCCGATCTGGCCGCTGCCGGCTTGCCGAATGTGCCGCTCGTGGCGGATGTCTCGTCGCACATTCTTTCGCGCCCGATGGACGTGTCGAAGTTTGGCGTGATGTATGGCGGTGCGCAAAAGAATATCGGGCCGTCGGGTCTCACGCTCGTCATCGTGCGTGATGATCTGCTCGGCCGTTCGCTGCCGATCACACCCAGCGCATTCGACTGGAAGATCGTTGCCGAAAACGACTCGATGTTCAACACGCCGCCGACGTACGCCATCTACATTGCCGGACTCGTGTTCCAGTGGCTCAAACGTCAGGGGGGGCTGGTTGCCATGGAAGCCCGGAACAAGGCGAAAGCCGAGCTGCTGTACGGCTATCTGGACGGCAGCGACTTTTACCGCACACCGGTGGCGAAGGATTGCCGTTCGCGGATGAACGTGCCGTTTTTCCTGCACGACGATGCATTGAACGAAACCTTCCTGACCGGCGCCCGCGAGCGCGGTCTGCTGCAACTCAAGGGCCACAAGTCCGTGGGGGGCATGCGTGCCTCGATCTACAATGCGATGCCGCTTGCCGGTGTCGAGGCGCTGGTGGACTATCTGCGCGAATTCGAGCGCAGCCACGGCTGACGAGGGCGAACAGCCGGTGCGGCAGGAACCTTCCGACGTCCTTCGGGACATCGCACCGCGAGCTGCCTGACCATGTCCCATCGTAAGAAGACAATACGCTCCATGGATGATGATCTGAACGCATCGTTGCGCCCTCTGCGCGAGAAGATCGATGCTATCGACGTGCAGCTTTTGAAGCTGCTCAATCAACGTGCGGCCGTCGCCCTGGAAGTGGGCGAGGTCAAGAAACGTTTTGGTGCGCCGGTGTTCCGGCCCGAGCGCGAGTTGCAGGTGATTTCCCGTCTGCAACAGGCTAACGACGGTCCGCTGTATGGCGACAATCTGGCGTCGATCTGGCGCGAGATCATGTCGGCCAGCCGCGCGCTCGAGAAGGTCATGACTGTCGCCTATCTTGGCCCGGCAGGGACTTATAGCGAGCAGGCGGCTTTCACCTATTTTGGTCAGAGTGTGAAGGGTTTGCCGTGCCCATCGCTCGACGAGGTTTTCCGGGCCGTGGAGGCCGGTAGCGCAGACTTCGGTGTCGTGCCGGTCGAGAACTCGACCGAGGGTGTGGTGTCGCGCACCCTGGACCTGCTGCTGCAGAGTCCGCTGACGATCGGCGGTGAAATCGCCTTGCCGATTCATCATAATTTGATGACGCAATCGGGCACGCTCGATGGTGTGACGCGTATTTGCTCGCACGCCCAGTCGCTCGCACAGTGCCAGCACTGGCTGACAGCGCATTTTCCGCAACTGGAGCGTCAGGCGGTATCGAGCAATGCCGAGGCAGCGCGCATGGCGGCAGCCGATCCGGCGATTGCCGCCATCGCGGGCGAGTCGGCGGCTGCTCAGTATGGACTGCAAATTGCGTTCTCACATGTGCAGGACGATCCGCACAACCGCACGCGTTTCGTCGTGATCGGCACGCAGGACCCGGCGCCGAGCGGTCACGATCAGACCTCGCTGATTCTCTCGGTACCCAATCGGGCGGGAGCAGTGGTGGCGCTGCTCGAGCCGCTCGCGAACAACGGCGTGTCGATGACGCGATTTGAGTCGCGCCCGGCCAAGAGCGGTGCGTGGGAGTATTACTTCTACGTCGACTTCGAGGGTCATCGCGAAGATCCCAATGTTGCCAAAGCGCTCGATGTCCTGCGTCAGAACGCCGCCTATTGCAAAGTGCTCGGGTCATACCCGCGCTGCGCATAACGAGCGGCAGGCCATACATCATGAGTTTGAATAAACTCGTCATCTGCGGCGTCGGCCTGATCGGGGGTTCGCTCGCGCGTGCGCTCAAGGCGACGGGGACGGTGAAGGAAGTCGTCGGCGTGGGACGCAGCGAAGCGTCGCTCGCGCGGGCTTGCGAACTCGGTGTGATCGATCGCGCTGCCGTGTCGATGGCCGATGCCGTGACCGGAGCCGATGTGGTTGTGCTCGCGGCACCGGTGGCACAAACGCCGGCCTTGCTCGCGGCAATTCGTCCGCATCTTGGCGGCAATACGATCGTGACCGATGCTGGCAGCACCAAGACGGACGCCGTGGCGGCCGCCAGGGAAGCATTGGGTGACGAAGTTTGGCGCTTCGTGCCCGGCCATCCGATTGCCGGTGCGGAGTTGTCGGGTGTCGACGCAGCGAAAGTCGATTTGTATCGCGACCGGCGCGTCGTTCTTTGCCCGCAACCGGACAATCGCCGCGAGGATGTCGCGCAAGTGCGGGCGATGTGGGAGGCGACGGGCGCGCGTGTTTCGGAAATGTCCGAGACACAACATGATCGCGTTTTTGCGTCGGTGAGTCACTTGCCGCACGTGCTGTCGTACGCCCTCATTGCGCAGATTCTTGAGGCCCCCGACGCTGCGCTGAAATTCGGTTTCGCGGGCGGTGGCTTCCGTGACTTCACGCGTATTGCTGCATCGAATCCGGAAATGTGGCGCGATATCTGTGTGGCCAATCGCGAGGCATTGCTTGCCGAACTCGATGGCTATCTGGCTACGCTCGGCACACTGCGTGAATTGATCGACACCGGTGATGGTGCCGGTCTCGAGGCCGTGTTCGCTCGCGCCAGTCGGGCGCGAACGGATTGGGCCAAGCAACAGGAAAAGTAATGGAAACGCTTGATCTCGGCCCTTACGGCCACGCCGAAGGTACGCTGCGCCTGCCCGGCTCGAAAAGTATCTCGAACCGGGTGCTGCTGCTCGCTGCGCTGTCTCACGGAACGACCCGCGTGCGCGACCTGCTGGCATCGGACGACACGCAGGTGATGCTCGACGCATTGGCGACGCTCGGCGTGAAATGCACGCAGGTCGGTAACTCGCGCGATTACCTCGTGGAAGGCTGCGGTGGCGTGTTTCCCGTGAAGACCGCCAAGCTGTTCATGGGGAATGCAGGCACGGCCATTCGTCCGTTGACGGCGGCGCTGTCGTTGAGCCATGGCGACTATGAAGTCTCGGGCGTGGCACGCATGCATGAGCGCCCGATCGGTGATCTCGTCGATGGCTTGCGCCAACTCGGTGCGCAGATCGATTACCTCGGCAACGCCGGCTATCCCCCGCTGCATATCAAACCGGCCGACGTGGCGGCACCCGTCACGCCGATTCGCGTGCGAGGCGATGTGTCGAGTCAGTTCTTGACGGCGCTATTGCTGACATTGCCGTTGCTGCCTTCGGCAACGGGTGAGATTCTTGTCGAGGTCGAGGGAGAGCTGATTTCCAAGCCGTATATCGACATTACGCTGCGGTTGCTCCGGCGCTTTGGCATCGATGTGCGACAGGATGGGTGGTCGCGCTTCATACTGCCAGCGGCGGATGCCGATGGCGCGAAGTATCGGAGCCCTGGCGAAATCCGGGTCGAGGGCGACGCCTCGTCGGCGTCCTATTTCCTCGCGGCCGGTGCGATTGGCGGCGGTCCGATGCGCGTGGAGGGCGTTGGCCGCGACAGCATTCAGGGCGACGTGCGTTTTGTGGACGCCCTTGCGGCGATGGGCGCACGCGTTACGCTGCACGACGATGCCATCGAGGTGCATGGTATCGACACGCCGAGCGGCAAGCTGCGTGCCGTCGATATGGATTTCAATCACATTCCCGATGCCGCGATGACGATCGCCGTTGCCGCACTCTTCGCTGACGGTACGACGACGTTGCGTAATGTGGCGAGCTGGCGTGTCAAGGAGACGGATCGTCTGAGCGCCATGGCGATCGAATTGCGCAAGGTGGGGGCGACGGTGGAAGAGGGGGTGGATTATCTGCGCGTCACGCCGCCGTCTTCGCTAACGCCGAATGCAGTGATCGACACCTACGACGATCATCGTATGGCAATGTGTTTCTCGCTCGTGAGTCTTGGTGGTGTTCCGGTGACGATCAACGATCCGAAGTGCGTTGCCAAGACGTTCCCGACGTATTTCGCAGAGTTCGCGCGCATCGCGTCGTAGTTTATGGGGGGCAGTCGGCGGCTGAACTGCCGCAGAAGTCTGTCAGCCCTGTCGATTCGCCATCGTCTCATCGTGTGAATTGAGGCTGTGCGGCATGGTGAGCGCTGGACGCGTGCCGTCAGCCGGTCAGTGTTTGCCAAAGCAAAATGCCGTTCAGCGCGACGATGGCGCTTGCCATGAGCCAGGCGACGGCCAGCAGTGCGCCGCGCACGCGCCATTCGCCCATCAGCTTTCCGTCGCCAGCGAATCGGACCAGCGGAACGACCGCAAACGGCAGTTGCAGGCTCAGCACAACCTGACTGAAGACCAGAAGGTTCGTTGTCTGGGCTTCGCCGTTGTGTCCGACGATCAGCAGCGCGGGAAGGAGCGCCAGCGCGCGCGTGATCAGCGCACGTTGCCACGACTTCATCCGCAAATCGAGGAAGCCTTCCATCGTGACTTGTCCCGCGAGCGTGGCGGTCACTGTCGAATTCAGGCCGCAGGCGAGGAGCGCGGCGGCAAACATCACTCCTGCCCATTGGTTACCGAGCAGCGGTGCGAGCAACTTGTGCGCGTCGCCAAGCGATTCAACCGACGTGTTTCCGCTCGCATGGAACACGCAGGCCGCCAGAATCAGGAGCGCCGCGTTGATCAGGAAGGCAAAGCCGAGCGACAGTGTGGTGTCCCAGTGCGTGGCGCGCAGTGCGCGTCGCAGTGTCGCTGGGGTGCGCTCGGGCATCGCCTCGCCGCGCACACGTAGCAGCGCCGAGTGCAGATACAGGTTGTGGGGCATGACCGTCGCGCCGAGAATGCCGGTCGCCAGCCAGAGCATGCCCGCCTGAGCGACGATCTCGCTGCGTGGGCGAAGGCCTGCGGCGGCGGCGCTCCAGTCTGGGTTGGCCAGCGCCAGTTGGGCTGCAAAGCAACCCGCCGTGAGCAGAATCAGCGCGGCTACGGCGCCTTCAAGCCGGCGTTGTCCGAAACCTTGCAATCCGAGCATGGCGAAAGCGAGCGCGCCCGCGAGCACCACACCCACCGGCAGAGAGAGGCCGAACAGCAATTGCAGCGCCACCGCGCTGCCGATGATCTCGGCAAGATCGCAGGCGATGATGGCAATCTCGCAAAGCCCCCATAACGCCAGCGAAGTGCGGCGGCTATACTGGCTACGTGAGAGTTGCGCGAGATCGCGCCCGGTTACCAGACCGACGCGTGCCGCCAACCATTGCAACAACAACGCCATCACGCTCGAGAGCAGCACAACGCTCAGCAGCGTGTATCCGTAACGGGCGCCCCCGGCGATTGCCGTGGCCCAGTTGCCCGGATCCATATACCCGACGGCGATGAGGGTGCCCGCGCCGGCGAACCCCATCCAACGCTGCGCACGGCGCGGCGCATTAGCTTGCGGGGCGGGTGGCGGCACCCATTCGGGACCGGCTAAGGGATAATCGCGGCTTTGCATGGCAGTCATATCTTTCGGTAGCGCCGGTAGCGCTTTAATCTAAATGATAATCATTATTATTTGGACGGGGGATTTTATTTTCTAATGTGTTGGATAGACAGAGACGAAGGGATGCCTGATTTGACGGTAGTAGACGACTCGATTCCGGTCATTACGGTAGATGGACCGACGGCATCCGGCAAAGGCACGGTGGCGCACCGTGTTGCCGATGCACTGGGCTTTCACTATCTAGACAGTGGGGCGCTCTATCGACTTACGGCGCTGGCGAGCGCCCGTCACGGGATCGATCCTGACGACGCCGGGGCGCTGTCGGTGCTCGCCGAAACACTCGACGTGCGGTTCAAGGAGCAGCGCATCTGGCTGGCCGGCGAAGATGTTACCGACGCGATCCGTGCCGAAGCCATCGGTAACCGGGCATCGAGTATCGCCGTGCACAAGGCGGTGCGGCAGGCGTTGATGGCGCTCCAGCGTGGGTTCAAGACCCCGCCAGGCCTCGTCGCGGACGGCCGTGATATGGGGACCGTGATCTTCCCGGAAGCCGAATTGAAGGTCTTTTTGACAGCTTCGCCACAGGCTCGTGCCGAGAGACGGTATAAGCAATTGATAGAAAAAGGTTTTTCTGCTAATATAGACAGTCTCATGCTGGATCTTGAGGCGCGTGATGCGCGGGATCGTACCCGTGCAGAGGCGCCGCTTAGGCCGGCAGAGGGTGCGCGGGTGCTCGACACGTCGGGGCTCAACGTCGATCAGGCGGTGGCTCAGGTGCTCGAATGGTTCGCGCAGGTGCAGTACCCGCAAGGCGCCTGACCGGATGTTTCATGCAGTCATCCGGCATGGTTTTGTCTAACCTTTAACCCAACCGTTGTTCGTCATCGTCAGCCCCCTCGGGAGACGGACGTCAGCGGCGTAATCCACATTTATGTCCGACCTGCAAACCTCGACCAACGAATCTTTCGCGGCGCTTTTCGAAGAGTCGCTCTCCCGCCAAGACATGCGTGCTGGTGAAGTCATCAGCGCTGAAGTCGTGCGGGTTGACCACAACTTCGTGGTCGTCAACGCCGGGCTCAAGTCCGAAGCGTACATCCCCATCGAAGAATTCCTGAATGATCAGGGCGAGGTCGAAGTTCAGGCCGGCGACTTTGTTTCCGTGGCGATCGACGCCCTGGAAAACGGCTACGGCGACACCGTGCTGTCGCGCGACAAGGCCAAGCGTCTGGCCTCGTGGCTGCAACTGGAGAAGGCCCTCGAGTCGGGCGACCTCGTGACCGGTACGATCACCGGCAAGGTCAAGGGCGGCCTGACCGTGATGGTCAACGGCATCCGTGCATTCCTGCCGGGTTCGCTGGTTGATACGCGTCCGGTCAAGGACACGACCCCGTACGAAGGCAAGACCCTCGAATTCAAGGTTATCAAGCTCGACCGCAAGCGCAACAACGTTGTGCTGTCGCGCCGTGCCGTGATCGAAGCCACCCAGGGTGAAGAGCGCGCCAAGCTGCTCGAGACGCTCAAGGAAGGCGCGATCGTCAAGGGCGTGGTCAAGAACATCACCGATTACGGTGCGTTCGTCGACCTGGGCGGTATCGACGGCCTGCTGCACATCACCGACATCGCATGGCGTCGTGTGCGTCACCCGAGCGAAGTTCTGTCGGTTGGCCAGGAAGTCACCGCCAAGATCCTCAAGTTCGATCAAGAGAAGGGCCGTGTCTCGCTGGGCGTCAAGCAACTCGGCGAAGATCCGTGGGAAGGCATCGCTCGCCGTTACCCGCAAGGCACCCGCCTGTTCGGCAAGGTCACCAACATCACCGACTACGGCGCATTCGTCGAAGTGGAATCGGGCATCGAAGGCCTGGTTCACGTGTCGGAAATGGACTGGACCAACAAGAACGTGGCCCCGACCAAGGTTGTCCAACTGGGCGACGAAGTCGAAGTCATGGTGCTCGAGATCGACGAAGACCGTCGTCGTATCAGCCTCGGCATGAAGCAGTGCAAGCCGAACCCGTGGGATGATTTCTCGCGCAACTTCAAGAAGGGCGACAAGATCAAGGGCGCAATCAAGTCGATCACCGACTTCGGCGTGTTCATTGGTCTGCCGGGCGGCATCGACGGCTTGGTCCACCTGTCGGACCTGTCGTGGAGCGAAGCTGGCGAAGAAGCCGTGCGCAAGTACAAGAAGGGCGACGAAGTCGAAGCCGTGGTTCTGGGCATCGATGTCGAGAAGGAACGCATCTCGCTGGGTATCAAGCAGCTCGAAGGCGATCCGTTCAACACCTTCGTGGCAATCCACGACAAGGGCTCGATCGTTGACGGCACCATCAAGGCTGTCGATCCGAAGGGTGCTGTCGTGTCGCTGGGTGATGACGTCGAAGGCTACCTGCGCGCATCGGAAATCTCACACGACCGTGTGGAAGATGCCCGCAATGTGCTCAAGGAAGGTGAAGCCGTCAATGCAATGATCGTCAACATCGATCGCAAGTCGCGCAACATCAACCTGTCGATCAAGGCCAAGGATTCGGCTGAACAGCAAGAAGCGATGAGCAAGCTGTCGTCGGATAGCTCGGCAGCGAGCGGCACCACGAACCTGGGTGCCCTGCTCAAAGCCAAGCTGGACAGCCAGAATCAGTAAGGTCCAAGGCCTATGACCAAGTCTGAATTGGTCAACCAGTTGGCGGCGCGGTTTCCCCAGTTGGTGCTCAAGGATGCCGATTTCGCGGTGAAGACGATTCTCGACGCGATGGCTGATGCGCTTGCGCGCGGTCATCGAATCGAGATCCGCGGTTTCGGTAGTTTTGGGCTCAACCGTCGGCCACCGCGCGTCGGCCGCAACCCGAAGTCGGGCGAGAAAGTGTTGGTGCCGGAGAAATTCGTGCCGCACTTCAAGCCGGGCAAGGAATTGCGAGAGCGGGTTGATCACAAGGCGTCGGACCAATAAGGCCCTTTGGGATCTACTACGCAAAAAAAGCGCCTTCGGGCGCTTTTTTTGCGTCTGGCGGACGCGAGTGCGCACAAGTGACGCAAATGTGAAGCGCGCGGCAGTACCGACGCCTCATGGAGCACATCCGGTACAATACGCCCACGTGACGGCCCGGTGCATGGACGGTGTCAATACCGTGCGCGCGAGGCCGCTCAAGTCGCAAAACATACGGCAAGCCTGCCGCAGGAGCCTTTCGGCATGAAGCTGATTGTTTGGATCGTTCGTCTTATCGTGTTCGTGGTGTTGTTGTGTCTCGCGCTCGCCAACACGGGCGCGGTCACGTTGAACCTGTTCCTGGGCCATACGTGGACAGCACCGCTCATCATGATCGGTCTGGCGTTTTTCGTGGTCGGTGGCGTGATCGGTGTACTCGCCACGTTACCGAGCCTGATGCGCCAACGCCTTGAACTGCGCCGCACGCGCCGCGATCTTGCGCGTGCGCAACGTGATACCGAAGCAAGCGATCAACCACCGATGCTGCCGCCGGTCTAAGGCGACGGCGGCGCGGCGTACGATTCTCGCCATCCTCATCGACTGTTTCAACGACAACACGCATTCATGGAATTCGAGGTCTGGTGGCTATTAGCCATCCCCGTGATTTTCGGCTGCGGCTGGGTGGCCGCACGCCTGGATTTGCGCAGCCTGCTCTCTGAGAGCCGCAATCTGCCGGCATCCTATTTTCGCGGTCTGAACTTCCTGCTCAACGAGCAGCCCGACAAGGCGATCGACGCCTTCATTGAAGTCGCGAAGCTCGACCCCGAAACCACCGAACTGCACTTTGCGCTTGGCAGCCTGTTCCGCCGTCGCGGCGAGACGGAGCGCGCTATTCGCGTGCATCAGAACCTGCTTTCTCGTGACGATTTGCCGCAAGCCGATCAGGAGCATGCGCTCTACGAGTTGGGCCACGACTTTCTCAAGGCGGGTCTGCTTGACCGTGCCGAAGAGGCGTTCGGCCGTTTGCATACGGGCGCGTACGCCAAAGCCGCGCAACATGCGAAGCTCACGATTTATCAGATCGAGAAAGAGTGGCGTAAGGCGCTGACCGAGGCCGAGATGCTCGGTGATCTCGATCCCGCCGTGTCGTACCGCAAGGAGATTGCTCAGTTCCACTGCGAACTGGCGCAGGAAGCGCTGCAACGCAAGGACATCGCTTCGGTGACGCAAGAGCTGGATGCCGCGCTCGACGTCAATCCCGCGAACGTGCGCGCGCCTTTGCTGCGCGGTGATATGCTGCTTGCCGCCGGCGATGCGCAGGGAGCATTGACCGTGCTCAGCACGATCGAGCAACAGAATCCGGTGTATCTCGGCCTGGCGGCCAAGCGCTTGATGCGCGCGTATGACGCCTTGGGCCGTGCGCCGGAAGGACTCGTGGTGCTGCGCGATGCCTTGGACAAGAATCCGTCGGACGATCTGCTCGAGATCGTCTACGAGAAGACAGTGGCCCTCGAGGGACCGGACGCGGCGCTCAAGCTCATGCGAGAGCAGATGCGTCGCGCACCGAGCGCACTCGGCATGACGCGTCTGCTCGAAGCGCACGCCGCGACGGCGCCCCCGGATACGCAGTCCGATCTGCAACTCATGGGCAAGCTCGTCACGCAACGCACCAAGTCGTTGCCGCGCTACGTCTGCGATCAGTGCGGCTTCCGCGCGCGGCTGTTCTATTGGCAATGCCCCGGCTGTAATGGCTGGGAGACCTATACGCCGCGTCGTGCCGACGTGCCCGCGGCCTCCTAATTTCTTTAAGTTCGCGCAAACATGAAAGTCACCATCATCGGCTCCGGATACGTCGGCCTCGTTACGGGCGCTTGTCTGGCGGACGTCGGCAACGACGTGTTCTGTCTCGATGTCGATCCGCGCAAGATCGACATTCTGAACAACGGCGGTGTGCCGATCCACGAACCCGGCCTGAAGGAAATCATCGCGCGAAACCGCGAAGCCGGCCGGCTGCACTTCTCGACGGATGTCGAAGCCTCGGTCGCGCATGGCGACGTGCAGTTCATCGCCGTGGGCACTCCCCCGGATGAAGACGGCTCCGCCGACTTGCAATACGTTGTGGCCGCTGCGCGCAATATTGGCCGGTACGCCAAGAGCTTCAAGGTGATCGTCGACAAATCGACGGTGCCGGTGGGCACGGCCGACAAGGTGCGCGCTGCCGTGGCCGAAGAACTTGCCAAACGCGGTGAGGATGTGTCGTTCTCCGTCGTCTCGAATCCCGAATTCCTGAAGGAAGGCGCGGCCGTGGACGATTTCATGCGTCCGGACCGTATCGTGATCGGGGTGGACGACGACGCCGACGGCCAACAGGCGCGCGCGATGATGAAGCGCCTGTACTCGCCGTTCAACCGCAATCACGAACGTACGCTGTATATGGACGTGCGCTCGGCGGAGTTCACCAAGTACGCGGCGAACGCCATGCTGGCCACCCGTATCTCGTTCATGAACGAGTTGGCGAATCTGGCCGATCGCGTCGGCGTGGATATTGAAGACGTGCGTCAGGGCATCGGTTCGGACCCGCGTATCGGCTATCACTTCCTCTATGCCGGTTGTGGCTACGGCGGCTCGTGCTTCCCGAAGGACGTGCAGGCGCTCGTGCGCACTGCTGAAGACTACGGTGTGCCGCTGCGGATTCTGAACGCGGTGGAAGCCGTCAATGAAACGCAGAAGGCTGTGCTGATCGAGAAGATCATCAATCGCCTTGGCGACGATCTCTCGGACAAGACATTCGCGCTGTGGGGGCTGGCGTTCAAGCCGAACACCGACGACATGCGCGAGGCGCCCAGCCGTCGTGTCATCGAGGAGCTGGTGCGCCGTGGCGCGCGTGTGCGCGCCTACGATCCGGTGGCACTCGAAGAAGCGCGTCGCGTGATTGCGCTGGACTTCGCCGACGACCTCGCGGCGCATGCCCGAATCGAATTCTGTGCGACGCAGAACGACACGTTGACGGGTGCCGATGCGCTCGTCATCGTCACCGAATGGAAGGCCTTCCGTAGCCCCGATTTCGCGAAGGTGAAAACGGCGTTGTCGTTGCCGCTGATTTTCGACGGCCGTAACTTGTACGATCCGGAAGCCATGCAGGAACTCGGCATCGAGTACC
Source organism: Pandoraea communis (assembly GCF_902459745.1). Classification (GTDB taxonomy): domain Bacteria; phylum Pseudomonadota; class Gammaproteobacteria; order Burkholderiales; family Burkholderiaceae; genus Pandoraea; species Pandoraea communis. The sequence continues at coordinate 229,972 of NZ_CABPSJ010000009.1, forward strand.
ACGCTATTGGCCGCGATCTGCGTAAGCCGGTCTGAGCATCCAGGAGCGACGAATGACTTCGACGGCAACTTCGCTCACGCGCACCGTACAAGCGCCTGGCATGCCCACCGTGCCTCGCGAGGCCTTCAGCCGCGCGCGCGTGCTCATCGTTGGCGACGTGATGCTCGATCGCTACTGGTTTGGCGACGTCAATCGCATTTCTCCGGAAGCACCGGTGCCGGTCGTGCATGTCAAGCGCAACGAAGAGCGCTTGGGGGGGGCGGCGAACGTGGCGCTCAATGCCGCGTCGCTGGGCGCGCAGGCAGGGCTGTTGTGCGTGCTTGGGGAAGATGAGCCGGCGGAGCGCGTGGTCGAGATGCTCGACGCGAGCGGTGTGACCGCCTTCGTGACACGCGATGCGGATCTGGCGACGACGATCAAGTTGCGCATCGTGTCGCGTCAGCAGCAACTGCTGCGCATCGACTTCGAAAACCAGCCGGCGCGTGAAGTGTTGCTGGCGGTGCTCGACCAGTATCGTCACCTGCTCGCCAACTATGACGTCGTGCTGCTCTCGGATTACGCGAAGGGCGGTCTGACGCACGTGCAACCGATGATCGAAGCCGCGCGGGCGGCCGGCAAAGCGGTACTTGTCGACCCGAAGGGCAGTGACTACGAGCGCTATCGCGGTGCCACGATCCTGACCCCGAACCGGTCGGAATTGCAGCAGGTCGTGGGCGAGTGGCGTTCGGAAGACGATCTCACGGCGCGTGCGCAGAACCTGCGCGAGTCGCTGAACCTCGAGGCGCTGCTGCTCACGCGCTCGGAAGAAGGCATGACACTCTTCACCGAAGGCGGTGCGCTGCACGTACCGGCGCAAGCGCGTGAGGTGTACGACGTTTCGGGCGCGGGCGACACCGTGATCGCAACGCTCGCGGCATCGCTCGCCGCCGGCGTGTCACTGCCGCAGGCCGTGGTGCTCGCCAACCGCGCGGGCAGTATCGTCGTGGGCAAGCTGGGCACGGCGACGGTGGACTACAACGAACTCTTTTCCGAACTGACATGACCATCATCGTGACCGGCGCTGCCGGCTTCATCGGCGCGAACATCGTCAAGGCCCTCAACGAACGCGGCGAGACCGACATCGTGGCGGTCGACAATCTCACGCGCGCCGACAAATTCCGCAATCTGGTCGATTGCGAGATCAGCGATTACCTCGATAAGACCGATTTCGTTGCGCGCTTCCAGCGCCGGGAGTTCGGCCGGGTTCGTGCGATTTTCCACGAAGGCGCCTGCTCCGACACGATGGAGACGGATGGCCGCTACATGATGGAGAACAACTTCCGCTACACGCGTGCGCTGTTCGACGCCTGTCAGGCGCAGACGGTGCCGTTCCTCTATGCGTCGTCGGCGGCAACATACGGCGCGTCGGAAACGTTCGTGGAGTCGCGTGAGTATGAGAAGCCGCTGAACGTCTACGGCTACTCGAAGTTCCTGTTCGACCAGATCGTGCGTCGTGCCATGCGCGACGCGGGCGGCAAGTTGCCGAGTCAGGTGGCCGGTTTCCGTTACTTCAACGTGTATGGCGCGCGTGAGGCGCACAAGGGACGCATGGCGTCGGTCGCGTTCCACAACTTCAATGAATTCCGCGCCAACGGCCGTGTGAAGCTCTTTGGCGAATACAACGGTTACGCAGCCGGTACGCAAAGCCGCGACTTCGTGTCGGTCGAAGATGTGGTCAAGGTGAATCTGCACTTCTTCGATCACCCGGAGCGCAGCGGTATCTTCAACCTTGGTACGGGCCGTGCGCAACCGTTCAACGACATTGCCGTTGCGGTGATCAATACGCTTCGCCAGGAAGCGGGCGAGGCGCCGCTGACGCTCGACGAACTGGTCAGGCAGGGGCTGGTCGAGTACATCCCGTTCCCGGACGCCCTGCGCGGTAAGTACCAGTGCTTCACGCAGGCGAATATCGACCATCTGCGTCAGGCGGGCGGCTATCAGCAGCCGTTCTACACAGTGGGCGAAGGGGTGTCGCGCTACGTGCGCTGGCTGCTCGCGCAGTAAGCGCAGAGACGCTTTGCCGGACAGAATGGGGAGCCAGATGGCTCCCCGTTTCGTTTTATATTGCTGCCGATGTCATCCGCAGACGCGCTTGGGCGTTAATGAGGTATCGGGGGTATCCACAATATCGGCCCGAGACACCTCATAAGGAACGCACCATGCTTCGCAAACTCTTGCTGGCGGTTGTTGCCTTTTTCACCCTGTGCGGCCTGGCGATGGCCGCTGTCGACATCAATACCGCTGACCAGACGCAGCTTGAAGCGCTCAAGGGCATCGGACCGGTCAAATCCAAGGCCATCATCGAAGAACGCAACGCCCACGGTCCTTACAAGGACGCGGCTGACGTCGCCAAGCGCGTCAAGGGGTTGGGCGCCAAGTCCGTCTCCACGCTCCAATCCGAAGGCTTGACGATCAACGGGCAGGGCGGTGCTGCAGCCCCGGCGGCACCTGCGGCGTCGGCAAAATCTGCACCCGCCACCGCTCCGGCGGCCCCGGCCAAGCCGGTGCCACAAGCCACGCAGACGCCGGCAGCCCCTGCGGCCCCTGCCAAGCCCGCTACGGCAGCGCCGACGGCGCCTGTGCCGCCCACTGCCACGCAAAAGGCCCCGGTGCCTACGCCGGCCGCAGGCCCGGCCATGAAGCCGGCCTCGACCGGTGCGACGGCGACGCAGGCCAAGCCGGGCACGACGGTTCCGGCGGCGGCATCGGCTGCGGGTGCACCCGACACGAAGGCCGCGAAGTCGAAGAAGTCCAAGGAGGCTAAGGAGGCTAAGGCTGCCAAGGCGGATACGGCACCGTCGGCCGCGTCGGCCCCGGCAGCAGCGGGTGCCGGCTCGGCTCCTGCCAAATCGTCCAAATCGAAGAAGGCCAAGGCCCCGTCGCCGGCCAGTGCACCGAAGCTCTGAGGCGCTCCGGGCGGCCGGATGTCGCGCAATGCGATGTCCGGCCGAAGCCTTACCATGAGCGTGAGCAGGGCGGGTGGATTAGAATGATCCGATTCCCGATCGAAAAAAGCTCAGTGTAATGGCCTACAAGACTATCGAAGACACCATCGGCAATACGCCGCTGGTGCAATTGGTGCGTTTGCCCGACGACGACATCCGCCGCCGAAACAACGTGATTCTCGGCAAGCTCGAGGGCAACAACCCGGCGGGGTCGGTGAAAGACCGTCCGGCGCTGTCGATGATCAAGCACGCGGAATTGCGTGGCCGCATCAAACCGGGCGACACACTCATCGAAGCGACCTCCGGCAATACCGGCATCGCGCTGGCGATGGCGGCGGCGATTCGCGGCTACAAGATGGTCCTCATCATGCCGGAAGACCTTTCTGTCGAGCGTCGTCAGAGCATGGGCGCGTATGGCGCCGAAATCATCCTGACGCCGGTCAAGGGCGGCATGGAGTACGCGCGCGATCTCGCCGAACAGATGCAGCGAGACGGCCGCGGCACCATCCTGGACCAGTTCGCCAACCCGGACAACCCGCGCGCGCACTACGAGACGACCGGCCCGGAAATCTGGCGCGATACCGAAGGGCGCATCACGCACTTTGTCTCCGCGATGGGGACGACAGGCACGATCATGGGGGTATCGCAGTATCTGAAAGAGCAGAACGACGCCGTGCAGATCATCGGTGCCGAGCCGGCAGAAGGCTCGCGCATTCCCGGAATTCGCAAATGGCCGGAAGCGTATCTTCCCAAGATTTTCGACCGCTCACGTGTGGACCGCACGATCTCGGTGACGCAGGCGGATTCCGAAATCATGGCGCGCCGGATGGCTGCGGAAGAGGGCATTTTCTGCGGTATTTCGGCAGCCGGCGCATGCCACATCGCGCTGAATCTGGCGCGCGAAGTCGAGAACGCGACCATCGTGTTCGTCGTGTGCGATCGCGGCGATCGCTATCTGTCGACGGGCGTGTTCCCGGCGTGATGTGCGGCGGTGCCCTGCACCGCCTCCCCAGCGCGGGAGACACAACGAAAACGGGACCCAAGGGTCCCGTTTTTCATGGTGAACGACCACGCAGCCCCGGTATTACGGGGCGCGCGCCGCCTTGATTGCGTCGGCCAGGTCGTACACCGACATCGCGTAGAAGAAGCTGCGGTTGTAGCGCGTGAGCACGTAGAAGTTGTTCAGTCCCATACGGTACTGCGTGGCCTGTCCCGGCGTGGGCAGATCGACGATAAGCACCGGCGTGTCGCGCGAGGCCCCTACGTCGAGCCGTGGCTCGTTCATCAGCATGCCGGCCTTGATGAAGTCGCCGAGCTTCCAGTGCGGCTCGGGCTGCCCGTCGGCGCCGGCTTCCGCCAGCCCCTGACTGCCGCGATCGGCGGCGATGTTCCAGACGACCGGCTGTCCTGGCTGCCAACCGTGCTGTTTGAGGAAATTGGCGACGCTGCCGATGGCATCCGCCACATCCGTCGTCAGATTGATCTTGCCGTCGCCGGTGTAATCGACGGCGTAGTTGCGGATCGAGGACGGCATGAACTGCGGAATGCCGATGGCACCCGCGTACGACCCGTAGACGCTGAACGGATCGACGCCGCGCTCGCGTGCATAGAGCAGCAGGTTTTCCAGCTCATTGCGAAACAGCGCCATGCGCTCCGAACGGTTGCGTGCGGGCGGATAGTCGAACGCGAGCGTGGTGAGCGCGTCGATGGTGCGGAAGTTGCCCATGTTGCGCCCGTAGATCGTCTCTACGCCGATGATGGCGACGATGATCTCCTCGGGCACACCGTACTGCTTCGCCGCGCGCGCGAGCGTAGCGGCGTTCTGGTTCCAGAAGCGCACACCGCCATTGATGCGCGTGTTGTCGAGAAAATTCCTCTCGTACTTGATCCAGTTCTTCTGGCCGGGGGTGGCGGGCGGTGCGGCCAGACGTGCGGCCGTCTGCGAGAACACTACGCGCGAGAAGACTCGCTGCAACTCGGCGCGATCGAAACCGTCGCGTGCCACGATGTCGTTGATGAACGCATCGACCTCGGGGTTTGCCGCATAGCGTTGCGGCACGACCTCTTCTTCGAACTCCGCTTGCGCGACTTGCTTCGCTCGCGTTTGCGCGTGCGTGCCGGTCGCCGTCAGCGCGAAGGCACCGACGCATAGCGCAACGCCGAGCGCGCGAACCGGGCGAGACAGGCGCCAAAGGCGCGTCGTGTCGGAGGGCTTGCGGAGGGTGGCCGGGAGATAACGGCTAGTGCGGCCAGTGTCCGGTCGATGAGTGAGGCGCGAGAGCGCCAGCGGGAGCAAGTCGTACATCCGTACCGGTGATGTCATGCTGTCTGTCAGGCCTGTATGAAGTCCGAATGCGAGGCGGCCGTAGGGGCCGTCGTCGCGTTAGTCGCGTTGATGCGCTTGTCGGCGAGTATCGAAGCGATTCGACACGCGGTTCAGACTAGAGCGTCAACCATTCATGCCAGTTCCTGCCGTCCCGAATTTCAGGAGAACGGCGCTTACCGGCTGACACGGGTCTGCTGGGAGACTGCTCGGCAGTATAACCGAGTGCACCTGTGATACCTTAAGGCCTGTGCACTGTCCGTGACAGTGTTCAGGGGGATGCCGGCCATCGGCACGTGTGTGCCAGTGCAGTGCGGCACCGTGAGCCAGGCGCCACGCCCGGCCGCTACCGGACGTGGAGACCACGGCGCGGCGGGCATTCTCCGCCCGTCCCAATATAACGATTCGAAGCGATAGGCGACACACGAATGGCTACCGGGTTTTATACGCACCCCGATTGCATCCGTCACGAGATGGGAGAGTGGCATCCGGAATGTCCCGAGCGGCTGCGCGCCATCGAGGACCAACTGATCGCCGGACGTATCGACGGTTTGCTGGAGCGCCGCGAAGCGCCTGCCGCTGACGAGGCGAGTCTGCGGCTCGTGCACACGCAGGCTCACATCGACTTCATTCGAGACAACATTCCCGAATCGGGCTATTTCCCGATCGACCCCGACACGTTGCTCAATCCGTATTCGTGGCGTGCGGCCACCCGCGCGGCGGGGGCGGCGATTGCTGCGACCGATGCCGTCATTCGTGGCGAACTCGAGAATGCCTTTTGCAGCGTGCGTCCGCCGGGCCACCACGCGACACCCACGCGTGCGATGGGCTTCTGTCTGTTCAACAACGTTGCGATTGCCGCCGCCCATGCGCTGGAAGTGCACGGGCTCTCGCGCGTGGCAATCGTCGACTTCGACGTGCACCACGGCAACGGCACCGAAGCCGCATTCGCCAACGACGACCGCGTGCTGATGTGCGGCATTTTCCAGCACCCGTTCTATCCGTTTTCCGGGGCGGTCGATCCGGCCCCGAACATGCTCAACATCCCGCTCTCCGCCCGTACGTCCGGTATGCAGGCGCGCGAGGCCATCGACTACGGATGGCTGGGCCAGCTCGAAGCGTTCCGTCCGGAAATGATCTTCTTCTCGGCAGGCTTCGATGCGCACCGCGAAGACGATCTCGGCAATCTCGGACTGACCGAAGCGGACTTCATGTGGATCACCGAGCGCGTCAAAGCGGTGGCGGATCGTCATTCGAAGGGGCGTATCGTGAGCTGCCTCGAAGGCGGCTACAACCTCTCAGCGCTTGGCCGCAGTGTCGTGGCGCACCTGAGGGTGCTCGCCGACGTTTGACGTTGCGCGCTTGACCCATATGCGATGCCGCGCGTTCAGACGCGGCGCAGGAGGCGAAGATGACGGCATCCGAATCCGCGGCCGCAACGGCTGAACCCTGTGTCCTGGTCACGCGCGGCGAGGGCGAACTTGCCGGTGTGGTCACACTCACGCTGAATCGTCCACGTCATTTCAATGCGCTCAGCGAAGCGGTGCTCGACACGCTGCAACGCGCGCTCGACGACACGGCTCGCGACGCTACCGCGCGTGTGGTGGTGCTCGCGGCTGCCGGCCCGGCGTTTTGTGCGGGGCACGACCTCAAGGAGATGCGCGCCGAGCCGTCGCTCGACTACTACCGCACGTTGTTCAATCAATGCACGCGCGTGATGCTGACGATGCAGCGCATGCCGCAACCGGTGATTGCGCGGGTGCACGGCATCGCAACGGCCGCAGGGTGTCAACTGGTTGCCATGTGCGATCTGGCCGTCGCTGCGTCGACGGCGCGCTTCGCTGTCTCCGGCATCAACGTCGGCCTGTTCTGCGCGACGCCGGGTGTCGCGCTCTCGCGCAATCTCACACGCAAGCAGGCGATGGAGATGTTGCTCACGGGCGAATTCATCGACGCGCAGACGGCTCGCGAGCGTGGTCTCGTCAACCGTGTGGTCGCGATGGCGCAATTGGACGCGGAAGTGGCGGCGCTGTGCCGTTCGATTCTGGCCAAGCCCGCGGCAGCGGTGGCCGCTGGCAAGGGGTTGTTCTACCGGCAGGCCGAGACGGGCATCGAAGCGGCCTATCAGATGGCCGGGCAGACGATGGCCTGCAACATGATGGACGCGTGTGCGCTCGAAGGCGTGCAGGCGTTCATCGAGAAGCGCGCGCCCGACTGGGCGAAGCCGTCCGTCTGAAGACGGGTAACGTTCGCGCGCTGATGGCGGGCTTTCCCCGCGCTACCACTGCTTTTCAAGCACGAGCGGCCCTGGTGTGGCGGTACGGCTCACCGCATAGCCTTTGTCGGTAAACCAGGCGCGCAACTCCTTGACCATATCCGGGTTGCCGCACACCATGATGCGCGATGTGGCCGAGTCGAGCGTTGCGCCCATCGCTTTCTCCAGTTCTCCCGACGCGAGCAGCGACGTGATGCGTCCGTCAAGCGCTTCCAGCGTTTGCTCCCGCGTCACGCTCACTGCGAAGTGAAGCTTTTCGACAAGCGAGGGATCGATGTCGGGATGCGAGAAATGCCGTAATTCTTCGTAGTAAGCGAGGTCGCGTGCCCATCGCACGCTGTGCACGACGAAGATGCGTTTGAAGCGCTTCCAGACGGCCGGATCGCGCAGGATCGACACGAACGGTGCGAGGCCGGTGCCCGTGGCGAGCAGCCAGAGGTCTTCGCCGCCCGTGAATCGGTCGAGCGTCAGGAAACCGTAGGCGGTGTGATCCACGAACAACTCGTCGCCGACTTTGAGTTGCGACAGGCGTGGCGTCAATTTCCCTTCGGGAATCGTAATTGCGTAGAACTCCAATGTATCTTCGGCGGGAGAGCTGACTAGGGAAAAGGCCCGCCAGATGAGTTCTCCGTCGTCGCCAGGAAGCCCCACTCGCACGAACTGCCCTGCCGTGAATTGCAGACCGGCGGGGCGCGTGGTCTTGATGCTGAAGATCGTCGGCGTCCAGAAATGCATGCCGGTGACCGTTTGCGGCGAGTATTTCATCTGCGCTTGCATGCCGGAGGCTCCTCGCAATTCACACGAGTTCAGTGTAACGCGCAGCGGGGAATTGCGTGATGAGACCCTGTTCGCATGCAGGGTTCCTGCGTGCTCGTTTCCTCGACGGCGTGGGGCGCTTACCGTTCAGATGCTATCGTGGGCGCCCAATGCAGGTTGGGGCGATTGCGCCGACGGTGCCGCAGGCGTGCCGGGCAGGTGTTGCAGCAGCCACTGTGTCAGTTCGTCGATGACCTTCTGGCGACCGATGTCATTGAGCGTTTCATGAAAGTGCCCGGGATAGAGGCGAAGCGTCTTGTCTTGCGAACCGGCATTGCCATGGAATTGCTCGCTCGCCCACGGCGCGGTGAGTCTGTCGGCGGTGCCATGAAAGATGTAGAGCGGCAGGTGCAACGCATGGGCATTGGCGTGAATCCGTGCCATCGCGTCGAGCAGTTCTGCGGCGGTGCGAGCCGGCGTGCCGCGATAGGCGTTGAGCGGATCCTTTTTCGCCGCCGCTACGACCGCTTCGTCGCGCGCGATCAGCGCGGGATCGATCTTGAAGACGGGTACCTTCGGCAGCCAGCGAGATACCCAACGTCCGGCTGTCGCCATCCACGGTGCAACGGGTTCTCCAGGCGCGAGCGCCGGGCTGCTCAGTATCAGCGCGCGCACATTTGCCGGCGCCCGCGTGATGGCGAACAACGCCGCGATAGCGCCCCCCATGCTGTGACCGAGCAGGAAGAGCGGTGTTGGGCCGAATGTGGTGCGTATGTGCGTGAGGAAGATCTCCGTGTCGTCGAGGTACTCGTCGAAACGTTTGACGAAGACCCGCGGGCCACCGGAGCGTCCGTGCCCGCGCAGATCGTAAGCGACGGTGGCGATGCCATAGGCGGCGAAGTGTTCGGCGAGCCGCGCGTAACGCCCGCCGTGTTCTCCCATCCCGTGAACGATGGCGACGACCGCTCGCAGCGGCTCGCCGCCGGTGTCCGGCTGCCAGCGATGCACGTGCAGGGAAAGGCCGTCGCAGGCCTGCAGATGCGATTCCGAATAGGTGATCATGTCTCCTCCTGGCGCGCCGGCGGGTGGCCGTCATGCATGCAACGGCACTGCGATTATCGGGTGCGCCATTCGATCATAGTCGCCCGTGCGACGGGGTGATTTCTCTAGAGGAAATGCACCACAAGGGTACTGGCTGTGCGTCATGATTTGCATAAAAATAGCACGATCGTTCGAGGCTGGGCAAACATGCATAGGCATGTATCTGCCGGGTTCCGGCGCCGCTATCGCGGCGAGGATCCTGCATTCGTGGCAAGTCGACAGGACATCCTTAAGATTCGCCACAAAATGCCGCAAATATGCAACGAATGCGTCATTTGCCGTGTGGTTATAATGTCAGCGGATTGACGTTAACGTAACTTTGGAGCGAGTTCATGAAGATCCTGGTACCGGTCAAACGGGTAGTGGATTACAACGTAAAGGTTCGCGTGAAGAGCGACGGCAGTGGCGTCGACATCGCGAACGTGAAGATGTCGATGAATCCGTTCGACGAAATCGCGGTGGAAGAAGCGGTGCGTCTGAAGGAAGCGGGCGTGGCGACGGAGGTGATCGCGGTGTCGGCGGGCGTTGCGCAAGCGCAGGAGACACTGCGCACGGCGCTGGCCATCGGCGCGGATCGCGCGATTCTGATCGAATCGGATGAAGAACTGCAACCGCTGGCTGTGGCCAAGTTGCTCAAGGCGGTGGTGGACAAGGAGCAGCCGCAACTGGTGATCCTGGGCAAGCAGGCGATCGACGACGACTCGAATCAAACCGGTCAGATGCTCGCGGCGCTGGCGAAGCTGCC
>NZ_CABPSJ010000010.1 GCF_902459745.1 Pandoraea communis
GGCAGCTTCGCCAGCGCCGCGAGCATCTGACCGGTTTGATTCGAGTCGTCGTCGATCGCCTGCTTGCCCAGGATCACTAGTTGCGGCTGCTCCTTGTCCACCACCGCCTTGAGCAACTTGGCCACGGCCAGCGGTTGCAGTTCTTCATCCGATTCGATCAGAATCGCGCGATCCGCGCCGATGGCCAGCGCCGTGCGCAGCGTCTCCTGCGATTGCGCAACGCCCGCCGACACCGCGATCACCTCCGTCGCCACGCCCGCTTCCTTCAGGCGCACCGCTTCTTCCACCGCGATTTCGTCGAACGGATTCATCGACATCTTCACGTTCGCGATATCGACGCCGCTGCCGTCGCTCTTCACCCGAACCTTTACGTTGTAATCCACTACCCGTTTGACCGGTACCAGGATCTTCATGCGCAACTCCCTTGAATCAGAAAAACCGGGAGGCGGGCCGACTCGACGGCGCTCGCCCCCTGAGAAGATACGAACTTACTCGATCTCGCGCCCTTTCGTCTCGGGCAACAAGAAGGCGGTGACCAGCACGACAAGATAGGCACCGCCGGCGAACATACCGATGGCAGTTCCCAGGCCACTGGTCTTGGCCAGATAGCCGACCAGACTCGGGAACAGCGCGCCGATGCCGCGCCCGAAGTTATACGCGAAGCCCTGCCCGTTGGCACGCACCGCCGACGGAAACAACTCGGTCAGATAAGCGCCCATGCCACTGAAGATGCCCGATGCGGCGAAACCCAGCGGAAAACCGAGAATCAGCATCTGGTCGTTGCTCAGTTGGAACTGCGTGTAAGCATAGATACTCGCCCCCGACAGCACGGCGAAGATCAGCAGGTTCGCGCGTCGCCCCAGACGGTCGGTCAGATACGCGCCCGTCAAATAGCCGATGAAAGACCCCAGAATGATCACGAGCAAATAGCCGCCGGTGCCGATGACCGAGAGATGACGCTCGGTCTTCAGGAACGTCGGCAGCCATGTCGTCACGGCGTAGTACCCGCCCTGCACGCCGGTGCACAGCAACGCCGAGAGCGCCGTGGTCTTGATGAGTGACGGCGAGAAAATCGCCCACGCCGAGGTGCGCTTGGCCGCGTGCGCCTCCTGCTTGCGCGTGCGCTCGAACAGTTCCGGCTCCGGCACGTTCTTACGAATGAAGAGCACGAACAGCGCCGGGATCACGCCAATCCAGAACAACACGCGCCAAGCGTACTCCTCAGGCAACAACGAGAACGACGCCGTGTAACACAGCGCCGCCACCGCCCAGCCGATGGCCCAGCCGCTTTGCACAGTGCCGACGGCACGCCCGCGATACTCGGTGCGCACGATTTCGCCCATGAGCACCGAGCCGACTGCCCATTCGCCGCCGAAGCCCAGCCCCTGCAAGGCACGCAGCACGAAAATCTGTTCGAAATTCTGCGCAAAGCCGATCAGGACCGTGCAGACGGAGAACCACAGAATCGTCGCTTGCAGAATGCGCACACGGCCGAAGCGGTCGGCAAGCACGCCCGCCACCCAGCCGCCGATGGCCGAGAACAATAGCGTAATGGTGGCCAGCATGCCGGCCTGCGCCTTGTCGATACTGAACACGGTGATCAGCGTCGTGATCACGAAGGTGAATACCATGAAGTCGAGCGCGTCGAGCGCCCAACCGCCAAACGCCGCAATAAAAGTGCGCCGCTCGGTCTTATTCATCTGGCGATACCAATCCATCTTGTCTCCTCCTCTTGTCCCTGCTGAATTGCGAGAGCGCGACATGCGCCCGGATAGGATAAAAATCAGTGGCGAAAAGCGTCAGTACATCGGGCGGCAATACCGCCGCCCGCGACGCCGCATACGCCGGTGCATCGTCAAACCGTTGCCGGGAACCCGTACAGACGTGCCGGGTTGTCCACCAGAATGCGACGCCGCGTATCGGCGTCGGGCGCCCATTGCGGCAGCAGATTGCGCAACGCGCCCGTGTTCGGCATGCGCGTGAGCGACACATGCGGCCAGTCGCTTCCCCAGACCATGCGGTCGGGGGCGTCTTCGATCAAGGCTTGCGCGAAGGGGGTCACGTCGTCGAACGACGGGAAACGCTCGCTGATGCGATAGGCCCCCGAGAGCTTGACCCAATAGCCGTGGTCGCGAACGAGCGAGCGCAGCGCCGAGAAGCCAGGCGCGTCGAGCCCTTGCGCAACCGGCGTGTGTCCCATGTGATCGACAATGCCCGGCACCGGCAGCTTCGTCATGCGCGGCATAAGTTCGGGCAACGCGTTCACATCCATCAGGAATTGCATATGCCAGCCAAGATCCTTGATGCGGTGCGCCAGCGCTTCCATCGCCGTGAAGCCGATACCGCCGCCGAACAACACGTTGATACGCAAGCCGCGAACACCTGCCGCGTGCATCGCTTCGAGTTCGGCATCGGTCACATCCGGCGAAACCACGGCGATGCCACGCAGGCGATCGTTGTGACGGCGCAGCGTCTCGAGCATGTAGCGGTTGTCCGTGCCGTAGACACTGATCTGCACGAGCACGCCGTAGGTCATGCCCGTGGCGTCGAGCATCGAGAGGTACTTGTCTTCGGGCGCGGGTGGCGGCGTATAGCTACGCTCGGGCACCATGGGATACGCGTCGCTTGCGGCAACCACATGCGCATGCGTGTCGACGGCACCGAACGGCACGTCGAAGGTGGGTGGATCAATCTCTGGCAGCGGGCCAAGGCACAGCGGCGCTCCGGCGGCAGGCGTTACGGTCATGTCGACTCCTCAGGAGGCGCGAGGGCGACAGTCACAAACGTCGGGCTCACGCCGGGGGGGTAAATCAGATCGGGCACCGCCACTGCCGGCACCCGTCAGAAGGCAGCCGCTTACAGCAGCTTGCCCGGATTCATAATGCCGGCCGGATCGAAGACGGCCTTGATCTCGCGCATCAGCCGCAGCTCCAGCGGCGACTTGTACTTCGCAAAGTACTCGCGCTTGAGTTGCCCGATGCCATGCTCGGCGCTGATGCTGCCACCGAAGCGCGCCACTTCGTCGAGCACTTCGGCGGTGATCGCCTCGCCATGTCTGACCATGAAGTCCGCCACTTCACCCGCCGGGCGCGACAGGTTGTAATGCAGATTGCCGTCGCCAAAGTGACCGAAGATGAACGGCCGCACTTGCGGGCAAACGCGTCGCACACGCACCTCGGCGCTCGTCATGAATTCCGGAATGGCTTCGATCGGCAGCGAGATATCGTGCTTGAGATGCTGGCCGTCTGCGCGTTGCGCCTCTGAGATTTCCTCGCGCAACTTCCACATTTCCTCGACCTGCCCCAGCGTCGACGACACCACGGCATCCGCACACAGATCACGCTCGATGGCCGTCTCGATCACACGCTCCAGCAAGGCGGCCAACGATTGTTCGTCGGCCGTGTCGGCCAGTTCGATCAGCACATAACCGGCGTGACGCTCGTTGAACGGCGCACGCACACCGGGCACATGTGCCATCACCAGATCGACGCACTCGCCCGTGAAGAACTCGAACGCCTGCATGCGCGGGCCGCATTCGGCAAACAGCAACTCATACAGTTCCAGCGCCTGACGCGGCGACGTCACCGCCGCGATCACGACCTGACGAACGGGTGTCGGTGCGTAGAGGCGAAGCGCCGCCGCCGTTATCACCCCCAGCGTGCCTTCCGAGCCGATCAGCAACTGCTTGAGGTCGTAGCCGGTATTGTCCTTGCGCAGCGTACGCAGGCCATGCAGGATTTCACCGTTCGGCAGCACGGCTTCCACGCCGAGTACGAGTTCGCGCGTCATGCCGTAGCGAACGACGTTCACCCCGCCGGCGTTCGTCGCCAGATTGCCGCCAAGCTGGCATGAGCCTTCGGCCGCGAGACTGAGCGGCAACAGACGATTCGCGTCGCGTGCCGCGCGTTGAAGGTCTTCGAGAATGCAGCCCGCTTCAGCGACCAACGTGTTGGCGATGGTGTCCAGACTACGCACGGCATTCATGCGATCCAGGCTGAGTACCACGTTCTGCGTGGAGGTGTCGGGCGTCGCGCCGCCGCACAGGCCCGTATTGCCGCCGCGCGGCACGACCGGCGTCGCCGTGCTCTGACAAAGCGCGAGAACTTTTGCGACGTCCTCCGTCGTTCGCGGACGCACGACGGCCTGAGCGTTGCCGCGATACATGCCGCGCCAGTCGGCCAGCCACGGGGCCACGTCGTCGGGCGAGGTGAATACACTGTCGGCACCGACAGCGTCGATAAGACGTTGAGCAAAAGCGGAGAGGGTCATAGGATCACGCGTCGGGGGGGTTACGGTGCAGAAGATGGCATCTGACGAGGGTCAGGCCCGGGTCGGCGCAATGGCGCCAGTGATGACGTCGCGTCCAGGCAGCGTCAGCCCCAGACGCGCCGAAGCACGCAGCAGATGCGAGAGCGACGCCGCGCGCGCCAGCAACGGGTCGCGTGCCTTGATGGCGTTGAACACGGCCACGTGCTCCTGATGCACCTGCGCGGCGAGCCCTTCGTGACGCAGCGTGTTCGTGCGCGCCGCCTGCACGACCTGCCGGATTTGCAGGTTCAGATACTGCAAAAGGTCAGCGTAGTAACGGTTATGCGTGGCGCGCGCAATGGCGGCGTGAAACGCGGTGTCGTACTCCACCCCGTTGTCCGCGTGATACAGATTCGTTTCCAGCTTTTCCAGAATGTCGGCGAGCCGGCGAATGTCTTCGTCGGTATGACGAACCGCGGCGAGCGCCGCCGCGGTGCTCTCCAGATCGAGTCGCAATTCGTAGACGCTGGCGAGATCCGCCGCGTCTTGCCCGACGGGAACCTGAAAACCGCTGGACGGCGTGCGCGCCTTTACGGTCACCCCCGCCCCCTGCCGGCTATCGATCAGGCCCTGCGAGCGCAAACGCTCCGTGACCTCACGGATCACCGCCTGACTCACCCCGTACGTTTCGGAGAGTTGCTTGCCGGTCGGCAACTTCGTGCCGACGGGATAGGTGCCCTGCCGGATAGCGTCCTGCAACTGCTGCGCAACCTGCTCGGTCAGGGTCTTGGGCTTGGTCGTCATCCTCTCGCGGCATCTCATATTTTTCTGGTTTGCATGTTATATGAAAACTTTGAGCATTCACCACCGAGTTAACCCTTAGACTCCCGCACCATGAATGACAAAGGCGGCGGGGAGTCTTGCTCCGCCACCGCCTTTTTTTGCTGCGTTGCGACGCTCAGAAACCGATCAGCGCTTCCGTGACGTGGCTCACGTTCGGTGGCGCGGCGAAGCAATCGCTCACGAGCGCGCGCCATTGCTGGAAGGCTTCGGAGTTGCGGAAGTGGACGGTGTGGTCTTCGAGCGTTTCCCACGTCACCACCAAACTGTAGTGGGTCGGCTGCTCGATGGACTTGAGCAGACGCATGCCGTGGCAGCCTTTCGAGCCCTTGAACAGCGGTGCGGCTTTCGCCACACCTTGCTCGAACGCGGCTTCGCTGCCGGGCTTCACTTCGATCTGGGCAATTTCAAAGATCATCGGATTTCCTAGAGGGTTTGGGTGTAGTGGTGCGAGTGTCGATCCTGTTGTCGTCGCACGAAGGCGCCGCGAGAACGCTCGATTCTATACCGCACATTCGTGTGATGCATCGCATGCGACCCCCCCCCCCCCCCCCCGTAACCATTCCGCATTTTCCACTTGCGTCACTCGCGTCTGCGCACGGACTTCGGTCATCCGTCGGCCACACAGCACCATGAGCGTGCAGTCCGCCACCCCATTTCCACCTCACCTGACAAAACATCAATACAAATCAAACACCTGGAAAATGCTGGCATCGCTCTTGCTTATCTTCTTTCTTCTTCATGTTTGCACCAAAAGAGCACATTCATGCCCAATTCCAATACACCCGGCGACGTGCTGTTCCTTCTGCTCGGCGCGATCCTGGTGCTTGCCATGCACGCCGGCTTTGCGTTTCTCGAACTCGGCACCGTCCGCAAGAAGAATCAGGTCAACGCCCTGGTCAAGATCCTGACCGACTTTGCCGTCTCCGGACTCGCGTACTTCTTTATCGGTTATCCGCTGGCGTACGGCGTCGACTTCTGGTCGAGCGCCACGGTGCTGTCCGAACACAACGGCTACGCGCTGATTCGCTTCTTCTTCCTGCTGACGTTTGCGGCCGCGATTCCCGCCATCGTCTCAGGCGGCATTGCCGAACGTGCGAAGTTTCACCCTCAGTCGGTGGCAACCTTCTTCCTTGTCGGCGTGATCTATCCGTTCTTCGAGGGCATTGCGTGGAACGGACATCTCGGCATTCAGGACTGGCTCACGCGTGTCTTGGGTGCGCCCTTTCACGATTTCGCAGGCTCGGTGGTCGTGCATGCGGTCGGCGGCTGGATCGGGCTGGCGGCAGTGCTGCATCTCGGCGCACGCCGGGGACGCTACAACGGGCAGGGGCAAGTGGCCGCGCATCCGCCGTCGTCGATCCCCTTCCTGGCCCTCGGCGCGTGGATTCTGATCGTCGGCTGGTTCGGTTTCAACGTGATGAGCGCGCAGCGTGTGGGCGGCATCTCCGGGCTGGTCGCGGTCAACTCGCTCATGGCGATGGTCGGCGGCACCCTCGTGGCGATGTGGATCGGCAAGGATGACCCCGGCTTCGTTCACAACGGCCCGCTCGCGGGGCTGGTCGCCGTGTGTGCCGGTTCGGACGTCATGCATCCGCTCGGCGCCCTCGTCGTGGGCGCCGTCGCAGGCGGCCTGTTCGTGTGGCTCTTCACGGTGACGCAGAACCGGCTGCGCATCGACGACGTGCTCGGCGTCTGGCCGTTGCATGGCGTGTGCGGCATCTGGGGAGGACTGGCGGCAGGCATCTTCGGACAGACGGCACTCGGCGGACTGGGCGGCGTGAGCTTCGTCGCGCAGGTTGCCGGGACGGTGATGGGCGTGGCGATTGCCTTCGCCGGAGGTTACGTCGTGTACGGCATCATCAAGCGCAGCGTCGGTCTGCGGCTCGACGACGAACAGGAGTACTACGGCGCCGACCTCTCGATCCACAAGATCACCGCGACACCGGAACGCGAGACGAACTGGTAAGTGCGCCAGTGAAGACAAACAATCATTGTTTGCCTTCGTGCGGCAGCGCGACGCGCTGCCGCCACCGACTCAGACCCGAGTCGATTCGACGTCGATGTGCGCAACACCGGACCGTGTGCGCGTCACACCCGCCGGGTCGTCCGGCGGCGATTCGACATCGCGCGCCGCTCCCGCGCACGATGACGACGACACCGCCCGCTCCAGCAGCGCCGAACTCCAGTGCTGATACAGCAGCAATAGCCGATACGACGCGCGCGCCGGGGTTGCAACGCCCCACCGCCACGCGTCGCCCGTCCAGCGATGTCCCCAAGGACTCTCCCCCGGGTTCAGGCTCAGATAGTTGATGCCGTCGACGCATGACGTATGGCATAGCACGCCGAACCGCTCGCAAGCGCAATCGATCTCGCTTGCCGTCAACGACTCGCCCGAAGCGAGTAAGTGCTCGCGCAGCACGTCGTGCGATGCGATCTTCGTCAGGAGCGGCGTGTCGCAGTGCGCGCAGAGCTGCGTCATGCGCGCTACGCGGTGAAGCACCGCCGTCTGGTCCGCAGCAGGCACGTCTGCGAGCCGCGCACAAAGCAACCGCCACCGATGCGTCAAGTCTTGTGCGTCAAGCGTGAACGCGGTATTGCGCGCCCATGTGCCCAGCAGACTCGTCACTGCGCGACAGGAATCGAGCATGAGACCCGCCACGCGCAAGATGCCCCGGTAGCCGTTGATTTCGGCCGGCGGACTCGTGAACCACGACGGCGCCCAGAGCCCCAGTCGCGCGGGCGGTATCGCCGTATTGGCAAATGTGAAAAGCGTCGCCACGTCGCGAGCCCGCGTGAGCGCGCCTAACGTGTTGCGCCACGATGCAGGTTCCGTCGGCGGCGGCATCGCGACACACGCCTCCAGCAACCGGCACCCCGCGTCCATGCGTTTGAGCACTTCGTCGACCGCGTGATGACGAATCAGCGTCGGCGAACCGAGCGACTGCGTGATCACCCCCTTCGCGCCCTCGAACGCCAGCAGCGTCCAGTCGGCCCAGGGCACCCCGAATGGCGTGTTCGCTAGCGCAGCACCGCGAACGGTGGCTTGCGGGCCGTCACCCTCCGTTGCCCCCTGTTGATGAAAGCACGCGGCGATGATCGCGAGCATCGACAGATTGCCGACCAGGGACAACGCGTCGCGCGCCCCTCGAAAGTGCCACCCCCGGTCGCCCGTCGCGGCGATCGTCTCGAGCCATTGCGCAATATCGCGGTGCACCTGCTCGACCGCGATGCCGCCGGAGATGAAAAGGCCGGGAGCCGCGAGCGCGGCGTCGCCGTGAGTGGGCGCCAACATCGCTTCGACCTGCGCCAGCGTGTCGCCCAGACGCGCATCTCGCTTGTGTGCAAGATCGAACTCCTTGCGGTAGAAGTGCTGACATGGCCCGGTACTCACCCACAATCCCGCCCACGCTTGGGCAAATGCACGCGCCAGCTCAGGGTCGATACGAGGCGACGCGTCGATGCCGTTGCGCCGTGCGTTGCGGGCCGCGTTAGCTGTTCGCTCCAGACCTTCGCCAAGCCCATTTGCCCCGGAGCGATGCTGCACCGACGCCTCATGTATGTCCGCCAGATCAATGTCTGGCGTCGTGCGCCTGCTGACGTTCCCACCGTTTGCGCCTACACCGTTCGGGTACCCCATCGCTCCCTCCCACATCGTCGCCGCCGGGCGTGCCGGCAAACCGTCGACTATAGACAGGCGGTGCCGAACGCGTAGCACCCCGTCGAGCGGACACGCACGCCGGCCCCGGCAATCCGGTCTCGACGGCACCGAACGTCGCGCACAGCCCCCTCCCCAGCGAGTACCCACTTACGCAGCTTGCACAAGCGCGGGAATGCCCCCCCCTCTCGCCAAGTGCCAATGCGGCGCGGTAGACTTTCGCCAAACCTGACATCTGCGGCCCTGTTTGCGCGCTTTGGCGAGTCCCCACTTCGCTGACATCGCTGCGAAGCCAGTGTGCCGATGCCACCCCTGCCAATCGGCCAACGATCACGACCTTTCGACGGCCCAACGCGAGCGCACCTGTCGCGCCCCCTAGCTCCTTATGTCCAACACCCCTTCTCAAGCGTCTGCCGCCACCGCGCTTCCCCTCGTCCCGCTCACACCCGACGAGATACCGCTGGGAGAAGCCCTGCCCTGGGCTATCGTCGATCAAAACGGAGAACCGTTGCTCGCCGAAGGCGACATGATTCCCACGCAGGCCGGACGCGACTGGCTCTTCACCTCGTTCGCGCCGCACCGGGTGGCGAATCTCGGCGAAGACGACGCGACGCTGGCCGACGTGGCTCCGTCACCGGTGCCGGCCACCGGCGAGCCAACGTCCGCCACTGGGACACCCCCACCGCAGTACGCGCTCACCGACCTCAATCTGCGCCCCGGCGACTGGCTACAAATTCAATTGCCGCCAGGGGCCGGATCGCAGCGGGTGCGCACGCGCGTCATTGGTCATGCACCGAATCAGATGCTGTTCGTCACGGCGCCGACCGGCCGCACTGCGCCTCCCGCCTTGCAAGTGAGCGAGCGGCTTGAACTGTGGACTTTCTCGGGGGAGGACATTTACCACTTCGTCTGTACCGTCGAACGTGTCGAGCGAGCGCCGTTCGATTACGCCATTCTCTCGGCACCCGCGCAAATTCGCCGCAAGGTACTGCGCCGTTCGCAACGCGTGTCTGCGAAGCTGATCGCGTCGGTCGTCGCGGGTGAGGCGCGTCACCTCGCATTGCTACAGGACGTGAGCGCCGAAGGCGTTTCACTGCTGGCGGACACATCGCTTGGCGCACCCGGCGAAAGCATGCAACTGGCGTTTCGCGTGCGTGTCGGTGATATCGACATGCCCATCGACGCCGCCGGCACGATTCGCGGCGTTCACCAAGGCGATGACGGAAGCTATCTTCACGGCATCGAATTGCCCGTGCTCGAACCCTCGCATTACGTCGCACTGAAGTGCTACGTCTATGAGCGCCTGCTCGCGCTCGGGGGGGCCTGATGGCAAAGCCGAAGTCTGTGCCGGCCGAGCGGCCCCGCACACTCGCCAGTCAGACACTTTTCCGCGGTCTCGATATCGTGGAAGCGGTCGCCGCCGGCATCGACACCGTGCCGGCCCTCTGCGCGCACACCGGCATCACGCCGTCGACGACGCATCGCATTGCATCGGCCCTGGTGCACGCGGGGTATTTGCGATTCGAACCGCGTCGCGGTTATCGCCTGGGCAACAAGCTCATCGAGTTGGGTTTTCTCGCGTATCGTCAGATCGACTTGCCGCGTGTCGCCCGGCCGACGCTGGAGCAGTTGGCGAGCGAGACGCAGGACACCGTGCATCTGGCCGTCGCCGATGGCTGGGAGGTGATGTACCTCGACAAATTGCCGGGGCAACGCGCCGTGGAAATCAGCTCGCGCATCGGCGGTCGCAAGCCGATCTGCGTGACCGGCGTGGGTAAGGCGCTGCTGCTCGATCAGGACAAAGCGCAATGGCAGGCGCAGCTCGAGCACTATCAGGCGGAGCGGCCCTCGCATCCGATCGACACGGCGGCATGGCTCGCTCGCATGCATGACTATGCCCGCCACGGTTACGCCTTCGATCTGGAAGACGACACCCCGCAGATCCGCTGCGTAGCGGCCCCGGTGTACGACGCAAGCCAACATATCGTGGCCGCCATCAGTGTCTCGAGTACGACCAAGTACATGAGCCGCGAGCGCATGCAGGAACTCGTGCCACGCGTGAAAGACGCCGCGGCACAGATCAGCCGTCAGCTCGGGTGGTCCGGCAGCGCACGCTGATTCCCGTCATCGACAGACGAAAAAAGCCGGCCCCTGCCTAAAGAGGCGGGGGCCGGCATCGCTACCGCGTCGGAGATGCTACGTCAGGCAGCGCGACGCTTGAGCAGATCGAGCGCAACGTCGACGATCATGTCCTCCTGACCGCCCACCATGCGACGCTGCCCCAGCTCGACGAGAATGTCGACGGTCTTGAGGTCATAGCGTGCCGCAGCAGCTTCGGCGTGACGCAGGAAGCTCGAGTACACACCGGCGTAGCCGAGTGCCAGCGTCTCACGGTCCACCCGCACGGCACGATCTTGCAGCGGACGCACGATGTCATCGGCCGCGTCCATCAGCGTGTACAGATCGCAGCCGTGGTTCCAGCCCAGACGCGACGCCGCCGCGATGAACACTTCCAGCGGCGCGTTCCCCGCGCCTGCCCCCATGCCCGCAAGGCTGGCGTCGATGCGATCGCAGCCCTCTTCCACGGCCACGATGGAGTTCGCCACCCCCAGGCTCAGGTTGTGGTGGGCGTGCATGCCCGTAAGCGTCTCGGGCTTGAGCACATCCTTGAATGCGCGGAAGCGGTCTCGCACATCGTTCATGCCCAGTGCACCGCCCGAATCGACCACATAGATGCAGGTCGCGCCGTACGACTCCATCAGTTTGGCCTGTTCGGCCAGATGCTGAGGCGTGGTCATGTGGCTCATCATCAGGAAGCCGACGGTATCCATGCCCAACTCGCGCGCGTATGCAATGTGCTGGCGGGAGACGTCGGCTTCGGTGCAGTGCGTTGCGACACGAACCACGCGAGCGCCGGCGTCGTAGGCTTCGCGCAGATCGTGCACGGTACCCACGCCCGGCAGTAACAGCGTGGCGACCTTGGCATGCGTCACGGTCTCCGCTACGGCAGCGATCCACTCGAGATCGGTGTGTGCGCCAAAGCCATAGTTGAAGCTCGAACCGGCGAGGCCGTCGCCGTGCGCCACTTCGATGGAATCGACGCGGGCGGCATCCAGCTCGGCGGCAATCGCCTTCACGTTGGCAATGCTGTACTGGTGACGAATCGCGTGGCTGCCGTCGCGCAGCGTCACGTCGGAGATATAGAGCTTTTTCTGCGTCATGATGGGATGTGTCTCCTGATAGCGCGCGACGTTCAAGCGGCAAGCGCCAGGCGAGTGGCGGCAATACGATCGGCACAGGCCAGCGCGGCGCTGGTCATGATGTCGAGGTTGCCCGCGTAGGCCGGCAAATAATGCGCGGCACCTTCCACTTCGAGGAAGACCGAAGTCTTCAAGCCGGTGAGCTTACCCAGCCCCGGTACGTTCAGCGCCCGCGAAGCGTCGAACAACTCGAACTGCACTTGTTGCTTGAGACGGTAGCCCGGCACGTAGGCATGCACCTTGTCGACCATCGCCTGAATACTGGCTTCGATGGCAGCCTGATCGCCCGGCTCCGACAGCACGAACACCGTATCGCGCATGATGAGCGGCGGCTCGGCCGGGTTCAGCACGATGATCGCCTTGCCGCGCGAGGCACCGCCCAGCACTTCGATCGCCTTCGACGTCGTTTCGGTGAACTCGTCGATATTGGCGCGTGTGCCGGGACCGGCCGACTTGCTCGAGATCGATGCGACGATCTCCGCGTAATGCACCTTCGCCACTTGCGAGATAGCCGCCACCATGGGAATCGTCGCCTGACCGCCGCACGTCACCATGTTGATGTTGCGCGCGTCCAGATGCGCGTCGAGGTTGATCGACGGGATCACGTACGGGCCGATGGCCGCAGGCGTCAGATCGATCACCTGCACGCCGCGCGCTTGCAACAGCGCGTTGTGATGCGCATGCGCCTTGGCCGACGTGGCGTCGAATGCAATGCGAATGTCTTCGAAGCCCGGCATCGCCAGCAGACCGTCGATACCGCCGGCCGTGACCGGCACGCCCAGCCGCTGCGCGCGCGCCAAACCATCCGAGGCCGGATCGATACCGACCATCGCCCCCATTTCCAGATGCTCGCTGTTACGCATCACCTTGATCATCAGGTCGGTGCCAATGTTGCCCGAGCCAATGATCGCCACTTTCTGTTTGTGTCGTTCCGTCACTGTCGTCTCCTGAACGTGTCCGTCCGCCGGTATGAGGCGCATCGTAATTCCGCGACAACTTAAATGTCAATATGTAAACATTGATCTCATATATTGAGATCAACGACGAGCATGGCTTATCCACACTTTTTGTTCACAAGCCCGTTGATAACTTGCGGAAAAGCATGACAAGTCGCTGATTCGACAGGGAAGAATTGCCGCGCGCGAAAGTTGTGCCGTGTGCTGCAAAACAAGGCGTGGCGCGGGTTCAGCCAAGGATGGGTTATCCACAGAATCTGTTTGCAAGCCAGTGGACAACTCGCGGATAGACGACTCAAGTCCTTGATCGGGTGGAGGAAAAATGCGGCGCGCATTTGCTGCGCCCTCCCGGTAACCTATGGAGCGCCAGTCTTCGCGCGGCCCGAGGCGTGCACCACCGGGTCTGCACCGCTCGGTGTTATCCACAGAAAATGTTCACAACCCGGTGAATAACACGTCGATATCCGCGATATCTCATTGACGCAAAAGGACATCTTTGCCGCGCAACAGGTTGGGTCAATCAACGCTTCGTCAGTGAGCATTCGTGCAAAATGACGGCGTTTCGAACTTTTGCGATGACGGTGAGGTCTAGAGAGACTTGAATGCCGGTCACGCGACGCATTGCGGTAATGCCGCCAATGTCCGCCATGTCCCTTTGTCCGCACGATGTCGACACTTGCCGTCGACACGTTTCTCGCAAGAAGACACACTCAACCATGCCTACGAACCCCCGACTCAACGGGCGGCTCGCGCTATCGATTCGACTCGCACCGCTTGCCTCCCCCTGCCGGAAGCCGCCACGCACTCGGCACCGCTCGCTCGCCGCCCTCGGCGCCGCATCGATATTCCTGTCGCCGCTCGCAGCGCAGGCCAACGACGCTCCCGGCGGCATTTCGACCTGGGCCGGCGCCATCGTCGATGAATTCCGCGACGTGGCGACACAAGGCGCAAGCGATCTGTACGTGCCGCTGCATACGCATCACCTGCGCTTCGCGTACACCCGCGAAAAAATCGCCCAGTACAACGAAAACCCGTGGGGGCTCGGCTACGGCCGCGTGCTGTCCGACGGCAAGAACGGCTCACGCATGCTATACGCCATGGCGTTCAAAGATTCGCACAACGACTGGTCGCCAATGGCGGGTTATGGGCGAATCTGGAACATCGCGAATGCCGGCCCAGTTCGATTCGGCCTCGGCTACACCGTCTTTCTGATGTCGCGCTCCGACACGCTCCGCGGCGTGCCCTTCCCTGCCGCGCTGCCCCTCGCAGAAATCGGCGTGGGGCGTGCATCCGTGTCGACCGCCTACGTGCCGGGCGGCAAAGGCAACGGCAACGTGTTGTTCATCTTCGGGCGCTACACGTTCGGCAAGCCGGGCTGAACTCCCTCTTCAACTGGCCGCTCACGTCGGCTTCACGGCCGCTTTCTCATCGGTGGCATCGGTGCCGGATGCCGATTCGGTCATGGTGCGCGCGCACCATGTACCGAATCCGGCGATGTAGCCGTAGGCCAGCGCGGGGACAAGGAACGACAGCACGATCCCGATACTGTCCGCCAGCGCGCCTTGCAGGTACGGCAATATCGCGCCGCCGACAATCGCCATGCAGATCAACCCGCCGCCCTCGCTCACCCGCGCACCGAGCCCGCCCACGGAGAGCGAGAAAATCGTGGGAAACATGATCGCGTTGCCAAGGCCGCAAGCCAGCAACAGCCACATCGCGAACGACGCAGGCAACGCCAGCGACGCGAGAATCAGCGTCAGGTTGTAAAGCGCGCACAGGCTCAAGAGTCGTCCCGCCGACACCTTGCGCAGCAGCCACGCCCCCACGAATCTCCCCACCATCGCCCCACCCCAGTAAAACGCCAGATAACGGCTCGCATGCGCGTGGTCGAGAATGCCCGTGCCCGTTTGCGTCAGGTAGACGATCAGGAAGCTGCCGATACTGACTTCAGCCCCGACATAAAGAAATAGCGCCACGATGCCGTAACGCAATGGACGGTGTGCCATCAAGCTACGTACGTTAACAAGCAAGCCCGGCGATGTGGCATCGGCGGTGGGCCGCTCCGGCAGCGTCAGTCGCCAGAGCACCACACCGCCGATGGCGAGCACCGCGGCGAGCAAGCCGTAGGGACCTCGTACGCTATCGACGGCATGAGCACTGGCTGTCGTTGTCTGCGGCGCGAGGATCCAGAGCGCGGCCAGCGGCGGCCCGACGGTCGTTCCCAGCGAGTTGAACGCTTGCACGAGTGTGAGGCGGCTTGCCGCAGCACCGCGCGAGCCCAAGGTTTCGACATAGGCGTTCACGGCGACTTGCAGCAGGGTAATGCCGCTCGCCAGCACGAAAAGCGCGGCAAGAAAGCAGAGATAGGACGTCAGCGCAGCGGCCGGAAAGAACAGTGCGCAGCCCAGACCCGCCAACCACAGGGAGCTGGCCAGCGCACGTCGATAGCCGACGCGCGCGGTGTATTGCCCCGCCGGGTACGACACCACGAAATAGGCAGCAAAGAAACTGGATTGAATCAGCGCCGCGTCGCGATAGGTCAGGTCGAAGGCCGCCTTGAAATGAGGCACGAGAATATCGTTCAGCGACGTAATGAGCCCCATGGCGAAGAAAAGCGCCGCGAGCATCGCAAGGACGCGATTCACGGACGGCATGGGGGATGTTGGGGAGTCATTGGGAGGGGGTAAATCGGAACGGCCGGGGGCATTCGTGCGATCGACAAGCATGCATGTCTCCAGAAACCAACGGGCAGTGGCTCATTGAATGAGGGGCCAATGCCCGTCAGTGTAGAACGCGCTATCGATGCCGGGATACGGGCGAATTCTCATAATTGCGTGACGCTGCGATGGCATGCGATACGCCGTCGAGCCCCCGTTTCCCCTTGTTTTTCGCTGTTTTCGGCGCTTGTCAGCCGACGTCTTTTGATCGACTATCCGCAGGCATAGGATATGCCGCCACATTCGAGGAAACATCATGCGGGGTTTCAGTTCTTTAAGGATCGCGACGGGATGGCTCGTCGCGGGCATGCTCGGCCTGGCCGCGCAGGCACAGGCACAGTCCGGTGGCGCGTCGCGCGCTCCGGTCGCCGCGTGCAATTGCGCGCAGATCATTGCCGACTGCTCGGCCTCCGTGTCGGTGGTCCCGACACGCGCCACCAACAGTGTTTTCTCCGCCGACGTCGTGCTGCAAACCGACGCCCCCTCGTGCGCCAGGGTCGACTATCAGCTCGACGACACGCCTTACGTCACGATTTTGCGTGACGGCGCTCAGGGCGGGCAGCGGCTCTATGGTACGCGTCCGCTAACGCGCAACAGTCTCTCTCACATGTCGTGTCATGTGTGCGCAGCGGCCTCTGCACCGGTGCCGAACGATGGCCTGCCACCCGATATGGCGCGTGTGGACGGTGCACCAGGCACGTTCAGCGCGGCGCCCGCCGCAGTGCAACCGTCGCCCGGCAACACCAGCACTTACGCACCGCCCGCTGCTGCGTCGCAAAATGCCGCTATCGCGGCGACGGCCCCGCAAACCAGCACCCCGCTGCCGAGCGCCATTGGCGACACGCCGGGGCTGAACGCGGTGAACGCCACGAGCGCCGGCTCGCCGGAAGTCGCACGCGACGTCGCGGCAATCGATGCGCCGCCGCCCGCAGGGGCCACGCTCGTCACACCGCCGATCGCCCCAGGCACCGCTGCGCAGGCCGGCGCGCCAGCACCGTTGCGCGTCGTGAATCCGTCGGGACGCTGGCGTGGTCTGTGCACAAACGCACCGCCGTGGTGGGGTTTTTGGGGCTCGCCGATGACACGGCTGATGGCGCTTGCACTCAACGGCGCGCAAGTCACCGGCAGTATCGACGACGTCGAACCGAACATTCACACCTCCGTGCAGGGCACGCTTGCGGGTGATCGTCTGCAACTCGCAGGCAGCTATGGCGCGAAGCACAACATCACTTTTGGCCCCGACGGCACGACGCTCACCGACGCTTGGTGCAACGGCGATGGCCGTTGCGAAACCTGCGAAATGCAGCGTTTCTAAGGGTTTCGGGGCCTTCGAGGTGGATAGCGATGCCTGATACGCGCACAAAAATCGCGTAAAAAAATCCGGCGAAACCCGCGAAGAAATCGCGCCAGGAATTCACGGCGACAGGAACGAATCGGCACGTTGCGAACGAAACGACTCGAAATGCAGCGCCGATCACCGCTCAGCCTTGTGCGGCAAGCGCGCAACATAATTCGCGCACTACTCTCACAAAGCGATTTCTTAGGTAGAATCGTCGGCGCAGCAAGACGTATCATTCGGGTGGCCGTTCTCCGACGGCACTTTCTTATTCTCATCGATTGGATCGATATGGCAACGGCAAAGAAAGCAGCAGCAAAGAAGGCCCCTGTGGCGAAAAAAGCTCCGGCAGCAAAGAAGGCTCCGGTAGCGAAAAAGGCAGCCCCGAAGGCAGCTCCCAAGGCAGCCCCGAAGGCAGCCGCCAGCGGCAAGGTTTCGCCGATCAAGGAAGCGTTCAACAAGACCCAGCTCGCAGCGCACCTCGCCGAACAATCGGCTGTCGCCGTGAAGGAAGTCAAGGCAGTGCTGGCCGCGCTCGAGAACACCATCGTCAGCTCGCTGCACAAGAAGGGCGCTGGCGAATTCACGCTGCATGGCCTGTTCAAGGTCACGTCGCAACAAATCGCTGCCAAGGCGAAGCGTTTCGGCAAGGACCCGTTCACGGGTCAAGAGCGTTGGTTCCCGGCCAAGCCGGCTTCGGTGCGCGTGAAGGTTCGCCCGCTGAAGAAGGTCAAGGACGCTGCCCAGTAAGTCTTGCTGTCGCGCCGCCGTGGCATCTGCGGCAGCGCGAATGGCAAAGACCCGGCAGGCAAGGCCTGAATACGGTGCCGATTTCCGGCACCGTTTTTTTTCGTCCTCATTTTGTTTTCGCTCCCTGCCTGAGGCTGATTTCGTCATCCTCATCATTTTGGCGATGAAGCACCGCTCAACCGAAACTTAGGGTTTTCGCTGGGGTTTGTGCGGAGTGGACGCATCTTGTGGCGCCCGCTACCATCGCTCGGGGACAGCCGTCAGCCAGCAAATGGATGCACGCCTTGCACGACGAACTGGCGTTTTCGGCGATGTCTTCGCGGCCTCAGGAGACCCAGCATGACTCGCAAGTTATCGCGTCACCCTGCGCAATCGCAACACGTGTCATCGCACCCCGCCAGCCGGCGAACCGTTCCGGGCAGCGTGGATATCAGTTCCCGCCGCGGTTTTCTCGCCACGCTCGGCGTTGCTGCCATGCCGGCCGCATTCGTCGGATCGCTCGGCGGCACACTCGGCGGACTGCTCACCAGCACGCTGTCGCTATTCTCCGCCCCCGCCCACGCGCAGACCGTTGCCGGCATCAAGAAGAAGGGCACGCTTAACGTCGGCATGCTTATCGACTTCCCGCCGTATGGCACGACGAATGCGCAGGCGCAGCCGGACGGTTACGACGCTGACGTCGCGAAACTGCTGGCCAATGATCTGGGTGTGAAGCTCAACATCATGCCGGTGACCGGACCGAACCGGATTCCGTATCTGCTCAGCGGCAAGGTAGATGTTCTCGTCGCCTCGCTCGCAATCACGCCCGAGCGTGCCAAGCAGGTCCAGTTCTCCAAACCGTACGCTGCCGCGACCATCGTGCTGCTCGGCAAAACGGGCGCGCCCATCAAATCGGCCGCCGATCTGAAAGGCGTACGTGTCAGCGTTGCGCGTGCGAGTACACAGGACATGGCGCTCACCAAGACGGCCCCCGAAGGCACCGAGATCCGCCGTTTCGACGACGATGCTTCCGCGATGCAAGCGCTACTCACCGGACAGGTTGACGCCATCGGCTGCTCCGTGACGGTCGCGAACGCGATTCGTCAACGCGCGCCGGGCCAGTTCGAGCCGAAGTTCAATTTGCTGCAACAGGCGATGGGCATCGCGATGCGCCTCAATCAGCCGGAGTTACTGGCCGCGGTCAACGACTTCGTCACACGCAATACGGTCAACGGCGAGCTGAACAAACGATATCGCAAGTGGCTCGAGACCGATCTTCCGAAGCTGGAGTAAGCACCGCCGGTGATTCGCGCACGTTGCGCGTAGCACGGCAACAGTCCCCCCGAACCGTTGAGTGCCACACCAAGTCCGGCGATCTGGCACAACGAGCGAGCCGCATAAGACATAGCTCCCCATAGCCGCCGCGAGTCACTGCCCCTCAGCGGCCGGGTGCCGGGTACCGCATCGGCATATCGAAACGCGCATTTCGATATAGTTTCCGCACTTTTTCCTCCCTCCCAAATACCTCGCTCTCCCCGTCCGACAGGGATTTCACCCATTTTCCACAGGATCGCTACGTAAGAAAATTTTGCTTTCGATGCAATTTAGATATATCGTAAACATGTCTCAATTACATCGATAAGGAGTCGCATCATGCGTGGATCACGTGGCGATTTCATGGGCCGTGGCCCGCTGGACCTGGACAAAATGGATTTTGGCGACGAGCGGCGTGGTGCACGCCACGGACGGCGCGGCGCTGGCGAAGGCTATGGTGACGGCCGTTTCGGACGTGACGATGAAGTCCGAGGCGCACGAGGTGGCCGGGGCGGACGCGGCGGCGGCCGCCTTTTCAGTCACGGCGGCTTGCGACTCGTGCTGCTGCATCTGATTGCCCAACAACCGCGTCACGGTTACGAACTCATCAAAGCCATCGAAGAGAGCGTGAACGGGACGTATAGCCCGAGCCCAGGCGTTGTCTACCCGACGCTCACGTTGCTCGAAGAAATGGGCTACATCCGCGTGCAGGAAAGCGCGGGCGACAGCCAGCGCAAGTCTTACGAGATCACCGACGCCGGGCGCGAGTATCTGGCCGAAAACGAAGACTCGATCACGGAACTGCTCGCGCGGCTCGCAACACGCCGCGAACGCTCGGAAGAGATGCCGCCACAAGTCATGCGCGCGCTGCATAACTTCAAATATGCCGTGCATTTGCGTCTGGGCGGCGAGCCGCTCACGACCGAACAAGCCAACGCGTTCGCCGCGATTCTCGACGCGGCCGCGCAACAACTGGAGCGACTCTGATGCAAAACAACGCTGCACCGAACGCCATCCCCGATCGCACGCCGCAACGGGTGCGCCACGAACTTCGCATGCGGCTGCTCGAAGTGCGCAGCGTCGAGTCGCTCACGCCGCACATGGTGCGCGTGACGCTCTGCGGCAACGACCTCGAAGGCTTCACCAGCCCCGGCTTCGACGACCACGTCAAACTCTTCTTCCCCAACCCCGAGACCGGTGAACTGGCACTGCCGCAGATCGGTGCCGAGGGCGTGGCCAAACCGGCGCCCGGCGACGCACCGCGGCTCATGCGCGACTACACGCCGCGCCAATATGACGCGGCGACGAAAACGCTCGTGATCGATTTCGCCATGCATGAATCGGGGCCGGCCACCCAGTGGGCGCGCACGGCCAAACCGGGAGACCGCATCGGCGTGGGCGGCCCGCGTGGCTCGTTCGTCATTCCCATGAACTTCGACGGCTACGTGCTCATCGGCGACGACACGGCACTGCCGGCGATTGCGCGACGCCTGACCGAGCTACCCGCCGGCGCACTGGTGTTCGTCTTCGTTGAAGTCGACAGTCCGGCCGACCGTCTGCGCTTCGCGAGCAACGCCGATGTGGTGGTGGAATGGATCTATCGTGAAGGCAAGCCTGCTGGCGAAAGCACGGCCCTGCTCGACGCGCTTCAGGTCGCCACGTTGCCCAGCGGCGATATCCACGTATGGGTCGCGGCCGAAGCTGGCGTGGCGAAGGCCGTGCGCCGCCATCTCGTCGACACTCGCGGCCTCAACCCGAAATGGGTGAAGGCGGCCGCCTACTGGCGACGCGGCGACGCCGCCGTGCACGAGAATCTGGACGATTGAAGGCGTGGCAGCGCGTGTATGCTTTCTATCCTCTGCTCAAGAGAGAACGCTTAGTACGTATGGATACGCCACCGTTGCCCGACACGAACCTCTTTGCCGGCCTGCCCTCGCACCCCGATCCGAAGGCGGCCGAGCAGTTCGACACATTGCTCGCCCGGCCGGGGCTGCGGGTCGAGCGCATCGTCTCGACCGGACAGGCATCCCCCGCGGGCTTCTGGTACGACCAGGCGCAGCATGAGTGGGTCGTGTTGCTCACCGGCGCTGCGGGTCTGGCTTTCGCCGATACGCCCGGTCAGACGCTTGTGCTGACAGCGGGCGACGCGGTGACGATTGCCGCCCATCGGCGTCATCGTGTGGCCTGGACAGCCCAAGGCGAAACCACCGTCTGGCTGGCGATTCACTACGATTGACGCCGGTCCGTCCGTCCCCTTTGGAGAAATTCCCTGCCGTATTTCGGAATTGCCTGATAGAAATGCCAGGAACAAATTCCGACTATGAAAACGCGCCCGGGGATGTCGAATCTCGGCACCCGGAGGGCGGTTCACCCAAGGGGGTACGACGACATGGAGCAACGCAAAAGACACGACGGCTTCGAGCGTTGGGCAGCGGGCGCGACAGCGCGTCAGATAGGGCGGGACGATGCTCGTTGGCGCGTGTTTCGCGCACCGGAGCAGGCAGACTTTCACGGGTTCGTCGTCTGGTGTTACACGCAGGGCGTATTTCTCGGTCAGGAGTTTGACCGGCGTACCGACACCATCACGCATTGCTACGTGCGTAACGGTGCCTGGGCCGTGCAATTCGATTCGTATGGGGAAGCTTGTGAGCGTGCTTTCGACATTCACACGCCGACACTGATTCTGTACGCACCGGAGCGCAACGGCAGCGTTTTCATCACCAGCACCGAGCAGTAGGCAGCGCGTCACACCGCTGTCGGCTGCACCAAGACGGCACCGGCCGGCAGTACGCCGGCTGGTGCATTTTTTGGGGGGGCTTCACCCGTCGCGCAGGTGGCGGCAAGCACTCGCGCCCGGCAGGCTGGATCAGGGGTAGTGACGGATGTCGTCGATCTCGGTCTGGCCGAAATCGTCACGCTCGGTCAGCGCCAGAATGCGGCGAGCCACATCTTCCGGCGAAGCGAGTTTGCCGCTCGCCTTGAGGTCCTGAAAACGTGCCAGTGCCGGAAAACTCTCCGCGCTGCTGCTGCGAATGGTCTCCTGCATACCGGTATCGACCACGCCGGGGGCCAGCGACACCGCCTGCACACCGTGTTCCCGATGTTCAGCGTTGACCACCCGCGTATACATATCCAGCGCTGCCTTGGTCGAGCAGTAGACCGCCCAGCCAGCGTTCGGATTGCGGCCGGCGCCCGACGAGATATTCACAATCTGCCGTTTGGCGGCCAGCCCTTGCGTGGCGGTAAGAAAGCGGGCTGTGAGCAACATGACCGAGGTCACGTTCAGTGCGAATGCCGCACCGATGGCGGCCGGGTCCGTCAGGGCCGAGCTGTTGGCAACCGGGTTGACCGTCCCAGCGTTGTTGATCAGCAGATAGCGGCCGGCGTCGCGCGGCAGCGCGGCGAAGATTCGATTGGCGACCTGCGCCGTAGCCTGGGTATCGGCCAGATCGACGGCGATTTGTTCGAGCGTGACACCTTGCGCGCTCGCCAAGGCGGCGAGGTCGTCGTCCGTGCGACGTGCCAGCGTCACGAGATGGGTGCCGGGGGCGAGCAAACCGCGTGCGAGCGCCGCGCCGAGACCACGGGATGCGCCGGTAAGGATGGCAATCGTTTGGGACATGGGGAGATGTGCGGTCGGATAACACCGCAAAAAGGGACTAACGGGAGCGCCATTATCCGCGCATCGACCCGGCACCGCTATCCCGGCCACTCGCCATTTGCCGGTCAAGCCGGGCGTGAAGGTTTGTGCGGACCGCTACCGGTGCGTCGAAACGACACCGGGTGCCGGCAAGCGAAACGGAGTATTGCGGAATATAATTGCAAATTCATTGCGCTTATAACCTAAGGTAGTAAAAACGTATTTGGCGAGGCCCCGGAACGATCGGCACGCTAGCGCGGCGAGACGTTTATCGCGCGTCAATTCCCCGAATCGTCAAGGTTGTCGCGGTAAGTACAGGTCTTTTAGGTGCACTGCACATTACCGCCTTATGGGTATATATTCCCCCCTCATGGAAACGATACCGAAAATCATTTCGGCGCCTGCTGCTGCGCCGGCCACAAGCAATACCGCACGTCCCGTGCCGCCGCGCCCGCGCCAATACGATGCGCGGCTTGCGCGCTGGATGGTCACGCCGCTCGTCGACACCCGAGTCAGCCCGAACCACCTCACAACGCTTCGCCTGATCGTCGGGCTGGCCTGCACCTGGGCATTTGCGCAAGGTAGCTACGCGATGGCCAATCTGGGCGCCGTGTTGCTCGTGCTGTCGAACTTCATCGACCACACGGACGGCGAACTGGCGCGCATCAGCGGTAAGACGAGCCGCATTGGCCACCTGTATGACCTGGCCTCGGACGCCTTGGTCACCGTGCTGCTGTTCGGCGGTATCGGCATGGGCGTGGCGGCTGTCGCCCCGGACCCATACCCGCTGCCCGTGCCGCTCTCGGCATCCGCGCTCGGCTGGATTGCCGGCATTGCGGTGGCCCTGGTCTTCTTCCTGCGCATGCGCATCGAAGACCGCGTGGGCAAGGCCGGCACGAAGCAGGCATCCGTCGGCGGCTTCGAGACGGAAGATGTGCTTTATCTGATGCCGCTCGTCACGCTGTTCGACGGCACGCGCGGCTTCCTGATTGCCGCCGCCATCGGCGCGCCGATCTTCGCGCTGCTCGTGATCGCCGACTACGTGCGCGTCATGCGCCGCGCGCTGCCGGTCGAAGCCGGTGAGTCTGCCGCCACGGCCGAGGCCGCCACCGCCGTCGAGGCAGCCCAGCCGATGGCGCCTGCGGCGTTCGCGGCAGACGCCGAAATCGAACGTGCACTGGACGCCATCGACTTCGACGCCGCGACCCGCGAGTTCAAGTCGCAGGACGCATTCATCTATCTCGAGAAGTTCCTGCCGAAAGCGGTCACGGAACAATTGATCGCCGTGGTTCGCTCGGTCACGCCGAACGTCAATCGCAACTACCTTCCCGGTCACAAACAGGGCGGCAGCGTGAGCCGTCATACGCTCGACGAGCTTGCCCCGTTCGTGGCCGAGTTGTACCGCTCGCCCGCCCTGATGCGTTTCCTGGAGCGTCTGGCCGGTGAAAAGCTGTTGCCGTCGCCGCAAGACGACCCGCACGCATATGCGCTGTATTACTACACGCGTCCGGGCGATCACATCGGCTGGCACTATGACACGTCCTACTACAAGGGCCGCCGCTACACGCTGCTGCTTGGCGTGGTGGACCAATCGAGCTGCAAGCTCGAATACCGGCTTCACACCCGCAACCCCGGCGTGGCGCAAGTCGAAGGCGCAGTGGCGTATCCACCCGGTGCGCTGGTGTTCTTCGACGGGGACAAACTGCATCACCGGATCACACCGCTCGGCGAAAATGAGGAGCGAATCTCGCTCACGTTCGAGTATGTGACCGACCCGCGCATGGGCACATGGCAGCGCTTCATCTCGAACATGAAAGACGCCATCGCCTACTTCGGTTTCCGCCAAGTGTTTCGTCAGCTATTGGGACGGACGAAACGCTAAATGAACCGGACTGCCATCGTATCTCTCACCCTAGGTTTCGCCCTTTTTGTCGCCCTGCTCATTTGGCAGGGCACGGGATCGGTGATGTCTACGCTGGCGGTCGCCGGCTGGGGACTGTTGCCCATCGCCGCCTTCCACCTCGTGCCGCTGGTGCTCGACGCCGCCGCCATTCAGGTGCTGGTGGCGAAATCCTGTTCGCTGCGCCGCGCCACGCTCACGCGCTGGGTCGGAGAGTCGGTCAACAGCCTGCTGCCGGCCGGTCAGATCGGCGGGCCGATCGCGATGGTGCGTCAAATGAAGCAACGCGGGTTGGCCGGTCGCGAAGCGGCGGCCGCCATCACCGTCAGTACGACGCTACAGGCGGTGGCGCAGATCGTTTTCGCGCTGTTGGGATTGGCCGTCTTCGGGATCAGCGCAACACAAGGCGCCGGTGACAGCCTGTGGCTGCCGATGCTGCTTGCCACCGCGCTCATCTCCGCCCTGCTATACGCGTTCTACGTTGCGCAACGGCGCGGCATCTTCGGCTGGGCATTCCGTATGCTCGCCAGAATGTCGTCCAAGCGCGACTGGTCGTCGCTGCTCGACCGGGCGGACGCCGTCGACGAAATCGTGCAACGCATGTATGGCCAGCGCCGTCAGGTGCTCGCGAGCTTTTTGCTCAGCCTTGTTGGCTGGATCGTCGGCACAGTGGAGGTCTGGCTGATTCTGCAATTCATCGGCTACCCGGTGAGTTGGATCGACGCGATGCTGCTCGAAAGTCTCGGGCAGGCGATTCGCGGCGCTGCTTTCTTCGTGCCGGGTTCGCTCGGCGTGCAGGAAGGCGGTTACCTGCTGCTCGCCCCGCTCGTGGGCCTGCCGGCCGACGCCGCGCTGGCTCTCTCCCTGGCCAAACGTACGCGCGAGCTGCTGCTCGGCGTGCCGGGCCTCGTCTATCTGCATTTCTCCGAACGTGGCTGGCGCCGCCGGCGTGCCTCGCAACAAAGCGTGTCGCTGCCTGCCGCCACGGACTCTGCACCGCTCTAAAGAAGGATATTCATCATGCGGGCCATCATTCTCGCAGCAGGCATGGGCCTGCGTTTGCTACAGCCCGAAGATAAGCAGTCGCCCAAGTGCCTGCTGCCGTTCGACGGCATGTCGCTACTCGAGCGCCATCTGCGCATGCTTGCGGCGGCGGGAATCACCGATGTCGTGCTGGCGCTCGGCTTCCATCACGAGCAAGTGAGCGAAGCCCTCGATCGCCTGAACTGGACACCGCGTCCGCAGATCCGTCTGAACCCGGCGTTCCATCTGGGCAGCGTGCTGACCCTGCACACGGCCGCCGACGCGATGACCGCGGGCGGCGACGTCCTCGTCATGGACGCGGATGTGCTCTACGACCAACGCATTTTCAACGCCCTGGTGGCGGGTGAGACGGCGAACCGTCTGCTCATCGACCGCGATTTCGAAGTCGGTGATGAGCCGGTCAAGCTATGCCTGCGCAACGGCGTACCCGTCGAACTGCGCAAGCAGGTGATGGCAGGTCTCGAATACGACACCGTGGGCGAATCGGTCGGCTTCTTCCGCTTCAACGAAGCGACGGCGACACGTCTTGCGGAAATCACCCGCGATTACGTTGAATCGGGCCGCGCCAAGATGCCGCACGAAGAAGCCGTGCGCGATCTGCTGCTCGAGCGCGGCGCGCAATTCGAAACGGCCGATGTCACGGGCTTCCCGTGGATCGAAATCGACTACCCTGAAGATGTAAAGCGCGCCACCGAACAGGTGCTGCCGCAACTCGAACCGCTCACGATGGTGTCAGAATGAACGCTCCCGACGCATTCACCCCGCCGCCGACCGCCACGCGCGCGTCGCAACTGCGCGCCATGCTGCGCAGCAATCAACTCGAATTCCTGATGGAAGCCCACAACGGCCTGTCCGCACGTATCGTGCGTGAAGCGGGCTTCAAGGGCATCTGGGCATCGGGCCTCGCCATCTCGGCGCAATTCGGTGTGCGCGACAACAACGAAGCCAGTTGGACGCAGGTTGTCGAGAACCTCGAATTCATGGCCGACGCCAGCGATCTTCCGATCCTGCTCGACGGCGATACCGGCTACGGCAACTTCAACAACATGCGACGCCTCGTGCGCAAGCTCGAGCAACGTGGCGTGGCCGGCGTGTGTATCGAAGACAAGATCTTCCCGAAGACCAACAGCTTCATCGGCGGCGAGCGCCAGCCGCTCGCGGACATCGACGAGTTCTGCGGCAAGATCAAGGCAGGCAAGGACTCGCAGGCCGACGACGACTTCTCGATCGTGGCGCGCGTCGAAGCGCTGATCGCGGGCTGGGGCATGGAAGAAGCCCTGCGCCGGGCGGAGGCCTATCGCCAGGCCGGTGCCGACGCCATCCTGATTCACAGCAAACTCAAGCGTGCCGACGAAATCGTGCAATTCGCCCGCGAGTGGGATAACCGCTGCCCGCTGGTGATCGTGCCGACCAAGTACTACAGCACGCCCACCGACGTGTTCCGCGAAGCCGGTATCAGCGTCGTGATCTGGGCGAACCACCTGATTCGCTCCGCCACGTCGGCCATGCAGGCCGTGGCCGCCGAAATCCACCGCAGCGAGACCCTCGTCAACGTCGAAGACCGGATTGCGACCGTCGATGAGATCTTCCGCCTGCAAGACGCCGACGAATACACCCAAGCGGAAGACCGTTACCTGTCCGCCGCGAACGCACCGCGCTCGGCCATCGTGCTCGCCGCCAGCCGTGGAAAGAACCTCGAGAGCGTGACGACCGACCGTCCGAAGGTGATGCTGCCCGTTGCCGGCAAGCCCTTGCTGCGCTGGCTGGTCGACGGTTTCAAGAAGCAGAATGTGAACGACATCACGGTCGTGGGCGGCTATCGCGCCGACGCCATCGAGACCGCCGGCATCACGCTCGCCGTCAACGAACGGTACGCCGAAACCGGCGAACTCGCCTCACTCGCCCGCGTGGCCAATGCCTTCACGCACGACACGGTGATCTCCTACGGCGACCTGCTGTTCCGCAGCTACATCGTGCGCGATCTGGTGGAAAGCAACGCCGACTTCACCGTTGTCGTCGACTCGACGGCCGCGACCACGGCCAATGCTGCCAACGCCAGCGTGCGTGACTTCGCGTACTGCTCGGCCGGCGACGACCGTGGGCTGTTCGGTCAGCAAGTGCTGCTGGAGAAGATCAGCGGCAACGCCGCAGACGCCGGGCGCGCGCCCAATGGCCGCTGGATCGGCTTGCTCGGTGTGCGCGGCGACGAAGGCCGTGCGCAACTGCAACGCGTCTTCACGGCATTGCAGGCACGCCCGGACTTCGATCAGCTCGGCATGCCCGAACTGATCAACGCCCTCGCGGCGGACGGCGCCAAGATAGAGGTGCAATACGTGCACGGCCACTGGCGTGGTGTGAACGACATGGAGGAATTCCGCCGCGCGGCAGACTTCGCCCATGGTCAGACGCCGTTTAGCAGCGCCGCCCCGGAGGCCCAAGGTGATTGAGGCCGGACAGTTCGTCGAAGCCGCGCGCAAGCACGGCTTCACCTGGTACACCGGCGTGCCGTGTTCGTTCCTCACGCCGTTCATCAACTACGTGCTGCAAGACCCGACGCTGCACTATCTGTCGGCGGCCAACGAGGGCGACGCCGTCGCCATCGCGGCCGGTGCCACCCTCGGTGAGGGCAGTGGCGCACGCTCGGTCACGATGATGCAGAACTCGGGCCTCGGCAACGCCGTGAGTCCGCTGACTTCGCTCACATGGACCTTCCGCCTGCCGCAGTTGCTGATTGTGACGTGGCGTGGCCAGCCGGGCATTACCGATGAGCCGCAACACGCACTCATGGGCCCGATCACGCCGGCCATGCTCGATCTGATGGAAGTGCCCTGGGAGCTGTTCCCCACCGAGCCCGAAGCGATTGCGCCGGCGCTGGAGCGCGCGGTCCGTCACATGGACGAGACCGGACGACCCTATGCACTCGTGATGCAAAAGGGCAGCGTAGCGCCCTACCCGCTGCAACCGGCCGAGCGCCCGGCGCGTCCGGCCCAGCCCGCGCCGGTGTCGCTCATGAAGGGTGTCGCCCCGTCCGAGATGCCCACGCGTCGCGACGCGCTGGCCCGTGTGATCGCCCACACGCCGCTCGAAAACACCGTCGTGCTGGCGTCGACTGGCTTCTGCGGCCGCGAACTGTATGCGCTCGACGACCGCGCCAACCAGTTGTACATGGTTGGCTCGATGGGCTGCGTGACGACGCTGGCGCTGGGCCTCGCCTTGGCGCGCCCCGACCTGCGCGTGGTCGCCCTCGACGGTGACGGCGCCGCGCTCATGCGCATGGGCGCCTTTGCCACGCTGGGTGCGTACGGCCCGTCGAATCTCATCCATCTGCTGCTCGACAACGCATCGCACGACTCCACCGGCGCGCAGGCCACGGTCTCGCCGACGGTGTCGTTCGCGGGCGTAGCCGCCGCAAGCGGTTATGCGCTCGCGCTCGAAGGCGATACGCTCGACGTCGTCGAGTCATTGTTCGACAGCCACACCGCCAGCCTGAGCGAGGGACCGCGTTTCGCTTGCCTGACGACGCGTCCGGGCACGCCTGACGGGCTGCCACGCCCGAAGATCACGCCGGAAGCGGTAAAGGCACGCCTGATGGACCATATTGCACGACGCGCACCGGCTTCGGCCTGAGCGTCTCCCCCATTCACGAAATCTGCCGAGGAAGCTTCGCCATGCTGTTACTGAATCCGGGCCCCGTCACCCTGACCGAGCGCGTCCGCAAGAGCCTGCTGCAACCCGATCTGTGCCACCGCGAGCCCGAATTCTTCGATCTGCAGGAAGAGGCCCGCGCACGTCTGACGGCGGTCTACGGCCTCGATCCGGCTGTGTGGGCCCCCGTGTTGATGACCGGCTCGGGCACCGCAGCCGTCGAGAGCATGACCGCAGGTCTCGTGCCGGAAGGCGGGCGCCTGCTGATCGTCGAGAACGGCGTGTATGGCGAGCGCATCTCGCAGATTGCGAAGCAGTACCGTATCGATCACGACGTCATTCACTTCGAATGGATGCAGGCACCCGATCTCGCGCAGATCGTCGACCGGCTCGACACGGCGGGAGACCGTCCGTACACGAACGTGGCGATCATCCACCACGAGACGACGACAGGCCGCCTGAACGATCTGACCGGCATCGCCGCCGCCTGTCGCGAGCGCGGCATCGATCTGCTGGTCGACGGCGTGAGCAGCTTCGCCGCCGAAGCCATCGATTTCGACGATTCGGGCATCGTGGCCGTTGCTGCGACCGCGAACAAGTGCTTGCACGGCGTGCCGGGCGTGTCCTTCGTGATGGTGCGCAAGGACGCTCTCGCCAAGGCCGCCAGCCGCACGTATTACCTTGACATCGCGCGCCTCGCCAAGCTTCAGGCCGAGCGTAATACGCCGTTCACGCCGTCTGTGCACGCCTACTACGCGCTGGTCGAAGCACTGCGCGAACTCGACGACGCCGGTGGCTGGCAACAGCGCCACGCCCATTACGGCGCGCTCGCCGAGCAAGCGCGCGCCGGTCTGGCCGCGCTGGGCATCGACAGCGTCTTGCCGCCGGGTGAGTCGTCGGTGGTGCTGCGCGCCTACAAGTTGCCCGCGGGTGTCGACTATGTGCGCCTGCACGACTGGCTCAAGGCCGACGGTTTTGTGATCTACGCAGGGCAAGGCGGTTTGTCCAAGTCGTTGTTCCGTATCTCGACGATGGGCAACCTCACGGCCGCCGACATCGACCGCCTGCTGGCTTCCGTCGCCAGACTGGTGAAGTGAGCGCAGGGACGGACGTTCAGCCATGAAAGATCTGCTAGCCAGCATCCAATCCCCATCCGAGTTGCGCGCGCTCTCGCGCGCCGACTTGCGTCGCGTGGCCGATGAATTGCGTGCCTGTGTGCTCGACAGTGTGTCGCGCACCGGTGGCCACCTCTCGTCGAATCTGGGCACCGTCGAACTGACGATCGCACTGCACTACGTTTTCGACACACCCAACGACCGCATTGTGTGGGACGTGGGTCATCAAACCTATCCGCACAAGATTCTCACGGGCCGCCGCGACGCCATGCCGACCCTTCGGCAATGGCAAGGCCTGTCGGGCTTTCCGAAGCGCGACGAATCGCCCTACGACACGTTCGGCACGGCGCATTCGAGCACGTCGATTTCGGCAGCGCTCGGCATGGCGCTGGCCAGCAAGGTCAAGGGCGAGAAACGGCACGCGATTGCCGTGATCGGCGATGGGGCGATGACCGCCGGCGAGGCCTTCGAGGCCCTGAACAATGCCGGCGTCTACGAAGACCTGCCGTTCCTCGTTGTGCTCAACGACAACGACATGTCGATCTCGCCGCCGGTCGGCGCGCTCAATCAGTACCTCACACGACTCATGTCCGGTCAGTTCTACTCGGCCGGCAAGGAGAGCGTGCGCAATCTGTTGCGCAATGCCCCCGCCCCCATGCGCGAACTGGCGCACAAGCTCGAAGAACACGCCAAGGCCATCGTCTCGCCCACGGGCACGATGTTCGAGGAGTTCGGCTTCAACTACCTCGGCCCTATCGACGGCCACGATCTGGACGCACTCATCCCCGCGCTCGAGAACATCAAGGCGCTCAAGGGGCCTCAGTTCCTGCATGTCGTGACGCGCAAGGGCCGCGGCTACAAACTCGCCGAAGCCGATCCGGTGCTGTATCACGGCCCGGGCAAGTTCAATCCGAGCGAAGGGATTCGTCCGGCCGCGCCGGGCACGGTCTCGGCCAAGACCTATACGCAGATCTTCGGCGAATGGCTGTGCGACGCGGCGGCGGCAGACAAGCGTGTCATCGGCATCACGCCCGCCATGCGCGAAGGCTCCGGGCTTGTGGAATTCGAGAAGCGCTTTCCTGAGCGCTATTACGACGTCGGTATCGCCGAGCAGCATGCCGTGACGTTCGCAGGCGGGTTGGCGACCGAGGGGCTCAGGCCCGTGGTGGCGATCTACTCGACGTTCCTGCAACGGGCCTACGATCAGGTGATTCACGACGTGGCCCTGCAAAACCTGCCGGTCGTCTTCGCGATCGATCGAGGCGGTCTCGTCGGCGCCGACGGCGCAACGCACGCTGGGGCTTACGACATCGCCTACCTGCGCTGCATCCCCAACATGGTGGTCATGGCCCCGGCCGACGAAAACGAATGCCGACAGATGTTGCAGACGGCGCTCGGTATCGACGGCCCCTGCGCCGTGCGTTACCCGCGCGGCACCGGCCCCGGCGTGAAGACCGAGGCCGGCTTGACGACACTGCCCGTGGGCCGTGCCCAGGTGCGTCGCCGGAGCGCTGCCCCGGTGGGTCGTCGCGTGGCTATTCTGGCGTTCGGCTCGATGGTGACGCCGAGTGAACAGGTGGCCGCCGAATTCGACGCGAGCGTGGTCAACATGCGCTTCGTCAAACCGCTCGACGACGCCACGCTGCTCGACATGGCCCGCACGCACGACCTCATCGTCACGATCGAGGAAGGTGTTGTGATGGGGGGTGCCGGCACGGCGTGTGTCGAAGTCCTCAACGCCAATGGCGTGCTGATTCCGGTGCTGCAACTGGGATTGCCCGACACTTACATCGATCAGGGCACGCCCGCGCAGCAGCTCGCGTCGGTCGGGCTCGACGCGCAGGGCATTGCGGCGTCGATTCGCCGGGCACTGACCGAGCGTCTCGGCGGCAAGGTCGAGGCGGTGCCGTCGGCCCCCTAAGCGAAGCGTTTCACCACACTTCCATATCCGTAGCAAAACGGCATCTTTTGATCTGATTTAGAGAGTCAGATCAAAATGCACAGGGCAAACTCCCAAAGTTCACGCTCCCCGAGAACCGGGTTCGGCAATGCCGATATCCGGGATTTCGGCACCTTTGCCGCCAATTAGCGCCGCTTCTGCAAAACTGCGTAACGCCGCCGCTCGACACAATCCCATCTCAACGCCTCAGAATCCGGCTACGCGATTTTGCGAGCCCTTCGCCATGTGCAGGATTTTCCCTTCCGTTCGTGTCGGCGATCAGCCGCACCGACGTCTTTCCCGTACCGATTCATGTCCTCCCAGTTCGTTCATCGTGCGCGCCCCCTCCGCGCGAAGCACCGCTGGCACGTGCACAGCGTGACCCTTCCCGCACTTGCTGCTGGCGCCTTCCATTTCTCATACGCATTCGCGCAACCGGTGGGGGCCGAGCAGGCCGGCGAATTCGCGCACGCGGAACACGTGTTCATGCTCCCAGCGATCGAAGTGGTTGCCGCTCCTGACACAATACCGCTGGAGGTCGTCACCGATCCGAAAAGACCACGCCAACCTCTGCCCGCGAGCGACGGTGCCGATTATCTGAAGACGATCCCTGGCTTCGCGTCGATCCGCAGCGGCGGCACCAATGGCGACCTCGTACTGCGCGGCATGTCCGGATCGCGGCTCCAGTTGCTGGCGAACGGCATGTCGACACTCGGTGCGTGTGGGGGTCGGATGGACTCGCCGACGTCCTACATCGCACCAGAAAGCTACGACAAGGTAACCGTCATCAAGGGCCCGCAGAGCGTGCAATACGGACCAGGGGCATCGGCCGGCACAGTGCTATTCGAGCGAACGACACCGCGCTTCAAGGCGCCCGGCATGCGTTTCGAAGGCAGTATGGTCGGCGGTTCATTCGGGCGCAACGATCAGAACCTGGACATCGCAGCGGGCACGCCGGACTTCTATGGCCGGGTGACCGCAAATCACGCGCATTCGCAAGACTATAAGGATGGCAACGGGCGCGTGGTACCGTCGCAATGGAGCAAATGGAACGCGAACGC
This sequence comes from Pandoraea communis, assembly GCF_902459745.1. GTDB lineage: Bacteria > Pseudomonadota > Gammaproteobacteria > Burkholderiales > Burkholderiaceae > Pandoraea > Pandoraea communis. Next base: position 33,403 of record NZ_CABPSJ010000010.1, read on the forward strand.
GACATTCGGCTGGACGCCTGACAACGACACTCGACTCGAGATCACCACGGGCACAGGCGACGGGTATGCCCGCTATGCCGGGCGCGCCATGGACGGCTCGCGTTTCCGGCGTGAAACCTTCGGTCTGAAGTTCGACAGGAAGCGCATCGGTGGCCCGCTCGACCGGATCGAGGCACAGGTCTATTACAACGTAGCCGATCATGTCATGGACAACTACACGTTACGAACTCCCGCTTCGACGGCAGGTATGCGCATACGCGTTGCCTCTGAGGTACGCCGGCGTATGGTGGGCGCGCGCACCGCCGCAACCTGGCGCCTGGACGACGCGATCCAACTCGTGACGGGGATCGATGTGCAATCAAGCCGTCTCGATTTGCGCACGGCACGAGGAATGCAAGAGCGTGGTGGACAACCATGGAATCCGCGCGCGAACCTTTGGAACGCAGGGGCCTTCGGTGAGCTAACGTGGCTGGCCAGTCACGAATCACGCGTGATTGCCGGAGCACGGGCGGATCGTGCGTCGGCGCGCGACGAGCGCGCAACAGCTAGCGGGCCGGTCCAGCCCAACCCGACGTTCGACGTAACGCGCTCGCGAGTGCTACCGAGCGGATTCATTCGCTACGAGCACGATCTCGCATCGGTGCCCGTCACTTGGTACGCGGGCATCGGCCATACAGAGCGTTTTCCAGACTATTGGGAATTGTTCTCGGCCGCCCGAGGGCCAAGCGGTTCGGTGAATGCATTCTCGGCAATCCGCCCCGAGAAGACAACGCAACTCGATGTCGGCGCACAGTACAGAACCGAGAAACTCGACGCATGGGTATCCGCCTATGCGGGTCAGGTGCAGGACTTCATCCTCTTCAACTACGCGACGGGCCCGGCGAAGCAGGCGACTAACGTCAATGCGCAGATCATGGGCGGCGAACTCGGCACGGCGTGGCGCCCTTTTGCGGCGTGGCGCTTCGATGGTTCGCTCGCATATGCGTGGGGACGCAATCGCCAAAACGGCGGACCGTTGCCGCAGATACCTCCGTTGGAAGCGCGCCTGGGGCTGGAATACACGCACGGATCGTGGACGGCTGGTGGACGATGGCGCATCGTCGCACCACAGCGCCGTTGTGCGTTGAACCAAGGCAACGTTGCCGGCAAGGACTTCGGCCCGAGCCCCGGCTTCGGCGTGGTGTCGCTGCATACGCAATATAAGGTGAGCAAGGCCGTGCACATCTCGATTGGCATGGACAACGTATTTGACAAGGCGTATTCGGAGCACCTGAACCTCGCCGGCAATGCTGGGTTCGGGTATGCGGCGAACGTGCCGGTCATGGAGCCGGGGCGTTCGGCTTGGGTACGTGTGGGGGCGAAGATTTGATGAGCGCTATGGCTTCGAAGGCGCTTCCTTCTCGCGCGGCTTGCCCATGAGCACCGGCTGGAAGAACACCGCGCCGATCAGCGTGCACACGAGTGAGAGCGCCAGCAGCTTGCCCATGCTCGACGTGCCCGGATGGTGCGACAGCCACAGACTGCCGAAGGCGATGCCCGTCGTTGCGGCAGAGAGCACAATCGCCTGCGTCAGACTCGAGGCCAGCAAGTGGGTCTTCCCCTCTCGCCACGCGATCACGTAGTAGATCTTGAACGCCACGCCAACGCCAAGCAGCAACGGCAGCGCGATGATGTTCGCGAAGTTCAGCGGCAAACCGATCAGCACAGTGATTTCGAGCGTGACGGCGGCCGAGACCAACAGCGGCACCAGCGTACGCAGCACGTCGCCGAAGTTGCGCAGCGCTAGCCACAGCAACACAGTGATCGAAAGCAATGCCCAGAGGCCTGCCTCGATGAAGGCGCGGATAATCGTGTCGGCCGAGCGCAGGATCGAGATCGGGCCGCCAACGGCATCGGGTGCGCTCGCCAGCACGGCCGCACTGAACTTGCGCAGCATGGCGTCATCGCTCGGATCGGCGCCCTTCGCCACGTGCGGAGAGATGTTCACGAGCGCGCGTCCCTCGGCCGCGACCCATTGCGAAACGATGTCCTTGGGCAGCGATTCGCGCGTGACCTCACGCGGTTGCAACGCGTCGCGCAATTGGCCGAGGGCAAGCTTCAACGGCTCGGCGATCGCACGATCCGCCCGGTCGCGGGTGGCAGCATCGGCCGCCGCAAGCTTGCGCAAGGCCGTTGCCAGACGCTGCGCTTCCTTGGCCCCTTCGCCGGGGTGATCGAGCGCGGCGTCTTCCAACTGGCCGGCCGCCGTCTTGAGCGACGACACCCGCGCCGCATCGGCCACCGGGGCCAACGGCGTTTGCGAGAGCACCGGCAGCAGCGACGCGGCAGCCGTACCGATCTGCGCGAGCTTGGCCGGCTGCTCCGCCGGGATAAACGTCGTGAGCGTGACCACGCGGCCGACCTCGGGCACAGCGCGCAGCTTCGCGGCCTCGGCATTGGCCGCGTCAAGATTCGGGGCGAGCAGTTGCACGTCGTTCACGCCGGCTTCCGGCGAATTGGCCAGATCCAGCAGCGTCGCCATCGACTCCGTTTTCGGATCTTTCAAATGCAACGGGTTGAAGTCGAAATGCAGATGCGCCAGCAGTGGCAAGCCCGCGATGACAAGGGCGAGCGTGCCATACAGCAACGGCTTGCGGTACTTGTCGGTGAAATCGTCGACCGGACCGAGGCTGCGAAAGCCCGGCGGGCTCGCTTCGCCCTTCGGTTTGAACACGCTGATGAGCGCGGGCAGCAACGTAATGGCCGACGGGAATGCCACACACAAAATGCCCACGCCGGCGATCAGCCCCAGCTCGGACACGCCGCGATAGTCTGTCGGCAGGAACGAGAAGAAGCTCGCCGCCGTGGCCGCCGCGGCGAGCGACAGCGGCATCGCAATCGCCTTGCCTGCCCCCGTGAGCGCGCCACGAAGCACGTCGTCGGCCGACGACTTGCCGTCGCTGTCCAGACGATGACGCTCGTCGCGGTAGCGCACGCCGAACTGAATCCCGAAGTCCACGCCGATGCCGACGAACAGCACGGCAAACGCCACCGAAATCATGTTCAGTGCGCCAACCATCATCAGGCCGAGCGCAAACGTGACGACCAGCCCCGCCAGCAACGTGATGAACACCGCGAGAATCATCTTGCCCGAGCGTACCGCCAGCCACAGCACCACGAGCACGGCCAGCAGCGTGATGACGGCGTTCGACCCGGCGTCCTCGCGCACGGATGCGAATTCCTCATCGGACAGTGGACGCGGGCCCGTCAAACGAACCGTCGCGCCATAGCGCTCGGCGAGCTTCAGGTCGGCAGCCGCCTCGCGAATGCGCGATGCGGCGTTGGCGCCGGCTTCGAGCGCCGCATAGTCCAGCACGGGCTGCACCTGCACGTAGCTGCGCGCCACGGTATCCGGCACGACGAGGGCCCGCCACGACATGCCCGCCGGACGGCCCGCCAGCACCGCCTCGGTCGTATCGGCCGCGCGGCCGAGCAGGCGCGCCATGTCCGGCAGCTTCACCTGCCCGGTGAGCAGCGGCGTCTGCAACGTGACCGACAGGAGATTCGACAGGCCCGTGAGGCTGGGATCTTGTGCAAGACGGTTGAGCAGCGGCTTCGCGTCTTCGAGCTTGCCGGTGAGTGTTTTCACGTCGTCGAGCGACGCGAAGAGCAGCGCGTTGCGCGCAAAGAACTCGCCCGATCCCGGGCGGCTCACCGAGCGGAACACGTCCGTCTCGGTCGACAGCTTCTCGGCCAGTTCGGCGGCAGCCCGGTCGGCGAACTCCACGGCCGGGGCCTGCACCACGGCCAGCGTGATGTCGGCCTTCTGCGGGAAAGCGCGGTCGATTTCACGCCCGCGCTCGGCGGCGGGCGTGTTCGAATCGATCAGGCTCGAGATATCGGTGTTGATCGCGAAGTGCTTGGCGACGTAGACAGAACTCGCGATAACGAGAAGCAGCGAAGCGAAGATGACTGGGTACGCGTGCTTCGCCGAAAAACGGACGATGCGCACGACGAGCGAAGTCAGCATGTAGCGGTTCCGGAAGAAAGTGGAGGCCGCCCTCGCCTTCGGCCGCCTGGATCCATAAGGTCAAACGTTATGTATCCGATGCGCCGGGGAACCAATCGTGGACAAATTCCGTCGATCAGTTCATGGAAAACGAGGAAACGGTGAATTTACGAAATCGCAGCAGTATACAAGGCCGCGTGAACTACACTACGGGCCTACTCGTTTTAACCGACTAAAACCGACGAAGACGAACTGGTATGAACAAATTTCTGGTGACGGCAACCGCCGCCGTCGCATTGAGCAGCATCTGTGGCGTCTCAGGTGCCTGGGCACAGGCAAGCAGCGCGAATCCGAACGATCTGGTGAAGACGGCAGTCGAGACGGTCGTCAAGAATGCCAAGGCCGACCCGGCCGCCCGCGACGGCGATGTCGCCGCAACCGCACGTGTTGTCGCCCGCGACTTTCTGCCCTACACCGATTTCCACCGCACCACGCGCTATGCCGTGGGCGCAAAAGCATTCGATGCCGCCACACCGGCCCAGCAGCAACAGGTCTTCGAGCAGTTTCAGCAGTTGCTCGTGAACACCTTTGCGCTGCAACTCTCGCAAGTACGCGGCACGCAGATCTCATTCAAGTTTGCCCCGGCCAAACTCACCGCGAACAGCACCGATGTGGTGGTGGGCGCCACGGTCAGCGGGACTGGCGACAATCTTTCGGTCGCCTATCGTCTGGCCAAGACCGACAAAGGCTGGAAGATTTATGACATCAACATGATGGGCGAGAACGTGGCCGACGCATGGCTCATCCAGTTGTATCAGCCGCAGTTCAAGGCACGTATCGCTCAAGGCGGCATTGACGGACTGGTCACCTATCTGCGCGAGAAGAACGATCGTTTCGCCAAATAAAACAACAACTTAACGACGGGCATCGTGAACAGCGCGGCGCCTCCGGGGGCGTCGGTGTCAGCATCTCCCTCGACGGCTCGACCCACTTATCGGCAGATTCGGCCCAGATCCGTGGCAGATCGACGCCGATTCGTCAACATTTATGCAACACTCGCTGGCGCCTTCCCACGGGAGGTCGTCAGCAACATTTGGCTGCCGCGGTTACAATCGCTGCTTGTCAAACGACCGGACGGCGGTCCCCCCGAGGGTGTGCGCGATTTGCCATCGAAACTGGCGCCGCGCGTTCCATGAGGCCATGGCTTCTCAACATGGACACCCGATAGCACCGCCATCCCGGCCGACCTGAGCCGGAGAGCTGAATGCAAGTCTTCCTTGCCCAACCCCGCGGGTTTTGTGCGGGTGTCATACGTGCCATCGAGATCGTGGAGCGCGCCCTGGAAAAATACGGCGCCCCCGTCTACGTCCGCCATGAGATCGTCCACAACAAGCATGTGGTCGATTCGCTCAAGGCCAAGGGCGCGCGCTTTATCGACGAGTTGTCCGAAGCACCTGCGGGCGCCGTGACCATTTTCAGTGCACATGGCGTCGCACGCGTCGTCGAACAGGAAGCGCAGACGCGCGGCTTGAAGGTGCTCAATGCCACTTGCCCGCTCGTCACCAAGGTGCACATTCAAGGCAAGAATTATGTGTCTGCCGGTCGTGAAGTCATTCTGATCGGCCATGCCGGCCACCCCGAAGTCGAGGGGACGATGGGGCAGATCGACGGTCCGGTGCATCTTGTGCAGACCGAAGAAGATGTCGACGCATTGCCGCTCGCCGACAATACGCCGCTGTCGTACGTTACCCAGACCACGCTGTCGGTCGACGAGACTCGCGGTATCATTGCTGCGCTGCAACGTCGCTTTACCAATATCGTCGGGCCGAACACCAAGGACATCTGCTACGCCACACAGAACCGCCAGACCGCCGTGCGCGAGCTGTGCGAGCGTGTGGACGTACTGCTCGTGGTCGGGGCGACGAACAGCTCGAACTCGAACCGCCTGCGCGAAATCGGCTCCGAAATGGGGCTGCCGAGCTATCTCGTGGCCGACGGCACCGAGTTGAACCCCGAATGGGTGCGCGGCCAGGCCCGCATCGGCATTACCGCCGGGGCGTCCGCGCCCGAACGCATGGTCGAAGACGTGATCGACGCGCTGCGTCGTATCGACACCGTTGACGTGACCCTCATGGACGGCATTGAGGAAACCATCCAGTTTCGCTTGCCGTCGGAATTGATTAAAAACGAGCCGGTCGCCGCACAACACGCGGTCGCTGGCTAACGCAACACGAACAGGAGCCGAACTTGGCCATCCCCTTCCTGCAACAGGCGTATGTTGGCGCCTACCTGATGAAGCAACGCTTCAAGGGCAACAAGCGCTACCCGCTGGTGCTGATGCTCGAACCGCTGTTCCGCTGCAACCTCGCCTGCTCGGGCTGCGGCAAGATCGACTATCCGGATCCCATCCTGAATCAGCGTGTGTCGCTCAAGGACTCGCTCGACGCCGTGGACGAGTGCGGCGCACCGGTGGTCTCGATCGCCGGCGGCGAGCCGCTGCTGCACAAGGAAATGCCGCAGATCGTCAAGGGCATCATCGAGCGCAAGAAGTTCGTCTATCTGTGCACGAACGCCCTGTTGCTCGAAAAGAAGATCGACGACTACGAGCCGAGCCCGTTCTTCGTCTGGTCGATTCACCTCGACGGCGACCGTGAAATGCACGACGCCGCAGTGTCGCAGGAAGGCGTGTACGACCGCGCCGTGTCGGCCATCAAGCTGGCCAAGTCGCGTGGCTTCCGCGTGAACATCAACTGCACGCTGTTCAACAATGCCGACCCGGAGAAGGTCGCCAAGTTCTTCGATTCGACGAAGGACCTGGGCCTCGACGGCATCACCGTCTCGCCGGGCTATGCCTACGAACGCGCGCCGGATCAGCAGCACTTCCTGAACCGCTCGAAGACCAAGCAACTGTTCCGCGACATTCTCAAGCGCGGCAACGGCGGCAAGGACTGGACGTTCAGCCAGTCGAGCCTGTTCCTGGACTTCCTCGCCGGCAACCGCTCGTACCACTGCACGCCGTGGGGCAACCCGACGCGTACCGTGTTCGGCTGGCAGCGTCCGTGCTACCTGCTTGGCGAAGGTTATGCCAAGACGTACACCGAACTGATGAACACCACCGACTGGGACAAGTACGGTGTGGGCAACTACGAGAAGTGCGCCGACTGCATGGTGCACAGCGGTTTCGAAGCCACGGCCGTGAACGAGACGCTGACGCGTCCGCTGCGCGCGCTGGGTGTGGCGCTCAAGGGCGTGCGTACCGATGGCCCGATGGCCGAAGACGTCTCGTTCGCCAAGCAGCGTCCGGCCGAGTACGTGTTCTCGAAGCACGTCGAGATCAAGCTCGACGAACTGCGCCGGGCCAAGGCGTAAATGCGCTCGCGTGTGCTGGTCACCGGAGCCTCCGGGTTCGTCGGTTCTGCGGTGGCACGCACGGCGCTCGCGCGCGGTCACGAGGTTCGCCTGCTGGTGCGTGGCACCAGCCCGCGCGCGAACCTCGCCGACCTGCCCGTGGAAGTCGTGGAAGGCGACATGCGCGATGCGGCATCGATGCAACGCGCGCTCACCGGGATGGATGCCCTGCTCCACGTCGCCGCCGACTACCGCCTCTGGGCGAAAGATCCGAACGACATCATGCGGGCCAACATCGTCGGCACGCGCACGGTCATGGAAGCCGCGCTGCGTGCAGGCGTCGAGCGGGTGGTATATACCAGCAGCGTTGCCACGCTGCGTGTGCACGACGCCACCGGCCCCGTCGATGAAACCTCCCCGAACGACGAAGCCACGACCATCGGCGTGTACAAGCGCAGCAAGGTCGCGGCCGAACGTCTGGTCGAACGGATGATCGCGAACGACGGTCTGCCCGCCGTGATCGTCAATCCGTCCACGCCCATCGGGCCGCGCGACATCAAGCCCACACCGACCGGGCGCATCATCGTCGAAGCCGCGCAAGGCAAGATCCCCGCATTCGTCGATACCGGCCTGAATCTCGTGCACGTCGACGATTGCGCCGAAGGCCATCTGCTGGCCCTCGAACGCGGCCGCATCGGTGAGCGCTACATTCTTGGCGGCGACGACGTCCTGCTGCGCGACATGCTCGCGACCATTGCAGGCCTGGTCGGCCGCAAGGCCCCGACGATCGCCCTGCCGCGCTGGCCGCTTTATCCGCTCGCGATGGCAGCGCAAGGCGTCGCGCGCTTCACGGGCAAAGAGCCGTTCGTTACCGTTGATGGCCTGAAGATGTCGCGCTATCACATGTTCTTCTCGTCCGAGAAGGCGAAGCGCGACCTCGGCTACACCGCCCGCCCCCACCCCGAAGGCCTGCGCGACGCGCTCGCCTGGTTTGGTTCTGCCGGATTTTTGTCATGACTGTTTTGGCCTGGATTGCCGCGTTGTCGCTGGCCATCTGGATCTATCTGCTGAGTTCTCAGGGCGGCTTCTGGCGCGCGCGTGAGCGCGACGATCTGGACGAAGACCGTCTGCCTGTGCCCGATGTCTGGCCCGCCGTGGCCGTTGTCATTCCCGCGCGCAACGAGGCGGAGTCGATCGGACAGGTAGTCGAATCGCTGTGCCGTCAGGACTATGCAGGACGGCTGCGCATCGTGGTGGTGGACGATCAGAGTCACGACGGCACGGCCGACCTCGCCCGCGAAGCCGCCGCACGCGCTGCGGCCGACGGTTTTACGCGACGCGTGGACGTGCTCGGTGGTCAGCCGCTGCCCGGTGGCTGGACCGGCAAGATGTGGGCGGTGCGCCAGGGCGTGGCGTTCGCCAGCGATCCCGGCACGAACGACGGCGGCATCGCCCCCGACTACCTGCTGCACACCGACGCGGACATCGCGCATTCGCCCGAGAACGTGCGCCGGCTGGTCACGCGCGCCACGGGCGACCATCGCGTGCTCGTCTCGCTCATGGCGAAGCTGCGTTGCACGGCATGGTTCGAGCGCACGCTGATCCCTGCGTTCGTGTTGTTCTTCCAGATGCTGTATCCGTTCGCCTGGGTCAACGATCCGAAAAAGCGCATGGCAGCGGCGGCCGGCGGATGCATGCTGATCCATCGCGCCTCGCTCGAAGCCGGTGGCGGTATCGAAGCCATTCGCGACGAGATCATCGACGACTGCGCCATGGGTCGCCTGCTCAAGAAACAAGGCGCGATCTGGCTAGGCCTGACGGAGCGCGCGGTGAGCGTGCGTCCGTACGACAATCTCGGCGAGATTCGCAAGATGGTGTCGCGCACGGCGTACGCGCAGTTGCAGTACTCGCCGGTGTTGCTGGCGGGCACCATCGTGTCGCTGCTGCTTACGTTCATCGTGCCGCCGGCCATGACGATCTTCGCCTCGGGCATTGCCCAGTGGCTGGGGCTCTTCGCCTGGATAGCGATGACGCTGTCGTACCTGCCGATGCTGCGCTTCTATCGTCAGCCGTCGAGCTTCGGGCCGCTGCTGCCGCTCGTCGCTGCGCTGTACACCGTCTTCACGTTCGACTCGGCGCTGCAACACTGGCGCGGTCGTGGCGGCATGTGGAAGGGACGCGCTCAGGCGCGCGGACAGCAATCGTCGGACGCGTGATCCAGCACACACGGGCATCTGCCCAAAATGAAAATGCCAGCCCGTCAGTTCAGACGCGCTGGCATTTTCTTGGGCGACACCCGCGTTTGACCGGACGCGCGAAGTACCGCTCGCTCAGATGCCTGCGGCCACCGCACCGAATCCGTCCCCCAGCTTGAGGGCAACGATCTCGCGCCCGTGACGCATGGCCTGCCTGGCGAGGCTCGCGTCTTTGCCGATGCGCAGCAAGGCAGGCAGTTGCAACGGATTAACGGCGAGCGAGCGCAGCACGCCGAAAATATCGGTAGAGCCGTCGCTGCGAAGTCCGGCGAGCGCCGCCGGGGGAAGCGAACGCTCCGCCGGGTCGATCACCACGCGGGCGGCAACGAACGGCAGCCCGTGCGCCTGCGCCACTCGCGCCACGATATGCGACTCCATATCCGCCGCCGCCGCCCCGCTCTCGCGGAACAACTTGGCTTTGTCCCCGGCGGTCACCACGGGCGCGCTCACACCGGCCAGATCGGCACGTAAGGCGCCTGGCATGGCGCGGCGCAGCGCATCCGCCCAGCCAATCGCCGAGACATATTCACGCGCCTGCTGAGGCATATCCAGCACCTTGTGCGCAATGACCCACTGACCGGGCTTCACGCCGGGAATCAGGCCGCCGGCCGTACCGAAGCTCACCAGGCCGCGCGCACCGCCCTGTGCCATTGCGGCCTCGAGGTCTGCGGCGAGCGTATTGTTCTGCGCGCAGACCACGAGCACGCCGTCACCGCGCGCAATGCGGGCTTCGAAGGGCATGCCGGTCACAACGATGATGGGCGGTGTCATGGCGTTCGCGTCTTACATGCCGCAGGGCACGGGGCAATCGTTGCGCACCGTCAGATTCCGGTAGCGCGCGAGCGCCCACAGCGGGAAGAACTTGCGATAGCCGTGATAACGCAGATAGAACACGCGCGGGAAGCCTGTCGCCGTGTAGCGTTCCTCGTCCCACAGCCCGTCTTCGTTCTGGGTATTGAGCAGATAGTCGACACCGCGCTTGACCGCCGGATCGTTCGCCTTGCCTGCCGCCATCAGGCCGAGCAATGCCCATGCCGTCTGTGACGCGGTGCTCGGTGCTGCCTCATAGCCCTTGTAGTCGAGTTTGTAACTATCGCCGTCCTCGCCCCAGCCGCCATCGGCGTTCTGGATCGAGAGGAGCCACTGCGCCGAACGGGCCAGCGCCGGATGCTCCGGCGGCAAACCCGCCGCCTGCAAACCGCACATGGCCGACCACGTGCCGTACACGAAATTCATGCCCCAGCGGCCGTACCAGCTACCGTCGGCTTCCTGATCGTCGAGGATGTACTTCAACGCCAGGTCGGCAGACGCCTTGCGCGCCGGCGACGACGGCAATTGCGCCAGCATCGACAGACAACGCGCCGAGACGTCCACCGTCGGCGGATCGAGCAACGCACCGTGATCCGAGAACGGGATGTTGTTCAGATACAGATGGGTGTTCTCGGGCTCGAACGCGCCCCAGCCACCGTTGCCGCTCTGCATGCCGATCACCCACTCCGTGCCGCGATCGATGGCATGGCGCATCGGACGCGTGCTCGCATCGACCTTGTCGTTCTCGAAGGTGCCCGCGAGCTTCTCGTAGCGATCCATCGCCATGGCGACCACCGCGGTGTCGTCCACGTCCGGGTAATGGGGGTTGGCGAACTGGAAGGCCCAGCCGCCCGGCCGCACATTTGGACGACGCGAGATCCAGTCGCCCCGCACGTCCAGAATCTGAAGCGGGATGAGCCACTCGAGCCCCTTGCCAGCCAGTTCGATGGCGCGCTTGTCGCCGGTTTCGAGCAACGCGTGCGCTGAGAGCGCGGTGTCCCACACCGGCGACAGACACGGCTGCACGTAAGTCTCATGATCGGCCGGCGTCACCAGCTTTTCGACCGACTTGCGGGCAATCGCACGGCTCGGATGATCTTCCGGATAGCCGAGTACGTCGTACATCATGACCGCGTTCGCCATCGCCGGATAAATCGCGCCAAGGCCGTCTTCGCCGTTCAAACGCGCTTCGACGAAATCGACGGCGCGCTTGATCGACTTCTCGCGCAGCGTCTTCGGAAAGTACGGATCGAGCGCACGCAGCACGTGATCAACACCCGAGAAGAACGTGAACCAGAAACGGCTCTGATGCGGGGCGCGCTTCGGCGGCCCCACGTCTTTGGGGTTGCCGATGAACAGTTCGTCGATGCCGATCCCCTTCGGATTGCGCGCGAGCGGACGCTTGGCCTGCAACACGAGCAGCGGCACGATCACGGTGCGCGCCCAGTACGACACCTTCGACAAATGGAAGGGGAACCACTGCGGCAGCAGCATGATCTCGACGGGCATCATCGGTACCGCACGCCAGGAGAGTACGCCATACAGCGCCAGCAGAATGCGAGTGAAGACGTTCGAATTCTGCGCGCCGCCACGCGAGAGGATGGCCTCGCGTGCCCGCACCATGTGCGGGGCGTCGATCGGCTCACCGATCATCTTGAGCGCGAAGTACGCCTTCACACTGGCGCTCATGTCGAACTTGCCATTGTGAAACAGCGGCCAGCCGCCATGTTCGCCCTGAATACGACGCAGGTAGGCGGCGATCTTCGCTTCGAGTTCGGCGTCGACCTTCTCACCCAGATGGTGACGAAGCAGCACATATTCGGCCGGAATGGTCGAGTCGGCTTCCAGTTCGAACAGCCAGTGACCGTCTTCCTGTTGCAGGTCGAGCAACGCCGTGATCGAGCGGTCGATTCCCGTCTCGAGAGTTTGCGTGGCCATTGCCGTGCTCACCTTCTTGGCAAGCTCCGTATGCAGCTTCAGATCCACGGCCGTGGCGGTGGCCGTGCGTCGCGCTTCCTTTTCGGAAGCATCGCGTATCGTATCCATGGCGTTCTTGCCTACTCAAAGGCGTATGAGCGGCGCGTGGCACGCGCCGGTTAAACATTCACTCTTGCGATTGCGCCGGGTTCTTCTGCCCGGCTGGCGCATAAGACGATACGGCAGGGCTCAAGCCGGACGCAGCGTGTCGGCCGCCCGGTTGCCGCTGCGCAGCGCACCTTCGATGGTCGCGGGCAGCCCCGTGGCCGTCCAGTCGCCGGCCAGCACGAGATTGCGCCAGCGTGTCTGCGTGCCTGGGCGACGCTTGTCCTGCGCCGGTGTCGCTGCGAACGTGGCGCGCTTCTCGCGCACCAACTGCCACACCGGCATCGGCGTGGACGGCACCTGACAGGCGCGTGCGACTTCTTCCCAAATGCGAAGCGCGAGCGATTCCCGCGATTCGTCGAGCAAATGGTCCGCACCGCTGATCGTGACCGACAGTCGGCCGTCGAACGCGAAGATCCAGTCGCTCACACCGTTCACCACGCCGATCATCGGCGGGCAACCCGGCGGCGGCGGCACCTGAAAGTGCGCGTTGACGATCGCCCGGTATTCATCCGGTGTGGTCAGTTCCGGCACCAACGCAGCCGCCACGTTCGGCGGTACGGCGAGCACTACGGCATCGTCGGCCGCCAGCGTTTGCGGTCCGTCGCCAAAATCGATCGATTCGACACGGCTGCCGTCCGGCGCATAGCCTAACGCGCGCACGCGGTGCTGCATCATCACGCGCGCGCCCTTCGCATCCAGGTAGGCCAGCGCGGGCGTGACGAACGACACGTCCAGACCGTCGCTAGCAATCAGCGGATGACAAGCCTTGCCGCCGGCCGCGAGCGTCTCGCGAATGACGGCGGCGGCCATCTGCGCCGAGCCTTCCGCCGGATCGGCGTTGAGCACAGCGAGAAACAACGGGTGAATCAACCGCTTGTACAGCGTGGGCGGGCAATTCATGGCGTCCGTCATCGTCGCGTCGGGCCCTGCGCGCAGCAGCGGTGCGAGCGATAGATAGTCAGACCATTTCGTGCCCGGCACGCGAGCACCTTTATCGAAAATCCACCACGGCAGGCGCCCTTCCGACAGACGCACTGTCCAGCGCGCATCGCCATCGAGGTCGATGAACGCGAACTCGGCGCGATCGGGGCCGCTCAGCGTGTGCTCGGAACCGATGGTGCGCGTGAATTCGCGCATCGTCGTATTGCCCGAGAGCACCAGATGATTGCCGTTATCGATCACGGCATTCAACTGCCGGTCGAAATACGAGCGGCAACGTCCGCCCGCCTGCGGCGCGGCCTCATGCAGCACAACAGGCACACCTCGCGTGGCGAGCCTTACCGCGGCGGCCAGCCCTGCAAGGCCGGCGCCGATGACGTGAACCGTGCCCGCCATCAGAAGACCATCTGCCGCAGCAGCATCAGAATGAGGCGCCAGCGCGGCACACGCACGCGCTCGCGAGGCACGGCAAAACCGCGTGCGACGAGCTTGTCGAGAATCGCCCCGTAGGCCTTGGCCATCACGGCGGGTGCGACGACCATGCGACGCGGATGCCGCACCATGATCGCCCGCGCCCTTGCATAGTGCTCGCGCGCGCGCGTCACGAGCGGCGCGCAGGCACGGTCGAGCTTGGCAGCCACGACCATCTCGGGGGTCACGCCCACGAGACCGGCGTCGGCCAGCGTTTCACGCGGCAGATAGACCCGGCCGATGCCGGCATCTTCGTCGATATCACGCAGAATATTCGTCAATTGCAAGGCACGGCCGAGGTGATAAGACAGGTCGATGCCATCTTGCTCAGGCATGCCGAACACCTTGACCGACAAGCGTCCGACGGCGCTCGCCACGCGATCGCAATACAGATCGAGCGTGGCGAGATCGGGCGCGACGATGGGGCCGCAGGCGTCCATTTCCATGCCTTCGATGACGGCAAGGAAGTCTTCGTGCTTCAGGCCGAATTGCTTGACCACTCGGGCGAGTTTCACGAGCGACGGCGCGGGGCGGCCGTCGTACAGATCGGCCAGATCGCGCCGCCAGACGGCCAGACGCGACATACGGCTCGCCGACGTGTCTTCGCCGTCGTCGGCAATGTCGTCCACGGCGCGGCAAAAGGCGTAGATCTCGAACATGCCTTCGCGTTGCGCAGGCGGCAGGATACGCATGGCAGCGTAAAAACTGCTGCCCGACGCCACACGTGCGCTGCTTTGCTCAGGCGAAATATCGATGGGTTCGGCGACGCTCACGAGGCTCCTCGTCGTGCAGGGGAACAGGGTGACACCACGGAAAAAACTCTGGAGATTCTTGCAAGGAGGGAAGTATACCGGGGATTGGCGCGACTTTCCCGCCAGAATTTGCAACGATAGCATAGAATCTTGGGGCACTCAGCGCAGCCGCGTTGCCCCAATTGCCTCACCAGCCCGATGACTTCCGACGCCAAGATCGAGCATTACGAGAACTTCCCGGTCGCCAGTATCCTGCTGCCGCGCGAGATGCGCGCGCCGGTCGGCGTGATCTACAACTTTGCCCGCACCGCCGACGACATTGCCGACGAGGGCGATGCGACCAACGCCGAGCGGCACGCCGGCCTCGCCGCCTATCAGGCCGAACTCGACAAGATCGCCGCCGGACAGCCGACATCTCCCGACAAGCCGCTGTTCGCCGCCCTGGCGCGCGTCATCGCCGAGCATCGCCTCGCCGTTCAGCCCTTCTCCGACCTGCTCTCGGCGTTCGATCAGGATATCGAGGTCAAGCGCTACGCCACCTTTGCCGACTTGCGCGACTACACCCGGCGTTCTGCCGACCCGGTCGGGCGCATCATGCTCGGTCTGTTCAAGCTCGACACGCCCGAGAACGTCGCTCGCTCCGACGATATCTGCTCCGCCCTGCAACTCATCAACTTCTGGCAGGACGTGGCAGTCGACTGGCGCAAGGCGCGCGTCTATCTGCCGCAGGGCGACATGGCCCGCTTCGGCGTGACCGACGCCGATATCGGCGCGCAGACGTTCGACGACCGCTGGCGCGCGCTCATGCGTTACGAGGTCGACTTCGCGCGTCAGATGATGCTGCGCGGCGCACCGCTCGCCAACCGGGTGCCGGGGCGTTTTGGGCTCGAACTATGCTGCGTGGTGCATGGCGGCTTGCGCATTCTCGACATGATCGAAGCGGCCAACTACGACGTCTTCCGCCACCGCCCGCAACTGGGAAAATCCGACGGACTGCGCGTGTTCTTGCGCGGCCTCGGTATGAAACTGAGCGGCACACCGCCCAAGGCACGCGCCAACTGAAACCGTTCCGCCCTGTCGCGGCCCTCAGCCGCGCGGGGTTCGGCGCACCGTGGCACCACCGATTGCCTCGCTTCTGGCGCTTCTCCGGCTTGCACAGGTGTCCTAACGTGACGGGATAGCGCGTCCCGCCTGTCGCGGCACGCCCATCTGCAACCTACGGGAGCCCGTGCGCGTGAACCTGCCTGCCAGTCTCCAACGTCTTGCCTCGAATCGTTCCCCCGTGCGCTCGCACGCCGGTGTGCTCTTTACCATCGTCATCGTGGCGTGGGGCGTGAACTGGCCGGTGAGCAAGGCATTGCTCCTGCATGTCTCTCCATGGTGGAGCGCGGCACTGCGCTCGGTCGTCGGCATGACGACGCTCTTCGTCATCTGCGCCCTCACCCGGCGTCTCGTGCTGCCGCGCCGGGGCGATCTGCCCGTCATCCTGAGCGTGGGCTTGTTGCACATGACGGTGTTCTCGCTGCTCGTCGCGTTGAGTCTTCAATACGTCAGCGCGGGACGCTCCGCCGTGCTCGCCTACACCACGCCCCTCTGGGTGATGCCAGCCGCACGCGTGTGGCTGGGCGAAGCGCTCACACCGCGCCGTGCGCTCGGACTCGCGTGCGGCCTGTTGGGTCTGGCCGTGATGTTCAACCCGCTCGCATTCGACTGGCACGACCGTCAGGCCGTGTTCGGCAACGCGCTGGTGCTGGCGGCGGCCTTCGCCTGGGCGGTGGCCATCGTCCACGCGCGAGCGCACCGCTGGGTCAACGGTCCGTTCGAACTCAGCCCGTGGCAGTTGCTGCTCGCCAGCGGTGTGATGTGCGCGCTCGCGCTCGTGGTCGACGGCGCGCCGCATATCAGCGGCTGGCGCGGGTTCTCGGGATTGCTCGCCTACGGCGGGGTGATCGGCGGCGGCATTGCCTATTGGCTTGCCGGCGTAGTCACGCGTCGGTTGCCGGCGGGCGTCACTTCGCTCGGATTGCTCGGCGTACCGGTCGTCGGTACGCTGGCCTCGGCCCTCATCCTGCGCGAGTCGCTGGGATGGGACGTCTGGCTTGCCCTCGCCCTGATCGTCGGCGGCATCGCGCTCGGCACGGCGACGGGCACTGCGACGTCATGCCGCACGGACGCCACCGCCTGAGCCCCCCTGCGCTTGACCCATCGCAAGAACCGTTTGCCCGGCAGGTGCCAGACTGCCTTCTCGCGCGCGCAACGCCATCTCGGCGCCTTTGCGCGAGCGAGCCAACTTCGACGAACGGAACTGACATGAACGAGCAATGGTTGACGCTGGCCGGCCGCCGGCTGGTGCCGGTGGTGCAAGGCGGCATGGGAATCGGCATCTCCGCGCACCGGCTGGCGGGCACAGTCGCGCGGCACAACGGCATGGGCACGATCGCGAGCATCGATCTGCGTCACCATCACCCCGACCTGCTCGCCCAAGTCGAAGGCACGCGGGACAAGGCGGCCATCGAGGCCGTCAATCTGATCGCGCTGGATCGCGAAGTCCGCGCCGCCAAGGCAATTGCCGACGGCAACGGGCTAGTGGCGGTCAACGTCATGAAAGCGGTGAGCGCGCACGCGTCGCTGGTGCGCCAGGCGTGCGAGAGTGGTGCGGACGCCATCGTCATGGGCGCGGGACTGCCGCTCGATCTGCCCGAACTCACGGCCGAGCATCCGCACGTCGCCCTCATTCCGATTCTGTCGGACTCACGCGGCGTGAGTCTGGTACTGCGCAAGTGGATGAAGAAGGGACGCCTGCCGGACGCCATCGTCATCGAGCATCCGGCGCATGCGGGCGGGCATCTCGGCGCATCGCGCATCGAGGATCTGGGCGACGCGCGCTTCTCGTTCGACCGCGTGCTCGCGGAGTGCCGCGAGATCTATGCCGCACTCGGCATCGACTGGGACAGCGTGCCGCTGATCGTGGCGGGCGGCATCCATCGTCACGAGCAGGTCCTGCATTGGCTCGACAAGGGTGCGGCCGGCGTACAGTTGGGGACGGCATTTGCCGTCACGGAGGAATCGGACGCCCATCCGGCCTTCAAGGAAGTGCTCGCTCGCGCCCGCCCCGAAGACATTGCCGAATTTACCAGCGTGGCCGGACTGCCTGCGCGCGCGGTGCTCACACCGTGGCTCAAGAAATATCTGTCGCGCGAGACGGCCTTGCAGGCCAAGGCGAAGGTGCGGCAATGTCTGGAAGGGTTCGATTGCTTGCAGGCCTGCGGGTTTCGCGACGGCGTGGCGCGCATCGGGCAGTTCTGCATCGATCTGAAGCTTGCACAGGCGGTGCGTGGCGACGTGGCGCGCGGACTCTTCTTCCGAGGCCGCGACCCGCTGCCGTTTGGCGATCGCATACGTCCTGTGGCCGATCTCATGCGCTACCTGCTCACGGGCGAGCGGCCGGACGAGGGGAACACGGCAACAACAGCGACAACGGCGTAATCCGGCTCACTTTATCGATGGTATGGACGGTGTGTCCACGGTGGCGTCCGGCGATGCGTCTGGCGCACGGGTGCCGTCCGGCGGGCTCGTGCCCCCCTTCTCCTCTCGCGCCGCCATTCGCCGGTCGAAAAACGCGGCCAGCGCCGGATCGTTCACTTTGAGATCGAACTGAAAATCGTCGACGGCGTTGAAATAGCCGTCGCACAAATCGGCCTTCTCGGCCTCGGTCGGTTGATCGTCGATACTGCGCGAGTACACGACGAACTGACGCTCGACGAGCGTGGGCAACTGCGTGCGCAACAGGTCATCGAAACGCTCGCGTGCCTGCGCGTCGGTGTAAGCGGCCTGCAATTCGGCGCGCACGCGCCGGCCCTCGGCGAGATAGTCACGGTGACGCGCCTGCCACGCGCGCAACGCCGCGTTGCCATGCGCTCGGGTCGGCTCTCCGTAGAGGCCGCATTTCTGCACCAGCCGCTCCAGCACCAGCCCCACGCCTTCGGGTGAGGCAATCGCCGCCCCCATCAGTTCGGCGTCATTCCGGTATTGAGGCGGTTGCGCGGGCGCGGGCGCCGTCCACACGAAGCCCGCGCCCGCCATGGCACAGGCGACGAGGCGTCGCAATGCGTTGCCACGTAGCATCGTTCCAGCTCAAAGGGATGGCGTGCTCGGACGGCTACGCTCTTGGAGATATCGCATCGGCCACGACGTCGATGGCAGCATCTTAGCCCAAGTGAAGGCAAGACGTGCCACCGCCTTCCGCGCGGCCCGGCCATCAGGCCGACGTCGCGGCCGGGCAGGCCTCGGGCCCCAGTTTTGCGACCATGTAACGAACGAAATCGTCGAGCTTCGACGACACGAAGCGTCCGGCAAGATGCACGAGGTGCATGGGCTCGCTTAGTTGCACATCGGCCTCGAGCACGCGCACCAGCCGTCCCGCTTGCACTTCGGGCGCGAGCAGATACTCCGGCAATAGCGCAATGCCCATGCCATGCACGGCCGCCTGCAACTGCGCAAGCGGATTGTGGGCGATGAGCCGGGCGTCGCGAACCGTGCCGCCACTCGCCCCGGCTTGCGTGAACACCCAACGGCCCAGCACGTCGTCATAGCGGAACCCGAGACAATCGTGTCCGGCCAGATCGACGGGTTGCCGGGGCACGCCGCGCCGCGCCAGATAAGCAGGCGACGCGCATGCCACACGCGTCACGCCGCGCAGGGTATGCGCCACCAGCCCCGGCACGGGATTTCCGCCCGCCTGAAAGGCCGCGTGAATTCCCTCTTCCTCAAGATCGACAACGCGATCCTTGAGTGCGAGATCGAGTGCGACGTCCGGATGCGATTGCAGGTACTCGGCAAAGATCGGCATGAGCAGGTGCGAGCCCACGGTTGTCGGTGCGCTCACGCGAAGCTGACCGACGGGCCGTGAAATTGCCCCTGGCATCGACGCCCCCGCGGGCCCGGCATCGCCCAGCGCATCGGCGTTCTCCACCCGCGCGAGCACTTCCGCACACTCGGCGAAGTACCGCTGGCCCAACGCCGTCGGCACCTGGCGCCGCCCGTTACGCCGCAGCAGCGGCTGCCCAAGGCGCGCCTCGAGCACCTGTACGTGACGCGCGGCGGTGACTGCCGACATGCCACAGGCCGCCGCGCCAGCGGACAAACTGCCGGCGCGCACGACCTGTACGAACACCTCCATGCATTTGAGGCGATCCATGATCAATCGCGCAGCTTTGCCCGTTCGATGGACATGTGCGTGGGCATCATATTGGTATTGGCGTTATGCATCACCCAGAGCGAGCCGGCGACGATGATGGCGATCAATCCTGCGGTACACAGGAAGATGGCCGAGTTCTGACGCTGGCTGCGCTTCGCGCCGATGTGCAGGAAGTACACGAGCTGCACGATCAGCTGCGCCACACACAGCACGACGATGCTCGCCAATCCCATGCCCGCCGGCACCAGCTTGAGCATGACCGCACCGAACGACGCGAACGTGAGCACCAGCGAAAGGAAGAAGCCGATGACGTAATCGCGCAGGTGACTTTGCGAGGCATACGCCGCATGGTCGTGGACTTGAGCGCGCGTCATACGAACTCCCGCAGATAGACGAAGGTGAAGACACAGATCCAGACGAGGTCCAGAAAGTGCCAGAACAAGCTCAGGCATTGCAGGCGGCGGCGCACCACGGCGTCGAAGCCGAAGCGCCCGATCTGGTGGATCATCACGACGAGCCACAGCAGACCGCACGTGACGTGCAGGCCGTGTGTGCCCACAAGCGTGAAGAACGCCGACAGGAATGCGCTGCGTCCCGGCCCGGCGCCTTCGTGGAGCAATGCCGAGAATTCGTAGATTTCCATGGAGACGAACGCCGCACCGAGCGCGAACGTCACCCACAGCCAGCGCTGGACGATGGCCTCGTTACCCGGGCGCATGGACAGCGACGCGAGGCCGAACGTGAAGCTGGAGAGCAGCAGCAGCATGGTCTCGCCGAGCACGAACGGCAGCTCGAACAACTCGCGGCCGGTCGGCCCGCCAGCGGTGTTCTGCACAAGCACGCCGAACGTGGCGAACAGCACGCAGAAGATGAGACAGTCGCTCATCAGGTAGATCCAGAAACCAAGCGTCGTGGTGGCGCCGGTGTCGTGATGACCGTGAGCGTGATCGTCGGACGGCGCGTTGGCGCCGTGCCCGTGATGAGGATGAAGGGATGCCGAGGACATCAGGCGGCCTTTTGCAGGGATTGACGCGCAGGAAGCGCTGCACGCAGGTCGGCAAAGCGGGCGTTTTCGATACGCTCCACTTCGGCCGCCGGCACGTAGTAATCGACGTCGCGGTCGTAGGTACGCCACAGGAAGACGGCAAGCGTGGCGACGAGGCTCGCACCGGCGAGCCACCAGATGTGCCACACGAGCGCAAAGCACATGACACCGCTGAACACCGAGACGAGGAAACCGGTGCCGGTGTTGCGCGGCATATGGATGTCTTCGTATTGCTTGGGCTCACGCCATGCGAGGCCGCGCGCTTTGTCGTCCCAATGCTGCTCGAGCGAGTCGATGTGCGGCACGTGCGCGAAGTTGTAGAACGGCGCCGGCGACGACGTTGCCCACTCCAGGCTGCGTGCGTCCCACGGATCGCCCGTCAGGTCGCGGTTGGCGTTGCGGTCGCGAATGCTCACGGCCAGTTGCACGATGAACGCCAGAATACCCAGTCCAATCACCGCCGCGCCCACGGCGGCCACGATCAGGTACGGCTGCCAGTCGGGTTGCACGTAGTGGTTCATGCGGCGTGTCATGCCCTTGAAGCCCAGCACGTACAGCGGCATGAAGGCCAGATAGAAGCCCACCAGCCAGCAGGTGAACGAGATCTTGCCCCAGCGTTCGTTAAGCGTGAAGCCGAACACTTTCGGGAACCAGAACGTAATCCCCGCGAGGCACCCGAAGACGACGCCGCCGATGATGACGTTGTGGAAGTGCGCCACGAGGAACAGCGAGTTGTGCAGCACGAAGTCGGCCCCCGGCACGGCGAGCAGCACGCCGGTCATGCCGCCGATGGCGAACGTCACCATGAATCCGATGGTCCAGAGCGTGGACGAGTGGTATCGGATACGGCCCTGATACATGGTGAACAGCCAGTTGAACAGCTTCACGCCGGTCGGAATCGAGATGATGGTCGTCATGATCCCGAAGAACGCGTTGACGTTGGCCCCGGAGCCCATGGTGAAGAAGTGGTGCAGCCACACGAAGAACGACAAAATGCCGATGGACGAGGTGGCGTAGACCATGGACTTGTAGCCGAACAGGGGCTTGCGCGAGAACGCGGCGATGATTTCGGAGAACGCGCCGAACGCCGGCAAGATCAGGATGTACACCTCGGGGTGACCCCATATCCAGATGAGGTTCACGTACATCATGGCGTTGCCGCCCAGTTCGTTGGTGAAGAAGTGCATGCCCAGGTAGCGGTCGGCGGTGAGCAGCGCGAGCGTGGCGGTCAGCACCGGGAACACGGCGACGATGAGGATGTTGGTGATCAGCGCCGTCCAGGTGAACACGGGCATCTTCATCAGGTTCATGCCGGGCGCACGCATGCGCAGGATGGTGACGATGAAGTTGATG
Source organism: Pandoraea communis (assembly GCF_902459745.1). Taxonomy (GTDB): domain Bacteria; phylum Pseudomonadota; class Gammaproteobacteria; order Burkholderiales; family Burkholderiaceae; genus Pandoraea; species Pandoraea communis. The sequence continues at coordinate 55,646 of NZ_CABPSJ010000010.1, forward strand.
CCGGTCAGCGTGGTGCCGAGCCCCGATATCTGTAGCGACCAGATGTAGTAGTCCACCCCGACGGTCGGGCTGTACCCCAGTTCGGACAGCGGCGGATACGCGACCCAGCCGGTGGCGGCAAAATCGCCCACGAACATGGACATCATGACGAGCACGGCGCCCATGGCGGCGAGCCAGAACGACAGGGAGTTCACGAACGGGAAGGCGACGTCGCGCGCGCCGATTTGCAGCGGCACGATCACGTTCATCAAGCCAAGCACGAGCGGCGTGGCCACGAAGAAGATCATGATGACGCCATGCGCCGTGAAGATCTGATCGTAGTGATGCGGCGGCAGATAGCCCGCCTCTCCTCCGGCGGCAACCGCCTGTTGCGCGCGCATCATGATGGCGTCGGCAAAGCCGCGCAGCAGCATGACCAGCGCGAGCACGATGTACATCACGCCAATACGCTTGTGGTCGACTGAGGTGATCCACTCTTTCCAGAGGTAGCCCCATTTCCGGTAGTACGTGATGGCGCCCAGAAGCGCCGCGCCACCCATCAGCACCACGGCAAGCGTGCCCATGATGATGGGCTCGTGCAGCGGAATGGCGTCGAGATCGAGTTTTCCAAACATGACTTACTCCGTGAACGCGCGCGGCGCAGCAGGTGGCACACCGGCTTCGCGCTCGGGACGCTGCGCGAGAAGCGCGCGGCGATCCAGTGGGCCGAGTTGGCCGTCCACACGGCAATTGGCGGCGGCGATGATGTCGTCGAGGGCACTGCCCGCGACACGCATGCCTTGAGAGGTGCCGTCCATGGGCCCCATGTATTTGCCGACGATGGCGTCGAACAGCCCCGGCATGACGTTGGCGTAAATCGCGACGGGCGCACCGGTGCCCGGCTGTTCGAGCTTGACGTAGGTCGGTGCGTCAAGCGCGTCGGGCACGGCCTGCGCTTCCCTGACCCATTTGTCGAAGTCACCGCGCGAAGTCACATGCGCCTTGAAGTGCATGTCCGAAAAGCCCGCCCCGCTGTAGGCGGACGACATCCCGGCATACGTGCCGGTCTGGTTGGCGATCAGGTGCAGCTTGGTCTGCATGCCCGACATGGCGTAGACCATGCTCCCAAGCTGCGGGATGAAGAAGGCGTTCATCAACGACTCGGCCGTGAGCTTGAACTCGACGGGCGTGTCGACCGGCAACACGAGCTTATTAACGGTGGCGACGTGGTAGTCCGGATAGATGAAGAGCCACTTCCAGTTGAGCGCCACGACTTCGACTCGCACGGGCGGCTTGTCAGACACAACGGGCTCGATGGCACGGTACGGATCGAGCTTGTGAGTCGTCTCCCAGATCATCACGGCAAGCGCGACGACGATGACGACGGGGATACTCCACACGACCACTTCGATCTTGGTCGAGTGCGCCCATTTGGGCGAGTAGGTCGCAGCGGTGTTGGTCTCGCGATAGCGCCAGAAGAACACGAGCGTGAGCACGATCACCGGAATCACGACAAGCAGCATGACACCCATGGCGATCAGGATCAGATGCTTTTCCTGCTCCCCGACACTGCCCTTCGGGTCAAGCAGCTCCAGCGTGCAACCGCTCATGGACACCACCGCCATCGCCGCCGCAACCCGCGCACACCACATGCGCCAACGCGCGACAGGTGTCGTGTCTGCCCTTCCCCTCTCGGTGGGCAAGACGTTATGCATGGACATTTAAAGCCTCTATGTATGGATACACAATTTGCGTGACGAATGCTACGCATATACATATTCCATACATCGCGACATAATGACGCAGGCCGGTACTTCGTAGTTTTGCTTTTCTTTTGGCTCTTTTGAGCTTGTTTTTTGCGTGGCTGAAAACCACCTTTTTCACCACGCTCAGGTACTGATTACCCCAGCGGCACCAGACCGGAGACCCCCTTCCGATACTCAAACAGTGACCCAACTCGTCTCGGAAGGGGGTCCCCGGTCCGGCCTGTTACGCCCTCCCCCCCCGGTTCCCCCTCCTTCTTTCTCCGTTTCTTAAAAACGCCACGTTGCCGACACCGACCCCGCCACGTCCGCACTCCCCGCCTTGTAGAGGTTGCTCGACACCGCCGCACCAAACACAACGCGCTGCGCCAACCGATACGACACCCCCGCCTGCAACCCAAGGCTGTCTCTACCCACTACCTCACTACGCGTTGTGAACGCCGCGCCCGGATATCCCGCGAAGTACGCACTCTGTGTCACTGCGCCACCCGTCAACTCATGATTCCACGTGGCCTGCATACTCGCCGTCAACGCATTGCCGGAAATCATCGGCAATTCGAAACGCACTTCACCTCCAAGACGACTCCGCAGCGAATTGAACGTCTTGCCGTTAACATGCAAACGCACACCGTCAGCATTGCCTTCGGTAAGACTCGGTCGATATAGCGCCGTGTAGTCGAGCGCCGCAATCGGCCCCGCACTCGTCGTGCCACTCAACTGCCAGCGCCAACCACCACCCACGGTGGCCGACGCCGTCGCTCCCGTCCACGTCCCCCTCGGCGCCGCCGAATACCCGTTCACCGCAATCGAACGATCCACCCGGCCATCCTCAACCCCCACCCGCGCCGACGCAAACGCATGCGGCCCAGCATTCAAGTCCGGCGCATACCTCGCATGCACACCGACATCGAGCGCCGTAGTCTTTCCAGAGCCAGGCGTCTGACCGTCCAGACGCGTCGACTGACCACTGATGGCACCATGCGCGCCCAACGTCCAGTCGCGCCCCTCACCCGCCACCCTCTCAACGCCAAACACCACGCCGTAGGTATTGCCGCTCGCACCCGCCATGTCTCCAGCGCTTCCGCGCCAATATCCACTGCCGAAAGGCATCGCGAACGCACGCCAGTTGCCCTTGAGCGCGCCCTCACCCGCTCCCTTCACGCCATCGGCGCCAACAGCCGCCGCAACCATGTCGGTAATCTGACGCTCACGCAACAAACCACCCGTGTACATGGCGCCATACGCGGCCGGAGTGAGTTGCGGCAACGCCCTGGCAATGCCGCTGCCGTCCGCCGCAGAAAAGTCGAGCGCCGCCACCAACGGCTGCAGGTCCGCACCGGCACCGCCCGCGAGCTTGTCGAGCGCCAATCCGACCCGCTGGCTATTGCCGTCGACACCGTATCGGGAATATGCACTCGCCGCGCGTGTGATAGCCACGCGGTAGGTGTTGTTGCCCAACGACGTGGCACTGGCGTTCAGCGTCGGTGATGCCAGCAAGGCCGTTACGCTGGCAAAGGCACCCGTGATGCTCGACGCATTGAGCCACTGGTTCGATGTGACGCTGAAACCGCTCGCGTACCAACCGCGCTGCGGCGCAATCGCCAGCGTGCCGTCCAGAGTGGCATTGCCGGAGACGACCAGTTTGCTGAAAGTGCCGTCGGCCGCGAGCGAGCTCAGCAAGCGGCCCGTGCTCGCTTGTGTGTAGTCTCCGCCCACACTGATGAAACCGCCAGCCAGCAACGGCGCGACCGTGCCCGCGTTGACGAAGCGCCCGGCAGCATCGAGTTGATAGCGACTGTTGCCGGTAAGGGTTGCACCATTGGCCACATTCACGTCGTAGACCGTGTGATCGCCGTTGATCTGTGTGGTGCCACCAACCATCGACAGCGACAGATTGCCGCCGACGATGTTGCCGTCGAAGCGCAAGTTGAAGGCTGCATCCGGCTGCAAGGTGGCACGGCCGTTTGCATCCGGCGTCAAACCGAATTTGAGTTGCGTCAACCGTAGCGCACCGCTGCTGTCGCGCTGCGAATAGAACGACAGAATGTCGCCATAGAGCGCCGCCCCGCGCATGATGTTGATCTGCCCGACATAACCGCTCTCGGACATGTAGAGCGAAGCGTATTTGCCCGCGAGCCGGCCCGTGACGTCGACTTGCGATACCAATGGCCCGTTGATTTCGTCGGGCAACGGCAGCGGATTGTTCTGCTCCTGGCGGATGTACGAGCCCCGATATTCGAAATCCTGACCGTCGCCGAGAGGGTTGTAGCCAAAGTCGAAGCTCGCCGCGATGCCATGCTCGCCCATTGCCTGGACGTCGCCACGCTGCACAAAGGTGTGATTCTTGCCGTAGGTGAACATCACGCCACGCCCATAGGCACCGTCGGCATACACGCGCGTTCCGGGAAGCACGACGACAGTATTCCCCACACCGTCAACGCGAATGCCCGCGCCACCGGGCCCCGCGCTCAACAGATCGGCCAATTGCGAGACGTTGTTGTAGCTGCCGTAGATGTGTAACCCCAGGCCTTGCGTGGCGGTGTTGTAGACGTTCGGCAAGTAGGCCGTGCCGTCGGCGTTGCGGCCGAAGTACGGCCTGTCGTTAACGATGGTCAGCCCGTCGTTGTAAATCGAGCGGCCGAAGAAGTTGCGACGATCGATGTTGTAGCCAAGGTCCTGAAGCGCCGCCAGTTCGGCCTCCATGAACCCGGTGTAATTGCGATACTGCTGGTGACTCATCAAGCTGTTTTTCAACTCGATGTGCGACATGAACGGAAGGTCGGCCGCGTTGCTATCGAGTCCCGTCGTAACCACGGGAATTCCCTTCATCGCGCCCGCCAGCACTTCGCTCACGTGGTCGCCGGCGAAGTATCCCCCCTCCGAACTGACGTCGAACGGATTGGCCGACGGGGTATTCACGCAAACCGGACAATGGATGACTTGTCCCGGCTGGGCCGGATTGCCTTTGCTGTCGCGCAAGTGGGAAGTCCAGACGTCGAGCTGCTGCGGGAAAGACGCAGCGTACGGCGCCCCGCCTGAGTAATTCATCACGATATTCGTGCCGATACCCAGGTTATGCGCCACCTCATGAAAGATCACCGCAGGCAGATCGGCCTGCCGATTGAGCGGTATCTGCGACGGAATGTACGGCGCCGGCGAGAAATTCATGTCGGTAATGGTGATTTCTCCATGCGCCTTGAAGAAAGAAGGCGCCGGAGCCTCGCCTTTGAGCAGCGCTGAAACCACCAGTGTGTCGACGCCGTTACCGTCAGCACCAAACGGGCTGTCGGCATGGGTGCCGCCGGTCTTCGACAGGCCGATGTTGAGAACCGCAGGCACCTGCCCCTGCGGAAACCTGAGAATTTCGCCCCAGTAGCGCAATGCAGCCACTGTCTGCGCCCTTTGGATTGCCGAAATGGTGTCGCTCGACGGCACGCCCAGCCCCGTGGTTTCCGAGTATCGATAATCGCCAAAGGACGGCGTCACGAAGCGCGCATCGATGAACGGCACCCCGTTTCCGTCGGTGATGTGCTCGATATCGTCGGCTTCTGCCACTGGCGACATCATCATGCAAAGCGCCGCAAACGCGACGCCAGTCATACGAATCGTCATCATTCAGTACTCCATACCCATTTTCGTATTTCGTAATGATTTGTAATACGAAGCGCATGGTACGGAGTGCTCGATGGAGTGTCACTGCGATTTATACGGGGTTTGGGCAAAACCACTCGCAAATCCTTGTTAAACAAGGATTTTTTTGTTTTTCACACTGCGATTTCACGGGAAATCGGTCCGGCTTGTATTAATCACAGTTTCGCCAGGGTGGGGCAGTGACGATACTTCACTCACCGACTGACGCAACACAGCGGCAGCCGAAACCCGGACCCCGGACCCTTCAAGGAGAAACGACATGCCCGCCATCATCGCCTACGGCTTTCCCTCACTCCTCGGCCTCGTGGGCGTCATCGCCCCGATCTTCGGCTGAGCCGCCCCTCACCCCGACCAGAACCCGGAGAACGACATCATGAGCCACCTCTTCGACTTCATCGACAGCCTGCTGACCAACGAAACGTGCGTCGAAACCGGTATGCAGTGCGCCGTGACCATCGGCCACTTTTTTGCCTACTGATACGCGGCACGATCGCCGCCCCCCAGATCAAGGAGAAACAATATGCCCGCTGCCCTCTATTGCGCCGCCACGGAACTGTTCGAGAAATTCGGCCACCTTCTTCCTTTCAATCTCTGAATCACCCTGATTGCCACGAAGAAAGGACCGCCCCAAGCGGTCCTTTCTTCGTTATGCAACACGGTGAACCCATCGCGCATAACCGATATGCCACCAACGCGGAAATTAAGAAGAACTTCGTCGTCCGGCAATTTTTTAGTACGATTTCGGCATTCACATACAAAAATCGGGGCCAGAGGGATGTCATCTCCCACCAAAGTATTCTGCATCGAGGACGATCATGATTCAGCCGACCTGATTCGCGAAGACCTGACGGATCGGGGCTACGTCGTCAAGGTGGCGCACGACTTTACGACGGCACTGGCGACGCTGGCGTCGTTCATGCCGGACGTCATCCTGTGCGACATCAATGTGCCGGGCATGACCGGCTTCGAGTTTCTGGAAAGCGCCCGCAGCATCATTCAGGGCGAGCGAAAGATTCCCTTCATCTTCCTCACGGGCAACGCCGACAAGGCGTCGATCATGCGCGGGCATAGCACCGGCGCCGACGAATACATGCTCAAGCCGGTCGACTTCGACGTGCTCGACACTGTCATCCGCAAGTACACCGAGCACGACGAAACGCCGGATGACGCGCCGCTGCCGTTCGGCCTGACGAAACGGGAAGTGGAAGTGCTGCAATGGTCGGCACGCGGCAAGACGTCCGCCGAAATCTCGATCATCCTCGATCTGGGCAAACGCACGGTGGACTTCCATATCGATAACGCCCGCGAGAAGCTCAATGTCGCCACGCGCACGGAAGCCGTGGTACGCGCCGCGCTGCTCAACATCATCCAGCTTTGATCGCATCAGACTCTCTTTCCGCGACGGATCGCCCGCATGGCTAAAGCGTCTTCATCACCCAACAAGCAACTCCCGATCCGGCGCAGGATGTATTTACTGCTCGCCCTCAGCCTCATCGCCATGGTCGCGGTGGGCGTTGTGGTGCACCGCAAAGTCGATGCATCCCAGCGCCGCGCCATCGAGGCCGAACGCACGCAGATAGAACACCTCAGCGTGCTTGAGGAACTCAACGATTACATCTCGGACTTTCGCACCGTAGAATCCGAAGCCCTCGCCCCGATGTCGCCCAAAGCGCTCGCCGATACCCGCGCCGCCGCCGCCGAGTTCGACGACAAGATCAAAACGGCCTCGGAGCGCTATCAGAAGGTGCTGGTGCACGACGAATTCCGTCTGGCATTCTCGAAATTCCAGACGCAGTGGGCTCAGTATCGGCGCGCTTCGAATCAGGTGTTCCAGCTCGCCCAGAGCGGCAAGCTGAACGACGCCGCCAAGCTCTATCGCGGTGAGTCGAACAACAAGTACACGCAGGCGAATAGCACCTTCGGCTCGCTGGTGTTTCGCAGCACCGAAGCCCTCATCAAGGAAGTCGAAGCCAAGAACAAGGCGGCTCGCAACCGTCTCCTGCAAATCGACGGCCTCATCGCCGCGATGATTATTTTGACGCTGCTCTGCCTGGTCTACGTGGACACGGCCATCCTCAAACCGCTCACGCGCCTGATCCGGATGTCGGGCAACGCGGTGTCGGGTAAGGAAAAGCTGCGACTGCCCTGGCTTGCGCGCGGTGACGAAATCGGCACGCTGTCGCGCTCGCTCGCCAAGTTCCAGGAAAGTACGTCGTCGCTGGTGCGCAATCAGAAGCTCGCGACAGCCAAGAACACGATCCTGCAACGTGCACTGGCCAACGAGGAACGCCTCAACAACTTCCAGAAGACCTTCCGGTCGATGGCCACGCACGAGTTCCGCACGCTGCTCAATGTGATCGACGGCCACGCGCAACGCCTGCTGAGCCCGCGTAACGAGGAAACGGATTCGAGTCCGCGCTATACGAAGATTCGCGAAGCCGTCGCCAAGCTCAACCATCTGATTCAGAACTGGCTGGATGCCGCGCAAAGCGCATCGCTCGACGACCCGAAGTTCGGCAAACGCGCCGAGTTGTCGCTCGTTGCGCTGCTCGAAGACGTGCGCGGCGTCGGCTCGGATATGTTCCCGAACGCGACGATTACGGTGCAAGCCCCCCAAGGTCTCGACAGTCGCATGATCGGCGACAGCAACGTGCTGTTCCACGCGTTCATCAACCTGATCAGCAATGCCACCAAGTACACGATGGTGGCGCCCGCGATCGATATCGGCGTGTCCGATACGGGCAGGGCCTTGTGCGTCGTCTTGCGCGACAACGGCACGGGCATTCCGGAGGACGAACTCAGGGAAATCTTCCAGATGTCGTTCCGCTCACGCAGCAACGCGGTGCTGGAGGACGGCTCGGGCGTGGGCCTCGCGGTGGTCCACGCCGCCATCGAATTCCATAAGGGAACCATCGATGTGACGAGTCAGGTCGGTGTTGGCACCACGTTCACGATCACGCTGCCGAAATCGCTGGGCACCAGCGAACCCGCCGCCTGATAGCTTCAGACATCGACGACGCCAGAAAGCAAACAGGCCGGCATTGCCGGTCTGTTTGCTTTCCTGCCGCCTCGTGGGCCGTCCCGATCAGGCGGGCGGAACAACCTCCGAGGTGTTGTCGGAACCGCCCAGCGCCTTGTAGAGCGCCATGCGATTGTTCAGCCGGTTCAGCCGCACCTGCGCATCTGCGGCCTGTGCGTCGCGCAAGCTCTTTTGCTGATCGAGCCAGGGCTGAATGTCGATGGCGCCGGCCAGATAGCGCGAACGCAAAAGGGCTTCCGCGCGCTGCGCCTGCGCCAGCGACAGCGCACGCTGCTCCCCTTCCCTCGCCAGTTGCTCTCGCGCCGAGAGCGCATTCTCGACTTCGCTCAGGGCCGTGAAGAGGCTCTTACGGAAGGTCACAGCGGCTTCGTCAAACTGTGTCTGCGACACTTTGATCTGCAATTGCATGGTGTTCCACTCGATAAACGGCAGCGCCAGTCCCAGCCCCAACGTCCCAAACGGATTGGCCAGCACGCGTTCGAGCGACGAACTTGACGTCCCGAGCGTTCCCGTCAGCGTGAACGTCGGATAGAAGCTCGTCCGCGCCACGTCGACGTTAGCGAGCATCTCTCGCAGCCGCAGTTCCGCAGCGCGCAAATCGGGCCGTCGACTCAGCAGCTCCGCAGGCAGCCCCTCCGGCACGGCAGGCAACGCCCGCGTGGGCAGTGCCGACGGCTCCGCAGCGGCTTGCTGCGGCGGACGGTCAAACAGAATCGCCAGTGCGTTACGGTTCTCGGTACGCTGTTGCAACAGCGTCGTGAGCGTCGCTCGCTGATCCGACAGCGCCTGCTCGGCTTGCGCCACATCCAGCGAAGAGACCGCCCCTGCGGCATGACGCGAACGAACCAACGCCAAAACACGTTCGCTGTACGCGATGTTGCTCTCGGCGTAAGCGATCACCTGATTGAAATAGCCAATCTGCCAGTAGTACTGCGCCGTCTGACTGATCACCGCCAGACGCGCCGCCTCCCGGTCAGCCTCGGTGGCTTCGAACTCCCAGCGGGCGGAATCTCGCTGTGCCGCCAGTTTGCCCCACAGATCCAGCTCGTAGTTCGCCGTCGCCGTCAGACCGCTGGTCCGTGTCACGAAGTGGTTGTCCAGTCTGCGCGACACACTCCCCTTGCCCTGTACCGTCACGCCGGGAGTGAGATTGGTATCCGCCAGACCGGCTTGCAACTGCGCGCGATAGGCCCGGATACCCGCCGCAGCGAGATCGTTGTTGACGGCCAGCGCATCGGCGATCAGGCGGTCGAGCACCGGGTCGCCGAACGCGCGCCAGAAATCGGGGGCTATCGTGCCGACGGGGGCGGCGGGAGCCGCCGCTGCGGTAGCGGACGCAACCGGCGCACCGGTCCACTGCGCCGGAACCGGCACCGCCGGCAGCGGCTCATGGCGCACACCCGCGCACCCGGCCAGCAACGTGGCCGCGCTCGCCAATGCGAGCACCGTACGGGTCAGCGTCGGAATACGAATCGTAGGAATGACTTGGGTCATCAGGCAGTACCTCAATCGCGTGCCAGTGCTTCGACCGGGTCCAGCCGCGCCGCATTGCGCGCAGGCATGAAGCCGAACACAACGCCGATGAGCGTCGAACACAGGAAGGCCGTTACAACGGAGCCCATCGAAAACACCATTTTCCATTGGGCAACGAACAGCGAGAAGATGAAACTTGTGCCAAACGACAGCGCAATGCCGATGGCCCCCCCCATCAGACACACCATCACCGCCTCAACCAGAAACTGCTGCATGATGTCGCTCTGCCGCGCGCCCACCGCCATGCGGATACCGATTTCCCGAGTGCGCTCGGTGACCGACACGATCATGATGTTCATCACGCCAATCCCGCCCACGACGAGCGAAATCACCGCAATCAACGAAAGCAACAGCGTGAGCGACTGACTCGTCTTCTCGACGGTCTTCACCACGCTGTCCATGTTGTAGGTGAAGAAGTCCTTGCGCCCGTGACGCTGCGTCATGAGCGATTCCAGACTCTTCTCCGCCGCTTTGCTCGGCTGACCCTCTCGCACGCGCACCGTAATGCTGTCGACGTTGCGCTGCCCGAACAACCGGCCAGCCGCCGTGGTGTACGGCACCCAGATGTTCAGACTCTTCATGTCGCCGAAAGCGCTCTTCTTCTCGGCCGTCACGCCGATCACCACGCACGGCAGGTTGCCGACGAAGATCACCTCGCCCAGCGGGTTCGGGTTCGCGCCAAACAACTTGCGGCGCGTGTTCTGGTCGATCACCGCGACCTGCGCCTGACGGCGCACCTCGTCCGGCCCGAAGGCGATGCCCTGGGCAATCTTCATGCCGCGCACCTGAAAGAAGTGCTCCCCTACACCGGTCACCATCGCGCTCGCGTCAATGTTGCGATACCGCAGCAGCAAGCTGCGCGCGGTCTCCGGTGTCGCGCTGTCGACATAAACCTGTTCGGACAGCGCGCTCACGTCTTCCGGCACGAGCGTCTGAATCGTGGCGGCGCGATTGTCGCCCCAGTCCTTGCCGGGATAGATGTTGATCGTGTTCGTGCCGATGCTGCCGATCTCGGCGAGCATGTAGCGCTTCGCCCCCTCGCCAATCGCGACGATCGAGACGACAGACGTAATCCCGATGATGATCCCGAGCATCGTCAGAAACGTGCGCAGACGGTGCGACACCAGCGCGATCCACGCCATGCGGAACGCTTCGGCAAAGCGGTCGATGCCTCCTGCCCAGCGGCGCGGCGGCAACGCCCCGCCATGGCTGACGTCCGCGGCGGCAGGATCGGTCGAACGTGCGACGGGCGCGGCAGGCGTGCGAATGGCAACGACACCCCCGTCGCCACCATCGCCATCGGCGGCAGCAACCGGCATCGCTTCCGGCACATCGGCCACCGGTGTATTCGTCCGGTCGTCCACCACCTCGCCGTCACGAATCTCGATGATGCGGCGGGCGTGCGCGGCAACGTTCTCGTCGTGGGTCACGATGATGACCGTGTGTCCGAGCGCGTTGAGTTCCTTGAGAATGCGGATGACTTCCTTGCCGCTGCGCGTATCGAGGGCGCCGGTCGGTTCGTCGGCCAGAATGACTTCGCCGCCGTTCATCAGCGCCCGCGCAATACTCACGCGCTGCTGCTGACCGCCCGACAACTGGCTCGGCCGATGGCCGGTACGGTCGGCGAGCCCCAGCCGTTCGAGCAACTGCACCGAACGCGCGCGACGCACCGCGTGGGGCGTGCCGGTGTAGACCGACGGCATCTCGACGTTGGCGGCGGCGTCCAGATGCGGCAACAGGTGGTAGCGCTGGAAGATGAAACCGAAGTGCTCGCGACGCAATTGGGCCAGCGCGTCGGCGTCGAGATCGCGCGTCTCGCGTCCCGCCACGCGGTAGTTGCCCTCGCTCGGGTGATCGAGACATCCGAGAATGTTCATCAGCGTCGACTTGCCCGAGCCCGACGCGCCCATGATGGCGACGATCTCGCCCGCCGCGATGGTGAGATTCACGTCGCGCAGCACGACGACATCGCGATCCCCCGACGGAAAGCGCCGGGTGACACCCGTCAGCTCGAGCATGGGGGGCGAACTTGCGTTCAGGGGAGATTGGGCCATGGCGCTCGACATCTTTGACTTCCCTTACCGACCTGCGTTGGCCGAAGTGTCGGCGGCCGACACGGAGTCGCTCGCCTCGCCGATCACCACGCGCTCGCCCGCCGTGAGCCCCTCGCGCACTTCGACCTGCACGTTGTTGTTCAGGCCAATGACGACCTGACGCGTCACGGCTTTGCCGTCGCCGCCCAACACGCGGACCTCGTAGCGCTGGGCGCCGGCTTTCTTGCCGAGCGCCGCCACGGGAATGCTCAACGCCTGCTTGGCGGTGCCGAGCAGCACGTTCACCTGAGCCGTCATCGAAATGCGCAGGCGGTGATCCGCGTTCGGCACTTCGAACAGTGCGTTGTAAAAGACGGCCGTATTGTTGCGCGTGGCACCGCCACCAAGCGTACTCTGCGTATCGAGAAAGTTCTGCGGTGCAGGTTCGATCGCGCGCAGCTTGCCGTAGTAGCGCTTGTCGGGATCGCCGAGGATCGTGAAATACGCCGTCTGCCCGGGCGCCACGCGGATGACGTCGGCCTCCGAGACCTGCGCCTTCACGGTGATCGTGTCCAGATCGGCGAGCTTCAGAATCACCGGTGCCTGCTGCTGCGCGATCACGGTCTGGCCTTCCTGCGTAACGATCGCAACGACCTCACCGTCGATAGGTGCGTCGATACGCGTGTAGCCGACGTTGGCCCTGGCCGACTCGATGGCCACACCGGCCTTGCGCAGTTGGGCGTCGAGGCCCGCGAGCGTGGCGCGCTGAGAGTCGAGTGCGGCCTGCGCCGACTCGAAATCCTGACGCGAGGTCGAATCGTCGGGCAGCATCTGCCGCTGACGGGCGAACGCCAGTTCCGCCTGCTTGAGCTGCGCGATGGTGGAGCGCTTTTGCGCCTGGAGGTTCTGCTCGTCGGCCTCGGCCTGCCGCAGACTGTTCTGTGCCAGCACCGGGTCGATCTGCGCGAGCCATTGTCCCTTCCTGACCTTATCGCCAAGCTTGACTTTGAGCGACTTCAACTGCCCGGAGACCTGCGCGCCGACGTCGACCTGCTGGAACGCCTGGAGCGTGCCGGTGGCGAGGACGGTGTTTTCGATATCGCTGCGCTCGACCTTGGCGCTGATGTACTGCGGCGGCTTGGGAGTCGCGAGACTGCGCAGACCGAGCGCCACGAGAACAACGAGCACGACGAGGCTGGCGACAAGATAACGTCGGCGGCGAATGAACTGGATCATGGAACGAAGTGGGGGGTCAAAGAAGCACGTCGAAAAATACGCTGCGCAAAATCCGTTGCCACCAACTGGCAGGTCGCTCTGCCGATACCACGCACCGGCAGATCACCGCCCCGAGGCACCGTTCGGGGCACGAAAAGTTGAGAGTTTAAGGCGTTTGGCAACGTTGGAGACCATCCGTCCCAACGACCGCAGCAAAGATAATCCGCCAACGACGACAACGAACAGACTGTGAACCTGAAAGAGGACTCGCATCAACGGGTGCCGACGAAAGGGAACACGGCCACCAGACCCGCAAGGAGGTTGGAAAGCAGACCGGGAATGTAGGGCATGACGGACTCCTCGATAATTGGCAAAGGCCACTGGCTTCTGACGCCCGGCGTACGGGGCACCTGCCTGCATACGTCGTTTCGTTGGAAAGAGTGTCGCATCGCGCGGCCCCGGTGAAAACTTGTACAAATCACAGGGCAGGCCACGGGGCGGCGTCACTATCGGGGAAATCTCATGAAGTGATATATTTCCCCCGGCACCTGAAGGGACTTTATGAAAACAGAGATCTTCTACGCCCTCTACCTGATCGCCATCGTGACCGAAGCAATGTCGGGCGCGATCATGGGGATGCAACGCGGCATGGACCGCTTCGGACTCGCCTTCATCGGCATGGTGACGGCGCTGGGCGGCGGCACTATTCGCGACGTGCTGTTCGGCCGGCACCCGCTGGTCTGGATCGCCCACCCGGAATATCTGCTGCTCACGCTGGGCGCGGCCACGCTCACCTCCATCGTTGCGCGCCACGTGCACCGGCTGCGCATGACCTTCATCACCGTCGACGCCATCGGACTCGCGGCGTTCACCATCCTCGGTTGCGACATCGGCATGACCGTCAGCACGAGTCCGGTCATTGTCGTGCTGGCCGGCGTACTCACGGGGATTGGCGGCGGCATGCTGCGCGACCTGCTCTGCGGTCAGGTGCCGCTGGTGCTGCGCCGGGAGATGTACGCGAGCGTGGCGTGCATCGCAGGGGCGATGTACGTCGTGATGCTGCGTCTGGGTGTCGAGAACGGTATCGCGACGGGTATCTGCTTCGCCGCCGGCTTTGTCATCCGGATGCTGGCCGTGTGGTTCGGCTGGCGCTTTCGCACCTTTGAGAACGAAGCACCGGCCGAGCCGATGCACTGACGGGCCGGTGTTCCCGGTACGATCAGACGCCGGCGTGTTCGCAGGGAGGCGATGACGAGACGGGCGCCGCCGGGGCGGAAGTCGATGCAGCGCGCTTTGCCGGACGACGTGATTCGCCAATACCGCCGGATGCCATCCGGCCGGTCTGCGTGGCGCAGTAGTCGAGTGTCTGGCGCAGCAGCGTGTCTACCTTGCGCAGCGACAAGCCATGACGCGCGGCGACTTCTTCGCGTGTCAGGTCATCGACCCGCAACTCCATGAGCACGCGCCGGTGATGTCCCGACATCTCGTCCAATGCGCGGGAGAGCGCCGCAAGCTCGGAGCGCGCACCGGCCACCGCCTCCGGGCCGGGCCCCCGGTCCGGCAGGACGTCGAACACTTCGTGCTCCTCGCCAAGCGATTCCCACATGCGACGACCGCGCATCTGGTCGACCGCCAGGTTGTAGGCCATCCGGAACACATAGGTCTCGGCGCTGTGCACCGCGTCGGGCAACGTGGCGCTGCCAAGGCGCACCCACGCCTCGTGCAGGCTGTCGCTGGCGGTATCGGAACAGCCGATCCGGCGCGACAGCCGGCGCAGCAAGCGCTCGTAGTTCGACTCCAGGCACTCGCGCAGCACCTGAATGGCCGCGCCGGTCTGCCCGGCCCCGCCGAGTTCGCGCGCCTCGGCGGCTGAGACGGCGTCGGCAACGCTGTTTGCCGTGCCCAGATCCACTTCAGCGCCTCCCGTGCTCCGTGCTT
Organism: Pandoraea communis; assembly: GCF_902459745.1. Lineage (GTDB taxonomy): Bacteria > Pseudomonadota > Gammaproteobacteria > Burkholderiales > Burkholderiaceae > Pandoraea > Pandoraea communis. The sequence continues at coordinate 70,798 of NZ_CABPSJ010000010.1, forward strand.
CCCCGTACTGTCCACGCGCGAACATTGTTTCCCCCCCCGATCCCCATGAACGCTTCTGTCTGCCATTTCGTGCAAGCCTCAATGACATGACGGATATCGAAGGGCAAATCCGCAGATTATTTTTTGTAACGCACCGGCTGCCGTCACAGATGTGCCTTTTCCTCCCGCGTGAGCTGCATCTTCTGTGCTTCGGTCAACTCTCCATTCCCAACCAGTTGGAATGCGCTCGACGGGTCGTAACTCGCCCTTGCCTGCGGCGCGAGCGATGCGCCCTTCTGGTCGGCGTTGGGGGCGGGCGTATCCGAGCCCCCGCCCAGCATGCGGATCGAGAAGATCGACGGCGCGTTCTGACGCTGCGCCGCCCGGTCGCGTGCCATAGCGTCCTGCGCGGCGGTGGCTGCCTGCGCGGCCGTGGCGCTCGCATTGGTCAGCGCGCCGACATTGACCGCCGCAATCACCGGCAACCCCGTCGACTTGCCCTGCACCTGAACGTTGGCGGCGTTGACGATCGCCAGCGCTGCGAAGTTGACGTTGCCCGACACACGAATCCCGGCTTCGCCCGCGTCGATGGTGCCCAGCGGCGCGACCAGGTCGATGTCGCCGCCCGGCACCTCGGGCAGCGGCGCCAGCGTGGCGATACCCGCACCGCTGGACGGCACCGACGGCGAGAGCGCCACGTCGCCCACGTTGTCGTACACGCGCTTGGGCGGGGTGTAAAGCACCGTCGTCTTCGAGCCACGACCGGCGTTGATGTCCCCTTCGGCCGACCACGCCTGAATGCCGCCGCCAAAGGTCGTCATTACCCGCGACAGACCGAGCAGGATGCTGTCCCGGCTGTAGAGCTGAATGTCGCCTTCGCCTTGCGTAACCACACCTGCGGTCGCGCCGGGCGTTACCCCTTCGACACCCACCAGCGTTCTGCCGCCCGGGTTCAGCATCTGGATGTTGCCGCCGAAGTTGGTGCGTACACCGGCATCGGTCGTGACAGGCGTCGTCACACCGTTCACTGTATTCGTACCCGTCACGCTGCTGAACATCGTGATCGCGCCGTCGTAGTTTTGCGGATTGCCCTGCACGTCGTTTGCCGGGAACAGCGTGGCGATGGCGCTTCGACCGCGCAGATAGCTGCCGTAGCGCGGGCTGCTCGTGTCGTTGTACTCGCGTCCGCCGAGCAGCAACTCCTTGAAGTACACCTCACGCACGAACACGCCCTGCTGCACCTGCGGCAACGCGAGGAAGTACCCGAGTGCATCGGCCGACGTTCCGGTGTAGCCGAAGCGATCCTTGAGCCATGCCGTCAGTTCGTCGCCGTAGGCGTGCACCACCTTGCCACTGCCGGCCAGCGCGCTGCCGCCGGCCAACTGGTTGGCGGGATCGAAGTACAACCTGGCGAAGCGCGTGTAATCGGGGCCGTTGGCGCCCACGCCGGCGAGCACCGAAATGTCTGCGCCGCCGGTGGTGTTCGACGGGTGCATCACATCGCCCACACTCGTGAGCATGCCGACATAACCCTGATACAGATTGCGTCCCGCCTGCGTTTCCAACAGGCCCGGTCCGACAATGTTCGCCGACTGATAGATGATGTCGCGCCCAGCCTGCATGAGCGTGACATCGCTGCCGGTCAGGTTCGCGAACGTGTCCGGCAACGTGCCGACACCGACGATGTCGCGCCCGGCCATGACCTCGAAAGGCTTCGCGGCGACGTACCAGACGCCGTGCGTCGGGACAAACTGCGCCACAGGGTCGTTCAGGCTGACAAGCGTCTTGCCGATACTCAGATCGTCGATATCCACGCCGGCATAGATACGGGCAGGCACACTATCCTGCCCGTGCAGCGGCGACGTTATGGTGTCTTCGCCATACGCAAGCGGATTGGCCGCAGCCTGACGAATCGCCGCGTCCGGCGACGCGCTGTTGAGGTTTGGCCCCTTGATCGTCTGGAAGAAGGGATGCTGCGGCGTGGCCAGGCTCGCCATGTCGGCGCCGGACATTGAGACCGTCGCGCCCTGCCCATAGATCGTGCCCGCCGCAAACATTTCGAGTTGCCCCACTGGCGAGGCGATCAACTCGAGATTGGTTCGCGGATCGTCCGGCGTCATCGCCGTATTGAACCGGATGTCGCCATTGGCGGCCGTCACGCTCAGGCTGCCCGGGAAGAAGCTGCCGCCGTTCGCGGTGCCATTGCCCGCATATCCACCGTCGATGGGCATGACATCGCCGCCGGCCGAGAACAGGCGAATGGCGGTGGCCGGACGGAAGAGCGTGAACTGCGTGTTGCCGCCCTTGGTCAGGGAGCCCGTGGCAGTCGTGTAGAAGGCGCCGTCGACGTTCTGCGACGCCGTCATGCCCGCGTCGCCGACCCCGCCCAGCACGAGATCGCCCCGCGCACTGACGCTGACCGTGCCGTCGCCGGGGATCAGCACCGGTCCGCGCGTCTGCGTCACACCTTTGATCGTCGTGAGCGCCTGTGCGCGCGGATCGTAGGACTTCCAATAGCTGCCGTTGGCATACGCCGCCGTCGCACCGACCGAGCCCGCGTCGATGGTGGCGTCGCCGCGCAAACTCGTCACCGAACCGAAGTAATCGCCAGGACGGTCCGACTGCCCCACGGACGGACGTCCGTTGAGCATCCCGCCGACCTTCACGCTCAGATCGCCACCGCCCGTCTGCACCAGGCTGCCGTCGGGCAGCACACGACCGGTCGAGGCAACAGCGAGGTCGAGGCCCGTCGACTGGAAGTTGTTGCCGGACGTCATCACGCCAGCGTTGCGTCCGGCCATCAGCGTCAAATTGCCACCACCAAGCGTGCCGATGCCCTGGAAACCGATGATTCCCGGAGCGATATTGTTTGGATCGAGCACGGCCATCGAGCCGAAGTTGATCCCCCACGCGGTCGGGTCCGTCGTGAGTCCCGCCCCGCCCTGGCGCCACAGCCAATTCGACGTGAGGTTACTGTCGACGAAGCGCTGCGAGTTATCGGCCATCTGGATATTGCCGGTCACATCCTGCTGTGCCGATATCAGCACGTCGCCACCATGCTCCGGATACCAGACCTGAACACCGCCGCCCGAACCGGCTGCCGGCAGGTTATACGGATTGGTACCGTCCACCGCGAGTATCGGCGCGGAATTCGTACCGGCCGTATAGACGCCATACGGCGTGGCTTCGCTGAAGTTGCCGCCGGCAAGAATCTCGAGATTGCCCGTCCCGGTGCGCAACACGCTGAAGGACTTAGCGCTCAGCGAGTTGTTGTACGCCGCGTCGTTCAGCGTGACATTCCCTTGTCCCGCGAGCGCACGTGCCGCCTGCAACCCACGCGGGTCGGCAGAGGTAACGTCTGCGCCACCGACAAGGCGAATCGAAGCGGAGGACGAACCGGGCGCGAGCATTGGCGCCATCGGCGACGTGGGTGCCGCCCCAGCAACGCCGGGCGTGACCACAGCTCCCAGGGGCGGCAAAGTTGCGACATCGAAGACGAGATAACCGTTCCCCCCTAAAGAAGGCCCGGGACTGAGTGTGGTACCCGCCGGGATCATGCTACCCGGCCCATAGGCATGGCCAGCAATATCGACAAAGGGAACGCCATACCCCGAGACCATGTCCTGATAGAACTGATCGTTCGGCACGGTCCAGTCATTCATCAGTGTCACTGCACTGGAATAAACGTAGCTGGAATTATTCAGACCGGTGTCACTAGGCGACCATAGCTGCGCATTAGGATCCGTCGAGATGTCGATCGGAGTGTAGACCGCTGGCGTGCCAGAGGACGACTTGAACCCATCCGAAATGCTGCCCCCGATCGTCAGATTGCCGCCCGCGCGCAAGACCAGCGCCATCGGTTCGCCCGCGCCATACGTTGCCGAATTCGGATCACGATCCGCCCCTGCGCCGTAGCGGTACTTCGACAGATCGATGTCGCCGATCGTCGACAGATCGCCAACGGAGGCGATCTGCACGCCGGGGCGCAGGTGGTAGGCGCTGCCGTAGGCCGAGAGACCGGCCGTGCGCGCCGCCAGCGCACCGTTACCGGCAGCGGCGTTCATGAACGCAGTGCTGGCCGTGTCGTAACCGTCAAGCGTCGCCTGCGAAATCGCGCCGCCTGCCGCCAGGTTATACGTCCAGAAGCCATTGAGCGCGACGCTGTTGGCACCGCGTATCGTCAGCGGCCCCGGTGCGTTGATAGCGATGTCGCCCGACGTCTCCCCCGTTCGCATCGCGTTGAGGATGACCTCGCCGTAGCGCCCGCCGCCCGGTGTGCTGAGATCGAACACGGCGCCCGGCGAGAGCGTCATCGTGCCACCCGACGTCGTCAGTTCGATATGACCGCGATTCTTCGATTCGATGGGCACGCCGTAGCTGTCAACCTGAAGCTTCGTGCCGTGCGCGTCGAGTACCGCACCGCCACCGAGCGTAAGCCCGTTGCCGGCCGACAAACGGATCGTGCCCGGCGACGTGCCGGAAGCGTCGATCGTGCCGTTGACCGTCAGACTGCCGCTGTCGACCGAGATGCCGACGTTATGCGCCTTCACGCCGTCGCCGACGACCAGATCGCCCTGTTTCTGCACGAAGCTACGCGAATCGAAGAAGCCCCCCTGCGTGAGCAGCGCGTTCAGTCCGGCAAAGTCGGCGAAAGTGCCGGCTGCTGCCCCAAAGTCGGCGCTGACAAACCCCGGGTTCGCGCTGCCGCGCAACAGGCCGTTCAGAGTTACCGTGCCGGCACGAGCGTCGATCGTAATCGCCCCCGCATTGCTGTTTTGCGCAGAAACATCGACGATCGAGCCAGGCGACTGTGTCACGCCGCCCTGCGCGCTCGAGAACGTCGCCGTGCCGCCGAAGCCGTAGACGGTGTGCGCCCGAATCTGCGAGGTCTGACCGCTCAGATCGATGCGGCTGCCGTCGGCGAGTACGACGTCGTGCGTGGCGTCCACGGCGAGCTTGCCGCTGGGCAGCAGGACGGTGCTGCCAATGCGCACGTTATCGCCCGTCAGATCGATCTCTGCACCGGCAACCGTCGACGTTGCCGTGCTTGGCGTCGTTCCCGCCGGGGCCACGACATTGAGCGCGCCGCCCGCCGTATAGCCGATGATCGATTTCTGCGTACCGGTGAGCAGCGGCGTCGCCAACGTGAGGTTACCGCCCGTGCCGCTCTGGCCGAAGACCGCGCCGCTTTGTGTGCTCGGCGCCTGAAACACGAAGAGCTTGCTGTTGCCGGCCGACATGATTCGGTCGCTGGCCGTCAGATCGACGTCGTTGAAGCCGTAGATGGTGCGCGTGACGCTGGTCGTATCCACCGGCACGAACTGGCCGATATCGATTTCCTTCGCCACCAGGCTCAACGCGCCGCTGCCCGGCCCCCCCGTCAATAGCGGCGGTGCCGATGCCCCCGCCACGCCACTCCACGTCAGCCGGTCGGCAGCAATCGTTGCGCGATCGCCTGTCGCGCCATAGCCGTAGATCGCCGGGGACTTCAGAACGACATCCACGCCCGAGCCACGCGTATCGAGACCGCTGCTGCCGAACACGTTGATCGCCCCGGCGGCGCCCAACGTGATCTTCTCGAGGGCAGGTGCGCCGCTCGACGCGTCGCCATGCATCAGCGTCGAGAGCATGGCCTGATTGAACAGCATGCCTGCCGGGTTCCCTGCGGCAGCCACCTGCGACGCGTCGCCCACATTGAGCGAGCCCACCGCGAGCGTGATATTGCGCGCGCCGAAGCGTGCCGTCGAATCGAGCGTCGACGAGCCATTGGTCGAGAAGACCAGCGTGCCTTCGGAGAACAGGCCTGAGCCCGCGCCTATCGTGATCGCGCCGTTGCTCGATTGCGTGCCAGCAAATGCTATCTCGCCGTTCGACAGGCCAAGCACCGTGTTATTCCCGGCGACGTAGGGCAACCCCGTCGTCGCAGTGTCGAACGGTGCCGCGCCCTTGCCAACAGTCGTCAGCGTCACGTTATTGCCCAACGTGATGTTGGTGCCGATCAGATAGATCTCGCCGGCAGACAAGGTGACGCCGTCGCGCAAGTAGAGATCGTTGACGCCGCTGTTGTAGATGCTGTATCGCTGTCCCAGCGTCGGAGCCGCGTAGCCGTTAATGCTCAGGCGCGGCGCGTTGATCGCGCTCAGGTCGTTTGCCGCAACCGACAACCCCGTGAATCCCGGCGTTGGGGTTCCCGTAGTAATTTCGCCGACGTTCTCCACCGCGACCTGTCCCGCGACACCGCCCTGCGCAGCGCGGAACAGCGCCTTGCCGTCGAACGTGAAAGCCGGCGTCGTCGGCGCCTGGTCGGGCATGACGAACACAACGTCGAGCGCACGACCGTCGCGCGGCAGCATCGGCGTAAGGTTCCCGAACTGCGCCGCCTGACTCGAGAGGAAGTCGCTGTAGCTCTGTTCGTTGAACTGAGAATATTTGCGCACGGCCGTGCCCGGCGTGACCAACAGGGTCGACGGCAGTTGGTTGACTACCGGCGTGTTGGCGATACGCAGATACCCCGCAGTCAAATAGGTGTCGTTGCCCGCCGCCGTCGCGATGGCCGGCAGATTCTGGCCCGTACCGCCGATCTCGACGCGATAGGCCCCAGGCAGCAGTGCGTAGTTCGACGGCAGCAACGTGTAGGTGCCGGCAGGCAGGCCCGGCACACCGTTGCCGATGGTGACGCGCTGCCCGACGACCGGATCGCCCGCACCGCTCTCCGGCGCCACCGGCGCATAGTTCGACGCGTAGCCCGGCAAGATGGCGTAGACCTTGTCGCTCGCCTTGCTGAGTTTCATGGTCGGGTTTGCATTGACCAACGGCGTGTTGAGCACGTTGACCGAACCGCCTCGACCCGACACGAATCCCGCGCCGGTGAGCGAGCCGCCGCCCGAAAGATCGACCACCGCGCCACCGTCCACCGCGATCGACTGTCCCTTGAGCCGGATACCGGAACCGATGCCCCAGCCACCCGCCGTGAAGCCGCCCGCATCCAACGGCGAGATGCTCGCGCCGTTGTAGGTGTACGTCACGCCGTCGAAGGTGCCGCCATAAGGCATGGTGAGGCCGTCGGTGGACACCGATGTCACGCTGCCGGGCAACAACGCAATGTTCCGGGTGATGCCCCCCGAACCCGGTACGTTATCGACCTGTCCCAAGATCAACGTCCCCAAGGGCGCACGCACCACGCCGCCCTGTTTGATGTTCGGCGCCGACATCAGCAGCGAGCCGAACGCGGACATCGGCATATCCGGCACGTCCGCCGTCGTGCGGCCCAGTGTCAGGGTGGCGTTGTAGTCCGGGTTGTTTGCTCCCGCGACGATGTTCGCTCTGGCCCCCGTCGTCGGATAAATCTGCGCCCCTTCGAAATCCAGGTCCCAGGGCGAGCCCAACGACGTTCCGGCCGCCAACGCCGTTGTCGGAAGAAAACGAATATCGCCCTGACTCACGAAGCGTGTCGTCTTGAAGCCCGCGGCGGGGGTCTGGACCCACTGGCTGAGATTCGTGTCCCAGTAAGAGGTGTTGGAAGAGAAACTGACTGGCCCCTGAATGTCGATGAGGTTCGCGTCGACCTCGAATGTCGCTGTGGTCGGTGTCTTAGCCGGCTGCACGTTGCCGATGGCCCCGGTCCGATAGCCGTCGCGATAGACGGCTGGTGTAGCGCTGAAGCTCACGTAGGGCGCGGCCAGCCGCACGGTGTTGCTCGTGGGCACCGGTATGCCCGCCTGGGGCAGATTCGACGTGATGGCGTTCGCCATGAGCTTGAGGCTCTTGTCGAGCGAGAGCGACACATCGCCATTGAAAATCAGAAAGTCGGTCGACAGCAGAGATGCCGAACTGAAACCACCGCCCTTGATCTGATCGACGCTCACCGTCGCCTGCCCGAACGCCAACGAGGCCGCAGCGGAAGGTCCGGTGAGCGCGGCCGGAACGCCGCTGTGCTGTGTGACCACGAACTTCCCAGGGACTAGCACTGACATCGGAATCAGATTGGCCGGATCCTGATATTGCGCTGTTGTCAACGACAGCGACAGATCGCCGCCCGAGGTACCTGCGCCGCCTGACTTGGCATGCGCGTTGCCGTCGAACATCAGACCGCTCATCGAATTCAGCGCGATCGCCCCGCCGTTGGAGGCCAGCGCCATGCTGCCCGGAGCGTTCGACGGCTGCCCCGGCACCGTCGCCGTACTCACCTTCACCGCCGCGCCATCGGCGTTCAACTCCGCGCCCGGACGAACGATCACGAACGATACGCTGCCGTTCAGCGCGATGCTGCCGGCGTCCGACACGGTGCCGTAGGTGCGCCCGGAGGCGTCGACCGCCGTGTAGCCAAAGCCGGAGACATCGAGCAAGGCCGTCGGCCCCAACCAGATCGCCATGCCAAGGTTGTTGCCGGCAGCGTCGAAATTGCGGGCACTGGGCAATGCGCCATCGGCTTGTGCATTCAGTGTGATCTTGCCGCCGCGGGCGGTCAGCGCGCCATCGACAGTGATCTGCCCGAACGAATCGAGCGTGATGTTCTGGCCTGGATCGACAACGACCGATGCGCCCTGCCCGATGCTCACCTCACCGCCCGCCTTGTTGCCCTGATAGTCCTTGGTGATCGAACGCAATGCGAGGCTGGCCCCGGCGCGCTGTGTGAGCATGGCAGTCTGCGCGTTTTCCGCAAAGAGTTGCGGCAGCACCACCTCCATGACCTTCGACGGATCGCTGCCGGTGGGGGCGCTCGCGCTGTTTGCCGTGAAGTGGTACACAGGCATGACCGGCGCGAGCTTCACGCTGTTGTCTACGCGCACGCCCTGCCCGCCATTGATGTCGTAGCTCGAGAACCCCGCGCTGAAGAACGGCGTATTGCTGCCCGACGCGCCCGCGTTGAACGTCGGCACCGGCGTGACGGCGACGTTGCGCGCGAGCGTCGTGCCGGCCGGGATGACCACCCCTACGGGGTAGGTCACGTCCACGTTGCTGATCGTGCCCGCCGTGTACACGATACGGTATGGCAGGATCGAGAAGCCGGTGGGGAACACCTTCGACGGAATGACGGTGCCTGCGGGCAGGTTGCCGCTGCCGTCCGCGCCAAACATATTGAAGATCAACTTGCCCTTCGGCAGCGTGTCGCCGGGATAGTATCTGCTGTATCCGGAATTGACGTCCGTGTTGTAAGCGAGTATTCCCACGCCAGCGGGTACGACCCAATCGGCTGCGGTGGGGGTGCTCGGCGCCACGTCGAGCTGAATCGGCACCGGGAACGGCACGTCCATGATCAGCTTGGTGTGCGCATCGACCGAGGAGAACGGCAGCGGCGTGCCTGCGGGAACGGTGTAGGGCTCGGCGAGTTTCACCGCGACGTTCGCCGACGTTCCTGCCGCCAGTTCGCCACCGGCCAGCGCCGCGTTCGCACCGATCATGACGGCGTCCGGCGTCGAGATCGTGAGTTTGCCGCCGCCGTTCACGCCATACGCGAGGATCGTGCCGTTCATCGTCATCGTGCCAACGCTGACGTTCACATTGCTCGCCGAGTCGCCGGCGATCAGCGTGACGTTGCCACCGGTGCCGCCCCGGGTCTTGCCGTTGGCGAGCATTGCGCCGCCAGACGACACGTCGATCACGCTGCCGTCGCCGATGGTCAGATCGCTGGTGGAATCGAACGTGACGTTGCCGCCGTTCAGGAAGGCAACCTTGGAGAGCGAGTCGGGATCGGTAGCGCCGTTGACCCAGAGCCCGCGCACGTCGATTCGCGCGCCCGGCGACAGCGTCAGTCCCACCGTGCCGTTGGGCTGGAACAGTGCCACGGGGTATTGCTCGCCCGCGCGCAGATAGGTGTTGGAGATATTGACCGTGCCACTCGGCACGATGATGTTGCCGCTCACCTCGACACCCGGCGACACCAGATTCAGACGGCCGCCGTTATCCAGACGCAGGTCGCTGCGCACGTTAATGTCGCCAGACGTCACGAGGTCCAGCTCGCCGTAGCCGGTGGCATTCAGACGCGCCGCATCGAGCCAGAGCGTATTCGTGCGTGTCGCGTCGAGCGCATCGCCCGCTTTCATCTGCGACGTGATGTCATCGATCGCGCCGATCACGACATCCGTCGCGAAGGCCCCTGTGCGGCCCACGCCCGTGTACTGGCCAAGCGTAAGCGAACCGGCA
>NZ_CABPSJ010000011.1 GCF_902459745.1 Pandoraea communis
CAACGAACTCAAGTCGCAAATCTGGAACACCGTACAGACCGAGGTCATGCGCAGTCTGGAAAGCCAGGCCGCGTAACGTCGCCGGGCTCTCCCCCCCCAACGCACAAAGTTCGAGAAAGCGCTCGCCGCTGTCCCTGACCGTCCGGTGATCCCGTGCGGTCAATAAAACGCCTGTTTCGAGTAAACTAGGCGACCGCGAACTTGCGGTATCCAGATAGCGGAGCGAGATCGGGTTCGCGTTGACTAGCCCGGTAATTCCGGGCGTGAAGAAGGGGAGCCCTCATGGCATACACGGACATCCGTATTTCGACCGACCTGATCGAGCCATCGCGCCGTGACGACTACTGGCGCGAGGTCACACGGCCGTTCTGCGAGACACTGCGCGCCTCGCAGGCGGATGCCCCACCTCTCGAAGGGACCATGTTGATTCGCCATATGGCTGGATTGACGTTGGGCTCGACAAAATTCAACGCCCAGCGTTACGTGCGCGACAAACGAACCATTGCGCAGGGCGGGCTCGATCACTACCTCGTTCATGTGCTCTTGGCGGGCTCGATTCACGGCAACTTTGCAGGACGGGATGTCGTGGCCGCACCGGGGGGCATTTGCATCATCGATCTTGCGCGTACCTATGAATGCGAGGTCGATGCCGGTATGCGGCTGGCGACGACGGTGCCACGCGCGGGCATAGAGAAACTGCTGGGCGGCCGTGATTTGCATGGGGTCGTGCTCCAGGCCGGGCAGCCGATTACGCGACTGCTCGTGGAGTACCTGAAAGGATTGCATACGGTGTCGGCGGATTTGTCGGCCAGCGAGGGCATCGCCGTGATGGACGCCCTGATCACCCTGCTCACAACGGGTCTTGCCAACGCACCGCTAGCACAAGCCGAGCCAAAATCGGTGCTCGGCCGGGCATTGCGCGAACGCCTGCTCGCCTACATTGAAAAACACCTCTCGCACCCGGAACTCGGGCCGGAGCTTCTCACGCAGCACTTTCGCATCTCGCGCGCCCACCTGTATCGCGCGTTTGCCGAGGACGGCGGCATCGTCAACGTCATCCGCAGCCGGCGTCTTAACGCCAGCTATCGAGCGCTCATCGACCCGAGCAGAGGCACCTGGACGACGGCGAAAATCGCCACCGAATTCGGTTTTTCGGACGTTGGGAAATTTCGCAAGGCATTCGCCGCGAGTTTTGGCGTGACACCAGACGACGCGCGCGAGCAGGGGCGTTTCGCCGCATCGCCGGTGGACGGCGATGGTCAACTGTCGACGCATTTCGCAGCCTTTTGGACGCCCCCTGCCGTCCAAAGGCCTCACTGGCCGTAAGCGCTTGAACGAGGTCTGACGGGCACATCATTCAAAAGCGATAGCTAAGTCCGACACGTCAATGTTGTCGTTGAAGTCGTCGCATCCCCGCAGGCCGCCAACGACATCGGCCCAGGTCGCGTTATCCGAATACCTCCGCATGTGCGTGGCAGTGAGAGGCTGGGACGGCGCGTGCCCAACGCCGCCCGACCGGGTATGGTGCGAACTTCCGAACGTCACTCCTGAATCCCGCCATGCTGAGCGCTCTCGCCATCGACAACTACCGTTCCATCCAGTCGCTCGTCATGCCGTTGACGCGACTGAACGTTATTAATGGCGCCAACGGTAGCGGGAAATCGAACCTTTACCGCGCGTTGCGGCTACTGGCGAGCACTGCCAGGGACGGAATCGTCGCGCCGCTCGCGCGCGAAGGCGGACTGAATTCGGTGATGTGGGCAGGTCCGGAAGAGATCAGCGAGCGCATGCAGCGCGGGGAGGTGCCGGTGGAAGGCGGCCCGCGTCGCAAGCGGTCGCGGCTGCGACTCGGGTTCAGCAGCGACAGCTTCGGCTATGCCGTCTGCATGGGATATGTCGGCGGTTCGGGCCCCGCTTCTGCCTTTGCGCTGGACCCGGAGTTCAAGCGGGAAAGCCTGTGGGCGGGAGACTTTCTGCGGCCGGCCAATACGCTCGTCGACCGCGACGGCGGCGTGGTGCGTCGCAAGGCGGGCAGGGGTTGGGACATTCTCACGAGCAGTCTGCCGCGCTATGAAAGCCTTTTCTCTCATATCGCCAACGACGCCGCGTGCCCGGAAGTGTTCACCGTGCGTGAGCGCATGCGCGACTGGCGCTTCTACGATCACTTCCGAACGGACATCGATGCCCCCGCGCGCGCGCCGCAGATCGGTACGCGTACGAGTGTGCTGCATCAGGACGGCCGCGATCTTGCGGCTGCGTGGCAAACGATCCGCGAGATCGGCGACCAGGCCGCCCTCGACGAAGCCGTCTCCGACGCCTTTCCTGGCGCGCACGTCGAGATCGATGCGCAGCCGGGGGGGCTGTTTTCGCTGGCATTTCATCAGCACGGCTTGTTGCGCCCCCTGAGCGCGGCGGAGTTGTCCGATGGGACGCTGCGCTATCTGCTGCTCATCGCTGCACTCCTCACGGCACGTCCGCCGGAGTTGATGGTACTCAACGAACCGGAGGCGAGCCTGCATCCCGACCTGATGCCCGCGTTGGGGCGTCTGATCCGACGCGCAGCGAAACATTCGCAGCTATGGATCGTCTCGCATTCGCATCGGCTTGCGGCGGCGCTCGAGGACGATCCGGAGTGCAACGCCATTACGCTCGAGAAGGCGTTTTCCGCTACGACAATTCTGGGCCAGCGTGCGCTCGAACGGCCCGCCTGGCGTTGGGCAGACAACGGCAGGTAACGCCGGGCACCCGCTGGGGTTCGTCGAAAGTGCAAGCCTGCCGCCGGTATGGCAAAACACAACGTCGAGGCACTGGCACGATGCCATCTCCACTACCGATGGAGCCCGACGATGAACCCTATAGGCATCGCAACGATTGGCACTGCCCCGATGACCCATCCTGTCGCGAATTCGCACCCATGCCATCGACATGCGCGTTTCAATGCAGATCTTCAAACGGTTGAACTCAAGGCAGCAGGCAAGCTGCTGTCGCCATTCGCCGCCACAGCGGTGCGAATCCGCGAGCCCGGCCTGCCAGATCACCTGCCACTCGCGTCAGCCAGAAATCTGCGTGACGTAGCGGACCAGGGGCCAGCAGCAGACTTCGCGTTTTTCCGAGAGCCTCTGAGGCAGAACGTGGCGTTGCTGGGCAGGTGGGGAACTGCTGCCAAGGCCGGCAGTCAATCCAACGCGTGGTCGCAGTTCGTCAACGACATCACGGAACACTTCTTCAAAGGCAGCCGGAAGCAGCGTGTCATGGACGCATTGATCCTGTCTCTCGATGTGCTACCCGCACGCTATCGGGCGGATGCGCTGGCGTGCCTGCTCGCCGATGGCGAGGAGGGGATGGCGGCCGCGGAGGAGTTCTGGGAATACATTGGGCTGGATCGGATTCCGGACGCGGACAAGGACCGTGTGCGCGGTCTGATTCGCCAATATGGCATCGGAGCGTAGCCACGCGAAGACGCCGGCCGCGCCCGGCAAGGGCGAAGGCCGGGATCGCGCTCGGCAGCCGCTCAGGCTTTCGGCGACTCCGTCTTGCTTTCCGTCTTATCCGCTTGCGCCACCGGCCCGGGCAGGCCGGTGATCTTTGGCACGCACTCGCGATGGAACCAGACGAGATTGACCGGCTCGCCCGCCAACAGACGCTTGACGGGCGGCACGACCTGCTCGCCGATCAGCATGCCGAGCAGCCCGAGGAGCGCGATCGCAGGGGGCGCGGGTGAGCGCACTCCGAGGCCGCCATAGATGATGCCGACGAGCACGCCGACACCGAGCGAGACGAGATATAGCTTCATGAAGTTCTCCGCGACGCGCGCGTTCTGAGGTCGTACCAGACGACCGCAATAAAGCCGCCAACGAGCCCGAGGTGCTCAAAAAAGGCATTGCCGAGTATGACGCACTCGCCTGGCGGCGTGGCCCGGAATGGGTTGGCCATGAACGATGCCGCCCTGCAAATGGGCACTGCACAGCAGCAGGAGGGCGAGCCAATAGGCCCAACCCGGCAGCGAAATCCCCTCACGCCCTAAGGGCGGCGAGGGGTCGGGGGACGGCAAGACAGTGGCCATGACGGACCTCGACTGATGCGACCGTGATCAGAACGCCCAGCAGGAACAGCCGAGCGCACCCCAGAACCCGCTTTCGTCGGACGCCGGCACGCTGGACATCCACGCCCTCGTGTGCGCATGGCCGTGCACGCCGCACGACGTGGCGCACGCGCAACTCGCATTCACGTTCAGCACCTGCGGCTGACGAGACTTGTAGCCCACACCATGACGGGCAGGCGACCAGTCAGGCATGGCGGGCGGTATCTCGGGGGCGTAGCCGCCGAAGTCACCATCGCCATAGACGACCTTGCCGCCCAGCAGCGTGAGCACCGACGTAATGTCCTGAATCTCGTCTTCCGGCACGCTGAAATAGTCGGCGGAGAGCACCGCCAGATCGGCGAGTTGTCCGACTTTGATCTGCCCCTTCTTGCCGACTTCCGACGAGAACCAGGTGTTGGCCTCCGTCCAAAGACGCAGGGCGTCGTTGCGGTCGAGCAGATTGCCGGGCGCGGACATGCGAAGCCCGCCCACGGTCTTGCCCGTGGTCAGCCAGTACAACGATACCCACGGGTTGTACGAGGCCACGCGCGTGGCGTCGGTGCCGGCGCCGACCTTGACGCCTTTCTCGAGCATCTTCTTGATCGGCGGCGTGGCTTCGGCGGCCTTGGCACCGTAACGCTCGACAAAATACTCGCCCTGGTAGGCCATGCGGTGCTGCACGGCGATGCCGCCGCCAAGCGCCGCAATGCGGTCGATGTTGCGATCGGAGATGGTCTCGGCGTGATCGAAGAACCAATGCAGGCCGTCGAACGGCACGTCCTTGGCAACCTTTTCGTAGACGTCGAGGGCGCGCGAAATGGTCTCGTCGTAAGTGGCGTGCAGACGCCACGGCCAGCGGTTCTCCGCGAGCAGCCGCACGACCGGTTCGAGATCGGTCTCCATGGACGGCGGCATCTCGGGGCGCTCGACACGGAAGTCTTCGAAGTCGGCCGCTGTGTATACGAGCATTTCGCCTGCGCCGTTATGACGATAGACGTCGTCTCCCTGACCGGGGCTGACTTGCTTGACCCACTGGCTGAAGTCTGCGAGTTCGGCTTTGGGCTTCTGCGTGAACAAGTTATAGGCCAGGCGCACCGTGAGCTGACCTTCACGGTGCAGTTCCTCGATGATGCTGTAGTCCTCGGGGTAATTCTGGAACCCGCCACCCGCGTCGATCACGCCGGTCACACCGAGGCGGTTCACCTCGCGCATGAAATGGCGCGTCGAGTTCTTCTGATACTCGGGCGGCAGCTTCGGGCCTTTCGCCAGCGTGGCGTAGAGAATGGTCGCGTTCGGCTTGGCGAGCAGCAACCCGGTCGGATTGCCCGACGCGTCGCGCACGATCTCGCCGCCCGGCGGGTTGGGCGTGTCTTTCGTGTAGCCCACGGTGCGCAGTGCGGCGCCGTTGAGTATCGCGCGGTCGTACAGGTGCAGGATGAACACCGGCGTGTCGGGGGCGACGGCATTCAGTTCGTCGATGGTCGGCAGACGCTTCTCGGCGAATTGATGTTCGGTAAAGCCGCCCACCACGCGAACCCATTGCGGCGCGGGCGTGCGGTCGACCTGGTCTTTCAACATGCGCATGGCGTCGGCCAGTGAACGAACGCCGTCCCAGCGCAACTCCATGTTGTAGTTCAGGCCACCCCGGATGATGTGCATGTGACTGTCGATCAGTCCGGGAATGACACGGCGGCCCTGCAGGTCAATGACCTTGGTACCGCTGCCGGCCAGACGCATCACTTCGTCGCGCGTGCCCACGGCGGTGAAGGTTGCGCCGGTGAGTGCCACGGCATCGGCTTGCGGATTGGCGCGGTCGAGTGTTGCGAACTTGCCGTTGACCAGAATGAGGTCGGGCGTGGAGGCGGTCATGTGCATCTCCCCGATCAACGCTTTGCCGGAACGGCCGGAATCGCTTCGTGCGGTGTTGCGGTGCGCTGGGCCGCTTTGTGGACCATCGTGTAGGCGTAATCGACCCCCATGCCGTACGCACCGGAATGTTCCTTGACGAGCTTCATTACCGCATCGTACGTGTCGCGGTGTGCCCAATCGCGCTGCCACTCCAGCAATACCTGTTGCCATGTCATGGGCACGACACCTGCCTGCACCATGCGCTGCATGGCATAGTCGTGAGCCTCCTTCGAGGTGCCGCCCGAGGCATCGGCGACCATATAAATTTCGTAACCGCCTTCGAGCATGGCGCACAGCGCGAAGGTGGTGTTGCAGACTTCCGTCCACAATCCGGCGACGACGACCTTCTTGCGGCCGTTGGCGGCGAGCGCATCGCGCACCTTCTGGTCGTCCCACGAGTTCATCGAGGTGCGTTCCAGCGTCTTCTGGTTCGGGAACACGTCGAGCAGTTCCGGATAGGTGTAACCCGAGAACGATTCGGACTCTACCGTCGTGATCGTCGTCGGAATGTTGAAGATACGCGCGGCCTTGGCCAGGCCCACCGCGTTGTTCTTGAGCGCCTGACGATCCATCGACTGAACGCCAAAAGCCATCTGCGGCTGATGGTCGATGAAGATCAACTGGCAGTTCTGCGGGGTGAGGACTTCGAGCTTGGGATTGGACATGGAAGGCTCCGGAGGGGAATTGGGGGATCGCACAGGCACCGGACGCGACCCTCCATGAGGCTATGCTTTCCGTCCGGAGACTTCCATCGTCCCTTCGTATTAGTGCTGCAACGCCAGAGCCGGCGCGGGTTCGCCGCCGATGCATGCGGAAAATAGTGCGCACGTTCGTGCTATTCGACGATGTCGTGCAACTCGCGACTGACGTATACTCGGCGGCATCGAATCATGACGATGCCACCTGCATGAACGGGCTTCCCGACAGCGATACCGCGAATGTCTACGTCGTCGTCGACGACGTGGCGGAAAATGACGCGCTTTGTGCGTTGCTTTCGGCCGCCGGTCGTCGCGCATGCGGATTTTTGTCTGCGTCGTCGTTTCTTACGAGTCAACGGGGTGCCGGGCCAGGTTGTCTGGTGCTGGGTGCGGATCTCGGCACCGCCGGTGGCGGTCTCGCCCTGCAGGAGGCGCTGATTGTGGTGCAAGACCCGATCCCCGTGGTTTTCGTCGCCGGTCATACGGACGTGGCAACGAGCGTTCGGGGGATGAAGGCGGGCGCCATCGACTTCCTGACCCGGCCGTTTCCCGATAGCGTACTGCTTGAGGCCGTAGGGTCTGCGCTCGCGCGGGATCGACAGCGTCTGGCACGAGAGCGCGCCAGTACCGATGTTGCCGAGCGCGCGCAACGGCTCTCTCAGCGCGAACGCGAAGTCATGGCGCTCGTGGCGGCGGGCCGTATGAACAAGCACATTGCCGACGAGCTGGGGATCAGCGAAATCACTGTCAAGATCCATCGGGGCAATGCGATGCGAAAAATGGAAGCGCGCTCCTTCGCGGATCTCGTCATCATGGCCCACAAGCTAGGCATGACGTCGCCTGCGCTTTATCACGGCGGGATTGGCCGGCACCGGCGCGAGACAGCGTGAGCTGCCATTGTTCTGTCATCAACGCCCTGGGATGATCGGTGCCGGCGGCGGCGCGGCAGGCCGCTGCGGCGTCGCCGAATTTCCGAACGTATTTCCCATGCGCTGAGACGTACCGCTCCAGTTGAACTGGCCGCCGATCTGATTGCCAGGCTTGTTGGCGATACCTTCAGACTCCAGCCCGGGCGCCCGCCCGCCGGCGAGCGGGCTTGACGCCGGCTGCAACTGATTCGTCAGACAGTCATACGACGGCGAGCGCTGTCCATTCACTTCCACATCCACGCAACCGGCCCGCGGCCCCGCCGCCGACGCGCCGGTGCTGCGCGCCGCATCGTCGGCTGCGCTCACCTGTCCGGCCGCGCCGAGCGTCAACACGGCGGCGCTTGCGCCTGCGGCACCCAAAACCCGTATGCACCTTCGAATCCCGCGAGTGCTCTCTGCCTTCATGGTCTGCCTCCCCCGCAAAAAATGATGGGTAGTCCATCAGGACTCCGACCGAACAAGCATACGTCAGTCCGTGCGATTTTCGAGAAAGATGAATTTCTCGTGACAAACGTTAGTCGGTCGCGCCCCCGGACGTCTAGGTATCCGTATTCGTGAGGAATGTCGACACGGATTGCGTGCGGCCGGGCGATACCCGCGGTGTAGCGGTATGCGCGGGTAATCGTCAGGCCACCGGGGGCACTGCATCGGGCAGGGCCGCGTCGACCTAACAAAGCAGAGTCTTCTATATGCGTTTGATGAAAACGAACCGGCTGTGGCTGCGCTGGGCGGCAGTGTGCGCTGTCACGTTGGGCGGAACCGTTCATGGCGTTGCGATTGCTCAGGAGGCCAAAGCAGACCGGCCGGACAATTCGCCTGCGGCAAAGCCGCAGGCCGGCGCGACAGGATCGGCGCCAGCGAAGGAAAAGTCTGCCGACGCGCAGAAGCCCGTCAATATCAATGAGTACGTCGTGCGCGGCAACACGGTGCTCGATGTCCGCACGATCGAAAAAGCCGTGACGCCGTATCTCGGGCCGAACCGTACACTCGCCGACATCGAAGCCGCACGCGACGCCTTGCTCGCGGCCTATCAGGCCAAGGGCTATCAGTCGGTGTACGTCGATTTGCCGGAACAGCAGGTCACGGGCGGCGTGGTCTATCTCAAGGTGAGCGAGACCAAGCTGGGACGTCTGCGCGTGGTCGGCTCGGAATACCACTCGCCGCGCGAGGTGCGTGATCGCGTGCCGTCGTTGGCCGAGGGCAAGGTGCCGGATTTCAACGCCGCACAGGCGGAACTCACGGCCCTGAACCGTACCGGCGAGCAACAGGTGGTGCCGCTCGTCAAGCAAGGGGCGGTGCCCGGCACGATGGACGTCGACCTCAAGGTCGAGGACACCAACCCGTGGCGCGCGAGCTTCAGCCTGAACAACGACCGCAGTGCCGATACGAAGCCGCTGCGCATGCTCGCGTCGGTGGGTTACGACAACCTGTGGCAACTCGGCCATCGCGTGTCGATGAGCTTCTTCGGTGCGCCTCAGGACTTCAGCCAGAGCAAGGTGTGGTCGGGGTCGTATGTGGCGCCGATCGGGTCTTCGCCCTGGACGCTCGAACTTAACGGCTATCAGTCGGACAGCAATGTCGCCACTACCGGCGGCACTACGGTGCTCGGCAAGGGGCACGCGATCGGCGTCAAGACGACCTACACCGTGCCGGATACCGGCGCCTGGTATCACGCCTTCAGCCTTGGCGTGGACTTCAAGGACAACACGGAAACCACCCGCTTCGGCACCGCCGGCGATGTGGTGCCGCTCAAATACGCACCGATCACGCTCGGCTACAGCGGCTTTTATCAGGACGAAGACCTGAGCGCCGGCCTGAATACGTCGATCGTCTCGGGCATGTCGAGCTTCCTCGGCTATGGCAGCAGTCCGGCCCAGTTCGACGCGAAGCGCTATAAGGCGTCGCCCAGCTTCATGGTGCTGCGTGCGGATGCGAACGGCACCTATACGTTCGGCGGCGGCTGGCAACTCGCGGCGCGCGTTGCCACGCAGATGACCGATTCGCCGCTGATCTCCAACGAACAACTCGCCGGCGGCGGCATGAACTCGGTGCGCGGCTACCTCTCGGCCGAAGCGACCGGCGACTACGGCGTGGTCGGCTCCATCGAATGGCGTACGCCGCCGATTCCGCTGCTAGGCCCGGTCGTCTCGAACTGGCGCGCGTATGCGTTCTTCGACGGGGCGCGACTGGGGCTGCGCGACGCGTTGCCGGAGCAGACCTCGCGTTACTCGCTGGCGTCGGTCGGTGTGGGGTCGTCGCTGCGTCTGACGTCGCACGTGACGGGGCGCGTCGATGCGGCGTATCCGCTGACCAACGGACCGCGCACGGAGCGCTACAAGCCGCGGTTGAACTTCAGCGTCACGGCAACGTATTGAGCGATTGAGCGAATAAGGCGACCTGCCAACGGCCCGGAAAAGACACATCCGAATTTCACGACACAACATTCACGACCTGATGCCCGGTGCGCCAATTCAACGCGCCGGGCGGCATAAACGGAGAAATACAGCCATGCGACGCATTCTTCCATTCCTGCTTGCGCTGATCGGCACGCTGATGCCGGTGCTCGCGCACGCTTGGTGGCAACCGGATTGGGCGTACCGCAAGCCGATTACCATCGATGCCGGCCCGCAAGGCGGCAATATCACGGGCGACGCCGGCCGGGTGCCGATGCTGCTGCGCCTGCACACCGGCAACTTCAGCTTCGAAGGCGTGAACGAAACCGGGGCTGACCTGCGCTTCGTGGCGGCCGATGACAAGACGGTCCTCAATCACCAGATCGAGCAGTTCGATCCGGTGCTGGGCATCGCACTCGTGTGGGTCGATGTGCCCGCCGTCACCGCAGGCGCCAAGCAACAGGTCTGGATGTACTACGGCAACCGCAAGGCCCCTGCGGCGGGGAACGGTCAGCGTGTGTTCGATCCGGACTACACCGCCGTGTACCACTTCGGCGAATCGAACGTGCCCGCGCGCGACACGACCGCCTACGGCAACAATGGCCAGAACCCGATCGTCACACTCGACGGCGCGATCATCGGCAAGGGCGCACAAGCCGGCGCGTCGCCGATCGTGCTGCCCGCTTCGCCGTCGCTCGCGCTTGCCGCCGGCAGCCCGTTCACGTTCTCGGCCTGGGTGCACCCGGAGAAGCTGGGCGCGAACGAAGCGATCTATGTGCGCCGCGACGGTGGCAGCGATCTGGTGATCGGTGTCGATCAGGGCGTGCCGTTCGTGCAGGTGGGGGCTCAGCGCAGTCAGCCGGGCCAGCCGATTCAAGCGGGGAAGTGGTCGCATCTGGCGGTCACGGCCGACGGTAAGTCGGTCACGCTCTACGTCGGCGGTCAAGCAGCCACCACGCTGGCGGTGGCATTGCCTGCACTGAATTCGCCGACGATCATCGGCGGCGACGTCGAAGGCGCCTCGGGCGGCCTCGCTCGCTTCTCGGGTGCGGTGGACGAAGTGCGTCTGTCGAAGGTCGCCCGCAGCGCCGCGCTGCTTCAGACGGATGCGGTTTCGCAAGGTGCCGAATCGCGTCTGATTGCCTATGGTCCGGATGAGCAGCAAGCGGGCAAGAGCCATTTCGCCTTCATCCTCGCGGCCATGCCGGTCGACGCCTGGGTGGTGGTCTGTGTGCTGGGCCTGATGGCGCTGGTCTCGTGGCTCATCATGATCACGAAGGGTCGCAGCTACGCCGCGAAAGCACGCGCCAACAGCGCATTCATGACGCATTTTCGCGAAGCCTCGGGCGCACCGCTCGACCAGATCGCGCGTACGAACCGTGTGCCGGAGAGCGTGCAAGACCAATCGCCGCTGTGGCGTCTGTACGAGGTCGCGCTTAGCGAACTGCATCGCCGTCACGAACTCGGCTACGACACGAGCGCTGTGTCCGAGGCGACCATCAGCGCCATTCGCGCGTCGATGGACGGTGCGATGGTGCGCGAAGTCGAAGACATGAGCAAACGCATGAACTGGCTCTCGACGTCCATCGAAGGGGCGCCGTATGTCGGTCTGTTCGGCACCGTGATCGGGATCATGCTGGTGTTCGTCGTGGCCGCCATGGCGGGCGCGGTGGACATCAATTCGGTGGCACCGGGCATGGCCGCCGCACTGCTGTGTACGGCCGCCGGTCTCGGCGTGGCCATTCCCGCACTGTTCGGCTACAACTGGTTGGTGTCGCGCTCGGATGCACTTTCCGCCGACATGGCCGTGTTCGTCGACGAGTTCACGACCCGCCTCGCCGAAGAGCAGGGCGAAGGCCGCCGTCAGCCCGTGCTGCAACGCGCCTGACGAGGACGAATCATGGCAAACGCAACGCGATTCGCCGCGAAGAAGCGCTCGGGCGGTATCAACATCACGCCGTTCGTCGACGTGCTGCTGGTGGTGCTGGTGATCTTCATTCTCACGAGTAACGCCAGCATTCCCGGCATCAAGGTCGATCTCCCGAAGGCCAGCTCATCGGTGGCGCTCGAGAAGCCGAAGACCAAGGCGATCACGGTCGATAACGCCGGTCAGGTGTTTCTCGATGCCTATCCGGTGACGCTCACCGAGCTTGAGGATCGCTTGCGCACGGAGAAGGCGGTCACGCCCGATTTCCCGGTGATCGTGCGCGGCGACGCGCAGGTGCAGTACGCCAAGGTCGTCGAAGTGCTCGACCTGCTGCGCCGGATCGATCTCAACCAGGTCGGCCTCGTGACCGGCAAGCCGCAGTAAGGAGCGCAGCGTGAAACCTCGCGATTTCGCGTCTCGCCCCGTGCGGCCCGCCACCAAACCGCCCAGTCCGGTGCTCGTACAGCTGCGCCGGCGCGGTGGATGGATCGTTGGCGGCCTTGTCGTGCTCGGATTGATTGCCCTTTTCTGGCATTTGCTCACCGACAAGGCCAGCACGCGCCGCGAGGTCAACACCCCGCCGATGCTGATGCTGCCGCCGCCTCCGCCACCCCCGCCGCCGCAGGAGAAGCCGCCTGAGCCGCAGCCGGAGAAGATCAAGCCCGAAGTCGTCGAGCCGAAGCCGGCCGACCCCGTGGAGCCGCCGAAGGACGACACGCCGCCAAGCCCGACCAAGGATCTCGGCGACGCCGTGACGATCAACGGCGACGCGCAAGCCGGCACCGACGCGTTCGGCGTTGGCGCCGGCCGTGGCGGCGGCATGACCGGCGGCGGTGGCGGGCTGGGCAGCCGCTCATACAGCGCATGGCTTGCCAGTTCGTTGCAACAGGCGTTCGGACGCGATCAGCGCACTCGCACGCTCGCGTTCGACGACGTGCGCATCGATCTCTGGCTCGACGCCGACGGGCGCGCCACGCGCGCCCAGATGGTGCGGGGCACTGGTAACGCGGCGATCGACGATGCGGTGCTCGCGATGTTGCGCGACTTCCGTGCGGAAGAAAAGCCGCCGGCGTCGCTGCACTTTCCGCTGTCGATGAGTATCCGGGGGCGCAGGCCATGAAGCGCAATACGACGCTCGTCACGCCGCATACGGCACAAGCAGGACTTCCTTTTTACGCAAAAGTCACACACAAAATGAAAGCACTGGAACGTATGACCGACGCGCTCGCGCACCGACATGCGCCACGCGCTGCGGGCACCGCAGGCGCTGTGGCGCTGGCGCTCGCGCTGCTGGGCACCGCGGGCCTGGCCCACGCTCAGGCGCAGCCTGCCCCGAAAGACACCGCCATGGTCAAGCTGATTCGCGGCCTCATCAAGAGCGGCGCGATCGACAAGACCACCGGCGAAGCCTTGCTTGCGCAAGCCGAAACGGAAGCGTACGCGGCGGCGGCGGCTCAGAAGGCAGCCGCAACGCCTGCGGTGGCCGCGGCGGCCGTGCCCGGCGGCGAGCCGGGCGATGTGCGCGTCCCGTATATCTCGCAGACCACGCGCGATCAGATCCGCGACGAGGTGAAGAGCGAGGTGATGGCGCAGGCCAAGACGGAAGGTTGGGCCGCACCGAACGAAACGCCGGAGTGGACCAAGCGCATTCACGTCGAAGGCGACTTCCGCCTGCGCAACGAGTCGCGCTTCTACTCGAGCAGCAACACGAACACGCAGATCGACTGGGCGCAGATCAACAAGGGCAATGGTTTCGACGTCAACTCGAACACCAACCTGGCACTCCCGCCGCTGCTCAACACCACGCAGAACCGCACCAACCAGTTCCGCGCCCGTGCGCGCTTCGGTATCTTCGCGGACGTATCCGAGCAGGTGAAAGCCGGCGTGCGGCTGGCCGCCAGCAACGACGACAGCCCCGTCTCGACCAACTCCACGCTGGGCGGCGGCCTGAACAAGAAGAGCGTGTGGCTCGACCAGATGTGGATGTCGTATCAGCCGTTCGACTGGGTGAAGTTCACCGGCGGCCGTTTCGCCCCGCCGTACGTCACGAGCGATATGTTGTTCTCCAGCGACCTGAACGTCGACGGCATTGCTGCACAGTTCAACAAGGTGCTGCCGCAGAACCCGAACGTCGAACTGTTCGGCTCGCTCGGCTTCATCCCGCTCGAATACTCGGGCGACAACTCGCCGTCGAACAGCCAGAGCAAGATGTCGAGCCAGACCAAGTGGATGCTGGGCACGCAGTTCGGCGCGAACTGGAAGCTCGACTCGAAGAACAGCTTCCGCGGCACGGTCGGTTACTTCGACTTCCGCAACATCACTGGGCAACTGTCGTCGCCTTGCGCGCTCTACGCAGGCCAGACGAGCTGCGATTCGGACTGGTCGCGCCCGGCGTTCATGCAGAAGGGCAATACGCTCATGCTGCTGCGTAACATCGCGCTCAACCCGCTTGACCCGGCCAATACGGCGCAACCGCAGTATGTCGGCTATGCCTCGAAGTTCCAGTTGCTCGACCTGTCGGCCCGTTGGGACACGGTGCTGGCTGGCCGCTATCCGCTGCGCTTCGACGTGAACTACATCCGCAACCTGGCCTACAACGAAGGCGAGATGTGGGCGCGCGCGAACGGCGGCATCGTGAGCAACTTCGGCGCGGGCGACGCGACGCGAGCCAACTTCAAGAGCGGCCCGAACGCCTACATGTTCCAGGCCACCTTCGGCAAGCCGGTCATGGCGTCGCGAGGCGACTGGAACGTGCTGTTCGGCTACAAGCGTATCGAGCCGGATGCCGTGCCCGATGCCTACAACGACTCGACGTTCCATGGTGGCGGCACGAACGCGAAGGGCTACTACATCGGCGCTTCGTACGCCTTCGACAAGAACGCCTGGCTCTCGGGCCGTTGGCTCTCGACGAAGGAAGTCTATGGCGCGCCGTTGTCGATCGACACGCTGCAAATTGAAGTCAACGCGCGATTCTAAGGAGGTGGTCATGAGTCAACAGCCCCCACGCGCGATGTCGCGTCTGGCGTCGGGTGTGGCCGCTGCGGTGTTGCTTGCCGTGTGCTCGGCCGCCTCGGCACAGACGCCGCAGGGCGCACCGAGTATGGAAGAGCGTCTGCGCACGCAACTGCGTAGCACGACCGAGCAACTCCAGCAGGCGAAGAACGAACTGGCTGCGCTCAAGGCCGGTGGCGCAACGGCCGGCGCGCCGGGCAAGGACTCCCCTGAGGCGCTGAAGAAGGCGCTGGAGGATGCGCAGAAGCAACTGGCCGCAGAGCGTCAGGCGCGCGAGCGTCTCTCGCAGGGCACACGGACTTCGCAATCGGAAGTGAAGGCGGTGGCCGATAAGGCCAACGCGCAGATTACCCAGTACCGCAATGCCTACGACGAACTGCTCAAGCTCGCGCGTCAGGCCGATGCGCAGCGCAAGCATCTCGCCGACGAGGCAGCGGCGCAGCGTGTCGCGCTCACGATGTGCAAGGAGAAGAACGATCGTCTTTACGCTGTCGGGCAAGAGATTCTGACGGCGTTCGAGACGATGGATGTGGCGACCGTGGTCGCGGCGCGTCAGCCGTTCGCCAGCCAGGCTCGCGTGAAGTACGAACAGATCGCGCAGCAGTACGGCGATAAGCTCTATGAGGGCAAGTTCGACGAGCAGCAAGCTGCTGCCGCCATCGCCGCAAAGCCTGCTGAATCGGCCGCGGCGTCGGCACCGGCAGCATCGCAGCAATAACGCGTGTGGCGAGGGGCGTCGGTGGCGCACCTCGTCCCGAATTCGCATAACGATAGTTCGAGGATCACTGGCATGAACGAAGAGAACACGATGCAACACGACAACCACGACGCCGAGCGGGCCGGTGCGCCGACGTCTTCGCACTCGTCGTCGTCCGCAGACATCATCACGTCTGTCACGTCCGCCCAGGTAGCCGACGCTATTCGTGCCGCCGGTTGCGCGGTGTCGGTGCAGCAAGACGATCTGGTCACGCGTCTGCACAGCGCGAGCCACGGCATCGGCTATCAGGTGCACTGGGGAAATCAGGCCGGCGCCGATCAGTATCTCGATTTCACGCTGAGCTGCCCCCTGCGGGTTCAGGGCGGCGATCTTCCCGAAGGTCTGATCAACGAGTGGCACCGCTCGCGCCGGTTCGCCCGTGTAGCCGCACACGGCGAGTTCCTTGTACTCGAGATGGACGTCATCGTGGCAGGCGGCGTTTCCCCCGAATTCCTGAATTTCTCGATGCGCCTCTGGGTCGAGATGATGGGACAGTTCTTCCTGCATCTTCGCAACTTCACGCAGCAGGCCACCGGTCAGACCGCCGGTGCCGAGGCGTTGGGCGAAGACCTTGCTGCCGTGCCGGGCGACACGCCCGCAAGCGGCGATGGGCAGGTACCGATGACGCTTAACTAAAGCGTCGCCGCGCGGCGCATCATTGCGCGTTTCTCGCCTGAGCCTCGGGAACCTCCCGCGCGCGGTTGTTTCACGTCCAGTCAGACGACTGGTTGGCCCGTAATTCGCCTGCACCCCGTGGGCGAATTACGGGTGTTTTTTGTCGACGTTCGTCATGGCCTGGAGACGCTCGCTTCCGGGGCGGTGCGGCGAGACATTGAGCGGCGATCGGTGGCACTGTCAAAGTACCGTCACAATCGATCACCAGAATTCTCAGGAATTCTTACAAATTATTTTTCGGGCCTACGGGGAAGCGGCTAACGCCTTGGCGCGTTGCCGTGAGCTTTGCCTGCCGCACAGGTCCCCCCCCCGATTTTCCCGAACGCCCGCCATGCAAAGGCCAACCGCCCGAGATGACCGCTATTGTTCGCTCCCCACGTTTGCGCTTCGCGGCTGCGAGCGCTCTGGCGGGCTGGTTGCTATGCGGCACGCTGGGCATCGGGGGCGGAAGTGCGTCAGCGGCCCCGCCGCAGGCGCAGTCGTTTGATCTCCCGGAGATGCCTTTGAAGGACGCGCTCGCCCGCTTCGATGCGCTCACGCGTATGTCCGTGTTCTACCCGTCGTCGCTGGTCGAGGGGCGGCGCTCGCATACCGTGACGGGGATTTACTCGCCGCACGAAGCCCTTGACGCACTTCTTGAAGGTACCGGTGTAATGGCCGAGGCGACTGCGCAGAACGCGTTCGTTCTCGCGCCACTGGGCACGGCGGATGTGCCGGGCGAGTCGGTGCGCAGTACTACACGCGGGGGCATCGATTACCGCGCGCGTTTGCAAGGCATGGTGTTGCAGGCGCTGTGTGCGCGGCCGTCGCTCTCGCCGGGGGAGTACCGCTTGGCAATGACGGTGCTGGTTGATGCCAACGCTCGGGTGGCGCGTGTCCGCCTGCTCGATACGACGGGAGACGGTCGCCGCGATGGCGCGATCTTGCGCCGCTTGCAAGGGCTCGATGTCGGCATTGCGCCCGTCGACACATCGCAACCGTTCGTGCTGTTGCTGGTACCCACCGATTGCCGGGCGAACGCGTCTGTGTGTGCGCCATCGCCGTGCGCGGCGACGACGGAGCGATAGATGGCCGACACGCCCAGAGCGTTCCTGCGCGATCTGCTGACGCAGCGCTATGAGGACCTCAAGCGCAAGCTGACCTGGCGGCTCGGGTCGTCGGAACTTGCCAGCGATGCCTTGCACGACACATGGGTGCATCTCGACGATCGGGCCGACCGCCAGAGCGACGTGAAGAGCCCGGGTGCGTATCTCATGCGCATCGCCATGAATATGGCGTTCGACCGCGTGCAGCGCGAACGCCGGTACATGAGCGACGACGAGATCGATGCGCTCATGACCGAGTTCGTCGACCCGGCGCCCGGCCCCGCACAGACGGTGGAGGCGCGCGATGAGATTGCGCTGCTCGAACGCTTGCTGGCCACCATGCCGCCACGCCGGCGCGCGATCTTCATCGCGGTACGGGTGCACGAGATGTCCAACGAGGAGGTGGCACGTCGCTTCGGTGTGTCTGCGCGGCTGGTCGGTCTTGAGCTGAAGCGCGCTCACGAATACTGCATGGCCCACATGCCGAGGTCAGAATGAACGATCGATTGCCGATGGCGCGCGGGAAAGCCGTCTCATGGAGTGAGACCTGCCGTCTCATGCGAGAGGTGACGCCATGAGTTTGCGACCCGATGCCACGTTGCCGCCGAAGCGGCGTCTCGATGCACTTGAGCGTCATGCCATGACCTGGGTGCGGCGTATGGCGTCCGGCGAGATGACCCACGCCGATGGCGAGGCGCTGCGCGAGTGGGCGCGGCGCGACCCGAGCCATGCGAAGGCGCTGGCGAATGCGCGTCGTCAGTGGCAGCACCTGATGCAAGCGGCCCATCAGAGCGCATCGGCGGCTGCCGTGTGCCCGGCTTCGGCTCAGCAGCCCATACCGCAACGAAAGGCCGGACACGGCTTCGATCCGCGCCGTCGCTGGTGGCTGGCGGGTACCGCCGGGGCATTCGCGACCGCCGCCGGCATTGCCGCGATGGGTGGCCCGCTTGGCCTGTTTCAGGGGGCGGCCGCTTTGCATGCGGATTACCGTACCGGCACCGGCGAACAGCGCACCGTGGCGCTGGCCGGCAACGTGTCCGTCGAAATGAGCACGCGCACCAGTCTGGCGTTGCGCGCGGGCAGCACCCCCGGCATCGATCTGCTGGGTGGCGAAGCGGCGGTCGATACCACGAGAACGGCAGCACCGTTCGAGATCGTCGCGGGAGCGGGCCGCACGATTGCGCACCGCGCACGTGTGGAAGTGCGCAACGTGGCGCAGAGGGTGTGCGTCACCTGCATCGACGGCGTGGCCGATGTCGTGCATACGGCAGGACGTGTGCAATTGCGCGCGCGTCAGCAACTGGTCTACGACGAGCACGCGCTTCAATCGCTCGTGAATGTCGGCGACGGCGAGATGCCGGCCTGGCGCGACGGCTATCTGAGATTCGCCGAAGTCCCGCTCGGCGAAGTCATAGACGAGATCAATCGCTACCGTCCCGGCAAGGTCGTGTTGATGAACGACAAGCTGGCGGCGCGTCCGGTGACGGGGCGTTTTGCGATTCGCTCGCTCGACGTGGCGCTGGGTCAGATCGAGCACTCGCTGCAACTCTCCGCACACACCTTGCCGGGCGGGATCGTTCTGCTCGGGTGACCCTGCGCGCCGCGCTTCGTGGCGGCTTGACCGTGTCACGAAAGATTCAAATAAATCCTTGCCGATTGGCGCGCGCCGATCGGTCTTAGTCCCGAGAGCGTCAAGCGTTCGCATCGCTTGAACGAAAACCTGCCAGGGCCGTCGCTGGCGTTGTCGCGAGACAACGTCCCACGGCCGCACGAGACGCCAGACGGGATTGAGATGACCATGCACAAGCGCGTAGTTTCCCTACCAACTCGCACGCGGGCCAGCGCATGTCTGCCGCGCATCCGGCCGCTTGCTCAAGCCGTGGCCGTATTCGCTGCCAGTAGTGCCATGATCGGCGCAGCGCACGCGCAGCAAGCCTTCAGCAACGCGTGGTTTGCCGCGCGCGGTGCGGCGCAATCCACCGCTGCACAGACGGGCCGTCTGCCGAACGGCATGCCGGTATCGTCGCTGCAAAATCCGGGTGAACAACAGCAACGCGCGGCGCAAGCTGTTCAGAACTCCATCGCCAATCTCGCGACGGCGGCGCAAGGCATCGCTGCGATGCAGGCCGCGCAGAACGCAGCACGTCAGGCCGCCGCCGCGACGCCCGAGACCATTCCTGATGGGCTGGCCGAGGGGGGACTGAAGGTCGATACGAATAGCCTTACCGCCGGCTGGATCAACGCGAACAAGAAGATCGCGCAGGATCGCGATGCCGCGGGCAACACCAAGGTGGCCATCCAGCAAACCGGCGAGAAGGCGATTCTGAACTGGGAGACGTTCAACGTGGGCCGTCGCACGACGGTCGAATTCGTGCAACAACCGGGTTGGGCCGTGCTCAATCGCGTGAACGATCCGCAAGCGCGTCCGAGCCAGATTCAGGGGCAGATCAAGGCCGACGGCACGGTGATGATCGTCAACCGCAACGGCATTCAATTCTCGGGAACGGCGCAGGTCGATACGCGCAATCTCGTGGTGGCAGCCGTTGGCATGACGAACGATCAGTTCAATCGCGGCATCTACGGTGCCGCAGTGTCCGGCGCTACGGTGCCGACGTTTGCGAACGATCTTCAGGTGAGCGGCTCGAGCGTGTCGCACACGGGGGCGACCGCCGACGTGACGGTGGACGCTGGCGCACGCATCAACACGCGACGTCCGCAATCGGTGACCGAAGGCGGTGGCTATGTGCTGCTGCTCGGGCGCGAAGCCCACAATCGCGGCACCATCGTCACCCCTTCGGGGCAGACGGTCGTTGCCGGCGGCGATGCATTCGTGATCCGGCGCGGTGTCGGCACCGACGGCAATCTGAACTCAAGCACGCGCGGCAACGAAATCGAGCCGAAGCTGTTGCCCGGTTCGACGGCGGGCCGTGTGAGCAACAGCGGGTTGATTCTGGCGGAGCTTGGCGACATCACGCTCGCGGCGCGCCAGATCGAGCAGAGCGGAGTGCTTGTCTCCACCACCTCGGTCAATACGCGCGGCACGATTCACCTGACGGCGAGTGGTGACAGCAATGCGCTGGTGCGCGTTGCCCCTGGCGCTCTCAATGCCATCGTGCTCGATACGTCGGGCGATGCGGCACTCGATGCACAGCGCACAACGCTGCTGGCCGAGGCCGACAAGGTCGCGGAGTCCGGGCTGTTTAACCGCCGGGATCAGTCGCTCGTGCAGATCGTTTCCTCGGGCGACGTACTTTTCGATAGCGATTCCCTCACGCTCGCCACGGGCGGTCAGATCAACGTGCTGGCGACGCGCCGTGCCATGGCGATGGAGCGTGCGAAGCTCGACGTCTCCGGTGCCGTGGGCGTGCAGGTCGCCATGTCGGCGAACAATCTCGAAGTCAACGTGCAGGGCAACGAGCAGCGCGATGCGCCGAGCAATCGCGACACGCACCTGCTCAACAACCTGACCGTCTATATCGACCGGCGTTATCTGGTGCGTGTGCCTGCGGGCACGCAGGGCTA
Organism: Pandoraea communis; assembly: GCF_902459745.1. Taxonomy (GTDB): domain Bacteria; phylum Pseudomonadota; class Gammaproteobacteria; order Burkholderiales; family Burkholderiaceae; genus Pandoraea; species Pandoraea communis. Next base: position 20,988 of record NZ_CABPSJ010000011.1, read on the forward strand.
CACCACCGACCGCTGGTACACGCAAGGCGGCCTGCTGGAAGTGAGCGGGTATCTGAACACGGCGTCGCATGGCATCGGCGAGTGGGCGGCGCAGGGCGGCACGGTACAACTGGGCGGCGCGGAAGTGGTGACGCGCCCCGGTTCGCTCGTCAATCTGGCCGGCGGCACGCTCGACGTGCAGACCGGCATGATCCGGCAAAGCTGGCTGCGCGGTGTAGACGGGCAGTTGTACCGCGTTGATAACGCGCCGGGCGATTTGCGGTACCTCGGCGTGTATCGGGGCTTCGAAGCCGAACACGCCCGGTGGGGAAGGAACACCACCGAGACGTATGCCACCCCGTTCATTGCACCGGGGCAGCGTCTGGAGAACGGTTACACGGTCGGGCGCGATGCAGGGCGATTGATCGTTTCAGGTCTGTCGGCCGTGCTCGAAGGAGATGTCGATACTGCTGTCTATCAGGGCCCGCGCCAGACACAGGCCGCCGACCGAGTGCTGTACGACGGGTATCTGCAATCGCAGCTTGCTGCGCCGCGTGCCGGTCAGTTGATCGTCGGCAAGCTCACGCCCTATTACGACGACGCCTTGCTCACGCTGCGCGACAGCCCTTCGGCGATGGTGCGCACAATCAATGTCGGCGACGTTCAGGCGTTGGCCGCAGCCATTGCGCAAGGGAGTCCGCTTGACGTGCAGCGCGCGGGGAAAATCACCATCGATGCGGACTGGCTCAACCGTCAGCAATTCGGTGGTGTGAAGCTGCTGGCAACCGATGAAGTGACGCTCTCGCGCGACATTCGCGTGGCGGACGGCGGCGATGTGGGCCTGCACGCCACGCGCGTGAACATCGACGCGAACATCACGGCGCATGGCGGTTCGATTGCGGCGGGCAACGTCGTACAGCGCATGCTTTCTGCGACGGGCAACGGCACATGGGCCGATTCGCCCCTGACGGACCCTGCGCTTGTGGCGGGCAGACAGTCCGTAAAGGTAGCGAGCGGTGTGACGCTCGACGCACGCGGCCTGTGGAGCCGGGCGGATGATGGCGAGGCAGGCATCCGCGGTATGCCGTACCTCAACGGCGGTGGTGTCGTGCTTTCGACTACCGGGGACGTGCGGGTGCAGCAGGGCAGCACCATCGATGTCTCGTCCGGTGCCGCGCTGCTCTCGGGCGGCACGGTGCGCGGCGGTAGAGGCGGCAACGTCTCTCTGCTCGCCAACCAGTACGACATCAGCGGCAAAGGCACAGGCGAACTGCATCTTGACGGCGCGCTGCGCGCCTACGGCGTGAGCGGCGGCGGCTCGCTGACACTGAACACAGGTAACGGCGTGGTGATCGGTGACCCGATGCCGCTTGGCACCTCGCCCGACACGTTGCTCAACACGTCGCTCTTCTCGACAGGGTTTTCGCGCTATGACGTGACGGGCCAGCTTGGTGTGACGGTGGCCGATAACACGCGCCTCGACGTCACCATGCCGGTGCTGAACATCGATAAACGGGCCGCTGGCGAAGCTGTCAGCGGCAGCGACCCGTCCGGCGTACTGTCGGTCTTCCTTGCCCCGGTCTGGCAAAGCGATGCTGCGAAGGGCACCATCACGCAGCGTGGCGGGGCCGATCTCGCGCTTTCCACCGGCGCGCTGCGCAAGCGCGGGCAGCTGAGCGTTGGTGAAGGCGCTCGGATTGAAGTCGACCCGGGCCGCAGCATTACGCTCACAGGTAACGGGCAGATGACGGTGTTCGGCACGCTACGGGCAGCATCGGGCACGGTCAGCTTGTTGCCCGGTCCGTTCAGCGCAGTCGACGGGTATGACGGACCTGAGGGCACGTTCACACCGACGTCGATCTGGCTGGGGGGCAATGCCGTGATCGACGTCGCGTCACGGGCGTTCGTGGCGCAGGATGCCTCGGGCGCGATTTCCGGCAAGGTCGCTGCAGGCGGCACCATCCAGATCGGCGCGAAGTATGTGGCGGGCGCCACGCAAGTCGAAGCGGCCGACGCGTTCGTGATCGTGCGCCCCGGTGCACGGCTCGACGCGTCGGGTACGGCCGCCGACGTCGATGTACCGGGGCAGGGACGCACGCATGTGGTCAGCAACGGCGGGGTCATCTCTCTTGCGTCGGCACGGGGCCTCTATCTCGACGGCGACATGAAGGCTGTATCCGGTGGGGCAGGTGCGGCGGGCGGCACGCTGAACGTCGTGCTGGAGACGCTCGCCTACGGTATGGTCGATCGCGTGACGTTGCGCGGCCCCATGGTGGACGATTCCGTACGTGTCGCGCACGAGATGATCGTGGCGCAAACGCAGGGCAACAGTCTGCTCTCGGAAACACTGCTCCCCGGCACGCTCGGCGGCGGGCTGACGCTGGGTAGCGCGCGCATCGGTGTGGATCGTGTGACGGCGGGTGGTTTCGACAACCTCGCGCTGTTCGCGAACGGGATGATGGATTTCGACGGCAACGTCAATCTTGCGCTCGGTCAGAGCCTTCGCCTGACGGCGAGTTCGTTCGGCCTGTCGGCGAGCGCCCCACGGGACACACAGGTCAGGCTTACGGCACCCATCGTGCAACTGGCTGGCCCGACGCGCCAGCAGTTAGACAACTACATCATTCCCAATCCGGTGAGCGGTTCGAAGAACTCCGGGCAGGGTAGCGGGATGCTCGGGGTGCCGACGCTGGCCGAGAAGGCCAAGTTCGAAGTCGACGGCGCACTCATCGATGTATCGGGCCGGATGCAGTTCGGCACAGCGGGAACCATCGAGACCAACGCCGGTACCCCCGTCAGTGTCTTGCGTGATGCCTTCGGCAACGTCGCGTTGCGAAGTACCGGTGACCTTCGTCTGCTCGACAAGACCGAAGTCTATTCGCCCGGCGACATGACGTTGGCCGCAGTGCAGATCTATCCCGGACAGAACGCGACCGCCAGGATTGTCGTGGGGCAGCGCAGCTATCCGAGCGATTGCTGTGTGCGTCAGACCATGCTGGACCCGGATCGTGTGCTGACCTTCGAGCGGGTTGGCGACACGCTGGCACCTCAGCCGTACTCGTTGTTCGGCAGGATGACCTTTTTGGCGGGGCAGATTCGTCAGGGCGGTGTGTTGCGCGCCCCGATGGGAGGTATCACCTTCGGTTCGCTGATAAACACGGAGGCCAACGGCATGCTTCATCTGTTGCCGGGTAGCGTGACGTCTGTGAGTGCAAACGGACTGGTGATGCCCTATGGCGGCACGCTCGACGGATTGAGCTATCTCAACGCATCCGCCGACGCGGTGTACGCGCTGGCGGGCGGCGGACCGTCGGTGATCGTGTATAGCCATTCGCTGGCTGTGGAACCGGGCGCTGTCATCGATCTGTCGGGCGGGGGCGAAATTCGCGGTGCGGCCTTCCTGACCGGACGTGGCGGCTCCACCGACGCACGTTTCGCGCCACTCATGCAAGTGGTGCAGACCGGCACGAAGGGAAGTTTCCGTCTGCCGTCGCTCTCATCCAATCCGGTGTACGCGATCGTGCCCGGCGCGCAACCGGCCTATGCGCCTGTCGTGAGCGAGAACGGTGCCGGTGCGCCGCTCGCCGGGCAGCAGATCACCATCGGCGCAGGCGTGCCGGGACTGCCTGCGGGTACCTACACGCTGCTGCCGTCGACGTTCGCGTTGCTGCCCGGCGCATATCGCGTCGAATTGCAGACGCAGACTGTGTCTCAGGCAGGGCTGGCGCCGGTCGCGATGCGCAACGGATCGCTGACGCTTCCTGCGCAATTGCGTGTGAACAACACCAGCATTCGCAATGCCACGCCGACCCAGGCCGTGCTCACGTCGGCGGATGTCCTGCGGACCTACTCGCAGTACAACGAGATGAGTTACGCCGACTTTGCGCGTGCCACGAGCGGGCGCGTCGGGGCTCCCCGTGCGTTGATCGAGGCAGATGCCAAGCGTCTCGATCTCAATTTCCTGTCGGATAGCTACCAGGGCAAGATTGGCAACGCCCCCGCGTTGCGATTCGAGGGCACGGCAAACGTTGCACCGGCCAAGGGTGGCTACGGCGCGAGTCTGCTCGTCAGTGCCGACAACATCGAAATTCTTGGGGCCGGTGCGACACCTCGGCAGGGCGACACCACGCTGACTTCGCTCAGGGCTGACGATTTGAACGCGATCGGTGCGGCGCGCATCGGGATCGGTGCATTGCCGGTAGTCGCCAGCGATAACTCGCAGTCGATTCTCAATGCCACGACGGCAGGGTTCGGCGGCAAGACGAATAACGTGGTGCTGCGCGGCGGCGCCATGCTGCGCGCCAGCGAAGTCTTCCTCGTGACGACTACGCCGACCAAAGGCATCACCATCGAACAGGGCAGTGGCATCAATACGCTCGGCTACGGCATGCCGATGTGGGATTCCACGATGGGGTATACCTACGCACCGGGGGCGTCGGGTGTGCTGGCGGTGTCCAATGGGCGGCTCGCAATGCTCGCACCGATGCCTTCCAATCCGGGCGATTATTCCGGGGCGGGATACATCGACCTCGGCGTCTGCGCGGCGGGTGCGACATGCGCAGGTGAAACGCTGCTGCTTTCCGAAGGTTCGATTGCGGTGGCGACCGACAAGCGGTTCACGATCACCGATGCCGTGCGCTATGGCACGCGTCAGTTGTCGCTCGCCGTCGGCCGGGTCAACGTCGGCGAGCAGGCGTCGCTCGACGCACTCGCGGCGTCCGGACGTCTGGCGGAAGGTCTCACGCTCAACCAGACAGTGCTTTCGCGACTGATGCGTGGCGACAGGCTCTATGGCGCGCCCGCGCTGGAAAGCCTGACTCTTATCGCCCGCGATTCGATCAACTTCTACGATTCTGTCGAACTCTCGACCATCGACGCAGCGACGGGCAAGTCGACCATCGATGCGCTCGTGCTGGGCACGCCCGCGATCTTCGGATACGGCGCGAGCGATGCGATCGCACGCATTCGTACCGACCGGCTTGTATGGACCGGTTCGAAGTCGCCGGCGGGGGCCATCGTCGCGGGCGGGGCAGGCACCGGCAGCGGACGGCTGTCCATCGATGCGCGTGAGATCGAGTTCGGCTTCGGGGCAGCCACGCAGCGCGACGTCAACCACGACATGAACCGTATGACTGTCGGTTTCTCGACAGTCGAGCTCAACGCCAGTGAGCGCGTGAGTGCCAACCAGAAGGGCAGCCTGTCCGTCTATCGCTCGCAAAACGCGTGGAACGATCAGAAGCAGGATTTCGATTACAGCGGTGGCGACATCGTCATCGATACGCCGCTGCTCACCGGCGCGGCGGGGTCGGTGAACCGTTTCATCGCGGGTGGCAATGCGTCGGTATCCAACGCCAGTGCGCGTGCGAAACCCGTGATCGACAGCGCCATGCTGGTGGCCGCACTGGGTGCCGAGGTCGGGCTGACGGCGGGAGGCGCAGCCACCATCGATACGAATGTCGTGCTGCCGAGCGGCCGCCTGACGGTGGCCGCACAGGGCGACGTGACGCTCGGTGACGGCGCACAAATCGATCTGGCCGGACGCAAGCTCGATTTCTTCGACACCAGCAAATACAGTTGGGGCGGCGATGTGGGGGTGTCGAGCGCGAACGGCAACGTGCGCCAGGCTGCCGGGTCGCGCATCGATCTGTCGGCGGTGGAGAACCGGGCGGGCAAGCTCACGGTAGCCGCATTGGCGCCGACGGGCGGTGTCGTGTCGATGGCCGGCAAGCTGCTCGGCAGTGCCAGCGGGCGCTACGACGCGGGCGGCACGTTTGTCCCGTTCACGGCAGGCGGCGTGGATATTCGGGCACAACGCATCGACGACTTCGCCGCGCTCAATGCGCGTCTGACCGAAGGCGGTGTCTTCGGCAGCCGCAACTTCCAGATCAAGCAGGGCGATCTCGTCATTGGCGACGAACTCAAGGCACGTGAGATCACGCTGTCGATCGACGGCGGGCGGCTCGATGTGCTCGGACGCGTCGACGCGAGCGGCGCGCAGGTAGGCACGATTCGCTTGTCGGCGCGCGACGGCGTGACGGTCGGCGGCAACGCGGTGCTGGATGCGCACAGCACGACGTTACGCCTGGACAGTTACGGTCAGCCCATCGAGGCGTCCAACCGTGCGGTCATCGAGATCAACGGGGATCAGGGGCGGGTAGTGCTGGCCAATGGGGCGCGACTCGACGTGCGTGCCGGCACGAACGACAAGAATGGCGCTTCGCTCTCGGCAGGCACGGTCGAGATTAGTGCCAAACGGTTGGGCGGTGCGAACGAGGCGCTGGGCAACGACATCGCCATCGACGCGGGTGGCAACGTGGTGATCGACGGTGCGCGCTCCATCACGGTCAACGGAATGTTCCGCGACACCCATGCGCCGGCGGGCACCGATGTCGCTGTCGACGGCCGACCGTATCAGGTCGTCAATCAGGCTTATCTGGACACGCTTCACGGGCAGAACGAGACGTTCATGTCGAACGCGCTGGCCAACGGCGCGTTGCTGGCCCGTCTGGCCGGATTGCGCCGCTACACCGACGCCTTCCATCTGCGCCCGGGTGTCGAGATCGTCAGTGCGACGCCCAATGGCGATATTCACCTCGACGGTGACATCGACATGTCGCGCTATCGTTACGCGAGCCTGAATCCGAATACGCAGAAGACCGGTGTCTGGGGCAGCGGCGAAGCGGGCGCGCTGACGATCCGCGCCGGAGGCAATCTGAACGTCTTCGGCAGCCTGACCGACGGGTTCGATACCAGCAAGCTCACGCCGAACGTCGACAACAAGGGGTGGGTGCTGATCAGCGGAAAAGCGGGGTGGGGCGGCGATGCCGTGGTGCCGGTGGGCGGGCTGGTGACGCTCGCCGCTGGCACCGTGTTCCCGGCGGAGCGCAAGCTCAACTTCGACGTGCAGGTCGCGGCAGCGAAGCTGCCTGCTGGCACGCGTCTGCCTGCACGCGCAACACTTGACGCAGATCTCACGCTGCCTGCCGGCACCGTGCTCGGAGCCGCCGTGCGTGATGCGGCGGGCAACGTGGTGTATCCGGCCGGTACGGCGTTGACGTCGGCGTTGGCCTTGCATGCCGGCATGCAGCTCGATGCCGGGATGTTGTTACCCTCGGAGACGTCTGTCGGCGCGATGCGATGGCCTGCGGGCGCCGTGATGCCGGTGAACTTCAAGCTCGCGGTCGATGTGCCGTTGCGCAAGGGCGCGATCATTCCGGCCGAGACCGACGTCAAACTGCCGGGGGATGTGTTGTTCGTCAATGTTCGCCCGGCGGATGCCGACGGCAATCAGGGACAGCTCCACGCGATTGCGCCGATGCTTCAGGCGGGCTCCGCGTCGTGGTCGCTGCGACTGGTCGCCGGGGCCGATACGTCGGCGGCCGATCCGCGTGCGTTGCAACCGTTAGGGTCCGATGGGCACCTGATTCTCTCGGACACTCATTACGGCATGGGCGAACTCAGTGTGCTCAGGCCAGGGACCGGCACGCTCGGTGTCTACCGTTGGGGGCCGGATGCATGGCAACTGGGCGGTGTCGAAGGCGAGATCGTGACGCAGGGCGAATTGGATGCCTGGGGCATTGCCTCGGCCGCAGATATCGACATGTGGAACGGGTACTACGACGCGTTCCACCTCGTGACGCCGGGTATTCCTGCTGAGTACGACACGAAGACGCAGCCCGCTCGCGAACCGGTCTTCAGCGTGGTGCGCACCGGCACGGGCGATCTCGACATGCTCGCGGCGGGTAACTTCACGATGAACTCGCCGTTCGGGGTCTATACGGCAGGCACACAGGCGCGCGATGTGACGAGCGCCTATAACCTCGCACGGGCCAAGCTCAAGAACACCTCCGTGCTTGGCGCGGAAGGTGCGCCATTCGAGACATACGTCAGCGGTACGCAGAGCCTTTACACCGCGTGGTACCCGGAGCACGGCGGCAATCTGTTCGTGCGCGCTCAGGGCGATATTCGTGGCGACACGGTCGGGACGCGCGACCGGTATCAACGCGCGACAAGCTTTGGTGCGCCGCGAGCCGTTCCGGATTCCGGCAACGTGGGCAACTGGCTGTGGCGGCAGGGATCGGGCTCCGCGATTGCGCAGGGGGGCGTGCCCACTGCCTGGTGGATCAACTTCGGGACTTACACCTTCGGCAAGGAAGCCGGCTACGCGGTGTATGAATTGGCGCCGTTCCTGACCGGTTTCACCGGACTTGGCACGCTCGGCGGCGGCAATGTCGTGCTCGAAGCCGGTGGCAACGCAGGGATGCTGGAGTCACGCATCGGGGCGGGGAATTCCGACGGCACGCTCGCGTTGGCTCGCAGCGAGGGCCTGAATGTGTCGGTCGGCAGCACCGGGCGGGTATCGGCCGATGGTTCGCAGATCCAGTTGACGGGCGGTGGCGATCTCGACGTGCGTATCGGCGGCGGGCTGAATCCGGTGCGCGAAGTGCGCGCCGTCGCACCGGCCAACAGCGTCGTGAACGATTCGACGGCATGGCGCAACGGCAATCTGGCGTTGTATGGCACGTTCACGAATCTGCGTGGCGCCACGCGCATAGAGGCGGGCGCGCTTGGCGGCGTCGACACGCTATTCGGTGTTCCCGACTTGCGCGAAGCACGGGCGCGCGATGTGTTCACTGCGCAGACGGCGTTCGCGACCGGCGGCCCGACGCTGGTGCTCGGCGACTCGACCGCTCGTATCGACACGCGTGGCGATCTGGTGATCGGCGGCTACGGCGATGCCACGCGCTTGCAGCAGCGCACCAACGGCACGCCGTTCTCGGCCGCCGGTGTCAACTACGGCGGCGAGGGTCACAGTTGGTTCACGTTGTGGACGCCGTCGACCGCCATTGACCTGTTCAGTGCCGGGGGGAATCTCTCGCCCCTTACGGCCATCGCCGACAATCGCGAGGGGGCGAACTATGCGGCGACCGATGGCCGCTTCGTGTTGCCCGCGACGCTTCGTGCTGTGGCGGCGAGCGGCAGCATTTACAACGGCTATTCGGCAACGGGTATTCGCGATGCGGCCGGGGTTTCCACCATCGGCGATACTCCCGCGTTGCTGGCGCCCGAGCCTGTCAGCTCGTTGTTCAAGGTCGCTGCCGATGGCGGGGCGCTCGAGATGATTGCGGGCCAGTCGCTGCTTGGGTCCGGCTTTCCGATCAGTCGCTCGGCGGCGGATCCGACGGCTTTGCCTACGCCGCAAAATCCGGGGTTTGCCGGTGGCGTGCGTAGCGCATGGTTTGGCCGCGTGTATCTCACAAATGTCAGACAGGACGCGCTCGCGCCGCAGATCATCACCTCCCCCGGTCAGGACTCGGCAACGAAGTTTCCGATGTTCAGCCTGACCCCGGCAACCGTGTCCGGTTATGACTTCACCGGTATTTCGCCTGCACGCTTCTATGCGCTCGCTGGCGACATCGTCGGGTTGCAGACGGGGGGCATCGACTATCGTGGCAGCATACTGCCCGCACCGGGCACCCAGCCGACGTGGTACGAGGGCAACGGCGCGGTGGCGATCCGGGCAGGACGAGACATCGTCAACTCGGGAACGCCGCTCGGCACCTATCTGAGCACCCATGCAGATTTCGCCGGGTGGAGCACCACGCCTGACTTCCAGGACCCGGTCAACAATCCGGGGCGACCGGTGAGTGCGTCGAGCGCGACGATGCGCGGCAATCTGATCGTGCAGAACTCGGCAGACGATGTTTCGGTAGTGTCGGCGGGACGGGATATTCTTTACAGCACGTTCTACGTGGCCGGCCCGGGGCTTCTGGAAGTCACGGCGGGGCGCAACGTCTTCATGGGCGACAAGGCCGAGTTGCGCAGTCTCGGCGCGCTCGCCAACGTCAAGCCGGGCGACCGGAGCAACGGGGCGGCGATTGCGGTGGCGGCCGGTGTGGGGCCGAAGGGGCTCGACGGCATCGACTTCAAGGCGTTCGCGGCTCGATATCTCGATGCGGCGAACCTGGCGGACGGATCTCGGCCATTCGCCAATCAGCCGGGCAAGGCCGTGGTCGTCTATGGCGGGGAGCTTACGCTCTCGGGATGGCTGCATCAGGAGTTTGGTTATGACGGCAATGCGACCGGCGCTGATGCCTTCCTCGTCAAGAAGCAGACGGAACTCGACGCGGCGAGCAAGGCGGCGGGCGGCACCGGCGGTGCGGCGAAGCGTGATCTGCGCAACGAATTCGCACAGCAGAGCCAACTGTATCTCGTGAATTGGCTGGCCACACGCTTTGGCGGACGCAACGGTCTGGGTGTGCATTTCGATGCGGCGTCGATGGATGCGCGTCAGTTCTTCGATGCGCTTCCGGCCGAACAGCAACGCGCGTATTTGCGCGATGTGTACTTCGCCGAGTTGCGGGCATCCGGGCGTGAGTACAACGACGCTAGCGGCCCGCGTGCGGGGAGCTATCTGCGCGGGCGCGAAGCCATCGCTACGCTTTTCCCGGGCGGCTCGACCGAGTACGACGGCAGTCTCACGATGTACAGCAGCGCGCTCTACTATCTTCAGAACATCGGGCGGGAAGCGACGACGCGTCCGCGGCCCGGCGTGAAGTATCTGACGCAGGCGCAATGGGCTGCACGGGGTAGCCCGGCGTACGACGTTCCCCACTACGAAGTGCAGGATGCCGGCATTCATACGGACTTCGGTGGCGGGGTGAGCATTCTCACGCCGGGGGGGCGCATGCTCGTCGGCGTGGATGGCGGTTTCGTGCCGGGTGAGGGCTCGGGTGTGCTCACGCAGGGACGTGGCAACGTCGATATGTATGCGCGTGACAGCATCCTGCTTGGTCAGAGTCGGGTGTTCACGACGTTCGGCGGCAATATTCTGGCGTGGTCGGCGCTGGGGGATATCAACGCGGGCCGCGGTTCGAAGTCGACGGTGGTGTACACACCGCAGCGTCGCGTCTACGACAACCTGGGGCTGGTATCGCTTTCGCCGACGACACCGAACACGGGCGCTGGCATCGCTACGCTGAACCCGATCCCGGAGATTCCGCCGGGCGACATCGATCTGATTGCGCCGCTGGGCACGATCGATGCGGGCGAGGCGGGGATTCGGGTGTCCGGTAACGTGAACATCGCGGCGCTGCGGGTCATGAACGCGGAGAACATTCAGGTGCAGGGCAAGTCCGTCGGCATCCCGGCCATTGCGGCTGTGAATGTCGGCGCGCTCACGAATGCCAGTTCAACGGCGGCACAGGCTGCGGCTGCGGCACAGGATGCGGTATCTCGCGATCGGGCGTCGGCGCGGCAGAATCAGCCGTCGATCTTCTCGGTGCGCTTGCTCGACGTGGGCACGTCGAGCGATGCGACTGGCAAACCGCGTGCCGATGGCGGGCGGGCGCTGCGCTACGATCCGGCGTCGCCCGTGCAGGTGCTCGGACAGATGAATCTGAGTGAATCGCAGTCGCAGGCGCTTACGCCCACAGAGCGGAAAAACCTGATGCGCTGAAGCCGGAACGACTCCCCCCGTTGTGGGGGAGTCGTTCGGAACACGGCGCGGCGTGGCCCAAGACATATAGAGAAGCTGACGGCAGGAATTTGCCGGGTTTTCAAAATAATTTCACAAAGGGCTTGCGCAGTTTGGCGAAGGTGACTAATATCTCGTCTCTCGCAACGACGGCGA
>NZ_CABPSJ010000012.1 GCF_902459745.1 Pandoraea communis
AAGAAAGCGAAAAAAACTGTTGACGACGACGAGAAGCTGCGACATAATCTCACTTCTCTGCTGCTGATGCAGCGACGCAGAAAACGAAGCGACGGCGCGGTAAGTGTGCGACGAAGCGAAGTTGGATGCGATTGATCTTTAAAAATTAAACAACCGATAAGTGTGGGCACTCGATGAATAGTGCGTCTGCTACGGCAGATTAGCTTTAAATTTATTGAGGCTCACATAGTAATAGGTAAGTTAAGTAATTAACTTGTCAGCATACTTTGAGAGCGACCGGTTCGAGTGATTTATCACGAAAAACCGAAAACAGTAACAGGTTTAAACTGAAGAGTTTGATCCTGGCTCAGATTGAACGCTGGCGGCATGCCTTACACATGCAAGTCGAACGGCAGCACGGGTGCTTGCACCTGGTGGCGAGTGGCGAACGGGTGAGTAATACATCGGAATGTACCTTGTAGTGGGGGATAGCTCGGCGAAAGCCGGATTAATACCGCATACGCTCTGAGGAGGAAAGCGGGGGACCTTCGGGCCTCGCGCTACAAGAGCAGCCGATGTCAGATTAGCTAGTTGGTGGGGTAAAAGCTCACCAAGGCGACGATCTGTAGCTGGTCTGAGAGGACGACCAGCCACACTGGGACTGAGACACGGCCCAGACTCCTACGGGAGGCAGCAGTGGGGAATTTTGGACAATGGGCGAAAGCCTGATCCAGCAATGCCGCGTGTGTGAAGAAGGCCTTCGGGTTGTAAAGCACTTTTGTCCGGAAAGAAATCCTCTGGGTTAATACCTCGGGGGGATGACGGTACCGGAAGAATAAGCACCGGCTAACTACGTGCCAGCAGCCGCGGTAATACGTAGGGTGCAAGCGTTAATCGGAATTACTGGGCGTAAAGCGTGCGCAGGCGGTTTTGTAAGACGGATGTGAAATCCCCGGGCTTAACCTGGGAACTGCATTCGTGACTGCAAGGCTAGAGTATGGCAGAGGGGGGTAGAATTCCACGTGTAGCAGTGAAATGCGTAGAGATGTGGAGGAATACCGATGGCGAAGGCAGCCCCCTGGGCCAATACTGACGCTCATGCACGAAAGCGTGGGGAGCAAACAGGATTAGATACCCTGGTAGTCCACGCCCTAAACGATGTCAACTAGTTGTTGGGGATTCATTTCCTTAGTAACGAAGCTAACGCGTGAAGTTGACCGCCTGGGGAGTACGGTCGCAAGATTAAAACTCAAAGGAATTGACGGGGACCCGCACAAGCGGTGGATGATGTGGATTAATTCGATGCAACGCGAAAAACCTTACCTACCCTTGACATGTACGGAATCTTGCTGAGAGGTGAGAGTGCTCGAAAGAGAACCGTAACACAGGTGCTGCATGGCTGTCGTCAGCTCGTGTCGTGAGATGTTGGGTTAAGTCCCGCAACGAGCGCAACCCTTGTCCTTAGTTGCTACGCAAGAGCACTCTAAGGAGACTGCCGGTGACAAACCGGAGGAAGGTGGGGATGACGTCAAGTCCTCATGGCCCTTATGGGTAGGGCTTCACACGTCATACAATGGTCGGTACAGAGGGCTGCCAAACCGCGAGGTGGAGCTAACCCCAGAAAACCGATCGTAGTCCGGATCGCAGTCTGCAACTCGACTGCGTGAAGCTGGAATCGCTAGTAATCGCGGATCAGCATGTCGCGGTGAATACGTTCCCGGGTCTTGTACACACCGCCCGTCACACCATGGGAGTGGGTTTTGCCAGAAGTAGGTAGCCTAACCGTAAGGAGGGCGCTTACCACGGCAGGATTCATGACTGGGGTGAAGTCGTAACAAGGTAGCCGTAGGGGAACCTGCGGCTGGATCACCTCCTTTCTAGAGCATGCACTGGAAGTTGAGTGTTCACGCTTATCGGTTGTTGACTGCGTAGATCTAAGTCGGGTCTGTAGCTCAGGTGGTTAGAGCACCGTCTTGATAAGGCGGGGGTCGAAGGTTCAAGTCCTTCCAGACCCACCAAGCTAACCACCGCACCTGACCAAGTCGGGTTGGTAACTGGCTTGAAATGGGGGCATAGCTCAGCTGGGAGAGCACCTGCTTTGCAAGCAGGGGGTCGTCGGTTCGATCCCGTCTGCCTCCACCAATTCCTTAGATCACACATCGATGTCAGTCAAAAGCTTTTACGTCTGAAGTAAATCCCACAAGTGATTTCGCGTGAACGTTTTTGAATGACAGCAATGTCATGCAGTATTTGTTCTTTAACAATTTGGAAGAAGTAGTAGTACAACGGAAGCGCGTTAGAGATGGCGCGTGGAAATTGTACGGGTTGTGATTGTATCAACCAGTATTTAAAGTGATCGAAAGATGACTTGGAATACGGCACAACGCGATAACTCAACCTGTAGCGGGACGTTGAAAGACGCACTCGTTATAGGGTCAAGCGAATAAGTGCATGTGGTGGATGCCTTGGCGATTACAGGCGATGAAGGACGCGATAGCCTGCGAAAAGTTGTGGGGAGCTGGCAAATAAGCATTGATCCACAAATGTCCGAATGGGGAAACCCGGCCTTTTAGGTCATCCTAGACTGAATACATAGGTCTAGTGAAGCGAACGCGGCGAACTGAAACATCTAAGTAGCTGCAGGAAAAGAAATCAACCGAGATTCCCAAAGTAGTGGCGAGCGAAATGGGACCAGCCTTCAAGATTTAGCACCGGTGTTATCAAAACGGAATGGAAAGTCCGGCCATAGTGGGTGATAGCCCCGTATGAGAAAACCCTGGTGTGGAACTAAGCTTGAGATAAGTAGGGCGGGACACGTGAAATCCTGTCTGAAGATGGGGGGACCATCCTCCAAGGCTAAATACTCGTAATCGACCGATAGTGAACCAGTACCGTGAGGGAAAGGCGAAAAGAACCCCGGGAGGGGAGTGAAATAGATCCTGAAACCGCATGCATACAAACAGTCGGAGCCTCGTAAGGGGTGACGGCGTACCTTTTGTATAATGGGTCAGCGACTTACATTCAGTGGCAAGCTTAACCGAATAGGGAAGGCGTAGCGAAAGCGAGTCCGAATAGGGCGTTCAGTCGCTGGGTGTAGACCCGAAACCAAGTGATCTATCCATGGCCAGGTTGAAGGTGCGGTAACACGTACTGGAGGACCGAACCCACTAACGTTGAAAAGTTAGGGGATGAGCTGTGGATAGGGGTGAAAGGCTAAACAAACTTGGAAATAGCTGGTTCTCTCCGAAAACTATTTAGGTAGTGCCTCGTGTATCACCTTCGGGGGTAGAGCACTGTCATGGTTGAAGGGTCCATTGCGGATTACTTCGCCATAGCAAACTCCGAATACCGAAGAGTGCAATCACGGGAGACAGACATCGGGTGCTAACGTCCGGTGTCAAGAGGGAAACAACCCAGACCGCCAGCTAAGGTCCCTAAATATTGCTAAGTGGGAAACGAAGTGGGAAGGCTAAAACAGTCAGGAGGTTGGCTTAGAAGCAGCCACCCTTTAAAGAAAGCGTAATAGCTCACTGATCGAGTCGTCCTGCGCGGAAGATGTAACGGGGCTAAGCAATATACCGAAGCTGCGGATGCGAGCTTGCTCGCATGGTAGGAGAGCGTTCTGTAAGCCTGTGAAGGTGTCTTGTAAAGGATGCTGGAGGTATCAGAAGTGCGAATGCTGACATGAGTAGCGATAAAGGGGGTGAAAGGCCCCCTCGCCGTAAGCCCAAGGTTTCCTACGCAACGTTCATCGGCGTAGGGTGAGTCGGCCCCTAAGGCGAGGCAGAGATGCGTAGCTGATGGGAAGCAGGTTAATATTCCTGCACCGTCGTATGATGCGATGGGGGGACGGATCGCGGAAGGTTGTCCGGGTGTTGGAAGTCCCGGTCCCTGCAGTGGAGAAGGCGCTTAGGCAAATCCGGGCGCGTAATTCAAGGCTGTGGGGCGAGCGAACTTGTTCGCGAAGCAATCGGAAGTGGTTCCAAGAAAAGCCTCTAAGCTTCAGTCATACGAGACCGTACCGCAAACCGACACAGGTGGGCGAGATGAGTATTCTAAGGCGCTTGAGAGAACTCGGGAGAAGGAACTCGGCAAATTGGTACCGTAACTTCGGGATAAGGTACGCCCTTGTAGCTTGACTGGCTCGCGCCAGAAGGGTGAAGGGGTTGCAATAAACTGGTGGCTGCGACTGTTTAATAAAAACACAGCACTCTGCAAACACGAAAGTGGACGTATAGGGTGTGACGCCTGCCCGGTGCCGGAAGATTAAATGATGGGGTGCAAGCTCTTGATTGAAGTCCCGGTAAACGGCGGCCGTAACTATAACGGTCCTAAGGTAGCGAAATTCCTTGTCGGGTAAGTTCCGACCTGCACGAATGGCGTAACGATGGCCACACTGTCTCCTCCCGAGACTCAGCGAAGTTGAAGTGTTTGTGATGATGCAATCTACCCGCGGCTAGACGGAAAGACCCCATGAACCTTTACTGTAGCTTTGCATTGGACTTTGAACCGGTCTGTGTAGGATAGGTGGGAGGCTTTGAAGCAGGAACGCTAGTTTCTGTGGAGCCGTCCTTGAAATACCACCCTGGCTTGTTTGAGGTTCTAACCTAGGTCCGTAATCCGGATCGGGGACAGTGCATGGTAGGCAGTTTGACTGGGGCGGTCTCCTCCCAAAGTGTAACGGAGGAGTACGAAGGTACGCTAGGTACGGTCGGAAATCGTGCTGATAGTGCAATGGCAAAAGCGTGCTTAACTGCGAGACTGACAAGTCGAGCAGGTGCGAAAGCAGGTCATAGTGATCCGGTGGTTCTGTATGGAAGGGCCATCGCTCAACGGATAAAAGGTACTCTGGGGATAACAGGCTGATACCGCCCAAGAGTTCATATCGACGGCGGTGTTTGGCACCTCGATGTCGGCTCATCTCATCCTGGGGCTGTAGCCGGTCCCAAGGGTATGGCTGTTCGCCATTTAAAGAGGTACGTGAGCTGGGTTTAAAACGTCGTGAGACAGTTTGGTCCCTATCTGCCGTGGGCGTTGGAAGTTTGAAGGGGGCTGCTCCTAGTACGAGAGGACCGGAGTGGACGAACCTCTGGTGTACCGGTTGTCACGCCAGTGGCATCGCCGGGTAGCTATGTTCGGAAGAGATAACCGCTGAAAGCATCTAAGCGGGAAACTCGCCTTAAGATGAGACTTCCCTGGGAACTCGATTCCCCTTAAGGGTCGTTCAAGACCAGGACGTTGATAGGTCAGGTGTGGAAGCGCAGTAATGCGTTAAGCTAACTGATACTAATTGCCCGTGAGGCTTGATCCTATAACCAGTGTGTTTTTCCTGGTGTGAGTTGCGTGTGTGCCCCAATGCGGGCGCTGATACCCTCACAACCCAACGACATGTTTGTACTACGCTTCTTCTGAATTGGTTTTGTTGCACTCACCGTGCAGCAGAACATACAAGTTATGCCTGATGACCATAGCGAGTTGGAACCACCCCTTCCCATCCCGAACAGGACCGTGAAACGACTCCACGCCGATGATAGTGCGGATACCCGTGTGAAAGTAGGTAATCGTCAGGCTCCCCTAAAAACCCCTTGCTACA
>NZ_CABPSJ010000013.1 GCF_902459745.1 Pandoraea communis
TGACCATGCCGCTTTTCTTGGCACGATTAACCCTGATACCAATAAAATCCCTAAGCATTTGTTTCAGGGTTATTTGAATATCTATAACAACTATTTTAAAGCGCCGTGGATGCCTGACCGTACCGAGGCTAACCCTAATGAGCTTAATCAAGATGATGCTCGTTATGGTTTCCGTTGCTGCCATCTCAAAAACATTTGGACTGCTCCGCTTCCTCCTGAGACTGAGCTTTCTCGCCAAATGACGACTTCTACCACATCTATTGACATTATGGGTCTGCAAGCTGCTTATGCTAATTTGCATACTGACCAAGAACGTGATTACTTCATGCAGCGTTACCATGATGTTATTTCTTCATTTGGAGGTAAAACCTCTTATGACGCTGACAACCGTCCTTTACTTGTCATGCGCTCTAATCTCTGGGCATCTGGCTATGATGTTGATGGAACTGACCAAACGTCGTTAGGCCAGTTTTCTGGTCGTGTTCAACAGACCTATAAACATTCTGTGCCGCGTTTCTTTGTTCCTGAGCATGGCACTATGTTTACTCTTGCGCTTGTTCGTTTTCCGCCTACTGCGACTAAAGAGATTCAGTACCTTAACGCTAAAGGTGCTTTGACTTATACCGATATTGCTGGCGACCCTGTTTTGTATGGCAACTTGCCGCCGCGTGAAATTTCTATGAAGGATGTTTTCCGTTCTGGTGATTCGTCTAAGAAGTTTAAGATTGCTGAGGGTCAGTGGTATCGTTATGCGCCTTCGTATGTTTCTCCTGCTTATCACCTTCTTGAAGGCTTCCCATTCATTCAGGAACCGCCTTCTGGTGATTTGCAAGAACGCGTACTTATTCGCCACCATGATTATGACCAGTGTTTCCAGTCCGTTCAGTTGTTGCAGTGGAATAGTCAGGTTAAATTTAATGTGACCGTTTATCGCAATCTGCCGACCACTCGCGATTCAATCATGACTTCGTGATAAAAGATTGAGTGTGAGGTTATAACGCCGAAGCGGTAAAAATTTTAATTTTTGCCGCTGAGGGGTTGACCAAGCGAAGCGCGGTAGGTTTTCTGCTTAGGAGTTTAATCATGTTTCAGACTTTTATTTCTCGCCATAATTCAAACTTTTTTTCTGATAAGCTGGTTCTCACTTCTGTTACTCCAGCTTCTTCGGCACCTGTTTTACAGACACCTAAAGCTACATCGTCAACGTTATATTTTGATAGTTTGACGGTTAATGCTGGTAATGGTGGTTTTCTTCATTGCATTCAGATGGATACATCTGTCAACGCCGCTAATCAGGTTGTTTCTGTTGGTGCTGATATTGCTTTTGATGCCGACCCTAAATTTTTTGCCTGTTTGGTTCGCTTTGAGTCTTCTTCGGTTCCGACTACCCTCCCGACTGCCTATGATGTTTATCCTTTGGATGGTCGCCATGATGGTGGTTATTATACCGTCAAGGACTGTGTGACTATTGACGTCCTTCCCCGTACGCCGGGCAATAATGTTTATGTTGGTTTCATGGTTTGGTCTAACTTTACCGCTACTAAATGCCGCGGATTGGTTTCGCTGAATCAGGTTATTAAAGAGATTATTTGTCTCCAGCCACTTAAGTGAGGTGATTTATGTTTGGTGCTATTGCTGGCGGTATTGCTTCTGCTCTTGCTGGTGGCGCCATGTCTAAATTGTTTGGAGGCGGTCAAAAAGCCGCCTCCGGTGGCATTCAAGGTGATGTGCTTGCTACCGATAACAATACTGTAGGCATGGGTGATGCTGGTATTAAATCTGCCATTCAAGGCTCTAATGTTCCTAACCCTGATGAGGCCGTCCCTAGTTTTGTTTCTGGTGCTATGGCTAAAGCTGGTAAAGGACTTCTTGAAGGTACGTTGCAGGCTGGCACTTCTGCCGTTTCTGATAAGTTGCTTGATTTGGTTGGACTTGGTGGCAAGTCTGCCGCTGATAAAGGAAAGGATACTCGTGATTATCTTGCTGCTGCATTTCCTGAGCTTAATGCTTGGGAGCGTGCTGGTGCTGATGCTTCCTCTGCTGGTATGGTTGACGCCGGATTTGAGAATCAAAAAGAGCTTACTAAAATGCAACTGGACAATCAGAAAGAGATTGCCGAGATGCAAAATGAGACTCAAAAAGAGATTGCTGGCATTCAGTCGGCGACTTCACGCCAGAATACGAAAGACCAGGTATATGCACAAAATGAGATGCTTGCTTATCAACAGAAGGAGTCTACTGCTCGCGTTGCGTCTATTATGGAAAACACCAATCTTTCCAAGCAACAGCAGGTTTCCGAGATTATGCGCCAAATGCTTACTCAAGCTCAAACGGCTGGTCAGTATTTTACCAATGACCAAATCAAAGAAATGACTCGCAAGGTTAGTGCTGAGGTTGACTTAGTTCATCAGCAAACGCAGAATCAGCGGTATGGCTCTTCTCATATTGGCGCTACTGCAAAGGATATTTCTAATGTCGTCACTGATGCTGCTTCTGGTGTGGTTGATATTTTTCATGGTATTGATAAAGCTGTTGCCGATACTTGGAACAATTTCTGGAAAGACGGTAAAGCTGATGGTATTGGCTCTAATTTGTCTAGGAAATAACCGTCAGGATTGACACCCTCCCAATTGTATGTTTTCATGCCTCCAAATCTTGGAGGCTTTTTTATGGTTCGTTCTTATTACCCTTCTGAATGTCACGCTGATTATTTTGACTTTGAGCGTATCGAGGCTCTTAAACCTGCTATTGAGGCTTGTGGCATTTCTACTCTTTCTCAATCCCCAATGCTTGGCTTCCATAAGCAGATGGATAACCGCATCAAGCTCTTGGAAGAGATTCTGTCTTTTCGTATGCAGGGCGTTGAGTTCGATAATGGTGATATGTATGTTGACGGCCATAAGGCTGCTTCTGACGTTCGTGATGAGTTTGTATCTGTTACTGAGAAGTTAATGGATGAATTGGCACAATGCTACAATGTGCTCCCCCAACTTGATATTAATAACACTATAGACCACCGCCCCGAAGGGGACGAAAAATGGTTTTTAGAGAACGAGAAGACGGTTACGCAGTTTTGCCGCAAGCTGGCTGCTGAACGCCCTCTTAAGGATATTCGCGATGAGTATAATTACCCCAAAAAGAAAGGTATTAAGGATGAGTGTTCAAGATTGCTGGAGGCCTCCACTATGAAATCGCGTAGAGGCTTTGCTATTCAGCGTTTGATGAATGCAATGCGACAGGCTCATGCTGATGGTTGGTTTATCGTTTTTGACACTCTCACGTTGGCTGACGACCGATTAGAGGCGTTTTATGATAATCCCAATGCTTTGCGTGACTATTTTCGTGATATTGGTCGTATGGTTCTTGCTGCCGAGGGTCGCAAGGCTAATGATTCACACGCCGACTGCTATCAGTATTTTTGTGTGCCTGAGTATGGTACAGCTAATGGCCGTCTTCATTTCCATGCGGTGCACTTTATGCGGACACTTCCTACAGGTAGCGTTGACCCTAATTTTGGTCGTCGGGTACGCAATCGCCGCCAGTTAAATAGCTTGCAAAATACGTGGCCTTATGGTTACAGTATGCCCATCGCAGTTCGCTACACGCAGGACGCTTTTTCACGTTCTGGTTGGTTGTGGCCTGTTGATGCTAAAGGTGAGCCGCTTAAAGCTACCAGTTATATGGCTGTTGGTTTCTATGTGGCTAAATACGTTAACAAAAAGTCAGATATGGACCTTGCTGCTAAAGGTCTAGGAGCTAAAGAATGGAACAACTCACTAAAAACCAAGCTGTCGCTACTTCCCAAGAAGCTGTTCAGAATCAGAATGAGCCGCAACTTCGGGATGAAAATGCTCACAATGACAAATCTGTCCACGGAGTGCTTAATCCAACTTACCAAGCTGGGTTACGACGCGACGCCGTTCAACCAGATATTGAAGCAGAACGCAAAAAGAGAGATGAGATTGAGGCTGGGAAAAGTTACTGTAGCCGACGTTTTGGCGGCGCAACCTGTGACGACAAATCTGCTCAAATTTATGCGCGCTTCGATAAAAATGATTGGCGTATCCAACCTGCAGAGTTTTATCGCTTCCATGACGCAGAAGTTAACACTTTCGGATATTTCTGATGAGTCGAAAAATTATCTTGATAAAGCAGGAATTACTACTGCTTGTTTACGAATTAAATCGAAGTGGACTGCTGGCGGAAAATGAGAAAATTCGACCTATCCTTGCGCAGCTCGAGAAGCTCTTACTTTGCGACCTTTCGCCATCAACTAACGATTCTGTCAAAAACTGACGCGTTGGATGAGGAGAAGTGGCTTAATATGCTTGGCACGTTCGTCAAGGACTGGTTTAGATATGAGTCACATTTTGTTCATGGTAGAGATTCTCTTGTTGACATTTTAAAAGAGCGTGGATTACTATCTGAGTCCGATGCTGTTCAACCACTAATAGGTAAGAAATCATGAGTCAAGTTACTGAACAATCCGTACGTTTCCAGACCGCTTTGGCCTCTATTAAGCTCATTCAGGCTTCTGCCGTTTTGGATTTAACCGAAGATGATTTCGATTTTCTGACGAGTAACAAAGTTTGGATTGCTACTGACCGCTCTCGTGCTCGTCGCTGCGTTGAGGCTTGCGTTTATGGTACGCTGGACTTTGTAGGATACCCTCGCTTTCCTGCTCCTGTTGAGTTTATTGCTGCCGTCATTGCTTATTATGTTCATCCCGTCAACATTCAAACGGCCTGTCTCATCATGGAAGGCGCTGAATTTACGGAAAACATTATTAATGGCGTCGAGCGTCCGGTTAAAGCCGCTGAATTGTTCGCGTTTACCTTGCGTGTACGCGCAGGAAACACTGACGTTCTTACTGACGCAGAAGAAAACGTGCGTCAAAAATTACGTGCAGAAGGAGTGATGTAATGTCTAAAGGTAAAAAACGTTCTGGCGCTCGCCCTGGTCGTCCGCAGCCGTTGCGAGGTACTAAAGGCAAGCGTAAAGGCGCTCGTCTTTGGTATGTAGGTGGTCAACAATTTTAATTGCAGGGGCTTCGGCCCCTTACTTGAGGATAAATTATGTCTAATATTCAAACTGGCGCCGAGCGTATGCCGCATGACCTTTCCCATCTTGGCTTCCTTGCTGGTCAGATTGGTCGTCTTATTACCATTTCAACTACTCCGGTTATCGCTGGCGACTCCTTCGAGATGGACGCCGTTGGCGCTCTCCGTCTTTCTCCATTGCGTCGTGGCCTTGCTATTGACTCTACTGTAGACATTTTTACTTTTTATGTCCCTCATCGTCACGTTTATGGTGAACAGTGGATTAAGTTCATGAAGGATGGTGTTAATGCCACTCCTCTCCCGACTGTTAACACTACTGGTTATATTGACCATGCCGCTTTTCTTGGCACGATTAACCCTGATACCAATAAAATCCCTAAGCATTTGTTTCAGGGTTATTTGA
>NZ_CABPSJ010000014.1 GCF_902459745.1 Pandoraea communis
GCGGGCAGCAATGCCAAGGCAGCGGCGGATGCGGCCGCGCAGATCGCGGGCGTGAAGAAGGTGCTGCTGGCCGATGCGCCGTACTTCGGCGACGGGCTGGCCGAGAACATCGCCGACGAGGTGGTGTCGATTGCGGGCAACTATTCGCACATCCTGGCGACGGCCACGGCGTATGGCAAGAACATTGCGCCGCGCGTGGCAGCGCTGCTGGACGTTGCGCAGATTTCGGACATCACGAAGGTCGACAGCGCGGATACGTTTGAGCGCCCGATCTACGCGGGCAACGCGATTGCCACGGTGCAAAGCGCGGACAAGGTGAAGGTGATCACGGTGCGCTCGACGGGGTTCGACCCGGCGGCGGCGACGGGCGGCAGCGCGGCGGTGGAGACGGTGGCGGCAACGCCGGACGCGGGCGTGTCGCAGTTCGTTGGGCGTGAGGTGACGAAGCTGGACCGTCCGGAGCTGACGAGCGCGAAGATCATCGTCTCGGGCGGCCGGGGTCTGGGTAGCGGCGAGAACTATACGAAGGTGCTCGAGCCGCTGGCGGACAAGCTGGGTGCGGCGCTGGGTGCGTCGCGTGCGGCGGTGGACGCGGGCTACGTGCCGAACGACTATCAGGTGGGGCAGACGGGCAAGATCGTGGCGCCGCAGTTGTATATCGCGGTGGGCATTTCGGGGGCGATCCAGCACTTGGCGGGGATGAAGGATTCGAAGGTGATCGTGGCGATCAACAAGGATCCGGAAGCGCCGATTTTCTCGGTGGCGGATTATGGCCTGGTGGGCGATCTGTTCACGGTCGTGCCGGAGCTGACGGGCGCGCTGTAAGCGCGTCACGAGTCAGGTGAGGTTGCAGGGCGTGC
>NZ_CABPSJ010000015.1 GCF_902459745.1 Pandoraea communis
TGAGGCCAACCATCTCGATGTAGCGCCGTGCGGTGGCGTAGCGCGTGGCCTTGTCGATGCCCTTCATCTTCAGGCCGAAGGCCACGTTATCGAGCACATTCAGCCACGGAAACAGCGCGTACTGCTGAAAGACCATGCCGCAGTGCGGATCGATGCCCTTCACCTGACGACCGTTCACACGAATCTGCCCCGTCGTCGGCGCGTCGAAGCCCGTGATGAGGTTGAGCAGCGTCGACTTGCCGCAACCGGACGCGCCGAGCAACACCACGAACTCACCGCGTGCAATGTTCATATCCACGCGCTCGAGCGCCTGGAAGTCGCCATAGCGCTTCGAGACACCGTCGATAGCGATCATCGTTTCGGCGTTGCCTGAGGCCGCGCCGCCGGGGGTGCGCTGTGCGCCAACGTGAGAATCGATGCGATCGTTCATGCCTGCCACCTCAACACCTTGCGCTCGATGGCGCGAAACACGATATCCGTCACCAGCACGGTGACACTGATCATCACCATGCCGAGCACGACGACTTCCGTTTGAAAGAACTCCTTGCCGTTCATGATGAGGAAGCCAAGGCCTTCGCGCGCTGCGACGAGTTCGGCCGAGATCACGCACGTCCACGACAGGCCGAGAATGATCTTCAGGCCCGAGAGAATCTGCGGCAGACTTGCGGGCAGAATGACCTCGCGCATCACCTGCGCGTTACTCGCGCCGAGGTTCTT
>NZ_CABPSJ010000016.1 GCF_902459745.1 Pandoraea communis
ACCAGCACATGCACGTCGGCGCCGCATTGCAGCGCAGCCGTCACCGTGTTGAGCGTTGCCGCCTTGATCGATTGATTGTCGTGATCTGCAATTACCAGAATGCTCATCTCGTCGTCTCCCTTCTTAGATGACCTTCGCTTCGGTCTTCAGCTTGTCGACGAGCGCTGCCACGTCCGCCACCTTCACCCCTGCGCTGCGCTTGGGCGGCTCCGCCACCTTCAGCGTCTTCAGACGCGGGCTCACATCCACACCCAGATCCGCAGGCTTGAGCGTTTCCAGCGGCTTCTTCTTCGCCTTCATGATATTGGGCAGCGTCACGTAACGCGGCTCGTTCAGGCGCAAGTCCGTCGTGATGACCGCCGGCAGCGACAGCGACACCGTCTCCAGACCGCCGTCCACTTCACGTGTGACCTGCGCACGGTTATCCGCCACCGTCACCTTCGAAGCGAACGTCGCCTGCGGCAGCTTCGCCAGCGCCGCGAGCATCTGACCGGTTTGATTCGAGTCGTCGTCGATCGCCTGCTTGCCCAGGATCAC
>NZ_CABPSJ010000017.1 GCF_902459745.1 Pandoraea communis
CAGGGCAACTCGCATCACTACCACGCGATCATCAACCCGCGTGCGGCGACCCATGTGCGTGTGAACCTGTACCCCGACGGTGGTCTGGCGCGACTGCGCCTGTATGGTTTGCCGCAGAGCGATTGGGCGGGGCGTTCGCGTGACGAGTTGATCGACCTGATTGCGATGGAGAACGGCGGTTACGTGGTGGCGGCGAACAACCAGCACTTTGGGTTGGCGTCGAGCCTGCTGATGCCGGGTCGTGGCGTGAACATGGGGGATGGGTGGGAGACGCGGCGGCGTCGTGAGCCGGGCAACGACTGGGCGATCATTGCGTTGGCGCAGCCGGGCGAGATTGGCAAGATCGAAGTCGACACGGCGCACTTCAAGGGCAACTTCCCGGATCGCTGCTCCCTTCAGGCGGCGTATGTGACGGGGGGCACCGAGCAGTCGTTGATTACGCAGTCGATGTTCTGGCCGGTGTTATTGCCTGAGCAGAAGTTGGCGATGGACAAGCAGTTCTTCTTTGAAGAGCAGGTGCAGAAGTTGGGGGCGAT